>NZ_JACCBX010000001.1:0-122833 GCF_013409995.1 Neobacillus driksii
TCACACCCGTTCCCATACCGAACACGGAAGTTAAGCTTCTCAGCGCCGATGGTAGTTGGGACTTTGTCCCTGTGAGAGTAGGACGTTGCCAGGCTACCCCTTTGGGGCTATTTTTTTGCTCAAAAATTATTAAGGCCCCTTGGTCAAGTGGTTAAGACACCTCCCTTTCACGGAGGTAACACGGGTTCGAATCCCGTAGGGGTCACCAAAGATTTTTTGCATCAACGAAAAACATCTTACCATTATACGGAGGATTAGCTCAGCTGGGAGAGCATCTGCCTTACAAGCAGAGGGTCGGCGGTTCGATCCCGTCATCCTCCACCAATGTTTTTTCACGATAGTTAAAATGTGCCGGGGTAGCTCAATTGGTAGAGCAACTGACTTGTAATCAGTAGGTTGGGGGTTCAAGTCCTCTCGCCGGCACCATGCTTCTTGCTACGTTGATTTTGCATCAGCGGAAGCATGACATCCCGAAAGGGATTTAAAGCAGAGAAAATAAGTTTAGATAAATTTCATTATTAGAGCCATTAGCTCAGTTGGTAGAGCATCTGACTTTTAATCAGAGGGTCGAAGGTTCGAGTCCTTCATGGCTCACCAAATTTTTTTCGCGTTAGCGAAAATAACTTTCCTTTTGCGAAAGCAAATAATTTTAAATATGCGGGTGTGGCGGAATTGGCAGACGCACCAGACTTAGGATCTGGCGCCGCAAGGCGTGGGGGTTCGACTCCCTTCACCCGCACTTAGGTTTTTTAACTGTAAAATAACTCAATAAATGCGGAAGTAGTTCAGTGGTAGAACACCACCTTGCCAAGGTGGGGGTCGCGGGTTCGAATCCCGTCTTCCGCTCCAATGTTGCCGGGGTGGCGGAACTGGCAGACGCACAGGACTTAAAATCCTGCGGTAGGTGACTACCGTACCGGTTCGATTCCGGTCCTCGGCACCATTTTTTGAATAAAAAATTATAGTTTAAAATGCGCCCGTAGCTCAATTGGATAGAGTGTCTGACTACGGATCAGAAGGTTATGGGTTCGACTCCTTTCGGGCGCGCCATATATAATCGGGAAGTAGCTCAGCTTGGTAGAGCACTTGGTTTGGGACCAAGGGGTCGCAGGTTCGAATCCTGTCTTCCCGACCATTCAAAACTATTAAATATATGGGGCCTTAGCTCAGCTGGGAGAGCGCCTGCTTTGCACGCAGGAGGTCAGCGGTTCGATCCCGCTAGGCTCCACTTATATTCGGAGGAATACCCAAGTCTGGCTGAAGGGATCGGTCTTGAAAACCGACAGGCGGGTCAAACCGCGCGGGGGTTCGAATCCCTCTTCCTCCTCCATAAATTCTATATTCTTATATTGGGCATGGATATAATTAAATAATTTTATTGTCGCGGGGTGGAGCAGTCTGGTAGCTCGTCGGGCTCATAACCCGAAGGTCGTAGGTTCAAATCCTGCCCCCGCAATTAATTTTTCAAGTAATACACTTGAAAAACATTGGTCCGGTAGTTCAGTTGGTTAGAATGCCTGCCTGTCACGCAGGAGGTCGCGGGTTCGAGTCCCGTCCGGACCGCCATTTTTTATATCAGTAGGTTAACTCTACTGTTGATATAGATAATAGATTGTATGGCTCAGTAGCTCAGTCGGTAGAGCAGATTGCTCACTTCACTGAATGGACTTCCATGGCAATCTGCGAGAAAAACCGTGAGGTTTTTTGAGCAAAGGTTTGATTATCAATCAAACTTTAGGAAACTTTACTTGTGTGGCTCAGTAGCTCAGTCGGTAGAGCAAAGGACTGAAAATCCTTGTGTCGGCGGTTCGATTCCGTCCTGAGCCATCATTTTTTTGAACTTTATTGGTCTTTTATATATGGAGGGGTAGCGAAGTGGCTAAACGCGGCGGACTGTAAATCCGCTCCCTCTGGGTTCGGCGGTTCGAATCCGTCCCCCTCCACCAAAGTTTTTTCACGGTAGTGAAATAACTAATATGGCGATTGTGGCGAAGTGGTTAACGCACCTGATTGTGGTTCAGGCATTCGTGGGTTCGATTCCCATCAGTCGCCCCATTAATCTTAATAAATTGGGATTGCTCTTTAAAAGTTTGGGCAGCATAGCCAAGTGGTAAGGCAGAGGTCTGCAAAACCTTTATCCCCGGTTCAAATCCGGGTGTTGCCTCCAAATTAAATATGCGGGTGTAGTTTAGTGGTAAAACCTCAGCCTTCCAAGCTGATGTTGTGAGTTCGATTCTCATCACCCGCTCCAATTATGGGCCTATAGCTCAGCTGGTTAGAGCGCACGCCTGATAAGCGTGAGGTCGATGGTTCGAGTCCATTTAGGCCCACCAGAATTTTTTGCTTAGCATAATAATTCAACCATTTGCCAAATATAATAACCAGAGTTATTCAACAGCAAAAACAACTTTTAATTGTTCCGCAGTAGCTCAGTGGTAGAGCTATCGGCTGTTAACCGATCGGTCGTAGGTTCGAGTCCTACCTGCGGAGCCATCTTTGAAACGTAGGAAAGTTAGCCTAATCCTTCTAAAATAATCAATATACATAATAAAACCACCTTTAAGAAAATGATCATTTTTTAAAAGGTGGTTTTTCTTATTTTTTTTATTTAATGACCCTTCAGGAATGGTTTGCGCTTCTTTTATTGCCTCTTTGTACCTCGACTTCACTTTTTAACCCTTTTACTAAGGAGAAGCACATCACTACAAGTATAATCGCAAAAGGCAGGGCAGCCGCAATGGAAGCAGTCTGCAAAACGTTCAAACCCCCAGCTAAAAGCAATACTGCAGCCAACGCAGATTGAATGACACCCCATGTCATTTTTATTTTATTTGAAGGATTTAATGTTCCGCCTTCACTTAACATCCCCAGTACAAACGTGGCTGTATCGGCGACGGTTATATAATAAATGGCTACAACTGCAAACCCTAAAATACTTAACACTGAACTTAATGGAAGATAATCAAAGAATGTAAAGATTGACAATGAAACGTCTTCGGTAATCTTTTTTGCCAGGTCATGGTTGCCAGTGTTTTGTACCAATTCAAGTGCAGAGCCGCCAAATATGGACATCCAGAGACATGTTCCGAGAGTAGGAACAACCAGTACGCCAATAACAAATTCCTTAACTGTTCTTCCTTTTGAAACCCTGGCAATAAACATACCGACAAATGGTGCCCAGGCAATCCACCATGCCCAATAAAATAGTGTCCAGGAGGCAATCCATTCTCCTTCACCAAAAGGCTTTAACCTTAAACTCATATGTATAAAGTCACTAATATAAAGACCAGTTGTATTAAAAAAAACTTTTATTACAGTGAGAGTGGGACCAACGATTAAAATCAGCAGCATAATCGCAAAAGATAGAATCATTGCAGCATTGGATAAGTACTGAATGCCCCTTTCTAATCCTGTATTGATGGAAATGATAAAAATAATTGTTGCGACAACAATCACAATCATTTGAACAAATAACTGATTAGGAACACCGAATAGGTCATGCATTCCGGCGGTCACCTGCATGGCACCAAGGCCTAAAGATGTCGCGATACCAAAGACTGTTGCAAAGATAGACAGGATATCAATTGTTTTTCCAATCGGCCCGTAAATTCTATCTCCTAATATCGGATGGAATGCTGAACTTATCGCCGCAGGCAGCCTTTTGTTATATTGAAAAAAGGCAAGGGCTAAACCAATCACCGTATAAATGGCCCATGGGTCCAGGCCCCAATGAAAAAATGTATATTTCATTGCCGTATTGGCGGCATTAATCGTATGACCTTCCCCATAAGGAGGGGATGTATAGTGTGTTACAGGTTCGGCGACACTCCAGTAAACAATCCCGATTCCCATACCAGCACCAAATAACATAGCAAGCCAAGATGCTGTGTTAAAATCAGGCCGGTCAGTTTTCTTTCCCAGTCGAATATCACCATATTTAGAGAACAATAAATAGATTGAAAAGATAACAAAGAATAGGGTAGCACCCAGATACACCCAACCAAGGTAATCAATCGAACCATTATAGATAATATCGGTCACTTTGGCTAGATTATCAGTAAAAAAGACTCCCCAGACAATAAAAATGAGCGTAAGTAATAATGAAATAATAAACACGCTGTTTTCCTTATTATTACTGTTCATAGAAACCTCCTAGTAAAGCTTGGTGTCAGTTATTTAGAAAGGATAATTTTTTGGGAGTAATCACTTATCAAGGAGGTTATAGAGAAATTCCCACTTTTCCGTGTTCATCAACTCTTCCTGTGGAATCTCTAATCCGCCTCCAAGGTAAACAGTTTGGTCTTTGATTGCTACCACCATTGCTTCGAATATGGAGTCATTGTCTTTCTTTTTATAGATGTCTCCTATGGATGGCAGAAGATCGCTGGTGGCAGGACCTAGGGCTCCGATGTAACTTAAGCTCTCGTCTTCCTCATTTGCCTTGTCTTTATAGTCGATAGGACTACTATCAGCAGCGCGGCCCGGCACCATTAATAAATACTCATTATGTTTAACCCCGTGGGAGTTACCTGTGATAACTCCCTTTTTATCCGCCGTTTCGACCAATTCAATTTCATTTAATGTATAGGTATCAAGGGAATCGGGCATTGGATTGTGAATTAAAATATAATCTCCTGCTTCTGCATTTCGTTCTTTTTTGAGCGTATATGCCTTATGATTAAAAATAAAACTGTCATTTTCCTTCGGCTTGTATTTTTCTACGCTTGCAGCATTGGTAATATGCTGAGTTAAATCCCTTAGCTTAATTAGATGCACGGACAGTTTATACATAGGTTTTACACCGTATACCTTGTGTAACTCATTGTTATAATAAACAAATTGTCCTTTTCTTACTTGATACAGTTTCACGGATCAATCTCCCTTCAACAACTCTATATGGTAAGCTGTATAATCACTTGAAGAAAATTTAATTCTATTATTAGGTTGTCTTAGAATTGAAAATACTATTCTGTTAGAAGGAGAGGGGAAGAGAAGGGGGAAAAGAGATACAGCCTAGTTAAAGCCGGTAAAAAGGAAAAAAGCCGCTATACTATCGGTCAAGATAGTACAGCGACTTTTTTATTGAGAGATTAATTCCGAATCAAGTAATCGAATGCACCTAATGCAGCAGTAGCACCGGATCCCATAGAAATAATGATTTGCTTATAGGCACTATCTGTACAGTCACCAGCCGCATATACGCCTGGAATGCTAGTAGCACCATGCTTGTCCACAATAATCTCACCGAAGCGAGTGCGTTCAAGGGTACCCTCTAACCAATCTGTGTTTGGTACAAGACCAATTTGTACAAATATACCTTCTAATTCAATATGCTTAACTTCTTCTGTTTCACGATCCATATAGGAAATACCATTTACCTTGTCAGTACCGGTAATTTCTTTTGTTTGAGCATTCAGGATTACCGTTACATTAGGCAGGCTGTATAGACGGTCCTGAAGCACGGAGTCAGCTTTTAACTCAGCTGCAAACTCAAGAACGGTTACATGCTTTACGATACCTGCAAGATCAATTGCAGCCTCAATACCGGAATTCCCGCCGCCAATTACAGCAACGCGTTTTCCTGCAAACAATGGACCATCACAGTGTGGGCAGTAAGCTACACCTTTATTTTTAAACTCCGCTTCACCTGGGACACCAACATTACGCCAGCGTGCACCAGTGGAAAGGATCACGGCTTTACTCTTAAGAACAGCACCGTTTTCGAGTTCAATTTCTACAAGGTCTTTCTTTTCTAAGCGTTTTGCACGTTGTAAGTTCAAAACATCCACGCCATAATCTTTCACATGCTCTTCAAGGCTTCCTGCAAGTTTCGGACCTTCTGTATATTTGGTTCCGATAAAGTTTTCAATACCCATTGTGTCCATTACTTGACCGCCAAAGCGTTCAGCTACAATACCTGTACGGATACCTTTTCGAGCTGCATAAATCGCTGCACTTGCACCGGCAGGACCCCCGCCGACAACAAGAACATCGTATGGCTCTTTATCAGAAAGCTCAGCTGCATCTGGACCAGTGCCCATTTTAGCGAGGATTTCTTCAATTGTCATACGGCCGCTGCCAAACGATTCTCCATTTAGGAAAACAGTTGGAACTGCCATGATGTTCTTGCTTTCAACCTCAGCTTTAAAGGCTGCACCATCAATCATGGTATGGGTAATACCGGGGTTGAGAATGCTCATTAAGTTTAAGGCTTGTACAACATCAGGACAGTTGTGGCAAGTCAGGCTGATATAAGATTCAAAGTGATATTCACCTTTGATGGCTTTGATTTGATCGATTACTTTTTGTTCTACTTTTGGCGCTCTTCCGCTAACTTGCAAGAGAGCCAACACTAAGGATGTGAATTCATGTCCTAGAGGAATACCAGCAAACGTTACTCCAGTGTCTTCGCCGATACGATTTACACTAAAGCTTGGTGTTCTCTCTAGTTCTGTTTTTTCAACCTTAATGTTAGATGACATAGTTGCCAATTCATCAATTAACAGCAACATGTCGCGAGATACGTCATCGGTTCCTGCGCTGGCTTTAAGAAGGATATCGCCTTCCATCAGTTGAAGATACTGGGATAACTGAGCTTTTATATCTGCATCTAGTAACATTATTATCTACTCCTTAAATTTTTCCTACTAGGTCAAGGCTTGGCTTAAGTGTCTCAGAACCTTCTTGCCATTTAGCTGGGCAAACTTCACCTGGATTGTTTCGAACGTATTGAGCTGCTTTAATTTTGTTAACAAGAGTGCTTGCGTCACGGCCAATACCGTCTGCATTGATTTCCATAGCTTGTACAACACCGTCTGGATCGATGATGAATGTTCCGCGTTGTGCAAGACCTTCTTCTTCATCTAATACATCAAATGCGCGTGTAAGTTTTTGAGACGGGTCACCAATCATGATATATTCGATTTTGCTGATAGCTGGTGAGTGATCGTGCCATGCTTTGTGTGTGAAGTGAGTATCAGTTGATACAGAGTATACTTCAACTCCAAGATCTTTTAACGTTGCGTATTCGTTTTGTAAGTCTTCTAATTCAGTAGGGCATACGAATGTGAAATCTGCTGGGTAGAAGCAAACGACACTCCATTTACCTTTAAAGTTTTCTTCTGAAACAGTGATGAAATCTCCATTTTGATACGCGTTTGCTGTGAATGCTTGTACTTCTTTACCGATTAATGACATAGTGTATTTCCTCCTAAAATAATTTTGAGAATGGTTTACATCAAATACTAATAACTAAATTAGAATAATTCTAATACAATGTTTATTATTATATAAAAGCACCCAAGTTGTCAACCATTATGTTTTATTTTTTCAGTTATAGATTTTCACGGTAACTATAAATCATTTGAAAGCTATAAATAGTCGGTTCTCAAATAAGCTGGTTTTTCTCATTAAGATGTCTAGTGGATCGGGAGTGACCTAGATGAGAAAAGTAATGATGCTTGGGTAAATGCAGAGGGTCTGGAGTGACCGAGAAGAGAAAAGAAAGGGTATTTGGGTAAATGCAAAGGGTCTGGAGTGACCGAAATGAGAAAAGAAAGGGTACTTGGGTAAATGCAGAGGGGCTGGAGTGACCGAGAGGAGAAAAGAAAGGGTACATTGGGTAAATGCAGATGGTCTGGAGTGACCGAGAAGAGAAAAGAAAGGGTACTTGGGTAAATGCAAAGGGGCTGGAGTGACCGAAATGAGAAAAGAAAAAGTGCTTGGGTAAATGCAGGGGGTTTGGAGTGGAGGAGCTGAGAAAAGAAAGGATACTTAGATAAATGCACAGGGCGTAATGGATATCCAAAAAGAGAAAGGTCCGCATCCAGTTGTGGATGCAGACCCTATGTAGAGATTATGCGTTATTTTTAAAGACTTGAATACTGTATAATTCCTTAAATTCAACCCAGTTCATCTTTCGTTTCAAATGTTCACGGAAAGAGTGGCTGCTTATTTCTTGATGCTGACCATTCAGAAGTGAAACAAACCGCTGTAATCGAACCTGTACTAAAAAATAGTACTGATTGTTTGAATCTAATACAGGGATATCGGTGACTTTAATTTTCTGTCCAAAAGTATTTTTGAATTCCAGGCTTTTACATAACAAGATATCATCTTCTTTTTTCCAGTTTCTTTCTATTATACCTCATTAACGAGTTAAAGTATCAAAATATTGTTACTATTTAATGGACATATTTTATATATAGGCTCTGTTATGATTCTTGTTTATGGTATGAGAATTCATAGGCGGAGAATTTCCGGTTAATGTATATTGAGGTAGCTTAAAAAGCAGATATAAGCGGAGATAATCCGGTTAACTGCTCTAAATAAGTCAAAATCAAAAGATTTGGATCATTTAACCGGAAAAACTCCGCTTATTTTTAAGGAAATATGGGTATTTCCCAATTTAGCCGGAATTTTTCCGTTTATTTTTTAAACACAGTAAAAAAACCAGATTCATTTTCAGAATCTGGTTTCACAACTGGTTACGCTAATCTTACTTTAAAATCTTGATAGCCGAATTCACGGACAATACGACAGTCGCCGTCTTTGTCTTGAATAGCAATCGCTGGTAAAGGCATACCATTGAATGTAGTGTTTTTCACCATTGTATAGATGGCCATATCACCGAAAACTAAACGGTCACCGCTCTTTAATGGCTGATCAAATGAATAATCGCCGATTACATCGCCAGTAAGGCAGGTTTGTCCGCCAAGACGGTAGGTAAAAGGCTTTTCACCTGCTTCACCTGATCCAAACAAGGGAGGACGATAAGGCATTTCCAAAACGTCCGGCATATGACAGGTTGCAGAAGTGTCAAGAATGGCAATCTCGATTCCATTACGATGGAGGTCAAGGACAGAAGTGATTAAATAGCCTGCATTAAGCGCAATCGCTTCACCTGGCTCCAGATATACTTCTAATCCGTATTTCTCCTGCATTCTTCTGATGCAGTTTTCCAGTCTCGGAATGTCGTAATCTTCTCTTGTAATATGGTGGCCGCCGCCAAAGTTAATCCACTCCATTTGTGGAAGCCACTCGCCAAACCTAGCTTCGACTGCATTTAGCGTGGTCTCTAAATCGTCAGAGTTTTGCTGACAAAGAGTATGGAAATGTAATCCTGAAACACCATCTAGTAAATCAGGACGAAAATCTTCTTGTCTTACACCGAATCTCGAACCTGGGGAACATGGATCATAGATTTCATGTCCCACTTGTGTTGAACATTCAGGATTGATACGCAAACCGACTTTTCTGCCAGCTGCAAGGGCTTTATCCTTAAACTTTTCCAACTGTGAGAAGGAATTAAAAATAATATGGTCGCAAATAGAAATAATCTCGTCAATTTCATCTTCACGGTAGGCAGGGGCAAAGACATGATTTTCTTTGCCCATTTCTTCGTAACCTAGACGTGCCTCGAATAAGCCACTTGCTGTTGTGCCGCTTAAATACTTTCCAATGAGGGGATACATTGTTGTCATAGAAAAGGCTTTTTGTGCTAGTACGATTTTAGCTCCTGTACGTTCCATGACACCGTTCAGGATTTTCAGGTTCTTCTCTAGAAGACCTTCATCGACTACATAACATGGTGTTGGTAATTCTTCGAAACGCATTTTATCGAACGCGCTCCAACTCTTTTTCGTTTACTGGCTCATCAACAAGCACAGGATTGAAATCTTCTACCCATGGAAGTCCCCATTTGTTTAACTCTTCCATGAATGGATCTGGATCAAATTCTTCAATATTGAATACGCCTGGTTTATTCCACTTTCCAGTCATAACCATTGCTGCACCGATCATTGCAGGAACACCAGTTGTATAAGAGATCGCTTGAGAACCAACTTCTCTGTAGCACTCTTGGTGGTCACAAACGTTGTAAACATAATACTTTACCGGTTTTCCGTCTTTTTTACCTTGGAAGATACAGCCGATATTAGTTTTTCCAACTGTACGTGGTCCAAGAGAAGCTGGATCTGGTAATACAGCCTTCAAGAACTGAAGGGGAATGATTTGTTTTCCTTCGAATTCAATTGGTTCGATAGAAGTCATTCCTACATTTTCAAGAGCTTTCAAGTGTGTAATATAGCTTTGGCCAAATGTCATGAAGAAGCGGATACGCTTAAGGCCAGGCATGTTTTTCGCAAGAGATTCAAGCTCTTCGTGGTAAAGCAAGTACATATCTTTTTGGCCAACTTCAGCGAAGTCATAAACGCGCTTAATTTCCATTGGCTCCGTTTCAACCCATTCGCCATTTTCCCAGTAACGGCCGTTAGCAGAAACTTCACGGATATTGATTTCAGGGTTAAAGTTTGTTGCAAACGGATAGCCATGGTCGCCGCCGTTGCAGTCAAGGATATCGATATATTCGATTTCATCAAAGTAATGCTTTAATGCATAAGCAGAGAATACTCCCGTTACACCTGGGTCAAAGCCGCTGCCTAAAAGAGCTGTAATGCCAGCTTTTTTAAAGCGCTCTTTGTAATCCCATTGCCATTTATATTCAAATTTTGCTGTATCTTCAGGTTCGTAGTTCGCTGTATCCATATAGTGTGTCTTTGTTGCAAGACAAGCATCCATAATCGTTAAGTCTTGATATGGTAATGCTAAGTTCATCACGATATCTGGTTTAACTTCATTGATTAAAGCGATTAATTCTTCTACATTGTCTGCGTCTACTTGAGCAGTTGTAATTTTTGTTTTGGTTGTACCTTCTAATTTTGCTTTTAAATCATCGCATTTGGATTTTGTACGACTTGCGATACAAATCTCTTCAAATACGTCACTGTTTTGAACACATTTATGAACTGCTACTGATGCGACGCCGCCGGCACCAATGATAAGTGCTTTTCCCATTCTCCTATCTCCCAACTAAATAGATTTTTTTCCAACAAAAAAAACAAGTGAAAAAACGCTACAACAGCGCACAACACTTGTTTAGATATCTAATAAATATTATAAGCATAGTATCCCGTAAAGCGTGGGTATACTCTTAGCATAAAAGTCCTAGGACATTATGAAAGAAAGCTCACTAATATTCAGAATATATCTTTATAGGATCAGAGTCTATATAGCAAATAATTACTTTTACTACTCTTATTGACCGTTTCACAAGTTGTGTGCATCTGCACTGGTTGTAAAGTAACCAACTTATAAAATTTGAGCTTTTAACTCAATCAATAAGGCAACTAAAGTTGCCAATCGGCATTTGACCCGGCTGTCCGTATGGCCTTAACTTCTTTAGGGAAGTGGTCAAAAATTATCTGCTTGGAAAGACTCAAAGATATAATGAATAAAAGCTTTCCAATAACAACGCTATTTCATATTAGCAGAATATAAAAATCACCGCAATAGACAATTTAATTTTTTTTCAAGAAGTTTCTTCTTTATTTTTCCAATTATATTTTGTGATTAACGAACGGTGAGTTTATGATTGTTTAAAGCCTTTAATCTCGGTTATTTTACTGCGTTTTTTCACACAAAAACACAAAAACCCATTAAGGGTTTCAGTGTTAGTTTAAGATGGTTACCTTTAATTGTTTTCTTCCAAAATTGATGGCTTCTGATTTTGACGGGATAAAGACATCAATTTTATTTCCTTTAATGGCACCGCCTGTATCTCCGGCGATTGCTTCACCATAGCCTTCTACATATACTTTACTGCCGAGCGGTATAACAGTCGGGTCAACAGAGATGACCTTCTGATTTGGGTTTTCTAAAAGGTTGATCCCCGTGGCCGTAATGCCGGAGCAGCCCTCACAACTAGCCGTATAGGCTGTCGCTTCTACTGTAATTTCCTTTTGACTAGGTGCTGCAGCTTCTACCGCCGGTGCACTTTCTGTTGGTGCAGGGGCTTGTGCTTCCTCTGCGGGTTCACTTTCAGCAGGTGCTGTCGCTTGCTCCTCTACAGCGGGTGTACTTTCAGTTGTCGCTTCTGCTGCAGGTGCAGTTTCCTGTTTTGGTTGTACTGTTAAATCGATATTAGTATTTTCGAAACCTTCAAAGATTACAAGATTTAATCCAGGATGGATAAGATCAGTATGTAATTGGTTCCATTCTTTCAATTGTGAAACTGTTACCTGATGATTCATGGCTATGTCCCATAATGTGTCGTCCTGAATAACCGTATATTGTATTTCCGGTGCGACCGTTAGTACATCCCCAGGATGAATAAGGTCAGTAGTAAGATTATTTATCTTTTGGAGATTTTCTAAAGACATGTTATTTGTCCGTGACAGAGCCCAAAGGGTATCCCCTTTTTGAACCGTAATACTTTCAGCTTGGACATTAGCACTTACAGTTACTGAGAGTACAGCAACTGCTAAAATTGATACGAATTTCTTAAGCATTCTTTTACCCTCCATGTTCTTTGGTTGCTAATTTTTAATAATCGTAACATAGAATATTCTGAGAAAAAGAACAGGGAGGTGTTAGTTCGGTTACATCCGTGGCATTTATATTGCAATAATATTTCTGAAATAATCTAGTAATCAGAAAATAATATTCGGAGAGAGGAGATTCACCAGCACCATATTAATAGGTAAGAAATTGAATATGAAATTTTACAACCCATTTTAAAATAATTGCATGTAAATTTTTCAGGTTTTCTTATTTCGATTCGTGTGTTATTTTCATTTAAATAGCTTTTAAGCATTGCAATTCTTATGTTCATAAAGGTAATTATCATTGATTATTCTCTTAATTTATTATATTTCAATAATTGCCACTATTAATTTTATCTGAATTTATGCTATATTATTAAAGTCATAACTTTATTACTACGGTAATATTAATAACTTTTATATGGGGAGTGAATGATATGAAAAAATTTGGCCTATTTACGTTGTTTCTGGTTCTAACTCTTTTTATCGCAGCGTGTGGAACCGATAAAACAGCGAGTGAAAGTGGTAGTAGTAAAAAAGTATATAAAGTTGGTGTTGATACAACTTATCCTCCGTTTGAATTTAAAGAAGGAGACGAATATAAGGGTATCGATATCGAGTTAATTAACGCGATTGCGGAAAAACAAGGGTTTGAAATCGAACTTTCGCCAATGGACTTTGGTGGAATTATTCCAGCTATGCAAGCTAACCAGCTTGACGTGGCGATTGCCGGAATGAGTATTACAGAAGATAGAAAAAAAATTGTAGATTTCTCATCACCGTATTTTGACGCGGGATTAATCGTTGTTGTTAAAGATGATAATTCAACAGTTAAATCCGTTGATGACCTTAAAGGGAAAAAAGTTGCTGTTAAAAAAGGTACGTCTGGTGCGAAATATGCAGTAGATAATGCTTCAAAACTAGGAATCGAAGTTGTTCAATTTAACGATAGTCCTGCGATGTTCCAGGAAGTATCGAATGGAAATGCTGATGCTCTAATTGAAGATTACCCTGTTATCACTTATGCGATTGCCCAGAAGGATTTAGGATTAAAAACTGTGGGAGATCGTTTAAATGGAGATCAATACGGAATTGCTGTATTGAAAGGTAAAAATCAGGATTTATTAGAAAAAATCAACAATGGGCTTGCTGAGCTTAAAAAAGATGGAACCTATGATAAAATTCTAAAAACGTATCTTGGTGAATAAAATAATAGGATTAGGCGTGCTTAAAGCGAGCGCGTCTTCTTTTTGAAAGGGGATGAAAAAGGTGGATATTATTGTTTCTGCTTTGCCCATATTATTAAAAGGGCTTCAAGTAACACTCTATATCTTTTTAATTGCTATATTACTAGGTTTTTTAATAGGTTTAGTAATCGCCTTGCTGCGACTTGCGCCTCTTAAAATCTTAAACTGGATCGCAAAGATTTATGTCGACGCTATTCGAGGAACGCCATTTATTGTGCAATTGTTCTTTATTTATTTTGGTATTAATTCACTTCAATTTATTTCCTTAAACAGTACGACTGCTGGGATCATTACGGTTGCAATTAATGCCGGGGCCTATTTTGCTGAAATTATTAGAGCGGGTATTCAATCGATTGATAAAGGACAAACGGAAGCGGCCAGATCGATTGGCTTTACTGGTGCACAAACAATGCGCTATATCATTCTTCCGCAGGCATTTAGAAGAATGCTCCCAACCATTACGAATCAATCCATCATCAGCTTAAAAGATACTTCGCTTTTATCGGTCATTGGTATTGCCGATTTAACACAGCAAGGACAGATTCAAGCTTCAGCCACATTTGAAGCTTTCAAGATTTGGCTGGCTGTAGGTGTCATTTACTTCATCGTCATTTACTTGTTAACACTTCTTGCTAATTTCGTTGAGAGGAGGTTTCAACTGCGATGAGCATGATCACGGTAAAAAACTTAAGAAAATCATTTGGTAATCTAGAGGTTTTGAAAGATATTAATGCAGAAGTAAAGGAAAAAGAGGTTATTTGTGTCATAGGTCCTTCTGGGTCAGGGAAGAGTACATTCCTACGCTGCTTAAATCGCTTGGAAGAGATTACTGGCGGACAGGTAGTCATTAATGGACATGATATTACGGACAAAAAGGTTGATCTTAACAAGGTTAGACAAGAGGTTGGAATGGTGTTTCAACAATTTAACCTATTCCCTCATATGACTGTTTTAGAGAACATCACATTGGGTCCTGTTAAGATTCATTCTACAGAGAAAACTGCAGCCGAAAAATTAGCGCTTGAGTTACTCGATAAAGTAGGATTACGAGAAAAAGCAAATAGCTATCCAGGAGAACTATCCGGAGGACAAAAGCAGCGTGTTGCGATTGCACGGGCACTAGCGATGAATCCGAAGATTATGCTTTTTGACGAGCCGACTTCTGCACTTGACCCTGAAATGGTCGGGGATGTTTTAGAAGTTATGAAGCAGCTTGCTAAAGAGGGTATGACCATGGTTGTAGTTACCCACGAAATGGGCTTTGCTAGAGAAGTGGGAGACCGTGTTATTTTCATGGACGGCGGTTATATTGTGGAGGAAAATGAACCGAATGCGTTATTCGGCAATCCTCAGCATGAACGAACGAAAGCATTTTTAAGTAAGGTGCTGTAAGTTCTCATTTAAAAAGGATGGTGCAGTTGTGCACCATCCTTTTGACATTAAAGTGATTTTTTTATTGTTTCGATAAACTCCTTGTATTGTTCTTCTGATAGATATGTTTTATCTGGGTTCATCACAAAAGTGGAACCCCAATCTTCTTTACCTTCGTATTTTGGCACAATGTGCATATGTAGGTGGTGCATTTTATCGCCATACGCCCCGTAATTAATTTTTCCAGGTTGGAAAGCCTTGTCCACAGCGGCTGCAACCTTCTTCACATCGTTCATATAAGCAGATAACTCCTGGCTATCAAGTTCATAGAGTTCTTTAACATGGCCTTTATATACCACATTACATCTGCCGGTGTACGTCTGTTCTCTAAAAAGAAAAACCGTCGATACCTCTAGATCACAAATTTCAATCATAAGGTTATCGCGCCTTTCATCCTTCATGCAATACATACAATCTTTATTTAACTCCATCTTTTTCATCCTCGTCTATTTATGAATGTGATTCTGCCTTTATTTTATCCCTAATCAGATGAAAAGTAATTGTCTCAAAGTGTCGACTTTACTAAACACATCATTATTTTTATGCTCCACGGTCTGTACGTCCTAACCAACCATGGTGAAATTAACTGGCTATTATATTAAAATGTTATCTTAAGAAGACATAGGGCAGAGGACGAATGGCAGTTTATTTGGAGCGTAAACCTGAATAAAAGTTAGGGGTGTATGGATTGAACAATCCGTTGTCAGACTTTCAACTATCATTTCAACATATAGATTTACTCGTTCCAAGGGTTAATAAAGGACTCCAGTTTATCCTTGTCATAGATGGTGAATTGAAAATAGAAACCTCTTATCGTTTTTATCACATGGAAGAAAAGGATTTGCTTGTAATTAATCGTAATCAGCTTTACCAGATTCAAGGCAGTGAAGATAATAGGGTTATGATTGTCACCATCTCGGATGCCTTCATGGATCAGCATTACGAAGATTATCGGAATATGCGATTTGAATGCTATTCCAGGGAAATTGATTTGGGAAGAGAAGAGATGATTTTATCGATTCGCAAGCTGCTGGCGAATGTGATGATTAGTTTTTATCGACAGGATGAAAGCTATCGAATTGAGGTTAAAAGTTATATCTGCCAAATGCTACTGATCCTGATTCGGGGATTTAAAGAAGAAGGCAGTGTTCTAGAGAATATGGAAACGGAAGATCTTCGTTTATCCCAAATCATTGATTATATAGAAAAAAACTATGACCAGATGATTACATTAGAGGGGGTTGCAAAGGAATTCTTCCTGTCAACTGGCTATCTATCCCGCTATTTTAAAAAGAAAATGGGGATGGGTTTTAGTCGTTTTTTAATGAATATCAGGCTTACACATAGTATGAAGGATTTGCTATATACGACTGACTCGATTTCGCAAATCGCCATGAATAATGGCTTTCCCAATACAAAGTCTTTTTCAACCTTTTTTAAAGAAGTGTACGGCATGACCCCTCATCTCTATCGTGAGAACCATTATGTCCAAAAGGAAGATTCTGTTCAAAGCTATAGCAAGGAAGACGCATCGAGTTTTATTAACTCACCTGAGATTGTTGCAAAGTTAACGGATATGATTTTAGGTGATCAAAAAACTTTCTCCCATACCGAGACAAGGTATGAAAAGTTACCGTTAAACCTGTCCAAACCGGTAAAAAAGAAATTAAATGGTCCTAGTTACATTCTAGAAATTGGAGAAATTATCAATTTATTAAAAGAAGATGTGCGCTCTCAGGTGCTTGATGTGAAAAGAGATCTACAGATAGGTTATATCGGAGTTCGTCATCTTTTTAGCAATACGGCTATCCCTCCAGAGGTGGAAACAGATGAAGCAATTCCGACAACCTCTCCGTATTTTACGATTGATCGTGTTTTGGAATTCTTGAAACAGCAAGATTTATCGTTGTTTATCCGATCCGATTATATGAATATCTCGCGCAATGAAGAACCCTATTTTACAAAACTCACTCAGTTCATCAAACATTGCTTGCAGGTGTACGGAGAATCGTTTGTGAAGCAATGGCATGTAATGTTTTACGAGCCTTATTATACGGGAGTCGAAGCAAAGGAACTTCAGAGAGTTTATTTAAAACTGCACAACGTATGGAAGACCATGATTCCTTCGATACGGGTAGGCGTGTATATGCCGTTTTCGTTCGGCAAAGAAAAGACAAGTGAGCATCATGCCTGGCAGCTAGCCAATGGGGTGTCGATTGATTTTATTGGTTATAACGCGAACCAAAATGAGGTCATTGATTTTAAAGAAACAGCGGATACCAAATTCGATTTAGCAAGGGATTACATAAAGGAAAAAACGGACAAGTTGAAACGGTATTTAAAAAGAAACCAGTTAGACAAACCGCTTCATCTCGTTTCATGGAACACGTTGTCCGGCAATACTCGGTATACAAATGGCACTTTTTTTCGAGGAGCCTTAGTCTTGAAAAATGTTTTAGATATTGCCAATGACGTGAGTACTGTTGCACTCTGGATCAATACCCTCGTACATGAAGAGGCAGGAAAAGACAAGCGTTACCAGACGGATGGCGTAGAATTATTCCATTATTTAAATGGAAAACGCCCAGCTTATTTTGCATTGATGTTTTTAAAACGCCTGCATGGCGAGATTGTTGCACATGGCAAAGATTACGTGATGACACAGAATGAGCGGGGATACCAATTGATTCTGATGAATAGTACGATCATCAATCCGTACTTTTCTGTGGAGGAGACATTTCTACAAAAACTAAATAAGGAAGTTCATGTAACCATTTCTGGAATGCCGAAAGGGGAATATCAAATACGTAAGCACGTCTTTGATAAATACCATGGAGCATTATATACAAAATGGTGGAGCTTAAACAGTAAGCATGGAATGGATGCTGAGGTGATTGATTATATTGTTAATTCCAGCAGACCTTCTTTAGAGATCTTTGACGAATCGATTGAAGAGGATTGGTCATTTTATACCTATTTAACCAGTAATGCGATTCACTTTTTTGATATTCGGAAAACCTACAGCTAGTACTAAAAGGGTCTGACCCCATTACGATGGGTCGGACTTTTTTTTGTTGGGAGGGTAAAAATCGACCGTATTTTTTTTACCACATTAACCAGCAGGTTTATAAATACATACATTGTCTTATTGATTTGCATCAAAATTGACTCTCTTAACTATGGGTTAATTTTTATAATTAACGTATAGAACCACAAGAAAAGGTCCTGAATTATAGTTAATGTTTTTTGATTAAGGTTATTTGGGTAGTGCATTCTAACTATATAACAGGTACCTAATAAAATAATAGGAGGCACATCATGGAGACAAGTTATAAAGGTACAGATAGGATGATCACAGGGATTGTGTTCGGCGTTATCACATTTTGGCTTTTTGCACAGGCAATGGTCAATGTGGTCCCCGCCGTACAAAAAGATTTGGGAATTTCATCAGGGACGCTGAATATAGCGATTAGCTTAACCGCTTTATTCTCCGGAATGTTTATCGTAGCTGCTGGCGGGCTCGCAGATAAAATTGGCCGTAAAAAAATTACCTATCTCGGGTTAATTTTAAGCGTGGTTGGTTCTCTTTGCCTAGTAGTAGCGCAAGGAGCGACATTGTTAATTATCGGACGTATCATTCAAGGAATTTCCGCAGCTTGTATTATGCCAGCAACAATTGCCTTAGTGAAAGCGTACTTTGAGGGAAAAGACAGACAACGTGCCCTTAGTTTCTGGTCGATTGGATCTTGGGGCGGTTCAGGAGTTTGTTCGTTTGCTGGTGGTGCCATTGCAACATATATGGGATGGAGATGGATTTTTATCTTCTCTATTGTATTTGCCCTTCTCGCCATGTGGTTGATTAAGGACACACCTGAAAGCAAAGCAGAAGGAACTGGTAAGTTTAAATTCGATTATAGTGGTTTAGCAATCTTTATCGTCACCATGATTGCATTAAACGTGTTTATTACATTCGGTGGAGACTTAGGCTGGACAAGCCCTACTTCCATCATCGCTGCTATCGTTACTGTAGTTGGAGCTTTTGTATTCTTCAAAGTTGAAAAAAGGAAAGAGATTGCCCTCATTGATTTTTCTTTATTTAAAAATAAACCATATGCGGGTGCCACCTACTCTAACTTTTTGTTAAATGCAGTAGCCGGAACGCTCGTTGTTGCGAATACGTATGTTCAAGTCGGAAGAGGATTCACTGCCTTTCAGTCAGGGATGTTATCCATTGGATATTTAATAGCCGTTCTTGCCATGATTCGTGTCGGAGAGAAAATCCTGCAACGAGTTGGTGCGAAATTACCAATGATTTGGGGCGCGATTATCACTACGGTTGGTGTAGCGATTATGGGTTTAACCTTCCTGCCTGATTTTGCTTATACCGTTGTCGTATTCATTGGGTTTGCCTTATTTGGTCTTGGACTTGGCATATATGCAACGCCATCTACAGATACATCTGTATCGAATGCGCCATCCAACAAAGTTGGTGAAGCTGCAGGGGTTTATAAAATGGCAAGTTCACTTGGCGGTGCGTTCGGTGTTGCCATTTCCGCAACGATTTATAGTTCAATTGCAGCGAATGGAAATGTAGCGACTGCCGCATCTATTGGGATTATCGTTAACGTGATTTTTGGAGTACTTTCCATACTTTCGATTATGATCATGGTTCCTAGTAGTGCAGGAAAACCCGCTGAGGCACCAGAGAAAAAATCAAGGCGCACACCACCAACTCCAACACCAACAGGAAGTCATTAATTGAATTATCTTTGTCATCAAAAGGGGAGAAGAAAATGATGAAAAGCGATTTAATGGGCATGTTAGAATCACGTAAACAAGAAATCATCGAAATCCGCCGTCATTTACATGAAAATCCTGAGCTCTCATTTAAAGAGGAGAAGACGGCTCAGTATATTGTGGATTTTTATAAAGGAAAAGATGTAGAGATTCAAACGAATGTTGGGAATGGGTATGGCATTATCGTTACGATTAAAGGTGGAAAACCTGGAAAAACCATTGGTCTTCGTGCGGATTTTGATGCCCTTCCGATTGTAGAAGAAGCAGATGTTCCGTTTAAGTCAAAGAATGAAGGTGTCATGCATGCGTGCGGCCATGACGGACATACGGCTTACTTGTTAGTTTTAGCTGATTGCTTAATCCAATTAAAGGACTCCATCCCAGGTACCATCAAAATCATTCACCAGCATGCAGAAGAGGTTCCGCCAGGCGGAGCAAAAAGTATTGTCGATTCTGGCTTGATTGATGATTTAGATGCTGTATATGGCATTCATTTGCTGCCAATGGGGCCGGCCGGTACAGTAGGTTACCATGCTGGATATTCCTTCAATGGACGAGCGTACATGAAATTGAAGGTGCAAGGAAGAGGCGGCCATGGTTCCTCGCCTCATCTCGCAAACGATGCCATTGTCGCTGCCGCACATTTTGTTACTGCAGCGCAAACCATCATTAGCCGAAGATTAAGTCCTTTCGATGTGGGTGTCATCACCATTGGATCTTTTGATGGAAAAGGTACATTCAACGTGATCAAGGACAGCGTAGAACTTGAAGGCGATATTCGTTATATGACGGTAGAAACAAAAGAAACGATTGAAAAAGAAGTGAAGCGGATTGTACGAGGAATTGAAGAAGAATTTGGCGTAACCTGTGAGCTCACGTATACGCCAGATTATCCGCCTTTATACAATGACCCTGAGCTTACCGCAATGGTTGCAGAAAGTTTACGAAGCATGAATGATCCAGATATAAAAGAAGTGAAAGAGTTTCCGGCGATGGCTCCATCCGAAGACTTTGCTTATTATGCTGAAAAATTCCCGGCCTGCTTCTTTTACATTGCCTGTACACCAAAAGGGGTTGAAAATCCTTATTTTAATCATCACCCGAAATTTGATATTGATGAAGATTCACTCCTAGTAGCCGCCAAAGCGGTTGGTCAGGTAGTTTGTAGTTATTATGAATTGAACTAAAATTATAGAGTGCTAACTAAAAGAAACAAGGATACCGTCTTATGATGGTATCCTTGTTTCTTTTAGTTCGTTAAAATTTCGTTGATTTTTTCTAGCGCATCGCTGGATAGTTTGACTCCAGATGCCTTTATGGTTTCTTGGAGCTGCTCTGGACGGCTTGCACCCACTAGAGCACTTGCTACATTTGGTTGACGTAAGATCCATGCAATAGCGAGCTGAGCTAAGGTTAAATCTTCCGCATAGGCTACTGATCTTAATTGTTCCACTTTATCTAAATTTTCCTCCGTAAGGATATGGGACATGTTTGTATTTGCTTGTGCTGCACGGCTTCCTTCTGGAACGTTTGCACCATTTTTATACTTTCCAGTTAGCACACCTTGTGCCAAAGGGGAGAATACGACTTGACCGATACCATGTTTTTCGCTGACAGGAATAATTTCTTTTTCAATATAGCGCTGCAGCATGCTGTAATTTGGTTGATTGACGACAATGCGATCTAGAAGTTTCTTATCTGCAAGGTGCACTGCTTCGGTAATTTGTTCTGCTGTCCACTCACTCACGCCGACATATAGAACCTTCCCTTGGCGTACTAAATCATCCAATGCTCTTAGTGTTTCGTGTAAAGGAGTTTCAGCGTGATAACGGTGGCAGTAGTAAATATCTATATAATCCATGCCAAGGCGTTTTAGACTTGCATCACATTGCTCCATGATATGTTTGCGGGATAATCCTTGATCATTTGGTCCGTCTCCCATATTTCCAAACACCTTTGTAGCTAGAACATAGGAACTCCTAGGATATTTGCTTAATGCCTTACCAACGACTTTTTCTGCTTCCCCTCGTATGTATACATTTGCGGTGTCAAAGAAATTGATTCCTGATTCGTATGCAAGGTCAATCGAGGATACTGCATTTTGTTCTTCTACGTAACCTCCATAAGTTAGCCAGCTACCTAAACTAATTTCACTAACCTTTAAACCGGTATTGCCTAGACGACGATATTGCATGCATTCATTCCTCCCAGACTATTGAAATTCCTTAATATTGGTACTATACCATAATATGGGTTTGGGTGGGTACGCCGTGTACTTATGTAAAATAGTAATGAAAGTCTGGAGTGACCGAAGAGCAGGCGGAAAAAGCATTTGGGTCAATGCAGGTGGTTTGGAGTGACCGGAGAGCATGTAGAAAAAGCGTTTGGGTCAAAGCAGGTGGTCAGGAGTGACCGAAGAGCATGAAGTAAAAGCGTTTGGGTCAAAGCAGGTGGTCAGGAGTGACCGAAGAGCATGTAGAAAAAGCGTTTGGGTCAAAGCAGGTGGTCTGGAGTGACCGAAGAGCATGCAGAAAAAGCGTTTGGGTCAATGCAGGTGGTCTGGAGTGACCGAAGAGCATGCAGAAAAAGCATTTGGGTCAATGCAGGTGGTGTGGAGTGACCGAAGAGTATGCCGAAAAAGCATTTGGGTCAATGCAGGTGGTGTGGAGTGACCGAAGAGCATGCCGAAAAAGCATTTGGGTCAATGCAGGTGGTGTGGAGTGACCGAAGAGCATGTAGAAAAAGCGTTTGGGTCAAAGCAGGTGGTCTGGAGTGACCGAAGAGCATGTAAAAAATGCGTTTGGGTCAATCCAGGTGGTCTGGAGTGACCGAAGAGCATGAAGTAAAAGCATTTGGGTCTATGCAAGAGCTCTAGAGTGGCCGAAAGAGAAAAGGCACAGTCCATTAAGACCATGCCTCCTTTATATTACTTCCGTAGAGAATTCAAGAAAACATTTTGTGCCGCAGCGACTCCTGCACCTGGTTCGAAGGAATAGGAGTAGTCTTGTAATCCAGCTTCGATCAGAGAAACGGCTTGAAGGACATCACTTGGGAAGCAATAGCCCATATGCCCGAATCGGAATATCTTCCCTTGAAGATGACCAAGTCCACCAGCAAAATCAAGGTGATATTTCTCCTTTAAGTGACCAATAAAGGAAGGTAAATCCAGTCCTTCTGGTGCACATATAGCCGTAATGGTTGGTGAAGCATGCTCATCGGATGTTAGCAGTCTGATAGAAAGAGCACTCATTGCCTCACGAACCATATTCTTCATTAGTTCATGCCTTGCCACCGTTTGCGAAAACCCGCCTTCCTCCTCAATCAAGTCACAGACAGCGGAAAGACCCATAATCAGTGAGATAGCAGGGGTGTTAGGTGTCATGCCTTTCTCTGCCCACTCCCGATAGCTAAGTAAATCCAGGTAATAAGCTGGTTTATTCGTTTCCTCGATTATTTTCCATGCCTTTTCACTGACGCTTACCAGTGCCAGGCCAGGAGGGAGCATCATCGCTTTTTGTGACCCGGTTACTAAAATGTCAATTCCCCATTGGTCCATTTCTGCAGGAGCTCCGCCAAGACAGCTAACTCCATCGACAATAAACAAAGCGTCGGTATGGGTACGAACAACCTCTGCTAATTTTTCAATAGGGTTTAGAATTCCTGTTGAAGTTTCATTATAGGTTGCAAATACTGCCTTTATATTTGATAACGGTTTAAGGAACTCAGTAAGATCTTCCTCCGTACAAGCCTCACCCCAACTTTTTTCGAGCTTATGTACTTTAAACCCGTATTTCTCACAAATAGACACGAAATAATTGCCAAAGGCTCCGACGGTGATAACCACTACTTCTTCGCCAGGGTAAACGGTATTTACCGCTGCTGCTTCTAATGCTGCAGTACCGCCTGATGGCAGAAGTAGAATATCTTGTGATGTCCCGAAAATAGGTTTCACACGATTGGTCGTTTCTTGATATAACCGTACGAACTCTGGTGTCCGATGGCTAATCATGTCCTGGCTCATAGCAAGCTGAACCCTTTTAGGTATTGGAGTCGGTCCTGGGTGCCTTAGTATATTCGGATACATACTTTTTCCTCCATTTTGAATGATAGTTTTTTAAGTAAATATGGAATTTCATGGATATCTCTAACTCTATAATATTATAGTTTCAAGCATAACTACAAGCCCTTGCACGGTAAAACGAAAAAGCTTGAGGATAGCCTCAAGCCTTTTTGTTTTAGAAAGCACCGGACCCGCCGCCGCCTCCACCGGTTCCTCCGCTACTTCCTCCTCCAGAATCGCCCCCGCTGCTTAAAGAAGATTGATAAGCGGAGTGGAAACTTGAGGAAGCGTATGGCCCGATGTAGATGATCGAGAAGAAGCTGCCATCATCAACGTAATCGTTACCTGTTGGGGTGAGGGCTTCGATAAGCTGATCATGTTTTCGATCGATTTCTTTGCTGCTGATTCCGAGCCCATAAATATAGGCCCGCATGCGATCATCTTCAGACCATTTCTCCCACTCTGTTTGTGATAAATCTTTAAATCGCACCTTAAATTGCTTCCAGTCATAGGCAATCCGCGCGCCTTCTACTGTCTTTTGTCGATAGACACTAGCATAGATGATGACGGTTATTACTAAAAGCACTGTCACGATAAAGGAAAAAAATAGACTGTAAATCAGGAAAAAGAAAATAAACGGTAGTAAAAGGATACTTGAAAAACCAATAAGTAATCGATAGGTGGTTTTGTTTTCGTAAAGGGAGTGACTGTCGACCTCCTGTTTTACTGCCTGCCTCCACTCGGTTTGGTAAGTGTTGTATTTAATATGGTTTTTTGTGTTCTTTGTATAAGCTATTAAGTCGTCAAGACTGAAAATATGGTTTGCTCCAATTTTATCAAATAGCAGCTCCATCAATGTATTTTCATGATTTAATGGGCTTTTGGATCGGATTCTTTGAAACTGATCATCTGCCACTTTTGTTACGAATCCCTTGCGAACCAAATCTAGTAATGCAGCCCCCATGGCTTTGGGCTGAAGATAGTTGTTGTTAGTAAAATAGATGGTTGCAGGTAAACTCATGATTTGTTTTGGTACAGATAAAGACGTTGCTCCCTCACGCATGAAATCATTTCGCATGGCCCGTGCCCTTAACCAATCTCGCAACATTAATAGGAATAAAATAATAGCAAAGGAAGGGAGACCTATCGAGCTAATGGTTGAAAGTGTTTCTTTTGTTTTGGCGTCGGATTCTGCCTGCTTAAGGTGCTCCTGTTCCGCCTTAAGAATGTCCTCTTTCATCGGTTTATCAGCTGTGAGAGGTGCATTTGGAAATAGACTGGAAGGATAGGCAACACGGATATCGGCATTTGTGTTACTAGGAACATATCCTAATTTAAAAAGGACGGAACCATTTTCCTGTATGGTTTGAATAGTAAACGCCTCGTCATATCCAAAGGCAATCACATCATCTGTCGACACAGGAGGGTGAATCGTAATCGAGAGATCCTCATAGGAGGAATCATTTCTGTCATCAAAAAACGGCCAGTAAAATTGCGCAACGTCCTGGTATACCTCTATTCCATTTTCAATCGTGTAGTGGAGTTTCACTGTAATGGTTTCATCCTCACCTTTACGGTGAACCTTATAAAGGTCATCTTCTTTTTCAATTCGTAAATTTTTACCGTTCTCAGTTGCCGTAAATTGGCTGATAGAAGCTCCTTCTTTCGGAACCACTTCACGGGTAATCCCGTTAAATTCGCCATCAAAATCATACGTATGGGTTTCTTCTACTTCTACATTTCCGTTGTTTTGTAACGTTGCATCGATTTTTAAATTGGTAATCGAAAACTCGACGGCTAAACTTTGGTGGGGGAAAACGAATAATAAAACTAGTAAGATTATGCTAGTAAACCGCGTTTTCAACATGGTAGTCACCTTCTTTCCTAGTAATAATCATACGAATGGAAGGGTAGTGAAGTTTCATAATATTTTCCAAAACTTAAAAAAAGATTATACCATGCAAGAGCGCAGCATATCTTAACAAGCAGGAAGTTCATTCTTCCTGTTTTTTGTTATCTTATCTAGCATTAATTATAATAAAGTTAAAACTTACCTATAGGGAGGCAGCGGCATGAAACGAGTGGCAGTTTATTGCGGTTCAAGTTTGGGTGCTTCAGAGGCTTATAAAACAGGAGCCATAGAGTTGGGAAAAGAGCTCGCAAAACGGAATATTACCTTAGTATACGGCGGTTCAAGTATCGGGTTGATGGGCGCTGTCGCAGATACGGTGTTACGTGAAGGCGGCCAAGCCATTGGCGTGATACCTAAGGTGTTAGAGGAACGGGAAATTTCCCATAAAGGGTTAACGGAGTTAATAACGGTTGAAACCATGCACGAGCGAAAAGCGAAGATGGCTGATTTGGTTGATGGTTTTGTTGTTTTGCCCGGCGGGACCGGCACCCTTGAAGAGTTTTTCGAAGTATTTACCTGGGGTCAGATTGGCTTACATAAAAAGCCGTGCGGTCTACTTAATATTAACCACTATTATGACCCATTGATCAGCCTTTTTGACCATATGATTGGCCAAAAGTTTCTGCAAGAAAAGTTCCGTTCAATGGCAATCATTGAGGATGAGCCAGCGGCATTACTTGATAAATTTTTAAACTATGAGGCTCCATCGATCAAAACGTTTGAATAGGCATAGCAAAAGCAGTCACATGACTGCTTTTATTATTACCTAAAAGCTAGAATGGATAGGTAAATACAGATAGCGGCTACAGTGAAAAATAGGATAGAAGTTAAACGATTCATCTTGAATTTAAATCCATACGCACAAAAGAAGATCGCTGCTGCTAATTTGGATATGCCTTGATAAAGTGGGGTAGCTGAAAAAAAGGAACTGCTGAAAATGATGGAGGTAAGTAACGTTATGGAGATGAGTATTTTAAACCACAAAGGCTCTTTAAGAAAAAGTTGAACCATAAATTTAATCCGCTGCATGATGAAAACTCCCTTCAAGTTAATATATGGAAGTTATTCAAATGTATCACTTCTCTTTATGGAGGTATATAGTAAAAATCCTAATGTTATTTACGGTATGAATATTTCGTTTTAGTGTCGAAATCCACTAACCCATCTTCGACAAAAAATTTCCCGGAAAACTTTCAAAAATTCTCTTTTAAATGTGATTGAGGAAGTTTTAATCAATCGTTTGTTTATGGTGAAAACTCTTAAATACTGTCGAAAAAAAGACCCATTTGAAATGGGTCTACTCTAAATTACTATGGCGTCCAAATGCAGCGTTGTGGTCCACTTTGTTAAGGGCGCTGTATTGCAGACAAAGCGTATCGAATAAGATATGAGCGCACTGGTCGAATAGGGAACCAAGCGGCTGAATCGTTTTCAACTCGTTTTCACGGCGGTATTTAGTCGCTGCCGGTACGTGAAGAACCGTTGTTGCCGCAACTGCTAATGGAGACTCTGGGTTGGTAGTGATTGCGATAACGGAACAGCCAAGAGAATGTGTTTTTTCAGCAGTCCAAACCACATTCTTAGTTGTTCCTGAACCAGAAATCGCTACTAAAATGTCTCCTTCTTCAATAGATGGGGTGATTGTTTCACCGACAACATAGACGGCGGCACCTAAATGCATTAAGCGCATGGCAAATGATTTGGCCATCAGCCCGGAACGACCTTCACCAATAACGAAAATTCGCTTGGCTTTTTGCAATTGGCGGGCAATATCGTCCAGCTTATTTTCTTCTACCTGACTCAGTACAGTTTCGATTTCTTTAATAATAGTAGGAATGAATAACATGATTTATTTTGCCTCCACACATTTAAATTTGGCTGCTGCTTCTGCTGGATACTCTGCCTTCGTGATTGCGGAGCCTATAATCACAATGGAAGGATTACGTGTTTTCCGTAGTAAATCCAATGAATCGAGGGTGATTCCGCCTGCAGCTGCAATGGTCATATCAGGACCATAGAAGTTGTTTTCCACTGCACCATGATTGCTAGCCCCAAGCTCCTCTTGTTGATCCTTGCTTATATGCTCACAAAAAACAGCATTCTTGTATTTCATTAAATCCATTTTTTGTTGCTCTGTTGTATTTAATAAATCGATCATTACGGTTTTATTATATCGCCCTGCAACCTCCATACACGCCTCAATGGTTACAATGGGAGACACGCCCATCACAGTCGCCACATCTGCTCCGGCTTCATAGCACATTTCAAATTCATAACGGGCATTATCAATCGTTTTTATATCGGCAACAATCGTTTTGGCAGGGAAAGCTTGTTTCATCTCTCGAACGCTCGCCATCCCAAATTCCTTAATCAATGAGGTTCCGACCTCTATCCAATCAACAGAATCTTCTACTTTTCTTGTTAATTCAATCGCTTCACTTATTTCCATCCGATCCAAAGCAAGTTGTATTTTCATCGGTTTAACTCCTTTTCGGTAGATAGATAAATCGATTTACTAAACCGGTTTATGAATTCATTATACTTCAATTGTAAGCGTTATTCAATAGAAAAAGTAGAGAGTCTAGAATGGAGGAGGAAGGGGGAAGTGCCTGCCAATAACTGTCCTCCTGAGGTGGACAGTGTCCACGAGCGGTGACAGGCACCAACTTAAGCACAACCTACTTAATCTCGCTCGGAAATACGATTACTTCGGGGTCATGATTTTCTTTGCGAATTTGTTGATAAAGGAGTTCGGCGGCTTTGGTCCCCATTTTTGCTGCTGGTTGTAAGATAAAGGATAGGGTTGTCTCGAGCATTTGGGAGAAGGGGATGTTATCAAATACTACTACATCTAGGTCTTTCCCAAACTTCATTCCTTTTTCTTTTAAGAATTCTCCAAGAGCAATAAAAACACGATCATTTGCTGCAAATAGGGCTGTTGGTTTTACATCTAATGAAAAAAGCTCTTCCAATTTCTTTTTCATTTTGGGAATACTTGCTTCGATAATGTAATTTGGATTTACCTCTAAGCCTGCGTCATTCAAAGCTTTTTTGTATCCTTCCAATCTTTCTATCCGCGTGCTGACTGTAAGCGGCTGGACAGCAAAGGCAATATTTTTATGTCCGTTTTCGATGAAATGCTGAATGGCCTTGTAGGTGGATTCGGTGTTGTCGGTAATCACGGAAAACACATCAAGATTTTCTACTTTTCGATCGACAAACACAACGGGATAGCCTTGATTTATCATGCTTTCATATAATTCATTATTTTTTCCTGTTGGAAAAATAATCAGCCCATCCACCTGTTTCGCCCGCAACATTTCAATATACTTCTTTTCCTTATCGGGATCATCATCGGCATTGCAGACGATGGTCTGCAAATCATATTGATGAAAGAAATCCTCAATCGCACGGCTCACTTCTGTTGAGAAATAATGTGTTATATTTGCAACAATGATTCCAATAAGAGAGGTACGCTTCTGTTTGAGGCTCCTGGCTAAAAAATTGGGTTGATACCCTAGGGTGTCAATGGCCTCCTCAATTTTCTGCTTGGTTTTTTCACTCATATATTCATATCGTTTATTTAAGTATTGAGAAACGGTACTTTTTGAAACACCTGCTTCACGAGCCACATCGGCCATCGTTACTTTTTCCATGCTTATTTTCCTCTTTCCTATGGTTCATTGCTTTCATTTTAGCGGCAAATCAGCTATTTATCCAGTATCTTCGATGTACGGTCTTTTTTTTATAAAGAAAAGAGGATGACATATTTTTGTCATCCTCAACCATAATGCTAACCGCGCTACGTGAAATTATTACGCACTCATTTTCATATCTGCGGACTTGCTGCTATCCTTTTTTGCAACATTTACCGCCCAAACAGTCAAGATTGCAGATAGGAATAAAGATCCTGCCATAAAGATATAAGAAGCACCAAATCCACCTGTTGCACCGTTCAAATATCCTACAATATAGGCACCAACGAAGGATCCTAATGCACCCATAGAGTTAATCAGGGCCATTGCACCACCGGCAACGTTACGTGGCAGGATCTCAGGAATAATCGCAAAGAACGGACCGTACGGAGCATACATCGCACCACCTGCAATGACCAACAGCGCAAAGGAAATCCAGAAATGCTGCGTACCAATTGCATAAGAAGCATAGAAGGCGATTGCGCCAATTAATAGGAATGGCCAAACAAAAGCACTTCGGTTCATCATTTTATCAGAGAAATAGGAAGCAACTAACATCAGAACAACCGCTAATAAATAAGGGACTGCAGACAACCAACCTGTTGTCACAATATCCATATTTGGCGCCGCTTTAATAATAGAAGGGAGCCACATCACAAAGCCATATACACCAATGCTCCATAAGAAGTACTGAGCGCTTAATAGAATAACTGGTTTTGATTTGAAGGCTTCGCCGTAATTTTTAACGGGCTTGATACCTTCTTGCTCTTTAGCTAATTGCAATTCAAGATCAGACTTTTCTTTATCCGTTAACCATTTTGCTTCACGCGGTTTATCATTAACTAACTTCCACCAAATAAACGCCCAAACGACAGCAGGTAGTCCTTCAATAATAAACATCCATCTCCAGCCGACGGATTCAACTAAATAACCAGAAACAATCGACATCCACAAAACAGTTGCAGGATTACCAAGAATTAAGAATGTATTGGCACGAGAACGTTCTTTTTTCGTAAACCAGTTGCTTAATAGTACAAGCATCGACGGCATAACAGCGCTTTCTACGACTCCAAGGGAGAAACGAATGACGAACAGTAACTTTACATTCGTTACCATACCCGTAAACGTAGCAAGTAAGCCCCAAGCAATCAATGACCAAAAAATCAGTACCTTGGCGCTCTTTTTCTCTGCGTAAGCTGCTCCTGGTACTTGGAAAAAGAAATAACCCAAGAAGAAAAGTGCCCCAAGCAGGGAAGAAGTCGCCGCTGTAATGTCAAGGTCCTTCGCTAATCCGGAAGCAGCACCGAATCCATAGTTCGCACGGTCAAGATAGGCAAGACTGTAAGTAATAAAAGCAATTGGAATTAAATAAAACCATCTTTTTTTAGCAATTGTTTGTTTCATGTTAATTCACTCCCTGTAATTTATTATCTATATATTTCTTTAACTGTTCTTTCGTTGGATAGCCATCATTGTCACCAGGTGACTGAACAGCTAGTGAACCAATTGCATTTCCCCGCATAACCGCGTCATGTATGGAGAGACCTTCAAGAAGTCCACTGATCACTCCGACAGCAAAACCATCACCTGCGCCAACGGTATCGACGACTTTTTCTACAGGAAAGCCGAGTACGGTTCCTTCTTCGGTTGCTGTTTTATAAAAAGCACCAGCTGGTCCAAGCTTAATGACCACAAGCTCAACACCCTTATCCAAGTAAAAGGAAGCAATATCACGAGGGTTTTTGAAACCTGTTAAAATTTCACCCTCGGCTAACCCCGGCAAAACGTAATCCGCTTGGAAAGCAGCCTCATTGATTTCTTTTACCATTTCTTCTTGTGATGCCCAAAGAGTCGGGCGTAAATTCGGATCCAAGGAGACCTTTCGGCCATTTTTTTTCATAGTCGTTAATGCATGTTTGGCAAATGCTCGTGCACTTGTTGAAATCGCTAATGGAATCCCTGTCATATGAAGGTGTTTAGCGGCTGTGAAATACTCTTCGTTAAAATCTTCTACAGTAAGATGACTTGCAGCGGATCCTTTACGGAAATATTGAACTTCAGGATCTCCTTCTACTACCATTGATTTTAACTGGAACCCAGTAGGATACATGTTGTCTAGCAAAACATGGTCTATGTTGACGTTTTCATTTTGGAGACGGTTCATAATAAATTTTCCAAATGCGTCATTTCCTACTTTACTCGCCCAGCCAGAGCCCAGTCCAAGGCGGGCAAGACCGATTGCAACGTTGGTTTCGGCGCCTGCAAGCTCACGGGTGAATTGGTTAACTTCATGTAAGGAACCAGGATGATTCGCCATGAACATCGCCATTGCTTCGCCAAATGTTACCACATCTAACTTTTTCATAGTAGTACCTCGCTTTCTGTCATCATTTGGATATACTCTTTTGTTCGTTCCTTTGGTTGTATGGGGAACTCAAGCGCTTTCACTAGATTGGAAGGGAGGCTGTTCATCACTTTTTCCCAACTGTGTCCAATGTTTTTTTGAAGCGGCACGGTTACGAGTTCTCCGTTTTCCAAATCGACCTGTTTCAAATGAAGATACTGGACATATTGGGAGAGCTGACTTAAAGCGTCGTCTATATCCTGTTTGGAATAGTACCAGTTTCCGGCATCCATTGTCATTTTAACCGGCACATTCTGTTCGGAGGCGCTTTCAAAAAATGCCTTTAAGTTGGAAACATTTCCGCCATACAGCGTTTGGTCGTTCTCTACGAACAATTGAATATCAGAATGCTGCTTCAGAATGAAGTGCAAGTGGCTTACATTGGATTGCTCTTTACTAAAATGTCCGAGTGATACTTTGACCCACTTGGCACCTAGCTTCTTTCCTTCTTCAAAAATCGTAGATAACTCTTGTTCATTTAACTGATGATTCGCATTCCATAACTCGACGGGTGCCGAATACACAGTAAAAAGTTGATGTTGTTCTATTTCTAGTTTCATGCTTTCTAACGGCGGATCTTGTTCTGAAAATAACTCCCGGCGAATCTCAATTCCAAACGCACCTGAACTGGCAATAAGCTTAATAAAAGAAGTTTGTCCTTTCTCTAAGACTTCAACTCTCTCAAAAGCATTTAAAGGAACAATCACATTTTGCATGGTTATGACACCTTCTTTGAAGTAATTAAATTAAATTGTTTTAGTAAATCGGTTTAGTAAATCGGTTTATGGATATTATAAACTTAATGTAAGCGCTCTTGCAAGTAAAATTTTTAAAAAAGTTGTTTGATAGAATTTATCTTCGCTAATTTAGCGGGTTACTTGTACTTTTTTAATAAAAGTAAAATTTGTGGGGAGTGGATAAAGGAAAATAGCGGGCTTAGCAGGAGATTTTCTGGATAAGCTGAGCGCCAGAAGGCAATCACATAGCTTAGTGATTGCCGTATTTTAATTTACCGGGGTGCAGGATATAAATGGACAGAATTTCACCACACGTTAAACATACAATATAGTTCTCTACGGTTCCCTTTGTAAAACTTTTTTCTATTGAACGAAAGCATTTGTGGTCACTTGCTTGCGTAAAGGAAGTTCCACCGCATTCTAGACACTTTTTTATTGTTAGATTCATATAACACCTGCCTCCATAGTGAATTTTCACATCAACAAACGGAAAAAGGAATGAAACGTTTCAGCAAAAATAAGTAACATTCCATTCTATGCGAGTCAGGTGCAAAATTTTCATAAAAAAGGCTATCTTCCGTATTTGGTTGTTAAAATCCTAAAGCCGATTTTAACGTGGAACAATCTATCTTTATGAATAAAGTATGTTTGCTAGCTCTTTTCTTAAATTTGAATCCAGTTTGCAAGAGGTCATAATTCATTCAAGTGCTTTTTAATCTCCAACAGCAGCAAAGTTTTAGAAAAGAGCTAAAAAAAAGGATCCGGCCGGTTGCCGAATCCAAAAAGAAATCTTATAAAAGGGGGTTTATGAAAGAGAGAGAAAAATGTTTGTCCTCTTCATGTATTTATCTTACCCCCTAAGTATGAACAAACTATGAACAAAGGTTTAAGGTTCTATTAATTTGAAGGTGACATAGTGGTTTAGCTTCTATGCCTTCATGCGTTCGGGAAGATTTTGAATCGATTGGACTACCATATCTAGCTTCGATTCAATCCGATATAGCAAATAGAGGGTCACAACGATTGGAAATCCTACCTCACTGATAAGAGGTATCATTTGCTCCATAAGATTTCACTCCTTTCTTCTTAATAAAGGCCGGCTTCCCTCGGAACCCGGCCTCCTTCTACTCTATTAAATTATTTCATATTCCGTTACATTGCGGTCAATCATGCGAGCTCCCTTTACAGAAGCAAAATTACCGTTTGTAGAAGTGAAAACTCCTGATGCGATCATTTCCTCCATCGCTGCCTTCACGACTGATTCCTCAATCGGTTCCTTTGGATTTTCTATTGATAAACGTGCCGATTTACCAAACTCAGTAACAAACTCCAACTCTAATGTTTTAGCCATTTCATTCACCTCCTATCGCTATTTATTTTTCCATTAAGCTAGTAAATCTGCATTGTCGACTCTCTCAATATTGCTGAGAGTATCGTTTGATAAACCGATCAACGCTTGTGCTGCTTGGAAAAGTTGATCAGCTGTAGCGGATTTCTGGATATTACTAAGTGTCTTTGATTTTAAAACGGGTTTCCCTTCGTCATCCATGCCTACTTGAAACACCAAACGTAACTTAGACGATGTTACAACTGCCTGTGCCATTGTCGATCACCTCCTTTCACCCTTTATATATAGAAAAATAAGCGAAAAGGACATGGTCCGATAAAATAAACATGTTTTGTGCATTCTGGAGTAACCGCTATGAAAAGAAATTGGAGTTGGATCTATAGGTGGTCTGGAGATGTAAAAGAGACCAGCAAAGTTTTGCTGGTCTCTTACTTGTTAGATTAGTTGTTCTATTTTCTCATTAAAGTATTCATTCATCAGGCAATCAAGTTTGATTGATAGACTTATATATTCGGAAGTATTTGGGCCAGTTTGGTTAAATAATTCACTTAGTTTTATTTTTAGCCCCACGATGTCCATTAAAAGTTTCTTGTTTTCGATTTGGGTTAATTTGTTTGTTTTCATCATACACCTCGTATGTTTATTTGTACTGTGGTTTGGAAGGTGAGATGACTTGATTTCCAAGTTCTTCAATTTATGATGGATAGCATTTTTCCAAAGCCTTTCCGATAGTAACACAGAACATCTTAGCTGTGAACACTGATTTAAATAGTAGGAAAATTGAGAAAAGGGTAAATGATACTGATATATCTTGCTGCTGAAAACAGCCTTTAATTAGACATGATTTCGACCATAATAAGTTATTTTGTAATAACGTCTAAATTGCAACAATTTTTGTATGAGATATTAGCTAGTTTTCTCAGTCTTCAGCTAATAGGGCTGTTCTAGCCAGCCCTTTTTCTTAGGCTTAACCATCTTAGCAGCAGGATCAACGCTGGAAAATATGGTTTAAACTACTGGGTAGTACCATTCATCAACAAAACAGTTAGAAAAAACAAAGCAAAAGTAACAGCCTAAATAGGTAAAGCAAAAAGACGATTCGCTCCCTCTCGAATCGTCTTTTTTTGTACTTTTTTTTAGGGATAAAACGATCATATGAAAAAAAAGAGGGTAACAACGTCCGGTTTTTTAATCGCGGCATAGGCAACGGCGAAATATCAAATTGCCTCTCAATTTTTTCCGTCCTTTTGACCAGGATTAGCATAGAGAAAAGTAAGGAAGAAGCATTGATTGCTTCAGTATTTTGAATTATATTCACCATAACTATGAAAAGGATATTTCACTGAATGATTTGGCCGATAAATTTGCATCCGCACTATGTGGGACTGCCGCCGTGCAATATGATAAAAGTTTTTAATCTTTTGGCATGAAGCTGTCTTAATAGCTGGTTCATGTCTTTTTATATATATTCATTTTTTTAAAACATCTACAAAACTTTAAAAAACATAGAAATTAAGGTGAATAAAATTCAGATAATTCCTAATAAGACGAAAATTTGAGTGTATACAACAAAAAATGAAGATAGAAACTAATCGCAGAATTTTTTATGATGAGTACTAACAGAGAAACGGGGAGGAGATATACCAATGCATACAAGTGAGCGTTGTCTTTGGAAGTGTCACATGAAAATTGATGCTCATCAGCACTTTTGGAAATTAGATACAAAGCTGTATGACTGGCCTACTCCTGGTTTAAAACCAATTTATAGGGATTTTCTCCCTGGAGATTTGGATATGCATTTAAAACGGCACAATATCAAGCAAACGATTGTAGTACAAGCTGCTGAATCTATTGAAGAAACCGAATTTTTACTGGATTTAGCCGATCAGTATGAATTTATGGGCGGAGTTGTTGGATGGATTGATTTGTCCTCCGCGGAATTTCCTAATCATTTTAAACGGTTGTTGAAGTGGCCGAAATTTGTTGGAATAAGACCGATGCTACAAAGTATGGCAAACGATCATTGGATATTAAAACCTGAAGTGAAGCGCAATATTCGGCTTTTGGTAGAAAACGACTTTCCCCTGGATCTATTAATCTATCCCAAACATTTACGGCATATCGTAGAGTTGTTAAAGGAGTTTCCTAGCTTACGAGCTGTTATTGATCATTGTGCAAAGCCTAATATTAAGGAACAGCAATGGGAATCGTGGGCAGATTGGATAGAAGAAGTTTCAAAGTATGAAACACTAATGTGCAAATTGTCTGGACTAGTGACGGAAGCAGACCATCAATCATGGGAGATTCATGAGTTTAAGCCATATATTCATCATATTATTCAGTGTTTTGGTCATGAACGGATTATGTTTGGCAGTGACTGGCCGGTCTGCCTCCTTGCAGCAGATTATGATGATATTGTCCAGATTTTACATGAAAACTTGCCTAAAGAATTGACGGTGGAAGAAATAGAATTGTTATATGGAGGAAATGCGAAACGATTTTATCGATTGCCGTAAAAAGATTCGAAGGAGGGAATATTCTATGGCTGAACAAGCCTTTCAAAAAGGACTTTCATGCATAGTGATGCACGATCAGGATAATGTTGCAACGCTTCTGAAGGATTGTAAAAAGGATGAGGTTATAACGTACATAAGGGATGGAAAAGCTTTTCAGTTAACATTAATTCAAGACATTCCTTTTGGACATAAAGTATCGATTACTGTCATTCGTCAAAACGAAGAAGTGATTAAATACGGTGAAGTTATTGGTGCTGCTACTATAGAAATTCCTGCTGGGACCCATGTCCATGTTCATAATATCGAAGGCATAAGGGGAAGAGGAGATATAGGCCGCGGAGGAGGTAAAGAATTTGCAAACCATTAGAGGATATCGCCGTGAAAATGGAAAAATTGGCATTAGAAATCATCTATTAATCTTGCCTACTGTCATATGTGCCAATCAAGTCTGTTCAAGAGTTCAACAGCAAGTGCCCGGTTCGGTTGCAATTCCTCATCAACATGGATGTAGCCAGGTTGGTGCGGATAAAGAACGAACACATAAAGTGTTAGTCGGTATGGGAAAAAACCCTAATGTAGGAGCTGTTTTAATCGTTAGTCTCGGATGCGAGGTAATTAATGCGGCTAAAGTAAAAGAAGAAATTGAGTCAACGGGTAAACCTGTTATTTGGATTGATATTCAAAATGAAGCGGTTCCATTAAAACGATCCAAAGAGGGGTTGAAGAAGCAAAGAAACTCATGAAGGAAATTGAAAAAACGCCAATGGACGATGTTTCTGTTTCGGAGCTGATCGTTGGGGTGAAATGCGGAGGTTCTGACTTTACTTCTGGCTTGTGCAGCAATCCAGCACTTGGGAAGGCTGCAGACATGCTTCTCAACGAGGGTGGAACCATTGTCAGGGGCGAGACGACAGAAATTATTGGAGCAGAGCACCTTGTCACGGCAAAGGCTGTTAACTCGAAAGTAAGGGAAAAACTATACCTATGCGTCCAGCAATTTGAAAATGAGGTTGAACGAATGGGTGTAGATATGCGAGGGGGGAATCCGAGTCCTGGAAATATTGATGGAGGTTTATCTTCCATAGAAGAAAAATCACTTGGATGTATTAGTAAAGCTGGCTCAGCTCCATTACAGGACATCGTTGACTTTGCGGAAGAAATTCCGGGAAAGGGCTATTATTTTATGGATTCACCTGGAAACGATATCGAATGTGTTTCCGGTATGGCAGCAGCAGGCGTTCATTTAGTGTGTTTTACCACCGGCAGGGGGACGCCAACGGGCAATCCTATTATCCCGGTAATCAAAATAACAGGGAACGAATTAACGGCCAAACGTATGGCTGACAATATGGATGTCGATACGAGTCCTGTTTTACATGGAATCCAAACGCTAGATGAATCCGGGCAGAATATCTATGAAATGATTTTAAACGTAGCGAACGGTCAAGAAACAAAGTCTGAGATTTTAGGTCATCAGGAATTTAGTATTAGTAGAATAGGGATCAGTTTGTAAGTTTAATAGAATTTTAGGAGGATGGGATTGGATGATACTAAGAAATCGCGTTGCCCTAGTAACAGGAGGAAGCAGAGGTATTGGAGCGGCCATCGTAGAGCGGTTAGCTGAAGAAGGTGCACATGTGGCCATCAATTACACCTCACCGAGTTCCTATGAGAAAGCAGAAAAATTAAAGCAGGAAATAATAGAAAATTATCATGTCCGCGCCATGGTTGTGAAAGCGAATGTTGGCATCAAGCAAGAGATAGATCAAATGATTGACGAGGTTGAAAAAACTCTTGGATCGATCGATATCCTTGTCAATAATGCTGGCATTGCCCCATTTGAGCCATTTATGAAAGTAACCGAGGAAATTTGGGATCGTACCTATCAAACAAATGTAAAATCTATTTTTCTTACTACGCAGCGAGTGGCAAAAAAAATGATTGAAAAAAGATACGGAAAAATCATTAACATCACCTCAACGGCAAGCTTACTCGTTACAAGCCCAGTCATTCCGCACTATATTTCATCGAAAGCGGCCGCAAGCCATTTAACAAAGGCACTGGCGATTGAATTAGGAAAATACAATATTAATGTAAATGCTGTCGGTCCCAGTACGGTTGCAACGGATATGTGTCATGATTATTTAAAAGATGAAGAAATTTTAGCCAAAGAAATTCAAGCCAATCCGATGAGGAGGCTTGGAACGGAAAAACAAATCGGTGATGCGGTTGTGTTTTTAGCCTCAGAATATGCCATGCAGGTAAATGGACATCTGTTAATGGTAGATGGAGGACTCACAGTAAAGGCTGCACAACCAGAAGATCATTTGGAGCAAGAAAGGAACTTAATCATATGAGATTAGATGGGAAGGTAGCGTTAATTACCGGAGCTGGAAGCGGAATTGGCAGAGCTACTGCCCTCCTTTTCGCTAAGGAAGGTGCACACGTTATTGTCAATGATGTCAACGAGGAAAATGGTGAAAATACGGCGAAAGAAATATACCAAAAAGGAGGAAGTGCGACATTTTATTATGAAGATGTGACAATCCCTGAATCGGTAAGAGCAATGACAGAATCAATCGTTCAAGAACATACGAAAATTGATATTTTATTTAATAATGTAGGAATCAGTAATGTTGGACGAGTGGATGAAGTAGAGCCTGAAGAGTGGGATAAGGTAATGTGTGTGAATGTGAAGGGTGTGTATTTGCCGAGCAAATATATTGTTCCGTATATGATGGAACAGAAGAATGGCTGTATCATTAATATGTCCTCATGTGCCGCAGAAATGGGGCTGATGAAACGAGCGCTGTATTCGGCCACGAAAGGAGCGATATTATCGCTTACAAAGGCGATGCAGGTGGACTATGCACCTTATAATATTCGAGTTAATGCCTTATTGCCTGGAACGATTTTTACACCATTTGTTGAAAATTATTTAAGAACCTCTTATAGCGATCCAGTAGAGGCCATCGATAAAATAAAAACTAGGCAATTAAGCGGCGAGTTAGGAAGACCTGAAGATGTTGCAAGCGCTGCCTTATTTTTAGCGTCGGATGAGGCAAAATTTATGATGGGATCTCCCCTCTATATAGATGGCGGGGTTGTGTTTGGCAAGAATGCTTAAAAGAAGAGGATGGAGACCATGAAACTAGTAACGATTGAAGAGCAAGGAAGACAAAAATTAGGTGTTCAAACAGAGCAAGGCATCATTGATATTGCTGCTACTGCAGAGAAGAATGCAAAATGCAACATCCAGACAGATGTAATGTCTGTCATTTCTAGTAATAAAGAAGAACTATCTAATCTTCAGGATTTTATCTCCAGTGTCCAAGCGGAAGAAAAAGCGGTGTTTGTTGCTCCTGATAAAATGACTTGGGGACCGTGTGTAACAAAGCCTCATAAAATTATTTGTGTTGGGTTAAATTATCGAAGACATGCGGATGAAACAAATGCCCACTATCCGGAAGTACCAATTTTGTTTAATAAATTTGATAACGCGTTAACCGGGCATAAAAGTGAAATACCTGTTCCAAAAGTGACAGATATGCTAGATTATGAGGTTGAATTAGGCATTGTAATTGGGGAAAAGGCGAAAAATGTAAAAGAAGAGGAAGCGCTTGATTATGTTTTTGGCTACTGTGCTGTAAATGATCTTTCAGCACGTGATTTACAAATGAGAACGCATCAATGGCTGCTTGGGAAATCCTGTGATAAATTCAGTCCTATCGGTCCATACTTAGTTACTTCAGATGAAGTAGGTAATCCTAATGATCTTGCATTAAAAACATATGTAAATGGTGAACTAAGACAAGATTCTCATACATCAGATATGATTTTTTCCTGTGCGGAAATTGTAAGTTATATTTCTCGTCATATGACATTGGAGCCTGGAGATATTATATTAACAGGTACACCAGAAGGAGTCGTTTTAGGGTACCCAGAAGAGAAGCAAGTGTATATTAAACCAGGGGACGAGGTTACGGTAGAAATAGAAAAATTAGGATCGCTGACTAACTATTTTGTAGATGAAAAGTAAAGAAGCGAGTGTGATACAGGATGCTTAAGGGGATACCTTCGATTATTTCACCGGAATTAATGAAGGCTTTAATGGAAATGGGGCACGGTGATGAAATTGTACTGGCAGATGGAAATTTCCCAGCTGCCAGTCACACTGAGCGCCTTATTCGTTGTGATGGACATGGAATATCTGAATTATTAAAAGCAATATTAGAATTTCTTCCGTTAGACACGTATGTGGAACATCCCGTTGCATTCATGGCGGTTGTTCTTGGTGATTCCGTACAACCAACGATATGGAAAGACTACGAAGAAATTATTCATCAGTTAAACTATTCATTTCCTTTTGAGTTTATGGAACGATCTGAATTTTATCATCGTACAAAAATGGCTTTTGCGGTTGTGGCCACTAGTGAAACGGCACAATACGCCAATATAATTTTGAAAAAAGGTGTTATTAAATAGTTTACTATCCATGGAGTATAATCTATTATTTCAACTCTACTGTATAAGAAAACTTATCACCTCTAGCGATAGAAGCAGTATATTCAATAATGGAATCGTGCTCATAGGTTGTACGCTCAAGCATGAGGCTGGGGGTATTTTCAATTATTTGAAGATATTCAGCTTCAATCATTCGTGTGGATACTGCTTTGAACGTTTCCGTCGCCCTGGTAATCGTAACATTATAAGATTTACGGAAAATTTCATACATCGGCTTATTTTCTAACTGATTTTTTGTTAAATTTTCAAAACGAGAGACTGGGAGGTAAGAAGTTTCATAAAGCATTGGTTCATCATCTGCTAATCGTAGCCTGGCCACTTTATATACATCTGAATTTCCTGATAAGTTCATTTTTTTTGCAATGTTATCCTCACAAATAACCTGTTCGAACGAGAGTATTTGAGTAGAGGGTTTTTTTCCTGCTTTCTTCATTTCTTCGGTAAAACTATAAAATTGGACTAGGCTTTGATTATATATTTTGGGAGATACAAAGCTTCCCTTCCCATGTACTTTATAAATATATCCATCCCGTTCTAAAGATTGCATGGTTTGACGGACTGTGGTCCGGCTAACTTTATATAATTCACAGAGTTCTCTTTCAGATGGCAGTTTTTCATACTCTTTCAGTTCTCCAAGTTCAATTTTTTCGAGGATGGTATCCATCAATTGAAAATATAGGGGTAATCTCGGATCTTTAATCATCATATATTACTCCTTATTGCGTTAATTTAATCTATTTTCGAATACACTAATTATACATTGAAAGACTTTAGTATTCCATTGTCATTCCACGAAGTCAGAAAATTCGCGCAGCAGAAAAGAGCCATGTCTTAAAAATGACATGGCTCTTTTTATTAATGTGCTGCTTTACCCATTATTTTTTCTCTTCTCTTATTAGCCAGATTCCAGTCTTAGGCTTAGGCAGATTTAATGATTCAATTAGAGATTGAGTATCGTTCGAACAGTAAATTCCCCATTTAGAGAAATATTCTATCAGATTTTCTCCAGCTGTTTTGGAAGCGATTGTAACAAACGTATCGATCATTTGCTGATTTGTTGCTGGGAGGCGATCATCCGGCGTCTCTCTATAAGTTGTAAAGATGTTCGTATAAAAATCCCAGCCATAAACCATTCTAAGCTGCTGGAACATGACGAGTCTTTCAAAGTTTCCTAATTGCTTGTAAAGCTTATCAGGATTGGGGTCTATTACAAACTCTAACGCCCTATCGTATGAGTCTTTTCCATTAGAAATATCCAATAGACGGGACGGGTTATTGAATTTTTCCTGTGTCAGCAGGGAGAAAAGATTGACTGTTACTTCTCCAAGGTCTCCCCAAGTCCACGGAGCCTGCTGATACTCATGTCCGATTTCATGCCAGAATCCCCAAGCATTATTCTTGATATAGGATTCATCAAGTATGGAAGCTGCATAATTAGTGGAACCATATTCAATTGGCACCATGATAGGATATCCAGCATGCATTAATCCACCTTTAATTTGTTTATCCAGGACAATACGGAAGGGGATCGAATGTCTTTTATTTGGCATTTCTTTTTGTGTATCCAGCCCTGCCAGTCGATCATAATCCATAATAATATCATCCCATAGTGACATGATCCGCCCTGGATCTTCCAGTTCTAATAAGTATTCAGATGGAAGAGTTATAATGAGTTTTTCTCCTTTTAATTCACCGAACGGGGTAGTAGCTCCTCTAGCCTTTATATTTTGCCATTCTTGTTCGGTTGTCTTTCCGATTTCGTAGTAGGGAGCTTCGATAGCACCGCTTATTGAAAAATCCGCTTGCTGATCAGGAGTATTGGTCATCATAGGAATAAAATAAATTAAACCTCCGTATGGACTGCTGACCACATTGGTTCCAGGAGTGAGTTTTTTAAAGTGAACAATATTCGGCACCCTTTTCCACTCTGACAATCCATTTAATTCATCATCGTGTGAGCCAATTTGGACACTAACATTTTCAACACCTTCAGGTACTTTAATGGTGAAGTCTTTTCCTGGTGGTGCATACAACCCGGTGCTGATCCAGTTTTTGCTTGGTAATGCACGAGTGTACATAAGATCAGGATTTCCAAGATTGATAGATATTTTTTTATTTTGAACAGGTTGTGCCGCTTCAGATACTTTTCCTGGAAATTCATCAGCATACGGTGACTTTTCATTTCCGGCATCAATTGAGAAATGAGTAAATTGGAAGTTTAATAAAGAATTACGATAGGGCATTTCACCTTTTTTAATTGGAAACTGAACTTTACCATAGGATGCTGCTTCCTTAACTGCCCAATTATACAGTGGTGAATCTATTGTGATGGTTTCCAGGGTTTCGGTTAAGACACTTAGTAACAGGTTTTTCTTTTTTTCGTTATCTGTACCAGCAGGGCCAAGATTAATATCTTTAAAGCCTAAAACTCCATCCTCAATTTCCTTTCCTTGTTTTAGTCGATTTAAAAAGTGATTTTCCTTAATGGCATCGGGAGTCATATGATTTAAGGTTCCCGATGAATTGGTTTTCACATTAAGCAGAGATAGACCAGTCTTATTTAACAGATTCTGGACAGGGTAATGCTCGCTAATTCGGATTCCTCTCCAGTTTCCGAGCTTTGCTCTTTTTTCTACAGGTGTATTTCTTGTAATGCCTTCTAGATCACCGCCGTTTATGGTGGCAATAATATTGCCGCCTTGATGTACATATTTTTCAAGAATAGGAATTTCACTTTCCTTAACAGATTCATCAATCAAAGCAACTGTATATTTATTGGGGTTTAACGAGCTTCTGTCCCATTTGTCCACTTTTACGACTTCTACGGGAAGAGAAGGGTCGATCGTTAAATCCTCTGAAGTCGTAATCAATTTTAAAGTCTTGTTAGCTGTTAGCGCTTCTTCATATCTTCCTGTATATTTTGTTCCCTTGCCATTATTAATAACAGATTCCTCAGTTAACCACATTAGAATATTACGGGAAAGCACGCTTAACGGCTCCTGATTATTTTGCAAAGAAAAATATCTTTGATCACCTGCTAATACAACTTTTCCATTCCCGTACCGGGAAGCTGCCATATTTGGAATTGCCTCTGGGACATTGACAGGAAATGCATCTTCACCAATTGCAGCAACACCTCCGCTCCCAGAAACAACAGGGATTCCATCTAAATCTTTTATAAAAAAAGGGTAGTCTTCCTCCACTGAATGGGCTTGGGCCACACTTTTCTGATTGGGAGACTGAACTTCTGCAGCACCCGATGCTGGAATCGTTGCCGCTGCTAAGAAGAGAAGAGAGAAGCTTGAATATATAATTTTCTTTAATTGAGGTATCATTTTTTCACCACTCTCATTTTTTTCTTATAAGCAGGTCGATACAATAAATGATCGACACTGCTTATGAAATAGTTGATTATTGTTTACTCGTATTCTCTTAATGTCTCAACAGCAACTTCAGGTTCTGGTAGATTTAGAGCATTTACCTTTTGAATTCCTTCTTCTGTAAGACTCCAACCCCACTTCTGGTAAAAAGAAACAAGGTTTTGGTCGGCTATTTTGGAAGTCATAAATAAAAGCATATCTTTCTTCTGCTGGTCTGTTGTTGGAAGCGTACTGCTATCAAGCTCACGATAGGCTTTATGCAATTCTGTATAGAAGTCCCAGCCATATGCCAATTGAAGCTGTTTAAAGAATACTAGCTGATCCATCCCATCCAAGTCTGTAAATTTCTTCGAAGGGGAAGGATTTGCAATAAATTCCAGTGCTCTGTCATAATGGGATTTCCCATCTGCACTTTTTTGGAGCAGCCTTTTTACATCTGTAAATTTTTCCTGGATAAAAAGGGTATAAATATTCACTGAGACTTCTGTAATGTCACCCCATTTCCAAGGATTTTGCTGGTATTCATGGCCCATTTCGTGCCAAAAGCCCCATCCTCTTACCAAGGCCAATTCTGGATCGACTACATGGGAAGCCGCCGGGTCAATTGGAATCATGATTGGGTAGCCTGCATGCATATAGCCTGCGCTAATCTGAACATCTGCCACATATCGGTGCTGTCTATCGGGACTTTTATGAGGGACTGGTAAATCAGACGAGATACCGACGAAAGTATTGTAGCTGGAAGTAATGGAATCCCACTGTTCCATGAGTGCCACTGGATCCTTAATGGTTAATAAAGCTTCTTTTGGCAATGTGAAAATAACGTGCTCACCTACAAGTTCACCCCAAGGGGCCGGATTATTTTTAATCGAATTGTGCCATTCCTCGTTTGATGTCTGTCCTTTTACAAAGGTTGGGGAGGCAACGCCGCCACTTATATGAATAGAGGTTTGGGTATTTGCCTTTGCTTTTTTAGGAATAAGATAGACAAGGCCGCCATAAGGGCTTTTTATTTGATTTGTTCCAGGTTCAAGCTTTTGTTGCAATGCGACCACCGGCATACGGCTCCAGGTAGGTTTTCCTGTTAACACATCCGTGTGCGAACCGACTTGAACATACAAATCCTCTGTTCCCTCTGGGACATCAATGGTGATTATGCCTCCTGCAGGGGCATAAAGACCTGTACTGATCCAGTTCCCTGGAGGATAACCCATTCTTAAGTGGCTAAGATCTTCATAATCAAAATCGACTTGAATTTCTTTGTTATTAATCAAAGGTGCATCCTGTGGAACCGGGCCCGGAAAGTGGTCGGCATAGGGTGATTTTTCACCATTTGGATCTAAGGATGCTTCGTTCACTTGATAGGCCAAGAGTGCACTTGAATAAGGGAAATCGCTCTTAATAAATGGCCATGTAACAGTGAGTTGACTTAAATCAGATAGGACCTTCTGCTGAAGAGGGTGGCCCTCTATTAAGCCGGCGATGGTTCCACTGACAATTTGAGCAATAATTTCTTTCTTTTTAGTGGATGTCGCTCCTTCAGGACCAATATCAAGGGTGCTAACATCCAATGATCCATTTTCAATCGCCTTAGCTTTATCAATAAGTGCAGGTACATAATAATTTTGTGCTTTTTCATAGGAGAGAGGTGGCAGTGTTGCTGTCTTTGTGGTTGCTGTAATATTTGTTAAGGATAGGCCAACTTCATTGAGGAATTTTTGAATACCGTAATCGGAAAGGTTTGGTTTACTGTTTTCATTCGCCATCCATTCTTTCGGATAACCTTCCATTACCCAGCCTTTTTCTCCGAAAATTACCGCTCCCCCCTGCTTCACATATTTAATCAATACTTGTACTTCTTCATCTGATAGAGGCTGATGAAAATTGTTAACATAAACAACCTGGTGTTTTAACGGATTTAACTGAATGGATAAGAAATTATCTACGTGTTGTAGTACTATTGGCAAATCGTGACTAACAGGGATATCCCGATTTGTAATCATTGTAATTTTCCCTTTGCCTTTTAAAGCGTCCTCGTAGGTTAAATGAACGGGTAGGACTTTATCCTTATCTGTCACCCATTTTAATATGTTACTAGCAACAGCTGTTTTTGTTGAATCTGTATTAGTAAAATCAAAATACTCACTCATACCCGCTGCTACTACTCTACCTTTACCAAATCTAGCCGCACCAATAATGGGAACCGTTTCGGGATTAATCGCAACAGCAAAGGCATTCTCACCGATGGCGCTTACACCACCTGCATGAGAACTGGAGTAACTAGGAAATCCTTCTATCCCATTATAGAACCTTGCCAAATCGTTTTTTATTTGTTCCTGAGTAGACTCGCTCAATTCCTTCGCTTCTACGGTGCTTAATGCCTGTACTTCGTTGTTGGCAAGGGGAACAATAGTGGGGCTTACAGCTAGACCACCGGCGAGCAGTACTGTTATCATATTTTTTTTCACGGTATATTTCCCTCCTATATTTGTAATGTTGTAGTGATGTTACTACCAGTTTATGCATTATAATTGAGTCAAAATGAAAGAATGATAGGGTGAACTGAAAAATGGTCTTCTAGTAAGTTATTCTTATAGATGTTATGATATAATTACCAGTAACTTCAACGTAGCACCCAAATCGTTCATGAAAAGCAACTTACTAATTTTTAAACGAACCCTCCTTTGTTTCCCTTTTTGTAAGTGTTTTCACTGTAAACTAAATTAACATCATCAATAGCGGAAATCAATTCTAAATTTTCAAAAAATACAAAATGGTAAATTACGCCTATTTCTCTTTAGTATGTATTCTGATATTTTCGTGAAAAGACGCCATTCAAGGGAAATCTTACAGACCATTGCGTTAATAATATTAAGGAGGTAAAAATGAAAAAGAGAAAACTATTTTGGCAGATGCTGATGTACTTCGGTGTTTTTATTATTTTATTTTCCTCCGTTACCACCTTCCTTTTATACAAAGACAGCAGTGAAGTGTACCAAAAAGAGAGAAGTCAGCATCAGAAAATTCTGCTGGAGCAGGCGAAAGAAAGTATTGATACTAGAATCCAGGTAGCTTTTAATGCCTTGATGCAGCTGCAAAATAGCCAGGAATTTAAAGATTATATTAGGCCAAATCAAAAAGATGAATATTACTACCGAATGCTGCAAGTATTGAAACAGTTGAAAATCAATAATTCTGCATTTGCTAATTTTGAATATAAAAGCGGGATACTGAATCTTGCAGATAACGTAGTCGTCACACAAGATTCAACGATGAACAAAGACTTGTTCTTTAAGGAATTAGGATTTTCTAAGAAGAATATTGCAGCACTAGAGGAATATGTACATAAATCAACCCCGCAATACGGCAATCATCAAGTCATGATCCTTTCGAACGAAAATAATAGTGAGTATTTAACTTTAATTAAAAAGGAAACAAGTTTTCATAACGTAGAAACATTGTTCTTTATTTCTTTTTATGCAAAAAGCTTTTTTTCCTTTGTAGAAGGAGAGGGCAAGGAAGGCTTTGGCCTGGTAACAAAGGATGAAATAAAATATTTGCAGACCGACTTAGAATCCGCCAAGGTGGAGGAGATCCTTGCACCTAAGGAATTAGCTAAATTGGATGAGCTTAGTTTTGAAAACGGTTCTGTCACATTGGGAAAGGCAAGGTATGATATTCATCTTACACAGTCAGATATTCTCAGTAATTTAAATTATGTTTATTTTTCACCGAAACCCGCTTTAATTACAGCGATGAAAGAGGTGTATGTAAAAGCCTTTTTGATTGGCCTTTCGTTGTTAGCAGCAGGAATTCTATTAGCAGCTTATTTTGTGAATCGGACGTATCGACCGATACAACATATCATTCATCATTTGTCCCAATACCAAAAATATGAAGGGAATGATGAACTTTCTTTTATAAAAAGCACGACCGATCAAATTAGCACAATGAATGAAAATCTGAAGCAGACCATCGAGCTCAATAAGCTGCCGCTCAAACAGCAATTCCTCAACGAAATGGTTGTAGGACCCATGAATCAAAAAGAGTTTACAGAAAAACTAAACCGCTTTCACCTAAAGGTCAAACAGGAGGACTTGAAGGTTATCATCATTGAGGTCGATTCCAATGTCGTGCTTCAGGAAAGACTTTCTAAAGAGGGGATCCTGACGGTAAAGCAGCAAATCCTTGGCATTCTTAAAAAAGAAATTGAGCCGATGTTTGCCTGTGAATTATTTGAATATGGCTATGAAAAAATCGTGCTGATCATTCATCAGGAAGATGTGGAAAATATTGTTTTAAAACTGGGACAATTATTCTCGACGATGAACAAAGAATTAGAGCTTAATATTATTACAGCTGTTGGCCAGCCTGTTGCAAAATTGGAATATATCTATCATTCATTTGAAAGTGCACTGAAAATCTTAGAGAGTAAATTCGCCTTGGAGCGGAATACAGTTCTCTCCTACGAGGATTTTAAATATTTGGATCAGACCAACTTTTATTTTCCGTTTGAAGTCGAACGGAGCTTAATTCAGCTAGTTGTTCAGGGAAACATTGAAAAAGCGGAAATAATACTGAATCGTGTTCTTGATGAAAATTTACATTCTAAGAAGCTGACAAAGAATGCACTCTCCCAATTTGTATTTGCGATCAGAGGAACGATTAACCGGATATTGCAGGCGGCCAATAAAACATCGAAAGAGATTTTCGGTGATGAAATTTCCACCTTTCATTTTGAGCTTCAGCAAATTCATGATAAAGACCAACTAGAGGAAAGAATCCGTTTGATCTTTTCCGTGCTGTTAACGCAAATCAGTACGACGGAGAGTAAGGAAGAAACGTCAATTGCGACGAAGTTTTTGAAGTATATTCAGCAAAACTATGAAAAGGATATTTCTCTCCATGACCTCGCTGACGAATTTGGATTATCTACCAGCTATATCAGTACCATTTTTAAAAATCATACCGGTGAAAATTATAAAGATTACTTGAATAAATATCGAATATCCAAAGCACAAGAAATCTTAGAAAATAGAGAGATAAAAATAAAGGAACTGGCCGGAATGGTAGGCTTCAACAATGTAAACACATTCATCCGTACATTTAAGAGATATGTAGGACTGCCGCCGGGACAATATGAGAAAAGCAGTTAATTTTTTGGCATGGAGAGGATTTAAACATCCGGTTCATGCTTTTTTTATTGGGCTGTCACGTTGATGGTTGTGAAAATAGTATAATCATTTTTTTAAAATATCTACAAAACTTTCAAAATGGAAGAAAACAAAACCGCTACATCACTCGGTTTTTCTAAATTAAGTGAATATTCGCATATGTATCTTGAAAAATGAAGATAGAAACCTGACCCTCGATTTTTTATGATGAGAATTAACAGAGATAAGGAGGGGGATTTTCATTTGGATAAAAGAAAGCGCATTCACTGGGAGTAAACGGAGGAAGGATGGTTGCAGTTGAATAGTCCATTGTCAGAAGTAAAAGAAACGAGTGCACAAGCAAACCGATCGGAATTTGCTTTGAAGCTGCAGGCCGTAAAAACGATTGTCTGGCGGGATAAATACCTCTATTTCATGTTAATTCCGTTTATTCTATGGTATTTAATTTTCGCATATAAGCCGATGTACGGTTTGCAAATTGCATTCAAAGATTATAGCTTATTTAAGGGGATAACAGAAAGTCCCTGGGTGGGATTTGAAAATTTTGAACGTTTTTTTCGCAGTGAGTATTTTATCAGAAACTTAGTGAATACGTTTATGATCAATTTTTGGGGATTAATTTTTGCTTTCCCTGCACCCATTATTCTCGCATTACTGTTAAATGAAGTAAAAAATGTGATGTTTAAAAAGACAGTGCAGACGATTACTTATCTTCCACACTTTATTTCAGTTGTCATCATCGCAGGTATCGTCACCAATTTTCTAGCGCCAACGAATGGGATTGTGAACATTATCATTGAAAAATTTGGGGGAGAAAAAATCAATTTTCTTGCGATGCCGGAATTCTTTCGCACCATTTATATTGGATCGATGCAGATTTGGAAGGATGTAGGCTATAGTGCCATTATTTATTTAGCGGCTATTGCCGGCATCAATCCGGCCCTTTATGAGGCAGCAAAAATGGATGGGGCGAACAGGTGGAAGCAAATGTGGCATATCACCCTTCCAGGCATGCTGCCAACGATTATGATTTTACTAATCTTAAATCTAGGCAGCTTTCTTGAAGTAGGTTATGAATCAATTATTCTGTTGTACCAGCCTGCTACCTATGAAACAGCTGATGTGATTAATACCTATGTTTACCGTGCGGGTCTTCAAGGCGGAAATTATGAGGTAGGGGCAGCGGCGGGCTTGTTTAACTCTGTGGTAAGCTTAATTTTAGTAGTCCTAGCCAACCGTTTAAGTAAAAAAATGACGAACGTCGGATTATGGTAGGTGATGAGATGAAACGATCATTTTCTGAAAAACTATCGTCGATCTTTATTGCAACAATTCTAATTTTGCTATCCATTGTTTGTTTATATCCCTTTGTATACGTCTTTTCCGCTTCATTTAGTTCGGGAAACGCTGTCATTACGGGGGAAGTGTTACTGTTTCCGAAGGACATCACGCTTGATTCCTATAAGTCGATTTTAGCAAAAGAGGGGTTATGGCAGGCTTATGGCAATACCGTTTTCTATACCGTAGCCGGTACGGCGTTTAGTATATTGTTGACCATTTGCGGGGCCTATCCCCTGTCGAAAAGCAGACTTGTGGGCAGAACCTTTGTCGCCTTTTTTATCGCATTTACCTTGTGGTTTGGTGCGGGGCTTATTCCGACTTACTTAAATTTTAAAGAATTGGGGTTACTGGACACAAGGACAAGCATCATTGTCGGATTTGCCGTTTCAGCCTTTCTGGTCATTCTCTTGAGAACCTTTTTTCAATCCATTCCTGATTCATTAGAGGAATCAGCTAAAATGGACGGTGCCAATGATTTGCAAATCCTGAGGCACATCTATTTACCATTATCCAAGCCTGCCTTAGTGACCGTAGGACTCATTTATGCTGTTGGTAAATGGAATAGTTACTTTTGGGCGATGGTTCTTTTAAACGATGAAAGTAAGATACCGCTGCAGGTACTGCTGAAAAAAATGATTGTCGAAATGAGTTTAAATGAGGAATTGACAGGTTCGATGAATGCCGCCAATGCAATGTCACAAGAAACGTTTATTTATGCCACTATTATTGTGTCGATATTGCCGATTGTGTTGGTTTATCCCTTCCTTCAAAAATATTTTGTGAAAGGTACAATGATTGGCGGGATAAAAGAATAATTTTTTCATCGGGTAGTGAATGAATAGCATCTATAATGAAAGCTTTAGCAGGTAAAATTTGAAAATCGGGGGGCAATAAAATGAAAAAAAGAAAATTAATGGTTCCTTTACTTGCAAGTATGATGATGTTAGCAAGCGGGTGCAGTGATGCGGCTTCCACCAGCAACAAAGACAAGGATTCGAAAAAGGATGGGAAAGTCGAAGAATTAAAGGTCTTTATGCATGCATCCAATGGTTATTTTATTTTCAATGACGATTGGGCCACTTTTAAAGAAGCCGCTGAAAAGACGGGAATTAAACTAAAAGGTACGGCACCAAAGTCGTCTACCAACAGTACAGAGGCGTTTAACTTGATGATCGCTTCTGGCGAGATTCCGGATTTGGTTCACGGTCAAAAGAAATACTTAAATAAATATGGTATTGAAGGTGCTTTTCTGCCGCTGAATGATTTAATCAAAGAACATGCGCCTAATATCCAAAAGTATGTAAAAGAGAAAGAAGGATTCTTAAAGGCTAATCAGGGACCAGACGGAAAGTTGTATATGGTTCCATATATTTCTGATGGATTGGTAGCGGAAACGTATTTTATCAGGCAGGATTGGCTCGATAAGCTCAAGCTTCAAATGCCGCAGACGGTAGACGAGTTTTACAACGTTTTGAAAGCGTTTAAAGAACAGGATCCGAATGGGAATGGGAAACAAGATGAAATCCCTTATTTTTCGGAGGATAATATCCTTGGTCTGGGTACGTTATGGGGAGCCTTCGATGGCCTTTACCTTGAAAATGGAGAAATTAAATATGGACCATATGAAGCGGAGTTTCAAACGGCAATGGAAAACCTATCAAAATGGTATAAAGAAGGGTTAATTGATCAGGAAATTTTCACCAGGAAAAAGGCGAGGGAATATTTGTTAGGTAATAACCTTGGCGGGGCATCCCGTTATTATCCTGGAAGTACAGCAGGCTACAATGATGCCTTAAAGGATTCTATTCCAGGTATTAATTTTATTGTGATGGCTCCGCCTGAAAATGTAGACGGTAAACGAATTGAGCCGACAAAACGATCTGATTATGGAAATAATCTGGGGGTTGCCATTAGTGCACAGGCCGAAGATCCTGAAAAAATTATTAAGTATCTCGACTTTTTCTACAGTGAAGAGGGCCGAAGACTGATGAACTATGGGATTGAAGGCGAAACCTATGAAATCAAGGATGGTAATCCGGTGTTTACTGACAAGGTTTTGAAGGCGAATGATGGGAATATTGTTGAAAACCTACGGTCTTACGGCTCTCAAGTTCCGTTCTCTTTCCATCAAGACTTTGAATATGAAAAGCTATGGATGAATCCAATTGCGGTGAAAGGGATTGAGGAATATACAAAAGGGAATTACTTTGCCGAACAAATTCCGAACTTGACATTTACGGAGGAAGAAGAGAAAGTCCTTACAGATATTGGAACGCAAATTACAACGTATAAAGACGAAACGGTGCAAAAGTGGATCATGGGGTCAGAGCCTGTGAACCTTGAAGTATTCAAAAAGCGTTTAGATGAAATCGGATTTAAAGAGTATATCAAAGTTTACCAAGATGCTTATAAGCGTTATCAAGATAGCTAAGTTCTTCATTTAGATCGATGACCCTGAGGTGTTAGTTCTCCACTTCGAACTAACACCTTCCTTACATGCTGAGGATAGGAGAAAAATATGAAATATAATCAAATTCCGATAATGGAAAATCCGCTAAAAACGAGAAAAGATGTTATGGAGGCAGTAAGACAGCTTTGTCTGCCATTGGTTGATTTTTACTCAGACGGTAAGTCTTTATTAGATGTTGGCAGAACAAGCGCCATCTCAAGAAATCAAGTTATTCAAATGGAGGGATTTTCACGGCCGTTATGGGGGCTTGTACCTTTTTGGAAGGGCGGCGGCGAATGCCCTGTTTTAGAGGATATTTATCTGGAAGGGATTCGGAACGGCTCCAATCCGGACCATGAAGAATATTGGGGACCGATTACCGATGTTGATCAGCGGATGGTAGAGATGGCTGCTCTCTCGCTGGGGCTGGTTCTCGTCCCGGATAAACTGTGGCATCCTTTAACTGACCAGGAAAAGCAAAACTTGTATCAGTGGTTAAATCAAATAAATGAAAAACAACCTGTCGATAATAATTGGCTATTTTTTAGAGTAATGGTGAATACCGCGTTTGATACGTTGGGGTTACCCTATGACCAAAATCTTCAAGAGAAAACGTTAAAGAGATTAGAAGAGTTCTACTTGGGAGTTGGCTGGTTTTCAGATGGCAAAGCCCCGCAGGTTGATTACTATATTCCGTTTGGGTTTTATTTTTATGGGCTTATTTACGCAGAAGTCATGAAGGATAAGGACCCGGAACGTTCTAAGAGATTTAAAGACCGGGCAAAAGTTTTTGCGAAGGACTTTATTTATTGGTTTTCCGAGGATGGTTCATCGATCCCCTTTGGCAGAAGCCTAACCTATCGATTTGCTCAAGGGTCATTTTGGAGTGCACTGGCATTTGCCGACTTGGAAGTTTATTCATGGGGCGTGATGAAAGGAATTATTCTGCGCCATTTACGCTGGTGGCTAAGCAAGCCAATCTATCATTCAGATGGTATTTTAAGCATTGGGTATGCTTATCCAAATTTAATTATGGCGGAAAAATATAATGCCCCCGGTTCACCCTATTGGGCGCTTAAAAACTTCCTTCTGCTTGCTTTGGACGAAAATCACCCGCTCTGGGCAGCGGAAGAGGAACCGCTGCCTGAACTGGAAAACATGAAAGGTTTGCTTCATCCGAACATGATTATTTCAAGGGATGGAGACCATGTGTATGCTTTGACCTCCGGACAGTATGCGTTATTCGAACCTGCCCATACAGCGGAAAAGTATGCAAAGTTTGCATATTCCACAGCCTTTGGATTCAGCGTGCCGAAAAGCAACTATGATCTGATCCAGGGAGCGTATGACTCGATGATTGTCTTCAGTGAGGAAAATATGTATTATCGCGGGCGCAGAAAATGCGAAGAAGTAAGGATGGAGGACGCAGCCATTTTTTCACGCTGGAAACCATGGAGTAATGTAGAGGTGGAGACTTGGCTGATTCCGCTGGATGGGTGGCATGTAAGAATTCATAAAATTCAAACGGAAAGACAGCTTATTACAGCTGAAGGCGGGTTTGCGATTGCCCGTGAAAAGGAAATCAGTCTTCAACACTTCCATACGGAAGTGGTAGATGATGATGGTATTGCTACACTTTGCCCTTGGGGTCTTAGTGGAATCATAAATTTATTTGGAGAACGTTCGTCTTCATTAGTAGTGGCTGACCCAAATACAAATGTGCTACATTCTTCTACTTCGTTCATTCCTACTTTACACGGACAAATTAACCCTGGCACGCATTTATACGTAACAGCCGTCACAGGTCATTGTGATTTGGAACGTGGAAAATTCCTTTGGGAACGTAAGCCGGGGTTCATTTTAAGAAATGACCATCTGATCATTGTGAGCCATGAAAATAAAGAAGTTTACGAGATTAAGGGAATTGTACCGCATCAACTGTTAGAGGAGGAGAGAACGTGATGATTAAACAAATCAATAAAATGGTTACAGATGAAGGAATTCAGCGAAAAGATCGGTATGCATGCATGCCGGAATTTTCAAAAGAGGATGCAGAAATTGCCATTCGACATGTGTTAAAAAAAATAGACCAAAAGCTCCCGCGATTTACTGAGCAATTCCCTGCCCCCTGTACATCAAACCTTCGCTATGAAGCAACCGAAAATCTTGAGTGGACGCCGGGATTTTGGACAGGAATGCTATGGCTTGCGTACGAAGTCACGGGTGATCCGAAATACCGTGAAGTTGCGGAAATTCAGTTGGCTAGCTACCGGGAAAGAATTGAAAAAAGAATGATGACCAATACTCATGATCTCGGTTTTTTATATACCCTCTCCTGCATGGCTGCATATAAATTGACGGGTAATCAGGAAGCACGGACGCTTGCCTTGAAGGCAGCAGACCTCTTGCTTGAAAGATTTCACGAAAAGGCCGGAATTATTCAGGCGTGGGGAGATTTAACCAATCCGAAGCAGCGTGGCCGGATGATTATCGACTGTAATATGAATTTGTCGTTACTTTATTGGGCTTCAGGCGAAACCGGCGACCTTAAATACAAACAAGCTGCCTATCAGCATATTCTCCAGGCATTTCACTATATTGTCCGCGATGATGCGTCTACATACCATACGTACTATATGAATCCGGAAAGTGGCGAACCAATAAAGGGCGATACACACCAAGGATTTTCCGATGAATCCTGCTGGTCACGAGGGCAGGCTTGGGGAATATACGGCTTCCCCTTGAGTTATCTCTACACAAAAGATGAACAGTTCCTCTCCGTGAGCAAAAAATTAACTCATTATTTTCTCAATCGACTGCCGGAAGATGATGTCTGCTACTGGGATTTGATTTTTACCGAGGGAGAAGAGGAACGTGATAGTTCAGCAGCGGCAATCGCAGCATGCGGATTACTAGAAATGGTCAAACAGCTTCCGGTTTTGGATGAAGACCGCAGGTACTATGAACATGCAGCCATAAAAATCATTTCTTCTTTATCAAAGCAGTATGTCTCAAGTGAAGATGAGGCAGAAGAAGGTGTATTGCTTCATAGTGTGTACAATAAAAATTTCAGCCACGGAATCGATGAAAGCTGTATGTGGGGCGATTATTTTTATTTTGAAGCGCTTGTCAGACTGACGAAAAACTGGACACTATACTGGTAGTTTGAAAGGAATGGGTGGTTTTCATCATGGAATTAAACGGGGTAATCGGCAGGCTGTATAACGGAATGGACTGGATTGCAAAGCTCGTATATGTACAATTTCTATGGCTTCTTGGAAGTGTGGTGGGTCTTGTCATTGGCGGGGTTTTTCCTGCAACGATGGCCATGTTTGCGGTGCTCAGGAAGATGATCCAACACGACGAGGAATTTTCCTTTTTCAAGACGTTTTGGACCCGTTTTCGAAGGGAATTTTGGAAGGCCAATGCATTGGGCGGAATCATCACCCTTTTAGGGTTTATCCTGTATTTCTATCTCATTTTTCTAAAGGCACATGGTGGTGCAGTTTCGTTGATTCTTTATCTCCTTGTGCTGTCGATTACCTTTGTCTTTTTGATTACGAACCTGTTCTTAGGTCCGGTTTTTGTTCATTTTCAGCTGCGTTTCTTTCAATATTTGAAAATGTCACTTTGGTTCTGCCTTTCCTGCCCGTTTCATGGGATTTCCATGATCGGCGGGCTTGTCGCATTTTACTTCTTTATGACGTATATCCCAGGCCTGCTGCCATTCTTAAGTGTAAGTTTATTGGCATGGTTTTTGATGTTCATGGCAAATCTCGCCTTTGAAAATGCAAAGCAGGAAGAAGCTGGAGAGAAGCGATCAATTTGAAAATGCTATTTTAGCTAAATATAGAGGAAAAGGGTGATTCTATGAAGGAACTGATGGTAGAAAATAGGAGTTCGGTCGACTGGTTTACTGATGCGAGATTCGGGATGTTTATTCATTGGGGGTTATATGCTGCTATCGGTAAAGGTGAATGGGTGATGTACGGCCAAAAAATTCCCGTGAAAGAGTATGAACAGCTTACGGAGACATTTAATCCCAATCTATTTAATGCGAAGGAATGGGTAAGTTTGGCTAAAAGAGCAGGGATGAAGTATATCGTCATTACCGCAAAGCATCATGATGGTTTTGCAATGTTCCACTCGAAGGCAGACAAATTTAATATCGTAGATTCTACTCCATTTGGCAGAGACCCGCTAAAAGAGCTAGCCGAGGAATGTGCCCTCCAAGGGATGAAGTTGTGTTTTTATTATTCCCATGTCATAGACTGGCATCATCCTCATTCCATTCATGACTCTGCTAACAATACATGGGATTATCATTTGGAAGAAAAGGCCTTTTATCACTATTGGAACCGTTTGGTCAAACCACAAGTCACAGAACTTCTAACACAATACGGCCCCATTGGTCTTATATGGTTTGATACCTCAGGTGGTCTTTCCAAAAAAGATAGTGAGGAAATGGTTCAATTGGTCAAAAGCCTTCAGCCTGATTGTCTAGTGAACAGCAGGGTCAGCCATTGGCCAGATTTTGGAGATTTTCAATCAAAAGGTGATAATGAGATCCCCATGAGTGGGGAAGATACAAAACCTTGGGAAACACCGATGACATTAAATAAATCCTGGGGTTACAGTGCCGGTGATGATCATTATAAATCTACAGATTCAATCATTAGGAAAATGGTAAATATTGCAAGCAAGGGAGGGAATCTGCTTCTTAATGTAGGGCCTGATGAGCGTGGGGAAATTCCAGAACTTTCAGTAGAAAAATTGAAGGAAATCGGAGACTGGATGGATAAAAATGGCGAAAGCATCTACGGAACAAAGGGAAGTCCATTTCCCTATGAGTTTGATTGGGGAGCAGTAACGGTAAAAGAAAATAAAGTTTTTCTTCATATTCATAATCAGAAATGGTCATCCGGTTCGTTACGCATCAATGGCTTTAAAACTAGGTTACATCAGGCCTATATTCTTTCAAATCCTCAACAGAAGATTTCTTTTATGCAGGAGAATCGTGAAAATGAGGGCTTATACCGTTTGCAATTGGAGCTACCGGAAGAACCTCCATGTCAACTTAGTTCGGTGATCGTTTTAGAATTAGCCGAAGAATTAAAGATTGACCCTGCTTTCATTGAACAATCCGGTGTCATTAAACTGGATTTCGGTCATGCAAAAATAGAGAGGGAACAGCAGCAAAATGCTGCCGAATGGCAAGTGAAAATTGCTGAGAAAGGGAAGTATGAAGTTCATCTTATCACCTATAAAAGAACAGGTGTAGACTGGAAAAATGAATTTGCAGATAGTATGAAAATAGCAATTGGGAATGAGTCAAAAAGCGTGATGCCAAATGAGGATGATATTATTGAAGATTCGGAGACTTGCCAGCATCCATATACCGAAATTCACAGTCATTTAGGTATCTTTGAGATCGAACGACCAGGACTCTACTCCTTACGACTACACTCTAGTAAAGTAAGGGAAAAACCAAAAGGACCGGAGATTTGGCAAGCAGCTGCGGTAAAACTCAGAGCTGTAAAAATGATAAAAATGGAAAGCTGAAAACGAAGGAGGTAGAGTTTAAGATGAAGCCAATGACCGCTATCATAATTGGGGCAGGTGACAGAGGGCTAAGAGCTTATGCTCCATATGCGATAGAGTATCCGAATGAATTAAAGATTATCGGTGTGGCAGAGCCGAATAGTGAAAGAAGAATAAAATTTCAACAAGCACATCATATTTCTCATGAACATTGCTATGAGAACTGGGAAGACGTATTGAATCTTGATAAGAGAATTGCAGATATTGCCATAATCTGTACACTTGACCGCTTTCACTTTAAACCGACCATGAAGGCATTGGAGTTGGGTTATCATGTTCTTTTGGAAAAACCGATGTCCCCCGATCCAGTGGAATGCATTGCGATGGAACAAGCCGCCAAAAAATACAATCGACAGCTTACGATCTGCCATGTATTAAGGTATACCGAATTTTGGGCGACGATTAAAAAGATGATTTCTCAAGGAGAAATCGGTGAAGTTGTTTCCCTGCAATTAAATGAAAATGTAGAAGTGATGCACATGTCTCACAGCTTTGTACGCGGTAATTGGAATAATAAAGAAAAATCGAGCCCGATGATTCTGCAAAAATCTTGTCATGATATGGATATTATATCTTTTGTGCTGGGCAAGGATTGTAAAAGGGTTAGTTCCTATGGATCCCTTATGCATTTTAAGGAAGAAAATGCACCCATCGGAGCACCAATGCGATGTTTAGATGGCTGTCCTGCCGAACTGGAATGTCCTTTCCATGCTGGCAAGTATTATCTTGGTGAAGGCAAAGGATGGGCAAGGAAATTCACAGAAGACCATACGAATGAAGGTATCATAAAAGCATTGAATGAAACACATTATGGAAGATGTGTATACCGCTCCGATAATAATGTTGTGGACCATCAAGTCGTAAATATGGAATTTGAGGGCGGAGCAACAGCGACCTTTAGTATGTGTGGCTTTACGAGGGAACAAACACGGATGGTCCAAATTATGGGGACAAAAGGCGAGATACGTGGAAACATGGCAGAAAACAGTATTTCCATTTTTGATTTTCTATCAAAACATGAAACCGTCATCCACTTTAACAAGCCGATTGGAGGACATGGCGGAGGAGATAAGGGCATCATTCGAACGTTTCTGAGTGAAATTCAAAATGGCAGCAAACGGGATAGTGTTTCTTCCGCATCGGCATCGGTAAGAAGCCACCTAATGGCATTTGCAGCTGAGGAATCAAGGTTAAATCATGGTCAATCTATTGCGATTGAAGAATATTATCAGCGTTTGGTTGAAAATATTCAATTATAGTCTTATTTAATATGATCACATGTTACTGATTCGATCAGGCATGGTGGTACAGTTGAAAGAATTTCAATTCTTTTGATTTGTTACCGCATGCCTTTTTTTGTTGATGTAAAGAGGGATCTAAAAATATGTGAAAGGAGGTGGTAAATGTTTTTCAATGGGGTAGGGGATATAAAAAAAATCATCGTTTATTAAAATAGGAAAATAAACAGCTTTCTATCATTATTTTTAGGAAATACAAAACAGGGGAATGTTAGGAGGAATTTGTATGAACGAATGTTCGAAAAAGAGGTTGGTCACTTTGGTGTTTGCTGCGTTTTTAAGTTTGTTGCTAATGGTCAAGTTCGAAGGAACAGCTAGTAAAATAGTAAAAGCAGAAGAGCCTGAACCTATACTTAATCTCGCATCAAATAAGCCAGTGACTTATTCGGGGGTTGAAGGTGGTAAAGTAAACGGTAGTTGGAAGTATCCACAGTTTGTAGGGGAAAAAGCGGTTGATGGAGACGTAATGACGAGATGGTCTGCGGATAAAATGGATAAGCAATGGCTCGTTGTAGACTTAGGCCAGGAGCAACCTATACAAATGGTTACAATCCAATTCCATGCAGAGAGCCCTGATTACGAGGTGCAGGTTTCTGCTGATGGTATCACTTATCAATCAGTGTTTAAAGAATTGAATGGTTCACAAGGGGGAGCGGTCACGAAGAATATTTCTTTTGAAGCCAAGAGTGTTAGATATGTTAAGTATTCTCAGAACAAACAGTGGAGGCATGCTTCAAATGGTCAATATTATGGTTCATCGATTAAGGAGCTTGAAGTTTTTAAAGAAGTACCACAAGTAACCGATGTACAACTAGAGGATACTGAAATCCAGTTAACACCTGGCATGCAACAACAACTGACTTATACTATCACCCCTGGATATTTGACTTCAACTGAACAAGTTGAATGGGCATCTTCTAATCAGGCGGTTGCAACAGTCTCTGAAAAAGGTCTCGTTCGTGCGTTACATGAAGGAAAAGCGATAATCAGTATCACAACATCGAATGGGAAAAAAGCAGAGGCAATGCTAGAGGTTGTGGCTGAAAAAGCTCAATATGTTCAAATGCGCAATCGTTGGAGAGAACAATTGGTCGGACCAGTTGATTTAAATACAGAAGATAAAGATGTAAAATCATACGTAAACAAGCTTTCCGCCACAGCAGAAGAACTTTGGGCATCGTTGAATAAAGATGACAATCGAATGTATTTATGGCCAAGACTTTCAACTGATACCGTATCAGCAGATTATACAACGCAGTTCAATCATTTAAAGAAATTAGCTTTAGCATACAGCATAGAAGGAAGTACGCTTCAAGGGAACGAAGCGCTTCGTAATGATTTGTTCGATGCATTCGATTTCATGGTCACAACGAAAAAATATAATGGCAGCTATTATACTGGGAATTGGTGGGATTGGCAAATCGGGAGCACACAACCATTTGTTGATGCTCTGATTCTTCTCCGAGACGAACTATTGAATACGCCGGAGGGCTCAAATCGTTTGGCGATGTATGCGAATGCAATAGGTGGGTACGCCTCTGATCCTGCAAAACAATGGCCATCGTACACAGCTACCGGTGCAAATCGTACTGATATTGGAATTTCAGTATTGGGGACCGCCTTATTAACAGAGCAAGATGCCAAGATGGAGCTTGTACAACAAAAGGTTCCTGACGTATTCAAAATGGTTAAATCAGGGGACGGACTTTATCAAGATGGATCTGTTATCCAACACGTGAACCATGCGTACACGGGAAGCTATGGGAATGAGTTGTTGAAAGGAGTAGGGCGCATCCAGTCGATTGTAGCAGGGACGGAGTGGGAAATGAAAGATGCTTCAATCAAAAATGTCTTTCAGACGATTCGAAATGGATATATTCCTCTCATGTACCGTGGGCAGATGATGTCAATGGTCAATGGTAGAAGTATTTCACGAGCACCATTCACCAATCCATTCACAACTGAGTATGCAGCGGGTTCTGAGACAATCGCCAATACATTATTGATCAGCCAATTTGCTAGTATGCAAGATCAACTATACTTTAAACAAGCCGTAAAATCTTGGCTGACAACGTCAAAGAATGCCTATAATTACTTTGAGAACGCACGTGATTTAGGAGCTTTGTTAGCAGCGAAGGAAGTGGTAAGCAATGATTCAATTATTGCTGCAAATCCGTTCAAAGGAATGAAAGTATACGGTTCTATGGCGCGAGCTGTACAAGTGAGAGATTCGTATGCTATCGGCATCAGTATGTATTCAAAACGCATCGCCAATTATGAGTATGGCAATACAGAGAACAAACATGGATGGCATACCGGAGACGGGATGCTGTATGTATACAATCACGATTCTAAGCAATTTAATGAGGGATATTGGCCAACTATAGACCCGTATCGTTTACCTGGGACAACGGTAGACACGAAACCACTGGCAGACGGCGCCGCACAATCGAAGACCTCGCCGCAAACATGGGTTGGTGGTGCGACCAATGGGCAGATTGGTGCAGTCGGTATGTACTTGAATAAAACGAATCTTCAACTCGGTATGGATTTACGTGCAAAAAAATCATGGTTTTTACTAAACGACTCTATTGTCGCCCTAGGGGCAGATATTCAGGGACAGACGGAATATTCGATTGAGACCATTGTAGAAAATCGTTTGGTCAAAGACGAAGTGTTTAATTTGAATAATAAACAAATATCTAATGAAGCTCAAACTATTGATTTAGATGAACACGCTTGGGGGCATTTAGCCGGTAAGACAGAAGAAGAGAGCATTGGCTACTATTTTCCTCAAAAGACATCTTTAACAATTCAAAAAGAAACAAGAGAAGGGAAATACGCCGATATTAACGGATACTTCAATAATGACCAAACCTATACAAATGATTATGTAAAATTACTGATCAATCATGGACAAAACGTAAAAGATGCAACCTACGCTTATGTACTACTCCCGGGGCAATCAGCACATAATACGAAATTGTATGCCAAAAAGAACACTTTAGAAATTCTTTATAATAATCCATCAATTCAAGCGGTTAAAGAACTAGAAAGCGCTACATTACTAGCAAATATTTGGTCGGAGAATGGTGGTACTGTGGATGGGATTACAGTAGATAAGCCTGCTTCTATCGTCACGACAGAGGAAGATGGCAAGCTGGTCATTTCGATTTCTAATCCAACGCATTCAGACACGCAGATTCAGTTAAATATAAATCGTGATAATATTACGCTGCTTTCAAGCGACGATACAGTAACACAAACCGAGAAGGGATATGAAATAGATACGACCGGAGCAGCCGGTTCGACGCACCGACTCGAGTTCAAGGTTCCTGAACTCGAAAAGAAATGTCACCCACCTAAAAGTAAAAAAGCCGATTCGAATGCCTACAAAGGATGTTAATGATAATTTTTAAATCCGACATGGAAGTTTTTCATGCTTGGATTTAGATAAAATGGCTCTGTTTTAAAAAAGAATAACTTCTTTAAAAAAGTTTAACATTTAAAACAAAGTCAAACGATTAGATCCTCCTAAGTCTTGTTATTTAGGAGGATATTTAATTTATTCATATTAATAACTAATAATCACGTTTTCTAAGTTGTTGGGTTGATTGTACAAGTACAGGTGATATAATTTAGTTTAATAAGTATGTTTTGGAGGCAAGGTTAAAAAATGAAACCATTGCAGCATGAAAGTTTAATTCCGCTATATCATCAATTAATGCAAAGATTGAAGGATTCGATTGAAAAAGGGCATTGGACTTCTGGTGATAAAATTCCATCGGAAAATCAGTTAATGGATCAATTTGGTGTGAGCCGAAACACAGCAAAAAAAGCGATTGAGGAGCTTGTACAGGAAGGAATTCTATACCGAATTCAAGGAAAAGGGACATTTGTGGCAAAGCCGAAATTGCAGCAGTCGTTGATGGGATTCTACAGCTTTAGCAAAGTATTAAAAGAGAAAGGGCTGAATCCAAAGGATATCATATTAAAAATAGAAGAGGTCAAACCTACTGCAAAAATAAGCGAGGCACTCCGACTTGGAGAAAATGAGAATGTGATTGAAATGAAACGCCTCCGCTGTGCCAATGATGAGCCATATATTTTAGAATCATCTTTCATTCCGAAGCATGTTGTATCTGATATGGAGCAGCTTAAAAAAGTGGGCGAAATATCTTTATATGATTTATTTGCGCAACAATTTAATACGGTAGTGACGAGAGCAAAAGAGGCATTTGAACCTGTTCTTATCCGTCCTGACGAAAGTGAGCACCTTGAAACGGAAGAAGGCCGTCCGGCGCTGTTGCTGGAACGAACAGCCTTTGATTCCAACGATGTGCCGGTTGAATTTTGTATTTCTATTGTCCGTGGCGATCGCTGCCGCTTTTACACCGAACTAACATAATCATTGAAAACTCATAGCACTGTGTCTATGAGTTTTTTGCTAATTTCAAAAAAGAAAAATTTATTTCAACTTGATGGGTTGACAGGTCATTAGGAGAGGAAGTATATTCATATTAGTTAAAATTTTCAGTTAAGAGTTGAAGTTTTTAATATCCTGTACCAACAACCCATTCATTTAATCTGTGGTTATGGAACTTTACAAAAGAAAGTAAAACCTCTCTTACAAAAGATGTTAGAATTTTGTTATTCTATTAAAGAAAGCGCTTAAGTGTTTAGCTAAGAGGTGTTTAATTCGTGATAAGATTAAAGGATATTGCAGAGCATGTCGGGGTTTCGATTTCAACGGTTTCGAGAGTCATTCAAAATGACCAGACCCGAAATGTTAACCAGGAAACAAAAGCAAAAATTTGGGAGGCTGTTAAGGAGTTAGGCTATGTCCCAAATCAGCATGCTCGAAATTTAGTAACCAACAAGCAAGAAAAGAGTAACACACGAACAATGAAAATTGGCTGGGTTGCCAATCCAAAACAAGCGGAAACCAACCCTTATTTTGCCAATATTTATACGGGTATTCGTGATACATTAGCCAATCATGATTATACCCTGATTAGTATCACAAAGGATGAGATTAATAACGAGGCACTGCTCCTTAAGACCATCCACGAATTAGGGATTGAAGGTCTGCTTCTAATCGATAAGATTGATGATAGCCTGATTGAATATATTCGACAAAATATACCATTAGTAGGACTGGACTTTTACTATACAGATAAAAACATAGCGATCGTCGATTACGACCGTGTGGAAGCTATTAAAAAGGTGGTCCAGTATTTAGGTAATCAAGGCCATCGGGAGATAGGGTTTATTGGTGGAGGTGTAAACGAAGGTTTCGAAGATTTACATTCCGAATATCGTTTTAAAGGCTATCAATTGGCAATGGAAGAAGCTGGATTAGCCATTCATCCTGAATGGATCATTAATACACAGTGGAAAATGGAAAACAGCTATGAAAAAATGAAAAGTCTGATTAAACAGGATCCAGCGCATCTACCGACAGCCATGGTTTGTGCCAGTGATTTAATGGCTATCGCTGCGATGAGAGCGGTCAGAGAAAACAATCTTCGCATTCCAGAGGACATCGCTTTCTTTGGGGTCGATAATATTGAAATGGGCAAATATTCATCACCACAGCTATCAACGGTTGAAATACCTAAATATGAAATGGGAAAAATGGCAGCCAAAACGATTATGGAAATGGTGGAGGGGAAAATTAATCTACCAATTAAGCTTATCTTGCCATTTGAAATAGTTCTTCGTGAATCAGCAAATAAAAAACGAACCTAATCGGTTCTTTTTTTACAACACTCTGGAAAACGTTTGGATAAAATCGGGAAAATATCTGGAAAATGAAGGGTAGGAGAGTTTAACATGAAACCAATGACGGCAATCCTTATCGGAGCAGGTGACAGAGGGGTAAGAGCTTACGGGCCTTATGCCTTAGATTATCCGAATGAATTAAAGATTATCGCTGTGGCCGAGCCGAATCGTGAAAGAAGGACGAAATTTCAGCGAAAACATCAGATCTCCAATGAACATTGTTATGAGTCTTGGGAAGAGGTATTAAACCAAGATACAAAAATTGCAGATATCGCGATTATTTGTACACTTGACCCCCATCACTCTAAGCCGACGATGAAAGCATTAGAAATGGGTTATCATGTTCTCTTGGAAAAACCGATGTCTCCAGATCCGCTGGAATGCATTGCTATGGAACAAGCGGCCAAAAAGCATAATCGGCAACTTACAATTTGCCATGTCCTAAGGTATACAGAATTTTGGGCAGCGATTAAAAAGATTATATCTAAAGGAGAAATCGGAGAGGTCATATCGCTGCAATTAAATGAAAATGTGGAAGTGATGCATATGTCCCACAGCTTTGTCCGCGGCAATTGGAATAATAAGGAGAAATCAAGTCCGATGATCCTTCAAAAATCTTGCCACGATATGGATATTATATCGTTTGTCATGGGCAAAGAGTGTAAACGCGTGAGTTCCTACGGGTCGCTTATGCATTTTAAAGTAGAAAATGCCCCGGCTGGAGCACCGCAAAGATGTTTAGATGGCTGTCCTGCTGAACAAGATTGTCCATTCCATGCAGGCAGATACTATCTTGGAGAAGGAAAAGGCTGGGCCAAAAAATTCACCGAGGATTATACAAATGAGGGCATAATCAAAGCATTACAGGAAACACCATATGGAAAATGTGTATACCGCTCAGACAATAATGTAGTTGACCATCAAGTGGTCAACCTGGAGTTTGAAGACGGAGCAACCGCGACATTCAGTATGTGTGGCTTTACGAGAGAGCAAACGCGGATCGTGCAAATCATGGGGACAAAAGGAGAAATCCGTGGAAATATGGAGGAAAATAGTATCTCCATCTATGATTTCCTCACCAAGCATGAAACCGTCATAAAATTTGACACACCTGTTGGCGGACACGGCGGCGGTGATAAAGGAATCATGAGAAAATTTCTTCGCGAAATTCAATATGGAAGTAAAAAAGATAGTGTTTCTTCCACATCTGCTTCCGTAAGAAGCCATCTTATGGCATTTGCTGCTGAAGAATCGCGGTTACATCAAGGGAAATCTATTAATATTGATGATTATTATACTTGTTTAATAGAAAAGGTAGAATCTTAATGTGTTTTAAAAATAGAAAGAGCAATGTTGTTAAGGGGGTGGTAATCGTTTATTAAAAGATCACGCTATGAGTAATGTAAGGGCTATCAAGGGGGAAATTGTTATTGTTCCATAGTGTTTTAAGAAGTATTTTGTTAGAAATCTACTAAACTTTATAGGAGGAAGGGAAACTTAATGAAAAAGTGGCTAATAATGCTTTTAACTGTCATGTTAGGATTACTTGGGTTAGCAGGATGTAGTAATGGCGAAACGACATCAGGTGACGCAAAAGATGATAAGGTTGAAATTACCTATGGGGTATGGGGAAAAGCACAGGTTCCTGTCATAAATGATGTTATTAAATTGTTTAATGAAAAACACCCAAATATTAAGGTGAAAGTTGAACTAACTCCATATGGTCAATACTTTCAAAAGCTTGAAACAGCAGCAACAGGTGGTGCAATGCCTGATGTTCTTTGGATGAATGGCCCTCATATTGCTCAGTATGCTGAGGGGAAGGTAATTATCCCACTTAATGATCTAATAAAAAAAGACAATTATAGCTTAGACAACTATCCGAAGTCATTGGTTGATCTTTACACTGTCGATGGAAAAGTATATGGAATTCCAAAAGACTTTGATACAACAGGTTTGTTTTATAATAAAAAAATATTTGATGAAGCAGGTATACCGTATCCAGACGATACTTGGGATTGGAATAAATTAAAGGAAGTGGCCGAAAAGCTAACTAATAAGGATAAAGGAATTTGGGGCTTTGGAGCAATGATGGAAAATCAAGGTGGATATTATGACTTGATTTGGCAAAATGGCGGTCATATTCTTTCGAAGGATGGTAAACAGGTTGGATTTGATACTCCAGAGGCTATTGAGGCTCTAAAATATAATATTAGTTTCATTAAGGAAGGACTATCACCTACACTGGCTCAAATGACAGAAACAGCAGCTTCTGAATTATTCATTTCAGGAAAACTTGCCATGAAGTTAGATGGTTCATATATGGTGCCAGATTATAGAGTTAATCCAGACATAGACGTTACCATCCCACCAAAAGGAAAGAATCGTGCAGTTTCTATTCATGGTCTGTCCAATGTAATTGCTGCCAACACAAAACATAAAGATGCTGCATGGACATTTGTGAAGTTTCTAGGTTCAAAAGAAGTTGCTGAAGAGTTTGCAAAAAGTGGCGTGGTTATTCCTGCATATAACGGTTCACAGGACATGTGGTTGAAATCCGTACCGAATATGAACCTTCAGGTATTTATTGATGCTTTAGAATATTCCAACCCACTACCAAGTGTGAAAAGTACTGGAGAGATCTGGCAGTATGAAACGGATGTTCTTAAGAAGGCTTGGGCCGGGGAAGAAAGTGTAGAAGATGCCGTAAAAGAATTATCGAAAAAGGCAAATGAGGCGTTATCTAAGAATTAAAAAAATTGAAGAGGAGAATTTAGTTCTTCTCTTCTTTTTTCTAAAAAGGAGGGAATATAGTGAAGGAACTTCCTCTACAGGTCGAAGTGAAATCGAAAAAAGTTTTTAAGGTTTCAAACTTGACGAAAACAAGGAAACGATCCGATTATTTTTGGGCTTATCTCATGATTGCTCCAACCATGCTAGGCTTGTTTATTTTCTACCTATGGCCAATCGTTCAGACCTTTTATTTTAGTTTCACCGAATGGGGAGCATTTGGACAATATGAGTGGACGGGGTTAGATAATTATAAGCGGATGCTTGAGGATACAAATTTGATAAAATCGTTTAAGAATACGGGGATTTATATTATTTTTACTGTCCCAATCGGGATATTCTTATCAATACTTGTAGCGGTACTCTTAAATCAGAACATTAAGGGGAAATCTGTTTATCGCACATTGTATTTTTTACCCGTTATTACCATGCCCGCTGCCATCGCCATGGTTTGGAAATGGCTTTATAATTCTGATTTTGGTCTACTAAACTACCTTTTATCCTTATTCGGAATCAAGGGTCCGCAGTGGGCAAGTGATCCGAAAATTGCCTTATATTCGATTATTGTAGTAGGCATCTGGAGTGGCATTGGTTATAACATGGTCATTTTCCTTTCGGGACTACAAGGGATTCCAAAGACGTATTATGAAGCAGCAGAAATGGATGGAGCAGGGCCATTCCGAGTGTTCTTTACAATTACCATGCCGCTGCTCTCCCCAGTCATTTTCTTTGTTAGTATTATGTCTTTAATTGGGGCATTTCAAGTGTTTGATTTAATTTTCATGATGATTGGAAAAAGCAGTACAGCCTTGGAAAATACGCAATCGATTGTTTATTTATTTTATCAGCATGCGTTTGTATTAAACGATAAGGGATATGCAGCAGCGATCGCGGTTCTCTTATTAATTGTTATCCTGATTATCACAGCAATACAAATGGTCTTACAGAAAAAATGGGTTCATTATGATTAAAGGAGGGAGATTCATTGGAAAGAACGAGACAGCTTTTGACTAGTAAAACATTCCTTATCCATTTAGTCCTCATTGTTGGATCGGTGGCAATGGTCGTACCTTTTTTATGGATGATCTTAACCTCATTAAAGACCTATGCCGAGTCTATTCAGGTTCCACCAGTGATTATTCCGGAAGATTTCCAATGGGGGAATTACAAAGAGGTTTTTGGACTGCTGCCTTTTTTCAAATTTATGTATAATACCGTTATTGTTACGGTCTTAAGAACAGTCGGGCAATTGTTTCTCTGTTCGTTGGCTGCCTATGCTTTTGCCCGAATTGAATTTCCGGGCAGGAATATTTTGTTTATCCTGGCGTTATCTGTTCTAATGGTTCCTGGGCAAGTGTTTTTGTTGCCTCAATATATGATTATGGTGAAATTGGGTTGGTTGAATTCATTGCAAGCTGTCATTGTCCCTGGATTGTTTAGCGCCTTCGGTACATTCCTGCTGCGTCAATTCTTTATGGGGCTCCCAAAAGAACTAGAAGAGGCAGCTAGACTGGATGGCTGCAATCACTTCCAAATTTATTGGAAGATAATGCTACCCCTTGCGAAACCTGGTTTGATTGCATTAGGTATTTTCACTACTCTTTGGAGTTGGAATGAACTAATGTGGCCAATGATTGTGAATAGTTCTCCAGAATCTATGACACTTTCTGCCGGATTGTCATCGCTCCAAGGTCAATATTTAACCAACTATCCGATCCTAATGGCTGGATCCTTTTTAGCTATCCTGCCAATGTTGATTTTATTCATCATCCTGCAAAAACAATTTATTGAAGGAATTGCTGTAACAGGCGGAAAATAAATAGGTAAGTTCCTTGTTTAAGGTTAAGCAATCATTATTTAAGGGGGATTCGATGAGTACAAATAAACCTCTGTTTTCATTTTTTGTTATTAGCGATATCCAGTTAACTTGCCAAAACGAAATTTCACATCAAAAATTTGCCCATGCTTTACGGGATTTGCATGAAATAGATTTAGATGCCTCAGCTTTAATTATTAATGGTGATTTAGTTGATGATGGGAAGGCAGAAAGTTATAAAAAAATCAGGGAGATTTTGGATAACGGGCCACATCCAAAGGACGTTTTTTTCACAATAGGAAACCATGAATTCTTTAAAAACGATGGTAATGAACCTTCAATAGGCCGATTTTTAGCGTTTAGTCATCTCGAAAAAGTTTATTACGATAAAGAAATAGGTAATCATACCTTCCTATTTTTAGGAACAGAAAGCTGGGGACCTATTGGAAGTCCTACGAAAGATTCAGCTGTCTTAAGCGATGAACAAATCAATTGGTTAAAAGGAAAAATAGATAAGTCGAAACATGATACGAAACCAGTTTTTGTTTTTTTGCATCAGCCTATACCATTTACTTTATTTGGAACAGATATAGAATACTATCAAAATAGTATTATTCAAGATCAGGATTTATTGAATATTTTATCAGGCTGTAAAAACGTATTCTATTTTTCAGGACATTCCCATTTTGATCTTCGTTTTCCAAAGATGTTTGTAGATACGCCTTTTAATATGATAAACACAGGTGCTGTATATAATACATGGGGACCTGATGGAGCAGGAGGAGAAACGGTTATCGATTCATTTGGAAGTCAGGGATTATATATACAAGTATTTAAGGATCGGGTATTCATTTTGGGGCGGGATTTTACGAATAAGCAATGGATTCAAGAATATCAATTAAACATCGAATATTAACTTTTTTGGTCTATAAAGAAGGGAATAACACATCTGATGATTGAAGATACTCCTTCAAAAAAACCTATTGTTGTCATTGCTCTGGTCACGGCTGTTTGTTTATTGGGAAATGAGATGCTGTTTATTGTTCTTCCTATTTATTGGGAATTTTTTGGTCTAAACTCCCTTTGGCAGGTTGGGATCCTATTATCCGCGAATCGGATTATTAGAATTCCACTTAACTCATTAGTCGGGTTTTGCTATCAAAGGACCAGCAAACGAAAAGGTTTAATGATTGCTGTCATTTTGGCAGTTATTTCGACATTTTCCTATGGTGTATTAAAAGGATTTTGGCTGCTTTTATTTGCTCGGTGCATATGGGGAATATCGTGGTCATTTTTTCGATTAGGCGGGTATTTAACGATTATTTCTTGCTCCGACTCCAAAACAAGAGGACAATATGTCGGTTTATATAACGGACTTTGGGGACTTGGAACATTATTCGGGATGTTACTAGGCGGATTTTTTTCTGATCTTATTGGCATTCAGACAGTGACTACTTTGTTTTCAGTTATGGGTGCTTGCAGTCTTCCGTTTATTGTAAAACATGTTCCCAACACAAAGACAATCGAAGTAAGGAAAAATTTTGATAAGAAAAACACCTTGGTCATATGGAAAGATAAAAGAGTAGTATCAGCTTTTATTACCGGTTTAGTAGTTGCTTTTGCTGTATATGGAGTTTTTACTTCCACTTTTAGTAAAATAGTGGAATTTCATATTGATCAAAAAATGGTTATATTAGGATTTTCAATAGGTGCAGCATCATTGACAGGTATATTTCAGGCTATTCGAACAGGTTGGGAACCCTTCCTTGCACCTTATCTTGGAAAATGTTCCGACCTAAAGTGGGGGAGAATCCCTATTTTAATTTTAGGATTGTTAACGGCTTCATTATGCTTCGCAGTTTTCCCTTTAGATTTATCTGTAGGTTTATTTATAGGAATGATATTGCTGTTCCAGTTAACGTCAACCTTATTAATAACAATGAGTGACACGATTGCAGCAGACCTCACAGAAAGCCAATCACACGTAACAATCATTGCATTATATACATTATTTTCAGATGTTGGTGCTGCCCTAGGACCTTTAATTAGTTTTATTATAATGGATGAATTTGGAGTTAAATGGAGTTATTGGCTAACAAGTTTCATAATCCTGCCCCTGGGTATATATTGGATTATTTGTTTTAAAAAAGAACAACCAAAAAGAATCTATATGTCGGGTTGACCCAACAAGTAGGTTTGATATAAAATAATTAATAATTAGATTGTATGTGTGGTTTGGAAACTCATAGTATTTTGACTATGAGTTTTTATTGAATAATACTTGTACCAACAACCCATCTATATGATAGGTTGACATAATATTAATTAGAGGTGCAGAAAAATGAAAAAGGCCATCGGGATTGATATAGGCGGGACAAAGATTGCAGCCGGAATCATTTCGGAATCGGGAGAATTGCTTCACCAGCAGGAAGTGAAAAGTGATCCTTCCGACCGAGAAAGTATGTTTAAACAAGTAGTAACAGCGGTAGAACAAGTTCTTAAAGGAACATTGTTGTCAGAGATTGAAGGTATCGGCGCCGGGGTACCAGGAAAAGTTGATCGCGAGAACGGTATCGCTATTTTTCAAAACAATTTGCCTTGGCAGCAGTTTCCGATTGCCGCACGATTACGGGAACAATTTGGCGCCAAGCCAATCACCATTGACAACGATGTCTATATGGCCGCATTTGCCGAGTGGAAAACGACACAAGGCCAAATGAATGAAACCTTTGTTTACGTGACGATCAGTACAGGTATCTCCTGTTGTATCATCCATAATGGTTTCTTTTTGAGAGGAGCCGGATTCGCCGGTGAGTTGGGGTTGATTCCGGTTCTTTCGAAAGAGGGCAATGAACGGCTGGAAAAAATCGCTGCCGGTCCAGGGATTCAGAATATAGCGGGGATTCCAACCAAGGATGTTTTTACTGGATATGTAAACGGGTCAAAGGAATTCCAGTCCATTATCGATGAGGCGGCCAATCATTTAGCACAAGGGCTCTATTCCATTTCTAGTTTAATAGATCCGCACAAAATGGTATTTGGCGGCAGTGTCATCGTGAATAATCCTTTTCTGCTTGAGTTAATCAAAGAAAAGCTAAAAACCTATCAAATTTCTGAACAGCAGCACCTATTAGACCAAATGAGCATCAGTACACTGGCGCAAAATAATGGGGTTGTTGGTGCAGGATTGCGAGTATTCGAGAGAATCTAATAAGGAGTGAGTGGTTATGTTTACATTAAGCAGTGAAAAATTAGTGCCATTAGGTGCATCGGTCACAACGGCAGAAATAAAACAACAGCCAGAGCTATGGGGTGAAGCCTATGCCTTGTTTACAGAAAAAAGCAGAGAGATAGAAGAGTTTTTCCTGAAATTATCAATGAAGCACGCCAGGGTTCGAGTCATTTTTACAGGCGCTGGGACATCTGCTTATGTCGGTGAAACTGTCACACCTTATCTAAAAGGAAAAATTGATGAAAACAAGTGGGAAATGCTAAGTATTCCGACGACCGATTTGGTGTCAAATCCTTATCAGTTTTTAAAAGCTGATTTTCCAACATTACTGGTTTCGTTTGCTAGAAGTGGCAACAGCCCGGAAAGTGTGGCCGCCGTACAATTAGCTGAGCAAATTGTAACCGACTTGTATCAGTTGACGATTACATGTGCGAAGGATGGTAAATTAGCACAACTGGCAAAAGGTGATGAGAATCATTTATTACTATTGATGCCTGAGAAATCGAATGATCAGGGATTTGCCATGACCGGAAGTTATACTTGCATGGCGTTAACAGCCTTACTTGTTTTTGATCCTTTGTCAGTGGAAGAGAAAGGGTCAATCGTGAAAACCATTTGTCAAATGGGTGAAAGTGTCATTCGAAGGGAAGAAGCCATTCAAGAAATAATTGATTGTCATTTTGACAGAATCATTTACCTAGGGTCTGGCAGTTTAGAAGGATTAGCAAGAGAATCGCAATTAAAAATACTAGAGTTAACCGCGGGAAAAATAGTCACCGCCTATGATTCACCGTTGGGGTTCCGCCACGGCCCTAAATCCTTTGTCAATGAAAAATCATTGGTGTTTGTATTTGTTTCTAACCATCCCTATACACGTAAATACGATTTAGATATTTTAAAAGAAATGCAGCAGGATAACATTGCCAGCTACATTTGTGCCATCGGTGTGGATGGAGAAATCAATTATGATGGGAACACATTCTCATTTGGCAGCGAGGCCGGGTCCATACCAGATGCATACTTGGCATTACCTTTTGTCATGATTGGACAAACAATTTCTTTGCTGACTTCGATAAAGGTTGGTAATACGCCAGATACCCCATCTCCGACAGGAACGGTAAACCGGGTTGTTAAAGGCGTAACGATTTACGAATATCAGTAACATGATAGGGGAAATAGGCATGGTACGTTATATCTATGCAGATAAGTTTTTTCTAGATGGGACGGTTACAGGTCCTGGTTTTTTAAAAATAAAAGACGGAAGATTCGGCGATTTCTCGAAGGAAATGCCAGATAAGGCTGCAGAAGTCATTGATTATACAGGTCACTGGATTGCTCCTGGTTTAGTAGATACACATATTCATGGATTTCGAAATCACGATATTATGGACTGTGATTTTGAAGGGCTGAATCAGATTTCTGAAGGGCTTCTTTCCTGCGGAGTAACATCCTTTTTACCGACAACCTTAACCTCATCCACTGAAGCACTGAATACTATAGTTGAAATGATTGGTACCCACTACACAAAAGTTCGTGGAGCAAAAATTAAAGGAATTTTTTTAGAAGGGCCGTTTTTTACCGAAAAACATAAAGGGGCGCAAAACACGAAATATTTCTGTGATCCCTCGATTGAAAAATTAAAAACATGGCAGAAACAATCCAAACAATTGGTTAGAAAAATTGCGATTGCCCCTGAAAGAAAGGGTGCAGCAGAATTTATTGAATATGCCGCCAGCGAAGAAATTGCGGTGGCGTTAGCACATAGCGATGCAACGTATGAACAAGCACAACATGCAGTTGAAAAAGGCGCAATCATATTTGTTCATACCTTCAATGGCATGAGTCCCCTGCACCATCGTGAGCCGGGGATGGCTGGTGCAGCAATAAATCTAAAAGATGTTTTTGCCGAAATCATTTGTGATGGACACCATGTTCATCCTGCTGCCGCCAACATCTTAATGAATGCCCGCGGAAGAGACCAAACCCTGCTGGTGACTGATTGTATGATGGCTGGAGGCATGCCGGAGGGAAACTATCAGCTGGGGGAATTTCCTGTAGAGGTGAAGGACGGGGCTGCCCGAATCGCAGGCGGCAGTTTAGCAGGCAGTATTTTACAATTAAAGGATGCCGTTAAAAATGTCGTTGAATGGGGAATTGCAACACCGGAGGAAGCCATCTATATGGCGAGTACAGCTCCTGCTAAAAGTATTGGGATGGAAGGCGAATGCGGGAAGATTGCCACGGGCTATGGTGCCGACTTTATCGTATTAACTCCTGATTTGGGGTTAATGGCAACGTACCTTGATGGAGTATGCCGTTATCAAGTACAGAAAGAGGGAGTGCGATGATTTTAGCGGTCACCATGAATCCATCCGTTGATATTTCCTATCACCTCCATGAATTCAAGTTAGATGGAGTGAATCGTGTGGAAAATGTTCGGAAAACGGCGGGCGGCAAAGGCCTGAATGTTGCCCGCGTGATCACACAAATGGAAGAAGATGTCTTGGCAACGGGTGTACTCGGCGGAACACTCGGTGACTACATCGTCCAAGAATTAAAGAAAAGCGATATTCCCAGTGACTTTTTAAAAATTGAAAAAGAATCGAGAAATTGTATCGCTATTCTTCATGAAGGCATGCAAACAGAAATTTTAGAATCTGGGCCAACCTTAACGAAAGAAGAAGGGGCAGATTTTTTAGGGAAATTTAATGACCTGTTGTCTAAGGTTACATTTGTGACGATTTCAGGCAGTTTACCAAAGGGGCTGGAGGCCGACTTTTATAAAAAAATGTTAACGATGAGTCAGAAAAAAGGGGTTCCTGTACTATTGGACACCTCTGGTGAATCATTAAGAAAAGCCTTGTTACATAAAGAAAAACCATTAGCGATTAAGCCCAATACGGAGGAATTGTCTCAACTGCTTGGCTTTGAGGTAGATGGCAGGATAGGCAGTTTGAAACATGCTTTGGATCAGGAGTTGTTTAAAGGAATTGACTGGATTGTCGTCTCGATGGGTAAGCATGGTGCCTTTGTAAGGCATGATGGTGATGACTACCGGATTACCATCCCAAAAATAGACGTGGTGAATCCAGTCGGCTCTGGAGATGCTACCGTTGCAGGGTTAGCGGTGGCACTGAAACTCAATTTGCCTGTCGAGGAAGTTCTTAAAACAGCTATGACGACAGGAATGCTTAATACGATGGAAGCAGGAACCGGTTCAATAAACATGACCAAGTTTGACCAGTATTATGATTTGGTAATGGTTGAAAGAATAGATTGATAGGGGGAATAACGATGTTAGAAGTAACACAAAACAAATTAGCAGCTTTAAAACGTTTATCAGATGAAAATGGTGTAATAGGAGCTTTAGCGATTGACCAGCGCGGGTCATTAAAAAAAATGATTGCAGCGGGAAGTACGAATGATGTCGGGGATGAAGGCATCATCACCTTTAAAGAATTGGTTTCTGAAGAATTAACACCCTACTCAACTGCGATTCTATTAGATCCAGAATTTGGACTTCCGGCGGCTAAAGCCCGCAGTAAAGACGCTGGATTATTAGTTGCCTATGAAAAGACAGGATATGACGCTACTGCCGTGGGCCGTCTGCCTGATTTATTACCGGAATGGTCCGTCAAACGATTAAAAGAGGCAGGGGCCGATGCTGTTAAATTTTTATTGTATTATGATGTAGATGAAAACGAGAAAATCAATGATTATAAACATGTTTATATGGAACGAGTCGGAGCGGAGTGTGTGGCTGAAGATATTCCGTTTTTCTTAGAAATCGTATCTTATGACGCCGAAAATGAAGATGTAAAAAGTAAAGAGTATGCAAAAGTAAAGCCGCATAAGGTGATTGAGGCGATGAGGGAATTTTCCAAACCGCAGTACCATGTGGATGTCTTAAAAGTAGAAGTTCCTGTCAACATGAACTTTGTTGAAGGTTACACTGAAGGTGAAACGATCTATAGTCAAGAAGAAGCTGCAGCGTATTTTAAAGAACAAAGTGAGGCAACAGACCTGCCGTTTATTTTTTTAAGTGCCGGAGTAAGTGCTGAGTTATTCCAAGAGACCTTGAAATTTGCTAAGAAATCTGGTTCCAGTTTTAATGGCGTATTATGCGGCCGTGCAACCTGGAAAGACGGTGTTGCCCCTTTTGCTTCTGGTGGAGAACAAGCAGGTCGTGAATGGTTACAAGTCGTGGGCAAAAAGAATATTGAAGAACTTAATGTCGTTTTGAAAGAATCAGCGAGCTCCTGGTTTGATAAGGTTCATAACCGTAATAATCTTGTATCTTCTTAAGCTAGTAAAATGGCCTGTTCATCAAGAACCGGCCTTTTGATATTTAAAATAAGTATGATCAAGAATAGAGTGTTATTCCTATTAGCCCGGAAAGGGCAATTACATAAATGGGATTCCAACGAAGTTTTAATAAGGCGAATAAGGATAGTGCAAAGATAATCCATAAGCTTATGGAACGAAAAGAGCCATTTAAGGAAACAAGGTGATTGGCCTCTGCAAAACTTATCGCGGCGAAGATAATTAAACTAGTAACAAGCGGCTTTAACCCATAGAACATCGCTTCTACCAAGGGATTGTGATGCATTTTTACAAAAAAGGCAGCTGCAATTAGGACTAAAATCAAAGAGGGAAGCAAGATGGCAAAGGCAGATAGAATGGCGCCGCTGATTCCTGCTGTTGAATAACCTATTAGAATTGCACTATTGGCAGCAATTGGTCCTGGAGACATACCAGCAATAGCGATCATATTGGTTAACTGTTCGGGGGACATCCAGCCGTATTTTGTAACTGCTGCTTCGATAAAGGGCATCATTGCGTATCCTCCTCCAAAGGAGAAAAACCCCATGTGAAAAAATGTGTGGAATAGTTCCCATAACTCCATGCTTAGTCCTCCTTGTTCTTAGATTCCAGCCCCCATAAAATAATCAGGGTTCTTGGCAGGATCCTTACTCTTCTTATGTTTGTAGCCCATTTTTTTCTTTGAAAAAACCACTACAACACCGGTTAAGGCTCCGAGCAGAATGGCAGTGGTTGGATGAACAAAAAACAATACCGGAACCCCTGCAAGCGTAATAAAGAAGGTGGTTTTGTCAACGATCGCCGTTTTGGCGATTTTGATGGCTGCATAGATAATAATGGCTACAATGCTGATTCTTATCGATACAAATGCCGCTTCTAGCTTTGGATGATCATGAATGAAAAGGTAGGACACTCCTAAAGCGAGAACGATTAAAAAAGTGGGAAGCGAAACCCCGATCATTGCGGCTAGTGCTCCTTTAACTCCGCCAATTCTATAGCCAATAAAAGTGGCCGAGTTAATGGCCACCGATCCGGGTATCGATTGTGATAGGGCAAACACATCTGCCACTTCCTCGCTGTCCAGCCATTTTCGCTTTTCTACTATTTCTCTTACAATTAGAGGGACCATGGCAAAGCCCCCTCCAAATGTAACAGGGCTTATTTTAAAAAAGGTCCAAAAGATTTCAATTAGTGCTTTCCAACGTTCCTTCATTTTTATCCCTCCTGTGCGGGAATACGAATCTATATACTAAGGTTATCAGACCTGACTTGATGGGTAAATTGCAATAAATTTATAGGCTATAACCAAAACGTATAGCCTGTGGAATATAATACTAGAGAAGATAGTTGTTTTGTGGAGGTTGAGTTTTTTGAATATAGAGAGTCTGCAAATGTTTTGTTTAGTCGTAGATGAAGGAAGTATTAGTCAGGCTGCAAGATTAAGCTATGTCTCTCAGCCTGCTGTAACAAGACAGATTCACCAACTGGAAAATTTTTATGGTGCATTGTTATTTGACCGGAGTGATGGAAAGCTGAAGGTAACAGGAGCTGGAAAAATGTTATATCCGTTTGCTAAATCCATCGTTCATGATTTTCATCGTTCCAAGGAAAGCATCAAACAGGCAATGGGTGAGTATCATACAAATCTTCATGTCGGTGCATCTTTTACGATCGGTGAGTATTTATTACCGAGCTTATTGGGGCGTTATAAAAAACAAACACCTGACATCAAAGTGACGTTGACGATAAAAAATACCCCAGGTGTTTTGGAAGATTTATCGAATGATGTAATCGACATGGCCCTGGTAGAAGGCCTGGTCGAGAATAAGGAATTTATCGTTGAGAAATTTGCTGATGATGAACTCATTGTTGTTTGTTCGCCAGAACATGTGTGGGGAGAACAGATCCAGATTGAAGAGCTGATTCATGAACGGATGATTTGGCGGGAATCTGGATCAGGAACACGATTGATTGTGGAGAACTCCTTAAGAGAACATGGGATAGTAGAAAAAATGGAAAGCTATATGGAATTAGGCAGTACGCAGGCAATCAAAAGTGCCGTCGAAGCAGGACTAGGAATCAGTATTCTGCCAAGACTAACGGTTGCTAGAGAGCTGAAGCTTGGACTATTAAGAGAAGTAGGTATTGAAGGAGTCATCATATCCAGAAACCTATGGCTTGTTAAAAAACAACAACGCTTCAATAAAATCGGCGTTTCCGGGTTCTTAGAATTCATCCAAAATAGTGGGGGACACGCCTCGATATCGTAGCATTTTGAATTTTAACGGTGTCAGTAATACAGAATAAATAGGCTACGGCTATTGGCATAGGGGTCTTGAGGACAAATCGTACTCGCTGCCCAAGGGATTCGTCCTCAATGCCTGGGGGTTGAGGACAAATCGTACTCGCTGCCCAAAGGATTCGTCCTCAATTAGGGGTCTTGAGGACAAATCGGACGAGTGCGAAGAAGGAAATGTCCTCAATGTGGGGTCTTGAGGACAAATCGGATTAACAGGCGGATTTGACGCTGCCGGATTCCTAAAAGGTGCGATTGCGAATCCAGTAAAAGGTCCAGATGGCAACATGGTTTATAGCTGGTACGTTCATTTCTTAGATAGCTTTGCTTTACCAAACATCGATGTGTTCAACTTCATCGTTCCTTGGGGCGAAACATTGATCGGTTTAGGACTTCTATTAGGCTGTTTAACAACAGCGGCTATGTTCTTTGGTCTAGTGATGAACTTCAGCTTTTTCTTAGCAGGAACTGTATCTCATAACCCAACTGATATTTTCTTAGGCTTCATCATCTTAGCAGCAGGCTTCAACGCTGGTAAATATGGTTTAGACCGCTGGGTGGTACCATTCATCCGCAAAACAGCTAAGACTTATTCTGAAAAAAGTAAAGCCGCAGCCTAACTTATAGGTACAAAAAGACGATTCGTTCCCCCCGAATCGTCTTTTTTTAATGCTTAAAATTACCTAAAAACTCTAGCGTGATTGGGTGAAAAGAAGCATTTTTAAGAAAAGACGACATAAAACGAAGATTATGCTCGAATTTTGTCCGTGAACGCAACAATTCATATTCATTGAAAGGGGGTGAAAATGTGCACTTCCGCCAATTACTTATATTTGCACTACTGGTTGGTGCAGCGATGCTTTTTCCAGACAATGCTTTTGCTGAGAAGAATGAACTTCGCTCTCAAAAGGGACAAGCCCCGGCTTCGATACCGGAACATGTTTCAATACCAGAGCAGGCATCTGTACCAGAAGCTGCTTCAATTCCAGAACCAGCGACAATAGCAGTACCAGCAAAGTCTGAAGAAGCGAAATCGCTGAATAAGACGATTCCTGAACAGGCTCGTGAAAACCAGGTACAAGCAAAACAACGACCAGCCCAAAATCAGGCTTCATCAGAAAAAAGTTTGCCTGAGCAGGCCAATGGAAACATAAAGTCGGTGGTAAAGAATGCTGAGAATGTTGCTCAGGTTAATGTCCCTGAACAAGCAGAGGCAACTCATACAGTAGAAAAGTTGACTCCAAATCATTCTATCCAAGTTACGGATCGTGAAGTTAATGTTGAAAAAGTAAAACCAGAAACAGTAAATGATACTGTGTATTTGCAAGCTGAAGACGTAGACATAACAATGTCAGAATCCGTTGTGCAGGAGCCACAGAAAGAACCTGCCACGAAGGAAGAGATTCCTAAGGGGAACCAAGTACTGAATCAATCACAAAGAAGCAACAGTTCTGGGGGTCAATCAAATGATCGGGTTAATCAAGGGATAAATAATTTAAGCTTTTTGGATAAATGGTTTGAATGGAATCACTACTTTGAAATCAAACTAGCCCAGCCATACCTTTCCCGGTTGGCCTTGATGAATACTCAATGGGTGAATGCTCCGCCAGCACCGCCGCCGCAGGCAGCTCCTTTATTTACTAATGTCACCCGCAGCTAAAAGCCACGGATCATGATAATAAAAGGAGCGAATTAAAAATGAAACATTACTTAAACCCTAATAAAGTTGCTAAATCTTTTGTACTTGCAGGAGCATTATCGTTTGGAATTTTTGCTGGAGGTCAATTTACTGAAGCAGCAGGTCCAGATCACGCTAAAGCTGAAAAAACGGTTCAAGTGAAACCATCCAATAACGCAAAGGTTAATGTGGAGGTTAAACCAGTGGTTCCGGCAGCACCGGCAGCACCAGCAGCACCAGCAGCACCAGCAGTACAGGCCAAAGATGAAGTAAAGCTTAATAAAGAAAAGGCTAGTAAGTCGCAGGCAAGCGTACATGCAAGCGAAAATGCAAAATTGCATGCAGCCCCAAATTCAGCTGTTCATGGAAAGGGAGAAAAAGCTGAAGATGTGGTGGTGGATGAGGCAGTAAAGCAAGAAGAACCAGTTGAGGAAACCACACCTGTCATTGACCTTCAACCCGAAGCTGCAACGGATGTAACCGAAGCAGATACCACTACTGATTCTGAAGAAGCGGTTGACGTTGATCAAGATGTAACTGTAAAAACAGAAGATGAGGATGACGCGGCAAAAGACGAGGAAGAAGAAACAGCTGCTGACTCCGATTCAGTTGTAAGAATTGAAGATGAAGAAGATGAGGATGAAGATTCCGAAAACGTCGACTTTGAAACAGACGCAATTGTAAAAACGGAAGATGACGAAGAAGCTGAGGTTGTTGAAGAAGAGGAAAAAGTAAACCCATCTGCGGCTAACAAAGCAAAGTCACAAGCAAGTGTAAAAGCAAGTGAAACTGCTAAAGAACATGCAGCAGCGAATTCGGCTGTACTTGCAGTAGCAGTAGAAGTACCTGCTGAGGACGCTGTTGAAGTGGAAACTGGTGTTGAATCTGAAGAGGTTGCTGAAGAAGTAGTGACTGAAGAAGAAACAGTAGTAGTTGATACTGAAACAGAAGAAACAGAAGTAGTTGAAGAAGAGGCAGAAGTAACTGAGGTTGAAAAAGTAAACCCATCTGCAGCTAACAAAGCAAAGTCACAAGCAGGTGTAAAAGCAAGTGAAACTGCTAAAGCACATGCAGCAGCGAATTCAGCTGTACTTGCAGTAGCAGTAGAAGTACCTGCTGAGGACGCTGTTGAATTGGAAACTGGTGTTGAATCTGAAGAGGTTGCTGAAGAAGTAGTGACTGAAGAAGAAACAGTAGTAGTTGATACTGAAACAGAAGAAACCGAAGTAGTTGAAGAAGAGGCAGAAGTAACTGAGGTTGAAAAAGTAAAACCATCTGCGGCAAACAAAGCAAAGTCACAAGCAAGTGTAAAAGCAAGTGAAACTGCTAAAGCACATGCAGCAGCGAATTCAGCTGTACTTGCAGTAGCAGTAGAAGTACCTGCTGAGGAAGCTGTTGAAGTGGAAACTGGTGTTGAATCTGAAGAGGTTGCTGAAGAAGTAGTGACTGAAGAAGAAACAGTAGTAGTTGATACTGAAACAGAAGAAACCGAAGTAGTTGAAGAAGAGGCAGAAGTAACTGAGGTTGAAAAAGTAAACCCATCTGCGGCAAACAAAGCAAAGTCACAAGCAAGTGTAAAAGCAAGTGAAACTGCTAAAGCACATGTAGCAGCGAATTCAGCTGTACTTGCAGTAGCAGTAGAAGTACCTGCTGAGGAAGCTGTTGAAGTTACGACCGAAGTTGGATCTGAAGAGGTTGCAGAAGATGTAGTACCTGCTCAAGAAGCTATTGAAGTAGGAACTGAAGTTGTAACTGAAGAAGATGCTGTGGTCGAAATTGACTTAAAAAATTAATAAATATTAAATGAGAAACCGAAGGATTTTTCCTTCGGTTTTTTATATTTTTCTATTAATCTTAACATGTTAAATTAGTATAAAAATATTGTATTCTTTTCACACTGAAGTCAGAAGACGCTCCAGGTTCAGACACAGAAGCAACGGAATCCGGCAAGCCTGTCAGAATTATCCCTGATTCTGACACAGTTGCCATTTTATTCATCAAACCATTTTTTATATCCCCACATTGTATCATGCCTTTGTTTAATCTTTAAATTGCCAAATTAACTCCAAATTTATTGACTTAACTTTCTTATATTAAAATTGTCTCTTAATAACGTCCAGTTTGACGGATATGGATATCCTAATGCCCAGTAACTGATTCCGCGAAGTTTGAATTCTTTTGCCAAGTCGAATTTTGCTTGGGCACTTCGAGCGTCTTCAAACCAAACTTCATGCCCGCGTCCTTGTTCATCGACGTAGCGGAAATATGGTGATTGGGTGAGGGTGTCATATTGAATGGCGGCACCGTATTTTACGGCTCGAGCAACTGCTTCTTGCGTACTAAATGTTTCAGCCTCCTGCCCTTGAACATGTGGGGTAAGCCAATCTCGAGCATAAATTTGAAATCCTAAGAATATTTTTTCTGCTGGCATGACTGATAGAGCATACTCCACGACACGTCTCATTTGGTTAACCGGTGAGATTGCTTGCGGCGGGCCAAGACGATATCCCCACTCATAGGTCATGAGCACAACGAAATCGGCAATTCGACCATGTGCCTCGTAATCATGGGCCTCATATAACAGACCGGCTTGTGTTGCACTCAATTTTGGAGCTACGGCGGTTGAGACAAAATAGCCTCGTGGATGAAGGCGGTCGACGGTGAGCTGAAGAAATTGATTGTAATTCACCCGGTCAGCCGGTAATACATTTTCAAAATCAATGTTTACTCCCCGGTATCCCTTTTCCTCCATAATCCGTAGAACATTGGTAATGACTTTTTCTCGTATTTCCGGACTAGCCAAAATGGTATGGGCTACATTGGAGCCGGCTGCAGTTGAAGTAAAGTTTGTAATCGACATCATCGGTACGACGTTTTCTGCTATGGCGGCTTGAATCATTAAATCGTCGCGTACTGGCTGCAAGTCCCCGCTTTCATTAATAAGATAGGCAAAAGGACTGGCATACGTAAGGAAGTCACCAAGTTCATGTATGGTTTGGGCACCTGAGGCGTCTGCTTGATAGGAATAAGCATTTACTTCAATGGTTGGTTTCTGCACTGGAATTCTGAGTTGTAAACCCGGGTAAATAAGGTTTGGATTTTGTATCTGATTCTCGCTGATAAGAGCTTGAACGGTAACTCCATATCGGTTAGCCACTTGCCATAACGTTTCTCCCGGCTGGATAGTGTGGATTCTTGACGGAATTAATAGGCGGGTTCCAGGATACAAAACATTTGGATTGGTGATTTGATTTGCCTGGATAATTGAATTAATTGTCACACCATATTGTTGTGAAATGGACCATAACGTTTCACCGCTTTTTATGACGTGCCACGTCCCTGGTACTAGTACGACTAAAGACTGTCCAACCACCAGCTGGTTTGGGTTTTGCAGACCGTTTCCTTCGATAATTCCATTCATACTCACATTATAACGATTGGCAATTTGCCAAAGTGATTCTCCGCTCCGGACAACATGTATAACCAAAAGATCGCCCCCTACTTTTCCACCAATAATGTACTATATGTAGTAATGGGCATTGTGTCATCTGTCTAGATAAAGGAGTTTTTTCGTTATTTATAGAAGAGTAATACCGAGATTAAGGCGTATGATTGTTTCTACCTATACTATAAACGGGGAAAATTTAAAGTTGCTCTCCAACGACGCTAAATCTAGTGTGTTCAACATTCCGCCATAACATTTTAAACAAACTGTGAACTTAACACTGTACCCATGTTATTAACTATCAAAATCCAATATAGTGTAAGTATAAAGAACAAACAAATTATGAAAAGGCGGAATGACTTATGTTTAACAAATTCTTAAGAGAAAATAAAATCTCTGCAGCTATCTTAACTGTTATTCGGTTATACCTTGGTTACGCTTGGTTCACAGCTGGTTTTCATAAACTTACAGGCGGCTTTGACGCTTCAGGATTTTTGAAAGGTGCAACAGCTAATCCCGTTAAAGGTCCAGATGGCACTATGGTTTATGCTTGGTATGTAGATTTCTTAAAACACTTTGCCTTGCCAAACATTGATGTATTCAACTTCATCGTTCCTTGGGGCGAAACGTTAATCGGTTTAGGACTACTTCTAGGATGCTTAACAACAGCAGCTATGTTCTTCGGTTTATTAATGAATTTCAGCTTCTTCTTAGCAGGAACAGTATCTCATAACCCAACAGACATTTTCTTAGGCTTCATCATCTTAACAGCAGGTTACAATGCTGGCAGAATCGGTTTAGACCGCTGGGTAGTACCATTCTTTAACAAAACAGTTGGAAAAACCAAGACAAAGTCAGCTGCATAAGTGGTAACAAAAAAAAGACGATTCGTCCCTCTCGAATCGTCTTTTTGCTATTCCTTATACATACCTATTCCGACCGGACAACATTCCAAATACCACAATGACCATTGAAACGACAATCAAGGTAACGATGGGAAGGGTCCAAGAATGCGCCATATCATATAAATAGCCAATAAACAAAGGACCCACTGCTGCAAGCATGTAACCTGTTGATTGTGTCATTCCAGATAACTCAGCAGCTTGATTAGCACTCCGAGCACGAAGACCAATATAGCTTAGCGCTAAGGGAAAGGCTCCTCCCAACGCGAATCCGATTAAGGCAATACTCATGATTAAAACCGGATACGATGAACCTAACAGTAATCCACTATAACCAACAATGGAGAACATCCCTAACATGAATGCAATCCATACCTGTGATTGAGAACGTCCTGCGAGGACAGGAATGAAGAAACTTGCCGGTAATCCTACTAGCTGGGTAAAGGACAGCATCCAACCAGCAGTTTTCATGCTCATTCCATGACTATGCAAGATCTCAGGCAGCCAAGAAATCGTTACATAAAATAAAAAGGACTGAAATCCCATAAAAATGGCGATTTGCCATGCCAGAGGAGTGCGCCACATTGTATTGGTGGTAGAACCCTCCTGCTGCTTAATGGCTCTCGAATGATCCCTTAGATTATTTTTTCGAAGAAGTATCCACACTAGGATTGCCACCACCACCGGTATGGTCCATACAATTTGTGCCCCTTGCCACCCAAGGTTCAAATCGATTGCTAAAGGAATACTGATCCCTGAGGCTAAGGACGCGATTAATCCCATCGATGTTGAATAAACACTGGTCATTAAACCGAATTTGTGTGGAAACTTATCCTTCACAACCGCTGGTAACAAAACATTTCCAATTGCAATTCCCATTCCCGCCAAAAGAGTTCCGGTGAAAAGGAAAAAGGTCATCGGGATGGACCGGATCGCAATGCCAATTAAAAGAAATGATAACCCTATTATTAAGGTTAATTCATTTGTGACCCGAGACGCTATTTTGGGAACGAGTGGAGACATGACCGCGAAAACCACTAAAGGCAAGCTCATCAATAAACCTGCACTCCAATGTGCCAGACCTACATCCTCCTGAATCATCCCCACTAACGGTCCGAGCGATGTAATCGCTGGGCGCAGATTAAAGGCAATAAGGACAATCCCGGCAATAAAAAAATATATATAAGTTGATTTTGTATTTGCTTTTGATTCTAATAACTCCAAAAAAGCAACTCCTCTCTATAAAACAAACCTTATAAATTATAGCATAGTCAAGATAAATCCCATTACTTTTTACCGTTAGTAAATCAACTTGTCCACACCATTCTTTACTCAATCGAATAAGCTAGTGTGATAGACAGGAATCGAAAGGGGTGGCATTGTGGGCAGAAGGTTAAAGATCGCGATGATTTCACCAGGTACTTTTCCGATTTCTGGTGGAAAATCTAGTTCGATTGAGATGTTAATGAAGAAACTGGCAAATCTTTTTCAAAAAGAGGCATATGTTTTTATGTTTGGAAAAGGGTTTAGGAAGCAGCCTGAATGGGAAACGAAGGGTTCCATTACTTACTATCGTTATACCTCTTCCAAGGCTAAAACGTATATAAACCAAAGTATTGACCAGCTGAAGGTAATAAAGCCGGATATTATTCATATTGAAAACCGCCCTCGATTTGCCAAGGCCGTCCGTTTAGCAATCCCAAACGACAAAATCAGCTTGTACTTTGGGATATTGGTTAATGGAGAGTTTCAGTTTGAGAGAAATCTAGACCAAATTGAATGGGTAATCTCTGAGCAAGGCAGAATAGGATTCAAGATTTCTGCATAAGAGAATCGTAACCTTATTGGTGGAAGGCTGATGTGAATGCAGAGCTGGAAAAATAAAAATGTATTTGTGACTGGCAGCACAGGGTTCGTAGGAAGTCATTTGGTGCAGGACTACTGCGATTAGGCGCAAATGTAACTACGCTTGTTAGAAAACGAAATGGAAAGCAGTCAGATTACAGGCGAAGCCTTCCACATCAGCTATGAAAGGCCACAGAGTGTTTTGGAAGTGGTCGATAACATTACAAAGTTGATGAACAGCGATTTAGTGCCGATTATTCAAAATCAAAGTAATCTTGAACCAAAACTTGAGTGCGGCAAAAGCCAGGAACTTGTTGGACTGGAAACCGGTGTATGACTTTGAATCTGGTTTGAGAAGAACAATTGATTGGTATCAAAAGTATTTCTCCAATAAAACAGACCATGTCGACACCTGACATGGTCTGTTCATGTAAAACAAAATTGGATGTATTTTTACGTGTCGTCTTATCTCAAAAGGGTTATTTTAATCTTAGTTTTTTAATTGCTTTAATTAATAGTATTGTATACCCCACAAGGATTCCGTATCCCACAAAGATGATCAGAATAGGGACATAATCAGGCGTGCTTGGTGAATGTGTAGAAAACGCTGCTAATAGAAGTGGCATGACTGGCAGCATAAGAGCGGCAGGACCGGTACTAATTACCAGAACAACACCTGCTCCTATTACGATCCATGGCCAAACTAGCTTTTTGGCAGCAGGTTGTATCTGAGAGATCGATTCTGGTGAAACTTCGACATGGGGTACAACTTGGTTATTTTTAACCTGTTGATATGCCTTTTATGGCTGAATAAGCCTTCTTCATCCCCAAAATCGTCAAAGCGAGAATGCCAAGGGCGAAAACGAAATAAAAGATTGAAAAAGTACTAAACTCGTCTGGTTTCCACAGAGGGATGGCAACAGTTATCAGCATACCTGGAGCCGCTTTTAGTAAAAATATCCCACCGCCAATCAGGACAAACCAAGCCCAAAAAGGGTTCTCTATTTTTGATTGATTCATTTAGTAGTCTCCTATAGTATTTTACTACTATTAAATAAAGAGTTGTAAAAAAAGGAAATTATTAGGCGGGTGCATTGGCTATTCCTCGACAAAAAGTTTTCTTAGAAACTGTTAAAAGTTCGATTTTTTTAATGGTTTGTAGTAGTTTTAATTAAACGATTCGCGGGGGTGTAAACAGTCAGAGTTTGTCGGGAGGTACATAGTCGCAAAATTTGAGAATATGTTAATGAAGGGCTGTTTTCGTGAGCATTGTTGTTAAAATCTTAAAGCCGAATTTAACGTGGATTGAGAAAAAAAGCCTAATGAATAATTGGAGGTGTGGGTGGAAGATGGAAGAGTTACGATATCCGATTGGAATATTTTCTTTTGAGAATCCTTTGACAATGGAAGTGGTTGATAATTGGGTGAAGGAAATTGAAGTTGCACCATTTCAACTAAGAGAGGCAGTAAGGAATTTAAGTGAGGAACAGCTCGATACACCTTACCGTCTAGGAGGATGGACGGTTCGCCAAGTTGTTCATCACATTGCAGACAGTCATATGAACAGCTATATTCGATTCAAATTAGCGCTTACGGAAGATCAGCCAACCATTAAACCTTATTTCGAGGATAGGTGGGCGGAACTTCCGGATTCGGAGTTACCGGTTGAAATTTCGTTGTCCCTCCTAGAAGCATTGCATGGGCGGTGGGTAACATTGCTGCGTTCTTTGAATGAATCTGATTTTGAAAAAACTTTCATCCATCCTGATTCCGGTGTTCAAACAGTAGGGAACACCATTGGAATATATGCATGGCATGGACGTCATCATATTGCTCATATCACCTCACTAAGTAATCGACTTGGATGGTAACTGGAGACCGACTTTTCTATAGAGTTGGTCTGTTTTTTGATACCGATTTTTAATGTAAGTCCTGCTCAAAATTACTGCGATTTTAGTGTGTTCAACATTCCGTCATATCATTTCAAACAAACTGTGAACTTTTTACTATACCTATGTTACTAACTATCAAATTCTAATATAGTGTAAGTATCAAGAACAAGTTAAATATTGAAAGGCGGAATGACTTATGTTTAACAAATTTTTACGAGAAAATAAGATTTCAGCAGCTATTTTAACCGTTATTCGTTTATACCTTGGCTACTCTTGGTTCACAGCTGGTTTTCATAAATTAACAGGCGGATTTGACGCTGCCGGATTCCTAAAAGGAGCGATTGCGAATCCCGTAAAAGGTCCAGATGGCAATATGGTTTATAGCTGGTACGTTCACTTCTTAGATAGCTTTGCTTTACCAAACATTGATGTGTTTAACTTCATCGTTCCTTGGGGCGAAACATTGATTGGTTTAGGACTACTACTAGGTTGCTTAACAACTGCGGCGATGTTCTTTGGTTTAGTGATGAACTTCAGCTTTTTCTTAGCAGGAACTGTATCTCATAACCCAACCGACATTTTCTTAGGCTTCATCATCTTAGCAGCAGGCTTCAACGCTGGTAAATATGGTTTAGACCGCTGGGTGGTTCCATTCATCCGCAAAACTGTTGGAAAAGCAAAAGTAACAGCATAGTGTGTAACAACAAAAAAGACGATTCGTCCCCCTCGAATCGTCTTTTTGTGGTTTTAGTTTGCAACGCCGATATATTCCGATTATTGCCGATATAATGCAATTAACGCCGATATAGCTCCAAAGTGCCCAAAACGTATTTTACTTCACTGCTTCGGCAAGCAAATCCACGATATGAACAGCACGCATTTTATCAGACAAACCCTCGCGCTCAATTCCTAGCTGCATTTGCAGCAAGCACCCAGGGTTAGCCGTTACGATGGTGGTGGCATGTGTGGCTTTTGCCTGGACCATTTTATAGTCGAGCATGACCATCGACATTTCGGACTCGACGATATTATAGATACCAGCAGACCCACAGCAGCGGTCCGCTTCTTTCATTTCTTTGAACTGGACCCCTTTGATTGCCCCCAACAATGTTCGTGGTGCGGAAGCCGTTTTCATCACATTTCGTAAATGACAGGAATCCTGATAAGTAATAACCTGAGCAGGAAGCTCTAGTTTTACTTTTTTATGAAAAGAAACGGCCACTAGTATTTCAGAAATATCCTTTATCTTCAATTTGAACGCCAAAGCGCGTTCTTTCCAAACCGGGTCGTCCTTCAGCAGGTGATCATAATCAACAAGGAAAGCTCCGCATCCGCCAGCATTGGTAATAATAAAATCTACACCCAGGTCTTCAAATGCCGCAATATTTTTCTTGGCAAGCTCTTTCGCGCCATTCTTTTCACCGCTATGCCCGTGCAAAGCTCCACAGCATGTTTGCTGCTTCGGAATCACAATCTCACAGCCAGCTAATTGCAATAATTTCATGGTAGCGTCGTTTGTTTTCATGAACATGGTATCCATTAAACAGCCGCTGAAAAATGCAACTCTATGAACTTTCTCCGCAATCGCCGGCAGATGTTCAGGCCGGTTTTTCATTTCTTTCAGCGTTGGAACCTTAGGAAGCACTTTTTCCATCGTGGCTAAATTGTCAGGTAACAACCCTAAATAGCCTGTTTTGCGCGCAAGGGTTCGAATCCCGGACCGCTGATAGAAACCTAGAAGGCCGACCATATTACGCATACGATTTTGATGAGGGAATAACCCTTCAAAGACCGTTTTTCTAACAGCTCTGACAGGTAAAGAGTGTTTTTTATTTTGATTAATAATATCTCTTGCTTCTTCAAGTAAATGGCCATAATTAACGCCGGAAGGGCAGACGGGCTCACAAGCTCGGCAGCCGAGGCAAAGCTCGAGTGAACGCTCAAAATCCTCATCCGGTTCAACGATGCCGTCAACCACGGCTTTCATCATCGCGATTCTGCCACGCGGTGAATGCGACTCCTTATAACCTGATTCAATATACGTTGGGCAGGTTGGCAGGCAAAAGCCACAGCGCATACAGTTTAAGAGTTCATCCTCGTTCATCCGCTCTTTGAATTGCTGTTGAATTTTTTCTTGTTCTACTAAGGTTGTCATCTGGTAATCACCACGCGTTTCTTGCTGTCTTTCGCAAAGACTTTTCCAGGGTTCATAATGTTATTCGGATCAAAGGCATGTTTGATCCCCAGCATCGCCGCGATTCCCTCTTTTTTCAGCTTCCACTCAAGATATGGAGCCTTCATCGCGCCTACTCCGTGCTCGCCGGTAATCGTTCCGCCCAATTCAATCGCTTTTTCAAAAATTTCCGCGAAGGCCTTTTCGACTCTTTCCATTTCTTCATGGTTTCTAGCATCTGTTGCACAGGTAGGGTGGAGATTCCCGTCGCCAGCGTGGCCAAAGGTACAAATCGTCAACTGATATTTTTCAGTAATTTCATTAATCGCTTTTACCATATTGGCAATTTCTGAGCGAGGAACGGTTGCGTCTTCTAAAATGGTTGTCGGTGCTAAACGAGCAACTGCTGAGAGTGCCGCACGTCTTGCTGTTCTAAGTGCCATTGCTTCTTCTTCTGTTGCTGCAATTTGAATCGATACAGCATTTTCGAGCTTACATACTTCTGCTATTTTTTGAATATCTCTCTCGACGACTTCAGGCGGACCATCCTGTTCAATTAACAGAACCGCTTGAACATCTGTTGGCAGCCCAATTTGAGCATAGTCTTCGACTACTTTTAATGTAGCTTGATCCAAAAACTCAAGCGTGGTCGGAATGATTTTGTTAGCAATAATTTTTGAAACAGAACGAGCAGCCGCGGACAGGTCCTGATAAAGTGCGAGCATCGTTTTCCGTGTTTCCGGCATTGGAATCAGCTTCAAGGTCGCTTCGGTGATGACACCAAGCGTTCCTTCAGAACCGACAAATAAACGTGTCAAATCGTAACCGGCAACATCCTTAGCGAGCTTACCGCCGGTGCGAATGATATCGCCATTTGGCAGAACGGCTTCAAGACCGATTACATAATCTCTCGTTACGCCATATTTGAGACCGCGCAAGCCGCCGGAATTCTCATTGATATTGCCGCCAATCGTAGAGATTTTCATTGAACTTGGATCAGGCGGATAGAAAAGACCCTTTTCCTCAATGGCATGAATCATATCCAGCGTAATCACACCAGGCTGAACGGTAATCGTTAGATTTTCCTCGTCAATCTCGAGAATTTTGTTCATATGTTTAAAAAGAAGAACGATCCCGCCTTCGGTTGGGCAAGTTCCTGCACACAGGTTAGTTCCCGACCCGCGCGGAACAATCGGAACTTCGTATTGATTACAAATTTTCAGTATTTCTGAAACATCCTCTGTATTTCGCGGGCTGATGACAGCGTTCGGCATTGACTGGAAGTTAGGTGTTGCATCATAGGAATAGACTAAACGTTCTATTTTAGAATCATCGAAGTTTTTTTCCGTAACAATGGTAATCAATTTTTGTTTTACTTCATTCGAGAGCATGCTATTTCCCCCAATTTCGTACTATTTTCATACTATCTAAAGTATAAAAAAAACAGGCTTAAGCCTGCTATGGAGAAACGCACAAAATAATAAACTATTTTCATTAAACTTTTGGTTGTTCATCTAAAAGTAGAACAGCAAGATACAAACAAAACAAATCATGGATACTGTTTGGATTTAAATTTGTTAGCTCCTCGATTTTTTTCAATCGATAATGGAGGGTGTTGATATGAATGTGTAAGGATTGGGCTGTATTTTTCAACGAGTGATTTTGTTTAAATAGTTCAACTAAGGTTTCCAGGAGGTCTTTTTCTGTTAACAGTGGTGCAATACTCCGTTGAATGTATTCTGTCTTTATCTCTGAAGTTAGTTCTCCTGTTACCATTTCAAGGATTAATTCTTGATCAAAAACAATCTCGCTACTCCTTCTAGCCAGTTTCAACGCTCGTTCGGCCTGAGCATAGGAATGGTGCAGGTTGGTTGGTGCCGCGCACTGACCAACGCCAGCGTAGGCAGTGATCCCAAAGCTATTTTTAATAAATTGAAGAAAGTGTTTTAGTCGATGTTTAATGGACGTTGGCTGAACGGAATCGGAACAATCAATTAACACAATGATTCGTTCGTTTCCTGACCTTGTGACCACATCGTTTTTATTTTGGGAAAAGGAATTCAAAATAGAAGACCACACATCCCTTGATAATAGGTGCTCTTTTTGCTCAAACTCGATAATCACGGCAATCCGGCTTAGGTCAAGATTAATTGTCAATGTACGAGCCCGTTCAAGCAAGAGAGCACTTGGTTCTTTTGCCTGGAGCCATTCGAGAACGAAGGTTTCCATTGCACGGGAATGATAGTCAAACTGTTCACCATAATAATTTTCACTGATTAATAGCTCCGTCATTTTGCGGATAATTTCACCAAAAGGGGTGACCGTTTCGGGGTCACCGGTAATCCCGATAACACCAATGACTTCCTGCTGAAAGAATATCGGGAGATTGATACCGGATTTTACTCCCTTTAATTTTGATGTTTCATTTTCGGTGATAATCAGTTTTTTCTTCTGCTGTGACGTGACTAATGCACCTTCATGGAAGGTACCTATTCGACTGCGATTGGTGCTGGCCATGATCGTGCCCTCTGTGTTCACGACAATAATTTCTTCTGTTATTAGTTTTTGGACTTCCCTGACAATCTTTTCAGCGAGTTCTGGTTGAAGCATGTACAGCACCTCCTGCCATTGATTAAAATGATATTTTATTAAATACTATAAACATATTGAAAAAATAGTGCAAAGGGGAGAGTATGATGGCATATAAATTATTAGCAACCGATTTGGACGGGACATTATTAAATGAAAATAGGGAGATTGATCGGGAAAACATTCAAGCGATCCATGACTTCCGCCAAAAAGGAGGAAGGGTGGTTATTTGCAGTGGCCGTTCACCGCTTTCAACACGGTGGATTGCTAATACCATTGGCCTAAAAGGGGAACCGATCATTGCTTATAATGGGGCAATTATTCTCGATGAAAATGGGGAGATTAGCGAACAGGCAGTTTTCGAGCACGAGCATCTCCTGAGTTTCTGGGAATTGTGTGAGGGAGAAGGCTTCTACGCTCATTTTTATGAGGGAGATACATTGCTCGTTCCAAAAGAAACGAAATGGAATAAGAACTGGATTGAAAATAATATTCCTTCTCTTGAGAAAACAGGTGGAAGAGCAGTGGATTTAGAAAAATTTCGAGGTCAATGCCAGGTGAAAATGGTGGATGATTTTTATCGATACATTAAGTCCAATCAACCTGATATTACGAAAATTGCAGTTTTTGATGAAGAGGGAAGACTTGCTGATTTTTCAAAAGTGATTGGTGCTCAGGTTGGCGGAATGGAGGTTAGCAGCAGTCTCAACTTTTTAAATTTGGAGATATCACCATCAGGAGTAAGCAAAGCCTCCACACTTTTAAAATTAAGTGAGAAGTACGACATCCCCATCTCCCAAATTGCTGCGATTGGAGACAATTATAACGATTCCCTGATGCTTACCACTGCAGGACTTGGAATAGCGATGGGCAATGCACCGGATGAAGTGAAGGCACTTGCCGACCAGGTAACAGGAAGTAATCAAGAAGCAGGAGTTGCACAGGCGATTCGTCGTTATTTAATATAATAGCTTTGTTTAAATTCATCGTTGATTCTCACAGCGGTATAAAGGACGATGAAAGACAAATCAGGAGAATTCTCCGTAAGAAAAATCAACATCTGTCTTTAATAGAGCCTTTAAAATAGAATTTTGAAATGATATTTTAAAATTTTAATATAATTATTGAATTATTATTTCAACGGCGTTATAATGAAAGTGTAGAAATCGCTTACAGCTAGAAAACAAACAGGAGGATAAGGAAATGATCGAAGAAAATCTCGAATTATTAACGACCGAGTCCCGAAATCAAGAAACGATGCAGATTGATACGGCCGAGGCCATCGATATATTACGAATCATGAACGAACAAGATCAATTGGTAGCACTGGCTGTCAAAGAAGTTTTACCAGAGGTAGAGGCAGCGGTTCAGTTTGTATTTGAATCCTTTAAAAATGGCGGCCGCCTGATTTATTTAGGTGCCGGCACGAGCGGAAGATTAGGTGTGCTCGACGCCGTTGAATGTCCGCCTACCTTCAGTACAGAACCTGAAATGGTAGTAGGTTTGATGGCCGGAGGAGAAGGCGCCTTTTTGAAAGCTGTTGAAGGAGCAGAGGATGACCCTGAACTTGGTGTGAATGACTTAAAACAATTGGAACTGACTGAAAATGACACCGTGATTGGTATTGCCGCGAGCGGACGAACGCCTTATGTGATTGGTGCCCTTCGCTATGCACGAAGCATTGGAGCAAAAACCGTTGCGCTGTCGTGTAATAAAAACGCCGCGATTAGTAAAGAAGCCGATCAAGCGATTGAGGTCATTGTCGGTCCAGAGGTTCTAACAGGCTCAACTCGTTTGAAATCAGGGACCGCACATAAAATCATTTTGAACATGATTTCGACATCATCGATGATTCTTTTAGGAAAAGCCTATGAAAATTTAATGGTTGATGTAAAAGTGAGTAACTTAAAGTTAAAGGAACGTGCGATTGGGATTATTCGCAAAATTACTGGCGTTTCCTATGAAGTGGCATTGGAAACATTAGAAAAATCAGGCCTCCAAGTTAAAACAGCAATCGTGATGATTATGACGGAAACAACAAAACAACAAGCAGAAGAACTATTAGATGCAGCAAATGGATATGTAAAAATTGCCATTCAGAAAAAATGATTGGGTGAAAAGGTGGTAATGAGGTGTGACAGCAGGCGGATTGAAAATGCTCCAAAATATGCTTGAACAGCTTCCGGCTTCCGAGCGAAAAATTGCACAATATATTCTTGAAAATCCACGAAGTATCTTAAATAGTACCGTTAATGATATCGGGACCCAGGCGAAAACGAGCGGAGCTGCGGTCATTCGCTTATGTAAGTCACTTGGATTAAATGGTTTTCAAGATTTAAAGGTAAGAATTGCAGGTGATTTAGTAAAGCCTGCGGAACAAGGGTATCGTGACATTGAACCAGGTGAATCTTATTTTTCCATTGTTCAAAAGACAACCAGCAATAGTATTCAGAGCATCCGCGATTCCGAGGAGATTATCAATTATGAGGAGTTGGAACGAGCGGTTCAAACGCTGCTCCCTGCTCAGAATGTTCACTTTTTTGGAATTGGCGCTTCTAATATTATTGCAAAGGATGCTCAGCAGAAGTTCCTGCGGATTCAAAAAAATGCAACCGCTTTTACGGATACCCATCTTGTGGCGACATTGATTGCGAATGCCGGTAAGGATGATGTCGTATTTGCCATCTCGCATTCTGGTGAAACGGCGGAAGTGGTTAAAGTGATGGCACTAGCGAAAGAACGTGGTGTGAAAACGATTAGTCTGACCAAATACGGACAGTCCGCGGTTGCGTCTTTAGCAGATATTAAACTGTTTACGTCTTACTCAGGGGAAGCACCTTTCCGAAGTGCAGCGACATCATCACGTCTTGCTCAGTTATACATGATGGATATTTTGTTTTTATCCATGGCAACGGTTCAGTATGAGCATACGATTCAAGCCATTGATCAAACAAGGGATGCAATTCGATTTATTAAAGAAGGGAATTAAAACTTGTAGGGGGTGATGTGAACACTATTTACACCTTGAGCGAATGGGGAAATAGATTCACGTGATTCAGGTTTTAAAATACAACAGAGAGTAGGGGAAATTCATGGCTGGAGAAAATAAAATTTTAGCTGAAAAGATTCTTGAGCAATTAGGTGGATCGGCCAATATCGGCAACTACACACACTGTATGACAAGACTTCGCGTAACACCAAAGGATGAGACGGTTGTCAATAAAGCTGCGCTTAAGAAGATCGACGGAGTTCTTGGAGTGGTAGAGGAGGAAACCCTTCAAATCATTCTTGGACCTGGAAAAGTAAACAAGGTAACGGAAGAGTTTGGTAAGTTGATCGATGCTGGCGGGGGAATCAATTTAAAAGAGAAAGCAGCGAGCACAAAGGCAGAAATCAACAAGAAGAATGCAACACCATTTAAAATGTTTTTACGTAAAATTGCTGGTATCTTCATTCCATTAATTCCAGCGCTAGTGGCGTCAGGTTTAATTACAGGGATCACAAAAGCGATTGTTCAAGCAGGCTGGTTAGCAGGTGATTCGCAGCTAGCAACGATTCTTTCCGTTATCGGCGGTGGATTATTCGGTTACCTGGGAATTTTAGTTGGTACGAATGCAGCAAAAGAATTTGGCGGTTCACCAGCACTTGGTGCGATTGCCGGTATCTTAATTATTAACCCAGCTGTTGCAGGAATTCATTTGTTTGGCGAAGATTTACTTCCTGGACGCGGTGGTTTAATCGGAGTTCTATTTGCTGCTATTTTTATTGCTTTAGTTGAAAAACGAGTACGTAAGTTTGTTCCAACAAGTCTTGATCTTTTCGTTACACCAACTGTGGCTTTATTGGTTACTGGTATTGTTACTTATCTTGTTTTTATGCCGCTTGGTGGTTTCGTTTCAGATATTATCACAAAAGGGTTAACATCCTTACTTGATATGGGCGGTGTTGTGGCAGGCTTCGTTCTGGGTGCAACGTTCCTTCCGCTTGTTGTAACTGGTTTACACCAAGGTTTAACACCGATCCACTTAGAGTTAATTAATACAATCGGTGATGACCCGCTTTTACCAATTTTAGCGATGGGTGGAGCAGGGCAGGTAGGTGCAGCGTTTGCCATCTACCTTAAAACAAAGAAAACACGTTTAAAAAGAGCGATTGGCGGCGGTCTGCCCGCAGGTATTCTTGGTATCGGTGAGCCGTTAATCTTTGGTGTTACCCTTCCATTAGGTCGTCCGTTCTTAACTGCATGTTTAGGTGCCGGTGTGGGCGGTGCGTTCCAAGCTGCATTTGGTATTGCCACAATCGCGATTGGGGTTTCTGGTTTACCACTTGCATTCCTTGTTGTTGCAGGTCAAGTTGTCCTTTATTTAGTTGGGGTATTAATCGCCTATGCAGCAGGATTCTTGTTCACGTATTTATTCGGTTTCAATGATGACATGGCTGGTGAGTTTGATTGATCGGCATTTCCTTCTATCTAAATGATCCTTTAGCAGAACAGCGAATTACCTTGGCTGGAAAAATGGGTGTGAAGCGGGCATTTACCTCGCTTCACATACCAGAAGAGTCTGGTGATTTGGCAGGTCGTGCCATGACGCTGCTTCAGTGTGCGAAGGACGCTGGGATAGAAGTGTATGCAGATGTTTCATTAAAAACACCTGGTCACTTAGGATTAGATAGCTTGTTTGCGTTGAAATCACTTGGGGTCAGCGGCCTCAGACTCGATGATTTTTTTGAGAACGAGTTGATTTTGAAACTGGCGGCTGAATTTAAGCTGGCGCTGAATGCCAGCATTCTTTTTGAGGATGACATTCGTGCGCTCTTGGATGGTGGTCTAAAAGCGAATCAGCTTTTGGCATGGCATAATTTCTATCCAAGGATTGAGACAGGATTATCCGATTGGTTTTTTCAGAAGCAAAATGAACTTTTTGGGAAGTATGGAATCCCGGTTAGTGCCTATATTCCAGGTGATGGCGAAAAACGTGGTCCGTTGTTTGAAGGACTTCCTACACTAGAAGAGCACCGCGAAATGGATCCGTTTTTGGCGGCACTAGAGTTAGCTCACTTTGGAGTAGAAGATATCTACATCGGTGATCCAGAGGTTAGCGAGACTCTTCTTAAGAGGCTAATAGACTTTCATGAAAATAATCATGTAGCTATATGTATTGAAGGTTTTCAAGAAGGGGAGTTTAAGCTCCGTCCAGATTTTGCGCGTGATGTTTTACGGTTGATGGATACAAGAAGTGTAGATCCGATCAGCCCTGAGAATACTTCTGAACGGATAGTTGGAAGTATTACAAGAGATAATGACCGTTATGGCCGCTATCGGGGTGAGGTTCAAATTACTCTTTGTGACCTTCCGGCGGATGATCGGGTGAATGTGGTAGGAAGAGTTGTTGAGGAAGATATCGTGCTTCTGTCCTACCTCAAACCTGGTCAAAGGGTAAAATTCATCCATGTATAAAGGGAACTGCTTCATATTGAACTGACCCAATAAGGTAGATAATTAATTTTATCCAACTTTTAAGACTTGAGTTTGGTATTCCACTGGACTCAGGTCTTTTAATTTTGCCTTGTGATTATATTGTATATAATTCTATCATTTATTCGATGGTACCCATATCAAACAATATAAAAAATGTCCTGACTCAATTATTGAAAGGGTTTTCAAAAATAGGTTTTTAGACTCTATGAACTTATTGGTATATTGGTTATAATATCCATTATAGGAACGAATATCTAAATCGCATGTTACTGACTTGATCAGGCAGGGCGGCACTTGGTAATGGGGTTTTCCCGTTGCTGCGTGTTGTCCTGCCTTTTTCTGTGTCAAGGCTATGGGTAGGCTTCTGAATCCTTGAGAGCCTGATCATCTTGGAACCTGAGGTTCGTCCCTGATTGTTTAAAATGATAATAAAAGAGGTGGTTACGTTGGCAAAAAGTAAAGCGATAAAGGCCGTTGTTTCAGCTTGTTTGGTATCTGGGTTATTGGTTCCGTTTGATAGTCAACATATCGGGAAAGCACAGGGTAGTAAAAGCTTTGAATTGACGGTATCGCCCATCCCGAAATACTTAGAACAAACAGATAATGGATTTCCTTTGAATCCCAAGGTTGCATTGGTGACAGAAGAAGGAACTGATCCTGCTGCGATTAATGAATTGAAGCAAGCCCTAAAAGAGGCAGGTGTAACTACAATTATGGAAAGTAGTATGAAAGACCCTAAGCTCCAAGCACCTGTCATCATATGGCTAGGGGAGTTCTCTGCACCTGATGAACTGAAAATTATTCAGCAGCACACGGGCCTGGTTGACTTGGAGATGACAAAAAATGAGGGATATATTGTTGCTTCCAAGCACGGAACACAGGATAAGAAACATATTGTCATCTCCGGACATGATGAGGCAGGTACTTTTTACGGTACACAAACGTTCAAACAAATAATTGTCGAGCGGAAAGGAACAGACTGGATTCCTGAGGTGGAAATTAAGGACTGGCCAACAATGCCGATCAGGGGCTCGATTGAAGGTTTTTATGGTGCGCCGTGGTCTCATGAAGACCGTTTACGTCAGTTAGAATTTTACGGCGAGCATAAGATGAATAGCTATATTTATGCCCCGAAGGATGACCCATACCACCGCGATAAATGGAAAGAGCCGTATCCGGCAGACAAGTTAACGGAGATTGCCGAACTCGTCCAAGCAGCTCACGATAACCATGTCGATTTTACCTTTGCGATTTCGCCAGGGAATACCATTACATATTCCAGTGAGGCGGACCTACAGGCTTTAATGGATAAGGCACAAGCAATGTGGGATATCGGTGTAAGATCGTTTGCTTTATTCCTCGATGATATTGATCCTAGCCTCCGTTCACCAGAAGACAGGGCGATGTTTGGCAGCGATCGAAACCCGCCGGCAGCGGCACAGGCGTATCTATTAAATCGATTCAATGAAGAATTTATTCAAAAACACGAAGGGGCAGAGCGTTTGATCACGGTGCCGACCGATTATTATCAGGCGGGCACTACTCCTTACCGAGAACGATTTGCCGCGCTGGTTCAGCCTGACATCATTGTTCAATGGACAGGAATTGGTGTTGTTGCTCCTACGATTACCTCGGAGGACGCTGATAAAATCCATGGAATTTTTAAACACGATTTACTAGTCTGGGATAACTACCCGGTCAATGATTTTGACCGAAACCGCTTGTTCCTTGCGCCGCTGACCGGGCGGGATTCGGATTTAACGGAGGAACATGGGGTGATTGGCTTAACGGCCAACCCGATGAATGAGGCCGAGGCTTCGAAAATCCCATTGTTTACAGTTGCTGATTATACGTGGAATCCTGAAGCCTATGACCCAGCTGACTCGTTGAAGCGGAGCTTGATAGAATTTGCTCCAGCGGCCTATGAACCTTTAAATATCCTAGTGGAAGCCTCGTATGCTACGAGTCTCAATAGCAACCAGGAGCCGATTTCAGAAAGATTAAAGCCGTTGATTGAGGAGTTTTGGTCTGCGGAGGAAGCCAACGACAGTCAGGGTGTTACAGAGGCTGGCACTGCTCTGTTAAAAGAATTCAGCAAGTTGAAGGAGGCTCCTAGCCAGCTACGCAATCAGGTGAATAATCCGAACTTCTTGAAAGAGGTGGATGGATATTTAAACAAACTGGAGCTATTAGGACAAACGGGTGAAACCGCCGTTAACTTGGTGCTAGCTCAACAAAGCGGGAACGTTGCTGGAGTTGCTGAAGCAAGATTGGCCCTGCAGCAATCGATGACAGCGATGGACAAAATCCCTCAGAAGTTAAGTATCGGCGTGGTTCCAACATTCCTAGACCGTGCGCTTAAAGGGAAGAATTTAGCCGAAGGAAAACAGGCCACTGCTTCTACGAGTGAAGTCGACTGGCTGACACCGAACCTGGCTGTAGACGGCAACAATAATACCAGATGGGCCTCCTTGTACACCGATAATCAATGGATTAGTGTCGACTTGGGGCAGGTATATTCCATTGATAAAGTGAAATTAAACTGGGAAGCGGCTTATGGAAAACAATATAAAATTCAGGTATCAACGGACGGTAGCCAATGGACAGATGTTTACACAGAGCTAAACAGCAACGGAGGAATCGATGAAATTCAGTTCCCGGCAACGGACGCCCGATATGTTAAAATGCAGGGCATTAAACGATCAAGCGGCTGGGGCTACTCATTGTACGAAATCAGCGTTTTTGAAACACAAAATTAAGAGAAGGAACATCTCTAAATACGTGAAAAAGCCCAACTAGATTAATCCACTAGTTGGGCTTTTTCGCGCACAAAACTATCAATTGATCACTTGAAACTGTCCCTGTGGTATGCCTATGGTTCTGATATAATAAATGAAAAATGGTTTACGACAACGCGGTTTGTCTGGAGGTAACCCTAAATGGATAATTTTCATCCCCGTCAACGAACGATTATAAAAATGCTCTATGAAAAGAAGGCAGTGATGAAAGGAGGAGAGTTGGCTGCTGAGCTTGGGGTATCGGATCGGACAGTACGAAACGATATTGCATATATTAATTCCGTAGTAAATATGGACCTGATTGTGTCTCAAAATAAAAAAGGCTATCAATTATCGGATTACGTTAAAGCCAGTGAGATTGTTGCGAATGAAGGAGAAGGGATTCCTGTTCTTCCTGAAGAGCGGATCAACTATATCTTGAAACACCTCCTCTTTCGAAACAGGGAGCTAGATCTATATGAACTTTCGGAAATGCTTCTGGTCAGTGAAGCAACGATTGAACTTGACCTTAAGGAAATTAAGAAGTTGATTTCTGAAAATAACCGGGACCTGGGCTTATCAAGGAAGGCAGCATCCATCTCGTTGGCAGGAAGTGAAAAGGATAAACGAGCGCTTTTTAGTGAGCTTTTATTTAAGGAAACGAACAGAAACTTTTTTAATATCTTTAAATATGAACGGTACTTCCATCACCTCGACTTAACTCTTATTCAGAGAAAGCTCATGCAGGCGGTGGAGAACTATCGCATTCATCTCAATGAAATGGCCGTGGTCAATCTAGTCATCCATATTGCGATTACCATTGACAGGATTAAAAGTGAAAATATCCTGGATATGGAAGTGGAATTGGACAAGGTGTTGGGAATGCGGGAATATAAAATGGCTGAAGAGCTTTGTGGCCAGTTAGAAGATGCGTTTGGGGTCAAATTCCCTCGAGGAGATATCATCTATATTTCTTACCTTATCTTAGGGAAAAGCATCATTAAAAATAGATATAAGGAGAAAAAAGAACTTGAGGGGATTATCGACCCTCAGATAGCAAGCCTTACGGAGGCGCTGATTGCTTCAATTAACAGGGAATTCGGCATCAGTTTTATAGAAGACGACAACCTCTTTATCGGATTATGTTTACATACCAAAAGAATGATTGAAAGGGTCAACAGCCATGTTTTGTTGCGGAACCCCTTACTGGATGAGCTAAAAATTAAATATCCATTTATCTTTGAACTTGCTGTTTTTGTTTCGAAGGAATTTTACAAAATAACGGGACTAGTCATAAAGGAAGACGAGATTGGATTTATTGCTCTTCATCTCGGTGCAGCCTTTGATAGTCTTAATGGCAACCAAACCATCAAACGGAAAATTGCCCTCATTTGCCCGACGGGTTACACCACAAGTGAGCTGTTGAAGTCAAAACTGTATTCCGTGTATCAAGACAAGATTGAGATTCTTGGAACATTTTCCTTTATGGAGTTGGATAAGCTGCAGAAGCAGGAGCCAGACCTCATCCTTTCTACTGTTAAGTTTGAATATGAAATGGACATCAAAGTGATTGAGGTATCACCATTCCTTGATCAGAAGGATATTGAAAAGATTAATCAACATTTATATCTTTATGGAAATGATATCGGGCGATCCCGGTTTTTGAATGATGTTAATTATTTTTTCAGAAAGGATCTTTTCTTTAAGGGCAACATGTTTAAGGATGAATGGGATGTTATTAAATATCTTGGGAATCAGCTCTCTACAAAGGGGTATACGCCAGAGGAATATGTCAACCTGGTGATGGAAAGGGAGAAGATTTCTTCTACGTCTTTTGGGAATCTTCTTGCAATACCGCATCCGATTGTTATGAATGCGTATGAGACGGTCATTGCAGTAACGATCCTGCAAAAGCCGATGATGTGGGGAAAAAACAAGGTCCAGCTTGTGTTTATGTTTGCCCTTAAGGAAAGTGACAGAAAAAAATTAAATGAACTATATAAGCATATTATTGAAATCGTTGAAAAACCGGAAGGAGTCCAATACTTAATCAAATCTGAAAATTATAATGATTTTATCTCACGAATTTTATCTTATGAGGCATAGTAATCCCGGCTTTTGTGCCGGGATTTTGTTGTCTTCAGCATTTTTGCCATTTTGTTTCCGTAATTCCTTCAATAAACATTTTCCTATTTGATAGGAAAATGTTTATTGGAGAAGGAACAGGATGGAAAATTATAATAAAAGGTAAGTAAGACCTAATCTATTTTTTGTCAAGGAGGTGAAGCTAGTGGTAGAAGTCGAACAAACGGCATTTGAGATTATCGCATCCGCAGGTGATGCCCAATCCATGATGTTGAGTGCTCTTCAATGTGCAAGAGAAGGGAAGTTTCAAGAAGCAGAAAATCTTATGAATGAAGCGAAAACGTCACTAGCAAAGGCGCATAATGCCCAAACGGGTTTGATCGTGGAGGAATCAAAAGGGAATAAATCAAAATACTCAATCATTATGGTTCATGCACAGGATCATTTAATGAATGCCATACTATCTCAAACATTAATCGGTGAAATGCTTCATTTGTATAGAAAATTAGAGGAGAAATAAGGAGGGATGAAGGTGAAGTGGGGTATTATTGCGACCTGGCGGATGGCGAAAGAAGGTGTGGAAGCCGCTAGTGACATGCTGAAGGAAGGCGGAAGTTCAGGTGATGCAGTGGAGATAGCCGTAGGGATGGTAGAGGATTTTCCCCTTTATAAATCAGTGGGTTATGGCGGGCTTCCGAATGAAAACTGCGAGGTTGAACTTGACGCCGCATTTATGGATGGAGATACGCTTTCAATCGGTGCTGTAGCTGGGATAAAGGACTATAAAAACCCGGTGTCCATCGCAAGACGACTGAGTGAAGAACGGTTTAATACCTTCCTTGTAGGAAATGGTGCCGAGGAATATGCCCATAAAAATGGTTTTCAAAGAAGGAATATGCTGACAGAAAGAGCAAGAAAACTTTGGGAAATGCGGGTTAAAGAGATTCGTGAGAAAAATCTGAGCCCTTACGATGGCCATGATACGGTGGGAATGGTCTCCGTTGATTCCAAGGGACAGATGGCATCCGCCACATCCACAAGTGGACTTTTTATGAAAAAACGAGGAAGAGTGGGAGATTCCCCGCTATCAGGATCAGGATTCTACGTTGACAGCAACATAGGCGGAGCTTCGGCAACCGGGCTTGGCGAAGATCTGATGAAGGGCTGTGTATCCTATGAAGTGGTCCGGCTGATGAGGGAGGGCATGCATCCTCAGGCTGCTGCCGAGCGTGTAGTGTATCAGTTTGCCCGCTATCTGACAGAGAAAAGTGGAAAAGCGGGAGCCATGTCGGTGATTGCCATGAACAACTGTGGTGAGTGGGGAGTCGGTACGAATGTGGAGTTCTCCTTTGTCGCCTCCACCGCAGAAGAAAGGCCAATGGTGTATGTTGCCTATCCAATAGGAGACAAAACTTTATACGAACCGGCATCGGAAGAATGGCTAGAAGCCTATACTAAGAGGATTACAAGTCCAGTTTAATAGAAAGTCAGGGTTTAAGATGAATTCGGGGATTTTAGATCCCTAATTGTATAAAAGGGGTGTAGTATATGGAGAAAATTCAAAGATTCCTTGAGACCAAGCTTTTACCTGCGGCAACAAGGGTAGCTGGGCAAAGACATCTTGCTGCAATCAGAGACGGATTTATCTCATTTATTCCATTTTTAATTATCGGCTCGATCTTTATCATTATCCAAGATTTCCCTGCACCAGGCTGGCAGGAGCTGCAGGTCAAACTCTTTGGAGAATTTTTTAATCAATTTATCATTCTTCCAAAACGGGTAACCTATGATATCATGTCAATCTTTATTGTCGCAGCTATATCTTATAAACTCGCACAATCGTATCGGATTGATGCCTTCTCGGCTTCTATGTTGTCTATTAGTGGCTTTATCCTGTTAACACCGATTACCACGACGATTGACATTGATGGGACGAGCCACGTGGTGGAAAAGGTCATCACAATTGGCGGCTGGTACGGTACAAACGGAATTATTGTGTCAATAATTACGGCGATAGTGGTAACGGAAATGTTCAATTATTTTATTAAAAAAGGAATCATCATCAAGATGCCTGATGGTGTGCCACCAGCGGTTTCACGGGCATTCTCGGCACTTCTGCCGGGCTTTGTCATCATTGTTGTTATGCTTTTAATCCGATTGTTATTCCTGCAAACACCATACGAAAATATCCATGATTTTATCTATCAAGTAGTTTCATTGCCAATGCAGAGTTTGGTGGCTAATAATATTTTTGGTGCCATCGGAACGGTATTTGCCATAAGTCTTCTCTGGTGTTTGGGGTTAAATGGCGGAACCATAGTAAATGGAATCATGAGACCATTCTGGGTACCGCTTCAGGATGAAAACTTGGCTGCAATCGAAGCTGGGAAAATAGCACCAAATATCATTACCGAGCAGTTCTTTGATATGATTTGGATTGGCGGTGCAGGTGCAACGCTTGCGGTTGTCTTGGTGCTTTTATACAACGCAAAGTCAAAGCAGTATAAGGAACTTGGAAAAATGTCACTGGCACCTGGGTTATTTAATATCAATGAGCCGATCATGTTTGGGCTGCCTGTGGTTCTAAATCCAGTCTTGATGCTTCCGTTAATCCTTGGACCAATCGTTATTACTATCCTTAACTATACTCTGATGGCCCTCGAAATTGTCGCTAGACCGACAGGAGTAATCATTCCATGGACCACACCACCTTTAATCCAAGGATTCCTGATAACAGGACATTGGTCAGGTGCGTTGCTTCAACTTGTCGATATCGTCATCGTTATGCTCATTTGGTTCCCGTTCATTGCCGTGATGGACAAGAAAAAGGTAGCCGAAGAAACGGGTGTTTCTGATAGCAAGAATTCAAAAGGGAAAATGAGCGTTTCGTCATGAGTGAGAATATTGCTGAGAATCAAGAGGAAAAACGTGCTGATTCATTTGGAGATGCAGTGAAGATTGAGCTTATTGCGGCTACTTGTGAGGATGCAAAGAAGATTGAAGCCTATGGAGGTGATAGGATTGAGCTTGTCAGTGCTCTATCAGAAGGCGGATTAACGCCAAGTTATGGGCTCATGAAAGCTGTGATCGAATCTGTCAGCATCCCGGTCAATGTGATTATAAGACCGCATTCACAATCCTTTGTTTATACGGATGAAGAGATTGAGATGATGAGGCAGGACATTAAAATGGCCAAGGAGTTAGGAGCCAATGGTATCGTGATTGGCGCTCTTGATGAAAAAAATCAAATATGTGAACAAAGCCTTAACAGACTCTTAGAAGCTGCATATGGTCTAGAGGTTACCTTTCATCGAGCAATCGATGAACTAGAACATCCAGTGGAAGGAGTAAAAATTCTTTCACACTATAAAAGCATAAATAGAATTTTGACATCAGGCGGGAAAGGAAGCTTGAGTAAGAATAGAGAGATCATCCGAAACATGGTCCTTCACTCCGGTCATATCAAGATATTGGTTGGAGGGGGCTTGAACTTTGAAAATATTAAGGAAATCATGGAAGCGACCAGTGCCCCTGAATATCATTTCGGTACCGCTGTGAGGGTTGAGAGTTCTCCCTTTAAGAACATAAGTAAGGACTTGCTGAAAAAACTCTTTACGCTATTAAAGAAATAGGAGGAACAAAAGATGAATATCATTTTAGTCTGCTTTGCAGGTATGTCAACAAGTATGCTGGTTAGCAAAATGGAGAAGATCGCTGCGGAACGTGGAATTGAGGCTAATATCAGCGCTTTGCCAGCAACAGAAATCTATGATGAACTAGATAGAGCGGATGTTGTTCTGTTAGGACCACAGGCTCGTTATGCCCTTGATAAGGTGAAAAGTGAGGCAGAACCCAAGGGAATTCCCGTTGCGGTTATTGATTCCATTCTTTATGGAACCATGAACGGTGGAGCGGTTTTGGACATGGCAATAGAAATGGCAAAGAAATAAGATTATGAATCAATGAAAAACGGTCAAGCTTTGTAAGCTTGATCGTTTTGACGGTTTTTGTTTTCTTTGTTTCTTTCTTCAAGGAGGGATGCCCCAATCATACGATAACTATCATTGCCTTGTAAGTAGCTATGAACAGCCGCTGATTTATCCTCCGCACTAAACTTAGCCATAAAAAATTCCCTGTATATGTTAGAATGGTGTCTAACCTTTACGGGGCAGATCATTTTGGGGTAGCGTTAAGGGTTGAGGTTGGGAAATGGAACAGTCAGAAAAGGTTTTTTTAGATTACATACATGATAAGGACCTGAATCAATCGGAAAAAGATATTTTGTCCTATCTGATTCAAAAAAAGTTTAAAAGCCAACAGCTAAGTATCCGAAAAGCGGCCAGTGATCTTTTTGTTTCGACGACTTCAATCATTCGAGTTTGCAAAAAGCTCGGTTTTAGTGGATATAGTGAAATTACGTATAACTTAGGTCTAAAAGTAACGAAAATGATTGATTCAGAATCAGAGTCTGTTGCTGGCATTCACGGACCTTACGAGGAAAACCTGAAGGAGTTTAGTAAAAACTTCAAGCTCACTTTTGAGGCAACCGGGGAAAAGAATATAGAAGGTTTTTTATATGAAATTGAGCGTAATAAAATGGTTTATTTCTATGGCGCCGGATTCTCTACTTTATTTTCAAACTATCTGGCAAAAAAACTTGAGTTATTTGGTTACTATGTTTCAAACACTTCTACAAGCGATAGCAGAGCGATCTTTTTCAATAATAAATATCCAAAAGTATAATCTACTGATCATCTTTTCCCGTTCCGGTGAAATCAGCAAGGTCATTGATAAAGTGCAAAGGTCCAGTACCTGAATATGTGGGAGAAATTCCATACTTCCACAAAGCGATGATTGATACTCAGCTTGCTTCTGAGAAAATCTTAGTAGAAGCCATCACAGAAGGCTCTTATGAAAAAGCATTACAAGCATTTATTCTTAATAAGACGATCCCATCTGCGATTGTGGCAAAAAAAATTCTCGATGATTTAATCGAAGCGAATAAAGACTTCTGGCCAACGCTAACAAAAAAGTTTGAAGAAGGCGTATATGTTTAGGAGATTTATAAAAAAAGTGCATGCAGCATGTTGCATGCGCTTTTTTCTTGCATCTTATTAGATGTGGGAAGGCGGGATTGTGCCCAAAAACAGGGGGAAGTAGAAAATTCGGTAACAAAAGGTTTTGGTTTAATCCAAGTGTCGGAAATTTCCTTTTTTGGGTAACTATATAAATAGGGGTGATTTTTGTGGAAGAGTTGAAATATCTAAACCCGACCGAGCTGCTGGAGAAAATCTATGACACGCTTTGCTCCGAGTATGAGGACGAAGCCCATTATGACAAAGATCAAGATAAACAAGATATAGAGGTTACAAAAAAACGGTTAACTAAGAAAGTGTTTAACGAATTTGTCGTTGAGGATGAGTATTTTCTAACCATGGATTCGAAAACATTTAAAGAACGGTATCATTTATTTGAAAAAGACTTCTTTAAACTAATAACCGAATGCAGCAAAAATGGAGTTCCCTATGAAAAATTCATTGAAATCATTGACGACCTGCTAGCTTGCGCCCACTATCGACTAATTGCATTCGAACAACTAACAGGAGAAATCACAAGAATACAAGCAGAAAAAGAACAAGAACAAACAGACTCAGAAGAAGAGATAGTAGAAGAAATAGAGGAAGAAGCATGAATCAGAAATATACAGTGATGTATAAATGGTACCTGTCACCACCTGAGTGATAGGTACGTTCTTCTTCCTGCCTTAGATATACAGTCCTGCGACGTAGATCGAGGTAATTGTTTTTGCTATTTCTTCAACTGATGTATGGTGTTCGTTCCTGACAATCTCCCACAGGTACATTTCATTGGTAAAAAACCAACCCCGTGCCACAATTTCATGATCTAATTCCGCTCGAGCTAACCCATTTTTCTGTGTATAGGCAATGTCCTTTGAAATTCGTTGAATAAATTTTTCCCGTATCATTTTCCATTTATCTGATATTAAGGAAGACACGCCAATTGCCTGTTCAAAGACCTGCATCATATCGCGTTCGGCTTCTGCCATTGTTAAAAAACCATTGGCTTGTTTATAAATAATTTCCTCTGCTTCTTGTTTTGATTTTGGTAAGAAAGAGATTTCCGCAATTTCGTAAAACCGCTCCATGACATCTTCCATCAATACAATTAACAGATCTTCTTTGCCCTCAAAATGAACATAGGCCGTTCCGTATCCGACTTTAGCTTTTTTTATCATTTGTGAGATGGTTGCTTTTTGAAAGCCTTCTTGAAGAAAAACTTCTTTTGCGGCTCCTAGTAATTTTTGCCGTGTCAAAATCGAGCGTAAATGTCGTTTATCCTCTACAGTCATTTTTATTCCTCCACAACTCATTATCTCTAGGATAAAGGGATTTTCTTAAAAAGGGAAGGGGTCGAGTAGTAATAATTCTCTGAAAAAAATAATATTGACACAATGTCATATTCCATAGATAATAATATTGACATTATGTCATATACATTTGTGTAAGCGTTTTTAATACTGTAAAGGGGAGAATCATAATGCTTTTAAATAACTTTCAAGCAACTTTAGAATACGCGAAAGGTTTGGATAAGGAAGATTCTCTTAAGCATTTTCGAGAAGAGTTTTATTTAAAGCCAGGATCCATTTATATGGACGGGAACTCATTGGGCCTTCTTTCGAAAAGAGCAGAAAGAACTCTTTTAGAATCTTTAGAGGATTGGAAAGAGCATGGGATTGATGGCTGGACGCAGGGGAACCATCCATGGTTCTTTATGGCAGAGGAGCTTGGAGAAAAGCTTGCGCCGTTAGTAGGCGGTTCTGCTAAAGAAGTCATTGTGACCGGTTCTACCACTACTAATCTGCATCAGCTTGTTTCGACTTTTTATAAAGCAGATGGTATGCGCACAAAAATTTTAGCAGATGAACTAACTTTCCCATCTGATATTTATGCTCTTCAAAGTCAGCTAAGGATTCATGGATATAATCCGGATGAACATCTCATTCGTGTAAAAAGCCGTGATGGCCGCTTTTTAAACGAGGATGAAATTATTGAAGCAATGACCGACGAAGTTGCATTAATCGTCTTGCCAACGGTTCTTTATCGCAGCGGTCAGATATTAGACATCAAACGTTTAACGGAAGCAGCACACAATAGGGGCATCTTAATCGGTTTTGACGCTTGCCACTCGGCTGGATCAATTCCACATTTTTTCAGTGACTGGGATGTTGACTTTGCGTTTTGGTGCAATTATAAACATTTAAACGGCGGACCTGGCGGTGTTGGAGGCTTATTTGTCAATAAGAGGCATTTTGGAAAAATGCCTGGACTCGCTGGATGGTTTAGTTCTAAAAAAGAAAAACAATTTGATATGGAGCATACATTAACACCTGCTGAATCTGCAGGAGCCTTCCAAATTGGAACTCCTCATGTGTTAAGCGTTGCCCCTTTGATTGGGTCTTTAGAAATTTTCACAGAAGCAGGCATTGAAAATATTCGCGCTAAATCACTAAAAATCAATCAATATTTAATGGATTTAATTGATACCGAACTGGCAGATATGGGATTCTTCATTGGCACGCCAAGAGAAGATGCACGCCGTGGCGGTCACGTGAGCCTTGAGCATAATGAAGCAGCACGAATTTGTAAGTCATTAAAGGAAAACGGCATCGTTCCGGATTTTCGTGCTCCAAACATAATTCGCCTTGCACCAGTAGCCCTATACACCTCTTATGAAGAAGTTTGGAAAGTCGTTCAAATCCTTAAAACCATCATGACAGAAAAGCAGTATGAAAAATTCAAAAACGAACGGGAAGTAGTCGCTTAACGAACACGGTGCCTGTCACCACACGTGGACACTGTCCACCTGAGGCGGACAGTTGCTAAATAAAATACGGACAAAGCCTTTTGGTTAGAGAAGGGGATGAATTAGGATGAAGGATACAAGTAGTGGTGAGGGTTTAAAGAGGGAATTATCAACCGGTCAGCTTTCGATGATTGCGATGGGGATGGCAATTGGGACCGGTTTATTCCTTGGAAGTGGATTAGCTATTGGTACGGCTGGACCTAGTGTGATACTGAGTTATACCATAGGTGCATTCATCGTTTTATTATTAATGGGCTGTTTGGCAGAAATGACGGTTGCCTACCCCACTTCAGGATCTTTTGGGACGATAGCCGATAAATTTCTTCATCCGATGGTAGGGTTTCTTGTCCGGTACTCCTATTGGATTGCTCAGGTTCTTGCTATTGGGGTTGAAATAAGTGCAATTGCCATTTATATGAAGTATTGGTTTCCTGAAGTCCCTGGGATTGTTTGGATTATTGCATTTGCAGCAGTCCTCATTTATGTAAACGCTACTAGTGTGAATGCGTTTGCTACATTTGAGTATTGGTTCTCGATGATAAAGGTTAGTGCCATTGTTGGGTTTATTCTGCTTGGAGCATATGTGTTATTTGGAACTTCTGGCCATGAAGGTGTGGGGGCTAAGAACCTATTCGACCATGGTGGTTTCATGCCGTTTGGTGTAAAGGGAATGTGGATTGCCGTATTCATTTCACTTTTTAGCTTTTTAGGTACAGAATTAGTAGCCGTTACAGCAGGTGAAGCAAAAGAGCCAGATATTGCTGTTCCGAAAGCATTGAAAGCAACGGTATTTCGTTTGAGTGGTTTCTATGTTTTGACGATGGCAATCATGTTGATGATTGTCCCATGGAAATCGGCTGGAATTGAAGAAAGTCCGTTTGTACAAGTAATGGAAATCTTAAATATACCAGGTGCCTCTGGAGTGATGAATTTTATCGTTTTAACAGCTGCTTTATCAGCCATGAACGGACAGCTATATGCTGCCTCACGAACGATGTATTCCTTATCAACTGAAAAGTTTGCTCCAGCCATTCTCAGTAAATTGAATAAAAAAGGTGTTCCAACTACTGCTTTGGCAGCTTCAACGACTGGAATCGGCCTTGCTGCAGCTGTGAATGCGCTGCTGCCTGGATCATCCTATGCCTTCATGATGGGCATATCCATGTTTGGTTCACTTTTTACCTGGTTAGTTATCTTCGTTTCTCACCTATCTTTCCGCAGGAAGTGGGAAAAAATAGGTGGACGCAAACTGCCGGTAAGAATGATTGGATTTCCGTATTTAACGATAGTGGGAGGACTCCTCCTACTAAGTTTAATGATCACAGCATGGTTTACTGATTTCAAAATAATGCTTCAATTTGGTATCCCTTGGCTGCTGTTTTTATCAATTGGTTATTTTATTGTGAAGAAAAAGAACCCTCAGAAATCTGATGATTTGAAGAATAAAGAGGCTGTTTAATCTAATTTTTTAAAAAAAAGGAGAGATTGTCATGATTATTGGTGTACCTAAAGAGATTAAAAACAACGAAAACCGTGTAGCTTTAACTCCAGCTGGTGTCGTTTCATTTGTAAATGCAGGGCATAAAGTGTTAGTTGAGAAAAACGCTGGTGTGTGCAGTGGTTTTTCCAATGAAGATTACCTAAATACTGGTGCGGAAATTATTGAAAATGCGGCAGACGTATGGGCCGGGTCAGATATGATTATGAAAGTAAAAGAGCCGCTTTCAAGTGAATATGGCTATTTCCGTGAAGGCTTACTATTATTCACTTATTTACATTTGGCCGCTGAACCTGCGTTAGCTCAGGCGCTTAAGGAAAAAGTGATACTTGCGATTGCTTATGAAACCGTTTCAATGAATCGTACGTTGCCGCTGCTGACACCTATGAGTGAGGTTGCTGGCCGGATGGCTGCCCAAATAGGTGCGCAATTTTTACAAAAGTCAAATGGAGGTAAAGGAATTCTTCTCGCAGGTGTTCCTGGTGTAAGCCGTGGAAAAGTGACCATTATTGGCGGTGGTATTGTTGGTACAAACGCAGCGAAAATGGCCATTGGATTAGGTGCGGATGTAACGATTATCGACGTAAGTGCTGACCGTTTACGTCAATTGGATGATATTTTTGGCAATTCCATTAAAACACTCATGTCCAATCCATTCAATATTGCACAGGCAGTAGCAGAAGCTGACCTTTTAGTTGGTGCTGTATTGATTCCTGGTTCAAAGGCACCTAAGCTGGTAACAGAAGAAATGATTAAGGCGATGAGGCCAGGTTCTGTTGTCGTTGATGTGGCCATCGATCAAGGTGGAATCGTGGAAACGATTGACCATATTACAACCCATGACAATCCAACCTATGAAACGCATGGTGTAGTTCATTACGCCGTAGCCAACATGCCTGGTGCCGTACCAAGAACTTCTACCATTGCATTAACGAACGTTACCCTTCCATATGCCTTACAAATGGCAAACAAAGGGGTATATAAAGCAATCTCCGAAAACGAAGCGTTAAAACTTGGAGTAAACGTAGCAAACGGTGAAATTACTTTTGAAGCAGTTGCAAGGGATCTTGGTCACGACTATGTAAGTATCGATGACGCTCTGAAAAAAGAATTAGTTGCTCTATAATGCAGTAAAAAGAGGGTGCCCAGAAAGTTAGGGCACCCTCTTTTTGTAGTAAAAGCAGCTGGTCGTTAGGGTCAGTTGCCTTTATGTTTTTGTCATATTGCTGGTTAATCTGGAAATGCTAAGGATACAAGGAGGTTGACTGGAATGAAGCTGAGGAGGTTTTTGATGATGTTGCTTTTAGGTTTTTCTCTTTTTACGATAACGGGTTGTGGAAGGGATGAGCCGCCTGAGGAAGGGGAAAAGCTTGAGGATGTAGAGGAAGAGGATGAAATTGGTGATGGTGAGGTTGATGATGAATAGGGTCTAACCCTTTCGTGCTAACACCACAAAATAGAAGGAGTGCCAAACGGCACTCCTTTGCTTTATATTATGGCAGGATGTTTCCGGCAGCACGATAGATTTCATACCACTCTTCGCGTGTTAGATAGATTTCGCTAGCTTTACAACATTCCTTCAATCGATCCACGTTCATTGTACCAATAACCGGCTGCATTTTGGCTGGATGGCGCAGCAGCCAAGCAATCGCGATGGTGGTATTGCTCACTTCATATTTAGCGGCAATTTCATCAATCTTTTGATTTAATTCTGGAAACTTTTCATTGCCTAGGAATACGCCTTCAAAGAAACCATATTGGAAAGGTGACCACGGCTGGATGGTGATGTCGTTCAGTCTGCAAAAATCAAGCACACTGCCATCGCGATTAATCGCAGAATCATTTTCCATGTTTACATTAATTCCATTGGAAATCATGTTCGCGTTCGTAATACTTAATTGCAGCTGGTTGGCTACAATCGGCTGCTTCACGTATTTCTGCAGCAGTTGAATTTGCATTGGATTTTGGTTGGAAACACCAAAATGGCGCACCTTTCCACTACTCTCTAGGATATCAAATGCCTCCGCTACTTCCTCAGGCTCCATGAGTGCGTCCGGGCGGTGCAGGAGCAGCGTATCCAGATAGTCTGTTTTCAAGCGTTTTAAAATTCCATCGACGGAGTGTAAAATATGTTCCTTTGAAAAATCGAACATTCCTTTACGAATACCGCATTTTGATTGCAGGATGATTTTTTCACGGATTTCAGCATTCATATGTATTGCCTCTGCGAAGATTTCCTCACAGGCTCCACCGCCGTATATGTCCGCATGGTCGAAGAAGTTCGCACCTTGCTCTAAGGCTGTTTGAACAAAGCTTTCAGCCTCGTTCTTTTCAAGTGAATTGATCCGCATGCAGCCGACTGCTACAACCGGTACCTCTAAAGTACTGCTTCCTAGTCTCATTGTTTTCATCATCTATGTCCTCCATTTTTATAAAATTCGGTACATCATTATACAAGTTCGATACTACCAATGGATATTCCTACTCATTTTGACACAGAAGCCTGAAAGTATCAAAATTTACTCCTAAATTGTTCTTATTTTTCCCGGTTTTGCATGTACTAGAGACTAGCAATATTTAAGTGCTATAATGAATTATTCTTATTAATAAAAAATTGTAAGTGTTTCCGGGCTGCTTTTTTGAAGGAGGGTGGCATGTTTTTTTCATTACGCAATCGCTTATTACTTATTTTTACATGTTTGCTAACGATTCCATTTGTGATTCTATCAATTATTATTCCCAGTTTTTTTACGTCTGTTATTCGAGAACAAACTCAAGAGTTGACCATAGAAATGATGGATCAGTTTTCACTTTATGTTGATTCCGTCACTACTCAGGCAGAGGATTTGGGCAAACAGGTGCTTGTTAGCCAGACCACGCAAGAATGGATTCGATTAAATAGACAGGGGGCTGAGAAGGAAGAAATCAATTCATTGATGAACCAACTTAAACAGGATTTATCCTCGATTATGATTAACAATTCTAATGCGATGTCGATTTCGGTGCTGCTTGAGGATGGGACCGGGACTTGGGGCGTTCATCCCTCACTCCATGAAACGGATTGGTATCAGGACTTTAGCCAACATAATCAGGCCTATGTTAAGTCACATTTAGATCCATTTCAGCAAAGTCATGAAATGCAACAAAAGAAAATCAATAGCTATATTTTGCCCCTCATTGATACGAATACGATGATTTCAGCAGGGGTCATTAAGGTGAATTTTCCCTCTGCTTTACTAGAAACTGCTCTAAATAAAATAACTATCGGACAAAATGAGCATACCTATTTGTTAAATCAGCGGGGTGAAAACATTTTGTCAGGAAAGATAGAGACTCCAAATTCAATCCTGAAACAAAGTTTAAAGCAAATCACCACTAGCGATGACAAAGAAGGGCTAATTGAAGCTGCTTATCAGAAGGAGAAGTATTTAGTTTTCTTTCAAAAGCTGCCAGTAGGGGATTGGATCTTAGTCAGTGAAGTGACAGAGTCCAATTTATTCGCAAGGGCCAATCATTTACAGCGAAACCTTCTGCTAACAAGTGTATTACTTTTTTTCATTACGATTGTGGCTTCCCTGATTCTGTCTAACAATATTACTAGTCCTTTAGGAAAACTAGCAAAAGCAATGAGATTTATCGAACGGGGAGATTTTTCAGGGGCAAAACGTTTTATGCCGCACTATAAATCTCAGAATAATGAAGTAGATTACCTCATTAATGTTACAGAACATACGATTGATCAATTGCAAAATTTAATTGAAACAGAATATGAAGCCAATTTGCGCAGGAAGGATGCGGAATATAAAGCCTTACTATTACAAATCAACCCTCACTTCCTTAATAATACGCTTGAAATTATCGGAAGTTTAGCGCTTCAAGGGAAAAATAAAGAGGTCATGAATGTAAGTGTATATTTAGGAAAAATGCTGAGATATTCTCTAAATACAAAAATCAATATTGTGTCGTTAGGTGAAGAAGTAAACTATATTAAAAGTTACACAAACATATTAAAGTTAAGATATGAGGACACCATTGCGATTCAAATGGATGTAGAGCCAGCAACCGTAACAATCCCTGTAATCAAATTTATTCTACAGCCACTTGTGGAAAATGCTGTGAAATATAGTTTTAGTGAAAAGACGTTTGCAGATATTTTTATAAAAACTGAAGTGGTTGGAAGTCAGCTTTGCCTATCAGTGGCTGATAAAGGGATGGGAATGTCTGAAGAGCTCATTTCGGATTTATTATCCCAAACGGATGAAACCGTACACGTATTGGAAAGCAAAGGGAACAGCATTGGGCTAAGAAATGTACTTGGACGATTAAAACTTACCTATGGCGATGACTTTTCCTATCGAATTGAATCTACAATAAATGAAGGAACGAAGATTATATTGCTGATTGATTTGAAAAGGGGGGATAGACAGGATGAAGGTATTAATCACAGATGATGAGATTCAGATTCGAAAAGGATTACGCTTAAAAGTAGACTGGGAAGAAGAGGGGTTCCAACTTGTAGAAGAGGCTTCAAATGGACAAGAAGCTCTTGAAATCCTCCAAACTCAGGATATCGATATCGTGATAACCGATATGAGAATGCCTATTATGGATGGAGTAGAATTAGCCAAACGCTGTCATCAAGAGTTTCCCCATGTAAAAGTCATCGTTTTATCAGGTTATTCCGATTTTGATTATGTGCGGAATTCACTGCAACAGGGCGTTAAAGACTACTTATTGAAACCTGTGGCACCTGATGAATTAGTAGAATCATTGAGGAAGATACGGAAAGAAATAGAGGAAGAGAAAAGAAAACAGGTTGAAATCGCACAAATGAGCCAACTCGTTCATTCTCACTTGCAAGAATTACAGGAACAATTTATCCTTCATTTAGCAAAAGAAGAACGATTACAACTTCCAATTGTAATGGAAAGGCTTAAGCAGCTTCAGCTGGAAGAATTGGCTAATGAAAATGTAAAAGTACAGTTTTTAACGGTGGAAATTAGAGAAAGCCACGATCCCGCCCGGCTAGAGGAACTAAGGATTCCATTTCAATTGTTGTGTAAGGAAATCGCGCAACAGCAAAATGCGACCTATGTGTTTACGGATCCAAGCTATCCTAATATGGTTCAATTTTTACACCTGGTTGATTCCAATTCTTCAACGACCAATCATTTCGTTTTGCAACTTCAACAAACTGTTAACAAGCTATTAAAATTAGAAACAGTCATTGGTATTGGTACCATTGTAAATGGACTTTCAGAATATAGGAGCGGATATATATCCAGTTTACTTGCTTGGAGCCAAAGTCAACTTGGATCAAAGTCACAGATTATCGATCAAACTGCTGCAAGCGAAGAAGTGTTTGACTTTTCTGCGGATTTTGAGAGAAGGATAACCAATTCCATTGAAAATGTTGATTTTGCAGCGTTTAAAGATAACCTGCAGATTGTACTTGAGGGGACAGAAGGACGTTCGGTTATGTCATTTTCCTTTGCGGCTAATCAAGTGCTATTTATGCTGGGTTCATTAGCTAAAAAGTATGATGTCGAGACCAAGGACATTCAAAATACGATCTGGAATTGCCAACAAAATATATGGAAGCTTTATTCTCAACATAAAGTGAAAGAGGACTTGATTCAATTAGCCTCATTAATTATTGAAAGAGTGCGTCTTGCTCGTTTTTCTAATAAGAAGCTAATCGATAGTATCCGCCATTATTTGGACCAGCATTATGCAAGTGAAATATCCCTTACCACCTTATCCGTTTTGTTTCACATTAATAGTGCCCATTTATCGGAAACATTCAAACAACAAGTCGGTCAGAACTTCAGTGATTATCTGGTTAATTTGAGGATGAAACAAGCCAAACAATTGCTTAAAGATAAACAGCTGAAAATCATTGATGTCAGTAACTTAGTTGGGTTTTCAAACTCCGGATATTTTAGCACGGTCTTTAAAAAACATGTTGGACAAACACCTGTAGAATTTCGCAACTCGATAGGGGAATAGGTGGGTTTGTAGGAAGGAGGGCATTTAGGTGAAGAAATGGTTAACACTCATCATTCTTTTGGGTTTAGTGGGATTTGGCTTTTTTACTTTATCAGGTAAAAGTCCAGATAAAGAGAAACCGCCAAAACGAGTGGAGCTGACTTTTTTACGGAATCTAGCAAATCCAGCGTTTAATCAGGCCTACGAAGAGATGGTTGCTGCTTTTGAAGCAACGCACCCCACTATTAAGATTAATATGCAATCGATGCACTGGGGAAGTGAATACGAATTAAGATTGCGTACCGAACTGGCGGCAGGAAACCATCCCGATATTATGGCGATTGATAGTCCTAACCTGGCTCTTTATGCAAATTCTGGTTCGCTATTATCGATTGATTCCTATATGAAAGCGGAAGGGAATATTGAAGATATTCCTGAAGGAGTATTAAAGGGGTTAACCTATAAAGATGAAATTTACCTTGCGCCCATTGTAGAATCGAGCATTGCCTTATTTTACAATATGAATATTTTCAGGGACGCTGGAATCCCTTTTCCTTCAGGAAATCCTGAAAATCCATTGACGTGGAATGAAGTGCTGGAGATTGCTAAAAAAATCAACAATCCTGCAAAAGGTGTGATAGGAGTAGACCCGGCGCAAGGATTTAATGTCGGAGAAGGTCCTGCTTATTTTAAAATGCCGATCCTTTGGCAGTTTGGAGCAGATGTAATTAGTCCAGATGGATCAACCGCAGAGGGGTATCTCAATTCTAAAGAAGCATTAGAAGCCTTGCAATTTTATCAAGATTTATATTTTAAGCATCGAGTAGCGACGGTTGAAATGCCTCCGACTCCTTTTGAAACAGATAAGCTTGGGATGACGGTATTGGGCTCTTGGGCGATATCGGAATTGCAGCAAACTCCTGGTTTTGTGCTAGGAGAAGATTTTGGAGTTGCCCCGCTGCCAAAGGGGCTACATCAAGTGGTCCCGAATGGCGGCTGGGCACTTGGGATATCATCCAAAACAAAGTATCCGGAGGAAGCGTGGGAATTTGTGAAATTCGCTACAGGGTATGAGGGTTCTAAATTGTTCGTCGAAATCTCGGGTGACTTACCTGCAAGATATTCCGTAGCTAAAGACTTTCCTGAACTCAATGAATATCCCAAAAATATCTTTGTCCAACAAGACCAAAACTACTCGAAAAGTCGACCAGTAACTCCAGCCTATCCAGTCATCAGCGAAGCGATTAAGGATCTATTTGAAGATGTCGGGCAGGAAGGAAAAAATGTCGAAGAAGCCGCAAACATAGCTGTCGAGAAGATTAATAATGGTTTAAAGGATATCAAAAAGTAATCCTCTAGTTTGGAAGCTAGAGGATTTTTGCTATGTATGTGAGCATGAATTCTAGTGAATACGCATTCTTGAGGACAATACTTTTCATGTAACCGCTCGATTAGTCCTTAAGCAGGGGGATTGAGGCCAAAACAGGCGGGTGCCCAAAGAGGATTTGTCCTCAACAAGGGGTATTGAGGACAAAACTAATGAGTGCCCAGAGAGGATTTGTCCTCAATAAGGGGTATTGAAGACAAAACTAATGAGTGCCCAAAGAGGATTAGTCCTCAACAAGGCGTATTGAGGACAAAACTAATGAGTGCCCAAAGAGGATTAGTCCTCAACAAGGGGTATTGAGGACAAAACTAATGAGTGCTCAAAGAGGATTTGTCCACAATCAGGGGTATTGAGGACAAAACACGCGAGTGCTCAAAGAGGATTTGTCCTCAATCAGGGGTATTGAGGACAAAACACGCGAGTGCTCAAAGAGGATTTGTCCTCAACAAGGGATATTGAGGACAAAACAAATGAGTGCCAGAGAGGATTTGTCCACAATCAGGGGTATTGAGGACAAAACACGCGCGTGCCCAAAGAGGATTAGTCCTCAACAAGGGGAGTTGAGGACAAAACTAAAGAGTAGCTAAAGAGGATTTGTCCACAATCAGGGGTATTGAGGACAAAACTAATGAGTGCCCAAAGAGGATTTGTCCACAATCAGGGGTATTGAGGACAA
>NZ_JACCBX010000001.1:122931-703476 GCF_013409995.1 Neobacillus driksii
AAAACACGCGAGTGCTCAAAGAGGATTTGTCCTCAACAAGGGGAGTTGAGGACAAAACTAAAGAGTAGCTAAAGAGGATTTGTCCACAATCAGGGGTATTGAGGACAAAGCCAATGGGTGCCCAAAGAGGATTTGTCCTCAATCAAGGGGATTGAGGACAAAACTAATGAGTGCCAAGAGAGGATTCGTCCTCAATCAAGGGTATTGAGGACAAAACTAATGAGTGCTCAAAGAGGATTTGTCCACAATCAGGGGTATAGAGGACAAAACACGCGAGTGCTCAAAGAGGATTTGTCCTCAACAAGGGGAGTTGAGGACAAAACTAAAGAGTAGCTAAAGAGGATTTGTCCACAATCAGGGGGATTGAGGACAAAACTAAAGAGTACCCAAAGAGGATTTGTCCACAATCAGGGGGATTGAGGACAAAACTAATGAGTGCCCAGAGAGGATTTGTCCTTAATCATGGGTATTGAGGACAAAACTAAAGTGTACCCAAAGAGGATTTGTCCTCAACAAGGGGGATTGAGGACAAAACTAATGAGTGCCCAGAGAGGATTTGTCCTCAACAAAAAAGTATTGAGTGCCAAAACCCAAAGGTAGCAATAAGATATGTCTCCAATCAATCTACAAAATACCTAGAATATAAAAATATCCTTAAGACAGAGTCTTAAGGATAAAAATAAATTCATGCTACGTTCATTTATAAAAGGCCCATTGACCAAGACCTGTAATTTTAAGATTCTTTCCCAGAACTCTGCTTATTCTTTTCCTGGAATCGACTACGCCACACCATTCATGAATAACGTTTGTCGTGATTTTTCGCTCAGGAAACAGAAGCTTGAACTCTTCTACATTGCGCATTACGGCGACTGTTACCAGTTCTTCGCCTCCACATTTACCACAAATCAATTTCTTCCCAACTATCGTCACTGAAAATGAGTCACAATTGCAGCAGGTTACCCCTTTTTTTAACGTCTCATAGCTATAGTTAGGAAGCTGGATTTTGGGTGGCACTGTTTGGTGCAATGAAATGAGCTTGTCCGCTAGATTTACATGCGACTTATTGAGCAGTGAAGGCTTCTGGTCTATTTTCTTCATAAAGCTGTCCAGTTTGGTTGGAAGTATAAAAGGCAAGTCAGGTGGAGTTTGATATAACGTAAACTGGGGGTTAATAAAAATAACGTATGCTTCAACGGTTAGTTTACTTCCTAACGATTGAAGAAGATTGCTTAGCAGTAACTTACTTCGTTTCAGTTGGTCAAGCGGGTTCTGGATATCTCGTCCGCTTGGTGTTTTAAAATATTCATCACCATAAACGTACTCGCCTTCGAAATTTTTTACATCAAAGAGGGAATAAGTCTCTTGAAATAGGAGGGATGAATCCAGTTGAAAACTAGACTTGTTATGCTCCAGCTGCAAATCGTTCAAGATATGGCAGCTACATTGGAGCTTCTCCGTCAAGACATCAAACTGTACTTCCCCTTGAAAACCTTTCTCTTGGTTTTGGTAGTACCTCTGATCATCTTCAGTTAATTTCATTCGTTTGTTCAAAATACGTAAAACCTTTAATATCAAAGATTCACTCCTAGCTTTATATGGCGGCATATCCCACATCCTTTCTCCATCCTATCTTACCGAAAAAATAGTTTGAAAGCGATGTCAAACTTCCGAAAATTTTAAACTGTTATAACCAAAAATATTAAACTCTTATTTCTCCCCATTTTGTTATATTTAACCCAGGTTGAAAGTGCTTTCAACAGATTATCTGAATAGGAGGGTAAGAGAGTGGAAGAATTAGTAAAAGCAGAGCAAACCATACCCGTTAGTAAACCAGCAGCACCAACAAAACTAAGCAAGAACCTTACTTATATTAAAAAGAACTACATTCTTTATTTGCTTATTGCTCCTGCCGTTATTCTTACAATTATCTTTAAGTACATCCCCATATACGGGGCGACGATTGCCTTTAAGGATTTTAGTCCGATTCGGGGGATTACGGGCAGTGAGTGGGTAGGGTTTAAACATTTTATAAGTTTCCTAACGTCGCCTAATTTCATCGAAATACTAATGAACACGATTAAGCTAAGTTCCTTTGAACTTTTGATAGGATTTCCTATTCCTATTATATTGGCTCTTATGTTAAACCAACTCCGAAAATCGAGTGTGAAAAAGAATATTCAATTAGCCCTCTATGCACCACATTTCATATCAGTAGTGGTGGTTTCGGGAATGGTCTTTCTTTTTCTATCACCGGTTGGACCTATTAATGCATTGTTATCAACATTTCTAGATAAGCCGATTTCGTTCATGTCTGACCCGGATTATTTTAGATCCATCTACATCTGGTCGGGAGTTTGGCAAGGTGCAGGCTGGGCTTCGATCGTTTATGTTGCCGCACTTGCGAACGTTGATCCGCAGCTCCATGAGGCAGCGACACTTGACGGGGCATCACTTCTTCAACGAATCTGGCATATTGATCTTCCAACGCTAAAGCCAGTGATGGCTGTACTGTTTATCTTAGCGGCTGGAGGAATTATGGGAATCGGTTTTGAAAAAGCCTATTTATTGCAAACACCAATGAATTCGCCATCATCAGAAATTATCGCCACTTATGTTTATAAACGAGGGCTGCTAGCAGGGGATTATTCGTTTGCAACCGCAGTTGGATTATTTAATGCCGTTGTGAATGTAATTTTACTTGGGGTTGTCAATCAAGTGGTTAAGAAACTAAACGAAGGCGAAGGACTCGTTTAAGGAAGGAGGATAGGTATGAACAACCAAATCAAACATCCAAAAGGCGACCGAGTTCTTCTTTTGACCAATAATATTTTACTAACAATTATCGTTCTTGCTATTGTGGGGCCACTATTATATGTCTTTTTATCGTCTTTCCTAGAACCGAATGCAATCATTCGAAAAGGACTATCGTTAAATGCCTCTGATTGGTCATTAGAAGGTTATACGCGACTCTTTACGGATGACACCATTGTGAGAGGATTTATAAATTCACTTCTTTATTCAACTGGATTTACGATTGTGACCGTTCTTGTTTGCCTTTTTGCCGGATACACGTTATCGGTAGATGGTTTAGTTGGAAAAAAAGTATTTATGGTTTTCTTCTTATTTACCATGTTTTTTGGAGGAGGATTAATCCCGACTTATTTTGTGATTCGTGATTTAGGGATGCTGAATACAATTTGGGCGATTATCCTGCCTGGTGCTGTTAATGTCTGGTTTATTATTCTTGCCAGAACCTATTTTAAAGCGGTTCCAAATGAGCTGAAGGAAGCAGCAAGAATCGATGGTGCCTCGGATCTAAAAATCTTTTTTAAAATTATTTTACCTTTATCTAAACCGATTATCTTTGTTCTAGCTCTTTATGCATTCATTGGACAATGGAACGCTTACTTCGATGCGATGATGTACCTGGATGATCGAGAATTGCATCCATTGCAATTAGTATTGCGTTCGATTTTAATACAAAACGAAGTACAGCCAGGAATGGTAGCGGATGTTGAGGCGAGGAACGAGCTAATGAGGATTTCAGAGATGATTCGTTATTCATCGATTGTGATTGCAAGTTTACCGTTATTGATTATGTACCCATTCTTCCAAAAGTATTTTGAAAAGGGAGTAATGGTTGGTTCACTAAAATAATACAAAAAAGTGAGGGTTTATGATGAAAAAAAGAGTGTTTACAACCGCTTCTGCTCTATTACTGTCAGGTTCGTTACTATTAACTGGATGTACGAGTAAAAGCGGCGGCAGTGAAAGTTTCTCTTCGAAGGATTATGGGCTAAAAGATGTAACCTTCCCATTAAAAGAGGAAAAAACCTTAAAGATTATGACATCTAGTTCACCATTAGCTCCAGAGAATCCAAATGACAAGTTAATTTTTCAACGCTTAGAAGATCAAACGGGTGTTAAAATTGATTGGAGAAACTATACCACGGATATCTTTAATGAAAAAAGAAATTTAGCGATCGCGAGTGGTGAGCTTCCAGATGCTATCTTTAATGCCGGTTTCAGCGATTATGAACTATTAAAGCATGCGAAGGATGGAGTGATTGTACCAGTTGAGGATTTAATTCAGTATATGCCTAACCTACAGGCTGTCCTTGAAAAAGCACCACAATACAAAGCAATGATGACTGCGCCTGATGGCCATATCTATGCATTCCCTTGGATTGAGGAGTTAGGTGAAGGAAAAGAAAGTATCCACTCCGTCGACGCATTCCCTTGGATTAATATGGAATGGTTAAATAAATTAGGATTAGAAGTTCCGAAAACAACGGAAGAGTTAAAACAAGTATTAATCGCGTTTAAAACACAGGATCCAAATGGTAATGGCGAAGCGGATGAAATTCCAATGTCATTCATCATTAATGATGGTGGACAAGATCCACATTCATTATTCGGTGCATTTGGTCTAGGGGACAACTGGGATTTCACGGTTGTAACGAATGATGGTGAGGTAAAACTTACGGCTGCTGACGAAAGCTATAAAAAGGCGATTAGCTGGTTCAATGATTTATACAATGAAGGACTAATCGATATTGAAGCATTTGAACATGATTGGAACACGTATCTAGCAAAAGGCCGAGACAAAAAATATGGTTTGTACTTCACATGGGATAAAGGAAATATCACTGGAATGGGCGATGATTACGATTTATTAGCTCCATTAAAAGGCCCAGAAGGACATCAAAATGTGGCGAGAACAAATGGAATGGGCTTTGACCGCTCCCGTTTAGTGGTAACTTCAGCAAATAAAAACCTTGAATTAACTGCAAAGTGGATTGACCAGCTTTATAATCCATCTCAATCCGTTCAAAATAACTGGGGTACGTATGGTGATGAAAAGCAACAAAACATTTTTGGTATGGATGAGGCAACAAAAATGTTAAAACACCTTCCACTAGAAGGTACAGCACCAGTTGAATTAAGAGAAAAAACATCTGTCGGCGGACCATTAGCGATTTTAGACAGCTATTATGGTACTGTGACAACAAAACCAGACGATGCAGCATGGAGACTGAACCTAATGAAAGAAGTTATGGTTCCTTATATGGAAGCCGATAATATTTACCCACGTGTATTCTTCTCCCTAGAGGATCTCGATCGACTTTCTGTTATCGAAACGGATATGTTTGCTTATATTAAGCGAAAACGTGCGGAATGGATTGCAAATGGCGGAGTGGAAAAAGAATGGAATGAATATCTAGCAGAATTAGATCGACTTGGTTTACAGGAATGGCTAGATATTAAGCAAAAAGGATACGATCGAAATCAGCAATAATACCCGGTAAAAGTCTCGAGGCTGTACAGGTGCTTTTGCCAACGTACAGCCTTATTTTAAAAAAGGGAGCTAAATAAAATGACACAAACCAATAAAGAGCAGTATCGCCCGCAATTTCACTTTTCACCGGAAGAAAAGTGGATGAATGATCCGAATGGAATGGTCTTTTTTAATGATGAGTATCATTTGTTCTATCAATACCATCCATTTGGTACGACCTGGGGACCGATGCATTGGGGACATGCCGTAAGTAAGGACTTGATTCATTGGGAGCACCTGCCGATTGCCTTACACCCGGATGAACTGGGTGCCATTTTTTCAGGTAGCGCGGTCGTTGATTGGAAGAATACCACAGGATTTTTTGAAAAAGATCAACCAGGATTGGTTGCGATTTATACGAGTGCCGGCACGTACCCTGATTCTGATCGACCGCTCCAGCAACAAAGCTTAGCTTACAGTAAGGACAATGGAAGAACGTGGGTAAAATATGAAGGCAATCCTGTCCTTTCAGACGTGAACATTACCGATTACCGTGACCCTAAAGTTTTTTGGCATGAAGAGACAAATAAATGGGTGATGGTTCTGGCTACAGGTCAAACGATTACGATTTATACTTCTCTTAATCTAAAAGAATGGGAGTTTGCAAGTGAATTTGGGCATGCTGCAGGTTCGCATGCTGGCGTTTGGGAATGTCCTGACTTATTCAAACTACCAGTGGATAGCGGACAAGAAAAGTGGGTAATGATTGTAAGTATCGGAGATAACGGCCAATCAGCAGAAGGTTCCAGAACACAATATTTTATCGGCGAGTTTGATGGAAAAACTTTTGAGAATGACTATGACGATTCAACGATACTTTGGTTAGATTATGGGCGTGATAATTATGCAGGTGTGAGTTGGTCTGATATTCAAGATGGAAGACGTATATATCTTGGCTGGATGAGTAACTGGCGCTATGCGAATCAAGTTCCAACAGAAGCATGGAGAAGTGCAATGACGTTGCCAAGAGAACTATCTTTAGCTACCACTGAGGCTGGCGTCCGCTTATTCCAAAAACCTGTTGCTGAGGTTAGTAGAATTAGAAAAGAAACGGAATCATATCCAAAAATGTCAGTTGAATCAGGGAACAGTGTTTCAATTCCGTTAACTCATTCTTTAACAGAAATAACAATTGAGTTTGAAAAAGAAAATTCAAGCCAATTTGGATTAATCATAAAACACTCTGATGAAGAAAAAACCGTCATTGGGTATAATACAGCAGAAGAAAAGCTATTTGTTGACCGAACACTTTCTGGAGAGCATAGCTTTTCAGCATCCTTCCAAGCAGTACAAGAAGCCCCATTAAAGTTGGAGGATCAACGGTTGAAACTTCAGTTATTTTTAGACACGTCTTCAATTGAGGTATTCGCAAACAATGGGGAGACTGCTATTACAAGCTTATTGTTTCCGTCTGAATCAGCGCAAGAACTCATTTTGTTCTCAAATGAAGGGACCACAAATGTGTTGGAAGTAAACGTAACGGAACTTGATTCCATTTGGAGCAAGTAAGTGAAGTAAGGAAGCTCTAATCGGTTCATTGGTTAGAGCTTTATTTTTTAAAAGGATGGTGTTTGGCTTGAGTTCATCAATTATATGCATGGGTGAATTATTAATCGATTTTTTCTGTACCGATGTGGACATTAACTTAATAGAAGGGCAAAATTTTCAAAAACAGGCTGGGGGAGCGCCGGCAAATGTCTGTGCGACGATTGCGAAATTAGGTGGTACTGCTCTTTTCAGTGGAAAGGTTGGAAATGACCCGTTTGGGCATTTTCTAAAGAAGACTCTTGATGACGTTCAAGTCGATACATCAATGGTCGTATTTGATGATTTACATCCAACCACATTGGCTTTTGTATCCTTACAGGCAAATGGCGAAAGAGATTTTGTATTTAATCGCGGGGCAGATGCCTTTTTAATGGAGGAAGAAATTGATAAAGATAAGCTAAATGAGGCTGCAATTCATCATTTTGGCTCTGCCACTGCTTTATTAAACGCCCCTTTTCAATCTACGTATTTTCATGTAATACGCAATGCAAAGGAACAAGGTAAGTTTATTTCATTTGATCCTAATTACCGAGTAGATCTGTGGAGAAACAGGATACCTGAATTTATCGCGTTGGCAAAAGAGGGAATCTCCTTAGCTGATTTTGTAAAAGTGAGTGATGAAGAGCTAAAACTAATTACAGGAATCGGTAATCTAGTTGAGGGAACAAACTATCTTCACGAATTAGGGGCAAAAGTAGTTGCAGTAACATTGGGAAGTAAGGGAACTTTACTGTCAAATGGGGAAAACAGTGAAATTGTGCCAAGTGTAAAAATAAAATCCATTGACTCCACCGGTGCCGGTGATGCGTTTGTTGGCGCAACCTTATTCCAATTTGCAAAAGAAAACCCTAAGATAGAAGACTTTGAGAAACTTAAAGAAATTATTAATTTTAGTAATAAAGTAGGTGCGTTGGTATGTACTAAGGTAGGAGCAATAACGGCAATACCTACGTTAAAAGAGGTTTTATCAAAATAGCCATATTTGTTGTTCAAACTTCCGCCATAACATTTCAAACAAACTGTGAACTTAACACTATACCCATGTTATTAACTATCAAAATCCAATATAGTGTAAGTATAAAGAGCAAACAAATTTTGAAAGGCGGAATGACTTATGTTTAACAACTTTTTAAGAGAAAATAAAATCTCTGCAGCTATTTTAACTATTATTCGTTTATACCTTGGCTACTCTTGGTTCACAGCTGGTTTTCATAAATTAACAGGCGGCTTTGATGCTTCTGGATTCTTAAAAGGAGCAACGGCTAATCCAGTTAAAGGTCCCGATGGCACTATGGTATATGCTTGGTATGTAGATTTCTTAAAACACTTTGCCCTCCCAAATATTGATGTCTTCAACTTCATCGTTCCTTGGGGCGAAACGTTAATCGGCTTAGGACTTCTTCTAGGATGTTTAACAACAACAGCGATGTTCTTTGGTTTAGTAATGAACTTCAGCTTTTTCTTAGCAGGAACAGTTTCTCATAACCCAACAGATATCTTCTTAGGATTCGTCATCCTAGCAGCAGGCTACAATGCTGGAAGATATGGTTTAGACCGCTGGGTGGTTCCATTCATCCGTAAAACAACTAAGACTAATACTACAAAACATAATGCAGCAGCCTAACTAGTAGGCACAAAGAGACGATTCGCTCCCCCCGAATCGTCTTTTTGTGTTAAAAAAGGAGTTGTGTGGTGAAATGTTGAATTAATAAGACTGGTAATTGTAAAAATAAGGAGCTATCATACTATGAAAATTTCTAGTGAATTTCAGGATAAAATTATTAATGCTTTTGGCCCCGCTGGAGAGGCTTGGATAGAGTCTTTAGAGCAAAGAGTCGAAACTTATCTAGAAAAGTGGGAGTTGAAGAGTGAAGGGCCTGTTGATAATCTTTCTTATAATTTCGTTATAAAAGTGACGGATTCAAATGGAACTCCATTGATTTTGAAGCTAGGAGTACCAAACTTCGATACTCGTAATGAGATGGTGACGCTTCAAACCTATAATGGGGAAGGGTGTGCAAAGCTTTTGAAGTCTGACCCTGAAAATGGCGTCATGCTGCTGGAACGACTCGTCCCTGGAAAAATGCTTTCTGCTGAAAGTGATGAAATGGTTGTTTTAGAGAATTTCATAAAAGTTTGGAAGGCCATTCGCAGACCTGTACCTGATGGGACCTCTACGCCATCCCTTACACACTGGTTTGAGGGGTTAACACGCTACCGTAATGCTGGAGGTGGTCCTATTTCATTGGAGCATGTCCAGTTAGCAGAGGAGTTTTTTCAACAAGTAATGGAAACTTCGGAAGGACCCCAGCTGCTTCACGGCGATCTGCACCATGAAAATATTCTCTATTCTGAGAAAAAGGGCTGGATGGCCATTGACCCAAAAGGTGTCGCTGGCGACCCATATTTTGACGTGATTTCTTTTTTAATCAATCAATTAGAATCAAAGCCCGATGCAAAAAGCATCCTGAAACTTCGTGTCGATACCATCAGCGAACAGATGGGGCTTGATTGCAGGCGATTGCTAAAAGCTGCGATTGCACTAGGAACACTCTATGCATGCTGGGGTGTAGAGGATTTAGCGGATTGGGAAACCACCTATCAATGTGTAAAATGGTTTATTGAATTTTTAGAGTAAGGAAAGGCGATTCAAATTTGAATCGTCTTTTTTCTACCTAATTATACCGAATGAACAGTAACCCAGCTAAATACAATGAAAGGGGGACATTTTTTTTAAAAAGTCATAGTGAATGGTGGTAATGGAATGAAGGAAATAACCATTGACCCTTATATCCACGTTCGTATGGTAAAAAGTTTTGAATACGACCCAAGGGGAAAGAAAATCAGCTTTATTTCGGATTTTACAGGGGTCCCGCAGGTATGGGAGCTTGACCGGGAGGACAGGTGGCCGGCGCAAACCTCTTTTACGATGAAAGGAATCACTTTTATTAAATATATTGCTGGGACGTCCGACTTGGTTTTTGGGATGGATGCGGATGGAGATGAAAAAGAGCAGCTATACTTATTAAAGGAGAATGGTGATAAAATCGCTCTGACCAACTCACCTGAACATCTGCATTTATTTGGCGACAGCTCACCGGATGGGAAATGGATTTCTTGGTCCAGTAACCGTCGGAATCAAAGATTTTTAGATATTTATATTCAAAATCTGGAGACCTTGGAAATTCGCCGGGTTTTTACCCAGGACGGAACGTATATGGTGGAAAAATGGTTTCCAGATGGGAAATCGCTTTTAGTAAAAAAAGCAAACTCTCCCCTTGATCATGATTTAGGGGTATTTTCACTTTCTACCGGAAAAATGGACTGGATTACTGAGCATGAGGGGGAAGCCAGTTATAAGGATTTTCATTTTAATAAGGAAGGGGATCATCTATATTTTTTAACCAATCAGGACAGTGAGTTCTTTGGTCTCGCCTTGATTGAGTTATCTACAAAACAATTTACCTGGCTGGAGAGAGAGGAGTGGGACCTTGAAGACCTAGCCATGAATAAGGATAAAAACAAATTAGCTTTTTCCGTCAATGAAGGGGGAATTTCAAAAGGCTGCCTCATTGACTTGGACCGAAGTAAATTATATACATGGAATACACCCATGGGGGTGATTTATAATCTCAGATTCTCACCGAATCAACAAAAGCTGGGCTTTGTGTTAAATGGACCAGCCCATCCTCCGGATATATGGGAGGTGGACATAGAGACTCTCCAAGCGAAGCGGCTTACCTATATCTCGCGCACCCCCATTCTTGAGGAAAAACTAATTGAGCCTGAACAAATATTGTTCCCATCCTTTGACCAGCTTCAAATACCTGCCTTTTACTATAAGCCCAATCGTAATGCTGACAAAGCCCCGGTGGTTGTCTATATTCATGGAGGACCGGAAAGCCAAAGCCGTGCGGTGTACAGCCCCTTTTTGCAATATTTCATAAACCAGGGTTATGCAGTCGTTGCCCCCAATATCCGCGGCAGCACTGGTTATGGAAAAACCTACACACATCTCGATGATGGTCGAAAACGAATGAACGCCGTAAAGGATGTAATTTTTCTAATGGAATGGCTGAAAAGAACCGGGGATATCAACACTAAAAAGGCAGCAATTGTCGGTGGAAGCTATGGAGGATTTATCGTACTGGCTGCAATCAGCCACTATCCGGAATTGTGGGCAGCTGCCATCGATATCGTGGGAATGTCGAGCATCCGAACATTCCTGCAAACAACCAGCCCTTGGCGAAAAAAACTTAGAGAGTCGGAATATGGAACAATTGAAAAGGATGGGGACTTTTTTGATCAAATCGACCCATTGAATCATGCGGATAAGATTAAAGCACCGCTAATGATCATTCATGGAGTGAATGACCCTCGTGTTTCCATCCAAGAATCAGATCAAATTGTTAGCAAACTAAAAAAACGTAATCATCCTGTCCAGTATATTCGCATCGAAGAGGAAGGACATACGATGATGAAGCTAAAAAATAAACTAAATTCCTACTCGGAGATGGCGGAGTTTCTTGAGAAATATTTAGGGAAGTGATATTTTTCATAGGATAATAGTAGGATTTTACAGGAAACTTCTAATCGGAACAAATGTTTTGTTGTATGATAAAGGTTACATTGAAAATAGAGGTGGATGTAACTTTGAATGGTACCGCACATACAGCAATTGGAGCCGCAACAGGATTTATCGCGGCAAACACCTTTCATTCCTCTCCGACTGAGACCATGATTCTCGTTGGACTAGGAGCAGTTTCGGGATTAATGCCTGATTTAGACATTGATGGAAAGCTACGCGGTAAAATTACCCTATCCCATAAAGTGATTCGGCTGGCGGCATTGTTTATTGGGATTCTAATGGTCTTTTATAGTTTTTACGAGGGAAGCACAGTAGATAAATGGTTTGGTATCGGTAGTGGTCTGGTGATCATAATTGTTTCTTCCCTTATTAAACAAAAGCATATGTTAACCATCACTGGAATTGGCGTGCTGGCAGGGGGAATCTCGTTATCAGAGGTATGGTTAATTCTGCTTGGAATTTATATCGTCATAGCGTCCATCACCTCGCATCGCAGCTATACTCATTCTATCTTGGGCGTCATTTTCTTTGGGATAATTGCTTCAAAACTAGAGGGATCAATTGGAATCAACGGCGTTTTCTATGCCTGTCTGGGGGGATATATCAGTCATTTAATGGCAGATTTAAAAATATTACCGTTTAATAGACGTGGTATTAAGTTGTTTTTACCTGTTTCAAAGATAGAATTATAGTTTTAAAACAGGTCACATCCAAGTTGATGTGACCTGTTTTATTATGAATTATATATAGTCTACAGTTAGCAGGACTTGATGTTGAACGTCGTTCTCTGACGCTGTATAAATACGTGGAACACGTTTTCCAATTAAACACACAACCTCATAATTAATCGTTCCCATCAAGAGCGCAATCTCATCCACAGATTGAAAGGCTTCAGAATTTCCACCAAAAATAATGACTTCATCTCCCTGCTGGCACGAGGATACGCTACTTACATCAATCATCGTTTGGTCCATGCAGACGCGACCAGCCACCAAAACCTTTTGTTCATGTAGAAGAAATTGTCCACAGTTGGAAAGTTGCCTAGAGAGCCCGTCTGCATATCCGATTGGGAGTGTGGCAATGACCCTTTCATTTGAAGGAATATAGGTGCATCCGTAGCTAACCGGCTGCGACTTGGCTACCTTCTTAAGACCCGCAATTTTCGTTTTAAGTGTCATCGCTTGCTGAAGTGAAATGGGATGTGCCTTTAATGACACGTCGGGATACAGGCCATACAAGCCAATGCCGACACGGACGATATCTAGATGCATATCAGGGAAGTTCATGGTCCCAGCGGTATTGCAGCAATGCTTTAAAGGGATAGAAATTTGGTTTTCTTCTAAATAGGTAATGACCGAACGAAATCGCTCGAATTGCTGACGCGTATAGGATGGATCCCCACTATCGGCGTTAGCAAAGTGGGTGAAGATACCTTTAATTGTGACAAAAGTGGAATTAACTGCTTTGTTTGCTAAAACAAGTGCTTCTTCCTTTGTTTGAACACCAATTCTTGTCATTCCGGTATCGACTTTTAAATGAATGAAAACCGTTTTTTGAAGCTCTTCGGACTGAATAATAATTTCGTCAAGGACATCCTCACTAAAAACAGTTAAATCAACCCCTGCAATAATCGCCTGCCGAATGGAGCGAATAGGAGTATATCCTAATACTAAGATTGGCTGAGTGATCCCAGCCTCACGCAGTTCAATGGCTTCATCCAAAATTGCTGTTGCTAAGTAATCTGCGTCCGCTTCTACAGCCGCTCTCGCCACCGGGACTGCCCCATGCCCGTAACCATCTGCTTTTACGACAGCCATTAGGCCAACACATTCCCCAATGTGTTTTTTGAATTCTTCCGTATTATGTCTAATCGCATCTAATGAAATTTCCGCCCACGTATCTCGATAACTATGTTGATTCAAGAATCTCCCTCCCAAGTTCCCCTATGAAAAAACCCTCAAGATAAACTTGAGGGTACCAAGATGGTTAGTTCAATACGATTTCTTTTTCCAATGCTTCTTCCACTGGTACATATACATAGTTAAGGTCTTTTGCTACCGCTTCATAAGTAATTTCGCCGTTAGCAACGTTCACTCCAAGTTTTAATGCTGGATTTTCAGAGATTGCACGCGCAACACCTTTATTCGCGATTTGCAATGCATAAGGAACAGTCGCATTTGTTAGAGCCATTGTAGATGTTCTTGGAACCGCTCCTGGCATGTTCGCAACCGAGTAGTGGACAACACCATGCTTTTCAAAAGTTGGGTTATCGTGAGTGGTTACATGATCAATCGTTTCAACGCTTCCGCCTTGGTCGATCGCAACGTCAACGATTACAGAACCAGGCTTCATCGTTTTAACCATTTCTTCTGTCACTAGTTTAGGCGCTTTTGCCCCTGGAATTAATACCGCACCGATAACTAAATCTGCTTCCTTCACTGCTTCAGCAATGTTGAAAGGATTTGAAATTAAAGTTTTAATTTGGTTTCCAAAGATATCATCTAAGTAACGAAGACGGTCTGCGCTTAGGTCAATAATCGTTACATCTGCACCTAAACCAATTGCCATTTTTGCTGCGTTTGTTCCGACAATACCGCCGCCAATGATGGTTACTTTACCACGGCTAACCCCTGGAACACCTGCAAGCAGGATCCCTTTACCGCCATTGAACTTCTGTAAAAATTGTGCCCCGATTTGTGCAGACATACGGCCAGCTACTTCGCTCATTGGTGTAAGAAGTGGCAGCGTACGGTTAACTGATACTGTTTCGTAAGCAATCGCAATGACACCGCTGTCTTTAAGTGCCTGAGCTAAAGCAGGCTCTGCAGCTAAATGCAGATAAGTAAATAATACTAAACCTGGACGGAAGTATTTATATTCACTTGCAAGCGGTTCTTTCACCTTCATGATCATTTCAGACTGATTCCAAACATCAGCTGCTAATTCTATTAATTCAGCACCTGCTTGAGCATAATCGACATCAACGAAACCGCTTCCAATTCCAGCCCCTTTTTCAACTAATACTTTATGTCCAGCCTGTACAAATGAAACAACCCCTGCTGGAGTTAATGCCACACGGTTTTCATTGTTTTTAATTTCTTTCACTACGCCAATAATCATTATCGGTATCCCCCTTGGAAGTCTTTAGTGAGTTTTTCTGACTTTAGAATAATCCTTTCAAAACCATTTTTCTTTGTTTAGAAAGTAGAAATAATACGATTCTATTTGTGGAATTACACAAATCGTTCACAAATTCCTTGCTATAAAAGGAAAAATGACAAGGCATACAAATTAAAAAAATCAAATTTTGCTTTGTTGAAATATTCAAACAGATGGTGAACACCTTTTAGGTGTCACCATTATTTTTTGAACTTTTCGAGTTTAAGGTCTAGATAGAGGGATATTTTTTGGTTTGGGTCTTTTAGATTAATTTCACCGATTTCCGATATCCGTTTGAGCCGGTAGTTTAGCGTGTTTGTGTGTACATTCAATGCATTTGCCGCTTCATGGACATTGCTGTCTTTGTTTAAAAAAACTTCTAATGTTTCGACGAGGTCGGTGTTATTTTTTTTATCATATTCTTGAAGCCTTTTCAGAGAATAGTTTTCATTCTGGTCCGTACCAGCTTTTTCTATCAATACATCAATATACTTATAGATTCCTAAGCTTTGGTAGCCATGGATTTCTGTTGCTTCACTAGGGAATTTTCTTTTTACCGATAATACGGTTCGAGCCTCTTTGTATGCTTTTTCCACTTTTCCTAAATCACAATAAACACTGCTATAGCCCTGAACGATTGATTCAATTCCAAATCGTTCTTTCATCTTAACAACAAACAGCTCACAAAATGCATTTAGTTTATTCACCGGCTGCTGGTTCCCGTCAAGAGCAATAAACAAAATTAATTGTTGATGGTCAATGGTGTGCAGTAAAATCTTTGGCAGTTGAATTGTTTTTAACAGATAGGCTATCTGCTTTTCATCCTCTCTTCCTAATTCCTTTGAAAATTGAAAAACGGCAACACCAAATAGTGTAGGTGGCGAAATTTGCAACGCATGAAACTTATTTATAATTTCTTCATTGGAAGAAAGATGACTTGTTAACAGCTGCCAGAAAAACTCTTGATACTGTTCTTCTTTTTTATTTTTACGATTTTGCAGTTGAATCAATTTATTTTTGGTTGCGTCCGCCGCTCGCTTCAAACAATCCATTTCTTCGTCGCCTAGTGTTTTTTCAATCTCTAACGCCCAAATGAAGCCGAGTACTTCATCATTCTTCCAAATGGATACAGCAACCCTATTGCCTAGCCCAATCTCATCTACCGTCTTAACCCTTACTGGTTCACGGCTGTTTAACAAGGAAGGAATGACCCCTTCCTTCCATAAGGAATTGATCACTTTTTCCGGTACCCGGCGGCCAATGATTGTGGCAATCCTTGCCGGGTCGGTCCGATCATCATGGGTACTGTAGGCAAGGAGACGATGGTTCGCGTCTTCTATGGTTATCGGACAATGTAAAACCTCACTTACCATATCTGCAAATTCTTCTAGACTATCAAAACTGGCGCGAAACGGATCATTTTTCATAAATTACCACCTTTATCAATGAGATTGTGCACAATGTAACGTATTTGTTATTTAAGACAATAATTTTTTAATAAATTTGTATTTATTCTACAATATAAAATGTTCACAGATATGTTATATTAATTTCACAAAGTTTTAACTTTTATTAGATTAAAAGACATTGTAAACGCTATCATTCGTAAAAAGAATAGGAGGATATTATTTAAATATAAACAGTAGGTTTTATTTCGAATAATATTGTAACTTTTTTAGAGTAAAAGGGAAATAGGAGATTTAAACTAAATAGGGGGTAGACTATGCAAAAAAATCCAAATCAATTACAAAGAGGTTTAGAAGAAAGACATATTACGCTGATGTCACTAGGAGCAGCGATTGGGGTTGGTCTGTTTCTAGGGTCAGCAACTGCGATTAAGCTTGCAGGACCGGGGATTATTCTGGGTTATGCCTTTGCTGGGATGATTATGTTCTTTATTATGAGGGCACTTGGTGAGATGGCGATTCAAAAACCGGTTGCAGGATCTTTTAGTCAATATGCACGTGACTATTTAGGTGCGTTGCCTGGCTTCCTAACGGGATGGAATTATTGGTTCTTATGGGTTGTAACATGTATGGCCGAGATTACAGCAGCAGGAATCTACATGGAGTATTGGTTCCCAGAAGTACCTCGTTGGATTTGGGCACTATCAGCACTAGTTATTATGGCTTCGGTCAATTTTCTAAATGTAAAAGCGTATGGCGAACTTGAGTTTTGGTTTGCATTAATTAAGATTGTGACCATCATCTTCATGATCGTAAGTGGTATTGGCATGATTGTATTTGGAATTGGTAATGGCGGTATTGCTACTGGTATCAGCAATCTTTGGGAGAATGGGGGAATCCTTCCAAATGGTATCACTGGGGTATTAATGTCCTTACAAATGGTTATGTTTGCTTTCTTGGGTATTGAGATGATTGGGATTACCGCCGGCGAAGTAAAGAATCCGGAAAAAACATTATCTAAAGCGATTGATAGCGTTTTTTGGCGAATTCTTATCTTCTATGTAGGTGCATTGTTTGTCATTATGTCTATTTATCCATGGACCGAAATCGGTGCCGAAGGCAGTCCGTTCGTATTGACCTTTGATCGGCTTGGAATCCCTGCAGCAGCAGGAATCATCAACTTTGTTGTGTTAACCGCTGCACTTTCATCATGTAACGGGGGTATTTTTAGTACAGCCCGTATGTTATTCAACTTAGCTGAAAATGATGAAGCACCGAAGGGGTTTGGCAAATTAAACAAGAATGGTGTTCCAAGTACTGCTGTCTTAGTAACGGCAGGTGCCCTTTTAGTAGGTGTTGTTCTTAACTATTTAGTACCAGCAAAAGTATTTACATGGGTAACAGCTATTTCAACGTTTGGTGCGATTTGGACGTGGTCCATGATTTTATTATCACAAATTAAGTATCGTAAGGGTTTAAATCCAAATCAGGTAAAAGGCCTAAAATATAAAATGCCGTTATTCCCATTCACTTCCTACGTTTCTTTAGCATTTTTACTTCTAGTAGTAGGATTAATGGCATTCTTCCCAGATACAAGAATCGCGTTAATTGTTGGACCGCTTTGGCTTGGAATCTTAACGGCCTTCTATTATGGTAAGGGGTATCATAAACGAGGTAAACAAGAACAGGACCAAATTCAAAAAGTGATATAAGTGGTGCCTGTCAACCAAATTTAATTCTCTATAAAAAAGCGTAAGTGGGCACTTGATCCATTTACGTTTTTTTATTGTTTTGAAGAAATTAACTCATACTGTTGTTACATACAAAAAATGAAACCGTTTTAAAAAGACCGTAAATTATCGGATATTTTTTTAATTTTTTCGGATAGTGAAAAAAATGAAAACCTTTACAATAAGACATGTAAGCGATTGATATTAATAAGGGGGAAACACCATGAAGAAGCTAGGCGTTTTAGTCTTAGGCTTATTATTACTATTTTTAACCGCATGCGGCGGTGGAGAAGAGAAAACTTCTGGGGACAGTAAAGTCACAGAACTTACAGTGTGGAATGACTGGACTGAAAATCGTCCGGAATATAAGGTTTATAAAGATATCATTGCTAAATTCAATGAAGAAAACAAAGGCAGTATCCACGTTAAAATTGAAAGTATTCCACATGATCAATATGAAACAAAGCTAAGAACACAAGCAGCAGGAAAGCAATTACCGGATATGTTCCGCGTATGGCCTGGTGCACGTATTCAGCCTCTAGTTGAAGGAAAAGTGTTACTTCCTTTAAATGATATCCTTGATACGTGGGAAGGAAAAATCCCAGAAGGTATCTTGAAAGATTATGCAGTTGACGGGAAACAGTATGCGATTCCAGCAAATATTAGTGAAACTAGCTTGATTTACTATCATAAAGATGTATTGGCAAAAGCAGGATTTGAAGAATTTCCAAAAACGTATGATGAGTTAAAAGATTTAATCAAGGCATTAAATGATCAAAAAGTAACGCCAATTGCATTAGGTAATAAAGCGATTTGGCCGCTGCAATCTGTTTACATTTCAACGATTGCAGACCGTTTCACTGGCAGTGAATTCTTACCAAGCACGTTAAGTGGTAAAGGTTCGTTTACAGATGAGAACTTTGTAAAAGCATTAACAGTAGTGGAAGAATTAGCGAAGCTTAAAGCATTTAACGAAGATTTCAATACCATTGACGAAGCTCAATCTAGAACATTATTCAATAGTGGGGAAGCAGCTATGCACTTCGCCGGTTCTTGGGCTATTGGACCAATCCTTGAAGGTGTAGAAAATATCGATAATATCGGAGTTGCTCCGTTCCCAAGCTTTGGCGGCGAAGGTGATACAGCGAAAATTTCTGGTGCAGCGGGCGGCGGTATCGCTCTTAATGCTGAATTATCTGGTAAGAAGAAAGAAGCAGCATTTAAATTCTTACAATTCTTCTATGGCGATGAGTTATACCAAGGACTAGCTAAGTCTAATATCGTTGTTCCAGTACAAGTAGAAATGGATGATAGCATTCCTGAAATTTACAAAACAGCTAACGGATTTGCACAAGGCGGTTTAGCACCAGTTTATGATGCAACCTTAACACCTGAGTTAACAGACATGATTAACAATGGTTTACAATCGATCACAATCGGTGAAAAGACACCTAAAGAATTAGCTGATGAAATGCAGAAGGAAAACGAACAAGGAAAGAAATAATCTTTTAAAATACAGGTTGCCTTCTCTAAGGCAACCTGCATTTCATAGGGGAGATAAATATGCAACTAACTGGAAAAAGTAAAGCGGCTCTTATTATCGGTTTACTGCCGGCATTTTTGATTTATACCGTCTTTGCTATCTATCCGATTATCCAATCGTTTTATTATTCCTTTATGGAATGGGACGGTTTTTCGGAAATGGAATTTATCGGTCTGCAAAACTTTGAGAATCTTTTTCAAGATCCGTTATTTTGGAATTCAGTAGGCAATAACATTTTTGTTGTCATCGCCTCCGTATTTGGACAGATTCCGATTGCTTTATTTATAGCTCTGTTATTAAATCGAAAAATTAAGGGCTTAAAGATTTTTAGAACCATTGGCTTTCTGCCCGTTGTCTTATCAACGGTTGTTATCTCGCTAACATGGAGCCTGATTTACAATACAAAGGATGGCATGATTAACGAAATTTTAAGAGCTGTTGGGTTAGACTTTTTGGCACAAAACTGGCTTGGTGATACAAAATGGTCGATGGTGGCTGTGTGTATTACGGTCATTTGGCAATTCGTTGGACTTTATCTCATTATTTTCCTAGCGGCTTTGCAGAACATACCGGAAGAAGTAATGGAAGCGGCAAAGATGGATGGTGCTTCTGAATGGGTGACTACATGGAAAATAACCATCCCTATGATTTGGGATACGATTATCGTTGCGATTATTTTGTGTATTTCCGGTAGTTTAAGAACCTTTGATTTAATTTATGTTATGACACATGGCGGACCATCACATTCTACCGACGTGATGGCGTTGTATATGTTCAATGAGACATTTTCGAATCTGCAATATGGTTACGGCAGTGCGATATCCGTATTTATTTTCTTCTTCAGTCTCATCTTGATTGGAATTGTAAAAAAAGTTCTTGGCCAAAAATTTATTTGATGGGGGAGGGGCACAGAATGGAAACAACGATTAAGAAAACAACACAATCTGCATTGCCGCTGCCACAAAGCACAAGGAAATTGAGTGTAAAGAATACCCTCATATATGCAGTCTTGATTATTTTTTCGGTGATTAATGTTTATCCTATTATTTGGATGATTATTAACTCTTTTAAGTCAGAAAAAGAATTTGCGGTGAATCAATTTGGTTTACCTAGGACTTTGGTAATTGATAACTATATTGAAGCGTGGGGCACTGCTAATTTAGGCATCCTCTTCAAAAATAGTATTTTTATATGTTTATTGGCAACTATTCTTACTGTGTTAATCGGCGCGTTAGCATCTTATTTTCTAGCAAGAATTGAATTTAAGTTGAAGAACGCCTTGTACACATTCTTTATTTTCGGGATGTTAATTCCGATTCACGCAACGCTTGTTCCAATGTTTATTTTATTGAAAAATTTAGGGTTATTAAATAATCCTATTACCTTATTATTTCCGTACATTGCCTTCCATTTACCGATTACGATCTTTATCTTAACCAGTTTTATGAAGGCTTTTCCGAAGGATATTGAAGAATCAGCGATTATCGATGGCTGTGGAATCTTCCGGATTTTCTGGTCGATTATTTTACCGATGTCCCGTCCCGCACTTGCCACGGTTATCATTTTGAACTTTATTTATAACTGGAACGAGTTCTCGTTTGCACTCGTACTACTAAATGATCCAGCCCTGCAGACATTGCCTTTAGGTCTTGCAAGTTTTGCTGGACAGTTTACCGTGAATTATGGTGCACAGATGGCAGGATTAACGATGTCCATGATTCCAATTATCATTTTCTATTTATTCTTGGAAAAAGAAATTGTAAATGGTATGACAGCCGGAGCCGTAAAAGGATAAACTAACGGTAATAAATTAAAAGGCTGATGTGCAATGATCCGAAATTGGGGATTAAAAAATAAGTTTGTCACCGTATTCTTACTCTTGATTACCTTACCAACCTTTATTATTGGCTGCATTATCTACTATCAAACGACAACTGTTTTTAAGCAGCAGGCTGAAAAAAATGCCGTTGACAAACTAGAAAAAAATGAAGATAACTTAACTTCCCTCATTCGTGGGATTGAGAATATGTCTTCTTACATGATCTATGAAAAAAACTTCCGAACGTTTTTTACGGCTACGGAGGAAGACCTTACTCAAGCAGAGTATAAAGAGGCAGTTGCAGGGATTAATGGTTATTTTACCTTTCAGCTTATGAGTCATAGTTATATCGATTCGATTCTATTGGTCGCAAATGATGGACATGTTTTAGAAATTGGCAGCCATTTAATCGGAAATGAAGTCAGTATGAATCAAGGAGCCAGGGAGCTTGAAGGCCGTCCATATTGGAGCAATACCTATCAAGTGATTGAAAATGGATCTGCAAAAAAAAATGTTGTTAGTTTAACAAGGGTTATTAATGATATTAACCATATCAACACACCTATCGGAATGGTGAGAATACGATTAGACGAATCTAAGCTATATAAGACAATTGAAAGTAATTCCATTAACCAAACTGGTGATTATTTTGTATTGAACAAAAAAGGAGAAGTCGTCCTGCATCAGAATCCTTCATTAGCGGGGAAACCCTTTCCTGATTCAAAAATAACCGGCTGGATTTTAAACGGTAAAAATAAAACGTTGAAAACCAAGGCTGATCAAAGTGACTATTTACTGGTGAAAAAAGCAATTACAGGAACGGATTGGGTTTCGATTGCGATGGTAAATGAGGGAGAAGTGGTTAAAAGTTTATATAATGTCCGCGGCTTGTTTGTTTTTATGATTCTCCTTTTATTAGCACTTGGAGCATTAGCTTTTGTCGGATTTTATCAATCCTTTATCCGAAGGATTGTGGAATTGACGAAGCAAACGAAGCAGCTGGGAGAAGGCGACTTCAGTGCAAAGGTTCAAATCTCTTCACAAGATGAGATTGGGAAATTAGGACTCCGATTTAACCAAATGGTCACAACCATTCAAAATTATATTAATCGAGAATATAAGTTAAAGATTAAGCAGCGTGAATCGGAATTGAAGGCTCTTCAAAGCCAGATTGATCCACACTTTTTATACAATACACTGGACATGATTCGTTGGACGGCCCGATTAGAAAAAGCGATGGAAACAGGTCAGTTAATTGAGCGTTTATCTAAAATCTTTCGTATGAATTTAAACATGGGGAAAATGTGGGTAAAGGTAGAGGAAGAAATTCATTATATTCAAAACTACCTGGAGTTACAAAAGAGCCGAATTGGAAATCGTTTAAATTACAGTGTTTTTTATGACGATCAAATAAAAGATATCTATATCATTAAGCAAATTTTACAGCCATTAGTAGAAAATAGTATCCTTCATGGTTTTAAAAATTTGCCTAGACAGGGCGTTATCCAGATTCGCATGTTTAAGGTTGATGAGGAAATTTGGATAGATGTAATCGACAATGGCTGGGGATTTAAGAGTGAGAAACAGGATGAAGATGATAAACGGAAAGGCGGCTATGCCATTCCTAATCTCATCGACCGCTTAGAGATGGCCTTTGGCGAAGAGGCAAAATTCGAGTTGTTGGATTCTCTTGCGGGAACATGGATTCGCTTGAAGCTTCCTATATCAGAGAATGATAATCGCAATCTAATTCCAAATGAGACAGGTGAGTAGTATGCCCTTTAAAATGCTAATTGTTGATGATGAACCCATTATTTGTCGTGGTTTGCAACAGACCATTCCGTGGGATGAATATATGGTGGAAGTTGTTGACCTTGCGTATGACGGGGCGGAGGCTATTCAAAAGATTCAGGAACATGGTGATATCGATTTAGTCCTAACCGATGTCAGAATGCCGAATGTTGATGGCTTGAGACTGGCGGCATTCCTTGCAGAGAACTATTCAGATATTCGAATGATTATCATAAGTGGGTACGACGATTTTAAATACGCACAGCAGGCGATTCAATTAGGTGTAAAGGATTACTTATTGAAGCCGGTAGAGGTAGATGAGCTTTTACAGGTCATCACAAAAATCACCAGTACCTTACAAGAAGAAAGAAAAGCTGCACAGCAAATCTATCAGATGAATTTACAAAATGCTATTTTTCATCAAGTTCTAGATTTACCAGATACTGCTCCAAACCATTCGGGTTTATTTGCTGATGTGCGTATTTATCCCTTTGTTACCATGTTAAAAGAGTATAAAAATAAAACAAAAGATCTTTCTGAAGAAGAACTGCAAAACGTGGCTGTGGACTGGGAAAACCAAGTAGAAAAATTGTTAAACAGTCAGGGGTTTTCATGTGTATCGGTGTTTACAAGTAAAAATGTCTTACTCACTTGTGTAACCAATCATTTGTCTGATTTTACTCCTCGGAATTTGGATTTCCAAGAGTTAAATTGTGTTGTTAATGATACTGACATCACAATTGGTCAGCTGAATGAGGTGTATCTAAGATTATATGAAGATACCCGGTATATTCCTTTTAGTGAAGACGGGGTTGTTGTTAGTCCTGTAAGTGAATCATTGGCGAATAAGTCAAAGGCTAACGACTGGTTAATGGATAGGGCAGAACAATATATCAAAACCTATTATGCGTCACCAATCAAGGCACATGAAGTAGCAGACGTCATTAATATTTCCCCTAATTATTTCAGTTCTTTATTTAAACAAAAAACGGGCAAAAGTTTTAATGAATATATTAATACCTTGCGTGTGGATACAGCCAAACAGCTGCTTGAAGAAACCCCTTTTAATGTAAATGAAATAGCTGAAAAGGTAGGATATCGAGAATATAAGTACTTTGTGGATGTGTTTAAAAAATTTACAGGCTATACGCCAACAAAGTATAGAAACGTAAGGGCAAACAATATCAATTAATCATAAGAGTGACTTATGAAATTGGAGGTAAGTAGTATGCAAAAGAAAATTAATGTACCGAATGACTTTTTCCTAGGAGCAGCAGTGTCTGCTTGGCAAACGGAGGGATGGTCAGGAAAAAAAGAGACACAGGATTCCTTTCTAGACATGTGGTATAAAGAAAATAAACATGTTTGGCATAATGGATATGGTCCTGCTGTAGCAACTGATTTTAAGAATCGATATAAAGAAGATATTGGTTATATGAAGCAAATTGGTTTGCAAAATTTTAGAACTTCTATTAATTGGTCTCGCTTTTTACTAGATTATGAGAATGCCGTAGTAGATGAAGAATATGCTAGTTATATAGATGATATGATCAATGAGTTAATCAAGAATAATGTGGAGCCGATGATTTGTCTTGAACACTACGAGCTTCCTGCTGAATTATTTAAGAAATACGGCGGCTGGGGATCAAAACATGTTGTGGATTTATTCGTTAAATATACAGAAAAGGTGTTTGAGCGTTATGGTGATCGCGTTAAGCACTGGTTTACTTTCAATGAGCCAATTGTTATTCAAACACGTGTCTATTTAGACGCGGTTCGTTATCCATTTGAACAAAATACGCAGAAATGGATGCAATGGAATTTTAATAAAAGCTTAGCAACGGCTAAAGTAATTCGTTTATTTAAACAAATGGACTTAAAAGAAAAATATGGCGCCAAGATTGGTAACATCATTAATCCAGAGGTAGCATATGCGCGTTCTTCTGCTGAACATGACCAAAAAGCAGCACGCATTTTTGATTTATTTTACAATAGAATTTTCTTGGATCCTTCGATTAAAGGCGAATTCCCTGAAGAATTGTTTGAATTAATGAACAAGCATGATATTGCTTTCGAGGCAACAGAAGAAGAGTTGCAAATCATTAAAGAGAACACCGTTGATTATGTGGGATTAAATATCTATTTCCCATACCGTGTAAAAGCACGTTCAACCGCATGGAATGAAGAGACGCCTTTCCATCCTGCCTACTATTATGAAAGCTTTGATTTACCAGGCAGAAAAATGAATCCTCACCGCGGCTGGGAAATCTATCCTCAGGTGATGTATGATATCGCTATGCGAATGAAAGAGGAATATGGAAACATCGAATGGTTTATTGCTGAAAATGGAATGGGTGTGGAAAATGAACACCGTTTTAAAAATGAAGAAGGCATGATTCAAGATGATTACCGCATTGAATTTATTAGTGAACATTTAAAATGGTTATTAAAGGGTGTTGAAGAAGGTTCCAACTGTACAGGCTATATGCTTTGGGCCTTCAGCGACAACGTATCACCTATGAATGCGTTTAAGAATCGTTACGGTTTGGTTGAAATTAACCTCGAAGAAAATCGGAACCGTACGCTTAAAAAATCTGCTTATTGGCTAAAAGACGTCATCGAAACCAAACAATTCGAAGGACAGGACGACAATATCTATAAATAAAAAGCTACCTAGGGGCGTTTCTTAAGATGAGTAAATATTTAGCTTTTGATATCGGCGGAACATTTATTAAATACGGATTGGTGACCGAGAAGGCTGAAATCCTTGAGAACAATAAAGTGAAAACACCTAAAACATTAGATGAATTGCTTTTGGTTATCGAAAAACTGTCTGGGAAGTATTCGGAGGTTAAAGGGATTGCAATTAGTGCACCTGGTGCTGTTTCGGATGAAGGCGTGATTTATGGTTCCAGTGCCATTCCTTATTTACACGGACCAAATATTAAAAATTTGGTGAGTGAGATAACTTCACTGCCGGTCTACTTAGAAAATGACGCCAATTGTGCGGGCTATGCTGAGATTTGGAACGGCGCAGCAAAGGGGAAAAAGGATGTACTTGTTATGGTGATTGGAACCGGAATTGGCGGATCGGTGTTTAAGAACGGCCAATTGCATAAAGGGGCCCATCTCCATGGCGGCGAATTCGGTTATATGCTGCTAACTGGTGATATTCAAGATAGCAATGATGTTTGGAGCAGAGTGGCTTCAACCGCTGCGCTGGTGAGAAATGTCGCAGAAAGAAAGCAAATAGATGTGGAATCTATTTCAGGTGAACAAATTTTTAAACTTGCTGAATCTGGAGATGAGGATTGTATTGAAGCTATCAATCATTTCTATCACTTATTGGCGGTAGGGATTTATAATTTGCAGTACATTTATGATCCTGAAGTAATCGTCATTGGCGGTGGAATCAGTGCTAGAGACGAACTCATTGATGGAATCAATGAGAAGCTGGATAGTATTTTAACAAGAGTCAATCTTGCTAAAATTAAACCTGAAATCGTGGCATGTAAGTATCGTCAAAATGCCAACTTACTAGGGGCAGTATACGGTGCCATGCACACTGAATTAAATTAGATTTTAGATAAAACCGCTTGGGTTCTAGTCAACCAAGCGGTTTTTACTTTTCCTTTCTAAATATTATGAGTTATGGAAAGGTATTTTCTGGTATAATATAATATTAAGTATATACTTAAACATAGCAGGGAGAGAGAATTTTGGAAGGCTTTTTTGGACTTGCTTTAAATATCATTCTGACTATTTATTTAGTTATTGATTCTAAAAAGCATGGTAAGAACCCCGTTCTATGGGGAATTCTAGGTTTTGTTTTTGGTGCCATTGCTTTAGGAATCTACTTAATTAGGACAGATCGAAAGGTAGTCGGCTGGATTGTTACCATTCTCAGTATTTTAGGATATTTAGCGTTCCTCCTATTAGTTGGCTTGGCCATCCTATTTACAGTTGCAGGATTTTCATAAAGAAAAGGAAGGGGTTTCCCTTCCTCAGATTGTCGAGAAAGTATCTTCTCGGCAATTTTTATTTTTCAGCCTGCCCAAAGGCCAGTTGATTTCCGCTCCAATCAACAGGGGAGAATTAACAAGGAGATTGCCACCCTTACATTATTTGGAGCGATTTGCCTCCATCAATAAACCTTAAAAATATGATAGAATTTTTACATAATTTCATAGATTCGTTTAACAAAAATACGCCGATTATTAATTTATCTGATAAACTAATTATATTACCTTCACTTTAATAGAAAAAGGGGGGCTTTTGATGTACAAAATAATCATAGTTGATGATGAGAAAAACATCCGTGACCGCTTGGCTCATTTTTTTCCTTGGTCTGAGGCAGGGTTCGAAGTAGTTGGGATAGCGGAAAATGGCGTAGAAGCATTGGAACTCATTAAACAGGAGCGTCCACATGCCGTTTTGACAGACGTTCTTATGCCTGAGATGACAGGATTAGAGCTTGCGAAAGAAATTCAAAAATCATACGCTGAAATAAAAGTGGTCATTCTAAGTGCTTATGACGATTTTAAATATGCCCAAGAAGCCATACAATTTGGTGTGAAGGGATATTTGTTGAAGCCATTGATGAAAAATGACTTTTTCAATGTTTTTACGAAACTAGCTGAAGAATTAAGAGAGGATGAAGAAGTAAAAGCAGTGGATCGAGTTGAGGAATTAATGCTTTTGGATTTAATTAAAGGGGATAATCTATCGCAGTATGCTGACCAGTGGAATCACCATACCCAAAGCTTTAGAGTCGCCATTTTTTCCTTTGATCGACTGTTTAAAAAGGTATCCACTTTTTCAATCAGGCAGAAAATTACAGAGCTTGCTTCGAATTTTTGGAATCGCTATCAAGTCTCCATTTTGTTTTACGGGAATAGTCTGATTGTGTTAAGTACCGATTCCAAGCTTGTTTCGAAACAGAATCTCTTACCGAAAATTAACTTGTTCATTGATTCACTAAGAGATAACCTTGGTGACTTATTTAAGGAACAAGAGAATTTTGTGGTAGGTGTTGGTGATCCAGTATGCACGTATCAAGAAATTTGCCGTTCCTATAATGAGGCGGTTTACGCATATAGCTATAAATACTTTAATGATTATGAAATAGTAATCTTCTATGAAGATTTGAATGTCGAAGGTGATAGAGGGAATCATACAGAATTACAAAACTTCATGTTAGACCATGTGAACAAAATTGAAAATTGCTTGATGGATTCGATGAAATCGAATGGAAAAATGTCCATTGGTGATTTAGTCAATCATTTCTTTGACCCATACAAACAGATTGGTGGACTGCCGATTGCCGAAATACGAAGTTCTTGTTCTGAACTTATTATTATCCTTATGTTCCGATTTAAAGAGAAGGGACTATCTCTCGCGTCTATTGATCAGCAGCATGTACTAGGCAGAATTTACGAGATTGATTCTTTAAAGGAATTAAAGCGATGGCTGACGCAAATGTTGGAAACGATTTCTTTTGATTTGATCCATCAGGATAAAAAGGATGTAAACAGTTACGTTCTTATGGCTAAGGAATATGTAAAGGAGAATTATCAGGAACGGATTACACTTGATGATATTTCACATCGATTATTCTTGCATCAAGCTTACTTCAGTGCGATTTTTAAAAAGGAAACAGGACAAAATTTTATCGATTATGTCAATCAAGTTCGTGTCGAAAAAGCGGTACTGCTTCTTAAAAATACAGATTATAAAATCAAAGTAATCTCCGATATGGTCGGTTTCCAAAGCCATTCGTATTTTAACAAAGTATTTAAAAATGAAACAGGTGTTACCCCTGTTGTGTTCAGAAGACAGTAAACGAGGTCAGCCTTCAGGAGGTAAACCATGAAAAAAGCTAAAAAGCTTCATTTCCATACCTTTTTATTAAAGTTTTCGTTGATCACTGTATTTGTATTTCTTTTGCTGTTAAGCAGTTTATATTTTATAAAAATAAAAAACTTTATTGAAGAAAAGAAAGAATCGTCAATCCAGTTAAGAATGGAACAGATTTCCCATGAGCTGCAGACGGAGTTTAATAATATTTATGATACGACAAATAATTTAAAGACCAATGAAATTGTTATCCGCTATATCGATGAGTTGAGCGGTTCAAAGATAAGCCCATCAGAAAAGTATTACCAGCATGCGGGTTTTGAGGATTATTTAAATACAATCAAACAGAACAATAAACTTATTGAAAATATCCTCATCATTACACCGACAACTCAATACAGTTCAGATCAAAAATATGTAGATTTCAAATTTAATGGTATGAAGGTTAAAACGGAAGTCGAAAATAATTTTTATTTTATTAACATGGGCGAGGCAAACAGAAAGATTGAACTCCCATCAATTAATGGGGAAAACGGGTGGAAAGCCTCTGAATGGAATGACTTAAATAATCATCTTTTTTTTGGAACAAATATCAATTCTCCAGACGGGGTTGATAAAGGAGTCATTTTAATCTTTATTAATCCAAAATATCTTGACGAATCTCTCTTTTATGCCGGTCAAATTCGTTTATTTGATCAAAATGGCCGGCTGTTTTTTAAAGGAGACCAAGTAGAAGGGGAGAATCTGGAAAAGTTAAATAATCAAAGTAAAAAGGAGTTATTGCTATCCAGAGCGGATAAGGGAGTCTATTATTCAAGCATCCCCTATTATAATTTTCAGCTTATTTATGAGGATTCATTAGGCTTTTATAAAAAACAAATTGGGCTAATGTGGAAAATGATTTTATTAACATTCGTTTGTTCCGCATTGATTACGATTATTTTTTCCAGAATGATAGGCCGAAAGGTTATTCAACCGCTTTATCAATTAATCGCATCGATTAAGGAGTACGAAGAAAGCAGGAATTACAGCAGTCTTGTACAGCAAAATAAAACGTTTGGCATGAAACTAAGCTTACAGGAGCGCTTCTTTTTTTATTTTGTGATAACTGTTTTGCTTCCACTATTTATTTTTATTGGAATTCTCTATGGACAAACTTCTAAACTTGTTTCGGGAGATATGCAGGAAAGCTATCATTCCGTCCATGAAAAGATGGCTCGGTTGATGAATAACGAAATTAACCAACGAGAGCTGACCATGGCACGAATTGCGCATAATAACAATGTACAGCTTCACATTATGGAACATGACGCTGAAAAGATTGGCCAAGAATTAGTAGACAGGAAGCAATTCCTCGAATTAAGACGGCAAAATATCAAAATTTATGATGAGTCAGGAAAAATTTTGTATACAAACATGCACAGTCTGGAGAAGGAACTAGCTTTCGAGTTCATGAGAAATTTAGAAAGTTCAGGTCGGAAGATTAGTTATACACTAAAAAGGGACCACTTTGATAATGTTACCATTGTGATTGGGATGCCGGTTTTTTCCCCGGTGGAATATTCAAAAATTATTGGCTATATAACCGTTGATATTGAAAACAATCAATTGGAAAAGTATTATTCTGATTGGCAAAAAACGGGTCTTGAAATGCTGATCGCAGATAAACGAAACATGATTCTTTCCCATCCGAATCCGCTTAATATTGGCAAAGTTTTTGATAGTAAAGAGAAAATGATGCAAGCTGATGGGTCTAAAGTTCATGCTTACAGCACAAAAATTACTGGTCTAGACTGGGTATTTATTTCAAAATACAATTATTCTGATATACAAAAGCAGGTCCATCAATTGTTTATCAGTGACCTCTATCTATTTTTTTTCATCATCCTTTTGTTGCTTGTATTTGCCTATTGGATTTCAAAAAGGATGCACAGGCCGATTGGACAGTTGAACGAGTTGGTTCAAACCTTTGATTTAAAGGGCTCCCATCATGATGTAATGGAACGATTATCTGGAATTGAAGAGGTTGACGCCCTTACAAAAAACTTCAATCATATGATGGAGAGAATAGAAGAATTGATTCATGAGACGATCGTAACGAATCAAGAACGAATTCAATTAAAATATGAAAAACGTGAGCTGCAGCTAAATGCGCTGCAGTCGCAAATTAATCCACACTTTTTATATAATACGCTCGATAATTTAATCTATCTCGTCGAAGCCAATGAGACAGATAGAGCGACCGAGATGATTGAGTCTTTAAGCCAGTTTTTTCGATTTGTTACCAATCGGGAACAATTTATGATTACACTACGTGAGGAGCTCACATTTACGAAAACCTATATCAAGATTATGTCCTACCGGTTTGATAATTTTGAATGCATTTGGGATGTTGATGAAAATGTATTAAATGATAAAACGGTTAAGCTGATTATGCAGCCGGTCATAGAAAATGCCATTCACCACGGAGCAAGGAAAACCAAGGACATGGTAACCATTCATATTTCGTGTGAGCTTAAAGGAAGCGAAATTCATATTGTTGTAGAGGATAATGCAGTAGGGATAGGAGAAGAAGAACTGTTAATAATAAAAAGTCACCTAGCTTCATCTTCGCTGGATAAAGCCGGTATTTATAATGTAAATGGTAGAATTCGGCTTCATTTCGGTGAAAAATATGGACTTAGTATAGAAAGCGTACGTTGTGAGGGCACAAAAGTTACGATTGTGCTTCCCGCTGCTATTTAATTCTAATGTAGAGGTTTTCTCTAAGGGGATCTTTTCCTTTGGAACAGCCTCTTTTTTTTGTTTTTTAAGAAATAAAAAAAGCTTTAAATAGTTTTAATTTATATTTAAAAATTTTAAGGAACTTAAAATAGTGCTATTTAACCTTAAGAAAGTATAACTTCACCAAAAGAAATTATACTATTCTAAAAATAGAAATCGGTTTCATTTAAAAAAACAAAGAGGAGGATCTTTTCAACTATTCGGTTTAATCATCAGTGCCAATGCAAATATGGAAAGAAAAAGTGACACTAATTGGTTAAGGGGGAGCAATAATGAAAAGAAAATTGAAAGCACTTTCTTTGGCAGCTGTTTCAGGTGCACTCATTTTTACATCTGCATGTTCAAATAAGGAAGCAAGTAAAGAAGCAGAAAAAGTTGATGTAGGAGGCTTGCCTGAAGTTGGGGATTTTTCTAAAAAGATTGAACTAAATCTTTCGGGATCTGTGACAAGAGGTAAAGTTGAAGATGGAAACTATGTACAAAAACGATTAGAAGAGCAATTCAACATCAAAATTGTCAACACGAAAGCGGATACTTGGAATGCTGACCAAGTAAACTTAATGGTAGCCTCCGGTGATCTTCCAGATACATTTGCGTTTACTACTGGCGGAAAGACAGCACAAGAATTATTTGATTCTGGTTTAACGAGAACGATTCCAAAAGAGATGCTTGAAAAATATGCACCTCGATATATGAAGATGTTATCTGAAAATCCTCCAGGGCTAAGTATGAACCTGAAGCAGGGAACAGATAATGAATATTTACAATTAATCGGTCAATATGCACATGTCGATGGCTTGGCTTGGGGCCCAACATTCCGACTTGATTGGTTAGAAAAATTGGGTATTGATCCTCCTGGAGAAATAAAGCAGGTAGGTCCAAGCGGCGGCCGCGAAAAAATTTATTATACAGATGCAGCTTATACGATTGAAGAAGTGGAAGAAATATTGAAAGCCTTTACTTTCGATGATCCGGATGGAAATGGAAAGGATGATACGTACGGTATCTCACCTTATAACAACCAAATCCACTGGTCAGCTACGTTAATGGGTGCATTTGGAATTGCTCCTGGTTATAACTTTATGGAAGATGGAAAATTGGTTCAAACTGAGGTTTCAAAAAAATATAAGGATTTTCTAAAATTAATGGCAAAGTGGTACAAAATGGGATTGATTGATCCTGAATTTACAACACTTGACAATAATAAAAGCTGGGAAAAATACAAGCAAGGAAAAATAGGCTACTATATCGCACAGCCTTCCTATATTGCCATGGATGATTGGGCAAAAGGACGAGCGCCACAGAACATCGTTGAAAATCCGGATTCTACAGCAAAATTGCTAGCGACAGCACCAGAAATCGGCAAAGGTGGACAGCAGGGTGAAGGAGCATATTTACCAGTTGGTAATTTAGCGGATGCATTCTATGTTTCGAAGGATGTAACGGATGAAGAATTGGCAAGAATTCTTCAAATCTTTGATTATATTAACTTGGATAATGAGGCAAGATGGACATTGTATGGGGAAGTGGGCGTGCATTCTGATTGGGAAGGAACACCTGAAAAATCAGCGCTTAAAGTCCGTCCAGAATTTGCAGAGCAAGAAGGTAATTCAGGATTTTGGGCCTACAACTTCCGTACCTATGATAAAGAAAGAGTACAGTGGTTTCAATCTGAATATACGTTGAATTTAAAAAATAATTTCTATGCCCGTGAAGATGTGAAAGAAAAGATGCTGATTCGTCCATATAAATGGGATATTTTAAATGAAACAAAACTAAAAGAACTTTCAAAACGTTATAGCGGACAACTCACCACCATTGTCGACGAATTTAGGATGAAAGCGATTGTCGGCGAAGTTGACATCGACAAAGAATGGGATAAATATGTTGAAAGCTGGATGAATAACGGCGGTAGAGAAACCCTGGCTGAGTTAGAAAAAGCTCCTAAGGTTTCCGATTTATTAAAGAAGTAAATAACTAAAATCACTGAGAGACGCATGAATATTTCATGCGTCTCTACTTTCTTATATGGCTTAAAATAGTGTTACTTTTCCTAAAGAATTTAAAACTTTTACATTAAAAATTATATTATTCTAAATACAGGAAACGTTTTCAACGCAAGTAATGAGAGGAGGACATCTTATGCAAACGGTAGTACAAAAGGCGGAAACAAAAACAAAACCTAAGCGAAAAGCAAATACTAAGTGGATTGAAATGAAAAAGATGAAAACGCTTTATATCATGTTGGCAATCCCAATGGTGATGCTATTTATCTTCCATTACATTCCAATGTATGGGATATTAATTGCTTTTAAGAATTTTTCACCTGGCTTGGGTATATGGGATAGCCCATGGAATAATTTTGAACACTTTAAAAGACTGTTTGATGATTTCTTATTTTTAAGGGCATTACAAAATACAGTCGTCATCAGTTTATTAAAACTAATTATTGTGTTTCCAGCACCGATCATCTTTGCCATCTTGTTAAATGAAGTTAAGAATGAAAGATTCAAAAAGGTGAGTCAATCGATCTCCTATTTACCACATTTCATGTCCTGGGTTATTTTATCGGCAATGGTCATTGAAGTGTTTTCACCGCAAAGAGGGATTATCAATTTCTTTATTACTCTTGTTGGCGGGGATCCAATAAACTTTATGTCGGACAAAGCATCCTTCATTCCAATTTTAATCTTAACAGATATGTGGAAAGAAGTTGGCTGGGGAGCAATCATTTACTTAGCATCCATTGCCTCCATTGATCCACAGTTGTATGAAGCAGCTGAAATGGATGGAGCAGGAAGATTCCATAAAATGATTCATGTTACTCTTCCATCGATTATGCCAATGGTCATCATCTTGTTTATTCTTAGACTTGGAAGTGTGTTGAACGCAGGTTTTGACCAAATCCTTAACTTGTACAACCCATTAGTCTATGAAGTGGCAGATATTATTGATACGTATGTATATCGAAGTGGTTTGGAGCAATTCCAATTTGACTATGCAACAGCAGTGGGATTATTTAAAAACGTTGTCGGAATTATCCTAATTCTTTCTGCGAACGCTATTATTCGCAGAAAAAGTGAACATGGAATTTGGTAGGAAGGAGGACTTACTATGGGGGCTACACGGAAAAAGATATCTTTATTCGATATTCTTAATGTGACGGGATTCATTTTGTTTTCAATCATTGTGCTATATCCTTTTTGGCAGACAATTGTTTTATCATTCTCAGATGCCAATGCATCTTCAAGCCTCGGAGTTCATTTATGGCCTGACCGCTGGATAATGGATGCGTATGAATTTGTGTTTTCATATGGGAACATTATGAGAGCATACGTAAATACGATTATTCGTACCGTCGCTGGTACCATCTTAATTGTTACATTTACGGTGCTGGCTGCCTATCCGTTGTCAAAAAAGGAATTGCCTTACCGTAATTTCTTTACGATATTTTTCTTAATTGCAATGTTTTTTTCGGGGGGAATGATTCCCGATTACCTATTAATAAAGAATCTAGGATTACTGGACAATAGCTTGTCACTGATTTTACCGTCAGCAGTGAATGTATTCTTTATCATTATTATGCGAAATTATTTTATGACGATTGATAAAGGAATTGAAGAATCTGCGATTATTGATGGAGCAAATTATTTCCAAATTTTAACGAAAATTATTATTCCAATTTCAAAGCCGGTTATTGCCACTGTAGCACTTTGGGCAGCTGTGTATCATTGGAATGAGTGGTTCCACGCGCTTGTTTATATCCAGGATGATGCTAAAACCGTGCTACAAATCGTGGTACGAGATATGTTAACGGCAATGGATCTCTCAAGTAATCAAGCTGCCTCAGTGGGCGGCGGCGGTATGAGCAGTTCAGAGCTGCTGTTGAGTAATGTTCGTGCAGCAACTGTTATCATCTCTATCGGTCCAATTGTTTTAATCTATCCGTTTGTACAAAAATACTTTATTAAAGGAATCATGATTGGTTCTTTAAAAGGTTAAAAGGGAGATGTAGTCATGAAAAAGTTTACAAAAGCACTTTCACTTGCGGCTATTTCAGGTGCACTGATTTTAACAGGGGCATGTTCGAAACAGGAAGCAAGTAAAGGAGCAGAAAAAGTTGATGTCGCAAGCTTGCCTAAAGCTGGGGATTTTTCTAAAGAACTTGAGCTAAATTTATCAGGATCTGTTACAAGAGGCAAGGTTGAGGATGGAAACTATGTTCAAAAGAGATTAGAAGAGCAATTTAATATCAAAATTATCAATACAAAAACGGATACTTGGAATGCTGACCAGGTAAACTTAATGGTTGCATCCGGTGATCTTCCCGATACCTTTTCTTTTACTACAGGCGGAAAGACAGCACAAGAATTATATGATTCTGGCCTAACAAGAACCATTCCAAAAGAAATGCTGGAAAAATATGCCCCACGTTATATGAAGATGTTATCTGAAAACCCTCCAGGTCCAATCATGAACCTGAAGAAGGGAACGGATAATGAATATCTACAATTAATTGGTCAATATGGTCATGTTGATGGTTTAACTTGGAGCCCAACCTTCCGCCTCGATTGGCTGGAGAAATTAGGCATAGAGCCGCCTGGTGAAATCAAGCAAGTAGGACCAAGCGGAGGTCGCGAAAAAATCTATTATACAGATGGTGCTTACACGATTGATGAATTGGAAGAGATTTTGAAAGCCTTTACGTTCAACGATCCTGATGGGAATGGAAAGGACGATACGTACGGAATTTCACCTTGGAATAGCAATACCAACTGGGCTGCTTCACTAACGGGTGCATTTGGAATTGCGCTTTCTGCTAATTATAACTTAATGGAAGATGACAAACTGGTTACGACTGAGATTTCACAAAAGTATAAAGCTTTTCTAAAGCAAATGGCAAAATGGTATGAAATGGGCTTAATTGACCCTGAATTTACGACACTTGACGATAAGAAGAGCTGGGAAAAGTACAAGCAAGGAAAAGTCGGCTACTATATTGCACAGCCAGCCTATATTGCAATGGATGACTGGGCAAAAGGACGTGCACCTCAAAATATCGTCGAAAATCCAGAATCCACAGCTAAATTACTTGCGACAGCACCAGAAATAGGGAAAAATGGCCAACAAGGTGTAGGTGCATTTATTCCGGTTGGAAATTTAGCGGATGCATTCTATGTATCGAAGGATGTTACGGATGAGGAATTAGCCAGAATTCTACAAGTTTTTGATTATATTAACTTCGATAATGAAGCAAGATGGACCTTGTATGGTGAAATTGGCGAGCATTCTGATTGGGAAGGCGAACCGAATAAATCAGCGATTAAAGTGCGACCAGAATTTGCTGAGCAAGAAGGAAATTCAGGCTTCTGGGCCTACAACTTCCGTACGTATGATCAAGAGAGAACACAATGGTTTACATCTGAATATACGATGAAAGTAAAAGAAGATTTCTATGCACGTGAAGATGTGAAAGAAAAAATGGTCATTCGTCCATATAAGTGGGATTTATTAAACGAAACAAACATTAAGGAAGTTGAAAAGCGTTATAAAGGTCAACTTGATACCATTGTGGCTGAATTTAGAATGAAAGCCATCGTCGGCGAAATTGATATCGATAAAGAATGGGATAGTTACGTTGAAAACTGGATGAATAATGGCGGTAAAGAATTGCTGGCTGAGCTAGAAAAAGCGCCAAAGGCATCAGATTTAATGAAGTAATAAATTAAAAATTAAATGTGGGTGCTTTGGTACCCACATTTATTTTGAATTACTTAGTTAGGAGCGATAATTTTATGTCTACTATTCAAGCAGAAGCAATCTTTTATCCAAACCTTGCGGGGTCAAGGGCTTACAGGATTCCATCGATGATTACGACAACGAAGGGAACGGTAATCGCTGGCATTGATGCGAGAATTGTCGATCAAACTGACAATCCTAACCAAATCGATGCTTCAATCCGACGCAGTGAAGACCATGGTGTGACATGGGGACCTGTCCAAAAACTCGTAGCTTTTGCGGGTGAAGGCTTAGACGGAGCTGCCGCCATTGATACATCCCTTTTACAAGATGAAGAAACAGGAACAATCTTTATGATCTATTGTCATTCACCAGGAGGAATTGGTTTATGGAATAGTGAGCCGGGAATTGGATTTGATGGAGATGGCCGCCGCAAATTATATGATCAAAAAGGAAATGTATACTTTTTATCACAATCAGGAAACGTTTTTGATACTGAAAACAATGTAACGAGTTATACCGTTGACGAAAATGGTTATGTTTTCAATGATGGTCAAGCCGAGGGGAATATTTATTTTAAAAAGGGAATTGACCCTAATGAAAGTTTACTAGAAGCAAGAACATGCTTTTTACAAATCATTCAAAGTGATGACGACGGACTGACTTGGTCCAAACCAAGAGAATTGAATGGTTCGGTTAAGGAAGAATGGATGAAGTTTATTGGATCAGGTCCTGGCTGCGGTATTCAACTAAAGCATGGGGAAAAGAAAGGCCGGTTAGTGTTCCCAATCTATTTTTCCAATGAAGCAGGAGCTCTGTCTTGTGCTTGTATGTATAGTGATGACCATGGTGTGACGTGGCAGCGCGGTGAATCTCCAAACGACGGAAGAGAGCTTGACGGTGAGGTTCTATCAGCCAAAACCATCTCTGAAGGTAAACAATATTTAACAGAGTCACAAGTTATTGAATTGCCAACGGGTGAATTGAAGTATTATTTGCGAAACCATTATGGACTCCAAAGAACAGCCGTTACAACTAGTACAGACGGAGGCGAAACATGGGGCGATGTTACGTTTGATATGGAATTGATCGATCCAATCTGTCAATCTAGTGTTGTTACTTATCCAGATTTAGGAGATGGAAAGGTACGAGTATTATTCTCCAACCCAGCGGATGAAAAAACGAGAGTAAAAGGAACTGTCCGCTTAAGTGAAGATGGCGGTAAAACATGGCCGTACAGCAAGGTAGTTGAAGACGGCTACTACGGGTATTCTTGCTTAACTGTCCTTAAAAATGGTGAAATTGGTGTCCTGTATGAACGCGTGTATGATTACGCTGATTGGAATAACATGGACATAGCGTTTGTTAAGTTTTCGTTAGATTGGTTGAAGTCTTAACTAGTTTTATAGCTAGTTATAATTGGAGGAATAAACTTGAAGCAGATTCCATTATCTGAAAAGTTGTTTCATGGAGCCGTTTCACTGGAAAAAACAAAAGAGTATGTGAAGCCTTGGAGAATCCCTTTCGACAAGAAGGAGTTTTTTCCTCCAAACGGCATAAGTGGGCAAGCGGAGCTGCCGGCAGGGGTCCGAATTAAAATCCGCAGTAATACCCAATTGATTAAGATTGGGATTGTGGAAGCAGCGGAATTGATGGAAATGGATTGTCTCATTGATGGTTCTCTAGTAAAAACAGCCTATATTCCGACAGGGGACACAATGGTTTCCTTTGATTCCCTCGCTGGGCAATCAAAGTTGATTGAAATCTATTTATCTCAAAAAGTACCTGTTTCTATTTCAGGAATTTGGATTGATGAAGGGGCAGAGTGGGAACTGGTAGATGATTCCCGTTTGCGCTGGATTACGTATGGGAGTTCTATCACGCATTGCTACTATTCAGATAGTCCATCGCAAACATGGCCGGCGCTGGCTGCTAAGAAGATGGATTTCCATTTAACCTGCCTAGGGTATAGTGGAAATTGTCATTTAGAGCCAATGGTAGCAAGAATGATGCGTGATCTTCCGGCTGATTTTATTTCGATATGTGCAGGAATTAATATCGTAGGTGGAAATACATTATCGGAAAGAACTTTTTCCCCCGCCTTGATTGGGTTTATCGAAACAATTCGTGATGTGCACAAGGATGTGCCGCTGGTGATCATTTCTCCTATTTTTCACAGGGAGAGTGAAAAAATTGAAAATCAAGTTGGATTGTCACTGGAAAAAGTGAGATACGAAATTGTTCAAATCGTTGATCTGTTTAAGAGTCATGGCGATCAAAACATCTATTATATAGACGGGCTTGACTTGTTTGGCGAAGAATATGAAAAATTCATGCCTGATGGACTGCATCCAAACGGAGCAGGCGACAAAATCATGGCAGTACGTTTCCAGCAGTTGATCGAATCGCACGTGCCAATAATAGTAATACCTAGTTAATTTTAATCTAAAAAGAGGTGGGAATATGTTTCACGCTGGCTACATGGAGAAGTTAAATACAATTATGGAATGGATCATGAGATTTTTTGTCCTTCAATTAATTTGGATATTATTCTGTCTTGTGGGACTGGTGATTGGAGGCATATTCCCGGCCACTTTTACGATGTTTGCGATTTGCCGAAAATGGCTTAATAAACAAACGGAATTTCCCATTTTTCGAACGTTCTGGGATATGTACCGTAAAGGCTTTCGCAAAACCAATCTTCTAGGTTGGGTTACCACGTTAACGGGTTTGAGTCTCTATTATTATTTCCAGCTGTTCAAAGGAGCAGAGGGAATGATCGATCTTGTTTTACTCATTGTCGTGTGGATTGCAGGAATCCTTTATTTGATGACGGTCCTGCTTATGATTCCAGTCTATGTCCATTTTGACATCAAACTGATTAACGTTGTTAAATATGCACTGATTATTGCTATTTCAAATCCATTTCATTGTCTAAGTATGGCGGCGCTTATTATTAGCTTCAGCATGGTAATGATTATAATTCCAGGACTAATTCCGTTTTTTAGTTTCAGTGTGCTGGCGTTTGGACTAATGTGGATGGCAAAATCTGCTTTTACGAGAATGGAAAAAAAGGTTTCAAAATTAGAGAAGATAAATAATAGCTTAGTATAAAAACTTGATTTAAAAAGGTGGATATCATGACACAGTTAAGAATCGGTGTAATTGGTACAGGATTAAGGAGTACGATTGCGAAATATTGGCATAACCCTGATGGAAACTCAGTTGTAGTGGGCGCGGCTGATGTGTCTTCGAAGGCGCTGGAAAGATTTAAAAACGAGATTGATAAAGATGTATTTGTAACGACTGATTATAAGGAGCTGCTAAAAAGACAAGACATCGATGCCATTGCGATTTTATCCCCAGATTATTTACACGAAGAGCATGCAGTCGCTGCCTTACAGGCAGGAAAACATGTATATTGTGAAAAGCCTTTGGCTATCACTCCTGAAGGCTGTGACAGAGTTCTTGATGAAGCCCAAAAATCAGGAAAACATTTAATGATTGGTTTTAATATGCGCTACATGAGCATGTACCAAACGATGAAAGAAATTATTGATTCGGGTGTCATTGGCGATATCAAAGCCGTATGGGTCAGACATTTTGTCGGACTTGGAGGCTATTATTATTACCACGATTGGCATGGTACTGCAGCAAATACAACATCATTATTGTTACAAAAGGCCTCTCATGATATCGATGTGATTCATTGGCTGACAGGCAGTTATGCAACCAAAGTATCGGCTTTTGGAAGTCTAGATTATTATGGCGGGGACAAACCGAATGACCTGCATTGCCCGGATTGCGAACTCAAAGATACTTGTCCAGACGCTAGTTTACAAACATTAACACAGTGTGCCTTCAGAGAAGAAATCGATGTAGAAGATAATAATATGCTGATTATGGAGTTAGAGGGCGGCATTAAAGCTTCTTATATGCAATGCCATTTTACACCTGACTATTCGCGAAATTATACCTTTATTGGAACAAAAGGCCGTCTCGAAAATGATGATGTGAATGACAAGGTCTATGTGAAAACTAGAAAATCAGGTTCGTGGCATGAGATGAGTGATATCACCTATGAAATGAAGAAAATGCCTGGGACTCATAGCGGTGCAGATCCACGCATCTGTCAGGATTTTGTGAATTTAGTTTTATTTAATAAGCAGCCGTTAACAACACCTTTTGCTGGCCGTATGAGTGTTGCTGTTGGCTGTGCAGCGACAGAATCGATTCGCTCAGGCGGAAAAGTTGTTCAGATTGAGCAAGGGAGACATAAACCAACTCAATCAGGTTTAGAATTTGTAGAATTATAGAAGAACAACTGCCAGTTTACTATAAAAGTCTAAAGGGGATACCAACATGAAAGCTTGGGATTTAGATCAATTTAAAGGTGTATTTGTTGCCATGTATTCTGCCTATGATGAGGCAGGCGAGGTTTGTGAGGAACGAGTGAAAAAGCTGGCACGTTCCTATGTAAATAGCGGAGTAACAGGTTTATATGTCGGAGGCAGCTCTGGCGAGGGGATCCTGCAAACAGCGGAAGAAAGAAAGAAAGTAGTAGAAGCTGTTACAGAAGAGGTTGGCCGCGAGCTAACGATTATCGTCCATGTTGGGGCAAATTCTACAAAAGAAAGCAAAGAGCTTGCGATTCATGCAGAGAAATGTGGTGCCCATGCGATCTCAGCCGTTCCAGCAATCTATTACCGTTTGTCGGAGCAATCGGTTGAAAAGCATTGGCAGGAAATGATCGACAGCACTTCATTGCCATTTATTATTTACAACATTCCACAGACAACAGGATTCAATTTAACTCAATCACTATTCCAAAAAATGGCTGCTCAAGAAAAAGTAATTGGAATTAAGATGTCTGGAGAAAGTGTTTTTGATTTGCAACAATTTAAAGCAAATGCTGGAAAAGAGTTTCTCGTTTATAACGGACCAGATGAACAATTCTTAGGCGGACGTATCATGGGAGCAGATGGTGGTATTGGCGGAACATACGGTGTTATGCCGGAATTATTCTGCGTACTTGACCAATTATATAAAGCAAATGAAATCGAAAAGGCTCAAAAATTACAATTTGAAATTAATAGCGTGATTAAAAAGCTATTAAGCTATCCATCTTTATACGGTGCTTGTAAGTATATTTTATCACTAAGAAATATTGAAACAGGTTCTCCAAGACTTCCATTATTACCTGTAACTCAGCAAGACCATGCATCCCTTGCTAAATTAAATGATACGATCCAAGCACTAATAAACACCTATAGAAATGAAGTAGAAAAAGTATATTAATAGGTTATTAGTTGTCCTTCATAGCTTTATGAAGGACAAACTGCATTAAAGAATAGCTGTTGATTTGCGCTCCTGTAACCAGCGAAAGAAAATAAGCGAATACTTTTCGGTTAAATGTAGAATGGAGCCTGTTTCGGGGGGAATAAGGGGAAGTTTTCCGGTTATGCAAAGGGATATTATCCGATTTCACCTATTTCTGGGAAATAGGCGGAATCCCTCCGTCTATTTAGGCTATTTTTAATAGTAATAACTGATTAAGCGGAATTTTTCCGTCTATTTAGATCCTTAAAATAAATAAAGTCAACAATGCCCTTTTTCACAGTATAAAAATAATAAGGAGATCATAACATGAACACTCATCCTTTTTTTACAACAATACACAAAGATTTAATTGTTTCTTGCCAGGCGCTTGAACATGAGCCGCTGCACGGATCAGAAATCATGGCGAAAATGGCTCAGGCAGCTAAGGAAGGCGGTGCAAAGGTAATTCGAAGCAATTCCGCAGTTGATGTCGCTGCGATTAAACTCCAAACAGGACTACCGGTCATTGGTTTAGTCAAGCGTGATTATCCAGACAGTGAAGTCTTTATCACAGCAACCCTTAAAGAGGTAAAGGAACTATTGGCAGTAGAGGCAGATGTCATTGCACTAGACGCCACTTATCGCAAGCGGCCAAATGGGGAAATCCTAAAAGATTTAGTGGACTATATCCATGAAAATAGTAATGCGTTAGTAATGGCGGATATTGCAACGATTAGGGATGCGGAATATGCGTTAGAGTGCGGTGTAGATATGGTCTCTACGACTCTTTCAGGCTATACAGATGACAGTCCAAAACAACATGATCCAGATTTTGAACTAGTCGAACAGCTTTCTAAGCGGTTACCCATCCCTGTTATTGCAGAAGGCCGCATCCAAACACCAGAGCAAGCACGCAAAATGCTGGAATTGGGCGCTTGGTCGATAGTGGTAGGAGGAGCCATTTCAAGGCCGCAATTAATCACAAAAGCTTTTGCGGAAGGAATTCGCTAAGAATGAAGCACTATCTGGCATTTGATATCGGGGGTACACAAATTAAATATGGGATTGTGACAGAAAGAGGAGAAATTCTTTCCCATTGGATTATGGACACCGAAGCGCACTTCGGCGGACGGGCCATCATCGATAAGGTAATTACGGCCAGTAAAACCATTGTGGCGGAATATGCTGTCAGTGGAATTGCCATTAGTACAGCCGGACAGGTTAATTTCCATACCGGAAGTATTGTAGCTGCCGGTGAAACAATCCCTGATTATACAGGTGTGGAAATTAAGAAACTCGTTAGTGAGGCCCTCGGACTGCCTGTAGCAGTAAGAAATGATGTCGACTGTGCAGCCCTTGGAGAAATGTGGCTTGGTGATCACGGCTCAAGCAATTTCATTGCTTTAACCGTAGGTACAGGCATTGGCGGAGCGATTGTGATGGATGGAAAAATGTATTCGGGGCATTCCTTCAGTGCAGGGGAATGGGGCTATATGCTCGTTGAGGGTGAACCTTTTGAAAAGAATGCCTCCGTTTCTGGATTAATTCAGTTTGCCAATCACTATAAAGGACAACGTCAATGGACCGGAAAAGAAATTTTTGATCTATATGATCAAGGTGACGAGCAGATTCAAGAGGCTGTCAGAGAGTTTTATCGTTATTTAGCAATTGGAATCTCCAATCTTATATATATTTTTAACCCGGAAAAGGTCATCATCGGCGGAGGTGTCACGGCTCGGGGAGAGACGTTTTTACAAGAAGTACAAACAGAAATCAACACCTATTTGCTTCCTTCTTTTCAGAGAAATACAGAGGTTGTTCTTGCTAAACTATCTAATCATGCCGGAATGATTGGGGCGGTTTACCACTTTATGGACGATTCATATGAATCTATTAACTAAAGGCAGTAAGGAAATTGAACTTGTTGGGTTGACTCAACAAGTGGTGGTGGTATAATTTAGATAATTTAGATTAATTAAGGGGGTAATGGCTGATGGAACTAGAATTTGTAACAAGATGTTTAAGTTCTCTAACAAAGGTTTTTGCTGATCAAGAATTGAAAGATCAGGACTTTAACAAAGGTTCAGCGCTTTTAAATGAATCTTACTCTTTTCAGGTTGCCTATAAATCTAGAACACTCGTAAAGAATATTAAGGTGAAAGTAAATTCAGCTTTTCATGATAAAATCACGGTCCGCTCTGTAGGACTGGTTCCATCCGAATTACCATGTTATCACGATCATGATGATCTCATACTGAAATCAACACCGGGATTATACCCTGATCCGCTTTATCCGATTCATGCCAAGGATGGTCTAATCGCTTTTCCAGAGCAGTGGCGTTCTGTTTGGATTACTGTTGATCTTCAGGGAGACAGTAATCCAGGCAGATATACTATTGATGTAAGCTTTGAAAAGGAAAACGGGGAATGCCTGGGCAAGCAAGCCTTCGAATTAGAGGTTATCGCCGCCGAACTGCCCAAACAAAAATTAATACATACAGAGTGGTTCCATACCGATTGCCTTGCTACTCATTACCATGTAGATGTATTTAGTGAGGAACATTGGAGGAGAATTGGCCAATTTGTTCAAATGGCTGCAAAACATGGAATGAATATGATTTTAACACCCCTATTTACGCCGCCTTTAGATACCGCGGTCGGGGGAGAGCGTCCGACTGTTCAACTGGTTGATGTAGAAAAGTCAGGTGAAACGTTTCATTTCCACTTTGAAAAGCTAAAAAGATGGATTGATTTATGCAGTAAACAAGGGATAGAGTATTTTGAGTTTTCCCATCTCTTTACCCAGTGGGGAGCAAAGCATGCGCCGAAAATAGTGGGTATTGAAAATGGAGAGTTTAAACAGTTCTTTGGCTGGGAAACGGATGCAGCAGGCGTTGAATACCGAGGTTTTCTTCAGCAATTTCTTCCTAGTCTGCTAGAATTTATTAACGAGAATGCTTTAGAAGATCAATGTTTTTTCCATGTGTCGGATGAGCCGCATTTACCACAGGTTGAATCATATGAAAATGCCAGTCGCATTCTTCAAGAATATGTAAAAGACTTTCCAGTGATTGACGCACTTTCAGACTATACCTTTTATGAGAAAGGACTCGTCCAAACTCCGATTCCTTCCAATGATCATATCCAACCCTTTTTGGAGAATGGGGTAGAAAATCTTTGGACCTACTATTGTTGTGCTCAATATAAGAAGGTTGCAAACAGATTTTTCTCGATGCCATCGTTCCGTAATCGGGTTCTCGGTATCCAGCTATATAAATATAAAATTTCTGGCTTTCTCCACTGGGGATATAACTTTTGGTATGCACAATACTCAAAAAAGGCGATTGATCCATTTAAAAATACCGATGCCAATCATGCATTCCCATCCGGAGATGCTTTTCTCGTCTACCCCGGTGAGGATGGACCAATTGAATCGATTCGGCTTGAGGTTTTAAATGAAGCCCTCCAAGATTTGAGAGCGCTTCAATTGCTGGAAAGCTTGGTTGGCAGAGAACAAGTGTTAACCTTTTTGGAAGAAGGGCTGGATTATGAAATCACCTTTGATCAATATCCCCAAGACCAAGAGTGGTACCTGTTAAAAAGGGAGCAGATGAATAACAAGATTAAAGAAATAACCCTTACTACTGACTTAAGTTCAAGGAAGAAGGTGTAGGATGTCAGCATTAACATTTAATCCTCAATCGTTTTTATTAGAAGGCAAGGAAATCCGACTATTAAGCGGTGCGATGCATTATTTCCGTACGGTGCCAGAATACTGGGAAGAACGTTTATTAAAATTAAAAGAATGTGGGTTTAATACGGTAGAAACCTATGTAGCATGGAATTTACATGAGCCTGAGGAAGGGCAGTTTGTTTTTGAGGGCATCGCTGATATTGAAACTTTCATCAAAACGGCAGAAAAAGTGGGACTTCATGTCATTGTCAGACCCGGCCCTTATATATGTGCAGAATGGGAATTCGGCGGCTTTCCTTATTGGCTCCTGACCGTACCAAATATCAAATTACGCTGCTACAATGAACCGTATTTAGAAAAAGTAGATGCCTTTTTCGATGTCTTATTTGAACGATTGCAGCCATTGCTTCGTTCTAATGGCGGTCCGATTATTGCAGTCCAAGTCGAAAATGAATATGGAAGTTTTGGAAATGACAAAAAATATCTAAATTATATGCGCGATAGCATTAAAAAACGGGTCCATGATGAATTGCTATTTACTTCCGATGGTCCGGCACCAAGCATGCTTCATGGCGGGATGATTGAAGGCGTTCTGGAAACCGTAAATTTTGGTTCACGCACAGAAAGCGCGTTTGAACAATTAAAAAAGTATCAGCCAAATGCTCCGCTGATGTGTATGGAGTTTTGGCATGGCTGGTTCGATCATTGGGGCGAAGAGCACCACACTCGATCATCTGAAAGTGTCATTGAAACATTGGAAAGTATTCTGCAGGAAAAGGGTTCTGTCAACTTTTATATGGCCCATGGCGGAACGAATTTTGGTTTCTATAATGGAGCGAATCATAATGAGGAAGTTTATCAGCCAACGATTACTAGCTATGATTATGATGGCTTATTGACAGAATCAGGTGATATAACGGAAAAATTCATTGCGGTGAGAAAGACGTTTGAAAAATACGTTGATTTGCCTGAAATGAAATTACCTCCTGTCACACCAAAAAAACAGTACGGTGAGGTTTATTTCACAGAGCGTGCTGCCTTACTAGATTCATTGAATCAACTCTCTAGTCCAGTTGCGAGCCAAACGCCATTAACGATGGAGGAGTATGGGCAGGCTTATGGGTTTATCGTTTATGAAACAGTGATAAAAGGAGCTTACGGAAAGCAGATGATAACCGTTCAAGATGTTCATGACCGCGGTCAGATTTATTTGAATGGTGAATATGCAGGGTTAGTTGAGCGCAACGGCGACCGCTCCCGTATCGAAGTGGATATTACAGAGCAAGAAACAAAACTGCAAATTATCGTGGAAAATATGGGACGGATTAATTACGGACCATTCCTCGAGGATCATAAAGGAATTACAGAAGGAGTCCGATTAGGCAACCAATTTTTATTTGATTGGACTGTGTATCCTTTACCGTTAAAAGATTTGAGTTCCTTAACGTTTACTAGTGATGAGGCAAAAGAAAATCATCCTTATCTTCACCGGGGAACTTTGAATATTGATGAAGCGGCAGATACGTTTGTCGATATGTCCGGTTGGACAAAAGGGGTTGTCTTTGTGAATGGACATAATCTTGGCCGATACTGGGAAATCGGTCCGCAGCAAACCCTCTATGTACCAGCTCCGTTTTTGCATAATGGGAAAAACGAAATTGTCGTATTGGAATTACATGAGCATAAAGAAAGTATAAGGTTTGTGGACCAGCCTGTATTAGGATAATACCTTCACACTACCCGAAAGAAAAAAGGAGCAACCATCATGATTGTTAATCACATTGATAATGTAAATTCTTACAAAGGGCTCAATGAGAAATTCGATAAAGCTTTTGAATATATCCAAAACACGAATTTTGAAAAGTTGGAGCCAGGCTTCTATGAAATAGAAGGAGAAGAACTTTTTCTTAATCTAGTTGAATATGAAACAAAAGGTATAGAGGACCGTGTCTGGGAATCACACAAAAGATATATCGATATCCAAGTCATCATCGAGGGACATGAATTCATTGGGTATGAGTTATTTGAACGGTTAAAAATCAAAGAGGATTACAATGAGCAGGATGATATTTACTTTTTGGAAGGCAGTCTGCAATCCAAGGTAAAACTTGAAAAAGGTGATTTTATCATTTGCTATCCACAAGATGCTCATATGGCTGGAATAATGGTCAATGGCCGCGAAAAGGTCAAAAAAGCTGTTTTTAAAGTCAAACTATAGAAAAACTGTACAACAGCAGCCCTGATGTCTACGTCAGGGTTTTCCGTTTTTTGGAACCGTCGTTTAAAAACAAACCGTGCTATTCAGACCTTCTTGTTCGTAATGCCCCGAATTATAAATTACACCTCCATGCCGTATTTAATAGAAAGGATATCGCGATATGTCAGTATTTAGCAAGGATAAAAAAGAATACGCCATTTCGTATCGTTTAATGTTTTTTATTATCATGATTATCTTAATTGCTCTAGCTGTAACATGCTCTTATTCTATTTATATTTACCAAAAATCAACACAGGAAACCGCTATAAAACATGCCCATGAAGGATTAGAACCGTTGATACAACAGATAGAAGGTGTTTTTAATAGTATGGAAGTATCTGTGAACTCATTATGGACCCATCAGGATCTTCAGTATTTATTACAAATCCCCTTAGAGGATTGGAACGAAAATCCACGCCACATTCTCAACATTAATCAGCATATGTCCTTTTTGTTTTCCTGGCAGCAGGGAATTAAAGGAATCTACATTATTACTGATGACGGTGGAATTATTTATGATAGTTCCAGAACGGTATTGAACCGAACCTACAATATTCTAAATGAGTCCTTTATCCAAAAGAGCAGACTTATGACGAAACCTTTTATCGATGGGCCACATGATTCTAACTATAACTTGGATCGTGAACAAGTGTTTTCTTTAACAAGGCCCTTATATGAAGTGCCAAGTATTAAATGGCGGGGTGTTATTCGGATTGATGTTAGTGCGGAAAAATTGTTTCGGATTTTGAGAAATGTTGATCAGAGAAATGATGCTAATCTACTGGTAGTAGATGATAATAAAAGGATCGTTTATAGTCGTTCCTCGACTCTTATTGGCACAGATATATCAAACACTGCTTACCGATTGATTTCACCTTCGAGAGAAAACAGTACTGATCTTATTCAAAAAGTAAAAATAGACAACCATTCCTATTATGCTTTCAGCGAGTATTCACCTGTTTTAAACTGGACATTTTATCGATTAGAACCGATTGAGGTGACACAAACCGTTGTCTCTAAAATGATTCTCCTTGTGATTGGAATTGGTTTATTCTCATCACTTGTTATTTTTTTAATTGGCTGGAGGCTGCTTCTTCAAGCTTTTAACCCTTTAAAACAACTCGTCTATGCATTTCAAAGATTAGGAGGCGGTGACTTTTCGTCACAAGTAGAACCCACTAGAATCAAAGAAATGAAGCCTGTAGTAGACCAATATAATAACCTTGTCAATCGACTTAGCCATGTCACTGAGCATTTATTCCTTGAGAAGCTAGAGCGTCAGCAGACTGAAATTCAAAACCAAAAGATCAAACTGCAGAAACGCGAGATTGAAATCAGGCAAAAGGAAGCCGAGAAACGTCAATTAGAGGCACAAATAAATCCTCATTTTTTGTACAATACACTATCGTGTATCCAAAGTATGGCTGAACTTGATGATAATCACCGAATAGAAAGTGCTGTCAACTTATTAAGCAGACATTTACGTTATACGGTGTCAAATGAAAAATATTTTGTCACCATAGAAGAAGAGCTTACCTATGTAAAGGTGTTTACGGAAATTCAAAAATTTAGGTATAACGATAAAATTAATTTCATTTACGATGTACCGCGAACATTGTTCCCACTGAGAATTAATCGGCTGCTTATTCAGCCTATTGTTGAAAATGCCTACATCCATGGATTAGAAGGAAAACTAGGAAAAGGGAATATTTTTTTAAAGGTTTCTTATACTGAGCCATTTTTATCCATTGAAGTACGAGACGATGGAGTTGGAATGTCACTAGATAAATTACAGGAATTAAATGATTTTATTCAAAGTCATAAAAAAGAAGATTCATTGATTCCTAAGGTAGATTCAGGTTTAAAAAATGTCATTAGACGCATTTTTTTAACCTACGGCAAGTCATCGATGGTTCAGATTGATAGTGACAAAAACAAAACTGCTATTCAAATACGTATAAAATTATAAAGGAGTCTACCAAATGATTAAGGTCATGATTATTGAGGATGAAAAGTTTTTTCGAGAGTCATTCGAACGTAAACTCAATAAATTTCAAGATATAAAAGTGGTTAGTTCCTTTGAAAATACTAAAGAGGCCAAAGTAAAGCTGACCCAGTTGGTTCCTGATGTCATTTTCTCAGACATTCGAATGCCCGGCGAGAATGGGATTGAATTTTTAGAGTATATCAACCACGAAATTAAGCAGCCAGTAAAATATGTATTGGTAAGCGGCTATGCGGATTTTGCATATGCAAAACGTGCAATGCAGCTGGGTGCCTTTGACTTTCTTGAAAAGCCTATCGTGATGGAGGAACTGGAAGCTCTTATTCATCGTATTCGAAAAGAGATCAATCCCCATTACCCCTATCAACCTGGACAAAATAACTCTATTGATGACACGCAAATGATGAACAAGGCGAAGGATTGGATATTAAACCACCTTGAATCGGCTACGCTTGATAACCTGGCTCAGTATTTACAAATGAATTCATCTGCGCTTAGCAGAAAATTTAAAAAAGAAGCGGGGATGTCATTTATTCAGTTTGTCACACAAGAAAGAATGAAATATTCAAAACAGCTTTTAAATAATCCTTTAATCAAAATTCAAGAGATTGCAAAAATCCTAGGTTATGAGGACCAGCGTTATTTTACCGAAGTGTTTAAAAAACATTTTCAACTTTCACCACAAAGATATAGGAAAATAAAAGATGAACAGGAGAAATAGGGCAAAAAATTCCCACGTATTTGCAAAAAAAATGAAACATTCTAACTTTTCAAAAAATACATTAGAATTTTATTTGTAAGCGTTAACATCTAAAAAGGGGTGGAAAGATGAAGAGGCGAAGTAAAATTTTCGGTGTAATCATGATTTTATTTATGCTTGTACTAGCAGGCTGTCAAAATGAGAGTTCTTCGACAGAAGCCGGAAGTGGGAAAAGTGGAGAGAAGGAAGTAACCATTAAATTATTTTCTGCTCATGGACAATTTAGAAATGGTCAATATGGATATGAACGAATCCAGGAGTTTATGAAGAAGCATCCTAATATTAAGGTAGAAGTCACTTATGCTCACGGTAAAAATTGGGACGATACATTTTTAGCGTTGGCATCTTCTAACGAACTGCCTGATATTATTCAGCCTACAGGTAATTTTCTGATCGGAGACTTAGTTCAAAATGGCTGGGTGCAGCCGTTAGATGCTCATTTTGATATTAAGGACCGTTTTCCAAATGAAGTTTTTGTTGAAGGGGTTAACATGCTCGATGGTAAGATTTACTCCTATCCAAGAATTAGTCCAAAGAGTGGATCATTCATGCTATACCATACAGACTTAATGGAAGAAGCAGGTTTAGACCCGGCAAGTCCACCGAAGAATTGGGACGACCTATTGGAAATGGGCAAGCAAGTAACAGAAAAGGTTGATGGTGTTTACGGCTTTGCAATCCCATTAAAGGATAGTGCAGCCGCACATACTCTCCTTCTTGCACGTACTCTTCAGCCAACATTGGATGGAGAAGGATTTGACTTTCAAAAAGGAGGATATGACTTAGACTCTGAAAATGTCGTTAAAGCTATAGAATTTCTATTAAAGATGAAAGATGCAGGAATCGTGCACCCCAACTCACCTACCTTAGGATTACTAGATTATCAGGGATTGTTTGCGAACAAGCAGGCTGCATTTGGATTTAATGCACAATGGATTGTTCGTGTAAATCAGCATGAACTGGGTGGAGTAGAAGACTATAATGTGGCAGAAATTCCAGTCTTAAAAGAAGGAGATCGTTTGTATCAGGGGGTGGTCCCTGGGACCTATGATGCCTATTTAACAAAATCAACCAAACATCCAAAAGAAGCTGCAGAGTTGTTAAAGTGGCTAACTTCCAAGGAAGACTATTATGTTGGTCAAATGAAGAAGGATTTATTGCTCCCTCCACATCCAGATTTAATTCAAGATGAAAGCAATTATTCAAGTGAGCAGTTGAAGAAAATGGCTCAAATCTTGGAAGACACTGTCGTGTATCGTCCGGTTTATGAAAGTAATCTAGGTGCATTTGAAGCCAAAAAAATCGAAAAAACCATGGCTCCTCCAAGGCTGCAATTAAATGATATTATCATCGGTGCGTATATTGGAGAAATGATAGACTGGAAAAAAGAATTAACAAAATTAAATGATGCATTAAATACACGTCTTGATGAGGCAATTAAAAAGGCCGCAGCAGAAGGACAAGATGTATCAAGAGATGATTTAACATTCCCTAATTTCGATGGTAAATCGAATTATAATCAATAGTTACTAAAATCTGTGCTCCTCCAAATAGTTTTTTGGAGGGGCATTTAGGGGGAGGCACTATGATTTCAAAATCTACTATTTCGGAACAAAAGCTCGTATCAAATGAACTGGAAAGAAAAACTAGGAAAAAAAGTGGATTGAAACGGAAGCATTATATGTGGTGTTACTTGTTTTTAGCACCTCAGATTATTTTGTACCTTACCTTTACTCTATGGCCAATTATCGGAAGCTATTATTTTGCATTTTTTAATTGGAACGGAATTGGCTGGCCAACGGAAGTTGTCGGCTGGGAAAACTTTGTAGAGGTTCTAAAAGATTCCTATTTTTGGAATGCATTTAAAAATAGTTTTATCTATACCTTTTTCCTAGTCATTATTGTTGTTCCAACAAGTTTAATTATTGCCCTCATTTTAAATAGTCCAAGCTTTATGGTGCTGCATTTTTCAGAACCTTATTCTTTCTTCCGGTTGTCTTAACCATGTCGATTGTCGGAATTATTATGCAGAATATGTTTGCTTTTGAGGGTGGATTTATGAATGAATTCCTGCTTTCAATGCATATCATCGACGAACCCATAAATTGGCTGGGAGGACCTAACCTTGCGATGACATCCGTCGTGATTGTCGGTGTTTGGAAGGGATTTGGGATTAAGGTCATTTATTGGTTAGCAGGATTACAAACGCTGCCAAAGGATATCTATGAAGCAGCTAAAATTGATGGGGCCAATCTTATTCAACAATTTGTTTATATCACCGTTCCTCTTCTTATTCCATTTCTAATTGTCATCACTTTTTTCCAAACCGTTTGGGCCTTTAATGTGTTCGATTTAGTCAAAACCTTTACAAATGGCGGGCCTTTATTTGGCACAGATATGGTACCTTTATATATTTATCGTTATGCCTTTGAAATGGATGGAGGCCTGCCAAGAATGGGGTTTGCTTCAGCTGCGGGAATTGTTTATGGGATGGCAACGATGGTTATTACCCTAATACTTGGTGCTCTAGTGCGTAAATATGGGAAAAATCGCTACTGAGCGTAATGGAGGTATAAGTTTATGAAACGAAGAAAACTCATTCGGTTTTTGTTTCATTTTGTTTTTCTAGTGTTAACACTTGCATGGGTGTATCCATTAATTTGGACGGTTAGTTCTTCATTAAAGACGAATCGAGAAATGTTTAGCGGCAGTGTAAAGTTATTTCCTGATAAGTTTGAATGGAGTTTTCTCCTGCCATCCAATTGGGGCCAGCTTGAGGAAATATTGCAATTTGATAATTATAGCCGGGCTTGGTATATAGCGAATTTCAGTCAATATTTTATTAATACACTTTTATTTACCTTCGCGGTTGTTATCATTGTTATTGCCCTTTGTGCTTTAACAGGATATGTATTAGGCCGATACGATTTTCTAGGTAAATTTTTGATTATGGGTGCGATTATCGCCACCATGTTTATTCCAGCAGGGTATACGATTATCCCCTTATGGCAATTAATTAACGCCTTAGGACTTGGTAAATCAATGGCTGGTCTTATACTAGCTGAAGCAGGGGGTACTCATGTACTTTATATACTGCTATTTACTGCATATTTCTCTAGAATACCAAAGGAGTTGGAAGAAGCTAGTCAGATTGATGGAGCTGGCTTTGTAAGAACATTTTTTACGATTATGCTTCCATTAGCTAAACCTGTTATTGCAACTACGTTTATTTTACAGTTTATCAATAGTTGGAATAGTTTCTTTGTCCCGCTTGTCTTCACCATCCATCGCCCTGATTTAAGAACGCTGGGAGTAGGTATGTATTCTTTTGTTGAAGACAACAGCAGCGATTTAGCTGCAATGGCCGCTGGAGCAACGATATCATTTATTCCAATTGTTGTTATTTTCCTCATTTTCCAAAAGTATTTTGTCGATGGAATTGCAGGTTCAGCTAAAGGTTAAGGAGGAGGAGAAAAATGAAGCCAAATGTTTTATTGATCATGGTTGATCAAATGAGATTTGATTGTTTAAGTTCCGCCGGTCATCCAATTGTTGAAACGCCAAATCTTGACCAATTGGCAGCGGAGGGTGTCACATTTGGGAATGCTTACTCTGCAACGCCGACATGTGTCCCAGCTCGTGCGGCTGTATTAACCGGTATGTCGCAGCGGTCAACTGGACGGGTGGGGTATCAGGACCGAGTGCCTTGGGATTACCCACATATGATGCCGGAAGAAATGAGCCGTGCCGGTTACCATACCCAATGTGTCGGGAAAATGCATGTGTATCCATCCAGAAATTTATGTGGTTTTCACAATGTTATTTTACATGACGGCTATTTGCATCATAATCGTTTTAAAAACACGCCATACCAAGAGTCGTTTGAACAAACCGATGACTATTTACCTTGGCTTAGGGAGCGGCTTGGCGGTCATCGCGATTTAACGGATATTGGTTTGGATTGTAATGCGTCTGCGATGAGCCGTCCTTGGCATTTACCGGAAGAGTTTCATCCAACGAATTGGGTTGTTACCCAATCGATTGATTTCTTAAGGCGCAGAGATCCAAGGAAACCATTTTTCTTAAAAATGTCATTTGTCCGTCCGCATCCACCGGTTGATCCGCCCCCAGCCTATTTTGATTACTATATGAGTAAAGAGATAGATGAACCAGTGATTGGAACATGGGCAGCTGAAGATGAGGCGGGATTAGGACTGCTCCCCACTACAAGAAGAGGTGTGGTTCCGAAACAGCGACTTAAACGTGCTCGGGCCGCTTACTATGCATTAATTGCCCATCTGGATGATCAAATTGGCCGTTTTATTCAGGCAATGATTGAATATCAGGTTTATCAGAATACAGTCATTTTATTTGTTTCTGACCATGGGGAACTGTTGGGGGAACATCATTTTCTAGCGAAATCACTGGCATATGAAGGTAGTGCGAAAGTTCCTTTTATCCTTTCTGACCCTGGAAATCAGCTTGGGATCCAAAAGGGCACAACCTGTGATAACATCATTGAACTGCGCGATATTATGCCGACTTTATTAGATGCAGCTGAGGCTCCGGTACCTGAAACAGTAGAGGGAAAAAGTGTTATTCCGCTTGCAAGAGGAATGGAGACGGAATGGAGACCTTACCTCCATGGAGAACATGCATATGGTGATTTATCTCATCATTATATTGTAAATGGCAAAGAGAAATATATTTGGTATTCACAAACAGGTATAGAACAGTATTTTGATCTAGTAAATGACCCGAAAGAGATTCATAACTTAAGTCATGATCATAGGTATTCAGAGAAAGTAGCATACTTAAGAGATATTCTCGTTCAAGAACTAAAAGGAAGAGAAGAAGGATACAGCGATGGAACACAGCTGATTATTGGCTGTCAGCCGGAGGCGGTGTTGAATAATAATAATAAATAATAGAACTCGTCCGAGTTCTATTATTTATTATTAAGTTTTCCATTTTATAAAGGATACCGTGTTATCGGAAACAATATAAAATAATAAGACATTTTTAGTGAGTAATAGAAATATTTTAATAAAGTCTGAAATTCCAATAAATCTAACGGAATATGATGATATTCTTTGGAGGAGTAGGTGTAAGGGTTTTCGAAAGGTGTAACCCCTAAGACAATATCATAATTCAAAAAACAGAAACTTTTTGGAGGTATTTTGAATGACTAAGAGAAAAGATTGGGAAAACATTACCGTCCTGCATAAAAACAGACTGCCTGAACGGGCGTACTTTCTATCGTTTTCCGACGACCGTTCTGCTTTAACATATGATAGAGGAAATTCCCAGGGATTTAAACTGTTAAATGGAAGCTGGAAGTTTCATTATGCAGAAAATCCAGCCCTCGCTCCCGAGAATTTTTATCAAGATTATTTTGATGTAAGTGACTGGGATGAGCTTGTCGTTCCTTCCCATTGGCAGATGAATGGATATGGAAAGCCTCATTACACCAATGTTGTGTACCCGTTCCCGGTAAATCCGCCGTATGTACCGACAGAAAATCCAACGGGCTCCTATCGCAGGAATTTTTATATCCCTGCTCAATGGCTGCAGGAAAAAATCATCTTACATTTTGAGGGTGTAGACAGTGCGTTCCATGTGTGGGTGAATGGCCAAGAGGTCGGCTATAGCCAAGGCAGCCGAATTCCAGCTGAATTTGATATCACCCCTTACATCCATGAGGGCGAAAATACGTTAGCTGTTCGAGTCTATCAATGGTCAGATGGCACCTACCTAGAAGATCAGGATATGTGGTGGTTAAGCGGGATCTTCAGAGATGTGTATTTAGTAGCAAAACCAAGGGTCCATATTCAAGACTTTTTCGTCACTACCAACCTTGATGAGCAGTATCAACATGCGACTCTATCCATTAATACGGTTATTGAAAATGGCACCAGTCTAGAGTTTGAAAATTACCAGCTTGAATATCGGCTTCTTGATCAGGATGGTGCCTTAGTTACAGTTCATTCACAAGAAGTGTTCCTGCCGAATAATCAACAGATTACTTTTACCACAGAAATTCCGGTAGAAAACCCTGAAAAGTGGTCCGCGGAACATCCATATTTATACCATTTATTAATTACGTTAAAGGATGCCGCTGGGAATCGGATCGAGGTGATTCCGAATAAAACCGGATTCCGTTCAATCGAATTGAAGGATGGTGTTTTCCTCATTAATGGTGAAGCCATTAAATTCAAGGGGGTCAATCGTCATGATTCTCATCCGGATTTAGGCCGTGCCGTGCCTCTTGATGCAATGGAGAAGGATATCATCCTGATGAAACAGCATAATATCAATGCGGTTAGGACAGCCCATTATCCAAATGATCCGAGATTCTATGACCTTTGTGATGTGTATGGTCTTTATGTTATCGATGAAGCGGACTTAGAAACCCATGGCTTTGAACATACCGGTAATGCTTTACTAGGTAATAATCCTGATTGGGTTAAGGCGAATAGTGATCGAGGCAAGTTAAGTGATGATCCTGAGTGGGAAGAGGCTTATATTGATCGAGCCAAACGGATGGTTGCCCGCGATAAGAACCACTCTTCGGTTATCATGTGGTCATTAGGAAATGAATCGGGCTTTGGATGTAATCATGAAGCAATGGGCAAATGGATTAAAGAAAATGACCCGACACGTCTTGTTCACTATGAAGGTGAAGTTAGAAGCATAATGATTCAAGACGACGATAACCCAAAAAGAGATCCAGCCGTTTCTGATGTGCATACAACGATGTACACATCGATTGAAATAATGGAACAATTAGGGCAAAGAACAGATCTGAACAAGCCGCATATTCTGTGTGAATACATCCATGCGATGGGGAACGGTCCTGGCGGCATTAAAGAGTATTGGGATCTATTTTACCAATACAAACGTTTACAAGGAGGCTTTGTCTGGGAATGGTGTGATCATGGAATCCGCCAGTTTACCGAAGAAGGCGAAGAATACTACGCTTACGGCGGCGATTTCGGTGATAAGCCAAATGATTATAATTTTGTTGTTGACGGGCTTGTAATGCCTGATCGAACACCATCTCCAGGGTTAATTGAATTTAAAAAAGTCATTGAACCTGTTCATGTAGAAGCTGTGGACTTGAAAACAGGAAACGTGATTATTAAGAACCGTTATGATTTTATTTCCTTAGATCATTTGAATTTGTCGTGGTCAGTCGAGGCAGATGGCAAGCTAATTGATCAAGGCGTGATGCCAGCTCCTGATGTGGCACCAGGTGAAACAGTGACTTTGATGATTCCATACAAGCTTCCTGAGCTAATCCAGCCGGATACAGATTATTGGTTAAATCTTCAATTTAACTTGGCCGCTGATACGCAATGGGCAAAAACAGGGCATGAGATTGCTTGGGGGCAGTTTGAATTACCTGTCACTAGCAGTGTTGAAAGGAAAGTGGTTGACTCTCTTCATCAGCACCTTGATTGTCAGGAATGGAATAACAAGCTACTGGTTCAAGGAGAAGAGTTTCAGGTTGAGTTTGATCTCGTTTATGGAACACTAAATTCGTGGTCTTATCGGGGTATGAATCTGTTGGAAGAAGGACCAAAGCTGCAATTATGGCGGGCTTTAATTGACAATGATCACCGTTCAGCTGCTGACTGGAAGCGATATGGTTTACATTGGCTTCAGCACCGTGTCAATAGCGTCGAGTGGCAGCAAATATCAGGCGATAAGGTTGTCATCACTTCCAGCGTTCGGATTGCTCCGCCAAGTTTAGCCTGGGGAATTAACGTCATTTATACGTATACGATTCATAGCAATGGTGAACTATCAATCGATGTGAAAGGCAGTCCAGAAGGAAATGGGCCGGAAACTTACCCGCGTCTTGGCTTGCAAATGAAGCTGCCGGTTGCTTTAAGTGATGTGTCCTGGTATGGAAGAGGACCGGGCGAAGCCTATAGCGACAGCAGAGAGGCTAATCGCGTAGGTGTTTATGCTAAAAAAGTGGAAGAGTTATACACTCCATATATTTTTCCACAGGAAAATGGCAATCGCCATGAAGTTCGCTGGGTATCGTTAACGAACACCTGCGGTATAGGATTCGTCGCAGCCGGTGAGCCAACACTTGATTTTAGTGCCCACTATTATACAACGGAAAACTTAGATCAGGCCCAGCATACGTATGATTTAATCAAGCAGGATTTTATTACGTTTAACCTGGATCATCAGCAGCATGGTCTTGGATCCGCTAGCTGCGGACCAGACGTGACGGAACCATACCGCCTAGAAAATAAGGATTTCCAATTCGCTGTTCACTTAAAGCCATTTTCTACGGACGAGAATTCGCAAGTGGAAATTAGCAAGTCGTTACGAGGAAAGCGTAGCAGGAAGGAAAGCAGTATTCCTGTAGTATAAAAAAAGACGCAGCTTGTTTGTTAGAAGAACAGGCTGCGTTTTGTTATGACTTTTATACTAGGAGGCAGACCTTTGATGGCTTAAAGACGCTTGCTGTAACGTTACCTGCCAATCAGTCATACGAGAAAGGACTTGCGGTGAAAGTTCTACTATTACAAGTCCTGAGATAATCTATAAGGAACTAATTCAAACTTTTGCTGTTCAACATTCCGCCATAACATTTCAAACAAACTGTGAACTTAACACTATACCCATGTTATTAACTGCCGAAATCCAATATAGTGTAAGTATAAAGAACAAGTAAATTTTGAAAGGCGGAATGACTTATGTTTAACAACTTCTTAAGAGAAAATAAAATCTCAGCAGCAATCTTAACTATTCTTCGTTTAACCTTGGCTATGCTTGGTTCACAGCAGGTTATCATAAAATTACAGGCGGATTTGACGCTTCAGGATTTCTAAAAAATGCAGTAGCTAATCCAGTAAAAGGTCCAGATGGCAACATGGTGTACAGCTGGTATGTAAGCTTCTTAGAAAACTTTGCGTTACCAAACATTTATGTGTTCAACTTTATCGTTCCTTGGGGCGAACTATTAATCGGTTTAGGACTTATGATTGGATGTTTAACAACTGCAGCTATGTTCTTCGGTCTAGTAATGAACTTCTCTTTTTTCTTAGCTGGAACAGTATCTCATAACCCAACAGATATTCTCTTAGGCTTTATCATCTTAACTGCAGGCTTCAACGCAGGAAGATACGGTTTAGACTACTGGGTAGTACCATTCAACAAAACTCTTAGAAAAAATAAAGCAACAGCAACAGCAACAGCAACAGCATAAATACAGGCAGCAAAAAGACGATTCGGTCCCCCCTCGAATCGTCTTTTTTATATTCTAGCAAATAGTATCACCTCAACTTGCTTCTTTAATTTAGACAGCAAATCTATTAATACTCCACTATTATAAAAAAGGACCGAATTTTATAATAATTGGAAGTGCTTCCATTTTTGAGAAGCAATAAATGTTAGAGGAGGAACAATATGAGAAGAAGAGGAAGTAAGTTGTACAGCCGCATTTTATCTGCTTCGGCTGCAATCATGTTACTTGGTTCAATGGGTGCCCCTGGGGCAGAAGCCGGTGTTAACGGGGATGGAACAGCCGTCGTTAATGAGAACTATGCGGACAAGCTCAGTCTAAAGCCGCTGGCACCCGCTTTCAACGTGGATTCACTCATGGAATGGTCTCCTGAAAAGGATCCTGACGCAGAATTAAACCGCACCAGCGTCCCTTTAAACAAGGACCGATTCAAAGGAGCTCAGATTAATCCATTAGCCAATCCAAAGGCTGGTATCACCTCTGCAGCAATCACAACATGGAATCATGATGAAGCGAGTTCGGTAGGTAGCAATGACTTTAATGTATACGCTTTCGATAACTGGCAGCTGCTAGATTCTTATATTTACTGGGCAGGAACAAATGAAGGGATTTTCGCCATCCCTACACCAGATATTGTGGATGCCGCTCACCGAAATGGGGTGCCTGTTTATGCAACACTTGGATTCCCATGGGGCAGATCAGCTGAAGGACTCGCTGAAATAGAAAAGTTTACAAAGCAGGCTTCTGACGGAAGTTTCCCTGTGGCAGACAAGATGATTGAAGTAGCCGAGTATTTTGGATTTGATGGATATTTCTTTAACCAAGAAACGTATGGTGTAAATCAGGAAACAGCTGTACGCATGAACGAAATGATGCGCTATATCAAACGGAAATCAGAACTTCAAATCAGCTGGTACGATGCCCAAGACAATACCGGAAATGTCAACTATCAGGATTCCATCAACAGCCAAAATGACATGTATGTGAAGCCTGCAGAGGACGGGGAATACGCCGTTGATGAGTTCTTTTTAAACTATAACTGGAATACCAGTAAGATTCAAACAACTGTTGAAACGATGAAAAGCCATAACCGCAACCCTTTTGACGCCTATGCAGGTTTTGAAATTCAGCAGAATTCTTATAATACAAAGATTAACACGGAAGCCCTCTTGGATGATTATAAACAGCCAAAGGTTTCCATCGCGCTTTATACACCAAACTCGACAATGGGGCTGGCAGAAAATCCTGCTGACTTCCACGAAAAAGAAAAAAATCTTTGGACTGGACCGCAGGGTGACCCAACCCTTGCAGATGATTCAGCCGATTGGAAGGGAATGGCTCGATTTGTAACCGATTCGTCTGTTATTCAGGAAATGCCTTTTACCACAAACTTTAATAGCGGCCATGGAAAACAATACTTTATTAATGGAAAAATCGCTAGTGATCTTGAGTGGAACAATCGCTCAATCCAGGATATTATGCCAACCTGGCGTTGGTGGATTCGCGGTGAAGGCAGCCGAATGAATGTATCCTATGATTTTGAAAAAGCATATAACGGGGGTAATTCACTGAAATTTAGCGGTACGCTTGAAGCCAACTCCGAAAATGATACTATGCTTTACAGCACCAAACTGCCGATCACCGACAGTACAAAGGTCCGCGTGATCTATGAAAATCAATCAGGTGCAGATGTTAAGCTTGGTGTAGCATACAGTAAAGATTATTCGCAGGATAACATGAAATATTATTCACTTCCAGCGACAGAAAAGGGCTGGCAGACTGCCATCGTTGATTTGGGAGAAGAGGCAGGAAAGACGGCGTATGCAGTAAGTCTAAAAATTAGTAACTCTGAAAAACTTGAAAACTATGCTTTTCATTTAGGTCAGCTATCCATTTATGATTCAGCTGAAGAGGTTTTATCCAAACCAGCAGATGTGGAAATTTTAGAAGAAATGACGATGTCAGCATTTGAGGCGGAAGCACGTCTAGGCTGGACCGAGCAGAAGAACGTATTGCATTATGAGATTTACCAAGAGAATGCCGATGGGGTGGAAACACTTTTAGGCGTTACACCAAATAACTATTTCTACACACCAAATATTACCCGTACAAATGAAAACGCTTCGAGTAATAATCGTACATCCATAAAAGTTGTGCCGGTCAATCAAGATTATGTACGAGGTGGAGCTGCTGTTCTTGACTTTGATTGGGGAATGGGTACGGATGCTACGGAGATTGAACAAAACCCAACCTCTGAGAATGTTGTTCTTGGCGCGCAAGTAACAGATGTATCCGCAGAAAATGATGCTGAGCCTGCTGCGAAAGCATTAGATGGAACAGCAATCGGTAATAGTAAGTGGTGTGCAACAAATGCAAAGACTGGTTATATGACCATTGATATGGGTGAGGAGAAAACAATCAAACGCTGGCGCGTCGAACATGCTGAGTATGGTGGAGAAGCAAGTAATATGAATACCGTTGATTTCGAGCTGCTTTATAAAAATGAAAACGGGGATTGGGTCAGTGCAAAAAGGATTACAGATAATACGAAGGCTGTGACCGATATTGTTTTAGACCAGCCTGTCACGGCTAGAGAATTTAAGCTTCAGGTCTACAATAGTGGTACCTCTCCTTGGGGTGCGATCCGGATCTATGAATGGCAGATGTTTGAAAGTGACGCGCTGCCAAGAACGGAAAATATTATGATGCATTTTGCAAATGCTGAAAATAATACAGGTGCAAATGACCAGGTGACAATTGACAGAGTTCAACAGGGACAAACCGTTAGATTATATAACTCCTTGGAAACTAAGAATGTTCTAGCAGAAAAGGCTGCTGAAAAAGACGGAACGATTTCCTTCGAACAGTTGGATTTTGGACTTGAAGGCGGCAGAGTCTATTATACGGTTCAAAACGAAGGTGAGAGAGAAAGTCTGAGGTTCAGCACAGCTTACTTGAATGAAAAGGTAACGGAAGTGATGCTTCAAATCAATAACCTTCCTGCTGTTGCGGATTTGACGTTAGAGGATAAGGATATCGTCAATGATAGTAAAGTTGCCTACAACAAGCTTCACCCAACATTAAGAGAACAGGTCGCTAACTATGATACCTTGGTTCAAGCTATGGATCGTATACAGGAATTGAAAAAGAATTTTAATAATGGAAGCAAAAAAGGGGAATAGCGGGAAGCTCTGAAACTCACATTCTTCTGACACCAAAAGGGTCTCGTTTTTCACTGTAAAAATGCAGTGAAAAACGGGACTTTTTTAATAGATCATTCATTTTATGGATTAATTTTATATCGACTGTAATAACTTTATGACTTGCCGCTATTCTATTGCTGTTTACGTCTGGTTTTCTTATTGTAAGTACTAGAAGTATTTTATTTATTAATAATGACAGCGTTTTCGTTCTTTAGAAATCATTAAAGGAGTGGAAGTCTCGTGAACAAGACAGCCCATATTATATCTCATTCCCATTGGGACAGGGAATGGTACTTACCTTTTGAGAAACATCGCTATTATTTCATACAGCTTATGAATAATCTTATTGAACAGTTCAAAAAGGAAGGAAGCGGCTTTCAATCGTTTCATCTAGATGGCCAAACGGTTCTGTTGGAGGATTATTTCGCGGTTCACCCGGAGAATCGTGAAATTGTAAAGCAATTAATAAAGGAGAAAAAGCTTCATATCGGTCCTTGGTATGTACTGCAGGATGCGTTTTTAACAAGCTCCGAAGCAAATGTCAGAAACCTGTTGATTGGTATGAATGATACGAAAGCCTATGGACATGTTTCAAAAATAGGTTATTTTCCGGATACTTTTGGTATTTATGGGCAGGCACCGCAGCTTTTAAAGCAAGCGGGAATTGACACGGCTGCCTTTGGAAGAGGCGTGAAGCCGACCGGCTTTAATAACACGGTATCAGACGTTCCTGACTATGAATCACCTTATTCCGAAATGATTTGGAAATCACCTGATGGATCAAGTGTTTTAGGCATTCTTTTTGCCAATTGGTATTCCAATGGGAATGAAATTCCGGTGGATGAAGAAGAAGCGAAAGCGTTCTGGGATAAGAAGCTCCAAGATGCTGAAAAATATGCCTCAACGAATCAGTTGTTGTTTATGAATGGCTGCGATCACCAGCCGCTGCAAAAGACGATTCCACAGGCAATTGAAACGGCAGCTGCCTTATATCCAGATTATCAGTTTAAGCATTCTAGTTTTGATGAATATACGGAAGCGTTAATACAAGCACTGCCTGAGCAGCTGCAAGTAATCGAAGGGGAATTGCGCAATCAGCGGACAGATGGCTGGTCCACCCTTGTAAATACTGCATCAAGCCGTATTTATTTGAAGCAAATGAATCACCACTGTCAAACTCTTTTGGAAAAGAACGCTGAGCCGCTTGCGGCCATGTTAGCTTTAGCAGGTGGCACCTACCCGCGGGAATACATCCGCTTTATGTGGAAATCATTGATGAAGAACCACCCGCACGACAGTATTTGCGGCTGTAGTGTCGATGAAGTCCACCGTGAAATGGTGACTCGTTTTGAAACTGTAGCGCAAATGGGAGAGGTATTTGTTGAGGAAAATGCAGCTACGCTTGCACAAACAGTTGATACTTCACAGACACCTGAAGGCGGTATTCCGCTAGTTGTCCTGAATACAACCGGATGGGAGAAAAATGAAGTCGTTTCAAAAGTAGTCGATTTGGAAAAAGTGTATTTTTCACAAATGCACTTTGAAGATATTCCCGTTTATTTGCAGGATAAACCAATGGCAGGATACAAACTGGTTGATGGTGAAGGCAGAGCGGTAGACTATCAGCTTGAAAGTCCTTCCGTCGAATTCGGCTATGACTTACCAGACGATAAATTTCGTCAGCCGTTTTTTGCCAAACGTGCAAAGCTTTCGTTTTTCGCAAAGGGAATTCCTTCATTTGGTTTTAAAACATTCTACCTTGTGCCAGGTGCCAAAGAAGAGCAGGAGTGTGAGTCTTCTTCAGAAACCCAGTTCGTAATGGAAAATGAATATGTTCATCTACAGTTTCATGAAGATGGCAGCTATGACTTAATGCATAAAGATACCGGTGAGTCCTTCCATCGTCTTGGAATTTACGAAGACACTGGGGATATTGGTAACGAATATATGTACAAGGAAGCTAAGGGGCTTGAGGCTATCACAACAAAGGGTGTACCAGCGGAATTTAGATTCCTAGAAAGAAGTACACTCAGAACAGTCCTAGAGTTTAAGCACAAATTATTGATACCGGTTTCCGCAGATGACCGCTTAGCAATGGAACGAAATAGGCTTATTTGGCATAAGGAAAGAGAAGCCGGAAGATCGGACGAAATAACAACAATCACCTTGCAAACGGTTGTCACACTGGAAAAGGGAATGAAGGGTCCAGCATTTAAGTTGACGATGGACAACCAAGCAACCGATCACCGTCTGCGTGTCTTGTTCCCAACTGATTTACAGACCGAAACACATAAAGCTGACAGTATTTTTGAAATTGTAACCCGCCCGAATACGCCAGAGAAGGAATGGGCAAATCCGAGCTTTTGTCATCACCAGCAGCGCTTTGCCAGCCTAGCGGATGAAGAAATAGGATTATCCGTAGCGACAGATGGTCTGCAAGAATATGAAATTCTCCCGGAGAATGGCACCATTGCAGTAACAGTGCTCCGTTCGACAGCCGAGCTCGGGGACTGGGGTTATTTCCCTACACCTGAAGCACAATGCTTAGGAATGCAAACAGCAGAATGGCAAGTGCTGCCGCATGAAAAAGATGTCATCCAATCGCAGGCATATGTCGATGCGTATCAATACAAAGTGCCGCTCGTGGCTGTTCAGACAAGCGTCCATAAAGGTGATTTACCGGAAACATATCAGTTTGTTCAAACAGAATCCAATGGACTGGTATGGACATCAATGAGAATAGCGGAAGAGCATGATGATGTAATAATTCGCTGGTTTAATCCAGCCGAAGAAGAGGCACATCTTAAGGCTGATATCAAGGATTATGAATCCTTCAAGAGTAACATCCTTGAAGAAAAAACAGACGATACCCAAGATTCATATGAAGTAGGAAAATATGAAATCATCACACTGGGTTTTCATAAAAAGAGATAGGAGCGGAAAAAAATGACGACAGTAATTCCTGAATCCATGCAAAAACTGATTCAACATGTAAAAGAATTTTTCCCAGAGGATGAAAAATTACAGCACATGTTCGAGCAATGTTTTGTAAATACGTATACCACTACGTTGAAGAAACAAGAAGATGGGAAGACATTCGTGATTACGGGAGATATCCCGGCGATGTGGCTGCGAGATTCAGCCGCACAGGTAAGACCTTATTTACTGGCTGCTGAAGAGGATGAAGAAATGGCTACTCTACTTGAAGGGGTGATTCGCCAACAGTTTGATTTTATCTTGCATGACCCGTATGCCAATGCGTTTAATCAAACAGCAAATGGGAAGGGACACCAAACGGACCTGACCAAGATGACACCGCATATTTGGGAGCGGAAGTATGAAATTGATTCCTTGTGCTATCCCATACAGCTTGCCTACCTATTTTGGAAGTCAACAGGACGCACGACTCTTATAAATGACACGTTCAAACAGGTGATGGAAACGATTATTCAGGTATGGCGGACAGAGCAGGATCATGAAAATCATTCACCTTACCGCTTTGAGCGTACGGATTGCCGTCAGTCTGATACGTTAATCCGAGAGGGCAAAGGAGGGCGGGTTGTTCCGACAGGGATGACGTGGAGTGCTTTCCGTCCAAGTGATGATGCCTGTACCTATGGATATCTTGTACCGGCTAATATGTTTGCGGTAGTTATCCTGGGGTATGCTGCGGAAATGTGTGATGTTATAAACCAAACAGCACTCAAAGAAGAATGTCTGAAGCTGCGTGAAGAAATTCAAAGCGGAATTGAACAATACGCTAAGCTGGACCACCCGATTCATGGAGACATGTTTGTATACGAAACGGATGGCGAAGGACGAGTGAATTTAATGGATGATGCCAATGTTCCGAGCCTGCTTGCAGCACCGTACTTAGGTTATCTTCCATATGGTGATCCGACCTATTTAAACACACGCTCCTTCCTTCTAAGCAGGGATAATCCGTATTATTACGAAGGAAAATATGCAAATGGAATTGGCAGTCCGCACACTCCTGATCATTATATTTGGCATATTGCGCTTGCGATTCAAGGAATGACCACAACGAGTGAAGAAGAAAAACAAGAAATTTTAGCTTATTTTAAACAAACAGACGGCGGTACCAATTTTATGCACGAAGGCTTTGATGCCGATTGCCCTGAGGAATTTACAAGAGACTGGTTTGCTTGGGCAAACACGATGTTTAGTGAATTCGTTTTAAGTTTAACGGGGAAAGCAGTAAAAGGCAGTCCGCTTTATGACCAATTAATGAAGAGCCATAGTAATCTATAAAATTAGTCAAGTTAATACTTTGAAAGGGTGATGGATCATGAAAAAAGTTCCATGGATGATAGTCGTTTGTGAATGGATCTGGAGGGCAATCTTGGCGAATCTATACTGGATTGCCTTTACCATCCTTGGGTTAGGGGTCTTTGGCTTTTTTCCAGCATCCATTGCCCTGTTTACCATTGTCCGGAAGTGGCTAAGGAAAGATAGTGATATACCTGTCTGGGCGACGTTTAAGCAAGTTTATTTTAAAGAATGGAAAAGAAGCAATAAAATAGGCCTTGTATTTTACAGCATTGGCCTTTTTCTCTTTGTTGATATTCGTATTGCAGAGCAAGTCATGACGGGGATTTTTGCTAGTTTTCTATTAATCATTTTATATATCTTAGCATTTGTCCTGCTATTGGCGGTTGGTAATTTCTTTTCGCTTTATGTCCATTATCAACTCTCAACGAAAGAATATATAAAACAATCCTTTTTATTTACCTTAACGGGATTACCATCCACGATATGGATCGGAGCAGGATTGTTCATTATTGGCATGCTTTTAATTAGGATGCCGGGCTTACTTCCGTTTATTTCTGGTGTTGCACCTGCTTACTGGATGATGAAAGTCAACTTGATTCGGTTTAACATGCTTGAGAAAAGAATGTCTCTTTCTTAGTGCTCGGCAGTGCTTGTTATATAAATGAAATGAAATGAGGGAGAAAGATGAAACTACACTTAACCGGTGACCTATCCTCCATTGCCGAAGGGCTTAATCTTGTAATAGGGAATTTAACGGTTCAACTTTCAGAGGATGGCTATCCAGTACAGGTGAAACAGCGAAAGGGTCCATTGCATGTTATGAATCACAATGGCCAGGCGGAAATTAGCTTTGAGAAGCCTATTCACTTTTTTCGCGGCTTAGGATTATTCCTTGAACATTTTAGTAAAGAGAAAGGGTTTGACTTGTCAGAGAATCCACAGTTTACAATGAGCGGTGTTATGTTGGATGCGTCTAGAAATGCAGTACCAACACTTTCTGATGTAGAACAGCTGCTGCAAAGAATGGCTTTAATGGGACTAGATACCTTAATGCTATATACAGAGGATACGTACGAGGTAAAGGAACATCCTTATTTTGGATATATGCGGGGAAGATATTCGGCTGAGGAGTTAAAGGCATGTGATGACTATGCGGTGAAATTAGGGATTGAAATGATCCCTTGTATTCAATCACTGGGCCATTTACGGGAAGCGCTTAAATGGAATTATGCTTCTAATTTTAAAGACACAGATGACATTTTATTGGTTGATGAGCCAAAGACATATGAATTCTTGGAAAACTGTATAAGGGCAGCCTCTCTGCCTTTCCGTACCAAGCGAATTCATATCGGAATGGATGAAACGTTCCAGCTTGGCTTAGGGAAATATTTGGAGAAACATGGTTATGAGAATCATATTGATATCATGAATAGGCATTTGAAAAAGGTCGTTTCTATTACGGATAAGTATGATCTAAAACCGATGATCTGGAGCGATATGTACTTTCCGTTGTTTCAGGAAAACAGCAAATATCGAGATGAGTTCGGCAAGATTCCGGAAGACATACTAACTTCCATCCCTGATGTAGAGCTTGTTTATTGGAATTATTACCGGAGAGAACAGGAAGTTTATGAGCAGGATTTTCAACACCATAAGCTGCTAGGTCAGACGCCGATTTTTGCCGGCGGTGCGTGGACATGGAATGGGATTGTCCCAAACTATGGCAAAGCTATTGCAACGACAGAGGCTGCTATGGCTGCGTGTAAAAAAGAGGGCATTAAAGAAGTGTTTGTTACACTGTGGGGCGACAATGGAGCCGAAACACCATTCTCTACATCATTGCCGATCTTACAATTATTTGCAGAGCACACCTACCATAAGGAAGTCACACTTGAACAAACAGCGAAGCGCTATTCCTTCTGTGGTGAAGGAAACTTTGAGGATTTCATGGTCTTGAAGAAGTTGGATGAAACCCCTGGCGTCATGAAGGACAATATGAATACATCAATGACCTCTAAAGTATTGCTGTACCAGGATATACTAATTGGATTATACGATGAAAATAGTAAAGGACTATCCTTAGGTGAGCATTATGAAAAACTAGTTTCTGAGATTGAAAAAGCAAAATACAACAACCCAAAATGGGAAAGCCTATTTGACTTTTATGAGCAATTGGCAAGGGTTCTAAGTGTGAAGGCGGAAATCGGAATTAAGATAAAAGAAGTTTACGATCGGAAAGATTACGAGCAAATGAAATCATTCCTTAAAGAACTTGATTGGATTCAAACCAATGTCAATCTGTTACGTCAAAAGCACCGAAAAATATGGTTTGAATCGTACAAGCCATTTGGCTGGGAGGTCATCGATATTCGCTACGGCGGCGTCATTACCAGAATTGACTCAGTAAAATATCGAATTCAAGAATGGCTCGCGGGCAGGATTTCTGCCATTGAGGAATTAGAAGAAGAACGATTACGTCATGATGGGCCTTGGGAAATTGTTGACGGCTTAGTTGGCGGCAATGTTTATCATCGTATCGTCACTGCAGGGAACTTTTCATTATAAAGGATAGAAATATCTAAATGGGGTGATTGGAATGTTTTTGACGGAAAGAAAGTTTGAAGCACGTATTCGGGAATTAGAAGGTTACCGTTATCGCGATTGCATTACAATTGAACAATTTACTACACAGGAAGATGACGGCAAGGTTGGGGCTTACCCGCCGGTATCTTACGATGAAAACAGTGTCATGAAGCTAGGCGATTATTGGAAAGGCCGCGATCGATATATTTGGCTGCATGCGGACGTTGATTGTCACCTGCCAAACAATAGCAGGCAGGTTGTCGGCCTGTTCTCTTTCGGAAAGACTGGCGGTGGCAATAATTCAGGGTTTGAATCATTATTATTTGTAAATGGAAAACCCTATCAAGGTGTCGATTCCAATCATGAAGAGGTTCTTTTTGATGAACAAACTGCGAGTGGGCCGCTCACGTTGGATTTTAGACTTTGGTCAGGTCTTGAGGGCGGCGGAGTTCCTGTTGACAATGAATTCAAACTAGAGATGGCGAAAATCGGCTGGCTTGATAAGCGGGTGGATAATCTATACTACACCCTTTTGGCAGCGTATGAAGTATTGATGGAAACAGGTGAGGCGGAGTCAGCCTATACGATTTTGAAGCAAGTCATTTCTAATGCCTTACAGCTTATTAGTTGGACGGAACCTGGGAGTCATGAGTTTTATGAATCCTGTTATGCTGCGGAGGAGAATTTAACCAAGGCACTTCAATCGATTGACAAATCATCAGATATAACGGTGCACACTGTGGGCCATACACATATTGATGTTGCTTGGCTTTGGAGATTAAGAAATACGAGAGAGAAGTCTGCACGTTCCTTCTCGACTGTTTTGCATTTAATGAAGCAATTCCCTGAATATTTATTCTTACAAACACAGCCCCAGCTTTATGATTATATCAAAACGGATTATCCTGACATCTATGAACAGATGAAAGCTAGAATTGCGGAAGGCAAGTGGGAAGCAGGGGGTGCGATGTGGCTGGAAGCGGACTGTAATATTCCTAGTGGTGAGTCACTTGTCCGCCAAATTTTGCATGGAAAAGCCTTCTTTAAAGAGGAATTTGGGGTTGATTGTGAATATTTATGGCTGCCCGATGTGTTTGGGTACAGCTGGGCATTGCCACAAATCTTAAAAAAATCAGGCATCAAAACGATGATGACAACGAAAATCAGCTGGAATCAATACAACCGCATGCCACATGATACCTTCTATTGGAAGGGAATCGATGGTTCAGAGATTTTAACACACTTTATCACAACACCGGAACCATGGAACGGTCCAGACTCTTGGTTCTACACGTATAATGGCTTTATTACAGCCAAAACGGTTAAAGGAGCATGGACGGGCTATCGGGATAAGGATCTTTCAAAAGATCTGCTGCTTTCATACGGATATGGCGACGGCGGCGGCGGAGTCAATCGCCACATGCTTGAAATGCGAAGCAGACTAGACATGATGCCTGGTATGCCGAATGTAAAGACGTCAACTGCTGGAGAGTTTTTTGAGAAGCTTCACCAAAATGTAGCGGAGTCTAACGGCTATATCCATAAATGGGATGGCGAATTGTATCTGGAATACCATCGAGGTACGTATACAAGCCAGGCGTTTATGAAACAAACCAATCGTAAATTGGAACTTTTATATAGAAGAGTTGAATTCCTGTCTTCCTGGATATCTGAAAATGGCGAGTGGATTGGGGATCAGGAGCTTAAAGACGGGTGGAAAATTATTTTACGAAATCAATTCCATGATATTATACCTGGTTCGTCTATTCATGAGGTATATGAGGATGCAAAGGAAGAGTACAGGGAAGCGCTAGAAATAGGCGAAAGTGCAGGTTCAAGTGTGATCAATAGCGGGATTGACCAAGCTGACCGTTCAGTGGTTCTATTTAACACTTCACATCATAAGGGAATGAGAAATGTAGTGATCCCTCAATTTGCTGATTATAAGGCGGGGGTATGGAAAGATGATAACGGAACGGTATTATCACATCAAAAGCTTCCTGCAGGCTGGCTTGTTGAAGTGGATACACTTCCATCCTTTGGTGCTAAAACGTTGTCTTTTGAGCCGCAGGAAGCTGATCAAGAAAAAAAATCAAGTTTTATCTATCATGACCGCAAATTAGAAACACCGTTTTATCTCGTTGAATGGAATGAATTCGGACAGATGACAAGGATTTATGATAAAGAGGCAAAACGTGATGTTCTAGCGGAGAATGAAAGAGGAAACGTTCTGCAAATTTTTGAGGATAAACCACTTGCACACGATGCGTGGGATATTGATCTTTTTTATCAAGAAAAAATGGAAGAAATTCGCGAACTAGTCTCATTTGAAGTAGTTGAAAATGGCGAAATTGCCTTTACGATTCATGTGAAGTGGAAGTATCATCATTCTGACATTTCGCAGTCAATTGTTTTTTATCAAAATGATCGCCGTATTGATTTTGACACAAGTGTGGATTGGCACGAAAAGAGGAAGTTGCTAAAGGCTGCTTTCCCTGTAGATGTTCGAACAACGGAAGCAACCTATGATATCCAATTTGGGAATGTAAAGCGCCCTACCCATTGGAATACAAGCTGGGATATGGCCAAATTTGAATCAGTTGGACACCAATGGGCTGACTTATCAGAACCGGATTATGGTGTAAGTTTATTGAATGATTCCAAATATGGCTATGACATCAAAGAAAATACAATCCGTTTAACCTTATTAAAATCTGCGATTCATCCTGACCCAGAAGCGGATCAAGGAACCCATTCTTTTGTTTATTCGCTGTATCCGCATATCGGGGACTGGCGGAATGGAAAGACAGTTGAAAAGGCTTGGGATCTCAATGATCCGATTGTTGCTGTAGAAGGGAAATGGACAAAAGAAGCGTCATTCCTTGATACAAATTCTGACCATGTCTGGTTTGATGCTGTGAAGCCGGCTTATGATGGCAACGGGATCATTGTCCGCTTGCATGAGTATGAGGGACGAAGAGGGAAGGTTACGCTTGAGGTTGGCAAAAACATCACTTCATGGGTGGAAACCAATCTTATGGAAGAAGCAGTGGCGGACGTATGCCAATTGCCGATTGAGTTTGACATTAAACCATATGAAATTAAGACGATAAGAATCTTGTAATATCAAAAAACAGGACCAGCTGGCAGTCACCAGCTGGTCCTATTTATTTATCTCGAACATCAAAATTTCAGTTATCTAAGATTTTTGCACTTAATCCCAAATTAGTCAACTATAAATAGGGCTCTTTTCCCTATAGAATAAAGGTATGGAAGTGCTTACAACAACTGAGAGGAGGATAAAAATGAAAAAAATACTGAGTGATATTTATAAAAACCGAATCTGGCTGTTAATGGTTCTGCCTGGAACGATTTGGCTTCTATTATTTTCTTATTTACCAATGTTTGGACAAGTTTTGGCTTTTAAGAAATTCAGAATTCACCCAGACGGTTTCTTTGCCAGTGTTATTAACAGTGAATGGGTTGGCTGGGAAAACTTCGAATATTTGTTTAGTACAAGTGATGCGTGGATTATAACCAGAAATACCCTTGTATACAATATTATCTTTATTGTAGTGGGGTTAATTGCGGCTGTGGCAACGGCAATCATGCTTAGCGAGCTAGTGAATAAGAAGTTATCAAAAGTCTATCAAACTTCCATCCTTTTTCCGCACTTTATCTCATGGGTTATCGGGAGCTACTTTGTCTTCACATTCTTAAGTACAGATCACGGCCTATTAAATCATGTTCTTAGCTGGTTCCATATCGATCCGATTTCATGGTATAGCGAGTCGAAGTATTGGCCGTTTATTCTAGTGTTTATGGCCCTGTGGAAAGGTGTCGGTTACGGAAGTATCGTGTATCTAGCGTCCATCGTCGGGATTGATCGAGCATATTATGAAGCAGCCATGATTGATGGTGCCTCGAAGTGGAAGCAGATTAAGCACGTTACCCTGCCAATGCTTAAACCATTAATGATTATCCTTACAATCATGAATATCGGAAGAATATTCAACTCTGATTTTGGACTCTTTTATCAAGTGCCAAGAGATTCAGGGGCACTGTATTCAGTTACAAATGTTATTGATACATTTGTATACCGCGGCCTTATGAATTTGGGCGACATTGGTATGAGTACGGCAGCAGGTCTATATCAGTCAGCCGTTGGATTTACCCTTGTCATGATTACGAACTATATTGTAAGAAAAGTGGATGATGAAAGTGCATTATTTTAGATTATTTAATAGGTTTTAAGAATTGGCTAGCTTTGCATCTAGAAGCTTGTGCTTTTCTAAGAAAGGAGGGAAGGTCGCTTAGCGGCTAAACTATGCCAAAGAAACTGCAAACTCAATCATCTATCGCTTTGTCACAATCAACGAATGATATGAAAGGGGCTGGGGTTAAGATTTTAAGGAAGAAGTATAGAGACCCTCAACACCTGCACCCAGTCGTAAATACCATTATTAGTGTATTACTAGGAATTTTAGCGATTATGTGCATTTTTCCCTTTTTCTATGTCATCATTATTTCGTTTACTAGTGAAGAGAGTATCGTGAGAAACGGTTTTCAATTGTTCCCGAAGGATTGGAGCATTGATGCGTACCATTATCTATGGGGAATGAAGGCGCAATTCTTCCGCTCTTACGGTGTGACCATTTTTATTACGATTGTTGGCACAATAATTAGTGTATTTATGATAACGTTTTATGCTTATGCCATTTCAAGACCACAATTTAAGTATCGTAGATTTTTCACGTTTCTAGCATTTTTTACAATGCTTTTCAGTGGCGGTCTAGTACCTACTTACATTGTTGTCACCCAGTTTTTAGGTTTGAAGAATACCATTTGGGCATTGATTCTGCCCCTTGCAATGAATGCGTTTTATATTATCATTATGAGAACCTTCTTCTTAAAATCAGTATCAGAGTCGATTTTAGAATCAGCAAGGATTGATGGAGCAAGTGAATGGAGGATCTTCTTCCAAATTATCTTCCCGCTTTCCTTACCGGGAATTGCGACTATTGCCTTGTTTAGTACATTAGGTTATTGGAATGATTGGTTTACGGCGTTACTGTATATCGATGAACCCAATTTAGTACCTTTGCAATCACTACTGATGAAAATAGAAGCAAATCTTGAATTCATGAGGCAAAATATGGATGTAGCTATCATGCAGTCAAGCTTGTTTGATACCATTCCACAAGAGTCAGCTAAAATGGCCATGGTTGTTATCGCCACTTTACCAATTGCAGTTTCGTACCCGTTCTTTCAAAAGTATTTTATTAGCGGACTGACTATTGGCGGCGTTAAAGAATAAAATTTTAGAATGAGGAGAGTTTGAAATGAAAAAAAGATTAATGCTTCTTCTTGCATTCGTTCTTACCATTGGTACGATTCTTTCAGCGTGCAGCGGTAAAGAAAATGCTACCTCAAACAAAGAGGGAAAAGATGGTCAACCATATGAAATTAAATGGTACACAATTGGAACTCCACAGAAGGATACTGCTAAGGTATTCGAAGAGGTAAACAAATATTTGAAGGAAGAAATTAATGCTACCGTAAAAATGACCCAAATTGATTGGGGAGATTGGGCACAAAAATCGCAGGTAATGATTAATTCAGGGGAACCATTTGATATTATTTTCACTAATGGTACTGAATATGTTCAAAATTCCCAAAAAGGTGCATTCTTTGCGATAGATGAGCTGTTAAACAAGGAAGGCAAAGAACTAAAAGAAGCGATCGACCCATCGTTATTAGAGGGTATTAAGATTGATGGAAAAATTTATGGTGTTCCTACTAATAAAGAGGCAGCAAGACAAACGGTTTATACATTTAATAAACGGCTTGTTGACAAATACAACTTTGATATTTCAAAAGTACAAAGCTTAGAAGACCTTGAGCCAATGCTAAAAGTCATTAAAGAAAATGAACCTTCCATTACACCAATGGCAACATTTAAAGCGTATCTTCCATTTGACTATGTCTTTAATAATGAAATGCCATTTGCGTTCGCAATTGATGGTGACAGAGAGCATGTTATTAACCAATTTGAATCTGATTTAGCGATGCAAACCTATAAAACGATGCATAATTATTATAAGGCAGGATACCTTAAAGAGGATGCTGCAACAAGTAAGGACAGCTGGCCAATGGATGTGGAAAACTGGTTTGTCCGTATGGGGGATTCCCAGCCATACGCTGATGCATTATGGTCACGTGCAGCTAAATATGAAGTAGTTTCTGTACCAGCTGAAGAACCAACTACTTTTAATGATTCTGTATCAGGTTCTATCCAGGCTATCTCAGCAACATCAAAAAATCCTGAAAAAGCAATGGAATTCTTAAATCTGCTTAACACAGATCCATATCTTCGCAACCTTGTTGATAAAGGAATTGAAGGAGTTCATTACGAAAAGAATGAGGATGGAACGATTAAAGATCTTCCAGCACGTATTGAGCGATACAACTTGCCAACTTATTCTTTAGGTAACCATTTCATCCTTAATCTATATGAAAACGATCCGAAAGACAAATGGGAAAAATTCAAAGAGTTTAATGAAGCTGCAAAGCCAGCACCAACACTCGGTTTCCACTTCAACAGTGACCCAGTGAGATCGGAACTTGCATCAATTACGAATATCTCTAAAGAGTTCTATCCAGCCTTGGCAACAGGATCTGTTGACCCAGAAGAATATCTGCCAAAATACAATAAAAAGTTAGAAGAAGCTGGAATCGATAAGGTGTTAAAGGAAATACAAAAGCAATTTGATGAGTGGAAGAGCAAACAAAAATAATAATAAAATCAAGCTGAGCGGCGACTCTCAGCTTGATTTTATTGCAATTGGGGAATTCAAATGGATATCAGAAGAAAAGGCAGATTCACTCAAAATATCTTTAATAAACTTTTTTTAACCTCGTCTCTAACAATCATTGCGACTGTTATTATCTTAATCGTGACGATTACCAACTATTACTCCGATATTATTATTCAAAAAGAAATCAATATCAATACTAGGACAATGGAAAGGGTAGAGGATTACCTTTCCGCAAAGGATACTGATATTGATCGAGCTAAAAGGGATTTATATGTGAATGGGGACATGATTGATGATATCTCCTTTGCCCTTAACAATGGATATGAGGAATATTTAAAATATCGTCTGGATAAATTCTCTGAAAGTCAGTCATTTGTTCCAAGTAATATCGATACTTATTTAAATGCTTATTTCGGACAAGACCCTGATATTAATGCAGTTGGTATCCGCTCGTTTGAAAACCCTTCGATTGAGTATTTGCACATTTATCATAATTTAAAATGGAATAAAAGCGTAGTTAACTCCTCATCAAGCTTAGAATCTTCACTTCTTTCAAGAGGAATTCCTAACCTTAGTGGAGATGGGCTGCCTAAAGGCCGAAAGTTAACGAATACGATTACCAAAAAGATGATTATTAATAATCCATTTTTGCTGGAGAAAATTGGTGAAATTACCATTTTCTACTCCACTGACCGTTTAGACAAAATTGTTAAAAAGCATGATGAATCCCCTGCTTCTTTCTTTTTGATTGATGGGGAAGGGAGTGTCGTTTATTCGTGCAATAATGGTGATGTTCCCTTAGAGCTAATCGATCAGATAAAACCGGAAACAAATGAGATAAAAATGGATTGGCAGGATAGAGGTTTTTATATAAATACGATAGCGAACAAAGGAGATTATACCTATGTCAGTGTAATTCCTGATAAAGGGTGGCAAAAGCTAACGATTATCAGGGGCACCATGTGGATTGCGATCATCTTTTTCATCATTATCTCTATTTTAATCACTTATTCCTTTACTCGAAATTATTCACGGCGAATTCATAACATTGTTTCCATTATTCGCCAGGTTGAAAAGGGAAACCTAGGTGCAAGGATTCCAAAATCGAAGCATGAAGATGAACTATCGAAAATCGCTGTTAATATTAATTCGATGTTAGATGAATTGAATAATTATATCGAACAATTTTATCTGTTAACTCTAAAGCAGCAGGAAGCGGAATTAAAAGCACTTCAGGCACAAATTGATCCGCATTTTCTATTCAATACGCTAGAGGCGATTCGAATGGTAGCTGTCGTAGAGGGTTCAAAAACTTCTAGTAAAATGATATTCCATTTATCCAAACTGTTCCGCTATTCGTTAGAATCGATCAATACAGTCCCTTTATATACTGAGATTGAGTATGTGAATCAGTATTTAAAATTAATGCAATTTAAATACCCTAACAAATTACAGGTTTCCTTTGATATACCCAGTGATGTTGAACGAACACCTGTACAAAAATTAATTTTGCAGCCAATCATTGAAAATTATTTCGTGCATGGTTTTAAAAAGGATCGGACAGATAATCAGTTATTTATACGCGCTAGGCATCTTGGTGATTTGGTAGAAATCAGTGTTGAAGATAATGGTAAAGGGATGACAGAGGAAGAGCATTCTAGAATTGTCCATCATATCAATTCTGAAGAGGGGGATCAAATGAAATCCATTGGCTTAAGAAATATCCATCAACGACTAAAATTGAAATACGGAAATCAGTTTGGGATTTCCTTAAATAGCATCCAAAGTAAAGGGACGATTGTTACCCTGTCAATTCCAGTAAGGGGGACCAGCCATGTATAAGGTACTTCTTGTCGACGATGAACCGTTAATCACAACTGGGCTAAAGGCGTTGTTAGATTGGGCGGATTATGGCTTTGAGGTTGTGTCTACAGCTGAGAATGGCGAAGAAGCTTTATCCTATCTAAAAGAAAATCAAATTGACATTCTCGTTACCGATATCATGATGGCAGAAATGACTGGTTTAGAATTAATAAAAGAAGTGAAAATCCTTCAGCCGAAGGTAAAATGTATTGTTTTGACAGGGTACCAAGAGTTTGAGTTTATTAAGCAAGGATTGTTGTTAGGGATAGAAAACTATTTAGTGAAGCCTGTTGATGAGGAAGAATTATTAAAGACCATCCGAAATGTAGGCGATAAATTGAATGCTGTGACAGAAGGCAATCAGGAACAGGAACCGTCAACATTGAAGGATAATACGTTATGGCGTTTTTTAAATGGTGAAATTGATAAGAATGATTGTCTTGAAAGGTTGTCCTTTTACAATATTCAATTCAATCAGCCATATTATAGTGTATCGATCTTAAGTTTTGAGAATTATCATAAGGCTGAGATTTCCAAGGATATTAGGAATTATATTGAAGACCAATTTTCAGCACTATGTCTATATAGCCCGAATCAGGAATTACTGATTATTTTTGGAGGTACAAGCGAAGAGGAATTAATGCAATTCAACCAAAATCTTGTACATGATTTTAATAGTGAACCAAGTAAGGCAGGGTTATTCTATTTATCGATGGGAAAGCCTGTTAAAACAGTAGAGGATTTAGAAGAGAGTTTTGCGATTGCAAGGGAATATAGTTTACTTCAATTATATTCAAATCCTAATGTACTTATATCTGAACGTATAACGGTAGATAAACAGGAGGAAATGAAAAAGCAGCAGGAATTCAAAGATAATATTGTAAAGTTGATATTGAAAGCAGATGAGGAAGCACTAAAAATGGTAGATTCATACTTTCAGGATATATCGAAAAAATCATCCTTTATTTCACCCCAAGCAGTGAAAAAATACACCTATGACTTAATTTCTTATATCCATTATTCACTGCAGTCTGACGATCTTTCCTATTATACAGCTGCCGTCGAAAAGGTTGTATATAGCAAAGACATTCATCAGATGATGACCATTTTAAAGGAATATTGCCGAGAATTAATTCTATCCATTCTTAATCAAGTAAATATGCGCAGTCCTATTGTACAAAATGTCCTTGATTTTATACATGTGCACTATGATCAAGGAGTCTCATTAAAAACATTGGGTCAGCAGTTTCATGTCAATGCCATTTATCTGGGACAATTATTTCAAAAAGAAGTCGGTGTTGTTTTCTCTGAGTATTTAAACCGATATCGCTTGGAAAGGGCAAAGGAACTTCTCAAAACAACCCATTATCGAGCAGGTGAAATTGGCAAAAAGGTTGGGTATTCCGATACGACTTATTTTTATAAACAGTTTAGAAAAACGGTGGGAACGACACCAAGTGAATGGAGAAAAATATAAAACTCCTATGTAATGAAAAAGTATAAAAAAGAGACGGTGATAAACAATGGAAAAACATATTCATGAAGAAAACCTAACTTATCGTTTTCCAAAGCATTTTTGGTGGGGAAGTGCTGCTTCTGGTCCGCAAACAGAAGGTGCAGCCTTAATTGACGGTAGAAAAGCCAGCATTTGGGATTATTGGTATAGCATAGAGCCGGAATGTTTTCATAATGAGGTAGGACCGGTGAACACATCCGATTTCTATCATCGCTACAAAGAGGATATTCAACTTATGAAGGAAACGGGTCATAATTCCTTCCGCACCTCGATTCAATGGTCAAGGTTGATTCCGGAAGGTGTGGGCAAAATCAATCAACAGGCAGTGGATTTTTACAATCAGGTCATTAATGAGTTAATTGCCAATGATATTGAGCCGTTCATGAATTTATACCACTTTGATATGCCCATGTGCATGCAGGAAAAAGGCGGCTGGGAGTCCCGGGAAGTTGTCGATGCCTATGTAAACTTTGCCGAAACCTGCTTTTCCTTGTTTGGGGACCGGGTAAAGCATTGGTTTACCTTTAATGAACCAATTGTCCCTGTTGAGGCCAGCTATTTATATAATTTACATTTTCCGAGAGTAGTAGATTTTAAGCGAGGGGCACAGGTGGCCCACAATACGATTGTTGCTCATGCAAAAGCGGTTGCGTCATTTAGAAAGATGAATCTTGATGGCCAAATTGGGATTATTCTTAACTTAACGCCCTCCTATCCAAGAAGTGAAGAAGCAGATGATGTGAAGGCTGCTCATATTGCCGATTTGTTCTTTAATCGAAGCTTCCTTGATCCTGTAACAAAGGGTGAATACCCGAAGGAGTTAATTGATATTTTAAGAGATAGAGAGCTTTTGCCGGTGGTAGAACAGGGAGATTTGGACGTCATTCGTAATCATCCCATAGATATTCTTGGTGTGAACTATTACCAGCCGCGCCGTGTGAAAGCAAAAGAGCAGCCGGAAGCAATAGACGTTCCGTTTATGCCGGAACATCTCTTTGATCCGTATTTGATGCCGGGGCGAAAAATCAATCCGCATCGCGGCTGGGAGATTTGTGAAGAAGTCATATACGACATAATGATCGATATTCGCGATCATTATGATAATATCCCTTTCTTCATTTCAGAAAATGGAATGGGTGTTGAAGGGGAAGAGAAATTTCGAAATAATCAGGGTTTCATCGAAGATGATTATCGCATCGAGTTTATCCAGGAACATTTGAAATGGGTTCATAAAGCTCTTGAAGAAGGAGCAAATTGCCTTGGATATCATCTTTGGACATTTATGGATAACTGGTCATGGACGAACGCCTATAAGAATCGTTACGGATTAGTAGAAGTAGATTTAAAGAACAATTTAAAGCGAACGATTAAGAAATCAGGCAGATGGTATAAACGATTGTCTGAAAATAATGGCTTCTAATGAAATAATCGAGCAGGGCGTAATCCCAGTAAATCTATTCATTCAGTAAAAAGGAAGTGGCAGGAAATGGAGAAGTATCTTTTAGGGATTGATTTAGGAGGAACAAATTTAAGGGTCGCGGTCGTAACATCTGACGGTCAACTGGTAGAAGAAATGAATGTAAAAACAGAAAGTGAAAAAGGCCCTTATTATGTCATCAACCAAATGATTAAGCTTTGTGAGAAAATTATGCGGGAACGAAACATTGAGGCCATTGGAATTGGATCCCCTGGTCCTTTAGATGTAAAACATGGCATAATCCTAAGTCCAAACAATTTGCCTGGATGGGACAATATCCCATTAGTAAACATGTTAGAGAAGGCTTTAGAGAAAAAGGTTTATCTTGATAATGATGCAAATTCAGCTGCACTTGCCGAGGCCATTATAGGCGCTGGCAGAGGAAGAGAATCTGTTTTTTATATAACTGTTAGTACAGGAGTTGGCGGCGGCTTTGTCTTCCGGAAGCAATTGCTCCAAGGTGCGAATTTTTGTGCCGGTGAAATAGGCAATCTCATTGTAGATTCAGACGGGCCGCCGCACCACGCCTTGAATGTTGGCTCCTTAGAAACATTGGCTAGCGGGACAGCAGTGAAAAAGCGTGGAATAGAGAAGCTTGGAATTACAGGGCATGCGGGGGAAGTATTCGCACTGGCCATGAACGGAGACATAGAAGCGCAACAGATTGTCGATCAAATGATTACCTCCTTGGCAAAAGGGATTGCGAATATTGTTCACACGGTTGACCCACATATTATTGTACTTGGAGGCGGAGTGATGCAGTCAAAGGACTACATTATGCCGTTGCTTGTTGAAAGAGTGAATGACTTCCTATATCCACAGCTGCGGAATAAGGTGGAAATGGTGAGTGCTTCCTTAGGTACAAAAGCAGGTGTGATTGGGGCGGCTTTATTGGCTCAACAAGCAGCATTTTAGTAAGAGGAGGCTGACCATGAAAGCTTATATGGTGTTTGATATTGGAGGAACGTATATAAAATATGCGGTGATGAATGAGCAGGGAATGAAGTTAGAAGGCGGTAAGGTTCCCACTCCTCAGGAAGGATTAGAAATATTTCTGCAGAAGGTCTCTGACATAGTAACACAGTATCAACAGTCTTATACTTTTCAAGGGATTGCACTTAGTTCTCCGGGTGCAGTGGATGTGAAAAGCGGATATATTGGGGGAGCAAGTGCTATTCCTTATATCCACGGTATACCGATGACAGACTTAATAAAAGAACGGACAGGTCTTGACGTTTCGATAGAAAATGATGCGAACTGTGCCGCATTGGCAGAAGGCTGGCTTGGAGCCGCCAAAGAAAGAGATTACTATATTTGCATCGTTATTGGCACGGGAATTGGCGGCAGTATTGTGATGAATCAAACCATACTACGCGGTGCTTCCCTTCACGGGGGAGAATTTGGCTATATGATTATGGGGGACCCGCTGAACAATCCAATGCGGTCAATTTGGAGCCAAGTGGCTTCAACCAATGCTCTCGTTCAAGAAGTTGAACGGAGGAAGTCCCTTGATAAAGGAAGTTTGGATGGGGAGAAGGTATTCCGGATGGCTGCAGAAGGTGACACTATTGCCAATGAATGCATAACGATATTCTACAAAAAGCTGGCAGCTGGAATCTATAATATAAAATACGCTCTTGACCCGGAGAAAATTCTGATTGGCGGGGGAATTAGCAAACGGCCGGAAGTTATTGAGGGCATCAATCAGGAATTAAAACGATTGAAGGATGACATCTCAACACTAGCTATTTCTGTCGAAGCCTGCCAATTTGACAACGATGCCAACTTAATAGGTGCGCTGTTTCACTATTTAAATCGAAAATAATATTATTTGGAGGTAGGAAATTTGGAACCATTATTTTTACAACCAGTCTTTAAGGATAGAATTTGGGGAGGTACGGCCTTACAAGAGGTATTTGGGTATGACATTCCTACACCACATACTGGAGAATGCTGGGCTATTTCGGCACATCCTAATGGACCTTCTATGATTGTAAATGGACCTTACAAGGGAATGACCTTGGATAGATTATGGAAGGAACACCCTGAATTATTTGGAAATCCCGAAGGAGAGGTCTTTCCCCTTTTAACAAAGATTTTGGATGCCAATATGGATTTATCTGTACAGGTACATCCAAATGATGAATATGCCAAGGTAAATGAAAATGGCGAATTAGGAAAGACAGAATGCTGGTATATCCTTGATTGTAAGCAGGACGCTGACATGATCTTTGGCCATTATGCCCTTTCCAAAGAAGAGCTGGTCCAGCAAATAAAGGAAGGAAAATGGAGTGAACTACTTCGCAGAGTGAAAATTAAACCAGGTGACTTTTTTTATGTACCGAGTGGAACCATTCATGCCTTATGTGAAGGAACGCTTGTATTAGAAACTCAGCAAAGCTCAGATACAACCTATCGGGTGTATGATTACGACCGTAAGGATTCTGCTGGGAATCTACGTGAGCTTCATTTAGAGAAGGCCATTGATGTCACGACTATTCCTCACCAGGATACAGGGGTTGCTCCAAGTTTTCAGGAACAGGAGAATGTCACAATAACTACTTTTGTAGATTCTGAGTTTTTCTCCGTATATAAATGGGAGATTCATGGAAGATCTATATTCTCCTTTAATCAACAATATTTGCTATTGTCTGTGGTAAAAGGTGAAGGTTCTCTTGTACATAATGGGGAGCAATATGGCTTAAAGAAAGGTACACATCTTATCGTCCCTGTTGGATTTGGTGAGTTTGAAATTAACGGAAATTGTGAATTGATTGTATCACAAGCGTAAACATGGTAAATACAGAAGTAAAGATCCCAAACGCATTAAAAACGTTAAAAAAGTTGTTTCCTTAGAATTGGATAAGGTAAAAAGAAAAATAACATACATGTCAAAAATCACATAATTGCAAATTTCCACCCAGTCAAATTACCTTATTGATCAACTAAAAACCAAGAATCAAACAAGAAAAACATATTTACCTTCCTTTTTCATTTGAAGTAAGCTTAAGAAAATGAAGGGTAAAGGAGGACTATGATGAACTGGGTGTGGGAACAGTTTCAAACAAAAGGAGAATGGTTATTTAAATTCATTCTGCTAAATCTGATGTGGATTGTATTTACCTTGTTAGGCGGGGTGATCTTTGGATTTTTTCCGGCAACAGTTTCGCTTTTTAGTGTTATTCGAAAATGGATAAAAGGTGAGCAGGATGTTAACACCGCCCAACATTTTATTACAACTTATAAAAATAGCTTTATACAGTCAAATATTTTAGGGCTGATCATTCTGGCAACTGGGGTATTTTTAGCGGTGGATTTATATGTTTCGCAGAAAATGATTGGCAACCTTATTATCCACCTATTGTTACTATTTATCATTTTGCTATTTAGTTTAAGTGTCCTGTTCTTTTTTCCGACATTTGTCCATTATGAGCTGAACACATTCTCTTATATAAGACAGACATTCTTTATGATTTTTATTAGGCCATTATATAGTTTGGCATTAATTGGGATTTTCTGTGTTATTGTGACGGCTTTATATATATTTCCGGTACTAACTGTCTTTTTTGCTGGGCCAATGATGGCCTACCCCATGATGTGGATTGGGAACAAGGTGTTTGGAGCCTTGGAAAATCATAAACAACATACTCCTAAAAAAATGACATATTCATAGTAAGGTCCGAAAAAATTAACATATACATAGAAGTTAATTGAAGGAGGGACTATGTTGGAAAAAGTAAGAGTCGGTTTTGTTGGCGCCGGTGGAATTGCAGCCAATCACTTAAAAAATATCCAAAAGAATGACCAGGCTGAGATTGTGGCCATTTGTGATATTAATGAGGAAGTGGCTAGCGAAAAAGCGGGAGTATACGGTGGCAGCGTCTATACTAGTTTTGACGAAATGATTAAAAAAGAACAATTGGATGCCTTATTCATCTCTGTTCCACCGTTTGCTCATGGAGAAATGGAAGAGAAGGCAGCCGGAAAAGGGATTCATTTAATGGTTGAAAAACCATTAGGTCTTAATCTTGAAACCACCCTCAAAAAAGCAGAAATCATTAAGCAATCCGGAATCATCTGTGCTTCCGGGTATTGCCTGCGCTATTTGGATACCGTTCAAAAAGCAAAGGACTATTTACAAGGTAAAAAAATTGCGATGATTCGTGGTCACTATTTAACGATGTTCGTTCCGACACCATGGTATCGTGAAATGGAAAAGTCCGGTGGCCAACTTGTGGAACAATCCACACATATTGTTGATTTGGCAAGGTATTTAAGCGGTGAGATTGCACAGGTACATGCGAATATGAGCCTTCAGGTTCACAAGGATATCGAGAATATTACAATCCCAGATGTAACGTCGGTCAACATCGTATTCGATACCGGAGCAGTAGGGAATATTGTCAGTAGTTTCGCCCAGTTTGATCATCGAATGGGGCTTGAAATCATGGGTGAGGACTTTCGCGTCGTCCTTGACGGGGTGAATGTATCCATCATTGAAAAAGACCACACCATCGACTATAAATCTAGAGTTGATGTATATAAAGTCCAGGATGACGTGTTTATTGAAGCCATCCTAACAGGGAATCCGGATCTAATACTATCAACCTATGAAGACGGTCTGAAAACACTATCCGTTACTTTGGCAGCCAACCAATCTAACGAGGCTGGAGTGCCCGTAAACATACCTTTAGGGGGGAAAACAAAATGAAACTTGGGATTAGTTCATACAGTCTGCAAGGCGCCATATCTTCAAAAAAAATGACGATTCTCGATGTGATTCAGTATGTTGCAGACCTTGGTGCAGAGCATATTGAAATTGTTCCGATTGGTTTTAATTTACTAGAAAATCCAAATCTTGCAGATTCAGTCCGTCACAAGGCCGAGGAAACGGGAATAGAAATTTCCAATTATGCAATTGGCGCTAACTTCTTAACAGCGACCAAAGAAGAATTTGAAAAAGAAATCGACCGTGTTAAACGAGAAGTTGAAATCGCCAACCGCCTTGGGGTAAAGCTGATGCGTCATGACGTGGCCTGGAAATCGGCAAATGAAATTTCGATCACCAATTTTGAAAGCGATTTACCGCAAATGGTTGAGGCCAGCCAGCGAATTGCGGATTATGCAGCAGAATTTGATATTGTCACAAGTGTTGAGAACCACGGCTACTATGTGCAAGCAAGTGACCGCGTACAAAGACTGCTTAGCGAAGTCAACAGAGCAAACTTTAAGACGACACTTGACACTGGTAATTTCCTTTGTGTGGATGAGGACCCCGTTGCAGCGGTGAAGAATAATATTCCGTTTGCCTCAATGGTCCATGTGAAGGATTTTTACCGCAGGACATCACCAATCGGTTTAGGAGAAGGTTGGTTCCCGTCAAGCTCCGGAAATTATTTAAGAGGGGCCATTACCGGTCATGGCGATATCAATTTGCCGGAGGTCTTAAAGGTTATTAAACAATCAGGCTATAATGGCTATATTTCCATCGAGTTTGAGGGATTGGAAGATTGCGAGAAAGCGGCAAAAATGAGTTTTAAAAACGTCCAAGCCATTTGGGAAGCCATTTAAAATAGAGAGGAATCGAAAAATGGGAAAACTTAAAATTGGTGTCATTGGGGCAGGATCGATTTCAGATTTTCATTTTCAGTCCTATACCAAGCATGAAAATGTTGATATTTATGCTATTTGTGATCTGAACGAACAAAGAGCAAACGAGAAAAGACAAAAATATCAGGCAGAGCTTGTCTATACAAACTATCATGACTTACTGGCAAATCCGGATGTGGATGCCGTCAGCATTTGCACCTGGAACAACACTCATGCAGAGATTGCTATTGCGGCACTTGAAGCGGGTAAGCATGTTTTAGTAGAAAAACCGTTATGTAAGACGGTTGAGGAAGCGCTTAAGGTGGAGGATGCCGTGAAGAAAAGCGGCAAGGTGCTCCAAGTGGGTTTCGTCCGCCGATTTGGAACGAATACAAAGGTATTAAAGTCATTTATTGATACGGGTGATCTTGGGGAAATCTACTACGCCAAGGCCTCTATTCTAAGAAGACTTGGCAATCCGGGCGGCTGGTTTGCTGATAAAGAGCGTTCCGGCGGTGGGCCGTTAATTGATATCGGGGTTCATGTGATTGATTTATGCTGGTATCTAATGGGCAAGCCAAAGGTGAAATCGATTAGCGGGAATACCTATTCACGATTAGGAAACCGTTCGAATATCAAAAATCTCTCTTTTTATCAAGCAGCTGATTATGATCCAAGTATTAACGGGGTCGAGGATTTGGCCAATGTGCTGATTCGATTTGAAAATGGTGCTTCCTTATTTGTAGATGTCAGTTTCACCCTTCATCTCAAGCAGGAGGAAATCGAGGTGAAACTATTTGGGGATAAAGGCGGTGCTGAGATTGAGCCGGACCTTGTCATTGTAACGGAGAAAAATGATACGATTTTAAATGTCAAGCCGCAAATTGATGCAACATCCTTTGACTTTGTCCAGGCATTCCAAAATGAAATCAATCATTTCGTTTCCTGCTGCAAAGGGGAATCCCAAACCATTTCCCCGGTTGAAGATGGGGTCGAACTAATGAAAATCCTTTGCGGTGTCTATGAATCAAGCGAAACAGGAAGAGAAATTAGTTTCGAATAAGTAGTAAGCATTCTAAACAGGTAAGACTATAAAAAGGCTGATGGTATTGGATTTCATTCTGGTACAATCCGTCTTTTTATTTGCCTGTCGACCTTTTTTCAGGCGATATCTCCATACCTGTGGCTTCCATTTTATTGACATCATTCTACTAATTCCGTATCATAAAAGGTAGAAAGATATCGAAAGAACTATTTTTCTAGTTTAATATGTCGGAATATTTTTTACTTTGGAAGCGTTTGCTTTCGGTTTGAAAAAGGTGGTCACTCCTATGCGCAGTTTACCAAAAGTTCAATCAAAACTATTAACCAAATACGTCCTGTCCTATGTTCTAATGTTTTTCATCCCATTAATCACGACCAGTATGATCATTTATGAAAATTCAGCCAGCAGCCTGCAGGCCGGGATTGAACAGTCCAATATTGACAAGTTAAATCAGGTAAAAGCCATAACAGATGAGCGTATGGAAGAATTAGAAAAGCTCGCATTAAGAATTTCCTATGATCCAAGGTTAACCCCCTTTATGGTGAACGATGGCTTTTACAGTAAAGAGGCCGTTGAAGAGTTAAATAAGTACAAGGCGAACAGTTCCATCATCAAGGAATTGTTTCTTTATTATCATGGCGACCGTAATTTGTACTCCTCACAAGGCTCCTATTCACTTGAGACCTTCGAAAAGAAGTATGATTTTGCGAAAGGGAATAGTGGGAAAATCCGTACACTATTAGATAGTGATGTACCTGTCATTTCTCCTGCGGAACTTGTAAAAGTGAACGAAAATGAAATGGACAAGCTGCTAGTCTATCTGTACCCGTTGAAAAGGAGTCCTGCAACTCCATATGGTTCGGTCACTTATTTTATTGAAGAATCAGCCATGACTGATTTAATTAAGGATACTTTAAGTGATTTTCAAGGGAATGCCTATATCTTTGACCATCAAAAAAATGTTTTAACCTCAACCATCAATTCTGCAGCACTTAGCAAAGCGGACATGCAAAAGCTTAACAACATTAAGGACGGCGTATCTAATCTTAAGATTAACGGGGAAGAGTTCTCGGTCGTCTCGGTTAAATCAAGCATCAGCGGCTGGACATTTGTAACCGTCATGCCGACCCATCAGTTTTTTAAGAAAGTCATTAGTTTACAACGGTTGTTATGGATGATTCTAGCTTCGGTGATTATTTCCGGGATTGGCTTTTCCATCTTGCTAGCAAGAAAACAGTATCGTCCCATTCATAATCTATTGGACTTTATTAAATCGAATCAAATTTCACATATTGATGATATGAATGAACTGGATACCATCAAGTTTACCATAGACAGGGTCTTTAAGGATCATGCCAGCCTAAGTGAGAAGATCGACAGCCAGGCTCCATATGTAAGGCATCAGTTTTTGATGCAGATTTTGAACGGGAAATTAACAGACGAAACCGAGATTAATAGGCTGCTAGAGTCTAATAGTATTCCTATGTACAAGGATGGTTATTTTGTTACGGCTGTCTCATTAAGGAATCTAAATATGCAAGAACAGGAAGAAATGATTCACCTATTATCAAAGAAATCGTTTTTAAATGCAATCTGTTACGGAGTAGAAGTCGGTTATAAAGAGGCGATTGCTGTCATTGTCAGCATGGACAAGCCCTGTGAACCTTCGAAAGTGGTTGAAGATCTTCATGCATATATAAAGGAACATTTGGGACCTGAGCCGGTTTTTTCCGTCGGGAATGTCTATACGGACAAGAGCAGAATTAACCACTCCTTTATTGAGGCATTAGCGGCGCTTGAGTACCGCTTTATGCATGGTCATAAAAGGATTACGCACTTTGAGGAAATTACAAATTCAACTGAAAAGACCATCGGCTATCCAAAGGAAGAGCAAATAAAATTAGTTCAAAGCTTAAAGCAAGGGGATGGGATTGTTGCCCTTGAAGCAATGAATCATATGTTTGCAAGTATGATTGAAAAAGATATTTCAGTGCAAATGGTCAAGTGCATCAGCTTTGACATCATTAATACAGTGTTAAAAGCAGCAATCGAAGCAGGTCTTGGGAATGGCAACCATCCTATCGGTCCGATTGTCGACTTTAATTCAATTGAAGAGCTAGAAAAAAGACTTGAACCGGTTGTCATGGCCATTTGCAAGGATATCGAGAGGAAAAATGAGTGCTCAAGAAGCAGGCTCGGCAATGAAATTATCGATTATATACAGAAGAATTTCTCTAATTATGATTTAAGCCTTGAAAGTACAGCGCAGCTGTTTAAATTGTCCACCTCCTATTTAAGTAGATTCTTCAAAGAACAGACAGGTGTCACATTTACACAGTATGTGTGGATTTTACGGTTTGAGCAGGTTAAGCGAAAATTGGCTAATACGGACGAAACCATTAGGGATATTGTCCTTGAGGCAGGGTATATGGATGTAGCCAATTTTACAAGGAAATTTAAAAAAGCGGAAGGCGTTACACCAGGTCAATACCGTTCGCTCTACGGGGGAAAAAAACAATCCAATACCGATGAACAATTGAGGGGATAGCCATTTCTTAGGCTATTCCTTTTTATTTAGAGAAAAGTATAAAGTAACATACGAGGTTAAAAATGACATATTTGCTTCTAAAAGGCAGATGAGAATGCTGTATTGCCTATAGTACAAGCCTTTTACAACAAGAAACAAAAATCACATATTTATTTCATTCGTCATTCTCAGGTAGAGTTAGCATATAAGCAAGCGGTTTCAAAGGAAAAAGGAGGGGGAGATAAAGTGAATGGTGCTAAGGTAACAACGAATCAAACAGACGCACTATTAGATGTAGGACTGCGGTCCAAAGAGCCTAAGCTGGAAGAAAAAATTAATATAAGGAAGAAAAGGATGAAGAAAATCCTGCGAAATTGGGAACTGTATTTATTTCTTCTACCAACAGTCGCCTACTTCATTATTTTCGCCTATGTACCGATGTACGGTGTGCAAATTGCCTTTAAAGATTTCATCCCGACAAATGGAATATGGGGAAGTGAATGGGTTGGCTTCAAACATTTTACACATTTTTTCGAGTCCTATTATTTTTGGGATCTAATCAAAAACACACTTGGAATCAGTGTCTATGAAATGATTATTGGATTCCCCTTGCCAATTTTATTAGCGCTTTCAATTAATGAAGCGAAAGATGGTCTATTTAAACGGACGGTTCAAACGGTCACATATGCACCACATTTTATTTCCGTTGTTGTAATGGCTGGAATGATTATCGCCTTTTTATCACCTTCAACGGGGATGATCAATCACGTTTTGGTCTTTTTCGGACTTGAACCGATTGCCTTTTTGAGCGATCCGAAATGGTTTAAAACGGTTTATGTATTTTCAGGTGTGTGGCAAGGGACAGGCTGGGGAACGATTATCTACTTGGCCGCATTAGCAGGAGTTGACCAACAGCTTCATGAAGCAGCAATTGTCGATGGTGCGAGCCGCCTGCAGCGTATTTGGCACATTAATATACCTGCCCTTGTTCCAACGATGGTCATTCTCTTCATTTTAAACATGGGAAGTATTTTAGGCGTTAGTTTTGAAAAAATCCTATTGTTACAGAATTCGCTTAATATGGATTCGTCGAATGTCATTGCCACATTTGTCTATAAAGCAGGACTTTTGGATGCCCAATACAGCTTTGCGGCAGCAGTCGGTTTATTTAACTCTGTCATTAGTGCGATTCTTTTAGTCGTTGTGAATCAAATTGCCCGCAAGAAGAGCGAAACAAGTCTATGGTAAGGGGGAGCATCCATGAGTACAGTTATTAAAGATACGAAGGCCGATAAAGTCTTCAAGATTCTCAATTATTCATTCTTATTTTTTGCGTTCATTATTGTCTTATATCCGTTGATTTATATTATCAGCGCCTCTGTCAGCAATCCCTCCGAGGTTAGCTCGGGGAAGATGTGGTTATTTCCAAAGGGAGTTACCTGGGAAGGATATAAGTTAATTCTTCAAAATGATCTTATTTGGAAAGGTTATCTAAATACCATCTTTTATACCGTACTCGGAACAATGGTAAACTTATTGTTCACCATCCCGGCAGCCTACGCTCTTTCACGCAAAGATTTGGCTGGAAGAAATCTATTCATGGGATTGTTCGTCTTTACGATGTTTTTCAGCGGTGGATTGATTCCTTCCTACTTGTTAATCAAGAATCTTGGCATGATTGATACGATTTGGGCGATGATTATCCCGGGAGCCTGTTCAGTTTGGAATCTGATTGTCACCCGCGTCTTTTTCCAGGTTTCCATTCCAAAGGAGCTGGAAGAAGCAGCTGCAATTGACGGGTGCACGAATATGAAATTGTTTGTTAGAATCATTCTGCCATTATCCACTCCGATTATTGCTGTTATGGCTTTGTTTTACGGAGTCGGACATTGGAATAGTTACTTTGATGCATTAATTTATCTCTCTAATAAAGATCTTTACCCGCTTCAGTTAGTATTGCGTGAAATCTTAGTTGTTCAGTCGATGACAGCTGAAATGGCGGGTAATGGGATGTCGAGTTCCGTTGCCGAAGCCGCACACCACAAGGCGGAACTTGCGGCCATTATCAAATATGGGGTCATGATTGTTTCAACACTGCCAATCATTATTGTCTACCCGTTCCTACAGCGCTTTTTTGTAAAAGGGGTCATGATTGGGTCTGTAAAAGGTTGATCTGCCACGAATTTGAGAATGATCTGGATTCAGCAGTTCATTTAGGGAGGTGGTTTTGGCAAGGGCTACAGTTAGTTAGAGGCCATTAGGTAATTTTTTTATAAATGAAAGGGGTCAAGGAGAATGAGGAAATCTCTTAGTGTCATCATGTCCGTTCTATTAATTATTTCTATGCTTGCAGCTTGTTCGTCAAAGTCAAACTCTAATGAAGGTGCTAAGGAAAAAGTTAACATTAACAAAGAAGGCTATCCAATTGTAGATCAGAAACTAACCATGTCGATGATGGGTCCGGATGTGGGCCAAGCAAAATGGGAGGACATGGCTTTCTTTAAAGAAATGGAAAAGATGACAAATGTTCATTATAAATTTACCACACCACCGTTAAGTGATTTTCCAACCAAATTGAATCTAGCTTTTGCAAGTGATGAGATTCCGGATGTTCTTTTCGGTGGTTCCTTAACAGCCGACCAAGAGGTTAAATACGGGAAACAAGGAACATTAATTCCACTTGAAGATTTAATTGAAAAATATGCTCCAAATATTCAAAAAGTTTTTGAGGAATATCCTGACGTGAAGAAGTCCATTACGACCGTTGATGGTCATATCTATGCCTTGCCAATGATTGACAAGAATGCTGTTTGGTACATGGGACCGCTATGGGTAAACGGCAAGTGGCTTGAAGCCTTAAATGTGACTGAATTGCCTAAAACAACCGATGAATTATACACTTTGTTAAAACGCTTTAAAACAGAAGATCCAAATGGGAACGGGAAAGCTGACGAAATCCCATTCACTTCTATTAAACTAGATGATTCTAGACAATGGCTTTTAGGTGCCTTCGGTTTCACGAATTGGGGTATTGAAGAAATTAAAGGAAACGTTGTTTTTACACCGCAAGAAAAGGGATATTTAGAATACCTTAAATTCATGAATAAGTTGTATTCCGAAAAATTAATGGATCCGGAAACATTCTCACAATCCAATGAACAAAAGAAGGCAAAAGGACAAGCCAATCAATTAGGGTTATTCCAAGACTGGTTCTCCTACTTTACTACCGGGGATAAAGAAGAAGATGCGATGGATGATCCAATGTATCAACCAGTTAAGAGTGACATTGTTGACCAACCAGTTATGCCGCTAAGCCCTGGTATTTACCGCGGTCAATTTGCCATAACCAACAAAGCAGCTAATCCTGCTGCTGCGATTCGCTGGGTAGATTACCTCTATTCAAAAGAAGGGAATGAGCTGATTAAAATCGGTAAAGATGGCGATGTCTGGTCATGGGTAGACAAGAGCGCTGGTACAAGAAAAATGAATGAATCACCAATTGCTGGTAAAACCATTGAAGATTATCGTGGAACAACTACACCTGACTTTGGAATCAACGTACCGGGATACCGTGAGAAGATTGAAGGATTCCCTGTTCCTGAATTCCAGAATTTCCTTGATAAAGAAACCGATAACAAGATTAAGCCATATGCAAAAATTCCATATCCGCTTGTTTACTTAACTTCTGAAGAGCAAGATGAAGTAAGCCGAATAAAGTCTGATTTGGAAACATATGTACAGCAAATGGAAGCGAAATTTATCACAGGCACTGAGCCATTATCTAACTGGGATAAATATGTGAAAACAATGAATGACATGGGCTCAGATAAATTAGTGAAGATTTATCAAAAAGCATATGATCGTTGGAACAAATAAGGAAGTTTGATTTTTAAGATAAGGCTCGTACTGTTGACAACAATGGATACGGGCCTGTCTTTATTCATGAAGGGGGAACTAACCATGGCTGTTATCTTTTATGACGAATCATTTCCGTTTGACGGACAAAGACCGTCACTAGAAATTATCCAAAAACTTTCAAAGCAGGCCACGATTGTAAAGGCAGAGGAATTGGAGCATGCTTTGACGGATCAAATAGAATCTTTCATTCATTTGCATGGTTCTTTTTTTCCAAAAAACGCATGGGGCGCTATTCAAGCTTTTTTACAAAAAGGAAAGGGATTCGTCTCCATCGGGGCTGCACCGTTGCGCCAGCCTTGTAATCTAGTAAACGGAAGCTGGATCCCTGAACGCGAACAAACGGCCTATCATATGGAACTGAATATTCACGAGGTACTAAAGGTTGATCAGAAACCGATTGAAACATTAGCTGCCAACCAAGACATCCCAATTTTTCACGGGATGGAAGAGCTATTCACGATTCAGGATACCTCGAATTTTATCCTGCATCCGACGAAGACGTCCTCTATTGAAGCGGAAATGGGTTCGTGCGGGCCGATGGATGCAAGGATTTTCCCACTATTAAAGGGAATTTCCAGTTCCGGGCGTGAGGTGGCCGCCCCTGCTGTTTTAATTGAAAACTATGGCGGCATGTTTACCGGCGGACGTTGGGTGTTTATCAATCAGCTTTTAACAGAATCGTTTTGGTCTGAAAAAGGCTGTCAATTTTTAAAAAAACTGACGGACGTAACAACGCTTGGTGTAACGGAATTTTGGCTGAAGACGAATTACGCAACCTATTACGACCATGAAGTACCGACCATTACCTTGCAGACCCAATCCTTATTGAAGGAAAAATCGGAATGGAGCGTAAAACTTCAGTTAAAAAAGGATGGAACGATCCTTGAAACACGGAGCCTTGAAGTGACTGTAACGGATGAACTTGACTTACGGACGATCACCCTACATACGAAGGAATTTAAGCCGGGATTTTATGAACTAACCTGCCGGTTCACGAGCGAAGCGGGGGAAGAAAGAATTCTTCATCAGGGATTCTGGTATATGGATCGCGAATTGCTTGAAAGTGGTGAAGTGCTCACGTGCGGCCGGGATTATTTTTTAAAAAATAACAAGCCGTTTCCGATTGTCGGCATGACGTATATGACGTCCGATGTTGCCCGGAATTTTCTATTCCTGCCGAACCCAAGTGTGTGGAATCAGGATTTCCAATCAATGGCGGGTGCGGGGATTAATTATGTGCGGACAGGCATTTGGACAGCTTGGCGGCAGATGATGTTTGTCGATGGCCATATGAGTGAGGGTGTCTTACGGGCAATCGATGCCTTTATCCTAACGGCGAAGCAGCATGAAATCGAGTTAACATTTAACTTTTTCTCGTTCACGCCCGAAGCATGGGATGGGAAAAATCCATATCTCGACCCAAGAAGTGTGGCGGCCCAAAAAAGATTTATTACGGCCATTGTTTCGCGGCACAGGACCACGAAGAATGTGCATTGGGATCTGATTAATGAACCCTCGTTGTTTAATCCTAACCAAACCTTTGCCGGACCAAGAACACTTCATGATGCGTTTGATGTCCGCGACTATCAAGAATGGGTGCGAAACCGCCATGGCGATATCGCCCATGTCCAGGAACGCTGGAATATGACACCGGCTGAACTGCCTTCTTTTTCAAGTGTCAGACCGCCGCTTGCGAGTGAAGTCAATTCGCATATCATGGACATGGCTTCTGGGAAAAAAGGCTTGAAATGGCTGGATTACACGTTATACACAATGGACAAACATAATCAGTGGGCGCAGCAGCTTTCGTCGACGATTAAAAAATTGGCAGGTGACCACCTAGTAACGGTTGGACAGGATGAAGCGTTAGCAGGACAGCGTCCATCACCGTTATTTTATGGGAAGGCCGTTGATTACACGAGCAATCACTCGTGGTGGATGATGGATCAACTGCTCTGGGACGGGATTTTTGCCAAGACGTTTGATAAACCAAACTTGATTCAAGAAACCGGAACTATGTATGTGGAAAAACCGAATAACCACGCGAAACGGTCAGAGGAAGAGCTTCGCAACATCCTTGAACGCAAGTATGCCTATGCATTTGCGGGGGGCAATGCCGGTGCGGTTCAATGGGTGTGGAATACGAATTATTTTATGAATAATATTAATGAATCTAACATTGGGGCGTTGCGGGCAGACGGAACGGAGAAGCCGGAGACCAATGTTTCGTATGATTTTGGTCAGTTTATCAAGGAAACCGGGCATCTGTTCCGCGGCAGGGAACTTGAGGATATTGCGGTTGTGTTCCCGTATTCGAATGATTTTTCCAACAGAAGATTTGCGTTTGAGGCGACTACAAAATTAACGAGAGTCTTGTGCTATGAGTTAAATCAGCCATTCCGGGCTGTTAGCGAATATGATCTATCCGTTTTGGCGGAGGAGCCGCCGAAGCTCATCATCGTGCCAAGTCCGCATAACTTTAGTACATCGGCTTTGAAGGAAGTCCTGGCGTTTGTCAAATCTCATAAGGTTACCTTATTGTTTACGGGACCAGTAAGCATTGATGAATATTGGAATGAAACAAACCGTGTTGCCGAGGAGCTTGCCATTGCAACGAGGTGTGTCAATGTATTGCGCGAGGAAATGCTGCAGATTGACGGAACAGCCACTGCCGTTTCCTTCGGCGGGACAAAGATTGCCGAGTTGGTGAAGGAAATCGGTGCTGATGAAAAAGGAATTCTGTCAGTGAAGGAATTTGCGTTTGGCAAAGGAACCATCATTTGGTCACCGCTGCCGATGGAGTTAAATGAACGATCTGCATCGATTGCTGCCTTATATCAATATGCGCTGAGAAATGCCGGAATTTCCGAGCATCTTATCTGGAATGAAGGGGACTTTCCAGGAGTTTATGGCAGAAAATTAGAATTCGAACAGGGCTCCCTCTTCATCTTTGTTTCCGAATTTAGTTCCGATGCGAATGTGTCAGTGACCGACCCGAAGCCGGGGCAAACGTATGAATTTTTGCTGGAATCGGAACGCAGTGTCTTATTTGCGGCAGACAAGACGGGAGAAATCATAGGGATTTACAGAGGAGACGAAGTAAAGATCAATGCACGAAGGACGAATGAGGTGGGAATGAAATGAAATGGGGAATCATTGCAACCTGGAGAATGGCCTTGGAGGGGGTAAGTCAGGCGGCGAAGGAATTAGAGCAGGGTGTGAATGCAGGAGATGCGTTAGAACATGCCATCAGAGTGGTGGAGGATAACCCCCGATATCGCTCGGTTGGTTATGGCGGACTCCCAAATGAGCACGGGATTGTTGAATTGGATGCGGCCTTTATGGATGGGGATCATTTCGATATTGGCGCGGTTGCCGCCATTCAGGATGTGAAAAATCCCATCTCTGCGGCCCGCAAGCTTAGCAGCAACCAGTTTAATCGTTTCCTTGTCGGCCAGGGGGCAACGGCCTTTGCTCAAAAAGCTGGATTAGAACGCATAAATATGCTGACCGATGAGGCCAGGACTATTTGGCAAAAGCGGCTGGAGGAAATGAAAAATAGTGATTTAAGCCCTTACGACGGCCATGATACGGTTGGTGTCGTTTGTTTGGATCTTATGGAATCAATGACCGCCGGCACCTCAAGTTCAGGGCTGTTTATGAAAAAATCGGGCCGGGTCGGGGATTCACCCTTGTCAGGTTCGGGATTTTATGTGGACAGTGAAATTGGCGGAGCGACAGCCACTGGTCTTGGTGAGGATTTGCTGAAAGGCTGTCTCTGTTATGAAATTGTTCGGTTAATGGGTGAAGGGATGACGCCGCAGGAGGCAGCTGATAGGGCTGTTTATCGTTTTCATGACAAATTGGTTCGAAAGAAAGGCAAGGCCGGTGCGATGTCGTTGATCTGCATGAATAAGCATGGCGAGTGGGGCGTTGCCACGAATGTGGAATTTCCTTTTGTGGTCGCGACGGAGGAAGAAGGACCGACTGTTTATATCGCGAATAAAGGTGCGGGTCATTCCACGATGATCGAAAGAGCAACCAGGGAACAAATTGAGAAGTGTGAGTAAGGATATCAGCCACTTCTCTGTTAATAGCAACAAAGTTTACAAAAATAGTCAAAATGTAAGAAACAGGAGGAAGCAGGGTGAAGAAAAAGTCTGTACATATCATTTCCCACACCCACTGGGACCGTGAATGGTATTTGCCATTTGAAAAGCACCACGTTTTGCTTTGTAAACTAATGGATCAATTAGTGGCAACACTTGATAAGGATGAAAATTTTAAAAGCTTCCATCTCGATGGGCAGACCATCATTCTCGATGATTATTTGCAATTTCGTCCGGAGATAAAGGAAAAGCTGCAGCGCTTTATTGACGAAGGAAGAATTCATATTGGTCCATGGTACATCCTCCAGGATGAATTTTTAACTAGCAGCGAGGCGAACATCCGTAATTTACAGATTGGATTAAAAGATGCGGCCAAATGGAGTACCAAGGTATCAAAGCTTGGCTACTTCCCTGACTCGTTTGGCAACATGGGCCAGGCGCCGCAAATTTTACAGCAGGCCGGCATTCACACGGCCGTTTTCGGTAGGGGAGTTAAACCAACGGGCTTCAACAATACCGTCAGCGACGCTGAAGACTATGAGTCTCCTTATTCCGAAATGACTTGGCAGGCACCGGATGGTTCGACCGTACTCGGCATTTTGTTTGCCAATTGGTACAGCAATGGTAACGAAATCCCGGTTGACCGTGAAAAAGCGCAAACGTTTTGGAAGAGGAAAATAGCGGATGCAGAAAAATACGCCGCGACGCCACATCTATTAATGATGAATGGCTGCGACCATCAGCCGGTTCAAACGGATTTATCAGAAGCAATAAAAGTAGCCCAGGAGCTTTATCCTGACTATGAATTTATTCATTCTGATTTCAATCACTATATCAACCAAGTGGATCAAGCACTTCCTGAAAATTTAAAAGTGGTGGGTGGAGAACTGCGAAGCCAGCATACCGATGGCTGGGGAACGCTTGTCAATACAGCTTCATCCAGAATTTATTTAAAGCAGCTTAACCAACTAGGGCAGACGATGCTTGAAAAAGTGGCGGAACCACTAGCTTCTATCGCCTATCTTTCAGGCGAGACATATCCGCATCACTTGTTTTCGTATGCCTGGAAAACACTGATGCAAAACCACCCGCATGATAGCATTTGCGGCTGTAGTGTGGATGAGGTGCATCGTGAAATGGTGACCAGGTTTGACAAAAGCCGGCATGTGGCGGAAATGATTGTGGACGACAGTGCAGCTGCCATCACTGCTCAGATCTATACTAACTTGTTTCGGCAATATGGTGAAGATGCTCTTCCGTTTACTGTGTTTAATACATCAGGCTGGAAGCGAACAGGTGTCGTTACAGTGGAAATCGATCTTGAGCGGCAGTACTACGCAAAGGGCGTCAACAAAGCAGAATTGCTGAATATCCAGACAAATAACCGCAGCCTGATGGATGAGCATGGGAATGATTACCCATATGAAATTACCGATTTAGGTCTCCAGTTTGGCTATGATTTACCGAATGACAAATTCCGTCAGCCGTATATGGCGAGAAAAGTGAGCGTAACGTTTCAGGCAAATGATGTTCCGGGCTTAGGATATAAAACGTTTGCCTTTGTCAAAGCAGCAAAATCGGAAAAGCTCGACCATCATACCCTAGTGAACAACGCTAGGGAAATAGAAAACGAATTCATACGGATGAACGTTGAGGATAATGGATCCTTAACCGTAACCGATAAAAAGAGCGGCAAGGTATTTACCAATCTATGTGTCTACGAAGATAGCGGGGATATTGGAAATGAGTATATGTACCGCCAGCCAAACGGTGAAACTGCGCTGACAACCGAAAATATAAAGGCTGAGGTTCGATTAATAAAAGATACACCATTTGCGGCCGCCTTTGAAATAATTCATCATTGGGAGCTGCCGGCCGGTGCGAGTGAACAATTGGAGCTAGAACAAAGCCAGCTCGTTTGGTTTACTGCCCGAAAATCACAGCGGGTACAGGAAACAACACCATTCACGATTAAAACAATTGTCAATCTTGAAAAAGATGGAAAGGGCATCGATGTGACGACTTCATTCGATAATCAGGTCACTGATCATCGTTTACGGGTATTATTCCCAACTGAAATCACCACTGACTGCCATTACGCAGATTCCATCTTTGAAGCAGCCAAACGGGATAACCTGCCATCAAGCGAATGGAAAAATCCAAGTAATTGCCAGCATCAGCAAGCATTCGTCAGTGTCCACGATGAAAAGTCCGGCCTGACCATTGCCAATAAAGGCTTGAATGAATATGAGATTCTTCGTGACGGCAAAAATACGATTGCGATCACAATCCTTCGTGCGGTAAGGGAATTAGGGGATTGGGGTTATTTTCCAACACCGGAAGCGCAGTGCTTAGGAAAACAAACGATTCAGTTTAAAATTATCCCTCATGGAGAGGATGCCTATCAAGAGGCTTACCAGTTCCAAATCCCATGGGTGGCAAAGCAAACAGATCTTCATGACGGCAAACTGCCGCTTACACATAAAGGTGTGGAATGGTCAGGTGCCAAGCTTGCCTTTTCATCGATGAAGACGGCGGAGGAGACAGGTGATGTGATGCTTCGCTGGTATAACCTGTCAGCTGACCAAGAGACATTGAGCTTCCAGCCGCATTTCAGCACCGAAAAGGCATATAAAAGCGATATTCTCGAGCAAGAGGGAACCAGGAAGCTTGCTAACGAGGTGTCAGTCGATAAATATGAAATTATCACAGTAGGTCTTAAGAAAAAGGGGAATATTCATTGATGATTAACCAATTGCCAGCCAGTATGACGGCCCTAATCGAAGAAGTAAATACTATTTTTCCAGAAGATAAGAAGGTTCAAACGTTATTTGAACAGTGTTTTTCGAATACGTATGAAACAACCTTAAAAAAGCGTAAAGACGGCTCTGTTTTTGTGATCACAGGGGACATTCCGGCGATGTGGCTGCGCGATTCTGCAGCTCAGGTTCGTCCTTATTTGATGCTTGCGGAAACTGACCCGGCAATCGCGGATATGATTGAAGGCGTCCTTGCCAGCCAATTTGCCTATATCAACCATGACCCATATGCCAATGCCTTTAATGAAGAGCCGAATGGTCAGCGGTACCATGAGGATGCAACAGAGATGACACCGCTGATTTGGGAACGGAAATATGAAATTGATTCGCTTTGTTATCCGATTCAGCTTGCCTACCTGTTATGGAAATCAACGGGGAGAACAACGCAGTTTAATGAAAGCTTTCAACAGGCTGTTGAAAAAATCATGACCCTATGGAAGGTCGAACAACATCACGAGGAGCAATCCCCGTATCGGTTCGAGCGCGACCAATGTCAGCCATCCGATACCTTAACGAGGGATGGAAAAGGCAGCCTTGTGAGTTATACAGGAATGACGTGGTCTGCTTTCCGTCCAAGTGATGATGCCTGCCAATATGGGTATTTAATTCCGGCTAATATGTTTGCGGTCGTCGTCCTGAAACAACTGGCTGAGATTGCCGAGAATGTATTACAGGATTCACTGTTGGCGAAGCAAGCCATTCAACTGGCGGAGGAAATCGACAAAGGTATTCTGACGTATGGCATCGTCAACCATCCGGAGTATGGAGCGATGTATGCCTATGAAACAGATGGACTAGGAAACTATAACTTAATGGACGATGCGAATGTTCCAAGTCTATTATCCATGCCGTACCTCGGCTATTGCAGTCCTGATGATCCGATCTACCTCAATACACGCAAATTTATTTTAAGCAAGGAAAACCCTTATTACTATGAAGGGGCTGCAGCGAAAGGCATTGGCAGTCCGCATACACCGCCGCAATTTATTTGGCATATTGCCCTTGCGATTCAAGGCATGACGGCAACAACAGTGGAGGAAAAGGCAAAGATTTTAGCTTTGTTTAAGAGCACGGATGCCAATGCCAACCTCATGCATGAAGGCTTTCATGTCGATGCGCCGGAGAAATTTACACGGCCATGGTTTTCCTGGGCAAATTCGATGTTCAGCGAATATTTGTTAACACTGTGCAACAGGTATGTAAAAGGCAGTGCCCTGTCAAAAAAATAGAGCTTTGAAAGGATGTTAAACTAGTGAAAAATATTGAATCTATTAAAGCATTTCATCTGCGATTTGGATCACATCAACTAGTAAAACCATTCATACAGTTTATTGAAAAGGTATTGGCGCCAAAAGGCATCAATCAGTTAATTATTGAATGCAGTACGTCATTTGTTTTTGAAAACCATCCGGAAATAACGGGAGGAACATTGACCAAACAGGATGCAAGGGAAATTGCCGCCGTCTGCAAGCAGCACGGCATTCGGGTCATTCCTTTGTTTCAATGCCTTGGCCATCAAGGCTGGGGCGGGGCACCGAATACGCTGTTACAAGCCTATCCCGAGTTTGATGAAACCCCTCATGTCCCATTAGATGCAAAATGGCCAGACTTTTTCTGCAGAAGCTGGTGTCCAGAGCATCCGGATGTCAACGCGCTTGCCTTTGATTTGCTTGACGAAATCATCGAAGCCTTTGATGCAGACGCCATGCATGTCGGCATGGATGAAGTGTATGCCATTGCTGATGATCAGTGTCCGCGCTGCAAAGGAAAGGACCGGGCTGAACTTTTTGCAAAAGCGGTAAATGATTTACACGGATATTTGGTGAAGGAACGGAATGTCGAGATGTTTATGTGGGCAGATCGCTTGAATGATAGCGAGGCAACGGGTTATAACATGTGGGAGGGGGATACGTTTGGCACTCACCGGGCGATTTCGAAGATTCCAACCGATATCGTATTGATGGATTGGCATTATGATCCGCTTGATGCCTATCCTTCGATTGGAATTTTTCTAGAAAAGGGATTTTCAGTGATACCTTCCTGCTGGTTTAAAACAGAGGCGGCATTAGATTTTCTGAATAAGAGCAGGCAGCAAGCAAGTGAAACAGAGGGGTCTGGGCGTTTGTTGGGAATGGCAGTCACCTCATGGAACGGTTGGGATCAAGAGGTCTTTGAAAAATTTATTCAAATGTCGCCCCAATCTTTTTCTAACGATGAGAAGTTAGGGGAGTTGGATGAGCTTTATCGAACTCTTGATGTAATTACGAATGAGCTTTCGTAACTGGTAAAGAGCCCAAGCGATTCACCTCCAAAATTTTTGTAGAAGGGATTTACACCTATGAATAATCCTTCGAGAAAGCCAATTATCACCATTGCCATTGTAACAGCTATTTGTCTGTTGGGAAACGAAATGCTGTTTATTGTAATGCCACTATATTGGAAGTTTTTTGGACTGACATCGCTCTGGCAGGTTGGTATGTTATTATCGGTTAATCGAATTATTAGGATTCCGCTTAATCCGCTTGTAGGTTGGTGTTACAAACGGTTTGGGAGCCAATTGTGTATCATGGCAGCTGTTGTACTAGCGGCTGCCTCTACGTTTTCATATGGGTTGGTAAAGGGTTTTTGGCTGCTCATAATTGCCCGATGTTTGTGGGGGATTGCGTGGTCACTATTCCGGATTGGCGGGTATTTAACGATTCTTTCTTCAAGCAATTCAAAAACAAGAGGTCAGTATGTTGGCTTGTATAACGGGCTGTGGGGTCTTGGAACCTTAATTGGCATGCTAATTGGCGGCGTACTTGTGGAGCTTATTGGGATCCAAACTGCGACGAATCTTTTCGGGGTCCTCGCTGCCAGTAGTATTCTGATTGTTTTTCGATTTATCGAAAACACGAAGGAGCTGGGGCCCATCCGCCTCATGAAGAAAACGAAGGATTTCTCGGTTTGGAAAAATAAACGAATTGTAGCCGCATTTGTAACGGGGTTACTGGTTGCTTTTGTCGTTTATGGTGTTTTTGCCTCATCATTAAGTAAATTAATAGAATGGCAAATAAATAAACATGTATTGATTCTAGGCATATCCATCGGGGCAGCCTCCATAACCGGTTTCATTCAAGCCCTTAGGACAGGCTGGGATCCTTTCCTTGCCCCCTATCTCGGCAGAATGGCTGATCAAAAATGGGGAAGATTCCCGATTTTAATTATCGGCATATTGGCTGCTGCTTTTTGTTTGAGTCTGCTTCCTGTGAAATTGCCGATGATTCTTTTTATCGGACTGTTATTGGTATTTCAACTAGTAACCACAATCTTAATCACGATGAGTGATACGATCGCTGCCGACCTTGCAGCAGGCCCCTATCAAGTGACGGTCATTTCCATTTATACATTATTTTCTGATACGGGGGCGGCATTAGGGCCATTGGTGGGGTTTGCCATGATTGATGTCTTTGGCATTCAATCGCTCTATTGGTTAACTAGTATCATCATGGTTCCTCTTGCCGCACATTGGTTCATCATGATTAAGAGGGAAGGCAGCAGGGCAGTTTTATAAAAAGAGCAGTAAATAAAGTCAAGGGGAGAAAAACATGACAGGGAATACTATCCTTAAAGTAATGACTTACAATGTAAAAAATTCAGCAGATGTCCTGCCTCCGCCTCATTCATGGGAAGAGCGTAAAGAGCTGATAAAAGAGCTCATTCAACTTGAATCCCCTGATTTACTGGGGACACAGGAATGTTTGGTTGGTCAAGTGTATGACGCGGCAGAGATATTACCGGATTATGACTGGGTCGGTCTTGGAAGAGAGGGAGGAAGTAAGGGCGAATACACAGCCATCTTTTTCAAAAAGGACCGCTTTAAAGTGTTGGAGTACGATCACTTCTGGCTTTCTGAAACGCCTAACGTCATCGGCTCCACTTCTTGGGGGAATTCTATCACTCGGATGGTGACCTGGGCACGATTTGTTGATGTGAAGACAAATCTCCAGTTCTATCATATGAATACACATTTGGACCATGAGTCGTCAAATGCGAGGGTAAAAAGTGCCCAATTAATGATCAAAAAAATAGCCGAATTTGATCCGAAGCTTCCCATTCTTGTAACAGGTGATTTTAACGAGGATATCCATTCGAAGCCGTATGAAGTCTTTCTTAAAGAAGGGGCATTATCGGATACATGGAATATGACAAATCTTCGGGAGAATGAGGAGTTAGGAACGTTTAATGATTTTCAGGATCCTCCTGGCGGGAAAGAGCGCATTGATTGGATCCTTGTTCAAGGTAATATAACAACAGAGTCTGTAGGGATTGTGGCCACTCATCCTAATGGCCGTTTTCCAAGTGACCACTACCCTGTGGTCGCCAATGTGTACATGAAATAGAAGGCTAATTGGATAGCAATAAATAAAAAAAGGCTGATAGAATGTGAATCAAGATTCTATCAGCCTTTTTTTATGAGAATAGAAAATATAAATTCGAATATGAGAAATGTCCAGCTCCATAGCGGCTAGTGTCCTTCGCTCTCTGCCTACGATAAGTCAACAGCGATTCGCCTCCGGCTCATCGTGTTTCCTTTATCTCAGTTGGAGCGCTCCAAGCCATACTCCGCCGATCAAGGTATTTAATATTTTTGTTAATTCAAACAATTCTATAATATCGAAATATAGTTGACGTTTCCATTTTTCGGATGTTACAATTGAATTACCGGTAACATAATATAACATAGGACAAACACTGTTGAATACTTATGAAGGAGAACGATGTCCCGATTTTTCGTATATTAATAGACTCCTATAATAACATGTGCCAGATTCACAATTTTATTACACAATCTGCTTGAACACCGGATATGGACACTATTTCAAAGAACATTTACTAGATTTGATTAAGGTTGATCAACCAGAATACATAGACGGCTTCTTCATGGATATCCTGTTCGGGGTCGATTGCCGTTGTGGCCATTGCAAGAAGAAAAGGAAGGAAAACAGCAAGCCGTTAATTGCTAATTGGTGAACGTCCAATCTGAGTAGGTACCGACAAGATCCTCAGTAGCTTAGTAGTCAATTCAAATAGCTCGATAATGTCAGAAAATTCTTGACGGTTGCGTTTTTAGAATGTTACAATAAAATTACCGGTAACATTACCTAACATAAGGGGGTGAATGCCAATGAATGGCTTAGTAAGGGTTTTGTATAAAGTGGGCGATTTGCTTGCGAAAGCCATGTATCTCCATTTTTTATGGGTTGTATTTACCCTTGCTGGGTTGGTCATAGTCGGTGTGATGCCAGCAACCGCTTCCGTATTTTCAGTTATTCGAAAATGGCTTATGAAGGAGAACGATGTCCCGATTTTTCGTACATTTATAAACTCCTATAAGTCATTTTTTATAGAAACAAATCTACTAGGTCTCATTTATTTCTCAATAGGTCTATTTCTCTATTTCGACCTTCGCATCGTAAATGCCGAATTACATATGGATTTGATCCGTATCTTCGTATTTATTGCCGGTTTTCTTTATCTATCGATGTGTCTGTTTTTACTTCCCGTTTATGTTCATCTCAACCTGTCGAAGCTAAACTATATTAAACAGAGCTTTTTAATCGTTTTCGCCCGTCCTCTTGAGACGTTTTTAATGTTGGTAAGTTTAGTCGTTTCATATTATTTTTTCCTCTATTTTCCGGTTGTGTTTATCTTTGCCGGTACAACCATTGTTTCCTTTCCATTGATGTGGATTGGAATGCGGTCATTTAATAAAATTCAAATAAAACAAACAGCATACTTAACACCTAGTCCTAAAATGAAAAAAATAGTTGGATTTAAAATTTAATTGTGTATTCGTATTCATTTTTGTTATCGGTAACAAAATATATAAACAAATAATATAAAAAGGGAGTGTTAGTCATTGAATGTTACTGGGGTTGTTGAGAATAAATCAACCATTTCTGAAGTAAAGCATAAAACTAAGAAAAAGCTTTTGACAAAAATTAAAAAAAGCTGGCAACTATATGTTCTTTTTATCCTGCCACTGATGTACATCATAGTTTTCCATTACTACCCTATGTATGGCGCTTCGATCGCGTTTAAAAACTTTGACCCTGTATTAGGGATTGGAGGAAGTCCTTGGGTAGGATTTGAACATTTTAAAAAGTTCTTTGAATCATACGACTTTGTAAGGGTATTAAAAAATACGCTAGGGCTAAGTCTTTATAGTTTGATAGCAGGTTTTCCTCTGCCTATTTTATTAGCTCTGAGCCTTAACTATGTATACTCAAAAAGATTTAAGCAGGCTGCACAGTTAATCACCTATGCTCCTCACTTTATATCGGTTGTTGTTATGGTTGGAATTATTTTTATGATTTTAGACCCTCGTGGTCCATTAAATAATCTTCTATCGCTCTTCGGGGTTAAAGAGGGAATTAACTTTATGGGTGAGGCAGATTATTTTAAATCGATTTTTGTTATGAGTGGTATCTGGCAGAATGTTGGTTTCGGCTGCATTATTTATTTGGCCGCATTGACAAGCGTCAGCCCTGAACTTCATGAAGCTGCCATAGTAGACGGTGCTTCGAAGATCCGCAGAATCTGGCATGTCGATATTCCGGGTATCATGCAGACCGCTGTATTGGTCCTCATTCTTAATATGGGAAGCTTCCTGGACACCGGGTTTGAAAAGGTTTTATTAATGCAAAACCCGTTGAACCTTTCAGCATCTCAAGTAATTGACACCTATGTGTATAATGTCGGTCTTGTCTCTGCACTTCCGCAGTATTCGTATGCAGCTGCTATAGGAATTTTTAAATCATTAGTAGCATTTATTCTTATTATTGCCTCCAACAAGTTGGCGAAAAAGGTTGGACAGGATGGGCTATGGTAAACCAATTAAAAGAGGAGGATTCTTATGAACACAAAGATTGGCGAGTCTAGGGGTGACCGCATTTTCACTGTTTGCAATTACATTTTCCTATCACTCCTCGTCCTTTCAGTTTTGTATCCGCTTATTTATGTACTTAGTGCATCCTTAAGTTCGACAAACGCTGTAGCAAGCGGGCGGGTCTGGTTATTTCCGGTAGAGTTCAGTTTGTTAGGATATAAGACAATCTTTGAATATAGCAAAATTTGGACTGGATATGGAAACTCATTGTTTTATATGGTTGTTGGAACAACAGTGAATGTTGTCTTAACCATTTTAGCGGCATATCCGCTATCACGAAGAGACTTTTATGGACGCGGAATCTTCATGTTCCTGTTTGTGTTTACCATGATGTTTAATGGCGGATTAATTCCAAACTATCTTCTAGTACAAGATTTAGGATTATTAAATTCCCGCTGGGCTCTTATTATTCCAAATGCGTTATCGGTGTTTAATGTCATTATTACGATGAGTTTCTTTAAATCTACCATTCCAAATGAATTGCTCGAATCGGCTCAACTAGATGGGTGCAATGATTTTAAATTTTTATTCAAAGTTGTGTTACCGCTTTCAGCACCTATCATTGCGGTTATTTCCCTCTTTTATGCAGTTGGGCATTGGAATTCTTATTTTAGTGCATTAATTTATTTGCGCGATGCAAGTTTATTCCCGCTGCAGCTCATATTAAGGGACATTCTTGTTCAAAACAGCGTGGACCCTTCAATGATGGGTGATGCCACACAATTGGCAAATAAAATTGGACTACAACAGCTGCTGAAATATTCACTTATTGTTGTCTCTTCCCTTCCGGTTTTAATTGCTTATCCTTTTGTCCAAAGGTTCTTTGTAAAGGGTGTTATGATTGGATCTTTAAAAGGATAACTAGGGAAGTAATCTTTTTTCATTACACTGTGAGGGGGTGGTAACACGAATTGGTCCTAAAATTTCTTTGATTAACTGTATTGAATCAAATTGCTTTAATAAGCTATATGTTTTTTCAATGAAACTTTATTAAGGGGGATGAAACGATGAAAAGAAAGTTTAATATGCTTCTGTCTTTAGTAATAGCAATGTTACTACTATTGGTTGGCTGTTCCGATAATGCCTCCACAACCCAAAAGAAAGACAAAGAATACAAAGATATTGTCACGGAAGCAGGAACATTTCCAATTGTAGAGGAAAAACAGACCTTAACAGTCCTGACCAAATCGAACACAGGGGTAAAAGATTTTGCCACCAATGAGTTTACGAAGTGGTACGAAGAGAAAACCGGAGTACATATTAAGTGGGAGGTTCTTCCAGAGGAGGGTGCCGCAGAAAAGTTAAATCTTATGCTGGCTAGCGGTGAATATCCAGATGTCATTATGGATATGACTCTTACTCCAGCACAATTACGCGTGTATGGGGAAAAAGGTGTCTTTCTTAAGTTAAATGATTTGATTGACAAGTATGGTGTTCAAACGAAGAAAATGTTTGAAGAAATGCCTTTAGTTAAAGATGCAGTAACAACTCCGGATGGCGATATTTTTGCCTTGCCGCAGGTAAATGAATGTTTTCACTGTACTACATCTCAAAAAATGTGGATCTATAAACCATGGTTGGACAAGCTTGGACTTGATGTACCAACTACGACAGAAGAATTTTACGATGTCATGATGGCATTCAAAACACAGGATCCAAATGGCAATGGAAAAGCGGATGAGATCCCGTTTTCAGGCATGAAGAATTATTGGCATGAAGAGGTTGCTGGATTTCTTATGAACCCGTTTAGTTATAGTGATAAATATATTGAAGATGGAAAATTTGTTGTCCCATGGGATAAGCCTGAATGGAGAGAAGGCTTAAAATACTTAAATAAGATGTACAATGATGGTTTAATTTATTCAGGCTCATTTACACAAGATCCTGAGCAATTTAAAAAATTGGGTGAAAATCCTGACATCGCAATTTTAGGTGCAGCAGCATCATCTGTTCCTTCATTTTTTACAGATGTTTCAGATAAGGGAAGAGCAAAGGATTACGTTGCCGTTCCTCCTTTAAAAGGACCAGATGGTCAACAAATAACCCTTAACGAACCATCACCTGTTACCCGTCCGGCTGAGTTTATTATTACGAATAAAGCAAAACATCCTGATGTTGCCTTTAGATGGGCAGAAGCAATGTATGAAAACGAAGTCACGATCAATTCCGTTTTTGGAATGGGTCAGTTCCTTGAAGCGAAAGAGGGTCAACTTGGTTTAGATGGAAATCCGGCCGTATGGACATTAGAGGAGCTGGATCCAAACAATGTTAACAATAATATTGGGTGGAATCAAACAGGTCCATCTCTAAGAACAAACGCATTCCGTGCTGGTCAAGCAGTACCTGAGAATGATCAGGAACAGCTTTTATGGAAGGCCACAGAAGAACATGTACCATACATCTCAACGACTATCGAGCCGGTTCCAAAATTATTCTTTAGTGAGGAAGATTCAAACAAATTAGCTACTCTTGAACAGGCAATCGAGAATTATGTTGATGAAATGACAGCTGCGTTTATTACTGGAAAAACAAAACTTGATGATAAGTCTTGGAAAGAGTATGTCAAGAATTTAGAGAATGCCGGTCTTAAAGATTTCATTCAAGTCTATCAAAAAGCCTACGATGAAAAATACAAAAAATAATTTACTAGTTTAATTGCTCTGTACGAAAAGGGGAAGAGATGTTCTTCTCTTTTTCGTTTACCATTCAAAGGGGAGATGATTTTATGGCTAATGAGGTTAAAGAAAAGGAAATTACGGAAGGTGTTCATAACTACAGCTCTGAAAAAGAATGGGTTAAACCGGAAGATCCGCTTCTATTGGAAAGGTTAGAATGGTTTAAGGACCAGAAGCTTGCGCTAATGATGCATTGGGGGCCTTATTCACAATTGGGGCTAGTAGAATCATGGGCATTAAGTGATAAGGATGCAGATTGGTCACGCACCGATATTGACTGGACTTCTGATGGTGAGGAATTCAAACGGCAATACTTCGAACTGAACAAAACCTTTAATCCGCTTCGATTTCAGCCTGAACAATGGGCAGATTTGGCTTCAGAAAATGGCTTCAAATATTTAATTTTTACGACTAAACACCATGATGGCTTTAGTATGTGGGATACAAAAGAGACGGATTATCGAATTACAGGTCCGGATTGCCCTTTCCATGCTCATAAATATGCGGATATATGCAAGCATGTTTTCGATGCTTTTCGCAATAAAGGGTTAGGGATTGCTTCCTACTTCTCCAAAGCCGATTGGAATACGGAGTATTATTGGGCCCCGGGAATGGAAAGAGGCAGGGATATGTGGCGCGGCCCATCTTATGATCCAAAAGAATATCCATGGCTGTGGGATCAGTTTGTAAACTTTACCCATAATCAAATTATGGAACTGATGTCCAATTACGGAAAGATAGATATTTTGTGGTTGGATGCCGGTTGGGTCGGGAAAGGAAAACAGGACATCCGCCTTGGGGAAGTAGTCGAAAAAGCTCGCAAATTACAGCCATGGCTGTTGACAGCGGACAGAACAATTGGCGGACCGTTTGAAAATTATGTTACACCTGAACAGACCATCCCCAAACGGGCATTGCATGTACCTTGGGAAAGCTGCATCACGATGGGAACTTCTTTTTCATTTAGATATGAAGATGATTATAAATCTACACGTGAACTTGTAAATATTTTGGTTGAAGTTGTATCAAAAGGTGGAAACCTTGCTCTTAATGTTGCGCCACAGCCTGATGGTCGCCTGCCTAGAAGGGCCATCGAGAGAATGAAGGAACTTGGTGAGTGGTTAAAAGTTTATGGTGAGGCCATTTACGGTACACGTATTTGTGACCCTTACTTCACAGAAGATTTTGCTTTCACATGCAAAGGAGACACTACCTATTGTTTCCGTCTATTTAAAAATGAAGCTGATTATTCTTTTGATGAATCTTTGACGATTCCATATACCCAAAAGGTTAATCAAGTGGAAATGCTCGGTGGAAAAGGTTTTGTCGAATTTGAACAGACGGATGCTGGATTAATGGTTAAGGTTCCAAGATTGGGCGAGGGAGAAAAGGCTCCAATTGCCTATGTCTTTAAATTGACTTAACTAAAAAGGGTCTGACCCCATGTCAGACCTTTTCTTGTTTTATTTTTTCAAGGAAGAACTTCGAATAATGATTTCCGGTGGCAGAATGACCTTTTGCTTTTCCGCCGGGCCATTGCCTTCGATTCGTTCAATTAATAACTGAATTCCCATATACCCGAAATTGTATGCCGGCTGCGCGGCAATCGTTAGAAACGGATTGAAATCCGGAATCGGATCCGGATCATCGAAACAAACAACCGCTATGTCTTCAGGTACCCGGACATTTAATTGGCGAAGGCTTTTAATCGTGTTAATCGCAATAAAGTTGTTCGCTGCAAAAATTGCTGTCGGCCTTTTGGACTCAGGCAGGGAGATAAGATTTTTAACAAATTTATAGGAATCATTCTGCATATAGGAAATATTGGCGGCAAGCTTTTTGTCTGCTTCGATGCCAGCTAAGCGCAATACCTCAAAATACGCTTTTTCCCTTTCACGTGCTGTTGAAACATTCGTTGGACCATTGATGAGCGCAATTTTTGAATGGCCTTGCCCGATTAAATGTTCTAACAGCTGCCTTGTCCCCTGGTAACTGTCACCCATGACTAAGTCACAGTCAATTCCCTTTACATGCCGGTCGATTAATACGAACGGTATTCTATTTTTTATCAGGGTTTTAAGATTTTTTTGTGATTCATCCCCGGATGGTGCTATAAGTACGCCGTCAACGCCTGATGAAATAAGCATATCAACATATTCAGATTCTTTTTCGAAGCTTTCATCACTATTGCTTAAAAGTAAACGATACCCCATTTGCTTTGCTTTATCCTCAGCACCGCGGGCAACTTTTGTATAAAAAGGGTTGGTTATATCCGTTATTACCAATGACAATATTTTTGATTGTTTAAGCGTTAAGCTTCTGGCAGCATTATTAGGAATATAATTTAGCTCCTCAATAATCTTTTCAACTTTCTCTCTTGTTTTTTCACTAATTTTCCCTGAATTATTCACTACTCTTGAAACGGTCATAGGAGAGACATTTGCTTTTTTTGCGATGTCATAAATAGTGGTCATATCATTTCTCCTTTTAAAAAGATTCCTTACTATAAATATATGGTATATCTTAATTGACAGCAACTACTTTCCGTGATATTTTTGTGTTATGGGTAACATTTTTAATTTTCCAACAATGTTTTTAGACTTATTTAGGGAAAGTGATTGATTTTCTAGTTACCGATAACACTAAACTATCACCTCTCGCAAAAAATAGGGTGTAGTTTCTGAAGGGATGTTCGCGATGAGAATTGATTCCCACCAACATTTTTGGAAGTTAGCGCGGGGTGATTATGATTGGTTGACTCCTGAGCATTCGCTCTTATATCGGGATTATTTACCAGAGGATTTTTCCCAAAATTTACAGTCATTCCAAATGGACAAGACCATTGTGGTTCAGGCAGCCCCTACCATGGCTGAAACCAAGTTTTTACTAGAATTATATGAACAGAATGATTTTATTGCCGGTGTGGTTGGCTGGCTAGACATGGAATCTCCCCGTTTTGCAAGTGAATACAGAAGGCTTAAAAATCAAAAAGGATTCGTTGGAATCAGACCGATGTTACAGGATTTAGACGATGACAAATGGATTCTAAGAAATAATGTCTTAAAGAATATCGAATTGCTAGTTGAAGATGACTTTCCGATTGATCTATTAATCTATCCGCGTCATCTTCCGGTCATTATTCAGCTGCTAAAAACGTTCCCAAGTTTACGGGCTGTGATTAATCATTTGGGAAAACCAAGGATAGCAGAGCAAATCATTGAGCCGTGGAAGGAGCAAATCACCGAAATTGCCAGCTACCAACATGTTATGTGCAAGCTGTCAGGCATGGTGACAGAAGCAGGGCCGCAAATCAAGAACTCCGAAATTGAGCACTATATCCATCATGTCGTCAATGTCTTCGGATCCCGCTCCGTGATGTTTGGCAGTGATTGGCCAGTATGTCTCTTAAAAACAAGCTATCAGGATGTTGTGGAACTATTGCTTTCCACATTGCCGGATTATGTAACGGAAAGCGATAGGGAAGCTATTTTTGGGGAAAATGCTTTTCGGTTTTATAAATTAACGAGATAAATAGGAGGAGGGATGGTATGAGATTACATAATAAGGTAGCCATCATTACCGGGAGCGGCAGTGGAATTGGCAAAGCTGCTGCTGATGTATTTGCATCACAAGGAGCAAAAATCGCGGTGGTTGATATTAATGAAGAAAAACTTAATCAGACTGTCCAGGAATTACAGCAGCAGGGCTGCGTGGTAATGGGGATTTGCTGCGATCTTTCCAATGAAGACAAAGTAAAAGATTTGATTGCTTCTGTGATTCAAAGATTTGGTGGAATTGATATTTTATTTAACAATGCTGGGACCATTTTACCCAAAGGGATTGAAGAAATCGAGGGACATGAATGGAATAGGCTTTTTGACGTGAATGTAAAAAGTATGTTCCTAACCATTAAATATGGATTAGCCTATTTAAAGGCGAGCAAAGGCTGCATCGTGAATATGGGTTCGATGACAGGGGTTGTCGGCCAGCAATTTAATCCGGCCTATTCCGCAACGAAGGGTGCCGTTATTGCGTTAACAAAAGCGCTTGCGATTGACCTTGCGCCACATGGAGTCAGAGTGAATTCGATTAGTCCTGCTGGTGTCAAAACACCGTTGCTAGCGGATTGGCTGCAACTGCAGGAAAATCCGGAGCAGGCAAGTCTGGCCCAGGATCGTTCCCATTTATTAGGGAGAACAGCGACCCCAAATGAAATTGCCAATGTTGCCTTATTTCTAGCAAGTGATGATTCCTCCTTTGTAACAGGTGAAAATATTGTTGTAGATGGCGGTGCCACTATTGGGTATGCAGCTGGGCCTAAGCCAGAATGGGATCGTGTAGAAGTATAATAAAATGATTGAAAAGAGGGGTAAACATGGCGGCATATGATTTCAATTCTGACATGTCAAGCATTGTTTTGAATAATATAGACAATGTCGCGACAATGCTCTGTGATGTGAAAGCGGGAGAAACGATTACCTACACGTTGGAAGGAAAACCACAGACATTGGTGGTAAAGGATGACATTCGTTTTGGACATAAAGTGGCATTACGTCCGATTCCAAAAGGGGAACGAATTCTGAAATATGGGGAATCAATTGGTGCTGCATCGGAGTTTATTGATCGTGGTGAACATGTACATGTTCATAATATCGAAGGGATTCGCGGTCGGGGAGATGCTCATACACAAAAAGAGGTGAAGAATTCATGACCATCATAAAGGGATATAAAAGACCAGACGGTACGGTAGGGATTCGAAATCATGTGCTTCTAATGCCAACAGTCATTTGTTCAAATCAAGTGGTGAACCGAATTGAGCAGCAGGTGTCTGGAACTGTTGCGATTCCCCACCAGCATGGCTGCAGCCAGGTGGGTAAAGACAAGGAAAGAACACATCAAGTATTGGTCGGTATGGGGAAAAACCCTAATGTCGGTGCCGTCTTAATTATCAGCCTTGGCTGCGAGGTTATGAATGCCGAACAAATTCGCGATGAAATCAAGGAAACAGGCAAACCGGTCATCTGGCTTGATATCCAAGATGAAGGTGGGACAATAAAGACGATCCAAAAAGGAATCGAAGCTGCGAAGGAATTGGTAACACAAGTCCAGAATGCACATAGAGTCGATATTGATTTATCTGAATTAAATGTCGGGGTAAAATGCGGCGGGTCTGATGCCACATCAGGCTTATGCAGTAACCCGTCACTTGGGAAGGCGTCTGACTTAATTGTTGCCGAAAATGGCACAATTGTCATGGGCGAAACCACCGAAATCATAGGGGCGGAACATATTTTAGCGGAAAAAGCGGTATCTGCCAAAGTCCTTACGAAACTTTACGATTGTATCAGAAATTTTGAAGCGGAAATCGACCGTATGGGAGTAGACATGCGCGGCGGGAATCCAAGTCCAGGCAATATTGAGGGCGGATTGTCAACCATTGAAGAGAAATCCCTGGGTTGTATTAGTAAAGCGGGCACTTCACCGCTGCAGGGTGTTATTGAATACGCAGAACCAATTAATGGGAATGGGTTTTACTTCATGGACTCCCCCGGAAATGATATTGAATGTGTTTCCGGTATGGCTGCAGCAGGTGTACATCTCGTCTGTTTCACGACTGGGGTTGGAACGCCAACCGGTAATCCGATTATTCCTGTCATCAAAATTACAGGGAACGAACGAACAGCCAAGCGCATGGAGGACAATATTGATATTGATACCAGCGCAGTATTGCAAGGAAAAGAAACACTTGAACAAGCAGGGAAGAGAATTTTTGATGAAATTGTCAGTGTTGCTTCCGGCAGCCTAACAAAGGCCGAAATTTTAGGACATCAGGAATTTAGCATCAATAGAATCGGAATCAGTTTATAACAAATGGCACGTTGCAGATTCTGTTTATGAAAGGAATTAAAATCATGAGATTAAAGGATAAAGTTGCATTAATTACGGGTTCAGGGTCAGGGATTGGCAAGTGTACAGCCATTCAGTTTGCCAAAGAAGGTGCAATGGTTGTAATCAATGATTTAGATTCGGAAAAAGGACAGGAGACGGTTCAGGAAATCGTTCAATCAGGCGGAAATGCGATTTTTATTCAGGCTGATGTAACTGACCCGGAATCTGTCCACGGCATGATTGAACAAATCATTGAGAAGTTTTCGCGAATTGACGTTCTCTTTAATAATGCCGGGATTAGCGGGGTAGGACGTTTGCATGAAATTGAACCGGAGACGTGGGATAAAGTTATCAATGTGAACATTAAAGGGGTCTATCTGCCAAGCAAATATACGATTCCGCACATGATGGAGCAAGGAGGCGGTTCCATTATTAATATGTCATCCTGTATCGCGGAAATCGGGCTATTAAACAGGGCCTCCTATGCAGCTACAAAAGGAGCGGTACTCTCCCTGACAAAATCGATGCAGGTTGATTACGCACCGTACAATATTCGTGTAAATGCCTTGCTTCCGGGGACGATCTTGACACCATTTGTCCAAAACTATTTAAAAACTTCCTATGATAATCCGGAGGAAGCCATTCAGACGATTAAAACGAGACAATTAAGCGGTGAACTTGGCCGCCCGGAAGATGTGGCACAGGCAGCCTTGTTCCTAGCATCAGATGAGTCGAAATTTATGATGGGTTCGCCTCTTTACATTGACGGCGGAGTCGTATTTGGGAAAAACGCCTAGATTAATGAAAGAAATGGAGGAACTACGTTGAAATTTTTAACGCTTGATAATGAAGGACGAAAAACCTTAGGTGTCAAAATTGAAGCGGGTATTATTGATGTGGAAGCGGCTTTGATCAGCGGAAATGATGAAAAGATCCCTACAACCATTACAGAAGTTATTGAACATGGGAAAGAGGCAGTGGAAAAGGTTAGGGATTTTATTAACCAGTTGGATACAACGGATAATCCTCCCTATTTAGTGGATGAGGATCATTGTACATATGGACCATGTGTTGTGCAACCGAATAAAATCATCTGTGTAGGCTTAAATTACCGTAGGCATGCAGATGAAACAAATGCACCGTATCCGCAGGTTCCGATTCTCTTCAATAAATTTAATAACACCTTAACGGGTCATGAGCGCGATATTGCGGTACCAAGCGTAACCGAGAAACTTGATTATGAAGTAGAACTAGGGGTTGTCATTGGCAAAAAGGCAAAATATGTATCAAAAGCGGAAGCCCTTAATCATGTATTTGGCTATTGTACGGTAAATGATTTATCGGCACGCGATCTTCAGTTAAAAACACCGCAATGGCTGTTGGGAAAAACATGTGATGATTTCAGTCCTGTCGGTCCTTATCTTGTGACTGCGGATGAGGTAGGGGATCCGCAAAACTTACAGTTAAAGACCCTTGTTAATGGCGAAGTGCGGCAAAATTCAAATACGGGGGATATGATCTTCAATGTTGCGGAAATTGTCAGCTATATCTCGCAACATATGACATTGGTTCCCGGCGATCTTATTTTAACAGGCACCCCTGAAGGTGTTGTACTAGGAAAGCCTGAAGCGGAGCAGGTGTATCTTCAGCCAGGCGACGTTGTAACCGTGGAGATTGAAAAGTTAGGATCATTAACTAATACTTTTGTAAAAGAAACGATTTAATTACAATAGATAGATAGATAGATAGATAGAGAACGAAGTGAATAGTGACTTAAAAAGAGGGAGTGACAAAATGATGACAAGAGAAGAGCGTGTGCAGTGGTTTATGGAGGACCGCTTCGGCTTATTTATCCATTGGGGACTTTATTCGATCCCTGCCAGAGGAGAATGGGTACGAAGCTTCGAGTGTTTAAGTAATGAAGACTACCAGCCGTATTTTGAAGAATTTAATCCAACCAGTTATAACCCGCGGGAATGGGCAAAAGCCGCTAAGGCAGCAGGACAGAAATACGTGGTCCTTACTGCGAAACACCATGACGGTTTTTGCTTATTTGATAGTAAGCTGACTGATTACAAAGCAACCAATACGCCGGCGGGGCGAGACCTCATTAAGGAATACGTGGAGGCTTTTCGTGAGGAAGGTCTAAAGGTCGGACTCTACTATTCTATTATTGATTGGTATCATGCAGATTTTCCTAAATACGGCGATCGCCAGCACCCGATGCGGAACAATGAGGAATATAAGGATGAAGTGACCGATTTCTCCCGTTATGTAAATTACTTCCATGGGCAAGTGAAGGAACTGTTATCCAATTACGGCAAAATTGATATTCTCTGGTTTGACTTTTCCTATGACGACATGACCGGGGAGAAATGGGAGGCAACGAAACTAGTAGAAATGATTCGTTCCATCCAGCCTGATGTCCTGATTGATAATCGTCTTGGCGGTAATATTAAGTCTGCTGAGCCGGAAGTGTATGCCGGTGACTTCTACTCACCTGAACAGATTATTCCGGTCGGCGGCATCGTGAATGGAAACGGGGAGCCGATTCCATGGGAAGCATGCATTACGTTAAATGATCATTGGGGCTATCATTCAAAGGATGTAAACTATAAATCTCCGAAACAGGTTATTCGCACATTAGTAGAATGTGTCAGCAAGGGTGGAAATTTGCTGCTAAATGTAGGTCCGGATGCGAAAGGGGTTATTCCGAAGCAGTCCTTGGCGATTTTATCCGAAGTCGGAGAGTGGTTGGAGAAAAACGGCGACAGCATCTATGGTTGTACGGCATCATCATTGGCCAAGCCGGAGTGGGGACGTTATACACAAAAAGGCCGCTTTTTATATGCGCATGTGTATGACCGCGGCATTGGGCCAATTTACTTCCAAGGCTTAAAAGGAAAAATTAAAAAAGCACGTTTTCTGGCAGACGGCAGCGAATTGAAGGTAGAAGTACCGTGGATGGCAGAGCAGTATTCTGATATAGAAAATGGCGCATTTATCACGTTAACAGGGGCAGCATTGCCGGATGAGAGTGACACAGTTATTGAATTGGAACTAATTGGTTAAATAGCTAGTTAGTCTATTGATTGAAGTGTGAAATCCTATAAATTAGAAGAAAAAAGGAGTCTTGAAAAATGAAACTAGGAATTAGTTCTTATAGTCTATTAAAAGATATCAAAGCAGGCAAGATGACCATTCTAGACGTCGTCCAATGGGTTGCTGACAACGGCGGTGAGCATCTTGAACTTGTGCCATACGGTTTTACCGTTGTTGACCAGCCAGAGTTAGCCGACCAAATCCGCGAGAAGGCCAAGTCTGTGGGAATTGAGCTATCTGCCTACTCGTTGCCGGCAAATTTCATTCAACCAGACGAGGAAGCCTTCGAAGCTGAGGTTGAGCGTTTGAAACAGCATGTTGATATCGTGAACCGTATGGGCATCAAAATCATGCGTCATGATGTAACTGCCTTCACGCTGCCGCCGGAGCAAATGACGATCCACTATTTTGAAGAGCATTTTGATGAAATGGTGCGCGGCAGTCAATTACTTGCCGATTATGCTGCCCAATTCGGCATTACCACCACCATTGAAAATCACGGCTTTAATGTGCAATCAAGCGACCGTGTTCAGCGTGTGATTCATGCCGTGAACCGTCCTAATTTCAAAAACACTCTTGATGTGGGGAATTTCCTTTGTGCAGATGAGGCACCGCTTGTTGGCGTTAAGAAGAATCTTCCATATGCTGCAACCGTTCATTTTAAAGATTTCTATATCCGTCCTTTCTATGAGAATCCGGGGGGCGGCGAATGGTTTGGCACTGTAAACGGAAACTATTTGCGCGGGGCTATTGTTGGCCATGGCGACATTAATATTCGTGAAATTGTGAAACTTGTCAAACGCTCCGGCTACGATGGATACCTTACAATTGAATTCGAGGGTATGGAAGATTGTCAGGTTGGGACCAAAATTGGGATGGACAATATTAGAAGATTCTGGGATGAGGTGAGTAAATAGTGGCTTTTAATAAATTAACCAACAACATTGGCGTTATTGTGGATAGTCTTCGCTTACCCATCCGCGAAGGTCTTAAAGTTGCAAAGGACCTTGGTGCAGACGGTGTCCAAATTTATGCGGTTTCAGGCGAGATGAGTCCGGAAAATTTATCCTCTTCAGCCCGGAGAGATTTAAAAGATTACATTGCGTCTTTAGGATTAGAAATTTCCGCCCTATGCGGCGATCTCGGAGGACATGGATTTCAGGATGGCGCTGTGAACCTTGAGAAAGTGGAGAAGTCAAAGCGGATCCTTGACCTGGCTGTAGAATTAGGAACGACCATTGTCACGACGCATATTGGCATCGTTCCTGAAGATCCTTTCTCCCGTGTGTATGAGGATATGCAAAAGGCTTGCGAGGAGCTTGGTGTATACGCAAAAAGCTTGGATGCCTTTTTTGCGATTGAAACAGGTCCAGAGACCGCTGCAACATTGAAAACATTTTTGGATTCATTAAGTACAAATGGCGTTTCTGTTAACTTTGATCCGGCTAATATGGTGATGGTCACGGGGGATGATCCTGTGGAGGGTGTCAAACTTCTGAAGGATTACATCGTTCATACCCATGTGAAGGACGGCGCCAGATATAAGCTGGTTGACCCACGTGATGTATATGGTGCTCTTGGCTATGGCGGAGGTGTCGATCACGAGAAGATTGCCAAAATGGTGACAGAAGGCGAATTCTTTAGAGAGCTTCCACTTGGACAAGGAAAGGTAGACTTCCCGCGCTATTTCGCAGCGCTTCAAGAAATTGGGTATAAGGGTTACTTAACGATTGAACGTGAGGTCGGGACCAACCCTGCCCATGACATTGGCGAGGCAATCAAATATATTCGCACATTTAAATAAAGCGAGGACACTTCTTTTAAGTATGGCAGATATCTAGAGTCAATCTGCCATACTCTTTTTTTACTTTGAGAGTTTGATAGCTTGGAGGGAGACCGTTTGCAGAGAATCCACCGATTGATTCAGTATTTAAACCAACACCAAGTCTTAGAGTCCGTTCAAATCCCCGATTGGCGGGCAAAACGAGGGTTTTACGCCGAGCCATTAACGTATGAATTTGAATCTGAAGGAACCATCCTTGCGAATGAAGGGGACTTGTTAATCCATTCAGGAACCACGATGTTTTTGGAAAAAGAAGTGTCCATCCCAAAAGGGTGGCGAAATCGACCATTTGGCTTCACCTTTTTAGTTGGAGCACAGGGACGCCCCACCAACCATGAGGGATTAGTTTCATTAGATGGACATGCCTATCATGGGATTGACCGCAACCGGAGCTATGTCCCTTTTCCGGAAAATGTACGGGGACAGGAAAAAGTCCAGATCAAAATTGAATTATTTAACCCCGCTGCCCAATCGGTTGATGAGTTAAATCATCAAAATGAACCGGCAGAATTTGACCCGCCGCCCCTTACGCTTCTAAAAGGGCGAATTGAGCTGCCCAATACAGCTGTCCAAAGTCTTTTGGCGACCGTGAAATGTTACTTTGAAGCCAGCAAGTTGCTGCCGGAAGGTAACCTGGAAAAATACAAAATGATCACGGAATTGACAGAGGTGTATCACAAGATTCTTTTTGAAAAACCGGAGGCCCTAACCAATCCATCATGGGTTGCTGAGATAGAAGATGACTTAAAGATAAAGCTTGCAGACATAGCGGGAAGTTCGCAGGGACAGATGCTGATGGTTGGACAATCCCATATCGATTTAGCCTGGCTTTGGCCTATGAAGGAAGCCGTTCGTAAGTGCAGCCGGACCTTTTCGACGATGAGTACATTGCTTGATGAAAATCCGAACTTTACCTATGCCCAGAGCCAGCCTCAAGCTTACGCATTTGTAAAAGAGCATTATCCTGAAATCTATCAGAGGGTAAAAAAGCATATTGCGGATGGCCGTTGGGAAGTGGTCGGAGGCATGTGGGTGGAGCCTGATTTAAATATGCCTTCCGGTGAATCATTAGTACGTCAGCTCTTATATGGCATGAAATTTTATAAGGATGAATTCGGGGTTCAGCCAAAAATTGAGTGGCTACCGGATACATTTGGATATTGTGCCTCTCTGCCGCAATTGTTAAAGAAAGCGGGGCTGGATTACTTCATGACCACGAAAATGAATTGGAATGATACGAACCCCTTTCCCTATGATTTGTTTTATTGGGAAGGCATCGATGGGACGCGGGTCCTTTCCTATTTGAATCATGGGCTGAATGAATATACCCATCCAAAGGAAATTGAGAATCACTGGAATCATTTTAAGCAAAAGAAAGACTATCCCAAACAGATGCTGTTATATGGTCATGGAGATGGCGGCGGCGGAGTGACACAGGAAATGATTGACTATCTGGATCGTTCCTCCTCACTTCCTGGCCTGCCGGCTGTAGTGAATAGTACAGCCCATGAATTCTTCGATGGCATACGCCAAGCAGACCCACATTTGCCTACATGGGTAGGGGATCTGTATTTAGAGCTTCATCGGGGAACCTATACCACACATGCCCGGAATAAGAAATGGAATCGCAAAGCGGAAGTTCTTTACCGGGAGGTAGAAGTTTGGAGCAGCATCGCTTCAAGCTTTACAGGGATTAGCCCTCTTCCGTCATTGGAGGAAGGTTGGAAATTACTTCTGTTAAACCAATTTCATGATATTATTCCAGGCACTTCTACTCCGGAAGTTTATTTAAAGTCAGAAGTGGATTACAATGAAATTTTTGAACTTGGTGAAAAGGTGAAACGGGATGCCCTGCGTTCGTTAGAAAGGCAAATTAAGACGGTAGGTGAAGGGGATCCTCTACTCTTGTTTAACAGTTTATCCTGGAAACGATCAGAAACGGTGAGACTGGTTGGCGGTCTTGAATTAGCCGGAAAGGTCGCGGTCAATCAGGATGGTGAGATCCTTTCAACGGACATCCTTCCATTGGATCATGGCCAACTGGAATTATCCTTTTATGTTCCTGACATTCCCGAAATGGGGTACACGACAGTATGGTTGAAAAATAGGGAAAATCCGCTTATCCATAATCAAGATGAATTCGGTCACGAATGGGAAACAGCCTTTTATTTAGTGAACTGGAACGAAAAGGGGGAAATTTCCCGTCTGTATGACAAGTTGGCCCAGCGTGATGTCCTGTGTAATGGCGGGGCTGCCAATCAGCTTCAATTATTTCATGACCGTCCGCTCTACTGGGATGCATGGGATATTGACCCGAAATTTGAAGACCAGCCTGCAGAAACGGCGGTCCTATTAGAGAAAGGGATTCAAAAAGGCGAGACGAAGGATGTCATTCGTTTTAAATGGCAGCTGGCAGAATCCGTTATCGAACAAGATATGATTCTGTACCATCAAAGTAAACGAATTGACTTCCAAACGAAAGTAGATTGGCAAGAACGGCATAAACTATTAAAAGTGGCATTCCCTGTCGAGGTAGTAAGTCATAAAGCGACGTATGAAATTCCATTCGGATCAGTCGAAAGGGCAACCCATACCAATACTAGCTGGGAAAAGGCACAATTTGAGGTTTGCGGGCACCGCTTTGCGGACCTTTCGGAAGCGGGCTATGGTGTGAGTTTGTTAAATGACTGCAAGTATGGATATGACGTGAAAAAAAACGTATTGCGGCTTTCTTTATTACGTGCACCGAAATGGCCGGATCCGGGGGCGGATCTCGGGCATCACGAATTTACCTACTCTCTTTTCCCACATGAAGGAGACTTCCGAGAGGCGGAAGTAGTGAAGCGGGGCTATGAGTTGAATCATCCTGTAGTGGTCGTAAGCACCTCTTCCCATAAAGGAAATCTTCCAAGTTCGAATTCCTTTATCGCGACACGGTCTAAACATGTCATTCTTGATACAGTGAAAACCTCCGAGGATGGCACAGGACTTACGCTTAGAATGTATGAATCAAGCGGCGGCAGAGAAGAAATACAAATCAATTTGGCGAAGTCCGTTCATTCTGCAGCTGAAACGAATCTGTTGGAGGAGAGACAAGCCGTTATCCCGATGCAAGGGAGCAAACTATTCCTCCATTTGAAGCCATTTGAAGTGAAAACTATTGTAGTACCCAACTAGCCATAAAAAAAGGACTAAAGGAGTCAGAGTGAGGTGGAAAATGGATCATTCAATTAACGAAATAGGAACAATAGCGGACAAGGTGGAAATATTACTGGAAAAAATGACCTTAAAGGAAAAAGTGGGCCAGGTGAACCAAAAAATGTATGGTTGGGAGGCTTTTCGAAAAACGGAAGCAGGGTATGAATTGACGGAAATATTTAAGGAGCATGTTCGTTTCGGAGATGGAATCGGCGTTCTTTATGGCCTGTTTCGTTCAGACCCATGGTCAGGAATTACCTATGAAAACGGTATTCCCGAGAGCGATAGTTTCATAGTCGCTAATATGATTCAACAATATATCAGGGACCATACCAGATTAGGAATTCCCGTCCTGTTATCAGAGGAGTGCTCCCACGGTCATCAAGGTCTGGACAGCCTGCTTACCCCCGTTAATTTAGGAGTGGGAGCAACATGGAACCCGGACTTACATGAAGAACTGATGTCAGCCGTTGCCGAACAAGTACGGGCAAAAGGCGCACATCTGGCACTCGTATCGACACTGGATATTCTCCGCGATCCAAGATGGGGAAGATCGGAAGAATGCTTTGGTGAAGATCCGTATCTTGCTGCCCGGTTTACCGAAGCTGTAGTAAAAGGGCTGCAAGGAGAAGAAAGTGACACAATCCCCTACAGTAAAATGATTGCTGTCCTCAAACATTTTGCCGCCCAAGGAAATGGAATGGGGGGCCATAATGCTGCCCCCGCTTCGATAGGTGAAAGAGAACTTAGGGAGATTCACCTGCCGCCGATGATTTCGGCTATTAAATCAGGAGCCCTGGCCTGTATGGCAGCCTATAATGAAATTGACGGAATCCCGTGCCATGCCAATGGCTATCTTCTCAATCAAATTCTACGCGAAGAGTTAGGGTTTAAAGGGGCAGTTATGGCAGATGGCTGCGCTCTAGATCTTTTGGTCCATTTAACCCAGAGCCGGGAAAAGGCAGCAGCCTTAGCTCTTGATAGCGGGATAGATATCAGTCTTTGGGATCATGTGTATCTCACATTAGAAAAGGCGATTAAAGAAGGTCTTGTTCGTGAAGAAAAGCTTAATGATGCAGTCAGAAGGGTTTTAACGCTTAAATTCAAAATGGGATTGTTTGATCAACCTTTTGCAGAAGCCCAACCTCCCCAAAATAAGGAAGCGGCGGATAGAATCAATCTAGAATCAGCCAGGCAATCCATCGTTTTGTTAAAAAATAATGGAATTCTTCCATTAAATAAGGGTATTAAAAAGATTGCTGTCATTGGACCAAATGCTGATGCCATCTATAATCAGCTTGGCGATTATACACCGTTCCAAAAAGAGAAAAAGGTTACCACGGTTCTTCAGGGGATCACCACCTTAGCGGGAGATATAGAAGTTGCTTATGAAAAAGGATGTGGCATACGTTCCCTTGATTCGGAAGGGATCGAGAAAGCCGTTCGACTTGCCGGCATTTCTGACGTGGCCATTGTGGTGTTAGGGGGTTCAAGTGCAAGGAATTTCAACGCCCAATTTGACCTGAATGGAGCGGTCGTTCATGCTTCTGGGGAAGAAGAAATGGATTGCGGTGAAAATGTGGACGTAGCAGACCTAGAGTTGGGTGGTCATCAACTGCAATTGCTGCAGGAAATCATCAAAACCGGAACACCCACCGTTGTGGTCCTGATACAGGGGCGACCCCATGCCATTCCCTGGATAGCGGAACAAGCTCCGGCCATCTTAAGTGCTTGGTACCCAGGACAAATGGGCGGACAAGCTATTGCAGAGGTGCTATTTGGACATGTTAATCCAAGTGGAAAATTACCTGTTTCAATCCCAAGGTCTTCCATGCAGCTCCCTGTTTTTTATAATTACAAAGAAGGGGGATTTAAAAAGGACTATCTTGATATGTCTGGAAAGGCATTATTTCCGTTTGGATTTGGACTTTCGTATTCGGAGTTTAACTATGACAATCTTCGATACTCCGAGCAAACAATCCCATCTGACAAATTAGTAGCAGGTGAAAAGTTCAAAATAATCTTAGATGTTACGAATAGCGGTGATTGCGATGGCTTCGAAGTTATTCAGCTTTATGTAAAAGGAAAGGGCTCTAGTATCACAAGAAGGGTGAAGGAACTAAAAGGCTTTAAGAAAGTATGGCTTGCCGCTGGAGAAACCAAAGAAGTGACCTTGGAATTAGCAGCGGAAGAATTACAAGTATTTAGCAGCAAACATAAATACGAGCTTGAGAAGGGGTATTTTGAAATTGAAGTAGGAAGTCCCGTCAACTATTTAAAAGCCATTCTGGAGATTGGCTAGGTTACACACTAGAACCACCGCTTTACATTTATACATCAATTAAAAAAAGGCAGAAACTCTCATTTATGTGAGAGTTTTACCTCTTAATCAGACTTTTTCAGTGCCACTCTTTCTTTTTAAAAGTGCTAAGTTAGCAAAATAAATAAATTAATGTATTTCGAATTCGTGCTCCCAATCAATGCCGCACGGTAATCCTTTACTGTTAGTCTCTATATCTACTGCCGATCCGTCAAATCGGTACAAAGGACCATATCCTTTTCCGATTCTAGAGGTAGATTCGGCAACATAATGACAAATAAAGGCTCGGCGAAAGCGCTCTTTTGTTTGATTCGGATAAGAGCCGTGAATAACACTTCCGTTGAAGAAAAGAACGTCTCCTGCCTTTATGTTGCAAGGTACAATGGACTTTCCTTCAGGAACATCAACTTCCAATGAGGTAAAAGACTCTTTAATATCCGCTTTATGAGGGCACAAAATATCTAAAGTCGTCGAGGAACAAAGCGGTCAGGTTGTTCCGTATCAAGTTGGTTACCAAAGTGTTACTGTCGAGGCGAAGTTGCAGCCGGGGGAGCTGAAGAGATATTTCATCCGACCGGCGAAAACAGCTAAATCCAGAACAACAAGCAATTTTAAGCTGATTGGCGCAGACGCGATTTATGACATTGAGGATATAAACCAATCTGGCGAGACTAAGGATTTATTTATTATTTCACAGCATGATGTTGACTCTCCTTTCGTGAAAATCCGCTGGAACGAAGAAGGGATTTTCTCTTGGATGAATAAGGAAACGGGAGAGGAATTGATCCGTAACGACAGGAAGCACGGCGCGTTCACGCCTGTATATGAATTGACGCCTGCGGTTGACCCAAAGAACCCGAGCAGCATCTTCACTGCTCGCAGCACGATGGGCCGTAACAGGAAAGGGTTGAACGTGCAGCGTTCCGTCGGACGGTTAGTTAAGGCGAAGGCACTCTCCAGCGGACCGTTATATGGGGTAGTTGAACTTCAGTTCGAAATAAATGGAATGAGCTATTACTCTTTGCTATTAAAACTTCATGCATCTTGCAGCAGAGTTGACGTAGCTGTCCGTTTTCATAAAGATAGCGTGTGGGAACCAGAAAATGTATATATTTCGCTACCGTTTACTTCAGGAGAGAAGAAGGATGAAACGTTGTGGCTTGATAAGGCTGGAGCTCCTGTACGCCCTTGGATTGATCAAATATCGGGGACACTGCTCGACTATTATTGCGTTCAAGAAGGTTTGGCTTTTGTAGGTGAAAACAGTTCCCTCATGATTGCTGCACCAGATACGCCTCTAATACAATTAGGCTCTCTAGAATATGGAAAACGATTGCTCCATACTCAGCAAAGCGAAGAGACAGAACGCCAAATGTATGCCTGGGTAATGAGTAACTACTGGGAGACTAATTTCAAAGCGACATTGGGCGGGTTTTACGAATTTAGCTATTTCGTTGCGTGGAGCAAGGATTATACTACGGTGGAACAAGCGATTGGACAGTGCAAAGTAATGAGCACTGGATTTACGGTATGGCGCATTAAAGCTGATGCATAATCTGCTAATCTATTTTGAGAAATGAATCAAAGTGCACAGACTAGAGCTTTTTAATCTATAACATTTTAAATCCTTGTCATGAAGTTGAGGAAATGATTGAAATAATAAAACAACGTTCAGAGAAATAATATCTGGACGTTGTTTTATTATTTCCTTTCAAATAAAGCCACCTATTTGTTGAAGAAGTTCCTTTCTAATGAGATTTTTACAAATCTATTATTTTTTATGGAAGATTTTGAATTGACAAAAAAATAAGGCGATGTTATTCTGGGGTTATCGGTAACCTTATTATATCATAGGATTTGAATGAGAGGAGTGTACACTATTTAGATGAAGTGGGAGTATTTATTTACAAATGAAGAAGAGAATATTTCAATGTTGGGTGCGGAAGGGTGGGAGCTTGTAACAGTGGTCCAGCACCCTACCGGCTTAACGTTTTATTTAAAACGGCCTGTGCAGAGTTTGGTGCACCGCCTTACTCAAGAACAGAAGGAAGAAGTGTATAAACAGAATTTTGGACAAGCAGAATCCAGAAAAACATCATAATGGTAAAGGCAGGACAAAAAATATGAAGAAAAAAGGCATCCTTCATCCGGAACTTTCACATTTGGCTGCAAGTCTTGGTCATACCGATTATCTCGTTATAGCAGATAAAGGGTACCCTCTCCCCAATCACGTTACAAGAATCAATCTCGGATATGCAAATAACCAACCGACCGTTCTACAGGTACTTGAACCATTAGCAGAAGAAATATCGATTGATCGAATTATCGTTACAGACGAGATGGAAGATATTAGCCCTGATAGATTAGAAGATTTAAAGAAGCGTTACCCGCATATTCTTCTTGAGAAAATCAGTCACCATGAAATGAAAGAACTGACAAACCATGCAAAAGGTGCGGTAAAAACAGGCGATGCCTGTCCATATGCAAATATCATCATTGTCTCAGGCTGATATGGAGTCGAAGGTAGTGCAATCTATTTAAAACAAAGGAGGCAGTGCAATGACAACGAAACATAAGATTTACCCGACTGAGAGACAGCTTGCTTATCAAGACTGGGAATTCGGGCTGTTTTTACATTTTGGCTTAAGAACCTTTTATGAGGGGTACGTTGATTTCGACGAAAGACCGATGTCACCTGCCAAATTTAATCCAACGAATTTAGATTGTGAACAATGGATTAGAACCGCCAAAGAAGCCGGAATGAAATATGCGGTGCTTACAGCGAAACATCATGATGGTTTTTCTAATTGGCCTACAGCCTATTCCAGTTTTTCTGTCGCTCAATCAGAGTGGAGAGGTGGCAATGGCGACGTCGTTAGGGAATTTACCGATGCCTGCCGTAAGTTTGGAATCAAATCAGGTTTATATTATTCTCCATATGACGGATCCGTCGATTTTTACACGAAAGATGCGAAGGCATACGATGATTATTTTGTGAATCAAATCACCGAGCTGTTAAGCAATTACGGCAAAATTGATATTCTTTGGCTGGATGGCTGCGGTTCAGAGGGACACGAATACGACTGGCCGCGCATTATCGGAGAAATCCGGCGGTTACAGCCCAATATCCTCCTAAACATGGGGGATCCTGACTTTCGCTGGGTTGGCAATGAAGATGGAATTGCACCTGTGCCAAGCTGGAATGTGGTCGATGCAATGGATTTTTCCATCCTTACAGAGCAGAAAAATCAATTAGGGGAAGCGCGCTGGCTGCCGGCAGAGGCAGACGTGCAAATGCGGACGAATTGGTTCTATAGCGAACATGATGAACACACCATAAAAAGTATCGAAGAATTAATGGGGCTTTATTATCAATCTGTTGGGCGCGGGGTCAATTTGCTGCTGAATATTGGTCCAAATAGAGAAGGGGTTTTGCCGCAGAAGGACACGGAACTGCTGCTGGAAATGGGCAGGGAAATCCAGCGCCGCTTTGAGCATCCGGTCGGTACCTTTCATCAATGTAAGAATGAGGATAAAAAGTGGATTTACAAGCCTAAAGATCCTAAAATACTCGATCATATCATCATCACGGAAGATTTGAGTAAAGGCGAAAACGTCTTACAATATAAAGTCAGCATCATCACGGCTAAATCCCATCAGCTTGTCACCATTTATGAAGGGAAAAATATTGGCCATAAGGCAATTATTCGAGTTCCGGCAGTGAAAGTACAAGGTGTCATCCTTGAAATTACGGAATGTGACGGAACACCGATCATTAAGGATATGTCGTTCCACCATGTTGGGGAAGCCCCGCATAATGAAGAATAAAAAAACGAAGTAGAGGCTGATAAAAATGAAAAAGTTAAAGATTGGTGTTATTGGAGCAGGCTCCTTATCAGAAGCTCATTTTGAAGCGTACAAAAACAATCCCAATGTAGAATTAATGGCTGTTTGCGATTTAGTTGAAGAACGGGCCGCCAAGAAGGCCGAAAAATATAAGATTGCTAATGTCTATACGGATTATAGTGAAATGGTGAAAAACCCGGAATTGGATGCCATCAGCGTGGTTACGTGGAATAATACACATAAGGAAATTTCAATTGCAGCGCTAGATGCCGGAAAGCATGTATTATGTGAAAAACCTTTATGTATCAACTACGAAGAAGCGCTGGAGATTAAAGCCGCAACCGAGCGGACGGATAAACATTTTATGATTGGCTATGTCCGCCGTCATGCTTCAAGTATTGCAATTTTAAAAGAGTTTATCGATAAAGGAACATTAGGAGAAATTTATTATGCAAAAGCCTCCAACTTAAGAAGATTGGGGAATCCCGGCGGCTGGTTCTCCGATAAATCTCGTTCCGGCGGCGGTCCGTTAATTGATATCGGCGTTCACGTGCTTGATTTATTATGGTACTTAATGGGTAGGCCAAAGGTGAAGACTGTAAGTGCGAATACATACCACAAACTAGGTAATCGCACCAATATTCAAGCACTTTCCTTTTATAAAGCGGCGGACTACTCTCCAGATAATAATGTTGAGGATTTGGCTAATGCCTTAATACGTTTTGAAAATGGTGCCTCCATAATGGTCGACGTCAGCTTTACCTTGCATGCGAAACAAGATCAAAGCAGTGCCATCATCTTTGGTGATAAAGGCGGAGCGGAAATTGATCCAGCCTTGGTGCTTGTTCACGAGGAAAATAATACGATCCTTAACAGTACGCCGCAAATCGATCATCCAGGGTTTAATTTCCAAGATGGCTTCCAAAATGAAATCAATCACTTTGTTACCTGCTGTCTAACGGGCGAGCAGCCAATCGGCGGGATTGATGATGGTGTTGAAATGATGAAGATGCTAACCGCGATTTATGAATCGGCAGCCAAACAGCAGGAAATTGCGTTTGATTGAGGATGCCATATTAATAGAAGAAACAAGGATTTGACAGACCCTTATTGACAATAGACCATAAAAACGTAAGGATTACTCTTTACGTTTTTTATGGTCTTATAATCAATATAAGTATTTATATTGTCCAAATGTTAGATTTACGAAATATAAATTTTCCGAAATATTTTTGGGACTAACACAATATGATCTAAAGGTTGATACATTTTTCTAAAGGAGGAAGACATGTCTGTTTTCAAAAAATTAAGGTCGTTCTATTTCCCATATAGACGGGACTTCATTTGGTCAATGTTGTTCTTGATCATTGTGGCGGGCATTACCGTTGTTTATCCGGTGATCCTGCAGATGACAATTGATGAAGTCGTACTTGGTGGGCAGTATAACTGGGTGCCGTGGATTTCCCTAGGATTCATCTCGGTAATGGCCGTAAAAGGATTGTCGACCTTTATCCAACATTATTTAGCCGATATGTTCGGCATTAAATCGGTGTACAGTTTGCGTAACGCCCTGTATGAAAAACTGCAGCGGCAGTCATTCAGTTATTATGATAATGCGAAGACCGGGGATTTAATGTCACGTTTAACTGCTGATGTTGAAGGCTTTCGCTTTTTCGTGTCATTCGGGTTTTCTGAGGTTCTCCGGTTTATTATTGTAGTCGGTGCCAGTTTATGCGTGATGTTTTATTATTCTGTTTCCCTTACCTTTGTCACGATTGCTGCCCTTCCGTTTATCAGTGTCGTGGTGTACAAATTCGATAAAAGCGTTCATCCCGCATTTCGCGGGATTCGTGAATCATTTGGCCGCTTAAATACAAAGGTTCAAGAAAATATTAGCGGAATCCATACCGTTAAGGCACTATCGAAAGAAAAGGTGGAAATTGAGCGGTTTAATAAGTCCAACCAGGACTATCGGACAAAACAGCTTTTTACTGCTTCGATTTGGTCGAAATATTTCCCGCTGATGGAGCTGATTGGAAATATCTCTGTCGTTGCACTACTAGCATTTGGCGGATACAAAGTCATCAATGGCAGCTTAAAACCAGGTGAGCTTGTGGCATTTTACAGTTTAATTTGGTATATTTTGTGGCCCATCATGAACCTTGGTTTCACCATTAATATGTTCTCCCAGGCGAAGGCCTCCGGCGAACGGCTCCTAGAAGTTTTGGAAGCAAAAGAAGCCATTATTGATGAAGAAACGATAAGACAAAGTGAAAAAGTGGTAGGGCATGTTGTCTTTCGTGATGTAACATTCCGTTATCAAACCGAGAAAACAGCTGCACTAAAGCAAATTAACTTTGATGTGCCTCCCGGTTCAACCATTGGACTAATTGGCGCTACTGGTTCTGGAAAAACGAGTGTAATCCAACTGTTGTCGCGCTTTTACGATCCAACGGAAGGTGATATTCTGATTGATGATCGTTTGATTAAGGAATATAGTCTTAAAACACTTCGTTCCCAGATCGGGGTTGTATTACAAGAAACCTTCCTTTTCTCTTCAACCATCAAAGCCAATATTTCCTACGGACGACCGGAGGCGACGATGGAAGAAATCATCGACGCAGCCATACGGGCCGATGCCCATGAGTTTATCATGGAGCTGCCGGGCGGATATAACACGATGCTGGGGGAAAGGGGAATGGGTCTTTCCGGAGGACAAAAGCAGCGGATTGCCATTGCCCGTGCCATCTGTACAAATCCGGCCATTCTCATTTTAGACGATGCAACAAGTGCTGTAGATATGGAAACGGAATTTCAAATTCAAAAGGCTCTTCAGGAAGTCATGAAGGGGAGAACAACCTTTATTATTGCTCATCGAATTTCCTCGCTTCAGCATGCGGATGAAATTCTCGTATTAGATAATGGAAGTATTATAGAACGCGGAACACATGATGAGCTTTTAGCCGGTAATGGAGCGTACCGAAGGATTTATAACATTCAATACCAGGATCACGAGGCGATTATGCAAAAGGCAGTAAGGTAGGTGGAAGTATGAAAGAAAATCAGAGGAAAAAGCTAATTTTAGAGCGATTTCATTATTCACAGGATCAAGTCATTGATAAACCGTTTAATTGGCAACAAATGTGGCGTTTATTAGAATATGTAAAACCATATGCAAAAAATTTACTGCCACTCTCGTTTCTTACGGTACTTATTTCAACGGCCATCCGGTTACTTATTCCGATTTTGATTGGGGTTTATACCCTTGATAAGGCCATTATTGAAAAAGATACAACCCTGTTAATCCAGCTTGTCTTTATCATTTCCGGGTTATATATAGTGTCCTATGTCGTTAATGCTTTAAGGATTCGCTGGATGAATCAGCTGGGTCAAAATGTGATTTATGATTTGCGCAAGCATTTATTTACCCATGTGCAGTCCCTATCGCATCGATTTTTTGATCAGCGCTCTGCTGGGTCCATCTTAGTCCGGATTATGAATGACATTAACTCCCTTCAGGAGCTGTTTACGAGCGGGGTTATCAATTTATTAACGGATTTTCTCCTGTTGTTTGCGACGATTTTTATTTTGTTTTCGTTAAACGCTAAGTTAACGATTGCCATTATGGTGATCTTGCCGATTATGTTTTTTATCTCCACAAGCCTGCGGAAAAAAATCCGGCTATCTTGGCAGGAGGTACGTTCCATTCAGTCAAAGATGAACTCGCACTTAAATGAGAGTATCCAAGGAATTCGTGTCACTCAGACTTTTACACAGGAAAACGAAAACACGCAATTTTTTAAGGCGCTTAACTATGATAACCTCCAAAGATGGAAGCTGGCGGTTCGGAAAAATGCGATGTTTGGCCCGCTTGTTGAAATGACCAATGCGGTGGGAACCGTTATTTTAATCTGGTATGGTGCAGTGCTGGTTGCGAATGGGGAATGTACCATTGGGGAATTCGTTTCCTTTGCCTTTTATTTAGGCATGTTCTGGGAGCCGATCTCAAGGCTTGGGCAGCTGTATAACCAGCTGTTAATCGGGATGGCGTCCTCGGAACGGATTTTTGAGTTTTTAGATGAAAGACCGATTGTGAAGGAGGCTGCCAAACCATTGGAGCTCTCTTCGATTAAAGGGCAAATCGAGTTTGAGGAAGTGGAGTTTTCCTATGATGCCACAAGGAAAGCGTTAAACGGTGTTTCTTTTTCCATCCAAGCGGGAGAGACCGTTGCACTTGTCGGACACACCGGCTCTGGGAAGACGACGATTGCGAATTTGGTAAGCCGCTTTTATGATGCGACAAGGGGGGTTGTCAAAATCGATGGGCATTCCATTCGGGAACTGTCGATCGCAAGTCTCCGTTCGCAAATTAGCGTTGTCCTCCAGGAGACCTTTATTTTTTCAGGTACCATCATGGAAAACATCCGTTTTGGTAACCCAGATGCAAGTGATGAAGATGTGATGGCAGCAGCAAAAGCGGTAGGGGCTGACTCCTTCATTACCCAGCTTGCAAACGGGTATCATACAGAGGTGGAAGAGCGCGGGAATGTGTTATCCGTAGGAGAACGCCAGCTTCTTTCCTTCGCCAGAGCACTCCTTGCTGACCCAAAAATTCTCATTCTTGATGAGGCAACGGCAAGTATTGATACGGAGACAGAAGTGAAAATTCAACAAGCATTAAAAACACTGTTAAAAGGAAGAACAGCGATCATGATCGCTCACCGGCTTTCAACAATCAGAGAAGCTGATAAGATTATTGTCCTAGACCATGGCCATATCCTCGAGCAGGGAAATCATGACACCCTCATGGCAAAACAAGGGGTTTACTATGGATTAGTAAAAGCACAGTATAAAATGCTTGGTGCAGTTTGATGATTAAACACCTATCTCGTCAACAGTGGAATTTTGACTTGTTGGAAATAAGAAGAATCGATATTAGGAGGATAACAATAAATGAAACTTGGGTTTAGTTCGTACAGCTTGCAAGGGGCAATCAATTCGAAAAAAATGACCATTTTTGATGTTATTCAATGGGCTGCCGACCAGGGCGGGGAGCATGTTGAAATTGTTCCGATTGGGTTTAATCTTGTCGAGGATGTATCGCTCGCCGATGCTATTCGGCAAAAAGCAGAGGAAGCGGGTATCGCGATTTCCAATTACGCGATTGGTGCAAATTTTTTAACGGATTATGAAAATGAAATTGAGCGAGTAAAAATGGAAGTTGAAATCGCTCATCGTCTCGGTGTAAAGCTAATGAGGCATGATGTTGCCTGGAAGTCGCAAGATGAAATATCTATCCGGGATTTTGAACAGGATCTGCCGAGAATGGCTGAAGCCTGCCGTACAATTGCTGATTATGCTGCCCAGTTTGATATTGTTACAAGTGTTGAGAATCATGGCTACTATGTGCAGGCCAGCGACCGGGTTCAGCGCTTGATTCACAAAGTTGATAAGGAAAATTTTAAAACTACCTTAGATGCAGGAAATTTCCTTTGTGTGGATGAGGATCCAGTTTCAGCTGTAAAGAAAAATATTTCGTATGCCTCAATGGTGCATGTGAAAGATTTTTACCGCAGAACGTCATCTCTCGGTCTTGGAGAAGGCTGGTTTCCATCAAGCTCCGGAAATTATTTAAGAGGTGCCATAACCGGGCATGGGGATATCAATTTACCTGAGGTCTTAAAGGTTATTAAACATTCAGGTTATGATGGTTATATTTCCATCGAGTTCGAAGGAATGGAAGATTGTGAGAAGGCAGCAAAAATAAGTTTCGATAATGTCCGACGAATTTGGGATGCCGTTTGAGTATATTAGGGACTAGTACCAAAATAGATATGAATCTTTTCTGAAATATACCATTATCGACGTAAGACAATATTATTTTTGATGAGAAGCCTAATTTCCAATAAGGAAGAGAGAATAGTGAAAAAGAGATACATTAGGGGTAAAGTAACTAATATTAAAGTTATGACTTTTAATATTCATCATGCAGTAACAGATGCCATTTTGGTTTTGAATAGAATTTCAGTAATAATTAACACGTCGGGTGCCGATATCATTGGTTTACAAGAGGTAGATAATCATTTTTCCGAGCGTAGTAGCTTCGTAGATCAAGCGAAATGGTTATCAAAATACTTAGGAATGCATTATGCATATGGTGCAAATCTTGACTATGATCCTTTACAAGAAGGGGAGTTGCGTCGTCAATACGGAACCGCCGTTTTAAGCAAGTACCCAATCCTTTCTGCTAAAAATCATTTACTCACAAATATTACATATCCAGGGAACCCCACAGAGCAGCGTGGCCTTTTGGAAACGGTGATTAATGTGAAAGGAAATTATGTTCATTTTTACAACACACATCTTGACGATCAAAGAGCAGAACAGAGGGATCTACAGATCAAAGAGATACATGATATTGCAAACCAAAAAGAAGGAACTAGTATCATTGTAGGAGACTTCAATGCAACGCCTGAAAGTGCAGAGATACTAAAGATGACTGCACAATATAAAGATGTATTTGCCGAAATGGGTAAAAATAATGATTTTACCTTTCCAGCTAATAGACCAGATAGTCGTATTGATTATATTTTTACTTCTGAAGATGTTGAAATTCGTACTGGGGAAGTTATTAACACTAATGTTTCTGATCATTTGCCAATTACTGCAGAGTTAGTACTGAAAAAAACGTAATATAATCCGGCAGCCAGATTATGAAGATTCCGCCCAAACAATTATAGCTTGTTATGATGCTTTTCTAACAGAAGCCCTGATTTACAAGTCAGGGCTTTCCGATTCATGCATAAGCAAAAATTATAGTTATTGTTTTGTAGTAGAGAGAGTGGGGGTATGATTAATGGAACTAAAATTTATAACCAGATGTATAAGTTCTTTAACCAAGGTCTTTGCAAATCAGGAATTAAAAGACAGGGCGGTTAAAAAGAGTTCAGCACTTTTGGATGAAACGTACTCTTTCCAGATCGCCTATAAATCTACTATGTTAGTGAAGGATATTAGGGTGGTAGTGCGCTCCGACTTGATAGAGAAGATATCTATCCGTTCAGTAGGGCTGGTTCCATCGGAATTACCTTGTTATCATGACCATGATGAAATCATCCTTACATCCTTACCTGGATTATACCCGGATCCGCTATATCCAATCATGGCCGAAAATGGTTTAACTGCCTTTCCAGGTCAGTGGCGCGCTATATGGATTACAGTTGATCTTCAAGGCGACATTAATCCCGGCAGACACCCCATTGAAGTGAATTTTGAAAAAGCCAATGGCGAATGTCTAGGGAACGAAGTTTTTGAATTAGAGGTAATTGGGTCGGAACTTCCTAAACAAACATTAATTCATACAGAATGGTTTCATACTGATTGTTTGGCAACACATTATAAAGTAGAAATCTTCAGTAAAGAGCATTGGAGACGAATTGAGCAATTTGTTCAAACAGCTGCAAAACATGGAATGAATATGATATTAACACCTTTATTTACACCACCTTTAGATACTGAGGCCGGTGGAGAACGTCCGACTGTGCAGCTTGTTGATGTAGAAAAGGCAGGTAAAAATTATTATTTCCGATATGAAAAGTTAAAAAAATGGTTTGATTTATGTAGAAATAGAGGAATCAAGTATTTTGAGTTTTCCCATTTTTTTACCCAGTGGGGAGCAAAGCATGCACCAAAAATAATGGGCTATGAAAATGAAGAGCCTAAACAATTTTTCGGTTGGAATACGGATGCTGCCGGCCTGGAGTATCGTGATTTTCTTCATCAATTTTTTCCTAGTTTAATTGATTTCATTAAACAGAACGGATTAGAAAATCATGTATTTTTCCATGTGTCAGATGAGCCTCATTTTGATCATATTGAATCGTACCAAAATGCCAGTGATATCCTCCAAATCTACCTAAAAGATTTTCCGGTGATTGACGCACTTTCAGACTATGCTTTTTATGAGAAAGGACTTGTCAAAACTCCGATCCCATCTAATGATCATATCGATGCCTTTTTGGAAAATGGTGTAGAAAATCTTTGGACGTATTATTGCTGTGCCCAATATAAAAAGGTTTCAAATCGTTTTTTCAATATGCCGTCATTTCGAAACCGGGTTCTCGGGATGCAATTGTATAAATTCAACGTTTCTGGCTTTCTTCATTGGGGATACAATTTTTGGTATTCACAATACTCAAAAAAGCCGATTGATCCATTTAAAATTACCGATGCCAATTATTCATTCCCTTCAGGAGATGCTTTCCTCGTTTATCCCGGTGAGGATGGTCCAATCGAATCCATAAGGCTTGAGGTTTTAAATGAAGCCCTCCAAGATTTAAGAGCGCTGCAATTGCTGGAAAGCTTGGTTGGTAGAGAACAAGTTTTAGCGCTTTTAGAAGAAGGATTGGATCAGGAACTCACCTTTGATCAATACCCTAGAAATTATGAGTGGTACCTGTTGAAAAGGGAACAGATTAATAACAAGATAAAGGAAAAAAACTTTAATCTGACTTAGGCTCAAGGAAGAAGGGGAAGTATGTCTGTATTAACATTTAATCAAAGATCATTCTTATTAGACGGCAAGGAAATCCAGTTATTAAGCGGGGCGATACATTATTTTAGGACCGTGCCAGAGTATTGGGAAAATCGTTTAATTAAATTAAAAGAATGTGGGTTTAATACGGTAGAAACCTATGTGGCATGGAATTTACATGAACCTGAGGAAGGAAAGTTTGTTTTTGAAGGCATTGCTGACATTGAGCATTTCATCAAAACGGCGGAAAAAGTTGGTCTTCATGTTATTGTCCGGCCTGGCCCTTATATTTGTGCTGAGTGGGAGTTTGGTGGTTTTCCTTATTGGTTATTAACCGTGCCAAATCTTCACTTACGCTGCTACAATCAACCGTATTTAGAAAAAGTAGATGCGTTTTTCGATGTTTTATTTGAACGATTACAGCCATTGCTGTGTTCCAATGGGGGTCCGATCATTGCAATCCAGGTTGAGAATGAATACGGCAGTTATGGAAATGACCAAAAGTATTTGCACTATATGCGGGACAGTGTCCAAAAACGAATCGGACAGGAGCTTCTATTTACTTCCGATGGTCCAGCGGCAAGTTTGCTGAATAGCGGGATGATTGAAGGCGTTCTGGGAACCGTCAATTTTGGTTCTCGTGCAGAAGGTGCTTTCGAACAATTAAAGCAGTTCCAGACTAATGCACCGCTAATGTGTATGGAATTTTGGCACGGATGGTTCGATCATTGGGGCGAAGAGCACCACACTCAATCCTCTGAAAGTGTCATAGAAACATTGGAGAGCATTTTGCAGCAAAATGGTTCCGTCAATTTTTATATGGGCCACGGGGGGACCAATTTTGGTTTCTATAATGGTGCCAATCATAACGAAGAACATTATCAGCCTACGATTACCAGCTACGATTATGATGGCTTGTTGACAGAATCTGGTGATGTGACGGAAAAATTCTTTGCGGTGAGAAAGACATTTGAAAAATATGTTGATTTGCCTGAAATGAAATTACCTCCAGTGACGCAAAAAAAACGATACGGTGAGGTTTATTTGAAGGAACATGCTGCGTTACTAGATTCATTGAATCAACTTTCAAATCCAGTGCAGTGCCAAACCCCTTTAACGATGGAAGAGGCGGGGCAGGCTTATGGGTTTATCGTCTATGAAACGGTAATCAAAGGAGCATACGGTCAGCAGACGATCACGGTTCAAGATATTCATGACCGCGGGCAAATTTATTTGAATGGTGAATACGCTGGTCTAGTCGAGCGAATTGGCAACCGGGCAAGTATTGAGGTTGATATCACCGAGGAAGAAACAAAATTACAAATTGTAGTTGAAAATATGGGACGCGTAAACTATGGGCCATTCCTTAAGGATTTTAAAGGGATTACCGAAGGTGTTCGAGCAGGAAACCAATTCTTATTTGGCTGGACCGTGTATCCTTTACCGTTAAAGGATTTGAGTTCCTTAAAGTTCAACAGTAATGACGCTAAAGAAAATCATCCTTATCTTCACCGTGGGACCTTGAATATTGAGGAAGTAGCAGATACGTTCATCGATATGTCCGAGTGGACGAAAGGAGTTGTCTTTGTGAATGGACATAATCTTGGTCGATACTGGGAAATCGGACCACAGCAAACGCTCTATGTCCCAGCTCCATTTTTGCATAAGGGAGAAAACAAAATTGTAGTTTTGGAATTACATAACCATAAAGGAAGTATAAGGTTTGTTGATCAGCCTGTATTAGGGTAATTCCTTTACACTATCGGGGAAATCCACGATGGAGCTGGGTTTCTATGATATGGAGGATGAAGTTTCTACAGCCTAATTAATAACAATAAAATTTAACATAGCTTCCTTTAAAGTAAAAGCAGGGTGCTCAATTCGAACACCCTGCTTCCATAACTTACTGATTTGGATATCCATAAACTTCAAATTCAAAAATTCTTGCGGCCTGGTCGCTGCCTTGAGTCGGCTTATCAATCCATAAGCGGACAAATCGGGCATTAGTTAAAGATATACTATGCTCGGAAACACCCTCAGTATTATCCGTTATCCGAACCGCTTCTGTCCAGTTGTCTCCATCCAAACTCACTTCGATTCTAAAGCCCTGCGTATTAAAGGCTTGCGGTTCACCTCCTGCTTGGGCATGACGAACCATAAACTTAGAAATGGCGTATCGATCACCGAGGTCAAGATTTAACCAATGAGGAGCCTGTCCTAATGCACACCACTTACTGTTATCTGTTACCTTTCCATCAACAGCAAAGCTTGGTCCTTCAGAAGGAGCGCATTGTCCGCTCGCGATAGCTGTCTTATTCAACGCAACATTTTTTATCTCTTTAGCGGATTCGGAAATAGTAATATATGCTTCTCTTGTAAGGATACTTTCACCTTCACTATTTTTCGCAATCAAGGTTACGGAATAAACACCTTCCTCTGCATAGGTGACAACCGGATTTTCATCACTGCTAACCGCTGGAGTTCCACCCTCAATATGCCATTCGACTTCTTCGGTTACCTCTGAGGAGGCATTAGAAAACTGCACTGGTTCCCCTGGAGCCGCGATCGTTTTATCAGCACGGAAATCTGCTTCCGGCTTTGGATATGGCGGCCATTCAAATGTCACCTCAACAGGTTCGCTGCGAGTATACTCCTTGTTTACAGTGACAATTTCTAATACGGTTTGGCTTTCTTTTTCAAATCGTTTCATAGCAGATAAGAAATAAACATGATTTGGTGTAGCACCAACAAGCTCTTTTTCATTGTTCGGTAATCGGCGATAAATCTCATAATGGCTTACATCATCCGATTCAGAAGGATCCCAGGCAAGAGAGACATCGGCATAAATCCCTTTATCAAAGGTAATGTTTCTTACCTTTCCTTGCTGCGGGGAATTTCCATTCTGTTTCGCTTTTTTGTTGGAAACCTTGATTTCTCCAATATTCATTTCATAATCTTTCAATTCCGTGTCGCTTTCAGCCAACAGTGAAATCGCTGCAATTTTTTTACCACTGTATTTTTTCAGTTTAAAGGTTTCTGTCATCCATTGATTTTTACTATGTTTTTTTACGTCAAAAAAGATAAATTGATCTGGATTATCAATAAAGCTGATTCCCAGCTTCAGGTGCGGATTTTTCGCCGCTGTTTTGTATGTCATCGAGATTTCAGTATCTTTTTGGATTGGAAGATTGGTTTTATAAAGCTTAAGATGAGTAGGATTGCTTGGATCAATGGCGCCCGAAAGCTTTAAAGAGCTTCCTCCGTAGTAGGCCGTATCCCAATCAAACTCAACATTAACATTTTGTCCGCCTTCCTTAAGCCAGCGCCAGGTTGGAAGGATATCCTGAAGACTGCGGTTATTCCAAGATTGATTATTTACGATTTTTCCATCAACGGAGAAAAACTTGCCGCTTCCTGTATTAAAATGAGTAACAAACGGTAATTCGTTAATCGCTGTTTTTGCATTAAAATAATGGGCCATTCCTTTCCAAGCACCATTATCCATTGTATTGGATGGATTTCTGGAATTACCAATCCAAAATTCATTTTCCTTCTGATAAAACTCTTCCATTGTCGCCGCTGTTTTAAAGGCCCAGTCAGGTCGGTAAATACCTAAAGAAGTAAAAGGTGCTTTGCCCTCAGGGAATATGCCCTGCCAAGGAATGGACGTGCTTGTTCCTCTTGCTTCGACATCAATGCCTGTATGTAGATCATAGGGATTTCTTCCAAGGCCATGAGCTTTATTAAAGGAAGACTCTTGGTCACGCCACCAGAAGTTTAAAAACATGCTATCAGAAACACGAGCTTCTCCGTCCTGCAAAAAGCTGTCGTTTTTATCCGTTAAATGATTTTGCCAGCTGATCTTCCCATCCTCCGTCATCGAATCATACCACATGATCTGCATACCTTTCGGCTTCTGCTGCTGCAGATAGATGAGGAAATCTTTCATTTTTTTGGCTGATTCTGGGTCTCCGCCTTCGGTTTCTTGGTTAATAAACCAGCCGTCAAAACCATAGTAGCTGGCCACTTCAAGCAGCTTGTCGGCTGCAGGGAAGGAGCCATCCTCTCTTTGGCTCAGCATCTGGTCGACCCACTCATACTTTCCGCCGTATACCGTTGGAGGAAAGAACACATTTCCTAAAATCGGAACTCCATTTTTGTGAGAAGCGTCAATCACATCTGCACTTGGAGGGACGATTATGCCTTCACCGGACGAGCCCGCCCAATACACCATTAAATCGACATATTGCCAATAACTGAACGTATTCGCAAAGAACTCTTTCCCGCCTTGAGAAGGTACACCGCTTGTGTTTGAGTTGAGCGCAGACAATGCCACTAGTTTTGCTTCAGATTGGGCATGGTCATTCACTCCATATAACACTTCTCGTTTTGCTAATGGAATTTTACTGCGGTTAAATTGAGCGTTTGGGTCAGTCTCTGGCGACCATTTCATTAATTGATCGGGAAACCAATAGGATGATTCTGGTTGTTTTGCATAGCTTGTATTCGGCAATAACAGCAGTAAACATAAGCCGAAAAAGACAGCCACCCACGAATGTCCCTGTTTAAAACGATTCATTTTTCCAACTCTCCCTTTTTCAATTTTATATGAAGCTTGGATCAAGCAGGCTTCCCTTATCCTGTTTTATAAAGATGAAAGCACTTTCAAAAATGGGTATATATATAAACACTGGTCTTCTCCTACAATATTAGGAGCGATTAGTCTCGTCAATGAACCACAAAAATGTGATATGGTTTTTCCATAATTTCTAAAATTTGTCCATAAAACCTCCTCAAGTATATTGATATATTTGTATTTTAATAATTCAGTATTTTTATGAAATAATACGAGTGAGTTTGTTTATCGGAGCGTTAAAAGAAAAGTTGGGGAATGGAAGAATTAATTCGTTAGACATCTAGTATTCTAATTACAGTCGCAGGATTTTTAAAAGAAAAAGGAAGGGAGGCCCCTTCCTTTTTCTTACTGAACATCTTGGTTTTTTTAACTTTTATGTGATAAATTGGCTGGGGTTTTCCCCTTCGGTGATTCAATCTTTAAAATTTATTGCACTTCCAAAAGCAGCGGAGACAAGGTGAAGGTGGCCTCCGTTTTTTGTTTTACTTCTTCGACTGTTACGCCGCTAGCTGTTTCAATCAGCACCATACCATCTGGTGTAAAATCAAAGACGGCAAGATCGGTAATGAGTCGGTGTACCACTTGTTTACCTGTCAGTGGAAGAGAGCATTCTTTCTTAATTTTGGACTCACCGTGTTTGTTGACGTGTTCCATAATAACGACAACCCGTTTGGCTCCATTCACAAGGTCCATAGCGCCGCCCATTCCTTTGACCATCTTTCCTGGAATCATCCAATTTGCAAGATCACCATTTTCGGACACTTCCATGCCGCCAAGGATCGCCAAATCAATATGACCGCCGCGAATCATCGCAAAGGATTCAGCACTATCAAAAAAAGAGGAGCCGGGAACAGTTGTAATCGTTTCTTTTCCTGCGTTAATCAAATCAGGATCTTCCTGACCATCTATCGGGTAAGGACCAATACCAAGCAGTCCGTTTTCCGACTGTAATAATACGTTGAAATCCTGAGGAATCTCATTTGCAACAAGTGTCGGCATTCCGATTCCAAGGTTAACATTCATTCCATCTTTTATTTCCTGCACCGCTCTCTTCACAATCGTTAAACGAGTGTCTCTCATTTTCATCCGCTCCTTTTTATGTGAGTTATGCGTGAACAACTGTCCGCCGTTCAATTCGTTTTTGATAGTTGGTGCCAACTAAAATACGCTGCACGTAAATGCCGGGTGTATGAATTTCATCTGGATTCAGCTCACCCGCTTCGACGATTTCTTCGACTTCAGCAATCGTAATTTTACCTGCCATCGCAGCGAGTGGATTGAAATTGCGTGATGTTTTACGGTAAACGAGGTTGCCAAGTGTATCCGCTTTCCATGCCTTCACAAGCGCAAAGTCCCCAACAATTCCGCGTTCAAGCAGATAGGTTTTTCCATCAAATTCTTTCACTTCTTTTCCTTCTGCTATTGGGGTACCTATACCAGTTGCAGTATAAAATCCTGGGATTCCTGCACCGCCAGCTCGTATACGCTCTGCAAGGGTGCCTTGTGGTGTCAATTCCACCTCTAGTTCACCACTTAAAAATTGCTGTTCAAAAATTTTGTTTTCTCCTACATACGATGACACCATTTTCTTAATTTGCTTGTTTGCTAGGAGGAGGCCTAAACCCCAGTCATCCACACCACAGTTGTTACTGACTACCGTTAAATCTTTTGTTCCTTGTTCCTTTAAAGCTTGAATCGAATGTTCTGGGATGCCGCATAAACCAAAGCCGCCGACAATTAAAGTGGCACCATCCTGGATATCTGAAACCGCTTCCGAAAATGAGGTAACTAATTTACTAGATTTCATCAATATTCTCCCCTTTTAGTCTGAATATTCTATTACCTACTAGTTTACATGCCGTTTATTTATAAGTAAAATACATAAAAAGAATAAATAATATGAATATCTGGAATAAATGGGGGAGCAACCTGTGGAACTTCGCGATTTAAGGTCTTTTATTGAAGTAGTGATTCATCAAAGTTTTACAAAAGCGGCGGCACATTCCTATCTATCACAGCCTTCTTTCAGTAAGGCAGTAAAAAAGCTAGAAGAAGAATTGAACGTAGAATTGTTCGACCGCTCCACCCGTCATTTACGTTTGACAGATGCCGGACAGATTGTTTATGAGCAAGCACAAAAGGCAGTGGAGTCACTGTCTGAGATCACCAACCTTCTTGACGACTTAAAGAATGTTACATCTGGTGAAATTAGAATAGGGATTCCACCTCTAATTGGCACATTGTTTTTTCCAACTATAGCGATGCGGGTTCAGGAAAAATACCCTAACGTTTCTCTGCATTTAGTGGAAAGAGGTGCAAAACTTATCGGTCAGCTTGTTGAAAACGGACAGGTCGACCTCGGCATAATCGTACTGCCAGCTGACACATCAAAGTTTAATGTGCAGCCATTCATCACAGATGAATTTGTTCTTTATGTACATAAAAACCACCTGATGGCTAAAAGAAACACCGTTGAAATCACTGAGTTAAAAGAAGAGAAGTTTATTCTTTTTTCAGATGAGTTTACGCTGCATGACTATATTAAAAATGTTTGTATAGAGGCAGGTTTTATTCCGGAGGTCTCTTATCAGAGTTCACAGTGGGACTTAATACTAGAGCTTGTTTCTTCACAGTTTGGCGTAACATTGCTGCCAAAGTCTATTTACAGTAAACAAAATAATCCTAATGTTCATATCGTCCCACTTGCAGAGCCAACCTTGTACTGGAGACTTGGCATTATCACGAAAAAGGATGCATACCACTCGTTTGCCTTGAGAGAGGTTTTAAAGATGTTTTAAAATGGATTGCCCAAACTTGGAGTAAAAGATTTAAAAAAGGTGATTTTCAGTTCTAGACTGAAATCGCCTTTTTTATTTTGTGCTCATTTAGTAAAAATATGGATATGCTTCCCGGGTGGTTTTATGTGTTAGGTAAAACTCTCCTTTATAATATCAATTTTTACTAAAATTGATTGGTAATTTGTTTACTGAGATATATAAGTAAAAATTGAATGATTTTACCCTATGTTCCAAGAAATACTACCAAAAATCCTAGAATTGTTCATATTTTACTGTGATAACAGAGTATAATTCTACCAAACTAAAGAATTTGAAAATTATAAATATATAAAAATATTTTTAGTAAAATATTAAATGAAAGCATTTACTTTTAGTAAAACTGTCATTATAATAATCCTATAAACTACTAGGAGGGATAGAATGAACGTACCAAAGAAAATGAAATTGTTTTTCCTTTTTACTATTGTAGTCACACTGCTGTTATCCGCTTGCAGTTCATCCGATACAAACGGAGAGAAAGCGGAGGATGGGAAAGTCAAGTTAAGGTTTGCAACGTGGGATGTTGGTGACGATGTCGAGCTACAACAAGGATTAATCGATGAATTTAATGCGAAAAATAGCGATATCGAAGTAGTTTTGGAAGCTTACGGCGGCGATTATGACACGAAGATTACTGCAGGAATTGGTGCTAAGGACGCTCCGGATATCATGTATATGTGGAATTATCCGCAATATAAAGATGCTCTGGAGCCGCTCGATTCTTATATCAAGGATAGAGGGGAAGAGTACAAGAGTAACTTCTATGAAGCATTATGGAACTATAACTCCGTTGGAGAGGATATTTACGGTCTTCCAGTAGGTTATACGACTCATGTTGTTTACTATAATAAAGATTTATTTGACGCAGCAGGGCTTGAGTATCCACAAGCTGGTTGGACATGGGAAGATCTACAAGCTGCAGCTAAGAAACTAACGAATAAGGATAAGAAAATTACTGGATTTGCTTTCCCAGGTCAACCTGACCCATATGATTTTGAGATGTATTTATGGGGGAATGGTGCTTCTTATGTAGATAATAAAGGTAAATTAGACGGCAACTTAAATTCAAAGAAATCAATTGAGACGTTTACGATGTTCCAAAATATGTTGGAAGAGGGTACTGCGATTACCACAGAAGGCTGGGGCGATACTGAAATGAAATCAGGCAAAGTAGGTATGTTTATTAACGGTGCCTGGTACCTTTCCGCTTTTACAGAAGCTGGAATCAACTATGGAGTTGTTGAAATCCCTGCGTTTGGTAATAATCCAAGTGCTAGTATCGTAAGTTCTTCTGGTATTGCAATGTCCAAGGATTCTAAACACAAAGAAGCTGCCTTTAAATTTATGGAATTTTGGACAGGCGAACAAGCAAATAAAGCACGACTATCCTTTGAACTTCCAGTATTAAAAAGTGTAGTTGAATCAGAAAAGCTCCAAGAAGATCCCATTAAGAAAGTATTCTACAACATGCTAGAACAAAGTGAAGGATATACACCAACATCGTTTGTAACAGAAGACTGGAGTAAACTATCTGACGAATTAAGTTTAGTGTTTGAACAAATCTTCAATCCAAGTACACGTGTTGATCCTAAAGAAGCTTTAAATAGTGTAGCTAAGTAAGATTGTCTATTGATTTCCAGTGAGAATATATCATGGCAGTATGATATATTCTCATTTTTTTAAATAGGATTTTGCTATCTGTCGGATTCAAAAAGGTCAAACCATTATGAGGGAAATATATGTTTACTAAAAAGAACAAACCAAAAAAATTCACATTAGTCCGTAAAAGAGTGCCATTTTTATTTATTTTACCGTGGATCATCGGTTTTATTGTTTTCACTTTAGGACCTTTGGTTTTTTCATTAATCATGAGTTTGTTTGATTGGCCGATTGCCGGTGAAACAAAGTTTATTGGCTTTGATAACTTTAAAACGATGTTTACGGCTGATCCGCAATTTTATGATTCGCTCGTGATCACCTTGAAATTCGCCTTAATATTTGTGCCATTAAACCTCTTAGTTGCTTTGGTGCTCGCACTCCTTATCACCCAGCCAATTAAAGGAATTAAGATATTTAGGACAATCTTCTATCTCCCGGCCGTTGTATCCGGTGTAGCAGTGTCTATTATATGGGGTTGGATGTTTAACTCTGAGTATGGAGTTTTAAATTATATATTATCTTTGCTTGGGATTGAAGGACCAGACTGGCTTATTGACCCTAAGTGGGCAATCATAACGATTGTAATTGCAAGTGCTTGGGGCGTCGGGACGATGATGTTAATTTTTTATACCGATATTAAAGGAATTCCATATGAAATGTATGAAGCTGCATCCATTGATGGTGCTGGTCCTATCAGACAATTTATTAGTATTACCATTCCAACCATTACACCAACCATTTTATTTAATGTCATCACATCTGTTATCGCCGCATTACAGCAATTAACGTTAGTGTTGTTATTAACAGGTGGCGGACCATTAAAATCGACGTATTTCTATGGACTATTTGTTTATAACAATGCATTTAAACACCATGAACTCGGTTATGCGAGTGCTAATGCTTGGTTTATGTTTATTATCATCTTGCTATTGACGATGTTAATCTTTAAGTCGTCCTCTGCATGGGTATTTTATGAGGCTGAAGTGAAAAAGGAAAGAAAAGGAAGGAAAAGAAAATGAAGATAACCCGAAAACATAAAATCATTGTTTACAGTATTCTTGTCCTCTTTTCGCTCTATTTTCTATTTCCTTTTATATGGGCATTTATCACAGCGATTAAATCAGAAGCAGAAGTATTTAGCTTTCCACCTAAATTCGTGCCTGATGTACCACTTTTAAGCAATTTTATCGATGCTTGGAATAGCCAGCCATTTGGTACGTATTTTAAGAACTCGATGATTGTAACCGTATTGACAACAATCGGTCAGCTTATCTCCTGTTCCTTGGTTGCGTATGGTTTTGCTAGATATGACTTTAAATATAAAAACATTCTCTTCATGTTGCTTCTATCAACGATGATGATTCCATGGGATGTTACGATGATTCCACTTTATATGGAATTTAATATGTTTGGCTGGATCAATACGTTAAAACCATTGATTGTCCCTGCCTTCTTCGGCTCAGCTTATAATATCTTTTTGTTAAGGCAGTTTTTAATGAATATTCCTAAGGATTTAGAAAATGCAGCGAGAATTGATGGAGCGAATGAGTTTCAAATTTTTTATAAAATTTTCCTTCCAATCATGAAGGCACCTTTAACCTTGATTGCTGTACTAAATATTATATTGGTTTGGAATGACTACTTAGGACCACTTATTTATTTAAATGATCAATCTAAATATACGATGGCACTTGGTTTAGCTTCTTTCCAAGGTGTACATGAGCTTCAAATTATACCAATTATGGCGATGACACTCGTTATGATCATTCCGCCAGTCATCGTTTTTGCCTTTGCGCAGAAATACATTGTTGAAGGGATAAGCGGCTCAATCAAGTAATAAAATTCGGAGGAAGAAAACATGCAACGTGAAATGAAAAGATGGGAAAATATCCATCTTACAGCACTACACAGGCTTCCTGCACATACTGATTTTTACAGATACAGTGCGTTTGATGAGGCATTACAATATAAAAAAGAAATGAGTAAGGGATATTTGTCACTTGATGGTGAGTGGAAGTTTCTATTTTTGGAAGCTCCTGAATTTTCCCCAGTCAACTTTGAAACAGAGGAATTCGAAATTGAAGATTTAGATGATATCACTGTGCCATCTTGCTGGCAATTACAGGGTTATGGAAATATGCATTATACAGATGTTTTATACCCTTTTCCGATTAACCCTCCATTTGTACCGCAGGATAATCCAACAGGAATCTATTTTAGAGAAGTTTATCTGGAAGATATAAAGGAAGAAGAAAAAATCATCGTTAAATTTAACGGTGTTGATTCCGCTTTCGATCTCTATGTAAATGGTCATCATGCAGGCTATAGTAAAGGCTCAAGAATGCCATCAGAGTTTGATTTAACGGAGTACGTTCGAAATGGAAAAAATAGATTTACCGTTAGAGTTTACCAGTTTTCGGACGGAACCTATTTAGAAGACCAAGATATGTGGTGGCTTTCAGGGATTTTTAGAAGTGTAGAACTATATAGAGTGAATAAAGATACTCTTGTGGATGTGTTCATTGAAACATTACCGGACGAAGATTTTAAAGATTTTACATTAAAAATAACGGGGAAGTTTTTAACGAGTGAAATTCAAAAAGTTAATGTGAAGATTTTTCAAGCAGGAAATGAAATAGATACTTTCCCTGTAGATGTGGTTCATAGAGAATTTCAAGTGTTAAGAGAAATGGTGAATCCATTATTATGGAATGCGGAGGAGCCAAATCTCTATATGGCTACATTAGAGTATAAATTAGCTGATGGAGAAAAAGAAATTGTTCCGCTGCGATTTGGCGTAAGATCAATTGATATTATTGACAATGAAATGAGAGTAAACGGAAAAAGAATCTTTTTTAATGGTGTGAATCGCCATGATTTTAATCCGAGAATGGGCAGAACCGTAACCTATGAGGATATGCTTCATGATGTACTATTAATGAAACAGCATAATATAAATGCTGTAAGAACGGCCCATTATCCAAATAATGATGTTTTTTATGATCTTTGTGATGAATATGGACTCTATGTTATTGATGAAGCAGATCTTGAGTGCCATGGCTTTGAAAACACAGGGAATTATAATTGGATCAGTGACAATGAATTATGGGAAAAACAGTATGTCGATCGTGCAGTTAGAATGGTGAAAAGAGATCGAAATCATCCAAGTATCATTATTTGGTCTTTAGGCAATGAATCTGGTCAGGGCAGAAACTTCACTGCGATGTATCAAGCGATAAAAGAAATTGATTCTACTAGATTGATACATTATGAGGGAGATCGACATGCTTCCTACAGTGATATGTATACGACGATGTACACGAGACTAAAGGCGCTTGAAGAAATTGGGCAGGATTTTGAAGGGAAAAAGCCGCATATTTTATGTGAATATGGCCATGCGATGGGAAATGGACCTGGCGGGCTGACAGAATATCAAGAAGTGATGAGGAAATATCCTCGTTTACAAGGCGGATTCGTATGGGAATGGTATGACCATGGAATCGAAAGTGTTGATGAAGATGGAAATGTCTATTACCTATATGGAGGGAATTACGGAGATTTCCCTACGAATGGAAACTTCTGTATTGATGGGCTCGTATTCCCAGACCGGACACCATCACCTGGGCTGATTGAGTACAAAAAGGTTATTGAACCGATTGTAACGGAAGCAGTAGACCTTAATCAGCTCAAGATAAGGTTAAAAAACAGATATGATTTTAGAAACCTAGAAGGTATCCAGCTGCACATTAAGGTAGAATCGTTTGATCAATTAATAGAAGAAAAGAATATGACTCTCCCAAATATCCCTGCACAGGATGAGATGGAAATAGTGTTGCCATTGAATCTTCTGGAAGCCTTAAAATATAATGATGTTCGGATAAAATTAAGTTACTCGGAACCAGAGAATACTTTATATGCGAACGCCGGTCATCTGATTACTAGTGAAAGTTTTTTACTAGAAGCAACAAAGGTGAAGAAAATAGTTGTAAGCAAGCATGGGGGTGGACCAATGATTTCCATCAATGAAAGTTTTAGTCAATTGGCGCTAGAGAATGACCATTTTAAAACGGTTTTCTCTAAAGTTTATGGTGTCCTTGTATCCCATAAATTAAATGGGGAAGAAATTATCGAAAAAGGACCGGAACTGACACTTTGGCGAGCGGTTATTGATAATGATATGTATAAAAAGGACGCGTGGATTAATAAATACTTTCTAAAAAATGCAAAGGAGCAATTGGTTTCGTTTAACTATCAAATGAATGAAGACTTTGCTGATATAGAAATCCATAAATATTTATCAAGTGTCAATCAAGCTTGGGGCTTTCATTTGTCTTATCATTATCGGATCAACCAGATGGGTGTGTTAAACCTTCAGTTGAAAGGATCTAAAATCATTAGAGGGAAAGAGATTCCTGAATTACTGCCTAGGATCGGAATTACGATGCATCTTAACAAAGAGTATAATGATGTAACTTGGTATGGGAGAGGCGATTCTGAAAGTTATCAGGATAGTAAAAGAAGCCAAAGTATTGGCCTTTATCATAAAAGTGTAGAAGAAATGCATACCGATTATGTTTATCCGCAGGAAAATGGCTCAAGATGTGATACCTCATTCTTAGCAGTATCAAAGGGGAATCAGTCAATTCTCTTTAATTTTAAAGAAATCAGGGATTTTACCATCCATGATTATGAAACAAGCGCATTGGAGGACGCGATGCACCGGGGGAAAATAAAAAAATCACCATTCAATGAGTTAACGATCGATTATCGACAAAGCGGGCTTGGAAGTAATAGCTGCGGTGAGGAACAGCTTACAGCCTATCGGGTGGGAGTAGAAGACTTTGAAATCGGGCTGGAAATAAGGAGCATTCCTAAAGATGATTTAGTAGAAGAGAGTAAATTTTTCAGAGTTAGATAAATTTTAAAAAGGCAGGGGAAACCCTGCTTATTTGAAATAGGTTACAGCTAAAGGTGATTAAATTACAAGGAGAAATAGGATGAAATTAGATATTAAAGAAATACCATTTTCCAGATTTGGGTCCTATTTTTGTATCTCACAAGATAAGGATTCACAGGCTGTATTTATAAGAGACGTTCACGGCGGGGACGATGCACCATCAAATCTATTTCAAGTAGATATCGTAAAAGATGGAGTGGCACAGGAATTCGTAGTACATGCTACGGAGATTTCTGTTTCCTTCTATTTAAAAGGCAATTTAGAACGTGTTGCGGAAATCATCATCCCTAAGGAAGATGAACTCCATATTGAAGTTCAGAATGTGGAACTTAGATTAAGAGCGACAAAAGGGAAATATGATTCATTAATGGAACTAGAAGATGGAATGTACGAATACCACATCTATCCTAAGGAATTAAAATTAATGATCATGAACCTAAATGGTGAAATGATTGCGGATGCACCATGGAATATTATTGGAAATGATTATATTGATATGCGCTTGAAAAATGGACATTTCGTGATTGAAAGTTATCGAACCGTTTATCAAATAAAAGAATACCTTCCATTTAGCAAAGGGAAAGAACAAGTAGCAGTACTTTACAAAGAATGGTTTGATTCCATGAGAAAGGGTTATGAACAGGCGGAATATCTGCCTTCCTTGGAAAGGGCTTCTTATATAACATGGTCGAGCGTTGTTCACCCGGATGGGGCTCTAAAAGATTATGCGATGTATATGTCAAAGCTGTGGATGTATAATATCTGGTCATGGGACAATTGCTTTAACGCATTGAATTTAGGCGAAAAATATCCTGAACTCAGCTTTGCTCAATTAAAAATTTTCATGGACACTCAAGATGTATCCGGTGCCTACCCTGATTTTGTGAATGACAAGTTCATTTCGTACAATTGTATCAAGCCGCCGATATTTGCTTATATCTATGAGCAGCTTATGGAGAAAAATGACTACTTTAAGGACGAACAGCGGTTAAGAATGGTTTATGAGTCTACGAAAAAAGTCATGACCTATTATGAAAATTATCGGACCTTCGAGGGCAGGCTGCCACATTATAAACATGGAAATGATTCTGGCTGGGATAATGCTTCCCTGTTTCATGTGGGGATGCCGGTGGAAGCGCCGGATCTTGCTAGTTTTTTAATTCGTTCGTTTGATATTCTCTCCTCCTTTGCTGAAAGGTTGGGAGAAAAAGAGGAAGCAGAGCAATTTAAGAATCAAGCCGACACCTTATTTAACCTACTACTAGAGAGACTTTATGATGCAGATGGCTTTTTTGGGCGGGTTGGCAAGAATGGTGAGAAAATAGAAATCAGAAGCAGCTTAATTTTAAGACTTCCAGTAATCATTGGCTATCGCTTGGATAAAAGCATAATGGATCGCCTAGTGTCTGACCTTGAAGGCAACTTTGAAACAAAATTTGGCCTGGCTACTGAAGGCCTAACGAGTAACTATTACCGGGAAAACGGTTATTGGCTCGGTCCAATCTGGGCTCCTGTTACCTATCTCTTTATCGATGCGTTAAAAAATAATGGTTATGAAGAGGTCGGAAATCGGCTTAGAGGTAAGTTTTTAAATCTCACGCTTATGGGCGGGATGGCGGAAAACTTTGATCCGCTAACTGGAAAAGGACTAGTAGATACCTCCTTTACGTGGACTTCGAGTGTATTTCTGCTGCTGTTAGATGATCAACTTAGGGGGGATTAAATGCAAAAGTATTTTGGAGAAATCGCTCTTACGATTACAGCTATTATATGGGGAAGCGGATTTGTTGCCAGCGCCATCGCATTGGACCACTTTACTCCCTATCAGATTTTGGCTGGAAGGTTTATTATAGGCACTCTGATTTTGGGTGTAATTTTCCATAAAAAGCTGAAAAATATAGATAAAAGTACTATGATAAAAGGAGCAGTATTGGGGATCTTTTTATATTTGGCCTTTGCGCTTCAAACGGTGGGCCTTCAATATACCACCCCTTCAAAAAATGCCTTTTTAACAGCAGTGAATGTCGTGATCGTTCCTTTTATTGCCTTTGTCATGTATAAGCGAAAAATTGATATGTACGAACTAGTTGGTGCTATTTTAGCTATGATTGGGGTCGGGGTATTATCGCTTAAACTCTCCGCTGACATTAATATTGGAGATTTGTTGACACTTGGCTGTGCCTTTGGATTTGCGTTCCATATCTTCTATACGGCGAAATATGTTCAAGATTCAGACCCTATCGCATTGACTCTGATTCAAATGATTACAGCAGCACTCATTGGGAGCATTGTTGTTGCATTCAAAGGGGAAACATCTGTTGTGATGGAAAGGGAAGGGGTGTTGTCCCTCCTCTATCTAGGTGTTTTTTCAACGACAATCGCTTATTTATTGCAAACTGTTGCTCAAAAAATGATTACCGAAACAAAGGCAGCGATTATTCTTTCAACAGAATCATTCTGGGGAATGGTATTTTCCGTTGCGATACTGGATGAAGCAATGACCGTAAAAATGGTGCTTGGCGCAATCCTTATTCTATGTGCCATCATCATTTCAGAGACCAAATTACCTTTTTTAAAAAAGAATAGATTAAAGGAAATACGTAATTGAATTACAGTGAGATAAAAAACAAGCAGGCAGGGAGAAATAATGGCCACAATAAAAGATATAGCCAATTTAGCTAATGTTTCAATCACTACTGTTTCAAGAGTGTTAAATTATGATGAAACATTAAATGTCTCTCCAGAAACAAGAAAAAGGGTTTTTGAAGCAGCTGAGGAATTAGCCTATGTGGTAGTTCCGAAGAAGAAGCAAAAGAGCAAATGGAAAATAGGATTATACGATTCTTTCTCACTTGAGGAGGAATTAGTTGATACTTACTACTTGTCGATAAGAGTTGCCTTGGAAAAAAAGTTAAAAAGCAGAAGCATTGATTTTTTCAGAATTGATAAGGAAGGCAATGAGGGGAATCTTAATAAGATTGATGGTATTTTATGCCTAGGAACCTTTAAGAGCAAGGATATTGAAAAAATAAAAGGTTTTAATAAACCATGTGTCTTTGTTGATTCAAATCCGGACGAATATTATTTTGACTCCGTTGTCATCGATTTCAACTCTGCGACCCGAAATGCTCTTAACTATTTAACAGAATTAGGCCACGAGAATATTGGCTTTATTGGCGGCGTTGAAACAGATATGTATGGGAATCGATTTAAAGATTTGAGGCAAGATGTTTTTGAAAATTACTTGAAAGAAAAAAATATTTTCAAAGAGGAATTAGTTAAAATTGGTGGATATGATCCGAAGGATGGTTATACCAACCTAAGAGAAATGTTAACATCAGAAACTAAGCCAACTGCTGTATTTGTTGCCAATGATACGATTGCTGTTGGATGCTATAAAGCCGCCTATGAACTTGGGGTGAAAATCCCTGATGACTTGAGTATTGTCGGCTTCAACGATGTGGCGACAGCTCAATATATGGTCCCACCGCTAACGACGGTTAAACTTTATACCGAAATTATGGGTGAAACAGCTGTAGACTTATTGGTAGAGAGACTCTCTTCGAAAAGGGAAGTTAGTAAAAAAATAACCATCAATACGAAGTTAATTGTAAGAGAAAGTGCTTCAGCACCAAAAAAGTAAATTAAAACACAAGCGCCCAGCGACAAGGTTATGTTACTGGGCGTCTTTTTATTTGGATTCTGCTGCTTTTCTTTCTATAAATTCTTCTTTTACTTGCGTTAATGTATCAGCGTCTGTCATCAGTTTTAACGCGGTTAGTGCAAGAGCTTTAGCGCCTGTAATCAGAGCTTGGTCTCCTTTAGGGGAGGCTGCGGCTTCTCTAAATGGTACCGTATGTGCAATAAGGTCGCTAGCACCAATTTTTATATAAGGATGAATAGTTGGGACAACCTGGCTGATGTTTCCTGCATCTGTTGAGCCGATGCCTTTGTCTGCACTTTCAACCACGGTTTCACCTAGTTCTTCCACGATTTCCTTGAATACAGCATTATAACTATTATTTAATAGAAGGTTATCGACTTCATTTTGGAAGGCAATAACGTTTAACTTTGCCCCTGTAGCTAATGCAGCACCTTCTGCCACTGCTTTTACCCTTTGTGTAACTTCGTTCAAACCAGTTCTTGTAGCAGCACGGATGTAAAATCGTGCCTTTGCATATTCAGGGATAATATTTGGTGCGTCCCCGCCATGGGTGATGATTCCATGAATCCGTACATCGCCCGGAAGCTGCTGCCTTAAGGCATTGATGCCATTAAACAACTGAATGACTGCGTCAAGTGCATTAATTCCTTCATGCGGGTTGGCAGAGGCATGTGCCGGCTTACCGATAAATTCAAAGTCTAGTGGATCCACAGCCAGAGATGTGCTAGTTAGACGTGTCTCACTATTCGGGTGGATCATTAGTGCTGCATCAATTCCGTTCACTAGTCCATGCTTAACAAAGCTGCCTTTTGCACTGCCGTTTGGACCGCCTTCTTCTGCCGGAGTACCGAATACAACTGCTTCTCCGCCTGTTTCTTGCAGTACCTTACTCAAGGCAATGGCTGCTGCAACACTTGTGGTTCCGATAATATTATGTCCACAGGCATGTCCTAGGCCTGGGAGGGCATCGTATTCAGCTAGGAATGCAATGGATGGACCTGGTTTTTCTGACTTTTTACGAGCAATAAATGAAGTCTCATGTCGGGCAACAGCCTTTTCAACCTCAAATCCTTCTTCTAAAAGAATATCGGTCAAAAGGGCAGAAGCAAAAAATTCTTCGTTGCCGATTTCAGGGTTTTCATGAATTTTATGGCTTGTTGATAGGTAAAGCTCTTTATTGTTTTCTACATTTTCAATGATTGTTTCTTTTAATGCTGTTAAGGATTTAGTAGGTACTGTCATCATTTCTCCACCTTTTCTAGAAAACTACCAGCCTATATTGCTAAGTGGCACGAATGTTGGAATCATGTTGCCTTTGTACTCTTTTTCAATAAATTCTGCTGTATCTTCAGATTGGTAAAGTTCTGCTAATCTCTTATAGGTTTTGTTGTCTTTGTCTTTTGCTTGGACAGCAATAATATTGAGGTAAGGAGTCGCTGTTTCACTTTCAACAAAAATAGCATCTTCTAATGGGCTAAGACCTGCATCACCGGCAATCCCGTTATTGATCACAGAAGCGGCAACGTCTGGTAATGCTCTTGGTGTTTGTGCTGGTACCATTGGAACGAATTCAATGTTTTTAGGGTTTTCTTTTATTTGTGTTAGATCGCCATTTGGATCGAAATCTTTTGGTAATTCAATTACCCCAGCTTCTTGAAGAAGTAATAATGCACGGCCTTGATTGGATGCATCGTTTGGAAGGGCAATCTTTGCACGATCTGGAATGTCTTTCACATCTTTGTATTTTTCAGAGTAAATTCCCATTGGGGCAAGGACGGTAGTCGCGATTGGCACTAGGTCTAAATTGTGTTCCTTAATAAATACATCAAAATAGGCGACAGTTTGGAAGGCATTAACATCAATTTCGCCTTCTGCAAGAGCTGTGTTGGGAGCAACGTAGTCTGAGAATGATACGATCTCAATATTGATTCCCTCTTTTTCTGCCTTTTTCGCTACAAAATCCCAAATGCGTGTATCGGTTCCGCTAACACCAAGCTTAACGGTAGTGGATTCTTTACCCTCTGATGTTTTCTCAGCGCACCCAGCGCCAATAATGGCTAATGCAACAATAATGATGGATAATAAAAGTTTTTTCATCGTATGTTTCCTCCTAGTTATCTTCGTCTAATTTTTTTAGCTGCTATATTTCCAAATGACTGTAGACCTTGTACGATCACAATCAGAATTCCCACAGTAATCATCATCGTAACTGTATCAAAACGCTGGTAGCCGTATGTAATCGCCAAATCTCCAATTCCACCGCCGCCGACAGCGCCAGCCATTGCCGAAGCACCAACAAGACCAATGGTCGCGATAGTCAAGGCAAGAACGAGTGAGCTGAGTGCTTCCGGAATGAGGAATTTACTAATAATTTGCCATGGGGTTGCGCCCATTGCCTCTGCTGCTTCAATGACACCAGGATCAACCTCTAGTAATGAATTCTCTATCAATCTAGCAATATAAGGTCCTGCATAGAAAACGAGAGGAACAACTGCTGCTGCGGTTCCAATCGAAGTTCCAACAATCAACCTTGTTACAGGGATCATTGCCACTAATAAAATAATGAACGGCACAGATCGGAAAATATTAACAATTCCATTCAATACATTAAAAACCGGAAGATTCTGAAGCAGATGTCCTTTCCGTGTTACGACTAACAAAATTCCCAGCGGCAGTCCAAGGATGGTTGAAAACAAAAGTGAAAAAGCAACCATTTGGACCGTTTCAATTAAAGCAGAAATAATTTGCTCTGAGTTAACTAGCATGTGCTGTCACTTCCTTTATGCTGATTTTCTTCTGGTTGATGTAGGTTAATGCCCGGATGATTTCTTTATCAGAGCCTTGGAACTCCACAATTAAGTTCCCAAACGGTGTTCCTTGAAGCTCAGTAATCGTTCCGAACAAGACATTGATATGAATTTCAAACTGTTTGGCAAGTTCAGAAAGCAGGGGCTGACCGGCTGTACTGCCTACAAAGTTAATTCGGTAAACCTTTTGCATTCCGTCATGTTTTTGGATGATATTTTTTATAGAATCCGGGATCTGGTCGTTCATGACGGAGCTAACAAAGTTCTTTGCTGTCTCCGTTTTAGGAGATGAAAAGACGTTAAACACCGTGCCTTCTTCAATAATTTTACCGGATTCAATCACTGCCACTCGGTCGCATATTTCTCTAATGACCGCCATTTCATGGGTAATGATTAGAATGGTTATGTTGTATTCCTTATTGATTTTTTTCAACAGCTGTAAAATGGAGCTGGTGGTCTGTGGATCTAGTGCAGATGTAGCCTCGTCGCAAAGCAGAATCGAAGGCTGTGTTGCTAAGGCTCTTGCAATGCCAATTCGCTGCTTTTGCCCGCCTGAAAGCTGGTCAGGATAATAATCCGCTTTGTCGGCTAACCCGACAAATTCTAGTAATTCCTGAACGCGTTTCTTAATCGCGTCCTTGGAAACTTTGGCTAATGTAAGGGGCATTGCCACATTGGCAAAAACCGTTTTTGAGTTTAATAGATTAAAGTGCTGAAAAACCATTCCAATATTCTTCTTAATCCCCCTGACTTCTTTGACGGACATAGAAGTGAGGTCATGACCATCCACGATTACACTACCTGAAGTCGGACGCTCTAGTAAGTTTACACAGCGGATTAGAGAACTTTTACCGGCACCGCTAAACCCGATTACTCCGAAAATCTCTCCCTTATTAATCTTCAAATCAATTCCATTCAGTGCCGCAACCTGCTGCCCGCCACTTTCATAAACCTTTTTAAGATTCTGAAATTCGATCATGGTGTATCTCCCCTTTAAAAAAAATAAAAAACCCTCTTCCTGGAAATAAGAAGAGGGCATGCCGCTGCAAAGCAATCGCAAAAATCTCTTCTTATCTCCCAAGCCTGCTGCTTGCTGGATTTGGCACAGTCCATAATTGGTTCCGCTGCCGAGGTGTCATAGGGCCAGTCCCTCAACCTCTCTGGATAAGAAATACTATTCAGTTAAAAGTAAAAACCCTCTTCTTGTAAAAGAAGAGGGCAAATTGAAATAATCAGCGTCCTCTTCTTATCTATCAAGTCGCACTTGCTGGATTTGGCACAGAATCAATGATTCCGCTGCCGAGGTGTCATAGGGCCAGTCCCTCAACCTCTCTTGATAAGAAGTATTTTTACTTTATTCATTTTTTGAACTTGTTAATTAATTTACTGTAGGGTTAGTGAAAAGTCAAATCCCTTTTTTAAAATAATAATTAATTATTTAGTTTTAAAACGTTTTCAATGCTTATATATAGGCATTTTTAAAAATTTTAAAAAATTTAATGCAGGCCTTCGCTAAAACAATAAAAGAAAAAGAGAGCGATGCTTTTCGCTCTCTTTCTTGAACTTTAAACGACTATCTTCTTTTTACCAAACAAAGGACCCCATGGATGATTAACACAAGTGAGAATAAAAGGACAGCTATGACACCAATGAGGAGAACTAAGGGACTAAGCGGTGCAAAGAATCCAGTTAGCTCCACCCTTAATAAGGCAAAACCTGCAAGGATACATAAAAAGTATAAAAACGGACTGCGATCTAATACACTCATTGCATATTCACTCCTTTCTGGGGGTTAATTCATTATTATTCATTAAAGGAGTATTTTATTTACCAGAATAACAATTTAGATACAAATAACTATATTTTTGGAAAATTAATCCTCCTGTTCAGGTGGATGGAGTAGGTCTTTAGGCATTTTATCTAGACGAGGATTGATATGTGACTATATGAGCAAGGATTAGGAAAATATAACGTTTAATTAGCCGCCTTAGAAGGAGATTATCTATCCATGTGGAAGCTGGTATTTATATTCTTTTTTATTCTTATCATTATTGCTTATCTAGTCCCAAAAAGATTGAGTAAAATTGAATTGTATACAACGAGTCTTTTTGCGTTGTTGTTTGGCATTAATGTAGATATGGTTCTCAACTTTAAATACCATTTGTACGGATATTTTGGTAAGGGTTTTCAATGGCACGGGTTTATAGGGGAATTTCTTTATTTTATGCCTGTTAGTATTTTGTTTTTAAACTATTATCCCTTTAAAGGGACTAATCAAACAAAACTCTTTTATATCCTTGCATGGACCGCAGGATCCTCCATTATTGAAATTCTTGTTGAAAGGACTCACTTTTTTAACTATACAGGCTGGAAGCTCTGGTATTCCATCTTTCTGTATCCCATCGTTTTTCTAATCTTGGTGTCTCATTTAAGGTTGGTTAGGCGAATTATTAAATTAGGTTGATAAAGATGGTTAGATTCAACTGAATCCAACCATCTAAACCTTATCAAAATGCCTCCGCACTTTTCTTCACTACTTTTTCCGCTTCAAGCTCCGGATGGACCCTTCGTATGACGGCAGGTCTTAAAAGAGTAAGGACTACACACACACATACTCCAGATGACAGGAGCAGAACCCATTCTGCAGGAAATACATCATATAGAAATCCATAAAGCACCATACCTAATGGTGATAAAGCCATTGCTACTGTTTCAATAAGCGAAAATACACGCCCCTTATATTCATCGGCAATTTGTTTTTGCATCATCACCTGGGTTGGCGTATTGACGAAAACAATACACACTCCTAACACAAATTGAAGAAGAATATAGTAGCCAAACATGATGTTATAAGACATGGTAAAGAGTAAAGGTAAAGTGGCACTTCCCATGATGAGCCCCATGAGAATAATACCCCTTTTTGAAACCAACAACGGAAATTTTATCTCTTTCCGGATGGAGAGATAAATCGATAACAGCAGCATGCCAACAGCAAAGGCACCTTCCGTAAAACCAAAATGATGGGAAAGCATTTTTAATTTTTCAATAAGAATAAACGAATATCCAACCTGATAGGCACTGAAAAGAAAATTAACGAATAACGCAATCCAGATAATGGTCATCAACATCGGCTGTAATTTTAAATAGGATACCCCAGCCTTCATTCCTTGCCACATGGATTCTTTCTGTTTATCGACTGTTTCTGACTTTTGAGAAGCAAACAATGTGAAATTCATCGTGGCGTCTAGAACGATGGCAGCCGTCGAAGCGGCCATAAAAAAGATGAGGAACACTGGCATGGAAATCACTCCATACAAGAGGCCTCCGACTGCTGGAGAGGCAATAGCCGCAAAGGATACGGACATTTGGTTTAATGACATGGCTTTTTGAATTCTTGCTTCGTCCACAAGTCCTGTTATAGAAGAGGTGAACGCTACGCTGGAAAACATGGATGTTAGGGAGAGGAGGCAGGTAGTGATATAGATTGCGGTTAGAGATAATCCAAAGGTGACACTGACGACTAATAACCCCCCGATGGCCAAGGTCGTCGCTATTTGTGAGATAATCGCGATTCTTTTCCGTGGGTACTTATCGATGATATAACCTGCAAATGGGGCTGCGATGGTCCGAGGTAATACATTGCAAATCAAGTTCAACGCAAAACTTTTCGCCGAACCAGTAGCCTGCAATATATAAAAACTAATAGCAAATGAATATACCTGCGATCCAAAAGATGCAATCAGTTTGCTTATGGTAAAAGTCCAAAGATGATACGTGGCTTTTTTCAACATCATACTGTTATTCATAAAATCTCCTCTTTTCATTCAGTAAGTTTAATTTAATTAAACAAATCATAACATGAGGTTTTTACCAAATCAAGCAGAAAGTTTAATTTAATTAAACAAATTTATTTTTATCTCGTTTATATCTTTCAAATTATGGGTAAGTTTAATATAATTAAACAAAGAAACGTTTTAAGGAGTTGCTCTTTACATGTTAGGGGACCGAATACGAAAATTGCGAAAGCAGAAAAAGCTGACGCTTGAAGCACTAGCAGGACTAGGACTTACCAAGGGCATGCTTAGCTTAATCGAGAACAATAAAGCACAGCCCTCTATGGAGAGCCTTGCCTATATTGCTGAGGGATTAGGGGTGGAAGTAACTGATTTATTAGAGGAAGTCAGTACATTGGAATTAAGAGAGGTTCTTGAAAAAGCAGAAAAGCTGTACAATGAAAAAAAGGAAAAAGCAACAGATAAGTATAAACAGCTTTTAACCCTGCTGGAACCCTATATAAAAAACCTTCCCCAAGGGTATGAGGCAGCACGATTGTTAGACATTTACAGCAGGAGTCTATATGAAGAAAAGCGTTTTGGCTGGGAAGAGTTATCTAACCAAGCTGCGACTATGTATGACAAGATGAATGTAACAGCTAATCGAGCGCAAATTGCCATATTTCGTTCTATGGTAAAGTTCATTGAACATGATTATTCCAACGCATTAGAGATCTTACTGAGCGAACGAACGGAAATTGAATCCAATCATGTCTATATCGACCCCATGACACAGGTTGACCTTGACTATACAGAAGCTATTCTTTATTTTGCGGTTGGTGAGTATGAGACGGCCTCTCATGTGATGGAAAATGCTTTAATTTTTTCAAAAAAGCACCGAATCTTTTATCGTACGGATGATTTATACAGAATCGGTGCCGGACAGGCCATGATGTTTCGTGATAAAGAAAAGAGAGAGCTTTATTTACGTAAGTTAAAGCAATACGGTGAGTTTGCTGAGGATACATTATCCATCCTCGTTCATAATCTGCTCATTGCTATGACTTTAATTGCTGAAAACAAAGAGTACGCCAGGGCGCTTGAAATCCTTGACCAGTACTTAGGCAACCCCCAAGAAGAAGAAGTGGTGGAGTGGCTTTATAGAATGGAAAAAGGAAAGGCTTTTTATGGTCTTGGAAAATTTACGGAAGCGATACATGAATTTGAAAAAGTAGAGACTCCGACCACTACTCACCATCCATTTGATTTATCACTTTTTTATGTTCGTTATTCATACAAAGCTTTATGCCATTTTAAACTTGGCGAAATGGAAAATGCGCTTCAATCTGCCGAATTGGCAGTGAAGAAATTCGAAAATATCCCATACTTGCCTTTCAAGGAATTTGCGATTGAGACGTACAATGCTATTCTTGCAAAAATAAACCCCGTACAAAACTAAGTGTACGGGGTTCTTCTTTTGTTTGAATCTAGCTCGAGCACTGGTTCGATATTACATTCCACGTTCAAACCCTCGTTTAAACTTTGGTTTTATTTTTCGGTCGAACGTTGTACCCACACCAGGTTCGAGAGTACTATTAGACTCATTTCCAATCACTTTAAAACTATCCTTTGTAACTTGATAGGAAGGAACTTCATGTGTATGTTTAGCTTTTTTCTTTTGAGCTTTTGGAAGTTTATATAACACTCCGACTTTTACTTGCTGAACTTCTTTTACTCCTTGGATAATCAGCTGCATTGCAAAAATCGCCATCATGAAAGCCGCTAAGATCCACAAGTACCAGTAGCGACCTGAAGCAATGGTTGTTCTTCCTAACTCCCCAATTAATCCAGACCATTCATGGGTAATCGACATCGGCGGATCCGCACCCATTGGATCAAAGTCTAGTTTGGTCCCGCCAAAGAAAAATTTAAAGATCCCTAAATGGATAAAAATTAATAGAACTTGGATAAATTGTGTTCCTAATAAGATCGTTAAACGGGCACCAATATGCGGGAAGATGTGCCGCCAGAAGAGATGAAATCTGCTCCCGCCTAAAACGCGCGCACTTGCAATGAATTCATAGTCAAGAACTCGCTTTATCTCTTTTCCTAGTAGAACACTCGTTAACGGAACGACCAGGATGGTTAAAATGAACATTTCAAGTAAAATCCGTTCGGTAAACGTATAGGTAAATTCATAGCCAAAACCGGTAAATGCCGGCATTAAGATCGGCGCCAACAGAATATATGCCACCAAGCTTAATGGCAGGAAATGAATCGAATCGATTAACTTTGCAAGCCATTGCTGGGTGCGGGGTCCTAAATAAAAGGCATAAATAACACCAAACAAAAGCCCGCCAACTACACGCAATAAGGCGATAAGTAAAGCAAAGATCAGCGTATATTTCGCGCCAATGACTAATTGGTCAAAAAGGCTGAACCCTAATTTATCGGAACCAAAGAAAAAGGGCTTTGTGGGAGCATGCGGCATTGCACTCAGCAGCTTTACACCGTCTTCTGAATAATAAAGTCTTACTTGGTCAACATGATTATCAGTTGTGACCGAATAAATAATGCTATAACTGATGGTTACTATGAAAAATAAAGCTCCAATTGCAAATTTCCAATTTTTCATATGACGGTAAAAAGTAAAGAATGCATTGATGAATGGACGGAAAGGCGATAATTTTCTTAGGTTAATCGATTTAATAGAATAAAGGATGTTTTCAAAAAACCTCTTTGTTCCCTCCACCATATTTCCAATGCGTGATATTTGCCACCAGGATCTCCGTCTTGTTTCATAAGATAATGGCAGGTCTTCTTTAAGCCAAATATCTACTAATTGGAACAGAAAGTAAAAAGGTGTAAAAATAAGACCCAAAGTAACAAAAATGGTTATAGGTTTGAAGTTATCAAGTAAGTAGAAGGTTAGTCCGTGGACGTTAAACACACGCTCAATGATAAATTGGCTAGAAAGTGTTCCCCAAATAATAATCTTGATATGATGAAACGAAAGGGGCATGATATTTTTTAAGATATGTCTAATTAAGATATTTAATTTGTCTATCCCTTTGCTTTTTATAAAGGTGACATATACCTTCAAAAACTCTTCCTCAATCATAAGGAGAAGGATTTTGAACATGGATACAAGCGGTAAAATCGCCAACGTGACAATCGGAGCAAAGTAGGCCTTTTCGGTAAAGCTGGCGACCCGAAATAAATCCACTCCAAACGACTTAAAGATCATAATCGATAATACTTGTAATAAGGTAGCGAGTATCAAGTCTGGAACAGATTCCAACACATCAAGTAATCTCTTGATGGGACTAAGCACGATTTTAGGTAAAAAGGCCGACCCCAATGCGAGAAAAAGGGCAATACTAAAGCCTGCCAAAAGAGCACCTAACAGGATTTGCATGGAATAAATAAATGCCGGCCCCATAATCTCCATCATTGGAGCACCACCCGCTTGCGACCTTTCGAATTGATAGACCCAAGACTCTGGTTTCATTAAGTCCTTCCCAAACGAGAATAATTGTGCAAAATACCCTGTTGATTCTGGAGTTCCTCTAGTGGAAAAATATTGTGGAAAAATACTCACACAAAATATAGATACCATTCCAAGTAGATAGTATGTAAATAATCTAATTAACCTCAAAATCTCCCACCTCATTTCTCATTCAAAGTCATTACATTTGTATAATAGAAGTAGTTTCCCGCAAAAAAAATTATATTCTAAATATTCCCCCTTTTCAACCTACCTGAAAGATAAGAAAGCAACTATGAACTTAGGTTACTGTCTAGCTCCAGCGCCTAGGGGCTCGGGGTCATAAGCGTGTCTAGTTTCGGCTCCTTGGGACTCGAGTCATAAGCCGCCCCCTGAAGAAGGCAAAAAGCGCCTTCTTGCAGTGGCCGTCTTATGCCTTCGTCCCAGGGCAGTCGCCTCCACATTTCTGACAATCCGTCAAGAAGGTTAAAGAACAACCTTCTCGCCGGCTCGTCTTATGCCTGTCGCCCCTGGCAAGGCGCTTCCGCTTTTCGGGTTTCCAATATTTACAACATTCAAGTTTTGGACGTAATGGGGGGTGGATTTGTTACAATGATTTTGTGATAAAATGAAACTTATAAGAAAAATTTTTTGTATAAGGGGAAATGACAATGATTCTCGTTGTTGGCGGTGCTGGTTATATCGGCAGTCATCTTGTTAAGGAATTAGTGGAAAAGGAAGAGGTAATTGTACTAGATAACCTGTCTACAGGTCATCGTGAAGCGATCGATACAAGAGCCATTTTTGTACAGGGAGATCTCGGAAATGAAGAAGACCTGCAAATGATTTTCTCTAGTTATCCCATTAAGGCTGTTATGCATTTTGCTGCTTTTAGCCTAGTAGGAGAGTCTGTGGTTGATCCTCTTAAATATTATGAAAATAATGTCGCAGCTACGTTAACGCTTCTAAAAGTAATGATGAAAAACAATATTAAGAACTTTATTTTCTCTTCTACTGCGGCTACATATGGTATCCCAAATGTTGAGATTATTAATGAACAAACCGTCACAGCTCCTATCAATCCTTATGGCCATTCTAAATTAATGATAGAGCAAATGCTTTCTGATTTTTCGAAGGCATATGGTTTGAACTATGTAATTCTACGGTATTTTAATGCGGCTGGGGCACATGAATCTTCTAAAATTGGTGAAAGTCATGACCCAGAAACGCATTTAATTCCTATCATTCTTCAACAGCTTTTAGGTCAACGTGAAAAAGTGGCTGTTTTCGGCTGTGATTATGACACGGCTGACGGTACATGTATTCGCGATTACATTCATGTTACTGATTTAGCAAGCGCCCATATCCTTGCATTAGAGGCTTTATTAAGTGGAAAGAAAAGTGCAGAGATTTATAATTTAGGAAATGGTCTTGGCTATTCGGTAAAAGAGGTTATAGAGACGTGTGAAAGAGTAACCGGGGTAAAAGCGAATGTTGAAATGGCTGATCGTCGTGCTGGAGATCCAGCAAGACTGGTAGCTTCTTCACAAAAGATTTACAATCAATTAGGCTGGAAAGCAGAGCGGAATTTGGAACAGATTATTGCAGATGCTTGGAGATGGCATAACAATCAGCAGTATTAAACAACAAACCCTTGTCCGTTTCCGGGCAAGGGTATTTTTTATATGGCCTAAAATATAAAATGAATGATTATTTTTATCCAACCGAAAAACGCAATCCATAGTGGTACACTTAATGAAGTGCCCCAAACTAGTCCATAGGCGAAATTACCCTGCTCGTCCATAAAATCCACTCCCTAGTAGTAGTTGTAGATTAATATTTCTGTTTTCCAATTGTTATACTGATTATAATGTTAAACGCTTACACTCACAATAATACAAATGATTTATTTTACAGTGCTTAACTTGAAAAATAGAGACAAAAGCACTAAACACGTTTCGATAATTAACTTTATCAAAAAGGGAATGGGAAAAAACGAAAAGCTTGTCATTAGTATCTGCTTTTGTTTTCGACTGGTTTCTATCAAACTGACCTGCTTTATTTCGACAGGTTATTTTCTAGGAAATTAATATAGGCTTTCTTTAAATGAGATTGAGCGCTTTTAATCAAACGTTTGATTAGTTATAGAAGGTGAAAAAAATGTCTGAGTTTGTTGATATCTATCACAGCTATATGCGGGAATATGGTATATCGTCTCATTAAGCAGATGTTTGATTCTCCGGAACGTAGAAAGGAGATTTCTCTTGAGATATGAGATTAAAAATTCAGATTTAAGTACTTTCGTCGAAGGATGTAAACCCTTACTTTTAGCTATGCCCTATCCATGTTACGTAATGGATTTGGAGGGCAGTATTGTTTTTTCGAATGAAGCTGTTCAAGAATTAACAGGTTGTGAAAGACATCCTGATTATCAATGGAATTTTGTCACGTTTTTAGAAGAAGAAGAGATTGATAAGACGATTGAGCATATTAATACTGTCCTCAAAGGAGAAAGGAAGAGTATTCAAACAAAGATTAGAAATCGGAACGGTCAAGTAATAGATGTAAATATTCTTTCTATTCCCGTTAAAGTAGATGGTGTAATTCTAGGTATTTGCGGCTATATTACCAGCACAGCAAATGAAAAGAATCTTTCACCTTCTACTACTCGGAATTGGGATACTATTATTACTGGTATTAAGAGGATTGATCAAATCGTTGTGGATAGTACAAAGAGGAAAAAAGCAGAGGAAAAATTAACGTATTTAGCTTTTCATGATTCTTTGACAGGTCTGCCAAACCGAAGGAAATTGGATTATGAGCTTCATAAAACGTTAAATGAAGCAAAGGAAAAGAAAATAAAGGTCGGGGTACTATTCTTGGATCTCGATCGATTTAAATATATCAATGATTCTCTTGGTCACAAAATGGGAGATAAGGTTTTACAGGTTATTGCAGACCGGTTGAAGGGCAGTTTGGAGAGTGATGATACAATCTCACGTCAAGGCGGGGATGAGTTTGTCATCTTGCTAAATAACGTGAACACAAAGGAGGAACTTCATGAAGCAGCAGCCAGAATTAATAGAATAATTGCAGAACCAATCGGACTCCTTGGTCATGAATATGTACTCAATGCCAGTATTGGAATGAGTATTTTTCCTGATCATGGGTATGAGGCAGAAGGATTAATTCAGAAGGCAGACCAAGCGATGTACCTTGCAAAGGAAAGCGGAGTAGGAATACAGTCCTATGAATTAGGAATGGCGAAAAGTCTATCACGAAAACTGCTGCTAGAGCAATACCTTCATAAAGCCATAGAAAAGAATGAATTATATCTGGTGTATCAACCAATCGTTGATGTGTATGGAAAACAGGTGATCGGGGTAGAAGCACTTCTGCGTTGGCAGCACCCCGTTTTAGGGGCGATATCACCAGGAGAATTTATCCAAATTGCCGAAGAGTCAGATTTAATCATAAAATTAAGCAATTGGGTATTGGAGACTGCCTGTAGACAACGTAAAATATGGACAGATATGAACTTGCCACCATTCTATGTCTCTATTAATGTACCTGCGAGGCAAATTAATTTGGAATCTTTTCTTGAAAGTGTTAAGGACGCTTTAGCACGCCATCAGTTACCTGCTAATCTGTTAAAAATTGAAATCACAGAAAGAACAGCGATGACCAATGTCCAGCAAACATTGCACACGATAAAAGAATTACAGGATAAAGGAGTCGACATCATTCTTGATGATTTTGGGGTTGGTTACTCGTCCATTAGTTATCTCGTTCAATATCCATTTAATACGATAAAAATTGATAAATCCTTTATTGAAGGGTTAGAGAATAAAAATCAGCGTTCTGTCTGTCGAACATTAGTGGCAATGGGAAGAAACCTTGGAATGAATGTGGTAGCAGAGGGAGTTGAAGAGTTAGAGCAATATCAATTTTTATGCAGTATTGGCTGCCATAACATGCAGGGATATTATTTTAGCAGACCAACTAGTGTGGAAATGGTCGAAACGTTCTTTACTCCTGAACAGAAGGGCTTAAAAGGAAAATTCAAATAAGGCCGGAGAACGTATTGACTCCGGCCCTAATCTATTAATAATGCTTAACCATCGTAATGAATTCAGTTGTTCCTCTATTAAACTCCACTTTTTTAACAAATCCAAGTTTGGTATAAAGATGAATGGCTCTTTGATTAAACTTTGCTACTGTCAATCTGATTGAATCCAACTGATAGGTTTCTTGAATATACGAAAGGATATACGTGAAGAATGGTGTCCCAAACCCCTGTCCGGTAATCGCAGGATTCATGCCAATACCGATATCTTTCATATCCTCATTGTAGGCGCCAACTGTAGAACCGAATGGGACTTGGGCTGCGCTTCCAATACAAAAGAACCCAACGAGTTCATCGAATTGATTCAAAACGGCATAATAGGGGTTCTCTAGTAATTCGTTCAGAGATTCAGAGGTTTCTTCATTGTTATAAAAATCGTAGGGTGGTTCGTATCTCCAATTCAGTATCTGTTTTGCATATTCTTCCGTCAGATTCCTTACAAATAACTGCATTTTAAAAAACTCCTTTTTCTATATTCAAAGAAAACCGCTGCCATAAAGTGAACAGCGATTTTGTCTTTAAATTTTTGCAGTCCGTATCACTTTACTCATCATTTCTGCATTTGGATAATGGACTTCATGATACAGTGCTGCGACACTTTCGAAATCATAATTTACTCTTCTGATGGATGTTTTTATATGTCCGTCCTGGACTTCAACAAGTCCATAGGATGATTTTGTCAGGCCATCGAATGGTAAACCCACGCTGCCAATGTTCATAATGACTTTGCCATTTAGATATCTAATATATGGCTTGTGGATATGTGCATATACGAAAACCTGTGCAGTTTGCGCCTGAATTAAACTCGTTTCGATTTGGTTGTCATCCGCGTTAGGGAGGACGATATCAAATAAACTCGTCGGAGTAGCGTGGAAGGCTGAAATCTCAACATCTTCGATGGTGAGATTTAATTGAGCAGGCAGGTTCTCTAAATAATCGATGTCTGCTGGTTCTAGGTGCTCCACAATCCATTGGCGTTCAAGATTCATTAACTCTAGTGCCTTATCAGACACCTCACCTTCCCTGACACCGCGTACCACCCATTCATCGGCATTTCCTTTTATCACATCAGTATGTAAAGAGCGGACTAAATCGAGAGAGCGTTTCGGTTCCGGTCCACGGTAACAGATGTCACCTAACACATATATTCTATCAATTCCTTGCTTCTCGATATCCTTAAGAACAGCATCAAGTGCGATAGCATTCCCGTGTATGTCAGAAATGAAAGCGATTTTCATATCACAGACAACCTCCTTTTAATAAATTTTACCATTAATTGTTTGTGAACTAAAATTAGAATTTTCAAAAATACTTAGCTTATAAAGGCTTTCTGCTGTATAATTCTTTCTAATAATGTTAGAGGAGATAGAAAATGAATACATATATAAAGGATCAACTTGAAAAGTTTCAACAAGAGAACCGTAATCGTGGCCGTTTGCTTGTCAGTTGTCCGGATCAGCCAGGCATTGTTTCAGCCATCTCACAGTTTTTATTTTCGTATCAAGCCAATATTATAGAGTCCAGTCAATATTCTACCAATCCGGAAGGCGGAGTATTTTTTATCCGAATTGAATTTGAATGCCCGGGTTTAAAGGAAAAGGCAAAGGATATGGAAGGTCAGTTTGCTGCGATTGCTGAGAAGTTTTCAATGGATTGGAAATTAACGCATGTCTATCATGTGAAGAAAGCGGCAATCTTTGTGTCGAAGGAGCTTCACTGTTTGCTTGAATTGCTATGGGAATGGCAAAGTGGTGATTTAATGGCGGATATTGCGCTTGTGATAAGTAACCATGAGGAAGCAAGGGATGCTGTGGAAGGCTTGAATATCCCGTTTTACTATATTCCTGCGAATAAGGATATTCGTGAACAGGTGGAAGAGAAGCAGCTTGAGTTATTAAAGGAATATGAAATTGATTTAGTGATATTAGCTCGGTATATGCAAATCCTGACTCCTAAATTTGTTGCGGCAAATCCAAAGAAAATCATTAATATCCATCATTCCTTTTTACCGGCGTTTATCGGTGCCAGGCCGTATGAGCGTGCCCATGCCCGCGGTGTAAAGTTAATCGGAGCAACCTCCCATTATGTTACCAATGATTTAGATGAAGGGCCGATTATTGAGCAGGATATTGCCCGTGTCGATCACCGTGATGATGTCGATAATTTGAAAAAAATTGGTCGTAGAGTGGAAAGAAGTGTTTTGGCTCGAGCGGTAAAATGGCATATTGAAGACCGAATTATAGTCCATCAAAACAAAACGATTGTTTTCTAAACTTCGCTCTAGAGTTGCTGAAATAAAGAAGCTGACCAAAAGGGTGGATGGAAATAATCCTCCTTGAAGGTCAGCCCTATTTATTTTTACAAAGGTGTGACTGTATGATTAATTTGCTGGTTTTTGGATTTTTTTAAAATAATGAGTGAGTATAGTAAAAATGCTAAGTTGAGCAGTAAAAATATACTTAACCATTTCAGTGAATACTCTGTACTATGAACACCGTAAGCGCCTGTGGTACCATACTCTACTGCATCTAACACAAAGTGGAAGAGAATAGCTGGAAGTAAGCTCTTATTTGCTAAAACCATCGCTGTAAGGGCCATACCAGCAAAAGACGTCCATCCAAACTGAAAAAGTGCATATGTTACATCCCCGCCAACAAAGATATTACCGAGATGTGCAGTACCAAATAAAAGTGAAGGAACAATAATCGCAACTGCTTTACCAAATGGTAATATCGCTCGAAGAAGAATACCTCTAAATAAAATTTCTTCATTCACTGCAACACCTACAGCAGCAATCAGCAATAGCGGAATATGCCCCAATGTTGAATTAAAACCAAGATAGAAGGCCAATGTGGCAGGGATAACGAGTGCTGGTACTCAAACATACCATTCTTTTGTTAAGGAAGGCATTTTCAATCCGATTTCTTTGTCAATTTTCACCCATTTTACTGCTAAGAAAACAGTGGTTGCATAGATTAGCATGATTAACCAACCTAAATCTTTTTCAACCGTAAGTGAAGGGTTAAACGATTGAATCCCCTTTACGGCAAGCATTCCTATTAAGCCTCTGCCAATCAGTACTACAAGAAATAAAACCAAACTATAACGATATAAAAATTTTTTCATTTGTTTTTCCCCTTTTCTTCAATTTGTATCCTCATTATCTGCGAGAAACGGTCATACCTAAAAGTGAACTTGGTCATAAGGGGGTCATATGACTTTTATGACAGACAGCCTTTAACGGAAAAAAAGGGAAATATGAAGCGGTGTGGAATATAGTAAGTGATTAAATCAGAAGATTGAAGGTGCTCATTATGCTGCCAATTCGGCAAGAATCCCATTGGGTTTATAAAACGGCACAAATAACTAGAATAGGCTGGTTTGTCCTTCATTTATTATTTCTAGCTATATTTCTTTCCTCCATGCCTTTCTTCTGGCTAATCCTGCCGTTGTTCTTTGCCGCGTTCTTAATTCCACAATGGTTAGGAATTAAGATTGATAGTTTCGGTGTCAAAAACTATCCTTTACTTGAATTAATTTTCAGCGGACTGTTTTTAATTGTCGGCTGTTATTTGTTAGGGGAGTATTCATCCTTCTTGGCCTATCCTGCCCTCTGTGCGGGTATTTATAGTAATCCTGGGAAGGAACGTTGGTGGTTTTGGGCGGGATTTTCCCTTGTTCCGTTCCTTGCTGTGCTTGCAGTTGGATTAAACCATTTGGGCCTTGGCGTTATAGATGGTTTTTTCTTCTATGGCATTGGTATAGCAGTGGCAAACGTTATTGAAGCCGAGAAGAGGACGCAAAGGCTGCTTGTTGAAAACCGAAGGCAGAATCAACTTTTGAAGGAATATGCTAGGCAAATTGAAAAGGTCACGTTATTGGAGGAGCGAAATCGCTTGGCACGAGATCTCCATGATACGGTAGGACATACCTTTACATCTGTTATTATGGGACTTGACGCGGCCTCGTATCTAATGAAAACATCTCCGGAAAAAGCACAAGAACAAGTAGATGTGTTAAGTGATGTGATGAGGAAATCTTTACGAGAAATTCGAACTCAAATTCATCAAATATCTCCAAGTGAAGATAGGGAAGATGTACCTTCTCAGCTAAAAAAAATTGCGGATGAATTTGCCTTACATACGAAAACTAATATCCATTTTGAACATATAGGCCTACATGAAATCAATATATCCTCTCAAGCAACCATTACTCTAATAAGGTGCCTTCAGGAATCACTAACTAATGCCATCCGCCATGGCAATGCCAATGAGATTATGATTACACTAAAGGCCGATTTTTCTCATTTGATCCTTTTGATACAGGATAATGGCATAGGCATTCGAGAGGTAAGCTTTGGTTTTGGTCTTAATGGAATGAAGGAGCGGTTGGAATCACTCCAAGGTCGATTGAGCATTGAATCAAAGGGAAATGAAGGAACGGTTGTTACTTGTTTTTTACCTGTGAATATAAGCCGTTTTAGGGAGGGGGTTATACAAGATGATAAAAGTGTTACTAGTGGATGACCAGGAACTGATTACGGCAAGCCTTGCGATTGTATTGGGAGGGGAAACTGACTTTGAAATTGTCGGAACAGCTGAAAATGGAAAAGTCGCATTGGAGTTAACGAAAAAGCTTTCTCCGGATGTAGTACTGATGGACATTCATATGCCTGAAATGAATGGGGTCGACGCCACAGCTCAAATTAAAAGCCTATTTCCGTCTGTAAAGGTAATGGTTTTAACAACCTTTGAGGAAATAGGGTATGTTCGGGACGCTTTGGCAGCTGGAGCAGAGGGATATGTATTAAAAGCCATTCATCCAAAAGATCTTGCAGCAGGAATCAGGCTTGTCCATCACGGTGGGACGCTGATTACGCAGGAGATTGCGAAGCAGTTAATTACACAATGGATTACCCCAACGGAAAAAGTAATAGAGGAAAAAAGTAATCGTAAAGATTTTGGACTCACGGAAAGAGAAGTAGAAATAGTAGAGGAACTTTCGAAAGGGCTAACCAATCGTGAAATAGCCAGAAAGCTTTTCCTGACTGAAGGAACCGTTAAGAATTATATTTCAAATATTTATTCCAAATTAGAAGTGACAGGAAGGCACAAAGCCGTTTTTAAAGCGAAGGAGCAGGGAATTATAAAGCCATAGACTAAAAAACTGTCATCATAATTCAATTGTAGATGACAGTTTTCTATTTATTTACAAAAAATATGTTTACCAATTTTCTTAATTTGTGGACGGCTCCATATCCAGCTGCTTGTCGCGGTATCAGGATTAAAATAATAAATGGCATTGCCAGTTGGGTCCCATCCATTAACTGCATCCAATACGGCTTTTTTTGCGGTTTCATTTGGTGTTAAATTAATTTGCCCATCGGCTACAGCAGTGAAGGCTCCAGGTTCATAGATGACACCTGCGACACTGTTTGGAAAAGAGGCACTCTGAACTCGGTTTAAAATAACGGCTGCCACAGCGACTTGACCTATGTAGGGTTCTCCGCGTGATTCTCCGTATACGGCGTTCGCCATCAATTGGATATCGTTTTGGCTATACCCATTTGGAACATTGGCACCAGTACCACCTGAATTACCTTGCTTTTCATATTTTGTTGCTTTTACAAGCATGGCCTTCGTTTTTGCCCCTACCATCCCATCAACAGGAAGACCAAACTGATCTTGAAAATTCCGAACTGCCCAATATGTACCCCATCCAAAAACCCCGTCAATCTTACCTTTATAAAAGCCATTATAAGAGAGGCGCGATTGCAGCTCAATCACATCTTCACCAGACGAGCCTTGTTGAAGTACCTGGTTCGAAAATGCGTGAATTTCTTTCTCTTGGTCGCTATTTACGAAAAATGTAACAGTTAGAAAAACAATAATTAGTGGAAGCTTAAACAAAGTTTTCTTCTGCAATGTTCATCCTCCTAACATTTTAATGACAAGTTAGTTATATACTTCCATATCTTTTGTCTTTCTATCCACAAAAAGAGACCAGTTGTGAAAACTGGCCCCTAAAACTTACCTTAGTCCATAAGCTTTAATTATTTCTTGTTTGATACTATTGCCTTTGTCATCCCAAGCGCTTGCACGAAGGGAGACAGTCATTCCAGCTTTGTTTGGATATTTAATACTTGCTGTCCAACCGTTGTCTTCAGCAGTTAAATCAACTTTTTCCCATGTCAGGCCTTCGTCAAACGAAACTTCAAGGGAAGCACCTTCCACAACTCCGTTTCCTGGTGCACCAGCAATTTGAACCGCGGATAGGCCAAGCTTTGTTGTTTTGCCTGCAATAGCGTTACCGTTCATGTCAGTATCAATTTTATAATCCAGTGAAAGAAGCGGCAGAGCTACACGAGATTCTTCTGCCTTTTTTGACCAGAATGTCCACTCGGTATGGGTACGAACAGATGTCTTCCAGCGTTCTGGATTACGAGTAGCATTACTTACGATTCTATACTTCGTGTTTTCCTCGGGTTGTTCTACAAATGAATAGATTGCCTGTCCGTTTGCTTTTTTCACGAGCGTATCTCCACGATAAAATTCTAACGTTTGCTCTCCAGGATAATTCATGTCTGCTCCAGTGTGTCCGATCCCTGAATCAGCCCATGCCGGAATGTTAAGAACAAAGTAATTTCTGTCACGGTAAGGGGGCCAGAAACCGTCTCCAAGGCGTGGTCGGACGACTGGTGAAAACCATTCTTCCTCTAGTTTCTGACCAGGTGTGTAAGCCACTTTCGGCTGACGTACTTCCCATTGTGCGTCAAGTATAGTAGCCTGATGGTACCAAGATGTGCCTTCTTGGGCGGATACCCATTCGGTTCGAACAGAAGGCAGTGATAGCTGTCGCAGGAAACCAACTCCATGGTGACTGTGACTCAGGATATCATAACGGAATTCCGCTCCTGGTGCCGGACGATCTGATTTATATTTGCTATCGATTTTAACAAGATCTTTGTTTTTTGGTGAATACGTTAAATCGCTCGGTACAGCATCATGGTGCATGTCAACAAGGTCATAAACGAATTCAGTGTCTGGTTTACCTTTAATATTTAGTGTTACTTTTCCGGCCTTCGCTGCCTCCACAAGCTGTTGACCTTCCGTACCGCTAATACCGGCAACAGCTAGAGGTGTATCAGAAAGTGAAAAATCTTCATTTTCAATTCCAACCCACTCACTTAGCTCCTGTGGTCCATCATTTACGGTAATTAACAGCTTTGCACCAGCTGCTAATGCTGCTGCAGCACGTTCTGAGCCTGATACTTCATCACTGCGAAGAACGACTACGGCCTTGTCCTTTACATTAAGACCAGTATAATCCTCTGGAGCTCCTTTTCCTGCATACACAGTCTCTAAATTGTGTGTACCTTTTAAAAGCGTACTTCCTGCCTGAGGGATATCATCCAGCTCTTTGCCTTGGAAGTTGATTGTCAACATCGGTTCAGCCAGGCGCCAGCGAGTGGCCAAAGTGAATTCTCCTTTTTCTACTTCTTTAGTAGGCTGTGCATACATGTTATCCGCCCATACAGGCATGATGTAAATATCATTTATAGATGATTCTCCAGTGTTGCGGTAATATTCCAATTTTCGATAAATGGCTTCTGTTTTATTTGGAACGTTTACCTCAATCGCTTCTGCCTTACGAGCGTCTAGTTCAACGGTCTGTGGACCGCTCAGGTTGATTTCTGGATTACCGACAAGTGCAATACCGCGGTGATCTGTATCGTTATCAACCTCTATCCAACCCATAACGGAATAGGTACCTGGCAGCAATCTCAGTTCCCTTGTCCCGTTAACGGACATAAATTCTGGAACGCCATTCGGTCCAAGAAGATAAAAGTAAGCTTCAGCAGGTGTCCCGTCGCGATCTGTTGCATTTAGGGTGAGAGAATATTTCTCTTCTTCCTTTATCATGCCTAAAGAAGTATGAGCAACTGTCTGTCCATTAAGATTAGCTGAAATATGTCCTTGATAGCGGGCGCCAAGAGTACCAAGTTGTGGATCAAGAGTTACTTTAACTTCCGCACTGCTCTTAGCCTCAATTGTCACTTTGTCTGTTGAAAGTGTAAGCAAGACAGAAGGTACTTCTGCACCATTGCTATCTGTTATTACGGTAGAAAGGTCTAGTGTAACAGCCTGGTCGCCGTCGTTTATATACGTGATGTTTTTCTCAACCATACTGTCACCTTCATGCGGCCAGTCATAGAATCCGAAGTCCAGCGACCCTGTCGCACGGACAGTACCCAATGTGGCAGCAGCAACGTCAAGACGCCCAGTACCGCCTTCAAATGGCTTAATATGGTCTAGCTTCTTGGTTGTACTCATCAGTGCCTCTTTCAGCTGTGCTCCTGTCCAATCAGGATGACGCTGCGCTAGAATAGCCGCTGCTCCAGCAACGTGAGGGGTTGCCATTGATGTACCATCCATCGTCATATACGAACCGCTGCCATTACTAAATTGAGAGCGGGCAGCTAGAATTCCTACACCAGGTGCCGTGAGGTCAGGCTTTAATCCCGATATTCCATTTTGTGGCCCTTTTGATGAGAACCAGGCAAGATGATCAGATTTGTCCACTGCGCCAACTGTTAAAGCAGAAGCTGCCGAACCAGGTGAATTTATTCCTTCCATACCTGTATTACCAGCAGCAATGACAAACAGCGCCCCTGTTTCAGAAGTTAAGTTATTTACGGCTTGAGCCATTGGGTCGGTTCCATCGCTAGGCTCGTTACTGCCTATACTCATATTAACAATTTTGGCATTCTGAGCCGCCCATTCCATCCCATCGATAATCCAAGAATCTAAGCCAAATCCTTCATTACTAAGGACTTTTCCTACAAGCAGGTCTGCACCTGGGGCGACCCCTTTATTTTTTTCCTCTGAGACAGCACCTGTCCCAAGTACTGTTGAAGCTACATGAGTACCGTGGGCATGATAGTCACGTACATCTTCATTTGGAACGAAGCTCTTTGCATCAACCAGTTGACTTGCGATATCCGGATGTTCTGCATCGATTCCTGTATCAAGCACTGCAACTTTTACGCCACTACCGTCGTAACCGGATTCCCAAGCAATAGGAGCCCCAACCTGAGGTACACTCTGTTCAAGTGTGGCTTCCACACGGCCATCCAGCCAGATTTTTTCAATTCCAGGAGTCAACATGGCTTTTGAGGTTTTTGCAGTCTTCTGCTTCTGCTTAATGTCCTGCCAGAACTTTTTTGTGTCCTTTTTTTCTGTAGAAAGTGCCAAACCATTTATACTTTCAAGTACATGGGTCTTTTTAGAACCCTTTGGTGTTGGTAACGCTCCTGAACGAGATTTTGCTTCTGAATATTGCACGATAACAGGTAAAGTCTTCAGTGTTGCGTCATCATAACCATCTTTAATGAGTGCAGTAACATTAAATAAATCCTGATCTAAGAAACCAGAAGCTAAATAGGGCATTGCTTGGTCAGGTATGACATATGTACCTTTGTCCACTGTCAAAATTCGTGCACCACCGCCAGCAGTTGCAGGTTCCACGTTAATCACGCTTTGTCCATCTGCAAGCTCTGTCACCGTTACAACATCACCAGTAATGAGGGTAATCACATGTTTTCCAGTACTTGCTTTTGCATTTACACCCTGCAGATTTGTAATGGCAGCTTTGCCATCGCCAGCCTTGCCCGAATCATCGGCAAATGCTTGTAGAGTTGGGACTGCAAGAAGAGCCGTGGTCATCATCACAGCAAAATACTTTTTATACTTTTGCTTGCCCATTATTCACATTCTCCTTTTCTATTAAAAAATTTTTCTTGTAACATCTTTAACTATAGATGGATTTAAATAGACTGTTAATTGGGACAATTTGTGTTAAATAAGGGCCCCATAAGAGGAACTAGTATAAAAAATGGAGGGTTTACTATTAAAAATAGATGGTTTTTCCTTTCTATTAACTTGGGACAATTTTATACATTCGACAAAAAAGGACAATTGGTATGCAATTGTCCCTTCTAATCTAGAAGACTATCTTTATTGTTTTTCTCGGACCCCTGTTTTCCTAAGGTCAACGGGTGACCTAATGTTAGTAAGCAGGTTCTTCAGGTGTTGATTGCATATATGAAGATAGTGATTGGCAGAAGCAAAGTCCTGTTTTTCTTCATAATAGGCTGCAACCATCTGAAGATATTTCATTCCTCTATCGATATTCATATGATGTTCAATAATGGGCAGTCCATGTTTAATGATATATTGAACCAGCATTTTCTTTGTACTTGCTGCTTCTAAATAAAGGATTTTCAATTCAATGCATCGCGGCGATTTTTGATCTTGAAAGGAATCTAATATCTCAGATAACAGCTCTGCAGCCTTTTCATTTTGCGAAAAAGAAATAAGCGCCTCTGCTAGATAGGAAATCGTTATATAATAGGAAGCTGAATTCTTTTCTTTGTGCTGAAGAGCCTGTGAATAATAATCCAGCGATTCTTCTATATTCCCTTGTTTGTAATATAAAAACCCGAGGTTATGAAACGAAAGGGCCTTCGTTTCCGTATCCTGAAGCATCTCTGCGTCATTTAAAATATGTACAAGTATCTCTTTCCCTTTATCAAATTCACCAATATGAATGAAATTAATAGCTAGAATCATTTTGACATGAACCATTCTTAATAAATTGTTTGTCTGATGAAAAACATGCAATGCTTTATACGCATAATGAATCGATAAAGAGTAGTGGGATAAATGCCCGTGCAGGGCTGATCGAAAATAATAATACTCTGATATTTTTGCCCGATATTCCTCTGCTTTGTTTTCCGCACGAGATAAGAAGAGGAGGGCCTGGGAAAATTGTTCCTTTTTTCCATAATAGATGGCTTGAAGGAGGTCCCAGACATAAGTTTCATAAGGAGAAAATTTTGAGATATATTTATGAATGCCTCGGGAGGAATCCTCAAACGTAAAAAAATCGTGCAATAGCAGATAGTACCGCAGCATATATAATTCATAGAGATAAATCATGTCCGTACAGTACACATATTCCTTGTATTCTTGCAATTCTTTATATAATATTGCAGCTTTTTCTTGGTGCAGCCGCTCTATTGTCTCGTAGAATAAATCCAGCTTATATCTAACTAATTCGCTCTTTTTGTTTTCTTCCTCAATAGAAATTTGCAATCTGTCACACAGCATCTGTAGTGTTTTTTGATTGGCCTCTTTTACATTGTTTTCAATTTTACTTAAGTGGGTAACCGAGCAAATGCCCTGGCAAAGCTGTTCTTGCGTCTTATTTTGCTTTCTTCGATGATAATAAATCACTTTTCCAATGGACATACAACCAACCTGCTTTCTAGTAAAATGAAAATTTCCCTAAGCCTAGTATACTGAATAGATGACTGTAGTTCTTGTTCTATTACTAGGCATATAGTACGATTTTTTTTCTGAAGGCTGTGTTAAATTTGGCTGTTGATTTGCGCTCCAGGCGCTACGCTTTCCGCGGGCTCGCCCGTGAGCCTCCTCGGTCGTGCCGACCTCCGGGGTCTCACTCAGCTCGTTCATCCCGCAGGAGTCGAGCGCCTTCCGCTCCAATCAACAGGTTCTAAAATCAACAGTCTCCTTTAACACAGCCATAATAAAAGTAATCCCCTCCATTTATTAGAGGGGATTCGGGCTGGTTATTAATGATATTTTTTATACCATTCTACGAAATGACCTAACCCGATTTCTAATGGGGTAGCAGGGGAGAAGCCGGCCGCCTTCTGCAGGTCCGTAATATCTGCATAGGTCTCTTTCACGTCTCCAGGCTGCATCGGGAGGAATTCGATTTTGGCTTTTTTACCGATTAGATTTTCTAAAGTCTGAATGAAATCCATTAATCTAACGGGGCTATTGTTGCCGATATTATAGATTTTGTAGGGGGCATGACTTGTGCTTGGGTCGAGATCTCTGTTTGGATTTGGCTCAGGTGGTTGGTCTAGCAATTTGACGATTCCTTCAACGATATCATCAATATAGGTAAAATCCCTGCGCATGTCGCCATTATTGTACACCTTTATCGGATTTCCATCGATTATATCCTTTGTAAAAGAATAATAAGCCATATCTGGTCTGCCCCAAGGTCCATACACAGTAAAGAAACGAAGACCAGTAGTGGGGATATTAAATAAATGACTGTAAGTATGTGCCATTAATTCATTTGCTTTTTTCGTAGCCGCATAGATACTTACCGGATGATCAACAGTGTCTCGGGTAGAGAAGGGGGTTTTGGAATTTGCTCCATATACTGAACTAGACGACGCGTAAAGTAAGTGCTCCACTTGATAATGCCTGCATGCCTCTAAAATATTTACAAATCCTACGAGGTTTGAATGAACATAGGAGTGAGGATTGGTAAGGCTGTAACGGACCCCAGCCTGCGCAGCTAAATTAATCACTATGGGAATCGAATGATTCTCGAAAATTTTGTTTAAACCTTCTGCATCGGCTAAATCTACATGATAAAAAGTAAACTTATCGTTAGTCTCTAATTGCTTTAGCCGTTCATTTTTTAATCGAACATCGTAATAGTCATTAAGGTTGTCCACACCGATTACATGATAATCTTCAGCTAACAAACGTTTAGAAAGATGGAAGCCAATAAAACCTGCTGCTCCTGTCACTAAAATGTTCATTTTTTATCCGATCCTTTTTTACGATCATTTCCCTTTTTCTTATTCTTGTTATCCCTCTTACCGCCGTGCTCCCTTTTTTGACTGTTACGATCATGCCCTTTTTTATGGTCGTGGTCCTTACCATGATCCTTGCCCTTTTTATGGCCATTCCCTTTTTTACTGCTACGGTTTTTTATTACTGGCAAAACAGTAGGAATGTCCTTAATTTCCCTTTGTACTTCCTCTTCGGTAAGTGGGATAGGAGTTTTCGTCCATTCCGCATGTGTGGCAGGATCTAGAACCTTTACTTGCTCTAGGAAATCAGTCAGGAAACCTCTTTCATGAAGGTTTTGAAAAAGTTCAAGAGGTCTTTCTTGCAGACGAGAGTATGAGTAGACATGGTCAACCATTTTAAAACCATTGTTAGTGACAAATACATGTCGTAAAGGGGCATCTATTTGTTTAAATCCAGCCTGTTTTTGGGAGGTTAGAATGTCTAATAAGAGTTTTGTCACGACGGGTTGAAGGGTGGTTTGTTTCTTTAGAAAGGTGTTTAAATCTGGTCCCACTAAATATTCCATGACAACGTAGTTATTTCCGCTTTCATAAACTTTTGGAATAAAGGAAAGGTCCTGATTAGCCAATAAAATGGTTTTTTCCATTTCGCAATGTCCTGGTTTTCCATAGATTTTTACGCATTTATCCTCAGCAATACGATAGACCGCACCTTGATGTCCTGCACCAATTAATGTTTGCGAGATAGCGCTATCCACTTTTACTCCTTCACCATCTCCTCCTGAGAAGACGGGAATGTTTCGGTAATCTATTTTGTTTTCATCAAAATATCTCTGCCACGTTTTATATGTGTCCGGTTCTAATTTTCTTACTTGAGATAAGAAGGATTCTTTTAGTAACATCATGTTTAAATCTCTCAATAATTTAAGTGGTACCGGATGTATGCGCTTGAAGGCATTTACATGGTCAATTACCTTAAGTTCTTCATTTTCAAGGACGAAAATATCCCGTAACGGGGCGTCAATCATTGTGAACTGAGCATTTCTCATTTCACCTAATATAAACAGAAGTTTTCTAGTAATCGATTCTGGGATAAAGGTACAATTCCGGATGTATTCCTTCAACGTTGGTGCATTAAAGTATTCCATGACGATATAGTTTTCACCGTATCCATAAAGTCGTGGAAAGAATGGTAAGTGTTGTCCTGCTTTTAATGCCTCTACTTCCATTTGGGCTTGAAGCGTGTTGCTATAAATTTTTACACAGCGCTCCTCCGATATTTTAAATACGGCTCCTTGAGCACCCATTCCGATTAAAGGATAGTTAGTGGGGTTGTCAATTAATAGAGTTTTTGGTCCTTTCGTTACTTTAATTAATCTGAAATCTTCCATCATGATCCCCCTAACAATTCATCATAATATTTAGCCTGCAAAAAGAGCTGCTTATTTTGGTCAAAGTTTTGTTCGACTTTTTGACGAGCAGAAATGACATAGCCTTCCCATAGGTGACTGTTCATTAACATAAATTCTAATGCTTCTGCAAGATGATCGACATCGTTTTCCCTTACTAATATTCCATCTTGGTTATTTGTGATGATTTCTGGAATACCAGCATGGTTGGTGGAGAGCACTGGAATTCCTGTTGCCATAGCCTCTTTGACCGTATTCGGAATTCCTTCTACATCGCCATTGGACGCCGTTAAACTTGGTGCACAAAATATGTCAGCTTGTCCCATTAATTCTGGAACTTGGCTTTTTGGCACACGATTTAATAGACGGAAGGAGGTACCTAAATTCAGCTGTGAGGCTAGGGATTTAATATAGCCTTCCAGCTCACCGCCTCCAATAATGGTAAGGGTAGCATTTGGAAATTGGGATTTAATCTTACTAAATGCCTGCATTAAGACATGGTGCCCTTTCTTTTCTACTAATCTCCCGATTGAAACGATGTTCTGTGATCCTTGTAGATTTGGTCCTTTATAAGGGAAAAGGCTAAGGTCAACCCCTCCGTAGAGAACTCTGATTTTATCGGCAGGACATCCCCATAAATTAATGCGATGTGCTAGATACTGACAAACCGGGAAAAAGCGATCTCCTTGTTCGAAAAGCATCTTCATGCCTTCTAAATAGTCAACCGGCTGATTAGCAAGGGTTGCATCTCTGCCCCTTATACTTGTTACGAGTGGGAGGGAGGTTTCTTCCTTAAATGGAAGAAGTAATAAACCTAATTGAGCATGGTGTGCGTGTATGAGCGAAATTTTATTTTTTTCTACATATTCTTTTGGTGAGAAGATTTCACTTAGGTAGTGAACCTTTTTATTGAGAAGCGGCAAGTTTACCATATACTTAGGCTGCCTGACCAAATGGATATAATCATAGCCTGGAACTTCCCGAATCTGGGGAATATATTGGGTCGGGTCCACCCGCAGGTTTAAATGGATAACTTTAGGCAATTGTCATTCTCCTTTCAAAAATAATATCTAAATTTATAATCCTCTAAAAATAAGGTATGCTTTTTGAAAGGGAAGGCTTGGACAAATTGGTAAAAACACAAGTATAAAATGCGCCACAGTCGGTATGGACTGTGACGCATTTTTTTACTTAACTGTGTTAATTGGGCTGTTGATTTGCGCTCCACTAAGGAATGCTTCTTGGAATAATCACCACAGGGACGTGCGGTCTTTGCCTGTCCCGAGGCACTTCGCTTTCCGCAGACGTTGCGGTGAGCCTGTCTAGCTACAGCGCCTAGCCCCTCGAGTCGCTTCGGTCCTGACGGTGAAGTCAAAGAGCGACTTCAACGCCAGGCCCTCCAGCGCTTGTCGGGGCTGGACAAGGCGCTTCCGCTTTTCCTTCTCCTCGGCGCAAGCGCCTGTGGGGTCTCACTTGCTCCGTACTCCTGCAGGAGTCTTCGTGCCTTCCGCGCAAATCAACAGGTGCCAATATCAAAGTTTCGCTTTAACACAGGCTAGAAAAGAGACAAAAATAGCGCCATAGTCGAATAGACTATAGCGCTATTTTTGATATTATCGTAATGTTTTTAAAGCTCCGCTCCAAGCGATTACTTCATCAAGCATTGCCGTCATGTTTGTTTGGTGTAAATCTTGTGGTTTGAATACAGAGCCGTTTTCGAAGTCTGTGAATAAAGACAATGTTGGATGTGTACGAACGTCAGCAACTTTTACTTCGCCAAGGATTCCACGTAAATGTTCTGCAGCACGTGCTCCACCTGTTGAACCGTAGCTTACGATACCAGCAGCTTTGTTGTACCAAGCTTCACGTGCAAAATCAATTGCATTTTTTAATGCGCCAGTAATGCTGTGGTTGTATTCTTGAACAACGAATACGAATCCATCTAAGCTCCCAAGTTTTTCATTCCAAGCAGCGATTCCTGGTTCTGTTCCATCAGTAGTTCCTAAGAATGGCAGGTTGTAATCTGCGATATCCACGATTTCATAGTCAGCATCTCCGCGTTGATCAGCAATTCCTTTTACCCATTCTCCTACCTGCGGGCTAACACGTCCTTGACGTGTACTTCCTAAAATAATACCGATTTTTAATTTTGGATTTGTCATTGTTTCTTCCTCCTTTGTTGTTGTACCAAATAATTTGTTTAAAAAACCCATGCTGGCCACCCCTTGCTGTTAATTTTAATCTATAAAGGTTTTTCGAATTCAAGTGTTTTGAATAAAAATATTATAAAATAAGATATTTTCAATTCGAGATAAATATAATACAAATTTATCTTGATGTCAAGAGATTGGATTCGATAGAAAAGATTTATGAAGCTCAAACTTTTTTTATTTAATTTCATTGTAAGAAGAGGAGCTTGTCCGTTTGAAAAAGCTATGCAACAATATACAAAGAATAGAACGAAGGGAGGAAAGCGAACATGTCTACTTTGCCAAATTGTCCAAAATGTAATTCTGAATATACATATGAAGATGGAAGTTTATTCATCTGCCCGGAGTGCGGTCATGAGTGGAGTTTAGAAACTGTCTCTGAAGAAGAAGAAAGAGTCATAAAAGACGCAAATGGAAATGTATTAAGTGATGGCGACAGTGTAACGGTCATCAAGGACCTTAAAGTAAAAGGAAGCTCCTCAACACTAAAACAAGGTACGAAGGTGAAAAATATACGTTTAGTGGATGGCGACCACAATATCGATTGTAAAATCGATGGATTTGGTGCCATGAGTTTGAAGTCTGAGTATGTGAAGAAAATATAAAAATAGGCGCTCCCTGCTGTAATGGAGCGCCTTCGATTTCTTTTAAAAATCAATGTTGTCAGGGTCTGGACCGACTCGATAGTTTTCGTTTAGACTACTTATTTTATCCATATCTTCTTTTGTCAGTTCAAAATCAAATAGGTTGGAGTTCTCTATTATTCTGTGTTCCTTTGTTGATTTAGGTATGGTTACAACTCCGTTTTGTAAATCCCAGCGTAAAATGATTTGAGCGACGGTTTTGTTATATTTATCGGCTAGTTCCTTTAATAGAGGATTATCAAATAATTCACCCTGCATTAAAGGTGACCAGGCTTCAAATTGAATACCATTGTTATCACAAAAGGCTTTGACTTCTGCCTGAGTTAACCGTGGATGGTATTCCACTTGATTGACCATTGGTTTGATTTCAGTATCCTTTAGTATTTTTTCAAGATGGTGGACTTGGAAGTTACTAACTCCAATCGCTTTGACTTTTCCTTCTTTATAGATTGTCTCTAATGCCCTCCAAGCCTCTACATATTTATCCTCTACTGGCCAGTGAATAAGGTACAGATCAAGATAATCGAGACCTAGTTTTTTTAAGCTAGTTTCGTAAGCCGTAATAGTTGATTCGTAACCTAAATCAGAATTCCAGACTTTCGAAGTAATAAATAATTCATCTCTTTTAATTCCATATTCTGTCATCGCTTCGCGAATGGCCTGTCCAACACCTTCTTCATTCCCATAAATAGAGGCTGTATCTATACTGCGGTAACCTTGTTTAATCGCAAATTTAATAGCATTTACTAATTCGGGACCTTCTTCGACTTTAAATACCCCAAGACCGAACCAAGGCATTTTTACCCCATTTGATAAAGTAGTTGTTGCTTGTAAGTTGTTTGTCATTTTATTGAACCTCCATTTTTTGATTTAATAATGAACACGTGTTTTCGACGGCTTTGTCCTTTTGTTCAAGGTTTCGACTTAAGCCTGTAAGGATTACAGCGCCAAGGACCATTAACGCTCCTATCCAAGTGGTGTGAATCAGTCCAATTGAATCGGTTATGATGCCGCCTAAGTAGGAGCCAATTGCGATTCCTGCATTAAAGGCAGCAATATTAAGGGCAGAGGCTACGTCTACGGCGCTTGGCACGTACCGCTCTGCCAGCATCACGACGTACACTTGTAAACCGGGTACGTTCATAAAAGCAAGCAGTCCCATAAAGAAAATCGTGATTAATCCTGCGATTTTAAATGGTGCTGTAAACATTAAAATAAATAGGACAACAGCCTGGACAATAAACATATAAAATAAAGCCTTAATCGGATTCTGATTGGACACCTTTCCACCTATCATGTTTCCGATCGCGATTGCAATTCCATAGCCAAGTAGAATCGCGGCTACCGTTCCTTCTTTAAAGCCTGTGATATCCTGCAAGATTGGAGATAGATAAGTAAAGACGACGAACGTTCCACCATAACCTAAGGCAGTAATGATAAATACTAGTAATAGACGGCCATTTGTGACGATTTTGATTTGATCACGAAAAGATGAAACGGTACTTTTTCGTAAAGACGATGGAATTAGGATACTATTCGCTAGTAATGCGATGATTCCGACAACAACAATCAGGATAAACGCCATTCGCCAGCCAAATTCTTGACCGATAAAGGTACCAAACGGAACGCCAGTGACCGTGGCAACCGTTAGTCCTGTAAACATAATCGAGATTGCACTGGCTCTCTTATTTTCCGGTACCAAATCAGCTGCGATCGTAGAGCCGATTGACATGAAAATACCATGTGAGAGGGCAGATATTACGCGCGCAGCTAGGAGTACGCTGATGCTCGTAGCGCTTGCCGCAAGACCATTTCCGATAATAAAAATGACCATGATCCAAAGTAATAGAGATTTACGTGACATACTAGAAGTAAGTGATGTCAGTATCGGTGCACCAAAGGTAACACCAAGTGCGTATAATGAAACCGTTAATCCGGCAGTTGTAACGGGTATTTCTAAATCATTTGCAATTAGCGGTAAAAGGCCGACACTGATAAATTCAGTGGTTCCAATTGCAAAGGCACTAATGGCTAAGGCCAGCAGTGAAAACAAACTTTGTTTATGATTGAAAGACATATATGTCTCCTCCTTAAAAATATTTGAACGATTTGCTTGCTACAGCTCAATCGATAAATGTTATTATGAGATATAGTGAAACATTAGTGAAGTACGCACTTTAAAGTGATATAGATACTTTTAAGTAATATAGGTACTTATAAGTGCCTGTAAAGAGGAGGGTATTACGTATGAAACAACAAAAGAAATATAATATATCTGTAGAAGCCACACTTGAAGTAATCGGAGGTAAGTGGAAGTGTGTGATTCTCTGCCATTTAACCCATGGCAAAAAACGAACCAGTGAATTGAAACGCTTGATGCCTGATATAACGCAGAAGATGCTAACGCAGCAATTGCGTGAACTAGAGGAAGATGGGGTTATTAACCGAATTGTATATAATCAAGTTCCGCCAAAAGTTGAGTATGAGTTAAGTGAGTATGGCTGGAGTTTAAAAGGTATCTTAGATTCACTATGTGCTTGGGGAGAAAAACATATAGCAAAAGTGTATGGCAGTATGGATGTGTTAGAAGAAAACGTATTAAATGAACATTTAAAATAAAAAGGCGTATCCTTTTTTCAAGGATATCGCCTTATTTTTTCAATAAGAGGTATACAAAGTATGGAGCTCCAATTAATGCAACCATAATACCGGCAGGGATTCCTGAAGATTCTAGGATATTACGCCCAACGGTGTCAGCAAAAACAAGAAGCCAGCCGCCAATTAGAATGGCAATTGGTATAAATAATTGATTTCGGGGTCCTACTAACGCTTTTGCCATATGTGGCGCCATTAAGCCGATAAAGGTAATTCCTCCTGTAACGGAAACCGCAGAGGCAGCAAGGGCAACGGCGGTAATAAGTAAAACAATCCGCTCTTTCTCAATCGATACACCAACGCCGATTGCTACTGGTTCACTAAGACTTAGCAGATTCAATCTATTGGCTTTATATAATGTAAAAGGAAGCAGAACAACCAGCCAAGGGAGGAGTGCCCAAATAAACGGCCAATCAGTTCCCCAAATATTCCCTGCTAACCATTTCGCAATAAAATCGACCTTTGCGCGTTCAGCAGAAGAAATTAGGACAATCATGGCTCCGGAAAGTGCCATCGAAAATCCGACTCCGATTAACACCAAACGCACAGGCTGCATCCCTTCGGTTTTGCTATATGCGAATAGATAGATCAGAACGGCAGTCAGCAATGCACCGACGAAAGCAACAACTGGAAGCATATAGACAAACGTACCAGAATCGATAGGAAAAAACAAAAAGAAAACAGTAACAGCAACACCCGCACCAGAGTTAATCCCAATAATGCCAGGGTCAGCTAAATCATTACGGGTGATTCCTTGTAAAATCGCCCCTGATAAAGCTAGTGCCATTCCAGCTAAGAGGGTAATGATGATTCGCGGTAATCGAACCGAAAATAACACAAATTCCTCTTTGAAACTACCTTGACCAAAAAGGGTAGGAATCAGCCTATCGTAAGAAAGAGAGGCCGGACCTAAGCCCAACCCAACTACAAGGGTAATCAAAATTAATGCAAGTAAACTAATGAAAATAATTCGTTGTTTTCTAAGTAACGATGGGTGAATCATGAGAATGCCTTACCTCCTTTACGGACAATCACAAGAAAGAAAGGTAGTCCCAAGGTTGCGACAATCGCCGCCACAGGTGTTTCAAAGGGAGCATTCATGGTCCGGCCAAGTGTATCGGCAAAAAGCATAAAGGTAGCTCCAGAGATAGCCGACATGGGAAGAATAAAACGATAATCGGTTCCAACCATTGCTCGAACAACATGAGGAACCATTAAGCCGATGAAAGCCATGTTTCCTATAAGGGCAACAGAAGCCCCTGCTAATAAAATGATTGCGATAAAGAGAATGACCTTTATTTGTGTTGTATTTTGACCTAATCCCACGGCCACTTCTTCATTTAAACTAAGAATCGTAAGCTGTCTTGATAAAAAGAAAGAGACCAGTAACCCAACTAGGATAAAGGGTACAATAATCTGGAGCTGCCCCCATGTAGTGCCAACCATACCCCCAGCGGTCCACATCGAGACATTTTTTGATATCTTGAAATAAATCCCAATACCTTCAGCAATGGCATAAAGGAAAGCAGAAACAGCTGCGCCTGCTAATACGATTCTTAGTGGTGAAAAGCCGCCTTTTCTCATCGCACCAATGCCGAATACCATGGTGGTTCCTACCGCTGCTCCAATAAAGCAGGCGGTGGTGACACTGAAATAATTTGCCGAAGGAATAAAAGCAAGTATGAATGCAAGTGCAGCATTTGCCCCGGCGGTCAAACCCAGCAGCCCTGGATCAGCCAGGGGATTCCTAGTAATTCCCTGCATAATTGCTCCGGAGACGGAAAGCGCAGCCCCAACAATGATGGCAGCGATTTCACGAGGCAGACGGATTTCACGAATGATGGATATTTTTTCACCCTTACCATCTGAAAATAGTGCCTGCCATACGTTGTGGAGAGAAATATCTGCTGCTCCCATGGTCATCGAAAGGACAAACATCGCGGCAAATACAAGCAATCCAATTAATAGTTTATAGCCAAAAGGAATGGAACGTCGGTTTTCATTCGTCATAACTCTCTCATCTTTTCTTTCATAGAATAGGGGGAAGAGGAATCCTGTAAAAGGATTCCTCTTCTTAATATTAATTACCTAAAAATGATTTCTTAATGAATGCTAGCTGCTTTTCAAGTGTGATTGGGTCACTGAAAGAAGCACCTTGACCATTCATTTCAAAAACGCGATTGTTTTTTACAGCCGGAATGTTTTTGTATGTTTCGGTTTCTTGGAACGAAGTATCAGCGTCAGAGTATTTACTCAAGATCACATAATCTCCCGCATACTCAGGAATTACTTCTGCAGATAAAGTAAAGTAGCCTGATGACTCTGCAACTTCCTTCACTTTTTCAGGCATTTTTAGTTTCATAGCTTGATAAAGGATTTCTGTTCCGCGTGCCCAGTTGCTTCCGAATACATAAAGATCTTTTCCGTAGCTTTCCATAACCGATACGGTTGCGTCTTCACCAATCTTTGCACGGATTTCCTCGCCGGCACTTTCAGCTTCTTTCTTAAAGTTGTCCACCCATTCTTTCGCTTCTTTTTCTTTATTTAATAGTTTTCCAATTTCGATGTGCTGTGTTAAATAATCAACTTTTCCCCAAGTATAGGTAACAGTAGGGGCAATTTCACTTAATTTATCTACGTTTTTAATATTGGATAATCCAATAATTAAGTCTGGTTCTAATTCGATAATCTTTTCGAGGTCTTCATCGGATACTTCTGCAACATCTTTCATTTCTTTTTCGAATGTCGGGTTATTCTTAGACCATGTGTCTACGCCGACAACATTCACGCCAAGAGAGAGTACATTACCCGTGAAGCCGGATAGTAGAATAACGCGCTGTGGATCTGCCGGTACTTCAATCGGTCCATTTTCTGATTGGTAGGTAATCGTTTCTGATTTCTTTTCAGCAGGTGCTGCGTTTTCCTTTTCTGTTGAAGTATCTGTACCGCAGGCACTAATAATTAACGCTGCGAGCAGGATAAAGGGCAGTAGTAGTTTTTTCATGTTTGGTTTCTCCTTTTAGTAAATTGTACGTTACGCACATTGGTTTTTTTGTTCGTGGGTCGTGGCCGATAACAGCGTCAATATTAAATACCTTTTTGAGTACTTTATGACTGATGACTTCTTCACAATTCCCTGCTTTTACGATTTCACCGTCTTTCAAGGCAATAATATGATCCGCAAAGCGGGCAGCTTGGTTTAAATCATGAAGGACCATGACAATCGTCCGCTGTTGCTCGTGATTTAATTTTTGCAGAAGCTCTAAAACTTCTAATTGATGGGCCATATCCAGGTAGGTAGTTGGTTCATCTAGAAAAATAATTTCCGTTTCTTGTGCCAATGCCATCGCAATCCATACGCGCTGACGCTGCCCGCCGGATAGGGCGTCGACAGGCCGGAATTTATAATCAATGGTTCCTGTTACTTCTAAGGCCCAGTCAATCACTTCATAATCTTTTTTTGTAAGGCGGCCAAAGCCTTTTTGATAAGGGAAGCGGCCATAGGATACAAGCTCCCCCACGGTTAGTCCACTTGCACTTTCTGGTGTTTGAGGAAGAATGGCCATTTGCTTCGCAAGAATCTTCGTGTTTACTTTTGAGATATCTTTTCCGTCCAACAGGATGGATCCAGATTGGTGGGAGATGATCCGTGTAATTGCTTTCAATAAAGTCGATTTTCCACAGCCATTTGGTCCGATAATGGTTGTAATCTTCCTATCTGGAATTTCGATGCTTAGACTTTTGACAATTAAACGTTCACCATAGCCAATGCTTAGGTTATCAGTAGAGAGGCGAACCATTGTAATCCTCCTTTTGTGTTAGTTACTATTTAATAGTTGATAATGATTATCAGTTTCGTATGACCTTACTATAAAGGTGAGTGATAATGATTGTCAATTACAATTTTGTGAACAGTTTTTAAGCTTTTCATAGTGTTTATTGATAAGAGTCTCATTTCCTTATTAAATAAAGGTTTGTTGTATATTCTATACTTGTCAAAAAATCGACAAATTTTATTGCCGCAGAATTTTCAAAAAATATCTATTGTAAATCGAGGGGAAATCCATTAATCTTATTGATAATGATAATCAATTACAGTTGGTTAGGAGTGGACGGATATGGAACAACAAGAATTGTTTGATGTAACGGTTATTGGCGGTGGACCTGCGGGGCTTTATTCCACCTTTTATAGTGGACTACGAGAAATGAAAACAAAGGTCATTGAATACCAACCAGAATTAGGTGGAAAGATTCACGTCTATCCAGAAAAAATGATCTGGGATGTTGGAGGTTTAACACCAATTACCGGAGCAAAGTTAATGGAACAACTTGTTGAACAGGCGTTAACCTTTAGTCCAACCGTTGTTTTGAATGAAAAAGTAGAGTCGATTGCGCGTAACCAAGAAGGAATCTTTGTTTTAACAGGATCTTCTGGACAAAAGCATTTTTCAAAAACAGTGATTGTGGCCATAGGCAGCGGCATTTTAAATCCGCAAAAGCTGGAGATTGAAGGTGCCGAGAGATTTGAAGTGTCTAATTTACATTACACGGTTAAATCCTTTAAACAGTTCAAAGACAAAACGGTCATCATTTCCGGTGGTGGAAATTCTGCCGTAGACTGGGCAAATGAGTTAGAATCAATTGCGAAAAAGGTCTATTTAACCTATCGAAAAGAGGAATTGGGTGGGCATGGACAAGAAGCACAGGCAACAAAGCTGCTTGAAAGCTCTGTAGATTGTTTCTTTCAATCTTCGATCACCAAATTAATTGCTAATGATGACCGCGATGAAATCTCTACCGTGGAATTAACGAACCACGAAACAGGTGAGGTATCCTATTTGTCAGTAGATGAAGTGGTGATTAGTCATGGGTATGAACAGGACGCAACACTATTGGAAAATAGTGAGATAGATATTGCTAGAGTAGATAATTATTATATCGCTGGAAACGCAACAAGCGAATCCTCTATTGAGGGTCTTTATGCTGCAGGGGATATTCTCATGTACGAGGGGAAAATCAATCTCATCGCGGGTGCATTTCAGGATGCAGCCAATGCAGTAAACAAAGCGAAGCAGTTTATTCAGCCTGACGCCGCAAAAGTTGCGATGGTTTCTTCCCATAATGAGGCTTTTAAAGAGCGTAATAAGGAATTAATCAAGCAAATGATATAAGAAAAAAGGTGGACTTTTGCGTCCACCTTTATTTTATTTGCGGGGCAATTTTATCAATCCGATTCGTCCAGATTCCGCCGCTATAATTAGCAGGAAGTCTTTTTAAATCTGCAGGAGTATCAAAGCCCTCCGACCAGCCGCCATCACCGGCAACCACAATCACCCGCGTATCGACACTGTCCATCCGGTTTAAGAACTTTTCGGACCAACCCCATAACCACGGAGCAATCTTCTCTGGTATATGCAATTGTGTTTTTTCACACGCTGAAGGAATATATCCTGTCCAGCCGACTGCCATATAAGGAAGAAGACAGCTTTTCAACGTGGCTTTTGACATGACGCGAAGATTAGGGATTTCTTCTTTTATCGTGGCTAGGGGCTGGTCCCCGCCATAAACAGTTATTTGACTTAAGCGTTTTTCAGGCAGTTTTGTGAGCACATTTGCAAGTTGGATTCCTTCTTCAGGATTATCACTTTTGATATGAATTAAAAATGCACCCTCTGGAAAATGGTCTAACACTTCATCGAGGGATGGCATAAGGCCCACGCCTTTCCCACGAAATGGATAGGTTTTTCCGTTATCCGCTGTATAACCATAGCCGATATCAAGTTGCTTTAATTCAGCCATTGTAAATTCCTTTGTAGTTCCTTCTGCATTTGTTCTGCATTCCAGCGTCCAGTCATGAAAAACAGCAAATTGCCCGTCTTTTGTAGGTTTCACGTCCAATTCAACTACATCAGCTCCATTTTCAAACGCAGCTTCCATGGAAGGGATTGTGTTTTCTATGTATGAATGTTCAGGTTTGAAAATGCGTTCCGCCGTACATGTATCGCCTTGGATTCCTTCCATGCTAAAGGTTTGTCCCAATCCGCGGTGTGCGAGAAGCAGAGGGTCACCCTTACGATCCTTGGCAAAAATAGAACTATTGTTTAGAAAAATAAATAAAGACAACAAAAGTAGAAAAATGAGCAACCTTTTTAGTTTTTTCTTCAGCTTCGTATCCTCCATTAGTTGATATACATCATTAATATATATCAGTGAAATTTACAAATCCATAAAAAAAGCTGATTGGAGTAACCAACCAGCTCTGAGCTAAATTCTCTTTTTTATATCATCCCTAATCGATTCAATCATTGTATCGGATAAATTAGCCGGTAGGGAGGTGCCATCTTTATATACCCAAGCATTAATGATTTCTAGGTCTGCCTTTTTAAACGTAATGCTGTAATTGGTTTGATCATGTATAAACTCTGCTGTTACATATTCCTCACTATCAAAATCATCATCAATAATCATGTTGGTTATCTCATATGACATCACAATACAGTCTCCTTTTACATACGATAAGAATAGTGTTTGTTTAAAAGAAGGGTCTATACCTTTTTATCCGAATCATGAGATTTTTTCAGCCAAATTATTTTCAATCAAAGCACTTACTTGCATTACTGTTAATGGTTTACTATACAGGTCACCCTGAACCACATCACAATGGTGTTATTTAAGAAAACGCAGCTGTTCGTTACTCTCAATTCCTTCCGCAATCACGGATAACCCGAGGCTGTGGCCAAGGTAGATAATCGTTTCTACTAATGCTTTGTCTTTTTGGCTTCTCATGATGTCCTGGTTAAACGGCTTAGGTATTTTTAAGGTGTTTATTGGAAAGCTTTTAAGATACATTAAAGAAGAGTATCCTGTACCAAAGTCATCAATGGATATTCGCACGCCTAACTCTCGTATAGCCTGCATTTTTTTTATGGCTGCCTCTGCATTCGTAAAAGCAACGCCTTCGGTGATTTCTAACTCTAAATAATTTGGATTAAAGCCAGATGTCTTTAAAGCGTTAATGACCGTTCCAACCAAATTATCGTGAAGGAATTGTACGGGGGAGAGGTTTACTGCTATTTTTAAATCGCTTTGACCATTATCATGCCAAGTTTTCCCCTGTATACAGGCCGTTTTTATGACCCATTCCCCAATGGGAATGATCAGCCCCGATTCTTCAGCAACAGGTATAAATTGATTCGGAGATAACATACCGGTTTCCGTTGTATTCCACCGAAGTAATGCCTCTACTCCGACAATTTCCCCGGTGTGTAAACTCACCTGCGGTTGATAATTTAGAACAAATTCATCATTTTTTAGCGCCTTCCTCAAACCATTTTCAAGTGCCATTTTTCTTGAAATTGCTTTATTCATATCCATTGAATAAAATTTGTAAGTATCTCGGCCTTCTTCTTTGGCGCGATACATGGCCATGTCTGCATTTTTCATTAGCTCTTCAGTACTTTTTCCATCACTTGGGTAAAAAGCAATCCCAATACTCATGGAGACATGTAATTCTTGACCTTGAATGGTGATTGGCTTTGCCACAATCAATCGATTCGTTCCACTAATGGAATGACATCCTCCTCCGAACGGATTCGATTTAGTAAGAAGGTAAATTCATCCCCGCCTTGTCGAGAAATCGTATCCATCCTGCGGACGCTCTTTGCCATTTCTTTTGTAACATGCTTTAACAGCAGGTCACCAAACTCATGCCCCAGTGTATCATTAATATTTTTAAAACGGTCCAAATCAATAAAGATAACCGCGAGTTTATAATGATTCCTTTTGGCTTCATCCATTGCTGTCTTCAGCCTTTCCAAAAACATCCTTCTATTTGGCAGCCCGCTTATACATCATGGTAGGCCATGTATTTCATTTTCCGTGCTGCAGAAAGGAGCTGCCGGTTTTTTGAGCTTAGCTCTTCGGTCCTCTCTCCAATTTTCAGCTCTAATTCCTCTGTAAGTTCGTGATATTTTGCCAACAATGTTTGATTTACTAAGGAAGCAAAAATGTGCCGTACGATTAGCAAGAGAATAGCCGCCTCTGACCCTATAATTAAACTGATTGAATCATGATGTTGGGAAATCATAATTATAAATAAAAGGATTACACTTATGTAAGGCAGTAATAATCTTAGAGTGATAGATTCTTTTAAAGAATGGATCTTATTTTTCGTTACTGGAGATGTATCGCCATTTGCTATTGTCAATGTTCCTGCAATACCCAGTAATAAAGGTGAAAGGGACCATAATGGATAAAATAAACCTTCTGAAAAAGGGATATTCATCATCGTAAAAAAAAGATAGGAACAATCAGCGACCACTTGAATCAATAAGCTAGAAAGTATTAAAACTCGAAAAGGGGATAGTTTTTCGGATACTAAATAGAAAATCATTGCCCCGAAAAAAAGGATCAAATCTCCAATGGGATATCCTATAAAAATATGTTGAGTTTGGAGATCACGAATGATGAAATGCCAGCTAAATGCAATCGCTGCAGCCATTACAATACAGGTATCAAAAGTAAATTTTAAAAGATTATGGTGTTCATCTATTCTAATTTTGCAAATAAACGCTATAAGAAAGCATCCGATTTGAAGAATATAAAAGGAATCATTCCATTCAAGATAAAGAAATTCCTTTTGTGAAAAATAACGACTTGTCATTAAAGTCATAAAGTTGAAAAAACATCCTAGTGAGAGGAAGAGCCATAGATATTTTTCATTCGTTTTCTGTTTACGGTAAATGAAATATAAAATAATAGATGGGTAAGGGGGGCAGCTAGTAAAAATAGATTCTCCCCAGTTGTATTGACTGCTTCATTCTTTTGCCAGAAAAGAAGTAAGATATAATAACCAAGAGTATGAAAAAGTGTATAGTAAATATATAGTTTTTTTCTAACCAACCAATCCATCCATGACACACCCATGAAAAATTAGATACATTTCGTTTCACTTGAATAAAAGCAAGACTATCTTACCATTTAGCGGTGTGGGAGGTTGTCGAAATGTGTAAGTGGGTGTGGAAATTTATCCTAAAATATGAATTTTTTACCATCATTTTTATTTTTGGAGAGTGAATACCAAGTTGAAACCAAAAATCTACATATCCCGGAAGTTGCCGGAACCGATTGTTTCAAGGTTAGCAGAGGTTTGTGAAGTGAAAATGTGGGATAAGGAAGAGGAGCCGGTTCCCAGAGAAATCCTTGAGAAAGAGATTCAGGATGTTGATGGTCTTTACTGTTTATTAACAGAGACTATCGATAGACCCCTTTTAGAATTGGGAACAAGGTTGAAAATTGTTAGTAATATGGCGGTTGGCTACAACAATATCGACGTGGCTGCTGCAAATGAAAAAGGGATTATGGTAACCAATACACCTGGAGTATTAACGGAGACAACAGCGGATTTAACCTTTGCGTTGTTAATGGCCGCGTCTAGGAGATTGGTAGAAGCCTCCGATTACTTGCGTGAGGGAAATTGGAAAACATGGTCGCCGATGCAATTAACAGGGCAGGATATATATGGCGCTACCTTGGGGATCTTCGGATTAGGCAGGATTGGAGAGGCGCTCGCTAGGAGAGCGAGCGGATTTGATATGAAAGTTTACTATCATAACCGCTCCCGAAAGCGTGAAGTCGAGGAACAGCTTGGTATTGAGTATGTGGACAAAGGAAAATTACTGCGGGAATCGGACTTTGTTTGCGTATTAATGCCTTTTACGCCGGAGACGAAGAATTACATTGGTGCTGAAGAGTTATCACTTATGAAACCTACTGCTGTCTTGGTTAATACGGCCCGCGGCGGGATCGTGAATGAAGAGGCTCTTTATCAAGCCTTGATAAAAGGGGTTATTTGGGGTGCAGGGATTGATGTATTTGAAGAAGAGCCGCTGAGGACAGACCACCCTCTTCTCATCCTTCCAAATGTTGTGGCCCTGCCGCACATTGGCAGTGCTAGTGTGAACACAAGACTTAAAATGGCGTCACTCGCTGCTGAAAATTTACTCCAGGGTTTACAGGGTGAAACACCGAAAAATTTGGTGAAGTAAGTCCGAAAGCATGAAATAAGCCTGAAAAAAAGGCTAGGAATCCCTAACCTTTTATTTTTCTAAGAGCCATTTTGTGACGGTTTTAGTTTCTTCTTCTGAAAGTAGTCCGCCAGGCATCATGCCGGCACCATCGTTCAGCAATTTCTGCAAGTCTTCCTCTGAATACTTTGATTTCATATTGGTCACGGGCGGACCTGCTAATCCTTCTAAGTTTTCTCCATGGCAGGATAAGCAGCTGAATTTATATAAACCTTCTCCGTCTGTAGGTCTCTTTGCAGTAGCGGTATTGAATGAACACCCGGCTAATACGAATAATGCGAGGGCAAAAACAATCCATAGTTGCTTCATAAATGTAACCTCCTAGTGTAGTGATTCGTTACCAAAAGGGTACTTTATAAAACTAAATTTTTTCTAAACGAAAGATTAAAATTTTCTTAAATGGTTAAGAAATAATACTTGGTGGATAGGCTGGATTAGTTTAGTTGCGGGTGGCAGGAATTAGTTGCGGATGGCAGAAATACTGGCGGATGTCAGAAAATATAAAAGGAGTTGATCCAATGACGGAAATCGCAACGTTTGCAGGCGGTTGTTTTTGGTGCATGGTATCGCCGTTTGACGAGCAGCCTGGGATTATAGAAGTGACTTCGGGTTATACAGGCGGACATAAGGAAAACCCGACATATGAGGAAGTTTGCTCGGATACGACGGGACATTATGAAGCGGTTCAAATTGCTTTTGACCCGGACATTTTTCCCTATAAGAAATTGCTTGAGATATTCTGGCAGCAAATCGACCCAACCGATGAGGGCGGGCAATTTAATGATCGCGGTTTATCGTACCGGACGGCGATTTTTTATCACACAGAAGAACAAAGGGAGATGGCGGAGAACGCAAAGGCAGAGCTCACTGCAAGCGGTCGTTTTCAAAAGCCGATTGTAACAAAGATCCTGCCTGCTGGCCCCTTTTACCGAGCAGAGGAGAAACATCAGGACTATTATAAGAAAATGCCTTTTCATTATAACCACTATCGAGAGGGTTCAGGGCGTGCTAAGTTCATACGTGAAAACTGGAAAAAGTGGAAAAGTGATGAGGATCTGAAAAAAGAACTAACACCGATTCAATTTGATGTCACTAGAAAAAATGCCACAGAGCCACCATTCAAAAATGAATATTGGAATAACACAGAAGAAGGAATTTATGTAGATATCATTTCAGGTGAGCCGCTTTTTAGTTCACTTGACCAATATGATGCCGGCTGCGGCTGGCCGAGTTTTACCAAGCCATTAAGGCGTTATGAGTTAGAGGAGAGGTTTGATACTTCTCATGGGATGAGGCGGATTGAGGTTCGAAGCAAAACCTCTGATTCCCATCTTGGGCATGTGTTTGATGATGGTCCTGGTCCTGATCGCGCCAGGTATTGCATTAATTCGGCTGCACTCCGATTTGTACCTAAAAATAAACTTCAAGAAGAAGGCTATAACCAGTTTTTAAAACTGTTCACCAAATAAACTCCCAGGCTTAGCCCGGGAGTTTTTCAATCTTCTCTTTTAAATCAAGGAGATACGTTCGCCACTGATGTGCCAATTCTTCAATCCCGACTATTTTTTCAATCAATTCAACCGATGGTGATAGATTATGGAAATAGAGATGATGAATAGAGGAGACTGTGATTTGCTCCGGATGTGAAACCAGCTTTTTTATCTGAGCGTCTGCTGTTATTTTTCCTTCTTTCAGCACTCGAAAAAAATATCCGGTATATCCGGTTTCTACAATTCTTTTTAATAAAAGGTTATTATTATTCCGTTTATTAATGGTTGAGCAAGGATACCGACCTTGGGACACCTGCAGGACAGCCTCGCCAATCTGAAAAACATCTCCAATACATACCTGGTCTTCCTTCATGCCAATAAGAGTTAAATTTTCCCCAAATGCAGAGGGTGTTAGTGGTTTACCAAAAACACTTTGCCAATGCTCATAATGTTCGAAGGGATATACGCAGACGACACGGTCTGCTCCGCCATGATACTCAGGATTTGCCACCTGGTCGCCACTTATCTGATCGAAGCCTGCAAAAAGTTCTTCACATTGTTCTTTCCAGATTCCAGATATATACGTTTCATCCTTATGTAAATTCGTTTTGGGCAATCCCTTGCTTAAATAAACAATCTCTCTATTGTCCAATTTCTCTTCGCCTCCTTGGCATTTATTTTACTACATAATAAAGAAACCCTTATAACTGAAGGTTTCTTAAGTAAGGCTAAAAACTCGCTGGGTGATGGTTGGCAGAATAATTTCGATTGTCGTTCCTTCATTTACTACACTCTCAATCATTAATTGACCGCTATGGCTTTCAATGATTTTATAACATGTCATAAGTCCGAGGCCAGTTCCCTTTTCCTTTGTCGTATAAAAGGGTTCACCGAGGGTCGGAATTCGATCCTTTGGAATCCCAATTCCCTGATCGATAATTTGGATAGAAATTTTTCCTTCTTCCTTTGTCTTAACCTTTACATCTATATTTCCGCCGTTAGGCATGGCTTCTATTGCGTTTTTTAGCAGGTTTAAAATGACCTGTTTTAATTGGTTTTCCTCGCAGCTTATCTTGGGTAAATCACATTCAAATTCTACAAAGATTTGGACATTGTTTAAGATGGATTGCGTATTAATTAGGGTCACAACATCTTTAATTAATTCCTTTACATCTTTTTCGGCAAAAACAGCAGCGGTTGGTTTTGCAAGTACAAGAAATTCTCCGACGATGTTATTGATTCGGTCAAGTTCTGATAACACAATATCATAGTACTCTTCCTGATGTGTCTCGCTTTTGAATAATTGAATGAAGCCTCTAATGGAGGTAAGTGGATTTCGGATTTCATGGGCTATACCTGCAGCCATTTGACCAAGAAGCGCCAACTTTTCTGATTTTTGCAGGAGTTGTTCGGTTTGTTCTTTTCTTTTTGTGACATCATTTCCGATTGACAATATAGCTTCTTTTCCGCCATATGTAATGAACATGGAAGAGCCTTCAAAGTCAAATACCGAACCATCTAACTTTTTAAATTTGTATTCAATATTGTTTAATGGAAGGACTTCTTTTTTTACTTGATTCAGGCGTTCTATTAGTCGTTCCTTATATTCTGGAAAAACATAATTATAAATAGAAGTTCCAATTACTTCTTCCTTCTGCTTTGCACCAATCATCGTTAGGGCTTCCTTATTTACATAGATGACCTTATTATCTTGGTGTATTATGACTGACTTTGGCAATGAATCTATTAATTGTCTATAGCTTTCTTCACTATCACGCGCTTTTTTACCGAAGAAACGTGCCCGGTCATATTGCCATCCAACCAGCCAAGCAATCCCTGTAAAAATAAGAAAGTCTACTGTGAAAAAACGTTCATGCTCCACAAGGGTTTGGAAGCTGGAAAATAGCACCGATATTAAAACTAGCGTGATTTGCCCTTTTCTATTCATACAGTTTCCTCTAATTATCTGAATTTGCTCTTATCATATCACGAATTTGTAAAAAATTAATAGATAATTAGTATAAAAGGCTCATTAATCATGTCGGGGAAGTGAAAAACAAAAGCCTGGCCTTTTGCCTGGCTTTAGTTAACCTTTTCGATATTTTTTAAGCTTCAGCCATTCTTCGATAGATACTCAAGATTGACTGACCGTAGGTGGTACCTGGTACAGCCCATTTTCCGTTCAAAGCGGTCCATGTTGTTGCCGAACCTCTATTTACAAGATGAAAGCGGGGGTCAACTAACGGGTATTTGTCGGGTAATGCTGCTGTGGTAGCATAAGCATATAAGTGCTGGAGATGTGCAAGTACACCTTCCTCGGGTGTGTTGAAACCTGCTCCCCTTGCTCCGCCGCCCGTGGCACCAATTCCTGCAAAGTTGTTTTGACTACTCCTAACATCCCCTGTAAACCGAAAATAGCCAGTTTCCTGCAGGGCTTGTGCAAACGCAACATCCCCTCTAATCCCATAATACTCTCCGAATGTTTTGTAATATTCTCCTAACAAGGGTGCATGAGGGTTTATCGTCCTTACATATGCATTCATTTGTTCAGCAGATAGCTGGGTAGTACCTAAAATTGAGGATGGATTGAGATCAATACTACGGGGACTTGAAACTGTGCTAGAAGTCGTGCTTGAACCAACGTTGTCTGTTAGGATGAAAGCATTTATTCCTGTCTTTGCCTTGATTTCATTTACTCGTTTATCTGCGTTTTCCCAGGTAGAAAAGGCACCTGCTTGTACGCGGAACCAAGTTTCACCAGAAATGACGGTGGATACAATAAAGGATTGGATTCCTTTTGAACGCAGGAAGGCTACTCGTTCCTGTGCATTTTCCCTAGATTTGAAAGGGCCGGCAAATACCTTGTACATTTCATCTCCTCCATAATTTCGTTTTTTCTTATTTTATGAGAAGAAGACAAGGGTGTCGATGGACAACAGCCTGTAACATTAGAAAAACCCCCTAATGGAGGTTTATTTCAAGTCCCGGTCTTTACGGTTCCTTTAATAGGAATCCTTTTTTGCTGCTGCGTTAAAAAGAAGAATACACCAAGAAGCACGAGCATTCCACCGGCAATTTGCCAGCTGGCAAGGTGTTCATTTAATAAAATCACTGCCAATATCGTCGCACCAACAGGTTCACCTAAAATACTCATTGATATGGTTGTAGCATTAACATAGTTTAACAGCCAGTTATTGATGATGTGACTGATTGTCGGAACGGTTGCAAGTAAGAGGAATATTCCCCATTCCTTGGCCGGATAGCCATTAAATGCAACACTTGTACTAAGGTTATAGATTGATAGAACGATAGCGGCAATGAAAAACACACTAAAACTATAAATCCAATGTGAAACTTTTTTCACGATACTTTGACCAATCATTAAGTAAACAACTACGGCAATTACACTTAAGAAGGAAAGGATATCGCCAAGGATGGCGTCCTGACTCAAGGCAAAGTCACCCCAGCCAATCATCATCGCACCTATTATCGCAATTCCCATTGTCATCAACGCAGATGTTGTTGTTCGTTCTTTAAATAGAAAATAACCACCTACTAATGAGATTATAGGCTGCAAGGCAAGAATAATGGTTGAGCTAGCGACGGTGGTTAATTTTAATGAACCGAACCAAAGGACAAAATGCAGGGCTAAAAACAGACCGGATAAAAATAAAAAGACCCAATCATTTCTTGTGATTTTTTTAAATTCTTCGCGGTTTTTCCAGACGATCGGAAGCATTAATAGACTTGCAAGCAGCATGCGATACATGCTTAAAACGGAAGCAGGTGCGTCCGACCATTTTACAAAAATGGCTGAGAACGATATCGCTATAATTGAAATCGTAAGTGGTATGAATATAGATCTGGAATTATCTTGTTGGTTCATTTCTTTCCTCTTTTCTTGATAGATAACTGTTTGAAATATATAAATCTTACCATAAATTTGGCAGTGGTGTTACTAACAAAACTCTCCAAATAGAAAAAACGTCAAGCCCCTTGGGGTTTGACGTTTTTTTAAAGCTTTTAATTGTTTGTAGAAAGCTCTTGGACACGGTTCTCTTTCGATTCCAAGGAGTCCATGAACCTCTTGATTCGCTGCATTGCCTCTTGAAGTTGTTCCATAGAGGTCGCATAGGAGCAGCGAATATACCCTTCGCCACTTTCGCCAAAAGCACTGCCAGGAACAACGGCTACTTTTTCTGCAAGCAGAAGTTCTTCCGCAAATTGTTCTGAGCTCAAACCGGTTTTTTTAATGGAAGGGAAGACATAGAAGGCTCCGCCTGGAGTATGACAGTCCAGCCCTATATTGTTTAACGATTGAACAATATAATTACGTCTTCTACGATAACTTCTTCTCATGCTTTCCACTTCGTGATAGGTATTTCGTAGAGCCTCGATGGCGCCGTGCTGCAGCATATGCGGTGCGCACATCGTTGTGTATTGTAAAATTTTTACCATTTGTTCGGTAAATGGCTGAGGAGCTGCTAAGAACCCTAGTCGCCAGCCTGTCATCGCAAATCCTTTGGAGAAGCCGTTGATTAGGATGGTTCGATCATACATACCCTCAATCGATGCAAAGCTTGTATATTCATCATCATAGGTCAATTCTGCATAGATTTCATCAGAAATAACAAGTAAGTCTTGTTTCTCTACCACTCGTGAAATTTCTGTAAGTTCCTCTTTGTTTAAATAGGTACCTGTCGGGTTATTTGGTGAACAAAGCAGAATTGCTTTTGTTTTGGTTGTAATCGCATTTTCGATTTGTTCAGCTGTAAGCTTGAAGCCATTGCTCGGGTGTGTTGAGACCGGAATTGGCTTCCCGCCCGCCAACGTAACTAATGGCGCATAAGAAACGAAAGCAGGTTCAATAATCAGTACTTCATCACCAGGATTTAGAATGGCACGGAAGGTCAGGTCAATGGCCTGGCTGGCACCGGCCGTTACAATTACTTGGTCGACAGGATTATACTGGACCCCAAACCGCTTGTTTAAATAACCTGAAATTTCTTGTCGTAATTCTAACAAGCCCGGATTAGCAGTGTAGGAAGTATAGCCCTCTTCTAAAGATAGAATTGCTGCTTCTCGTATGCTCCATGGTGTAATAAAATCTGGCTCCCCAACGCCTAGGGAAATGACTCCCTTAATCGAGGCCGCAAGGTCAAAAAACTTCCTGATTCCAGATGGTTTTAATTCTTTTACCATTCCAGATAAATAGTGTTGGTGTTCCTTCATCATGGTGAAACCACCATCCGACGATCGCGATCATTGTTTTCGCCAAAAATGACACCATCATGTTTGTATTTTTTTAACATGAAATGAGTGGTTGTGGAAATAACATTATCAATTGTCGACAGCTTTTCTGACACAAACCTAGCGATCTCACTCATTGTTTTACCTTCAATGGTAATCGATAAATCATACGCACCGGACATGAGATAAAGAGATGTAACCTCAGGAAAACGGTAAATTCTTTCCGCCACCTCATCGAAACCTACCCCGCGTTTCGGGGTCACTTTTACATCAATCATCGCGACGATATTTTCCTCGCCGGCCACCTTGCTCCAATCAATCAAAGCCGGATAACTAACAATGATTTTCTCATCCTCCAACTTCTTAATAATCGCCGAAACGTCCTCCACACTCGAATTCACCATCAACGCAATATCTTGCACTGGAATCCTATGATTTTCTTCCAGAATCGAAAGAACCTCCAACTCCTCACCAGACAACCTCATCCTAAATCCCCCTCATAACGTTCAAATTTAATATTACTATAATACATCATAGTTAGAATAAATAAAATATTTTCTGGTGGATAGTGCGGTGGATGGTGCCTGTCACCACTCGTGGACACTGTCCACCTGAGGCGGACAGTGACCACGAGTGGCATTCCTTCCGAAATGAAGAATGGTTGGTTTTGGTGCGTGCCATCAATGATGCTTTGATGAAACAAAAAAAGGGTTTTGGCACGTGCTGTGCTGGAAACCCTTTTTCTGTTTAATTATTTATTATGAGGTAACGAAGGATGGCTGCGAGTCCGGCGCCGTGTTTGAATTCCCCGCTACTAATTAGCTGATTTAGCTTGTTCATTTCGATGGTATGTAGGTCTATCTGTTCGGTGGCTTCAAGCTGCTGCTCTTTTTTTATGAGGTCGGTTGCAGCAAAAAGGAAAATCTGCTCACTTGTGGACCCAGGGGAGGGGAAAACACTTCCTAGATTGATCCAGTTTTTAGCCTGACAGCCCGTTTCTTCCTCAAGTTCTCTTTTGGCTGCTGAAAGAGGTTCTTTGTCTTCAGGGTCAATGGCTCCAGCAGGTAATTCCCATTGCCATTCCTTGACTGCATGACGATACTGCCGAATACATATAACCTTCCCGTCCTCCGTTATCGGCAAAATACAAACACCCTGTGAAAAATTCACATAAGAGAAATGCATATCTGTTTGGTTTGGCAGGGTTACATCTTCTTGAACAATCTCAAATCGGTCTACTTGGTCTTTTTGAACTTTTTTAATTTTCCACTCCATAAAACTACACCTCATTTGTCTATTGAATCTATTTATTTTTGCTTAAGTATAACTGAAAATTAAGTGAAAGGTAGTTTTATTCTGTATGAGTGCTTTAATTATTTAAATTGATGCGATCGGAATGTTTTATCCTAAACAGGCTTGCAATGGCTAACGTCAATAAAATACCTAGTAAATCAAATCCAATGTCAAAAGCCCTTCCACCACGACTAAAATATAATTGCATAAACTCAGTTAGAGCCGCAAAGGAAGCAGCCAAAGCGAGGATTATCATATGAGATCTAAATTTCATTAACAACAGGACAGTAAGAACGTGAAAAGCGATTATATGGCCTAACTTTTGCAAAAGGAATCCTTTACTAAGGTCATCGGGGAGTGGTGACAGGAAATCAGAAAAGGTTGGACGACCATCCCAACGGAACCTCACAACACCAAATTCGATAAAATCATGAAAGCTTGACGTACAAGTAAAAATCAAAATGGCCGTACACCAAATAAAAATAAACCAACTTCGCATTACTACGTCCCCCTTTTTCAACCACAGTTTGAACCGTTAAAAGAGGTTTCATACATAAATGAATGTATAAGTGGTACAATTTGCATAAATGGTGACAGGCACCATAATAAGGAGGTTTTTTTATGGCAGTTAAGAAGTTAGAGCATGTTGGTGTGATGGTGAGTGATTTGGAGGTTTCTATTGGTTTTTATCAGGATGTTTTAGGATTGGATTTGCTGGATAGGTTTGATGCGAATGAATCTACTGGGTTAGCGTTTTTAGGTGATGGTGGTAGTGGACAGGTGATTGTTGAACTTATTTGTGGGAAGGACAACACTTTTCCTGATGAAGGGAAGGTTCATCATATTGCGTTTACGGTGGACGACATTGAAGGAGAAATTGAACGTCTTAGAAGTTTGAAGGTACATTTTACAAATGATGAAATTTCTACTTTGGCGAATGGAAGTAAGTATATCTTCTTTAAGGGGCCAGACGGGGAGACTCTGGAGTTATTTCAGCCTAAATCTTAATTGAATGCCATAAAGATTTATAGGAGGGGGAGCAGATGAGGGTTGTATTGTTAGAGAAAGAGAGAGTTTCTGATTTTGTTGCTTATTGTAAAAGGCATAGATCAGAGGTTGATGATTCCTATTTGTATGATTTTGAATTACGGGAGTTTGTCGTGGATGATGAAAATCCTACTTATCTTGCATTAAATGAGCAGGATGAAATAGTCGGAACAGCTTCGCTGGTCATGGATGATTATCATAAACGTGGAAAAAGGGCCCGCTTTCGCATTTTCCATTGTGAAACTCAAGATATGCACTGCTATCAGCAGCTGCTAGAGGCAGTCTTAAAACATACAACTGACCTAGATAAGGTTTTTCTGTTTATCCCAGTAACTAATAAAAAATTAATAGAGATGATCGAGGGCTTGAATTTTTCAGTGGAAAGATATGCTTTCCTGCTAGTAAGAGAGGACCTGGACATACCAGAAGTCGAAATCCCAGACGGTTACGAGCTTAGAACTTTTCGTCCAGGACAGGATGAAGAGCATTGGCTAAAAGTACGAAATGCTGCTTTTTCAACTCTGAAAGGCAGTGAGACACCGCTCACCACTGAGGGGGTAAAAAAGCTGTCAACAGATGATGATTACCTTGAAGGCGGCATGATGATCCTGTTCGATCAGGAAAAACCGGTAGGAGTGATAAGAGGAGCCGATGATGAATATGATGAGGCACCTATTATGAACATTGGACCTGTCGCGATTTTGCCTGATTATCAAGGCCGCGGCTTAGGAAGAAGCCTGCTGAGAGCTTCATTAAGATTTGCCAAGGAAAAAGGCTATAAACGCACCATCCTTAGTGTAAACGGAGAGAATGAGCGTGCCCAGGCTCTATATATTCAGGAGGGCTTTAAACAGGAAGAGGCAGTCGTCTGTTATCAATATTTTATAAAATAACCAATCAGTGAAAATGGCGTTCTCTCTTTTGCAAAAGGGAAAATGCCTTTTTTCTATTAAAACGAGTTTATTCTTGTTAATAATTATTTATTTTAGTAGTTCCACATCCCTTGAAATTCCATATGCTTTAGTTATAAGGGGTGAAATGTAATGAAAAAAGACCAATTTGACGCGGAAACACTTAAGCACATAAGGAGCAGACTGGATACTGTTTATGCCATCGCCAAGAAAAATTACAATGACAACCCTGAATTGATGGACACAATCGAGAGTTTAGCACAAATAGCTATTATGTTTACCAATATCAAACTACAAGAGGTTAACGATCACGAGGAAACTGCTAGCCCTCAGGGGTACATCCTTTCAAAACTGTCACACTCGTACTCAAGAATGACGGAGTATGAAAAACAAAAGATAAAAGACTTTCCAAAATGGAAACTATAAGAAGCTAGTCACAAGTGGAAACACACCAAAGCACCCGAGTGATAACTTGGTGGAAATGCGGAATTATAGTTTATAACGTAAAATGGCTCAGAGTTTTCAACTCTGGGCCATTCTTTTATAAATTTAATGATTCTGAACAAATTTTTTCGCCTTCATTCTCTGTCTTTCTTCAATTTAACATGATTATGAATTACTCGACTTTCTTCGAGCTCTCTTTTTCAATCTCGACCTATAACGTCAATTTCAACTATCAATCAAGTGTTATTTTTGATTGTTAGGTTGATATTAAGAAGAAATTGTCTAACGATTATCTTTCTAGTTAGAAGGATAACATACCACCAAAAAAGAAATCCGTTATTAAGAACTACCTAGGAGGTAAGGGTGCCGTGGTCTTACTTTTTCATTATTTATCTCTCTTAAACATATTTGATGCTTTCATTACTTACTTTGGCTTGAAAAACTCAATGATACAGGAAATGAACCCGCTCATGAATAGAATATATGAAGCAGATCCAGCTTTGTTTCTGATTACCAAGATGGGATTTTCGCTGTGCCTTTACTTGTTTATTCTTTTTAAAAAAGTACCAACATCTTTTCTTACAAAGGGACTCACTGTCTTTGCCTCAAGTTTCTATACCCTAATATTCTTCCTCCATTGCTACTGGCTTGTGTTCCTCATATAAAGGCGCCGAGCCATTATAGTGGTAGGCACCTTTTTGGATTTAATTATGACCCATAGATAATTTTAATTTGTCGCGAGCTCCCTTCCGCCAACTTTTTACCGCAGATGGTGATACCTTTTCCTTTTCGGCAATTTCACTTATGCTCAAGCCTTCCAGTACTGTTAGTAAGAGCCATTTTCTTTGATTGGGTGTTAGAGTTTGACAATGCTGAAGAAGTATATCCTCCACCAAAGGTTCCTCTGTATAAGGGGCCACTGTATTATCCCAAAATTCATTCTCTGGATAAAATGTTCTCTCCGACTCCTTGGTTTCCCTTGTCAATTCCATGAGTATATAGCCTTTTATATAGTGATAGGCGTAGGTGGGAAAGTTCCCTTTTGCTGGGTTGAATCGCTTGCTTGCCTCCCAAAGGGCGATAAGACCGTCCTGGCAAAAATTCATCCCTATTTTTATAAATGTGAAGTGAGTACATAATCCGCTCAATCACTGGTTCATATTGAATGGCTAACCGATCAAAGCTTTCCAAGGATGGTCCCTTTCAGAAAGCGCGCTTTTCATTTTATTCCCGGGTACCTCTACCTTATAGGGAAACGTAAAGCGCATCGAATGGCGATGAATTACATAACTACTTGATAATTGTCAGAACAATCACGTTTTGTGCGATTAATTAAATTTAGTTAGGTCAATTTGCATTTTTGGCTAATTATCAGTCAATTTGCTGTTTTTTACTTTTGCAAAAAAACGGAGGCAACCTATGTTGAGAGTGAAAGCATTTATTCTTGATATCCTTGTTAAATATTAATGGTACAAGTATCTGGGATAATTTTGTATAATTAATAAAAATTGGGCTTTTGCCTAAACGAAATTAGATAGATTAGGTTTAAGGGGGAGAGCTCAATGAAAAAATGGAAAGTGTGGGGTCCTATCGTAGTGATTCTAGCTTGTATTGTGGGGGCCTATTTTTATTTAACTGAAGACCGCGGGCTAGAATTAAATGTGAAGAAAAATGATCCCGTTGCTGCGAAAGAGGCACAAACAAAAATCGATAAAAGCTTTGAGACCCCTGTAGCAAGTAAGGTGACGGAGGAATATGAAACGATGACTAATGCGGAACTAATACAAGAGGTTCACAATATGACACATCAGAAGGTGGAGGCAGACAAAAAATGGGGTGCCTCCGAAATCACCGCCGATAAAGTTCAGACATTATTTAATGTAATAAAAAATAAGGACTTCCAAAATGGAAGTACGAAAGATATGCTCCTAGCAATCTTAGAACCGTGGATCCGAAAAGACTTCAGTAATGCCGTAAGCGCTCACAACCGCATCTGGTCCTCCCAAAACGGAAACATCGGCAAAGCCACCCGTCTACTGACCCCTCAGGAAGAACTAGAATATATCGAGAATCAATTTCGCTGATGGTTACAATGAGGATGGTCGATGATGGTGACAGGCACCGCTCGTGGATACTGTCCACCCCAGGCGGACAGGTAGGTCGAATCTGAACCCGAACTTATTAATATTTGGACGAGGCTGGACATAGTCTTTAGTATGGGGAGTCTGTATTAAAGGAGAGGTACATGTCTAGGAAATCCGCGTCGCTTAAAGGTTTTGTAATGGGAATGGTGCTGCTGGTCTGTATCGTTACTGTTTTTATGCTAATAAGGGGTGCTTGGTTATCGCCCGATGAAGAGGCAGCTGCTGTGGTGGAGGAGTTTTATTTGTTTGAACAGGAGGGGGAATTTTCTTCGTCCTGGGAGCTTTTTCATTCAACTATGAAGGAAAGATTCAAAAAAGGGCATTATATACAAGACAGGGCCCATGTGTTCATGAACCACTTTGGCGTCGAAACGTTTGACTTTGTGATGAGTGAACCCGAAAAAATTGATCAATGGAAATTGTCCGAAACAGGACCATCCATGGAAAACGTTTATAAGATTCTTGTGACCCAAACCTATAAGGGAACATATGGAAACTTTGACCTGGAACAAGAAGTCTTTGCTGTTCAAGAAAAAGACGAATGGAAAATTGTGTGGAATTATAACCAGTAAACAGGGTGACAACACTCCCTCCGTGGATAGTAATATCTGTTTGATTCACTGATATTGACGGAGGGAACCATTTTCAGGTATAATTATCTCGAATTCGAGATAATTATGCGCTAATGAAGTTCGTTTAGGAGGTCATTAAATGAAGCTGTTAGGTTTACATCATGTTTCGATCTTAACGGGTAAGGCGGAGAGGAACTTTCAGTTTTATACAAAGATTTTAGGTTTGAGGCTGGTCAAGAAAACAGTCAACCAAGATAATACAGAATCTTATCATTTATTTTATGGTGACGCGAAGGGTAGTCCAGGGACTGAGATTACATTCTTTGATATTCCTGGATTGGGACATACCTACCCAGGAATAGGCAGTATTTCATCTACGTCACTGCGTGTGAAGGACACAGATGCGCTCCACTACTGGACAGAACGTTTTAAGCAGTTTGGGATTCAACACGGGCAGATTGAGAAGAGAAACAATCGTGATTCCCTTGCGTTTCAGGATTATGAGGGTACGCGTTTAGTTTTAGTGGCAGATAACGATGAACAAGGAGTTGCTGCGGGTGTTCCTTGGGACAAAACTGATGTCCCAGTAGAGCATGCCATCATTGGCTTGGGTCCTGTGACCTTAACGGTTGGTGTCCCGGACAAAACGATTAAAGTATTAACTGAAGTAATGGGCTTTACACAGGCTGGCACATATCCATCACTTGCAGGGGATTTCCCGGATATTCTGGTTTTTACAACAGGTGAAGGCGGCTCTGGAGCAGAGGTGCATATCGAGACGAGACCGGATTTGCCTAGGGAGCGGCCAGGCCGGGGAAGTGTTCATCATGTGGCCTTTCGTGTTCCGAATGAGGAAGAATATGACTATTGGGCACAGAAAATCGCTGCATCGGGTCTCATGAATTCAGGTAAAGTGGAACGTTATTACTTCAAAGCACTCTATTTCCGTGAACCAAATCATATCCTTTTTGAATTATCAACAGACACTCCAGGTTTCGATGTGGATGAACCTATTGAAACATTGGGGGAAAAGCTGGCACTTCCGCCATTTCTGGAACCCCGCCGTGCAGATATTGAAGCGAATTTAAGACCATTAGAGTTAGATCGTAAGTAATCCATTAAGACAGGGACCATATAAATATGGAACTTGTCTTTTTTCTTTGCACCAACTTCCATCAATATTAATCTATAGAAAAATCCACTTTTAAAAATTCTTTTAAAAAATTCCAACACTTTTCTTTCCTCAATCGTTATCTACATGAAAGCGGCAAAGACAATAGCTGAAAGCAATACATGATTTTCACTAAGAATTAAAAAATGAATAAAAGTGAGTGGTCAATTTGAAGGTCGAAGTGAGTGATTTATATGAAAAGTTAAAAGATGATCTTTTCCGTTTTGCCCGTTCCATTGCAAGGCATGGGCAGGAGGCAAATGACCTCGTTCAGGACGCAATGATCAAGTCGCTAAATGAACCAGAGCTGCTCAGCCTGCCGGAATATAAGCAGCGAGCATGGTTTTTTCGGGTCATGAAAAACAGGTTGATCGATGACCGCCGGAAAGAACAACGATTGACACAGTGGGAGGAAGACTTGGATTTTCCTATCCAGCAGATGGGTGTCAGTCACCTAGAAATAACCGATTTACTTAGACATTTGCCACAGGATTTAAGTGATTTAATTTTTAAAAGATATTGGTTAGGACTATCCAGTCAGGAAATTGGCGGTCAGTTGGGGGTTCCGGCCTCAACGGTACGATATAAGCTTCATCTTGCTATTAAGCGATTGAGAACGATTTTAGAGGAGGAAATATAATGAGTCAACGAATTGGAAATGTGGGATTACTAAATTTGGTTAACGCTACGGAAGAGAGTATTAAAGGTGTAGAACGGATTGAAAATGTCGGTCTCGTTCTTTATGGGAAAGAAAATGCGCATCTCCTTACTCGCTTAAATATTGGAAATATCGGGTCGAGCTTAGAGGTACCATCTGGTTACCGCCTGTATAACGGAGTTCTAAATCTGGATCAAAACTATCTGTCCTCCATTGTTGACCCAGTCCTTCTTTTAGTAAATGGTGTGGTAATTATTGATCGGAATGTTCAACCGGACCAGATTCAAGCAGGGAATTTAAACTTGATGGTAAATGGAAAAGTGTACTGCCCTGCACATTTATCTGGAGTCGCCGGCAGCATGTTAACAAAAAATAACGGAGCAGTTGAAACCTATCATAGTGCCCCGCCAAGATTAGAGAACGGTAAATTTACATTGACGAATTCCTTTTTACAATCAGTAGATGAACCTTTATTTCTAGTTGTAAATGGATTGTTAACTTTTGCGCAGGAGCTGAATCTAGATTTATTTAATGAGAAAATTAATAAGTTAGAAGTGAATGGGAAGATCGAAATCTTTGAAAATCAAGAAGCTTATTTATATAAAAAAGCAGCTTCTTTAACAACCTGTAAAGTGGAAGTCATTCCTGCTGGATATGAGGTTTTGGGTAAACCGCTGCGCTTAAATGCACGTTCGATTCGGAGATTCCAACAGAAAAAGTGGTTTACCAATAAACCGGTTATTATAGAGAGCGATGTTTCTAGAGAAACGCTAACAAAAGCAGTGGAAAAAATTCATTCTACTTCTGTTATCATTTGTCACGAGGAAGTCGAGGACCTCGTTTATGAACGATTAAGTCTGCTGGAAACAGAAGTTTTGTCCTACGAAAACAACTTTATCTTAATTGAAGGGGAAGAAGTATGGTCAAACGACCAATTCCTAGCCTTAGACCAGCCAGCTACTTTCATTGTTAAAGGCCAGCTTTTCCTTGATGACGATGTAAGTGAAGAGGTTCTACGCACCAAAGTATCTACATTAGATATCTTAGGTGAAGTCGTTGTACACGAGAAAAAATTAAAAGGTGTCCTTCAAAATATCATTCGACTAACTACAGGAACCATTGAAGTAGAAAAAAATAAAGAAGAAACAGGTGTGACACTTCAAAATGTGGGAGAACTGTCACTATGAAAGCAGGCACCGCCAAAAGGCGGTGCCTGTCACCATTTATACATCACTGTATATTTTTTCGACGCTGACCCGTCCAGAAAAGAAGGTGGCGCCGCCGCCCATATCAGCGATTCTATCTGGAGTTAGGGTGTTTACGAGTTGTTTTGTACCTTCTAAATCCGCCCAGAGTCCTTGGGTGACGACTACTCCTGGGAGGACATTTTCGCCTACACTCACTTTTAACAGACATTCGCCACGCTGGTTCCAGACCCGAACCTGGTCACCATCTTCAATACCAGAAGCCTTAGCGTCCTTGCTATTCATATATAATCGAGGTGCCTTTTCAAGGCTGATGTGCTTTTGATTATTTGAAAAGGTAGAGTTTAAGAAATTATGATTGGGTGCAGGAATAAATTGATAAGGATGTTCTCCGTCAATGACTAAAGGATTATAAGTTGGCAGTGGAGGATATCCATTTGCTTTCATCCGCTTTGAGTACAATTCAATTTTCCCGCTAGGTGTTCGCAACTTGCCTGGTAACAGTGGCCTTACCGCCGCTTTTATAAACTGTTTCTCTACTAATGTTTCATAATCCATTCCTTGCAAATACGGATTGGCTGGTTGATTAAGTGCTTGTGCGATCATTTCTGCTTCTGTATCTTCGAATGCAGATTCTTCATAGCCCATTCCTTTGGCCAAAAGACGAAAAACGTCCACATTGGATTTTGACTCTCCATAGACTTCTATGACTGGCTGCTGAATCTGCATGTAATGGTGCCAATAGGAAGTGTATATATCTGTATTCTCAAAAGACGATGTTGCAGGAAGTAGTATATCAGCGTATTTGGCGGTCTCTGTTAAAAATAAATCGTGAACCACAACAAATAAATCGTCACGCTCAAGACCCTTTCTGACTTTATTCCCTTCAGGAGCAACTACCGCAGGGTTACAACTGTATACGTACAGTGATTTTACTGGCGGATCCACTGTTAACAAAGCTTCTCCCAGCAAGTTCATGTTAATTACCCGCGTCTGTTTATTTTTCAGTAATCTTGGAAGCTGCAGTTTTGTAGTGTTGGTCGTTAGATACCCTGAATTTCCTTTTATGGCACCGCCGCCTTTGATGAGCCATTGACCTGTCAATGCTGGAAGACATGAAACCGTTCGGACAAACATACCGCCATTGTCATGGTGCTGCGGACCGTTGCCAATCCGAATAAAAGAAGGCGAGATAGTCCCATACATTCTAGCAAGCTTATAAATATCATCAACAGGAACACCTGTAATTTCTGATACTGTAATAGGATCATATTGAATAACATGCTCGCGAAGTTCCTCATATCCAACTGTATATTGGTGTAAAAAGGAGGAGTCCACCAAGTTTTCAGCAAATAAAATATGCATGATTCCTAAAGCGAGAGCACTATCAGTCCCTGGTAAAATTGGAATAAACCAATCTGCTAATCTTCCAGTTTGGTTTTTATGCACATCAATAACCACAATTTGAGCGCCGTTGTTTTTGCGGGCTTTCTGAGCGAGTGCCACTTGGTGCATATTCGTACTAGCCGCGTTAATCCCCCAAAAGATTATCAACTTGGAATGAATCGTATCTTCTGGATCAATTCCGTAGCTGCCGCCCATCGTATATCTGTACCCAACAGAGCCAGCAGAAGAACAGATACTCCGGTCCAATTGTGATGCTCCCATACGGTGAAAGAATCGGCGGTCCATCCCCTCCGCATTCAGCAGTCCCATGTTTCCATAAAAACTATAAGGGAGGATACTTTCTGGACCGTCTGATTCGATAAGTGTTTTCCACTTGGAAGTTATTGTAGCTATGGCTTCATCCCAGCTAATCCGTTCAAACTTATCCTCACCTTTAGCTCCAATTCTCCTCATAGGATATTTCAGACGGGTTTCATCATAAATCCTTTCCGCCATATTCCGAACTTTATTACAAATATTTCCCTTCGTCACCGGATGCTCCGGATCACCCTCAACCTTAACAATCCTTCCATCCTCTTTATGCAGCAGCAAACCACACTGATCCGGACAATCGAGCGGGCAAACAGATCTAGAAACGCCATTAAGTTCCATTGTAGGATTGACCTCCTTTCTCGGTGCCTGTCACCATTTATACATTATTGTATAATCTTTTTCATGATATGACAGCTTTAAAGGTGGAGCAAGTGCATAAAAAAATAAAGGCTTACCGTTATTTCCTTTAGTCATAGGAAATAACGGTAAGCCTTTATTGATATTGCTTATGAGAATAGTCTTTCTATGAGCCAAAATGCTCCTAATGCAGCTACTATTGTGGATCCGATTTTAATAATTATTTTAGATGATTGGAGCTTGAACATGTAGGTTAGTAGTGGAAGAACTAATAGTACTAGCGCTAACTGAACGACTTCAATACCGATGTTGAAATTTACGAGTGCAACGGCCAAATCACTCTTCGGGATATTCATTTCCCTTAAGATATTTGCGAATCCAAGTCCGTGGATTAATCCAAATAAGAAGGTAAGGCCCCAGCGGTGCCGGATTTCTTTTCTAAAAATGTTTTCTAGCGCAACGTACACAATACTAAATGCAATGACAGATTCAACAAATCGAGAAGGCAATGTGATAATACCTAGAACAGCAAGACTTATGGTAATACTATGTGCAATCGTAAACGACGTAATGATTGCTGCGTATTGTTTGAACGTTTGTTTTCTCAAAAGTAAGGCTAATAGAAATAATAGATGATCATAGCCTGTTAAGATATGGAGCATTCCAAGTTTGAAAAAGGAAAACCAGGATGAGGAATTAGAAGTCTCTACTTGAGGAGTTGCTTCTGATTGCTCCTGTTGTGGTTGATTCTCTTCAGGTTGGGACGTTTGTCCCTCTTCTAGCTGCTCCTCCTGTGCTTCAGCCAAAAGAATTGTCCAAGTTCGCTCTTTTCCTTGTAAAATCGCCTGACCAGTCGTACCAGCAAACTCAAAGGAAATTAAGTTAACGTAATTGGTATCTGGATCATTTACATATAGGCCATCATTAAGGCTGAGGGTGTCTCCCGCCGAAAAAGCTGGAAAAGTTAGATGATAGCTTAAAAAATTCTTATCTTCCTTTTTCTCCAGGACCATTCTGTCCAATGCAGGTTCTTGCTGACGATTGTTTAGGTCTAGTGTTAAATGGTGATGAACAAGTTCCTCTAATTCATGATTTCCCTCTTTTACTTCCGACTTTTCGAGTTCATTGTTTTTATTTTTATCAATACCCTCTATTAATTCAATAATTGACAAGGAATCAATAGAAAAAATAAATTCTGTTTTATCCTGATCCATCTTTATAGTTGTATAACTTGCGCTATATGCATGTGCATGTGCGGATGAGGGGAATAACATCATTAGCATGGCTAAAATAGCAATATAATTAAGTAATCTATTTGGTTTAAGAAGAAATTTCAAAACTTGTTCTTTTTTGTCGAAACAAGAAATCACTATACAGCCCCCCTGAGTTCTATTTTTATAAACTAAGAATCCTCCTATATATAATCACATTCCTTTGGATTTTGTATACATAAATTATAATTATCAGTATAATTACATGATTTTGGTTATTCCTATATTGGTGAGAATTTTGTAGAATAATAGGGCAATAGATTAATTGAGAGAGAGGAGACTTTTTTTCTAAAAGTAAGTAATAGAAAAAGATAGCTAAATAAACAAAAGGGTGGTAGAGAGATGAGTTTTAGCAAAGGGAAAGAATTTAAACGCTGGACAAGCACATTCATGGCATTTCTCATATTAGTTAGCACCTTTTTGCCGAGCGGCTTAATGGGGAAAGCCTATGCGGAACAAGCAAGTCATGTAGTAATCTCTCAAGTTTATGGCGGTGGGGGTAACAGTGGAGCTCCTTTAAATAAAGACTTCATCGAGTTATACAACCCAACTGACCAAGCAATTTCATTAGACGGATGGAAAGTTGAGTATGCCTCTGCAGGAGGTACTACCTGGACTGGTACACCTCTATCTGGTAAGATTCCAGCTTATGGTTATTATTTAATTTCACAAGGCGGCGGAGCTAACGGAGTAGATCTACCAACTCCTGATGCAACAGGTTCGACTGCAATGGCTGCTGGTGCAGGGAAAGTAAAATTAGTAAACCATGAGTCAGTAGAAGTTGATTATGTAGGTTTTGGTACTACTGCAAGCGCATACGAGGGAACTGGGCCAACTCCAGCACCTTCTGCTACAAAGAGCGTTCAACGTAGACCGTACGCTAATACAGAACCTGCTGCAGGTAAAGGAAATGCTTGGGATTCCAATGACAACAAGACGGACTTTGTTGCAGTAGCACCAGTGCCTAAAAACACTGCAAGCACTCCTGAAAAACCAATGGTTCCACAGATTAGTTTACAGCCGAAGGGTTATAATATTCAATTTTTACAAGAAGGGACTTCCGTTAAGGTAACAGGAGGACCTGAAGCAGTTGAAGGGAAATCGACTATTAATGTGTATGAAACCGCAACCAAGGGAACTCCTCTTTCAACAGTAACAGCGGAAGAAGATGGTTCCTTTGACATCAGCTTCAATTCTGAAAAAGCATTGACAGCCGTTTTTATTGCTGCTAAACAGACCGAACTTGATGAAAGTGCTGCTATTCAAATTAATAAAGCGGCTCCGAGTAGCAATGTTATTTTTGATAAGCTAAGCTATATGGTTAACGCAGGGAAAGGAACTTTAATCGGCGGCGCTGGTGCAGTGGTTAAGGAAGCGATAATCAATGTTTATGCTGATGAAGCTGCTACTCAAAAATTAACTACAACTGAAGTAAAAGCAGGCTCTACGGGAGATTTCAATATTACGATTAACAATGCTCCTGATAAAGTGTATGTTACACAGAAGACAACTAGTGATAAAGGAACTATGTTAGAAAGTGTTCCTGTCGCGATTGAAAAAGCTGTGTTAGATGTTGTTACACCTTTAAATGAGGTAAAAGCAACAGATTCTAAAGGAATTTTGCTGAATCTAAACAATTTTTATACTGTTGAAGGTGTAGTAACCGTACAAAATGGTATTCTTGGAACTCAGAAAAATAACTACTATATCCAAGATGCAACTGGCGGTATCAACGTATTTGGAAGCTTTGATTCAGGACTTACTATTCAACGCGGCGACAAACTAAAAGTGACTGGTAAAGTTATTGTTTATAATGGTTTAACCGAGTTTGAACCTACAGCAATTGTTAAAGTAAGCGAAGGAAATCCAATTCCAGCTGTAAAGGATATAACCATTCTTGATTTAACTACATTTACAGTGGCTGAGCCTCTTGAGGGAAGCCTTGTAAAAGTAAGCGGTAAAGTATCTGCTGTTGCAGCTACCGGAGCCAATTACAATGTAACACTGGTGGATGAAAATAATAAATCAACTACTATCAGGGTAATGGGTGGTACAGGAATTAATCCTGATACTGATCTTGTGGTTGGTAACAATTATTCGATTACTGGTATTGTTGGGCAGTACACGACAAATGCTACACACGTCAATGGATATCAAGTATTCCCGCGTGACGTCAAAGATATCACAGCGATGTTGAACTTGAGCCACACTCCATTAACTGAAGTGTTCCAAGATACAAACATTGAGTTTGTAACGATCGCAAGCGGTGCAGAGTCTGTTACTGCATACTACCGTGCGAAAGATACAACAGAATTTACGGCACTTCCAATGACTTCCACTACAGAAGGTCGTTATACTGTTACTCTTCCTAAAGCTAACGTACCTGCCAATTCTTTTGAATACTATATTGAAGCAAAATCAGGAGAAAAGACGCAAACTTCTGGAACAGTAAGTGCGCCGCATCAAGTAACTGTGGTCGCAGACACTTTTGCACCAGAATTCCTAAGCGAAACTCCTCAAAATGGTACTAGGGTAGAAAGCCCTCGACCAGAAGTTTCAGTTGTTATGGAAGATCCAAGTGAAGTAGACACAACAACTGTTAAGATTTGGTTTGATGGAGCAGAAGTAACAAACGCAACAATCAGCAAAAAGCAAGTGAAATTTACACCTGAGCAAGACCTTGTAAACGGTGTTCATACTGTAAAAGTAGAAGCCACTGACTCTAAAGGTAATAAAGGTACGAAAGAATGGACATTTGAATCTGTTCCTCGGTTCACTGGCGGTCAGCATTTCCGTGGAACTACTCACAACCATACCAATATTTCACATGATGGTGCAGGCAGTCCAGAAGCTGCGGTTGCTGCTGGTAAAAGATACGGATATGACTGGTTTGCTTTCTCTGACCATTCACACGATATCGATCCAACCTTACTTGGTCAGGACACAGTTGTTCGTGATGGTATGCAAGAACGTACAGGCGGTTCAGACTGGCAGTTAACAAAGGATTTAGCTGATCAGAACACGAAAAATGGTGAATATGTCGTTTTCCCAGCATTTGAAATGACTTCTACCACATGGGGACATTCCAATATTTTTGGATCAGAGAACTTTATCGATCGTAATATTAACGGCAAGCAATACCAAGATTTAAACCAATATTATGCATGGGTAATGACATACGATGATATCGTGGGTCAGTTTAACCACCCAGACATGTCAAACAATGCATTCAACAACTTTAAACCTTATAACAAAGAAGTGGACCAACTGTTCACCATGCTAGAAGTTGGTAATGGTTCAGGACACTATGCATATGCGAACGCTGAGAAGAAGTTCTTTTCTGTACTAGATTTAGGATGGCAGGTTGCTCCAACTTATGGTGAAGATAACCATGAAGGTACATGGGGACAAACCATGGCACGTACAGTAATCGTAGCTGACGATCTTACACAAGCGTCTCTATTACACTCAATGCGTAATATGCGTGTCTACATGGTAGAAGATCCAAACTTTACACTAGATGTGTTAGCAAACGACTACTACATGGGTTCAACTGTAGATAGCAAGGATTTGAAGTTCAAGATTTCAGGAAGCGACTTAGTTGCTGAAGATCGCTCTATGAGTGAGTATAACTACTTAGCAGCTGATTATAAATCTGATGATAGAGTTGAAAAAGTAGAATTAGTCACAAATGGCGGCGTGGTTGTTGATTCATATTCGCCAATGACAAAAGATTTCACATGGGAACCATCTTACAATGTGGCTGGCGGACAACAATGGTTTGTTGTTCGAGTAACACAAGCAGATGGTGAAAGAATGTACTCTGCTCCAATCTGGTCAAAAGAAGAAGCAGTTGACGTTCGTGTGAACGGAATCGACGTTGAGGGCGAAGTTATTTTTGAAGGCAATCCAGCTACTTTAAAGGCAAGTGTAAGCAATAACGGAACACAAAGTGTACAAAATGTAAATGTAAATCTTTACTACGATGAGGTAAAAGAAGCGAACCTTATTGGGACACAAACGCTTTCTTCCATCGTATCGAAGGGTGTTGGAACTGCAAGCTTTACGTGGAACAACACAATAAAAGGCGATCACAAATTAATCGCTGTGGCTTCGTCTGATTATGGGACGCACCAGTTTACCCTAGATGTTAATGTAAAAGAGCCACTAGGATTAAAAGTAATGATCGACGCGAAACACAACAATGAAAACACAAGTTCAGATGGTGGAACGTACAAAGACAACCTTAAAGCCTTTACCGTTCTTTTACAAAAAGAAGGGTATACAGTTGTTGAAAACAAAGAAACCATTACGGATGCAGTATTGAGCACTGTAAAAGTTTTAGTCATTACACACAATCGAAATGCGTTTACAGCAGATGAGAGTGCAGCGATTGCCAAATTTGTAAAAAATGGCGGCTCCGTCTTGTTTGCAGGAAAGAGCAATAACAGCACAGATCCTACAATCAACAACTCTTTATTAGGGGAAATTGGTTCAACGATTCGTATGGGTAATGATGGAGTATTTGATGATAGTAAAGAAGGTAACTTCTGGAGTGATCCAAAGGTAAGCCCATTTGCAGTCCGCGTATTCCCAAGCTTAGTTTCAAATTATATTACGGACCGCGTATCATTCTTAGATTACTATAGTGGAACAAGTTTATCGGCAGCTAATAACCAACCGTTAACGGATGGCGGCAAGGTTACGATTTTAGCAAAAGGAAATGAAACCACTTATCAAGGTAATATTAAGGGCGGCTACACGTATGACGCAGTATCTGACGCGGTTGGCGGTTCAGCAATTCCATTAATTGCATCAGAAGAAATCGGAGAAAATGGACGTATTATCGTTTCTGGTATGAACATTTTCAATGATAAGCAAATTGATGAATCATACGAGCCAAAAGGAAATGACGAGTTCTCCCTAAATGCCATTAACTGGCTGGCAGGACGCGGAACAAAAGTAACAAAAATTGGCGATGCACGTAAGTTAGCAGATGATTCTCAAACTGTTATTGAAGGAACTGTTACAACAGGTGCAGGAGTATTCTTCGATGCATTCTATGTACAAGATGAAACTGGCGGAATTATGGCATTCCAAGAAGTTCCGGCAGATAGCATTAAACCAGGTGATAAAGTTCGAATCTACGGACACATTATTACTTTTGACGGAAACAAAGAAATTGAGTTTACTAGCTTTAATCAGGATGTTATAAAAATAGGTACCGGCGAACCTTTACAACCAAAAGTAGTACCTACAGGCACAGCGACATCTGACGCAAACCAAGGATTGCTTGTGAAGGTAAAAGGTAAAGTGGTATCGATTTTTGACGCTAACTCTTATGTAATTAATGATGGTTCTGGTGATGTATTAGTATTTACTGACGGTTACATTGTGAACCAAAGCGGTCCAGTCCCTGATCTTAAAGTTGGCGATACACTTGAAGCAGTAGGTCTGTCTGGTACATTTGCAGACGGTACACGTATCCGTGTGAGAGATACGAAAGAATTGATTGGTACGGATACTAGTAAACCAGAAGTGCCATTTATAAATGGTGTAACAGATCAAGACACAACAATTAGCGGAACTGCTGAAGTAAATTCTGTAGTAACAGCTAAAGTGGATGGAGTAGAAATCGGTAAGGCCACCGCAGATACCGAGGGCAAATTCACAATCGCTATTGCTGTGCAAAATACAGGTACGAAGTTACTTGTGACTGCCACTGACGCTGCAGGCAATGTTAGTGAAGCAGCAGAAGTTACCGTTCTTGACGTTACCGCACCAGGAGCACCAGTTGTAAACCGGGTTAACGATAATGACCTATCTATTAGTGGAAAAGCAGAACCTGGCGCAAATGTAACAGCAAAGGTTAATGGTAAAGAAATTGGCACAACTAAAGCAGATGCAGAGGGCAATTTCACAATTACCATTGCAAAGCAGGTAGCAGGTGTAGTGATTCATGTAACTGCTGCAGATGCTTCCAAAAATGAAAGTACAGATGCTCAAGTAACCGTTACTGATGAAGTAGTGACGAAAGTCAGCGTTATCTCTAATGTGACGGGTAACCATGCATTTAGGAATCTACACAAGTTCACTGCTGTCTCAGAAGGAAGCAGATATGCTGTATATCGCTTTTTACTCCAAGATGAAAAGGGAAATATTACTCTTTTACAGGATTATGGAGTAAACAGCACAGTTTCATGGACGCCTAAATTGCCTGGAACCTATACAATCATTGTTTTAGCTAAAGATAAAAACAATAATGGTTTCTTATCAAGCTACCATGAGGCTGAAACAAAATTAACCTTTACCGTCAATCCAAGTAAGGGAAAATAATTAATATGTTTAAAAAGTGGAAAGAGTATCGATACTCTTTCCACTTTTTTTATAAGAACTAAAATCAAGTTCTTTTCCTAAATGCCCTGCGCTCAGCATACTCAGAACAATGCGAGCAAACCTTAATCACCTTCCCCTGATCATCGAAATAACTTCGTAAAGGTCTAACCCTCCTCTTACAAAATGCGCACTTACCCGCAAAAAAATCCCAGAGCCCCATCTATCTACCCCCAATCTACATAAGGTACTTACTACCATATTATTCAAAAAAGTACATGAATGTCCGCCTGAGATGGACAGTGTCCACGAGCGGTGACAGGCACCAATTAAACACCAATTAAACACCAATTAAACACCAATCAAACAACTCTCTTTACAAGCTGGAAAATTTATCTTACTATTAAGGCAACAATGAAAATCGCATATGGTTTTTGCACTAGGGGAGCTTTTTGGCTGAGAGGACGTTGTCCGACCCTTATGACCCGATCTAGATAATACTAGCGTGGGGAAGTGCAGGAGAAGATTATCGTGAAGTCAACGTTGATAGGATTCGACTGCATTCCCCCATGGGATGCAGTTTTTTTGTTGCCAAAAATCCAAAATGGGGGAATGTACGATGACTAATTTTTGCGGTACAAGTGAAATTACAGGGGCGCGTTTTTCGATTTATCCGATGTCTGATAGGTTTGTAGATATTATTCTATCAGCTTTAGAGAAAGTGAATACTTCAAAGGTATGGATGGAAACCGATGATGTCAGCACATGTGTTAGAGGCCGTTCTGAACATGTATTCGATGTCGTGAAAGCTATTTTTCTAGAGTCGTCCAAAAACGGTGATCATGTTGTCCTGCAGGCTACGTTTTCAAACGGCTGTCCGGGAGATTCAGCTGGTGATGTCTACCTGTCAGAAAACTCTGATCGACTAAATGAGGAAAAATCACTGCAAATCAAACAGGATGTAGCAGTCCAATTTGCCCTATACCCAATGGGAATTCCTACATATATGAACGTGATCATGGACCAGTGTAAACTTGCCCAAGATCAGGGAACTTTTACAAAAGGTGTTCACTATGCTTCGAGACTAGACGGCGATGCAAACAAAGTGTTCAAAACGCTGGAGGATGCCTTTAAAGGTGCCCACGATAGCGACTCAACTCATATTGTCATGACTGTTGCGATGTCTGCCAACAGCCCTTCGAAAAAGGGGGACAAATAAATGCTCGCAAAATGGAAGCTCCGAGAAATCATTGTTTTATCGGTACTTGCCGTGGTTTTTGCAGTAGTCTATCTACTGTTTCTTCAGTTAGGTAATGTCCTTTTCGGCCTGTTCGGCTTGATTGGCTATGATATTATTTTTGGAATTTGGTTTATTGTCTCGATTATTGCCGCTTATATTATCCGCAAGCCAGGAGCGGCCTTTCTCTCAGAAACAGTCGCTGCTGCCGTTGAGGTTATGTTAGGTAATGCCGTTGGACCACAATTAATCATCTCTGGAATGATTCAAGGTTTAGGTGCAGAAGCGGTCTTTGCTGCCACAAAGTGGAAGAATTATTCCACCTGGGTTCTAATGGCCGCGGGGATGGGTTCGTCCGTTTTTAGCTTTGCTTGGGGCTTTTTTGTTTCCGGGTTTGCTGCCCTTTCACCGGGTTATGTAACAGCGATGTTCTTTGTTCGGGTACTAAGTGGAGCATTGCTGGCAGGGTTACTTGGCAAATATTTAAGTGAAGGTCTTGCAAAAACAGGAGCCTTAAACAGTTTTCCATTAGGAAAGGAACATAAGCGAAATGTCACCGTTTGAACCTCAGATTAAGGCAAACGGACTGGGATTCAGCTATGAAGATAGCAATATATTTACCGGCCTAACCTTTTCAATTGAAAAAAATCAATCTGTCTTATTATTAGGTCCGAGCGGTTCTGGAAAAAGCACGCTTGCCTACTGCCTCAACAAGTTATATCCAGAAGCAGTTGATGGTGAATTGAAAGGGAGCCTTACTTTTGAGGGTCAAACTCTGGATGATTTTAAACCCGGTGAACTCAACCAAAAAATCGGGATTGTTTTTCAAGATCCCGAAAGCCAATTCTGCATGCTGACGGTTGAGGAAGAGGTTGCGTTTGGCCTGGAGAATTTCCATGTACCACGGTCGCAAATGGAAGCTAAGATTAATACTGCACTTGAAATGGTAGGCTTGCTGGCTGAAAAAAGGACGACAATCCATACCATGTCTGGAGGTCAAAAGCAGAAGCTTGCGCTTGCATGTGTCTTGGCTCTCCAGCCTGAGGTTATCATCCTCGATGAGCCGACAGCAAACCTTGACCCGCTGTCTAGCACAGAGCTGGTGGAGACGATTGCTCGTTTAAATAAAGAGCATCCGTTTACGCTGATCGTCATTGAACATAAGCTTAATGATTGGATCGAGTTGATTGATCGTTGTCTAGTCCTGGATTCTAGCGGCGGAATTCTTTTCGATGGCAGTCCTGAACAATGTTTTGGAGAATTTGCTCCTTACCTGCAAAAGGAAGGAATTTGGCTGCCAAAGGTAGTTGAAGTGGGAATGACGGCGAAGAGTGCTGGCTTGTTTAAAGGGGAGAGACTTCCGCTGTGTAATGATGAACTCCTTTCAGGGCTGGAGAATACAGCTGCTTTTTTTAAAAAAGAAATCAAGACTATTACCAAAAAGGATTCCATTCTGGAAGTAAACAGCATTTCTGCTCGTGGTTATTTGAAAAATATAAATCTACGTATTCAACAAGGAGAACTGACAGCACTTGTCGGCGCAAATGGTTCAGGCAAGACAACTCTTTCAAAATGTTTAGCCGGATTATATCCTCTTACGCAAGGTGAGATTCATTTTAAAGGACTTCCACTTTCCAAATGGAGGGAGAAAGATTTATTTCAGGCATTAGGCTATGTTTTTCAAAATCCTGAACATCAATTTATTACGGATAGTGTTTATGAGGAGATTACCTTTGGCATGGAAGACAAATCGAGAGTTACAGCACTTCTTGAAAAAATGGGACTGGAAAAACATGCAGGTGCCCATCCTTTTTCACTAAGTCAAGGGCAGAAGCGTCGTTTGAGTGTAGCAACCATGCTGGTTCATGAACAGGACCTGCTTATCCTTGATGAACCGACATTTGGCCAGGATGCGAACACTGCCTATGAAATTATGAGAGTCCTTGATGAAAAAAATGGCGCAGTTTTTATGATTACCCATGATATGGAACTTGTCGACCAATATGCTGATACTGTTCATGTGTTAGATAAAGGAGAGATAATTTTCACCGGGACACCTGAGAGCTTGTGGGAAAAACATGAAGTGGTTAACCGGGCAAGATTAAAATTGCCTTTTAGAAAACAGCTGCAAAATGAAATCGTAAGGAGAGAGATTCATGTCGCTACATGAGGTGAATCCAAGTATAAAAGCATTTGCTATCGTCATTTCTATCCTGATCTTATCATTATTTTTTGATCCCATTACACCGCTAGTGACCATTCTCTGGTCCTTGACGTTGACTTTTCTATTCGGACGGGTTTCTTTTAAGAAATGGCTTTTGTTATTCGCACCATTTTTATTTATCGCTTTGATTTATGTCTGGACCACCATGCTTTTTCCACGGCTGCAAGAAGGGGATACAGTCCTATGGCAATGGGGGTTTTTGACGCTGACAGCTGAAGGCTTTCAAAGAGGAGTGTCACTTGGACTCCGAGTGTTGAGCTTTGCCACGTTATCGATTATGTTTACGTTAACGACAAAGCCAACTGATTTCCTTCTAAGTTTAATGCAGCAGTGTAAGCTGCCGCCAAAGCTCGCATATGGAATTATGGCCGGATACCTCTTCCTACCTGTAATCAAGGAAGAGTTTCAAACCTTGCAAAATGCGCATCGAGTACGAGGTGTAGCACGGGCAAAAACCATACCGGAGAAAGTGCAACAGCTGAAGCGATACGTGATTCCACTTCTTGCCGGAGCGATTCGCAAAGCAGAGAGAACTGCACTGGCAATGGAATCAAAAGGCTTTACCGGCGAAAAAAATCGGATATTCTACCGTGAAATTACTGTGTCTCGTATCGACTGGCTGTTTTTCATTCTCATGATTAGCGCCGTCATACTCAGCGCATTTATCTCATGGAAACTAGGTTACTTACAATTTTATAATCGTGAACTATAAAAGGGGTGTCTTGAACGACACCCCATTTTTAATAAAGAACAACGGCTTGTTTCCCCATTTGTTCCCACGCCTGGATAAAGCTTTCCCGGTCTACTTTTTGATTTTTTGTACCATAAGGATTGTTAATGTAAATATTCGTAGAATCATAACCGGTGATTACGACGCTGTGCATGTTATAGGTAATGTCTACGGTTCCTTCTGGTGTCTGCCATGTTTCAAATGCAGAAACAGGTGCAAAGGTGGAAGTTGTGATCACCCAAACGGGATTTCCGTTTGCAACTTCTTCTATTAATTGGTCAAACGACGTATTGGTTAAGTCGGCTGCATTCAAATAGTTTTGCGCTAATTCAAAAATAGGTTCATGGTAAACGCCTAAACCCGGTCCATCCTCCATATTCCCCACGAATCCCGTGTTTGGATTCCCATTTTCACCATTACTATATTGCAATGGAACTCTAGTAATCTCCTGAGCTAGTTGATTTTTCGTAACAGAAATCCCTTTATAATTGAGAATCATCGCTAGGCTGGTCACTTCACAACCATTATAAAGCCGTGGGGAATCCATTTGATTAAGCAAGGGTACGTCAAGCTGCATTTCCTCTGCGATTTTATGATCCTCTGAAACATTGGTTTGTTCTGATAGAATCTTTTCTTCTACCACAGCTGTATTAACCTCTATTTTCGATGATATTGTTTCCCTGCTATTCGAAAAAATGACAAAACCGGTTATTACTAAAACCCCAACCAAGATAAGCTTTATTATTTTTATCATCAATATACCTCCTATATTTCTTTTAGAAGAGAGAGAGGCACTATTCTAAATCAAGGGTACGGGATAAATATGAACAAATTATGAAAGGAAAAGGAACATTCTATTAACCTAAGAAGTCAATTGTTAAAAAAATGAGACTGACATATTCCTGACATATTGTAGACCTATGATAGGCGATGTGGAATGGACAATGTATACACCTAGACAAAGTTTTTAAGGGCTTGATATTAGAGCAGGAAGGAGGAATATACCATTCAAGAATCGCAGGAATAAAACGTTGGGAACTAATTAAAGAGTTTCATCTTGCGTATTGCAAAGGTAAAAATACTTCCAGACTTGCTAGAGAATATGACTTTTTTAAGGAAAGTTTAAGGAACCGAATCCATAATAAGCCTATCAACATGAAACAAGGAGGAATAAAGTATGGAGAAAACCAATCCAAGTCTAATAAAAATTTTACTCATTTTAAATTTGACAATAAGTACGTGCGCAGCAATTGGAGTGGGGTATTTAGCTTATAACCAAAGTACAAGCCCTGATTTTTCAGAAATGAACCCAAGAGGCGGCGGTCAGATGGCACCGGGTAGTAATCAATTCCAGCCGGGTCAAGATCAATCGGATCAAACTCAATAATAGAGAGGAAGAGAAATTTGAAAAAGTGGATTATTATTTCAGCGATTATTGTTGTAATAGGTGGAGGGAGTGCATGGTTTTTATTAGGTAATACGGATCAAACTCAAAGTGTTGAGGCAGCAGCACAAACAACAACAGCACAAAAAGGGAAATTAGAGGTAGCCGTTAGTGGTTCGGGGTCAGTCACAGCGATTACAGATCAAGATGTAACGGCAGCAAATACAATTCTTGTTGTAGATAGTGTTAGTGTAGCAGCTGGAGATACAGTAGATAAAGGTGACACACTAGTAACGTTTATAAATGGTGATGTTGTTACAGCTCCAAATGATGGAGAAATCACGTCCGTTAATGTGAATAGCGGCAGTGGAGCTTCACAAGGAACAATCCTTCTTCGTATGGAAGATGAAGATGAAGTCGTAGCACCTGTAACAAGAGGTGACAGTAATGTTAGTACAGATAGCTCGAGCGGCGGAAGTACGGGTGGAAGCAGCTTAACAGCCGATACTGTTAGTGTGAAAGAAGGAGATGTTGTAGAAGCAGGTGCAACACTTGTAACTTTTACAGATGGAAGTATCTTACAGGCCCCAGTTGCAGGAACAATCACAAGTCTTTCTGTTGCAAGCGGAGATTCTGTGCAAAGTTCAGCGATAGTTGCGCACATAACAAATTACAGCACATTGCAAACAACGATTAGTGTTGATGAATTAGATGCTACAAAAGTAGCAGTAGGACAGGCGGTAAAAATAACAGCAAGTGCCTTTGAAGATGAAACCTTTGAAGGGAGTGTAACGAAAGTAGCAGCGGTAGGAACATCAACAAATGGAGTTTCTACATTTGACGTAACCGTACAAATCATAGATCCCAAGAACTTAAAAATTGGTATGTCAACAGAGGCAAGTATTTCAATAGAGAGTAAAGAGGATGCGATATACGTTCCAGTAGAAGCGGTGTATACAAGTGGAGCCGAAAAATATGTACAAGTACCTGCGTCATCAGATGATTCAACACAATCAACAAAAAAGGTAACCGTTGAAACGGGTATTTCAAATGATACGTTTGTAGAAATTACAAGTGGGTTAGCAGAAGGAGATTCTGTTCAAATACCGAGAGAACAATCTAGTGGTAATTCTTCTCAAGGTGGAATGATGATGCCAGGTGGCGACTTCCCAGGTGGTAACTTTCGTGGTGAAAACTCAGGAGGAAGAAGTGGAGTTGGAGCTCCAACAGGTGGCCAAGCTCCATCAGGTGGCCAAGCTCCATCAGGCGGCGGACAAGGAGGGAACTAATGATGACTATGACTGAGCCGATTATTCAAATTAAAAACATGAAGAAAATGTATGAACTTGGCGGCGAAACGGTAATGGCTCTTCAAGATATTTCCCTTGATATTCAAAAAGGTGATTTTATCTCTATCATAGGTCCATCTGGTTCCGGGAAGTCAACATTTATGAACATGATTGGATGCTTAGATCGACCGGATTCAGGTGAATACATGTTAGATCATGAAGAAGTAGGGAAAATGAAGAGCTCACAACTTGCGACGATTCGAAATGAAAAAATTGGGTTTATTTTTCAAAACTTCAATCTCATTCCAAAGCTAACAGCGGTTGAAAATGTAGAGCTTCCTCTCATTTATCGCGGAATGAAAGCGGCGGAACGAAGAGAAATTGCTTTAGAGGCGTTAAAAAAAGTAGGATTGGTAGATAGAGCGAACCATTTGCCTACTCAATTATCAGGGGGCCAGCAGCAACGTGTCGCAATTTCGCGCGCGCTGGCTGGACAGCCTCCTATTTTACTAGCAGATGAACCAACTGGTGCACTAGATAGGAAAACAAGTAAGGAAATTTTGGAGACTATGAGTTTGTTAAATGAGCAGGGGCATACCATTATTCTCATTACACATGATTTAGACGTTGCAAAACGAGCAAATCGTGTCGTTCGTATACACGACGGTCAATTATTTGAGAATGGGGGTGAATGGTTTGCAGACAATCAGGATGGCACTGAAAAGCATTAAAGGAAACAAAGTAAGAGCATTCCTGACGATGCTGGGAATTATTATTGGTGTATCCTCTGTTATTGTCATGGTTGCGATAGGACAAGGGTCAACGAAAGAAGTGCAAGATCAAATTGGCAGTCTGGGTACAAATGTATTAACTGTAAGTGTTACTGGTTCGGATGTTACATTTAAAGAAGATGATGCGAGTCAAATTCAGGATGTCAGTGGTGTGGAAGCCATTGCTCCGACTATTTCTGGAAGAGTAACCGTGAAAAATGGACAAACGAACGCACAAGTGTCAACGATAGGAACAACTTCTTCCTATTTAGATGTTCGTGATTTACAGTTGCAATCAGGGCGTTTCATTGCAGACTTGGATAATGATAACCATTCAAAAATAGCGGTCCTTGGTTCAGACACAGCACAAACATTATTTGGGTTCGATGATCCGGTGGGAGAATCTGTTAAGGTGAACGGAACGTCATATAAAGTTGTTGGGGTTCTTGAATCTGTCGGAAGTTCATTAGGAACAAGCGGAGACAGTACAATTATTGTACCCCTAAGCACAGGACAACGCTTAGCCTCTACTACTGAAATTGGATCAGTATATGTAAAGGTAGAAAATGAAGATATGATTAATTTTACATCACGTCGTATCGAACAAACCATGTATACAATTGTTGGTGATGCTGATAGTTATAGTGTATCCAGTCAGGAAGATTTAATGGAAACAGCAACATCTGTCAATGAAACAATGACATTAATGCTTGGTGGAAATGCTGCTATTTCTCTTATCGTTGGTGGTATTGGTATTATGAACATTATGCTCGTTTCCGTTTCAGAACGTACCAAAGAAATTGGTATTAGAAAAGCGATTGGAGCAAAACGTAGAAATATTCTTCTTCAATTCCTCATTGAATCGATGGTATTAAGTTCATTAGGAGGGATAATAGGAGTTGGAATTGGGATAGTAAGTGCCCAAATATTTACGTTAACAACAGGAACGACAATTGCATATTCTGTACCTGTCATCCTGTTATCATTTGTATTCTCTTTATTAGTTGGCGTTGTATTTGGTGTATTTCCAGCGAATAAAGCATCTAAGCTTGATCCCATTCAAGCACTTCGATATGAGTAGAAAATACAAAACAAATGCTATGTTTTATCACTATTCCAATATTCAACTTATCTAAGTCCGCTTGAAGAATTACGATAAAAAAGGAAAACCAGGCTGAACTTTATCAGCCTGTTTTTCTTTTATTCACCACCAAGCTGTTGAATCTGATCAATAATACTGGTGATATCTTGAACGGTCTGAAACAACTCAGTATTTTCAAGAATAGCAGGATCAAGCAGTCCGTCTTGGAAACTATTCATGAAGGTTTCAATTTCACTGACGATAGCACTGTTTTGTTCAATAATTTGCTGGTGAAGCTCAACTGCAATATCCGGTGCTTGCAGTTCATTAAAAGCTTCAGCTGTTTGTTGCATTTGTTGAAGCATGGTTTGGAAATCTTCAGCAGCTTGGAGGTCACTAATAGCCTGTTGCGCAAGAGCTGGGGCATTGCCGGCAAAATCAGTTGCAACCGCTAAATAGTCTGTTGCTTCATTAATATACGTTAACGTGTCCTGTGCGTCATTGAGAAACGAACAACCACCCAGCAGCAATAACATACAGGTAGATAAAATAATTAATACTTTTTTCAAATTAAAACCTCCGTTTTAGTCTTGGCAAATTGTATAAAGGTCTTGGGTGCAGGGAAAGTTGAAGGGACTATAAAAAGAATGGTTTATGTTTGGTAGGGAGTAATTAGAGTCCTTTAAGGATATCATAAATGCCGGAATCATGCCAGGATACTTGGTGCCTGTCACCACCCGTGGACACTTTCCACCTGAGGTGGACAGTTAGTGTGAGTATTTTATTTCGTTTTTGAAAAAGGAGTTTGGGGAAGGGTGTCGAATGTTATTATTTGAATCTCTGCTATCCTTTTCCTCTGTTTTAGCCTCTCAGCCAATCTATTTTATTCTAAAATTCCATTTGAATAGGAGTGACCGATATGGGTCGAAAACGACGTGCTTGGTTTCCAGGTGCAAAATATCATATTACTAGTAGAGGTAATCGCAAATCTACTCTTTTTTATGATGATGAAGATCGCATGAAATATCTAAGCTTTTTACAAGAAACCATGGTGCGATTCCCTTTTACGCTCCACGCTTTTTGCTTAATGACCAATCACACTCATCTCCAAATTAAAACCTCAGACACCTCACCAACCATTATCATGAGTCATCTTAACACTAAATTTGCCAAGTATTTTAATAAGAAATATGATTTTACCGGACATGTATTTGAAAAACGCTATGGTGCCGAATTACTAGATTCGCTGGATTACGAATTCGATGTCAGCAAGTATATCCACCTGAATCCCCTGAAGGGTGGACTAGTCGTTGCGCTAGAAGACTACCCTTGGAGCAGCTACCACGCGTATGTAAATAGGGAGGTTACCCAGCTAGTGGACACCAAACATCTGCTTTCTTTTTTTCCCGCCCCCGCGTCCAAGCGTTATGAAGAATACATAAAAACACCACAAGTCGATTTATTTTTACTCAATAACAGTAAAGTTATAATGATTAAAAGGAAAGAGGAAAATCCATGTGTGCAAAAGTAACGAGTATAGGATTAAAAGGTATGGAAGGATATCGTTTAAATGTGGAAGTAAAAACGTTTGTGGGGAATGACTCGATTCGAATTGTGGGGCTCCCTGACGCGGCGGTTAAGGAGTCAAAGGAACGCATTAGTGCTGCGCTAAGATCATTAGGATATACCATAAATGGCCAAAGAATCATCATAAACCTTTCACCCTCAGAACAGAAGAAAAGTGGTCCAATGTTTGATCTGCCTATGGCGATTGGTGTGCTATTGAGTCTGAAGGAAATGGTGATTTCGATTCCTGAGAACTATGGATTTATTGGTGCTCTGTCATTGGACGGAGCGATAGTGCCAGTAGAAGGCATGCTTCCAGCGGTTTTATCTGCTAAAAAACTGGGCATAAAAAGGCTTTATATGCCGTATGACGAAAAGCAGCCCATCCTCGAGATTGAAGGACTTGAAATTATTTATACTTCTAGTCTAAGAGAAGTGATTGAGAATTTGGAGGGAAGAGGAGGGGCACTTTTTACTCCAAAAACAGACAAAATTGATTCACATCAAAGTAACTACATAGATTTTCAGCAGGTTATTGGTCATTGGGATACGAAAAAGGCAATGGAAGTGGCTGCTGCTGGGAACACCATGTGTTGATGACAGGGCCGCCTGGATGTGGAAAAAGTATGCTTGCTTAGAGCTTTCCATCGATTCTACCTCCATTGTCAAGAGAAGCACGACTTGAAATAATCGCCATCCACCAATTAAGTGGAATCCACTATCCTAACACCAATATCCCTCCATTCCGAAATCCTCATCACTCTGCATCTGGTATCTCCATCATTGGCGGTGGGACCTATCCGAAGCCCAGGGAGATTTCATTAGCACATCGAGGAGTCTTATTCCTTGATGAAATTGCAGAATTTCCGAAAAAACCCTTGATATGCTACGTCAGCCATTTGAGAGTGGCAAAATTACGATTAGCCGTACACATGCAATTCTTACCTATCCTGCAACATTCATCTTACTTGCGGCAATGAATCCATGTCCATGTGGCTATGCAGATTCGAATACACATTATTGTACCTGCACGCCAAGTCAGGTTCAAAACTATCAAAATAAAATTTCTGGCCCGCTGCGTGATCGATTTGATATTCGTCTCACAATAAAACCTGTTACCCTTGGTAGAGAAATTTCAAAAGAAGAGATATCGTCATTCGTGGTTAAAAGTAGGGTAGAGGCTGCTAGAATTCGGCAATATGAGCGTTATGGAAAAGAAATATGCAATAGTAGAGTCAGCTATGATATTCTGCAAAAAACAAGCCCGTTAACAAAAGAACAGCAGAAAAAAATTCACCAGCTTTCGCCTAAAAAAGACTGGAGCAACCGTACCCAAATAAAAGTCATCCGCTTAGCTCGAACCATTTCAGACCTAGAAGGGAAAACTGCCATAACCGACCAAAGCATTTGGGAAGCCGTAAATCTTCATTAGAACTGACAGCAAATGTAGGGACACCAACAATGGTGACAGGCACCGGCCGTGGACACTGTCCACCTCGGGCGGACAGTTGATATACAGAAAAGTCACTGCTCAGGCTCTACTGGCAGTGACTTTTCTTCTATGCTATATACCGGTGACGAGTGATTGTTGTTTGGCAGTTTGTTCATAGGTTATGACTCTATTTAAGAGGTTGGTCATTTTTTCTAGGTCTGCTTTATCGTAGTGGTCGATACAGGCTATTTGAATCCAGTTTCTTCGCTGCAGATAGTCACTTTCGTAGTGAAGCTGGTAGCCATGATTGAAGAGGATATCTCCAATGACAACAGAAGAAAGGGAACTTGGTATTTCAATCGTGAGAATGATGGGTGAACTGTTCTCTTCACTTATGATTGTAAAGCCGAATTGTTTCAACTGATTTTTCAAGAAAGAATGTGTTTCCACTACTTTTTCAAACGTTTCTCTACTAATATCTTCTAGCGCTGTTAGAAGAGCCTCTAATAGATTCGAAGACTGAGAAAAAGGAATGCTGTCCTTCGCCATGTATGTTCCTAGGTCGAGATATTGAGGAAGTGTATATGACGCCTGTACCTCATGCTGGTGGAAAACGAATGAAAGCCCTGTGAGAGCGCGTATGGCTTTTCCACTTACACCCGTTGCTAAAAATACACCATCTAAATCTACATCGATTACTCCTAAAGAACTGATACAGTCAAGGCAAAGCTTAAGTTGATGCTGTTCCGATATTTCCTTCAACAAACCAAGATCATTCAGCATACCAGAGGAAGTTTCACTGTGAACAGCCCAAACCCAACCGGTTGTGTCCGAGATATTCGAAATAATTTCATCACGGGTGAATGCCTGACCCCAGTCTTTATTAAGTACATCAAATTGGAGCCCGAATCGTTTGGCTTGTTCAACCAAACGACTGCCAAATTCTCCATTGGCTAAAATGAGCCCACGGCCAGTTTCTAAAGAAAGCTGTCCTGCCACTACATCATTGGCGAGTGTCCCAGACCCTAGAAAAATATGAACATATTTGCTGTTAACTAATTTAGCAAGAATATCCTTTGCTTTAGCTATTTTCTCTTTATATTGATCGGAGCGGTGAGAAATCGGTGATATGCTTAAGGCATTCATGACCTTTTCAGAAATTCGAACAGGTCCCGGCAAAAAGGGAATCGTCGGTGGAAGTATTCTGCCAGCAATCGATTCGTCAAAGGTCTTTTTCGTCAAGTACATGGGTTGAAAGAGTGCTTCGTCTGTACCGGTTAATTGAGCAAAAGGCTGGAATCCTAACTGACCATAGAGCTTTAATTGACGGACTGTTCCAGAAATGAAAGCAATATCGTATCCTTTCTTTAGGCAGTATTTTATGAGAAACTGTGCGAGACCTAAAAAGACACGGCCATTTCGATATTCTTTTTTGACTGATAATAGTCTAACTTCACATGGTGAATTGACTGGAAAAGAGAGTGATAGTTCAACCGGTCCAATTTTTCGATCAAGTGAAAATGGCCGTTTATCACGAATTGCTGTCATCCCAATCACTTCATTTTCTTTTATACAAATGATATATGTATTTTCAGCATGGAAAGGATCCACTAATTTTTGTTCCTCATTCTTTTCATGCTGCGGTATTTCCTCTGAAAAGGTTTGATAGTTTAAGCGATGAATTTGTTCGAATTCATCAGCTGTGGTTGCGATTTTGAAAAAGAACTCGTGCTTACTCATTAGGTTTCAGCCTTTCCTTGAGATTTTCTGCATGTGCTGCGTAAAGCATTGCGATGATACCTAATGCTATAATGCAACTTAGCCAATCATTATTTTTTAAAAAGAGTACTACTGGGATAAAAAGAAATGCCCCTAAACCTGCTAATGTAAAGCTTTTCAGAAAAGGGTAGAAAACCCCGAATCCTAGGATAATTACAGGAACAAGAATTGGTTCAAAGGTTATGATCCCGCCTATGAAGGTTGATATCCCTTTTCCACCCTTAAATTTTAGAGTGATGGGTTTGATGTGACCGAAAATGGCTAATGCTAATCCTAGTAGTTGAATAGATTCGGAGAATTGCAGGTAGCGTGCCGCTAAAATAACCAGGACACCTTTTAGTGCATCCCCGAGAAAAATGAGTACAAAGGCTGTTTTGCCATGAAGGCGGCCGGCATTTCTTGCACCGACATTTCCGCTTCCTTGAATCCGGATATCTTTACGATAGAAGATTTTCGTGATAAGAAAGCCAAACATAATACTTCCAATTACATAGGAAATAATAAAATACAACCATATCATGTGTAACACAACCTTTGTGGGTTCTTGGTACTCTTTTGGAAAAAATGAATTTATTACCATTATAATAGAATTCCTTAATTATTCACATATACTTTGTGAAATCTAATTACGGTAATAAAGAAACATCCTCGTGATGGAGGATGTTTCTTTATCAATCTCCGCCGCCTCCGCCGGAGTCGCTGCCCCCAGAATCACTGTCTGAACTGTAGGTATGATCGTTGCTATAATCGTTGTCATAGCTATAGTGGTGACCTTTGCTATTACTTCGATTAGGGAAAATCAAAAAGGCTAATATAATGGAAAGTACCCCAAAAAATACTTGCTCAGCAAAAATCAGATAAACTCCTAAAACAAAAATGAGGAAACCAATCAGCCGTAATAAACCTCTCAGAAGACATTCCCCCTCGAAAATAGCATTTATAAATAGATATTATCTCCTATGGCTTTTTATACGTTCTATTTCGAGAGGGTGCCTGTCACCATTTATGCATTTTCCTTCATTTATACATCCATTTTTGCATAATCTGTAGCTGAGCCGTCACTTATTCGTCGTCTTTTTTCTGTTGTTTCTTTTGTTGTTCTTGGAGTGCGAGTATGATGTCCTGGACGTCGATTTTTCCATCACCGTTTAGGTTTGGAATGGTATTTTCTGGTATAGTTGGCGGGGATGGTGGAGCCTGAGGCGCACCCACAGTTGCAGGTACGGGTACAGGTCGATTCCGTTTTCCGACAAAGGTGAATATCAAAAGAAGTAAGATCAGTAATGCTGCAAAGCCATCAACAATGTAAAAAATGGTTTTATAGTCGGACCACAAGGTTTTACTGTCACCAGATCTTTGCTCCGAATTTGTGATGAATTTTTTGATTTCGGAATGGTTTGGATACAGTCTCTGAACTGCTTCAAATTTTTCAAGAGCGTTATCGTAATAACCGCCCCAATAAAGCTCTAACCCTTCTATATAAAGTTTGTCTGTATTACTAGAAGTGTTCTTTGTCCCCGCTTGGTTTGTGAATTCCTTAACGGTATTAACCGGAACTGAGAAGTTAAATCCTTGAACCTCTTGACCATTAACAGTATCGCCTCTAAAGGTGAGTAAGCCAATGATTTCCCCTTTTTCATTGATGACGGGTCCACCGCTATTACCATGTGTAGCTGCGGCATTTATTTGTATAACAGGGCTTCCTTGCTCCGTTTTCTTATCTATAGCAGAAATTTGACCAGCGTTCATAGAAGATACGAGAGAAGAATCAGGAGACAGCAAATCGGAATCGGCTGCTGCTGGGTATCCGCTTACCCAAATATTACCCTGATTTTGGATATTGTCGGAATTCCCAAGCTTTAATGTAGGAAGGTTTTTTCCTTCAATCTTAAGTACCGCTACATCTTTCCCTTCATTGACCGGTGCTCCATAGCTTTTAACTTCCCCGTCAAGTATATCTCCGCCTGGTAAGATAACTTTAATTACTTTTTGAATTCCAGTGTATTGCGTATAAGTCAGCATATATTCGTACGCTGTATCATAATCCACCTGAAAATAATCAGCTATAATCGTAACAAGCTGGTCAAATGCAGCATTGGCAATATCCTCATCTTCCATCTGGGCCGCTTCTACCACATGGGCATTGGTAACAACATAACCGTCTGAACTAATAATTGCCCCAGATCCGGAGCCACCCACAACAGATTGGTAGTTTAACTGACTTAGTATCGCGTCCACTTCAGGGTCATTTGGATTGTTAAACTGCCAACCAACCACAGAGTAGCCAAGAATCCGAACAACCGCTGGCTTCGTGTATTCTGCAAGCTTTTGAGCTTGAGAAATATTCGAAGAGCTTGGTTTAATACTCATTAGAACAAAAGAAGTAACAATCACCCCAATAAGTATCAAACAAAGCGGAATTGTAAATAGGGCTCTTTTCATCAATAAATTCACTCGCTTCCATGAATATTGGAAATTCCATCTAATATATGCCTTTACTGAAATATTGAAACTTTGTACCTGAAAATAAAGTGATTTGGTGCCTGTCACCACCCGTGGACACTTTCCACCCAGGGCGGACACTTCCACACCTCTGGCGGACAATCAGAGGATCCCCAAATAGCAAAAAGCCAGCATTTCTGCTGGCTCCCGATTCTACATTTGAATGTGTGATTAGATGAAAAGTAAAAGGCTAAGTGCCATGACGGCCATTCCGGCAATCAGACCGTAGATCGAAAGGTGGGTTTCGTCATATCTTTTTGCGGCAGGTAATAATTCATCAAGTGAGATAAATACCATGATCCCTGCAACTGCTGCAAAGATAATCCCGAACATAATATCATTTAAAAAAGGCATTAAGAATAAGTATGCAACCAGTGCACCAATTGGTTCAGATAAGCCAGACAAGAATGATAGTTTAAAAGCCTTTTTCTTATCACCTGTCGCAAAGTAAACCGGTACTGAAACAGCAATGCCCTCTGGGATGTTATGGATCGCTATCGCGACAGCGATGGCAATACCAAGTGCAGGATCCTGTAAAGCAGAAGTGAAGGTTGCAATTCCTTCGGGAAAATTGTGAATTCCGATAGCAAGCGCAGTAAATGTTCCCATTTTTAAAAGGTCAGGCTTCTTTCCGTCATTAGTACCAGGCTGATTCATATCTTCTACTGTTTTCAATTCATGAGGGTTCGATTGTTTCGGTATAAATTTATCAATTGAAGCAATCAGAAGCATGCCTCCGAAAAAGCCTCCGACCGTTAACCAGTTCCCTGGAACAACACCCAATGAGTCAACAAGTGCGACCTTTGCTTTTACAAAAATCTCTACCATTGACACATAAATCATCACACCGGCGGAAAACCCAAGGGTAACAGATAGAAATTTTGTGTTTGTATGTGAGGTGAAGAATGCAAGCAGACTTCCTATGCCTGTTGCAAGGCCAGCAAATAATGTTAGCCCAAATGCTAATAGCAAATTCTCTGTCATAGTCTCTTCTCCCTTTATCTATTAATAATGTTTTTTATGTTTGAATGTTTTGAATAATATTATATATGCGCGAACACAGAAATGTTTCCTTTGAGAAACATTTTACACCGTCCGAAACAAAAAAACAGTAAATATATTTCTAAAAATATAAAAAAGCATGAGGTCCTAGAGAATTTTCCTCAAGAACTTCACGCATAATTAAAAAAAGTTAATATCCCGGACCAAATCCGCCGCCATATCCCGTGCCATATCCACCCATTCCCGGGCCATAACCAGAATAACCACCAGGATAGCCATATCCAGCTCCATAACCTGGACCATAACCACCACCGTAACCGTACCCAGGACCATAACCTGGACCATATCCGCCACCTAGACTGGATCCTAAATATCCTAATCCAAGTCCGAGTAGTCCAGCTCCAACATTCCCTAAATTAAATCCACCGCCATGATGACCGCCTCCATGATGACCGCCTCCGTGATGACCACCGCCATGGTGGCCACCGCCATGATGACCGCCTCCATGATGACCGCCTCCGTGATGACCACCGCCATGGTGGCCACCGCCATGATGACCGCCTCCGTGCTGTCCACCGCCATGGTGACCGCCACCATGCTGTCCTCCTTGATGTACAAATCGATAATCAACGGGCATTCCAAATGGTTGATACATTCGTTTCATCGCACTCCTCATCTATATATTTAAAAACTTTAAAGTGATACCCTCATATCCTATGTCTAACTGGGTAATCCTCGTGGACTAAAGCCTAGAATACACAAAACAAGAGAAAAGAGAAGGTTAACCGTCCGCCTGAGGTGGACACTGTCCACGGATGGTGCCTGTCACCAGCAATAATGCCACCGTCAATATTGCCACCATCAATAACATCACCATCAATAACATCACCAATATTGTCACCATCACAACTTCACCAACCCAAAAAAATACGTCTCAGGTCTTAGTCTTGTTTACGTTTGTGGTCTATGGAAAGCAGGAGTTTTATGGTGTATTGTTGAAGTATTGAGAGGGATCTTTCCTTTTTTTGTATTTTTGCATTGGGTGAAACATTTTTGTTGTTGATTCGTATGAATATAAAGGATTTTTTAGTCAGGAGTCGATTAGGATGAACCGATTTTTATCATTTCTAGTTCAATTTGTTGTGACTGTTCCATCTGCGGTTACGGTATGGTTTTTAAGCTATTTTGCGTTCGATCTCACATTTTTAATTTCATCCGCCATTTCTTTAGCAGGCGCGGTTGTTGTTTCTAAGATAACATCCGGGGTCATGACATCCAAATTCTTAAAAAAACATCAGCTCACTAGAAAAGAATATCGTTATATAAAGAAGAATTTAAATGAAGCAAAACAAAAAATAAACAAACTGAACAAATCATTATTCTCCATAAGAGATCTTCCTACGATAAAGCAAAGACTTGATGTACTTCGCATTACTAGGAAAATTCAAAGCATGACCCAAACGGAACCGAAGCGCTTTTATAAAGCTGAAAAGTTTTATTTTTCTCACTTAGATTCAGTGGTTGAGTTAACCGAGAAATACCGCTTTTTATCACAGCAGCCTAAGAAAAGTCATGAAATTGATGTTTCTTTATATGAGACTCGTCAAACCTTAACAGATCTAACGAAGGCCTTGGAAGAGGATCTCTATCATATTGTTTCAGACGATTTAGATTCCTTAAATTTTGAAATTGATGTTGCTAAACATTCCATTAAAAAACTTAACGATACTAAAACCATAGACGAAAGCAGGAGGCTAAAATGAGCGAAAATAACTCCCCGCAGTTGAATAAAACTGGAAATTTATTAGATGATATTCTAGCCAATCCATTTGGTGAAAATCAAGAACTAACACCACAAGCACAGCCAGCACCACAGCTTCAAGAAGCCAAGCCTCCAAAACTAATTGATGTTATTCCTGAGGAGAACCGTGCCAAAGCCTATCAGCTTGCTGAACAAATTGATCCGAGAAATCACCAGGCGATGATTACCTATGGTACCCAGGCACAAGGAAAGCTCTTAAGCTTTTCGCACACTATGCTTGAGCATGTCCAGAAAAAGGATATCGGTGAGGTTGGCGAAATCATTAGTGATTTAATGAAGCGGCTGGATGAGGTGAATCCCGATGAACTGAAGGATGGGAAGCCATCCTTTTTCGGACGTATGTTTGGAAAAATTTCGAACTCGCTTCAAGAAGTTTTGTCCAAATACCAAAAGACTGGTGCACAAATTGACCGGATTAGTGTGAAACTTGACCGTAGCAAGAACGTGTTATTATCGGATATTAAACTATTGGAACAGCTTTATGAAACAAATAAAGAATATTTCCATGCTTTAAATGTTTATATTGCGGCAGGAGAAATTAAGCTAGAAGAACTGCACCAAAAAACAATTCCGGAAATGAAACGTGCGGCCGCGGCAACCAATGATCAAATGAAGGTTCAAGAAGTAAACGATATGATTCAGTTTGCTGACCGTTTGGACAAACGCTTATACGATTTGAAATTAAGTCGTGAAATTACCATTCAAAGTGCACCACAAATCCGTCTCATTCAAAACACGAACCAGGCACTCGTGGAAAAAATACAATCGTCCATCATGACGGCTATTCCGCTCTGGAAAAACCAAGTAGCGATTGCACTAACCCTCATTCGTCAGCGCCATGCTGTTGAGGCACAGAAAAAGGTATCACAGACTACCAATGAGTTGTTGTTGAAAAATGCTGAAATGCTAAAAACCAATACGATTGAAACAGCAAAAGAAAATGAACGAGGACTCGTTGATATCGAGACTCTTAAAAAGACTCAGGAAAACTTAATCACCACGCTTGAAGAAACGATGCGCATTCAAGAAGAAGGGCGCCACAAACGACGTTTGGCTGAGCAGGAACTTGCGAATATGGAAAATGATTTGCGACTGAAACTCTTAGAAATCAAAGGTAAATAAGAAAAGCGTCAAGTTCCTATAATGACGGAACTTGACGCTTTTAACTATATTGCACTATTGTATTCTTCAAGCGTGATCCCTTTGTTCATAATCTCGATTGCAATTTCTTTCCCAACATAGCGAAGGTGCCAAGGTTCGTATTGATATCCCGTAATATATTCTTTTCCCTGTGGATATCTAATAATAAACCCGTATTCTGCTGCGTGCTGTTCCAGCCAAGCTGCCTCTTTGGTACCTCCAAAACAATCTTCAGCGGCACATTTTCCATTACCGCCGGTAACATCAATAGCAAGACCGGTTTCATGTTCACTCGTGCCAGGCAATGCACTATACGTTCTTGCCTTTTCATATCCATCACGGTTTACATAGTAGTTAAACAATGTCGTTTGCGTTGCATGAGATCGATAGGCGGAAACCCCCAATAGGGAGATACCTTCTGCTTTAGCACCAGCAAATAATTGACTAACGGCAGCTGCGGCTTCTTTACGCATTTTGCGTTTTTCATTACTTGCTCCAGAAACAAAAGGAATATCGGTAAAAATAAGATCAGTAGGATTATAATTGTCTGGCAGTTTATTTTGTTTATTAACGAGCACCGGAATACTTTCTGGATTAAAAACAACTTGTATACTTTCAGGAGTGGCCGAACCCTCTTGTTCTTTTGGCTTTACGTTTTCTTCAGTCAATGATGGCTCTGGTTGTTCAGTATTTTCGACATTTTTCTGCTTTTGATCAGTTGGAATTGAGTTTTTATTATCTGGATCTGACAGGACCTCAGACTGGTTAGGATTGCCTTTGGCATTCAGAATTTTTTCCGAACAGCCAGATAATAGTACAGTGGTTATGACGATTCCACCGATTATTGAAAAATATTTATTCACGATAAAACACCCTTACTTATTAAATATAGAATTAATTCTAACAAAATTAGACGGCAATATAGTACATTATGTTACATCTTTCGCTATCCAACAATGTGAATTTGAAAAAATAGGCTGTGCAGCCTATAGTAAATTCAGGATATAAAAGCAAAGCAGGACCTAAGACTCTTTTTTATTAACTGGTTGTATCATATAGTTCTATTAAACACATAAATCGTACGAAACGGCAAAACTATTGAAAAATGGTGACGCAAAACTAAAGGGGCTAATGTTTTTTTGAACGATGCCAGCCAGTTACCGAACACGATGCTCTGCGATTTATGTAAATAAATTGAGGAGGTATTTTTGTGTTGCTAAAAAATATGTTTTTAAGAGGGAAATACTATTATCATTTATTTCAGTTTCGACACATTGAAATGATGCAGTATGATTGCTTATGTGACGAACTTAAATACGAATTAAAGGTGAAATCTTTGTACCATAATAGTAAAGCATTAGAATTAGGTGCTAGAATATAGAAAAAGTCTGGGATGCCCCCAGACTTTTTTGTCGGTTGATTGTAGATATGTTAATAGGAAATGTGAGTAAGTAATTAACAGTTGTGAATAAGTTTGTTAATTAAGTGGATAAGTTTTTAATATTTGTGGGTAAATAGGAATTAAAGGACTTGATATATTTTTAGTTGTGGATAACCTTGTGCAATCTATCAATATTGTTAATAACTTTTGCGAGAGAAAGTCTCTTTCACAACAAAAAGCAACCTTCAGATGCTTGTCTATCGTTTAATGTGACGTGGTTTCGCTGCCATCGTCCAGTCCCTCTTTTGTTACTTTCAAGATTCCAACGGCTCCTTTGGTTGCGTGGTTAAATTGATGCGTCACAATCGGGTAAATGCCTTCTTTTGTAACGGTGAATTCAACCACAGCCCCACCGCTTGCTGGAAGCATAACGGTTTGCAAACCTTTCATTAGGTTAAAAGGGTTCCCATCTATATAAACGTTGTCAAAAACAGTGCCGACTACGTGGAAGCTGCTCACTTCATTAGGCCCTACATTGTTAATGTATATCCTGACTTTCTCGCCCACCTTTGCAGGTAACGGAGTGTCGACAAGGGCACCAACTGTACCGTTTGTATTTAAATCGCCTTCTTTTAAAGCTTTGGCTGAAAAGACCACATTACTAGGCACTCCATTTGTAAAGTCCTCAAGGTCGTTGTACTTATACCATTCATTTTGAACGATGACAAATTCACGATCGATTTCAGCATCAGTCGGATATCCGCTTTTTGGCTTAACAATAATGGTGCCATGCATTCCGTTGGCGATATGGGCTAATACAGGCTTTGTTCCACAGTGGTACATGAAAACTCCGGGATTATTAGCCGGATAGGTAAAGCTGCCATTTTCTTTGGGCATGATATCTATAAAATCCTGTGATGGGGAGGAGTGGACCGCATGAAAGTCCATGCTGTGAGGGATAGACGGATCCATGTTTTTCAACGTAAAATTAATCGTATCTCCTTCATTCACAACAATTACTGGTCCTGGAGCTTCACCGTTAAATGTCCATGCTTTGTACATATTGTCCTTGGTAATTTGGATATCGGTAATTTGTGCGGTCATTTCAATATTAACTTCATGTTCACCGACACGTTTGATGTTGAGTGGGATTGGTTTTTGGTTGAGATTTTTATGAGGTTCAATTACTTGTGAGGTTGTGTTAGCTTTTGCTACTTTTACTGACTGTTTATCCACGGAAACATTGGCAGAACTACAAGCACTAAAAACCATGACAGAAGTGACAATAACACTTGCAACCTTCAAGAACTTTTTCATTTGATTCTACCCCTTTAAGATAAATTGATTACACTTTCATTGTAAAAATTTGTGAAAAATTTACTAGTGATTAGAATCACTTATTTTTCTGAATATATTGAACGCTTTGTGAAATGTTGAGCAATTAATAACGTTCATAAGTTATTTAAGTAAAATAAGTAAATAATAGTAAAAAACGTGTTATGGGAGAAGGGATAAATAATGATAATCGAATTTATTGCGGTTACGGTAGAGGATGCATTATTAATTGAAAAATCAGGTGCTGACAGAATTGAATTAGTATCTGGATTAACAGAAGGCGGTATAACACCGAGCTATGGGTTAATCGAAAAGGTTGTTAATAGCGTTACGATTCCTGTCAACGTTATGGTGAGACCGCATGGTCAATCCTTTTGTTATTCAGACGATGACTTTGCGATTATGAAGAATGATATTCGTATGATTCGGTCGTTAGGGGCGAATGGAGTAGTTTTCGGAATGCTAGATCAGAAAGGGGACGTTGAATTCAGACGCCTTGAAGAGTTATTAACGGATATAGGTACTATGGATGTAACGTTTCACCGCGCCATCGACAGTTCAAATAAAATCATTGAAGCAGCTCAACAATTGGATCAATATAAAGAGATTACTACTATTTTAACCTCTGGAGGTTACGGTGACTGGGAAACTCGCTTGGAAACCCTAAGAAAAATGAAAGAAATTTGTAAAAAAACAGAAATTCTTATTGGCAGCGGTCTGACAAAGGAAAATATCGTGCAGGTACATACACAGGTTGGAACAAATCACTACCACTTCGGCACAGCCATAAGAAAAGATAATAGCGCTCTAAAAAGTGTTTCCTTAGAAAAAGCAATTGAAATCGTTCATACCTTGAAATAATTGGGGGATATTAAAAATAATCTTACCAATGGAGGAAACAATGGATAAAGAAAAAGATCAAACTAGCGAAGGGCTCAACCAAATCTTCGAAATCATCAATGCAAAAGGTGACACAGGCGAGATAAAACAAATTGTTGAAAACAATGAAGCAGAAAAAAATAACGAAAGATAATGCCTGTCACCAAGGTGACACTTAAAAAGGAGTTAACCACTCGTGAACCTGTTCACCTAAGGAGAACAGTGCCGACCCAAGAAGACCTCAAACTTTCTTAGTTTGAGGTCTCGATACATATATCGTATAAAATTTTCCTATCTCTATTGTTTTACAAATTGCTGATTCAAATAGGCATACGTTTCTGACTGACCTTGGTCCCCAAGGAGCTTCAGTGTATTACCCACTAATTTCGCAGCAGACATCCCTTTTAGTGCCAGGTCTGAACGCAGACTCATACTTCCATTTTCGGAAGCCGGACTGTAGACCCAGACAAACGATTCAAATGTTTGATTGAGTGCCATAATGACAACTTCGGGAATCCCATTATCATCGAAATCGTATTCTGTATGATAGAGAGAAAAGCCTTCTTTTAGTACACCCTTTTCATCAAATGGTGAAACCTTAGAGTCAATCATTAACTGATAGGTAGTTTCAATATTGTGGCTGTCCGTCAATACTAGGCTCTTACCTCCCGTTGGATTTGCCTGTCCAAAGGTCATTTTCTGTTGTTGTCCATTTACATTGAAAACAAAGGGCTCTTCACTAATCCATTCTCTAAATGGATCAAAATTAATATTTTTAGCTGGCTCTGATGCTACAGCTTTATTCGGCTTTGAAACAGATTCCTTCTCTTTTTTGTCTGCCAGGAGGTCATAACCAAAATATAACCCGCTTCCAACGACAAGAATAATGAGCAATACGCTGCTTAATTGAACACCATACTTCTTAAAATACTTTACAACTTGACTTGCGCTTTCATTCTCAACTTCTTTTACTAATTTTCTAAAGCTGCTCGTTGAAATCATACCAAGCTCTTTTCTATAAGTCTTATTCTTCCAAACTGACCTTGGATGAGATTTCAAATAAGCCTTTAGTGCTCGATGGTAATGATGATCAAGTTGAAGGTTTTTTGCCGTCCATTTAATAAAAGATAACATCAGCTTCTCATCAGTATTTTTACTTAAATAAGCAAAAAGTTGTGGGAAATGATAACCGCCTTTCTCATCATCAAAGGCCGCTAGTATATGCTGAAAATTGTCCTCAGAAATATTACCCCGCAAAACATTTTTTAAAACCTCTCGAAGTTCTTCTCGGTTAGCTGGTGATAACTGTTGAAGAATCACCCAGACAGAAACGACAGGTGTGTGAAAAAGTTCATGAAGGACCTTCATAATTTTGTATTTGCTGATGATTTTTTTATCCTTTAGTTCTATTTCGTTAAGGTTACCTGTTGAAATGTGTGCATATGTATCAATATCCTTGAGAGTTACATTCTTTAATTCAAGCTCATCTAATAGGGCAATCTCCGAGTAAAGCAACATCTTTTCTTTGATTTTTGAAAAATCAACATCAGGGTTTGTCACCTGGAACGCTTTAACCATACTTGCTGCTATAAATAAATCATAGGAATTGCCAACGGCATATGCGGTCTTTTGGATGGCGAGCTTCTGAAAATAACGATTCTTAAGTAGAAAGGGTGAAGTTTCAAGTAGGTTATTGATTTGTGCCAAAATTTCTACGACAGTGATAAGCTTGAATTTTTCATCTAGATATATTTTTATAAGATTTGTGTAGTCTTGATGCTGATTAATAAACTCGACTATCTGTTTGTATGTATGAACTTTAATCTCCATTATTCTCCATAAATCATAAAAATATGATTGATCCTGATAATGTTCCAGGGTGTTCAGAATAAAGGCAAGCTCTTCATCCTTAAGGTCATTCTGGACAGATTCCAACACAGCTTTAAAAATGTCCATAACAACTTCTTTAGGGTTTTTCTCATAGAACTCACTCAATCCTTGGTGTTCCAATGTATTTTCCTGCTGGCTCACTGTTTTTGTCTCCCTTATGAGTTTCTACTATTATAATAGTTAAAATTAATAAAAAATAAAAAGACCCGTTCTGGTCTTCTTATTTTTCGTTTTTAGAAATAGGAATAAATTTATTAAAGATACCGATGCTGGTGACCTGCCCCAAGCCTATCTCGGAAAAATCGGTTTTATAGACTGAAAAAATGAAGTAATCTTTTTCCGTTGTTCCCATATCGAAAACCTTTTCCCCAGCTAATGAAAGAATCCCTTTTTCAAGGATATTCGAAGATTGATCCATCGCTTCATGCGTAATCCATTCCACGTATTGCGAACGCCCAGGGTTTGTTTCTGATAAAACAAATACAATGACTATCAATAGGATAATAGAAATGACCTTTTTCACTTTTCAACCCCTATTCTAATAATTGTTAATTTTCACCTAATTTAAGTATAAAGCTGGTAGGATATTCTTGTAAACACAATTATCACTAGTGCTAATTCTCTATTAATATGATAAATTATTACTAATTACCTTTAAAGGAGATAAGCCCTTGTCAAGAAAGTGGATTTGGATCATTGGGTGCGTACTTTTCCTGCTGTTATTAAATGGATTTGGAATTTTGGCTGTACAGCTTTTTGGAAGGTAAGAGAGTGCAGCAAGTCTCAAAGGCAGGGATTTAAAAATGACAAATAACTTAACGGCGCCAGTTTCGAAGCGGCTTTTAATAGCACTTCTCACCATTACGATAGGGGTTGAACTCATTCTCTATTTAAGTGGCTACAGCCAATTAGCTGGTACCATCTATGACGCCATAATGGTGTCATCCTTTTTTATCGGATTGAAGCTTCACCGAAGACTTCATAATGGAATTAAAAAAACAAAGATACAACTTACACGCCAATTTATAGGCGCATTTTTGCTCTTTATTCTCGGCAGCACCATTATTAATATCTATTCATCTTACGCTTTTCAAGATTTTAGCAACGATTATGAACAATATGTAGAGACCTATTCAGAAACGGTCTCGGATGAAAGCGACATAATAGAGCCAAGTGAGCCAATGGAACCTGTTGATAAGATGTGGGAAGTGATAGATGAAATTGATGCTGTGGGATACGATATTTTTACAGATATCCTTGCTGGTCTCGAAGAAGTCTGGCGATTAGCATACATCATACTTATCCTGCTTGTTTTTAAAAAAATCTTTCCAAGACGCTGGGAAAAAGGGCGGCGCGATATTTTTGTCTTACTTGCGCTCTTCGTCACTTCAGTGTTATTCGGTATTGACCATACACTAAACTCGGTTCAATCATGGCAGTATGAAATTGGAGCAATTATCACCTTTGCCAATATGGGTTTCTTATTTGGAATGATTTTATTGTGGACGAGAAATCTCTGGGTGACGGTTATGGTTCATGGCGTTTACGATATATTAGCAACACTATCTTGGTATTACTTTGAATTTATCGTTGAAATGGCGGGATTGATTCTATTACCTATTTACCTGTTCTTACTGGTAATCGAAAAGAATCGACAGATGAAAAATTCAATAGAAGTAGTAGTTACGGAAGAAATAGCCAAATAATAAAAGGAGGTTACCTGAAAAATGGTAACCTCCTTTTTAACAAACTCACATTGTAAAAAAAACCGCTCGATTAATTGTCTTCAAGGCTTTCGAGAATTTCTAATGGGGAAACTTCTTCCTCCGCAAATACCCCATCTGGAGTAACTGATTCTAACGTGAATTTTTGTAATCCGGTTGAACTCGCCGTCATTAAAGAGAGAATATACAATTTATTATCTTTATAATAGGTTTTAAATGCCTCCCCTTTGATTACATAATAGTTGTAAATTTCAAAGGTGGAATAATCGTGTTCAAAAATGACATCCTCAATTCCAGAAAAGAATCTGTTTTCATCCAGGTCAAAGGCTAAATCATTAAAAGGAACCTCTAACGTTGCTGCGTAGCTTAGGTTTCCGGTAAATACATTGCCATAATCATTAAAGAGATATCTGCCATCTGGCGAAATCTTCATATATTCTCCTAGATCATAGTCGCCATGGTAGGGAGAGTCTTGCGATCCTGTAAATTTTCCATTCGAGATAAAATACTGCCTGATATCACGGGGAGATGAATCGGTATCAATGGCATATACCTTTGTTTGTGTTGGGTGCATTTCTAGATAACTCTGTTGGCGAATGCCTGCAGAGGAAACTTCTGCCCCAGTTTGAGAAGAGTAGCTCTTTATATACGTCCACTGTCCTGAACCGCCTGATACATAGATATAGCCATTTTTATCGGCAACGATATCAAATGGGTCTAAACCAATCATAATCGTTTTTTCTAGTTTAAATGTATCAGCATTCACAATACCAATCTCACCTGTTTGCTCTTCATCCCACCAGTAAGAGTCATGAAGCTGGTGGACTAAGGTGATGTAAATTTTATTATTTTCTACATATAATTGTTCAGGTCTGGTATTTAGCTTAATTGACTTTAATTCTTTCGTATTATAATTATACATTTTCACACTATTATCATCGTCACTAAGCAGATAGATTACCGGCTTAGTAGGATCCATTGCGGTATCGACCACGTTAAAGTCAAAAGTCTTTTCTACCTTTGAAACTTGGTAAAAGGTGAGTTCAGCAATTACTTCATCTGAGACCGCACCGGGACCACCTAAAACATAGACATTAGGATAATGTTGTTCCTCCAGGTGTTTTGCCACCACAGATATCGGGATACTGTCGTGGGATAAAATAATATTAGCACCTAATTTGTGTGAAAGCCCTGCCCCAGCTACTGCGTCTGGATAATCTTCACTATCGGACTTTACAGAGGTTCCTCTAACAATAATTACATTTTCCTTTTTAGCGAGGTCAGCTGCCTTAATGTTTGTTTCATAGCGGGTAGAACCGCCAATTCTCGTTACCGTTACACCTTTTTGTTCTAAAAGTGTAACGATTTCTTCCCCAACGACACCTTCACCGCCATAAATCGTAACCTCTTTTACATTTTCTGGCAGGTTTACAGGAAGAGTAGATTTTGTAGAAAGGTAGATGGGAATTTGATTGTTGGCGGAATCGCTAGAAGCAGATAAGGCGTCTGCGATTGCAAATCCGTTAACTACAATCGCCTTTGTGTTTAATGAGGTTTTTGCCTCTTTATTTATTTTTGCTGCCGTTTCAAAGCGGTTATTTCCACCAAGTCTAACGACTGTTAATCCCTTATCGGTCAGTTTCTTTTCAATTTCAGTGCTAATCGCACCTGTTCCGCCTAGGAGATAAACAGTTGAAGCTCCTAACCGTTCTATTTCATCGAGGACACTGTTTGAAAGGTTGTTAGGATAGGTTAGTAGAATAGGAGCATCCATGGCCCCTGATAACGAAGCAGAAGAAAGCGCGTCTGCTGGGTTATCCGCTCTTGCCAGAATCACATTTTCGGCTTGCTCCCAGCCATACATTGAAATCTCGATAGCGGTTTCAATTCTATTGTCTCCTGAAATTCGCTCAATAAAAGAAGCAGCAGAAGCTTTGTTTCCAGAAATACCAAACATTGAAACTAACATCATTAAGGAAAAAACTAATCTGACTGTTTTAAAAATACTTTGTTCATACGATACGATTGGTTTCATTCATCAGCCTCATCTCTAAAAATATCAATTACAAAAAAAGTATATGAACAATGAGATTATACAATGTAATAGACAAGAAGAGTAGCATTTTTTCTATAAACTAGACTGGTGTAATGTACCAAGAAAGAACTGTATAAAATTAACGGCAATTTAGTATAAAATAGGGTGAATTTATTCTAAACAACTAGGAGGAAATCACCCAGTGAAACATAAGTCCTTATCGATTATATTCGTGCTTTTCCTCAGTTTATTTACCCAAGCGGGAATATATCAGGCTGAAGAAATCCCAGATACAAACCCTCCTAAAGAACCTTTACTAGGAAATTATGTAGAGGGTGAAAAGGAATTAAGAGGGATGTCAGAGTCACTTGCAACCATTATAGTATTCGCAAAAGGACAGGAAATTGGCAGAGGAACGGCCCAATCAGACGGTTTTTTTACAATTTCAATTATTTCTCAAGCAGCAGGGACAACCTTGGAAGTTATAGCGGTTGATAAAAGCAATAACCAAAGTCCGCCGGCAACACTGGTTGTAGATGAGAGTGTGAAACGGATCTATGGTGAAAACCGTTATTTTACGGCAGTTGCTATTTCAAATGAAGCATTTCCACATGGAGCGAACATGGTAGTGTTAGTTCGTGGAGATGATTTTCCGGATGCACTTGCTGCAGGACCGCTAGCTTATAAGTTGGGGGCACCGATTCTGTCAAAGGAATCAACACTTCTTCCTGAATATGTAAAGAATGAAATAACAAGATTAGGTGCAAAAAATGTAATTATCATTGGCGGAGATGGCGCTGTTTCAATACCAGTAGAAACGGAGCTAAAAGTTAGTCTAGGTCTACACGTAGAAAGAATCGCTGGTGTCAATCGTTATGATACAGCGGCGAAAATTGCAGATAGAATGGGGATTAAGGATAAAGTTGTCCTTGCGTATGGCAAGGGATATGCAGATGCACTTTCAATGTCACCGTATGCAGCAAGAGACGGGATGCCTATCCTTTTAACAGAGACAACGTTCATTCCTAAAGAGACAAGGCAAGTTCTTGAAAAAGCTGAGATCACTTTTGTAGTTGGTGGCGAGGGTGTTATCTCTGATCGAGTTTTAGCACAAATTGAAAACGGAATACGAATCAGTGGTGCAACTAGATTTGAGACTAATGCTAGAATTCTAGAACTCTTTGGAAGTTTTTCTAATCGTGCGGTTCTCGCGACTGGAAGGAACTATGCAGATGCCCTAACTGGTTCGGTCTTGGCTGCGAGGATTGATTCCCATATTCTGCTTGTCGAGAAAGACTATGTACCCGAACCGTTAAAAAATTGGCTAACAACATACGGGAAGGTAAATCAATATAAACTTCTAGGAGGGCCAGAGGTCCTATCTGATAAAATGATTCGCACAATACCAACTCACTAACAAATGCTTCTGAACAGGGTGAAAGGTCCTGTCTAATAAACAGTTTAGTACCGTACTAATTTACTAGTTTAATAATAATTCAGAATATATAAATTACAAAAAACCAACAAATTTTACAAAAAAATATATATTCTATTTCGACAATTGCCGTTATAATGAATTTTGTAATAATACTTTTTTGTCGAAAGGTGGAAACCTAGTGAAGAAAGGCATTAAAAAGAACCTTAAAGGTCTTGCTGTGTCTACATTGGCATTGGGACTTCTTACAACTCCATACGGAGGCGTATTTGCAGAAGGAAATCAACCAACGAATGTATTGTCGAATGAGGCATTTGTAAAATTGAAGCTCATGGAGACAACTGATGTACACGGAAGTTTAATGGATCATGATTATTATTCAGATGTTCCAGCAAAAAATGGATTGGTAAGAGTTGCAACAGCAGTTAGTGAAGAGCGTGCAGAAAACCCTAACAATCTATTGTTTGATAACGGTGATATTCTTCAAGGAAATCCTTTTACAGATTATCTTGCAAAAGTAGACCGTCCTACATTTGTTAATCGCTTAGCAGGTCTTGACCGTTATGAAACAGCAGTTCAAGTGTCTAAACAAGGCTGGGATTCCGCTGAAACGGTTATCATCGTAAGAGGTGACGACTTTGCGGATGCGCTGGCAGCAGCACCATTAGCCTATAAATACAATGCTCCAATTCTATTAACACAAACAGATTCATTAAATGAAGATACAAAAAAAGAAATTAAACGTCTTGGTGCTACAAAAGCAATTGTGGTTGGCGGCAAGAATGTAGTATCTAACCGTGTAACCAATGCACTATCAGCAAAATTAAACCTTTGGGTAAAGAGAATTTCTGGTGAAACTCGTTTTGATACAGCTGCAGCTATTTCAAACGAACTAGGAAATCCTGCAAAAGTTGTTCTTGTAAATGGTTTTAACTATCCTGATGCCATTTCAGCGGCTTCTTATGCAGCTCAAAATGGTTTCCCTATCTTATTAACAAAAACGGATGAGATACCAGCAGCCACTGTGGAAGCGCTTAATAATGTTACGGATACTATCTTAGTAGGCGGTACCGGCGTTATTAGTGAAAAAGTAGAATCAGCTGTAAATAATCCACAGCGTGTGGGTGGAAAAGACCGCTTTGAAACTTCATTAAAATTGGCAACTGAACTTGGCAGTGTGAAGGAAAAGGTATTCCTATCAACGGGCTGGGGATTTGCTGATGCGCTAACTGGTTCTGTGCTTGCTGCAAAAGAAGGAGCTCCTGTTATTCTAGTAAATAAGGATAAACTTCCTACAGCTGTCGAAGAATTAGTAGATAGTAAATATGTAACCATTCTTGGTGGCGAAAATGTTGTAGCAGAAAGTGTGGTAAAGGGCGAAACAAACCCTATCTACGATACTATGAATCTTTTAGATTATGACGCAGCAACATTCGGAAACCATGAATTTAACTATGGCCTTGATTTCTTAATGAGCAGCATTAAAGGAGCAGAATTCCCATTTGTATCTGGTAACGTTTATAAAGCTGATGGTGATCAAGACCTTTCAAATAATAAAAACCTTGTAAAACCTTATAAAATTATTAAAAAGACTGTAGTTGACGAGGCAGGTAAGAAACAAACCTTAAATGTTGGGGTAATCGGATTTGTACCGCCGCAAATCATGCAGTGGGACAAAGCAAACCTTGAAGGAAAAGTGGTAACCGAGGATATCGTTGCTTCAGCTAAAAAGTGGATTCCTGAAATGGAAGCTGATGGTGCAGATATTATCGTAACACTTGCTCATACAGGTTTTGTGAACAATCCAGAAGACTCTGAGAATGCTGTTCTTGGATTAAGTAAAGTTCCGGGTGTTGACGCGATCCTTTATGGACATTCACACTTAACTTTCCCAACTGGTAAAGCTTCTGACAGTATTGAGGGACTTACTGACAGCGTAAAAGGTACCATTAATGGTGTTGCAGCTGTTCAGGCTAAGGTTGACGGAAGTCACTTAGGTATTATTGACCTTACACTTGCTAAAGATAAAGATGGAAAATGGTTAGTAGAAAATTCACAGTCTGAAGTCCGTTCAGTAGCTGATGTAAAGCCTAATCCAGAACTAGTTGAATCATTAGCTGATGTTCATGGTAAAACAGTTACCTATATTAATAGTCCAGTAGGAGAAACAACTGCTCCAATTAACAGTTACTTCTCACGTGTACAAGACGACCCATCAGTACAAATCGTAAACAATGCTCAAAAAGATTATATTGAAAAGAAATTAGTTGGGACAGAATATGAGAACCTTCCAGTCATTTCTGCTGCAGCACCATTTAAAGCAGGAAGAAACGGGGCAGGTGACTTTACAAATATCCCAGTAGGTAATGTAACAATTAAAAACGTGGCAGACCTATACAAATATAATAATACTGTACAAGCAGTACTATTGAGCGGTTCAGATTTAAAGAATTACTTAGAATGGACTACAACAAACTTTAATCAAATTGATCCAGCTAAAACAGAAGCACAAGTATTACTCAATAAAGATTTCCCTGTTTACAACTTTGATATTATCGATGGCGTAACCTATGAAGTTGATGTTACACAGCCTTCAAGATATGACGCCAAAGGTTTAGAGGTTGCGAATCCAGATGCGAGCCGAATTGTGAACCTAGCATACAACGGCCAGCCTGTAACAGATGATATGCAGTTTGTTCTTGCAACAAACAACTATCGCGCAGGAATGGGTATTGTTGGCGGCGGTAAGAAAATTATCTATGCTTCTCCAGATGAAAACCGTCAGGTAGTCATGAACTATATCCGTGATAACAAAGTTATCAATCCATCTGCTGATAACAACTGGAGTATCGCACCAATTAGCGGTGATGTAAATGTAACATTCCAATCTAGCCCTAAAGCAGAAGAATTTGCAAAAGAAACACCAAATATTAAATATCTAAATAAAGACGAAGCTACTGGTTTTGCTAACTATTCATTTAACTTAAGCACAGTAAAAGTTCAGCTTCTAGGCTTAAATGATTTACATGGTCAGCTTGATACAGATACAAAGGTTACACGTGATGGTCAAAGTGTTCTAGCTGGCAGCATGGAATATACAGCTGCAGCAATCAGACAGCGTGAAGCTACAAATGAAAATACACTTCTTGTAAATGCTGGCGACATGATTGGCGGAAGCCCGTTAATCTCTGCATTATTCCAAGATGAACCAACCGTTGAAGTAATGGAATCATTAGGCATGGATGTTGGTACCCTAGGAAACCATGAATTTGATGAAGGTATTGCAGAATTGCAACGAATGATTAACGGTGGTGAGCATCCACAAGGAAAAGGAACAAAAGGCTATGACGGTATGAACTTCCCTGTAATTGCTGCAAATGCATTTGATAAATCTACAGGCAAGTTAGTTACAGGAACGCCATATGTAGTAAAAGAAGTAGGCGGTCAAAAGATTGGTTTTATCGGAGTTATTACACAAGAAACTCCTGATATGATTGTAACGAAAGGTAATGAAAATCTTCAAATTACAGATGAAGCAGAAGCGATTGACAAATATACTGCAGAGTTAAAGGCCCAAGGTATTGAAGCGATTGTTGTCCTTGCCCATAACCCTACAAATCAAGATGGTTATGTAGACCTTTATGACGCAACAAGAATTGCTGAAACTGTTAATGATGAAGTAGATGTTATCTTTGCTGCCCATAACCATGCTTTTAATGACAAAGTAGTAGATAACAAGTTAATTGTCCAAGCTTATTCATACGGTTCTGCATTCTCTGATGTTGATCTTGAACTTCACCCTGTAACAGGTGAGATTATCAAGAAGGAAGCAGAAGTTGTAACAGTTTATCAAGCTAATTACACTGCAGATCCAGCAGTTGCAGCCATTATGAAGAAATACGAAGACGAAATTGCTCCAATGAAGGCAGAGGTTGTAGGTAACTCTTTAACTACATTAGCAAAAGCGTACCCATCTGTTGCAACTGAATTTGGTGATAATGGATTAGGTAACTTATTAGCTGACGGTATGAAGGCAGCAATGAATTCTGATTTTGCCTTAATGAATGGCGGCGGTGTGCGCGCTCAGCTTGACGCTGGTGAGGTTACATTCGGTGATTTATTCTCCATTCAACCGTTTGGAAATGTGTTAAATAAAACTTACTTGAGCGGTGCAGATTTAAAAGAAGTATTAAACAAGCAAATCACACCAAAGGGTCTTGATTTCCATATTTCTGGATTTAAGTACACATACACATGGGATAATACAGCGAAAACGGGTCAGGTTGTAGATTTATTCTTACCAAATGGTGAGAAACTTGATCCAGCAAAAGAATACTCTGTTGTTTTAAACAATTATATGTACGGTAATGCTAGCTATGGAATTCTTCCACTTGCCAGCGGTTTGGAAGTGGGCCCTGTGGACTTAGATGCTACATTAGATTTCGTAAAAACATTGCCAGTTCCTTTTGAATACAAACAAGAAGGCCGTATTCAAAAAGTAACTCAGTAACCTAAATAGAGCAGACTCATTTGATATGAGTCTGCTTTTTTTACTGAGAAAAATAACATATGATGCTTTTCTGTCTATATTTTGATATTATTTAAAGGGTTATAGGATATCGACGTTAACTCGATGCAATGATTTTCCATTTGGAGGTTTTTATGAAGAACCAGTTAAAGGTAATGACAGTTTTTGGAACCAGACCTGAAGCGATTAAAATGGCTCCTCTGGTAAAAGAATTAGCGAAGTATAATGATCAGATTGAATCCATTGTGACCGTCACGGCACAACATAGACAAATGCTTGATCAGGTGTTGAAAATATTCGATATTCAACCTGATTTTGATTTAAATATCATGAAAGATCGTCAATCCTTAATAGATGTTACAACACGAAGCTTAGAAGGATTAAATAAGGTATTTCAAGAGGTTAAGCCTGATATTGTTTTAGTGCATGGTGATACCACTACCACGTTTGTAGCTAGCTTAGCTGCCTTTTATAATTCTATCCCTATTGGGCATGTCGAGGCGGGCCTGAGGACTTGGAATAAATATTCCCCTTATCCTGAGGAAATGAACAGGCAGCTTACGGGAGTGTTGGCAGACTTGCATTTTTCACCAACAAGTCAATCAAAGGAAAATCTTCTAACTGAGAATAAGCCAGAAGATTCCATTTTTGTGACAGGTAACACGGCAATTGATGCATTAAAAACAACAGTAAAGACCGATTATTCTCACCCTGTCCTGGATAAACTTGGAGATGACCGGTTGGTATTAATGACCGCACACCGTCGAGAAAACACTGGAAAGCCAATGGAGAATATGTTCCGTGCAATCAGAAGGTTAGTGGACCAGCATGGTGATATTCAGGTAGTTTATCCTGTTCATATGAACCCGGTTGTTCGAGAAATTGCGAATAGAATATTGGGAGAAAATAATCGAATCCATTTAATCGAACCGCTTGATGTAATCGATTTTCATAATTTTGCCTCTAGAGCCTATCTCATTTTAACTGATTCTGGCGGCGTCCAGGAGGAAGCACCGTCATTAGGAGTTCCGGTACTCGTCTTAAGAGATACAACCGAACGTCCTGAAGGGGTAAAGGCAGGAACATTAAAGCTTGCAGGCACGGATGAGGAAACAATCTTCAAGCTTGCGAATGAATTATTATCGGATAAACAAGCACATGATTCGATGGCAAAGGCCTCAAATCCGTATGGTGATGGACTAGCTTCACAAAGAATTGTCGAAGCAATTCTCTATCATTTTAAGCTAACGGATAAAAAACCAATAACTTTTGGAGATATATAGCAAAGGAAATCAACTAATTGGAAAGTTAACTCGAATACTGGGTTAGCTTTCTTTGCGTTTGGTGCAAACTGAAGGTATACTAAAAAAAATTATTTGAAGGGATTGTCCAACAATATGAAGGGTATCAATCATCTGGTTTCTAACATAAGACCCTCTAAAAGTGGATTATTATTGGCATTAACGGCCGGTGCCTTTTCACTTTTCACCCTCATGATCATTGAAGTCATACATAGAGATTCATTTACCGCATTTTTTGCTTGGGCGAGTTCAAGTACTGTGTCATTTGTCATTACCTTCTTCTTATTATTCTTTTTAGTCGGGGCACTGCTATTTTTACCAACGATTCTTTTTATTACCCTAATCATAGTTGAAACCATCTTTCTATTTATTGTGTCGCTCGGAAGCTTTATTAAGTTTCAATTAAGAGGGGAATACTTCACACCAGCTGATTTATATGCGCTAAATGAAGGTGCTGATATTTCTACATTAATGAATGATTTAATAGGATGGAAAGAAATAGCTGGTTTTGTAGTAACATTATTACTTCTTTTGGTTTTTTGCCTTTTCTTTGTACGTTTAAAAAACAGGGTTTCCTTTCGTAAGCGCTTAATCCTTTCTGCTATTTCTATCCTATGTATCGCAATAATTTGTACGCAGCCGTCGTTATTTACGTTTAGAAGTTATTCCAAAGAGGTGCCAACGGTTGAAAGTTATCGGGTGTTTGGTTTTGTCGGTGCTTATTTAACTTTAGTAGAGAAAGCGATAATCGCTGTCCCGGACCATTACGATAAGGATGAAGTAGAGAAAATAGTTAAAACAGTGAATGCCACCCCGACAGAGGATGTGGTAGATCCAGATTTTCAACCCAATATTATTGTGGTACTCGCAGAAGCGATGTGGGATCCGTTATTGTTGAAAAATGCGGATTTTAAGGAGGATCCACTGCCATACTTTCGGTCATTAATGCAGAATTATTCTTCCGGCAGTCTGTTAACACATGTCTATGGCGGAGGCACCTTTAATACCGAGTTAGAGGTTTTGTCGGGCCTATCGACGCGGTTTGCTCCTGAGGAGGTCTACTATAATCAAGTGAATCGGCCGATTGATTCATTAGCCTATTTATTAAGAAAGCAAGGATATCATGCAACAGCTATTCATAATTTTAAAAATTGGTATTATACCCGAAAAGATATCTACGAGCTTATAGGGTTTGAAAGATTTTTCAGTATGGAGTTTTTCAATAATCCAAGTTATATAGGTCCATATATTGATGATAGAATATTAATGAAAAAGGCGCTATCAGAATTAAAAAATACAAAAGGTCCTGACTTTTTAAATGTCGTCACGGTAGCGAGCCATGGTCCCTATAATGATATCCGTTATAAGGATCTGCCGATATTAGCAACAAGCAGTAGGAATATGACCGAGTTATCTAAGTATATCCTAAACCTTTATACCAATTTGCTAAAAGATGTAGATGACTCCATTCGCATATTAATTGAAGGTGTAAAGGAAATAGATGAGCCAACAATGGTGGTAATCTATGGGGATCATTTACCGTTTTTAGGGGAAGAATACGCTGTTTATCGAGAACTAGATTACTTTCACGGTGATTTAAACAATCATGAGGAATACAAAAAGATGTACCAGACACCATTAGTAGTCTGGGATAATTTTGGAGGAGAAACAAAGAAAGAAGATTTGCGTATGACCCCTAATTTTCTAGGGTCCTATATCTTAGCAAATGCGAAGAAGGAAATGTCGCCAATCTTCCGCCTCAGCCGTGACCTATATAAACAAGGGGATACCGTTATTCCTAAAAAGACCTTTTATGAAGAAGAAGGAGTTAGAGAAGAAGATTTAATGGATTATCAACTGCTTCAATATGATGCCTTAAAGGGTAAACAGTATAGTTATGCTAACAGAAATCTTAAACCGTTTGCGGGTTATGTATTAGGTAATGGTAAAATAAAAATTGATTCGGTTCAGGTTGAGAAAGAAAATAAAGGAACGTACCGTTTGAACATACGGGGAGAGAATTTTGTTTCTGGTGCAACGATTTTTATTGATGGAAAAAAGAAAAAAATTAAGTTTACCAATGAGAACTTAATTTCCACTACGATAAAGATGAATGGAGATTCATCGGATGAAACTTCCCCACATGAAATAAGAGTTGCCGTTCTCGACGATGATGGGAAGACGATCATTGAAGAATCAAATTCAAAGACAATAAAATTAAAATGAAATTAGAAATTAAAGAGCTTTATGAAATGCTTAAGTTTTGTCAATTGTCCTTTAGGTTATTGGATGTTATTGCTATAATAATTTGAAGGATATCCTGTAAAACACTTCTTTAAATGGTTCAAATTAAGGAAAGGTTGGAATAAAAGATGAAAACGGTAAAAAAAGCGATCATTCCAGCAGCTGGACTTGGAACAAGGTTTCTGCCAGCGACCAAGGCAATGCCTAAAGAAATGTTACCTATAGTGGATAAACCAACGATTCAATATATTGTTGAAGAAGCCATTGAGTCTGGAATCGAAGACATCATCATTGTAACAGGAAAAGGGAAAAGGTCGATTGAGGATCATTTTGATAATGCATATGAACTTGAACAAACGTTATTGGAAAAAGAGAAGTTCGAGTTATTAGAAAAAGTTCAAGAAGCTTCAAAGATGGTTGATATCCATTACATTCGCCAAAAAGAACCAAAAGGTCTTGGACACGCTGTCTGGTGTGCACGGAATTTTATTGGCAATGAACCCTTTGCTGTTTTACTCGGGGACGATATCGTTCAAGCAGAAACGCCTTGTTTGAAGCAATTAATTAATGAGTATGATAGAACGCATTCTTCGGTTATTGGAGTTAAACAAGTTCCAGAAGATGAGACAGATCGCTATGGTATTATTGATCCGATAGAGCAGTTTGAGCGGTCATTCCAGGTTAGAAACTTTGTCGAAAAACCAAAAAAAGGCACAGCACCATCTAATTTAGCGATTATTGGAAGATACATTTTCACCCCGGAAATTTTCTTATTTTTAGATAAGCAAGAAATTGGTGCAGGCGGTGAGATCCAGCTGACAGACGCTATTCAAAAGTTAAACCAAATTCAGCGTGTGTTTGCCTATGAATTTGAGGGACAACGATACGACGTTGGCGATAAGCTCGGTTTCATTGAAACCACGATAGAATTTGCTCTTCAAAAAGAGGAGCTAAGGGACGACTTACTAAAATTTATGTCACAAAAGCTTAATAGGTAATCACAGAGTAAAAATGATTTTTTAAATGAATAGGACAGGAGTGTATTTCATTTATGGCAATTTTAGTTACAGGCGGGGCAGGTTATATTGGAACACATACATGTGTGGAATTATTAAATAGCGGCTATGAAATAGTAGTAATTGATAACCTCTCAAATAGTAAACCGGAAGCACTAACTCGTGTGAAAGAATTAACAGGGAAAGACTTTAAATTTTACGAAGTTGATTTACTAGATCGGGTAAAGCTAGAAGAAGTTTTTTCAGATAATCAAATAGATGCAGTCATTCATTTTGCTGGACTTAAGGCTGTAGGAGAATCCGTGTCGATACCCCTTCATTATTATCATAATAATATCACTGGTACTTTGATTCTGTGTGAAGTAATGAATAAATTCGGAGTGAAAAATCTAGTATTCAGCTCTTCTGCAACCGTATATGGTATGCCTGAACGGATGCCAATTTCAGAGGAAGATCCACTTAGTGCAACCAACCCGTATGGAAGCACGAAGCTGATGATTGAACAAATTCTACGTGATTTGTTGGTATCCGATTCATCATGGAGTATTGCCTTACTTCGCTATTTTAATCCTATCGGCGCACATGAAAGCGGCCGAATTGGGGAAGACCCGAATGGTATTCCCAATAATTTAATGCCATTTATTACACAAGTTGCTGTAGGCAAACTAGAGAAGCTTCGGGTTTTTGGAAATAAATATCCAACCGTTGACGGTACAGGGGTACGGGATTATATCCATGTGGTTGACCTAGCGAAAGGTCATCTAAAAGCCCTTGAAAAGATTATGGATGCAACTGGAGTAGAGGCCTATAACCTAGGTACAGGGATTGGTTTTAGTGTTTTAGAGATGGTAAAGGCATTTGAAAAAGCTTCTGGAATCAATATTCCATATGAAATTGTCGAAAATAGACCAGGAGATGTTGCAGTTTGTTACGCTGATTCAACGAAAGCTAAGGCTGAGCTTGGCTGGACAGCTGAAATAGGGATTGAAGAAATGTGCAGGGATTCGTGGAAATGGCAAAGTGAAAATCCAAATGGTTACGGCAAATAAATAGAAAAATAATTTTAATGCCTTCCTAATTAATTTTTAGGAAGGTTTTCATTTGGAGAATATTGTACCATTTGCTAGATTGATATGTTTTATTGGGGGATTAGAATGGCAAACAAACTAAAAGTCTTTTCATCATTTGTAATAATCTGCTTAATTACACTATTTTTTCAATATAAAACTGCGTTGGCAGAACAAGTAAGAATATCAGGCGGTGACAGATTTATTACGGCAGCAAACATCTCAAAGGCAGGCTGGGAGACTGCCGAAACAGTAGTTCTTGCGCAGGGACTGGATTTCCCGGATGCATTAGCAAGTGTGCCTTTGGCCAAAAAATTAAATGCTCCTATCTTGCTAACTCGCTCTAATGCACTTCCGTCTGTAACTATAGAGGAAATAAAAAGATTAAAAGCTAAAAATGTCATGATTATGGGTGGACCTGCAGCAGTATCGTTAAATATTGAAGATGATTTAGTAAACAATTTGAAGCTCAATGTAAAGAGAATTGGCGGGGAAACCCGTTATAAAACAGCTGAAGCGATTGCTGCTGAAATGGGGCAATACACTCAGGTTTTCATTGTAAATGCGAATAATTTTCCTGACGCATTATCCATTGCTCCTTATGCAGCTAAAACGGGTTCACCGATTCTATTAACAAAGTCTGATTTCTTACCCATGGAAGTAAAGCAGGCAGCAGATAAGGCAGAGAAGCGGTATGTAATAGGAGGGCAAGTTGCCGTAAATGACGCAATTCAGGCAGAATTAAATGCAGAGAGAATTGCTGGTCAAACTCGTTATGATACATCCGCCCTAATACTAAATACTTTTTATAAAATTCAGCCCTATCTTTATTTTGCTACTGGAGTGGAATTTACCGATGCTTTAGCTGGATCGGCTTTAGCCGCTAAAAATGAGAGTGGAATAGCACTTGTGAGACCAAATGCCATACCACCCGAAATTCAGGATAGTTTAAAAAACTATCAATTTACTAAAACATTTGTCTTAGGGGGCCCTAAGGCAATTCAACAAGATACAGCAGACCAATTGGATCAGCAGGTTATTTATGAAATTAAAGATCAAAGCAACCCAATCATCTTCTATATGCCACATTCTGATGATGAATTGTTAGCTGCCGGCGCAGGAATTGACCATTATCTCAGCCGGGGATTTGATGTGAAGGTAGTCCTATTAACAAAGGGGAAGGCTTCTGGGGTATACCAACGGCTACAATCGCAATTTCCTGAATTAACTTTAGAAGAATTTGGGGAAGCAAGGGTAAAAGAGTTTAAAGATTCACTTTCGAGATTAGAAGTCAAAGAGAACAATATATTTGTATATGATTTTCCGGATTCTGGGCTGACTGAAGAGGATGTAAGGAGTGTCATAATGGATTTTGAAAATCGGTTCCCTAATGCAGAACACAGGGCCCTTTCATTTGAAGAGGCGAATAAAGACCATCGTGCCACGGGAATCGCATTAAACAATTTGTATTGGGAGGGGCAGGTTAAAAATGCTCGCTTTTATATCTCCCCATATTTGGAAAACCGTTTCATTAAAGGTTTTTATATTGAACCTATTCACAGAAGTAGAGTGATAGATGCAATTTTCGCATACAAACTCTTTAACCCTGAAGAAGGAAGATATTCAATCGGCTATCAATCTGTTCCAGGAATGTTTGATCGATTAGAGGAAAATCCCGTTAGTAAGGTACACATGCCGGACAAGAACTTTATCAGTGAGGAGAGTTAAAATTTAGTAATTTCTATGCAAAATATAGAAAAATTTGTAGAATTTACTGTTATAATGTAATAGAGATAAAATTTTTGTAGAAGTGTGGGAAGGAGTTTGGAATGAAGCAAAAGATTTATAGTTTGATAGGAATGGTCATCTTATTCGCTATTTTCCTTTTTCCAGGAGGTGTTTTTGCTGAGAAAATGGTCGTTATTGACCCAGGGCATGGCGGTAAATTCACTGGAACCTGTGGGTATACGAAGGAAAGTGGTAAGGACTTGTGTGAAAGAGATGTTAATTTATCCGTTGGATTGAAACTAAGAGATGCACTTAAATCCTCGGGTATTAAAGTATTTATGACACGTGAAACTGATATAGGTTTCGCCTCAAATTCAAGTGATGATCTTAGAGCAAGGACAAATCTTGCCAATGGATTTATAAAAGGAAATAACGATAATAGTATTTTTATTTCCGTTCACCACAATGCTTCACCAACAAGCCCCTATGTAAAGGGCTACGAGACGTATTACTATGATTATCATAACTTGGACCCAATGTATCCATATGATCCACTCCAAGTAAAATACTTAAATGATAGTAAACGATTTGCAGAGGTTATTCACCCAAATGTGGTAAGTGCACTTGGATTAATTGATCGAAAAATCCATAATGATCAAAGTTTTTATGTTATTCGTAATACTCAAATGCCTTCGGTGTTAGTGGAACTTGGGTATATGACGAATCGGGATGAGGAAAGCAGAATTAAAACAGCTGATTATCAACAAAAAGCTGCACAGGCTCTTGCCAACTCAATCATCGCCTATTTTAAAGTCTTTGACGTCTATCAAAATGAAACCAAGAAAGCTACATTTAAAACTAAAAATGAAGCAATCAATTATGCTCAAACACTTAATGGTAATGTAAGAGTGTTTGATAAAGATACACAGCAGAATGTTTGGGAAAATAGTAACTTTGAAGTCTATCACAAATCAATGGGGCTATTAAAAAGTTTCGCCAACGAACAAGAAGCCATTGCTTATGCATCTGGTTATGCAAATACGAGAGTAATAGAAAAGGCATCCGGTGATACCATTTGGGCAAATTTCTTTACTCAACGCTATATTGTTCAAGACCAACAAGGAACTAACTCTTCGTTCTTTGATTTTAATAAAGCCGTTTCATTTGCACAAAGCAAACAAACTGCAAGAGTGGTAAGAGCCAATTCAAATGAAATCATTTGGACTAGCTTTCCAAATGAACAGATAACAAGAAGTCTACAAACTAGCCGATTGGATGGTGCAACGCGCTACTCAACCTCAGTTTCTATTTCAAAGATGTTACATCCAAATGGCTTTACTGCAGATATGGATAAAACGGTTATTTTAACGACAGGAGTAGAACCTGCGGATGCGTTATCTGCTGGTCCTTTATCAGCTATATACGGACAAGCACCAATTCTTTTAAATAATAGCAGCAGTTTACTTCCTGAAGTAAAAGATGAACTAAAACGCTTAGGGGCAACAAAGGTAGTCATTATCGGAGGACCAGTGGCGATTTCTCCTAATGTAGAAAATGCGATAATCTCTTTAGGTATTCAAACAGAAAGAATATCTGGTGCAACGCGCTTTGAAACAAATTTACGTATTGTTGAAAAGTTAGGGTCCGTAGATGGAGTGTTTGTTGCATCTGGTATGAGCTACCCTGATGCATTAGCTTCAGCACCAATCGCGGCCGCTAATAACTGGGCCATTGTGTTAACTGAACAAAATAATATGTCAGCTGAGACTTTAAAATATCTTAGTGGTAAGAAAACGGTCATTCTTGGAGGACCGAATGTAGTTTCTCAGTCTATTCAAAATCAACTAGTCCAACAAAATGGGACTCAGAATGTAGTTAGACTTTCAGGTTCTGACCGTTACGAAACGCTCGCAAGTATCCTTTGGTATTTTAAAGATCAGATGAAATCCGATACCATTAATATCGCTACTGGAGCAAATTTCCCAGATGCACTGACAGCGGCCCCGTTATCCATTCAGAATAAAGCACCACTTATTCTATTAGGCAATGGTCTATACAAAAATATTGAATCTTTCCTTTATCAATATACTGAGGAAAATTTAATCAAACGCGTTAATGTTATCGGCGGCCCTGTAGCTGTACCACAATCCTTAGAGACTATGATTGTAAATAAAGCAAAATAAGCGAACTCTTCCTGAGTTTGCTTTCTTTTTAGAAAGGAGAAAAAATGATTAGGTTTTTACTCACTGTGCTTCTACTCGCAGGAAGTATTACGGGTTGTTCACTATTTTCTGAAGACGAAAAGGATAATAGTGCAGCAAAGAATAAGAGTGAAGAAAAGATTGTTGAATCGAATAGCCAAAATGAGAATGATAGTAAGAGTGCTAAGAAGGAGCCCATTGTGGATTCAGAATCGGCTGAAGAGGGACTAATGGTTTATCGTCCGAAAATGGGTGTAAAGAAGACTTTTATTGATCATGAAAATGTTGAATCCCTTACAGAGGAAGTTGTCTTTGAGAATGGAGACTATATTCAAAGTATCGTCACGATTGGTCAATCACCAAGTGTGATGATTTACAAATGGAATAAAGATGAAATTTCTATAATAGAGACAATAAAAAATCCCGATAATCCAAATAACAACTACCTGGATGGTTTCAAAGAAGTTAACAAACAAGAAATTATGATTTCTTTGGCAGACTCTTTAAAGGCAGATTGGAAAGTTATTAGTCAGAATGAAACAGTTCAGACACCCTACCAAACTTTCAGTAATGTCTATGTCATTCAAAAGACTACAAATGAGGTAGAAGGAGCAGAAACCATTTACACCAATTATTTTGCACCTGGGATTGGACTGATAAAAGAATCATTCGAATTAACCGGAGACCAAGGGTATAAGGCTGAATCTCTGTTGCAAAAGATAGAAGAATTGTAAATAGGGAAATGTTACATCCTATCGGTCTATTGCTGAAATTTGTAAATCTATGTATCATTATGTCTAGTAAGATATAACTATTTCATTTTTATTGGGGGAGAATAAATGAAAAAAGCTATATTAGGTTTTCTTCTATTGCTGCTTTTGCTTCCGTTAGCTATTTCTCCGGAAAGTGCAAGTGCAGCAACTGGGGGACCTATAGTATCAGTTAAACTAAACAATTATTTGGGACTACAAAAAAGTATTCAAGTTAATGTTAGTGGTAAGTACATTGTACAAGGTGATACCAATACGAATCTCCTTACCAATCAAAATTTTACCGTTCGCATTGAGAATGGATCAATAGCATTATATAAAGATAATAGTCTTGTGAAAAATTATGGTACTACTTTTGTTATTATTCCAGAACAATATGGTACTAGTAACTATGTTTCTATTAACGGCAGGAACTACCTAGGTGATATTCAATTTACTGTATCAGGTACTTCAATCCAAACAATGAATAAACTCCCGCTTGAAGATTATTTAAAGGGAGTGGTTCCGTATGAAATGCCTGCTGGCTGGGACGTTGATGCTCTAAAGGCTCAAACTATTGCAGCAAGAACGTATGCATTAGCTAGAATTAATAATGTCATTGATGATACCATTTCCTATCAGGTTTATGGCGGTTATATTTGGAATAGTTCTCTATATGCAAATTCCAATAATGCTGTTGAAGAAACAAATGGTCAAGTATTAAGGTATAATGGTAATTTAATTTCTGCTGTTTACTCATCAAGTAATGGCGGACATACTGAATCAAATTCAAACTATTGGGGTTCAGCATATGTACCTTATTTGCCATCTAAGCCAGATCCATACGATCCACAAATTCCTTGGACTTTGTCAGTAAATAAGCAGCAGTTTACTACGACTGGCTTAGATTTATTAAATCCAGACGCATGGTGGTCTAAGGTTTCTGAAAATCCGAATGACAAAAGTGTAATAAATAATATAAAGAGTTATATTAATAATAATTATTACCCAAAGAACGAAATAAAAATCGCATCTGTTCCTAAACTTGAAATTTCTAATGAGAAAAATTCAAGCGGAAAAAGTACAAAAGGATCCCTAGTTGTAAACTATTTCATGAAGAATGCTGATGGGACTTACGTAAGGAATTCAGGCAGTCAGTTACCGGAAAACTACTCCGTTACACTGGCAGGAAATACCCGCTACGAAACGAGCACAGCAATTGCTAATGAAGGATGGAGCCAATCTGATGCAGTTATCGTCGGTCGAGGAGATATTCCTGTTGACGCCTTGACGGGTACAGTTTTAGCGAAAAAGTATAATGCTCCATTATTATTAACGACATCGACTTTTGTGCCTCAACCCGTAGTAGATAAAATAAAATCATTAAATCCATCAAAGGTTTATGTATTAGGTGGTAATATCGCAATAACAGATGATGTTATCAAACAGATTGAAACTACAGGGGCAGTAGTTGAAAGAGTTTTCGGGGAAACAAGATATGCAACGGCTGTGAAGATTGCTGAACAGATTACGGGTTCTACAGAGCTTATTATTACTAGCGGCAGCAGTGAATCTCCAGATGCTTTATCAATTGCTTCATATGCGGCAAAAAATCAGATTCCGATTCTAGTTACAGCAGCAAACGGATTACCTGAGGATGTTAAAGGCTATATTAAAAATCACCAAATAAGTAAAGCATATGTAATTGGTGGAACAGTAGCCGTTTCAGAAAACGTAGTGACCGAAATGAAAAGTCTTGGAATAAGCAACATTGAGAGGATAGCCGGTGAAAAACGCTATGATACAAGTGTTGAGATTGCCAAGAGATTTAACTTTGATTTAAATAATGTATTTTTTGCAAACGGTGATTTATTTATTGACGCCTTACCAGGAGCTGCATTAGCTGCCCAATATAATGCGCCGGTAATTCTTACACAGAAAGATACATTTTCAACCGCACCAAAAGCATGGGTGAAAGGCTTATCTGTGAGACCAAAGGTATACTATCTTGGTGGACCGGCTGCAATCGCCAATACTACAAGAGCGGAAATAAAAAATACCTTCCTCGGAGATATTAAATTATTTACACTTGAAAAAGAGAATGTAGGAATTGGAACTCTCAGATCCATTCTTGGAGGAGCTTTGTTTAAAAGCTACCATATTTCAAGTGTAGCAAACAATGGAACGACGGTTACCATTAACGGAAAAGGGTATGGTCATGGTGTAGGTATGAGTCAGTATGGTGCAAAAGCAATGGCAGATGCTCCAAACAATAAATCTTATACTGAAATCTTAGAATTTTACTACCCAGGAGCTACTTTTAAGTAAATATTTTTTGCGGGATACAGTGGAACATTACACTGTATCCTTTATTTTGAGTGATAAAGAAGTCTTAACAGTTTAAACGACTCCAAATTAAAATTTAATATCGTGTATGATTATCTTACAATATGTTCTAGTAGGAAATACTGTCGGATGGCGACAAAATTCGATATAATGAAAAATAGGCTAAATTGTAATTTTGAAGGGAAGACATACTTGTGATAAATAAAATTTGTGTGATAGGTCTAGGCTATATTGGTCTTCCGACTGCAGTCATGTTTGCGAACTATGGTAAACAAGTCCACGGTGTGGATACAAATGAGGAGATCGTCAATAAAATAAATCAAAAGCAACTGCATATAGAAGAAAAAGGACTTAAAGAAAAATTAATAAAAGCAATTGACCAAAGGCAATTAACGGTTTCTAGTCAGCCAGAACATGCAGATGTCTTTATTATTGCTGTTCCTTCACCGATTAAGGGTGATAAAACTGCAAATTTAAGTTATGTAGAAAAGGCTACGGAATCTATCGCTCCGTATCTGCAAAAGGGTAATTTGGTTATCCTAGAATCAACTGTACCTCCCCTAACGGTAGAAAAAGTCATGCTGCCAATTCTAAAGCAAACAAATTTAGAAATTGGAACTGAACTTTTTGTAGCACACTCACCAGAAAGGGTTATTCCGGGAAAAGTTTTTGAGGAATTGATAAATAATGATAGAATAATTGGTGGGATTAATGACAAATCTTCGGAATTAGCGGTTGAATTATACCGAACCTTTGTTGTTGGCGATATTCATATTACGGATGCAAAAACGGCAGAGTTGGTAAAGGTAATTGAAAATACCTACCGCGATGTAAATATCGCATTTGCTAATGAACTTGCCAGAATTTGTGATAATCTTAACATTAATGTTTGGGAGGCCATTAAGCTTGCCAACCACCATCCGAGAGTAAACATTCATAGCCCAGGACCTGGAGTCGGTGGTCACTGTATAGCTGTAGATCCATGGTTTTTAGTTGAGCTCCAGCCAGAAACGGCGAGAATGATTGGACTAGCTAGGAATATTAATGATTCCATGCCGCTTTATACAACCAATAGAGTAACATCCATATTAAATCAAAAATCCATCCATCATGGAAAAGTAGCTTTACTTGGGTTATCCTATAAAGCAGACATCGATGACACTAGGGAAAGCCCTTCACTAGATGTTATCAGAGCGCTGGAAGAACAAAAAGTAGAATACAGTGTATTCGACCCGCATATTAAAGAACAAATATTTATTAAGCAGGCTGCTACGATTGAAGAAGCAGTAGAACATGCGGATTTGATTCTAATTATGACGAACCATCTAGAATTTAAAAAGTTGAACCCAGAGAGCCTTAAGGATAAAATGAGAACGAAAATAATTTATGATACAAAAAAGTGTATCGATGAAGATAAATGGAATCAGGCAGGATTTGAGGTGCACGTATTGGGTGATTCAAGCTCAAATTAAAACACTGCTTCCCAATTAGATAGGTGGATATCATGAAAGAAAATCTCCTAGGCGTAAATGTTAGTAATGAAACATATGAACAAATAACACAGAAACTATTAGACAGGATCCGTCATAATCAAAAGTCATTTATTGTTGCGATTAATCCTGAGAAGATTATGAAGGCCCAAAATGACGCTCAATTAATGGAACTCCTAAATAAAGCCGATTTTCAAATCCCTGATGGAGTAGGTATACTCTTAGCTTCAAAATTAAGGGGAGGCAAAATTCGTCAAAGGGTAACCGGTATTGATCTAATGATGCATCTTTGCAAGGCTTTTGCGAAGAATAATAAATCCATATTTCTCTATGGCGGCCAGCCCGGTGTTGCGGAAAAGGCGTGTGAGTGCCTCAAAATTCTCTATCCAGGTATTAATATTACAGGCGTCTTAAATGGCTATGAAAAGGATGAACAGATAGTTAGAAGTACCATTAATCGTGCAAATCCTGATATTGTATTTGTTGCGCTTGGCAGTCCCGTGCAGGAATACTGGATCGTAAATAATATGAATCATCTCTCGGCTCAGGTGTTCCAGGGAGTGGGAGGTTCGTTTGATGTTATCTCCGGGCGTGTTAAGCGGGCACCTTCGATTTTTAGAAGGTTTGGTCTGGAATGGCTGTACCGCCTTTTAAAAGAACCAGTTCGGTGGAAGCGCCAAACCATTCTTCCTAAATTCTTAATAAAGGCACTGAAGGAATAATGCTATGTCTAAATTAAAAATCTCAGTAATTTTACTTCTACTATCTACACTGGTTTTAAAATTTTCTAGTATGATTCGGGATTTGGTCATTTCCGGACTTTATGGAGATTCCTATATGGCTGATGCTTATTTTGCATCAATGACCATTCCGAATACGATTATCCTTTTTTTGTTAACCGGATTGAAGGATGCTTTTCTTCCTAGTTTTTATAAATTTGATGTCCAGGGAAAAGGGATCTCGCATCAGACCAATATCATAAAAAGTACGTTTCTTTTCTCGATTGCCATTGCACTTATAGGGACAATTTTGTCCCCTTTTTTAGTTGACTGGCTTTATCCTGGTTTTAGTAACTATGAATTTGGGACGAGTATAGCCCAATGGACCATTGCGTTATATTTCCTTTCTGTCGTATTTGTCGGGGTTAATGCAATCTATGAAGGCTATTTTGATGCTAAGAAAAAGTTCTCTATTTCTACCTTTTCTCAAACCATTGTTGTACTCGTCACCGTTTTATTTGCGCTTTTATTCCATCGGTCATGGGGGATTTATTCAGTACCAATTGGCTATCTTGTAGGAACCGTACTATCATTTATCCTAAAGTTTTTAGTGATTTCCCCAAAAAAATTTCTCATATGGGGTCAAAAAATCGACTGGATAGAAGTAAAGGAATTTTATCTGATTTTCCTGCCTGTGGGTATCACTATTGCGGTCGGACAGATTAATCTGTCTGTTAACATGCTCTTTGCTGCAGGGATGGGGGAAGGTGTCGTTTCGAATTTAAACTATGCATTCCGGCTCATAAGTATCCCACAAGCGATTTTTGGGGTTACCATTGCTACGATTATCTTTCCAATTCTGGCACAGGCAAAATCAGAAGCCAATCACGATTTATTCAAACGCGGGATTGAACGCGGTTTATCTGTTATGCTTTTATTACTAGCACCGACTATTTCCGGAATGATCTTTCTAATAGAGCCTATCATCCGTATCGTATACGAACGTGGAGCATTTACTGAGAGTGCAACCATGCTTACCTCGGAGTATGCACTTTTTTATATGGGGTCGGTTTTCTTTTATAGTATTCAGGCTGTAATAGCAAAAGGCTTTTATACATTAGAAAAGGGCCACTATATAATGAGGATTGGACTTTTATCAATTGTAATTAATATTCTCTCAAACTATTTTTTAGCGCATGTTATGGGCCCGCAAGGATTAGCCTTGTCTGCATCCATTGTAGGGTTTATTTATTCAACTCTTACATTTACAACACTCTATAAGATATCTGGTGGATTTGATTTAAAATATCTATTAAAAGAAGTCGGGAAAATTGGCTTTGCAACCCTCACTATGGTGCTAATTTTAATAGGAATCAAACACTATTTTGGACTCTCTGAGTGGGGAGATATTCCTAATATTTTGATTAACACGTTTATTGGCGGGCTTATTTTTGTAAGCGTCCTAGTTGTATTAAAATCTTCTACCTTTTTTGATACCATTTCTTTTAAGAGAAGGAGATAATACGTTAACCTATCGACCTATGATGGAGGCAAGTTAATTTACTTGTCTCTGCTTTTAATGAAGCAAATATATTAAAAATAGGGTGACTGATATTGAAAGAAAAACGTGTGTTGGTAATAAGTAATATGTATCCAAGTGAAAATTCCCCTACCTTTGGAATTTTTGTGAAGAATCAAGTAGAGGCGTTAATGAAAGAGGGAATTCAGGTTGATGTACTTGCGATTACAAATACAAGTACTAAAAAGCAGGCAGTTATTAGTAAATATCTAATATGGTTCCTTAAAGGGCTGCTCTTTCTATTTAAGGGGTATCAGTACCAAACTGTTCATGCTCATTATGTTTTCCCATCAGGATTAATAGGATTAATCTACAAGTTTGTATGGAAGTCCAAATTAGTTGTTACTGCGCATGGCGGGGATTTAGATAAAATGGCCAAAAAGAACCAACTCATTCAAAGGATTACCACGATGATTCTACATAAGGCAGATTCTGTTATTGCAGTTGGGCAGAGGTTATATCAAGAGATACAGGATAACTATCAAGTAGAACCCAAAAAGCTGTTGCTTCTATCAATGGGAGTGAATCGTACACTCTTTAGAAACATAGCTGTTAAAGAAACGATGAAGACAAAATTAGAACTTAATAAAAATAACCCTGTGATCCTTTTCGTCGGAAATATTACCCGTGATAAGGGGTTAATCGAGCTAATACAAGCATTTTCTAATGTAAAAAAACAAATTTTTCAGGCTGAACTACATATCATTGGTTCTGCAAAGAATAAACCTTTTGTAGAGGAACTTACTACCATTATTAAAAAAGATTCTTTGGAAGGCATTATTTTTCACGAACCCAAGCCACAGTATGAAGTAGCGGAGTGGATGAATGCAGCAGATGTTTTTGTACTGCCATCTTATATTGAGGGATTTGGATTGGTAGCACTAGAAGCAATGGCTTGCGGTACGCCAGTAGTGGCAAGTAATGTAGGAGGACTCTCTTACTTACTAAATAACAGCAGCGGAGTTCTGGTGCCGCCAGCGGACAGCAGTGCCCTTTCAGAGGGTATTAATCGCGTTCTGACAAATAAGGCAGTAAGAGAGGTACTCATTCAAAATGGTTACAAAAGGGCAGAAGAGCACGATCAAATTGCCATCATAAACAAACTTAAAGAAATTTACCGAATGAATTAAAACAAGCGAAAAGATTACTCTTACCTAAGAGTTCTTTTCGCTTTTTATATACTAGGGCCTTGAACGCCTGCGTTTAATCTCGTTCATTATTAATCCATCTTTAAATAATATTTCGAACAAAATAACGAATGTTAAATAAACAAAGATTCCTGTTGCTACTTGTAAAAGAGTGGTCATTATCGTTGAGCCGAGTAAACCGCCAATATACCTGACCACAAGGTACATGATGCCTCCAGAAATGAGATAATAAAAGGTTTTAGGCATAACTTGTATAATCTTAATATCTTTCCTGATAAAGAATAATTGGGCGACGGTAACGGCTATTTCTGCAGCTAATGTGCCTATTGCGGCTCCTATTGCCCCGTAAGGTTTAATAAGAATAATATTTACGATTAAGTTAACAATGGCTCCGATATATAAGGTGCTAGTATATTGCTTCATTTTTCCTAATGGCACTAAATATTGTGTACCAAAGACACCGCTCCAAGCCATTAGAAATATTGCAGGGCTTAATATAACTAATACATTGGCACTTAAACTAAAATCCTCACCCATATACCACGGAACAAATTCCATTGCGACACCAGCTAAACCGAACATTATCGGAATGGCTAACAATGTCGTAAACTCCAATGATTTTCTTATATATTCATTTGCTTTGTCCAGGTCGCCTTTACCAAACGTATTCGCCATACGAGGGAGCATAACGATACCTAATGAAGTAACAATTGCTAATGCAATTTTTAGGATTTTATCTGCATAGTCATAAATTCCGACTTCACTGGTAGTTGAAAAATACCCCAGCATCGTTTTATTTAAAACAAAATAAACTTGTGTTGCGATTTGTGGCAAAAAGTAAACAACCGTTGGTTTAAAATGAGTAAAGACAGAATGAAAAGAAATGGATACTCGGGCCACATGAGGTTTCACGTAATACCAAAGGACAATGGATCCTAGTAATAGGGAAAGCCCCATAATAATGGTGTAAAGCGTTAAGTCATTCGGGTCTTTTACAAATATAAAGATTGCGATTAGGCTCAATACCTTAAAAAAGATATTTCTAGTAACAATCTTTTTAAAATCTTCCAAACCGCTAAAGAACCAAGAGCAGTCCAAAACCGTTGCCAGAAGTGCAATACCTTGCAGTAAGGCGATTAATTTATACTCTTGAAAAAAGTAAAATACAAAAACGAAATACAATGAGAGAGAGATAAACGAAAAAAATAATTGCAGAAGAAAAATGCTAAAAAAAGTTCTGCTTAATTCCTCTTTATTATCTCTGGCGATTGCAACCATCTTATTACCATAGGTTCCGATGCCGAGCATTGCGAGTAACATAAAGTATTGCACAATGGAATTTGTATAGGCGTAAATTCCAACACCTTCTGGTTTAAGAACCCTTGAGATGTAAGGGACAGTTATTAATGGCAGCGCCATATTTAACACTTGATATGCCAGGTTATATAAATAATTTTTTTTAATACTCAAGGATGATCACCTATTAGAACAGCATCTACTGTAAGATTATTTTCGTTATTAACGATTCTTCATTTGTTTTGTTACTATTTTATACTTAAGTAGTTCATTAAACTTTCGAATATGATACTTTGAAAGCAAAAGACTTTTTACTAATTTCGATATTCCTTTAAGAAATTGACCTTCTTTCATTTGGCCAATGCTTTCATGGAAAATATCTTCAGCAATACTATACTTTTGCTTTTGACCATTTTTCATTTGCCCTTGTACATGATTTATTTGATCGTTTACATAGGAATAATCATCTAATTTATTTTTCTTATATAGCTGGATTAACTTTCGTGAAATAATAAACTGCTCAAAATTATTACTCTTAGAAATACCTGTGCTTCTCATTCTATACAACAATAAGTTTTCGTTTAATTTTCCAATTTTGAATCCATTTGAAAGTGCTCGAAGCGAAAAATCGTAATCTTCACTATATGGGATGTCCCTATACCCTTTGAGAGAGGTAAATACTTCTCTTTTTACGAACCATGTAGGATGTAGAGAGATATTCCAAATTCCCATTACCTTTTTTATTTCTTCTGGGCTAAAGTTATTATTATCCCATTCGTAAAGCTTCTTGTCATTCTCATCAATGACAATCATGCCGGAAAAAACGAAATCTAGTTTGTTATTTTCTAGATAATTTTTTTCCTTACTGATTCTCTCCGGATCTGAGATATCATCCGCATCCATCCGGGCAATATATTTTCCGTGGCAGTGTTCTAAAGCAGTATTTAGGCTTTTAACTAACCCCATATTTTTCTTATTGAGAATTATTTTTACTCGGTTATCTTTTTTTTCATACTCATACAATATTGACCCTAATTCCTCATTTTCCGGTTTGTCCAAAACGATGATGAATTCAATATTACGATAGGTTTGATTCAAAATTGAATCAATACTTTTCTTCAACCAATCAGGTTCTTCATTATAGGTACTCATGATTACTGATACTAAATCTCCCATGTAACCCCTCCTTATAAATAATGAATGAATATCCCTTAATAGGGTGTGACATTCTGGAAACCTAACGATCAATTAAATCCTCAATTTGTCCGAGGATTTGCTTGATGTCAAAAAAACTTCTACGCTGCAGGGAGAGTTCTCCATAGCGTTTTCTTTCTTCGGTATTTACTAATAACTGTTTCATGCCGTTGTAGAGGCCTTCTTCTGAATTCTCAACAATTAAGCCGTAATTTCCATTATCTAATAATTCAACGGGGCCACTGCATCTTGTAGATACAACTGGTTTTCCGAGAATTAAAGCTTCGGCTACAACCAAAGGCAAGCCTTCCGCCCGTGATGAACTTACATATAAATCAGCTGCTGCTATATACTTGTATGGATTATTTTGAAATCCAAGGAATTTAACACTTGTTGTGACACCTAATTGCTGGCATTGTTGAGCTAGTGCTTGTCTCTCTTCGCCTTCCCCAATTAATAACAGGTCGTGTTCTATCCCTTCCTTTATGAGTTTAGAATGAACGTTTAGTAATCGATCATAACCTTTTGCCGGTATTAATCGTCCAACCGAACAAACTGTTAATTTATCGTGTACGATTGTTTCCTCTTTGGCCCTAGCAATGATATCTTGAGCGTCAATCGGGTTATAAATAACACTTAGATTTTCATGCAGCCCAAGTGTAGTTTCAAATCCTTTTCGCGCATCATTTGAAACAAACACAATATCATTAAATAGTTTGTATTGTCTTTGTTCTTCCTCATTACTTTTGTAGTAATGGACAGTCCAATGATGATTAGAGAAATCAGTATGAACCCATGCCACTTTTTTTGACCTCGGATTTGTCGAGCCAGAAATCAATTTTGTTGTACAACCTTCTAAAAAGGCAATTTCGACATCATAGGATTCCTTGATATATTTCTTATAGATTTTCTCAGCGGGAAAATACTTAAATATTTTATAAATTATTTTTCTCATCCAAGTACTCTTTGGATTAAAAAGGTATTTAACCTCAACATGTGGAGGTACATCTTTAAGGTAGACTCCCTCATTAAAGAGCAACAATAATGTAATACTGTATTTGTTTGTATTGAGATGATTTAAGAGGTTAATGAGGACCTTTTCAGCCCCGCCACCGCCTAAACTATCTATGGCGATTAATAATTTCTTCATAACTTTTCCTTTCCGCCATTACAAGATAAAGAGACCCTCTATTGAGGTGTCTCATTAAAATGGGTATATGAAGTTAGCTGTTTATTTTATTGAATTGGTTTTCTTATTCTCCAATAACTGATAAGCATATCCCAGAACAATGAAATAATAAAGCATAAATACATCGTTTTCTAGAATATTGTATACCACTGCGCTGGTTACACCGCCAAAAAGGAAAAAGAGAAGTAATGGGGATACAATGGATCCCTTTCGTAATGCCCAAGTAATTCTAAAGATACCATAAATAAACAATGCTACTAATAGCACACCGATAATTCCTGTCTCGGCTAAAATTTGAATATATTGGTTATCTGAATAAAAGTTCCATGCTATTTCATATCTCTCGTAAATTGGCGAGGAATAGGTTTGGGTTGCAGAACCGCCAAAGGTAGCAAAACCATAACCAAATATCGGTTTATCTTTAAATACTTCAATAGCCTTTTTGACATAATATACCCGGCCGTCAGCTGTGCTTAGTTCAATTGTTTCTTCAGATAGTGCTTCTTTAAAACGGTTCAAACCGCCATTTTTACCGGTATGATTTTGACCATCTGTTTCGCTTGGTACTTTTTCAACGATGATATGTTTATCGACATATTCGGATAAGGAGGCGGCAGCAAAGAATGTCACTGCAGACGCGATAACAATAATTAAGACTGACTTGAAATGGTGAATTTTTCGATTAACAATCAGATAGACGATTAAGAATGCTCCTATTGCTAAGACGGCACCCCTTGAATATGTTAAAAGGAACACAGAGAGCATTAAAGTCATCCCAATATAGATGAAAATTCTCATTTTACCCTTTGTATTCGCTAATAAATAAAAGCTAATGAAAAATGCAATCAATAAGTACAGTGCTAATTCATTTGGCCCACTGATTAGACCATACACTCGCGTTTTATTTGTCGGTGATAAATTCATGTTTGCCCATAACTCAGGTAAAAGAAGGGTCCTTACAGAGATCTTTTCAATGAGTCCATGGATTGATAAAACAACGGCTGTAATAAAGGTCGTGAAAGCAAAATCCCTTATATCCTTCTCGCCAATTTTTATTCTCTTCACAATATAATATAGAAGGAAAAAGACAAGAAAAGCGCGTACCTGCATAATAATGGTGATCGGTGAGACACCGGTTATGAATGCAGAAAGGATACCAACTAAGAGAAATAGTATATAGGAGATTTCAAGCAAATGAAAACGGAATAAATTTCGAATATTTGTCCTGTGATTATAAATTACCTTTAACAGAAGGAAAAATATCAGGATGTCGGCAACAAATTTAAATCCGGTATTATAAACAATTAAAAATGGCCTAATGGGAACCAATACAATCAAAAAGAGAAGGGCAATTTTTTCATCATAAAATACTACAGCTGCTAAAATTAAGCAAATAACAATACCGATTATCGGATTGGGAATAAATAATCCTATTATTACAAGGAGTACTCCTAGCAAGATGGAAAGAAATCGATTAGATATGATATTCATTAATATTACCTCATTTATTTATTATCTTTCATTTTCTAAATCGTAAATAGCTAATGTTTGATTTAGCATCTTATCAAAGGTCAGGTTCTTTAAGAAGAAGTGTTTACCACTTTTTGCAATTTTTTTTGCAAAATCCTCATCTTCTAATACCCTTAAGATACAGTCAGCCATGGCGTTTTCGTCTCCATAAGGGACCAGAATTCCTGTTTCATTATGTCTAATAATCTCAGGCAATCCGCCAACATTAGTAGAAATAACTGGTTTTTCATATGCCAATGCTTCTATTGCAACAAATGGAAAAGCTTCATTTTCAGATGGTAAAACGATTAAATCACTATTAAGATAGACAGTATTCATATTATTTACAAAACCTTGAAAGTTAATGTTAGCCCGGAGATTTAAACTGTCTGCTAATGAATTTAGCTCTTCCTTTAAAGGTCCGTCTCCAACGATATTTAATTTCCATTTTAATTGTGGGTGGTTAACTTTTAACTTTGCTAAGCTTTGAAATAGAAACTTATGACCTTTTTCCTCACTTAGACGCCCAACGACTGAGATTACTTTTTCGATACTATTTACTCGATCTATATGGTCTACTCTTGGCTCGCTTATTCCATTATATATAACAGTAATTTTATCCTCAGGTATACCCTTTTGTAATAGTTCCATTTTAATAAAGTTTGCTACGGAAATGACCCTATGATTCAATCGTATCATAAAGCGGTTTAAAAATCGGAATAATGCCGGCATAGGAACATTTACATGATAGGTCCAAATTACCTTTACCTTTGAGCCAAAAATACGCGAAAGTAAGGCAATATAATTTTCTCTTAGAAATTGAGCATGTATATAGCGAACACCTTCCTGTTTACAAATTTTCTTTATCTTCCTTGCTGCTTTTAGGTCAAACGGACCGCTCATCGTAACTTGGTAGGTGGGTATACCTAATTCCTTAAATCTCCCTAAAAATGGTCCGTTCTCAGAATAAACAAAAACACATCGTTCCTTACCAAGTGCAGATATTAAGTTTAGAACATATTTTTCTGTTCCCCCATCACCAGGATAGTTGAGTATATACATAATTTTTTTCATGCTGGATATCAGTCCCTTTAATATGCAAAGTTAGGTGTATAAAGGTCACAAATCTTAAAGATGTTCACCGCTTAAAGTATATTTTATGGAAGGTATCACGTCAAATACAACCCCTTAATTACTATCTTTTCCATGATATAAAGACTAACCTCAAACTCGTTTCCTTTCAAACATATTTGTCATCAATAACCTAATAGAATATAATGATTTCTGAAGAATATTGATGGGCATATCATGTAAACAGTTTTAAAACTGTATGGATTATTTGGAGATGAAATCATGAAAGAGGAAAAAAACAAAGTAAAAATATTAAATGTTCTTTTTAATCATATAACAAAAAATGCATTAGTGAAAAAATTAGTTGAGAGGGTTTCGAGTAACCAAAAGACATTTTTAGTTACAGCAAACCCTGAAATTATTATGTATGCAAATACGGACAAGGACTACTTTTCAATTGTCAACAATGCGGATTATACGATTCCTGATGGAATCGGGGTTATTATTGCCTCCAAAATGATTGGTAACCCGCTCTCTGAAAGAATCGCTGGTTATGATTTGTTAGTGGAATTATTGAAAGTTGGAAATGAAAAAGGCTGGTCTGCCTACTTTTTAGGGGCTAAAAAAGAAGTAGTCGATAAGGCAGTTAATAATGTGAAGACAACCTATCCTGACCTTGATATAGTTGGCTGGCATGACGGTTATTTTGACTGGGAATCCTCCAGTATTTCTGATGAGATAAGAGAAAAGAAACCGGATTTAATTTTTGTTGCCCTGGGATTCCCCAAGCAAGAGATCTGGATATCCGAAAATATTAATGCATTTGAAAAGGGACTTTTTATGGGGGTTGGAGGAAGTTTTGATGTTCTTGCCGGTGAAGTAAAAAGGGCCCCGCTGGTGTGGCAAAAAATGAATATCGAGTGGTTATATCGATTGATTCAGCAGCCAAGCAGATGGAAACGAATGCTGGTCTTGCCTCAATTTGTTTATAAAGTTTTTGTTGGGAAATATATAAAGAAAACGAATGAGTAAAACTTAGGAGCGAAAACGAATGAAAGTACTGCATCTAAATGCTGGTAATGAAACGGGAGGGGGGATGGTCCACATATTATCCCTTCTAAATCAATTAAATCGTGACGAATTTTATTTAGGGCTTCTTGAACAGGGGACTTTCGAGCTGAAAGCAACGGAACTAGGAATAAATACTCTCGTTTTCAAACAAACTTCACGCTATGATTTGTCTGTGTTATTTAAAATTATCCAGTTTATAAAGACGAATCATGTCGATATTGTTCACACTCATGGTGCAAGGGCTAACTTATATGGTTATTTTATTCGAATGTTCTCCAAGGTAGTTTGGATGACTACCGTTCACAGTGACCCGAGAAATGACTTCCTTGGGCGCGGAATGAAGGGTGACCTTTTTACTAAGTTAAATCTTGCCGTTCTAAAGAAACCCGACCATTATTTTGCCATTTCTAAGCGGTTTGCTAAAATGATGGGTGATTTTGGAGTGCAGCCGAATAAAATTACCACCATTCTAAATGGAATTGATTTTGATAAAAAAAGCACAAATCAAATTTCTTATGAAGATTTGAAACTAAATCCTCAAGATTTCGTCATATTAATGGTAGCACGCTTTGACCCAGTAAAAAGACATGAATTGGCGATTTTTGCAATGGAGAATGTCATAAAGAAATATCCTTTTGCAAAACTCATCTTTGTAGGTGATGGACCTATACGTCAACGGATGGAAGAGCTGGTTAAAAAAGTTAATCTTACTGGTAAGGTAAAATTCTTAGGACATAGAGAAAACGTGGATGCCTATTTTAAGCTTGCGGATATTACTCTGCTGACATCTAAAACAGAAAGTTTCCCATTAGTGCTGTTAGAGTCCTCAAAGGAAAAAACACCTGTCATTACCACTGATGTTGGCGGTGTTAATGATATGATACCTGATCAATCATACGGCTTTGTTCTTGAAAATGATAAAGTAGAAGATATCAGTAATGCAATTAAGGCTGCGATTGAATTAAAAGAGCAAGATAAATTAAAAGAAATGGGAGAAAAACTCTTTACCTATACATCCCGAAATTTCTCCATTCAATCTACGGCTGATAGTATTTATCAGACCTATACGAAGTTTGTTCACTAATTATTGTTTCTTTAAATAAAAGTGTGTGCTATAATCCAATATGGTATATTTTTTATCAAAAATCTACTAATATAGACATAAAACGAGTTTACGGAGGGCCTGTATGTTGTATTTTTCATTGATTATTAGTTTCATAGCGGCAATACTCCTAACACCACTTGTGAAGAGATTAGCATTTAAAATTGGTGCTACAGATAAACCAAATACCCGAAAAGTTCATCAAAAAATCATGCCTAGATTGGGTGGTTTAGCCATATTTTTAAGCTTCTTAATAGGAATACTAATCCTACAGCCACACTATGAGTTCCATTGGGAAATTATCCTTGGGTGCTTGATTATTATACTTACTGGAATCATTGATGATATCAAGGAAATTTCGCCTAAGCTTAAATTATCTGGACAGATACTTGCGGCACTCATCGTAGTTGTATTGGGTGATTTAAATGTTGAATTTATCAACTTGCCTTTCGGAGGGCAAATTAACTTTGGATTCTTTAGTATCCCACTCACTATGATTTGGATTATTGGGATTACCAATGCAATTAACTTAATTGATGGATTAGACGGACTTGCCGGGGGTGTTTCAACGATTGCATTGTTAACCATTGCTGGAATGGCGGCGGTTATGGGGAATCCATATGTCACCATGGTAGCACTAATTGCGGCAGTATCTACACTTGGATTCCTGATATTCAATTTCTACCCAGCAAAAATATTTATGGGTGATACGGGAGCATTGTTCCTTGGATATCTTATCGGGGTATTATCGCTCTTAGGTTTCAAAGGTGTTACGTTTATCTCTTTAATCATTCCAATTATCATTTTGGGAGTTCCGATTTCTGATACGTTCTTTGCGATTATTAGAAGATTAGTAAATAAGCAGCCTTTGTCTGCGCCAGATAAATCTCATTTGCATCACTGTCTATTAAAATCAGGTTTTTCACATCGTCAGACGGTTATATTAATCTACTTAATGAGTGCAATCTTTGGTCTCGCTGCCTTTATTTTCTCACAGGCTACTGTTTGGGGATCACTAATTATGGTATTAACTTTAATCGTGATTATTGAAATTATCGTTGAGAAGATTGGCTTAATTCGTGATGATTACCAGCCATTGATTAAGTTCTTAAAGGGTATAAAACCGGTTAATGCTAAAAATAGATAATTTACGATTCTAAAAGTCTAAGAAACTATCAAATGTTTCTTAGACTTTTTTATTGTATTGAAAAGTTTATTAATATGAATTTCCGGATATTACTATCATCATTCTGTTTTTGTTTCGAATATCTTGGACAAGATAGTTAGTAAGGAGGATGTTCATGATATTTCTTACCTTACTAATGTGCTTTTTGATTTCAATTTTTATAACACCTCTGGTGAAAAAATTAGCTTACAAAATTCGGGCAACAGATAGACCGAATACGAGAAAGGTCCATCAGAAGTTAATGCCTCGTCTTGGCGGTTTAGCCATTTATATAGCTTTTTTAGCAGGGGTCTTTATTCTCCAGCCTGTCAATCAATATTCTGCTTCCATTTTGATTGGCAGTGGGATTATCGTTATTTCCGGAATTCTGGATGATATGTTTGAGTTATCTGCAAAATTCAAACTCCTGGCTCAGGTGGTTGCTGCAGCTATTATCGTTCTTTACGGAGGATTGCAGATTACATTTATTAATTTGCCATTTGGCGGTCTTTTTGAGTTTGGTTTTTTAAGTATTCCTTTTACTTTCCTTTGGATTATCGGTATAACGAATGCGATTAACCTAATAGATGGGTTAGACGGGCTGGCTGCAGGTGTATCCTCTATTGCCTTAGTCGCCATCTCAGGTATGGCGTTTATTATGGGAAATCTATATGTTGTAACAGTTGGGTCCATCCTTTTGATTAGTACACTCGGATTCCTTTACCATAATTTTTATCCTGCAAAAATTTTTATGGGTGATACCGGGGCCTTATTTTTAGGATTTATGATATCGGTATTATCACTCTTAGGATTCAAAAATATAACCTTTGTCTCCTTTATTGTCCCGATTATCATCCTGGGAGTACCTATATCGGATACCATTTTTGCTATACTCCGTAGAATAATTAACAAGCAGCCACTGTCATCACCTGATAAATCTCATCTACATCACTGTTTACTTCGGATAGGTTTTTCACACAGAGAAACAGTGCTCCTCATATATGCGATGGCTGCATTATTTGCTGTAGTGGCTGTTGTTTTCTCGCAGGCTAAGCTTTGGGGGGCAATGTTACTAGGGGCTGTTTTACTGTTTTTTATTGAACTAATTGCAGAAAAGATCGGTTTATTCGGAAGAGAGTTTAACCCTTTATTAAAATTACTGAGGACTTTTCGTTTTTCAGTCGATAAGAACCGTAAAAAGGTCTAACGAGGATTGTTGGAAATGGGAATGATGCAGGTTAATCATTTCCCATTTTGCATTTTAAATGAAAAAAAACCTATATAGAATCCTATATAGGTCAAGTGGTTATCCATTTATCATTCGGTTCCAGTTTCTATGGAATCCGTATTAACTAACCCAGATTCAGTTTCAGAAGCGGTTAAATCACTAGTGGTACCACTTAGATGAGTTTGAAGCTGCGTCTGAACATCTGCTAATGATTGTGGGTCAAGTTGATAATAATAAGCCTCATTAATTGTGGAGTCGCTTCCTTCAAGAGCTAATGTTTCAAAGTTAAGGCTCTTATCATTAATTACATAGTTAATAAATGATTTCATATTATTAAAAGTAAGATTTGTCTCCATGTTACTGCCAACAGCATTAATAATACCAGATAGTTTTGGCAGGGAATTGATAGATGTTCCTTTTTTTATGATTGCTTTTAAAATTTCTTGTTGGCGAAGGCCTCTGTAAATATCACTATCCTGGTGACGTGTCCTTGCTAATGCTAATGTTTCTTCACCATTTAACGTTTGAAGTCCAGGCTGCAATGTAATGGCATCTGCTTGATCTTTAGAGTCCTGTTCAGTAATTAGATAAGGCACTTCCACTTTTATACCATCTATAGCATCTACGACATCAATGAATGCGTTGAAATTCATCTTTACATAATAATCGATCGGAATTTCTAACATCTCTTGAACCGTTTCTACAGCAAGTTCTGTTCCTCCGATTGCATGTGCAGCGTTAATTCTCGTTTTATTTTTTTTGCCAGGAATTTTCACGTACGAGTCCCGAGGGATGCTCACTAACTTAACAGAGTTTTGATCTTTATTAAATGTGACCACCATTAATGCGTCGGATCTTGTACCCGTCCCAAATTTACGGGTTTCACTGTCATCCACTCCGATTAATAAAAGTGAGACATTATCCATGATTGGGTCAACCTTTTCTTCCCTCTTTTGTGTAACACTTTCAAGCGGTTTATATGAGTTATTTACAACCGACTCAGCTTTTTTATATAAAAAGCTACCATAAGCAACTGTACTTAAAGCAATTACAACTAAAGGGACTAAAATCCAAGTAAGGATTCGTTTTTTCCTTTTTTTTCTTTTGTTTTGCTTTCTTATTGTTCTAATCTCTTGAGACATAAAGGTAATCTCCTTTTAATATCAACATTAAAGTTCTATTTATGGCTGAGTAACATTTTACTATTTTTTTTAGGTTAAGTAAATTGTAATTTTTTGTAGTTTTATGACATACCATTTCATAAATCCTTAATTAGTTGATTTTTCTTCCTCTAAATAGACGTTTTCGCCTTTCGTAAAGTTACAACTCCCATTTGTTAAATCAACCATCCAATCTATGAAAGCTTGACCTTGTTCAGTGTCCACATATACTTCAATGACAACATGATCAAGGTAATTAATCTCTTTAATAATGAATGTAGATAACCTGAGTTCCTTTTCCACTTTCCCAAGCCACGTATAATCAATCTTTACGTGAATAACTTGAACAAGTCTTCTTTCAACAATACCTGCGGTTTCTAAACCTTCAGATGTTGCTTTCCCATACGCACGAATCAATCCGCCTGCTCCTAATTTAATCCCTCCAAAGTAGCGGGTAATGACGACCACCGTATCTTTAAGATTCTTTTTTTTCAATACTTCAAGAATGGGTACGCCGGCAGTACCACTGGGTTCACCGTCATCATTCGCTTTTTGAATTTGGTCATTTTCACCTATTAAATATGCTGAACAATTATGATTAGCGTCCCAATATTTTTTCTTAAGAGTTTGGATAAATTCTTGAGCTTCCCCTTCATTTTCTGCTCTTTTAATATGGGCAATAAAACGCGACTTTTGAATGATAATTTCATGTTCAGATACTTCCTGCCTAACCGTAAAATACCGAGATAGCATGGTACTCTCCCTCCATAATCTTTTTGACATAATATAAAAAAAACACCGGTGTAATATAACTTTAATATAGAAATAACTTTCCCGTGTTATAATAAATAATGTTCAAATAGTGAAAATCCACTTTCGTAAAATAGTAGTTTTGTTAATATACATTATACTACTTAGGCACTATACAGTTGGGAAATTTTTTGGTTTAATGCTTAGAGATAGTAAAAACTTACAATTCGCGTTAAACTAGAAAAAAGGTCTCTGGAGGAGAGCATGGCGAAAATTCAGAAGATTAATGTGAAATCGATTGATGAAATACGTAAAGAGATGATTGAAACGGTCACGAGCAGTAAAAGTGATATCTTTCAAATAAGTGAGCAATGCCGAAAAGACTATGAAGATATGACATCTGAATTACGCACCATTAAAGAAATGATGGTGAAATTGAATGCCGAAGAGGAACGCTTAGAAGAACTAGTACTTAAGGCTAGATTAACTTTATCAGAGCTTAGTATGAATTTTAAAGCATACACTGAAGCTGAGGTCAGGGAATCCTATGAAAAAGCACATCAACTCCAAATGGACCTGTCAATCAATTGGCAATATAAAAAACAACTATTGGATAAACGAGCGGACCTCGAACGCAGGCTGCTGGGGCTGGATGAAACGATTGATCGTGCAGACCAGCTAATCTCGCAAATCTCAGTGGTCATGAATTATCTCATGAGTGATTTAAAACTTATGGGTGAAGAATTACAGAATGCAAAAGCAAAACAGGACTTTGGTTTGAAGATTATCGAAGCCCAAGAAGAAGAGCGAAAGCGACTGTCTAGAGATATTCATGATGGTCCGGCGCAAATGCTAGCTAATGTTATTATGAGATCTGATTTGGTTGACCGTGTTTATCGAGAGCAAGGGCCAGAGGAAGCATTTAAAGAGATTGGAAGCTTCAAAAAAATGGTTCGAGCTGCCCTATATGAGGTTAGAAGAATTATCTATGATCTTCGACCGATGGCGCTTGATGATTTAGGCCTAGTTCCCACCCTCAGAAAATACTTACAAACCATCGAAGAATATCATAACAAGTCTAAAATTGAGTTTATTCCCGTTGGTATAGAACGCAGGCTTCCTCCTAAATATGAAGTGGGTCTATTCCGATTGATTCAAGAATCGGTACAAAATGCATTAAAGCATGCCAATGCTTGTGAAATAAAAGTCAGACTGGAAATGACCAAGAATGAATTAACGGTTTTAATTAAAGATAACGGCTCTGGGTTTGATACCAATCAAAAAAAGCCTGAGTCATTTGGAATTATAGGAATGAGAGAACGAGTAGAACTTCTTGAAGGAAATATTACGTTTGAATCAAAAATAGGAAAAGGAACAGCCGTTTTTATTGTCGTTCCATTACCGTCTTAAACTAAAAGTATGCAATACATTGGAGCAGGAGGGGAAATAAATGATGACGAAGATTGCGATTATCGATGACCATCAGCTATTTAGAGAAGGGGTTAAACGAATACTAGAATTTGAAAAAGCATTCCAGGTTGTTGCCGAAGGTGATGACGGAAGTGATGCGATAACGATTGTAAATGCTTATAATCCTGATGTAGTGATTATGGATATAAATATGCCAAACGTGAATGGAATTGAAGCTACACGTGAACTATCTGAGAAATTTCCTGACACCAAAATTATTATCTTATCGATTCATGATGATGAGAATTATGTGACTCATGCACTGCAAACCGGGGCAAGAGGGTACTTACTAAAGGAAATGGATGCCGACGCTCTAATTGAGGCGGTCAAGGTTGTAGCTGAAGGCGGGTGCTACTTACATCCAAAGGTGACTCATAATTTAGTAAATGAATATCGCAAGCTGACAGCAGGACGTTCTGGCGGCGGTGCCTTTGTTCAAACGCTTGAATTAAGACGCCCGCTTCACCTATTAACGCGCCGTGAATGCGAAGTACTGCAAATGCTGGCTGATGGTAAGAGTAACCGTGGAATTGGGGAAGCTTTATTTATCAGTGAAAAAACGGTAAAAAACCATGTAAGTAATATTCTACAAAAAATGAACGTCAACGATCGTACACAAGCTGTTGTAGTAGCGATTAAAAACGGCTGGGTTGAGGTTCGATAATTTTTATAGGGAGGGCACGCTCTAGAAATGGGCGTGCCCTCTGTTTTTTTAATTGTTTTTTAGATAGAATAGAACAAAACATATATTTAAGGATGGTTTCATTATGAAGACGGCAGTTGTTACGGATAGTACCGCTTACATACCCAAAGAATTACGCGATAAATGGAATATTCACATGATCCCGTTACATGTTATCTTCGGCAGCGAGGTATATCAGGAAGAAGTGGATATTACAGCAGAACAATTTTATCAAGAAGTGAAGGTGAAAGATCTTCCAACCACCTCACAGCCTCCAATCGGACAGTTTGTCGAGTTGTTTGAGCGATTAGCTAAAGAATATGACGCTGTCATAAGTATCCACCTTTCCAGTGGGATTAGCGGGACTTTTGCTGGAGCTGTAACAGCCAGTACAATGGTGGAACATATTAAGGTGTATCCCTTCGATTCGGAAGTAAGCTGTATGCCACAAGGATTATATGCGATTGAAGCTGCAAAAATGGCTTTAAATGGTGAAGACAGTGATAAAATTATGTCCCGTCTTGAGGAATTGAAAAAAACAGCACGTGCCTATTTTATGGCGGACGACCTGTCCCATTTACAGCGTGGTGGACGCCTTTCTAGCGCACAGGCGATTATCGGCAGTCTGCTTCAAGTAAAACCCCTTCTTCACTTTGAAGATAAGGTCATCGTCCCATTTGAGAAAATCCGCACCCGGAAAAAAGCGATGAAACGTATTGTTGATCTGTTAGGAGAAGATGCTGCCAGCGGTGAGCACTACCAAGCTGCGGTTATCCATGCTAACCGTGAAGAAGAAGCGCAAGAATGGAAGTTAGAGCTCGAAGCATTGTATCCAAACGTTGAATTCATGGTAAGCTACTTTGGCCCTGTGATTGGAACTCACTTAGGAGAAGGTGCCATGGGCCTTGGCTGGATGAAAAAATAGTTTGTATGGAGAAGCTAGGCTAAGATCAGCCTGGCTTTTCGCCTATGCTCTGGGTAATTTCTAACTATTATTCGACAAGGGCAGGTAATTTGATGCGCCTTGTTGAATTTTTTTAAAGTGTAAGTCAAAAAGAATAAAGAAAGGGTGCTTCTCGTGCGTTTTCTTGTAAAGAACAATTTATTGATTCCCCTAAGAGATAGTGAAAACTCACTTCCCATCTCACAAATCCCAGTCATTCCACAGCCTCCTTTAAACCCTGCATTTCCCTACAATCTTCATCTACAGCTGCTTCTCACAGGCAAACAACTCCTGATGGATGACGTTCCTTTCTCTCTTGAAGTAATACAAAAACATTATGAAAATGGCTATATTACTTATCGAAAAGGGATTGATTATAGAAGAAATCACCCAATTTGTTCTCGTTGTGGTAACATGGCAGAGCATTGGTTTGCAAGGTTTCCATGTGCCAGATGCGGGGAAATTTGCTTATACTGCCGTAAGTGCTTGATGATGGGGCGAATTAGTGCATGTACCCCTTTACTTGGCTGGAACGGTCCAGCTCCAAATCATCATTTGCCTGAAAATATTCTAGGGTGGAAAGGCAAGTTATCGGTTGGTCAGCAAACGGCATCATATAGAGTAGTAGAGACAGTGAGGAACATGAAAGAACTGCTTGTGTGGGCTGTTTGTGGTGCTGGAAAAACCGAGGTTCTTTTTGCTGGAATAGAAACTGCCCTCAGAGCCGAAAGAAGAGTGTGTATTGCTACGCCGCGAACAGATGTAGTCCTGGAGCTTACACCACGGCTGAAAACAGCCTTTCCTGACATTAGTGTTGCTTCTCTATATGGCGGAAGTGAGGACCGCCACCTTTATGCCCCGCTTACAATTGCCACTACCCATCAGCTGCTACGGTTTCACCACGCCTTTGATACGATTATTTTGGATGAAGTCGATGCGTTTCCGTATACAGCGGAGGAAACTCTCCAGTATGCTGCAGTTCATGCCCGGAAGCCAGTATCAGCCATGATCTACCTAACTGCCACACCCAATGAAAGATGGCAAAGAGAGTGCCAAACAGGAAAAAGAGCCTTTACCACAATCCCAGCCAGATTCCACCGTCATCCTCTTCCCATTCCTTCCTTCACGTGGTGTGGCAATTGGCAAAAGCAATTAAAAAAAGAGAAGCTGCCTGCAAATGTTCTACACTGGATAAAAGAACGGCTAGAGAATAATAAACAGGCTTTATTGTTTTTTCCGCATATCCTCTTAATGGAAAAAGCCCTCCCGATCCTCCGAAAATTAGCTCCCGAGATTGAGTCTGTCCATGCGGAGGATCCAGACCGTAAAAATAAGGTTCAAAAAATGCGAAATAAGGAGATTCCTTTATTACTAACCACCACGATTTTAGAACGTGGTGTAACATTTCCCAACATCGATGTAGCCGTTGTTGGTGCGGAGGATGACATATTTACTGAAAGCGCACTTGTTCAAATTGCCGGCAGGGCAGGAAGGAGTAAGGAGTTCCCTAATGGAGTAGTTACATTTTTTCATTATGGAAAAACGGAAGCAATGCTAAAGGCACAAAAACAAATTACTGAAATGAATCGTGAAGGAGTGAGAAAGGGGCTAATTGACGGATGATTTTATTCTCTCAAGCTCAATGTCTAATATGCCATGAAATCATCCAGCCTAAAATAGGATGGAAAACCATTTTTTCAGCAGAAAAGGGGATGAATCTATGTCCAACTTGTGAGGGGAAATTTCACTTAATTAAAGGAGAACAATGCAGGGTATGCAGCCGCCCATTTCAATTCTTAGATGAAAAGTTTCGCCACGGTGAGCTGTGCTTTGACTGTAAACGCTGGGAGGAGGATGAAGATTGGAAGGGCTATCTTGATTCTAATCACTCCATATATCTCTATAACGATTTTTTTAAGGAAGTAATGGCTACATTTAAATATCGTGGTGATTATATATTGGCGATAATTTTTGCTGAAAAAATAAAGGATTTAATTAGCAAGTTACAGCCGGATTTACTTGTACCAATTCCTTTAAGTAGTGAGCGTCTGTATGAGCGGGGATTTAATCAGGCAGAAGCGCTGTTGAATGAGTCAGGCTTACCCCCTACAATGCTGCTAACCCGAATACATTCAGAAAAACAATCGAAAAAATCACGATTGGAACGAATTCATATTCCACAGGTTTTTAAGGTCGATGGTCAAACTGAAGTAATAGGAAAAAAAATTCTGCTGATTGATGATATTTATACCACTGGTTCAACACTTAGGCATGCTGCAAAGCTGTTGAAAAAATCGGGAGCGAAAGGGATTCAATCACTTACGCTCGCACGATAAACATTATTTATACTTCATCCTTAAGGCTTTTTGGGCATTTTCGATATCAAGTCCAAGCAGGCGGCCTAAGTCATACGAAGGATAAAGGCCATGTCTATACATGTAATTATAAATTCGTTCATGTCCCTTGATACCCGCGTTTAATTGCTTCGTTAACACATTTCGTAAAGCTGGAGTCGCCGTTTCCGTAATAGCCACAGACAAATTCCGGACTAAGGCTTTGGAGAGACTTAGAAGGTCACCGGCATAGAAACCAACATCCTCACGAAAGTCATCTTCGTCATCCCTGCCTTGGTAACCAGGAGCGGAAGGATAAAACCTTAATAGCTCACCAAGGTTATTTTCAAGCTCGTGAATAGATTTATTATAGATTTCCTTTAGCTCTTGGTCAGGAACCTTTCTATACGATAATTTTAACTTCATTAAGCCTACAGATTGAAATGCAACCAGTTCATGAAGTTCTAATGTTTCATGCCATGCGAGTGTTTTTCTTTCTTGTTGTTCCATGCATACTCTCCTCCAGTCATTATTCATCTCAGTACTTTATTCCTAAGACATAAAGGTGGTAAATTGTCCCTGATAATAATAGACTAAAGATGTAGGATCCTTTAAAAAGCTTTTACCGGTATCTTGGTTTGGTTGTCACTATTTTCCCTGTGATTTTGTCAAAATTTCGACAAAATTTTAATTCTGATTTAGCAGGATTATCAAAGGGTAAAATAGAAATGTAATACATAGGAATATAAAGGAGGAGTCCACAAATGAATTATAACGTTCGTGGTGAAAACATTGAGGTAACTCCAGCAATTAGAGATTACGTTGAAAAGAAAATTTCTAAATTGGAAAGGTATTTCACAGAAGCACCTGAAGCTAAGGTAAATGTGAATCTAAGATTCAATCAAGATAAAAGTTCAAAAGTAGAGGTTACCATCCCGCTTCCAAATTTGGTTCTTCGAGCAGAAGAAACAAATGTCGATATGTATGCCGGCATTGACTTGATCTCAGACAAGTTAGAGCGCCAAATTCGCAAGCATAAAACAAAGGTTAATCGTAAATTCCGAGAAAAAGGTGATTTCCCGGTTACATTTTCAACTTCTGAAAACACTGAAACTGTAGATCACGATGAAGAGGACTTAGAACTTGTTCGTACCAAGCGTTTTGATCTAAAGCCAATGGACAGTGAAGAAGCGATTCTTCAAATGAATCTATTAGGACACAGCTTCTATGTATTCAACAATTCTGAGACTAATCGTACAAACGTAGTTTATAAGCGTAAAGATGGCCGTTATGGCTTAATCGAAACACATTAATTAGAAACATGACGCAGTTCCGAGCCGTTGGAACTGCGTTTTTCTTGATGTTCTATTATTCTAATATTTTATATAATTAGAATATACGACAATAGCCGGATTACGATCAAAATCAATTTTCACAGGAGGCTTTATTCATGACATTTTCAATCGTAGGGTATGATCCAATTGAAAAAGAATGGGGAATTGCCGTTCAATCAAAATTTTTAGGAGTAGGTGCTGTGGTACCTTGGGCAAAGGCTGGTGCTGGGGCAGTAGCGACTCAATCATATGCCAACACAGCTTATGGTCCAAAAGCACTTGAATTAATGGAGCAGGGGAAGTCTGCACAGGAAACCCTTGAACTACTGTTAGCTGAAGACCCTGAAAAAGAAATGCGCCAGGTTGGACTTATTGACTCTTTTGGAAATCCAGCGACATTCACAGGTAGTGAGTGTTATGATTGGGCTGGCGGGGTGACAGGCACCCACTTTGCTGCGCAAGGGAATATTTTAGTGGATGAAAAAACAGTACAAGCCATGGCACAAGTATTTACGGAAACCGAAGGACCACTTGCAGACAGACTCTTGGCTGCATTAGATGCCGGTCAGGAAGTTGGCGGAGACAGCAGAGGAAAGCAGTCTGCTGCTCTGTATATCGTGAAAGATAGTGGAGGGTATGGTGGTTTTAATGACCGCTACATTGATTTAAGGGTTGATGATCATCCAGACCCCATTAAAGAATTAATCCGAATTTATCAGCTGCAGCAATTGTATTTTGCACCATCGAATCCTGAGCGAATCGCTGCGATTGAAGGAGAAATCAAGGTCCAGTTACTTCACCATTTAAAAAGGTTATCCTACCTTAGCGATGAACCAAAAAGCAATGATGACATTTATAGGGCCCTAACTGCTTATATTCATACAGAAAACTTTGAAATGAGAGAACAGAGTTCAGGGTATATTGACCTGGAGATTCTTGATTTTATGAAAAAATCATAACACTTTTTCCTCCTAATACCCATTAGGAGTTTTTTATTTTGGCTCTGTTATTATCTATTGTTGATTTTCGTAAAGGGTAGAGAATTCATAGGCGGAGAATTTCCTGCTATTGTATATTGAGGAACCCTAAGAAGCAGATATAAGCGGAGATATTCCGGTTAACAGCTTTAAATAAGACAAAATCCAAGGATTTGGATACAATAAGCGGAAAAACTCCGCTAATTTTTAAGGAAAAATGGGTATTTCCCAATTTAAACGGAAATTCTCCGCTTATTTTACAAACACAAATAAATCAACATTCAATTATAACAGAGCCTTTATATTAATAACACTATTTATATAATGGTAATATTGTTATTTTATTGAAATATAGTATAATAGTTCTAGATTTTATTCTAAGGAGGTAGGTATTAAGTGGGGAAAACGTATTTAAAGGTAGCAACTGTTTATTTTACGATTGGAGTTTTGGCAGGGCTGACTATGGGAATTATCCATGATTTCCGTTTTACATCTGTTCACGCGCATGTAAATTTACTAGGCTGGGTATCCATGGCATTATTCGGACTTATTTATCACTTTTATCCAAATGCTGCAAATTCAAAGCTTGCTAAAACACAATTCTGGTTACACAATATTGGGGTTCCGGTTATGCTCGGTGGTATAGCACTTCAAGTATTGGGTGTTTCCGCAGCTCTTGCACCAACCATTATTGGATCATTAGCGGTGGTGATTGGTGTTATATTATTTATGGTCAATGTGTTTAAATATGTTGGAAAAGACTCAAAGTACAATTCTGATAAAAATGTATCGCTATAAAATACAACTTGCACACATGAATCGACATCATGTGTGTCTTTTTATATATTCCATTCATTCAAATAAAGAGTCCCGATAAAAAAATAGTAGGTATATTCGATACTAATCTGTCAAAAATGGTACTATTTAATTGATACAAATTAGATACATAGAAAAGGGAGGGGCTAGTACTGATGGCTGAAAACATAGGTCGGAACGAACCTTGTCCATGTGGGAGCGGGAAGAAATATAAAAAGTGCTGCGGGGCAAAAGAAGCCGTGTCGATTACACAGGTTATTGAAAATGAAATAGACGATTTACAAAAGAAATTGCTTCATTTTGCCCTCGATCACTTTGAAGAGGAAATATATCAGGGTCTTGATGAATATGAAGAATACTTTGAGATTGAGGATGAAGAGAGGCAGTTTTACGAATTTGTTTACACAGTCTGGTTTTCGCTGTTTAATGAATTGGAGGCTGGGGGAACCATTCTAGAAAACTTTATCTCCTCAGAGGCTGGAAGAATTAAAAGAACTAAATTGAAACAAATTCTTCAATCTTGGACAGAAGCAAGAGTGATTGTGGGCGAAATTTTAGAAGTTGAAAATAATAAACTTATCGTGGTTGATGGGTTTTCATCTGAACGATTTGAAGCGAATGTCACAAATGCCCAAAGATCGTTTGATATAGGGTCATTTTTTATGGGAATCCTTCTGCCATTTAATAAAAAATATGTCTTTTTTCCAGCGCCATTTGAATTGCCCGATTTACCGGTCTATCATGCGATTGACTATATAAAACAAAAAAGTCTTATTGCTGCTTATGAGTCTCCGCAGGAATTTTTAACAGAGTTCTTTATGGAGATTATGGTGGATCTTACTAAGATTGGCGGTATGGTTGATATTGATAATATGGAGTGGCAGTCTCCTGTTTATAAAGAGGTGGCAGAGCTTTTCAAGAAAAGTATGGAGTCACTTGGAGAAATGCCGTCAACCGTGGATATTGGGATAATTCTCTGGTTTCAATTTTGCCAGAAAAAGCCGAAAAGGATTAAAAAGCCGAATCTATATGCAGCTTCTCTACATTATTTAATGACTCTGTTCAACGATATGGTTTCACCGATGACTCAAAAGGAAATCGCTAAGTTGTATGGTGTACCGGTAGGATCCCTTTCTTCTACTTATATAGAAATGGATGATGAATTAGAGGAAGATATAAAAAGTATTATTGAACTATCATATGAGGAAGATGAACTTGATAATCACAATACTCCACCAATAAATCCGTTACAGGGGCCAATGCCCACAGAACAAGCCATGGACGAAGCACTAGCAGAGATTCAGGGTCATAATTTTGAAAGTGTTGAAGAAATAAGTGACTTTTTGAATAAGAAGTTAATGAATCAATCTCCAAAGAAAGCAGCCAGAACAAATAAAGAGCGTGCACAACAATTGGTCTATGATGCAATGAAAGTCCAAGGTCCTAAACGATATAAACTTGCTGAGGAAGCCATAAGCATAAATCCGAACTGTGTGGATGCCTATGTTATACTCTTTGAAAATTCAACAAGCCTGCAAGAAGCATTAATGCTCTCTGAAAAAGCAATGAAAATCGGGGAAAAGGAACTTGGAAAAGCATTCTTTGTAGAAAATAAAGGGCATTTTTGGGGTTTGTTAGAAACTAGACCTTACATGCGTGCTAAAGCTCAATATGCCGATGCTTTGTATCAACTAGGGAAATTATCGGAAGCCATACAGCAATATGAGGAAATCCTTGTGTTAAATACAAATGATAACCTCGGTGCTCGTTATATGTTATTTGCACTTTATTTGGACAAGGCGGAGTTGTCTAAAGCAGAGAAACTTTTGAAACAATATGAGGAGGAAACCGCCTATGGGCTTTACAACAAGGTATTGCTCGAATTATTGAAGAATGGTTTGAGTGCAAAAGCGGCTAGAATCCTGAAGGAAGCTAAAAAGCAAAATCCAAATGTGATTCCATTCCTAACCGGTAAAAAACGTCTACCAAAACATATGCCAGAATATCACAGCTGGGGTGATGTAAACGAAGCTATTATCTATGTTGATGCTCATCTTCACTTATGGAAGAAGATAGAGGGATTACAGGAATGGCTTGAAAAGCATTAAATCGAGAGGATCATCCTCTCGATTTTTTTTGCATATTGCAAAAAGGCATTTATTTCGGTACTAATACAGACAAATGAAAAGGGACAGCAAAAATTGCTGTCCTTTTTCATGGCTTTATTTCCCTGCACCATGGCAGTTCTTATATTTCTTTCCACTGCCGCAATAGCATGGATCATTGCGGCCGATGTCGATTTGGTTTACTTTTGGTTTCTTTTTAACTGCTTCTCCGTCTTCTTTCGGATTAACAGCCTGTCCTTTTGCAACCTCTTGGCGCTCTAGGTTGTTACGGATTTCAGCCTTCATAATATACATAGAAGCTTCTTCTTCAATTGAAAGCACCATTGCCTCAAACATCGCGAAGCCTTCATGCTGGTATTCACGAAGCGGGTCAATTTGTCCATACGCGCGAAGATGGATACCTTGGCGAAGTTGGTCCATTTGGTCGATATGGTCAATCCACTTGCTATCAACCGCACGAAGCGTAACTACTTTTTCAAATTCGCGCATTTGCTCTGGAGAAAGAATTTGTTCTTTTTCATCATAACGCTCTTTCACCTTTGCAAATATAGCTTCTGTCATTTCCTCTGGGTCTTTTCCTTTTAATTGCTCGAAACTAATGTCACCTTCATGCAGCAAGTTGGCATTCACATAATCGATAATGCCCTGAAGGTTCCATTCTTCTTCATCCTCATGCTTGTTTGCATGTGCTTCAACATTTCGCTGGATGGTAGAATGAATCATTTTTTCTACAATTTCACGAAGGTTTTCTGATTCTAATACTTCGTCACGCTGCGTGTAGATAATCTCACGCTGTTGACGTAGAACGTCATCATATTGTAAAAGCTGTTTACGGGCATCAAAGTTATTGCCCTCAACACGTTTTTGTGCCGATTCAACGGCTCTTGAAACCATTTTACTTTGAATTGGCTGAGTGTCGTCCATGCCAAGGCGTTCCATCATCGCTTTCATGTTGTCAGAACCGAAGCGGCGCATCAGTTCGTCTTCCATTGATAGGTAGAATTGCGTTACCCCTGGGTCACCTTGACGTCCGGAACGACCGCGAAGCTGGTTATCAATCCGTCGGCTTTCGTGTCGCTCTGTACCAATAACGGCAAGACCGCCTAATTCAATGACACCTTCGCCAAGCTTAATGTCCGTACCTCGTCCTGCCATGTTAGTTGCGATGGTAACAGAGCCTTTATGACCTGCTTCCGCAATAATTTCTGCTTCCCGTTCATGGTTTTTCGCATTCAATACGTTGTGTTTGATGCCTTTTTTCAACAAATACTTAGATATAAGTTCAGATGTTTCAATTGCTACCGTACCAACAAGTACAGGCTGACCTTTTTGATTACGCGCGGCAATATCCTCGACAACTGCACGGAACTTGCCATCCATGGAAGCATAAATTAAATCTGGGCGGTCATCACGTGCAATCGGTCTATTGGTTGGAATTACGATAACGTTCATATTATAAATGTTTCGGAATTCTTCTTCTTCCGTTTTCGCAGTACCTGTCATACCAGCAAGCTTTTCGTACATACGGAAGTAGTTTTGGAAGGTGATTGTTGCCATGGTCATGCTTTCATTTTGAACTTCCAAACCTTCTTTTGCTTCAATCGCTTGATGCAGGCCTTCACTATAACGACGGCCCTTCATTAAACGGCCCGTAAACTGGTCAACAATTACGATTTCACCATCTTGCACAACATAATCAACATCTAGGTGCATGCTGACATTTGCCTTCAAGGCTTGGTTAATATGATGGTTTAGAGTTACGTGCGACATATCAAAAAGATTCTCTATCCCAAAAGCACGTTCTGCTTTGTTGATACCATCTTCCGTCAACATAACACCTTTTGTTTTTTCATCATAGGTATAATCTTGATCTCTTGTCAGCGTCCGTACGAATGCGTTCGCTTGAATATAAAGTACGGCAGACTTTTGAGCAGAACCAGAGATAATCAACGGTGTACGCGCTTCGTCGATTAGAATGGAGTCAACCTCGTCAATAACCGCATAAAACAGGGGACGCTGTACTTTTTGTTCCTTATAAAGCACCATGTTATCCCGTAAATAATCGAAGCCAAACTCATTGTTTGTACCATATGTGATGTCACAGGCATATGCTTCCTGTTTTTCTTCTTTAGACATGCTGTTTAAATTTAAACCAACAGTAAGTCCGAGAAATTGATATAATTGTCCCATTTCGTTGGCATCACGGCTAGCCAAGTATTCATTGACTGTAATAACGTGTACACCTTTTCCAGAGATTGCATTTAAGTAAACCGGCATAGTAGCGGTAAGTGTTTTACCTTCCCCGGTTTTCATCTCTGAGATATTTCCTTCATGGAGAGAAATCCCTCCCATTAATTGAACATGGTATGGATATAAACCAAGAACCCTGCGTGCTCCTTCACGAACCACTGCAAAGGCTTCAATTAGCAAATCATCAAGTGTTTCACCTTTTTGAAAGCGAAGCTTAAACTCTTCTGTTTTTTCACGGAGCTGGTCATCGCTTAATTTTTCGGTTTCTTGTGCTAGAGCCTCAATTTGATTTGCCATTTTATCCAGCCGCTTCAGCTCGCGTTTATTTAGATCGAATACTTTATTTAAAATCCCCATCATATGATGAAACGCTCCTTTATGTCTGATTTTCTACCTTAAGAAATTCGCTTTATATTCATAAAAATCCTATCAAAAATATCAATAAATATCCTTTATATCTTACCACTTCCATAATTGAGTGACAACATTGTTACCGTTTTAGCCACATTTACAAAAAAGGAGTCTCCCGAGTTCAATGGTTTTGCTGATTCTATTATTTCAAAATTGTCAATTTTATGTATGCAACTATCATTCAAGATTCATGATAAACAAGTGTTGAAGTTATATTATTATACATTTTTATGTATAATTATTAGTTTTATTGGAGGTTTACAACTCGGTTGTATTGTTAAATAAACCTTTAATTATCAATGTTTACATGTTGTTTTTAGGAAGAAGGTCACGTGAAGCTAGTATGAAAAAATATTCACAAATTGTACATTGGAAAATACTTTTGCAATGTTAGATACTACCATTAGAGAGGTTAACTTAGAAAAATTAGAGAGAGAAAAATAAAAATGGGAAGGGTGAGTCAAGTGGCTTTCTGGGGGAAGAAAAAGAATAAAGATATAGATCCCGAAACAAGAGAAAATAAGATGAAGCCTGGGCTATTTCGCAGACTCTGGCAGAAAGTGAGAAATATAGACTGGAAGGATCCGGTTACAAGGTGGAAAGCATTATTCGTCGCCTTAATTGGGTCTATTGTTATTTTTGGAGGAGGATATGGAGTTATATCTTTCACCAACTCTCCATCATTCTGTTCTAGCTGTCATGAGATGGCACCAGAATATACCACTTTTACTGCAAGTTCACATAGTGAAATCTCCTGTGTTCAGTGTCATATTAAACCAGGTTTCGTCAACATGATGACACACAAAGTCATTTCATTAAAAGAAGTTTATCATCACGTAATGGGTATTCCTGAACAGATTGTTCAAACTGAGCATGAAGCGGTGTCTGATGAAAACTGCTTACAGTGCCACTCGAAAAATCGACTGGTATCAGCGTCTGGGGACTTAATTGTTAATCATAAAGGACATATAGAAGAAGGCGTGCCTTGTATTAGCTGCCATGCTGGAATTGCTCATGCTAAGATTGCAGCCCGCGGAATCAATACTGAAGAAGTACGAGGGCATTGGACAGAAGACGTAGCGCAAAAAATGATGGAAAAGAAATATTTAGCCCCTAATATGGGAACTTGTATTGACTGTCACGATAAAGTAAACAACGGTGAAAAACCTTGGAAGGATGTAGCGTACCTTGTACCGCCTAATCCAGAGCACCTTGAAGAAGCAGCTAAAGAAACATCGAATGCAGTAAAGCATGAGGCAAATACTGAGGAAGAGGCAAAAGAAGCCGTTGCTCAACATGATGAAAAGACACAAAAAATTATCCTAGAAGCTCTTGGAAAACAGCAGAAGGATGTCAAAATTTCTATGGCATGCGCAACATGCCACGAAGAAGTAAATATACCTGAAGATCACAAAGTTGCGGATTGGAACCAAAATCATGGTGGAACGGCACTTAATCAATTAGATAAATGTGTAGATTGCCATCAGGATTCTAAATGGTTTAGAGATATTCCTGAGGAAGACCTTATCTCCCTATTAAAAATGGCTGAGGTTGAGGAAGGAGACAAAGAACATAAATATCAACCAAACATTACAGTTGTAAGAGAGCAGGCAAGAATCAATAAATTCTGTAGTGCCTGTCACTCAGACCGTCCTAATAGTCACGGTGAAAGTGATCAATACTTAACTTCACATGCAAATAATGCGAAAACAGCAGAACAAAAAGCAGAATGCTTTGTCTGTCATGACCGTGAAGAACCAAAGGCTGACTCAATAGATGTAAAAGCACCAACAGATGTTTATTGTCAATACTGCCACAGAACTGGCTTTAAAGACGATATTAAGAATTAAAAACTACTCTGGAGGGACGCTTTTATGGATGAAGAACAAAAACAGCTGTCGGGCCCTCCCCGCATTCGTCTTAGATTTTACAAAATTATGACTCTAACAGTGTTGTTTCTAGCTCTCTTCCTCTTCGCCGGAGTATTTGGGCTGGAAGCAACTTCTAGTTCAAAATTCTGCTCATCATGTCATGAGATGAAACCTGAGTACTACACGTGGAAGGCATCATCGCATAGTGAAGTGGATTGTGTTAACTGTCATATCGAACCAGGGTTTAAGCAGACAGCGAAGGAAAAAGTTGCATTAATTACTAAAGCTGTAAACAAAAGTGATAATCAAAATGTAGCACCAATCCGAATGCCAGAAGAGATTCCAGATAGTAATTGTGAAAGCTGCCATAATGTGTTGCAACGCGAATTCACAGTTTCTGGAGATATCATTATTCCGCATGATAAACACAAAGATGAAGATGTTACTTGTATTCAATGTCATAGTGGAGTAGCGCATGGAGAAATTGCAGATCGGGAAATGACCTTTAAAACGGATTACGATAAATGGGATAAGGATTTAGGGGTAGCTGCAATGGCTGACCTTAAATGGACACGTCCTACGATGGACACATGTATGGAATGTCATGAATCTAGACAAATAACAACAGAATGTAGTGCCTGCCATACGACGGGCATGATTCCAGAGAGCCATGAAAAAGCTAATTTTAAAACAAGCTCACATGGAAAACAAGCGAAAGCAGAATTAAATGACTGTAATTCGTGTCATAAGTATATGTCAACAAAAGAGATTGTAGGGTATGAGGAAACTTCTGTCCTGGCGAAATATTTGAGTTCTGAGAACAAAGGGTTGAACAAGAACGCAAACACCTATGCAAAAGAAAACACTTTCTGCATTGATTGTCATAAAGCACGCCCAGCAAGTCATAACAATTCTTTCTTTAGCAGTCATGGAACAGAAGCGAGCAAGAATCAAGAAACTTGTTTCACTTGCCACGAAGAAAATAAAACAGGCACAGCTAGTAACAATACTGTTAACTGTTCATCATGTCACCAAAAGAAACACCTGAACAAATGGATGGAAAATCACCCTGTATCAGTTGGTAATAATACGAAACCACAAGAAAGCTGTTACACATGCCATGTCAAAAAGACATGCAGTAATTGTCACAAATAAGTAAAAGCCCAAGTACGCTTGGGCTTTATAGTAATTTTGAAAATAAAGAGTTTGAGCTTTTGTAGGTTTCAATCTTCGTAAATAATTTTCAAGATTTTCTAAGAAAAATAGATGAACCATGAGGAGGATTCTTATGGAGGCCCATGAACTCCCAATTTTAGAAAAACCAGAAACATCAAAGGAAACAAGAATTACTAAGAAAAATGATCGTTTTACGAAAGTGCAGGGAATCTCTTTAATTCTTGCTTCTTTATTTATTAGCTTAATTGGCGGTTACTTTATCAGTGATAAATTCTTTTGGTCCAATGAAGATCAGAGCAGAATAGAGCAGCAAGTAGCCTATTATGAAGAACTAGTAAGTAAAGAGCCGAACAAACCAGACCATCGTGTGAATCTAGGTTACTCCTATCATTTAAATGGTAATAATGAGGAAGCAATTAAGCAATTACAGACCGCAATAGATTTAGATAAGAAAAATGTTGGAGCCTATTTTAACTTAGGGCTTGTATATAATGACCAGGAACGTTATGACGATGCACTTAAGCAATCTAATAAGGTAGTCGAACTAGCTCCAAGAGATTATAAGGGGCACCTTTTAGAAGGTATGGTTTATAGAAAACTAAAGATGTATAAAGAAGCATTGGTATCTCTTCAAGAAGCAGATAAATTAATGCCTGTTAATAATGATATTATCTTTGAAATGGGCAGAGTAGCAGAAGACCAAGGGAATGTAACAGACGCTGAGGAGTTATATAAGAAAGCATTAAGTTATGATCCACTATATAAGCCAGCCTCTGAAGCTCTTACCAAACTAGCTGGAAAAGATAAGGACAGCAAATAAAAGGAGATGACTAGAATTGAAAAAGGTAACAACATATATCTGGATGAGTGCAATGGTTGTACTTTCTGTAGCTTTATTCTCGGCCATCACCCTTTTAGATTTAGGGCCATCGCTGAAACCTATCGTTGCTGCGGCTAACCCCACTAGCGGTGATCCAGAATTTAGACAATCATTTTACGGCAGCTTTGAAGAACCGCTTAATAAGCCGATGGATGTAACAAAAATTGGTGAACTTATCTATGTTACGGACACTAAAAATAAACAGGTCCAAGTATTTGATCAATCAGGAAATAACGTTTTTAAATTCGGTAAAGAGGGAGCAGACGAAGGACAATTTCAGTTCCCGTACGGAATTGCCGGAGATAAGGATGAAAATATTTATGTAGCTGATATGTATAATGGGAAGATTTCTATTTTTAATACTAAGGGTGAGTTTATTAAGTACTTCCCAGATCAAGACAAGGTTATCCAGTCTCCTGGCGGGTTACGTATATATGATGAAAAATTGTACGTGACAGATATCAAAGAAAATAAAGTCTACGTATTGAATCTAGAGGGAAAAAAGCTAATGGAAATCGGTGGTTCAGGACAGGATGAAGGAAAGTTCATTGCGCCGAACGCAGTAGCGGTGGATAAGGATGACCAGATCTATGTTACAGACTCTGGAAACAACCGAGTGCAAATTTTTGATAAAGAGGGCAAGTTTGTCAGAATTATTAATGGTTCAAAGGATGGAAAAGGAACCCCTTTATTTGTAAATCCAAGGGGCGTGGGTGTTGATTCTAATGGAACGGTGTACGTAGTTAGTAATTTATCTCACAACGTATATGCATATGACAAGGATGGAAATGAAGTATTAGTTTTAGGTGGTATGGGAACAGAAAATGGCCAGCTTTATCTTCCAAACGGTCTTTATATTGATGATAGGAATGCAATTTACGTAACGGATACGATTAACCAAAGAATTTCAATCTTCTATTAAAATAGACTTTTATCAAAGGGATATTTGCACAATTAATCTAGCAATCTTGTGAAATACGTCACATTAAATTTCCTCCCTACAATGTGTCGTAGTTTACAGGGGTGGTTTCATTAAGGTGGTGATGCGAGGAAAATAAGTAATATTTCTTTTATAGGTCAAGAAATAGTAGAGAAAAAAAGAGAGAGAGAAAAGAAATTTGGGAGGTTTTAGTAATGAGCAAGGTCAAATTAGGATTTACTGCATTGTTCACGCTTATTCTACTAAGCATGTTTGCTGCCTTTGCCTCTGCTGCGGAGTTTACTCCAACACCTAGCAACCCGGCACCAGATATACATGTAGGAACCATTGATAACAATGGTAATGTGAACCAACACAAAACACACGGTAATTTCCAAAACAATACAAACTCTTGTGGGAACTGTCACAGTACTCACAATGGTGAAAGTGCAACATTATTGAAGTTTGAAAAAACTGAATCTGATTTATGTTTATCCTGTCATGATGGCACATTAGGTTTCTATAACGTCTTAGGTCAAGGTGCAGGTGGAGGAACATTCAATTCATCTCATGAAAGTTCTTCAATGCATAACGTAGGGACTGTTGCAATCAATTCAGCACCTGGTGCTTACGATAATAAAGTAGAAGACGAATTACAATGTTCTAGCTGTCACAATCCACACGGATCAACTAACGACCGTTTATTAAAACAAACAGTTGCTGGTGTAACATATTCCACAACGCCAATCAAACTTGCGTTGACTGAGGATCCTGCATTTGCCGCTATCAATAGCAGCTCTACAAATTCTGGATTAAAGATTACAAAATCAATTGGTCCAAAAGAGAATGCTGATAAAGTGACTTATGCTGCATTCTGTTCAACTTGTCATGATTCGTATCTAGCTGGCAGTGGAACACAAAGTGCGAAGAGTGGACATTACTCACATACTACAAATAGCTCTTCTGCTGGACGTAACTGTGCAAGCTGTCACTATGCGCACGGTACCGATATTACTCTTTTAAAAGACACAGCTGGTAAGACCATTGCTGATTACGTGGCAGCAGGTTGGGAAAAAGAAACTGCTATTAAGTATATGAAAGATGTAAGTGCTGGCGGTTCTGCTAACAAGAAGTATACAAACATGTCTGTATGTTGGACTTGTCATACTTCAAGTCATCCACTTGATACACCAATGCCTGCTCAAGTTGGAGATCCAAACAATGGTACTGGGGAACTTTGGAACTATGTATGGAGCTCAAGATATAACAAAATGATTCCTACATTTAATGAAAAGGCCAATATTAGATAAAAAGCCAACAAATAGCCCTACTATTTGTTAGCTCCTAAAAAAGAGTTTTGGAAAACAAGGTAGTAATCAATATTTACTACCTTGTTCTCTATCGATATTATACTAGCTTTTAACTAGAGAGAGAAAAAGAGAGAAAGTAATTTGGGAGGTTTAAAGATATGAGCAAGATGAAAATTGGCTTTACGGCATTGTTCACGCTAATTTTATTTAGCATGTTTGCCGCATTTGCATCTGCAGCGGAGTTTGTTCCCACTCCAAGTAATCCTGCACCTGGTATTAATGTCGGAACAATCGATAACAATGGAAATGAAGCCACACACAGAACACACGGAAATTTCCAAAACAACACAAACTCTTGTGGCAACTGTCATAGTACCCACAACGGGGATAGTGCAACATTATTAAAATTTGAAGAAACTGAGTCTGATCTTTGTTTAACTTGCCACGATGGTACATTGGGCTTTTATAACGTAGAAAAAAGCTCCGGTGCAGGAGTTTTCAATAGTTCACACAATAGTTCATCTATGCACAATGTAGGTACAGTAGCAATTGATTCAGCACCTGGCTCTTTAACTGCGAACGAGGAAGAATTACAATGTTCTAGCTGTCACAATCCACACGGATCAGTAAATGATCGTTTATTAAAAACAACTGTAAATGGAAAAACATATTCAACTAAGGCGATTGATCTTGAATTAGTCGAAGACCCTGCTTATAGTGCCATTAATGCGAGTACGGGTCCTACTGGATTAAAGATCTATCAATCAAAAGGTCCTGTTTTTGTAAACCAAGATCTGCCTGACGTACCGCAACGAGTTTATTCAAACTTCTGTTCAACTTGTCATGAAGATTACTTGAAATCAAGAACAACAGCAAGAGTTGATGGTCATTATACACATACAACAAGCAGTTACAAGGCTGGACGTAACTGTGCAAGCTGTCACTACGCTCACGGTACAGATATTACGCTTCTAAAAGATACTGCTGGAAAAACAGTGGCTGATTATAGGAAGCAAGGCTGGAGTCAAGAACAAGCAGAGGCATACATGAAAGATATCAGTGCTGGCGGCTCTGCTATTAAGAAGTATACGAACATGGCTGTATGCTGGTCATGTCACCAATCCACAGCTAAGATTGATACACCTCCTGTAGCAGGTGGAAACTACCAAGGAAAACCAACTAGATAAAAAAAGGCTAACAAATAGCCTCACTATTTGTTAACCATTTGGTGTTTCCGTTAGGTGCGTAAACAAGGTAGTAATAGTTTTATTACTGCCTTGTTTTATTATTTCAGTCTGTTACGAAATTGTCAAAAAGTATTACTTAACTATGATAATTAATGTTAAATCAGTTGATATAATTATTTTGAAGGTATTAACTATAAAAATTGTAAAGAGAAAAAGGTGGATTTTATGAAGAGGACGAACTATAGACGAAGGTTATTTTCATATATTGTCATTTCGAGCGTTTTCCTTAGTTCTTTCCTTCTTTATTCTCCTGCTGACATTGTGCTTTCAGCTCAGGGTGATCCTTATTTAGAAATGTTAAGCCCAAGTGAAGTGACGGTGTTTGATAATGCAATGGTTGAAATTACAGGTAATATATCTGACGATAGCACACCGCCAGAGCAGCTTTCGCTAAGAGTATATGAGAAGCTCGATTCAAATAGTGATCCAATTGAAATAACGAGCGAGGGCCAATTAAGGATTTCAATTGATGCTCAAAAGGGTAATTGGGTTTATTCAAAACAATTCAATGATGGAATCCATCCAATCTCCTTTGTTCTTATGGATGCAGAAGGGAACTCTGTCGAAAAGCCAATGACCATTATCGTTACAAAAGAAGTAAATAAAGAGCAGAAAACGGTTGTTGAAAAACAAAATACGATTGTGGAGGAAGCTCCTGTCAGTGCTTCGGTTTCAGTTGGAACCCCCACTGAAATTAATGATGAAGTCGTTCCTAGGCCAACGGTTGTAGATGTGAAAATTATCCCTGACGGCATCACGGATGAAAGTGGATACTTATCTGCGGAAGATATGACCCAAGTAGCTCTTAACTCAAAAATTATGGTGATAATTAGAGAAACTGGAACTTTAACCTATACTCAACCTTTGTTGATCTCATCGAATAAGGGAGAAATTAAGAGTAAAGAAGATCTAGAAGGAATGATTCCTAAAAGAAATAAAGATGGAGATTACGTCGTTACTTTCACTCCATTAGTCCAACTGGATCCAAGTACTACCTATTATGTTTATGTAAATCCGTCAATTACCAATGAACTTGGAAATAGAATATATCCTAAATTCTTTAAATTTACAACTACGAATGTATATCATATAGGAGATATTCACGGAAACTATGCAAACAACACAAATGCATGTGCGTATTGCCATAGTACTCATAACGGAGAAACTCCGACTCTAGAAGGCGGTAAATATGGGGCGTCCGAAGACAATTTCTGTATGGTCTGCCATGATGGAACGAATGGTTCTCCAATGCCCGATAAATATAATAGTACAAACAAGCATAATCAACATGTAGCTGCAGATGCTAAAAACTCTGAATCTTGCACAAGCTGTCATAACCCACATGCTTCTTGGACGGCAGAAAATCCAGCGAGACTGCAAAGTGTTCAACCTACGGGTGTGAGTCACTTCCAGACTCTCACTTATAAAAAGGCAGGTACAGCAACGGGTAAGGCGGAAGATTTTACGTTATGCTTGAATTGCCATGATGGTAAGAAAGCTTCTAATATTAAACAATATTACGAGGATGAAGCCATAATAGCGGAATCCGGTCATAATATTACGGCTAAAGATGGCAGTGGATTAGATGGTCAAATCACATGTGCAGATTGTCATGAAACACATGGATCTAACAATATTATGCTACTCCGAGAATCACTTGGTAATGTAAAAGTTGCAGAGAATGATAAATTTAAATCAATAGGCACTGTATGGGATGCCGTCAATGAGCGGCAATTCTGTCTGAAGTGTCATAACAATACCACTGAGCTTTATGGAAGTACAAGTACATTTAAAGAAAGAAATGGTGCAGATCAGCTTATTTTAGGTCATCAGGCAACAGATATAGAGGGGTGTTCAACTTGTCATGGTGGTGCCAATAAATCGATGATAGAAGCTGCTCATGGACCTAAAAAAATCGACCCTGTTTCTATACAAGAAAATTAATAGTGAAAAACGAGGGGAAAATCCTCTCGTTTTTTTGTTGTGTTGATAAGTAGTAATATTATTTTATTTTAACGATAGGATTGTTTATAAGTACTGTGAATTTGTAGATATGTGGATAAGTTTTTTGATTATTCAAAAACAAAAAAACAAATATGTATACTTATCCACAGTAGCATGGGAGAACTTATTATCTTTGGATGGTTTAATTGTTGATAAGTAATGTTATCCACAGATTCCAGATCCTTTAAATGTATTCATTTTTGAAATTTCCCCGCATAACAGGCTATAATGTAAAAGGAACATACGAACGCCCATGACATATGCTAGAAACTGAACGTATTTTTTATAGAGGTGAAGAAAATGGAATTAGCAGAAATTCGAAATGAACTTGAAAAAACAGCTAAACGTTTAGCGGACTTTAGGGGGTCTCTTTGACCTTGAAAATAAGGAAGCGCGTATAGCTGAACTGGATGATCAAATGCTTCATCCTGATTTCTGGAATGACCAGCAGGCAGCCCAAACTGTCATAGGTGAAGCCAATGCACTAAAGGATCAGGTTAATGAGTTTACCCAAATGTTTGAAACATTTGAGAATCTAGAAGTGAGCTACGAGCTTGTGAAAGAAGAAAGCGATGCGGAATTACAGGCAGAGCTTGAAGATGAATTAACAAATCTAACATCTAGACTAAATGATTTTGAACTCCAGCTGCTTCTAAGTGAAGAATACGATAAACACAATGCCATTTTAGAGCTGCACCCAGGTGCTGGCGGGACCGAGTCACAGGACTGGGGCTCTATGTTACTGCGCATGTATACACGTTGGGCTGAGAAAAAGGGATTTAAGGTGGAAACTCTTGACTATCTTCCAGGTGATGAAGCGGGAATTAAAAGCGTAACCTTGGCTATAAGAGGTCACAATGCCTACGGTTATTTAAAGGCGGAAAAAGGTGTACACAGATTAGTGCGAATTTCACCCTTTGATGCTTCAGGACGCCGCCACACATCGTTTGTATCGTGTGAAGTTATGCCGGAATTTAATGATGAGATTCAAATTGATATCCGTACAGAGGATCTTAAAATAGATACGTATCGTGCCAGTGGTGCTGGAGGACAGCATATCAATACAACTGATTCTGCCGTGAGGATTACCCACACACCAACCGGCGTTGTGGTAACCTGTCAATCAGAACGTTCGCAGATTAAGAACCGTGAAGCAGCAATGAAAATGCTGAAAGCAAAGCTTTATCAACGAGAAATAGAACAACAAGAAAAAGAATTACTCGAAATCCGCGGGGAACAGAAGGAAATTGGCTGGGGAAGTCAAATCCGTTCGTACGTTTTTCATCCTTATTCAATGGTTAAGGATCATCGTACAAATACCGAAAGCGGAAACGTTCAGGGAGTTATGGATGGAGACTTAGATCCATTTATTGACGCTTACCTGCGATCAAGAATTTCATAATAAAACAATTGCCTTTGCCACCAAAGTGGCGAGGGCATTATTTTTGCAGTAAATCATTATTCTTTCATTAAATGCTTATAATAACAAATACTATATAAAAATTTATCCCTTTAATGCGTTATCTGAATACCATTTACAGCAAATTATTGCCATGCTATACTCACTTCGGTTAAGTAAGAAAATTATAGCAAAATGGTAATATAGAGGGGAATTGCACTATGAATAAAAGAAGAAACAATCAGCCTGCACCAAAATTTGTAAGTGCCTTAGAATACATAAATGTTTTAATCGGATCCGCGATTATTGCGCTCGCCTTTAATGTATTTCTCTTGCCAAATCAAATTGCGTCGGGAGGCGTAAGCGGTATTAGTACGATTTTATTAAGCGTATTCGGCTGGGAGCCGGCCTATGTCCAATGGGCTTTTAATATTCCATTGTTTATTGCAGGGGTAATTTTTTTAGGAAAACAATTTGGAGTTAAAACGCTCGTAGGAACGATATTCTTGCCTTTTGTGGTTTTCCTAACAAAGAATATTGATCCTTGGACAAATGATGCCTTGCTTGGAGCACTGTTCGGTGGAATTGTTGTAGGGCTCGGATTAGGAATTGTATTTAGGGGAAATGGTTCAACGGGCGGTACGGATTTAGCGGCACAAATCATAACAAAGTACACAGGGCTAACCCTTGGTACAAGCGTTGTTCTAATTGATGGACTCATCGTCCTCTCTGCGGCTCTTGTCTTCGATATCGAACGAGGATTATATGCATTAATAGCCTTATATGTAACAAGCAAAACGATAGATTTAGTTCAGGTTGGGTTTGGCAGATCGAAAACCGCAATGATTATTACAAACAGGCAAGAAGAAGTACGTGAGGGGATTTTAAATAAGATCGATCGAGGTGTGACAAAACTATCGGCTTATGGTGGATTTACAGATAATGAGCGGCCGGTACTTATGTGTGTAGTCGATCAACGGGAGTTCACAAAATTGAAACAATTGGTTAAATCCCTTGACCCATCTGCGTTTGTTGTTGTTATGGATGCTTCTGAAGTGTTGGGGGAAGGTTTCAAAAGGGCTTAATACTGCTATACTATTCCTTGTATGGTAATTTTTTCTGAAGGGGGAGTAGCGATGAAGAAAAAGCTGCTAAAAATGGTATTGGGAACAGCTTTAGTTATGGGTCTGGCTGCCTGTGGCGGCGGGGATGACGAAGCTGGAGGCGACACTGCTGCTGGCGGGGATGCTGAAAAAATTTATTCACAAAAATGCTCAAGCTGTCATGGCGGTGACTTAAAGGGTGGTATGGGACCTGACCTTACAGCAGTAGGAGCAAGCAAATCAAAGGATGAAATTGCCGGCATCATTAAAAATGGTACGGATGGCGGAATGCCAGCTGGCCTTATCGAAGGCGACGATCTAGACAAGGTTGCTGACTGGTTGGCAGCTAAAAAGTAATTTACATAAACGTTCTGTGATTTTACAGGACGTTTTTTATTTTTTGGGGATCTATGTTACTTTATTAAGATATTGTTAAATTTTGTCGAAAAATATTGGATGTAAATAACAATTAATGTAGGTTTTGAAAAGAAACTGTAATATTTTTACCGCTTTTTTTAAGCCTATAGAGTGTTATAATGAAATTGTGCGAAATCCTGCAGTATTTTGTCTAGGATTTTGTTTTTATGCAAGAAAATAAGAGGTTGTTGTCGAATCTTATTGTTTCGAAACTAACTTACAAAGGTGATCTAAATGATAGAAATGCAAGATGTATTTAAAAAATACCCAAATGGGGTTACAGCCATAAATGGAATAGACGTACGGATTAATCAAGGCGAATTTGTTTATGTGGTTGGTCCAAGTGGTGCAGGTAAATCTACTTTTATTAAAATGATGTATCGAGAGGAAGTTCCGACCTCTGGTACTATTACAATGAATGGTGTTAACGTTGCAAAAATAAAGAACAAAAAAGTTCCGATTTTCCGACGCAATCTTGGTGTAGTCTTTCAAGATTTTAAACTACTGCCAACGAAAACCGTTTATGAGAATGTAGCCTTTGCACTTGAGGTTATTGAAGCTCAGCCTAAGTTTATTAAGAAGCGCGTGATGGAAGTCCTTGATCTCGTTAATCTAAAACATAAAGCAAGAATGCTTCCGACAGAGTTATCGGGAGGAGAGCAGCAACGTGTTTCGATTGCACGCTCCATCGTTAACTCACCTAAGATAGTCATAGCTGACGAGCCTACAGGTAACCTTGACCCCGAGACATCATGGGAAATTATGAATATCTTTGAAGAAATTAATAACAGGGGTACCACCATCGTCATGGCAACCCATAATCGGGAAATCGTCAACACAATTAAACATCGTGTAATTGCGATTGAGGCAGGAAAAATCGCGCGTGATGAACAAAGAGGTGATTACGGTTATGAAAATTAGAACTCTTGGCCGTCATGCGACTGAAAGCTTTAAGAGTATCGGTAGGAATGGCTGGATGACGTTTGCCTCAGTTAGTGCGGTAACGGTAACGCTCATTTTAGTCGGTGTCTTTTTCGTGATTATGATGAATCTTAATAAAGTGGCCGAAACCATTGAAGAGGACGTACAAATTCGCGTTCATATCGATGTTGCTGCGAATGCAGAGGACCAGCAGAAGTTAAAAAGTGAGATAGAAAATATTTCAGAAGTTCAGAGTGTTAAGTTTTCATCCAAGGAGCAGGAGCTTGAAGAGTTAATTAAGAGTATGGGTGAGGATGGACAAGCATTCAAACTATTTGAACAAGATAATCCACTTAACGATGTATTTATCGTAAAAACGAAAAATCCACAGGATACAATGAAGGCAGCGAATCAAATTGGAAAACTCCAGTATGTCACGAAGGCTGTTTACGGTAAGGGAACCGTTGAAAAACTATTTAACTTTATAAAAGCAAGCCGAAATGTCGGTATTGTATTAATTGCAGGTTTATTCTTTACGGCAGTCTTTTTAATTTCGAACACAATAAAAATTACCATTATTGCTAGACGTAGAGAAATTAAGATTATGAGACTGGTAGGAGCAACGAACAATTTTATTAGGTGGCCATTCTTCCTTGAAGGATTATGGCTTGGTATTCTTGGTGCAATCCTGCCAATTATCTTAATCTCAATTGCATACTATAACGCTTATGAATATCTAGCGCCAAAATTAGTAGGGAACTTTATACAAATTCTTCCCTTTAATCCGTTTGTTTACCAGGTGTCAGGGGTTTTAATTTTAATGGGCGCCTTAATCGGAGTTTGGGGCAGTGTAATGTCAGTTAGAAAGTTCTTAAAGGTATAAAAGAATTTTTCAGGAAGGGCAGTGAAAGATGTCCTTCCTGATTACTGTTATAGATTCACTCGTACATAAATAGAAATAGGGAGGAGAAATTGGACTTTGAAAAAACAAATACTAACTACGGCTGTTGCAGGAACAATTTTGATGAGCAACTTTTTTGGTGGATTTGCTGAAGCGGCTTCGATTTCAAGTTTAAAGGATCAGCAAAATCAAATTGAAAAAGAAAAGTCGGAAATATCATCAACTATAAATGATGCTGATAAACAGATTAATAGTTTAAATGAACAGCAGTCTGATGTGAAAGAACAAATGACACGCATTGATATGGCCATCGGTGATACGCATAAGAAAATTAGCGATAAAACAGCTGAATTGGAGGAGACCAAGGCAGAAATTACTAGACTCCAAGAAGAAATAAAAGTTACAAAAGAGAGAATTGAAAAGCGAAATGAGCTTTTGAAGGAGCGCGCCCGTAACTATCAAGAAACAGGCGGAATGGTTAGTTACCTTGATGTATTAATGGGCTCACATAACTTCAGTGACTTTATTGACCGTGCCAATGCGGTGGCAACAATCATGCAGGCAGACCAGGATATTTTAAAACAGCATGAAGCGGATAAAAAGAGTCTAGAGGAAAATCAGGCCAAGCTAGAAGAAGAGCTTGCGAGTGTCCAGACCATGCTTGCTGATTTAGAAAAGTTGAATCAACAATTGAATGCCCAAAGGGCGGAACAGGATCAGTTATTAGCTACTCTTGAACAGCAAGAAGAAGAAATTCATGAGCATAAAATGGAACTTCAAGAAGAGGCTCAATTACTTGCTGCACAATCTGCAGCCATCCAAAAGGCCATTGCACTTGAACAGAAACGTCAAGAGGAAGCAGCTGCTGCCGCTGCCGCCGCAAATAATAATTCAGGCTCAGGGAACGGTGGAGGAGAAAGTACCTCTCCACAACCAACTGCACCAGTATCAAGTGGAGCATTCACCATGCCAGCGAATGGAACCTTTACATCAGGTTTTGGCGGTCGATGGGGTGCAACGCATTTTGGAATTGATATAGCAAATCGTGCTGCAGGTGTACCAATTTGGGCTGCGGCTGACGGTGTCGTCATTCAATCCTATTTATCTAGCAGCTATGGAAACGTCGTTTTTATTGCCCATTCGATAAATGGTCAGACGTATACTACGGTATATGCTCATATGGAAACTCGTTCCGTTAGCTCCGGAGCAGTTGTGAGAAAGGGTCAGCAAATTGGAATTATGGGCAATACCGGTGACTCTACCGGCAAACATTTGCATTTTGAACTTCATAGAGGGGAATGGAATGCAAGTAAGAGTAACGCAATCAATCCAGTCGGTATTGTACCAATGCCATAATAAGATTAAGGGAGAAGCCATGCTTCTTCCTTTTTTTGTCCCCAAAACTGAACCTGAACTTTAAGGCATAACTCGTCCAAACCTTACATAATAGTTAATAAACGGGCAGGAAAGAGACGCTATTTTTCAATAATGATCGTCAATAGATGCTGCACATGAGGGGGAACGGGATGAACAGAAAATGGATTGCCCTAATGATGGTTGGATCGCTTCTAACGGGAGCGGGGGGCACATATGCTGGAATGCAATGGTTTGATAGAACAGAGGAAAACACGGAGCTTGAACAGACATTAACCCAAACAGAAACAGTTGTAACAGGCCAGCCTGATACAGAGAACCTTGCAAAGGTTAATCAGGCCTATGAGTTAATCTTGAGCCGTTATGTTGAAAAGGTAGACAGTGACACCCTGGTGGAGGGAGCCATTCAAGGAATGCTAACCGTCTTAGATGATCCCTATTCTGTTTATATGAATAAGGAAACAGCACAGCAATTCAATCAAGCTTTAGAATCTTCCTTTGAAGGTATTGGTGCAGAAGTGGGGATGGTCGACGGGAAAATTGTCATTATATCACCATTTAAAAATTCTCCGGCTGAAAAAGCAGGCCTGAAGCCAAATGATGAAATATTGAAAGTAGATGGCAAGAGTGTTGAAGGTCTTGACCTTAATAAAGCGACGTTAAAGATACGCGGAAAAAAAGGAACAAAGGTAACGTTGGAAATCGGACGGAAGGGCCTGAAGGAACCTCTTACGATTAAAGTAACTCGTGATGAAATTCCACTGGAAACCATTCATTCCGCTGTTAAAAAACAAGATGGAAAAAATATCGGTTATATTGAAATTACCTCTTTCTCCCAAGATACTGCGGCCGATTTTAAAGAGGAACTAACTTCCTTAGAGAAAAAAGATATTGAAGGCCTAATCATAGATGTCCGTGGAAACCCTGGAGGTTTGCTAGTAAGTGTTGAGGATATCCTAAAAGAATTCGTTACAAAGGATAAGCCGATTATTCAAATTGAACAAAGGAATGGGGATAAAGAACGTCATTTCTCCACTCTTACAGAGAAAAAAGAATATCCAGTTGCGGTCCTCATTAATAAAGGCAGTGCATCAGCCTCAGAAATATTGGCAGGGGCCTTAAAAGAAGCTGCTGGTTACCAATTGGTCGGAGAAACCACTTTTGGTAAGGGAACGGTACAGCAGGCTGTTCCGATGGGGGATGGCAGCAATATTAAGCTGACACTATATAAGTGGCTGACACCGGATGGTAATTGGATCCACAAAAAAGGGATTCAACCGGACGTAGAAGTCAAACAACCAGCCATTTTTGATACGCATCCGCTTCAAGTTGAAGAACCGCTTAAAGAGGATATGAATAATGAACAGGTCAAAAATGCACAAGAAATATTGGGTGGTTTAGGGTTTGCACCAGGACGTACAGATGGTTATTTTAGTTCTGAAACAAGTACAGCAGTTAAAGCCTTCCAGCAAAACCACAATCTTGAGCCAACTGGAAAAATTGATGCAAAAACGGCTGCTAAGCTTGAAGAAGAGGCACTAAAAGAAATGAAAAAAGAGAAAAACGACATCCAGCTGCAAACGGCATTGAGACTAATTTTAAAATAAACACGAAAACAGAGACATCTGTCTCTGTTTTTATTTGCGACAAAAAAATCAGAAATAGTTAGTTATGTCGTGAATTTCCTTGGAAATATTGTTGAATACCAAAGAATTAACAGATAACCAAGATAAACATTTACTAATGTGCATCTGTTTCCCCTGATAATTCGACATTTTTTTATTTTTTCAAGAAACTAGCAATAGGTTTTACTCCTCAATTTTGGTAAAATAATCTTTAGAGCAAGATTAGTAGAATTTATGATAGAGGCAGGTGGCAGAAAATTGGTGCAATTATGGCTTTATGAGCTGTTAAAAGGGACAGGAAGACTCTTTCTTCAGCCTGTTTTTTACTATCTCATTTTCCTATCCGGAATTCTGGGAGTTTCAAGAGTAAAAAGAGAACGAAAAAACTTCCACACCCGGACTTTTGATGCTTATTTTGAACTTCGACAGTTATTCCCATTAGGTTTGATTTTGGGTCTTGTGATTTCCATTCTCACAGTCACCGCGGGTCTAAGCGTTCCATTTGCAGCCATCCTTCTAATCGTGGTCTTTACGCTATTATGGAGTTTAACAACTAATATACGGTTAATGTCGCCAGTCTACACGGTGGGGGCAGCATTTTTCGGAGTTATTTTAATCGCTGAATATGACTGGAATATTCCATTCTTTAAAGAGGCATTTCAAAGTATAGACGAAAAGGTCTACCCTTCTGTGGTGATTTTGATGGCACTCCTATTAATTTCTGAAGGGATTCTTATTAGTAGAAATGCAAATATTGGATCCTCTCCCAAACTTGTAAAAAGTAAGCGAGGGCAGAGTGTCGGTGCTCATGAAGTGAAACGACTCTGGCTGCTGCCTGTGTTTCTCCTAATTCCTGGGGATGTTCTGACGCTGCCATTTGACTGGTGGCCAGTTTTCCATATTGGAGCGGAGTCCTACTCGCTACTCCTTGTTCCGTTTGCTGTCGGTTTTAATCAGCAAATCCAAGGTATGCTGCCAAAACAGTCAATTCAGTTGCATGGCCGTAAAGTACTATCATTGGGGATTTTGACATTCGTACTGTCTGTTATTGGTTATTGGTATCCGCTTATATCTATTGTGGTGGCAGCCCTGGCCATTATCGGACGTGAGCTCATTTCCCTAATGCAGCGGTTGAAGGATGATAATTTACCTTTTTACTTTTCTAAGAAAAACAACGGCTTAATGATTATTGGGATTATTCCACAATCACCTGCTGATAAAATGGGCCTCCAAGTAGGAGAGATCATTTCAAAGGTTAATGGCGTTATGATTCGTGATGAGCACGTTTTTTATGAAGCGTTACAAAAAAATCGAGCCCATTGTAAGCTTGAGGTTTTAGATATAAATGGTGAGGTCCGTTTCGTTCAACGTGCTTTGTATGAGGGGGACCATTACGAGTTAGGCATACTTTTTGTACAGGACCAAAATAAATATGATGAAAAAATAGGATAAAGTACAAAGTCAAGGGACTATTTCCTTTGGCTTTTTTTCTTTATAAATCGGATTTTAAATCAATATTTTTCGGTATATTTGGAAGCTAGCCAGCTAAACCTAAAATGGGAAATTCATATCCAAGAAAGGTGGTAGCCATATGATTAGTTTCTTAGACTTTTACACTCCTGCAAATTTGAACTTTGAAGCAGTTTCATCCGTTGTATTTTATTTCACTATCTATTCCTTGTTTGGGTGGCTGTTGGAAAACAGCTATAGTTACGTTACAAGGCGTCAATTTTTTAAGCCGAATTTTTTTCACGGACCATTTAAGCCGATGTATGGTTTTGCCCCTTTAACCTTGGTTTATTTAATAGGTCCTGAAACAAATTGGGGTATTGTCCTTTTGTTATGTTTCTTTATTCCAACCTTGATAGAATACATAAGTGGTGCATTACTTCAGAAGTTTTTTCAACGGCAATGGTGGGACTATTCAAATATGCCTATGCAAATACAAGGACATATTTGTCTGCCATTCTCACTATGCTGGATTCTGCTATCCTTCTCCTGTTTAAAGTGGGTTCATCCTTCGATCGTTTCTCTTTACGGTATAGCACAAATGTTTTGGACATGGATATGGCCAGGGATTATTTTATATTTCATTGCAGAACTGGCTTTGTCCATTCGCAGACACTCTACCCGAGCTCTCGATAATACAGAATCACCTAATCCAATTCAATAATAAATCCAACTCCTTCAGCAAAATTAAGAAGGAGTTATTTTTTTTAAAAAAATATTAATGTTTGACATTCAAATGATGATTTGAATATCATATAATCAAATAAAGATTTGAATGTATGAGGTGATGAAATGAAGGATCGAGATATTTGCGAGGTAACTTGTGTTGATGACCATAAAACTACAAGGCTCCAGCCTTTAGTAGAAATAAGCAATATTTTTGAGGTAACCAAGATATTTAAAGCCCTGTCCGATGAAACGCGAATGAAAATAGCCTATGCACTTACACTTGAAGATGAGCTTTGTGTATGTGATGTGGCGAATATTGTCGGAGCTACAACGGCAACAGCTTCCCATCATTTACGTCACTTAAAAAGCATGGGGCTTGCAAAATACCGGAAGGAAGGAAAGTTAGTCTATTATTCTCTTGATGATGATCATGTGAAACAGCTTATTCATATTGCCTTTGAACATCAACAAGAGGTGGCAGGACGAGAGTAAAGGTTTTCAAAACGTATCACAAAAAACAGATAAGATTAAACTAGAGTCAACTATAGTTGGGAGAGATATTTATGGGACACCATCATCATCATGGACATTCGCATGGGCACTCACATGGTCATGGACACGGTCATTCACATACAAGTAATAAAAAAGCACTGTTAAGTTCATTTATTTTGATTTCGGTTTTTATGATTGTTGAAGTTATCGGTGGATTTTTAACCAATAGCTTAGCCTTATTATCTGATGCCGGGCATATGTTAAGTGACGCTGCAGCGCTTGGACTGAGTTTTTTCGCCATCAAGCTTGGGGAAAAACAGGTGTCACAGGAAAAAACGTACGGATACAAGCGTTTTGAAATTATTGCGGCGGCTTTAAATGGGATTACCCTAATCGTCATTTCCTTATATATTTTTTATGAAGCATTACAACGATTCTTTGCTCCGCCTGAAGTTCAAAGTACGGGAATGTTAATGATCTCGATTACAGGATTAGTAGTGAACATTATCGCCGCTTGTATTTTAATGAGCGGTGATAGGGATGATAATCTCAATGTTCGAAGTGCCTTCTTACATGTGCTGGGGGATATGCTCGGATCGGTCGGAGCCATAGTCGCTGCCTTGCTGATTATGTTTTTCGGCTGGACGATTGCGGATCCAATAGCGAGTGTCATTGTCGCTGTATTAATCATTATTAGTGGTTTCCGTGTTACAAAGGATTCTTTCCATATTCTAATGGAGGGTGCACCGACACAAATCGATATTCATCAGGTTAAAGAGGCACTTAGTAAAATCCCATTAGTAAAGGAAGTTCATGATTTACACATTTGGACAATAACTTCCGGATATCCAGTATTGAGCTGCCATATTACCATTTTAAATGACGCAATCCATGACGACATTCTCGCTCGATCACAAAAAATACTTCATGATGAATTTCACATTGAACATAGTACAATTCAAGTTGAAAAGGCGGAAGTTGGCTGCCCTAGCCCGCATGGAACATGTAACTAAAGATATTCGATAAGTTTTTGTTGCAATTTTGTGAATTAATTTCTAAAATATATACACAGTAATGTATGAATGAGGTGGACCCATTGGCTATTGAATATATATCGGCATTTATATTGCCTGGTTTACTCGTATTGCTATTTACTCGGGTCACATACAATCGGATCATTGGCCTTGCCTTAACCGTTGGACTCATTGCTGCTTCTGTGTATAAAGGCTATACGAACAATTTCCTGCTGATTGTGGTCGATGCTTTTTCGCTTACAGCTGGATTTTGGCTGGCTGCAAAAATGAAACCACGAGTTTTTAAAAAAACGTAAACACTCAACTTAGATGTTTAAGTCTGTCAATCAATGGCAGGCTTTTTTTGTCTTTTGCGTAGTAAAATAGCAGTTTAATATGTGTGAAATCTAAATTCTATAACGAAATCGAATGTTCGTTCGCATATTAGTGGTTTGTTTTGGGGGAATTGTGTTAGAATGATACTATTAGAAATTCAGGATACATTTTCTAGCACCATCCCGGCCAGAAGCAAGTCCATAAGTTAGAAAATGATTATTTTTCGGGAGGGAAATCAGTGAAAGATCAATTTGAATTAGTTTCGAAATACTCACCTCAGGGAGACCAGCCTGAAGCGATTCGACAGTTAGTTCAAGGAATAAATGATAATAAGCGCTATCAAACATTATTGGGTGCCACTGGAACAGGTAAGACGTTTACTGTTTCAAACGTGATAAAGGAAGTAAACAAGCCGACACTCGTTATCGCTCATAATAAAACATTAGCAGGTCAGCTATACAGCGAGTTTAAGGAATTTTTTCCAAATAACGCTGTTGAGTATTTTGTTAGTTACTACGATTACTTTCAACCAGAAGCCTATGTGCCTTCGACAGATACATTTATTGAAAAAGACTCAAGTATCAATGATGAAATTGATAAACTTCGGCACTCTGCAACATCCGCCTTATTTGAGCGGAAAGATGTTATTATCATCGCCAGTGTATCATGTATATACGGTCTCGGATCACCTGAAGAATACCGAGAAATGGTGCTGTCACTAAGGACAGGTATGGAGATTGAACGTAACCAGCTGCTGCATCGTTTGGTTGATATTCAATATGAAAGAAATGATATTGATTTTAAACGTGGTACGTTCCGCGTTCGTGGTGACGTGGTCGAAATATTCCCAGTATCACGGGATGAGCATTGTGTTCGCGTAGAATTTTTTGGCGATGAAGTAGATCGTATTCGTGAAGTCGACGCCTTAACAGGGGAAATCATCGGCGAACGTGAGCATATCGCAATTTTTCCAGCATCCCACTTCGTTACGAGAGAAGAAAAAATGAGAGTTGCCATTGAGAACATTGAAAAAGAACTCGAGGAACGCTTAGAGGAGCTTCGTGAAGATAATAAATTGCTTGAAGCACAGCGCATCGAACAAAGGACACGTTATGATCTTGAAATGATGCGTGAGATGGGCTTCTGTTCAGGGATTGAAAACTACTCACGTCATTTGACATTGAGACCTGCTGGTTCCACACCGTATACGCTTCTCGATTATTTTCCAAAAGATTTTCTCTTGGTCGTGGATGAATCACATGTTACCCTGCCACAAGTAAGGGGTATGTTTAATGGTGATAGGGCCCGGAAACAGGTGCTGGTTGACCACGGCTTTCGTCTGCCATCCGCGCTTGATAACCGGCCATTGACCTTTGATGAATTTGAAAAACATATTCACAATGCCATCTTTGTCTCGGCAACACCAGGTCCGTTTGAGCTTGAGCATACTCCGGAAATGATTCAACAAATCATCCGACCAACAGGGTTATTGGACCCAACGATAGAAGTCCGTCCGATAGAGGGACAAATCGATGACATTATTGGAGAAATTCAGGAGCGAATCAAGAAAAATGAACGGGTGCTTATTACAACGCTGACAAAGAAAATGTCAGAAGACTTAACGGACTATTTAAAAGAAATAGGTATTAAAGTCCAATATTTGCATTCAGAAGTGAAAACACTTGAACGGATTGAAATTATTCGCGAACTGCGGCTCGGTAAGTATGATGTTCTCGTCGGAATAAACCTGCTTAGAGAAGGGCTGGATATTCCTGAGGTTTCATTGATTACAATTCTCGATGCCGATAAAGAAGGCTTTCTTCGTTCAGAACGTTCATTAATTCAAACCATCGGACGTGCTGCCCGTAATGCCAATGGGCATGTCATCTTGTATGCGGACAAAATAACCAATTCGATGGAAATCGCGATAAATGTAACAAGAGAGCGCCGTAAAATACAGGAAGAATACAATAAAAAGCACGGGATTACGCCTATGACCATTCAAAAAGGAATTCGTGAGGCCATTCGTGCTACGCATGCTGCCGAAGAACAGGAAGAATACAAACCTGCAGCTTCTTTCGGTAAGATGTCGAAGAAGGAAAGAGATAAGTTAATTGCAACCATGGAAAAAGAAATGAAGGAAGAAGCAAAAGCGCTTAATTTTGAGCGTGCTGCTGAGCTTCGTGATTTATTATTAGAGTTAAAAGCGGAAGGATGACGTAACCATGGCGATGGATAAATTGATTGTTAAAGGCGCCAGAGCCCATAACTTAAAAAATATAGATGTCACCATTCCGAGAGATAAGCTTGTTGTTTTAACGGGACTTTCTGGTTCTGGAAAGTCCTCACTTGCTTTTGATACGATTTACGCAGAAGGGCAGCGGCGCTATGTTGAATCACTGTCTGCCTACGCAAGACAATTCTTAGGGCAGATGGATAAGCCAGATGTTGATTCCATTGAAGGATTATCGCCAGCGATTTCAATCGATCAGAAAACAACAAGCCGGAACCCCCGTTCAACGGTAGGGACGGTGACGGAAATTTATGATTATTTGCGATTACTTTTTGCCCGTGTAGGCAGACCAACTTGTCCCATCCATAATATCGAAATCTCCTCTCAAACGATTGAACAAATGGTAGACCGAATCATGGAATATTCTGAGCGGACAAAAATGCAAATTCTTGCACCAGTCGTTTCTGGACGAAAAGGAATGCATGTTAAAGTTTTGGAGGATATAAAAAAACAAGGATTCGTTCGTGTTCGGGTTAACGGTGAAATGCTTGATCTTGGTGATGAAATTGTTCTCGATAAGAACAAAAAGCATTCCATTGAAGTTGTTATCGATCGTATTGTCGTGAAAGAGGGCATTACTGCAAGAGTTGCTGACTCTCTTGAAACCGCATTACGGCTTGGAGAAGGTAAGGTAATTGTCGATGTCATTGGTGAAGAAGAACTTCTTTTCAGTGAAAATCATGCATGTCCTCTTTGTGGGTTTTCAATAGGAGAGTTAGAACCACGGATGTTTTCATTCAATAGCCCTTTTGGTGCATGTCCTGAATGTGATGGGCTTGGGTCGAAGCTTGAGGTAGATGTTGACCTTGTAATTCCAAATAAGGAATTAACATTGAAACAGCATGCCATTGCTCCATGGGAGCCAACTAGCTCGCAATATTATCCGCACCTACTTGAAGCAGTTTGCAATCATTATGGTATTGATATGGACATGCCATTTAAAGATATTCCTCAACACCTTATCGAAAAAGTTCTTTATGGCTCTAAGGGTGACAAAATCTATTTCCGTTATGAAAATGATTTTGGGCAGATCCGCGAGGGACATATTGAGTTTGAGGGGGTCATTCGTAACGTAGAACGCCGTTATAAAGAGACCAGCTCTGATTGGATTCGAGAGCAAATGGAGAAATACATGGGTGAGCAGCCTTGCCAAGTCTGTAAAGGTCATCGTCTGAAGAAGGAAACTTTAGCAGTGTTAATTTCTGGCCGCCATATTTCTCATGTAACAGAGTTATCAATCGAAGAAGCGAATAGCTTTTTCAGTCAACTAACGTTAACCGAGAAGGAAACGCAAATTGCTAAATTAATTTTAAATGAAATTAACGAGCGCCTCGGCTTTCTAATGAATGTTGGACTGGATTATTTAAGTCTAGGTCGTGCCGCTGGGACACTTTCCGGCGGAGAAGCACAACGGATTCGTTTGGCAACTCAAATCGGTTCAAAGTTAACGGGAGTTCTTTACATTTTAGATGAACCATCCATTGGACTTCATCAGCGTGACAATGACCGCTTAATTGGAACACTTCAAAATATGCGTGATATTGGCAACACGTTGATTGTGGTGGAACACGATGAAGACACCATGCTTGCGGCCGATTATTTAATCGATATTGGACCAGGAGCCGGGGTGCACGGAGGGCAAATCATTTCAGCAGGTTCACCTCAAGAAGTAATGACCGACCCTAATTCATTAACGGGCCAGTATCTATCGGGTAAAAAGTTTATTCCGCTGCCAATCGAACGTCGTAAGCCTGATGGAAGGTATATCGAAATAAAGGGTGCCGCTGAAAACAATTTACGAAATGTCAATGTGAAGATTCCACTAGGGATGTTTATCGCTGTAACGGGTGTTTCTGGATCAGGGAAAAGTACCTTAATCAATGAAATCCTTCTTAAATCACTATCCCAAAAGCTTAACCGCGCTAAAACAAAGCCCGGTGAACATAAGGACATCGTGGGGATGGAGTATTTAGACAAGGTAATTGATATTGACCAATCACCAATTGGCAGAACACCTCGTTCTAATCCGGCAACCTACACGGGAGTATTTGATGATATCCGTGATTTGTTTTCTACCACGAACGAAGCAAAGGTCCGAGGTTATAAAAAAGGACGATTTAGCTTTAATGTGAAGGGCGGCCGCTGCGAGGCATGCCGCGGTGATGGAATTATCAAAATTGAAATGCATTTTCTGCCTGACGTTTATGTGCCATGTGAGGTCTGCCATGGCAAACGCTATAATCGTGAAACGCTGGAAGTGAAGTATAAAGGAAAGAGTATCTCTGAAATTCTTGATATGACAGTCGAAGCGGCGGTAGAGTTTTTTGAGAATGTTCCTAAGATTAGCCGAAAGCTGCAAACCATTAAAGATGTTGGTTTAGGTTATATTACTCTCGGTCAACCTGCTACCACTTTATCCGGTGGGGAAGCACAGCGTGTGAAGCTGGCTTCTGAGCTTCATAAACGTTCTAACGGAAAGTCGTTCTACATCTTAGACGAACCAACAACAGGACTTCATGTCGACGATATTTCTAGATTATTAGTCGTCCTCCAGCGTCTTGTTGAAAATGGTGACACCGTTTTGGTTATTGAGCACAACCTAGATGTCATTAAAGCAACAGATCATATTATTGATCTCGGGCCAGAAGGTGGAGACAAAGGCGGAACTATTGTCGCTACAGGAACACCAGAAAAAGTGGCGGAAGTACCTGCATCTTATACAGGCAGATACTTAAAACCAATCCTAGAGCGTGACCGGTTACGAATGAAAGAACAAATACACGAAAAAGAAACCATCGGAAAAAGCTAAAACGATTTGAGTTTTAGCTTTTTTTATTGTAAAAAATTTGAATCTTTCTCTACTTCTATACGTAAATAACGAGTAAGGGGAGTGATGAATGATGGATACAAGAAAAGTTCTTTCAGGATTAAGTTACTTTAGTATTTTCTTTGCAGGAATTCTTTTTCCATTGGTTGTCATGTTAGCTTCTGGGGATAATGTAACAAAAAGCCATGCGAAAAAAGCATTTATCTCTCATTTAATACCGCTAATTCCAGCACCACTGCTACTCTTCGCTATCTTTAGTGATATAAATACCATTAACACTGAAGGAATACCTGTTTTTACACTTGTGACAGCTGGGATTATGGTTTTAGTTAGTCTAACTGTCACTATCTGGAATGTGATAAAAGGCGTAAAAGCATTGATGATGGAATAGGATTTTAAAGAATACATTTATTGGGGTGAGTATTAATGAAGGAAGAGCGTAAAAGGATATTAAAGATGGTGGAAGAAGGAAAGCTGAATGTTGACGAAGCGTTGACTTTATTAGAGGAGCTTGAAAAAGCGGGTCAAACGATGGAACAAAAACAGGAACCAATTGCTCAAGAAATTTCAACTGCATTCAAATTTGAAGAGGCAAAAAAAGAAGAGTCGGTGCATAACAAAGTTCACTCCACAAAGGAAAAGATATTTGATTTTGTCGACACAGCCTTGAAAAAAATTAAGGATCTTGATTTTGATTTGAATTTCGGTCATTCCGTAGAGATTTCACACATCTTTCATCAAGGCGATGTATACTTACGTGATATGGATATTGACCTTGCAAACGGGTCGCTTAAACTGGTTCCTTGGGACCAAAATGATGTGAGGATCGAGTGTCAGGCAAAAGTTTACCGTGTAGAAAACGCTGAGCAAGCCCGGGAGAACTTTTTGAAGGATGTTATGTTTGCGATAGATGGTCAAAAATTACGGTTCATGACACAGCAAAAATGGATGAAGGTCGACGCGGTGGTTTATGTTCCTCAGGCAGAATATGAACGGGTTCGAGTTAGGTTGTTTAATGGTCCGATATCCGGTGAAGAATTAACAATTAGTGATCTTCGTATGAAAACCGCTAATGGAAAAATTGAGCTTTCACGCTTAAATGGAAAAAAGGCAGAAGTCGAAACAGCGAATGGCCATATTACATTGCAAACCAGCACGATTGATCATCTTGAGGTAGAAACGATCAACGGTGCCATTAAGCTTGATGGTGATTTTAGAAAGGTTGAAACACAGACATTAAATGGGAATACTACCTATAACCTAACCGGAAATCGTTGTGAATTGATTGCAGCAAAAGCAACTACCGGAGGGGTTGATTTGTTTATTCCCGATGGAGTGGCGGCAAGCGGTGAGTTAAAGACAAATCTTGGCGGCTTCAATATTAAGCTTGATGGAATACAGGTTCTTGAGGAAAAAAGTGAAATCGTTCAAAAATTGCTTCGCTTTCAATCGGTTCATCATCCTGACGGCATGTTAAAGATATTTGTCGATACAAAAACTGGATCTATTACACTTCATAAATCTGATGAGGTAACCAATTAACAGGAGACATGATAAATGAAATGGTTGATAGGAATCTTAATAAATGCGGTATTGTTCATGGCAATAGCAGGCTATTTTTCTGAGAGTTTTGTACTAGAAGGCTTTGCCGCGGCAATTGGCGCAAGCTTTTTACTTTCCATCATAAATATCATCGTCCGCCCGATTCTAGTTATTTTAACCTTACCTGCAACAGTTTTAACATTAGGTTTTTTTCTGTTTGTCATTAATGCATTCACCTTAGAAATAACCGATTACTTAATGGGTGATTCCTTTGAAATCGCAGGATTTGGTATGGCGCTGCTTGCTGCAGTTATTATGTCGATTGTAACGCTCGTTCTGAATAAAACAATCCTTAAATCCTCCAAGGAAAAATAGTAGAAGCAAATGGTCAGACCATTTGCTTTTTAACGTTTCATCGTATGAACAAATCGATACCGGTCTGCCCGAAAAGTAGATTTAACCAACTCGAAAGGAACTTCATTTTCTAGATAAGATATTCGCTCAATCAAGAGGATGGGGTCTCCAATATTTATTCCCAGTGCTTCTGCGTCAGGACTACTGGCAATAGAAGCCTCGATCTCTTGCGTCGCTTCACTTATTGAGAGAGAGAGGTGTTCCTCAATGTATCGATAGAGAGAGAGGTTGCTGTTTTCCTCTGTCAGTCCGGGAACAAGCTCAACGGGAATATATGCCGTTTCTAGCGCCATTGGGGCATCATCGGCTAAACGAATCCGTTTGATTTTATAAACAAAGTCATTTTCTTCCATTCTAAGGTGAGTTGCTGTTTTTTTGTCTGCAGGGATGATTTGAAAGGATAAAAGCGTGCTGCTTGGACTCATTCCCCTTGAGAGCATGTCTTCAGTAAAACTAGTCATCCCCTGAAGTTCTTGTTCTATCTTTTTCTTATTAACAAATGTTCCTCGGCCTTTTTGTCTTTTAAGATAGCCTTCCGAGACCAAATTGTTGATTGCTTGTCTAACCGTCATGCGGCTTATTTGGAACGTTTGCGCATATTCGCGTTCGGAAGGAATGACAGCCTCTTCCATTAAAAGACCATTCTCGATTTGTTGTTTAATGTACTCTTCTAATTGATGATAGATGGGAACCGGTGAATTTTTTTTTATCATCCAAACACTCCTTGTGAAAAGTACTAGATATATTTTAACGCATCTCTATCTGCGATTACAGTGACATTTTGGTGGTGCTTTAATGCAGAAGCAGGAAATTCTTCGCTTATATCTCCATTCATAAACTTGAGTAGTGCTTCTGCCTTTTTTTCTCCTGAAATTAGTAGAAGAATTTCCTTGCTTTCTAATATAGAAGCAATTCCCATCGTTAGCGCGTGTGTAGGCACTTCTTCAAGAGAGTTGAAAAATCTAGAATTTGCAATTCTTGTGTTTTCAGCAAGCGTGACAATATGGGTCCGGCTGGAAAAGGGTGTACCAGGTTCATTAAAACCTATATGTCCATTTTGCCCGATTCCCAGAAGTTGAAGGTCGACCCCTCCAAGCTCTTTTATTAGCTGTTCATAGCGGACGCATTCCTGTTCTAAATCATCTGCCGCTCCATTTGGAATATGCGTTTGATTTTCATTGATATCTATATGATTAAACAAATTTTGTCTCATGAAATAATGGTAACTGTTCGTGTCCTGTGCCATCAGCCCGATATATTCATCTAAATTGACAGATTTCATCTGTTGATAACTAGTCCCGTCCGCCTTATGGTCTTGGATTAAATAGTTATAAACACCCTTTGGGGTGCTCCCGGTTGCCAATCCCAGCGTCAGGCTTGGGTTAGAGCGGATTTTATCAACAATGATTTTTCCAGCCTCTACGCTCATTTCTGCATAATTTTCAGTACGTATTAGTTTCACGTCATTACCCCTTTTTATATGCTATTTCCCCACGGCAGAAGGTCATTTCAACTTGATATTCATTCGATAAAATTGTAATATCGGCATCTTTCCCTACCGAAATACTGCCTTTACGGTCATAGACGTTTAATTGTTTAGCTGGATTAACACTTGCCATTTGAACAGCTTTTGATAGAGTGATCTCTGCTGCTTCTAGGATGTTCTTAATAGAATCGTTCATTTTTAAAATACTGCCAGCCAGTGTTCCATCAGCCAGAAGAGCTTTTCCGTCTGCGACAGATACATCTTGCCCGCCAAGATCATAGACCCCGTTTTTAAGGCATTTAGCCCTCATAGCGTCTGTTATCAAAATCATGCCCTCTGTACCTTTTGCATTAATAACAAGCTTCATTACCTCGGGACGTACATGAATCCCGTCCGCAATCAATTCAACCATTAATTCTTTAAAAATAAGGGCGGATCCTGCTACGCCCGGTTCGCGGTGGTGAATCCCGCGCATGCCATTAAACAAGTGTGTTACCTGTTTTGCACCTGCTTGAACGGCCTTTTCCATTTCCTCGTGGACTGCATCACTGTGACCAATCGAAGCAATAACACCTGTTTCATGTAAGTAGCGTACAAAGTCTGTCCCGTTCTCTAGCTCAGGAGCCACCGTTACCAATTTAATGCTGCCTTCTGCTAGTTCCTGCCAGTGCCTAAATAATTCAATATCAGGATCAATAATGTACTCCATCGGCTGTGCACCGGCCCGTTTTTTATTAATAAATGGTCCTTCTAAATGAACACCGAGTACTTCTGCATTACCTGGGCCATTATGACCTTTAAGAAAATGTGCTGCATTTAGTAAGGCGTTTTCAATTTTCTCATGTTTTTGGGTAATGGTTGTTGCTAAAAAGCTAGTGGTGCCTTCAGCAGGGAGTGCTTTAGATATTGTTTCTAATGCTTGTATGGTCGCATCCATTGTATCAGCGCCTGCAGCACCATGAATGTGTACATCTATAAAGCCAGGAACCACTGTTTGGTCCTCCGCAATTTCGATTTTCTTTACCGTTTTTAAATGGGAGGGAAGGGTATTAATAGAACCAATCTCTCGGATTTTTCCATCTTCTATGAAAACATAAATAGATTCTGCCACTTCATTTTCTAGGACAGCATTGCCATGAACCATTAACACTAGGCTCAACATCTTCATCTCCATTTCAAAGTATGACCTCTATACGTTTATTATAGCTCCAAGTGGAATAGTTGTCTATACCAGTTGTATATTGATTCTTTATTATTTTACCAATAATGAAAGAATGTATGAAAAAATGAATAACCTTCTATTTGGTTATGAAAATAAATTAAATAGTGCTAAAATAAGAAGAAATTAAAGTAATTTATTACATATTAACTGTCAAGCTGATGGTCCTATGGTGCTTTTAGCTTTTCGGATAAGGAGGAAAACTTTTGCCAAAGGTACGCACGAAGGATATTTTTGAAAGATTCCATTTGGAGATGATTAGCGGTGAAGAAGGAATTAATCGTCCGATTTCGACAAGTGATATTTCGAGACCTGGAATTGAAATAGCAGGATACTTTGAATATTACCCTGCAGAACGAATTCAACTATTAGGTAAAACAGAGCTTTCCTTCTTTGCAGAATTACCAGAAAATGAACGTATCTCAAGGATGGAGCGTTTATGTACAGACATTACACCTGCGATCATCGTGACAAGAGGTTTAGATGTACCGCCAGAGCTTATTGAAGCCTCAGAGCGTGAATCTGTTCCTGTACTGCGGTCAAATATGAAGACTACACGTTTTTCAAGTCGTCTAACCAACTTCTTAGAAAGTAAACTCGCACCAACAACGGCTGTCCATGGAGTTTTAGTCGATATCTATGGGATTGGAGTATTAATTACTGGAAAAAGCGGCGTTGGTAAAAGTGAAACTGCATTGGAGCTGGTTAAACGCGGGCACCGGCTTGTGGCGGATGACTGTGTCGAGATTCGCCAGGAAGACCAAGATACGCTTGTGGGAACCTCCCCTGATTTAATTGAGCATTTATTAGAAATTCGCGGACTTGGTATTATTAATGTCATGACTCTTTTCGGAGCGGGTGCCGTTCGCAGTAATAAACGAATAACCCTAGTCATTAACCTCGAAATTTGGGATTCTAGTAAGCAATACGACCGCCTTGGTTTAGATGAGGAAAAAATGAAAATTATTGATACGGAAGTGACAAAGATTACCGTACCAGTGCGTCCTGGGCGAAATCTGTCTGTTATCATTGAAGTAGCTGCAATGAATTATCGCTTAAAAAGAATGGGCGTGAATGCAGCGCAGCAATTTACAGAGCGTTTATCTGATGTCATTGAAGATGGAGACCATGATGAATAATTTAATAAAGGAGAAATGGGATGAATTCAACTATACAGCCGCTTGATCCAATTGCATTTAGCTTAGGACCGATTCAAGTGCACTGGTATGGCCTTATTATTGGCTGCGGTCTAGCATTGGCACTGTTTCTAGCGATTCGGGAAGGAGATAAGAGAGGGCTCCCAAAGGATACATTTGCGGATTTAATGCTCTGGGCGATTCCGATTGCCATCCTTTCAGCACGTATATATTACGTTATTTTTGAATGGGGCTATTATTCCGAACACCCAGGTCAAATCATTCAGATTTGGAATGGGGGAATTGCGATCCATGGAGCTTTGATTGGCTCCGTCCTAACAACCTATGTTTTTGCCAAAAAACGCGGGATTTCTTTTTGGAAGATTGCGGATATTGCCGCACCTAGTATTATTTTAGGTCAAGCAATCGGCCGGTGGGGGAACTTTATGAACCAGGAGGCTCACGGAGGCGAAGTTACTAGAACCTTCCTTGAAAATCTGCAGCTGCCTGAGTTTATTATTAATCAAATGTATATTAATGGCGCTTACTATCATCCAACCTTTTTATATGAATCGGTCTGGAATATCGTAGGTTTTATTCTATTGATTTTACTTCGTCGTGTGAACCTGCGCCGTGGTGAATTATTCCTCTCTTATGTCATTTGGTATTCAGTCGGTCGTTTCTTTATCGAAGGGTTAAGAACAGATAGTTTAATGCTAGGTGGACTACGAATGGCCCAGATGATTTCGATCGCATTGATTCTAGGTGCTGTGTTAATCCTAATCTACCGCAGAAAAAAGAATCTAGCGGAGGACAGATATTTAGATAAAAACAATCAAGCTTTAACGCACTAGAGAAGGAGATTTTGGGGGAAATGATTAACTCAATAAAAAAGGGTTTACAGGTGGGGATTAAAACAACATGGACCTTAGGGAAAATTATTTTTCCAGTAACCCTTATTGTAGCAGTGCTGCAGTATACACCTATCTTGCCGTGGATTATTAAATTAATAGCGCCGATGATGAAACTGTTTGGATTATCAGGAGATGCCGCGATTCCATTGGTATTGGGAAACTTTCTCAACCTATATGCGGCTATTGGTGCGATTTTAACACTCGATTTAACTGTGAAGGAAGTTTTTATTTTAGCTGTAATGCTCTCATTTTCTCATAATTTAATTGTTGAATCAGGCGTTGCTCTTAAGGTTGGTATTAAGCTTTGGCTTGTTTTGGTAACGCGGCTGGGACTTGCATTTGCATCAGCAATCGTAATTAACCTTGTTTGGCACGGCGGCGGCGAAACAGCACAATATGGTCTGATTCAAGCAAGAACGGATGAAGAAATTACTGGAATCGGTGCTATTTTACTTGCGGCTATTGAAAAAGCAGGGCTTGGAATTCTGCAATTAGCCCTGATTGTCATTCCGTTGATGATTGTCATTCAAATCTTGAAGGATTTGCAATGGCTGAAGAAATTTTCGCAAGGAATGTCTCCGATTACTAAGAGTCTTGGGATGCATGAAAATACCTCTACTACTATGGCTGCAGGCTTATTATTTGGGCTTGCCTATGGTGCGGGAGTTGTCATCCAGGCAGTGGAGGAAGATGGAGTGAGTAAAAAGGATATAACACTCGCTTTTCTTTTTCTTATGTCCTGCCATGCGGTAGTGGAGGATACACTTATTTTTATCCCACTGGGTATTCCGGTCTGGCCGCTCTTTTTAATACGGCTGGGTGTAGCCATTATATTAACTTTGATCGTCGGGTTCATTTGGAAACGGTCAGGCATCATGAGCAGAAAGGGAGCAGAACCAACATATGAAAAATAATATAAATACCATTTTATTTGATTTAGATGGAACGTTAATCGATACAAATGAACTTATCATCTCTACTTATTTACACACACTTGAAAAATACTTTCCAGGCAAGTATAAGCGACAGGATGTCCTGCCATTTTTAGGTCCAACTCTTCATGAAGTTTTTGGAGCAATGGACCCCGAGAGAGTGGAGGAAATGGTGTTAGAATATCGTACCTACAATCTTGCGAATCACGACGCATTGGTAAAAGAATTTGTCGGTGTGATGGAAACAATTGAGACATTAAAGAAAAAAGGCTATAAACTTGCCATTGTGACAACGAAGCGTGAGGATGTGGCTTTTAAAGGACTTCGCTTGATGAAACTAGATTCGTTTTTTGATGTCATGATTGCTTACGATCATGTGAAAAAAGTGAAGCCAGACCCCGAGCCCATTTTTTTGGCGCTTGAAAAGTTAGATTCAAAGCCAGAGGAAACCTTGATGGTAGGCGATAATTTTCACGATGTACTAGCCGGGAAAAATGCAGGTACGAAAACTGCAGGTGTTGCTTGGACGATCAAGGGAAGAGATTATCTAGCAAAATATGAACCGGATTTCATGTTAGAAAACATGACGGATTTATTAAGTATTCTCGGAGAGAGATAAGGATGAGGAAGACTACCCGCTACCCTGTTGAAGGGGCAAATTCCTTGTGGCATGTCTATAAAACTGTTCCCTTTTGGAAGGTTGTAAAGAATTTTATTGTCATTCAACTGGCCCGTTACACTCCATTTCTTGGAATGAAAAATTGGCTTTATCGTACGTTTTTAGGGTTAAAGGTCGGTGAACATACTTCTTTTGCCTTAATGGTCATGCTCGATGTAATGTTTCCTGAGAAGATCAGTGTCGGACGGAACACAGTTATTGGCTATAACACAACAATCCTTGCTCATGAATACTTAATAAAAGAGTATCGCCTTGGTCCAGTTCATATTGGCAGTGAAGTGATGATTGGTGCGAATTCAACCATCCTTCCTGGTGTAACGATTGGTGACGGAGCCATCGTTTCTGCTGGAACATTGGTCCATAAAGATGTCCCTGCCGGTGCATTCGTCGGCGGCAACCCTATGCGGGTGATCTATTCCAAAGAAGAAATGGGAAAGCGATGGGCAGAAGACCCGATATATGGAAAAGAAAATATTTAATAACGGAAGCTGGGCTTTTAAACCTGGCTTTTTTTACATAATGATGTATTGCCAAAACGCGAGTTTTGTAACCAATTCTCGTGGATTCATTCACGTACACGCATAAAATCACAAAACTCGCGGAATTATCAGTTTTCAGTTGACGAAAATTCTCCAAAAAGGTAAACTTTAATTTATTATCACATTAGCGAACTAAAGGATTCTGAAAATAAAGGATGATTTAAATGAGCCGTTTATTTATGTTTGAAAAGCCTTTAGGCATGAGAGATACACTTCCGGAACTATATGAAAAAAAGCATCGTGTCCGTACTTTGATGGAAGATGCCATTAAACAATGGGGATATCAATTCATTGATACACCTACCCTAGAATACTATGAAACCGTTGGAACAGCCTCCGCGATACTTGACTCGGAGCTTTTCAAATTACTCGATAAAGATGGGCATACCCTCGTACTTCGGCCGGATATGACTTCACCGATTGCCAGGGTGGCAGCATCACGTTTATTAGAAAATGATCTTCCGCTTCGCTTAGCCTATGCAGGAAATGTATACCGTGCACAGCAGCGGGAAGGCGGCAGACCTGCAGAGTTTGAGCAGATCGGTGTGGAGTATATTAATGACGATACAGTTTCAAGCGATGGAGAGGTAATCGCTCTGCTGGTCTCATCGTTAAAAAAAGCCGGGTTGAGCCAATTTCAAGTATCGGTAGGACATATCGGCTTTGCACAAGAATTATTTAAGCAAATCTTAGGAACCAATGGACGTGCGAACGCTCTTAGACGGTTTTTATATGAAAAAAACTTTGTTGGTTATCGTGAGCAAGTGAACTCTTATTCCCTATCCTCAATCGATAAAAAAAGGCTATTACAGCTGCTTGAATTAAGAGGCGGCGAAGAGGTAATTGGAAAAGCTCTTGATATCGTTGAGGATGGCTATGGAAAAGAATCGCTTATTCAGCTGAAGGAATTGTGGGATGTGATTTCAGACTACGGCCTCAAGGACTACGTGAAATTTGATTTTACGATTGTCAGCCATATGAGTTATTATTCTGGAATTTTATTTGAGGCCTATGCCGGGAATGTCGGCTTTCCGATTGGGAATGGCGGCCGTTACGGATTAATCGAAAAGTTTGGGAAAAAGGCCAGTGCCACTGGTTTCGCGGTAAGGCTGGATAAACTGCTTGAGGCAATGGGTTCACTAGAAGTGACAAATACTGTAGAATGTATTTTTTTCAGTCAGGAACGAAGAAAGGAAGCCTTTCAACTGGCTGAAACCATGAAGGGTGAAGGAAAGCAAACCGTGCTGCAAGATATTAATGGTGTGAAGAATCTTGATGCTTTTACAAAGAAGTTTGCCAATACCACCTTTTTAATCGGGGGAGCTTAAGATGAATACGAAATTAACGATTGCGATGCCAAAGGGGAGAATTTTTGAAGAAGCTCTAGAGCTGCTCCTGAAAGCTGGCTATAACCTTCCTCCTGAATTCGATGATTCGCGTAAATTAATTCTTGATGTGGAAGCGGAGGACATGCGTTTCATACTAGCAAAGCCTATGGATGTCGCTACATACGTTGAGCATGGGGTTGCGGATGTCGGAATTGCTGGTAAGGACGTACTACTTGAAGAAGAACGAGATGTATATGAACTACTAGATTTAAGAATCAGTGCCTGCTATTTGGCTGTTGCCGGTCTGCCTGGGACAGCGATGAACGATGTCGCGCCAAAAGTGGCAACGAAATATCCGAATGTGGCAGCAGCTTATTTCCGTGAGCAAGGTGAACAAGTTGAAATTATTAAATTAAATGGTTCAATTGAGCTTGCGCCATTAATTGGGTTAGCTGATCGGATTGTTGACATTGTTTCGACGGGGAGAACACTGGTTGAAAATGGGCTTGTTGAATATGAACGAATCAAAGATGTGACATCCAGACTTATTGTTAACCCCGTTAGTTACCGGATTAAAGACGAGCGCATTAATGAATTGGTTACAAGGTTAAGTACCGTTGTCTCATTGGAGGTAAAATAGTATGAAAATCGTAAAAGTGAACGACCTTATTTCTATAAAGCGGTCAATTGAGTCTGGTACAACGGAACAGTTAGCCGTCGTTAAAAATATCATTTCGGACATTCGAAGCTCGGGAGACAACGCCTTACGAGATTACACGGAAAAATTTGATCGTGTAAAGTTAGATTCGTTTTTGGTTACAGAAAGTGAAATAAATGAAGCCTATCGGAAAGTTGACTCTGAGTTTATCTCGATCGTTCGGGAAGCAGCTGAAAATATTAAAAGCTTTCATGAAAAACAATTGCGTCCTTCATGGATGACGACCGAGGAAAATGGCAGTATACTCGGGCAAAAAATAACACCGCTTGATTCCGTAGGTGTGTATGTCCCTGGAGGAACAGCGGCTTATCCTTCATCAGTTCTTATGAATGTCATCCCTGCAAAAGTGGCAGGTGTGAAAAGAATTGTGATGGTATCACCACCAGACAGTGAGGGAATACTTCCAGCTGCCGTACTGGTTGCGGCTAAAGAAGCTGGAGTGGAAGAAATCTATAAAGTGGGCGGAGCACAGGCCATTGGTGCCTTAGCCTATGGAACAGAATCGATTAAACCAGTTGATAAAATTACTGGTCCAGGCAATATCTTTGTAGCATTGGCAAAGCGTGAGGTCTTTGGTGATGTGGATATTGATATGATTGCAGGTCCAAGTGAAATAGCAATCATTGCTGATGATACAGCCCGCCCGGATGAGATTGCAGCCGATTTGTTATCACAGGCAGAACATGATCCGCGTGCGTGCAGTGTGCTAGTTACCCCTTCTATGAAATTAGCAGAAGAAGTGGCTGGTGAAGTCGAAAAGCAACTGGCTATACTGCCGCGAAAGGATATAGCCTCTCGGTCGATTGAGGATTTTGGCGTTATCTACGTGACTTCTTCTATTGAAGAAGCAGTGGAAACCGTTAATCAGCTGGCACCTGAGCACCTTGAAATCTTGACTGAGAATGGTATAGAACTGCTTGGGAAAATCCGACATGCTGGTGCTATATTTATCGGACGTTATAGTTCAGAGCCAGTTGGTGATTATTTTGCCGGACCTAATCATGTCTTGCCAACCAATGGGACTGCTCGATTTTCAAGTCCGTTGAATGTCGATGATTTTCAAAAGAAATCAAGCGTTATTATATACAGTGAAAAAGCGTTAAAAGATAATGGAGAAAAAATCGCAAAATTTGCCCGCATGGAAGGTCTTGAAGCCCATGCGCGTGCTGTAGAGTTAAGGCTTAAAAATCGATAATTTATTGCTAGGGGGCCCTTCCGTGGAAAGATATGCAAGTATTGAACGAAAAACAAATGAAACCCAAATCAGTTTATCACTAGATATAGATGGAGAAGGAAAGTCAGAACTTGAAACAGGGGTTCCATTCATGAGCCATATGCTCGATTTATTCACGAAACATGGACAATTTAACCTCACCGTTGATGCAAAAGGGGATATTGAGGTAGACGACCATCATACCACTGAGGATATCGGGATTGTTTTAGGACAGGCATTAAGAGAAGCACTTGGTGATAAAAGAGGGATTAAACGCTATGGTAATGCCTTCGTACCAATGGATGAAGCATTAGCACAGGTAGTTGTCGACTTAAGCAATCGACCGCACCTTGAAATGAGAGCAGAATTCCCAAGCGCTAAGGTGGGCACATTTGATACCGAGCTCGTTCATGAATTTTTATGGAAGCTTGCCCTCGAGGCACGTATGAACCTGCATGTCATTGTTCATTACGGACACAATACACACCACATGATTGAGGCTGTTTTTAAAGCACTTGGCCGAGCACTTGACGAAGCGACAACGATTGACCCTCGCATCAAAGGAGTTCCGTCAACGAAAGGGATGTTATAGATGATTGGTATTGTCGATTATGGGATGGGCAATCTGTTTAGCGTTAGTAAAGCCCTTGAACGGTTGAATGCAGATTATTTTATATCCGGTGACAAAGATGAGCTCCTAAGCGCGGATGCAATACTGCTTCCTGGTGTTGGCTCCTTTCGGGATGCGATGGAAGTGTTGCAGGTAGACACCATTAAGGAGTTTGCAGCAAGCGGGAAACCTCTTCTTGGGATATGCCTAGGGATGCAGCTTTTGTTTGAAGATAGTGATGAGAATGGATTTACGAAAGGACTCGGCTTATTACCAGGTCATGTTCGACGTTTTTCTGGAACAATTGAAGCTGGAGAAACGTACAAAGTCCCACATATGGGCTGGAATAAACTTGAATTTGTAAATTCTTCTCCATTGTTAGAAGGGTTAGAAGAAGATTATGTTTATTTTGTTCATTCTTACTATGTAGATGCAGAAAACTCGGAGGTTCTACTGGCAAAAGCCAATTACCATGAAGAAGTTTCTGCCGTTGTCGGTAAAGATAATATTTTTGGAATGCAATTTCATCCTGAAAAAAGCAGTAAGCTTGGAATGGCGCTTTTAAGTAATTTTTTGAGATTGGTTGATGAAAGGAAGGCAGTACGATGACACTGACACTATATCCAGCGATTGATATGCGCGGCGGGAATTGCGTACGCCTCCTCCAAGGTGATTATGATAAGGAAACGATTTATGGCGATTCACCTTTTGACATGGCTCGAGCGTTTGCAGCGGATGGGGCTGAATGGATACATATGGTAGACCTTGATGGTGCCAAGGATGGCAAAAGGGTTAATGACCGCTTTGTGATAGAAGCTGCCAAGGAGCTAAATGTAAATGTCCAAATTGGCGGAGGCATTCGTTCTGAGGGTGACATCCTTCATTATTTAGAAAATGGAATTACACGCGTGATTATCGGTAGTATCGCTGTATCCAATCCAGAGTTTGCGATTGAAATGATTCAGAAGTATGGGAAGCAAATTGTTGTGGGGATTGATGCGAAAAATGGCTATGTGGCTACCCATGGCTGGTTGAATACTTCAGAAGTCAAAGCAGTAGAACTGAGCAAGCGCTTTGCTGATGCAGGTGCTGAGACGTTTATTTTTACGGATATTGCAACAGATGGAACATTATCAGGACCGAATATCGCTGCTGTATGTGAAATGGCTGAGGTTACCGGGAAAACGGTCATTGCTTCTGGCGGTGTGAGTAGTTTAGCCGATTTGCGTGCTTTAAATGCAGAAGGGGTTAGAGGAGCGATTGTCGGAAAAGCACTATATGAGAACCGTTTTACATTAAAAGAAGCACTGGATGAGGTGAGAAAATGACACTAACTAAACGTATCATTCCTTGCCTTGATGTAAAAGAAGGAAGAGTTGTGAAGGGTATTCAATTCGTTCAACTCCGAGATGCAGGGGATCCTGTTGAATTGGCTAGATTCTATGACCAACAAGGAGCAGATGAACTCGTATTCCTTGATATTTCTGCATCTGTTGAAGGACGAAAAACCATGGTGGAAGTGGTTAAGTCTGTGGCATCTGAGCTTGCCATCCCTTTTACTGTTGGCGGCGGGATTAATTCTTTAGAAGATATGAAACGAATTCTCCGTGCGGGTGCTGACAAAGTATCCTTAAATACAGCGGCAGTTTTGAATCCTGAACTAATTTCTGAGGGTGCCGGCTACTTTGGAACACAATGTATCGTAGTCGCTATTGACGCTAAGTTTGATGAAGAGATTGGGACGTGGCGTGTTTATACACACGGAGGCAGGACCGCAACCGATCGAAAGGTCATTGATTGGGCCAAGGAAGCAGCAGGACTAGGTGCAGGTGAAATTTTACTGACAAGTATGGATAGTGACGGCGAGAAAAATGGCTTTGATCTCAAACTTACAAAAGCGGTAAGTGAAGCTGTGTCGATTCCGGTGATTGCTTCAGGCGGTGCTGGAAACGCAAGTCATTTTGAGGATGCATTTGTAAATGGAAAAGCCGATGCAGCGCTTGCTGCTTCAATCTTTCACTATAAGGAAACATCGGTCCATGAAGTAAAAAGTTATTTGTTAGAGAGAGGAGTGACGGTGCGATGAACATTCGTTTTGATGAAAAAGGGCTTGTCCCTGCAATTGTCCAGGATGCAGAAACAAAAGAGGTATTAACATTAGCATATATGAATCAGGAATCTCTTACAAAAACGCTGGAAACTGGCGAAACGTGGTTTTACAGCCGTTCTCGTCAGGAGCTTTGGCACAAAGGCTCGACAAGCGGAAACACTCAGACCGTTATAAGTGTTAAATATGACTGTGATCAGGATGCAGTCCTTGTGCAAGTTAAGCCCAAGGGACCTGCATGCCATACGGGAGCAGTCAGCTGCTTTACAGAAGGTGTTGTAACAGAAAGAGCTGCTACTAGCCTTGCAGACTACCAGATTCTGCAGTCATTAGAAAAGCTGATTATCGAACGGGAACAAGAGCGTCCAGAAGGGGCTTATACCACCTATCTATTTGAAAAAGGCGTCGATAAAATCTTGAAAAAGGTCGGCGAAGAGGCCTCAGAAGTCATCATCGCCGCCAAAAATCGTGACAAAGAAGAACTAAAATGGGAAGCCGCCGACCTCCTCTACCACCTGCAAGTATTATTGGTCGAGCAAGGACTTCCATTTAAGGAAGTATTGAAAACATTAGAAGAAAGACACAAACGATAAAAACCGTTGGTGCCTGTCACCGCTGCTGCGGTGATTTCACCTAAGGTGAAATCACTTCGGTGACAGGCACCAAATATGCAAAAACACGCTGTTATGCAGCGTGTTTTTGCATATTTGGAATATCTTCCAATGTGTTTGTATTGGTTCTAACCCTTCTCGTACTAGCTTTGGTTGTGGTATACTACCTAAGTTAGTTTATTGTAAAGATGGAGGTCTCCATGGTTAAAGATTCGAAAGCAAGAATTCAAAAGGGAAAGATCCTGTCATTTGTTCCGACTGGGGAATATTATTTCACGAAGGGTATTAAGGCATACCATCGCCGTGATTTTAAAAAAGCTAAAAAATATCTTCAACGGGCGATGCAGCTGGAGCCGGGTGAACCGATGATAACCTGTCAGCTTGCCATTGTGTCAACAGAACTTGGTGAGTTTGAAAATTCTAATCGACTCTTGCATTTAATCCTTGAAGATCTTGATGAAGATATGGCAGAATGTCATTATTTTTTAGCAAATAATTATGCCCATATGGGTTTCTTTAAAGATGCTTATCATCATGCAAATATGTATTTGGAATTGGACCCAAATGGGGATTTTAATGAAGATACACACGACCTTCTAGAGCTGCTTTCGTTTGAGGCGGAGGGTTTAGAAGATGAGCTTTATGAACAGGACGATCTTATTATTAAGCAGGAACAGGCTCGTGACCTATTGGAATCAGGGTATTTTCCGAAAGCCATTGAACTGTTGAATGACGTTGTCGAAGCATATCCGGAATACTGGTCTGCCTACAATAACTTAGCTCTCGCGTATTTTTATTTAGGTAAAACAAAAAAGGCAGAATCGATTCTTGATGATGTGTTAGAAAGAAATCCTGGAAATCTGCACGCATTGTGTAATCGGCTCGTATTTGCTCACTACCAAGGTAAGACGATGGCTGTTACACGTTTAATGGATTCGTTAAAGAAAATTCAGCCTATGCTCATTGATCATCAATTTAAGCTAGGCGCAACCTTTGCGTTAATTGGAGAGTATGAGTCGGCATACTTTTGGCTGAAAAAGTTGTATAAAAACGGTTTTGAGGGTGACGGTCCTTTTTATTATTGGCTGTCGTATTCGGCATATCATACAGGCTTTGAGAACTTTGCGAAAAGCATTTGGAAAATCGTCCTAGAGCATACTCCTGATAAAGAGGGATATGAGCCATGGAATGTCGAAAAGCCAATTGCAAATGGATTCGAAGATCACTCAGGTTCAATTTTTCAAAAACTGGAAAGTGATTATATGGAAGAACGTTTATTTGCATTATTTCTTGCTTCTGTCTCAGGTAAGGTAGATGAAATCTTCAGTTCAAAACGTTTTTACCAAAATCAAAAGCTTACCGCTTTGGAAAAAAATTATGTCTCTTTACTAAAATCGGGAACTCCTTCAGCTATTGTCGATGCACAGGAAATAGCACAGGTACTTTATGAAACACATCAGCCAATTGGAACGGTTGAATCTGGTTTATATTTAATGTGGTTTTCCGTGTTTGTTGAATTGGCAAAGTCTAAATCTGAGTTTAACCTAAATAATAAACGGGCTTGGGCAGGCGCCATGGAATATGTCTGGTATAAGGCAAGCAATGAAAAGGTATCACAGCAAGAAATTGCCAAACGATATGATATATCCCCAGCCACCATTGGCAAATATGTAAAATTAGTGACCCAACACCTAAATTAGTGTCTAGCTGCGGCGCCTAGAGGCTCGGGGTCATAAGCTTGTCTAGTTCCGGCTCCTTGGGACTCGAGGAATAAACCACCCCATGAAGAAGGCAAAATGCGCCTTCTTTCATGGTTTGTCTTATTCCTTCGTCCCAGGACAGTCGCCTCCACTTTTCTTACAATCCGGCAAGAAGGTTAAAAATACCAACCTTCTTGCCGGCTCGTCTTTTGCCTGTCGCCTCTGGACAAGGCGCCTCCGCTTTTCATTGAGCAGATATTTGGACTATATAGCAATTGTTTAATACGATTAAGAAGGTAATACTAAACTTAATCGTATTTTTTTATATATAAGGGAGTGAACCATACATGTCTGAGGAAAAAATTTATGATGTGATTATTGCGGGTGCTGGTCCTGCTGGAATGACAGCGGCTGTTTATACATCTCGTGCAAATCTTTCTACACTTATGATTGAACGAGGAATGCCAGGCGGTCAAATGGCAAACACCGAGGATGTTGAAAATTATCCTGGTTTTGAAAGTATTCTAGGACCAGATTTATCAACGAAAATGTTTGAGCACGCAAAAAAGTTTGGTGCTGAATATGCATATGGTGACATCAAAGAAATCATTGACAATGGTGAAGTGAAAACGGTTGTAGCTGGTTCAAAGCAATACAAAACTTATTCTGTTATTATTTCTGCAGGTGCTGAATATAAAAAAGTAGGGGTACCAGGCGAGAAGGAACTTAGCGGCCGCGGTGTATCCTATTGTGCCGTATGTGACGGAGCATTTTTTAAGCAAAAGGATTTGTTTGTCATTGGCGGCGGGGACTCTGCTGTTGAGGAAGGTGTTTATTTAACTCGTTTCGCTTCTAAGGTAACGATTGTACATCGACGAGATGAACTTCGTGCTCAGAAAATACTTCAAGACCGTGCATTTGCAAATGAAAAAATTGATTTCATCTGGAATCACACCATTAAATCAATTAATGATAAGGACGGAAAAGTGGGCAGCGTTACACTTGTTTCTACTCAAAATGGAGAAGAACAGGAACTTCCAGCAGATGGAGTATTCATTTATATTGGCATGATTCCACTTTCTAAACCATTTACAAATCTGGGAATTACCAATGAAAATGGCTATATTGAAACAAACGACCGAATGGAAACAAAAGTGCCAGGAATTTTTGCAGCAGGGGATATCCGCGAAAAGACACTAAGACAAATCGTTACTGCTACTGGTGATGGCAGTATTGCTGCGCAAAGTGCCCAGCACTATGTAGAGGAACTGAAAGAAGAATTGAAAATCAAGAAGTAGATTTACAAATTTTTCATAATCGTAATCCGGTTTTAATTCTCTTGTAACAGTGGTGAAATATTAATAAGGTATTATGATAGTAAGAATTGACCCCCTTTAAAATATTCACTTGGTGCACAGGCTGAAAATGCCTGTGCTATTTTTTTACATATTTTTAACAGTACAAAGAAATCTGATTTCATTGTGACCGCTTACCAAAAGGAGTATAATAAAAAGAATAAATATGTGCTATTTTACTGCTATGATCTTGTTATATAAATGAGAGAGAAATATTTAACTTTGAGAATGGTCTAGCTCAAGCGACTAGGAGCTTCCGCTTTTCTTGTTAGAGGTGTTTGTTGTGCAGCGAGTCACCAATTGTGTATTAATTAGAGATAATCAAGTATTAATGTTAAAAAAACCGCGCCGCGGCTGGTGGGTAGCACCAGGCGGCAAAATGGAGCCTGGCGAGTCAGTAAGAGATTCCTGTATTCGTGAGTACCGTGAGGAAACCGGAATCTACTTGAAAAACCCGCAATTGAAGGGCATTTTTACATTCATTATGAAAGAAAATGATCAAGTACTCTCTGAATGGATGATGTTTACCTTTTTTGCAACGGATTCTGATGGGATGAGCTTTGACGAGTCTGATGAAGGTAAGCTTGAATGGCAGCAGCTTGATCAACTAAAAAAACTGCCAATGGCTGCGGGAGACTATCATATTATCGATTATATGATTCATGGAAATGGGATTATTTACGGTACTTTTACTTATACCAAAGATTTTCAACTAATCAGTTATCGATTAGATCCAAGTTAAGGTGAGGGGGAAAAATAAATGAGTACCGGATCAACAAATGAAACACAAATGGTCATTATCACGGGGATGTCAGGAGCAGGGAAAACGGTTGCTATCCAAAGTTTAGAGGATTTAGGTTTTTTCTGTGTGGATAATCTGCCGCCGACTCTCCTTCCGAAATTCCTTGAACTTATGAAGGAATCTGGGAATAAAATGAATAAAGTGGCTTTGGTTATGGATTTGAGGGGTAGAGAGTTTTTTGATCATTTGTTTAAAGCGCTTGATGACCTTGCAGAAACCTCATGGGTGAGCCCGCAAATCCTATTCTTGGATGCTGATGATGCTACTTTAGTGCGAAGATATAAAGAAACAAGAAGATTTCATCCACTGGCACAATCAGGTTTGCCATTAGAAGGAATTAAATTAGAACGGGAGCTTCTTGATGAATTAAAGGGCAGAGCCCAGCTTATTTACAACACTTCACAAATGAAGCCCCGTGAGTTACGTGAAAAGATTATAACGGAATTCACAACGAATAAAAAATCAATTTTTACTGTCAATGTCATGTCATTTGGATTTAAGTACGGTTTACCAATCGATGCCGATCTTGTGTTTGATGTTCGTTTCCTTCCAAATCCCCATTATATCGATCACATGAGGCCAAAGACAGGATTGGATCAAGAGGTTTCGAGCTATGTTTTAAAATGGAATGAAACGCATAAATTCATAGAGAAGGTTACAGATTTGCTAAGCTTTATGCTTCCGCATTATAAGCGGGAAGGTAAAGCACAGCTTGTGATTGCAATCGGTTGTACCGGAGGGCAGCATCGCTCCGTTACCCTTGCTGAATATCTTGCTAAATACTTTGAAAATGATTACAAGACTTTCGTTTCACACCGTGACATTGAGCGGAGAAAGGATAAGACAACATGAGGGAGTTAGGACAGCCAAGAATCGTCATCATTGGCGGAGGAACGGGATTGCCGGTTTTATTACGAGGCTTAAAACAGTATCCAGTTGATATTACCGCCATTGTGACGGTTGCTGATGATGGCGGCAGTTCAGGAAGACTCCGTGATGATCTGCAAATCCCACCGCCTGGGGATATCCGAAATGTGTTAGCTGCACTATCGGATGTTGAACCGTTAGTGGAAGAGATGTTTCAACATCGATTTAAGACCTCCAACGAATTATCGGGACATTCGCTTGGCAATTTAATTCTTGCTGCCATGACATCCATTACCGGAAATTTTGTGCATGCGATTCAAGAAATGAGCAAGGTATTAAATGTTCGCGGTAAGGTTCTGCCTGCTGCCAACCAAAGTGTTGTGCTTCATGCGGAAATGGAAGATGGGACAGTCGTTTCTGGTGAATCGAAAATTCCCTACTCAGGCAAAAGAATTAAAAAGGTTTTTCTGACACCAGAGGTTATCACTCCTTTGCCGGAATCCATACAAGCCATTAGACAAGCGGATCTAATTATTATTGGACCAGGAAGTTTATATACAAGTATCCTGCCTAATCTGTTAGTTCCACGCTTAGGTGAAGAAGTCTGCCGTTCTCATGCGAAAAAGGTGTATATATGCAATTTAATGACACAAGCGGGTGAAACGCACGGGTACACGGCAAGTGACCATGTAAAAGCCATTTATGATCATATGGCTTGTGCTTTTATGGATACCATTTTAGTGAACGATAAAGAAATTCCTGAAGACATCCAGCTACGCTACAATGAAGAACTGGCGGACCCTGTCCATTATGATTTAGAGCGCATATTTGAACTTGGGATTGAAGTGGTTCATGCAGATATTGCCATCCAGGAAAATGGGGCACTGCGACATGACCCGAAAAAAGTGGCCAAAATTTTATATAATTTACTTTTGAGTGAAACCAAACGACGATATGAAGCGTAAATACTAATGCCCGTGAAAAAGGGGCAAAAGGGGGTGAAGGGATGTCTTTCGCTTCGGAAACGAAAAAAGAATTAACGAATTTAGAAATAAAGCCTTGCTGCACGCAAGCCGAACTTTCTGCTCTTATACGAATGAATGGCTCTATGTCTTTTTCCAACCGTAAGCTGATTGTTGATATTCAAACTGAAAATGCAGCCATTGCCAGAAGGATTTATACGTTAATAAAAAAAAGCTATGATGTTCCAGTAGAGCTGCTTGTTCGGAAAAAAATGAGATTAAAAAAGAACAATGTTTACATTGTCCGCTTGTCGCAGCAGGCGAAGGAAATACTAGAGGATATGAAAATCCTTGGTGAAGGATTTACCTTCATCCATGACATAGCTAGTGATCTTGTGAAAAAGAAATGTTGTAAACGTTCTTACCTGCGTGGGGCGTTTCTAGCGGGAGGTTCCGTAAATAATCCGGAAACTTCGTCGTACCATTTGGAGATTGCGTCACTATACAAGGAGCATAACGATTCCTTGTGTGAATTAATGAATAAATTTGGTCTAAATAGCAAGACACTGGAGCGCAAAAAAGGCTATATTACTTACTTAAAAGAAGCTGAAAAAATTACCGAGTATTTAAATATTATTGGTGCAGTCAATGCTCTTCTTCGCTTTGAAGATGTGCGGATTGTAAGGGATATGCGAAATTCCGTTAATCGTTTGGTGAATTGTGAAACTGCGAACTTAAATAAAACAATTGGTGCTTCTATCCGGCAGGTTGAAAATATTCGCTATATTAACGATACGGTTGGATTGCATATCTTACCTGAAAAGTTAAGAGAAATTGCTGAACTCAGGCTCCACTATACGGATGTAACCCTTAAAGAACTAGGGGAAATGGTATCCGGAGGTACAATTAGTAAATCAGGGATTAATCATCGGTTAAGAAAAATAGATGAAATTGCAGATAAATTGCGGATTGGTGATTTGGCTCCAAGAAAATAGAGGAAAAAATAAGGAGGATTTTGTAATGGTAGAGAAACAGGTGGAAGTTAAATTGAAAACGGGTCTTCAAGCACGACCAGCAGCATTATTTGTTCAGGAGGCGAACCGTTTTTCAGCGGATATTTTTTTAGAGAAAGATGGTAAAAAGGTAAATGCAAAAAGTATTATGGGCCTTATGAGCTTAGCTGTCGGCTCTGGGGTTTTAGTTAATATAGTCGCTGATGGCGATGATGAAGAAAAAGCTATTGATGCACTGTCTAATTTTGTTCAAAATGAACAATAAAAAAAGAGTTTGACCTTGGAATGGGTCAAACTCTTTTTATTTTATTTATCTTTCTTTTCTTCTGTAAGACTTCTAGTGATGATATGGTCAACGAGACCGTATTCTTTTGCTCTTTCAGCAGTCATGAAGTTATCGCGGTCAGTGTCCTTTTGGATGACTTCTAGCGGCTGGCCTGTGCGCTCTGCTAAGATTCCATTCAATTTTTCACGAAGGAATAAGATACGCTTAGCTGCAATTTCAATCTCAGTCGCTTGACCTTGTGCCCCGCCTAATGGTTGATGGATCATTACTTCTGCATTTGGTAACGCATAACGCTTTCCTTTTGTTCCTGCTGCAAGTAAGAAGGCACCCATTGAAGCTGCCATACCAATACAAATGGTCTGAACATCAGGCTTAATGAACTGCATTGTGTCATAAATCGCCATACCAGCTGTAATACTGCCGCCAGGGCTGTTAATATAGATGGATATATCCTTTTCAGGGTTTTCCGCTTCTAGGAATAGTAATTGTGCTACAATACTATTAGCCACATGATCGTCAATACCACTTCCAAGCATAATGATACGGTCTTTTAAAAGACGAGAGTAGATGTCATATGCTCTTTCCCCGCGGTTTGTTTGTTCAATAACTGTAGGAATCAAGTTCATTTTTCTTCCTCCTTTAAGTATGAAAGATAGTAATATGTATAGTTAATGATACACTGATGGTCAATTAAGGTCAAACAATTCGCTTTATATTTGTTCGACAACTTTCCCTATACAAGCATACCCGCTGAGAGGTTTTTTAAACCTATATTGCTTGCAAAGTTTCACAAATTGGCATATAATATGTAAGTCGCATATATGCGCTCGTGGTGCAACGGATAGCACGTAAGATTCCGGTTCTTAAAATGGGGGTTCGATTCCCTCCGAGCGCGTTTTAACTTCTTAGAAACGACTGCTATTGCAGTCGTTTTTCTTTTAAAAAAATATTTTTCTCCTCTAAAATGCCATTCCCGTGTAGTACATCTTTTAAACTGTATTTCCCCTGAAGATACATTTAATACTAAGCATTCCAATATTCCATTAAAGGTTGTTCCCTGCATATGGCAGCTGCTATGTACCCATGAATATATGTGTCTAAAAGATAAAAAAGTCTACCCGAATGAAAGATGTTTCGCATATGGTAATTAGGAGAGGTGAAAATACTATGGCGAAGAAAATTATGTGGGATCCTGGTCATGGTGGTTCTGATCCTGGAGCGGCAGCAAACGGATTACAAGAGGAACATTTGACACTCAAAATTGTGAACTACGCTGTGGAGTATTTAAAGGCTCATTATACAGACTTTGAACAAAGAGTAACTAGAGGTCATGAGCAAACATTAACTCTAACCAATCGTGATGACGAAGCTGATAGCTGGGGTGCCAATGTTTTTGTTAGCGTGCATATCAACGCTGGAGGTGGTTCCGGCTTTGAAAGTTATATTCACAACAATTCTGGAGCCTCAACAGTAGCACTACAAAATGCGGTACACAATGAAGTGTTAGCGGCCATGAGAAGATTCGGTTCTACCATAGATCGTGGAAAAAAGAGGGCAGATTTTTTCGTTTTAAGGGAAACGAACATGGATGCTATACTAACAGAAAATTTATTTATCGACAGTAATGATGCAAACCATCTAAAAACTGAAGCTTTTCTAAAAGCAGTAGGTGAGGCGCACGCACGCGGCGTCGCTATTTTCTTAGGATTACCGAGTAAACAAGTTTCACAACCAGCACCGCTTTCACAACCTCAGGGGATTGGTAATTTAAAGGTCCTGGAAAATACGGTGATTCGAGACCGGCCGGTCTATCTGGGAAATATTACAGGACAAGTCAAAACGGGTGATCAATACATTGTACATGACTACCAAACAGGCTGGTTTAATATTGGTGGATGGGTGTATAAAAATCACGTTCAATTTATTCCCCATGATGATGTAAAAATCAGTAAATAATAGGTGTTTCAGCCCTTCTCGCCCTCCGAGAGGGGCTCAATATTTTTCTTTACCCATTTTTCTTTTTTCTGTTTAGTTAATAACCTACACGAGTTCCCCATCTTCATGTAAAATAGAGCAAGGGGGGAGATTGGTTTATGGACTTAAAAGCAGGTTTATGGCAACAACAAACATTGAAATTAGCAATGACACAGGAATTGACCCAGGCCATTGCGCTTTTACAATATTCAGCACAAGAGCTTTCCGCTTTCTTAGAAAACAAAGCACTTGAAAATCCCCTATTACAGGTTGAGAATAACCATATTCAGCCTATTAACCCATTAATAGACCGCAACCGGCGGAAACATACGAAAACTACGGAAAATGATTGGATTGAGCAAATTGCAGCAAAGGCATCTTCTAAGGAAGACCAACTGCTAAATCAGCTTAATCTCAGAAAATACTCAAGTATGCAATTGAGAATAATTAAACACTTGATTGAAAACCTCGATGTAAACGGATACTTAACCGCTGAACCGGAAGAAATTGCTGATCTATTAGGTGTCCAATTAGAACTGGTTGAGGAGAGCATTATTGTCATTCAAACTTTGGAGCCAGCTGGAATTGGGGCTAGGAATCTTCAAGAATGTTTATTAATACAGCTCGAACGGGAAAACCTAAAGGATGATTTGGCGCTCACAGTCCTAACTCACTACTTCATCCCATTTGCGGAGAAGAAATGGAAGCAGATTGCAAAGGAACTACAAATCCCTTTACAGAAGATTCAAGAGATATTTGATATGATACAGCAGCTGAATCCACGACCAGGTGCACGATTAGAGCAGGAAAGTGCCTCCTACATTATCCCTGATGCGATTGTAGAACGCTTTGGGGATGGATTTTCCGTCAGGCTATGTGATGATATCCTTCCAAAAATAAGTTTTAATGATCATTATTATCAAAAAATGACTACCACGATGGATTCTCATGTAAGCCGCTTTTTGCAGGAAAAAGTGCAAGATTATCAATGGATTATAAAAAGTATTGAACAGAGGAAAGAAACTTTAACGAGGGTTGTCAGCAAAATTGTGGAAAAGCAAACTTCCTTTTTTGAAAATGGCAAGGAATATTTAGTTCCCATGACCATGAAGGAGGTAGCGGGTGAACTTGAAATTCATGAATCGACGGTGAGTCGTGCGGTGAAAGAAAAATATGTGCAGACACCGATTGGTACTTTCCCGTTGAAGTCGTTCTTTACTAGTACGATTCAAACAGTTTCGAATGAAAGCACGTCCTCGAGTCAGGTGAAAAATGAGATTGCTTCGATGATCAACAGTGAAGATAAACAACGTCCGTTATCAGACCAAGAAATTGTTGAGAAACTGAAATCAGGTCAAGGAATCGTTGTCTCTAGAAGAACAGTTGCAAAGTATCGGGACCAATTGGGGATAGCTTCCTCCTCGAAAAGAAAAAGGTTTGATTGAAAGGATGCAAACAATGACACAGACAACAATCACCTTATATACAAGAAACCGCTGCTCACTATGTGAAAAAGCAAAACAGGCCATCCTTGAACTTAAGGAAGAATGGAATTTTACATTAGAAGAAATAGATATTGATAATAGTGATGAATTAACAGAACTATATGGAATCATGATTCCGGTTGTTCAGATTGATGGTGAAGAGGTGGGGGTTGGGATTATTAACAAATTAGACATAAGTAAACGTTTGCAAGAAAAATCGAAAAACTTTTGAGTTGAAATAGGTTTTCACTCCTGTTAGAATGTAAATTGTTAGCAGGGGTGATTTTTTTTCGATGGAGTGGGACATAATTTGTCTATGGTGGACATTTTATGACCAGTTACATATAATAAAGGAGCAGGACATTATGCAATCACTCATCGATATTCAAAAAAGATTATTACCTGATCTCCTTCAAGTACTACATAAACGATATTCTATCCTTAGACATATCGGCTTTATGCAGCCAGTAGGAAGAAGGAGTCTTGCTTCCAACCTTGGGTACACGGAAAGAGTTCTTCGCAGTGAGGTGGATTTCCTCAAGGAACAAAATCTTGTTTCGATTAACAATATTGGAATGAGTTTAACTTCTGAAGGGAAGAATTTGCTAGAGGATTTAGAAGGACTAATTCGAGAATTAATCGGTATTGACGTAATGGAATTGGAGCTGAAACACCGACTTAAGATTCGGAAGGTTATCATCGTACCTGGAAACAGTGATGAATCCCTTATGGTAAAAGAGGACCTTGGGAAGGCATGTGCCTTCTGTATGAAAAAATATCTAACTGGGAAAAATATAATCGCTGTAACTGGCGGCTCAACGATGGCTGCTGTCGCAAATGTACTTACACCCGAGATTGGCAAAAAGGAATTACTGTTTGTACCGGCACGCGGCGGAATTGGTGAGGATGTTCAGAACCAGGCAAATACGATAAGCTCGATTATGTCAAAAAAAACAAATTCGAAGCACCGTGTATTCTATGTACCTGATCAGGTTAGTAATGAAATTTATCAATCTCTGATAAAAGAACCTGAAATTCATGAAGTATTAAACTTGATAAAATCAGCAAGCATGGTTCTTCATGGAATTGGGGATGCTATCACGATGGCTGAGCGAAGAAATTCAAAACCCGAGATTATGCAGAAGTTAGTGACGAATGGGGCTGTCGGTGAAGCTTTTGGCTATTATTTTAACGAAAAAGGTGAAATTGTCCACAAGGTATTAACAATTGGACTTCAGCTAGAAGACCTTGCACAGATTCCTAATGTGATTGCTGTTGCAGGCGGCACCTCTAAGGCAAAAGCAATAAAGGCTTATATGAAAAAAGCACCTGCGTCTACCATATTAATCACAGATGAGGGTGCAGCAAGAATGTTATTAAAAGGTTAATCCCTTTTTAAATAAAAAACCTTTTTTCAATACAAGGAGGAAATAACAATGACAGTAAAAGTTGGTATTAATGGATTTGGTCGTATCGGCCGTAACGTATTCCGTGCGGCATTAAATAATGCAGAAATGGAAATCGTGGCAATTAACGATTTAACTGATGCAAAAATGCTTGCGCACCTTTTAAAATACGATACTGTTCATGGAACTCTTCAACAAGAAGTTACCGTTGACGGTGAATATTTAGTTGTTGGCAACCAAAAGGTAAAAGTACTTGCTGAACGCGATCCAGCTCAATTAGGTTGGGGAGAACTTGGTGTTGAAGTAGTAGTTGAATCTACAGGACGTTTCACAAAGCGTGAAGACGCGGCGAAACACCTTGAAGCAGGTGCGAAGAAAGTAATCATTTCTGCTCCAGCAGATAACGAAGATATCACTATCGTAATGGGTGTTAACCAAGATAAATACGATCCGGCAAACCACCACGTATTATCAAACGCTTCATGTACAACAAACTGTCTAGCTCCTTTTGCGAAGGTTTTAAATGATGAATTCGGAATTAAGCGTGGAATGATGACTACCATCCACTCTTATACTAATGACCAACAGATCCTTGATTTACCACACAAGGATTACCGTCGTGCTCGTGCAGCAGCTGAGAACATGATTCCTACATCAACTGGTGCAGCTAAAGCAGTTTCTTTAGTTCTTCCAGAACTTAAAGGTAAATTAAATGGTATGGCAGTTCGTGTACCAACTCCAAACGTATCAATCGTAGATTTAGTTGCTGAGTTAGACAAAGAAGTAACAGCTGATGAAGTAAATGCAGCATTAAAAGCAGCTGCTGAAGGTCCATTAAAGGGCATTTTACACTACAGCGAACTTCCATTAGTATCTACTGACTATAATGGCAGCCCAGCTTCATCTTCAATTGATTCTTTATCTACTATGGTCCTTGATGGTAACATGGTAAAAGTATTATCTTGGTACGATAACGAAGTTGGTTATTCTAGCCGCGTTGTTGACCTTATTGATTACATCGCTCAAAAAGGACTATAATCCTAACAGGCTAAGGTTGGAAATATTTTCTTCTAAAGGCTATAATGATTTATGGTATTTCAAAGGGGAGCGGGGAACATTCCCCCCTCCTTTTTTTATGTAAATATGGGTTTTACTAGCTTTTTATTAATTAGGAGGCTTCGCATGAACAAGAAAACATTAAAAGATGTAGATGTAAAAGGAAAACGCGTTTTCTGCCGAGTTGATTTTAACGTTCCTATGCAGGATGGAAAAATTACGGATGAAACAAGAATCCGCGCTGCATTACCTACTATTCAATATTTAATCGATCAAGGTGCAAAGGTAATTTTAGCGAGCCATTTTGGACGTCCAAAGGGTAAAGTTGTTGAGGAAATGCGCTTAACTCCAGTGGGTGTAAGACTTTCTGACCTTCTTGGCAAAAACGTGCAAAAAGCAGATGAAGCATACGGTGATTCTGTGAAATCTTTAATTGAAGCTATGAATGAAGGCGATGTTCTTCTTCTTGAAAACGTTCGTTTTTACCCAGGTGAAGAAAAGAATGATCCAGAATTAGCGAAATCCTTTGCAGAGCTTGCTGACGTCTATGTAAACGATGCTTTTGGTGCAGCACACCGAGCACATGCTTCTACAGAAGGTATTGCTCACCATCTTCCTGCTGTATCTGGTCTTTTAATGGAGAAAGAGCTTGATGTACTAGGAAAAGCTCTATCCAATCCTGAACGTCCGTTTACAGCGATTATTGGCGGAGCGAAGGTAAAGGACAAAATTGGTGTTATCGAAAACCTTTTAGAAAAGGTTGATAACTTAATTATTGGCGGCGGTCTTGCTTATACTTTTATTAAGGCACAGGGTCATGAAATTGGAAAATCTCTTCTAGAGGCAGATAAACTTGACTTAGCGAATTCTTTTATTGAAAAAGCAAAAGAAAAAGGTGTCAATTTCTATATGCCGGTTGACGCTATCGTTGCAGACGATTTCTCTGCGGATGCAAATTCTAAAGAGGTAGCAATTGAAGAAATTCCTGCTGATTGGGAAGCTCTTGATATCGGGCCAAAAACAAGAGAAATCTATCGTGACGTCATTCAAAAATCAAAATTAGTGATTTGGAACGGACCAATGGGTGTGTTCGAAATTGATAAGTTTGCTGGTGGTACGAAGGCAGTTGCTGAAGCACTTGCAGAAGCAGAAGGTACATATTCAGTAATTGGCGGCGGAGATTCTGCGGCAGCAGTGGAAAAATTCAATTTAGCAGAAAAAATGAGCCATATTTCAACAGGCGGCGGCGCTTCACTTGAATTCATGGAAGGCAAAGAACTTCCAGGCGTTGTAGCTTTAAACGATAAATAATAAGAACTTTCTATCTTGAAAGGTTGTGTAACAATGCGTAAACCGATTATTGCAGGGAACTGGAAAATGAATAAGACATTTGCTGAGGCTAAGAGCTTTACGGAAGAAGTAAAAGGTCTTGTTCCACATCATGAAAAAATGGATTCTGTTATTTGTGCACCGGCTTTATTTTTACAAAGCCTTGTTGAACAAACAGAAGGCAGCGACGTGAAAATTGGTGCTCAAAACATGCATTTCGAAGAAAGCGGAGCTTTTACAGGAGAAATCAGTCCTAAACCTCTAGCTGAAATTGGGGTTCAATATGTGATTCTTGGACATTCTGAACGTCGTGAAATGTTTAATGAAACCGATGAAAGTGTTAACAAAAAGACACTTGCAGCTTTTAACTATAACTTAACTCCAATCGTTTGCTGCGGCGAAACGTTAGAGCAGCGTGAAAACGGTGAAACCAATGAACTTGTTGGTTCACAAATTAAAAAAGCTTTAGCAGGTTTAACAGATGAACAAGTAAAGCAAACCGTTATTGCTTACGAACCAATTTGGGCGATTGGAACAGGCAAATCTTCGACTGCACAAGATGCAAATGAAGTTTGTGCTCATATCCGCCAAGTGGTATCACAGCAATTCAGCGAAGAAGTTGCAAATGCTGTTAGAATTCAGTATGGCGGCAGTGTAAAACCTGAAAATATTAAGGAATACATGGCACAGCCTGATATTGACGGTGCACTTGTTGGCGGAGCCAGCCTTGAGCCAGGTTCATTCCTGCGGCTATTGGAGGCAGGCAGCTATGAGTAAGTCTCCCGTTGCCCTCATCATTCTCGATGGATTTGGATGCAGGGATGAACAAAAAGGGAATGCAGTCTATCATGCAAAAAAGCCGAATTTTGATCGTTATTGGAGTACGTTCCCTCATTCACATTTAACAGCTTCAGGTGAGGCAGTGGGTCTTCCTGAGGGACAAATGGGTAACTCGGAAGTGGGTCATTTAAATATCGGCGCTGGCCGGATTGTATACCAAAGCTTAACACGTGTGAATATCGCTATCCGAGAAGGTGAATTTGTAAAAAATGAAACCATCTGCAGTGCTATGGATCATGTGAAGAAGAATGGTACAAACTTACATCTGTTCGGATTATTGTCAGATGGCGGCGTTCACAGCCATATTAATCATATGTTTGCACTCTTAAAAATGGCGAAAGAGGAAGGCGTTGAGAACGTTTATTTACATGGCTTCCTTGATGGACGTGATGTTGGTCCAAAAACCGCAGCAAAATATATTCAACAAACTTTGGATAAAATGAATGAGTATGGCGTTGGTGAATTTGCTACTATCTCCGGACGCTATTATTCAATGGACCGTGACAAGCGCTGGGATCGTGTTGAAAAGTCATACTGCTCCATGGTTTACGGAGATGGGCCAACTTACACCAATCCTTTAGAAGTCGTAGAGGATTCCTACCAACATGGAATTTTTGACGAATTCGTGATTCCATCCGTAATCACTAAGGAAGATGGTCAGCCTGTGGCGACAATCAAAGACAATGACGCAGTCATTTTCTATAATTTCCGCCCAGACCGTGCAATCCAGATTTCTAACGTATTTACAAATGAAGATTTCCGTCCATTTGATCGTGGAGAGAAACATCCGAAGGATTTATTCTTCGTATGTTTAACACACTTCAGTGAATCCGTAAATGGATATGTTGCGTTTAAGCCTTCTAACTTGGATAACACATTAGGAGAGGTCTTATCGCAAAATGGTTTGAAGCAATTAAGAATTGCTGAAACCGAAAAGTATCCACATGTTACATTCTTTATGAGTGGCGGCCGTGAGGACAAGTTCCCTGGTGAAGAGCGTATCCTCATAAACTCACCTAAAGTTGCAACCTATGACCTGCAGCCTGAAATGAGTGTATATGAAGTGACAGACGCGCTTCTTAAAGAAATTCAAGACGATAAATTTGACGCTATTATCCTAAACTTCGCTAACCCTGATATGGTTGGTCATTCAGGAATGCTTGAACCTACTGTTAAGGCAATTGAAACAGTGGATGAATGTTTAGGTAAAATTGTTGACTTAATTCTTGAAAAAGGTGGATCAGCCATTATTACAGCTGACCATGGTAACGCTGATGAAGTTATGACTCTTGAAGGAGAGCCAATGACAGCACATACCACGAATCCAGTTCCAGTTATTATCACTAGAAATGATGTGGAACTGCGAGAAGGCGGCATTTTAGGGGATTTAGCTCCTACAATGTTAAAAATACTTGGTGTCGAGCAGCCAGAAGAAATGACAGGAAAATCGTTAATTAAATAATTTTTTATATTAAAAGGAGAGAAATTAAATGCCATTTATTGCAGATGTATACGCACGTGAAGTTTTAGATTCCCGCGGTAACCCAACAGTTGAAGTAGAAGTTTTTACTGAATCCGGTGCTTTTGGCCGTGCTTTAGTTCCAAGTGGTGCTTCTACTGGTGAATATGAAGCAGTAGAACTTCGTGATGGCGACAAAGAGCGCTACCTTGGTAAAGGTGTCTTAAAAGCTGTAGATAACGTGAACGAAATTATTGCTCCACACCTTGTTGGTGAAGAGTTCAGCGTTTTAGACCAAGTTGCTGTTGACCAAGCTTTAATCGAGCTTGATGGAACTGAAAACAAAGGTAAATTAGGTGCAAATGCCATTCTAGGTGTTTCTATGGCTGTAGCTCATGCTGCTGCAAACTACTTAGATATTCCTTTATATCAATACCTTGGCGGCTTCAACTCTAAGCAGCTTCCAGTACCAATGATGAACATCGTTAACGGCGGAGAGCACGCTGATAACAACGTTGATATTCAAGAATTCATGGTTATGCCTGTTGGCGCTCCTAACTTTAGAGAAGCACTTCGTATGGGTGCTGAAATTTTCCACAGCTTAAAGTCTGTTCTTAAAGAAAAAGGACTTAACACAGCTGTTGGTGATGAAGGTGGATTTGCTCCAAACCTAGGATCTAACGAAGAAGCACTTCAAACGATTGTTCAAGCAATCGAAAAAGCTGGCTACAAGCCTGGTGAAGAAGTATTCTTAGCAATGGACGCAGCATCTTCTGAGTTCTATAACAAAGAAGATGGAAAATACCATCTTGCAGGTGAAGGCGTTGTGAAAACATCTGCTGAAATGGTTGATTGGTACGAAGAGCTTTCTAGCAAATACCCAATCATATCTATCGAAGATGGTCTAGATGAAAACGACTGGGAAGGCCACAAGCTTCTAACTGAACGTCTTGGTAAAAAAGTTCAATTAGTTGGTGATGACCTATTCGTTACTAACACTAAAAAGCTTTCTGAAGGTATTGAAAAAGGAATCGGCAACTCAATCCTTATCAAAGTTAACCAAATTGGTACATTAACTGAAACATTTGACGCAATTGAAATGGCGAAGCGTGCTGGCTATACAGCAGTTATCTCTCACCGTTCTGGTGAAACAGAAGATAACACAATCGCTGACATTGCTGTTGCAACAAATGCGGGTCAAATCAAAACTGGTGCACCTTCACGTACAGACCGTGTAGCGAAATACAACCAATTGCTTCGCATTGAAGACCAATTAGGTGAAACAGCACAATACAATGGCTTAAAATCTTTCTATAACCTTAAAAAATAAGAACAAAGCTTAGGCACTCATTGACGAATGGGTGCCTTTCTTGTCTAGAGTGACTGTATGATATTTTTGAAAGGATATCTACTATAAGCTGACATAACACTGGTATTGTTAAAAAAGCAATAATATGGTACATTAAAAATACTGTGAAATGTACGTACTACAGGAGGTGTCTTTCATGCATGCATTGGTTGTTACATTATTAGTAATCGTTAGTATTGGACTTATTCTTGTTGTTTTATTGCAATCAGGTAAAAGTGCTGGATTATCTGGTGCCATTTCAGGTGGTGCTGAACAATTATTCGGTAAGCAAAAAGCACGAGGACTGGACTTAATTTTACATCGCATTACTGTTGTATTAGCAGTTCTTTTCATTATTCTTGCTGTCTTAGTTGCATACTTCGAAGTTTAATAAAGAATGCTCAAAAACCTGGCTTATGTCAGGTTTTTTTTATGTACAAAACAACGAATGCTTTTTTCTGGAATGTTACCCCATTGTTTGCTTAAACTAAGGTAATGGATTTGATTAGAGTTGAAGGAGTTTTTATGATGAAAATTGCAGCACCTAAGCCCTTTACGTTTAAAGGAGGAAAACGAGCAGTTTTATTGCTTCACGGTTTTACAGGTAATTCGGCTGATGTTCGGATGTTGGGGCGCTTTTTAGAAAAACGAGGGTATACCTGTCATGCGCCTCACTATAAAGGACACGGAGTTCCGCCAGAGGAGCTTGTACATACTGGACCAGAAGATTGGTGGAAGGACGTAATAAATGGTTACAATTATTTAAAAGACCTAGGACATGAAGAAATTGCAGTTGGGGGACTCTCACTAGGCGGCGTATTTTCGTTGAAATTGGGTTACACTGTACCTATAAAGGGTATTATACCGATGTGTGCACCTATGTATATAAAAAGTGAAGAAGTGATGCACCAAGGAATTCTCGACTATGCCCGCGAATATAAGGTACGAGAAGGAAAAAGCGAAGAGCAAATAGAATTGGAAATGAATGAGTTTGCGAAAACGCCAATGAAAACCTTAAAGGCGTTGCAATCTTTAATTTCTGATGTCCGCAACCATGTGGATATGATTTATGCTCCTACCTTTGTCGTCCAAGCTCGCCACGATAAAATGATTAACACAGATAGTGCAAACATCATTTACAATGAGGTTGAGTCCGTAACCAAAGAAATTAAATGGTATGAGGAATCGGGCCATGTGATTACGTTAGATAAAGAACGTGATCAGCTTCATGAAGATATATATGCTTTTTTAGAAAAATTAGATTGGCAGAAATAATCCTTTGAGGAGGGATTTTATTGGAAGATAATATTCAACAGCACGTTGATAAGCTTTTACAATATATGAGGGACGAGGCTTACAAACCTTTGACAGTTCAAGAACTAGAAGAGGCATTTGGAATTTCTGACTCGAGCGAGTTTAAGGAATTTGTAAAAGCGCTTGTTCAAATGGAGGAAAAAGGACTTGTTGTCCGTACGCGCAGTAACCGTTATGGATTGCCGCAAAAAATGAACCTTATTCGCGGTAAGCTCACAGGTCATGCAAAAGGTTTTGCGTTTGTGATACCAGATGAACCCGGTATGGATGATATATTTATACCGCCAAATGAGCTGAATAATGCCATGCATGGCGATACCGTTCTTGCTCGAATTGCTTCCGAGACTTCCGGTCAGCGAAGAGAAGGAAGTATTATTCGTATTTTAGAAAGAGGCGTACAGCAAATCGTCGGTACCTATGTGGAAAGCAAAAGCTTTGGCTTTGTGATCCCAGATGATAAAAAATTTGCAAGTGATGTTTTTATCCCTAAGTCAGCATCTAAGGGTGCAGTAGAAGGACATAAAGTAGTGGTCAAGCTTACTACCTATCCTGAAGGACGTAAAAGTGCTGAAGGAGAGGTTATAACTGTCCTTGGACATAAAAACGATCCGGGTGTGGATATTCTTTCTGTTATCCACAAACATGGACTGCCAATGGCATTCCCTGATGACGTATTAAAGCAGGCAAACGAAACACCAGAAACGATTGACGAGAGTGAATTGGCAAACCGTCGCGATCTCAGGAATGAAACGATCGTTACAATAGACGGAGCTGACGCAAAGGACCTTGATGACGCCGTTACGGTAACGAAGCTCGAAAATGGCAACTATAAGCTTGGCGTACATATTGCAGATGTCAGCTATTATGTAAAAGAAGGAACGCCAATTGACCTTGAGGCAGAAGAACGTGCCACAAGTGTTTATTTAGTGGATAGGGTAATTCCAATGATTCCACATCGGTTATCGAATGGAATTTGTTCACTAAATCCACGAGTTGACCGGCTGGTGTTATCATGTGATATGGAAATTAATCCAGAAGGTCAAGTGGTTAATCATGAGATTTTTCAAAGTGTTATCAAGACTACTGAGAGAATGACTTATTTTGATGTAAATAAGATTTTAGTTGATAAAGATGAGGGAACACGTTCCCGCTATGAGTCGCTTGTACCGATGTTCGAACAAATGGAGGAACTGGCCCAAATCTTGCGCGAGAAGAGAATGAAGCGCGGTGCGATTGATTTCGACTTTAAAGAATCTAAGGTTTTGGTCGATGAAGATAGTAAACCGGTAGATGTTGTTCTGCGTGAACGGTCAGTCGCGGAAAGATTAATTGAAGAATTCATGCTTGCTGCTAATGAAACAGTTGCAGAGCATTTTCACTGGATGGAAGTACCGTTTATTTATCGAATCCATGAAGATCCAAAAGAGGATAAGCTAAGAAGATTCTTTGAGTTTATCACCAACTTTGGCTATATCGTTAAAGGAACAGCGAATGATGTTCATCCGAGGGCGTTACAGGAAATTATTGAAGAGGTTCAAGGCACACCGGAAGAGATGGTTATTTCGACTGTTATGCTTAGGTCCATGCAGCAGGCAAAATACGATCCTGAAAGCCTAGGTCATTTTGGGTTATCAACAGAGTTTTATACTCATTTCACATCGCCAATACGACGGTATCCAGATACCATTGTCCATCGGTTAATCCGGACGTATTTAATTGAAGGAAAGCTAGATGAGACGACGAGAGAAAAATGGAATGCGCGATTGCCTGAAATTGCTCAGCATTCATCGAAAATGGAACGCCGTGCGGTTGATGCTGAGCGTGAAACGGATGAGCTTAAAAAGGCTGAATATATGGAAGATAAGATTGGTGAAGAGTATGATGGTATCATTAGCTCGGTAACCAATTTTGGGATGTTTGTCGAACTGTCAAACACGATTGAAGGTCTCGTTCATGTAAGCTATTTAACAGATGATTACTATCGATTTGACGAGCGCCATTTTGCCATGATTGGCGAGCGGACAGGTAAGGTATTCAGAATTGGTGATGAAATCACTGTGAGAGTTGTAAAGGTCAATAAAGACGAGCGTTCCATCGACTTTGAAATCGTAGGAATGAAAGGTACTCGCCGTGAGCGTTCTGAGACACCGAAAGTGTTTAAAACAGGCAGCGATACGAAAAAGCCGCGTCGTAATAAACAAGAAGGCCGTGGCGGCGGGCAAAAGTCTGAAGCACGTGGAGGCGGCTCAGGTCAAGGATCTGGCACTCGAAAGAAAAAGAAGTTTTACGACAATGTCCCTAAAAATAAAAGCACGAAGCGAAAAAATAAGAAAAGATAAATAACGGAGAGGGCCTAATCTAAGGTCCTCTTTCAATTGTTATACAAACAGTTTTCTGCTAAAATTAACCCATAACGAGGTGAGAGACATGCCAAAAGGTGAAGGAAAAGTTGTTGCGCAAAATAAGAAAGCCTACCATGATTACTTTATTGAAGAAACATATGAGGCAGGTATTGTTCTTCAAGGAACAGAAATCAAATCAATACGTGCCGGCAAAGTGAATTTAAAGGATTCCTATGCAAGAATTCACAATGGTGAAATGCATTTATTAAATATGCATGTTAGCCCATATGAACAAGGGAATCGCTTTAATCATGATCCTTTGAGACAGAGAAAGCTTTTGCTTCATAAGCGGGAAATTAATAAGCTTTTTGGTGAAACAAGAGAAGCAGGTTATGCATTGATTCCATTAAAGATTTACTTGAAAAATGGTTTTGCGAAGGTTTTATTAGGGTTGGCAAAGGGTAAAAAGAATTATGATAAACGTGAAGTCTTGAAGCAAAAAGAGGCTAAGCGTGATATCGAGCGTGCATTCCGTGACCGTCAAAAGTTATAATTACAAATACTTACAATTGAAAAATTCGCTCAGTATGTTATAATAAGTTTGTCGCTAAGGAGCGATGTTAACTTTTTGCTCAAACTATTGTTGAGCTTCCGAACCGTCTGCTTAAATCTTTCATTAGGTTTAGCACATTTTATAATGGGGGCGCTAAGGATTCGACAGGGGTAGTTCGAGCTTGGGTTGCGAGTCGAGGGGATCGGCCTCGTTAAAACGTCAACGCCTATAACTGGCAAAACTAACAACAACCTAGCTTTCGCAGCTTAATAACTGCTTAGCTGTTCGCCCCTCCATCGCCTATGTGGTAGGGTAGCGGACTCACTCTTAGTAGGCTACGCCGGAGTCCACCGTCTGAGGGCGAAGGAAGAGAACAACCAGACTAGCTGACCGGACGCCTGTCGATAGGCAAAAGGATCAGCGAAGCGCCAATATGTCGACTACACTCGTAGAAGCTTAAGTGCCGTTATCTTTGGACGCGGGTTCGATTAATTATAGTCGCCTTATGTGGTAACACATAAGTGAAAATTCGGCTTTATCGGTGAAACCTACGTCGCTTTATCAAGGCGATAAGGCAATGCCGAGCGGTATGTGGAGCAATCCAACAGCCGTGTATCGACTTATAGGCTGCCATTTTAGAATGGTAGTACTAGGATGCGAAATCCTACCTGTTAAAAGGTGAAAATTATATTTCGCATAATACGCCGAAGGGCCTGTAATTCCTACAGGTTCAAGATATAGTCAGTGCCATGACGAAAGCATGGAAACGCACGTCCCGCCGTCTCCACCATACATAAGGTGGATAACAAGATCAGTAGAGATACTGGTCTTTTTTGTTTTATTTCATAAAAAATAAGCCTAGCAAAAGTGAGTTTTCACTATGTTAGGCCGCAGATTAACATAATTACTGTGTTACTTTCTGAATACGTCCTTCTGCTTTGTATTCAAATGGTGATGGAAGTGATTCAACCGTTGCTTCTAAGTCTTCAGGACCTACTTCTAAGCCGGTTGCTAAAGCACCAATCCCATAGCTGGCATTACCGTTGGACCAAAAGAATACGCTTGAACAATTAACTTGTTATCTACTACTTTATCATTGTAAACATGGTTATGAGCAGCAAAGATAACATCTACTTCAACATCGACTTTTTCAGTAATTCTTGAAGCGTCAAATCCATCTGTGTAGCCTTCTTGACTTGTAGGAATATGCGCTAAAACTACAATTGCTTCAATCCCCAATCGATGAATTTCCTCAAAACAAAAGCCATTCTTCTCCTGGGTTTAAAGGAAGAAAGAATGGCTTTTGTTTTAATGTGGCATATTGTTGTTCATATTCATATTATTATTTGGCATTTGTCCCATTGGCTGTCCCATCATTTGACCTTGTGCAGGTGCGAATGCATTTCTGTAAGTATTCATGTCCTGCTCAGCAAGCTGAGGCACCTGATAGTAATGGTGTTTATTTTGATAAATAGAGAGTTCATAGCCCATTTCTATGCAATTTGGTATGGAATCTGCAAGCACACGGCGAACAACTGGATTCGTTGTTTCTAGTGCTGCCATCGTTTTCATCGAAGCACCTGCTTTACAAGACGCCAGCATACAGTGAGAAATGTACTCATCATTAATTTCTGATACAGATTGCCAAGGTTTCTTTGGCTGGGTTGGCTTCATACCATAAATGAAGTCATTCCCTTGGTTCATCATATATTTTGAAGTAGGGTGCGATGGGTTTTGTCCCGTTTTAAAACATTCCACTGTGATGTTATATTCATCCTGCATAAATTTATATTGGCGATCGAGAATGTCCATTAATTCGGGGTCTTTTACATGTTGACGTAATAGCATGTAGGAATTCATCGTACCAATTGCTGCACCTAATACTTCATTTAAATCAATTACCTCATGACCTCCATGATTAAGTTGTGGAGGTACATTCCCTGTATGCATGTTTTGGTGCATTTGTCCTTGTTGACCTTGTTGGTTTTGCATCATATTCTTCTCCTCCTAATTGATTGATAACAGCCATAGTTATTATGTTTCAATCGACCAGAGTTATTCAGATTAACCATTTGTTCAAAAGATTGTAATGTAATGGTTTTAGAAAAAACAAACAACGTCAATAATGACAGGTAGTGAGTATAGGAGGTGCTTGAGAAGTGCAAGAAGAACTAAAGATTTTTTATAAGATATTTACAACAACCAAAGATGCAATTGAAAAATTTATGAACATGCTTGACCCGGTCATTCAAAATGCGGCAGATGAACATGAGAGACTGTATTATCACCATATTTATGAAGAAGAGGAACAGCGTCTATCCCGTTTAGTCGTACTGATCCCACTCATTCAAAAATTTCAACAAGCCAAAGATCAAAAAGAGTTTTCTCCAGCCAACAATGAATTCAATCGACTTTTACAGGAACTTAACCTTGAAAAGTTTGGTTTACATAATTTTGTCGAACACCTGGATTTAGCACTATTTCGCTTCACGGATGAAGACCGAAGCAGTCTATTAAATAGTTTAAGGGAAGTATCATATAAGGATTATCAGCAGGTTAAACAAATGCTAATTGATATTAATGGTCGATTTGACACCAACTTTGTTGACCCACATGCCCATCATGATGAGCACCATGATCATTTAGACCGGTCACAAACAGTGACAGTTGTAACCCATGCTCCTCAGATTAAACAGAGAAGAGGATTTACGGTGGGAAGCTTAATCTAAGGAAAAGAGAGGATAGACCAATGAATAAATTACAATTATATCCGGATTCACCGTTATCGAGCCAAGAGTTTACGCAACTGGATCAGACAGTGATAGATGCTGCACGAAGACAGCTGGTGGGCCGCCGTTTTATTGAATTATATGGCCCGTTGGGGCGTGGCGTACAGAGCATTTTTAATGACATTTTTTCAGAAAACTTAGAAGCAAAAATGGATTTTCAGGGATCCTTCGATACAGATATTGAAGCAAGTAAAAGGGTAAACTATACCATTCCATTGCTTTATAAAGACTTCGTGTTATATTGGCGTGATTTGGATCAGGCAAAGGTTTTAGACATACCGATTGATTTTTCAGCGGCAGCTAATGCAGCTCGAGATGTTGCGATCCTAGAAGATCAGATGATCTTTAATGGAACCAAGGAATTTGATATTCCTGGATTAATGAATGTACCTGGGCGTTTAACACATTTGATTGGTGAATGGTATGAATCCGGAAATGCCTTCCAGGATATCGTAGACGCAAGAAATAAACTTTTAGAAATGAATCACAATGGACCATTCGCTCTTGTACTATCTCCGCAGCTTTACTCACTTATTCATCGTGTCCACCGTGATACAAACGTATTAGAAATTGAACATATTCGAGAATTAGTAACAGATGGGGTGTTCCAATCACCTGTTTTAAAGGGAAGATCGGGTGTGTTGCTAAATACAGGGAAAAATAATCTCGATTTGGCTATCTCAGAAGACTTTGATACGGCATACCTGGGTGTAGAAGGGATGAACCATCCATTCCGTGTTTACGAAACGGTTGTTTTGCGAATTAAACGTCCTTCTGCCATTTGCACGTTAGAATCCATGGGGGATTAATGAACAATCGTGTATTCACGGTCGGATCCCTGATTCCAGGCAGGTTGATTGTAAAACATCCAGCACCAGAACGGACCGAGAGAAAAATAATCAAGGCAGAAGGCATAATCGTTGAGCAAAACGGTAAAAGGATGGAAATTTACCCTGTTAAAGGAAAGTTATTGGATGTTGCATTGAGTCAAGGTGAGCCAATTCAATATAAATGCCGCAAAGGAACGTGCGGACAATGTACAGTTAAAGTAGTAAAAGCTCCAGGATTATCTTTTCCAAACGAACAAGAGAAGAAGAAGCTAAAGAATGAAATAACAAACGGGTATCGCTTGGCTTGTCAGGCTGACATACTATGAAACATTACGGTTAAAAGCAGGTTTGCAGAATTATTCACGCAAAAAAACGAGGTCCATTTAACAGGACCTCGTTCTTTTTATGCTAATTTTATAATTTTGTCTTCCACTGGGAATGGAAGTGAAATATTGTGTTTGTTTAATTCATTTATACTGATATCCTGAACCAGTCTCAATGCTTCCTTTTTAAAGGTCTTTGTTACGAATCCAGCGTTTACTTCACATAACTTTTGCAGGTATTGTAAGGTATCGCGGACCAGCATTTGCTTAATAAAAGTGTTATTCAGCTGGCAGATTAATTTATGCTCTAAGCCTTTAATAACAGCAATTTGATCCACATGGACAATAATGTTTTGTCCTTCACCGTCGATAAAACCGACAGAAACAAATTGACCTTTAGAGAAATCAACATTCGTAAACACTGGGTTTAGATAGGTTTCACCGGAAGATAGACGGATAGAGTCTGCTTCTGCAGCACCACCAATTTTCCTTTGATTTGCAATAACCGTATGAATATCCTTTAACCCGAATAGCATGTTAAACATAATGATGATCCCCCCATTTCCGAAGTTGTTTATATAAATGATTTTATAGATAATGAGAATCATTGTCAATGGGATTTTATAGTCTAATTTTGATGGTTATACGAAGCTAAATAATGGAAAACTCTCTATAAAGACGGGCTCAAAGAGACAATGAAAGTATCGATATATGTATTATTGAGAGAAACGAAAGGAAAGCCAAACTGGCGATTAGAGAAACTAGCAGTTTTATTTTTAATCTTAAAATGAAAGGAAATAAAAAGGAGGCTAATATACTAAACCAAGCAATTACTGTTACAATAATAAAGGTATTTAGTACGAGATGGGATGGTTGACCCACGTAAACTAGTCCACCTAAAATAACGCTACCCGCAAGTGGAACCAAAAAGTCATAGCTCTTGTTTATAACAGGTACACTCCCAAGTTCTACTGATTTTTTCGAAAGCAGTGGATAAATAAAATAAGGGAGTACGAATCCAAAGGAAATACCAGTCATTAATCTCCGAGTATTATTGGAATCGAACAGCTGTGTATACGACCCAAGACCGTCTATTATTAATGGAACAAGAAATAACAGAAGTAAGAAGCTTATCTTAATAGAAGGTATCGTTACATTCTGTTTTTGTTTTGAAAAATGTAAATAAATGAGTGTGGAAAAAATGCCTATATAGATCCCAGTATCTCTTGCGCAAACTGCCATGACCTCACCGGATATATGTAGCGATCTTGCATCTATTTGATGACAAATCGCCCTGCCGAAAAAATTCAATAATTCATTAAGCAATAAAATCACTCCTACAACTAAGAACCCAATTCTATTATTTGAACTGGGTTCTCATTAAATTAGTACGTCATAAAGGCAGGGATAATGGAAAGGGCTGAGGCGGCAAACCAGCAAATACAACTAAGGACAATGGAAACAATACCAACGATTAAACAGGTTTTTCCGATAGCTTTTTTGTCTAAATCTTGATCATTCATCCAAACGATCCCCAGGATGATTCCCACAACAGGTATGATAAAGGACAAAATGTATAATAGTGCTCTTTGGCCTCCCGACAAATACTATCCCCTCCGCTTAAAAAAATGCCACCCATAGTAAATTTCATACTCTTTGAATATGTATGATGAGAAGAGGGGGATATTGCCTGTCTCTTTATGAAATTTCCCTACAGGTCCCCAGGTCTAAAGTCTGAATCTTTTTCTTAAAAGATTCAGACTTAAAAGTAACAATCATGTACATATTTGTTATAATAAAGTTATTACATAGTTCATCAGGACATAAAAAATGGGGTTTGGTAAATTCATATGATAAATAAACTTATACAAAGCAGCGGTTTTAAAAGAATTTCGATTTTTGTCTTACTCGCATTAGTTCTATACGGACTAAAAGATATGATTAATTTAATTCTATTTACGTTTATTTTCACCTTTTTAATGGACCGGTTAGTAATATTCTTGAATAGAAAGATACCGCTTAATCGAAAAATACTTGTAGTTGCGTCTTATACTACAATTGTTGGTCTTCTCTCTTATGGACTTGTGAAATATCTGCCAATGATTGTTGGTGAAATAACGGCACTCATTAAGCAAATAACAGCATTCTATACCCAAAAGCATGACAATATCATTTTAAATTATTTGGTTAGCAGACTTGAGGAAATTCAAATTTCGAATTATTTGGAGAGAGGCTTTACCTTTTTAATTGCCTATTTTACGGATATTAGTACCTTTGGCTTGCAAATTCTTATTGCTCTTTTAATGAGCTTATTTTACCTATTAGAGAAACCTCGTTTAATTGAATTTACGAAAAAATTTAAAACGAGTAAAATAGCTTCTATTTATGCAGAAATAGAATTTTTCTCACTAAAATTCGTCGGTACCTTTGGAAAGGTAATCGAAGCGCAATTAATTATTGCTGTCGTTAACTGTATTCTAACAACTATTGCATTATGGATTTTTGGGTTTCCACAATTAGGTGGACTGTCGATCATGATTCTATTCCTGGGCTTGATTCCTGTGGCAGGGGTTATCATTTCCCTTATTCCACTTGTCATTATCGGGTATAGTATCGGCGGAATTATGACTGTTTTATATGTATTTATCGCCATAATGATTATCCATGCAATCGAAGCCTATATTTTGAATCCGAATTTGATGTCGTCAAAAACAAATTTACCTGTCTTCTATACTTTCCTGGTATTAATCTTTTCTGAACATTTCTTCGGAGTTTGGGGTTTAATCATTGGTATTCCGGTCTTTGTTTTCATATTGGATGTTTTAGAAGTAACAGATCATAAAAAAGTGTAGAAGGTGATGTAATGAGCGAATGCAAACTTAATCATTCACAGGAAGATGTAAGGAATAAGTATGAATCACAAGAGGCATTTCTTCCGGATGACATGAAGCCATTATTTGAACAATTCTTCTCCAAAGAACATACACAAGACATATTAAATGAAGTGTTTCATCTGTTGAAAAAATATGACCTAGCTTCAGAAGAAGATAGAATTGAGAGAAGTAACCGTTTATATATGGTATTGAAAAACGTCTAACTCTCAAACCTCCAGCAATGGAGGTTTTTGTTTTGGGAAAATCTCTCTTAGTAGGAAATTAGCTATGTCATGAAAATTACCTTTTTTGAAAATAGTAAAGATAACTATAAATAAAGGAGAAAGAAGGGATATAATGGGAGAATTATTTAGACTATTAAGGAAAGGTAACAAGTCTGCATTAATTGCAGCCATCGTTAACACAATTATCTCCATCGCTAAAGGTATTGCTTATATGTTTACCGGAAACGTTGCGATGTTTGCGGAAACGATGCATAGTCTAGGGGATGCTGCAAACCAGTTTTTTGTGTTTATTGGCTCAGCACTAAGCAAGAAATCGCCAACAAATCGCTTCCCAAATGGATTTGGGCGATTGGTAAACTTAGTGCTATTGGGAGCAGTATTAATTGTAGGTATTATGGCGTTTGAGACAATCCAAGAAGGATATCAGCATATTCTACATCCGACTGAATCCGAAGGGTTTTTAATTAATATCGGCGTACTCGCATTTGCACTCATACTTGAAATGTACGTTCTTTATAAAGCCATGAAGGAAATCATGCATGAAGTTGGTGAACCAGCAAGTGGTCCAAGTGTCATTTTTAAGAGTTTTGCCCATCTCGGCAGAGCTAAGCCAGCAACAAAGCTTGTGTTTATGGAAGATTTAGTCGCGACAAGCGGTGGCTTAATCGCTATTATCGCTGTCGTGATTTCCCACTTTACTTCTATCCACTGGATTGAAGGAGCTGCTTCCATTCTCATTGGTTTAATGATGTTCTTCGTTGTCGGCAGAGTCTTTTTGGATAATGCAGCAGGTGTCCTTGGCAGGGCAGATGAGGAGATGGAAGAGAAGATTGGTCAATTAGTAATGTCTGACCCTGATGTTAAAGATATCCAAGACCTTGCAGTCATTAAGGAAGGGGAAGATTTACATGTGGAATTGGAAATCGAGATTGATCCTAGTCTAACGATAGCCGCGGCGGATGATATTAAAGATCGTTTACAAGAGAAGATCATGGCAGAAAAAGGCGTCGTTGATGTCACGATTGAGTTTGACGAAGAAGATGGAGTAATGTCGTGGAATAGTGATTCCATGGTAAAAAAATAAAGATAGGCTAGCTACACGCCTATCTTTATTCCCAAGGTTTTTCAGTTGTAAAGTAACTCGCAAGTTCTTTACTATTTTTTCGATGTTCTTTCCGTTTTTCGGCTCGATCCTTGCCTGTTTCAAACAGCTTTTTTTCTTCTTCCGATTCAGGAACAATCCCAGGAACCTTTGTTGGTTTTCCATTTTTATCCAAAGCGACAAAGGTTAGAAAAGCGGTAGCAGCGATTTTCCGATTACCCGTAATTAGATTTTCTGCAATCACCTTGACGAAAACCTCCATTGAACTGGTTCCGGTAAAGGTAACGAAAGATTCAATACATATAGAGTCCTGTTGGGTGATCGGACTTAAAAAATCAACTGAGTCTGTTGAGGCGGTAACCACTTCTTTTCTAGCATGCCGTACAGCCGAAATGGAGGCAATCATGTCCATGTCACTCATTAACTTGCCCCCAAATAAGGTGTTATGATTGTTTACATCATTCGGGAAAATTCGGCCCGTTCTAACCACTCTTGATTCATTACATGTTTTTGCGTCCATTTTCTTCCTCCATACCTAAGATAAATTTATTTTAAACTAGAATTATAGTCCATAATCATTTAAAAGGAAAAGAATAGAGTTCAAAAATTAAGCAAACAATAAGCAATTATGATAAATTACATTTATGTATACATAGAATGGAGGTTCAACATATGCAAAGCTCAATTATCCAGGCTTTAAATGTGAAATCCGAGATTAATCCAAAGGAAGAGATCCGAAATAGAATTGACTTCTTAAAAAACTACTTGTTAAAAACAAAGGCAAAAGGGTACGTACTGGGAATTAGCGGAGGGCAGGATTCCACGCTAGCGGGCCGACTTGTACAATTGGCAGTCGAAGAATTTCGTCAAGAAGGAAATGATGCATTATTTATTGCTGTTCGTTTACCTTATGGGGTTCAGCAGGATGAAGCAGACGCAGTCCGTGCGATGAATTTCATCCGCCCAGATCGTGAGTATACTTTTAACGTAAAAGGTGCCGTCGATGGTGTAGAAGCAGAATATAATGCGGTTACAAGTGGAGAGCCATTAAGTGATTACCATAAAGGAAACGTAAAGGCGAGAATGAGAATGATTGCGCAATATGCCTTTGGCGGTATGGAAGGTCTGCTTGTTATCGGTACAGACCATGCGGCAGAGGCGGTTACAGGATTCTATACTAAATATGGCGATGGTGGAGCAGATGTCCTGCCGTTAAGCGGACTAACAAAACGTCAAGGTAAAGCTTTGCTAAAGGAGCTTGGTGCAGAAGAACAGCTTTATTTAAAAGTACCTACTGCCGATTTACTTGATAAGAAACCAGGTCAAGCAGATGAGACAGAATTAGGGATAACATATGATGACATTGATGATTACTTGGAAGGTAAACCTGTTTCAAAAGAAATTGCAGAAAAAATAGAACAACGTTATCAGGTTACAGAACATAAACGCCAGCTGCCAGCAACCATGTTTGACCACTGGTGGAAGTAAGAGAAGGGACGATACCCTTCTTTTTTTATTTTAAAATTCATAAAAATGATATAATTTCTCCGATTATTTTGGCAGGCTGGTTTTATAGATGGTGAATTGCTGCAAAGAATTAGTGATGATCAGGAAGAAATCACGAAAAGACCAATATCCGAAGTCCTTCCTACCTTCGGTGCATCTATTTATGATTATTGTCAACTAACGAAGAAACTTCAAGATCGCCTCACCTTTGAAATGGTTTGTCAGGAAAAAGTTCTGTTAATTTCCATAAAACCGTCTGTTGACGAATTTGGTCAGGATGTTATACTAGGAACGGCAATGGACATGACGGGAGTATCTCCCTGCAGGGTCAATCAAAAGCAAAACCTACCAGAAGAAAATAAGAATTTCAAAATAGTAATGTAATCAACGCAAAGGATTACCTTGCTATTTTTTTATATTTAATACTATTGCGTGATATATTTTCCATTGACTGTGTTGATTGTGGCTCGTATTATTATTACGTTAATATAATAATTATTCGTTCAATCCGCATTACTCGCTAGGAGGTTACATCGTGGGAAATTCAAATACATTAGGTTTTTGGATATTAACGGCACTAGTCGTTGGAAATATGGTTGGTTCAGGAATTTTTATGCTTCCACGCTCATTATCCGAGGCAGCAAGCCCAGGTGGAGTTATTTTAGCTTGGTTACTTACTGGAATTGGTGTACTAATGATTGCACTTGTTTTCGGTAACTTGGCTATTCGCAAACCGAATTTAACAGGCGGCCCGCAAATTTATGCGAAGGAGCTTTTTAAACCAGGTTCGGGGGCATCGATACTTTCAGGCTTTATGGCATCATGGGGTTACTGGATTGGTAATGTTGCTGGTAATGTTGCGATTATTACAACGTTTGCCGGGTACTTATCAACCTTTTTTCCTATCTTAACTAGTCAGGCTAATTGGTTTACAATTGGCGGTTATACGCTGAAAGTTGGTAATGGTTTAACCTTTATTGTTTGTTCTGTTCTATTATGGGGTACACATTTTATTATATTACGCGGCTTAGAAAGTGCTGGGAAATTAAATCTAGCTGCGACAGCTGCAAAAGTGGCAGGATTTTTACTATTTATCGTTGTTGGACTATTTGCCTTTGATAAGACTAATATTATGCCAATGGTTGACACGAGGATCAGTGATTCTGGCCAAACATTTGGTATAATGTCACAAGTTAACAATGCAGCGTTGGTGACACTATGGGCATTCTGTGGATTAGAGTCTGCTGTTGTGTTTGCATCCCGTGCAAAGAGGAAAATCGATGTAAAACGTGCCACCATTGTCGGTCTATTCATCGCTCTAGGTATTTATATTGGGATTAGTACACTCGTGATGGGGATGTTGGACCAACATACACTTATAAATTCCGAAAAGCCATTAATTGACGCCATTCAAACTGTAATGGGACCGATGGGTGGAAAAGTGTTAGCAGCGATTGGCTTAGTCAGCTTATTTGGTTCCACGATTGGCTGGGTCATGTTAAGTGCTGAAGTACCTTATCAAGCTGCAAAGCAAGGATTATTTCTTCCTGCTTTCTTAAAAGAAAACAAAAAAGGTCTGCCGATCTTTTCGCTTATTTTAACAAACGGTATCGCACAAATCTTTATCTTTTCAACTGTATCGAAGTCAATTTCGGGGGCTTTTGATTTTATTATTATCATTGCAACGTTAGCCTATTTAGTACCGTATTTTATCGCCTCAGTATATCAGTTAAAATTAGTTATTAAAGGTGATTCCTACAACAATTCAAAGTCAAGAATGATAGACGGTGTCATTGCAATGGTTGCGACCATCTATTCCGGATGGGTCATTATATCAGGAACTGCTGACCTAAAGACCTTTATATTAGGAATTGTGCTTTTATCCAGCGGAATTTTCTTTTATGGTCCGCTTAAGAAAAAGCAGGCTGCAGAGAAAGAACGAAAAGAATTATTGTCAGCTTAATAAAAAATGTAAAACACCTGTCTTTCTGGCAGGTGTTTTACATTTTTATGAATCTTATGGGAACGATAATATTATATTGTATTGGCTTCTCCAAGAACTTATATAGGAGGTAACTGTTATGAAGAAACTCACGTTTATTTTTGTCCTTTTTTTCAGCACTCTATTGATTCTTTCCGCTTGCGGTAAAGATGATAAAGCAAAGGAAGATAAAAAGGAAGAACCTAAGACCGCAGAAAAGACTGAGGATCAAGATTTATTAGCTAAAGTTAAGGATGATGGGAAGCTGTTAATTGGGACAGAAGGTACATATGCTCCATTTACTTTTCATGATGAGAGTGGAAATCTAACCGGATTTGATGTTGAGATTGCGACAGAGGTTGCAAAACGTTTAGGGGTAGATCCTGAGTTCAAAGAAACACAGTGGGATGCTATTTTTGCGGGACTCGATGCAAAGCGGTTTGATATGATTGCAAACCAGGTTGGAATCCGCCCTGACCGTCAGAAAAAATACGATTTTTCCGATCCATATATTACTTCTGCGGCCGTACTGATTGTGCATAAGGACAATAATGAAGTAAAGAATTTTGCGGACATCAAAGGCTTAAATGCTGCACAGTCGCTGACAAGCAACTATGGGGATTTGGCCAAAAAAAATGGTGCCAATTTAGTTAGCGTGGAAGGCTTTACTCAGTCTGTTGAACTACTTGCTTCTAAACGTGTTGATGTAACAATCAACGATCGAATATCGTTTTTAGATTATACAAAACAAAGACCAGAGGCGCCAATAAAAATTGCTGCAACAAGCGAAGACGCATCCGCTAGCGGGCTTATGTTTAGAAAAGGAAGCGATAAGCTCGTAGCTGAGGTCAATAAAGCCCTAACAGAAATGGTTGAAGATGGCACATACAAAAAAATCTCAGAGAAATGGTTTGGTGAAGATGTACTTAAATAGTATTTTTACTGACCCGGAGCGAACAGCACGATTGATGGATATAGCTCAAAGTTCCTTTCTGCCCCTTCTGAAAGGGGCTATTTTTTATACAATCCCGTTAACCATCATAACGTTTATTGTTGGTTTGATATTAGCGATTTTAACTGCGCTAGCTCGTATCTCTCATGTGAAGGTCTTTCAGATGATTGCAAGAGTCTATGTTTCAGCGATTCGTGGAACACCGTTATTAGTACAGCTTTTTATTATTTTTTATGGTCTTCCGAATATCGGAATCATTATCGATTCCTATATAGCGGCTATAATTGGTTTTTCATTGAGTGTCGGTGCGTACACGTCTGAAATTATACGCGCTGCGATTCTTTCCACTCCTAAAGGGCAGTGGGAGGCAGGTTATTCTATTGGAATGAGTTATTCCCAAGTGTTAAGACGAATCATCCTGCCTCAGGCAGCAAGAGTTTCGATTCCTCCACTTTCAAATTCATTTATTAGTCTAGTGAAGGACACTTCCCTTGCTTCCCTAGTGCTTGTATCCGAGATGTTTCGCAAAGCCCAAGAAATCGCGGCAAGCAATTATGAATTTTTATTAGTGTATTCTGAGGCGGCGCTGATTTATTGGGTTATTTGCTTTATCCTTTCCATTATCCAGCAAGTATTTGAAAAGAAACTCGACCGATACGTGTAATAGAAGGGAGGCTAATCTACATGATTTCCATTCAAGGATTGTATAAGCAATTCGGTAATTTAGAGGTTCTAAAAGGGATAGACTTAGAGGTAGAAAAAGGGAATGTAGTAGTTATTATTGGGCCTTCTGGCTCTGGAAAAACCACCATGCTTCGCTGCTTAAATGTATTAGAAACACCAACTAAAGGTATCATTTCGATTGAGGGAAACACTCTTGATTTCTCGGGCACTGTACCGAAAAAAAACATTGCCTCCTTTCGCCGCTTAACAGGAATGGTTTTTCAAAGCTATAATTTATTCCCTCATAAAACCGCTCTAGGAAATGTGATGGAGGGACCGGTAATTGTAAAAAATGAGAATAAAGATCACGCTCGAAAAAAGGCGCAAGCCTTATTAGAAAAGGTTGGTCTGGAGGATAAAGTCGATTTTTACCCTGCGCAGCTCTCAGGCGGGCAGCAGCAAAGGGTTGGAATTGCCAGGGCATTAGCAATGGAGCCAAAGGTAATGCTGTTTGATGAACCGACTTCAGCCCTAGACCCTGAGCTGGTAGGTGAAGTTTTAAAAGTAATGAAGGACCTTGCAAACGAGGGAATGACGATGATTGTGGTAACACACGAAATGCGTTTCGCAAGAGAGGCTGCAGATGAGGTTATTTTTATGGATCAAGGTGTCGTGGTAGAAAGGAACAGACCGGAAATTATCTTTACCAATCCAAAAGAAGACCGAACAAGGAAGTTCTTAAATATGATTCAGTAAGTACTATGGCAAAAGTCATAGTGCTTTTTTTGTCATTTAGGTAAAATTTAGGTAGAAAAGTGAAACTTTTCCAGTTTTTACTCGTAGTAAAGTTACATACATAACGAAGGGAGTGGTGCCGATGGAAGTATTCAACCTGCCATTAGAAACAATTTATTTATATGGATTAATTGGTTCAGGTATTTTGACCATTTTGTATGTATTCTTTTCAGATGTTGTTCATTTTGACGGACCAGATTTTCTAAATCCGGTGATCATCTTTGCTTTCGTCACTATTTTTTCAGCAAGCGGATATTTATTCGAGAAGCTTTCCGCGTTTCATTACTTGGCAATCTTAGCAATATCAGCAGTTTTAGCTCTTATCCTTGTTACTTTTTTAAATGTATTTGTTCTTATCCCATTGTCGAATGCCGAAGAGTCACTAGTCTACAAAGAAAGTGATTTAAGAGGCAGGATCGGAACCGTAATTACAGCGATTCCTGCGAATGGGTATGGAGAAGTGATGATTGAAAGTATTAGCGGCAGAATTGCAAAACCAGCCACAAGTTTTGATCGTGTTGAGATTGCGAACGGCACAAATGTACTTGTGGTTGATATAAAAGATGGGGTGCTTCAAGTTAGCTCTCATCAAGAGATAGAGAATTATTTATTATAGGGAGGTTGGTTAGATGGAATTAAGTTTTTGGATTGTTATTGGGATTGTTGCATTTATTTTAATCGCGTTAATCGGTGTTTTTATCACGAAGTATCGGACTGCTGGACCGGATGAGGCGCTAATTGTGACGGGAAGTTTCTTAGGAAATGGCAGTGTCCATGTGGATGAATCAGGCAACAAAATCAAAATCATTCGCGGCGGAGGAAGCTTCATTTTACCGGTCTTTCAACAGGCAAAACCGCTTAGCCTGCTTTCAAGCAAGCTTGAGGTAACCACACCTGAAGTATATACAGAGCAAGGCGTACCCGTTATGGCAGATGGAGTTGCGATCATAAAAATTGGCGGCTCGATTAGTGAAATTGCCACGGCTGCGGAACAATTCCTTGGTAAGGCTAAGGAAGACCGAGAGAATGAAGCCAAAGAAGTTCTTGAGGGTCACTTACGTTCCATCCTTGGTTCTATGACGGTAGAAGAAATATATAAAAACCGTGATAAATTCTCGCAAGAGGTTCAAAGAGTTGCCTCTCAGGACCTGGCGAAAATGGGATTAGTCATCGTTTCCTTTACAATTAGGGATGTTCGCGATAAAAACGGATATCTGGATTCCCTTGGTAAACCTAGAATTGCCCAAGTGAAACGTGACGCAGATATTGCAACAGCTGAAGCTGATAAAGAAACTAGGATTAAAAGAGCAGAAGCTGCAAAGGAAGCAAAGCGTTCTGAATTAGAGCGTGCAACTGAAATTGCTGAAGCAGAGAAAGTTAATCAACTAAAGGTTGCCGAATTCCGGCGTGAACAAGATAGTGCAAAAGCACGGGCTGACATGGCATATGAATTGGAAAGTGCAAGGGCGAAGCAGGAAGTAACAGAGCAGGAAATGCAAGTTAAAATTATAGAAAGACAAAAGCAGATTGAACTAGAAGAAAAAGAAATTTTGCGCCGCGAACGTCAATACGATTCTGAAGTAAAGAAAAAAGCCGATGCGGATCGATACTCAGTCGAGCAGGCTGCAGCAGCAAATAAGGCAAAACAAATTGCAGATGCTGAAGCGAATAAATATCGTATAGAAGCAATGGCAAAAGCAGAAGCAGAACGTGTTCGATTAGATGGTTTGTCCAAAGCTGAAGCCCAAAAGGCTCAAGGTACAGCCGAGGCAGAGATTATTCGTCTGAAAGGTTTGGCAGAAGCAGAAGCGAAGGAAAAGATTGCAGAAGCGTTCGAGCAATTTGGTCAAGCGGCCATCTTAGATATGATTATCAAAATGCTTCCTGAATATGCGAAGCAGGTAGCAAGCCCGCTTGCAAATATTGATAAAATTACCGTAGTAGATACCGGTGGTTCAAGTGAGAATGGCGGAGCCAATAAAATTACCGGCTATGCAACAAATCTCATGGCCACACTTCAGGAGTCTTTAAAAGCCTCGAGCGGAATCGACGTAAAAGAATTAATCGAGAACTATTCAGGAAAAGGCAATGTAAAACGCAGTATTGAAGAACTGACAGACACCATGAAAAAAGCAGAATAATAGCAGTAAAAATCCTTATCAAAATTTGATAGGGATTTTTTTTATCAAAAAAAAATAGGATACCCCTTGGGCACCCGTATGTAAAAAAAGAGAGATTAAAATTTGGGAGAGCAAGTTGGTTAATACCATGTAAAAACCTAAGAGAGATTATGACCTCTTTCATTGCTACAGGTACATCTTATCGATAAATATTGTAGATGTTATGAAGAACTTGTGATGAATTTGTGAAGATGAAAAAAGCCATTCCCCGACATGATATATTATAGTTAAGGGGAGTGATTACGATGAAAATACTGCTCGTTGATGATGAAAAAAGAATTATAGAAGTCCTCGAAGCCTATCTCGAGAGAGAAGGCTATGAAATTTATTGTGCGGATAACGGAATTGATGCCTTGAAAAAGGCGAAAACAATAAATCCAGATTTGATTATATTAGATTTAATGCTTCCGGATATATCTGGCGAAGAGGTATGCCGGTTAGTAAGAAAAGAATCAGATGTTCCAATCCTAATGCTGACAGCAAAATCCGCGGAAGATGATCGCATTAACGGGATTGTTATGGGTGCAGATGATTATTTAACGAAGCCGTTTAGCCCGCGGGAAGTGGTTGTACGGGTCCAAGCTATCCTAAGAAGAGTAAAGAAAACAGAAAAAGTAGAACGAATTGAGTTTAATCATAAACAACTGGCAATTGACCTAAGTAAAAAAGAAGTAACTGTTAAAGGGCAGGATGTTATTTTGACGCCGATTGAATATAAGCTGCTAACCAATATGGCACTTAATCCGGGAAGGGTATACAGCCGGATGGACTTACTCGAAAAAATTCAGGATGAAGGAATGTATTACGAAGGCTACGAGCGCAGTGTCGATACACATATCAAAAATCTTCGAAAAAAAATCGAATTAGATTCAAGACAGCCAACGTTTATCCTGACCGTATTTGGCATGGGTTATAAATTTGGAGGGGTACTAGATGTTTCAAACACTGCGGTCTAGAATTCTCTTTTATTTATTACTAAGCTCGATGATCGGGATCCTCTTTGTCAGCTTTTTTATGCAGTGGGGATTTGAGGAGAGCTTTACGAAATATCTAGATCGTAACAGAGAAAAAAAGATTGATAGAATCATTACAGAGATTGAAAAGGGCTATCAGAAAAATGGCCATTTTACGAGAGATCCAGTTTTTGGCTTTCTCCATGAGCATGCGATGACTGATCAGCTTTACTTCGATTTGTATGATAACCGGGGTCAACTGCAAATGGGGACCTCTAATATTGTAGGCTATTTAAACAGTCTTGGATTGACCGAACCGGAACCCAATAATGAGGAGTGGCATTCTGCTTCCTATACGCTAAGAGCAAATAATAAAGTGATTGGTAAATTAGTAGCCATTTACCCAATAGGCTTAATTGACGATGAGTATAATTTTTTACAAACGATTCAGTTATACATTTATGCGGCTGTTTGTTTGACGATTCTGTTATCGATTCTATTTAGTATGTTATTTTCAAAAAAATTAATCTCTGGATTAAATAAAGTATCCTTTGCCGCAAATGAGCTCCAGCAGCATAATCTTTCTATCCGAATTCCTCTGACTGGGTTACCTACAGAGGTTAAGCAGCTAGCGATTTCCTTTAATAATCTAGCAGAATCATTGGCAAAGGGGGAAATGTTAAGAAAACAGTTTACGGGTGATTTAGCCCATGAACTCCGGACACCACTGGCTACTTTAAGAAGTCAAATCGAAGCCTACCAGGACGGAATATGGGAGCCCACACCAGCACGATTACAATCCAGTCATGAAGAGCTGATGCGACTAGTAAGGCTAGTGAATGAACTTGAAAAGCTGCTTGCTGCCGAAAATCCACAAATTAAATTGGAAAAGGTAGAGGTAGAGGCTGGCAGTGTACTAGCCGCATTATGGGAAATGTTTGTACCACTGTTTAAGCAGAAGGGTGTGCATCTTCATATCGAAGAGCCTGATCAAGAACTCATTTTCCAAGCTGATAAAGACCGCTTAATGCAAATTCTCTCTAATGTACTAAACAATGCCCTAAAGTATACGCCAGAAGGAAAGAATGTAACGATATCTATATTAACTGAAAAAGAAGGATGCGTTGGTTTTAAAATTGAGGATGAAGGTTCTGGTATGACAGAGGATGATATTCCCCATATTTTTGAACGCTTTTACCGTGGTGATAAGTCGCGTGATCGAAAAACAGGAGGCGCTGGAATTGGTCTTTCGATTGTGAAAGCCTTAATGGAAGCTCATAAAGGAATGATTAAAGTAAAAAGCCGAATTAATAAGGGGACAAGCATCATTTTATGGTTTCCGGTAGAAGATGATTAAAAAAAAGCGGAAGCGCCTAAGCTGAAGCTAGACAAAACGGCCGCTATCTCATTAGGGATAGCGGCTTTTCCTGTTTGAAGCTCATTGGATAAAACTTCTTCCATTCATTAAGAAAGGGAGAAGTGACCGAATTGGGAGATCCTAAAACCCTTTGAGTAGGTCCATATTGCTTTACTTCACCATTCACAATAATGGCAAGGTGATTCGTTAGATAATTGATTTCCATCAAATCATGACTTACGAAAACGGTGGTCGTTCCCGCACTATTGATAATCGCTTTAAAGTCATCCATTAATTTTATTTTGGTTGGAAAATCCAATGCCGAAAAGGGTTCATCAAGAAAAAGAATTTCTGGTTCAACAATCATGGCACGTGCGAGGTTGACCCGTTGTGCCTCACCGCCTGAAAGGAAGTGGGCATTTTTTTTCGCAAGATGGCTGATTTGAAACTGCTCCATCCAAACATTTACTTTCTCTTTGATTACTGATTTTGGTACTTTTCTTAGCTTTAAGCCAATCGCAATATTTTGATAAACGGTACCTTCTAAAAGTAGTGATTGCTGCAAGGCAACTGAGAATTTTCTCCGCAGGTCAAGGGAGGGTATTCCATTAGCTATTTCCTGCCCGCGGTAGAGTATTTCACCACGATTTGGGCTGTCAAGCAAAGCCATTACTTTTAACAATGTACTTTTCCCTGCACCATTTGGCCCCATGATTCCAAGGAAATCACCATCTTGAATCTGAAAATCAGGTATGGAGAGGATGTTTTTATTATGGGCTTGATAGGTAATGTTTTTAAGCTCAATCAATGGATTCATGATACTCGCTTCCTTTGCTGCAGGAGTGTTAAGGCCGCCGTTATCAATAAAGCAACCGTCAATAATATGAAGGAAATCGCAAGCGCTACATCGAAATTACCCTTTGAAACTTCCATTACAATCGAAGTGGTTAAAATTCGGGTATCCCCTTGTATATTTCCGCCTACCATCATTGCCGCACCAACCTCAGCAATTACCCGTCCAAAGCCTGCCATAATCGCAGCGACGATGGCGATTTTAGTTTGTTTTAAAAGGATTAGGATGGTTTGTATCTTGGTTGCACCCAAAGCTTTTATTTGTAAAAGCATTTTTTCACTGATTTGTTGAAAGGCGGAGCTCGTTAAACCTGTGACGATTGGTAATGAAACCAGCACTTGTGCCATAACGATTGCAGTTGGAGAATACAGCAAGTGTAAATGACCAAGTGGACCAGAGCGCCATAAAAGCATGGAAATCCATAATCCGGCAACCACAGGTGGCAGCCCCATACCGATATTGATGAATGTAAGGATGATTTTTCTGCCTTTAAATCGGGTCAGCCCAAGTAACATCCCAAGAGGCAAACCAATAAGGGAACTAATAAAGATGGCCATAAAACAAACTCTTAGAGTCAGCCAAGTGATTTCGAGAATCTCTCGATCGCCAGTGAGAATCATCTCTATCGCTTTTCTAAAGCCATCGATAATTAGTTCCATACCATTGCACCCTTTCGTTTGTCCTATTCAGTGTATTTAAAGAATAATGATTGTCCGTAATCTTTCTTACCAAAGCTTTCAATAACATTCTGAGTTTCACTACTAACCATAAAATCTACAAATTTTTCTGCGTCCTTACTGTTAACCATATCGTGTTTTTCCGGATTTACCTGCATGACATGGTAAATATTCATTAAGTCTTTGCCGCCTTCAACAATGATTTGGAGATTTGTTAAATTCTTTTCTTGTGCTAACCATGTGGCACGGTCAGTTAAAATATAACCATTCTTTTCATTAGCAATTTGTAATGAAGCACCCATGCCTTGACCAGTTGAAATATAAGTGTCGCCAGCAGGCTGGATATTCACCGCTGTCCATATTCCTAATTCTTTTTTATGTGTACCAGAATCATCACCGCGGGTTACAAAATTGGCTTTACTATCAGAGATTGTTTTGAATGCTGCGTTAATGTCCTCGCCGTTTACACTCGCTGGGTTATCTTTGGGTCCAACTAAAATAAAATCATTGTACATGACGCGTTTACGATTAATCGCATCACCGCTTGTAACCAGTTCTTCCTCCGATTTAGGAGCATGAACTAAAAGGACATCAGCTTCACCTTTTGTGCCCATTTCTAATGCTTGTCCTGTACCAACTGCAATTGTTTTTACTTTTACATTGTTTTCTTCTTCAAAGATTGGCAGTAATACATCTAATAAGCCGCTGTCTTGTGTACTAGTAGTAGTCGCTAAAATTAAATCAGTCGGTTCTGCCTTTTTCTCTTTTTCGTCAGCTTGGTCAGTGGTGGTATTACCACAAGCTGCTAGGAAAAGGAGCATGAATACAAATAATGTAGCAAGCAAACGATTTCTTAACATCTTGTTTCCTCCAGTTTACTAGTTTGATAGATGATAGTACCTAAATCTTGAATACCATATCCTTCTAAATCGGTTAAGCTGCTTTTAAATCCAGGGGACTGAAGATAATGGATTAGATCTGTAAGTTTCTGTTTGTTTTCATTGGTAAAACGGAACACAAGATCAAACTGTTCCTTAGCAACAGGTATGAAATCGAGTCCTAAATGGCTTGCGGCAGATTGAATTCCAAACGCCACATCTGCCATACCTCTGCTTATATATGAAGCAGTCGATAAGTGGTTCCATTCTTCCGTTGAATAACCATTTATTTCAATTGGAGTAATTCCATGCTTCGAAAGCATTGAGTCAAAAAGAAATCTAGTCCCAGCACCTTTTTGACGATTAACAAACTGAACATTTTTTTGAACCAGGTCATTAAAGTCAGAGATACCTTTTGGATTTCCCTTTGCTACGATAAAGCCTTGCTCTCTTGAGACAAATCGAACAACCGAGATAGACTCATGTACAAAGAGCTGATGAATAAAAGGTAAATTGTATTCTTGTGACGCAGGATCTAAGAGATGGATTGCTGCGATATCCGATTGACCACGGTACAGCATCATCAATCCTTCAAGGCTGCCTATGTAAGTGGGCTGGATTTGCTGCTGTAAATCTTTTGAGGTTTGTTTTACAAAATGTTCTACAAGAAAGTCATGACTGCCGGATAGCCGGATTGGTGAAGAAGCATGTGTATCCATCTGCTCAACCTGAATTTTTTTCGCAGGGGCTTTTGTACTTTCTTTATATCTTTCAATCTCTGAGTGCTCGATTCTCATTTTGTTGCCAACCTTAAATGCCTGTAATTCACCTCGCTTAATCAATTCATAAACCGTATGTTTTGAGATTTGGAATAGTTGAGCCACCTCATCAGGTGTGTAAGCCTTTCCATCCATCCGTATGCCACCTCTCTATCCGTAAATAAAATATATATTTCAAATATACTATGATTTGTGTGAGTTTTGTTAAGTTTCGTTAAGTTTTGTTGTGTTTTATTTAGAATTGACACGTTTTGTTAACATGAAATCGAAGTGTTCACACTAAATTCATAAACTTCACTTTTTGTTCATCAGTGAACAATGAAGTTTGTTGTACTATATGGATAGATAGAAATTTATATAAAGGGATGGGGATCAGATGGCAAAGCTTCTATATATTACCGTTAACCCAAAAAATGATATAAAGCTTTCGAAAGGTATGCAGCTAGGTGAGGCCTTTTTAGAAGAATTTAAACAACAAAAGCCTGATGTTGAAATAGAACATATGCATTTATACGATATGGATATCCCGCAAATTGATATGGATTTGTTATATGCACGTGCTAAATTATCCTTCATGGGCAAGACTTTTGATGAATTAACAGAAGGTGAGCAAAAACAAATCACTGCAATGCATGCACTGGCCGACCGCTTTATTGCAGCTGACTATTATGTGTTTGTTACTCCAATTTGGAATTTTGGATCGCCAGCTATTTTAAAAGCTTTCCTTGATAATTTATTTATCGTGAACAAAACATTTGTTAATACACATGAAGGGGCAAAAGGGCTGCTCACAAACCGAAAGGTACTTCATATTCAAACGCGCGGTGGTATTTACTCAACGGGACCAATGGTTGAATTTGAATTCGGCGATCGTTTCCTAACAAAAGTACTCGGCTTCTTAGGAATGGAAGTTATGCCAACGGTGTTCGCTGAAGGAATGGATCACTTTCCAAAGCAAGTACCAGAAATTATGGCAAAGGCAAAAGAACAAGTCATCGAAGCCGCAAGAGAAATGGCAAAAGAAAAAGTTACAGTATAATATAATGGCTGTGTTAAAGGAGACTGTTGATTTTAGAACCTGTTGACTGGAGCGGAAGGCGCTTGATCCTCGAAAATGCTATCGCATTTTCTTCGTGCGGTGATTATTCGAGGAAGTAAATTCAAAGTCCTGCGGGATGAACGAGCTGAGTGAGACCCCGCAGGTCGGAACGACCGAGGAGGCTCACGGGCGAGCCAGCGGAAAGCATAGCGCCTCGGGACAGGCAAAGACAGCCTGTCCCTGCGGTGATTATTCTACGAAGCATTCCTTAGTGGAGCGCAAGTCAACAGCCAATTTAACACAGCCAATAAAAAAATGCGACTCGAATATCGAGCCGCATTTTTTTACGTTAGAACTTTCCTGTAAATTGAAAAAATAACACCGCAAAACCTAGAACCCAGACATAAATAGCGAACGGTTTTAAAGAATGTTTCTTTAAAAATCCAATCATCCACTTCACTGCAACATATCCGAATAATGCAGAAGAGGCAATACCAACAATTAACGCAGATAGAGAGATTTCCTCACCTGCACCTCCGAATAAATCCAATGATTGCAGCACAACAGCCCCCGCAATAGCAGGTGTAGATAGGAGAAAAGAAAAGTATGCTGCCGTTTCGCGATCTAGCTTCCTCCATAATGCAGCCACAATCGTGAAACCTGAGCGTGAAATAGCCGGGAAAATAGCCGCTGCCTGAAAGGAGCCAATGATTAGGGCATCGGTATAACTAATATCATCCATTTTCTTATAGCCATTTTTTGCGGAATCAGCAATCCACAGAAATAATCCAGTGACTAAAAATTCCCAGCCAATCGTAACTCCGGTCTTCGATATTTCCTCAAAATAGTCTTTAAAAAGCAAACCAATCACGACAGCTGGAATGGTTCCGACGATTAACAGAAAGGTGAGTTTGCTAAACGGATTTTTAATAATCTTAACAAACTCGTCCTTATAGAAGATAAAAACGGCGAGCAGGGTACCGACATGAAGCATGGTATCAAGTAATAAACCAGCTTCTTGTAAACCAAATAAATTCCTTCCTAAATATAAATGTCCTGTAGAGCTAATGGGTAAAAATTCAGTTAATCCTTGAATAATTCCTAATATGAGTGCTTCTAATTTGCTTAACATATTTAACCTCTCTTTCTGCACCATAAGAGCATGTACATAGTAAAGATATGCACGTTACTCAGCAAATAAGCAAGAAATTTTTTCCGTTTTAAACTTGTCTGTTGATTTCCGCTCCAGGCACTTCGCTTTCCGCGGGCGGTCCGGGGAGCCTCCTCGACGCTTATAGCGTCTGTGGGGTCTCCCCAGCCCCGTCCTCCCGCAGGACTTTGAATTTGCTTCCTTGAATCCGCCCACGCACGAAGAAAATGCGATTGCATTTTCGAGGAGTCTACGTGCCTTCCGCTCCAATCAACAGAGTGCAAATATTAGGAATTTGCTTATATTAAGCCAAATTTTTATATATTACCAAGGCAAAAATAGTGCAAAAGGGGTGAAATCTCCCATAAAATAGAAGTAAGTATTTTGGAGAGGAGCTGCACTTTTGAAAAATCACCATCTACATTTCAATACATCTATCGGAGTGAAGAAACCAGAAAGTATCAGAAATAAACAGCAACCGTGCCCTTTTTGTGCGCGGGAAGAGTTGATCGATCTCATTGAAGTGGATGGACCAATTATACTTTTGAAAAATAAATATCCTGTTCTAGAAAATGCCTACCAAACGGTTTTGATTGAAACAGATGATTGTCATGGTGAATTATCTACCTATGAGCTTCCCTTTCTCCATCGACTCTTACAGTTTGCGATAAGAAATTGGCTTGATTTAGATAAAACCGGAAATTATGAATCGGTCATTTTTTTCAAAAATCATGGCCCGTTGTCCGGGGGGACCATCGCGCATCCTCATATGCAAATCATTGGCCTACATGATATTAACTATAAGGAAAACATATCTGAAGAAGTGTTTGAGGGGATTACGATAGAAGAAAAAGACGGGGTCACATTGACTTTGTCGACAAAACCGAAGGTAGGCTTTTATGAATTTAATATTGATATGGATGACTCTAGTTATAATGAAACCTTTGGAGTTTATCTTCAAAATGCAGTACATTATATTCTTAACAACTTTCCATTTAAAGCAAGCAGTTACAATCTTTTCTTTCACCATTATAATAGAAGAATATACGTGAAAATTGTTCCCCGATTCGTAACTACTCCACTTTATATCGGCTATGGGATTCCCCAGGTGCCGAATAATTTACATTGGATGGTCGATGATATTAAAAGTAAATATTTTACAAAAGGAAGCCGCCAAATCTAGAAGCTTCCTTTTCCTTTTGTAGTAATTTAACCCATTCACACTTTAAACGTTGTACTTTTTCGATTAAAAAAATATAATGAGATAATGTACAAGTTCCTTTTTGAAGCTTTGTTATAAAGGAGTGTGAATGATGACATCATCTAAAAATACAACTTCAAAACTTGATTATAGTCTTGTTTTTATTTTACTTTTATTATTTTTGGCCAGCTGCTTATCGATTTATAGTGCGCAGGCAAGTGGTCAATATGACAGTAACTTCCTTATAAAGCAAATCATCTTTTATGGAATTGGCTGCGGAATTATTGCTGCCGTCATTAGGCTCGACTCCGACCAATTAAAAAAGTTGGCGTGGTATGCTTACGGTGTAGGAATAATGTTGCTGGTTTTTTTAATCATAGCGCCAGAAAGCATTGCACCTGTAATCAATGGGGCAAAAAACTGGTTTAAGGTACCTGGAATTGGGTCACTTCAGCCGTCAGAGTTTGTCAAAATCTTTATTATCGTAGCCCTAGCAAAAGTAATTGAGGATCATCACCAAAAGAATCCAGTTAAAACAATCTCCTCTGACTTTTGGCTATTAATAAAACTCGGAATGGTCACGATGGTTCCATTAATCCTAATTATTAAGCAAGATTTAGGAACTTCGCTCGTATTTATCGCTATTCTATTAGGGATGATTTTTATTTCCGGCATTACATGGAAATTACTAGTTCCAATCTTTTCAGTTGGAACGGCACTTATTTCAGTTATTTTTTATTTTGTATTGTTGAAGCCAGAGGTTCTTGAAAAATATTTAGGTGTGAAACAGTATCAATTCAGTCGGATCTACTCTTGGCTGGATCCTTATAATTTTCAAAGCTCAGCAGGGTACCAGCTGACACGGTCACTCTTAGCTATCGGCTCAGGGCAAACGGGTGGTAAAGGTTACGGGAATAGAGAAGTATATTTACCTGAAAGCCATACCGATTTTATCTTTAGTGTCGTCGGCGAAGAGTATGGTTTTATTGGTGCGAGTGTGCTCGTAAGTTTATTTTTCTTGTTGATTTATCATATTACCAAGGTTGGTATGGAGACGAAGAACAATTTTTATACGTATATTTGCGTGGGAGTTATCAGTATGATTACTTTCCATGTATTCCAAAATATCGGGATGACAATTGGAGTGCTGCCGATAACGGGTATTCCATTACCGTTTATCAGCTATGGAGGAAGTTCATTAATGGGGAATATGCTTGGGCTGGGATTAATCTTCTCAATCAGATACCATTATAAAAAATACATGTTTTCAACAACGGATTAACAAAGATGGCAGCGCACCGTTTATCAATCAAGCTGACTTCATGTTGAAAATGAATAAATGAATCGTAATTTGCTGCAATGTAGCAACGGTTTGATATTCACCTTCGCTATCAATATATAAAGTTCTTGTTCACTGCAACAACATAAGGATAAAAAAGAACGAGGTCATGGCAGCCTCGTTCTTTTTTCATTCTATTTTATTGGAGTAGTATTCTTTTATTTTTCTAGCATGATTTTTTCAAGATCATCCAACATGATATTTGCAGCAAGGACGCCGCCGGCAGTATTCCAAGTAGCATCACTAACTTCGTAGGCTTTGCCATTTTTTACAGCATTTAAATTTTTCCAAAGTGGATCATTTGTCCATTCTTTCGCTGTATCTAAGGCAACTTGATCACCTTTAGGAGCATATGTGAAATAGAAAAGAATGTCACCGTCCATTTTCGGAATAACTTCTTTTCCAACTTCGATAGCAAGGTTACCCAGCTTGTTATCAGGAGTAAAAAGCTCTGCCTGTTGCGAAGCTCGTTTTAAACCAACTTGATCAAATATAATACCAGAGAAAGAATCAGTATAATAAATACGAGACTTTCCAGCCATAAAACGGACAACCGATACTTCTTGATTTACTTTATCACCAAGTTTCTCTTTCAAGTCTGCAACGTGGTTATCAAAATCAGTAAGTACTTCGTTCCCTTTTTCTTCTAGGTTTAAAGCTTTTGCGTATAGTTTAAAGTTTTCTTTCCAATCACCTCTAAGGGTTTCGGAAAATACAGTAGGAGCAATTGTGCTTAATTGGCTGTAAACTGCTTCTTGACGAAGCTTGTTTCCGATAATTAAATCCGGTTTAAGCGTAGCGATCTTCTCTAAATTCACTTCGCTCTCAACGCCAACAACTTCAACACCGTCCATATCCTCTTTAATATGATCATACCACGGATCTCCAAGCCAAGATTGAACAGCACCAACTGGCTTAATTCCAAGTGCAAGTAAAGCTTCAGTACCTTCATTGGTTAAAATAACAACTTTTTTAGGCGTTTTTTCTAATGTAGTTGACCCCATTGCATGTTCTACTGTATAGCTAGTGTCTTCTGTTTTAGTGTCGTTTTCATCTTGTGTAGCCGGTTTTTCTTCCGTATTTCCGCAGGCAGCAAGAAGGAAAATAGCCATTAATGAAATGACTGCAAATAAATTTTTAAAACCTTTCATCTTATGTAACCCCCAAATAATCTTATTGTTAATGATAATCATTTTCATTTACAAAATTATCATAAAACGTTTTTACTAGCCTGTCAATCACCAAATTGAAAATGATTATCAACTCATTGACAGTTTTCCACTATTCAAATAGACTGATACATGAAAATACTGATATACAAGCGTTTTATATATAAATAGATTAGAAGGGATTAACGATATGCTGCTAAAACAAACTGGCCAAAGGTGGGTTGGACTTTTTATTGCTATTATTATATTGCTTCTCTTAATGGCAGCAAGTATTGTCTACGGCTATACAGATACCACATGGAAAATGGCTATAGAAGCCTTAACCAATTTCGACGGATCTAATGAACATATTGTTATTCAATCTGTTAGAATCCCACGTGTGTTTATTGCCGCAGCGGTGGGGGCAAGTTTAGCTATTTCAGGCGTCTTAATGCAGACAGTAACGAAGAATCCGCTGGCATCCCCTGATATTTTTGGGGTAAATGCCGGAGCAGGGGTTGCTGTTGTTATAGCGGTAACAGTTTTTAGTGTTGGAAGTCTTCAACTGTTTACTTGGTTATCCTTTTTTGGTGCAGCTGTTGCCGCAATAAGTGTCTATGCAATTGGGTCAGCCGGAAGAGAAGGGTTGACCCCGATGAAACTGACTCTAGCGGGTGCTGCAATGACAGCATTATTTGCCTCTTTTACACAAGGGATTCTTGTATTAAATGAAGCAGCCTTGGAGCAAGTATTATTTTGGCTTGCGGGATCAGTGGCAGGAAGAAGCCTTGATAATTTAATAGCTGTACTTCCTTATTTAATTGGAGGCTGGATCATTTCTTTCCTAATAGCAACAAAAATGAATGTTTTATCAATGGGTGAGGATGTAGCTAAAGGTCTTGGATTAAACACAGCTCTATTAAAGATTACGATTGGAATAGTAGTAATCCTCCTTTCAGGTGGGGCAGTTGCTGTTGCAGGACCAATTGGATTTATTGGAATAGTTGTGCCACATCTTACTCGTTCAATTGTGGGAATAGACCATCGCTGGGTAATCCCTTTTTCCGGCTTGCTTGGAGGAGTGCTATTACTGGCCGCAGATATCGCCTCCAGATATATTTTAATGCCTCAGGAAGTCCCAGTCGGCGTTATGACGGCAATTATTGGAACCCCATTTTTCATTTATATTGCTAGAAAGGGGTTCAATGGGCGATGAGTAAATACAAAATTTTTAGAATCAAACAAGGGAAGATCTCTTATTTAATTGATAAAAAAGCATTATTTGTGTTTATCGGATTGTTACTTGGAACTGCCGCTGTTTTTGTTATAAGTACAGGGTTGGGAGAAATGAAGATAAGCCCTTTAAATGTATTGAAGGTATTTTTTGGCGGAGGGTCTGAAATGGAGGCCCTTGTCATTCAATCGTTCCGATTACCAAGAATCATTGTGGCCTTGATGGCAGGGATGGGGTTGGCGGTAGCAGGGGGGATTTTGCAAGGAATGATTCGAAACCCGCTTGCATCACCTGATATCCTAGGGATTACTGGCGGTGCATCGGTAGCGGTTGTAGGTTTCTTGGCAATTTTTAGTGATAAAAATCATGTATTAACGGTAAGTATTCACTGGCTGCCTTTAGCCGCATTTATTGGTGCAGCAGTTGTGGCATTTCTCGTTTATACATTGGCATGGAAAAATGGAGTTTCTCCTATTAGACTAATTTTAATTGGTATAGGATTGATGAGCTTAACAAAAGCTTTGACCACCTTTATGATGGTTTTAGGTCCTATTTATCAAGCAAGCCAGGCGAACATATGGATTACGGGTACTGTCTACGGTTCCACTTGGAAAAATGTAGGTGCCCTAGTCCCATGGATCATCGTACTGATTATCATTGCATTCATCTATGCAAGAAATGTAAACATTCAGGAACTTGGCGATGAAGTAGCAACAGGTCTTGGTGGACGGGTGCAAAAGCAACGCTTGGTTTTAATGCTCCTAAGTACTGGCTTGGTTGGGGGTTCCGTAGCTTTCGCTGGAGGGATTGGTTTTGTGGGCTTAATGGCGCCGCATATGGCCAGGAGATTAGTCGGTTCTGCTTTTGGTGCGTTGCTGCCTGTATCCGCACTCCTAGGTGGAATTTTAGTTATGCTTGCTGATTTAGTTGGGCGAACATTATTTTCGCCATTAGAAATACCTGCAGGGGTCTTTACGGCAAGTATAGGGGCACCATACTTTATCTATCTATTATTTAAGACGAGAAATACTTAGTTTTCATCTAAGAGAAGCCATTTCTTTTGAATAGGCTTCTCTTTTTTTACGCAAATTCACTATTTGATACAGTAGTAAATACAAATGAAAATGATTTTCATACTCATTGACAATCATTATCAATTAATTATAAACTTAGAACTGTAGAGAATATTAATATTATACAGGACGTTAATACAACCCACTATAGGGGCTAATTCATATACTAAAAACAAGCCTAAAAAACATAAACTTGATTGATTACAAAAGGAGATGGCAGATGATGAATGCGGTTGAAACGAAAAATTTATCACTTTCATACGGGGACACACTCATCATTGATGAATTAAATTTAAAAATTCCTCAAGGTGAAATTTCCGTTTTTATTGGAGCGAATGGCTGCGGAAAATCAACTCTCCTTCGTTCAATCGCTCGTCTTCTTAAGCCAAAATCCGGTGCTGTTATTTTGGAGGGAGAAGCCATTGCTAAGCTTTCAACGAAAGAAGTAGCAAAGAAAATGGCGATACTTCCGCAATCACCGGCCGCTCCTGAAGGACTGACGGTGCTTCAACTCGTTAAACAGGGGCGTTATCCTCATCAATCATGGTTAAAACAATGGTCGGAGGAAGATGAGAAAAAGGTTAATGACGCACTAAAAGCTACCCGGTTAGAAGATTTGAAAGAGCGAACGGTTGATTCTCTTTCAGGCGGTCAAAGACAGCGCGCTTGGATTGCGATGACCCTAGCTCAGGATACGGACGTTATTCTCTTAGATGAACCAACAACCTATTTAGATATGACACATCAAATTGAAATTCTTGACCTTCTATTCGAACTCAATGAAAAGAGAAAAAGAACGGTTGTAATGGTTCTTCATGATCTTAATCTTGCTTGCCGCTATGCACATAATATCGTGGCCCTAAAAGATCAAAAGGTGTATGATCAAGGTAAGCCGGAGTATGTAATCAACCGTAATCTTGTCAAAAATGTATTTGGCATGGAATGTGAGGTAACAATCGATCCTTTATTTGGCACACCGCTTTGTATTCCTTATGGAAAAGGAAGACGTATTCTCCAAAAGGCGGCTGTATCCCATGGGTAATATACTTACAGAAAATGATCTTAGTCCTTTACAGAAATATAGGCTTAAACCAGAAACTGGCCAATCATTTAACGTTGCAAAATTAATGGATAAGACTTTTGCATTGGATTTCATGAGGAATTTAGCGTATTCAATCGGTTCGCCTTCCGAAAGAGCGGCAGCCTCCATTTTTATAAAAAGATATGCATTTATTGCCGTCATTTCCCTTTTTGCCATGACGGCCGCTAATAAGAAATTGAATCTATCTTTGGAAAATATAGAAATGGAAGAAGCTGAACGTGGTAAAGACTGGATCCCGATGATTTCATTAAAGGATACATCCATCCAGGAGTGGAATGGTCAAGACCGGGATGAATGGCGTGAAGGTGTTTACCGGGATCTTTTTGCTAACAATATCTACCCGATTATTGAGCATTTTGAAAAGACATTTAAGGTTTCAAAACTGATCCTGTGGGAAAATATTGCGGTTTACCTATTCTGGCTTTATGAGACGGAGTTAAAAGAGAGTGAAAATCCAACCGTCCTAAGTGATTTCCGTTTTTTAATCATGGAAGCAAAGGGCAATCTATTTGGCGAATACAACCTTAATCCAATAAAAAAGTATTATTCTAAGAAGAATCCCCCTGATGAGATAAGAATGAGGAAAACATGTTGTTTTACCTATCAGCTTGGATGCAAAAGATGTAAAACATGCCCATGTACACATATTTCTAACGATGGAGTGTGCTTTGATGGAGAAAGTATTTGCGGAGCAGTTCAAAGCTTTACTTGAAAAATATAGTGACTTACTCGTTGGCGAATCGAGCGAGGAGACAACCGAAAAGGTAAAGGCTTGGGCCCTATATACTCATATTGCGAAATCAATGCCAGCCTTAGCAAAACATTGGAATGAACTCTATCCGGAAGCAAAGGAAGAAATGAAATCAATCATTAATGAAATTAAGCTGCTAAATGAACAGCATAGACAATCTAAGTAAGATGCAAAAAAATGAATATTTATAAACTATTTGGTCACTTCAACTGATGAGGTGACCTTTTTCTATTGCATTCTAAGAAAACGCTTTCTTTTTAATATACATAAAATATTCAAAAAAGTGATAAAAAAGAGTTGTCAAAATTAAATATTCACAATATAATAAATTCAATGTTAGGTTAAGTGACATGAAAATAGGAGGAGAAATAACATGACTGAGGCTATACTTTCAAATGTAAAAGACGAATTTGCAATTATCGAAAAAATTAAAGAAGAAATAAATAAAAAAAATGTTGAACTTCTTCACTTACAGTTTGTAGATATCGAAGGTATTTTGAAACACGTAACGGTTACAAGTGAGCAATTGGAAGATGTAGTCGAAGGAAAAATCATGTTTGATGGCTCCTCTATTAAAGGATTTTCACCAATAAATAAATCTGATTTATACTTACAGCCAGATTTAACAACATTCTCCGTTTTACCATGGACAGTAGAAGAAGGATATTCTGAAGCACGTTTTCTATGTTCTGTTAAAAATCCTGATGGATCTTGGTTTGAAGGTGACACTAGAAATGTATTAAAGAAAACAGTGGAACGAGCTGCGGATAAAGGATACACCATTTCAGTAGGTCCTGAGCTTGAATTTTTCCTGTTTAAAACAGACGAAAACGGATATCCAACACAGGAACTTAGTGATAAAGCTGGATATTTTGAACCGTCACCTAAAGATCTTGGAGAGCGTGTTCGTTTAGAAATTTACCGTGCTTTAAAGGCAATGGGTTTCATTATTGAAGCGTCTCACCATGAAGTTGCTGAAGGACAGCACGAAATTAATTTTAAGTATGCTGATGCCCTAGGTGCAGCGGATCTTTCCACTACATACAAATGGGTTGTAAAAACGATAGCAAAGAAATATAACCTTCATGCTACATTCATGCCTAAACCAGTTTTTGGGATAAATGGTTCTGGAATGCATGTCAACATGTCTTTCTTCAAAGGAAATGAAAATGCATTTTTTGATCCGGCTGATGATTTACAACTATCGAATCAAGCGTATCAATTTATTGCAGGACTACTGGAGAATGTCAAAAGTTTTACCGCTGTAACCAATCCGCTTGTAAACTCTTATAAGCGTTTAGTACCTGGATATGAAGCACCATGTTATATCGCATGGAGCGCATCAAACCGTTCCGCGTTGATTCGAATCCCGGCAAAAAAAGGGATGGCCACCCGTGTTGAATTGCGCTGTCCTGATCCATCAGCGAATCCTTACTTAACCTTTGCAGTGATTGCAGCTGCTGGTTTAGATGGCATCGAACAAGAATTACAAGTACCATTTCCAATCAATGAAGATATTTTCCATATGACTGAAGAGCGTCGCGGTGAACTAGGTATTGAAAGCCTTCCTGGCAGTCTAGCCGCTGCGGTAAAGGAACTAGAAGATGGAGAGATTGTCCGTAAAACATTAGGCAACCATGTTTATGATGAGTTTGTAGCTGCGAAAAAAGCAGAATGGGATAGTTATCGTACAGCTGTTCATGCTTGGGAAATTGAAAATTATCAAGCAAAGTTTTAATATAACCAAGTCAAGCAGGCTGTCATACAGCCTGCTTTACAATTTCCTCAGTTATTCATTCAAGGTGTTTTTATCTTTTGAATTGATTATTTTGACTGTTCACTTTGTCTTTTTGTGACTGTTCTCCGCCAGGACCTGCGTTTCCTTGAACGCTAGCGGCGCTTACGCCACTTTTAGATGGGTTTTTCTTCATTTTACCCATGCCTCATCACCTCGTTAATAGGATGCCCAATTTGATTTTTTTATGTAAAGTTGATAGGGAAAATGCCTTTTAAAAATTTTTTTTATTTTCCGCTTTTATTTATTGCGCAAATTTTTGAAATATTCTATAGTAATAGATAGCAGAACTCATTCGTTAGTGAATTTTTTTTGACAAAAAAATGAATGAGTATTCATTCAAAGTGTGTAAAGGGGGAGACAATGTTGAACCAACTTATTAAAAAAGCAGCTGTTCTAGGATCAGGAGTCATGGGGTCGGGGATTGCCGCCCATCTAGCAAACATCGGGATACCGACATTATTATTGGATATTGTACCTCGGGAGTTAACCGACGACGAAAAGGCAAAAGGACTAACATTGGGAGATAAGCAGGTCCGTAATCGCATCAGCAGCCAATCAATCCAAAAATTATTAAAACAAAAACCAGCTCCTTTAGCGGTCAAAAAGAACTTGGCATTAATCGAATCGGGGAATTTAGAAGACGACCTAGTGAAATTAAAAGATGTGGATTGGGTAATCGAGGTTGTTGTTGAGAATCTCAATGTGAAGAAACAAGTATTTGAGAAAGTTGACCAATATAGAAAACCTGGAAGCATTATCAGTTCCAATACATCCGGGATATCTGTTGAAGCGATGGCAGAAGGAAGATCAGAGGATTTTAAGAAGCATTTTCTTGGTACCCACTTCTTTAACCCGCCAAGATACTTAAAATTACTTGAAGTGATTCCTACACAGTATACGAGCCAAGAAGTTGTTTCATTCATGAAAACGTTTGGTGAGGATGTTTTAGGAAAAGGTGTTGTTCTTGCAAAGGATACACCGAACTTTATCGCTAACCGGATTGGAACCTATGGTCTCCTTATTACAGTTCAAGAAATGCTAAAGGGCGGTTATAGTGTTGGGGAAGTTGATTCTGTTACTGGTCCATTAGTCGGTCGCCCTTCAAGTGCAACTTTCCGCACGTTAGATGTAGTTGGGTTAGATACCTTCGCACATGTCGCAGGCAATGTAAATGAAAAAGTAACCGGAAAGGAAAAGGAAGTATTTGAAGTCCCTTCATTTATGAAAACCATGCTTGAAAAAGGCTGGCTCGGTAGTAAATCTGCTCAAGGCTTCTACTTGAAGAAAGGGAAAGAAATCCTTGAACTTGACCCAGGTACTTTAGAATATATTCCTCGTAAGAAGCTTTCAACTGCCGCAACAGAAATGAGCAAGCAGGAAAAAGGCACTTCGAGTAAATTGAAAGCGCTTGTATATGCAAATGACCGCGCAGGTGAGTTGCTGTGGAACATCTTCAGTCCTGTACTTGTATACTCTGCACAGCTTTTGGGTGAAATTGCTGACACAGTGGTCGACATTGACCGGGCCATGAAATGGGGCTTTGGCTGGGAAATGGGTCCATTTGAAACCTGGGATGCAATTGGTTTAGAAAAGTCAGTCGCGAAGATGAGGGAAAATGGGCTTGAAATCCCTATTTGGATATCAGAAATGCTTGCGAAGGGGCATACATCTTTCTATCTAGAGGAAAATGGCGAAAAATTCTTTTATAAAAATGGTGAATACCGCTTAGTTGAAAGTAATCCAAAAGCAATTGACTTGAAAAAAATAAAAAAACAAAAAGGTGTTATTAAAAAGAATGCAGGTGCCAGTTTAATTGATTTAGGTGATGGGGTCGCTCTCTTAGAATTCCATTCTCCGAACAATGCTATCGGTCTTGATATTATTCAGATGCTTAATTTTGCAATTGACGAGGTAGAGAAAAATTACAAAGGTTTAGTAATCGGAAACCAAGGCAAGAACTTCTGTGTTGGTGCCAACCTAGCCATGATGCTAATGGAAGCACAGGATGATAATATTTATGAGCTTGAAATGGTAGTCCATCAGTTCCAAAATGCAATGATGAAAGTAAAATATAGCGCAAAACCAGTGGTGGCAGCACCATTTGCAATGACGCTTGGAGGTGGCGCCGAGGTTTGTTTACCTGCAGCGCACATTCAAGCGTCTGCTGAAACCTATATGGGTCTTGTCGAAGTAGGTGTCGGATTGCTTCCAGGCGGCGGCGGAAACAAAGAACTATATATAAAACATTTAGAAGGCATGCCAAATGGTGTTCCATTTGACCTTCAAGCTGTTGCCAATAAAGTCTTTGAAACCATCGCTATGGCAAAAGTTTCAACTTCTGGTGAGGAAGCACGTGAGAATAACTTCTTAGGATTAGCGGATGGAATTAGTATTAACGGAGACCACCAATTATACGATGCAAAGCAGGCTGTTCTAGCATTACATGAGCAGGGTTATGTGCAAAAAGCCCGGAAAAAGGTGCCGGTAGTGGGTGAAACAGGTTACGCTACACTATTACTTGGTGCACAATCCATGTTCTTATCTGGATATATTTCAGAGCATGATTTAAAAATCGCCAAAAAAGTAGCTTTTGTTATTGCTGGTGGAAAGGTGCCATTTGGTACGGAAGTAGATGAGCAATACTTATTGGATTTAGAAAGAGAAGCATTCTTAAACTTAATAAGAGAAGGTAAGACGCAACAACGTATGCAGCACATGCTTGTTAAAGGAAAGCCACTTAGAAATTAAACAGAAAAGCATATGCGCTTTGTCCAGGGAAAAATGCAGTTCAATTTTTCCTAAGTGAAGCTAGACAAATAGATTGCTATTATATGAGGAAAGTGAGGGAACGAAATGAGAGAAGCGGTAATCGTAGCGGGAGCTCGGACCCCGGTAGGGAAAGCGAAAAAAGGAACGCTTGCACATGTTCGCCCTGATGATTTGGGAGCATTGGTCGTAAAAGAAACATTAAAGCGTGCCGGAAATTATGAAGGAAATATTGATGATTTAGTTTTTGGGTGTGCAATGCCAGAAGCAGAGCAGGGAAATAACATGGCTCGTAATATTGGTGCCTTAGCTGGCCTGCCGCATACAGTACCTGCCATCACCATTAATCGCTTTTGTTCATCTGGACTTCAGGCGATCGCTTATGCAGCGCAGGGAATCATGCTCGGACATACCGACACAGCCATTGCTGGTGGATCGGAGTCGATGAGTCTGATTCCTATGATGGGCCATGTTGTTCGTCCAAATATCAAATTAGCTGAAACAGCTCCCGAATATTATATGGGCATGGGGCATACCGCAGAAGAAGTAGCAAAAAAATATGGTATTAGTCGTGAAGACCAGGACGCATTTGCCGTTCGCAGTCATCAGAAAGCGGCAAAAGCGATCCAGGAAGGGAAATTTGTTGACGAAATTGTTCCCGTTAATACTATCTCCCGTTCAGTGGGAAAAGACAACAAGCTTGTCGAAAAAACAATACAATTTTCTCAAGATGAGGGAGTTCGACCAGATACAAACGTACAGTCACTTTCAAAACTTCGACCAGCATTTTCGGTGACTGGTTCAGTTACTGCAGGTAACGCCTCGCAAACAAGTGATGGGGCGGCAGCCTTAATGATTATGGATCGTGAAAAGGCGGAATCACTTGGATTAAAGCCATTAGCTAAGTTCCGATCATTTGCAGTTGGGGGGGTACCGCCGGAAATAATGGGAGTTGGTCCTGTAGTGGCCGTACCAAAGGCAGTGAGATTAGCTGGATTAGAAATGTCCGATATTAACCTGTTTGAATTGAACGAAGCATTTGCATCACAGTCCCTTCAAGTCATTCGTGAGCTCGGGTTGGATGAAGAAAAAGTAAACGTAAATGGAGGCGCCATCGCACTAGGACATCCACTAGGATGTACAGGCGCAAAACTCACCTTAACCCTTATTCATGAACTAAAGCGTCGTCAACAGCAATTCGGCGTAGTAACCATGTGTATTGGCGGCGGAATGGGCGCGGCTGGAGTATTTGAGCTTTTATAAAAAGAATAGGAGGAATTATAAATGACACAACAAACTGAAAAAATTATTAAAGGCGGAAGCTTTTTAATCGATGATATTTCCTATGACCGAATTCTAACACCAGAAGATTTTAACGAAGAACAGCTTATGATTGCTAAAACAGCAGAAGACTTCATAGAAAAAGAAGTACTTCCACAGTTAGAACATCTTGAGAACCATGAATTTGATCGTACTGTAAAATTATTGAAACAAGCGGGTGATCTAGGTCTATTAGCAGCAGATGTTCCTGAAGAATACGAAGGGTTAGGTTTAGATAAAGTAACTTCGTCGCTTGTAACTGAAAAAATGTCAAAGGCCGGCGGTTTCTCATTATCCTATGGAGCGCATGTTGGTATCGGCTCACTTCCAATCGTTTTATTCGGAAACGAAGAGCAAAAGAAAAAATATTTACCTGCACTTGCTTCTGGTGAAAAAATCGCTGCCTACGCTTTAACAGAACCAGGTTCAGGATCTGACGCTCTTGGGGCAAGAACAACAGCAAAATTAAATGCAGAAGGTACCCATTATATTCTTAACGGTGAAAAGCAGTGGATTACCAACGCAGGTTTTGCCGATGTATTCGTCGTGTATACAAAAATTGATGGTGAACACTTTACGGCGTTCATCGTTGAGAGAGACCTCCCAGGCGTTTCTACAGGTGCCGAAGAGAAGAAAATGGGAATTAAGAGTTCCTCAACTCGTACTCTAATCCTAGAAGATGTACCTGTTCCTGTTGAAAATCTATTAGGGGAATATGGAAAAGGGCACGTAATTGCGTTTAATATCTTAAACATTGGACGTTATAAGTTAGCTGTCGGCGGTGTAGGCGGATCTAAAAATGCATTTGAGTTAGCAGTTAAATATGCAAATGGCCGTAAGCAATTTAATACACCGATATCCCAGTTCAATTTAACAAAAGAAAAATTCGGTACTATGGCTTCCAAAATCTACGCAGCTGAAAGCTCTGTCTATCGTACGATTGGATTGTACGAAGAAAATCAAGGAAAACTTACAACTGAAGAGCAAAAGGATATAAAATTGGTGGCAAATTCAATTGCTGAGTACGCAATTGAATGCTCAGTTAATAAATTTTTCTGTAGTGAAGTATTAGATTATGTGGTAGATGAAGGTGTTCAAATTCATGGTGGATACGGCTTTATGCAAGAGTATACGATTGAAAGAGCATACCGTGACTCTCGTATAAATCGTATTTTTGAAGGTACAAATGAAATTAACCGACTCCTAGTACCAGGAACTTATATTAAAAAGGCATTCAAAGGAGAACTTCCATTATTCCAAAAAGCCATGGCACTCCAAGAAGAAATCATGATGTTAATGCCTGATGAGCCAGGTGATGAGCCGCTTGCTCAAGAGAAACATTTAGTAAGCAATGCGAAGAAAATTGGCTTGCTGGCTGCTGGGTTAGCTGCACAAAAATTTGGTAAGGCACTAGAGAAAGAACAAGAAATCTTATCTAATATTGCAGATATTGTTTCTAATGCTTATGCAATGGAATCTGCACTGTTAAGAACTGAAAAAGCAATCGCCAAGACAGGTCTTGACAAAAACAAACAAAAACTTCTTTATACACAAATATTCTGTCAAGAAGCTTTCAACGAAATCGAGCAGCATGCAAAAGAAACACTAGTTGCAACCGAACAAGGTGATACTCTCCGTATGCTCGTATCAGCACTGCGTAAATTAACTCGTCATACACCAATCAATGTAATTGGTAAGAAACGTGAAGCTGCTGACGTTCTGATTGAAGCTGAACGCTATATCGTTTAATTTATCAACTTCAGGTTCCCGACGATTTTGCAGGAGCCTGAAGTTTTTTCTATATGTTAGCAGGATTTTTGCAGAATTAGTCGAAATTTTAAACGGATGCGTTTTTACTTTTAATCCCGTTATGTTACTATCAAAGTGACGAGAAATGTCATGAATGTTTTAGAGGAGGGTGGACAGATGTCGCTTACTTTTTACTGGTATCCTAAATGCGGGACATGCCGAAATGCAAAGAAATGGCTAGATGATCATCATCTTTCCTACAATGCAATACATATTGTTGAAACTCCACCAACTCGCGCTGAACTTCAGGATATCTACGAAAAGAGCAATCTTGAGTTAAAGAAGTTCTTTAATACAAGCGGGCAAAAGTATCGTGAACTGGGTATTAAGGATAAAATATCCACTGCTTCTGAAGATGAGCTGCTAGATCTGTTAGCCTCAGATGGGATGTTAATCAAAAGACCATTAGTAACGGATGGAGTAAAAGTGACTGTTGGCTTTAAAGAAGAAGAGTATGAGAAAATGTGGCTGTAACCATTATCATTACTTTTCAAAAAGTTATCGGTACCAATCAATGTTATTAAACAATTCTAGAAAATAATGGAGGGATTTTGTAATGACTACACCAAAGGAATTGCGTTATTCTGAAGAACATGAGTGGGTAAAGGTTGAAGGAGAAACAGTTCGCGTAGGAATCACTCACTTTGCTCAATCTGAGCTAGGTGATATCGTTTTCGTTGAACTTCCTGAAGTTGGTGACGAAGTGACTGCAGATGAGCCTTTTGGCAGCGTTGAATCCGTAAAAACTGTTTCAGAATTATATGCGCCATTAAGCGGCAAGGTTGTTGCTGTCAACGAAGATTTAAGTGACAGCCCTGAATTCGTAAACGAATCTCCATATGAAAAAGCATGGATGATTGTCATCGAGCCTACTAATAGCAGTGAAATGGACAAGCTAATGACTGCAGAACAATATGAAGAAATGATTAAAGAAGACTAATTTTTCGTAAACACCTTGTTTTACAAGGTGTTTTTTATATGGGAAAAATTCGCACCTTGTATATGCTGAATCCAGGGGATACTAGAATAAACTTTACTTAAAAGGAGCTCTTGGTATGACATTGAAGCAGCAAAAAGTTGATGTGACAGATCGAGTAATTGGAAAAATGAAAAATGGTGAAATGGAATTATTTCTTGATAACACTTCCATAGGAAAAATACAGTTACCAGGGGACATGACTTTTCAGTTAGATCAACGATTTGAGGTAGAACAGCGAAAGATTTTTCAAAATGTAACAGTTACGGAACAGCCTGATGCAAAATATACAGATTGTGATAATGGTGGCTGGTGTTAGGCAATCAAAGCAAACACCTATTATTAAAAAAGAAAATCGTGGTATAGTTAACATATTCACACATTATTAAATTTGTGGAATATGTTAACATCAAACAAATAACTCTCTTTCGTATAGGTGATGAATGATGAATGACTACGTATGGTGATAAAGTTCTGATTGTTGAAGGAAAATCAGATAAGAAAAAGGTAAAAAGTATCCTCAAGGAGCCAATGGAGATTGTCTGTACAAATGGAACAATCAGCATGGCCAAATTGGATGAATTAATTGATACCCTTGAAGATAAAGAGGTCTATATCCTCGTCGATGCTGATGATGCAGGTGAGAAACTTCGCAAACAATTGAAAAGGGAATTTCCACAAGCGGAACATATTTATATAGACCGGATGTACCGTGAAGTAGCCACTGCACCAGTGTACCATCTTGCCACTGTCCTTTTGGGTGCAAACATCGATGTTCATTCTGAATTTTTAGAAATGGGTTAAAAAAATGAACGAATGGAACCTAGATGAGGTATCATCATTCTTAAATAGTCATTCATCCGGACTCATTTACTTCTATACACCTTTATGCGGAACTTGTCAGGTAGCATCAAGGATGCTCCAGGTCATTGAAAATATGGTTGATGTGAAAATAGGGAAAATGAATCTGAATTTTTACCCTGAGCTTGCAGAAAAATTTCAAATTGAAAGTGTTCCCTGCTTGCTTCTTATAAAGGATGGAGAAATAGTTGAGATGATTTATGCATTCAACTCTGTTCCTTTCTTATTTGAAAAAATAAAATACTTTTTTGACTAAAACAGATGTCCTATCATCTGTTTTTTTGTGTTAAAAAAGTAGTAAATCCTTTTGGGAACTTTTAAATGAAAATGGTTCTAATACTTAGATTAATAATGGGTATTAAGTATTAGAAAAAATGGTTAAATAAGCATATTTTTGCGAAATATTATTTGACTATTTGTAAAATTTTAACTAAACTAGAATAGTGTGATAATTTTGAAGATTAATAGGAGGGATGTTCCTTAATTTTCTGTGGTGACTTATATATATATATTTAGGGGGGAAAGAATTTGAAATTCAAAACTAGCATGTCGCTAGCTCTTGCATCATTACTAGTGTTCTCAAACACCGCAATGGCTGCTAGCAAACCATTATTAAAGCCTGAAGCAGTGAAACCTCAAAGAGATTTCGCAAAGTCCATTAACTTTAAAAATGGTCTAAATAATGCAGCGTATAAAAAGAGTGATAAGGTTCGTGTAATTGTTGAAGTCGAAGGTGAACCTGCGATTACATATGCAACCAAGCAAGGAAAGAAATATAATGAACTATCAAAGTCTGTTAAAGAACAGCTTCAAAATGATATTTTAAAAGAACAAAATGCAGTTAAATCAAAAATAACTTCAAAATCTGTAAAAATGCAATTCAAGGAAAGTTTTACTACAGCTGTTAATGGTTTCAGTGGTATCGTCGAATACGGCCAAATTGAAGCAATTAAAAGTGTTGATGGAGTAACAAAAGTAACAATTGCAAACGAATATCAGCGTCCGGAAACGACTCCGGAAATGAAATATAGTAAGGAAATTGTCCAAGCACAAAACACTTGGGATGATTACGGAGTAAAAGGTGAAGGAATGGTTGTTGGTATTATTGATACCGGAATCGATCCTAGCCATAAAGATATGGTCTTAACGGATGCCACTAAAGCTGATTTAACAAAAGCAGAGGTTGAAGCTGCGATCGCAGAAAAAGGCGTTCAAGGTCAATACTTTACCGACAAAGTACCTTATGGTTATAACTATTATGATGAAAATAACGAAATTCTTGACATCGGCCCAGATGCTTCCATGCACGGAATGCATGTTGCGGGTACTGTAGGAGCAAATGGTAATGAGGAAGAAGGCGGTCTTAAAGGAGTTGCTCCTGAAGCGCAATTACTTGCTCTAAAAGTGTTTGGTAATGACCCAGAGATGCCGTCAACATGGAGTGATATCATCATTAAAGCAATCGATGATGCAATCCAAATGGACGCAGATGTAGTCAACATGAGCTTGGGCTCAACAGGTGCATTTGTGCTTCCAGATGACCCAGAGCAAATGGCAGTCAAAAGAGCTGTTGACAATGGGGTGTTAATGTCTATTTCTGCAGGTAACTCTAATCATTTTGGAGATGGATACTTTAACCCGCTTTCTGCAAATCCAGATAAAGGGGTTGTTGGTTCACCTGGTTTATCTACAGAATCTTTACAGGTAGCTTCACTAGAAAATAGCTTTATTGACTTATTTGCAGCCACTTATTCATATGGCGAAACTGTAGGTAAAGCACCATTTTTATCTGCAAGCTCTGTTGATCCTAATTCATTAGAACAGAAATCTTTTGAAATTCTTGACGCAGGACTTGGAAAACCAGAAGAATTCGCAGGTAAGGATTTCACTGGCAAAATTGCATTAGTAAAACGTGGAGAGCTTGATTTCGTTGTTAAAGCACTAAATGCACAAGCTGCAGGAGCTGCTGGTGTTATTGTTTACAACCATTCTGATGGTTACGTAAGCATGGCAACTTCTCCAGAAATTAAGATTCCGCAACTATTTATGCTAAAAACAGATGGGGAATTATTAAAAGCGCAATTAGATAGTGGTACTCCTGTAACCATTGAATTCCAAGGTGATCAGGTGACTGCTGCTAATCCAACTGCAGATCAAATGTCTGGCTTTACATCATGGGGTGTAACTCCAAATCTTGACTTCAAGCCAGAAATCACTGCACCAGGTGGAAATATTTTATCTACTTTAAATAAAGACCAGTACGGTGTTATGAGTGGTACGTCAATGGCAGCACCACACGTATCCGGCGGCTCTGCTCTAGTTCTTGAACGTGTAGAAAAAGATTTCCCTAGTCTCACAGGTGCAGCAAAAGTAAATATGGCAAAAAATATTCTAATGAACACAAGTAAGGTTGTTGAGGATAAAGGCGTATATAATAACGCATATATGCATAATCCGTATTCTCCTCGCCGTCAAGGTGGCGGCTTAATGCAACTTCATTCAGCTCTAAGCACACCGGTTGTGGTGACGAATGAAGCTACAAATGAAGCTAAAATAGCATTAAAGGAAATCAAAGATAATAAAGCAACATTTACATTGAAGGCTCAAAACTTCTCAAGTGAAGCTGTCACTTATAATGTAAGTGGAAATGTATTAACAGATTTAGTTATTGATGGCGTAGATCAATTAGAATCTCAAGGTATCTATAAAGCAGGCACAATTTCAGCGTCGGCTCCTTGGGAAGGTGAATTCCCAATTTCCTTTAGTACAAATCAACTGACTGTTCCTGCAAATGGAAGTGCATCAGTAATCGTTACTGTGGACTTAAATGATACTGTTGAGTGGGGTTACAATGCACCACTAGATGAGATCTTTGAAAATGGTTACTTTGTAGAAGGATTTGTTACATTAACAGATGTTAATGACAAAAACCCAGCTGTAAATGTACCATACGTTGGGTTTAATGGTGATTGGAATCAAGCTCCTATCGTAGATCCAAGTATTTATGATGAAAACATCAATGCTTCTTTCTATGGCTGGACTGGAATGGTTACATCTGCTGGTGATGACAATTACAACTACTTAGGAACTAACCCAGCTGATGAATCGGCATCAGCAACTAACATTGCTTTCTCTCCAAATGGTGACGGTGCAAGTGATGATGCAATGCCAATTCTATCATTCTTGAGAAATGCTAAATCAGTAGAATACAAGATTGTAGATAAAGACGGAAATGTACTTCGTAAACTAAATTCTGCAGAAAATGTTCGTAAGAATTTCAATGATGGCGGTACAGCACCACAATACAATATTGTGACTGAAGCTGCTTGGGATGGAAAAGTAAAGAACAAATTAGTTCCTGATGGTGAATATTTCTACGAAATCTCATCTACTATTGATTTTGAAGGTAAAGAACCACAAAAGGTTACTTTCCCAGTTGTTGTTGATACTGTAGCACCAGAAGTGACTGCAAGTGTTACCGGTAATAAGCTATCATTAAGCTCAACTGATGAAAATGGTTTAGGTGTAGCTTATTATGATATCCTTGTAAACGGTAAATCAGTCTATGGTGAAGAGGATCTTCCATTAGCTGGTACTGCAACCGAATATACATTTGCTAAGGCCCCTGTAGGTGGGACTGTAGAAGTTATTGCATACGACTATGCTGGAAACACTAAGAAAGTAGTTGTAGAAGGTGCTAATGACGACACTATTCCATATATTCATGTAACTTCTATTGGAGCAACAAATGTGTACACATCACTTGAATTGCCTGTTGCTGGTTACGTGACAGATGATTCAAAGATCACTGATTTCAAAGTAGCTGGTCAGCCAGTAGAACTAGTTTGGAACGATGAAACATCTCGTTATGAGTTCAGTACGACTGTTACTTTTGAAGAAGATGGTGTACAAGAAGTTAGAATCACTGGTAAGGATGCAGCTGGTAATGCAATTGATTACCTTGTTCGAGATCTTGTTGTTGATACAACTGCACCTGAACTTAAAGTTGATGTTCCTACAAGTGTAAAACCAAATGTAGACAAAGTAACATTAAAAGCTACTATCTCTGATAATTTCGAAGAGCTTCAATACAAAGTGGATGGAGATGAAGAATTTAACCACCAATTTGCGTTTGAGAACTTCGTAATGAAGAGCATTGAAAAAGAAGTATCAACAGAACTTACATTAAAGCCAGGTAACAATACATTTACCCTTGAGCTTGTGGACGTTGCAGGTAACACAACAACTAAAGAGGTAAGTATTTACCGTGAATCTGCAGTTGAACGTCTTGCTGGTCCAACTCGTTATGAAACTTCTGTAGAAGTTAGTAAAAAGGGCTGGGAACAGTCTGATGTTGTTGTTCTTGCTCGTGGCGATGTGTATGCGGATGCTTTAGCTGGTGTTCCTTTAGCAGCTAAGTATGATGCTCCACTTCTTTTAACTGCTAGCAACGATTTAAACAAATCCACTCAAGCTGAGATTGAAAGACTTGGCGCGAAAAAGGTATACATCCTTGGTGGAACTGGTGCAATTTCTTCATCAGTAGAAAAGCAATTAAAAGGACTTGGTGTTGAAGTTGTAAGACTATCTGGTGAAAATCGTTATGAAACTGCTGCAACTGTAGCGAAAGTGGTTGCTCCAGAAGGTTCTAAAGAGGTTGTAGTTGTTAATGGATTTAACTTCCCTGACGCTTTATCAGTTGCTTCTTTTGCTGGGGCACAAGGATTACCAATTCTATTAGTAAACGATTCTAAGACTCTACCAGCTGAAACAAAAACAGCGGTTAAAGACTTAGGCGCAACTAAAACATTAGTAATTGGCGGTAATGGAGTTGTTAATAATGAAGTTGCCAAGAAGTTACCAAGTGTTACACGTGTTGGTGGAGAAACAAGATATGAAACAAATGTGGCAGTTGCCAAACATTTTGACCTAGATGCTAACTTTGTTTATGTTGCAACTGGTGATAACTTCCCTGATAGCTTAGCAGGAGCTGCTTTAGCTGCTAAAGACAAAACAGGAATTGTCCTAGTGACAGAAGCATTACCAGAAGCTACTAAAGCTTACTTGGCTTCATTGAACCTAGTTCAAGTAAATGTACTAGGTGGAGAAAATGTTGTTTCAGCATCTCTAGTCTCTAAGATTAGTCCTTCACAAAAATAAAAGCAGGAGAAAAACGAGAGTGAATTTCACTCTCGTTTTTTTACTAGAGTTATGCAGTTGTTGTTGGTAATTGTCGAGAAGTTAATAAAGGATTTTTTGGGGGATTTACTGAACTTTTTACAGATAAGGAAAGTAAATCGGAGTGATGAGAAATGCAAGAGTTAATAGAACTGTTTCTTTCGACCATTAAGAAACGCAATCATGTGCAAAAGCTTCTAGAAAATTCAGGTGGACTCAAGATAAAACTTGTGTGCGAAGACTCTCAGGATTTCCTGGTCCTTAATTATGGTGAAAGGTTTCTCGTAAATAACAATGATAATGATACGGAAGCTTGTGTGATTAATGGAAATCGAGATTCGCTTTATTTATTACTAGAGGGTAAAGAGAAATTAAGAGATCTCATTAAAAAATGTAAAATTGAGGTGTATGCTACTTTTCGTACACTTTTACTTATCGAGTCTATTTTTTATTTAACTAAGATAGATAGATCGTATTCGAAGAATTTTGTTTAAATGCTTTGAAGATTTATAAAATTTGGTGTAGTATTTTTGTAAATATCGAAAAATTATAAAAAATATTATCCATAGTGGTGGAGGAGTGTTAGTTATGGGGGAAAATCAAAAAAAATATCGTTTCGAAACATTGAGTGTTCATGGCGGGTTAGCACCCGATCCAGTAACAGGTGCACGAGCCGTCCCTATTTACCAAAACAATGCCTATCAATTTAAAGACACCGAACATGCCGCAAATCTTTTTGCCTTAAAAGAGCCGGGATACATATATACGCGTATCCATAACCCAACAACTACCGTTTTCGAAGAAAGAGTGGCATTGCTGGAAGGTGGAGGCGGAGCCTTAGCAGTAGCAAGCGGTATGGCTGCCATTACCCTTGCAATCTTAAATATTGCTGAAGCTGGTGATGAAATCGTTTCAGCGTCAACATTATATGGTGGTACCTACAATTTATTTGCTGTTACGCTACCGAAATATGGAATTAAAGTTAGGTTTGTAGATCCTGAAGATCCAGAAAATTTCCGTGCGGCTATCAATGAAAAAACAAAAGCCGTGTTTGCTGAAACGATTGGGAATCCGTCTTTAAGAATCCTTGATATTGAAAAAGTTGCGGATATCGCACACGCGGCAGGAGTTCCATTAATTATTGACAATACATTTGCTACTCCGTACCTTTGCAGACCAATAGAATATGGTGCTGATATTGTTATTCATTCAGCAACGAAATGGCTTTTAGGTAATGGTACAACAACAGGAGGAATTATTGTAGACGGCGGTAAGTTTGACTGGAATTCACCAAAATTCCCTGGTTTTACAACTCCCGATCCAAGCTATCATGACCTTGTTTATGCAGAAGCACTAGGTGCTGCTGCCTATATTGTTAAAGCACGTGTACAGCTTTTACGTGATTTAGGACCTTCACTCAGTCCGCAAAACGCTTTTCAATTTACACTCGGACTAGAAACACTTCATGTTCGGATGAAAGAGCATATTGCCAATACGAAGGAAGTAGTTGAGTATTTAGTAAAGCATCCGGCCGTAGAGTGGGTTTCCTATCCTGGTCACTCTTCTCATCCTGATTATGAACTTGCCAGCAAGTATTTGCCTAAAGGTGCCGGTTCGATGATTGTTTTTGGTATCAAAGGCGGGAGAGAAGCAGGAGCAAAATTAATTGATTCGATTACACTTTTCGCCCATGTAGCGAATGTTGGAGATGCAAAAAGCTTAATTATTCACCCTGCCAGCACTACTCATCAGCAGCTTGATGCGGAAGGACTAAAGGCAGCTGGGGTTTCTGAGGATTTAATTCGACTCTCGGTTGGAATTGAGAATGTAGAGGATCTAATTGAGGACCTAGAAGCAGCGATTGAGACTGCCACTGGTGTTACTTCTTTAAAAGTAAAAGCATAATAAGAGTTTATTCGAAATTTGTAGATAATTTCGTTGACACCACTTTTCATCCATGTTAAGATAACTTTTGTACCAAAATAATTTATTAAATTTATGAACGAAAATAGAATATAGCTTGCTGTAACTCTTATCAAGAGTGGTGGAGGGATGTGCCCGATGAAGCCCGGCAACCGTCAATAGTAATATTGAAATGGTGCCAATTCACACAAAGCGGATGCTTTGGAAGATGGGAGAAAGGTCTTTATTTATGATGCCTTTCTGCCCTATGCAGAAAGGCTTTTTAATTTTTCTAATATAAGAATGTTTTGTTAAACACAGTCAAACCCTATATTTGAATAGTCATATTTAAAACACGAATTTTATTGGATAAAAAGAAGGTGATGAGATGATTTCTATAAAAGATGTACGCAAGGTTTTCCCTTCTAAGCAGGGGCAGTTGAAGGCAGTCGATGATGTTAATTTAGAAATAAAAGAAGGGGAAATCTTTGGGGTAATCGGATATAGTGGTGCGGGTAAAAGTACCCTAATTCGAATGCTTAATGGACTAGAGCTTCCGACAGAAGGATCTGTTACTGTTGCTGGTCGTGTTATTTCAAAAATTAGAGGCAGTGAGCTTCGAAAAGCGCGCCAAGAAATAAGTATGATCTTCCAGCATTTTAATCTGCTTTGGTCAAGAACAGTTAGCGAGAATATCTCGTTTCCTTTGGAGATAGCTGGCGTAGGTGCAGCAGAAAGACAAAAAAGAGTAAATGAATTAATTAAATTAGTTGGGCTTGAAGGTCGAGAAAATGCATACCCATCTCAGCTTAGCGGCGGTCAAAAACAACGTGTCGGAATTGCACGGGCCTTGGCAAACAATCCAAAAGTACTTCTATGTGATGAAGCAACTTCAGCCCTAGATCCACAAACGACCGATTCTATCTTAGATTTATTAGTCGATATCAATAAAAGGCTAGGATTAACGATTGTATTGATTACACATGAAATGCATGTTATTCGTAAGATCTGTCATCGGGTAGCGGTCATGGAAAGTGGAAGAATTGTTGAGCTTGGACAGGTGTTAGATGTATTTAAAAACCCTCAGCAGAAGATTACGAAGCGTTTTGTTAAACAGGTTACTGAACCAGAAGAAACAAAAGAAACCGCTGAGCATTTATTAGAGCACTGTAAGACTGGACGGGTTGTTCAATTAACGTTTATTGGTGAAGCAGCAGAGCAGCCAATTATTACGAATTTAATTCGAAATAATAACGTCACTGTTAATATCCTACAGGGGAAAATTTCGCAGACTCAAAGTGGATCCTATGGGTCACTGTTTATTCATTTAGATGGTCATGATACGGAAGTCGATAAAGCAATAGACTACATCCGTTCTCAACAGGTTGGAGTGGAGGTGGTTACGAATGAATGAAGAACGTTACTTTCAGGATATTGATTGGGAAGAAATGTGGGAGGCTACTCTTCAAACTTTATATATGACAGGGATTTCTGTAGTCGCAACATTTATTTTAGGTATTTTACTTGGAATGTTACTCTTCTTAACTTCTAAAGGGAACATCTGGGAAAACCGGCCAGTGAACATCGTAATCAGTGCAATTGTTAATATTTTTCGCTCGATTCCCTTTATTATTTTAATTGTGTTACTAATACCATTTACTATGTTCCTTGTTAAATCCATGATTGGTGAAAATGCAGCTCTTCCGGCATTAATCATTGGTGCTGCACCATTTTATGCAAGAATGGTTGAAATTGGTCTTAGGGAAATAGATAAAGGTGTAATCGAAGCAGCTAAATCCATGGGGGCTACAACGGGCACGATTATCTGGAAGGTTTTACTTCCTGAATCGATGCCAGCCTTAGTATCAGGTATTACAGTTACAGCGATTGCCCTAGTAGGTTATACGGCGATGGCAGGTGTTATTGGTGCGGGAGGTTTAGGAAACCTAGCATACCTAGAAGGCTTCCAGCGAAACCAAAATGATGTAACATTAATCGCGACGATCATTATTCTAATCATTGTATTTGTTATTCAGTTTATCGGTGATATTATCACTTCAAAATTAGATAAAAGATAAAGGAGAGGTCAACATGAAAAAATTATTCAGTTTAGTTTTAGCATTATCATTCGTACTATTATTAGCAGCATGCGGTACATCAGAGGAAAAGTCTGATGGAGGCAGCGAAAAAGCAGAAACCACAGAATTAGTGGTAGGGGCTTCTAACGTTCCACACGCAGAAATCTTAGAAGAAGCAAGTCCACTTTTAGAAGAAAAGGGTATTGAATTAAAGATTGAAACTTTCCAAGATTATGTACTGCCAAACAAGGCATTAGAATCTAAAGAACTTGACGCTAACTATTTCCAACACATTCCTTATTTAACATCTCAAATTAAAGAAAATGGTTATGACTTTGTAAATGCGGGTGGTATCCACATTGAGCCAATCGGAGTTTACTCTAAGAAATACAAGGATTTAAGTGAATTACCTGATGGTGCACAATTAATCATGAGTAACTCTGTAGCGGATCACGGACGTCTTCTTTCCCTTTTAGAGGCAGAAGGATTAATTAAATTAAAAGAAGGTATTGATAAAACAACTGCAACTACTGAAGATGTAGTTGAAAATAAAAAGAATCTTAAGTTTGATACAAATTATGAAGCTGCATTATTACCACAGATTTACAACAATGGTGAAGGCGACGCCGTGTTAATCAACTCAAACTATGCTATCGACGCTGGTCTTAATCCATTAGAAGATTCCATTGCGATTGAAAACAGTGAGTCACCATATGTTAACGTAATCGCTGTTCGTAAAGGTGATGAAAACAAAGAAGCAATCAAAACACTAGTAGAAGTTCTACGTTCGAAAGAAATTCAAGACTTCATCCTAGAAAAATACAAAGGTGCAGTTGTTCCAGTTTCTGAATAAGAAATATTATATGGAAGAAAAACGAAAAGCCAGTGAAGTAAACTCACTGGCTTTTCGTCCATTTAAATTTCACATGAAAATAGAGATTAGGTAAAATTAGGCAGGAAATAATAATGCTCATATCTTGGCAAAATAGAGATAAATACGTTATGATTTTATTCGTATGTGAATACATAAAGCGTTCACAAGTTACAAAATTCCGAATTTATTATAGTACAAGCACATGTTGTCGACTATTCATTCTCATTTGGTTTGTATTCAGTGAAAATATAAATTCTTTCGCTGTTCTTAATTGTTAATACTGTTTATGAGTTGCTAACAGATACTATTTGTTATAAGATTGTAATGAGAATAAAGTGAGAATGAATTTTGCGGCCAAGTGTTTTTAGGCTACAAGATAAAAATTATCTTTGCGGAGGTATATATATGGCGGGGTCAACATTAACGATCAAAGATTTACATGTAGAAATTGATGGAAAAGAAATTTTAAAAGGTGTAAACCTTGAAATAAAAGGTGGAGAAATTCACGCAATCATGGGTCCAAATGGTACAGGTAAATCCACTTTATCATCTGCTATCATGGGTCATCCAAAATATGAAGTAACAAGCGGTTCGATTATGTTAGATGATCAAAACGTACTTGAAATGGAAGTAGATGAGCGCGCACGTGCTGGACTATTCTTAGCGATGCAATATCCGAGTGAAATTAATGGTGTAACAAATGCTGATTTCTTACGTTCAGCATTAAATAGCCGTCTTGGAGAAGGCAATGAAATTTCATTAATGAAATTCATTCGTAAAATGGATAAGCAAATGGAATTCCTTGAGATGGACCTTGATATGGCACAGCGTTATTTAAATGAAGGATTTTCTGGCGGAGAGAAAAAACGTAATGAAATCCTACAATTAATGATGCTTGAACCTAAAATCGCAATTTTAGATGAAATTGACTCTGGATTGGATATTGATGCGCTAAAGGTTGTTTCAAAAGGTATTAACCAAATGCGTGGAGAAGACTTTGGCTGTTTAGTCATTACTCACTATCAACGACTTTTAAATTATATCACTCCTGACTATGTGCACGTTATGATGCAGGGCCGTGTTGTAAAATCAGGCGGACCAGAACTTGCACAACGCTTAGAAGCAGAAGGATATGACTGGATCAAGCAAGAGCTTGGAATTGAAGATGAAACAGTTGGGCAAGAAGCGTAGAAGTTAGCGTTAGGAGGATAATCATGACAACAGAAACGAATTTATCATTTGATAAAGATTTTGTTCGTTCTTTTTCAACAGAAATGAACGAGCCTGCGTGGATGGAAGAATTTCGTCTAAAAGCTTTTGAATTGAGCGAAACTCTGCCAATGCCAAGACCTGATAAAACAAAAATCGATAAGTGGAATTTCACTCAATTTGAAACTCATACTGTAAAAAGTAGCAGCTATACATTACTTGCTGAACTTCCAGAAGAAGTACAAGCGTTAATCGGTGAAGAAGCTGCGGCTAAAAATTTATATATTCAGCGGAATATGACACCTGCCTATATTTCTTTAGCAGAGGAATTAAAAGGGCAAGGGGTTATTTTCACAGATATCTTTACGGCCATTCGTGAACATAGCGAACTGGTACAAAAATACTTTCTAACAGAAGCAGTTAAGATTGATGAACATCGCTTGATTGCTTTACATGCAGCGCTTGTTAATGGTGGAGCATTCTTATACATTCCTAAAAATGTTGAAATAAAAGAGCCTATCCATTCTATTTACTTACATGATGATGCTGATACGAACCTTTTCAATCATGTCATTGTGGTTGCAGATGATAATAGTTCTGTAACATATGTAGAAAACTATTTGTCAACACTTGAATCAGCAAATGGTGTTTTTAATATTGTGACAGAAGTCATCGCAAAAGCAGGTGCCAAAGTTCAGTATGGTGCTGTTGATACTCTTGCGAAGGGCATTACAACCTACGTGAATCGTCGTGGATCTGCAGGCAGAGACGCTCGAATTGAATGGGCCCTTGGATTAATGAATGAAGGAAATACCATCTCAGAAAATACAACAAACCTTATGGGTGATGGTGCCTATGGTGACACCAAAACAGTTGTTGTAGGACGTGGCGAACAAACACAAAACTTTACAACAAAGGTTGTTCATTATGGTAGAAACACTGAAGGTTATATTTTAAAGCATGGAGTTATGAAGGATAGTGCCTCTTCTATTTTTAATGGAATTGGTCATATTTTACATGGCGCATCAAAATCGAATGCAGAACAGGAATCCCGTGTGCTTATGCTTAGTGAAAAAGCACGTGGAGATGCCAACCCAATTCTTCTTATCGATGAAGATGATGTAACAGCGGGTCATGCTGCATCAGTTGGGCGTGTAGATCCTGTTCAGCTTTACTATCTAATGAGCCGTGGAATTCCGAAAAAAGAAGCAGAACGCTTGGTCATTCATGGATTCCTTGCACCTGTAGTAAACCAGCTTCCAATCGAAGGAGTTAAAAAGCAGTTAACTGCAGTAATTGAAAGGAAAGTACGATAATGAATGTCCTTGATATTCGTCGTCAATTCCCTATTTTAGATCAAGAAGTAAATGGAAACCCACTTGTTTATCTTGATAGTTCAGCTACTTCTCAGAAACCAATCCAGGTCATTGAGACAGTGGAAAGATATTATAAAGAAATCAATTCCAATGTTCACCGTGGTGTTCACACACTCGGAACACGTGCAACAGATGCCTACGAGGGAGCAAGGGAAAAAGTACGTAAGTTTATTAATGCAAAGTCGACCCAAGAGGTTATTTTTACCAGAGGGACAACGACATCTTTAAATACAGTTGCGGCCAGTTATGCAGATGCGAACTTAAACGCTGGTGACGAGATTGTTATTACGTATATGGAGCACCATAGTAATATCATTCCTTGGCAGCAGGTTGCAAAACGGACGGGAGCAGTATTAAAGTACATCCCGCTTCAGGAAGATGGAACCATATCACTTGAAGATGTTAAAGCAACAGTTACACCTAATACCCGCATTGTTTCTGTAATGCAGGTTTCAAACGTACTTGGCGTCATTAATCCTGTTAAGGAAATTGCTAAAATTGCTCATGAAAATGGAGCGATTATGGTAGTCGATGGGGCGCAAAGTGCGCCTCATATGAAAATTGATGTTCAAGATTTAGACTGTGATTTTTTAGCTTTTTCCGGACATAAGATGTGTGCTCCTACTGGAATAGGGGTACTATACGGCAAAAAGCATTTGTTAGAAAAAATGGAACCAATCGAGTTCGGCGGAGAAATGATTGATTTTGTTCACTTACAAGAATCAACATGGAAAGAGCTTCCCTGGAAGTTTGAAGCGGGAACACCCATCATTGCAGGTGCCATTGGTCTTGGAGCTGCAATCGACTTTTTAAATGAAATTGGCTTAGATAATATTGCCGAACACGAGCATAAGCTTGCGGCCTATGCATTAGAAAAAATGTCATCTGTACCTGGAATGACGATTTACGGACCATTAGACGCTGCAAAACGTGCAGGTCTGGTTACCTTTAATATTAGTGATGTACATCCGCATGATGTTGCTACAGTTCTTGATGCAGAGGGCATTGCTGTCCGTGCTGGACATCACTGTGCCCAGCCGTTAATGAAGTGGCTGAGGGCGTCAGCGACTGCTCGTGCAAGCTTTTATTTATACAACACAGAAGACGATATTGATAAGCTAGTTGAAGGACTTGTTAAAACAAAGGAGTATTTCAGCGATGTCTTCTAATTTAGATGCACTTTACCGTCAAGTTATTATGGATCATTATAAAAAACCGCGTAACCGCGGTCTATTAGAGGATGGAAGTCATACCATCAATATGAACAATCCTACTTGCGGAGACCGGATTCAACTAACCTTTAAAGTTGAGGATGGAATCGTAAAGGATGTACGATTTGAAGGGGAAGGCTGCTCCATATCTATGTCATCTGCTTCAATGATGACACAAGCCATAAAAGGGAAAAAAGTAGAGGAAGCTATCCGGCTTTCAAAGATTTTCTCGGATATGATTCAAGGAAAAGATTATGACGAAGATGTTGACCTTGGTGATATTGAAGCACTTCAAGGGGTCTCCAAATTTCCGGCCAGAATCAAATGTGCTACGCTTGCGTGGAAGGCAATGGAAAAAGGGTTAACTGAAGAGGAACAATAATAGAACAAACAAGGGAGTTTTCCCTTTTTGTTTATGAATGGAGGAACAGGTCGATGGCGAAAAAAATGCCGGAAATCGGTGATTATAAATACGGTTTTGCCGATAAGGATGTTTCCATATTTCGATCAAAGCGTGGTTTGACAAGTGAAATTGTAGAAGAAATTTCAAAGTTAAAAAACGAACCACAGTGGATGCTTGACTTCCGTTTGAAATCACTCGAGCATTTCTACAAAATGCCGATGCCTCAATGGGGCGGAGATTTAGGCTCTTTAAACTTTGACGAAATCACTTATTATGTAAAACCATCTGAGAAATCGGAAAAATCATGGGATGAAGTCCCTGAAGAAATTAAAGCAACATTTGACAAACTTGGAATTCCCGAAGCAGAGCAAAAGTACCTTGCTGGTGTATCTGCTCAATATGAATCAGAAGTTGTTTACCATAACATGAAGGTAGAACTTGAAGATTTAGGTATCGTATTTAAAGATACTGACTCTGCTTTAAGAGAGAATGAGGATATCTTCCGGGAGCACTTCGGAAAAACGATTCCGCCTACAGATAACAAATTTGCAGCATTAAACTCTGCTGTATGGTCAGGTGGGTCCTTCATCTATGTACCACCAGGTGTTAAAGTCGATACACCTTTACAAGCGTATTTCCGAATTAACTCTGAAAATATGGGACAATTTGAGCGTACTTTAATTGTTGTTGATGAAGGCGCGCATGTTCATTATGTAGAAGGATGTACAGCACCAGTTTATACTACTAACTCACTTCACAGTGCAGTTGTAGAGATTGTTATTAAAAAAGACGCTTACTGCCGTTACACAACAATTCAAAACTGGGCGAACAATGTATTCAACCTAGTAACCAAGCGTGCAGTTTGTGAAGCGAATGCAACGATGGAATGGATTGATGGTAACATCGGATCTAAATTAACGATGAAATACCCAGCCGTTATTTTAAAAGGTGAAGGCGCACGTGGTATGACATTATCAATCGCGATTGCCGGTAAAGGTCAACATCAGGATGCTGGAGCAAAAATGATTCACTTAGCTCCTAACACATCTTCAACGATTGTTTCTAAGTCGATTTCTAAACATGGCGGTAAAGTAACATACCGTGGTGTTGTACACTTTGGACGTAAAGCAGATGGCGCTCGTGCAAATATTGAATGTGATACATTGATTATGGATAATCAGTCTACTTCAGATACCATTCCATACAATGAGATCCTTAACGATAATATTTCACTTGAGCACGAAGCGAAAGTTTCAAAAGTATCTGAAGAACAGCTTTTCTACTTGATGAGCCGTGGTATTTCAGAACAGGAAGCAACTGAAATGATCGTAATGGGCTTTATTGAACCATTTACAAAAGAATTACCAATGGAATATGCAGTCGAAATGAACCGCCTGATCAAGTTCGAAATGGAAGGTTCAATCGGATAATAAGTTTTGGTCCGCTTGCCGTTTTGGCAGGCGGATTTTTTAGTATTAAAACAACGAGAGCCCGCGAACCTGTTGAAAAAGGAGAAACGGTCCTTCATGTGGTCAATGAGAGCCCAAGAATCAGTTAGTAAAGGAAAAACGGTCACTCATAAGGTCGATAAGAAATATAAAACTAGTCGCCAGAAATACGCTTGAAAATGAGGTTATGCTATTATTATTAGGTGGGGGTGATTTAGGATGATTTACATTGGTGTAACAGGGTGGGGGGATCATGATAGCCTATATCCGGACCACACCTTACCTCGAGACAAACTAAAAGAATATGCAGGTCATTTTCCTACCGTAGAAGTCGACACCGCTTTCTATGCCGTTCAACCAAGAAGAAATGCAGTTAAGTGGGTAAACGACACAACAGACTCATTCCAGTTCATAATAAAAGCGTACCAGGGGATGACAGGTCATCAGCGTGGTGAAACACCATTCGCAACCAAACAAGAAATGTTCCAGGCTTTTAAAGAGTCTCTAGAACCATACATAGTAGCAAACAAATTAGCAATGGTCTTATTTCAGTTTCCGCCCTGGTTCGATTGTAAGCGGGAAAACGTGGAATATTTACGTTGGTGTAAAAATGCAATGGGTGATTTACCTTGTGCACTTGAGTTCAGGCACCAATCTTGGTTTACAACCCGATATCGCCAGCATACACTAGATTTTATGAAAGAGGAAAGATGGATACATAGTATTTGCGATGAACCCCAATCAGGCGAGGGTTCCATACCAGCCATATTAGAAGCAATTGATTCTGAAAAACTTCTGATTCGATTCCATGGACGAAACGTGCATGGCTGGCAAAAACGTCAGGCTGAAAATTGGCGTGAGGTGCGCTACCTCTATCGTTATAATCAACAAGAACTCGAAGAATGGGCGAATATTATTAGGCAATTAGCGAATGAATCTGCTAATGTCTATGTTCTTTTTAACAACAATTCCGGCGGCGATGCAGCCGGTAACGCGAAAGAGATGATTGACCTTTTAAATATAAAATATGAGGACCTTGCTCCCAGACAACTGGATTTATTTTAAAAAAAGCTGTGTTAAACTAGGCTGTTGATTTGCGCTCCAATAAGGAATACTTCTTAGAATAATCATCGCAGGGACAGGCGGTCTCTGCCTGTCCGAGGCGCTACGCTTTCCGCGGGCTCGCCCGTGAGCCTCCTTACAGCTTCGCACCTGCGGGGTCTCACTCAGCTCGTACATCCCGCAGGAGTCGAGCGCCTTCCGCTCCAATCAACAGGTTATTAAATCAACAGTTTTCCATTAACACAGCTAATAAAAAGGAGAAAGATTATGGAGTGGATTATTTTAGTTTTGATAGGAATCGCGGGCAGTTCTTTAGGCAGTTTAATTGGATTGGGCGGAGGGATCGTGATTGTTCCTTCCTTGCTCTTTTTAAGCTCTCTGGCTACATTTGGTTACATTTCTCCTCAGACAGCAGTGGGGACCTCTCTTTTTACGATGATTTTTACCGGACTTTCTTCCACGTTAGCTTATATGAAGCATAAAACGGTGGATTATAAAAGTGGATTGATTTTTTTGATTGGAAGTGGTCCTGGGAGTATCTTAGGAGCGTGGGTAACAGAGATATTAGATTTAAAATCATTCAATTTATTTTTCGGTATTTTTATCATTTTTGTTTCATTTGTGCTGTTATTAAAAGATAAATTAAAGCCGATCCCATATCGTAAGGATAAAGGAATTGTTCGAAGCTTTACAGATAACACAGGAAAAATCTTTGAATATGGATTTAACCCTGTAATGGGAGTTATTATTTCGCTAATTGTCGGCTTTTTATCCGGGATTCTAGGTGTTGGCGGTGGATCGTTAATGGTGCCGACCATGATCCTATTCTTTTTCTTTCCTCCCCATGTAGCAACAGCCACTTCGATGTTTATGATTTTGCCAACATCCATCCTTAGCTCCATTACCCATATTACTCTGGGGAATGTTGATTGGCTGCTTGCATTGGCATTAGTTCCTGGGGCATGGATTGGTGCCAGGGTAGGTGTCTATTTAAACACAAGGCTAAAGAGCAAAACAATTGTTTTATTACTACGAACCATATTAATAATCGTCGGCATACGATTAATTTATGAAGGTATTATGGGTTAAAAAGGATGCGAATCATGCATGGAATACATTCACATATATCATACAAATGATCTTCATAGCCATTTAAAACGATGGCCGCGAATTCAGCATTTCTTAACTAGCCGAAGAACATATCAAGAAGCTGCGGGGGAAGAATTTTTACTTTTTGATATAGGTGATTTTATTGACAGGTGGCACCCGCTTTCAGAAGGAACCCAGGGGCAAGGGAATATTGAGTTGTTAAATGAAAGCGGCTATACTGCAGTTACGATTGGTAACAATGAGGGAGTTAATTTCCCTTATGAAGGTCTGAATCATTTGTATGACAACAGGAAATTTGATGTTGTCCTGGCTAACCTCTATAACAGTAACAAGCAATATCCAGAGTGGCTAAAACCATACAAGATTTATAAAACCGAAAAGGGTACGCGGATTGGTGTGATTGGATTAACAGCCAATTTTTCGCTTCTTTATGAGCTATTAGGATGGCACCTTACAGAACCGATTGAAGAATTGAAAAGCTGGATTCAGACGCTGAGGAATCAATCAGATATCATTGTCCTGCTTTCTCATCTCGGACTTAACCATGATGAACAAATTGCAAGAGAATTTCCAGAGGTCGATATTATTCTAGGAGGTCATACTCACCATACACTTCCTGAGGGCAAGTTGGTGGGACAGACATTGCTTGCCGGGGCTGGTAAGCATGGAAGATATGTCGGGTATGTTTGCATTCAAGTTGATGAGAGAAAACCCATTGGCAAACAAGCACTATTATATAATGTGATGGAACTTCCTTCAGTACCAGATGAGAAAGCTATTTCTAAAGAACTTTACCGAAAAGGAAAGAAATTGTTAAATCAAAAAATCACCAAATCTCCAAAGGAATACCACCCACATGAACCGTTTCAGAAAGCTGAGCTTGCCCAGCTCCTTTGCCAAGCACTTAGAGAATGGTGCAAGGCAGATTGTGCATTTATTAATGGAGGTCTTATTTTAGGTCCCTTACCAAGTAAAGTGACATTATATGATGTGCTCTCCATTTGTCCACATCCAATTAATCCTTGTAAAATTGAACTTACAGGCAGTGAATTAAAGAAGGTATTGCTTGAAACAAGGGGTGAAGACTGGGCAGACCAGCAGGTAGTCGGGCTTGGTTTTAGGGGAACAGTGATGGGAGAAAGTATATATGACAGGATTAGCTTTAATGAAAACAGTGACATCTTTATCAATGGGCAAGAATTAGACTTAAACCAAACCTATACCATTGCGGTACCAGATATGTTTACCTTCGGACACTTTTTCAAAGAAATTTTTCCACAAAAGAAAAAGGAATATTTTCTTCCTGAATTTTTACGGGACTTACTGAAATGGAAATTAGAAAAGTAGTCCTAGAATGTATACACGCTTTTTCTCTCGCTTTCATACGTTGATAGTGAGGAAGGGAGTGTGTAAATTGATAGAGTTATCACCGGTAGAGATTAATGGTCACACGTTCTTGGCTGTTACTGTCTTACTGCCGAAAACTACACTGCTCTCCATAAGCAATGATAAGGGATATATTATGTGCGGTGCTTTAGATGTGGGGTTATTAAATGAAAAGTTAAAGGATCGTAAAATCATTGCAGCTAGAGCAGTGGGGGTAAGAACGATTGAACAGCTACTTAACGCACCAATGGAGTCAGTCACAGACGAGGCAGAAGCAATTGGTATTACAAAAGGAATGCTCGGAAAAGACGCTCTGTTGAAAATGGTATGAAAAGCTTGCATTCGTGCAGGCTTTTTCTTATGCACCGGCTCACTCGATGCCTGCCGCCTTTGGGCAAGGCGCTGCCGTTTTCTTCGGCCAGGCCAGCTAGTATAAATTTATAGGCTAGTTCATCCCTTTCCCGCATACATATAACATGTAAGGGGGGATGATTTTTGGCTAAGTTTCGTGTGCGTCACCGTAAACGGGGACCGTTACCTTTCCGATACGTTTTGTTATTATCGTTTGTCTTTTTTATATTGTCTACTGCAATGGGAATATGGCTGGTCAACAAGGGAATTGAACCATCCTTAATGAGATATGCGGAATCAAAAACCAAGCAAATTGCATCACAGGTTATCAATAAGGCAATTAATAAAAAAACGGTAGAAGTGGGAGATGTTATTGCCGTTGAAGCTGGTCAAAATGGTGCGCAGCCGAGTGCCAGTTTAAAAACGGAAATCATAAATCAGAAATTATCTGAAATCACCAATGAAATACAGAAAAACTTAAATGCAGCAGAAAAAGGAGATCTTGATTCACTAGAGAAATTAACGGATGTCGATATTGAGGTAAATACAGAGCAACAGGATGGGATAGTGTGGAATGTCCCGCTTGGTCAAGCAACCAATATGGCTTTGTTGGGAAATTTAGGTCCTAAAATACCTGTTAGGTTTCATGCAATTGGTGAAGTACGTCCAGATGTGAAAATTAACCCAAAACCCATGGGGATTAATAATACATGGATTGATGTGGCAATCCATCTTGAGGTTTCAGTGCAAATTATTACCCCGTTTGCAACGGAAATCACCAAATTAGAGCAAAATATTCCAGTAGGCGGAAGATTAATACAGGGCGATGTACCACAATTTTATAATAATGGGGGAAATGGTGTTACACCATCCATTGAAATACCCTCTCCTCAGAATTAAAAGGACTGTCAAAATGACAGTCCTATTTTTTCGATTTTAATGCCTGTCTTTCTTGCTGTTTCCACAGTCGTAAATGTGGGGTTGGGTCAAAGGACCATTCAGTGTAACCATTATCTTTATACATACCATAGTGCAAGTGCGGCGGAAATTTTCCCGATGTCCCCGGAGGTCCATACCCTGAACTGCCGACACCGCCAATTAAGGTCCCGGGTTGAACAATTTGACCTACTTTTAAATCTTTAGCAAAACCGCTAAGATGAGCAAAATAATGATACGTATTATTAATATCACGAATTCCAACTCTCCAGCCGCCGAACTTATTCCAGCCCTTCATTTCCACTATGCCATAGTTTGTAGCACGAACTGGAACACCGTAACCTGCAAAAATATCGGTACCCTCATGCATTCTTCTGCCGCCCCAGCCCCTTGCATCGCCCCACGTACTGCGATAACTATGATTGCTGCGTAATGGCAGTGGGAATACATGGGTATCTAAATCTATCCGGCCAAAATGGCGGTAAATCTTCGCCTTTCCGGCTATAATGCCAACAGTTTTGTCGCGGTGATAATAATTCCATAACCCAATTTTAATGTTATCGTCGTCTACTCCATATGAGAGAAGATAATTGGCGAAAGTATATAAAACATCTTCATCGCTCTTTAAACTGGCTTTTCCATCTCCATCCCCATCGACGCCCATACCATTGAAAAATTGGATAATTGCTGGGTTTTCTTCTTGGGGATTAGGATTAGTTGGTCCAGCCCATTTCTCAGGAGTAAAATAAATGCCAATTACACTTTCCGCCTTAGGCAAATCTTTGCGAACCTGCCGAATAGTCCTTTCATACTGGTCCACGGCGGCTAAGTAATACCAAGGAATAAGTGTAACGGTTTCAACCTTTTTGTATAGCTTCATTCTTTCCTGATATTCATCAGGACCTTTAGCATGAGCATCCCTGAGAGAAAAGCTCATAAATAAGAGGATTGTTCCAATTATCAGAAATGCCCGCACAGGAATCCTCCTTCCGATTATTGTACGCTTTTAGTTTATGAATTCTAGGAGATTTCATTATGGACAATAATTGGAAAAAGTTTTTCGAAGTTGGTCTGCTTGTTGTTGTGACAAAAAGTATGGTAAAGTGACAAGGTGCAAACTCATTTATAGGGGTGGAAAAAGTGAGCAGAAATAGTGAATACTTAAGAAAACCAGAATGGTTGAAAATAAAATTAAATACGAATGAACATTATACAGGCTTAAAACAAATGATGCGTGAAAAAAATCTACATACGGTATGTGAAGAAGCGCGCTGCCCTAATATTCACGAATGTTGGGCTGAGAGAAGAACAGCTACCTTCATGATCCTCGGTGATACATGTACACGTGCCTGTCGTTTTTGTGCAGTGAAAACAGGACTGCCAACAGAATTAGATTTGGCAGAACCAGAACGAGTGGCAGATTCAGTTCAATTAATGAACTTAAAACATGTCGTCGTTACTGCGGTAGCCCGGGATGATTTAAAAGATGGCGGGGCAGCTGTTTTTGCAGAAACCGTTAGGGCGATTAGAAGAAAAAATCCTTTTACAAGTATTGAAGTTCTTCCTTCAGATATGGGTGGTAAAGAAGAAAATTTAGCTTTGTTAATGGATGCAAAACCCGACATCTTAAATCATAATATCGAAACCGTAAGACGACTAACGCCAAGAGTAAGAGCGCGTGCAAAATATGAACGTTCATTAGAATTTTTACGAAGAGCGAAAGTAATGCAGCCTGCGATACCAACAAAATCAAGTTTAATGGTTGGACTTGGCGAAACAAAAGAAGAAATTATTGAAGTAATGGATGACTTAAGAGCGAATAATGTCGATATCATGACGATAGGACAATATTTACAGCCATCTAAAAGCCATCTAAAGGTTGAAAAATATTACCGCCCGGAGGAATTCGCTGAATTACGTGAAATAGCCCTCACAAAAGGCTTTAGTCATTGTGAAGCGGGTCCATTGGTCCGTTCATCCTACCATGCAGATGAACAAGTAAATGCTGCTGCAAAACACAAACAATTGCTTGGCGAAGCAGAAGCAAAAGAAGCGTAGAATGAAAAAGCTGCAGCCCCTATGTGCTGCAGCTAGACAATAAAAAGAGTTCAGTCCACTTGGGCTGAACTCTTTTTGTTAGCGATTGTTTGTATTCATAGTATCATCAGCGGTAGCACCGTTTTCGTCTTCACTATCGCTCATACGATTGCCTTGTGGTGACTTCTTCATTTGGGTAATTAAACCATTCACTAAATTTCTGGCATTGTGACTAGTTGAATCTAAATTTGCCAGATTTTCCACATCACGCATTAATTTTGTATTGTCTGATACATAAACATGATAGTACCTAGGGACAACAGACATAGCCGTTCTCTTTACTTGGTCGGCTGTCTGATTACGGTCTTTAGAATCTGTATCGTATGAAACGAGAACTTCTTGATCGGTTACAAGAGTGGCAACATCATCTACATTCGGTATGTCAGTACTTAACTGACTAATAATATTAGCGACTTGTTCACGATCTATAGCTGCGTAGTGTGCAGTTCCGCCCCTGTCCCCCTGGATCGGGCTTCTTTGATGACGGACAAAGCCATAATCATCGCTCACATTGCGAGCACCCTGACCGCCGCCTTCATTATAAAGCTCTTCACGTTTGTTATTGACATTTATGGTATCTCCGCTTTCTTTATACACATCACGATTGGCCATATCCCTTGAGCATCCTGCTGCTGTTAGGAATAAACAAAAAACAATCATTATCGACCATTTTTTCACTTTAAGCACCTCCTTTTTATAGAATAGCCAAATAACTCATTTTTTTTCTTAGTAATTGATGGTGAATCGGTTATAATGAAAGAAAGATTTACTGGTAAATTTGAGGTGATAACATGATCAGTTTAAACGGTGCCACGTATGAAATCGTGCAGGAACATAGAGATGCCTTTAATGAGGAGGCTCTAAAGGCAAGATACAGTGATATATTATCCAGATATGATTATATTGTTGGGGATTGGGGATATGGACAGCTCCGGCTGAAAGGCTTTTTTGAGGATCAGAATCAAAAAGCAACATTTGACACCAAAATCAGTACATTAAGTGAATATTTGTATGAATACTGTAATTTTGGCTGTGCCTATTTTGTTTTGAAAAAAGTCAAAAAGTAATAAAAAAAGGCTGGCCAAAACGGCAAGCCTTTAATGTGGTATCTCCAAGCCTCAGTGCGGGTTAACGTGCTGAGGCTTTAGTGCGTATAAGGTGGTTGTTCCTCTTTATCGGGGTCGTCATGTGTCGGGTGTGCCCCTTCCATTTGACGAGGGATATCCTGATGAAAGGTTTTATTTTCGTAATTAAAGTTGCTATAATATCGCTGACCTTCTTGCCAAGGGGTGCTTTTATTTTGAACAGGCTCATCATTACGAATGGGAGATCCAAAAGGACCATCGGGAAATTCCTCTGCGGTCAGAAAGTTCTTTTGTTTCTCAACATTCGAAAGGTCAAAATAGCTTCTAGATTCTTTTTCCGCCATACTATCACTCCTTTTGTTTTATTATGTTGTAAGGAGTGATAAAAAATTATAGTAGTTCTAATAAAAAGGAACGTAATTCTTCGGCATCCTCTTCATTTAACTGGAAAGCGTATTCTAAATAGCCTTCCTCATTCAAGTCATCCTCACCAATAATTGCAAAGCGACTCCCTTGTAAATCAAGTACAAGATGCTTTCCATAATGACGATCCGTTTTAACAATCGCCAAATCAAATCGCTGGTTGTCACCAACAAAGCTTACAAATCGTGTCTTTGTATCTTCTGTATCATCATATAAAAAATAACGTTCTGCCATGTAAAGTTCTCCTTTAGTTAGTTTATTCAACCTCTTTATATTACCAAATAATCAGGAAATGGGGGAATATTTGGCGATAATAGAATATTGCTAAAAATTAACTCAAACAAAAACGGTTTTTGGCAAATTGTGTTACAATATACTTATTATTGTCGGATGTGTTTCTGAGAGGGATGGAATCAATGGATTGCCGTTACATGAAAAAAGTTAAGAGTGTAATGCAACTTAGCACAGGGTAATTTTTTAAGCCGGTCAAGCAATGTTTTTTGATGAAATTGCAACATGAGTGATAACAAATAAGGAAGTGGATGAAATGTATTTTGTAGACCGCGGAAAGTTGGAGACCACATTGGTGTTTCTAGAAAAACAAATCAGCCTATTTTCTAGCCAGGTAGACTGGTCCACACCGATAGAAAAAGCTGCATTAGAACGGATTACACATCTTATAATTGAATCAGTGTTAGATGCAGGTAATGCAATAATTGATGGGTTTATTATGAGAGACCCTGGCAGTTATGAAGATATCATTGAAATATTAATTGATGAAAAGGTTGTTACCAAGGAAACAGGTACAAGCTTAAAAACGCTTGTCCAATATCGTAAGGTACTCGTCCAGCTCTACACGGAGATTGACCATACAGAACTTCTTAATCAGTTCTCTAGCCTTATTGAAGATGTGGCTTTATTTCCAAAAAACGTCCGAGACTATCTTGAGAATGAACTCGGTCCTGTATCGGCATTTATATAATATATCACTGACCGCGTTTGCGGTCCTTTTTAATTATCGGATATGATACATGTAGGGGTGATTAGCATGAAAAAGTATAAAGGTTATTTAATTGATCTCGACGGAACAATGTATAAAGGTTCCGAAAAGATCGAAGCAGCAGGAGACTTTGTCAAAAAATTAAGGGCAAAGGGGATTCCATATTTATTCGTTACCAATAATTCATCCCGCACTCCCGCTCAGGTTGCTCAAAAGCTCAGAGATTTTGATATTCCTGCCGAAGAGGCCCTTGTTTTTACAACCAGTCAAGCGACAGCGAATTATATCTATAGCCAAAAGCAGGATGCGTCCGTTTTTGTTATAGGTGAGGAAGGTCTTCGAATCGCTATGGAGGAAAAGAAATTCTTATTTGCCGCTGAGGATGCAGAATATGTTGTCATTGGTATTGACCGCGAGATTAGCTATGAAAAGTTAGCCGTAGCCTGTCTTGCTGTCCGCAATGGTGCTTCGTTTATCTCTACAAACGGAGACATAGCGATACCAACGGAAAGAGGCTTAGTCCCTGGAAATGGATCATTAACCTCTGTAATTTCTGTTTCAACACAAACTAAGCCGACGTTTATTGGAAAGCCGGAATCGATTATAATGGAGCAGGCATTAAAGGTATTGGGCACACCTAAAGAAGAAACACTTATGGTGGGTGATTATTATGATACCGATATTCTAGCGGGGATGAATGCAGGGCTTGATACACTATTAGTGCACACGGGTGTCACAACGAAGGAATTACTTGCAGGCTATGACAAAAAACCTACATATACCATTGATTCATTAGACCAATGGGAGCCGTAAGAAAAGGATGGAGCTCTCCATCCTTTTCTAAATATGCTTTATTCTACATGAGCTGCTCGGTGAGCAAGACGACTAGAGGCTGCAGCGGCAATGGCTCCCACAATGTCATCCAAAAATGTGTGGCATTCTCCGGTTGATTTATCATTTAAACGGGCTAATATTCCAGGCTTTTGCTTATCTATATAACCATAATTTGTAAAGCCAATAGATCCGTACACATTCACGATGGATAGTGCAAGAATCTCATCAACACCGTAAAGACTTTCATCTGTTTTAATAATAGATTGGATAGGTTCTTCGAGCATGTTTTTCTCAGCTAACATATCAAGTTGAATTCCCGTTATGATGGCATTTTGGACCTCACGTTTTGATATGACGCGTTCAACATTTGCAATACAGTCTTCCATTTTTAAGTTTTCGTGGTATTTTTCCTGCAAAAAATAGACTAAATCAGCGATATCCTGAATTTCTACGCCTCTTTCTTTGATCCATCTTCTTGCAGTTTCTTCTGTTAAATCCATTTTTTTATCTTCTGCCATCCATTTATCACCTTTTCTTTGGAATTTTTTACTATTCTTAATTTTTACAATATGCTCGTTTTTTTGAAAAGGAACGAATGAACCATCACCCTTCTTACAGATTTCTCCTATAACGTTTTTCTTATACTTTTTTACGCAAGAAGACAACAAGTTTTTTGGGCTACTACATATATATGACATAAGAGTGGAAAAGAGAAGAGGTGGAAGAGTGCTACAAAAATTACTTGAAAATAAATATGGAATACAAGTCGATGAATATGTAAAACTAGACTCCTACGACGCGCTTAGAGGAAATGGCTGGCTTTATTTGGTTGCAAAGGCTGATGGAAGGGACGCTGAGGATATTAATGAACTAGAGAAAATTGCTGAACATTTAAGGAATACGGGGGATTCCCATGTGCCAGCATTTCTACAATCCAAAGAGGGTGGATTTATTACATCCTGGGAAGATCACCAATATTGTGTCCTGGCAAATCGCCAAACAGAACAACACGCAAAAGTGAAACTAGGAAGAAAGTTAGCTAAATTCCATGAGCGAGGTAAAACGGTCCCATTCAAAATTGATAGATCAAGCAGAATTGGACAATGGAAGCAATTATGGGAAAAGCGTCTTGATCAAATTGAAAAGGTTTGGAGCGAACTAATGTTCCAAACACCTGAGGATGATTTTGAAAGGATGTTTATCGATTCGTTTCCATACTATATTGGTTTAACTGAAAATGCGATTCAATACTTAGTGGACACAGAACTAGACGATGAGCCAAAAGAATCGGATAGCGGAACGGTGTGTCATGAACGTTTTTCAAATGCTTCTTGGGGAGCTAATTATTACATTAAGGACCCATTTGATTGGGTATTTGATCATCGGAGCCGTGATTTAGCAGAATGGACGAGAGAACGATACTTCCGAAACACACAAACCTACGAGATTGATGTTAGACAGTTTTTCGTTGATTATCAAAGTATTGCCCCTTTATCCTCTTTTTCATGGAGGTTATTATTTTCACGTTTATTGTTTCCGCTTCATTACTTTGAATGTATTGAGAATTATTATATCACTCGGTCTGAGCAGGAAAAGAAGCTTTTAGAAGAACGGTTAAGTAAGATGTTAAAACAATCCACAGAGTACGAACGCTTTTTGGGTCATTTTTATCATACTGTAGGTGCCCCATTAAAACCTTTGAATATCCCTCAACTAGACTGGCTGCTGATTAGGTAATCGCTTTGTTAAATTAGTCTGTTGATTGGCGCTCCAGGCACTACGCTTTCCGCGGGCGGTCCGTGGAGCCTCCTCGGCGCTTAAGCGCCTGTGGGGTCTCCACTGCCCCGTCCTCCCGCAGGAGTCTTCGTGCCTTCCGCGCCAATCAACAGAGGTGCAAATCAAAATTTGCTTCTTTACCACAGTCTAGTAATAAAAAAAGCGATTGCTCATTGCAGCAATCGCTTCTTATCTTTATTAAAATACTTGTTCTACTTCGACAACGCCAGGAACTTCTTCTAAAAGTGCTCTTTCGATTCCGGCTTTTAGGGTAATTGTTGAGCTTGGGCAGCTGCCGCATGCACCTAGTAAACGAAGTTTAACAATACCATCCTCAACATCAACTAACTCACAATCTCCTCCATCACGAAGAAGAAATGGACGTAATTTATCTAATACTTCCTGAACCTGCTCAAACATTTCTTGTACTTGTTCTGCCATATTTATCGTCTCCTTCCTACCTTATATTATAATGTCATTGAAGGGAAAAATCCATTCTCATGAAATGGGAATTAGCACATTTACAACCATATTTTTATGTTTAATAGTTTAAATGATGTAAAATAAAAGAAAAAGGCAGGATTGATGGAATGATTAATTTTACAGTTGAAATTATCCTTTATGGTGCAGAACAATTATGTCCAAGCTGTGTAAATTTACCCTCCTCAAAGGAAACATTTGAATGGCTTGAGGCGGCAATTTCAAGAAAGTTTCCTAATCAACCATTCAAGATGACTTATGTTGATATTTATCAACCGCCTCAAGAAAGCGAAAAAGAAGCTTTTGCAAAGAGAGTTATTGAAGAAGATCTGTTTTATCCAGTGGTTGTGATTAAAAATAAAATTGTGGGCGAAGGAAACCCGCGCTTAAAAACAATATTTACTGAGTTGGAAAGATGTGGCTATAAATCCATATAAAAAGCATTCCAGCATGTAAACTGGAATGCCTTTTTTCATTATCCATTATGATACTTGTAGAGCCAAAGAACACCTGATTTTAGGAGGCGTGCCACTCGACCGGTTATCGCTCTGTCGGCCATCATCCCGAAACCATGTTTCTTACCAAGTGAACCAAGAACACCTTTTAACTTAATCGTTGGGAATTCAGCTGGCGGCTCCTCGCCATTCCAGCGCTTTTTCAACACTTCGACGATTTGTTCCGCCTGTCCCTCTGCTAATTGAGCACTAGGGGCATGTGGAAGACTAGCACAATCACCTAACACAAAAACGTGCTCATCATTCGGTAAATGATGACGTGGCGTAATGATGAGCCTTCCTGAACGGTCCATTTCTTCCCCTAATTCACGAACAACCCTATTAGCCTGGATACCAGCGGTCCAAACAATCACATCGCAGTGGATGGGTTCATCATGATTATAGAGTAAATTCTCTTCAACTTTGGTGATATTTGAGTTGTTGATGATTTCAACATTATTTTTTTGAAACCAATTTTCAACATATTTACTTAAACGATCTGGAAATGCCGGAAGAATGTGTTTGCCACGATCAAATAGTTTAATCTTTAGGTCGCCGCGGCTTTCGCTTAATTCACTGGCAAGCTCTACGCCACTAAGACCTGCTCCTACGATGCCAACTACTGACCCAGGTCCTAAATTGTTTAGAACTGAGTACGTACGACGGGATTTTTCAATGCTTTGAATGCTGTAGGTGTATTGTTCAGCGCCTGGGACGCCGTGATACTTATCTTCACAACCCAGACCAATAATTAGGTCATCATAGGAAATCGGCTCGGAGTCTTTTAGCAAGACCTTTTTATTATCTTTTTCTATTCCTGTAACTTCACCATATTTAATTTCTAATTGAGGATGCTCAGGAAAAGAAACGCGCAGCTCCTTGTCCGAAACAGTTCCTGCCGCCAAGGCATAATATTCAGTTTTTAAGCAATGGTATGGTACGCGGTCAACAAGTGTAATTCTTACATTCTCAGGTAAATGGTTTGGAAGAAGTTCACTCAATATCTTCATTCCGCCGTAACCGCCACCGAGAATTACAAGGTTTTTCATTTTTATTTCCCCTTTGTAAACCAGTAATCATGTCGATATTTTAAGTTAAAAATGATAGTAATATAGTCTTTAAATCCATTAAAAGTATAGCTGAATTATGACAAAATAACAACACATATGACAATTTTATTGACATTTCGACATAAAACATGGTATTTGACGTAACGCAAAAAAGATAGTAGGATAATATGTTATGGAGAGGTGATACCCATGTTTATGCCAATTATTGAATTTTGTATGAGTAATCTCGCCAGTGGTGCTCAAAAAGCCCTGGAAAGGTTAGAAAAAGACCCGAATCTTGATATCATTGAATATGGATGTCTTGGGTATTGCGGAAAATGTGCTTCCACCCTTTTTGCACTTGTAAATGGTGAGGTTGTAACAGGCAAAACCCCTGAAGAACTTGTGGAAAATATTTACCACTACTTAGATGAAAATCCAATGTTTTAATATATTGCAGCACAACTAAGGGAAGCGTAAATTGCTTCCTTTTTTTATTCTAATCATATAATACTCATTAGAAACGTATTAGTTGAGTCATGTTGAAACAGTGTATATACTATAAGAAAGACCTCAAATAAAGGAGGAAGTAATGAATGAGTAATGATGTTGTAATTTTAACGGAAGCTGCGGCTCTTCATATACAAGAAATGATGAAACATAATGAAGAAGAAGGCGCGCTATTACGCGTTAGTGTAAAGGGTGGCGGCTGTAGTGGTTTATCATACGGAATGGGGTTTGACCATGAAGTGAAGGAAGACGATCTTCATTTTGCTCAGCATGGAATTCAAATTCTGGTGGCCAAAGAGGATGCCCCTATATTAAATGGTACAAAAATTGATTATAAGCAATCCATGATGGGCGGCGGATTTACGATTGAAAATCCTAATGCAATCGCGTCTTGTGGCTGTGGTTCATCGTTTAGAACAGCAACAGCAACAGGTACACCAGAAGAATGTTAATAAATAAGAAAAGGCGCCGTAAATGGCGCCTTTTGCTTTTATTTGCCAAACATAGATGAACTGTGAAGAGGCTGGATTTTTGCTTTTGGATCGATAAATGCTTTCGCGTTGTTAACAGCTGTTGGCGCTTCACCAAATCCACAGGCAATCAATTTTACTTTCCCTTCATAGGTACAAATATCTCCAGCAGCATAGATTCCTGGTACATTTGTTTCCATTTTAGAATTTACGACAATGGAATTCTTCTCGATTGCCAAGCCCCACTCTTTTATTGGACCTAGTGAGGAAACGAAGCCATAGTTACAAATAACAGCATCAACATCAATTGCTTCTCTGCCATCACCATTAACCCCAGTAAGAACCACTTGTTTTATACCACTGTCATCTCCGATTAACTCCACTGGTACAAAAGGAGTTTTAACGATTACCTTAGAGTTATGCAAGTTCTCAACACTATGCTCGTGTGCTCTGAATTTATCTCTTCGGTGAACAATCGTTACTTCTTTTGCGATAGGTTCTAACATTAATGCCCAGTCCACAGCTGAATCGCCGCCGCCGAAAACGACAACCTTTTGACCTGCAAACTTGTTTAAATCATCAATAAAGTAGTGAAGATTTTTCTTCTCATATTGTGCTGCGCTCTCAAGCTCTAAACGGCGTGGTTGAAATGCACCATTACCTGCTGTTATAATAACTGTTTTTGAATAGTGAATTTCCGAATTGGTTGTTAATTTGAAAGTACCGTCCTCTTGTTTTTCCAATTTCTCGACCGATTGCTCTAAGGCAACAGCTGGTTCAAACTTAGCCATTTGCTCTTTTAGGTTATTAATTAGTTCTTGTGCACGGACTTTTGGGAACCCTGCAACATCGTAAATATATTTTTCAGGGTATAGTGCCGATAATTGACCACCTAATTGTGGCAGGCTTTCAATAATTTTTACAGAAGCTTGTCTCATTCCGCCGTAAAAGGCTGTAAAAAGACCGGTAGGACCGCCCCCGATAATGGTAATATCATAAACTTTTTGATTTTCTTGCACGCTGTATCCCCCTTACTTATGTAGTAACAGACTCCATTCCTTATAATATCACAAAAACATAAAATCCTCACAACTTTTGGGGAATATTCAGAGTAGTTAATCAAGGGAAATTTAAAACTATTTTTATAAAAATAATTATATAAATCACTTGATAATGTGAAGACTTTAGCATAATATGGATTGAGGATAGATGTTAATTTTTTGTGACAAAAAAGGGAAACTTTTGTGTCGTTGTACGTGAATTATATCACAAACTTTTTTCCTCTAAAGAAAATAAAAAAGTAGCAAGCTGAGGAAGATAAGAACAAGTATAATACTCTAAATAAAAAAGGTGGAAGTGATCACTTTGAAAAAGCCAAAAATTGTTATTGTTGGTGCGGGTTATGGCGGGCTAATGACAACTGTAAGGTTGCAAAAGCTTGTTGGTGTGAATGAAGCAGATATCGTGTTAATTAATAAAAATGATTACCATTATGAAACGACTTGGCTGCATGAGGCTTCTGCAGGAACACTGCATCATGACCGTGTACGTTATGATATACGTGATGTTATTGATAGAAGTAAGGTTGATTTTGTACAGGATACAGTTGTAGAAATCAAGAAAGAAGAGAAAAAGGTAATTTTAGAAAAAGGTGAAGTTGAGTATGACTATCTCGTTATTGCTCTTGGTGGAGAACCTGAAACCTTTGGAATTAAGGGATTAAAGGAATATGCTTTTGGAATTACCAATGTAAATTCATCACGTCAATTACGTGAGCATATTGAGTATCAATTTGCCACTTATAACATGGAAGAAGAAAAGAATGACAATCGTTTGGTTATCGTTGTTGGCGGAGCAGGCTTTACAGGTATTGAATTCTTAGGTGAATTAACAAATCGTATACCTGAGCTATGTCACGAATATGATGTAGATTCTCACAAAGTAAAAATTCTCTGTGTAGAAGCAGCACCAACTGTTTTGCCAGGGTTTGATCCTGAACTAGTTAACTACGCTGTATCACAATTAGAGCGTAAAGGGGTAGAATTCTTAATCGGGACCGCAATTAAAGAATGTACTCCAGATGGGATCATCGTAGCAAAAGGTGAGGAAGAACCACGTGAAATTAAGGCAGAAACCGTAGTATGGGCTGCTGGTGTACGTGGGAATTCAATCATTGAGAAATCAGGTTTTGAAGCAATGAGAGGTCGTGTGAAAGTTCAGCCTGACCTACGTGTACCAGGATTTGATGATGTGTTCATTATTGGGGACAGCTCACTTGTAATCAATGAAGAAATCAATCGCCCATATCCTCCTACAGCACAAATTGCTATGCAGCAGGGTGAAGTCGTTGCTCGTAACATAGCTGCATTGGTAAGAGGAAAGCAGGACCTTGAAACCTTTACGTTTGATAATAAAGGAACCGTTTGTTCACTTGGTCATGACGATGCCATTGGAGTTGTGTTTGGAAAAAAAGTAACTGGTGCTAAGGCGTCCTTTATGAAAAAAGTGGTCGATAATCGTTCGCTATACATGATTGGCGGCGCAGGGCTTGTATTAAAAAAGGGTAAATTTAATGTTTTCTAAATAGGAATTTGAAAAAAGGACAGAGAAATCTGTCCTTTTTTTGATACTATAAAACATAAATAGGCAGGGTGAGGAGGCTTTACAATGAGTAATAAAGCGAAGCGAGGAAAGGTTTGGTTAGCAGTGGGCGGGTTAGTTAAATCTTCTCAGGGACATTGGCTGGTTGTTAAAAAGCGTTATGGTGGTCTAAAGGGAAAATGGTCACTGCCTGCAGGATTTGTAGACGAAGGTGAAACGGCAGATGAAGCAGTAGTTAGGGAGGTAAAGGAAGAAACTGGTATAGATTGCGTTGTTAAAGGATTGATTGGGCTAAGAACAGGGGTCATTTCAGAAGAAATTAGTGATAATATGCTCGTCTTTTTACTCGAACCATTAGATGAAGGGAAAATCCAACATCAGGAAAATGAACTGTATGAGGCAAGGTTTATTGCACCTGAAGATCTCCTTCAGGAAAAAGAGGCTTCGATTATGCTGCATTATCTTATCAAACAAAGTCTCACATTTACCAAGCCTGGATATGATGGGCTAAACCCTGGTGATCAGTTTAACTATAGTGCCTATAAATTATTTTTCTAATTTTTAGATAATTTAAGTCACACTGAGGAAATGAAAGAAAACTTATGATGTATCCGTTTTCTCATCTGAATTTGATTGAATTTCGTCCTTTCCTTTCTGTTAGATTCTTGATATATTATCAGAAAATTTAAATAATAATTTAAGGGGCTGATTAGAATGCAATCGACTGGTTTAGATACTAAAAATTGTGATTATTGTTCAGGTACGGGATATTTTCAATTGCTGCTTGGGGGTTCTGAAACGTGTACCTGCTGCGAGGGCTCTGGCAAGAAACAGGAATAATTTTATAGAGCTGCTTCCACGAGATACTTCGGGAAGCTATTTTTTTTGTATATTTTTCCTCGTATTAGGTAACGATATTCTGATATGTAAGGATTGACTCCTATTTGGACATTAAGTAAACTAATAAATGGATGTGTAAAGGAGGTATTTCCATGCAGATGAGTATTGTTGTTTTAATTATATCGATTTTATTATTCTTTGTGTTGTTTTTTGGAATTGGTTTTATACTGAATATGCTTTTAAGAATGTCCTGGATTATGGCAATTATCTATCCAATTATTGCTATATTTATCGTTGATAAAGTAAAATTTATCGAATATATAACAAATAGTAAAATAGCGTTTCAAGAACTTGGTCAAAAATTTGGGTCATTGGCAACAGCAGATGTCCTGATATTACTTAGCGGGTTAGCCGGTGCGCTTGCTGCTGGTGTTACAATCAAAATGTTACGAAAAAATGGATATCAAATGTTTTAAGCTTTTTGCCTGGGTTACTCCGATTTCGGAGTACCTTAGGTAAAAAGCTTTTTTAATGTATAGGTTTTTACTTCTTTTTGAATATTTCCTTGCAGGTTGGGAAATGAATATTTTGGGAGGAGTGAAAATTTTAAATGAATAAATTGAAAAATTGGACAAAGCGTTTTGCGATGGCCGTTCTTTTCCTGATGGCAATTCTAGTGACTATTCAATCTATCACAGGTATTGATCTTAAACTTTTCATTAAACAAATGGTAGAACTCGAAGCCCATGCAGCTTCCAACGCCACAACCTCAGAGTCGCCGAAAGCACTAGAGGATGCCTTTGATTGGTCGAAATATCCGAAAAAAACAGTAATCGCAACAGGATATACAGCAGGTTATGAGTCCACAGGTAAAAATGAAAACCATCCTGAGTATGGAATCACCTATTCAGGAGTCAAAGTAAAACGAGATTTATATTCAACTGTAGCCGCAGACCTATCGGTTTTTCCGATTGGAACGATTCTATTCATTCCGGGATATGGGTTAGGGGTTGTAGCAGACAAAGGTGGAGCTATCAAAGGAAATAAAGTCGATCTTTATTATGAAACTGTTGAGGACGTATATAACAAGTGGGGTAAAAAGGAAATCGAAGTATATATTATAGAGCAGGGAAATGGAAAACTTACTGAAACGGAGTTACAAGCCTTAAATGAAGACAAATCCATGCAGGTATTCCGTCAGCAGTATATTGGTTCAGAGAGAAAATAGTGCAGGCATATAGCCTGCTATTTTTATTGAAGTAATGTAATAAAATACTTAGAAAGTCGAAATATATTCATTTTTCCGATATAATGAACAGGTAATTTATACGGAGGTGGGAAATACCATGTTTGGTGTTAAAAGTGAATTTGACCTCACAGAGAGTCACGAAGGATTGCTTATTGGGATTTTTGATAAACCCGAAAAGTTTACGGGTACCTTAGAGAAGTTGGATGAACAATTTGAAGGTCAATTAAGAGAGCTTGTCAGAGCAGGTGATATTTCAGCAAAGTTTAAAAATATTAGCAAAGTACATAGCTTCGGAAAAATCGGAGCAAAAAGAATTTGGTTTGTGGGTCTTGGAAAAGAAAAGGACTTCAACTTTGAGAGGCTGAGTGAGGCTTTAGGGAAGGCGTTTAAAGCGTTAAAAGCTAGCAAGCTCCAAGAATGTGGGGTTCTTTTGGATTCCTTTACAGCGGGATCAGTAAACGAACAAGAAGCAGCACATGCTGTAAGTGAAGCGTTTTCTCTTGCCACCTACCAATTCCATGGTTACAAGCAAAAATCGAATGAGCCAGAAAAGAGAATCGAAAATATCACAGTCTATAGTAAAAGTGCGGATAAGGAAGAAATCTCTGCTTCGCTAACAGTAGGTCTTGCTTTTGGAAAAGGCACCAACTCTGCTCGTACACTCGTAAATATTCCAGGCAATCTGCTTACAGCGAAGGACATGGCGGAATATGCCCGAGAGCTAGCTGCTAAATATGACTTTGAAGTTGAAATTCTTGATAAAGAGGAAATTGAGAAATTGGGTATGGGGGCTTTTCTTGCTGTTAACCAGGGATCTACAGAGCCTCCTAAAATGATTGTTCTCAAGTACCAAGGGAAAGAACAATGGCAGGACGTTATTGGTCTGGTTGGGAAAGGAATCACCTTTGATACAGGCGGCTATTCTATTAAAACGAAAGCTGGCATTGTCGGTATGAAATCGGATATGGGAGGCGCCGCAGCCGTTCTAGGTGCCATGGAAATCATTGGAGAATTAAAACCGGAACAAAACGTTGTCGCTGTTATTCCTTCAACGGATAATATGATTTCAGGTAATGCCTTCAAGCCGGATGATGTCATCACCTCGATGAGCGGGAAGACAATCGAGGTGTTAAATACTGACGCTGAAGGCCGTCTTGTGTTAGCAGATGCTGTCACCTATGCGAAGCACCACGGTGCGGAATATTTGGTTGATGTGGCTACCTTAACAGGTGGTGTTATTACGGCACTTGGATTACATACAACGGGTGCGATGACGAATCACGAAACATTGTATGAACAAGTACTAGAAGCCTCAATGGAAGCTGGCGAGCCGATGTGGCAATTACCGTTGTTTGAGAAGGATAAAGAACGAGTTAGAAACAGTAAAGTAGCAGATTTAAATAATTCTCCTGGTAGTGAGGGTCATGCCATTGTAGCAGGTGCCTTTATAGGGGAATTTACCGAGGGGACTCCTTGGGTTCATTTGGATATCGCTGGGACTGCTACGACATCTAAGGAACACGAGCTTGGTCCTGCAGGAGCGACGGGTGTAATGACTCGTACACTCGCCCTATTCGTAGAACGATTTGAACCAATCGAAAAATAACCATTTGCCCAACCCATCCACTCTCTATTCGCATATGAAATAGTGTAGGCAAGTATTGCGAAGGGGAGGTTTGGCTGAATGTATTATCATCGAAGTCCATATCCTAAACACGATCAAAGATTTATTGGTTTTGGGCTGCCATTTTTAGGTGGGTTAGTTGGCGGATTGTTAGGAAGTGCCTTAATTTATCCTCGTCCATTCTATGGATATCCTCAACCATATTATGGTTATCCTGGTTATGGTCCTCCAGTATATGGTTACCCTGGATATGGAACACCTTATTATTAAGATTAAAAAAACAGCTTTCGCGGCTGTTTTTTCTTTGTACTTACATAAAAGGGAAATTCCAGTGTTAAAGAGAATATATAAATTTTAAAGAAAAAATGCATGAAAGGGAGAGAGGAATGATCAAAAACACATTAATTGAAACATTAGGCATTGAAATAACACATTTAGAGCCAGGAAAAGTTATTGCCACTATGCCAGTGGATGAAAGAACACGCCAGCCATTTGGTTTATTGCATGGTGGTGCCTCCGTGGCACTAGCCGAAACCGTCGCGAGTATTGGTGCTTTTGAATTGGTTGATAAAGAAACAGAAGGAGCAGCCGGTTTAGAAATTAACGCCAACCATGTTCGACCTATTACCGAAGGAACCGTCACAGCGGTAGGAACGATTCTGCACCAAGGAAAAACAACAATGGTTTGGGATATTAAAATTACAGATGAAAAGGATCGACTCATTTGTATTTCAAGATGTACAATCGCAGTTATTAAATTGAAAAAGTGATGGTAAAGGAGATGGGATTTTTTCCATCTTTTTTTTGGTTCAATTGATAAAATATTTAAAAAATTTATGTTGATTTCGTGATATAATGTAAGAAATATAGAGAATTAGTACAATACTTTGTACAGGTTTCTTTATATAATGGTAGTAAGAAACCTGAAAAAGGTGGTGAAAAAATGAAGGAAAAGAGACAAACTATCTTTATTGATTTTGAATTTACAATGCCTGAACGAAATGTCCGGATGAAGGACTTTTTCGCCGAGATTATTGAGGTTGGACTCGTGGCAGTTGTTGATGATCAAATTACAGAGCAATTCTCGTCCTATGTAACACCACAAAAATTCCCAATTCTATCTGAACGCTGTAAATCATTCTTACATATTTCACAGCAGCAGGTTGACCAGGGAATGTCATTTTATGAACTCGTCCGGAAATTAGGAGAATTCAATAATCAGTATGAAACTACCATTGTCACTTGGGGAAATATGGATATGAAGGTACTAAGGCATAATTGTTTAGAAGCAGGCGTGGCATTTCCATTTAAAGCAACGGAATTAGATTTATCCATGGAGTATAAACGGTTCTTTGGAGACCAAAACCAAACAGGATTATGGAAAGCTGTACAGGAGTATGGTAAAGAGGGAACAGGAAAGCACCATAGAGCGCTTGATGACGCGTTGACTACTTACAATATATTCCGTCTTGTTGAAAAGGATAAACGTTATTTAGAAAAGCCAAAACCAACTACAATTGGGGACCGCATTGATTTTTCAAAACTATTAAATGAATTCGCATAAAAGGCCAAATCATTCAATCTGATTTGGCCTTATGTTATTTATTTGAAATAATCTTTTTCTAAAGACGCGATACTTTTTAGACTCATTTCTGCCCAGTCCGATGCCTTTTCAGTTAACTCGTTTTTCATTTTTTCAACAGCTTGTTTTAATGACTCTTGATAGTCAGGTACTTCCTCTGTGAAAATCTTGACCATTTGCTTTGGAATGTTAGCTTGCTCCCTATATGACAGAGCCTTTCTTTCATGGAAAATCAATACATCCACTTCTTTTGGATTATGTAAATCTCCTTGCATAGGATGTTTGATAACAGCTAAAACTCTGACTAAATAATGCTGCGGACGAACTTCGGTTATTTCCCCAATATATTTTCCAGTTTTATAAATTCCGGTAACAATTTCACCAATCTGCAATTCTGACAAAAAAACCACTCCTCAATCTTCTCTAGCCTTTATCCTATTATATAAAAAACGAAGTGCAAAAAACAAAAATATCGGTTAAATTAATAAAATGGAGGGATGATAGTTATGAAGAAAATGCAAATTTGGTTAGTGTTACTGATTGGTATGCTTATCTTGGCCGGATGTGGGACAAGCAAAGAGACAGAGGAAGCAGCTCCTAAGAGTAATGCTTCAAAAACAGAGGAAAAGGAAGGGAACAAACAAGTGGAAAATGCAGTTTATCCTCAACTTTCAAATGAGGTTTCAGAGAATGAAAAATTGGTTGAAATAGAAACGACAATGGGTAGCGTTAAAATTAAATTGTTCCCTGAATATGCTCCAAAAGCGGTAGAGAATTTTGTCACACATGGTGAGGAAGGGTATTATGATGGCCTAATTTTTCACCGGGTCATCAATGACTTCATGATTCAGGGCGGCGACCCGAATGGAGACGGAACAGGTGGAGAAAGTATTTACGGCGCGCCGTTCGAGGATGAGTTCTCAACTAATCTTTTTAATATACGCGGGGCATTATCTATGGCTAATTCAGGATCTAATACAAATGGGAGCCAATTTTTTATTGTAACGAAAAAATCAGTAGATCCGTCAATGAAAACGGAAATGGAAAAAGCGGGATTTCCAAAAGAAATTATTGAAGCTTATGAAGAAAGAGGAGGCACACCTTGGCTGGACCATCGCCATACAGTCTTCGGACAAGTAGTGGAGGGAATGGATATTGTTGATAAAATTTCTGAGACTCCGGTGGACGCTAAGGATAAACCTGAAGAAGATGTAATAATAAAATCTATTAAGGTCTTGAAGTAAATCTCTAAATTTCAAATAATGGCGGGATACACTTTTTGTTGCTATAATAAATATTTAGTGACATTCCTTTAAAGAAAGGGAGAAAAAGATGATCCAGTCATTTGTATTATCGTTATTTCTATACTTTCCAGAAGATAAATCGGAATACGGCCCAGCAGCAATTACATTTTTGATTTTTATGATTGGAGCCCTATTAACCATGCGGTTTATTATCAAGGTCTCTAAACGGGAAGCTTTGAAAGCGAAAGAACTCGAAGAAAAATTAATGTCTCAGCATAGTCAAGGAAACAGTGAACGTTAAGCCGCTGTTTCTTTTTTTTTACATAAATTTTCCACTCGAAGTTAAAACTATGACAAAAATGTCTATCTTAGGGGGGATATTTATGAAACGAGTTTGGATCATCATCCCACTTATTCTACTCACGGGTTGTTTAGAAAAGGATATCACAAAACTTGATGTGAAAATGATAAATGATAAGGGAGATTCTGTCGGGAAAGTTAACGTCCAAGAAGTGTCCAGTGGAGTCAAATTGACCTTTGATTTAAAGGGACTTCCTTCTGGTGAGCACGCCGTTCACATTCATGATAAGGGTGAATGTAAAAAACCAGACTTTAAATCAGCTGGAAAGGATTTAAATCCTGATGATAAAAAGCATGGTCTTTTGCACCCAGAGGGCGCGCATGCAGGCGACCTTCCTAATTTAATTGTTGAGGATGACGGAACAGTAAAAGCCGAATTAATGGCTCCGAATGTAACTCTAAAAGAGGGCAGGGCGACGTTAATTAGAAAAGATGGAACTACCATTGTGATACATAAAGAGAAGGATGATGGAATGACCCAGCCAGAAGGAGATTCTGGGGATGGGATTGCATGTGGTGAAATCTCTAAGGAACAATAATTGTATTCGTTACTCATAAGACAGCTAATTTTTTTAAAAAAATAACTCCAATAATAGGCCATTTATCTAAGCTTATCAAACAGTCGGACATACACTAGCATGTAGACTGTAAGGGGGCGATTATAAATGGTAAAAAGACAAAATCTAGGCGGCTTTTTTGGACAATCCGGTTATCCGCAAATGGGAGGCTACCAGCAAGGCTATCCGCAAATGGGAGGCCACCAGCAAGGCTATCCGCAAATGGGAGGCCACCAGCAAGGCTATCCGCAAATGGGAGGCCATCATCAAAGCTATCCGCAAATGGGAGGCCATCATCAAGGCTATCCGCAAATGGGAGGCTACCAGCAAGGTTATCCGCAAATGGGAGGCTACCAGCAAGGTTATCCGCAAATGGGAGGCTACCAGCAAGGCTATCCACAAATGGGAGGCTACCAGCAAGGTTATCCGCAAATGGGAGGCTATCAACAAGGTTATCCACAAATGGGCAGTTTTCAACAATATAGAAATTCAAAAATGAACAAGCCAAACGGTAAGCGAAATAAATAAGTCCGAAAATTAGACGTTTTAAGCCTGTTTCTTCATAATTGAAGGACAGGTTTTCTTATTATAAAGACAAGGAGAATGCAATCATGGAAAATAAATTATTTTATCAAGACCCTTACATAAAAACATTTTCAGCGAAAGTTGTAACACAAAGTATAGATGAACATGGAAATTACTATATTGTGTTGGATCAAACCGCATTTTATCCGACAGGCGGGGGACAACCGCATGATGTTGGAACAATTGAAAACATTAAAGTCGTAAATGTAGAGGAAGTTGAGGGAGAGGTTCGTCACTACCTCGAAACGGAATTAGAGGATGTAAACGCAGCTGTACACGGTGTTATCGATTGGGAGAGACGATTCGATCATATGCAGCAGCATGCAGGTCAGCATATTCTCTCCGCCGCATTTGAACAACTTTTTGGGTACAAGACAGTAGGCTTTCATTTAGGGAATGAAACGCTGACAATTGATTTGGAAACAGAGAAACTTTTGGAATCTGAAGCATTCAGAGTAGAGGAACTTTCCAATCAAATCATTATCGAAAATTGGCCGATTGAAACAAAGTGGGTAACGGAAGAGGAGTTAGTGAATTATAATCTTCGAAAAGAGACCAAAGTAAAAGAGGATATTCGACTTGTTATTATTCCGAACTTCGATTACAACGGCTGCGGCGGAACTCATCCGAAAGCCACTGGTGAAGTGCAGGCAATAAAAATATTGGACTGGGAGAGGCAAAAGAAAAAAACACGAGTACAATTTGTTTGCGGAAATCGTGTTTTAAAGCAGCTTAGCCAAAAACATAAAGTGCTAATGGAGTTAACGAAACTACTGAATGCTCCTGAGAAAGAGATGCAACCTGCGGTTGTTCGACTGTTAGAACATGCAAAAACTGCTGAAAAAGAGTTAGAACATGCAAAAGAAACAATGCTTCACTATGAAGCAAAAAACTTATTAGACAATGTGGAGAGTAAAATTGTCAGTCATGTGTTTCAAAACAGAAGTATTCAGGAGCTACAAAAATTAGCCCGAAACATCATAGCAAAAGAAGAAGATAAAATCGTATTATTTGTTTCTCATAATGAGAATAGATTGCAACTTGTATGTGCAAGGGGAACCACAGATAAGGCAAGTATGAAAAAGGTTATAGGTGAAGCACTTCCATTCATTAATGGCAAGGGTGGAGGCAGTGATTCATTTGCACAAGGGGGAGGAGAAGCACTGATTTCCGGGGAACAAATGCTTGAACATTTAGTTGATTTAATCCAATAAAGTGAAATAATATCCTATGGGGCTTGAAGTCACACCTATCTTTTTATTACAAGAATAAATGAGTATAATAAAGTAAAAGGCTAGGAAAGGTGTGGGTTTGATGGGAATTTTTGATGGGATGATGGGAAATGCATCTGAGGTAAACCCTGGAGAGGCACAAAGGGAATTTGCTAGAATTCTTGCGAGTGAAGAAAGAATTGAAAAAGCCTATAAATTAATTAGAGACTTATTTATATTTACGAATAAAAGGCTGATTTTAGTGGATAAGCAGGGGTTAACAGGTAAGAAGGTGGAATATCATTCCATTCCCTATAAAAGTATTACCCATTTCAGTATTGAGACTGCAGGAAGCTTTGATTTGGACGCAGAATTAAAAATCTGGATTTCAGGTAACGCACTCCCACTTCAAAAACAATTTAACAAAAACCTGAACATCTATGAACTTCAAACAGTACTTGCTGAGTATGTCCTAAAATAGAAGGCTGTGTGAGTAATTTTGGCACTCTGTTGATTGGAACGGAAGGCACGAAGACTCCTGCGGGAGGACGGGGCTGGGGAGACCCCGCAGGCGCTTAAGCGCCGAGGAGGCTCCCCGGACCGCCCGCGGAAAGCGAAGTACCTGGAGTGGAAATCAACAGACCAGTTTACCACCGCCAAACAGAAAAAAGCAGGAGAGAATGATATGGAAAGTGAAATGAAAACAAATCTGCAATTTGTGGATGTATTAAATGAATGGGATCCTTTCAAATTAAAGAATGGAGATTATGACACGGAGATAGCAGACACCATCCAAGCCATTCATGAGTTAGACAATCCAGAGGCATTAGCTGCAAGAATACAAAGTATATATGAATTTTCCTTTGAAGAAATCATACCTCTTGAACAGTGTATTAAAATTGCTAATCAACTTCTGCAGATAAAGGATAACGACTCTTGTACGATATAAAACGACAGCACAGGCTGTCGTTTTTTTCATGCTAAGAATTGTTTAATATGCTGAAAAACATCCTCAGGACGTTCTTCAGGAACTAAATGACCTGTTTCCCTCAAAATAACCAGTTCAGATTCCTTTAAATCATTTTTCAAACGCTTCCCCACAGATAGCGGGACAACTTTATCATACTCACCCCAAATTAATAAACAGGGATGGGCAATTTGCTTGAGCAATACAGTTGAGAGGTCACCTTCATGGTCGCGAATCATTCTTGTTAAGGCAAGGAAAATTTCATCCTTTAAAAAGGGCTGTAAATAGCCAAACAGCATTTCATCACTAATTAAGGAATGATCATGAACGACATTTTGAAGATTTTGCATGATACCTGAACGTGCTAGGAAAAACTTAACATAGAGATGAAAATAGGGAATATAACTGCCAATAATCAAAGGTAGTTTAGAGCGTTTGGAATAAGATGAACTGCAAAGAAGTACTGCTTTTTCGGCTATATCGGGCTGTTGATGCAGGATATTTAGGACAATTTGTCCTCCCATTGAATGACCAATTAGCGTAATCTCTTTTAAATCAAGTGCCGAAATAAGCTGAATTACGGTTTGTGCAAGATTACGATAGGAATAAACAAAATTGCTGCTCTTCTCACTTTTTCCAAAGGGAGGAAGGTCAATTGAAACCACTTGAAATTCTTTGTTTAAAAAAGGGATTAATCGTCGATAGCTAAAAGTGGAAGAAAGAAATCCATGAAGTAATACAAGTGTCTTTTTGGAATCAGGGTTTGGATAGAGTTCATAATAAATATTTATATCATTGACTAGCTGATTACGATAAAAAACCTTCTCTTCCATGTGTTCAACCCACCTTCTGCTAATATGTCAGTGATAATAATTTCTCCAGTAGAATCCTATTTAACACTTACAAATACATTTTTTCCAAAAAAAAGAGGACAAACCAATGTGGTTGTCCACTTCAAAAAAGGGGGGAATACTAGAAAGCTTATATAATATTGATTTCCTATTTTTTTGTATTCTATACAGTGTTTTTGAAATTTTAAATATGTTGATCTAGTTGGTCTAATAATAATTCAGAAGCAGGAATATCAAGAACAGTAGACAATTTAAGAAGGGTTTGAGTACTAGGAATTTGTTCGCCCGATTCATATTTTTCAATGGTTTGAATTCCTACTCTTATTTTTTGAGCTAATTCCTCTTTCGTCATTTTCAAATGCTCACGATAATTTTTGATCGTACTGCCAATTGTGTTCAAAATGATCACCTCTCCTATTTAGACATTATCCCATTTTTATTCTATCATAAAATTCTTTTTTCTGAAAAAATCCTATTCAAACATTTTGTTAACGTTTCCATCAGACTTTGAGGAAAACCTTTTTTGATTAAATGTTTACAATGTGCTATAATTTCTTATTGCGTATATAGAAGATAAAAATAATTATTTCTTAGGAGTGTTTTCATGACAGAAAAGATCGAAACTGGAAGTGTATTAACAGGTAAAGTAACAGGAATTCAACCTTATGGAGCGTTCATAGCATTAGATGAAAATACACAAGGTCTTGTGCATATTTCTGAAATTACACATGGTTATGTAAAAGATATTAACGATCATTTGAAAGTTGGAGATGAAGTTAAGGTAAAAGTATTATCAATTGATGAAAATGCTGGCAAAATTGGTTTATCTATCCGCGCAACGGAAGAAGCGCCTGTACAACAGGCTGTTGCTAAACCAAAGAAACCTCGTAAGCGTCAAGCTGCTGCAATTGTACCAGAAGTTGATGGCCAACAAGGTTTTAACACATTAAAAGACAAGCTTCAAGAGTGGATTGACCAATCTCAGCGTGAAGATTTAATTAAGAAATAATACGATGATTAAAAAGCCTAGTGCCTTGCTATTACAGCGGGAACTAGGCTTTTTTTGAAAAGATTTTTTCATAATGGTTCATTCTTTTTGCAGGCTCGGCTACAATAGGTATGTACGTACATAATTCACCGGTGAAACGGAGGAAAAGGTTTAATGGCGGCAGAAATAAAAACAGAGCAATTAATTGAACAAACCGAGAAATATGGGGCAAATAACTATCATCCACTTCCAATTGTTATTTCACGCGCTGAGGGAATTTGGGTAGAAGACCCTGAAGGAAATAAATATATGGATATGTTAAGCGCTTATTCCGCAGTAAACCAAGGTCATCGCCACCCAAAAATTATTCAAGCATTAAAAGATCAAGCAGATAAAGTAACGTTAACTTCTCGCGCTTTTCATAATGACCAATTAGGTCCATGGTATGAGAAGATTTGCAAATTGACAAAAAAAGAAATGGCGCTTCCTATGAATACAGGTGCTGAGGCAGTAGAAACAGCGGTTAAGGCCGCACGCAGATGGTCTTATGATGTAAAAGGCGTTGCTCGAGACCAAGCAGAAATTATCGCCTGCACAGGAAACTTCCATGGCAGAACGATGACTGCCGTTTCCTTGTCATCTGAAGCAGAGTATAAGCGTGGTTTTGGACCAATGCTTTCAGGTATAAAACTAATCCCTTATGGAGATTTAGACGCTTTAAAATCAGCGATTACAGCTAATACGGCAGCCTTTTTAATTGAGCCTATGAGGCTGGTATTGTAATTCCTCCTGAAGGCTTTATGAAAGATGCCTTTGAATTATGTAAGCAAAACAATGTTCTATTTATCGCCGATGAAATTCAGGCTGGGTTGGCCCGTACGGGAAAAATGTTTGCCTGTGAGTGGGAGGGAATCGAGCCGGATATGTATATTCTTGGTAAGGCTCTAGGCGGCGGCGTATTCCCAATTTCCTGTGTAGTCGCAAATCAAGATATTTTAGGTGTATTTAATCCAGGGTCACATGGTTCTACCTTCGGAGGAAATCCACTAGCATGTGCAGTATCAATCGCTGCTTTAGATGTACTGATTGACGAGAAACTCTCCGATAAATCACTGGAGTTAGGACAATATTTTGTAAGTAAATTAAAAGAAATTAAGAATCCGCGAATAAAGGACGTAAGAGGTCGAGGGTTGTTTATCGGTGTTGAGTTAACTGAGCCTGCACGAAAATATTGTGAAGAATTAAAGGAGGAAGGGCTGTTATGTAAGGAAACACATGATACAGTGATTCGTTTCGCTCCTCCTCTGATTATAAGTAAAGATGAACTAGATTGGGCGATTGAACGCATTAAAAAAGTACTTAGTTAATTGAAAAATTTGAGGTGTCAAAATGGGGAAGAATGACGTAACAAATAGTGTGGGTGACAATGGTAAAGAAACATTGAATCTACTGACATCAACACAGACTGTTATTCAAGATGCATTGCAAAGACTAGGACTTTCAGTATCTGCATTTGAGTTGTTGAGAGAACCTGTACGGATGCTTCAAGTGCGGATTCCGGTACGGATGGATGATGGCTCAGTTAAAATTTTTAGCGGATACAGGGCACAGCATAATGATTCCCTTGGGCCGACGATTGGCGGTGTCCGCTTCCATCCAAAGGTGAATGATAATGATATCAAGGCTTTAGCCATGTGGATGAGCATGAAATGTGGAATCGCTGATTTACCATTTGGAGGTGGAAAGGGCGGTATTATTTGTAATCCTCGGACCCTTTCATTTGGTGAACTTGAGCGCTTAAGCCGCGGATATGTCCGCTCCATTAGTCAAATTGTCGGACCAACCAAAGATATCCCGGCACCGGATATGTATACCAATTCTCAAGTTATGGCCTGGATGATGGATGAATATAGTCGTCTCAGGAAGTTCGACTCTCCTGGTTTTATAACAGGGAAGCCCCTTGTCCTTGGGGGTTCAGAAGTGAGGGAAGAAGCGGGGGCACTGGGTGCAGCTATTTGTATTGAAGAAGCTGCGAAATTACGCGGACTTCCCCTAAAGGGGGCTCGTATCATTGTTCAAGGCTTTGGGAATGCTGGGAGTTACATCGCAAAATTCATGCATAAATCGGAAGCCATAATCGTTGGAATTTCAGATGTATATGGCGCCCTTTATGATCCGGATGGTTTAAATATTGACTATTTACTTAGTCGCCGCGACAGTTTTGGTACCGTTACTTCCCTTTTTGATGGAACAATCACTAATGAAGAATTGCTTGAACAGGAATGTGATATTCTCGTACCTGCGGCAACTTCAAATCAAATTACTGCCAAGAATGCTCAAAATGTTAGAGCAAAGATAATTGTGGAGGCTGCCAATGGTCCTACAACCATTGAGGCCACCAGAATTCTATCTGAGCGAGGGGTACTGCTTGTTCCTGATGTCTTAGCAGGAGCTGGCGGAGTCACGGTCTCTTATTTCGAATGGGTTCAAAACAAACAGGGATATTATTGGGATGACAAGGAAGTCACAATGAAGTTACGTGAAAAAATGGTTAGTGCGTTTCACCAAATATATGACATCTCAAAACTCAACCATGTAAATCTGCGTACAGCGGCATATATGGTTGGTGTAAGAAAAATGGTAGAAGCCGCAGAGTTTAGAGGATGGATATGAAAAAATCCTTGCATAAATATGCAAGGATTTTTTGTTAGAGAATTGTCTAGCTGCAGCGCCTAGGGGCTCGGGGTCATAAGCCAATCCGCCGAGAAGGTAAGGACCAACCTTCTCGCCGGCTCGTCTTATGCCTGTCGCCCCTGGGCACTAAGGAAAGCTCCTTAGATTAATCTTCGCAGGAACAAGCTGTGCTTGTTCCGAAGGCGCTTCCGCTTTTCTTATTATCGTGTTGTATCTGTTTGTGGTTCTCTTACATGCTGCTCATTTGGCTTGAACAGTAGTCCTAGGTTAATAAGTCCAGCTATTCCGACTAAGCCATATATAATTCTAGAAAGTGCTGAATTATCGCCAAAAATGGCTTCAACTAAATTAAATCCAAAAAAACCAATTAATCCCCAGTTAATAGCACCAATGATCGTAAGGATTAGAGCAATTCTTTGAATTGTACTCAAGGTAAATTCCTCCTATCAATATAGTTTCAATAATAGCTTGCTAAAATTGGGATGAAATATTCATCTGTTTAACCTTTGCAAAATATTTTTTTTTCAATAATAATGGGATGTGGAAAGGATGTGCATAGCATGCAAAATTTTACGTTTTGGAATCCAACCAAATTAATTTTTGGAAAAGGACAGCTTGAACAATTAAAATCTGAAATCCCTCGTTATGGAAAGAAAGTGCTTGTGGTTTACGGCGGTGGCAGCATTAAGCGCAGCGGTCTTTATGACAATGTGATTAACTTGTTGAATGAAATCGACGCACAGGTGTTTGAACTGCCTGGTGTTGAACCGAATCCACGGATTACAACAGCCCGTAAAGGGGTGGAAATCTGTAAAAGCGAGGGTATAGATGTACTCTTAGCTGTCGGTGGCGGCAGTGTTATTGATTGTACGAAGTTAATTGCAGCAGGTGCAAAGTATGACGGTGACGCATGGGACCTGGTTACTAGAAAAGCAGTGGTAAATGAAGCATTGCCATTTGGGACAGTCCTTACCTTAGCGGCTACTGGTTCAGAAATGAACTCAGGCTCCGTTATTACCAATTGGGAGACAAATGAAAAATATGGGTGGGGAAGTCCGTTTACGTTCCCGAAATTCTCGATTTTGGATCCTGTACATACTTTTTCCGTTCCACGGGATCAAACCATATATGGAATTGTCGATATGATGTCCCATGTTTTAGAGCATTATTTTCATTTGGAAGAGAATACATTATTCCAGGATCGTATGTGTGAATCATTACTCATTACGGTTATGGAAACAGCACCTAAATTGCTTGAAAATCTCGAAAGCTATGAACATCGAGCTACCATCCTTTATAGCGGAACAATGGCTTTAAACGGTATCTTAAATATGGGCTATCGAGGTGATTGGGCTACACATAATTTAGAACATGCCGTATCAGCGGTTTATGATATCCCACATGGCGGAGGTCTGGCAATTTTATTCCCACACTGGATGAAACATAACCTTAAGGTAAAACCAGAGCGTTTTAAACAGCTTGCTGTAAGAGTCTTTGGGGTGGATCCAGAAGGAAAAACTGCTGAAGAAGCAGGCCTTGAAGGAATACAAAAATTACGTGAATACTGGAACAGTATCGGTGCACCAGAGCGACTAGCAGACTATAACATCGATGACAGCAAACTAGAACTCATGGCAGACAGAGCAATGGTCTACGGCGAATTCGGAAACTTTGCAAAACTAAATAGAGAAGACGTGTTAGCCATTTATCGTGAGTCACTTTAAACAGAAGACTATTTTAAACGTTAAATGTTGATTTTGCACCCTGTTGATTGGAGCGGAAGGCACGAAGACTCCTCGAAAATGCTATCGCATTTTCTTCGTGCGTGGGCAGATTCGAGGAAGTAAATCAATGTCCTGCGGGAGTACGGGGCTGGGGAGACCCCACAGGCGCTTCAGCGCCGAGGAGGCTCCCCGCACGCCCGCGGAAAGCGAAGTGTCTCGTGACAGGCAGAGACGGCCTGTCCCTGCGGTGATTATTCAAAGAAGCTTTCCTTAGTGGAGCGGAAATCAACAGGCCAATTTAACAAAGCTATTCAAAACGGAACGGGCACTTTTTGGTGTTCGTTTCTTTTTTTCGACAAAATATGTAGAATGTAAAAAAAATGGCGAAAATGGGTACGCTTACAAGGGGAGCCCCTTCTTGATAATCTGTCCAGCATTGGTTAAAGTGAGAATTGAAAATAAATTTATTGGAGGATTACATACATGACACACATACGTTTTGATTACTCAAAAGCGTTAACCTTCTTCGCAGAACATGAAATTACATACTTACGTGATGCCGTAAAGGTTGCACATCATTCGCTTCATGAGCAGACAGGTGCAGGAAGTGACTTTTTAGGCTGGATTGACCTTCCAACAAACTACGATAAAGAAGAGTTCTCACGAATTAAAAAGGCAGCGGAAAAAATTAAATCCGATTCAGATGTTCTTTTAGTAATCGGAATTGGCGGTTCCTATTTAGGAGCAAGAGCGGCAATTGAAATGTTGCAGCATAGCTTCTACAATGCCCTTCCAAAAGAGAAGCGTAAAACACCTCAAATTATATTTGTAGGTAATAACATTAGTTCCACATATATGAGAGATGTTATGGACCTGCTTGATGGAAAAGACTTCTCAGTAAATGTTATTTCCAAGTCAGGAACAACAACAGAACCTGCGATTGCCTTTAGGATCTTCCGTAAGCTTCTTGAGGAGAAATATGGTGTCGAAGAAGCACGTAAGAGAATATATGCTACAACGGACAAGGCAAGAGGTGCACTGAAGACTTTAGCCACCGAAGAAGGTTATGAATCATTTGTGATTGCCGATGATATTGGCGGACGTTACTCTGTACTTACAGCGGTAGGATTATTGCCAATTGCTGTCAGTGGGGCTGATATTGATAAAATGATGCAGGGGGCTGCGAAAGCACAAGAAGAGTACAGCACTTCTGAGCTTGAAGAAAACCAAGCCTACCAATATGCGGCTGTAAGAAATGCGCTTTATAATAAAGGGAAAACCATTGAAATGCTAATCAATTATGAGCCAGGACTTCAGTACTTTTCTGAATGGTGGAAGCAGTTATTTGGAGAAAGTGAAGGAAAAGACCAAAAAGGTATCTACCCTTCTTCTGCTAACTTCTCAACCGATCTACATTCTTTAGGACAATATGTACAAGAAGGTCGCCGTGATTTGTTCGAGACCGTCATTAAGGTTGAAAAACCACGCCATGAATTGACGATTGAAGAAGCTGAAAGTGATTTAGATGGTTTAAATTATCTTGCAGGACAATCCGTAGACTTTGTAAACAATAAAGCATTCCAAGGTACCATGCTTGCACATACTGATGGAGGCGTACCAAATTTAATCGTATCCATTCCTGAAATGGATGAATACACATTTGGCTACCTCGTCTATTTCTTCGAAAAGGCTTGTGCAATGAGTGGATACTTACTAGGCGTCAATCCTTTCGACCAGCCGGGAGTTGAGGCTTACAAAGTAAACATGTTCGCCTTGTTAGGAAAGCCAGGATTTGAAGAAAAGAAAGCAGAACTTGAAAGAAGACTTTAATAAAAAAATAGAGTACTGAGAAATTCAGTACTCTATTTTTTGTTTTTTGGGAAAACTAATAAATAATGATGAAAAAGGGGGCTGTATGATGATTGAAATACCATCAAGTGTAGAAGGTAAACAGTTTGATTTGTATAAGCTCGAACAAATGCTAAAGCCAATCGGATATTCAATCGGAGGTAACTGGGATTATGATCACGGTGCCTTTGATTACAAAATAAATGATGAAGTTGGCTATCAGTTTTTAAGGCTGCCGTTTTCAGCCATAGATGGTCAGCTAGATGCACGCAACTGTAGAGTAGAGCTTGGAAGGCCATTCCTGTTGTCCCATAAGTATCAAATCGGTCTTGATGACCATATCAGTGCAGGGACCTTAAAACAGTTCTCTGAACCGGTTGATAAGGATGCCAGTTTTCCTGAACAGTATATTGAAACAGGAAAAGTTCTTGTCAAAGAACTTGAATCGATATTGAGTTCTGACCAACTCTCATAGAAGAGGAATATTGAACTAGTATAATGTTCACGAAAGTTACAATTATTTTTATGTAGACTACTTGTTTTAAAGTGAAAAATTTCTTAAATTAAGGTTAATAATATAAATATGTTATAAACATGAAAAGAGGTCAGAGCTGTGGAGACGAGCATGAACTATTTGTTATCTGATATTGAAAAAACCAGAATTGAAATGATTGAATTAGCTCAACAATATGGATATTCAAACCCAAATGTTGTTCAATGCAGCCAAAAGCTCGATTTTCTTTTAAATGTTTTCGAAAATAAACAGATAAAACACTAAATTCATAAGAAATACCTTCCATTAACCTGGAAGGTATTTTTTATTGACCGCTCGTTTAGGAAAACTAATCTTTAAAAGGAATAATTTCCTTCCCATATGCAAACTTTATTAAACAAGAGAAAGAAGGCTTACGAGGTGTAATGAGTGTTCACTGATAAGAAAAAAGAGCTAAGATGGATCCTTTTTGCTTTGCTAATTTTAACACTATATCTCTCCCCACTCTTTATTCTCCAAGAAAATGCTCATATACGTGTTCATGATAACTTGGATTCGAATTTAGCATGGTACAAAGTTCTTGCAAAGAGCGGTCAAATGTTTGGGGATGTGGATGCGGTAATACCCCAAATTATTAACGGGGTACCAAGAAATGCGTTTGGAACGGAATACAGTATTATTGTCTGGCTTTATGCGTTGTTTCCAACCATGATTGCTTATGGTCTCAGTCAAGCTTTAACCAGGGTTGTGGCATTTATAGGAATGTATTTACTCTTAAAAAAGCATTTCCTTCCTGGCGAAAAATGGGGATTCCTGCAAGTATGTGTTTCGCTGGCATTTGCCTTAACCCCCTTTTGGCCATCAGGTATGCTCAGTACTTTGGGAATGCCGCTCGCACTGTGGGCTTTCCTTAATATCCGAAATGGAGAAGGCACAAAAAAAGATTACCTTGTCCTTACGTTAATTCCTTTTTACGCTAGCATAGTATTAGGTTTTTTCTTTTTCTTAAGCGCAATGGGAATCTTTTGGCTCACGGATGTTCTTAGAGGAAAGGGCTGGAATCTTCGTTTCTTTTTATCTATTGCCTATATGACTTGTATTTTTATGCTCGTTGAGTATCGGTTGGTTAATTCCTTTTTATTTTTGACGGAACCAAATAGCCGCGATGAATATTTTCATGCCTACTTACCCTTATGGAGAGTAGTGCGACTGACCTTTAAAAATTTTGTTTTAGGACATACGCATGTAATGACTGTACACGGACTGTTTATTCTGCCTGTCATGTTCATAGCACTTTATTTTGTTTATTCCAATAAACGTTGGAAACAGGAAAAGCTTTTTGTCTTTTTATTTGGATTAAATTTTTTGTTATCACTATGGTATGCATTTTGGTTTTATAAAGGCTGGTTACCTTTAACGAAGAGATTTCATTTTATGGACACCTTCAATTTTGCCCGTTATCACTTTTTAAGACCAATGGTCATATATGCGGGTTTTGCTCTATCCTTAAGAATTCTTACACTTCAAGGGCGCAGCTGGGCGAATACGGCCAAATGGTTTGCCATCTCGCAAATTCTATTACTTTGTTTATTTAACGATGAGATTATCTATCACAAAAAACCCTCAGTAGGAGAATTTTATGCCGAGGAACTATTTACAGAGATAAAAGAACACATTGGTGATGAACAAAAAAATTACCGGGTAGCCAGTATTGGCATTCATCCCGCGATATCCCAGTATAATGGCTTTTATACATTGGATACCTATAATAACTTTTACCCATTAACCTACAAACACCAATTCAGGAAAATAATTGATACGGAGTTAGCAAAAAATAAAACAATCCGCAAATACTTTGATCAGTGGGGTGGCCGCTGTTACATCTTTACTGCACAGCTCGGAAAAAAATATATGATTAAAAAGGACTCCAAACGGAAATTAAAAAATCTGCAATTAAATACGACTGTATTTAAAGAAATGGGTGGTAAATACATACTTTCTGCACTGCCTATTGCTAACTCAGAGAGGATTCAACTAAAACTGGATAAGGTATTTGAATCGAAAAAATCTGCATGGAAGATTTATTTATACAAGACTTTGTAAGCATCGGGGGTTATAACGGATGATTGAACCTGTCCTGACGATTGTTGTGCCTTGTTATAATGAAGAAGAAGTATTACCTGAAACGATTAATCAGCTCGATCAGCTTGTAAAACAGTTAATAAGCGAACAGCTCGTTTCCAACACAACGAAAATCTTGTTTGTGGATGATGGGAGTAAGGACCGAACCTGGGAAATGATTTATAAAGCAGGATTAAGAAATGAGCATGTCCGAGGTTTAAAACTATCAAGAAATGTGGGCCATCAAAACGCGTTATTAGCAGGCTTGTTCGCTGCTAAGGAGATTTCAGATTGTGTTGTTTCTATCGATGCTGACCTACAAGATGACATTGAGGTTATTCGTGAATTTATCCATAAATTTAATGAAGGCAATGAGATTGTTTACGGCGTCCGAAAGCGCCGGGACACAGACACCTTTTTTAAGCGGAGCACGGCACAAGGTTTTTATAAGATGATGAAAAAAATGGGTGTCGATCTTGTTTATAACCATGCGGATTTTCGTTTAATGAGTAAACGGGCAGTAATGGAATTAGAACAATTTAAAGAAGTAAATCTTTTTTTACGCGGAATTGTTCCACTCCTCGGATTTCGCTCAAGTTTCGTTTACTATGATCGTAAAGAAAGACAAGCAGGTGAAACGAAGTATCCATTAAAAAAAATGCTTGCATTTGCTTTTGATGGAATTACATCTTTTTCTGTTTCGCCGATTCGGTTTGTATTATTTATCGGGTTTGTTTCCTTTTTCTTAAGTCTGTTATTTGGCTTATACTTCTTAATGTTAAAGGCATTAGGGGATACCCAGACAGGCTGGACTTCACTCATCACTTCTATCTGGTTAATCGGCGGCTTACAGTTGATTGCGATAGGGCTTATAGGAGAGTATGTGGGGAAAATTTATAAAGAATCAAAGCAGCGCCCTAAGTTTATCATTGATATCGATACCTTTTCAATGCCGCTCACAAGGCACCATTTAATTAGAAACAACACGGAGGAGGAATTTTATACTATTGAACATAGGAAAGTATCTGAGACCAACTAATACACTATTTCGTTTTCTGATGGTTGGGATAATAAATACTTGTGTTGGTTTATTTATCACTTTTTTACTTCTAAATATTGTGAATTTATCCTACTGGTCTTCTACCTTTGCCGGCAATACAGCGGGCGCATTCACAAGTTATTGGTTAAACCGATCGTATACTTTCAATAGCCGTGTCTCCGTTCAACGAGGAATGCCTAGATTTTTTACCATCATTTTTGTCTGCTATTTTGGCTCCTATTTCTTTAGCGAAAAGCTATTGGTTTGGGTTAACCAATTTCATTTATTAAATACTACTGTCGAACAAAATGTTGCTGTTCTAGTTGGAAGTGTACTATATACCATAAGTAATTACATAGGGCAGAAATATTTTGTATTTAATACTGTAAAAACTGCTTAAAGAGTTTTCTTATATAAAGAAAACTCTTTTTTTAAAATAAAAGTGGTACAAACCCTCTTTCCTGAATAAAAATTGATAGACAGGCTTCTATTAAGATTCAGGGAGAGATTACAATGAATGTATTTTTGAGTTATATTTTACTAGGATTGTCACTTGCTGCTCCGATTGGTCCGATTAATGCGGCTCAAATTGATAAGGGAATTAGACATGGTTTTATGCATTCATGGCTTATTGGGGTAGGGGCTGTTGTAGCAGATGGTGTTTATATGTTGGTTGTTTATATGGGAGTTGTACACCTTCTTGAAACTCCTTTTATGAAAACTTTTTTGTGGTTATTTGGCTGCTTTGTTTTAATGTATACGGGAATTGAAACCATGCTTTCCGCAAATAAGGTGAAAATCGGAGAAAAAAGGAAGGATGAACCACTAGTAAGATCTTTTTTAGCCGGTTTCTTTATGTCGATATCCAATCCGTTGACGATTTTATTTTGGCTTGGGATTTATGGCTCTGTTCTAGCCAAGACAGCGGCGACCTATGAAACGAGTCAGCTAATCCTTTATAGCAGTGCCATCTTTATCGGATTACTACTATGGGATATCACAATGGCAGGTATTGCGAGTAATTTCCGTAAATATTTAACTTCCCGGCTGCTTGTAGGGATTTCACTTTTATCTGGAATATCATTGATTGGATTTGGTATTTACTTTGGGTTTCAAGCATTCAATGTATTATTTGGATAACAAAAAAAGCCAGCAGAGTAAACGCTGGCAATCAGAATTTTAAGCGGTCGGCCAAGGACTAAAAACCTTTCCTTTTTTCTTTTTCTTTTTCCATTTAAGATTCATGATCAAGGTTATGCAGCCAATAATACCAACGAATGCTAGGCTGATAAAGAAGCCTGGCCTGCTTGTGCCATGGAATAATGTACCGCTGACTGCAATTAATATGAACAATATACCTAATGAGTATTTTATTTTATCCTTCGCTGTGACCTCTAATAGTTTCCACGATGACGCTAAAATAAATATCCAATTGTAGAGGAGCATGAGCCCGGCAGCAGTCGTAATGTACTCATATACCTGCCCCGGCATCAGTAATGCACTTACAATCGATGCTGATATACCAAGTACGGTAATGAGCAAAGTAGGGATAGGAACCTTTAATTTTCCTTGTTTGCAAAATAAACCAGGTGCGTCTCCTTCTTCAGAGAGGGTCACAAGGATGCTGGTAACGGCAAAAAGGGATGCTACCATGGTTGAAAAGCCAGCAATGATTAAAGCTGCGTTAAAAAGATGTGGAATAAACGTTAAATTGTAATTATCTAACGCGTTAACGAAAGGACTTTTCTCGCCATTAAATTGATTCCAAGGCACCATTAAGACAGCGAGACCAATTGAGAGCATGTAGATAATCATAAGGGTTAATAACATTACTTTTCCTGCCTTTGGAGCTTCCTTCGGATCTTTTAACTGTGTAGCCATTAACCCTAATATTTCGATCCCGCCAAATGCATAAAAGGCAAAAATTACACCAGACCATAATCCTAAAACACCGTGTGGGATTAAGTCCTTTTGGCTATCAGGATATTGAATCGGTCTCTCTCCATCGATAACACCGAATATCGCCAGTAAAGCAATAATCACGAACATTAGTATCGCTGCTATTTTTAAAATTGCCAGAACATTCTCTAGTTTGTTTAGGATACTTACTCCGATTAGGACCACAACAAGTCCAAGAATGGCATAAATACCAGCAAAAACCCAAAGTGGAATTTTTGGAAACCAGAAACGGGAGAAAATGGATAGTGCAGTCATTTGACTTCCCATAATTAATACTTCTGACATCCAGTAAACCCATCCGCTGCTAAAACCGGCCCATCTGCCGAAGGCTTTTTTCGCATAGGAACGAAAACCGCCTTTTAAAGGTTCTTGAGCTGTCATCTTTGCAAGGGCATCGAAGACAAAATAGGTTCCAGCAGCTGCAAGAATGAAGGCGATTAAAATGGCCGGTCCAGTCATTTTTATGGCGATACTTGAGCCTAGAAAAAATCCTGTACCAATTGTGCACCCCACCCCAAATAATGAAAGCTGCCACCACTTCATATTGCCTTTTTCTTTTGCACCGCTACTCGACTTTCCCATTAGTGCTTCTCCCAGTTGCTCCTACTGTTTTATCTGTAATTTCCTGATTATTATAGTCAGGGTCATTCTTCCCATGCTGACGATTGGCACCGCCTAAATATACACTTTGATGTTCTTGCTGTTCTTTTCTGAATTTATCAAAATTTTCATTTACCATGTATGTCCCCTCATTTCCTTTCTAATGTCTAGCTCCAGCGCCCTAGCGGCTAGTGTCCTTCGCTCTCCGCCCTACGATAAGTCAAGCACGAATGCGCCTCCGGCTCTTCGTGTTTCCTTTATCTCAGTTGGAGCGCTCTAGGCCATACGCCGCTGAACAGGGCGCTTGCGCTTTTCTAATATCTTTCTATATGTTAAGATACACGCTCACAAAAAACTTATTCAGCAAGTTCATAAGAGCAATTTAGGATTTTGTTGGAATCATGAAATTCATTACATAATCGCCGCCTAAATCAATGAAAATAAAAAGGTACTAGATAAAGTTGAAATAGATAAAATCGGCGAAAAAAGAAAGCGATAAACCTTGAAAGGGGTTAATTATATGTTAACGACAGAGCAGCTTGCTGGGTTTCGTTTGCAATTATTAAAGGAAAAAGATGAAATCGAAGAGCGTCTCGAACAAAATGATCACTACGGTTTTGAACGAGGGCATTATCATGAATCGATGGGGGAGTTATCAAGTTATGATAATCATCCTGCCGATGAAGGAACAGATTTATACGAGCGTGAAAAGGATATCGCATTAAATCAACATACCGATTTGCAGCTGTTAAATATTAACAGAGCACTGGAAGCAATGGAAAATGGAACGTATGGAACATGCGAGGTTTGTGGTAAAGAAATTCCGTTTGAACGCTTAGAGGCCTTACCTAATACCACCTACTGTAAAGAACACAGTCCAGACCAAGTGGTTTCACATGATCGTCCCATCGAAGAAGGCGTGTTAATGCCGCCATTTGGAAAGTTTGACATGGATTCCAAGGATGAGAATGTTGCTTTCGATGCAGAGGACTCTTGGCAGATTGTATCGCAATGGGGAACATCCGATACACCATCAGACCTGGCTTTTCCTCAGGAACATTATAACGATGTTAATAATGAACCGGATGAAAATGAAGGGTATGTGGAGGACTTTGAAAACTTTGTTGGAAATGATATGTATGGAAACAATATCACTGTTTATCCAAACCCACAACATGAGCGCTATGAACAGTCACTAGATGAAGAGGGCATCATGACAAGCTTTGGTGACTTACCTGCATATGAACATGATCCATACGTAGAGGACGATAAATAAAAAAGTAAAAAAACAGCTTTCGTTTGGAAAGCTGTTTTCTCTAATTTTATGTGTTTCTGTACGGCTTTTGGGCAATAGGGAGGTCCTTGGCGTTCAAATCATCATCAACATCTTCAATAACGCCGCCAATCTCGCCTTCTGTATAAGCATCGGTAGCCTGTTCATGTGTGGTCGCTAAACCTGTGGAGATAACATCGTTTTTTTGATAGTCACTTGTTTCGAAGATCCGTCCTGCAAGATCTATACTGTTTGTGTTAGAATTTTTTTTATCCATGCTACACACTCCTTTAAAAAAAATAAGGTACAACCGTATTTTCTACTTATTATTCGAGGATTACTCATAAAAATATTAGGAGCTGATTTATATGAACAAAGATAAATATCCATCTAGGGAAGAATTAGACGAGGCCTTCCATTTTCTCCATGATGCCATTAACAGGATTACAGTGGAGGAAGAAGAGGAAGAAATGAAGATGGAGGCAAATGGGAATAATCAGATGGAGAAATAGAATTTTTTTTGAGGTGGACTTGAAGGATGAGGGAATCCCTAGCTAAGAAAATTGCCTGGATTAGCGTGATCAGTAATATCATCTTAACATTAGGAAAACTTTTTATCGGCTGGTATGGAAACAGCGATGCGGTTTTTGCGGACGGAATCCATTCAGCAGCTGATGTATTTGCATCAGTCATCGTCCTCTTGGTGATTAAAATTGCCAACAAACCGGCTGATAAGGAGCACCCTTATGGTCATGGAAAAGCAGAGGTTATTGTATCAGGAATTGTAGGAATTTTACTTTTTCTCGTCTCGATATATGTTGTATATGAGGGAATCATTGGCTTCTTCCATGAAGTAGAAACACCAAGCTTCTTAGCCATGTGGGTAGCCATTATTTCATACATTACAAAAGTTATTTTGTATCGTTCATCATTAAAGGTGGCTAACGAGCATAATAGTAAGGCGATTGAAGCAATTGCTTTTGACCACAAAGCAGATATTGTTGCGTCGATTGCGGCAGCTATCGGGGTTCTCCTTTCGATTATGGGGGAACGCTTTGATGTTTTATTCCTGCATTATGGTGATAAAGCAGCAAGTATATTTGTAGCCTACTTAATCTTTAAAATTTCAAAAGAGATGTTAATTGAAGCTTTTGATATCTTACTTGAAAGAAACATTGACGCCGGAACTCTACAGGAATACATTAATGTAGTCAATGAATTCCAAGAGGTAAAGAGGATTGATCGAATTAGAGCGAGGGAACATGGCCATTATATTTTAGTTGATCTTAGAATATCAATTGACCACTATAAAACCATTAAGGAAGGTCACGACCTTGCTAAGTTAATAAAGGGGAGATTGATGGAGAAGTACGACAACATCGACGAGGTATTAATTCACTTAAATCCCTATTTTCCAGAATAAAATCTTGTTTGTGCTTTTTTGCTTTTGGGTTTATGATAATGAAGTAATTAAATGTTGAGGAGTTGATATTTTTGAGTTATGCAATAGACCCGGACCCTAGTAGTAAGGGGGAAGTCAGCGTTATCTTTGAATTGGATTCTTCAGGAATATCAGCTCTTAAGAAGGTAGTATGGCTTCCTCGAACAAAGTGAGTGAGGAGGTTTTATCATGTTGGAGATTTACAAAAGCACGGAAACAAAAGTACTTGAACAGGTAGAGAAAATTACAAAGGGCTGCTGGGTAAACATGTATGCCCCAACAGAAGAAGAAATTAATCGAGTTGCAAATGAAGCAAACATCTATGTAGACTTTATTAAAGACGCCCTTGATGATGAAGAACGGCCAAGAATCGAACGGGAAGACGGGCAAGTATATATCATTGTAGATTACCCTTATATTACTCATGATGATGCTGGATTCCCTATTTACGAGACCATTCCAATTGGAATTGTGTTAACCGACGAATGTATTATTACCGTATCGTTAAAGGATACGCCAATTTTAGAAGTTTTTAAGAATAATAAAATAAAAGAATTTTATACCTTTAAAAAGAACCGGTTTGCCCTTCAAATTCTGGCTATCATTACATCCTATTATCTTCGTTATTTAAAACAAATTAATAAACGAACAAACGAAATCGAGCGAGAACTTCATCAATCGATGAAAAATAAAGAACTTTATGCCTTTTTAGCATTAGAAAAGAGTCTTGTTTATTTTACGACTTCCTTAAAGTCAAACAAAGTGGTGTTAGATAAAATTCTTCGTTTTAGTTATATTAAAATGTACGAGGAAGATAAGGATTTATTAGAAGATGTAATGATTGAGAAAATACAGGCAATTGAGATGGCCGAGACGTACAGTTCTATCCTTAGCGGGATGATGGATGCTTTTGCATCGATTATTTCCAACAACGTAAATATTGTGATGAAGTTTTTAACATCATTTACGATTATTCTTTCGTTTCCAACCATTGTTTTCAGTTTTTACGGCATGAATGTTGACCTGCCGCTGCAAAATAGTCCACATGCCTTTTGGATATCGATTGGTGTAGCTAGTATTCTGTCTACCTTCACTGCGTTAATTTTTTGGAAAAAGAAATACTTTTAACGTAGAAAAATCCGTCACGCAGGAGCCTGACGGATTTTTTATGCCCTTTTTGAACCTAAATTGGACAGACATATATGCAACTTTTTATTACTTCTGTAGTTTGTAATTGAAAAAAGGAAAGGCTCTGAAGGAAATCTTCAGGGTCTTTTTTAATGGAATCGAAAAATTTCCCAACTTTTCTAGGTAGATTCTCGTATTCTTATTCTGAAAATTCCAAATATAATAAAGTGACAGGTACAAGCCTGGAGTTAAAAAGAGTAGGGGAGAATAGCGATGAAAAAGAGAAGAGTAGTAGGAGCATCAGTACTTAGCCTTGTTATGGGGGTATCCATGTTTGCAACAGGTGCCTTTGGTCAGCAGCCAAATAGCCAGGATGAATCTTTTCGAGTCATCATTCAAGGGCCAACAGCTGATAAGTCACAAGCCAAAAAGAACGTGGGGGTTCGCTGGGATTTTGGAGCAGACGGGTTCACTACAACAGTTAACAGCAAGCAATACCAGGCGCTATTAAAAAACAAAAATTTAACCATTGAAAAAGTAGAGGAAGTTCAGCTTGCACCTAACAAAGAAGCTGCCGCTAAGCCAGGTGGTTCTACTAATTCTGGTCCAAGTGATCGAACTCCATGGGGAATTCAAGCAATATATAACGATGCTTCGATTCAAGCAACCTCTGGAGGAAATGGAATTAAAGTGGCAGTCCTTGATACGGGGGCAAATACAAGTCACGCCGATTTAACAAATCAAGTTGAGCAATGTAAGGATTTTACACAAACGAAATCCCCGCTTATTGATGGAAGCTGCTCAGATGGAAATGGTCATGGAACGCACGTAGCGGGTACGGTACTCGCGGATGGCGGCAGCACGGGACAAGGTATATATGGTGTAGCACCGGAAGCCGATCTTTGGGCATATAAAGTACTAAATAACCGCGGCTCAGGATACTCAGATGATATTGCTTCAGCTATTCGTATGGCTGCTGATGAGGCTACCAGAACTGGTTCGAAAGTAATCATCTCGATGTCATTAGGTTCAAGCGCAAAAGACACACTGATTTCTAGTGCTGTAGATTACGCCTATGGCAAAGGGGTTTTAGTGGTTGCTGCAGCTGGAAATGATGGGCCATCAAGCAATACAATCGGGTATCCAGGAGCTTTAGTTAATGCTGTTGCGGTAGCTGCTTTAGAAGATGTTCAGCAGAACGGTACATATCGTGTTGCTGATTTCTCTTCACGAGGAAATCCAAATACAGATGGTGACTATATCATTCAAGAGCGTGATGTAGAGGTTTCTGCACCTGGCAGAGCCATTGAGTCTACATGGAATGATGGTTCCTATAATACAATTAGTGGAACGTCAATGGCCACACCGCATGTATCCGGATTAGCGGCAAAAATTTGGGCTGAGAATCCTGCAATGAGTCACACGCAACTACGAAAAGAGTTACAAGACCGCGCAAAACTATATGATATTAAAGGTGGAACAGGTGCGGCTACTGGTGATGATTATGCTTCTGGATTTGGTTTCCCTAGAGTAAGATAATAGAAATAAGGCTATCTGTTTATGCGAACAGATGGCCTTTTTATACCAGTAATAAATTTTTTAAATTGTCTGAACAAATAGATGGAAGCGGTGACGTAGATGTTATAAAATGATAGGAAAAGGAAGAGCTCTAGAGGGTGGTTTTGCTATGGAATTTGGACCATTAATCAAATATTACAGGACCCAAAAAGGGATCACGCAAAAGGAACTTGCTGCTGGAATCTGCTCTATCCCTCATTTGAGTAAAATTGAGAACAACTCAAAAGACGCTAACGAAGAGACTATTTCCTTATTACTTGAAAGGCTGGAAGTTAGCTTTGAAGAAATGGAGGAAAAAGAAGAGTTAATAAAAAGCCTGCTAAAAGATTTTGGTGAGAAAATTAACTTTTATTTACGAGATGAAATAGAAATAATATTTAATAGATTAAAAGAAATAGAACATGTTATCCCGTTTTCTGCTCATATGTATTCCTATGAATTATACAAATATCGGTATCTATTATTCAAGGGATTACTTGCAGAAGCAGACACCCAGCGGGATATTTTATCCAAGCAAAAGAAAAATTTTTCCCAACATGAGATGTATTTATTTCGCTATTATAATGCTGTATCCTTAATATTAAAGGGTAATCATAAAAAGGCTGACGAGATTTTTGATGAATTATCTGCGGAAAATAATAACGAAACAACGAATGGAGAATTACTTTACCACTGGGCTTTAGTAAAGAGTGCACTTGATCAACCAGGACATGCCATACACTTTGGCAGGTTAGCACTGCAAATCTTTATGAATCAGCATAACTTTTATCGAATTCTTCATAATTTAATGCTTCTTGGTATTAACTATACGAATTCAAAAATTTATGAAGAAGCACAGGTTTGTTTCAACCATTTAATTCGAAATGCAGAATTGTTAAAGGAAGAAAAAATGCTTCCACAAATCTATCATAATATGGGTTACTTGCAAGATAAAATGAATAATGTGAAAGAAGCATTACACTATTATGAAAAAAGCTTATCTTTACAACCAGTAAAAAACCAACATTATTTAGTAACTTTATATGGAATTGGTGAAATTAACTACAATTTAAATTTAATTGAGAATGCTAAGGAATGCTTTCTTCAAGTTAAATCTCTTTCAAAAGATATTGGGATAAAAAAACAAGGTCTTCTAGCTGAATTTTATTTAATTCATATGGATTCTCCTGAAAAAGCAATCAAATATTTAGAACTGAAGGTAATTCCCTACTTAGAGGGATCAAAAGAACATAAGGAAGAACTGATCCGATATTATAAGCTGCTTTCTGAGCACTATAATCAACAGGGGAAATATCTAGAGGCAGTAAATTATCTATCTAAAATTACTTGAGGAGGAAGAAAAATGAAAAAGGCTATCATCTTATTATTCTCATTCTCATTACTTGTTTTTGCAACACCAGGAAATGATGTAAACAATCAACACACATCGTATGATTTAGTTAAAACTAATATTCAACCTGCGCAAGCAGATCCCATTTATCCACCAGTAGGGTAATTCTAATAATCCTGACAGTTGTCAACTGTCGGGATTTTTTTTATTTTCTTCCATAACGTTAATGAAAACTATAAATAACGGGTAAAGTAGTTTATATGTGTTTAACAAGGAGGAAAATAAAATGAAATCATTTGTTGTAGGTTTTCATCAAGAAGACAATGTGGATTCAATGCAGATTCAAAAGCTTAGCCAAGAGGATTTTGAAAAAGCGACTGAAGGTGGTACAAGGCATCTATTTGACTTAGATACAAACATTGGCTTTTTTGTCTTTTTTGACGCTGAGGATGCCGATGGTGATGTGTCATACATGGTGCTTCAATATGAGGACCCAACTGGGGAGGATGGAAGTGAAGACCCAGTAGGCTGTTACTCCTTCCAGTTGAAGGATTTTTATGAATTTACTGCCCTTTATTTAAATGATCTTGAATTCAATGAAGAGGTAAGTGAAGAGGAAGAAGATTATGGACCAATTCACCATCTAGCCCATCTACTATTCCATATTGTTGAAGAAGGAAAGGATTTAGAGGTGTAAAGAGGGTGTCCCAAATCGGGACACCCTTCTTATAAATTGCTTAAGCCTTTAATACATCATGGTCAACATAGCGCTCGCCATTCAATTCACTAACCACGTTGATTGCGACCCTTGCTCCGTCACCAGCAGTAACAATGGTATGTACGCTCACGCCAGCCACAGTTCCAGCTGCCCAAATGCCATCGATATTTGTCTTGCCTTGTGCATCTACATCAAGGATTGTTTTTACTCTTGGCTCAGTTCCAGGCTTGGTGGTTAAACCTGCTTTTTCAGCTAGGTCTACAAGGAAACCAGTAGCAACGATGACATGCTTGGTTTCATGCTCTCCGTTATCAGTTTCTACTTTAAAACCGCCTTCAACCTTTGTGATGTTGGTAACAGTAGCTTGGATGATTTCGCCGCCAAATTTAGTTACCTGCTGCTTGCCAATTTCAACAAGGTCAGGACCAGAGATTTCCAACACGCCATAATGGTTCTCAACCCAAGCTCGCTTAGTAACTGTCTTATCATTATCGAGCACCAATGTTTTCTTTCCTGCTTTAGCAGTCAATAAGGCTGCACTTGCTCCTGCAGGTCCTGCACCAATCACAACAACATCCAACATGTAAAAACCTCCATTCGAAAAATAAATATACAAAAAAAGTGTAACCTAAAGAATCAGAAAAGTAAAAATCACTGCTCAGAATGTAGAAAAGAACCATCAAGTTAATGATGGTTCTAGTCAATTTATTGCTCTTTTACTTTTAAATATCGCTGGCGTTTCATTTCTGGTTTACGAACCTGCATGAAATAGTAAAGAACGGCTCCAATAAGAATATAGAACGAACATAGGAAGTATAAGGAACTAAAGTCCATTTTTGCAGCGATTAATCCTACCAAGAATGAGCCTAATGCAATACCAATATCATAGATTGATAGAAATGTGGCCGTAGCCAAGCCGCGTTTTCTAGGTGCTGCATTTTGAATGGCAATCGTTTGAAAGGTTGGAAAAAGGGTACCCCAGCCTAATCCAATCAGCCCGGCTGACACAAGGAAAGTAACTGCCCCGCCGCTTTGACTTAAGACAAACATTCCAATTGCAAACAAGATAATCGAAGGGAACACAATTACATTAGGACCATATTGATCGAGCCATTTGCCTGTAAATGGTCGAGACATTAATAAAATAATCGCGTACACCACAAAGAATAGACTAGAAACTTCAGAAACATGGATTTCATTTGCATAAACGGATACGAAGGACAGCAGTGCAGAATATACAATGGCTAAAAAACCACCGACGATCGCAATGGATACTGCTGAAGGTTCGATAAAGTTTTTTATAGAGAAGGCCGGAACAATAACCTGCTTTTTTGTTTCATCAGTCTTTGATAACTTGACTGTTAGACCAGTGATAAGTGCCCCAGCAGCGACAATGACCGATAGGATGAACATTGTTTTTGCTCCCCATTGTTGGATTGCAGTCAAGCCTATAAACGGTCCTAGAACCATGGCAAGGTTTGTCGACATTACGAAGTATCCCATTCCTTCTCCTCTTCGAGAACCGGGAATAAGGTCTGCAACAATCGCTCCTACAGCCGTAGTGGCCATCCCAAAGCCCACTCCGTGTAACAAACGAATGATTAGGAATCCTGTTACTGTATTAGGGAAAAAGTATAAAAGGGAAGCAGCCGCGAAAATAATCAGTGCAGTTAATAGCACTTTTTTATTACTGCCTCGTTCAAGCCATTGACCAGCAAGGGGACGAGAAATGATCGCAGAAAGCAAGAATACAGTTGTCATTAACCCCGCCTGAGAAGCATTACTGTCAAATTCCTGTAATGCGTATATAGGCAGCGTTACGAGAAGGATATAAAATGTTAAAAATAGAAAAAAATTACTTAAGGAAATATTAATAAAATCCTTCGTCCATAGTTTAGGTTTGTTCATGTTTTCCACTCCTTTACAAAAGCTGTTTTAACCAAACACTTTGCAATTTTAATAATTCTTGTTGTGAGTCTTCTGGGAATTTCTTTAATAAGTCGTTATTGCACTCCGAAACAGCATGTTCCCATTTAGGGAACTCTTTCAATGCTTCCTCCGTTAATTGAATGTACTTCTCCCGTTTGTCCTTACCGGGAATTTGTCTTACAAACCCTTGTTTAACCAGCCGTTGAATGGTACGGGTCATGGGAGGAGCTTCGACGAACAGATACTCAGAGAGTTCTTTTTGAGTTAGTGAGCCTTTGGTATGTAGAACAAAGAGGACAGACCACTGGGCACTATATAATCCAAATGGCTTTAGTGCTTCATTAAGGCTGTTGGTCAATTGCCGGGAAAGTTGATGCAGCGTATGAAATAATGCGTGGTTGGTCAAATGCGTTCACTCCAATATTAATATATGAACATTAGTTACCTGGGTAATTAAATTGTTTACCTAGGTAAATATATAGGATTTGGAGGGAAATGTCAAGGGAAGCAATGGGGACGTTTCTCTTGGTCTAAACTAAAACCAAGAAACCGTCCCCATGGACAAAATAAAAAATCCGCGGAATCTAATCCGCGGACTTCATTTATCTATGAACATTAAAGTATCTTGCTTCTGGATGGGCGAATACCATGGCTGATACGGACGCCTCTGGCTCCATCATGCACCCTTCTGTTAATTCAATTCCAATTTCCTCAGGGTGAATTAAGGCAAATAGTTTCTTCTGATCCTCTAAATCTGGACATGCTGGATATCCAAAAGAGAAACGCTGCCCTTGGTACTTAGCGGCGAAACGATCCTGCATACTAAACGTCAGTGGATCCGGGAATCCCCAGCGATCGCGCATTTGGCGATGAATTAATTCTGCAAAGCCTTCTGCGGTTTCTAGTGCTAACGCTTGAAGGGCATGGCTTTCAAGAAAACGGCCATCTGCCTTTAATTTGTCAGCTTGTTCACGTATCCCTCTGCCAGCTGTTACTGTAAAGAAACCAACATAATCTTTCTCACCGCTCTCAACAGACTTAACGAAATCAGCCAAGCATAAATGCGGTGCCGATTCCTGTCTTGGGAAATCAAACGTTTCAATGATTGTATTAGGTTCTTCTGGATCGTAAATGTAAATTTTATTTCCTTGTGACTGAGCAGGGAAGAACTGATAGACTGCCGCTGGTAAAATCCAATTGCCGGCCTTTGCGTCGGCTAATAGTCCATCTACGACTTCTTTAACTTTTAACGCTTTTTCATCTTTGGCAGCAATCAGGTTTGCAATTTTTCCTTTTACACCGAGATGATGACCAATTAACATTTGCATATTGATATAAGGCTCAATATGGGATAAAGAATAGGTTTTTAAAATATGTTTCTTCGTATCCATCGGTGTGAAAACTGGTGCTTCGGTTGAAACAGACGGTCTAATTTTTACTGCTGTAGAGACCGCGGAACGACTTGGCAGTTCCCGAGGCACTTCTAAAGCAGCTAGTTTTTCATTCTTTTCAGCAATTAGTTTTTCGTGCTCTTCAGGAGATTGAAGCTGATTCGCTAATGATAATCCCGTCATAGCGTCCTTTGCATAAAGAACAAGCCCATCATATTCTTTGGCAATTTTTGTATCGGTGAACTTCCGAGAAAGAGCAGCACCACCTACAAGGATTGGTGTTGAAATTCCCGCTTCTTTCATATCCTGTGCAGTTAACACCATTTGCTGTGCAGATTTCACAAGCAACCCTGATAATCCAACAATGTCCGGTTTTTCTTTTTGAATCGCTTGAACCAATTCAGTTGGTGATACCTTGATCCCTAAATCTCGGACATCATAACCGTTATTGCTAAGAATAATATCAACGAGGTTCTTCCCAATATCATGAACATCGCCTTTTACGGTTGCTAAAATGACTTTCCCTTTCGAGGAAGAGACATCGCCTTTTTCCATATACGGCTCTAAATAGGAGACGGCAGCTTTCATTACTTCAGCACTTTGAAGAACTTCCGCCACAATTAGCTGATTGTCGTTAAAGAGTCGGCCGACTTCTTTCATCCCTTCCATTAATGGTCCATTAATAATATCAAGTGGAGCCGGATAACTTTCAAGTGCTAAAGCCAAATCAGGCAATAGACCTTCCTTTGTACCCTCTATCACATAGTAAGAGAGGCGCTCTTCTAAACTCATGTTTGGCACTGTACTTTTTGACTCTTTCTTTTTACCTCGATAAAATTCGGTAAAAGTAGCTAACGTTTCATCTGTAGTGTTAAAAAGAAGGTCCTCAGCTAATTGAACTTCTTCCTTCGAAATGGAAGCGAATCGTTCTAGTTTTTCAGTGTTAACAATCGCATAATCAAGACCAGCTAATGTACAGTGGTATAAAAATACAGAGTTTAGGATTTCTCTGCCGACAGGCGGCAGACCGAAAGATACATTACTGATACCAAGTATCGTTTGTGTCTTAGGAAGATGTTCCTTGATTAACTTAATTCCTTCCACCGTTGCTTTTGCAGACCCAATATATTGTTCATCACCAGTTCCTACAGGGAAAACAAGCGGGTCAAAAATGATATCCTGTGGCTTTAAACCATATTTATTGACTAAAATGTCATGAGATCGTTTGGCAATCTCTAATTTCTTTTCAGCAGTAACACCCATACCTTTTTCATCAATTGTACCAACAACGACAGCTGCTCCGTACTTATGAATGAGTGGAACAACAGCCTCAAATCTTTCTTCACCATCTTCAAGGTTAATCGAATTAATAATCGCCTTACCTTGAGAATATTTGAGTGCTTTTTCGATTACTTTTTCATCTGTTGAATCAATAACTAACGGAACCTTTATTTTTTTAACCACTTCTGGAATGAAATTCTCCATGTCACTAAGCTCATCACGGTCAGGGTCTGCAAGACAAATATCAATAACATGTGCCCCGCCTTTAACCTGGGCACGTGCAATCTCTGCTGCTTCTTCAATCTTTCCTTCATTAATGAGGCGTTTGAATTTACGAGAGCCAATCACGTTTGTTCTTTCCCCGACCATAATCGGACGCAGTGTCGGATCATCGTAAACAAATGGTTCAATCCCAGATACCATATGGAAATCAGAAGACTGTGCCTCACGCGGTGAGTACTTTTTCATTTCGTCTGAAATCGCACGAATGTGATCAGGTGTGGTACCACAGCAGCCACCGACAATATTCAACCAGCCGTGAGCTGCAAAATCAGCAAGCTTTTTCGCTAATGTTTCCGGTGTTTCATGATAATGTCCTTCTTCATCTGGCAACCCCGCATTTGGATAACAAATAATCGCTTTGGAAGCAAGATTGGAAAGGGAACGGATATGATCCTGCATAAATTCTGGACCCGTCGCACAATTTAACCCAACCGCAACGGGATTCATATGCTCTAATGAAATATAAAAAGATTCAATTGACTGTCCAGCAAGGGTTGTACCCATCGGCTCGATTGTACCAGATACAATTAAAGGGAGGGTTTTCCCTGTTTTACTAAATGCATTTTTTATACCGATAAAGCCAGCCTTTACATTTAGCATATCTTGACTTGTTTCAAGAAGAAGAAGGTCGACACCACCGTCAATCAGCCCGATTGCTTGTTCCTCATAGGAAGCGGAGAGGGCTTCAAAAGTAGTCCCGCCCGTAACGCTTAACGTCTTAGTGGTCGGTCCCATTGACCCTGCCACATACCGAGGCCATTCATCCGTAGAAATTTTATCTGCTTCTTTTTTGGCAATTTGTGCGGCAACTTTATTTAATTCATAGGCCCTAAAGCCAAGATTGTATTCATCGAGGACGATGCTTGTGGCACCAAAGGTATTGGTCTCAATAATGTCCGCACCAGCCTCCAAGTATTCACGGTGAATTTTCGCGATCACGTTAGGAGTTGTTAGGTTTAAATACTCGTTACAGCCATCATATTGCTCGCCGCCAAAGTCATCTGGTGTTAAATTTTCCTGCTGCAGCATGGTGCCCATCGCACCATCCATCACAAGGATTCGTTTGTGTAGTTGTTCATTAAATGGTGCTTTCGACATAGCTGTTCCCCCTAATTTGACTAGCACGCTGTCTGGCATAGATAGCTAATTCTGTTGTTAGTTCGTAGCGTAAAAATGGTGTGATTAGATAGATCCCATTGAATAAATCCAGTGCTGTGTCAATTAAAGATTTTGTTATTTCAATTCCTTCGCGAGCGGCTTGAAGCGGATTATCGTTCAATGCGGCCATTCTGTCTCGAATCGATTGAGCGATTTTAATTCCTGGCACTTCATTATGAAGGAATTCCGCATTTCTGCTGCCTGTTAAAGGCATTAAACCAATGTAAATAGGTGCTTTTAGGTGTTTCGTATGTTCATAGACTTCAATTATTTTTTCCTCAGAGAAGACAGGCTGTGAAATGAAATAATCAGCACCGAATTCAATTTTTTTCTCAAGACGTTTCACGGCTTTTTCTACGGAACGGACATTTGGATTAAAGGCACCAGCTATACTAAAAGCTGTCTTTTGACCAAGGTCTTTCCCGGAGAATGATAAGCCTTCATTTAATTGTTTTATCATTTGAATTAACTCAAAGGATGATACATCATAAACGGAAGAGGCACCCGGAAAATCTCCGACACGGGCAGGGTCACCGGTGATTGCGAGTACATCATGCATTCCAAGGGTATGAAGCCCCATTAGGTGTGATTGCAAACCAATAATATTGCGGTCTCTGCAGGCAATATGGATTAGCGGCCGCATTCCTAATTCTTGTTTAACAAGATAACCTAAAGCTTCATTGGAAATCCTGACCTGAGCTAACGAGTTATCTGCCATTGTTATTGCGTCGATTCCTGCTTCTTTCAAAGCTTTTGCACCTTCAAAAAATTTGCTCGTATCAAGCTTTCTTGGGGTATCTAATTCGACGATAACAGACGGACGTTCCTTCACGATCTGCTCAAGAGGCTGTAGATCCCTTTTAGCTGTACTATGTTCAATCACGATTTTCTTTGATTGTAATTTAACTACTTTTTCGGTGACAGGCACGCTGTTTTTTAATTCAGCTGAAAATGCCTGGATATGGGCAGGAGTCGTTCCACAACAGCCGCCCAGCAAATGAACTCCCTCCTGACGGAAACTTTGTGCCGATTTTTTAAAATAATCTGCATCCCCCTCATAATGGAATTTACCATCTGTATAAGCTGGCAGACTCGCATTTGGGTAGGCCGAAAGGTAGGCATGTTTAGGCAGTTCAATTTGCTCTAGTGATTTTAACATATGATGAGGTCCAAGCCGGCAGTTTAAGCCAATGACATCCGCACCGAGGTTTTCAAGACGGGTAAAGGCCTCATTAATCGGTGTTTGGTCTTGTAAAATACCTGGCTCATGAAGGGAGACTTGGGCTATAATCGGCAGCTTTGTTTCCTTTCGAGCAATCGCTAGGACCGTTTCTAATTCTTCAAGGTCGTAAAAGGTTTCTAATAAAATGCCATCCACACCTTCAAGTAATAAACAATACAGCTGCTCACGGAAACTGCGCTTTAATTCTTCAATTGATAAAGTTGATGGCTTAATCCCGCGGTTACCACCGACTGTCCCCAGTACATACGCATTTTCTTGTGCAGCTAATTTTGCATTTTGGACGGCTGCACTATTGATTGCTTTAACAGAGTCCTCAAGACCATATCTTTGCAGTTTTAGATAATTCGCTGCGTACGTGTTGGTTTGGATGACATCCGCACCTGCTTCAATATAAGCTTTATGAATCTCTTGAATTTTTTCTGGATGAGAAAGGTTCAACTCTTCCAAGCAGCTATCTTTACCGAATGAATAAAGAAGGGTGCCCATGGCACCATCCCCTATTAAAATTTGGTTTTTTAATTTTTCTAAAAAGCTCATAATTATTCTCCTTGCTGCAAGACCAGTAGTTTTTCTTTCACTTGATGTAAAGCCTGAGAAAAGTCATGAATGAGATCATCTGGGTTCTCTAAGCCCACGGATAAGCGGATGAGGCTGTTTTTAATTCCTCGCTTTTCTCTTTCCTCTTGGGACATAGCTGCATGTGACATTTTTGCCGGATAGGATAGAATGGATTCGACCGCACCAAGACTAACAGCAAACACAGGAATTTTCACGTTGGTAAGAAAGACTTGAAGTGCTTGTTCATCCTTGAATTCAAATGATAAAACTGCACCAGGTCCAGCAGCCTGACTTTTTTGAAGCTCGTGCTGTGGATGATTTTTCAGTCCAGGGTAATAAACCTTTTCGACTAATGGATGATCCTCTAAAAATTCTGCTATTTTAATCGCTGATTTTTGTGACTGTTCGAGTCGGACATGCAGGGTTTTTATTCCTCTAAGTACGAGCCATGCATCCTGTGGCCCAAGTACGGCACCAAAGGAATTTTGTAAGGAATACAGCCTTTTACCTAATTCTTCATCCTTTACAACCGCTAGACCTGCAACGACATCACTATGTCCTGATAAAAACTTTGTTGCACTGTGGAGTACAATATCAGCACCAAGCTCTAAAGGTCTTTGGTACTCAGGAGTTAAAAAAGTGTTATCTACATAAGTGATTGCATTGATCTCTTTTGCCAAAGTTGTAATAGCTTGAATATCCGTCACCTTTAATAGAGGATTTGACGGTGTTTCTACATAAAATGCTTTGGTGTTAGGCTGAATGGCCGCTTTTACTTGATCAAGATCTGTCATATCTACAAAGGTATGTTCAATTCCAAATCGAGTCAGTACTTGAGTGACCATTCGATATGTACCGCCATACACATCGTCGGTAATGACGATATGGTCACCAGATGAAAGAAGAAGGAAGGCTGTTGAAATAGCTGCCATTCCTGACGAAAAAGCAAAGCCTCTCGTTCCACCCTCTAGTTCTGCGATAACATCCTCTAACGCTTCTCTTGTAGGGTTTCCACTTCTAGCGTAATCGTATTTTCCGTAACTTTCTATATCAAATTGATGGAAGGTTGAAGCATGTTGGATCGGCACGCTAACCGCTCCCGTGGCCGGATCGACTTTATGCTGATTATGAAGGAGCTTGGTTTCAAAACTATAATTTTCTGAACTCATTATCCAATCACTCCTTCTTTTAATTTAGCTAGTGCTTGTTCAAGATCTTGAAGGATATCTAATGGGTCTTCCAAACCAACTGAGAATCGTAATAATCGGTTGCAAACACCAGACTGGATACGAACTTCTTCTGGAATATCCGCATGTGTCTGTGTTGCAGGATAGGTGATAAAGCTTTCAGTTCCACCAAGACTTTCTGCAAAGCAGATCAGTGAAAGACTTTGAAGGAATGGATTCACCCATGCTTCATCTTGTAAGCGGAAGGATACCATTCCACCTTTTCCTGGATACAGAACATCTGTAATACCATCATGGTTAGACAAGTATTCAACAATCGCTTTCGCATTGCGTTCATGTCTTTCCATTCTTAGTGACAATGTTTTCATTCCGCGCATTACTAACCAGGAATCAAATGGACTCAAGACACCGCCTGCTCCGTTATGGTGGAAGGCAAGAGCCTCGCAAAGTTCTTTCCCCTTGGCAACAACAAGACCTGCAAGAACATCATTATGACCACCTAAATATTTGGTTGCACTATGGATGACAATATCCGCTCCTAGCAGGATTGGCTGCTGAATGAGTGGTGTGTAGAAGGTATTGTCGACAATCAGCAAGATTCCGTGTTTTTTTGCAATTTCTGAAACAGCCGCAATATCAGATTCCTGCATAAGCGGATTTGTTGGTGTTTCTAGGAAAATTGCCTTTGTCTGCGGTGTAATGTTACTTTCAATCAATTCAGGATTACAGGTATTTACATATTGTGTTGTTAATCCCCATTTTTTGAAGCCTTGTTCTAGAAGTCTATATGTTCCTCCGTATAAATCTTCACTTACAATCCACTCGTCTCCAGATTGGAACAAAGAAAGTATCGTGAATATTGCCGCCATGCCTGAGCTACAGGCAAACCCTTGATCGCCACCTTCTAAATCAGCGATGGCTTGTTCAAGTAGCTTTCTTGTTGGATTTCCAGTGCGAGTATAATCAAAACCCGTTGATTGACCGATGCCTTCATGACGATATGCAGTTGAGAAATAAACAGGCGGGTTTACCGTTCCTGTCACCGTATCACTTCTATTACCAATTTGAGCTAACTTCGTATCGATTTTGTAAACCATTTTTTTATCCTCCTTATATAAAGCTCATTTCTTAAACTTTGTCCTTTAAGAGATTAAAAACACTTGAATAAGCTATCATCCCCGCTAAATAGCCTTCCATTATAAGAAAAGAGCTTGCAAGCTTAAATTTGAATATTTTGTCCACATAAAATCGGCATTAGGATTTTAACATCATTATTTACGATAACAGCCTAATAAAACAAAAAAAGCCTTCTATAAGAAGAAGACTTTTGGCTGCTCATACGCATAGGTCATTCTCCTTATCTCACAAGTTATCAAGTAACTTGCAGGACTTAGCACCTTTTCAATGAAAAACAACATTGAAGGTTGCTGAGACTTCATAGGGCCATTCCCTCAGCCTCTCTTGATAAGAAAGTATAATATTTAGACTTTTTATAAAATTTACTACATATTAGTGGTTGTGTCAATTCATTTTTGTTGTTACTTTAAATCGTTAAAACCTAGTAGAATAAAATTCTTTTAATATAAAGATAATATTCATTAAAAAATAGTTGACACTTAAAATGGGAGGATTTATTATAGGGATATCAGGTTGTTCTGTATTGAGAACTACAGAGGGTCAAAATAAAGAATTTATCAACAATAAATAAACAATATTGATAGATTTGCACTATTTAGGATTACTTTTTGGAATCCCTGTATTAACTATGCCTTTGTTGTTCACTTTAAAGAACTAGACGTTTGCAATAAATGCTAAGTTTAATGTGTTTAAAGATAAACAGTAAGGTAGACGCAGTAGGAGGAAAAGATGAGCGCTATTGCTGGTATATATCATTTAAACGATGAACCTATTAATCTCGAACACGGCAGAAGAATGATGAAGGATTTAGAAAAATATCCAGCCGATGATGTTCAAATATGGCATAGTGAAAAAGTCTTTCTTGGCTGCCATGCCCAATGGATTACACCAGAATCTATAGGTGAAAAACTTCCTTATTATGATCAGGAGCGGAAGTTAGCGATTACAGCTGACGCGATTATTGATAATCGTGATGAATTATTTGAGAGATTACAGGTTGATAAAAGGAAAAGAAAAGAAATCACTGATAGTGAATTAATCTTGCTCTCTTATCATAAATGGGGAGAGGACTCTCCGAACTATCTTATTGGTGATTTTGCCTTTATGGTTTGGGATGAGAGTGAACAAAAACTTTTTGGTGCTAGGGACTTTTCTGGTGCTAGAACATTATACTATCACAGCAATGGAAAGCGGTTTGCCTTTTGTACAGTCTTAAACCCTCTGCTTAATTTACCCAATATGAAAAAAGAACTGAATGAGCAATGGCTTGCTGAATTTCTAGCAATTACTGCACCGGTGGATACCGTTGATGTATCTATAACGCCGTATAAGAATCTTGAACAAGTACCGCCATCGCATAGTATTTCGATTTACAGAGGAAAGATCAGGCTGAAACGATATTGTACTTTATCTGTTAACAATCAGTTGAAACTAAAATCAAATGAAGAGTATGTTGAAGCCTTTCAAGACGTCTTCCAAGAGGCTGTAAGATCATGTTTACGTACTCACCGTGGTGTTGGATCTCAATTGAGCGGTGGTCTAGATTCAGGTTCTGTAGTTAGTTTTGCCGTGAAATCCTTGAAAGCGGAAAAACAACTACATACATTTAGTTATATTCCTCCTAGTGATTTTATTGATTACACACCTAAATATTTGATGCCTGATGAGAGTCCTTTTATTCAATTAACCGCAAAACACGTTGGTGGAATTAAAGAACACTATTTGGATTTTGAAGGAAGAAACTCTTATTCTGATATTGATGATTATCTAAACATCCTTGAAATGCCATACAAATTCTTCCACAATTCCTTTTGGCAGGAGGGGATTTTTCAGAACGCCATAAAAGAAGGAATAGGAGTATTGTTGTCCGGTTATAGGGGGAACCTTGGAATTTCATGGGGACCAGCCATGGATTATTATGCAATTTTATTAAAGAAAATGAAATGGATCCGGCTAATTAATGAATTGCAACAATTTAGTCAAATAGTGGGAGGACCAGGATTAAGAAGGATTCCAATTGTTGCAAGAAAAGCATTTCCCATAATTGAGCGCATTTTTCCTGTAGGTGGAACTCATACAGAGCCTACAATAATAAATCCTGAATTTGCAAAGAAGACTAATGTATATAGAAAACTGAAAAACTATGGAATTGATGAAACAGGATGGTTTTCAACACCGAATGTTTTTGAACAAAGGAAGAGACATTTCCAGGATGTTTTTCATTGGAATGCAACGAATACACTATTAACAAAATTGTCACTGAGATATTCGTTACAGCAAAGGGATCCTACAAATGATTTGCGAGTTATACGTTTTTGTTTATCTGTTCCAGAAGAACAATATGTCCAGAATGGATTGGATAGAGCACTTGTTAGAAGGTCTACAGAGAACTTCTTGCCTGATACAGTGAGATTAAACCAACGTATTCGTGGAGTTCAAGCTGCTGATTGGGTTCACAGGATGGTACCCTATTGGAAAGCATTTATTGAAGAGGTACGTCAACTTAGTGAAAATCAAACGCTATTGGAATATGTAGATAATAAAGTAATCAAGGATGGCTTATCAAAAATTGAAAGCGGGGCACAGCCTGACAAAGCCGACGATCCTCATTATAGAATTTTAATGCATAGTGTAATTCTTAATCGATTCCTTAATAGTTTTCATTGAAAGGAGGTGATAAATATGAAAAAAGAATGGCAAAAACCTGAATTAGAGGTACTTGAGGTAAACATGACAATGGCTTCTACAAACAATCATACTAAATTGGATGCCAACTATCCTGCCGGTACTCCTGATGGATACATTTGGAGTTAATTTTTTAAATCTAAGATGATTCATAATCTGCTTGGAATTCTTACATACGAAGCCATGTAGATTGCATTAATTTATAAGTTGCCTATGTAAAAGCCCTTATACAAGAAGTAGAGTATAAGGGCTTTTATAATAAATAACTAATATTGGAGTGGAAAAATGTTAGAAGTTGGACAGCGATTAGCTTATAAAGCCTTTGGTTTAACCTTTTCAAGCCAAATTCATTTTCCAGAACTGGAAATTTTAGATGATACAAATTTAATTCTAGATTTTGAGATAAAAATTGGGGATTTATCTAAGGTATATTTTGAGTTATCTAATGAACCAGATAAATTTGTGATTAAAGAGAATTTTGTCATTTTTCAAATTTCTAGTATAGCAACGTTTTCTATTTCAGGAGGAAATAAAATAACTGTTTCACCAATGGAAGGCTCAGACGAGGATCAGATTCGGCTACTTATTCTTGGTACATGTATGAGTGCTTTATTAATGCAAAGGAAGATTCTTCCGCTACATGGAAGTGTGGTGGCCATTAACGGAAAAGCATATGCTTTCATAGGCAATTCTGGTGCTGGCAAATCCACACTTGCCTCAGCGTTTGTAAGTAAAGACTATAAAATCTTAAGCGACGATGTAATAGCTGTCTCTCTTTATGGGAAAGGATCAGTTCCATATGTCATCCCATCGTATCCACAACAAAAGCTATGGCAAGATAGTTTAAGTGAATTTGGAATGAACAAAAGTAATTATCGTTCAATATTTGGCAGAGAAAATAAGTATAGTATTCCAATTACATCAAATTTTTATTCGACGCCCCTACCATTGGCTGGTGTATTTGAACTTATCAAATCCGATTGTGAAGAAGTGGGGATACGAAGAATAGAAAAACTTGAAAGTTTTTCAACATTCTCTTCACATACATTTCGAAATTTTCTTATTCCTGGTTTAGGGCTAATGGACTGGCACTTTCGAACTATAACGGAAATCCTTAATAAAATTAAATTATATCAATTGCAACGTCCTGCCTTAGGAACTGATGTTCAACGATTAGTATCAATTATATTAAACACAATAAATAAAGGGGATTAAATAATGATTAAAAATATAAATATCTCATTAAATCAATTTGTTGCTCAAGTAGAAGGAAATATTGTTAGTAATATGGGAAATGAGAAAGTAATGTTAAGTGTAAAAAATGGAAAGTACTATAATCTTGGAGAAATAGGTGGAGTGATTTGGGATTTAATTGAAAAAAGAACTGAAGTAAATGAATTAGTCAGTACGTTACTTACAATATATGATGTTGAGATGTCTGTTTGTGTAGATCATGTTATATCATTCTTAGAACCTTTATTAGAGGAAGGTTTAATTGAATTATCAGATAAACTTTAAATGTGTAACTCATATACAAAAGGTATTTACAAATGAAACTTTTAAAAAGGATAAAGTCTTTTTTATTTATTAACAATACAACTAAACTGTTGTTTCTTGAAGCGTATTTATTTTTAGCTTGGGCACGTTTCATTAAAAGTAAGAAATTTTCAAAGGTAGCTTCCTTTTTAGGTACCCAAATGGGTGAAACAACGTTAAGTCTAGATAAAGCAAATTACAAAGTACTAAGGGATATATCGCAGTCAGTTCATATTATGAGTAAATATACATTTTGGGAAAGTATGTGTCTTGTTAGGGCCATTGCAGCAATGAAGATGTTAGAAAGACGTAATATTGAAAGTACAATTTACCTGGGTACTGCAAAAGATGAAGCCGGAAAACTAATAGCACATGCATGGACTCGTAGCGGTCCATTCTATATAACTGGAGCTGAAGAAATGGACCGTTTTGTTATTGTCAGCAAATTTGCCAAAAGGATTGAGAGAAAATAGTTCGATATTTTGAAAAACAAATGCCCTCAATTTCTTAGGAGGATTCGAAATGAAGTATATTTTATATTTTGCAAAAAGTATTCAGTCCTTTGCTGGAAAAATACTTTATATTAATCTAATAGGGATGGTTTTTATAAGTTTATTTGAGGGTATAGGAATCTTTTTGTTGATTCCATTGATTAATCTTACTGGAATACTTGGATTAAACACTGAATCAAACCCTACTCTATCTTGGATAACTTCGTTGTTTAATAATTTACCTAAAACCCTTAGTTTGTCAATTATTTTAGGAATCTATATCTTAATAATATTTGCGCAAAGCTATTTTCAGAGAAAGCAAACAATCTTAAATGTTAAAATCCAACAAGGCTTTATTCGTCATTTAAGGGAAAAGATGTATAAAGAATTATTACAAGCAAACTGGGCGTTTTTTTTAAATAAAAGGAAGTCAGACATCATTAATTTAATGACAACCGAAATTACACGTGTTGGTTCTGGGACTAACATGTTCTTACAGTTTATAACTTCTTTAATTTATACCTTTATACAGATAGGGTTTGCGTTTTGGTTGTCTGCTAAAATGACCATACTTGTTTTATTTTTTGGCATAGCGATTATTTTCCTTTCCCGAAAATTTATAAAAAAGTCAAACAATTTAGGAATTGAGACATATGAACTCCAAGAGATGTTTCTAGCAGGAATTACAGACCATTTTAATGGTATTAAAGACATAAAAAGCAACATGCTTGAAGATTCTCACATAAGATGGTTTCAGTCTATAGGGATGAAAATGGAGAGAAATGTTATTAAATTGGTTAGTTTAAATACGATTTCTCAGTTTACATACAAGATTGTTTCTGCATTTTTAATTGCCTTCTTTTTGTTTTTTTCAATAAAAATGTTAGAAGCACAACCAGCTCAGTTAATCTTAGTCATTATGATCTTTTCAAGATTATGGCCGAGGTTTAGTGGAATTCAAACTAATCTAGAACAATTGGGAGCTGTTATCCCAGTTTTTAAAGCATTATTGGATATGCAGAAAGAATGTAATGCTGCGAAGGAATTAAACGAAGGAGATCTTCATAAGGTAATGCCGATTAGTATACAGCAGGGGATTGAGTGTAGCAATGTCTATTTTAGATATAATTCTAATGATCCTACATATGCATTACAAAATATTAAATTGTATATCCCTTCAAATAATATGACTGCAATATGTGGCCGCTCTGGTGCAGGAAAAAGTACCTTAATAGATTTGATAATGGGACTTAACAAACCTGAAACAGGTGAGGTTTTAATTGATGGAAGAATCCTATCAAGGGAAAATTTACTTCAATTAAGACGTTCAATTAGTTATGTACCACAAGACCCCTTCCTTTTTAATGCAACTGTTAGGGAAAACTTATTAATGATGAATCCGAATGCTAACGAGGACCAAATATGGGAGGCACTAGAATTTTCCTCTGCTGCGGAGTTTGTAAGTAAACTTCCCAATGGATTGGATACATTTATAGGTGATAGAGGAATACGGCTTTCAGGTGGTGAACGCCAGAGGCTTGTTTTAGCGAGAGCGATTTTACGTAAACCAACAATCCTTATATTGGATGAAGCTACTAGTGCATTAGATACTGAGAATGAAGCTAAAATTCAAGAAGCCCTTGAAGGTTTAAAAGGTCAAATGACCATTATAGTGATAGCTCATCGACTATCCACAATAAAAAATGCTGATCAAGTAGTAGTGTTAGATAATGGGAAAATCGTTCAAATGGGTGGATTCGCCCAATTAGCTCTAGATAAAAAGAATGTATTTAGTAAATTGTTAAAGAAACAACTAAATGCAATCATGTAATTTATGTTAAGTAGTTTAAATATACCAAAGTGTTTTGTTAAAAAATACTTTGCATTGCTCTTCATTACTAAGAACAAATAGTATTTTTTGGTTGTGAATTATAAATAAAATTAAAACTTTTTCTAGGTTTTTGAAGGAGAAAAACATGGGAAATAAATATTGCCTTAATATCGACCAAATACCTATTGAGTTGAGGTTAATTCTTAAAATTATAGTAATAACTGATGATAATAATTTAGTTGAAACCGTAAAGGAGTTCAAAGATATTAATTGGGAATACTTTTTAGAACTAGCCATGCATCATCGGATTTACCCGTTACTTTATAGGAAATTAAATGGAATAGACTATAATTTGATACCTTCGTATGTTTTGAATACCCTACAGGAAGCATTTAAAAGAAACACGTTTAAAATGCTTCAATTAAGTGGAGAAATAGAACACGTAAATAAAGTTTTTGAGGAAAATCAAATTCGAATGCTGGTTTTAAAAGGTCCCGTACTTTCAAAAGATTTATATGGGGATTTATCTCTTCGTACATGCGGTGATTTAGATTTACTTGTTTCAATAAATGATTTAGAAAAGGTTGATAATCTTCTTCTAATGCAAGGATACATCAAGGAAAAAAATATTAATAAGGAGTTAAATGACTGGAAATGGAGAAAGCATCATATCGGCTATATTCATCCATTAAAAAAAATTATAATAGAAATCCATTGGAGATTAAATCCATTCCCTGGAACAGGCCCAAAATTCGAAGATTTATGGTTCCGGAAAAGAAGAAGTGCATTATCAAGTAATCCGCTGTATTATCTCGGAATAGAGGATTTATTTTTATTTCTTGTTTCACACGGTGCACGACATGGTTGGTTTAGAATAAGATGGTTGGTAGATATAAATCAAATTGTAAAACAAAAAATTGATTGGGACTTTTTACTTAAACTATTAAAAAAATATCAGTATCTACCTGTAGGTGGCCAGGCTGTCGTATTAGCTTCTGCTTTGTTAGATACTCCAATTAAAACAGAGAGCCGGATATTATTAAAAGGAAATCTATCAAAAAAGTTAGCACAGGCTGCCATTTTTTATTTAGAAAATACGGTAAATATTCATACAGAATCCATTCCTAAAGATGTATCAGACTATCATAAGAGGCATTTGTTTAGTATATTGACCAAAAGGCAGAAATGTTTATATATCTTAAGTTTCTTATATCCGTACCCGATTGATGTAGAAACACTACCTTTGTCAAAGCCTTTTAGAATACTGTATTTTCCTTTGCGTCCATTCCTATGGGCATGGAGAAAAACAAAGAAACATTCTTTGATCAAGATGTAATACATTAAAATTTATAAAGAGCCACACCTTTGACCTGTTATCAAATTATTTTTCTTTAATGAAGAAATTTTTAAAATTTGTGTTGACTTGTTCTTTATATAGAACTAAAATTAGAAATAACTTCATTATATAATCTTATTTTTAAAGGTAATGGGAAAATTTTTTTGTCTTGTATGTTCTTTATTTAGAACATGCAAAAAAATAATAAAATTAAAGACAGAATAAAAAGGTGGTTCCATGAATATCAAAGAAAATCAGAGCATTCCAGAACTGAAAAAGGAAATAAATATCAAAGAACAATTCACAATAATAAAAAAGCGTATATGGGTTTTATTAACCATAACACTAATAACAACTTCAATTGGAATAATAAAAAGTGTGTTTTTTACGACTCCCATCTACCAATCATCTACAAGAGTTATTATCAGTGCAGATGCAGAAATGATGAAGACTCTTATTGTTCTAATTAAAGATACAGCTGTTCTGGAAAAGGTAGTTAGTGAATTGGAGATTGATAAACCACCAGAAATGTTAGCTCAACAAATAAGTGTCAGTAGTATCGATGGATCACAGGTGGTCAATATTAGTGTATTAGATAGTGATCCAGAAAAAGCAGCAGAAATTGCCAATACAACAGCAAAAGTATATAAAAATGAATTGCCAAATATAATTGGATTTAAACAAGTCAAGTTATTGAAATCCGCAAAAGCCAATCCCTATCCTATAAACTCTGACAAAAGTCGAACAATAATCATTTTTATAATTATTGGTATAACTCTTGGGATTGGAATGATTTATTTTCTATATATGTTAGATGATTCAATTGGCTCGAATGAAGACATTGAAAAAATATTAGGTTTTCCAGTTTTAGGTACAGTACCTAAAATGAATAAAAGGAATATTAGACAAATTAATAATAAAATTAATGATTTAGAAATATGAGGTGAAACGATTGGCTATCGGACAAAGAAAATCTATATCAACTGATAGAAAGAAGAACTTAATTGCTCACTATAGCCCCGAGTCGCTTGTATCAAATCAGTTCCGCTCAATTAGGACAAATATTAACTTCCTAACTACAATCCAATCAATGAGCACTTTATTAATTACTTCCCCTAATGATGGAGAAGGCAAATCAACAACAGCGGCAAATCTTGCGATTTCTATGTCTCAACAAAAGACTATACTTTTGATTGATGCTAATTTAAGAAAACCAACAGTTCATTTATCCTTTAAGATACCAAATACGATTGGCCTTACGTCTGTGCTGGCAAATTTGGAATCTTTAGATAATGCTATACACAAATCAGAAATTCCCCAATTAGATTTACTGCCAAGTGGGCCAGTATCACCTTTTCCCTCTGAACTTTTAGCGTCGAAAAGGTTAGAAAATTTACTTGAAATCATTTCTAAATCATATGATTATGTATTAATTGATTCTCCATCAATTTTGGGTGCAGTCGATACTAAAGTATTAGCAAATCGCTGCGATGGTGTAATTCTAGTCGCAAACTCTGGAAAAACAGGGCTAAAACAGACACTTGAAGCAAAAAAAGTTTTGGATTTTGCCAACTCTAATATTGTTGGTGTTATTTTGAATGAAAGATAGTTTTTTTATGTAATAATGTTCGTTATAGAGAATATCTGACATATATATTAAGAATTGATAATCAATTTAACTTTGGTGATGTCTCCTAACCGATATAAATGGAGGCACTCGGTCATACTGTGGGTTGAGATATACCTTAGACGCTAGTCGTCGAGAGTATGATGTGAGGCGGGGTTAAATGCCCCATATTTATATAAAGATCCTTAATTATGTGTTTTTTATCTAGAACATATAATTAAGATCTTTACATAAATAAAGGGGATGAAATGGAATGCAATAATAATTAGAGTTTTTGGAATTGACAGGAGCAAATAATACGTCCTGAGGTTAACTAGAAAGTAGTACAAACTATTAAATAAGGAGGTACCTATGTCCTATAGCCAGAGGTTATCGTTATTTATCATTATTGATTCAGGTTTTATCCTTACAGCAATATTTTTAAGTCGTTTTCTTGTTAGTTCAAATTTAAATACTATTACAAACCCAATGTTTGTGTGTGTGATGGCTCTTCTTTTAAGTCACCATTTTTTGTCATTTAAATTCAAACTTTACAAAAAATTATGGGAGTACGCGAGTATCGGGGAACTCCTTATTATTTTTAAAATTGTCACCATCTCGATTTTTTTTACGGCTGTGGTGCAGTTTTTGATATTAGATGAAATTGCCTTCAAGTTGCTTTCGGTTACATGGTCTTTACATCTTTTATTAATTGGCGGGTCTAGGTTTTGTTGGCGAATCTTAAGAGATTCCTATTTTTATAAAGAAAGTAATAAAAAGAGAACCCTTATTATTGGGGCAGGTTCCGCAGGGACAATGGTCGTAAGGCAACTTTTAAAGAATAAAGAGGCAGACTTAGTTCCTGTTGGATTTATTGATGACGATTTTCGTAAACATAATTTTGAAATTCTTGGCCTACCTGTCATGGGTGGAGTTAGGGACATTGAAAGGCTAGTTTACGATATAAATATCGATAACATAGTGATTGCAATACCATCTTTAAGTAAAAAGGAATTAAATATTATTTTTAATGAATGTGCTAAAACAAATGCTAGAACTCAAATTCTTCCAATGATAGAGGATATCATGACTGGAAAAGTTGGTGTTAATCAATTTCGTGATGTTCAGGTTGAGGACTTATTAGGAAGAGAACAGGTTATTTTAGATATGGATTCAATTTCTGAAGAAATTACGAATAAGGTGGTTCTAGTTACAGGAGCTGGAGGATCAATTGGCTCAGAAATATGTCGTCAAATATCGAACTTTAATCCCAAAATACTTGTTTTACTAGGTCACGGCGAAAATAGTATTTATTCCATAGAGGCAGAGTTGTTAGGGAAATTTGGATCCAGCAATATAGAATTTATAACGGAGATCGCAGATATTCAAGATGCTAAGAAAATGATGATAGTTATGGGCAAATACAGTCCTGACGTGGTTTATCATGCTGCAGCCCATAAACACGTTCCATTAATGGAGAGAAATCCCGAAGAAGCCATAAAAAATAATGTTATTGGAACCATGAATATTGCGAAAGCAGCCAGTTGGTATGGAGTAAAAACTTTTGTGATGATCTCATCTGATAAAGCAGTAAATCCAACAAGTGTTATGGGAGCAACAAAAAGACTTGGAGAAATGATGATACAACATTATAACAAAGAAAGTAACACTAAATTTGTAGCAGTTCGGTTCGGAAATGTACTAGGCAGTCGTGGCAGTGTAATTCCACTATTTAAAAAACAAATTGAAAAAGGTGGCCCTGTTACAGTTACAGATCCAGAAATGGTTCGTTATTTCATGACTATTCCGGAAGCTTCCAGACTAGTCATACAAGCAGGTGCATTGGCAAAGGGAGGTGGGATTTTTGTTTTAGATATGGGTGAACCAGTGAAAATTGTCGATCTAGCTAAGAATCTTATCAAATTATCTGGTTTTTCGGTAGAGGAAATTGGAATTGATTATACAGGAATTAGACCAGGAGAAAAATTGTTTGAAGAATTATTAAGGGATGATGAAGTAAATGAAATGCAAATCTATCCTAAGATTTATATAGGTAAAACTTCTGTACTGTCAATTAAAGAAATTGAGGAAATCTTATTAAGCTTCGAAGATATGGATAAAGATGAATTGAGAGAAAAGATTTTAAATCTAGCTAATAATATACCTATTCATAAAGAAGTTATGCCGGTTTCTAGTTAAAATAGTTTCGGTGATAGGTGAAAAAATTTTCAACTTCGTAAAAGGTGATGAAGGACTTATGGATAAATGTGAGATAACTAACGAGCAATTTAAGAAATTGGTGGAGGATATCTACACAATTGGTCATGATACAGAAACAATAGTAATTAGTGATTTTTTAAAGGTAGTAGAAAAAAAGATTCTTTCTTTGATTGGTAAATAAACTGTAAAGAGAACTGCCCATCCAAATTAAAGTATAAATGAGGTAAAAGGATGATCGGAAATAATATATATAAACTTCGAAAAAAAAGGGGACTTTCACTTTCTGAATTATCAGAGAGGTCTAGAGTTTCTAAATCATACTTAAGTAATATTGAAAGAAATTTAAATCAAAATCCATCTGTCCAAATATTGGATAGGATATCAGCTGTTCTTGAGGTAGAACTTAAAGATTTAATAAGAATAGACGGGAAACAGGGGACCAACTTACAAATTGATAATGAATGGATTGAACTTATTAAAGAACTAGAGTCATCAGGTATTCATAAGGATAAAATAAAAGAATATAAAACCCTAATAGAATTTATCAAGTGGCAAGAAAAGAATTAAATGTTGTTGGTTATATGAATTAGGGGGAAGATAGTTGGTAAAAGTTTGAAAAGCAATAATACCTGCCTCTGTACTAGGGACTAGATTTTTGCATGTGACAAAAGCAATGCCAAAGGAAACCGGTAGAGGGAAAACAGCAATTTGAGGTAGCTTCTAGTTTTTCAAAAGATAGAACAAAATAAGGAGTGATTGTTAAGTTTTGTTAATTAGGTGGGGTTTAGATGAGTGAAAAAATTAAACCATTCCAGGTTCAACACGAATCATTTAATTATGACTTAACGCGACTTGAAAAAAAGGTGAATGGAATTTACAACAAATTTTTAAAAAGAATAATAGGGTTAATTCTAGCATTGTTTATTTTTGTAGTATTGCTCCCTTTTTTTATTGCTGTATCAATTGCAATTATCATTGATTCTGGATTTCCTATTTTTTACAGAGGTGAAAGAGGCGGTTTGAATGGCCGTACCTTTAAAATTTATAAATTTAGGACTATGGTTAAGAACGCTGACAAAATTGGTGGAGGCACCACTGCTTTAAATGATAGTCGGATAACCAAGGTAGGGCATATTTTAAGAAAAACAAAACTTGATGAATTTCCTCAAATTTTCAATATTTTAAAAGGGGAAATGTGTTTTATCGGACCGCGGCCAGAATTAATTCGGTATACCTCACAGTATGATGGGGCTGAAGAATATATTTTAAAAGTTCGACCAGGAATTACAGATATAAGTTCAATTGAATTCATTAACCTTGATGAAGTGGTTGGATCGCAAAACGCAGATGAAATGTATGAAAAATATGTATTGAAGAGAAAAAATCATCTGAGAATTAAATATGCTGAGAAAATATCATTACTTTTAGATATTAAACTATTTTATTTAACTGTTATTAGAACGGCTAATAAAATGTTGAAGGTCATATTAAAGACGGAGGTAAAAGGTGGAAAAGGTGCTGCTTAGGAATTCAGATTTAAATGTTTCCAGATTATGTTTTGGCGGATGCCCTATGGGGGGCTACGGGTGGGGAGAGGTTTCCAAAAGTGAATTAATCAATGCGGTTAACCAAGCATTAGATCTTGGTGTGAATTTTTTTGACACAGCAGATGTATATGGTTTAGGTGAAGGGGAACAAACGCTTGGAAAAGCATTAGGTAAACATAGAAATAGGGCTATAATAGCGACTAAATTTGGAGTTAGAGTAAAAGATGGAAGAACATACTATGATAATTCACCTGAGTGGATTAATTTAGCTGTGAGAGAGAGTCTTAAAAGATTAGGAACTGATTATATTGATCTGTATCAGTTGCATTATCGTGATAGTAAAACCCCTATTAGCGAAGTTATTAGAGTACTAGAATCATTAAAAGAACAGGGGCTAATTAGGCAATACGGACTTTCAAATATAACAAAAGGTGACGTTAACGAACTTAAGCAACATATTGGAAAATTTGTAAGTTTTCAAGATGAATATAGTTTGGCGACTAGGATAAATGAGAGAGACATGTTTAAATTAGCACAAAAATTAGAACTCACACCAATTACATGGGGGAGCTTAGGTCAAGGAATATTAACAGGTAAATATGATCAGGATATTAAATTTGGTCCAAATGATAGAAGATCCAGGGATATTTATATAAACTTTCATGGTGAAAAATTAAAAAACAATCTTAAAATTGTTGAAGAAATAAAAAAAATATCGAGTGAAATTGGAAAACCGATTCCAGCTATAGCGATTCGATGGATATTAGATTACATACCTAATTCAGTGGTAATAACCGGTATTAAAAATAAAAAACAACTTGAATCTAATGCTAATGCTTTAGGTTGGGAATTAAGCAAAGAATATATAGAAAGTCTCGATAAAATTTCAAAAGAGGTAGTATTAATATGAATAGTGAAGAATTAGCCTGGAAAATAAAAAGACATGGTGTGGATATGACCCATATATCAAAAGGGTCCCATATTGGCGCAATCCTATCAGTCGCAGACATAATAGCTGTATTGTATTCCGACATTCTTAATTATGATCCTAAAAATCCTAATGATGACAAACGAGATCGTGTCATACTAAGTAAAGGCCACGCAGGGGCTGCTTTATATGCAGCATTAGCTGAATGTGGCTTTTTTGATGTTGCAGAACTAAAGACACATTATGCGAATGGTAGTAGATTATCGGGGCATATCTCTCATAAGGGTGTACCTGGTGTAGAGTTTTCAACAGGATCATTGGGACATGGGTTATCAGTGGGAGCTGGAATGGCACTAGCTGCAAAAAAAGACAATAAAGCACACAGGGTTTATGTTATTTTGGGTGATGGCGAATGTGACGAAGGTTCTATCTGGGAAGCAGCACTTTTCGCAAACCACTTCAAATTATTCAATTTAACTGTAATCATAGATCATAATAAAATGCAGAGCCTTACCTTTTGCGAGGATACTATTTCAAAGAGCCCTTTTGCAGACAAGTGGCGTGCTTTCGGTTGGAATGTAATTGAAGTTGATGGACATAACCATAGCAGTTTAAAAGAATCTCTTCAAATAAATAGTCAAAATAAAAAAGAACAAGAAGCTCCAACTTGTATTATTGCTCATACTATTAAAGGCAAAGGAATTTCTTTTATGGAAAATAATATACTTTGGCATTATAGAACACCGCAGGGCGAAGAATATGAGGCTGCACTTAGAGAATTGGAGGCAATTAAGCCATGCGAGATACTTTCATAAGAATCTTAGAAGATATAGCAAAAGAAGATCAAAATCTAATATTAATAACCGGTGACCTAGGATTTGGAGTTTTAAAGAATTACTGGGATACTTATCCGGAACAATTTATTAATGCAGGAATTGCAGAACAAAATATGACTGGTCTAGCAGCTGGAATGGCAATTGAAGGAAAAACGGTCTTTACGTACTCTATTGGAAATTTTCCTACAATAAGATGCCTCGAACAAATAAGAAATGATGCAGCTTATCATAATGCCAACGTAAAAGTTGTAGCAGTAGGAGGAGGATTTGCATACGGTTCACTTGGTATGAGTCATCATGCTACAGAGGATATTGCAATTATGAGAGCTTTACCTAATGTTACAGTCTTGGCACCCGGGGATATCAAAGAAACTGAAGAAGCTGTAAAAGCAATATACAAATGGCCTGGTACATGTTATTTACGTTTAGGTCGTGGGGGCGGAAAGCCAATTCATGAAGGAGCTATAGATTTTAAAATAGGGAAAGCTATTAAATTGTTAGAAGGAGAAACTGTTGCCATATTTTCAACTGGTGAAATCTTAGAAGAGGCAAAAAAAGGTGCAACTTTATTAAATAATATGGGAGTTAGTACAGGATTATTTAGTTTTCCAACTGTAAAACCAATAGATTATGAAACTATAATTCAATCTGCAAATAATGTAGATTTAATTATTACTGTTGAAGAACATAACATTATTGGAGGATTTGGAAGTGCTGTTGCTGAGGTATTAGCAGGTGTTCAAGGAAACCACGCACAACTAATAAGAATTGGGTTGGATGATAAATACTCTTCAATTGTTGGATCCCAAGAATATTTAAGAGATTGTTACGGTATTTCAGCTCAACAAATAGTTGATAAGGTAATTAATACTTTAAAAAGTAGGTATTCAATCAATGGAACGAAAGAAGATATGCATTATTACAACGGTATCTTTAACCATGAATCAATTTGTGATCTGGAGCCTAGAGGAACTAAATAAGAACGGTTTTGAAATCACACTTCTTTGCGATATGGATGAAAAATTTATTAAATCTATGCCAGCCTATGTTAATTGTATAAATGTTCCTATGACTAGAGGAATTGATTTTATTGGCTCAATTATGGCGATTATGAGGATGTATCGGATATTTAAAAAGGAAAAATTTAATCTTGTTCAGTACTCAACTCCTAATGCTTCCATGTATGCATCAATAGCATCCTGGTTGGCGAGAGTACCTATTAGGTTGTATTGTCAGTGGGGAATAATTTATGTTGGTATGTCAGGTATAAAACGTAGAATTTTTAAAGCAATTGAAAAACTTGTATGTAGTTTTTCTACAGATATACAACCTGATAGTCATGGCAACCTTAACTTTTCTAGGGTAGAAAAACTTTATTCAGAAGAAAGAAGTCGGGTGGTATGGAATGGCAGTGCGAGTGGTTTGGATTTAGATAAGTTTGATTACTTGAAAAAGGAAAAATTTAATTCTGAGATTAGGAAGAAATATAAAATTCCATCTGATGCAGTGGTAATTGGTTTTTTAGGTAGAGTAGGAAAAGAAAAAGGATTTGATGAATTAATAACTGCTTTTATTTCTATAAAAGAAAAATATAAAAATGTAAAATTACTTTTTGTGGGCCCAAATGAAAAGCCGAAAACCGTTAGTCCTAATTTACTAAAGTGGTTCGAAAATTCCAGTGATGTAATAAAGATTGGTTGGACGGATCAGACTGAAAAATACTTATCAGCTATGGATATGTTTGTTTTTCCAAGCTATCGTGAGGGGTTTGGTAATGTTGTGATAGAAGCAGAAGCAATGGCTATACCAGTAATTGCTACAGATATTCCAGGCCCTCAAAATGGACTCGTAGATGGAGTTACCGGTTACCTAGTTCCTAAGCAAACTGTAAATCCCTTAATTGAAAAAATTGAAGAACTAATAAGTAATAAATTATTAAGAGAACAAATGGGGCAAAGTGGAAGAAAGTATGTTAAAGAGAATTTTGATAATCAAATTCTATTAAAACATATAATTGAAAATCGTAACTGGCTTTTTGAAAGAAATAGTCCTTCTCATATCAAATATGGAAAATGATAAGAACCCAAATGATTTTAAATCATTTGGGTTCTTAATGTAAAAGAATTAATCGTGATAGAATTCGTACACCTTTAGTAATTCTATAAAAAATGAAGTTCAAATGAACAATTGAAGGGTAGAGTACAAAATGAAATTATACGAGTCTATTGAGAACAGGAAAGAAAAAATATCTGTAATAGGATTGGGGTATGTAGGTTTACCTTTAGCTATAACATTTGCGAACGTTTGTAATGTTGTTGGCTTTGATATTTCAGAGGAAAAAGTTAAAAAATATCAAAATGGTATTGATGTTACAAAGGAAGTAGGTGATCAAGCTCTGTATGAAACAACTGCATTATTTACTTCCGATGAAAAATTATTAAGAGATTGTAAATTTCATATAGTAGCTGTACCTACACCTATTAATCCTGATAAAACCCCAAATTTAAATCCAATAATAGGTGCAAGTAAAATAGTTGGTAGAAACTTGATTAAAGGCTCCATTGTAGTGTTTGAATCCACTGTATATCCAGGGGTAACTGAAGAAATTTGTGTTCCTATAATAGAAAGAGAGTCCGGGTTAAAATGCGGTGTAGATTTTAAAGTGGGATATTCTCCTGAAAGAATAAATCCTGGAGATAAAGTGCATAGATTAGAAAGTATCGTAAAAGTTGTATCTGGCATGGACGATGAATCATTAGATGTTATAGCTAAAGTTTATGAAATGATTATTAAAGCTGGTGTATTTAAAGCGGAAAGTATTAAGGTAGCGGAAGCAGCAAAAGTGATTGAAAATTCACAGAGGGATATTAATATAGCTTTTATGAATGAGCTTTCCATCATTTTTAATAAAATGGGAATAGATACCAATGCCGTACTTAAGGCAGCAAGCACAAAGTGGAATTTCTTGAATTTCTATCCAGGTCTAGTAGGTGGACATTGCATTGGTGTTGATCCGTATTATTTGACGTATAAGGCTGAGGAAATAGGGTATCATTCTCAGATAATTCTTTCAGGGAGAAAGATTAATGATGATATGGGAAAGTACGTTGCTGAGAATACAGTTAAAAACCTAATAAAGGCAAACAAACAAATAAACGGTTCAAAAGTAGGAGTTTTTGGTATTACATTTAAAGAAAATTGCCCTGATGTTCGAAATTCAAAAGTAATAAGCATTATTAAGGAATTGGAAGAGTATGGGATTGAGGTTCAAGTTGTTGATCCTGTTGCTGATAAGGATGAGCTTTGGAAGGAATATAAAATTAATCCTATCAGTATAGGGGATATAAATGATCTTGATGCCATCATTATAGCTGTACCTCATGAAGAATTTAAGAGTTTGGATTTAAAACTAATAAAAACCATGTATAGACAACGGGCAGAAGTCAATACAGACATTAGAGGTGGAGTAGCATTACTATCTAAAGAGTCTTTTGAAAAAGATGCTGTATTAATAGATGTCAAGGGATTATTTGATAGAAAGAAAGCAGAGAATATGAATTATTTATACTGGAGGCTATAAAATGGGCTACAAAAATATAAATTTCCTTACAGGTACAAAATTTTTAGTTACAGGTGCAGCAGGATTTATCGGCTCAAATATTGTTAATGCCTTATTAAATAAGGGGTATAAAGTAAGGGGAATCGATAACTTTTCAACTGGAAACATAGATAATATACAAAAACATCTAAGTAATCCTAATTTTGAGTTCGTAGAGGGTGATATTCGGGATTTTGATACATGTAAAGTAATTTGTACAAATATCGACTATGTTCTTCATCAGGCGGCTTTAGGATCAGTTCCGAGATCAATGAAACAACCATTAATATATGAAGAAAATAATGTAAAGGGTACGGCAAACATGATGGAAGCAGCAAGGATTTCTCATGTAAAAAGGTTTATATATGCATCATCATCATCAGTGTATGGTGATTCTCCTAACTTACCAAAAGTGGAAGGAGATGAAGGGAATTTACTTTCTCCATATGCTTTGACTAAAAAAATTAATGAGGAATATGGAAAACTTTATACAGATATTTATGGGTTAGAGTGTATTGGTCTTAGATATTTTAATGTGTTTGGCAAACACCAAAACCCCAACGGAGCATACGCAGCAGTGATTCCTAAATTTGTTAGTCAACTATTAGTAAATGATTCACCAACCATAAATGGTGATGGCGAACAATCAAGGGACTTTACGTACATAGATAATGTGATTGAGGCAAATTTAAAAGCTTGTTTAGCACCTTATGAAGCCTGTGGAAAATCTTTTAATATTGCTTACGGTGATAGAGAAAATTTAATGGATGTTTATAGAAAGATATCAACATTACTTGGTAAAGAGATAACACCTATTTTCGGACTTAATAGAGAAGGGGATATTAAGCATTCCATTGCTGATATAAGCGAAGCAAGGAATCTTCTAGATTATCATCCTGAATATGACTTTACAACAGGGCTCGAATTAACGATTGAGTGGTACAAGGAAAATTTATTAGGAGTGAAGAGCTATTAATAAAAAAATTTCTATAATTATGGGAATTTATAATTGTGCAGATACATTATCTCAAGCTATTGAATCAATTTTGGCTCAAACTTATAAAAATTGGGAATTAATTATGTGTGATGATGGTTCCACAGATGATACTGTCCAAGTTGCTGAGAATTATAGAAAAAGTTTTCCAGAAAAGGTTTTTTTAATAAAAAATAAAAAGAATTCCGGTTTGGCGGTGACATTAAACCACTGCTTAAAGTATGCAATAGGCGATTATATTGCAAGAATGGATGGAGATGACATTTCGGTTCCAGAAAGATTTGAAAAGCAAGTGGATTTTCTTGAAAATAATCCGGAATATGATCTTGTAAGTACTCTGATGATACCCTTCGATAATAATATTGAAGGAATACCTAGAGGTATTGATAAACAACCAGATATGTATTCTCTATTGACGAACGTACCGTTTGCACATGCTACGATAATGGCTAAAAGAGAAGTATATCAACAGCTGGGTGGCTACTCTATTTTAAAAAGGACCATAAGAGGACAAGATTTGGACCTCTGGTTCCGCTTTTATAAAGCTGGATTTAATGGCTACGTTCTACAAGAGGGTCTGTATAAAGTGAGAGAGGATATGAATAGTTTTAAAAGAAAAAAATTGATATATCGTATACATGAAATGCAAACTAGATTATATGGATATCGCCTATTAAACTTTCCTTTAAGATATTATCCTTTAGCGTTAAGACCAGTAATTGTAGGACTGATTCCACGACAGATAATGTTTTCATATAGGTCGAAAATATTAAAGGGATGATGAAATGGCAATAGTTAAAGAATTTAAGAAAAGATTTAGATGGGTGAAGAAAAACCCATGGATATTACTTGTTTGGAATGAAAGAAGACGGATACAGGGTGAGAAGGAAATAAAAAAGTATACGGATAAACAAGCAATAGATATACTCTATAAATCACACGTAAATCAAGTACCTAATCTTGATAATCCGACTAAGTTTAGTGAAAAACTTCAATGGCTCAAGCTTTACTACCGTGATCCATTAATGACCCAATGTGCTGATAAATACAGTGTGCGAGATTATGTAACTAAATGTGGATATGGTGAGATTTTAAATCCTTTAATTAATTCATATGAAAATGTTGACGATATCGATTTATCTGCTTTACCCGATAAATTTGTTCTAAAAGGAAGTCATGGTAGCGCCTGGAATATCATATGTAAAGACAAGAGTAAAATTAACTGGAGATCTTGGAAATTAATAATGAAAAGTTGGATGAGACAAAACCTATACTGGTATGGAAGAGAATGGGTTTATAAAGATATTAAACCAAGAATCATTTGTGAAGAATATATTGAGGATCAACTTGGCAGTCTCTTAGATTATAAGTTCTTTTGTTTTAATGGAGAACCGAAGTTTGTTCAAGTAGACGTAGGCAGGTTTGATAAACAAAATTATAGAAACTTTTACGATTTGGACTGGAATTTGCTTCCATTTGGAAAAGATATTCCCCATAACCCTAATATCAAATTTGAAAAACCTAAGAATTTTTCCAAGATGGTTGAGATTGCAAGAACATTGTCTCAACCTTTTCCTTATGTGCGAGCAGATTTTTATAATGTTAATGGGAAAATTTATTTTGGAGAGCTTACATTTTTCCCTGCAAGTGGTACTCCAGATTTCCGTCCATCTAAATATGACGAAATCGTTGGAAGCTGGCTTGTTCTACCTGAGAGGAATAATTGAATATGAGTACTGAGAGAGAAAAAATCAAGGTTTTGCATGTTGTAGGTACTATGAATACTGGCGGAGCAGAAATTATGTTAATGGATATTTATAGGAATATTTCTGCAAACGTAGAATTTGATTTTTTAGTTAATGTTAAAGCCAATAAAGATTTACCAAAAGGTGACTTTGATGAAGAAATTATAAAACGTGGAGGTAGGCTTTTATATGTTACTGCGCAGTGGGATTTAGGGATAACGAGATTTATTAAAGCCTTTAAACAAATCATAAAGGAAAATGGGAAACCTGATATTTTACATGTACATTTAAATTCTAAGGGGGGAGTTATTGCTCTTTGTGCTAGATTATGTAAAATAAAAAAAATTATTGTACATTCCCATGCCGATATTAACTATAGAGGTAGTTTATTAAAGGTATTACCTCATTTAATAGAGCTTAAATTCCAAAAAATTCTAATTAGCCTTTTTGCAACAGACTTATGGGCTTGTTCCAGACCTGCAGCAAAGAGTTTATTTTTTCCGTGGATTGAAAAAAAAGCTGTAATAATAAATAATGCAATAAATGTTTCATCCTTCTTAGAAGTTTCTAATGATACACGGACAAAAATTCGTGAAAGTATTAAGGCATTTGATAATAAAATTGTAATTGGTAATGTTGGAAGAATAAATAGATCAAAAAATATTGGCTTTTTAATTGAAATAATGAAAATACTTAAGGAGAAAGAAGTAGATTGTATTTTGGTTTGTGCAGGACGAATTGATGATGAACAATACATGAATGAAGTGAAATGGCAGATTGAGAAATTTGGACTTCAAGAACAAGTTGTGTTCTTAGGTAATAGAAATGATATACAAAATGTACTTTCCTCTTTTGATATTTTTGTTAGTCCATCCCGCCATGAAGGATTTGGAATGGTTGCTGCAGAAGCACAGGCATCTGGACTTCCTTGTGTTTTATCGGATGGATTTCCAAAAAATGTTGACATGGGACTTAATTTAGTTGAATTTATGGATGATTTTAATGCAGAAGAGTGGGCTGAGACTATTATGGATAAATTAAATTCCAAAATATTAGACAAGGAAAAAATATATAAAAAGCTGGCAGAACTTGGTTTTGATGTGGTCGAAAATACTAAAAGAGTTGAAGAGCTTTACTATAGTTAGTAGAGGAGATCAAGAAATGAAAAAAGATTCCAGTATTTTAATATGCGGAGACCTTTGTCCAACACCTGAAATGCAGATGTTACTTGCTAAAGAAAACGTGGAACCCGTTTTTAATAGGTTGATTCAAGAGTTTAATAAGTCTGATTTATTAATTGGTAACCTTGAAGCACCTTTTTTAGAACATGGTGATCCGATAATAAAAACAGGTCCTTCTTTTAAACTTATACCCGAAAGTATAAAAGGGTTTAAGAGTGTAGGATTTCAAGTTTTAGGTATGGCAAATAATCATATAAGGGATTATGGAGATGCGGGTGTTGCTCTATCTATGCAAATATGCAAGGAAAAGGGTATCTCATTTGTTGGCGCAGGGACAAATGAAAAAAATGCTAAAGCACCTTTGATTAAAAACGTTAATGGATGGAACGTAGGTTTTTTAGCTTATGCAGAACATGAATTTAATTATGCATCAGAGACAAACATGGGAGCAAATGCATTTGATCTATATTACAGTTTTGATGAAATTCGAGCATTGAAGCGGCAGTGTGATTATGTAATTGTCTTATATCATGGAGGGATTGAATACTATCAATATCCTAGTCCTGATTTGCAAAAGAAATCCCGCAGAATGATAGAGTCAGGGGCTGATATTGTTTTATGCCAACATAGTCACTGTGTTGGATGTGAGGAAAAATATCAGGGTGGAACAATCTTATATGGTCAAGGGAATACCTTGTTTGGTTATAAATCCAATTCCCAAACTTGGAATGAAGGGTTATTAGTTAGAATTAATTTATCAGATAGGGAAACGAATGTGTCGTATATACCTATTAAAGCTACAAAAACAAATGCAGTTGATCTATTGGATGATAGTACAGTCGATGATTTTATGAAAAGGTTTAATAAAAGATCTACGCAAATACTTAATTCAAGCTTTGTTAAAGAGTCATGGAAATCGTTTTGTCAGTCTAAACAGGCAGAATACCTGCCGATGCTTTTTGGTCATGGAAGAGTTGTCACGGCTATCAACAAAAGGGTTAATAACATTATAATAAAATTTTTCTATTCTAATAGAAGAACTCGCGTAGTTCATAATTTAATACGTTGTGAAGCACATAATGAGGTTGTCCAGACCAGTCTACGAAATTTTAATGCCGATAATTAGTAAAACAGAGGAGGGAGACTATGTCTTTAATTAGCATAGTTGTACCTGTTTACAATGTTGAGCAATACATAAAACGTTGTATAGATAGCTTAATACACCAGACATACAAAGATATTGAAATATTACTTGTAAATGATGGTTCAACGGATAGATCTGGGATTATTTGTGAGGATTACGCACAAAAAGATAAAAGAATTAAAATTATTCATAAAGTAAATGGTGGATTAACTTCTGCAAGATTAGCTGGTTTTAAAGTGGCAAGAGGTGAATATATAGCATTCGTTGACTCTGATGACTGGGTCAGTAGGGATATGTATAAGAGATTATATAATAAAATTATCGAAGATGCAGCAGATATATGTATGTGTTCATATTCAACTGTAGTGGATAATGTAAAGTATGCAAAGTCTATTCCGGTTAAACCTGGAGTTTACAAGACTGACCAAATAAGGGAAGATATTTTAGTGAAAATGGCAGGAAGAAAAAATTGGGTTGAGGAGGATTATCTTACTGGTTTTATCACATTGAAATTATATAAAAAAACATTGATAAAGGAAGATTGGTTTTTTTCTGAAAGAGAGTTTTTTGCGGAGGATATCCTTTTTAATCTTCATGCTATTTCTACAGCAAAGTGTGTTACTGTAATTAATGAAAATTTATATTACTATTTCTATAATTCAGCTTCTTTGTCAAATGTGTATCGAAACAAAAAATGGGATCAACTGTTAAAACTAAATAGGTATTGTCGTCAATTCTTTCAAGCCCAGGGACTATTTGATACTGCAAAATTAAGATTAGATAACGCCCTGATAGGTGCTGTGCTCGGTTCAATTGACAACGAAGCTAAAAAAAATAATACTAAATCATTTTTTCGAAAGATTGAGGAAATTTCACGGATCATTAAAACTCCCGGTGTTATAGATGCTGTTAATATGCAGTTATCAGATGATAACTTTAAAAGACGTATATACTTTATTTTAATTCGTGCCAAATTAAGTGGACTATTGTTGATTTTAAGCACTTTACGGATGAAACGTATTGGGGGGTAAGTTTAATTGAAATATAGTGGGTGATTGATGTGACGATACTACTACCAATGTTGTTATTATCTTACTACTGTGGATTAATAGCTGAAATACAAGCAGTTCCCAATGGTAGTTTGATAACGAAGAAAAGCATTAATAAGGCATTTGCAGTATTATCTTTTTTTGTTGTTACTTTTGTGGCAGCATTCAGAAATAACTTTGTAGATACAGGTGTTTATAAGGCACAATATATAAAAATTAATAATTGGGAGTATTTTATAAATTATAAAGATAAAGGTTTTGCTGTATTAATGTGGGTATTAAATTTGATGTCAAGCCATCCCCAGACTTTAATAATTATAACAGCAGTCATAATAAACATTTTAATTTTCAGGACATTGTACAAATATTGTGTTCAATTTGAAATGGGAATATTTCTATTTATAACAACTGGTTGTTTTGCATTATCAATGAATGGAATAAGGCAGTTTTTAGCTGCCTCAGTAATATTTGCAGCCACTTATCTAATCCTTAATGCTAAGTTTAAACAATACTTTTTGGTGGTATTACTAGCCGCATCATTACATTCATCAGCGCTGATTATGATTCCGGTTTATTTTATAGTTAGGAGAAAAGCATGGAGTTGGTCAACATTCTTGATTATTGTAATTTCAATTGCTGGATATTTAGGCTTTAATACATTGTTACCATTAGTATCTGGAGCATTGGGAGAAAGTCGATTTGAAAGTAATCTTAATTATTTTAACCAAGGAAATGGTGTTAATATTATCCGTATTTTGGTTCAAGCCGTACCCGTAATATTAGCATATATTGTAAGGGATAGGTTAAAGGTATATTGGGATAAATCAGATATAATTGTTAATTTTTCTATGCTGAATTTAATCGTAATGATATTTGCTTCTTATAGTTGGATAATTGCAAGAATATGTTTTTACTTCCAAATATATAATATTTTACTAATACCATGGATTATTCATTCAGGTTTTGATAAAAAAGCAAGGCGCTTTTTATATTACTTATGTTTTGTATTATTTACTTTTTATTTCTATTACGAAATGGTATATATGTTTAAAAACGATTTTCAGTTAATTTTCAGATTAAGCTAAATAAAAATCTTATTAAAAGGAGAAATAATATGAAGTCAGTGGGTTTAATAAATTTTCATGGTGCACATAATTATGGTTCTGCTTTACAGGCTTATGCTTTAAGGAGGGTAGTTGGAAATTTGGGTTTTAAAGCGGAGACAATAAACTTCCGTTCACATCAACAAAAAAGCATGTATAAAATATTCTTAAAGAGTAACCGACTTTCAGTAATCCCGAAGAACTTGATTAAGCTTATTTTCTATAGAGAGCTTAAGAAGAAAGGTAAAAGATTTGAACAGTTTATGGTTGAAAAGTTAAATATAGGACCAGTTGAATATAATAGCACAGATCAACTCAAAAAAAATCCCCCTCAATATGATTATTACATTTGTGGAAGTGATCAGGTATGGAATATGAACTGTCCAGACTATGAAGACGCTTATTTTCTAACATTTGTACCTGAAGGGAAGAAAAAAATAGCCTATGGTCCAAGTTTTGGTACTACATATTTTAATCAAACAATCATAAACAAACTAAAAGATTTTATTGTAAAGATTGATAGATTATCTGTTCGTGAAGAACAAGGTGCACACTTTATAAAAGATTTAGTTAATGAAAAAGCAGAAATTGTGTTAGATCCAACATTGCTTTTATCTGCTAATGATTGGTCCGAAATCGCCATTGAGCCAAATATTAAAAGGCCATATATTTTATGTTATTTTTTAGAGAATAACATGGGAGATAAAAGATATCTAGAATATCTTAAGACCAAAACGGGCTATGATGTTGTAATCTTAAATGATTATATAAGAGATATATTAAAAGGTTATACTACTCGGTTTAGTACTGGACCACAGGAGTTTATTGGCCTTTTTAAAAATGCTTCTTTAATTTACACAAATTCTTTTCATGGAACTGTTTTTGCAAATATTTTTGAAAAGCCATTTTTTGTAGCAGTTGGAAATACTGATAATAAAACAGTAAACAATACTGATTCAAGGAAAATTGATTTTTTAAAAACAATCGGACTCTTATCTCGAATACTATATGATAAATGTCCAAAAGAAGAAGAGATTTTAACTTTGGATTTTACGGAATCAAGAAAAAAAATATTAGAGTTACGTGAGACTTCAATTAATTATCTCAGTAAATCTTTAGATATCAATAGTAATAGGAAAAGAGTATGTTAAATTTACTCTTTTCTTATTTTATTTAAAGGAGATATTATATGCCAAAAGTAAGTGTTATTGTTCCAATCTACAAAGTCGAAAAATATTTAAAAAGATGTATTGAGAGTATAATTAATCAATCTCTAGAGGACATAGAAATAATTTTAGTTGATGATGGATCTCCTGATGACAGTGGAAATATTGCAGATGAGTATGCACAAATAGATAAAAGAATAATCGTTATTCATAAGGAGAATGGTGGGATTGCCTCGGCTAGAAAAGCAGCTTTGGATGTAGCTGCTGGTGACTACATAGCATGTGTAGATTCTGATGATTGGATTCATAAAGATATGTGCAAGGTTTTATATAAAGAAGCGGTTAAAAACAATTCTGATATCGTAATGTGCAATTATATCCGTGTAGATGATAATGGGAAAATTGTAGGCCCAAAACAAAAGGAAATCGAAAATCTAAATATCTCAATAGACCATATAGGAATAAAAGAATTTTTTAGAAAGTATTTTTATACAGGAATTTGGGGACATAATGTTTGGAATCGTTTATATAAGACTTCAGTCATAAGAAACAACCAAATTAACTATGATAGTGAGGAAAGGTGGGGGGAGGACGTACTATTTAATTTATATTTTTTGTGTTTTACAAAAAAAATTACTATTATTAATCAATCCCTCTACTATTATTTTGTTAGACCAGGGTCATTAGAGAGAACACCATCTAAAATTAGACATATCCAATTATTAAGGCTCACAAATAAGCATTACAGTTTTGTTTCGAAAAAAAGATTAAATGATCACTATAAAGATGAGATTTTTATTTGTATTTTACTTACCTACCTTTTTAACGGGTTACAGTTATCTTATAAATCCGGGATGGAAATAAAAGAAATAGCAAACTTTTATAAAGGATTAAGAAGTGATGCTTATTTCATGAAAGTATTTAAGGATATCGGTTTTATCAAGGGGAATTCTATATTTATAAGAGCATCCAATATGAAATTTATCTCAAGTATTAAGTTTAAATTAATTAGTATTTTTTTTACATTAGGGTGTTATAACCTTGTGGCTAAGCTAACAATAATGAATGCAGGTAAGAAATATAATATTAATGTTTAGCCTTTAAGAGAATAATATCTTTTTTGTTATATAAAAAATAAAATATAAAGTATTATGAAGATTTTGTAGATAAATGGAGATAATTATGAATAATGAAAGTAGAATAAAAAACTCGATAAGAAATATTGGAACAGGGGTTGCATTCCAGTTTATTAGTCTTATTTTAAGCTTTGTTAGTAGATCTTTTTTTATTAATTCTCTTGGATTAATTTATCTAGGGATAAATGGATTATTTAGTAATATTTTATTAATGTTATCTTTGGCTGAATTGGGGATAGGAAGTGCAATTATTTATTCTCTATATAAACCAGTTGCAGAGAATAATACTTCTGAAATCTCTGCATTAATAAATTTGTATGCAAAAGTTTATAGAATAATTGCTACTTTTGTAGCTTTTATTGGTATAAGTATTATTCCTTTTTTAGATTCTATTATTAAAGAGAATACAAATATTCCTTACCTGACTATAATTTACCTATTGTTTTTGCTTGATTCGGTATTTTCATACTTATTTTCATATAAACGGTCAATTATAATTGCTGATCAAAAAGAATATGTTATCACTATTTACCAAAATACTTTTTCTATTTTAAAAACACTATTACAGATTCTTATTTTAATTGTTTTTAAAAGTTATATTTTATTTTTAATTATACAAACATTATATACAATAATTAACAACTTAGTTATTTCTATAAAAGTAGATAGATTATATCCATTTTTAAAGTATGGTAAGAACGAAAAAGTTTCAAATGAAGTGAAAAAAAGTATTTATACAAATATGGCATCTATCTTTACTTTTAAATTTTTTGGAGTTGTTCTTCATGGTTCAGATAATATAATTATTTCATCTTTTGTTGGTATTACATGGGTGGGAATAATTGCAAATTTTAATTTAATTATAGGTGCAATTGATATGGTTGTAACACAAATATTTAATTCATTAACTGCTAGTATAGGAAATTTAAATGCTAAAGAGGATAATTCTAAAAGTTTTTTTGTATTCTCTACTTTAAATATTGCAAACTTTTGGTTATTTGGCTTTTGTAGTATTTGCTTGTGGATTTTATGTAATCCTTTTGTATCATTATGGTTAGGAACTAACTATAAAATTTCATATGGAATTTTGTTAGTTTTAATAATTAATTTCTATATGAGAGGAATGCAAAATGCTGTTTATCTATTTAGAACCACTATGGGAATCTTTAAGCAGTTATTATATATTCCAATAATTGCTGCCATAATAAATATAATATTATCCATAATTCTTGTTCAATATCTAGGAGTATTGGGAGTATTCCTTGGAACAGCAATTTCAAGATTGCTAACTTTTACTATTTTCGAACCATATTTTCTATTTAAGCATGGATACAAACGATCCGTTTTGCCTTTTTATTTAAAATATGTATCCTTTTTTCTTTTGCTTGTAGCGACTGGTTGGTTGACTAAAATTATCTGTAATCTGTTTCTAAATGAGACGTGGAGTGGATTTTTTATTTCTATTATAATTTGTATTTTGTTACCTAATATTATTTTTACAGTTTTGTTCTTTAGGACAAAAGAATTTAAATACTGTTACTCCATTATAAAAAATTTCCTTTCCAGACTATTCTATAAAAATAAATTGAAAGTGAAACTTAATAATTAACATGATTTTGTTGTGTGATTTAAGATTCAATCATGTTTAAAACATAATAAAAGGTAGAAGGGGTAATTTCAGTGTTAAAACCATTAACTTCATTTAGATTTTTTGCTGCATTAGCAGTTTTTTTTTCGCACCTTAGTTACTTTAAAGAATACAATTATTTGGAATGGTTATATGTACATATCTTTTATGAAGGATCCATGGGTGTATCTTTTTTCTTTATTTTATCGGGATTTATCTTAACATATAATTATCATGATAAGTTTAACCCACTTAATAAATATAACACTTCAAAATTCTTAATCTCAAGATTCGCAAGGATATACCCCGTACACATTCTTACATTTATTTTATCATTACCCCTTTTATATAAAGCCTTTTTGGAAAGTACATTAATAACATTGGCAAAAGCAATACCGAATCTTATGCTTTTACACAGTTTTTTTCCAATAAGAGAGGTTTACTTTTCTTTTAATGGCGTTTCTTGGAGTCTATCAAATGAAATATTCTTCTATCTTTGCATGCCTATAATAATTTATTTTTACAATAAGTTTAATTTAAATGGTTTAAAACCTCTTATATATATAGTCATTTTATTGTTAGTAGCAACCACATTCGCTATTGGTTTTAGTGATAGCTTAATTAAGGGGTGGTTATTATATATATTTCCATTATTTAGAATGATTGAATTTATAATTGGAACATTAATTGCTATTCTTTTTATAAAACAGCCTATAAATTGGAATAAATATCAGAAGTATTTTACTCTATTTGAAATCTCTTCATTATTAAGTCTTTTAATTGGAATGTACATTAATAATTTTGTCCCTACTACTTTCCACTACGGTTTATACTATATACCTTTTATGAGCTTAATTATATATATTTTTGCTTATCAAATGGGAAGAATATCAAAATTAATTTCTAATAGATTATTCATTTACTTAGGAGAAATAAGTTTTTCATTCTATATGTTGCATCAATTGGTAATTAGGTATTCTTCTTACATACCAGGGATTAAGTCATCACCAATTATATTAGCTATTTTCTCTTTTATCATTTCCTTATTTGGGAGTGTGATAATTTATTCATTATATGAGGTGCCTTTAAGGAATAAAATTAAGAATTGGTATTATGTAATATTTCCGAAAAAAAGAATTATAGAGCATCGAAAAGTTGCTCGATAGGGAAATTTTTATAATATAAGGATGTTAATAAAGATGAATGGCTTATAACATCTATTCCACGGATGTTTATAATATAAGTATTTTTACTCTATTATAATTAGATTAAAAAATATAAATTAGAAGTGGCAAATAATTGCTTCTGATTTGTAGACAAAATAAAATCCGAAAGTCTCTATTTTTGTGCTTTCTGTACCGTGAATTTAAAGAAGATAGCCAATAGTATGGATTAAACCAGAAATGGTATAAAAATGGTACTAGTGTCCCTTTTCCTTTAACCCACAATATGGACAGTATATATAATAAAAGTAACTATACTGCTAAAAGATGACCTCGGTATTGTACGAGGGCACTGAAAAACTTTCCCTTTTACTATGATTTATGTGTTATCTCAAAAAGAATAGGCAACTTCTTGTATGATTTTTGGCAAGGAGTTGCCTATTTCTATTTTCCTACCTTCTTTTTTTCTTTTAAAAGCGTAATGATTCGCTTCAAATTGAACAGAAATATGGTTTTTGCACCTTGTATTTCCCTTCCAAACGGACCCGAAGTTGATGCTGTATCATACCCGTGGCCATGTTTTAATTCGCTATTTTTTGCTTCAATTTTTTATATCGTGAACGTCCGAGTTCTTTAAACTCTTCACTGTTTTGGAATGCTTCCTGTTCCTTATGTTCGGTGGATTTAATCGAAACAGAATAAGTTTTACTTTGCTCATAATCAACTTAACCCTTAAAATGACCAAAGAATGATTCCATAGGAGCATTATCCCAACAATATCACTTACGGGATATAGGTTGCATTATATCCAGGTTCTTAACTTTATCTTGAAAGAGGGGATGAGTATAATGGTGCCCTTGATCTGAATGAGGATTGCACCATCATGGAAAGGATTCTCCATGGCCTCTTTGAGTCTTCCTAATTCGTTATAAACAATAACAATCTCTAATGAAGTGGATAAAAAATGGGATAACTGCTAGACTATTATCAACAGTTTCTGCCAGATTAGATAAGAGAACGATATCCAACCATTGAAATAGGAGGAAGTACTGTTCGAGCTTATGTAAGTGAAATAATAGACATCTTTCAAATACCAAATGTGACTCATACTAGTCCTCACGAGACTGTAGAGGAATTACCATGGGGTCCAACAGGGCACAAGTAGATTGGGGCGAAATCACCGTAAAAAACTCAATGAACAAAGAAGTTAAATTATATTTAATAACCTTGTCCTCGCTCATTCACGTTATAAGTATGTTAAATGGTTAGCCGTCCTTTTACTACCAGATAAATAAATAATAAGGTATTAAAAAAAGCTAATACGTGGACAGGATATATTTTAGCTAATCTTGCAATATAAAAGGAACTAAAATTCCACTTGTTAAGACTATGAAATCGATCCTAATAATTGTAAGTTATGATGAAACCAGAAAGAGTAAAGAAAAAAGAAACTCCTATGTATCCTAATGGATAATAACTAAACCCAAATGCCACAAGAATACCAGAAAAGCAGCAAAAAAACGAAACGATGTTAGTGTATTAATCATAAATTTCCTCCGACTATATTAATTTGAAAATTAAAACACAAAAAATATAGCCTGAATTTCAACTTTATCCCCATGCAGGACTATAATTTCCATAGGGACCTCCTATCTTTTTATTTCATTAAATCACCGTTGGTGTTCTATATCAAGGATCTTTCTTTTTGCCCAACACGCCTTTCTAACATAAAAAGAGGATTGGTGGACAGACCTCAGGAATAAAAACAATTACCAGTCTACAAAAGAGATTACAAATGAGTGTGGTGTTTCGCGGTCATTGATTACTATTTATCTGAATAAATTTGAAATCGCTATAAAAGTAAGCAATCCAGATGCCGGCTATAAAGATAGAGAATGGCTCTAGTAATTTATGAAATAAATGAAGCTTCTACCTAATGGTATGGATTTTTTTTAGAAGATGCCAATATTAAATCTAACCCATTTTTGAATACACTAAACGTTTAACAGTTTCCGTTATTGGCTTAACAGCATATACCCTTACTAGGACTAATAGGAGGGGACTATATGACTTACGTGATACAATTAGCAAATTGGGGTATTCATAACGATGGGACACACCCAAAAGAAACAACTAATGGAATAAATAACGCATTAATTTGGGCTGCTAATGAAGGATTTAATACGGTTGTTATTCCGAATGGGACATACCTCATTTATGGAATAGGTACCAATCCAAATGTTATATGCAAAAATGGTATTCATGTTCCAAGTAATATGCATTTAAAATTAAGTGGAAACACAGTTTTAAAGATAGAACCTAACGGAGGTTTTACTTATTCTGTTATCTCTGTGGGAAATAAAGAAAATGTTAAAATTAGTGGAGGCAAAATCGCAGGAGATAGGAACAACCATGTTTATTACCTTACTCAAAACATGGAGAGTGGAGGCATCGACAATAACGGTAAACCCATTGCAGATAGTACAAAAATAAGAACGGTTGGGTACTTTGATCAAGCTAGTCAGTCAGATAAATTTCCCGTTCCAAGATACTACGCTGAAAAGTCAGGCATTACTACAACAACCTTTGATGCATTTTATTATGATATTAATAATGTTTATTTAGGCAAACAAACATCCCTTGCCTTTAATACTGGTATATTATCAGGTTATCCAGCAGGTACCAAGAAAATAAAAATCGTTGTTAATCAACCTGATCCAACTCATGCATCCATAAAAATTAAAAATGGACTTTGGATGGAAGATGATTTCGGTTATGGTATTGACATAAAATACAGTAAAAATGTGAGAATTGACAATGTGGAGTTATATGATTTAACTGGTGACGGTTTGTATGTAGGAGTAGATGGAGTTACAAACGGTAATCCTCCATCGGATAATGTTGTTGTGAATAATTGTAAAATTTACAATTGCAGAAGGCAAGGGATCTCAGCTGTTGGTGTTATTAATAGTATTATTAAAAAATGCGAAATATATGGAACTAATGGAGTGTCACCTCAATACGGAATTGATGTTGAATCAGCTAAAAATGAAAATGTCACCATAGCAGAATGCTATGTGCATGATAATGTCGGAGGTGGAATTCATTTTTATAGTGGAAACCACACAACATGTTTCAATAACAGAGTGGAAAATAATAATTTATCTGTAGGTTATACCGATTATTGCAAAATACAAAATAATACATTAATATCTTCAAGCATTGTACCAATATGGTTAACAGATGGTGGAGACCCAATTGACTTGATTATTCAAGGTAATGTTGTAATCGATGGCAATATATCAATACCTAATATCACTAGACCTTCCTTAATAGGGAATAAAATAATTAGAGGTCAAATATCGTTTTCCGGTACAAGGCAAGGGTATTCAGCCAACAATGATATAGTGGCAGATACAGCAAGTATTGATTACGGGTTTAAAATTTTTAATAATGCTGTGGTTCATTCTGTTGGAGACAATATAATAGGTGAGTTTACAAATGCTTCCGTATATAGCACCGGAAATTCAACTAGTACCGTGGTATTTGATAATTTATCGATAAAATCACACAGGCAAGCAATAAAAACCTCTGGGAATGAAACTATATTTAATAATCTTTTCGTTGATAAAGAATTTGTTATTAACACTAATACAGATGAAGCGTCACTGGTCGGTAGAGTTCTATTTAATGGTGGTGTAATAAAGAACTTAACAAAAACCTGGAAGGCAATTGGCTCAACAACGAATGTGAGATATACCAATGTGAAAATCATCACGTCAATAAATGTAATTTATCTATGGGGTTCAAATGCTAAGATGGATGTAATGGATAACATTATTGAAATACCTGAAAACCATACAAGTGATATAATTAGACTAGACGCGGCATCAAGTGGATTGTTAATTGGGAATAAATTAATTAAAAAGGCCGGTACTACAGGGAAGGGGATTGTTACTGCCAATTCGAGTGCGTTGAGTAAAATTTGGAACAATTATCTTATAGGTTGTACTATCAACAACAAGACAACAGACGATGTACGAAATAATATAGTATTCTGACTCAGAATGTTACGTTTGATTCCTTAAAAAATTGATTAGGAATTTAGTAAGAGAGGGCTGTGCATCAATCCGCTTTTAATGTCACAATTGATCCCAATTTTGATGTAAAAACTAAAAATTATAACTTATAGGGAGCTGATTTTAGCTCTCTTTTTATTTGGAAGCTAGATGAACGGATGGGAAGTGTTTTATAAAACGGGTGCAACAGTTACTGGTGCTTTTGTATGTTGGGCATCTTGAGGGGAGTGTCTTGCTACAGACATTACTTGCCTTGTGATTATCGATTACGTCAGCGGATTGCTTGCTAGTGGGGTAGAAGGCAAGTTAAGCAGCAAAGTCGGAATTAAAGGACTGCACAAATTAAAAAAACACTTGTCAACATTCCAAAATACACATACACTTCCAGTTGGGACAAAGCAGTGCAGGAGGTATTAAGGTGATGTTAGCAGTAGCCGAGATTAAATATATCAGACATGAAGTTAACATAATCAGATGTAGTAAAAAGGACTGGAAGAGATCCAAGAACGATAAAGAAGTATGCAGAAATGGAGGATTTCAACCAAAAGCCAAAGAAAAAGCAAACAAGGGTAGCTCCGGTATTAGGACCTGTAAAGGCAATCCTGGATGAATAGATTAAGGAGGATAGAAACCATCTTCTCCGATGTCATTTGATCCGTAGTTGGTTATAACATGCATATCATATCCAAAGAGGCTTCTTCGAATTGTACCATGAATTCCTTTTAGATCCGATGCCGCTTCTCTACCTCTTGCTATGTTGACAAAGGCTCGTACAATTCTATTTGCCAAAGCCCAATTATAATTTTTTTTGCTGTTTTTTGATAGTAGTTATAAAGAACTAAAAGTGAAAATGCTGCGAATGAGTCTAAGAGTACATCATTAAAAGACCCTGACCTTTCTGGAACTAAAGATTGATGGTATTCATCCCCAAGTGCATAAGTTGTTGTTATTACCCATGACAGCGCAATGTGTTTCCTTTTAAGAACTAGAAAAATTAAAATTGCTAACAATCCAAAAATACATATGTGAGCACCTTTACGAATAATTGTATTAAGCAATTCAGCTTGATTATATTCTAGTCGAAGAATGTTTTGCAGAAGGGATAAGGTGTTTTCACCACTAAAAAAACTTAATGAAGTAAATCCAAAAATAATCGTACACCAGATTAATGTAAATGTGATAGAATTATCATTCACTTTTTTATACCCAGTAGTTCAAAAATTTTATCCATTTCAAAACCCCTTAAAAATAATTTATAATAAAACGTTCTCTAATGGGAAATTAAATTCCTTCTTTATTTAAAATGTTTAATCAATAAAGTTTTGCAGTTTCTTAAGAAAAACGTGCTCAGTTTCAATATAGTCTTTCTGATTCAAGTGTAAATCTTCATAATGAGTCTAGTTAACCGTATTAATAAAATTAATGTTTTAAGTTTCACTTAATAATTATGGATATTTAATTATTAGTCATTTATTGTCGAAAATTTGTTCTTTAAAAAGAACGTATTGTTATTTATAATTAACTTATTGGTCGATGTTCACTAATGATTTTTGAATTATTACTCTGTATATCGACTCAAATTATAGTAAAGGTTGGAGATTATTGTTATGAAAAAAATAAGTTATGTTAGTCCGAAGATTTTGAGCCATAGTCCAATACGATTTGAAACTTCTCAAAGCTGGAATAAAGGGAGAGGGCCAATTTCTGGAGATCCAGGTAAGAGTGATGGAGATAAATATCCACATGATCCGTTTGAACCAAAAAAACCGCAGCCACCTAAAAAAGGAAAATAAATTATAAATAAAAAATATTAAAATAACTACCGTAAAACGAGGGAGTTAACCATGGTTACACTATACAAGAAAATTGGCACCCATAGTATTGAATTTAATATTGACCAACATCAAATTGTTGAATTTATTGAAAATAGTTTCTTTGATTTACATGATAAGAAGAGCAAAACCGATTTAAATATAAAAATCGCACTTGGTTATGGTACACCATTTGTAGATTACAAAGTAAATATCTCAGAAGAAAATGGTAAAGTAATCTTTAAACGCTCCGATTACTTAATTCAAGCAGAACACAGTTACAGTTCAGTGAACATTTTTGTGAATAATGAACTGGCATTGAAACATGCACTTATGAATCTTTATAGTGCATACATTGTTTACCATAATTGGGGGTTACTAATTCATTCTTCTTGTGCTATTCAGGATGGTGAAGCACATATTTTTGCCGGTGAGTCGGGTGCAGGTAAATCTACTGTGGCAAGGCTATCTCAGCCTCGAGAGCTTCTTTCTGATGAAGCTACACTCGTTAAAATTACCCCTGATAAAATAACCATTATTAATTCTCCATTTAGGAGTGAATTAACTGAAATTGGCTCATCAGAAATTGCACCTCTGAAAAGCATCCAAATTTTACATCAGTCAATTATAAATAAACGAGATACATTGAAAAAAGCAGATGCTTTGGTTGACTTAATTGATAAAGTATTTTACTGGGCTCATACACCTGAGGAGACAAAAAATATAATAGGTTTGATGAGGCTATTAGTTGAAAGAGTTCCAACTTACAACCTTTATTTTAAAAAAGATGAGACATTCTGGGAGTTGATTTCATAATGGTTGAATATATACGAAAGAGTACTTTTGAAACTGTCCACTTCGATGGGGAAGTAATAATTCTTAATACTGACAATTACACTTTAACAAAGTTAAATGAAACAGGTGGATTTTGCTGGTCTTTACTTAATGAATCACAGTCAGTAGAGTCTTTACGTGAATCAATCTTTCGACACTTTGAGACAGAAAATAATAATGTACAAGGAGATATAGAAGTCTTTCTTGAGGGTTTATTGGAGTGTGATTTGATTAAAGTTATAGATTGACCTAGAAATTCTTTTAAAAAAATCATTATAAGTAGAGAAAGCTACATTTAAATTTTTTATATTTGGAGTGTCTCCTATGTTGGTACAACTAAAGCAAAAAATGAACTGGTTAAAAAAGCAATATTTTAATATTAACGATATTAAAAAGACCTTTAAGTTCTTAAAACCGTTCATTTTAAAACAATGGAAGGCATATGTCATCCTTTTAACTTTATTAGGTTTTGATATATTTTTTACCATTACTTACGCTTGGTTCTTCGGGAATCTTACGGACGCAGCGATTCATGGGAGTTTCAGCCGGCTAAAAGAATTGATACCAATTGGTATTTTCCTTACTTTATTGAGTATTATATCTAATTATTGTGAAATTTACTTTGAAACGATTGCTTGCAACGGTTTGAAAAATCATTTGAAAGAATATTTGTTTGAACATATTCTTCGGATGCCTGCAGGTGAGACTTCTAATATTAGATCAGGGGACTTAATTTCTTATTTTAATAGTGATATTCATCACATAAATGGAGTGGTAGGTAGTAGTCTTATTAGCTTGATAAAACTTCCGCTTATTTACATTTCAGTCTTAATATATTTACTTCAAATTAATTGGTTGCTTTGTATCATAAGTGTCATAATTGCTCCCTTAGCAATTGGGGGAGGCACCTTTTTTGGTTTCCTTCTTAAAAAAAATGGTAGAAATCTAAATCAGCTTTATGTTGAGATTAATAGTACATTAAGTGAGGCATTTCATGGTTTTCAGGTTATTCGCTCATTTACGTTAGAAAAGAATATTTTTAGAGAATTCAAAATTAAAAATCAGAAATATTATAAACTCGAACTTGAAAATGCTAAGCTCCAGGGCTGGTATTATTCTGGAGGATACATAGTAAATTCAGTAGCATTTTTATTTAATCTTTGTTTAGGTGCTTACTTTGTAACTAAAGGTAGCCTTACAGTGGGGGCCCTTTTGATATTTACTAACCTTGCTGGTCATCTGGTGTACCCTATGATGGGGCTTGCTGGACAGTGGGCAGGTTTTCAGAGATCTGTTACCGCAATTGAAAGATTAATTGATCTTCTTCAAAAACCTACAGCTTCCAATGATTTAGCTTCTTATACTCCTTCTTTATCAAATGTTAATTCTATTCAATTTCAAGATATTACTTTCAGTTATGATGAACACAAAAAAATATTTGAGAATTTTGACCTTGATATTCCTACTGGAAAAATTGTTGCGATCGTTGGCCCAAGTGGTGCTGGTAAAACAACACTCTTCAATCTTCTACAACAATTTTATAAACCACAATTCGGTAGGGTATTAATTAACGGAATTCCAACTGATGAACTTACTCTGTCTGAGTTAAGAAGTAGTATTGCGCATGTACCACAAGAAACGTTTCTATTTGTTGGTTCAATTAAGGAAAATTTATTAATTGCTCGACCAGGTATTACAGAAACAGAAATGTTTAATGCAGCAAAAAATGCAAATATTCATGAATTTATAAAATCTTTACCGAATGGTTATGACACTGAAATAGGTGAAAGAGGAATAAAATTGTCAGGGGGGCAAAAGCAGCGAATAGCAATTGCTCGAGCTATTTTAAAAAATGCTCCTATTCTGCTACTTGATGAGGCAACATCAGCGCTTGACTCTCAAACTGAGTTCAGAGTTAAGGAAGCTTTGGAAAAATTGATAATTGGTAGAACAACACTAGTAATTGCACATAGACTATCAACTATTCAAAATGCAGACATGATAATTGTAATGAATGATGGAAAAATTGAACAGATAGGGAAACATGAGACCCTAATTATACAAAATGGTTTGTACCAAAAACTTCATGGGACATGGGTCCAAGAAGAAAAATCTAACGCACAATCTCTTGTATAGGGGTAAATATATATATATAAGGAGTTATTCTCTTGAGCAGTAGATTAATTAGTGCAATTTATGATCCTTTTACATCATTACCAACAGAGGAAAATTTCTACAAAGAAGTACTTGCCGAACATGATTTTATTTCTGTTGCTCCACAAGTTTATCATTTATTAAATCAGCAGGGAAAGTTGGATCGAACGCCTTTATTTTTCCAAAATCAATTAAAGGAAAGGTTTAACAAGGCTTTCTATCAGAACCTCTTCATTAAAAATCAGACTAAAATGATTCTGGAGAAATTTGAGGAGTTAGAAATTAATGTTATTCCTTTGAAGGGGGTATTTTTTTCGGAAAAGTATTTTGGTCATTTAGGGGCTAGGGCAACCACGGACATAGATTTACTAATCCATTTCGATGATATTCAAAAAGTGAGAGAAGTAGTTAAATCCTTGGGGTTTATCGTTGAGGAAAAAATGATTCGTAATCATTTTCATTGTAGTTTCAGTAAAGATATTCCTAGTTCTCCAGTTCCTTTAGTTGTGGAATTGCATTGGAATCTATTAAAAGAAAACACAGCTAATTTTGACATTAGAGAGGTTTGGAATAATTCTAACTCAATTAATAACTCAAAATATATCAAGGAGCTTTCCAAGTACCATACTTTTTATTTTATGTGTCTTCATAGTTGGAGGCATAATTTCAATTCAATGAGGTATTATTTAGACATTGTTCAGTTGATCCATTCACTTTGTGAGGAAATTGACTACTTCAGATTAATTAATGATGGAGTCCAACATAAAACATCAAAAAGAATTATTAGAACGATATCTCTCGTTTACGAAGAGTTTCAACATTTGGATAGGATAAAGAAATTTGAATTGAAAAGGAAATTCATTGTTAAGAAAAGTGATTTGAAGGGTATTCGTAAATACGTTGATGTTATTGATTACCAATTCTTAAGTTACGATTCTGTTAAACATGGTTATAGAGAATTCTTGGTCTGGTTTAAAAATGAATGTTCAGTTGCAATCCACCATAAAATAAAAAATAAAGTTAGTTGGTTAAGACGTACCCGACCTTTTGGAAGTTGATTTAAAATAGTTAAGGACATAAAAATAGATTGAAAATGCTCAGTTTGAATTCTAGATTCACTAACAATCTAGACTTAATTGGGGTAAGAGAAGAACCCATGATGTAATTAGGTCACAATAAATTGAAATTATTAGTAAAGAAAATGTTGGTTAAAACAGTTGAGATTTAAGAAATGTGGGTTAATTCATGATATTCGATAAAAGTATTATTGATTTGTTCAAAAATATTGTCCGTAAGGATGGGTTCATTGAACTTCCCTCCGTAGGATACAGTATGTTTCCTTTCATTCGAAAGGGTGATATTTGTCGGTTTGTACCATGTGATCCTCAAACATTAAAGAAGGGTGATGTTGTTCTATTCCACTCGGAATCAGGGCAGCTGATTGCACATCGTTTTTCTCATTCAAATATATTGGAAAACAGGAGATATTATTTCTTCAAAGGGGATACCAATTTAGGTTTTGATCAACCTGTAATGGATTACCATATTATAGGTAAACTAACAAGTATTCAGAGACTGAATAAGGGATTTAGTATTGAGAATCCCTTTTTCAAAAGATGGGGGAAACTTATGCTTGTAATGCCATTGATTTCAGGAATCCTTAGAAGATATTTGATTTGGCGAAGGCTGTTTCACTTTTAATTCTTTCTTTCACGGTGATTACTACTTTTTAATATTAGGTGATACACTCCCCATTTATTCCCCATATCTTGAAACGTTTCCTAAAATCGATCCTTCCATTTATCCTAAGAGGGGATCAGAGTTTATTTCGAGTATTATAACAGTTTAGGACAAGTAGACCCGCTTACCCTCCATGCTGGAACTCCTGTTGAACAGGGAGAAAAATGGGTAGTAACTCAATGGATGCGCCTGCGAGAAAGGGAGTGAAACTTAATCAACCCCCCTATTAAATAGGATATGATTCCTTTTAGTAGACAGTAAGAAACTATACTAATGTTCATTTGTTTGGTGATCTGTGAAAAAAATAAAAGGAACGTATAGGAGTCCTGAGATGGGTCAAAAGCTAAAAAATTTTCTAAGGGTGGTAAAATGGGTAAATTTAAGAGGTGGCTGAGGAGAGAGTAATACTTGTCTCTTATTTGAACTAGACGATATTCAACATTGAAATATACATATCGTTATACAAGAAAAGGATTTCAGGACTAGTAAAGGTGATTTTTTAGAATGATTCTTAATTAAAATAATAGCCCACGTAAGGAATTAGTTCCCTTACGTGGGCTAATTTATTTATATAGGAAAACTTTTAGATTCATTTTAAGATCAATCGTAGCAAGTAAGACATTGTTAACATCCGTATGATGTTGGCTTTTTATGTTAGTAATTAGCCAATCCTCATTCTTATCGATCTGATTTAATTCCTGAACATTAATCCTGCCTTCTTTTATAATCGTTCTCGGTAGGTCAAATGGTTCTACTTTTAGGTTGTAGATTGCAGGTGTGATTGGCTCGTACTTTGGCTCTAAGAAAATAGAGATTTTTCCGTTTGATTCCCATAAAGCTAACGCTACTTTACTAATATCCTCAATTTTTTCTACTCTTAACTCAGCTAATAAATGGTGAATCGTAATTTTTGCCTTTTTTAAGCCTTTATACATGATTTCACCATTTTTTATAAGAGGAAATGGCGGTGGGTCTAGGAGCTTCTCAATAAAGGTAAACTTTAAAGTAATCCATAAACCTCCAGTGTATAAAACAACCAATACAATGGTAGTAATCATCGAACCCTTCATTCCAAGTTTTTCATCTGATAACGGATGGGCGATAATATTTCCTAGAACCAATGCCATGACGAAATCAATCAATCGAAGTTGTGAAATTGCACGCTGTCCCATAAGTTTGGCAACAATCAGCAAAAATAAAAATCCAACTACAGCTCTTAGAATCCACTGTATTGTAGTCAATGTTTCCTGGCTATGAAAGAAATCCATCGTAATTCATCCTTAGATAGTAAGTTCTAATTACTTAAAAACTTAACACAAACAGGGTGTGGTACCGTAATATCAGATTGTAAGAGGGTCAATCTTCCGGTGTCTTCATCTCTTGAATATAAAACGATATTACTTGATTCTTGATTAGAAGCAACAATGAACCGTTCAGAAGGGTCAATCTCAAAATCCCTTGGCCAATCCCCCTCTGTTGAGGTGTGTTCCACAAAGCTTAATTCACCGGACTCTTGATTGATTTGGAACAGGGCAATACTGTTATGACCACGGTTACCAGCATAAACAAAACGACCGTCCGCAGAAATATGTATAGCACTACCTTGGTTATTTTCTGTAAAATCTTCCGGCAGAGTAGAAATAAATTGTATTTCCGTAAAATGGCCGTTTTCTGGGTGATAGTGTAAGGCGATTACCTCAGAGCTAAACTCGGTCATGATATAAGCAAATTTTCCATTAGGATGGAACGCAAGGTGTCTAGGACCGCTGCCAGCCTTTATTGGCAGAAGACTTACTTTTTCAAGTGTGCCATTGTCATTAACTTTATAGGTAATTAGGGCATCAGTTCCTAGTTCAACAACGGCTAAATATTTTTCATCCGGTGTTACTCCTGCATAATGGGTATGCGCTTTTTCCTGTCTTGGGTCAGGACCTGATCCCTCATGTTTAAAAATCGAAACAGCAGGCTGTACGGAGCCGTCCTCTTGATTTAGGAAAGCGGATTCTACTGTTCCTTTATGGTAATTAGCACTAAAAACATAGTTGTTTTTAGAGTCAACACTTACATGACAAGGTGATGCACCTTCAGAGAATTGACTGTTTATTACTGTTAACTCACCGTTATCGTTAATTGAAAAAGCTGCTAATCCTCCAGTGTCGCCTTCTTTTACAACGGAATATAGGTAGCGATTATCTGAGCTAATTGTTAGATATGTAGGGTTTTCTAGCTTAGCTGCAACTTTAACGTCTACTATGGTCCTATTATCCGTGTCTAGTGTGAAAGAATAAATACCTTCGCTATCACCTTTGGTGTATGTTCCAATATAGCCTGTGTAATGTTTATTTTCGGTCATCATTTAAACTCCTTTAATGAAATATCATCATTTTATTTTATCAAACTACCCACAGAATTATTAACCAAATAAAACATGCTCTTGAGAGTATATGTTTTATGAATACATTAAAAGACAAAAATATACAAGTAATAAGTATCGCTAGTCTATTTCGACTTTAATCATCTTATCTATCTCCGACCTTCTCCCTACTATTTGTTATCTCTGTTTCCTACTTATTCAAAAAAATTCTTTATAAAGAACTAAATTTTAATATAATATTCTTATTAATAGGAACCTTAACATAAGTGAAAATAACTATATTTTTGTATAATTTAACATTTGCTTGTTCTCAATCCTAAATTGACTTTATTATTTTTCTTTTGTTTAAAAATATATATAAGTTATAGGGAAAAATTGTAATTTTTTGTCGTAATTTTTAGAATTATTTATGTTCGATATAAAGAATAGATGTGGTACTATTTTCTTATGAACTTTATAACTTTAATTAGATAAAGACAACCCTTTCCAAAAAGTTGGGCGCAAAGCTTCAGGTCTAAAGTTCTAAACGATGATAGCTAAGCTGCCTAAAATAAATATTGTAGGAGGACACCAGTACAATGTTACCCACTCTATTAGATGAAAAAGAAGTAGATAAGGAATGGCTAGAACTCATCTTAGAAGCTCGAAATTTAGGGATTACTGTTGATGAAATTAAGGATTTCCTAAAAGACCCATCGAATACATAACATTAAAAAAGATATGCTTCTAAAAAAATGTCCATTAAAAATGGGCTTTTTTTCGTTAACAGGATAATCTAATAATATGCGTTATGTTCAATAGGCATTTTTATTTTCATTATAGGATAAGTTTAGTAAAATTTAATCTAACATTACTGTTTGGAAGTTAAAACTATCACATAAATAAGGAGTTTGATTATGGCTCAAGGAAAAAAAGGTACGAAAAAAGGCACGACAAAACCGCCTTCTTCATCATCTAAATTTGTTTTTTGGATTATAGGATTGATTGCAATCGCTATTATTGGATTCATTTTTCTCGCCAACAACGAGAAATCTGATGATAGCGCAAAAGAAGAGATTGATTATTCCAATCAGCCTTTTTTAGGCGAAGAATCAGCACCTGTTTCCATTGTAGAATTTGGCGATTATAAGTGCCCGAATTGTAAAAACTTTGCGGAAAATGTTGTACCGCAAGTAGTAAAAGAATTTGTTGATACAGGCAAAGCTAAATTTTATTATTTCCATTATCCATTTATTAATGTTGATTCAGATCGTACAGCCAAATTTTCAGAGGCGGTTTATCATGAGTTAGGCAACGAAAAATTTTGGGAGTTTCATGAACTTATTTTCGATAAGCAGCCGGAAGATACACGATATGAAACGATTGATGTTTTTACCGAAGAATTTTTAACCGAAACATTAGGAGAAATGGCTAGTGAGGAAGAGGTTAAGAAGGTAGTTGCTTATTTTGATACAAAAGCTCCAGAAGAGGCTTGGAAAAGTGATGAGGATCTTGGGGGAAAATTAGGAGTTACTGGAACCCCAACCATTTTTGTTAATGGTAAGCGATTTGATGGACAGACGATGGATGATTTAAATGAATTAGTAGAGGAAGCGGCAAAGGAGAAAGGGAATGAATAAACCTTTACTGCTTGCATGGGTTGCTGCACTTATTGCAACCATTGGGAGTTTGTATTTCAGTGAAGTTCTCCACTATATTCCCTGTACGCTTTGTTGGTATCAGCGAATTTTTATGTATCCATTAGCGATCATTCTAGGGATAGCATTTTACCGAAATGATAACGATATTGTGAAATACACATTACCATTGTCGATTATTGGAATGCTCATTTCAGGCTATCATACGGCTCTGCAAAAGATTCCTTATTTGCAGCAATTTGAAATGTGTAAAAGTGGTGTGCCTTGCTCAAAAGATTATATTAACTGGCTTGGTTTTATCACTATTCCAATCTTGGCGTTTACAGCTTTCACGATTATTACTATCTGCTTAGTTTTCATTGCACGAAACCAAAAGAAATAAGACTCAGCTTTTGCTGAGTCTTGTTTAATTTCCGGTATTTTAGATTGATTTGCCAAGGAATGCTGTTAACATCCATACATGTTTTTCTAAACCAGAATGAATAGCAAGGAGCATATCACCTGTTGTTTCATCGTCTTTTTCTTCAGCAATGCTCATACCTTCTTTTAATTCCCCTATAATAATCGAAAAATCATTGATTATGGTTTGAACCATTTCTTCAGCAGTCTCGCTGCCTTGTGCTTCTTGAATCGATGAAAGTTCAAGACATTCTCTCATCGTCGCAACTGGATTTCCACCGATTGCAAGTAATCGTTCTGCTAATTCATCGACATGCAATCCTGCTTCGTTATAGAATTCTTCAAATTTAGCGTGCAGGGTGAAAAACTGACCACCCTTCACATACCAATGGTAATTATGTAACTTGATATACAACACAGACCAGTTTGCAATTTGTTTGTTAAGTATGTTCACTAACTGACTTTCCATTTATATAACCCTCCAACGTTTTGTCTTCTATTATATTATTACCAAAGATTGAGGGAGAAACTTGTGTAAAATTGAGGGATATTTTGTCAATTTAGTGAAGATTTTCCTTGTTACAATGATATTTCATGAAATAGGCCTGAAATAGTTTGTAATAATATTTCCTTAAGATTCCATTAGTGGAATTTACGTGGGAATGATTGTAAGTTGGTTGATTATTCCATTTAGTAGATAAATGCTTTCATAGCAGGAGCTACTTATCCTATTTTTATACTGGTTTTTTTTGGTTAATGAATAACTATGTTACAACTGATAGCCTTAGTAGTAGAGCAAACAACGAGAATACTAGGAGGCTATAAAACATGAATAAACTAAAAAAACTTGTTATTGCAGCGGGATTAATTTTTTCAATGTCAGCATTTACAGGTGTTACTAAGTCGGAGGCGGCTACAACTCACAAAATTCAATATGGTGAAACATACTGGAAAATAGCAAAAGGATTTGGTATTCCAGTTAATAGCTTAATGAGCGCAAACAATAGTAAACCACTTATTGCAGGACAATATATGACTCTGCCAAACTCACCAATTTCAGCGGCGGATGAAGAATTAATGGCAAAATTAGTTCGAGCAGAAGCAGTGGGTGAGCCATATGCCGGAAAGGTAGCTGTTGCAACTGTTATTCTTAACCGAGTGAAAAGTCCAGACTTCCCTAACACCGTTCGTGGAGTCATTTATCAAATTGCCAATGGACACTATGCATTTACACCTGTTGCAAATGGCCAAATCAATCAGCCAGCTGACGCAGAGTCCAAAAGAGCGGTTAATGAAGCAATCGCTTTGATGGGTAAAGGAAATGGTTCTTTATTTTTCTATAATCCAAAAACAGCAGTAAGCGATTGGATTTTTTCACGTGAAGTCACCGTAACAATCGGAAATCATCGTTTCGCTCGGTAATTTTGGGACGCTTGGATATATATCCAGGCGTTTTTTCTTATGTAAATGGTATTTGACCAATTGATTCTTTTTAAAATAAGCCTTCATCATAGGATAGTGGCTATAAGAGCAAAATAGCTTTGTCAGCCAAATAACAAAAATGATGAAGGAGGTTTAAGAATGGATCAAGAATTGTCTTATGGCAGTGATTACAAATTTATACCGGCAACTTCAATAGGAAGCGGTATTGGTATAGAGGTCCTGCCCGATTTATACAGCCATACCATTCAAATTGTAAATATTTGTGTAGTTGGAAATCCAGCAACGAAAAATTTTGTTTTAGTTGACGCAGGGATGCCTGAATCAGCTAACGAAATAATATCTGTAACGGAAGAACGTTTCGGTGCTAATAGTCGTCCCCAAGCGATTATATTAACACATGGTCATTTTGACCACGTGGGAGCTATTATTGAATTAGTCAAACATTGGGATGTTCCTGTATATGCACATGAGTTAGAGTTACCTTTCCTGACTGGAAAAATGAGTTACCCAGAGCCAGATCCTACTGTAGAAGGTGGTTTGGTTGCTAAAATGTCCCCGATGTTCCCAAATGAACCAATTAATTTAGGAAGTCATATACGAACGCTACCTTCTGATGGAAGTGTTCCGCATTTATCAGGTTTTCGCTGGATACATACACCTGGGCATTCTCCTGGACATGTGGCACTATTTAGAGAAGAAGATCGGTCTCTAATAGCAGGAGATGCATTTGTTACCGTTAAACAGGATTCACTCTATAAGGTACTGACACAAGAAATGGAAGTAAATGGGCCGCCAAGGTACCTTACAACAGATTGGCAGGCTGCTTGGGATTCCGTTAGAAAGTTGGCGGCCTTACAACCCAATGTTGCTGTAACTGGTCATGGAATGCCGCTGTCAGGTGAAATGCTGGCAAATGGTCTCAAAAAGTTAGTAAGTGAGTTTGACCAAGTTGCCATTCCAGACTACGGTAAATATGTAAACAAAAATAGACATTAAGTAACTATTTTCTCTAATTTGGTTGAGTCGAAAAAGGCAATGGACTCGTTAAAGTTCATTGCCTTTTTGGATCTTATTTTATTTTTAGTGCAACAAGACTGGCAAAATCATGGATGATAGTTGCCGCGAGTAAGGAGGTAATCTGGGTTGGGTCGTATGGAGGTAAAACCTCAACCAGATCAAAACCAATAAAATTAAATTCTGTTAGGGAACGAATGATTTGTAAGGTTTCAAAGCTGTTTAACCCGCCAACCTCAAGCGTCCCTGTTCCAGGAGCGCAGGAGGGATCAACAAAATCGATATCAAAACTGAGAAAACATGGTGTATCCCCAATTTTTTCTTTCATTTCCCTCACAACATTTTCATAGCCACGTTCCTTTAATTCAGGAGTTGTAATCACATGATACCCTAAATCATTACTTGAATCGATATCTCCAGGATGATTAAGGGTTCCGCGGATACCAACCTGAAAAACCTTATCCGGAATTAATAAATTTTCTTCATATGCACGAATGAATGGTGAGCCATGCCAATATTTTTCTTCATAATAAGTATCCCATGTATCTGTATGGGAATCGAAATGAATTAATGCTACAGGGCCGTGGATTTTGGCTGCTGCTCTAAGATTTGCTAAGGTAACGGAGTGGTCTCCACCTAGTCCTATTGGGATAATCCCTTTCTCCATTAACTCCATTACTGCTTTTTCCATTACCTCATAACTTCGATGGATATTATGAGGAATAACCGATACGTCGCCAATATCGATGGCGTTGCATGCATCAAATGGGTACACCTTATGAATAGGATGGTATGGGAATAACGTCATGGAAGCTTGACGTATTGCTTGAGGTGCAAAGCGAGCCCCTACTCGAAATGAAGCCGCTGTATCAAACGGCAGGCCGACAATTGCTAATTTAGCATTTTCTCTGTTTGATGGTAACCTCATAAAGGTCCCTGTTGTACAAAACTCTGGTTTAACATCAGGTGTTAGTGGATATTGCATCTCTTTTTCCCTCATTTCCTATTTTACTTTTTAATAATGCAATTTTTGTGCCATAAACAAATCGTGCCCGTGTGGCGACAGTTTTATAGAAAACAGTAACGAATAGGAGTTATTCGTGCCAGTGCAATGACAGTTTTATAGAAAACGGTAACCAATAGCCCTTTTTCATGCCGATGAAGTTACTTTTTTTAGTTGACGGAAACGATTATATATGAACATTCCATAGTGACAAGTCGTTATTTAATATGGAATAATGTATGCATAGTTGAATAATTCATAAAATTTAAAACCTTCTATTATTTGTTCGTTATAACCCATTATTTTTTTAAAAACGGATAAACACAATGGTATTTTCATGAAATTAAATTTGGCATATAAATTGCATAAATACATAGTGAAATTAGAAATAAGTGGAGGGGGAATAGAAAATTTATTGTAGACAAAGGGGTAACATCAGAATGAAAACGCTTTAATTTAAGAGGGGGAATGATATGTGGAAAATGGAGTAAAGTTGAAAAGATCGTTAAAGCTATGGCAGGTTATCATTATGGGTTTAGCATATATGACACCTATGGTAGTATTTGATACATTCGGAATTGTTTCCGGTGAAACAAATGGGCATGTACCTGCTGCCTATGTCATTGCCTTGATTGGCATGCTTTTCACTGCTGTTAGCTACGGAAAGCTGGTACGGGTTTTCCCACAGGCGGGGTCAGCCTATACCTATACCCAAAAAGCGATGAACCGGCATCTCGGTTTTCTTGTTGGCTGGTCTTCTTTACTTGATTATTTATTTTTGCCAATGGTAAATGCGTTGTTAACAAAACTTTACTTAAATGCCTTGTTTCCGTCCGTTCCAGATTTTATTTGGGTATTATTATTTGTTGGCATTGTTACCCTCCTTAATTTACGAAGTGTTAATGCTCTGGCAAATTTCAATACACTTTTTGTTCTTGTACAAATACTAATCATGGTTGTCTTCATCATCCTAGTTATTAAAGGTCTTAATGCAGGAGAAGGAACGGGAACGGTTTTTAGCATGCAGCCGTTTTTTGTTGAGGGTATGAATATTCCAATCCTGATAACAGGAGCAACAATACTCTGCTTTTCATTCCTTGGCTTTGATGCTGTTACAACATTATCGGAAGAAACGCCAAATCCAGAAAAAACAATTCCAAAAGCAATTCTTCTTACAGCTTTATGGGGAGGGGTAATCTTTATCACCACCTCATTTTTTATCCAATCATTTTTTCCAGATAATTCGAGGTTTATTGAATCAGAGGCAGCATTACCTGAAATTGCCCTTTATGTTGGCGGGAAGCTGTTTCAGTCGATCTTCTTATGTACAACCTTTGTGAATACCCTTGCATCGGGACTTGCCTCCCACGCAAGTGTTTCCCGTCTCTTGTATGTCATGGGGCGCGATAAAGTATTCCCCGAAAAATGGTTTGGATACGTACATCCAAAATGGAGAACACCTGCGATAAATGTTTTAATCGTAGGAGTGATTTCATTATCTGCGTGGTTCTTTGATTTAGTAACAGCCACTTCACTCATTAATTTCGGGGCATTAATGGCCTTTACGTTTGTTAATCTTTCGGTAATTAGTCATTTTGCTGTCCGTGAAAAAATGCACCGTACTCCAAAGGGATTTTTTGATTATGTTATCATGCCGTTAATTGGAGCCGGATTAGTTGGAGTCCTTTGGATCAATCTTGAGCTTAGTTCTTTAATCATGGGTGCCAGCTGGTTCCTCATCGGACTTGCCTATCTAGTATTTTTAACAAAAGCCTTCAAGGTTGCACCTCCTCAATATAAGGCAGAAGAAGCTGAAGTATGATTAGATGAAAAAAATACGCATTCCAGCCTCAGGAATGCGTATTTTTTTATGTTTAAAATTTATGCAAATTTGAATAATACAGTCATTTTTTCATAATATCCATTCTTTTACGCTAGAAAAACGTTAATAAATCATTTGGCACGGAACTTGCTAATTAGATTAATAACAATAAAAAATGAGGTGTTATAATGGCGATCGAATCTTTAGATTTGAAAAAGAATGAGGGTGTAAAGGAAAAGGATAATTCACTTATTGAGTTTCAGGAAATTCTCAAGGAAGCTGTTGACATACTGAACTATCCTCCTCAAGTCTTCGAATTCTTAAAAAAGCCAATGAGATTTTTAGAAGTGAGTATTCCTATTCGTATGGATAATGGGCAAACAGAGATTTTCCAGGGCTACCGGGCACAGCATAATGATGCTGCAGGACCGACTAAGGGAGGTATTCGCTTCCATCCAGATGTTACGCCAGAAGAGGTGAAAGCGCTGGCTGGCTGGATGAGTTTAAAATGCGGCATTACGGACCTTCCATATGGAGGGGCAAAAGGAGGAATTGTCTGTGACCCGCGGGAAATGAGTTTAGATGAGCTAGAACGCTTAAGCAGGGGGTATGTAAGAGCAGTCAGCCAAATAGTCGGACCGACGAAAGATATTCCGGCACCTGATATGTATACCAATTCGCAAATCATGGCATGGATGCTCGACGAGTATGACCATATCCGTGAATTCGATTCGCCGGGCTTTATTACCGGGAAACCGATCGCTTTAGGAGGATCCAAAGGTAGGGAAACAGCAACTTCGAAAGGTGTACTATATACCCTTCAAATGGTATGCGAATTGAAGAGCATTCCGTTAACGGATATGCGAGTCATTATTCAAGGCTTTGGAAATGTAGGCAGTTATTTGGCTCATTATTTATATGACCTCGGGGCAAAGGTAATTGGGATTGGTGACGCACTTGGTGGTTTATATGACGAAAATGGCTTGGATATCCCTTATCTCCTAGAAAATAGAGACTCTTTCGGTATCATAACCAACCGCCCTGCTAATAGTATCACCAATCAAGAACTGCTGGAAAAAGAATGTGATGTCCTGATTCCAGCAGCCATTTCAGGCGTAATCAATAAGCAAAATGCGAGCAGGCTTAATTGCTCTATTGTGATTGAAGCAGCTAATGGACCTACAACCAAAGAAGCTCTAAAAATTTTGGATGAGCGTGAAATTCTTGTTGTTCCTGATATTCTTGCAAATTCAGGTGGTGTCATTGTTTCCTATTTTGAGTGGTGCCAAAACAACCAAGGTTACTACTGGACAGAGGAAACGGTAGATACTCGATTGAAGGAAAAAATAATAGACAGCTTTAAGAATGTGTATAACACCGCTGAAAAGTATGGAGTGAATATGAAAATTGCTGCTTATATTGAGGGAATTAAAAAACTGGCAGAAACCTCGAGGCTAAGAGGCTGGTTGAAATATTAAAATATCTAATGTAAAGGAGAAGAGAAATGAAGCTTGATATTTTGTCTGAACAAAAAGATCAACAGCTACTACATTACTTTTGTCTCTTATCAAAAAACCACCGCTATGATTTGGCCATTGGTTATTCGAGCCATTTTTATGGCAAGGCAATGGTCACTTCGATGCAAACAGGGAATATGGTTTTACTTTGCCAGGAGGATACCTATACTCCCCATTATTGGGCTGATCGTCTAGGAATTGAAGAAGAGGATATTACAGAATTTCAAGATTTTTTTGGCCTGGTATTACAATCAGGGCCCTTTCAGGAACAATACTAGCAAAAAAAAGGGGAGTGATACGATGTATTTTGGAGTGGTACTTAGTCCATGTCATGGGGTTGTTGAAAAAGTTTCAATCCAAAGTGAAACACGGATATATGAATGGGAACCATTATTTCAAATAAAAACGGCTGAAGGCAATATTCAAATGATTCAAACCGGTTTAAGCGGTGAGGTAGAATCACTGGAGGTTCAGGAAGGGGACCAAGTTATTCCCGGCATGGTCCTTGCCTTCATAAAAGAGGATTTATTTGTAACGGGCAGTGATTAAATACAAAGAAAGAAGATGGATACTGCATCTTCTTTTTTTCTATTTAAAAAATTCGAAATAGTGATAATATAAGAGTGGAAAGGGGGATAATAAGATGTTTTCCGTCGCAAAAGATAAGATTAAGCCAATAATATCTATCACTATAGGTGAAGAAGTTGTATTGAAATCGACTTTAAGCCAATGCAAAGAACCCTTTATATTCTTAAAAAAACAAGGTCAATTATTTGCCTATGCAACAATCAATGATCCATTAATCGAGCTGCTTGAAAGCAAAAATTATTCCATAGAGGCTTTGTTAGATCAGGGAAAGTCTATTAAAAGTATTTGTTTCCTAAGCAAGAGTATTTCTTTCCCCTCCTTGTTCCAGATTATTGGTGAACCTTTCGCGATCATAATAGGTGACGATGGTGAACCAATAGGATACATACGAAGAGAAGATGTTTTGGCTGAACTTTTTAAACAAGAAAATAAAAGTGTAGATTTATTGAAAATCCTTCTTACCTCAATACCTATGGGGATTTTTGTATTAGATAAGGAGAAACAAATCATTAATTGCAATGAATCAGGGTTAACAATGATTAAATCTACTATTGAACAGGTGCTTAATTATCCGGGTGGAACTATTTTTAGCGCTCAACAGATTAACAACGTATTTGCTACAGGAAAAACGATTTTAAATCATCTAGAAATAACCAATGACACGGGAGTTCTCGTCGATTATTGTCCTATATTATCCGATGATGATGCAGTTGAAGGGATGATCATAGTTGTTCAGGATCTGCCAATGGTCGAGGATATGGCCAACGAAATCGAATATGTTAAGGATCTGAATCGAGATTTGAATGCGATATTGTCAAGTATTTATGATGAGATTCTTGTGGTAAATGCCATAGGGGAATTAATTAGATACAGTGACAACATTATTCAAGATTTCTGGAAGGTAGATCTTAAAGAGTTGATTGGAAAAAACATCCTCGAACTTGAGGATCAGGGACTTTTTACACCATCGGTTACAAGATTAGTAATCGAAAAAAGAAAAAAAGTTTCGGTCGTCCAGGAAACAAAATCAGGCAGAAAAATTCTTGCGGTTGGTAATCCTGTCTTTAATGAAAAAAATGAGCTGGACCGGATTATCATTGCCTCAAGGGATATTACCGAAACTACGCGATTAAAAAGTGAACTCCAAGAAATACGAAAAATAACGGAACAATATAAAAAAGAATTAGATGATTTTAAAAGTAAAGATCGCTTTTTAAAAAAGCTCATTTATTGCAGTCCTAAAATGGAAAAGATTATGAATCAGGTAAAGAAAATTGCTGACTTTTCATCGACCGTCCTCCTTAATGGTGAATCTGGTGTGGGTAAAGAGGTGATTGCTCAAGCAATCCACCAATTAGGAAAACGCTCATCAAAACCATTTCTTAAACTGAATTGTGGCGCAATCCCAGAAAATCTTTTAGAAAGTGAATTGTATGGGTACGCAAAGGGTTCGTTTACAGGTGCTGATAAAAATGGAAAAGATGGTTACTTTAAACAAGCGGATGGAGGAATATTGTTTCTTGATGAAATCGGTGAAATGCCGCTGCATCTTCAAGTAAAGCTTTTGCGTGTTCTTCAAGAGCAAGAGGTTATTCCTGTTGGCAGTACAGTACCTATTAAGGTGAATGTCCAGATCATTGCAGCCACCAATAAAAGGCTTGAAAAAATGGTGGAAAATGGAACTTTTAGAGAAGACTTATTCTACCGGTTAAATGTTATTCCAATTCAGATTCCGCCGCTCAGGGAACGGACTGAGGATATCTCTTTACTGGCCTTTCATTTTTTACAGCAGTTAAATGAAAGGTATGATCGCAATTATCATTTAACACCAGACGCCATTAATGTGCTTGAATTTTATTCGTGGCCGGGAAATGTCCGTGAATTACAAAATATTATTGAAAGATTAGTAGTTACAGCTGATCATCCTGCCATTGATGCTGAGTTTGTCAGTCAGTTTTTATCGCTGGGCTTTGATAATAAAAAGATAAAGCCTATGATTACTAGAGTTATACCGTTACAAGAGGCGATTGAACATGTAGAGGAGCAGCTGATTGTTCTGGCTATGAACCAATACAAAACAACCACAAAGGCTGCAAAAGCATTAGGAATCAGCCAATCCTCAGTTAGCAGGAAGTATCAAAAAATACTAAATGAGAAAAATATTAAAATTGAAAACTTATCTTCCATATAAATTAAAGCTGTTTCAGATTACATTCTGAAGCAGCTTTTTTATCTATGCAAAAATAAATACAGTTATGCAATTTTGAATAACTATAAATGTTTTTTGGGGTAAACACACGATTATGGCCACTTTTCTTTTTTGGCACAGTTCTTGCAACTATAGATAGTAAGAGAGAATAAAGGAGGACTTGATAATGGTCGAGATAAAAAACCGCATTGCTAACCTTAAGATGTTTATTGATGGTGAATGGAAAGAGTCTGAAACTCTGGAAACACGTCCAGTTATTAATCCAGCAAATGGAGAAGTAATTTCATATTCCCCTGAAGGAACAGCTGTTGATGCACGAGCAGCGATCTTTGCTGCTCGGAGGGCTTTCGAAGAAGGTGTATGGTCAGGAATATCAGCTCAGGAGAGAGCCTCCTATTTATTTAAAATCGCAGACAAAATTGAGGAATATGCAGATGAATTAACACAGCTTGAGACGATGGATAATGGCAAACCATTAAGGGAAGCTGGATTTGATATCGGTGATGCGGCAGCGTGTTTCCGTTATTATGCGGGGCTGATTACTAAGCCAGACGGCTATACCTATCATGTAGCTGATCCAATGCAGGCGATGGTTGTCCGTGAGCCCGTTGGAGTATGCGGTCTGATTGTTCCATGGAATTATCCACTGTTAATGAGTGTTTGGAAAATTGCGCCGGCTTTAGCCGCTGGAAATACAATCGTTTTTAAACCGTCAGAAGTAACACCGGTTACACCGAAGAAGCTTTTTGAAATCTTTGAAGAAGTGGGACTGCCAAAAGGAGTAGCCAATATGGTAATGGGAGCCGGCCCTGTTGTTGGGCATGAAATTGCTTCCCACCCTGAAGTGGATATGATTTCGTTTACCGGCGGCACGAAAACAGGTAAACATATCATGAAAACGGCAGCCGACACGATGAAGAAGGTATCCTTAGAATTAGGAGGCAAATCACCCAATATTATTTTTGCGGATGCTGATTTTGAAACGGCAGTTGATTATGCACTATTTGGAATATTTTCTGGTTCAGGTCAAGTGTGCTCAGCAGGGTCGAGAATTCTAGTAGAAGAAAGTATTTATGATAAATTTGTTGAACGCTTTGTTGAAAGAGCGAAGAAGATTAAGGTGGGAGCAGGAAATGATCCAATAACTGAGATGGGGCCGCTTGTAAGCGAGCAGCATTTGGAAAAGATTTTACATTACATCGAGGTTGGTCTAGAAGAGGGTGCAACCATTGCTTGCGGCGGGAAACGAATTGTAAGTAAAGGCTTAGAAAAGGGCTTTTTTGTTGAACCAACTGTGTTTATAAATGTAAAACCAGAAATGAAAATCGTTCAAGAAGAAATATTTGGACCTGTTGTTGTTATCCAGAAGTTTCAGGATGAAAGTGAAGCTGTAAAGCTTGCAAATAATACGATTTATGGACTTGCTGGCGCTGTTTTTTCAAATGATGGGGCAAAAGCGTTAAGAGTAATTAAAAAGCTTCGTGCCGGTATTACTTGGGTGAATTCCTATCACCCAACCTATAATGAAGCACCATGGGGCGGTTACAAGCAAAGTGGAATTGGACGGAGCCTTGGAACATTCGGGCTTGAGGAATTTCAAGAAATTAAACAAATCAATATTAATTTACAAGTAGAGCCAATTGGCTGGTTTTCCAACTAATAGATGATGAGGAGCGATCATATGAGTATCGATTTATCACGAGAGACAAAGACTGAGCAGAATCAACAAGTAAGCGAATACATTAATAAGGTTTTAAGTTTAATAGAAAAGGAAGAGGTTAATAAGGAAGAAGCAGCCTGGATTACAAAGGAAACGGTCGATGGATTCCGCGAACATGTTAACCCAGGATTTTTAACCTACCGTAAATCGGTAACAAAGGATGGACAATTTGCAGCTGTAGAATGGTCAGACAATGGTGCCTGCTTTAAGGATGTAAACGGCAAAGAATATATTGATTGTCTCGGCGGCTTCGGTATCTATAATGTTGGCCACCGTAATCCCAAGGTCGTAAAGGCAGTAACAGATCAACTGAAGCGTCAAGCTCTCCACAGCCAGGATCTGCTTGATCCATTGCGTGCAATGCTGGCGAAAATTTTAGCAGATATTACCCCTGGTGATTTGAAATATGCGTTTTTTACCAATAGCGGAACAGAAAGTGTTGAAGCAGCATTAAAGCTCGCGAAAATGTATAGTGAGCGAACGACCTTTATTTCAACAACACGCGCTTTCCATGGTAAAAGTCTTGGCTCTTTATCTGGAACGGCCAAAGGAATGTTCCGTAAACCATTCCTGCCATTAATCCCTGGATTCCGCCATGTACCATTTGGTGATATCGACATGATCAGAAAAACATTTGAAGTCTGTGCGTCAGTCGGAGAAGATGTTGCTGCGGTGATCTTAGAGCCAATTCAGGGGGAAGGCGGAATTATCCTGCCTCCAGAGAATTACTTAAAACAGGTTCGCGAGCTATGTGACCAATATGGTTCTCTGTTAATTTTTGACGAGGTCCAAACGGGTATGGGGCGGACTGGAAAAATGTTTGCAGCTGAATTATACGATGTGGTCCCGGATATTATCTGTCTAGCTAAAGCGTTTGGCGGCGGTGTAATGCCAGCAGGGGCGATTGTTGCTAGAGAAGAAGTATTCAAAAGCTGGTTCCCGAACCCATTTATGCATACAACGACATTTGGGGGCAATCCACTAGCATGTGCAGCTGCTATTGCCACTATTGGTGTTTTAATCGAGGAAAATTTACCAGAAAGGGCATTAGTAGTTGGGGAGTATTTCCTCAAAGAGCTAAAAGAAGCAGCGAAAGGACATGAAGACAAGGTCCTTGAAATTCGCGGACAGGGATTGATGATCGGCATTGAATTCCATAAGGATGAAATCGGATATGAGGTTTCCAAAGGGATGTTTGACCGTGGGATCCTTGTGGCAGGAACATTAATCAACTCGAAGACGATACGAATTGAACCGGCATTAACGATTGGCTATGAAGAGGTTGATATGGTAATCAGCACCTTTAAGGAAGTTTTAAGTCTGGTAAAAGCATAACGATTTATTTTTATAGGGGGGAGCACGGAGTTGGAAAAGAAATTTGTTAAGATCCAAACACAGATACCCGGACCAAAATCAGAAGAAATGTTGGAGCGGAGAAAGAAATATGTGCCAAAGGGCATAAGCAATAATTGTCATTCCTTTGTGAAAAAGGCACATGGTTCTCTAGTTGAGGATGTGGACGGTAATATTTTGATAGACTTTGCTGGAGCGATTGGAACATTGAACGTTGGCCACACCCATCCGAGAGTGGTCAGGGCCCTGCAGGAGCAGGCAAGTCAATTTATCCATACAGGGTTTAATGTCATGATGTATGAGTCTTATATAAATCTTGCCGAGAGGCTGTGTCAGCTTGCACCGGGTGATTTTAATAAGCAGGCAGCTTTCTTTAACAGCGGTGCAGAAGCAGTTGAAAATGCCGTTAAAATCGCTAGAAAATATACAAAACGCCAGGGGATTATTTCCTTTACAAGGGGGTTCCACGGCAGAACGTTAATGACGATGACGATGACGAGCAAGGTCAAGCCATACAAGTTTGGCTTTGGACCGTTTGCTCCAGAAGTTTACAAGGCGCCATATCCATATGTTTACCGCCGCCCTGAAGGGTTGAGCGAACAACAATATAATGAAATGATTATTGATCAATTTGAAACGTTTTTATTAGCGGAAGTGGCTCCTGAAACGATTGCTGCGGTTGTCATGGAACCCGTTCAAGGAGAGGGAGGATTTATCGTCCCAGATAAAGCGTTTGTTCAAAGAGTTAGAGAAATTTGTAGACAGTATGGAATCTTGTTTGTAGCAGATGAGATTCAAACGGGATTCGCCCGTACCGGTAAATATTTTGCGATCGAACATTTTGGGGTTGAGCCAGATTTAATCACGATTTCAAAATCAATGGGTGCAGGAGTGCCGATTAGCGGGGTCATTGGCCGAGCGGAAATTATGGAAGCAGCAGATGTTGGCGAGATAGGTGGAACCTATTCCGGAAGTCCACTAGGCTGCAGGGCCGCACTTACGGTCCTCGATATTATTGAGAGTGAAAACCTTAATGAAAGGGCTCAAAAAATAGGTAAAAGAGCTACGGAGAAAATGAAAGAGCTCGCAGAACGTTTCGATAGCATTGGAGATGTCCGTGGTTTAGGGGCCATGTGTGCAATGGAAATCGTTAAAGATCGTCACAATAAAACTCCTGATAAAGAGGCAGTTGGAAAAATAGTTAAAGCCGCAGGTGAGCGGGGGCTAATGCTGCTAAGCGCAGGGTTGTATGGAAACGTGATCCGCCTTCTTATGCCGTTAACCATCACAGATGACCAGTTGGAGGAAGGATTGCAAATTCTGGAGGAAGCCTTTGAAGCAGTATACCTAAATAATCCTGCTGTGTCGGCTGGGAGGTAATGTAATGGACATTGTAGAGCAGAAATATCAAATCTATCCAATGTATTTAGATGGAAAATGGGTTGGGAATGATTATGAGGTGTTTAACGAGATTATTAACCCAGCAACCCAGGAAGTTTTAGGGGCAGTGCCAACTGGGGGTGCTTTTGAAGCGGAGCAAGCCGTTGATGCGGCCCATAAATCCTTTAAAACTTGGTCGAAAAAGACAGCTGATGAGCGCTATCAGCTCCTGATGAAATGGTATCAATTGATTGATGAGAACAAACATGAAATTGCCAGGATTATGACGATGGAGCAGGGGAAACCATTAAAAGAAGCATTGGGTGAGGTCCAATATGCCAATGGCTTTATCTCATGGTACGCGGAGGAAGGGAAAAGAATCTATGGAGAAACGATTCCGGCTTCCCAATCAAATAAACGAATTCTTGTTAGAAAAGAACCTGTTGGGGTGGTCGCAGCGATTACCCCTTGGAACTTCCCTGCAGCGATGATTACTAGAAAAGTAGCACCAGCCCTGGCAGCAGGGTGTACCTGCGTGGTAAAACCGGCCAATCAGACCCCGCTAACTGCGTTAAAGATGGTAGAGCTTGCTCATGAAGCAGGAATCCCAAATGGAGTAATTAATGTAATCACGGGCAGGGCAGCAGAAATCGGCGAAACGTGGCTGAAGGATCCCCGTGTAACCAAGATAACCTTTACAGGATCGACTGAAGTAGGGAAAACGCTGATGCGCGGTGCTGCTGATAATGTTAAAAAGGTGTCGCTGGAGCTTGGAGGAAACGCACCGTTTATTGTCATGGATGATGCGAATTTAGAGAAGGCTGCAGAGGGATTGGTACAATCGAAATTCCGAAATGCGGGTCAGACCTGTATATGTACAAATCGTGTATATGTGCAAGAGGGAATAGCGGATAAATTTATTGGGCTTTTTCAGGAAGAACTAGAAAAGCTTAAGGTTGGAAACGGACTCGAAGAAGGGACAGACATCGGCCCATTAATTGATAATGCAGCTTATAAAAAAGTAGAAGCTCTTGTGAATGATGCAGTTAGTAAGGGAGGAAAAGTTACTTACAGCGGGCTAAAACCTGCTGAAGATAACGGCTATTTCTATGCCCCAACTATTTTAACCGCAGTTCACGACGATATGGAATGTATGAAGGATGAAATCTTTGGTCCTCTGGCACCGATTTCGACCTTTAAAACCGAAGAAGAAGTGATAGAGCGGGCAAATAATTCCCGGTTTGGCTTAGCTGCTTATGTTTATACAGAAAATCTAAGCCGTTCATTCAGAATTACAGAACAGCTTGAATATGGAATCATTGGTCTTAATGATGCCCTGCCATCAGCTGTTCAAGTTCCATTTGGCGGCTATAAAGAGAGCGGCCTTGGCCGTGAAGGCGGTCACTTCGGAATTGAGGAATTTTTAGAAGTAAAATATATTTCAATTGGGTTAGATATATAGTTTTCATTTTGTAACGAAAAAGGGAACTGCTAAATTCGTTTCATCCTCATGCCAGAGGAAGATTCACGAATAAATGCCAGTGAAACCTTCAGTGACTTATTTGTCATTGAAAGATTTCACTGGCTTTTTTCAAATTTCTATTAAAAATGAGGTGGGCAGGAGTGCCGGGACCATTATATGGAATGAAAGTAATCGATTTATCCAGAGTTTTAGCCGGACCATATTGCACGATGATCTTAGGAGATATGGGGGCGGAAGTAATAAAGATTGAAAGTATTGACACAGGAGATGAAACGAGGGGATGGGGACCGCCTTTTGTGGAAGGAGAAAGTGCCTACTATCTATGCGCCAACCGAAATAAGCAAGGAATCACTCTAAACTTGAAGTCGGAACAAGGCATAGAAATTTTACAAAAGCTTATTTTAGATGCTGATGTAGTAATCCAGAATTTTAAGCCTGGAACTCTCAAGCGACTGGGCTTCGGTTATGAGGAAATGAAAAATTGGAATAAGGGAATTATCCTAGCATCGATCAGCGGTTTTGGCTCTACTGGACCATACTCCCATCTGCCAGGCTATGATTATATGATTCAAGCAATGTCAGGATTAATGAGTATTACCGGAGATAAGGACGCCGAGCCTGTCAAAGTCGGGGTAGCAATTGCTGATGTACTAACCGGGTTGTATACCTGTATTGGAGTCTTAGGGGCGATACACCATCGAAACACGACTGAAGAGGGACAGGAAGTGGATATCTCCTTATTTGATTCCCAGTTGGCTGCAATGGTGAATGTTGCGAGTAATTATTTATGTTCCGGTCAGATTCCAGAAGGTCTTGGCAATGCCCATCCAAATATAGTTCCCTATCAGGTGTTCACAGCAAGCGATGGTGATTTTGTGATTGCGGTTGGAAATGATCAGCAATATCGAAAGCTGGCTGTTCTACTTGAAGACCCATCACTACTCTCACAAAGGTACGAAACCAACGCCGGCAGACTGCAATATAAGGACGAATTAGTAAGCCGTATTGCCAAGAAAATAAAAACGAAATCAAGAACACAATGGAAACAGCTTCTTGATGTGGCGGGTATCCCAAATGGCCCGATTCATAATGTCAAAGAAGCATTAGAGTCAGAGCAGGCGATTTCAATAAATATGATTGTAGATGTAAAGCATACGAAAATTCCTGATTTAAAGCTGGTCGGTTCACCGTTAAAATTTTCAAAAACGGAGGTAAATATTGAACGACACCCGCCATTGCTCAGAGAACATACAGAAGAGGTTTTAATAAAACTGGGATATTCTATATCAGAAATTCATGCTATGAAAAAAAACAAAATTATATAGGGGGAAAACTAAATGAATTTTTCATATACCGAAGAACAGAAAAGCGTAAGGAAGGTTGTTAGAACATTTGTTGATCGTGAAATTATTCCTTTTATTAAGGAGTGGGATGAGCGGGGCATTTTGAAACCAATATTTTAAAGCGCTTAGCAGATTTGCAGCTTATGGGTGTATGTATCCCTGAGAAATATGGCGGTGTTGGTATGGATTATAATACGCTAGCTATCATTTGCGAGGAATTAGAGCGGGGGGACACTGCCTTCCGTACCGCTGTTTCTGTTCATACCGGCTTAAACAGCATGACGCTATTGCAATGGGGAACAGAGGAACAGAAACAAAAGTATCTTGTTACCCAGGCTAAGGGTGAAAAAATAGGGGCATTTGGACTCACAGAACCAAACGCTGGCTCTGATGTAGCGGCAATGGAAACGACGGCTGTAAAAGACGGAGATGACTATCTATTAAATGGCTCGAAAACATGGATTTCCTTATGTGACGTTGCCGATCATTTCTTGACTTTCGCCAAAACGGATCTGGGAGCGAAGCATAAAGGGATCTCCTGCTTTATTGTTGAACGATCCTTCCCAGGGGTGTCGACAAAAGCGATTAAAGGAAAGCTCGGCATCCGCGCAGGGAATACGGGGGAAGTGTTTTATGTTCGGGTTCCCTCAGAGAATATGCTTGGATATGAAGGCGAGGGCTTTAAAATTGCCATGGCTGCGCTTGATAACGGACGGTTTACTGTTGCTGCAGGGGCATGTGGGACCATCATGGCATCGCTTGAGGCAAGTGTAAAATACTGTGAAGAACGAAAAACATTTGGCAAAGAAATCGGAAGGAATCAGCTTGTCCAGCAAATGATAGCAAAAATGTATGCAAACCTTGAGATTTCCCGTCTGTTAGTCTTTAAAGCTGGCTGGTTAAAAAACCGCGGTAAACGCAACACCCAGGAAACTTCATTGGCAAAATGGATTTCCTGCGATGCCGCCTATGAAGCAGCAAACGATGCTGTGCAAATACACGGTGCATACGGCTTCTCTAATGAATTTCCGGTTGAGCGTTATTTACGGAATGCAAAAGCACCCGTTATTTATGAAGGGACAAGAGAAATTCATACGATTATGCAGGGGGAATATTGGTTACCGCGAGGATAAACCAATACGAAAAATGCTGCCTGCCTGGCCATTTGAAGAGATGTTGATAAAAGGATATGTGATAGTATGTCTGGAATAAAAACCTATTTCCTCGCTGGTCATGCCCGCCTGCCGCAGGGGATGGCAGCCCAAAGTGTATTTGATTCTTTAACGATTACAGTTGAGATTGATAAAAAATATGGTGTCATTATCCAGTCCTCCTGCACCCTTGCCACTGACCATGGGAGAGAATATATTCAACAAATATTAAAGGGACATAGCTTACAGGATGGGATTGATGAAATCGTTGAAATGATAAGAGCGGGATACCGGGGGAAAGCGGTCAATGCGCTTATAGCATCGGTAAAAGATTTATACAGCCAATACAGCCAATAAAATATACGAACAGCTTAACAAAAATCGTTAAGCTGTTTTTGAGTTACAGTGTTTTTTCAATCATTATTTACTTTAAATATAGGTCTTCGCTGTGTTACGATAACGGAATAAAGTGGAATGGAGAAGGGGCGGTTAGATGATTAAAACAGTATTGTTTGACGTGGATGGAGTGTTGTTAAGTGAGGAGCATTATTTTGACGCATCAGCTTTAACCGTTTGGGAATTGTTAATCAGCAATAATTATTTGGGATTGGCTCCTGAAAATTTCAAAACAAACTATAGTGCAGCAGAAATTAAGACTATTCGAGAGAACGTGTTTGGAAAAAATGATGATGTCCTTAAGCTAATGAAGTCAAGAGGACTTAATGCGAATTGGGATATGATTTATTTGTCCTTTGGTCATCAATTAATTCATCTTTTATCTCAAATAAAGGAAAAAGAGGATGACAGAATCAATAGTTGGCTGCAGGAACCAATTGATAGAGAAGTACTTCTTGAAATGGGCAGGGTATTACAAAAATATGAGGTTAACTTAGATTTCGATAGATTTATTTCCGATTTTGCACAGTCAACGGAAACAAAGCAGGAATTGTTCAATTATCTAAATCAATTAGCTTCAGTGCAGCTTGGGGTTCAAACAACCATCTTTAGTGGAATCAGCACGCTTTGGTCAGTATGTGAGCATACCAGTCAGGAATGGTATGTTGGCGATGAGAATGTGGAAAAGTCCACTGGCAGACCTTCTGTGCAGCTGGGAAAGAAAGGTTTTTTAGCAAATGAAACCACATTGGCAGATAAAGCAGAGATACAAGCTCTCTTTACATTCCTTAAGGAATCTGGGGTAAAGATCGGGATTGGAACGGGGAGACCTGAGCTTGAAACGATTCAACCCTTCCACCATCTGGATTGGCTAAAACTCTTTGATGTAAATTATATTGTCACAGCGGATGATGTCCTAAAAGCAGAAAATGAGCTTGTTGAAAGACAGTCATTATCTAAACCACATCCTTTTACATACATTATGGGTCTTAATGGAAGGAAAACATCAGTCGAGACATGTTTAAATACACCACTGCCAATTGAAAAAGGTGAAGAGGTTCTAGTGGTGGGTGACTCGTTGGCAGACTTGCTAGCTGCGAGAAAAATGGGCTGTCAGTTTGCAGCGGTTTTAACAGGGCTATCAGGAAAAGATGCGAGAAGTGACTTTGAAAAGTACGAGGCAGACTATATTCTCGATACAGTGCTTGATGTGAGGGGACTAATCGAGAGAAACTAAGAGGGATCTGAGCAACCCCTCTTTTTCTGCTTTAACGGACTTCTGTTGGTTGATCTGATTCCATCAGAAGTGATACTTTAGTGATCGAAACCTACTTCCAGCTTGAACGAGCGAGATGAGCGTCTATTCGTTACAGTTGAATCGCCCTTTTCAGTTAGTACGGGCACGAATAGCTCGTATTCGTTACCGTTTAACCTCCCTGCCTACTTGCAACGGGCAAGAATAGCCTTTAGAACCACTCCTCAGCCTCAACCCTCAAAAAATAAAAGACCAAATCCATAACAGATTTGGTCATCATCAATTAGTTATTTAATTTTCTCTAACTCAAGTCTTCCTGGATAAAATGAATCAACATTATCTAACTCTAAAGATTGTGCTTCGTTTAAACCATTAATGAGTGTAAGGGCGCGGATCACCTCTGGAGTAAGCTGCTTATCAAGTGTCAACACCATGATCGCTTCTCCGCCAACAGTGGTTCTGCCTACTTGCATCGTTCCGATATTGATCTGATAGTCCCCAAGAAGAGATCCAACTTTACCAATCATACCAGGCACGTCCTGATGTTTGACAAGTAAGAGATGGCTTTCAGGTCTTACATCAATACGATAATCGTTGATTTTTACGATTCTGGCACCATAGCCGTTTAAGACTGTCGCACCTATTTTAGCTGTTTCAGAGCCTTTTGTAATAGATAGCTCCATATAATTGGCGAAACCTTTATTAGAGGCATTTTTTTGCACATTATAGGAAACACCTTGCTCCTTTAAAAGATGAAGAGCATTAATCAAATTAACTGAGTCACTTAAATGATAGGAAAGAATTCCTTTAATCATGGTTCGAGTTAATAGTTCTGTATCTTCTTCAATTAAATCTCCATAATAATTAATTTCGATTTTAGAAGGAGCATGTTTTAATAGTTGAACTACCAGCTGCCCTACATGTTCTCCAAGCAATAAGTATGGCTGCATTTTTTGCTGCGTTTCACCTGACATTTGCGGCATATTCACCGCATTGCGGATGGACTGCGTTTCAAGGATTTCAATAATTTCTTCACTAACCTCTTGTGCAACTTTTTCCTGTGCTTCTACAGTAGAAGCCCCTAAATGCGGGGTCACAATAATATTTGGATTATCCAGCAATGCTGGGTCGGCAACTGGTTCCTTTTCAAAAACATCGAGTGCTGCACCTGCCACGTGGCCTGCTTGAATCGCCCGTACCAACGCCTTTTCATCAATAATTCCGCCTCGTGCGACGTTGATAAATCGTACTCCCTTTTTTGTCTTGCTTAAGTATTCATCGTTCACTAAACCTTTTGTATCATTTGTAAGTGGTGTGTGAATGGTAATGAAATCTGACTCACGAGCGATTAAATCAAGACTAGCTTTTTTCATTCCAAGTTTCTCGGCTCTTTCCTCTGTTAAATAAGGATCGTAACCTAAGATATTCATGCCAAAGCTCTTCGCACGCTTCGCTACTTCCGTTCCGATTTTACCCATGCCAATGACACCAAGCGTTTTTTTGTATAATTCTACTCCCTTGAAAGAATTTCGATCCCATTCTCCTCCAACTGTCTTTTTGTGAGCTTGAGGAATCATCCTTGCCATAGAGAGCATCATCGCTAGGGTATGTTCTGTTGCAGCAATCGTGTTGGCACCAGGAGCATTTATGACGATGATTCCTTTCCCTGTTGCAGCATTCACATCGATATTATCTACCCCTACACCGGCTCTAGCAATTACCTTAAGCTTGTCAGCATATTGAAGCAGTTCTGCACTTACTTTTGTCTGGCTCCGTACAATTAAAGCCTCGTAATCTCCAATAATATTCTTTAGCTCTTCGAACTTTAATGTAGGCTGACGCTCTACAATAAAATTAGGGTGGTCAAACAAACTTTTTAAACCAGTATCACTAATGCCATCAGTTACAAGTACCTTAAACATTTCTAACTCATCCTCTCATTTCTAATTTAATAATGAATGGCTGTGTTAAACTGGGCTGTTGATTTGCGCTCCACTAAGGAAAGCTTCTTCGAATAATCATCGCAGGGACAGGCGGTTTATGCCTGTCACGAGGCGCTACGCTTTCCGCGGGCTCGCCCGTGAGCCTCCTCGGTCATTCCGACCTGCGGGGTCTCACTCAGCTCGTTCATCCCGCAGGAGTCGAGCGCCTTCCGCTCCAATCAACAGGTTCTAAAAGCAAAAGTTTGTATTAACACAGCCTTAATAAATAAAAAGCCCCCCATAACAGGACAGATTTGTCTTGTTATGAGGGACGTGATCTACGTGGTGCCACCCTCGTTTGCTGCTTAACAGCAGCCTCAATCGGTTAACGGGTATCCCGGGCATTCCTACTGAATTTCAGTCTGCCAGTTCAGAAGGGCTGGGCGAAAGTTTAAGAAATTGCACCGGTTCACAGCAGCCACCGGCTCTCTGAAGCATTCTCTTAATGCCGTCTTCATCATCACTTTTAATTTGAGTATTTACCTGAATTTAAAGAATATTCTACATGGAGACCTTTAATATTGTAAAGGGTTAAAAAAAATAATTTTTCGATTATTCAAATTTAAAAATTTTTATTAAAAAGCGAGGCCAATACTGGTACAGCAGTAAGCGATTACATTGAATTTTTAAAAAAATTAGTCTATTGTAAATATATTGAGAGAATAATATAATGTCTACTATATATAGACAATTGTACGTATGTAGGAGACAAAGCGGGAGGGTTCAATAATGAAAGCAATCCAAATTGGGTTACTCGGTTTAGGAACAGTTGGTTCAGGGGTTGTAAAAATTATCAAAAATCACCAAGATAAATTAATGCACCAGGTCGGTTGTCCTGTTGTCATCAAGAAAATCCTGGTCCAAAATATACATAAAACAAGACCGTCTGAAGTGGATCCAGCGTTGTTAACGTCTACTCCATCAGATATCCTGCATGATCCTGAAATAGATGTTGTGATTGAAGTGATGGGCGGGGTCAAGGAAACAAAGGAATATTTGCTTAGTGCCCTCCGTCAAGGAAAGCATGTTGTAACGGCAAACAAAGATTTAATGGCCCTTCACGGATCAGAATTGTTAACTGTTGCTTCTGAAAACGGCTGTGATTTGTTTTATGAAGCCAGTGTAGCTGGAGGTATTCCAATATTAAGAGGGCTGGTTGATGGTCTCGCCTCTGATCGGATTACGCAAATGATGGGTATTGTAAATGGAACTACTAATTTTATTTTAACAAAAATGAGCCAAGATGGGTTAAATTATGAAGATGTTTTGAAAGAGGCACAAGAGCTGGGATTTGCAGAAGCTGACCCAACATCAGACGTTGAGGGGTTAGATGCGGCCCGTAAAATGACTATTTTAGCGACATTAGGATTTTCGATGAATATAGAGCTTGATGATGTACAGGTTAAAGGAATATCCAACATCACAGAAGAAGATTTACGATATGGTAAACAGTTAGGCTATACAATGAAACTATTAGGATATGCTCACCGTGAAGGGGAAAAAGTAGAAGTAAGTGTACAGCCTACATTTTTATCTGACAATCATCCATTGGCAGCGGTTCAAAACGAGTATAACGCTGTTTATGTGTACGGCGAAGCTGTTGGTGAAACCATGTTCTATGGACCGGGAGCAGGAAGCCTGCCAACTGCGACAGCTGTTGTTTCAGATTTAGTCGGAGTAATGAAAAATTTAAGACTCGGAGTAAATGGACGCAGTGCTGTTACACCACAGTATCCTAAGCGCTTAAAGGATGATAATGAAAAGTACTCTAAATACTTCTTACGAATCCATGTACAGGATGAGGTTGGTGTATTTGCTGAACTTACCTCTATTTTTGCGAAGTATGGTGTCAGCTTTGAGAAAATACTACAGCTTCCAGTGAAGAAAAACGAAACATCTGAAATTGTCTTAGTGACACATAAAGCATCACTCACAAATTATGATGCAATCCTTTATGAATTAAATGATTTACCTGCCGTTAAAGAAGTTAAAAGTGCATACAGAGTGGTGAGAAAATCAATATGAGATGGCCAGGATTGATTGAGGCTTATAAAGAATTTTTACCAGTGAGTCATGAAACACCTGGTTTAACATTAAATGAAGGGAATACCCCGTTAGTAAAGTTAGAGCGTCTTTCAAAGGAATTGGATGTTGAGCTTTACGTTAAACTTGAAGGAGCAAATCCGACCGGTTCCTTTAAAGACCGCGGAATGGTTATGGCTGTAGCAAAGGCAGTTGAATTCGGCAGTAAAACCGTTATCTGTGCTTCTACCGGAAATACTTCTGCCGCAGCCGCTGCATATGCAGCACGTGCAGGTTTACGCTGTATTATTGTGATTCCTGAAGGTAAAATTGCCTTAGGAAAGCTTGCACAAGCGATGATGTATGGAGCTGAAATTATCTCAATCGAAGGAAATTTTGACCAAGCCTTACAAATGGTTCGTAATATTAGTGAGGAAGAACCAATCACTTTGGTTAATTCTGTTAATCCATTCCGTTTAGAGGGACAAAAAACTGCGGCGTTTGAAGTATGCGATCAACTAGGGGTTGCACCCGATATACTAGCGATACCTGTTGGAAACGCGGGTAACATTAGTGCTTATTGGAAAGGGTTTAAAGAATACGCAGCCCACAAGGGGACGAGACTGCCGAAAATGTACGGATTTGAAGCAGCAGGAGCATCAGCACTTGTTCATAATACCGTGTTTGAAAATCCAGAAACGATTGCAACAGCGATACGAATTGGAAATCCTGCCAGCTGGGATCTAGCTGTTTCTGCAGTCGAAGAATCCAATGGTCTATTTGATGAAGTCAGTGATGATGAAATCATAGCCGCCTATAAAAAAATTGCCTCCTCTGAAGGAATCTTTGCTGAACCAGCATCATGTGCGTCTATCGCTGGAGTGATGAAGTCCTTACAAAAAGGCAAGGTTGAAAAAGGTTCAAAAATCGTCGCTGTTCTTACCGGAAATGGCTTAAAAGACCCGGATACTGCTATTCAAAGCAGCTTGGTAGATGTGGAAAAATTGCCAAATGACGAGCTTGCCGTGACACAGCATATTAAGGGAGTTGTCACCGTATGACACTAAATGATTCGAAATTTGTAATTAAAGTTCCAGCGAGTTCTGCTAATCTTGGCCCAGGCTTTGATTCAATCGGTGTCGCACTAACACTTTATTTAACGTTAGAAGTAGAGAAAAGTGAGAAGTGGGAATTCTATTCCACAGCCGAGGAATTAAAGGATCTCCCATCAGATGAACAGCATTTTATCTGCCAAATTGCTCTGCAAACAGCAGCAAAGTATTGCAAGGAATTGCACCCTTGTAAAATAAAGCTTGAGAGTGACATTCCATTGGCACGCGGTCTCGGTTCAAGTGCTTCAGCTATTATTGCTGGAATTGAGCTTGCTGATTACATCGGTGAGTTAGGATTAACAAAACAAGATAAGTTATTGCTCTCAACAGAGATAGAGGGTCATCCAGATAACGTCGGTGCATCTTTATATGGGGGTCTTGTCATCGGCAGTTATCAGCAAGGTGAGGTGGATATTATCCCTATTACAGACGTTTCTTTTGAAATGGTTGCTGTAATCCCCAAAGAAAGCTTATTAACGAAGGATTCCCGTGGTGTCCTGCCGACAGAATTTTCGTATTCGAATGCGATTCAATCTTCGTCTATTTCAAATGTGTTAGTTGCAGCACTTCTTAGTCAAAACTGGGAGTTAGCAGGTAAAATGATGGAAAAAGACCTTTTCCATCAGCCCTATAGGAAACCATTGATTCCTTTTTACGGTGATGTAGAAAACTTCGCTAAGTCTGAAGGAGCATTCGGTGTTGCCTTAAGTGGTGCTGGTCCAACTGTTTTATGTTTTTGTGAAAAAGGAAAAGGTCTATCACTTGAACAATCCATTCAATCCACTTTTCCTGAAATGACAGCTAAACTACTTAGCATAGACTATACAGGAAGCAGTATATTCACAGTTAATAATTGCACAGCAAATTAGGGCCGAGAAGAATCGGCCCTTTAATTATTAGTTAAATTAATACTACCCTTTTACTCCTTGCAACCACTCCTCATAACACTCATCACAAAGAATTTCATCTCTTTCGTTATTTGAGCTTAAAAAAGTAACATAGTGATGTTGCTTTTCCTCGATTTCATTGACACAATAGAAGCACTTTTCCGGCATATTCCTTTCTCCTTTTCTTAGATGTTTCCTTAGTTTTTCTTGAAATTGATTTTTGTTACATAGAAAAAATCGCCACTTTATTTCCAATTAATTCACTTTATAAGTTAAACTACATGTAAACCAGATTGAAGAGGTGGATTTGCATGGATTTTATTAATAAGGTAGTCGTTGTAACCGGGGCAGCAAAAGGAATTGGGCGTGGCATTGCAGCTGCTTATGCCGAAAATGGGGCAAAAGTTTTGATTGCTGATGTGGATGAAACTGCAGGTAAACAGACAGAATCTGAATTTAAAAAAATGGGGTCAGATATACTTTTTGTGAAAACAGATGTTAAAAAAGAAGAAGATATTATTAACCTTATGGAAACTGCAAAAAAGACTTACGGTAGGATAGATGTGTTAATCAATAATGCCGGCAAAGGGTTATTTAAATCACTGTATGAAGTAACTGTGGAGGAATGGGATGATATTATCCAAACCAATTTGAGAAGTGTCTTTCTCTGCTCACGTGAGGGTGCAAAGTATATGCGTGAGAATCAAGAAGGAGGATCCATTGTTAACATTGCTTCGACTCGAGCGCTCATGTCTGAACCAAATTCTGAGGGATATGCAGCAACAAAGGGAGGAATTGTGGCAATCACGCATGCTTTAGCCTCCTCTCTAAGCAATGACAGGATTACTGTAAATGCGATATCGCCCGGTTGGATTCACACTGGTGACTACTCACAATTAACAGACGTTGATCATAATCAGCATTTTTCTAAACGCGTTGGTAAGCCGGATGACATTACAAGGGCATGTTTGTATTTAACAGCAAGAGAAAATAATTTTGTAACGGGAATTAATCTAGTTGTAGATGGCGGTATGACGAAAAAAATGATTTATGAAGAATGAGATTTGGTAATTCTAGAAAAACCTATTTCTGCCATTTGGGCTAATTATATGATAAAATAAACTAAAAATTAAAAAAATAGAAAGGAGGATTATAAATGAAGCTGCCTATTATACAAACAAAACTGCGAATCCCCGTTATTAAAGATGAATTTATTAGACGTGCCACTCTTACTAGGAAAATGAAGAAAATACCTGAGTACCCTTTGACCATTATTCATTCGGGTGCCGGTTTTGGAAAAAGTACGGCACTCGCTTTGTTTATGAGGGATGAAAAAATCCCGGGCTGCTGGTACTCCATTTCATCCATGGATGACGACATCCTTCCATTCCTTTCCTATATCATTCATTCGATTAGAGGTTTGGTTCCTGATTTTGGCCAGGAAATTGCAAAACATATCGAAACTATGGAGCGGTACATACGGGAAGAAGATTTGAGTTATTTATGCACCTTGTTTATAAATGAAATACTAGAAGTTGATTCTGATATCACGTTAATTTTGGATGACTATCATCAAATTGATCATTCCTACACGATCAACAGCTGGATTGAAAAATTACTACAGCATATTCCGGCTAATTTACATTTAGTGATCTCAAGCAGAAGTCGACCTAACTGGAAGCATTTAACGAAAATGAGGATTAACGGGAAGTTACTAGAAATAACCCGAGAAGATTTAGTTCTCACTATAGAAGAAATGGAATTATTATTAACCGACCTTTATGGACTGGAAATAGAACCCACACACTTACAAAGTATCTATCAAATAACAGAAGGCTGGATTATCGCATTGTGTATGATTGCACAGCAGATCCCACTTACTGGAGATATCTCCGCACACTTTGAACACTCTACTTATTCACTTCAGGACTTATTCGACTACTTAGTAATGGAAGTCTTTTCAAAACAGCCGCCAATCATTCAGCAATTTTTGGAGCAAACATCCATTTTAGATGTAATGGAAGAAGAACTTTGCGATGAAGTAATTGGAATTCATGGCGCTTCTAACATGCTCGAGCAATTAAAGGAAAGAAATTTGTTTATCCAAAAGATTGGATTAAAGCATTATCGCTACCATGCGCTTTTTAAGGAGTTTTTAGAAAACGCTTTCCTGAAAAATAACCCCTCTGCCTATTCGGCGCTGCATGAGAAATGTGCAAGATTCTATGAAAAAAAGTCCTTGTGGGAAGAGGCTCTCTATCACTATAAAAAAATCAATCATTATAAAGCAATCGCATCCATTTTACAGGACCAGGGTGTTAACATGCTTGAGGGCGGGAAGCTAAAAAGCCTGTCTGATCATTTAATGTTGGTTCCTGTTCATGAGATGGATACCTACTATCTTCTCTGGTTTCTTAAAGCAGAGGTCCAGAGATATCGCTCCCAATATCAAGAGGCAGAGAAATGTTATGATAAAACTTACTTTGAGGCCGGGAAGAGGAATGATTATCTCGGGATGAGTAGGGCGTTAGAGGGAAAAGCAAAGATTTATTTAGATACCATCCAGCCTCATCAAGCCGAAACATTATTGTATGAAGCGATTGAAGCAAGAGAAAAAAGTAATAGTCCAGAAGCGGAAAAAGCGAAGCTATATTATTTGCTCTCTGAAAATCTTCTGAATGCTGGAAAATCAACCAACGCGGAAAAATGGCTGCAAAAGGCTAAAGAATCCAGCCCGTCTATATTAGATGGAAATATTGAAGCAAGATTGTATTTAAGAACAGGCCGGTTTGAGGAAGCAAAAAAGGTTTTGTACAACCAAAAGGTAGAATTGTCGGGTAAAAATGGTTCTGCTCTTCCGAAGTCACATAGAGAAACAGATCTGCTATTGTCCTTAATCGAAGCCTTTATGGGCGAAGGATTGAATGCAAAGGACTTAGCGCAGGCAGGCATTCAACAAGGTATTAGTTTAAAAGCACCCTTTGTGGAGGCATGCGGCTGGATTCGGATGGGGCATGCAGTCCAAATTCTTAATAAATATGACTCCGATTTGGCTGAGCAGTGCTACCATACCGCTTTGGGTATTATGGATACGCTTAATGTAGAAAGGGGAAAAGCCGAACCTTTAATGGGGCTTTGTATCCTGTATGGAACTAGGGGAGAATACGAGCGTGCCCTAGACGCCGGAAAAAAAGCATTGCTAGAGACGGAAAAGGTACAGGATATCTGGCTTTCCGCTCTTATCAGCCTGTGTATGGGGATTACTTGTATTTATAACGAGAGACTAGAAAATGGACTAGATTACTTAGAAAAAACTAGGGAATTATTTTATCAGTGCGAGGATTCTTTTGGACAAATGTTATCCAGTTTCTGGCTCGCCTATAGTTACTTTCTAAAAAAAGAAGAAGATATGTTTAGGCAGTCAATCGATAAGTTTTTATATATGATTCAAACCCATGAATTTGAGTTCTTTTTCCATAATGTGTCATTATTTAGCCCAAGGGATTTACAAATGGTTGTTCCGTTCTTAATACAGTGTGCAAAAGGGAATATTCAAAGGTCATATGCGGTGAAAATCCTTCAGGATATGGGGATTACTGGATTGGATTCACATCCTGGCTATTCGATCAGAGTTCAAACACTGGGACAATTTAAAATTTGGCTTGGGGATAAGGAAGTAGCTGAAAAAGATTGGCAGCGCGAAAAAGGCAAAGAGCTGTTTCAGCTCTTTATTACCGTTAACGAACTGATTTCCAAAGAAGAGATATTCCAAATTCTTTGGCCAAATCAAGATACTAAAAATGCAGACCGTGATTTTAAAGTTGCCTTAAATAGTCTTCATCATGTTCTAGAGCCAATGCGGAAGGCCAGGGCAGCCCCTTTTTTTATTATCAGAGAAGGGTTGTTTTATGGATTAAATCCTCATGCAAAAATTGAACTGGATACAACTCAATTTCAGATATTGATTCAGAATGGGCTAAATGAAACATCCCAAGAGAAGGTGATATCTCTTTTGGAAAAAGGCTTAAAACTTTATCAAGGGGAATACCTGCCAGAACGAAGATATGATGATTGGTGTATTAGTAAACGAGAGAGTATGTTAGTCTATTTCTTACGAGCTGCTGAAAGAATCGCTCAAATTATGGTCCGTCAAGAGAAATATGATCATGCTATCTATTGGTGTGAAAAAATACTAAAGCGAGACCGCACGTGGGAAGAAGCCTATCGATTGTTAATGTATTGTTTTTATCGTAAAAACAATCGTCCACAGGCAATGAAATGGTATCAAAAATGCAAGGTGATATTAGAAGAAGAGCTTGGAGTTTCTCCTCTAGAGCCCACAACACAAATGCACGACATGATACTTGAATCAGAAAAATATATTGATCCAATCGAGCAGCCTTAATGCAGGGCTGTTTTTTTGTCTTAGTCTGACCTCCCGAGGGTGCATTCCTTGCCTTGTAACTTCTCTGTAACTCTACTTTTCTATTATTAACTCAAAGCTTTGCATGTTTTTATTTTTAAATTATAAGGGGGAAAAGAAGTGAAGGCTTTTCGTGGAAAAGGGGTTTTGTTAGGATTTCTTATTTTTATCATGATCTTTGCTACAGCATGCAGCTCAGACAAAACTGAGGGAGATACAAGTGGTAAGGGAGAAAAGGCCGAGAAAAAGGAGCCAATTAAAATTGGTGTCCTTGCCTCAACAACTGGTGCCTTAGAATCCTATGGTAAACAAACGTTAAGAGGTTTTGAGCTTGGACTTGATTATGCAACGGAAGGAACAATGGAAGTTGCCGGAAGAAAAATTGAGTTTGTGGTTGAGGATACAGAAACAAAGCCAGAAGTGGCTGTCCAAAAAGCAACCAAGCTTTTAGAAGAAGATGAAGTGGACTTCTTAGTTGGATCATCCAGCTCTGCAGATACATTAGCGGTCCTGCCGCTTGCTGAAGAATATCAAAAGATAATGATAGTTGAACCTGCTGCTGCCGATAGTATTACAGGCTCAGAATTTAATAAGTACATTTTCCGTTCAGCGCGAAATTCTTCACAGGATGCCGTTGCGGGAGCAGCTGCAATTGCTGATAAAGGTGTAAAAATTGCTACCCTTGCTCCTGATTATTCGTTCGGTCGTGACGGAGTTGCAGCCTTTAAAGAAGCAGCTGAAAAACTTGGTGCAGATATTGTATTAGAAGAGTATGCAGACCCTGCTGCTACTGACTTTACATCCAACATTCAAAAAATTATTGACGCAAAGCCTGATTATTTATTTGTTGTGTGGGCGGGTGCAAACTCTCCTTGGAAGCAAATTTCTGATATGAAGGTTCAAGACAAGGGCATCAAAATTTCAACAGGTGCTCCGGATATTGCAGCTTTGGCTACTATGGAACCGCTAGTTGGCATGGAAGGCTTTACTGTTTATTATCATGATCTTCCTAAAAATAAAATTAATGATTGGCTCGTAACTGAACATAAGAAACGATTCAACGGAGATGTCCCTGACTTATTTACGCCAGGCGGAATGAGTGCAGCGATTTCAATTGTTGAAGCATTGAAGAAAACCGAAGGCGATGCCGACGCAGATAAACTTATTGAAACAATGGAAGGCATGAGCTTCGAAACACCAAAAGGAAAAATGACCTATCGCGCAGACGATCACCAGGCCCTTCAAGCACTATACGCCATCAAACTCGAAAAGAAAGACGGCGTACCTTACCCAGTCCCTGTGTTAATGCGAGAACTAACACCAGAAGAAACCGCACCTCCAGTACGTAATTAAAAAGGTGTGTTTTTAAAAATATGAGGGTTAGACCTGTTGTTTTTGGTCACCCTCTTCCTTATTTCTATCTACAAGATCGGTGGTGAAAGCATGACAACCTTAATCGAAACAGACAATTTATCGATAACCTTTGGGGGACATACTGCAGTGGATTCCGTCAGCATTTCAGTTCCGGAAAAACACTTTAAATCTATTATTGGACCAAATGGCGCCGGAAAAACAACATTCTTTAATCTTTTAAGCGGTCAATTGAACCCTACGAATGGAAAAATATATTTTCGGGGAAAGGATATCACAAAACTTTCTTCAACGAAGCGAACGAGAGAAGGAATCGGACGTTCTTTTCAAATTACTAATGTATTTCCTAATCTAACTGTCCTTGAAAATGTAAGGCTTGCCGTTCAATCTAATGCCGGAGTTCGCTATCAAATGCTATTCCACTATAAAAAATATCGTGAATTTGAAGAAAAGGCCCTAGAGTGGCTAAGGCTGGTGCTTTTAGACGATAAAGTCGACTCATTTGCCATCAATTTGGCACATGGAGAAAAAAGAAAGCTCGAAATGGCTATGCTGCTTGCACTTGAAACCGAGGTCCTTTTATTAGATGAACCGACGGCAGGTATGTCTTTAGAGGATGTTCCTGCGATATTAGAAGTGATCAAAAGAATAAAAGAACAAGGGAATCGAACCATTATTTTAATAGAGCACAAGATGGATATGATTTTAGACTTATCAGATTCTGTCATGGTGTTATTTAATGGCAGGCTGTTGGCGGACGGAACACCTGAAGAAATTATGAAAAATGAAACGGTCCAATCTGCCTATTTAGGAGGTGTCAGCGTGTGAGCGAGCTACTGAAGATTAATAATATCGAAACGTATATTGGACAGTATCATATTTTACAAGGTGTTACTCTTGAAGTGAAAAAAGGTGAGGTAACAGTACTGCTCGGAAGAAATGGCGCCGGAAAAACGACAACATTACGGACCATTATGGGTCTAAATCCAGCTTCGAAAGGAAGTATTGTTTTTAAAGGAGAAGAAATCCAGTCCTTACCGACCTATACCATAGCCCAAAAGGGAATAGGATATGTTCCGGAAGACCAAGGTATTTTTGCTGGGTTAACAGTCGAAGAGAATATGAAAGTAGCCATTCAAAAAGAAAATGAAGAAACACATAAGCGGCTCGATTATATCTTAAATTTGTTTCCTGACTTAAAAAAGTTTTGGAAAAAACCAGGCGGCTTATTGAGCGGCGGTCAAAAACAAATGCTTTCTATCGCCAGAGCCTATGTAAATGATAACCAATTGTTATTAATTGATGAGCCTAGTAAGGGGTTGGCCCCTATTGTTGTCGAGAAGGTAATGGAATCGATCCTTCAAATGAAGGACCAAACCACGATCGTCTTAGTGGAACAAAATTTCATGATGGCCAGTACCATCGGCGATTGTTTTTATATTATCGATGATGGAAGAACGGTAAGCACCGGACCCATGAAACAGTTAAAAGAAGATGAGGAAATGAAACGAAAGTACTTGGGGATTGCTTAGGGAAGGAGGAAAGGGTTGAATGGAGCTATTGTTCAATTTGACATTAAATGGACTTGCAACAGGCATGCTGATTTTCTTGTTAGCAGCAGGATTGACGTTGATTTTTGGACTAATGGATGTGCTTAACTTTGCTCATGGCGGATTGTTTGCTTGGGGCGCTTATAGCGGGATCTGGATTTATACTACGACAGGGAGCTTTCTTTTTGGTATCATTGGTGCCATTCTAACCGGTTTTTTACTGGGGATTATCACTGAAAAGTGGATTATTAAGCCTGTTTACGGCAATCACGTTCAGCAAATTTTAATCACACTTGGCTTAATGCTGGTTCTATCAGAAATGTTAAAAGTCATATGGGGACCAAATCAATTAACAGCCAACCCTCCTGAATATTTGAGAGGCAGCTGGGAAATTGGCGACATGATTATCATTAAATATCGAGTATTTATCATCGTTGTTGGGCTGCTCGTTTTTGCAGGCGTACAATTCTTGCTTAAAAATACGAAAATTGGTCTGGTAGTCCGGGCTGGAGTTATGAATAAGGAAATGGTTCAGGCGTTGGGCATTAATATTAAGAAAGTATTTATGTTTGTTTTTATGATTGGTTCTGGAATGGCTGCATTAGGCGGAGTACTTTTTGGACCTTATTCCGGAGTCATTCACGCCGGAATGGGGATGGAATTTGCAATTTTAGCTTTTATTGTGGTTGTTATTGGCGGGATGGGAAATTTCACTGGGTCTGTTATGGCCGCTATTTTGGTGGGTTTGTCTGGTTCGTTCATGGCGTATTTTGTACCGGAATTATCTTTAGCAGTAAATATGCTTTTAATGGCCGTTGTGTTAATCGTTAAGCCACAGGGACTTTTTGGCGGAAAGGGGTGAGGGTATGAAGTGGATTGTAAATAATCGAATGAATGCTATTTATCTGATCATTGCTGCTTTTTTGCTTCTTCTTCCCTTCGTCTACGAATCAAGGAATATGCTAATTCTCTTAACTCAAATTTTTGTATTTGCCATTCTTGCAATGAGCTATGATTTATTATTGGGCTTCACTGGAATTGTTTCCTTTGGTCATGCGATGTTTTTTGGTATCGGAGCCTACTCGATTGGGATATTCATGAAGCGTTTTGAACCTACTATGCTTCATTTTATTTATGCCGTACTGGCCACCATTTTAATTACTGCAATCGTTAGTTTTATTGTTGGTTTGCTTACCCTTCGGTTGAAAAGTCATTTTTATGCGATGCTAACCATGGCATTGGCGGGTTTATTTTTAGTATTAGCGGAAAAGTGGCGGACATTAACGTTCGGAAATGATGGATTTACGTTTCGGGTACCGGAAATTTTTATTGATCGGACTAATTTTTACATCATATGTTTAGTCACCATGATCGCTGTATTTATGATTCTAAAACGCTTCACGAATTCCCCGCTTGGGAGAGTTTTACAGGCGATTCGAGAAAATGAGCAACGAACAGAGTCTTTAGGTTATCAAGTGTTACATTATAAAATTGCGGCAAGTGTCGTTTCTGGTGTGTTAGCGGGAATAGCGGGTATCTTTTACGCGATGTCCCTTCGATATGTGAATACAAGCGTATTTACGATGGATATTACCTTAGATGCTTTATTAATGACAATCATAGGTGGTGTTGGTACCTTAGTTGGTGCCATTATTGGAGCAGGATTAATTGAATTTGCTCATGATGGGTTAACAGAACTGGCAAAAGAACATTGGATTTTTGAGCGTTGGATTATTTTCTTTGGCATTATTTATATTCTAGTTGTCATTTTCTTCCCATTAGGTATTGTGGGAACACTAAGGAAATTTACCTGGAAACGAAGAAAACTGGAATCTGCTAAGAAAAAAGAAAACCTAGCAGGATAGGGGGAGGCTAATGGAATCATTACAAATTGCATCCTTCGTCGTTCGCTTTCAACTAGCAGCCGTTGAAAAAGAAACAGGTAAGAAACAATGGAGAATTAAAGTAACTCATGTACAAGAAGAGCGAGAGACATTATTTGAGACAATTGAGGAAGCAACTGCTTTTATGAAATCAATGGTAGAAGACTCTTAGTTTAGGAGGTGAGAGTTTTGGGTATAGGAATTGTTAGTACGGGCGTTTACCTTCCAGATGAATACATGACTGGTAAACAGATAGCAGAAAAGGCGGGTATCCCCACACATATTGTTGAAGAAAAAATGGGGATCAAGAAGAAACATGTACCGGGCAATAATGATCATACTTGTGAAATGGGGATTCTTGCGGCAAAGCAGGCGATTGAAAGAGCAGGTATAGATCCTTTTGGTATTGATGTCGTCATTTATATTGGCGAAGAGCATAAAGAATATCCACTTTGGACGGCCGGAATCAAATTACAGGAAGAAGTTGGGGCCATAAATGCATGGGCATTTGATGTTGCTTTAAGATGTGGAACAACCGTGATGGCTCTTAAGGTAGCAAAGAGCTTGATGATCGCAGATCCAACGATTAATACTGTACTGCTGGCAGGCGGATACCGAAACGTCGATTTCATAGACTACCAGAACCCGCGGACGCGCTTTATGTTTAACTTAGGTGCAGGCGGTGGAGCAATTCTATTGAAAAAAGACCATAACGAGAACGTCTTGTTAGAAACGGAGCTAATCACGGATGGTTCTTTTTCTGAGGATGTTGTGGTTGTTTCTGGAGGTACAAAACATCCAATAACAAAAGAGGCTATTGACCAGCGTCTAAATAAACTCGACGTTCTTGACCCAGAGGGAATGAAACAACGATTGGAACAAAAATCAATGGTCAATTTTATTAAGGTAATTAGGGAAGCTGTTAGAAATAGTGGTTATAAAGAAGAAGACATTTCTTATCTTGCCATGCTCCACATGAAAAAGTCTGCACATGAATATGTATTAAGAGAGTTAGGTTTATCCGATGATCAATCTATCTATTTAGAGGAATACGGACATATCGGTCAAATTGATCAAATTTTATCATTAGAGCTTGCACTTAAAGAAGGGAAGATAAAAGAGGGTGACCTAGTTGTTTTCGTTAGTGCTGGGATTGGCTATGCATGGGGAGCAGCAGCAATAAAATGGGGGAAGGTGAGCTAAATGGCTAATGTAACGATAAGAGAAGTTCATTTACCAAATGGGGAAACAATTGCCTATCGTGAGCGGGAAGGCGGAGAAAAAAAGGTATTACTTATACATGGAAATATGACTTCATCCAAACATTGGGACCTTGTTCTAGATAATATGTCTGAGGAATATAAGTTATATGCCCTGGATTTACGCGGGTTTGGTTTATCTAGCTACAATAAACTTATCACATCGATTAAAGATTTCTCCGATGATGTTAAGCTTTTTGTGGATGAAATTGGCTTGAAGGATTTTGCGATTATTGGCTGGTCCACTGGCGGTGCTGTTGCCATGCAATTTGCTGCCGATTACCCAGGGTATTGCAATAAACTGATTTTACTTGCCTCAGAATCTACTAGGGGCTATCCATTTGATGGAAAGCTAAGTGAGAACGAGACGCCTCGAAGATTTTCAAACTATGAAGATATTAAACGGGATTTAATTCGGACCATACCTGTGCAAGCAGCCTATGACACAAATAATGTTGAATTGTTGAAACTGATTTGGAACGCTGTCATTTACACACACAATCAGCCAACTCCAGCGCTTTATGATGAGTATGTTCAGGATATGAGAACACAGCGAAATTTAGCAGAGGTCCATCATTCAAACAATACATTTAATATCAGTCATCATCATAATGGACTTGTAGAAGGAAACGGACTAGTAGATAAAATCAATGTCCCTGTTCTTGTATTAAGAGGAGAACGTGATTTTGTGATTACTGCAGAAATGACAAGAGAACTGGTAGAGGATTTAGGACCAAAAGCTAAATTCGTTGAGTTGAAGGATTGTGGTCATTCACCACTTATTGACGACTTACCGCAATTATTAAATGAGGTTACTAATTTCCTAAAAACTGAGGTGTTCAAATGAGATTAAAAGATAAAGTGGCCATCATTACGGGAGCAGCTAACGGCATTGGATTCACTGCAGCTGAAACTTTTGCTAAAGAAGGTGCAAAGGTTGCCATGGCAGACTTTAATGTAGAACAAGGTGAAAAAAGGGCGGAGGAATTAAGAAAAAAAGGCTATGAAGTGACCTTTTTCCAAGTAAATGTTGCACAGCGTACAAGTGTGGATGAAATGGTTACAAAAGTCCGCGAGAGTTATGGAAATATTAGTATCCTTATCAATAATGCGGGGATCACAAAAGATGGCATGCTTTCCAAATTACCTGCCGAAGATTTTCAAGCAGTTCTAGATGTTAATCTAACAGGAGTATTTCACTGTACGCAAGCGGTTTTACCTTCAATGCTTGAAATTGGAAAAGGAAGAATTATTAATACTTCTTCTGTTTCAGGAGTGTATGGGAATATCGGTCAAACGAATTATGCAGCAACGAAAGCCGGCGTGGTTGGTATGACGAAAACATGGGCAAAAGAGCTTGGGAGGAAAGGAATTAATGTGAATGCCGTTGCACCTGGTTTTATCGAAACGGGAATGACTGCGAAAGTTCCCGAAAAAATATTAGACCAAATGAAACAGATGGTACCATTGGCAAGGCTTGGGAAGCCAGAAGATATTGCAAACGCCTACCTGTTTTTAGCTTCTGATGAATCAAATTATGTAAATGGAACTGTCCTTCATGTAGATGGGGGAATCATGATGTAGCGAAGCGGCCTTTTGGGGCCGTTTTTCTCTTTTTAAGAATATGTAGATATTCAATGGAAGTTGTGTAGATATATTTCAAAAGTGTGTAGATATATTCCGAGAATATGTAGATATAAATTGAAATCGTGTAGAAATACGTTAAAAGTGTGTAGATATATGTTCTCCGGCCCATAAAGTACCAAAATAGGTTGCTTTGTAACTACCCTGTAACTGAAATTAAGTAGAATGGTGTCATCTAGTTGTGAAGGAGCGATTGTGCGGTGAGGTGGGAACTCGATTGGCTGGAAAATAGAGCAAGATTATCCCCAAATAAGAATGCAGTAATCCTTGAAGATAATAATATGAAATGGACGTATAGAGAATTAAATAATCGGTCAACCTCAGTGGCTGGCTGGTTGAAAAATCAAGGTGTGAAAAAAGGCGATCGAGTAGCACTATTGTCGCCAAATGATATTAGTTATTTTGATTTGCTCTTTGCCTGTGGGAAAATTGGGGCCATTTTTGTTCCGCTCAATTGGCGTCTGTCCGTTCATGAATTACATGAAATATTATTGGATTGTACCCCAGTTTTGCTTGGAGTTCATCAAAAGTTTGAGAATATGTTTACTTCGTTGGAAACAGCTATACCCCATTCTTTTTATATTGGGGGCGTTGAGTATGAGAGAATAGTGAACCAAAGTTATGATCACCTATTTTTTGATAATATTTCCGAACTTGATCCATTAGCAATGATTTATACAGGAGGAACGACGGGCAAACCAAAGGGTGTTGTATTAAGCCACCAGTCCATTCAATGGAATGCGATTAATACGATTCTCAGCTGGAACCTTACTGAAGAGGAAATAACAATCAACTACATGCCCATGTTTCATACAGGCGGACTAAATGCATTATCGCTGCCAATATTAATGATTGGCGGGACCGTCGTTTTGGGAGATCAATATACGGGACAAAAAGTGGTTCACTCAATCCAACAATATAACTGCACCATCATTCTCCTTGTACCGACTATGTACCACCTACTCATTCAAACAGAGGAGTTTTGGAAAAGTGATTTCCCCTCTATGAAAATATTCTTATCAGGAGCGGCACCTTGTCCATTACAAGTATACGAAGCCTTTCAGAAAAAAGGATTGGCTTTTAAAGAGGGGTATGGTTTAACCGAGGCAGGACCGAATAACTTCTTTATAGATCATACTGACGCACAAGTGAAGCGGGGTTCAGTAGGAAAGCCAATGTTATTTAATGCCGTAAGACTTGTTAAGGACAATGGTCAGGAAGCAAAGGGTAATGAAGTTGGAGAACTCTTAATTAAAGGAAAACATTCTTTTTCGCATTATTGGAATAACGAATTGGCAACGCTAGAAACGAAAAAAGAAGGCTGGATTCATACTGGAGACTTAGCCAAGAAGGATGAGGAAGGATTCCATTATATTGTCGGCAGGAAAAAAGATATGATTATTACAGGAGGTGAAAACGTGTACCCTCTAGAGATTGAACATTGGATTGCTGCACATCCTGGGGTTGATGAAGTGGCGGTGATGGGACTGCCAGATGAAAAATGGGGGGAACTTGTTACAGCATTTATCGTCCCTAAACATTCTTACGCGATTGAGAAAGAAGAACTTATCGTTTATTGTGAAAAAAAACTAGGAAGATACAAAATTCCAAAGAAGTTCATTCAACTAGAAGAACTTCCAAAAACCCATGTTGGTAAAATTGATAAAAAGAAATTAAAAGAATTTAGTAAGCAAACATAAGGAGAACCCCTGTGGTTCTCCTTATCGTTATTTTTGGGCAAGTTTTAGGGCTGTATCAGAAACATTCAAATCAACTTCAAGCTGTTGACTCAAGTCATGTGGATGATAAAAACCTCGTGCAATCATTTAATTCGTTATTTTTTCGTGAGTGGCAATGGCGGTATTTAATTGTTCTCTCAGAGTAGCCTTTAACTCTGGTGTACCTGCCACAGTAATCGCGACAGCATAATTTCTTACGCCTCTACGATATGATTAACCAGCGAAAGATTGATATAAGTGACATCATTACTCATGGATTGCCGCTTGATCAGGCCAAGCATGGTTATGAAGTGTTTGATACAAAGACGGAAGATTGTATTAAGGTTATTCTGAAACCGTAAAAAATGGGCTGGTATATATCCAGCCCTCCTAATTGATCCATTCCCTAGCCCCTTCAATAAATAGCTTGGATAACATGGACTGCGTTTTGTTTTTGTTATAAACAAGATAGAAATATCGTTCATCATGAAATTCATTGATTTCTTGAATCGTTAATAAATTTCTTTCAAGATATTCGTTAGCTGCCATCTTAGAAATAATGGCAATACCGATATCCTGGAGTACAAACTCAATTAGACTTTGTCCGTTTTCAGTATAGGCTACAATATTCATTTTCTCCTTTGATATCTGATTTTTTTTCAGAAACTTTTCAATCAGAGAGTTGGTTCCAGAGTCAGAGTTTCTCATAATGAATGGGTAACTTAAAAGGTCTTGAATATTGACAGGTCCAACTATGTTAGAGTGCTTTGATGTGATGAGTACTAGGTGTTCCTTCAATAAAGGAATATAGCATAACTTTTCGTTATCGTATTTTTCACCTAATATACCGAAATCAACTGAACCATTTAGGACCTTATCAGCTATGTTTTTGGAGGATGATTGGTTTATATGAAATGTTGCTTTTGGATATTGCTGTCTAAATTGTTTAACCATTTTTGGAATCATAAATTGCCCAGGTACGGAACTGGCACCGATTCGAATCATACCTCTTAGCTCTGTTGCTCCCTCTTTTAAGTCCAGCATCGCCTGATCCTTCATTAATAAAAGCTTTAAAGCCCACTGATACAAACGTTCACCTGATGGTGTAAGAATAATTTCTCTGCCAACTCGGTCAAAGAGATTTACATTTAGTGTTCTTTCTAATGCCTGAATATGCGAACTAACCGTTGATTGACTTAAAAATATATCTTCAGCTGCTTTTGAAAAGCTCTTATGTTCAACTACTTTTGTAAATACATACAATTGATGTAAATCCATTGGTTCTACTCCTTTACTATTGGCAAAAACGATTTATAATCATTGATAGAATAGATAAATTGAATTTACCTCATCATATCATTTTTTTATAATGAAAGTAATACTGTGATCGGGAGCTGAATAGATGTCACTTCAATATGTGCCGGACCTAATCTATGATGCAGGCAAAACCGGATATGAAGAGCTCGTAATTAACCTATCCTCCACTATGAAGAGGTTGAACAAGGGACATATACTCGAAATTATATCCACTGAACCAGGTTTGAAAGATAAACTGCCTTCCTGGTGTAGACTAGAAACGCATCTATTGCTTGATCGGAAAGATTTTGGTGAAAGTAGTTATTACTATATAGAAAAGCGCTGACAGACCTTTCTTTTGATAAGGTCTTTTTTCAATTGGCTGTGTTAAAGAGACTGATGCTTTTAGAACCTGTTGATTGGAGCGTAAGGCGCTCGACTCCTGCGGGATGAACGAGCTGAGTGAGACCCCGCAGAAAGCGTAGCGCCTGGAGCGCAAATCAACAGCCTAGTTTAACACAGCCTTATTTTTTAAAAAAAGAATATTTGCCTTTTCGTTGATAAACACTCAATATTAATAAGGCAAAATATTGTTAGGGATAGAGAAAGTAGGGATTTTGTTGCCAGATTTTAAATCATTAGGTATTTCTGAATCAACTGTAAATAAATTAAGGAGCTACGGTGTAGCTCAACCCACACCAATCCAAGAAAAAACCATACCAACCGTGATGGATGGGAAAGATGTCATCGCACAAGCTCAAACAGGAACAGGAAAGACGTATGCGTTCATACTGCCAATTTTAGAAAAAATAAATTCGAACGCATCATATGTACAAGCTCTTATTGTTACACCGACTAGAGAATTGGCTTTACAAATTACGGATGAATTTCAAAAATTGACGGATGATATTCCAGGAGTCGATGTACTTGCTGTCTATGGAGGGCAGGATGTTGATAAACAGCTAAAGAAGTTAAAGAAAAATGTTCAGATTGTAGTTGGTACCCCTGGAAGGCTGTTAGATCATATTGGCAGAGGAACGGTTGATTTATCGGAAGTATCCTTTCTAGTTCTTGATGAAGCAGACCAAATGCTGCACATTGGTTTTTTAAATGAAGTGGTCGATATTATCAGTGAAACACCAGAAACAAGGCAGACTATGCTTTTTTCTGCAACTATGCCAGAAGAAATAAGAACGTTAGCTAACAAGCACATGCATAAACCACAATATATCCAAGTAGAAAAAACGCAGGGACCGGCAGAAAATGTTAAACTTATAGCCATTCACACGGTTGATAGAGCGAAACAAGCGACACTTATTCAATTGGTGGAAACACATCGGCCATATTTAGCTGTTATCTTTTGCAGGACAAAACGCAGAGTCTCAAAGTTGTACGAAGTGTTAAGATCACATAAATTTTTGTGCGATGAACTACATGGTGATTTATCACAAGCCAAAAGAGAGCAAGTGATGAAACGTTTCAGGGACGGGGAAATTCAATTATTAATAGCAACAGATGTTGCCGCCAGAGGGCTGGATGTTGAAGGTGTAACACATGTTTTTAACTATGACATCCCACAGGATGCTGAGAGCTTTATCCATCGAATCGGAAGAACAGGAAGAGCTGGCACAAAGGGCATGGCTATTACTTTATACTCCTCAGATGATCGACCAACTCTGGATATGATTGAGAAAGAATTAAATATTAATATCCAAAAACAAAACATCGGTAACACTGGAAGTAATCAAAGAAATGACCAAGTTCCATCTAAGCAAAAGACTTACCAAGGTAAAAAGGATGAAAAACAGAGACGCGCTGGTGGGAATAGGCGGGATAATAAACCTCAAGCTTCGTCTAGAAATAGCGGAAAATCAAAATTAAGTAAGGGTAAGCAATCTACCTCTTCTCAGGCTGGCAGCAGAAGGGATAGGAAAAGCACAACTACCGGCTTAGCGAAGAGCAGGCGGAGCAAATAGACAAGGGACTGAATCTACTTTCAGTCCCTTGTTTCGTTATTATTGTCCAATTCCTAGGTTTGATTTAACTAAAACTTCATCATACTTCTTTAAGTCAGCTTTCTGGCTGGAGAGTTTCGTTCCTAGGTACCCTGCAATAAATCCTAATGGGATTGAAACAATACCTGGAGTTGTATATGGGAAAAGTGGGTTCCCAACGAAAATGGCTTTTCCAACTTCAGGACTGAAAACATTCGGGCTGATGATTACAAGTCCAATAGCTGAGATAAGTCCCACCACCATGGCCCAAATTGCTCCGGTAGTATTAAAACGTTTCCAGTAAATTGTATAAATAATAACCGGTAAATTTGCACTGGCTGCTACAGCAAATGCTAGTGAAACAAGGAAAGCTACATTAAGGGTTTGAGCCCCTAAAGCTAAAACAATGGATAGCACTGACACACCAATTGCAGCCCAACGTGCCATACTTACCTGCTGTTTTTCTGTGGCCTTTCCTTTTTTTAGAATTTCGTTGTAGAAATCATGTGCAAAAGCTGACGCTGCTGTTAGAACAAGCCCTGCAACGACTGCAAGAATGGTAGCAAATGCCACTGCAGAAATAAATGCGAACAGCATATTCCCACCAAGTGCTTGTGCCAATAGTGGAGCTGCCATGTTTCCTGCTGCATTTGCAGCTACTATATCAGTTGTCCCAACAAATGCCGCAGCACCAAAGCCAAGGAATATGGTCATTACATAAAATATCCCAATGATCCACGTTGCATAAACAACTGAACTTCGAGCAGTTTTTGCATCTTTAACCGTAAAGAAACGTACCAAAATATGAGGCAGCCCAGCGGTACCTAATACTAGTCCTAAATTTAATGAAAGGGTGTCTATACCATCCTTGTATTTTACACCTGGGTTTAAGAAGGCTTCCTTTAATGGTGTCGCTGTTTTCATTTGGCCGAACATATCCGTAATACTAAAGTTAAATTTAGCAAATACAACAATCGATATTAAGAAGGTACCTCCCATTAGAAGGACAGCTTTAATAATTTGAACCCAGCTTGTTGCATGCATACCGCCAAAAATAACGTATATGGTCATTAATACCCCAACAATTAAAACAGATGTAGTATATTCCAATCCTAATAATAATTTAATAAGTGCACCTGCTCCAACAAGCTGAGCGATCATATAGAAGATAGAAATGGTTATGGTGTTCATAGCAGCAAAACCACGAACCTTTTTGGCATCAAAGCGCGCTGCAATCATATCAGCAAATGTATATTTTCCTAGATTACGCAAAGGTTCCGCCACCAAATACAGAACAACTAGATATGCCACTAGGAAACCGATACTATAAAAGAATCCATCAAATCCTGTAAGTGCAACTGCACCAGCAATACCAAGAAATGAGGCAGCAGACATATAATCACCTGCAATAGCCAATCCATTTTGCCAGCCAGTAAGTCCTCCTCCTGCAGTGTAAAACTCACTTGCATTCTTAGTACGTTTTGAAGCGAAATATGTAATAACCAACGTTACGAAAACGATACCAAGAAACATGGTAAAAGCAGCAATATTCATTGATTTGTACCTCCTTCTCTGACAACTTTTTCAGCTAAATCGTCAAATTTGGCTGCCTTTTTGGAGTAAAGCATACATAAACCCCATGTCATAACAAACTGAAGAAATGCGAATACCCATGCCCAGGAAATACTGCCTATGAATTTGTTATTCAATACCGTTGAGTATGAGGTTAAAATGGGTAATGCAAAATAGAAACAAAAGAAGAAGATCGTGATAGGAATAATGAATTTTTTCTTTTCGGAGAGTAATCTTTGGAAAGAAGGTGATTGAACGATAGCGCTGTAATCGCTTTCAGAAGTTGTTGTAATTTTCGGTGCCTCCATTGGAAGCTCCCCCTTTCAATGTAAAAAATGTACAAATTACTTATGAGGATAAAAATAACTTTGTTTACTCGTTCCCTCCTTAGAAAACAGATTTTTCGAAATATTAAATTTTTTGTTACGTTTATTATTATAGAAGCAGAGTAATACATTTAGCAATAGGAAAAATTTCATTTTTTTGGAAAAAACATTTGTTACTATGTAGATAGTAAAAACTATTCGAGGTTAACATTAGGCGTGGAATTGTGTGAAGATAAAAAGAAAAAACCTTTGCAGCGCAAAGGTTTTTGAGATGGAGACTATCGGGATCGAACCGACGACCTCTTGCATGCCATGCAAGCGCTCTCCCAGCTGAGCTAAGCCCCCGTGTGGTACAAGAAAAATTATATCTTTCTCATACCATTCTTGCAATAGTATTTTTCATTTTTTAGTTAAAAATTTATTGACCCATACTTTCTATTTCAACCTTTTGCACTCCGTCAAGATTTGAAACAGAGTCATATACATCTGTTGTTTTTTCACGATAATCTACTGCTACTAATATCTGAACGAGATGGTCACCATTGTCTAAATCCTTTATACGTATCCGTCGGATTATATATTTTCTCGCCATTAAGAATGAAATAGCATTTTCGATTTGGATTTTATCTCTGATAAATAATTGAAGACTAATTTCCTTTTCTCTCAATTGTTTTGGACCAATAAATTTCATGACGTACGGGACTAATTCGACACTAATGATGAGTAATGCAACACCAACAAACGCTTCAATAAAAAATCCGGCTCCAACAGCAATTCCTATTCCTGCTGCTCCCCATATCATTGCGGCTGTTGTTAATCCGGAGATACTATCATTTCCCCTTCTAAGGATTACGCCTGCTCCTAGAAAACCGATTCCAGAAACAATTTGTGCTGCAAGACGAAGAGGATCCATCGTAATTCTTACATGATCAGAATCCGGAAACATATAAGCTGATTCTATTGAGACGATGGTAAGCAGGCAACTTACTACAGAAATAACAAGACTTGTTTTTAGTCCTACAGGTTTTCGTTTTAATTCGCGTTCTAGTCCAATGATAAGTCCCAAGACAGCTGAAATGCCGAGCTTTATTAATATATCGTAATCAATATTCTCCATGGGTCTCACGTCCAATAATAGTAAGTATAGTATTGCTTAAATAAACATTCACTTTTATCATACGAAATCCCTTCTATGTTAATAAAGAATTTTCCTAATTTCTATATATGCAAACGGAGATTATGTATATTTAATAAGTTTTTACACTCAGCTTATATAAATAATTAAGGCAAACTCCTTTAATTACATATAAAGCAAAGGTAGATTCTATACTCATCCTTGAATTATCCTTTGACAGTTGAATATTCTTTATTCCCTTGATAGTAGGGTCTATTTATAAAAGAGGATTGTTCAAAAAAACTTTTAAAATTATATTGCAATCATTTTTATAACATGGTATATTAAATCTCGTCCTCTTCGAGAGAGTTAAGCAACGAAAATTAAATTTAAAAAGTTGTTGACATCACGATAGTGGATGTGTTAAATTAATGAGGTCGCTTTTGAGGTACTAAGTAGTACAGACTCACTGGTGATTGAAATTGTTCTTTGAAAACTAAACAAACAAGAACGTCAACAAAAAATATTAGTTTCTTCTATAGAAACTAGCCAACGTAACAAATGAGCTAAATCAACTTTCTTGGAGAGTTTGATCCTGGCTCAGGACGAACGCTGGCGGCGTGCCTAATACATGCAAGTCGAGCGAATCTTAAGGTGCTTGCACCTTTTGGTTAGCGGCGGACGGGTGAGTAACACGTGGGCAACCTGCCTGTAAGACTGGGATAACTTCGGGAAACCGGAGCTAATACCGGATAATCCTTTTCCTCTCATGAGGAAAAGCTGAAAGTCGGTTTACGCTGACACTTACAGATGGGCCCGCGGCGCATTAGCTAGTTGGTGAGGTAACGGCTCACCAAGGCGACGATGCGTAGCCGACCTGAGAGGGTGATCGGCCACACTGGGACTGAGACACGGCCCAGACTCCTACGGGAGGCAGCAGTAGGGAATCTTCCGCAATGGACGAAAGTCTGACGGAGCAACGCCGCGTGAGCGATGAAGGCCTTCGGGTCGTAAAGCTCTGTTGTTAGGGAAGAACAAGTACCGGAGTAACTGCCGGTACCTTGACGGTACCTAACCAGAAAGCCACGGCTAACTACGTGCCAGCAGCCGCGGTAATACGTAGGTGGCAAGCGTTGT
>NZ_JACCBX010000002.1:0-39730 GCF_013409995.1 Neobacillus driksii
AGCCCCCCTCAAGATGAGATTTCCCATAGCGTCAAGCTAGTAAGAACCCTGAAAGATGATCAGGTTGATAGGTCAGAGGTGGAAGCGTGGTAACATGTGGAGCTGACTGATACTAATCGTTCGAGGACTTAACCAAATAGAAAAGCGGAGGCGACTGTTCAACTTCGACGAACGCTTCCGAGCCGGCATTGCAAATCCCGGTTTTGGATTTGTAGAGACGGATCGAAACGGCCGAGAAGTTAGGAGCCGCAGCTGGACAATATTTAAAAGCGAACTCGTTTTTACACACTTCTTCTGGTTATCTAGTTTTGAGGGAATGAAACCTCAAATTAAATAGTCTGGCAATAATGGCGAGAAGGTCACACCCGTTCCCATACCGAACACGGAAGTTAAGCTTCTCAGCGCCGATGGTAGTTGGGACGAAAGTCCCTGTGAGAGTAGGACGTTGCCAGGCAAACGAACACAACCTGTTATGGTTGTGTTTTTGTATATTTTTATAATGAATTGTGCCTTAATATCACATTAAATCGCGGGGTACCAATCTCCGACTGTATTCCTTATAAATCTTCTGTTCATAGGGGAAAGTAAGTTTATGGAGGTGATTGGAATATGATGCACGATGAACCGCGTGATTATATTACCATAAAGGACGAGCAAGGAAATCTAAAGGATTTCGCTGTTGAGGCGTTGTTTGACATGGAAGGCAGGTCATATGCACTTTTGGCAGCCGAGGATGAAACGATGGTCATGCAGGTTGTAGGAGACGAAGGGGACCAATATTTAGTTGGAATTTCCGATCCAGTCGAAAGCCAGTCCATTTTGGATGCATACCAAATTGCTGTGGAGGAAGCACCTGCAGAGTAAATAATTATTATATAATAATGTTATGTTAACTTAGAAGATAGCGCCAGTCGTATCTGACTGGCTTATTACAGCTATAGCCTTTAAATGATAAATATTTGTTTTACCGTGTGAATATAATTCATCGACATACTTATTTTTATTGAAAGTAGGTATTTGCAGATGAAGAGTAAAATACACCGGTGTAATTGCAGGAAAGTATGGTCGATTCAAAATCGGAAATTTAAAATTACCGTCCAATCTATTCTTCTTACTGGCGAATGGTTTGCTGAATTAAAACCCGAAAGAAAATGTGAACCAAAAGGATTTGTAACAACGAAGAAGAGTCAGGAAATCGTCTACAATCCAACTAGTAAATATTTGGAAAACTTTACAATAGTTGATAAACTAATTTATGATAAAAAAAACGTCAACTTCAACATTAAAAACGGAAAGTGTTTATATTTTGCTGAGGATGGTACCTGTTATATTCTTAATAAGGAAGCATAAGACATTCGCTTTACTTTATTTTTGTACAAACAAATGTCAAAATAATATCATAAATGCCTGATTTAGAATAAATGCCGGTATGGTATGTTAAATGCAGAAAACTGTATTTTAGTAGTGAAAACGTTATTTTAAGAACTAATATATTTTATAGTTTAATTGTCTCCATACAGAAAAATTAAACGTTATTTTTGGGGTGGCACGATGAAATTCACAGGCAGAATCACATTACTATTAATATCCATAATGGTCTCGATTATAGAATCATTTTCCGAACCTACAACCATATGGTCAATCTTAGAAGCTATTTTATTTGCTGCCATCGCTGCATTCCTCGGATGGGTATATGATAATGCCATTTACTATAAGAATAAGGCTGAAATCAGTGAATCTAGATTATCGAATCTATTAAAACTTTCACCCGAGCCAATTATGGTTTACCAGGATGAGAAAATCGTCTTCGTGAATGATAAATTTGAGGAATTGGTTGATTCATCTTCTGGTGATATTCTTGGTAAATCCATCTATCATTTTGTTTTACCAGAGTATCATCCAACCGTTAGGCAAAGGTTTAATGACATGATTCTAGGGAATAAAAGTTTTGATCGTGTTGAAATAAAAATTATATCCTCAAATCATAACATATTGGACATTGAAATCTCTTCAGCTCCGATTCTTTATAATGACAAACCTGCCATAGAAGTCTTTCTAAGAGATGTTACTAAACGAAATAAACTATCAGAAGAGGTACGCAAAAATACAGAATTGTATCGTTTTATTACAGAAAATACTACTGATCTTATCTCATTTCTCAATCCTAACGGGGAGTATGAATATTTATCTCCATCTAGTAAGGATTTATTAGATTTCTATCCAGAGGAAATGATAGGTAAAAATCTATCCGAGTTTTTACATCCTGGCGAGATAGAAAAAGTAATTGCTTTACTCCTTGAGGCAGATGAAGAATTGGATTTTGCTGCATTCTCTCACCGAACTAAGAAAAAAGATGGTTCGTATATGTGGATGGAAACAAATGCTCGAACCATACGAAAGAATTCTCGAAAGCTAGAAGGAATTGTAGCTGTTTCACGGGATATTACTGAACGATTAGAGAAAGAAGAAAGACTACATGAAGCAAATGTCATGCTACGGTATATTTCTAACATGGACGGTTTAACAGGAATCCCGAATCGAAGATATTTTGATGAAAAACTCCAAGAGGAATGGAAGCGGTTAAAACGAAATTCTAGTCCATTTTCAGCTATCATGATTGATATTGATTTTTTTAAAAAATACAATGACTTCAATGGTCATCAAGCGGGCGATGAGTGTTTAAGACTAATTGCCTCAGTGTTAAAAAATACTGTCAGGAGAGCTGGTGATTTTGCTGCTAGATATGGCGGGGAAGAATTCGTAATTTTGCTGCCAGAAACCGATGCACAAGGAGCTGTTCATGTGGCTGAATTGCTTCAGGCAAATGTAAGAGATCTAAATATACCCTATCTTTCAAACGTATTAGAACCTATAGTCAGCATTAGTATTGGCTGCTCAACACTAATTCCAGATGAAAGAACAAAACCCGAGGAACTAATTAAACTTGCTGATAAAGAATTATATAAAGCGAAAGAAAGCAGGCGTAACCAACTGATTTTCAACCAACTATCTCATCTTGCTTAAAAGCAAGGTGTTTTTTTTGTATTATTTACAAGTTTATTTTAATATAAAAGCTGGAAAATAAGAAAGTAAAAAATAGTTATAACAATGGGGGTACATAGCGGTGAATTCGAAATTCGAACCATTATTTGAAACATTGACATTTAAGAATGGAATCCAGTTGAAAAACCGAATTGTGATGGCACCAATGACAAATTGGTCATCGAATCCTGATGGAACGGTTACGGAGGCTGAGGTAAACTATTATGCAAGACGCTCTAGTGGCGTTGGGATGGTTATTACAGCTTGTACATATGTTACTGCCAATGGAAAGGGGTTTCATGGAGAATTCGGAGGGGATCGGGATGAGTTAATCCCTAGTTTACAAAAGCTAGCCACAGCTATTAAAGAGCAAGGAGCTAAAGCAATATTACAAATTTTCCATGGTGGGAGGCAGGTACCGCCTGAATTAGTGCCGAATGGTGATATTGTCAGTGCCAGTAATATTCCAGCAGAAGGAAATGGGAAGCCGGTTCCACGGGAACTATCAGACCAAGAAGTTAGTTCCATTATCCGCGATTTTGGTGAAACAACACGCCGGGCAATAGAAGCAGGTTTTGATGGAGTAGAAATCCATGGCGCCAACGGCTATCTCATCCAACAGTTTTTCTCTCCACATTCAAACCGCCGTAACGATCGTTGGGGAGGCAGTTTAGAGAAACGGTTAACCTTCCCACTGGCCGTTGTAAATGAAGTTAAGCGTGTGGTTGCTGAGAATGCCAAAGGGCCGTTTATTGTCGGATACCGCTTTTCTCCAGAAGAGGCAGAAACACCCGGCATTACCATGGCGGATACGCTTGTCTTAATTGATGAATTAGCCAAAAAGGATCTGGATTATCTTCATGTCTCGCTGCAGGATTTCTGGTCAACCCCAAGAAGAGGTGTTGACGATACGCGTTCACGGATTGAAATCATCCAAGAACGAGTTGGAAATAAAGTTCCTGTGATTGGGGTTGGCTCCATTTATACTCCGGATGAAGCTTTAAAAGCTTTCCAGACAGGGGTTGCACTGATTGCCCTAGGACGTGAATTGATTATTGATCCAGATTGGGTACAGAAGGTACAAGAGGGAAGAGTAGATGAAATTACTACAGAGATTAATAAGGATAATCAGGAACAGCTTGTTATTCCTGATCCACTATGGCAGGCGATTACTCACACACCAGGGTGGTTTCCAGGAATTCAGTAACGCGAAAAGAGTTCATCCGCACGGTAGGGATGAACTCTTTACTGTTTATACTCAGCGTTATATGAATTTTCTCCAGCATGAACAGATAGAAGCGTGTCAGCATAACCTACCAGCCGATTCACAATTTCATCTGCAACAGCATAAACGAGTTGGTGCAGTTCGTTTTTATGCAGGGAAAGATCATCAAAAATGATGGTGGTATTAATAAAAATTTGTTTTGTATCATAAAGATTATAATGGATAATTGTTTTTCCAGCCGCACCACCGGTTACCGGGTCGGTATAACTGGGAAGAAAAATATACCATTCCTCTGCTGAAGGTGACCGGAAATTCTTCGTAAACTTCATTCCTCTTATTTCATATTCTATTTGTTCTTTCAACCTTTCATCCATTACCTCAATAATGTTATCTTCCAAAGTTACTCCTCCTTCTCGATATCAAATAGGATACCCAATAAAAAGATGAGACTATCCTCATTTAATGGTAATGAGAAAAGAGTAGTTTCAAAAAATAACATTTTGCTATAATAGTAGGAGTGAATTACCCTTTGTAAAAAATTTGAAATTATCAACAACACATTTCAGGAGGAACAAAATGAACAAGAATAAGTATGTGTTTATAGGGCTTGTCATTACGACACTCATTTCAGCTCTTGATACAAATATCATGCAAACTGCAAGTCCCACGATTGTTAATCAACTTGGGGGCTTGGAATTGTTTTCATGGATATTTGTTGTTTATATGTTAGTGAGTACCATTACGGTTCCTCTTTACGGCAAATTATCGGATATGTATGGTCGAAAAAAACTTCTAATGGTTGCGGTAGCTTTGTTTACTGTCGGATCCATTCTTTGCGGTTTAGCTAATTCAATGGTAATGTTGATTATTTTTCGAGGTATTCAAGGATTAGGCGCCGGGGGAATGATTCCTCTTTCCATGATTATAGTGGGGGATTTATTCACAATAGAAAAACGCGGGAAAATCCAAGCGGTCTTTAGCGCAATATGGGCGATATCCTCGATTATCGGGCCAATATTAGGATCCTTTTTTGTGGAAGCAATGACCTGGAGATGGATATTCTTTATCAATATCCCTATTGGTATTGCAACCATTCTTTTTCTAATACCCTATAAGGAAGCTGCGGCATACAAAAAGACCTATATCGATTATAAAGGTTTTTTCCTTTTCGGTATTTCGATTACCCTTTTATTATTATCAACCAGCTTGAGCAATCCTTTCTGGTATGTTATCAGTGGTGTAATCGGGTTTATACTATTTGTCCTTGTCGAAAGAAAAGAGCAGCATCCTTTACTCCCCGTTACCTTATTTAAAAATAAAGGGCTACTATCGACGAATCTTTTTATGTTAATTTATTGCTTATCATTCTATGGTACATCGAACTTTATTCCGTTATATTTGCAGGAAAGCAGTCAAATGAGTATTTATAAAAGTGGATTGATTTTGTTAAGTATTGCGCTTGGATGGTCGTTTGGAAGTACACCTGCAGGAAAATGGATTATCCGTTTTGGCTATAAGGTTTTATTTATGATTGGTAGTATTGTAACAACTGTTTCAGGGTTGATTCTTTATTTATTCATCCAGGATTTATCCTATGTTGGTTTGTTTATCATTTTGACAATCCAGGGATTTTGCTTTGGTTTATTGTTTGCCCTAGGAACAATTGCCTCACAAGAATTTGCGGAATCCACTATAAAGGGGATGTCTACTTCGCTTCAGATATTTTTAAGAAATATTGGGACATCCGTAGGTGTTACCATTATGGGCGTGATTATTAATCATGGGGTTACACTTGCCATAGGGATGAAAAACGTCTTTCTTTATGCTCTCATATTGAGTTTCATTACGATCTTTCTTAGCTTTCGAATTCCAGAGAAAACATCCCCAGTTGGAGAGACAGCTTTATCTAAGTAAAGGTTTACTCGCTTGAATAAAATACCTTCACAGATAAATAATAGGTCTAGTGTTATCCAATAACACTAAACTTCAATGTGGAGGGATATACTTTGAATATACTTTTTAGCTTATTAAGATCGTTGAAGCTTCTAAGGATTAGGTTAACTTATGTACTTAATAATGCTCAAGCTAAGTTGAACTTTCTTTTAAGGAAGCCAGTTAGACTAAGCCCAGTGTATTCGTAAAGTATGATCATTTCGCATTGCAAGAACAAAAGGTGAGCATAGCACTATGCTTGCCTTTTTATATAGAAAAAAAGTCCAGTATTGAATTGGACTTTTTCCATGCTCATTATTTTAATATTTCTCTATATTCTTTACCTTTTTCTACATAGTTATCACTGGAATATTTGAGCATTTGCAGGTCTTTTTCTGTTAATTCACGGACTACTTTCCCAGGTGAACCTAGAACTAAGGATCGTGGAGGGATCTTAATACCACCCGCTAAAAGTGTGTTCGCACCAATTATACATTCTTCTCCAACTTCGACATTGTCTAGTAAAGTCGACCCCATTCCAATAATTGAATTTCTGCCAATCTTACAGCCATGCAAAATAACATTATGTCCAATGGTAACATCGTCTCCAATTTCAACAGGAGAACCTTCATACAGGTGAATCGTGGAGTTATCTTGAATACTGCATCTTTTCCCAACCTTAATCGGGCCATCATCTCCACGCAGCACTGCATTAAACCAAACGGTCGATTCCTCTCCAATCGTAACATCTCCAATAATATAAGCACCAGGTGCAACAAATACACTTTCATGCACGTTAGGTGTGGTCCCTTTGTATGGAAAATTCATTGTTTTACTCGCTCCCTTATATTCAGAATTGTTTTACATTTCAGCAAAATTATACCATTACTATCAGAGGAACGAAAATTGTAGGATTGAAAAAGACTACTCAAAAACTGAAACTGAGGAGATTTTCCCTTAAGTAAGTATCAATATTACTAGGAAAAAATAATCATTTTAACAAAATAGAGAAAATTACCTCAACAAAAAGATTGATAAACTAGTATAAAAGGATTCGTGCGCCTCAGAAAAAGATTACTTGTCGACCTAAAATTGGACTATTTTTTCCATATTTCCCAATGAATACTATTTTATCAATTTAGACTTACGCCAGTTTTTTAGACTATATTCGACACAAACAACAATCTCAAAACGTTATTTTTAAGATAGCACCATGTTTATGACATAAAGAGTGCGAAGGAAGGAGGGCAGGAAACGCTTAGTTACTATCATACTTAGGGGGTAATGGGATGAGAAGAAAGAAACACCGGATGTTATCAGTGTTTTGTACCGCGATGCTAGTTTTGCCTATGCTCATACAGCCTCAAGTGAATGCAGCTGCTACAAAAGGAGTAAGTGTTTCAGCGAAAGACAGCTTAACATCTCCAGCACAAAAGATCTCAAATAGTCTAGAGAAACAGTTTGATGAGAAAGAAAAATAACCTTTTTAATTAAGATGAAGGAGCAGGTAGATACGGCTAGCGTAGCAAAAGAAGCTGATAAAAATGCAAGCCTCAATAAAGCGGCACCGGCTAAAGCCAAATCCTTGAAACGTTCCTCTATTGTTTCCGAATTAAAAGCTACAGCACAGGAAACTCAGTTTGAACTGTTGCAATACCTGCAAAAGCAAGTAGAAGCGGGGGCTGTACAAGACGTCCATTCCTACTATGTAGTGAATGGGATTGCGGTAACTGCTACAAAAGAAGTTATGGAGAAGGTTGCTTCATTTCAAGAGGTAGAGAAAATTCTACCAAATGAAACTAGGCAATTGTTTGTTCCTGAAAAATCAGCTGAAGCCCTTTTAGAACCCAAAGCCGAAACCAATTCAATTGAATGGAATATTTACCGAGTAGGTGCCCCGGCCGTTTGGGAGATGGGGATCGATGGCAGTGGGATTACTGTTGCCTCCATTGATACGGGAGTTCAGTGGAATCACCCTGCATTGCAGTCAAAATATCGGGGATTTGATGAAGCAACAGGACAGGTTTCTCATGAAAACCACTGGTTTGACGCAGTACGGGGTCAATCAGCTCCATATGATGATCAAGGACATGGAACCCATGTTACTGGGACGATGGTAGGGTCTGACCCAGATGGTTCCAATGCCATTGGTGTTGCGCCTGGTGCAAAATGGATAGCTGTTAAAGCTTTTACAGCGGCAGGTGGTACAGATGCTGATTTATTAGAAGCCGGTGAATGGATTTTAGCACCAAATGGAAATCCTGATTTGGCACCAGATGTAGTAAATAACTCATGGGGTGGAGGTGCAGGTTTAGATGAGTGGTATCGCCCTATGGTTCAAGCATGGAGAGCAGCAGAAATCTTCCCAGAATTCTCAGCTGGTAACACAACTTTAACCAATCCAGGCGGACCTGGTTCCGTTGCAAACCCTGCAAACTACCCTGAATCAGTCGCTACAGGTGCAACAGATATTAATAATCACTAGGAAGTTTTTCCTTATTAGGACCATCTCCATATCAAGAAATTAAACCGGAGCTAACTGCACCAGGCGTTAACATTCGTTCTTCCGTTCCCTGAAGTAGTTATGAAGGTGGATGGAATGGAACATCGATGGCTGGACCTCACGTAGCAGCAGCGATTGCCTTATTGCTTCAAGCGAATTCAAGTTTAACCGTAGATGAGTTAGAAGAAATTTTAATGACCACTGCGGTTCCTTTGACAGATAATACCTATCCAGAATCTCCGAACAACGGTTATGGATCAGGTCTATTAAATGTATATGATGCCGTATCCTCTGTGATTTCGGGATTAGGAAAGCTGAAAGGACAGGTAACAAAAGAAGGAAACGACAGTGAAGCTCCCGTGTTAGAACATTCCCAACCTGCCACGGTTTTTGCAGGAATGCCACTAACGTTACAAGCTTCAGCTGCCGACAATATCAGTGTAACAAATGTAGAAGTGGTATATCAATTAGCAGATGGAACATCGAATACAATTGCTGCAGAACGTATCAATGGTGATTATAAAAATGGAATCTATCAAGCTGCCATCCCTGGTGAGCATATCGCCGGCGAATCCTTCTCCTATACTGTAAGAGTAACCGATTTCGGTGGTAATGAAACAATCAATCAATATTCTGTAGCAGTACTCCCAGGCATTACGGTAGGGTATGCACATGATTTTGAAAGCAACCCAGATGGCTGGACTACGTATGGTGCATTAAATACGTGGGAATGGGGCGCACCAACAAGCGGACCAGGTGCTGCGTTCTCAGGTGAAAAGGTATATGGAACAAACTTAGACGGTACGTATGACAGCAGAGCCAATATGTCACTACGAATGCCGCCAATCGATTTACCTGAAGGAAGGAGTTACTTACAATTTAAGCAATGGTACAATCTCGAAAGAAACTATGATTACGGTCACGTCTATGTATCGACAGATAATGTAAACTGGGTTCAAAAGCTGCGGGTTAATAATTTATCCAATGGATGGATAGATGGTGAAGTGGATCTAAGTGAATATGCCGGTCAACGTATCTATGTGGCATTTAACGTAAGGACTGATGGCAGCGTGGTTAGAGATGGCTGGTATTTAGATGACGTACGGATAACTGATACGGCACTCACTGCACCACAACAGCTTGGTGTGGTTGCGGAAAAACAAGATTCATCAGAGAAGGATGGCTTGAAAGAAAAAGTCGATTCAAATAAAATTACCATTCAAATCCCAGAGGTTTCTAAAGAAACCAGCAGTGAAAAGGCTGCTCCATTTGTCCTGCCTATGCAGGCTCAGGTAACCGTTTTAGAATCCGGACGATCTGTAAGAACAAATCCTGCAAACGGAAGCTTTGAAATGACACATGCTGCAGGTGAATTTAAAGTTGTTGCTGAAAGTTATGGTTTCCGTTCAGAAACCCAAACCGTGAACATAGAGCAGGATGGTGAAGTTACAGCTAACTTTACTTTAGAAGAACTTCCAAAAGGTACAGTAACAGGAACTGTCATCAATCAAGCAACAGGTGAACCTGTTTCTGGAGCAACTGTCTACTTGATTGAAGATGCAAACATTGCACCTGTTGCCACAGATGCTAGTGGTCACTATTCTTTAACAGGATTTGAAGGGGATTATACATTAAAAATCTTCGCCCCTCATTTCTATAGTCAAGAAGTGTCTGTTTCACTTCAAGGAACTATTGCACAAAACTTCGAATTGAAGCCATTCATTGGGTACCCAAGTGAAATTGGCTATGATGACGGCACAGCTGAAAATGCACGAGCATTTTACGATGCAGGTAATGGATGGGCTGTAAAAATGTCCTTAGCACCTGGAAATGAAAAGGCACTCGTATCCGGAGGGTTATTCCGATTCTGGGATACAGAATGGCCTGTTCCAGGTGGGACCAATTTCAAAGTGGAAGTTTATGATGCTAGTGGTCCAGATGGTGCACCAGGTAAAAAACTTGCTGGCCCTATTGATGCAACTGCATTACGTAATGGTCAATGGACACATGTAGATTTAAGCAGTCACGGCATCGTGGTCGAAGGAGATTTCTATCTCGTTTACATCCAAGCTGGAATCAACACCGCATCACCTGGACTTGCGACAGATGAAGATGGTGAAAATGCAATAAGAAGCTGGCAATTAGTTGGCGGCGCTTGGTCACCATCACCGGAAGAAGAAGGAAACTACATGATTCGTGCTGTAGTAGATTATGAAGTAACGGCTCCGACCATCACAACTCCTGTGGATGGATCCTTCACGAACGTTGGCACTGTGAAGGTTGAAGGGAAAGCTGCACCAACCACAACCGTTCACATTTACAATCATGGAGAAGAAATTGGTACTGCCGAAGCAGCGAATAATGGAACATATGCTGTTGATGTATCCCTTCAAGAGGGAGAAAACAGTTTAACAGCCAAAGCTTCAACTGTACAGGGTATTACCGATCCATCAGCACCCGCTATTGTGGTTTACGACCCGACTGCACCAGAGTTAGCCATTACAAGCCCTGCAGATGGCGGAAAAATAAATAAAGAAACTGTTACTGTTACTGGTACTGTCGTTGATGATTATTTAAACTCTGTAACTGTTAATGGTACACCAGCAAAAGTAGAAAGTGGCACCTATTCCGCACGAGTTCTATTAGATGAAGGAACAAACAGTATTACAGTCACAGCAGAAGACCGTGCCGGTAATCGTACAGAGCAAACCGTACAAATTGCTGTTGACTTTACTGCACCAGTGATTGCAGATGTAAAACCTGCTGAGGATAAGACATTGAAAAAAGGGGAAAGTGTAAAAATCGAGTTTACAAGTGAGCCTGGTTTAAAAACATCTTTTGTGATTCATATGCCTTTAACCAACCTTAACTCTGTACAAAATGCGACAGTACTGCCATTGATGGAAGTATCACCAGGATATTATGTCGGCTACTATACAGCCACAAAAGACATGACAGCCGACGGTGCGGTCATTGAAGTCAAAGCAGTAGATTCTTTTGGAAATGAAACAAGAAAAACAGCAGCTGGAAAATTGTTTATAAACGTTAAGAAAAAGAAATAAAAGGCGAAGAGCATCTACCAACTAGTTTGGTAGATGCTCTTTTTTAGAATAAGCTTTGTTATAGTCTGATGTTGATTTATTGTGTTTAAGAATAAGCAGATAAATTCCGGTTAAATTGGGAAATACCCATATTTCCTTAAAAATAAGAGGAGTTTTTCCGCTTATATGATAAAAATCTTTGAATTTTGTCTTATTTAGACCAGATAACCGGAATATCTCCGCTTATATCTGCTACTTTAGGTTCCTCTATATACATTAACCGGAAATTCTCCGCCTATGAATTCTCATACCTACACGAAAATCAACAATGAATCATAACAGTGCCTATAAAAAATGTAAGCGCTTTTATAATTAACAAAATAATTAAAATAGTCAAAAAATATTGACTCTGCCGCTTTACAGTGATAATCTTATAAATAATTTAAAACGAATTGATGACGAGAACAGTAAGCTAAGCACCTTGTCCAAAGAGAGTCGACATTTGCTGGGAGTCGATGGCAGGGCTTTTCTGAAAATCATCTCCGAGATGTGCAGCTGAAAAGATTAAGTAAGCTACACCGGAATAATCCACCGTTACAGGGAACACGTATCATCATGATACGTTTATCGAGAGCCACAGCCTGGTATTTTTTGCTGTGGAAGTAGGGTGGTATCGCGAGTTAAACTCGTCCCTATACACGGGGCGGGTTTTTTGTTGTTTTCAAAAAAATATAAATGCCTTATAAGGGCGATTTAGTTGGATCAAAAAAAGAGGAGGAAAGTGAAATGAATCAACAAGTAGACCAAAAAGAAAAAACTGTACAGGTAGAGGATATCATTATTGCCAGCCACACCATCAAGGATGTGATTTCGCCAACTCCTCTGCAGTATAATCACTTATTATCTGAGCGATATGACTGTCATATTTATTTAAAGAGAGAGGACATGCAAAGTGTTCGTTCCTTTAAAATCCGCGGTGCTTATAATCGGATTAAGAAGCTAACAGCGGAAGAATTAGAGAATGGAATTATTTGTGCAAGCGCCGGAAATCACGCGCAAGGGGTGGCCTATTCTTGCAATCATTTAAAAATTAACGGAAAAGTATTTATGCCAAGTACGACTCCAAAACAAAAGGTGAATCAGGTAAAATTTTGGGGGAAGGAACATGTAGAGATTGTATTAGTAGGGGATACCTTTGACGATGCATATGAAAAAGCGATGGAATGCAGCAAAGTAGAAAATAGAACGTTTATCCATCCGTTTGATGACCGAGACGTGATTGCTGGTCAAGGTACGGTTGCAGTTGAGCTGCTGAATGATTGTCCTGAAAAAATTGATTACCTATTTGGTGCTATTGGTGGAGGCGGACTTCTTTCTGGAGTCGGTACTTATATGAAACATTTTTCACCAGAAACCCAAATAATTGGTGTAGAACCACAAGGAGCAGCCGGGATGAAGGAGTCTATTTTTACTGGAGAGGTTACCTCTCTGAAAGAAATTGACCCGTTTGTCGATGGAGCAGCAGTGAAAACCGTCGGTTCCATGACGTTTGAGATTTGTAAAGAAGTCGTTGATGATATTGTGGTAGTTCCCGAAGGAAAAGTATGCACTACACTATTAGCTCTCTACAATGAAAATGCGATTGTAGTTGAACCAACAGGTGCACTCTCCATTGCCGCACTTGATCAATTTACAGATGAAATTAAGGGCAAAACGGTGGTCTGCATTGTAAGCGGCGGAAACAACGATATCGGCCGGATGCAGGAAATCAAAGAACGCTCTAAGTTATATGAGGGGCTTCAGCATTACTTTATTGTTCAATTTCCACAACGACCAGGAGCTTTACGGGAATTTTTAGATGATGTCCTTGGACCGAATGATGATATCAGCCATTTTGAATATACAAAAAAGAATAACCGTGAAACAGGACCAGCTTTAGTAGGAATTGAGCTAAAGTGCAAAGATGATTACTTTCCATTGATTGAACGTATTAAGACTAAAGGCTTTGTTTACCGTGAAGTAAATAAAGACAGCACCTTGTTCCAAATGCTTGTTTAGATAAAACAAAGGGCCCAATTGGGCTCTTTTCTATTTGTGACCGAGAATTGGGTGGGACGGTCAATTGGGTAACAATACTTCCACTGAAATGGAATTTTCATTTATAATAGATTCAAGATTACATTAACGTACAAGGTGGGGGCTACGTGTCGAAAACAATTTATACAAATGGTGTCATTTATACCCTTAATTCCAACCAGCCAGAGGTGGAGTCGGTGGTCATTGAGAATGGCAAAATACTAGATTTAGGTTCACATCACGAGATGAGCTTACAATGGGGAAGAGCGGGGTCAAGAATAGTTGACCTGCAGGGGAAAATGGTTACTCCTGGCCTGATAGACAGCCACCTACACATGTCCGGTGTTGCATTTAATTTCTTGGACTTAGATTTAACAGGGGTAACCTCTAAATCCGAAATGCTTGATAAAATAAAGCAAAAAGCGAATACCGTTCCTCCTGGTAAATGGCTGATTGGAATGGGTTGGGATGAAAATCTGTTTACAGAAGGAACGATTCCTACTATCGATGAATTAGATCACGTTGCACCACATTGTCCGATTTACCTAAAAAGAATTTGCTATCATGCATTTTTAGTCAATAGTAAAGCACTTGAAATGAGCCACTATCATCCAAAGATTAAAGTACCGCAGGGTGGAAGGGTGGTTTTGGATCCGCAAACCAAAAGACCAACAGGACTGCTGTTGGAGTCGGCTTCCCAACTAGTTACTAAACATATTCCAGATAAAACATACGATGAGTTAAAAAATGGTTTGGGACAAGCAATGAAATTCGCAATTAAAAAAGGGTTAACCAGTGTACATACGAATGACCCGGCTTATTTAGGCGGCCTGCAGCAAACGTATCGCATGTATGATGAGTTACTCAATCAGGAGCAAAACGGGTTACGCTGCAACCTTTTGATTGATTATCCATATCTGCCTGCATTAAAGGAAAAAGGGATGTTTGCTGGTTTTGGGAATGGGAAACTGCAAATCGGTGCTATCAAAATATTTGCAGATGGTGCATTTGGACGACGAACTGCACTGCTATCAGAGCCTTATCACGATGAACCTGGTCAATTTGGTGAAGCCATGCAAACGGAAGAAGTTCTTTTTAACATTGTAAAGGACTCACGGGCGCAATCCATGCCAATAGCCGTTCATACGATAGGTGATCAGGCGCTGGAGAATGTTCTCAATATTTTAGATCAATTTCCAAAGGTGAACTATCGTGATCGGATCATCCACACTTCATTAGTTAGGGAGGATTTAATAGCTCGATTAGCGGACCCAAGTATTGTAGCCGATATCCAGCCTAGGTTTGTTGTTGGAGATTATCCATGGGTAATCGACCGGATTGGTAAGGAGCGGGAATCCTATTTGTATGCCTGGAAATCCCTACTCTCTAATGGGGTTATCTGTGCAGGCGGATCAGACGCACCTGTGGAACCAGTTGATCCATTGCTTGGTATTCATGCAGCTGTTACTCGAAAAACCCCCGATAAAAATGAGGTCTGGAATGAGAGTCAGAAGATCTCGATGTTTGAGGCTGTTAAGCTTTTTACAGTTGGCGGGGCTTATGCAACAAACGAAGAAGCGATAAAAGGTACAATTTCAAGAGGGAAGTTAGCAGACATGACGGTGTACTCTAAGAATCTCTTTGAATTGGACAATCCCGATGAACTATTAAATACAAATATTGAAATGACCATTATTGATGGGAAAATTCAAGAGGTTTAAAAAAACATAAAAAAACAATGGATCTCGTAGCGGGGTCCATTGTTTCTTAAGCAAACATTTTAATAAGCTAAAAGCGGTTGGGAAGATGGGTATTTGTAATATTGCCTAACCGTTAATGAAATACCCTTAGCAATGGAAGTAGCCATCGTATATACAAGATGTAGATCGGTACATAACAGCGAGTTTTTTAGGGCGGGATCATTCTCGAGGACTACGCCAGTAATACTGCAGTCCCCAATTGGAGGTAGAATATTTCCCAGCCCAACACCCGGTACTACTGGTCCGTCCTTTACCACGATGGAGTTTACGTAGTCATCACTTCCTAAAACACTATCAATTGCAATAACAAAACTATTTTTTCGGAAGGAGAGTTGTCCTAGTTCAGGGACAAGTGTTGTTGCGTCAAGTGGCGCCTGCAGGTTTCCAAGCACGGTTAAGTGAACAGAAAAGTTGTTCTTCAACAGGCTTCCAACAAAAGGACCCAGGCTGTCACCATTAATCCGACTAGAGCCAATTCCTATCACATAAATATGTTCGGTCCCATCAGGTATAAGAGAATAAAGTGCTTGCCGTATATAGAGAGGTGCTAATCTATCATTATAGGGAATAATTATATTGGGTTTAGATTGTAAACTAATACTAACCGTGCTGCTGCCCATGCTATAACACCTCACCATCGTTTATACTTTCAAAAAATTCTTCATTCCTATAAAATAATCCTTCTATTTTTTAAAAAATTATTAAACCAACTAATCTATAATTCCTTTGCAATAGCACGTCCTGCTTGTCTGCCGGTGAATAGGCATCCACCGAGAAAGGTTCCCTCTAGTGCACGGTAGCCATGAACCCCGCCCCCGCCAAAACCACAAACCTCGCCAGCGGCATATAAACCGGGCACAGGTTCACCCGCTGAATTAAGTACCCGTCCAGATAAATCTGTTTGAAGACCGCCTAGTGTTTTTCGACTCACAATATGTAGGCGCACCGCAATCAATGGACCATTTTTAGGATCAAGTAATTTATGAGGAGAGGCGACACGAATTAACTTGTCACCAACATAATTGCGTGCTCCGTGAATGGCAGTTACCTGCAGATCCTTTGTAAACTTATTATCCATCTCTCGGTCTCTAGTAGCGATTTGCCGCTCGATCTCATTTAAGGTTAGAAGGTTATCACCCGTAAGCCTATTCATACCTTCCACAAGCTCGGTTAAATTATCTGCAATGACAAAATCCTCGCCTTTGTCCATAAATGCCTTAACCGGCGCTGTAGGTCCGGGAAGAACACGGGACAATACTTTTTTTATACTTTTACCAGTGAGGTCAGGGTTTTGTTCAGACCCAGAAAGTGCAAACTCTTTTTCTATTATTTTCTGAGTTAAGATAAACCAGGAATATTCATATCCCGTTTTCTGAATGGCTTCTAACGTACCTAACGTGTCGAACCCAGGGAAATTCGGCGCTTGAAAACGGTTTCCTTTTGCATCAAGCCATATAGACGATGGCCCTGGAAGGATGCGGATACCGTGATTGCTCCATATTGGATTCCAGTTCTTAATTCCTTCCGTATAGTGCCACATACGGTCGCGGTTAACGATTCTGCCTCCAGCATTCTCCGTGATTTCTAGCATTCTCCCATCAACATGATCAGGAACACCGGAAATCATATTTTTGGGCGCTTTCCCGAGTCGCGCCGGCCAATTTTTTCGAATTAAGTCTGGATTGCCTCCGATGCCGCCACTTGTTACAATGACAGCTTGTGCATGAAATTCAAAATCACTGATTACTTCACGTGAACTTGCTTGGCCGCGGGCTGCTGGGCTAGGGACGAGAATGGATCCGTTGACTCCAACAACAGCTCCATTTTCTGTCAGTAATTCATTGACACGATGCCGAGGACGATAGTCCACAAGTCCTGTCGACATGGCATTACGGACTTTTTTTTCAAATGGCTCAACAATACCGGGACCCGTTCCCCATACAATATGGAACCGTGGTACAGAGTTTCCATGTCCATCAGCTAGGTATCCGCCACGCTCGGCCCAGCCCACTACCGGAAAGAAACGGACTCCCATTTTATATAGCCATTCACGTTTTTCCCCGGCAGCAAAGTCTACATAGGCTTGTGCCCATTTTTTACCCCAGTAATCTTCGTCTTCTTCTCTATCAAAGCCAGTTGAACCAATCCAGTCTTGCCAGGCAAGTTCTCGTGAATCTTTTATTCCCAATCTTCGTTGTTCAGGTGAATCAACTAGAAACAATCCACCAAAGGACCACCAGGCCTGTCCGCCCATTGAAGCCTCTGGTTCTTGATCAAGCAGCAGCACTTTCTTACCTGCGTCCGCAAGCTCAGCTGTGGCCACTAAACCAGCTAGCCCTGCACCTACTACAATCACATCAAACTTCATACTTTACCTCCAGAACATCAGATATATTGATGGTATTTTAACTATTCCGAAAAGTCAATCGAGGATTTGTAACAGGAATATGGACGTCGAAAATAGAATAATAGTAGTAATGTTTTCAAGAGGGGAGATTATTCTAGCCATGACGAATAGTAAAGGGAAATATAACCCAAACGCAAATATCGAAGATTTAGAAGAGGCGAAACGACTTCCTGGTTTCGGCAAACCGCTTCCCAAAAATTTTTTCTCCGGTGATATCTACTCTAATTTTCAAAAAACAGCCAAAGAAGCCGGTTATTTACCGCCTTTTGTTACATTACAAAAGGAAATCAAACAGGATATGGCAAAGCTGCTAAAACTAATTGGCGAAGGGTCCACTGAAGAGAAGATTAATAGCTTTATTGATGAAATAAACGTGAAGGTAAAAAAGTATAATATCGAATGTCCAACAAGTATGCAAAAGATGTTAATTAGCTTAGAGGATATTGAACTGCATGCTAAGATTTGGCAATAAAAAGAGAATATTAGACACCAATTCGCATAGGTAATAAGATAAACAACAAATATTCGGTAAAAAGAGAAGGGATGTTGTGGAATGGACGATCGTTTTTTTCGAAATGCAATGGGGAAATTTGCAACGGGTATTACCGTTGTTTCAACTGAAGTAGAGGGTGAATCACATGGCATGACAGCGAATGCATTCGTATCTGTCTCATTAAATCCTAAATTAATCCTTGTATCCATCGATAAAAGAGCTAGAATGCTGCCTATCATACAACAAACGAAAAAATTTTCGGTTAGTTTCCTATCTGAAGATCAACAAACAGAATCTATGAGGTTTGCAGGACAAATAAAAGAGGAAACTCCCTATAATTTTGAGACATTCGGAAATCTGCCTGTTATCGAGGGAGCGCTTGCGAACATAACGTGTAATCTTTATAACGAAGTTGAAGCAGGTGATCACGTTTTATTTATTGGTGAAGTTACTGACCTTAAGGTGAATGAAGGAGATCCTTTGTTGTATTTCGGCGGTCAATACCGAAAATTATCACAATAACACCTTTAAGAGGCTGTCACTTGGCAGCTTTTTTCTATTGTGGTTGTATTATTGTATAGTACAATTAGAGCAGGAGGGGTTACCTTGTTAAAGAAAATAAGAATTATATTGGGAATCGTTGTTATATTATTAGCAGGATTTGGATTAATAACGAAAAATTTTGTGGCGCAGCCAATCATGATGTTGAGTTTAAGTGCTTTTATATTAGCCGGTGGTTTGGACGAGTTAAAACAAGGGATAAAACGGCGTGGATATATCAGTATTTTTCTTGCAGTTTTCGTATTAGCGGTTGCCATACAAACGTTTCTAAATAGTCCCAAATAAAAAACGGAGAAATCTTATGATTTCTTCGTTTTTTTGTCTAAATTTTTTTTAATATAATGCAAAGATTTATTATTTCTCCTCAATATAGAGAGCGTTTACATTTTAATTTATTTCCCAACTTGCAGTATATTGATTAATTAGAAATTTCTAAATAAACTCAATATTACAGCCGTAAGAAAGCTGTACATAACAAAAAGTAGGAGAGGGGAAATGAGATGAAAAAGAAAAAAAGGATTGCCTCAGCATTACTTGCATTAACCATGGCGGTTTCTTTGTTTGCCTCAGCCGCTTACGGTGAGGGCACAGATTCAAAAGAAACGTACCGTGTCTTTATCAAGGGACCAAGTTCTGAAAAAGCAAAAGCAAAACAAACGACTGGAGTACGATGGGATTTTGGTTCTGAAGGATATACAACCACTGTCAATTCGAACCAATATCAAGCTTTATTAAATAATAAAAATTTAACGATTGAAAAGGTTTCCGAGGTTCAATTAGATCGTGTTGAAAATGCATCAAAAGACAAAATCGGTACTACTGCTATTACGTCTCTTCCAAGTGACCGAACACCATGGGGAATGCAAGCCATTTACAATGATCCAAATATTACTGTTACATCAGGAGGCTCGGGGATTAAGGTTGCTGTTTTAGATACGGGTACGTATATAAATCACTATGATTTAGTGGGAAGTGCTGAACAATGTAAAGACTTCACCCAATCATCTTCACCTATTATTAATAATTCATGTACAGACCGGAACGGGCATGGTACACACGTCGCTGGAACTGTATTGGCACACGGGGCTTCTGATGGTTTAGGTATCTATGGTGTAGCACCGCAGGCGAAACTTTGGGCTTATAAGGTATTAACGGACAGTGGATCAGGATATTCCGATGATATTGCAGGAGCGATTCGTCATGTAGCGGATGAAGCTGGAAGAACAGGCTCAAAAGTAGTTCTTTCTATGTCACTTGGCTCAAGCGGAAAAGATACGATGATTGCTAGTGCAGTAGATTACGCATATGGCAAGGGCGTTTTAGTTGTCGCAGCAGCAGGTAACTCCGGCTATGGTGCCAATACGATTGGATATCCAGGTGCCTTAAAGAATGCCGTTGCAGTAGCAGCCTTAGAAAATGTTCAGCAAAATGGCACCTACCGTGTTGCTGATTTCTCCTCTCGTGGTAATCCATTAACAGACGGTGATTACGTCATCCAAGAAAAAGATGTAGAAATCTCTGCACCTGGTGCTGCGATTGAATCAACATGGTATGATGGTAATTACAATACAATCAGTGGAACTTCCATGGCCACTCCACATGTATCAGGCTTAGCAGCAAAAATTTGGTCATCAAATTTGTCTTGGACTAATGCTCAGCTTCGTTCTGAGTTACAAAGAAGAGCCAAATTGTATGACATTAAAGGCGGATATGGTGCAACAACTGGTGATGATTATGCTTCAGGATTCGGTTTTGCTAGAGTAAAATAATCATAGAGAAAAAGCCATCTGATTTTAAGATGGCTTTTTTCATTACCGTTTGACTACGGAAAGTATAAAGATCGTTGCAATTATAAAAAGTGCTCCCAGCCATTCAATTGGACTAAAGGAAACATGAAGCCAGGCTACGGCTAGAAAGGCGGCAGAGAGCGGTTCAATACAAGCTAAAAGGCTCGCTTCAGAAGCTTTTATGTATTTAAGACTTTCCATAAAGCAGAGAAAAGCGATTAAGGTTCCAACTAGAACGACAAATGCAACTGCCATAAAAGAAGCAGGTGACCAGTGACCTTCAAATTTCCATGGAGGATGGAAGAGACTTAAGCCAATTCCTCCGATCATCATTCCCCAGCCAACGGTTAAGGTCGTTCCCCATTTTGAGAGCAATTTTACCGGGTACAGCGTATAAAAAGCCAGAGCAAATGCAGATAGTATCCCCCAGCCAAACGCCGAGCCGGATATCGCTAGTGAATGGATATTACCTTTTGTGACAAGCAGAAATGTCCCGCCTAGCGCAAACACAATGGCGATTACCTCATGATTTACAGGTAAAGACTTGGTCCGGAAGCAAAAATATAAGGCGATCAGTACTGGTGCTAAGTATTGCAAAACGGTAGCAGTGGCAGCATTCCCTTGCTCTATCGCCATAAAGAAAGTATATTGAACACCCAGCATACCGATTATTCCAAACAAAACAAGCTGAAGAACATCCTGTTTATTTTTCCAAATACTCCATATATTTTGTTTCCCAACTATATGAGCATATAGTAATAAACCCAGGCCCGCCAAAAGTAATCGTATCACTACAAGCCAGTTAGTACTGAAGCCTTGCTGATGAAATAGGTACTGTGCGACCGTTCCTGAGACACCCCATGATGTCGCCGCGATTAATACTAATAAAATTCCCTTTGTCCGTGGATACGACAAAGTAGCACCAAGTGTGGTCAAATATATCCCCCCCAATTAAACCATTCTATTAATTTATCAGAAATTGTAAAAGTTTTAAAGAAGATTTTGGATAGAAATTCTTATAAAAAAGAAAAGCCATTAGACAGTTTAAATGTCTAATGACTTTTACTTTTATCTAGGTGTTAGCGTCTTAACGGAAATAGCAGGGGAGTAGGAAGTAACGATGCAGCCTTCAAGATTGTTTTCACTTAATAAACCCAATTGAAGTGCAGATTTGATTTTTGCGTCATCTGGCTTTTTAACAACCTGAACCAGTTCGTTCATTTGCAATTCTTCTAATCTTTTGACGGTAACCTCTTCATTATATTTTTCTATTTTCCTAATTTGCCTTTGCAGCTTATATCCATTTAACGTGATTTCGGCCTTATTATCAGGACCTACCAGTTTATTAAAATAATCCTGAAACAGGTCCTTTAATTGATTCATTTCCAGCTCAATTTCCTTTTTCTTCTTATTAAGCTCATAGTATTTCACCAGCATCTCATCTGTAATGAAGGAATCATTCTGTTTAACCAAGATCCTCTCCTCCTCATCGAACGTATATTCTAGTGTATTAGCATCAAAGGAGTATTAGTACGATAAACCTTCTACAAATATTTTAAAATCGGAGGTGAAAAGGGCGAAGCTACACTACAAATTTTCTAACTCTCGGTCATGATGACCTAGGTATAATTAACGATTGCTGAAAATAAGATGAAGGTAGGATTTGCCCATATTTACAGGTCATCTACATAGGAATTTAGACTCCGTTAATATGGGTGAGGCTATAATAAATTGAATAGAGGTGTTAAGCTTGAAGAAGATTTTAAGTATTGTATTTTTTATGTTACTGCTGGCGCTATTGGCTGCTTGCGGGAATGATGAAAAGACTACAAGTGATGAACCGGCAACAGAAGAAAAAGCTGGCAGTGAAGATTCCAGCGGGGACGAGGATTCTGGTACTACAGGAGATTCAACATCAACCTCTCTAGCAGGTAATGAAATTTTCCAAAAGAGCTGCATTACATGCCACAGTTCTGGGGACATTACAGGTGGTCAAGCGAAGCTTGATGGTGTAAAAATTCATGGAGATTTTAAAACAAAAGAGGATCTCTTAGCATTTGTTGAAAAGAATATGCCGAAAAGCGCTCCTGCTTCTTTATCAGCAGATGAGTACCAAGCGGTAGTAGACTATTTATGGGATCAAAAATAAATAGATTACTATTTAAAGGTATTGGTTCAAAACAGAACCAATACCTTTTTGAATTCACATAAAGAAGGTAAAATAGTGCACAATATGGTTCAAGAAACGTAACTGGAAGGGATTGCTATGCACCTTTTATTCGAAATCATTGTTAGTTTCATTGTTGAAGTTCTATTTCATGGTGTCATTCGCTGGACGGGGAGATTGTTTCTTTGGTTTAGCAGGCTGTTCAAAGTGTTAAAAAGATAAGTCTTAATTTGATAATAATTGATCGAGATGTTTCCGTATTGCTTCGGGATTTCCAGAAATACGTGCTTCTCGAATTTCGTCTTTTTTTAATTTTTCTACAGATAAAGCCAAAATTCTTTTTTCTATTGCTTGAGGAATAACCACCACTCCGTCGGCATCTCCCACTATGATATCCCCTGGATTTACAGGAACACCTCCACATGAAATGGGCACATTCACTTCACCAACTCCAGCTTTTGCGCTTGCTGCCACCGTCGTTCCTCGTGAAAAAACCGGGAAATTCAATGTTTTAATCCCAACAATATCACGTATCACACCGTCGACCACAAGTCCGCCAATCCCCAATGTTTGTGCCATACCTAAAACAAAATCACCGGCAATAGCCCTGTATTGGTCACCTTTTGCGTCGACAACTAAAATATCCCCCGGATTTGCTTCACGGATGGCTTTGAGGACCGAGAGATTTTCACCAACAGGTATTTTTACTGTGTAAGCCCGCCCGGCAAGCTTGTAATTTTCCTTAACAGGATGTAGATTATTTAAACCATCCATTGCATCTGATATACAGGTAGTTGGAATCCCTAGAAAATCCTTTATAATTTTTTCCACTTCAATTCCCCCTAAGCATAAACATTCACTCTATATTATACTTGTTGCTTTAAGGTAAAAATTCTCATTTTATGAGAAAAGTAGCCATAAGGGGAGCTTGGAGATTTTCCTCCAAGCTCTTTCTAATCCTGAAATTCTCTAATACGGTCTAAAAGCAATCCATCTGTTTTGGTATTTTCTCCGATAACAAAATCGGTCATATAGTAGGTTAAATATTGCCCGAATTGGTTATTCGTTTTTAGTAATAGCTCGTCCACATAGTAAACACCCTTTGGTATTTGGTCAAGAAGGAGGACAGATAGGGAAGCATAAATCCCGCAAGCCACCTGGAAGTATGTCGCATTTGTTTTGTATTGAGCAAAGATCCTTTCATTATCCAACACGTTATATATATAACGCTCTCTATCTGGATAAACCAGCATTACACCGACCAAATCCTCGCCCGTTAACGGTGCTTCCAGGGGATCGAGTACTTTCATTTCAAAATCCCACAAAACATCTGAGTCATCTAAATGTTCGCGGATAATATTAGTGGTATGGTCATTTACCTTATACAAAAAACCACTTTCCATATCAAATAGCTTACCTAACGTATAAACTTCTTCATGTGGCATTAAACAACCATAGAATGTTTTCTTCCCTAAGGTTACTTTAAATTCGATATCATAAACGTTTTCGTATAAAAAAAGCGGTGTACCTTTTTTCATGAACATTGGATAGCACAAAATGGCTTCGTCTAGGAAACATTCTGGAGACCAGGTTGTATAAATGACATCCTTTTTTGCCTGTGATTTCTTCTTGAAAAAAGATGTATCGTGCTCGACAATGTAGCAGCCCAGCGGTTGTTCATCCCCATGTTGTTTCATCAGTTTAAATGCCATCCACTGTACCACTCCTGGGTTCATACCAGAGCATACAATCGCAGTTGTATGATTAAAAGTGTCCTTATGCTTTTCAAAATAATGAATTCGTTCTATCAGTGGAAAACCAGCGAATTGTTCTTCATGGTCATCAATAAATGTATTTTCTAGAGCAGTATTAATATATTTGATCCCAAGCAGGTCACAGCATTGCAGCATTTCAACCGTATCTGCCCATGAAACATCAATCACAATACTTGTATTGGTACTGATTAAATGGCTTTTTAACTGTTCTTTATCGTTAAGGTCAAACTGATGATAGTTCATCAATTTCGTTAAATGTGGAAAAAGACTTTGATAATATAGGGGATCCTTTTGTTTATGATCAATTAAGTGAATTGCACTATTTGCCATAAATTGATGTATAGGATCTTTGGTATCACTTACTGAATGATTTAAAATGGAAAGAATCGATTTTGCGACCCCGCCAGCACTTCCCAAAATGGATATAACTGTTTGGTGATCTTTCATTTCAACACCTCGTCCATATTTTTTTTATAATAAAATATGTTCAAAAGGGTGCAAAGGATTGGATTGTTATCTAAGAATAACAATATATGAAAATATTTTTTATGTTACCTCTAGACCTTATGGTGGAAGAAGTGATAATAATAGTAGATACACTAGCACTTAGAGTAGGAGTTGAAGTTATTGAGTAGTACATTTCCAAAATGGTATGATTTTTTTATGGGACCTTTGGAACGAGGGAAGTTTAAAAGGGTGAGAAGGGACCTGCTTAAAAGAGCGACAGGGAAGGTACTTGAAATTGGTTCAGGGACTGGAGTTAATTTTCCTTTGTATAGAAATGCTGATCATGTCATTGCCATTGAACCGAGTCAGCATATGATTGATCAATCACAGTCGAGGCGACAATTAGCTGTGGTGCCAATTGAAATGGTTAACGCGAGCGCGGAAAAGCTTCCGTTTGAAGATCATACATTTGATACAGTCGTTGCAACTCTTGTTTTTTGTACCATACCCAATGTGAATGAGGCTATTAATGAATTGAAAAGGGTATGTAAACAAAACGGAAAAATAATATTATTTGAGCACGTCAAGATGGAAAATACCGTGCTTAGCAGCATGCAGGAAGGCCTCACACCTATATGGAAGAAAATCTGCGACGGTTGCTGTCTAAACAGGGAAACATTACAGGCATGTACATCTCATGGATTGAAGATTGAGAGGGTAGAGAAATTTTATAAAGACCTCTTTATTGTAGCTGAACTAAGGAATAGATAGGAGTAGGAGCCTTTTGATTCCGTCTAATCCGCTTTTTTCAGCAGACAGGGAATCAAAAACAACTTTTAATTCCCTCTTATCTGCTATTTCCACTTAGCGGGGAACCAAAGACACTTTTTGCTTCCCTCTAATCAACTATTCTCACTCAGTAGGGAGCTAAAGACACTTTTTGCTTCTCACTTACACGTATTTTGCAAGTAAAAGGGAAGCAAAAATAAAAACCTCAAAATGAATTGAGGTTTTTATTGCGTTCTACGGGCAAAGTCGACAAACCTGAATTTGTCTGGACGGTGCCGGGATTCGGTATACTGGAAAAGACTTGCATCCTCTAAATACACATAATTTTTAATGACGACAATATTATGGAAACCCTCTAAGTCTAAAAATGAACGATCTTCAGCAGTAGGTTCTTCTACAACTATTTCCTTTTTTGCAAAGCTAATCTTCAGGTTTAAGTCATTTTCAAGGTAAGCATAAATTGAGTTCGCACAAATTTCCTCTGTAATGGAAGGGACGTATTTTACGGCAAGATAATCTTTATCTAGAATGATTTTCTTGCCGCCAATTTCCCGCGTCCGAACAATTTTCCAAACTTGATCCTTTCCTGAAAGCTGAAGCTGCTGCTTGATATAGGCATCCGGCTTGAAAATTAACGATAACTCATTAACAATCGTCCTTGGCTTTTTTTCCATTTTATCCGCTAATTCTTTAAAACTAACCAGACCAGAAACCGGAAAATCAAATTTATTAATATCAATAACGATTGAACCTTTACCCCTTACTTTTTGAATGTAGCCATTTTGAGCAAGAAGGTTTAAGGCTTTTCTGATCGTTTCTCTAGAAGTATCGTAATGTTCCTTCAGTTCATTTTCAGAGGGGAGAAGGGAGTTCGGCGGAATTTCCCCGCTTTTAATTTGGTCCACAATCGTATTAAAGATAATTTGATACTTATTCGTCATAAAAATCTCCCATTATTTTTTCAAATGATAAACAATGGACTCATACGGTCTTAACTGAATTTCCTTGGCGAGTGGTGCAGAGTCCTCATAATTTGAGAGTAACACACTGCTTGTCAGTCCATCAATGTCTAAACCCACTGGGAGAGAATAAGCAATGTCTTTTCCATAAAAGTTATTAATAACTAACAGCATTTCATGTTCCGTTTTGCGTGCAAATGCAAAGACAGAATCATGGTCTTCGGAAACCAATTCATAATCCCCGTTCGTAATCACATCATATTCTTTGCGTAAACGGATGAGTTCTTGATAATGATAGAACACAGAGTCTGAATCCTTCATCGCATTTTCTGCATTAATTTCCTTGTAATTAGCAGCTGTATGAATCCAAGGAGTACCAGTGGTGAATCCCGCATGTTCGCTTGCATTCCATTGGACTGGAGTTCGGGAATTATCACGAGATTTTTGTTTTAAGATCTCAATAATCTCTTGTTCTGGCAATCCATCCTTTTTCAGAATTTCAAACATATTTAATGATTCTACATCACGATAGTCATCAATCTTATCAAACTTCGGATTTGTCATTCCGAACTCTTCGCCTTGGTATATATAAGGTGTTCCTTGCATCATATGGATGGTCGTCGCTAGCATTTTTGCTGATTCATTGTGATACTGCTGATCTTCACCGAACCTTGAGACAACACGAGGCTGATCATGGTTGCACCAGAAGAGGGCATTCCAACCGCCGCCTTTATTCATCTCAACCTGCCAATCGGATAGAATGTTTTTTAGAGCATGGAAATCAAAATCAGCTTTCGTCCATTTTTCACCATTCGGATAATCCACTTTTAAATGATGGAAGCTGAACGTCATATTGAGCTCTTCTTCACGTGGATTCGTGTACCGAATGCAATTATCGATGGATGTAGAAGACATTTCGCCAACGGTCATGATGTCATATTTTGAAAAAACCTCTTGGTTCATCTCATGGAGGAACTCATGAATTCTTGGTCCATCGGTATAAAATTTACGTCCGTCACTGTTATCTTCAGGGAACTGCTGGTTTTTGGATATTAAATTAATAACATCTAGTCTAAAACCATCGACGCCTTTTTTGAGCCAGAAATGCATCATTTCATATAATGCTTGACGTACCTTCGGGTTTTCCCAGTTTAAATCTGCCTGGGTAACATCAAATAAATGGAGGTAATACTGGCCAGTGGTTTCATCCCATTGCCATGCTGAGCCGCCAAATTTTGATTCCCAGTTGGTAGGAGGGAGGCCGTCTTTCCCATCTTTCCATATATAAAAATCGCGGTATGGATTGTCTTTTGAGGATTTTGCTTGCTTGAACCACTCATGTTCAGTGGATGTATGGTTGATGACAATATCCATAATGATTTTGATTCCGCGCTTATGTGCTTCACAAAGAAGCTGGTCGAAGTCATCCATCGTACCGTATTCTTCTTGGATGTTGTAATAGTCGCTTATATCATAACCATTATCTCGTTGGGGGGATTTATAAATCGGAGTGAGCCAAAGAACATCTACACCAAGCTCCTTTAAATAGTCGAGCTTTTGGATGATTCCTTGAATATCACCGGTTCCATTACCGGTCGTATCATAAAAGCTTTTTGGATAAATTTGATACACAACTGCTGTTTTCCACCATGATGTTGACATGATAAACACCTGCCTATATTTTTTGTGACTCTAATAATGAAAAGGAGGGAGATGGTCTCCCTCCTAAATTGGAGTTTTATTTTTTAAATGAAAATTTGTTCATACCTGTTTTTGCAAAGATGATTGTTAATATGAACGGAACTACGATTGCTACGAGCATTGCAATTGCAAACATCATCATGTGCTGCGGCTGAATAGAAAGGAATCCTGGAAGACCGCCGACACCGATTGAGTTAGCCATGACATCGCTGCCTACAGAAATAACTGCGGCTACTAGAGAGCCAATCATCGCTGCTAGGAAAGGGAAGCCATATTTTAAGTTAATACCGAACATCGCTGGCTCTGTAACACCTAGGTAACAAGAGATCGCTGCTGGGATTGAAACTTGTTTTTCTTCTTCATTTTTACGATTGATGAAGATCATCGCAAGAACGGCAGAACCTTGAGCAATATTTGATAAAGCAATCATTGGCCAAAGGTTCGTTCCACCTAGCTCTGACATTAATTGTAAGTCAATAGCATTTGTCATATGGTGTAAACCTGTAATAACAAGTGGTGCATAAGCAAAACCAAAGATAGCGGCAAATAACCAGCCAAAAGCAGAAGTTAAGCTTGTATATACAACATCAGAAATCCAAGAACCAATTGTCCAACCGATAGGACCTAAAACGGTATGTGCAATTAATACAGTTGGAATTAACGCTAAGAACGGAACCACAATCATAGAGATTGAATTCGGAACAATTTTTCTAAGTCTTAATTCTAAGAAAGAGAGTACAAATCCAGCTAAGATAGCAGGGATTACTTGAGCTTGATAACCAATCATTTCAATTTGAGCAAAGCCAAAATCCCAAGTTGGAATTTCTTTCGCTCCTGCAACACCATAAGCATTGAGTAATTGTGGAGATACTAATGTAATACCAAGGACAATACCTAGGATTGGTGTAGCACCCATTTTTCTAGCGACTGCCCATGTAATACCAACTGGCAGGAAGTGGAACACTGCTTCACCGATTAACCATAGGAAAGCGTGAACACCAGCCCAGAATTGAGAAACTTCAACGATCGTCTTCGTTCCATCTTCAAGCAATTTAATGTCACCGATCACGTTTCTAAATCCAAGGATTAAACCACCTACAACTAATGCAGGAATTAACGGTGTAAAGATATCTGCAAGATGGGCGATCATTCGCTGCAGCCAATTCATATTTTGCTTTGCAGCAACTTTTGCTTCATCTTTCGTAGCTTCACTAACACCGGCAATTTTAACAAAGTCATTATAGAAGGTAGATACATCATTTCCGATGATTACCTGGAATTGACCCGCTTGGGTAAATGTACCTTTTACCGGTTTAAGAGCTTCTATTTTTGTTACATCCGCTTTGCTAGGATCATTTAAAACAAAGCGCATTCTCGTAACACAATGGGTTACAGCAGCAATGTTTTCCTTTCCCCCAACGTGTTCGAGCAGTTCTTTCGCTGACTCAGTGAACTTCGTCATTATTTATTCCCCCTGATTGAATTGAAAGTCTCCAATTCTTTATATAGTGTATTATTTCCTTGTATTTACCAATTAATGTGTACGGTTTCATCTCGTCACTCGAACCTGTATATACAAGTTCTCTGGTTACGTTTACATTCTAACTTGTATATACAAGGCTGTCAACTAATATATTTTTATTTTTAAAAAAGAGGGTTGACCCATTTTCATGATTTACTTATTATAGGAGGTATTATTATAAGTTCATAACTTTTCAACTTTAACGCTTTAAACTATTGAAAGAATTTTCGGAAAATGGTACAATCAACTTGTTTAAATTCTTCTGAGTTTAGACCTCCTAAAACTAGAGCTTAGCCTTGACCACTAAGCTCATCTTTTGCCTTTGACATTTGTTCAAAGGCCTTTTTTTTAGTTTTTTGAATAAAAGCTGTATTTTATGAAAAAATAATATATTGTGGCTTATTTGATATGAGGAGTGTTTAACGTGAAGGAACAGATTACACCATATTTATCGTTTGATGGTAATGCGAAACAAGCTTTGGAATTTTATAAAGAAGTTTTAGGGGCTGAAGTTACCGGAGTCCAAACCTTTGGAGAAGCAGATTACCCAACTCCACCTGAAGCAAATGATCGGGTAATGCACGCGCAGCTTAAAAAAGGTAACATCTCGCTTATGTTTTCAGATACCTTCCCAGGTCAGTCGACTGTTGTAGGAAACAATATAACACTTACGCTCGAGCCTGAAAGTGAAGAGGAAATTCAACATTTGTTTGACGCTCTACGTAAAAACGGAAAACCCCTTAACGAGCTAGAGGATACCTTCTGGGGAGCAAAATATGCGAGGGTTCAAGATCAGTTCGGGATTATTTGGGAATTGAATTATCAAAAGTCATAATAAAAAAGCACTTTTAGAAGTACTCAGATTGTCGAGGAAGGGGGTCTTTCTCGGCAATTTTTTTGTAGGAACAACCATTTTCCTTTATATATTGTAAATTCTATTTTAGGGCTGATGCACATACGCCGCCAGGAGGATTCGTCCTTAATAGGGTGTCTTGAGGACAAATCGTACGCCTTGCGGGAAGGATTTGTCCTTAATAAAGGTGCTTGAGGACATATCGTACGCTTTCCCGGAAGGATTTGTCCTTAATAGGGTGTCTTGAGGACAAATCGTACGCCCTGCCGGAAGGATTTGTCCTTAATAAGGGTACTTGAGGACAAATCGTACGTCCTGCTGGAAGGATTTGTCCTTAATAAGGGTGCTTGAGGACAAATCGTACGCCTTGCCGGAAGGATTTGTCCTTAATAAGGGTGCTTTCAGGACGCATTATACGTGCTACCTATATTAGGAAAAATCTGTGCACTTTTAAAGTTAAAAAAGATAATGGCTGTCTAGACTTTCTAGACAGCCTGAGCACTTTTAGAAGTGCTTTTTTGATTGCAGAAAAAAAGAAAGTGGTGGGGCCACTTTCTAAAGGAGGTATTGTATCATGGGTTAGTATAATATATGTCCCTCAATGTACAGGCATGTAGTGAACATGTCCATTTTTCAAAAATTTTTTTCTTAATCCAAGAAGCGTTTTTTCATTTCTGCTGTAGGCAGCATGCAGCTGTCACTTTTGCCAAACCAGTTATAACGATTTTTAGCCACCAAGTCGTAAAGGCAATCCCTGAAAAGAGGAGGGAAGACCCTAAGGATCGAAAAGAACCTCCAAAATCCAGTTAATTTTCCGCTTATCTGTAATACTGCACTTGATTTTATATATACACTTTGCTTTTCAATCACTATAATGCTGTCAATCTCTTTACTAACCCCATATTTCTTTAATAGCTGCTGTCCTGTCTCACTTTGAAGTGAAGCAAATTTGAAATATCCCGTTGGGTCCCTTTTTATAATGAACTGAACACTGCTATTACAGAAGTTGCATACTCCATCGAACAAAATGATTGCACCCATATTTTCACCCAACCTTCTATTACAGTATAAAATTTAAGGCTTAAAAAAACAAAATTTTCTTGAGACTCTAGAATTCTATCGATATAGTTAGAATATACTAATTTGGGTTTAATGGAGAGGGGGAAGTTCTATGGAGGTTAATCAGGGGTTTGACATGTTTACCATTATAGAGAAATTATTTCCACTATTTATTATCCTTGTAATTGGATTTATTTTATTTATTATTTTTCAAGGAATTAAACAATGGAACTACAATAATAAACAACCAAAGTTGAATGTGGATGCACTGGTTGTCTCGAAACGGACCGAGGTAAGTGGTGGAAGTAATGATTCGAGCGCCAGTACTTTGTATTATATTACGTTTCAAGTTGAAAGCGGTGACAGAATGGAACTTGCCGTCAGAGGTTCTGATTATGGAATGCTTGCTGAAGGTGATGCCGGGGAACTTGTTTCCCAGGGGACAAGATTTCATAGTTTTACACGAAAACAGCACGTTAACTAGGACACGCAATTATACGTGTCCATTTTTAATGTATGTCAATTTGAGGTGGCTGAAATTAGTTGTGGATGATGGAGTTTAGTTACGCAAAACTAGAAATACTGGTGTATAGCCAGAAATACTGGAACATAACCAAGAAACACTGGCGCTTAACCAAAACCCACCAAAAAAACCTATCCCAACAAGGTTGAAATAGGTCATCACTACATATACAGTCCAGCCAAAAAGATCCCTAGTACTTCTTCATAAATTTCATCAAATTGACTTAGCGGGAGGGGGTTGGTGCCTGTTCCGAGCTCAACGGTAAACCCTGGCCGGCGCCAATCCTGGATAAACCAATCCTTATACCCCGCATAACTTTCTATGGATCTAACAGGTTCGTAGCCACTAACTCTTGCAAATTCATTAACAAGCACTTCGGACTCTGGCGGCTCCAAGTTTTCAAACCCCCAGTAAATGACCTCACCCTGTGTATGAAAGGCTAGAACCCGAGCAAAGTCACGTCTTCTAGTCAAATCTGCCATCGCAATCGCTTCTGGCTCTGATAACGGATGTTCACCCCCATAATCCCGTGGTCCAGGTTCAGTAGGATTCCTAGCTTTCTCCAATTCCCAGAGGGCAGGGAACTGGTCATTTAAGTCAACACCTCGAATATTTGCTTTCCATCCAGAAAAATCAGTACTTCCACGATTAAGTTCAATCACTCTATTTCTCCACGTTTCGTTTTCTGGGGGACCGTTCATCACAAGACTAACTCCGTCTGGGTTAACCATTGGGACAAGAGACAGCATGCTTTGCCTGTATAATTGAAAAGTCGATAGACCGCGTATGGAACTTCCATTCGTAAGCGACAAACAATAATCATTTAAGAATGTCATTAAGACAGGTGTAGTTATCCATTCATTTGCATGAAAAGAAGCATTATAATGAACTCTTTTACTTCCATTACCTAGTAGAACTTCAGGTATCCGGTTGCCTAGCACTGAATTGCCTGCATTGGTTACCCGGAGAAATGGATACACCTCTTGCAAACGAGCGATATCACTCATCATACGGCTAAAATCATAATGCTGCTTTCCTTGAACAAGTCTCCAAGTAACCCTAAGTGGAACCTTGATATTTTGCCCGACTAATAGTCGATTAGGATTGACATTAGGGTTCGCAAGCAGCAGCGCATCCAGTGATAGATTGCGGTTTTGCGCAATACTCCAAAAAGAATCACCGCGTTGGATTTGATAATTCTGACCAAGAAAACCGGGAATTCGGATTCGCTGTCCGGCAGTAAGCTGACTGGGTTGAATATCCCGGTTAGAATCAATAATGAGTTGAATATTGATTCGAAACAGTTGACTGTAATACCATAAAGAATCACCTTGTCTCACATAGATGTCCATGGAATCCTCCTGATGTTCAAAAATGGTCTTACTTAAAATGTATGCAGGAAAGTTTAGCATATATGTAGGGTTTTAGATTATTTGCAGAAGGATGCTAATAAATAAAAGAGTGCCGCCCTTAGGACACTCTGTGAAGGTTATATAGAGCGAAGTAGTCATTGTTACCGAGAACAGGCTATCCCTCATCTTTTATGTCATATGAACGGTTTTAATATGCTGAAGATTTAAATAGACAGGATCACCTTTAGCCGTCAGCAATTCTACAAAATTATTTTTAATTCCCATCACTTTCCCCATACCGTTCTCATTTTCCCCCATATTAAATACAATTAAAGTCCCAATCAATTTTTCAATCTGGACTTCAAACGATCGTGCGAATGTTATGTTAGAGGGGTTTACTGGTAAATTTGCATTGCTTAAACCATAGGGACGCTGATTATTGGTATAAGGAATTAACCATTTTAAATGATTAAGGGATATAAACATGGTTTTGTAAATAGGGGAGTAAAATACAAAATAATTATTCATAATGCTGATAATGTAGCCGTGTACAGCTTGTTTACTTGTCACATATATTTCGGTAAAAATACCCTTAGCTGCCGTTAGCGTTTTTCGTAATGAAATTTCCTCGTTAGGATTGAAAATAGGGGATTGGTCATCTGATAGAGTAATGATTTCATCAATTTCTTCCTTTTTAGGAAACTTCCAATTTTGAATATGGACTGTAGGAATGTATAAATAATCATAACCATTGTAGATAACCCACAAATCACTGCCGATGTCAATTAAGATTCCGCTTATGGGTTTATTCCCTGAAAGTTCAAGTTTTATATAGTTACCAACATGGTCTTTTAATTTCATTTAATCACATCCTTTCTAGTAAAATGATTCTACAAAAAGAGCAGGTGCATATAACTGTATATAAAAGAAAGATGCCCAGCTCTTTATTGTAAAATTTATGATGGATATTAATTAGCACAGGAATAGTCAATTTAGGTTTACGGATAATCATTTGCTGCCATTAACTTGGGGGAGTGATTAAATGCGTTTTTGTGAGTTATTCCGATTCGGCCAGCCTGAGAAGATAGATCTTCGGTCAAATTCACGCATTGCTGGTTCACCAGAGAAACGTGATGCCCCAACCTCTTGAGCCTTAGGTTTTGTATCTTCTTTTTTACTCTCTACGGTGTTTATTTTTGTCTTTTCTATTTTCATTAGTGGATTGGTATCAAGGGTTTCTTTTACTTTTTTAACTTTGTTTAATAGTTCCTGTGTAGCCTTCGCCGTTACTTCCTTTTTCGGTGAAGGTTCTGCTTTCTTTTGCTCACGTACAGGCTGTTTTACCTGGGCTCTTTTTTCCAATGAAGGCGCAGCTGGTTTTTGAGCAATTTCTTTATCGTGTTTCACGATATTTTGAACCACAACCTCGGATTTCTGCTTTTTCACTTCTTCTTGATGAGATTGAGGTATTTCAGTTCTTGACCATTTACTTTCCTTGCTTTGTTTTACATTTTTCTGAATGCTTTCATTGTGAACGCTCTGCTTTTTCTCTTCTTTTTTGTCTTCATTGCTGATTTTTGCTAGTGATAATGAGGATTTGATAGGTTCTGCCCAAACCTTTTTCTCATTTTCCGGTTCATTTACAATTACTTTAGGAGTAACTATTGCTTCATTGTCTACCAGACTCACTGTTTGTTGAACAGTAGCTTCCTCTTTTTCTACCTTCATAAACACTTCAGTTTCAACATAATTGTCGTCTGTATCTTCCACTTTACTTTCAGAAATAGCTGTTTCCGTTTCATCTTTGTTTTCTTCTTGTTTTTCTTCTTTCCGATAGCCTTTTAATATATTTGAAATGTGGGAAATCTTGATTAAAATTCGATTTTCACCATTGATTAGCGTAACAAAGTCGGAATCGACGAAACCTAGGACACCATCAAAAGATTGCTTATTTAAACACAATATAGATACCCATGAATTCTTTAAAGAGTTTAATAAATCTGCTAAACTCTGAGTTTTCATAAATTCCGTAGTGATTTCTTCACCTTTAAATTGTTTCGTGTTTTTTGTTATAGCATGAATTTTATCAATGCTATAGTAATAGACGTATTCCTTTTCGTCTTCTAAAATAATATGATCAGACTCTACGCCCATTAGTTTACCTTTTATAATTTCTTCACCAACATACAGATTTACATTGTAGCCTTTTAGTAAATCCACGGTTGATGAAAAATTATCAGATCCCATTCAATGTTCCTCCTTAGGGTAAATTTGTCGCTTCTCTAAAGAAGCGACAAGAGTTTTATATTTTTACTGTCTTACTTGTGAGCTTTCTGCACGTGCCACTCTTTGTCTCACAACTTGTTTTTCTGTTTGAGACATAGTGGTGTTCTCTTCTTTACCTTGGTCTTTATTTTCTTCTTGTTTTTCACTTTCGATTTTCAATCCATAGCTAACATTTCGGATATGCCACATAGATACGCGGACAACTTCTTCTTTACTAATTAATGAAACAAAGTCTTTGTTAATTTCGCTGATTACACCTTCAAGTTTTTCCGGTCCTCCACGGTTAATTCTTACCCATTGGAATTTTAGGCATTCTAGGAGACCTTGGAAGCTGTCAGCACTTTTAAATTCAAAATTCTCCGGAACCTCAATTCCTAAATCCATCGTATCCTTTGAATTTTCGGTTACACTTTTGACATGGTGCGTATTGTAATAAAGCACACCATCATCCTTAGTCAAAAGTACTAGATGGTCATCAAGAACGGCCATTAATTTTCCAATTCTTGATTCTGGACCTCCTCTGTCAACCTTGATCGTCTTCCCCACTAAAGACTTCCACATGTCGTTATTCATACAATATTTATCCTCCTTTAATTAAATAAACATTTACACTGCATTTATATGTGTCACGGTATGATGTTGTACTAAACGACGAGCCTTTTTTCTTACCTTTTTGTAAAAATAGGCAAAAAAAGAAGTATATGGTGTCCATATACAAGGAAATAGGTCATAATGACGCCAGTTTTTTCGTTAAATAGCCATTTCTTTTCTTAATAAATTTGAGAATGACATCTTTTTCTTTATCAAAATATTTCTCGTCCATATTTATATAGGGATCTGTCCTAATAAATGGCTTTAATAATTGAAATTGTTGTTCGATTATTGGCTCTAAAGCTTCAATATTGAAGTGGGTAGTTAAGATGAAAGCAAGGATTTCTTTGTATTGTAATCTATATGGTTGAATATGGAGAAGTCGTCCAGTTAAAGTGTTATATCCAGTGATGGGGACAAAATCGTGATCTAGCTTTCTTCCATGAAGGTCTCTTCCCCAAGTACCATCATAATCCCAAGGGGTAATTTCAAAGAGATTGGTTTTGCTATTTAAATAAAGAGCATAGTTATGGATAAAGCCATCGAAGTTCTGTGTACAAACAACACCGGCAAGCCATGTAAGATATTTCTTAATATCTAGAAATTTATCAACTTCTTTTTCAAATTCCTCATTTGGAGAGGTGTTGATCATTGCAATAAAATCCTCTAATAAAGATAGGTCTTTATCCTCGCCATATTTTATTGTATAACCTTCAGCTAAACTCGTTTTTAATTCGTTCTCTGGAGAGATTAATGAGAAGTTTGCAAAATAATTAGTGGCATATATGATTGGTCCATCAGGAAGATTTCTTTTTTTCAAAAGATGTTGGTCAAAGGATTCTAGTTCTAAGTATATTCCTTTACAAAAACCATTGATATAAAGAAGCACGTGTTTGGAGTGTGGAGAAATAACGCCAATGGTATCAAAAAAATCGAGCGAGAGTTTGTTCCGACTCAGTGAAATATCATCGTATTCGGCATTCAAATGAATTTCATGAGCACCATCAAATAGATAAGGTTTTTGAAAAATAATATTATAGGATTTTTTCTTCTTCTTTCTAATGACATTTCCCCGATAGGTGAGTCCAATGTTGTATCGTTTATTGGCAATTTTTAATAAGGCTGGGACATGCTCATCCTCCCAAATATCATCCTCCAACTTTTGCAGCCATTTTGGATTAATAAAGATTTCATATTTTAACACGTAAATACTCCTATACATTCATTTTTTCTAGATAGTATGCTGCCTACAGGGGGATTGTGCAGTACAAACATCCAGTATTTTAGTATAGGACAAATGTCGATGCACAAATATTTATGAAATGGTTGTTAAAAAATAAATGTTTGTCTATATCAAGTTCCACTTTATTACCATAAATTAGAAAGTGAAACGAATATATTTATGGAAAGTGGTGGAAAACCAAGATGGGGATGGACATGAATCAAATGCTGTCAAAGGCTAAGGATAATGGAGTCGTTTTATTTCTAAATAACAATCCAGATGACAAAGAAAACAAAAAATGTTTCTGTGAAGATCATTCAGATTCCAGTGGCAGCAAAGGGTCCGACGGAAGTCGGGGTTCTAAAGGAAGTAAAGGGTCAAGTGGCAGTCAGGGGACTTGCGGAAGTAAGGGAAGCAAGGGCTCTGATGGAAGTAAGGGAAGCAAGGGCTCTGGCGGAAGTAGAGGCTCCAGAGGATCAAGCGGTTCTAGTGGGTCTCGACGGAAAAAAGGTCCTAAAGGTCGCAAAGGTCCTAAAGGTCCTAAGGGTCCTAAAGGTAGAAAAGGAAAACATAGTTCTGGTGGAAGCAGAGGTTCAAAAGGCTCACATGGTTCCGGCGGAAGCAGAGGTTCAAAAGGCTCTCATGGTTCCGGCGGAAGCAGAGGTTCAAAAGGCTCTCATGGTTCTGGTGGAAGTAAAGGGTCAAAAGGCTCTCATGGTTCTGGCGGAAGTAAAGGGTCTTCTGGCGGTTATGGTTATGGAGGTAAAAACTCCAGCGGAAGCAAAGGCAGCAAGGACTCTGGTGGAAGTAAGGGCAGCAAAGGATCCAAGGGTTCCAGTGGATCGGGTGGTAAAAAAGGTCCTAAAGGTCCTAAAGGTCCTAAAGGTAAAAAAAGAAGACACAATTCAGGCGGCAGCAAAGGATCCAGAGGCTCTAATGGCTCCGGTGGAAGTAAGGGCTCCAAAGGCTCTCATGGCTCTGGTGGAAGTAAAGGATCCAAAGGCTCTCATGGCTCTGGTGGAAGTAAAGGATCTAAAGGCTCTCATGGCTCTGGCGGAAGTAAAGGATCCAAAGGCTCTCATGGCTCTGGTGGAAGTAAAGGATCCAAAGGCGGTAAACACTCCGGTGGCAGCAAAGGATCCAAAGGCGGTAAACACTCTGGCGGCAGCAAGGGCTCCAAAGGCGGCAAACACTCTGGCGACAGCAAGGGCTCCAAAGGCGGTAAACACTCCGGCGGCAGCAAGGGCTCCAAAGGCGGTAAACACTCAGGCGGCAGCAAGGGCTCCAAAGGCGGTAAACACTCCGGCGGCAGCAAGGGCTCCAAAGGCGGTAAACACTCCGGCGGCAGCAAGGGCTCCAAAGGCGATAAGCACTCTGGCGGCAGCAAGGGCTCCAAAGGCGATAAGCACTCTGGCGGCAGCAAGGGCTCCAAAGGCGGTAAACACTCTGGCGGCAGCAAGGGCTCCAAAGGCGGTAAACACTCTGGCGGCAGCAAGGGCTCCAAAGGCGGAAAACACTCCGGCGGCAGCAAGGGATCCAAAGGCGATAAGCACTCTGGCGGCAACAAAGGATCCAAGGGCGGTAAACACTCCGGCGGCAGCAAAGGATCCAAGGGCGGTAAACACTCCGGCGGCAGCAAAGGATCTAAAGGCGGTAA
>NZ_JACCBX010000002.1:39826-598041 GCF_013409995.1 Neobacillus driksii
GTAAACACTCTGGCGGCAGCAAGGGATCTAAAGGCGGTAAACACTCTGGCGGCAGCAAGGGATCTAAAGGCGGTAAACACTCTGGCGGCAGCAAGGGATCTAAAGGCGGTAAACACTCTGGCGGCAGCAAGGGCAGTAAAGAATCCAAGGGCGGACACAGTTCAGGTGGAGGAAAAGGCAAAAACTCAAAAGGAAAAAAATAATAATTCTCAAACCGGTACCTCTGGAGTACCGGTTTTTTGTTGTACCAGGTAATTTCTTATGATAGTCGCCTATAAAAGAACCCTCTAGGCATTGGTTTAGTTGACAAAAATTAGACGTTAATCCAACCATTATTTCAAGAAAATTACTAGATACTTGCTGATTTACATAAATTCAAGATATTCGTTTAGTTCAAGCCTCTAAGAACCTACGTATGATATAGCAAAGGACAAGAGAAGAGAAGATAAGGAGATTTCTTAGAATGAAATTTTAATATAGATTGAAAGGAGAGAATTAACATATATGTATCAACCATCGACGGTAATCATAACCGTATTGGCATTTTTTCTAACCATGGTGATGATTTTTATCCGTCCGAAAAATATGAATGAGGCTATTCCTGCAACCATTGGTGCAGTCATTGTCATGTTAAGCGGCAGCGTTTCTCTAGCTGACTTAATGGATATAGGCTCGAAAGTCACAGGGGCGGCTGTAACCATCATTGCAACAATTGTTATGGCGATTGTACTAGAAAGTTTTGGCTTTTTTAGATGGACGGCGGCACTGATGTTAAAAGTATCAAAAGGGTCCGGAATTCGTTTATTCTGGTATACATTATTACTTTGCTTTTTGATGACAATGTTTTTCAATAATGACGGAAGTATATTAATTACCACACCTATTCTCATTCTTATATTTAAAAATATCGGTTTAAAGAACCGCCAAAAGATACCATACCTATTAAGTGGTGCCTTAATCGCGACTGCTTCGAGTGCTCCAATTGGAGTAAGTAATATTGTTAATTTAATTGCGCTAAAAATTATTGGTATGGACCTTTACCTTCAAACAGCCATGATGTTTGTTCCAGCCACTCTTGGACTACTATTTTTGGCTTATTTACTACTCCTCGTTTTCAAGAAGGACATCCCTAAAGAAATCCGACTCCATTCTTATACGCTGCCGTTGTTGAATAACAATCGTTTTCACCCATTACAAAGAAAAAACGAGGATATGTTTGAAAAACAAAAGAAGTTAATGATTCAAATGCTCATCTTTGTCTTTATCGTTAGAATCAGCCTTTTTGTAGCTTCGTTTTTGAATATCTCTGTTTCTTTGATAGCCGTATTAGGTTCAATCATTTTACTCATCTGGAGATGGATTCACCTAAAGAAAAATCCAAAAGACGTTTTATTTAAAATACCTTGGCATATCTTGATTTTCGCTTTCTGTATGTATGTAATCATATATGGATTACACAATATTGGGTTAACAGCCCTTCTGGTAGAACATTTAAGTTCTATTGTAAATGGCAGTTTACTTCACGCAAGCGTTACCATGGGAATCATAACTGCATTCCTATCGAATCTATTTAATAACCACCCGGCATTAATGGTTTCGACACTTGCATTAACAGAGATGGGATTAAAACCATTATTAACACAAACCGTTTACTTAGCAAATATTATTGGGAGTGATATCGGTTCCTTAATCCTGCCGATTGGTACCCTTGCCACATTAATTTGGATGGATATCTTGAAGAAAAACAAGATTACCATAACCTGGATGGATTATATAAAAGTCACCATCATTGTCATTCCGCCAACGCTCGTTTTTACTCTTATAGGACTATACCTATGGCTGCTGCTAGTATTTGTATAAAGTGTATAATTGTAAATTGCATTAGTGCCAACAGGTCTAACGTTATAGACCTGTTGGCTTATTTTAGTAAGTCCAAGTTTCCTTTTATAATAGAAATTAAGTTCAATTCATTTTTTGTTTTAAGGGAATATTAGTAAGGATACTATTCGAGGACGTGAACTATGGATTTTTTGTCAATCTCACAAAATATTTCGGAATACATAAAAGAGTATTTAGTCTTAAAATTATTGATTATGGTTTTGTTTTTGGTGATTGGCACTTATTTAATCAATCGATCAGTGGATTGGTTCTTTAGAAAGTCTAATTTATTGGATGAAGAAGTAGAACAAACCATCCAAGGTGTTATCCGCTCGACCTTAAGATATGCAGTTGGGATTATTCTGCTGATATTTCTAATCAGCCAATTTGTAGACCTTAAGGGCATTCTCGCGGGTGCAGGGATTGTAGGGGTAATTGTTGGTTTTGCGGCACAACAATTGTTAAAAGATATACTTCTTGGCTTTATTCGATTAACAGATAAAGAATTTCGAGTTGGTCATTTTGTGACATTCAACGGACAGATATCAGGGACCATAGAAGAAATAGGGATACGCTTTATGCAAATTCGTGAATGGTCTGGTAAACTTCTTACAATTCCGCATGGGGAAATAAGGACGATACAAAATTATAACAAAGGGCGAATGCGTGTAATCGAGAGAATAACCGTTAGCTATCAAGAAGATCCGCGGAGAATTAAGCAATTATTGGAAGCAGTTTGTGCTGCCTGTAATGAAAAACTTGATCAAAGTTTATTAAGACTAGAAGATGGCTCTCCTGAAGAATGCTTTCAGTACGTTGGGATTACAGACTTAAATCCAAATCTTAAATATGTCGGATATGAGTTTTGTGTGGTTGGTTTAGTGAATCCGGATGATTACTTCGAAACTTCTCGGCAGGTTAGGTTCGAGCTAATGTCTGTTTTCTATGAGTATCAAGTACAGATGCCAGCTTCAAACTTTGCGTTACTTCCTCAAAAAGAACCTCAGGAAGAGTAGTAATAAAATGATTCGCCCATTCCCTAGACATCTATCCCGCATACACTGAAAGAAAAGATTTTTAGTAAGGGGATGCGGAAATATGACAAATCTAAGAATGTTTGGTGGACACCATGGAGGGCATCACGGAGGGCATCATGGAGGGCACATGGCGGACATCACGGCGGACATCACGGCGGGCATCACGGCGGGCACCATCATGGGCACTTTCGACATGGTTATGGATATGGAGGATTTGGTGGAGCACCATTTGTAGGAGGTTTACTAGGAGGTTTGGCTGCAGGAGCAATAGGTTCACCCGGCTATGGCGCATATCCTTATCCTTATCCTTATCCGGTAGCAACACCTTATCCGGCACCATACCCAGGCTATTATCCATATAGCAGTTACCCATATTATTAAATTAGTAAACTACAGCCCTTTCTTAACGAAAGGGTATTTTTGTGTTTTTTTTAATTAACCAAGTTTTCCATTGAAAAACTTGAACTATTCTACCTCATCCTGAATATATTTTAGGGAAGAGAGCAAAGGGAGGGAAGATGATGAGTTTCCGCGCTGACCAAATGTCAGAACCGCGCCGTAGAATCATACAGTTTATCAAAAAAAACGGATCCTCATCAATGAGCGAGCTGGCTTCCGTCTTAGATATAAGTGGTGAAGGAGTACGGCAGCACCTTCTTCAATTAGAAAAAGAAGGATGGGTGACTCGACATTCAGAAAACAATGGTGTTGGTCGTCCTGTACTACAGTATCGCTTAACAACTGCAGGCGAACATCTATTCGAAAAAAATTATGATCACTTAACGATTGAAGTTTTAGATACATTAGCAAATTCCCTAGGAGAAGAAGCAGTAAAACATTTACTTTCCGCTATGATTGAATCAAGAATTGTCCAGTGGGAACCAAAATTAAAAGGATTACCCACAGACGAGCGTCTAAATGTTTTAAAGGATTTCTATAAAAAAGATGATTCATTTATGGAAATAGAAAATAAAAATCATACTTATTCCCTGATTGAACGTAACTGCCCCTTCCATAATGTTGCATTGCAGCGACCTATACTTTGTAGTGTAAGTGTTTCTGTCTTAACACATTTATTAGGATGTACTGTAAAGCGAGAGAAACGACTTCAGAATGGTGATGGTTGTTGTGTTTTTCAGGTTCTTTTGGATGAACCTGTTAGTGAAAACACTCCTCGAATCATCATTGAGGATGAGTAGTCCTAAAAACCAAAAAGGGATGATGTGATCATGAAGAGTGAGCAGTTACAGATTTTATCTAAAAAATATCCACATTTATTTAACCAGCTAACTGATAGCGAAAATGGCAACATTACCAGTGTTACTCAGTTTTCAGAGGCAGTAAAACAATTAATTAAACTTTGCGGCGACGACCCCGAGCGTGATGGTTTACTGGATACTCCGTTTAGAGTCCTTAAAGCTTTTCTTGAGTACACAGAGGGGTACAACGTAGATCCGAAAATTCATTTAGAAAAAACGTTTGATATTCATCATAAAGGTCTCATTCTAATAAAAGATATTGAGTTTTACTCATTATGTGAACATCACTTTTCTCCTTTCTTTGGAGTCGCACATATTGGATATATTCCTAAAGAAAAAATTACAGGTCTTTCTAAGATGGGGCGATTAGTGGAAGGTTACGCAAAAAGATTTCAAGTTCAAGAAAGATTAACGACACAGATAGCAGAAGCAATTGAAGAGGAATTGGATCCAGAAGGAACCATTGTGGTGGTAGAAGCGAAGCATATGTGTATGTGCAGCAGAGGAATAAAGAAGGCGAAGACCGTTACCACAACATCCAGTCTTCTTGGAATCTATGAAAATCGACCAGATCTTCGTGCTGAATTTTATTCGCTAATAAAAACACAAGGGAGTAAGTGACATGAATAATCAAATAAAAATCTCCGATAATGGTCCGTTAGAAGTAAGCGGTGATTTTCAGAAGGTAACGAATATCCGAAAAAAGGAAAAGTATATCTTTGCAGATGCGGACTATCGAATAAGAAACCTTTTTGTGATGGATCCCATAAGCGAGGCGGATTTGAAAGCAGCCCCAGAGTTTCAGGATAATGTTTTTATATTAGGTATCAAGGATGACATTTACGTGATGTCATTCTTTTTTGTTAATAGAGAGCCTTTTTTAAAAAAAAGGCACGAAGCAAGGGTTTGTCTTTAACCTTTACTTCTTACTTTCAATACTATAGTAATAAAAGGCAGGTGAGTAAAATGTACTTGGTCGGCTTTTATTCGCCAAAGGCGAAATCAGGTGTTACGGAATTATCATTATCTATTTATCATTGGTTAAAAATGAATACAGATTTATCAGCTGCATTTATTTCATATGGTACATTAGAAAAAGAAGGTCTCTCTGAAGAGGTCATCCATGAATTTTCTAAATTATCTCTTCCCGAACAAAAACGAATCGTAAAAAACATGAAAAAAGAGTACGATATTATTATTTATGATGCTTCAAGCCAGCTTTCTGAAGGAGTATTAAAGCTTTTGCCTATTGTCGATCGATTATTTGTTGTTGGCGAAGAAAATACAGACTTTGCAGTAAAACTCCATCAAATCATTCAATTTAACAAAATGTTTGATAAAAGTGTAAAAAATTTCATCCAACATTTAAAAGGAAATAAAACCTTTATTATTCGTGAGCAAAAGGAAGGCCGTGTGATTGGCTTTAATCATACAAAAAAAGAAACAAATGATATTGGGCAAATGGTATATCGAGATTATGTAACACGATATCTAGAAGAAAAGTTTATTGAAAAAAATGAAAAAATTTATAAAAAAATTAAACAAATCCCAAAGGAGACTTTGTTTCGAGGCTTATATGATCTTGGGATTGATTTTGAGAAAGCGTTGTTATTTCATGAATATGTTCTTTTGCGTGAAGCGTTAGGGCAAAATTATGAGGAAGCACTCGAAAATCTTTTCCCGCTATTAATCAATTCATCATTTGCAGAAATACTAGAAAAATTTCAAAATGAAATTAAATTTATCACAAAACTAAAATTATCCTAAAAAAGTCAGGAACCTACCTTCCTGATTTTTTTGATAACAGTTATACCTATTAATCATAAATACTTAACAAATTTCCCTTTTACGGTATAATATTTTAGAAAATGGTTGAAGATGTAATCTATTTCTATTACTATTTTTATGTAGAGCCAAAGTTGAAAGTGAGTGGACAGAATGGGCCGTAAATGGAACAATATTAAAGAAAAGAAAGCCTCAAAGGATGCAAATACAAGTCGTATTTATGCAAAATTTGGAGTTGAAATTTATGTTGCAGCGAGAAGAGGCGAACCGAATCCTGAATCAAACCAGGCATTAAAGTTCGTTTTAGAACGTGCGAAAACCTACAATGTACCTAGACACATCATTGACCGTGCGATAGACAAAGCAAAAGGCGGATCAGAAGAAAGCTACTCTGAACTCCGTTATGAAGGTTTTGGACCTAACGGATCAATGGTCATCGTGGATGCGTTAACCAATAACGTGAACCGAACAGCTTCTGACGTACGTGCGGCATTTGGTAAGAATGGCGGAAACATGGGTGTCAGCGGATCTGTGGCCTATATGTTTGACCCAACAGCGGTTATTGGTCTTGAAGGTAAAACAGAGGAAGAAGTTCTAGAAATCTTAATGGAAGCGGATGTAGATGTTCGTGACATTATCGAAGAAGATGAATCTGTTATCGTTTATGCTGAGCCTGATCAGTTCCATGCTGTTCAAGAAGCATTTAAAAATGCGGGTATCACTGAATTTACAGTTGCAGAATTAACAATGCTTGCTCAAAACGAAGTGACACTGCCAGAAGACGCTCAAGCAAAGTTCGAAAAAATGATTGATGCGTTGGAAGACCTTGAAGATGTTCAACAAGTGTACCACAATGTGGATTTAGGTGAATAGGACTTGAAGAAGACCTTTGTTTTGACAAAGGTCTTTTCTTTTAGATGAGATGAATGGGCAGGTAGGAAGAAAATGTCGAAAACAATAAAAATTCAACAGCCAAAAATACCAGATGGTTTAACAGCTAGAACGTTTCAACCAATGGAAGATCCTTATTATGAAATGTGTATCATAAGTGATTGTTCTATTTTGAGCGAAGAAATACATAGAATACGTTTTGAACAAGTCATTTTTAAAAATGTTACTTTTTTGGATGTTTCTTTTAAAAGTATAGAATTAACAGATGTTATCTTTGATCACTGTGATTTATCGAACACGGATTTTAGTGATGGCAGCATTCATCGGGTAGAATTTATAGAGTCTAAAATTTTAGGGCTTAATCTTTCAGACGCTTCGCTTGGGAACGTTTTATTTGAAAATTGTAATGCAAATATGATTTCGTTTGGTTATGCCAAACTTAAGCAGGTCAACTTCAATTCTTGTTCACTTCGCAATGCTGACTATTATGAATCCAAATTTAATAAGGTAGCTTTTAATGACTGTGATCTAAATGAAGCCAACTTTGAACAAACCCCTTTGAAAGGGATAGATTTGAGCAGCTGCACCTTTGATACCATCAATGTTTCGATAAAAGACCTCGCGGGCTGTGAAGTTACAGCGGAGCAAGGCTTAGGATTTGCACGATTATTAGGATTGATAATAAAATAAAGCTTATCGGGAGCAGTCATTACGGATTGCTCCTTCTTAAGTAATGGGAAAAATACCTCATGTTCATCAATCCATAAGCATGAAATAAAAATGGATACGGCAAACTAATTAAAAAAAGGGGATATATACATGAAACAAAGTCTGGATTCTAAAGTACTTTCAGTATTAGAAGATAAAATCCAATTAATTCGTACGGAGCAAGGTGCCATTTATTTAGTGGGTCCTATTAAACTTCCCGTTAATCTTTACGGTGAAACAGTGGAGTTCAAATGGTACTGCTGGTTAAATTGTAATGAGGTTACAGAGGATTTCGAAAGAATTATTGATAAATTATCCTCTTCTAACTTAGCTGAATTACAACAGTCAAGTGTCTTAGTTTATGGGGACTTTGAGTATGCAGAGGATGCGATTATTCGTATGCATTCGATTTGTCATACCGGAGATATTTTTGGAAGTAAACGATGTGATTGCGGCTACCAGCTAAAAAAATCAATGAAAATGATTCAAGAACATGGAACAGGTGCCTTGTTCTATTTAGCTAACCACGAAGGAAGAGGTATTGGCTTGTTTAGTAAGGCAATGGCTTATGTACTTCAAGAAAACGGCTATGACACAGTTGAGGCAAATGAAGGTCTTGGATTTGTAGATGACTCCAGAAACTATAGCGACGCAATTCAAGTATTAAAGGCTATCCGTCAAAAACCGGTTACTTTAATGACAAACAATCCTAAAAAATTGAATGCTTTAAAAGAAGCTGGATTACAAGTTTCGGGCAGACAGCCGCTTTGGGGAGATATTTCCGAGTATAATGAGAAGTATTTGCAGACAAAGATTAATAAGTCTGGACATCTAGAAGAGGACGAAGGGACTTGTCCAAATGACTAATCATGAATTTTACATGGATTTAGCTATAAATAATGCGCAGGCGATGAAGGGTCAGACTGACCCCAATCCGTTGGTTGGTTCTGTCATTGTTAATGATAACCGAATAGTAGGAATAGGTACTCACTTGAAGGCTGGTGAACCGCATGCTGAGATCCACGCCATTCGAATGGCTGGTGAAAAAGCAAGAGGCGGAACCATTTACGTTACTCTTGAACCATGTTCCCACCATGGAAGGACTGGACCTTGTGCTGTAGCGATTGTCGAAGCAGGGATTAAAAAGGTTGTCATTGCTACCCTTGACCCAAATCCAGTTGTCTCAGGGAATGGTGTAAAAATTCTCGAGGATGCCGGTATCGAAGTGATTATTGGTGTACGTCAGGATGAATCACAAAGAATGAATGAAGTATTTAATAAGTTCATTGTAGAGAAAACACCTTTTGTGACGTTGAAAGCAGGCATTACCCTAGATGGGAAAATTGCCACCCATTCGTTTGATAGTAAATGGATTACTTCTGAAGAAGCGCGAAAAGATGTCCATCACGTTCGAAATGAGAATATGGGGATTCTTGTTGGCGTTAACACGGTTATAAAGGATGATCCAGAGCTTACGACCAGGATACCAAATGGGCGGAATCCTATTCGAATCGTTTTGGATTCTACTTTAAGAATTCCATTAGAATCTAAGGTGCTGACGGATAACCTAGCCGAAACATGGATATTTACAAGCGAAAATTATGATAAAGAAAAAGCCAGGGTATTAGAAAGTTCAGGAATTCCTATTTTTCCAACGAGCGGATCAAAGCATGTTAATCCAACCGAGGTCCTTCAAATTTTGGGAGAGAAGCTTGTTTCCTCTGTATTAATTGAAGGAGGAGGCACGGTTAACTGGGCATTCCTTGAAAATAAATTAATTGATAAAGTAGTTTTATATGTAGCGCCAAAAATTATTGGCGGCAGCAGTGCTCCCTCGTTTTTAGCAGGGGCAGGGATGGATAAAATGAAAGATGCAGTTCAATTAGCAGGCCTATCTGTCCAGCCAATTGGCCCTGATTATAAATTTACTGGATATCCGATTTACTCAAATGAGGGATTATAAGATGAAATTTGGTTTTGATATTGATGATACATTAATCAACTTAAGAGAACATGCATTTACTATTTACAATAAAAAGCTAAACAAAAATGTACCATCTGAAGTATTCCATGCATTAAAAAGAGTGGAAATTCATGAGCCTTTTGGTTTAAGTAATGAAGAGGGAAGTCAAATGTGGAAATCCTCATTAGAAGAGATTTACTATACAGACTGTCCTCCTTTTCCAAATGCGGTTGAGACATTACAAGAACTTGAAAGAAAAGGGCATGAAATCTATTACATAACCGCTCGGCCAAAAGAACATGGAGAGCGGACGAAAAAATGGATGAAAGAGCAGGGCTTTCCTGTTAGGGATGACCGGTTTTTCTATGGAATGCAGGATCATGAAAAGGTGCAGATTATCAAAGAATTAAAACTAGACTATTACTTTGATGACAAGGCTGAAGTTTTAGATACATTGACTCACGATTCGTTAAAAGTGTTTGTAAGGGACCAATCCTATAACCGACATTTACACTATCCCCGAATTCTAAATTGGTCGGACTTACATGAAATTTTGAAAAAGAATCTGCAATAGCAAAAAACAATTGACGTATGAATCGGCATACGTCTTTTTCTTTATTTAACGAGGTTAAATCAGAGGTCAGCACTTATCGTTGGGAGATCAGGTTAGATTAAGCACCCGGTCAGATAAATAAACGGAGAAATTCCGCTTAATTAGAAATTATTATTAAAAAAGGCTTAAATAGACGGAGAAATTCCGCCTATTGACTCAAGAAATTCGAAGATGAGAGATTTTGCTTTGCATAAGCGGAAATCCTCCGCTTATTTTCCCCAAAACGAGCTTTATTCTGAATTTAACCGGAAAATCTCCGCTTATTTAACTGACTGATTACCCGATTAAGGACAAGACATCTTATTTAAGTAAAATCCAAGAGAACATAAGACCCACCTATGTTTTTATATTTCATCAATTAAGGTGAAACCGAGAGAATGATTAAGAAAAACAGCAAAAAGGATAAATAAGTACGTATACATTAAATTTCACAAATTTGTCACAATCATATATACTGTGTTTTGTTCACAACGGACCCGACTTTCATACGAGTTAAAAGTCAAAGTAAAAAATAGAAAGAGGTGCTTCATGAACCTTAACACAATTAAAAATGAATGGTTCGGTAATATTAAAGGAGATATATTGTCCGGGATCGTGGTAGCAATGGCTTTAATTCCTGAGGCCATTGCCTTTTCGCTTATTGCAGGCGTTGACCCGATGATCGGTTTGTATGCGTCATTCTGTATTGCCGTTGTCATCGCATTTGTCGGGGGAAGACCTGGAATGATTTCGGCAGCAACAGGTGCCACAGCCCTAGTAATGGTCACGTTGGTGGCAGACTATGGGTTACAGTACTTATTAGCTGCAACGATCCTTACAGGAGTCATTCAAATCATAATGGGCGTTCTCAAATTAGGACGATTAATGAAATTTGTACCGCGATCCGTTATGATTGGTTTCGTAAACGCACTAGCCATTTTAATTTTTTCAGCCCAATTAACACACTTTGTTGGAGAATCATGGGCAATGTATGCAATGGTAGCAGGAGCTTTAGCTATTATCTATATCTTTCCTCGCTTAACAAAGGTTGTTCCATCGCCATTAGTTGCAATCATAACGATTACGATTATTGCGGTTATGACGGGCAGCGGCGTTCGGACGATTGGAGACATGGGGGAATTGTCTCAAACTTTGCCCTTTTTCTTAATTCCTGATATTCCGTTTACGTTTGAAACATTACAAATCATTTTCCCTTATTCACTATCGATTGCCATCGTGGGCTTGGTTGAATCCTTATTAACTGCTTCGATTGTCGACGATATGACGGATACAACGAGTGACAAGAATAAGGAAGCAAGAGGACAGGGCATTGCCAATATTGTTTCAGGATTCTTCGGCGGTTTGGCAGGCTGTGCGATGATTGGACAGTCTGTCATTAATGTGAAATCCGGCGGCCGTGGAAGATTATCAGCGTTTGTGGCTGGTGTCTTTCTAATGGTGCTAATTATCCTGTTAAATGATTTCTTGGTGCAAATTCCAATGGCAGCATTAGTTGGGGTTATGTTCATGGTTTCTATTGGGACATTTGATTGGTCATCACTTAGAAACATCCACAAGACCCCGATTTCCGATACAATCGTCATGATTGCAACGGTTGGAACAGTTCTAATGACACATGATTTATCAAAGGGTGTGTTAGTAGGAATCTTATTAAGTGCGATTTTCTTTGCTTCCAAGATTTCAAAAGTTAAGGTAACTACCTTATCTTCGAAGGGATCACATAAAAAAGAATATACTGTCTCAGGTCAATTGTTTTTTGCATCTGTTACAGACTTTGTTGAAAACTTTAACTTCAATGAGGATGTAAATGAAGTAACTATTGATTTAACACAAGCACATTTATGGGATGATTCGGCTGTTGGCGCTATTGATAAAGTGGTCATTAAATACCACCAAAATGGAACGAAAGTAAAGTTAATCGGTCTGAATAAAGAGAGTAATAAATTAGTAGAAAAATTAGCAGTTCATAATAAACCAGGCGGTCTTGAAAAAGCTGTCGGTCATTAATAGATTGGTTCACACGCTGATGATAATAGATTCAGCGTGTTTTTTTATTTAAATGTTCATTCACAATATCTTCATATTTTTCAATTATTACATCGATAGGATTCGACATAAACACTTTGTATACCCTACCAGCTAATTACTATATTTTGTTTATTTTTGAAGGTAAAAAGGATTTTAGTCGAATATAGATTTTAACCGTCGCAATTTATTGATGTGTTCCCTGAAGTACAGGTGCTACAATGAGGGCAAATAGTATTACATATGCAAATTTGTCAATGAAAGAGGTGGTAGAAATGACCAAAAAACAATGCATTGCCATGTTGTTAGCAGGCGGAAAAGGAACAAGACTAAAGGAATTAACTCGCAACGTAGCAAAGCCAGCTGTCCCTTTTGGAGGTAAATACCGGATCATAGATTTCGCGTTAAGTAATTGTAAGAACTCTAGCATTGATACGGTTGGGATCTTAACTCAATATAAACAAGAGACACTTCAAAATTATATAGAAAATGGAGAAAAGTGGGGACTCAATCGAAAAATTGGGGGAGTAGCTATCCTTCAGCCTAATCAAAGTGACAATACAGAAAGTACCTATGAAGGTACTGCACATGCTGTTTACGAGAACCTCCGATATATTGAAAGTCAAAATCCAGAATATGTACTGATCCTCTCGGGCGATCACATTTATAAAATGGATTACAGTCATATGGTAAAAGAGCACAAACGGTCTGGAGCGGATGCAACCATTTCTGTTAATCAAGTCCCATGGAGTGAAGCCAGCAGATTCGGAATTATAAATATTGATTCAGAAACGAATCAGATTATCGAGTTTGAGGAAAAGCCTGTTTATCCAAAGTCAAATCTTGCTTCAATGGGAATCTATTTATTTAACTGGCCAATTCTGAAGAAATTTCTCGAAAAAGAAGAAAACAATCCTTTTTCCTCGAAGGATTTTGGCAAAGATGTTATCCCATCTATGCTTCAAGAAAACTGCCATTTACATGCCTATCACTTTAAGGGTTATTGGAAGGATGTTGGAACCGTCCAAAGCTTTTGGGAAGCACATATGGATCTTCTATCGGTAAACACGAACCCAATTTTAAAAAATGAAGAATGGATTATTTATACGAACGGGATAAGCCAGCCACCCATGTATTTGGATGGAAAAGCCTCCTTACACCAATCGATTATAAGTGAAGGCTGCAAGGTTTATGGAGAGGTTGAAAATTCTGTTTTATTTTATGGAGTAACAGTTGGTAAAGGGGCAATCATAAAGGATTCGGTAATATTACCTAACACTATAATAGGGGAAAATGCAGAGATATATCGCTCTGTTGTAGGAAATGGAAGTTTCATTGGTGCATTTTCTAAGGTGGGAGATTCAACACCATATAGTGAAATCACTCTCATAGGTGATAACGAAACCATTCAGCCGCTAGTTTATAAATAATACCGAATGCGAAATCCACGGGGATTTCGCTTTTTTATTGTAGATTTTAGGATATCTACACAGTTCATTAATATATCTACACAAAATTCAATATATCTACACATGTTTGGCATATATCTACACACTTTGACTGGGAATCTACACTTAATCTAAGGATATCTACAATTTATATTCAAAAGGTTATTGACTGACATGAAAACATGTATTACAATTATCTCATATTCAAGATATCTTAATTCAAATTTTTTTAGGAGGTGATTAAATGGAGTACAAATGCACTAACCAGCCATTTTTGTTAATGATGCAAACTTCAAAGGCTATTCAGGAACGCATTAGAGATGAAATGTTGAATTACAAATTGAGTGTTACCGAATTTTCCGTTTTAGAAGTACTATTTTTACAAGGAAAACAAAACATTCAGCAGATAGGAAATCGCATACTAATATCAAGTGGTTCAATGACATATGTTATTGATAAATTAGAAAAAAGAGGCTTGTTGAGTCGAAATGATTGTCCTGAAGATCGCCGAATCATACATGTTACTTTAACTGATGATGGATTCCAGTTGATGAAGGAAATCATGCCTAAACATCAGGAATTGGTCGATCATATATTTCACTCGTTGGGGGATAAAGAAGCAGAAACAATGGTTTCGCTTCTGAAAAAAGTGCAGAGTAGAGTAAAGGTTTAATTTTTTTGATAAATGTCTCGAATTCAAGATAAAATATTAGGAGGAAATGAAAATGATAAATGTAGGATTGTTATTAATTAGATTGGTAATTGGTGTTTTATTTATAGGTCATGGTGCACAAAAATTGTTTGGCTGGTTCGGTGGTTATGGTATAAAAGGAACTGGTGGTTGGTTTGAATCGATTGGAATTAAACCAGGTGTCACAATGGCGGTTATGGCTGGCTTAACTGAATTGATTGGTGGTATCTTATTCGCTTTAGGACTTCTTACTCCGCTAGCAGGAATTTTGATAGCCGGTACGATGGTTATGGCAATTATTAAAGTGCACGCAGCAAATGGATTATGGGCAACACAAAATGGGTATGAATTTAACTTAACACTACTTGTGGTGGCTATCGGTGTTGCTTTAATTGGACCGGGACAATTTACTATAGATTATTTTTTATTCTAAAATATCTCGACTTAAAGATTCTTTAATCAAAGTAATTAAATGCGATAAAACGAATCAATAGGGTAAAATAAATTATCAAATAAATTTAGATCAATTTCATTAAAAAGGAGAAAATAAATGATTAAACAAACAATGGGTATTCACCATATCACTGCAATCGTGGGACATCCACAGGAGAATGTAGACTTCTATGCAGGTGTTTTAGGATTGCGCTTAGTAAAACAAACGGTTAACTTTGATGATCCAGGTACGTATCATCTTTATTTCGGGAATGAAGGCGGGAAACCTGGAACCATTATTACCTTTTTCCCATGGGCAGGTGCACGACAGGGAAGAATCGGTGATGGTCAAGTAGGGGTAACCTCTTATGCCATTCCAAAAGGTTCGTTTGAATTTTGGAAGAAGCGGCTAGAAAAGTTTAATGTTTCGTACACAGAAATGGAACGATTCGGAGAGCAGTATTTGGAATTCGATGACCCTCATGGACTTCATTTGGAACTTGTTGAACGAGAAGGAGGGGAAACCAATCCGTGGAAATTTGGTGACGTCACCCCCGAAGTTGCGATCAAAGGGTTCGGCGGGGCAACACTCTTATCAACTCAGCCCGAAAAAACTGCAGAATTGTTAGAAAAGGTTATGGGATTAGAGCTTATCGGCAGCGAAGGAGATTTCACTCGTTTTCGCTCATCAGCAGATATCGGTAATGTCATTGACCTAAAATTAACTCCAATCGGGCGGGGAACAATGGGGGTAGGAACGGTCCACCATATTGCTTGGCGTGCCATTGACGACAAGGATCAATTAGATTGGCAAAAGTATGTTGCAGCAAATGGATATGGTGTCACTCCGGTTCAGGATAGGAACTACTTTAATGCCATTTATTTTAGAGAGCATGGCGAAATCCTTTTTGAAATCGCCACAGATCCCCCAGGGTTTGCCCATGATGAAACACAGGGTACAATGGGTGAAAAATTAATGCTGCCAGAACAGTATGAGCCGCATAGAGGACAGATTGAAAAAGGTTTGCTACCATTTAAAGTAAGAGAATTAGAATAAGAGGAGTGATTTCTTTTGCTTTCAATTGATCCTTCAAAAAATACCGAACGAGAAAATTATAAATTTTTGATCGGTAGTATTGTTCCTAGACCTATTGCATTTGTTACTACTCTATCTGATGAAGGTATAGTAAACGGTGCGCCTTTTAGTTATTTTAATATTGTTTCATCTAATCCCCCTATGATTTCTTTGGCGATTCAGCGATCTGCGGGAAGACAAAAGGATACAGCACGAAACATTATCGGGTTAAAAGAATTTGTGGTTCATGTAGTCGATGAAGATAATGTTGAAGAAATTAATAAAACCGCAGCAAGTTTACCGCCTAATGAAAGTGAAATTGAATTAGCCAATCTCACCCTAGTAGAAAGCGTAAAGATTTCTGTGCCAAGTGTAAAAGAAGCGAAAATCCGAATGGAGTGTATATTAGAACAGTCGCTCGAACTTGGCGGGCAAGATTCTTCAGGAGTTGATTTGATCATAGGGAAAGTCATTCAATTTCATATAGAGGAAAAAATCTATGAAAAAGGGAGAATTGATCCCATTGGTTTAGGAGCTGTAAGCAGATTGGCTGGTACGAATTATGCAAAGATAGGTGAAATATTTTCAATAGAACGGCCTAAATGATTCCTTTTGAAATGGAGAGGATAGTGGTGCAACAAACAGCAGGTATTCATCATATCACAGCAATGGTAAACGATGCTCAAAGAAATATTGACTTTTATGCTGGTGTTCTGGGGTTAAGGCTTGTAAAAAAAACGATAAATTTTGACCGACCAGAAGTCTATCATCTATATTTTGGAAATGATACAGGAGAGCCCGGAACAGTTATTACCTTTTTTCCATGGGCTAATCAGTTAAAAGGCCGCATAGGTACTGGGCAGGTTGGAGTGACAAGCTATATGATACCACCTGGTTCCTATCCATTTTGGGAGCATCGATTACAAAATTTTAATATTGAGTACTCTTCATCCTTGCGTTTTGGTGAAGAATACTTGAGCTTCGCAGATCCAGATGGACTAAAAATCGAATTGGTTGAGAGAAATGAAGGATCACGTAATACATGGGAATTCGGAGGAGTCACAAAAGAGTATGCAATAAAAGGGTTGGGTGGTGCTGTTCTTTTTTCTGCTCAGCCACATAAAACGGCTGATGTTCTTGAGAATATATTGGGACTTAAATGTATAGGACAAGAGAATGAATTTCTTAGATTTAAATCCGAAGCAGGTAATACCATTGATATTAAGCTAAATCCTTCTGTCCGTGGTCTGATGGGGGCAGGAACGGTTCACCATATTGCATGGAGAGCAAGAAATGAAGAGGATCATGTCAGGTGGAGAACACGCATCCAGGACAAGGGATATTATCCTACTGAAATTCTCGATCGGAACTATTTCAAAGCACTTTATTTTCATGAAGAAGGCGGCATCCTATTTGAAATAGCAACCGATCCACCAGGCTTTACGGTGGATGAATCAGCCGCTGAACTTGGAAAAAATCTCATGTTACCATCATGGTTAGAATCAAAACGAGATGAATTAAAGGAAACCTTACCGCCTGTGGTGGTTCGCGTTTTAAAGGGGGATAATGATGAAACACATATTTAATAAGGGAAAAGATGCAACAAAACCAATTTTTCTACTGCTACATGGTACAGGTGGAAATGAATTAGACCTTCTGCCATTAGCTGGAATGATTGATGATGAAGCGTCTGTATTAAGTGTCCGCGGAAATGTGTTAGAAAATGGAATGCCGCGATTTTTCCGAAGATTAGCAGAAGGCGTGTTTGATGAAGAAGACCTCCTAAACCGAACAAAGGAATTAAACGAGTTCTTAGATGAAGCGGCCGTGAAATATGAATTCGACCGTGATAATATCATTGCGATCGGGTACTCTAACGGAGCAAACATCGCAGCAAGCTTACTATTCCACTATCAAAACTCATTAAAAGGTGGTATTCTCCATCATCCAATGGTGCCTAGAAGAGGAATAGACCTTCCTGATTTAACAGGTAAGAAGGTATTTATCGCAGCAGGAACAAACGATCCCATTTGCCCGCCATCGGAATCATCTGAACTTCAATCTTTATTAGAGAATGCCAATGCAGAGGTTGTCCTGCATTGGGAGAATTATGGTCATCAATTGACTAGACAAGAAGTAGAAGCAGCAGCTAAATGGTATCGAAAATTATAAAAATAACAAGCTAATCAATTCGATTAGCTTGTTATTTTTTCTTAAGATATGTTTCGATTTCATTTGATAAAATTGCAGGATCCCCTGGGTACCAATAGTAGGTGGCACCATCAAATTGTAAATCAAATTTATAAGCTATAGGTTGGTCAGTATACAAAACAATTTGAAAGTAGTCAGGGTCACCTTTTTCGGTATTTGGGGAGAAATTTGGTGACTCTTCACTATTTTTTAATAGTTCAAGAATGTGTTTTAGCTCTTCATGATTGGTATAAGTACTTAGTAATTTATTACCTGCAGAGGTATAAGGTTGATAAATCTCTATTTTATTCACTTTATCAAGTGGCACATTCTTAAAATGCCATTGTTGTTCTGTTTCGTCTCGAGAATAATAAACTCTATAACCGTTTATTTGGCTGGCATCCTTTACGGCTATTAGATTGGGCTGCCCATGAATGGTGAAAATCTCGGTTCCTTTTTCATGAAAGGCAGCATCACCATTTCTAATTTTGTAATTTGGATTGGTTACGTTGTCAGCGACTTTATATTTAACAGTACCGAGTTTTTCCCCAATGAATTTTTCATCGGCTAAAACACCAGAGTAAATACCGTTGTATTCAATGTCTTCCCACTTAATGAAATCAACCCAGTCAATCACAGCGTGACCGCCAAATGGTGTTGAACGACAACCGGTTAATACAATTAATAGCAAAATAAGCAGACTCGATTTTTTCACTCCATCACCCCTCTATTTAGTTAGACGTTTCCTTCTAGTTATAGTTCCACGGTATTTGGAAAAGGCTGTTTTCATAAAGATTGTTGCTTTTTGTACAAGACCCTAGATTCAGGACAAATCCCACTAATCGCTTGAGAGATTTGTCTTCAAGACCTGGGATTAAGGACTAATCCTTCAGCCAAGCCGTGCGATTAGTCCTCAAGACCCCGGATTAAGTACAAATCTTTCTGGCAGCCTTGAGAGATTTGTCTTCAAGACCTTGGATTAAGGACTAATCCTTCAGCCAAGCCGTGCGATTAGTCCTCAAGACCCCGGATTAAGTACAAATCTTTCTGCCAGCTTGAGAGATTTGTCCTCAAGACCATGGATTAAGGACTAATCCTTCTGCCAAGCCGTGCGATTAGTCCTCAAGACCCCGGATTAAGTACAAATCTTTTTGGCAGCTTGAGAGATTTGTCCTCAAGACCTTGGATTAAGGACTAATCCTTCAGCCAAGCGGTACGATTAGTCCTCAAGACCCCGGATTAAGTACAAATCTTTCTGGCAGCTTGAGAGATTTGTCCTTAAGACCTGGGATTAAGGAATAGTCCTTCTGACGACTTGGGTGATTAAACCTCAAGACCCTCCATTAAACATCAATCTATACAATAACAGGCCTTGGAAAAACAACAAGCCGCAATCGAGGTTGATTGCGGCTTGTTGCAGGTGGGATTAACAAGAGATAATCTATTTAAGATTATTATATTCATCCTTGATTTCTTCAATTGTTTTATCAATTTGCTCGCCCCAGTGATCATTAACTGTTTTAAAAACGACTTTCCCGTTTTGATCGAGCATTCCGTAGCCTCGATAAGCTACATCACCATTTTTCATGCCCATGTGGTCTATTAATTCTAAATCAGGATCAGAAATGAAGGAGAGACTTTTACCATATATGCCTTCTAATTCTTTGTATAGTTGAAGCTGTTCTTCAGGTAAGTCTTTGCTAATAACAAACATTTCTACATCCATGCCTTCTAATTTACCGAGATTTTCATGCAGCTGAACTAGCTGCTGTTGGCAGAGTCCTCAGGTGTAGGTAGTAATAAAAAAGAATACTGTGGGTTTTTCTAATGGAAAAGTTACTTCTTTCTGGTCTTGATTATGTAAGGTGATCGGCTCGCTGAGTGTCTTTTGTCCACATGCTGATAATACTAGAATAGCTATGAAGAAAAGAACTAGTACTTTTGGTTTCATGTTGTGCTCCTTTTATACTTTTAAATGTGTTATAAAACACCTTAATTGTAGTGTAAACTATTTCATCTATCAAATAATTAGATTTTAGGAAACTTTATATAAATAAAAAACCAGATTGGATTTTCCATCTGGTTTTTCCTGCTTATTTTTTCTCTGCAAGCCAAGAAGCTACAGCATCTGCATCTTCGCCTGAAAGGATTCCTCCAGGCATACCGCCTTTACCATTTACAATAATTTCTTCAATTTCATCTTTTGAGTATTTAGAGCCAATCTTGTCTAGGTCTGGAGCTCCTCCACTTTTTAAGTCCCCGCCATGACATGAAGAACAGTTTTGCTGAAAAAGGGCATCTCCGTCACCTGCATCCGCTGTTTGCTCATCCCCAGCCTGTTCCTTAGTAGGTGTTGTATTTTGGTCAGCATCATCGTCACCGCCGCCGCAAGCTGTGAGAAAGCCAAGGAAGGCAATACAAACTATACCATAGAGCAGTTTTTTCATTTAGTTTCACCTCCATATAATAATAGGATTTCTTACAGTGCGGTTGAATATTCTGCCATATCACTAGAAATTGAATAGGACTTGAATTCAATTGACACTTGTTCTACTATATAAGTAAATAGTTATATGTTAATAGGTGGTGTTCATGGTGTTCCAAGCAAAAGTTGAATTAGAAAAGGCGGCTAACGTTCTAAAACTATTAGGAGATAAAACACGCTTAACAATCGTTGCTATTTTACAAAAACGGGAATGTTGTGTATGTGAATTTTTGGAAGTGTTTGATACAAGTCAGCCATCGATCAGTCAGCATCTTCGTAAATTAAAAGATGCAGGGCTGGTAAAGGAAGAGAGGAGAGGTCAGTGGATATATTATTCTCTCAACCAACAATGTGAATTTTACGGGCTGGTTGAAACGATTATGAGTCATGTTCCAGAACAGATAGATAAAATCAAAATCATTGAACAAAGCAATCCAACGGTTCGCTGTGGGTGCTAACGAGGAGTGAAAAAAGTGAGTAATACAGAGAAAAAACGTCTATCGTTTTTAGATAGGTACCTAACGTTATGGATATTTCTTGCGATGGCATTAGGGATAGGTTTAGGTTTTGTTTTTCCTAATTTTGTTGAGGGTATGAACAGGTTGTAGGTAGGTACAACATCGATTCCACTTGCGATTGGTCTCATTTTAATGATGTACCCTCCATTAGCCAAAGTACGTTATGAGGAAATTGGAAGAGTTTTTAAGGATGTAAAGGTCCTAGTATTATCTCTTGTTCAAAACTGGATCATTGGTCCAATTCTTATGTTTTTATTAGCAATCATCTTTCTTCCTGATAAACCAGAATATATGGTTGGTCTCATCATGATTGGTTTAGCACGCTGTATTGCCATGGTTATCGTTTGGAATGACCTTGCTAAGGGAGATAGGGAGTATGCTGCTGGTTTAGTTGCATTTAACTCTATCTTCCAAATGCTATTCTTCTCCGTGTATGCCTATGTGTTTGTTACCGTTATTCCACAATGGGTGGGGCTTGAAGGAGCGGTTGTAAACATAACCATGCTAGAAGTTGCAAAATCAGTCTTTATTTATTTGGGTATTCCTTTTATTGCAGGAATGATCACACGCTTTACGCTAGTAAGAGCAAAGGGCAGACAATGGTACGAGAAAGTTTTTATCCCAAAAATCAGTCCCATTACATTAATTGCATTACTATTTACGATTATCATTATGTTCTCTTTAAAAGGAGATACTATTGTAGCCTTGCCTTTAGATGTAGTACGGATTGCAATTCCATTATTAATTTATTTTATACTTATGTTCTTTATATCATTTTATATGGGAAAGAAAATTGGAGCGAATTATCCTGTAACTACAACCCTTGCGTTTACAGCAGGAAGTAATAATTTTGAATTAGCGATTGCAGTAGCGGTTGGTGTATTTGGGATTCATTCTGGTGCAGCCTTCGCGGCCGTCATTGGTCCACTAGTAGAAGTGCCAGTCATGATAGCGTTAGTTAACGTCGCATTATGGTTTAAACGAAAGTATTTTGAATATCAAGCAGCCTAGAAAAATAATAAAGGTGGAAAACAACGTGAAAAACAAAAAAACGATATATTTCTTATGCACTGGGAACTCTTGCCGAAGCCAAATGGCAGAAGGCTGGGCTAAAAAACATTTAAGCGATGAATGGGAAGTAAAAAGTGCTGGTCTTGAAGCTCATGGGTTAAACCCTAATGCAGTAAAAGCTATGAGTGAAGCAGGCATTGATATTTCCAAGCAAACATCAGATGTAATTGATCCAGAGATACTTAATCATGCAGATTTAGTGGTGACTTTATGTGGACATGCGGCCGATCATTGTCCCGTCACACCACCACATGTGAAACGAGTTCACTGGGGATTTGACGACCCAGCAAAAGCAGAAGGGACAGAGGAAGAAAAATGGGCATTTTTCCAACGCGTCCGTGATGAAATCGGAGATCGCATTAAACGATTTGCCGAAACTGGGGAATAGAACGTTTATGAAATATGGGAATGGGGTAATTAGTGATAAGCACTGATTACCTTTTTTCATTCAACTACAACTACTGTTTTGTTAGTTTTCTAATTGCACTTAATTAATCAAAAAATTTTGATTTAAGTAATTGACATATGAAAATATTGGATATATGATATATACATCAAGATTAATTGATTTAAAAAGAGGGTGAAAAAAGTGATGGAAGAAATACAATTACAAGACATTTCAATTGATTCATTCTTTGAAAAATATGAGTTAAAATTTAAAGCGATTGCTGATAAAAAGAGATTACAGATCATGAATATTTTAACTCAAAAAGGTGCAATGTGTGTTTGCGATCTCGCTCCGCTGGTTGATATGGCCCAGTCAAAGCTATCTTACCATTTAAAGATCTTATTAGAGGCTAACATTATTACAAAAGAAACACGCGGAACATGGAGTTATTATGAACTAAATCAAGAAGAACTCAACCATTTGTTATCACACGAACTATGTTGTGTGTTTAAACCCTTTTGTTAATTTTTTTCAACTATATATCAATTTTTTTTGATTAATATATCAATATTATTTGATTTAGGAGGAATCCAGTATGTTTAATGAGTATACCGTATATAGCTTGTTGAAATTACGTAAGGAAGAAACAGAAAGAAATGTGCAAAATACCTGGAAATATTACAATAATGGGACCGAAATAAACGACCAAAAGGAAATCATTGTGCATTCAAATCTTCCCATAAAGCCTTGCTGCGAGTGCACCTGTTGATAGTAATATGTCTAGTAGTAAAAATGATCAGATTTCTTCTTGTGCCTAAAATTAGTAAAATGGAGGGGTTAGCATGAAAATGCATGTTGGTATTAATGTAACGAATTTAAATAAGTCAATAGAATTTTACACAAAAGTATTTAATACAGAACCAGTAAAAGTAAAGTCAGACTACGCCAAATTCTTACTCGATGATCCTGCTCTTAATTTCACCTTAAATTTAAAAGATGAAGTCTCAGGTAATCAGGTGGGTCATTTTGGATTTCAAGTTGAAACTCATGAAATTGTTCTTCATCATAAAAATCGTTTAGAAAAATTAGGATTTTTTGCTAGAGAGGAGATGGACGTTACCTGTTGTTATGCAGCGCAAGATAAATTTTGGGTTACAGATCCTGACGGAAACGAATGGGAATTCTTCTATACAAAAGGGGATGTAGAAGCTTTGATCACTACTGTTTCCTGCTGTAATCCACAACCAACTGAGCTTCAAATTAAAAATAACTCCTGTTGTTAACACTACTTTAGAAAACGCTGAACGAATTCAGCGTTTTTTTATTAAACATTCAAACAATTGTTTGACCATTGGAAACACAATTGTATATACTAATAGTCAAATGAACGTTTGAATGAGAAGGGAAATCGGATGAACCATGATTCGACTCGCCTCTGCTCATCGAATGGAGGGGAAGCTCATGAGTAATGCGTTAGGTAAAGCAAATGAAAAAACGGTTTATCGTGTTCAAGGATTCACCTGAGCAGGCTGTGCTACAAAGTTCGAAAAGAACGTAAAACACCTGGATGGTGTTTCTGATGCAAGTGTAAATTTTGGTGCTGCAAAACTAACCGTTTATGGTCAGACAACGATAGAAGAAATAGAAAAAGCAGGTGCCTTTGAAAATATAAAAGTAGTACCTGAAAAACAAAAACTTGAAGAAAAGAAAGTACCTTTTGTACAAAAACATTCAACCGTTATCGTATCAGTTCTTTTCTTACTTATAGGATGGTTTTCAGCGCAAACGTATGGGGAAGAGAGTATCCCTTCCATTCTAGCCTATGGTGCGTCTATTTTAATAGGTGGGTACCGATTATTTAAAACCGGAATAAAGAATCTACTCCAGTTGGAATTTGATATGAAAACCTTGATGACCATTGCGGTGATTGGTGCCGCGATTATTGGAGAATGGGGAGAAGGGGCTACAGTTGTCATTCTGTTTGCAATCAGTGAAGCCCTTGAATCTTATTCCATGGACAAGGCGCGGCATTCAATCCGATCTCTCATGGATATCGCTCCAAAGGAAGCCTTAATCCGAAGAGGAAATAAGGAGTTAACAGTTGAAGTAGATGATATTCAAATTGGTGACACACTAATTGTAAAACCAGGGCAAAAAATAGCTATGGACGGCATTGTTGTTAAGGGATTTTCAACAGTGAATCAGGCAGCAATTACCGGTGAATCCGTACCCGTCGAGAAAACGGTGAAAGATGAGGTATTTGCTGGGACCTTAAATGAAGAAGGTTTAATACAAGTACGAGTCACCAAACATGTCGACGACACTACAATCGCGAAAATCATTCATCTGGTAGAAGAAGCTCAAGCGGAAAGAGCACCATCTCAAGCATTTGTTGACCGATTTGCAAAGTATTACACCCCCATCATTATGCTCATCGCGTTAGGTGTGGCTGTTGTACCACCATTGTTCTTTGGTGGAGATTGGGAGAAATGGATCTACCAAGGCTTAGCCGCTCTAGTGGTAGGATGTCCTTGTGCGCTCGTCATTTCCACTCCTGTTGCAATCGTAACCGCAATCGGGAATGCCGCTCGAAATGGAGTGTTAATTAAAGGCGGAATTCATTTAGAAGAAATGGGCGCCATCAAAGCCATTGCTTTTGATAAAACAGGAACCCTAACTGAAGGTATTCCAGCAGTGACAGATTATTTACCGCAAGCAAATACAGACGCAAATGAACTATTTACGATTATCGCTGCCTTAGAGAATGGTTCTCAGCACCCATTGGCATCAGCCATCCTGAAAAAAGCTGAGCAGGAACATTTACCTTATAAAGAGATTGTAATACAAGGTTTTTCATCGATTACAGGTAAAGGGATAAAAGGAACAGTAAACGATAAAATTTATTATATCGGAAGTCCAAATTTGTTCGAAGAAATCCTAAATAAAAGAATTCCTATGAATATAAAGACAACGATTACGGAACTTCAAAACGAAGGTAAAACGGTGATGATCGCTGGGACGGAAACAGAAATTGCAGGAATCCTTGCGGTTGCGGATGAGGTAAGAGGCAATAGTAAATCAGTCATCCAAAAACTCCACTCGTTAGGCATTCAAGAAACGATTATGCTAACAGGGGATAATAAGGGGACTGCAATTGCCATTGGAAAACAAGTAGGGGTTTCCAATATTAAAGCTGAGTTACTCCCGCAGGATAAACTAGCCTTCATTAAAGACTTAAGAAGCAAATATGACCGTGTGGCTATGATCGGGGACGGTGTGAATGACGCACCGGCATTGGCCGCCTCCACTGTTGGTATAGCAATGGGAGGAGCTGGTACGGATACGGCACTGGAGACTGCAGATATAGCATTAATGGCAGATGACTTAGGAAAACTGCCATTCACATTAAAACTCAGTAGAAAAGCCTTAAATATCATTAAGCAGAACATAACTTTCTCCTTAGGAATTAAACTTGTCGCATTGTTGTTAGTAATCCCAGGCTGGCTGACCCTTTGGATTGCCATATTTGCAGATATGGGCGCTACGCTGATTGTTACCCTAAATGGTTTAAGACTTCTCAAAATCAAAGACAAATAATAAAGGGCTTCCCAATAAGCGGGAAGCCTCTTAATTTTAGATAAATTTTGTTTCTTACCTTACTGTAAACATCCAAGTAACTCCAAATTTGTCCTTCACGGAACCATGAAGCTTAGCAAAGAATGTTGGTTGAAGATCCATATGAACAGTACCGTTATCTTTTAGTACATTCCAAGCTTTTATTGCACTTTCCTCAGAATTAAGCTCCACACTGATACACACTTTTCCATCGCTTTGTAAGTCCCGTCTATAATCAGAACCCAAGATATAGCCTGTTTCTGTTATTTTTAATTCTGCATGTAAAACAAGGTTTTTATCATCCTCAGCGACAGGGAAGTCTGGACTCGGAGGCATATTCCCATATTTTTGAATAGCAACCATTTCTCCATTAAAAGCTTTTTGATACAGTTTAAAAGCCTCGTCGCATTCTCTGTTAAACATTAAATAAGGTTTAATCATTATTCCAGTCTCCTTTAACAAATAGGTTTGTTATTTTCACAGTTATTCTTGATATACAAGTATGGAGAATAAACAAAGGTGATAAAACTATTATAATCGAACATTAGTTCTGTGTTCAAGTTTTATTATATTTCATTAATAGGGAGTACAAAAGAAATGTATTCTGCAATCAAAAAATGCCGTTTATGGCAGTATGTTTTATGTTTCAAGAGAAGATCCCCCTCACTAAGGTAATATTTGCCATAGGAACGAAAAATGACCAAATAGGAATAATATGAATTTGGAGAATTAGGTGATTTCTCCATAATTATTTATTCCCTTGTTATTTCATAATATAAAAAATGTTGAACAAACTATTAACATTTATCATGGCTTCACAGGGGAGAGCGGTTATGATTATTCTCATTTTTTATTTAATCTATATTACCATATTCGGCATTGTTATTTTTAAAGATAAACATCCGCAGGTTAGCAGCACCTTTAAGGAACAGCATAAAGTGGAGAGATTCTATGGAAATGAGGCGTCACAGGATCGCGTGATTCTACTGGAAGAAAAAATGTTTTCAGGTCTTGCCCGTGTTAACTTAATGCAAAATGCACAGGAGTCTATTGATGTCGCCTATTATGCCATTAAAAAAGGTTATATTACCGATTTATTATTTGGAATGATATTGGATGCGGCCGATCGTGGCGTAAAGGTAAGGATCCTTTTGGATGGAATTTTCCATGGTCTTAGATTTAGTTTAAAAGATGTTCAATACGCCTTAATCAATCATCCAAATATCGAAATTAAATATTATGAACCATTAAATCCTTTACTGCCTTGGACATGGAATAATCGATTCCATGATAAATTACTTATTATCGATAATAAGTATGCAGTTATCGGCGGCAGAAATATCGGGAATCGTTATTTTATTCAAGAAGGTGAAAAATCCTCTACGAATGACCGAGATGTTCTGATCATTAATACGGATCCTAAGACAAAGGAAGGCAGTGTTTTGAATCAAATGGAAGGCTACTTTAATCAAGTCTGGGACCATCCATTTACAAAGGTTCCTTTTGAAAAGCTATCCTCACGCCAACAAAAGAAAGCAAAAAAAGCCAATCAACAATTAAAACATAAACTAGAGAATTTGAGAAAAACGGATAAAAAAATATTTAATAATTATTATGATTGGGTGAAAATGTCCCTTCCTACAAAAAAAATCACCTTTATTCATAATCCTATACAGAGATTTAATAAAGAACCTTGGGCTTGGTATGATTTAACAAATCTCATGAAGAATTCGAAAAAGTCCTTAGTCATCCAAAGCCCGTATGTTATTCCAACGAAACCGATGCTTCCTTATATGGATACGTTACAAGTACCTCCAGAAAAGATAACAATTTTAACGAACTCGTTAGCAGCGTCGGCCAATGTAGTGGCCTATTCAGGACATATTAAACATATTAACGGGATGGTAAAAAAGGGTGTGAATATATGGGAATATCAGGGGCCGGACTCCATACATGCCAAAACATTTATCTTTGATGATCGATTGAGTGCCATTGGAGCATTTAATATGGATTCCAGATCGACGTTTTTAAATACAGAGTCCATGGTCGTCATTGATAGCGTGGAATTTACCGAAAATCTCGAAAAGGAAATGAATCATTATTTTAAAAAGAGCTTAAAGGTAGCAAAGGATGAATCGTATATAGAGGACCCAAACTTAAAACCAGGTAAAGCAAGTTGGGTTAAATCATTCAGTATAAAAGGACTATCCTATATAACGGCTTTATTCCAGCATTTATTATAAGGCTCCACTCAATAAACTTTGAGTAAGGATTAATAAATATACTGCCAATTAATTCATCAATTAATTGCCAGAAACACAAAAGAAAAGCTGTCGATGATTACTCGACAGCTTTTAAGGTTCAATTTTGCGATCTTCTTCCCAATATCGGACACTCTCCGTCTTAGATGTGGGTTCTCTTTTTACCACTTTGCCTGCTTCGTCGTAATAGACTTCATATTCCTGATAGATTTCCACGAAATAACCGTTCATTTTTTTTATATCATCGAGCCTATATTCCAACACTGGCACATCTGTCGGCGGTTCTACGTCTACCGGTTGTGCCGCAGCAGGTTCACTGATTGTCGAGTAGGAATATTTGCTATGGATAAATGAATACGGCGAATCAAGATAGGCTACAAGTGCAACAATGAGACACAGGAATAAAAACGTCGTGAAATGAGAGGCTAGTTTCATTCATCTCGACTCCTTTTTACAAGTACATCCTCGTAACCTATCTTATGCATGTCCTTTTCACATATGCTAGTTTGTTTTAACCACTAGAGCTTTTGTCCGGTAAAATTGATATAGTACCAAGGCCATAACTGAAATGATGGCTCCAGATATATAAGGTAATCCGATTGAAAGGGAGAACAGCCATCCTCCAAGAGGAGGACCAATAATTCTGCCTAACGAGTCAAAGGAAGAAAGTAATCCGGTTGCACTTCCATGTCCTGCGTCAGTAGTTTTCGTCAGCAGGGAAGAGACACTAGGACGAATGACGCCATTTCCAATCCCAAAGATTGATAAAAAGATAGCGGCTGTTGTAAAACTATCAACAAACAGGATTAATCCGAAACCAATTGCAGATACAACAATTCCACCTTGAATAACTTTTCCTTCACCATATTTCTTTGTTAATCTGCCAACCATACCGCCCTGTACCAATGCTCCAGCAAATCCCATAATCATGAATATATAGCCTAGCTGAGTAGCACCTAAGCCTGCTTTTTGCGCTGCAAAGTAGGCAAATGTAGCCTCTAAGCCTGATAAAGAAAGAGAAATTAACAACTGTAATAAGAACAATACCGACGCTGGTCCAGAAAAAGCCTTCCATCTGGATTGAGTCCTGCTTTGGTCCTCTGCAGCATTATCTTTTTGTAAGGATTCCTTCAAGAAAAAGAAAATAATAACTAAGGTTATCAAGGAAGAGGCACCTGCTAGGTAAAATGGCATACTCATACTTGATTTTGAAAATATACCGCCAATAGCAGGACCAAATACAAATCCTAGTCCTACTGCTGCTCCTACAATCCCCATTCCTTTTCCACGGTTTTCAGGTGTGGTAACATCAGCGACATAGGCCATCGCAGTCGGCATATTGGCTGAAGAAAGGACTCCCCCGATAATTCGTGCCGCGAACAACATCCAGAGTTCAGTAGCCATTGCTTGGATAAAGAAGGATAATGATAATCCAGCAATTCCAATCATCATAATCGGCTTACGACCGATACGGTCTGATAATTTCCCCCAAACTGGTGCAAAGATAAGCTGCATCAGCGAATAAACAGCCATTAATAAGCCTAATTGCGTAGGGGATGCACCCATTTCTTCTGCATAAAATGGCAGAACAGGAATAATGATCCCAAAGCCTATCATAACAAGGAACATAACTAAAAATAAAATAGGTAAAGCCTTTTTTGTTTCCAAATAACTCCAACTCCTAAATGATCTGAACATTATGTAAAAAGTACTACAAATTTTGGCGCTATGCTTAGGATAATAGAAAACATGAATCTAATACAAGCATTTCAAATTATTATTTAAAATAAATTTCTAAGATCTAAGGAGGTCACCCGATTAATCCCTAGCAATAGGATAGCACGGGTTCTATCATCTGCTAGCAGGGCTATACCAGGTTGGTATAGATAAAAAAGAGCACAAGTCAAAAGGGACATGTGCTCTTTATTTAACAGCTTTACGAGTTGTTTCTGATGCAAAGTCTGCTATAAGGACAAGAATCATGTAACACAATAATAGTAACGTAATTTGTGTATAGTTAAAATAACTCATCGCAAGCTTAAAGTCCATCCCCAGACCACCTGCACCTACAAATCCAACTACAATAGTCGTTCTCATAATAACTTCCCATCTATATAGAATATAGGTAAGAAATCTTGGCAGGACAATGGGTAGAATTCCGTAAAAAAGGATCTCAATTTTCGAAGCACCTGAAGCTGCTAGGTTTCTAATTGGACGAGGGTCCATATCTTCAACAACCTCTGCCCAAAGCTTTCCAAGAATTCCAAAGTTGTGAAGGGCTAGGGCTAAAGCGCCAGGTAAGATTCCAGGTTTAAAAATAAAGATAATCATCATCGCCCAGACTAACTCTGGAACAGACCTTGAAAAAATATAAAGAAGACGGATAAAAGCGAATAACGGCCAATTATACCATCTCTTTTTTAATGTAAGATTTCCATTCGCAATATTCCGTGCGGCAGGAATTACTGTAATGAAAGCCACAATCGTAGAAAAACCAATGGCCATTATGCTCATTTCAAGTGTTTCCAACGTAAGCTTGAGTGCATTTGCCCAGCTTTCTCCATCTAGGAAGGCTGGATTCTCCTGATTGATTCCCAGCAGACCGCCGAAGAACTTTTTAGCATATTCCATATTTTTCTCAGAAAACAGCTCATACAATCTAGCATTTTCACCATACGTAATATACATCCAAGAACCCATTATTAACAATGTAGCAAAAAGCACTGACATCCAGCCAGAAGCAAAGACACTTTTTCTTTTATGATCGGTTAATCCCTTACGAACAAGATGACTCCAGCCATCAACTAATATCACAAGAGCAATTAAGAAGAAGACAAAAGTCCAAACGGCATCGTATTTTAAATCCGAAAGTGCCAATTGAATTTGAAAACCTAGTCCTCCTAAGCCAACAAAACTCATAATGGCGGATGAACGAATTGCACATTCAAACCGGTACATGGTATAACTGATAAAATCTGCCCAAACCAACGGGAGGAAACCATAAACTAATGTTTGAAGCCGAGAGGACCCTGCTGCCTTTAAGGCGATGATCGGCTCTACAGGTACATCATTTAGCATATCTGCAAAAATGCGACCTAAAATACCACCATAAGGAATCGCAAGTGCAAGGATTGCAGCATATGGAGATAATCCAACTGCTGCCACAAAAAGCCATGCCCATATTAATTCATGAATGGAACGAGTAAAACCAAGTATTCCTCTAAAAAACACCTTTGAAATAAAGCGCGAGAATTTACTAGTTGTTAACGTTCCAGATGCAAGGACACCAACAATAAAAGCATAAACAATTGCCAGCGACATCCCCGCTACTGCATAAGCTAACGTAATCCATGCTGATTCCAACCCGGCTAAAAGTATGCTTGGTGCCAAATTAGGCTGGATAAGTCCTTCAAAAATCTGCAGCATGGTTGGAATACCGCCTGCATGGAACAGCTCTCTGTTCCAATGAATAGAGGTAAGACTCCATAGGAACACTGCCAGCAACAGTAAAGTAAGAATGAATCGCTTATGCAATTTAAGGGAAGAGATTAGCTTCATCATACTAATCATTCTCCTTAAGCTGATAAAGCTCAGTCAACAGCTCATCACTTACTTTTTCTGTTGGCAAATCAAAAAATATTTCGCCATTTTTGAGAGAAATGATTCTTGTAAAATACTTTCGTGCGTATTCCACTGAATGCAGACTAGCCACTAACGTTTGATTTTTCTCTGAAACAATTTTTGTCAGCATGGAAAGTACATCGTCCGCTCGAGCAGGATCAAGAGAGGCAACGGGTTCATCCGCTAAAATGATCTCTGGATTTTGTACCATTAATCTCGCCATTGCCACACGCTGTTGTTCACCGCCTGACAATGTCGCCGTTATTTTGTAGGGTTTATCTCCAAGTCCGACTCTTCCAAGTGCCGTAATCGCTGATTCTTTTTCTTGAGGGATCAGGAGTGAAAATAATGACTTGAATAATCCCCACTCTGATAATTTGCCGGCAAGAACATTATGAATAACTGCCAAAGGACCAATTAAATCGAATTGCTGGCGTATGACACCAATTTTCTTCGCAAACATCTTTCCTCGTTTGTAATCCGCGAGAGGCAGACTATCTATTAGAAGCTCACCACTTTGAAGAGGAACAAGACCCGCAATGGAATTCAATAAAGTCGTTTTTCCAGCGCCGCTCGGACCAATCAAGGCCACCAATTCACCTTGTTTAATAGAAAAAGAAAGGGAAGATAAGGCTATCTTCCGCTCAAAATGTTTTGATATTTTTTTTGCTTCAATTATCGTTTTTGAAGACATGTTACAACACCTACTACTTTATAATCTCTAATTCTTTCGCAACTTTTTCAATCTTTTCATAGTTATCATTTTTAGTTTCAATAAACTTGTCGGTTTGGAATAAGTCAGCAATTTCTTTTGAATTGCCTGGCATGGAAAGAAGGGAGTCTTTTACCTTTTGCTTAGCATCACCGCCAAATACCTCTTCTACATTACTATTAATGGTCCAGTTATAGTCATAATAATCTGGTGTAGTGTAGAAAACTTTCACTTTGCTTGTATCTACTTTACCTTCTTTTACAGCTGCTTCCCAAACAGAAATATTTAACGCACCTGCTTGGAAGGAACCCGATTCGATTAGCTTATAAGTTGTATCATGGGATCCCGAGAAGTTAGGTTTTCCATTAAAGTCAGTGTTAGGGTCAATGCCTTCTTCATTTAAGAAATAACGCGGCATTAAATGTCCTGATGTAGAGCTTTCACTGCCAAATGTGAATGATTTTCCTTTTAAATCAGCTAATGTATTAATACCTGAGCCCTCTTGAGTAATAAATACGGATTTAAATTCTGCGTCACGTGGTCGTTGTACAATGGATTCGGAGTCTGGTACAAGGTTTCTCGCCTGTACACTTGTTAATCCTCCAAACCATGCTAAATGAATTTCTCCACGTTGAAACCCTGTTACTAAAGCTGAATAATCAACAGAAGGGACAAATTCAACCTTCATTCCAGTTTCTTCACTTAATTGCTTAGCCACTGCTTCCATACCGGATTGTAGGAAAGCGGCATTTTGATCGGGAATTGCACCAATTTTGAAAACTTCCTCTGATTTAGATTGTTTATTTCCTTCTTTTTCACCATTTGCTTTATCTTCAGTTTGCCCACAAGCTGCTAATGAAAAAACAAGCATGAATAAAATAATACCTGTTAACCATTTCTTCATAAGTGTATTCACCTCATTAATTATGTAACTATACAAAGTAGTTAGTACCTTGCCCCTTGATTATAAAGAATCGTATCATTCTATTAAATTCATTTTATCTATTAAACCAATGGGGATTAATCTAAATTACCGATAGGAAAGTAATAGGTAAATAGTAACAATCCCTTGATAATAAGGAAATCTCCCGCACATAATTTGGGAGCTTAACGTTTCTTTATGCGTTGATTTTTTGTGACCATTCTTCGACTTCAAAACAAAATCACTATAAAAAAAAGGACAACAGGAATAAAAATAGAATTTATCAGGTAAGAAGATAGTGGAGGTGAGTGTATGAATGTAATTGGTGTTGGCGGTGTCTTTTGGAGGTCTAGAAACATCAAGGAACTAAAAAAATGGTATAGTGAGGTATTAGGATTAGCATTGGATAACGAGTGGAGTGGTACCATTTTTCCTTCTCAAGAAGGTAATGAAACCATCTTTTCTCTTTTTAAAGAGGACAGTGATTATTTTCCAAAAGAGCAGCAAGTGATGTTAAATTTTCAGGTTGAAGATATGAATGAATGTTTAAATCATCTCAAAAAACTTGGAGTTCCTTTACTTAAGCAAGCTGAGAAGAGTGAGTTTGGGACATTTACTTGGATTGCAGATCCCGAAGGAAGATGGATAGAACTTTGGGCAAAATAACTTTTAAAAAAGAATGAGCCGGCAGCTCATTCTTTTTTAAATATTATTTAGTCGAAGAAATGGAATCTCGGTCCACTGCCTGCGGCGGTTTTTCCATCCATCCTTCATCTATAAAGATTTTGGCACCATCCTGCACATATAGCCCTATATCTAATAAAAACTTACTGTACATTGCACCTATATCATGCCGCCCGTTAAGGGATGAAGCATTCGCATAGGACCTGATTTTCATGCTGAACATATCAATTTTATGAAACAGCATTAATTTATCTGAAAATGGGGCAAATGTAGAGTTTTCTGCTAGGTCATCCAACAATGGATGTGCCGGTAAATCTTCATTATTTAACTGATGTCTACATGCCTCAATATGTTTCATGGTAATTTCTTTACCACGATGCATAAAATTTTTAACTTTTTCATTTTTAGCCACCTGGCCAAAAGCCATTAATAACACTTTGCTGGTGGAGTTGTTTTCCATATTATCATATAAATGAGCAATCTCGAGACCATGCAAAGGACGTACATGACCTAAAAAACCATTAAAATAACTTTCCTTTTGTATAAATTCAACCTTTTCTGGGACAGGAATCACAGGTGGTCTCGTTAAAAATCCCTTTTCTTTCAACGTATCATTAAGGTTTACTAACAAATCAGTGGTTAATTGATTACACTTTAAAATAAAATCCCTTACATCTTGTCTAAGCATTAATGGGATTGCAGTAGAGTAGAGACTTAAGCCAGCTTTCGCAGCATATTTCAAATAATGAAGATAAAATTCATCTGCAAATAATCTAGGAGCTCCTAAATTGACGTCATCCTCCGTAAAACCAATCGGAATGGGGAAATTTTCGCTATCAAATATCTTTTTAATGTCTCGTAGAAATTCTTTACTAAGATTTAAAGCATTTTTCAGGATTTCTTTTATTTCTTTGTCATTCACATGCTGGAGATAATAACTAAGTACACATTTGGACATAGTATTGCCCATATATACAGCCCAAAGTTTACCCATTTCAGCTGATGTTAATTTTTCGACTGGATGATCCATAAGTTTGGAGGTAATCTTTATAGGCTTTATGGTCTTCATAGGCTAAATGCTCCTTACGTCAATCGTTTCTCCTAGTTTTTTCATATAATGTAAAACTATACGTTTCAGTACAGAAATCTCCACAAATAGAAGGTTGCGTAGGATTCCCAATTCGTCCAATTTACTGCTAATTTCATAATTTCGTCTTTGGGCGGTTTCTTTTCTCTACCTAGTCGGTGTTTAATCGCATTCTGCAGGCCCACATCATCAATAGGGAAAGCAGAGGGATATCGTAAACAGCGCATTAATACATAATTAGCCGTCCAAGGACCGATACCACGTATTTTGACTAGCATTTTCTCAGCACGTTTATAATCTCCTATTTCAAGCAGCATATCTTTTGATAATTTCCCATCAACCATTAGTTGTGCAACTCCAATGAGATATTCAGATTTCTTTTTCGTCATGCGCAAGCTTTCCAATTCCTCGACAGCTAATCCTGCAATATCTTCAGGGGAAGGGAAGATCCAATAGGTGAGACCGTCATACAACACACTTCGACCAAATTGTTCGACAAAACGTCTTTTTAAGGTGTAGGCAAAAGAGAGGTTGATTTGCTGCCCTAAAATTCCCCAGCAAAGTGCTTCAAACAAATCAGGAATACCAATAATCCGCAAACCATAAAAAGATTCAACAGCTGGTCCCAGAAGAGGATCTACCTTTGCTATAGAATAAAACGATTTCAAATCCCTGTCTAAATCGAACCACTCTCTGACATAGCGGGCGACATCATCTCGGATTATTTGGCTAGTTGACTTTCTTTCACCTAAAAAACGTATGAGTAAATGGTTTTCATCTACAGAACTAACCTCAATAAGTGGTGTTTCTCCTCCTATCGGAATAGCCTTGTAAATACGATCATGATGGATGTGAAAAAGGCATTCGTTACTACTCCTGGAAAGGTAATTTATATTTTCTTTAAAGTTGTACTCTTCGGGTAAGGATAGTTTCAGTACATGCCCATTTTCTTCCCAAGATTGCATAATGATGAAAACCTCCGTTATTAAAGTACTAATTAAAGTTATAACACGAAGGAAAACGAATTTCTTGTTTTTTCTTTCTGAAAGACTTAATTCTGATTCTGTTACCAGGTATACTGATGAAGAGCAGATGATTATGGTGGAGGTTTTGATGATGAAACAAATACTATATTGGACACAGTTGGTTTATGATAATTGGAAACTCTTTATGGCAGCAACTTCTAATGGTCTTTGTTACGTTGGCTCTCAGGATAAGCCCTTTGAGGAGATGGAGATTTGGGTAAAAAAACATTACCCCGGCAGCCAATTGGTGCAGGATCTTACCGTAATGCAGCCATACGTAGATGAATTTAAAGAATTTTTTCAAGGTAAAAGGAATTCGTTTACCATCCCCCAAGAATTAAAGGGAACCAAATTTCAGACAGATGTGTGGAATGCACTTTGTAAAATTCCTTACGGAGAAACATGGACATATTCAGATATTGCGACTGTGATTGAAAGACCATCAGCAGTCCGCGCCGTTGGTGCTGCAATCGGAGCAAATCCCGTTCTCTTAACAGTACCTTGTCATCGTGTAATTGGGAAGAACGGGAAACTTACCGGGTTTCGCGGCGGATTGGAAATGAAGGAACAGCTTTTAAAGCTCGAGCAAGGAAAACCATATTAATCGCTGATAAAAGCACCAATTTCTTGGACATACTATTTCTTATGAATTGAGAAAACGAGGTGCATATTTCATGGAAGAAATCCAAGAAGTTAGATTTTGTGAAAACTGCGGCAGAGAAACGGTACATATGGTGAGAGAAGATCCGTTGGAAATCGAGTATATCTGTAAGGAATGCAACGATCAACAAGAAATGTTTAAATCGTTTTTTTAAGAAATAATAAAATCATTATAGGCAGAGCCTTATTATTGGGGCTCTGTCCTTATTTATATCGTGAACCCTATACCAATCCATACATAACATAGTAGTAACACCAAGGAGGGGTTACTTTGGTTACGAACCATAATAATGTTTCAATTGGAACAGTTTCTGGAGGCATAGTTAACTTTGGCGGTGCTGTTTACATTTCACCCATTTCTATTACCAAAACCGTAAGTGGCTCTGGGGAAAATAACACAAGCGCCGATTCTGGAATGGACTCAGAAACTGAGCAAAACATGAGTTTCTCTAAGCGTTGCTAAAAAGCACCGCTATTTTTTTTGCCCCAATCGTTAGGATGGTATAAAGAGGTTTAGTTGGTAAATAATACTTTAAGCAACTATCTTTAGTGGACAGAAGGTGCTGAAATTGTTCTTTAAGAAGCTGTTTTCAACAAAAGGTAATTTAATACCTAAGGACCAGAATCTTATACCAGAGACAAGAGAAAAAATGTCCACTGAGTTTAAACAAAGACTGCAGAATAGCGCTGACATTTCGGAGAATGAAATAGGCGCTTCTGGGATTACCTTATTCTCCATAGGAACATTAATAGACAAAACTATGCTACATAGAGACATTATAGATCCACTAAAAGGATTATCCTTCGATTCAACCCAAAAAATTATGGAGCATTTGTCAATTGGCGAGATTGAAAAGTCAAACCAGATGGAAAAGGCAGTCCAAGCTGCTCTAGACGGAAATGTAATCATTTTTTTAGACGGGAATTCATCCGTTCTATTAGCAAAAATACCTTCCAGAGTTGGACGTTCAGTATCTTATGCTCAAAATGAATCTCAGGTTATTGGACCTCAGATGGCGTTTACTGAAAGCCTACTGACAAATATGACCCTTATTAGAAGTTATATTAAGGATACATCTTTATGTATTGAAAATTTACAGGTAGGGTCTCGAACAAATAAATTGGTTTCCATTGTCTATATTAACGGCATTGTTTCGGAGCAAATGGTCGGCAGCCTAAGAAAAAGAATTCAAGAGATAAAAATGGATGGAATCCTTGACAGTTCGGTGTTAGAACAGCTGCTTGCAGAGAACTCATTGACCATTTTCCCACAAATGGCATTAACAGAACGACCCGATCGTGTATCGGATTGGCTGCTAAAGGGGAAAGTCGCAATCTTTGTGGATGGAAGCTCATTGGCTATTGTTTGTCCTCAATCGTTTATGGAATTTTTTCAAAGTATGGAGGATAGTAATGTAAATTGGCAGATTGCGACATTCTGGCGATTATTAAGATTCACCGCATTATTCCTTTCCGTTTTCTTTACTGCTTTATATGTTGCGTCCTTAACCTTTCACTATGAGGTCATCCCGCAAACTTTGTTGTTTACACTTAGTGAGTCACGGGCGAAGGTACCATTTCCTCCGATAATAGAAGCACTATTATTAGAATTTATTATGGAATTATTACGAGAAGCGGGTGCTCGTCTGCCGACAAAAGTAGGTCAAACGATGGGTATCGTTGGCGGTATCGTAATAGGAACAGCTGCTGTAGAAGCAGGTTTTACGAGTAACATCCTCATTATCATTATTTCCTTAGGAGCTCTAGGTTCGTTCGTAACTCCAAGTTATACAATGGGAAATGTCATCCGTATCGTTCGATTTCCGCTGATCATATTGGCTGGATTCTGGGGTTTTTATGGAATGATGTTCGGCTTTTGCTTTTTACTACTGCACCTTTTAAGACAAACAAGCCTAGGAAGTCCTTATCTATCACCATTTTATCCGCCGCGTTTTGCAGATTGGAAGGACAGTATCATTCGGCTGCCATTATCCATCACAAACAAAAGACCGGACTTAACAAGGGCTGAAGACGAATATAAATTTGACCCAATAAAGGCAAAAAAACATAATTGACCTTAGGCAGCAGGTGACACGATGAAAGTTCAATATCAAGCAAAGCCACAATATATTTTAAGTACTTTTATACTATTTTTTATTATCCATTCGATACAAGTTGGGATTGGGATACAAGGTTTCCAGCGAATTATTTTCTCGGAGGCAAAGAACGATTCTTGGATATCTGTGGTCCTGGCAGGTGTTTTCACTCATATTGTGGTATTTTTCATCATTAAAACCTTACAACTATATGGACCCACTGATATTTACGGCATTCATATCGAAGTGTATGGAAAATGGATTGGAAAAGCAGTTAATTGTATATACATCTTTTACTGCTTAGGTATGTTTGTGGTCATTTTAAATAACTATATTGAGGTCATACAAACATGGGTTTTTCCAACCGTACCCACATGGTTGTTTTCAATCTCCATCCTGTTATTAGTGGTTTATGGGGTGACTGGCGGCATACGAGTAATAGCAGGCGCTGGTTTTTTTAGCATTATTCTTTCAGTCTGGATATTGAGTTTCATTGGCTATCCTTTACGATTTGTTGACTTTCATCATCTTCTTCCTGTAATGGAATCGAATATTACATCGATTTTAAAAGGGTCTTATAAAATGACGATCACCTTAATAGGTTTTGAGATCCTCTATATAGTCTATCCATTCATGGAAGATAGAAAGAAGGTAATAAAGTATGCCCACCTAGGAGTCGCCGCAACTAACATCTTGTACTTAATCCTTATGCTGCTAACTCTCAGTTATTTTAGCCCTGGTCAATTGGAGAATACCAATTGGCCGACTCTTTCCTTATTTAAAATTGTTAAACTTCCTTTTATTGAGAGGACTGAATATGTAGCCGTTTCTTATTGGCTGCTCATCATCCTCCCAAATCTATTGCTATATATGTGGGCGGCAGTACGCGGTATAAAGCGTTCATTTGAAAGGAAAACAAAAGGGGTCATTTGGTTTTTTACAATCTTTCTGTTTTTTGTCAGTATTTTTATTAATACACGTTCAAAAATAAATCAGTTTAACGACTTTTTTGACAACATTGCTTTTTATATTGCTTTTTGTTATCCATTTATCCTTTATATTTTGGCTTTGATAAAGAAGAAAATGACATCCCTAAAGGAGAACTAGAAATGAGGACAAAAGGATGGATTTGGTCTTGTTCATTTTCTTTTCTGTTACTGTGCGGCTGTGCACAACCTAAGGTTCTTGAAGAAGTCGGTCTTGTTACTACTTATGGTTATGATATTTCAAAAAATGGCAGTATCTTAGGAACGATGGTTGAGTTAACAATCGATCCTGCTTCACCTAAGGATGTAGTTATTTTAGAGTCAGAAGCACTTTCCGTAAGGGGAATTCGGAACAATGCAAATAATAAGACCTCTAAAAGACTTGCTTCTGGCCAGCTTAGAGTAATAATATACGGTGAAGAAATACTGAAACAAGGAAGAACAGGAATAGCAGAAACGTTAACAAGTGACCCATCCATTAGTGATATGACCTATTTGGCAATGGCTGACGGGACAGCACGGGATTTGTTAAAGTTAAAAACAGAACATATTCCTGATATCGGAAATCATCTTTATAAGCTCATCGACCAAAACACCAAGGGAAGAGTCATGCCATCAGCTACCCTGCAAGAAGTGTTACATAACCTTTTCTCAATTGGTAAAGAACCTATTTTGCCAATTTTAAAAAAAGACGGTAAAGGGGAGGTTGGTTTCACAGGAGTAGCATTGTTTAAGGAAAGTAAATTAGTTGGAAAAATAAATAGTGATCAAAGCTTTTATCTAAACTTGATTATTGACAAATATAAAGGCGGAAACAAGGATGTTGAGATAAAAAGTTCGAAATTAAAACCCAGAAACCAACAGCTGAACAAAACAGTTGCCTCTTTAGATGCAGTCAACGGCAGTAGTAAGATTAAGCTTATTAACAGAGAAAAAGTGGAATTTGATTTAGATGTTAAGGTTGATGGCAGGCTGCTCGAGGTAACAAGCATGATTGATTTGGGTAATCAGGAAAATATTAAGTTGGTCGAGAAGGAAATTACGAAAAGCATCAAAAGAGAGATTGAAAAGCTTATCGCTTATTGTCAATCAAAGGAGTCAGATGCAATGGGCTTTGGAGAAATATATAGAAGCTCAGTAAGGCACTCAAATCTTACCGATAAAAGATGGTATAAAATGTTTAAAGAGGCTAAAGTCAATGTAAATGTAGACTTTAGTGTGAAAAGAACAGGGCTTAATGAGTAAAAAAGCTGCCAATAAAAACTGGCAGCTTTTCTAGATTACTATTAAGCAACACTTTGACTGCTTGGATTTGTTGTTTGACCCTGCTTTTTCGGTCCAGCGACATTAAACACAATATTTAAGAAAATAGCAGTTAAACTTCCAGCTACAATCCCGTTGTTTGTTAGGATTTTCACACTTTCAGGAAGCTGTGCAAAAAGGTCCGGAACAGCGGTAACACCTAGACCCATACCTACAGAGCAAGCAATAATTAAGAGGTTTTCCTGTGAAGCAAATTCCACTTTACTTAACATTTTAATTCCGTATGCAATAACCATTCCAAACATGGCTACCATTGCTCCACCTAGAACAGAGGTTGGAATAACCGTTGTTAAGGCACCGATTTTAGGAACAAATCCCAAGATCACTAACATTGTACCCATGGTATAGATTACATTTTTAGTCTTAACACCTGTTAACTGCAATAACCCCACGTTTTGTGAGTAGGTAGTATAAGGGAATGCATTAAATAATGCACCTAACATAATCGCAATTCCTTCTGCTCGATAACCTTTTGCCAAATCGCTTTCCTTCAGCTTTCTTCCAGTAATATCACTAAGAGCAAAGTAAACACCCGTTGATTCAACCAAACTAACAATCGCAACAAGAGTCATCGTAATAATTGGTGTCCATTCAAATGTAGGGGTACCAAAGTAAAATGGCTTGACCATATGGAACCATGAAGCTTCCCCAACGGCTGCAAAGTTTACCTTACCCATTAGGGCAGCAACAATTGTTCCACCCGCAAGACCTAGGAGAATCGCAACAGAACGAATAAATCCTTTTGTAAAACGATAGAGAAGGATAATAAATAATAACGTTCCAAAAGCTAAGCTGATATTTGAAAGACTTCCAAAATCAGCACTTCCTTGACCACCGGCAATATTATTCATAGCAACCGGAATAAGGGTAATACCTATAATGGTAACGACCGAGCCAGTAACAACAGGAGGGAAAAACTTGATTAACTTACTAAAGAACTGAGCAATCAAAACAACAATTAAACCAGAGACTAGAATAGAACCATAAATTGCTGAAACACCATACTCTCCGCCAATAGCAATCATTGGTCCCACGGCGGTAAAGGTACATCCTAGAACGATCGGCAAGCCAATCCCGAAAAAGCGATTCTGCCAAACTTGTAAAATTGTCGCGATTCCGCACATTAAAATATCAATTGAAACTAAATAGGTTAATTGCTCTCCAGTAAGATTCAAAGCTCCACCGACGATAAGAGGGACGATGACAGCTCCTGCATACATAGCTAATACATGTTGAATACCTAAAGATGCAATTTTGAACGGATGTTGTTTCATTAGACTAACTCCTCCATTTTTTCTGTTATAAACGTGACTTCTCCATTTGAAAGCGAGGCAATTCTAGCTAATGACTCAACTCGTAATCCTTGCTCCTTTAATTTATGAGCGCCAGGCTGGAAGGATTTTTCGATCACAATACCGATACCAGCAACGGAAGCATTCGCTTGTTTAACCATTTTGACTAATGCGAGAGCAGCTTCACCGTTAGCAAGGAAATCATCAATAATGAGAACTTTATCGTTTTCATTAAGATACTTGCCTGCAATGGCAAGCTCATTCGTTTCATTTTTAGTAAACGAATGGACACTTGCTGTCAGAAGGTCATCCGTTAACGTAACGGATTTTCTTTTTCGAGCGAAAATAACGGGAACATTCATATATAAACCAGCCATCACAGCAGGGGCAATCCCAGAAGACTCAATCGTAACGATTTTCGTAATTCCTTCAGCTGCAAAACTTCTCGCAAATTCCTTCCCAATTTCATTCATTAATTGAGGATCAATTTGGTGATTTAAAAACGAATCCACCTTTAATACATTGTTATTTAGGACTCTGCCATCCTTCTTAATCTTTTCTTCTAGTAATCTCATGTTTATCCCCCTATGAAAAAATAAAAAGCCCAAACGCCATTGCTCACATCGAATTTGAGTGAGGCAATGACATTTGGGCTTAATAACCAAATGGTTGGACGCAAAATAACGCCATTCTCATTACCCACTCATAGTCGGATTGTTAACGGCAATCCGGTAGAAACTTGCAGGCCATATCCCTGCGATTATATGAGTGAAACCTTATAAATTTATTTTCATTATAACCATCGTGGAATAGGAAAGCAATGGTTTTTTAAGCAAAAGACGAACGATAGATTTTTTTAGGGATGTATTGTTCGTGTTATGAAAACGCTTTATTTATTATTCTAAAAGGTATTATTCTTTGATTGAATAACCATTCATTTTCCGTTACTATTGAAACAGGAAGTTTATTCAGAAAATTCTAAATCAAAGGAGAGTCGACCATGCAAAAAACAATCCCTGAAAATTGGTGGAATCAGTTGAGGCTGCCTGTAATTTCTGCACCGATGTTTTTAGTATCGGGTCCTGAACTAGTGAAAAATTGCTGCTTAAATGGTGTTATTGGGTCATTTCCTGCTCCAAACGCAAGACCGATTGAGGTACTGGATCAATGGATGGGTCAGTTAAACGAAGAATTAGAACAAGCCAGGGCAGCAGAGCCTGACCGAAAAATTGCTCCTTGGGCGATGAATATGGTTGTACATAGCACCTATAGCCGTCTTCAGGACGAATTGGAGTTAATTAAAAAGCATAAGCCCCAATTGGTCATCACTTCATTAGGTAGTCCTAAACACGTAGTAGATATTGTCCATGAATATGGGGGATTAGTATTCTCAGATGTCAGCGATTTAAAATTTGCCCGTAAGGCTGCAGAAACCGGTGTTGACGGACTAATACTAGTTGCAAGTGGTGCTGGCGGCCACGCTGGACAAATTAATAGCTTTGCGTTTGTTGATATGGTCCGTACTTTTTGGGACGGCATTATTGTTCTTGCTGGTGCGATTTCAACAGGGAAGGGCATATTAGCCGCACAGGCAGCTGGTGCTGACTTAGCTTATATGGGTACAAGATTTATCGTAGCTACAGAAAGTATGGCAAATGATGATTATCGGGAAATGCTTGTGAATTCCAGTCAAGAGGATATCGTCCTAACCGATGCTTTTTCTGGTGTCAGGGCAAATATGCTTATTCCAAGTATCCAAAAAGCAGGACTTGATCCGGCTCAGTTGGTTAAAAAGGAAAAGGTTGATTTTGATAATATGCACGGTAAACCAGAAGCGAAAGCGTGGCGTGATATTTGGAGCGCAGGGCATGGAGTAGGTGCGATTGATAAAATTGAATCTGCCGCCGAAATCATTCAACGATTAGAAGGAGAATATCAAGAAGCACTCCAAAAAGTGAACGAAACGGCTGCAAAAGTAAGCAGGTTAACTGTAAAATAATGCAGGTGATTGGCTAACAATCAAAAAGAACCTATCCCACTAATCAACGGGAAGGTTCTTTTTTCTTTGCCACCATTTTAATTACTTTATAGCCAGGCTTTATTTTCACTCGTTTTGTTTCCTTAGCTGTTTTCACTTGATAGAGAGTGAACTTTTTCGGCTGGTGCTCCAGCATTTCGACCTTTTGGACATTTTCATTACGATAGTATTTGTGAATCTTACGTATTTGTTTATCTTGCTTTTCACCAAACAGCAAATCGTAAAGGTAAATAAAAATAAAAACAAAAATGCCTCCGACAATAATTGTGTAAAGTAATGATGAAATTGATTCCACGTATTACATCCTTCCTGTTCTTAAACAATGTATTGTTCTCCATTATACCTTTTTTACCTTATTTGAAAAATAACATGATTTTAAAATGGATAACCTAAAAATGCAAAAAAATTTTTATTAAGAATGTCTTTTTGGGATGAACATTTTCAAAAAAGTGTGATAAAGTATAGTAAAGAAAGCCTTTATCTAAAGGTATTCATCAAGTATTATAGTGTCCTTTTCAGGCGGACAATTGTTTTTCTAATAGCGACAATAAGGGGGAATAAAAAGTGTCCAGTACTATTTTGGAGCAATTTTTAAACGAAAATCTAGAAGATTTAAAAGGTAAGGGTCTATATAATGTCATCGATCCATTAGAAAGTCCAAATGGGCCAATGATTACGATAAATGGTAAACAGTTAGTTAATCTTTCATCAAATAACTATTTAGGGTTAGCAACCGATGAACGCTTGAAGCAAGCAGCTAAGGATGCCATTGAAACTTACGGTGTTGGGGCCGGAGCAGTTCGTACCATTAACGGTACATTAAAACTTCACGTTGAATTGGAAGAAAAATTAGCTGAATTCAAACATACAGAAGCAGCAATTGCTTATCAATCAGGCTTCAATTGTAATATGGCCGCGATATCTGCGGTAATGGATAAAAATGATGCGATTTTATCTGACGAATTAAACCACGCTTCTATTATTGATGGCTGCCGCTTATCCAAAGCAAAGATTATCCGCGTTAATCATTCTGATATGGAAGATTTACGAAGAAAGGCCAAGGAAGCGAAGGAATCAGGTCAATACAATAAAATCATGGTTATTACCGATGGTGTATTCTCCATGGACGGGGACATTGCATTATTACCTGAAATCGTAAAAATTGCTGAAGAATTCGACCTTATTACATATGTAGACGATGCACATGGATCAGGTGTCCTTGGTGATGGTGCCGGTACAGTTAAGCATTTCGGCTTGTCTGATAAAATCGATTTCCAAATCGGTACGCTATCAAAAGCTATTGGTGTAGTAGGCGGATATGTAGCAGGGAAGAAAAATTTAATTGATTGGTTAAAGGTCCGCAGCCGTCCGTTCCTATTCTCTACATCACTAACCCCAGCAGATGTAGCAGCAAGTAAACGTTCCATTGAAATCTTAATGGAAAGTAACGAGCTTAATAAAAAGCTTTGGGAAAATGGAGATTACCTGAAAAAAGGCTTAAAGGGATTAGGCTTTAATATCGGTAACAGTGAAACACCCATTACACCATGTATTATTGGCGACGAAGCTCTTACGCAGCAATTTAGCAAACGATTAAATGAAGAGGGAGTATATGCTAAAGCGATTGTTTTCCCAACCGTACCTCAAGGAACAGGACGCGTTCGCAATATGCCGACTGCAGCACATACAAAAGAAATGCTTGATCAAGCGATTGCGACCTATGAGAAAGTCGGTAAGGAAATGGGGATTATTTAATATCCTTCGCTAGACGAATTGCATGTGATAAGTGAGGAGGACGGAGAAGAATGAAACGGATATTAATTACTGGTGCACTCGGACAAATTGGTTCCGAGCTCACCATGAAATTACGGGAAACGTATGGGTCTGATAATGTAATTGCTACAGATATTAGAAAGAATGACAGTGAAGCAGCACAGAGCGGTCCATTTGAAACTTTAGATGTTACAGATTTAAACAAGATGGGCGACATTGCGAAAAAATACAAGGTTGATACGATCATGCACTTAGCGGCACTATTGTCGGCCACAGCAGAGGCAAAACCAGTCTTAGCTTGGAATTTAAATATGGGCGGGCTGATGAATGCATTAGAAACGGCAAGGGAGCTTAATGCCCAATTTTTCACTCCAAGTTCGATTGGTGCATTTGGACCGTCTACACCGAAAGACAGCACACCACAGGATACGATTATGCGTCCCACGACGATGTATGGCGTAAATAAAGTAGCCGGAGAGCTTTTAGGCGATTACTATTATCACAAATTTGGAGTCGACACGAGGGGACTTCGTTTCCCAGGCCTAATTTCACACGTAGCACTGCCTGGCGGCGGCACCACAGATTATGCTGTGGAAATCTACTATGAAGCCATCAAAAACGGAAGATATACATCGTATATTGATAAAGGTACGTATATGGATATGATGTATATGCCTGATGCACTAAATGCGATTATCGATTTGATGGAAGCTGACCCATGCCGGCTTAAGCACCGTAACTCATTCAATGTAACTGCAATGAGCTTTGATCCAGAAGAAATTGCAAACGAGATTAGAAAACATATCCCAGGATTTGAACTTACTTATCATGTGGACCCTGTCCGCCAAAGAATTGCCGACAGCTGGCCAAATTCGATTGATGCCATTGCAGCAGAGGAAGAGTGGGGCTTCAAATTTGAATATGACTTAGCGAGAATGACTGAAGACATGATTAATAAGTTAACGAATAAATTGACCTTTAACAAAACCAAAACAAGTGGTATACAATGAAAAGTTGAAAGATGACCGGATATTTTCGGTCATCTTTTTTCATTTCAACTGGAGTGACCGACCGATTGTAGAAGCTGTACACTTTTTTGTAGAACCTGTACGCTTTTGCATAAAAGCTGTACGGTTAAATACCCGCATCATCTTTTAACAAGAAAAAAACAGCGTAGCCCATGCCACGCTGTTACCTCATTGCATAAATTAATTTCTCTTTCTTTTCCGTAACCCTGCCGACAATGGCAGCATGGTGTTTACCGGCAGAATGGAGGTTATTCACGTACTGAACAGCTTCTTCTTCACTCATCGAAACAAGAAGTCCCCCAGAAGTAATCGCATCACAAAGAACCAATTGTTCCTCTGGCAAAAGATCTTCATAGACAACATCATTAATTAACCATTTATGATTGGATTTTGAACCTCCAGGTACAACTCCATCCCTGGCTAACTCTAATGCACCTTCAAGGATTGGAACTTTAGAGTAGTTGATTTCAAAGCTCACATTACTTCCACGTGCCATCTCACTGCTATGGCCTAGTAACCCGAATCCTGTTACATCCGTTACAGCATGTGGGTGGTAGTTCGTCAACACCTCAGCAGCGGTTTTGTTTAACTCAGCCATTGTTTCGGTAACAATTTGTTCTTGTTCCGCCGTAACGACACTACGTTTAATCCCAGTGGTAATAATACCAACACCAATCGGCTTAGTAATTACTAATACATCACCAGGCTTAGCTCCAACGTTCTTCCAAACCTTATCAGGATGAACGATTCCCGTTACAGAAAGACCAAATTTTGGCTCTTGGTCATCAATAGAATGACCTCCGACCGTTAAGGCACCAGCTTCTTTTACTTTATCAGCAGCACCACGCAGTATATCGGAAAGCATCTCAGGACCGAGTTTTTTTATTGGATAACCTACAATATTAAGAACTGTTTTCGGTTCTCCACCCATTGCATAAACATCGCTTAAGGCATTGGCAGCGGTAATCTGTCCAAACATATATGGGTCGTCCACAATTGGGGTAAAGTAATCGACCGTTTGAATAAGGGCAATCGAGTCCGTTAACTGATACACTCCTGCATCATCAGAAGTTTCGTGTCCCACTAATAACTCAGGAACAGGGTCTTGCTTAGGTAAATGACGCAAAACTTGCGCCAGGTCCTCAGGACCAATTTTACAGCCTCAGCCCGCTTTAGTTGATAAAGAGGTTAGGCGTATTTTCTCTTGCTCACTCATCGTTCCACCTCCATTTATTAGTATAACTGTTTCGAAAAAAAACTGCACACACTATGAACAAGCAAAAGATTTGCATGGAAAATAACGTTGCGATAAAATATTTTTACTATAGTGATGTAGGAAATTGGATTTATGTAATGGAGGAGTAAAAAGATGAGCAACTATCATGTTATTGTTGAATTCTGCATGCAATGAAACTACGCACCTAAAGCCGCGGGTCTCGCGGAAGAACTTTTTACACACTTTAACCGTAACATTGCAAAAATGGAATTAATCCCTGTTTCAGGCGGAGCATTCGAAGTAACTGTCAATGGGGAAAAAATTTATTCTAAATTAGATACAGGGGTGTTTCCTGACACCGACGATATCATTACTAAAATATCACAAAAATAAACATTACCCTCATATCAACCATTTGGTATGAGGGTTTATTAATGTAGTAACAATATTATCTTAACCGGAAGCTGCAAAAAAAAATGCCGTAAGATAACTTAAGGCAATGTAATGTAGCAGTTTTTCCCTGGACCTTTTTCATTTTTTGAAATAAGAACCTCTAATATACCATTTATATAATTTGCACTTACTTTTTGATTAATAACCTCAAAGGGGAACTCGATAGTACGTATTTTCTTATGTTGATTAGAGGAAGTGGAAGATTTAACAGCAGTGATAACAAGCTTATGGTCTTCAATAAAAACCTTAATTTCTGAGCTGTTATACTCGGTAAGTAATGCCTCCACAATCCATTCCTTGTCAGTCTCATATAAATCAATTCGAAATTGAATCAGGTCATCTTGTGTAGTTAGAGGATCGAGGCAGTAGTTTTCCAACCACTTTTCCACAAGGTCAAAATCGATGGGCTGTATATTTTTTTTGGGTTTCATAGCAATCCCCCTTGCATGGTTTATTTTATTCATTCAGAATGAAAGGGTGTAGTGAAAAAGCAGGACTAAAGTAGGTATAGTAAAGGAGTTTTTTTGTGAAAGAATGGTTACGCTCAATCCCGGCGGTACATGAACTACAAAACCACAAGCAGTTCGAATCCCTCCTAAGGGAAAATCATTTGGATGTTACCCAATTAACAAAGCATTTAAAGGAAGCACTTGATCAAATTAGATCATTACTAATAAATGGAGACTGGAATGGCGCAATCCCGGGTACAAATCAGTTTATAGAGGATGTTTTTCAACTATTAGGCGGCAATATTAAGAAACAATATTCTTATACCCTTGAAAGAGTAATTAATGCAACAGGAACCATCCTTCATACGAATCTTGGAAGAGCAAGGCTGAGTGACAACGCCATTCAGCATGTGGTTGAAACAGCCCAAAATTACTCAAACCTTGAATACAAGTTAGATGAAGGGGAGCGTGGTTCCAGGCATAGCCATGTAGAAGCACTTCTTAAAGAAATTACCGGTGCAGAGGCGGCAATGGTCGTTAATAATAATGCGGCAGCTGTTTATCTTGTTTTAAGAGCGCTTGCAGAAAATAAAGAAGTCATTGTTTCAAGAGGACAGTTAGTAGAAATTGGCGGTTCATTTCGGATCTCCTCCATTATGGAAGAGAGTGGCGCGAAATTAGTCGAGGTTGGAACTACAAATAAAACTCATTTATATGATTATGAAAAAGCCCTTAATTCTGAAACGGCTATTGTCATGAAAGTACATACAAGTAATTTCAAGGTGGTTGGTTTTACCAAATCAGTCGAAACAGAAGACCTTATTAGACTAACTCAAGCTTGTAACGATGTTATTTTTTATGAAGACCTTGGGAGCGGTGCCCTTTTCGACTTCAGAAAGCATGGAATTGGAGATGAACCCGTTGTAAGCGAGGTCATTGGTATGGGTGCCGATCTTGTTACTTTTAGTGGGGATAAGCTCCTGGGTGGACCTCAAGCAGGAATTATTGCTGGAAAGAAGAAAATCATAGATATTCTAAAAAAACACCAATTAGCACGCGTGGTGCGAGTAGATAAAATGACTCTAGCCGCGTTAGAAGGTACGCTAATTGATTATGCACGCGGAGAACATGGTGTACATAACATTCCCACCATCCATGATTTATTAGTTTCTATTGATATATTAGACGAAAGAACGAAGAGGTTTGTTACAAAATTGTTACAAGACACAAATGATTTTGGGGCCAAAATTTTTCCTGGTACAGGTCAAGTAGGCGGGGGAACAATGCCGGATGTGCAACTGCCGACCCTGGTGATTGCTCTTAAACACCATACCTTAACTGCAGAACAGGTTGGAAGAAAATTAAGAACACAATTTAAGCCAGCAATTGTTGGACGAATTCAAAAAGATGAATTCATCATTGATTTAAGAACAGTTACCGAGGACGAAGAGCAACTTTTACTAGAAGCCTTACTTCAATTATAAAAGCAACCCCCTCATTGGTCTAGAGGGGGTTAGCACTATTTCAAAGGTCCGATAATATATATTTTTATCTATGAGAATTGTCCAGCCCCTGTCAACGATTACGGGCGCCTTCCGCTTTTCTATTGTCTAGCTATAGGCGCCATCGGCTCAGGGTCATAAGCCAATCCGTCCAGAAGGTTAATGAACAACCTTCCAGCCGGCTCGACTTATGCCTGTCGCCGATAAGCAGGCGCCTTCCGCTTTTCTACATATCATGATGTGATTTACTTTTTTGGCGTGTATGGTTGCGGTTCTTTACTTTTTTCGATCCGCTTAAGGGCTCAGGCTGACCAGAAGTCTTTGGTTGATTTCTACGCATATCTTTGCCGTCGTTTTTGTTCACCATTTTCATCCCTCCTCCTATATTGTTAGGATGCAATGCCGGAGACTTTTTATGCTGAATAATTTGTTGTAGGGCTGTGCAATTTAACGTTATAGAAACGTGAGGGGAGTGAAACAGTCAATGCCTGAGATTGATCGATTTCCATATAATAAGGATAAGCAGCAGGCTTTTCAGGCTGCTCAGCAGGGCTATGAAGAAGCACAGGGATTATTTAAAACGATCATTAGTGACAGTGCCAGTTACGGTCACCAATTAAAGCATTTAAAAGAAGAAGTTAATGAAGCTTATCAGCAAATTGAAAATGCATTAGAAGTGGCTTCAGAGCACCAAAGAGCACAGCTCGAGCGCTTTCAACAAGATTTGCAGAGCATCGTAGAAGAAGTAAATCTTACTGAATAGCATATTTAAAAAGCAGGGGATCACTCCTGCTTTTTGTCTGCCATTTATTGATTCTTTTTACGTTTTTTATTGTTCATTTTTTCTTTGATTGTTAAAGGTTCATTAGACATTTCTTCATTATATCCAGCACCCATACCTTGACCTTTTGCTGCATTAGCGCCCGGAATTACATGATTTGACTTCTTTCGTTGCATGCCATTCACCTCCTATGAGAATTCCGTAGAATTCTCACTGATAAAGATAATATTTCCTTTTAAGTAAAAATAAATGACAACAAAAAAGTTTTTTGAGATAATAAATATGACGCAATTCTAATCTTTAAGACTATTCAGTTATACGGTATTATAAGATTTTTCTAAATATTTTGAACAATATACATAAAAAACATAAGAAAAACTTATCAATCGCAATAACTTTCTTGTTATTTACTTATGTAAAAGGTTGTATTAAGATTAGAATTGTGAGAAAAGTAGGGATGGATAGGAATTTTCAAACTTTTCGACTTTTCGTTAATTTAATTAATGATGACGAATGAGGGGGTTTCACTATGGTGAAAAATGATGTATTTAATGCACGCACTGCCTTCGAAGTGAACGGTAAACGTTATCACTATTACCGCTTAAGTGCACTTGAAGAAGCTGGTCTTGGCAACGTTACTAAATTGCCATATTCCGTAAAAGTATTACTTGAATCTGTGCTTCGTCAATACGATGGCCGTGTCATCGCAAAGGAGCACGTTGAAAACTTAGCTAAATGGGGAACAGATGAGCTAAAAGAAGTGGACGTTCCATTCAAGCCATCTCGCGTAATTCTACAAGACTTTACTGGTGTTCCTGCAGTAGTTGACCTTGCTTCTCTTCGTAAAGCAATGGCAGACCTTGGGGGCAACCCAGATAAGATTAATCCAGAAAAAACAGTTGACCTTGTTATCGACCACTCTGTACAGGTAGACGCTTACGGCTCTGCTGACTCTTTACGTGTTAACATGGATTATGAATTTGAACGTAATGCTGAGCGTTACCAGTTCCTAAGCTGGGCTCAAAAATCATTCAACAACTATCGTGCTGTTCCACCAGCAACTGGTATCGTACACCAAGTTAACCTTGAGTACTTAGCAGATGTGGTACACGTAGCTGAGACAGCTGACGGTGAATTAGAAGCATATCCAGATACATTAGTTGGTACTGACTCCCACACTACTATGATCAATGGTATTGGTGTTTTAGGTTGGGGTGTTGGTGGTATTGAGGCAGAAGCAGGAATGCTTGGACAGCCTTCTTATTTCCCAGTTCCAGAAGTTGTCGGTGTTAAATTAACTGGCGAGCTTCCAAATGGTGCAACTGCCACTGACTTAGCATTAAAAGTAACGCAAGTGCTTCGCAGCCACGGTGTGGTTGGTAAGTTTGTTGAGTTCTTCGGTCCTGGGGTATCTGTACTTCCATTAGCAGACCGTGCAACAATCGCTAACATGGCTCCAGAATATGGTGCAACATGTGGTTTCTTCCCAATCGATGGAGAATCATTAGAGTATATGCGCTTAACTGGCCGTGAAGAAAGCCATATCCAAGTAGTAGAAGAGTACTGCAAAGCAAATAGCCTTTTCTTCGATCCATCATTTGAACCAGTTTACACTGATGTGATTGAAATTGACCTTTCTGTAATTGAGGCAAATCTTTCTGGTCCGAAGCGTCCACAAGATTTAATTCCACTTTCAAAAATGAAAGAAGAATTTGTTAAGGCTGTTTCAGCACCACAAGGAAACCAAGGCTTCGGCTTACAAGCAGATGAGCTTGAAAAGTCTGCTGTCGTAAACTTCCAAAATGGAGACGAAACAACGATTAAAACTGGTGCAGTAGCTATCGCTTCTATCACTAGCTGTACAAATACATCTAACCCTTACGTTCTAGTTGGGGCAGGTCTTGTTGCAAAAAAAGCTGTTGAACTTGGAATGGAAGTTCCGAAGTTTGTTAAAACTTCTTTAGCACCAGGTTCAAAGGTTGTTACTGGATACCTACGTGATTCCGGACTACTTCCTTACCTAGAAGAAATCGGCTTCAACCTTGTTGGATACGGATGTACAACTTGTATCGGTAACTCCGGTCCATTAAAAGAAGAAATTGAAAAAACAATCGCTGAAAACGATCTTTTAGTTACATCTGTTCTTTCAGGTAACCGTAACTTTGAAGGACGTATTCACCCGCTTGTAAAAGGTAACTACCTAGCTTCACCACCACTAGTTGTCGCTTATGCATTAGCTGGAACTGTGAACATTGATTTCGCTTCTGAAGCAATTGGTAAAGACAAAGACGGAAACGATGTATTCTTCAAGGATATTTGGCCATCAACTGCTGAAGTAAATGATGTAGTTAAACGTACTGTAACTCCTGAATTATTCCGCAGAGAATATGCGAATGTGTTCGGAGACAACGAGCGTTGGAACGAAATCCAAACAAGCAATGAGCCATTATATACTTGGGATGAAGATTCCACTTATATTGCAAACCCACCATTCTTTGAAGGCTTATCACCTGAGCCAGGTACAGTTGAACCATTAACTGGACTTCGTGTGGTAGGTAAGTTTGGGGATTCAGTAACAACTGACCATATCTCTCCTGCAGGTGCTATTGGTAAGAATACACCAGCTGGTAAGTATTTATTAGAAAAAGGTGTTCAGCCTCGTGACTTCAACTCTTATGGTTCTCGCCGTGGTAACCACGAAGTTATGATGCGTGGAACATTTGCAAACATTCGTATCCGTAACCAAATCGCACCTGGCACAGAAGGCGGCGTCACAACTTACTGGCCAACTGGTGAAGTTACATCTATCTACGATGCTTGCATGAAGTACAAAGAAAACGGCACAGGACTTGTTGTTCTTGCTGGCAAAGACTACGGAATGGGTTCTTCACGTGACTGGGCTGCTAAAGGTACAAACCTTTTAGGCATTAAGACAGTTATTGCTGAAAGCTTTGAGCGTATTCACCGTTCTAACCTTGTGTTAATGGGCGTGCTTCCTCTTCAATTTAAAGATGGCGAAAGCGCTGAAACACTTGGTTTAACTGGTAAAGAAACGATCGATGTACAAGTGGATGAAAACGTAAGACCACGTGATCTTCTAAAAGTTACAGCTACTGATGAAGCTGGAAACAAGAAGGAATTTGAAGTACTTGTTCGCTTCGATTCTGAAGTTGAAATTGATTACTACCGTCATGGCGGTATCCTTCCAATGGTACTTCGCGAAAAATTACAAGAAGCATAATACTAAAAACCACCATGCAGCCTTTGCATGGTGGTTTTTTCAGAGTAATAACATATATTTTAGAGAAAAATATACTATTTACTTGTAGAGCGAAGGGTGCGATGTAGATGGATTTTTCAAAAATCGCTGAAGATAAAATTAAGGAAGCCATAAAGAAAAATGAGTTTGAAAATCTTCCTGGTATGGGGCAGCCACTGGAAATAAAGGATAATTTCCCCGGAATGTCTGATGAATGGAAAATGGCATACCGAGTGTTAAATAATGCAGGCTATTCACCTGAGGATATTAAAAAAGAAATCTTTAGGATGGAAGAATTGCTAGAAGGAGCAGTGGACGAAGAACAGAAAGAACGTCTTCAGGCAAAGATTATGAAAAAAAGGTTGGAAATGGAAAGATTACTTGAAAAAAGAGGAACAGCGACAAATTCTCGTTTTGGGAGCTATGCAGATAAAATTTTTAAAAAATTAAAATAGGTGCTCATTTAGAAAAGAGAGAATAACATGATTACTGATTTTATTTTACGTTTATATGGCTATACGGAAGGTAAGATCGTACCAATTAATGACGGCTTTCATAATACTGTTTATTCCCATGGTAATCTCATTTTTAGAGTTTCGCCTTCCAACAGACGAAAGCAAGTTGATATTATGAATGAATTGGCATTTATAAAGGGGTTATGGGAGAATGGGGTGCCAGTATCTTTACCTGTGAAATCTCTGAATAAGAAGTTAATAGAACCCATTAGCAGCAACCATTTTGTCGTGGCATTTGAGAAAGCAAAAGGAACATCCATTGATGTTACCAAGACTGAAGTGTGGAACGATGACCTATTTTATCGATGGGGAAATATAATGGGGAGGATGCATAGTGCTGGAAAAAAAATAAAAATAGATCGTCCCATTTGGACTGTGCAAGAACCGGATTTATTAAAGCTATTCCCGAAAATCACTTCAGAAACAATAGCAGAAAAGTACAAACAACTATTAATGCAGTTAGCAATGTTCCCGCTAACTCCTGACCTATTCGGCCTTATACATAATGATTTTCATCAAGGTAATATGTTTGTCAATGAAACACGGCTGACAGTTTTTGATTTTGATGATTGTGCTTACCATTGGTTGGCATATGATTTAGCAACTTCATTTTATCATGCCTATTGGCAAGCTTCCTCGTTTACACCGGAACACACCCAATTTAGCAGCGAATTCTGGATGCATTTTTTACGTGGTTATCAACAGGAACACACTCTTAGCAAAGAACTTATTCTACAAATTCCTATATTTTTAAAAATCAGAGAGATCTTTTTATATACATTATTTTTGGAAATGTGGGATTGGGGTCATTTACAGGATTGGCAGTCGTATACTCTTTCTAATTTAAAAAATAATATTGAGAGTGGGAAGCCTTATTCCAATGTTAATTTCACGGAAATCATTGACAATTTCGGTTTAGGTACAATAAAATAAATATAACAAACGTAAAGGAATGGTAAAGAGGAATGAAGTTATAATCTTATTTTTCAGACATTTATTCGAATAGCGAAAAAATGGTGAACCTGAAGAATAGGATTAGTCTATCCTTTTTAAGTCCTGAACGTTTATATTTCAATGAAAACATCGTTAACAATGCCTATTTAGGCTTATTAACGTATGCTTTTGTATGGATTGCATAAACGACATGACTCAAAACTCTCTTCAGGTTCCATCGAAGGGAGTTTTTTTATGAACAACAATCATTTATCTGTTATAAAAGTAACTGGAATAGAAATGAACTTTAATCTGAGGAAAATCTTAGATAATATATCATTTGATATTAAAAATGGCGAAAGAATTGGTCTCGTAGGGTATAACGGCACCGGGAAAACAACATTGGCCAATATCCTTACTGGTAAAATCACACCTGATAAGGGATTCGTAGAAAAATCCACTGAATTAAAGATTGGTTACCTTACACAATCAATCGATTATGAAGGGAATGAATTATTTTCATTGGAGGGAGACCTATTGCAGCACTCAAGTAAGTTAGGTCTGAAAAAGGTCTCTGCATGGGAAGAGAAGCGTTTAAACCATTTAAGCGGCGGCGAGAAGTTGAAACTCGCATTATCCAACGTGTGGGCTTCCAAGCCAGGATTCTTGATTCTCGATGAGCCAACGAACCACTTAGATTTTAAAGGGATAGAATGGTTGATTGAAGAGCTTGAGAAATTTAAGGGTCCGGTATTGATCATATCTCACGACCGTCATTTCTTAGATAAAACGGTGACACGTATTTTTGAAATAGAGAATACAAAGATGAATTTCTACAATGGAAACTATAGTGATTATCAGAAGGAAAAGCAGCACCGACTCGAAACCCATATGCACCATTATGAGGTGCAGCAGCGTAAAAAAGAAGAAATCGAAATGCAAATGGAGCAATTATCGTCATGGTCAGAGAAGGCTCACAGAACATCAACAAAACAAGGCAGAGATTATGGAAATAAAGAATATCACCGAGTTAAGGCGAAGAAACGTGATGCTCAAGTGAAATCCAAAATGAAACGTCTTCAAAGCGAGCTAGAAAAGAACAAGGTCGACAAACCTCTAGAGGAGACAAAAGTCAGATTTCAGTTTGATACAAAAGGGAATAGAGGAAAGAGGATTATTGAGGCAAAGAATTTAACGAAGTCCTTTGAAGAGAAACCCCTTTTTAGCGAATGTCACTTTTATATCAATCATGGAGAACGTATTGGCTTATTAGGAGAAAATGGCTGCGGTAAAACCACCTTAATTAAAATGATCCTTGGTGAAACAGCGTGTACTGGCGGCGACCTTTGGAAAAGTGATTCATTAAAGATTGCTTACTTAAGTCAGGATGTTGACAATTTACCAGCTGAGAAAACGGCTTTAGAGGCATTAGGCTTTACGGACCGAGAAAACATTCTTAAGGCGAGAACATTGTTTGCGAATCTGGGATTAAAAGAACAGTTTATTACCAAGCCTATTAAGACACTGAGCCTTGGAGAGAGAACAAGGGTAAAGTTAGTTGACATGCTAATGAAGGAATATGATGTTCTGATCTTGGATGAACCGACTAATCACCTCGATTTGCCTAGCAGGGAACAGCTTGAAAAAACACTTAATGAATTCGCTGGAACGATTATAACCGTTTCGCACGATTACTATTTTTTAAATAAGCTTTGCGATAAACTCCTTGTATTTGATAATCAGAGGATAAAGCGTATAGAAATGAAGACAGAAGATTACTTTAATAAAAGCAGCAGGGCTGAACCAACTGATAGTAAAGAAACTTTAATGATAATCGAAAATAGAATTGCTACGATTTTGGGTGAATTATCACTAATAGACCCAAAAAGTCCTAAATACGTGGAATTAGACAATGAATTTAATGAACTCTTGAAGCAAAAAAGAAAATTAATGTAAATCCACATTAAATAGCCCCTCGTTCATGAGGGGCTATTCTATTGATCGGCGGTAATTGAATTATTATCCGCGTTAAATCCTATATACAGTGTTAATTAAATTATATCCGCGAAATCATTTACTCGTTTGTTGAAACCACAATTCAAGCAGCTTTTTTTCACGATCAGCACTCATTCCAGATTTCCATTCATCGGAAGCTAAATTACGCTGCTTTTCCCATTCATAAATTTCCGTTAGACTCTCCTCTAAAGGCCTAAAGGTAAGTCCGCTCGCAATGGCTTTATCAATATTAACGGTAAAAGCACCTCTCCATGGATCCTTAAGCGCTGGCTCCAAAGGAAACTCTTCCGGCACCCAAAGCGGCATTTCCGTCCACGGCGCAACCTTATTCTCAAGAAGAAATTTTTCTGAAGCCCACACGATTTCTGATTCGGTGCCTGTTACCTTCATACAAGCTGCAAGAAACTCTTTCATTGTAAGTGTATAGTCTGGTCCAGTAGCATTAAAAGTTCCCGCTGTTTGATTAGCCATCATTGACAAGATCCAATGTGCCAGGTCTTTATTGTCAATCATCTGCACAGGTCTGTTAGGATTTCCTGGCGCTAAAATCTTACCTCCATCAGCAATTCTATGTATCCAATAGGGAATGCGGTCAGTATAGTCGTTAGGTCCGATTAATTGGCCTGCACGTATATTTACAACACGACCAGGCATAGCTGTCTCAGCCACCACTTCACATAATGCTTTAAATTGTCCATAATACTCATATATATTGCTATCTTTAGCAAGTTCATTTGCTTTGTCTAATGACATGTCGTAAACAGGATATGATTCATCAAAATTTTCCTGGACCCAATCTTTGTAAACAGAAATGCTCGAAATAAAGGTGTAATGCTTTACCCGATCTTTTAGCACTTCGGTGGACTTTAAGACCGAAGAAGGGATAAATCCACTTGTATCTAATACAGCATCCCAATACCGATTCGTTAGTTTACTTAAATCATTAAAACGATCACCAGTAATAATCTCAACATCTTTAAACCCTTCATTTTGATTTCCCCGATTAAAAATAGTTACCTCATGGTTTTGCCTCTGTGCTTCCTCAACAAATGTTCTGCCTAGAAAGCGGCTTCCTCCTAAAACAAGAATCTTCATTTTCCCAACTCCTCTCCGTAGATCTATCTTAACAAATTTTCATAAGATTACGTTAATTTTAACATTGTATAAAACTCTAATATCAAACAGGAGAAGGGTATACTACTAGATAAAATGGATTCCTAATTGAAAGCAGGGTTTAGGATGATTATCGAGATTAAATATAAAAAACTAATGTGTGATATCGGAAAACGAGTGTATGAAAAAGGATTCGTTGCTGCCAATGTTGGAAATATCTCTGTCCGCATTGATGATAATGAATTCTTAATTACTCCGACCAATGTAAGCAAGGGAAAACTGACCCCTGAAATGATTATAAAAGTAGATGGGGCAGGAAATGTCATTGAAGGTGATTTTACACCTACCACGGAAATGAAAATGCACCTCCTTGTATATCACGAACGTCCAGATGTACATGCCGTTTTACATGTTCATCCTCCATATGCAACAGCCTTTGCAATTGCTGGGATTCCCCTAAATCAAGCCATTATGCCTGAAGCAGTTGTTTCCCTGGGAACGATTCCACTCGCAGAATACGGAACACCTTCAACAGATGAGGTTCCTAAAGCAATCAAAACACATGTCTACGATCATCAAGGTGTGTTATTAGAAAACCACGGCGCCTTAACATGGGGGAAGAATTTAGAACAGGCATATTATTTAATGGAATCATTAGAGTTTACTGCAAAAATAAATTGGATATCCAGGCAACTCAAAGGGGACCGCGAACTTTCAAAAGAGAATGTGGCAAAACTCATCGATATTAAAGCGATGAGGGGACTAGAAGGAATCTCACCATTAGGGGTTGATGTACCTGAAGGCACGCAGGCAAAGAAAGTAACCGCGGTGAATGAACAGACTTTATCTGATCGGGATATTGATTTAATTGCAGACCGGGTGACAACCAGTGTCCTTAACGCCTTAAAAAAGTAACTTTATTTGCTTTTCTAGAATACTTTTACTAAACTATTTTTAAACTGTCACATATTTGGCATATACAATCTGTATTTCAACTTACTTTATAGTGTAAAATCGATGTAGCATATTATTGAATCAAGGGGGTTCGGGGTATGGTGAAGAAAGTCATTGCTACTGTTGTGCTAATAGCCTTACTTGGAGTTGCGATCGTGCAGGCTATGGATAAAAAGGCTGAACCCGAAAATGTAGTCCAAGAAGCAGCTAACATGGGCGGATTAAAGGTTGGGGCAAAGGCTCCAGATTTTGAACTTAAAACATTAGCCGGCGATACCGTTAAACTTTCCGATTTTAAAGGAAAGAAAGTTATGCTCAATTTCTGGGCAACTTGGTGCCCGCCATGCAAAGCAGAAATGCCAGCCATGGAGGAGTTTCATAAAGAAGCTGGGAATGATGTTGTTATTCTAGCCGTAAACATTGACCCACATTTAGATGTAAAAGCTTTTGTTGATGAAAATGGAATTACTTTTCCGATTCCGTTAGACGCGGAAGACACAGTAAATGAAACGTATCAAGTTCTATCGATTCCAACAACGTATTTCATTGATACAAAAGGGAATATCGGAAACAAATATATTGGCGCGATGAATCTTGACGCAATGAAACAGTATGCAAAGGAACTGAAGTAGACAATGGATTGTGATCCATTGTCTTTTTTTATTACAGTTTAGCCCTTTAATGCTTTATCGTAGACTTTTCTTTATAATTTTCAAAAAGTTGTAATAATTGCAACCGTTTCCGGGCATAATAACTGTTAGAATAGGTCATAAGGAAGGTGATATTTATGAGAAAGCCTAGAAAACGTTCTTTTGCAGAACTTGTATCCGAAAATAAAAGTCAACTTTTGAAAGATAGAGCTGCGATGGAAAAAATTGAAATGCGTTTAGAAGAAAAGCGCCTTGGTAAAGCAGAATAAACTCACATAGATTACCAATCATGTTCCTCCTTTAAAACGGACAAAATGTTAAGGAGGAGGGATATTACATGAGTAATCCAAAACATAGTCAACAGGGTTTCAGCACCGATGAACTTGGAAATAAGTCACAGCGCTACGGTGGCAACAAAGGGAAAAAGTATCAAGATACATCTGGTAAACATGCACAAGTAATCCAAACTAAAGGTGAATAATCATTGGACAAGACCCGCAAGGCATATGCCAGCGGGTCTTTTTTATAGCAAATATTTTCTGTGATATTTTTTTCACTTCGAAACAAACTATATCTGTACCACGACACCATGAAGGAGGAACCATTCCATGACTTATAACAACAAACCGAAACCAGATGATCGAAGTGATAATGTAGAAAAGCTTCAATCTATGATTCATGATACAATTGAAAACATTGAAGCAGCGGAAGAATCACTAGCATTTACCGATAGTGAAACACAGCGACAGCAAATTAAAGCAAAAAACGAAAGACGCCGTGAAAGCATTGAATCCTACCGATCAGAAATCAAGGATGAAGTTTAATTAAGAATTCAGGACCTGTTCATTTCGTACAGGTCCTTTTTAATTGAGTTTTTATTTAAGGCACACTGTTGATTGGTTCGGAAGGCGCGAAGACACCTCGAAAATGCTATCGCATTTTCTTCGTGCGTGGGCGGATTCGTGGATGTAATATTCAATGTCCTGCGGGAGTACGGGGCAGGGGAAGACCCCGATGATTCGTAGAAACTATTTAAATTTTGGGCTCATGAACGCTTCATGAGTCCTGATTTCTTCGAGATAGTACGATTATGGTCTTCATAAACGCTACATGAAGCCTAATTTCTTCGAGAAGTTACAATTATGGGCTTCATAAACGCTTCATGAAGCCTGATTTCTTAGAGAGGTTACACTTATAGGCTTCATAAACGCTTCATGAAGCCTAATTTCTTCGAGAAGTTACAATTATGGGCTTCATGAACGCTTCATGAGGTCTGATTTCTTCGAGATAGTACGATTATAGGCTTCATAAACGCTTCATGAGTCCTGATTTCTTCGAGAGGTTACAATTATGGGCTTCATGAACGCCTCATGAGTCCTGATTTTTTCGAGAAGTTACAATTATGGGCTTCATGAACGCTTCAGGAGCGCAGCGCCTCGTGACAGGCAAAGTCCGCCTGTCCCTGCGGTATTTATTCAAAGAAGTTTTCCTTAGTGGAGCGGAAATCAGCAGTCCCATTTTTATTAGACCTTCGAATTTCGTTTCAGTGAACAGGTTGTGGTAAGATAAAAGGGAAATTTTGAAGAAGAAGTGATCCTAATGATAAAACAACAAACAAACACGTTAAACAATAATGATAAATTACTTCAGTGGGAAAATGAACTGAATGAACAAGGGTTTATTTCCAATGAAAATGAACTCTTAACCGCCATACGTAGTGAATCAAACCCTGTTCTACTATCAAGGATGTTAACCGTTGCTGCCTTATCACGTCTAGAGCGTAAGAACCAAGATTCATTAGCTTCGGCGTGGCTTCACAAAGCATTAGAACTACATCCGGAGAACACCAAGGCAAAATCTTACTTCATTCAATACGATTGGAAAAAGAAAAAAGACATTTTGGATGTTCTCACGTTTCCAGCCATTCGGGAAACAGATAATCGAACAGCAAAGAAAAAGGTTGCAGAACAATACATACAAATTTGTCAAAGCTTCTTAGCAGAGGCAGATAATCAGGTGGAAGATCTCACAGAAAAGATGAATCTTGCTGATACGCTTGGAAACACGACGCTTTTACTTCAATACAAAGAACTAATTGAACTGCTGTCTACCGTGATTGAGATTAGTGGTAACCTTCTGAAGGCTGCTGAAGAGTATGAGGAATCAATTAAAGGAGTCTTTCATACGGCGACTTACTTTGATGACTTAAAATTACATTTATCTAGTCTCGAAGACATTAAAAAAGACTGGCAGAGGGTCTTTTTGATGGAAGAAGATGAGAATCAAGATACAGCTAATGCCTTAGACGAGTTAAATGAAATGATTGGAATGGATGTTGTCAAAAAACGAGTCAATGATTTTTATCAATTTTTAAAATACCAGAAGGACCGTAAAAAACTCGGATTCCAAACAAAAGATGAATTAAGTCTTAATATGGTTCTGACTGGAAATCCTGGTACCGGAAAAACAACCATCGCACGTTTATTAGCAAAAATCTATCATGAGCTTGAGGTCCTGCCACGGCCAGAAGTGATTGAGACAGACCGATCCCAGCTCGTTGGGGCGTTTGTAGGTCAAACAGAAGAAAACGTTAGAGCGGTCGTTGAGAAAGCGATTGGAGGCGTTCTGTTCATTGATGAAGCCTATAGTTTAAAACGTGAAGGACAATCAGGAAATGATTATGGGCAAACAGCGGTTGATACCCTTGTTTCACTTATGACCGGAAAGGAATATGGTGGGAAATTCGCTGTTATTCTAGCGGGATATCCAGATGAAATGCGTATCTTTTTAGATGCTAACCCAGGATTAAGGAGCCGCTTCCCACAATCGAATCTTATCCATTTGCCCAATTATTCCAATGAGGAATTACTTTTAATCGCCGACAAGATTGCCTCTGAAAATGATTATATCCTTACGGAAGAAGCGAAGATAGAAATCAATCATCGCCTTGAACAGGAACGGGTAGATGATACATTTGGTAATGCAAGATCCGTGCGTAATATTGTGTTGGATGCGATCTTTAAGAAAGGGTCTGATCATCCCCTTTCAAATGAGGATATTCTCACCTACACGTTATTAGATAAAAAAGACTTTGGCGTCGAGAAGGATGAACATCGGGAATCACCTTTCGAAAAATTAGAACGGTTAATAGGCCTGACAGAGTTAAAGGGTGAATTGGAGACACTCGTTTCTTTTGTTAAAATGCAGCAGTTTAGAAAAGAAAAAAAGCTGCCGACGGTACCCATTCAGCTTCATTCCGTATTTACAGGTAACCCGGGAACGGGTAAAACGACTGTGGCTAAAATTTATGCGGAGCTCCTAAAAGAATGCGGGATGTTAAAAAGAGGTCATTTAATTGTCGCTAGCAGGGCAGATTTTGTTGCGGGATACGTCGGTCAAACCGCAGGAAAAACAAAGAAGAAGATACGAGAAGCGCTTGGCGGGGTGTTATTTATTGATGAAGCCTATTCACTCTTAAGCCAGACAGCAGGTGATTTTGGTAAAGAAGTAGTAGATACCCTCGTTGATGAAATGACCAAGCATAATGAAAATCTAGTTGTCGTGCTTGCGGGTTACCCAAAAGAAATGGACCTGCTATTAGAGAGTAACCCTGGGCTGCGCTCTCGGTTTAAGAAATTCTTTCTGTTCCCGGATTATTCAGCGGTGGAGCTGCTAGCGATTATCGAGACCTACGTAGAAAGCTTTCAATACCAATTAACTGAAGGGGCCAGAACTCTTTTGAAACAAAGTATTGAGAATCATACGTTCGAAGGGAACGGAAGATTTGCTACCAATTTGGCTGATGAGATGATACAAGCGCAAGCAATGAGGCTCATGGGAGCACCACAGGAAGAGGATATATTAGAAAAAGCCATTCATATTGAAGGTGAAGATGTGGAAAAGGCGCTAAATAAATTTCCTTTAAATAGGGAAGGGGAATAAAGAATGGATAATGTATTTATTTCAACGAGAGAAATTCAACTTTTATATGCAGATACTGACATGATGGGAGTCATCTATCATGCAAACTATTTGAAATACTTTGAGCTCGGTAGAAGCGGGTTAATTGAGGATCTTGGATATAGTTATGTAGACATGGAAAACGCAGGGTATTTTGCTCCGGTTTATGACATTCAAGCAACCTATAAAAAGCCGTTACGCTACGGCGATCGGGGTTTTGTAAAGACTTGGATTGAGAAAAATGACGGGCTAAAAACTGTATATGGCTATTCCATTATAAATGGCGATGAGGAAGTTTGTGCAGAAGGAACATCGACTCATATTGTGGTCAAAAAGGACAACTTTAGACCAATCGCATTTAAAAAGGCGTTCCCTGAATGGTTCCTGAAGTATGAAGAAATAAAGAAAAAGTAATGGAATGAGCTTTGGGGTGAGTTTATGGCTTTTGGGATTAAGAGACAAGAAGTAAAAGAGTGGAAGCAAAAAATCGATGAGGGTGAAATCGCATTTTTAACTCATTATTGGCTGGATGACCGCTTCCCCGGAAGCAAAACGGTTACCAAGGTAGGCTGCCATGACCTTGAAAAACTGGCTGAATGGGGAAGGAAGTATGGGTTGAAAAAGGAATGGATTCACCACCGCCGTGACGGATATTCACATTTTGATTTAATCGGAGAAAGACAAAAAGAAATTTTACATAAAGAAGGATTACAGAAACATATTTGGGGATAAAAAGGGAGATGAACCATGATGAAACTGGGAATCATCGGGCTTGGCGATATTGCGAAAAAAGCTTATCTGCCTGTTGTTAGTAAACTGGCTAATGTGGAAATCCATTTATTTACTAGAAATACCGAAATATTAATGGAAATAAGTAATCAATATCGCTTTTCAAATACTCATTCTAGTCTTTCTTCTATCATTGAAAGCGGGATAAAAGGAGCATTTGTTCACTCGTCAACGGAATCACATGAAAGTATTGTAAGACAACTCTTACAGAACGGTATCCATGTTTATGTAGACAAGCCTATTACCTATCACTTGGAAACTACCAAGGAGCTTGTTGAATTAGCAGAGGAAAAAGGTCTAATCTTGATGACTGGTTTTAACAGACGGTTTGCCCCGTTTTATCAGACCATTGCCGAAGTGAATGAACCAAATATGATTATTTTGCAAAAGAATCGCCATGCACTACCTGGTACGATTCGGTCCTTTGTTTATGATGATTTCATCCATGTTATCGATACGGTCCGTCACCTGTTTAAAGGTGAAATTGAGGATATTATCGTTCATGGAAGAGTTAGGAATGAAATGCTTTATCATGTTGTGGTTCAATTGATCTCTAAAGATATGACAGGTCTGGCTATTATGAATCGCGACAGCGGGGCTGTTGAAGAAAAGCTAGAGGTCATGGGAACAAATGAAAAAAGAGTTGTTCATGATTTAGACCAATTAACGATTTATCGTGATCAGAAAGAAATAGCACTTTCTTTTGACAACTGGGATTCTACTTTATATAAAAGAGGATTTGAACAAATAGTCGCAGAATTTATTAATGCGATCCGCACTAACAAATTCCCATCTATTACAGCAAGTGATTCTTTAATAACTCATGAAATATGTGAAAATGTGATCCATCAACTTGAGAAAATGTAAGTAGAAAGCACACATGATGATACAACCTCATGTGTGCTTGATTTATGTTGTTTATGCTTTTTTATAATCTAATACAGGCTCTTCATATTTTTTGTGTAGGTCAATCATTAAATCGTGGTCATCGAAATACCATAAATCTTTTTCTTCAACATAAAAAGTGATTCCATCTACGGTTGTCTTTGCACCAATATCATTGGGTTCATCACTAGAAATCCCAAGCGAAAAACCTTTCTGTACCGGGCTATACCCGCCATAACGTACATAGAAACGAACAAAATCACCGTTTTTTAAATTTAGTTCTTGTTTATACCACGCTGCTGCTGCACTGCTGATTTGGATGTTCATCTGTTTCTCCTTTCAAAAATACCTCTATAGTTATTATATAATAAAGCTTCTCTAATTATCGATGATGTTGCTTCACACTATAAGATTGGCAGTTGAATCCAGCCATTTAAGAAAGAGAATAGTAACACCACCCAATGAACCAAAATAGCAGGCAAAATGCTTTTATATTTTGTTGTTAAAAAACCAAATATCCAGCCTAAAATTAAATATATCAGAAGAACGGCGGTAGAGAATCCAAATAGTGTAGTATTAACACTAAAGGCGAGACTAGTAAATAGTATAGCTCTTGTTTCACTCGTAATCTTAATCATCTGTGTTAACAAAATACCGCGCCAAATGACCTCCTGAACGGTAGCATGAATAAGTGAGAAGGTGAGAATGGAGAAAAAAACGTCGAAACCATCCTTTATTAAATATAACAAAAGAAATCCTGTAACAATAAAAAGCAAAACGATATATAGGATACTAAAAGATTCCGGTTTTTTTAAAAAGAAGCTAAGCCTTTTATTGAATTGTTTGATAACATAACACATCGATAGGATTGGAATGGTGAACAAGATTTGGTTGATGATTACCCGAAAGAAAGGATCCGCAACCATACCATCGATAAACTTATCTAGATAAATGACAATAAAATTGCCCCCAAAGAAGGAAATTACGACCCATGCAAATAAACGATTCTCTTCCTTGAGGAATGCTAGCAACAGTAATAAACCAAGGATTCCCCAAAAGAAGGGACTATAATAATTCCTGGTAAAAAAATAGACTAAGACAATAAATAACAAAGATAAAAAATTGCCTTGATAATCGTTTTGTTTCATTGCGAAACATCCTTCCAAAATACCCATAAAAAGGCCCCGAATTAACGGAGCCATTGAGTCATATGATCTTGAATTTCCTGATATTTACCCGAAGCATTTTCAAGCCCAAAAGAGCCTGCATTTTCAAGGGGGACTACTTGGTAATTTCGATTTCTTTGGCTTGAAACATAGGTTGGATAAAAAGCAGGGTTTGCCAATTCAATTTTCTTTCCTGTTTCCGTAACCTGTTTCGTTATTTCAACTGTAGCCATACCGCCAATATCCTTATAGTCACGAACCTGTCCAGAAATGAAGTTACCCAAGGAATAAATAACGAATGAGTTTCTGCCATCTTCTGTTTTAATCCATTCCATTGGCTGAAGCACGTGAGGGTGAGAACCAAAGATGATATCTACACCTTCATTTGCTAGAAAATTAGCCAAGTCCTTTTGTTCACTTGTGGGAATTCGCTGGTACTCATTTCCCCAATGAATACTCATTATTATAACATCAGCTTCTTTTTTAGCTCGTCCAATTTCTTCACTCATGATATCACGGTTAATCAGGTTAACTAAGAAATCCTTGCCATCTGGCACGGGTATTCCATTTGTACCGTATGTATAAGATAGAAAAGCTAATTTAAATCCATTTTTATGAATGATTGTAAGCTTGTGCCGATCGTCTTGATTAAGATAGCTTCCAACATGAGGCAGTCCAACACTATTTAAATAATCTGTAGCGGATAGAATACCTCTTTCACCCTTATCTAACGTATGATTGTTTGCAAGAGAGACGATATCAACACCTGTATTAACAAGTGCATCTGCGACTTCATGAGGACTATTAAACATGGGATAACTTGAGACACCAATATCAACGCCGCCTAACATACTTTCCTGATTCGCCGTAAGAACGTCTGGCGATTCTAATATACCTTTTACATTTTCGAAGATAGGATTGAAATTATACTGTGCTCCATTAAAGGCGTCCTGATAAACCGTATCATGAATCAAAATATCTCCGATGGCCCCAATGGTTAGTTTTTCTGTCAATGTCCTGCCCATTACAGATTGTGTTCTAGTAGCATGCTCACCTATAGGATATATTTTGTCTGCAGCAGCCTGATTATTATGTTGTTGTATAAAAAGCACCGAAGCAAGTACAATACACGCAGAAATGATGAATACAGACGTTATCACTGCTTTTTTTCTCATAATTTCTCCTTCATGATCTGTTTTAAGGCAAAATATTTTAATCCTGTCTACCAATACTATATTATATTTATATGCTATATTTCGACTTTTTCCTGCAATTTTCGAAAAAAATTAAGGAAGTGGTTTGTGATGTTTACCATAACCGAGAGTACAAGCAAGGTATTAGAAGATGTAATCGAGAGAGAAAGGCAGACCCCTCAGGAGGAACTTTTCGTCCGATTGAGCATGGGAGTCGGCTGAGGTGGTCCAAAACTAAATCTGTCTCTGGAAGAGCGGAAAATTACTGGCGATCAGCTATTTGAATTTTGCAGGGTAAAAATCCTCATTCATGATCAGGATTATGTACACTTTGACAAGACAAAACTTGACTATAGCAGGAATGAAGACGGTAAATTTACATTTAAGCTGCTAAAAATATAAAACGGAGTTTCCGATTGCGGAACTCCGTTTTGATCAAGTTTATGATTCCATTTCTTCGAAAAAATCAATCAGTTCGTCAAAATTCTTGGTTATTTTGTATGGAAACTTCTCCGGCAAGTCATCTATTAACGACAAATTCTTGGTTATTCCCGTCTGTAACGTCTGTTGAAAACAGAATGGTTTTATTAAGATCAGACATGATCATCCCTCCATGGGTCTATTACTATTATTGTACTTTACCAAGTGGAAAGAAAATGACTGTAATTTTGAATGTTTCATGAAAAATGGCTTTAAGGAACCAAACTCGATTCCTTAAAGCCATTTAATTTTTGGTTCGGTTTTATTCATGATTCGTCTTATATTAGCCCGATGTCGATAAATCACAAATGAAGCCAAAAGTGTTACAGCGATTAATAACGGGATGTCCCCATCAATGCAAGCATAAATTACAGCAAACACGCCTGCAATCATCGACGATAGAGATACATATTTTGTAAAATAAAGACTGGCAAAAAAGACCAGGAATATCATTAAAAACATCAGCGGCGCACAAAACAATAAAACGCCTCCAGACGTTGCTACTGCTTTTCCGCCTCTAAAGCCAGCAAAAATCGGATAGGTATGTCCGATTACAGCAAAAACCCCTGCGAGTAAAGGATTGATATCAATTCCAAACAATACAGGCAGGTAAGCGGCTAACGTTCCTTTAAGGATATCAGCCAAGGTTACAGCGATACCAGCTTTTACACCTAATGTTCGAAAAGTATTTGTTCCCCCTAAATTTCCACTCCCGTGTTCACGAATATCTGTTTTATAAAAAACTTTACCAATAATTAAACCTGACGGAATGGACCCTAGCAGGTAGGCGAGTAGTAGAACTAAAATAATTTGAACCATCAACGAATTCTCCTTCTATAAATAGTGCATGTCCTGTTATTTTACCATGTATTGGTGAAAAAACACTACTCAATTTTTCGTGGATACCGTACGATAGAAGTGAGGAGGAAAAACGATGGCACAAATTGAATACCAGAAAAAGAAATCATTATCACCAAAATGGATTTTAGGAGGATTGATGATTGCAATTCTATTTATTGCGTCTTCTATTCTTTTTTTATTATATCCGTTTGCCTCAAAAGAAAGATTAACTTATTTTACCGAAAAGAATCCAATCCTTTTCGAAGGAAGTCAGCGAGGAAATGCACTAATCGAAGGGGATTCTATCTTTCTTCCACTTACATTTATGCAGGAGAACATAGATAACAGCATTATTTATGATGAAAAATCAAAGTCTATCATCATTACGACTGCAGAAAAGGTTATCCAAATGCCAACTGATTCCTTAACCTTCTTTGTTAATCAACAGCCGGTGGAGCTTCAAGTATCACCGATTATCTTGAAAGAAGGCAAAATATATGTAGCACTTGATCCATTGCTCGCCTATTATCCAATCCAGTTTAAGATCTTGGAGGAAACGGGAGCTGTTTGGATTCAAAAAAACGGTGACCACTATGTACAAGGTGAAATAACGGCTGAAGATGTTCACCCGGAAAAGCTGCGATTACGCTTGAATCCTTCTCTAAAAGCACCGTATACCGCGGAAATGTCTAAAAAAGAGACTGTAATGATTGAGGCCGAGGAAGAGGATTACTACTTAGTAAGGAAAGAAAATGGAGTGAGTGGATATATCAACAAGAAATATGTAAATAAGAACAAAGAGGTTACCATTACAATCTCACAAAAAAATGAAACAGCATCTATTCCAAACATTAATGGACCCATTCAATTAACCTGGGAAGCCGTATACACGAAGAATCCGGATCATACCCAAATACCGGATATGACGGGTGTTAATGTTGTGTCACCAACTTGGTTCTCCTTAACTGGAAATGACGGGACAATAAGTAATATAGCGTCCTTAGAATATAGTAAATGGGCACAATCTAAGGGATACCAAGTATGGGGATTATTTTCAAATGCATTTGATCCGGTACTGACGCATGAAGCGTTAAAGGACTTTGCAACACGGCAAAAGATTATCGTCCAGCTGCTTCATTTCAGTCAAATGTACCAATTGCAGGGGATAAACTTTGATATTGAAAATGTCTATCCCGCAGATGGTCCACTTGTTACTCAATTAATGCGGGAAGCAGCACCGTATTTACATGAAGCAGGGTTAGTTGTTTCGATGGACATTACGTTTTATGCTGGTGAAAATAATAATTGGTCATCCTTTTATGAAAGGGAGAAGCTTGCCAGTATTGTGGATTACCTTATTATTATGGCCTATGATGAACATCCGGGATCGTCTCCTGTTGCAGGCAGTGTATCAAGCCTTCCATGGGTAGAGACGAACCTGCAAAACTTGTTAAAAGAAGTACCAAAAGAAAAGTTAATACTAGGTGTCCCTTTATATACTAGATTGTGGAAAGAACAAATAAATGAAGATGGTACAACAGAGGTTTCCTCTCAATCTATGTCAATGGCGAAGGTAAAAGAATGGCTTGCCGAAAAAGGGATACAGCCTGTTTATGATGAGGCAAGCGGTCAAAATTATGCTGAATATCATGCCGAAGACGAGAATGCCACCTATAAGGTATGGATTGAGGATGAATTATCGTTAACGAAACGAGCAAACCTTACAGCCAATTATCAACTGGCAGGCATGGCTTCCTGGTCGAGAGCTTTTGGAGACCAGACGGCGTGGACTGCGATGAGTATCGACCCAAATAAGGCAGTGACACAAAAATAGACCACTTAGCTGGTCTATTTTTTTATTTTTCAAAATAATATTCTGTCTAAGTTAAGAACAATTAGAGTCTATTTTATTACAAATATATGGAGAATTTTCAAACCATTTGGTTATCGATTGATGTGGTTGTTTACAGGAAATATAATTTAACTATAACATTGAATAACAATAGGTAAGCCGGCCGAGTGGTCGGTTTTGTCATATAAAATTTTTAGTAGGATGAAAGAGGTGAAAAATCATGGCCATTACAGTACCACAAAATCACAGTTATCAATTCAAAGATGTAAAGGTCTTATATGTAGAAGATGAGGTGTATTCACGCGAGAAATTATTACGAATCTTAAATCGCCGTTTTTCAGATGTCCATGTTGCGATAGACGGTGAAGAAGGGCTTCAGCTTTATCAGCAGTACCTTCCTGACTTACTCATTGTAGATATTAAAGTTATGAGCAGTTTAGACATGATTAAAAACATCCGGAAACATAGTGAAAAGGTTCAAATCATGGTTACCACAGCTCATGATGATAACGATGTCTTTATCCAGTGTATTGAATATGCCGTCAACCATTTTATTTTAAAACCAATCGATTTAGATCGATTTTTACTTGCCATCCAAAAATCAGTCCAGCAAGTTCAGCAGGAAAAGGAATTATTGAAACATAACCAGTTAACAAAGGCACTCATAGAAACACAGGATCATTTACTATTCATTGAGGACCACGGACATATTGTAGAGTTTAATGAAGCATTTGCTTCCTTTACAGGTATAGGAAATACCAAGGACTTACAAACAACTAACCTTGTTGCTGAATTATTTGTTGAAGACCCAAACTATTTTTATCCTAAGAATAAAGGAAAATGGATAGAAGAATTTTTTCAGACAGAGAAAAAGTATGCAAAGGTCATGTGGAAAGGTAAAAAAGGCAAACAAGGGATATATTTAATGAAGGGTTCTCGAATTCCAGGAAATAAACAGATCCTATTTGTCTGTACGGAAATTAGTTTATTAGAAGAAGAGTATAAAAAGAATGAAATTCTATCCATAATGGACCCATTAACACGAAGTTTAAATCGGAATAAGTTCGAGGAACTGCTTTCAAGTGAGATAAGCCGGTCAGAACGATATAATCATCCTTTTTCTATTATTCTCATGGACATTGATTATTTTACTAATGTAAATGATTATTTAGGCAATACAAAAGGGGATGAAGTGCTCATAACAATATCAACCATTGTTCAGCAAAGGATTCGTGAATCAGATGTTTTGGCACGTTGGAGCGGTGATTCCTTTATTCTTTTAACACCGGAAACGAACAGACCTGGAGCGATGGTTCTTGCTGAATCCATCCGTTCATTAATTCATTCATTTGCCTTTCCGAAAATAGGTACCGTTACCTGCAGTTTTGGAGTTGCAGAATTTTCGGCGGGTAAATCGAAAATAGAGCTCATTTCTGAGGTTGAACAAGGACTATCTAAATCAAAAATTAACGGAAGAAACTGCGTAACTTTTTATAACAGTTCAATAGGTGAATAAAAGTGCTTGGTACATATATTACAATTCTTTCAGTAGGATTACTATTTATTGCTTTTGTTATAAGCTATATTCTTTTCCGTCATGTGGTTTTGAAAAAGCAAAAAGAAAATGAAGAGAACTACCGGGAAATGGCAGAAAAATACGAGGTGGCGGTAAGAAACTTAGAAAGCCGGGTCGCGGAGGAAGCAGCAAAGAATCGTCAGAAGGATCATTTCCTTCTTCACCATTCTAGGTTTGTATCGATGGGTGAAATGATCTCTAGTATTGGTTATCAATGGCAGCCGCCGCTCAATAGTTTGTCACTCTTAATTCAAGACGTCCGTGAAGCCCTTCAATTTGGTGAAATAAATGATCACTATATTGACACTTTCACCAAAGAAGGCATGATTGAAATTAATTATATGTCACGTACGATCAATGATTTTCGGAAATTTTATCAACCAACTAAACAGAAATGCACCTTTTCTATATCAGATTGTATTGAAAAAGCACTATCGATTTGTTCCTACAGCCTTAAGATTCATGACATTCATGTTGAGTTTGAATATCGCGAAGAGCATATGGCTTATGGGTTTCCAAATGAATACAGTCAAGCTGTTTTAACTCTTTTAACAAACGCACGCTATGCATTTATAACAAACAAAGTTAATAAGAGAATCTTAGCTATTAAGATATCGACAGAAGGCAGCTGTATAGTTGTGGATTTTACAGATAATGCTGGTGTCATTGAGCCGTTAATGCTTTCAAGAGTTTTCGAACCAGATCTCACCACTAGAAACAGTGATACTACGGGGATTGGGTTATATATGACGAAAATAATGATAGAAAATATGGATGGAAGTGTTACTGTTAAAAATACTGGGGAAGGAGCTCAATTTCGCCTTTCAGTCCCAAAAGCTGCCTCCATGGACATTCCATCACCTGCCTGAAGTTTAACCACCAATGCTCCCGAATCACTGGAGCTATTTTTTTTGGCAAATAATTGATTTATGTTATAGTGAAGATGGATAGTAAAATTAAGGAAATGAAGGAAGTGTTTGTTCATGGCAGTTGAAAATCCATCCTTAGAAGAAATCGGAGCTATATTAAAAAAAGCTAAGCGTATTGCTGTTGTCGGGTTAAGTGACAAACCTGACAGAACTTCGTATATGGTTTCAGAAGTTATGCAAAAGGCAGGTTATGAGATCATCCCCGTGAATCCAGCAGTTAATGAAGTGCTAGGAGTGAAAGCGGTTGCTTCGTTAAAAGATATTGAGGGACATATTGATATCGTTAATGTTTTCCGCCGTTCAGAACAATTGTTTGATGTGGCGAAAGAATTTGACGAAGTGGACGCTGATGTTTTTTGGGCACAGCAGGGCCTAGTAAATGAAGAAGCATACGAGTTTTTGAAAGAAAAAGGATATACAGTTATTATGGACCTTTGTATTAAAGTGGCACATGCTTTAACAAAATAAGGATAAAAGAAAATTCTGCTAACATTTAGCAGTTTTTTCTTTTTTTTACATAAATTCGTGTTACAAAATTATGTTGATTTCATTTTGACATTTGCCAAATCGAAATAAATCGCTAAAATAAAGCATAGACGCCGTAAACATGTGTTACAATTAAGAGCGGCAAACATTCGTTCTAAATAATGGCAATAACTTTTTTTACACGAATGAATAAATTTACTCATAAAGATAGCAATTAAAGATGTTTTTTCTTTTGCAGGGAATGAAAGGGGTATTTTAGTGGCAAGTAATCAGAAAGCTTTTGAATATAATGATGATGCCATACAGGTACTAGAGGGGCTGGAGGCCGTCAGGAAGCGACCCGGAATGTACATCGGGAGCACTGATACACGCGGATTACACCATCTTGTATATGAGATTGTCGACAACTCTGTCGATGAGGCTCTAGGTGGATTTGGGGACCAAATCATTGTAAAAATTCACAAAGATAATTCCATAAGCGTCATGGATAAAGGACGCGGAATGCCTACTGGCATGCATAAAATGGGGAAACCAACTCCAGAAATCATTTTAACTGTACTCCATGCTGGGGGGAAATTCGGTCAAGGCGGTTATAAAACCAGCGGTGGTCTACACGGTGTAGGTGCCTCTGTCGTTAATGCCTTATCTGAATGGTTAACGGTAACGATAAAAAGAGATGGTTTTGTTTATGAACAACGGTTTGAAAATGGCGGTAAACCGGTTACGACCTTAGAGAAAATCGGGAAAACCAATCAAACAGGTACAACGATTCACTTTAAGCCGGACCCGACCATCTTTTCTACCACCACATATAATTTTGAAACATTATGTGAGAGGTTACGAGAGTCAGCATTTCTTTTAAAAGGATTAAAGATCGAAATCATTGATGAACGTAATGATTTTCATGAGGTTTTTCATTATGAAAATGGGATTGAGGCCTTTGTTTCTTACTTAAATGAAGAAAAAGATGTCCTTCATCCCGTCGTTAGCTTTGAAGGAAGCCATAATGGAATTGAAGTGGAATTTGCCTTTCAATTTAATGATGGGTATTCAGAGAACATGCTTTCATTTGTAAACAATGTTCGGACCAAAGATGGAGGAACACATGAAGTAGGTTCAAAAACAGCTATGACCCGTGTTTTTAATGATTACGCACGAAAGGTTTCACTGTTGAAAGAAAAGGAAAAAAATCTTGAAGGTGCGGATATTCGTGAAGGATTATCTGCGATCATTTCTATCCGGGTTCCCGAGCAATTATTACAATTCGAGGGTCAAACCAAGGGTAAACTAGGTACGAGTGAAGCGAGATCGGCAGTAGATGCAGTGGTTTCTGAACACCTGACTTATTTCCTTGAAGAAAATCCAGACATAAGCGCATTGTTGATAAAAAAGTCTATTAAAGCTTACCAAGCCCGTGAAGCAGCACGAAAAGCACGGGAGGACGCTAGAAGTGGTAAGAAACGAAAGCGTTCTGACGCTCTTTTATCAGGGAAGCTTACACCTGCTCAATCAAGAAATCCGCAAAGAAATGAGATTTACTTGGTTGAGGGTGATTCCGCAGGCGGTTCTGCTAAACAAGGACGCGATCGTCGCTTTCAGGCAGTACTTCCACTTCGTGGTAAAGTAATCAATACAGAAAAAGCGAAGCTGGCGGATATTTTTAAAAATGAAGAAATCAATACAATTATTCATACCGTTGGTGCGGGTGTCGGCTCTGATTTTAATCTAGAAGATGTAAACTACGATAAGGTCATTATTATGACGGATGCCGATACAGACGGTGCACATATCCAAGTGCTGCTGCTAACCTTTTTCTATCGGTACATGAAACCGCTAATTGAAGCAGGTAAAGTGTTTATCGCGCTGCCTCCTTTATATAAAGTGAGTAAAGGAACAGGCAAAAAGGAAATCATTGAATATGCCTGGAGCGATGATGAACTACAGGGTGCCATTAAAAAAGTTGGCAGAGGCTATATGATTCAGCGCTATAAAGGTCTTGGCGAGATGAATGCCGACCAGCTTTGGGATACAACGATGAATCCAGAAACACGGACATTAATACGTGTGAAAATAGATGACGCGGCAAGAGCAGAGCGACGTATCACGACGCTTATGGGTGATAAAGTTGACCCTCGCCGTAAATGGATTGAAACCAATGTAGCATTTGGTTTAGAAGAAGATGACACGATCCTTGAAAATGAAAATATAACGGTCGTTGAGGAGGAATCTGAAGAATGAGCACAAATGAGAAATTCCGTGACTTACCTCTAGAGGATGTAATCGGCGATCGTTTTGGCAGATATAGTAAGTATATTATTCAAGAACGTGCCCTTCCGGATGCAAGAGACGGATTAAAACCAGTTCAGCGAAGAATACTTTATGCGATGCATGTTGAAGGGAATACCCATGATAAGGGCTTCCGTAAATCAGCGAAAACAGTTGGTAACGTTATTGGTAACTATCACCCCCATGGTGATTCATCTGTTTATGATGCGATGGTTCGGATGAGTCAGGACTGGAAGGTAAGAAATGTCCTCGTTGAAATGCATGGAAACAACGGAAGTATGGACGGGGATCCTCCAGCTGCGATGCGTTATACGGAGGCTCGTTTATCTGCGATTTCGGCAGAGTTACTTCGCGATATTGAAAAACAAACAGTCGATTTTATTCCAAACTTTGATGATACTTCAAAGGAACCAACCGTATTACCAGCGATGTTCCCGAACCTGCTGGTAAACGGCTCAACGGGGATATCAGCAGGGTACGCAACCGATATTCCGCCGCATAATCTCGGTGAGGTCATTGACGGAGTCATCATGCGAATGGACAATCCTGACGTATCGGTTGATGAATTAATGACGGTGATTAAAGGCCCTGATTTTCCAACTGGGGGTATTATTCAAGGTATTGATGGTATTAAAAAGGCCTATGAAACTGGTAAAGGGAAAATCATTGTTCGCAGTAAAGCGGATATCGAAGATTTACGGGGCGGCAAGCAGCAGATTGTCGTGACCGAAATTCCTTATGAAGTTAATAAAGCGAATCTTGTTAAGAAAATCGATGAATTCCGCTTCGATCGCAAAGTTGAAGGAATTTCAGAGGTTCGTGATGAAACAGATCGAACGGGCTTGCGGATTGTCATTGAATTAAAGAAAGATGCGGATGCCAATGGCGTTTTAAATTATCTATATAAAAATAGTGATTTGCAAGTAGCATACAATTTCAATATGGTTGCGATTGCTAAAAAACGTCCTAAATTATTAGGTATACGTGAATTACTTGATGCGTATATTGAGCACCAAAAAGAAGTTGTTCTTAGAAGAACAAAATTTGAGCTAGACAAAGCAAAGGAACGTCAGCATATCGTTGAAGGATTGATGAAAGCATTATCGATTCTTGATGAAGTGATTGCGACCATCCGTGCTTCAAAAGATAAACGTGACGCGAAAGATAATTTAATTGCCAAATTTGGTTTTACTGAAGCTCAGGCAGAAGCGATCGTTTCTTTACAACTCTACCGCTTAACCAATACAGATATCACAGCCTTGCAGAATGAAGCAGAAGAATTGGCTAATAAAATAGAAGAATGGACTTCGATTTTATTAAGTGAGAAGAAACTATTATCCGTCATCAAAAAAGAATTAAAAGATGTGAAAAAACGGTTTGCTGATCCTCGCCGTTCAAAAATAGAAGCTGAAATTGAAGAATTGAAAATTAATCTTGAAGTAACAGTCCCTAGTGAGGATGTTATTGTTACGATTACAAGAGAAGGGTATGTCAAACGGACTAGCCAACGGTCTTTTGCTGCTTCAAATGGCCAAGACTTAGCGATGAAGGACTCAGACCGTTTACTAGCACAGCTTGATGTGAACACGAAGGACGTTGTTCTCCTGTTTACGAATAAAGGGAATTATTTATACTGTCCTGTTCATGAACTGCCTGATATTCGCTGGAAAGATCTAGGGCAGCATGTTGCGAATATCATTCCAATTGACCGCGATGAAGATATTATTCAAGCGATCACAGTGAAAGATTTTGAGATTGATGCTTATCTCGTTTTCGTCACTAAAAATGGAATGGTAAAGAAAACAGAACTAAAACAGTATAAAGCACAGCGCTATTCGAAGCCATTAGTGGGGGTCAATCTTAAGGATGATGACCAAGTAATTGATGTACATCTCACAGATGGAACGAAAGAATTGTTCTTAATCTCTACTTTTGGCTACGCATTATGGTTCCATGAAGAAGAAATTAGTATTGTCGGTGTTCGAGCTGCCGGTGTAAAAGGTATAAATTTGAAGGATGGAGACTTTGTTGTTGGCGGTAAAGTTATAACTCCAGACAGTAAAGAAACCATTGTGATCACTACACAGCGCGGTTCAATAAAGAGAATGAAGCTGAAGGAATTCGAAAAAGCAACCCGAGCAAAACGCGGGGTTGTCATTTTACGAGAGCTAAAAGCAAATCCTCATCGTGTAGTAGGCTTTGAAGTTGCGAATGACGAAGATACGATTTTCATTCAAACTGAAAAGGGTCACATTGAAACAGTCGTTACATCAGAAATTCGCTTAAATGACCGATATTCTAACGGTTCTTTTATCCTTGATGAAAATGATAATGGAAAAGTAACAACCATTTGGAAGGTAGAAGGAACACCTAAAGCAGAAGAATAAAATGATTAACTAAGACTCCCTAAATATTGGGAGTCTTTTTCATGTTTTTACCAAAATTGGGCATACTATGTGTATCAGATTTTGGAGGGGAAAAGAATGAAAAGAGAATTACTACTAGTTGCTGCTGCATTTTTTCTCATGTCTGTTACTGCGATTACCGGGGCTCATGCTTTCGATGAAAAAGCGAAAACCGTTACAATATCGACGTATGAATCGGATGTCACTGGAGATGGAATCAACGAAAGCATTCAGTTAAAAGGGGTTCCATATGAAGATGAAGAGGGCTATTTAAAAGAGATTTATATTGATATATCTACCGCTGATGAAAAACAGTATAAAATTCCACTTGAAAGTGGGTCTAAAGCGTCATTAAAGCTGGTAGATCTCAACCAGGATGGTGTCAAAGATGTATTCTCAAATGTATTAACAGGGGGAAGCGGCGGCATTACCCTAAATTATTTATATACCCTGAAAGATTTTATAAAAAAAGAATTGGCTGTTCCTGAACCATTAGAAATTGCCAGTACTTTTGAAAATGGCTATAAAGCGAAGATAACCATTGGTCAAACAGGGAAATCCTATATGTTTGATTTAAGGGATCGGAAGAAATATTACAAAAAACTGGGACTTTATTATAAAGGGAGGTTAAATGAGCCAACCGAATTAACAGTGAATTCATTTCAATCTCTAAAGCCTGTTAAGTTACGCACAGGAGAGATGGTGTTGAAAGGGGTACAAAGAATTACAGGGATAGCAAATGCCGATACAATCGCGTTTGTGGAGTCTACATGGAAGTATGGTAACAGTAAATGGAATCTGAATAACGCGAGTGTTCGTACTAGCAACAAAAACAGGTAGGGAGGAGCTACACCCATTTTCCCACGTGCACAAAATACCCAAAAGATACAGGTAAAACTGAGGTTTTGGGTATTTTTCGATTCAAAAAGATAAAATGTTTAGAGGAAAAAACCGAAAATTTTTATTCCGTCTCATTTTCTTAAGTATACTTGGTTTTTGAGATATCACATAATTTCGTTTGCATAACAATATTATGTAAACTGATTAAAAGAAAAAGTCAGCAGGTGATTCTGCTGACTTTCATTATGATTCCTCTTTTGGCATATCCATTTTATCCACAGCGATTTTTAAATCATCATTCTTTATATGTGTGTAGATCATAGTCGTTTGAATCGATGAATGACCTAATTGCCGACGTAATTTTGGCACATCATTAATTTCAGCATGGTATCTTGTAGCAAAGGAATGACGCAGCTTATGTACAGATAATGATGGTTTACCAAATGCAGTCGCATACTTTTCTACTAATTTCTCAACCGATCGTGCCGTCAGTCTTCGTGTTTTTCCTTTTGGACCAATTGCCGCTGCAATAAATAAAGCCTTGTTATTCTTTTCAACTTGGTACTTAGTGGCTCTCACAGCTAGATATGCTTGCAAATCAGCCATTGCAGTCTGACTAAAGTACACGAATTGCTCTTTATTTCCTTTTCGAATCACTCTTACACAATACTTTTTAAAATCAATATCGTCTAATTCAATCCCAATTAACTCTGAAAGACGAAGCCCTGATCCCAAAATTAATGAAACAATGGCCGTATCACGCTCTTTATTTAATTGATGAAAGTTATAGAGTTTTTTGTTTTCTTTATTTAATTCACCATAATCATGAGCAATAAATAGACGAAACTTTTCGTATTCATCACCAAGGAGAATTTTGCCTTCCATTTTAGCAGCTTTTGTTTCCATGCTGTCTTTAACTTCATTAAATTCAATTTTGGCTAACACATTTCGATTAATATAAGGCTGTAAATCGGGAGTTTCAGCAATGTTCTGCAGATAATTAAACAGGGACTTTAAAGCTGATAATTTCCGATTAACGGTTAATTCTTTATTGTTTAATTCGTAATGAAGGAAATTCAAAAAACTTTCAATCTCAATAACTGTCATTTGTTCTAATCGACTTAAAGGAATATCCTTAACATTTCCGATAAATAATTGCTCACGAATCATCCAGTTGAAGAAGATTTTGTAATCATGGCAGTAATTAAACAAGGACGCAGTCGAAAGCTTTCTTAATTTATGATTGATATATTCATCAACATACCAGGGAAGTTCGGAAAGAAGAGATTGTAATTTATTGAAATTATTTTGTTTTGATGGATTTACCATAAAATCACCTCACTTCTATATTTTACCTAACAAGGTTAATTACGTCAAATTTATATTTTACGTAATTTTGTTAAATGGATATTAAGGGGTAAATTTTTTAATTTCCTATCCTCTTTGTCTCACTGTTTTACGTTCCCCCCTTCATTCTTTTTAAATTCCTTCTGTGATTCACGCAAATCCGATATAATGGTTACATGATATTTTTAAAGGAGTTTTCTTAATGGATAAAAAACAGTTAGAAGAAAAAATAATTCAGAACTACCAAGGCGAGGAAAAAATGATGATCCTCGTGTTTGCTCAATGGTGTATCAACCATGATTTAAATCCTGAGGAATTGTATTTGCGCGCCTATCCCAATCAGGCTGCAAACTTCGCTTTAAAAGAAGCAATGGAATTAGTGGTACCTAAAGATGAAGCTGGAGAAATTGGTGACGAAACACTTCTTGGTGTTTTATCGTTGTTTGGAAATGATGATCTAGCTTTTGTTGTGACTGAGGAAATTGGTAAAATGACAAGATGAAAATGAATGAATAATATTTGGTATTAAAACCATAATAAAAACAGGGCTTGTAGCTCAATTGTAGAGCGACCGACAGTTTCAACCGATAAACTGCCGAGTATTTTGTGGGTTCGAGTCCCACCAAGCCCTTTTACTAATTCTCCCCTCTTCTTCTTACCGGCTCCTTTAAACCTTTACTGATTTAATATCCCTTCTGCAATCAATTTATAGGATTGAATTTTATCTGCTGGTGAATGTGTGATGGTAACAATCATGATTTCATCTGCATTGTATTGGACCTGCAGTTCATCTATTCTATCTTTTACCTGTTGCGGATCACCTATAATCATACTGTTTTTCATCTCTTCAAGTAGAGTTTTATCTTCATTTTGAAGATAGTCCTTTGCTTCTTGGATAGAAGGAACTCCTTGCTGCCCCTCTCCTCTTTTTCTTTGCAACCCCCACACCAATGAACTTAAAGCTACATCTTCTGCTTTATCTATGGTTTCTGCACAAATCGCTGAAACTGTTACAATTACTCGTGGTTCTTCATTTTGTTTCCTCGGTTTAAAAGTATTTCTATATTGTTCAATAATAGCAGCACCATCTTGGTCACTCATAAACTGCCCAAACACGTACGCAAGTCCATTTTCTGCAGCAAGTATGGCACTTTTCTTACTCGTACCAAGCAGCCAAGGTATTGGTGGAACGGTTGGAATCGGTGATGCTGTCACTTTCGCATGCGGATGTTCCGGCGGTACAGTATTATCTATAAAATGCAATAGATCTTTTACTGAGTTGGGCATATTCCACACCTGCTGTAAAAAGTTATCAGATAAAGCATTGGTTGCTTCAGCAGAACCGCCGGGAGCCCGGCCAATCCCGACATCGATTCTATCAGGAAACAATGTGGCTAGCATATTGTATACCTCGGCTATCTTATACGGCTTATAATGGGGTAATAACACGGCACCGGAGCCTATTCTGATTTTAGTTGTATGGGCTCCAATATATCCTAACATCACTTCCGGCGCAGAGCATGCAAGACCGGGTAAATCATGATGCTCAGCAATCCAAAATCGTGTATACCCTAAATTTTCACCAGCTTGAGCTAACTCCATCGATGCCTTAAGTGCATCAGCAGCACTCTGATTAGAAGAAATGGGTGCTTGATCCAAAATGCTTAACCTCATTGAAATACCATCCTCTTCTCTCCTATTCATTTACTTCCATCAAACTTAATTTAAACTCTCCAACCTGCCCTTTAATATATAAATTTGTAAAGGAAGTAGAGTATTGTAGAATCTTGCTCTAAACGCTAAATCCCGCTCAGGAACCTTTACATCAAATGTACCTTTGTACAAAAGGGTCGTAATGTCATGGTAATCCTCACTCCTTACGGGAAATTCAACCGATATTTTATGTAAACGACCTTCTTTTTCTTCTTCATACTTGTGAACTTTAATCGTGGTTTCATTTAAGACAATTTCATTTAGCATAGAAGCATCTCCTTTAATCGATATAAAAATAATAGCACTTCCAGTTATAAAAACAAAAATCTTGCTTAGGTACTTTGTCTCCTTCCTTTTAAATTATGTTATGATGAAAAAAGTTAATATGGAGGAGTGTAATCATGAGCGTACATAAAGACCTAATTAAACATGCGAAAAATCAAAATCAAAGTTACCAAGAGTTTAAAGCTTTGGATGAGCTGCGTGAAAAATATATTGAAGAAGCTGTTGAATTATGTAAACAAGGGCAACCTTTTACAACAGATAAAATCAATGAAGTCACCAATAAAATGAACAGAATTAACCTGCGAATCATTTCTCTTAGAAAAAATGTTACCACTGAAATGGTACAAAAATATGTAAATTCATTAGAAAACAAATAATTCGGTAACGAAAAAAACGACAGTTTCATTACTGTCGTTTTTTCCTTATAAATGGCCAGCTAGACCGACCATTTCTTTATAAAACTACTCTCTTTCTCTTGCTCTCTGTGTATCTCGAATATTCTTTTGAACCGTAATGGCAGCAAATAAACTAAGAACAAATGACATCCCATAGAATCCTTTTTCGCTCAAATCAATACTTCCGGCATTGTATAAACCGATGCCCATTAATGAAATAGAAACGATAAGTGCCAGCCAGCTAATACCATAATAAATATTCGTAACGGGTATTCCCTCATCTTTATCTCTAACTGCTTTTTGTAAAGAAACCGCTGCATAAAGCCCGAATATTAATACCAAAAAGTAATATCCTTTTTCATTTAATTGCATCGCAGCGTTAAACAAACCTATGAAATAAGCCGTAACACCAACAAGCAGCGCACCCCAAGAAGCCCCTATGAAAGCCGGAGTCGGTTCTCCTTCTTTTCTTTGTACTTTCAATTTTGGATCCTTTTGTTTTCCTTTATCTAATAAAACCTCATTTTCATTAGTCATTGATGTTTCCCCTCCATCTTTTATCAACTAAAAATGGAGCACCGCAGATACATTGTAGTGCTCCCACCTCATTCTATTATATAGAAAATTCTTACAAATAAAAGATAATTTTTCCTTAATTTTTTAGTAAACCTACTTCCATTTTCCAGAACTGTTTATAATAATATTTGCCTCGATATTTATGTTCATATCCTGGTAGGATTGATACTTATCTAATGCTTTCCATTCCTTATAGTTCATTTTATTACGTACATATCGATTAATTCCAAGTGGGTCTACTTGGAGTTTCTGCAACTTCACTATAAGTTCCTTACCCTCCTGTTGAATTTTCTTGGTGATAAGTTTTTCAATTTTTTTTTGTATTTTTGGATCTGAAATTTCCTCTTTCCCGGTATATTCAATTACATCCCCTATTAATTTTATATATATTGAAGCTTTCTTTGGATTAGTTGATGATGATTGAATCTTAATATGGTGCTCCTTAAGTTCATAATTAAGCATGATTGAGGCTTTTTCTTCCTCTCCTACGTCAATTTGCTCGACGAAATTACCTTGTTTCATCTCTTCTCGAAAAAGGAAAAGATATCGGGCTTCAGAGGGTTTAAGGATTTCGACAAGTTTGTCTTCTTGAAATAAACCAATGCCATTATAGGCAATGTTATTTTTTTCAACTCTAAAGACCGGCAGAATCGGATCTATTCCATCATCATAGTAGTCTCTAAGGAATTGATAAATATTATAATTTGTTCTTAAACTTTCTCGGTTTAACTTCGTTAAAAACTGCTCTAAGTATGTAGCATTTTGACCTTCGTTTTTAATCTGCAGCATCAAAATATCACTTGCTTCATCTTCAGCTAAAGCCAATTTAGCTCTGGTGCCAATACTCGGATCACGGACTAAGGAATTTAAAAGAGGTAACATCCCCTTATTTGCTATTTCCTGTCCAAACAAGGAAACACGCATTTGTCCGCTCTCAAGTTTTAAGTTTGTCTTCATTCTTACTTTTTCCCTTGCCTCTTTACTTGATTTGCCTTCTACCAATATCGTTTTTCGATCATATTTTCCATCTTTTGTTATGATTGGAAAGGTAACGGTTAACTTTAAGGGGTTCTTTTCGTTATCCGTAACATCATAGCCTACAGCGTTAATCAGCGCTAAATCATCTATGATCCGTTGCTCGGCACATCCAGTCAGAAAAAATACAATAATGCTGACAAATACTTTATTCATTTGCTGACATCCTGTTCAATTTTTTCGTAAATAAAACTGTAATCAATAAAAAGATTGGTAATAGAAATGCTATTGCTGTACAAGCATAGGTAATATACGTTAACCATTGTTCAACGTCTTTGATTACCTTGGGGATAAAGGACACAAAAAAACTGATTATCAGAATCCCTATTAAGAGAATGGTGGATTTAATCTTTTTAAACTGATACTGCAATAATTCTTTTGTACCCCATAAATACATGACGGTTGTCATAAGCACCTTTAACCCAAAAACTGAAAAGGTGAAATTTTCCACCCTTTCAAGGACAGGAAAAGAGATGTACCCTAACAGTGTTACCACCGGGTACATTTCCCTTATCAATTGCTCAAAACTAAAAAAACCATAACTGACGAAGGTCACACCCAAATAGATAATGGATGTAATTGTATTCCCTGCTATAAGAGATTTTAATTGTTTCCTCTCTATCATATGGATAAATAAAATGGACAGTTCATAACCTAAAAGGGCTGTAAAAATATTCACTCCCCCCTTCAACATATCCGTTTCACCTTTAAATATAAACGGAGTAAGCCGGATAAAGCTAAATTCGGGAAGGTGGAATGCTAATAAAAAAACAGTCCAGATTGTAAAATAAAATAAAACAACCGTTGATTTGGCTATTTGATAAAGGTCCATCTTTAACAACATATAGGTTAATATATAAGCCATTGAGAGTAAGTAAATAAGTGACACGTTACCGAAGAACAATACTCTAAGGATCATACAAAACTTAACCATCACAAAAACCCCTAATAACAACCATACACCGGCAATAAATAAAAAAATTGGCAGTGTAATCCATTTTGGAAAAATGGATATGATTTCGAGCATGGACTTTCCTTTACTTATCTTAAATACCAGCCAAATGAGAAATAGATTCATATTTACAATGATAGAAATAATAATAAGTCCTATCCAGCCGTTGGTCCCAAAGGCTTCGGCTACAAGTCGGGGTAAAAAAAATAATGTAACACCAGACTGGATCAAATATATCAAAATCGAAGCTTGAAAGGGTGATAACTTTTCTTTCATTTGCATGGTTGTTAACCCCTTTCGGCTTTTTTCTTAAATGGTCCCCTTATCAATGAGTATTTAAAGAACTTAGGATACATAGGCGATATCGGCAGTAAGTAGGGTGAATTTAAATTAGTCAGACTGCTTAAATGGATAATCAATATCCCCATACCAAAAATAATTCCAAGATTACCCCAAAATCCTGAGAGTATAATAAATCCAAAACGGACAATTCTTATCGAAGCACTTAATAAATAGCTGGGGACCACAAATGACGCGATGGCAGAAGCTGCTACCACAATGATCAGGATATTGCTGGTAATCCCTGCCTGTACCGCAGCTTGCCCAATTACAATACCACCAACAATACCGATTGTCTGGCCAACTTTTGTTGGAAGCCTGGCTCCTGCTTCTCGGAGCAGCTCTAACAAGAATTCTAAAAAAAGCGCCTCAATGACCGGGGGAAACGGCACTTTACTTCGTGACTCCAGCAGTGTCGGAAGCAATGCCTGCGGAATCATTTCATAATGATAGGTTGTAACCGCTACGTATAAGGCAGTAAATAACAGAGTAACTAAAATGGCAATATACCTTGTAATCTTAATAAAAGTCCCAACTATCCATCTTTGCCCGAAATCATCCATTGACTCCATAAAATCAAAAAAACTAACGGGTGTGCAAAAAGCAAACGGACTGTTGTCCATTAATCCTACAATCTTCCCATCAAACATTTTATATGCAACTACATCTGGTCTTTCTGTGGTATAAAATTGCGGAAATGGTGAATTTGGATATTCATCAATATATTGAACAAGCATATTCGTATCTACAATCCCATCATTATGAACCGATAGAATTCTTTTTTTTATTTCTTCTAAATCATTCTCGGAAGCTACCCCTTCAATATATAGTAAATAAACCGTCCTTTTTGCCTTATTTCCCACATGCAATTTTATTGTCTTAAGTTTGGAACTCATCACTCTTTTTCGAATAAGTGATAAATTCACATCAACAGACTCTACAAACGCATCATGCGCACCCAAAATGACCGTTTCCGTTTCAGATGGAGCAATAGATCGGCCCTTTCCCTCTTGAAAAGGAAGCTCATATGCTTGTTTCTCAGTGAATAAAATAACACTTCCAGATAATATGGCTTCTTCCACATCACTCATATCTGACAATGCTTTAAACTCTGAATGGCTTAGAAAGGGCTGTACCTCATCCGGAGTAATTTTTCTAAGCATAGATAAAAATTGTTCATAATGATCCTTATTAATTAGGTAACTAAAGTAATATATTTTTACTGTTAAATGCGGAAACTCTGTGACACTTAAATCAGAACTATTTTTAAAATCGCTAATAAATTGCTCTAATATTGATTCTCCAGCTAATTTTGACTCTCTCATATCACTTGTAATATTCCGTATTTGGTCTTTCTGCAGTTTAAAATCCTTCAAAAAGCGATTGCGGTCTTTACGCATTCGCACCCGCCCCATCTTTTTATTTTATTTTTTGCTAACACTGGTAAATTATACATTTATTGAAAGCCTGAATAGTAATTTATATATATAAGAAATATCTCAAATAAAGGAGGTTGCCGGTGAAAAACCTAAATCCATTTATTCCCTGGGAGGAGCATTATTTTTGGGTTAATATACTTTTAGATCATGCCGTTTTTGTTCGGGATTATTTATCACACGTTGAGGTAAACCTTGTAGAAGAAGCTGTGGCCTTTATTGGAAGGTTCACAGAGCTTAGAAATCGGCTGGAACAAATTCCAAAAAACTCACAAGTAAATTCTCAGGCATTAATTGATTTTTCCAGGCTTTCTGCGCAAGTTTCTTATGATTATTATCGCTTTGAAGGAAAGGTTCTTAACTTACAATTAAATAATAAAATCCTAATTAACATTACCCCCACTTATTTTAATGGTACACTAAATGAAAACGGTGAATATTTGCGGATTCTGCAGTATTACGTGAATGGAACCGATTATCCCCCGCTGCCATTAGTTGATTTATTAGACCTTTGGTTAGAGGATCAGCTTGGTCATGCTTCATTATTAAATCGCGCACTTGATGGTGTGGAACTTATCCTTCATGAAAAAGTAAACACACTAAGTAAGCTTTTTTCAGCACATATATTAAAAAATGACGCCATAAAAGGTTATTTAAGGTTTATCCCTCCTCATTTCCCTGTTCAGATCGCTTTTGCACGTGAAGTTAGTGGAACAGTGCTTGCCTTTAATCAATTGGTGGAACATGTGATTAAGCTTTATAAAGGAAAAGAAGTTTTAAATGCGACAACGCTCCGATTCTTGGAGCACCATTTTCCTGAGTCCTGCTATTTTTTAACGAAACTTAGTGGATTTGTGCCTGAAATGGAAAGACCCCCTTGCTCTTTAACATCCTATTTTAAAAACTACCATAACAACTATTAATGTGGTTAATCCATTCTTTGTTCGCTCATACTAATTTTGGATTCATGATTATTAGAAATGGAGTTGAACACAGGAATGGAATTTGAAGCAAGAAATTCTACCGAAGCTGCCTTACACGAGTATAAATCTGGGTTAGGTGTATTTACGCAAAAAATGCCGGAGTTCGCTAAACACTTCAATGCTTTTACAGAAGAGTGCTTTAAAGAAGGTGCTTTATCTCAACGTGAAAAGCAATTGATTGCATTAGGAATCAGCCTCTATACACAAGATGAATATTGTATTATTTATCATACAAAAGGATGTCTTGATCAAGGTTGTTCAGAACAGGAAATCCTCGAAGCAGTTGGTGTTACGGCAGCATTTGGCGGCGGAGCAGCTATGAGTCAGGCGGTTACATTGGTTCAAGAATGTATTGAGGATTTAAATCAACTAAAACAATAATACTCTTGAAAAAACCGTTACAGAACAATTGTTCTGTAACGGTTTTTTCAGTGGAAATGGTTTTTAACTTGTTTCATGAGGTACTGAACAAAATCGTCGTCTTTTACTAACCAGACCTCATAATTTCTTTTCAAATAGCTTTCCCCGTCTTCAAAGTTGGCATAGGTTTGTTCCAAACGTTTCTGCCCTTTTTGAATCGCCCATTCATCCTCATTTACTTGATGAAGCAGGAAGTAATCTTCTCTTCTGCTTTTATAGAGTGTGCCAAAAGCCGCACCCTTTAGGTTATAACGATTTCGTCTCGCGTCCTCCGGAATCGGTTCTAGATGAAAGGTTTCAGTTACAAAACTTTTATATGCTTCTTCGGTTAATGAACACCCCGAGGCCTTTGCATGCCCTCCGCCTCCGTATTGTCCAGCAACCTCAGAAACATCGACATGATCGTGAATCGTACGGAAACCCATCCGCTTTCCGCCAATATTTAAAATCGCGATATAATCAAGATGAGGGTACTCTTTCCCTAATTCATTTCCCAATTCTGAGTGATAAGATTCAGCATAGACCACACCAGCAAATAGACCATTGAGTTCAGTCTGAACCAGCTCCCGCCTTTTCCTGCGGATATAGCGATCAATCTTATCTTCTTCCATATCTAATATTTTCTTTTCAAACTCGTCAAAATGAAATTGTTCACTAGTCCGAAGACGAGTAATCATTTTTTCTTCAAATTCGTCAATTGAAACGAGAAAAAACAATGCATTTAGACGCTGGGCATCCTGATTATCATTTTTTTCCCATTCCCACGTATCATATTGTCTAACCAGCTCAACAAATTGAGAGATTGCTGCTGACTCTTCCAATAACTGATGTGAAAGAAGATAGTGATACAATAAGGATGTGGCAGAAGTTAATTTCCCTTCTTCATCCTCTACAATCACATGACCCCACGGATAATCATTGTAATGCAGCGCTGTTTTATGATGATCAATTAACTGTACTTTTCCTCCATCTTCATAAAACGCATTGATCCTCTGTTCATTTTTTTCATTTACAGACAAATCGGTAATAAATAAAAAAGTGTTTTTATCTTCGTTTTCGAAAAACCATTCTACTTCTCGATTTAAACCAGAAATGGAATTGTAGCGAACCTTTACATCCTCACCAAACGCAAGCTTTGCTAGAATTCCACACCCGACACCATCTAAATCATTATGTGACAACAATTTGTACATGCTTTTTCACCTCATAAAATAGTATGGTATCAATAGGTTAAAAATATTGAATAACCAAAATAAAAAACCCGCGCTGCTAAATGTGCCGGGTTTAATTTATTATTTTTCTATAAACGCCAGGATTTGATTTTTCCGCTTTTTAAAAACTCTTCTTCCTAAGTCACTTAAAACATCCATATAATCTACCTGATCAAAGGGAATTTCCTTACCCAAGTCTTCATTAATTCGAAGGTATTGTTCGTTAAGGAGAAGCTGACAATGATAAGTCACGGATTCTGATGAAAGGTGAAGGGCCAAATCAAGAAGCTTTGGAGTTACCTTCATTGAAGGTAACTGAAACGGAAGCCATTGATTGATTCCCCAATACTTATCATTCTTGTTCGTAAAATCAATATTCTGTAATCCCGTCCCAATGGATAATATGTTGATTTCCTTCATACTTTTTTGGAAGAAATGAATAGCTTCCGTCAGGCAGACTAATGAAGGATTATTCGCCCATAGTCCTCCATCAATAGATAAGTATTGATCCCCTATTTTATTAGGGGGAAAATAGACAGGTGCCGAGCAGGAGGAAAGGACAGCATCCCATACTTTTATGGATAGATCATCACAATCAGGATGGCCGTAGTTTGACCGGTGAGTAAACGGTTTTCCATGAGTAATGTCCACAGCAGGAATTAGCAGCGGCTTGGTTATATCCTGTAGTTTCACAACACCAAACGCTTGTTTTAACAAGTGTCTTAGCGCTCGGTCACTATAAACACTCTTAAATAGACCAACCTTAGCCTGCCTGGTAAAAATCTTTCCACCAAAATGCTTATAGCTATCGTAAATCTCTTTCATGTTTTTGTTAAGTGAAACAGATGCAGCGATGATAGACCCAGTACTTGTGCCAGCAACTACATCAAACAAATCACCAACAGGTTGACCTATTTCTTCTTCTAATGCTTGTAAAATGGCAATGGCAAAAATGCCTCGTATTCCACCGCCATCTATACATAGTAATTTCATTACACTTCACCTTAGTTTACCTTCTTTTTAACAAAGTTTGCCCCAGTTTCTCTATACTTATCAAGTTATTTCTTCATTGTTTATTCTACACTTTCTTTGGTTTGAGCAATTGCTGAAATCACTGACCCAACTGCTTGGATCCAGCTCCCGCTTATGGCCAAAGATTCGTTAGAGGAGGATCCTTGATTGGCTTCATTATTTTCCCTATACCCTTTGAATCTATCTTCCTTTTCATTTTCCTGAATCCTTTTAAGCTCTTCAGCTCCACCAAGGGCCTGCAATGAATTCCCGATAATCTGTAAGACATTTCCTGTAATATTGAGTGTTCTAACGGTAGAGGGCTCCTCCAATAAATCCTCTGGGTGTGCTACCCCTCCACCTATCGCTTGCAGCAAATTACCGTTTATATCCAACGTAAGCTTGTTCTCTTCTGAAATATTTAATAGAATTCCAGCTACAACAGTGGTATTGCCAATTGCTTGGACTTCGTTTCCAAGTTCTCTAATGTTAATCCTTCCTGAGCGTCGGCGAATAATGCATTCCCAGTGCCCTGAAGGACATTACCCCATAAGTTCAGACTTTCTTGTGTATCATCGTTAAGTGATGGTGTACTTCCAACAGCAGCTGTAACTGTACCAATTGCTTGAATCCACGCCCCGAAAAGTTCTTTTAGTTGATTTTTCCATAGAAAAACCGCCCATCGATTCAACCTTTAATAAGTATATTCACCGGGCGGGGTATTGTTAATCATTCAAAATGATTGTCTCTTCATGCATTTGTTACCATCAGACCTCTTTCAATTAACACTGGAAACTCTTCGTGCAATAGCTTTATATCTTCTAGCTCTTTTTTTAGTAAAAGCTGTTGGTCCGGCATTAGATTATGTTTCACCAACAACTCCATTACCTCAATTCGTAATAACCAATCTTCTTTATAATCAGTCGTTAATTTACCGATCACCTCAAGTAAGACTTGTTCAATGTCATTATTCTGTTTTTCACGTATATTTCTTACCTTCCCATACAACTGTTCTAATTGCGACAATTCTCTTCTAACAAGTGGTTTTGTCTCTACTTCCTCTAAATCTGCATAAAATTGTTCAGAATCTGCGGCACCTGCAAAAACGGAGGTAATTCTATCTCCAACTGCCAAATCATAGGTTCCCCAATCACGATGAAATAAAGTTTGTTCCTTCAAAGAAACCGTACAATCTTTAAACGAAATCAGCAGAAGTTTGTCATCTTTTCGATAGAAATGTTGTGGAGTTCCGACCACCTTAACACCACTCTCATACTCGATGGTGGATTTTTTGCCTATTTCTATTCCAATTCCTTTAAGCTCCTCATCATTAAGCTCCTCTAATGGATTTATGCTGTTTGCTATTTTTCCAATTGGAGCCCCGAACCCGTCTTGATGTATGGCCTTTCCATGACCGTGCAATTCGGTATTTTGATAGGCCAAGGCTGAAGGGCCTTCTGTTTGAATGTATATTGCTTCCCCTTTTTCATCCTTGATAAGGTTTCGTAAGGTTCCGGTTAGCTGCAGACCTGAGCTATATTGGGCCGTAGCCGTATGATTCGAACGAAGTGCTTTATCTAAACCTATTGTTCCACCAACTCTAAAGGCCATCGTTTTTGAGAATTCAAGCACTGCATCAATTAACTGATCAAAGCTGTCACAAACGAAAAGCTGCGGCTGTGGTTTGGTAATATCAAAGCCAGTTTCAATAACCGTTTTCAGGTCGAATGGAATTTTCTTAACTGAATGTGTTAAACTGCTTCTTCCTTCCGATACAGAAGATAATAATCCAGCACCATAGATTTGCGGATGATCGACACTGCCAATTAGCCCGTATTCTACGGTCCACCAATATAAACGCGAAATTTGTTCGGCTTCTGATAATTCCGTTACAGCTGCTTGTTTTTCCTCAAAATTAGCTTTCGCTGCTTCGATCTCTGCTTTTGTTGCTTTTCCGCTCTCTAATAAATTAGAATAGGTACGGACGGCTTCAAATAATTCATGCTCTTCGCTTGTAGCCAATGCTTTTGAACCAATTTGGCCAAATAACTTTACATATTCCGAGAATTTCTGTTCGCAAAGGATTGGTGCATGACCCGCCGCTTCATGTATGATATCAGGTGCGGGTGTATATTGAATGTTTTCTAGTTTACGAATGTCAGATGCTATCGGCAGGATACCATGTGCTTGAAAGTCGAAAAAAATAACACCCGGGATGAAACCATCAATATTGGCCGCCCCCCAGCCAAACGGCTCTAACGCTTTGTTCATGTCCGTAACATTGGGTATCTTCTCAACCGATATTCCTGAAGACGTTAACCCGCCAACATAGGCTTGATGAGCAGTGTCTTTTAGATAGTTATGGTTTTGTCTCATCACATAACGCCAAACAGCATGATCAATCGGTGTGTATTTTTCATACTGCTGGTCCACCACATATTTTTGTAAGTGTCTCGGTATTTTTCTTGCTTTCCCCATTTAGAAATCTCTCCCTTTAGAAGAAAATTAACTTTTCGTTTGTAGATAAAATTCATCGTATTTTGTGGCTAATTCAAAATCTAAAGACGTTAAACCCCTAGCATTCCAGGACGAAATTCTTACCGTTACAACTTTATAGTCTATTGAAATAAATGGGTGATGGTTAACCTGCTCAGAAAGGTTTGCTGCCAGATTTACAAAATCAATTCCTTTTAGATAATCGCGAAAACGATACTTTCTCTCAATCCATTTTTCATCTGTTAATTTCCAGTCAGGAAGGGAGGATAACTTTTCTTGAACTTCTGCAGGCAATAATTTTTCCATTCGCTTCTCTCCTTTACGCTAATAAAGCGCTTTCATAAAATTCGCAGTCATCAATAAATACTATTCAATTAGAATAAAAAAAACACTATCAGTTATCTATTGTTAGGAAATGAAAAAAATCTACCTGTTTTCCAGATAGATTTTTTACTTATTTAATTGGGTTAAATTTAACATTGATTTGGACAATTTCTGAACGAGTACCAATTCGGAGCGGCAGTCCCCACACACCATAGCCGGAGGAAACAATGGATTGGAGCTGCCCTTTTTTCAGATAGCCAAAATCATTTTCAAAAATCTTGTTCGTAATCAGGTTACCTGGTGCTCCCTGACCTCGATGTGTGTGACCTGATAAAATAAGGTCAACCCCGTTTTTCTCTGCGATATCTAAATCATAGGGCTGATGTTCAAGTAGAAATACGGGTTTCGTAACATCGACCTGCTTCATCAAAGCTGAAAGCTCAGCTCTTACAACATCCTGATATCCTCTATCCTTCCTGCCCACAAGGACAATCCCTTCAGGAAGGTTCAGGACTTCGTCATCTAATACCTTCATGCCGCTATTATTAAAAATCTTTACAAGATCCACGTCATCACGATCATGATTCCCTAAGGAAGCATAAACAGGAGCTTGGATTTGTTTCAGCAGCTCTGGAATTCCCTCTTCAAGGAAAGGAGTAATATCATCATCAATAATATCTCCTGGAAAAAGTACGAGGTCAGGTTTTTCAGAATTAATATACTCCACAAGTTTTTTAGCCTGCCCGCTGCCCGACAAATCCCCGAAATGCATATCCGAAGCCATAATAATTTTCAGGCTTTGTTTCCCTTCTACCTGTTTTCGGATCGTTATCTCATATGTAGTCACTTTAGGACTGTAGGCATTAAACACTCCGAATAAGAATGAACCAACAATCACAACTAATACGATGAAACCTGTCCATTTAACAAACTTCTCTTTTTGTATCTTTGAAAATCTTCTTAGAAAAACCGCTAAATTGGCTATGGGTAGTAGCATTATCAGAAAATAAAATAACGATAGCCACGCAGCCCCAAGCCATGTAAAAAATAAACTCTCATCCAGCCAGCGTGAGAAAACGAAAGAATAAGCAAAAAGAACGAGTACCACCCAGAACATTATTTTTATACTCTTTCGGTCGCCACTCATTTGCTTCAGCCAAACCCAAATATTATAACCAATGTAAAAAATCAATACATTATATAGTAAGATCATTCCTATTCCAACAGCCCACACAGAAGTAAATCCCCTTTTTACTTAAAGTCTTACTATAATTAGACAATATTTGAGCTTATTTAACAATAATTAGGACTCGTTATTTACCATATTTTCGCAAGGTTGATATTACCATCACTTCCTCCTCTTATTTTTTGATACAATTTTAAAGTCAGAGAATAATAGGGAGGAATACAATCTATGAAGAAAAGCAAAATCCTCCTGACCCTGGTAATCCTAATTACCTTTACAGGGGGAATTTTTACAGGAGTGTTATATTCCAAAAATAAAACAGAACAAGCGTCAAAACCGCTTAAAATAGAAAAAGCCTCAGAATCAGGTAAAAATCCCGAAGAAAAAGCAATCCCAGAGGAGAGTATTGAGGAATCTAAAGTGTTATTGGGTTATGTACAGGATTTTCGTGATCCGAATGTAGTTGATTATTCCAAGTTAACACATGCAATCTTCTCGTTTGCTCATCCCACACCGGATGGTGGTATTTTACTAAATGGTGATTCAGCCATCAATAATTTACGAACGATGGTTAAGGAAGCTGACAAACACAATACAAAAGTAATCTTAGCGGTTGGCGGCTGGTTTCATATAAATGGCGGGGAATCCTACGAACCATTTAAAGCAGCGATCAGCAATCCTGACTCTAGGACAAGACTAGTGAATGAACTTACTAGTATCGTAGACCGTGAACAACTAGACGGTATTGATATCGATTTCGAACATCCTCGTTCAAAAGCAGATGCTGCCAACTTGGCTGCTTTTGCAAAGGAACTAAGCGAACAGCTGCATCCAAAAGGTAAAGAGCTTTCGATTGCTGTTTATGCAAAAATTCATGCGGTGACAGGCACCGAGATGGGCTTTGTTGTTTATGAACCTTCCACTTTTCAGCATGTCGACCATGTAAATATTATGGCCTATGACGGTCAGTGGGATGGCGGATACCACGCAGCGAATTTATCTCCTTATCCGTTTACGGAGAAAATAGTAAACTATTGGGCGAATCTGTTTGATCAAAACAATCTTCCGAAAGAAAAGCTTGTTTTAGGAGTTCCTTTTTATGCACAGCCTGAAGACCCTGCGATTAAGCAGGTTTCTTATGCCGCTATCGTCAACCAGGATCCTGCAAATGCTGCGAATGATACGGTGAGTATGAATGGAACCACTTATCATTATAATGGTGTGGAAACCATTAAAAAGAAGACAAATCTGGCACTTGATCACGGCTTTGGAGGAATGATGCTGTGGGAAGCTGGCCATGACAGCAAAGGTGACAATAGCTTAACAACAGCAATATACGATGAATTAGTTAAATCAAGCGATGTCCTTGCAAAGAAATAATAAAAGGCTGCATACTCTAAACGAAGAGCGTGCAGCCTTTTTCTTATGCTTGTAAATTCATTAATCTTTCTTTTACGTCTTCTTCGCTTAATCCATGCTGAGCGACATAACGGTTTCGCGGGTGCGTTCTGCACTCATGTGAGCAGCTGCGCAGGTGACGGTGCTCATTTTCCTCAGAGCAGAGAATCTTTTTATTACACTCAGGGTTGGCACAGTTTACGTAACGCTCACAAGGCTCACCTGTGTAATAATCCTTCCCAACCACCACATGCTCTTTTTGATTGACTGGAACCGCAATGCGCTCGTCAAATACATATAGCTGTCCATCCCATAAGTCGCCTTGTACTTCTGGGTCTTTTCCGTACGTCACAATTCCGCCTTCCAATTGTGAAACATCTTCAAACCCTTCTTTTACAAGCCAGCCAGAGAATTTCTCACAGCGGATGCCGCCTGTGCAATACGTAAGGATTTTTTTCCCTTCGAATTGCTCCTTATTTTCTCGAATCCATTCAGGAAGATCCCGGAAATTTAGTATATCAGGGCGAACGGCGCCTCTGAAATGACCTAAATCATATTCATAATCATTACGTGCGTCAATCACAACCGTATCTTCTCTTTGCATCGCTTCGAAAAATTCTTTCGGTTTTAAATGCTTTCCTGTTGTAACAAGAGGGTCAACATCGTCCTCTAAACGTAGCGTAACAAGCTCTGGTCGAAGACGAACACGCATTTTTTTGAACGCATGCTCTGTTGCTTCATCAATTTTAAAAACAGTACCAGCAAAAAGCGGGTGCTCATCCATGTATTTTATATAAGCATCAGTTTGCTCAACTGTACCTGATACAGTTCCGTTAATTCCTTCAGATGCAAGAATAATCCGACCCTTAAGACCTAGTTCATTACAGAATTGAAGATGCTCTTGTTGAACTTCCTCGGGATTTTCTATATGGACATATTTATAATACAGTAACACTCTATAATCTTGATTCATATTAACCACCTTATTAACTTTTATGCATTCTTTATATTAATAACCGAATTATTATATCAATAATCACATTCTTATTTCAATGAATTAGAATTATTATTCCCTTTTTTAAAATAAAAAGGCATCCTGCCAGTAATTTTAATTGGGCAGGATACCTAGTAATGCTTCGTTTGTAGATATATTCAAATAGTGTGTAGATAAATAATGATTTTGTGTAGATAAACCTTAAGAATGTGTAGATATCGTCCAAAATTTGTAGATATATCTGAAAAGCGTGTAGATATCCTCAACGTTACTCTCCAAATTGCCATACACTATGACTTAGGTTTCCATATCGGAAGCTGCGATGTAATAACTTTGCTGTCTTGTTATCATCTGCTGCTCCCATTGCATAAAAGACCGGAATAAAGTGTTCTTTGCCATATGGAGGTACAGCATATTGTGCATTGGGAGCGAGTGAATCGTACTTAAACAATGATTTCGTATCCCATGTATGAAGGTGATGGGCTAACCAGTCATCGAACTCAACCGCCCATGTATCTACTTGTCCATTATCCGCAAAATTCACAGCTCTTAAATTATGAACGGTACCCCCACTGCCAATAATTAAAACATCTTTAGCACGTAAAGCAGCCAGTGATTTTCCTACCTTATATTGTTTTTCGGGTGTGAGTGCAGGATTGACAGACATCGCAATCACAGGAACATCTGCATTTGGATAAAGTAAACGAAGCACCACCCACGCACCATGATCCAAACCGCGTCTCGTTTCTATGTCAAAAGGAATACCATTTGCCCTGAATAAATCCATGATTTCACTAGAAATTTCCTGTGATCCATTAGCGGGATATTTGATGGTATAGAGCGCTGGATCAAATCCGCCGAAATCATAAATGGTGTCATATTCGTCTACTTCACTTACTTTTTGCACTCTAGACTCCCAATGAGCGGAAAATAAAACAATTGCCTTTGGGCGTGGTAAAGAATCCCCCAGTTGATTTAAAAATTGAGTATACTCATTGTTTTCTACCGCCAGCAATGGTGCACCATGAGCAATAAACAGTGATGGCATCATAGTACTTTTCCCTCCAGTATTAAAGTGATTGTGTCTGGTTATTTTGTCCTTTAAAGAACACTTTATCTAGCGCAAACATCTTACTATCGTTGATGGCAATAAATAATGACATTGCTAGTAATGCTAAATCTAATTCCCAGCCAGCACCTTGACCATTACCTAAAAAGCCGACTGCTAATTTCCCTTTGACAATTGCTCCAAGCATTAATAAAACCAATAATGCTGATACAATTCTGCTGCCTAAACCAATGATTAAAGCAAGTCCTCCAACCATTTCTAACACTGCAACACCATACGCTAAAGCACCTGGTAAACCAATGGAATCAAACCAGCCAACGATATTTTCAATCCCGCCTTGGAATTTTACTAAACCATGAATAAAAAACGTAACCCCTAATACTACACGTAAAATTAATGTACTTACTTCTATCTTTTTCATTTTTCTGCCTCTCCCTTAATAATTTATTTTTTTAAATCTTGTAGTAACCAATTTGTAAAATCCTGCAGATTGCTTAAGGAAACACTATGTCCTTCGTGGTAAGTCTTAAAAGTAACGTTTGCACCTAATTGACGAAAATACTCATTGTTGGCAACTCCCCATTCAAATGGAAGCACTTGATCCATTTCTCCGTGTGAAACGAATACCGAAACTTCATTCACAGGTTTGATCTCATACTCTTCTTTTACGAAGGCTGGAATGTAACCACTTAGAGCAACAATTCCTTTTATTTTATTGCCTAATGTTAAGCCTAGCGTCATCGCTAAAATTGCACCCTGGCTGAAACCTAACAAGTATAAATGAGATGTATCTAGCGGATACTGTTCGCAAGCATAGTCAATAAAGTTTGTTAGCCTGTTTACACCTTCATCGAACACTTCTCGATGCGGTTTGCCGTACCCTTCAATCGTAAAGAAAGCATAGCCTGGTGGCTGCGCGAGATGACCGCGGATACTGAAAATGTAGAACTGATCTTCTAATCCGTTAACCAAAGAAAGCATGTTTTGTTCATTACTGCCAATTCCATGCATGATAAACAATGCTGGATACTTTTTATCAGGATGGATCTCTCTTGGACGACGAAGCTCATAGATCATCGGTGCACTCATATATATCATCCCTTCTGTAAGTATTTTAATAATTAATAAAGATTCATATTTGTAAACACATTTATAAAAAAATAAAATGTTTTTTAATATGAACATTTGTTGCTTATAGGATAACAGCGGATCTTATGGATTGTCAATGGATTTTTTGCTAATATATAAATATGTTCTATATTAGGAAACCATAAAGGGTGATCAAACTGGATATCGGCGCAAAAATTCGAGCAATTAGAAATCGAAAAAAAATCACAATAGCCCAAATGTGTGAAGGGACTGGCCTTTCAAAAGGATTTATCAGCAATGTAGAAAACAACAACACCTCACCATCGATCAGCACGCTGCAAACCATTGCTAGCTATTTAGAGGTTCCATTACCTTACTTATTATTAGAAAAAAAACAACATTTACGCGTAGTTAGAAAAGATGCCCGAACAACGACCTCATTTAATCAGTTAAAAATTGAACATATCTCATCCATGGGTGGTTTAAGTTTGCGAAGTGTGGAATTTCCGCCAGGCGCATCGATTGGAGACGCCCATGCGCATGAGGGGGAAGAATGTCATTTAGTGCTGGAGGGGAAAGTTTTAGCAGAACAAGGGGAAGATTCAGTGATCTTAGAAGAAGGTGATTCCTTCAGCTGGAATGCAAGTGTACCTCATACAGTGAAAAATATCGGGGATTGTAAAGCGGTTGTTTTAATAGCAGTGTATTCAAATACAGCGTTTTAAGGTTTAACGAGCGATATTCCTTCTGTATTTATGTATGATTAATACTGCAGTTAAACAGAGCATTTATTTAAACAAAAATGCTCTGTTTTAGACTATCTGAAATTCTGAGCGATTTGATCGATCACTTTTATACCTTTTCTTAATATAGTATCAAACATGACCATTGTCACTTTGGCATCTGTAAGATGTTCATCAAATTGATTATAAATATCCTGTTTTAATACGAAACTTGTATTCCCTAAATAGTCTGGACGAGTAATAATTTTTAAATGATCTCCTAAATTTGCTTCCTTTCGATACAAAACCTCCATTTTTAAAACAACCGTTCCAATCCTCATTTCTTGAAAGTCCTTTAAAGATATTCCGCAATTTTCATACCAATTTACACGAGCATCCTCCAAAAACTTAACGTATCTGCAATTATTCACATGCCCTAAAAGATCGATATCTTCTTTTTGTGTTTGAAGTGTAAAAATAGTTTCCATTACTAACCTCCCTTACCAAAGCTATGAACCATCGCACAACGTATAAAATTAAATGCCTTCGTAATACCATGTACCATCCTGAAGAAATTTTTTACATTGGTTATTTATATATAAATACTCCAGGTGAGCAAGTGTCTCGCCAACAGCAAAACGAGTTTCATGAATATTCAAATTTCGAAACAACTGTTGATTAACCTCATAGATGGTTGTTGGGCGTTTAATAGCGTCATACGTCTCTGCTAACCTTTCATGATGGTGTGCTAATAATTCTTCAATTCTTTGATTGGCACCTCTAAACGGCTTCCCATGAGAAGGGATTACATAGTCAACATTTAATACTTTAATTTTTTCCAAAGAAGTCATGTAGGATTGTAATGGATTCCGATTCCCCCGGAACCAGTAGGATATATTGGGAGAAATTCTTGGTAAAATATGATCGGTTGAAAATAAAATACTATTCTCTTTATTAAATAAAGTGATTAATCCATCTGAATGCCCCGGTGTAAAAATAACCTCGTATTCGTATTTGCCGAATACGATTTTCATTCCCTCCTCAAGAAAATGTTGAACAGTTGGATAAGGCTTAACTTGTGTGTTAAAACCCTGTTCATCCGTAGTTAACAGCTGGGATAAATTATCTGGAAGCCCGCATGTATCATAGTTTCTATTTACTATCCCTAAAGAATCCTGTTCCCAATAGGTTAACCCAGCCTCCGTATCAATTTCTGTCATCCATACCTCTGCATTTGTAAGCTGCTGCAGTGTACCTGCATAGCCAAAATGGTCTGGATGGTAATGCGTTAGAATGATGTCCTTTATTTCATGCTTTTGTATGATGGGTCTCCATATGTCCTTCGATACAGCATTATTGAGTCCTGCGTCGATAATGGTCCACCCATTAGCCCCTTCAGCTAAAAAGCAATTCACATGGTTTAGTCGAAAAGGTAGCGGTATGGTTACTTGTGTTACACCGATTTCATTGAACAAAAACCCTTCTCCCCTTTACCTTCTATTTATCGGTAAAAGGAAATAAGCAACAAAATGTTTCTTTTGCTGCTTATTTCCTCTTCCATTCTTATTCACTAATTCTTTCGATAATGGTTCCGTTGGCCATTCCGCCGCCTTCACAAATTGCCTGTAATCCATAGCGGCCGCCTGTTCTTTCTAATTCATGCATCATCGAGATCATTAATTTAGCGCCTGTTGCTCCAAGTGGGTGTCCAAGGGCAATGGCTCCCCCGTTAGGGTTCAACTTCTTAGGATCTGCCTTAATTTCTTCTAACCAGCACATTGGTACCGGAGCGAACGCTTCATTTACTTCATAAATGTCCATATCTTCAATTGTAAGCCCTGCTTTAGCTAAAACCTGTCGAGTTGCTTCAATTGGACCCGTCAGCATCAAGGTTGGATCAGAACCTACTACAGAACGGGCAACAATTCGGAATCGCGGTTTAAGCCCTAATTCCTCTGCTTTTTCACGTGACATCAATAATACAGCCGCAGCACCATCACTCATTTGGCTGGCGTTTCCTGCATGGATTTTTCCATCTTCCTTAAAGACTGTTTTAAGAGTGGATAATTTTTCTATAGTGGAACCCTTTCGAGGTCCTTCATCCTGCCTCACTGCCACTGTACTGCCATCCTCTAAAGTCACTTCTAAAGGCATAATCTCCCTGTCAAATCTTCCTTCTTCTTGGGCTTTTAACGCACGATTGTGGCTTTCAACGGAAAATTCATCTAACTGGGTGCGTGTAAATCCCCACTTATCAGCAATTCTTTCTGCAGATAAACCTTGGTGAATGATTTCATACCTTGATGTTAGCTCTTCACTGGAGGTTGAATTTTGACGGGTAGAACCAAGCGGGACACGTGTCATGCTTTCAACACCGCCGGCAATAACAACATCCATATCCCCGCTAAGAATCGCCTGGGCTGCAAAATGAATCGCTTGCTGCCCGGATCCACATTGACGATCTATAGTGGTTGCTGGTACCTGGATTGGGAAATCTGCCATTAGAACTGCATTACGCGCGATATTCAGACCTTGTTCTTCTACCTGTGAAACACAGCCCATGATGACGTCCTGCACGATTCCTGGGGAAATGCCTGCACGATTTACTAATTCTCTTAATACTTTGGCTGCCAATTCATCTGGACGAACATTGCTTAATAGCCCTTTTCTTTTTCCAACTGGGGTACGAACACCCTCCACAATAACAACTTCACGCATCTCATCTTCCTCCAATTTTATATAATTTTTTTAAAAATTATCTTGGGGCCATGCGAATAGCGCCATCTAAGCGGATGGTTTCACCATTAAGCATGACATTTTCGATAATTGACTGAGTTAATTGTGCATATTCAGAAGGACGTCCGAGTCGGGATGGAAACGGAACCTGGGATTCCAATGCTGCTTTTGCCTGCTCAGACAATGAACCGAAAAGTGGTGTTTCAATTAATCCAGGTGCAATGGTCATCACTCTGATTCCAGACTTTGCTAAGTCGCGTGCAATTGGCAATGTCATTCCTACTACACCGCCTTTTGAGGCACTGTAAGCTGCCTGACCGATTTGACCATCAAAAGCGGCAACAGATGCTGTATTGATGATTACTCCTCTTTCACCTTCTTGATTAGGCTGATTATTGACCATTTTGGCAGCGGTAAGGCGAATGACGTTAAATGTACCTATTAAATTGATTTCAATGACTCTTTTAAAATTTTCAAAACTATGTGCTTGATTTCTGCCTACTGTTTTTTCCGCAACAGCAATACCTGCACAATTCACTACGGTATTGATACTGCCAAACTGAGCAATCGCTGAATCGATGGCGTTCTGGACATCTTCTTCACTAGTTACATTCGTTTTGTAAAAAACAGCATTTTCCCCTAATTCTTTGGCTAAACTAGCACCTCTTTCTTCAGAGAGGTCAAGAATTGCCGCTTTCCCGCCGTTTTTTACGATATTTCGGACAGTTGCTTCACCAAGCCCCGAAGCACCGCCCGTTACCAAAGCAATGGAATCTTGTATTCTCATCTTCTATTCCCCTTTCTTATTTTAAAAACCTAGTTCCTTCAAAATTTCATTTGTATGTTCTCCCAGACCTGGTGCATGCCGTCTAGTTGTAACAGTTGAATTTGATAGTTTAATAGGATTTCCTATTTGCTTGATAACTCCCATTTCTGGATGGGTGATGTTTTCAATCATTTGACGATGTTTAATTTGTGGATGGTCTGCGAGTTCTTCTGGAGTTAAGACTGGGGAGACACAGGCATCAATACCTTCGAAAAGCTCAAGCCATTCCGTTAATGTTTTTTGTTGGATGGCTGTTTGAACTTCCTGCTTCATTATGCGCTGTTGTTCAAGGGGTTCCTCTAGTTGGTCTATTAGTTCTTCCTTACCAATGACTTTGCAAAAATTTTCCCAAAACTTATATTCAAGTGCGCCAACGGAAATAAATCGATCATCTTTTGTTCTATAAATCTCGTAACAGGCTTTCCCGCCGTTTAAAGTTAGTTCCCCACGATTAGGCATTTCGCCGGAGGTCCAGTAGTTTGGCAGAATCGTATGCATCCATGACAGAGCTCCATCAAGCATAGAAATGTCCACAAATTGACCGGTGTTCGTATTCTTCGCGTTAATGATGGCGAGTAAGATTCCTACCGCAGCCATCAATGCTCCGCCGCCAATATCACCAATTTGAACGGAAGGGATGAGAGGTTTTTCGTTTGGAGCACCTTGTAAATGCAGCAGCCCCGAATAGCTCAAAAAATTCAAATCATGTCCAGCCTCTTTGGCGTAAGGTCCCGTTTGCCCATAACCGGTTATCGCACAAAAAATCAGTTTTGGATTATGTACCTTTAACTGCTCATAACCAAGACCAAGACGCTCCATAACCCCAGGGCGGAATGATTCAATCAGGACATCTGCTGTTTTCACCAAAGAAATAAACGCATCTTTATCCTTTTCAGCTTTAAGGTCTAGGGTAATGCTGCGTTTATTACGATTTAATGAAATAAACATAGCACTTTGATGATCGTTTACTCTTGGTTCGTACCAGCGGGCGTAATCCCCGCTTTTGGGATCTTCCACTTTTATTACATCTGCTCCATAATCAGCCAGTAGTAAAGAACAATAAGGACCAGGCAGGAGTCTTGTGAGATCAAGAACGCGTATACCTTCAAGAGGTAACAAACTATCATCTCCTTATAAAAAAATCCCTCTTATGATACCGTTTACATCTCTATTTTAAATAATAGCAATTTTCTTATAATTTTACAATTGATTTATTTTTTGAACCTATGTTTAAAATTCATTGATTTTTCATAATAGCTGTCCTATATTTAAGATTACAAAGATTAATAGTTAAGGAGGAAAGAGCATGTCCTCTTTTAGAGCGCAGAAAATGGCGAAAAAAAAGCAGGAAATCCTTCGTTCTGCTGCGGCCGTCCTTATTGAAAAAGGATACCAAGGAACGACGATGGAAGAAATCGCTGCAAAACTTTTGATGACAAAAGGGTCAATGTATTATTATTTTAAAAATAAGGATGACCTTTTGTTTCAATGCCATTTAATGATTATGGAGATTTGTTTGGACGGGATTGAAAAAGTTATTGAAAGTGACCGGAACCCAATCGAAAAGCTAAGATGTGCGATTAAAGAACATATTCTGCTTGCTACTAGTGAGAAATCAATGTTTATGGCGCTTTCGAAGCCACATCATAATTTTTCTGACGAGCAGTTGCAAGAAGTGCTTGGCTTGAGAAAAAGTTACTCTCACTATTTTGATAGAATCATTCATGAAGGTATAGATAAACAGGAGTTTGGTTCTGTGGATGTAAAAATGGTACGTTTAATCATCTTGGGTGCTCTCAACTGGATCCAAGAATGGTATGACCAAAATGGTCCTCAAAGTGCAGAAGAAATCTCTGAAGCCTATGCGGACTACTTGTTAAAAATGTTAGTGAAAAACTAAAGCCTCCTTGTTATAAGAGGAGGCTTTACTTGTCATCCTATTTTTTCCTCATTTTCTGAGCTTAAAAGTACTCTCTTATTCGAAGTCACCGGGGTAAGATTTGCTCTCTTCAATAGATAGTTTAAATGGTCCAATGGCATTGAGCCATGTCCTTTTCCATCTTCTAGTGTAAATTGAACGGTAATCCCATTGTTAGTGGTAACTGTCAACGATTCTGCAGAATTAAAATTCCCCTTGATGGTTTGAGAAATTTGATATTTCATTCCTTTTTCAATAGACAATTTACTATCTCCTTCGCTGTTATTTACTCATAGTATTCTCTGATAATTTTTATTCATACAAAATTATTCCATTTTGTCCTATCCTAACTGGTTATTAAAATAAGATGTGATAGAATATTTTTATCTATTAGGAGGTGCGCTTATGGAAGGGTTTAGTCATATATTGAAAAGGCAGCGTGATTTCTTTCAAACAGGAAGAACAAAAGATGTATCATTCCGCATAGAAGCATTAACATCTCTAGGAGATATGATTCGCTCACATGAGAAAGATATAATGACAGCACTTAAGCAGGATTTGAATAAGAGTGACTTCGACTCTTATATTAGTGAAATGGGAATTTTGCTTGAGGAAATCCGTTTTACTCTCAAACATATACGAGATTGGACTCAGCCAAGAAAAGTCAAAACGACCATGACTCAACTAGGGTCTAAGGCCTATATTTATTCTGAACCATATGGGATTGCATTGATCATTTCTCCTTGGAATTATCCTTTACAACTTGCCATCGCTCCTCTGATTGGTGCCATTGCTGCAGGGAATTGTGCGGTACTTAAACCCTCCGAACTGACACCAGAGACATCAAAACTTATGGCAGACCTGATCAATAAAACATTTCCTGAAGAGTACGTTTCTGTTGTCCAAGGTGATGCCGACACCACTCAGCTTTTATTAAAAGAAAAATTTGATTATATCTTTTTTACTGGAAGTGTTTCAGTTGGAAAGGTAATTATGGAAGCGGCCGCAAAGCACTTAACACCTGTTACGCTTGAATTAGGAGGAAAAAGTCCCTGTATCGTTCATCATGACGCAGATCTTAAATTGGCAGCCAAACGGATTGCCTGGGGTAAGTTTATCAATGCAGGTCAAACATGTGTCGCGCCTGACTATTTATATGTACACAAAGACATCAAGGACCAATTTTTAAAAACCTTCAAAGAAACTATAGTTGATCTATATGAGAATATCGTGAAAAATGGTGAATTCACGAGAATCGTAAGTGAACGTCATTTCAATCGCGTGACCGGGTTAATATCGAGCGGGGAAATCCTTCACGGCGGCAATTATTCGAAGGATACGCTTACCATTGAGCCCACAGTGCTTGGCGGTGTTACATGGGAGGACCCAGTCATGCAGGAGGAAATTTTCGGTCCTGTCCTCCCTGTCCTTGAATATGAAAATGAATCAGCCATGATTCAAAAAATTAATGATCATCCTAAACCATTAGCTCTTTATATTTTTTCAGAAAGCAAAGAATTCCAAGATGCTATCTTAGCTTCTATCTCTTTTGGCGGCGGCTGTATAAACGATACTGTCATGCACCTTAGTTCACCTTACCTCCCGTTTGGCGGTGTTGGTGAAAGTGGAATTGGTGCCTACCATGGCAGAGGCAGCTTTGATGTCTTCTCTCACCAGAAGAGTATTTTAAAACAAACGACTACCTTTGATCTACCTTTCCGATATCCAAATCGTAAAGACGCACTAAAACAAATCAAACGATTTATTAAATAAAGGCTCTGTTAAAACTGAATGTTGATTTCACTGTGTTTGGAAAATAAGCGGAGAATTTCCGTTTAAATTGGGAAATACCCATATTTCCTTAAAAATAAGCGGAGTTTTTCCGCTTATTGTCTCCAAATCCTTGGAATTTGTCTTATTTAAAGCAGTTAACCGGAATATCTCCGCTTATATCTGCTTCTTAAGGTTCCTCTATATACAATAGCCGGAAATTCTCCGCCTATGAATTCTCAACCCTACACGAAAATCAAAAATGAATAATAACAGAGCCTAAATAAATAAAAGAGCCTTGCAGATTGTGTTCTGCAAGGCTCTGTCCGATTATACCCAGCCTCTGAATTGGGAGGCTTCTGCTACTTTCTTAATCCCAACCATATATGCAGCTAAACGCATATCAACTTGATGGGTCTGAGCCTGTTGATAAATCGTGTCAAAAGAACTAACCATTACCTTCTCAAGCTTTTCCATTACTTCTTCTTCAGACCAATAGTAACCCTGATTGTTTTGCACCCATTCAAAATAAGAAACCGTAACCCCGCCTGCACTTGCAAGAATATCTGGAACAAGGAGAACTCCACGCTCTGTTAAGATCTTTGTAGCTTCAAGAGTGGTTGGTCCATTTGCTGCTTCAACGACAATACTCGCTTTAATGTTAGCAGCATTCTCTTCGGTGATTTGGTTCGAAATCGCGGCAGGTACAAGAATATCACATTCTAACTCTAGCAATTCCTGGTTGCTGATTGTATCTGTAAATAGCTGAGAGAAGGTTCCGAAACTATCTCTTCTATCGAGTAAATAATCAATATCAAGTCCGTCTGGATCATAAACTCCGCCGTATACATCGGAAACAGCGACCACTTTGGCACCTGCGTCATGCATAAATTTAGCTAAGTAGCTGCCTGCATTTCCAAAACCTTGGATCACCACGCGAGCACCTTTTAACTCTTTTCCTTTTTTCTTAACCGCTTCATTTATACACATGGTCACACCACGGGCAGTTGCAGTTTCTCGTCCGTGCGATCCTCCTAATACAAGGGGTTTACCAGTAATAAATCCTGGCGAGTCAAACTCACGCAGACGACTATATTCATCCATCATCCATGCCATTATTTGTGAATTTGTATAAACATCAGGTGCCGGAATATCTTTTGTTGGTCCTACAATCTGACTGATCGCACGAACATAGCCGCGGCTTAATCTCTCAAGCTCTCTAAAGGACATCTGCCTCGGGTCACAAATGATACCGCCTTTACCGCCGCCATATGGAAGGTTAGTAATCCCACACTTTAAACTCATCCAAATCGATAAGGCTTTTACCTCAGCTTCATCTACATCAGGATGAAAGCGGACACCTCCCTTTGTTGGTCCAACTGCATCGTTATGCTGTGAACGGTACCCGGTAAAGATTTTAACTGTGCCATCATCCATGCGAACTGGAATTCTAACGGTCAATAATCGAATCGGTTCTTTTAATAGTTCAAACATTTCACTATTGTAGCCCAACTTCGTTAATGCTTCTTGAATCACCGTTTGTGTTGAGTAGTATAAGTTTAAAGATTCCTTTTCCTTTTGCTGTTCTTTTGACATTTCATTTATCACTGTCTTAACCGACATGCCCGCACCTCGTATTTTAGTAGTATAGAAATATAGTTCTTAAGCTAAAACCTTAGTGATCTTTTCAATTGACCAATCTATTTCTTCCTTTGTAATGATAAGCGGCGGTGCAAAACGAATAACGGTATCATGTGTTTCTTTACATAATAAACCCTCTTCCTTTAATTGCTCACAGTAAGGTCTTGCTTCCTCTGTCAGCTCTACACCTATAAATAAACCTCTGCCTCTTATTTCTTTTATCACAGGGCTATTGATCACTTTTAATTGTTCTAGAAAATACTTACCTAATTCAAGTGAACGGTCTGCTAGTTTTTCTTCCTCAATCACTTCTAAAGCTGCAATTGACACAGCACAAGCAAGTGGATTTCCACCGAAAGTGGATCCATGTGAACCTGGATTAAATACGCCTAAAACATCGGAGTTGGCCACAACACATGAAATTGGGAACACTCCGCCTCCTAATGCTTTTCCTAAAATTAACATGTCTGGGTTAACTTCTTCCCATTCAACAGCAAACATTTTTCCTGTCCGAGCTAAGCCAACTTGAATTTCATCGGCAATAAACAATACATTGTTTTCTTTACATAAATCAGAAGCTGCTTTTAAGAACCCTTCAGGAGGCAGGATAATTCCTGCTTCACCTTGGATTGGTTCAATTAAGAATGCAGCTGTATTAAGTGTGATAGCAGCTTTTAATGCTTCGATATCTCCATAAGGAATAAGCTTAATCCCTGGAAGCATCGGACCAAATCCTCGCTTATATTCAGGATCAGAAGATAAGGAAACTGCACCCATTGTCCTGCCATGGAAGTTACCTGTACAAGCAATAATTTCTGCTTGGTTCTCAGCGATTCCTTTTACATCATAGCCCCAGCGGCGTGCTGCTTTAATAGCTGTTTCTACCGCTTCAGCACCTGTATTCATAGGAAGTGCCATTTCTTTATTGGTTAATTTACAAATTTTCTCATACCACGGACCAAGCTGGTCATTATGGAAAGCTCGTGAAGTTAACGTCACTTTATCTGCTTGGTCTTTTAAGGCCTTAATAATTTTAGGATGACGGTGTCCTTGGTTTACCGCGGAATAAGCACTCAGCATATCCATGTAGCGGTTTCCTTCTGGATTTTCCACCCATACTCCCTCTGCTTTCGAAACCACGATTGGCAGTGGATGATAATTGTTGGCACCAAACTTTTGGGTTTTTTCGATAATTTCAGTTGTTTTATTTGTAGTAGTATTCATTTTATTTCCTCCTTATAGCGTTTCGGAAGTTGTTTTAGCTTGCATGTGAAGCAGTAAATAATCGGGACCGCCTGCTTTAGAATCAGTTCCTGACATGTTGAATCCTCCAAATGGCTGATATCCAACAATCGCTCCAGTACAAGTACGGTTAAAGTAGAGATTTCCAACATGAAATTCTTCACGGGCACGTTCAATATGTTCACGGTTGTTTGAAATTAATGCTCCTGTTAGACCGTAATCTGTGTTGTTAGCGATTTTCATCATATGGTCAAAATCACGAGCTTTTGAGAAAGCCAGAACTGGCCCAAAAATCTCCTCTTGCATAAGTCGCGCATTTTCATCTATATCAGCAAAGATTGTTGGCTGGATAAAGTAACCCTGTGAGTCATCGCCTTCTCCGCCAGTCATTAATCTTCCCTCTTGTTTACCCACTTCGATATAACTCATGATTTTCTTAAAAGATTTTTCATCAATCACTGGACCCATGTAATTAGATAAATCTTCTGGGTTACCAAGTGTAAGTGTCTTTGTTAACGCCACAGCTTTTTCAAGCACTTCATCATAAACATCCTGATGAACAACTGCACGAGAGCCAGCAGAACATTTTTGACCAGAGAAACCAAAAGCTGAATAAACGATACTTGCTGCAGCTAAATCTAAATCTGCATCATTGTCTACAACCACTGTATCCTTACCGCCCATTTCAGCAATAACACGTTTAATCCAAATTTGCCCCGGGTGAACCTTTGCCGCGCGTTCATTGATTCTGCAGCCTACCTCACGTGAACCAGTGAAGGAAACGAAACGAGTTTTTGGATGGTCCACTAGGTAATCCCCAATCTGCGCCCCGCTGCCTGGTACGAAGTTTAATACGCCATTTGGCAGACCAGCTTCATGCATTAGCTCTACAAACTTTGCTGCCACAATTGGTGTTGAGTTTGCAGGCTTTAGAAGAACCGTGTTACCAGACACAATGGCTGCCACGGTTGTTCCAGCCATAATGGCCAATGGGAAGTTAAATGGTGAAATAATGATTCCTACACCTAGTGGAATGTAGTGATATTGATTGTATTCCCCATCGCGGCTTTGAACGGGGAAACCTTCTTTAATACGAAGCATTTGACGACCATAATACTCGATAAAATCAATGGCTTCAGCGGTATCTGCGTCTGCTTCCTTCCATGGCTTTCCAGCTTCTTTTACAAGGTAAGCAGAAAATTCATGTTTACGGCGGCGTAACATCGCTGCTGCACGGAATAGGATATTAGCACGGTGTTCAGGCTTCCACTTCTTCCAAGATTCAAATGCAGTTAATGCCGTTTGCATGGCCTTTTCAGCAAGTTCTTGGTCTGCCATGGACACACTACCGATGACTTCTTCTTTATTTGCTGGATTAATAGATTGAATCTTTTTATCGGTAATAATGGATTCCCCGCCAATCACAACGGGATATTCCTTTCCTAGCTGGGATTGAACATACGAAAGAGCTTGTTGAAATGCTTGTTTATTTGCTTCTTCTGTAAAATTAGTAAATGGTTCATGCGTATACGGTTTCATTCTTTTATCCCCCTTGTGGTTTGTACAAAATAACATAATGCAAGTTCCGTGCCAACCGTAAAATCTACATAAATAAAGGATTAATATTATTAAACGCAAAATATTTTTGCGCCAAATATTTAAATTATTTTTAACGCAAAAATATTTTGCGCTATTTCGGATTATTTGTTTTAATAGAAAGATAAACAATAAGGGGAATGAAGATCATGGATCAGACAAAAATGACAGTTGAATACCTGCAGTATCTTATTTCCATGTATAAAAGGATTTTAGATGAAGTGGATGTTGGGGTCCATGCCGTAGATGCTTCGGGGAATACGGTAATTTATAATAATAAAATGGCGCAAATGGAATCGATGGACATCCAAGAAGTAATGAATAAGAATCTGCTAGATGTCTTTATGTTTAAAGAAAATCAATCTAGTACACTTGTAAAAGCGCTTCAAGATAGAAAAGAAACGAAGAACGTTAAACAAACCTATTTTAATAACAAAGGCCGGGAAATTACTACCAACAATAATACCATTCCTATTTATGAAAACGAAGAACTGTTGGGTGCTGTTGAAATCGCCAATGATGTCACAAAACTGGAACGTTTAATAAAAGGGAATATCACCCGAAAAGGTACTACTAGATATACCTTTGATAGTATTACAGGAAACAGTACAGTGATGAAGGAAGTCATTGAAGGTGCCAAGCGTGCGGCACGTACCTCTTCTTACGTTTTAATTGTAGGAGAAACTGGAACCGGTAAAGAGTTGTTTGCCCAAAGTATACATAATGCCAGTAGTCGGTTTTCCGGCCCCTTTATCACTCAAAACTGTGCGGCTTTACCTGATAACTTAATAGAAAGTCTTCTATTTGGCACAAGAAGGGGTGCATTTACCGGAGCCATCGACCAGCCGGGATTATTTGAACAGGCCAATGGCGGAACGTTATTACTTGATGAGATTAATTCACTTAATCTAAACCTTCAGGCTAAACTGCTTCGTGCACTTCAAGAGAAAACCATCCGCCGGGTTGGGGACACGAAGGATACCCCCGTGGATGTTCGTGTGATCGCAAATATTAACGAGGATCCAATCGATGCGGTAACCAATAATCATATGCGTAAAGACTTATATTACCGCCTTGGAGTCGTTACTGTCTTCATTCCGCCTTTAAGGGAGCGAAAAGAAGATATCCCTCTCCTGGCCCAGCTTTTTATTAACAAGTACAACGATCTCTTTCAAATGAACGTAAAAGGTTTATCAGAAGAGGTCAAAGCTTCATTTCTAGAGTATGACTGGCATGGAAATGTTCGTGAACTAGAACATTTGGTTGAAGCGGCTATGAACATTATGATGGATGATGAAGAACTCATTGAGTATTCGCATCTTCCCTATCAATATCGAAGCAAATTGCATCTAAAAGAAAGAAACACTCCTTCTGTCTCGGTTGATATGTTTTTAAAAGATGGAACAGATATGACCACCTCACTAAAGGAGCAAATGGAATACTTTGAAAAATCCTATATTGAACATGTCTTGAAAAATAATGATTACAATATTACTAGAGCTGCAGATGTGCTAGGACTTAGCCGTCAAAGTCTTCAGTATCGAATGAAAAAACTAAACATCAAGCATGAGTAACAAGAACTAGTAAAATTGTACGAAATTTTTCATAATTTTTGCAGGATTATGTCGAGAAATAGAGGAATATATAAGTAATACTTAATAAGGAGGAGAATTTATGAAAAAGATAGTAACATTACTTTGTACTAGTTTAATTGTTTTATTGATGTTTGTTGCTCCGGGGAATTCAGTAAAAGCTGCAAATCCAAATTTAGTACCAGATTTGTTTTCATGCGGATGTGAGGATCATGGTATCTACCCGGTAACAGGTTCTGAAAAGAATAAAATTGTTGCAGAACTTTTGAGTAGCGATGTTTTTAAGACTCAAAAGTTTGAGTTGCTCAAACAGGATTATACTTTTATGGGTGTAAATAAAGTACAAGTTGCTAAGTTTGAAGGTGAAATTGGTAATTTTGTAATGGTTGCTGTTCCCTTTTTTAATAAATCGGGAACTGTAGAATTCGCAATGTTTACAAATGGAGTACCTAGTGGTATAGCTTTACCGCCAACTGAAGATGATCACAACCATTAAAATCGTTAAAGAAGAGATAGAACTGGTATACCAGCTCTATCTTTTTTTCAAAGTTATTGACTATCTTCTTCTTCATCCATAATCTCATCAAAAGCAGCCGAAACTTTTTCAAACTCCTCGTCACTTTCGATAGCTGTTAAGTCTCCGTCCTCATCAACTTTTAAGAAGAAGATATCAATGTCCTCTTCTGTTTCCTCTTTTATATCTTCAACAAATCCTACCGCTACATAATTGGTGCCTTCTATATTGATCGAAGCTAACACTTCTACTTCCTGCTCCTGATCTGTTTCATCACTAATTGTAAAAACTTCGCCAACTTCAATATTTGCCACGTTACATCTTCCTCTCATTAAAAGAATAAGCATTTCATTCCATAAGTATCTCTAAAATGGCTGGAAATAATGCTAAAAATAACTTATTTCTGCTCGATGACTTTAACAAATTCACGCATATAATCCGGTAAATCAGGCGGGCGTCTGCTTGAGACTAAATTTCCGTCGACGACAACTGGCTCATCATACCAAGTTGCACCAGCATTCTCCATATCATCCCTAATCCCAGGTGTACTAGTTACCTTCTTACCCTGCAGGATTTTTGCGGAAATTAGAACCCAGCCAGCATGGCAAATTTGTCCAATTGGCTTTTTGTTTTCTTCGAAATGCTGAAGCAGTGAAAGAACTTCAGGAAAGCGGCGAATCTTATCTGGTGCCCAACCACCTGGAACTAAAATCGCATCGTATTCTTCCCCTTTAATATCACTATAAGAGTAATCCGATTTTGCCGGCACTCCATATTTTCCTATGTACCCTTCCTCAGCCTTTTCTCCTGCTAGGTCAACCACAGCCCCTTCTTCTCTTAATCGGAGAATTGGATACCATAGCTCAAGATCTTCAAAATCATGATGGACAAGACTTACTATCTTCTTACCTTTTAAACGCATAATACTTCCCTCCTCCTTCTTAATTATTATGACATAGAAAAATCAAACCAACAAAAAAGAGACCACTTTTAAAGAGTTTCGTTAAGCGGAGATTTTCCGGTTAATTACAGAATAGAGCTCGTTTCGGGTGATATAAGCGGAGATTTTCCGTCTATGCAAAGAAAAATCTCCCATTTTGTGATTTTTAGAGCCAATAGGCGGAATCTCTCCGTCTATTTATGCCCATTTTAATAATAATTACAAATTAGGCGGAATTTTTCCGTCTATTTATCAGCTAAGGTATTTGGTCTAACCTGCCCCCCCCAACTCAGAAACCTAAAAAAATAGACGTATGCCAATTCATACGTCTATTCTTAATATGAAAACCTAAACCCTTACTTTTAATTTACATCCAGCCAAAGAATCTAACGGTTTGGGTAATAATAAAAGGAACAAGAATGGCAATGACCGTAGGAATCAAAAAGGCTAGAAAAGTCCATTTTTTACTTTTAGTTTCTTTATAAATATTTAAAAGCGTTGTTCCGCATGGATAATGAAGCAGTGAAAACAACATCATATTTAGTGCTGTCAGCCACGTCCAGCCATGGTCGAGAAAGATTTGCTTTAAATCGACCAAGCTATCCACCTCTGTTAAGGATCCTGTTGATAGATACCCCATTAACAAGATGGGAAGGACAATTTCATTCGCTGGCAACCCTAAAATAAACGCCATCATAATATAACCATCAAGTCCTAGCAATTTTCCAAATGGATCTAAGAACTCAACTGCATACATCAGAATGCTGGTATCACCAATAAAAATGTTTGCAAACACCCAGGTTAAAATCGCCGCCGGTGCTGCAACCTTCACCGCACGCATTAAAACCGACCATGATTTTGTTAACGATGAGCGAACCACCGTATCAAAAATTTTAGGTTTCCTGTATGGAGGAAGTTCTAACGTGTAATGGGTTGGAATCCCTTTTAATGCTGTTTTTGATAGGACCCAAGAGACAAAAAAGGTGACAATGATACCAAACATGACGATCCCGACAATCACTCCGGTTGTGACAAGTGATTTAAGTCCGCCTGTAAAATTTGCCGCCATAAATAACGAGGCTAATACAATTAATGTTCCCCAACGCCCATTACATGGAACAAAATTATTGGTCAATATCGCCAGCATTCGTTCTCTTGGCGATTCAATTATCCTTGTAGATATCACCGCTGCTGCATTACAGCCAAAACCCATAGCCATTGTTAAGGATTGCTTCCCATGAGCACCCACCCTTTTAAACAGACGGTCCATATTAAAAGCAACACGTGGTAGATAACCGTAATTCTCTAAGAGTGCGAAGGTTGGAAAAAAGATTGCCATCGGAGGCAGCATGACGCTAATAACCCACGTTGTACCGCGGTATAACCCGAGAACAAGAACGCCATGAACCCAGTCAGGTGCGTGAATAAAGCTAAAAAATGCAGTTAAATATTTCTCCATCGACCCAAAGAACTCTGCCAACATCGAGGACGGTATATTTGCTCCAGCAATTGTTAAGTAAAACAATACGCCCAACATCGTAAGCATAATCGGAAATCCAAAAATCGGCGAGGTAAATATCGCATCTAGTTTTTCGGTCCTTGTGTCTCTGTTCGACTTTGTATACTTAATGCCCTCAGCACAAAGTCGATGGCTACGTTCATAGAGCTGTTGAACAATATCATCTCTCAGCTTGGCCGTTGAAAGCTGTTGTGCTTCTGTGTAAAGCTGTTGAATACTCATCTAAGCTCTCTCCTTTTGTCCAAATCGCTCGTTAATCTCATTCAGTAAGTTTTCGTCACCATCCAGCAACCTTAACGAAACCCAACGTGCGGACAACTCATTTCCAATAAGCTCCGAAACTTTTGGTTCAATTTTCTTAATTTGTTCTTCAATATCATCCGGGTAGGTGGTTTGGACAGGTTGACAGTCTATCGCACCGGTCACGATGCGGTCTATGGTATCAAGCAGCATAGGGAAGCCTTTTTTGTTTCGTGCCGATATTTTAATCACCGGAACGCCTAATCGATTTGTTAAAATCCGCTCATTAATGGTAATCCCTTGTTTTTCTGCGACATCGATTAGGTTAATACAGATAATTACATTTTTTGTCATTTCCAATACCTGTAAGGCTAAATTGAAGTTTCTCTCTAGGGATGTTGCATCCAGTACAACAACGGTAACATCTGGTTTTTCGAAAACAATATAGTTTCTTGCTACCTCTTCATCACTTGAATTGGAAAAAAGCGAATAGGTACCTGGAAGATCAATCAAATTAAACGTTTTATCTTTATACTGAATATCGCCTTGCGCGAGCGAAACAGTCTTTCCAGCCCAGTTTCCTGTATGCTGTCTTAAGCCTGTTAAGGCATTAAATAAAGTACTCTTACCGGTATTTGGGTTTCCCGCCAAGGCCACTCGATAACTATTCCCCATCTGTCATCAACACCCCTTCTATCCGAGAGCTTTCCTCTTTTCTTAACGCAATGGTCGTTTGACTGACTCGATAAGCAATTGGGTCCCCTAAAGGGCTTTTTCTAATGACCTCGACCATCGCACCAGCCACAAAGCCTAAATCTAACAATCTTCTTCTCATCACACCGTCCAGATTTAAAGAAGTGATTTGAATTAAATTTCCCTTCTCACCATCCACAAGTCTCATTGTTTTTGGTATGCTCATATCTCTTTCCTCCTTATTAAAGTTTTTCCTTCGTGCAACTTTTTCTTAATTATATGCTAAAACATACCACTTGTGTCATTTTTTCAAAAAAAAAATTAGCTGCCTACTAATAGGCAGCTAAGAAGATAAATTTTAGGTTAATACTTCCCTTAAGAGTATTCCAAGTGTAATTCCTATAAACATCGATGTCAGCGTACCCAATAGAAAATACTCTGCCCAGTTGCGGTCATCCATTTGTTTGAACCGTGCAATCGACTTAGCCGCAACGATAAATCCAATCGCTGGATAAGCACTGTAAAAGGTTAACACGATAACTAGTAATCTCTCAATATAACCAATTAATTTTCCCCGTGAGAGATCATGTTTGCTAAAAATCGTATAGTTATATTCCTCTGTTAAGGATCTATTACCCGTATGGTTCTTGGCATATTGAGCCTCTTGCCGTTCATTTTTAAATGTATATTTCCCTTCAAAGGTTAAAAGCTGATTAGGCAGGGAGCCTAATAGGATTTTTATCATGTGTCCACTTACACTAGTGGCAAGAATCAAAACAATAAGAATGAATAAAACCGAGTTTATCGTGCCCAATTCTTTCCCGTTTCTAAAAAATCCCTGGATACTTGCAAGCTGAACACCTAAAAAATATTGTCCAGCAAGGAGAATTGTTCCAAGGTGTACCAGCTGATCAATCGTGAAGAAACTAGCTCTTTTTAGGTTTTCTTCATTGCTTATTTTTAAGGTATCAAGGAGCTTGATTTTAAGGATATCAATAATTAAATGGCTGCTCACAATAAAGAACAACGGAAAAATAAGACACGTAATAATACTCACTTCTTTAGATGAAAAAAGGTAAAAAACTGTCAGCACAAGTACATTTACAAGAAAATGGTGGCCAATATGCTTCTTAATATTTTTCATTTTGTCTACGACCATTTCATCGGTCTGCAAATAAAAATCAGCTATGAGATGGGCGAGAATGAGGGATAATAATAGCATGGAAACTCCTCTCTATCAGGTCATTGCTTAATATAATTTAATTTTATATGATGTCGAATTGATTCCATTAATGATTCACTTTTCCCATTCCTCTGATTATCGTTATACGATTTTTCCTGCAGTGAATCTAGGATGGTGACCAATTCGCTAAAAACCTTTGTAATTTCTTCAGATTTTCCTTTTTTATAATGACTGGAAATGGTCGGTGCTGTTTTTTCGAGCAGCTTTGCTACCGCTTTTTGCTGCTGCAAAATAAAGTAATAGGTAAAAACCTGTTCTTGAATAGGAGTTTGCTCTTTTAACATGTTCATCTGTAAACGCAATAATGAATTAATTAAAACCTCAAACTCATTCCGAAACTGGTTATATGTAAAGAGTGAAATATCTTGATAAAATTGATCAAGTTCAAATTTGAATAGTGGTCTGACTGGCTCTTGTTTTAATAAATCGTTCGCATATCTCGCCTGCTTTATTAGCGGGTGGATCCATTTCTCAATATCAACTTCTTCTAACTCTTTATCACTATCACCAAAGGACAAACCAAAATAAGGGGTATGATCACGATACTTCCAAACCCTGCTGATAAAAAAAGCAATAATATATGCCGTCGAATAGCCATAACCAGCAAAAATAATCTCATCGCCCGCACGGTGTTTTACCTTGCAATGTCCAAACTTCTTCGTCCAAACATTAATTGAGGCCACCATCTCATCAAGGTAGTTCGTTAATTCTTCTCCTTTTTCAGCGGAAGAAGAGTTACTTACATCTAGTATAAAAATTGAAATTGGATGATTCATTAGCTACTCCTTTATTTCAAAAATTAGATTATATAATCTAATTTTAATGAATTTAGATTAAGTAGTCAAACTTTCATCCAATTAGATAAATAAGCACCTAAATGACCGTAAAACTCCGCCACTCTTGTGGTAAAAGGTCTTGATACTGCCTCCGTAAAAACCGGTCGTCTACCAGCACAATGGTCCCGTGGTCCTCTTCCGAACGGATTAACCGTCCGCCCGCCTGTAAAACTTTGTTCATTCCAGGATATACATAGGCATAATCATAACCGTTTTTTTCGTTTTGATTGAAATGTTCCTTTATCAGATTCCGTTCATAACAAAGCTGTGGCAACCCTACCCCGATCACCACCACTCCGTTTAACCGATCACCTTTTAAATCCACACCCTCTGAAAAAACACCGCCAAGTACCGCGAATCCTACCAATGTCTCTGCTCGATTTGGTATAAACTGTTCTAAAAAGGCTTCTCGTTCCAACTCAGACATTCCCGCACCTTGAAGTAAGGTAGGGATTCCCGGGTATTCTGTAATGAACTGTTCATATACCGCAAGTAAATATTGATAGGACGGAAAAAAAACTAAATAATTACCTGGTCGATTTTGAACTAAGGCATGAATCATAGATGCAATTGGCTCTTTTGTTCTCGCTCGGTCACGATATCTAGTCGAGAGCGGTTTGATAAAAATATCTGTCTGCTCTTCCTTAAAAGGGGAAGGAATCGAAAGTGTATAATCGTCCACTTGCCCGCCTAACATATCCTGATAATAAGATAACGGCGATAGTGTGGCAGAAAAAAAGACTTTTGACCGAAAGTTTTTTCCCATTTTTTGCAGTAATTTTGATGGATCGATACAGAACAATTTTAGTGTTACATCTTTTTTATTTTTCTCTCCATAAATCACATAATGCTCATCAAGTAATTCAACTATTTTCAAAAAAGCATTGACTTGAAAGTACAGCTCCAACAGGTTTGGAGCATTCTCTTTTTGTAGGAAAAGTTCAGCACCTTCATTAAATTGGGTTAACAACTCAACCAATTCTTCATCCAGCTGCTCCACAGTATACTCACTCTGCTCACCATGAAGCTTTTTCAATGAAATAAACCAGGCATTTATTTTTGAAGCATAATCGGAGATAACCTTATTGACAGTTTTAAATTCCTTTTTTAATTGAAGAAACGTATCTTTATTTAAGGAAGCAGAGAACATTTCTCTTCCGCGATCAACCAGATTATGAGCTTCATCAACTAACAAAAGTGTTGACTTCTTCTGCTCCTCGAACATTCGTTTTAACGATACGCGAGGATCAAAAATATAATTATAATCACAAATGACTGCGTCAACTGCATAAGCAAGATCAATCGAAAATTCAAAAGGACAAATGGTATGTTTGCGAGCGTATTTCTCGATTACTTCACGATTCATAAGGTTTTCATTTGATACAATATCTAATACAGCTTCATTGATTCGATCATAATAACCATCAGCAAACTCACAATAATCCTTCTGACATTTGGTCTCATTCTTAAAACAAACCTTGTCTTTCGCTGTAATCGTAACGGATTTCAAACATAGCCCGCAAGATCGCATTCGTTCTAAAGCCTCTTCTGCCGTTGTTCTGGTAATAGTCTTAGCGGTCAGATAAAAAATTCGATTTAAATGCCCCTCACCCATAGCTTTAACAGCAGGAAAGAAGGTTGAGATCGTTTTGCCAATCCCAGTTGGTGCTTTTACAAATAAACTCTTTTCTTCTGAGATCGTCTTGTAAACACCACCAGCTAGTTTCCTTTGACCTGCACGGTAAGAATCAAATGGAAAAACCAGTTGTTTACTACTTTCATTCCTTGCTTTGCGGTGATCATGAAGTAATTTTGCATAAGGATAATAATTTCCTACCACCTCATGAACAAAAACATCTAGTTCCTCCATTGTAAAACAATTTTTCAGATATCTTTTCTCATCACTTTCAACCTGCACATAGGTAAGCTGCACAAAAATCTCCGGTAACTGATGGTCATTGGCATATATATAAGCGTACATTTTTGCTTGTGCCCAATGAACAGGAATACCTTCTTGTCCAAGGTGTTCCAACGGCTGAGAAGTGGATTTTATCTCATCTATGATTACCTCACCATTCCGCAATAATAACCCATCACATCTTCCATCAATAGTAAATATGACATCTTTAAAGGGTAGGTCAGCTCGAAGATAAACTTCCTTTTGATCAGAATCTTGGTATGTACGTTGGATTTTTTGGTGAATTCTTGTTCCATCTAAAAGTGTGGACTGTGACCGAAAACGGGAATCAATACTGCCACTGCTATAAACATGTTCCACAAGCGTCCTAACCGCTATTTGTATGGTATTTGCCAAGAAAATCACCTTCTTCAAAAATAAGAATATATGTTTGTATCTTATTATAACAGAAATCTTTTCTCGCATACCAAGGATCGAAAAAAATAGAGAACAAGAATGTACCTTGTTCTCTATTACTTATTATGAACGGATTTGACCTGTTCCCTGTACAATTGCCTTTGTCGTGGTAATGGCTCTTAAACCCATTGGACCGCGTGCATGCAGTTTTTGTGTACTAATCCCGATTTCCGCTCCATAGCCAAATTGTTCCCCATCGGTAAAACGAGTGGAAGCATTATGATAGACGACGGCTGCATCGACCGCTTGGAAAAATAACCGTACATTTTCATCATTTCCACTGATGATTGCTTCTGAATGCTTCGTTCCATACTTGTCGATATGTTGAATGGCTTCCTTCACACTCTTTACCAATTTCACGGCTAGAATCGGTGCTAAAAATTCGTTCTGCCAGTCCTCTTCAACGGCAATTTTTACAAAAGGGTATTGCGCTGCCAGCTCTTCATCCCCTCTAAGCTCCACTCCTTTTTCCTTTAAGGAATGAACGATCTCTGATATATGTGGCCAATCCTCGTGAAGAATAAGGGATTCAGCCGCATTACAAACAGAAGGACGGTGTAATTTTGCATTAATCGTAATATCAATAGCCATTTGCTTTTCTGCAGTCTCATCAATAAATATATGACAATTCCCAACACCCGTTTCAAGCACAGGTACAGTCGCATTTTGAATAACCGATTGAATCAAACCTGCACCTCCTCGGGGAATCAGAACGTCAAGATATTGATTTAGTTTAAACATTTGCGAAGCTGTTTCCCTGCTCGTATCCTCAAGCAGTTGAACGGCATCGGCTGGTATTTTACTATCTGCTAAAGCCTCACGCATTACTTTCACAAGTGCCTTATTAGAGTAAAGAGCCGAAGTACTTCCTCTTAAAAGAACAGCATTTCCCGCTTTTAAGCAAAGACTGCCTGCGTCCACCGTTACATTCGGACGCGCTTCATACACCATTCCGATGACACCAAGCGGAACACGAACGGTATGAATCTGTAACCCATTCGGACGATCCCAAGCTTCAATCGTTTCTCCGATTGGATCTTCAAGTACAATCAATTGGCGAATCCCTTCTACAATCTGCTCGATTCTTTCTTCCGTAAGCAATAACCGATCCAACAAAGAAGGCGAAAATCCTTTTTCCTCTCCTGCTGCAATATCTTTAGCATTTTCAGTAAGGATCAATTCTTTCTCTGTCAATAATCGGTCAGCCATTTTTGCTAAAGCTTCATTTTTCTCCTCCGTAGTGAGAACAGCAAGAACCTTTGATGATGATCTTAGTTTTACAGCTTTTTCTAATAATTCACTCATAGTAAATTTCACTCCTCCGGCAAAAAGACCCAGTTATTTCGATGAATCACTTCTGCTCTTTTATTAATAGAAAAATTTTTCGTTTTCTCGCCAGGTAAACCTTTGACCATTTGAAGATTTTTTGCAGAATAATAGATTTGTCCTTTGCCAATCAATTCACCTCTTTGATTGTGAACCTCGACAACATCCATCGCATTAAAATCACCAATAACATTTGTAACACCAACAGGCAGCAAACTTTTCCCATTTGTAACAATCGCCACTTCTGCACCGTCATCAATTTCGACAATGCCAGCAGTATGAGAATGAAAAGCAATCCATTGCTTTTTCTTTTGCATTTGTGTTTGGAAGGAGCCGCCAATATAAGTTCCGTCGCCTTTACCCTCTAAAATATTTAAGAGCTTTTCCTTTCCCTGTCCTTTCCCGACAAAGACACTAACCCCGAAGGAAAGAGCTTTTTTCGCAGCAAGCAGCTTCGATTTCATTCCGCCTGTACCAACGGAGGATCCACTTCCTCCTGCAGCTTCAAGCAGTTCATCGTTAACCCTCGGAATAAAGTCATACTTCTTCGCGTCCTTCATCACTTTTGGATTACCGTCATATAAGCCATTTACATCTGTTAAGATAATTAATGCATTCGCATGTAAAAACCCGCTTACAAGGGCAGACAGCATATCATTATCACCAAAGGTTAATTCCTCAATTGAAACAGAATCGTTTTCATTAATAATCGGTATAACGCCCCTTTGAAGCAGCTCAGATATCGTATTGTAAAGATTGTGAAACCGCTCAAGGCTGTAAAAATCTTCTCTAGTTAATAGAATTTGGGCTGGGACTATACCAAACTCTTTAAATTGCAAATGATAATGCTGCATTAATAATCCTTGTCCGACTGCTGCTGCTGCCTGCTTCCCTGCTGTGGTTTTTGGCCGTGTCGGATACCCTAACGCCCCAAAACCTGCAGCAACTGCACCAGAAGAGATGAGTATGACATCGTGACCCTGTTCTTTTATACATGCCAGTGCTTCGACATGGTCACGAATTTTTTCTTCTGATATCGTACCTGAAGCTGTTGTTAATGAACTGCTCCCTATTTTTACAACCACGAGTTGTTTCTTCATTTCCTCTAACCCCTCTAAAAAAAATAAAAAAACGACTCTTCTGTCCCTATAAAAAGGACGAAAGAGTCGTTTCCGCGGTACCACCTTCATTGATGCTTTTAGCATCCACTTTGACTCCGTAACGAGGGAAAACGGCTTATGTTTTCATAAGCGGTGTGAAAAGGGCAGGTTCAATCTCTTTCGCGCGAGAAACCTTACAGCCTGTGGGTTTCACTCTCTTTCACGTTCACAAGTTTACTAATCCCTTACCATTAGCAATTTGTAATTTTTACTTATTATCTTAAGAAATGAGCAAATTGTCAAGGATGTTTTTTGAAAATTAAATCATTACTTTAGTTAATGTTATCTGTTACTAACTGTCCGATTAAATAATCGCATACCTTTTCTGAACTTAATTTTGCTGCAATAAAGGGAGGCTGTAGCCCTTTTCCTCTTCCTAGCTGGAAACCGAGCCAGAGAATATGCTCATCAATGACAACAAACGGGAAGGAACACCCAGCCTCCTGCCATGAGTCAGCCTGTATTTCTGGAATTGGTTTCTCAGAAATAACGGTGAGTGTGGCGGACGGATTCCGATGAACTAAAACATTTGTCCATGACTCTGGTAAAACAATCGTTACTGGTAAAGAAATAACAATGGAAGAACGGGCATTTTCTATGTCTCTAAGCACCTTATCTAATTTTAGTGCATGGATCCACTTTAAATTAGGATGCTGATTTCTAATCCAGGTGCCAATATCCTTTGTTCTCACACTTTGCTGATGTTTTTCTTGATGTTCAACCAACTGCCTAATCGTTTTTCTGTTATATACATGTTTACGGATAAAAGCGAGATTACAGACATGAATGAATTTTCCCTTTGTTCTTGTAATTGCCACATTTATGAGTCGTTCACTGTCTTTTCCTGTTAATAGCATTCCGGCTCGTTCCTGTGGATTGGAGTCTACTGTATCAAAGATCATCACATCTCTTTCACTGCCTTGAAAGCGGTGAACGGTGGCAGAAACGATATCTGCCGTTAACCGTTCTTTTTCATATAAATCCTGCAGCAAGAGATCCATTAAATTTGCTTGTGCTCGGTAGGGTGTTACATACCCAATGGAACGAGCACCGCCAAGATAGGATTCATGAATCAGTTGAAAAGAAATCAGAGCCTGCCATAGATTTGACCTGGAATTGGAACTTTTTTCAGTTATACAAAAAGCACCCATATAACTTGTATCTAATAAGATGGCCGCCCGTCCCGGAAAAGGTGCATGTTCAACAATCCTCTTTCTACTACTGCTTACACTTTCATGGTCACCTACAAGAGAATGATAAATGTATCGATTGGTAAAAGCAGATATATCTGGGTGCATCCTCCGCTGTTCTTTCAATAAGAATAAATGCGGATGGAGCTTACCCTCCTCCACCCAATCTGCCACACCCGCTCGATGAAAAACATCCTCTTTCAGCCATTTTGTTACGAGTGAGTCCCTGGACGAGGCTATAGGTGGTAATTGTTTAAAATCTCCGCATATAATGACTCTTTTACCAAGCGAAGCTGCAAATGCTGCCTGTGGTACATAAGCCATACTTGCTTCATCCACGATAACAACATCAAAATCTTTCCCATATATCGCAGGATCACTTGCTGCTTTTGCAAGCGTTGCGCCCACCACAAGGGCATTTTTTACAAATTCTATTTCTTTTTGACGTATTTTTTCAAGCACTCTGGCAATCTTTTTCTCAAGTTCCAATAGTTGATTTGTATCTCTCTTACTAAAAGATCGGGCAATATCATGTTTTAGGTTTTTTCTTTCTTCTATTAAAGCATTTTTATCTTCTACGAGACTATGTTCCTGTTTCTGGAGGAGCTGACTGGTGGTAAGTGCTTCTTCGCTATCCTCTCCCACGCCGGTATTAGATCCATACCGAAGTACATCCCCTTCTTTGAAGCGGTCCTTCTTTTTAATAAAAGCTGAAATCTCACTGATTAATACATCTACTGCTTGGTTACTATGCGAAAGAATAAGTATCGTTTTTTCTTGAAAATATTTATTTGCAGCAACCCGTGCAAGTGTATAGGTTTTACCGGTTCCAGGCGGTCCCCACACAAAGGTGACCGGGTTGTATTTTGAGCGCAGCACTAATTCATGGACATTGCTTTTAACCTTTTCAATGGGGTGTTTTGCTGACATTGAAGGGTTCATTAATCGGTTGACCCTTAAACGTTTCTGCTTGCTTTTGTTGACTTCATCTAACCGTTCGATGAGCTGCTCAAGCAGCTCCCAAGGATCATGATAGATATAGGCATCAGGGATTAAATCACCCAGCGATTGCTCTAATTGAACGATGATCCCCTTCCCTTCAGAAGAAAGGGTCCGTCCTCCCTGTTTTACGCCTCCCCATACAAGCGTAATAGAAGAACCAACTGGTATTTTTAATGAGAAGGCAGTATCAAAATAATAGGTAAATGTCCCATCGTTTGACAGCAGCCTGCCATTGGTCACTCTATATTTGTTACTGCCATATTTTTTCAAGTAAAGTATTTCATTTTCAAGTGCCTGCTGCCACTCTTTCAAATAAACTGTCTTTGTCATTGTTTTCATCCTTTAATTACTCTAAATGTCAATTTACTATAGCATGTTTTAGCCAAAAAAATAAATCTAACTCGTAAAATTATGAATCTATGAATTATAAAATTTTTCTGCAGTGAAAAATTTCGACGTCCATTGTTCTCTTTGTCATATTTTAAAAAATAACCACGATAAAAAAATTGCTGTCAATGTGTAGGATAGAAAGGAATGTTCAAACTGTAAAATGAATAGTTATTTAGTACCAGCCGCACAAGGTTGAAAACTACAAACAGGTGAAAAAGGTCATTATTCCGAGAACGATTTGTGACTTTGGACCGGGTATCCCACGAGTTAGATTCGGAATTTCTGTGGATATACATAGGTCATTTTACGTGGTAAAACCATTTCTCTACTATTGTTTAAGGAGGTAAAGATGAAACGAAGAGATTTTGTTAAATATGCGGGAGGCGGTCTTGCGGCGTTAGTTGTAGGAAGTGTGATGCCTGCGTGGATATCCAATAATTCACTTTTTGCTGTTAAACAGGTACAGGAACTCAACTTTACCATTACAGACGCTATAAAAGACATGGTTACACATAATTCTATTAACCAAGCACAATGTTACTTTTGGTTGTACAAAGAGGCTAATTTTCCTGCAGAAGTCCCTGGACCTCATATTTTCACAACGGAAGGAAGTCTCATTAAGGTTTCAATCACAAATGGACTTGATGAGCCACATGCTTTTTTCATACAGGGGATGGTAAACAGTGGTCCAATTGCACCTGGAGCGACAAAAAATATCGAATTTGTTGCTTCAAAAACTGGGACCTTTTTATATTACGATAATCTAAATGCACCAGTAAACCGAATTATGGGGCTGCATGGCGCCTTGGTTGTCATGCCAAATGCGGCAGTTTCTGGGCATAAATCCACACCTTACGCTGCTCCTACAACTGCTGTACAACAGCTTTTTGATGATTTTGGAACGACCTCACACTTTCCAGGATTATCTTGGGAAGATGGTGACGATTCAACACATACACCACCATTTAGACAATATGTGTGGATCCTCCATGCGGTCAGCTCCCGTTTATTTGCGGAAGTCGGAAACTACCCTCCAGGAAGAGACTATCCCGCAGCACAATTTATCAGTGCGTATCAACGAGATCGGTACAGGTCAGATGGTTTGAATCGTAAACCAGACTTTTTTACGATAAATGGTCAATCAGGATGGTTTGCAGCACATAACCCATATATAACTCCGAGCCATAGGGTTGGGGAACCAGCTGTCATTCGAATTATAAATACTGGCCTATCCCTTCATTCCCTGCACATTCATGCCAATCATGTCTATGTAACGGGAGTAAATGGTGTTGTTCAAACAAATCCCCATTGGATAGATACTTATACAGTCAAACCGCTTGATGTAATCGAATGGGTGGTTCCTTTTACAAGACCGCCTGATGTTCCTAATGAGCGTGGTATCGGTCTTGCTGATAAACCGCTCATTTCCATCGCAAATCCGGCTATCAAAGGATCGGTTCCACACCCTGTCTGGCCGCCAACAGGGGAGTTGAACACCCACTTCCCGAAAATTGGAACGAAAACAGGAGATCTTGATATTTCTGTTCCATTATCACCAATTTGTTACCCAATGCATGACCACTCAAAGACCAGTCAATCGGCACAAGGTGGAAACTATGGTATGGGTATGATGAGTGGATTAGATTTCATTGGTGATCGAAACACACCTGGTGGAGTCACAACATTCCCTGGTGCTGGAATGAATCACGGTCCTCATGAGACAGCTCCTGCAGCTGGGCATGAAGGACAGCATTAAACGATTGCATCTTATGATAATAAATAATAGGAATAAATCAAAGGAGTAATGCTATGTCTTTTACGAATCCTGTACATCGGATTGCACGCAGGTCAGTGGTTGGTCATGAGGGTGAATGGGTAAAGTCGTTCGATCCTCCACAAGAGAGTCCGCCAACTCCTGAGCTTTTGATTCCAACGAATCCAGTACCTAAGTTTGTTGCAGAATCTATACCAGGTGCTACCATGCAAATACCAAATAATCAAAGAGTCCACCTTATGCACGGCAGAGACCTTACGATGTGGGACTGCAGAAAGATAAGATTCTTCCTAATTAGTAACCCTGATGTTCCAGAGACATCGGAAGGAACCTTTCCTGGTCCTACGATACGGGTACCCCGCGGTGTAGTTTTTCATAGTTATGTTGAAGCACACGGTCAGCCTGCACATACAATACATTGGCATGGAATCGAGCCTACTGCGATGAATGATGGAGTTGGACACACCTCTATGGAGTTGGGTCAATACACGTATCAGTGGCAGCCAAATCATATCGGAAGTTATTTTTATCATTGCCATCGAAGCACGATTCAGCATTTCGACTTTGGATTATATGGGTTTTTGATTGTCGAGCCGCCCGATGCCTATGACGCTAGTGATGGCAAAAGTGTTGGCGGATATCCACGCCGGACAGCTGGAACCTAGCGAAATATCCAACTTTCCCTGGGTTTATTGGCGGCAACCTTGAGAGTGGTGATCCGCATGCCATGACTGTTCCTTATGATGTGGAAGCTCTTTGGGTTATTGATGACATTGACTCAGTTTGGCGTGAGCAAGCTGATCATGCGCATCAGACTTTCCCAAAGATGGGTGATGAACCTGGAGTCAATGATGATTTTCACGAAAATGACAGCGGAAGTTATGATTTCTTTGCCTTTCATGATTACAATCCGGATTACTTTGTCGTTACCGGGGTTAATTTCCCAGGACGCATTGGCAGTAAGGTATCGATCCGCCCTGGATTAACGGTTCCTGCGGGGTTAAATAGCGGTGTGGCTGGAATGCAGATTTCTATTAACGCCAGGAGAAATGAGACGATCCTTGTCCGATTATTATGTGCAGCCTATACAAAAATTAAGATTACCTTTCCAGTCGATGTCGTGGTTATAGCAGTAGACGGTCGGTCTCTGGGTGTACCTCCATTTGGCCGTTACAATGAACCATATACCATTAGCACTGGAACTCCGATTGAAATGTCAACTGCCCAGAGGATGGATGTCCTAATTAGGTCTAGCAGATCTCTAAGCTCATATGGTCAGATCGAATATAGACATCACTTGAGCGATGCATTTCTTTTAAACGGAAGAATACCAATTGTGATAAAATAAAAGAGTCCTAAGTGTTTCTGACACTTAGGACTCTTTTATGCTTATTTGATTTTCTTTAAGCTTTCACTAACAGTCTTAATAATGAAATGGATATCTTCCTGCTTGATAGTTAATGGCGGTGATAATGTTAATACGTTATTGTATCCAGCAACAGTTGCTCCGTTTTTACCTATTAATAACCCTTCCTGTTTGCAGTTGGCAATTACTTGATTAACTAGCGTTACATCTAAAGGTTCCTTCGTCTTCTTATCCTTCACTAATTCAATTCCAACCAATAATCCCTTTCCACGTACATCCCCTACATATGGATGATCTTGCAGAAGATTAGTTAATTCATTGACAACTTGTTCACCAAGGTCACGCGAGCGGTCAAATAGGTTTTCTTTTTCCATAATTTCTAGGTTTTTTAATGCCAAGGCACAAGCAGCTGGATTGCCGCCAAAGGTGTTCACATGGCGGAAGTAATCATATTCTTCCGTTCCTTTAAAGGCTTCGTAAATTTCTTTCCGTACGGCTGTTGCGGATAACGGAAGGTACGCACTCGTAATCCCTTTCGCCATTGTAATAATGTCAGGCTTAACATCGTAGTTCATAAAGCCAAAAGCTTTTCCAGTTCGCCCAAAGCCGCAGATGACTTCATCTACAATTAGTAGAGCACCATGTTTGTCACAAACCTCTTTGGCTGCCTTCATATATCCTTCAGGCGGCACTAGGATTCCCCCGCCCGTAATAATAGGCTCCATAATCATCGCTGCTATCGTTTCGCTCAGCTCCCACGTCATGGTCCGGTCGATTTCTTTTACCGATGAAAGTTCCCTTGGATCACTTACATTCACATCATCCCGATAAGAATCTGGCGGAGAAACATGAATGAATCCTGGAGCGAGCGGCTCATATTTATATTTTCTTTGTGCCTGACCTGTTGCTGCTAGAGCCCCCATTGAATTCCCATGATAGCCACGATAACGGGATATTATTTTGTAACGATTAACATCCCCTTTTTGCTGATGATATTGACGGACGATTTTAAAAGCCGTTTCATTCGCCTCTGAACCGCTGTTTGAGAAAAAGATGACGTATTCATCGCCAAGCATCTCATTTAATTTTTCAGCCAGTTTGATAGCTGGGATATGGCTTTGCGTCAGTGGAAAATAAGCCATTTCCTTTAGCTGTTCATACGCTGCCTCGGCAAGCTCTGTTCTTCCATAGCCTACATTCACACACCATAAGCCAGCCATACCATCTAAATAACGCTTTCCATTGGCATCGGTTACCCAAGAACCTTCTGCTTTGGTGGCAACTATAGTTGCATTGGGATTATAAGGTTTCATAGAATGCCATAAATATTTATCATCCTGTGCCAGTAATTCTTCATGCGGACGACCTGTTTGAACCATGGCTCCGTCCCTCCTTTTTTATGCTTCAAAACGGGATGTAATCATTTTTTTACGCGTATAGAAGTTTAAGCCGTCTTTCCCATTTACATGGAGATCACCATAGAAGGAGTCCTTCCAGCCTGAAAATGGAAAGAATGCCATAGTTGCCGGAACACCAACGTTAATACCGAGCATACCCGCGTCAGCTTCTTCACGGAATTGCCGGATTGCCTTTGCATTATTGGTATAGATGGTAGCTCCATTTCCATATCTAGATTTTCGAATATATTCCAGTCCCTGATCTAAATCGCTGGCTCTAAGCAGGCTTAAAACCGGGGCGAAAATTTCGTCCTTGGCAATCGTCATTTCAGGTGTAACATGATCGAATATGGTTGGTCCTAAGAAATTCCCTTCTGGATAGTCACTCATCTCTTTGCGTCCATCGCGGATTAAGTCAGCACCCTCTGCAATTCCTTTCTCAATGTACCCGAGAACCTTGTCACGATGTTCTTTTCGAATAACAGGAGTTAATAACACCTCGTCATCCATTCCATTTCCGATTATTAGTTCATCTGCTTTTTTCGATAACGCCTTAACGAATGGTTCATTGTCACCAATAACCACAACCGCACTGCATGCCATACAGCGCTGCCCAGCGCTTCCAAACGTTGAAGAGATAATATGCTGCACCGCCTTATCCATATCGGCATCTGGCATGACAATATGATGATTTTTCGCTCCAGAAAGCGCTTGAACTCTTTTTCCTTTCGCCGCTGCTCGTTCGTAAACATACTTTGCAACCGGCTGAGAACCAACAAAAGAAATGGCCGCGATATCTTCATGATCGAGTAATCCATTTACGACATCATGTGCACCATGAACGACATTTAATACTCCAGGAGGAGCCCCAGCTTCAGAGAACAACTCTGCTAATCTATTGGCTAAAATCGGTGTTCGTTCAGATGGTTTTAATACAAAGGTATTTCCGCAGGCAATGGCTAAAGCAAACATCCAAAGCGGTACCATCATAGGAAAGTTAAATGGGGTGATGCCGCCAACAACGCCTAATGGATAGCGGAACATTTCCGAATCAATCTCTTCGGCAATACCTGATAATGTTTCACCCATCATTAAGGTCGGTGCCCCTGAGGCAAATTCTACACATTCAATACCTCTCTGAACCTCCCCATATGCCTCTTTAAATGCTTTACCATTTTCTTGAACAATGAGTCTTGCTAACTCCTCATGGTTATCACTTAATAGACTATGATATTTAAAGAGGATTCTTGCTCGTTTTGGTACCGGAACCTTTTTCCACTTGCTAAACGCTTCCTTCGCAGCCGCAACCGCCGCGTTAACATCCTCTTTCGTCGAAACTGGAACTTTAGTGAGTAATTCATTTGTTGCAGGATTTGGGACATTTAGCGTCTGACTGCTGTTTGAACTTACCCAAACCCCATTAATAAAGTTTTGTAGAACAGTAGTATCCTTTTTAGTTACGCTCATATATTCGCCTCCTAGTTAAATAGATGAATGGTAATCATATACATTCATTATCTCGTATCGTTGAAAGTTGTTCATTAGACATACTGTAAGAAAACCCCTTCATTTTCTTACACAAAATGAACACTACGTAATATATTTTTTACTGTTTGCGAGATAGGGTGATAAATAATCTTTTACAAGTAGCATGAACTCAAATGTTACTCGTTTTTCATGGTCCATAAAATCCTTTCCAAGAAGATTCTCCAATTTTTCCAGCCGGTGGTATAAGGTCTGCCTTACAATAAAAAGTTTATTGGCCGTTTCTTGTTTGGAACCATTACATTCTAAATACGTTTTTAATGTTTCTAACAGCTTACTGTTATACTTTTTATCATATTGAATGACGGGCTGTAGATATTCCATGACAAGTTCCTGTAAATCTACATGCTTACTGATTTGGGATATGAGGCGATATAAATGTAAATCCTCATAAAAGTAAATTTTTTCTTTCGACATTTCTTGTTGAATACGAAGTGTTTCTTTTGCTGTTTGGCAGCTCATATGTATATCTGTTAATTGCTCAACGAGCTTACCTGCCGCCATATATATCTTTGCTGTACGCTTCTTCCTCAGAAACTCTGAATCCTCAATTGACTGTATTGCTTTTTTTAATCGATCCTTAATATTCTTATTCGGACGATTATTTAATAAAATGAATATCACTACATTTCTTTTTTCAACCAAAAATACAGTGAAGCCATTCTGTTCAAAGACAGAACGAAATAATATTTTTATATAGGTTGCGTCTTGGTTCTCTAACTCTTTAAATGAATGTAACTTGGCTAGTAAAACAACCGCTTCAGTAGATTTTGGTTTTATCCCGTGTTCCAGTAAATATTCGTTAATACTATCTAAGGAATGGTCACCCTCTAGCCAGCCTTGGAGCCACTCAAATTCTTCGACCCTCTTTTTTTCTTCAGCATATAACTCTCGTAAGTCGCTAATTTTCCTGTATTGTTTGTTAATAATAAAGGTATGAATATCCTGTGTAATTTCAACAAACGGAACTTCTTTTTGAAAAATAATAATCGGAAACTTTTTTTCTTCCGCAATCTTGATGGCTACTGCTGGAATTTCTGACAAATAAGTTCCCATTTCAATGCAAAGACCTGCTGCATTCGTTTCTACCAGTTGAATGAGCATAGAAACAAACAAGTCCTCATTCTCTGTCCATGCCACACCCGTTGAGAGGATAAGTTCATCTCCGTTTAAAAGATTTCGAATGTTTGTTACTTCGACAACGTGAACCCATTTTACAATCCGATTCAAACCATCTTCCCCAGCTATCACGATCGCTTCTTCGAAGTGCTTCCGTGATAAAATATCGGAAACCCTTAATGGTAAATGCTCCTTCATCCTATTTCTCCCAACTATAAACATAAATTTTCAAAAGAGGATTGGTTATAAGAACCAATCCCCCTTTCTTCTCAGCTCATCTTATGCCTAAATTCTGTTTAATAAGTAAGCTGGAAAAATACTTTCTTGCATTGGCAGTGCCAATAAGCAATGTTTCCTTTTCTTTACTGGCTGGGTGGTAAAACTCAACAGAAGCCCCATCTAAGTGTTCATGGACAGCATTAATTCGAAAGCCCTTTTGGATGAAAAAATCCAGCTTATCTCGTTCAGTAAGATATTGTTGATATTCCGACATCGTTTCCTCCTACAATTGAGAGATTTTCTTTAATCAAATTTTAAACCAGCAGGTGCTTCCTCGATGACAGACTCAAATTCTTCTTCAATCACCCAATCACGTCCAACTGAAATTCCTAGATATTTGTCATCACTCGGATTCTCAATTTCAGCCTGTTGATACTTCTTAAACCACCAGTATTTCGCCAGGACATAATAGATAGCAGCTCCAAGCAGGAAACCTACTAAAAATCCATATGCCGGGAGTAAATAGGAGACATAACCGCCAATAATCCAAGCAATAAAGCCTGCAAGATTCACACCACCCCAATATCTAAATTGACCATGGTCTTCGTATAACTCCGGCACATTTACTCGTCTTTTACGGAGTAAATAATAGTCCGCAAAGAGAATACCAACGATTGCTGATAATATGCCGCCAACGATTAGAAGGATAGGAATGATGACACCAAATAATTCCCACGGTTGAACGATTGTACCAACGATTCCTGCTGTGATAACACCTGCCCAAAATGGAAACTTTGGTCCGCCTACATTAGAGAAAATCGTTGCAGCGGGAACCACGTTGGCAGCAGTATTCGTTGACCACTGAGCTAATACAATCATCAACAATAAAACGGCAAGGACAATTCCGCTTGCAGACTCTTGAAGTGCAACTACAGGGTCTGCATTTAATACGGCAATGTAAGATACTGCACCAATGATAATCATGAAGGTCTGCGTTAATGGCATCGAAATAAGGTTTCCAATTAAAGAACTTTTATTTCTTTTAAACCAGTTTTTTTCGTTTGCAGGAGCTTTAATAAATCGCGAAATCGTTGGAATATCAGCACTCAATGTTGCCCAGAAGCCCATGTTACTAAAAATAACCACCATAAAAGCAGTAACTGCCGCACCGCCAGTAACAGGTGATTCTACCCAGCTCCAAACATCTCTTCCCGCTGCTTGTGCTTGGTCAGATAAAGAGGAATACATCCATATCGAGATTAAGAGTATGATTGGCGCTGCTAAATCTGCAAACCGTTCAATTGATTTAATTCCTAATGCGGTATTAATCAATTGGAAAATTGCAAAAATTATGAAGCAGACGAACCAATTATCAAAACCAGATAAAATATTTAGAATGCCGTTCATTGCTGTCGCACCAAAATAGGTATTAATGCCAAACCAAGCTGATGCAGTAACTCCCCTAGTGATCGAAGGAATATGGGTTCCGATCGTTCCAAACGGTGCTCTCATGTACACAGGAAATGACAAGCCATGCTCTATGCCGATATCCGCAATTAGGGATATAAAAAATCCGATCGCGAGTGAACCGATAATGGTTGCAAGAATGACAAGCGGCAAGGAGAGACTTTGGACCCCTGCACCGCCAATGGCAAAGGTTGCGAGCACCACTACCATCCCAACCCACATAAATGAGTATCCTAGCTTTGTAACTTTTCTGTCTTTTTGTTGAATTGGTAATAAATCTGAAGATTTTAAGTGGCTTTTTTTCATATGAACACTCCTTTTCGGTTAAATTAAAGGCTGTGTTGATTGGGCCTGTTGATTTCCGCTACACTAAGGAAAGCTTCTTCGAATAATCACCGCAGTGACAGGCGGTCTTGGCCAGTCACGAGGCACTTCGCTTTCTGCGGGCGTGCCAGGGAGCCTCCTCGGCGCTTAAGCGCCTGTGGGGTCTCCCCAGCCCCGTACTCCCGCAGGACTCTGAAGTACTTCCTCGAATCCGCCCACGCACGAAGAAAATGCGATAGCATTTTCGAGGAGTCTTCGTGCCTTTCGCTCCAATCAACAGGGTGCAAATCAACAATTTGCTCGAACACAGCCAAGATTAATAGAATTTAAATAATCAAATTCAATCACCGACAACAACTGAGGTTATTTAGGGCAATTGCTTGCTTTATGTAAGCAATTGCAGGAGTCGTTCAACAATGAATGGAGAAGTGGTATTTTATCTAATGCTGTTAAATAGGTAGGGTTTCGTTTTGGTTTACTGGTGCATTCACATTGTATTTGGCTCTCTTTAGATATTGGCCTGATCCTGGCTTGCCGACGAACTGCTTATCCCGGACGACGAATTCTCCTCGTGATAGAACGGAAACAGGTTCACCTGTGACTTTCATGCCTTCAAAGGCATTATAATCGACTGCCATATGGTGAGTTTCGGCAGAGATTACTCTTTCAACTTGCGGATCAAAGATGACGATATCAGCATCCGCCCCCACTGCAATGGTTCCTTTTTTCGGGTATAATCCAAATAATTTAGCCGCTCGGGTGGAAGTTAAATCAACAAACTGGTTAAGACTTATCCGTCCCTTCTTCACTCCCTCAGAGAATAAAATTGATAGTCGATCTTCTATAATCGGTCCACCGTTTGGAATTTTAGTAAAATCATCTTTTCCTAAATCCTTCTGTCCTTTAAAATCAAAGGAGCATTGATCAGATCCAAGAGTTTGCAGTTGGCCGCTCTTTAAAGCATTCCACAAAACTTCTTGGTTCCATTTTTCTCGTAATGGAGGCGACCAAACATATTTTGCACCTTCAAAATTTGGTCTTTCTAGGTAACTTTGATCTAATACTAAATATTGTGGACAGGTTTCACCCCACACATTAAAGCCCTTGCTGCGTGCTTCAGCTATTTTTTCAACTGCATCCGCACAAGAAACGTGAACCACATATAATTGGGAGTTTGCTAGTCCGGTCAGTGTGGCTGCTCTCCCTGTCGCTTCTCCCTCTAACTCAGGCGGTCTTGTCAGTGCGTGGTAGATTGGATCTTTGTTTCCTTCTGCAATCGCCTTTTTCGTTAAATAATCAATGACATCACCATTTTCAGCATGGACCATTACAAGCGCTCCATGTTCTTTCGCTGAAACAAGGGTTCGGAACAGTGTGTCATCATCTGCTTGAAAAACGTTTTTGTAGGCCATAAACACTTTAAAAGAGGTAATGCCTTCTTCTTTGATCACATAAGGAAGTTCGCTTAAGACATTTTCATTAATTTCAGCAATCATTAAATGGAAACCATAGTCGATTACCGCTTTTTCCTTCGATTTAGCATGCCAGGTTTGGATCGCATTTTTTAATGGTTCACCTTTCGTGGTTAGGCAAAAATCTATTACCGTCGTAGTTCCCCCAAAAGCTGCCGCCTTTGTTCCCGTCTCAAAATCATCCTTTGTCACCGTTCCTCCAAAAGGCATATCTAAATGGGTATGAGGATCAATCCCCCCAGGAATAACAAGACAGCCATTGGCATCAATTATTTCTGCTCCTTGTGATGAAAGATTCGTGCCAATCTGAGATATTCTTCCATCTTCAATTAATATTTCCGCTATATAAGTATCTGAAGCTGTTACAATCGTCCCGTTTTTTATCAATTTCTTCATACAATATCTCCCTTCTTATTTGTGAATATCAATCTTACATTCTGCTGCTAGACTCAATGCCGTCTGTCGTTCATTCCAGGACATTGGCGGCAATTCATTTGGTACTTCCACCATATCAATTGCTCCATCAACTGGGCAGATAATCGAGCAAAGATTACAGCCAACACAATCCTCTTCTCTAACCTTCAAATAGCCATTCCCGTTTTCGTCTGTTAACCTATCAATACATTGATGAGAGGTATCCTCGCAGGCAATATGGCATTTGTTACAGTTGATGCAAACCTCAGTGTTGATTTTTGCGACAATATTATAATTAAGATCTAAATTACCCCAATCCGAATATTTTGGAACAGATTTACCAATGATTTCGCTAACAGATTTAATACCCTTGCCATCTAAGTAATGGCTTAGTCCTTCAATCATATCTTCAACAATACGAAATCCATGATGCATAGCAGCAGTACAAATTTGCACTCCAGTTGCACCCATTAACATAAACTCTACGGCATCCTGCCAGTTCGAGATCCCGCCAATTCCCGAAATCGGAACATTAATATTTGCATGTCGAGCGCACTCTGCCACCATATTTAAGGCAATTGGCTTAACAGCAGGACCACAATAGCCTCCATGTGCTCCCTTGCCGGCAACATGAGGAATCGTATTCCATGTTTCCAGGTCTACTCCCATTAAACTATTAATGGTGTTAATCATACTGATAGCGTCGGCACCGCCATTACATGCAGCTTCAGCAGTAGCTGTAATATCCGTAATGTTTGGTGTTAGTTTTACAATAACAGGAGTTTTTGCCACTTCCTTTACCCAATAAGTCTGCCGTTCTACTAAGGCTGGTACCTGACCTGAGGCAGACCCCATTCCTCGTTCAGCCATTCCGTGCGGACAGCCAAAGTTTAGCTCCAGACCATCGACCCCAACATCCTCAACACGTTTAACTAATTCATGCCACTTTTCTTGTTTTGGCTCCATCATTAAAGAGGCAATAATCGCATGGTTTGGAAATCTCTTTTTCGTTTCATAGATTTCTTTTAAATTAACATCTAATGGCCGGTCCGTGATCAATTCGATATTATTGAACCCAGCAACCCGCTGTCCGTTAAAACTTATCGCCGCAAACCGCGAGGAAACATTTAAGATGGGGTCGCCCAATGTCTTCCAAACGGCACCGCCCCACCCCGCTTCAAAGGCTCGCTGAACCTGATACCCTGAATTAGTTGGAGGTGCAGAAGCTAACCAAAATGGGTTAGGAGATTTTATTCCTGCAAGATTAATACTTAAATCAGCCAAATGAATTCACCCCTTTTTAATAAGAAACATCCTTTATCTATAGAAAGCGCTTACATGATTATATTCTTTTTTATTTCATATTATTGTGTTACACCAGCTGCTTTAAATTGTTTATAAATGCTATGCGCTACCAGTTTCCCTTGCTGTGCAGCGGTAACGACCATGGCATCGCCATTACCTTTTCCAAAAACAACATCACCACACGCATATATTTTGGGATTGGAAGTTTGATAGGTTTCTTTATTTACCTGTACGACACCACTATCATGCAGTAGTTCTAGAGCTTCTATTAACTCTAGATGCCTAGTTTGGCCTATCGCTTTGATAACCGCATCCACAGGAATCACATATTCAGATCCTTCAACTGGATTAGGTCTTCTACGCCCGTCTTGATCAGGTTCACCAAGATTCATTTTGATACATTCAATCCCGGTTACCTTCCCACTTTCATCGCCAATAATTCTCTTAGGTGCCGTTAACCAGCGGAATTCCACGACATCTTGTTTGGCAAATTCATATTCAAAATCATAGGCTGTCATTTCTTCTTCCGTTCTCCGGTAAAGGATTTTTACATTTTCTGCTCCTAAACGTACGGAACAGGTAGCACCATCAATGGCCGTATTTCCCGCACCGATAACAACCACGCGCTTTCCAACAAAATCCTTAGTTAATTTTCCGCTTTTTGTTCCCTTTACAAATTCAATGGCATCAAAGACTCCTTCGAGATCTTCACCTTCGATACCCAAATAAGGAACATGTGCCATGCCAACTGCTAAAACAATACAATCAAAATCTTTAAGTAAATCGTTTATAGGTACATCTTTACCAACACGAGTATTGGTTTGGATTGTTACATTTAGTTTTTCAACTTGTTCCACTTCCCAGTAAGAGATGGATTGTGGAAGACGGAAAGAGACAATTCCGTAAGTATTTAATCCCCCCGCTTTTTCAGCAGCTTCAAATATCGTCACTTTATATCCAAACCGGGCTAATTCTCTCGCAGCAGAGAGTCCAGCAGGTCCGCCGCCCACTACAGCAACAGCTTTACCATTAGGTATTCCAGGCTCGAATAGGGTTTGTTCATTTTTGATGGCCCAATCAGTGGCATATCTCTGGAGATTTCCAATCATAATGGGTTTTGTGGAATGATTTAAGACACAGGCACCTTCACACAGCTCCTCTGTTGGACACACTCTAGAACAGCTTGCTCCAACTGGATTCGAGGTCATGATCGTTTTCGCAGAACCAAGTAGATTTCCTGAGGCAATTTTTTTTATAAAAGTTGGGATATCGATTCCTGTGGGGCATGCCTTAATACATGGGGCATCAAAGCAATAAAGGCAGCGATTTGATTCTTCCAACGCTTCTTGACTGGTAAGTGCACGTTCTACTTCTTGGAAGTTACGTTCTAGATTGATAGTGGAGATTCGCTGTATTTTTTCCAATAAAAAGCCCTCCTTTTTAAAAGTTATTTTACTGAAAATTCTGCATCTATTTTTAATTTTACAGACCACAAAAGTACATTTCATTATACAACCTGTAAAATGATGCTCGTATTCTACTATCCAATATGTAACTCGATTAAATAAAACGCGAAAGGTGATCATGATTATTAGATGATGTTTTGAAGGGAAATTTCGTTGAATAAAGTAGTTGATTAATAAGAGTAATTCTTGTACCAATGTTAATCTTCTACCAATTTATCACATGTGAACAAAAAATTTTGTAAAATTACATCGAACCTACTAGTGAACAATAGTATAAAAATAGGCAGCAAAATTAATGATAAAACCAATATTTTCAAATAAAAAATAGGGTTAATTTAAAAATCATTGACAGTTAATCTAACAAATAAGTTCTCGACATTCTTAAATTATTTGCCGAATGATAAATGACAACAAAAAAAGTGCACCTAACTTGGTACACCTTTGACAGTTAAATAATTGTTTAAAGCTTTTTCCATTCTGAAAACCCAACCATAGAATCAATTTCATGTGAAAGATAGATATGTTTTCCCTTTTTATTTGACTGTGCCGCAACGGCCATCGCTGCTGCCACTTTTCTTGCTTGAATCCCTCGGTACTGACGCAGCGGACCTATCATGACTTTGTTCAAAATACCGCTAGCCTTTTCTGCGAGTTTCTCTCCCAATCGGAACTCTTCCCGCTTCCCTAACAACAATGAAGGTCTGAAAATATGTAGTGAAGGTATGTTTAACCTAGATAGAGTTTCCTCTACTTCCCCTTTTACTCGACTATAAAAAAATAAAGACTTGGTGTCTGCCCCCATAGAACTAACAATCAGAAACTTTTCAGCACCGTTTTCCTTTGCCAATTTTGCAGCCTCAACTGGATATTCGTAATCCACTTTACGAAAAGCTTCTTTTGTCTTTGCCACTTTTATCGTTGTCCCTAAGCAACAGAAAACATCAGTAACTTGAAATAACTCATGGTATTGATGTAGGTTATTGAAATCAACCAAATGTAATTCACAAACTTTAGATTCCACTTCAATCGTTCTGCGAACCAATAAATGCACTTTTTGGTAATGCCCATTTTCACTAAGTATTTGGACCAATTCTTTTCCAATTAGACCTGTAGCTCCAAGCACAAGTGCCGTTTTTTTATTCACACCCATAATAGTGCAAGCCCCTCTCAATCTTAAGCAATCTCATAAGAAAATTATACCATGCACAAAAGGTTCAAATAAAAAGTAGAAAAGAAATGTTTTTTTTCGATAAATAATATATCATTTTTATGTAGCTTACATAAAGGAGAGCGAACGATGAAACATGAATGGAGAAAAAGAGAGAAAGATATATATTTGCCTGCTGCGAACCCAGCTAAGATTGCAGTGCCTCCAATAAATTATTTCACATTAAAAGGGAAAGGAAATCCTAACAACGAAGCATTTAAGGAAAGTGTGGAGACCCTATATGCTCTCTCATATGCCATCAGGATGCTTCCAAAGAAAGGTATCACTCACGACGGATATTATGAATATACGGTTTTCCCTTTAGAAGGAGTCTGGGACTTGGATGAGGAAGGGAGACAATTAGAACATCTGGACAAAGACAGACTGGTTTATAAGCTAATGATTCGCCAGCCAGAGTTTGTTACTGCAGACCTCTTTTCATTTGCCAAGGAAGTAAGTGCGAAGAAGGTATCAGATGCCCTGTTACAGTCAGCTAAATTTGAAACGATTGAAGAGGGATTGTGTGTCCAATGTATGCACATCGGGGATTACGATAGTGAACATGTAACTTTTTCAAAAATGGATGATTTCTGTGCTGCCAATCACCTGAGGCGAATAGACAAAAGACATCGGGAAATCTACATAAGTGATCCAAGAAAGTCGGATTCTACAAAATTAAAAACAGTACTTAGATATAAGGTAAAATAACGCTTGGATATAGAGTATCCAAGCGTTTTCCATTAATGAATTAACCTAAAAAGTTTTTCAAGCCCATCCAACAGCCTTGGAGACGGCCGGCAGTATAGTTCTTCTTCAAGGATAAGGATCCTGCTATCATCAACATACTCCAGCGTTTCATAACATGGACGTTTGGTAACATTGTTTTTCTGAACTTTTTCCTTTCTTACACCTACCCAAGCAAGGCAAATATAATCAGGTTTTCTTCTCAGGACGTCCTCCCAATCTGTCTGAACGCTGGCTAATTCTACGTCACAAAAGGCATTGATAGCACCCGCTGCTTCAGAAATTTCGGTAAGCCAATTGATTTTCCCAGGAGTAAAGATTGGTTTTGGCCACCACTCCCAATAAAGAGAAGGCTTTTTGTTTGTGTTTAATCCCTGTTGTTTGACGGCATTAAGCCTAGTACGAAACTCCTTTGCTGCTGCCTTGCCGCGTTCGTGCTGATTCAGAGCGTCAGCAGTTTTGATTAAATCCTCTTCAATTTCCGTCAATGATTGGGGATTTAAAACGATGTGAGGGATACCGCGCTCTACTAACGCTTCAACATTCTTTTCCATCCCAGGAACACTTAACGAAGCAAGAACGAGGTCTGGCTTCAGTTCTTCAACAAGATCCATATTTATCGATAAATCAGGTCCCAGTTTTGGCAGATTGGCTATAGACGCGGGCCAATCTGAAAAATCATCCACTCCCACTAAAAGATGAGACAAACCTAAGTATTCCATTATTTCCGTATTACTTGGGCACAATGATATAACTCTCAAAACTCTCCCTCCCTTACTTGTATGTTAACGCAGATACAAACAAACAACCAGCGTATTTCAACTGGTTGTTTGTTTAATGGTATGAACTAAAGCAGATAAAAACTGGTGAATTAATTGAAGGGACTCATGTATGGATAGATTTTCTCTATATCCCTCTACATAATCTAAGGCAAAGTTCAAATCCCATAACCCATCATCATGGCTAAACATTAAATCAAACTTCGCTTCATCACCTTGCAAAGAGTTATTAAGCTGTTCCTTTAACATTTTTTCAAACTTCTTTTGAAGCTTCAAACCCAGCATGACATCATAGGTACCGAATACATCATCAACCTCGATTGACACACCTTCGACACCGACATCTTCAAACAAAGCTGACTCTACATAAATAAATTCACTTTTATGTTCTTTTAAATATGTAATTGGATTTGTTAAAAAACTCGACGATTCATTCGCAATCATCGATTCTGTTTCCTTGCTGCAGCGTTCGATATAAGCATCAGTAAAACTAGGGTTCGATTTGTTTTCCATAATAAAACCTCCTACTACTAGGTATTCCCACATTTACTATAGAGGTATGTCAAATAAAAAAGCAAATTTTAATATAAAAAAACGCCTGTACTCACAAAGAGTATAGACGTTTCGATCCCTATTAATTTTCTGCAAGTTTATTGTTTACGACTTTTTTTCCAACAGGGTTTTCTTCAACAGTATCTTCTGCTTGTTTCGCACGTTTCATAAAGAAGGCAAGGACTAGTGCAACTGCCGCAATAAATACTGAGATGAAGAACGCGAAATTTATACCATCTAATGTTGCCTGCATCATAATTTGCTGCTTCATTTGAGCTAAGGCCTCTTGGGTTGGCTGTTCAGTCAGTTTTGCCATAGCAACTTCACCAAGTTCCTTCCCCTTTGACTCAGCACGATTAGACATGATAGTTACCAATAAGGCTGTTCCTATCGCTCCAGAAACCTGCTGAAGTGTGTTGTTCATCGCTGTACCATGTGGGTAGAAACGTGCAGGCAGCTGGTTAAGACCATTGGTCGAAACCGGCATCATTACCATTGACATTCCTAACATACGGACTGTATATAAAAGAATTAAATGGAAATAAGTAGTCTCAAATGTTAACTGACTTAAAAGATAGCTGGTTATCACTGTGATTGTTAAACCAATTACAGCCAACAACCGACCGCCGAATTTATCAAATAGTTTACCTGTTACCGGTGACATAACCGCCATACAGATCGCACCAGGCAGCATCATTAGACCAGCATCCATCGGTGAAATGCCGCGTAATGTTTGAACATAAATCGGTAACAGCAGCATCCCAGAAAACATCGCCATTGTAACAACCATCGAGATGGCCGATGATAAGGCAAACATTGGATATTTAAAGATTTTAAAATTAAGCATTGGACGTTCTTGTTTTAATTGACGCAGGATAAATACTAGTAATGAAATAGCTCCTATCGCAATCGTCAAATAAACCTGTGGACTATCCCATCCTTGCTTTCCTGCAGAGCTGAAGCCATAAAGTAAACCTCCAAAGCCGACACTTGAAAGTAAAACGGATATCATATCAATTCGAATATCAACCTTTTCCTTCTTATCTTTTAATAGGAAAAATCCGATTAAAAAGATAACCACCGCAATTGGCGTCACAAAGTGGAAGAGCATTCTCCAGTCGTAATGTTCGATTAACCATCCTGATAATGTTGGCCCGATGGCCGGTGCACCCATTAAGATTAATCCGAAAATCCCCATGGCTGCTCCTCTTTTTTCAATTGGGAAGCTTACTAGCATGACATTCATTAATAACGGCATTAGGATAGCTGAACCAGAAGCTTGAGTCATCCTGCCTGCTAATAAAATTGGGAACACATGGGCAAAACCTGCAAGAATGGTACCCGCAGTAAACAAGCCCATTGCTACTATGAAAAGCCTACGTACCGAATATTTTTGAATCAAGAATGCAGTTGTGGGAATTAATACACCATTCACTAACATAAATCCTGTCGTTAGCCATTGCACAGTTGACGCATCAACCTCTAAATCCGCCATGATGGAAGGAAGTGCAATATTTAGTAGTGTGTTGTTTAAAAAAGCAATAAAAGCCCCAATCATCAGGATTGAGATAATCCCGTATGGGGGACGTTTCGTTTCATTTTTTACTTGTTCCATGTTCTATACCCCCTGTGTAAACTCTTTGTTCATTTTTTTATACCCTTGTTTCACGCTTTATTAATAATATACCGTCGGTTCATTTTTTGCAATCAAAAAACACTACAAATTTATGGATTTGTAATGCCCAAATTTTTAATGTAGTATATTTTTATACAGTTAGTATACTCCGGATTATAGGTGATAAAATGAATGATCGAAAACAGCATGTCATTAACAAGGCCCATCAATTATTTATTGAAAAAGGTTTTCAAGCTACATCGATACAGGACATTTTAGATTTTAGCGGTATCTCAAAAGGAACCTTTTACAAATATTTTTCATCAAAAAGCGAGCTATTAATTGCGATTTATAAAGCAACCTTTAAGAAACTCCAAAAGGAACGAGACGATTTATTAATTGGCAAGAGCCCTTCAGATATCGAGGTCTTTATAAAACAATTAGTAATGCAAATGATTTCTAACCGCAAAAATAAGTTAATTGCTCTATATGAGGAAGTAATGTCAACAAACGATGTAGATTTGAAACAATATATCCGCATCGCGCGATTACGTTCACTCAGATGGATGTATACCAGGTTTATTGATATCTTCGGCGAAAAAAATAAACCATACTTGTTAGATTGTGCCATCATGTTTCAGGGACTTATGCAGCACAATCTCCAATACAATCGCTTGGCAACCGATTCAAATGAGAAAATTAGTCAGGTTGTCAGATTTAGTGTAAATCGTTTAGTAAAAATGGTGGACGAAGTAGCACAAGCTGAAGAACAATTGCACCCGCCTGAGCTTTTAGACAATTGGCTTCCAGGGCTTCAAAAAAATAACCATGAATTAATCGTTCAATTTTACAAAATCGTCAGTCCTATGAGAAATTGCATTACAAAACACTTTCAAGATAAAAACGATCAAGAAAAATATAATGAATTGCTAGATTTTATCCAAGAAGAAATCATGCATACTCGTGCCCCAAGGAAATTCCTAATCGAGAGCACCCTTCAAACCCTGCAAAATAACGCTGCAGGTGTCTGGGAAAAAGAGCTTCATCAGCTTAATGAAATTATTACTGCTTACTTTCATCAATTGGAGGAAAATGAAGAAGAACACTAAAATAGACATTTTCTTATGAGAATTTTATAGACTGAGCGTATGCCCATGCATTTCTAGGTAGTTTTACGTAAATTAGTATTAACAATGGTTTGTTTGACTAATTGAGGAGGAGCAGCTGAAACTGCTTTATAAAGCTATGGAGGTGCAAAACAATGGAAGATTTCATGGCGGATAAAAATGAAAGAAGATCAATATTTGATTCTTTCAAGTTCTGGGGTCATAGACCTAATCTCAAGGATTCTCTAAGCCCAGATATAGAAAAAAGCCCAATCATCATGATCGAAGACCTGGCTACCGATAATACGTTCGAAGACTTGGCTACCGATAATACGTTCGAAGACCTGGCTACCGATAATACTATAGGAAACCTGGCAACCGATAATACTATCGAAGACGTTGAAACCGCTGATTCCCCGAAAGAAAAACGGGATGAATCTAATCCTAGCAATGTAAGACTATACGAAACGATAAGTGGTAATTTCATTATCACAAGAGGCTGGGATGGGAATAACATGCAAGTATATAAAATGCGTAGAAAAAATTACTAGAAATAAAAACACAAAAAGGAATGGAGTGTAAAAACTCCATCCTTTTTGTGTTTATGTATGGTCTTATTTCGGTTCTACGTGAACATGTACATCATACACCTTATGTGTCCTGATTAACTCCTCTTCAACTTGTGTAGCGATATCATGCGCCTTTTTTACATCTAACGTGGAATTTACGAGAATGACAACATCAACAACAACATTATTCCCGTAATTTCTAGCTTTAATTTCTTTCACACCCTTTACGCCCTGGCAATGATGGATGGTTTGTTTATATACTTCTATTTCCTTTTCATCAAATCCATCCGTTAAATAGAGCGAGGCCTCTTTAAAAATGTCCCATGCCGTTTTACAAATGAGAAGACCGACAATTACTGCTGCCAAAGGATCAAGCCAAGGGAGTCCAAACTGTGCACCCATTATACCTATAAAGGTACCCACACTTACCCAGGCGTCAGAGAGATTATCCTTTGCTGCAGCCATGACCGATTGACTGTTTATGTCTGTTGCTAGTTTTTTATTATACCGATAAACCCAATACATGACGAACGCACAAAAAAGCCCCGTCCATGCCGAGATAACGTCTGGTGCTCCTATTTGTACGTAAAAAATACTGACGATCGCTTCGTATGCAACCTTTAAACCGACGGCCGCCATGATAAAGGAAGCGACCATGGAAGCTACGGTTTCTGCTTTCCAGTGTCCATAAGGATGATCATCATCCGCCGGTCTTTGGGATAATCTTAGACCAACCAGAACTGCCACTGATGCAATGATATCTGTTAGATTATTTAAACCGTCTGCTTTCAATGCCTCGGAATTTGCTATATATCCAACTGCTAGTTTTAATGCTGACAAGCAAATATAGGCAATAATACTGACGATTGCTCCGCGCTCTCCTCTTTTTAAATCCAAAAAGCCTTGTTCTTCCATTTTCTTCACCCATTTCTAAGCCTTATCTATATTATTGAACAAAAACATCTAGTGGGTCTAGAGAAACCTTTTTCCCCTGCTCGAACTTTATAACAAGTTTGAAAAAGAGTTGGTTCAGGTAAAAACTAGAGTCAAGTTAACCTTGAAATTCAGCTTGCAGTTAAGTATTCTAAGAACATATTGTGCAAATTAAGGATGTGTTTAACCTGCGATTAAATAAATTTATTTCCGAGTCTGGTAAAACGTCAAGGCGCGGTGCAGATAAATGGATAGAAGAAGGAAGAGTCACGATTAATGGGAAAGTCGCTAAGGTCGGCAGTCAAGTCGAGCCTGGGGATGTGGTCCGTGTAAACGGTGAAACCATTAGGGTCGCCAAGAATTATGTTTATATTGCCCTTAATAAACCCGTTGGGATTACAAGTACAACTGAACGACATATCAAGGGTAATATCATCGATTTAGTCAACCACCCTCTACGAATTTTTAACATTGGCAGATTAGATAAAGATTCAGACGGGTTAATCCTGTTAACGAATGACGGAGATATTGTCAACGAAATACTCCGGGCGGAGAATAAGCATGAAAAAGAATATATTGTAACCGTGGATAAGCCGATTACTTCGGAGTTTTTAAAAAAAATGTCTGAAGGCGTTAGAATTCTAGATACGAAAACCCTCCCATGTAAAGTGGAACAGCTGTCAAAGTATGTGTTTAAGATTATTTTGACTCAAGGGTTGAATCGTCAAATTCGACGGATGTGCTCTGCTCTCGGATATTCCGTTGTCCGCCTTCAGCGAATTCGGATTATGAATATTAACTTAGGAAACCTCCCTGTTGGCCAATGGAGAGATTTAACGAAAAAGGAAAAGCAGCAATTATTTAGTGATCTCAATTATGAACCTAGAGAATGGTGAAAAATAATGAGTCGAAACGTTACCAGTTCGACTCATTTTTTTATTTGCTTTAATATTCAAATAATATATGATATTACTTAGGAACACGAAGGTTTAGAGGAGGAGAAATAAATGGAAAAGACAGTAGAAAAACGGGTTACCCGGTCAGAAGTTCCAGAGGAATTAACATGGAATCTTGATGATCTATTTGTGTCAGATCAGGCATGGGAAGCAGAACTTGCTCTGATTGAAAATGATACCGCAAAGATTGAGGTCTTTAAAGGTACGTTACATACTAGTTCAAAAGAGTTAGCAGCATGCTTGATCGCTCAAGAACAACTATTAATGAAAATGGTCAAAGCAGCGACCTACGCAAGCTTAAAGCAATCTGCTGATGGGACTGATCCTGTTAATCAAGCTAATTCAGCCAAATTAGCTGCACTAAGGACAAAAATGACTGCTGCATTATCATTTATAAATTCCGAAATCCTTTCACTTGAAGAAGGAACAGTTGAAAAATATCTTCAAGAGAACTCAGAACTTCAACCATTCAGAAAGGATTTACTCGAGCTGCTTGAAACAAAAAAACATCGACTTTCACCAGAAACGGAAGAAGTATTAGCCGCTTTGGGTGAGGTTCATGGTGCCCCTTATACCGTTTATAATATGGCTAAATTAGCAGACATGGACTTTTCCCCTATTTTTGATAGCAAAGGAAATGAGTTACCAGTTTCTTTTGCTCTATTTGAAAATCGCTATGAGTTCTCTGCAGATACAGAAACACGCAGAAAAGCATATGACTCTTTTGTTTCTACTCTTAAACAATACAAAAACACGATCGCTGCTGCCTATTCTGCTGAAATAAAGAAGCAAGTGACTCTTTCACGTTTAAGAAATTATCAGTCAGTTGAACAAATGCTATTAGAACCACAGAAAGTAACACTTGAGATGTATAACAATCAAATCGATATTATTTTTAAAGAGCTCGCCCCTCATATGCGCCGGTTTGCTCAGCTTAAGAAAAAGGCTTTAGGCCTTGATGTCATGAAGTTTTGTGATTTAAAAGCACCATTGGATCCCGATTTTAATCCTGAAACAACCTACGAAGAAGCAAGTCAACTTATCCTGGAATCATTGAAGGTAATGGGACCTGAGTATAGTGAAATTATTGAAAAAGGCTTTAAAGAGCGGTGGGTAGATCTTGCCGATAATATCGGTAAATCGACAGGTGCCTTCTGTTCAAGCCCTTATGGTGCACACCCATACATTTTAGTAACATGGCAGGATAATATGCGCGGCTGCTTCACCCTTGCACATGAATTCGGTCACGCAGGCCATTTTTACCTTGCAAACAAAAATCAAAGAATCATGAATGTCCGCCCTTCCTTATATTTTATTGAAGCTCCATCTACTATGAATGAGCTTTTATTAGGACAGCACCTATTAGCAAATTATGAAGACAAGGAAATGCGTCGCTGGGTAGTGCTTCAGTTGCTTGGAACGTATTATCATAATTTTGTTACTCACTTACTAGAGGCTGAATATCAACGCAGAGTGTATGCGTTAGCAGAAAACGGTAAAGCGCTTACTGCCAATACTTTATCTGAAGTGACTAGAGCTGTACTCACAGAATTCTGGGGGGATACGGTGGAAATCGATGAAGGTGCGAGCCTAACTTGGATGCGACAGCCTCACTATTATATGGGCTTATATCCATACACGTATTCTGCTGGTTTAACTGCCTCTACTTCTGTGGCGCAATTGATACTAGAACAAGGTCAGCCTGTCGTTGACACCTGGCTGGAAGTCCTTCGTGCAGGCGGAACGATGAAACCGCTTGAGCTTTTAAAACATGCTGGTGTAGATATGTCGACACCAGAGCCAGTTCGAAAAGCAGTGGCATATGTCGGTTCCCTAATCGATGAGCTAGAAAAATCATACGAGTAAAAAAGTGCCAGGCACCTTCTCATGTTGAGGTGCACCCCGAAAGTTAGAGTGAAATCTAGCTTTCGGGGTGTTTTTTTATGGCGAAATATGGTGGAAAATTCAAGTTAATGTTAGTAAGAGAGTATCAAGAGGGTAAATTGGGATATAACCCTTTAGCTGAGAAGTATGGGATGAAAAGCAGCGCTCAACTTAAGAGGTGGGTTAAAGTTTACGAGAAATTCGGAGCTGAAGGGTTAGTGAGGAAGAAACATAAGGAAACTTATTCTGTTCCAATTCAAGCTTGATGTATTAAGCTTTATGATGAGAACAGGTTCTTCTGAAACGGAAACAGCCCTCCATTTCGGGTTAACGAATTCTCCCTTGATAGCTTCATGGAAGAAAGCTTTTCATGAGGGGGGTGTTGAAGGCCTGAATAAACCTAAAGGACGGCCTCCTATGCCTGATAAAGCAAAGACCAAAAAAACCACAGAACCAAAAGAAATGACATATGAACAAAAGTTGGAAAGAGAAAACGAACTTCTACGTTTAGAGGTAGCATACTTAAAAAAGTTGCGAGCTTTTCAGATGGATCCGAAGGGCTATCTCGAAAAGCACAAGCAGCGTTATCATTTGAACTCAAAGAAACCTTCAAATTAAAGGATGTTTTACAAGTAGTCGGCATTCCCGAATCCTCCTACCATTATCATATTAAGAACATGAAGAAGGAAAATCCAGACCAGGAATTGGAGGAAATTATTCAATCCATTTTCGAAGAACATAAAGGAAATTACGGTTATCGTCGTGTTCATTTAGAATTGAGAAACCGTGGAATAAAAGCGAATCATAAGAAGGTTCAACGCATTATGAATAAGCGTGGGCTCAAGGGAGATAAATTCAGATTAAAATCACGCAAGTACAGTTCATATAAAGGAACGACTGGAACTGTTGCCGAGAACCGTAATCAATCGTTGCTTTCACACAACTGTGTGTCATCAAAAATTAACAACAGATATTACGGAATTCAAGTGTTTAGACGGTTTAAAGTTGTATTTAAATCCAATTATGGATATGTTCAACGGCGAAATTCTATCATATGGGATAAGTATGCGCCCAACCTTAGAATTAGCAATCAAACCTCTCGAGAAAGCTCTAGAAATTGAAAAAGATTCAAATTTTAGAACAACTGTACATTCTGATCAAGGGTGGCATTATCAACATAATAAATGGGTAAAAAAGCTCAAGGAATACAAAGTGTTTCAGAGCATGTCACGAAAAGGAAACTGTTTAGATAATTCGCCCATGGAGAACTTTTTCGGATTACTAAAACAAGAAATGTATTATGGGGAATCACTGTGCTCTTTTGAAGAATTAAAAAAGAGAATTGAAGAATATATCAATTATTATAATAACAAGCGCATAAAGCAAAAATTGGCAGGCATGAGTCCGGTTCAATACCGTATCCATACCAGCCAATTAGCTGCTTAATATAAAACTCTAACTTTTCGGGGTCACATCATGTGGAGAGGGTCCCTGGCACTTTTTTATTCATGAATAATTAGTAAAAAATTATACACAATATTTTTTAAAGGAGGTGTTAAGATGAAGCATGTAAAAGCTTTAGCCATTAAATTTGTTTCAAGTCTTGTCCTTTTGTCGCTTATCCTCGGTTTATTGTTTGACATGGCATTTAGCAACATCTTTCTTATCACACTTGTTCTTGGTGTTGCAGCATATCTAATCGGTGACCTCATGATTTTACCAAGAACCAATAATACGGTTGCAACCATTGCGGATTTTGGCTTAGCGTTTCTAATCATATGGTTTATGAGCGAAAATCTCACCTATGGTGACAACCATTTTTCAATGTCTTTAATTGCCGCACTTGGAGTTGCAATATTTGAATATATGTTCCATAAATATGTTGCAAATAATGTCGTTAAAAACCAAGGCGGACAGAAGCAGCAAACAAGGAAATTACAATACCAAACAGAAGCATCAGAAGAGCTGCTGGCTCCAGTCAGACAAGATGTAAGAAGCTCGAATGAAGAAAACAAAAAGCCTCAATAAGGTAAAGCTCCCTCTGATTCATGTTCAGAGGGAGCTTTTGTTATCGTTAAAGCTTTGTTGGTTAAATTTCATTGTTGATCATTAATACAACGGTTAAAAAGTTGATGAAAGACAAATCAGTAGAATTCCCAATGAGATTAGTCCTTCATAAGTATGATGAAAGACTAATCAAAAGAGTTCCCCGTGAGATTAGTCCTTCATAAGCATAATGAAAGACTAATCAGGAGAGTCTCCCATGTGATTAGTCCTTCATAAGCGTGATGAAAGACTAAACAGAAGATTCCTCATTAAGTTTAGTCCTTCATAAAAATTTACGTCTCTTTTAATACCTAACCTTTTGAATTCTGTTAACAATCTCATATGTGAACGGTTTTGGTTGAGCCGCAATAAAGTCTACGAGTACGTCTAAGTCAACTGGCCCTATCACTTTATTTTGCGCTTTCGTAAATACTGTGAAATCATCTCCCCCACCTGCAAGGAAGATATTAGCGGCTACAGTATAGGTTTTATTCGGATCGATTTGAGTACCATCTGGAAGTAGGATATTTACAACCTTTTGTCCATTTGGAGCATTTTCGTCCCATGTGTAAGTGAATCCAGAAATTTGAAGTATCGTTGTTTTTGTTCCCCATTGTTGATTAAGCACATCGCGTATTTGCTGTCCTGTCATCGTCATTTGAACCATATCATTATTAAACGGCTGAACGGTGTAAATCTCGCCCCACGTAATGTCCCCTGGATTAATATCCGCTCGGATACCGCCCGGATTCATAAAGGCTATGTCTGTCTTTAATGCCTGCCTTTGAGCGTCAGCAATTAAATCTCCAAGGATGGATTCTCCGTTATCATTGCGGAGCGCTGTTAAATTAACTGAGGTTGTTCCTATTACCCTATTTACAATCGGTTCAACCGTAGCTTCGTATTTCGCTACCATCCCAGCTATTTCGGGGTCAGGTTTTATACCTTCTTGAAACGTTGTAACGATTTCTGCCCTCTTGGTAACAATATCTTTCGTCTTTGAGTCAATCTCAATATCAACATCAGAAAATGCTGTACCATAAGAATAGGATTGAACGACTAGCTTATTGTCAATCGTTGCATTCATATAAGCATGATTATGTCCGCCAAAAATAATATCCACTTCGTCGTCAACCTTATTGGCGATATCGACAAGCATTCCAGTTGGATTTTCACCATTCACACCTGATGTACCTGGATTGTGTGCTAAGACAACGATAGATCGAACTCCCTGCTTTTTCAATTCTGCTACATTACGATTAATAGCTTCCACTTCATCAGAGAAGGTTAAGCCTTCCACTCCGCTTGGCACTACAATCGTCGGTGTCTCTGTCGTTACGACCCCAATAAATCCAATATCCATCCCATTTACCTTAAAAATTTTATAAGGAGGTAAAATGGATTCTCCGGTTTTTTGATCGATGACATTTGCCGCCACCCAAGGGAAATCGGCTCCAGCAAAATTGCCCGTTTCTTCATGAGTCCCGCCATTAATAAGACGAAGTAGCTCTTTAACTCCCTCATCAAATTCATGATTGCCTACAGTTCCAATATCGAAGCCGAGTTTGTTCAATATCTATATTGCTGGTTCATCCTGTAAGAGGGCTGAAGCAGGTGGACTTGCCCCTACCATATCCCCAGCTTGTACAAGAAGAGTGTTCTTATTTTCTGCTTCCCTTTGTTTTAAATAAGCTGCTAAGTAATCTGCTCTCCTGCTGGTTTTCCACCAACATTACGCGTCACATTTATTTGTCCGTGTAAATCATTAATCCCTAAAAGTTGTACTTGAATAAAACGGTTATTCGCAGCAGGGGGTTTTTCCTTTTTCTGTTTTGTTTCCGGACGATTTGAAATATGGCCATGGTATTCTTCTGACAATCCTTGATCATTTACTACGTTTTGAGTGGGGTTGGCAGCATTACCTCTATTGTTTTGCGCCATATTCCTAGGATTTACATTGTTTGAGTTGTTGGCTACTTGTTGTGGATTTTGGTTATTTGCTTGGTTTCCATCCGTAGCATTTTGATTATCGGCACACCCCATTAAACTGATCGTAAGCAGAAATACAAGCATCTTATAATTCCATTGCATAAAATTCCTCCTAGTTTTTTCTATAGAAGCATTGGTATTTTTTGCTTTAAAACAATGTTTATACAGAATTGACCATTTCAAAAAAGTTATTAATGAAACTTTCTTCCTAGATATTCGTATATAATTAGACTCAAGATAAATAGAATTTGATTAAAAAGGGGAATTGGTTATGGGGAATATGTTTTTGTTTTCGTTGATTGTTGCTATTGTGTCTGCTCTTGTTCTTATACCGATTTATAGGGATGATAAGTCCTCCGATACAAAAAGTAATAAGAAAAGTTCTAATGGAGCTGGAAGGTTAATTCCGGGAGCTATTAACGCTTTAATCGTTATTTTGATTCCTTCTGTTTTTGCTTACTATTATTTTACAAATTTTGACCGAAACCTAACTTCTTTATGGGTTCTTGCAATAGTGATTACCGCATTGGGTGCACTCATTTCTACTGGAATGGAAAGAAAAGTGAAAGCTCTGCTCTTTGCAGCAAGTCTAATTCTTGGAATTTACTTTCTCACGGCCTTTGTTTTTAACGCAGATGAAAAATATGAGATTGCTAAGATGGACCAAAAAGTAGAGATTAAATCTTTTGATGAGAAAGAAACACCTGCTAGTGTACCACCTGAGTTTGCCCGCAATAAAATGAAAAAAGCTTTTGGTCAAGTACCAAATACGAGCTATTACGAGTTGGGTAATCTTCAAATTCAAAAAGTAAATGGAGATTATGTTTATATTGCACCTGTTGAGTTTTCTGGATTTTTCAAATGGTGGAAAGGAAAGGAAACACCTGGTTACTTTACGTTAAGCGCCACTGATTCTTCTGCTAACCCAAAATTTATCAAGTCAGACATGATTTATACACCTTCTTCCTATTTTAATAAAGATGTAGAGCGCCATATTCGTATGCAATTCCCGAAACATATTTTCTACGGCGATGTCCAATTGGAAATTGATGATGATGGGAAACCTTATTACATCCGCTCATACGGTCAATTTATTTCAGCACGAAATGGCTTTGACGTTAAGGGTGTTGTCGTAGTAGATTCGAAAAATGGGGAAACAAAGTCATATACTCTTGCAAATGTTCCTAAGTTTATTGATGGGGCTGTATCACCTGAAATTGTCAGCCTGCAAAACAGCTATTTTGGAAATTATGTTCATGGATTTTGGAATAGCCTTTTTGGAAAATCGGATGTCAAACTTCCTTCTGATGAAGGAACAGAGGCTAATGTAAGTCCAATTTTTAATCAAAATGGGGTTATGTATTATTTCACTGATTTTACCTCCCCTAAAGAAGGCGTCGATTCTATGCTCGGTTACTCCTTGACCAACTCGCGTACAGGGGAAGCTACCTATTATACAGGTAACCCTGAAGAATCTTATATGGATTCACAAGGTGCTCTGCAAATAATAGAAAAGAAATTTATTGAAAAGAAATGGCATGGGGAAATGCCTGTCATTTATAACTTCTACGGGGAAGCTAGCTGGCTGACACCAGTGCTCGATTCGAATGGATTTTTACAGAATTACTTTATCGTATCAGCTGCTAATCCAGAAATATCCGTGTTTGGTGTAACTCCAAACGAAGCTCTAAAACAATATAAAACCGCTCTCCAACGTGGCGGCGGTTCAGTGGATGGCAGTTCGAAGGCCGACGAAAAACAGATAACTGGTACTGTTCTCCGTGTTTATAAAGAAAAGTCTGGGGACTTCACTATCGTGTCATTCCTTTTAGACAATAAGAAAAGTTATATCCTAGCTTCTGAAAAAGAACCAATGATCATTTATCTTAAAGAGGGAGATCGGGTAAATGTCACCTATTTGGATACGGATGAAGACTTCCTGCCTGCTAAAGAAATAGTGATTGAAGGGTTAGAATAACCTAAAAAAACACGATGAAGAGTAAAATCTTCATCGTGTTTTTTGGTTATTATAGTAGTGACTCCGCACCATCAATGTAAATTTCTGTTCCTGTAATATGATTGGATTGCTTGGAAGCCAGAAATAACACAAGTTCAGCTACCTGTTCAGGCTTTCCTGCGTGGTGCTCAAGGGGTTGACTACCTTTTGGATAGATGATTGGAATTTCAATTTCTTTCAGCTCTTCTTTTTCTTTCCATGTATTTTCGTTAATATTTGTTTCAATCGCACCGGGGCAGATAATATTCACACGTATACGAAATTTGGCTAGTTCAAGAGCTGCCATTTTTCCGAATCCCATCTGTCCAATTTTGGATGTGCTGTAGGCGGACATCCCAAAGCCTCTATAAACACGGTTACCATTAATCGAACTCGTAATGATTACACTTCCGCCTTTTTCTTTCAGATGAGGTATAGCATATTTAACGGTTAAGAAGGTACTTCTGAGATTATTAGAAATGGTCAGGTCCCAATCGTCTGGTGAAAGGTCTTCGATGGGAGCGACAACGCCATTAATTCCAGCGTTAGCGAAAACAATATCAAGTCTTCCCCATTTCTCAATTACCTGATCATAACTATTTATCATATCCTCTACAGAAGAGACATTGGCCTCTACTATGAGAGCCTCGCTCCCTTTTTCCTCAACCAACCTTTTAACCTCAGTACAGTTTTCTGGGTGTAAATCGACTAAAGCAATTTTTGCTCCGTTTTCCGCTAATTTCACAGCTGCGGCGCGGCCAATTCCTGAACCCGCACCGGTAATGAAAGCTACTTGACCTTGTAATGATAATTCCAATGTATCAAACCACCTTTTTTGACCTTTATATTCCCCTATTAACAAGATTCCATGTATAAAAAGGATATCCTGGTTCAATTATTTATTCACACCTAAAGTTTTAAACAACTTTTTTCCTTTTATTTCAAACAAAAAAAGACGTGTAGTTGGCTACACGTCATTCACACTACTAATTATCGCTTTTGGAGTAAGGCTTGATAGGCAGCAGAGGTTCTCATTTCTACCGTAAAGGTGCCATTCGGATTATAAATCGCTTTAATCAATAACGGCACACCCGCTGTGTTCTTAAATTGAAAATCTTTTCCGCCATAAGAAACCGTTGCGTCTCTTCCTTCAGGTACATAACCGACTGTCAGAGAATGATGGTGCCATTCCACATAGTCGACAGCAAGTTGATCAACTGCATTAAACAAGGTAGAGGAGGTTTGACAAATACCACCGCCAATTCCCATAACCAATTCCTTATTTACGATTTCTTGTGCCGGCTGGTATCCATGTGCTTCGTCACTCGGTCCAACTGTATAGTTAAAAGAGAAAATATCTCCTGTTCCAACAATCACATTATCAATGGCCTGTGCAGACAATTCAATGTTTTTATTTCTTCCTGTTATACTTGGATTAAATTTTGTTGTATATGTCGCCACAACCACTTCAGATAAATGGGCAGCATCCTCTGGCTTATATCCGCTTTCAGTAACATAGATTGGAAGGATAACGTCTCCACCCTTGACTGAAGCCTCGATTATTTTATCCACTAGTTCTACTTCTTCAAGAATGACTCTTGGTTTCCCTTTGATCACCTGACCATTGGCATCAATTTTATCTAGCATCATCTTCGTGTCATAGCCGGGCGTTGTATCTGTTCCTCTTGCTAAATCCTTAGCCCAGTTTTCAAGCTCCTGCTTATATTTTTCATTATCTGTTCCAAATCCCATATCGACTGGAATCAGGCTTTTAATAATGTTTTTGGTAGTTGGATCGACTACATTCACCACTTTAGGCTTTTTAGCCTCTTCCTCAGCTTTTCTTTTTGCTTCTGCCTCTTCCTCTGCTTTCCTAGCCGCTTCTTCTGCAGCTTTTTGCTCTTCTAGTTTCTTTTCAAGTTCTGTTACTTTGTGCTCCAGATCAGCTTCTTTACCGTTTGTTTTCTCCGCACATCCTGCTAACCCTATTAAACTGCCAACTAATATGAATGAAATCGCCCACGTCCGTATAGACATTTATTACTTCTCCTCTTTTCCCCAAATCTCATCATTCCTCACGCAGCACTTCCGAATATTCAGAAAAGGTTTCCACTCTCATTCTTCTAATCTATTCCGTTATCCGACACAAAATTCCTTTGAAAAATTTCCTGAAATTGGAATCATTATATTAGACGCTCTTCATTCAAATTTGTTTCAATTCAATTTGAAAAAAGTCCTTCTTTTTGTTCCTTATTAAGAACAGGATAATATATAATTTCAGCAGAGTAAAGGGCTAAATTCGTTTATTATAGTAAGTAATGTGAAATTCATTCAGTCGTTTCAATATAAAGAACAGATTGATCTATGTATTTTTATGGAAGCAAATACATGATTCTAAATGATCATTAACCATCCCTGTGGCTTGCATAAAAGCGTAACAAATCGTTGATCCAACAAATTTAAAACCGCGTTTTTTTAAATCCTTACTTAACTTATCACTAATATCTGTCGTAGCTGGAACCTCTGATAAATCTTTAAAGTGATGGATAATCGGCTTACCATCTACAAAAGACCAAATATACTCGCTAAAGGAACCAAATTCCTCCTTCACCTTCAAAAACGCTTTTGCATTTGTAATGACGGCATTGACTTTGAGTTTATTGCGAACAATTCCTTCATTCTGTAAAAGTTCTTCAATTTTGTTTTCATCGTAGGAAATGATGATATTAGGGTCAAAATAATCAAACGCCTTGCGATAATTTTCTCTCTTTTTCAGTATTGTGTACCAGCTCAAGCCTGCTTGTGCCCCCTCTAAGTTCAAATATTCGAATAACAATTGATCATCATACACGGGCACGCCCCATTCATGATCATGATAATCAATATAAAGTGGATCCTGATTTACCCAGCCGCATCGATTCATTGGTCATTCCTCCTTCATACTATTATTTTAACAAATTTATCTTTTTTCACAGTAATCATTCACCATTTCACATAAAAAAAACTGCCGAAATCATTCGACAGCATGTTCAATCATTATATTTTTAATACACGACAGATATTTTCCGCTGCAAATGCTAAATTGGCTTCACCGGATTTCAATGCGTCATCTAAAGAAGTACAACCTTTCAATATCCCAACGATGGACGTAAATCCATGGTCATATAGTGGTTCTACACCATTACCAATTCTGCCAGCAAATGCGATCACGGGGATCGAATACTTCTTCGCAATTGATGCTATCCCAAAAGGTGTCTTGCCAAATAACGTTTGTCCATCAATGCTGCCTTCCCCTGTAAAAACATAATCCGCGCCTTTTATTCTATCCTCAAGACCTGTATATTCAATGACTAAGTCCATGCCTTTTTTTAAGTTAGCATTTAAAAAGGCCATTAATCCTGTACCAAGACCACCAGCGGCACCAGCACCTTCTATATGTGCAATGTCCTTACCCAATACTCGTTTAATTACCTCAGCATAATGTCCTAAGTTTTCATCGAGAAGTTTCACCACTTCAGGGGTTGCACCTTTTTGTGGACCAAATACTGCCGATGCCCCATTCACGCCAATCAAAGGGTTCGTTACATCACATGCCACATCAATTTTGACACTGTTAATCCTGCTATCTAATCCACTTAAATCAATCGAAGCTAATTGGTTCAATGCACCGCCTCCGAACGGCAGTTCCTGGCCATCCTGATCCTTAAAAGAAACACCTAGAGCCTGAAGCATTCCTGCTCCTCCATCATTCGTTGCACTTCCGCCAATTCCGATTAAAATACGACTTACTCCGATATCAAGAGCATGCTTTATTAATTGACCGGTTCCATAGCTAGTAGTCACTAATGGATTCCGGTTTTCTAGTTTGATTAATTCTAGTCCACTTGCACTTGCCATCTCAATCACAGCTGTTTTGCCTTCACCTAATAGACCATATTCTGCTAAAACCTTCTCACCTAGTGGACCAATGACGTCAACCTTGACCATTTCACCATTCGTCATACTAACGAGTGATTCCACCGTCCCCTCACCACCGTCTGCCATAGGAACAATCACACAATCTGCATCAGGAAAAATCGTACGAATACCTTTTTCCATTGCAAGAGCAGCTTTTTTTGCAGACATACTCTCCTTAAATGAATCAGGCGCTAACACAAACTTCATTATAATCTGTCCTTTACATGTAAAGTAGCAAAATTTTACCATTCTAAAAATATTACCTAAAAAAATATTCTCTAAATCTTAACATTTGGTTTGTAATACATTCTTTCTTCCCTTTTGCCTTTCATCCCAAATAGAATCCGTATAAATCGTATTCTAGAGATAATAAAATGGTAGAAACCGATAATGATAAAGAAAGACAGTGATAAAAGAAAGACAAGTTTTACCGGGATTGACCAATCAACCTCTGCAATCATAAAACCTATTGTAACAATTACCGGTTGATGAAATACATAAAAGGGCATAGACGCTTGATTGCCATACTGCATCCATTTATTTGTAAAAGATAGCTTTTTGTCGGCAAAGGCAAAAATTACAAGCAGCCAACTCCAGCAGTTTAAGGCCTTAACAGCAGCTAAAAGGATGGATAGCCCATTACCAGTTGCAGGCATTCCTGACATAAAACCATACACAAAAAGTACAGTGGTAAGAATGGATAGTGCCAACGTGATTGGCAGCAGCCTTTGAACCATAGACTTAAAAGAAGCTTTAGTGAAGAGAAAATAACCATATAGAAAAATAACCAGATAAAAACTAATATCCCAGCCACCTAGATTTACCACATCCACTAAAACAGATACAATCATTAATGGGATGGTTAAAACGATAAGGTGTAATGGTTTTAAATCCTTGGATACGGAAGGTTTCTTTCTTATAAACAAAGGCAGAGTAATCAAACTAAAAACTAGTAGCACCAAGAGATACCATAAATGCAATCCCACAAATGCAAAATTTCCTGACCCACCAATATAGAGGTAAACTCCATCAAAATAGTGAGGATACCAGTTGAAAAACGAGCCGAAATACTGCCCATGACTGACCCGTTCCATATAGATTTGAGGCGGGGTTAGGATCATGACCCCAAACAAAAGGGGAATCCCTAGTCGTGCAAGCCTTTCCTTTATATATTTGATACCCGTTCTCTTCTGTAGAGCGTAGTACGAATTAATTCCCGATACTGCGAAAAAGATTGGCATTAACCATGAGCTCATAAATAATGAAATGGCTGTGATGTAAGTCGGGTCAGTCTCATTATTCTTTACATGCCAAGCCCAAGGATTAAAAAACATAAAACAATGGTAAATGAAAACCGCTAATGTAGCTAAAACACGAATCCAATCTAAATCATATTGTCTATTCATCATAAAATATCTCCTTGGAAAATAATATTCACCCAATATCCTGGTAGTATTTTACTATGAAATAACTAGTACAATTGTCGAATTATAGGGAAAAATTCAATATTTTCTTTTTGAAATTAGCTTTGTTAAAGTCCGAAGTTGATATACTGAGTTTGATAAATAAGCGGAGAAATTCCGGCTAAATTGGAAAATACCCATATTTCCTTAAAAATAGGCGGAGTTTTTCCGGTTATATGTTCCAAAACTTAGGATTTTGTCTTATTTAGAGCACTTAACCGGAATATCTCCGCTTATATCTGCTTCTAAAGCTTACACATATACATTAAGCGGAAATTCTCCGCCTATTAATTCTCATTCCTACACGAAAATCAACAATGATGATAACAGCGCCTAGAATTTAATAAAGCAAAACAGCCATCAAACGATGGCTGTTCAAAATTTATAGTAATATAATATTATCTGGCAAAGTAACAGAGGTTAGAATCTTAGTCTCTTTCACTCTTTCGACTGCATATGACGAACCATTTAAAATTTCAAAATCCAGGTAACCTGGATGGCACATCACTTCTACCGTTTGATGTTCTACATCGCGCTGAGTTAACTCAATGAAATAATTCTGGGTTACACCCTCGCCATAAAAATCATGAAAAAACCGGTCAGTGAACGACGTCACCCCTTCAACAGGCTGTTCGGATATTCTTCTTACAGGTAAATTGTATTTTTTGGACAGCCTTTGGATCACTGGTAAGAATTCTGGAATACCGTGGACATGATGATGACTGTCAAAATGAGTGGCTGTTAGACCATTATCGAAAAACCGGTCGATTTGTGCGGTCCATTCCCGTTCCAGTTCTGTTAAGGAAAGGTTATTATCATTAGTAAGATCTTTCAGTTTTTTAAAGTTCCCCTGTTCATCCACTAGGGTTGGAACGTCTGAACGCAAAGGTTTTCCGCATGTTAGAACCAGATGAATGCCAAGCTTTAGTCTGGGGTGTTCTTTCGCCAGTCCTACTGCATGACTCACACCTGGCATATTCATCATCATCGTTGTGGAATTAACAATTCCATATCTATGAGCATCGATAATTCCGTAATTGATTCCCCTGGAATATCCAAAATCATCTGCATTGACAATCAGTTTGATCAATCTGTGGCCCCTCCATTCTTTATTTTTAAAAAAATTGAGGTAAATACTTCTTATGCGCTTCTAACATTTCATCCACGATTTTTTTTGCAATCGTATCCGATGCAACAAGCGGGTTTATCGTTAAAGCAAGAACCGCTAGATTATAGTCACCTGTTACAGCTGCTTCACAGGCAACCCGTTCAAATGACTTAATTTGTTGAACAAGACCGCGGACAGATACAGGAAGATCACCCATGACCAAAGGTTTCGGTCCTTCTTTGGTAATCATACAGCTGACTTCGACAGCACTATCATCAGGAATACTGGCAATTGAGCCATTATTCATCGTATTAACAGGCTGAATGTCACATTTGTCATTATAGATAGATGAAATTAACCTAACAGCTGCATCACTATAATAAGCTCCACCCCGTTTCTCAAGTTGTGGCGGTTTAATTGAAAGATTTGGATCTTTATAAAGTTCAAAGAGGTCATCTTCTAATTTCTTTACCACTTCCGCTCTTGTGCCAACAGTTTCCGCATTCTTGATGTCTTTCTCTACCATCTCACGAGTTTTGTAGTAATAATTATGGTATGGGCATGGAAGTACCCCTAAAGCACGGATGAATTCCTGCTCCCATCCTTGACCTTGTACATTTTTAACAAAACTTGAGTTTTCCGGATTCGTTAAGAATTCAATTACACGCTCCTTTACACTTACACCGTCAACGTACACGTCTAAACCGTATACCATGTGATTTAGACCAGCAAAATCAATACGAACTCGTGAATGTTCAACGTTCAATAGTTTTGCAATTCCCATTTCCATTCCGATTGGCACATTACATAAGCCAACAACTTTACGATGGTCACTATAGCGGAGAACCGCTTCTGTTACCATTCCAGCTGGATTTGTAAAATTAACCAGCCAGGCATCTGGGCATAGCTCTTTCATATCTTTTACAATATCTAAAATAACAGGGATTGTCCTTAAGCCTTTGAATAGACCCCCAGGTCCATTTGTTTCTTGACCAAGAACACCATATTTTAGTGGAATCCGTTCATCTTTCGCCCTAGCGTCAAGCAAGCCAACCCTGAATTGTGTGGTTACAAAGTCTGCACCGGCCAAAGCTTTGCGTCGGTCTAGGGTCAAATGAACTTCAACAGGAAGTCCAGCTTTTTGAAACATTCGTTTTGCTAGATTCCCAACAATCTCTAGTTTTTCCTTACCCTCTTCCACGTCTACAAGCCAAAGCTCCCGCAGTGGAAGTTCATCATACCTTTTGATAAAACCTTCGACGAGTTCCGGTGTATAACTTGATCCACCGCCGATTGTTGTGATTTTAATAGACTTTTGCACAAATCCTTCCCCCTTGTTATCCTTTGTTCAATTCTTGACGAATTTCGACCATCTCTCTTGCTAAATCCTTTAACGTCATAGCAGTCATTAAATGATCTTGGGCGTGAATAAGTATAATCGGTATATCGAATGATTCTCCAGCTGCTTCCGCATGAATCAATTGTGTTTGAAACACGTGTGCTCTAGTTATTTCAATATCAGCTTCATCCAGCTTTTCAAAGGCTTGTGTGAAGCTTTTTTCTTTGGCTGCAAAAATAGCTTCCATCGCCAGACTTCGGGCATTTCCACTATGCAAAATTAATTGAAATGACAGGTTATATAATTCTTCTTTATTCATGGTTTAACCCTCCAAAATTGACATACCAAGAGCTTGCCGCCGGGCAAGCTCTCTTTTATTCTTTTATTTTTCAGCACCTTGTTCGACTTTGTAGTTTTGTTTATCCCACATTCTAAAGAATGGGTAGTAGATAGCGAAGGATACGGCTAGGTTGATTAGTTGCATTAAGGCACCTCTGAAGTTTCCACCTGTGGCCAGGTAACCGCCGATAATTGGAGGAGTGGTCCATGGAACGGCGACTCCTGCGGTCTTAGGTGCAAAGCCAGTGGTCATCCCAATATATGTGGTAATGGTTAAGGCTAGTGGTGCTAGAATAAATGGAACGATAAGCAATGGGTTAGCGACAATCGGCGCACCGAAAGTAATTGGCTCATTAATATTAAAAATTCCTGGTCCAATTGCTAGTCTGCCTAATGTCTTGGAATGCTGACTCTTTGCCATAAACATCATCATTATGGCAAATGTAAATGTCGCTCCAGATCCACCCATGTAAATGAAAATATCAAAAAATTGCTGTGTAACCACATTTGGCAATTCATTACCAGCGGTAAGTGCTACTCTGTTAGCGTCCGTTGCAGCCAGCCAGATAGGACCCATTACCCCGCCAACAATACTGGCACCGTGTAATCCAGTCGACCATAAAAGCTGGACAAAGAATACAGCTATTAAGGCACCAATTAAGGAGCCTCCAAGTGCACCAAGCGGTTCCTGTAACAGCTTTCCAACTACGTTGTGTAAGGTTTCAAAGGATGTATTTTCTATCAATAAACGAATCAACCAAACCACTAAAATAACAATGAAGGCCGGAAATAATGCAATAAAAGATTTACTAACACTTGGAGGTACGCCATCAGGCATTTTGATAACAATATTTTTTTGAATAATAAATCGATAAATTTCAGTTGAAACCATCGCAAGGATCATCGCAACAAACAACCCCTTGCTTCCCAGTAATGCTATTGGCAGTACCCCGCCAACTTGAACTGCTTCGCTAGCCCCCTCTGGTGTAAACATGGTAAAGTATGGTGTGGCAAGAACAAAAGCCGCGACAGATATAGCACCTGCATTCAACGCGTCTACTTTGTAATGCTCTGCCAATCGATAGGCAATACCAAAACCTGCAATCAGCGCCATAATATCAAAGGTAGCGGTTACAGGATATAATAGTTCAGTCAGCCACGCGTCACCAAACATACCTGCCATAAATTCCGGATATCCTTTAAACGGCAGGAATCCAATAATTAAGAAGATAGATCCAATGATAATAAGCGGCATCGTTAAGATAATTCCATCACGAAGTGCCTGCAAGTGTTTCTGACCGGCAATCTTTCCTGCGATCGGCATGAACTTTTCTTCCAGTATTTGAGTAAATTTGGCCATATCTATTCACCCCTATGTGAAATTATGAACCTATTAAATTTCTCGCAAACTTTAATACCTCCGCACCATTGCACATTCCATAATGTACAGGGTTAATCGCATCAACTGGAATCCCTTTTTCAAGTCCCTTTTTCTTTAATTGAGGCAGCAAATAGCGTACCTGCGGACCCACAAGTAACACATCTGCAGCATCCAAGTGATTATTAACCTCATTCGCACTCACTGCCCATATTTTCGCTTCAATTCCTTCTGCTTTTGCAGCATTTTCCATCTTCGCCACCAATAGACTGGTAGACATACCTGCTGCACAGCATAATAAGATATTCAATTACAGCCCCCCATTTCCAATTTAATTTGTAATCGCTTACATTTTTCGAAAGAAATTTCAATTACACCTGTATAACATTGGTTCTTTGAAATTCTCCCCCCGCCTATACAAATTCTTAACCGTACTAAACTATATTCTCATTTTTTAAATTTAGGACAATTCTACAATTACCCCAATAAAAAAAAGAATTCGTACTAAGTACGATTTCCCTTATTAGCCGTTAAGTCTTGGCTAATTTATTTACTACCTGCTTACTAGAAGAAGTCTCATCCTGTTTTTCTTCTTCAGATTTCGCTCGTTTAATAAAGAACGCAAGAACCAATGCCGCACCAATAATGATGGCTGATATAAAAAAGGTATAGTTAATGCCCTCTAACATAGCTTCCATTGCAATTTGTTGTTGCATTTCTGAAAGTGCTGCTTCTGTTGGCTGCCCAGACATTTTTTGCATAGCAGAAGCTGCAAGTTCTTTTCCATATGACTCTGATCGATTAGACATAATGGTAATCAATAAACCTGTTCCAATAGCAGCGGATACCTGCTGCATAGTACTGTTCATTGCTGTTCCGTGTGGATAAAACCGTTTTGGTAATTGATTTAATCCGTTCGTAGACACCGGCATAAACACCATTGACATTCCAAACATTCTTATCGCATGTAAAAGAACCAAGGACATATAGGATGTTTCAAATGATAACCTGCTGAAGAAATAAGTAGTAATCGTTGTAATACTCAAACCCACTATTGCTAAAATTCTACCGCCAATTTTGTCAAATAATCTTCCGGTAACAGGCGACATAAGAGCATTCACAATGGCTCCAGGCAGCAGCATTAAACCTGCATCAAAAGGAGAAATTCCACGGATTGTTTGAACATAAATAGGGAGGAGCAGAAAACCTGAAAACATGGCGATATTGACGATCGCTGAAATAGCCGATGAAAGGGCAAACATATTATATTTAAAAATCCTAAAGTTGAGCATTGGCCGATCTTGCTTTAATTGCCGTAAGATAAACCAAACCAACGAAACAACTCCGATAGTAATTGTCAAATAAACATGCGGACTGTCCCATCCTCTACTACCGGCAGAACTAAAACCATATAACAGTCCTCCGAAACCAATGCTCGAAAGCAAAAGCGAAAAGAAATCAAGGGAGATATTGACTTTCTCCTTTTTATCTTTAAGCCTCATAAATCCTAAGATAAGAATGACTGCTGCAATTGGAGTTACGAAATGGAACAGCATTCTCCAATCATAATGTTCGATAATCCATCCGGATAAAGTTGGACCAATAGCAGGTGCAAACATCAGAATTAACCCAAAAACCCCCATGGCCGCTCCCCTTTTTTCAATTGGAAAGCTTACTAACATTACATTCATTAACAGCGGCATCATAATTGCCGAGCCTGAAGCTTGCACCATTCGCGCTGTTAATAATAAAGGAAATGCATGGGCGATTCCGGCTATAAGCGTACCAATTGTAAACAATCCCATTGCGACTAGAAATAACCGGCGAACAGTATATTTTTGAATTAAGAATGCAGTAGTAGGGATCAATATTCCATTTACCAGCATAAATCCGGTTGTCAGCCACTGAACCGTCGATGTATCGACATCTAAGTCTTTCATGATTGAAGGTAACGCGACATTTAATAATGTATTATTTAAAAAAGCAATAAAGGCACCAATGATTAAAACCGCAATAATGCCATAAGGCGGGCGGTCAGTCTTATTCATGGTTTGTTCCATTTTATGTATCCCCCTGCTTCAAGACTTCTTATTTATTTTACCAATTAAAGCAAAATTTATCATAACTGCAATGTTAATTATTTCAAGTCAGCAAATACTAAAAGAAAAAAACTCGGAACGGTAAAAATGAGTCCCGAGTTTCACCTTTTATTCAATTTTGCACTTTAGGAATGTGACCACGTTTATAAAAATATTGCAAAGCGAGTAATACCGCAAACAATACTAATCCGACAATGTCGGAGATATTTTCTGGATAAATTAAACATAATCCCGCTCCAAGAGAAGCAATACGTTCTATCCAATTCAATTTTCGCACCCAAAAACCAATAACTCCAGCACTAATGGCGATCATGCCAATAAAAGCTGTAAATACAACCCAAATTAGATAGGTCCACGTGGTATCAATCATTAGTAATTCTGGTGACAAGACAAACATATAGGGGATGATAAAAGCAGAAATCGCAAGCTTTGTTGATTCCACACCTGTTTTAAACGGTTCTCCTCCGGAAATAGCCGCGGCAGCAAATGCAGCTAGAGCAACTGGTGGAGTAATATCGGCCACGATGCCAAAATAAAACACAAATAAGTGAGCAGATAAATCAGGGACTCCTAACAGAATAATCGCTGGTGCTGCAATGGTTGAAGTAATGACATAATTAGCTGTCGTTGGCGAACCCATTCCCAATATCAAAGAAGCAATCATTGTCAAAAACAAAGTTGGCAGCAATGCCCCTCCGGCAATATCAAGAAGCCCGTTAGCCATTTTTAAACCCAGCCCTGTTTTTGTTACAACTCCGACAATGATCCCTGCAGCAGCGGTTGCAGCAGCAACACCTAAAGCAGACCGTGCTCCATCTACTAAAGCTTCAACAATCCCTTTAAATCCGATCCTAGTTTCCTTTCGAATTGCACTTACCACGACAGTAATAACAATCGACCATAACGCAGCACGAATGACACTCATACCGGACATTAACAAAAGGACAATCGCAATAATTGGAAGTAATAAGTAAAGTTTCCCTAGAACCTCTTTCCTGCTCGGCATTTCTTCCTTGGTTAACCCACGAAGACCGATTCGCTTTGCTTCAAAATGAGTCATAATCCAAATACCTGTAAAATAAAGAATGGCCGGGATTGCAGCAGCCTTCGCTATTTCCCAGTAGGAGATACCCCCTCCAATGAATTCAACCATCAAGAATGCTGCCGCTCCCATAACCGGTGGCATTAACTGTCCGCCTGTAGACGAGGACGCCTCCACCGCACCGGCAAATTCCTTTTTATATCCCAGGTTTTTCATCATTGGTATTGTAAAGGCACCGGATGTTACCACATTCGCAACAGAACTGCCGCTGATTGTACCTTGTAAAGCGCTTGAGAATACAGCTACCTTCGCAGGTCCCCCCACACTCCTGCCGGCAATCGCAATCGACAAATCGTTAAAATACTCACCTACACCGGTCTTGATTAAAAAGGAACCGAATAATAAAAAGAGAAAGATAAAGGTTGAAGATACGCCAATCGGTGTTCCAAGAATTCCTTCTGTTGTAAAAAACATTGTCTGGACTAACCGATCCAATTCTAAACCTCTGTGTGCAATGGCACTCGGCATATACGGTCCAAATACCGCGTATATCATAAAAACAATGGCAATAATGGTAATTGGCAGACCAACGGTCCTTCGTGTTGCCTCTAAAACTAGTAAAATAGCTGAAAGACCAACAAAAAAGTCCATCCCGGTGACATTTCCTGTCCGTAAGACCAAATCATCAATCATGACCGGCCAATAAGCCCCAACGATGACTGAAACGATCGCAAGAATGATATCATACCAAGCGACCTTAATCTCCTTTCCCCGATTTTTCTTTCGGGCAGGAAAGAGTAAGAAAATGAGTGCGAGTGCAAAACCTAAATGGATGGAACGCTGCAACTGCGCGGTTAACATGCCAAATATTCCAGTGTATAAGTGGAAGAGGGAAAAGGCTAATAAACCTGCGAAGGCAATCCAAAGAGGTAGTCCTTTTAGTTTCCGTGTTCCAGCTTCAGGGTCATATTTCTCTAAAAGCTCCTGCTGCTTAGCCTCTGACAGTGTTTCTTCATAGTGACTCAAGGATATTCACTCCTTTCCATTGCTTAAAAAAGTTCAATTTACGTATTTCCACTTTTACAGACGTGCCCGGTTTTATTGAACGAGATATAGGGTATTCCTTATTTTTAAAAATCACGGTATGATTGGCACGAACCTGTCCGATTCGTAAGTGAAAGAAAGGAAAGACCCGATTCATGTTTTTGATGTAATAAGCTCCATTTTCTTGTTCGAATGTTTCTCCTTTTTCGGCATTAGAGGGCATGCCGATGGCAAAATCCTCATACATAAGCTCATATTGTTGAATCCTCTCGTCATGAGTAATTATATAGCTCTCAACCACATCGGATAAATGAATGGAATGAGTGTATTTGATTTCAAAATGAGTTTCGTTTTTAACAGGAATGTATGCAAACTTCGCATTGCTGTCATTTGGCTGAAAGACAATCGCTTTCTGAAAGGGTATGAATACTAGTAAGATAAGGATGATAATAAAGATTAATAGATATTGGATTGGTTGAAGTTTAGGCATTTTCCCCTCCCTACTTTATGGAAAAGGGGGCCGGCTGCTATTCATGCCACCGGCCAATTTATTCACAGCGAAATCTGTTACTGTGCTTTTACGCCTTTTTCATCAAAGTATTTTTGTGCACCAGGATGTACATCAATCCCCACACCGTTTAAGGCGTTTTCGACTTTAATTAATTTCCCTTTTGCATGTGTCACTTTATCAAGATTTTCAAAGATTGCTTTTGTAATATCGTGGACAACGTTATCAGCAAGATCACTGTTTGCAACAAGCATCGCTTGAACAGCTACTGTTGTTACTGCAGACTCCAATCCGTATGTCCCTGAAGGTACTTCTTCCTTTACATAGAATGGATACTTTTGAATCAGGTTATCAATTTTATCTTGTTCAATTGGTACTATGACTATATCTTCTGTAGCACCAAGACTTTCGACTGCACCAGTCGGAGTACCTGCTGTTACAAAAGCCGCGTCAATGGTACCATCTTGAATTCCCTGTGTAGACTCATCAAATGATAAATCTTGTTTGTGAATATCATCAAAAGTCATCCCATGTACTTCAAGAATTTGCTCGGCATTTGCCACTGTACCAGAACCAGGTGCACCTACAGAAACCTTTTTGCCTTTTAAATCTTCGACTGATGTAATCCCGGATTTTTTTGTTGTTACGATTTGAATCGTTTCTGGATATAAGGTGGCAATTGCCTTTATATTATCAACCTTGTTGTTTGCAAACATTAATTTTCCTTCAGCAGCATATGAAGCAATATCCGTTTGGGAAAAGGCAATTTCGGCATCACCATTTTTTAGGGTCGTCATGTTTTCCGCAGAAGCACCACTCGTTTCAGCATTCGCATCGATACCTGTTTCATCTTTAATAATCTCAGCAAAGGAGCCTCCTAACGGGTAATAGGTGCCGCCAGTCCCCCCCGTTAAAATACTAATAAATTTTGGCTTTTCTTTTTCTTCATTTGCTGGCTTTTCCCCGCCCTCCTCTTTGTTTCCACATGCTGCTAGAATCATAGAGAGTGTTATGAGAAACACGATTGAAAGATAGAACCCTTTCTTTTTCATTAAAACTTCCCCCTTTTTATAAAATACCGTCCATCAATCAATACTTATTAATTGTCAGGTACAAACTTGTCAATTTTACCAAGATTAGTTCTTTAGGGCTATTTCTTCATAAAAAAAGAAACCCCTTTCATTTGAAAGGAGTTTTAAACGGTCTTATCTACGTTTCTTTTTAGCACTCTTCGTCAGTCTTCCTAACAAAAATGACCCTGCAGCAACACCAATAATCGTGTTTGTTTTTTTGTTAAGTACTTGCTTGGCTACAAGATTTAAGTTCTGAGGTCTTTCAGCAAGACGCCTCATGAAATAGCCGTACCAGTCATTTCCAAAAGGTACATACGTACAGAAGTTATAGCCTTCTTTAGCTAGCTGCAGCTGCATCTCCTTTCTAAATCCATAAAGCATTTGAAACTCAAATTGTTCATTCGGGATGTTGTTCTTTTTTACAAATTCCTTCACGTGGTTAATGACATTGTGATCATGGGTGGCAATTGAAGTAAATTTGCCGTTTACTATATGCCATTCAATTAGTTTAATAAAATTAGCATCGATATCTTTTTTATTTTGGTAAGCGTATTCAGCGGGCTCCTTGTAAGCACCTTTTACAATCCGCATACGGAAGTTTTTATATTTTTCAAGGTATTCATCAGCACGAAGTAAATATGCCTGAATAACCGTTCCAACGTTGTCATATTCCTTAGACAGCTCATCTAAAACATCAAAAGTAGGCTGCAGGTGACCGGTGTCTTCCATGTCAACGTTTACAAAAATTCCATAGTTGTTAGCACGATCAACGATTTCTCTTAAGTTGCTTAAGCAGAAGTTGTATTCGATATCCAAGCCTAATTGCGTAGGTTTTAAAGAGATATGGGCATCGACATTATGCTCATGAATCGCTTCAATAACCTTAAGAATTTGTTCCTTTGCTTCTGTCGCCTCTTCTTCTTTAAAGACGAATTCACCTAAGTTATCAACGGTACAAGAAATTCCGTGTGCATTGAGTTCTTTAATACTTTTGATTACTTCATCGATATTGGTACCTGCAACGACACTTTGTGCACCCATTTTTAATCCATACTTCTTAGCTGCATTATTTAAAAATTGATTTTGAGATAAGCCTATAAAAATATCCTTCAACATAGCGAATTCTCCTTGCTGTTGTTATTTCACTATTATTTTAGCATAAAAGTTTCAAATGCTCCTCATAGTTTTTAAAAAATTGTCGAAATTGAATTCATTTGTACTTATGAACCAAAAAAGGGCTGCTGAGATGGTTCTCAGCAGCCCTGGTGGTGGCATTATCTTCGATTACGATTACGCAGGAATGTAGGAATATCCAGCGTATCTTCTGAATGTGGTCTTTGTCTATCCTGACTAGGCTTTGGCTCTTCTTGAACATTTTGTTCTCGCCGTGAGATACCTTGAGATTGTGGTCTTGAGATAACATCCCTTGATGGACTAACTGTGTTCTTTCGTGAAGATAATTCTGTTTCAGAAAAACCCGTTGCAATAACGGTGATCATGATTTCATCTTTTAAGTCTTCATTGATAATCGAACCAAAAATCATGTTTAATTCCTTGTCCGCAGCAGAAGAAACGATATCTGCCGCCTCTTGAACTTCATATAGACTTAAATTACTGCCGCCCGTGATATTCATTAAGACACCCTGAGCGCCATCGATAGAGGTTTCTAACAATGGACTTGAAATAGCCTTCTTTGCTGCCTCCACAGCTCGGTCCTTACCTTTCGCCATACCAATACCCATTAAGGCAGTCCCTTGATTAGACATAATCGTTTTCACGTCTGCGAAATCGAGGTTAATTAAGCCAGGTACGGCAATTAAATCGGAAATCCCCTGCACACCTTGTCTGAGCACGTTATCTGCCTCACGGAAAGCTTGAATCATCGGAGTCTTTTTATCTACGATTTGCAATAGACGATCGTTTGGAACAATAATCAATGTATCTACTGCTTCACGCATTAAATCAATCCCAGCTGCTGCATTCGTTGCACGTTTTCGGCCTTCAAATCCGAATGGACGTGTCACAACCCCAATGGTTAAAGCACCAAGCTCACGTGAAATTTGGGCAATCGCTGGTGCAGCTCCAGTCCCTGTTCCTCCGCCCATACCAGCGGTAACAAAGACCATATCTGCTCCTTTTAGTACTTCTTGGATCTGCTTCCTGCTTTCCTCTACTGCATTTCTGCCGACCTCTGGATTTGCACCAGCACCTAAACCTCTAGTTAATGTTGCACCGATTTGCATTTTAATTTCTGCTTTTGATAGTTTTAAAGCTTGGGCATCGGTATTTACAGCAATAAATTCTACACCTTGAACACCGTCTTCTATCATTCGGTTTACAGCGTTATTACCGCCGCCGCCAACACCAATTACTTTTATTCTTGCTACTTGATCTATATCCATTTCAAAATCCCACATAGTCTACTTCCTCCTGCTTCCGCAAAATCATTGCATCATTATTCAAAATTCAAAAAATTCTATTGTTTATTTTTAAGTTTTACAGCTTTTAGCAGATTTATTACACTAGTATAATCTAACTCAAGCATATTTTTGTGAATTTTGTCGAATCCTTTTTTCTTAAATTCTATTTTAACAAAAATCTGGGGATTTTTATATAGTCCTATAATCATTCCTCTTTTTTTTATCATTAAAATTTTGTTACAAACGTTCGAAAGGCTCAGTCCAATGACTGAGCCTTAATATTATGAGAATATACTTTTGATATTTTCTATTAATTGTTTAAAGAAATCGGCTACTTGTTGGAGAAAATTCTTGTCGCCCACTGCTTCTTCAATCCGCTGCTGAATATCCTGGGTAAGGTTTTCGAGCTGGGATTTAACATTATCGAAATTAATATTTAAGTTTCTCATTTTCTCAAATAAGTCTAGTAACAACTGCCGGTCTTCCGGACTTAGACTGATTTCGAGTGTCTTTAATTTTTCATCAATAAGTGCCGCAAGTTCTTCTTTTGTTGCTGGGTTTTGCTCAGCTATTTCCTTTTTGATTTCTGTTAAGAGCTCACTTACTTTATCCTGATCCAGCCCCTCTTTTTTCGCTAGATCAGTAGCTAAATTTAGTTCTTCATTGGCGACTTCTGTGCGCTCCAAATCAAGAGTTGCACCTTCACCTGCATCATAAGCCTTATAAATTCCAACTAAAGCAGAGTGTCCACTGACTTTTACAGGTGAAGCAACATCTACGACTGCGTCTTGAATTCCCGCTGTCAATAAGGCGTTTGCGTACATTTCATCGGTAACCTCTGTAATATTTTCAGGAGTTACCTGATTAATAACAAGTCCCACACCCGCATCCTTACGCGTAATTTTTGCGGAGGAATACATATTAGAATGAGCGTCTCCTTTAATATACTTAACCAGATCTTCTCCAGTTACAGTAATTTCTTTGACCTTGCTCGTATCGTTTACCTTTAATAACTCTCTCACTTCATCCTTTTGAGCTTGTGATAATGCTTCCCCATAAACGACAATCGGAAGACCAAACTTTTCATTGATACTTTCTTCCGTGTTACCACCAGTATCAGCTGACACTATGCTTGTACTGCTCACAGAGAATATGATTGCAAGAATAATAGTAAATGCAGCCATCTTATAAAAACGTTTCATATCATCTCTCCCTATCAAATTTCTAAGGTGCTTCAAGTTAAAAGACGGATAAATAGATAAATAGGTTTCAATTTTTTGTATAAAAAAAATTAGTAAGACCACCCAGAAGGATGGCCTCTAGTTTTTCACATTCCCTTGAACACTTTTTAAAAAGTAAAGGAAAAATACACAGGAAAATGCTCCTAAAAAAATAAACCCTGATACAATTGATAAACTTGAAGATATGATACCAAAGCCGATACCAACTGTAAAGGTTATGATGCTCTCGATCAAAGATTGAACAGACTCAATTGTTGCTCTAATCTCCGAACTCCCATGATGATGAAGAAATCCCGTTACAACCGGGTCTATCACCCCACTGGCTAAAAAAATCAGTATGATCATGAATAAACCAATTACACCTGGAAAAATAGCTGTCATGAAAAAGCAAAAAGTGGTAATCCCTAGTATAAACAGAATGATGGATTGTGCTTTGAAATAGATAAGTAAATAAGCCGCGAGTAAATTTCCTGGAATTCTTGCCAGCGAAATGCACGCCGAAAATAGTCCAAAAAATAGTACCGAAAATCCGATCTCATCTAAATAAAGTTGCCAAAACTCATCTAAATACGTAATACACGCTGCTATTCCCATCGCATTTGTAATAATCGTAACTACCTTTGGATTGGTTTTATAAAAGGTTATGGATTTTCTTACGTAAACCATGAAGGCCGATTGACTCTTTTTATTTTTCTGCTGCTGACGATTTCTTGCCGGTTCCTTTAATAGGAGGGTAAGTACCATTCCCAGGAACATGCTTGCCGCAGACACGATATAGTTAAATTCAAATCCAACGTATTTCGCCAAAACACTTCCTGACAGAGCGGCAAGTAATGCTGCGATAAAATCAAGTGAATTCATTCTGCCAACAATTTTTTCAAAGGATTCTTGCTTTTTGTCTGTTAGTAGTGAGTCATACAAAAGCGCATTCCATGCACCACTTGTACAGGCGCTTGAAATGCCTGCTAGAAAGACAACCAAAGCAAATGTCCAAAATTCATAGGCAAACAGTAAGATTATAAATTCAAACACCGATAAGACAGCACCAATTACGAGTAGAGTTTTTCTGCCAAATTTGTCGGCAAAAACACCTGTAGGTATTTCAAAAATGACAATACTCACGGCATAGATGATTTCACATAGTACAACCATTAATACCGTCATACCCCGCTGTTCCCAAAATAATCGTTCGATTACGTAAGCTGGGATAAGGTTATGAAAAAAGATAATTAGGTAAAGCTTATTTACGTTATTTACCATCATCCAGTTAGTTCCTCCTTTTTTTCTTTTTTAAAAAGAAAGAGTAGGGAGGTGGACGAATGGTCTTTTTAGATTAACAAGGAGGCCTCACTAAATACATAAAATCAACTCCTAAATTTTTTACCTTTTTCTATTTTAGTTCAAAGTATTAAATTTAGTACACCAATTTAGTATGTCTAAATTTCATTTAAGAGCCTCTTCACACCATCGATGATATCAAAAGGCATAACGCCATAGTGGGATAATTCCTTTGCTCTGTCTTCACCGGCACGTGCATGTAAATAGCTTGCAGAAATAAGCGCATGTAATGGAGAAGCACCCTGTGCAACAAAGGACGCAATTAGACCTGTTAAAATGTCACCACTCCCGCCTTTTCCGAGTGCGTCATGCCCGTGTGGGTTGATGTATAGCTCTCCCGATGGTGCTGCAATTACAGAACGATGTCCTTTTAAAAGTAAATAGATAGAATGCTCTTTGGCAAATTGACGCGCGATTTCAAGCCGATTTTCTTCTACCTCTTTCACCGGTATATTCAGGAGCTTTGACATTTCTCCTGGGTGAGGTGTCAAGATTACCACACCCTTATAGTTCTTTAGCAAGTCCATTTGGTTTCGTAGCAGGTAGAGAGCGTCTGCATCAATGACAATGGGTTGATTGGTCAGGCGAGAAAATAATGATTTCATCCACTCTTCTCCGTTTGGAAACCTGCTTATTCCAGGCCCAACCCCAACACAGTCAAAATGATGGAGCAACGGTTTGAGTTCATCGATTGCACTTTCTGCAAAATGTCCATTCTCATCGGGCAAAGGCAGTAATAAAGATTCAGGATTTTCCGCTGCAACGATTGGATAAATCGTTTCTGGAATAGCCAGGCTAACTAAGCCTGCTCCGGAATGCAATGCAGCTTTCGCCGAGAAGATAGGAGCACCGACATATTGCCGAGAACCTCCTATAATGAGTGCATGACCGAAAGTGCCTTTATGACCATGTTTCGGGCGGATTGGTATAGCACCCTTGGCCAGATGTTCAGTAATGAGCTTAGGCATCTCTAATCCTAATTTTTCAACAATAGAAGGCGGTACAGAAATGTCTACTGCCTTCCACTCACCGATATGTTGAGGTCCTTGATTTAAAAAGAACCCTTTTTTCGGGTACACAAAAGTAATGGTCTTAGAAGCTTTAATCGCTTCCCCCTCAACTTTACCAGTATCGCTGCTTACCCCTGATGGAATATCAACAGAAAGGATCATCTTTTTTCCTGCATATGTATTGACCAGTGAAATAACATCTTTTAACGGTTCCCGAACAGGACCGTTTACACCAGTTCCAAGAATAGCATCAATGATAATATCAGCGTTGCTTAATTCATCCTGAAGTATATTTATCTTGTTTTTCTGTAGTTGAATAAGTGGTAATCCTCTATTCATATAAACATCTAAATGTAGTTTAGCGTCGCCCTTTATACGTTCAGGATCTGCCAAGATCCATAGCTGGGGCTGTAATCCAAGATCAAAAAGCCTGCGTGCAATGACGAAACCATCACCGCCATTATTGCCTCCTCCTGCTAAAACAATCACTCTAGGATTGCTGTTCGCAGTACTTTTGAGTATTTCCTCTACTGCTCTAGCTCCCGCATTCTCCATTAACACAACGCCAGGTAAGCCGAGTTTTTCAATCGTATACTGATCCATTTTCTGCATTTCCTTTTGTCCGGCAGCAAACATGAACATCACTCCAGTTAAGAGTTCTATACTTTTATAATAATGTAGTATGATGGAAATGGAAATTTTTATATTAGAGAGGCGGTTGTTATTTTGAAAGAGGATTTCAGAGCTTTAGTCGTTGATAAGAAAGAAAGTGATTTTACGGTCGGGATTAAAAATATTTCTTTGAATGATTTGCCTGCGGGGGAAGTATTAATAAAAGTTGCTTATTCGAGTATTAATTACAAAGACGGCTTAGCCAGTATTCCCGAAGGTAAAATTGTTCGGTCCTACCCTTTTATACCAGGGATTGACTTAGCGGGCGTGATTGTTTCTTCAGAAGACCCTCGCTATAGAGAGGGAGATCAAGTCATTGCTACCAGCTATGAAATTGGGGTTTCCCATTATGGCGGTTACAGTGAATATGCACGGATTCCTGCAGATTGGATTGTTCCATTACCTGAAAACCTTTCTTTAAAAGAAGCGATGATCTATGGAACGGCTGGGTTAACAGCAGCCCTTTCCGTACAAAGACTTGAAGAAAATGGACTTACGCCTGAAAAAGGTAAAGTGTTAGTAACTGGTGCTACTGGAGGCGTTGGAAGTATTGCTGTGGCAATCCTGGCAAAACGAGGCTACGATGTTGTTGCCAGCACTGGAAAAGAAAGTGAACATGATTATTTACATAAACTCGGTGCGAATGAGGTTGTTTCCCGGGATGAAATTTATAACGGAAAGGTCAAAGCGTTAGATAAACAGCTTTGGGCTGGTGCGGTGGACCCGGTTGGCGGAGAATCGCTTGCGGCTATTTTAAGTAAAATCCACTACAATGGTTCCGTTGCAGTCAGTGGATTAACAGGCGGCGGTAATGTCCCTACTACTGTGTTTCCGTTTATCCTTCGCGGTATTAATCTTCTTGGAATTGATTCTGTGTATTGTCCAATGGAAGTTCGCAAACCGTTATGGGAGCGAATGGCCAGTGACTTCAAACCGGAAATTCTAGAATCCATTTCCAAAGAAATTAGTTTAGAAGAGCTGCCACAGACTCTCCCTATCATTTTACAAGGGCAGGCAAGAGGACGGTTTATCGTAAAAATGTAAAAGAAAAGCCGCAAAACTAGTTAAAGTTTTGCGGCTTTTTTGAGTGACCGTCATATCTTCTTTTAATAGCTTTCAGGCTCTGATTACCTTTATGAGTGACCGTCATCTCATCTTTTACCACTGTGAGGGCTCTCATCAATTAACGTTTTAGACTTCGGTCCTGCTCAGATTACCACTTGCCTTAATCTTCACTATTAACGGGTTCTGGATAACCGAGTCTTGCTGATATTTTCTGGCCTGTTTGAATCATGATCGGTCCGAGCTGGTTCAACCGCTCGGTGGTCATTCGTGTGGTTGGACCAGAAATGCTGACAGCTGCAACGACATTTCCTATATGATCAAAAACAGGTGCAGCGATACAGGTAATCCCGTACTCATTTTCTTCTAAGTCAAACGCGTATCCTCTTTGTCTTATTTGTTTAAGTTCCTGCAGGAATTCCTCCGCCGTTGTAATAGTATGGTCTGTATGATAAGGCATCCCTTTTCGGTCAAGGATGGCTACAACATCACTTTCAGGCAAATGGGAAAGTATCGCCTTTCCAACGGACGTACAATGCATTGGGGCTCTTTTTCCAACCTTTGAATGAGTTCGTAAGGTTTCATTTCCTTCTAATTTTTCGATATAAACGACTTCTCCCTGGTCAAAGACAACTAAATGTATCACTTCATTCGTCATATTTTCGAGTTCTTGGAGAAAGGGCTTCGCTTCGGTTCTTAGATCAATGGATTCTAACAGCTTTGAGCTAATATCCAGGAACTTAAGCCCGAGCTTGTATTTCCCTGTTTCCGTATCCTGTTCGATATAGCCATATTGAACAAGGGTGGATAGTGTTCGAAAAACGGAGCTTTTATTGATATCAATCTGATTGGCAATCTCCGTAACACCGAGACCGCCCTTTTTCATCCCCACAAGCGCGACGATATCCAGCGCCCTGCTTACGGACTTTACCATATTATCTCTTTGCAAACTTATCCACCTCTTTGCCAGGGCATTTTCAGACTATGATTTCGACCGAACTGAATATTTTGCCTTCGCTTCCAGACGGCGGCTATGCAAGATAGGTTCCGTATATCCACTTGGCTGATCATAGCCCTTAAATACTAAATCACACGCTGCCTGGAAGGCAACTGATTGCTCAAAGTTATCCGCCATTGGTCTGTATGCAGGATCCCCAGCATTTTGTTCATCTACTACCTTCGCCATTCTCTTCAACGTTTCTACCACTTGATCCTTCGTGCAAATTCCGTGGTGCAGCCAGTTCGCAACGTGCTGACTGGAAATACGGAGGGTTGCTCGGTCTTCCATTAATGCAATATTATTAATATCCGGTACCTTTGAACAGCCAATTCCCTGCTCCACCCACCTAACGACATAGCCGAGTATCCCTTGAGCATTATTATCAAGCTCTGCTTGGACTTCCTCTGGACTCCAATTCGTATCGTTAGAAACAGGAATTTGTAAAATATCATCCCGTAAATCAGAAATACTGCCGATAAGATTATTTTGTACATCCTTTACATTGATTTGATGGTAATGCAAAGCATGAAGCGTTGCGGCTGTTGGTGATGGAACCCATGCTGTATTTCCTCCAGCCATTAAATGTCCGATTTTTTGCTCGAGCATGCTCTTCATTAAATCAGGCATTGCCCACATTCCTTTACCGATTTGAGCACGACCTTGGAAGCCGGTAGAAAGACCATTGTTCACATTCGATTTTTCATAGCTTTGCAGCCAAAGCGTGGATTTCATCTCATTCTTGCGGATCATCGCACCTGCTTCCATCGACGTGTGCATTTCATCCCCCGTCCGGTCAAGGAATCCTGTGTTAATAAAGACCACACGCTCCTGTACTTCCTTGATACAGGATTTAAGATTTAATGATGTGCGGCGTTCCTCATCCATGACCCCAATTTTCAGCCTATTTCTGGCTAACCCAAGTAAATCCTCTGTCCGGTTAAAAAGCTCATTTGCGAATGCGACTTCTTCTGGTCCATGCATTTTTGGCTTTACAATATAGACAGAGCCTTTTTCTGAGTTTTTGAACGAAGTATTTCCAATTAGAGAATGCTTTGCACACAGCGAGGTAACAACAGCGTCAATAATACCCTCCTGTACTTCATTCCCGTTACCATCAAGAATGGCATTATTGGTCATCAGATGGCCGACATTGCGAACCAGCATTAAAGCCCGCCCTGGCAAGGTAAATTCACTGCCACTAGGCGACAGATACCTGCGGTCAGGATTGAGTGTCCGGTTTAAGGTTTTATTTCCTTTTGTAAAAGTGGCACTTAGGCTGCCTTTATTTAAACCAAGCCAATTCCGATATACGAGAATCTTATCCTGTGCATCAACTGCTGCCACAGAGTCTTCGCAGTCCATGATTGAAGTAAGAGCCGATTCTAGGAGAAGATCTTTTACACCTGCAGCATCCGTTTTTCCGATTGGATGACTTCGATCGATTTGAATTTCAAAATAGTTATCATTATTTTTCAACAGCACAGCAGAAGGCTGATCTGGCTGACCTTGATAGCCAACGAATTTTTCTTCATTTTTCAAACGGGTAATATCTCCATTACGTAAGGTAACGTTCAAACCTTGGTCAATAGTATAGCGTACTGCCTCTTTATGTGTTCCAACTTGTAGAGGGATTGTCTCATCAAGGAAATTCCTAGCAAATGCGATGACTTTCTCGCCGCGAACAGGATTATATCCACCCTGGTTATCTGCGCCGCCTTCATCACTAATCACATCTGTACCATATAAGGCATCATATAAGCTTCCCCACCGTGCATTTGCAGCATTAATGGCATAGCGGGCATTATCAACAGGCACAACTAATTGAGGGCCAGCTTTTAGTGCGATTTCATCATCTGCTCCTTCAGTAGAAATAGTGAAATCCTCTGGTTCTGGCAGTAGATAGCCGATTTCTTCTAAAAATGCTTTATATCTATCAAAATTAAAATCTTTATTCTCCTGGTGCCATCTATTAATTTTTGTTTGCAGTTCATCCCTTTTTGCAAGCAATTCATTATTCCTTGGAGTCAAGTCCCTGATGATTTTTTCAAACCCTGCCCAAAACGTATCCTGATCCACTTGGCATCCTGGCAATGCTTCAGAATTAATAAATTCATATAATTCACTCGCAACCTGTAAATCTCTTACATTCACATAATTACTCATTCAAACATTCCTCCCTAGCATTTCTACTTCGCATTGATTTCTTTTTTTATTTCCACGCAGCGCCCCGGTGTCGGAAAGAGTTTCCCGGCATTTAAGAGATTATTAGGATTAAATACTTCACGAATATTGGTTTGTGCGAGTATTTCTACGTCTTTAAAAACAAAACGCATTTCTTCACGTTTTTCAATTCCTACCCCATGCTCACCAGTGATTGTTCCGCCAACATCGGCACAAGCCTTCAAACAAAGACTTCCGGCTTCCAGTGCTTTTTCAATCTCACCCGGTTTACGGGCGTCAAATAAAACGAGTGGATGGAGATTCCCATCACCTGCATGAAAAATATTCGCTATCCGCAACCCAGATTCCTCACTAATCTGCGCAATTTTCTTCAGGACCTCCGGAAGCTTGCTTCTCGGAATCACCCCGTCCTGCACTAAATAATCAGGTGAAATGGCACCCATCGCTCCAAATCCTGTTTTACGATTAGCCCACCACCTGCCTCTTTCTGCCTCATCCATGGCGGCACGAACCTCTCGAACATTACTTTTTTTACAAACCGCCAAAATCTGGTTGATCTGTTCCTCTATGCCTGCGGCAATCCCATCAACTTCTATAAGTAAAACCGCTTCAATATCCATTGGATGACCAACAGGAAATGCAGCCGCCTCCACTGCTTCAATTGCTGTTTTGTCCATCATTTCCAGTGCTGCAGGAACAATGCCTGCAGAGATAATATCTGATACTGCTTGACTGCCATCTTCTACCTTGTCAAAATAAGCGAGGACCGTCTGTTTTCCTTCTGGATTTTTTAAAAGGCGAACTGTGATTTTCGTGACAATACCCAGCGTCCCTTCTGAACCGGTCAAGATTCCGAGTAAATCATATCCCGGTTCATCCAAAACACCATTCCTGCCAATCTCAATGATTTCTCCATTCGGAAGCACGACTTCTAAACCAAGAATATGGTTCGTGGTGACTCCGTATTTCAAACAATGTGCACCGCCGGCATTTTCTGCTACATTCCCGCCAATTGTGCAGCAATATTGGCTCGAAGGATCAGGGGCATAATAATAACCTCTATCAGAAATCGAGTTTGTAAGTTTAAGATTGACAAAGCCTGGCTCTACCACCGCTCTACGATTTTCAAGGTCAACACTGATTAGCTTTTTCATCCGCACCATACTGATGATGACTTCACCATTCACAGGAATGGCCCCGCCGCTCAAACCTGTTCCAGCGCCGCGTGCCAGAAATGGGAGACCTTGATCAGAGCAATATTTTACTAGTTTGGAAACTTCCTCGGTATTTTTTGGAAAAACAACGGCCTTTGGCAAATGCTTATGAATTGTAAATCCATCGCAATCATATGCGAGCAGGTCCGCAGTTTTATATAAAATGGAACCTGGTCCGCCTACGATTGCTGCGAGATTGATAATATGCTTGTCAGTGGTATCAATCTTTAAGACGGACATGATAGTCATCCCCTTCTTCTTTTTGATAGGCCCAATCTAGAAGCTGAACGGTGTGAACAATCTTTTGACTTCTTCCGTATTTTTGCACTCCTAATGCCATTTGCATCATGCAGCCGGGATTTCCCATCGAAATCATTTCAACATCCTCTGGAACGTTTTCCATTTTACTTTTAAGAACAGCATCCGCCATTTCAGGATTGGTAATATTATAGATTCCCGCGCTCCCACAGCACCGGTCAGCGTTTGGCATGTGCACCATTTCTACTCCCGGAATATCAAGCAGAATGTCACGAGGTTCCTGCCTCACTCCCTGCCCATGCGCCAGGTGACAGGCATCATGATAGGTGATTCGAGTAGGAATGGCTGCTTTTGGTTTTTCATAGCCGGTGTCGTGCAAGTATTTGGAGATATCCACTACCTTTTTTTCGAATTCTTCTGCTCGTTTTTTCCATTCTGGTTCATCACGGAATAATTCTGTGTATTCCTTCATCATGCATCCGCAGCCAGCCGCATTGACGATGACCTTATCTGCTTTTTCAAAAGCTTCGATATTCTGCTTTGCAAGCTTCCTGCCCATTTCGCGGTCACCGGCATGAACATGCAATGCCCCGCAGCAGGTTTGATTTGACGGAATGCTCACATCATTTCCATTCCGAGTAAGAACATTGATGGTGGATTGATTAATATCACTAAAAAATACATCCATTACACAACCGGTCAATAGCGCGACTTCTTGTTTGGTTTCACCTTTGGCTTTTATAAGCGTTTTCCGAACAGCCCCTTTGACTTCCGGCATAATCGATTCCAGTTCGACTAAATGCTGTGGCATGATATTGATTAGCTTTGTTTTCCGGACCGCCTTTTGCAATCCGCTCCGCTGGTAAAACCGTAACAAACCGCCGAGAGAACGTAAGCGATTATGATGCGGGAACACACCATGTAGAAATAATTTGTTAACTACTCCCTTCCAGCCATTTAGCGGTACCGCTTGACGGATTTGTCCTCTTGCTTCCTCAATCAGCCCGCCAACGTCAATATCCACAGGACAGGCAGTCGTACAGGCACGGCAATCAAGACAGGAAAAAACGGGATTTGCAAAATCTTCATCTACACTAAGCTTTCCTTCTGCTACTGCTTTTATGAGATACACACGTCCTCGGGGTGAGTGCTGCTCTTCCCCAGTTTGTTCATATGTAGGACAAGATTCCAAGCACATCCCACAATGGACACAATCCGCCCACTTATATTCCTGAGGCGGGTCTCGCCACAGATAGTTTCCTAGAGAGGATGTACAAGGCGTTTCTTCGTTTAAATGACTTTCCTTCACACTCACGTTAAATCCCCCCGACATAACGATTCTTGTTCAAGATTATGTTGGTATCGATTTTTTGTTTGATTCCCTCAAAAAGAAAGTGCGCCGCCGTTTTTTCTCCCCAGACATTGATTTCTTTACGGAGGGAAAAGGGAAGGTGCTTTACTACAGCATATCCTCCATGCTTGACTGCACTTTTTCTCATGTGTTGAATCGCAGATAATATATCCTCGGTTGCGCCACGAATGGTCAAGTAGCATATTCCCGTCCCCAAACCGCCATGTGCTTCGATGGAAACATGACAAGCATCAGCGATTAGCTCTGCTTCTTGTAAAATCTTGATTGCATCCAAGTTGACAACGCCAATTTTTAGAACTGCCTCTGTTGTGGTTACGTTTATTAAGCCGTTAGGCTGTTGGTGGTAAAAATGATCCCAGAAGGATTTTGCTTCATTTTGTGATAGGGATCTTAGGGTGGTTTTATCAGGGATTATCTTTTTAATAAAATCCTCTTGGTAGTGTACTGAGCTTTTTACATCTTCAAACGAAATCAGCAATATATATTGATTATTGTTTGTCAAATTCCCAGCTAAGGAGGGGTTTAGTATCTCGAGGGTGATGGGTTCAATCATAGAATCAAGCACTTTTGCTGCAAATGCTCGAATCTCTTCAACATTTCTTTCAGGGAAGGATACAAATAGAATAGATTCATATTTAGCTATCGGGCGCAGCTTTATGGTCACCTGTGATACGACACCGAGGGTACCCATTGCTCCAATAAATAACTTATTCATATCATACCCGGCGACATTTTTTACTACTTTTCCACCCGAACGAATCAGAGTTCCGTCTGGGTACACCATCCGGAGGCCAATCACATTGTCTCTGGCTGATCCGTATCCAAGTCTTTTGGGTCCGCTATCGTTAGCTGAAACAATTCCCCCAATCGTCGCATGTTTTGGATTGTATGGATCTAGCGGGATTTTTTGCTTGTATCGTGCTAAATAGGTTTGGATTTCTTGAAAGGATGTACCAGCTTTTACCGTAATAGTCATATCGCCAGGATTATGCTCAACGATTCCAGTATATTGAGCTAACGTTAAGAGAATGTCTGCTTTTTCAAGCATCCCACCGAATCCTCTTTTTGTACCTCCTCCCATGATGAAAACAGAGTGGCCATTGGTATTGGCATATGCTAAAACAGTTAAAATTTCTTGTTCTGTTTTTGGAAAAATCGTTACTCTACCTGAATTCCCAAGTGGATGATGCTGGTCTTCTTCACTTATCTGTATGTCTTTAAAATACGCTTTTAATTCTGTTAGACTTTCGTCCGTAATCAATCCCTTCACCTCCAGTTGTTGCGTAATAACAAACAGCGTTTCTGCTTTATTGTAAAAAAACCTACACTTTAAGTTTATTTTCCTTGCCTATAATTGTCAATCTATTTAGAAAATTTAAAAATCCCCCCATTTTACTATTGGGGGCGGACAACGATTATGCTTTTTCCAGCACAAAATCTGCTTTAATGGTCCCGATTGTATCATTTCTCGCATTCAATACAGGTGCAATGACATAATCCTTTAAGACTTCAAAAATTTGTTGGTCACCAATACCCAGCTGCTTTAACACTTCCATGGCGGCAACACTTGTGGCACGAGGTGCACCGTCCTCCACTTTTATAGCAATTCCAATGCCCTCTTCTACTAAACCGATACATTGGACAGCTTCAGCACCTGCTTTTGCCACGACCCTACCGTCATAAATTTTCATCAGGTCTGTATCGAAACGATCCGTCCCGCCTACCATCTCAGGATGCTGAATCATGGCATTACGAATGGTTTCTAGTGCTGCCGCACGCTTTAGTGCTAGAGTTTCATTGGGTTTTGCCAGTCTTGCAAAACCTAATGCGGCATGTGATAGGGGCAATTGATGAACAGGTACCCCACAGCCATCCACACTAAGTTGAATTTCTTCCTTTGGAATATTGCAAACATCTTCGATTGTCTCGAGTATTCGCTGCTGCAGCTGGTGATGAATTTCACGGTAGGTTGAAACATCTTCATGCATATAGACAGCAGTTGCCAGCATACCAGAATGCTTTCCAGAACAATTGCTAAACACCGGCGTTAAATCTTTTCCATCACGAATTAACTGCTTATAACTCTCTATATCCCTTGGAATATGCGTTCCGCATTGCAGTGCTTCTTCAGTAAGTCCGATTCGTTCTAAAATATTTAAAACCGCTTCACGGTGAAATTGTTCACCGCTATGGGACGCACAGCTTAAAGACAGTTCAGCTGGAGAATAACGGAAATGCTCGGCCGCTCCCGTTTCAATTAACGGGACAGCTTGGAAAGGTTTCATCGAAGAGCGTGGAAACGTCAGCCTGTCGGGATTTCCATAGGAATATAGCAGTTTCCCTTCATTATTTACCACGGCAATATGTACATCATGACTGCTTTCAAGGTATTCGCCTCTGTATACAAGTATTGGTTTAGACATGTTGATATACTCCTATTCTTTGTTTCTACTTTTTTTAAAAATTATATCAAGCTTTTTAAATAATCAAAATTGTTTTTAGATAAAAAAATCCACCTCTAGGAAATAGGTGGATTAATGTGATCATTAATATTGGTTAATGTTTCTCCGATAGAGTCATGGATTACATAGGAATCTTTGTTATGGTCAAAGGGTGTATCGCCTTTATTGACAATAATCATTGGGGTGCCTTCTCTCCTGTATTGTGGGAACGTAGAGAATGGGGTAACCTTTAAACTTGTTCCCAATACTAATAGGCAGTCCGCCTGATGGATAATGTTAATAATTTTGTTGAAGCCTTCCATCGTAAACCATTCACCGGCATCTCCAAATAGGACGACATCCGGTTTGATGTACCTTTTGTTCTTAGCAGAAGTACTACAGTGGTCACAAACATAAAATTCATCCATCGTGTTTCGTCTGTTGATCATTTCTTCGGTGCTGTAGGTTTTTCGGCAGTTTTGACAGGAAGCTGTTTTCATCGTCCCATGAAATTCAATGACCTGTTTAGAACCTGCCTTTTGATGGAGGCCATCAATATTTTGCGTGATAATATGGCTAACCTTCCCATCCTTTTCCCATTGAGCTAAGATCTCATGTCCTTGGTTAGGGTGTGCCTCTGGGTGGTAAAGATTTTCAATCGCAAACTGATAAAACCCAGCTGGATTTTGATGAAAATTATCGAGTGAGAGAATATATTCAGGGGCCATTTGATAAATCCCTGTTTGTGAACGAAAATCCTTAATGCCTGATTCGGTACTAATTCCTGCACCCGTTAGGACGACAATGTTTTTCGCATTTTGTATCAGGTTCGTGCAGGTTCGAAGCAAACTGCTCTCCATATCACCACTCCTATGAAACTTAGTGCTTTTTTAGGGATATCACCTAATGTAATGCGCGCTATCATCTTGCTAGCATTTAGCTATAAGCCAGTATATCTGGCTACATGCCGGTGTTTTCTGTCATCCGCCAGTGTTTTCTGTCATCCGCCAGTATTTTCTGCCATCCGCCAGTATTCTCCGCTATCCGCTACTAAACCCAACCCATCCGCAACTAATTCCAGCACATCCGCAACTAAATCCCCAAAACCTATTTTAAATCTTCAAACTCCCTAGCAATCCTCTCAAATGCTTCCTTTATCATCGGTCGTGGTGATGGAATACAGATTCTTTGATAGTGCAAGCCTTCTTCTCCGAACATTTTTCCATCTTCCAATAAGACATTGGCTTTGTTGTAGATCCGGTCGTGTACTTCGTCTGGAGATATGCCGTAAGCACTAAAGTCCATCCACATAATATAGGTTCCTTCAGGTATTCTCACCTTTACTTTTGGCATGTTCTCCTCTAAAAAGTCCACTGCCCATTCCATTGTTCCGTCGATATATTCTTTCAGCTGTTCTAACCAATCCTCTCCCTCATGGTAAACGGCGATGAGGGCTGAAACGGTAAAAGGTGATGGTAAATGCATCCCCATAACACCATTGAAGGTCTTCCGCAGCTCAGGATTCGTGATTATTACATTAGTACAATGTAGTCCTGCTACATTAAAGGTCTTGTTAATTGCCGTAAACGTGATAATCTTGTCAGTATGCTCAGGAGCTGCTTTGGCAATCGGAATAAAGGTTTGATTACGCCGGACGATATCGCCATGAATTTCATCAGCTATAATCAGCACATCATTTTTCGCACAAATATCTGCTAATTTTCTTAACTCATCGTTAGTAAATACTCGTCCTGTTGGATTATGCGGGTTACATAAAATAAACATTTTCGTGTTTTCATCTTTTGCCTTTGCTTCAAAATCTTCGAAATCAATCGAATAATAGCCATCATCATCACTTACAAGAGCATTATTCAGGAGCGTTCTTTCGTTTGCATTGATGGATGATGTAAAGGGAGGGTAAACTGGCCGTTGAATGATTACTCCTTCTCCTGGTTTTGTAAGTGCCCTTACCGCAACATTCAACGCATGAACCGTTCCTGGACTATAAACGATTTCTTCCTTCTTGAACTCCCAATCATGTCTCTTTTTGAACCAATGCTGTACAGCTTCAAAATACTCATCAGGAAATACAGAATAACCGAAAATTCGATGATCAACGGTCTTATGTAAGGCGTCAATTAACGGTTGAGGAACTGGTAAATCCATGTCAGCTGTAAATAACGGGATGGTATCTTCATCGTATCTTTCCGTAAAACCCATATTTTTTAAGATTTGACCCCCATCCCACTTTATAGAATAAGTACCTCTTCGATTCACAATCTCATCAAAATTATATTTCATCTTATCCGCCCCTTCGTTCGTTATTTTACAATGCTTCTAATTTCTAATGTATGCTTTATATATGTAGATTTCAATAAAAATAAGTGCCAGGATTTTTCCTAGCACTTTTTCCTTCTATATTAATTTGCTTTTTAAAGAATTTCTAATACCTATTTTTCCTCCATGATCGAGTTTATTTTCCAAATGATGATCAAAGACAATGATATTTTTAAATTCGGCAAAAAGAATATCTCCCCTTTTGATGGGCGTCATATTTTGATATTGCTCGATACTCATCTCTGCTTCAAAAAGAGCGCCAGTATCCTGTCGTCTTAATTCGACCCTGACAGTGGAACCAATAATATGAATATGTGAAACCTCTGATAAAATGCTGTTTCCTTGGGATATTTTACGCAAAACAATTTCGTGCGGGCGAATATAGCTGATGGCAGCCGACGCCTCAGTATCGCGGAACTCGTTGACTCTTCCTAAGAAACTATATACAAAAGCGTTTGCTGGTTTTTGATACACTTCCTCTGGAGAGCCAATTTGTTCAATCTTTCCTTGATTCATCACGACCACAGTATCAGCCATTTCTAATGCCTCTTCCTGGTCATGGGTGACAAAAATGGTGGTAATGTTAAGCCTTTGGTGAATCTCCCTTAACCAATGACGCAATTCCTGACGAACCTTCGCATCGAGTGCTCCAAACGGTTCGTCTAGAAGCAGGACTTCTGGTTCTACAGCAAGTGCCCTTGCTAATGCAATCCGTTGCCTTTGTCCCCCTGAAAGCTGTGAAGGATAGCGATTTGCCAGCTGTTCTAATTGAACGAGCTTCAACAATTCGTTTACCTTATCGGCAATTTCTTTTTTAGAAGGACGAGTTTTCCTCGGTCTTACCTTTAATCCAAAAGCGATATTATCAAATATCGTCATATGCTTAAATAGCGCATAATTTTGAAAAACAAACCCTACATTCCGTTCTTTTATCGTCTTATAGGTGTAATCCTTGTCATTGAAAAAAATTCCACCCGTATCTAACCCCTCTAACCCCGCAATCAGCCTCAGAAGTGTTGTTTTACCCGAACCAGATGGACCTAATAAAGCCACAAAATCGCCTGTCGGAATTTCTAGATTGACATTGTTGACGGCTGGAAAGTTTCCGAACGCCTTCGATACATCCTTGATTGTAATCCCCATCTCTACGATCCTCCATTTTAATGACACATGATTCTCTTTTAATGTTTTTTCGTTTTCCACTCCACAACACTTTTTAAAATTAACGTCAGTATGGCTAGAAGCGCGAGTAAGGAAGCTGCCGCAAAAGCTGCCGTAAAATTATATTCGTTATACAAAATTTCAACATGAAGTGGAATGGTATTCGTTAGACCTCTAATATGGCCAGAAACCACCGATACCGCTCCGAATTCACCCATGGCTCGAGCGTTACAAAGAATGACTCCGTAAAGTAAGCCCCACTTAATATTGGGCAATGTCACCCGAAAAAACATTTGCCAGCCGCTTGCACCCAGCGTAATGGCTGCTTGTTCTTCTTCTGTTCCTTGTTCCTCCATAATGGGGAGCAGTTCTCTTACCACAAATGGAAACGTAACAAATATAGTAGCTAAAATGATTCCTGGTACTGCAAAGATAATTTTAATATCATTTGCCTCTAAAAACGGACCCAATACTCCCCGTGAACCAAACAAAAGAACAAAAACGAGGCCTGCAATAACCGGTGAAACTGCAAACGGGATGTCAATTAACGTAATTAAAATATTTTTACCTCTAAAATTAAACTTGGTAATCGACCAAGCGGCCAGTACCCCGAAAATGGTGTTAACTGGAATCGTTATCGCAGCAGTAAGTAACGTTAGCTTAATCGCCGATAAGGCATCACGTTCTGTCAAAGATGCGAAGTATAGCTCAATTCCCTTATTTAGTCCCTCAGAAAAAACAGCGATTAAAGGCACAAGTATGAATAATCCTAGAAAGCCTAAGGCAATGGTGATTAATGCCCACTTTTTTAGGAGATCTGGTTCGGCATTGGCTTTTACATTTTTCTCTCGAAGCTCTTGAACAATCATATTCCCCTATCTCCTCTAGTTCATCTGATACTTTTTCGTTGTTCTCCATTGCCAGAAATTAATTAAGAATAATAGAACAAATGAAAATACAAGCATGACAACCGCGATCGCGGCGGCACCCGCATAATTGAATTGCTCTAATTTCGTTATGATCAGCAATGGAACAATTTCCGTTTTCATCGGCATGTTGCCGGATATGAAGACAACAGAGCCATATTCACCCAAAGCCCTTGCAAAGGCAAGGGCAAATCCTGTTAGGATAGCGGGGAAAATGGCCGGTAAGATAATTTTCACGAAAATCTGCGTCGAACTGGCCCCAAGTGTAGAAGCTGCCTCCTCATACTGTCGATCTAAATCCTGCAATACCGGTTGAACCGACCGTACCACAAAAGGGAGTCCGATAAACGTTAAGGCTACCATAATACCGAGTGGCGTATACGCTACCTTTATCCCCATGGCTTCAAAGTATTGCCCAATCCAGCCATTAGGAGCATAAATGGTGGTAAGTGCAATCCCTGCCACCGCCGTTGGAAGGGCAAACGGTAAATCGACTAGGGCATCAATGATTCGCTTCCCATAAAAATCGTACCTTACTAATACCCATGCAATCAGTGTCCCGAATACCGCATTCACCAAAGCTGCGATTAAAGAAGTATAAATTGTCAATTTATAGGAAGCGACCACTCTGTCGTCGGTAACGGTCTCCCAAAAATCAGCCAGGCTGAGCGTCGATGCTTTTAAAAATAGGAATGCAATCGGAATCAACACGATTAGGCTTAGATAAATGAGTGTGTATCCCATGGAAAGACCAAATCCTGGTAAAACTCGATGTCGCTTTCTCTTATTAGCCACTTAAAACTCTCCTTTATTCTTACGGTTTGTAGATTTCGTCAAAGACACCGCCATCATCGAAATGGATCTTCTGGGCATTTTTCCAGCCGCCAAAAACTTCGTCAATCGTAAATAAGTTTATTTTAGGGAATTGGTCTTCGTACTTTTTAGCTACTTCTTCAGAACGCGGACGGTAATAATTTTTAGCCGCAATTTCTTGACCTTCCTCTGTATATAGATAGTCTAAATAGGCTTTCGCAACTTCTTCTGTTCCGTGTTTCTTAGCTGTTTCATCAACAACGGTGACAGGTGGCTCCGCTAAGATACTTACAGATGGAACAACAATTTCAAATTCATCTTTGCCTAATTCATTTAACGCTAGAAATGCTTCATTTTCCCATGCTATCAATACATCACCGATTCCTCTTTCCACAAATGTGGTGGTAGAACCGCGTGCACCTGAATCTAAAACAGGGACGTTTTTAAAGAGTTTGGTGACAAATTCTTTTGCTTTTGCTTCGTCTCCGTTATTTTGCTCTAGTGCATATCCCCAGGCCGCCAGGTAATTCCATCTTGCTCCGCCAGATGTTTTAGGGTTAGGAGTAATCACGGATACATCATTTTTCACGAGATCGTCCCAGTCTTTAATACCTTTTGGGTTGCCTTTTCTAACAAGAAACACAATCGTAGAAGTGTAAGGAGAACTGTTGTTATCTAATCGTTCCTGCCAATTTACTGGAAGCTTTCCTGCTTCCGCGATAACGTCGATATCATAAGCAAGTGCCAGAGTGACAACATCGGCCTCTAAACCGTCAATAACAGATCTTGACTGCTTACCGGAACCACCATGAGATTGATTAATGGTTACTTTTTGCCCTTTTTCTTCTTCCCAATAAGCAGCAAAGCTCTTGTTGTATTCCTCATAAAATTCTCTTGTTGGATCGTAGGATACGTTTAATAGTTCCACTTCTTTTTTTACAGCAGGAGCTTCTGTATCTTTCTCAGTTGTGGTTGTGGTTGTACTTTGATTCGAGCACGCGGCCACGAAAAGGAAAGTTAGCGATAATAGTGTAATCCAAATTTTTTTCATCATATTTATTGACCCCTCTATTCGTTTAGTGGGCTTTTTCCAATAAAAAAAGCCCCATTAGTTCACACATGTACATACCAAATATGTACAAGTTACTAAAGGGCCTTCGGGTGTCCGATCGGCAGTTATTCATAATGTTCATTACCTGCTTTTAGATTGATTTGATAATGGCGTTATCTGTTTGCTTTTTAGCGGCAAACGGTGCTTTTCTAAGCGGTCAATTTGGGTAATTTGTGAATCGTGAACGGTAATTTGGACGGTACCAAATTCCAAACCTTCTAGTAAACTAGCTATTTTTTCCATCACTTGTTGATCCAGACGCACTTTTGACGACAATGATATCCTCTCCTTCTAACTTCGTAATTCGGTTTAAAAGTAAATCCTCCAGTGTGGTTCTCTCTAAAACAAAAGCAATTGTATCACGTACCATTGACCACAACGGCTTTAATTGACATCCCCCCTCTAATGGACATGGCTCATATTTCGTAATAGACGCACAGCTCATTGGTGACAGAGGACCTTCCAAATCCCGAATTACTTCCCCGATATTGATTTCTGCAGGTTCTCGTTGGAGCATATAACCGCCCTTAGCACCTCGCTTGCTCGTAACATAACCCAGCTTTTTTAATTGAAGCAGGATTTGTTCCAAATAATGAATGCTAACCAGTGTTTTTTCAGAAATCTCTTGAATTCCTAGTACATTTCCTTGATGGTTTCCCAGCTGAAGTAAAGCTCGTAGTGCATATTCACCTTTGCTCGATACCTTCATTCCATCCCTCCTCCATTAATGTTGAGTATTTCAGTCAACATTCACTCCTAAAAATAATCCACTTGAGTTCTGAAAAAATGGATTTAAGATAGTTATAAAATATGCAGGGGTTACTGAAAGGGCACTTGTCTATTGCGCCCTTTTCTGAATCTTACGTAGTCAAACCTTTTTAATTCCGATTAAATCTATGGGTTTAATATAAAACATATATTAATTGTTATTATTAGAAAAATCAATACATTTTTTACAAAATAAAAAATAATCTTTTCAATCATTTTTTTGAAGGAACTGTCCCTCATTCATCATACTCGTCTCTTCTCAGGGAATACTAAATCTTATGCAAGTGTAAATCGGGAGGTATGAATGAAAAATGAGTAAAAATTCAGTATCCATTTTTGCCTTAGGAGGCATTAATGAAATCGGTAAAAACATGTATGTTATTGAGTGTGAGAACGATATTATTCTTATCGATTGCGGCGGGAAATTCCCGGACGAGAGTTTGATGGGTATTGACCTAATAATCCCTGATATGACGTATTTAGAGGAAAACCAGGACAAAATCCGGGCGATGCTCGTGACTCATGGGCATGAAGATCATATCGGTGGTATACCTTTCTTTTTAAAAAGATTTAATCATGTTCCGATATATGCTACTCGTTTTACCTTAGGATTAATTGAATTAAAGTTAGAAGAGCATCGCCTTCTTCGGGATACAGAGCTGGTGACCATTCACTCTGATTCAAAGCTTGAATTTGGGAAAATTGGTGTGTCTTTCTTCAAAGTGAGTCATAGCATCCCTGACTGCTTAGGTATTGTCTTTCACACTCCAGAAGGGAATGTCGTCCATACCGGTGACTTCAAATTTGATTTAACACCTTCAAATGACCAGTTTAGTGATATTCATAAAATGGCGGCAATCGGCGAACAAGGTGTTATCGCCTTAATATCAGAAAGTACCAATGCCGAACGTAAGGGTTTATCTCCATCTGAGCAAATGGTAGGTGACCATTTATTAGAGGCCTTTATAAAAGCAGATGGAAAGATTATTCTTTCCACTTTTGCGTCAAACGTGAACCGTGTTCAGCAGGTGGTTGAGGCAGCGATAAAGACAAACCGTAAGCTTGCGTTACTTGGAAGAAGCATGGTGAACGTAGTGGATGTTGCAATGGAGCGCGGATACTTAGATATGCCAGAAGGTATGCTCATCAGTGCGAATGAGATTGAACAATTTCCTCCTGATAAGGTTGCGATTCTCTGTACTGGAAGTCAGGGAGAGCCGAATGCTGCGCTCGCACGGTTATCAACAGGAAATTATCGTGATGCAACCATTTACCCTGGGGACACCGTTGTTTTAGCAGCGTCGCCTATCCCAGGAAATGAAAAAGGTGTTTCCAAGATTATCGACAACTTATTTCAACTTGGGGCTAAGGTCATTTATGGCTCTGGCAGTTCAACCGGCATGCACGTTTCTGGTCATGGCTACCAGGAAGACCTGAAACTGATGCTGACCCTGATGAAGCCAACCTATTTTATCCCGATTCACGGGGAATACAGAATGCTCCATCATCATAAGCAGTTGGCAGAATCCGTTGGGGTTGAAAAAGGAAATACATTCATTATTAAAAATGGAGACGTTGTTGATATTGAAAATTCAGTGGCAAGACAGACTCGGAATATTCCTGCTGGAGATACGTATGTAGATGGCATTAGTGTTGGCGATGTCGGAGAAATTGTTTTACGAGACCGAAGACAGCTCTCTGAAGATGGGATGCTTGTCATTGTGTTAACCATCAGCAAATCCGATCGAAAAATAATCCAAGGTCCTGACACGATTACCCGTGGATTTGTCTATGTAAAGGAATCCGAGGATTTAATTAGAGAAATTAACCGCCTAGTTAAGAAAGTGATTCTTGAATTAGAATCAGATAATATTCGCCAGTGGAACGTGATGAAGCAAAATATTAAAAAATCAGTCGGGCAGTATTTGTTTAAGCATACGAAGAGAAAACCGATGATTCTCCCGATTATCCTCGAAATCTAAAGCAAATGTCAGGCACTTGGGAGTGTGCCTGACATTTTCATTTTTTTACGACTACGCAGATATAATGTTAATAACGAAAATTTATCTTGATTTCAGGGCGAATTTATTTTACAGTTAATCGAAATTGGCTATACTCCTAATAGAATTGGAGGAAAGAAAATGTTTCGTTTACTACGTTTAATTGCCTTATTATTTTTACTATATATTTCCTGGCCTTTTATCACAAAACAGCTCGATAATTCCGACATTCATGCTAATTTTGTATCGTCGTTAAAAGAAAGCCTAGAAGCACCTGAAACAATTAGTGTTTTATATGATGATATCCAGCAGATGTTGAAACAGCTTGGCTTTCAAGTAGAGGAAATGCCTTTGACTCCGGAAGAATCGACTGAAACACCGCAGAAAAAGGTGGAATTAACACCACCGGTTGAACAAACTTTTTCTGTTCATAATATAGAGCTTGGGAATGTAAAGACTGATATCGAGCATAATTTGGGACTAGCAAAACGGACTTCGCTCAATGAATATGGGACAAATTGGCATGCCTATCATGACAATTACCATAATTTTTTTATGGTGATGTACGATGACAATTATCAAGCTGCCGGTCTATACACAAACCAAGATTTATTGACTTCCACCAACGGTATTAAAATAGGTACTTCATCAAAAGAAAGTGTCCGTAGTATTCTTGGTGAACCGATAACGAAAGTCCAAAAAGGAATGGTCATTTACCAGCTGCAAGAGGATAGTGACAATGATTTATTTTTGCTCGATGACGCCTATGTGACAATTTTTTACGATAAACACGAAAACAATACGGTCACAGCGATACAAATCATCAGCAATACGATGGAGGACAACAAAAAAGACTTTTACACGGAAGCATCGCCAACCTTAAAAGAAGGTTTCGAATATCAAATGTTTGATTTAACGAATGCAACCCGGGTGAATCACCAGCTCCCTATCCTCACATGGGATGATCATGTCCGCGAAACGGCTCGCGAGCATAGTGCTGATATGGCCGAACATGATTATTTCGATCATACAAATCTTCAAGGACAATCACCATTTGATCGTATGAAAGAGGACGCTGTTGCGTTTCATACTGCAGGGGAAAATCTCGCATATGGTCAATTAAGCAGTATTTTTGCCCATGAAGGATTAATGAATTCACTAGGACACCGTGAAAATATCCTACGTCAAGAATATGAGTACTTAGGAGTCGGTGTCGCATTTAATGAAAAATCACAGCCTTATTATACCCAGAATTATTATGCCAATTAGTGACACGAATTTGAGATAATCATTTAGGGAAAATTAAATACGAGCAATTATACATTGCTCAAAAAACTTCGTCGGGAGTGATGTATCATGGCTAGAAACAAACTATTGGTTCCTGGTGCAGACAATGTTCTGAATCAAATGAAGGAAGAAATCGCCAACGAGTTTGGAGTTCAACTTGGTGCTGATACGACCGCACGAGCAAACGGCTCAGTCGGTGGCGAAATGACCAAACGTCTTGTCGCGTTGGCTGAACAAACATTACGAAATCAACAAGGTATTTAACTGTGATTTCACTAAGAAAAGCGGAAGCGCCTCTAGGCGCTGAAGCTAGACAGGAAAATGGGCTGTCCGAATTACTCGGACAGCCTTTTTCTTATCCTCTTAAGATGGGCAGCGTACAGCAGCGGAAAGATCCACCTGATTTAATGATCTCTGATATATCCACTTCAATCACTTCAAATCCACGGTTTCGCAGATTTTGATTCACTTGTTTATTAATCGGTAAACTTAAAATTTTCTTATTCCCTATACACAACACATTTGTTCCTAGTGTAAATTGTTCTTCCTCTGATACCTCAATTAATTCATAGCGAGACGAAAAAAGGTGTACATCCTCCTCTGTTAAGGCGGGCCGATAAATCAGGGCAGTATCAGGAGATATGACATTAAATACACAATCCAAATGGAGATATCTTTCCTTAAAAGGGATGGGTTTTACATCGTATTGGATTAGAAGACCTTGCAAATGTTCTACGGCATCCTGATGAGTCCGGTTACTTAAACCAACGTAAATGGTCTCCCCATCTATGATTACATCTCCACCTTCAATCCTGTCTTCCGCCAAATTGTAGTAAGACATTTCTTCATCATCAAGCCACTGTTTTAAAACATCTTCCTCCCCGATACGAACATCGTGAGCCATTTTCGCAACAAAAATGGTTTGTCCGAGGGTAAAGCCAATATCACGCGTAAATACCTGCTCTGGGTATTTTTTATGATAAGGTAATAAAACAACCTCTATTCCATTGGATTCTAAGGTTCTAACAAAATCCCTATGTTGTTCCAAAGCACGTTTAATATGTATCCCTTCATCCTTAAATTCCTTTTGTGTTTCGTTGATAACCTCACGTATGGTCATATATTGGGGCTGACAAAGGATTACACGGTTTAATGTATCATACTCGTTTGCACAAAATGTATTATGATTTAGCGTCATGCTGCTCCTCCTAAATAATCTTCTTTTATAGGATTACTTAAACAAATTCTCCCATTCATTCATAGAGTAATAAAAAGTGTTTCATTTAATGATGGTGGTGATGATTCTATGTTTGAAGTGAAGAAATCAAAGTATGGCAGAGGAATATTTGCTACCCGTGATATAAAAAGAGGTGAGCTCATTCATGAAGCACCCGTGATTATTTCCGGTAAAGATGAGTATAAATATTTGAAAAAAACCATCATGATTGAATATGTATTCTGGTGGGGTGAAGATTTAGACGAATGTGCCTTAGCACTTGGATACGGTTCGCTGTTTAATCACTCCTACACCCCTAATGCGTTATATAAGCTTAATTTAAAAAACCAAACCATTGATATTTATGCCTATCGTGATATCAAAAAAGAAGATGAAATTTTAATCAATTACAATGGTGACCCTGAAGATGATGAACCCATGTGGTTTGATGTTTTCTAATCAGCTCCTCTCCCTCATAGCTTTCATAAATGTTTGAATTTTTGCATCCGTTGTTTAATCTGCCTATAAAAACACAAAAAAGCATCCAGTGAAAATTGGATGCTTTAACCTGTTGGTAATTTCATTTTATCCATAATGGAAGATAAATAATTTTTGACTAATCCCGTTTTGTTACTTTGAGTGGATTCCTTCGCCAGCTGGTTGACATTTTCTTCAACAGAATCCTCGTCCATGAGCTCTTCGGAATAAATTCGCTTGCCAGCTATAATGCTTCGAATGGAAGAAGCTAATTCCTCACTAGGATTGTCCTTCAGTAAATATCCCCGCACATCAGCCTTCATCGCACGTTTAAAATATCCTGGTCGTGCAAAGGTGGTTAGAATAATTACCTTACAGTTAGTACGCTGCAACTCTTCTGCCGCCTCGAGACCTGTCTTTTCAGGCATTTCGATGTCCATAATACAAACATCAGGCATCAAGTTTCTCACCAGAGTAAGTGCCTCTTCCCCATTACCTGCCTGACCAACTACTTCGATATCCTCTTCCAAGTTCAACAGATTACCCATGGCCTCTAACAGCAGCGCCTGATCCTCTGCGATTACAATTCGAATCATCTTCAATCTCTCCTTATCAGGCAGCTGCTACTCATGCAGAGACTCTCCGCGCACGGAGAGTCAGCCAAATTGGGCAAATTACAATTCTGGTTTTGCTTGTACAGAAATTCGTTTCTTCGCTAAAGCTTTCACGTCTTTAAACGCTACAAAGTTCTTCGCATTTTCATCCCACAAGCGGAAACGTAGTGACTTTAAACTTGTCGCAAGTGTAATGGTTGGAACATTTTTTAATGGTTCTGTCTGGTTATGAGCTTCTTCTAATTTATAATTTGGAACTCTTGGACTTAAATGGTGAACATGGTGGAAACCAATATTACCTGTTAAGAATTGTAAAAGTTTAGGCAGTTTGTAAAAAGAACTTCCCTCTACTGCAGCTTTCACATATTCCCAATCCTTATCTTCTTCAAAGTAAGAATCTTCAAATGTATGCTGTACATAAAATAGCCAAATACCTGCCGAACCGGAAATCATGAAAATCGTACCTTGAATGAGCAGGAATGACTGCCAGCCAATTGTCATGCAAAATAAAGTAATTAAAGCAACAAGAATGACATTCGTTAAATAGGTATTCATTCGCTCCTTTTTACGAGCATCTTTTCTGTTAAAACGATTTTTAAGCGCGAATACATAAATGGGTCCAAAACCAAACATCACGATTGGATTACGATAAAAACGGTAAGCTAAACGAAGTTTAAGTGGAGCTGCTAAATATTCATCGACAGTTAATGTCCAAATATCCCCTGTACCACGCTTATCTAAGTTACCACTTGTGGCATGGTGAACAGAGTGTTCGTGACCCCATTGATCAAACGGGAACAAGGTTAATACTCCCATTGCGGTCCCAACTGCGCGATTCGCCTTTCTGTTTCTAAAAAACGAATGATGGGTACAGTCGTGAAAAATGATGAAAATTCGTACTAAAAACCCTGCTGCTGCAATCATTGGTACCAATGCTAACCAATAAGAAATAGATAAGCTTTGATAAGCAAGGAACCACAATAAGATAAACGGTCCGACCGTGTTAATAATCTGCCAAACACTTTCTTTTGTTGTTGACCCTTCAAAAGGAGCAACTTGTTTTCGTAAATTCTTCGTATTTTCTTGTACTGACATAATTTTAATTCCCTTCGGTTTGTGTCGTTAAATCAAGTATAGTAAATAAAAATGATTACTGTAAGTACCAGGTGTCATATGCAGAGTATGACAAACGTCATATACAGCTTGTCTCTTACACGAAAACAGAAAGGTATGCTATAATAAAATAGTTGTGTTTTAACAAACTAAAGCGGTAATGTAAATGAAAAAACTAACCAGCCGCTTCAAAAGGGTGCGAATTAATGAAAAATGAAATTGATACGATTTATATTTTAGAAAATCCCGAAAAGAATATGATTAAATTTGCAACTGGGTATCAGCTTAAATATGAAGACACGATAAAAGATGTTTTTGGTGTCGCTTGCCTGAATGATTTAGAAATGATGATTCAATTTAACAAGCCTTTCCAAGATAGCATTTGTACCAGTAAGAACATAACGGTTAAGAGTCTTTCATTAAAACAAGTGATCCGAATTGCTTCCAAAAAGGAACTCCTTCAATTAAGGGAGCAACAGTTAGAGCAGTTAGGCGAGCTGCCAATTCCACGTCCATTCGATTCAGTCATCCAGCTCCAAGAAGGAGTTTTCCGCTGGGATGAACAAAATTCTTCATACATTTTAGATCAGCTTGGTGCCTAATTTATTGTTTTAAGTAAGTAATCCGCCTTAGGTGTGGGTTACTTTTTTCTATGAAAATTATTATTTGGCAGGTGTACCATCTCATGGCCTCAATGGAAAAAGCAATTATTATTGGCGGAGGAATTTCGGGTAAATTGGCAGCACGTGTGTTATCGGATGTTTATAAAGAAGTTATCATCCTCGAACGTGACAGCCAATCAGAAGGACCATCATCACGAAAGGGTGCCCCGCAAGGTGAACATTTACACGCCCTTCTTCATGCTGGCGAGCACGGTCTCGAGGAGCTGTTTCCTGGTATTACAGAGAAATTTTATGATAGCGGGGCTGTAAAAATCAATTCGACCATGGATCTTTCATGGTTTCACCATGGAGCGTGGAAAATTCGATACGATGCCGGGTATAGGACTACACTTCAAACACGCCCGCATTTAGAATGGCATATTGAACAATACATAAAACGAATTCAAAATGTTGTTTTGCATTACAATCAAGTGGTCGAGGATTTTTTATATAATGAAGAAGAAAATCGAATCACAGGTGTTCGACTACAAACAGGAACAATACTAGCAGATTTAGTTGTGGATGCCAGCGGTGTAAGCAGTCTTATCTCAAAATGGTTAGGTAAACGAGGTACACATATTCCTAAAGAAAAAATTGAAATCAACTTAAGCTATATCAGTAAACAATTTGAGCTGGATGAAAGTTATCAAAGAAACTGGAAGATTAAGATGGTGTATCCTAATCCTCCTCAAGAAAAAATGGGAGGCACCATCTCAAAGGTTGAGGGGAATCGTTATATTGTCACCATTATGGGTTATCATAAAGCCGTTGATGAGAAAGAGGTTCTAGAAGATGATAACGGCTTTATTGAACTTTCTAGGAAATTGCCAAGACTTGATATCTTTCAAGAGATAGAACATGGCACTCCCCTTACGAAAACAAGCTTCTATCGCATTCCACATATTATTTGGAAAAGATTTGATAAGATGGAATTACCAAAGGGTCTTTTGTTAATCGGAGATACCATCTGCAGGATTGATCCTGTCTTTGGTCAAGGAATGAGTATAGCTATTTTAGAGGCTCTTACTTTGAAAAAACTGTTACAAACAGGCGCACGACAAATAGATTCAGCGGCATTTCATAAAAAGGCTGCGAAAACCATTTCCCCGATTTGGAATATGGTCATTACAGAAGATTTCCGTTATTCTGCTACCACCGGGAAAATGCCAATCGGTCTCTTTATACAGCAATGGTACGCAAAAAAAATCTTCCTCTTATCCTCTCAAAATAAAGAAGTCTACGATGCTTTTGTAAAAGTGATGAACCTGGTTCGACCGATTTCATCCTTGATGACTCCTAGGATCATCAAAAGTGTATTATTGCATACATTCTTTAAGAAACCATAAATAGTAGGCACCACAGGTAAAGGACATGCTTCTAAAAATGAAGTTTGTCCTTTTTCGTATTGCCTACTTGTTTATATTTACTGCATTACTAAAGTCACAATATAAAGAATTTATAGAATATTGTATTGAAATATCATCCGATATTATTTTATACTTTTAATGTCACCTTGTTATACAACATTTGGAACTGTAAACCAATTAATACATAACAAAGGAGGAATTATATGTTTGAACAACTTGTTGCTAGCATTAACGGTTATTTATGGAGCCCGCCTCTTATCATCTTTATTTGTGCAGTTGGACTGTACTTTAGTGTGCGGACAAGATTTCTGCAAATACGTCATGTAAAGGAAATGGTGCGTCTATTATTTAATGGTAAGAGCTCTAATGAGGGTGTCTCTTCCTTTCAAGCATTGGCCATGTCTTTATCCGGTCGTATTGGAGTCGGGAATATTGCTGGAACGGCGACAGGAATTGCTTTCGGTGGCCCAGGCGCAGTATTTTGGATGTGGGTAATTACCTTTATCGGTGCAGCATCAGCTTTTGTTGAGTCCACTCTTGCTCAAATCTATAAAGAAAAGCAAGATGGCGAATATCGAGGCGGTCCTGCCTTCTACATTGAAAAGGGACTTGGCTGGAAATGGTTTGCCGTTATATTTGCAGTGGCAACACTCCTCGCAATGGCTATACTCATGCCAGGAATTCAGGCAAATTCGATTACAGAGGGCGTTAGCAATGCATTTGGGATTGACAATACGATTACCGGATTAGTACTTATTTTACTTATGGGACTTATTATTTTTGGCGGAGTTAAGCGTATTGCGAGAGTTGCAGAATTTCTTGTGCCTTTTATGGCTGCCGGATATTTATTAATCGCTATAGCCATCATTGCGGTTAATTTTGATAGAATTCCAGAAGTATTTACCCTGATTTTTAAAAGTGCCTTTGGCGCTGAGGAAATGTTCGGGGGCATTCTCGGTTCAACCATTATGTGGGGTGTAAAACGTGGGCTATATGCGAATGAAGCTGGGCAGGGTACTGGTGCTCACCCTGCAGCAGCCGCAGAAGTATCCCATCCGGCAAAGCAAGGATTAGTCCAAGCTTTTTCTATTTATCTAGATGTGTTCTTAATTGTTACAGCTACTGCCTTTATGATTCTATTTACGAATTCATACAATACCATAAATGAAAAAACGGGAGAAGTGTTAGTTGAAAATCTTAAAGGAGTCGAAACGGGTCCTGCTTACACCCAAGCGGCGGTTGATACGATTCTGCCAGGGTTTGGATCAGGATTTATTGCGATTGCTCTATTCTTCTTTGCCTTCACCACGATTTTTGCGTATTACTATATTGCGGAAACCAATCTCGCATATCTAATTAAAGGCAAACAAAGAAAACTAGCGATGACCATATTAAAATTAGTTCTCTTAGGATCCACTTTCTATGGATCTGTAAAGACCGCAGAAACAGCTTGGGCAATGGGTGATATCGGACTTGGTATCATGGTATGGTTGAACTTACTTGCCATTCTTTTATTATTTAAACCAGCGAACATCGCTCTTAAGGATTATGAAGCGCAGCTGAAGCAAGGCCTTGACCCTAAATTTAATTCTACTAAATTAGGTATTAAGAATGCAGAATTCTGGGCTGACGGATATCAAACAGATAAAAAAGATGAAAGAAAACGTGCTGCAAATTAATGATTTTACACACAGTGAAAGGCACCTTCCAATCATGTGGAAGGTGCCTTTCACTTTTATTGATTTCATCAAGGAATCTTTAATTCGTACTTTCTTTTACAACTGGTTTTCCTGCTTCTAGCAGCACCTTACTGCCAATTAAAAAGAATCCCTGGATAAACATTAATAATCCAGTACCGATTAGGAGCCATTCAATTTCAATAATATCTGCAATCGGTCCAAATATGAGCATTCCCAGTGGCATCATCGAGGTAGAAATCATCCCCAAGACACCAAAAACCCTACCGAGATAATCTCCCTCCACCTTCTCTTGCAGTAAGACAGTCGATGGTGTGTTAAAAATCGGCATGGCTACCCCTACTAACCCCATGAAAACTAAATAAATCCAAAAGTTCGGGGTGATACCAAGTGCGAATGTACATGCACCCATCACAAGGGCAGCTAGTGTCATCGAATGAATCTTGTTTTTAAATCCGCCCCAAGATGCCATGAACCCGCCGCCAATCATCATCCCAATCGAAAAAGTAATTTCAATTGCTGTTAACCGCCAAACATCATCACCGAAAGTGCGAGTAACCTGCAGCGGGGTTAGGAATGCCACCGGGGCCGCTAATACAAAGAAAAACGCAAAAAAGACAAAAAACGTCTTAACAAAAGCATGATTTTGAATATAGATAAAACCTTGTTTCAAGTCGCTGAAATAGCTGGTTGTTTGCTTTTCTGCCGCTTTTGCATGGATGGGAATATGCAAAAAAGCGAGTAAGATAAAAACGGCGATCGCTGCAGTGACTACATCTATGAAGAAGATTGCCTCCATGGAAGCCATTGTCAGTAATGCTGCGCTGACCATAGGCGCCACGAGCATGATTAGTGCTTGGATACTGCCATTCGTTCCGTTCACTTTTGTGAGTTTATCTTCTGGAACCATCTGAGGAAGAATAGCTCCTACCGCTGGACCTTGAATACCTGTTCCTATTGCCCGAATGGCCGACATTAGAAATAATAACCAAAGTGCCTCATACCCCATTAAAAACAGAATCGCTAAAACAAGAGTTGAAATCGCAATCAAGGAATCTGATAGGATAATTAGTATTTTTCGATTGTAGCGGTCTGCCCAAACCCCTGCAAAAGGAGAAAGAAAAAAAGTTGGGACAAAGCCGCATATGATGGAAATTGTCATCATCACACCTGATTGGGTGTTCAAGGTGATATACCACATAATCGCATATTGAACCAAGGCTGATCCAAAAAGGGATATGGTTTGACTTCCTAAAAAGAGAATCGTATTTCGTTTCCAATGATTCATTTCGTGCTTAGATGTTTCCATATAGATCACGTCCTATAAAATATTTTTTAGCTTGGTATGTGGTCAAGGACATTTTTATAGAAACTGAAATAACACAAATAACATCTAAAAAAAGACAGCAAAAAAGAGGGCAGAATTGTCCCTCTTGTTTTACAATACCGTAAAATAAAGGTTTCCCTAAAAATAGACAGACCACTCCCGTTACTCTGCACGCGTGCAAAGTCCTTGAACCTATTCATTTAACAGTTCAAAGCTGGGAATCGTAGTCTCATAGACGCAGTCAAAGGGAAAACCTCCATTTCTTATAAGTTAGGTTTAGTTTACCACACTCGTTTGCTTATATCAAAGGTGATAAGTACTTTCAATGGATTTAATGGTATCATACAGTTTTTTGTTTACAGGTGTTGGTACTCGATGTTTTTCACCCATTTCCAATACTGCTCCAGCAAACAAAGCCACCTCGCTATATCTGCGTGCTTCCAAATCCTGTGCCATGGAAGGTTTCCCTTCAGGACTTAATGTGGCTAACACGCTTAACCAATAGTTCAGATCTGCCTCGGTTAGATTAATCCCCTCATATTCAGATAAGGTAATGACCTCTCTCATTGCAGCAATCATGGTTTCCCTTGCTTCGCCATCTCGTTGAATTTCACCGTAATTGCTTTTATAGACAGCAACAGTTTGATTCACTCCAACATTGAGCATGAATTTCCCCCATAACCGCTTATTCATATTGGTATCTACCTCATAAGGGAAATCAATTTTATCAAAAAAAGCCGCAACACTCTTCACCTTGTCAGAAATGATCCCAGGCACTTGATCACCAAAGCAAAGCATACCCATATGATCATATGTAAGCTTATTTCCCACTTTTACCGCGTCCATCCCTTGGGCTACACTATAAAGAATCTTATCCATTCCATAAACTTGGCCAATAATACCCTCACTTGTAATTCCATTTAAGGCCGATAAAATAATCGTGTCCTTCCCCACATGATGGCGAACAGCTTGGATGGCATCATGTAACCCTTCGTATTTTACCGAAAAAATCAATAAATCTGCTGGTTCACAAGGTTCTTTAGGTGTTACATAGTTGAAGGCACAAGGTTCACCATTACAATAGACATCTTCGCTTCTATATTTTTTAATTCTTTCACGGTCGGCAATAATTCTTACATTTTCCTTTGGCATTTTCTTGGCAAAATGGTTCCCAAATAAAATACCTAATGCACCTAATCCGATAATCGATACTTTTTTAATTTCCATCCGATATATCCTCTCCGCTTTTTACTAAATTTTATCATGAATTTTTGGTCGATTAATAATGATTCGTTTTTCGGTATAATAGAAAGATAGAATATATTGTAATGAGGGATAAGATGTGGATAACGAAAATAACGAGCAAAAACATAAAGAAGACGAAATTGACTGGGAGGCATTTTTTAATCCAGAAGATAAACAGGAATGGGAAAAAGAGAAACTTCAAAAGAAAAAGTGGAAAAAGTTTGTGGTTAAAATCGTTAGTTCCCTACTCGTACTAGCGCTTTTAATAAGCGGATTAGAGGTATGGATTAATATTTTCAACCTTCCTGCAATTAACTTTGTTAAAGTGTCTAATCACTTATCCAAGCAGCCTGAAGTAAAAAAGTACAAAAAATCGATTGTTACGATTGAATGGAATGGAGTAAAAGGAACGGGATTTACCGTTTCACCCTCTGGATTAATCGTTACCAATGAACATGTGGTAGAACATACAAATAGAGTAAATGTCCAGTTTAAATCGGGTGAGTCATATGCTGGTAAGGTAGTTGCAAAACACCCGGAAATAGATGTGGCAATTGTAGACATTGATGCAGAAAACCTTCCTTTTCTTCCATTTAGAATCGAAAAAGATTGGGAAAGTACGGTTGGCGATGATATCATCTTTATCGGAAATCCATTGGCTTTTACCCAAATAGCCAATCAAGGTAAAATCATCGGTAAAGTTCATTTAACGGACTGGGACGTACCAGTGATGATGATAGAAGCCCCAATTTATAAGGGGAATAGCGGCAGCCCGGTACTGAATCAAAATGGTGAAGTCGTTGGCGTAATTTTTGCTACCTTGCAAAATCCAGAAATAGAAACTAAAGAAATAATTGGGGCTGCTATCCCATCGTTTTATATAAACGAAATTTTAGAAACAGTAACGGATTAATCGTATATTCGTTTTATGAAGCCGATAATTGTATGTGTTTGTACTAAACGGACCTCATGAGGCGTTCATGAAGCCAAAATCGTAACTTCTCGAAGAAATCAGACTTCATGAAGCGTTCATGAAGCCCATAATCCTAAAATATTAAAATAATTAGACCTCAAGGTTTTTTAGAAAACTCATTATTAGGATATCGTTGATATTACTATCAACCACAATCAACTCTTTTCCTAACTCTTGTGCGCAGGCTTTCGCCCATATTGCCCTGTCTTGATAGATTTTCTCTTGCCACTTCTGGCTTCCCATCATTTGATTTGATCCTGTATTGAAAATGTAAAATGAGTAATTTTATAATTTGCTGGCACAGCCCGACCTAAATGCTCATAAGCCGTACACAAAGAATCAATACCACATGATAGACCTGTTCCCACTGCCCCCTCATTTGGTAATGGTGTGGAAACAAGGTTATCGCAAACCAGTTTAATATGCTTATGTTTATAGATTTGCGCAATTAACGGAATTAAATGGTGATTTTAAGAATAATAAAGTTTTTCCGAGAGAGCACCTTTGACTAGAATATTTTGTCCTTTATTTAGTGCGAGCCAAAGTAGACCAACCAAAAAGGCATCGACTCGCTCCGTCGTCATATACGAACCATAATTCTCACTACTCTCATACCAAAGCATATTCTCCATACCTGCTTCATCAAATCTAGCTTGCAAGCGCACTTTTCCATTCATGTTTACTTTTTCTGGTTGGTATATAGTAACAATGTAGGCACCGCCATAAATTATTTACCTACTATACTATGTAAAAAAAGCTAAATGAATTGGACAAACCCACACATCCAAAAAATAAAAACCACCAACTGGTGGTTTCCTAATTCACAGCCATATACATTAACGATTTTTTCCTGCTTTCAAAAGCCCTTTTATCTGAAACATAGCCACTTTACCATCTTTACGTTCAATAGCTTGAACGAAGCTGCCTACGACAATTAACTCAGCTAATGATCCCAGCGAAAGGCCGATCGCGCCGATGGTCCCATTCCATTGCGCCGCAAAAGTCACGCCAATAATTAAAGCGATCAATGTAACAATAAAATTTGCTCCTTGAGAAAAAATCGTTATCTTCGTGCGTTTATACACCATTAATAAACCGTTAAAGTAATCTACAAATGGAAATACAAGCGCCATTAACATCGTAACCTTGAACACCTGTATGCTAGCGTCCAACAACCTTCCACTAACTCCAATTACATGTTCAAAAAACAATTCCCCCAACGGAGTATACGATAAAATCGCTACCAAGATGCACGGAATAAAACCTACTATTAATAAGAACTTTTTTACAAGCGCATGATGTTCTCCATAAAAATTGATCACAATTTGATGGATGTAAGAGAATAGACTTAAAATCAATTGAGTCACACTTAAGGCAATAGCATAACTTGCAATTGCCAACTCGATATTAACCGTTTTACCTAAAGCAATATTGATTGCAGGACCAATCATAACAACAATTACAGAAGATAACATAAGAGGGCTATAAAATTTAAAGATACTTTTCTTTGACTCTATCTTTAGTTCATGCTTCTCGGGCATTTTGTGGACTAATGACCTTGCTTCTATGAAGCTAATACTACACTCGACGATCATTCCGATTAAGAAAATCAGCGCACCTGATACTCCTGTAATATGACCCGTATGAATGAAAAATAGGGACAACAAGTACATGGCAGCAAGCCTTATGACCATACCAATGGTTAACCATTTTGTCTGTCGATTATAAATAATCACTCCTTGAGCTAAACAACGAAGTGCAGAAAAAATCGTCACGATGATAAGTACTTGGTAGATAGCCTTTATATCATCCACCATGCTCGCTTTCGCTCCAAAGATTTTTGCAAAAATAAAATCTCCTGCCGGAGTATAAGCCACTGCAAATGCAACAAACATTAAACTTCCGATGAGGTAAAAGGAAAAATGGGACATTAACTTATACGATTCTTTATCCCGCACCAATGAAGAACACGTCTGCCTGAGCAAATTTCCCAGCCGTTCAGTAATAGCAAACAAACTCATCGCAATTGCATAACCCGCCAAAATAAATTCAGAATTATCCGCTCTAACTAATGTACTGTTAATAATAATATGAGATATCGTAACAAGACTCGCAGATAATGCTAAGGGTATAAAGAAAATGAACAACGATTTCATATTCAGATTTTCTTTGGTTTTTTTCATTCACTCCAACACCTTCTAATTAGACTATCTTCCTAAATTTATTTCGGCACACTAAATTTATTCCATTTTATTATAAATCGTATGGGTTTTCATGGATATAATTATTTTTACAAAAATGACAATAACACCGACCTCTTTTGACGAATGTCGGTGTTAGATACGTTTTTAATCATTATTCTCTAATAACGGAATCTTAACTTCCACCCCTAATCGAGTAAGTAACTTAGCGAGGGTTTCAAGTCCAGATTTCGGATTAATTTTCGTTTCAAGGTAATAGGTGGTACCTGTAAGTTTAGATTTATACGTATGCAATTGGGTAAAATTCCGTTTATCTTTATGAACGGGTTCAAGTGCCATCGCATAGCGTTTTCCTGTATCGGTGGAACCAAGAACCACTCCCTCTTTAATCATTTCATGAATAGGAAGATGATGATCCTCAATCCAATTTAACCCTTCTTTCCAAAGTGCCGGCACGCTTTCACCACGAATAACCGTGTTGCCTTTTCCAAGCTTTACATTGATATATAAGGAATCCCATTTTTTATTACTTGTCCGAATGGACTCCTCCTCTACCGCAGGTCCAACCGCGGAGGCTTTTTCATTTGTTTTTTTCTTCAATTGCTCAAACAATTTTTCTACTGTTCCAATCCCGACATTTTCATATTTTGCGAGAATAACAAGCTCCTTTGGCAGCTGCCCGACACTGTCAATCTGATCTTCGTTAAGTTGTCTTAACAGACTTGGAATCCCAGTGAATTCCTCCGAGGTAAGCGGGACCTTTGCCAGTTCCTCGGTGACAATGATATAGTCTGCCTTGTAAAAGAAGAACAGTTCACCAGGTCGTTCTAGTGATAACTTCCTTCTAATTTTCTCTTCTTCAATAAAGGTCTTTAATTCCTCAAACAAAATCTCATCATTTTTTTCACTGTACCGTTTTACATGCTTGTGAAGTCCTTCCAGATTTTTTGGCAGCTCACTCATGATGCGTGCTTGTTGCTCTGCGCCTAATCGAATCAGAAAGGTTTCGGATTTATCAAATCGTTGTGGCAGCAAAAATGCGTCACGAAGAAAATAAGGAACTTCCAGTTTTCTTCCATTGAATGTAATAGTACGAATTGTTGTCACACCAGGAATTCCCTCTTCGACTACGGGTATTTCAGCTACCGGCGATTCAACAGCAACTGCAGTTTCTGCCAATGCAGTCTCAGTAGAGAGCTTTTCCACGGAATGAGAAAGAAGTTCTTCAAGTGACTTTAGTCTAATTTCCAGCTCAGACATATCATATCTTTTTTCCATAATTGGGGATGGATCCTGATAATCCGGAACGGTAATATCCACTGGTCCATATACCTCTACATACCATTTAACAATTTTGTACAATGCTTCCCACGACAAAAGCGCCTCAGAATAGCGAAACATTCTTGAATTATGGGCCGCTTGATTTCCAATTTGCCTAACAAAATGGAGAGCATCTCGTATCTCAGGTATTAAATATCCTTTGTCGTTAAGCATATCGAGCTGGTCCTTCAAATTAGCCCGAGGATCTTCAGGCAATTCCTCAGCTCGAATCACCTGCTGTAAAATATTCTCGACAAACACACGGGCGTGTGTCAGCATCGTTCTTGGGCTGGAAAAAATACTATTTTCCAATTCACGTGCAACTAACGCCAGTTCTTTCGATAGCGGCTCAATAAATTGATAGAAATATGATTGTTTGTCCATGTAAAAGCTCCTCTAAATATATTACTCTTATTTTATCATATTGAACCACTCTTGGAATATACTAGTAGATTGATCCATAAAGAAAAGCCGCCTCGAGAAGAGAACGGCTTTTGTGTTAATTTTTAAATATAGTACCAATGATTTCGTCGTACGACATTCCACTATTGACTGTATAAGAACCTGGACGCAAAGCGTTTTGTAACCCTCTAGCCTCAATATCCTGCGTGAAGACAAACGCATCGGGGATTAAACTCGCTTGAACAAGCACATTCGCAACATCGATACTCGTCATTCCATCTGCGACATTGACTACAACTTGAGTTACGGGTTTATCCAGCTCTTTTGAATCAGCAGGCTTTGTTTCAATACCCTTTGCTGCTTCCAACGTCTTTTCTAATTCTTCTTTCGTTTGAACCACATAACCCGCAGATTCAAGCTCATCCTTCATCTGTGCTGCAGTTAGTTTAATATCTCCGGAAGATTTAGCGGACGCTTTTTCAGAGGTGGTATCATCTGTGAAGTAAACAACACCACAAATTGTTGTGGCAATTAGAATTCCTGCTGCAAAGCTGCTCAATAAATTAATTCGCATTTGCCACTTGGCCCCCTTCATCCTTTATTTTCAGATAAGGTGTTAGCAGCTGTTCAATCTCAGTTACTGGTACTTCTTTCATCTCAGCGATGCTTTCAATCGAGTAATTACGTCTATATAAGTCTATAACTTCACGCATAAAAAGCTTCTCTTCTGCAGAAAGTTGAATTCCAGCTTCTTTTGTTACTACTTCTATATCAAGCTCGATATCTCGGATTGAGTCTTGAATGCTATTGATTTCTTTCATCATGGATACATGTACTAAATCAATTTGCTTTTTTTCAAGCTTTGAGTCACGGTATGTCTTAACTATTGAAAAAACAAGCAATAATGCGGAAAGAAGAAACAATCCGAATAAAGTCCATTCCATCGAAATCTACCTCCTTCTTTTTAATAGACCAACACAAGAATCTATTATACATCCAAAACAGATAAATTTCGATTTTATTCTACAAAATACATCAAAAGTCTGAGAGATTTGTCAAAAAGCAGGTAATTTAATTTGCAGCCAACGTTTTGTTTTTTTGTGAAAGAGTAACTATTTACCCAATTAAAAAAGCCGCTTCACAGTCGTGACCACGGCTTTAATGTATACAAATTTCTTCTTCTTATAGAGAGTTTGCATCCATCCCCATTTGGCTCCATTCTTCTCGTGATGGTCCATAGACACCTGGGACCCTTAATACAGCTTGGCGCATAAGAACGGTCATCTGTCCACGGTGATGAATGATATGCTTGTTAAGCATACTAAGCATAACAGCTCTTGGCAGATCCATTCCAAATACACTTTTCGTTTCACTTAGGGATTGGTCTGTCCACTGTTCACTTATAGCTGCACTAGTTTCTGCACTCACATTCCGGAACGTTTCAGCTATTTCCCTAGCTGAGGTTGGAAGGTCAGCTTCGTTTAACGAACTTTTTACTGTAACACCAAACTCCATTAACATTCCAGGTGTACTCGCAACAATATGCCAAGCAATTTCTCCTAATGTGCGATCTTCCGGCGAAACTCTTTGTTGAAGTGACTCATCGGTTAAGGCATCCAAAACCTTTTGGGTAGAAACGGCTTCTTGATTCCATTCATTGATAAAGTGAGAAATGGCTGTATACATTGTATTTCCTCCATTACGGTTTGTTTTTTTTTGACTACAGTAGCATAATATACCATTTTTACTCTTATTACAAAATTCCCATACTAACATTTCCTAATCTCATGTTTTTATTCTCAAATCGTGATTACCATGATAGAATCTTAACGTTGTAAAATAAGTCAAATGGATTATCGGTGGTGTATTGTGAAAGAGAATGTTTTAATTCAAACTAAAAAAAGAATAAAGCTGGATTTAAGCTTTCTAAAAAAGGACATAGTTTTTACCATTTCACTGATTTTAGCCACTGGGAGCTGTTTATTTCAAACTCCTAAAATAGAGTATCTAAATTTCCCCGTATTGATTAGTTTATTTAACCTAATGCTTGCGATTAAAGCTTTTGATGAGCTAAAAGTATTAGATAAATTCGCTATATCAATTTTAAATAAATGCAATAATAGTAAATCGGTTTCAGCGATTCTCATATTGTTATGTTTTTTTAGCTCGATGATTGTTACAAACGATGTGGCATTACTTACATTTGTACCACTGACACTCGTGATAAGCAGGAAAATGAACATGCCTATGATGGAAACGATCATCCTGCAAACGATAGCTGCAAATATCGGCAGCAGTCTAACGCCAATGGGAAATCCGCAAAATCTGTTTATCTATTCATTTTATGGACTAACACCAAAGCCCTTTTTTATGACCGTTCTTTTACTCGCTGTTCTTGGTATCATTTCTATATATATCTTCATCCATAGACTGACTAAAAAGGAATTGAAGGTAGAGATTGCTCCGATACAAATTAACGATAAGAAGAGAACCATGGTTTGGGGCATCGTTTTAGCTGTTATCATTGCATCCATTTTCGGTGTCATTCCATACCAAGCTGCGTTAATCATTACTTTAATGACTGCTGCCATTATAAATCATAAGCTATTGTTTAAAATTGATTATTTCCTGCTATTAACTTTTATTTGTTTTTTCATCTTTGTAGGAAATATCTCGAATACTAACGCCGTTCATATGATGGCCAGTGTTAATCTGAAAGATTCTGATTCTATTTATTTCACCTCAATTCTATTGAGTCAATTCATTAGTAATGTTCCTGCTTCTTTCCTTCTGGCTGAGTTTACATCAAATTGGAGGCCGCTGCTATTGGGGGTAAATATAGGTGGACTTGGGACAATTATAGCCTCTATGGCCAGTGTCATTTCTTATAAATTATATATTCAATCCTATCCTAGCCAAGGAAAAAAATATTTACTAAAATTTAGCGTATATAACTTTCTTTTTTTAACACTTTTAACCTTTATTCCATATGTAATTTTAAAAATCCTTCATATATTCTAATCATTTGCAGGCCGCTAGGTTAAACACAACAGTTCACAATCCTTATCTCATTGAGCATTCTGGAAACTTTCCTTAAATAAAGGCTCAATTATTAGGTTGATTTTTGTGAAGGGTTGAGAATTCATAGGCGGAGAATTTCCGGCTATTGTATATAGAGGAACCTTAAGAAGCAGATATAAGCGGAAATATTCCGGTTAACTGCTTTAAATAAGACAAATTACAAGGATTTTGATACAATAAGCGGAAAAACTCCGTTTATTTTTAAGGAAATATGGGTATTTCCCAATTTAAACGGAAATTCTCCGCTTATTTTCAAACACAGTGAAATCAACATTCTTTTTAAACAGATCCTAAATAAAAAAGAATATCAGACACCCTATTTGGCAGGGTCTGATATTCTTTTTTTATTGCAACTATCATTCTCGTTATTATCTCAAGGTTTTCAATGCACCGCTCCACGCGTTAACTTGGTCAAGCATTAAATTGACATTATCAAGATGTAAATCAGCTGGCTTAAATGTTGTAAAGTTTTCGAAATCAGTAAATAAAGATAATGTTGGGTGAGTCTTCACATCTGCAATGAATAATTCTCCACAAATACCTCGTAAATGTTCAGCTGCACGAGCACCACCCGTTCCCCCATAGCTAACGATACCTGCCGCTTTGTTATTCCAAGCTTCACGCTTCGCAATATCAAGCGCATTTTTTAATGCTCCAGTAATACTGTGATTGTATTCCTGAACAATAAATACGAATCCATCCAAACTGGCAACTTTTTCACTCCAAGCTGCTATTCCAGGTTCTGTCCCATCGGTTGTTCCCAAAAAAGGCAAATTGTAATCAGCGATATCAACAATTTCATAATTGGCATCTCCACGTTTGTCAGCGATTCCTTTTACCGACTCTCCAACTTGAGGGCTCACTCGCCCCTGCCGAGTGCTTCCTAAGATAATTCCAATATTTAATTTCTCATTTGTCATGATTTCTTCCTCCTTGCTCTAATAAAAAGAACTGTTTTGGATTAGTCCACGATATTTAAATTGTTTCAGATAGTTGGCTAACAATTTGGTTCAAAGCTTCTTTCATCAGTATGACATGGCGTTTGATACGCGACATTCGTATTATTTTAATAAAATTTGTAACGCTTCTTTCACAGAAGTTGGTTTGCGACCTAGAAGCATTTCTAAATCAGAAAGTGGAGCTTCTAATCCACCTTCACGAATTCCATTTTGAATCATCACTAGCATTGATACAAATTCTTCTGGCACGCCAGCCTCTTTTAGCATTTTTGCATGAGCTTCAGAATCTACGGCTAATAATGGAATTTCTTTACCTGTAACCTCATTAACTGCATCAACGAATTGTTGTTGTGTTAAGTTTTCACCTGATAATTCGTATGCTTTATTATCGTGTCCATCACCTGCTAACACATTGGCAGTGGCTTCACCTAAATCTGGACGATAGACCCAAGCTACCTTCCCTTCTCCTGCCGATGTAACCCAAGGTGAGCCATTTAAGCATTGTTGAATGGTACCTAATTCGTTTTCAACGTACCAGTTGTTACGAACGAATACATATGGAATACCTGATTCTTTAATGATGTTTTCACGTTCACGGTGAGGAGCAGCTAAAACGAAATCACTCACATCTGCACGTGGTGCACTTGAGTAAACCAATTGGGATACACCAGTCTCTTTCGCTGCTTCTACAGTATTTTTCTGCTGTTGGATTGCTGTTTCCATAACAGGTACTGTTGAAACTATGAAGACACGGTCCACACCACTGAATGCTTCAACTAATGTTTCTTTTTTCTCAAAATCTGTTAAGCGAACTTCAATACCTTGTGCTTCGTATACCTTTGCTTTTTCTGATTGTGGATCACGTACACCAGCGATAATATCTGAAGCAGGTACTTTCTTCACTAAATTTCCAACGATATTTGATCCTAATTTTCCTGCTGCACCTGTAACTAATATTTTCATCTTCTTTTCCTCCAAAAAAAATTTTTATATTAAATTTCCCTTTTAACCCATCTTGGTAAAAATGAAATTTTTACGCTAAATAAAGATAAAGTACAACAAACGATAGAATAGCTAAGAATAGAATCATAGACGTATCCTTAAAGGAATCTTTTACTCGAATATGTGTAATAATGCCACCTACACCTGTAATACCGAGTAAAAGTGATCCTGCCATGGCTGAAGTTGAATACCAATATCCAACGATTAAAAGCACAGCCCCGGCTAATTCAACAAGCCCTGTTACAACTCGAAACCATTGTGGCAATTTCCAATGCGTAAATGCCTCCACATGCATTTTAGAACCTGTAACTTTCCCGAATCCAGCCATTAAAAACATTAAAGCAAGAATTCCTTGTAAAACATAAGTTAAAATTTCCATCCTTCTTCCCCCCTTTTTTTGTTCTTTTTTATTTTTCTATAACAAAGCCATCATCCAGATTTACTTATTTTGATAAAGCTCTGCGAACGATTGGTGTTACTTTGTTTGCCAGTAGATCAATTGCTTTTTCTACTCTGGCTAATGGCTGACCACCCATATCAAATTGTCCCATAAAGCGCGAATGTCCAAATAGTTCATGCTGGTACAAGATTTTTTCTGCTAGTTCTTCTGCACTGCCAACGGCTAAAATTTGCCCAGGTGCTCGCTGAGGCGTCAATTGCTCCGCTGATGTATGGTAGTGCGGATAACCACGATCTTTTGAAAAGTAGTGAAAATATTGATTGTAGTGCGGAAGAAATTCGGTAATGGCTTGTTCTCCTGTTTTGGCGATATACGAATGCCCTGTCACAGAAATTTTTAACTTGGATACATCATGACCTGCTTCTCTTGCGGCTTCCCAGTATAGGTCTGCTAGTGGTTTAACAGATTCTGGACGGCCACCTAACAAGCCAAGGGCCATATTTAATCCAAGTCTTCCTGCACGAACGGCACTGGCAGGAGTACCCCCCACACCAATCCAAAGCGGCAGTTTCTTTTGAACAGGTCTAGGTGCAATTTGTGCACTTCGAAGAGGGGAACGGAAATTCCCTTGCCAACTGACAACTTGCTGCTCCTGCAATTTCAAAAATAAATTCAGCTTCTCTTCAAACAATTCATTGTAATCATTTAAACTTGCTCCAAAGAGAGAGAATGATTCTAAAAATGCCCCACGACCTAAAATAATCTCGGTGCGTCCGTTCGATAATAAATCTAGTGTGGCAAAATCTTCGTAAACACGAACTGGATCAGCTGTACTTATAACAGAAAGCGTGCTGGTTAGTTTAATGTTTTTTGTCTCCCGTGCTATCGCTGCAAGCAGCATGGCGTAGGAGGATGTGACAAAATCGAGACGGTGATGTTCGCCAACACCAAAAATATCAAGTCCTGCTTCATCCGCCATTTTTGCCATTTGGATAATCTCTTCTATTCTAGATTGAGCAGTTCGACTATTCCCATTGGCATCCGGTATTCGTTCGCCTAATGAATAGACTCCAAATTCAAATTGTTTCATTCCCTTGCCCTCCTAGTTATTAAATACGATTGGCATTTTATGAATCCATTCGTCTTTCGTCGCAGCGTCCAGCATACATTTCGCTGCATGATAACGAGAGACACTCATCTTACCTTTCGTATCTCCAAATGATATAGAATACCCATTTCCATTTGTTTTGGCATTCGGATCAATGATGCGCACAACAGTCCAATCTAGCTTAGAGTTTTTAAGCAATTTCTCTATTGCTTTCATTTCAGCGTACCCAGCAGGAAAGAATAGTCTTGGCATAACACTCGGCATCACAGTTATAAGCTGTTTAACGTCTTCCTTTGCGGAGATGCTAGGTGTTGCAAGCGTAATGAACCTTTCCGGTCCGAACTCTTCCATTACAGAGATAATGGCTTTATGGGCTTCTGCTATAGGGAGGTCTGAAACTTTTCGTTTCATTGACATTGCTGGCCCAAGGGCACTTAAAATAGCATCTCTTCCGATGATGGCTTCTTTTAATTTTTCTCGGTCTGTTAAAGCCCCGACTACAATTTGCAGTTTTTCATGTTCTATATTTAAAGCATTAGGTCGTCTCGTATAGGCTGTAACCTCATGTCCAGCCTCAAGTGCAAGATTTACAAAAAGTTGACCAATTTGCCCATTTGCTCCAAAAATCGTTATTTTCATTTTCTTCACCCCAACATCTTTTGTTTAGACAACATTTGTTGTAAAATTAATATATCAAGTTGGTAAACATTCAACAACCAACAAAATAACAGCTATATTGTTTAAACAACATATTGATAAAAATGTCTAAAAAATAGGAGAAAAATCTATGGAAAAACAAATTGACCCCCGTATTCTCCGTACCCGTAAGCTCATTATGGATGCGTTTATACAGTTATCGATGAAAAAAGACTTTAAAGACATCACCATTAAAGATATTACAACGGCTGCCACGGTTAATCGTGCAACCTTTTATTCTCATTTCATTGACAAATATGACTTGCTTGAAAAGGTATTAAGTGAGAGTGTGATGAGGGAAATCATTCAAGAAGTTAGTACACACGAGGTAATTAATCAAGAGACAATTGAGGCTATATTTTTATCGATCATAAAGTTCCAATCATCTATCAGTAACCAATGCCGGCGAAGTTATGAGGCATTTACACCACAAATAGAAACGATTTTTAAAAAAGAACTTGAGGCATTTTTTTCGGAGTGGGCAAAAAAGCAATGGCCGAATCAAAACAAATCCGAAATAGAGGTCTTTGCGGTGATGTTAAGCTGGGCACTTTATGGAGCTGCAATGCATTGGATGCAAAATCAAACCACACAACCAGAAGATTACGTAAAGCAATTAATGCCTTTCATAATAAATATTGAAAATGATAAAACAATATAATAGAGTCCGTTTTTTATATAAAACAGCTTTCTGATAACAATATAAAAGCAGTGTATTTCATATGAGAAATACACTGCTTTTATATGGTCTTTATACTTGCTTTTTGCTATGTGGGACCTCACAAATGGTGCTGGTATTCGTTCACTTCCTTGTTACTTTTGCCATAAATTTTACTAATTCACGATCTTGATTTGTATAATCATTCTCTGACCATTTGTTTTCCTTCTCTTTATGAAGAGCAGTGGTCTGTTCGTTTGTAAAAATTTACACATTGTCGAATTGGACTAAAAAATTTACGAAGGCGCATAGTAAAAATATTACCAATAAAAAGATACGAGGAGTAATAGGATGAAAAACAAATGGAAAATCACCATTTTGACTATTTTTCTTTTAATAGGATTGTTAACAGCATGTAATGCTGAGAAACGAGACGCATTAAATCAGGATGATGATGTAAATTTCCGTCCTGTTCGTTATGAACGTAAAACCAATGAAAATGAGAGCAATAATGATTATAAAAACCGCGAAAACAGTCGATTCCCACACAATAAAAACCCTAATCGTACAAATGATTAAATGAAAAAAGGCAATGAGCGTGGATTTAATAAAAACCGAAGTGGAATAAGACTTTGAATATAAGTACGGCTTTGGGAGGAGGAAAATAATGACCAGTCATATCAAATCAGAATTATCATTATTAAGTGAGCTCTTCTTTTCAATCTTGTTAACAGCATGTATAGCCATCTATTTATACAAGACATTTGAGACTTTTCCCTGGCTGCCCTTTATTGGAATTCCTATAGGGTTAGCGATAATGGTTGCTTGTTGGGAGAGGAAAAAACACAGTTGGAGTATGTTTATTACTGGTTTAATAATTAGCAGTATTATTTGGTCAATTGTATTCAATTGGTCCTCTCTTCTAGGTATATTTCATTAAAAAAACTCGTGGAGGATTTAACATGAAAAAAATATGGGCTACTACTGGAATCAATATCATTTTAGCAGGTTTTCTTGTATTTTTGCTCTTTAATTACGAAGGAACTCCACATGCAGGCAAAGCTGTTGAAAAAACGGCAGACGGCAAAACAGACACTTCAGCAAAAGCAGAAGAAATTGCTAGTACCTCTTGTATAACATGCCATGGAGACAATCTACAAGGTGGAGCAGGTCCTGCTTTAAATAAAATTGGTACAAAGTATGCCCAAGGTGATATTGAGAATATTATTAAAAACGGAAAAGGAGCAATGCCAGCGGGGGTCATTACACCAGAAGAAGCAAAAATCGTTGCAGCATGGTTAGCACAGAAAAAGTAATCATTTAACAAACGATTCCGCACAGTAGAAAAAAGGCACCGAATGGCACCTTTTATCCTGTTTTTTTCATTAAGTATTTGATTTTGTCTACTACGGATTTTGGATGTGGTGTGCTGTTGATGAGCAGCAGCAGTTGGATGATGACGACAGGCAGAAAGGTTTCTCTGTAGGCAAGGTACTTAGGTTCCCATCCGGAGGCGAATTTGCTTTTGAATTCTTTGAGTCCTTTGAAGTTATACAATGAATTTCCATGCAAATAGGCCAATCTGAAGAACTTTTCACTTTGGAAGGAGTATTTGCAATCTCCTACATTTGAAAGCGGCGCCATACCTAAACTACAATTCTGGTACCCGTTTTCTTTCGCCCATTTAAAGATATGAATGAATAAAACATCCATCGTTCCATGTGGGCTTTCTGGTACTTTTCTCATTAAGTCGATCGTAAGCGAATTTTTGTGGTCACTTGCAAGTGTCGCAAAAGCAAGAACTTTCCCTTCTGGATCATTTAATAGAGCAACCGGAAAACAAGAAACATATTCCTTACTAAAAGAGACAACCGAGAATCCCTTCTCTTTCTGATTTCCAAGCCAAGCATCTGAAATTTCCTTTAACTCAGAAAGGATAGCTTTTGAATACGGTGGCATGATTACGCTAAACGTATAAGAGTTACGGATAAATTTGTTTAGTCTAGTTCGTAATTTAGCTCCCTGCTTGCCCTCAATCGAAAAGTTATGAAGATTCACAACTCCTTCTTCCCCTAACTTTAAGAATCGATAGCCTGTATCATGATACAAATGCATGAAACGCGGGCTGATTTGGTAGAATATTGGCTTAAGCCCATTACTTACTCCGTATTCTTGAAATTCTTTAATAGACTTAGGAATCAATGACTCTGGACCTATCGGGTCTCCTAATACGACTAGTTTATTACCTATCCTCTTATAAACAATTAGTACTTGTTCTTCCACCGCCCAATATACATCCTTATCCTGTAACAAAATTAGATGAGATACATGATTACCGCCATTGTCTTCTAAGAATCGAATCACACGTTCTAATTGCAAGTCTATGTTACTTGCTGTTAATTTATTTTTAGCATTTAGCTTATTTATTTTATAAGAATTTAAAAAAATAAAAATCAGAATTGGAAAATACCATAATGCGGTATCAAACATGCAGGCACTACCCCCTAGTATAGTTCACCTAAATAAAGATACCATAATTATAGACTGATATGAATATTGATTTTTCCAATTTAAGAATAATAGATAACAACTCTATATGAAATTAATTACACAGTCAACCAGAGGTGTATATCATTGGTGATTTTTTAAGAAGTGACATGCACCATTTACTTTAAGTTAGCAAATATGCCAGTTGCTTTTGCCACTAGTTCGTTCTGATCGTTGTAGATATCACAGTCGAGGTGATTAAGGGTCCTTCCCTTTTTGATGAGGTGGGCTACTGCAGTGAGGAATTCTCCTTTTGCTCCTTTTAGGTAAGTTGTTTTGAGATCAACTGTTACGACCGATTGAAGAGAGTTTTCGTCTTCATCAAAGGTATTACATGTATTGCCCATTGCTAAATCTGCCAACAAGCTGATAATCCCACCTTGAACATACCCTACAGTATTTAACAGCAAAGGCTGAATAGGCAAGGTTACTTTCAGATTACTATCACTGATTTTTTCATATTTACATTTGAGTAAATGATCAAATGGGTTTTTTATATACTTTGTTTCCACCTTCATCACCCCAAAATAGAATCTAAAAAACTAGGCCGAATCTATAAAAATATAGAATTCGACCTTTCTACAACTGTCCGCCTCAGGTGGACACTGTCCACGGGCGGTGACAGGCACCATTTAATATTCGTAGAATCCGAGGCCGGTTTTTCTGCCGTAGTGTCCTGCTCGAACCAATTTTCTTAATAGGGTGGCTGGGCGGTATTTGGAGTCGGCTGTTTCTTGGTAGAGTGTGTCTAATACCATGAGCATGACGTCGAGCCCAATCATGTCAGCGAGTGCTAATGGTCCGATTGGGTGATTGGCTCCTAGTTTCATTCCTAGGTCGATATCTTCCTTGGTTGCTACGCCTTCTTGAAGGACGAAAATGGCTTCGTTTATCATTGGCGCTAATATACGATTTACAGCAAACAATGGCGCTTCATTTACTGTTATTGATTTCTTACCAAAGCTTTCACATAAATCTTTAGCAATCAAATAGGTTTCATCAGATGTATCATTGCCACGGATAATTTCGACTAGTTCCATTAGCGGTACCGGGTTGAAAAAGTGAGTTCCGATTACCCGGTCTGCCCGTTTCGTAGCTGAGGCCATCTCGGTAATACTTAATCCAGATGTATTGGAGCAAAAGATTGCTTCAGGTTTACAAATCTGATCAATGTTCCGATACAACTCTTTCTTTTTCTCCATATTCTCAATGATAACCTCAAAAACTAAATCCGCCGCTTTCAAATCGTCCAATCTAGTAGTTGCTGTAAAACGATCTAGAATGGTCTCAACAGTGTCAGTAAGTTTCCCCTTTGAGGAAAGCTTCTCCAAACTCTTTCTGATTACACCTAAACTTCTTGTTAAAAAATCTTCTTGAATATCCGATAAAATGACTTGGAAACCTTCGCAAGCTGCAATCTGAGCGATACCCGATCCCATGCTCCCGGCCCCAATCACACCGATTGTTTTAATAGACATGTTACACCCTCCAAAAATTAAATTAAATCCCTTTAAATTCAGGTGTCCGTTTTTCCAAAAATGCATTCACACCTTCTTGCATATCTTCACTTGCAATCAGATGGGCTTGAACCATAGTTTCTTGTTCTAAAAATGCCTCCCAAGGGAGCTGTGCCGAATGGTTCAACATTTTCTTCACGTATCGGTTACTTAAAGGGGGACCATTCAAGATTACGCGGGCAAATTCACTTGCTTCCTGAAGTAAATCACCATCAACGACCTTATTAACAATTCCCCATGCCTTAGCCTCTTCTACACCTAAAATCTTTCCGGTAACAATCCATTCCTTGGCAATGGCAGTGGGCACTCGTTCAGATAGTAACTTGATTAAGCCCAAATCTGGAATGACTCCAATATTCACAAAGCTTAAGCCAAACTTAGCAGACGAGTCAGCGACAATGAAATCTGAAGCAAGTGCAAGGCTAAACCCGGCTCCGGCTGCATAACCATGAACAGCAGATATCACATATTTATCTATATTCAAAATTACTCGAGTTACATTTATCGCTTTATCTAAATAAGAGGCAATTTCACTTTGTTTTGTAAATTGCTGAATCGTTTCTAAATCTCCTCCAGCGCAATAGGATTTCCCTTCACCGGATAAGACAACCACTTTCACCTCTGGGTTTTTATCCAGGCTAACCAGCGCTTCTGTTAAGTCCTCTACTAAATCAGTAGATAAAGAATTTAACTTTTGAGGACGATTGAGAAAAATAGAACCAATTCCGTTCTCAATTTTTACAATTATAGGTTGAGTCATGGTTATTACTCCTCAATAAAAATTTATTTTCCTTGAAACAATGGCTTTTCCTTCGCTAAAAAGGCTCTCGCGCCTTCCTTTTGATCATCAGTGGAACAAAGGCTTCTAAATTGAACGGCCTCAAGTTCTAATGCTTCATCCATCGGCAAATCAAGTCCCAGGGTAATTGCCTTCTTAGCAGCTTTGATAGCCAGTGGTCCCTTTTTCTGAATCTTGGCCGATAAAGTATGTGCCCGACTTAGTGCTTCTCCAGCTGGAACGAGAATATCTACCAAGCCAATTCGGTATGCTTCACTTGCTTCGATATTATCCCCGGTAAAAATAAGCTCTTTCGCTTTACCAGCTCCTACTAATCTAGGTAAACGCTGCGTTCCCCCATAGCCTGGAATAATTCCTAAATTCACCTCGGGTTGTCCGAATAATGCTTTTTCACCGGCAATGCGAATATCGCATGCCATCGCTAGCTCGCAGCCAGCTCCAAGAGTAAATCCTTCAATAGCAGCGATTACTGGTACTTCAAAGTTTTCAATCTTATTAAAAATCTGGTGGCCACTTTTCACAAGGTCATATCCTACTTGAGGAGTCATATCAATAAACTGTTTAATATCCGCACCGGCTACAAACGCTTTGTCACCACCACCGGTAATAATAACAGTTTGAATATTAGAATTTCCCCTAACGACTTCCAAAGTTTGATCAAGCTCTTCCATAATCTGTGCACTAAGCGCATTTACAGGTGGATTTTCAATCGTAATCACAGCTGTCCTATTTTCAATATATAATTTTACAAAAGTTGTCTTTAACATCATCAATACCCCCTTCATTCTATGAAAAATGAACTCTATTAACTGAATAGACCCGTCTTGGTAAACTCGTCGATTTGCTCCTGAGAGTAACCAAGATTTTTCATTACCACTTCTGTATTCGCTTCTGATAGCGGGATACCTGTGTGACGATACTCTGGAATGGACTCAGAAAACTTAATCGGATTGGCAATCTGTTTTACAGATGTCCCATTAGGACCAGGTATTTCAACCACCATCCCTCGTTCTTCAACAAGAGGTCCCTCTAATACTTCAGCTAGTGAAAGTACCGGCTCAACGCAGGCATCCACAGTATTAAATAATTCGATCCATTCATCTAATGCCTTCGTTTTAACAATCTCACGAACCTCTTCTTTGATTTGAGCCACATTTTCTGGTTCCACTCCTCCTACAGCCAGCTCAGGTCGACCAATCGTTTGACAAAAGGCCTTGAAAAATTGTGGTTCCACGCCACCGAAACTAAGATATCTACCATCTTGCGTTTCATAGTAGTCATAAAGAGAGCCTCCATTGAGAAGGTTTTCCTCCATCCCAATTTCCTTACCATTTACCAGATAGCTAGCACCCTGCATAAATGAATTAAATGCAATCATTCCATCAGTCATCGAAACATCGATATACTGACCCTTCCCAGTTCGCTCTCGATAAATCACTGCCGAAAGGATTCCAATAATTGCATTGTTAGAACCAGAAGCAATATCAGCAACTTGTATTCCAATCAATGGTGGCCCTGATTCTTTCTTTCCTGAATAAGAAGCAACACCAGACATGGCTATGTAGTTAATGTCATGACCTGCACGGTCCCGCATGGGTCCTGTCTGACCGTATCCTGTTAACGAGCAATAAATCAATCTAGGATTTACTTTTTTAAGACTCTCGTAATCAAGGTTCAGTTTCGTCATCACACCTGGGCGGAATTGTTCGATAATAATGTCGTATTCTCCTAACAGCTGATGAATCACGTCTACCGCGCGAGGATCTTTTAGATTGAGGGTCATAACCTCTTTGTTCCTGCTCAATTGTGCAGATACAGCCGAAAGCTCTGTTCCAGGCAGGAAAGGAGGTAAGAAATCAACAACATCGGGCCTCGTTCCCGATTTAATCCTAAGGACTTCCGCTCCCAAATCAGCCAAACACATGGTGGCATAAGGGCCCGGAACCAATGTACTAAAATCTAAAATTTTTAAACCTTCTAATGCTCCAGACATTTTTTTCTCCTTTCATTTATCCTTGTATTTTGTTTATTTCGCTGGTAGTTGTGCTGCACCGTCTAGCATAATCGTGGTTCCATTTAAATAAGGATTTTCAACAATATGTCTAACCATAGCTGCATATTCAGATGGTTTGCCCAGCCTCTTTGGAAAAGGTATATGCTGTGCTACTTCTTGTTTAAAGGATTCAGGCATTCCACTAGACATTTGTGTATCGAACAGACCTGGGGAAATAGCGACAATTCGCATTCCATAATCCCCAATCTCTCGGGCAATTGGAAGTGTCATCCCGACCACTCCTGCTTTTGACGCACTATACGCCGCTTGTCCAAGCTGACCGCCAAAGGCTGCTGCAGAAGCAGTATTTACAATAACACCTCTTTCCCCGTTTTCATCAGGTTCATTCTTCAACATTTCTTGAACCGCATATCGAACGACGTTCATCGTGCCGATTAAATTTACTTGGATTACCTTATTAAACTTATCCATAGGAAAAAGTCCTTTCTTAGAGTGGACCTTCGCACCATAAATAAGACCGGCACAATTGACTGCTACGTGAATCCCACCAAATGTGTTTGAGACGGTTTCCAAAGCTTCCCTTACAGAATTTTCATCACTCACGTCTGTCGTGCAGAAAACAACAGATTTACCAAGTTCTCTCGCAAGATTTTCTCCTTGGTCTTCATTGATATCTAAAATTCCGACTTTTGCGCCTTGTTCCACAAACAGCCTAGTACAGGACTCACCAAGACCCGATGCCCCGCCGGTTATGATAAACACACGATTTTCAATTTTCACTTTTATCTCCCCTTAATAGCCCTTAAATTCAGGTTTACGTTTTTCTGCAAACGCTTTTAGACCTTCTGCTAAGTCATAGGAGCGAACATGCTGCCTTAAATGAAGCATTTCATGTCGCAATGCTTCGTCTTGAGTTTGATCAACCGATGCGTTGGCAACTTCCTTCATCCGGTGGAGTACCAATGGACTTTTAGCAGCTAGCTTTTCAACAAAGTTTTCGACTTCCTCCACAAGCTGACTGTCAGGTACAACCTTATTCACCAAACCAAATCTCACCATTTCTGCAGCTGATAGAAAATCACCGCTAAAAAGAAGATATTTAGCTCGATTAAGCCCGATTTTCTTTGGTAATACCGCCGCTCCACCCGCACCTGGAAAAACGCCAAAATTAGAATGAGCGTCCCCAATCTTGGCGCTTTCAGCCGCAAATACGATATCGCAGCACATCACAAGCTCCAGACCTCCTGCAAGAGCTAACCCATTTACTGCCGCTATCACAGGTTTTGGCATTCTACGAAGAAGACCTGCTATCTGATCGAACATATCAAGAAAGTCCTTCGACCCAGGCTCTGTATTATTTAAAGAAGAAAGGACATTTTTAAGATCCGCCCCAGCGCAAAAGGAAGATCCTGCGCCAGTTAGAACAACAACCTTAATACTGCTATCTTTTTCGCATTCTTTTAATACACTCGCCAACTCACCCAGCATCGTGGATGATACAGAATTCATATTTTTTGGACTATCTAAAATAATCCAAGCGCCGGCACCGCGACGCTCAAATTGAATCGTTTCATAGTGCATAACATTCTCCTTTCCAAAAAGAGGAACTAGTTTTTGTTTAATTGATAATTCTGAACGGAACAGCTGCCGCAATCTTTAGCTGGTGCACGAGATTTATCTAAGTCTTGCTCCTCTTCTACTTTTTTCCGTATTCCTGTAGCAAAGTCATTCGCAAATAACGCTGCCCCCAAAGCACCGATGATCTGAGGTTCTTCAGGTATAAAAATAGACACACCTAACGTTTTTTCTAACGCTTTCACCAATCCAATATTTTTAGCGCCTCCACCTGTCATCATTACTGGCGACTGCATTCCAACACGGCCAACCAATCCTTTCATTCTCCCTGAAATCGCCTTATGCATACCAGAAAGAATGTCTACCGTTGAATGACCTTCCGCCACCAGAGAAATTACTTCGGACTCAGCAAATGTTGTACACATTGAGCTAATTTTGATATCCGCATCTGATTGCAGCGACAACTCGCCAATTTCAGTTAATTCGACGTCCAAAGCTCGTGCCAGTACTTCAAGAAATTGTCCAGTTCCAGCAGCACATTTATCGTTCATCGCAAAGTTTTTAATATTTCCTGATGGATCGACCGCTATTACCTTGCTGTCCTGACCGCCGATATCAATGACTGTTTTTACCTCAGGATAGAGGTAGTTGGCTCCCTTTGCGTGACAACTAATTTCCGTTAAATTCTTTCCTGCAATTTCTAACCTTTTTCGTCCATAACCAGTGCTAACGGTATAAGCGATATCATCGAGAACCAATCCCGCTTTTTCCAATGCCTCATCAATCGCCATCATGACAGCTTTTTGGCTAACAAAGCCGAGCTGTTTGACGCTATGAGAAACAATCCGGCGATTTCCATCAATGATTACTGCTTTTCCTGTTAAGGACCCGCTATCCACACCCATTGTATAAAAGGAAGAACCATCACTTTTCGATGTCATCTTACTCTCTCCTTCATCTTTCTGTTTTTCCCTTAGGGATTACCTATCGAAATTTTCACCTGTCCGGGAACCATTGTCCCGGACAGATTTACCGTTAATTATCCTCTGCTTTTCTGCGCCTCGAGACTTTCAATCAATGCTTCAATGCGAGTATTTACCAGTTCTTCCTTGTAGAAGGAATCGTCAACCATGTCTCCCTCAAAGGAAGTAGATTGAATGCCCATCTTTTTATTTAAATTTTCAGCTAATAGGAAATGTGAACGAGAGAAAGAGCGGCAAGTTCTTGCACCATGGAAGACAATACCGTCGATGGAATAATCTTTGGAAAGTGTCATCATTCGCTCTTCGGTAATCGGGTAGCCAAGGTTAAGCTGACATTCCAAATGATTAATCGCGATTCCTCTTAATGGGTGTTCAGGATCGATTGTGTCAGGCTCGTGCCAGAAGGCCATGTGCGTATATCGACCCGCAACAACTGTGGCATCATAGCTTGCAAACTTATCTGCCATCCAGCCCAGCTTATTCCAGTTCATAATTCCTTCCCAGAAAATACGGTATTTCTCATTCGGAACTGCACTTACACCATTGTCGAGTCTCTCTTGAACCTCGTCTTTAACAGCTTGCATTGCTTCCACCGTTCCTGGCCATGCAGTGAGATAATTAACAGGTGCAATTTGAATCGACCAATCAAAGAAGCTCGCAGGTGCCGGTTTTGCCTTACATAGTTCCATCGCTTCCATCCGAAGCTTTCCAACTTTTTTCGTTACACCCATTAACTCTTGGAATTTATCCCAGTTAAATGGCTTTCCGCTTACTACCTCTAAAAATTTAATTAAATCTTCAAACTGTCTAACAACGTATTTTACGTTTTCCTCAAATTCTTCACCTTTCATGTAGGTAGAACCGTTACGCCCCATATGATAAGGAATAACAACATTGAACCAAGGGATTTTTTTACCAAAAACACGCTCGATTGCCCAATCCCACTGTGGTCCAGTGGAACAGCCTGGGTAACAAGTAACAATCGCGTCTGGTGCTGGGATTTCAGTCGCAATTGGACCTGGATTTAAATCATCCGGTACACCTAATTCAGCGAACATCGCACAACCCATTTGTGTTCGCGCATAGGAACAAAGTTCACGATTAAATCCCTTGTTCTCAGCAAAGGTTTGCGGTTCTTTTTCCTCATGTCTTGCCGCAACACGGGCACCGTACCCTTCCCCGTGAATCCAAGCCATATCCTGAGCAGCCATAAATGGGCCAATTGGCAGACCAGTTGTATAAACGACCTTTTTACCGGTCTTCTTGGCATTAATCAGATCCTCCCAATATTCATTAACAAGCTTATTCACCAATTTTCCTGACTTTAATCGATTCGCTCTTTTCGCTTCCTGTACTGCCATCTATCATCATTCCTCTCGATTTTGTTTGCTTTATATAAATATCCTAAACAGCCATTTCAACAAAGGCTTCTAGTCTAGTTTTTATGGTTTCGATGGAGTCTAATTCGTGTGAGATTTCTAGGAGTAGGTGTGGGATTCCAGCTTCTTGCATGGCATCTTTAATATCTGGGTAGAAGAACATATGTGGTTCACAAAATTGTGCCATCACGATGACAAGTTGGTCTGCCTTATACTTTCGCATAGAATCAACGAGGTATTGAGGCCAATCCGTTTTAGGGTCACATCTTGTAGGACAAGGGACATTCGTATTTTTATCAATATAATGAGCAGCAATGGCTGCAAGTGGCTCTCTGTCCTCAGCGATATTATCACTGATATATCTGTAGCCGTGGAAAAGGTCATCTCCTACGACAACAGCACCGGATTGTTCTACAAGTTCTAATATTTCGTTTTTCGGTGCGCCGCAGAAGCTACCAGACAAGAAGACACGCACACCTTCTTCTTTGATAGAATCCTTCTTAGCTTGAAGCTTTGGAAGCAGACTCTCTAAAATTTCGTTATGCTCTTCCTTCGGCATGACCATGCTAGACTTAATAATCGATAACATGTCACTAGAAGTTAGCAGTGACGGATGTAATGATTTTAACTCGTAAATTTTCCTAATTAGGCTGCGGTTTTTGTTATAAATGCGAATGCTATTTAGGATGTCTTCATTACTAATCTCTTTATCTGCAAATCTTTCAATATCTCGTTTTAATTCTTTCAATCCTGTAACTATATCTCCATGTGTCCACGCCTGATTGCCAACAGGCAAACGGAAGAACATGTTATTGACCTTTGGAAGAAGATTTCCTACCACTTCTGCACCACCGACGGCTTGGATACAATAATCTCCACCGACAAAACCATCTAAAAAATCTAATTCTCCCTTCGCTGCTTGATCGACGATACTGCGGGTCGGACCACAGAAATAAGCGGGATAATAGGCGTGCCCAGTAGTAATCGGTTCCTCTTTTACTTGAAGGACAATCGGTAAGACGCCAGCTGCATGTAGTAACTCCTCAGGAAAGTGCATGATGTAACAGCCGATAATTTTGGATCCGGATTCCATTTTCCATTCTTTTGCTCTCTCATAGGGGTCCCCTGCTACTTGGGCTAATTTAGTTAAAATTTCATCTGATGATAAATTTTGGTACATAATCGTGTTCCCTCCTATATTTAAAAGAAAATGATATTTTACCCTGCAAATGAAAGGCCGCCGTTAATGCTTAAGGTTTGACCTGTTATTCTGTCAGATTCAGGTGAGGCAAAGAAAAGCGCAGCCTCTGCAACATCCTCCGCATTAGGTAAACCAAGCTTCGCACGGTCGACAGCTTTCTGAAAAACATGACTTGCTTCTGTAGCCATTACGGCTTCAAATCCTGGCGTGTCTTGAATAACCGTTAAACAAAGAGCATTCACGCGAATTTGCCAGCGAGCAAACTCATTTGCCAACGCTTTGTTCATCAGTACAAGACCAGCTGCTGCCGATCCGATTAGTGATTCTCTCGGGGTCGCAATTCTTCCTGCGTCAGAAGTAATGATGACAATCTTCCCATAATTTTGCTCTCTCATATGGTCAAGCAATGCCCGGATTGCATAAAGCCTAGACGATTGTTGGCTATTTAAGCAGCCGTCATAATCATTTGGGTCTAATTCGTGAAAGAATTTTGCATATTGAACGGTTGCACCGCCATTTGCTATTAAAATATCAATCTTTCCCATTTCATCAATAGCACGGTCAGCCATCTGTTTGACTGAATCGTAGACAAACAAGTCACATTCTAAAAATATTGCACGTCTTCCCATTTCTTCTATTTCCGCAACCACTTTGTTTCCAGCCTCATGATTTCTGCCGCTAACTACTATATCTGCTCCACTTTTTGCAAGCTTTAATGCCGTTGCTTTACCAATTCCATTTGTTCCGCCTGTAACTAATGCCACTTTACCTTCAAGATTTGTAATCATGATTTTCTCCCTTTTTTAGACAAGATTTAATATTCAGATATTTATATAGAAACTAAGACTGGAGTACACGTCCGATGGCCATTACTTCTGCCTCCTTCGTTCCTTCATAGATTTCAAGAATTTTCGCGTCTCGGTACCATTTTTGGACATTGTATTCCTCCATATATCCGTACCCGCCATGAATTTCGATCGCCGCATTAGCGCAAAAAACTGCTGTCTGTCCACCTAAGTATTTTGCCATTGCCGAAAGCGTAAAATCAGGTTTTCCTGAATCAACAAGCCATGCTGCTTTATAGACGATATTTCGAAGTGCCTCAACCTTGACGGCCATTTCCGTTAATTTTGTCATTGTCGGTTGGTAGCTTCCAATCGGATTACCAAAGGCGTATCTTTCTTTTGAGTATTTGACCGCTTCATCGAGGCAAGCCTGAGAAATACCCAATGCCTGAGCAGCAACCATCATCCGAGTAATATCAAAGAAGTGCATAAGCTGTGGGAATCCTTTTCCATCTGTCCCAACTAGATTGGACTGGGGGACGCGGACATTTTCAAATGAAATTTGTGCCGTATCACTGGAACGTATTCCTAACTTGCCATGAAGCTTACTTCTGGTAATACCCTCAGTATTGGCATCAACGATGATTTGCGAGAAGCGCTTATGTCTTTTTTCATCTGGCTGGGTAATCGCCTGCACCACCATAAAATCACTTACTGTACCATTTGTGATGAAGATTTTGCTTCCGTTAATAATGAAATCATCTCCGTCACGAACAGCCCTTGTTTGATACCCTGCCGCGTCCGTTCCGGCATTAGGCTCGGTGAATGCTCCTGATGAGACCCACTCGCCACTGCACACCTTAGGTAAATACTTTTGCTTCTGTTTCTCGGAGCCGTATAGATATAATGCTTCACATCCGAAACTTGCTGTGATAATATTCGTTCCAATTCCCATATCTACACGGGATAGCTGTTCTGTAATGATGGCCTGGCCTAATATCCCCATCCCAGCGCCGCCATACTCTTCAGGTATCCATGCTCCAACGAGACCTAATTCTGCAGCTTTTTTTACAATTTCAGGAGTATATTTCTCTTCTCTATCACATTCCGCAGAATGTGGAGCAATTTCATTTGCTGCAAATTTATAGGTCATATCCTTTAACATCGACAATTCTTCTGTTAAGTTATAATCCACAGTTCAAAACCTCCACTTATACTTTTTCTAAGACATGAATACACATGGCAGCTTCTTCGACTCCAATACTGCCGCCGCCATTTTCAGCTAGACCGATTCTTGCCCCAATAACCTGTCTGTTTCCAGCTTCCCCTCTAAGCTGGGTAACAACTTCGTATATTTGCGCAAGACCGGAAGCTCCAATTGGATGGCCCCTGCTTTCAAGTCCCCCACTTGTATTGATTGGAATGGATCCTCCGAGCGTTGTCGCACCTGATTCTGCTAGTGCCCCGCCTTCACCCGGGGGGCAAAATCCCATCGCTTCACTTTGGTGCAGTTCACCATAAGCAGTAGCGTCATGTAACTCAGCTAAATCAATATCCTGTGGACCTAGCCCTGCTTTTTTATAGGCCTCTTTTGCAAGTCTTTCACCGATATCCTCACCATCAAGGTCTCTGTCTGAACCTTGACCATGGACGGAAGCAAGAATTTTTACTGGACGAGATTTTTCAAGTTTTTTCAAAAATCTTTCAGAGCAAACGATAACCGCCGCTGCCCCGTCCCCAACTGGAGCACACATACTGCGAGTTAAAGGGTAGGTAACAGGACTATCGTTCAGAACATCTTCAATGCTCATCCGATTTTGATACTGTGCTTTTGGATTGAGGGAAGAGTGAAAATGGTTTTTCGATGCAATTACTGCTAGTTGTCTTTGGTTCGTACCATACTTGCTCATATGCCAACGAGTCATCATCGCGTAAACATCCATAAAAACACTTCTTCCAGCCCCAGGTGGTGATTCTTCCTGAGGGAGTGCAACCTCTAGGTTCTTTCCATAATCCAATAACAAATTGATCTGTCTATCAAAGTTCTCTACATCCATACAGCTTGAGTAGGCGGATAAAGATTTTGCTTTGTCTGGGTTCGTTAACTTTTCAGAACCGACAGCGATGGCGACATCATACACGCCAGCTCGAATTCCGGTATATGCTAGGTGCAGAGCAGTTGAGGCTCCTGCACAAGCATTTTCCACATTTGTTACAGGAATCTTATCAATCCCCATCCCCCTGAAAATCACCTGACCACGAATCGAGTGCTGCTTATCAAACATTCCCCAAAAAGTATTTGAGAAAAAGCCAGCCTGTAAATCTTCTGCGCTAATTCCTGCGTCCTCCAAGGATTGCTGTATTACGTGTTCTGCCATGGTCCTAACTGTCTCTCCGGGATACTTACCAAATTTGTTCATCCCAATGCCGATAATATAAACATCCTGCATATTATTGCTAACCTCCTATTGACTATTTGTTTTGTTTACTTCCTATGTACCTAGGATTTATAAAATTGCACCAGCTACTACTCTAGTACTTAGGCTTTGAGCTTAAAAACCGCTTTATAGCAAAAGTCCGTTAAAGATTCAGCAGTCATTTCTATTTCCCTAGGACTAGATGGCTGCCACATTATGTAATTTCCATAACCTTCAAACATACAAGCAAGTGCACGAATTGTAACATCGACATTCATATTATGGCAGTATCCCTTTTTCATAGAGCCTTTAATATCACGCTCAATCCTTTTAAATAACCTCTCACTCAGTTCCAACCATTTTTCTTTATAATGGTGGTTGACCATCATCGCTTCATTTAAGGCTAGGAGTATCCCTCTGTTTTGATAATAAAAATCTAATATTCTACGAGCTTCATCTTTCATCGTTTCATAAAGGTTTTCCGGCAAGGTTTTGGGCTCTATATTGTGTTTAACCTTTTCGAAAAGTTCGTCTACTAATTGATCTAGGAGGTTATTTTTATTTTTAAAGTAATGGTAAAAGGTTCCATGTCCTACATTAGCTCTTGTCGTGATGTCTTTGACAGTCGCTTTCATGTAACCGATTTCAGAAAACACTTCAATAGCGCTTAACATGATTTGATTCTGATTGAGTGTAATGTGCCGGTTTACTATTATTGCCTCCTGAGATTTCGCCATATTATTAACTCCTATTTTTCATAATTTTTACCTTTATAAACATTGTAGTCATATATGACACGAATGTCAATATAAACTGACAATTCAAAAATATAAAAATTTTTATCTATTCTTTAGTATTCAAAGATAACAAAAATAGGGTGTTCCAACTTTGGAACACCCTATTTTTGCGTCTTATATTGTTAAATTGGTTCCCTGTTCTACTTCACCATTTTTGACCATTTCTTGCAGCTTAAATTTTTGGATTTTCCCTGCCGCAGTTTTTGGAAATTCTTTAACGAAGTACCAATTCCTTGGTCTCTTAAAGCCAGCCATATTGGCTTTACAGTATTCTGTAAGTTCAGATTCTGTCGGCAGATCATCAAAGGAAGTTGGGATGATAAGCGCCGTGACTTGTTCACCCCAATATTCATCCGGCATGCCAACTACTGCAATATCGGCAACCTTAGGGTGGTCTCGCAACAGCGATTCTACTTCACTTGGATAAATATTGACACCGCCTCGGATAATCATATCCTTTAAACGCCCTTTTATTTTTATAAAACCTCTTTCATCCATGGAGCCAATATCGCCTGAATGCAGCCAGCCATCGTCATTAAGGGTAGTGGCTGTCTGTTCCGGCATATTGTAGTAGCCAACCATTGTTTGATACCCACGACAGCAAATCTCCCCATCCATACCAAGTGGAAGCACTTCTCCGGTTGCAGGATCAGCAATCTTGACTTCAATATGCGGATATGGCTGCCCAATTGTTTCTGCCTGGTCTTCAGGGGAATCATCAAGATGCGTTTGCGTTGTTCCACCATGCATCTCGGTTTGACCACAAACAATCGACATCCCACAGCCAAGTTCTTCTTTAACCCGTCTAACTAAATAAGGTTCAACCTTAGAGGCACCAGAAAGTAGAGATTTAAAGGTTGAGAGATTGTATTTTTTTCGATCAGGATGATTTAAGATTGCTTCGACCATTGTTGGTACTAGTAGTGCGAAGGACCCTCTCTCTTTCTCAATCAACTCAAGGAATAATCCTGGGTCGAACGCATTTACGAGTACATGAGTGCCTCGTTGTTGAAGGGTTCCGAGTACAGCAAACCCACAGCCGCCCATATGAACAAGTGGCATAACATTCACCCATACACCGCCGACTTCCATTCCGGCACGTTCAGCCATAAATTTAGTAGAGTTGGTTATGCCTTTATTGTGAAGGATGGCACCCTTGGATTTACCAGTTGTTCCTGAGGTATACATGATGACAAAAGGATCTTCCGGCTTTACTACTGGAAAAATGGTTGATTGACTGCCGCAATTGATGAATTCCTCAAAATTCGTAAAACGAATCACTTCCCGCAGTAAAGGTAAATTTTTGCGAACATTGGTAACCGCCTCGAGCATGTTATAGCCACGGTATTCATCAACAAGGAAGATTCCAGCTGCTTCTGAATGACGTATCAAATAATCTAGTTCTTTTTCCCTTAACGCAGGGTTAACAGTCACTAAGGTGACTCCTGCAATGGCACAGCCAAATTCAATCAGTACCCATTCCACTTCATTTGGAGCCCAAACCGCTACACGTTCCCCAGGCTTAAATTTTGTAAGCAATGCAGAAGCAACTCGCTCAGAATCAGCTAGCAACTGACTGTATGTCCATCTTCTGCGTTTTGCAGGATCCGCACCCCCTTCGACTAATGCAATCCGGTCAGGAACTTCCGCTGTAACCTCCCTTAATACTTGAGCAACAGTCCAATCGTTTAATGGAAGTGAAGTATCAGCCGGCCAGTAAGACTCCTTTAATACGGTAGAATGATATACCTCGTGTTTCGCCAAATTAATCCTCTCCCTTTGCATCCATTTAATAAGACTCCATTCACATTGTAGAATCTATAGGTGCACAAAAAACGAATTTATGGATTCACTACATTTGGACTCAGTTCATTATGCAGACTACTAAGTATGGTTTAAATAGTGTTGCCTATGTGCAGTTATGATAACGGTGACACTAAACTAAAAATATGGTCGACCGTTTTCACATCACGATTATAGAGCTGTTGAATTTATTCCTCACCTCCTTTAATGTTCGCCAGCTTAGTCCTATTTTCCTTTTAATTTTCTAATAATGACAATAATATCGAATATGACTACATTGTCATAATTAGATAAAAAGAATCAAATAAACTTCAATAATAGTTCTTACTACCCCTAAATATATTGAAGTTCATTTGTCCACTGAATGCTAATATTCAATTGTAAGCGCATACAAATAATTTGAATTCCTCCCTCAAAAGACATCCCCCATAAAGAATAAGCAACAAAAGGATTAACTTCGCTGCTTATTCTGGCTATCTAATAAATCAAATACATTATTCCTTAAATACAGCTTTATAACACAAATCTGTCAATGATTGAGCAACCTCTTGTATTTCTGCTGGAGTCACTGGCTGTACCATCAAATGATGACCATAACCCTCAAACATACATGTTAAAGCTCGGATCGTGACGTCAACATTAACATCGTGACAGTATCCTTTTTGGATTGAACCTTTGATATCGCGCTCGATTCGCTTAAATAGGCTTTCACTAATTTTTAGCCATTGTTCCTCAAATTGTCTGTCCACCATCAGCGCTTCTTTTAATGCCAGCAAAATGCTGCTGTTATTCACGTAATATTCAAGAATTCTTTGTGCTTCATATTTCATTCTCTCGTAAACCGTTAACTGCATATTCTTTGGCTGGACATAATCATCCACTTTCTCCGCCAGTTCATCTACCAGCTTACTTAGAAGGTCCTGCTTATTTTTAAAATAATGATAGAAGGTTCCATGCCCCACATCCGCACGTGAAGTAATATCATTCACAGTCGTTTTCATGTAGCCCAATTCAGAAAAAGACTCCAAAGCACCGCTCACAATCTGCTCACGTATATATGCCTTACGACGATCGGTTCTTGAATAATTTTCAGATTTCATATTATTCTCCTATTTGAATCAGATTTCTATATATAAAATTGTAGTCACTTATGACTAATGTGTCAATATATAAAAACTATTCAGAAAATTATTTTTGCACTCATTTGCTAAATCAATAAGGTAAAACAAAAGCCACTTACCATTAAAGTAAACGACTTTTTCTTTCTAATCATTCAGTTCCCATTGTAACTCCGAGTGACGTTAAAGAACCCAAGCATTTTTTATTCAATTTTAATCTTCAACTTTTTGTGTGTAATATTGATAACCAAGGTATTGATAGTTTTGCCTCTTATACATTTCTTTTGGGGTATCCTGACCATCTGCAACAAGGATGACGGTCTTATCATGAAATGTATCCATCACAAATTTTTGAATCCTGGTGCCGATTCCTTTCTTTTGGAAAGCTTCATCCACACCTAAATTATCAATTTCAGCTGTATCCTTCGAAATAATGACATCCACTGTACCTGCTGGAGTTCCTTTATATAAAGCAAGCAGCTGCATAAAATTCGGGTTCTCATAAATCCACTTATTTAACTCAACCTTTTGATTGGCGAAATTGCTCCCAAACACGATATCTTGCTGATATTGTAAAGCAAGAAATGATTTCAAATTTTGATTTGTTACAATTTGAACCTCAATGTCAGGGTGATCCTTTACCTTTGGAAAATGATTCGGTTCAATTGAATATAATTCTAGAAAACCAATATCATAATTTTTCTGATTTAAGTAATTCACTAACTTAGCAGGGATCTTTTCATTGACAGGAAATTTAAACTTCACATGCTTTTGACCATTTTTTCGATGGAAATCTCGTAAATAACGTTCTGCCTCTTTAAATTCTTCTAGTGCAGGAAAGGTTTTAAACTCAATATAATTACTATCATATCGCGATAACATTTCAGGAAAATGGTAGTGTTTGTATAGACTATTTTCAGCTGCGACATGACTATGAATAAAAATATTATCAAATGTAATTTGCATGAATGCTTTCCCCTTTTGTCATCGTTTAACTAGTATTTTTTTATAATTCCTTAAGCAATTTAATTAAATCCTCTCTTGTAACTGACATCTTTAAGACACCGCTTTTTTGAAAATCAATGATAGCTTGAAGGGTAAGAATAGTTGGTGGTGCAAGTTTTATTTTTTTATGTCGAAACGCAGTTAATGCTTCTTCCGGCTTAAACCAGCTCGCTCCATCAATTTCCTTTTCATCTGGTTCTGGGCTTTGTCCTGGTGGAAGTTTTGCTAGAAAAAAACGGGTATCAAAACGAATCGGACTTTCCTCGGGTGTAGTTATTTGTCCGATATACGTTAAACATCGAGGATCAAAATAGACTCTTTCCTGCTCTAACACTCGAACAAAAGGTATTTCACCACTTACAAGATCATTTCGATATTTCATTTCTTTTTCCTTTGGCAATAAAACCGGGAAACCATCAGTCGTATTACCCAGCAATATCCCAACTTCTTCAAACAATTCTCTAGCTGCAGCAATATAATGGGAAAGACTAATAGAAAGATGTACTTCATCACTTTTTATATAATCATTTTCAACCAATAGATCATGACTTTCTACGGCTCCTCCTGGGAAAACGTGAAATCCACCCATAAACTTCATGGTGACGGGTCGTTTTGTTAAATACACCCTTGATAATTCGTCCATCAATACTACGGTTGCGGCTGGTTTTGGAGTTGCAGCCATCAACGTTCCAATTTTTAGGTCCATACGGTTTTGAATGAGATCCTTTTTAACCTTACCTTGGGGCAATAGTTCAGTAGGATTCTTCTTGTTTATATATTCCATATCCAGCACCTCCTCATTTACATCGAAACCTTGTAATCCTGATTCAGCGATTACCTCCTCCAGGGTCATGGCATTACCGCCTCTTGTGATGTTCGTTAACTCTTCATCGACTCCTGCCACCCTGCACTCTATTCGGAGTACACGTCCATTTTTTAATATGTGTTTTCTACATAACAACTCTAATATCAAATAATCGGTCATGTACCCTTATTTTACTATAATGGGTACACAATGTATTCTTCTTGTTTACCTTTCTTCAGCTCTAGTATAAAAATTGCTCTACCTTTAGAAAGGGTTGCTAACTTTAATATGACTTTAGCTGGATTTTAAATTACTTCTATATTTACTAGAAGGAATTGGCGCAGACCCGTACCTCTCAGGACCGAATCATAAATCATGCCAGGACAATCCTTTTCTCCAATTTATGGACCTAGTTGAAAAGGGAATGACTATTCCGCCAATATTCTCATACTCACAAAACCAGTCAGGGTATTTTTCATGTAGTCGAGATTCTATTTTTGATTTTTTTCACCCAATAGAAGCCCAACAGTTGGCCGTTCTTTCATGATTAACAATTGGAAAACTATATCCTCGGGGATTTCCAGTTCTTTTATAAGGGAGGACGATGCAAGGATTTCAAACGGAGCCTGAAAATAATTATTATGCAGCAACAAGGATTCATCTTTTATTACGAGCTTACTTTCTGTCTCTTTCATACCAAACTTGGTATTAATGCTCGTTATTAGTTGGGGCATTCACTATTTCCCCGAAGTTTTCTGTACGTGTATATAATCTTGATGTTTTCCATAGATATTTACTTGAAGGGCGCCATGTATGGGATTGAGCATGATTTCTTAATATCGCGAAGTTATAGCAGCTTGAAGAGTAAATTTTAAGTCCCTTTTTTTGGCATCTTTTTAGGAAGTGCAGACATTCGCCAAGATTTTTCTTCCCAAATGGAATTAATTGAAGCAGCTTTTTTGTAGTAAAGATCGTTGCTCCTTGCAGGATGCTAACCTCACGTTTTTCCCTTCCAGGAAACCTCAGCCTTAACTCCTTTTCATGAATTAAATACATAAAACACGTTCGTTTTCCAACAACATCTGCGTTAAATTGTTTCAACGTTGTGATTGCTTCTGTTAAATACAATGGACCATAATAATCGTCATCGTCCATTTTGGCAATGTAGGTATATTTTGCTTTCTCTACTCCGAAGTTTAAACAATCCCCAAGAGATGTTTCTTCAGATAACTGAAAAACAGATACCTTTTCATAAACAGTGGCTTTTTTCTTCCAAGTTTCAAGATCCATATTATCATTGTTTAATATAATGATAAGCTCTTTTTCCTTCCACAGTTGTCGTTCATAGTTAGCAAATATGGTATCGAAAGATTCAGGTCGATTTGTTGCTAAGATGATGGATATTGGCTCTTCGGCAATCATCGATTCATCCTCTTTATTCATTTGACTATTCCTCCCAAACCCTCTTTTGTATAATTCACGTTCCGTGCTTTGATTAAAATAATCTCTCCTAGTGGAGACTTTCCAAACAATCCTTACCGATAATATATGTTTCTTAACCCATATCACTCTTATGCGTTCCCAGGAGATAACCAATAAAAAGACAAGCCTCTAACTTTGGAATGCACTTCTCCATAAAGGAAAAGAAACTCATACATCAATTGGAATAAGCTTTTCAATGTAATCAGTTATTTAAATTAAAGTACTTTATTGTTTCAGCTATACCACCTGAAAGATCCCATTCGGGTGTAGGCTCCCAGGTTAAATCTGTTTTTGCTCTTACATTTGACAAGCAGCTCCTAGAGATATCGCCTGGTCTTTTATCAAGATAATTGATTATAATGTCCTTATTTCCACCAAAATGTACAGTTAGTTCTTGAATTAAATGATTTAGTGAAGTTTCTTTATTAGAACTGATGTTAATGGTTTTATTATGTGCTCTAGTTAAAGCTAAGATATTAGCTCTCGCAACATCTTTTACATAAATAAAATCTCTAGTTTGTTTACCATCTCCATATACATTAATTGGCTTTTTGTTCATTAATTGATTGATAAAGATGGTAATGACTCCTGCTTCTCCATCCTTACTTTGTCTTGGTCCATAAACATTGGCATACCTTAAAATGGTATAATTTATTTCGTATAATTTGCAGTATCTTTGAATATACTCTTCACAAGTAGCCTTGGATAGACCATAAAAAGAAAGCGGTCCTAGTTTATGATCTTCTTTTATGGGAACATCTTCTGGCACACCATAAATAGCTGCAGTTGAGGCAAAAATAAATTTTTTAACTCCAAATTTTTTACATGCATTTAATAGATTAATTGTAGCTATAATATTTTGAGAACAATCATATAATGGATTTTCCATTGAATGCTGTACTGAAACTTGAGCCGCCTGATGGATGACGCAATCCGGTTTTTCAGTCCGGAAAACCGTTTCGATTTCTTGATCCCTGATATCCATTTCATAAAATGTCGCTTGAGAATGAAGGTTTTTCCTTATTCCTGAAACCATATTATCGACTACAACCACGTCGTATCCTTCCCCAATTAAACCGTCAACTATATGCGAACCAATAAACCCCAACCCACCTGTTACTAAAACCTTCATACGAACACCTCCTATTCTATAGATTAGTCCCTTATTACTAAATTTATTGAATTGGGAGCTTAATATTAATACAGATATCCTGCAACCAATTACATTTTCATAATATTGTCCAGACCAATAATACTTTTTAGCCATCGATCCTTTACAATTTTATCCGTATATAAACTCTTCATCCCAGAACCTATGTCAACTGCCACTTTTCCGTATTCACCAGCAATATGGGAAGCAATAATGATTGCATTTGTCCCTGCAGCAATTAATGCAAGATCAAAATTATATTTTGAAATTTCATCTTTAACCCTTGGAATATCTTCATATTCATAAATACTTATGGTCCCCACAATATTGAACTTTAGGTTGTCTTTTAATCTTTTATTAAGTCCTGTTCTTGCCTTATCAGCTATCGAACTAATTAATAAAATATTTTTATTTCGTAACATTTCTTCAAATTTTTCTTTTTGAGAGAACATAAAAACACGCCGAAGATTTGCTTCGAATATATAATGTGGATTAATATCATAAGCTTCAAATACCTTCTCCGTTAATAGTCCAGCATCCATGGTTTTTACAATTGTGTTGTACCCAATAATATCAGCTTTTCGAACTGCATCTACAACCTCATCACGCAGCGTTATATTTGGGAACCGGACTCCTCGATGTTTAAGTCCTGCTTTTATCCCCTTGTTAGCTACACGTGCTTCCGGATGGTTCATAAACTCTTCCTCGGAAAAGATAGTATATTGTGCCATGACAAAAGACTCTGTTGCACCAACTGATATTACTGAAAGTGGTTTTTTATTGTTTAAAGCAAACAAAATTTTATCCATAAGCATTTCGCTATTTAATAGTTGTGCATCTTTCATTTACTTCTCCCATCCTTTTGAAATTCTTCCAACTGTTAACAGATTACTTTAACAAGGCTAATTGGCGAATTTTTATAACTTGTACGTCTTTATATACCTTATGAAAGATGCAATTTAAGTTATTGGGCTAATCCTTTATTTTTTTAAAATGATAAAATCACCCAACGTAAACCATTAACCTTCTATACGCATATCATAAAGTTGACGGGTGGTTAACAATCTGAAAATCATTGGTAACTTTACAACTATACCTAATCTAAAGAACAGAGCCTTTTCATTCATTATTATCATTTTTTTAAATTTTGGAGGCTGTTATGGGAAAATTATCGATACTTATGCCTTATAGACCTGATAATGGCCCAAGGGATCAGGCGTTTAGCTGGGTAAAAGCATTTTACAAAAAAATGCTTGCGGAAACTGAAATTTGTATCAGCGACTGCACCACACCTCTTTTTTCCAGAGCACAAGCAGTAAATAATGCTGCAAAGCAAGCAACAGGGGATATTTTTATAATTGCTGACGCGGATATTATTTTAAATCCTGATATCATTAATAAGTCCGTCCAGCTCCTCAATGAACATGCGTGGATCATACCTTATTCCCGTGTGAAACATATTTCAAAAAAAAGTACAAATGAACTCTTAAATACTGGTCCTTCCTGGCCTCCACGAATTCATTTTGAAGTATCTAAAACGGCAGATGCAGGAGCACGTAATTTTGTGGGTGGGTTAAATATTATTCCGCGCAAAAACTTTGAAGCAGTAGGAGGATTTGATGAAAGATTCCTAGGGTACGGAGCTGAAGATGATGCCTTTGGCCACTCAGTCAACACCATTTGCGGTCCTTATTTAAGGCTGGATACAGATATTTTCCATTTATGGCACCCAAGAGTCAGAACGAAAAGCAATCCCCATTACCAGGCGAATTGCGCTCTGCTAAAACGTTATGTTGATGCGGGAAAAAGCAAGAAAAGGATGCTTAGTATTATTAATGAAAGAGTAAAAGACTAGAGGAAAAATGAATGAATTGTCAATATTAAGGTGGACGATTATGACTCATTCCCAAATAAGAATATTAATGATGTTGGAATGTCTGAATATCGGCGGGACAGAAACTCATACCCTCTCTTTAACAAAGCAGTTAATCCAATGCGGGATTGATGTAACCATATATAGTTTTTCGGGCGGAAATATTCATGAAGATTTTACTTCACTAGGCTGTCCCGTGTATATTGGTTCCTTAAAGGCAGCTAATAGATTAGAAGAAGTGCATAAAATCATTTTGAAACATCGAATTAACATCATTCATACCCATGATAAATCTGCAGAGTTAGCTGATCATGCCGCCAGCAAGCTTCACCTTCCATTAATTTATACCGTTCATGGAACCTATTATGATATTTTTTCCAAATTACATCATAAAAATACGGCTTTTGTTAGTGTAAGTTCCCCTATTAAGAACTGGTTGGATGCTAAAGGAATTCCTTCTACTTTGATTCATAACGGAATCGATATGAAAAAATATCATTGTAATCGTGATCAGCACAGCCTTAAATTTCAATTAGGAATTCCTGTTGATACCCCTCTTATTGTTTACGCTGCACGACTTGGCAATCGAAAAAAATTCAAATTATGTGACGCATTTATCAAAACATGTCCCGCGATACGGGAAAAATTCCTCTCCAACATGCATGTGGCGATAGTTGGCGGCAGTCCCAATAACAAACGAAGATTCAATTTAATAAAGGACGAAGTAAACAAAATCAATAAACAAAACGGGGAGAACTTTATTCATGTGCTAGGTGAAAGAAAAGACATGGAAAGAATTTATCGCGGTTCAGATTGTGTAGTGGGTACCGGGAGAATTGCATTAGAAGCTATGGCCTGTGAAACAAAAGTCATAGCGGTTGGATCGGCAGGATATGTCGGCTTCATTACCCCAAACAACTTTCATGAGGCTTGTCTGCTGCATTTTGGTGATCATGCTGGAAAAGCAGTTTTTTCTAAAGAAGTATTTTGTAAAGACATTGCAGAAGTTTTCCTGTCCGATTCATCATCAGATATTACGAACATTAAGAAAAACCGCGAACTTGTAGAAAATAAGTTTAGTATTGAACGAGTAACAAATGATTTGCTTCAGGTTTACAAACAACATATGAATCCAGACATACTGAGATAATATTTCTACTGTAAACGGATAGCAATATGGCTATCCGTTTGCAGTTGTTCAGTCTACAAGACTATCACTTCATAAAGTCAGTCTTCATTAAGCTGCAGACAGTTTCCTTTAGTCCTTCGTCAAGAGTATAAGAAGGTTTCCAACCCAGTTCCCGCTTTCCTATTTGAAAGTATATAATGCGGAGTGCCTTCTACCTTGACAGATTCAAATTTTGCAACCATTTTACTTTAAAAAAAGTCCTTGCACACGACAGATGTCCCTATTTTCATATGTGAACGTTACTCTTTTTTGCAGAAAAATAATGGTGGGAGGAAGATCCCAGTGATTCTATTATGATTTTTAATTAATTTTTTCGATCTGATCTATTAGAAAAGATAAATCATTTACATGGTTTAAGATCCATTCCCTCCCTGGATCCCTCTTTGAACCTTCTTTTTTTAGCCACCACCCCAATAGATAGAATTTGTACATGATCCTGCTACAAATGTAACTATTATAAAAGCTTCTCCAATCGATTTTATTTTCGGTTTTTAAATTCCAGCCATTCAAATATGATTGCAGAGCCAATGTTGAAAGGCTCTCCGAAGGAACATGAATATCCTTTTCGCCAATGTATTCCATCAGCATGCACATTGGGGCTATTTTGATATTTTCATAATCCAAAACCACTGTTTGATTATTCGGCTCTCTGATTAACAGATTAAATTTAGATACATCCCCCGGATGAATGGTGAGAGGCATATGGTAAATGGTATCTATAATAAGGTCAATTAACCCATTTTCGCAATTCATTAGAAATACTGCCAATTTTTCTCCGCCTATGCTGTTAACCGATTTGGTTTTTCTTTTTGCTAGTCCGGATAATTCCAAGAAGATATTAAAATTTTCTTTCCTTACAAATACATCATTAACCAGATCTTCTACCTTATCCTTACCATAATGAGTATTTCCAGTTAAAAGGGCACCTGCGTTGCCGTGTTGATATTTAATAATGGGATCCTCATAGCTAGCTGCAAAAACTCCTAAATCCCTAAAAACGTTTGAGATAACATTTTTGTTCGAAAAATCAGGATTTCCCCCATCTATCCATTCAAAAATCATGATATATCTTGCTGGGTTAAATTGATATGAAAATAGTTTAGTTATGTGGTCTCTTACTGGTTGAGAAAGTGCATCATAAAATAATATTTCTTTTATAAATGAAGGTGTGGTTCCATATTTAACGAAATAATCCTTTGTATCTTTTCCTGAGTTTATCCTCAATCTAATTTTCTCAATTTTTTTAGTGTCACTGTTTTTAAGAATTAATTCCCGGTCTACAATTTCTGCATGTTTTAATCCTAGAAGCTTAGTCATCTCAGAGGAAGTAATGTCTTCTATAGGATGCGATTTCATATTATCAGCTCCCATTTCATGATTCACTTAGAAGGTCTTTAATCATCGCTACAAACTGACGTCCACGCTGGACAGTGGAGTGCTGTTTACGAACGAATTGATACCCTTCTTGAGCGATTGTTTCCCTTTCTTTGTCATGGCGCAAGTAATACTCAGCCTTTTCTAGAAAATCCTTTTCCGTTATAGCAACAAAATGTTTACCTGGAATCAATCCTAAATCAATGATTTCTGGAGAGACAGGCGCTAACAATAATGTCTTGCATGCGAGAACTTCATAATATTTCATTACCGTATATTTATATATTGAATTGCATGTAAAAAAGATTTTGGCCCGATTTATTTCTTTTGCATACTTTTCACCAGCAAATGTGGTGTATTTTTCATGGTTCTCGATATTGCGGTAACCAGGATGTTCATGGTAAACAAAACCGGGTTTGTTCTGCATGGTCTTAAGAATTTTATATCTCAATGGATAAATTCTTGAATGTACTGCACCCATTAAAAGAAAATCAATCTCTTTCTTCAGCCCATAATCTTTGAAGATATTAGTATTGGCATGGTGCGGCAACCATCTCATTTTACTTACATACTCTGGGTACCATTCCTCAAATTTGTCTCGATAATAAATAAAGATCGCTCTTGCATTTAAAGATTTCAGTTGTTCTCTTCGTTGCGCTTTATGATAATGGATATCGTGCATATTGACAGCGAATGGGATGTCTAATGATTCTAGTCCGGACACCTTTGGTGTATTGGTTTCACCAAATTCATTGATAAAAATAAAATCGGGGCGTGATGGGAGAGTGTTAAGGATATCCTTTATATCACCAGGTTCATGCCAAAGTGTTAACTCTGATAACTTTCCCACTTCATTTAATAAATGATGAAACTCTGGAGATACATATTTGCTGAAATCACCGGTAATAACAAGAATGTTTAACTTTTTCAACAGCGATCCCCCCCAATATGAATTGATTCATTTTCCCATGGAAAAATCGGTTAGAGTTCATAACATTGTCCACACTGATCCGTTTTTCTTTCATCAATAAGACGCTGCATCGCCCGGGGATCTCCATTTGCCCTTTTATATCTTTTAAATAAATCAAAATTATCCCCCGTTATTTCGTCTTTTCTTCTATTTCGGGGGTGCCAGCCTTGCCCGCTTCGTCGAGGGTGCCATAAATGGAAAATTGCTTCATTTAATATTTTATATTCACCACACATCGTATTCATTGAATAAGCGAATGCATCATCATCTCCACCCCAGCCACAAAACCTTCCATCAAATCCATCTACTTTCTCAAAATACTTTCTGGGAACAATATTAAATCCATGATGCCCGCTTTTGATAGTCCATTCCAGCTCTTTTTTGAGCGGGACTTCAGGTTTTGTTTTATATAGTTCAAGAGTACTTTTTTCGGAAATCATATGAACCTTGTCAAAAGGAATGACCCATGGATGTTGATCTAATAGGTCAACTGATTTTTCAATAAGTTTTGGGTTAAAGAAAACATCTGAATCCACAATGACAAAAACGTCTCTTGTTGCTTTGGATGCCGCATCGTTTATGGCTTGCGACCTGGAAAACATTCGATATTTGCAACTGCCTATACATAATTCTGCATCCGGCAGGAACTCCTGGTAAAACTTCTTCACCCAATCAAATGCTTTATCCCGCGGTCCATTATCTGGCCTGTAAGGAATGAGAATGGAAATATCCTTCAAATTTATTGACCTCCTAAAATGAATGTTGTATCCGAGCAATACAAAATGTAATCTGTCTTAATTAATTTATTCAGCCGGGGTGTGATTGGCTTAGGCAAAATGGTTTTAAATTTTCCCTGTGTTTCTGCCTACTGATTCCCTCTTTCTTTGAAAATGTATAAACACCATTTTGTTCACATCCATTCCCTAAACAACATATTTTATTAGAAATGCGCACTTACTTTACTTGGAAAGGGAAGAACGTATGCAAACAAAACAATTAGGCAGTTCTCAATTAATGGACGAAATCTTGGAGTGTTTAAATAATATGCAACCGTCTTCCATCATATCTGTAGGACAAACGGAAGCGGTTGTAATCGGACAAGATATGTTTAATTCCGATCCTGTTTTACAGAACTTCCAAACCCACCTTCGCAGGGAAGCAAAGATTGCCAATAAAGGAATTAAGAAAGGATTTTATCATCGGGGGGTTCGATTCCCTAATCCCCAGGCACAGAAAGAAGCTCTAGAGGCAGTAAAAGCGGCAGATATCATTGGCTATAACATGCTAGAACCAAATGCAAGAACGATTACTCAGCGAATTTTCTCACTCTACAGCATCCAGCCAAATGAAATATTTTAAGCCAATATCCGAAGGGTGTTTATGAAATCGCAGGAGGAAAAATTCAAACAAATTTTAAAAGGCAGAAGAGTATTATTGATTGGTTCCCAAGCTCCGCAAGCCAAGAGTTCACTTGAAGAGAAATACGCTAAAGATTTAGGCTGCACCATTGTGGGCGCCATTCCAATTTATGAATATGAAGATATTCCGAATGTAAAAGAAAAGCTAAACGGTTTCAACTTTGACATTTGTTTTCTGTCAGCGGGGGTAAATGCCGTTATTCTTGCCTCGTATATTGCCCAGAACTTTGGAAAAATAGCATTTGATATTGGTTCAGGCATGGAGACGTTTTCGACTGATGAAGTGGTAACCGATTCTTTTATTAATGACACTATCGGCCTTGATAACTTGATGAAAATGTAATTTTGGTCTTAAACATTTAGGGGCAAGAGTAAGCTGATGTCTCTTAACAAGGGAAAGTCGTTGTTAAGGGAGTCACGGTCCTGGAAATCACGCTGGTACGAAGTTTGCTTCTGACGGTTAAAGTCATAGAACGTAAAGAAAGATCTTCAATTATCTAACTTTAGGATGAATGGAACATGGAAAGAGAGCTTTTATCTATGGCATTACAGATAGACATGCATATATTACTTAAGAAAATGACTCATAAAAATAAAAAGCTGTGTGTTAAAAAAGTCAACATCCAGGCTAACATAGCAAAAAAAAGAGGGTGAAGAGATTGAAACCCACACAACCCTTATTATGGGTTGCTGAAGAAGGTGGAAATGAACGAGGCTATGAAGTCACGAACGTCAAAGGAGAGAATTAATGGTACACAAGGAATTTGATTATGTCATATTTGGTTCAGGTATATTTGGAATGTACGCTGCCCTTTTGTTAGCTAAAAAAAAACATCAAGTAGCCTTAATTGATATTGAGGATTCCCCTTTTAAAAGGGCAAGCTATATTAATCAAGCAAGGATTCATAAAGGTTATCATTATCCAAGAAGTATATCTACAGCCATTAGATCTACTTTGAATTACGAGAGGTTTTGTAATGATTTTTCCTTTGCGATAAATAATAAGTTTACAAAAATATACGGGATATCCATTTCTGATTCCTTAGTGAGTCCAACCCAATTTGAAAATTTTTGTGATTATATTGATATTCCCTTAAAGAGCATAAAGCCAGGAATCTATTTTAATAAAAACCGAGTAGAAGCCGCTTTTGAAACAGACGAATTTTCATTTGATTCGGAAAAAATAAGGGATTGGTTTTTAGAACAACTAAAACAAATAAAGCATGTATCCTTTTTTTGGGGATTAAACTTAATTGAAGCAGAGGTTGTCGATAGCCAATATAAACTTTCGTTTAAGGATGATCTTTCCATCTCGACCCCTGCAGTCCTTAATGCCACCTATGCTTCCACTAATATTATTTTGGATAAATTCAATTTACCTTTTATTCCACTAAAATATGAGTTATGCGAAATGATTCTTGTACAGCCTAATCAATTTCTCGAAAATGTTGGATTAACGATCATGGATGGTCCTTTTCTTTCCTTGATGCCTTTTGGGTTAACAGGCCTTCACTCCCTATCTTCTGTCAAATATACACCTCATTGTCCTTCCAACGAATCATTGCCGACATTTAAGTGCCAGGATTTCAGAGAAGATTGTACTCCAACTGACTTGAAAAATTGTAATGATTGCCCGGTTCGACCTTTGAGCTCATGGCCATATATGAAACAACAGGCAAAAATGTATTTTAATGAACAAGTTGACTTTTCTTTTGCTAGGTCCCTGTTTGCCATTAAAACGATTATCTCAAGTTCCGAAATCGACGATGCAAGACCGACGCTATTCCAAGAACATAGTAAAAATCCATATTTTATGACTATATTATCGGGTAAGGTAAATACGATTTATGATCTAGAGGAAGTGCTGTAATGATTCAAACCTTCGTTTCTTTTGTTGTTTATATTGGTAATGAAGAGGAAAGCTGTATTTCTCATTTTTTGAAGACAATAACACCCTATGTAAATCAAACATTTGCTAATTATGAAATTCTATTAGTTAATGATTCAATAAAGGGACGGAATCTGTCATTATTAGAAAAAGAAGTTAGTGATCTTAATGGTCATTTTATCATTTTAGATTTGGCCTATCGGCATGGGTTGGAAAATGGAATGATTGCCGGATTAGATAGGGCTATGGGGGATTATGTATTTGAAATCGACTCAGTTCGCTGCAATTATCCAGTTACTTTACTTGAGGAAATGTTTATAAAAACCAAATCAGGCTATGATATCATCTTTGCACGGCCAAAGGAAAAAAGTGCATTGAATTCTTTTTCAGGGATATTAGTCAACAGGCTTATTCATTTTCCTAAGAACTTACCAAGTGGACCTATAAAAGTGATTTCAAGAAGAGCAATTAATCAAATTTTGACCTTTATAAGGATTAAAAAGATTAATAAAAATCTTTTTAGGGATTCCTTATACGCCTTGTCGGGATATGCATTTTCGGCCATCAACTATACCCCTGTTAACAATGTAAAAATATATACTCACAGTAAAGATCGAATTTTTAACGCTCTATATTTCAAATTACTCTATTTTAGACTTAGATATTTTTTAATCGCTCTGTGTCTATTCCTTATACCATTCGCTTACTTCACTGTAAGGTACGGTTCTGATTTATTTATCCTTTTGGGCTTTTTGTTCTTCTTGTTTATTAAAATGATGTATCTCTCGTTCCTATTAAGGAATCAATATCAATCGACCTATCAAATAAAACAGATTAAAGTCTATAAGGAAAGAGACCAAATCTTTCATATTAAGCGATCATAATTGGAATATCAAATACAAAAAAGCACTTGAGAAAAACAAATGGTTTTTCTCAAGTGCTTTTTTGGGGCCTGGTCAGAATTTCGATCTTTCCAGGTGGATGAATTCCTTAAGGTCTTTGAGAACCGCTTCCTTTAAATATAAGTATCCATTCTCTCCTCCAAAAACAGGGAAATGCATACTTTTCACATTATATTTCGCTGGCTCTCCCTTGGTTTCATTCTGGAAATCAATACCAAGGCATTCTTTTGCTACCAATTGTGCAGACAGGGGTTCTGACGTAATATTTAGTAACTTGAGTTGATGATCCTCTGCTAATTGAATATCGTTATAAAGATTTTCTAGATTATAAAATTGGAATTTACTATCTTTATGTGTCCATTCTAGACAATGGTTATGAATTAAATCAAATATGAAGTTCTTTTTTAGACCATGCCCAAATAAAGCCGGCAACCGGATAATTAAATGATTAGCAAATTTATTTTGCACAAATTCCTCGAGATATCTCCTATGCCTCCCGTATGGAATTAAACCTTCTAATAATATTGGAGATTTTTCATTCACATTTAGGGGGCTTTGGTACACATCCACAGTGGAAATCAAGATAAACTTGTTGGCTTTAATTGACTGAAGATTGTCAGTTAAACTCTTAATGTTCTCCAAATCTTTTTCTGGTTCCCTATTAGCTTTCCATTTAACACCTGAAGCTCCAGCACATATTACATATTCAAATTCGTTCCCTCGAACTTCAGATATATTTTTAGAATTAAATAGCCTGTCAAATCGCGTTTGTTTTAAAAGGTTTCCTCCAACTAAACCCGTGTTTCCAATTAAGGCTCTTACCAAATAATCACATCCCTAACCATTGTAATGTTATCCCAGTAATTACCTTTCTAAATAAATTCAATAGTAATCTGTCTTAATTAATTTATTCACCCGGAGTGTTATTGCCTTGGGCAAAATGGTTTTAAAATTCCATGTGTATCTGCCTGCTGACTCCCCTCTTTCTTTGACAATTTATAAAGACCTATTTTGTTCACATTCATTCCATAACCAACATATTTTATTAGAAATGCGCACTTACTTTACTTTGAAGGGGAAGAACGTATGGATACAAAACAACTAAGCAGTGCTCAATTAATGGACCGTATTCTAGATTCTCTAAATAAAAAACAACCGTGTTCCATCATTTCAGTAGGACAAACAGAAGCGGTGATAATAGGTCAAGGCATGTTTAATTCCGATCCTGTTTTACAGAACTTTCAAACCCACCTTCGCAGGGAAGCAAAAATTGCAAATAAAGGAATTAAGAAAGGATTTTATCATCGGGGCATTCGATTTCCTAACCCCGAGGCACAGAAACAAGCCCTTGAGGCAGTAAAAGCGGCAGATATAGTTGGATATAATACGTTAGAACCCAACGCGAAAACGATTACAGAACGAGTGTTCACCCTCTACAATATCCAGCCTAATACCATCTTTGAGGCTAATATTCGAAGAGTGTTTATGAAATCGCAGGAAGAAAAATTCAAACAAATTTTAAAAGGCAGAAGAGTATTATTGATTGGTTCCCGAGCTCCGCAAGCCAAGAGTTCACTTGAAGAGAAATACGCTAAAGATTTAGGCTGCACCATTGTGGGCGCCATTCCAATTTATGAATATGAAGATATTCCGAATGTAAAAGAAAAACTAAACGATTTCACCTATGACATATGTTTTCTTTCAGCAGGGGTTAATGCCGTTATTCTTGCCTCGCATATTGCCCAAAATTATGGAAAAGTAGCTTTTGACATAGGTTCAGGTATGGAGACGTTTTCTACTGATGAAGTGGTAACCGATTCTTTTATTAATGAGATTATTGGCCTTGATAACTTAATGAAAATGTAAATTTGCTCTTAACATTATGAGCCGGAATTATGAAATCCGTACCATCGTATCAGGAAGAAATTGAACAATCAAAGCTTCTCCAAATCCTGTGTAGGTATCTGTGTTTATTACTGCTAATAACGTTCGAATTTCCTCTGCAGTAAAGGATTCAATTATATCCACTGGTCTCCTAAGAACTTTTAACTCATCATGGATAGCTTCTTCAATGTATCCTTCTTTAAAGAAGATTCGAAGATTATTCGCAATCCATTCTCTAGTGAAGACTCTTCATGAGCAATTCTATATCCAAGAATAAACGGTTTTGTAGCATGCTTCTCCATTACTTTTATAACTTCTGGACCCCCGGGAGAGGAAATCGCAAGCGGTTTTTAAGGTTCCCTCCCCATTGTGCTGTACGCTGATTGAAGAATGGAGAAATGAAATTTTGTATTAAGAATCCATGCGCAACATTGATTTCCACACCATGAAACCTTGAGTACCACCCCTTTATTATAAAAATAGTATAATGCGATAATATATTTATTCCACTTCCTACAAGATATAAATCCTTCATTAACCTTTTATTCTAGTTTTTTCCAATATTCAGATATAAACACTTTTACCATTTCATTTAAACTAGCTCTTTTTTGCTTTTTTAACCATTCAACCTGATCGATAGGCAGATTTAATTTTAGGCTAATGTTCTCATTCGGCATTTCAACTTTTCTAATCTCTTCTAATGTAATTCCTTTTTCTACATTCGGAAACCATGAACTATTTTCATCGACTCTATCAAAATCTTCATACTCATCAATATCACCTAAATCACAAAATAAATTAAGCTGTGGTAATCCACCAGGAAGTGTTTTTAGGTGCATAATCGAATTTATGCTTCTACCGTCCTCAAGCTCAATCTCAATGATTAGTGTTTGCTCTTGTTTATATTTTCTTACCGTAACTTCGCTGACAATTAAATCTAATTCAAGCGTATACCCCGATTGGGACTCAAAGATATAGATCACGCTATTAAAGATATGTATATTTTCACCATCAATTTTTACCGACTTCACTGCAGCCATTAAACCATTCCCCCATACCAATGTTCCACACAATACTAATAATATTGATTATAACCTATTAAAATACAAACAGACTTATTATCTATTTTAGTATTTTTTCTTAAAATAACAAAACCCTAAATAAATAATTAATTTATCATTCATAAGACTGGTTTGAAGCCACGGTATATATGCAAAAAAAGTGACTTTAAAAGTCAAAAAAAAAGCCACAGCAATGCCTGTGACTTTTGTTTTTTACATTTTATTCTTCCTGCTTTTGTCGGTAAAGCTTTAACTGTCAATCAACCTTATGCTACCAGGTAAAATTGTTTCTTATCCGTAAAACACATTTCTTGCCCATTCGCTGTAGTTTTAAAGGATTTGATAGTAAGTTGAGGATGTGTTTAGTCAAGTCTTCTCGAATATTAGATGGATCTATTATAAAACCAGTTTTTCCGTGTTCAATAATTTCAGGTATTCCACCGGATTTCGTAGTAATAACAGGGGTACCTGTTGACATGGCTTATAGATTTACAAGTCCAAAAGCTTCATTTTGCGCGTTATTATATTAGCTTACGCACCGGGGAAAGCAGCAAAGTGTGGACAGGTCTTCAATAAACAAAAAGTTAATGAAATGTTCACAGCTTCTTATGCTGTATTACGTTAAAATAAAGACGAATCAATATGTGATGTTCTTCACAATACAAGCTGGTAGAAAGAAGGAAATACTGTTATGTCATTATACAAACCCAATCAAATATTAGACATTTCAATTAAAAATGGAGTAAAAAAGACAAGTTATCCATTATTAACAACGATGCTGTTGGGTTTCCAGGCAGGTGCATTTATTTCATTAGGATTCCTATTATATATACGTGTTACAGCTCCCTTATCCGAGGGTTTATCTGGACTTAGCGCAATTCTAGGTGCCTCTGTCTTTCCGATTGGACTCATCCTTACATTAATCGCAGGCGGGGAACTTCTCACAGGAAATATGATGGTGGTTCCATTAGCAAAGTTTGCAAATAAAATTAATACAAAACAAGTTGTGAAAAACTGGTTTCTCATCACGGTGAGCAATTTTTTGGGTGCCATTTTCGTTGCTTACTTTTTCGGACATATTGTAGGATTAACTGAAACAGGCGTTTATTTGGATAGTACAGTTCATATTGCTGAACATAAGGTAGAGGCTACCTTTCTTCAAGCATTTGTCTCAGGTATAGGTTGTAACTGGCTAGTGGCTGCAGCCGTGTGGTTATCGTATGGAAGTGAAGATATGATGGGTAAAATTGCGGGTATATGGTTCCCGACCATGGCTTTTGTCGCGATTGGTTTCCAACACGTTGTGGCCAACATGTTTGTCATACCAGCAGCGATTTTTGCTGGACATCTCACATGGATGGATTATATTGGTAACTTTATTCCAGTTTTCTTAGGGAATGCCGTTGGCGGAGCGCTCTTTATCGGAATGGCGTATTGGTTTGCTTACAAAAAGAATGAATACACTTTAATCGAAGGAACTAAAAAGATTGGAATGTTAGAAAAGAAAATTGGAATTTAACCGGATTAACTGTAACAACATAATAAAAGGCTGAAACGTTTTCGTTTCAGCTCAGATTGTTGAGAAAGTAGTATTTTTTCTTAACCAAAAGTCTTCTTTTCCTTAAATGCTTAATAAAAAGTTGAGTAATCATAAAGATCGCCACGCCTATGCTAGCTTAGCTAGGTGTGTGGCGATCTTTTTCATGTTTTGGCAGGCTGCTGTAAGTAAAACCTGCTCACTAGCATTTTGCAATCCCCGTAACCGGCCATAGCGAAGCCCATGCAGTTCTTTTGAATCTGCGAAGCTTCGCTCTACTTTTTCTTTTCTAAATTTATAAAGCATTTTACCCGATTTAGAAAGCCTGTTGAGGCGGACTTTTTCTTTGTGTTCCTCCCATACATGTCGAGTAACTACTTTTTGCGTATTTTTCGATTTAGTACACTCCTGCAGGAGTGGGCAGTTGGCACATTTCTTAGAGTCAGATTTATACTCTCTATATCCTTCTCTTGTTGTGGTACTATAAGACAATTCTTCTCCATTAGGACATATATAGATATCAAGTTCTTTATCGAAATGAAATTTCCATTTTGGAAAGAGCCCTTTTGTGGGTTGATATCTTCTATGAGCAATTACTCCAAATATATTACGATCACTAAGACCTTTACAAATTGGATTTGTTAAATAACCAGAGTCAAGTGCCACTGCTTCTACGTCAAAACCAAATCTTTCGATTTGACGATCGAGGCGGGATAAATAAGGAACAGAATCATGGACATTTCCAGGCGTAACAAAGGCATCAGTAATGATATTAAATTTCATATCCGTGGTACGATGATCAAGGTAACAGAACATTTCCTGCTTATTATCGCGAGACATGAATCCACATTCTGGGTCAGTTGTGCTCTTTCGTATTTCTTTAGTTTCCTTCACCTCCTTATCCTTTAAAGCTTTTTTCCGTGATTCACTCGGTCTTCTTCCACTGCTTTGTTTAAATCTTCTATGTATTCACGTGTTTCAACTTCAACTTCTACCCTAGTAAATTTATGTTTATTTGCGTTTGCTTTTAGATGGGTAGAATCAGAAAACAAAACTCTTCCGCCAACCATTTTGTGGTTAATGGCCTGAAAAACGATCTGATCAAAAATCTCCTGAAAAATATTTGTTTCTTTAAAACGAGTACGTCTATTCCAACTTATAGTTGAATGATCCGGTACTGGATCATTTAGTTTTAATCCTAGGAACCATCGATAAGCTACGTTTGTCTGGATTTCCCGTTCTAATTGGCGTTCAGAACGAATTCCATAAAAATATCCTATAAACATCATCTTGAAAAGTTGTATAGGGTCCGAAGGACGCCCGTTTTTTTCTGAGTAATATGGACGGACCTTTTCACCAATAAAAGAAAAGTCTATGTATTTATCAACTTTTCTAAGAAGATGATCCTGTGGTACCAAATCGTCAATAAAAACAAATTCTGCTTCATTTTGAATCTCTTTTTTTGGCTTATACATTCAATCCACCGGCCTATAATTATTAATTATATTATATCAGATTAACGCGGTGAATTGTTAAAGATTTGAGGGAAAATAAAAGGCAATCGAGAGTTTCTGGACAGCCTGGGCTGAAACGTTTTCGTTTCAGCTTTTTTTATGTTTCTTACTAGACTACCAACGTGCAGTCAACATTTTCTTTCTTGTATAAAACTCTACACCATCTGTCCCATTTGCATGAAGATCACCGTAAAATGAATCTTTCCATCCAGAAAACGGAAAAAATGCCATAGGTGCTGGCACCCCTATGTTAACACCTAACATTCCTGAATCAATCGTTTCTCGAAATTTCCGAACACTCCCCCCATCTTTCGTATAAATGCAGGCACCATTTGCGAATCTAGATTTATTGGCTATTTTAATAGCTTCGTCTAAAGATTTTACACGGATAACCGATAAAACAGGAGAAAAAATTTCGTCCTGCCATATTTTCATTTCTTCTGTAACATCATCAAAGATCGTTGGTCCTACAAAGAAGCCTTCTCCATTTACTGCATCATCTTCTCTGCCGTCACGAACAAGTTGTGCTCCTTCTTGAACACCTGTAGCAATATAATTTAACGTACGCTCTTTATGACCTTCACGAATTACTGGCCCCAAAAATACATCCCTATCTAGACCATTACCTATAATTATATTGTCTGCAGCTTCTTTTAATTTTTTCACCAATACATCTGCCACTCCTTCTTGAACGGTCACTACCGAAGCAGCCATACATCTTTCTCCTGCAGAACCAAAAGCTGCAGATGTGATTTGCGTAACGGCAAGATCAAGATCAGCATCATTTAAAACAATGGAATGGTTCTTTGCACCAGCTAACGCTTGTACACGTTTTAAATTCTCTGTTCCTTTTTTATAAACATATTCAGCAACAGGCTGTGAACCAACAAATGAAATCGCTTTGATTTGTTTTTCCTCAAGTAATCCATTTACCACATCATGTGCCCCATGCACAATGTTCAGTACACCCTTTGGTAATCCCGCTTCTTCAAACAACTCAGCAAGGCGATTTGCTAATAGAGGAGTTCTTTCCGATGGCTTTAAGACAAAGGTATTACCACATGCGATTGCAAGTGGGAACATCCAGCATGGTACCATCATCGGAAAATTAAATGGAGTGATTCCACCCACAACCCCTATTGGATATCGATACATTCCAGACTCAATGTCAGTTGCAATATTTGGAAGTTGTTTACCCATCATTAACGTAGGAGCACCCGCTGCAAATTCAACACATTCAATTCCACGTAAAACTTCACCATGGGCTTCGTTATAACTTTTCCCGTTTTCAACGGTAATTAATTTTGCAAGTTCATCCCAGTGATCGACCAGAATTTGTTGATATTTAAAAAGAATTCTTGCTCGTTTTGGTACAGGAACTTGAGACCAACTTTGAAATGCTTCTTGAGCAGCTTTTACAGCCATTACCACATCTTCATTAGTGGATAGTGGAACGTTTGCAATGATCTCTCCTGTTGCTGGATTATAGACAGGCTCTGTCTTAGTCCTTGTTGCCTCTACCCATTCACCATTTATATAATTTTGTACAACTTTGACTGTTGTTTTTGTCATGAATATTTTTCTCCTTTTCATGATTATCGATCAATTTCAGTGTAATATATCTTTCCATTTTAGGTTGCAGTCGCTAATACTTCTTCCGCATTTTCCATAAAACCTTGTATTTCATCTAATGTTGGCATGGCGTCGGAACAACTGTGCTTGGAAATAACAATTGATGCAGCTGCACTTCCTAGCCTCATAGATTCTAAAACACTGAATCTATTCATTAATCCGTATATAAAGGCAGATGCATAGGAATCACCTGCGCCAAATGTTTTTAGTACATTTGTCTTAAAAATCCCACATTGATATTGACTGCCATCCTTGGTATAGGCAATTGAACCTCCCCCGCCATGTTTGATTACAACGAGTTTTGCTTGGTAGGAAAACCACCGTTCTGCTGTAGCTAGATTAGTAGAATCACCAAAATTTCTGATTTTTTCAATCATATCAAACTCCTCACGGGTTCCGATTATAACATCACATTTTTCTGCAGCTAAGTGATAATAGATGGCAGTCTCAGTTTCGGATTCCCATGTGTATGGTCGATAGTCTAGATCAAATATAACCACTACATCATGTTTTCTTGCATACTCTAATGCTAGAAATACCGCTTCTCTTGATGGACTCTTGGCTAATGCGGTACCTGAAACTAATAATGCCTTACATTGCTTTATATATTCTTCAGAAACTTCTAAGGCATCAAGCTTCAAATCTGCCACATTATCCCTGTACATTAATATACTGCACTCGGTAGGGCTTTTTATTTCAGTAAAAGCTAGACCTGTAACGGCACCCGTCTTATCAGTGAAAATATGATCAGTTTGAATGTTATTCTCTTTTAAGTACTGTAGAATAAAACGCCCCATTTGATCGTCTGATACCTTTCCAATAAAACCAGCCTTCATTCCAAGACGCGAAGTACCAATAGCTATATTCGCTGGGGAACCACCGACATATTTGGTGAATGTCTTTGTCTCTTCCATCGGACGTTGTGTTTCATTCGCATTTAGGTCAATACATAAACGACCAATCGCAATTAAATCCAATGAACGATCGTGTTTAAAAACTAAAGAATCCATATAATCTACCTCCACACATTAAATCTATCAGTTACACCATTTTTTGCTATTTATTTAATAGCCATTCAAGGTCTTTATCGTTATGGAATCTCCACAAGCGCGTAGGACCGGCCATAACATTTAGATAATATAGTTCATGTCCCGGGCTTGCAGCTACAGGATGGTACCCCTTTGGCACGACAACTACATCTCCATCTTTAATGGCAAAAGCTGCATCAATGCTTTGATCGTCTGTATATACCCTTTGAAATGCAAAACCTTTATCTGGTTTCATTCGATGATAGTAAGTTTCTTCGAGCAAGGTCTCTACAGGTAAATTTAATACATCATGTTTGTGAGGGGGATAACTTGACCAATTGCCTTCAGGAGTAAATACCTCTACAACTAGGAGACTATCTGCCTCCCTATCTTCTGGAAGAATATTATGAACATACCTTTTCATATTACCCTTACCCCTTTCAATCACTTCTACATCCGCTGGTTTGATTACTCTCGTTGGATAGCTACCTGCTGAAGGTGAAGAACAGAATGCAATTTCGACCACTTCTGTTAGGGCTTCCATTTCACAACAATCATCTTTAGTCACATAAAGAGCATAAGGGGGGATTTTTTCGAAAATATCCAATCGATTACCTATATCATCAAATGTCAGTTCCTTCGTAGTAATTTTCACCTTTCCACTTAAAATTACAGCACAAATTTCATTTTCCTTGGCTTCTCTCTTAATCGTTTCCCCTTTTTGAATTTTACACGCTTCAAAACCAACAAACTGTAGACCTGATTCTTCTGGCATAACACGAACAAGTGATGGTTGTTCTGATTTGATAGATTTATATAACAATTTTTTTTGCATAGAAACTCTCCCTCTGATTTACTTAACACTCCCTGCTGTAAGTCCTTGAAGAAAATATTTTTGAACAAATAAAAAGACTATGATTAGTGGTGCGCTCGACATAAAGGATAAAGCCATTAAGGCGTTCCATTCTGTTGTAAACTCACCAATTAACATCCCAATTCCAATCGTTAGTGGTCTAACCTCAATAGAATTGGTTAGAATGACTGCAAATAAAAATTCATTCCAAGCTAGGATAAATGTATAGACACCAGTAGCAATTAATCCTGGCAGACATGGGGGTAATATTATATAAAAAAATGATTTAAGTGGACCACATCCATCTATTTTTGCTGCCTCATCTAATTCTTTTGGAATGGTATTAATAAAATCTCTCATCATCATGATCGAAAATGGTAGTGCAAATGAAGTATATGCCAAAATTAAGGCAAAATAGGTATTATATAAACCCACTCGTGTAATGAACAAAAAGTAGGGGATTACCAAAAGAACCATAGGGAACATCTGAGTTAATAGAATGTAAATTAAAGCTGACCTTTTTCCTTTGAAATCAAACCGAGAGAACCCATAACCCGCCATCGCAGCAGCAATGATGCAAATAAACGTTACCGATAGAGCAATAATATAACTATTAATAAATAATTGAATTAATTCTCTGTTTTCAAATACCGTGCTAAATGCATCTAAAGTAAATGTTGGGGGTAATAATTTTAGTGGAGAAGCAAATACTTCTGGATTGGTTCGAAATGCAATGCTAATCATCCAAAAAATTGGAACCATCGCAATGCTGCCAAGTACTATTAGTGATAAATAGACACCAAATTTGTTTTTCCTAAACACATTATTCCCCCTCCTTCTTAATAGAAGATTTTAAATAGAAAAAGGATAACGCGACCATAATCAAAAGCATAAAGATAGCTGTTGCAGAAGCATATCCAAAATCTAATGTTCTAAATGCATGATGATAAATATATGTAGACAAGACTTCTGTGCTATTCATTGGTCCGCCACCAGTCATTAGAAAAACTAAATCAAATGATCTAAAATTCCAAATAAACTCTAATATTACTAACGTTAAAATAATATTTTTAAGTTGCGGAATTGTAATATAGAATAATTTCTTAAAAAATCCTGCACCATCTATTTCAGCAGCTTCATATAAATCATTTGAAATGGTTTGCAAACCAGCTAATAGCATTAACATCATAAAAGGAAAACCTCTCCAAATATTCGCAACGATTACAGCTAGTAGTGCTGTGTTTTCATCCCCTAACCATGCTGTCTGGGAGAGTTCAGTAAACCCTATGCTGCTTAGAAATTTATTTACTAATCCAAATGGATTGAATATTAGCATGAAAATGGCGGCCACAACCGTTGATGAAGTTAACCAAGGAAACATTAATACAGATCGAAAAATAGCCCTAAATTTTGTGTTGATTTGTTGATTTAATAGTAAGGCAAAAATTAAACCAATTGAGAGACCAGAGAAAACACTAACAATTGTGAAAACGACCGTGTTCCCCAATGCATTCCAAAAAAGCGGATCGACAATAAATTCTGTATAGTTTTTTATCCCTGCAAATATTGGGTTTGCCTTGTCGGTATAATCATAAAAGCTCATTAATATAACCTGATATAAAGGATACGCCGTTAACAAAAGCAGTAAAGTGATAGCAGGTAGGATAAATGATACTTTTCTAAAATATTCTACTAGATCATTCCTCGCATGGTTATTGTTCATCGTGTTCCTCCATAGTGTCAGAGGCTCAAAATGAACCTCTGACATTTTTTCATTTATTTATTTTTTTCAAAAGCATCGTTCCAGTAAGCAGCTGCATCATCTAATGCTTCCTGTGCAGTTTTCTTACCAGTAATAAAGTTTTGGATCTCAGTAGTGAATTGCTTCCTCAAATCCACTGCATTAGGTAAATAATGATCAATTACTTCTACGCGATCAAAGGTTTCGAATTCCTCAACAAATACTTTCAAGTTTGGATCTTCTTTAAAGAACGGATCATTCATAGTGTCTTTGTTATAAGGGAAGAAACCTGTAGCTTTATCCCATAATAACTGTCCTTCAGCACTACTCATAAATTCAATAAACTTCCATGCAGCATCTTTGTTCTTACCCTTCGCACTGAGTGCTAACACAGAACCTTGAGCGATCGTACCAGTTTTTTCACCTTTCGGTAATGGCACAACACCGAAATCTAAATCAGGATTTAAATTCTTCTGAATGTTTACCCCCCATGGACCTTCAAACATGAAAGCAACATTTCCAGAGGAGAAGTTTGCCCTTTTTTCCTTTTCACCCGCACTTAATTCGCCTGGAGTGCTAACCTTATTTGTTACTATTAAATCTTTCAAATAGTTCAAAGCCTTAACACCCTCAGGTGAGTTAAATACTGCTTTACCATTTTCTAGGATCTTTCCACCTGCTTGTAAAATAAAGGGCATGACCTCATAGCTGATGACAGTCGGAGGTTCGGCCGCTAGGTTTCCTGTTAAGGCATATCGATTTTTGCTAGGATCTGTTAGTTTAATAGAAGCTTCCATAAATTCATCCCATGTAGTAGGAACTTCTACACCTGCTTCTTCAAGAAGCTTTTTATTATAAAACAATGCAATATTTCCATTCGTAACTGGAATACCGTAAAGTTTCCCTTTATATGGAAGCATCATCGGCCCTTCATTTGCTTTTTTTATGTCTTCTGGTAATGAAGCAAATCGCTCATCAATTGGTTCAATAATACCTGCATCTGCAAATTCAGTTAACCAAGCTCCTGATGCTGTGATAATATCTGGTGGATTACCTGCCAAATCTAAGGACAAAATTTTATCATGTTCTTGTGCGAATGGAAGATCATCAATGATTAATTCAATATCTGGATTTTTCGCCTCAAATGCTTTTTTAACTTCATTAATTTTATCTGGCCCTTGCTCATTTACCCAATGCTGAAGCCAATGAATTTGTGTTTTTCCTTCTTTTGTTTTGGAGCCACTATCATTATTTTTTTCTTCTGAAGTATTTGCAGTTGAAGGAGGTCCACAAGCTGTTAACAAAAGCAATAAAACAGTAATTAAAGTAATTAACTTAAAATTTTTCATCTAAATCCCCCATCCTAATATAAACTTTCATTTGTTACATAATTGGATTCCATATTAATCTCTTTTTCTAACAAAGGCTTTAAATAGTTTCTAAATTTATCTGTTGGCATGAAATTTGTATTATCCCAAAAATCGGATGGTAAAGTTCTTTCCTTTCCAGAAACTTCTGACAAATCAACACATGTTAATTTGTATTCATATGGGGTATTAGAAGACCTTTCAATCCCAATCATCTTCCCGCTTTCCCCTCTTAAAGCAACTCTTATTGCCTCCCTTCCTATTATTTCAGCTTCATGTAAATCCTGATGTGAAACCAAGCACATTGAACTTCTATATAATTTATTTGGGATTGTAATACTAGTTTTTATTTCTAAATGCTGCTGTATTTCCTGGGCCAATCTATAACTTATGCCACCGTTGTACTTTTGTCTTGGGTTATGAATGGTAATATCGGAAGTAATAGACTTGAGTTTCATATGATCCGGTACCATTATTAAAATATTTGTATTTTCTTTCAATGCTGATTGAATATCTGACAAAATTTCATCGATTGACGTTTCTCTCTCTGGTAAATAGACTAATTGAGGAAAGTCATACCTGTGTTTTTTCCTTATAGCACTTGCACCAATCAACCAACCTGCATTTCCTCCCATCACTTCCATAATCTCAATTTGTGGAGGAAAGGAATTGGATCGAATATCTGCTTCTATTTGATTTAATGATTGGATTAAAAACTTTGCAGCGCTTAAATAACCAGGAGTGTGGTCAGTTCCGCAAATGTCGTTATCAACGGTTTTGGGAATAAAAATACACTTTATCCCAACATTTCGTGATTCACAAATGTCATGAACTTTATTTATCGTGGTAGAGGAGCCATTTCCGCCGATGTAACAAAAAACATCGATTGAAAGGTCAAGTAATTTATCTACAATTTCTTCAAAATCTACATTTGTAAGTTCCAACCTTGATCCTCCTAAAATGGCTCCAGGCTGTTCTTTCGCCTTTTTTATTAGGTCCACTTTATCATTTAAGAGGATAATGTTATTTTTCAAGAGTCCTTCTAATCCATTCAGAGAGGCGTACACATTCTTGATCTCATCAACCTCTTCTGATTGGTCAAGAACCCCATATAATGTAGAATTAATAACTGGCGTAGGACCGCCAGATTGAGCGACAAATATGTTCATAATTCACCTTCCTTCGTTATTATGCAATGATAACATTCATCAATTTTTCCAGTTCATTTTGATTTTCGGGTTGGATATTATCGTCCGTAATAATCGTGTGTGACGAATCAAAAGGAGAAATTTGAAAAGAACTTATTTTCCCAACTTTTGATGAATCAACAAGCCAGTAAACTTCTTTTGCAGATTTAAGAAGTTGCTTTTTCACATCTGCTTCTAAAATGTCGTTACAGGTAAACCCATGTGTGTAGGATAGACCTGTAGCTGCGATAAATAGTTTATCTACATAAATTGAAGAAATCATTTGCTCCATCATAGAACTGACCATCGTCGTTGTTTTAGATCTGAACACTCCTCCTAATACTATTTTTGTAATGGTTTCCCTATCTTCTAATACTTCTGCAATATTCATTGCCGTAATAAAAGCCGTAATCGTTAAATTAGGACTTATACTCTTCGCAAATTCAAATAAAGTTGATCCAGCATCAAGCAGGATACTATCTCCACTTTTCAGCAAAGCAGAAGCTTTTAATGCTATCTGTTTTTTTTCTTTTATATTTGTTTTGCTTTGTTTATGAAAACGATCGTTTAAGTAATCCTTCGATATGTTTCCAATATTTTCTTTGTCACCGCTTTCATTTTCCTTCCAAACAGCTCCTCCTCTTACCTTTTTAATATTAGGAGTAATTTCTTCAAGATACTCTACATCCCTTCTGGCAGTTACAACTGAAATATTTAACAATTCAGCAATTTCATTTATACTAACCATTTTTTTCTCCTCAATAAATTTCATGAGGCTATCAATTCTTTTAGTGGTTATCATACCCTTCACACTTTCTTGTTTTTTGAATTTTCATAATTTTTCTTTATTTTATTTTACTATTCTAAGTTTGTAAAGTGTAATTTTCTATTTTTTTCTTTTATTTACTATTTTTTTCTTTTTTATTGTAATCGCTTACTATTTGTAATATTATAAATATTGGGTAAATTATAACAATTAGGAGGACTTACATGAGTTATTCATTTATTGATGACTTATCTATTACAAACATTCGAATGCTGGCAATCGATGCGGTTGAGCACGCGAATTCAGGACATCCTGGTATGCCAATGGGAGCTGCTCCAATGGCTTATGTTTTATGGACAAAAATCATGAATTATAATCCAAAGAATCCAAAATGGATAAATCGTGATCGATTTGTATTATCTGCAGGTCATGGCTCCATGCTGCTGTATAGTCTTCTACATTTAAGCAACATGAATTTATCTATAGAAGATTTAAAACGTTTTAGAAGGTTAAAAAGCAAAACACCTGGACATCCAGAATATGGTCATACCACTGGTGTAGAAGCAACAACAGGCCCGCTAGGCCAAGGTCTCTCAATGGCTGTTGGAATGGCAATCGGAGAAAGATATATGGCCGCAAAATTTAATAAGGACCAATTCAAGTTAATCAATCATTATACTTATTCAATATGTGGAGATGGTGACTTAATGGAAGGAGTTGCACAAGAAGCTTCCTCTTTAGCTGGTCATCTAAAATTAGGGAAATTAATTGTTCTTTATGATTCAAACGATATTTCACTGGATGGTAGTACAAGTCTTTCTTTCACAGAGAATGTAGAAGATAAATATAAAAGCATGGGATGGGAAGTTCTTACCGTTGAAGATGGAAACGATGTACATGCTATTGAAGAAGCATTAGCAGAAGCAAGAAAAGACGAAACTAAACCTTCCCTAATTATTGTAAAAACTATGATTGGTTATGGAAGTCCTAATAAAGGTGGAAAATCCGCAAGTCATGGATCCCCACTTGGTAAAAATGAAATTAGATTAGTAAAGGAAAATTATCAATGGAATCATGAACCGTTTTTCGTAGATAGCAGAGTAAGAAACCATTTTGAGGACTATATCGATACCAATGAACAAAAGGAAATAAAGTGGAAAGAAGTATTTAAGGATTATCAACATTATTATACAGAGGAGTCAAACCTATTAACGAACATATTTTCACATCCTATAGAAATAGAAAAGTCCATACTACCAATCTTTCAAGAAAATACCTTCATTTCAACAAGAGAAGCCTCTGAAAAAGTACTAAATGCCTTTGCACAGTCTAACATCAGCCTTATTGGTGGTTCAGCTGATTTATCCTCTTCCAATAAAACCTACTTATTTGATCAAGGAGACTTTAGTCCTGCTAATTATGGTGGGCAAAATTTACACTTCGGAGTTCGAGAGTTTGCAATGGGCTCTATCTTAAATGGTCTATCTTTATATGGAGGATTAAAACCATATGGAGCTACCTTTTTAGTATTTTCAGATTATATGAGACCAGCTATTAGGTTGTCTGCACTAATGAATCAACCAGTTACCTATATATATTCACATGATAGCATTCATTACGGCGAAGATGGTCCTACACATCAGCCCATTGAACATATCCCATCATTAAGACTAATACCAAATTTATTAGTGTTTAGGCCTGCTGATGCTAACGAAACAGTTGAAGTATACAAAACAGCCTTTTCACAAACCAATCGCCCTTCTGCCGTCATTCTCTCTAGACAAGATTTACCTGTCATTACCAACCCTGTAAATCTCTATCAAAACGTAAGTAGGGGGGGTTATGTTTATAAATTTGAATCAAAGAAAGAAATCGATGCCATAATCATTGCGACGGGCTCAGAAGTACATCTCGCTGATAAAGTTCGAAATCTCCTATCAAATGAGGGCTATTCGATTCGAATTGTAAGTATGCCTTCGCTAGAATTATTTAATGAACAAGATCAAGTTTATAAGGAAGTCATCATACCTTCTGAAGTTCGTCATCGAGTTATTCTGGAACTAGCCGCTCCATACGGTTGGGACTCAGTTAAAGGTGAAAAAGGTATAAATATTGGTATAGAGACGTTTGCGGCTTCTGCACCTGGAAATGATTTAATAGAAGAATTCGGTTTTACAGAGGAAGTCCTATCACAAAAAATAAAAAATTATCTTAATCAAAGTATAAAGGAGATGTCAAAATGACACTTTTACCAATGACCGATATGCTTTTGAAAGCGAAAATGGAAAAATATGCAGTTCCACAGTTTAATATAATCAATATGGAATTTACCCAGGCAATTGTGGAGACGTCCACAGAGGAAAATTCACCCGTTATTTTAGGGGTTGGCGAACCTACCATTAAATATATGGGAATGGATTATGTAATGGCGATTGCCGAGACAGCTGCAAAAAATAGTTCTGTTACAATTTCCCTACATTTAGATCATGGCAGTAGTTTTGAAGTTGTCATGCAGTGTATTAGAGCTGGATTCTCCTCGGTTATGATTGATGGATCAAAATATTCATTTAATGAGAATATCTCACTTACAAAAAAGGTTGTTGAAGCGGCTCATTCTGTTGGGGTTTCTGTTGAAGCGGAATTAGGAACAATTGGAGGAACAGAAGACAATATACATGTTAATGAAAAGGAAGTCGTCTTGCCAAGTGCTGAAGAGGCAATCGAATTTTGGAATCATACGAAGGTTGATGCTCTTGCCGTTGCAGTCGGCACAGCCCACGGAATGTATAAAATCGAACCAAACATACAGTTTGATGTTATTTCAGATATTTCAAATACAATTCCAGTACCTTTAGTTCTGCATGGGGGTTCAGGGATTCCCGACCAGGATATTAAAAGAGCGATAGAGTGTGGAATATCAAAAATAAATGTTAATACAGAAAATCAAGTGGCTTTTTCAAATGCAGTACGAAAAATTATTAATAGCCATGATGATATTCAAGACTCTAGGTTATTCCTAAGAGTAGGAAGAGAAGCCGTTAAAGAAATGGTACGTTCCAAAATACGTTTATTTAGTTCTATTAATAAGAATGATGTTTCCCTTCAAAATATTTAATTTTTTATAAAGAATGAGCCGTGGTCATCATCACGGCTCTTTCAGCTTTACTTTATTCAAATAGAGGACTTACTGCTCTTTCATTATGAATTCGATCTATAGCATCTGCTAGTAATGGGGCTACAGACAGCATCGTAATTTTATCAATTCTCTTTTCTTCTGGCTGCTCAATCGTGTTCGTAATAACCAATTCTTGAATCGCTGATGATTCAATTTTTTGTACAGCAGATTGAGAGAGTACTGCGTGTGTACAGCAAGCATAAACTGCCTTTGCCCCATGCTCTACTAAAGCATTGGCTGCTAATGTCTGCGTTGTGGCTGTATTAATTAAGTCATCCACAATAATCGCATTTTTCCCTTCAACATTCCCAATAATCTCAAAAATTTCGGAAACATTCGGTTCAGGACGTCGTCGATCAATGAGGGCGATCGGAGCATCTAAGTACTTTGCCATCTTCCTTGCTCTACCAACAGAACCGTTATGTGGCGCAACAACCACTACATCCTCAAGTCCCTTTTTTTCAAAATACTGTGAGAGAATCGGAATTCCAACTAAATGATCGACTGGAATATCAAAAAAGCCCTGTACCTGCGGAGAATGAAAATCCATTGTCAGCACCCTGGTAGCACCTGATTTTTCAAGAAGGTTCGCTATTAATTTGGCTGTAATCGGCTCACGGGATCTAGCTTTTCGATCCTGACGTGCATAGCTGTAGTAAGGAATAACCACATTAATCATTTTCGCTGAAGCTCTTTTTAGAGCGTCAATCATAATCAGCAGCTCCATGATATGGTCATTATTCGGGTGTGAAGTGGATTGAACAACATAAACGTCGGAGCCGCGCACACTTTCTTCTATATTTACCTGAATTTCTCCATCACTAAATTGAGTGACCGAGCTCCTCCCAACCTCACAGCCTAAATGCTTCGCTATTTCCTTTGCCAAGCTTTGATTAGAATTTAGTGCAAACAATTTAATACCTTTTTTCAATTCATACGACACTTTATGTCCCCCATGTTTTGTTTATTTACAATTCCTTAACGTCTCATTTACCTATTTTACATGAAAAACAGTCATTAGAACAAATATTTCATTTAAGTTTACATTTAATCAGGTAGTAACTTTACAAACTTATTTTTTGCCAATAAAAAAATAGCTTGGTATGAACGATTCACACCAAGCTTTTTCTATTAATTACATCTCAACTTCATCAGGTACATACAAGTCAAATGGGGTTGCATTGTATGGGAGAATGGCTAATTTCTCTTCGATAAGTCGGTATCCCCTGCCATAGGGGTCTTGATCTTTTTCTAGTTGTTCTTTCAGCATGTTGGCATACGGTACTTCTCCCATTTGGGTCATCATGTGTACTTCCACCCATGAGGCAAATCCCTCAAGTTCTTCCGTTTGCAGCTGATCCACTTGTAAATTCTCAAATTGCCATATATGGGTTAGTTCGTGGGCTAAGGTGGAAAGTGTATGGGTTCTCGGTGACCCATTTTCCACAAGAACCTTGAGATTACCATCACTATCCATGCTGGCTTTACCGGTTAATCGTGGATTACCTGCCTCTGGAATAGAAGGTAAACCGCTTGTTTTATGAATTTCTGCTGCACTTAACACGAATAGCGCGATATCTTCAGGTAAGTTTACTAAATATACATCTTTAAAAAATTGACGAACTTCTCGATAAAGTGGCTCCACTCGTGATACATGATCAATGGCCGACTGATTACAAGCAAAGCACCTTTGTCTGCCATCATTGAGTTGAATGACTTGCGCTGCAGCGACCATTCTGCCACAGAACACGCATTGCGTTTCACTGCTGTTGATATTTACGATTTCTTCATCTTCCATACGTCCAAGATATCCTGATCGAACTTCCCTTAATTTTTTTGTTGGTAACAACGTATCTAAAATCGCAAAAGTTTCGCTTAAGGCCAATTCCTTGGGATAGTGGCCGTAACCAAAATACAGATAATCGCTATTTCCATTACTTTCATTTAATAACCAATAAAGATAGTCATTTACTATATCAAAGATTTTTTCCCAATTATGACTAATCGCTTCTAACATGCCAAGGTGTACAGGAGAATCCTCAATAATATAGAGCGAGATCTGCCCCTCTTTCTCATTGACATCATCTACTTGGATGGTAGGAGTAATCCATTTTAGATTTTTAGACTGTGAATCTGTTTGGTCAAAGAATAATTCCTCCAACCTAGCACATACCTTCACAAAATGGTGTGTATCTGGGAATAAGGAAACAAACAACTCATCCAATAAGAGAGATAAGGTAAATTTGATTTTTGCGGCATTTTCAAATGTACCCTCTTTGGAATGTATCTCAAAGCACAAAAGATGGCCGTTTTCATAATTCCTGGTGATTTGTTCATCTTGATGATAAGAATGCAACTTCATCGATTGTAAGTTTAACATTTCACTCATTTCCACATATCCGCTTGTTTTAACACTTACATCCGCCTGTACCGCCCCCAAATAGACCTCAAACTGTTCGAAAAGAATAGTATTCCTCTTGAAATTGCGTTGTTCTGCCATATTGCTTATTTTAAATTCCGAAATAGGACGATAGTATTTCTGCCTAAAAATGTGTTCAAAGGTGACTTCCACGATTCCACGCTCTGTATCTACTTTTTGAATTTTATATTGTTCGCCATTAAATGAATGGAATTGACCTGGCAGGTATTGTTGATAGAGGTGTCCTTCAAGAATCTCAGAAAGACACTTATCGTTATGCTTAATCTGAAAGAAACGGAACCCCTTTGGTAAAATCTTTTCCTTAGCTGAATAGGGGATCCTGTATCGTGTTTTCTTCACAAAATCCTTTTTGAACCGGTCAAAGGTTACTAATTCTTCTGATTCAATCGTAAAACGGTATGCTAATTTAGGACCAAAGGCGTTCGAGAACAGCTCGTGAACACCCTCGACAACCGAGCGATAAGAGCTAATTTTTGCTCTTGTTAAATAGCTTTCCACTTCCTCTTTCATTATATAAAAATGACATAATCGCTCTAATAGAGTATATGCAATGCTCCAAAGTGATTGCGATAATCGTGGAGCTAATGGTGCGATGGTCCGATTCGTACTCATATAGAAATCCAACTGATCTGCTAAGTAATCTCGAAGTAAGTATGGAGGGCTGACGATGTGAACAAATGAAGCCACTTTGCCGGTTCCTTTCCACAAATTTAAACGCCTCACTAAATTGTAGTGATCATCTCGAATGAGAAAAAGTGTAAACTCATCAATCGGAATCGAAAGGTTACTGTCCTCGACCTGAATCATTTTTACCATATGATCTAACGTTTCTAAATCAAACCCTAGGTCAAACAAAGACTTCTTCATATCCATGATTTCGTCGATACTTTCTTTAACGTTTGTGTTTCGCTGGTTGATCAAGTGAACGGGGTCAATTTTTGCCTGTAAAGCAGGGATCGATAGGACCACTTCGGCTTCTAATTGACGATGCGATATTTTTGGCAGGATCTTTTGTTGAAACCAATTTTCACCTTCATTTTTCCAAACCATATAAAATAAATTTTGACTTACGCTGGACGGTGAAACGATATCTCTAGGCTCACATTGCAAGAGAGAACGTACGGTATGTTCTAATCCTTCATACCACTCAGTTAATATGATATATTGTGGTTTTTTCCCAGTTAGCTCTCTAACATTCAGGTTAAAAGTTTGAATGATGGTCGAATAAACTGGAATCAGCTTCTCTGCATGTAACAACAATATTCCTTCCAACAGTTTTGTTTTTTCTAACTGACGTAAGTAGTACAAAAATCGTTTCTCCTTCAACGTTTCGGGCGAAACAATCAATACATCTGAATTCATGTTTTGTTCAAGTGCATCTAAAAAGGTGCTTATCTTCCATAATTGATCCACCCCTGATACTTCTCTCATTCCCTTTGACACCCAATCTACCGCTGCCGATGCCGCACCTTGGCTATGTGCAATGATTAATATCTTCTTATTTTTAGCCAGCAAATGATACAATGCCGGAAAGAAATAGGAAGAAAAATCATTGTAATTAACATCCTCAATCATTACATCATGTTCTTGAATGATTTCTGACATCATCGTCGTATAGCTTTCATCGATGATGATGTTCTTTTTCTTTAATTCCTCACAAATCGAATGAATAATCAATTGATGTTCCAAGTCTGGAGAGATATTTTCATAGGAAAAATGATCTTTACGTTGATGAAAATGTTCATCTTCTTTCAGAATCCCAGAAGCCAGCAGTCGATCTTCCCATAATTCCTTGTATTGATTAAATAATTCTTCATAGGTTGTTAGTCTTTTAGAGACGGCATCATTACCAGCTATTATACCTTCACTATAAGGCACCTTTTCACCATTTAAAAACCATGCAATCTCCATTAATAGAATAAAAGAAATAATAGGATATGCCGGCAAATACTGATTAATCGTCAGCTCGTATACATTGGCAATGATAAGAAGCACGAGTATAAGTAGTGGGAAAATCGCTGTAATCTTAAAAAAAGCAGCTAGATAGGTCCATTCCTTTTTCAAGTAAATCCTTCCACGGCTTTTAAAATATACTAGTGAAACTGTACCCTGCTTCGACAACTTCGTTTTCGAATTTTCCACAAGTTCTTTCGGATAGAGAATAGACGCAGCCTTATTTACTATTTTCACAAATGGTTTCAAGATGCGATTATTTCCAAGATTCTTAGAAGGCAAACTTCCTGTGATTTTCCAACACCATTTAACAGTCAATACCGAGACCAAAATCGTTATATTTATCAGCAATTGGATATTCGGCAATAAAGACGGCATTCTTTCATTAAGAAATTCTTGGTATATACCCGTAAGCCACTTATCCAAAAGCAGCCATGATAAACAAATAAATAAAGTCACTAGTGGTAGGTAAAGTTGTTTATAACGCTGATTTTGGGGAAAATTTGCCGTATAGAGAAGAATGATACTAAGACATAAAACAACGAAACTTCCTAACAGTTCAAGGTATAAGTTCATAGTTTATACACCTTATCTTCTTGGATTCGAATTTGCTCGAGTTCATTCAAGTAGGCTGATTGGTATTGTTCAATCGCACTACCGAGATACACTTCAATGCCATGTCCGTTTGTCCTCTGTACCCCTAGCTGTTGAAACGGAGAATAGATTGGATTCTCGGTGATGTTTTTTTCAAATTTAATACCTGGCACCCGTATTTCTTGTTTAGAGGAAAATGATTCTTTATTTATCTGAAGGATATGAAGCAATCGATTTGTCATCTGGACGAATTCGTCTAATTTAATAAGGTGATAGCGGTAAAGAAGATTCTGTTCCTTCTTTTCTTCACCGATTAAGGATAATTTTTCGAGATATTTACGTAACGAGAATAGCTTGAATAAATGGTTTAAGTAGTCATTATAGCGGTGCTGGGCATCGACTTGCATTTGATAAATATTTTCGGTATATTCATAGGTTTTTTCTTGATATTTCCATATGTGTTGATGGGATATATGTCTGGTAAAATAATACCCAATATACGTAACAAGGAGGGTGACAACCAAACCAATACCATAAAAATAGGCTGTTACCTTAGTAGATTCAGTTGAACCCGACATTTGCAGAAAAGGAATGAACAGGATCATAATAATCAGGAAACTCATCATCAGGAACTGACGCTGGTTTGGGAGTAGCTGCAGGAGAAAATGCATTTGGTTTTTTGCTTTCGTCACAAAATTTTTCCACTTTGAAAGTGCTTCCGATGTCTCAGGAGCAGAATGGATGACATCCCTTTCCACAACACTAATTTTTTGGAGAATGTCCTGTTTATAGTCATTTATGTCCATCAATTCTTCCTCTTCCAAAATGTCATTTCTTCTTTTTACAACATGCAATTTTTTTATCGCTTCTCTTGAATTTTTTAGCAGTTCATTTTCACGATCAATGAGAATAGTTTCAGCTTTATAAAGCTGATCCTGCCATTGGTCAAAGAATTGATAGTTCAGCTTTGTGCTCTTCAATAGTGGGTGGTTGCGATCTCTTCTTCTTTCAATACTTGTTGCTGTATAGGGAGAAAAATCATCGTCTCGAAATCGATTTGTTTGAAACTGGTTCTGGAGCAATAATTGATCCTCTAATTGCCTTTTTGCCTTCAACAAGCTCATAAAATAATGATTGAGTAATGTTTCCAGCCTCTCAGATTCTAACGAAATTTGTATCACACTGGTACTTCCCTTTTCCAGCCTTTCAATTAGTTTTGGATGTTGGCTAATCGTGAGAAGAAAATAGGTGAGTTCCAAATAACCTCTCATTCTTTCCCGATGAGAACTTTGTACGATTTCCTGACGAATAAGGCGAATATCACCGATTTCACTTTGAATACCAACATGGTACTTTAAACTGCTTGAGAGTTCTCCTGATGGAGTAAAGTTTGTTAATGAAGGAGTTAATGGCAGCGTGCGTATTTGCTTAATCTTTTTCTCAAAATCTTCCATGACGATATCTAATTGATCCTTGGTCATCCATTCATCATGACTAGGCTTCTCTCCACGTAACAACAAATAATCCTTCTTTTTGTCTATCTTCTTGGCTAGGCAGGTCGTGACCCGCTCACATTTCATCTCTAAAGCCTCCATAAATTCTGCACCAGGTTGATCTAAGATTATATCTTGAAGCTGAATGGGTTCCCCCCATTCTTCATCAAGCTGTTTTATTTCCTCCTCGATGAAGGCATTACCCACTATTGGCCACCCAGGGCTTTTCATCAGATAGCCATAATGGTCAAGCTCCCAATACCGTTTTAACCCTTCTTCTATGGGCGCATAATTAGAAGTTCTCTTGATCTTGTCAATTAAATGTAAGATACTTTGAGATGGATAGAATCCCTTGTCCTTTAAAGGTTCAAGCAGGTCTCTTCTTATTTCCGAGAGATGCGTTGTGAGTCGTAACCGTCTATTTAGCTCATCATCTAAATTCAAAAGAATAATCAACTGCCAATCCTTTATTCGCTGACGGTCAAGATGTTCAATCATTCGATCGACTAATGATAAAAAGAGAGGATTAGAGGCCGGGGCCTCCTCCTCCCAGTAAAAAGTTAATTCATTACAACTCTGCAGCTTGTAAAAGAATGGCTCAACTAAATGCCAATCCTCATACTTTTTGCCAAAATGAATCACGATTGAGTGCATCAAAGATCACTCCTTTTTTAAACAAGCTATACTAAAACTCGCTCTTGATTAAGTGAGTTCAGCTTATTATTAATATCATTCAACCACTTGTGGTACTCTTCTGAATCCTGTGGAGTTATTTGTCTGACCTCAGATTCCTTCCAAAGTTGGTAAATCAAATTTGCCGCACCACGTTTTGCCGACTCCGTTCTCTTTACTTTTTTGAAGTACTCACAAATCTCTGTTAACAGACATTGTCGTAAACGATTGGCCCGCTCCGTTAAGGAAGGATTGGAGATAAATTCTTGGTCATATGCCAACACTAAATCTAGGATATTACGAATTCCATCTTTTCTAACTTTCGAAATTTCAACGGCTCCCCTAATAAAATCATGTTCATGAATCTCTCGGTTATTTCTGATTTGGGTTTCTTGTGTTTCTTGGAATCTTTCTAAAATTTCATCATAGATAACAGGATTATGAGGTAATGCTTCATGAAGGTTGAAGGTATCTTCTTCCACCTTTTCTCCAAATTTCAGTAATAATTTTGTGCCTTGATTTCCACTATATTGATAGACTCTCTTTCCGTCAGAGTTGACTAACTGAAGCCAGCCATAGATTACCCCCAGCAACAGTGCACGGTCCGTCCGATTGGTTTCAAGCTCAGCGCGTTCCGGATTTAAGTCTGGCATATACGCAGGGAGATGCCAATTTCGATCCAAATGCGGGGTTATTGTTCGATTTTCATCCTCATTGAGCTTACTCACTAACCGATGATAGGCTTCATAATAAACACCTGGAGGCTTTCCATTTTTCCCAGAGGAAAATTTGGTAAAGTCACTGACAGATAACCCATAATGGGCACGATAACAAACGATTTCATTACGCTTAAAGGCATCATCCACAATTTGTTTTTCGTTAAATAACTCATTTTGCAGCTGCTCCGAAAGCAGGTTAAAACTTTCCGTATGGAGTCCCCAGTATTTTAAACTTCGATACTCATTTGTAATCGGAACATATGGTTGTGCCAGTTCTTCTATTGCCTTCATTCTTTTATAAAGATAATCATCTGGGTCAATCCCTAACCGACTGGCTTCTATTCTGAGCGCCTGGGTGATGGTTAAATCTAGTTTATCATGATGCTTACTCGCCAATTCGTTCCGGCAAAAGTTTAAAACATTCTCTCTAAAAAACACTTCAACCTTGGTCTCTTTATAAAACTCCTCTGCCCTTCGATTCGTTTTCCGCTCGATAAACCGGTTATAGAGACTTTGATAAATCTTCTGAGAGATACTATCTGGCAAGAAACCATGATCTACCGATTGACGTATCCGCTCCCACGTTTGCTCCAGCATTTCCTTGTTGGCTAGAACATACCTTTTCGTCGGATCACTCACGCCATCAAACTTCCTTGCTAATTGATTTATTTCCAACAAGAGCGTTTCTCTTGTTTCAATTAAATGATCAAAGAACCTTTGCCAATCCTCGATCATTTCCTTGATGGATTGATTGAGAGCAGAAAAGACTAGTTCTAACAACATGGAATATTTATAACGATTAAGGGTACTCAGCTGATGAGATGCCTTTTCCGTATACTCATCAATAAAATCTTTAAATTGATTTCGAAACACACTGGAAACAAAGCCCTGTTTTAACGCTTTATCCACACGTCGAACCGCATCATCTACATCACCGTCATTGCGGTCTAAATCATAAATGTCTTGATAGCGTTCAATCTGTTCTTTAAATCTGCGATTCTCTTCTTTTAAATGGGAAATCTTCTTAATAAGTTTATTGTGAATACTATAGAGCAGATATCGCACCCCAACAGGGTGAATAGGTGAATCTTTTTTCAAAATCCAGGTATTAAGCTGGAACCGGCTCCCATTTACGCCATTCGTCGAATGATAATCTGCATCAATGATCTGATAAACAATGAAATGACTGTATTCATTAATTTTCTTGTTAATTTCTTTGGCGTAGTCTTCTAGGGCGGATTCCATTCGATTAATTTCTTGTTTCGCTCGATCTTTTATTTTCAGTTTTCCTCCATCCAGCACACAATGATCTTCATAATCCTCTTTTAATTCCACATCATCTTTCAGCACTTTTTTTGCATATTCCTCTACTTCAGATAAGAATATATCGGCTTTCGAAGCGCCTTTTTTACCCTTATCCTCGATTTCATGAACTTGGTATTCAAGCTGACGGAAAAAAGGGTTTGGTTTTTCTTGGTCATTCACAATCTGCTCAAAGTACTTAACATAAAGCTCTCTAATCTTTGGTTTTTCATTATGAATTCCGTTTCTTAAGTCATCGTCATGTCTCTTTTTTTCATCATTAAATAACTTATCTAATCGGAGCCAAGAGTCATCTAAGCCGCTTATGGACCATTTTAGTGCACAATAGTCAACAATCTCTTCATATGGATACGTTAAGGAAGCAACTCCAGCACCACAGTACCGTGCCTGCCCGTTTGATTCGACCAAACTTCTTATTTGGTTATCCTCCTGTGAAAAGCTTCTAGCTGAAATCGGGCTAAAGAGTTGGAGATAAACAGATCGTGCTACCTGGTCTATATACTCCGAAACGTTCGTTAAATGCTGCCCTTTTGTATTTTCATAATCAAATAGAAAGCAAAAATCATAGGGAAGATGTTTATCTGTAATCGCATGTGCTGTCCTGCCCTCTAAATCAATTTGATTCGGTCGATACTCGAGCTCAATCGTCACATTTTGTTTATGATTACCCGATGCGCTCAAGCTTATGGCATTCAATTCTTTTAAGCTGGCATACCCATTCCCTTGGACCGCTTCCCACTCCGTTTGGTCAACCGTATTACTTCTTACCAATATATCCGGTAGTAAAAAAACTCCGCGAATCAGAACACTTTCCGAGTTTAGCTTTCTCTCCAGCATTTCACGCAGGTAGAGAGCGATTTGAAGAAAGATCCCTGAACCTGTGCCGCCAACTAAGGAACTAATAATAATCACTCGGACATTATACGACTCAGCATGGCTATCAACAGGAAAAATTCGTTCAATTCCATCCCACATCGCATTTAATTTCCCTTGTGACATCGCTGACCGGAAAGCAAGTCTCGATACTGCTCGAACTTGGCCGGCTCCATCTGTCATCGTTTTCCGTTTTATTTGGGGATTATTCGGAAACCATTTTAATACTTCTGGATTCGCTTGAAGATATTCATTAACGGAATGGCTTGTGCTTGTTTGTGTAGCACTGTTTCTTAAGTGTTCTAATTTTGAAATGCTATTGGCATCAGTATCAAACGCGTGGATTGCGACTCTTCCTCGCTGCTCGGGGGGAACACGGCCATATACCATATTCGCAATATTACTCCCTATTCCACCTAGACCAATTAATATCGTTGGGACATTAAAGCTCATCTTGTTACCACCTCTTAAAGTACTTTAATGGGATTTAAATATATAAATTGAATAGTCATTACTTCTCTCAATTTGAATCTCATCGTTATGATAAATCTGTAAGTCTGCCTTTTTACTTCTTCCCTCAAGCTTTTCATGTCTCACAATGAGGTTTGGGTCCTGTGATTCTTTCACGAGCCAAACACGGTCCTTCTTTCGATCAGCCTTAAATGTTAAATCGCCAATACTCTTTTTTTCCGCCAAATAGGGTACAAGCCATCTGTTAACCCAATTCGTATAGAAGTTTTCTGTCATTCCGCGTGCATCTCGAAGCCTCTCTCTTTTCCTGCTTTGCTTGTATTCTAGTGAAATGCGGTTTTTGTCAAACCTTGGTTTTATAATGATTCCAATGATATACACAAGGATGGCAAGCCAGATTAACGCTTTTATAGCATCCTTTCCATATTTCTTAAAGAGTGATATATCCTCAATGTTTAGTGTAAAAGTCTCTTCCGCTATTTCATTAGGGTACTCACCGGGTAGGGTAACGTGAAGGGGTACGTCTCCTACCGATGTTCGGAAGATCGGCGATAAACTCTTAGGGTAAATAAGAATTTTATTCCCTTTTTGTTCTTTTTCAATTTTTATATGGCTGGGGGTTTCTATTTTTAGTTGCTTAAAAACCTTTTTAAGTTCTTCCGAAGTCATTTCCTCCCCATTGATCATTGGGGTAATCACAAATGGATCTGCTTTGTTTAACTTATCTAACGACTCACTCCAGGTATCAGTATTTGCCACCAGGCTCAACTTTCGCGTTGGGTTAATTTGAATGCTCGATTCCTTTACCTTTTGATAGAATCCTTTAATATTGACTTTTACATTGACAGGAATTTTATCCTTTTGAGGTAACGTGAAATCCCCGATGAATTTATTAACCTTAGAATCATAGTTTAGGTGAAGCTTCTCTCCGTCAATTTCAGCTTCTACTTCAAACAAACTTTTTACGTCAATTGCACGTAAATCGATTTCTTCATCATTACTCTCACTCTTCAATAGTGTGGTTTCTAGCACCATCTTACTGCCTGCAAAGAAAACTTCAGGATTCTCTTCACCCGTGGCTTTTTTAAAATTTACTCTAAAATCAATCGCCGGTTCTGCTAATATCTTGATAGACTCTTGTTGTTCTTCCAATAGTGGCTTCTCAAAAACAATTTTATATGTCCCTCTGTCGACAACGCCATCACCATTCACATTTTTAAAATGCGTGAATGTTCCTTGAATGGGTGGATGTAATTTCGCTGGATCATCGGGTGTTATAACTTTGTATGGACCCTCCATTCCTTGTTCAATGCGTTGGTTGTTTATATAAAATTCCTTAAAGGAAGCATTCTCTGCAGCGGATTGTTCAATGAGAGTAATTCTCCGTAATGGAAATGGAGACTCTAAGACTAATTGATTGCCGTCCCAAACAGGATGTAAATCAAATTTCTCCTGTTCACTCGGATCTCGATTGGTCATGAGAGCTGCAACCTCGTTAATGCGTTGGATGATATCTTGCTCTCCATTGCTCACTAGCACATTTCCAGCTGAACTTTCGGTCCATTGTCGTTTAAAATCAGCCATAATCTCTAGCTCTTCTGTGCTCAAATAGGATTCAATGGGAATCAAGGTACTGTGAAAACTAGCACCGTTTTGGTCCATTTTCTCCTTTAGTTCCCTCAAACTAGTAAAAAGGGTATTCTTGTTCTCTTCAATTTGTGCGGCTGAAAGCTTTTGTTCAAGATGATTAAGTTCATTAAAAATCCCATCGGTAAGAACGATTAACCAGAAATCAGAGTTTTTATTGCTGTCCACAGCTTTACCCAATTCATTGATCGCGGTTTGTAAAGATTCTAGTGGAGTATTTCTTTTCCCGGTCCAGGTTCGAATTTGATCAATTTCATGTTGACGAAGTCTTTCATCTAATTCAATCGGCTCCGGTACGGTCGGTGAGCTCATAGAAACAACTCTTAACTGATCTTGTTTCTCTAAAAGAGAAACAAAGCTTTGAAGAGCGTAATTCGCATACTTCCAATTATCAATCGGTACATTTCCAGACTGTTCCCACATACTGCCAGAATCATCATATACAAGCGCAACAATTTTATTTTTAGGAATAGTGGAATGAGTTTTCGCTTCCACTATTGAAGCGAAAATGCTAAAGAAAAAAATAACCAAGACGTGCATGATTACAAGATGTTTATACTTAGCTATCATTCTTTGAACTCCTTTCACAAACGAGCGGACACCGTAAAATAACCCTTTTCGAATAATTACTCCTATCCTATTCAAAACATTTATAACGCATGACCCAATTGTAAAAGTTTAGCTAAAAACCTGTACATATCATGGGATCTCTGTATAAAATCTAGCCTCGAGGTTAACAAAAAACTCCCCTTCAACCGAGTGGGAGTTTACATGTTTCAAAATCGATTATGACAAGTATTTTTTGGGGTTAAATTCTTGAGTATCGTGATCACAGTCCTTCACAAACGGACATAAATTGCATTCATGAACATTGCTTGTCTTAAAGTAGTTAGTAGGATTCTCAATGGAATATTTCATGACTTGTAGATAGTTAATACCTTCCTGTAAATCTTCAGGGGTCGGTGTGAAGACATGCTTCTTTCCGTCGAGTAACGTAATGACTTCTACTCTCTTCGGGGTTCTTTTAAATACCTTTTCAGAAAAAACTATCGACAGATGATAGTAGAGCGTTAACATTTCTGGTGTTGCGTCGACTAAGTACTTCTTTATCACAAAAGAGGAATCAGACCACTCGGCAACATCAAATGTTAAGGATAGGTCGACATCCAACTCTTCAATATATGTATTTAGTTTTTCAAACAAAAACAAAGGTGGAGATTCCTTGGATTCTGGCTGTATATATTGAATTAGATTATCTGTTATTTTGGCAATTACCAAATAATATTGAATCCTAGATTCAAATAGGTGTGGTGCTACATTACTCCAATATTCATCCACAAGTCTTAGCACTTTTCCTGAATGTCGGTGTTCAGAAGGAAGTTTATAAAAAGTATAAACCACCTTATTTACCACATGTTGCACTACCTGTCTCCAGTTGATAGTACGCTTTCTCTTTTCGTAGTAATCAAAATAAAATTTGTAAGGACATGTGATGAAGTCTTTTAAGTTATCCTCTGTGATAGCCTGTATTTGATTCATGGACAAACCTCCCCCTAAATGTATTTGTTCAACGTAGTTAATCCGATAATAATTGATAATGATTATCAATGTCAATCAAATTTTCTAATTTACGAGCTAAATTATTTGAATAGTTAAATTGTTGTCAAGAATCTTTTTCTGCTACATATATTTTTGGCAGATGATAATAAAGGAGGACATTTGGATGATGACATCTGAGAGTATACGTTTACGAAAAATTCAAAGGCAAGCTCATGAAATTATGGATGAGGTAAATCTTAGAAATGTGCAAATGCCGCCAGAACTCCTAACAATGGTAATAGATAACCTCTCACGTGCCGTTGGTGATTTAACCGACCCTTCAGGTAATTTTTCTTTGAGTTATCTAGAAGAAAAAGTCGGTAATGCCCACTCCATTCTAGTTAAAAAGATACAATGAATTAGGAGGAGCAAACATTCTAGAAATCAATTTAGCTGAATAATAACCAGCCCACTATCAGGTCCGATTAGGATCAATATAGTGGGTTTTCTTTTATAAAAATATTGAAACACAGCAAGATGAGCTACATAATAAAAGAATGGAAGGATGTGGGAATAATGAGCAGATATTCGATTGAAGAATTCATTAAACAAACAGAGCAGAAGGATAAAGGCGAAGGTTTGTTTGAATTGGAGACGCCACGGATGTTGGAGGTAAACTTAGACGGACAGGTTTGGGCAAAGGCGGGATCCATGGTTGCATATCACGGTGAAATCAAGTTTGTCCGTGAAGGAATATTAGAGCATGGTCTCGGGACTGCATTAAAAAAGGCATTTACGGGAGAAGGCGCTTCTTTAATGAAGGCCAATGGGAGAGGAAAATTATATCTTGCGGATAGTGGAAAGAAAATTATTATCCTCAATTTAAGTAATGATTCTATTTATATTAACGGGAACGATCTATTAGACTTTGAACCTAGTATTAAATGGGAAATTAAATTAATGAAAAAAATTGCCGGAATGCTTGCTGGCGGGTTATTCAACGTTCGCTGTCAAGGAACTGGGATGATTGCCTTCACGGCGCATTATGAACCAATCACATTAAGAGTAACACCAGGAAACCCTGTCATTACGGATCCAAATGCAACCGTCGCCTGGTCTGGTAATCTGATGCCAACCTTTCAAACGGATATTACGTTAAAAACATTGCTAGGAAGAGGCAGCGGTGAGTCGATTCAAATGAAATTTGAAGGTGACGGCTTTGTGGTGATTCAGCCTTTTGAAGAGGTCTACATGAGAGCGAAGCAAAATATGTCATAGATGAAGGGAATGATTATCGTAAATCAAAATAACCGGTAGCAATAGAAGTATGAACTTGCCTGTTTGATTCCCTTATACTTCATTTTTACTAGGAAAGGGAACCAAAACATCCTTTTGATTCCCTTATACTTCATTTTTTACTGGGAAAGGGACCAAAACATCCTTTTGATTCCCTTATACTTCATTTTTTACTAGGAAAGGGTACCAAAACTCTTTATTGGTTCCCCTAAGTCCCATTTTTAAAGAGCAAGGGAACCAAAGCAGTTCTTTACTCACCATCAAACTGGGGTAGAATCTAATCACCTTTTCGAAAACCTTGTTGTTTCAGCATTTTTCCTACGTGTTTATATCCATCATTTATATAGAATGGGTCCTTATAAAAATTAGCCATTCTTTGTGTCCAGGTAGAACCTCCGCTTTGTCTTCCTTTCGTTGCTTCAAGATGAATTTGATTAAACTTCTCGATTTCTTCATGTACATTCTCTTTGTATTTTTCTTCATGATAGATAGCTTCCTTTGGTAATCGCGGTACCAAATCCGGAGTTTCACTTGGATAGCCAATACATAAGCCTGAAACTGGAATGACATACTCTGGCAAATTCAGCAGTTCAATGTATTCTAGTGGACTTCTCCGTATTCCCCCAATTGGCACTGTCCCTAATCCTAATGATTCAGCAGCAGTTATGGCATTTCCTAGCGCAATACCAACGTCTACTGTTCCAACTAGTAATAAATCAGGATTGATAGCAGACTTGAACTCGATTCCTTCCATTTCACAAGCTACCTTGATACGGTGGAAATCTGCACAAAACACCAGAAAAACGGGTGCTTCAATAATATGCTTTTGGTTGCCTGCAAGCTCCGCCATTTTCTTTCTTCGCTCAGGATCTTGAATGGAAATGATGGTAACGTGTTGACCGTTTACCCAGGAGGGGGCTGCTTGGGTAGAACGAATAATCTTATCCAAATCTTCATTTGAAACTGCTTGATTAGCGTATTTCCTAATTGAGCGATGTGTCATCATGGTTTCAACTACTTGATTCAGTTGTTGTTCTTCTTTTCTCATATGTAATCATCCTTAAACTAAATTTAATACACATTCTCACCCTATCAAAAAAGTTGCTCTATAGGAAGAGCAACTCGTTTTGGTAATCATTGAAATGTAAGTGAAGTGCTCATTTCAATGATGTGGTTCTGGTCGGCCCACAGAATAAAGTACTGATATTCTGTTCCTTCTATTACAACTGGATTCGGATAACGTACAATCAATGCAGCTTGATTGTTCATTTCTACTGGCTGGTCTTGGGACGGGAAAATCAAGCAAGCAGGTTGACTTCCAATACGAGTGTGCTGGATGCGCGGTTTGGTGCCATATGGGTTCAGCTGGTGAAAGGCTTCATTTTGACAAACCACTTCAATCGATTGATCAGAGGCTATCGCTGAAATTTGAAAGAAACCGTCTTCACCCTCGTATCTTTCATCGTTTACTCGTTGCCAATGGGACGGATAGTGGAATCGAACTTTATAGACAGAGTTGGAGTATGTTTTTTTAAGAGAAGTAACCGGTAATGGTGACCATTCCAATGCGGTAATGGAGCCGCCTTCTACAAGCTGGATTGGAACGGGATGCGTTAAATCCACCAGCCAGATTTCACTGGAACTGCCTTGTTGCTTACATCCAGAAAGATAAGCAATTTTCCTGCTATCTGGTGACCAGGATACAGGGGTAGCAAAGCAATTGGAAATTGCTCTGGTAACTTCGTTCATCCCTTGTCTTCCAGCTGTTCTTATCTGTGAGAAATATCCAAGATTTTCAAACGCAGTTGCACTAAATGCGAAGCTATGTGAATCAGGTGACCAGGTGGGGTAGTAATTTTTTGCTAATGGTCCTCCTTTAACTTCTATTACGTTTCCAGTTGACAGGTTTACACTGTAAATGATTGAGATACTAGCACCTGGGGTTGTATATAAAGCATAGGTTCCGTCAGGAGAAAGTCGAACATTATTAAGTCTTCCACCTGTATTTCTAGTGATTTGCACTTTACCCGTTCCATTGGTTTTAATGCGAAAAAGCTGGCTTACTCCTTTGGTATTTGCTTGTTGAAAAAGCAAATCAGTACCGCTTGGAAACCATTGTGCGTCTGTTGCACCAGGAGCATTAAGGATTCGGGCACTATGAGTAATCACATTGTAAATGACCAACCCATTTGGTTTTGTATAAACAATCTCTTGGCTATTCGGAGACCAATCGAGAAAAACAACTAATCCGTCTGCAAACTGATCAATTTGCGCTATACTGTTATCCACTAAATTAAGAATGTGGAGAATTCCATTTTTTCCAACAAAGGCGATTTTTGTACTGTCAGGTGACCAATAAGGAATCGAATAAGATTCTGCTAATCCATTCGTGATTTGTTGGTTCACACCGTTACTAGGATTATAAATCCAAATATCATAGCTACCACTTCGATTGGAGGTATAAGCAATTACACCCCTATCACCAGGAGGAGCGTATGGAATGATGAGTTTCATACCTGGTGAAATCACGGTAGACGACAGGTTATTAACTTTCATAATTAACTCGAAGTTGCTTTGACTTCCAGTTATTACGTTAAAACGGTTTGCGATTTGGAATAAGGTATCTCCAGGCTGGACCACATAGTAAGGGAAGCCAGGTGGTACTTTCAACAACTGACCAGCTTGGATTACGTAAGGGGGCTGAAGCTCATTAGCTTGGATGATAACCGAAGCTGGAACTCCAAAATTTTGAGAAATTTGATTAACAGTATCTCCTGGTTTCACACGAATGACATCTACACCAGGAGGAACGGAAAGCTGCTGACCCACAAAAATAGAGTTGGGCGAGGTCAGATTATTCGCCGCAATCAGCGTCTCTAACGGGAGCTCCCAGCGTCTCGCAATCTGGTAAAGTGTATCCCCAGGACGGACTGTGTAAAATAACTGCATTAACTTACCTCCAATCTATCCATTACGTTTAGCTGGAATTACCCCAACTTCAGTTCTGCTGACTGAACAACATGGGCAATCCTCTTTGCCTACATGCTATTCACCCGCAGGATGAAAGTTTCATATCTTACTGAAATAAAAAAACCAACAGCATGTAAATTCTTGCTGTTGGTTCTTTGTATAGTCCATTTTTTATCTTCTTTTATTTAGAGAGAAACCTTTTCCAATTGGTGCATTGAGAGTAGTTACCATGTTGTTAACGGCACTAAACAAAGCTTTTACAGAGGATGTCATAATATCAGGGTCAATACCACAGCCCCAATAGACAGTACCATCCATAGCAGTAATACCCACATAGGAAACAGCGTTGGATTTGGAGCCTATTTCTAGGGCGTGCTCCTTATAGACCAAATCTTTATACTGGATTTCCAATTGGGTTTGAAGAACGTTGCTGATGGCGTCTAGTCTTCCATTCCCGACACCCGTAAATTCATGCACTTCGTTATCTATACGAATTGATACAATCGTTTCGTAATGATCGCCTTGGGTAGGACGGTAATTGTTAAACGCAAGCGGAGCACTAATATTCACATATTCTTTATTGAATATGTCATAAATCTCATTAGGCATAATTTCCTTGTGCATTTTGTCTGATTCATCTTTCACCTTATATCCGAAGTTTTCACGCATTTTTGCAGGCATATCAAGTCCATAATGCTGTTGAAGCAGATAACCAATACCACCTTTACCAGATTGGCTGTTAATACGGATAATATCACCTTCATACTCTCTGCCAATATCCTTTGGATCAATTAAAAGATAAGGTACTGTCCAATATTGACGTTCTTCATCCTCACGCCATTTCATTCCCTTGGCAATGGCATCCTGATGAGAGCCTGAGAATGCAGTAAAGACAAGGTCACCCCCATATGGATGTCTTTCATGAACATTCATTTTTGTCAGTTCTTCATACTTTTCTCTAATTTCACGGATATTCTCAAAATTAAGATGTGGGTTCACTCCATGTGAATACATGTTTAATGCAAGCGTCACGATGTCTACGTTACCTGTTCTTTCACCATTTCCGAACAGTGTACCTTCCACCCTCTGAGCCCCTGCAAGCAAACCCAGTTCTGCATCAGCAACCCCTGTTCCTCTGTCATTGTGTGGATGCAGGGAAAGGATGACATTGTCCCGGTAATTTAGGTGATCTCCCATAAATTCTATTTGGCTCGCGTATACGTGAGGCATTGACATGGACACTGTTGCTGGAAGATTAATAATCACTTTGTTGTCAGCAGTAGGCTGCCAAATATCCAGTACAGTGTTACAAACTTCAAGCGCAAACTCCATCTCTGTACCCGTGAAGCTTTCAGGTGAATACTGGAACTGGAAGTTCCCTTGAGTTTCAGCTGCATACTTCTTAAGCAATTTTGCACCGGTTACGGCAATATCGATGATTTCTTCATTTGATTTTTTAAATACCTGCTCACGCTGTGCTACTGAAGTAGAATTATAGAGGTGCACCACTGCTTTGTTTACACCTTCCAGCGCTTCAAATGTCTTTTTAATGATCGCCTCTCTAGATTGTGTTAACACTTGGACGGTAACATCCTCTGGAATCAAATCCTGTTCAATCAATGTACGTAAAAACTGAAATTCTGTTTCGGACGCAGCAGGAAAGCCAACTTCGATTTCCTTGAAACCTACTTCCAACAGCAACTGAAAATATTCTAATTTTTCTTCCAGACTCATAGGAACAACTAAAGCTTGATTTCCATCTCGTAAATCCACACTACACCAAGTAGGAGCCTCCGTTATGTACTCCTTCTCTGTCCATTTCAAGCTTTTAACAGGGGGCATAAAATAACCTCTTGAATACTTTTCAACATTTCTCATTCTAATGACCACCTTTTCATTTATGTTCAGATAAAATAAAAAAGCCTATCATCTCATAAGAGACGATAGGCTTTGCCTTCGTGGTACCACTCTTTTTGGTTCATTTAGATACAAACGAACCCACTTTAGGACTTTGTGACGGTTGTCAACCGTTAAGACCTACATATCAGCCTTACCACTCCTGGGCGAGTTGGGGAGTTTATTGACTGTCTTTCACCAGCCGACAGCTCTCTAAACAATAAACGATCCTTAATACTCCCTATCATTGTGTTTTTATCATTTAATTTTTATTTTCCTTATTTTATACTAAATTCTGATACTTTCCAAGACTTATTGTTCAACTTTTTGAATTTATCAAAATCTTTGTTGAATTTATCTATTTAAGAAAAATTTAATACTTAGTTTAGATTCCTTTTATATTTTCCTATTAGACTAGGTTTGTAGATAAGAACATTCATTTTATTAAAGGAGTAAGTATATGACACACGCACACCTAACATTCTCGTATTATCACTAATTTTACTCATCATCATTGCTGTTCTTCGAAACAAAGGAAAAAATATTAAAATATGGCATATGGTTTTGCGAGCTACATACATTCTTATTATCGTAACCGGAGGTATGCTCTTCTTTGCAGCCTATTCCATTCCGTTATCTTATTATTTAAAAGCAATTCTCGGTATCGTCATGATTGGTCTATTTGAAATGGTGATCGTCCGGAAACAAAAAGGAAAGAAAACAACGTAATCTGGATTGCATTCTCTCTCGTTCTTGTTATCCTCTTTGCTCTAGGATTTACACTCCCAATGGGATTTGATTTATTGAAATAATAAAGAAAGAGTGTTTCACTGGTGCCTGGCACCGATGAAACACTCTTTCTTTATTTAAGGCAATTTATAGTGGGGCACACACTCTTGAAAGTTATTTCATTTTAATAGGAGTTACCACGGAAAACAAACTATGTGCTGGATCTGTTACATTGATTTCAATAATTTTAAATCCAGTTCCGTTAGTAGTAGTATCATTTTTGCTTGTTTTGATCATTGGATTGATATTCATCTTTCTTACTTCCTTCCTAACAAAATACCCACAGAAGTTACTATATGCTGGAGGGAAAAAAAGGTGCACAAATTTTTATGGTTGCCATTTTCTATCCAAAACGTGCTTTAGTTCAACAAAAAATAGGACCGCCGGCAAGCGATCCGTAAACTCTCTTGCCCCCGTCCGTACAGCCAAACGGAGGCTAACTCCTTCTAAGGAATTATTTTATTTCTTAACAACTGCTTTCATAGGATAAAATTCCGTTGTCATTATTCCACCAATAACGGCGGGATCTTCTGCGATAAGTTTTGGGACATGTTCCTCATCCTCGACTTCTATAATTGCCAGTCCGTGTGGAGCCGAAGGATTTAGAACTGGTCCGAAAACCAAAGCAATCCCCTGATTCTGCTTGTCAGTCCAATAGGCGATGTGTTGTAGCATAATATCCCTTTCTTCTTCAGTCATGTCCTGATGAAAAGTTATTCTTGGCGGAGTAGACTTTAACATGAAGTGTATTTTACCCGAATTATTGCTTGAAATGTTGTTCGACATTGCGAATCCTCCTTCAGTGTGAATTTATATATTTCCATGATTATCAACTTTTGTATTTATACCATTTGGTTTATGAACGACTTTAAATATTTATATCCAATCTTGCACACGTTAATTCAATAAGGAAAACATCGTACAATTCCAATGCTTTGCATCCCTTTTTCTTGTACCTTTCCAGCCCTTTTTCTGTAACTCTTTAGCAATTAACATGTTAAAAAAACCGTGTCCAACTAATACCTATATTCATTAGCGTAATCAATTAGCTGTTGTGCTGCCTTATTTGCGGTCAGAAATTATTTTAGATACTGGATTTAAAAGTCCAATCCACATAATATGGATTGCATTCTATCTTGTTCTATTTATCCTCTTTATTCTAGGTTTAACCTCCCTATAGGATTTGATTTATTAAAATAATAAAGAAAGATTGTTTCACTGATGTCTTCCAACGATGAAACACTCTTTCTTTTTATATGGCTAATTTATAAATGCAGCATATCTAGTTAATTTTTCTTTCTCTTTTATAAACATGTCATTTTTCATCATGATAGTTTTGGCGGAGAATGTTTTTTTGAATCTTCCCAATAGAAGTCCTTGGGAATTCTTTAACAAATCTAAACTCCTGAGGAATCTTAAAATTAGATAATTCCTTCATACAATATAATCTGATCTCTTCTTGAGAAATGTTAGCTCCATTGGTTGAAATGTAAGCGATAATGGCTTCTTCTCTTAATTTATCGGGAACGCTAATAACGGCACAATCAGAGACACCAGGATAACTTAAAAGGATATTTTCTATTTCTAACGATGATATGTTTTCACCAGCTCTTTTAATTAAATCCTTATCCCTATCTACAAACCAAAAAAAGCCTTCCTCATTTCGATATCCTTTGTCCCCTGTGTAAAGCCAGCCATTTCTCAGTGTTTTATTCGTCTCTAATTCATTTTTATAATAGCCTTTCATTAAGGATGGGCTTTTAATTATGATTTGTCCTACCGTTAAAGGAGGAAGCTCGTTTGAGTTGTCGTCTACAATTTTTATCTCATTCCCTAACCCTGGTTTGCCTAAAGCAAGAATACCAGTTTCCGTGTCGGCAGGCATTTCCTCATATAAAGGAGTTACAATATTAGTTGTTATTGATTCAGTCATCCCATACCATTGAAAAAGCTTGATTCCAAAGCGTTGCTTAAATGAGTCTATATCATTTTTATTCACAAATAAACCATAGCCCACCTGTCTAATATTATGCTCTTTTTCATAAGGATGTACGGATAGTTCGAGTAAAATCTTAATAATGGTTGCTACAAAACTTGAAACCGTTGGATTTAATTTTTGAATATCCTCCCAAAACGTAGAAGCACTGAACTTTTCTAGAAGCAATATTGTTCCACCGACAACTAATGTTGCCATCGATGTATAATACTGTGAATTCACATGAAACAAAGGTAAAAAAATCAAGTAACGATCCTCTGGTGTAAGCCCTTGGTATACTACTGAAGAATGCCCTGCAAATAAGTAATTCTCATGTGTAATGAGCACACCTTTGGGTTTTGAAGTTGTTCCCGATGTATACATCATCGCACAAACATCAGAGGGCAAAACATCAATAAGAAGATCTATATCCTCCAAGGTGGAACGTTCAGAAACCCATTCTTTTGAAAGATTTTGATAGATAATTAGAGGCAGCTGATCGAGCATTTCTAAATGGCTTACTGTAATGAGAGAATCATCATATAGAAAAACCTTACTATCTGAATGGTCTAGAAAATATTCCAACTCTCTTGCCGTTGATGCAGTGTTAATAGGCAATAAAATGGCACCTATTGCTGCACAACCAAACCACAAATCATAAAACAAGGGGGAATTAACATGCATGACAGCAACTTTATCCCCTTTTCTAATTCCCTGCTTTTGCAGCCAGTGTGCAGTTTGATTACTTCTTTTTAACATTTCTATATAACTAATTTCTTCTTCTAAATAACAAATAAAAGGCTTGTTTTGATGTTTTCTTGCTTGCTTCTGAAGATAGGTGTATATGGTGTGATCACCATGAGTCAGCATGATTAATAACCTCCTTTTAAATTTGAATGGAGGACCATTCCCCGTTAAAAGTTTATTCCAAGACTAGGAAATCCAAAATGGTAATATCTGTCATACCAACTTTTTTTAAATAAGATACAACTTCTTGGTGCTTAGGATGAGGTCCATAATTTTCAAACGCGTTTCTGTCTGAAAACAATACAGCCAGACCGATTTCAAAACCACTATTATTCTGTGAAAAATTTATACCGGCAAAAATATCAATAATTCCGTTTATTTCTTCTTTTAATGATTTAAGTCTTAAAATGACTTCTTCCTTTTGTTCGTTAGTTGTTTTTTGACTAAATTTAAATAAAACAATGTGCTTAATCATTATTTTGCCATCCCTCACTTCATTGACCCATTACCAATCTATTTTTATACAGATTTTCCCAAAATGACTACCCTCGTTCATATGGAGAAAAGCTTCTTTACTATCAGCATGGTGAAAGACTTTGTCTATCACAGGCCTTATTTCATATCTTTCGATAAATTTCAGCATTTCCTTATATTCCTCAGTACTTCCCATCGTTGTACCCAATAGGTTGTATTGACCAAAGTATAAATTTCTAAGATTAATTTTTACATCATCCCCTGTTGTTGCACCAAAATTCACTAGTGTTCCACCAACTCGTAGAACAGATAAGGCTTTCTCCCAAATTGCCGGTCCAACACTATCAATAATTAAATCAATCTTTTCATTCACTAATTCTTTCTTCCAATCCTTATCACTTTTAATTGCCATATCCGCTCCAAGCTCGATAGCCCTCTCACATTTCTTTTCACTTCTGGAGGTCACAATAGCTCGTGCTCCGGCAGCTTTAGCCATTAATAAAAGAAATGTAGCTACCCCACTTCCAATTCCGGGAATTAAAACGGTTTGGTCAGCCTTAAGTCCACCTCTTGTAAACAATGCCCTAAAAGCTGTTAAAGCTGCTAAGGAGAGAACACCTGATTCCTCCCAAGATAAAAATCTTGGTTTAGGTTCTACGTTAGTAGCTGGAATGGTTATATATTCAGCAAATGTTCCGTGTCCAGGCACCCCTATAATTTCAAAGTTACCAGGAGGAGAGTCACTTTTTACCCGCCAATTTAGGCTTGGATTGATGATTACCTCATCTCCAATTTGGATATTCATTACACCTTCCCCAATTTCTTCAATTACACCGGCACCATCAGACCCCAATACCACAGGGGGAGCATTCTCACTTCTACGGTACAAATTCCATTTATCACGGTGGTTTAAACCTGCAGTTTTAAGGCGAACTATTACTTCTCCTTCCTGTGGTTCACCCTTTTCTATGTTGGTAAGATACGTATTCTCAAAACCTGGTTTCCCACTATGCACGAATGCCTTCAATTATAATTTCACCTGCTTCTAATTGATATTATTCAACAAATCTATAAAACTATGATCTCAACATTAAAGCGACTCGCTTAGCCTTGCATACACATTCACCTTTTTGGTTATATCCTCTATGTTCGAACCATACAATTCCCCTACTGGGATTAGAATTAGATTCTCGCTTTTCAACCACTTCAGTTACTCCCCTTAATGTATCTCCAATTCTCACAGGTGCAGGGAATGTTATTTGTTCATATCCTAAATTTCCCAAAGTAGTACCTAGGGTTAAATCCGAAACCGAAACTCCAACCACAAAAGACAAAGTAAACATACTATTTACGATAATGCTTCCATGTATGGAGGACCTTCCAAATTCTGCATCCAAATGCAGAGGCTGCGTATTATGGGTTAAGGTTGTAAACAACAAATTATCCGTTTCAGTAACAGTGCGCGTTATAAGGTGCTCATAAACGTCCCCAATATTAAGTTCTTCAAAATATTTCCCACTAATCATGTATCTCACTCCTGCCTTATTTTTCATGGTAATTCCTAAGACTTACTAACTCATTAGGATGTTTCTTTGAAGCTATCTGCAAATTTAAGCATCTGCCTAGCCGTATTCACATGAGCATAATCGATATGCTCTCCTTCAAATAAAACAGCACCTGCACCTTCACTTAAAGCAGTTTCAAATGTTTCAATCATCTTCTTGTAGCGGGCAATTTCCTGTTCAGATGGTGAATAGACTTTATTAATGACTGGGACATTTGAAGGATGGACAATCATTTCACCAGCGAAGCCCAATTGTCGATTAATAGTCGCAGCTTCCTTTAATCCCCTCAAGTCATGAACATCCTGCCAAAGCCCGCCAATAGGAATAATTTCCGCTGCACGAGCTGCCAGGACTACATGTGACCTTATGTAAATTCTTTCAAGGCCTTCCTTTGTCCATTGATAACCTACCGAACGTGCAACATCCCCATTGGCTGGACTAACTCCAGCCAATGCAACAACTCGATCCTTTATCCCGATCTCATAAGCTAAATAGATAGAACGAGCTGTTTCTAAGGTAGCAATAAATTTTGTTGTACCGATTTTAATATTTTTCTTATGTTCTATCTCAGAAACAATACTAGATAAGGTATCTACATCCTCAGGACCATTTAACTTCGGTAATACGATTCCTTCAAGTTCCGGTTGTATGATTGCTTCTAAATCTTCAATGTCAAATCCATAAGGTCCCCTATTTATCCTTACGTAAATCCGTTGATTCTCACTTACTAATGGAGAAATGACTTGTGCAACACTTTTTCTTGCTTTTTCTTTTAGATTGTTTGGCACGCTATCCTCTAAATCAAGAATAATCGTGTCTGAATCATATTGAGGAATTTTATTAAACCAATTCTCTTTAGACCCAGGGACGAATAACATACTACGGATTGGTTTCATTCATTTCCCTCCCTTTAAAAATTATTTACGTAATATTCTGAATTAATAAGATCTAGGCAACCCTAAAACCTTCTCGGCCACAAAGCTCTTGACCAATTCATTTGTAATGGGTGCTAATCTTGGTAGTCTTGCCATACGATAAATTCTTTCAATATTATATTCTTTGGCATAACCATAACCGCCAAAAGTCTGGAATGCAGAATCCACTGCCATAAACCCTGCCTCTGATCCACGTAATTTCGCCATATTGGCTTCTGCACCGCAAGACTTGCCATTTTCATATAACCAGCATGCTTGATAAATTAATGCTTCAGCTGCTCTTAAATGCGAGTATGCATCTGCTAACGGAAATTGAACTCCTTGATTCTTCCCAATTGGTCGTCCGAATACAACACGTTCATTTGCATATTTTACTGCTCTTTCTATGGCTCCATACCCCATACCCACTGCTTCAGCAGCAATTAACATTCTTTCCGGGTTTAAGCCATCTAGTAGATAATAAAAACCTTTTCCCTCTTCACCAATTAAATCAAACTCGTCTATTTCAAGGTTCTCAATGAAAAGCTCATTGGTGTCGATTCCATTACGGCCCATTTTTTCTATTTCTTTAATTGAAATGGCGGATTTGTCGACAGGAGCAAAGAATATTGACATGCCATCTGTCTTTTTCTCTACCTCATCATAAGGAGTCGTTCTTGCAAGGAGCAACATCCTATCTGCTTTTTGTGCTTTTGTAATAAACACTTTATGTCCATTTACGATGTATTTATTGCCTTGTTTTTTAGCAAAGGTAGTGATTCTTGCTGTATCTGTTCCTGCGTTTGGTTCTGTTACACCGAAGCAAACGTGAAGCTTTCCACTTGCTACATCTGGCAAATATTTTTGTAGCTGTTCTTTATTCCCATGATAAAATAATGGGTTTGCCCCAAACATGGACAAATGAATACTGGAGGCACCATCCATTCCTGCAGCAGACTTCGCAATTTCCATGAGAATAATGACTGCATCCGTAATATTGAGCCCTGCACCACCATATTCTTCAGATATTAATACACCAATTAATCCCGCTTCCGCACATGCATTCCAAAACTCAGTTGGAAAAATATGTTCTTTTTCGATTGTTCTCCAATATTCATCATCAAAATTCTTACAAATATCACGAGTTACCTTTCTTAACATTTCTTGTTCTTGCGTAAATTCAAAATTCATACACTTTCCTCCTCGCTTCTTTAGATGATTCCTTTTTCTCTCAGATTATCAATTTCATTTTGTGTGTATCCAAATTCTTTAAGCATTTCACTTGTATGTTCACCCAGTTTTGGAACAGGACTTTTGATTTTTGAGGTCGTGTTAAGGAATTTGTATGGAAAATTTAAACCGGGCACTTCACCTAAATTATCCTGTTCCCACTTAACAATAAGTTCCCGTGCCTTAGTTTGTTCACTATTTAAAACCTGATCTAGACTATTAACTAAAGAACATGGGACCCCTATTTCATTAAATATTTTGATCCATTCTTTTCCCGCTTTGGTCGATAATACTTGTTGGACGATCCCATCAATTTCCTCACGTTGTTCAAGCCTGCCTAAATCAGAAGTGTATGGTTCTTGCTTATATTTTTCTTCTAAATCAAGTGCGTCACATAGTTTTAGCCATTGACTATGATTGCAAATAACATGTATATAAGTACCATCACCAGTTTCATAGTTTCTACTTGGAACACGATGAGGATGTTCTGAACCTAAACGTTTTGGGATTTCATTCTTAAAAAATGGAATTGCTGTAAGAATCCCCATCAATGATACGACTGAATCGTATAGAGCTATATCGATGTATTCACCTTCCTGTCTGACTGATCGCTTATATAGTGCAGCAGCAATGGCAAATGCTCCATATAAGCTAGAAGAAATATCTGCGATTGGGAACATGGTCTTAACAGGCGGACCATCTTTTTCTCCTGTTAAACTCATCACACCTGTATCTGCCTGAATAATCGGATCATAGCCTTTAATGTTTTTATTTGGACCAGTCTGTCCATAAGCGGATAAACTAAGGTAGATGATATTTGGATTTATTTTTATTAAATCTTCATAGGATATCCCAAGTCTTTGAACTACACCAGGTGCAAAGTTTTCAACTACTACATCACATGTACTGACAAGCTTCTTAATAATTTCTAATGCTTCCTCATTTTTTAAATTCAATGTAAGTGACTTTTTACTACGGTTTAAGGCCATAAAATAGCCACTCCAATTCTGTTCAAGCGGGTACCACCCTCTTGTTTCGTCCCCACTTTTTGGCTCCTCAATTTTTATAACCTCAGCACCAAGTTCGGCAAGCATTTGAGTACAAAAGGGACCAGAGAATACGCGTGTAAAATCTAATATTTTAATGTTTTCAAACACCTTACCCACCCTTTCTATTGCCTATCTATTAATTTCGTTTTACTAACATTCACATAGCTCCCTTTCCCCCATCAATCCGATATTGAGCCCCCGTAATGAAAGCACTTTCATCACTAGCCAGAAATAAGACTAAATTAGCAATATCAGTCGTCGTTCCATAACGCCCTAATGGTATACCTTTAGCAATGGTATCTTGTTTAACCCCCATACCTTCTTCTAAAGAGCGCATCATTCTTGAATCGACAGCAGTAGGATGAATAGAATTTACTCTTACATTTGCATTCGCTGATTCAATAGCTGCAGATTTTGTAAGCCCCACTATTGCATGTTTAGACGCGATATATGGTGAAAGATTTGGACTGGCATCTAAACCCGCTACTGATGAAGAGACAATGATACTACCACAACCTTGGGCTATCATTTTGGGAAGAACATATTTCAACCCTAAGAAGACCCCTCGTACATTAACGTTCATAACCGCATCAAAGTCCTCTAGGTTTTGTTGTACAAGAGGGGCAACTTTCCCTTCAATTCCGGCGTTGTTAAAAAAAACATCAATTCTTCCAAAATGTTCAACACAGCTATCTACGTAATTCTTTACATCGGATTCTTTTGAAACATCCGATAAAACCGTTTGGATTACACCATAAAGTTCTAATTCTTCTTTCGTTTTCTTCAAAGCATCTTCGTTTATATCAACTAGAAGCAATTTTGCACCTTCATTTAGAAATTTAATAGCAGTTCCTTTTCCTATCTCTCCAGTTGCACCTGTTATGATTGCAACTTTGCCAGAAAGCTTGCCCATTCTCTTCCCTATCTCCCTTTATAAAATCTTTGGAACTCTCAATACTTCTTCTATAAAGTACTCGTTTGTTATATAGCAGTATATCCTCCATCGACTGCAATACATGATCCTGTTACGAAGGAAGCCGCATCACTCGCTAAGAAATTTATTACATTTGCTACCTCTTCGGGCTGTCCTATCCGTCCCATTGGATGTTTCTCAGCAAAAGCCATCCGTGTTTCCTCTGAGGTTAATGGCGTAGCAATAACGCCTGGACAAACTGCATTCACTCTAATATTATTTCTTGCATGAGAAGTCCCTGCAGCTCGGGTTAAATTCACCACCCCACCTTTTGAACCAGAATATGGAGCATGACTTGGAACGCCGACAAGTCCGAACATAGAGGCTACATTAATGATGGCCCCCCCACTCCCTTGCTTTAACATTTGGGCAATTACATATTTATTTGTTAAGAAAGTACCATTGTAGTTAATGTCATTTACTTTAAGCCATTTATCGTAGTTTACCTCCACAATATTTCCCGGTCCCAAACTAACGCCTGCACTTGCTACTGCAATATCAAGCTTCCCATATTGTTCAACGGTCTTAGTAACCATCATTTTTATGTTTTCTTCTTTTGTTACATCAACCTTTATAAATGAGGCACCAAGATCCCTGGAGATTTTTTCTCCTTCCTCATTGATGTCTGCAATCATAACCTTTGCACCGTTTTCAATAAAGTTCTTAACTGTGGCTAATCCTATCCCGCTGGCTCCCCCGGTTACTATAGCTACTTTTTCTATTAAATTCATAAAGCCTCCGTTTTTCTTTGAATTTCAATATAGAAGAACAACTTTGTGTTACTAATCTAGTGAACTTAAAAACTGTTTAATACTCCCGACAGTCTTTTCTATACTTTTTTTAAAAAATGAATAGTTTGAAAAATAACCGTGAACTAAACCGCTTTCAACTTTATATATCACTTTTACCTCAGCTTCCATGAGCCGTTCTGCATAGGCAATACCTTCATCTCGGAGTACATCGTTTTCAGCAGTTATAATAAATGCTTGTGGAAGGTCATGTAAATTCCCACTAATGAGCGGTGCTACATAAGGATTTATCCTATCCTCTTCATTCCTAATATAATGAGTACCAAACCATTTCATTAAATTTCGATTAAGGGCATAACCTTCTGCAAATTCATAATAAGATTCTGTGTCATAGGATAAGTCTGTAACCGGATAAAGTAATACCTGTGCAGAGATGTCAGGTCCTTTTCTGTCCCGAGACATCATCGAAACAACAGTCGCAAGATTCCCGCCTGCACTATCGCCACCAACAATAATTTTGGAAGCGATTCCATTAAAAAGAACAGCATTTTCATTAACCCATGTTAAGGCAGCATAGGAATCTTCAGCAGGTATTGGAAATTTAAATTCAGGAGCAAGTCGATAATCAACTGAAATCACAACACATTTTGTTTTATTTGCGAGAACTCTACAACTCGGATCTACTCCGTCCAGATTACCTAGAACCCAGCCGCCACCGTGATAATAAATAAAAATAGGGAAAGGTCCTTCACCCTCAGGGATATAAATCCTAACAGTGATTTTACCTTCAGAACCTACAAAGATTTCTCTATCTTCCACTTTTGCCACTTGATCTATTTCCATATCAATTTTTTTAGCTTGGGCCATAATAGCTCTAACATCTTCCGGGTCCATAGTTGAGAAATCCGGTAATTGATTAAATGCTGTGACATATGCCTGTGCTTCCGGTACTAACTTAGCCATTCAACCTCTTCCCTCCAAAATTAGTTTTCTTGCAGCAATAAGTAACTAACATTCACATCATTATTTATTTCTAAGAAACTGTACTTGATGTAGCTGTTAAAATAAAGCCTTCATAATTCTTTGAAGCTATTTCATCACATATTTTTCTATAATGACCGTATCCCCCCACATAAATGGGGAACCTCTTAGCTTTCCCTTCAATGTTAGCACCGTTATACCAGGATTCAGATTTCATATAGAGCGTTTTTTCTGCCATCTCTCTACAATGTTTGCTCCATTCATCTTCAGCTTTCACTTCTGCTTCAATCTTTTCAATGCCGTGTTTTCTGAGGTACTCGATACAATCCGCAACCCATTCTACGTGCTGTTCAATCGCAACTGGCACATTACCTAATACAGATGGGCTCTCTGGACCGGTTATCATAAAGAAATTGGGGAATCCTGCATTAGCCACTCCAAGATAGGTTCTAGTCTGTGCGCCGTTATCCCACTTTTCTCTTAATGAGATACCTCCTTTTCCTCGAATATCCATTTTCAATAAAGGTCCAGTCATTCCATCAAATCCAGTTGCAAAAATAAGAATGTCAAGATCATATTCTGCTTCACTAGTTTTAACTCCCTTTGATGTTATTTCTTGTATAGGTGTCTTTTTGACATCAACTAAAGTGACATTATCACGGTTATATGTCTCAAAATAATCCGTATCAATTACAATTCGTTTAGTTCCAATAGGATAGGATGGAGTTAGTTTTTGGGCAATTTCGCCGTCCTTCACTATTTCACGTATCTTTTTTCTAACAAATCTGCCTACAGCCTCGTTCGTTTCCTCATTCGTAAGAACATCCATAAACGAAGCTACAACTAAGTCTGGACCGCCTTTTTCCCATAGTTCCTCCATTACTTTTTCTCTTTCTTCAGGTGTTGCATGTTGAAGGCTTTCAAACTTATATTCACGAGGTGATCCAGCCCTAGATTCTCTCATACTTTTTCTTATTTCTGGAAAATTGTCCTTTACTTTCTGAATTTCATCTTGTTCAAGTGATCTATTTCTAGCAGGAATCGAATATTGTGGAGTTCGTTGAAATACTGTCAAATGATCAGCTTCTTTTGCAATGACTGGAATCGCTTGAATACCTGACGATCCCGTCCCGATGATTCCCACTTTTTTCCCTTGGAGGTCAACCTTTTTATGTGGCCAGTGTGCCGTGTGATACCATTGCCCTTTAAAAGATTCTAAGCCTTTAAAATTTGGAATATTAGACGCTGAAATACAACCTACACCTGTAATGAAGTACTTTGCTTCAATTCTGTCGCCTTTGTCTGTTTCTATTACCCATTTATTACGCTCTTCGAAATAATGTGCAGAAACGACCTTTGTTTCAAATTGGATATCCTTCCGGAGATCTAAAGAATCAGCAACATAGTTCAAGTACCGTAAAATTTCCGGTTGTTCAGGATACTTTTTTGTCCAAGTCCAACCTCGATATAATTCTTCAGAAAAGGTATAGTTATAGTAAATACTCAGGGAATCACACCGAGCCCCTGGATACCGATTCCAATACCAAACGCCCCCAACACCATCTGCTCCTTCAATAACAGTTGTTGAAAGTCCCGCTTCTCTTAATCGATGAAGCATATACATCCCTGAAAACCCAGCACCGACGACCACTGCATCCAATTTTCTAACCCTTGTTTCTGTATTTTCCAAAATAAAATCCTCCTAATAATTATTATAATTTTAAAAATATTCTATATTTTCATTTTATTATTTGGCCTATTTATTGTAAAATAAGTATATGTTTATCTAAACTTTAAGAAAATGTTATAGGAACCAACTCTTTTTACGTAACCATACATAACGATCGCTCAATAATGTAAGCACTTACAATTAAATTCAAAGATTCTATTTCTACAAGGAGGTAAATGATAATTGAATATTTCACAATTAGAATACCTATTAGAGGTTGCTAGAGTCGGAAATATTTCTGTTGCATCTCAAAATCTATTTGTCTCTCAAGCTGGAATTAGTCAAGCCATTACGAGTCTTGAAGAAGAATTAGGCACAAAAATATTTAAGCGTTCGCGGGCTGGTGCAATACTTACAGAACATGGTAAACAAATAGTCACAAAAGCAGAAGAAGTATTAGCAAAAGTTCAAGAGTTGAAAGAATTTTCTACATTACCGAATACAAAGAACCAAGAAGAAATAAAACTAGCTTTGACTCCAGGTGTTTATCCCGTTCTACTGAAGAACCTATCATGGTATAAATCAAAATATCCAGATGTTTTGATTAAAATTAATGAAGGTGAATCGATGGCACTTCATGAAGATATCAAAACTTTTAAATCCGATATAGGTGTTATCGGCACTTACAAATATTCAAATTTAAATACTAGTGACATATTCTTCGAGGAAATATTCAAGACAAAGATTAAAATCCTTGTCAGCAAAAATTCACCCTTCGCCTCTGTTGGTAAAATGACTCCACAAGAATTTGTAAATCAACCTGTCGTCCTTTATAACAGTCAAACTTTCTTGAATTTCTTAAAGCCATTCAAATCAAAGTTTGGTGATGTAAAGGATTTATTTATTTCCAATAATTTAGACACCGTAAAAAATCTAATTATTGAAGAGGATGCTGTATCCCTTTTTACAGAAGTATTTTTAAAAACGGATCCAGACATACTTAAAGGAAATCTCATTCCGATTACATTAACAAATTATGATCAGGATTATATTTCCTACGGGATTGTCTATTCGAGAAAAAAGAACCAATCTACTGCATTTAAGCAATTAGTAGAATTCCTTAAAGAGGAACTTGTCGTTTTCTGTTAAAAAATCGGAAAAAAATAACAGCTGACTAAAAAATGGTTTTAGTCAGCCCTATTCATTTAATAATTATGGTCTAGTGTTTTCTACCTCATCGAGTAATTCCTGACCGCCTTTAACCGTTTTTGACCATTTGTCATGTAAAGGTAAGAGTACTTCCTTAAACTCATTGTGTTCTTCCTCGGTAGGAAAATAGATTTCAATGCCTTTCTCTTTCGCACCTTTATCATAAAGGTCTTGCAGATTCTTTAATGAAACTCCATCAAGATATTTATCTAAATCTTTACCAGCCTCAACCATAATGTCCTGCAAATCTTTTGGAAGGGAATCAAATTTCTTTAAAGACATCATGACTGTCAAGGTGTAGGAATTTATCGGAACAGAAGTCCACGTTTTAATAGGATAGTTGCCAAGAGCATAGTAGGCGGATGAGGCTAAACCATCAATAACTCCTTGTTGAACAGCAGTTACTACTTCTGTTGCGTCCACCACAGTTGCACTGGCTCCTAAGGCTGAAATTGTGTCATTCAGCATGGTCCCTCCCGTTGAACGAATTTTCAGACCTTTAGCACTCTCTAAATCTGTAATCATATTATCTTTACCAGTCGTAAAGATTTCACTGTAATAATCTTGAGACATTGACATTACTTTTAATCCATGTTCCTCTGTCTTTGCTTTGATTACCCCTCCACCTTTTTCACTATCCATAAATGCTCTCTTATGTCTGAAATAGAGAGAAGGATCCTCCTTACTGAATTCAAACAAATAAGGTAATTCAAATAGATACCAAATCGGATCAATACTTCCAATTACCGATGAAATCGGAAGGGCCATATCAATTTGTCCATTTATCAATGCTTGAATTTCTTGTCCAGGCGGCATTAATTGACCACTTGGATAAATTTCAAGCGATAATTTTCCATCACTCCGTTTTTCAATTTCATCATTGTACCTTTCAAGTGTCTTTTGCTGCAGAGATGTTGGGGGATAAGGATGAGATACTTTGAAAACATACTTTTCACCACTAGAGTTATCATTAATTCCCTTAGATAGCTCTTGACTCGTTTCTTTTGCTCCTCCACACGCTGTCACAATTAGCATCAACAAGATTAACACTCCAATAAAGAACTGTTTCTTCATTATAGATTTCCCCCTATATTTTAATGGGTCTTAGCATTTCTTTTATGGTCTAGTGTTTTCTACCTCATCGAGTAATTTTTTACCATCTTCTACTGTTTTAGCCCATTCAGCTTGTAAAGGTACTAGAACTTTCTTAAACTCATCATGTTCTTCTTTCGTTGGGAGATAGACTTCCACCCCTTTTTCTTTTGCACCCTTATCATAAATCTCTTTAATAGCTTCTAATGAAATTTCATCAAGATATTTATCCAAATCTTCACCAGTCTCAATAAGAATTTCTTGTAAATCGGCAGGCAGCGATTGAAACTTCTTTTGTGACATCATGACAGTCAATGTGTAATTATTCATAGGTGCTGATGTCCAGGTTTTGATAGGATAATTTGCCAGAGCATAAAAGGCTGTTGTGGTTACACCATCAATCACTCCTTGTTGGATAGCCGTTACTACTTCTGACGGGTCGACCACCGTTGCACTTGCTCCTAATGCTTCGATGGTGTCATTTAGAATGGTGCCTCCTGTAGATCTTATTTTCAGACCTTTTGCACTCTTTAAATCAGTAATCATTTTATCTTTATCAGCTGTAAAAAATGAGCTGTAATAATCTTGTGACATGGATAGTACTTTTAACCCATGCTCCTCTGTTTTCGCTTTTATCACCCCACCACCTTTTTCACTATCAAAAAAGGCTCTCTTATGCTTAATAAATACGGAAGGATCATCATTATTGAATTCAAATAAATAAGGTAATTCAAAAATATACCAAATCGGATCGATGCTGCCAATGACGGAGGAAATAGGTATGGCCATATCAATTTGACCATTGAGCATTGCTTGAAGTTCTTGCCCAGATGGCATTAATTGTCCGCTCGGGTAAATTTCCAGCGATAATCTCCCATTACTTCGTTTGCTAATTTCGTCATTGTACCATTCAAGAAGCTTATGTTGGTGCGAGGTTGGTGGATGCCCATGTGATACTTTAAATACATATTTTTCGTCCTTTGAATTACTAGAACCGTTATTTCCCTTCTGTGGTCCATTACTTGTTTCAGATGTTCCACCACAAGCAGTCATGATGAATACCATTAGAATCAAAATTCCACTCAATACCTTCTTCAAATGAATATCCCCCTTTATCCAATTTATGGATAGATTTTATTACGAGTTTTGTCTATTCCCCTTAGATAGAGTCAATCCACAGCTTATCTAACTAAAGCTGTACTTAGCCAAGGAACATATAAAAGTATGATAGCAGCAATGATTAGAGCATACATGTAAGGCATAGAACCTTTCACGACAACACTAACATTTTCTTTAAAATAACTTGATAATGCGAATAGACTTCCTCCTACTGGCGGGGTTATTTGTGAGATCATCATTAATGCGCAGGTCACGATACCAAAATGGATGGCATCAAAACCTAAACCAGTTACCACAGGATAGAGGATAGGCATTGTAATAAAGAGGATAGGGATAGGTTCCAAGAATGTCCCTAGAACAAAGAAAAGCAGTAAAATTAAGAGCATGATGATCCATGGAGACAATGATAGCTCAGTCAAAGCTCTTGTAATTCCTTGTGGAAGCTGTGTGTACATTAGTGCTGTTGAAAACAATTGAGCTCCACCTAAAATAATGTAGATAACTGCAGTCGTCATCATTGAGCTCTTTATACTTTTAACGAGATTCTCACGTGTAAAGTCTTTTCTATTAAAAATAAAGCTTATGAGCAGCACATATAAAACAGCAACTGCCGCTGATTCTGTTGGGGTAAATGTACCTGTATAGATTCCTCCTAATACGATAACTGGCATAAACAAAGATGGAATGGCCTCTATGAATGACTTTTTAATGGTTGAAAAGGAGCTTTTCTCTTTCACTGAGGCTTTTTCTTTTGAGCTGACGAGCACAGCCGTAATCACTAACACAATCGAAATGAAAATACCTGGGATAATTCCTGAAATAAAAAGATCTCCTACATCTGCTCCAACCATAGAAGCATATAATACGAAGAATATACTAGGAGGGATCATAGATCCTAAAGTTCCGGCAGAAGCCACAATTCCCATACTATTCTGCATCGAGTAGCCTAAAGCTTTCATTTGTGGGATCATCAAAGTTCCTACTGCGACAACGGTTGCAATTGAAGACCCTGATAGTGCTCCAAATACTGCACATGTGATAACGGCGGCTGCAGGGATTCCACCACGAAAATGACCAACTAAATCATTGACAACTTTTAACATTTTATAGGCGGGTCCCATATAGGTCATGAGATTACCTGCCAGCAAGAAATATGGAATCGCTAGTAAAAGCCAACTATCTGTTGAAATGAAAAATTGAGTTGGGATACTCTCTAATGGTAAACCAATTAGGAATACACCCCAAAACACCCCACCGATACCCAATGCTAACCAGATAGGAACACCAATAAAAAGTAATATCATAAATACGATGAATCCTAGTAAAATCACAAATATCCCCTCCTTTGCTTTTTAATAATTTATATATCGAGCTCCTTTATTTCCTTCGGTGCAAGACTCTCATCATAATTATCACGAATTTTTCTATAATCTATAATTATTAGGAGAATAGAATAAACACAAGCAAAAAACATTCCAATTGGAACGGCTAAAGAAGGAAGTGCAAGCAGCATGGTCCCCGAGGTTGTTTTAATTCCTAATTGAAATAATGAAATGACCCATTGGGTTCCCGTCCAAAAAAGAACAGCACAGGAAGCCAATAAAATGATATTGATTAATAGACTATTTATTTGTAACAATCTACCTTTTAAGACGCTATTAAGAAAATCCATCTTAATATGTTCATCCTTTTTTATTAATGGACCCAGATACATGAAAGTTCCATAAATTATCGTGTAGCGGCACAGTTCTTCAACCAATGAATAAGTTGTATCAAAAAAGAATCTCATTGCGATATTAAATAGCGCCAAGATCGTACTAATAATTAATAATGATAACGAAGAAACTTCTAATATTTTATCTAGTACCCTAGTAGACGATTCCAGCCTTTTAATGCTATTCACAATTTGGCCCCCCTTTTCCCGATTTTTTAAGAAATGGAGGACAAAATGATTTGTCTCCATTTCCTATTTCTAAGCAATAAATCGACGTGTTTTATCATTAACCTTCCAAATCAACTACAACGGTCTTTACCTGTGTAAAGTCTTTAATTGATTCCAAACCATTCTCTCTGCCAACTCCGCTAGATTTATAGCCGCCATATGGAGTGACCCATCGAGTATAACGATAGGTATTCAACCAAACCATCCCTGATTGTAATGCTTTTGCCATTCTATGACCTCTTGCGATATCCTTCGTCCATACAGCAGCTGTTAACCCATAAGAAACACCATTGGCAATTTCAATCGCTTCCTCTTCAGAAGAAAATGGAATCACACTAACTACTGGTCCAAATATCTCCTCTTGCGCAATCCTCATCGAGGGTTTAACATTTACAAACAGAGTTGGGTTGACATAGTATCCCTTTTTCAAGTGACGAGGTCGATCTCCACCTAAAATTAGTTCGGCTCCTTCTTCTTTTCCTATTTGGATATAGCTCAACGTTTTTTCCAATTGTTGCTTATGAGCATGTGGACCAATGTCTACCTGTTCCTGAGGATTACCAACTTTAATCTGTGCAGCCTTTTCTTTAAATTTCACAATAAATTCATCATAAATATCTCGATGCACGAGAACTCTTGAGGATAGTGCACAAGACTGTCCAGTGATAGCGAAGCCATGTTCAACTGCAGCATTAAGTGCTTTATCTAAATCTGCATCTGGAAAAATAATATTTGGAGATTTTCCACCTAACTCGAAAGAAAATCTTTTAATATTACTAGATTCAGCTGCAGACTTCATAATTTTCCTAGCTGTATCTCCATACCCGGTAAAGGCAATTTTATCTATATCAGGATGGGAACTTATCCGATCGCCAACGACTGACCCATATCCTGTCACAACATTAATAACCCCTGGAGGAAAACCGGCTAGCTCTGAAAGTTTGGCTATTTCTAACGCTGTTACAGGTGATGTTTCAGCAGGTTTGACGACGATGGTATTTCCTGTTGCTAAAGCTACCGTCAATTTCCACGTTAGTAATTGGATTGGACCATTCCATGGAATGATTGCGGCCACTACCCCGATCGGTTCTCTTATGGTGAAAATATGCTTATGGTCCTCAAATGGGATTGTTTCCCCATGAATTTTGTCAGTGATACCCGCGTAATAGTACCACCATTGGTTATACATTTTTGCTTCTCTTGTTGTTATGTGGAGGGGCTTCCCATTTTCTTTTGTCTCAAGAGCCGCAAGGAAATTAGCATTTTCCTCCATTAAATCGCCCATTTTCCTTAAAATCGCAGACCGTTCATACGTACTCATCCTTTTCCAAGGACCGTTAAAAGCCTTTCGTGCAGCTTCTACAGCACGATCAACATCATCTGCATTTCCCTCAGGAACTTGTGCCCAAACCTCTTCGGTTGCTGGATTTATGACATCCATCTGCTTTTCGGAACTACTATTTACCCATTCACCGCCAATAAATAACTTATTATAAATCTCCATCTTTTCCTCCTCGTTTAATAAAATCTCTTTTTTAGTCATTTAAGTTAGATACCTTCCCCGCCTAGGGTTTAAAATAAGAAATATAGTTAGAAGAGTGGTTTTCTCCAACCCCTGTTTATCGTTATTTATTGCAGATTGGTCGTTTTTCCGACCTGTAGATGTTACAATTGTAAACGCTATCAATTTAATGCTGAAAATTTAAGCAGTGTATGCTCCATCTACAGGCAGATTCACACCACTGATATACTCTGATTCATTTGATGCAAGAAAAAGAGCAGCATTTGCAATATCATTTGGTCGCGCAAATCTTCCTAGAGGAATTTTGTCCAAAATAAATTGCTTGTTTTTTTCGAGATCATCATTTTCTGACCTTGTCATAAACTGGACTAACATTGGCGTCTCTGTAAGACCAGGGCAAATACCGTTTACTCGAATTTTGTCCTTTGACAAATTTACTGCAAGTGATCGAACAATGTTTACTACGGCACCTTTTGCCGCTGAATAAACAACACTATATGGAGACGCAATCAGTCCGGAAACGGAAGACGTGAAGATAATGGATCCTCCGCCAGCTTTTCTCATTGCCGGGAGTACATATTTAGTAGTAAAAAATCCACTTTTCAAGTTTAGTCCCATGGCAAAGTCATAGTCTTTTTCCTCTACATTCTCTACACCACCCGGACCGGGAGTACCTACATGATTCCATAAAATATCTATCTTGCCATACTGTCCCTCAATTCTTTGAATAACTTGCTTTATAGCTTCTAAATCTAATAAATCCGTTTTAAAAAATTGCGCGTCTCCACCATTGAGTTTGATCTCCTCAACCACTTCATCACCCTGTTCTTGGTTGATATCTAAAATAACAACCTTCGCACCCTCTCTAGCAAAAAGGTTAGCACCTGCACGACCCATTCCTGATGCAGCTGCAGAGATCACTGCTACTTTACCATCCAATCTCATATAATAAATCTCCTTCTTCCAATTTAATTTTTATTTTTTAAACGCTTACATTTTAAGTTTTGGAAAAGATTTGTTTCCTACCATCCAATTAAACTTATCCTATCCTCCTTTTGTACCTATTTCAGAAAAAATAGAATTTTCTAAATTTAAATTCATTATAGGTAATTAATTAATGACTGTAAATTAGATAAAAGTTTAGTAATTAGTAAACAAAATGTTAAATTAAAACTAGTGCCTATCATAATATCTAGTCAATTATTTAGAAATTAATTTTTACCTTAGGGTCATCAGATCTATATATAACCTATATATTAGTAAAAAACGTTAGACACCTATAATAGAAGGTGTCTAACGTTTTATTAAACAAGTACTAATAACTTTAAAGTAATCAACACTGACAAACCATTAATGCCCGATAGCCGTTGTTAGTTTGACATTCTTGTTCTTCATATACTCATAGGCTTGTTCGATATTAATCGTATTAAAATGAAAAAGAGGAGTTTTTAATCTTGTTTCCTCTGAATAAATCTTACTATCGAGCACAATTCCAGTCCCGTTCATCAGACAATAAACAAATGTCCGTATAATATCTCTCCACTGCTTTCTAACCCCAAGATGTCACAATAGCAATTACGCGCTTTTTCTACATTACTAACCGGTATAAAAATGGTTACGACCTGGTTTATTATTGGATTCATTCATACTCTCCAATCCTTAAATGTCTATTTTCTTATTCAGATTAATAGAAGAAAACCATTCTCTAAATTGTTGATATTGATAATATGTAGTACCTTTCAATTCGATTTTGGGTACTTCCGGATATTTGAGGAGCAATTCACTCACTTCCTCTTTACTTAATCCTAGATAAAGATGTAACTCATTTTCTTTTATAAGTGCTGGATATCCGGAGAAGCTACCTCTAGGATTTTTAAAATTCTTAAGGCCATCACCAATAAAATACCCCAGAGCCGTTAAACCTGCACCAATCCAAAAAAAACTAATATCCATATTTAGAAATGCTAATTTAAATATGTACAATCATGCTTGAATAAAGATGTACAAAATTGATTGCTCAATTCATACTAATCGTGGGGTGATTAGTATGTACATAACACTAAATGTTGAAACTAATTTTGAGATTATTAGTCTTTCAGACTTACCAAAATTCAAACCACTAATGGAGCATCGATTGACAAATATTTAAATGGTTTTATACCCAAAAGTAAGAGAGAGAAACCCTCCAAAATTGATGAGTATTATGAGACAATCGCAGCACTTCTCTCCGAGGACTCTAAGCAAGTGTTCTACTACCGGAGGGTACTATGGCAATATTTAAAAGATAACCATGGCCAAGATTGTTCGGATAGGAATTGCGGCAGCAAAGAAACGAACAAGCACGTATTTTATCAAGTGCCATGAACTCATTCAAAATCTGAAGAGAGCACGCCTTGAAAATCGTTTAGAAGCTCGTTTGAAACATTATACCAAGTACAAACTACTCATTATCGATGAAATTGGCTATTTACCGATTGATGCCGAAGATGCGAAGCTTTTTTTCCAGCTAATTGATATGCGTTATGAAAAGCGAAGTACCATATTAACCACAAATGTGAATTTTAAATCTTGGGATGAGATCTTCCAAGAGCCGAAGTTGGCAAACGCAATATTAGATCGAATATTGCATCACGCCACTGTCGTTACAATCATAGGAGAATCATATCGTTTAAGGAATCATTTAGCGAAGGAAAATGAGTGATTTTGTACATTCTTATTCAAGCGAAAGTGTACATATTTGTGTTGACATTTATATCTTGAAAACCAACCTTCATATAGAGCTTTTGTGCCGGGATATTTTTGTGGTTAACAGCTAACACAATTTCATTGCAATCAGGAAATTCTTTTTGGACAAACTCACTTAATAAAGACATCCCTTGCTCGGCATAGCCCTTCCCTTGGTGAACATGATTAATCGAAAATGCGGTAAGCAGCATCGCTCTTGGATTATCGGAGTAATCCTTTACCCGGTCGGTTGAGTGTAATTGAAAGAAACCAACAGGCTCATTTTCGCTGAGAATAACAATCCGGTATTGTCCATCGTGTCCATCGGCTATTTCTGTTATCTTTTTTGGTAATGCAGTAAATTGCTCCTGCTCTTCCTGTAGTTCGAAAGAATGTAATTCAGTTTCATACTTAATAGAAAAATGCACTAGTTCAACTGTTTTCATTTTTTTCATATCAAAAACTCCCCCTAGTATTCACATAACAATCTTTCGACACCAGGATACTTTTCTCCTAAGCTCGTTATCTTGAAACCATATTTACGATAAAATTCAACAGCGTCGGAATCAGTTTCAGCATGTACCGATGGATACATCTCTAAAATAGAACTGATCATTATACTGCCGATCCCTTTTCCTCTTTGCTCTGAAGAAACAGCAATATGTTTAATTTCGCATAATTTTAAACTACTAATCTCAACACCTATACAGCCAACATTTTTACCTTCTAATTCAAAAGCAAATAAGGTCCTGTTCGGGCATTTTACATAGTTCTCATATTCTCTTTCGACTTTCTCCTATGAGGTGGCTAATGAAAGTAGTTTTCAAATGGAGGGATGAATGGTGCCCGAGTCCACTATTATCATACTGTTCATTGTTTAAATACCAGTACTTTTTTCATAAATTTTCAAATGACCCCCGCTTGGACCATAGGCAACTCCATTATGTTCCCATCCATATTTTTCATAATAATTTTCCAAATCAGTAGTCAAATAAAGCTTCTTATACCCTTTTTTAGCAGCCTCACTCAAACCGTGTTCCAAAAGCTTCGCGCCTAATTTTCGCCCCCGATATGCTTTATCAACGAACAGGCATGCAAACCAAGGACATAAATCTTGACGGCTATTAATATCATTTCTCAAGATAGCATACGTGCCAATAATTTTTCCATTTTCCACTGCGACATAGAATCTTGGAAGGTCTTCTGAAGTTTCAGCAGAATGAAGAATACAATCCTCGTAAAACTTATAATTATCTTCGGTTCCCCATACGTTCCAAAATACTTCAATGCCTTCCTCCAAAAATTCATTCCCCGTTTGAAGCTCAATAATTTTCATAAAAATATCCCTCCCTCAACCTATCTTGCTTTGGTGAAGTACACTAATTTTATAAGTCATTGTAAATCATTTAAAACATTCTTTTCTTCAGTTTTTTCCTCTTTGATCATTATGGCTCCTATCGCTCCAATAAAGGAAAACAGAACAGGAATGATAAATCCATAATGATATCCAATATTGATAGAATCTTTAGGAAATAAATCTAGTACCTTTCCAAAAACAATTGGTAACAAAACGGCGCTAATAAATCCACCCATATTAGAGAATCCTGTCACAACCCCTACTTCTTCTATAGGGAAGGATTTCCGCACAACAGCGAACGTCAATGCACTTGCACCATTACCAAAACCTACAAGGAAAAACAAAACTACTACTAAAATAAATGAAGGATTCACACCTGTTAAAAACAATCCTCCCCAGCTTAAAAAGGTAATGATGTGCACAAACGTATAAACTTTCTTTATAGTTCCAAGTCTGCTTGTAATCCAGCTCATTAAAGGACCGCCAAGAATGGCTCCAAAAAGACCATACATCATGAGCTGGCTAGCTTCTGAACGGGATAAATCCAGTACATGAATTCCATATGGTACACCCCATGAACCGATAAATCCGACATACGCCCCAACCAGCCCAAAGTGACACAGAAACGTTGCCCAAGCCTGACGTTCAGAAATAGTTCGGCGGAGAATTTTCCAAACACTTTCTCGATTTTTATTCCTTTTCTTTTTCATATCGGAATCATTTTTAAAGATTTTTTTAGGTTTCAAAACAAGCACAGTATATAGAAGATAAGATAATAATACTAAAATGATACCTATAGTTAAGAATGGTGTTCGCCAACCTGCGAATGAAATCCACACAGAAAAGGGAACAGTAGCCATTAAGGAGCCTAGGCTCGAAACTAGTGAAATCATACCCAATAATTTTACAAATTCATTTGCTTTAAACCACTGGCTCAAAATGATAACCAGGTTGACAAAGATCATCGAATCTCCTATACCAACCAAAAAGCGAGAAAGAATCAGTACATATTCATTTGGTGAAAAATAATAAATAATGCAGCCTATTCCAGTAAGAATCGTTCCTAAAATAAGAAATCGATTGGGACCATACCTGTCTGATAATAAGCCTACCGGAATTTGAAATCCTGCATAAGCAAAAAATTGAAAACTGCTCATTAGACCTATAACAGCAGCTGAGACATGAAAATCCTTCATTAACTGATCCGTTATAAGTCCTGGAGCAGTTCTTTGGCTTATTATGATAAAGTAAGCCAATAAGACGGTACTAAAAACAACCCATCTGTAGCTGCTTTCCTGTTTGTTCATGTTGAATATCCTCTTCACTTTGAATTTTTGTTAAACCCTATCCAGTTGATAATAACATTATAAACTAAACAATATTATACTAGTGAATATCTGTCTAAACTTCAAGACTTTATTAGGAAGCATCATCTTATTTCTCTTTCCATATCCTCCATTCAATAAGAAAGCAGAGTAAAGTCACTGAATTACTCTGCTACAATATTTTTTATGGGTTGATTGAGAATAGTTATACCTACACCTGGCCTAGATAACTCCGGGTAAAATTCGGCATGACGATTTTTCCATTATGACTGTATTTTACAAATAGGTTTCCGATAGCCTCAACAAAGAATTTATATTCCTTTTCTGACTCTTTTAGTGAATAGGACGCTGAGAGGTTCCTGCCAAGGAAGCCTTCTAAATCCATGACTAAGTCATTAGGAAACCATTTAAGTTCATATTGTCCAAACAGGAAAAATTGATTAAATATTTCCTCCCCATCACCAATACCACCGCTAAACCCATAAAAATTCGGACAATATTTTTTAAAGATCTCGGCATTTTCCTTAATCAGCGGGCTGCTGAAATCTCTATTATTCCAAACCAGTGCAACCTTTCCGTCCTGCTTCAAAATCCGTTTACATTCTAATTTGAACTTTTCTTGGTCAAACCAATGAAAAGCTTGAGCGGCTATAACCAGGTCCAAACTATTGTCAGGTAATGTAGTTTCTTCAGCTGAGCCTTTAATTTAAGTAAAATGTTCAAACTGTTGTAAGTCTTGTTCAGCTTTTGTTCTCATGTCACCATTCGGTTCCACCGCTACAACGCTGACACCTCTCTCCAAAAGCTGCCGGGTTAAAATGCCTGTCCCTGAACCGATATCTGCAACCCTACTAGTCTCATTCAAAGAATTTATTGAAAGTAAATAATCGATATACTCATTTGGGTAACTGGGGCGAGATTTTGAATACACATCGGTCTTCCCGCTGAATTTATCGGTTGGTTCCATAAGAAATCCCTCCTTTTTCACAATCGTTAAACACTCATACACGGTACAAATAATTAATATCGGAAGCTACTTTTTATTAGAACAACCGTTTGACGAGACTTTTTGTAAGGAATTAAAAAAAGCAGAAAATTTACAAGTTGTGAATGAATACTTGCAAACCTTCTGCCTTTTGATTATTATATTACTGTTTTCTGTAGCAAATGACCTAATTATAAGCCAGCTCTTTATCTGTCAGGCCGAGCGACTGCTCAGTCGATGAATGAATTTCGCTAAGCAAATGTGGGTTTTTCATTAGTGACACACCGTAAGAAGGAATCATTTCCTTAATTTTTGGTTCCCACTCTATTGTTTGTTGCGGGAAGCATTTTTTGATGACCTTAAGCATAACATGAACGGCAGTAGAAGCACCTGGAGAAGCCCCAAGTAATGCTGCGATTGAGCCATCGGAAGCAGTAATTACCTCAGTTCCAAATTGCAGCGTTCCTTTTCCTGCCTCAGTATCTTTAATAACCTGTACACGCTGCCCTGCTACGACTAAGTCCCAATCTTCACTTTTAGCGCTCGGGATAAATTCACGTAATTCTTCCATACGCTGTTCTTTTGATAACAACACTTGTTGGATCAAGTATTTGGTCAAAGGCATTTCTTTTGCGCCTGCCGCTAACATCGTTAAAACATTATTCGGCTTTACAGAAGTTACTAAATCGAGCATAGAACCCGTTTTCAGGAATTTAGGTGAGAACCCGGCAAATGGTCCAAATAACAATGTTTTCTTATTATCAATGAATCTTGTGTCAAGATGTGGCACAGACATTGGCGGAGCGCCGACCTTTGCTTTTCCGTATACTTTCGCATGATGCTGCTCTACAACAGCAGGATTATTACATACCATAAAGATTCCGCTTACTGGGAATCCTCCAATATTTTTCCCTTCAGGTATACCGGATTTTTGCAGTAAGTGCAAGCTTCCTCCTCCGCCTCCGATGAAGACGAATTTTGCAGTGTGGCGTTTAACATTTCCACTAAACTGATTTTGAACCTTCAGTTCCCATAAGCCCTCGCTGTTTCGTTTAAGGTCAGTCACACTATGATTGTACTTAACATCAACATTTTTATTTTCTAAATGGGTAAACAACATACGTGTTAATGCACCAAAATTGACGTCCGTTCCCGTGTCAATTTTTGTTGCCGCAATAGGTTCATTCCATTTTCGGCCTTCCATAATAAGCGGAATCCATTCCATCAGTTTTTCCGGATCTTCCGAAAACTCCATCCCTTGGAAAAGAGGATTTTTTGTGAGCGCTTCAAAACGTCTCTTTAAAAAGCTTACATTTTCTTCCCCTTGTACCAAACTCATATGAGGCAATTGTCTGATAAATTCCTGTGGATTCTGAATCAACCCGCTGTTTACAAGGTAAGACCAAAACTGCATAGAAACCTGGAACTGCTCATTGATGCTTATCGCTTTACTAATATCTACAGATCCATCGGGTTTTTCGGTTGTGTAGTTAAGCTCGCACAGTGCCGCATGCCCCGTTCCCGCATTATTCCATTCGTTAGAGCTTTCTTCTCCAGCGTTTTCAAGTTTCTCAAATACTTTTATTTCCCATTGTGGTACTAATTCTTTTAAGATTGTCCCCAAAGTGGCACTCATGATTCCGGCGCCAATCAATATGACGTCTGTTTTAGTTTCCCCGTTGCTCATTTTTATCAACCTTTTCACTAAAATTTGCAGAAAAAATATAAGCGTCACACCAAGGCAGGCGCGACCGAGTCACACACCTTTTCTGTCTCTATTATTAACATATACATTGTTTATAGATTAATTATATACTATTATATGATAATTATAAATTATTTAAAAGATTTTAAAAAGGGAGAAATCCTCAACAGGTTCTAAGTAAACGAAAAAAAGCCTTAACCCGGATTTTGCAACAGTTAAGGCTGTGGTCTTATATTAATTATGGCTGCTGTTTTTTACTACTTTCAAGAACTTCCTCTTCTTCATCAATGATAGAAGTGGCAGTTCGTCTGAATTCGGATAATGTCTTTCCAAATGCCGAACCAATTTCTGGAAGTTTTTTAGGACCAAAAATGATTAATGCGATGATTAAAATGAGAATTAACCCTGGGATGCCAATATTCGAAAGCATATTTTCCTCCTCTTCGCGCGTTTTAAGCTAATATTCCGCCTTTTTGTCTATAGGTTAAAATCCCTTCAGCTGCTCGATAAGCGAATGCCCCGACAGTGCCGGTTGGATTATAGCCGCTATTATGGGCGAATGCTGTGGCACCAACGACAAAAATATTATCAGCATCCCACATTTGCATATAATTATTGACGGCAGAAGTACTTGGATCTGCCCCCATTATGATACCCCCAGTATTATGGGTGGATTGATAGGTGGTTATATCATAAGGACCCAGTTCCTCCATAGATTCAATTTTATCTGCGCCCATTTCTTTCATAATATCTACACACCGATCAGATAAAAACTTGGCTAATTGACGGTCCTGCTCTTCGAAATCATAGGTAATCCGAATTAATGGATCGCCAAATTCATCCTTGTATGTCGGATCAAGATCAAGATAATGATGCTTAAATGGCATACTTGCACCTTGTCCGCCAACGGATAGAACCCGATTTGCATATTTAATCGAATTGGCTTTAAATTCTTTCCCCCATGTCGGAGTACCTTTTGGAACTTTGTTATTGGATATCGGCCGCAAGCCGGTTTGAGAAATGGCAATCGAGCCGCCATGAATAAAATTAAGATTGGAGTGATCGAAGTTGTCGCCATTAAAATCATCTACCACCATACCGAGAGCACCTGCTCCGGCATAGGTATTAAATTCTTCTTTTTCAAAAAAGCCGGTTGCATTCCCTTTTTGGACTTGGTAAGCATAATTTTTCCCAATCACACCTGATCCCGTTACAGGGTCATAGGGACGGCCAATACCCGATTGTAATAATAACCGAACATTATTAAATACATAACTTGTTAACACCACAATATCCGCAGGCTGTTCAATCTCTTCTCCTGTTGTAGTATCCACATACATAACTCCGGTTGCCTTATTGCCGGATTTCAAGACACGTCTGACATTGGAATGCGTGCGAATTTCAAATTTCCCAGTCTTTTTTGCTACTGGAATAACAGTCACAACAGGATCAGCTTTTGCCCCATATTCACAGCCAAACCTTTCACAATAGGCACAGTATTGACATGCTGCACGTGAAACTCCGTCAGGATTGGTGTAGGGTTCTGAAAGATTTGCAGAAGGACGATTATAGGGATGGAGCTTTAATTTGTTAGCCGCCTTCCTAAATTTTTCAAGTGCAGGTGTTGTTTTCATCGGCGGTGTTGGATATGGACTCGATCTTTTCCCAGCAAGCGGGTTTTCTTCGCCTGAGATCCCAGCCATTTTTTCAAATTTATCGAAATAGGGTTCTAATTCATCATAGGTAATGCCCCAATCCTGAATGGTCATATCCTGAGGAATCTTTTTTTCACCGTATCTTTCAATCGTTTTGCTGCGAATTTCAAAATCGTAAGGGAGGAAGCGATAGTTTTGCCCGTTCCAGTGAACACCCGAACCCCCTAGTCCCTCCCCTATTAAAAAGGAACCATATTGCCGCATTGGCAGAGCTCTGATTCTTTCATTTCCTCTGAACGTAATGGTCTCCTTCGAAAGACTCTGCATCATGTCGTACCTAAGAGCATAACGGAGTTCATCGTGCATCATAAAATAATCCTCTGTTTTTCGCTCTTTACCTCTTTCCAATCCAACACAATTTAAACCTTGCTTCGTTAGCTCTGCCGCGATAATCCCGCCTGCCCAGCCAACACCAACAATGACAACATCAACTTTTGGTAATGTCTTTGCCACTTCTTACACCTCATTCATAGTCGATTTAGTGCAAACTTTCAAATACTTTAATGACCAAGGTGGTCCTTTAGGCTTTTTGGAGGAATAACAGTAAATTCTTTATCAATGACTTCTGTATAAGCCATTTGACTGCCTGGGTAATTTCTCATTTTCCATCCGTCCATATTTCGATTTCCGCTGTACAATGGATCACTATAGACCCCTTCTAAAGTACTGCTCCGTAGCATGTTAAAAAAACCACTTGGTGAAAGCGTCGTAAGGTTAACCTTGTCTTCTGCAAAATCAGTTAAAATATCGTCTTGTTCTTCTTCGCTAAGCTCAACAAAATTCTTTTTATACTTCGTTAAACTGTGGTTTTGTAATTCACGTAAACCAATATCGAAAATTTCGCGTCGTCTTAGCCGACCTTGATATCCTTGGACTTTTTCTCCTTTAAAGAAGGGCGGCTGCATGTATTCCCTTGAATTAAAGCCCCAATCCCCACTTAATTGGTGATCGATAAAATATGCCACACCTAAATCCTTCGCACCTGGTCCATTATCATCAGCCGGAAAAATACGCTCCGTTGCGGCTTCAACCATTTTAAATTGTTCTCGAGTAAAATACATTAATGCTAGATTATAGTTTTCTGCCACTTGTTGGTTTTTAACGACTGGATTATTCGTTGTTTTTTCTTTAAAGGGAAGTAAACTGCCTAAAGCACCGCCTACAGCCAATCCCCCAACCGCAATTCCAGAACTTTTGAGGAATTTGCGGCGAGAAAGTGATTCCTTCTTTTCTTGTTGTTTGGAGTTATCTGCCATAAAATCCACCTCCTACATTTTAAGGATAGATTACCCCAAAAAAATTCATTCATACGTAAAAAATAGTTGGGCATGATAACCTTAAATCTATTTTTATGAGGTGGTAAATAATGAAAAAAACTTGGAAAAATGCGGCTATAATTAGTGCTGCCTTATTCCTATCAGCATGCTCAGGTCAACAAAATCTACTTGATGAATCTGTTAAAGCCGAAGAAAGTCAACATGATGACACACACGGAGCGCATCAAACAAGCGTCTATGATAAAAGTATTAATACAAGAAATATGAATGATGGCTTAATTATACCTAGTGAAAACGGGGAAAAAACACAAACTACGGATGAACATGGGGGAACCTCTCATGGAGCAGGAACAAATGTATATAGTTTAATTGGGAGCTCAGGTTTGAATGAGGGCGGGATTTCTTCTCACCTTGAATCAAGATTGGGCGGTGAAGGAATCAATGGGATTAAGGTATTTGTTTTAGATGACACAGTCATCCTTGCACGTGCAACCCCTGAAGTGACTTCCAATCAATACGATTCTATGCAGGAACATGTCCTCAATGGTGTCGATGGAATGTCTAGAAAAGACCAAAACAAAAAAGATGCTGCTAATATGAACAACACAGCTGCCCAAGACGTGGATGATAACCTCGACAAGGCAAAAAGTTATATGAACAAAGTCTTTAATGGAAATGTTCAAACCCTTACAGTAACAAATCCCGAAGCAGTTGTGCTAATTGAAAAGATTAAAAACAATTTAAAAGCGGAATCCGTTCCATATGATACCGTTTCACGAGATATTATTACGCTGGTAAAAATGACAAGGGAAAAATAAACAGTATGGGAAAAGTGTAGGGATAATAAAATTGCTGCTTTTTCTAGGATATAAATAAAAACGAGTGTTTCACGGTTCTTAACACCAAACACTCGTTTTTAATACTCTTTATACATCTAATCCACCGAATTACAACCTGACTATGACTGTAGATAGTTTGATTGTGTTTTTATTCATTAACTCCAGTCCATTTCGTAATGATCTCCTTAACCTTAGAAGCCGATGTGGTCAAATGGTCCTGTTTTTCCTTCAACCAGCTTTCTAATTCTTCCTGTTCCTGTATTCGAACCTTGATTGTTTTTTCCATCCGGCTTGGGCTAGGTCCGCCTTGTAGGTCACGGATTCGAACAAAATATTCAGGACTCAAGCATCGTTTTAATTCTTCTTCAGTTAAAACAGATTCCTTACCTACAACCTTTTTCGATTGCTCGTTTAAAAGATCCAATGTTAAGGATTCTAATGAAATTTTTCCATTTTTCATTAATTCCTTAACTGTTGAACTTACCACATGGTGAGCCTGACGGAAGGATAGTCCATCTTTTCGCACAATGGTATCTGCCAATTCAGTGACGTTCGCAAAGCTTTCCTTTGCTCTTTTCAGCAGGGTTTCTTTATTCACTTCCATCGTGAGTAAAACAGATGTTAATAAATCATAGATGCCTCCGAGTCTTTCAATCGCTTTCCATATATATGGCTGCATATCATCCTCTGTATCAACAATATCTCCAAAAGGCGTATTGTGAACCATGAGTAAAACCGTCTGGCAATCGCCTGCTACACTAGATAAAAGGGCCCTCATATGCTCGATTGAAACAGGGTTTCTTTTTTGCGGCATGATGGAACTAATTTGTACATATGGTGCGGAAAGAAGAAATGCACCATACTCCTGGGTGCCCCATAGTAAGAAATCTTGCATCGATCTACCTAAATTTAATGCGGACAACTGAACGGCAGTGGCAGTCTCAGCTATATAATCTGCACCTGCAACAGCATCCCATGCATTATCAATCAGGTCCTCGAAGCCAAGAAGATCCTTCATCCGTTCTCGATTAATCCGAAATCCCGATGTTGTTAATGCCGCAGCTCCCATACTGCTGCGATTTACTGTTTTATAGGCTGCTTGAAGGCGATAAATATCACGTGTAAGCATGTCAGTCATCGCATTTAAGTAATGACTCAATGTGGTTGGCTGCGCCTGTTGGGTATGTGTATATCCAATCATCACGGTTTCTTTATGCTCGTCGGTCAATTCAATAAGACCTTCGCGAAGTGTTAACGCCTTTTCTATTAATATTAATAGTTTCTTTCGTAATGTCATGCGATAAATGGCAATCCCCATATCATTTCGGCTTCTAGCGATATGAAGATTTCCTGCAATATCACCTGCTTCCTCGATTAATGAATGTTCCACTTCAAAAAATAAATCTTCAAACTCACCCGTGTAGCTCCTTCTTTTAACATCTTCGATATCTACGTTTGAAACTGCTTTCGCAATTTTTTCTGCTTCTTCTTTTCCAACAAGCCCTTGTTCTACAAGCATGATTAAATGGGCATAATGGATTTCCACCATAGAGTCAATAAATTGTTGCTTTGCCTCAATATAGGCAGGTTCAAGTACCAAGGATGTATAGGTTTTAGAAGGAAAAGTAATACCTTCTTTTTTTAAGAATAGCTCTCGAAGTGAGATTTTCACATTGGTCCATCCCCTCTGTCTCTCAATATTTATAATTTAAAATATGAAAAAAATTTGCATTTGTGTTTTTACCCAGGCAAAGAGGGAATTAGTAAGAAATCTACAAAGGAATAGTAAATAAAAAAATGACGTGATCAGTTTCACGTCATTTTCTTAAGATTCCGGTGTTCTCAAATATTTCTATCGTATATTCCCGATTTAGGAAATGTGCATTTTTATGGAGTGATTTTTTTTACCACTTTATAAAGCTCACTTTCTATCTCTTTCAAAGTTCTTTGTTTCTTACATTCGCTTTACCTTTAAACATATAACGAATTCCTTTACCTGCCAGGGCCTCATCTGAATACCTGGGTAAAATATGAAAATGTGCATGAAAGATATGTTGCCCGCCAACTTCACCGCAATTCCAACCAAGGTTATATCCTTGCGGTTGGTATTCTTCATCTAAATATTTTTTTACTTCTTTAAGGAGAGTGTATGTTGCGTCCCATTCTTCTCGAGTCAAATCAAATGCGGTTTCTCTATGTTTAATTGGAACAATAAGACCTGCACCTTCTAGTTGACTACCTTTTATTTCGGATTGTTCCAACTGTAAAAACATACAATACTCATTACTAAGAATTACCCTTTGGCTAGGCTCTAGCTCTAAATTACAGAAAATACAATCTTTTACCATCATAAAACTCCTTGAAACTTAGGTTGATACTTCTTAATTCCACTATATTATTTAAAAATCCTGCTTTGTAAGCCAATTAGATCTGTACGCTACAGCATCCAAAGTCTTAGAGAAGAATCATTTCAAAAAGGTTGTTAAAAGGATATTAACAATGTAAAATTTATCCATATAGTTTAGGTGGGGGATGATCGATAATGGAACACGAATTAAAAGAGTTAATTAAGAAATGTGACCTTGCAATTAAAAACGAAGATTTTGATACATTAATGGATTACTATACAGATGATGCAGTATTAGTTGTTAAACCTGGAATGATTGCAAAGGGTAAAGATGAAATAAAAAAAGCGTTCATCGCCATTGCAAAATACTTTAATAACAGTATCGTACCAACACAGGGAGAGATGATTATACTAGAAGCAGGTGATACTGCTTTGGTTTTATCTCATACATTCCTTGAAGCTGATAAAGAGGATTCGGATTATTCCATGGATAGAAAGGCCACTTATGTATTTAAGAAAAATTCTCAAGGCAAATGGCTGTGTGCCATAGATAACTCATATGGTACAGAATTAATTGACACAGACTAATATATTTTCTAATGAGCAGTCTGGTTCGTAATAGAGTAACAAGCAAAGGTAAGATAAGCGGAGATTTTCCGGTTAAATGCAGAATGGAGCGCGTTACGGGGAAATTAAGCGGAAGTTTTCCGCTTAATCCAAGAAAAATCTCCCATTTTCGAATTTTTAAGTCAATAGGCGGAATATCTCCGTTTATTGAAGCTTTTTTTAATCCTAATTACGAATTAAGCGGAATTTCTCCCCCTATTTATCAACGAACAAGCTATTAACGTTTCTGACAAAAAATTGATTGCCAGCCTTCTTGTTCATTCTCTTCAAAATATAGAACCTTCCAATCTCCAAATTCTGTCAACAACTCATTTGACTTCAATTTATAATGGTCGGATACTCCTTGTTCCTCTGTGTACGGTGACTGATAGTAGGTTTCCATAAAGAAATAACCCCCATCTTTTAACACGTCTTTTACAATTGGAAACAGTGAACGGTCTAAGTAATAAGACATAACAATAAAGTCAAAGGGATTACTCGGCCAATTTAACGTATCCAAATCTGTAAGGTCCGTTACTCGAGGCTGCACACTTAAATTATCCTTGGCTGCCTGTTCTTGGACATAGTTGATTGCCACGTCTGAAATATCAATTGCCTCGACTTGATTGTTCATTCCTGCAAGGAACAAACTATTTCCTCCAAGACCACAAGCGATATCTAATGCCGTGCCGCCTTCCTTAAAATATGATGCCAGCCTCTTTAATCTTGGATTGGGTTGAGGTTCCTTTAGCTGAGTGATTCGATCGAGGTGTTTCAGATTCCATTTGTCCTTTGTATTCATACAAAAACCTCCGCTATATTTAATTCCTGGGGTAACTCTTGCATTTTAGTAGATTTTAACATATTTCTTAAATCTACGTATAATTCAAACTATTAAAATTACAATTTATTGCTTAAACAACTTACATTATCTGATCACAATAATATTGTGGTTATTCGGATTTAAATGCTTCAGTTGTTAATGTACTCTCCCACCAAAATTTAATAACATAGATTTTTTTATCTTTCTTTTTAATAGCTATAGGATTTGTGTACCATTTGAACCGATTAAAGTTCCTACATGGGTTCCTTGTATTATACTCTTCATTGCTCCTGCTCTATAGAACTCCTCCGCTCAATTTAATTAACACACGCTTATACATAATCCGCATCACCCTTTCTGAACATAAAAAAAGAACTAAAGCAATAAATAGCTTTAGTTCTTTGTAAAATGGAAAAATAAGGAATTACCGATCTTTAATCCTAGACACTATTAAAAATAGAAAATTCCTCCTTTTCCAAACATTTGATTTTCCCTAAATTATAATACATTCATTTATATATTCTCGTCACTACTTTTCATCTTAAAACTAACCGCTATTGTTTAGACGCTTAGTTATTTTCTGTGTTGGGTACCTTTAGGACAAAATTAACTATGTCCAACTATTGAATGTGGTACATATGGCTCTTCTAGATAGGCGACTTCTTCAGTCGTTAACTTTATGGATAGAGCACCTACGGCATCTTCAAGATGGGATAATTTCGTAGCTCCGATAATAGGAGATGTTACTGGTTCTTTCTGCAGCAGCCAGGCAAGTGCGATATGGGTACGCAGAACACCATATTTTTCTGCTAGGGCTGCAGCTCGTTCTACAACCACTCGATCAGCATCAGCAGTCGAATCATATTTAAATTTTTGAATTTGATCCGTCTCTGAACGCTGTGTGGTTTCAGACCAATCACGCGTCAATCTTCCCGACGCAAGCGGACTATATGGAGTTACCCCAATCCCTTCTTCCCTGCAAAGTGGCAGCATTTCTCTCTCCTCTTCACGGTAGATGAGGTTTAAATGATTCTGCATGGAAACAAACCTAGTCCATCCATTTTTCTCGGCTACATGTAATGCCTTTTGGAACTGCCATGCGTACATGGATGAAGCACCGATGTATCTTGCCTTACCCGCTTTCACCACATCATGCAATGCTTGCATTGTTTCTTCAATAGGAGTATGGTAATCCCAGCGGTGTATAATATAAAGGTCTACATACTCCGTTTTCAACCTTTTAAGACTTTTATCAATTTCACTCATAATAGCTTTTCGGGAAAGCCCAGAACCGTTTGGACCTTTATGCATTTGCCCATGTACTTTCGTTGCGATTACAACTTCATCTCGATTTGCATATTCCTTAAGTGCTCTTCCAAGGTATTCCTCGCTTGTTCCCAGAGAGTACACATTTGCTGTATCAAAAAAGTTAATTCCCAACTCGAGTGCTTTTTTGATAACGGGGCGAGAGTCCTGTTCGTTAAGTACCCACTGGTGAATCCATTTGCTAGCGTCACCAAAACCCATGCACCCCAGACATAATCGAGATACATCTAAGCCTGTGTTACCAAGTTTTACATATTCCATTTCTAATCACCCTCACCTTTTCAAAAAAATAATATAGTTAAACGCTGCTAATTACTTTCATTTTACTAAAATGGTCTTCTATTGATCGGAAAGCTTGATACGCGTCAATTCCCTCAGCCCTTATATGAAATGGAACCCCGGGCCTAATTCCCAATGACATAACATCCAATATAGACTGTGCTGAGTAATCTAATTCAACAGCAATCCCCTCATACTCGAGAACTAGTTTCGATAAATATTTAGCAGAAGTACTTACTAGCATACGTGCTGGACGGGCAAATCCTGTATTAGACATAATATGATATTGTTTTTCAATCATGTACACCTACTCCTATAGCTTCCTTAAAATACATTGGACTTTGTAAATTATGCAACAATTCAAAGAGAAAACGTTAGTTCATTCCTATCAAGTTTTTGCCTAATCCTATCAAAGGCATTTACATAGCAGACAAATATGAGCTAGAATGTGACTACATTGATTTAGGAGAATCCAATATGTCAGTAGAAATCAAAAAACAGCAGCTTGAGCTTGCCAAATTCATTGAACGTTATTCTGAGCTGGACGGGGTTCATCCCACTGCTATCCCATCTTTATTTTTAATCCGTGAATCGATTGTTACCGAACCCATTGCAAGAGTGAACGAAACATCCTTTTGCATAATCGTCCAAGGGGAGAAGGAAGTATGGTTAGCAGAGGAATGCTTTAGGTACGGTCCCGCGCAGTACATTGTAGCAGCTGCTGACTTGCCGGTTACCGGCCAAGTCATAAAAGCATCAGCTGACAGTCCCTATTTGGCTCTTAAACTTGAATTTTCACCTAATCAAATTTTAGAAGTTTTAAGCGATTCTACTACTCGATCAGGACAGAAAAAAAATGCCAAACGTGCGATGTTTGTCAGCAAAGTAGATCCAGCTCTGTTAGATGCTGTCATAAGGTTAGCCCGGCTGCTAGAAAATCCAAAACATATTCCGGTTCTAGCTCCTTTATTCACCAAGGAAATTCTATATTGGATTTTACAAGGTCCTCATGGTGAGTCTTTAGCACAAATGGCCATAAAGGGCAGCAACGGAGGACGGATAAAAGAGGTTATTGAACATATCATTAAAAACTTTGACGTCTCTTTTAAAATCGAGGAGCTTGCAGAAATAGCGAATATGAGTGTTGCTTCTCTTCATCGGCACTTTAAAGAGGTTACAGCTATGAGCCCCATTCAATTCCAAAAACAATTGAGACTCCAGGAAGCTAGGACCATGTTACTAGCGGATTCAACTGATATCGCTGATGTTGCATTTCGCGTAGGCTACGAAAGTCAATCACAATTCAGTCGGGAATATTCCCGCATGTTTGGCTACTCTCCAAGAGAAGATGTAAATCGGATGAAGGCGAAATTCAACCAAAGGATAAAAGCATAAATTGGAAAAGCCAATCTTCAAAGTTGGAAGAATGGCTTTTTCTTTTCATTTGTGAAGAAACATACTTAATAATCTGCTATAGATCGACAAAAACAAATCTAGTTTATAGACTTGAAGAATCGCTGAGAGAATTTAGTTTTGGTAGCAGGTTACATATTCGTCTTTCATTATCAAACTTTTACAAGCCAAACCATTTTCATGATAAATCTCTTTACCAATTTCTAATTTAATACTTCTATCAGAATCTGGATAATTAGGATCAGTATTTATAATGTAGAGTATATTTTCATCCACCCATTCCATTGAAAAATTACTCTTTGCGTCACTATAATAAATCGTTTGAACCTTATTTTTCTCATTCTTGTTTGTGATATCAACCCATACATTTACACCGCCAGCTGCACCACCATATAATTCATAATAAGCATTGGCTGTATATTCTCCAGTGGGTGAAGTGATAGGTCCAGGTCCTTTTTGTGTTGATTCTCTATCAATTTCTTTAAATGTAAAAAAGTACACTTCATATATATAGATGGAAGATATCAGAACAAATACAGACAACGTTGCAATCAGCAATTTTATAGGAAATGGTTTCTTTTTTATGTAAGAAATTGTTATTTTAGCACATAAAGTTGAAAATAATATTATGGTAATAAAAGAAAGGAAAAAACCGAAAATAACTAAAATGATAATCCCCCTATCTTGGTTAAACTATTTAGGTATGACAGGAACCCAAAGCTCATTATTAGGAACTCGATCTGGTGCTAAATGATTTTCAATGCATGGGAGGTCTGCCAATTCATATCCTGAAGCAGGCAGCCATTCAGTATACAGACGCCTCCATGCGTCTGTAATATTAGGAAAAACTGCCCATGTACTTCTCGGAATCACGAATTTCTCCATATCGCTGGGGATTTCAGTTATATAACGGCACCCCATAAAATAATCAAACTCTTCGTCAGTAATCACAGCTTGGTTTCCACATACACCTAATATCCCTTCCATTTTGCATTGTGGATTTTCCCATGACATATCAATTAGTCGTTGTAATAATCCATTCTTAGTGGCTTCTTCCCATAATCTTGGGATTGTATTAAACGATTCTTCTGTAACGACCTTTTGTTTAACTCCAACAATCTCAACCTCAAAATCTATTACTTCAATTCGAAAATCCACGCCAACATCCCCTTTTTACCCAGTTATACCTGTAGATTGATTCTTTAAAATTTTTGCGTATTGTTCGATTTCGTTTAAGATTCTTGCCCTGCCTTTTTCACTTTGTGTCCATTTGGTAGGAATAATATCTCGATGATCTTGGAGTGGTAATACATCTAGTACCTTTTCATTGCTTGCATAAATGGTAGCTAATAAATAGAATCGTTTACAAAAAAATGATTTTCCAGCCAATAAAATATTTTTATGAGGAGTGCCATTTAGATAATTAAATGCGGATTCAATTACACCTTCGACCCCTTTTTTTTCATTAATACTAGATGGAATTGGCATCATCTTTTCCTTTTCTATACCTCCATTTATTAATAATTGGGCATAATAATCAAACTCATTGCATTCTAAGAATGTATTATAAACGTTTGGAATCAAAATTAAATTAGCACCACAACTCTTATAATAGTCTAATAATTGTTTATTTAACTCTGGGAAATGACCCGGATGATAAAGAATGACATCGGGATATTCGAACTTATTCATTCTGTCCATAAATACCATTTCATCAATAAATTTTATTGTTTGATGATTCATCTGTAGCGATACCTCCTGCAAAAACTATAAATTACAAACTTTCTTATTCTCTAAAAAATTGGTAATTCCTTCTTTTTGAAAGGCTTTGTAACATAGTATCGAAATCTTTCAGGTAAAAAATATGGGAACATCCGATTTGGACGTTCCCGTTCTTATTTCATATAGCCCATATGGAATAACTGTAAAGCGAATGAAGCTTTTTTAAAAGCTGCGTTTCCCTGCCCAAGCTCCTTGCATTTTACTTAGGAATACAATTTGCCCAATATGATATGCGTCGTGCAATGCTAAACTCTTCAGTTCAAGCACTAATGAATGATCTTCTCCTGGGATTTGTCTATACAAATCTTCTTGTTCTGATTTTGCTAGTATTTTTCCAAGTTCACGATGAACATAAAAATATTCTTGTTTTGTTTCCTTCCAATTTTCTAACGTCTCAATTGGTAATCGGAATGTAGAATCATTGTTTTCTGCCTGTGGTTCATTCGCTGTTTCACCAAGAAATCGCATCATAAATCTCTTTTCATAGAAAAGTAAATGACAAACTAATTCCCAAATGGAATGTGCCCCCTCAACTGGTTTCCAAACTGCCTGTTCAAAAGTAATATCCTCTAGCACTTTTTCAAGTGGTGGAAACCAGTCTTCTTTATCTAAGCAGCTTGCCCATTGTTGTAACAAAATTGTCTTTACATCCATTTCTATTCCCTCCTAGGTTTCATCCATTTCTACTATGCCTTCAAAAATAAACGGAAAGCGAGTAAATCTGCTTCTGCAGGGTAGTCTATGTTTGTGAAGGTGTATTCTCATAAAATTAGCATCATATTCCCTATTAATAAACAAGGAAGTGGATAAATGAATCAGAGTTACGAACGAAATAAAGTTGGTGGCAATGCAGAAGAAAGTGACAACAATCAAGCTGGTAGTAATGCTAATCAAAGTACCAATGACCTTGGGGAAACTGCAGGAACTTTTAATGGAGCGATTGCAGGTGCTATGATAGGCTCTCAATTTGGACTAATTGGTACAGTAATTGGCGGTGTTTCAGGCGGTGCTATTGGTAACCAGATTGTGGAGGGGACTGATGCAGATGACGATTCCAATAATCATGGTTCTCAATAATAAGTAGCGCTTCGATTTTCTTAAGGATAATTTAATGAGGAAATATAAGTTTCCGCTAACCTTTGATGTTAAAGACTGTGCATGAGTTGTGTAACGGGTAAATTGTCTTAATGGAAGAACTCAATAATGGGTTCTTTTTCTTTTGATATACGGTTCTTCTCTTTGGATGGCAATGCACTTTCATACCTGTGTATTCTAATTGAGTTTTAACTCAGAATGGATTTTCCCCTTTTATAAAAGGGATAAAGATTACATAATTTGAACCAATAAACAAAAGCCAAAATAGAATCGATGTAAATCGATGTTTAAAGAGTTCACTCTCCTTATAGATACACAAACCAACAATTATCGTGTAAAAGACAAATAAAATATAAGAAACTCCAACCCAGTTTACCCATACATTTCCAGTAAATTGTATTCCAAAGTTCTCGTAAATAGGACTTAAAATATAAACTGTTAAAAGTAACCCGATTGCTAAAATTGTAAAGATTTCAATCAATCTAAGTACAACTATTTTCAAAACACTCAACTGATTCACCCCATAACGAATATCCCTCAATGAAAATTATACAAAGGTATTTCCTAATCTCAACCAAGATGATGATTTAAAATGAATTTAATAGAGGGACTATTATGATTGATAAAACTAGACTTATTAAGAATGTCACCAGCCAATCCCTTTTTTTCGTCGTCTTAAGTAGTATATTCAGCAGCGAACCAAAAAAAATACAAATTAAAAGTGCGGACAAAACCATAATAAGAAATTCCATAAAATACACCTCGGATAAACAAAAAGTTGGTTAACCTATTTCCAAAAGTACTGTTAATAAATACTTCGATTCAGTCGCCTCCTAAACCTTCTTTCTAAAACAACTTTACGCTTTTCGACTACACTGCCCCGCTAGAATACAAAAAGCTACCGTATCGGCAGCTCTGATTAATTCACTTTATTAATTTTTTTTATCCTTAGGTGCACATATATGAAACTTTAAATAAATTAACAGTGAACAATTTCTGTTCACTCAATTAATAATTAACCATTAGTATACATAGATGTTGACCGTTGAGGCACCTGCTAGGAGATTCACTTCAACCACCGAAGCGAATACCACAAATATTTAACACACAAAACGCTTGGGGTAATCCAAGCGTTTTTGCAAACGAGAATTCACCGAACTTAAACCTTCCAATAAAGCCGTTAAGATCTGCGTGACCTGTCCTTGAAGTTACTGCTGAATGATTTGAATAAGGTTACCGCAAGTATCGTCGAAAACAGCTATTGTGACATCGCCCATTTTTGTCGGCTCCATAGTAAACTTCACGCCGTTTTCCAGTAATCGGTGATACTCTTTTTCAATATCTTCAACGCCAAACATGGTTGCTGGAATGCCTTCAGAAGCTATCTTTGATTGATACTCCTTTGCGGCAGGATGGACATTCGGTTCGAGCAAAAGTTCAGTACCGTTTTGTTCATCGGGTGAAACAAGTGTTATCCACCTATATTCTCCGGTAGGAACGTCATGCTTTTTTACAAAGCCAAGCTTTTCTGTATAAAACCTCAATGCTTTATCTTGATCGTCAACAAATAAACTGGTAACAACGATTTTCATACTGTATCTGCCTCCTTTGATATCTTCATACTACTGTTTACTCTATCCATCCTTTTAGCAAATCTTTTAGTGGTTCATTGTTGAATACAATTACACGATACTTTCCCTTTCTTTTTGATTTTACGAGACCTGCGTCTTCCAATACTGAAAGATGTTTAGCTATTGCTTGTCTAGAAATGGCAAGGTCGTATTTCATGATAAGACGTACCGTTAATTCATACAGCGTTAACTCGTTGCGTTCGGTTAGTTCGTCTAAAATGAGCCGCCGAGTCGAGTCACTTAGTGCTTTAAATATGGCGTCTTTGTCCCAATTCATATCCCAAGTATACGCAACCCGGCGGTTGCTTGTCAAATACAAGTAACCGTTGGGTTGCATGACATAAAGAGTTCTATCATGGAATTTGGACACTGTTTACCCAAAGCATTTAGCCCTGTCTACTTCTTCCAACTCATAAAAAAAATGAAAGAGAGTCTCCAAGACTCTCTTTAACAACGATTGATTACCATAAAAAATCTAAGATATTGGATTGGATAAGATTCGTATCAATGTTACAGGTTTCTCCATCAATTCCATATTGCCAAATCGAGACTGGAACGTTTTCAGGTGCGCCTGGCTGAAATTCTGGGGCATTCGCCTGGGGAGTTACGCCAGGATCAGGGTTACTACTCCAGATGATCGTTTGGGATTGAATATTCTGATTAGCGGCAATAGCGGCCTGGTATGCGGCAGTAAGGGCACTTTCGTTGGTAAAGATCCCGTAGATACCGGGCTTATACGGCGAACCCTGTAAGGTTTCGACCCATCCACGGATAAACGCTTCATCTACTGGGTAAGTCGGTTCAATATCTGCGAAGATCGCTTTCCCCTCCGGGATTCCTATTTGTTGCGCATAGGCAATCGCTGCCTGAGCCTCTTGAGCCCCGCCTTCATAGGTTGTCGCGTTTGTAAAATGGTTGTAAATGGGGATAATCTTAATCCCTTGTTGATGAAGAAGCTCCACTTCTTCCGGTGTCAAACCAGTTGATACCCCTTCTTTGGTCTCCAAATATCTTCCAAAGACAGTAGGCATCCCATAGTTATCAACGACACATTGTAAAAAAGCTTGGTCTAGCGGACTAGCGGTATCGACTCCCCATAAAATTTGTGGCGGCTCCTGCGGTGGCGGTGCCGGTTGAGGCTCTGGTTCTGGTTGTGGTTCTGGTTGTGGTTGTGGTGGTTCATCTGGCGCCTCCCCCTCATTACCGGTCTCTGTTACAGTTTGCGGTTCTTTCACAGGTTCTGTACTTGTTGGCGTGGAATCGTGACGAAGAAAAACAAGGAGTATTAAAAGAACGAGGAAAGTACTTAGCAATATGATCCAAAACAATTTACCTGTTTTCATTTTTTCGCCTCCATGCGACTGAGTTCTATCTCAATTTATTCGGACAGTCGTATGGAAGCGTGAGGATTTGTACCCACGCCTTTAGATTGAAAAATGCCTATTTATCAAATAGTTAACATAATATGATTATATTTCTACAATACTATAATTCTTATATATTAATGAATAACTATTCATTTTGTGTTAAAATTTTACAAAGGAAAGGTTTTGGGAGGTTTCATTATATGTTGCTTAAGAAGAATTTCGGCCAACAAATCATAAATGGTGTTCAAGCTGGAAACGGTACCGTAGCATTTCAAGGGGTAAAATTAAATGTTCATAGCTTCGTCCTAGACGGTGTTCTCATTGATACAGGTTCCGCTTCATTAGAAAAGGAGTTTCAACCATTTTTTAAACAACAAGACATCAATCAAGTGGTCATCACACATTTTCATGAAGATCATACAGGCTGTGCGGCATTTTTACAAAAAGAAATGAATCTACCAATATATATGAATGATACGAAGCTTGAATATTGTAAAAAGAAGCCTGATTATCCTATGTATCGAAAGGTTTTCTGGGGGAAGCGCCAGCCATTCCATGCAAACTCCATCGGTAAAACTTTTTCATCCCGAAATGCGACTTGGGACGTAATTGACACACCAGGTCATGCCATCGATCATGTAGCGTTTTTAAATCGTGAAACAGGACAACTATTTACTGGAGATTTGTATTGCCAGGAAAAAACAAAGGTTATTTTACGAGAAGAAAGCATTCCAACCATTATCGAATCGTTAAGAAGAGTATTAACCTATGATTTCGGAGATGTATTTTGCTGCCATGCTGGCTTTTTAGAAGATGGGCGTGCTGCATTACAGAGAAAGCTAGATTATTTGTTAGAGCTCCAAGATAAAATTATCAAGCACTACCAAGATGGCATGACACCTAGTCAAATTAGCAAAACCCTTTTTCCAAAAAAATATCCGATCATCTTTCTTTCTAGAGGAGAATGGGAATCTATACATATTATTAACTCGATTATTCAAGATCTTTGATAGAAGTATGATTGATTATCGCTTTATGAACCTTGATTGTAGTAGAAATTTATAATAAATAGAAATACTTTTATTGTCCTCCATAAAAATCTTTTATCGTTTGGTGTTTTTTCTAAAGCCAATTCTCCAATTTATAGTGATAATATTTTATGAATTGGAAAAAATAGAACTTAGGAACGGAGGGATTGTAAATGTTTGTGAAAAAATGGTTAATTGGATTCGTCGTTTTGCTTGCGATGATTGTGGTTGTGACCACTCCAGGCTCACTCGGCGTATTTGCCGAAACCGGTGTCGTAACACGACCTATGGAGACGGTGAAACCGATTGAGATCGAGTTGAACGATGATTACTTTAATCCAAAAGTCATCACTATTTCCAATGGAAGAACGACAACGTTGGTATTGAAAAACAAAGGTGCGAAAGAACACACATTCACAGTGGAAAAGCTCGGAATTGACGCGGAAGTCCAGCCGGGAAAAGAAAAAACCATTACCGTGAAACCGACAAACCCGGGTACATATGAACTGATATGTCGGTACCATTTCAATGAAGGAATGGTGGGAAAAGTAATAGTCAAATAACAAGCAGGGCCAATCTGGCCTTGCTTTTTTAACAGGCAACGGTAGCAAATTGGGAACAAAGATTTCATGATACTTCTCTGGAATCATAATATTAGCTTTAGTCTAGATGTTTCTACCATCATGTGTATGTCTTTTATCGGAACCGCACCCTAAACCTCTTTCTATTCTTTTAAAATGTTTAGCAAATACTAAATACATATTGTTTTCTGATGGAGTGATTTGAGTGTCTCGTAAAAAAGGTAGTTCAATGCATTTCTTCTTGCTATTTGTTATTATACTTGTTGCTATTTGGTCTCTGATTAAGCCTGAGGAAGGTTACATGGTTTTATTGATGGAAGTTTTTCCTTCAGTATTCGTTTTATTATTCTTGATATCAAGATACAACAAATTTCGCCTTACCACTGTTTCCTATGCTATTATTACTCTTCTTGCTATTTTAACGTTTATAGGAGGGCACTATTCCTATTCTAAAGTTCCCCTTTTTACATGGATCAAAGATTACTTTGATTTACAAAGAAACAACTATGATCGGTTTGGTCATTTTCTTAAGGGGCTTATGGTCATAATTATAATAGAGATATTATTAAGGAAAACAGCTTTATATAAAAGTAAAACGACAAATTTTATTGCTATATGTATAACACTATCAATCGGGGCTTTCTACGAAATCATTGAATGGGCAAGTACAAAAATAGGGAAAGAAGGCAAAGCTACCAAAGATTTTTTAGGAATGCAAGGAGATATATGGGACGCCCAGTGGGATATGACATGTTTATTAGTGGGTTCCATTCTTTCACTTTTTTTTATACAGATCCTTTATAAAGGATTGGAAAAATTAAAATAATGGGTTGCCATAATTCCTTTTGTAAAAAAACATCATTTACTTATGATGTGGTTCACCGTACCATAAGTAAATGAGGTTTTATTTTTGCTTATATTGTTAGAATTTCCTTAATAACCACTAAAAAGAGAAAACCGAACCGTTCTTCAATTCTGCCCGATTCTCCCCTTAATCACCAGTCATTTTGCAGTACCTCCATGGAAAACTCCCACGTTTTTCCTTTGTCGTTTGAAATGAATTTCCCTTTACTTTCCCACCTTCGTAGTCCCCATTAGGACCCTGATTGATATAAATGGCCAAGTGATCTTCTTCTTTAAACGGACTTCAGCCATCACAAAGATTTCATGGTACTTCTCTGGAATCACAATAGTTGCTTTACTCCAGGAGTTTCCTCTATCTTGTGTGATGTAAAGATCGGGTTCTACAGGATTAAGGATTCCCAATGATAAGAAGCCTGTGTTTTCATCAACAAAGCCTCCATCATAAATCAATCGAGTAACACCAGGATGGGTCGTCTCTTTCCATTGCCTACCGCCATCATTGGTAATATAAACGGTTGTCCATTCTTGTGACATCGTTCGATCTCCTGAAATGATGACATAGCCAAACGTATCATTTAAAAATTCAACCTTCCGAAAACGGATTGGCGGATATTGAGCTGTAACGACACTATCTTCCCACGTGTCTCCTTGGTTTAGAGAATATTTCAATTTAACGCTGTCACCTTCAGTATATAAAAAGGAAGCACGTTTTTGCGTTAGTATATAGCTATTCTCTATAAGTTCTTGTTCGTCCCCATTGTATTCTCCTGAAAATAGCTTAGCTTTTTCAACAGGAACTAGAACCCAATCACTTCCTTTATTGAAGGTAATTTGTAATTGGTCGTTTTGTAACGAGTTACCAATTGAATCATCTTCAAAAATGGGCGCAATGGACTAAGTTGTGGTGGTTCTGATCCTTTTGCTTCCTGCTTTTCAATTGGTTGATTCTGTCTAGGCGAAGTTAATTCTGGGTGCTTTTCAAAAAAATAAGTTGCCACCATTACTCCAACGATTATCATAATCATTGTACCAATGATATAACTTTTCACACTGAAATACTCCTTTTATCATGCTTATCCTTTTACCATTCTACTAGAGTTAGCAAAATATGCCATAAAAAAGCCAGGACCCATTTTTATTAGGATGGATCCTGGCTCTAATATATAGGTTTACATAATATTATTACAGGAAGTTAGGTCTATAATTTTGCTTGTACCGACTGTAACTTCCGCTCCATTGTATTTTCCTTATCGCGTCGATCATCAATGCGAATGTTCGTGCAAACCCTCTGAAGACCTTTTTGAAACGGAACCTCATGTAGTTCGTGAACAATCTCCAGCAAAAGTTTTAAATCACCTTCGATTAACGTACTCATTGGAGTTAATTGATACTTCACCTGACCTTCATACTGTTGTAATACTTTATGTATTTCAGCTACATACTTACTAACACTAGGTGTGCCAGTCCCAACCGGAATCACTGTAATATCAACAATTGCCATTTTACTACCTCCTAATTTCTTCATTCTGCTTTAGGATAGCATGAAAATAAGCAGATCAAAAATCTAAAGAACCATCTCACCAGTCTTGGTTTCCCATCGTAAATAAAAAGTGTAACCAAAATGACTATATAATAGTACATTAATTTGATAGTCATTTTTATTATGATAAAAGGGAAAAGAAAGGTAAGTGAACATGTTGAAAAATAGACTAAAATTTATCGGCTCTCTTTTTCGTCAAAAAAAAGAATCAAGTCTCCAAACGAAAATTCTAAAAGCGACCAATGGAATAAAGACAATCCCCCTAACGGTTCAAGTTGCTGATACTCCCAAAAAAAGAGACAAGGGCTTAATGTTTGTTGAACAATTACCCGAAAACGAGGGGATGCTATTTGTGTTTTCAGGTAAAACATATGGTGGATTCTGGATGAAAAACACGTTCATTCCTTTATCGATTGCTTTTCTTGATTCAGATGGTAAAATTCTAAAAATACTAGATATGATGCCTTGTAAAGAAGATTTCTGCCCTACTTATGATCCGGAACTTACTTATCATTATGCTCTTGAAGTGAATCTTGGATGGTTTGAAAAAAATCAAATCAAAGAAGGTGATTTTATAAAGTTTTGATTACTATCTGTTTCACCTACCAATTTAGAATTGCTGAACCCAGTTAATCATTTTTTCTACTCTTTTCATACACTCTCCGTGCCATTTCCTCCAATATATAAATCACGGGAATTTGCGTGGTAATATTTGAAGTGTCCAAAAATTCCTCCGTCACATAATAGGATACATTTATATCAGACATCCTGGCTATCATGGACTGGGCATTGTTTGTAATGCTTAAAATCTTGCTTCCTTTTTCTTTTAATTGGTGTATGTGAGAAATGGTAAAATCATTTTCTCCAGAAACGGAAAGAGCCACAGTAATGCTATTATGTAAGTTGGCGTGTACAGGCATATACCAGTCTTTTAAATAAGTAGAGAACTTACCTAAACTCGAAAGGTATCTGGAACCGTATTCTGCAAGGATTCCCGAACTGCTAATTCCAATAAAAAGAACATGATCTGCTTTAGAAATGGCTTCTGCTGCCTCATCTAACTTCAAAATGAAATTTTCATTTTGCGTACGCTCAAAAAACTCCGCCAACACATGCTGTCCACTTTTAATGGTTGGGGCACTTTTTTCATCAAATAATAGCTTCAGTTTTACTTTAAACTCCGAAAAACCTTCACAATTTAATTTCCTGCAAAAACGCATGATGGTGGAAGTGGAAACATGCGCTTCATCCGCAAGATCCCGTATACGCATATAAACGACTTTTTCTTTATTTTGCATGATGTATTTATAAAGCAGTAACTCAAGTTCATTAAATGTGGCAATGACCTCATTTGTAAACATAATCGTCTCTCCCTTTATGTGAACGTTGTATCTTTTGTTAGTTAGTATACTCCAAAAGAGAAACACAGTGTTACTTTTGTGAAACAAATTCCTTTCGGTGAAAAACAAATCTAACGCTTTCAAATCTATATCAAATACCCTTTTTCTCCTCTAGAATAGGTTTTGTAAATTTGTATTTAATAGGAGGATGACCCATGAGTAAAGGAATTAAGATTGTAACGATTGGCGGAGGTTCAAGTTATACGCCAGAATTAGTAGAAGGGTTTATTAAAAGATACGAGGAATTGCCTGTAAGTGAATTATGGTTGGTTGATATAGAAGTTGGGAAAGAAAAGTTGGAGATTGTTGGGAACCTCGCAAAAAGGATGATTGAAAAAGCAGGTCTTCCAATTGATGTTCATTTAACACTTGATCGAAAAGCAGCATTAAAAGGTGCCGATTTTGTTACGACACAATTTCGCGTAGGTTTATTGGACGCTCGTGCTAAAGATGAAAGAATTCCTTTAAGCCATGGGGTATTAGGCCAAGAAACAAATGGACCTGGTGGTCTATTTAAGGGATTGCGTACCATTCCAGTCATTTTAGACATTGTAAAAGATATAAAAGAACAATGTCCAGATGCTTGGTTGATCAACTTTACAAACCCTGCCGGCATGGTGACCGAAGCGGTTCTTCGCTATACGGACCATAAGAAAATCGTTGGTTTATGTAATGTTCCAATCGGAATTGAGATGGGAGTAGCAAAGCTATTGGATGTGGACCATTCTCATATTCGAATTGATTTCGCTGGTTTAAATCATATGGTATATGGATTAGATGTGTATCTAGACGGCGTAAGTGTAAAAGATCGAGTAATCGAACTGTTAACAAGTCCAGAGAACAGCAGCTTTGTTAAAAACGTAGAAGGTCAAGGCTGGGAGCCAGAATTTATTCGCGCGTTAAATGCCCTAACTTGTCCATATCACCTTTACTATTATAAGAGTGATGAAATGCTAGAAAAAGAGCTGAAAAACTTAAAAGCGGGCACAACAAGAGCAGAAGTCGTGAAAAAATTAGAAGAAGAATTATTTGAGCTATACAAGGATCCTAATTTAGCCATCAAGCCACCTCAATTAGAGGAACGTGGCGGGGCGTATTACAGCGATGCAGCCGTTCGTTTAATTTCTTCCATTTATAACGATAAACGGGACATTCAGCCTGTCAACACGATTAATAATGGTGCAATTGCTAGTATTCCTTACGAGTCAGCAGTGGAAGTAAGTTGTGTCATCACAAAAGAAGGCCCAAAACCAATTATCAATGGAGATTTACCAGTTGCGGTTAGAGGCCTCGTACAACAAATTAAATCATTTGAACGAGTAGCAGCTGAAGCCGCAGTTACAGGAAACTACGATACTGCTTTACTAGCGATGACCATCAATCCGCTCGTTCCTTCTGATAAAGTGGGTAAAGTGATTTTGGATGAAATGTTAGAAGCACATAAAGAGCATTTACCACAGTTTTTCCAAACAGTAGAAGTTTAAAATTAGCAAGTTTACTAGAAGAAGCTTTAGCTCAGTCGAAATAGGACTGAACTATTGTTGATAAAAATTATAAACGGAAAAATTCCGGCTAAATTGGGAAATACCGCTTAAAAATAACCGGAGTTTTTCCGTTTATCTTATCTAAATCTTTGGATTTTGTCTTTATAAGCAGTTAACCGGAATTTCTCCGCTTATATCCGCTTCTTAAACTCCCCTATATACACTAGCAGGAAATTCTCCGTCTATGAATACTCATACCTACACAAAATCGATACCGAAAAAAAGGATTATACAGTGGTGAAACTTCCGATTTCCATCCCTTTTTGTAGCATTAAATGCTCAGCAATGAATCCTATGAATACACCGTTAGTTGGTCTCCCTTTTAATGGACTTACTGTGTTTCCAAAAATAAAATCTAACTGCTCAATACCTCCTCGATTCCATCCAACTTCAATTGCATGTCTTATGGCTCTTTCTACCCGGCTTGGAGTGGTATGATATTTGGATGCAATAGCCGGATATATTACTTTTGAAAAACTAATATCACTGCCATTATTTATCATTTGAATAGCTTCTCTTAGAAAAAAATATCCCTTTAGATTTGCTGGAATACCTATAGAACGTAAAATATCGCTAATTTTTAATTCTAACTTATCATCATTATTCGTGTTATGTATTTTCTTTTCTAAAGTTGTTTTCTGTAAAACACTATCTGAACAAATAGACATGATCATGTTTGGTAAATTGCTTAGTTCAATAGGTTTCATCAAAAAGTAGGATGCCCCTAACTCCTTTGCTTGTGTTATGATCTCGTCGGTTCCAATAGAGGTAAGCATTATAACCTTTGTAGTTATGCTTTCTTCATATATATTTTTTAATAAAGACAAGCCATCGGAAAATGGCATAATCAAATCTAATATGATAAGGTCTGGTTTCTTCTTCTCTATTAACTCCATCCCCTCCATTCCATTATGCGCAACTCCAATTACCTTCATTTCGTTGATAGTCGAGAGAATATCTTTTAGTAATTCTGTGAATTGTACATTATCATCAATTATTCCGATTTTTATCATATTACTCCTCCTCCTTTTTTTAATTAAATTGCTTCTGGTTGTATCGATAATAAAAATAGCCAAAATAGAATAACCCTATTGCTAGAGTGTATCTATTTTGGCTATGTATGAGCACAATAAAATATTGTCTATATCATCTTCCAAAAGGGAATATTTAATTATTATGTTTACTTTTACCAAGTAAAATATTACCTTACCTTTTCAAAAAAATCAATAGGAACAGAAATTTGCTGTATCAATCAATAAGAATGTTGTTTAGCAAATACCTTACACACTCGGTTCTTTACTTATTAGGGAGTTCACAGCCATCATCATCGCAATTTAGACCGTCTTGACTGTTCAAAACCGTGATGTCATCTTCTGCAATCACTTTTCTCAAAGCCTGAACAAATGTCTCAGTAGGCTGTGCACCGGTAAGTGCATATTTTTTATTAATTAGAAAGAATGGAACACCTGTAACACCATATTGTTTGGCTGTTTGCTCATCAGCACGAACAACGTCTGACATTTCATCACTTGCGAGCATTTTCGCCACTTCTTCCCGGTTCAACCCTACTTCCACTGCTAGCTCGGTTAAGGTTTCATGGTCTCCGATATGTTTGGATTCGGTAAAATAGGCACGGAGAATCCGCTCGGTCATCTCTTTCATTCGTCCCTGAGTTTTCGCATATAACGTTAATCGGTGCGCATCAAAGGTGTTCGTTTGGATGAGAGTATCCATCTGATAATCCAATCCAACTTCCTTCGCCATTTGTACCACTCTTTCGACATTTGCCTTTGCCTGAGCGATACTCATACCATATTTCTTGGCTAGCGTTTCGTACATAGATTCTTTTATATCTCGTCCCATTGTCGGATCCAATTCATAGCTTCGATACGTCACTTCAATGGGATGGTTAAGCTGTTTAAGAGCGTCCTCCAGACGCCTTTTGCCAATATAGCAAAATGGTCAAGCAAAGTCAGTCCACATTTCAATATGCATACTTGTCCCTCCAATTCTTTATTCTCGTATAGTATAGGAGTTAAATGTGTAATTTACACGTAATTTGCTTCAGAGTCTTCCGCTACAAATTTTCTAGTTGTACAGAAAAAGCTGCCCAATTGGCAGCTTTTTCATAACGTCACTTCCTAAAAATTCCCGACATTTTTCATCACTTGATTTTCGCTCATATCCCTGATTTTCTTGATATCAAGACGAATAAGTAGTGAAACCGTTAGAGCCATAATAAAGATTCCTGAAAAAATGACCAATGTCCCCTGATAGCTTCCGGTTGTTTCCCTAACCCAGGATACAAAGATCGGTCCTGCTAAACCGGCTGCAGCCCAAGCAGTTAAAATATATCCATGAATCGCGCCAAGCTGTTTTGTTCCAAACAAATCACCGATATAGGCAGGTATCGAGGAAAACCCTCCACCGTAACAGGTCATGATCATATAAACAATTACAGAAAATAGAATAGCAACTGTTATATTAGGAAGCATAAAAAAGGCAATGATTTGAAAAGCAAAGAATAGGGTGTAGACATTTGGTCTTCCGATATAATCAGAGATGGTAGCCCAAACAATCCGTCCGCCGCCGTTAAATAACCCCATGATTCCCACCATTGTTGCCGCCCCAGTTGCTGTCATACCTACTAGCTCTTGAGCCATCGGCGAAGCAACCGAAAGAATCGCAATTCCACAGGTAACATTGATAAATAACATCAACCATAATGCCCAAAACTGTCTTGTTCTGACTGCCTCATTTGCCGTTAACTGACGCAAATCTTCTTTTAATTTCATTCCGCCTGATTTTTGCCCTGTCGCTGTCATACCCTTAGGTAACCAACCTTCTTTCGGCGGAGCAAGATATTGTGCAGAGCAAAATATGATAATGAAGTAGGCTGCTCCAAGTATATAGAAGGTGTTAGAAATCCCATAGTTCACGATTAAATAATTCATAATCGGACTGCTGATCATGGAAGCAAATCCAAATCCCATAATCGCTAGCCCTGTTGCAAGTCCTCTTCTATCAGGGAACCATTTTACCAAGGTAGAAACCGGTGTAATATAGCCAACTCCTAACCCAATTCCAGCGATCATTCCATAAAATAAATAGAGTAATAGCAATGATTCTATTTGAATAGCAAAACCTGCCCCAGCTACTCCAGTCCCAAAAAACACAGCGCTAAGTGTTCCAGCAGCTCTCGGTCCAAACTTCTCGACAAAATGCCCTAAAAAGGCTGCAGATAATCCTAAGAAAAGGATGGCCAAACTAAATGTGAACGAAATTTGCTTTAATCCCCAGCCCATTTCCTGTTGAAGTGGTTTTGTGAAAACACTCCAAGCGTACACTGATCCAATCGAAATATGTATGCCAACCGCAGATAGCGCGATTAACCAACGATTTTTTGTATGCATTCATCCATCCCTCTTTCCAAATTGTATAAATCTCGTTGATTCTAAAAGGTTAATCTTCATAGGTTAACATCAATTTAGAAGCTGCTGTCTGCGCTCTTTCTCTAGCATCATCGACAGATTCCCCGTTGCTTAACACTACCGCCATTCGTCGCCCCACTTTGGTTTCTGGTTTTCCAAATACTCGAACCTGTGTATGAGGGACGGATAAGCTTTCTGCTATTCCTGATATGTGGTACTTCTTACTTTCTTTTATAGCCTTAATCGTATGACTAGCACCCGGTTTCACTAGCTGAACATCTGGAATTGGATAGCCTAAAATCGCCCTTACATGTAAGGCAAACTCAGATAGATCTTGTGTAACCATGGTAACCATCCCCGTGTCATGCGGTCGTGGTGACACTTCACTAAAATAGACACTTTGTGGGGAAAGAAATAACTCCACTCCAAAAACTCCGAAGCCGCCAAGCCCATCTGTGATTTTTTTTGCGATATCCTGTGCCTCTAGGATTTGCGCATCTGACATGTCATGCGGCTGCCAGGATTCAATATAGTCACCATCTTTTTGCACGTGTCCAATCGGTGGACAAAAGGTTGTGCCAGAAGCGGATCGTACAGTTAATAGCGTGATTTCAGATTCAAAATGGATAAATTCCTCCACAATCATTCGGGCTTTCTTCCCTCTTCCACCTGCCATCGCCTCATTCCAAGACCACTCCACATCCTCCATGGACCGGCAAATCGTTTGCCCTTTTCCAGAAGAACTCATAATAGGTTTTATAACGCATGGTGTCCCGATTTTCTGAACTGCATTCCTAAGTTCGTAAAGGGTGTCCGCAAAGGCGTACTTCGCTGTTGGAAGCCCTAGTTCCTCGCTGGCCAATCGGCGGATTCCTTCCCGATCCATCGTTAAGTTCACAGCATTCGCTGTCGGTACGATACGGAAACCTTCTTTTTCAAGTTCCACTAGTGTTTCTGTAGCAATCGCCTCAATCTCGGGAACCACCAAATCTGGTTTCTCTCTTTCTATAACACTCCGAAGTTCTTCTCCATCAAGCATGTCCAACACATATGAACGGTGAGCCACCTGCATGGCAGGAGCATTTTCATAACGGTCAACCGCAATGGTATCGAGCCCTAGTCGCTGCGCCTCAATAATCGTTTCTTTTCCAAGTTCACCTGAACCAAGTAACATGATCTTTTTCGTCTGGGTACCAAACACCTAACACAACCCCTATCGTTTGCCTTTTGATTATAATATCCTATATTCTCACCGATGACAAGCTATTATTTTTACCAAAACACGAACATTAAATCAAAAATAACTATTATTATTCGTATTTAAAATGAAAGCGATATCGTAATAGTTTTTAGTTGACAGTTTATCTGAATACGTGTAACTTAACAGGTAATTACATACGCAAGAATACTCTTATCAAGAGAGGTTGAGGGACTGGCCCTATGAAGCCTCGGCAGCAGACTAATCTATAGTACTGTGCCAATTCCAGTAGTGAATGCTTGAAGATAAGTAGAGATTTGGTTACGGATTACCCCTCTTCTTATTTTTAAGAAGTGGGGTTTTTTTATCATTTTGAAAGAAGGTAATAAAGATGGCAATACCACTAGTAAAAGCTCCATTTAAAGCAGATCATGTGGGGAGTTTCCTTAGAACAGAACCGATTAAAGCAGCAAGAAAGGCTTTTGCAAACGGGGAGATCGATAGAGCAGCTCTAAAGGAAGTTGAGGATAGAGAAATTAAGAAACTGGTACAAAAACAAATCGAGGTAGGTCTTAAATCAATTACCGATGGCGAGTTCAGACGTTCATGGTGGCACTTAGACTTTTTAGCAGGTCTCAAAGGTGTAGAATTCTTTGAAAGCCAATATGTGAGTGCCTTTAAAGGGGCGAAAACAAGAAATAATGCCATTAAAGTCGTTGGTAAGGTCGACTTCGATCAACATTATATGATTGACCACTTTGAGTTTTTAAAACAAGCGGTTGAAAAATATGGTGATGGAAGCCAAGTAGCGAAATTCTCCATTCCTAGTCCAAATATGCTTTTCACTAGAATTCAAGGTGATGAGTATTATAACGGCAAAAAAGAGGTGTTTTATAACGATACTGTTGCTGCATACAGAAAGGCAATTCAAGCATTTTATGATGCAGGCTGTCGTTACTTGCAATTAGACGATACATCTTGGATTGATTTCGTCTCGGAAGAACGAATTACAGCTGTAGTTGAAAAAGAAGGCATGAACGTACAAGATATTATCAAAGCAAGAGTTGCATGTATCAATGACGTCATCGCAGACAAGCCCGATGATTTGTTAATTACCATGCACATTTGCCGAGGTAATTTTAAATCTACTTATATTACAAGCGGAGGATATGACCATATTTCTGACGCGATTTTCGCTGAGTTAAATGTGGACGGGCTGTTCCTAGAATACGATGATCAACGTTCAGGTGATTTTGAACCACTAAAAAGCTTTAACCGCCCCGATTTGACTGTCGTTCTGGGATTAATCACCTCTAAATTACCGGAACTAGAAAATGCTGACACCATTAAAGCCCGGATCAACGAAGCAAGCGAGTCTATCCCTTTAGAAAACTTGGCACTAAGTCCGCAATGTGGCTTTGCTAGTACAGAAGAAGGAAATATTTTAACCGAGGAAGACCAATGGAATAAAATCAAACATGTTGTGAATCTAGCTACTAGTGTTTGGGGGACTATTTAACCCGTTTTCGGGTATGTTTTTGGTATATTAGAGCGAAAATATGCAAGAAATCAATAAACTTGCATATTTTCGGCTTATCCGTTACATCTCTTATTATGTAATGCTACCTGTTAATCAAACAAGGAGTTATCCTTTACCTTTGGATAAAGTCTCAATCGTTTTGAGCTTTTGTAGTATAACCTTTACAAAAATGCCCAGTAATATATAGGATGGTATAGAGTAAATGTGTTTCCACTTTAACAATTTATAAATCCCCAGCCATTCGAAAATCGTTTCCCCGACAAATGCAGCGAAAAGGGAAAATATGATTATTCCTACTAAGTACGATTTCCACTTTGGGAACCACTGATAAAGCATCATATAAAAAAATGGCATAACGAAAATTCCGCAACTGCCCATAAGTCTCTTTCTAAAGGTGTTAAGCTGAATGGATAAATCCAATAACCTAGCGAGGAACCAATTTAGTCTAATATGAATGCAATACAATTTACAATAAGTCCAACTAAACTTATTTCTCTTATTCGAGTTTTATCTACCAATTTCCACCATATAAAAAAAGGAATAAGTAAAGTAAAAATCATGATCCACCATTGATGAGTAAAAACAACTTCCTCAGTCCAGTAATCCAACCACAACTTGTGTAACTGTCCATAGTGCTTTTCTATTTCCTGAAACTTATCCATGTCGCCTCCTTTCTATTTCAGTATGCTTCAACAAAGAAAACATATGTGAAGTTGACAATAAAAAGCACTCTTCATTAGCCCAATTGTCGTTAAACAAATTCTAATTGACTTAACACTAAAAAAACCCTTCAATCCATGAATGAAGGGCTTTTCTCATATTTCGTCTTCTGGATAAAACCTACAATCTTCATCATTGCTATTAAATATCCATAGATATTCAGCAAACTGCAATACAGAAACAAGAGATTAAATTAAAGTAGGGATTAACTTTTTATTAGAGATTTGGTTTTAATCTCTATCCTTTTATTGGAAAGTATAGTTTCATTCCTGGCTTTAGTTTAGTTCCTTGTTTAATAAAATGATTTTTTTGGAAGTAATCATAACTGGATTTTTCGGCCAATTGTACTTTTCTCAAACCCAGCCACCATAAGAACCCCATATATGGAGTTATAGACAACCAAGTACCTGCTTTTAACAATAAAAAATTATAAACACCATGTAATAGGGCTGGAAGTAATAGTGATATGATCAACCAAACCCATTTTGATTTTTTGGTGAATTTGGCTCTGCTAATATAATAACCCATAATAACACCAAACAACGCATGACTTGAAACAGGCAGTATTGCCCTTGTAAGGGCATAATCCATCCCATTAGTCATCAAATAAAAAATATTTTCCACCGTTGCAAACCCCAAAGATACGGAGGTTCCATAGACGATACCATCAAAAGGTTCATCGAATTCAACACTCCTGTATGCACAAAAAAATAAAACGGACCATTTGAATATCTCTTCAATTAAACTCGCAGAAAATATGGCGTTAATGGAATTATATATAACAACATTTTCTGCTTTCAATATATATTCAATAAATGCTATCGGAAAGAAAACCAATGCCCCCGATATAAATGTGAAAAGGACCATAGATACGGGTTCTGGTTCATGCTTATCTTTCAAATAAAAATAACTTAATAATGCTAAACCTGGAGCAAATCCAGCGAATAATGTCCCTAACATATCAAACCCCTTTCAACCTTAGATTTAAAAATAATCCCAACTATATAAACATATTAGTTTATTTGTGATGTTATTAATTCCTCTACAACTTAAGTGAGCATAAATAAATACATTTAAGTTTATTATACCGTTTATCGTAAGTCCCTGCAAAGTTGCAATGATTTGAATGGTGATTTCAAAATGGAATCTCTTAAACAACCAGATTATTTTTTACATCAATAGAGTTTAGTAAGTCTAATGAAGAAACCCCAGGTGCACGTTGAAAAATAAATGGTAAAAGAATTGCCATCACCCATATATATTGCAAAAACCCAGCCAAAATTGGTTGGGTTCTATTTTTCCTATATACCATTTCATCATACATCATTAACGTAATGATTTTAAAGCCCCACTCCAAGCAATAACCTGGTCAAGCATAGCATTTACATTATCTAGGTGTAAATTTTGTGGTTTGAATTGAGTTCCATTTTCAAAATCTGTAAATAAAGACAATGTAGGGTGTACTCGAACATCCGCAATCAATAACTCACCGCAGATTCCACGTAAATGCTCAGCAGCGCGAGCACCACCTGTTGAACCATAGCTAACAATTCCTGCAGCTTTGTTGTTCCAAGCTTCTCGTGCAAAATCAAGTGCATTTTTCAATGCTCCTGTGATACTGTGATTGTATTCTGCGACGATGAAAACGAATCCATCTAGACTAGCAAGTTTTCCATTCCAATCTGCTATACCTGGCTCGGAACCATCAGTTGTACCTAAGAAAGGCAATTTAAAATCTGCAATATCTACTATTTCGTAAATTGCATCTCCACGTTTATCTGCGATTCCTTTTACCCATTCACCGACTTGTGGACTTACACGTCCCTGACGAGTACTACCTAAGATAATGCCAATATTTAACTTTTCAGTTGTCACGTCTTCTTCCTCCCTACTTTGTGTACCAAATAATTTGCTTAAAAAACCCATTCATCCACCACCCCTGGATAATATTCCTCCTTTTTCACCTTAAAATACCACTAACAAACCTAATATTTGTTAATTTACAATTCATTATTCCTACAGAAAAATAGCTCTCACCATTATTATTTTCAACCCTAATAGTTGGACATATTATCCGTAGGAGGTGATAAAGTGGCTGAAGAAAAGAAAACTTCCAAACCTATTGAAACTAACAGTAATTTAGATCAATACAACAACGATCGACACAATGATAATGCTAAAGCAGCAGCGGCTAATGAACCAATTATCCCAAGAATTAATACAGATAATCTTTAACAGTACGTTTATTAGGGTACCAAATGTTTTTATTTCCACATCCTAAAATAAAATGATTCATTAATAAAGAGCTACCCCCACAGGTAGCTCCTTTAGTCGTTATAGAAAAAAGATTCTTTGGTGACATCACATACGCGGGTAATCCATTCAGGATATTTTTCCTTTACTTCTTGGAGCTTTGCATCTCGTCTGCCGTAGACAACGACTTTATTGCCTGCTTTTATGAATCTCTCGGTAAACGCAAACCCGATACCTGCTGCCCCGCATGTAATAAGGACTGCGTTCCCCGATAATTTCTTCATTTCCCTTTTTCACCTAAACGTTATTTCATTCTTCAATAATATTTAAACTTTTTTAAATGGAGAAGCTGCCAATAGTTCTTGTTAAATTTTTTCTCTAAATGGATTACTTTCAGTCTGATTGCTGTGATTTTAAGGAAGTAATCTAGAAAGTCGTGTGTAATAAAACTCATGTTAAATAATTGAATTGTTGTTTTCTTTACAGCATGCTCTAGTATGAATATTGAATCCATACAAGCCTTTCTTAATTCATGCTCAACACAATTCTCAATAATAATATTTAATTCGTTAATACAATAATTTAATGACTCAACCTGCTCTTCTAATAAATTTACACGTTCAGAAATACATATATAGACTTCGCTTGCTACTACTAACAGAATATCGCATAGAGAACTGTGTGGCATTTTTTAATAAATGATTCAATTGGTGAAAAGCTTTAAAATTAAGCTTCTTTACCCTTTTTTCTCGTAATTCATAGTGTTTGAAGAAAAATATGACTGTTACAATTACTGAAAGTAATAGCAACACTATATACACATAAACCCATTCAATATCCATTAATATATTAATAAAATTCACCCCATCAGTTTCCTCCAGCTGCAAATTCATACATTATATTCTGCCAATAAAAAATTGATTTCATTACATTGGTCAACAATTAAATTTTATACTCAAAACCTAAATATTTGTTTGAAATAATTTCATTTCAAATGTCTCACTTTTATAATTATGCAATAAGTGATATTCGGAAATAATGAAAAGTGAATGACTTTTTATGAGGTGGGAAGAGATGGTTCAGCATTGGTTGGCTAAGTTTTTACGACTACCTGTTGTTGTAAGAATTTTTTTATTAGCTTCATTTATTACGATAATATTTGGGTATATCATTCATCTAATAGAACCAGATAATTTCCCAACTATCTTTGAAGGGATATGGTGGGCAGTTGTTACAACGGCTACGATTGGATATGGGGACTATGCTCCAGTAACAGTTGCTGGAAGAATAACAGGAATTATACTTATGCTAGTAGGGATTGCAATTGTATCCTCTTATTTTGTTAGCTTGGCCACAGTAGCAGTAACCATGCAAGCAGCCTATATGGAAGGCAAACTCATTTTTAAGGGGCATCGACACATGATAATAATTGGTTGGAATGAACGTTCCAAAGAATTGATTTCGTCTATATCTAAAAAAGACCCATCAAAGAAAGTGGTTCTTATCGATGAAACATTGGATATGATGCCAACAGAATACAAAAATGTGCATTTTATTAAGGGACGTGCCAATTTAGACAATATATTATTAAAAGCAAACATTCTTGAAGCAGAATGCGTAGTGATAACCTCCGACCAAAATAAGAATGAATTGTACGCTGACATGAATACTATTATTACCTTGTTAGCGATAAAAGGGACACGCCCCACAATTCGATGTATCGCAGAAATTCTAACCTCTGAACAAGTGGAAAATGCAAGGAGAGCAGGAGCAGATGAGATTATCCAATCTAATATCCTTACAAGTTCCTTTTTACTTAACAGTCTCGAATCTCACTCTACAATGGATTCCATCCTGAACGTAATACGTGATTCTGAAAACCACCACCTCTTAACATGTGAACCTGTTGATGGAATTGTTGGAAAACAATTTTATGAGGCTTGTAAACTTTTTTTGAAGCAGAATAAAATGTTGGTTGGAATAAAGAGAGGAGACAAAACTCATATTAATCCTCCACTAGAATTTAAGATACAACAGGAAGATCTTGCTGTTGTCATTACCGAATAGTTCAATAAAAAATAGCCTGCTTTATCTATCCTTAAGATTTAAAAAGCAGGCTACTGTTTTTATTTTTTCAAATGGTAAGGCACAGTAGTAATAATCACGTTTCTACGATAAAGCAAAAACGAACGAATCAATAAACTTGATTGATTATGGAGAATATTGTGCCAAGCCTTCTTCGTTATAAATTGTGGGATGACTACTGTAACTTGGTAATTGGACTCACTAGCTTTATGTTCAACCGTATCTACAAACTTAGTTAATGGAGTAATGATGCTTCTGTAATGCGAGTGAAGTGTTACCAATCTTATATTAGGTTGCCACTTCGTCCATTTTTCTTCAAACTTATGCTCATCATCTCTTTCAAAAGCTACATAAACCGCAATAATTTGATCTGGATTTAGTGATTTGGCGTAGTTTATTGAATTTTCAACTACATGAGTTATACCTGCTACGGGCACTATGATCACATTCCCCTCAATCTTCAAAGCAGGTTCACATGTAGTAATTCTCAATTGATCTCCAACTGCATCATAATGTTTTTTTATTCGGTGGAAAACAAAAATAATAATCGGTACAAAAACTAAGATTGACCAAACTTGATTAAATTTAGTTAAAAAGAACATGATTGTGACGATAAAACTAATCAATGCACCCGTCGTATTAATAATAAATTTCGGGACCCATCCCTCTGGTTTTTCACGAAGCCATTTAAGCATCATACCTGTTTGAGACAATGTGAAAGGGATAAACACACCTACTGCGTAAAGAGGTATAAGATGTTCAGTTTCTGCGTGAAAAGCGAGGATTAGTAGTATTGATGCTACACCAAGAATGATAATTCCATTTGAATAGCCTAATCGATCTCCTCTAATCAGGAACATCCTTGGAATAAACTTATCTTTTGCCAGATTAACCGCCAATAATGGGAATGCAGAATATCCAGTGTTGGCGGCTAGGATTAATATTAACGCTGTGGTCCCTTGGATGAAGTAATACATAAAATTTCGTCCAAAGATTTCCTCTGCAATTTGTGAAACAACCGTTACCTCTGTTCTTGGAGCAGTTCCGTAAAAATAGGCTAAAGTGACAATTCCTGAAAACAGAATAGCTAGTAAAATTCCCATCATAATTAAGGTTTTAGCAGCATTGTTAGGTGCAGGATCTTTGAAGTTAGGAATTGCATTAGAAATCGCTTCAACTCCTGTTAAGGCCGAACTACCCGAAGCAAATGCCCTTAAAAGAATAAATAAACTAATCCCTGCTATCGGTGTCCCAATAGGAGTATGTAATTCAGGTGAAACTCCGCCTGTTACAATGTTAAAAAGACCGACACCGATTAAAATAAACAAGGCTAAAACAAATAAGTACACTGGGTAGGCTAAAATGGAAGCTGACTCTGTTACACCTCTTAAATTCAACAATGTTATAAATATGACAAATACTATTGCAATTTCTACATTATAGTCATGTAGGTTTGGAAAAGCAGATGTAATCGCATCCGTTCCTGCAGATACACTAACAGCCACAGTAAGTATGTAGTCTACCAATAGAGATCCACCAGCAATTAAGCCAGGATTTACTCCTAAATTATTTTTCGAAACAACATATGCTCCTCCTCCATGAGGATAGGCAAAAATAATCTGCCGATAGGACAGTATGAGAGCAGTTAAAAGAATTAAAACACCCACTGCAATAGGAATCGAATACCAAAAGGCTGCTGTTCCTATTGCAACCAACACGATTAGGATTTGTTCAGGACCATAAGCCACCGAAGATAATGCATCCGATGAAAGTATAGCTAATGCTTTCGTTTTATTAATTTTTTGTTCCCCTAATTCATGTGATTTCAACGGTCTTCCAATTAAAAACCTTTTTATTGATGAAAACATTCATTAATCACCGCCAATTCTTAAATAAGTTTATGTTATATATTACCCCATCAAACAACTTTTTCTCATTTTTATAATAAAAAATTGCCTACAAGTCAAAGTTAATAGAATTGTAGACACATTACTCTTGAATTCAGCAAACGTAAATGATTTTTGTGCTAAAAGATTAAAACCCAGTAATTACGGATATTTTAGAAACAAAACAATTATTTCTATATAGGAAGGAGAATTTTTTTAATGGTAAAAGAAAATGTACCCTTTTTAACAGATGAATTTTTAGACGAGTTAGTTAAAGAAATTAATCAGCAATACGGGTGGCAAACCCCTGAACAAAATATAGAAACCATAACTAATGATTGAATAGTAATTCCATAAAAAAACTACAAACCATTGTTGTACACTTAAACCTTCCTGTGTGTTCAACTTCCAGCCTATTGAAAAAAGCTATCCCATGGGGTAGCTTTTTTCTATTATACTTAGATTACTTCCCTTGTTTGCTCTTTTCTTGTAGGAGCAACCGAAATGCCTGTCGTTTCTTCAAAGTTATATAAACTTGTAGGCAAATCAGTAAATCGTTCTAATTCATTATAAGCTGGAATACCGTGGTACGACATATCCAAACCTTCTTCTTCCTCACGTTCGCTAGCTCGTAATCCAACAGTCTTTTCACATACCTTGGCCATAAATGTACCACCGAGAAACCCCCAAACAACTACAACGGCAGCACCTAATAATTGTATTTTTAAAAGTGAAAAATCACCCGTTGTTAAAAAACCTTGAGACATATCAAACAATCCAACCGCTATCGTTCCAAAAACACCATTGAAGCCATGAACGGCTACGGCTCCTACTGGATCATCAACTTTTAAATGGTCGACTAAAAGTGTTGCATAAATCACAATGACTCCGCTGATGGCGCCAATTATTATCGCACTCCATTGTGAAACAAAGGCACATCCAGCTGTTACAGCTACAAGACCAGATAATACTCCATTAATCGTCATACTAGGATCTGCTTTTCCGAATTTCTTCATTGTTATAAGAAGTGCCGAAGTACCTCCACTTGCTGCAGCCAGCATCGTATTAATTGCAATTGAAGCGAGGGCAGTATTGGAAGCATCTAATGTGCTTCCTGAATTAAAAGCAAACCAACCGAACCATAAAATAAACGCACCAGCTGAAGCTAGAGGAATATTACTAGGCGCAAATACATTCGCACTTCCATCTGAATTAAATCTTCCTTTTCTTGCTCCTAAAACTTTCGCCATAGCAAAAGCCGCAAAACCGCCAACCGCATGAATAGCAGCCGAACCAGCAAAATCCTTTATTCCTAATTTCGCTAACCAACCATCGCTGTTCCAAATCCAGTGACCTGAAAGGGGATAAATGATTGTACAAATCAGAGCTGCTGTTACAATATAGGCTTTAAAATTCATCCGCTCTGCAACTGCACCAGAAACAATTGAGATACATGCCACTGCAAAACCCATTTGAAATAACACAAAAGCTGCACTTGGCAATTCAACAGAAAGAGCAATCTTTTCTGGACTCCCAAATAAATTAGTACCGATAAATCCAAAGGCGTCTTTTCCAAACATAATAGCAAAGCCAATTAACCAAAAAGCTAAAGCTCCAATCGTTAAATCCACAAAAATTTTCATTGTTACATTGACAGCATTTTTAGTTCGGACAAGACCCGCTTCTAGCAAACTAAATCCGCCTTCCATAAATAAGACCATTGCTGCAGCTAATACAATCCAAACGGTATTTAGATACATTAATTCCATGTTGGTTAGTCCTCCTTATTTGCTAGATCATCTATATCAAAGTCTGTGGTACCTGTTCGAATGTTATAGGCTTCTAGAATAGGATAGACATATATTTTCCCGTCCCCTTCTTCCCCAGTTTGAGAGGAGACTATAATAGTATGAATTGTAGGCTCAACCATGTAGTCTGAAAGGACAATCTCCAATTTAACTTTTGGATGAAGAGTCACGTTATAATTCTTACCACGATAAACTCCTTGAGTATCCTTCTGTTTCCCTCTACCGACCACCTGCGATACGGTAAAGCCTGTAATTCCTATATTCTTTAAACCCTTAATCGTCTCAGTCAGCTTTTCTGGTCTAATAATGGCCTCTATTTTTTTCATTTTATCTCCGCCTCTTTGCTCATGTTATGTTTTCTAACATCGATATGGTTAATAATATTACATGTATGAAAAACATGCAATAACCTATTGCGAAAATTATAAATAGTGCAATTATGATTAAAATCTAAATATGACTATGAAAATTAAAAAGACATCCATGGATGTCTTTTTATTGTCCTTCTTTTTTTAATTATAAATTTGCAATAAAGAGCTACCCCATGAGTAGCTCCTTTAGTCGTTATAGAATTGTGTTTTTCATTTTGGCGTACATCATCTTTACTGTCTCATCAATTTCATCTCGAGACATCCTCATCGCGTTTTCAGCACGCGCGTAACCAATTTCAGTTTTTCCGGCTTCAAGACCTTTAAATATCGCATCGGCAAATTCATCTACAGGAGTGCCAAAGGTATGCAAGCCGGCTCCACCTAAATCAGTATTAACTGCCGGCGGCGCAACTTCGATTACCTCAATGGCCGTATCTTCAAGCTGATGTCGTAAGCTCATGGTAAAAGAATGAACCGCTGCTTTCGAAGCTGAATAGATCGGTGCAATCGCCATCGGGGTAAAGGCTAAACCGGATGATACATTAAGGATAGCACCATAATCTTTATTAGCGAAGTACGTCGCGAATAGCATCGCTAAATGAAATGGCGCCTCGATGTTGGATGCTATTTCTTGACTGTAATAGCGCCAATCCTCCTTTGCGTTCGTTTTAAGAACATGGTAGCGCTGCTGTATGCCTGCGTTGTTTACAAGCACATTCACATCAGGGTGCTCGCTGGTTGCCCAGTCGAACAATGCAACCCGGTCAGATTCCTTGGTGACATCACAAACGCGTGTAATCAGCTCAGGATATTTTTCCTTTGCTTCCTGAAGCTTCGCTTCACGTCTTCCGCAGATAATCACTTTATTGCCTGCTTTTATGAATCTCTCGGCAAACGCAAACCCGATTCCTGCTGCCCCGCCCGTAATAAGTATTGTATTGCCTGATAGTTTCAACAATATCCCTCTTTCGTCTGAACGTTATGTATTTCCTCGAAATTATTGTAACCCGTTTAAAGATATTCACCCTAAACCAAAAAGGAAAGCATTCTGCTCAGGCACAGAACACTTTCCTTTTTTAAAATTTGATAAATTTGTCAATTACCAAGCTTTTGGTTTATCTTTACCCATAGAGCCCTGGAGTTTAGGATTTATATCAAAAAAAGAAAACATGCGTCACCAACAGTTCGTGAATTTATCAAGTATATTTCAGCTGCATTACCTTTTTAATAATGAAAAAAATGAGCATATGAGTTATATGTGTACGAACAAGAAAAACAGACACATTAATATAAGGCTTTGAGAAAATATATTTTTTCGACATATTCAATCCTGAATATTTCGTTTTTTTATTGAATTGAATATGCTTTGTAAAGAAAGTTTTGAATTAATAAACCTCACCCGTTATTTCAAAAAGAAAAAGCGATGCTTCGTTATTGAAGCACCGCCCCCGAAATTTTATGATAAAATTCCTCACTATTTTAGGTGGTGAATCTTCACCCCCTATGCCATAATTCCATTATCTCCCTTGATACATTTGATGCCATTGCTGCCAGGTACCATGAGGATGTTGGTGATGCCATTGGTGCCAAGGAATGAATGGATGATGTGGATGGTGCTGTGGATGGTGCTGGTGCTGGTGCTGCCACTGCTGCCAAGAACCATGAGGATGTTGCTGGTGCCATTGCTGCCATGAGCCTTGCGGAAATTGTTGATGATGATGGTGCTGCTGATTCTGCCACTGTTGCCAAGTACCGTGAGGATGCTGCTGATGCCATTGCCCCCAAGATTGACCATGCATAGAATTCACCTGCCTTTATATGAGTCTTAATAGCTTATGCACGCCAGGGTTTTGAAGTTTGTACTTATGCAAAATTTAGACAGCTAAGGTGAGAAAAGAGCACCTTCTAGTCATCATACTAATTTTTTTATCCCCCTCAAGACCATGAACCATTTGTATTGTTAAATTTATCCAAGTAAAAAAAACGTCCATAGTGGACGCCTTCGATTCATTATTCATTTATGAAGGATATCAGTTCCTCAACTTTCTCGCCGTCCAATTGGTTTGAAACGCCGAAGGCTTCACCTGTTCTATAATAATTCTTTAACCATTGTAAAATAACTACTACCAGGAGGATAATCTTTTATTTCACCGACAACTTTATATCCTTTTATTTCATAGAAAGAACGTGCTTGAAAATCAAAAGTAGTCAAAAGTGCCTTCTTTGCACCTTTCTCTTTTGCTAACCTTTCCGTTTTATCAAGCAAATCCCCACCTAAACCTTTGCCCCTAAATTCTTCACGAAACCAAAAATTATTGATTTCGACCCAGTCCCAGTAAACATCTGCAGTTATACCGCCTATCCATTTTTTATTATTATCTGAGACAATAATATTTATGGGTTGCACTGAACCTTTGTTCCTTGCTTCTTTGTGGTGGAATGAGTGCTTAATATTAAATTCCTTTATCATTGTTTTTAAAAATGCAGAGAATTCTTCGTTGTTCTCCATTAAAATTTCTATATTATATTTCATTCTTGTACTCCTTATTTGTATATTAACACTACCCATTAAACATATATCAATCTATTTTTATATCAATCAATTTTCTGCATAAGATCGTATTAATTAAGAAAAAGGTTTGGTGGTTTTGACTAAAAAAAATAAAAGTAATCCCATAATGAAAGAAGTTACTCCAAACCAAAATGTATATTTAGTAATGCTCCAAATATACGATGGAGTTAAATCAACAATAGCCTGCATCTCATTAACACTACCATTAAATGAAGAAAAAATAAGTACCTTTTCTAACCCACTTAAAGCCATCAAAATAGTCCCTGATAAAATTAAAACTAACCCTAATCCCTTCATTGTTTTCTCCTTTCTACTAGGTGTACCACTTAATGAATATTCTCCATTTTTTTACTGAATTCCTTCTTTCACCAACGTCAGCAGTCAACAAGAAAAGGACCGCCGTCGCGATCCCTTTCAAATAATAGATGTAGAAAATCTGAAAACATACCAAATTGCACAAGTACTGACGTTTATAAAGGAAAGTCTGACCCATTTCTTTTTCTCCTCCTTTTTATCTCGAAGGAGATTAACAGGAAGTATCCAAGCAATCAGTCCAAACATGAGACTACAACCTTGCTCCGTTAGTCAAAATGAAAAGGGCGAAGCGTAGTTAAAGCATCGCACCCGGTTGGCTTAAGAACAATTAATTCTTGTTTTCACTTTTTTGCAAAATAGAGATAATTTGTTTATTTTGTTCAACTTGAATATCACTATTTATTTTGATTTGGCGCACCCACCTTAATACAAATGCTAGTATTAATAATGGTAAAAGAGTAAAAAATGCAGGAATTACTTCATTCATTTCATTTTTCCCCAGTCTGTTTTTCCCTTTATTTTACCATATATTAGGTGAAGGTTACCTTTGAAGAAAGGATAAATTGTTAATTCTTCTCAACTAATCTTCATGTTAGTAAAACTAGTAAAAAAGACCGTCGCAGCGATCCCCGTCTTATACTCTTGCACCGTTCGTTTAAGTGATACTCTTCAAAATCTTTTTTTTACCAAAAAAGTCTAATCCCCTTAATATGTAAAGGGTTATCAAAAAGACCTCGTCTTACTTAAGAAGAGCGCCCGATTACTGAGCAGAAAACATCTCTAGTCATTGTTCAATCATTTCTTAGGAGTATAATCTGTCTTTAACCAACCTATTGGACTCATATTCACTTTGTTTGCCCCTGCATAGTTTGTAAGTGTTGCCATAACACTATTTAAAGGGAGTACATTATAAGTATAAGGTATCTCCTCATCATAATTATATTGGAAGGTAAATGGATTTGTAGGTGGATTCGTTTTACTCATATTTTCACTTCCTACAATATGTGAAGACCATGCCCAATTTCCTATCGTTGATTTGTCATACCATGTAAATCCTTTATTAAATAGATTTTCGCCATTATTATCCCAACTACTTCCAGTATAGGTTCCATATTTATTTGTTATGTGGGAGTTAACAATTAAATTTCTGTTATAAGCGCTTTGAAATAGCTCAGCCCATTGTTCATCCATGTTTGTAGTATCTAATCCCTGAATCTCAGAACCTGTAATTGGCTCGTTAATGTCATGGAATACACAGGTATCTGCTGCAATAGAAGCACCATTTCTCGCATTAAGTGCTCGTGACAGAGTATCAGTGCCGTATTCAGCGATAGCACTCACATTATCCAATACATCATAATGAGTTGAGTTATCAAGGTAACAGTTGTACATATGACCAGTACCTTGACGGATCATTGGTATTCTTTGCCCAATATTGGTATAACGGTTATAAGCAAGGGTTAAACGGATTCTTTGATTGCCATCCTTTACCTCAGTTCCGCTACTACTCACATAATTCACATAGTCTTTATCTCCTGAACCACTTAAATGCACCTTGCTGTGATAGGCTGCATATGCCATTATCTGTTCTTTGGTCGCACCGCCATTGCGCATGTTAAAGTATATACTATCAGAATTCAGTTCCTTTGAAGCATATTTCCCTTCCATATACTGGATTGACTGATAAATATCACTTTCTTCTGGCGGATTTTCATTTGCAGGTAATCCGAATTCAGACCAGGAAATGGTAATATTGGAGCCACCATTCTCTGTATCAATTAATCCATCCGCTGCAATAGAGAATTTACAATGGTCTATCCAAACATTATTTGCACCATTTATTTTAATAAATGTCCAGCCTACTTCCTTATGTTTTCCAGTGTCATCCCATTGCCACATTCCATCAAAATTTAGATTTCTTATGACAATATCATTCGTAGAATTTTGTAATTTAAATTCGGCACTCCTAATCGTTTTCCCTTTTTTTGAAAAAATAGTTAACCCATCGACATTATTGATATCTAATTGTGAAACACCGGATGAAGCTAAATTCGGATTTGTAAATCCATTCATAGGATTCCTATAGTTTCTTATAAACCGATATTTTTTAGTTTCTTCTGAACTTAGATTTAATGCTTTCCACCCTAGGTTAAGATCTTTCGCCACTTCAATTACCTTCACACTGCCATTTCCGGCATCCAAAATAGCCTGTAAAAACTCTCTTTCCGTTTTAACCTGGCGATAATAAGTAGTATCAATGTAATGGGTTCGGTCATTTACCCCTAATGATGCATAACCAGTTACTGAAAGATAACTATTGTCGTAGTCTTTAAAATTTCTTGTTGTATTTGGTATAGAATCAATTTCTGCTGCACTTACTAATGCATTTCCTCCAAATAATAACGTTGTTGTAAAAAAAGATATAACGACTAGCCGGATTAGTGCCCTTTTAAATTTCAAACTATTACCTCCCCAATAAAATTTTTACAGTAAATCTAGATGTAATGTAGCGGCTTGCTAAATAAAATCAATCATCTTCGCTTTCCCTACTATCATCACCTCCCTAAAAATAATCAAAAGGGCTTCAAAATGATAAAAAACAATTCTTAAGGGTCTAGTCAAGACACTTAAATCTACTAACCCCCCGCCTCTTGAAAGCGTTTTCTGATTATAGGATAAAAAATGGTGACAACTACTAATCTATTTGCATTTTGAAACAAGTTTTTATTACCATTATCCATCACAACTTTTCAGTGCTAGGTATTCTAACAATAGAAATCATATTCAAAAGGGTTTTCAAAATATATAATCAGTTTCTTAGAAATAAGAAAAAAGACTTACTCATTACTATAAAAGGAAACTAAATGAGCATGTTTAATGAAAATGATTATGTCTATAACCCTAAGCCATAAGTACTGTAGACAGTTATAGGTACAAGTCAGTGAAAAAAGGATTATAACAATTGTTCAACTATACGACACCGCTCCTTAAAGAAAAAACTGGCTACCGTTTTCGGTAGCCAGTTTTTAATATTTCCCGCATATTTATTGTCTTTTAATTCTTTTCCCCCATGGTTTGAATACCGATACAATAAAAATTATTGCCAATAGAATTACTTGTATGATAATCCAAATCATAAGTTGATAATGGTTTGCCATGAAATGATCACCTATCGATTCTTCTGAAAGATGAATTCCATTTAGAGTCCAATAATAAATAAAGAAAAATCCTAAAACCAAACAAATGAAGGTCAGAATTTCTTTGGTAATGATCCAATAAAACTTAAATAATCCCCATTTTGTAAAGATAGAAAGAATAAGACCTGTAATAACCGTTCCAATAAGTGAAGCTCTACCGGCAGTTTGTTCCATTTGGAGCATACTTGTATAATAGGCTTTTATTACCTGACTATCATTAGTCGTTAAAACACTAATGGAAAGGATTAAAAAGGTTACAGTAACCCCAAACCAGATGGCAGAAAATAATATATGAGCAGTCAACCACCATTTTTTCTGTGTAATCGATAGATTTTTCAAAGTTTTTTCTCCTGAATTAATTGATTTATTATTGATTAGAACCGAATCGATTATATTTCTTATCTCTTTGAAATAAGTATACTTCTACAATTATCTGGTTTTCCACTGTTCTTTCGTTAAAGGGAATTAGGCGAATTCATGATTATGTGATACACTCAGTTTACCATTTGATTTACTTGTTTTCACATGTGCCCTACTTATTCGTGAGTAGGGCTCCTTTTTTAAAAAATAAAAAAAACAGACTCTAAAAGAGCCTGCTTTCATTTGTTCTTTTATTAAGCTTTACGCACGTTAGCTGCTTGAGCTCCACGTTGACCTTGCTCAACGTCAAAAGTAACTGCTTGACCTTCGTCTAAAGATTTGAAACCTTCGCCTTGGATCGCTGAGAAATGAACGAATACGTCTTCTCCGCCTTCACGCTCGATAAATCCGAAACCTTTTTCTGCGTTAAACCATTTTACTTTACCTTGTTCCATTTTGTTTCCTCCAGCTGTGCTTTACACACAATGTATTACTATCCTTGCACTCAGTGATCATCAAGACGAAAAGTTAATCCTTATACTATCCTTTACACCGAACAAAAATAATTCTTCTAAAGCTTAACACCTTTTAAGAGCATTTGCAAGTAGACATATTGACAACCATTTTTGCCATCATGAATTTTCAGGGTTCCTTTGTTGTTCTTATTCGATTTAAGAAATAAAATTTCGTCTGGTATAAAATAAAAATAGTGCCAATTTCTCTGATTGAAATAGGCACTTCGTCAATCGCTATGCGTTATCGAGACACTTTTGGCGGTTGGCACACGTCACATTTCCGTTGGTTATTATTTTTAAATTTCGTAAATGTTTTTTCAAAGTTGCTACCACATTCACATTTAAATAGTAAATGTTGAGAAAAACCGTGATATTCCGTCGTGAGCAACTTACTTTCAGAATTATTCTCAACAAACTCTTTTATTTTACCAATGGTCCATCGTTTATTCATTCTCTTACACCTCCATCACTTTTCGGAGGCTTTTCTTGGCATCCGTTAAATTATAAAAAAAGTAGTAATTATCCTAAGTTACTCATTATAACATGGGCTGCTACTAAATTAATACAGATGGAAGGTATCTTGTTCATTTATAATTTTCGGGTAGAAAAAGGCATTTCAAGAAAAAGAATGTGGAACCATTTATCTCTTGTTCTAGGACCATTTGCTGTAGGAAACTTTTGGATCTTCCACTTACCTTATTGAAGATTTGGTTAATATTATTAATTATCCTGCTAAATAATTTACAATATGCCTTTTTGATTAAGCTGCCCAGGCATAGGCAGCTTGTACCTCATTCTCATTCTTTCACCCGTATAAAAAACCTCATCGCTGCACTATTACATTATATTTTTCCATTTCGAAGATTCCTTCAAATTAGAACCACCATTTTCGCTTTTCAAGGGAGCTTTGCATTTTTAATATCAATTCTTTTAGTTCCTCATTATTTTTAATGATTTGATTTTGTAAGTCAATAATTTGTTGATTCATTTCTGCTATTTGTTTTTGCAACACTGGTATAGTGTTATCCTGAAGTTCCTCTGGTTTTTTCGTGGTTTCATGACCGTTATTAGTAAGTTTCATTACATCTGAAACGGTATTCAATACTTCTGGATTTTTAAGTAATGAACCAGCAATATTCATGATTCCACTTAAATCGATAGATTTATTATCTTTCAGAGGGTTTTTGATCTCTTGTTTTGACTCATTTTCATTCGTCATGTAGTAAACTCCACAAATTTCAGCTAGGTAAAATGGTAAAATGGATTGCCTATGTTCACGTTTTTCCAAATCTTACAGTTGTAAAATATTTATATTTCTATATAATTTATTGTAATTGTATATGTAAATGTTTTCTAGGGTTCCGCAACACCCCTGTTGGTCTGGACCGAGAGAAAACTCACAGCATTGCTGTGTCACGGAAGGATAAAAGCCTGGGAGATACTGTTTAACAGTGATCTCTCAGGCTTTTTTTGTTTTTAGCTTTGTTAAATTTAAATGTTGATTATAAGTACAACGGTTAAAAGGTTGATGAAAGACTAATCAAGAGAATTTCCAGTGAGATTTGTCCTTCATAAGCATGATGAAAGACTAATCAAGAGAGTTCCCAGTGAGATTTGTCCTTCATAGGCATGATGAAAGACTAATCAGAAGATTCCTCATTGAGTTTAGTCCTTCATCAGAATTTCCGTAAGAAAAATCAACAACTTTCTTTAACAGAACCTTGTTTTTATAGGCTCTGTTATGATTCATTGTTGATTTAGGTGTAGGTATGAGAATTCATAGTCGGAGAATTTCCGGTTAATGTATATAGAGGAAGCTTAAGAAGCAGATTTAAGCGGAGCTATTCTGGTTAACTGCTCTAAATAAAACAAAATCCAAAGATTTGGATCATATAAACGGAAAAACTCCCCTTATTTTTAAGGAAATATGAGCATTTCCTAATTTAGCCGGAATTTTTCCGTTTATTTTTCAAACACAGTAAATCAACATGAGAATTTAACAAAGCTTTTTTATAAATTAATGGAGGTAATAGATAATGAATGCAAATTGGATGAAGGTGTTTGTTGGGGCATTTTTTGAAGTGTTTTGGGTAATCGGTCTAAAACATGCAAATGGCTTTTGGTCTTGGTCTGGTACAGTGATCTCGATTATGGTGAGTTTCTACTTAATCATCATGGCTAGCCGAAAACTTCCGGTAGGTACAGTATACGCAGTTTTTGTAGGTTTGGGGACAGCAGGAACGGTCATTTCTGAAATTATATTTTTCTCAGAACCTATCAAGCTGGAAAAAATCATGTTGATAGCACTTTTACTAGTTGGTGTGCTTGGATTAAAGTTATTAACAAAAGATGATAAACAAGAAGGAGCTGATTCCTAATGGCGTGGCTATCATTAATTTTAGCAGGATTATGTGAAGCATTTGGTGTTGTTACCATAAATAAATTGAATAACAGTCGTAATTGGCAATCCTTATTCCTATTAATTCTCGGATTTGGAGCCAGTTTTCTTTTTCTTGCCTACGCCATGAAAACTCTACCTATGGGGACCGCATATGCAATATGGACAGGAATTGGTTCAGCTGGTGGAGCGCTCTTAGGGATCATAATTTATGGCGAATCAAAAGATTGGAGAAGAATAGCGTGTATTGCATTAATATTAGGTGCAACGATTGGGCTAAAACTTGTTGGCTAAATGTAGTAAAAATAATATAAAAACTACTAAACCTGATAAAATAGGCTGCCAAGCGCCAGTAGACTTTTGGAAATGGCAGCCTAATAAGGGTTTGTTACCTCTGTCTCATATCTAAGATAGTCTCATTAGATTCTTATGACTTAACATAATTTTCTCCCCGTTCTAATACAGTTTGATACCCCTTACTTCCATAATCTAATAGCTTCTTAACTCTTGTTATCGTAGAGGATGAGGCATTCGTTTCTATTTGAATATCCATATATGTATTGCCTTCTTTTAGTAACCTTGCAACTTCAAGCCTTTGTACAAAAGCCTTTATTTCATTCATTGTACATAAATCATCAAAAAATGCCGCACACTCTTCCTTTGTCTTTAACGAAAGGATTGCATTAAATAACTGTTCAATGGGTTCTTGGGGTAATTTTTTTATATACATGTAACTGCCTCCACTAAATATCGGTAATAATCGTTTTATATATAATAGAAGAAATTATAATTTTTAATTAATAGAAGGGGGAATCATCCAAAAAAGACATTTTCCCCACTTCCAGCAAAAATGTAGACAAAGCAATTGTTGAAGATCTCCTGGTTTCACCTTAACCCAAGTTTTTACTTAACAGCATTTTCCAAATCGACGATGTTCACATCTCAAAATTTGCACCGTTTTGGACATAATGTAACGCACCTTCTTTTGAACGCTCAATCTGTTCTTGAGTTAATGTTCGAATCACCTTTGCAGGAACTCCAGCCACTAAAACCCCAGGTTCAATCATTTTACCTTCCGGAACAAGCGCACCAGCAGCCACTAGGGCACCTGTTCCAATAACGGCACCATTTAAAATGGTTGCACCCATCCCAATTAATGCCCCATCTTTTACTGTACATCCGTGTAAAACCACATTATGCCCAATGGTGACATATTCACGAACATGTACAGGATAGCCCGGGTCAACATGGATTATGGCTCCATCCTGAATATTTGAGCCTTTGCCTATCGTAATTTTTTCATTATCTCCTCTTAAAACAGCATTAAACCAAACAGATGTATCTTCTTTTAGTTCAATGTCGCCAATTATCTGAGCACCTGGTGCAATATACGTACTGGAATGGACATTTGGGTATTTCCCTTTATATTTATAAAGCATTTTTCCTGATCCACCTTAACCTTTCCGACGTTTTCACATCACCATAACGCGATGATTCCAGTGAACACACCTACAATTATATAGATAAGCATAATTCCTAAAGACCATTTGGCTGCGTGCTTGTGGAGATCACCTAGATTAATCCCGGTTATGTGAATTAGTAAATAAACAGACGCTACGAGCGGCCCCATAATTCCAAATGGAGTCCCATATAATGAAGCGGTTCCAATTGTTAACGCATCGATTCCATAATTAGATGCAGTTTCTGCAAGTATTGGGAGTATTCCAAAGTAAAAACCATCTGCACCAATTAAGAAAAGAGCTGGACCACTCACAATAGCAGTAAATAATGCCATATAAGCACCCAGTCCATCTGGGATAATAGCTACCAACGATTGGGCCATAGATTCAGAAATAGGAGTTCCTTTAAAAATTCCAGAAAAAATACCTGCAGCAAGTACCACGACTACTACAGCTAATGCATTAGGAGCATGTGCTGTCATTCGTTCACGTTGATGATGAAGAGCCGGATAATTAATGAGTAAGGCAAGAGCCGTACCTGCGATAAAAACGATAGCTGGAGGCAGCCATTCTAGAACAATGGCAATCATAATTAAGCTTGAAAGAAAAAGGTTAAACCCAATTAGTTTAGGGCGTTTAACATTTAGACTATCAGGTGTGATGTTTTCGATAACAGCGCTTTCAATTGCCGCATCGATTATTCCTATTTCAGACATAGAAAGTGATTCACTATTTGTCTTTCTAATTCTTGCACGTTCTTTCAACCCGATAAAATAAGCGACGGCAATAACGAATAGTAAACTTACAATCATTCCTGGTAACATTTCAAGATATAATTGATTTGGTTCGAGATTCAGAACACTTGCTACCCTGCCGGCTGGACCTCCCCATGGAACGAGTGTAGTAATCCCAATTTGCATGATTGTAATAGAAGCTAATATTATGGGACTGATACCAAGTTTCTTATAAAGTGGAAGTAAAGCGGTTACAACAATCATCATGGTTGTAGATCCATCACCATCAAAGCCTATAATTCCTGCTAACACTGCCGTTCCGACAATGATTTTTAATGGATCACCTTTCGCTAACTGTATGATTTTTGAAGTTAATGGATCAAACAATCCAGTATCCAACATGATTCCAAAATACAAAATGGCAAATAACAATAGAATAGCAGTAGGTGCTACATTCTGGATTCCTTCCATCATCAAATTCCCTAGTTCCGACCCAAATCCTCCAATTAGGCCATAAATAATCGGTACAAGTGTTAAACCTAAAAACGGAGATACACGCTTAGTCAAAATCAAAAATAAGAAGGTAAAAATCATCAAAAACCCTAAAATAGACAACATATACTTCTTCCTCCCCAATGGTCGTTTTAGGTTGCGGTATCATTGGTGCCTGGAATTATCACTGCCATATATTCCTCATTAAAACCCGATTATTTTTGCTTACAAAGATTCCTACCTATGATTTCGTCATTATGTTGTCCGAGCTCAGGACCAATCCATTCTATACTGCCGGGAGTTTCCGATAATTTTGGGACAATACCGGGAACCAGAACCTCTTCACCATCTGGCAAGGTAACACTTTGAAGCATATCTCTCGCCTTAAACTGTTCATCATTAACAATATCTTCAATACTATATATAGGTCCTACTGGGACGCCTGCTTCATCAAGAATTCTTTGTACTTCTTTTTGTGTACGAAGCTTTGTCCACTCCTCAATGACTTGATCCAATTGTTCTGCTTGTTTAGATCTACCCTGATTATTAGTGAGATTGGGATCCTCAGCCAAGTCAGTCCGGCCAATAGCATTCATAAATCGATTGAAAATGCCATCACTATTTGCGGCAATGACAATATATTTACCATCTGCACAAAGGTACGTATTAGATGGAGCGATCCCTTCCAACGTCGCGCCTGTTCTTTCTCTTACAATACCTTTTAGATCATATTCCGGCAGTACCCCCTCAAGTAAAGAGAAAACTGCTTCAGTAAGAGCAACATCCACATATTGGCCCCTTTTCAATGGATCGATATCTCTTGCTCTTAATGCCATTAACGTTCCATTAACTGCATATAGACCCGCTATTGAATCCCCAATAGCCAATCCAACACGAACGGGTGGACGATCAGGAAACCCTGTTAAATACCTAAGACCACCCATTGACTCAGCAACACTGCCGAAACCTACTTTGTCTCGGTAGGGACCGGTTTGTCCATAACCAGAAATGCGGGTCATGATAATACTTGGATTTATTGTCTTTAAATCTTCATATCCAATCCCCCACTTTTCTAACGTTCCAGGGCGAAAATTTTCAATCACTACATCTGCATCTTTTGCTAATTCCCGGACCATCTCCTGACCTTCTGCCTCACGAAGGTTAAGGGTAATGGATTTTTTATTTCTTGCATGAACATACCACCATAGTGAGGTTCCCTTATGCATGACACGCCAATTCCTTATTGAATCACCACTTTTTGGATCCTCTACTTTTATCACTTCGGCACCAAATTCGCCAAAAATCTTTCCCGCAAAGGGTGCTGCCACAAAGTTTCCTAATTCTAAAACTTTTATTCCATCTAATGGTTTTCTCAAGGGATTTCCTCCTCATCATTTAACAGTCTAAGTTTCCTAAAAGATATAGAATATTCAGATAATGTATGCAATTTTTAATAAAGACTTTTATACTTTCCGCATACTAACACTGTACATTTTTTGTTAAAGCCTCAGCATCTCTTAGCAATTGAGAGAATGAACAGTCTAATTGCTTTAGTCGTTCCAGATTCAGTCCTGTATTAATATCCTGCAGTTCTAAAAATTCTACGACACGACTTGCTTGAACATTCCCTGGAGCCCCCGGAGCATATGGACATCCTCCTAGTCCGGCTTGAGCTACATCCAATAAATGAACACCTGCTTGGATACCAGCCATTACATTCGCTAAGCCGTATCCATATGTATCATGCAAGTGAAGTGCAATTGGGATATCAGGGAACTTCTCCGCTAAACGGCTGCAGTATTCATATACTTGTCTCGGTGCAGCTTTACCGATTGTATCTCCAAGTCCCAATTCATCAACGCCAAAACTCACAAGCTTCTCTGCAATTCTTTCTACTTCAAAGTAAGGGACAACCCCGCCAAAAGGACATACGAAAGCAGTTGCAATTGCACCAATTGCCTTTCTTTCCTCCCTTCTGGATTGTTCAACCAGACCTTTAATTTCTACTAGAGATTCATCGATACTCTTATTCAAATTTGCCTGATTATGCTTTGCACTTGCAGAAAGGAAAAAAACACCATTGTGTATTTTTGATTTTAGAAATCGATCTAACCCCCGTTGATTCGGAACAAGCGCTTCATATTCAACACCATGAACTTCAGGCAAATTTTGTCCTATAATATCCGCATCTTGCATAGCGGGAACCCACTTGGGATGGACAAAAGATGTCACTTCTATACGTCTGAACCCTGCATCTATTAACTCTATAAGTTTATTAATCTTTTGATTGGTTTCTACAAACACCGGTTCATTTTGTAAACCATCTCTTAATGAAACATCTCGTATTTGAATCTTTTCAGGAAATAACACGTTGGAACCTCCATTCAAAAATTTTCCACAGAATTCTTTATTGAATTACTATTTTCATTCTTCCCATCCGAATACATAGAAATATAAAATTGAAAATCACGTTGAATATGTGCCCTCATTAACTCCTCTGCTGCTTTTCCATTTCTTGTTTGAATGGCCTCACATACTGCTTGGTGCTCCTTAGCACCATCCTCTAACCTCATTGGTATATTTAATACCGCATTTCGATAGAAGGACATGAGTGAATTTAACTGGTTCATCATTTTCATCAAGTAAGGGTTTTCACTCGCTTCAACAATAAAGAAGTGAAATTGTGTACTAAAATACTTTAATTTTTCAAGATCTTTCTTTTCCACCACCAAGTTCATTTCTTCCACTAAATTCTTCAAATGTTTACGCTGCTCCTCATTCATACGTAAAGCGGCATAATAAGCAGCAGTTGGTTCTAGACCTAATCGGCATTCATAAAGATATTTGAAATCTGAAAACGTTGGTCGATAAACTCTTACTCCACCTCTTGGACTGACCGATACTAATCCATCACTATTTAACCGACGTATTGCTTCGCGAATTGGACTTCTGCTGACCCCTGTTTCCTGAGCAACTTTTTCTTCAACAATTCGTTGTCCAGGAGGTATGAATCCGTTTACAATCATGTCATGTAAATATTCATAAACGTGATTTTGAAGAGTTTTAGACTGATTGATTTTTGATTTCATCCTTATCCCACCCACATAGTCTAAATTTTCAGATAATGTATACAAAAAAATACGTTCTTCTTCATCGGATACATTACTCCTATTCATTTAATCATTATTTTTCCTATCATTCCTCCTAATTCTACTGTGATAATAGTGTTAAAGCAAGAAAAAAAGAAAAACCATTTCTGATTTTTCTAAATATTATAACTGATTTTCATATACTGCAAACTTATGCTTCAAAGCACCTTTGCATTAATGCAGTTTCACATTACTGCATTAAAGTTAAGGAACCAAGTAATTTTATATAATTTTCATTTATTCAGTAAGATTTATTGGGACTATATGAAATTTTCCCTGCTCATTTATTTCGATTTCTAGTAAGCCTTTTTTAGATAAAAAGATCGCATAAGCTTTCTTACCGACTTTTACGTTGTTAATCCGCCGTATGGCCGAGGAAAATTTTCGAATGTAGTATTTAATACTTTTCTTGGTGATATCCACTTCATTGATCAAAAAGTTCTTTAAAAACTCCATTTCCGAATTTGGGAAAGTCTTATAAAAAAAATCAAGCAAATTTCCCTTTTCGAAGTCGTCATCAGAAGAAAAATAGGTTACGCGAGGGAAGCCATCACCTGCAAAACCAGCCAAAATATAAACCGTTGCATAGTCGTGTTCTGGATTTACTTTTTTGAATACATTCAGAGAAGCAAAAAATATTTTTTTTGCATGGGCTTCTATTTTTTCAAGGGAATTCGTTTTCCTTGCGAATGTTTTAAGTTCCTCTAGAGGCAAATCAATTACATTTTTGACTCCGGCATATGCAAATATTACCTTGTCGTTTAATACAATAATTTTTTTTTCATCATCACTAAATTTTTCATTTCCCCTATAGGTAATTCGTGTATCAGCCATAATTAACACACTATCTTCAAACTTTTTCCCAATCAATGCAGTCATCAGGATACTCCTTCAAAATAAAAGAATGCCCTACCATTCATTTTAGTAGGGCTTTACATTTATTTTACCATAAATTTACACATTCTGAAGGGATAATGAGATTGATAGTAAAATACCATTTATTTTACTACCACTCCTTGCCTCATTTCAATAACATATTGATTAATTTTTTCATAGAGTTCTTCTGGTTTGCCAGTGACAATATTTTTGCCATTTACAAGAGCGAATGGTTCCATTAAACATTGTCCGCAATACAACAGACATCTTTCTTCAATAACCTCTAAATCTTCACGCTCCCTTAATTTACCTTTTGTTGCTTCGAGCTCATCTTCGAAATTACAAGGACAAAATTTCACTTTAATGCACACATGTACCACTCCCTTTTTCATTTCCCATATTTTATTTGGAATATTTAAAAATTCGCAAGAACGCGCCTCAACGCACAACAGCTTTAACGCATTAAAATGTTAATGCTTAACAGAAAAAACGCGTTAAATCCTAGGTTTGCACCTGTTTTTTTTATGTATTATGATGTGTGACATTACAGGCAGTGAATTTAGAAAATTCTGTTTGTTAGTTCATAACAATTGAGGGAGTTGTAGAAAATGGTCGAAAAAATGTTGGCAGCACCAAAGGTAAAAAAAGAAGAAGTATTCCCTGTAAAAAATGTTCATTACGTAGAAATTTATACAGGAAATGCAAAACAATCTGCTTATTATTACGCTAAAGCTTTTGGTTTCAAGCTTGTAGCTTATCGAGGTTTGGAAACAGGCTGCCGTGATCGTGTTTCCTATGTATTGGAGCAAGGCGCAATTCGATTAATTTTAACTGGTACTTTATCAGATCAAACTGACATTTCAGCATTCATTAAAACCCACGGTGAAGGTGTAAAAGATATCGCCCTTCTTGTGAAGGACTTAGAAAAAACATATGCAGGTGCAATTAAACGCGGCGGCATTGCCATACGGGAACCTTGGGTAGAAGAAGATGAACATGGCAAAGTAAAAAAAGCGATTCTTGGTACTTATGGAGATACCATTCATACATTGGTTGAACCAATCGATTATAACGGTGTGTTTATGCCAGGTTTTGAAGCACGCGAGGACATTTATGGTACAAAGCCTACAGGTTTAATAGGTGTCGACCACCTTGTTGGTAACGTAGAGGTTATGGAAGAATGGGTAAATTATTATGAAAAAGTATTCGGTTTTAACGTTCTAAAGCATTTTGATGATGAAGATATTTCCACTGAATATTCTGCGCTCATGTCTAAAGTGATGATGAATGGAACTGGACGAATTAAATTCCCAATCAATGAGCCTGCGGAAGGAAAACGAAAATCTCAGATTCAAGAATACCTAGATTACTATAATGGACCAGGTGTTCAGCATCTTGCTCTATTAACCAATGATATCATTGGCACTGTGGCAGCACTTAGGGAAAATGGAGTTGAATTACTGTTTACACCTGAAACCTATTATGAAGACCTCGCCAACCGTGTAGGGGAAATTGATGAGGATATAAAAAAACTACAGGAACTTAATATTCTTGTGGATCGAGATGATGAAGGGTATCTACTCCAAATCTTTACGAAACCATTAGTTGACCGGCCAACACTTTTTATCGAAATTATTCAACGAAAAGGGGCACTTGGTTTTGGAGATGGAAACTTTAAAGCACTTTTTGAATCGATTGAACGAGAGCAGGCACTACGAGGAAATATTTAATAGATTTGGGTCATGCCAGTTTCCTACCTGGCATGACCCCTTTCATAGGAGGTGCGTGATGAATTGTTAACAAAAGTAAAGGTATATTGGAAAGAGGATTCGGTTAGTCATTTTATGACAGAATTGATTGATTATGCAGGCATATTCCCGCCTGCAGCTCTTCCTCTTAAAGAAGCGATCTTAAACTATCATTCTTATATTCATCAAGAGGATAGCTGGATGCTTGGGCCGTTTGTTATTCCGTCTTCTCGATTGGGGGAACTAGAACCTTTTAGAGATTTATTTAATGAACAGTATCCCCTTCGACTGTCCATCATTCTTTCAAAATCTGATGAGGTAAAAACAGATTTGAATGCGATTAAGCTTTTTTCGGAAACCTACCAAACTGCTGGAATGATTGATGCAATTGAAGTCCCACCATCACTAGAGTTTGATTCTGAGATCTTCGATAAGCTCGATATTCTAATACCGGGGTATCGAATATATTGTGAAATAGCAGGATCTATTGAACAGCTGCAATCATCATTAAATAGAATCAAAAAGAAAAACCAAGTTACTTCACGATTGATTGGGATTAAATTTCGTATGGGAGGAATTACGGCCAATTTGTTTCCATCCTCAGAAAAAGCGGCATTTGTCATTCATGAATGCAAAAAACGAGGTCTTGCACTAAAATTTACTGCTGGACTCCACCATCCCATTCGTCAATACCGCAATGAAGTAGGAACCATTATGCATGGATTCGTTAATGTTTTTACGGCATCGATAATGGCACATAGCCTCTCTATCTCGCATGATACGATCCAAGAAATATTACTTGAAGATAACCCTAGAAATTTTACTTTTACAACAAATGAGCTCATCTGGAGAAATTTATCCGTCAGCTCTTTAGAAATTAACGCTGCACGTAATGTTTTTTCACTTTCATACGGAAGCTGCAGTTTTGATGAACCACGGAAAGAACTAGGAGAGCTTGCACTATTCCACGAGGAGGCTGTAAGATGAAACATTCTTTTATCGAAACAAAACACGATTCACATTTCCCAATTCAAAATTTACCTTATGGCATATTCCATGTAAATGGGGAAAGTCCACGTGTTGGGACAGCCATTGGGGAGTATGTTCTTGATTTATCCCTAATTGAACGAGCTGGATTATTAAATGGTACTGGTGTGGAAGGAAAAAATATTTTTAACTCTTCTTCCCTAAATCCATTTATGGCACTTGGCCGTTCAGTCTGGTCCGCCGTAAGGGTAAAACTTCAACATCTATTAGATGAAAACACCCCTGATTTACGTGATGATGAGGATCTTCGTAATCAAGCTTTTCACCTAATAAAAGATGTAACCATGCTACTTCCGGCAGAGATTGGTGATTATACCGATTTCTATGCTTCAAAGGAACATGCAACCAACGTAGGAACAATGTTTAGAGGTAAAGATAACGCACTAATGCCAAATTGGACTCACTTGCCAATTGGCTATCATGGACGAGCTAGTTCGATTGTTCCAAGCGGTACCCCGGTTCGGCGCCCTTTAGGTCAAAGAAAACCAAAGGATTCAGAATATCCGGTATTTGGCCCATGTACACAGCTTGATTTTGAACTTGAAATAGGTTGGTTTATCGGTCCTGGAAATACTATTGGTGAACCTATTCCCGTTCATCAGGCTGAAGATCATGTTTTTGGGCTCGTTCTTGTGAATGATTGGAGTGCTCGTGACATTCAAGCATGGGAGTATCAGCCGCTCGGGCCCTTCCTTGCGAAAAATTTTGCCACTTCCATCTCGCCTTGGGTTGTAACATTAGAAGCGCTAGAACCTTTTCGCAGTGCTGGACCCAAGCAGGAACCAGAGCCATTCCCTTACCTCCAGCAAGGAAAAGATGGGTCTTTTAATATTAATCTAGAAGTTTATTTAACACCTGAAAACACCGGGAAAGAAACTAGGATTACAAAAACCAACTTCAGCTATATGTATTGGTCCATTGCTCAACAGGTTACCCATCATACAATAACAGGCTGCAACGTACGCCCAGGTGATATGCAGGCATCTGGAACGATCAGCGGTCCTAATCGAGAAGAACGCGGCAGCATGCTTGAGCTTTCCTGGCGTGGTTCACAACCTGTCAAACTAAATGGCGGCGGTGAGCGGAACTGGATAGAAGACGGTGATACCTTGACGATTAGCGGCTGGTGCCAAGGAGATGGATATCGAATTGGTTTTGGTGAAGTAACCGGTCAGATCCTGCCTGCACATTCAGAAACCCATGTATTAGGCAATCAAGCTGCCGTAAAAATTTGAAATAAAAAAATTAAAAACAAAAGGAGTTTAGATAATGACATATTATGTAAAAATGGGCCGTATTCCTCATAAACGACATACACAATTTCGTCAGGAAGACGGAAGTCTCTATTATGAACAATTAATGGGCACGAAAGGTTTCTCAAGTATCCAATCTCTTATCTATCATATTAATCAGCCAACCCAAATTAAAAAAGCAGAAAAAATCTGCGATGTTCGTTATGAATTTGAAGAAAGAGGACCGTTAAGACATCGCCATTTTCGTTCTTGGCATACGGAAGCAGGCGGAGATTTTCTATCAGCCCGGAAAATTTTTATGGCAAACGCTGATCTAGCGCTTGGCGTGGCGCGCCCTAATCGCCAGATGGATTATTTTTACCGTAACGGTGAGGGCGATGAATTGTTATTTGTACATGAAGGAACAGGTAAAATTGAAAGTATTTTTGGGGAGTTAGGTTTTGGACCCGGCGATTACCTTGTGATTCCGATTGGCACTACATATCGTGTTGTTTTAGATTCAGAGGAAGCACGCTTTTTAATTGTCGAATCAAATTCATCCATCGTTTCTCCTAAGCGCTATCGAAATGAATTTGGTCAACTCCTTGAGCATTCTCCGTTCTGTGAGCGCGATATCCGGACACCAGAAAGATTAGAGCCCAAAAATGAAAAAGGCGAATTTGAAATTCGGGTCCGTGCTCAAGGAATGATTACTTCCTATACGTATGATTTCCACCCGCTTGATGCAGTTGGATGGGATGGATACTTATATCCATATGCATTCAGTATTCATGATTTTGAACCAATAACAGGACGTGTTCACCAGCCGCCGCCAGTCCATCAAACTTTTGAAGCGTATAATTTTGTCATTTGTTCATTTGTGCCGCGATTATATGACTACCATCCAGAGGCAATTCCTGCACCTTATGTACACAGCAATGTGGACAGCGATGAAGTACTTTATTATGTGGATGGTGACTTTATGAGCCGTCGCGGAGTTGAGCAAGGTTCCATTACCCTTCATCCATGCGGACTTCCACATGGGCCGCATCCGGGCAAAATCGAAGAAAGTATCGGAAAAAAAGAGACACGCGAACTAGCGGTCATGGTTGACACTTTCCGTCCACTTTATATTGTAAAGGATGCTCACCAATTGGAAGTTGAGGACTATATGAGCAGCTGGCTGCCAAAATAGTCTTAGAGGAAGATGACAGGAATGAATGGTTTCTTTTCTAGGAATAAGATTTTAATACAGGAAAAGAAACCATTACACTTGATAATTACAAAACAAATGATAAGAATGTATGACTCTTATAATAGGAGGTTTCATATGCAAAAAGATGTTATTGAAACTGTAAGCGAGAATTGGACACAGGATGCCCTTTTTTACGAGTATACCACGGCTGCTGATCCAATTGGCAGTGGGATTACTAGCCCTATCCCTCCTAAAGAATTTGCACCTGTACTATATAACTCAGGAGAAACTCGTATAATATCACTAGATTTATCAAACGAACTAAGAACCAACTATCAGGCAACGAGTCCATCCCTCCTTGCTCACTTTATCCGAATTAATGCAGGAGATTCGATTCATACACAACCAAACGCAACCAGTGAATTATATTATATTATTTCCGGTGTTGGCACTACCGAAGTTAATGGACAAACAATCAATTGGAAAAAAGGTGACTTCTTAACTCTTCCATCCGGATCAGTTAGCACTCATATAGCCGCAGAGGATTCAACCATCTACTACATTTTGGACACCCCGCTTCTTAACTACTTAGGTGTTAAAGCGACGGAAGCACGTTTTAAGCCGACACTTTATACAGCGGAACGGGCGAAAGCAAAATTAGATGAAGTAGCGAATGCACCAGATGCACATTTAAAAAACCGCATCTCCATTTTGTTAAATAATCAAAATTTCGAACAAACGTTAACGATTACACATGTTTTATGGGCAATGTTGGGGATTGTTCCTGCAGGGGCAAGCCAAGCTCCTCATAGTCATAAATCTGTTGCACTTGACTTTGTGGCATATGCTGCACCTGGGACATATACATTAGTTGGGGATAAGGTAGACCCTCTTACAAAACAAATCATTGATCCCATTCGGATTGACTGGGTAACAGGAAAAGCCTTCGTTACCCCTCCAGGGCTGTGGCACTCTCATCACAATGAATCAGGGGAACCCGCATTCATTATCCCAATCCAAGATGCAGGACTGCAAACCTACCTTCGTACTTTGGATATCCAATTTACCCATTACGATCAAGAATAGAAGTTTTATTATAAGAGGAAAGACAGAATGAGAGTAGCTAAGTTTTGTGAGCGAAACATTAAGGTAACGGACGCTGACAAAGTCATTGACCTTCTTAGCCTGCACTATCAAAATACTGTCGATGTTCGTATCGTAGACTGCTTTAGCAGGTGTTTGGAATGTAGAGTAAGACCGTTCTGCCGTATTCAATTAACAACCATCGAGGCTGATGATGCTGAAAGCTTAATAAATAAAATTCTTCAAACTGTTAAACCGGTTCCGTAAGAACAAATCGCTAAGGCGACTTAAATCACGACCCAAGTGTTGATTATTCACTTGGGTCTTTTCGCGCACGGTCCATTATGTCTTTTGGTAATTTTATAGCTACCAATTTGTAATGTAAGTGGATTTGTAAGAAAATAGTGAAAAAATACCTATACTCCGAGGTCATCTATTTATTGTGAACCATTAAGTCGGAATATTTGTGCAGACCTCTAGATTGATAGGTGATATACTAATTAAATATCTAAAATATAATGGTGATAAGTGTGGTTTATTTATTGATTTTGATCTTCCTTATAGTTTGTATTATTTTATTTTTCACTTTTAAAAAAATATATATTAGAACTTCAACTATGGCGATCGTTATGGCAATTGGGATTGTTACGCAAGGAGTTCTATTAAACTACTTTGGAGTCCAGTTCTTCCAACACATTTTTGGAAAAATTCTATGTATTATTAACCTTTCCCTATGGTTTGCCTTTATTTTCTCTTTTTTCATAGCCAGTTTGGATGGAAAATTTAAAGACATCCATTATTCCAATGTGATCAACCGCTTTGGGATTGGTACATGGGTTGCCGGCACTTCTATAAGTGGGATCTTATTTTATAAACAATTTTTTCACTGGGGATTTATTTCTGAGATTATTGCTTTTATAAATATTGGCCTATGGATTATTTATATCGGGATTTGTGTAAAAACTTTTATAGAAATTTTTCGGACAAAATCATATCAGAATGTCCACGGCATTCTTCTACTTACTACCGTAAGCACTCAATCAATTGTCCTTTTACTTAACACTGTTTTCATAGAATTTCCTGATATCTTTAACTTATCTTTATTGATTATCGGATTTTGTTTTTATCTGGTTTGTGTTTTCTTTATTTTATCTAGATACATCAATCATTCTTGGTCGATTGAAATGGATTGGAACAACACGAACTGTATTTTACATGGAGCATTATCTATTTCTGGGATTGCCTGTTTAGTCACGGGCATTATTAGTATTGATATCATAAGATTGATATGGAGAGCTGCCCTTATTATTTTCATTGCAGTTGAGGCTGTTGAACTCTATAGGCTATTTAGACGAATTAAACACTATGGGTTCAGAGAGGCAATCTTAATATATGATGTGACGCAGTGGAGTAGAGTTTTTACTTTTGCAATGTTCTATACTTTTACATCACTTTTCCATACCCATTTATTTATTGGATCCTTCGTGATTGACACCATCTTAAAGGTGGGCGTGTGGGTAGTGATAATTCTTCTTATAATTGAACTAATGCTTAGTTTAAGAGATGCCATAGAAACCTATAAACAATCATTTAGAGAAATCGGTAAAGAAAACGAAGTAAGCACTCCATACATCAAATCTTAACCATTTTTATCCTGAAGTAAAAAACACTCACAATGTGGTAATTTCAATATTATCTTTTCAAAACAAAAAGCACTCATAAACGTTGATTTTGACAACTTTTGTGAGTGCTTTTCATTTCTTAATTAATTTATTTTTCGTTCGGAGACTTCGGCAACAGGAAGAAAACCACATACCTTTACTAGTTCTATTCTTCAGCTGACTTATAATTACAATTATAATAAGTCAACAATGTTTTATTACATTCTTGCAATGGTTTCCTTAACAAGTTTGATAAACTTCTCTCTTACCAAAGCAGCCACTTCAATGACTTCATCATGACTTAATGGTTGATCGAGAATCCCACATGCCATATTCGTTAAACAGGAAATACCAAGTACTTTCATTCCTCCGTGAATCGCTACAATCGCCTCTGGGACCGTTGACATACCAACAGCATCCGCTCCTAATGTTCGAATCATACGGATCTCGGCTGGAGTTTCGTACGCTGGTCCGCTCCACCAAGCATATACGCCCTCTTGTAAGGTAATGTTTTGTTCTTTTGCAACATTTGCAGCAATAGTTCGTAATTCACGATTATATACTTGAGAAACATCAGGGAAACGGGTTCCTAATTCGTTATTATTAGGTCCAATCAATGGATTTGTACCGACTAAATTGATATGATCCGTGATTAACATTAAATCTCCAGGGTTGAAGCTTGTATTAATCGCACCGCATGCATTCGTGATAAGTAGATTCTCTACACCTAGCGCCTTCATTACTCGTACGGGAAATGTGACTTCATCTAACGTAAAGCCTTCATAATAATGAAAACGTCCCTTCATCGCCACTACGGTTTTACCCATTAGTTCCCCGATTACTAATTCGTTTGCATGGCCAATTGCTTCAGATTTTGCGAAGTGAGGAATCTCGCTATAAGGAATGGTGACTGGGTTCGCGATTTCATCTGCAAGCGTACCTAATCCTGATCCTAAAATCATTCCAATCGTTGGAGTATACTCAGTCTTACTCATGATGAAATCTTTAGCTTCTAGAATTTCTTGCATTTTATGCATAATAAATATCTCCCTTTTTTTTAACAATTTATAATAAAAGTTTAATAGATTTCGAGGCGATTGTAAATAACTAAAAACCATTTTGAAAAAAAGTATACAGAAATTATATTTTAATAACCTATCAGCCTTCATTAATCAGGTTGCTTTTTTTAAAATAGAAAAAAAGTTCGTTATATTGTCTTCTCCTTTATGAATGAATCAGCTAAAATATAATATAACCCTTATTCATTTGGAGGAAGTTTATGTTAGAGCAATTTGCTGGTTCAACATCACCAAAAACAAAGAGCCTAAAACTTTTATATAGCCTGATTCGTAAGTTAGGTCCAGTCAGGATCAATACACTTACTGAAATAACGGGATACAAACATGTGACATGTACACGTTTACTGGACGAGCTTGTTCAGGAAGGACTTATCTACGATAGTGGGATTGGGGAGTCTAGTGGAGGACGTAAACCACTGATGTACGTCATCAAGCCTGACGCTTATTATGTAATTGGCGTAGAAATCACCAACCTATACACCACAGTGCTTCTCCTTGATTTAAAATTAGATATCATAGACGTTGAAAAATTGAGGATGGATTCACAGTGCACTGGAGTGTACACCTTAAATTTTGTATCACGATGTGTCGATGAGCTACTGTCTAAACACAATATTCAAAGAGAGAAATTGCTGGGTATAGGGATTGGAGTTCTTGATCCAATTGACAAAGAAACCGGGGTTATCATAAACCCACATCTGTTTCCTGCAGGAGGCTGGGATAACCTTAACATCGTCGATTATTTACAACAAAATATTAATACACATGTATTCATAGATAACGGAACAAATTTGGCTGCATTAGCTGAATACCGTAAAAACTATTGGAAAGAAACAGACAATTTAGTTTTTGTCTCGAGTGATATGGGAATTCGTTGCGGTACTATTTTACAAGGTAGATTGGTTCGTACTAACATGGAGATGGATGATACCCTGGGACATATGGTAGTGGATATACACGGACGGCGTTGCTCCTGCGGCTCGTATGGTTGTCTACAAGCATATAGCAGCTTGCCTGCCATCCGTGACGAAGTGGTCCGTCGGCTAAAGCGTGGTCATAATTCTATCCTTCAAGATATAGTTAAAGATGTAGAAGATATCGATTTTCATCATATTTTACATGCTTTAGAGCAAGAAGACTCTCTTTGCCTTGATGTAGTGAAGGAGGCAGCTTATTATTTTGGCGTCGGTCTTAGTAATCTCATTTTGCTATTACGACCGGATATTGTTGTCTGTGGAGGAACGTTGGTGCCGAAACCTCTTTTTTACGACGAGGTCTCTGAAACCGCACAAAATCGACTCATGCACTATCCTAAAAGTCATTTTCAGATTATAAAATCAACTGCTGCCTACAACATCGTTGCCCAGGGAGCTGGATGTATGGTACTGGATTATTTCACGGAAGAATTCCAACCATAAAAAGTTCTTGATTGACAATCATTGTGAATCGCTTTAGAATAAACAAAGTAATATTGAACCCAAAAAAATTTGTTAGTGGACTTTTCTAGAGACTTCTCTATTTTCGCCACACAGCTACTATTGCTGTGTGGCTTTTTATGTTTTATAGAATGAAAGGGGTATATAAAAATGAAAACTTGGCATTACGCACTACTTGTTCTACTCGGGGGATGCAGCTACGGTGCATTATCGACTTTTGTAAAGTTGGCTTATTCAGCTGGTTTTACCTCCTCAGCGGTGACAGGAAGTCAATTCTTAATGGGTGCACTCTTAATCTGGATTGCAGCTCTCTTTTCAAAAAAGAAAAAACTAACACTGCCAAAAATAGGAAAATTACTGTTATCAGGAATTCCGCTTGGTTTAACGAGTCTATTTTATTACCAATCACTGCAATCCCTTAACGCATCGCTTGCGATTATCTTTTTATTTCAATTTGTCTGGATTGGCAGCTTATTTGAATTTGTTTTTTATAAAAAGAAACCAACCACGGGTAAGGTCGTTTCCATAGCTATTCTGGTGATTGGCTCCATACTTGCTTCAGGGATTATTGCGGAAGGCAGCGGAGGAATGACATGGCAGGGTACGATTTGGGGAATGCTTTCTGCACTAACCTATACCACTTTTATCTTTCTTAGTAGTAGTGTGGAAAAGGATACTCCAGCTGTGCAAAAAAGTGCTCTATTTACCACTGGGGGGATGATTACTGTTTTCCTTCTAAGTCCACCAACTGAGTTACTACAATTATCAGTCTTAATGGAAATTGCACCGTACGGTTTGTATCTTGGTTTATTAGGCGTAGTCTTGCCGCCGATCCTATTTACCATCGGCATGCCCCATATCGGACCAGGTTTAGGGACCATTTTAACATCCGCTGAACTTCCGATTGCTGTAATTCTATCAGCGTTAGTCTTAACAGAACAGGTAAGTATGTCTCAATGGCTCGGGGTTGTTTTCATACTTGGCGGAATTATAGCGGGAAATCTGAAAATATCTAAACCTATCAAAAAGTCTTCTTATTTGGAAAGGGAATCTACCTTTTAAATATGGTATGTCAGTGTAGGGAGATTCCTTTGAGGGTCTCCCCTCTCCTGTTAGATACATAAATTTTCAAACCAGGAACTCACCAATCTATGATTCAACCCTACTTCCCCTACTACAATACCTCTAACAAAAAAGGATGCTTCTCCTTCTTAAAGAATAACCCCGTTAGTTAAACTGCACCATCCCTTTTTTTACTTCCTTTTGGATGTTAATGAAAAAACCTAGACAAGCTGTTGTAGTTCTGCATAGGGTATAACATCTTAAAAGAAAGGAGGTATTAATATGTCAACTTGCCAAAGACTTGCAGATATTATCGGCGGTGAAGTTGTTCAAGCGGCTCCTGCTTGTGTAGTTATGCGCCTTCGAGATGATATTCGAGCAACTATTTTAGGTCGTCGCACTCTTTCTCCCCTAGCACTTCCATTTATGTTATCTTTTGAAAATAATGGTCTTAACCTAGGTGAATCTGTACTCCTTCAAAGAGAAGTTAATCCAATGCTCGATGCATTACGGTGCAGAGGTATTATCGTAACAGCATTTCATAACCATTGGCTATTTGAAGAACCGCGGTTAATGTATATGCATTGGGAGAATGTAGGAATGAGTGCGTCTGAGTTTGCCAGAAATAGTATTGAGGCTGCAAAAGAAGCAGGACTATTCTAAAAACCGAGCCATTTGTGATGTTGGTTACTAAATATCACAAATGGCTTTATTTCTACTCAATTCCTTCCTCAACTAAAAATAATGAAATTTCTTATTTTAAAAATATCCCTCCATCAATAAAATCTTAGTATCGCCCTCCTCTTGGGAAACTGCCGATTTTTTATATTCAAGAACCAGACAATAAAATTAAGGAAATCTTAAGGAAATATATAACAATATCATAATATCTTCCTCTTATTATTAATATAGCAAAAGTGAAAAAGAGGTGGATTTTTATGGAGATTTTATTACAAGGAAATCAGCTTGTTGTTGCTTTTATTTTCTTTACAATCTGTTTCCTACAACCAATCTTGTTACCCTTCCCTGAAGCAGCAACTGTCGGAGCTGGTGGTGCGGTACTCGGTTCTTTTCCTGCAGCAAGCATTAGTTTTGTTGGTACACTTTCAGGAATAATGGTTGCGTATTTCATAGCGAAGTATGGGGGACAAAAGCTTATAAAAAAATGGGTAAAGGAAAATCATATAAAGCAGTATGAACGTTATGTTGCGAGAAACCAGATAAGTATTTTATTAATTTTATTCATTATTCCGATCTTACCTGATGAGATCATTTGTTTTGGAGCAGGAATTAGCGGAGTAAGCTTTAAGAAATTTCTTTTAATAGCTGGTGTTGCAAAACTAATAACCTCATTCTCTTTGGCATATTCAGTAGATTTCGCACAGTCACTTGCTTTAAACAATACTCAGTTAAGTTTTCTAGTAATTGTAATCTTAGGGATTGTAATGTTGACCTCTTGCATAAGTAAAAAAATGTTACTTAAAAGAAATAACTAACACATTTTTATCAAAATGTTGATATATTTCAGGGAATTCAACGCTGGTACACTCATCTTGAACACTGTAAAACGTGCAAAAAAAGGGTCCATCGAATAATTCGAGGACCCTTTTTGCTGTTTATTACTTTTTTCGAATATTGTTGAGGTGAAAGTTAAACCTCCAAAGAATCAGGGTATAAAAGAGCCAGTTATTTCATTTGTACTCTTATTGTTCAATGAAGCATTTTCGTTTAATTGTTGATTAGCGGATTTGATGTGTTCTGAATCATTAAATTTAACTTTGTTTCTAAATAATTTATCGATCAAAACTCCAAATAGGATGATACCTAATAAAATGCCCCAAAATAAATAAGCGATGCTTGACATAAAGTACCCCCTTCACTAAATTATTCTAAAATTCGAATAATGTTAATTTTATTATACCATAAAAAAGACAATTATTGGTAAGAGGATCAAAAAATCCACTCTTTCGCCCCATTCCCTTAAGCGAAGATTTGCACAAAGTTCGATATCCTAGTAGCTTCTTAATTATTCGCTCATTCAACTACAGTCACTCCAACCACACTTTCGAACGTAACCCGTTCAAACTCGCCAGGCTTCTGCTCAACCCTTAGCTGGTAGGTTATTGGGTCAATGTAATGTATCTTCCCAGTTTTAATCTCGGTGAATCCATCACTCCACGTCGTTAACTGCACCGGCAAGTGAAACTCCATCGCATAGCCTATCCGCAGGTCAAACTCCTCCTTTTCATAATCGTCGATAATTGGCTTGGCTTGTCGCAGCTGATCCTTAAACAACTCCCGAGTCATTGCGAATCCCTCCGGCATAAAACTGGCCGGTGCCCATTTTATTTTGCCTCTATCGCGAATTGCCATAACGTCATCTCCTTCGTTACTATTATAAACGAACAAACGTTCCGTATGTAAAGAAAATAAATAGACCAATGTTGGCCCAATTTCAGCTATGTTTAGGAAGAAGTAATTCTTATACTTCACTTGTTATACTTTCGATTCAATTCTTCTTCAATATAATCTCTAATTTCTTTTGGTAACTCAATAACATCTTGAATTAACACTTCATCATTTTTATTTGGTATTGGTGGTGTTAATTCAACAAGAAATGTTTTACCGTTTTCAAGGGATACCAAAGTAAATGTAGAAACTTCTCCGAATGAAGTTTCATTTTCATCCTTATTTTCAGCTGATCTCACAGTTTCATATATTTGTAGCAAATAGTCTTCATCCATTCCATCTAAAAATAGAGTCTTAAATTGTTCGATATTCCCCTTATAAGCAAATTGCAGCATTAATGATGTTGTATTTTCAGGACTATAAGGTTCCCACGCTTTATTTTCATCTTTACATCCTGATAACAGTAACGAAAAAAGAAACAATACCATTATAATTATTTTTCTCAATATTCTTCACTCATTTAAAAGTAATTTTTATATCACTAAGCCGTTTATTTCTTATGAACCTTAATAAATACTGTTCCAAAAAGGTTATCTCCCATATAAGCTTCTAACTTCCACATCCCGCTCTTAGGAAGTGACATATTTGATGGCATGTGTCGGTCTGCACCATTATTTGGACCACCGATTTCTACACCTTCTAACAAAGTTATTTGTTCACCATCATTTTCGTGTGTGGCGACAATTTTTAGTTGTCCTTCAAACTCTTTATCTTCTCCCCAAAAATGCCACATATATTTTTGGGTTTTATTTGGATAAAATCTTAGCACCTCACTATCATCATAAATAAAACCTAAACGTCCTTTTTCACCATTCAAAGTATAATTACCAGCTTTAAACAAAGAACTTTCATTCCAATTTTGTGCTCGATTTTTCTCTTCCTGATGGGTATCTTTTGTTTCGTCATTTTTATTGGTAACATTCGTAAAGCTAACAGTTGTTAATGAAAAAATCATTAACAAAATCAGAACGAATGTGTTTTTAAACATTTAAGCATCCCCCCTTAAATAATAGACGATTTTAGATTTGTAAAGTTTCATAACATTCAAAATTAACAGAAAACAAAATATTGGCTACTTATTTTTCTGATAAACTAAACTGAACAGTTTAGCAAAAAAAAAAAAAAAGCCCCTTATAGGAAGCTTAAACGTGAAGGTCCGTAAAATAAACTTTTATTAATCCTCGCCAGCAGATCTTCTTTTATGTTTTTCATTTATGATTTTCTTGTTAAGAATACGTACTTTACCCACTATTAGCAACCTCATATCTTCGACAATATACCTAGCCAACTCTTCGTCCGAAATGTCATCCCCATCAATATCAAGACGGAATTCCTGCCCTTGAATTCCACCGCCATTCGTAAACTCGACTTCAAAGTCGAATAGAACTCTTTTATCCATTTTCGAATCCACCTTAAACTTAGTTTTAGAGTGTTATTTATATTCTGGTACTAAAAAACAAATACCTTGTTTTCAATAGTAAATGAAACATAAAATTTGTTAAGAAAGATATGGCATAAGCTCACATTTCTCTTACATCCATGTAAGGTTTTATTTGTTCTTTTTTAACAGGATATGGGATAATGGCACAGGGAAAGGAGTGTGCCGCGTGCAAAAGATTTTGATTATTGAGGATGACCCTAAAATTGCGGTACATCTGCAACAATACATAAATAAATATGGGTTTGAGTCGTTCATCGTGGATGATTTTGATCGAGTGATAGAGGATTTTCAGAAGCGTAAACCAGACCTGGTTTTATTAGATATTAATTTACCTAGCTATGATGGCTATTATTGGTGTCGGCAAATACGCAAGCAATCGATTTGTCCTGTTATTTTCATCTCAGCAAGGGTTGGTGAAATGGATCAGGTCATGGCGTTAGAAAATGGTGGCGACGATTTTATTACAAAACCGTTTCATCCGGAAATCGTCATCGCGAAAATTCGCAGCCAGCTTCGTCGAGCATATGGGGAATATGCTGCGCAAGCTCAGGAGCGTGTCTTGGAATTAGAAGGGCTAAAGCTTTTTCCTGAGAGGCTAGAGTTAACTTACAAAGAAGAAACCGTTCCCCTTTCCAAAAAAGAAGCTGAACTTATCGAAAGCTTAATCGATCGATATCCCCGTGTAGCTGGACGTGAGGATTTACTTGAAAAATTATGGGATGACCAGGTGTATGTCGATGAAAACACATTGAATGTAAACATTACTCGAGTCCGTAAAAAAATGGAGAGCGTTGGTCTTAAAGGAGCCGTCGAAACCGTAAGAGGTGCTGGATATCGCTTAACGATTTCCTGGTTAAAGGATGATGATCAATGAAGCTATTTTTAAAAGAGCATGCCCTCCTCATTGTTATCCAAATCATTCAATTTTTTGTTATTCTCGCGATTTATTATCTAGATGGCTATCACCATTTATTACCTGCACTTTATGCAGTGTTCCTCGGTCTCTTTTTTCTTGGCGGATATTTACTCTATCATTATTATAGCCGTCGACTTTTTTACAAGCGACTTACAAGCGAACTGGAGTCCTTGGATCAATCTTTACAAAAAACGGAACAAACACCGATTTCTAAAGCATTGGATCGATTATTAAAAAATCAATATAAGCATTATCAGGAGCAAATCAAAAGATTGGAATCGAGGCAAGCTGAGCATTTAAAGTTTATGGATCAATGGGTTCATCAAATGAAAACACCGTTGTCTGTCATTGAGCTCATTGCTCAAAACCTCGATGAACCAGATTCCTCCAATATCCGTGAGGAAACAGACCGGATGAAGACAGGTTTAAATACCATCCTTTATATGGCTAGATTAAGGATCATTGAACAGGATTTTCATATTAAACCTGTTGAACTAGCAAAGATGGTTAGTGAAGTGAATCATGAAAATAAACGTTTTTATATTCGGAATCAAGTTTATCCTCAGTTCACTCAGGAAAAAGACGGTATGCTAGTCGAAACAGATGAAAAATGGCTGTTCTTCATGCTTTCCCAATTGATACATAATGCCGTTAAATATTCCAAGGGTAAAAGCAAGTCCATCTCTATATCCATTTACGATAGAGCCGGGGAAGCAGTCTTAGAGGTAAAGGATTATGGCGTAGGAATACCTGAGAGTGACAAGCAGCGTGTATTTGAACCGTTTTATACAGGAGAAAATGGCAGGAAATTCAGAGAATCAACAGGAATGGGACTGTATTTAACAAGTGAGGCAGCAAAGCAGCTTGGCCATCGAATCGAGATTGATTCAAAAACTGGTGAAGGCACAACCATTAGAATCATTTTTAGTGTGACCCAAAACATTACAACTCTGTAAGGATAGTGAAAGAAAAATCGATTTTTACAAAAATGAACAAAGGATATAATGGTCACAAGTTAAAGGAAATGGAAAGGAAAGGTGAACTTGTGATGTTGAACGTAAAAAAAGTAAGTAAAATTTACGAAGGTAAAATAGCATATCCAGCTTTAACAGATATCGATTTAACGATAAATGAAGGTGAATTTGTTGGGATTATGGGGCCATCTGGGAGTGGTAAAACCACACTATTAAATATGATCGCCACGATTGATGAGCCAACAACAGGTGAAATTGTGATTAATGGGCATAATCCTCATCAATTAAAAAAAGAAGCTTTAGCAAAATTTAGACGTCGTGAGCTAGGCTTCGTTTTTCAGGATTTTAATCTGCTTCATACCTTAACGGTTGAAGAAAATATCGTCCTTCCTTTAACCCTAGATGGGAAAAAAGTGAAGGAAATGAAGCAGAAAGCGGATGATATCGCTGAAAAGCTAGGAATTAGTTCCATAATGAAAAAGCGCACCTACGAGATTTCTGGAGGACAGGCACAAAGAGCCGCTGTGGCAAGAGCGATGATTCATGGACCTAAGCTTTTATTAGCGGATGAACCAACAGGAAATCTTGATTCAAAGTCATCAAGAGATGTAATGGAAATGCTTGAGGCGATTAATAAAAAAGAACGGACAACAATGATGCTTGTGACGCATGACGCACAGGCTGCGAGCTATTGTAACAGGGTCGTATTTATTCGGGATGGTAAGTTCTATTCCGAAATCCATCGCGGTGATAACCGCCAAGCCTTTTTCCAAAAGATTATCGATACACTTTCTTTAATGGGGGGTGACGCACATGACCTTTCGACAATTCGCGTTTAATAATGTCATTCGTAATAAAAGGTTATATGCGGCCTATTTCCTTAGCAGTTTATTTACCGTGATGGTGTTTTTTACATTTTCCATATTTGCTAATCATCCAGCGCTAAGTGGAAATGAGATGAATGCAAATGTAACAAAAGGGATGAACATCTCTGCCGGAATCATTTACGTCTTTTCCTTTTTCTTCATTCTTTATTCGATGAGTTCGTTTTTGCAATCGCGTAAAAGAGAATTTGGCTTGTTAATGATCCAAGGGATGTCAATGAAACAAATCCGAATGATGGTGTTTCTAGAAAATATGGTGATTGGATTCTTTGCGACACTTGGCGGAATCTTCATTGGGGTTGTGTTTGCGAAGGGTATCCTTTTGATTGCTGAGAACGTGCTCATTATTGAAAGTGCATTACCCTTTTATTTTCCAACACAAGCAATCATTTTAACCTTTGCGTCATTTATTGTCTTGTTTTTCTTAATCTCTTTATTTGTTACGTATGTTCTACGCAGTAAAAAGCTGATTGAGCTTATTAAAGGAAATAAAATTTCCAAGGGCGAACCAAAGTCGAGCCTATTTTTAACGCTGGCAGCAGTCATACTGCTAGTAATTGGCTATACAACCGCCCTACTTGCTAAGGGTCCGGTTGTTGTAGTTGTCATGCTTCCCGTGATAGTAGTTGTCATGGTGGGAACTTATTTATTATTTACCCAATTAAGTGTATACATCATTCGAAGGTTACGAAAAAAGGAATCTATTTTTTGGTTTAAAACAAATATGCTTCTATTTTCCGATTTGGCCTTTCGGATGAAGGATAATGCTCGGACATTTTTTATGGTCGCCATGGTTTCAACGGTAGCTTTTAGTGCTATTGGCACTTTATTTGGATTCCAATCATTCCTTACATCAGGCATTAAACATGTGAATGCTACTACCTTTTCTTATCAATCCAATGAAAAGGAAAGTGTAAAGAAAGATGTTGAGTTTATTAACCAAACATTGAAAGAAGAAAAGATTGTGGCAGACACTGAGCATATGGACATGAACTACTACGATCATGCAAATGATACGATATTAATCACAAAGAGTTCTGATTTTAATCGTTTTGCCTCTTTAATTAATGAAAAGCAAGTAAAGGTCCCAGATGGTCAAGTAATCGTTGTAGAGTATGAAGGTCCTAATATGGGACAGATTAGAAAGCCGTTAGATGAAACGATTAAATTGGAATCAGGCTTTACTTTAAAGCCCGGTAAAGATGGAGTCATTTCCTCAAGAGCATTACCGGCAAGTGATACTTATTATATTGTGTCAGATCGTGACTTCGAAAAACTTCCTAATCCAGTAGAAGTGCAAAGCTTTTATGCTTGGCAAGTGACAGACGGTGAAGCTGGGATTATGACTGCATCTGAAAAGCTATATCAACATTTAGAACGTTATAAAATCTTTTCCGTTGAGTACGAAATTTATGAAATCATGAAATTTTACGGGCCAATTTTATTTGTGGGATTATTTATCGGAATTGTCTTTTTTGTCTCAGCCGGAAGTTTCCTTTATTTCCGATTATATATGGATTTAGATGAAGATAAGCAGAAATTCTCATCGATTTCAAAAATGGGTCTAACAGAGAAAGAGTTAAAGAAGGTATTAAACAGACAAACTGCCATTCTCTTTTTCGCACCCATCCTTGTGGCACTTGTTCATGGTGCAGTTGCTTTAACGGCCTTATCCAATCTATTTTCGTTTAATCTCTTTAAGGAATCAATAACGGTGTTAGGTGTATTCTTAATGATACAAATCATTTACTTTTTCATCGTGCGACATTTCTATACAAAGCAGATAAAAACTGTTCTTTAAGATCTACTAAGTGCTGGTTTCATAGGATCATAAATCCTATAAAACCTGCGCTCATTTTTTTGTCCATTAGAAGTATTATTTAAAGCCTTACTTCTACCTCAGTTCCATCCTTCAATTTCGTATCAACAAGGATTACTCCACTGTACTTAGATAATCCCTGCAGCAACGGCTTCAAATCTTTTCTTTCAATTTCTGGGAAGATGAATTTGCTGCCATCCTTTTCAATTGCTTTATTTATTAAACGAGTAATCCTTTTTGATGTAATAATCAAACTAACCAAATTTAAAACACCATAGGGAACAGGAATGGAGAATCGTATATCCTTTGCCTTCACCTTGACCTTTAACATAATCTACTCAATCACCACAAACACTTTATCCCCATTGGCCGAAGTGATGTTAACAATCTCTCCGTCCAATTCGTTTTCAATGGCTTCGATGAGCAGGTCAACGTTAATATCTTTTACATATTTTTCAGCTTCAGGTATTTTTTCAGCAATATTGGTACCCACTTTTAGAACAGCCTTTACCAGATTAATCGGTAAATTTACATTTACATTATCACCTTCTTGGGAGGTCACACGAATCTTTAGCATTTTAGTTCCATATGGAGCTTCTTTTTTACTTATCACTAGCTCTGGTTGATCTTTACCTTGTAAGATCGTAATTAATTCACTTGCCTTTTCCTTATCAATCTTACCTTCCTCCACTAGCGTTAAGACTCTAGAAATTTCGTCCTTCATTACTCTTCCCCCTCTTTTAATAATTGAATGGCTTTCTCTGCGGTAATTTCACCTTTTTCCAATAACGTGACAATTTTTTTCTTATCTACTTCCGGTTTCTTTTGAGAGGAATAACCCAGAGCAGAGATAATTTCATCTAATTTCCCTCTGACCGTCGGATAGGAAATTCCGAGCTCCTTCTCTACCTCTTTGATATTTCCACGGCATTTAAGAAAAATCTCAATAAACTGCAGCTGTTCCTGACCAAGAGCCGCCAGTCTTGAAACTTCAAATTCATTCTCTATCGTTGTCTGGCAATGGTTACACTGCAGCTTAGTGATTTTAAGCGCCTTGCTGCAAACAGGACAACTAGTTAGTAAAGGATACGCCATACTGTTCTCCTTTCATTTATTTAATCATATCATACAACATAACTTTTAATTTTCAAATAAAAACTTAAAATTATTTATAAAAATTTATATTTTTATTTAATAAGTTAATTTTTGAATTAAATAAATTAACCATTTACTCAATTAAAGAAAAACAAAAAAAATAGACTCATCGGAGAGTCTGATGGATTGCATAAAGTATTAGAAGCCTATTTGACACTTAATAAAAATTCACTCAACGTCCGCCATTTTCTGTTTGCACACTTTTGTTTCTTTTTATCTTCATATTGGTCATGTGGCAGTCAGCGGATTTTGTAGTTTAATCTCTTTTATGGATAGATACAGTGTGTAGTTCCCATAATCAAGAATCTTATTAAGAAATAGATTCAATGTTTCTTGTGAATCAACTTTTATTTTTAAATGGTAACAGGCTTCTCCTGAAACCCGGTGAGCTTCAACTACCTCATATCGATCATTTAAAAAACGTATAAACGAATCATGGTTTGCTGTTTTCATATAGATAATGACAAACGCCGTAAAGAAGAGCCCTACTTTCATTTCATCGACGATTAAAGAGTAAGCTTTAATGACACCACTATCCTCGAGTTTTTTAATACGATTTCCTACTGCTTGCCCCGTCATATGAATTTGTTCACCTAGGTCTTTCCATTGAATACGTGAATTTTCGGATAGTATCCGTATAATCTGAAAATCAATATTATCAAGTTCCATATTAAATTCCTTTCACCATGAAACGCTTTTAGCTAAAAGTGTTTCATCAGAGTATCGAACAAAATCAATATATTTTATATTATCATACTTGTAATATAAATTTTTTAATGAGGTGGATAAAATGAGTACAGCATTAATTATTGTCGATATACAAAACGACTATTTTCCAAATGGAAAGATGGAGTTAAGCAATCCTGATAAAGCAGCCGCGAATGCTGCTAAAGTTCTTGATTGGTTCAGACAAAATAACAAAGACCATATTTTTCATGTTCAGCATATCGCAAGTAGTCCTGAATTAGGCTTCTTTCTTCCAAATACAGAGGGAGCAGAAATTCATGAAACGGTTCAGCCAGTAGAACACGAAAACATGATTGAAAAAAATTTCCCTAACAGCTTTTTAAAAACTGAATTAGAAAGTAAATTAAGAGCAAAAGGTGTAACCAAGGTAGTGGTTGTAGGGATGATGACACATATGTGTATAGATGCAACCGTTAGAGCTGCAGTGGATCTAGGCTTTGAAACTACACTTATTGAAGATGCATGTGCGACAAGGCATTTATCTTACCAAGATAAGGTTGTATCAGCAGAACAGGTTCATTATGCGTTTGTTAGCGCACTTAACGGTGTGTATGCCAATGTGATTTCGACCGAGGATTTTTTGGAACGAAACTAACACCATTTTGAAGGACAAATGATTAAATATAATAGGGAGTTTGTATAAAAACAAGCTACCCTTTTGCTGTTGTATAATCAAACCCATTTACCTAATAGTTTGTACTTCCAGCAAACTTCCATCACATAATATCGCATTGCTACTCTTTTAGTACTTAGTTGGGAATCTTTCCTGGAACGCCCCAAATCCGGTGGTGTATATTATTCTTCTTGCTCTACCCCTGCTGTATTAGGATATGAAAGTATTATATAGTGGATAGGGTTTTCCAAACAGTACGCACTTTCTTAATAGATACTATCTATGAGGAATGTGCTGAGGATGAATTCGAACGAACCGTTGCTGTCAACCAGTCTAACATTCTACTTATTTTGCCTTTTCTTCAACTCCCTAAGAGGTTCTTTATTAGGAACTTTTTCCAATCCCTATCAGTGAAATAATAAAAAGGATGTCCAAAAGCAATGCTTTTGGAACATCCTCATTCATATTGATTATCATCTGTACCAGAGTAAGACTCTATCGCATTTTGAAGAGCATTATGCGCTTGACCGAAGGCTGCGGCAGAAGATACATCTCCTGCATTCTCCAAGGCCACAATCGAATTTCTCGCTTGCGTTACTGCAGTGATACAGTTCTCAATCATATTACCTTTATCACCATACTGTTCTCGTGCAGCCTGAAGCTGAAGAAGGCATTGGTCTAAATTGTTGGATTGTGGATTATCATAAGCCTTTTCTAATTCCTCTTTAATCTGTTGTAAAACTTCCTTCATTAATCTGGCCCCATTTCATCATAGTTAGTAACAAATGGTATTTTGACCAAGGTATGCTGAAAATATTCGAGAGAAAAAGAACAAAAAATCATGATAAGGACTTGCATTGGGGAGTAGCCTTCACACAAGACCTTGCACGCAGGTCACAACCAGTTATGATGACTGTTATGGGAACAGTGGTCAAATCAACTTCAAAATTCCCCAGTAATATCAGTGAATCTGTTGACTTAAAGTAACAATAATCCAACTTTTATTAAACCGAAAATATACAAGGTTTTATTCATTTCTTACATATTTAATAGGTGTAGATGTTCATATTCCACTTGCTTAGACTATTTGAATGGAGAAGGTAAAGAATATTATCATAACAATCTATTTTTTATTATCAATATTAGTTATTAATCGATTGTTTAACTCTTCAGATATAAGCATAATAAAATCCGTTTTTAGATTAAACTTAATGGCATCTCTTAATAACTTGAGTAACTCATCTACGCTAAGTTGATGCCTAATATGATTCACCTCATTACTTACTATTGCTTTAATATTTTTTCTCCTATTATTATTTAGATTACTCAGTAAGAGATTCTTTCACTAAGGTCTATTGCAGATGCTCCAATGCTTGTATTTATCGTATCCATTTATAATAATTTCATCGTCATATTTAATTCCACATGACCGACTCCCATAATATATTAGCTTTACATCTGCATAATTTGCTAGCAGACTGTACCAAAATGGTTGCTGGGCAGCGTGTAATTTATCATTCTCCTAGACCCTCACTTTTTAATGTTTCTTCAATTCCTATAAGTGCTAGTTCTTCATCTGCTCCAGTAGTAATAATTTTTATATGAGACCCTTGAGGGATACCTAAAGACATAACTCCCATAATAGACTTTAGATTAACTATTTTACCGCTATACTCTAAGTTTACATCTGCATTATATTTATTTGCTGATTGTATTAATACCGTTGCTGGACGAGCGTGAATTCCTGTTTCTGAGGTTACTTTAAATGTTTTTTCTACCATTTTTCAATAAATCCCCTTTAACTTCTTAATTTGTATTGCGGAACAGATTAAGTAATTTTTAAATACTAGCTAAATCCTCTCCATTTGTCGATATAACTTTCTTATACCAGTAGAAACTTTTTTTCTTACTTCGCTCATGTGTTCCACTGCCATCATCTTGTTTGTCTACGTAAATAAATCCATAACGTTTTTTCATTTCTCCAGTGGTCGCACTGACCAAATCGATTGGTCCCCACATTAAGTAGCCAAAACAATGGACACCATCTTCTTCAACGGCAGCCTTTAATGCTTCTAGATGTTTTTTCAGATAATCAACGCGATAATCATCTTGGATGCTTCCATCGTTTTCCACTTGATCAACAGCACCTAAACCATTTTCGGTGATTATAATCGGAATACCATATCGGTGATACAAATAATTCAGCATATACCTTAAACCCGTTGGATCAATGGACCATCCCCATGCTGACTTTTCCAAATACTTATTTGGAATTCCACCAAACAAAGAGGATTCGGTGTTTTCATCAAGTTCAGCCGAACTAACGTCACTGGAATAATAATTTAACCCAATAAAGTCTATCTTTCCCTCTCTAAAGGCGAGATGATCACTTTCACAAATTGGTAACGTAATACCTCTCCGCTTATACTCCTTCAGTTTATACAGAGGAAACGCTCCATTGCACATCGCATCAACCTGATATAGATCTCTTTCTGTATCTTTAAAGGCTTGCAATACATCAGCAGGTTTACTAGTCTTTGGGTAACAAGGTGTGAGTCCAAAAACACAACCAACCTGATTATTCTGATCAATGTCATGAGCGATTTTAACCGCTTTAACACTAGCTAAAGTCATATGATATCCCATTGTCGCAAGTTGCATCTCTCTATCTTGTAAATCAGAATACTGTAAACCAGTTATCATATAAGTAAAGGTATTAGAAAAATCACTCTGAATTTCTAAATGATTCATTTCATTAAAAGTTACCCAATAGCGTACCTTCCCTTTATACTCCTTCATTACTGTTTCACAGAATCGAAGATATAACTCAACCGTTTCCCTGCTTAACCAGGAACGGTATTTACGTACCACTTCAATCGGCATCTCAAAATGACATAGAGTAATAATCGGTTCAATCTGATTTGCTCTTAGTTCATCAATCACTTGATGATAGTAAGCCAATCCCTCTTCATTTGGTAATTCATCGTCCCCATGAGGAAAAATACGGGACCAGTCTATTGAGATACGAAGAGCTTTAAATCCCATCTCACCAAACAACTCAATATCACTCTTATAGCGATGATAGAAGTCAATTCCGTCATGTGAAGGATAAACATTACCTTCCTCAATAGTCTTCGTGATTTTACGTTCCTTTCCAAATTCTCCTGTTGTTACAAAGTCCATATGGCCTGGACCTTTTCCGTCAGCCTGATAAGCACCCTCACATTGATGAGCAGCAATACTGCCACCCCATAAAAAGTCTTTTGGAAATTCTAGTTTTTTCATGATCTTCATCTCTCCTAATCTGACAGTCTCCTGAAAAGGTAAATGCCAGATTGTACGATCCACCTGGCATTTACTGATGATTTATTTTTCTTCAAGCTTTCTTAACCGTTCATCGTACACTTCAAATAAACGAACGATATGATTGGCTGTATTCCACTCGCTCATGATTGTCATTAACGTGTCTTGCGCATGGGCAAACAAGAGGGAGAATACAATTTGCTCACCGCGGGCTTCACTTTGAATGGTTTCAGTCTGAGCAGCGTGCGCAGCGGTAATTTTCTTTTTCGCTTCAACGAGCTTTTGCTTTGCCGCCTCGAATTCACAAGTTGCCACACAGTCGAGTGCTTCTTTAATGATTAATCTTGCGTCACCGGCATTTAGGATAATCTTCATCGATACTTCATTGATATCATTTGTGTTGTGGTCGTTCATAGTCTAATCCTCCAATTTCATTTCTACTTGTTCTTTTTTAAACTGCTGCATGTCATACACCTTGAAAAATGGGAACCAAATCAACCAAGATACGACTACAACGACAGCTAATAAAATTAATCCACGTAAATCGGAGTTAATTAGCATGGAAGAAATTCCAACAGGCATATACCATAGTTGAAAAAGTCTCTCAGGGATTGTCACAAAATCCCAGGTTAGTGCCACGTAAGTGATTGCAGGTATAATTAAACCATTCAACCACATCGGAACCATTAAAATCGGGTTAAAAGCCACCGGAGCACCGAAAATGACAGGTTCATTAATATTGAAAATAGACGGTACAATCGTTACTTTACCAATGGCTTTTAAATGGCTGGACTTTGCCATGAATAACATCATCAGTACCAAAGGTAATGTGGTTCCCATACCTCCAATCCATACCCAAGCCGTTTGAGTTTCCATTGTATTGATATTTTGAGCGACACCATCGATATTTTGTTGAATACCCTCCAGCATAATCGGAAAAATAATGGGGTACAGAACCCAGGCACTAATTCCAAAAGAATAAAAGAAAACACCAAGAAAAGCGATGAATACAAACCCGGTGAAACTTTGGGCAATTGCTGTAACGGGTTCAAAAACTTTTATGATTAAATCATACAAATCAACATTCAGTTGGAAGGTAAATATCCACCCTAACAGCAATAGAATCGTGATAGGAATAACTGTGTCAAACCAAACAATAATAAAATCTGGAAGCGAACTCGAACCTTTAAAGAAAGAAAACTTAGAAAAGAGATACATGAAGGCTCCAACCAATAGGCCAACAATTAAAGCAACAAACATGCCATTGCCGCTGAAACGTTCCAACGTGAAGGTGATACCGCCGTCGTCTGTAAGCTTAGGCATAAGCAGCATGAGAAAAAGGGAAAGTCCTGTTAATCCTGAGATTATTTTTCTATCATTCTTTTTCTTTTTTTCCATAATAAAATAAGGAACTAATAGTGCAACAAATAGACTAATAAGACCAAATGAAAACGTAGTGATAGGTGAAAAATTGGGCATTTTTGAAAAATAATTATTCAGGATTGAAATCAAAGTAATCAGCGATCCTACAAGAATCAGCGGCAAAATCGCCATAATGGCTTCCTGAATCGATGAAACCCATACATTTTTCGTGATTTTATTCATTTTCGGTGTAAAGTTTTGGTTCATCCAATTGATAAACGTGTTCATTGAATAACCTCCTCAAGTTTATTTTTCGCCAAGAAGTTCCAAAATCAGGTCCAGACCTTTGTTTCCATCCAAAAGACCATAAATGGTTTGCGGAATGACCGCCGCCGGAATGTTGTGAGGTGCAACTTTCGATTGTAAATCTTCTTCCATATATTTTAGATGAGGGCCAATAAGCAGGACATTTATTTCATTCAGATAATCGTCTACCTCTGACTCGCTTCTGGCAATTACATTTAGGTCAATATCTCTTTTTTTAGCAGCCTTTCGAATGTTTTGGGCCATAAATCCGCTGGAAGCACCGCCACCGCAAACTAAAAGAATTGTCTTTTCCGTCATTATAAATTCCTCCCAAGAAAAATTTGAATTAACTTTCTGAGGTCATTGTCCTATTTTTTTAGTTCTGAGCTCAAGTTGAAAAAGTTCCGGGGGGTAGGAACTTTTTCAACCTATCATTTTATTATGTGTTTTTTTACAATATATAAGTGGAAAACTAACAATAAATAGACCTTTTGGGGGTTTTTGTAGCATGAAAAAAGAGAGAGAGCGGGAGATTATTCAATTCTTGTTAAATAAGAATGATTGGGTAAAAGCAGACATATTCGCTAAACAATTCTCTGTATCCAGTCGGAGCATCCGTAAATATGTAAATGAAATAAATGAAACCACCTCTCCATCCGTATTGATTATGTCCTCCAACCTGGGTTATAAAATAAATGAAACCGTTTACCATGAAATGCAGCACAAAAAAAATAAAGAAACAACGGTAGGACTGACGCCACTTGAGCGGCTCTATTATCTATTAAAGCAATCGATTGCCCATTCTGAAGGTATGGATATATTTGACATAAGTGAAGAAATTTATGTAAGTACATCCACGATCGAAGGCGATTTGAAAAAGGCCAAAAGCCTTTTGGAAAAGTTTAATTTATCCTTCAAACGAGATGGCGACTTGTTCATTTTAAGTGGACTTGAACGGGATAAAAGAAAGTTGATGAGCCATATTTTTTACGAAGAAACAAAGGACCAATTTTTGCATTTAGAAAGTATCCAATCAGCTTTTGGTTATGACTTAAAAGATTTCAAGGAAGAGCTGATTAAAGTGTTGGCCTCCTATAATCTTTATATAAATGAGTACACAATTGGGAACATCCTGCTCCATATCGTGATTGCAACAGATCGGGTCAGCCAGCATCGAACCATTTCGGAAGACAACATAGAAGCATTAACCAAAACAAATGAATATAAGGCGGCATCAGATATCGCCAAGTTAATAAAATCTGAATTTGGGACAACGTTTGAAGGAGCAGAGCTATATTACTTAACGATTCTTTTAATTAGCAAGGCAACGATATTGAGTTATGACAACTTAAACAACGAAAATCTTGGGGAATATATTGAGCAGCGTTATATTCGCTTAGTAAATGAAATTATTCATAAAGTAAAAGATTATTATCTGGTGGATATTTACGGTGATGAATTTCTAATAAAATTCACCTTGCATATACGCAATTTAATTAACCGGGCAAAGCACAATTATTTGTCAAAAAACCCATTAACCAAGCAAATTAAATCATCTTACCCACTAATCTATGACCTGGCAGTATTTATTTCGAATGAGATACAAAAAAAAGAAAATATTCAAATTAACGAAGACGAAATCGCCTATATTGCCTTCCATATTGGTGCCTTTCTAGAACGACAAAAAACGCTTGAAAATAAAATAACTTGCACAGTGGTATGTCCAGAGTATTACAATATGCACATTCCGATGCTAAAAAGACTTGAGCAGATTTTCGGAGAACAAATTGAGATTAGCAGGGTGATTACCAAGCTTGATAGTGATTTCGGGCAAATCGACTCAGACTTAATGATCACAACGGTCCAGATTCCAAAACGAACGGAATATGAAATTGTCCATTTAAATCCATTTTTTTTAGAAGAGGACATTCAGAAGATCCAGCACAGTATCACAAAGATTAATAAAAAACGAAGTCGTACGAAGCTGAAAAATCATTTAATTAGCCTTTTCGATCCCCACTTGTTTCAACAAAACATTTACTTAAAAAATGAATTTGAAATGATCAGGTTTATTGGAGTTAAACTGGTTCAGTTAGGATTTATTGAAGAAGGAGGCATTGACGATATCATTGAAAGGGAAAAAATGTCCTCAACATCTTTTAATAATAATGTAGCAGTGCCACACTCAATGCAAATGAACGCATTAAAGTCAGCTATTTCGATTGTATTAAATGACAAACCTGTTAATTGGGGGAATAATTGTGTACAAATAATCGCCCTAATTGCCCTGAATAAGGAAGAACGAAGTATTTTTCGGGATATCTATGATAGTTTTATCAAAATATTATCAGAACCCAAAAATGTATACCTGTTATTAAGATCCAACAATTATGATAAGTTTATAAATACCCTTTTATTATTAATGGAAGAATGAGTTTGGCAGATAACATCCTCTTGACAAGCACAGGCTATTTCAGGGAAGACTTGTTCGCCCTTTTTTCATTTATTGTTCGACTGTTCAGTTTTAACAGAGCCAAATAAAAAAGCAGCTGGATCCTCATCCAGCTGCTTCTTATATAACTGATAATTAAATTATTCAGAATTCATAGGAGGAGAAATTCCGGCTATTGTTTTTATAGAGGAATCTTAGTAAGCAGATATAAGTGAAATAGGGCCACTTAATATCAATTCGGTTATAAGTTAACTATCGCCTGGGCTTTACTTTCGCCGGCTTTTGGAAATGCAAGCTTATAGGTCTTCTTGAAGAATGGGTAACTAATGAAGGCGATGACGATGCAGAGTATGCCGCCAGTTTTAATGTTTGTAGAAGGTAGACTATAACCGAAAATCAGGTTTGCCATCCAAGGGGTTACGTATGCGCACAGCGCCTCCCCTACAAAAGTTGCACCAAAAAACAGGCCGGTTGCAATACCAACAGCCCTTCCCTTCGGCGCCATGGCTAAAACAGAACCATAGCTGGAGTGATGGCTGTTCATTCCGACACACTCGTACTTTTGGGGTGCAGAACAAAATTGGTCAAGGCTTTTTGACGTCCCGAAGAGGATTCGAACCTCCGATTCGGTCTTTATTTATATCACCACATAAATGTTTTCTTGATTTCAAGCGGTACTTGCAGTTCTCCATAAATTTTTGCTTCGCCAGGAATTGTTGATTGATTATTTCTGTTTTCTATCACACATACCCAATCCTGCTCATTTCCACGTGTTGGTGTTATTACTTTTAATACACTTAACTCTCCATCTCGTTGTAGTGCTTCAAAACTAATTGCTTTATCAGTTATAACATTCTCTTGTGTATAACATTCTCCATCTCTGGGATTAAACCACCAAATTTGCAACTGATCTATTTCCAATCTACTTAAATCTACGGTTTCTTCTCCGCCTGATGGGAAGTATAAGCAAGCGAATTTTCCTTCCTTTTCTATACATGCCTGAATGTGTTCATCTGTAACATCTTGTAACTTATCATTCTGTTCAATTAGTAAATCCTGACCCGGAAGACACTGACTTAAATCTCTAGATTCCAAAAAATCACGCAAGATTTTCATTTGCCATGCTCCAGGCTGGTCTAAAGCTTCAAACCAAGAATATCTTCTGAAGTTGTCTCTTTCCTTTTCTGAAATCATCCAACACACAGATGGATGCCCATATGTATGACCAAAGGATCCTGCAAACAAACTCCAATAGGCACGTTTCCTCACCATCCATCCTCCATGAAAATCAGAACCAATTGGCCAAGTTGTTGGCATTTGCTCATAAGCAGGTTCTCCATCAAAAACAGGCATTCGATTTTTTCTATTATAATCATTTTTCACTAGTTCATAATTTTTTGGTGTTAACCCATGTCCGGATTGAATCATGATAAACGATATCCAAGCTTCCTCATCACTCCAATATGACATCGTTGAACATTCCCCGGTCTCCGCTTCATGGCATGCATGATAAGTCATTAAAAGCTTTTGCCAGTTAGGATCTTTTTCATTATGTTTCATATCCTTTTGGAGAACCCCTTTTGCAATACCTTCAGCCATTTTCCGCCAAACATCTCTGTAATCTACTCCTAGATGAATAGGCTGCCTGTCACCACCTAGACACCAAATGATATTTGTTCTGTCTTTATAGCGGTTGCCAATCCATTTTCCATATTGAAAAGCATTTTCTTTTGTAACAATTTTCTTTGAAAACTCCCCCATCCAGTTATCACCTACTACGAGTTCTCCCCATACTGGCAGTAATAGTACGTAAAATCCATATTCTTCTGCTTTATCGATTATCCAGTCTAAATACTGAAAATATTTTTCATTAGGAGTGCTCAAATTATCATTTAATAAAGCCTTATCTCCAGCTGGATTTCTCATTTCTCTATCTTGCTCCGGATCCAATGCAACAATTTGAAGTACGGTAAACCCTTGTGATTTTCTTTTTTGCATCAAGTATTCTGCATCGTCCCATTTTAATCTTTGAGCAATCGTCCAATCAGTATCTGCCAGCCAGATAAATGGTGTGCCATCCTGATGTGTAAAATATCTTCTATTCTCTGAGATTTTTAACCTTTCCACTTTCATCCTCCTTATAAAAAATTTAGTTAGTTCAGATATTACTTTAGTGATTAGTTGGTTAACCTACACAAAAAACAGTTCTGTTTAACATACCAAAACACTATTTACTGATTGCCTCCAACCTTGATAATACTTGTCTCTTACATCATTTGTTATCAAAGGCTGGTACAATTCATTTTCTTGATTAAGATCGTATATTTCATCTGTTGTTTTCCATATTCCGATCCCAAGACCAGCTAAATAAATAGAGCCCATTGATGATAATTCTACTATTTTGGAAGCAATAACATCTATATCCAACATGTCTGCCTGGTATTGCATTAGGAAGCGATTACTTGTAGCTCCTCCATCCACTCTAACAATCTTGATGCGAATATTTGATTCTGATTGCATGAGTTCGATTACATCTTTAACCTGGTAAGCAATACTTTCCAGTGCAGCTCGGACAATGTGCCGTTTTCCTGTACTTCGGCTCATTCCCATAATGGCAGCACGTGAATAGGGTTTCCAATAAGGAGCTCCCAATCCGACAAAAGCAGGAACGAGGTAGACACCCTCATTATTCGAAAGGGAACTAGCCAAAAGCTCAGCTTCGCCAATGTTATCTATTAATTCCAGTTGATCCTTCAACCATTTAATTGTATCACCGGTACTATTAATAATTCCTTCCAAAGCAAAGCTTACCTTCCCACTTAATCCCCATGCAATAGAAGTGACCAAACCATTCGTGCCCTCTACCATTTCCCCTGTTTGCATTAGCACAGAAGTACCAGTTCCATAGGTTGCCTTTGCCATCCCTGGTTCAAAACATTTCTGTCCAAATAATGCACCCTGTGAATCCCCGATTACACCAGAGATAGGAAGTTTGCTAAAGGGAAGAGTTGGGTCTTCTGTCACACCATAGATTGCATTTGAATCTCTCACTCTAGGAAGCATCTCTTTAGGAATATCAAATAACTCTATTAACTCATCATCCCACTGAAGGGTATGGATATTAAATAGAAGAGTCCTGCTTGCATTCGTGAAGTCTGTTGCATGAACCTTTCCACCTGTTAATTTCCAAATCAGCCAGCTATCAATCGTACCTAATAAGAGCTTTCCTTGTTTTGCTCTATCTTTGACACCATTGACATGATCCATCATCCATTTTACCTTGGATGCAGAAAAATATGGATCTACCTTTAACCCGGTTTTGGTTTGAATCATCGTTTCATAGCCTTGTTTTTTCAGCTCCTCACAACTATCAGATGTTCTCCGACATTGCCAAACGATGGCATTATAAACCGGATTTCCAGTTTCTTTATCCCAAACCACTACCGTTTCTCTTTGATTCGTAATCGCTAAAACAGCCAACTCGTTTTCTGGAATGGCAGTTGTTTGAACCATATCCTTGAAAAGGGTTTTAACATTTTCATAGATTTCAACAGGGTCATGCTCCACCCATCCTGTTTTCGGATAGTATTGCGTATGACTCATCGAACATTTATGAATGATTTGCCCTTTTGAATTAACAAGCAATGCTTTTGTTCCAGACGTGCTTTGATCGATAGAGAGGATGTATTTCTCTTTTTTCATAGACACCTCATCGACCTCCGACCATTTGAATGGCAATCTTCCTGACATTGTCTATACTCAATCCGTAATATTCAAATACTTCGGCGGTTTTTCCTGCAATAGCTGGTTCGTCCGGTAAACCAAGAATCCTGACTGGCACCGGATTGCTTTGGGATACCACTTCCGCCACCGCCGAACCTAAGCCTCCATAAATGCTATGCTCCTCTATTGTGATAATTCTTCCTGTTTCCTCTGCTGCTTTTAGGATGGATTCTTTATCCAACGGTTTAATCGTATGCATATTAATGACTCTGCAGTCAATACCTTCCTGTTGTAGGGCTACTGCGGAATCCAAGGCAATTCTAACTGTCTCACCTGATGCAATAATAGTAATATCCGTACCCTCTTTCATGGTGACTGCTTTACCAATGTGAAACTCATAGTTTTCTGATGCATAGGAATCTTCTACTGGATTGCGGCCAATACGTAGATATACTGGTCGATCATACTCTACTAATGCCTCAATCATTTTTTTCGCCTCATGTCGGTCTGCCGGCATCATGACATCCAAACCAGGAATCGCACGGGTCACCGCAAGATCCTGCAATGAATGGTGCGACATACCTAATGCACCGTAACTAACGCCGCCGCTTATTCCGATTAACTTAACATTGGTATTAGAATATGCTACATCCACTTTGATTTGTTCAATACTTCTCATACTTAAAAAACAAGCTGGTGATGCCACAAATGGTTTTTTACCAGATGCCGCCAAGCCTGAAGCAACTCCGACTAGATTTTGTTCTGCAATTCCGACCTCGACAATTTGACTAGGTAATTGCTTACCAAATTCCACAAGCGAAGCTGATCCTCTTGAATCACTGGTTACTACTAAAATATCTTTATTTTCTTTAGCTAATTCTAATAAAACCTCACTGATAGCTTGACGATTGGCGATTTTATTTCCTTTTGCACTTTTTAGCATTGCATTAGTCATTGTTGCACCTCCAATTGCTTTGAGAGTTCTTCCATTGCTAATTGATATTCCTCTTTACTTGGTACATGATGATGCCATTTTGCAACATTTTCTGCAAATGAGATTCCCTTGCCTTTGACTGTATTGGCGACAATGAGAGTTGGTTTTCCAGCAACATTTGGCGTGTTCTCTAGAACAGTAACCAATTGTTCGATATCATTACCATCTACCTCAACCACTTCCCAGCCAAAAGCACTCCATTTAGCGCCAAATGGTTCAAGGGACATAACATCTTCAGTGGTTCCTGTGATTTGCAATCCATTCCGGTCAATGATCGCAACTAAATTGTCGAGCTTGTAATGTGCAGCGGCCATAGCCCCTTCCCAAACTGAGCCTTCTGCCTGCTCACCGTCTCCCATTAACGTATATACCCGATACGATTTCCCATCCATTTTAGCAGCCAAGGCCATACCTACTGAAATTGGCAAACCATGTCCTAACGCACCTGTATTCATTTCAACACCTGGTACTTTATTGTTCGGGTGACCAATTAATCTTGTATTAAATTGAGAAAATGTTTTTAATTCTTCTTTTGGAAAGAATCCTTTATCTGCTAAAATCGCCCAGTATGACTCCACCGCATGTCCTTTACTCTGTACATAACGGTCACGGTCTTCCCATTTCGGATTGTTTGGATCGGCATTCATAATATGATAGTAAAGAACCGTTAAGATATCCGTATTGGATAAGGAACCGCCTGTGTGGCCCGTACCTGCTTCATAAATCATGGTTAGAAGTTCCATACGAATTTCGGTTGCTTTTCGTTTTAGAAACTCAATCTTGTTCATCCTTGTTAACCCCCTACTTTATTTATTAAGGTCGCTGCCGCGAAGCCATGCTCTAATTTCACTTTCAGTTGGATCTACCGGATCAGGCTTCAAACCAGGAATATATTCGCATGCTTCAAATAGAGCCGGAATAACGTCAGCATGGACACCTACTGAATGGTGAATGTAAGGACCTTTTACCAACTTTTCTTCCCATAATGGCCAATCGTTCACTTCCACCCAAACATAGGAACCTCTTGTGAACGGACCTTGAATTCCTTTTGCTTTTCCAAGGAAGATAGAATATTCGCCATGGTCTCCGTCAAAACGAGCAAGTGTCATTGCTCCACCCTTAATTTCTCCTTCATGCGTTCCTGGAGAATGATCTTCAAATAGGAAGTGCTTGTTTAACTTTGGTTTTTCTTCGACGCTTAACGAAACAGGGAAGTTACCACAGTGGAATAACAATTCGCCATTTGGATTTTCAGGGTGACGTACAGTAATATCTGCAAAGAACGTTGGTTTCGTATTTAACGTAGCTGCTTGAACCATAATTGAGGTAATCGCTCCATGGATATCGGTTTCACACGTTACTGGAATTTGTTCGTCTGTAAGTATTGCATTTGCCAGACATGGCATAATGCCAATAATGTCTTGTAAAGTCGACCAGCATTGAATAGCAATCGCTGTACTTCTTGTATCTGTAGCCAGTTGCTTCATAGCAACTTTTAACGAAGCAATTCTCCGAACATCTTGTTCTGTCACACTGCTCCAATCGAGCTTTTCCTTGATATAGCCAATTGCTTCATCTAGTTCAGGGCTATCTGTCTTTTCAATTTTTAATGTTACTTTTTTCAATTCATCAAGTGTGATTGGATGAATTTGAATGCCAAAAGTCTCTAACAATTCTCCTTCATTGCAGATTACCGACCAGAAATCAGATGGTCTTGTTGAGATTTGTAAGATTCGTAGATTCGTAAAATGCTTAACAACATTAGCAGCAGCAATGAAATTCTTAAATCCTCTTTCAAAAACAGGGCTATCAACGGTGCAGTTCGTGATGTATGTAAACTTAACATTAAATCTTCTTAGAACTTTACCTGTTGCAAAAAGACCACATTGAGTATCACGAAGGCGCATCCCATCTTCTAATGGTGCTTCATCTCTTGGTCCCCAGAGTAAAACTGGTTTACCAATGGCTTTAGCTACACGTGCAACAATGTCTTCTGTCCCAAAGTTACAATGAGGGAAAAATACAGCATCTACTTCGGCATCTCTAAATTTTTTTATAATAGCTGATTCTTCAGAGCGGCTGTATAACAGCCCTTCTTCATTGATTCCTTCTAAATCAACAATTTCCATTTCTAGTCCAAAGCTTTCAATTTTTTCTTTGATTAAATTTTTAAATTTCAAAGCATCTTCTTTACTAAACACAAATCTCCGAGTTGGAGCAAATCCAAGTTTAATTTTTTCCATTTCTATTCCCTCCATATATAAACACTTTTAAGCAAAAAGACTAAACTTTAGTTCGTTTACCTAAAATATCTTTGATGCAACTAAAATAATTTAGTTATTGATAAAATACTAACAATTTTTTATTTACAAGTCAATGAATTTTATAAATAAATTTAGTAAAATTAAACTAAACTATTAAATAATTACCTGAAAACCTATTAGTCTAGGAAAAGTAATACCATTTAATTACTAAACAAAATCTAAAAAAGTAACTAAACCAAAAGATAATATGTTATAATTCGTTTATATATGATATGTAATTTTAGGAAGGTGCATGGTTTTATGAAGATAGATGAAATTGCTAAATTGGCTAATGTTTCAAAATCAGCGGTCTCTTTAGCACTAAACGGGAAAAATGGAGTTAGTCAGAAGACTCGTGAAAAAATATTAAAAATCGCCGAGGAACACGGTTACATTCCTCGGCCTATTATCAAAGCAGAACAGTATTTTCAAACCAATACAAAAATATTGAGACTGGTCGCCGTCACAAATGCTGGTATTGTATCAGATGAATTTGAATCTCTTCCTTTTTTTATGGAGTTAATTAAATATATTGATACTCAAACAGGTTCTAGTGGTTATTCCTTAATGGTTTCATCTATAAATATTGAGTATCTGCAAGAGGAAATAACGAGACTTGAAAATGAACAAAAATCTGCAGGAATATTGTTATTGGGTACCAATTTAACACCGGAGCAAATTAAAATGATAGCCGACATACAACTGAATTTAGTTGTATTGGATACTTGTTATGAAACGTTAGATGCAAACTTTGTAGTGATGAACAATGTCTTTGGAGCTTATCAAGCTGGACAATATCTAATGGATTTAGGGCATAGAGAGATTGGGTATGTTGAGTCAAATATCAGAATGTATAACTTTGATATGCGGAAAAAAGGATTTATCCAGGCACTAACAGAAAGGAATTTGAGGATAGATGAAAACAATTATTTTTCCATATCACCAACAACCATTTCACCCCAAGAGGCTTTTACAGAAAAGATCAAAAATAGTTTAGACAATCTGCCAACAGCTTTATTTTGTGAAACGGATTATATGGCGATTAGCGTAATCAAATCCTTAACTGAATTGGGGATTAAAGTTCCAGGTCAAATTTCAATAATTGGATTTGATAACATTTTTGAATCAAGGGTAGTTACTCCTGAGTTGACTACCATCCATGTGAAAAAGGATAAGATTGCATTACTAGCTGTTGAAAAACTAATCAGACTGATTGAGAACAACGATACAGATAAAATAAAATTGCTTGTTGATACCGAAATCATTGAAAGAAATTCTTGTGCGGTAAATAGAGAAAAATGAATTAAATATCAATCAAAAAAGGAGTAGCATGTTCAATTGCTATTCTTTTTTAATTTTTGCTATTTCCCAATTTATTAAAAGGCAGTCTATTTCCAGTTAGTAAGTATTGTTGTAAGGAATTCCCATTTGGTAATGAACTTTCTTTATCGAAACTTCTTCCAACATGACAAACTAAAAAGATGATAAAAAAACAGCCCGGAGGAAAATTAACAATTATCACCAGGCTGTTTTATTAATTTTCAACAAATATCGTTCTTATTGTTCATCTGAAAGTGGAACATTATTATCAATAACAAAGTCGTCTTCCTCCTCGTACTCCACTCGATCCACATAAGATGGAGAAGGCTCGTATAGTGGATGCGGGCATGAGAACGAGCCGGCATACATACTAGATTAACACTGATACAGTTGGTGAACCCAATTCCTTCCGAGAAACGATCAATGTTCGGGGTATTCATTTTTCCTTTGCCATGAAAACTGACATAGTCGATCCGAAGTTGAACATGAAATTTATAAGAGTCGCCGGCTTTTACCTTGAGACTGTCAAAACTACCCTCTTGTATGATGTTAAAGGTTTTTCACCATTATCCCAGGCTTCGAGTATAAAATGTAGGGTTTGGCCATTAACAGCATCCGTAGGCACTGTAAACTGACTCGTTACTTCAATCTCACTTTTTATCAACTTATCAATCTCCGGTGAGCCTGGAGCAGGAATGTCAAATGGATAAGTACGCTCCACTTCAGTGTTCGGTTCTTCAACAGAAAGCAGTTCTACCTTTCTAGGGTATGTACCTGCTTCTTCGTATTGCCACCAGCGACCTGTGAGATGATTTCCATCCGGGTCCTTAACGATTGCCTTTAAAGTGATTGTTTGGCCAGGTTTGACAGTCATGCTATCCAAACCAACAACCTCGACTACAGGATGGTGATTGGCGTCCTTATATTCTGGTGTAACGGTCCACTGCAACCTTGCTGCAAAGTCTCGTTGAGCAGCTCCGAACCAACGTGAGGAAGAGTAGTCTTTTGAAGAAACGCCATTAGGGTCAATGTCTTTGCCATTTCGGCCTCCCCAACCACCATAACTTGCATCCACATGAGCATCGAGGCCATTGTCCAAGAGGTTCATGTACATAGATGTGTCACCTTCAGAAATCCAAGAACCTGGTTCTTCAACTCCTCCATACCATGGTGTATAGCCGAGCTCCTTGAGTTGTTCTACAGTAACCCGACTGAAGCCGAAGAAATCAGCGATATCATTCTTATGAAGTTGTTTTCCGTCTCCCCATACGATATAGTGCTCTCCAAAAGGGCCGACCTTAGATATATTCTCTCGAGTCCATGCGGCAGAAAGATAATGACGGTCTTCAGGTTGGACTACTTTACGTGCAAAGTATCCCCATATATTTGTTGCCACTTCACGGAATTCGATATTTGGCCAATTTAGACCTATATAAGATGCGTAGATACCATCTTGATCACCGAATGACTGAATGATTATTTTCTTAGAAATTTTTTCATAAACATTCTTCCACTGACTACTATTCTTGTATTCTTCTTCAATCGATAACAGTGCCCTCCCAATCGTTGACTGACCTGCCCCTGTCAATAAATAAAGTGTGCCCGGCTTATCATCCAGTATCAATTTCTTGATGTGATTCGAACCGGGGCTATCTTTTGAAATGTCTCCTGGGAACTCCACGCTACCTTCATAGATTCGGGAACGTAATTCATCTGGATGAGGGTAGCCTTCTGCATGAACCGAAAGATTCCGATATACTGTTGCATAAATGTCGACAGCATCCTCAAAAAAACGCGAACCTTCATCCCATCGCCAGTTAGCAATCGGTCCAATTCCATAATTGGAGTGTTCAGACTCTCCATAGAACAGCGTCCCCTTGCCATCACCTTTCCAATGAAAACGACTACTTGAATAAATCAGCCCTTCTGTGTCAAACTGATTACTATAGAGTAAATATCTAATTATAGTATTAATATCATCAAGTTCTGGGTCGTGCATAACTACAGTACGAAGTTTATTATCCCTAGCCAAATTTCAACTCTCCTTAAAATTAGTATATTTCCTCTGTTTGTATATCTGATACCAGTTTTTTTCACCCTTTGCTACTTGTGCATATGCTTCTAACATTTTCATCTCCCAACAATTCATATTCCAGTTTGTCGATTTGTAATAATAAACGATAAAGTGCACCATATAAATTGGAATCGCTATGAAATTTACTGTTTATGATTTCGGGACGAGTTAATGTTTGCTTAACCAATGGCATCTCATCAAGCATTTGGTTGTATTGATGGTTAATCGTGTCAACAACTAAAGATTGCGCACTAATACCGCCACCAATGACAAAACGTTCTAAATCGACTACTGATTGAATATTTAATATTAAAATCGCAATATTGCGGCAAAAACGGTTGAATATTTTCATTGCAGCTGGATTTCCAGCTTTGATTTCCTTAAAAACGGCTGCTCCATTATCAATATCTTCAAATTTAAGTTCTTTAGCAATTGTTTCTATCATCCGTACCGCGGAAGTGTTGAAACCAGCTAAACCTTGTATGTCTGGTTGGGTTTTATCATTGATCATAAAACTTAATTCACCAGCTTGAAAATGGGTCCCTTGTATCAACTCCCCATTAATAATGACGCCTCCTCCAATTCCCGTTCCTAATACAATTGCAGCACCATTGGAAACATCCTTCAAGTTACCCTGCCACAATTCAGCTAAAGCTGCAGATTTCCCATCATTTTCAATACTAATTGGGATATGGTAATATTCTCCTAGTTCTCTCGCTAACTGAACACCATCTAAGAATGGTAATGAACCGCCAAAATGAATGGTTTGACTATACTGATCTATTTTTCCTGGACAACTAAAAGCAATACCTTTGATACTGTCTTTATATTTTTCAATGATGCTTTGTATTTCAGCCATAAACTGTGCTAATCCCTGCTTTGGGGTAGGTATCCTATGCTTTTCAATTAATGTGCCGGCACTGTTTAGTAAACCATATTTGAGATTACTTCCCCCTATATCAAAAGTTAAATAATGTTTTTGAGTCATCACCCTAACCCTCCATGCTTGAATCTATTTTTTATCCTGTTCTTCTTCGCTAATCTAAGTTATATAGTTACTTTTCCTTGAATTAAATCCTTATCTGAACTACTGCTCCCGATATAAATTTCATACTCCATATGTTCCAATTCCCATGAATTTGAATCAGAATTAAACCATTTAACTTTTTCAATTGGGCAAGAAATTTCAACTGCTTTTGTTTCACCAGGTGCTAGGTTCATTCGTTCAAACCCCCGTAATACTTTAACTGGCCTATCAATCTTAGAGTTTTTGAACCCAACATACATTTGAACAACTTCATCACCTTCTCGACTTCCAGTATTGGTGACATCACATTTAGCCAAGATTTTTTCATCAACAACCGCAAATGAAGCATTTAAAATATCAAATGTAGTATAGGATAAACCAAATCCATATGGCAGCGAAGGTTCGATTCCCTCCTTTTCTAACTTGGTATATCCATGATAATATTCATACGTTATTTCTTCAGCTTCCCAATCTATTTGTGGAAGATCCTTTTCATCTTCAGGTATTACAAAAGGTAACTTTCCTCCAGGATTAATTTTTCCAAATAACGTCTCTGCAATGGCTGTTCCACCTTCCATTCCTAGATAATATGCCATAAGTATCGCGGAAACATCACTTTTCCATTCTTCTAACATAATCATGTTGCCGCCAATCAGGACGGCTACCGAATTTTTATTTACTGGTCCAACCGTTTTAATTAATTCTATTTCGTCTTTATGCAGACCAAGTGATTCCTTTCTATCACCACCCGCTGCATCATAAACACCTCCTATAGCTGTAACTCCTTTTTTACCATTTCTGTATGAAATAAATTCACCTTCATCGTCATAATCAAAACCTACTACAAAAACTACTGCATCAGCAGATTTTGCTACTGCAATTGCCTGTTCCAGATCTGTACCATCATCAAAAACAACTTCTGAATTAGGTACAATTCGTTTGATACCTTCTAAAGGTGAAATCACATATTCTGGATAAACTCTACTGGATCCATGATCTCCAATGTTTTCCTTATTACCCAATTTTCCAATTACGGCCACACGACTTACATTTGTCACTGAAAAAGGTAATACGTTCTCTTTATTTTTTATTAATGTAATTGATTTTTCTGCTACTTCTAGCGCTAATGAAATATGTTCTTTACAGCCTATTAATTCTTCACCGTACTCTTTGTCATCTGCTTCACTAAATGCAAGCAATGTACGGACAATACGGATAGCAGCATTATTAATCCTATCTTCACTTACTTGTCCATTCTTCACTGCATCGATAAGTTTATCACCAAAATATTGTGTGATATGCATCTCTATATCCATTCCGCCATTAGCAGCTTCCACTGTATCCCTAATACCATAAAGAAAGTCACTGATAACAAAACCATCAAAATCCCATTCATCTTTTAAAACTTGATTTAAAAGATAATCATTATGTCCGCAATATGTACCTTGATATTTATTATAAGCACTCATAAAACTTGCTGCTCCAGCATCGATAGCATCTTTAAAATGTGATAAATATACTTCTCTTTCCGCCCTTTTATCTGCTATAACATTTACTTTAAATCGTGCATTTTCCATACTATTTAACGCATAGTGTTTGACACAAGCGATTACGTTTTCACTTTGAACTCCTTTTACTAGTGCAGATCCCATTGAACCCAGATGGAATGAGTCTTCACCATATACCTCTTGGCTTCTGCCCCATCCCGGATTACGGGGAAGATTTATACAAACACCGCCAAATAAATTTCCTCCGAATGCTCTAATCTCTTTACCTATAGCTTTCCCTATTCGTTCTTCGAGTTTTTTATCAAAGGTTGCACCTCGTGCCATAGATACCGGAAAACAAGTACTACGGCCAGTTCCTGCCACAACTCCTCGCGGCCCATCAATAAATTTCATTTCAGGTACTTTAAAACGTTCATTTCCCCCTGCTTCATATGGAGTTAAATTATAATGGATCCCCTGTTCTCTGGCCTTAAGAATATCTTCCATAAAGATATTGCCACTCATTAAATAAACTTTTTCTTCTAGCGTCATTTGATCCACAATTTCTTTTGCTTTGTTTGCATATGATAAACGATATTTCTTATCCACTTTCAATGATTTTTCCTCCCTCAACTTTTGGTTTTTATGTTATTTATACAGTTTCGTTCAATAGCTTGCTTTTATATAGATGTGGGTTTTTTATATTTTTCGGTTCTGTCATCCTTTATCCTGCCAGTCCAATTAAGTCCAAATGCAAAATCATAAACATGACCTTCAGAGTCTATATGACATTCCAAGTCGTGTGCCACATCTTCCAATTGCTCTTCGACTGTTTTCATATTTGCAGGCATTTGCATCGGAAGAAGACCAGAAGGCTCCACTTCGCCTGATATAATCTCAAAAACAGCTTGATCCTGTACTCCAAAATTTGCAATAATTGCATCCACATTTTTTTCAAATTCTTCCACAATCGTTGGATTTGTTAACAGAAGTGAAACGAAAACCGGTTTTCCTTTCATTGCTTCAACTGTCTCCAGTACTGTATTCAAATCCGTAGTGTTACTTGGAGTAACCGTTTTTCCTTGGTAGGACCGGTTTAATACATCATCGTTACGAGTATCTCCCGCAAGACTTTTTTCACGGGCGTAAATCGCTTTATAAGGTTTGTATTGGAGGCTGATTGGCACATATCCATTTCCGCCTGCCTTGACATCATCATGGCTATAACCTGTTCCCGATTTAGGAGTGCTAATAAAGACCAATCCAAAATCGGCTTCATCCGGGTCATCGGTTACCTTAAAATATTTTCTGGCTACATCCATATTAACCGGATATTCGAGTTTATCAGGTGTTGGATTGCCAAACCAATCCATTCCGGCTGGTGTATATTGCTTAGGGATATACACAATGCTTTCCTTCTTTAACGGCAGGACATTATTCTTGTTTTTCAACATGACAATCGATTTAAGCTGCACTTCATATCCTTCCTGCATATACTTCGGCTTTCCAACCTCTTGAACACATTCTTCGACTTTTAAATATGGATTTTCAAAAAGTCCAAGACGAAAGATATTTAATAATAAGCGCACTGCCGAATCTTCAAAGCGCTTACGCATGAATTCTTCCCCATACTCAGCCACACCTATCTGATACGCTTCGAGAATAGGTCCGGCTTCATTATTTCCCCCAAATTGATCGACCCCGGCCATGATTAATTTATAATGTCTTTCAGCAACCGACAGATGTTCAACACCCCAAGGCTTCCCGCCGACAAATGTATCAATATCCTCCGGTTCATCGGCAGTAATGATCCAATCTGTGCAAACAACGCCATCATAGCCATATCTTTTTCGGATTAAATCATTGATTAAATAAGAATTGTAAGAATTTCCGACATTTTCTCCATTTACCGGATCCTGACCTACTGAAATGGTGTAATACGGCATAAGCGCAGAAGCCTTTTTTGTTTTACCCGGCAAGTTAAAGGCTCCTTTTGTAAACGGAAGTAAATGTTCTTCAAAATTCCCTCCTGGATAAACGGCATACTTTCCATAACCATAGTGGGCATCCCTCCCACCTTCACCAGAGCCGCCTCCCGGCCAATGTTTTACCATCGCATTAACACTGTCATAGCCCCAGCCTTCAGCAATTTCTTTTTCACCTTCTGATTTCTGAAAACCTTCCACATAAGCCCTGGCCATGTCAGTAGAAAGTTGTGAATCTTCTCCAAATGTTCCATTAAAACGAAACCAGCGAGGGTCTGTTGCAATATCAATTTGCGGTGATAATGCAGTTGTTATGCCTAATGCTCGGTATTCTTTAGATGCAATTTCACCGAATCTTGCTGCAATATCCGGATTAAATGTAGCAGCAAGACCCAGCGGCTCCGGCCACATGGAAATTTTACCGCCCGCTCCTGCATTAAATTCGGTACTGGAATCTGAACCATGGCGCGGATCCGAGCTGTTGTTGGCCGGGATACCAAGTCCGATTCCTTCAGCAAAAGCCTGAATCTTGTTATTCCAGCGTACAGCCGTTTCTGGACTTTCCAAAATGGTTACGAGAATATGTCTTAGATTATCTTCAGAAAGAAACTTGATTTGTTGATCAGTTAAATCCCAAGGTTTTGCACCACTTTCTTCGTAGGTCTTGCCGCCATAGGAACCATCAAACCAACCTCTGCTGCCAGCAGGAACAGATTGATGCCTGCTGTATAACATGAGTCCTGCAATTTGCTCTATTGTCATTTTTGAAGCCAGATCCTTTGCCCTTTCTTCAGGAGATAACCTCCAGTCTTCGTACTTATCGATTATTCCATCCTTGTTTAAATCCTTAAAAAAAAGGCCATCTTTTTCGATGATCTTAACCCCGGATATTGTCGAATAACCTAAGGTAGGACCTCCGTTATTTTCCACATATTTGATATAACCCTCTGAATCGATTTTTAATTTAACATCATTCATTTAAAATCCCCCAATTCTATTATTTTTTGAGGATTCGGAAAATTACCCGGATAAAAATGTTGGCATTTCCCTACGCACTCTTACTGATTATGCTAACGCTTTCACAGTAAGCAATCTACTGTTTTTACGACCTTCTATTTTCAATATTCAGACAAGTATTATTTAAAATAAATCCCTTCTATTGCAGTTCGTATGGTTTTTCCATATCGTCAACACAGTAGGGATAATTGCAACTAGATCTAATGTTCTCACAATGTTTTTTCCATAAATATAGAGGAACCATGTACAACAAGAAAATTTACGAATACTTTATTTTTTCTAAGCAAATTTAGGCTTAAATTCACTCTTAACAGTTTGATGCCCATTATATTCTTCCAAAACTTGAAATTGTTCAAGTTCAAATTGCTCCATTATGGGCAGATCACTACATGAAAATAAATACGTATCTTCATCAGCAACATGCTCATGCCATGCCCAGTTTGACACCACAAAATAGTCACCGGCAGACCAGTCAAAGCGTACTCCGTTTATTACGCTATAACCTGTACCCTTAAATACGTTATAAATAGTGGCATGTGTATGCCTGTGGGCTTTTGAATGGAATCCTTTGGGCAGCCTTTGCATCCAGGAGGCAATATTTTTATTGGCCGTTTCTCCTGTGGATGGATTGATATACTCAATAGCATACCCATCATATGGATCTGGTTCAAAACGACTTAATCCCTTAATTGCCTCCTCGGTTTTCTTCCATTTATAAGCACCAAGCGGCGCAGACATTGGATAGCGGTCACCAATCGGGCGAACCATTCCCCCTTCATAGCGCTGCGCGGACAAGTTATCAGGTACCTTTGGAACCTGGATTTTTTCCGGATATGGCTCAAAGAACGTTCCACCTATTGAATAAATGGTAGGGATATCAAGGGCATCCATCCAAATCATCGGTTTATCACCAAGATGAGTATGGCCATGCCATAGATTTTTTGGGGTGATAAGGTAATCACCCTCCTCCATAAAAATCCGTTCACCTTGAACTATTGTATAAGCGCCCTCTCCATGTGTAATAAAACGAAGTGCATTTTGTGAATGCCGATGGGACGGTGCTGTCTCTCCTGGGAGAATTAATTGAATAGCTGCATAAAGGGTTTGGGTTGTTGATGCCCATCCCCACGGCTGGCGATTTGTCAATCCAGGATTTTGAAAGTAAATGGCTCTTCTTTCCCCGCCGCGATCAGGGGTAAAGATAGTGGCAGCTTCCATTAACTTTTTATAGATAACATCCCATTTCCAAAGATATGCTTGCGCCTGGGGCTCCGGCTGCTTATGCATTAAGGCCGGGATGGCTTCCCACAATGGTCCAAGATGAAATTCCTCTAGGTCCCTATTAAAATCTTTAACAATTTGACTGTTCATGAATTCAATTTTCTCTGCCATTCGGATTCCCCTTTAGCTTAATTTTGAAAGATTTCTTTTTATCTGCCCATAGTGTTTACTGGCATGTTCAACAATTAGATGATCAACGATAAATGATATTGGTTTTGTACCAAAATTTGGATTTCGGCTTGTTGATTCAATTGCCAAGATACCTGGGTCCAACGTACTGAACTCCATTTCTACTTGAGTCTTTAAAGCGATTAGCTCCTTTAATACTTCATCAATGGTTCTATTATCTGTTTTTTCGATCGCTGCAAGGCGTGCTTCTTGAAGGTGATTTCTGCCCCACAATTCCTCTGGATACTTCTTTATTTGGGAAATATCTTTCATCCAATAAGGAATTGCTTCTAAAACATGACAAATAATTTGTATAATCGACCATTCATCGTCACTTGGCTTCCGTCGGATGGTATCCTCGGAAATCCCAGAAACTGTCTCAACCATTTTATCGATGGTATGTTGTACAAGTTGAATGGATTGCTTGATTGTTTTGGTCTCCATAACCAGATCACTCCTGCTCTATCACTTTTTTCACTTTATTTTCTAAAGACCCAATTTTATCAATCGAAATTTTGACAATGTCGCCGTCTTTTAAGAATACTTGCGGATTCATAGCAAATCCGACTCCTCCTGGTGTTCCTGTTAAAATCACATCTCCTGGCTCTAGTGTCACCAAATTTGATAAGAATCCCACCAAATATTGAACTGAGAATACTAGATTGGCAGTATTAGTATGTTGTCTTTCCTCGCCATTGACGGTTAGTACTACTTCTAAACCAGATGGATCGGTTAGTTCATCTGAAGTAATCAGCCATGGACCCATTGGGGCACTACCCTCTACCGTTTTTCCCTGTAACCACTGAATCGTGCGGCGTTGAATGTCACGATAGGTTACATCATTAACGATGGTATAGCCTGCTACATAATCTAGTGCTACTTCCTGTGATACATTTCTCGCTTTTTTCCCAATAACAAAGGCAAATTCAGCTTCATAATCGAGTTGTTCTGAAATTGGAAAAAAGGGAATATCGTCCTCCGGTCCTATGACTGTGTCAGAAAACTTCGCAAATAAAACAGGGAACTTTGGAATTTCACGTCCCATTTCCAAAATATGTTCACGATAATTATGGCCCACGCAAATCATTTTTCCTGGATTAGGAACGGGAGCTTCCAATTTTACATCATAAACTGAAAATACAAGTTTGCGACCTTTATTTTCTCTATTTTCTAGGGCAAATTGGATGGCGTTTTTTGCAAGTTCAACGCTTTCTTTGCCTCCTTGCAAGAAGCCATTCATATCTGCAGGAACAAATGCTTCAGCAATTTGGCGAGCCCGAAGTTTCCCCTCAGATTCTACTAAAACCTGATATGCCAAGTTCAAGTCAATAACCTCGTTATCTATAATTGCGCCAACACGTGAAGCCCCTTCTCTGTTAAAAGTTATCAGTTTCATTTTTTAAGCTCCTTTTTCATCTTCATTAAATTTTTCTTCCTGTGCCAATATAATGGGCAGTGGTTTCATAAATTTAAACTCGGAACAAACATCGTTTATTCGATAAGGATTATAGAGGTAAGATAAGTAAACAAACCTGTATCTTCATATTAAGACACAATATTTGTACCCACTATTCGGATTACGACTACCTATTTTCATTAATCCGACTTTTTAATATAAAAGATAAAAAATGGACACACTTGTGAACCCAATAAATAAGAGAGCTAGAATTTCCATTCTAGCTCTCTTGTATCTTTCAATATTGTTAATAACTTATCAAAGAAGTGTGCATTTTTCGATATTCCATCGGATTCAATTCAGTGGACTTTTTAAATATCGTTGAAAAATAAGAAAAATTTGAATAACCCGCAGATAATGCCACTTCACTTACAGGTAAATTTGTATCTATTAATAGTCTTTTAGCATATTCAATGCGTTGCTGCTGTAAATAATCCGATATGGAAAACCCTGTTTGTTTTTTAAACATTCTTGTTAAATAGTCTGGATTTAGATAAACATGATTGGCAATATCTTCTCGTGTTAAACGCTGTTCACCAAGATGATCTTGAATATACTTTTTCACAAGATTGACAACAGAGCCTTTTTCTTGAGGAAGATGAAGCTGGTCCATGGCGACATCCATAATATAAATGACCCATTCTTGAAGAGAATTCAACGATTTTAACACTTTTGCAGGCTTTTCAGTCAACAGGTTTTGTGAAAAGACCTGATTGGCCTGTATCCCTTTCACTTGGATTACATAAAAAACAAGCTGTAAGAAATCCTGATAAAATAAATGAAGGGATTGTGCAGTTATATCTTCATCGGATTTTTTCCAATCCTTAAAATATTGATTGATTGCACCCAATAATTTTTCCTTTAGACCGATTTTCATTAAACTCGACCAGTCAGCGGGAAGTGAAGGGATATAGCATGAATGCTTTTTTTCATTATTATACACAATGATCTCATTAATTTTGATTACATTGTTACGATCCAGATCCTGCAATTGGTGAACCATGCTTACTACTTTTTCAATAGGCACCTGATTGCCTATATAACAGCAAAGCTCGCATGAAAAATAGAGTGCAAATTGAGAAATAAAATGATTAAAATTATTTTTCAGATCCTCAATGTATGCTGCTCTTACCAGAGGCAGGATGAACAAAATGTCACCCGTTCCCATATTAACGACATGGGCATCCACGTTTTTTTTTACCAGTTCTTCATACACCGCTGATTGAAGAGCATTCTCCCTTACTTTTTCTTCATGGACTGACAGAACCTTTTTCCATCGTTGAACATGAAATAAAATGGGCAGGAAGGTTGTGTTCTCCGTAAATGATAGATGATGGTGCTTCTTATGATCAGTAATCTTGTCTGTAGTAGACGGAACAACTTGATGAATGAGATCTAACCAGAATCGTTCCTTCATGACCGACTGGTGTGATTTTTTCAATTGTTGGTAAGACTCCTCCACCAGTTTTGTATCCTGATCCTTTTTAATTTTTTCCAAGGCGCTATGAATAACTTCTTCCAGTTCTTGATAATCGACAGGTTTTAGTAAATAGTTGAAACTCTTCAACTGCAATGCTTGCTTTGCATATCCGAAATCTGAATGACATGTTAAAAAAACGGCTTCCGTACTTGGGTAGTGTTCCCTGACCCATTTCAATAGATCAATTCCTGATCCTTTAGGCATTTCAATATCACAAAGCAAAAGATCGATCCTGTTATTTAAAAATACCTCCTGGGCCTGTCTCATACTATGTGCTGTATAAACAGTAGAGATCTGATGCTTTCCCCAATCAACCCCAGCCTGAACTCCCCTAATGGAATGGATTTCATCATCAACGATAAGTACACGAAATTGATTCATCATCATTTCCCTTTCCATTGTTTGAATTTTTATATCGGTAACCTTATACGGACAGTCGCACCTTTTCCATGTTCGTTTGAAAAGTGTATGCTGGTAATCCCATCATATAACAAATTCAACCTTCGCTTAACATTCCAAAGTCCAATTCGTTCCCCTTTTTGGGTTGTGAGTGGATCATCAATTTCTAAACTACGTAAAACTTCTTCAGGGAAACCTTCACCCGTATCCTGGATTATAATTTCCATAAAACTGGAGTCTTCACAGTCTTTCTTTACGGTTATATGAATATTAATCGGCTCATCCATATGAAACGCGTGTTTAATCGAATTTTCGGCAATAGTTTGAATTACCAAAGGGGGTATATTACATTTTATCAATTCGGAAGGCGATTCTATATTAAAATTAATAGAATCAGGAAATCTAAGTTGTTGAATCTTTAAATAATTCTCCGTATGCTTTAATTCATCTTCCAAACTAACAAAATACGAATTACTACTGAACATAAACCGAAAGTAATTGGCCAAGCATTTGGACATTTCTTGGATGATGGTAAATTCTTTAACGGTTGCAAGATTATAAATAATGTTCAATGAGTTTAGGAAAAAGTGAGGGTTGATTTGTAATTGTAAATGCTTTAGTTCCGCCCTTTGTAAATTCAACTTTTCTTCGTAAACATTTATTTTTAGATCTCTTATCTCCGAAATCATATGGTTAAAGGTCCCATTCATGACTTCAAACTCCGTGGAATTACGTTTCATTGGAACACGTATTTCCATATTACCCTGACGAAGTTTTTTCATGGCTGAAACAATTTGATTTATTGGTTGAAGAAAGACCTTTCTCATGATAAAGATAAATAGAAATAGAAACAAAACAGCCCCGATTGAAATTATAGATGATATTCTTTGTAAAAAAGGAAGTTTATCTAATATTTCACTTTCTGGTATTAGGGCTAAAAAATAAAAATCACCAACAGTAGATCTTTCTTTCATTGCAACAAACCGTTCTTTTTCCCCAACGATTGCAAACTTATTCCCCTTAACGGTTAAGTCTATTTTTTCATCTTCAATGAAATCTTTATTGGTGATCGGATGCAATTCAGAAGTTGCTAGCATGGCTCTACCTGTTTCTCCAAAATCAATATACTTAAAGGGCTTAATCAAGTTGTTCATATTTACCCAAGCCCCTACGTATACTCCATCTATATTTAAGTAGTATAGTAAATAATAATTTTTCTTTCCCTTCCATAAGTTCCATTTTCCCTCGATAAGATTTTCCGATTTATTCTCGAGCAAAGCGTGAATTTCCTCTGTTGCATTCATGCGTTCTGAAAAATTAACATCATTTTTCTTAGTATTAAAGAAATCCTTATAGGAAGATGAATAAAGAAATATAGAATCAATTGCTGTATAAAAGTAAGATTGATTATTGATAGAATTAAACAATCGAATCTTAGCCTCTTCGTAGTCGTTAAGGTCGAAGTTTTCATGATATTGAAGGAAATATAAATCAGTATTTGCAGAAAGTTGAAATATATAATTGCCAACCCCCTCCAAACTCTTATCAATTTGATCCATATAAATATTCAGCATATTCTTGTTGGATTGAGCCACTTGGTTTCGAATAACTTCATTCGCATAATAATTATTTATAATATGAACAATGATTAATGGCCCAATTATGAGGAATATAGCCAAAAAGAGCTTAAACATTAATGAATTGAAAATTTGTTTCATCATTCCCATTCGTGTCCCTCCTGATGCCATAGCTCAATTAATATAATATTTCCATTATACAATATTGTTTTTAAAAAATTGTGAAAACTATGATTAACGAAAACACCTTCTTTAAATAATACAGAAAATTGAAAGCCTTTTCCTACTGTAAAAACGACTTTTTTTATCAATTTTCCGACTTTTGTTAGCTGACTGGGCATCTGGAGGGTAAAAAGAAAAACACCGCTATACAATCAATAAGCGATGTTTTTAGAAAGAATATATTTTTATAGGAAACTATTTAATAAATCTACTTTACATTTAAGAACTTGAAAGCAGAACTGTGTTTTGTTTTTCCTGCAGCGCCAACCATTGTAAAAGAGTAATATCTTTGCCGTTTACTGTTACGGGTGAACCATCGTAATCTAGTACGCATTCGTCTTTGAGCATGTAAATCCAGGTACCATGACCGAAGAATTCAAAGGGGTTACCTTTAATATCCTTGAAAATGCCTGAGGTATCTACAACCTTATCAAAATATGAAAAATGAACATTAGGAGCGCCGGCTTTGAGGAGACGTTCATATGTTGGAATAACCGTGATCTCAGGTTTAACTATTTCATCATTTTTTGCATGTGTGAACCAGATAGGAGTATTCTTAATATCTTCAATATTTTGATTCGTAATCAAGTTGTCATAAAGGGCTTCACAAACAGGAAATGCTGCTGCGAAGAAGCCTGGGTAATCGATTATCATGCGCATAGTCATGAAGCCCCCGTTAGAACACCCTCCGATGTAGATGCGATTTGTATCTATGTCTGAATGGCATTCGACAAACTCATCAATAAGCGCTTTCAATCCATTCACGTACTTTGATTGGCCGCTCTTAGTATATAATCCGTCGCCACCGTCCATCCACATGGTAGGTACTTGTGGAGCAAGTACGTAAGCGCCGCTGAATATACTCTGTACTTTATCACTTGATAGGTTTACAACATTATTTCCGGTATAAGCAATATCAGTTTCATATCCGCCTTCCCCAGCACCATGCAGCCAAATGATCAAAGGACGTTTTCCACTGCTCAACTTTGGTGAATAATAGCCGAAACGCAATGGCATCTCAGCATAAGATGATTGGCTATTAACCCATCCTTTAACTTGCTCCATGCAGCCGCCGCTAAAATGATCATAGACTAGCCCTGTAATAGAATCACTATCGGTTTGTATTTCTTTCACCTGTGTTATGCGAAAATCGCAGAAAACATATACATTATGCCCCTGTTCTTCCAGAAAAGCAATTTCTGAGTTTAAACGATAGATCGCCTCACATTCGAGTTCCAGTGTGGCATGACTGCCAATTTCGATTTTGTTCCCTTCACCATCTGAAGTATACGCTTTTGTAATATGACAATATCCTTTTGACGGACGAGTCTCATTCGAATTCCAATCTTTTTTAAGTTGAAGCACTTCTCCGTTTTTTTTGCTTCGTCTCTCGACATAAACGCTGTAAGTATCTTCCGATAGCACCTCTGATTTAACAAATTTGGGGAGAGGAAAAATGATTTTCGTTATGTACGGGCCATAGTCAGTGACTTCCTTTACGGTAAAATAAGAATAATTCATTTTGATATCTCCTTTTATAGTAATATTTAAAATTTTAGGTCTCATTTACATACTTGTTTACAAAAATTTAGATTGTTTACGTATCAGACGTTTCAAGTGACGTTGTGTAACTAACAAATCGGTTGCTCAATTCTATCAATTTACTAACAGGACTTGCCCAAATATACCCTATCTTTGTATGTTCAGTGAAAATCATTGGGAAAACTCCTTTATTGGTAAATATTTTTATTTATTCATTTGCCAAATCCTTCAGCTACTCCATCCGACTCCATCAGATGACTCTTATTTATTTTTGTAAACACATAATTACTTATCGTCATTTGCAAAAAAGCTATTAGACTACCACTAAAAAAAGGGATCAAACCAGGGAACTTATAATAGAGAAAGCAAAGAAAGCCAGATAAAATGCCCATGGTAAATGTTGCAATGGGATTAATACACATTAAGATAAATGCATTTTTGATTACCTCTTTTATGCTTAAATCAAAATGAGCAAATACCGGGAAAATATATAAAAGAGTAAGCAGAAAGATCAAAATGACCATTACATTTGGAATATAAAGAAGTTTTAATAAAGGTATCGTCGTCGCTTCAATAATCGTTATATTAAAATACATGAACAACCCGAAAATAAAAGTCAAAATTCCTAACAGACTACTCTTGATAAATTCAGATTTAAATGTTATCCAATATGTTTTGAATATAGGGACATCTGTTTGTTTCAATACCCACATACGGACTACTGCGAACATAGCGGTGGTTGCAGAAAAAAAACCAAAAACAACAAGGCCAAGAAAGGTAAAAAGAAACCAAAGAATATTTACATAAGCAAACCTCATGATCCATTCACAAATACTATAGAATCCTCTCATAAAACTTCCCATCTGTTATCCCCCTTCTTTAGAACAATAAATAAAATGGCCCTTTGGGCTTTTACAAAAGACCATTTTATTTGTTTTTCATCAAAGGAATTGATTACCCTTTTACAGCGCCAATCGCAATCCCTTTTACTAAATATTTTTGAAAGAAAGGGTAGGCTATTAATATTGGTAATACCCCAATAACTGCAATTGCCATTCGAACTCCAGTACTCGGAATTTGTGAAGCAGCCTCAGCGGCATTACCTCCTAGATTATTACTTGCCAAAAACTGAATATCAGCAAGCATTCTGTTTAAAATGTTTTGAATACTAAATAAAGATGGTTCTGTAAGATAGATAAGTCCATTAAACCAATCATTCCAATACGTGATGGTTTGAAGTAAACCAATTGTTGCTAAGATTGGCAATGAAAGTGGCAGAATGATAGAGAAAAAGGTTCTAAATTCACCTGCACCATCTATTCTTGCTGATTCGATTACTGGTTCAGGAATGGAAGTAATAAAAAATGTTCTCATTAATAATACGTTAAAGCCATTCATTAATAATCCTGGAATAATTAAAGCCCAAATCGTGTTTTTAATATCAAATATTTCTGTATAAACAAGATAGGTTGGAACCATACCACCATTGAATAGTAAGGTAAAGAAAACAATGAAAGCAAAAGTATTTCTATATGGAAGGTCACGACGAGAGAGTGCATATGCTAACAGTGAAGTGATTGTAAGGCTTAAGATGGTCCCGAAAAGCGTTACGAAAACAGTAATCCCGTATGCCCTTAAAATACTTCCTGAATTATTCAAAAGATAATCATACGCCGCAAAGCTAAACTCTTTTGGAAAAAAGGAATAGCCATCCTTCAATATTGTTGCTTCATCTGTGAAAGAAGAAGATACTAAGATTATAAAAGGAATGATACTACCTATTGATAAAAGTAATAGAATTGTGTGAGAAACCCACTGAGTTATTCGGTCAGATTTATACATCCAGCTCAACCTCCAATTTAAAATAATGCATTTTCTTTGTTTTTCCTGCGGACAATATAATTAGAAATCAACACAAGAACAAATCCGACGATTGATTGATATAAACCTGCCGCAGCTGACATCCCAATATCTCCAAGCTGCATCAATCCACGATACACATATGTATCAATAACATTTGTTGTATCATAGATCGCACCTGAATTCATGGGTACTTGGTAAAATAATCCAAAGTCAGAATAGAAAATACGTCCTATGGCAAGTAAAGTCATCATAATAATTACAGGCATAATGGAGGGAATGGTGATATACCAAATTTGTTGCATCTTTGATGCTCCATCTAAAGTGGACGCCTCATAGAATTCTTTATCGATTCCAATAATTGCTGCAAGATAAATCACGCAAAAGAAACCCACACTTTTCCAAATATGGATAAAGGTTAATATGTAAGGCCAAAATTTAGCTTCAAAATACCATTGGATTTCTTCCAAACCAAGCATTGGCAACAATGTTTTATTCAAATACCCAATATCGACACTAAGGAAGGCGAATCCTAAATAACTAACAATAACCATTGAAATCAAAAATGGTAATAGAATGACACTTTGATAAAAGCTTTTCATAAGCTTGTTTTTGATTTCATTTAGCATTATTGCTACTCCAATTGCGATTACAGTATGCAAGATAATAAATCCCCCATTGTAGAGAATTGTATTTCTTGTAATAATGAATGCATCTTTGGTCTTAAATAAATACTCGAAATTTTTAAATCCAATCCAATCGCTAGCGAAAATCCCTTTGGCATAATTAATATCCTTAAATGCAATAACTAGTCCAAACATCGGTAAATAGTTATTGATTAATAAATAAATTAATCCAGGCACCAACATAATAAATAAAGGAAAATATCTACTAAATTTTACCATCCTTTTATTTATCTTTTTTGCAGGTACCGACTGAACGTCTGTATCCGCTGTTTTCATTGTTATTTCTGACATCCCTATTCCCCCTTGTTTTTAAAAGTTGTTTTCACTAACATTTCATAAACCTCTGCTCTATACTCTTAATTATAATAGACTTCATGTTTATAAGCTTTTTGCATTACGACCATCTATTTTTGTTTATCCGACTTTTTAATTTGCCCAGAGGAACAATAGATAGAAATTATATAATTAATTGTAATTATGCAGTATAGGACTTATAAGTAAGAGAACTAGCAAATCACTCTAGTTCTCTTCATTGCTTACTTATTTTCTTTTTTCCACTTGTCAAATTGGCTTTGTTTCTCTGCAATAATTTTATCTAGACCAGCAGCTTTTAGTTTCTCATTAAATTCAGGTAAACTCTTCTCTGGATCCAAAGTTCCTGTTTCAAGACCATCCTTATACTGATTTAACACATTGGTAGCTGCTGCAATTTCTGTTTTAACTGGGTCCGGATTAAATTGGAATCCAAATGCAGGAGAAAGAATTGCTGAATCATTAAACTTCTTCATTTCTTCCCAGAGTTCTGGAGAATTTCCTTCCCAAGGATAAGTTAAATAATTATTTCCAATTTCCCACTGATTAAATACATACTTAGACTCTTTTACACCATCAGGCAGTGAAACGGTGCCATCTGGTTTTACCTGATAATGCTTCCCTTCTATACCATTAGCTAATAAATTCATAATATCTTTATCTGAATATAATAGATTCATTAATTCCATTGCTTTTTCTGTATTTTGACTATTTCTGGCAATGGACAAATTAATACCTATTGCAGCATCAGTGTATGAATATACATCTGTTAATCTGACTGTTACCATTTCATAGCCTGTCATACTTTGTTCCTGTACCTCATACCCTGGTTTCATACGATTAAAGAAACCAAACGCTTTATTCGCTTTAATCATACTTTCAGGGGTATCTGTCGATGTTGCTGCATCTTTTGCTATATATCCAGCTTTGTACCACTCTCTAACTAATTCTAGTGCTTTGATATAATCCGGGTCTCCAAACAGATTAATGATTTTTTTATCTTTAAATGACATTACCCCCAGGTAATCCCCGAGTTGATCATAAAGTCCACCTGTTACTACAGTTACAGGATTGGCAACAGATTTAGCGTTTACTACTGGTATTAATGTAGGTTCATTTTCTTTAATGAGTTTAAACACTTCTCCTAAATCAGCAAAGGTTTTAACTTTAGAAAGATCGATTTGATACTTATCGACAATATCCTTTCTCATTCCAAATCCGTAATTCATACCAAAGTCTCTCATACTAGGAACGCCGTATATTTCCCCTTTAACCTTCCCTCCTTCTAACAGATGTTTAGGAACTACTTTTAAGATATCTTGTCCATGAGATTTAAGTAAATCATCTAAAGCAATAAATTGTCCTTTAGCGGCCTGTGTAAGAAAACCGCCTGATGCTGTAGTTACAATAAGGTCAAGTTTTTCGTTACCTGTTAACATTAAGTTAGACTGTTGTTGCCAGGCAGCGGGGCCAATTGGCATCAGTTTTACGGTTGCATTAATTTTCTTCTTGGTAATTTTATTTATTTCTTCCTGGACAGCTGGAAGGTCGTCTATGTTTGCAAACGACAAATAAGCGATCGTTACCTCATATGGCGCCGCCTTCGAGTCACCATTACTTGTGTTACTTTCCTTCGAAGAGCATCCTGCCATCACTAAAATTGCTGATAGGATGATCATGAAGAATTTTGCAAACGATTTAGTTTTCTTCATTCTTTTCTTTCCCCCTTTTTTAGTTATGCTTATTGATAACCTTCCGAGAAAGCGCTATCAATTACATTCTTAGTTTAATCCATAGTTTAAAAAAGGACTTACTAATAATACGACCTTTAATTTTAATTTTTCCGACTTTTCTGACTTTCTTAAGAACTTCGACAGTCTAACGGATCTAAACTCATAACTTTTTTTGCAGAATTATAGAGTTCTACGTAGATATCTGATAAGCATATTAGCTTCCTAAAAAAGCCCATATATCATAAATGATACATGAGCTCAACCGTTTGTCATCTCCACCTCATTGAATCAAAAGGTCTTCTTTCAATCCCAATACTCCCACTTTATCAATTATTATTAGAGACAGAGCAAGTGCTTGATCTTATCACAAGCTCTGTCCCAATATAAAGATGCCTGAATTTATATTCTGGATGTTCTAGACAATAAACCAACTGTTCTACTGATGCAGCCCCAAGTTCAGCCTCGAACGTACGAACAGTGGTAAGAGGCGGTTCCAGCAAAACAGAAAAGGGCTGATCGTCGAATCCAATCACAGAAACATCTTTACCTGGAATCATTCGATGCTCCCTTAATGCCCGCATCATAGAAGCTGCTACAAAATCGTTGTCACAGATAATAGCAGTCGCTTCCAGTTTATTATGATCTAGCCAGTCATTTATTGCATTCAGCATGCTGTCGGCTTCTTCTCCCCTAAGATCCAGGTAATTTGCCGGTGCCATCTGCTTTATTGCCATTTCTGATAAAAAAGCATGATATCTTTCTGTACCAATGTTTCCGTGAATAGAACAAATATATCCTACTTTATCGTGACCCAATGTGATCAGATGATCGAGGGCCATCGCGATTCCATAATAATTATCATGGGAAACTGTATTTACGGCCATTCTGTTCATAGAATTTCCCGAAACAACGAAAGATTTTTTGCCTTTCTGATATAGTTCAAGTTCCTCTGGCGTAATCGCAGCAGCAAGCAGGATCGCTCCGGAGGCAGAGGGTCTGGACGCAAAACCCGGTTCTTTCGGATTATAAGGACCAGCCATCTGATAACCATAATCTTCAATAGCAGCCGTGGCTGCATCGATAAACTGGGTATAATAAGTAAACATTTCTTTCGTTGCACCAGCTTTAAGGTTATAATAAGTATAATCTATAATTTCAATGATACCCTTTGATTCAGATATGCTGAGTTTTGTCATATCGTATCCTCTTTTTTTCGCTTCTTCGAGAATACGCACCCTTGTCTCATCAGAAATTCCAGATTTCCCACGTAAAGCTACAGAAACGGAAGCCACACTTACACCTAAAGCCTCTGCCAATTCTCTCATCGATATGCCTGCCATGATTTTCATCCCCAAAATTCCATTCTACAAATCTATTTTTTGAAACAAACATTTTCCAAAAATATAGTGTAATTTATCTTAACATGTTAGTTTGCAGAATTCAATTTGATTACCATTAGCCAGTCTCCGCCTTGTTCCCTCGCAGGCGCTTCCCATTTTCCCTCACTTGGAATAAAAGATTTCACCGCTGATGTATATTCTCCCGTCCTCGGATCAAACCATAAAGCAGTATATTCTTCCTGTTTCAATCCAGAGATACTGCATCCGCCTCTAGTATGCTCATTATAGTAAATGTTGATATGACTTCTATCCGAATTTGCTGTTGCCAACGGAGAAAACATATCGACTTTTCCTTCTTCACCTAACAAATTTCCGAACGGACTAATCGCAGACACTGCAATTGGTACCAATTTCTCAAAATGCTGTTTTTCGTAAAACTCACGCATATATCCCATCTGCACGGCACCTTCACCATCTAATGCCTCATACCAGGTAATACCAAACCGGTTAAAGGTGTTAAAAGGATCTGGTTTTTCCGGTTTGTCCCAAACATTATCCCAAATGCCTTGTGCACCATAGGTATAACCGCAACTGCCAACCTGCATGGCTGTATAAGCAACTTTGCGTACCATATCCGCAGTACATAATCTAGTTCCGTTTTCTTCTAATGTGGAACAGAATTCATACATACTCTCCCCTTCTACAAACGGTTTGTCCGCATGTGCTTTCCGATACTCGTAAAAATCCTCAGCTCTCACATTAAAATCACCATGGCCAGCTTGATTTAGGGTAAAGTCAAACCAATCCTCATCATAATAATAGTCTGCAAAAGGACGCTCATTCGTATAATGTGCTGTCTGCAGCTGTCCGTATCCGTCAATTTCCTCAATATATTTTGCTACTTCACGCCAACCATTGATAAATTTGGATCTCGATGGTTCACCAAAATAGCCAGCAACTTCTCCAGCAAGGGTCCAGACCATCGGTAATGCACCATAACGCGCTATAATATATCGCGCCATATTTTTCCACAGAGGGATGTTATTTTGAATCGACATAAACCAGGCAAAGCCAAGAGCATTTACTAGACCACTCTCTGCTAGATACTCCATTCTCCGATCCAATTCTTCCTGATAGAAATGAACATTAGGCAGTGAACCAATTTTGCCCTCCAACCAATACTTATCTGCTCCTCCCCAACTGCCTGGGTCGCTGCGCAGATTTGTCTGATAAACTGTAAAGCCTTGATTTACACGACGATCCACCATACCCCTAAACATACTATCCATTTGTGGATGGTTAGATTCATCCCAGTTCTCTCCATAAGCAAATGCCCAGTGCGTATCTCCCAACCAGAAAAACGGAGTTCCATCCTGATACGTCAAAAATCTGCGTGAAGCATCCACTCTTAGAAAACCGTGTTTATAAATGGGAAGAGTACCTTCATATTTTATACAGATTACCTGTCCTGTTTTCTCATTCAATCCTGTTTCTTCCGGAGCTTTCAAAATCCATTTCCACTGACCCACTTCTGTAGGAGCAAACGCAATTTTGTAAGTTTTACCTCCATCCCAGTATGCCTCCCGGACGATTTTTTGTCCAGAAGGACCAGTAAAAACGGCTTCAATAGAAACATCCAAAAACGGGTTTTCATACTGGCAGTCAATTTCAAAGGGAAGGATTACTTGTTTCCATGTTTGGGTCATAAATTCATTGGCAATCATGGTGCTACCTCCTCTAATTTATTATAATTTGATTATAACTATTTCGTTAGGTTAACATCAATCTATTTTAACCTAACAGTATAAATATTTTAGGAATTTGTTATGTTTTAATTCTGTTAGTTTTTTCCTAATGTTATTTCATGCCGAAAGGATAAAAAACTGCACCCCACTTGTTGAGTGCCCATCAACGGGGTGCAGTTTTTTATTCTATAGTTATCTATTAATTTGACTGTGCCGCCATCCATCCCATGATCGTTGTTTTTACACCGTCGATTGTTGCGGTTGGTGCATTATTGAATACATAGATCCAAGACCAGTGACCATCATATTCATGTGGTTGTCCATCAGCATTAGTATATAATCCCGATGTATCATGCACATCCTCAAATAATGATAAGTAAACATTATTTGCACCAGCCTCCATCATACGATTGTATGTTGGAATAGAGGTAAAGTTAGGATTTAATACTTTATCAGCTTTGGAATGAACATACCAAATAGGAGTTTGAATCATCTTTACAATATCCTCATCGGTTACGCGTGTATCGAATAAGCCTTCACAAACTGGAAATGCCGCTGCAAAATATCCTGGATAATCTCGGATCATTAACATCGTCATATATCCGCCATTTGAAGCACCACCGATATAGATTCTATTAGGATCAATATCTGGGTTATTCGCTACATAATCTTGAATCAAAGCCATTAGAGCATCACTATAGATAGAAGTTCCGTCAAGAGGACTAGTTTTCCCCTGCATCCAATAAGTAGGTGCTTGCGGAGCTAATACATAGGCACCACCATAGATTTCTTGTGCTTCACCAGAAGCGAAAGCAACAGCTTTGTTGGCACCAATGGCAATCGTTGGATCCACTCCACCTTCACCACCACCATGCAACCAGATAATGAGTGGATTTTGACCCTTATCTTTAACAGGCTTGAAATCAGCATAAGATAATGTGATATCACCATATGTAGCTTCACCAGTAGTGAAATCATCCACAAGGACTCTAGTTTCTCCTGCGAATGTATCAATTTCTAAATCAGAAATTTTCCCACTTTTTCCTGGATGTGCTATGATATCATTTACTTGAGTGATGGTATAGTCGTAGTCAACCCAATCATTATGACCTGAAGCGAAGTCATAATTTACAGTTGAACCTAATAAATCATTTGGACCAATTTCCATTTCTAAGACAGCGTACTTTCCTGTTCCATTATCAATTTGGTTACCATCTTTGTCAGAAACATAAGCATTCGTTACGGTACGGTCACCTTCAACATGTGCTCCCCAACCGCCCTCAGGAACCCTTGGGTCTGTCTTTTCAACATGCACATTAAAAGTATCTTTCGTAACTGCGCCTTTCGGAACTGGATGACCTAACTCAACTATTACCTTTGTAATTACCGGCCCAAAGTCCTGAACTTCGATTACGGTTCTGTACGTACCTTCTTTGTCCTGTGCAGAAACACTTAAACCGAAAGAAAATATAACAGCTGTTACAATCACTAGAAACAATATTTGTTTAATTTTACCTACCAACTCTACTACCTCCTCTACTTTTCGCAGACATTGTAAAAAGGGACAATTACCTGTTTTCATGTTTGCGTCATAAATTCCTTGGTATACATTTAGCTACCTCCTTCAATCTATGATAATTTGATTATATTTAAATCGTTAGGTCATTAACAGTGAATATTTACCTAACGTTTTTATTTTTTAGGTTTTTGTTTTGTTATAAATCTATTGAATTTCACTTAACTATGTTTCATACTGGAAGTATAACTATTGGAGGAGGTAATACCATTATCACGAAGATGAACTACATTCCCACTACTGACAGTACTCGGCCTTTTGCTTCTGCTGCAGAGAAATGCCGTTTTACCGAAATCGACTATATAGAAGACGAGTATTTTATGTCAGGTACTGCAAACATTTATGAAGAATCAGAGGACCAAAAGCCTGAGGTCATTATTTCCAATGCTCCCTATACCACCCGGCTTCTAATCCGCCGCCCTAAAGAGAAACAGAACTTCAGCGGCAATATCGTCATTGAAATTCTTAATGCTACGGCAATGATTGATATTGACCGGATGTGGGTCAACAGTTGGAAATTCTTCACACGTAACGGAGATATTTATATTGGAATTACTAGCAAAGGACATGTTGTTGATTCATTAAAGAAATTTGATTCTGTGCGGTATGAAGCAATCAACTGGAGCAATCCTCAACCGGAACGCATCCCATCCCCAGAAATTCTCGGAGGACCTTTCCCATTTCTTTCGCAGTATGAAAGTGGACTGTTCTGGGATATGCTCATTGATCTTGCAAAACTTCTGCGAACGGATCATGCCCTCAATCCAGTTTCCGACTATGGAAAAGCAATGCTTTATTTAACTGGCTGGTCTCAATCAGGCAGTTATCTTGCAAGAATCCTGCATTCTTTCGCCTATTTGCAAGAAAACACAGCAGACGGACCTCTTTTTGACGGATACCTGCTGGCCGGCTGCGGCGCAACGAACGCCCCGCTCAATGCATACAGTCCAAGTACAACTGCCCGTTTCTTTCAAAGCGGCATCCCGCAGGGCAGTATTCTTGGTGGAAAAGAACCGGTAATTGCCGTTAACACGGAAAGTGAGAACCGGCTTGCCTACTGGTTTGGTGATTTCGACGAACCTGATTTCAAATTTCGTACCTGGCAGATTCCTGCTTCCAGCCATGACACCCATTATAATCTGATCGAATATTATGAAGGTCAGGGACGTGAAGACCTGAACAAGATTAATATCACAAATGCATGGGAAGGGTGCGAAGGCGAACCGATGGATTGTCCTTATGAACCAATCTATAATGCAGCTTTTTTCCATTTATACAATTGGGCAAAATATAGGATCCCTGCACCACATGCACCTAAAATCAAAACAAGAATTTCCATCAACCCAGATACGGTAGAAGACCCGTTTGGCAGCTTTGCGGAAAATGTTAAAGATCATTTTGGGAATACAGTTGGCGGGATCAGGCATCCAGCTGCAGATTGCCCTACTGGTGTTTATACCAGTTTTAGTAAAACGGCTACTGGCAGTGTACAGGCCATGTTTGGCAATGTAATGCCCTTTTCTCGGGAGCAATTGAAAGTTTTTTATGGTACTCTTGAAAATTATCGTTCATTGGTTACGAAAAGTACTGACAACGCCATCTCTCTTGGCTTTATCCTGCCTGAAGATCGTAACGAATTGATTGAAAGAGTTGTTTCTATTGCAACAAACAGAGGCTTAGAATAAAGGTCATAATTTCATTTTTCCTAACTGTTTAGTTCATTTATTATTACTTCTTTTGAAGTGTTTGCAACCCAGCAAAATATTTCTATGCTCTGGTATTTTTTTATCAATTGGAAGAACGTACTGTTTTGAAATATCGGTGATGGATCACGGATTGGAGGGTATCTGATTGCCGAAAATTTGCCGAAAAACTCAGTAAAACCATATTATTTTTATTTTACTAGATTAATTTTAATTAACTAAAAAGCTTGATAAATTAACATCTTGATAAAAATTTTGTTAACGATTTAATCCTTTTCCTACTTTTCCTAAACTGTAGGTCGGAGGTTCGAATCCTCTTCGGGACGTACAAAAGCCTGAAAACGCTGATTTAAAGCTATTTAACCGTTGTTTTATGATGGTTGAGGTATAGCGATAAATTAGCGTTTTTTTGCTGTTTTTTCGCTACACTGTAGGACATGAAGTTTTGTGACTATAGGACATGCAGCATCCAAACAGGGGGCAAAATAACTTATGGGACGTACATTTATTGCACAACGAGGACAAACAAAATCGACCAATGACCGACAGTTCCGTCATGACCGACAGACACCTGATGTCCGACATACCATCCAAGACGCTGTCAAAATCTTTATTCACGCGAAGGAAGCTGAGGGTTTACGTAAAAGCACTATCAAAGGATACTATGATACAGTTCGATACTTCAGGGATTGGTTAAATAATGATATTGAATATATTGATGAAATCACCAGTACGCTTTTACGAAGTTATATATATTATTTAAAAAAAGATCGATTACCTTATCAAGGTGATAAACAACGTGAGAGAACTAAAAAGGGGTTATCTATATATACGATTAATATCCGATTAAGAAACATTAAAGCAATTTTCCGTTTCTTATCCGAAGAAGGAATCTTAACCAAAAACCCATCAAGCAATATCCCCCTTGTGAAAGATGACTTACATGAAGAGGTTCAGGGGTTGACTGACAAGGAAATCGATATGATTCTAGCTTCCTATGATGATAAACTATTTGCTCAGTGGCGAGGATTAAGAATTAACGAAGCCATGTCGCTTACTGAGGAACATGTTGATTTTCAACATAACACTCTTATTGTTCCCTCAGAAATCGCTAAAAATAGAAAACAGAGAGAAATACCAATTAGCCGTGAAATAACTAAAAGGTTGAAACAATTAGCTGCTGAAACTGAACAATATTTTGGTGAAGGTTCACGGATCTTTATGAACGCCTACGGGGATGATTTTACTGCAGACGCCTTTAGGAAAAGATTAAATCGACTTAAGCAGAAATTGAACATACCAAAGCTCCACCCTCATATGTTTCGTCATACATTTGCACGAAATTACATTCTAAACGACGGTGATGTATTCACGTTACAGAAAATCCTGGACCATGCTGATAACACTTTGGGTATTATCTGTGATGCAATAGTAGTTGTAATAGCCAACCAGTTAGCGTCGAAATCTATCCATAATCATATGAATATCTTTTTTTCTATTACTCTTCAACCATTCTTTAGATTCTTTGAGTTTTCCCTGGACTTTCTTCCTGCTTGATTTCCGTTTTACTCGGAACTTTCCTTGTGCTTTTCCCGTAGTAATGTGTAAAACCAAGGAAATCAAAGGTATCTGGTTTACTTCTCCCCTTTTGATTTGCATTTATCTCCGCAAACCGTCCAAAGGGAATAATTTTGGTTTTGTCCTCAGCTATTTCTAAGTTAAATTTCTTTAACCTTAACTTTAGCGAATGGAAGAATTGTTCAGCTTCACTTTTATATTGAAAACAACAAACAAGGCAAGTAGACCACTGGTACCTCCCCAGTAGCCCCTCACAGAACCGGACGTGAACCTCTCAGCTCATCCGGCTCCGGTTGTTCAGCCGTAGGATTGATACCTATTTCCCAGTGCTTAAAGAGTCTGCGATTTTGTTTCGAAATTCTACCCATAAAATATTCTGCCTTTTTCTTATGACGGGCGAGCCTTTTATATTTCTTCCTTGCCCACATTATTAAGGCTTCGTTAATATGCCTTAATGTTGAGTACATTTCGGGTTTGTAGAACTTACCATAGTAGTTTATTTAGCCTATGATTTTTGAGTTAAACATATTTGAAAGGTCCGTAAGATCTTTTTTTGCTTTCTACTGCAGTTTCCAGTCCATCACTGTTCGCCGAATTCGAAAAGGTCATCTCGGTCCTTTGATTCTCTATGCATATCAACAAGGAATTACCCAAAGACCTCTGGCTGAAGTACTGAAATGTCTAAAATTGTGGGCTTAAAAAACTGAATAGGTTAAACCCTTATTTAGTATTGTCTTTTTTAGGATCCAAAGCGAAAAATGCAAGACTCATGTTATTTATCTTTTTTTATTTTTATTGTTGGTTTTGATAATCGACAGATGGGGGACTATTTGACGTTTACATTGTTACTATTTTTTATTTTCTTTCGCAAGCTGGTACTCCGGCAATTCCCCAATGAGTCTTTGGCATTTCATTAACCAAAACTCTGACACTTTGTTTAGGAGCATCTAATGTTTCAACAACTGTATCAGTAATATTTTCAATTAATGCTTTTATTTTTTCAGGGGGTCTGCCTTCCATTATATGTACTTGAATAAGCGGCATAATCTATCACTCTCAATCCTTCATAAAATTTCAATCTTACCTTATCTTAACTTTAATTACCTTATTCACCAACAGTAAAAGTAACTTCTCCAAGTCCGTCGAACTTTCCGGAAACAAAATCCCCTACTTTTAAAAGGACAGCACTTGTTAAGGCACCAGACATGATGATTTCACCTTTTTTAATCTTGTCGCCTTTTCTGGCAAGCATATTGGCTAACACAGCAATTGCATTGGCTGGATGCCCTAAAACAGCTGCACCAGCTCCAAGATCTTTAATTTGACCATTAATCGAAAGTGTAGCACCCATTAATTCCAAATCAAAATCACTTGGTTTTCTTAGTGTATTTCCGAAAACAACCCTTGAAGTAGATGCATTATCAGCAATAACATCTGTATGGGTAAAGTTAAAGTTTTCATAACGGCTGTCAATGATTTCAAGTGCCGGCAAAACATATTCTGTTTTTGCTAATACTTGGGCACCAGTAATTCCAGGTCCTTCAATATCCTCACCAATAAGGAAAGCAATTTCAGCCTCTACTTTTGGATGAATTTGAAAAGGAACGACTCCGCCATTATCAACAAGCATATAATCAAATACATATCCATAAATTGGCTCAGAAACACCCATTTGATCCCATTTTGCCTTACTTGTTAAGCCCATTTTAGGACCAACGATTTTGTGTCCTCGATCTAATTTCTTTTGAACAAGCAATTCTTGTGCTTGATATGCTTCCGCCATAGTTAAATCAGGTTTAATTGTCTTTGTGATTTTTACAACTTCACGTTTTTCTAATTCTGCAGCTTCAAGATAATCTGCAATTTGCTTAAAGATTTCACTAGCCATTTCTTTTCCTCCTCAGATACAAGTCCATGATCTATTCAAGCCAAATTATTTAAAGTTAACGCTTACTTGTCCTAGATGAGCAAATCTTGCAGTAAAGTTGTCACCAGGCTTTGCAACCACCATGCTAGAAAGTGCACCAGAGAGAATTACTTCCCCCGCTTTTAGGGTGATATCATAATCAGCCAAACGGTTTGCCAACCATGCAACACAAGAAGCCGGATTTCCAAGAGCAGCCGCCCCAACCCCGGTATTGGCAACCTCACCATTTTGCATTAATACCATGCCAATTAATTCAAGATCAATATCTTCAATTTTTGTCGGCTTGCCGCCTAATACGACTAATCCTGAAGAAGCATTATCTGCAACTGTGTCTTGTAATTTGATTTTCCAATCTTGAACCCGGCTGTCAACAATTTCTAAAGCGGGGACAACATAATCTGTTGCTTGTAAAACATCAAGGACAGTCACATTAGGACCTTTTAGATCTTTTTTTAAAATAAAAGCAATTTCGCCTTCAATTTTTGGTTGAAGCATGGTTTTAATGTCAATAGTTCCGCCATTTTCTACTACCATGCTGTCTAAAAGATGTCCGTAATCTGGTTCATCCACACCTAACATTTTTTGCACTGCTACAGAAGTTAAGCCGATTTTTTTACCGACTATTTTTTGTCCTTCAACTAGCTTCTTTTTAATATTTTGCAGTTGAATATAATATGCCTCATCGATCGAAATTTCTGGATCTGACGTAGTTAACGGATCCATTCCAACGCGGGTTTGTTCAGCTTCAATTAATTGAGCTGCAAACTTTTAAATTTTACTTATCAATTAAATACATCCTTTCTACTAGATATGTATTTTGGTCATTGTTCGTATTAACAGTCAACATTAAAAACCTGTTGCACGGCCTAACCTATCTAAACCATGCAACATAGTCGTATTTAGAAAAGAGAATTATAGTTTAACACAAATATTCGTTAATTCTGTGTAGAATTCCCAGCTATGAGCACCGCCAACACGACCTAGTCCGCTATCTTTCGTACCGCCAAATGGAGTTCTTAAATCACGAACGAACCAGCAGTTGATGTAAGATAAACCTGTTACAATTTTTTGAGCTACACGATGTGCACGACGGATATCATTAGTCCAGATTGTGTTACTTAAGCCCACGCGAGTATCATTTGCTGCCGCAATTACTTCTTCTTCTGTGTCGAATGGAATAACTGTAACAACTGGCCCAAAGATTTCTTCACGAACACAACGCGAGTTGTCATCTAAACCAGTAATAATAGTTGGTTCTATGAAATATCCCTTATCTAATCCTTCAGGACGTTTACCTCCTGTAACGAAAGTACCGCCTTCTTCTTCAGCAATTTTTAGGTAGCTCATTACTTTATCATAGTGTACTTTAGCAACTAATGCGCCTTGATCGTTGGCCATATCAAATGGATTGCCAACTTTTAATTCTCTTGTTTTTGCGGCAAATTTTTCTATGAATTCTTTATAAATTGGACGCTCAACGTAAATTCTTGAACCGCATACACAAACTTCCCCTTGGTTTGTAAAACTTGATCGAATAGTGGTGGCAACTACTTCATCAATATCCACATCCGCAAAGATAATGTTAGGGTTTTTACCGCCTAATTCGAAAGAAAGCTTTTTCAAAGTAGGGGCAGCTTCTGCCATGATCTTAGTACCTGTTGATACTTGACCGATAAAGCCAATACCTGAAATGTCTGGATGTTTGTTGATAGCACTTCCAGCACCAGGTCCAAAGCCGTGAACCAAGTTTACAACTCCATCTGGAACACCAGCTTCTTTAAGAATCTCCATTAATTTTGTTGCTGTCATTGGAGTTAATTCAGATGGCTTAATAACTACTGTGCAGCCTGCAGCTAAAGCTGGAGCTAATTTCCAAGTTAATAAGAATAATGGAAGGTTCCATGGCTGGATTAATCCGACTACTCCGATTGGGCGGCGATATCCGTAGTTAAGCGCATTATGAACTTCATCCTGGTATGCTTCTGTTCCTATAGAAATCATGTAGTCAGCAAAGAAATGGAAGTTTGCTGCTGCACGAGGTGCATCAACGTGACGTGAGAATTTAAGATGTTTCCCGGTATCCAAGGATTCTAATTGTGCGATTTCTTCTTGTCTTGCTTCAAGAATATCACCAACTTTGCGGAGAATTTTCGAACGTTCTTGTACACTCATTTTTCCCCATGGTCCTTCTTCGAAAGCACGTTTAGCAGCTTTAACAGCTAAATCTATATCTGCTGCGCTTCCTTCTGCAACTGTACCATAAACTTCTTCCGTTACAGGGTTCACGTTATTAAATGTGTTTCCATCTATAGATTCAACAAATTTGCCGTCAAAATAATGTAAACAATCAAATGCTTTAACAATAGGTTCAATTACTGTTTTAGTTTGGACTTGCATTGTAAAACTCCTCCTTGACTACTAATGCTTACCTACTTTATGTTACTACTTGTCCGATTCATATAACACCAATTAGTTACTATAAAGCAACTAATTGGTAATTATTAAAAAGTTTATTTAAAAACAGCCCATATTCATTTTTTAAACAGTGTATCTACTATTCTATTAACGGTTCCCGATTATCTACATTAGTAGAAAAAAGTCTTTAATTTTGAGAAAGGCCGATTTTTTTTGCCTTTATACATATAAAATAGGGCTACTAGCTATATAGATTAAGCTGAGCATACTGTTCAAATACTTTAGCACCTGCTTCGGCACATTGTACATCTTCTGTGGCACTACCGCCGGAAACACCAATGCCTCCAACAATAATTCCATTGTATAGTAAGGGAATACCTCCACCAAAAACAACAAGCTTATCTGTATGAACAATCCCTGTTAACAAGGCGGGTTCATCCTTTATCATTGGATACCATTCATGTGTCGGTTTTCCAAATGCAGCAGCAGTATAAGCTTTATTTTGGGCAATGTCTGAGCTTAGTAATGCGGCTTCATCCATGCGAATGAAGGCTTTTAAATTAGCTCCTTCATCTACAATGGCAGCATTAATTTTAATTCCAAACTCTTTTGCTTTATTTGTAACTGTCTCAAGAATTTTCAATGCTAGCGACTGGGTTAAAGCGTATTTTTGATATAGCATTTTATTTCGCTTCTTCCAGATTCGCTTTTTTTAGTTGGTCTTCGTAATCAGCTGCCGAAATAATATCAAGATTACTTTTAACTGTCATACAACAAGCTAGGGCAAAGCCGTTGGCTAGTTCCTCATCAGAAAGTGCTTCATGTGAGCGCTCTAATTCTTGCTTATATTCCCCTTCTAAAACTTTCATCTTGCACATCCCACAGCCGCCGCGCTGGCATCCTGTCGGAAATGGTATAAACTCGTTTCGGGCTGCTCTTAAAGGTGTTTGATCTGGAGCACAATTATACTCAAATTGTTGATTTCTTACCTTTAAAGTTACTTTATACATATCGTTTCTCCTTAATTTCAGATAGACTCTCGGCATTCACCGAGGCAGATGGGAGAAGGAATCCCTTGCCCCACCCATTTGTTTTCCAACTTACTTTGTAGGGGCTTTTTTCCAAGTAGGTCAATTTCATTTACTCTGAAAATTAAATCAAGTCAATGCCTTCATAAAGGATTCAGATAATTCTCTGCGGTGATAAAAAATACCCGTTCCAATTTTTGATGCATCCCATGTAATCGTTGGCATATCCCGAAATGCCATATATCCACCTGCAAATGCTTCATTACGGTTTCCTGATGGGTCAAAGAAATAAATGGTTTGTCCTCTTGAAATTCCGTGTCGAGTAGGAGTCACATCGAATGGTACTTCATACATCGATAATAAATCAGCTGCTTTAAATACATCATGAAGAGATTCTACACCGAATGCTGCATGGTGAAGTTTTGCATCTGGCCCTTTTACAAAAGCAATATCATGAGACGTATTTGTCGTAAATAAGAAACTGCCGACTAATTCTTCTTCCCCCTCTGTAACAACTCTTTCACTTTGTCCAAAATTAAGCACTTCAACAAAGAATCTTGTAACTGTTTTTAAATCGTCACCAGTAAGTAATAGGTGATCAAGGCGATGTGGAGCGATCCCTTTCATACCTAATGGCCATGGATGAGGATTTCTCGTTCCTACGGCAGTGCCTAAGAAACCGATTTCATGATAAAGTTCACAGTGATGACCAGTTGGCAAAATAAAATGGACGGCTTCCCCTTCACCTAATCTACTATTGCTGGAAATACGAGTAGTCGTACAGCCAAATTCCTCTATTTTTCTTTCATAATAGGCAAGATCATCAATTGTCTCTACTTTAAAGGCTAAATGGACTAAACCTGCCTTATTCGATTTTGTTAAAATTAAACTATGATGATCAAATTCATCCCATGCTTTTAAGTAAACACTATTTCCCATACGTCCCGTTTCTTCTAACCCAATAACCTTTGTATAGTATTCTACTGATTTATCTAAGTTTAATACATTTAATTCCACGCGGCCTAAACGCATAACTCTTGTCATTTTTTATCCTCCTAATATAGGTAGTTTTTTGAGAGATGGCACCTTAATGCCACCTTAGCACTATTGAAAATGCTGACAGCAGCTCATTTTACTTTTTCTACTAACTGCAGCAGCTCCCGGCTTGGCCCGTGAAAGAAGATCATGCGCCCGCCATCAAGCGTTGGCTTGACCACATCCGAAGTAACGATGATCTCTTGTTCTATTAAAAACTGAATCGTTTCATCAATGTTTTCGACTGTAAAAGCAAGATGGTTCACAATACCCATTTCACTGTACTTAAGCGCTGCTGTTTTCTCTTGAATAAGCTCAATCTCCATATCCGGCTGTGATTCAAGATACAAAAATGCCATTTCGCGATCGGATTTACTTCCCCGGAGACGGACGTTAAATCCAAAAATCTCCGAATAAAACCGAATCGATTGATCCATATCACGAACCATTATGGATACGTGCTCCATTTTCCGAATCATATAGTTCTCCTTTTATTCTTCATTTGTTTGAGGAAGCAGCAGAACATCCCCTTGGCAACATCATTAGTGCCTTGACCCATGGCATTGACCTTTCGTAGCAGTCGCCAATTTGAAGCACTCGACGATCTGTGAATGGTTTTCCAATTAGCTGCAATCCTACTGGCAGGTTTTCTGTTGTAAAGCCGCAGGCTACGGATAGAGCTGGGAAGCCTAGGATATTTGCTAATGGTGTTTTTCCAAGTGTAAACATATTGCTAATTGCCATTTCCGGAACCATCGTACCGATTTCAAACGGTGGCTGGACATTTGTTGGGCCGACTAAGGCATCAATCCCATTCATTTGTTTGATTGTTTCTCTGACAAATTGCTCTCTCCTGCGCTGGGCACGAAGGTAGATTGTTGCGGAAATATCACTGCCAAATTCAAAGCGGTATTTCAAATCATCTCCGTATAGATGACCGTATTTTTTCAATAATGGTTCGTGCACGGAGACAACCTCTGATTGTGCGATTGCCTTTAAGGCGTTAAGGGCTTCATCTATTCCTGGTAAATCAATCGGAATGATTTCAGCGCCAAGTGATTCTAGCTGACGGAAGGCTTGTTCAATCACCCATTTCACATCAGCATCAATCCCGGAAAACATGTATGGCTCATAGAATCCTAGCCTAACACCCTTTAAGTCGCCTAAGGAGTCAAATCGAACAGGAACATTCCTTTTAACAGATGCCGGATCTTTCACATCATGCCCTCTCATGACCTCAAGCATGATGGCCGCATCCTGAACCGTTCTTGCCATCGGCCCTACATGATCCAATGACCAGCTGAACGGTAGACACCCGCGTCTGCTAACGACTCCATAGGTTGGCTTGAACCCGACTGTGCCACACATCGCAGTCGGTAGTCGAATGGACCCAGCTGTATCTGTGCCTACCGCACCAAAGGCCATTCCTGTTGCGGTTGCCACTGCTGAGCCGCCGCTTGAGCCGCCTGGAATTCTAGTGACATTCCAAGGGTTCTTGGTGCTTCCATAATGAGGATTTTCCGTCGTTGCCCCCATGGCAAACTCATGCAGATTAGCCTTGCCGATGATAACGGCTCCAGCCTCTCTTAGCTTTTGAACAGCTGCCGCATCCTCAGAAGGAATCCAGTCTTCAAAAATTTTCGAGCCGCCAGTCGTTTTTACACCCTTCGTTTTTAAAATGTCTTTGACAGCAATTGGAATTCCGTGCAACGGCCCCCGCACTACATTATTCAGTAATTCCTCTTCCAATTGCCTCGCCTGAGCCAGGGCTTCTTCTTCCATGACAGTAATAAACGCATTAACTCTTGGCTCATACTCGTGAATTTGGTTTAATGTCATTTGCGTCAACTCAACCGGTGAAATCCGTTTATTTCTAATCGCGGCCCCTGCAGTTTCAATTGTTTCGAAAAGGAATTGATTCATGGCTTGTCTCCTCATAAACTTCTAAATTAAAAGTAAAGGACGGCTCTAATGTTGCTAATTCTAGTTCCTCATCACATAAAATGGTGCGTAGATACTCTTCTAAAGTCATCAAATCCCTGCTCTCACTTTGATATTCCTACTACTCTATTAAAGGGCTGCGTTTAATAGTATAGATGCCACAATGACCTTTGGAGTACTTGTCCATCAACTGATTCATGCTGAATCACACGCACGGACACTATACTATAGAAAAGTGTATGTGCCTTGCCCACCCCGACAAGCCCAAGACCAGCCTTGCGGAAAGGTGTTCTTTACCTTTCTAGGATGATTGGCTTGTGACCTCTAGGGGGTAGGCGCTGAAACTAGATCACACCACTGGTCATTTAACAATAACTACCCATAACACAGCCTATTAAGTTGCTTTATTCAATATTTAAGACTTTACTTTCTGCCCATCCTTTTTATACTGTTCCTCCAAAGGAAAAGCCTCCTGCCAGGACTTTTCGTTCCTGTCGTAGAGTCCCGCACTGTATAGGTTCTTCAGTGATTCATTGTCTAACTTAAAGTTCTCTGCTCCTTCTTGAAACGCTTTCACCTGTTGAAGCAATAAGCGGCGCATATGAATAATCGGTAAATCACTTGTTCCTAGATGCTCTTTAGAGCGGTCGACAATCGGCCCCATTGTTTCGGTTGCTGCGTGATCCTGATTAGCGATTCCTCGGATTCCTGTGAAATTTCCTGTCTTTTGTAGCTCACGGTCCTGTGCATAATCATTCTCAAGACTGATTTGTTTTTTGAAGTGCTCATCTAACTTTAAGCCGCGGCGTTCATGATTGGCCTGAGCATCAATTGTACGGTTATGTGAAAATTGGACATCCCAGGACCAAGTGCTGTAGTCATCTCTTGGAATGAACGCATGCCACATTCCATCCTCACCCTCAAATCTTGGTGGATAAGTATAAAACGGGAAGATATAATGAATTTCCATAAAGGCATTTTCTGTTTCGTTGCCAATTCCTACGGCTACACAGCGTTTTCCGTAATTGGTATCCTCTACATCTTGTTTGACCGGTGGATTCTTCACAAGCGGATGGTTCGGATCAATTCCTAAATCTGTACTTAAAATTCCTTCTCCTGTCTCCTGTTTCCCATGTGCTTTGTGAAGAAACGCCGCATGTACATAATCAAGATCATTTTCCATTACCTGTGCATAGTTGCATTCCTGCCAAACCCGTTCCGACATCATATATTCATCAGGAAGCCCCATCCAGTAGAATTCAGGAAATTCAGGCTGGCTCTCTTCCGGTCCCATGTACGTCCAAACGATACCTTTTACCTCCTTCACCGGATAATTTTTGATCTTGATTTTATGTCTAAACTTCGGATCGCCTTCCTCTGACGGAATTTCCGTACAATCACCATTCGTATCAAATTTCCAGCCATGATACATACAGCGTAAGCCGCATCCATCATTGATGCCGTAATATAGAGATGTTCCACGGTGCGGGCAGGCTTCCTCCATTAAGCCGACTTTCCCTTCCGTATCACGAAACGCAATTAATTCCTCCCCGAGCAATTTCACGCGCTGCGGCTTGCCGTCGCTTAGTAATTCATCTGACTTTAATGCCGGTATCCAATAGCGGCGAAACAACTCACCCATCGGAGTACCAGGCCCTACTCTTGTTAATAAATGATTATCTTGTTTTGACAACATGTCGATTCCTCCTATTTGTACTTTATTTGTTTTTAGAAAATTTCGATTTTATGTTTATATCTTATTAAATTAGCACCCATTCAAACAATATATTTTTAGGTCGGAAAATTTTCATTTTACAACCGAAACATACAGTTAGAGATAAGTGGTCTGACTCTTTCAAAAATATTGTAAATTATGATAAAGTAGTAATAAATGATTATGATTTTCTGGAGGAGGCAATATGGCCATTAAAGCAAACACCATCACCTTGGGAGATTTATTTGGAATGAACCCTGAGAATGACAACTTCCTGCAGGCTCATCGAATGTTTATTTCAAGCGCGGATGCCTGGGGAGCTTTAATTAAAGATTTAGTTTTAGCTCTAGGAATTGAAAGAGCCAAACGCTTTCTATTACGTTATGGATATCAATGCGGAAGGCATGAAGCCTTGATGCTGAAGGAAATGTTTAATTGGGAAAATAAAAGGGAATGGATCATGGGAGGGGTTACCATGCATGGCCTTTCCGGACGAACAACATCCGTTCCGATTAAAGTTCATATTGATGCTGAAAATCAGGAATTTGACGTGGAAGGATATTGGAATAATTCTTATGAGGCCCTACAATATTTGCAGCACTTCCCCACACACTCTGAGCCTGTTTGCTACTTTCTTGAAGGGTATGCAAGCGGTTACTGCAGTACCTCTTTCGGCCAAAAAGTGGTTTTTAAAGAAGTCGAGTGTATCGGGAAGGGTGATCCATATTGTCACTTTATTGGAAAAACACTAGATCTATGGGAAGATGAAATTTCACCTGAGTTGGTTGATTATGCACGAGAAGATATTGGGGACGAACTAGATCAAGCACATAAACGAATTGAAAGACAAAGTGAAATTTTAAAACGAGGGAATTTGTTAAGTAACCAATTGACACAAATTGTCTTACAGGGAAAAGGACTTGATTCAATTGCCCAGACACTTGGAAGCAGCTTAAAATGTGGAATCGTTATCTCCAACAAAGATTTCGAAACCCAATCACAATATGGGGATGTATTTGAATATTCCTTAAAAAGCATCATCGAAAAAAAGGAAAATCTTGACTCATCAGACCAGAAAAAAATAATTGAAATGATCCATCATCGAACCACCATTCAACTCAATACTTTAGATAAACAAGGATTTTCTCATTATCCTTTAATCACTCCAATCATAGTACAAAGCCATGTATTTGGTTATATTTCGATTATAAAAAACTCGAAAGAAATGGACGAACTCGAGTCATCTTTTATCGAGCGGGCAGCAAATATTTGTGCACTTCATATCCTAAATGAAAAAACAGCCATTGATACGGAACATAGAATGAAAGGAGAATTACTAGACGAAGTTCTGCTACAGCCAAAGTTAGATTCTAACATAACGAAAAAAATATCTTTTCTAGGCTATAATCTTAACAAACCTCATTATGTGTTTATTTTTCGCTTACAAAATCAATCCTTTGATTTTCAAAGGGATGAATTAGTACATGATGAAAAGGAAGTGATTATGAACATCCTTAGAAAATATTCAGCATCTGCAGGAGAAAATATATTAATCTCGAACTCTTTTGGACAGGTTCAAGCACTTATTTCAGAAGATTTATTGAAGGCTAATAATTGGAGCGAAAAGAAGTTAGGGACATCTATAGTGAAAGAAGTGAAAAATAAATTTCCTTCATCTCGACTAATAATTGGAATCAGCAACAAATGTTTGAATATAAATGAAGTTCACGATGGTTATAAACAAGCGAAAAAGGCTTTAGAAATTGCTCAAATCAACAATGAGAACCAACACGTGTTCCATTTCTCGGCTATTGGACCTATCTCCATTTTATTAGATGCAAGAAATCCACAGGAATTGGAGGACTATGCCAATCATATTTTAGGTACGATCTATCAATATGATATTCAGAAATCCGCAGAACTATTAAAAACTCTTTATTTCTATTTATATAATGAATGCAATTTGCATAAAACAGCCCGCTTCTTGAACTTATCAATTGGAGGGATGCGTTACCGCCTTGCGAATTTAAAAGAACGATTTAACATCGATATGATGAATGCAACAACGCGTCGTGAAGTTCAAATGGCCTTAGACATATATGTAGCATTTGGCAAACTGTCTGCCCTCCTTTTGAACCAAGTGGAAGAAGGTTTAGGAGATTGAGATTTACGAATTAAATAAAGGGACTGACCTAATTGGACAGTCCCTTGCATTTTTTACCATAACTTAGATACATCCTGATCTCATTACAACGATTATGCTTTTACTTCATTTGTAGTATCTAACATCAAACCACCATGGTTGTCTGTGCTTACAGCACCATTTTCATTTGAAAGATTCTTAAGCTTGCTTGTACCGATTAAGCTGGCAATAGCAACAAATGCAATATAAAATCCGATCGAATAAATCGTTCCTGTTGCCTGTATTAAATACGTACAAATCATTGGGGCAATGCCTCCTGCAAAGATAGCAGGGATTTGTGTCCCTAGTGAAGTACCACTATACCGTAACCGGGCTGGAAATGCCTGCGAAGCCAAGGCAGGAAGTGCACCGGTTTGCATACAATGTGGAATCATCGAAATTAACATAGCTGCTGTGATCATAGCTGGTATACCTGTATTCACGAATCCAACAAAAACAAATCCCCAGATAAGTGTTGTAGCCGCCCCCATCATAAATAGACGTTTAATTCCTATTTTATCTGATAGGTAGCCAAATAATGGAATAAAAATACATAATAAGAAACTTGCAGCTGTATTAACATTAACCATATAAGAGGAACTAATATTTACATTATTGATACTGTAATTGATCAAAAAGGTCGTATAAATAGAAAATGGTGCGTTTTCAGATAATTTTGCTAAGCCTGTATAAAAAATCTGTTTTGGATGTTGTTTAATCACATCTAAGACCGGCATTTTAGAAACTGCTTCACCTTCTTGAACTTTGCGGAATGACGGTGTTTCAATAACTTTTGCTCGAATAATAAGTCCTACAGCTAATAACAATAAACTAGCGATAAATGGAATCCTCCAACCCCATACGTAGAAACGATCGCCTGCAAGAGTGATGCACAACCCTATGACAGCCGAGGATAGCAACATCCCTATTCCCACTCCTGCATTAGGGACACTTGCCATAAATCCTTGCTGTTTTTTCTTTCCCCATTCCATTGATAATAGGATGGATCCTGCCCATTCCCCCCCAACACCAACACCCTGTATTAATCTCATTAAAACTAGCAGAATAGGAGCCCATATTCCAATTGAGTTATAGGTTGGAATGAGTCCCATAAAAGCACTGCTCAAACCCATCATCCATAAAGTAACAATCAAAGCGTTCTTCCGGCCAATTCGATCACCAAAATGTCCAAATATAATCGCTCCTATTGGTCTTGCTAAGAAACCGGTTGCAAAAGTTGCGAATGACAGGATTGTTGCGATAAACGGGTCTGAATTCGGAAAAAACAGTTTTGGAAAGATTAAGGCAGAAGCAGTTGCATAAAGTGAAAAGTCATACCACTCAATAATCGCACCAGAGGTTGAACCAACTAGAGCCCTTCTCGCCATTTTTTTGTCTGAAATTTCATTTGCATTCATGCTAGACATCATAAACACCTCCGATAGATTCCTACATTTGCAGGCAAGACTGCCATTGCTTACTTACAAGGTCTTTTCTATTTCTATTACAATAATTTGTACTTCCACCTCTTTCTACTATGAGGATATTATAAACTGATTATAGAATGGATGAGCGATATCTTCTTGTTCATTACGTTTGACTACCTCCTAATAATTCCATATAAGTGTAATTTTATCAGATAGCATTAACAATGTTCATCTAAATAACTACTTTTTCTATAAACTAATTGCATCTAAATGTGTGGATTTAAGTTTGAGCAGGATCATGCACAAGGAAAAGTTGTAATTACAATATGATTTAAGATAATGAATATTCTATGACACCCAACCAAAGTTTTGTATTAAGTTATTTTCATATTAGTCTTTCACTGATATAATAAACGCCATATTGTAATTTAGGGGTGTCGAACGTGATAAGATTTGCACAAGAAAAGGACTTACAAAACATTCTAGATATTTATAATGATGCCGTCCTCCATACTACTGCTGTATATACGTATAAAGCTCAAACACTTGAAAGCCGAGAAATATGGTTTAAACAAAAAATGGATGAAGGTTTTCCAGTTGTTGTATATGAGTTAGATAATAAGGTAGTTGGCTTTGCTACTTTTGGTCCCTTTAGACCATGGCCGGCTTACAAATATTCAATCGAACATTCTATTTATGTAGACAGTAATTATCAAAGGAAAGGGATTGCATCTTCTTTATTAAAAGAGATCATCTCAATCGCGAATGAACGAGAATATAAAACATTAATTGGCGGTATCGATGCTGCAAATGATAAAAGCATTGCCATGCATGAGAAATTTGGTTTCGTCCATGCAGGGACAATTAAAAATGCAGGCTATAAATTCAATACCTGGTTGGATTTAGCTTTTTATCAATTGAACTTAGACGGCCCTAATAAACCTATAGAAGAATAATGAGTTGATTCACCCCCTTAGCCATTGCTTTGGGGGTTATTTTGACAGATTTAAATAGTTTTCTTCATTATTATTGATCCACCTAACTATTTCAGCACATACTTTCTCCGGTTGATCCCATTGGATCATGTGACCCGCCTCCTCAAAAGGAATGATCGTAACGTTTTTTATATCCTTCCTTAATTGAGCAATCCCTTTTTCCCTTGCAGCATGTAATTCTTCAGGTTCAGTAGCATGTAGTAATAATAATGGTGACTGGATATTTGGATAGGCAGTAGAAAACGGCTCTTCAAAAAAGGCCTTTATAATCGATAAAACAGTGAATTTTGAAGCGATTAATTCATACCTTTGGTTGTTCTTGGCAAAAATCGAATTCACCGAATGCTCTATCGATTGATTCCATCGTTTTGTATATGTACGATACTCATTAAGGACATCTTCCCAGGTATTATATTCAGCATTAGCCATGTAAGATTCCCATCCATTGTAAGCCGTTGAAAATGTCATTTCCTCCTGAAATTCGGGGAAAGTATAAGCACCATCAAGTAGAATTACTCCCTTGACTTTTTCAGGGAAAAATTTGGCATACTGTAGTGCAACATCTGCGCCCCACGAATGACCTAGTAGGTAAAATGGCTGGTCTATTAAAGATGTAAAGACCTTTTCATACCATGTGGCGAGGTTGGAAAATAAATAGTCCTCTTCCCTATTAAATGATGTGCTTTTCCCATGCCCAGGCTGATCGATTAACAGCAAATGAAAAAATTTTGATAATTGTTGGCTTAGATTTGTGAAACTGTAGGCTGCACTGCCAGCTAAGCCATGCAAGCAGACAATCAGTGGTTTTTCTGGGTCTCCCTCCGTATAGTAATTTACCTTTTTCCCGTCCAACTCTAAAATGTAATTCTTCATTAAGTACTCTCCCTTTAGATTTACCCTAGATTTCTTAAGACTATTTCAACAAAAAGTACAGGAATCCTTCTTCGTTTTATGAAACATTTTCCTTTCGTTTATGTGGATATACGTATTGGATAGTCCAATCAGGATATAGTAAAAATAAATAAATAGTTCTAAAACAATTGGATAAATGTGGAGGTAACAGCATGGCTAAGAAAAAGGACAAATTTGCAGTTTATTTAGGAAATATCGCTTCAAATTTAAAAGAAAGTGCTAACTTTTTTGCAGATTATAAATTAAAGAATGTCAGTGACCTAAAGACTTTTTCAGAAAAAATGAAGGAATATGAAAACAAAGGAGATTCAATGGTTCATGAAGTATTTAAGGATTTACATAATGCTTTTATTACTTTTATTGAACGTGAGGATATTTTAACTCTTACGATGAGTATGGATGATGTTTTAGATGGTTTAGAGCATACAGCTGCACTATTTGAAATGTATTCGGTGGTAAATGCAGATGATTATATGCTTAGGTTTGTGGACGCAATTAGAAATTGTGCATCTGAAATTGAAACAGCAATTGAAATGCTGGGAACAAAGAAATTACAGGACATGAGAGAACATGCAATAAAAATCAAAGATTTAGAATCCAAATGTGATGGGATTTTAAGGGAATCCATCAAGAGTCTTTTTGTAAATGAAAAAGACCCAATCCGTATTATTCAATATAAGGAAATCTATGAAGAGCTTGAAAATATTGCAGATTACTGTCAATCTGTAGCCAATACATTAGAAACAATCATCATGAAAAACGCTTAGCTACAGCTGAAATACTCGATTGGAGGTTCTAATGACAACATTCATTATTATCTTAATTCTTGCTTTAGTTTTCGAATTCATCAATGGTTTTCATGATACAGCCAACGCGATTGCGATGTCAGTCTCTACCAAGGCTTTGACACCACGATTTGCAGTTGTTTATGCAGGAGTCTTAAATTTTGTTGGTGCTTTAATATCACAAGCTGTTGCAAAATCAATTGGTGGGAAAATCGCAGACCCTTTTCAAATTGAGAACGGAATGTTAATCGTAATAGCCGCCCTAATTGCTGCTATTTTTTGGAACCTTTTAACTTGGTATTATGGAATTCCCTCCTCTTCCTCACACACCTTAATCGGTTCAGTTGCTGGAGCTGTTATTTTTGGATCAGGGTTAGATTCAATTAACTGGGAAGGTTTTACCGATATTATCAAAGCACTAATCATTTCTCCCTTTTTAGCTTTTGGAGTAGGATTTATCCTTATGAAAATATTAGCGATTCTGTTCAGAAACGCAAATCCTTACCGTGCAACACGCGGTTTTCGAGGGTTTCAAATCATTGCTTCAGGCTTAGCGGCATTTTCTCATGGTGGAAATGACGGGCAGAAAACGATGGGGATAATCGTATTTGCATTGGTTGCAGGGGGTTATCAAGCAACCTTAGACGTACCATTTTGGGTACAGGTCACATGTGCAGCCACCATCGGACTTGGGACGATGATTGGTGGTATGCGTATTATTAAAACGGTCGCGAAAAGAATCTTTAAAGTTCAGCCAATCAATGGATTTGCAGCAGATTTATCTTCGTTTGCTGTTTTGCAGGGTGCTACCTTTTTAGGACTGCCGGTATCCACTACACATGTATCTTCTTCATCTATTTTAGGTGTTGGTGCCTCAAAGCGTTTTAAAGGTGTAAACTGGGGAGTAGCCATTAGAATCGTGACCACATGGGTTATAACACTGCCAATTTCTGCATTAATTGCTGGTATCGTTATGATGATCATAAAACTCTTCATTTAAATTTAAGGGGTAACGAAAATAAAATTCGTTACCCATTTTAGATTATTAAGAATGTAAAAAGCTTAATACGGTATCTCTAAAATGATTGGGTTCTTCTAAGTCCGGAAAATGAGCGCTTTCTTTAAAAATCACTAATTCACTATTTCTTAATTCATTATGTATGAGCTTGGAAATGGTTACCCCTGTATTTCGATCAAAAATACCAGTAATAATTAAAGCTTGCTGTTTTATGTGTTTTAACCGGTCTAGTAACGGAGTTTCCATAGGCTGGCCCATGATTACTTTTGCCATTAACCCTGTATTGGTGAGCTGACTTTCTTCCCAAAGCTTTCTGTTCTGAAGCGCTATAGTTTGATTTTGAAATAACAGTCGATCAACTGTTTTGGTATCAACCAAACTCCAAACTTGGTCATATAAACTGCTTATAGGAAGATTTTGTTTTAGCAATTCATTCATTTGTTTTAATAGTTGAGGATCACCAACTGACATAAAGCCAGCAATTTGAATTAATTTCCCCATTTCTAAATCAATTAAACTTGGTCCAGAGAGCACGATCTTGTTGATTTCATTAGGCAGAGCATAGGCAATTTCAAGCGCTAATTCTCCACCGAAGGAGTAGCCTAATAGGTCGACCTTATCTACATCAAGCCACTTTTTTATTTCGCTAAAATCAGATATAAGCTGTTCGATTTTATAATCTTCATCTGATATAGGCTTTTCACTTCTGCCACAGCCGCGCTGTTCATAATAGACGACTGTTCTTTTTTCAGAGAGCGAAGGTCCAATGGTTCTTTCAAAGCTGTAATGGTTTCCGCCAGGGCCGCCGTGAAGAAGAACCAAAGGTGTGGTTTGATGTTCACTCCCCTCAATTTTTATCCAATGTTTAATTGAATTAATTTGTATATGATATTCTCCATTTACCCAGTTCATGAAATATCTCATCCCCAATTTGTTGAATAACTTTCCCCTTCTGCCAGCTTCTTGGTAAGGTCAACAAGTAAAACTTGGATGTTATTTATTAAATTGTAAGCCTTCTTCGGATAATGCTGACCTAAGTTTAGGTAAAGAAGCAGGTCCCATTCCGTGTAATTTCAAAATCTCTTTTTCACTATAGGTTGATAGTTCCTGTAATGATGTTATCCCATTGTTTTCCAATGCTCGTCTTGCTGGTGCGGAGAGCTGTGAGAGAAAACCACTTTTGGGTTTCCGTTCTTGCTCACAGGTCGGACAGGTTGGACAATCACTACTTTTATAATACTTGTGTCCTTCGGGGCAAGTTCTAACATTTTTTTCTGAAGTAGTCATTGCTAAAATCACCTCCACTTGGTATAAAGGCTGTATTTATTTTAATCATAATATATTTATACCTTTATAAAAAATAAATCGCCTTCCTACATACTGCAGCAAAAAACCGGTTTATTCAAGACAATGACTCGTGCTGAATTATTTATGATGTTTTTTAGTATCATTCCTTGGGCGAATGTCATAAGATGTATTCTTCCCAGAATAAGGAGGTATTTCAAATGAGTAATGAATATGAATCAGGTTTTGGTTTTCATTTAATTGTTGTCTTATTTATCCTGTTAATTATTATTTGGGCTGTTTGTTGATTATTGTTGTTGGTATGAATTTGTTAGCCGAATAAATGCAAAACTCGCCAAAATAGTGACTGTCCAATTAAGGCTAGTTTACTATTGGCGAGTTTTTTCTTAGTTTATTAATCAAATGATCCCATTGTTTGGAATAGCTCACTAGATTGTGGAGATACATAAATCGTTCTACTTGGAAAAGCGACTTCTACTCCCTCTTCCTCTAAGATCCCCATAATTGCTAGGTTGATGTCATGTTTTATTTTAACGTGCTCTGCCCAAACGGTTGTATTCGTGAAAAAATATAACAAAATATCAAGACTGCTATCATTATAATGGTCAAATGCTACCATGATGGTATCCGGATGAATTTCTTCGTGAATCCTCAACATTTGCTCAATCCGCTTTACCACTCTTTCAATTTGTTCTTTGGAGGTTTGATAGTTTAACCCTAAGTGGAAAGTAATTCTTCTTTTCCCCATTCGGCTCCAGTTGGTAATCGGTTCGTTTGCCAGTGTTGAATTTGGAACCGTAACGAGCGCTTGGCTAAAGGTTCGAATCTTGGTACTTCTGAAGTTAATATCTTCAACTGTTCCCTCAACACTTGGTGTCAAAATCCAGTCACCAATCGAAAAAGGTTTTTCTGTTACAATAACGATACCACCAATTAGATTCCCAACCGCTTCTTTCGCTGCTAATGCAAAAGCGAGCCCCCCTAAACCAAGTCCTGCGACCAAGCCATTTACGTCATAATCAAATTCCTGACCAATAATACTGATGCTGATCGCAATCATGATTACGCGGATGGTTCTTGAAATAAACGGAAGTAGAATTAAATCTATCTTATTATTAATCTTTTCATTCACGCTAATTAAGATTCCCGTTGTAGGTGAGGATAAGTTAAATAATCCCCATGTAATTAAGACAATGACCATGGAACGTAAGAATTTTAAAAATAACGCATTGTGTTGTTCGATAAAAGGGAAATAATCCATCGCTACATACAACCCTAGAATAATAAAGGCCCATCCTAATGGTCGCTCAAACCCTAAACAGATTTTTGTAAAAAGATCTGTAGGTGTTTTACCTGCCAATTTTAAAATTAGCTGGAATACATACTTCGTAAATATGTTTCGAAACAGGATAAATAATAGCAAGATCCCAATTGAAATCCCTATATCTTTTAACAGTTCATAGTCTAAACGTATACCTAAAAAAGCAATGCCAAATGAATCAAAAGCCATTCACAAAAACCTTCTTTCATAATTCTTAACAGTTACAATGGTTAAAACCATCACATTTCAATATAATAACTTCTTAAACAAGATATTTGAATACAACCAAAGTCTTAGATTTATAATTTTTGAAGTTTATTAATCAAAAAAAGGCTGCATTTTTACCAGCCAGATCTTACAAAATTTTATCAGGTGGTTTTCACTTTATTGATCTCTGTTACAAGAGTTTGTAAGGCGTCACGATTATAAGATTCCTTCATATTTTTCTGGTATTTTTTCTTATCTTTATAGACAGTATTTAAGTTTTCCATTAGCGTTTTACTAGTAAGGTTTTCTTCTTCCAAGGTTAGTGAATAACCCTTATCTTGAAAAACCCTCGCATTTAATATTTGGTCACCTCTACTTTGATTTAAACCTAATGGAATAATAAGCATTGGTATATTTAAGGCAAGAAATTCAAAGATTGCATTAGAACCACCCCTAGTAATAACGATATCCGTAGCAGCTAATATGTCTGATAACTCATCATAAACATATTCGAATTGCTTATACTTAGAAAGGTTTGTTAACTGATCATCCCTGTTATTTTTTCCGCAAATATGAACAACCTGGTAATGTAACGTTAGTTGTTCTAACGATTCCCGGACTACTTCATTTATTTTTTTTGCTCCTAGGCTTCCACCCATAATCGTTAAGATTGGCGTATGTTTATCAAATCCAAGTAATTTTCGTCCATTAACAGCGGAGCCGTTCATTATTTCTTTTCTAATCGGAGAACCAATGACAGTTGTTTTAAACTCTGGGAAGAATTTTTTTGTTTCTTCAAACGAAGTAAAAATCTTCGTTGAAAATCTTTGAGAAATTTTATTCGCTAATCCAGGTGTCAAATCACTTTCATGTATATATATAGGGATTCTTAATGACTTTGCAGCTAAAATAACCGGAACTGAAACAAATCCACCTTTAGAAAATACTAAATTAGGTTTCAATTTTTTTAGAATACTTCTTGCTTCAAAACATCCTTTTGCTACTCGAAATAGATCCACGAAATTTTCAAAGTCTATATACCTTCTAAGTTTCCCGCTGCTTATACCATGATAAGGAATGCTTATTTTTTGAATTAATTCCTTTTCAATTCCATTTATAGACCCGATATACGATATATCCCAATCGTTATGAAGCTCATTAATAATGGCTATGTTTGGCGTTACATGCCCAGCAGAACCACCACCGGTGAATACAATCTTCTTGTTCGCCATAAATCCTCCTGTTTGTTCATGATTATGTAGTACCCATTATACGCTGCTTATATAGGTAAATTCTTCTTCTTTTATTCCTTAGAATAACTCCCCTCCAAATAAAAAAACAAGAAAATTTATTATTTCTTGTCTTTAAGATTAAGTATATGCTTGTTTTTACCTCCTGTGTAGACGCTCACTCTTTTGAACCATCGACAAAAGACATGGTCTCTCTTGCTGAATCGGATTTATTTATTTATTTTTTTATTTTTTTATTTATTTATTTATTTACACTGGTGTGGGCATGGAAAAATATAGATCTGATAGAAACTGCTTTAAACCAGTAAAACAAAATAAATCCTGCCACTTTAATCTTGGCAGGATTTTTATAAATTACATGCGAAATATCATATAGTTAGTTACCAATAAGGACTTTAATCAACCAGCTTTATATTTTTAATAACTATTTTACTATGCGGTATACTTGGAATACTCACCATGCTGTAACTTAAATCTTGATCAGGAATCTCGTAATTCATTCGGTTCATAAGGAGGTCTAGACTAACCTTCATAACTTCTATGGTGAGCCACTCACCGGCACAACGGTGACCCAATAAATAATCACCGCCACCCTGTGGAATAAACCCAAAGGGACTTCCTTCCCAATCAGCAAAGCGCTGTGGATTGAATACATCTGGGTTTTCCCAAATCTTTGGATCGTGATTGGTTCCATAAAGATCCAAATACGTCAAAGTCCCCTCTTCGAATGTAAAGTCATTCCAGACAAATCCTTTTCTAACCTTAGCTGACACAAATGGAAAAAACGGATAATACCGCCGTACCTCTTGCACAAACATTTTCGCATATTTATCATCCTGCACTTTCAGTTTCTCTTTTTCTTCAGGATAATGATGTAAGGACAATAGCGTAAAGTTAAGGAAAATTGAAATCGCAACGATTGGTCTTAAGATATTTATTACTTCAACAGCAGCCGTCTCGGTATCTAGTAGATTTCCATCTGAATCGCGAAACCAGGCAAAGCTATGTAAGGCCGTATTTTCCGGTGGCGTTTCTTTCCCATCCCGTACCTTATCAATAAGTTCTCCTACCCACTTTTCTACTCGATTCCGCGCATTTCTTCCTTTCCAATGATCCGGACCAATGGCTGCTGGAGACTCAAATAATGCCACTAAATCATTAGGAAAATCTTCGATTCATTTTCTGGTACAGTTACACCTGCCCAACGACAAGCGGACGTGGAGAGAATTTTCTGCACTTCTTCGTAAAAGACAATCTCATCCATTTGCTCCCACTTTTTTGCGGCAGATATCCACTCTTCTTTAACCAGGTCGGCTAACCCTTTTATATTAGTAGGGGACATTAGCGCCATAAACATTTCCTTACGACGTCTGTGGTGTTCTCCATCTAGTGTTTGAATCCCCTTCTTGCCAAATAAGGTTTCGACCAGCCGATGAGGTGCTGAACCTTCTCTTTGAAACTTTTCTGGGTCGTAAAAAATCTCTGCTGCTTCTTTTCCTCCCATGCAGATCGCCTTCTTACCGAGTAAACGGGTTTCAAAAACATCGCAGTTAAAACTGCGGCGACGATTTAAAATATATAGATAACCTTCTCTCATAAGGCTGATTGTGTGGTCTATTCCATCTTCATGCGGCATTGAAGCTGACAAAGGATCATCCCCATTTTTGTAAGATTTACCTGTATTATTTGTAAATTCCTTCCTGATTTATGCACAGTAGAGCTTATATGTAGTCTTCAAAAAGAAATGCGTCTCTACAAAAGTAGAAACGCATCCTATAGATTCATTATTTATTTTTCATGTTTTTAGCTTCGGTTAATATGGTTTGAAATAGCATTTTAACACTTTGATTTTTTGCTAATCTAGGACTTTGACCGGACCAAAGTGATAGGTAGTCTGGGTTTTGTTGAGAAGATGAAGCTTTTCTTATAGACTGAGTAAGTGCATTTTGAACCGGGAAATCTGGTAATGAATCTTCGTGTTTCTCCATTTCATCAATAAATTTATTTTTTATTCCTCTTGCATATTTACCAGAAAAAGCTCGAGTTAAGACAGTCTGGTCCTCTTTTGCATGGATAATAGCTTCTTTGTATATCGGATGCGCTCCACTTTCGATACACGTTAAAAATGCAGTCCCCATTTGAACTCCCATTGCACCTAAGCATAGAGAAGCCATTAAACCTCTTCCGTCCATAATTCCACCAGTAGCTATAACCGGAATGCTGACATGATCGACAACTTGTGGAATGAGTGACATTAAACCTATTAAACTATCTTGAGTTGATCTAATAAAGTTACCGCGGTGTCCCCCCGCTTCACTGCCTTGCACCACAACCATATCCATTCCTGACTTTTCAACTTCAATGGCTTCTTCCACTGTTGTAGCTGTTCCAATCACAAAAATATTATTTTGTTTTAATTCCGAAATAACTGCCTCAGAAGGAATACCAAATGTAAAGGAACAAACTGGAACGCTTTCTTCTATGATAACCTTGATTTGTTTGTTAAATGTTTTAAATTCCTGATAGCATGTTGGGATTTCATTGTTAGGACCTTTGTTTATATGTAATTCATTACGAATGGGCTGTAATAGCTGATTGGCTAATTTCACTTCACTTTCAGCGTAAGCAAATTCGTTTGGAACAAATAAATTTATACCAAATGGCTTGGGTGTGAACTGCTTTATTTCTATGATTTGTTCTCGGATCTGATTTGGAGTCATATAGCCAGCGCCTATCATTCCAAGACCTCCAGCATTCGAAACCTCAGCTACTAGTTTCGAAGTCGTTATTCCTCCCGCCATCGGAGCTTGAATGATTGGATACTCGATTTTTAAAAGCTCAGTCATTTTGTTTTTTAACATCGATTACACCTCGTAGATTATATTTTTCTGGATATACTTACTCTTCCTATTTTTTAAGTGCAATGCAGTCTTCGCAAACAAATTTCCCTTCGTTTCTTAAATAGGCTTTGATTTCTGTAAAACCTTTACGTTTAGGATATTTCATTTTTACAAAGACGATCTCATCTTCCTTAATTTCTTTCTCACAAACCATGCATTTTGGTTTATCCCACAACATGAGCAAACGGCCTCCTGTTCTAACAAACATTGTAATTACTGTTTAAATTTGTATATAACCATATTATTAGTTTATTAGGATAACAGCAATACGAACGAACTAAAACAATTCTTCTAACTTATAAAAAAAATGGGCACCTGAAAAGATATCTTCTCAGAAACCAGTGTAACCATACTCATATGATATCGTCTACTTTAGAGAGATAAGAATTGCAGCATACAATCAGGCACTGGACGAAACTCAATAATTTTATTGTCATCAAGAAAGGATGATTGTTATGTTTCTATCAAAAAGGTTTTTTTATATTCTAATTAGTTTTATGGTGTTCCTACTGTTTTTCACACCCAGAATGATTTCTCCAATGACGAAACATGAGTCTGTATTTGCAGCACAGATAAAAACAGAGAAAAAACAAAAGGAAAAGGTCAAAATGACGGTTGAATATAAAGGTAAGATCTATCGTGATCTGGAGACACACTATTACCTATTTTCAACTTCTAAGAAAGGAACCATTGACATCAGTTGGGGACCGGATACACTTGGATCCGATTATATCATCACTGATAAAAACTGGTCAGCGATGTATGGAAATGGCAATGAATTGCCAGCAGGAGATTATATGTTAGTGATAACATCAAATCCAGCTGAATCACCAGAAGACCCTTCCCTGATTTCCTATCATTTCATCCTAAAAGGGCTTACGTTTAAGGAAGCACCTGATACTACACTCCCAAAACTAACCATTGAAAGTCCTGCCCAGATTGTGACACACCTTCCTGCAGGAGAACATGATGTCACATTCAAAGGATGCTCGGATGCTGCTAGTCTAAATTTTACAGACGAGGAGACCACAGAACAGTTACCAAATTCATTTGAAAAGAGTATTCATTTTGATGAATCTTCGCCTAACTATCGTACCTACCGGATTACCGCAACTAATGCAACAGGCAACAGCGTTAATCGATATTTTGAGTTTATTTATGATGGTGGAATTTCGGAATAAACTAGAAGGTTCGTGATTTTGAATGGTAAAAGGTTACTATACAAGTGACCATAAACCCTTGTTTAGTAGCCTTATTACATTATTTATAAGGATGGTCACAATTTTCGGGCTTCATGAACCCTTCATGAGACCATTCTTTCGCAATAGCTAATGATTTTGGGCTTCATGAACCCTTCATGAAGCCACTTTTTAGAAATAACTGATGTTTTTGGGCTTCATAAACCTTTCATGAGACCACTTTTTTGAAATAATTGATGATTTTGGGCTTCATGAACCCTTCATGAAGCCACTTTTTCGAAGTAACTGATGATTTTGGGCTTCATAAACCTTTCATGAGACCACTTTTTAGAAATAATTGATGATTTTGGGCTTCATGAACCCTTCATGAAGCCACTTTTTCGAAGTAACTGATGATTTCGGGCTTCATGAACCCTTCATGACCAAATCTATTATCCATTTCTGGTTCGATAGCAAAAATCTCTAGACGTATGTCTAGGGATAATGATTTATTTTATACTGCCCTGTATAGGCGCAGTTGACTTTTCAAACGTAAATCCTTCATACCCATTCTCGGCAATTTCTGTACATTTTTGACGGTATGCACCGACGCCGCCTAAATAGATTAAGAATCTGCGAGTCTTACCAGGGATGTTGGCCCCGGTATACCAGGATTCTGTCTTCGTGAATAGTGTGGCTTCCGCAACTTCCCGGCAATGCTTGCTCCATGCTTCTTCTGCTTCCACATTTGCTTCCACAGTTTCCAAGTTATTTGCAACCATGTATTCAATACAATCCGAGACCCATTCCACATGCTGCTCAATGGAAGCCGGCATATTACTTAGAACAGAGGGACTTTCTGGTCCGGTAATCATGAAGAAATTTGGGAATCCGGCATTGGCAACGCCGAGGTAGGTTCGTGTATTTTCTCCCCCATTCCATTTTTCCTTCAATGACACATCATCTTTACCGCGAATGTCCATTTTTAACAGTGGGCCTGTCATGCCATCAAAGCCAGTAGCGAACACAATGGCATCGAGTTCAAATTCTCCTTCAGTCGTACGAATTCCCTTTTCCGTAATTTCTACAATTGGATTTTTCTTCACATCGACTAATGAAACATTATCTCGGTTATACGTTTCATAGTAATCGGTGTCGATAATCGGACGCTTGGTTCCATAAAAATAGGTAGGTAAAAGCTTTTCTGCGACATCCGGTTTTGTAACAATGGAACGTATTTTAGAGCGGATGAATTCGGCTGCGTGTTCATTGGCTTCTGGATTAATGGTAATGTCATAGAACGAGGTAAAGATACCTTGACCGCCAACCTCCCATGCCTCTTCAAACTTCGCCAACCGTTCTTCAGGAGTTACCTCAAGCGCTGAATTGGTAGGCACTTCTGCAGGTGCTCCTCCTGCGGATTCTCGTATTTGCTTCTTAATTTCGTGGAAGTTCTCTTTTGCCTCTCGGATATATTCTGCGTCATAAGGGTGATTTCTAGCAGGTGCACTATATTGCGGTGTCCGCTGGAAGACGGTTAGATGAGCTGCTTCTTCAGCGATAACCGGAATCGCTTGAACGCCGCTCGAACCAGTTCCCACAATCCCAACCCGTTTGCCTGTAAAGTCAACCTTTGTGTGCGGCCAATGCCCTGTGTGGTACCAATCTCCCTTATAGTTTTCTAAGCCATTAAATTTAGGTAGGTTTGATGCAGAAAGACATCCCACACCCGTGATAAAGTACTTAGCTGAAACGCATGTACCATCGTTTAGAGAAATCTGCCATCTCTTACTGTCTTCATCATATTGTGCTGCCTGTACCCGGGTCTCAAACTGAATGTCGGTTCTCAAATTGAATTTATCAGCAACAAAGTTAAGATATTTTAAAATCTCAGGCTGCTCCGGATACCGTGAAGACCATGTCCATTCACGATAAAGCTCCTCTGAAAAGGTATAATTATAGTAGATACTTTCCGAGTCACAGCGTGCCCCAGGGTAACGATTCCAATACCAGGTACCGCCAACACCATCGGCGGCCTCGTATACTCGAGTCGATAAACCTGCTTCACGTAAGCGATAAAGCACATACATACCTGAAAAGCCTGCACCAATTACAACTGCGTCAAAACTTGCAATTTGATTCGCTTCTTGTTTAGATGACATTAGCATTTCCCTCCTAATATAAGGTTCAGATACAGCTTCTATCTTAATTAGACTCTACTTACCTCTTGATCTACCTTTGCTAAAAAGGAAGCAAATTTATCAATCGACCCTTTAATATCTTCCGGGAAAACCGCCATATTCGTAAAGAAACCATGGATTAAGCCTTCCTCACGTGAAGTTTCCACATACACTCCAGCTTCCCGAAGCCGTTCTGCATAGGCCTCCCCTTCATCTCTTAATACATCATACTCTGCAGTCAGGACAAAAGCAGGCGGGAGATTACGTAAATCTTCAGCCAAAATAGGTGCGACAAGTACGTTCTTAGCGTCCTCGTCATTACGGATATAGTAATTGCCAAACCAAATCATAAGGTCTCTGTCTAAACCAAATCCTTCTTTAAATTGCTCATAGGAAGGGGAATCATAACTTAAGGCCGTAACAGGATAGATAAGTACTTGACCAGCAATGGTAGGTCCGTTTTCTTCTCGTGACTTTAAGGTCATGGCAGCAGCAAGATTGCCGCCCGCACTATCACCGCCTACGACAACATTGGAAGCGTTTGCATTTAAAGCCGCAGCATTTTCACTTACCCATTGTAAAGCAGCATAGGAATCTTCAACCGGTACAGGGAACTTATATTCAGGTGCAAGTCGATAATCGACAGAGACGACAATCCTTTGGGTTTTATTTGCCAACATTCTGCAACTGGCATCAGCTGTAGCGATATCGCCTATTACCCAGCCGCCGCCATGGTAATATACAAAAACCGGGAAAGGACCCTGCCCTTCCGGTGTATAAATTCTCACATTAATTTCTCCGTCTTGAACGGGTACAAGGCGATCTTCAATCTTTGCAAGTGGTGCTAGTTCTACCTCTACTGGAGGTGCCATCGCAAACATATCTCTTACAGTTTGTGGTTCTAATGAAGCGATTGGCGGCATTTGCTTAAATGCCTCTAGGTAGAGTTGTGATTGTGGTTTTAAATTTGCCATTGTCATCTTCCCTTCGTTTTAAAAGTTTTCATCTTTTTTTGTATAAGCATAGTAAGTACTATCTAAATAATAAAATATTTTGTATAATTTGAATATTCCTAATTTTATATCTACCGATTCCCCCAAAAGGAGATGATAATTTGGCTTCACAGTATACCTTGATGGAAAAAGTTGGCCAGCTGGAGGAAACTGCTAGTCATGAGGAGAAGTTGTATAAAATATTAGAATTATACATGTCAATCTACCCTGTACGGAATTCGTATTTATTCCGCTTCTCACCTTTAGGGTATTTGGGTGAAGGAATTATCATGTTAAACACCACTGGCATTGTCTACATAAACGATATCCGGGACAACATTCGTACTTTGCCCATCATTTACTCTGCAATCTTAGAAAGAAGAGCCAAGTATTGCTCTGGGATTGAATTTTTAAAACAAACGAGCAGCAAGTATATCCTTACTCCCAACGTAAATTCAATGGCTGTAACCCCGATTTGTTTTGATAAAGTGGTGATCGGCTACATATGTACCACAGAATTTTCTAATCATGCTGTAATCGATGAACAGACACTTACCTCTCTTACTGATTACGGGAGAATAGTTGGAAATTACATGGAAAAGACCAACACCTTGGACGAAACACCAAATTTAAGTAAAAGAGAATTAGAGGTAATGAGAAAGATTTCTTGGGGAGAAAGCATGAAGGAAATGGCTGATGCGATGGATATAAGTGAATTAACCGTAAAGCAATATGTGAAGTCAGCAATCAAAAAGCTTGGTGCACATAATCGTTCTCATGCAGTAAGTGAACTTTTAAGAAGAGGTATTATTTCTTAAATAAAATGTAAACGCTTACTATCTATATTTGTTAATTAGATTACACATCATATATGTTTCTTTTTTCCTACTTTTCGTTATAATATAGATAGACATCATCACAAACTAAAAAGACCGAACATGGTGCAACATGTCGGTCCTGCAATAGACGGTCTCTCAATAGGATCGGCTAGTATGCGTATAAATAATCCACCCGAGGCTTCCAAACTCATGGGTGGGTTATTTTTTTTGATTAAACGTCAGAATGGCAATGACTAAACTAGTAAAACCAAACATAATCATGAACGTTTCAAAAATTGTCAAACAGCAGCACCCCCTTTCCAATGGGAGCATGCCGACACTATTGAGACACCTATTCTATGCCTTTCTAGTATATCATAAAACTATTTAAAACAAGAACATATATTCGTATATTCTATAATAAAAACTAAAGCATACCTTTTAACTTTCGTTAAAAACGAAAAGACAACTATTTAAGAGGAGGATTTCGTGAACATGGTTGCAATCTGAACAACAATCAATGCGAAAATAGTTAAACTATGTAAGCAGATCGTCTAAAGCAAGCTTTAGAATCGGGAACGTGAATTCAAACCCATAGTCTATTAACCTTTGAGGTACTACATGCTGCCCCTCCAAAACGAGTGCACTTTTTTGCCCAAGGACCATTTTCATAGCGAAAGAAGGAACAGGAATCCAGTGTGGACGATGTAACACCGAGGCAATAGTCTTTCCAAAATCGTCCATCTGAACGGGTGATGGTGAAGTAACATTGACGGGTCCTCGCAAGTCTTCATTTACAAGGGCAAATACGATAGCGCGGACAACATCCAAAACATGAACCCAGGATACCCATTGTTCACCCGAACCTACTTTTCCGCCCACAAATAAACGGTATGGCAGTGCCATGAGTGGCAGAGCACCTTCCTCTTTACCGAGCACGACACCGAATCTCATGAAAACCGCACGAACAGAATGTTCTTCTACTCGGTTCGCTTTGTTTTCCCAATCTCGAACCGTCTTCCCTAAAAAATCATTTGCTCGATCTGTCGAAACTTCCGTATAGACATTTTTTATTGAGGCAGGATAAATGCCGATGGCACTTGCACTGACCAGAACTGAAGGTTTTTCGGGTAGCAAGGAGATGATTCTTAGTAACTCGTCTGTTGCAGTCATCCGACTTTCATAGATTTGTTTCTGATGGTTCTCACTCCATCTGCCAGCGTTGATGGAAACACCAGCTAAGTTAATAAAGGCATCTGCATGTCTGATATCCTTTTCTGGTTGAGCGCCTTCCTCTAGCCACTTTACAAATTGGACTTTCCCGGAAGATTCACGATTACCTCTTGTTAAAATCACAATAGAATGCCCTTCTGTTAGAAGCATGTCTGTTAACTTTTTACCGATAAAACCTGTACCGCCGGCAATAACAATCTTCATTTTATCTCCCCCAATTGGCCCGTCGTCCAGCAATCCTGCTTTTAATGGAAACTATTATTATTGTATGATTACTCTATAGTTCCTTCTTACATGTCACCATTATAAAGTTGATGGAAGGTTTATTTTCCATGTTCTTATTTGGTTCGTCTATTTCTGAAAACTCTACCAGCCCATATTTTTCAAAATCTCCTTTTACAGAGTCAGAATCATAAAAAAACATTTTCACGCCTTCCATAATCTCATAATAGTCTTTATCAAGTTGTTTGCCCTTTCCAAACATTGGGGCGTCTTTTGAAACAGTTGTAAAAATCATATAGCCATTTGGTTTTAATTGATTGTAGCAATCCTTAATAAATTTCTCTCTCTCATGTGCATTCAATAAATGAAGAAGTGCATAGCAAAAGATACCGTCATAAAGTTTATTGTCAAAAGGCATATCCGTTACCGAACCATGGAAAATATCAATATTAAGCCCGTTCTGCCTCGCCAATTCGATTGCCGTTTTTGAAATCTCAATTCCTGTTACGTTAATTCCATTATCGATAAACACCTTCGCATTTCTACCATATCCAATACCTGGTATCAGTATGTCGTTAACGTCCTTTTGAAGAAAGAAGTCCTTAGTCAAAATTGCGGAGTCAGAAGGTTCAAATCCCCACATCGTTTCTTTTTCAATAAAGCTTGATTCCCAGAACTCCATCAATATCGATCTCCTTTGGAATTAAAATGTATTGATATGTATCATGATTAACGCTAATGTTAAACATTCCCCAATCCAGTTCTTCTAAATTATATCGGGGTACTGCTGCCTCATCTTTTTATCTGCCAGCCTACAAATTATACCATTTTAAGACCAGAAAAATTCGAATTTACTCTATAGACTCAATTTGAATGTAATAAAGCCCCAATAAACAAAAAAGCTGTTTATTAGGGCTAATTATTTTATGTTGGTTATGCATGGTTTTCTTCTGCAGCCATGGCCTCTGCTTTAGTTTTATGAACAGTTCCAAAAGGATGCAGAGGCGGTGCGTAAATGGAATAAAGTTTAAGTGGTTTATTCCCGGTATTGGTTACATTGTGCCATTTACCAGCAGGGACCATAATGGCAAAATCATCAGAAACGCGCGCTTGAAAGGTTAAGTTATCTTTGGAATCACCCATTTGAACAATCCCTGTACCGTCTTCAATCCGCAAGAATTGATCGATATGGGGGTGTACTTCTAAACCGATATCTTCCCCAACGCCGATACTCATTAAAGTAACTTGCAGATGATTTCCTGTCCATATTGCCGTACGAAATGTGCTGTTTTGCTTAGAGGCCTCGTTGATATTGACCACATATGGCTCTTTTCCATAATCCTTCAATTGAATATTTCTTTCATCGAAAACAGGGTGCCAATGTCGATATGGATTTGGATTTGAATATATAAACTCGTCAGTGTAATCCCAATTCATAATCTGTCTTCCACAGTGATCGATTGGAACGTTGACATAATAAGGATATTGATAAGGATAGGGGTACAAATAAGGAACATAGTTCATTTTGCTCATTCCTTTCAAAGAATTATCCCGTTATCCTATTCCTTTTTAACAATGAATGTACCTAATCCTTCCTAAGCAATCTACCGTACGATTCGAATTACAGCTCGTAAAAAGTAGTCTTAAAAGGAACGATTTCGTTTTCTTCGATTACGCAAGAACGCTGGAATATCCTCAGATTCCTCTGATTCTTCTCGGTGTTCATCATATTCTAGAACTTCTTCGAAATGGATAATGGGCTCTGGTTCTTGATATTGTATACGTTGCTCCCTCCTATAGGAATGTCGCGTTTCCTCAATGACTGGCTGGGAAGGCTTATGTACTTCAGTTTCCTCTTTTTCAGTGAAACCTGTAGCAATGACCGTTACAATTATCTCATCAGTCAAATTTTCATTAATAACCGATCCAAAAATCATATTCAATTCTTCATTCGAAGCAGAGGCAACGATTTCGGCTGCTTCCTGTACTTCAAAAAGACTTAAATTGTTACCGCCAGTAATATTCATGATCACACCATGTGCACCATTAATGGAGGTTTCCAATAGCGGACTATTTAATGCCTTTTCCGCAGCTTCCGTTGCACGATTTCTACCTTCCGCAATGCCAATTCCCATGAGAGCAGTACCTTTATGGGACATGACTGTTTTCACGTCAGCAAAATCAAGGTTAATTAAACCAGGCACTGCAATTAAATCAGAAATCCCTTGAACACCCTGGCGAAGAACATTATCCGCTTCCCTGAAAGCTTCAATCATCGGCGTTTTTTTATCTACAATCTCCAATAGGCGATCATTTGGAATAATAATTAACGTATCTACAGCTTCTCTCATCGCACTAATTCCACTTTCTGCATTTACGGCTCGCTTGTGCCCTTCGAATTTGAAAGGACGCGTGACAACACCAATCGTTAATGCACCAAGCTTCCGGGCAATTCTCGCAATTTCAGGTGCTGCACCTGTTCCTGTCCCACCGCCCATTCCAGCGGTAACGAAGACCATGTCGGCACCCTTTAACACTTCTTCGATGTGGTGTTTACTTTCTTCCACCGCTTTTCTTCCTATTTCTGGATTAGCCCCGGCACCTAAACCTCTGGTTAAATTGGACCCGATTTGCATTTTAATGGCTGCACTCGATTGCTTGATTGCTTGTGCATCCGTATTAACGGCGATAAATTCTACACCAACAACTCCATCCTCAATCATTCGATTTACGGCATTATTACCCCCGCCGCCTACACCGATTACTTTAATTGTGGCTAATTGGTCCATACTTGTATCAAATTCTAACATGGTTATTCCTCCCGTTACATGAAATCCTACTATTACACTATTCGCTATTATTCGGTAGTCATTCTATTATTCGATTAAGTAGAGTTACTTTTTACCCCTAAGTAAATTACTAGAAAAATAATATAGTTTTTAGTCTACGGAACATTAAATTTATTGTCTAGTTAAGGGTTACCTATTATTTCGAGAGGTGATATGGGAAAAAGCACACCCTTCTTTAAGGTGAAAAGCAGTCATATTTTTCCTTTTTGGGGGAGTAAGGTCCTGTTTGTTTTGAGGGTATTTCTAATGTTAAAGGCAGTTAACATTCTAGTTACAAATTGGTTAATATCCTTTGGTTCGACAAATTTTGAAAAAGTCCCCTGTTATGATGGCTTTATATCTTAGAAGAAGGAAGAATAGGAGGAAACATGGCGGAAATATTGCTTTACCTGGGTACATATGTCACCGTTACTCTTGCTGTTGGCTGGTTGATTACAATCGGGTTTGATCTTTTTCTAAAATAAATTGAAATTTTACAAACACCTGCTTTCCTTTGTAAACTAGAAATTAAAAAAACTCATTTGCAATGATCAATTGCAAATGAGTTCTCCTTAGCATTGTTTAACTACTGCTCAAGCACTTGATAAACTGCCATCATATCTCGTTTATTCAACTCACGAATACGATTAAAAATAGGGATATCTGCCAAAGCCTCAGTAACTAGGCTTCCTGACACAACATCACTTACTTTACCAGTAAGCCATGTTTGTACCTCAATGCCCTCGACAATTTCCTTGCGCCCTTCAGCGTTAATGCCGCTCGCATGACAACTCACACATGGTACCGATAATTTATGTACGCCTTCATGGAGGTTATCTTCTGAAATAACCTTTTTCCCATTACAGAAAGGACATGGATGAGCCGCTTTGATCTTATTGATTAAGGTAACAATTTTCTTGTAGCCGAACGCTTCATAGACATACGATAGTTTTTTGTATTTTCCATTGGTAAAATATTTATCAATAATCGCTTCTCTTGTTTCAGTAATATTGTCAAAATCACAGATAGTCACTAGATTTCTACTGCTTATGTTTTCGATATTGCCTTTTATATTGCCCCAAAATGGTAAGGCATTTTGCAACACCACTTCATAGCCAACAAAGCTTGCGAGTTCAAGTTCAAACATCTTCAATCTTACCTGTGTTTCCCGGGGCAATAAGGATACATCTTCTGTGAGTACCATATCGCCGCTTACAATACTTTTTAGTTTTTCAAGTTCCGGTAAGTTGCCTACAGTTTCGATGACTTGATCAAGTGGCATTTGGATAATCTCTCGAATATCACGATCACCAAAATGAAGTTTTTTATGGTGGTTTAACACGGTTCCTTTGCAGACCGGACAAGTGATCATCTCTTTTGATTCTTTCATTTGCTCTTTAATAATCGATTTCGAAATGAACATATAACGCCCCAGGATCATATTAAAGCCTTCCCATGTTCTCTGTGCCTTACCTGCTTTATCGTAAAATGACTTTTCCCAATACCCATATAAAAAGGTATGCTTTTCTGCTTCTGTCATCTCATTGTAGCTTTTACTAATATCTTGACCAAGTTCATTCTTGATCTCATCAAAAAGGAATTGCAATTTTGGATATTGGTACCATTTTAATACCTCCATTACATCGGGATATAATAGCCCGTCCCAAAATGGTACGGTTTTGTCTTGTACGACCACATCGAAATTGAACTTTTCAATGACACGCCGGCCTGAGCAGCATGGACAGTGATTGTCTTGCAGATAGAAATCGAAGCTTCGTGTATCTTTATTTGTCTGATGAGACGCCACAATATGATTAATCAGACCGCCAAGTTCATAGAGAAAACTATATTGACTATACAAATGTCGTTCTAGATCAATGGCGATAACAGGTGCGATTGTTTCAGATTCGTATTCTCCATAAATCAAGCGTGCCATTGATGACAAGCTTTTTAAAATGCCGCCTTTATAGATGTTTTCAGCATTTTTAAAATAGGCGATTTGATTTTCTTGTTGATAGCAAATGCCACTTTGCAACCCAAGCGTTGAAGAAATTTGAATGGGCGTATCGTTATCTTCACGCTTATTATGACAAACATAATCTTCATGACTTAGAACATCTAAATGTGTGACAGGTTCAATCTGTCTTTTACCAAAATCAACGATATAATCTGAGCTTTCAAGCATATAGGCATTGTGTTCAATCATGATGATGGAGACAGACTCGTCTTGAAGAATGACTCTAACACTATCAATAAATTGATTTAAGATATTTTGTGACAACCCTTTTGAAGGTTCGTCAAAAATAAACAGCGTATGAGGGTTCCTTGTATTAGCAAACAGCTCAGATACTAAATGAACACACTGAAACTCACCCGTTGATAAAGTTTGGGTCTTTCGTTCTAACGTCAAATAACCGAGGCCAAGTTTAATCAATAAACTCAAACGTTTATGTGCGATGTCTTCATTTGGTAGTTCTTCAATAATATCTTCAATCGAACGCTGAAAAATATCATCAATGTCATCACTATATTTGGTGAGTTTTCTTTTTATATCAAGAAAAGTAGCGACCGTAGAGCGACTGGTGATTGATTGGTTTCGATCCTGCCCAACGATTACCAGCTTGTCTTTTGGATAACGCTTCAAAAAATCTTTAGCGATACACTCGTTAACCAGCGTCGATTTACCACTACCAGACTCACCTGTAAACGTAATAAGTCTATTTTTAGGAATTTCAATTTCTGCCATTTGAATATTACGGCAGTACAGGTCACGAAATTGATAGTATTCTGTTGGAGGTGCAGGATCTCGTTCCCAAATGATTGGTATTGGGCGTGGTGATTCGTCGACAAGTTTACCACCATATTTCCCGCTTCCAGGTCCAAAGAACAATTGCTCGTCCGTTGCGTCGAGTACAGTGTCTGAATGATCAATGAGCCAAATTTGATTTTTAAAACCTAATTTTCTAATCTGTTCTAAAATTTTCAATAATGTTTGGTGATCGAGACCGACGGAGATTTCATCGATAATAATCACCGTATTTTCGCTTGCAGCCATGAATTCTGCCAGGTAAAGACGAGTTAATTCTCCACCCGATAAGGTACCCATAATCCGATTTAAGGTTAAGTAACCGATATTCATATTGATAATGTTTTGAAGTATATGTAGCTTACCTTCACTGATATGTAATTCTTCTCCTAGAGAATATATAGTTTCAATGCTTAAGTTGTTTGCATCGGAAATACTATGTGGCTGACCAAATAATTCAAGCTTGTACTGCTCAACTTCCTGGCTATAGCGCCTGCCTTTACACTTTGGACATTCAACATTTTTGGTGGTCCCGCGACCTTTACAATCTGGACACCAGCCTAATGCATTATTAAAGGAAAAAACTTCTGGGGAAAGATGATGTTTATCCGCAAAGCATTCCCTTATCTCTCTAAAGACTCCTGTATGCGTTCCAATGGTCGAACGTGGATTGGATGATATCGATGATTTTCCGAGAAAAAGGACCAACGGCATGTCTTCCATCTTAATTGCACTGAAATTTGTTTCCATGATATTGGAAAAAAGATACTGATATTCAGCCTTTGGTAACAGGGAAACAAGACGCTTCTTGGATTCTTCACCGATGGTTTGACAGAATGTGGTTTTACCTGAACCAGACAATCCCGCAATTCCTAGTGATTGGTCTACTGGTATGGAGGCATCTAATTTGTTGATATTGTTGGCAATTAATGCATTAATTTTCAATGGATATCCTCTCCACTCTCGAATTTCAACATTAATAATAGCACAACTACAAGTTAATACGTTAGTTATAGTAAAAACGTTTACAAATTCTCATAATAAAAAGCCAAAAGGCATCTGAGTACGCCTTTTGGCTGTCATTTTTAACACGGTTTTATTTTTTAAATTAAACTGCTTGTTTCATAGATTTTGTAGGATTTACGGAAATGTTTATAAATTGAGATTCTAATTGAGCTAAGTCAGCTTGATCTTTCTCCTTAAGTCGATCAAAAATAAAAACGCAAATATAATAAGAACCAATAAAATAACTAATACACATCAACCAAGTTAGAAACATTTCATTTCCCCCTTTGTTATCGTCTTAATGTTATTTTAAGGGATACCTCCCTTCCACTGATGTGATATACATCACGTTGAATAGAATTTTTTTACACTAAATGTTTCAAATGTTTAACACTCTAATTACAAATCGGTAACTATCCGTTGGTTCGACAAAAACTTAACGATCACTTGTTATAATGACCTTATCTACATATTTTTTGAATGATTCATAAATTCATAGTAATAGAGGAGGCTTTGTTATGACGGAACTATATTCCCCTAGTCATGTACAAGAATTACTGGGCATTGATAGCAATACATTACGAAAGTATGCCACTCTATTAGAAGGACACGGGTATCCTATTCACCGTAATAGCAGAGGACATCGGGGCTATTTTGAAAAGGATATTAACACGATTCGCAAATTCATAGAATTATGCAGTCAAGAGGGGATGACGTTGGAACTTTCGGCCCAAGCGATTATGACAGGGATAGCTGTAGCGGATATAACAGTCGAGGTTACAGAAGAAGAACCAGTACAACTTATGCCTGACCAGATCATGACGAAAAATGGTGATTTGGATGATTTTTTGGAACGGATCGAAAATTTAGAGCGCATCAACATGGATTTACTCACACTCCTAAAGGAGAAAGCCGTACGGGAAGCATATCTAGAAGATAAGATAAACAAAATCTTAAAGTATGTGGAACGAACGGAGCAGCTATTGGAGGAGCGTAGTAATTTCATGCTAGAGGAAACTAGAAAACAGATTGCAGCTGCACAGCAAAAGAAATGGTGGCAGTGGTGGAAATAAAAAAACGTCTTTCTTTTTATGGAATGGGATCCTTTGAGGTGCTTTTCTTAAAATACGTGCTGAAATGACAGTCGTATTGACATAAAAAACACCTTAGTTGTTTTGCACCAAAATGAGGTTCTATTAGATTTTTGAAAAAAAAGTCACTCTCTTTTTGTTAAGATGTCTTGTCCTTAATTCGATTAATTAGCAAGAGTAAAATAAGCGGAGAATTTCCGGTTAAATGCTAAATGAAGTTAGTTTCGGGGTAAATAAGCGGAGGTTTTCCGCTAAATCAAAGAAAAATCTCCCATTTTCGTATTTTTCGAGTCAATAGGCGGAATTTCTCCATCTATTAAAGCTTTTTTTTATACTAATTACTCATTAAGCGGAATTTCTCCGCCTATTGATCTGTACAGGTGCTTACCTTAATAATATTTCTTAGAAGGCTAAAAGACGTATGACTGTTCATACGTCAATTCGGTGTCTTTTAATAAGAATGCACTAGAAAACGGAACCCTTTATTTTTTTATGGAAGGGCGTTATCTAGCCCCCTTGTCTTCTTTAATCTTTGCAATTCTATTGGCCTTATGTTGTTCAAAATCCCACCCCGATAAAAACTTTTTTGTGGATGAATAGCCTGAATGATAGAGAAAATCGATTTCATCCTTATTCAGTTTAAAATCAGTTGCGTTGATGTCCCCTGTTGGAATTTTAATTGTGCGCTCTAGTGTATCTTCGTTCATATGTCGTAAATCATGAGCTTGCAGCATCGTTCTAAAAATATTTTTAAAAAGATGCAGCGGTGTTGGTATTACTGGATCTATACTAACTTTGTCTTTTACAAAACGGAAGCCGAAGGTGGGAAACTGAGGATTTGGCGTATCAAAAATCCAAATTGGAAAGTTACTCAGCAAACCGCCATCTAATATGTAGGATTTGTTACGATCTTTCGATTTCCAAATAACCGGACGGAAGAAAAATGGAATCGATGCACTCATCATAACGGCAGTTGAAATTTTCAAATCTGCGGGGGTCATTCCATAGCGCTCTAAATCATCCGGCAAAATAAACATTTGTCCATTCGAAACATCAGAAGCGATGATTTTTAACTTCTCGGCTGGAAGATCCGCAAATGTATTAATACCCTTTTTTAAAAGAAGTGAATCAACCCAGGCTTCCAAATAATCATTTTTATATATACCTAGATTGAACATTAGTTCAAGTAAACTGCCAATAATGGGAATTCGATTCATGATCGTCCTGCCTCGAAGCTTAGAAAAATCTAGTTCACTAAGAAGCTTTCTAATCTCAAAGCTTTTATAGCCGGCAGCTAAAAGAGCAGCGATTACGGCTCCAGCTGAGGTTCCAGCAATTCTTTGCCATTCTACCTTTTCCTCTTCCATTGCTTGAATGGCTCCGACAAAGGCAATTCCCCTTGCCCCACCGCCTTCGAAAACAGCATCTGCTCTCAACTATTTACACCTCTCCCTCTCTGACATAAGTTTAAAATGCTATTTAAGGAGAAAAATATCATTATATATTCGTTAGTTTACCATGTACGAGGTTTTTATCTAGTTCACGTACCTGATCATATGAATGTAACAATTGTTCAGGTACCAATGTTCTCCCATACACCCAGGCATTCGTTTCTATTTCCATCTTAAGCTTTGCGATTTCGTAGTCTTCACCATACTTTAAGGTTCTCAAATCATGTTTGTTTTTCTTAAAATCTAAATAATATCCAATTACATGATAAAGTATAACTTTAACAACATTTTCATCTGTATCTTTAATTCTAATTTTATTAATATAACCATTAACTTGAAGGTAATTAAATTTAATCGTGTTTGTTGAAACGTTATAACTCATGGGTACAGTGAGTTTATTGTTAATTTCATAGTTAAGATCTAATTTGTGCTGCTCTAAAGTTTCTTCAATAATTTTCTCGATATTTCTGATATAAAGCATTACGCTGACACTTCCCTTTTAACTGACAATATACGATTTTTATTATTTTTATACTCTTCCATTTTACAAATATAAAGTAAAACTATAAAGCTATAATGACAACATTTATTCATCACATCATAAAACAAATCTAGATACCTATATTATCACTGGCCAATTGAGGAAAAATCCCTATGCAAAAAAAAGAGTCCTGCACCTTGGATGAACATTGATACTCCATAGGCGATGGACATTTATGATGCAATTGATATATTATTTTTTTAAAACCATTTAATGTTACCTTTAAATATTAATAATAATGAGATGAGTAATAAACACAATCCAGAAATACGGTACCAATCAATCGGTATTCGTTGATTTGTGAAGATGCCAAAATGATCAAGGGTAACACTAATAATTAACTGTCCAACAATGACTGCTGTGATGGCGGATGCGACGCCAATTTTCGGTACGATAGCTACCATAATTGATACATATGCAACTCCGAGCGCTCCACCCAGCAGCTGCCACTTCGGAACATTGGTTACATTTAATATGTTCCCTTTACCCGCAAAGATAACGAGTAATAAAAGAATCATCGTTCCGATAAAAAACGAAACAAAAGAAGCTTCAATTACTCCAATCTTTTTTCCCAACACACCATTTATCCCGGCTTGTAATCCAATACAAGTACCGCCAATTATGGCTAATAATAAATAAAAAAACATATACATGAATGATTCCACCTAACCCCTTAGGTAAGGCCAAAGGGACATTTAATACTAATTAGTATGCTTTTAGCTGACTGACTAATACATTATCTGAAATCGTGTTTGAATAGGATGTAATTGATACAAAATAAACTAAAAGCGCTTGGGGTGGGCAAATGAATATTACTTTTATATGGGAATCCATCAGTTTACTTTTGATTAGCACCATACTCCTTAGGATTGCTGGTAAAAAATCAGTTGCCCAAATGTCAAGTCTCGAGGTTGTCATTACCTTGGCAATCGGAACCACAATGGGACATGCGATTAAAGAAAATAAATTCTGGCAAATAGTAGTGATATTAACTATTTTTGTACTTTATTTAATTTTCGTCCAATTCCTTCAACTAAAGTTAGACATCCTAGATCGTTATATAACGGGTAATGCAACAATAGTAATCCAAAATGGTAAAATCATCATCGATGGGTTAAAAAAACTACGAATGACTACGGATCAACTAGAAATGAAATTGCGGCAAAAAGGCATAGCTTATATTAGTGATGTAAAAACCGCCACAATTGAATCAGATGGCGGTTTAGGTTATGAACTAATGGAACATACCCAGCCAGTGACGCGTAAAGAGTTAGTAGAAATGATTGGGGAATATCGCAATGAAAATTTACAAACAAGTTCAGAAAAAAAACTAGGTAATTTATTCAATAAAATACCTAATATTAAATAACACCAAAGTGATGTCACATAAACGCACTAACAATCCCCGTTTTTGTATAATCGGGGATCGAAGATCATTACTTCTGTGTAAAAAACACTGGAGCATCATCAACATTGTTCAGCCATATCTGTTCTTTATTATTTAAAGCATTCTTTATCCACACATCCCCTTTAAGTTCCCTGCCCTTTTTGCGTAACCAAGTAATATGAGACCCAACAACCTGAGGATCAACATCCAGTTCATTCTCCTTTGGAAAGGAAATCTGCTGTTGTTCTTCTGATTTAATATTAATGGAATAGAGTGCAGTAAACATGGTAGGGACAGGTCCTTCGTGCCACTCCTTATTCTCTTTTGCACGTGCTACAATCACGTTATCTGGAGAGAACCATTCTAAATCAAGGTCAACGAAGCCCTTAGGAGTATATTCCTTTTGTTGTAATGAACTTGGCATTTCAGCAATTTTCGTTTTTTTGTTATCAACGAAAAATCTGCCTTCTCCTGAAATATAGGCGAGTTGATTAGCTGAAGCTGACCACTTGATCCAATCTTTGTACCATAGCATTTTTCCAACCGCTTGAAATTGATCTCCTTGTGAAGATAAGACACATAAGGTATTGCTATCATTGGACCAGGAAGCAGTAGGCATTGCTAAAAAACTAACCCACTTTCCATCAAAACTCCATTTAAAATAATCAGCAGATATCGCAAACAAATCGGATTCATCAGTTTGAATCGTATAAAAAGGCTTCATTTTCTCTGTATTAAGATTGGCATCTACAGGAATTCTAAACAGGGGGACAGGTCCCCATCCCGTAGGAAGTAAATTAGATTGTGAGGAAACAATAAATTCTTTCCCGTTCGGAAACCATTCAAAATCACTAACACCTAGGGAAACATTTTCAAATCCATGCGGCCGGCCATTCTTTTCTTTTGTAACATTTAATATACCGCGTGAATTGTAGGCTAGTTGATTTTTTACCGGCGACCACTTAAAATCGGATGTTTCAATGGTTACATAAGGCTGGAAGCTTTCTTTTTCCTTTGTGTCATAAATGTATAAATTTGATTTCTCTCCCTGCTCATCGCCATCAAGATACGCAATAAAACGTCCATCTTATGACCATTTTGGAGAAAGTATATATTGTCCTTTTGTGAGTTGGACTTCTTGATCTCTTTTTTGATCCAAAGCTGATGGTCACGGATAAATGCTGCCGTTAGTGGAACGTCAGCACTGGCCAACGATGAAAAATGAAAACAGATAAAGATGAATAATAATAGTACTCGAAAACACATGATCTATCCCTCCTGTTTATAGGATGTCCTGATCATGAGTGAGAATTCTTACTTACAATCAATGCTTCTAGCTACCACAATTAGAAAACTGTCGTTGTAAATATAATAATAAGAATGTGGTTGAGAGATAATACAATACAAAGTATAATGTGCAAAGCATAAGGGGGATTTACCCATTTGAAAAAATTATTAACAGGTTTAACTGTGGCAGCAATTTTACTAACAGGTTTTGCAGGAAATGGTTTTGCTAAAGGTTCTAGTGAAACTGTTGATCCAACTGGTAATGCATTTTTTTGGAAAGTGGATGAAGCTTTCAAAGGGGATAATTTTTTAAGCTGGGTAAATGCTGATGAAAATTATGAGATTTTTCATGTAACGAATGTTGAGGATAATCATATTACTAAAAAGCAATTAAGAATGTTTAAAGACGGTTATAATTCAAATGATATTGGTTATGTAGGTGAAGAGGTTAGTGTGTTATCTTTCGATAAAGAAACCAATGAATTATATCTTATGGTAGAATATCACATTTTATCTGATAATGTAGATATTGAAAAGCCTGAAGTAGATATTGAAAAGCCAATAGAGTGGACAGATGAAACTATGACTCAAGATTGGATTACTTGGGCAAAATCACAAGGTCAATATACTACTGAAGGTTCTGTAAACACATCACAAAATGCAGGATGGATTTATGCAGTTGGTATGCAACCTTGGTTCGACAATACTGCTATTGCTTATATTGCATCAACTTATAAATTAAATGTTACAAACGTAGAACATAGAACAATGCCTGATGGACAACTTGAAACTATTTTCTATGTAACAAAATAAAAGTCAACCTCTCTTTCAATATCGAATAAAGAGCGGATGTAAACAAATAGATTTTCAAAAAAGCAAGTCCCCCTTGCTTCCGTAAATCGGGGGCAGACTTGTTTTTTATAATGCTTACTTTTTACTGCTTCGACTGAAAGTACCATTTCCCGCTTCTCAACTCACTATGTAATTCCCCGCTTTTTTCAAGGAAAATAAGTCTTGCTATCGTGGCCATAAGAGGAGCAAAGAATTTGGTATTACTAAGAGAACCGTAGATGTCCTGGCAAACTTGCCACGCTGTCTTTTCATCACTTCCAACAAAATTTAAGATTTGCTGTAAGCGATAGTTGTGACTCTTTATCATTTCATCTATCCGTTCGTTCAAGTTGTAAATAAGTTCACCATGACCAGGAAGTGCAAGCTTGGTAGGGTATGCTTTTAATTTTTCTAAAGAGGAAAAATTATCTTTTATTGGATTCTCATCGTTCTCTGTCCATAGCGCTACGATCGGTGAAAGTCCAGCTAACACATGATCCCCTGTCAGCATTACCTGCTGAATTGCGTTATAAAAACAGAAATGGTCATAAGAATGTCCTGGGGTCCAAATGGTTTCATACGTATCATTTCCTAGTTTGATAGGTTGCTGGTTTTCAAATACTCCATCAGGTTCAAATTCATATGCCGCCTCTTCCGAGTTCCCCATATTTTGAGTTAATTCTGGACAATCATGTGATGTTAGGAAACTGTGAAGCCAATTAACCCTATTATTGTTTCGTTTTTTCTGTAATTCTTGGTAACCTAAACTTGAAATAAAGACTGGAATGTGATGTTGTTCCTGAAACCATCTAGCAAGTCCACAATGATCTGGATGGGCATGAGTTAACACTAATTTTTCGACAATGATTCCTGATGCTAATGTTTTCTCCCATAGTTCGATGGATTCTAGTGCCTCACTACCTGTATCGACGATGGTAAAGCCGTTTTCTCCTCGGATTAAGTAACTGTTCATTTCAAACATTCCAAACGGATACCGAACAACTAGTTGATAGATATCCTCCGAGATTTTAATTAGCGGTGGGTACTGGTCCATCTATTTGAACCTCCTCTATCTTGCTAATGTTTGTTTTTCTTAAAACTATGTAATAACATAACGACATTTCTATGTAACTAGTAGAAATGCCGTTACTTATTTATTCGTCTGTTATTCCTCATAAACCTTTTCTCAATTATATATTTTTTCCTTACTTTTGAAGTTTTAAGCTGCTTAACAAAGTTGATTTTTATTTGTAAAGCTATTAACTACACAAACCTCCCAATAACCAAGGACGATGTCGATGGGGACCAATCGGAATTTGAATTAAGCTGGTGTTTCCTTGTGGTTCCATCTTGTAAATTTCATCGCACAGGTTGGAATCATATCCGAGGAGCGGGTGCCCACCCATTCCACTGGCTACTGCTGATAAGAGTAATCGTTGCACGAGCATCCCTGCTTCCATTTGTTGGATTCGATATCCTCTGTATCCGAGTGTAGTTTTAAAGTAATCCTTAACTCCAGTGACATGTATGCACAGTGGCACTTGGAGCAAATTTACATTATATAACGACATACCAGATTGCAGCAGGAGTCGATGATCTCCTAGTTGGACCGGATGTAATACATGAGCAGTGCTGTCGTATTGATACGCACCATTAGGAATTCCTTCAACATTATATAAACAGACATTCAGTGACACACGCGGCTTATGCTTCTGATGGACAACCTCCAAATCATTTCGATACAAAAAGGAATCCGTTGCCTCGTGTAGCAGATTTGCCAGTTCGACTTGACTTACCTTTCCCAATATGAAATCCATATCTGGAGAAAATCGGTTTCGACATACAGATCCCAGATCATACTGGAGCCTCTCAGCATGAGGCAAAGATACGGCTTGACCCTCACTAATTACATTTTCCTTCGCCATGATCAAAGGAAACTTTGTTGTAGAATCCAACATGGACACTTCATTTAACTTGGTTAACATCGGATACTCTTTGACCCTTTGGGACCGGACATAATGATTTGGATGAATCGATGTCAATTCTCGACTTAACTCATCTGCAGTAACAATTCTGTCTTTTTCACCCCCATTGGCTGACCAAATAGTAGGTTCCACCGATAGAGGAATGACAGCATACACGCTCTCCTCTTTTTCAGTTAATCCAAGTAAATGATTCATGGCCCGGTCAAGAAATTGGAAGTATACGCCCGATTCGAAGCCAAATCGTTTCGATACTTCCAATAATTGTCCAATTAAAACACCCGCATCCAACCCCTGCAGTCGGTAGGCAAAATTGTTGTATTTAAAAAAATTTTTCCAAAACATGGTCGTTACAAAAACCGTCCCAAAACATGATGAAATCTCACAACGATTACCAAGAGCCCTGGCAATATAGGAATCGTAATTTCCTTCTCGCAGTAATGCTAAGCGATGGTGTGCCACATCATAATGATACACACCAAATGGCAAATCCTCGATTTTCAAATATACGTATAATTCATTTGGATACAGAGCTCCGCCCGAGGGAGCAAACCTCCTGTTTGATTGCATTCGTTCTGTTGTATTCTTTGAAGGATCCAAGTTAAAGACCATTTGGCTAAATTGAGTAAGGCCATAAACATACCAAAGAAAATGCCCCATTTGACGCAGGTCAGGCTTTAAGGGTTGTTTATGTCCTTCAAGTGTCAGTGGTACTTCTAAAGATAATGGGACCACAGGCAATCCGCGGTATAGTTTATAAGGAAGTGGTCCATCTTCCCAATCCACTTCCCAATTCGGGATGCTTGCTTTTTCAATGTCAAAATGTAAATTGTGCAGAAACTCATCAAGAATCATACTCTATCCTCCTAGTGACTGCTTATGGAAACGGATGAGGATGTGGATTTAGCAGTTCGGCTGTCAGCGGTTCATTTGAATATCCTAGTTCCATAGGTACCCTGAACACTCTTTCCAGCCCTGTTATGCGAGTAAGGTGATGTCCGAATGTCATCGGCAGCATCCCCGGTATTAGTACTTTTACACAATAGAGCCCGTTTCGGATTGTTTCCGGTGTCGTCTGGTCAACCACAATCACATCGAGATTTATTCGCCGAAAAACTTGAAGAATATCCTGAAGATCCTCAGTAAGATCTAAATGTTTTGACTTCCACTGTAATTCCTCGTGAAATGGTCGCATTGGGCGATTTTCGTCAAGCAAAAATTGCAGACGCTCTTCTGATTGCGGCAAACCGTACAGCATGCCATGGTCATCCATTTGTTGCACCAAGGTAGAATCATGCAACATTCGCACATATTCCTCCCGGTGCGCCTCTAATTTCTCATCCAAAGACAGCATCATACCCGCTAACTCGTGAACCGCCGTTTTCACCGCCCGTACCGGGTCCAAATGAGATCCGGCCGCACAGATAAGATTCATCCCTTTATCTTTTCTGTTTTTCGCTATGGCCAAAATACTTGGAATCCCATGCTCCATCGTAGAGTTATACAAATATAGATCATAATCCGCGACCGCACGCATTCGTTCAATCATTAACTTAAGCTCTTCGTCTTCAATGGAGGCTGGATCAAGACGTGGTAGGGACATCTGCGCGTACCAAGTCATCAGGAACGAATCACGTTCCACCACTTCCAAAATACCGTAGAAAATGGCTTCTTCCAGACTTCCCCCCAACGCACATCCATTGGAAGTTTCATATACAAATCCACGTGACCCGCAGCCCAAACTGTAATAGGCAAGCAACTCTGGAACAAGTATCGGACGTTCCTGTAAAAGTGAATATCCCCATACCCAATCAATCGGGCGATCTGGATCAAATTCTGTAAACGGAAAACCAGGTCTCTCATACTGTTCTTTGGCGTGTACACCAACCTCTATCGGATTGAGTGCTTGATTTTTCAAATGGTTATAACTATCATGTACCACTGTCTTTTTGCCACGGGGCTTTAGTCCACAGTATCGCTCCAACCCTTCCAAAATAGCTGTTAACTCACTTACAGCGAAGGAGTTAGTCCGTCCTGCTGTTCCCTCGTCCCCCTCGAACATAGGTAAATTGACACTTACATCAGCAAATGTGTGCACGAGGTTAACCATTTTATCATTCAAAAGGCCTGTTCGATCATCAAGATAGTCTTTAACAAGAACGTTATTCAGGTCATCTAACGAACGGCTGCGATAACTGTCGCTGGATACCTTGGGACTTTGTTGCAGTGTAATTTGAGCCAGAGTTGGTGAATCGTCGGGTAATTGACTACACACCTGACACAAGGGAACTGGCAGAAACCTATGCCAAGAACTTTTCAATGTTTTCAAGTTAATATAACATACCCTTCCCTCCGAGTAAGCCTCATCACCCTGCATAATTCTTTGTACTTCCGCCCCAATTAAGTGGGCCATCTGTAATATTCCCGAGCGCGTCGCCCAAGCTTCCTGCTTTATTCCTCCAGATAACTCTAACCTCTTTTGTAGCTCCCATACTTCTGTGCGGTCGGTTCTTGTAATATGACGCCGCAATTCAGCACATTGAGAGCATCCTGACCGATTTGGGTGAACCAAAGGACCAATAATCCCCTCTCCAAAATTAACAAAGCCTCGCAGCCAACGAGTGTTGGTTTGGCGAAACACCTCTTCAGCTTTTTGATGAATAAACGGATTCCATGCATCATGTAAAACTAAAGCCAAATCAATCCCGACCGGTATTAATGCTCCGAAATCGGATTGGCGAAATACCAAGTATTGAGATGACATTTCTTCACACATGTGGTCTGCCAGCATCCCTTCACCAACAACCAAAACGACCGCACTCACCTTAATCCCTCCTCTTGAACCAATACGCCAAAGATCCCTGCCAATCCCTCTTTCAAAAAGGGTTCTAGTTCTAATTCATATACAAACAACTGCTTTCCGTTCTGTTCCAAGATTTCCATAGCGCTCAGCAAGTCCTCGGATTGTATCCTCTCTTCACAAGCAGGAATTTCAACGCTCAGCGGAACTTTTTCATCTAAAAGCATGGACGAAACTTCCAAGGATCGGGCAGTAACGATTTCTTGTTCATTTTGGATTTTGGTAAGTGCCTGTTGAAGGGCATTTCGTAAAGCCCTAGTAATATTCAAATCAACACTGCCATACCATCCGTCATTTGTACCAATCCACACCACGGGGAATCCTGATACTTCCTCGCCTATCCCTATAGTTGGTGCTCCCTGCAACGTGGTCAGTGCCTGCAAATAAAACCGACAGCGTTCATCTTCTACCGTACTCAATTGTACCTTCGAAACTGAATATTTCTGTTCAAGGCTTTGTTTGATTAACTCTTGGTCCAAACATCTTTGCAATCCTCTACAAACACTTTCCGCGAACATTTCACCAGCTCCAACTTCAACTTCCGGAGGTAGGTCGAGCAGACCCACTAGTTGTGAAACATACGCTTCGATTCCTGATAAACCTGCTTCCCTTCTTGCCTCCTCATGTGTCAGACCTGATAAGACAATATCTTCAATTAGTTCAGCTGGTCCATCTGCCAATGGGTTGAATACCTGAACTCGGCACTGAGCTAACGGAAGCTGCCCTAAATCCCCCTCCTCCCAAATATGGAAAATCCCTGTTACCTTTGATGTCAACTGGTTGAAGGAAAAAAGTAATTTACCTGGATCGACACTCTCCATGCGGTCTGCTAGTCGCAAATCAATATCTTCTACCAATCTAGTTGTTGACCGTCCTGTTACCAATGGATGAGGCATAAACGAGTGCCAGTTTCCTTCTAACGTTTCCAAATCTAGAAGAAAGAATTGATTCTTCTGCTCCTTTTCGGACACACCCGTAACGTCTTTAAACAACTCAAATACGATAACATTAGCCAGCATAGCTCCAGCTGTGGAAGAAAAATCGGATAATGGCTGGTCTTTAAAGAGAGCTGATTGGTGAATACTCCGCCATGCAGACTCCCAGCACCCTTCTGAGTCTGGATACACTAACGGACCCGCTAAACCCGCCTGTTCTAAGCAAATAGCAGGGAGAAACGCTTTACCCGCTTCCCTGCAAACCCTATGTAGAAGCCGGAGTTCCTCTACATCTTCCTTTTGTGACACATACAAAATATAGTCAAACGGTCTTATAATCTCCTCCCAGGAAATTTCCCCTTGCTGGTTTAGTGTGACCTCTTCCATCTCCACTTCAGCGTCTGTTTTACGCGTATGTTCCACAATTTCCATCAACCGCCTTCTATTGGTTTGAACCCGGTCATTGATTAGCATATGGAACTTGGGCAATCCAGAATTAAGTAAGGAAGAAACCAATGAAACAAAAAAAGGACCAGAGCCTACTGCCAACACTTTTGCCTGACGATAGATCTGAAAACGAAACGCCCCCGAATCAACCAAATTGTCTACAAATTCAATTTGAGATGCATACTTTTTTAGAACATGTTCCTTCAATTGGTGGGAACGGTCTTGGCTAACATCTCGAGCAAACCCATTTCGATATAGTGCCTCTGCAATTTCAAACACTCTATCTCGGTATGCCGCCGGCAATCCGTTGGTCAAATATTCCAAGGTATACTCGCCATTAAACATTGGTATCAGCTTTTCAACCCATTGATCGATCATACTGCCTTCCATACGAAATGAGCTTATATTGTTCCGAAAATACACACCACTGTTTGGATCAGGGAGAAAAAACGTGTCCCTTTTCACCTTCAGACGCACAGAAGGGTTCATATTTGTCATTTCCGCTCCTCCTTAGCCTTAGCATACTTCATTTTTAATTATCATCACTATCATCCTATGTACTGCAATTTGTCCCTTATGTTAATTGTTGAAGAGAAGAAGCCCCTGCAAAAACTGCAAGGGCTCTTCTCCTCTCCATTTCTAGGTGGAGTCTTTGTTAAAAATCTATTGTTATCAACCGCCGCAACGATGGCCTCCGCCACCACAACGATGACCGCCTCCGCCGCAATTGTGTCCTCCGCCGCAATTATGGCAACGATGTCCACCGCAATTATGGAAGCAATTATGGAAGCAATTGTGGAAGCAATTGTGGAAGCAATTGTGGAAGCAATTAAAGCAACTAAAGCAACTAAAGCAACTAAAGCAACTAAAACATCGCCCAATACCGCCAATACCACCAATACCACCAATACCGCCAACACCGCCTAAACCACCAATACCGCCTAGACCACCAAATCGATTTGGATCAGTGTAGTACATGCTTGGGTCAAAAGGAACTGCCTCGGTTGCTTGGAAATCCCCAAGACTTAAGCCCTGGAGTTGACTTTGGAAATCATTCATTCTATATACCTCCTTATATTTTAAAAAAAGGGCGCAGCTACAGGAAACGGGCACAGAACAATCCTGAAATATAGGTAAATACACTGCTATACCTTCTCCAACAAAATATGTATAATGGCTGGGTATTGCTACTAATACAAAAGCCTATTTATGAAGTTTCAAAAAAACTATAAGGACGAAAAAAGAATTTTCTCAGCCAAAATAGGAAAAGAGGCCCCAGCTATAGGGCCCCGAATATGCTACTAATCATTTACATAATTTTGAAAGACTTACCTAACTCATTACCAGCCCGCCATCGACAATCAGTGTCTGCCCTGTCATAAACTGACTCCATTCCGAAGATAAGAACATGACAGGCCCGACAATATCGTCAGGTTGTGCAATTCTCCTAAGCGGTGTTTGAGAAATAATCATTTCTTTTACTTCTTCTTTCGTTTCTCTGCTTGCGTCGGTTGGATACACCAAACCAGGTGCTACACAATTCACTCGAATTCCGAATGCCCCAACTTCAACGGCTAAATTGCGGCTAAACCCAATTAATGCAGATTTAGCGGTTGTATAGTCATGATAAGGAATGAGGGGGCGTTGTACTAAGTTTGTTACGATATTAACAATGCTTCCCCTGGTTTGTTTTTTCATTAAGGGGACGGCTTGTTGACATACATAGTAAGTAGATTTTACTGCTCCATCGATTTGTTCCTGATAGTCTTCCCATTTTACTTGCGAGAACATTTTTCGGGTTTCGGGATTAAAGACATAGGGTTTAAAGGCATTATTGACGACTACATCTAATTTGCCTACTTCTAGCTCAATTTGATTCATCATACGGTTAACATCCGATTCAGACGTAACGTCTGCTTGAATCGCCCAAGCATCACCACCAAGCTCAAGACAAGAAGCCACTGTTTTTTCTGCAGCTTCTTCATTTTGAAGATAATTAACAATGACCGTGGCACCTTCTACTGCAAAACCTCTTGCGATGGCTGCACCAATTCCTCTACTTGAACCAGTAACTAATACTGTTTTATTCTCAAATTTTTTCACAAGCTCACCCTATTTCGTAAAGTCTTCAACGATAAATTCTGACATTTGTAATTCCTTATCAATTAGTCCAAGCTCGTGATAGATATCAGCACCCTGCTGCAAAACATCCACTTCTAATGCACCTAAGCCTCTTTCGCTTGTAGCCTTTGAAGTACCGGCTTCGTTTCGCAGTTTAATAATTTCTAAATTATGATTTTGATCCTTGCCATCAATCGCATGTTTAGCTGCTAAAGCAGCAGCTTCCTCGGGCTGGCTGATCATCCACTCCGCACTCGTTTGATAGCCTTTAACAAACTTTTTCAACATATCCTTTTTTTCATTGTATGTTTTTTCTGAAACCACGAAGATATCACTAGGGATATTAAGATAATTTTTCACCTCCAGTACATTAACATCCGCCAATCCCTTTTCTGCTGCTGTCACTAAGCCAGTGTCTGTGGCTGCTGTTGCGTCGACCTGCCCCTGCATTAACGGGGCAAAATTCAAGAGACCTGTTTCAACAATCGTAACGTCCTTTTCGGATAGGCCAGCTTGGTTCAATAGAACAAGAAGATTTTGCCTAGTACCACTAGAAAGGCTGTATACTCCAATCTTCTTCCCTTTTAAATCCTCAGGTTTCGTGATGTTGCTTTCCTTTAAAGAAACAACATTAAATACGTTTTGAGGATAAATATTATAGATGACTTTTAAATTCTCCCCTTGGTTTAAGGCAAAATAGAGCGAACCTGGATCAGTAAAGGCAATATCAGCCTTACCAGTAAGGATATTTTTAATGGCATCACCGCCGCCTGCACCCGGAATAAATTCAACATTTAAACCTTCATTTTTAAAAAAATCTTTTTCATCGCTGACAAGCAGGTTCGTTTGTTCTGAAATCGGCTGACTCCAGCTCGCGATTTTTACTGTGTCCAACTCTGTTCCCGCTGTGGCTTGCTGTTTAGTGTCTTTTGAACCACAAGCCGTTAACAACAAGATTAGGACCATGGCAATTGCTGTAATACTTCGTTTCAATTTCATTTGTACTAAACTCCTCACTGTTTTCTATATTTAAATAAGCGACGTTCTATAAAATAAATGAGTTGATAGAGAAAGGTTCCAATCAACGTAATTAACATAAGCACGGAAAACATTAAAGGTGTGTCCATCATCCCTTGTGAAGCAATAATCAAAGCACCTAATCCCTCACTGCCTCCGATAAATTCACCCACTACGGCACCGACAACAGCGAGGACAACAGCAACCCGAAAACCAGCCATGATACTAGGCAGCCCAGCAGGTATTTTTAATTTAAACAAGGTTTGCCATCGGTTGGCCCCTAACACACGAAACAATTCTAATTTTTTTGGATCGGTGTATTGAATGGCGGTAACGGTATTTTCCATTAACGGGAAAAAGCAAATTAAACCGGTTATGACAACTTTTGATGTCATTCCAAAACCAAACCAAAGAATAAATAATGGTGCCAGTGCCAGTTTGGGAACAGCTTGACTAGCTATCACATAAGGAAATAATAGCTTTCGAATAAACTCCACTTCACCCATCCAAATGCCCGTAAGGATTCCTAACAAACTCCCGAGAAAAAGGCCGATGACAATCTCCAAACTTGTTCGGAGAATATGGGGAGTGTAGTAACCGCTCGTTAATCCCTCTATCAGTGTGTTGAACACAACGGATGGTGCTGGAAGTACCAGCTCGGACATTTGCTTGGCCAGCATTTCCCAGAGTAATAGAATCAAGATGAATAATAACCAGGAATAAATCGAACCTTTTTTCATCTCAGTCCTCCACTTATGGCTGTTCGGATTTCCAGGCAAAGCTGACTAAACTGCCCGGAATATCGACTATCTGGTGTGTGCCGGTCTTGTATATTAACAAAAAACTCATGAATAATTCTCCCTTTATCCATAACTGCAATCCTGTCTGACAAATAGACTGCTTCTGAAATATCATGGGTAACAAATAACACCGTCATTTGATGGAGCTCACAGAGCCGGAGAAGATCATCTTGAAGCTCCTCTCTTGTGATGGCATCAAGAGCTGAGAAAGGCTCATCCATATAAAGCAGGGTCGGCGATCCCATGAGCGCTCTAGCAATCGATACACGACTTTGTTGTCCGCCAGATAAACGAGCTGGGTATTCCTTTTTTAAATGAGACAGTCCCATTAAATCCAAAAGGGATTCTGCTTTTTTTACATGTTCTTTTGTTACTTTATGTTTAAGAGAAACGGGTAAAAGAACATTATCTATTACTGTTTTCCATTCCAATAAAGTTGGTGACTGAAATACAAAGCCTATTTTTTCTGAAGGTTTTATTCTTTCACCTTGTAACAGAATTGAACCCTCATTTGGTGTTAATAATCCTGCCGCCAGCTTTAATAGCGTGGTTTTTCCACAGCCGCTTTTACCTAGTAAACTGTGAAACTTTCCCTTTTCCACATCGAAACTAACGGAATCGACAATCAGGTTATTTTTTGCATAGCTGTAACGAACATCTTGTAAACTCAAATAAGCCATTTCTGCCTCCTAATCAACATAAGCTGCAAAATACTCCGCATACTCTTCCGCTGAATGCTCAATATCAACCATTTGAACCAAATCTAGTAAATTAAACCCGCCATCATGATGCCAGCCTGCTTCAGGAGAAGTCATCTTACCTAGAGCAGTAATTCTTGTTACACCGATATTCCCAAACTTTTCAGCCCATCGAAACAGTTCCTTCGGAGCGGCAGCAATACCAGCACTCTGCAAGATTTTCCGATAGGGCAGCATACTTGGCAAAATGTCCTCTATCTCATCAAAAGCAATAACTTTCACCGTACGGTTGGAACAAGTTGGTGAGAACGCAGCACCCTCTTCATAAACAACGGTCCAATGGTGATCCGTTTGACCAAATACTTGTTTCGCAGGATTTGAAAAAGAAGTTACTTCTTCTTGGTTACGCCAATGGACGGCTGCTGTCATTTCTTCTAAGGTAAGAGTGCGCCTCGGGTAACGTTTTTGATAACTTTCCAGCTCCTGTGCAAGATACTGCGCAAACTCGGCCGGTGTTACATTACCCCCTTTTCGAACATAGAAAATATGCGGGGAATAACAGCCTTGTTGATCAAATTGGATGATATCAAATGCAGCATGATGAGCAGTGGTTAATGCTTTCCGTGAGTCTAGAGCAGCATTACTAATTACCCCGAAACTGACTTTATGTCCAAATGGCAGGAAACGAGTGGTGACGGGAATTCTTCGACTCATGGATTCTAGCGAAGTATTACTTCCATAGCCGACGACCACATCTGAATATCTAAAAATCTCCTTTTCTCGTGCCTCATCTCCTCCTTTCCACCAGACAACCGCCAGGCAGTCTTTTAATTGGGGAGCCACTTCGACTAGAACCTGTGCGAACAAGCCAGCAAACAACGGCTCGGCACTCGATACCTTGCCAATGTTGCCAGACTTAACCAATAACCCTGAAATCAGACTCCATAAGGGGAGTGCGGGTACATTTCCTGCCCATACATGGAGAATCAATTCTGGTCCCACTGCTTTTGAATATCCTCTTTTTACACGAGGCTGGAAATCATCTAGCAGCAAAGGATTTCCTAAGTCCTCGACCACGAAGCGCTGCAGCTCATGTTTGCGGAACTTTTTTAAAAAGGAAGTAAGCCCCAGGCGAATCATTTCTTTATCGTATCCGGTAACAATTGGCAGCAGCATTTCTGCTTTTTTCCGGTAGGTTGAATGACGATCGAGCAGAACTTCTATGGCGGTGTCAATGATCGAAATTATCTCAGTGATACTCATGTTTTTTAATACTTCTGAACTTGCTGTTTTAACCTTTTCTGTCACCAATTGCATTTGCTTCATAGTAAGTAGTGGAGCTTCTACCTCAAGCACTTCACCCTTTCTGGTAAAGGTAAGAATCTTGGTTTCTATGATTTCTTCTCCGATATCAGGAAGGTATCCAACTCTTTCTCTCATCGTGTTGGCTCCGTGGCTGCCTTAATAAATTCCTCAACGGCAATTGAACATCCCTTTGCCTCAGTTCCTTGGACCCTGCCCAAAAGAAGGAACCCCTCACCAACTTTCATACCTAAGTCTTCGGTCAAAATTGAACTGACAGAATTATAGTTTGCCAGATCACAATGGACGATAACCCCACGTTCCCCCTCAGCGACTTCTTCACCGGTTAACGGATGTATAATTCTCGTTTTCAGCCAATGAGGACCGGATTTAATAGATGGAACCTGTTCATTTCCAGCGTCATAGAGCTGTGAACTTAACTCCGTCATACCGTACATATTGATACAATCTTTTCTCGGAACACCTAGCACTCTCGATAACTCGTGATAAAACTCGTCCAGTTCCCATTCTTTTGACTGATTTTTAAATCCACCTGTATCTAAAATCTTACTTCCAGCCGGTAACTGAAAGCTGCGGCCGATTTTTGCGAGTTCTTCGAACAGATGAACAAAACTGAATGAGGCACCTAACAATGCAAAAGGTTCACCTGAGTGTTCTGCCTGTTCCAATTCTTGAATCACCCTCTCAAGATCAATCCCATTATCACCTAGAAGATAGTGACTCTCCTCCGTACCAAACTCCTGTTTCGCCAGCGCTAAATACCGAGCTAATGAGGAATTAGGCATTTCTTCCTCCGTCGGGAACAGAATACCCATGCGGATTTTTTCCGTTTCTTTCATAAAACGCCGTTTAAAATAGGTTTTCATCGATAGATTCCATACTTGTAAGGTCGGATGATAATGCTTCCCTTTTACACCTTGTGTGGTGCCGCTTGTCATAAAATACCTTTCTGCTTCTTCTGGCGGCGTACAGGTCAGGGCCACCTCTTTAAATGCATTAATCGGCACCGCTGGAATGTCCTTCCATGATTTTACCGTCCGGATGGTTTTGCCTTTTTGCTGGCAGAACTTCCGATATGGAAGGTTATTTGTGAACTGATAAGCAAATAGTTGTAAGGCATTCTGATTAAATTCATCATTTGATAGCGAATCAGATTGTAGAATAGTAAGTAGTTGGTTTATGATTTGCTGCTGTTCCACGATGGTACTTCCTTTCTATTTCAAAGTCGATCCGTTTTGAGTAAATATAGCAACCTTCTTTTTTAAAAAGACTGATAGGATAATGGCACCAATCAGTGCACCCGCAATCGAGCTAAATATAAATAACGGGATAAATCCAAATACGGCAGCTTCCTGCCCCATTAATAGAGTGGCGATTGGATAGCAGAGAATCGCGCCAAGAATGCCCGTTCCGATAACCTCACCGAAAAAAGCCATATAAATCTTTCTCGTCTTCATAAAGAGGAGCCCTGCCAACAAGGCACCCACCATACTTCCTGGAAACGCAAAAACCGATCCAGTTCCCATGATATTTCGCAGGATTGAGACACATAGTGCCTGGGCAACCGCATAAACCGGTCCTAATAAGACTGCAGACAAAACATTCAAGAAATGCTGAATCGGAAACACCTTTGTGAACCCTACCGGAATAAACAATAAATTACTAGAGAGTGTACCAATCGCGATCATCATCGCTGTCAATGTGAGTTTGTGCGTTTTTCTCATAAAAAAAATCCCTCCGATTTTTTAATAAGCACTGGGGGATTACGGGTTAATACATTCCATTATGGTTCAAACAGTTCATGGACGTATCGTTCACTTCCCTACGCTGGTACTACCCAGATCAGGTTCAGGGGTTTAAGACCTTTAATAGTCTAATCTCAGCCAGATTCGGCTCCCCCAGTGCTAGTATGAAATTTTAATAAAAAGCTATAGCCTCTTAGATTATTCATGGGACCCTTATTACATGAGTTTTGGCCACATAGACCATTCATGGGACCCTTTTTTAGATTTCTTACATAAGTTTTGGTCTCATAATCCGTTCATGAGTCCTAATTACAGCTTTCTTAAACGCGTTTTGGTCTCATAAACCCTTCATGAGTCCTTTTTTAAGATTTCTGACCTGACTTTTGGCTTCATAGAATAGGATCAAAACTTCTAACCTTCAAAAACCCTTCTTTTTAAGCTTTTTGCTGCTTCTGTAACAGAATCTGCATGGCTAATCGCGGTAATGACCGAAACTCCATCAGCACCTGCTTGGATAACAGACCCTGCGTTTTCCGCAGTGATTCCGCCAATTCCGACAATCGGAATACTTATTCCCTTGTCTCTTAGTTCTTCTATTAGCTTCGTTCCGTTTGAAGGTTTGGCGTCTGCTTTTGTTTTCGTTGGAAAAACGGGCCCGATGCCAAAATAATCAGCACCACCCTCTAATGCGTTCATTGCCTCATCATAACTATGTACAGAAACTCCAATAACTTTTTCATGGCCAATCTTGTTTCTAACTTCCGCTGCCGGCTCATCCTCTTGCCCGATATGAACACCGTCTGCGTTAAGTTCAATAGCCAAATCGATATCGTCATTCACGATAAAAGGTATCTGGTGCTTTCTGCATATTTGCTGAAGTTCCTTGGCCAGTTCAACTTTTTTATCACCTGTTAAAGCCTCAATACCTTTTTCACGGAATTGAAAAAGCGTTATTCCACCTTCAATCGCTTCCTCCAAAACCCGAGCTGGATTTTCCTTGCAGTTGGGACTGCCCATGATAAAGTAAACTTTCAATGTCTCTTTTAAAGAGTCACTATTGCGAATATTCATGCTGGTCACCTACCTCATCGCCACCATTCTTTTTCGATATGCCCAATGATTGGTTGGTCCATGACCTTGACCAATTAGAAGCTGATCCTCAATGGCTGCCTGGATAAAATGCTTCGCTTTTGATACAGCTTCATTAACACTTAACCCTTTGGCTAGTTCTGCGGTAACAGCCGCTGAAAATGTACACCCTGTTCCATGAGTATTCTTTGTCGGAATTCTTTTACTCGTAAACGTCTTAAATTCGTTCCCATCATATAAAAGATCAACCGACACATCACGGTCATCATCATGCCCGCCCTTTATGACCACATGTTTAACACCTAAGTTATAAAGATATTTAGCGGCTTCCTCTTTATCCTCATCTGTTCGAATGGAAATCCCTGTTAAAACTTCCGCTTCAGGAATGTTCGGTGTGATCACCATCGCCAGCGGTAATAAATACTTTTTCAATGAGGTAATGGCCTCAAGTTGGAGCAGGGACGCCCCGCCCTTTGCAATCATAACGGGATCAACCACGACATTTCTCCAGTTATAGTGTTCTATTTGCTCAGAAACAGTTTGGATGATTTCTGCATTAAACAGCATTCCTGTTTTAACGGCATCTGCACCCATGTCTTCGCCAATCGATTGTATTTGCTTGCTGACGGCTTCAGCTGTCATCGGATAGACGGCTTGAACCCCCAAAGTATTTTGAGCAGTAACAGCTGTCAGTGCTGACATCCCGAAAACCTCTAACTCTTGAAAAGTCTTTAAATCTGCCTGAATGCCTGCACCGCCACCGCTATCAGAACCAGCAATCGTTAATGCTTTTTTCATAATGTCCACTCCTTATAATTGTTTGAATGACGCTAATTGTTGAATATCCTCAGAAGAAACGTGTGATAGTTGATTTAAAAATTCAATCTGGAAGCTACCAGGTCCCAAATCACCCGCCTTTTCGAATGCACTCTCCGCTGCAATTCCATAAAAGGTTAGCGCCGACACCCCAGCAAGCAGTAAGTCCTTTTCCACTCCCGCAAAGGCTCCGATGACAGAGGTTAACAGACAGCCTGTTCCTGTCACTTTTGTTAACAGAGGGTGACCATTGGAAACCAAATACGTTGTCTTCCCATCTGTCAGTACATCGTCTTTCCCGGTAATCACGACAGTGGTATGCAGCTTTTGTGCAGCGGTGACAGCCAATTCGACATTGCTTCCCTGACGTGCACCGCCATCCACGCCCTTGATCTCCCACTTTTCGCCTAGAACATTGGCGACTTCTGCGGCATTTCCGCGAATAACTGATATCTTCACCTCTTCAATTATTTTTTGTGCCATTTCTGTACGGAACAGGGTGGCTCCTGCACCAACAGGGTCGAAGATGACCGGAATTCCCAGCTCATTGGCTGTTTTTCCAGCTAAGATCATCGAGCTGACCACGTCCTTGTTTAAGGTCCCGATATTCAGTACAAGCGCACGTGAAATTCTCACCATATCCGCTACTTCTTCTGGAGCATAAGCCATTACGGGTGAAGCCCCAAGTGCTAAAAGACCATTTGCGGTAAAATTGGTGACCACTACATTGGTAATATTATGTACGAGCGGGTTTTCATCTCTAACCCTTTGTAAAATAGAACTTACTTCGTGATGATTCATCACAACAACCCCCATCTTTTTCATTCACCTATTAGTCTTCTAAACATAAAAAAACCAGATCCATTAAAATAGGACCTGGCTTAATAGTTAGAGAAAAAGGTAATTTCACTTGGCTACTTTCCTACGCTGGTATAATCCAGATCAGGTCCGAAGGGTTAAAAAACGTAACGTTTTTCTCTCAGCCCCAAGTTCCGGGCACCCCTAGTAGTTAAATCGTATGAAGTTATTTTTATGTTAGTCTACATATTTCTATATGTAAAGTATTTTTTACCAATAAAATTTTACGTCCCTTTGAAAATTAAAGAAAAAAGCAACTTTAACCACAGGTTAAAATTGCCTTTTTTACAATATTTTAAGCTGCATGAAATTAATTACTGTTTTCTTTTGGCATTACCAAGATTTTTTAAACTTAACCGCACTTCCTCCTGTTTTAGCAGATTTATAGGCAGCTTCTGCAATACCAACAACTGTTAGCGCAGTATCTATATCAAATCCAGGTAAATACTGATCCTTATTGGACTCATCTAAAACAAAATCAATAAATAAGTTTATTGGAACTGAACCATCCGATCCATACACAGTCGGTTCAATCAAATTCATTCCTGTTTCCATCCCCGAAATATGTTTAGAATTTAGATAAACAGATTCTCTACCTTCCACACCCAAGACTACTAGGATCCCATCTGTTCCGATTACTTCTAATGAATTTTCCATTATGCTTGTAACCATATTCGTATGTGCCGTACCGATAGCATTATTTTCAAACTCAAGCATGATTGTTGCACTATCTTCAACTTCTCTATCTGTCCAGTTTTCCATAAAAGACGAAACCTTCGTTGGTGTTCCTGCAAGATAAGTAAGCATAGACATACCATGTACGCCTAGGTCAATTAAGGCCCCGCCTCCTGCTACATCTTTGTCATACCAGGTTTCAGGCAGATTGTTTGTTTTCGCCATACCATGTGCGCGCCTAAAATTAATGGCAACAATATCACCAAGACTTCCTTCGTCAACCAATTTCTTAGCATATTGATATGAACCAATAGGTAAGGATTCATGTGAGACTACCAGTTTTACACCATTTTCTTCAACCGCCTTTTTCACACTTAAACCATCTTTAACAGTAGTGGTTATGACTTTGTCTGTAAAAACATGCTTTTTTGCATTTGCAGCGCGGATAATAAGATCTTTGTGTAAATTAGTTTCGGCTTCAATCATAACCGCATCTATGTTTTCGTTATCCAGGATATTTTGATAATCAGATTCATAAGGAACACCAAGCATTTCTGCATATTTATTACCTCGTTCAGCATCATGGTCCCAAACCGCTACCCATTCAACTTTTCCAGCCGATTGTTTAGCTATTTTTTCAATAAACATTTTCGTATGTACATGCCAAGCACCCACAAGCGCAAGACGTACCTTTGTATTGTTTTGTGCTGCTGAAGGCACATCAGGATTAATCGTACCTGCAAGTAGCACTGTCAATAAAACCGTCGAAATGAAAACACATACTATTTTCTTCATATCCACATACTCCTCCTCATTGTTTAAAACCTACTACCATCGCTTCATTAACTTTGTACTAACTCTAGAGTTATGTACTCCTCCCTTCGAAACGATTTACCTTACCCACCTTAAGTTTTGGTATCTTGATAACACAAATGTAATCGATTACATTTGTGTGTAGCGCACTATTATTAAACAATTTTTAATAATAGCGCGTTGCTCTTAGCCAAAGGTAACAAGATATCTAAGTTTTTGAAATCGATTACATATTAATGTTATTGTTTTTTGAATTATCTGTAAATGTGTCAATCTCCTTATTTGTCCTACCTACCTTATACCTATATTTCCCACTTCCTCCTTTGATTTCCACCGCGTGCTACGAGCCTCGCTGGTTTTATAGATTAGAAAATGATAAAGTAATACTTTTAAAGATTATTTTTGAAATGAGGGGATATAAGATGAATATATTATGGGATTTTGATGGTACGCTTTTTGATACATATCCAGCCCTGGTGGAGGGTTTTGTTAGATTAAGTCAGCGTGACCTTGACCGCAATGAAGTCTTACGATGGTTAAAAGTCGATTCGAAAACGGCTTTTAAACATTTTGGGATCAATGAAGACCGACGTGACGAGTATAAACAGCTAGATATTCAATACTCAAAAGCGAGTAAGCCTTTTGACCATTTAACAGAAGTTTTAGCAGCGGTTGATAACAATATTATTGTGACCCATCGTGACAGAGAATCGGCTGACTACTTGCTTGAAAAATACGGTTTATCAAAATACTTTACAGAGATTGTTTCTGTTGAAGAACAAGGATTCAACAGAAAACCCCATCCTTCTTCTTATGAATTTGTCTTGAAAAAGTATGACATCGACTTGGTCGTGGGTGACCGGGAATTGGATTTACTTCCGGCTAGACAACTTGGAATTAAAACAGTTGCTTTTCAAAACCGCAACATCGAAGCAGATTTTCACCTTAATAGCTATGCTGAATTTATGCCTTTGGTTTTCCAAAAATAAAAGCTTTTAGAATCAGTCCTATTGGACTTTTTCTAAAAGCTTTTTTCATATAGTCATTTCACAATAAAAACGGGACAGTGTGCCTTTTGTACGACATAGTGGCTGACACTTCCTAAGAATAGTTCCTTCAATCCACTTAATCCTCTGCTTCCCATCACAACAAGATCCGCGTCATTTTGTTTCACAAATTCCACAATCATGTGACCTGGATTGCCCTCTATCGCAAATGTTCTAGTTTTATTTGGCAGCAACTCTAATTCTTGCTCAAGCTCATTACGGATGGCTTTTACTTCTTCCCGTTGCTTCTCATGGTAGGCCTCAAATGCATAACCATAGGAGTAAACCATAGGTCTATCAGGTTGTGTGACCATAACCACCAACAATTCAATTTGTTTATCCTGCTTTGCTAAATTCATGGCCATCTTCAATGCTTTTTTACTTAATTCCGAATGATCATATGCAACAACGATTCTTGAATAATCCGTTAACATTTCTATCATCCTCTCATAAAAAAACTATTTCTTATACTTTTATTATACTTCTGTGTTGTTAATTTGTGGCAGTGAGATAGTGACAACTTTGTTCCAATTAAAAAAACCCTTCTGTGAGACAGGTCTAACCTGTGTTCACAAAAGGGATTTATCTGTTTGTTATGCAACTTTTTTGATATTGACCTTTTTGCCTTCTTTAATCCTCTTCTTATATTCAGCTGTTGCTGTGAAAAGGACGTCCGTTGAGGAGTTAAGTGCCGTTTCAAAGGAGTCTTGTAAAACACCGATGACAAAACCTACTCCAACTACCTGCATTGCTACATCATTAGGAATTCCGAATAAGCTACAAGCGAGCGGGATCAATAATAGTGAGCCGCCGGCTACACCTGAAGCTCCACACGCACAAATAGCTGCAACGACGCTGAGGAGAATCGCTGTAGGAATATCCACTTGAATGCCCAGTGTATGAACCGCTGCAAGGGTTAAGACTGATATGGTAACCGCTGCACCAGCCATATTGACGGTGGCGCCTAATGGAATCGATACAGAATACGTATCTTTATCTAAATCTAGATTTTCACATAATTTCATATTTACCGGAATGTTAGCCGCAGAACTACGTGTAAAGAATGCAGTAATACCACTTTCCTTTAGGCACTTTAAAACAAGTGGATAAGGGTTCTGACGTACGTTCACGAATACGATAAGTGGATTGACAACGAATGCCACAAAAAGCATACATCCAATCAGGATGACAAGTAATTTTCCATAGCTTAAGAGTGACTCAAGTCCATTTGTTGTAATGGAATCAATCACTAGACCCATAATTCCTAGCGGTGCCAGCTTGATGACCCATGTCACCATTTTCGATACTGCATCTGAAAAATTAGTAATCAAGGTTTTAGTTGATTCTGGGGCACTTTTTAAAGCCAACCCTAGAACAATTGCCCAAGCTAAAATACCAATATAATTTGCATTTGCAATCGCATTTACAGGGTTATCGACAACGTTCATCAGTAATGATTTTAGAACCTCGACTACACCACCTGGAGCGGTCACATCCCCTGCACCCTTTGTAAGAGTAATACTTACAGGAAAAATAAAGCTAACAATAACAGCAATTAACCCAGCAAGAAATGTCCCTAAAAGATATAGGAATATAATCGATTTCATATTGGTTTGCTGCCCACTCTTGTGCTGCGCTATTGCTGACATAACCAAGAAAAGAACTAGTACTGGTGCAATAGCTTTTAATGCTCCAACAAATAATGACCCTAAAATGATAACTGGTTTTGCTACTTCAGGAATCGCGACAGCCAGGATAATACCAATTAGTAGACCAATAGATATTTGCTTAACCAGACTGATTTGATTCCACTTTTTCAATAAGTTTTTCATAGATGTATCCCTCCTACTTGTAGTCAATCAAATTTCACCGGACTTAGAAACAATTAGGTGTGTTCCTAGGTATCTAATAATTCATTACCCGATTAAATATTAATAAATAGAATTATAGTGAATATTTAGATATATTACAATAGTTTATCGTTTAGACTAGTATAACAACATCATAGTCGTTTAGCAATAATATATGAACAATATTTAGATTTATTTTATATTCGTTCGTCTTTTACTGCATATTGATTAAATTTAGTATTAAATCGTTCGCTTTTTATTATTGAAGTGTTAGACCCTAGATATAAATAATTTTATAGGTAGAAAGACTAAAGGAAAATAGTAGGATTTACTTTCCCCCAACATCTCTTAAAATACTAATGGGAGGTTAGTCGTATATGTTCAAAAAAATAATCATCCTTGGAATACTCGTATCTATCTTAACCGTGCTAATGATCATAAAATCCCAAACCAGCACTCCTGTTACCAATCTAGACAATGAAAATTCTGAATACAAAATGGTTGAATACAAAATTAGCCAAATTAAAGAAGATCAATTTTATGGGCAAAGTGAAGATGGAACCAAGATTGAATTTTCTGCTGAAAGCATCACATCGAGTGAAAAAATTCAAGTTGGTGATGTGGTTATTTGCTATTTTGAGAAAGATAATTTTGGAAAAGGGTTAGTAAAAGTGGAAAAAAAATAAACTAGCAGGTATCCGAGTCTAATATTTTTTGCTTGGTTAAAGTCTGATGATGATTTACTGTGTTTGAAAAATAAACGGAAAAATTCCGGCTATATTGGGAAATACCCATATTTCCTTAAAAATAAGCGGAGTTTTTCCGGTTATATGATCCAAATCTTTGGATTTGTCTCTCTTTATAGAAGTTAACCGGAATATCTCCGCTTATATCTGCTCCTTAAGCTTCCTCTTTATCCATTAACCGGAAATTCTCCGCCTATTAATTCTCATACCTACACAAAAATCAAAAATGAATCATAACAGCGCCTTAAAGCCATCCCCCATTGAGGATGGCTTTGTTATTTTGATGATCTTCTAGAATAAAGGCTTCATATGGATCAATGCTGGAATTAATAGAACTCCCCAAAGTAGTGTAATCCAAGCGGCGAAAATCATCGCTAAGGACGAAAATGTAGCTTCTTGTTCCCCATATTCCATGGCCTTATTGGTCCCTGCACCATGTGCAGCCATTCCGAGAGCGAGCCCTTTTGCGATAGGTGTTTTTATTGACAGCCACTTGATGACGGAAGGTCCCATTACACCACCCATTAAACCTGTGATAATGACAAAAACTGTCGTAAGAGTTGGCAGTCCGCCAATTTCTTTTGAAACCTCAATCGCAATTGGCGTCGTAATCGATCTTGGGAGAATCGAAGTTAAAAAGTCAGATTTTAAATGAATCATCTTTGAGAGGGCGAAGGTCGAAAAAATCGCCACCAACGTTCCTGTTGTTATACTAATCATAATCGTTCCCATATGTTTTTTTATCGTAGGTAAATGCTTATAAATCGGAACAGCAAATGCAACTGTCGCGGGTCCTAATAAATGTGTGAGCCATTTGGTCGCATCTAGATATTGATTGGCTGAAACATTCACACCTTTAATCAGCAGGATTAATAGAATAGGTGCAAGCAACAACGGATGAAAGACTGCTACGGCAAATTTGGAATAAACCAACTTCGCTAACCGGTAAATAATAAATGTAAGAACAGTAAACAAAATCATCATCAATGCTGCTCACCTCTTTTTCTGCCAGTAATTCTTTCTGCTACAAGAGCCGTCATCCCTAAAACAATCACGGTGCTGATTCCAATCAATAGCACAATTTCTGCTCCTTGCAGACTTAAAATTTCGTCATAATTCACGATTCCAACTGCTGATGGAACAAAGAACAATAACAGCTCGGCCATTAGCCATTTTGCCCCTTTTTCTACCCATTCCAGCTTTACAATTCTAAAATAAAGTGCGAGAAAAAGGAGAATCAAACCAAACATCGATCCTGGTATCGGGAGCGGAATCACTTCCTTTAACGCAGCACCTAAAAATAAAAACACATGTATGAACAATACCTGTAGGACAATAACCGTTAATTTCATCGTAAAATCCTTTCTATTAAAAAAAGAGTTGGGTTAACTCTTTCAAAAGCCTTTTTTAAGAATAGGATAATGGTACGACGAAATTCACCATTCGTAAAATACATATTCAGAATGAGTTTCATAACTAAAAGTTATAGACGTTCGTTTAAAATGAAATCAATAAAGGTTCTCCCAGCGTTAGAGATATACCGGTCCCTCTTCGTGATAACTGCAAGTTTCCATAAGATTTCTTGTTTTAAGTTAATAATCTTTATGTCCTTGTTAAACAGCCGATTACAGATGGACTGCGGAAGAATGGTGATTCCGAGATTTGCCGCGACCATTTCTGACATCAGGTCCCATTGAGAACTCTTAAATAAGATTTTTGGCTCAAAGCCAGCAGCGATAATATGATTCCTCATAATTTGATGAAGCGCAAATTCTTCATGATAAAAAATAAACTCCTCGTCCTTTAATTCTTTTATATCTACCTCGTTTTTTGAAGCTAGATGGTGGTCTTTGTATACGAGCAATTTCATTTCTTCTTCTACAATCGGGTAGACATGAAACTGCTTTTCGTCAATAGGAAGAACGGCTACTCCGAGTTCAAATTCTCCTTCTTCGACACTTTTCACCACCCTAGCCCCTCCATACTCCGTAATATTCAAACCAATATTCGGATAGGAATGATGAAACTTAGCCATTACGCGCGGGAAAAATAAGCTGCCAATAAACGGAGGCAATCCAACATTTATTTGTCCACGTGTCAGGTTTGTCATGTCATTCAAGGTATCTGTCATCTCGTCAAGCAGCAGCGTCATTTTTTGTGCATATTCCAACACCACTTTGCCAGCATCGGTGATCTCGCTTGTCTTATTACTTCGAATCATTAACAACATGCCCAGCTCTTCTTCCAAGGCCATGATCGACTTGCTCAGTGCTGGCTGTGAAACATGCAAATGCTCTGCAGCTTTCGTTATACTTTTATGCCTCGCTACTTCTACAAATACTCGTAATTGTCGCAATTCCAAAGCATAAAACCCCCATGTCTTTATATTTTACTAAAGTATAGTACTTTTAACGGTTTATCGCTATTTGGGTATATTTTACCATTTATTGTTATTTCGTTATAATAAATTGGTTGGAAGTGAATCATGGTAAAAATATAAACTAGTTGGAAGTGTTAATGATGGAACATAATTTGACCGGGAATTATAATGATTACTGGTTCGTTTTTTCCATTCTCGTTGGAATTCTTTTTTCATATATAGCGTTAGATCTTCGCTGGAAAATGATCATTTTTAAAAATTTAAAATACAATCTTTGGTTACTAGGTTGTGCGATTGCAATGGGGATTGGAATTTGGACCATGCACTTTGTGGGTATGTTTGCGATGGATATGCCAAGTGATAGTGAGTATGACGCTAGGATGGTATTGCTTTCACTGTTGATTTCAATAGCAGGTACTGGGCTTGCCTTCTTTATGATGAAAATGAATTATGGCAGACTCCTTTATGCGAGTCTGTTTATGGGCGGAGGAATCGTGGGTATGCATTATTTAGGGATGGAGGCAATGCATCTGAACTTCTCCATCACCTATAACCCTACGATCGTGCTTTTGTCGTTATGTATTGCTTTTACGAGTGCATTTGGCTCTTTATGGGTACTTTTCTTTTTTAATCATAAGCGCTCAATGAAATTTAATCGCCGGGTATTGAGCAGTATCCTAATGGGCATTGGAATCGCAGGAATGCATTATATTGGGATGTGGGGTACGAATCTTCACTATCAACCTTCTCACCCACCTTCAGCGGCATATTACTCAGTAAGCTCCAATAACTTGAGTTCTTTTATCTCAGTCCCTGCCATTTTCGTCGTGTTGATTATGTTATTATCCAGTGCCTTTTTGGATAAAAAGCTAATTGCTCAAATGAAGGATTTAAATAATCATGAGAAAAAGTTAAGAGAATCTGAGAAACTATCGCTGGTAGGAGAACTTGCAGCTGGTGTGGCACATGAAATTAGAAATCCTTTAACGACCCTAAAAGGATTTACGCAAATGATGAATGAAAATACCGATCCCGAAGCAAATAAACGATATTCCAAGATTATGATTGATGAAATAAACAGGATCAATTTTATTGTGAGTGAATTTATGGTCCTTTCTAAACCACATATCGTTCAGTATTCCTTAACCGATATTTCGCAAAGTGTAAAAAATGTGATTACCCTCTTAAATACACAGGCGATCATGAATAACATAGAAATCATCCCGGAGTTTATTGGAGACCGATTTTTAGTTAAATGCGAAGAAAATCAAATAAAACAAGTAATTGCCAATCTCATTAAGAATTCGATAGAAGCCATGCCGCAAGGAGGAAAAATTAAGATTAGAATGGAACATCAAAACACCAATTTAATTATTTCGGTCATTGATAACGGTGTGGGGATATCGAGGGAAAATCTTCCTTTATTAGGCACCCCCTTTTATACAACCAAAACAGAGGGAACCGGTTTGGGGCTAATGGTGAGCAAGAAAATCATTCAAAATCACAATGGGAAGTTTGAAATAAAAAGTGTGCCGAACATCGCTACAACCGTAACAATCACCTTGCCCACAGAACTTAGCCATCTAGAGTATGTAAAACAAAATCTTAAAGATGATCCCACTTTATCGGAATCTTCTTAAGTTGAACTGGTTTACCACACAAAAAGGTAAAGCTTTTTTATTGATTTCTTAGTATAATCATTCCTACAATCATAGGTACAACCATTAGCAGTCCCACCGTTAGAGTAGGAATGGGCAATCGACTAGAGAAGATCGCACCAAATTCACCAAGAAACCCACCTATCAAAAAAGGGATGGCGGATTTTTTTTTATCTGCATTTGGCTTTGCAAAATACCAGGCATCCCAAACCGTATAGGCATAAAATCCAGGATAAAATAACACATATTGAAAATTGGCTGCCTCTAACGCTTTTTGATGGAAGCCATTAAAATCTAGATGAATGGCCGTATTGATTCTACCCAATACATTATCATAATGTTCAACAAAGAGAAGAAATACACTTTTTAAAAATTGTTTATTATACAGTTGACCAAATCCAGGCATAAGCATGGAAAATAAAGCAGCAAGGTTTCTCATGAATAACTCCTTTGCACGATGTTTGCTATTTCCGTTTAATGGAAGTGTTTATTATGATTTCCAATTATTTGGAAACCAATCGAAATAAAAAAATACAAATATCGACATTTTACGACCTTATCGAAATCACTAATGAGAATAAAAAAATGCAGAGTAATGACGGATTCCAATTACTCTGCTACCATCGCGGCAATCATATTAGCATATGTTTCGCCGCCAAACCTCGTTAAATGAACACCATCGTTTGCAAAAAACTCAGGATGCCCGGCACTGGTACTATACCAATCTACGAGAACAGTATTCGGCGTACTAGTAACGACCTCCTCTAACGTACGATTCACAGTGGATTCCCAGACACGTGGTACTCGACAGTTTACTAAATAGACTTTTTTATTTTCCAGACTATTAATTAAATTTAGTAAGTCTGTTTTCACAAACGGTCCATTGGTTCCAAGTTGAATAATCACATTTTGTCCTAATTGCCCACTGCTCTCTAGTTGCTGTATCACCTCTGGCACCTCAGACATTTGCCGTCCGACTCGGTAATCGATAACCGCCTCTGGGTAAAGATTTTTAAAGAATGGAGCAACATCATAAAGAATCGAATCACCAATGACGGTAATCGTTTTCAATTCAGGAGCTGGTTCAGGTTCTATGATTGGGTCATTGTTGAATTCAATCTCATGTATCGTTTCAATCGTTAAGGGTGCCTTGGTCGTAACAATAACATGTGTTTTTGCAAATTCGACTCCAATGCCGATTAATAACGCAAATAGTAAAGAACAGCTTCCTAAAACAATCCTTCGTTTTAAAAAGGACAGTTTTTTAAAGGCAGTTAACGTAAATTTAATCTTCCCTTTTCTAATTGGTGTTTCCACAAAATGATAGGACAAGGCCGAAATAATCATTGTCGCAGCTATTTGTATGGTTATTCGCCAACCATTTAATCCTTCTGTGTTAATAATCGGTGTGGTTAGGATGATTATCGGATAATGCCATAAATAAATCCCATAGGAACGAACTCCAATCCATCGCAAAGGCTTCACACTTAGCCATTTCGCTAGCATACTTTCAGGATGAGCTAATGCCGCTACCACTAAAGTGGTAATAATGGATAATAGAAGCATGCCTCCCTGATAATGAAAAGAGTCAAATTCTGACGTAACCATAAACATAATAATTAACAGCAATACTCCCGTTAAGCCCACCATTTCTAGAACCCAACTAGCATGCCTTGGTAAGGTCTTAGACAATCGCTGACTTGGCCAAACGAATGCAAGTGCAGCACCTAACAGTAGTGAAAAAGCTCTTGTATCTGTTCCATAATAAACACGAGAAGGATCTTCTCCCGGTGTATAAAGGAATGCCATTAACCAAGCAGATATGAAGACTCCGGCCAAGATTGCCAAAACTCGTAACCTTTTTCTTTTTATAAAAATAAATCCAAGAATCACCAACAGCGGCCATATAAGATAAAATTGCTCCTCAATGCCTAGTGACCAAATATGAGTAAGGGGTGAAGCAGGACCGAAGCGATCAAAATAGGAAACATTATGAAAAATGTACCACCAATTTGTCACATACAAAAGTGAAGGAAGAAAATCTGAACGTAGTTTTTCAAACGAAGGATGATTCGTGAAAATTACCCATAGGGTAACGATAAAAATCATCGTCAATAATGCGGGAGCCAGTCTGCGAAAACGCCGAATCATAAAGCGAAAGTAGTCAATTTTATTGTTATTATCCCATTCATCAATTAGGATGTCTGTAATTAAGTAGCCAGACAAAACAAAGAATACCGTTACACCTGAAAATCCACCCTGAAACCAAGGGATATTCAGATGGTAAAGAATAACGCCAATGACGGCTATCGCTCTAAGTCCATCAATTCCTGGCATATATCTACGTTTTTCATTTTTTGGGACTCCCATTCCATCCTCTCCTTCCTTTATGTTGAAAGGACAAAAAAACATTAGAGGTTTAATTACGCCCCTAATGTTTTTTATGATAATGATGGGTTAATCATTCCCCAAACCGCGTCTGTTCCTGTTTATATCTATTTCAATTTTACTTTTAGTTATTGTTGATTATTAGTCCAACGGTATAAAAGGTTGATGAAAGACTAATCAGCGGAATTCTTAGTGAGTTTAGTCCTTCATAAGCAGGATGAAAGACTAATCTGGAGAGTTTTCAGTGAGAATTGTCTTTCATAAGCATGTTGAGAACTAATCTGGAAAGCTTTCAGTGAGATTTGTCCATCAAAAGCAGGATGAGAGACTAATCAGGAAAGCTTTCAGTGAGATTTGTCCATCAAAAGCAGGATGAAAGACTAATCAGGAGAGTTCCCAATGAGATTAGTCCATCAAAAGCAGGATGAAAGACTAATCAGGAGAGTTCCCAATGAGATTTGTCCTTCATAAGCATGTTGAGAGACTAATCAGGAAAGCTTTCAGTGAGATTAGTCCTTCATAAGCATGTTGAGAGACTAATCAGGAGAGTTTCCAGTGAGATTAGTCCTTCATAAGGATTTCTTTGGGAAAAATCAACATCATTCTTTAGCAGAGCCTTCCTTTTATGTAAAATCCTCCACATTGCCACAAGGAAATCCCATAAAGATGCCTGTGTAAAGATTAGACTCTTAGCGACCCACGAAATCCCCTTGCAGCATAGTACGAATCTGCGCCATTATGGTAAACAAAGACAGTATCATAGCGGCGATCACAAAAGAGTGCCCCGCCAAGTTTTCTTATATTAGCAGGTGTTTGCACCCAGCTCGACGTTTTTAAATCGAATTTTCCAAGTTTCTGGAGCTCCCGGTATTGTTCTTCTGTTAAAAGATCTATCCCTATTTCAGCAGCAAGATCCATTGCGCTATTTTCTGGTTTGTGATTTTTCCTTGCGTCCAGTGCAGCACGGTCGAAACAAACACTTCTGCGACCTTTAGGACTTTCTGCAGAACAATCATAAAATATGTATTCGCCCGTCTCTTCATCATGGCCCACCACATCCGGTTCACCGCCAGTACCTTCCATTTCATTGAGCGACCACAGTTTTTCAGGGTTGGCTTCGAGCTTAGCTTGTACATTAGTCCATTCAAGACCATCATGTCGGATCATGTTTTTCTCAAATCGGGCTTTCAATGTTCTAAGTAGTTCTTCACGTTGTTCCAGGGACAACTCCCTATTTATAACTGTCATATTGGTTTCCTCCCTTGTTTATACTCCTAATTGTATAAGAACTAACCTGTTCATTCAATTAATCCCCTAGAATTTATTCAACTATTGCCAAAATTTATCTATTATCATTACAAGAATTCAAACATTCCCGTAGTTTACCTTGTAATCCCAATAGAAACACTAGGTTAGCGAAAAGACAGGCGTTCTCATATATTAGCGTTTTATATTTAACGCTATGGAAAAGACAGATACCTGCATGTTTGGATTAAATAGTTGTTTCAACCATCTCTTTTACTAAGCTAACAATAAAAGTGGTTTTCCCGGCGGAACTTTCTACTTTAATCTCGCCATCATGCAATTCAACGATACTTTTGGCAATGGCGAGTCCTAACCCGGCACCACCTGTATATTCAGAACGTGATTTTTCTACTCTGTAAAACCGTTCAAAAATATGTGGAAGGTCCACACTTGGTATTGGCTGACCATAATTACTGATGGCAATTTCTATCGTTTCCACTTGTTCCATTATTCTAATATCTAAATATTTCCCTTCTTTTCCATAGCGGATGGCATTTTGTATCAGGTTTTCAAATACTCTGGCCAGTTTATTACCTTCACCTCTAATAATCGGATTTTCGGTGGTTGTGAATTGTCTTAATTACATTCCAGCTTCTTGCAGCTGAATCCAATATTAAACAGCTAATTGGTTTACCATTTCTTCTATATTAATTGGCTCTTTAATTATCAGGATTTCTTTGTTTTGGACATACGTATATTCAAACAAATCATTGATTAAGTGATGTAATCTCTCAGCCTTTGATTGTACAATCTGGGTGTAATAGCGTAGTTCGATTTCATCCCGATAATGATCGGTATTGATAAGGTTTAAGTATCCAATAATAGAGGTGAGAGGTGATCTAAGGTCATGGGCAACATTCGTTACTAAATCATTCTTAATATCCTTTGCCCTTCTTTCTTCCTCAATGGCCTTTTGTGCTTGAATGATAATAGCGTTAATACTTTCCGTTAATTGCCCCAATTTGTTTTCACATCTATTTCTGTTACCTTTTTATCAAAATTAGCTTTTGCAATTAAACGAATTTCCGGACAGTTTATAAATTCTAAAGGCTGTGTATCGTTGTTTCTCATATTGATAAAATAGAAAAAGGTACGCACAAAAGATAGAACAATAGAAAAAAATAATGAAAAATGGCCCGAAATAGGACAATACTTCAACAATCTTCGAAAAAAATCGTGAGTGTTCATCGTAATATTCTAAAGAAGGAATAACAAAAAAAGCCGTAATTATGGTCATTATTGCGGAAAGAAAAAGATAAAGATAAATTTTCTTATTCGGAATAAGCTTTACGACATCAAGGAAATTATTTATCAACTTTATAGCCAACCCCCCAGACTGTCTGAATAATCGATTCTCCAGGCAAAGCCGCTTCGATTTTATCTCGCAAGTTACTTATATGAACCATAACCGTTTTATTCGACCCTGCCCCAGGCTCATTCCATATCTTTTCAAAAATCTCTTCTGAGCCAAAAACTCTACCCCGATTCTTGGCTAGTAAATATAAAATATCAAATTCAATGGCAGGTAATTTTATTGCTCTTCCGTTAGCCGTTACTTCATGACTCTGTTTGTCAATTTCTAGTGAAGAAATTTGAATTCGATCATTCTCCACTGCCGGCTGCTGGTAACTGGCTCTTCTAAGTAATGCTTTCACTCTTGCTGTCAATTCCAACGGGTTGAAAGGTTTACTTATATAATCATCTGCACCTGTCATTAATCCGATTATGAAGGTACACTTCAATCAACTCTGCAATTTCTTTATCATCATCGACAACAAGTATTGCTTTACTCAAAATACAACCCCCTAAAACCAGTTCGAATCAAGCATAAATCCCCTGGATAGCGGATTTACTCAGATTTTGCTAATGAAAGTTTAGAAACCAAAACGTTGAATATTTTTATTTTTACCAATTTCCTTATTATTAAAAATCCAACTGCAGCTCCAAGTGTATTGGCAATAATGTCAAAAATATCTGCGATTCTGCCACTTCCTAATGTGACTTCAATTGTCAATTGTATCACTTCAATTAACAAGCTTAGGAAGAAACCATATTTTGCTGCTTTTTTAGCTGAATCCACTTTACCATTAAGTAATGGTAAATACACACCAAAAGGTATCAACATAATTATATTTAATACAAAAGTTGGAGTGTCGATGGTTAAGATTGGAATAAAATTAAATTCTTGAAAAATCATTTGCAACAATGGTTGCGAGGATTTATATTCTCCTGAATAGACCTCTACTGGAAAGAATACTAAATGAATCACTGCTAAAAGATATATAGCAAGTGTTATTAATAGAAAATATTGTCCCGCTCGATAGTCTTTTTTTCTGGTTCCAATGAAAAGAGTTACTAAAAAGAGAATGAATGCCGGCAGCAAAATATACCAAGAATCTATTGTGTAATACATATTGTTTCTCCTCCTAAATTTAAAATCGTTGATGGCGCTGTTCTTTCGCTTAAGCTTGACTTTAGTATAGTGGCAATTGTTAAAGATTTTTTAAAGAGAGAGTAAAGGTTCCCTAAATTTATTGCAGTCTCTCGATAAATGAGCTTCTATTGGAGCACCGAAACTGTTCTTGTAATTAAAAAGGAGCTTGGAAAATCCAAGCTCCTTCTTAATTGTATTTGATTGTAACAGCGTTATTTATTTTGAATACGAACTTAGATACCGAGCTATTGTCTGAGATAAATTATTTTTCCGTAGCTGTATTCCCCATTGCAATCGAGATTCTATTCCAACTATTAATTTGATTAATGATTAGGATAAGGTCCACATACTCTTTTTCGTCATAATGTTTACGTACGCGCTGATAAAGTTCTTCTGGAATACGTTTTGTTGAAATTAATGTCACGTATTCTGTCAACTCTAAGGCTACTTTTTCTGCATCAGTATAGAATTCACATTCTTCCCAAGCACTGACACAATATATTCTTTGTTCTGTTTCGCCCATTTTTCGAGCGTCATCTGTATGCATATTCAAACAATAAGCACAGCCGTTAATTTGAGAAGCCCGGATTTTTATAAGTTCACGAAGTTTGCGGTCTATACCTGTAGTTTTCGTATATTTCTCCATTTCCATCATTATATTCAGTGCTGCTGGTACAACATTGTTGTAATCAATTCGTTGTTTCAATTTAATTACCTCCTTAAAATAGGTCACTCGATTAATAAATATATAATCAAGAACAATTACAGATAATGTTAATCGGCGATTACTTATATCTATAATAGGTTGTTTATTATATTCTGTCAACCCACTCAAGTGCTAGTATGATTGACAAAGAATTAAATCATTTCTAAGATTAAGTAAATTACTTTTTTTATGAGAAAGGTGTCTTTTATGCAGTATAGTATTGGAGTTGAGTATGCACTTCACTGTCTCGTTTATTTAATTGATATCCCTGAGGATTCTTCCACCGGAATAAAGGAACTTTCCTCTTTTCAAGGTATTTCGGATACATATCTCTCAAAGATTTTTACTAAATTATCCAAGGCAGGTATCGTAAGTTCCGTCCCGGGAGTTAAGGGTGGTTATAGACTTGCTAAATCTCCAGATGAAATTTCGTTTTGGGATGTAATTAAAGCAGTTGAAGGTCCTAAGCCAATTTTTCAATGTAAAAATATCAAAGATAATGGATATTTGTATAGAGAAAACTGCTGTTCAGCTCCCTCCTCTTGTACGATAAATATCGTAATGCTCGCTGCAGAGGAAAAAATGCGTGATTTCTTACGAAGTAAAACACTTGCATGGTTAAATGAAGAGCTAGATGTAGTCTTACCTAAACAAATGCGTGAAGAAACTCGGAAATATTTTTCGAAGAGCGACATATAAAAACCTCTCGTGAAATTCCTTTACAAAGGGAATTTAGAGAGGTTTTTTCTTTGCACCAAACGAAAGTATTCCTGAAGCTAATATTCATACCAATATTTTTGGAAGTGGGATCCATATGTCTTTTCCAATTCTAAAGGCAGACGCTTGAGGGAATGTTAAAGTTGATGGATTGGGAATTATTAAAGAGGATAAATTAAAATATAGTCTAATGTCTATACTTCCATAAAAAGTTAAGGGGGCTTTCCTGTATATGAATTTTACTTGGATACTTGGGCTAATGATTCTATCTCAACAATTAAATATTCCAGGCAGTTTATTAATTACTAACAATGGTCAGCCTATATCAACGGTTAATTGTACTGACTTATCGTTGAACCTGCCTGGATTACCTATTATGAATACAGTAAAGTTTAATAAATTTATGGACGAAATAGATAAAGATGTTTCTAAAGATCCCAAAAACGCATTTATAGATAGGTCTGGAAATATCATTGGAGAGCAGATTGGTTATCGTTTAGATCGTCAAAAATTCACAGAACAAGTTTATACTTATTACTTTAATAACACTACGTCTGAATTAGAAGCTCCATTACAAGCCATTTATCCTCAGGTTGATAGTGAATTACTTGGAACAATTCGAAGTGAAAAAATTGGGGAATATGTTACAGCGTTCAGTACCAATAAAAAAAACCGAAACAATAATATTTATCTTGCCGCAGAAGCGATTAATAATTTTGTTCTTTATCCCGGTGAAACCTTCTCATTTAATAAAGTGGTTGGGGAAAGAACAGCAGGTAAAGGCTATTTACCCGCTCCTGTCATCGAGAAAGGGAAATTTGCAGAAGATACAGGTGGTGGAATTTGTCAAGTTTCATCAACTCTTTATAATGCAGTAGATAATGCAGGTTTAGAAGTTATTAAGCGTTATCCCCACAGCAGTCCGATTTCGTACGTTCCACCTGGGCGGGATGCCACTGTAAGTTGGAATGGACCTGATTTCGTTTTTAAAAATAAATACAATCAACCGATTTTAATTCAAGCAAATACATTAGGGAATAAATTAATGATTGAGATCTATTCTTCGGATGTAATTTCCTTTAACCCTAAAAATGTTCCATATCTGCCTTATCAGAATAGTCGGCTACCCAAGTGAGTTTATTACTTTGGTCTTCCCCGTTTTTTGTCTTTAATTCTATATTGGCTCTATCCGCTGTATACAAAGGGACCGGTGGTTTTCCCACCGGTCTGTTCCCTTACTAGTTTCAAACGGAAAATACGCGGTTTCAATCAAGTCTTTTCTATCTATAAGCGGCTTCATTAATTAAAATATCTAGAGTAACTATTTGAAAACCCTTATTTTTAAGTTCTTCTATGATTAAAGGCAGTGCTTTTTCAGTTTCTGTCTTATCTTCATCCGAGTGCATTAAAATAATATCCCCACTTCTAACATTATTAAGGACATTTTCTTTAATATGAGTACTTTCCTTTTGAGACCAATCAAGAGTGTCAATGGACCATAGGACGATTTTCATATTTATTTCTTGAGCAGCAGAAATAACAAAATTACTTGTTGCTCCATATGGAGGTCTAAACATCGCTGGTCTTTTCCCGATAACATCTTGAATCGCATCATTTGTCAATGCTAGGTCCCTTGTTATAACCTCCTTACCACTCTTACTAAGGTCATTATGATAATAACTGTGGCTTAATATTAAATTGCCATCGTCAAATGCCGTTTTAACGATTTCTGGATAAAGACGAACTTTTTCACCGACAAAAAAGAAATTACCTTTTACGTTATATCGAGCTAATATATCTATTATTGCAGGTGTCACTATTTTATCTGGCCCATCATCGAAAGTAAGGGCAACTTTTTTCTGGTTAGATCCATTTAAAAATATGTTCTTAGGGTTACTTTTAGCCAAAGCAAGCATTTCTGCACGTGACTTCAACATATTCGCCCATGCTTTTTTTGACAAATTATCGGATGTTCCTTTGATTTCTAAAATATAGTCCTTAATTATGTTTGATGTATCGACATTTTTTTGAGTAAGGAATACCGATGTATGATCTACTTTGCCTGTTCCATTAGGAATAATAAATTTTAGCTCATTTTCTTCATTGAGTTTATACACATAAATAGTTTCGTCATTTACTCTCCTTTTATCGGTAGGTTCCCCAAGTGCTGAACTAATTTCATCATAGGTCAACGAGTGTAGTTCATCATCGTAAGATCGAATATCAAAAATTTCCCCGTTTTCATAAAAACCAAATGTAATTCCCCGTTGTTCATACCTTACATAAAAATTCTCGTTATACTTATCTGTATAATCAGGATCGCCCCAATTTTCATAAACTCTTTGGATGTTAGTTTTCAATGTAAATTCAGAATTAAGACCCTTTCCATTCAAAGCTAAATCTCTTATTTGTTTTGGATAAGATTCTGAGGGTTTACTTTCTTCCTTTGTTGGAGGGTCAGATATTATATCTTCTTGATGGTTGGGTTCTTCATTACTTTTAGATGAACTGGTAACAGGACCTGGGCTGCAAGAAACAAGAATAATTAAATAAAAAAATACAAGAATCCATAAATATCTTTTCAAAAAAACCATCCTCTCCTCCTAATATCACTGATGTTCTCAAAATTACAAATCTTTTGAAGTGTGAACTGCTGCTATGTAAAGCATCTGGCCTTGAGAATAACGTGTCCGTTTAGATGGGGGAAAGATATACTCCTCTCCCAAAAGTAAAATCATCGGTTTCAGCACCGCTAAATTTCGTAATTTAAAAAATAACAAAAACAAGATACCGCACTATCCCTTCATCAACTCTTATACCCATTTGTTGAAGAAAACGATAGAATTACTTTTAAGTGTAGGGTAAAATTGTATCGTAAAAGGAGGTTCATACTCATTAATATTTTAATTTTAGGTGCAACTGGACGAGTTGGATGTCAAATAGTTACGTTTGCCCTTCGTGACATACATCATGTTACTGCATTAGTCCGCACTCCAGAGAAGATTCAAATAAACAATGAAAATTTAACTATTCTTCAAGGTAATGTTTTAAATAAAGATGATATCGTACGTGCCATGCGTGAGATCGATGTAGTTATTAGTGCATTAAATACTGACGGGACAACCACTTTATCAGATAGTATGCCACTAATAATCGAAGCAATGGAAAACGAAGGTATAAAACGAATTATAACTATAGGCACTGCAGGTATCCTGCAAAGTAGAACAAGCCCAAATACACTTCGATATCAGTCAAGTGAATCAAAACGCAAGTCCGTCCGCGCAGCGAAAGAACATCATAAAGTTTACGATATTCTTAAACAATCAACACTAGAATGGACTATTGTCTGCCCTACCTATTTGCCGGATGGTAAGAGTGTAGGGGATTATCGTGTAGATCGTAATTTTTTACCGGAGGGCGGCGTTGAAATATCCGTATCAGATACAGCAGAATTTACATATAACTTGATAAAAAGTAATGATTATATACAATCACGTGTAGGTATCGCCTACTAATTATACTACTTTATTAATGGCATAAGAAATGTAACCATTAGGGATATTGTTGATAAATAAGTGTCTTAGAAAAAGGGATCATCGGTCGCACAGCGGCTGATGATCCCTTTTTTAAGTAATGTTTGTTAAGAACCTTTAAATATTTGAAGATAGGCTTAAATTCTCCATTAAGTGAAACAGAAGTGCTCTACAAATTGACTAGTAATCAGTCTAACTCTGTTTGGAATGACACCCCCATTCTAAAAAAAGAAAAACGTCGAGGTTTTCTATCTATTTTTATGAATTTTTTCACTAGATTGGTAGTGATTAAGTACTAGGTATAAAACATTATCTTTCAGAATATTAAAAAATCACAAATTTTTCTAAAAAAACTCCCTACTCCGTTTGTCCTCCCCTTTCGTACACTTAAGTTGAAAAAGAAAGCGTTTGCTTAGATTGCTGGGGGTGATTATATATAATAAATATTCTACTCTTTTTGTTTGGTTATGTTGAATGGACCTGGTGATTTGTGTTCTTACCGCTTCCATTTACATAAACCAAATTGCTTTGCTAAGGATTTAAGTCTATGAAAATGAGGGAGGAAAAAAAGGTGGGTTTATTGAAAAAGATAAAAAAAGCAGCTGTATTATCAGCAGGAGCACTGATGTTATCATCGCTAGTGATTCCTTATGCCTCGGCTGACGGTGGAAATGAAAACAAAGTAGAGGTTATAACAGTCCCTCGACTTAGTGTAATTTCAAAGGATATTCTTACTGTCAACGGTAAAGAGTACAAAGATTTAAATGATAACGGAAAACTAGACAAATATGAAAACTGGGACCTTCCAGTAAATGTACGTGTAAAGGATCTTGTTAAGCAAATGACCCTTGAGGAAAAAGCCGGAATGATGTTGATCTCTTCTCACTATATGGGAAACAGCAGATCTTGTCCGGACACGGGGGACTTTATTACCTGTGAGCAAGATACACTAACTAGTACTAATCGCTGGTCTGTTCCTGGTCAGCAATTCTATGAATTTAATCCGCCGATTGTTGAAGCATCTGCTGCGACAAAGGGAATTCAGGAACGGAATTTACGCTACTTAATTATTCGGGACAATCCTGCTGCTAAAGATTTAGCCTCATGGATCAATGAGCTACAAAAAATTGCTGAGGATACAAGACTAGGAATACCTGTCGTCATGACATCAAATCCTCGAAATCATGCTGGAAATTTAGCATTTGGTTTTAGCGAAGCATCCGGACAGTTTTCATTATGGCCAGGTGAACTAGGACTTGCAGCTACACGAGATGCAGACCTAGTTAAAGAATTTGGTGAAATTGCTGCGAAGGAATGGACTTCTACAGGAATTCGTAAGGGTTACATGTACATGGCCGATGTCGTGACAGATCCACTATGGAATCGTATCAACGGTACGTTTGGAGAACAACCTGACCTTGCCTCTGAAATGATTTATGCAGTGGTTAAAGGATTCCAAGGTGATGAACTTGGTACACATAGCGTTTCACTAACGACAAAGCATTTCCCTGGCGGCGGTGCTCGTCAAGATGGTCATGATCCACATTATGAGTGGTCTAAATTCAATCCATATCCAACCGAAGGCAGCTTATATAAGTACCACCTTCCATCCTTTAAAGCAGCGATTGAAGCCGGAACGACATCCATCATGCCTTATTATGCCTACCCAAGTAATGAACATAGCGTACCACAGTTGAAAAAAGGTGAGGAGTTTGAGGAAGTGGGCTTTGCCTACAATAAAAGGCTGATCACAGATTTGTTGCGCAAAGAGCTTAAATTCAAGGGATATGTAAATAGCGATACGTCCATAATCTACTCTATGCCTTGGGGAGTCGAAGATCTGACAAAACCTGAACGTTATGCGAAGGCTATTAACGCAGGAACAGATATTGTTTCCGGTGAAGCGGATCCTACTGACCTTATTAAAGCAGTTAAGGATGGGTTAATTACCGAGAAGCGAATCGACGAAGCGGTATCAAGACTTCTAAGCGAAATGATGGAATTAGGCTTATTTGAAAATCCGTATGTTGATCCGAATCAAGCACAACAGATTGCCGATGACCCAGCTTCACAGGCAAAAGCAGATGAAGCACACCGTAAATCCGTAGTCTTGCTGCGTAATGATGATAACACATTACCTCTGAACGATAATAAAGTCGAGGATATTAAATTATATGTTGAGGTATTCTCCTCCGGAAACAGCGCACAAACTAGAACTGCTGATTTGAAAAAATCGATAACACAGTATGATCCAGCTATCCAAGTAGTTGACAACCTAGAGGATGCTACTCACGCACTAGTTTATGCCATTCCAAGCACAGTGCCTGATCGTCCGGACATTCCACTTTCTGTTGCTCTAGGTTCAGAAACAGGGATAAATGTGGAAAGAATTAAAGAAATTGAAGCAGCTGTTCCTACCATCCTGACCGTTAATATGACAAGCCCATGGTTAATTGGAGAGATTGAAGAAAACGCAGCAGCTACTTTAGCAGTATTCGGAGTGAAAGCAGAAGCGTTAGTCGATGTGATTCGCGGCAAATTTGCTCCAACAGGAAAACTTCCATTCACCATCCCTGCTGATCAAGAAGCAATTAATAATAACAATGGCGATGTTCCCGGTTACGCTGAAGATCCTTCTTATGTATATCGTGATAAGAACGGTAATGCATATGGGTTTGATTTTGGTCTAACCTATGAAAAGTAAACAACATATCGCTTAAATAGTTTAAAATGGGCTGACTTAGGATAGTCGTTATAATACGGCTAGTATAAGTCAGCCCTATCATTCTTTTTTTTGATTGTTTTCGCATAGATTGTTATTTTATAAAGGGACTTGAGGACTAATCCCTCTAGCTAATCTTGCCTTGAAAAGTAACAAAGTTTATGACAGAAGCTTTATTTAGGTATCTCACCCCCGACTTTGTTTCCTTTCACTCATTCTTATTTCTTTTGATATTTATTTAACTTCGTAGTGATGGATACCGGCTTACTGTTTTGTTTCATTAGTTTTAAGTTAGACGCCCAACGGATACCAGATTCGTAATTTTGGGTATTTTCCTTTTTTACGAGGTTCTGTAGTCGTTCTTTATTCTTTTCAATCGATTCTTCCACCGAGAGCATCCGGCGCGTTGGAAATGATAATCCTGCAAGAACGGTTGTGATTGTTGGGTCAGAGTCTGTGATGTACGTCCCTTCAAATAATTGCAGCGGTTCCCCCACCCTTTCAAAAATCGACGGAACATTAATCAGCTTTGAAATGTTCTCTGGCCCCTCATAGATCAGCCCAGCTCGAATTACCCCCTGTGATTCAACAGGACAGAAAATCGAGTTCTCCCAAGAAACCTGTACCTTCTTTGATACTTCCGATGTATTCTTCGCGTCCGTAATGGGAGCAGAAGAGATAATCGTTACGCCCCTGGATCCAAGGATATTCATTAAATCGGTTTCATCAAAATTGCCAAAGAATGAGCTCTTCTTCGTGATTTTTAAAAGATGGTTTATGGACTCTATGGCTTGAAGATTAGCAGACAGGTAAATTTCGTGTTTACTTGATTGTGGTTTCTGTTTACGCATTTGATCATTGTCGACGAGGAATACAGAAGAAATCCCTTCGATATTTGAAAGTTCTTCGATACACTCCGCGGTATTAATACGATTTCCTGCTAATACATTTCGTTCAGGTATAATTGCAATTGCCCCAACCTTGATACCAGGCAGTTGATCGATTAACAGATCGATTAGCATTGGACTCATCCCAGACCCCGTGCCACCGTCTGTTGAAAAAGCAACTAAAAGGAGCTTAATATTCTTAAAAGAGCTGTTAACAAAATCAATAATTTCCTTATAGTTTTCTTGAAGTGCCCGTAGTCCCAATGAACGATCTTGACCTGCACCATTATATCCTGGAACAAAAAACTTTTTTTCTACCCTGGTGTTTACAACACCATCACGTTGATTCGTATTAATGAGAGCTGTCGGAAAATTCAAGGCTGATGCAATTTCCGCTATATTCCCACCTGCTTGACCTACGCCCAAGATTCCAATCGATTTCACCAAACACGCCTCCTTAATAATCTAATTATCTAAGTTTGTAAAATTCAGAAGTATTTTTACCAATCATGGATATGGAAAAAACAATCCTTATACCATTTTTACTATTTAGATGTACCGATTATGACCAAAATATGTCCCTGCCCTTTATAACAGCGCACATCTATTTTCATGGCTGTTATAGCTTTGGTTATTAATGTTGTTTGTTGTATTTCAATTTACAATCTTTGAAAAAATGCTTAGAATGGTCGTTATGGAAGTCGCATCGTAGTTTAAAAGATTAAAAGGAGTTTATGACATGATTAATGTATTATTTGTGTGTTTGGGAAACATTTGCCGTTCACCGATGGCTGAGGGCGTGTTTCGTGACTTACTGAAAAAGGAAAATTTGTCTAGCAAGGTCAGCGTTGATTCTGCTGCTACAAGTTCTTGGCACATCGGTTCTCCTCCGCATAAAGGAACCCTTGCCATCTTAAAGAAATACAATATTTCCGCGCAAGGACTTGTCGGGCGTCAATTAACAAAGGAAGACTTTGAAACGTTCGACTATATCATCGGGATGGATGAGAGCAATGTACAGAACATTTTCGAGATCACCGGTAAACCGAATCATCCGAAAATCATCCGTCTGCTCGATTTAACACAACATAACAAAGATGTTCCTGACCCATATTACACGGGAGATTTTGAAGAAACCTACCAGCTTGTTTCAGAAGGCTGTCAGGCGTTGCTCGAAAAAATTCGCCATGAGCATAACTTACGCTAACAAAAATATCCCACCAATACACGATAACGGGTTCCGTTTTGAGGTGCTTTTTCTAAAAATAAGTGCCGAAATGATAGTGGTTTCTACATGTATATAAAAACGGAAAACTCGCCACAATTGGCGAGTTTCTTGTTAGGAATAACTAAACTTTATTTCACAAAAGCACTCTTTTATTTAAGTAGATTTGTTCACAAACTTGTCTGTTTTCCACTCATTTATTACAGGAATGCTGTAAGCTTTTAATTTCTCCTCCTGCGAAAGAGCACTAACCGCTGTACATTCTTCTACCCCATCCTGGCAACCCCGAGCTGTATAAGTGATCAATGCGCCTCCAACCACAACATATTTTGAGGGTTTCCATGATTTCATTAATGGTTGCACCGCATTTAAGTAGCCTTCAATGTGTAGCAAATGCATTTATCATAGGGGCTTATTATTGATAGGGGTTAATCCCTTAATGGTATACTTACCCTAACTGTCGTTTAAATGCTTTATTAGCAAAGAAGTAAGCGATGACCATAATACCGACGCACCAGGCAAGCGCAATCCAGATATCGGTGCCAACAGACCCTTCATACAAGAGGGCTCGAATCGCATTCACGATTGAAGTCACGGGCTGGTTCTCAGCGAACGCACGGACAATTTTAGGCATGGTTTCGGTAGGGACAAAGGCCGAACTAATAAACGGCAGGAAAATCAGCGGATACGAGTAGGCTGTCGCCCCTTCCATAGAGCTCGCTGTCAATCCAGGAATGACCGCAAGCCATGTCAGCGCCAGCGTAAACAGCCCGACTATCCCAGCTACGGCGAGCCAATCCAAGATACCAGCACTGGAACGGAAGCCCATCAAGAGCGCGATGAGGATAACCACCACGACAGTAAGCGCATTGGAGACAAGCGAAGTCAACACGTGAGCCCACAATACCGAGGAACGCTTGATGGGCATGGTAATGAAACGAGCCATCAGTCCGCTCTTTACATCGTTAAACAGCCGCAATGAAGTGTAAGCGACGCCGGAAGCGATAGCCATCAGCAAGATTCCCGGCAATAAATAATTGACGTAGTTATCCGTACCTGTCTCTATGGCGCCGCCAAATACGTAGACAAACAGCAGCATCATCATAATCGGTGTAATCGCCACCGTAATTATCGTATCCGGGCTTCGCATGATGTTGCGCATTATTCGTCCTAGTATTACCCCTGTTTTGCTTTTCATTTACATATCCTCCTTTTTGCCGATGATTGCGAGGAAAATTTCCTCCAATGTGGGCTGCTTCTCGATATACTCCACTTTCGTTGGCGGGAACATCTCTTTGAGTTCTTTCAGGGTACCGGTTGTGATGATTTTTCCGCCATGCAGGATGGCGATATGGTCAGCCAGCTGTTCGGCCTCCTCCAAATACTGGGTCGTCAGCAAGATCGTCGTGCCTCCTCCGGCAAGCTCCTTGACGGTATCCCAGACTTCAATCCGCGCTTCGGGGTCAAGCCCTGTCGTCGGTTCGTCGAGAAAAATGACTTCTGGCGTCCCAATCAGGCTCATGGCGATGTCAAGCCGGCGCTTCATCCCGCCGGAATACTTATCCGCCCGGCGGTTTGCCGCGTCACGCAGGCTGAATCTTGCAAGTTGATGGTCAGCGACTTGAGCGGGATCGGAAACCCCTCTCAACTTGGCGATCATTATCAGGTTTTCCCTTCCTGTGAGCATGCCGTCTAAAGCTGCGAACTGTCCTGTCAAGCTGATGCTCTGGCGAACATGATCCGGTTGACGCTGGATGTCAAAGCCGCAAAAACAGACTTCGCCGCCATCGGGCTTCATCAGCGTCGAGAGGATGTTGACCGTCGTGGTCTTACCCGAACCATTTGAGCCCAGCAGGGCGAAAATTTCCCCATGCCGCACCTCAAAATCCACCCCCTTTAAGACTTCCTTATCTTTAAAGGACATTTTTAACCCTTTTACAGAAATCGCTGCATTGCTCATACTTTTTTCCTCCTTATTAATAAGCGCAGCAAGGCGCTAGATTGACTATACTTCACTACTATGTCTGACTGATATTCTGTATTACTTACTACCGAGTTAAATATATAACTGAATAGTGAAGGTGACACATTTCATTTGTAACCCTCTCTATTCAGTCGAAATGTCTATTGAATTTACTTTTTTCCAATCGCTTCATGATACACTGATTCAAATCTTCACGTACTTGCCGACATAGGTTTTAGCGGGAGCCACTTGTTCGTCGGAAAGGAAGCCAGGTCGTCCACAGTGACGGTTTCCATGGTTAGTGTCCATGCTAGGCGAAACTCCAATTGGAATTCACCGTTAGCCACGACCAATCGTATCGTTCAACTTCTTGCGATATTTGTCCTTCCAAGTTTGCTCATCCCTAACCAAGTCGTCGCAGAAAGCAGCAACATCCTCGCCCGTAAGGTCAATGACTTTCTTGCCTTCCGCTGCTCCTTCCTCGAAGAGATCGAGAATACCTACAAAGATACGGCTGCTGTCCTTCCAGTCGGTGGGACCACCACCAGCAGTCCACATATATTTTTGGATAGCTTTGTAAGCGTTGCGGTACTCACTTGGAAGTGCCTTCGCACGTGCCTCCATCTCCCTCCATTCCCGCTTGTCATCCAAACTTCCGATAATTTTTTCAAATATATTCATTTTACTTCTCTCCTTTTAATTTTTTTTATCCTTAAGTTCGTTTATTTTACTTGATATAAAATCCCACTTTTTCCAAAAAACCTCAAGATGCTCTTGACCTGCTGCGTTGAGTGTGTAAAATTTTCTCGGCGGTCCCATAGTGGATGGCTTTTTCTCGATGTCCACCAAATTGTTTTTCTCAAGACGCATGGTGATCGTATAAACTGTGCCTTCAACTACATCAGTGAAGCCAAGTTCTCGCAGCTGATGCGTGATTTCATAGCCGTAAGTTTCCCCTCGGCTGATGATTTCAAGCACACAACCTTCAAGCACCCCTTTCAGCATTTCTGTGATGTTTTCCATTCTTTACCTCCATTTATATTTTACTTAAATTTTTTCAGTACTCTGTAACACAGGTATTTTGTGTTACTGATATTTAGTATTACTGACTACTAGTATATAGTATTACCGATTAGCGTCACTTGTCAATAAAACTTTTCGGCAAAAATCCCTAATTACGACTTCACAGATGTTTTTATCCAATTTGTTAGCTTAGACTTTAGCCAGACACGTAATTTTTCTCAAGAAAAGCTAATAATTTAAAAATAATTGGTGAAGGGAGAACTCGCTCATTTACGTGCATGATTTACATGTTAAAGTGACCAAAATGATGATTAGTAATACAAACGGTCTCGACTTCGCAAAAAGGCAGGCACTATTCAGTTACAAGCGCATCGATTCAATTAATTTGATGCGTTTGTTAACTTAGATATTGGCTTATCAATAAGTTTGTGAAGAAATATACTTAAATTAAAATGCTTCGTTAGTGGAACAAAAAAAAAGGGCTGCCGCAGCAACCCTTTTTTCAACTCTAGCACCCTTTACTTTAAGTGTAATATTTCAAAATTTTTTACCTTGAATATGCTTAAGAGGCAACTTTTTTTAATTATCAAAAGCAATTTTTGCAACTTCGGTTACTTGTATGTACCATCAACAACGAAATATAATTTTCCATATCAAACAAAATAATATCAGTGAACTATCCCTAAAATCTTCTATTACTCAACGTTCCAAAGCAATGTCTAATGGAATATCAATAAATACGGAGAAAATCAATGAATTTACTTAATTCAGAATGTTTATAGGAAATCGGGAAGTCTAAGTCGATGTAATCGAGTTGTTCACTTAATAACGCCTCTAAATCCTTGATTAAAGGAGTTAAATCCCATTTGTTAGGGTCTCCCCCATTATCTACCCAGTTCACAATGTCATTTGGAACATTGAGATCATAGTCATCAAAAAAAGAACCTTTGAATTAGGTAATTTCAATACTTATTTAATTTCCTCAGCTAACTCTAAAATAATCCCCTCCGGACCACGAACGTAGCATAACTTATAACTTTCTTCATATTGCTGTATCTCACTAAAAATATCAGTGCCCTTCGTTTTCAAATTGGCAACAACAGCTTCAATATCTTCAACAGCAAATGCAATATGTCGGATACCCAGTGAATTTGCAAAGGGTTGCTGAATATCTTTTTCATCTAACGGTGTATAAAATTTGATTAGCTCTATCCATGTCTGACCGTCTGGCGTTCCCAATCCTACACACGCTACTTTAACGTCATTAAGCCCAACTGCATATCCCATCAACTCTCCTTCCATTTCCCATTCCCCTTTCACCTCAAGTCCAAAATCAAGAAAAAACGCCTTAGCTGCTGTCAGATCATTTACGATTACACCCACATGGTCTATTCTATTGATCTTCATATCCCACATCTCCTATGTTCTGTTTTATTTGCAATACTCCGATGCTTAGTTTCCTTTATTCGATTTTTACTTCGCAATTCCTTTCTGCACTAAATTCCCCGTTAACTTAACAAGAAAAAATGATCGCCGTAGCGATCATCATTGGAATCACATCTTTCACTCAATTCCCATTATTTGAAGAGGATATATTCACTGTTTTGGGGGTTGAATTATGAAAAATGGTAGTTTGTCAATTCCAATCAATCGAGCGTAAGTAAAACAATTGACCCTTATGATGAATCTCATGGTCAATCATTGTACTAAGCCATATTTTTCCTGGTGCAATAAATCCATTGAAAGCCAGCTGTTGTTCCAAATCAGAATCAGATAATAGTTTTAAAGTGGATTTAGTTTTCTCTGTATATTCACTAATGATATTTTTAATATCTTCAATTGTTTCAAAATCATTTGATGAATGGGAAAAAGTAAATTCACCGTTCTTTATCCCTTATACAAACCTGTCGGATGATACTGCAATGTGAATCGCCAAAGCTCCTAGCGAGAATGCACCACTCCAAGGTTTATAATGGATGTGCTCGTTATCAATAAAATCCAATAAATCGTGAAGTACCTTCCTATGACGTATCCAATGCTCAAAATACTCGTTGTCTTTATACATGTAATACCCGCTCCCGAAAAAATTTTGAATTATTATTTTTATTCTATACTATTAAGCTGAAAACCTTTATTTTAAACATCGATAAGACACTTATTCCTTTTATATTATTCAACTATCTGCCCCATTAGTGGAACAACAAAAAGCTCTACTCCTTACTGAAGTAAAGCACCCTATAGTTTAAGTACATAAATTGACAAACTTTAATCTAATAATAAAAAAAAGGTTACAGCAGCAACGATTTACCTTTAAGATGACGCTGAAAATAATGTAAATTTAAATTATTCAGTTACTCTTTGATGTTTCTTTAATTTATCTAATATTTTTAGTAATCCTACAAATCCTCTAATTATAAACAAAGTTAAATTTACGAAGCCAAAAGTATGTAATGGTGTCCATTTTTTCCACTTAAATAATCTTGTATTCTTTTCCATGTACCATTGACCAATAGTCATGGGAACACTAAATATTAAGCTCTTTAGTAATATTTTCCAAAACTTATCGTTGTATGAAATCTTAACCCATATAACACTTAAAATCGGGAAAAATAATGTGTCATAAATAATATTTGTTTTAAAAATTTTTGGAAAAGGACGCACAGGATATTCAACTCTTTTTTTTCCAACAACATATGCATCTATAAGAGAAGAAATTACTCCTTTTGAGAAAAAAATCACGAGATTTTCTCTCATTTTTGGTCCTTTAAATATAAATGGTAAAGAAATAAAACATAAAGTTGTAAGTAAATTTAAGAGTTTCTTTTCCAAAAAAATACATCCTTCCAAAAAAAATTAATATTGACAATTATACAATTTCCTAATTGAATAAATATTATCCTTTAAAATATTCAAAAAATTTTCTGTAACACACAGCTAAAATATGGGTGAATATACAGTTACAACATCATTTTTTTTATTAATGCCATATGTCAATGCAAAGGAATTCATGTATGAAACTCACTCCTTTGTGAAAAACAAAACATATAATAAACGAACAATATAAAACGTGATAATAATGTAATCCAAGTAATGTACCATTCCCAGTGTATGTATTTGATTAGTTCAGTATATTTTTCAAAACAAAATAGGAAAGTAATTACCTGCTTACACAAAAGTGCAAATATTACTAGGCGAATTCTATCTTTCGGAATGAACAACATAACTACTGTTGCCAATACGTACACGGATATTATGATCGACCATTCAATTCTCATTAGTCTCCCATCGCCGCTCTGTTTGAAACAAGGCTTTGTCCTTAAAGAATCAGTATATAACCTTTTCCAATAGCTAAAAATAAAATAAAAATTTAAAGGGAAGTTAGAAGGGATAAAGATAAATGCAGGAATTTATAAAAAATTTAGACTTAGGAGCAAAGGGGTTGTGGTTTCCTGTTGCAGCAAGTGTTTTATTTGCTATAACAGCCCTTATAATCCCCAAAAAAAAATATTTCTTGGAAAGAAATCTATATTACATTTGGGGTTGTAGGATTTGTTACTTGGTTTAGCGATGGTCTACTTGCCAGGGGTTTCGACCTTTTTGATGTAGGGGACCCGAGAAAAGCTGGACTTGGAGATATTCTCAGTTATACCTTTATACCAACCTCACTGGCAATACTTTATTTAAACTTCCTTACAAAGAATAATAAATGGAAATTGACATTCTGTTTCACTATAATTTCACTTTTAATAGAATTTGGGATGGTCTATGTTGGGTATATGAAATTTAAAGGATGGAATTGGTTAATTTCAATTATTGTGTTTCTTATTGCTTTTGGTATTATACTACCAATTCATATTAGGTTTATTAGAAAAGAGTAACAATTGTCTAGACTTAAACGATTTTATTTTAAAAAGCCCTTCTCGTGCAAGAGGGTTTTAATTTTTTTATTCAACAAAAGCGCCCGTTACTTTAAGTGCAATACATCACAAATTATTTAGTGAAGCAAAATAAATATATTTTCTACTAATTACGTTTACTAATTATTATTTTTCTGTACATTCTATTCATCATTACATTTTTATCTTCATTTATCGTTAAATTTTTATTATTTCTATGGTACATCTCTTCGAAATTCAATCCAATATCTGTTCCTAATACTTTAATAAGTGGTCTAAGAAGTTTTTTTGGTAAAGATAATTTATGTTCTTTAGATACGAATTTGTCAAAAATAATTATTTTTCCTTCTTTTTTTAAAACCCTTGTCATTTCTGTTAAACACTTATCTGCATCAGGTACAACAGAAAGAATAAGACTGGCAACTACATAATCAAATGTTTCATTTATAAATTCCATATTTTGAGCATCCATTTCTATGAACTTAATAGAGGAATTCTTAAATTTTCCCCTTGCCCGATTTAGCATATCAGGTGAAAAATCAATTGCTGTTATATTCAAATCCGTTGGATTAATTAACTCCAAATCAGCACCTGTTCCTACGCCAACAAACAAAACTTTTTGACCACTATTAAAAGGTATCTGCTGAAATATTTGTTTTCGAGCTTTCAAGAAAACTCCAGAATTAAAAATTCTATCATATATTGGAGACCAGATTCTATATATTACTCTATTCCATGAATTATTCATTACTTTCCTCTCCTAAAGGTTTCTATTGGGTTTGTTAACTATTTCTATACTAATTATTTGATTTCCTCCAATTTAACTAACCTGCCCCGTTACTTCAATAAAGAAAAGCGACAATTGTATTTGAAAAGTCGCCCAAGTTCATTATTTTTTTAAAACCTTAGCTAATTTAAACAGGAGAATTCCCAAACCTACTGTAAGAGCTAATATAAAAATAGACATCAGTATATTTGCTATCATCGACCATCATCCTTTACTGGATACTTAAGCCAACTTTACCACTATTTCCAATGGTTGTATTTTGAACTTTTATTGAACTATCCTGCTAGTTAGTGGTATAAGAAAAGCTGCCAAAATGACAGCTCTCATCTTCAACTCTTGCCCCCAGTTAGTTTAACAAGCCGTTAATTGCTCCAAACTCTTTTCCATAACCACTGTTTTAACACGGTAACCATTAGGATTAGTTACAACTTCTTCTTCAGAAACAATATAATCCATTGCCTCATATAAACTTATATTTTGAGATAATGAAGCTCGAACTCGACATTCCATTTTCATTTTTCCATTTTCATTCGCATATTTCTCAAGCCACAATAAAATAGCCTTTGCAATCCCCTTTCCTCTTGCGTGTGGTGTTACAGATAATCTTGAAAAATATAACGAATCGTCTTTAATTGTAAATCTTAAAGAACCTAATGGTTCCCCATCTACAAAGCACAATAAGGCTTTTTCTGAACCGTTTTTAAGTGCATTTAGCAAGGTATCTAGTGATTCATTTAATGCACTTGAAGGAACTTCGAGGAATCGATATTCTTCAAACGCCTCTAACATAAGCTTATGTACAATTGGAGTTTCTTTCTCATTTGCTAACCTTATATCTAAATTCATATTTTCTCCCTCCCAATAGATACCCAAGGACAACTACACTAACTTAGTATCTATAGTTAAAATACCACAAAAAATATTAGATAGATGGTTTATGTGAGAAAATCTAACAGGTTATTTTAGGATAAGATTAACTTTTTAATTTATATAGTTGTATTTCTTTTTTTACTAACCTGCTTCGTTAGTTCAACAAGAAAAAATGATCGCAACAGCGATCATTATCTTTAAATATTGCACCCGGTAGTCAATGAAAGATGGGGTCTATCCTTCAAAATCACCTCTTTTTTTATAATGTCACCTGTTTTTCTATCTCTTATAAAATAGAAATGGTGAAAAAGTCTATATCATGTTGGCAATATACCTCAGCTTTGAACTTTTTGTCTGGCGAAGTTTTTTGTTTCCAAACATATTCATTAACATAGTCATTTTTAATTATTTCATATGAAATACGATTAAAGAGTTCAATATCCCATGAAAACTCATTTGCTACTTTTGTAACCCCTCCATTTATTTTTTCTAGAATTACCCTTTTCTTTTCATAATTTGATAACAAAAAATAGGAATCGATATCTAGTTCTACCGAAACTTTAGTAAATCCGTCCAATGTTGTTTTTACAAGTGCATTGTCGTTTGTTTTTTCTACACAATTTATCGTTATTTTCTCTGTCCTTTCGGTTTGAAACCGTCCTAATAAATATGTATACATACTAGCTATACATCTAACTTGATCCCGAAACAGAACTCTTTTTGGTTTCCACTTATTTTCATAATAAAGACTTATATCAGCTTCGGTCATCCCTTTATCTAATATTAGTCTTTGGATATCTTCTATTTTTTTTTTAAAGGTAAATCTTATTTCTCTTTCAAATCTGAAAAATCCTTCTTCGACTAAACTTCTCCGTTACTTGAATAAAAAAAGCCGAGGAGAATGGCAGCTGATCCTTAACTCAAGCACCTGTTACTTAATAAACTTTTTGATTTTAAGTCTATAATATCTACTAACTTATCTATGGTTCCAAAACACTTTTCGATTTCAGGTAAATGATAAAAAGTACTCGTTGTTTCAATGTTATCTACTTCATTGTTCGGTGAATAAAGATAAATTTTTTTACCATTCCCAATAGCAATACCTAGTTCAATATGGCTTCCTTTTCCTGCTGGTAATAAAACTACAACAAAATCAGCTTTTATTACAGCATTTTTCTCCTTTTGACCTATCGCCTTTAGTTCTTCAAATGTTGTTACGTTTTCATTTACAGTCCAATCATATGTATGGATAAATCCTTTATCTTTTAACTTTTTACTAACATACCTAACTTTTTCTATATTTTTAAAGCTAGATGCTATATAAAATTTCATCATATCTCTCCCTTTTTTTCAGATTTTAACATATACCTGAACACCTCTTATTAAACTATCCTGCTCGTTAGTTTAAGTACAATAATTCACAATCTTATTCTAAGAAATGTCACTATTATTATATCGGTGTAATAACAAAAAAACAGAAACTGTATGGCTTCTGTTTTTTTACGTGAGTATCACATCAGCTAAAATGCACTTTCATCCATATAAACTACTTCCCATATATGACCGTCTAAGTCCTGAAAACCCCATCCATACATAAATCCGTGATCTTGAGGGTCACTATAAGTTTTTCCCCCAGCTGAAATTGCTTTATTTACCAACTCGTTCACTTGCTCTCGACTTTCAGCAGATAAACAGAAAATCGCTTCGGAGGCAGTAGTAGTATCCACAATTTCCTTCTTACTAAACTCCTTGAAACGTTCCTCATTCATGATTAATGCAAAGATATTGTCATTGATGACTATACTAGATGTGTTCTCATCGCTAAATTGTGGGTTAAGCTCAAAACCTACTTCAGTCAAAAAGTTGGTGGATTTCTTCACATCTTTTACTGGTAAATTGATAAAAATATTCTTGGATTTAAATGCCATTTTCTTTGGCTCCTATTCAAATTATTCTGATTATTACCGATAACTTGTTTACTTAGGTTAAATAATGGTTCGTAATAATATATTCATTCCTCAACTAATATCGCCCGATACTCTAATAAAGTTCTATAAAAAACGACATAAATCCTTCTGAATCAACGCACCCAATAGTTGAATAAGAAACGGTTAGTGTTAAGGTAACGGAACATGAAAGTAAATAATAAAAAAAGCTGTAAATAAAAACGAAACAATCCAAGCAGAAATGGGTTTAAGGTAATGAAATCTCAACATAATAACCCATAAGAAATTAAAGGCTACTGACCACCAATAATTCCAACCGTTATGATAGGTGATTTTTTCAGCAATAAACATGATCGTTTCAATCCCAGCAAGAATGGATCCTGTTATTATTAAATATAGTATTACTTTCTTCCGAGTCTTAGGTAAATAAGACAAGAACAGTATTGCAATGCACGGTAGTATAATGAACGTTTGTACTAAAATAGAAAACGTGAAATTCAATAAAAAATCAGGTTCCAACCTCCATAGAAAGTGTTTTTTGCCAACAAAGAAGCAATATAATAAATTGTTTAAAACAAGGTATAAAATAGTTGGATAATACTTTTTCCAATTTTTTATATCTCCAATTTTCCAGCAACAGAGTATAACAGTAAGGCACAGAAGACATACGCAATAGAAACACCCTTATTAAACAGTTTGGTTTTAATATTTGCTAAATAGTCAAAATTATTAATTTTCTAATTAGGGTGACTTAGTTTCCGAACTAGCTTTAAATTAAACAGAAGTGTTGAAAATATTATTGGATAAGCGATTGCAGAATACCACAGTTTCCACCCATTGTAATAATAAAATTTAGTATGTAGTCAAAACGATTCAAAAGCGATTGAAAAAACGGTCCAGCCTAAAATGTATATTATTTTTTTCGTTTATTACTTTCTAAAGGATATAGATTAAGAAACAGTACGCTGATAGATGGAAAATACAAAGATATAGCTAAAAGTCCCAACCATTGAAATCCTTCTCCAAAATATCCGTAAAAATCATAATGTAAGTCTAATATCATATCGACTGTAACACCATAGGTGAAGGCAAAAAAGGAAGTTGCGTAAATTTCAATTTTATAATTTAGGTATCAAAAATGTAGCTACGTTAAAAATACCAAAACATAGATATACAAGTTTCCACACAAATTATTCTCCTTCAATTTAATTTTCCTATAAGTCATTATATATCACCTCCATTTTAAAACCTAACCACCTTAAAAAAGAAATCTACTTCAAATATCATGTCCCACTAGTACAACAAGAAAAAGCTGCCTGGTTCGGCAGCAGTATTTTTAAGTAATGCTTAGAAATTCTTAAATTTAATGATACCGAAACCAAACAAACCATCCTTTTTCCTTACTTTTTGCTAAAAACATTTGACCTTGGGCTAAGTTCGCACCAGGTGCTTTTGGGAAATCTAAGCGTACAAACCATGACCTTTCAGCAATTTCCGTACCACAAAAGTTCTTTGCCATTCCAAAATAGGATTCTTCTTCTCTATTGCCAGCTGTTTTAGGAAAAGGTTTAGCAGTTACTACATTCCATTTAGTGTATATGGCGGGAAAATCATCTATTCCAGTTCCATAAGTTTTTGGTATTAAAGTATTTAATGCTTCAATAACCTCTTTTCTATCCTTGATGGATATTTGCTCTAATTCACCTAACACAGGACATTCTTTAGGTTGTGCGTTGACTTCAGATGACCCCAAAGTAAAAAAGAGAATGATAAAGAGAAGTGGACCCAATGTTTTCAAAATAAAATCACCTCTTTTCTAACTTCCCCCAAATAGAAAAGAGTGATCAATTGATCAATTCTTCTTGAAGTAACCCGACTCATTAGTCAAATTAGAATAAAACACTGGCCGCAGCGATCCCCCTTGAGCTCTAGCACCTTTTAGTTTAGGTACACTACTTCACAAAAATCAGTATTCTAAAAATAAATAAATCATTGCATTTATACCAAGCCATGATGGTTATTGATCCTATATCTTTATTTCCTAGCTTTATGATTGATTAGAACCACTTCAATAGAATCATTGTTAATCCGACTTGCAGCTTATTTGTCTATTCAAATACTTGGCGAAGCTCGATCTGTCCTTCTCCAAGACCATGCGGATCTGGCGCACGCATCGCCCACTCGATGGCTTCCTCGCGAGATTTCACATCTATGAACCAGTATCCTGCAATCAACTCATTGACTTCGGCGAAAGGACCCTCTGTTATGGTCGGCGGTTCTCCCGGAACAGGGTAAGAAATACGAATGCCGTTGGAGCTTGGATGGAGTCCACCAACTGATACCAGAACTCCTGCTTTCTTCAGTTCTTCATTGTATTTTTTCATCGCGGCAAACATCTTCTCCATCTGCTCCTTTGGCATTGTCCCTGCTTCAGAATCCTTCGAAGCTTTGACAACCATCATAAATTTCATTAGTCACCCCTCCTTTGTACTTGCTTGGTTATAGTTTCTGCTGAAAATAGTAATTTGAATAAAAGTTCTTACCTTTTTATGTTATTCAACATCTGAACAGAGAATCCTTCTTCAACTAAACTGCTCCTTAGCACATGAAGAACTTCAACAAAAAGTGCATTAATCAATTTTGGATTAATGCGCACGTTGGTTAACAAGCACCTTCTCTGCTATTGCATGTAATCCCAACGTACTGTTACTTCTCATACAATCAATCTCTGTTAAATAACAAAGGCTTGAGTTACTACATACATTATTAAAAAAATGGAGTTGATCTTCGTGGCGAGATGGATTGACGTATCAACATCAAAACACCGAATAAGATTGTATGAAGGACACAGACTGATAAAATCCTATCCCATAGCTACTGGAAAAATATTAACTGCGACACCGTTTGGCACCTACACCTTAATAAATAAGCAGCTAAATCCTCCTAGACATGTTTTTGGGGCTTTATGGATGGGATTATCAAGACCTCATTATGGAATTCATGGTACAAACAATCCTTCATCCATAGGTAAAAGCGTTTCCCACGGTTGTATTAGAATGTTTAATCATGATGTTTTAGAATTATCATCTCGAGTTCCGATAGGTACTAGGGTCATCATTCATAAATAATTCTGTTAATCTCACCTCTAAACTGCATTGTTTGTGTCTTACGACAACAGCCCAGTTCTTCTTATTAAACTAACCTGGTTCTTATATACAGTATCAGCAACAAAACCTTCGAATGGTGCACCTTTTATCATTGTTTATATGATTCCATAGATAAGCGATTAAGGTGTTGTCTTGGAGCCTCTAGGTGTATTTGGAAATTAAATATGCTGTGTATATTTGAGTATGTTTTTTGAAGGTAAAAAAAGCAAAATATGCAAGTTGTGCATAAAAACTTGCATATTCTAGGTTTATTAATTTTATTAGTTACTGTGTTAAAGCACCTGTTACTTGAACAAGCATATACGCTTTTATTCCATAATAAGGTCGTACTGTTCATTAAATCGTATATAAAAAATGTTTATACAGGATATGACATTTTCTTTGATTAAAGGTTAGGAATTTAATTTTTATTTTTACATGAAATCTTAACCTTGTAATAAAAGTGTCCAAGACTTTTTTCTCTCAACATATTTGGATTCATAATACGGATAAATATTTATTTATATTATTAGGAAACATATCATAAGGATTTCATTTCAAATTAATGGTGGTGGTCTCTTATGCAAAGTGAAAATAACATTAAACTAACGTCTGCTGAAATTTCACAGCTATGGTTTGCCTACATGAATGATAGCCTGTCAATTTGTGTACTTACATACTTTTTGGAAAAAGCAGAGGATCCTGAGATTCGTCCTGTAGTAGAATTTGCACTTGAGGTAGCACACGCACACGTAAAAAAAATTATATTAATCTTTAACAGTGAGAAATTTCCGATTCCATACGGATTTAAAGATGAAGATGTCGATATTACAGCTCCACGATTATTTTCGGATTCTTACTTTCTTTATTATCTTCAACAATGGAGTTCAATAGGGTTAGAAGCTTATGGCATCTCGTTGTCTTTAGCAACACGTTCTGATGTATTTCAATATTTTTCAGAATGTATTGATGATTCGAAGAATCTTCTCAAAAAAACAAGAAATGTTTTACTATCTAAAGGTCTCTATATACGAGCACCATATGTTACGACTCCTGAAAAGGTTGATTTTATTCGAAAACAAAACTTCTTAGCTGGTTGGTTTGGAGAACGTAGATCACTTACTACGTTAGAAATAACGAATCTTTATGCTAATCTTCAAAGAAATGTGTTAGCTATGACAACATTCATCGGCTTCAGTCAAGTGGCAAAGTCAAAAGAAGTGGGTCGTTTTATGGCAAGAGGAAAAGAAATCGCTTCAAAGCATATTGAAATTTATAGTTCCGTTTTAAAAGAAAATGAGCTTCCTGCTTCTGTGTCTTGGGATAACCAAGTATTAGACTCAACCGTTTCCCCTTTTTCCGATAAACTAATGATGTTTCATGTAAATGCACTAGCCGCGGGCGCCATAGGATATTACGGAACAAGCTTGTCAACAAGTTCTAGACGTGATTTATCTACAAATTACCTCCGAATCTTAGGGGAAGTTCTAAAATATACAGAAGACGCTGCAAACATAATGATCGATTATGGTTGGATGGAACAACCACCAAAAGTAGTGGACCATGATAAATTAGCTAATACTTAGAGGGAAATAAAATGAAGAATACAAATCAACTTGAAAGCGTCCTTTTGAGTATTGCATTACCAGGACTTTCTCAAGTCTTAAACGGAAAGTTTCTAAAAGGATTACTTTTCATTTCGTTAAAATTTTTAATTAACATTCAATCAAATTTTAACGAAGTAATCATTTTAAGCTTTCGGTCATATCCAATCAGCCATTGATAGAACGAATTATCAATGGCTGATGTTTTACCCTTGTCTATACATGTTTTCCATGTGGGATGCTTATAAAGACGCTGACGGTGGAAAAGAATCTTTTTCGTTTTTGCTGTTTGTTTTCTGCTTATTTTATAACAGTTGGTCTAATCTTTTCCCCGACATTGAGGATAATGGGAATACTCTTCTGACCGGTTTGGTTGCAAATGTTATTTTTAATTATTGGGTTATTTATTAGTACATTTTTTAAAGCCATCTTTCAAAAATCCATCAGATTCAATACAATCTGATGGTTTTCTAATTTAATGTTCCTTTAGTTCATCTTCCACTAACGCCCCCGTTACTTTAAGTGAAACACTTCACAATTTTAAGAAAAGGTAGTAGTTACCTCATCAAAATTCCTTTCATAAATAAAGAAATATTTATTATGTCTATTTGAACTAGCTCTTCAGCACAAAGAAAATTAGCTTCCTAGATAGATCCTTTTTATCCATCAGATTCTCCTCCTTCCCTACTACATATGAAGGAAATGACTGGTTAAACTAAAGAAGACAAAGTAAATAGAAAGGGGGAAAAAGCTGTGATACGGAAATTTATGGCCTTTTTCCTATTTGTCTGCCTTCTTTTCGCCGGCGGTATTCAGACAGACGGCCAACCGCCTTCCGACCCTGTCCAGATGGGAATGGAAGAAGGATATTATGAAGGAATCCGTTCGGGGCTTGAAGACCGGCATAATTTCAGGATCTCTCGTGCTTGGCAGCAGATGCCGCGCTCCCAGTTGAGCTTAGACAACAAGAAGGAGATAGCTCGGCCCCTCATAAATATAGGACTTCTCCGGCAGGTGTACCTCTTTTTTTCCTCTGGGGAGAAATTCTACGCCTACCTTCATGCCCATCCGGAAATGAATGCGGTACAGGCGGCCCAGCGAATACTCGGGCAGAGGTTTGTGAGGGCGTACGAAAAAAGCTTCCAGAAAGGTTATGAGAAATCCCTCACTGCTCCACCCGAAAAGGCGGCAAGCTACGCTGCCTTATTGAAGGCGAAAAAAAGATAAGGGGGAAAACAAAAAGGGCAACCTTAAGGATGCCCTTTAACCTGCTCTGTTAGTTGCACTAAAAAACGAAGGCCAAAGGAACCTGTGAACACCTTCTTCAAGTATTCTGCACCGATAGCTCCATAACAAAAATAGACCGCCGCAGCGATCCCATCTAAACCTCTTGCCACGTTAGTTGAATAAGCTAACTAATTCAATTTCATTTTTAACCCTTCGTGCGTTGATTTAAAACCTAATCGCTCATAAAAACGTAATGCATCGACTCTTTGTTTATCAGTAGTAAGTTGTATTACGGCATTGGTGTTCTTCATCTTACAGGTTCAATTTCAATATCGTACTCCCATTACATAATTTTCTCCACCTGTTTAATATCTTTATCTTAATTTTTGTGGCTAAATTTACTTTGTAATTTTCAACCAGAGCTATATAATTAAGGTATTAAAAGAGAGGAGAATATAAATGAAACAAGTTGCTCTCCATCAATGGCATAAAGAACATACTAAACGAATAGCAGATTTTCATAAGCACCACGAAATGAAAATACAACGTGGTGAAAATGGAAACGGTTTGTTGGCTAAATGGGAAACATTTTTTTATTACAATGTCATCTCCCCTCTTAAAAAATAAAATACTTATTAATTGAACTGTCTTCATAGTACAGTTCATTTTTTTTCGCAATTTGAGTCAAAAATCGCATTAAACGTTTTTTCTTCTTCAACTAAACTGCTTTGTTAGTAGAATAAAAAGGCTGCCGCGGCAGCCTTTCCTCCTCAACTCAAGCACGTGTAGTTTTACAAACTAATTCTGAATAAGCTGTCGAAACAGCTTATCTTATTGATTTAAGAACTGGTTAAAGGACCTATCCTTCAAACACTTTTTTCTATTTTTTAGTCCTCTAATTTGTTCCATACCTTTTAGCTGCTCTAGTACGAGCACGCTCAGTTTCGACCTCACGATTCCGTGGTTCGGTACTCGTTACCAGTGTGTTTAATAGTTCTCTAGAAACCATTGCAATCTCATTGACTGCACGAATAAACGCCTCCTCATTCGCCTTTGAGGGCTGGTTATAACCCGTTATCTTTCTGACGTACTGAAGAGATGCTGCATGAATCTCTTCTTCGGTAGTTGGTGGGTCGAAATTAAATAACGTTCGAATGTTTCGGCACATAACTTACTCTATCTCCTTTTTGTTTTCATTATTGTTGGTTTTGAAAAAAGATTGATTAAATTTAAGGAATATAAAAATTCATCTTTTCGAACAAAAATTGATCAAAAAAATGGATCTTTTCTATTTTTAGAATTACCATTGATGGAAAACTCCACTTCATATCTAACACCTACTTTTAAATAAATGCTAAGGTATTTATTCTCCATGTTTTTAACAATACCTTCTTTATCTGCCCCGTTACTTCAATAAGCTATCCTATCTGTTTCTTTATATCGTTATTAAAGTAAAGCACCTGTTTGTGTTTAAGTACATTACTTCACATTTTCTTCTTTGTGTTTTTTTCGGTTTTCTCATTAGTACCAATAATGCTATAACAAAACAAATCATTAGAATTATATTTAAGCTCCAACCGAAACTATCAATATGCATTACCCTTCCTCCTCAGATATGTTTTGTTCACTTTAGCATGATTAATGTGCTAGTTGGTTGTTTTCTACAAAAGAAGATAAAACGTTACAATTTTTTCTATCAAGATCCGGTGGCTGTAATTCCCATAATAAAACACCACCCTTCCCCTATAACAAAATATAGAGAAAGGACGGTGCTTGGCTTTCATTATTTATTTTCGTCAAGGTAAGTTAAAGTAGCAACACCAATGTTTTAGCTGCAATCAGCATTCCTTATTGAAGGAATGCACCCATTAGTTTAAGTATATCTTTTCATAATCTGATAATTACTTAAGGTGTCTGACTCCTTATGGGAAAGCCTCTACTCTGTTCTTCAACTAAGCTGCTTCGTTAGCTCCAAACAAAAAGGCTGTAAGTAACAGCCGCTCCTTAAATTGAATATCTATCCCAATAGATTGGAGAGATAGTATATAAAAACGTAAAGTCCCAACGAACCCATACTAAAACTTATTACTGCAATTGATAAATAAGGCGTGTAGCCCTTTTGTTTTCTAGTACGCATTAAATAATAAAAAGATAATATTAAACTAACTATAAAAGTACCGAACCATAAATTATTTAATAATGAAGCCCCAAAGAAAGCAAGAAAACTTACTAAGTAGGAAATATTGATCAAAAGCAAAAATATTAAAATAACTTGTCCCAAAATGTATCCCCCTCCTACCTCTTTCATATCCAAATTTTAACATAAAGTTCTTCCTTCTTGAAGTTAATTGCCACTTTAGCTCTACAAGAAAAAAGATCGCCGCAGCAATCACATATTTAACTCTTGCTACGGTTAGCTTAAGTACACTTCTTCACAATATTTCGAAATCCACATAATTGTATCTGTGAAATAAATTTTCTAAATATTTATCCTTTTTATTTGCACGAACGTTCATTCGTGTATAATTAAGATATTCTAATAAAAGGAGGAATTTTGATGAATTCTATTGATTTAATTATTTTAAACTTTAATGAAATAAGGAGAAGAAGCATTAAAGTCTGGACATCCATTCCTGATGATAAACTCCATTGGAAGCCAGATGGTGAGGCAATGAATTGCCTGGAAATGGTTAGACATGTACTAGAAAGTGAACATTACTATCACTTAGCAATTAAAAATAGAGGGAGTTTGTCCGTTTTCAATTCTCCTTTCGAAAATCGTCCATTTACCTCAGTAAATGCCGAATTGGAATATGCAGAACCTTATAGAAAAGCGTTCATAGATACAATCAAGTCATTTTCTGAAGAAGACTTAGAAAATATAAAGATTGACCGCTCTGATTCAGGTTACATAAGAGATTTAGGCGACATGTTATTACGTGTTGGCTATCATGAATCTATTCATACGGGTCAGTTATTGGATTATTTGAGAACAGCAGGTGTTCCAAGAGTCCGTATCTGGGATTAATCCACTCCGATGGTGCTAACACAATAGTGATGCACCTTTTTTATTTCACAGATTAGTTCTGAATCACTGTTCATGTTTGCCCTATTTCTTGTTTTGAATCTTCAGTCGGATAAGCTCTCGAGTAATAATTATATTTACTTTAGTCGCAATTTGGTTTAAATATAACTTAAAGGGAGATTATTTTTCCCCTTCTTTCTTAAACTATCCTGCACGTTACTTCAAGAAGAAAGTGCGTTCCTTCGCTATCGAAGCATCGCACCCGTTACTTTAAGTACATTTCTTCACAATTTCTTTGAAAGGAACAAGAAAATATCGATGTTACTGCTGTTCATAACCCCTTATTATTTGAATAGTTGAAATATTCTTTACTGATCATTCTAAAAATGATAAAATTTTAAAAAAAGGGGGGGAAATGGCTAGACACAAAGAATTTGATGAAGCCGAGGTTTTACGAAAAGCAATGGTGCTTTTTTGGCGAAATGGATATGAAAAAACGTCTATGCAAGATTTAGTAGACTATAAGCACATACACCGTCGAATTATTTATGACACATTTGGTGATAAACAGACGTTGTTTCTGCGAGCTCTACAACTCTTCGAAGAAATATTCGAAATAAGAATGGAACAACAAATTAAACCTATTAATTCAGTCAAGTTAGCGATAAGAAGATTATTTGAAATGGTGGTTTTTCGGATGAAGAATAACCCCCAGGATATTTAATTGTAAATACAGCTGTAGAATTAACCTTACATGACCAAGAAGTTGCTGACAGGATTAGTAAAAGCTTTAGTAAGACAGAATCAGTTATATACGAACTACTATTGCAGGGGCAAATAAGTGAATAAATATCCGATCAACTTGATATAGAAAAAATATCTGAATTTATTCATAATTCACTTATTGGGGTAAGAGTATTAGCCAAAACAACGAAAGATAAAGAGATACTTCAAAACATCATTGATTCGACTTTAGCGGTATTAGATTAACATTTTTAGAATGAACGTTCTAGTACAATCTTTTTTATTTTTAATATGGAGGGTGAAAAGAATGAATCATTTAGAGTTTTTGAAGAAAATGGCAAAGGGCGAAATACCTGGTTCGCCGGCTGCAGAGGTAATCGGTTTTCACATAACAGATGTTGAGGAAGGGAAGGTTGTGGTCGAAATGGATGCAACAGAAAGATTACACAATCCGATCGGTACACTACATGGAGGGATTTTATGTGACATATCCGATGCCGCTATGGGCTATGCATTTGTAACTACATTAGCTGAGGACGAACTTTTTACGACGATCGAAATTAAATTAAATTTCCTAAAACCTATTTTTAAATCTAGACTTCGAGCTGTGGGAAAATTAATAAAAAAAGGTTCATCAATCGGATTACTGGAGTGTCATGTATATGATGAAAAACAAAGTCTTGTGGCACATTCTACAAGTACATGTATGATTTTAAAGGGTAATTCTGCCGGAAAAAGATTGAAAATAGAATAATATAACTAATCTCTTGTAAAAAGAAAGTCCATTCAAAGTAAGGTCCATAAAGGTTTAGCTATCATTTAGCTTGTAGTACGATGTAAAGTTCATTTTTACCAATTTTAATAAGGTTAGGTGGGAACAAATGCCTTCTATTCTAACGGCTCCTTCCAAAATGGAAAGCACGGTGCAATTACAAGAGAATAAACTCATTTTAATATGGAGTGTTACCACTTTGCTTGTTGTAATGAATACAACCATGTTTAATGTTGCATTACCCTTTATACTTAGAGACTTATCCTTAAGTTCATCCTTGGGCTCATGGCTGGTATCAGGTTATTCCATCATGTTTGCCATTTCAACGTTAACTTTTGGTCGCCTATCTGATTTTGTTCCCCTCTCAAGTCTTTTACTCCATGGAATTTGCCTATTAGGAATATCATCAGTCATCGGTTTCTTTTCAACTAATTTTTTTATCCTATTAGGAGTTAGAATTCTTCAAGCAGCTGGAGCAGGAGCCGTTATGGGATTAAGTATGATCATGGCTGGGCGGTATATCCCTCTATCAAGGCGTGGAAAAGCGATGGCGATTATTGCTTCAGCTGCCTCTTTGGCATTTGGGTTAGGTCCTGTACTAGGGGGAGTGATTACTCAATACTTAGGATGGAATTATCTTTTCGTTGTCACTATTTTTTCTGTCCTGTCTATGCCTTTCTTCCTAAAGTTATTGCCTAATGAGGTGATTAAAAAAGGTCATTTCGATTTATTCGGTGCTATTCTTACTGGGCTTAGTGTAACAGGTCTGTTACTTTTTCTATCTACATTTTCGTATGGGATACTATTAGGAACAGTCGTTCTTTTTGCGGTATGTTGGAAATATCTTAATAAGACGGAAGAACCGTTTATTCCGCTAATCCTACTTAGAAATAAGCAATACACAAAGCTCCTTCTTATTAATTGTTCTGCTTTTTTCATTAACTTTTCACTTCTGTTTTTAATGCCTATTATTCTCACAACTGTATTCGGTAAAGAACCAGCAGAGCTAGGACTGATGATTTTTCCAGGTGCCATTATCGCCATGGTTGCTGGCATATATATAGGAAGATTCATTGACCGTTTTGGGAATGCACCCTTAATTATTTTTGGACAGTTATTGTTATTAAGTGCCTCAATCTTATTTGCATGGTTCTCTTCTGCAAATCCCTATTTTATCCTTTTCATTTATATGTTTGCTAGCGTTGGCTTTACGGCAATTTCTTCGAGTATTTCAAACCAGATAACAAGGATCTTACCCATCAATCAAATTGGTTCGGGTATTGGAATCGGACAATTAATGCAATTTTTCGGTGCGGGTCTCGGAGTGACTATTTCTGGATTACTCATAACCATTCAAGAAGGTTTAACTTTGGAAACGGTTTATAGAAATATTTTTATTTGCTTTTCGATTATTAACATTATGACTGGTTTCATATACGTCTTCTATCTTCGTAGAGCTAGGTTAAAGGAGCAAAGTTAAATTCTTCATCGATTGAATAGAAATAGGACTTCCATAATAGGTTTCCAGCACTCTTTCAAGGGTGCTGTTTTATTTCCAAAGAAGGTCAATAAAATAATTTTTTCAGTTGTGAGTCATCTTATAATTGAACTTCCCCGTTTGCGAAATAAAAAGCTACCCTATTGGTAGCTGGAACTATAAAAGGAAAGCATCTTATAGTTTACAAGAGTTCTTCCACTTACTTAAATTTTAGATTAAAAGGTTACAATAACTTTGCCTTGTGAGTGTCCAGTAGAAACTTTTATTAATGCTTTGTTAATGTCATTAAAATTATAAGTTGAATCAATAGAGGGCGTGATATTTTCCTTTTCAACAAGGTTAGTGATTCTTTGTAACTGACTGCCATTGGCTTGAACGAATAAAAAGTGATATTCATTTTTATGTTTACGTGCTAAAGAATCTACACGAGCACCCACTAAACCAAACAATAGTTTTTTCCACACTGGAAAATTATTTTCAACCGCAAAGCGATAATTAGGTACGGCTTTTAATGATACTAATTTCCCTTGAGGCTTTAATATACCAAGTTCTGCTTTTATCTCTTTTGCTCCCAAGGTGTCAATAACATAATCTATATCAGATAAAATGTTGGCATAGTTTTCCTCATGGTAATTTATGAATTTATCAGCGCCAATCGACATTGTACGGGATCTACCTCTTTCACTGCCGCTTGTTATAACATATAACCCCATTGATTTGGCGATGGGGATTGCCATAGCACCAAAGCCTCCGGTTCCTCCAGGGATAAATAGCTTTTTGTTAGGCTGAGCATTGAGTACATCATTTAATGCTTGATAAGCAGTCAAAGCAGTGAGAGGAACAGCTGCTGCTTCAATAAAGGATAGATTTTTAGGCATTATGGATATAGCATCTTCATTGACGACCGCATATTCAGCAAAAGCTCCAATTTGATTAACTGGCAACCTCGTATAAATGTGGTCACCAACGTGGAAGTTCTTAACATCTTTTCCAACAGCCTCAATAACTCCAGATAGTTCATTTCCTAAAGTTAATGGTAAATCATAATCAGAAATCATTCGAATACTTCCATTTAAAATAAGGATATCTAATGGATTAACACCTGCTGCTTTTACTTTAACGAGTACCTCCCGGCTATTAAATTCTGGAATTTTAACATCATTCAATTCCACTTGAACTTCTTTTGAATATTTCTGCATTTGAGCAGCTCTCATTTTTTCATCCTCTTCCTCTACAATTTTTTGGTGCTTTTTCCTATAAAATGGCGTACAATTTTTCAGTTGTACGCCATTCTTCACCTTATAAGCTATACTTACCCCTCTTGAGATTTTAATTCTTTCATGGTAGGATAATCCGTATAACCCATGCTTCCGTTACCACCAAAGAATGTTGTACGGTCTGCTTCATTCAAAGGAACCCCATTTTTGAGACGTTCTACTAAATCCGGATTAGCTAATGACCATACACCAACTGGTACCATATCTGCAACGCCATTATCAATATCTACACTAATATTTTCTAGAGCTCGACCAGCTCGATTGACTAATAATGGATTGGACCAAAGTGAACGAATTTTATGGAGCAGTGTTTCGTTTCCTACATGCATAACATGAAGGTAAGCCAAATTGAATTGAGCTAATTCTTTTACAAGATGGAGATAAACTTCAGGACCTTGTTCACCTTCTTCAATTCCACCAAGAGGTACCCCTGGTGAGATACGAAATCCCGTTCTTTCTGCTCCAATTTCTTCAACGATTGCTTTCGTTATTTCGATAGCAAAGCGAGCACGATTTTCTATTGATCCGCCGTATTTATCCGTTCGTTTATTAGAATTTTCACCGATAAATTGATGAATTAGATAACCATTTGCTCCATGAATTTCAACACCATCAGCTCCTGCTTCAATAGCTGCAGATGCTGCTTTTCGGAAGTCTGCAATTGTCGTTTGAATATCTTCTTCACTTAACTCGCGGGGAACGGGTATTTCCTGCATCCCTTTAGCAGTAAACATTTCTACTCCAGGTGCGATGTCAGATGGTGCAACTGCTTGACGATGATGTGGTGTATTGTCAGGGTGCGACATACGACCGACATGCATTAATTGGATATACATAAATCCACCTGCTTCATGCACAGCATCCGTAACCTTTTTCCACCCTTTAATATGCCTTTCAGTATAGATGCCAGGTGACCATAAATAGCCTTGTCCATCATCAGAAGGTTGTGTACCTTCACTAATAATTAATCCCATTGATGCTCTTTGAGCATAATAAAGGGAACTTAGTTCTCCTGGTGTACCATCTTCTTGCGCCCTACTACGTGTCATTGGTGCCATCGCTAAGTGATGAGGTAATACCAAATTTCCAATTTTCATTTTGCTCCACAATTTATCCATTTTTGTACACTCCTCTTCAAATTATGTTCCCCGGTGTATACGGTGTCCTTTTACCTTTTGTTTGAAATCTTGGACCAATCACTGTATTAGTAATTTGTATTAGGAGAGATGTGGGTATATCGCAGATACACCACCAGCAAAAACTCTTTGGATATTTCGACTCACGTCATCAGCAACAATTTCAAAACTGTCGGATTCTAATCCATCAACAGCAATTTTTGCGATATCCTTAGGGTTGGATTTGGGAACTTCTAAGCTCGATGTCATACCTGTCTCCATGAAGCCTACATGTAATCCAGCTACTCTCACATTTTGAGGATAGAGATTTATACGTAGGTCGTTTGTCAATGCCCACTCTGCCGCCTTTGCAGCTGTATAAGCGCCAACAGTTCCCAAACTGACCCAAGATAATGCGGAAAGAATATTCAGAATCGTTCCTCCCCCATTTTTTGCTAAAATCGGTGCGAAAGTTCGTACCATGGAAAGTGTGCCAAAGAAATGGGTATTAAACTCCAAATGTATTTTATCGAGATCACCATCAATCAAAGAAGCACCTGTAGACGATCCTGCATTGTTAATCAAAAGCGTAAGATCCTTAGCGACCATAGCGGCTGCAGCTACCTCTTGAGGGTTGGTAATATCAAGCTTCACAGGAATTACACCGGGAATGTCAATGGACTCCGGATTTCTTGCACCGGCATAAACCTTAGCCCCTCTGGATAGAAGTTCAAGTGCTAAATGGCGTCCAAAACCTCGGTTCGCTCCGGTTACAAATACGACTTGTTCAGAAATTTTCATTTTTATGTGCTCCTTTTAATATTTATTTTGGTACAACAAAATGTCTTACTCCTCAAAACTACGCAAGTAACGATTTCCTTAAGGAGAAGTTTTGGGCATAGGCAAGTCTTGCTATATGGGAATGGTCATTCTAAAAAGTACAAAGGAATGATCCCTTCATTTGAGAAATTTTTAAGTAAGGCAAAAATCATATACAAGAACGATCATTCTAAAAAACACAAAAGAAAAATCCCTTCATGGAGAGAGCTTAAGCAAGGCAAGAATCATATATGAGAACAATCATTCTAAAAAATACATAAGCAATGATATCTTCATAGGAGAAAGCTTTACTACAGTTCAAACTTTCTCTTATAGGAACTATTTATCTAAAAGTTTTATCGATAAATTGGCTATACGGTGTAATTTTTCTTTGGGAATGGAGGTTCTTGTCATTACCCTTAACCCAACACACACAGTATGCAGATGTTCCGCCAGTTCGCCGGCATCATACTCTGAAGCAAATTCTCCCTCCTCTTGCCCCCACAGAATAATATCCTTGAGTAGCTGCTCTGATAGTGTGAACGATTCAGTGGACTTTGAATCCACATCAGCATCGCGCATTGCCAATTCCACCGCCGAATTCACCATTAAACAGCCTGAAGGAGAGTTTTCTTCACCATATATCATGAAACTAAAAATAAACTGAAGAGCTTCCGCTGCATTCTTGGAGCGTTTAACTTCTCCCGTAAGATCAGCACTGACTTTATCGCGAAATCGATCCATAGCTTTCAAAAACAGCGTATGTTTGTCGCCAAATGTATCATACAAACTTCTGCGATGGATTCCCATATGCTCGACCAGATCGGTCATGGATGTCTTCTCATAACCTTGTTCCCAAAAGAGCTTCATCGCCTTGTCTAATACTACGTTCTCTTCGAATTCTTTACTTCTTGCCATTCTATTATCCTCCTCCCATAGTCACTATAACATATTGAGAACGAACGATAAAGAAAGTAATCTCGTAATAATTATTCCAAATATTATCAAATGTAGTGAAACTACTTATAGCTCAAATAAGGAAACTCCACAATCTCTTCTACATTTTATCTGTCAGCATAACCTAAATCGCTTGATCATATGGTCCCAAGAATCTTACCAAAGACTGATTTTTAAAAAGAAAATACTTTTGTGTAATAAAAAAACTGTTTTTTTCTGTGTAATTTAAGAAATTTGATTTTTGTGATTTAGAAGGAAGGGCATTTTTTTATTGGTATCAAAATCAAAACCCGACTCGTCGTTTGAATTTACATAAACAGCACCACAAATTGGCGCACAGGATATAAGTAAGAAAGTAGTCATAGTTCTATCACCTAAACATTTTTAGGAGTATTATTCCCATTCCTTATTCAACTAAACAGCACCTTTAGTTCAACAAGATTAAAGCTGTATTGTCAAACCTACTGTAATTAAATGAAAAATTTGTGAATCTGGAGAAAAAACTCTTTTCAATTTCGCTTTTAATTGATACAATTCCTATTAATAAGGTAGGAATAGTAGGTGTTTCGGGAATGTCTTTGTATGAGAAATTACCAAGTGATTTTTTGATTCAATTTTATTATGAAGTGCAAAAAATGATTTCAAAAGGATTAGTTTCTAAAAATATGTACTATGAATTAGGACTAATAATTGCAGCTACATCAAAAAGAGGGATACTATTGGATAAGCCAAAAGATTTTAAACAGCACATTGTCCACGAATTATTAATGGAATTAAGTAACTAGAATTCCGCCGTGATTGAATAAATAGTTAATCGTAAGAAGTCTTTCATTAAACAAACAAAAAGCCGCTGATAAAAATCAGTGGCTTTCTTCAACTAAAGCTACCCGTTAGTTGCAGAAGAAGTTTTATTTAATTCTCTTGTTGCTTTTTCTGATTGAAAGTATAGTAAATTCGCTATAAGGGGGAGCGTCAGGAAAATGCAGATTTACAACGTTAAGGAAGTTTCAATATAAAAAAACCTAATTTTTCAGCATTAAATGAGAAATTAGGTTTTTTCATTAATAGAAAAAGATTTATAAGTATTTATCACTAATCACGTTCATATGGTGTAACTCGTGCCCGGCAATGCCATATGCAATGGTACCTATCGAAACAGGGCTGTTCATTACAGTTCCATTACGAACCCACGCTGCATCATCAATGGTTGAAATAAGGCTTAACGTGTTGGAGCGTACCGTGTCTATACCAGCTAGTAACTGCTCCCAGGATAATTTGTTGAAGTTTGCCGCAGAAACGTATTGATCCTGATCCATTGCTGGGAGTGGTGCACTTTCATTTCGTGCAATGGCAAGCATTCGATACGACATCACACGTTCCGAGTCGGTCATATGCCCGATCACTTCTTTTAAAGTCCATTTCCCTGGTGCGTACGCCTTCCTTGATGACTCCTCTGATACGCTGCTTAACAGGGTAATGGTCTTAGTTGGTTGCAACTAAGTATTTCTTCAATATCTCCATCTGGCACTAGACTGACATACCTATAATGCTCTGGATTTTCAATAAATAATGGCCGTGGACGCACAAGAATCCTCCTCATCGGAATAGCTAATTATGGTTCTAGGCAAATATTCGACTGTCAAGAAGATATTTCCTTTATTTTTGATATTTAATTTCATTACCGCAAAATAATTGCAAATTAAACAACTTTATTATCTCTGTACAACTGATTTATGCAGTTAACATAATACAGATAATAATGGATTAATTCACTTTTTATTCCACTAACCTGCCCCTTCGTATTATAAGGTTAGCCAGAATGCTAAATATTTCTGGTTGACCTTATTTATTTTGGTCTTATTATATCAGTAGCCAGGGTAGAACGTATCTG
>NZ_JACCBX010000003.1 GCF_013409995.1 Neobacillus driksii
TAAGGACAAATCCTTCCGGCAGGGCGTACGATTTGTCCTCAAGCACCCTTATTAAGGACAAATCCTTCCGGCAGGGCGTACGATTTGTCCTCAAGACACCCTATTAAGGATGAATCCTCCTGGCAGCGCGTGTGTGCATCAGCCCTAAAATAGAATTTACAATATATAAAGGAAAACGGTTGTTCCTACAAAAAATTTGCCGAGAAAGACCCCCTTCCTCGACAATCTGAGCCTCAGTTTCCTGAGACTTTTCAACTCTTTTTAATTGTCTGAACTGATTACTTTATCCCGCTCACGAAATGTTTTTCTTTTTTATATTATTTGGGTGGGATGGCTAAGAACTGGATATAATATAATAATCCGCATTCTACCTGAGGTGAAACGAATGAATCGAAAGCTTGTCCTTTTGCTAAGTTTTCTCTATGTGGCATTTATGGCTATACTATTTTTTCTTTATCGCGCGGAAGGGGAATCTTATAAATCCACCGTTGCCATCGGCGGGATGGTTTGTGGGGCCGTTCCACTTCTCCTAGCCTTATTTACCAAGCTAAAGTTCAATTTGCCAATTGTTATTTCCTATTTACTTTTCTTGGTGGGTTCACAATACTGCGGCTCGATTCTAGGTTGGTATGGTCTTGGCTGGTGGGATACCTTTGTGCACTTCCTTAGCGGTGCTATCCTTGCGTTTGCTGGAATTGCTTTATATGAAAGATTGGTTCATCGTGATGCAGAGGTCGAAATATCCCCTTGGATTATCTTCCTGTTCACCTTATCATTCGCCGCTTTAGGTGGTGTGATATGGGAAATCTATGAGTTTAGCTGTGATCAATTTTTCAATATGACGTTACAAGGCGGCGGAAATGACGATACTATGATTGATTTAATTTCCGATACAGGAGGAGGGCTAATCATTGCCCTTTGGGCGGGGGTGCGAACAAAAATAAGATTAAGGAAAAGTCATCATCAGCCTCAATTATCATAATTTGATTTACATAAAAAAAGCAGTCTAAAAAAATTAATTTTAGATCTGCTTTTTCCTTGTTATACGGGTACTGCAGCGAAAAACTCATCATACAGAGCCTGAACTGCTCTTTTTTCATCAACTTGTTTTACACCGAACATCATGCTAACCTCGGATGAACCTTGATTAATCATTTCGATATTCACTTCTGCCTTCGCTAATGCTTTAGAGGCACGTGCCATTGTTCCGACATTCCGGCGCATTCCTTCACCTACTACCATTATCAGTGAAAGGCTGTGCTGGACTATTACCTCATCGGCATGTAACTCGGACTCTATTCTCCAGATAATTTCATTTTCCATGTCAGGGTCGAGTTGGGCTTCTCTCAAAATGACAGAAACATCATCAATACCTGAAGGTGTGTGTTCATACGACAGTCCATATTCTTCTAAGATACTCAAAAGCTTTCGCCCAAAACCAATTTCTCTATTCATTAAGTATTTGCTAACGTAAATGCTGCAGAATCCTTTATCACTTGCTATTCCTACAACAGGTCCATTCGTATTGTCACGTGTATAGACAATTCGTGTTCCAGGTGCGCTTGGATTGTTCGTGTTCTTAATTTGAACGGGAATACCTGCACGAAAAGCCGGTACAAGTGCCTCATCATGCAGCACTGTAAATCCTGCATAAGATAATTCTCGCATTTCACGGTAGGTTAATTCTTTGATTTCCTTTGGATTATACACCAGATTTGGATTAACAGAAAATACTGCATCGACATCCGTAAAATTCTCATAGAGCGTTGCTTTTATTCCGTTGGCTAAAATCGATCCAGTTATATCGGAGCCGCTTCGTGAGAACGTAAAGACTTCACCTTGTTTACTATAGCCGAAGAATCCTGGAAAAATGATGATTCCTGGAATTTCACGTAATGAATATAACTTTTCATACGATTCAGGTAATACCTGTGCATGGCCTGGCTCATCACTGACAAAAAGCCCTGCTTCCCTCGGATTTACATACGATGCCTCTACACCCTGCTCCTTAAAGTAAGCTGCTACCAATTTAGCGTTATTATCCTCTCCGCTTGCTTTGACGAGATCCATAAACCGGTCAGGCTTACTGCGGTCTCCGTTTAATCTCTCTGATAAATCGTGATGTATTTCACTAATTATCTCATTAGGGAGAGCTAACTCTGCTGCAATGGAGGAATATCTTGACATAACCGCGTTAAACTTTTCAGTTGGATTATTATCTTGTAGACATTGTTCAGCGCACTCTATCAACAAGTCTGTTACCTTCTCATCCTCAGCAAATCTTTTCCCTGGAGCAGACACAACCACTACTTTTCGCTCTGGGTCGGACATCACTATCTGAAAAACTTTTTCAATTTGTGTTCCTGACGCTAAAGAGGATCCCCCAAACTTTACAACCTTCATTACAACATCACCTATCCCAAAAAAGTATACTCTTAATTTTATCTTTATTCAGAAAATAATCAAGTACTTTTTCTCCCTCAAAAATACATTTGTTTTTCCTAGGAGGACAAAACAAAAAAAACAGTAAAATAATTATCCACTGGATAATTTTACTGTTTCACTATTTCAATAAAATGGGAAAGAATTTTAGCAGTTAGTCCCCAAATCGCCTTCTCCTCATAAAGATAAAAATATTCATCGAGAGCCCTTGTCCGCCAATTATAATTTTCGCCGCCAACAATTAAATCAAAGGGAAAGTTCTCCTCAGGCTCCACTTTAAAATGGATATTGTAAATATCAGGGTTGTTTTCCATAAAATACGTTAATGGCACTGTGAATATTTCTCCCACTTCTGCTGGATTTGGCTGGATTTCCTCAGGATTTTTCATCATTGCTGCAAAGGGGTAAATCATCATTCCAAAAGGGGAAATCATGAAGTCAAGCGGATATACCTCCGTTAAGTTCTCTCTGTTTATTCCCAACTCTTCCATTGTTTCTCTAATGGCTGCACTTTTCTCATCTAAATCCTGAGGATCAATTCTGCCCCCTGGGAAACAAATTTCACCAGGCTGTCGTCTTAGCTGGAGTGACCGTACCTCAAACAAGACATGGATTCCATCCTCTTTTTCTATAAGCGGTACCATTACAGCATATCTTGAAAATTTATCACTTCCCAAAATGCTGGGTGTATGATTTTTTAGTTTCGATTGAACAGATTCAAAATTCATGATTTTCACCTCCACCGTAAAAAGTTTATATAACCATACTATCATTTACAATTTATATAATGTTTATCTTATTATGTTTATCCAACAAAAAACAACCCAATACCCTTTAATTGGATTGTTAAAATAAATTATCGCTATTTTTCCACCCATGAAAACATATAATCTTGGTCCTCTAATATATTAGCCGACTTGACCACTTTAAGCGGATGGAAGGTATCAATCATAACGGCTAGTTCCAGTGTTTCTTTTTTTCCAATGCTGGATTCTGTCTTTCCAGGATGAGGACCATGTGGAATACCGCTTGGATGTAGTGTAATCGACTCCAGCTGTACCCCCTTTCGACTCATAAAATTACCTTTTACATAATAGAGTAATTCGTCACTATTCACATTACTATGATAATACGGGGCAGGTATGGCTTCTGGATGGTAGTCAAACAGCCTAGGAACAAAAGAACATACGACAAAGTTGTTTCCCTCAAAAGTTTGATGAACAGGAGGGGGCTGATGAACTCTACCGGTTATGGGTTCAAAATCCTCAACGTTAAAAGCCCAAGGGTAGAGGTAGCCATCCCAGCCGACGACGTCAAAAGGGTGATGTCCTAAAATATGAGAATGAAGCGCCCCGCGAGATTTTGTTACGACCTCAAACTCTCCTTTATCGTCAAAGGTCTCTAGTATTTCCGGACCACGAAAATCACGTTCGCAGAAAGGACTGTGTTCAAGCAGTTGTCCATATTCATTTCGATACCGTCTTGGTGTTGTAATTTTGCTAAAAGATTCTATGAACAACAGCTTAGTTTCTTCCTTCCTATCGGGAATCATTCGAAAAATGGTTCCAATAGGAATTATAAGATAATCGCCTGCTCGATAAGATAAGGTTCCAAACATCGTTTCAAGCTTGCCTGAACCGTAGTGAACAAACAGCATTTCATCTCCATCACCATTACGGTAATAGCTTTTCATTGGTTCATTTACAGAAGCTGTACCAATTAATAAATCCTGATTTCCTAAAATATATTCCCTCGCTCCCAGAGCATCTCCTTTTTTTACCGTTTTGTTTGTTAAAAAAAGTCGGTGCTTTAACGATTTTTGTTCCTCATATTCAGGAATATAGCTGCCAATCAGCGCTGCTTTTACTACTTCTGTTGGCATGTGATGGTGATAGAGAATGGACTGGGTGCCTGAAAAGCCGCGTGTTCCCATTACCTGCTCACGAAAGAGACTGCCATCGTCTTTTTTAAACATGGTATGACGTTTATGAGGAATCCTGCCCATTTGCCGGTAAAACATGATTTCACCTCACTTCAATAATTGAATTCCTTAAAACACCTAATTTATCAATCTCTAATTCTACCTCATCACCCGGCTGCAGCCAGCGATGTACCTCTGTACCGAGTTCAAGGATACATCCTGTTCCAACTGTCCCAGATCCTATTATCTCCCCTGGATAGAGAGTAACACCCGCTGAGGCCCTCTCAATCATTTCTCCGAACGAATAGTAGATATCCTTCATATTCCCTTCAGATAGTAGGCTGCCATTAATCCTAGCCCTCATACTTATGTCAAAACCTTTTCCCGATCTTAATGGATCCATCTCGTCCTTGGTTATAACCCATGGTCCTAATGAGGTTGCAAAGTCCTTTCCCTTTGCAGGTCCTAATCCTACCTTCATTTCCTGTCTTTGAAGATCCCGTGCACTCCAGTCATTAAGAATACAATAACCAAAAATATAATCTTCTGCTTCTTCGGCAGGGATATTTCTCCCCTGCTTTCCAATAATGCAAGAAACTTCAAGTTCAAAATCCAGCCATTTGCATTCTACAGGTTTAATAATCTCCTCTTCAGGTCCCGCGATCGCCAAGTGATTTGAAAAATAAAAAACAGGAATTTGGTACCATTCCGGAATCATTTTTAAACCCCTGTTCGCCCTCGCGGATTTTACATGCTGCTCAAATGCATAGAAATCACGGAAACTTTTTGGATTTGGCAACGGCGCAATTAACCTAACTTGATTTAGTGGATATGCACCTTTATCACCATAGGATAACTGTAAAAGTCCCTTCGTTAATGTCAAATTACTTTCACTTTGCTCAAGAAAGTCGATCATATTTCCTGGCAATTTCCCGTTCGTGGCTTCATGCATATCAATGACAAGGTCAGAATCTAACAGCACACCTGACCTTACTGTTCTATCACTTTTTTCAAAAGTAACGAATTTCATATAGACACCTAGTTTCCTATTTCCTAATAATATCGAACGTTTTCCCTAATGGATTGGTATAAGTATTCCCAGCCATTCTGCCAATAGGCTGCAGTTTTGCAGTATCGATTCGCCCATTCTGCAATAATTCATCCTTAACATGAATATTTAAAACCTTACCTATTACTAGACTCCCCGCGCCCGGTTTGTCACCAAAATCCAACACCTGATAGAGCTCGCACTCCAAATGTACAAGAGATTCCTTTATACGAGGAACTTTCACGATAAGACTAGTCTCTTTCGTTAAGCCAGCTACGTCCAACTCATCCACTTCCGGTTCAAATTCAACCGCACAATCATTCATTTGCTTCGCCATGTTTTCACTGACAATATTAATGACAAATTGCTTCGTATTCTCTATATTTACGAGCGTATCTTTTTTTGCTCCATCCGTTCCCCTTCTCATTGGTGAAAAACAGATCAGCATAGGGTCAGCACATATGGCTGTAAAGAAACTAAAGGGAGCAGCATTGGCGATTCCATTTTCGTCTATGGTTGACACAAACGCTATCGGACGCGGCAGTATGGAGCCAATTAACAGCTTATAGGCGTCTCTCCATTCAAGTGTGTCTGGTGACACTTCCATTCTTCACACCTCTTTCCTTTAAACTCTCTGGAAAAAAGGGAGAAACGATACCTCTCCCTTTTCTTCCTTATGAAGTCTTGGCTCGTTATAAGTTTCCTCTTCGAGCCTGTTCTCTTTCGATTGATTCAAATAATGCCTTGAAATTTCCTTCACCAAATCCCCGCGCACCCTTACGCTGAATGATTTCAATGAATAATGTAGGTCGATCGACGATTGGCTTGGTGAATATTTGCAGCAAGTAGCCCTCATCATCACGATCGACAAGAATGTTTAATTCTCGAAGCTTTTCGATCTCTTCATCAATTTTGCCGATTCGCTGCCCTAAATCCTCATAATAGGTACTTGGTGTATTTAAGAATTCAACTCCATTCTTTTTCAAGGTGGAAACAGTTGAGACAATATCCTCTGTTAATATAGCAAGATGCTGAACACCTGGACCATTATAGAATTCTAAATACTCCTGAATTTGTGATTTGCGTTTCCCTTCGGCTGGTTCATTAATTGGGAACTTAATTCTGCCGCCATTATGCATAACTTTCGACATTAACGCAGAATACTCCGTAGTAATATCTTTATCTGTGAAATGCTTCATTTCTACAAAGCCCATTACTTTAGAATAATATTCCACCCATTCTTCCATTCTCTCAACGTTCCCAACAACATGATCAATCCCAATCAAGCCAGCATCTTCAATAGGCAGATAAACGGAATAAGGGTCAAAACCCGGCATGAAAACACCTTGATAATTCTTGCGTTCTACTAACGTATGGATGGTATCTCCATATGTACCGAGAACGGCTTTTTTAATGGTCCCCTTCTCATCCTTCAGTTCATACGGAGGTACGAGGGCAATACCGCCACGCTCTACAGCAGCATTATATGCCTTAACGACATCATCAACTAATAGTGCAACATCTTTAACACCGTCACCATGATTTTTTACAAACTGAGCAACTCGAGTATCCTCTTTATAGGATCCTGTGAGGACTAGACGGATATTTCTTTGCTTAAGGACATAGGAAACGGTTTCACGATTTCCCGTTTCAAGACCTGAGTAAGCTACAGGCTTAAACCCGAATGCTGTACAGAAAAAATGACAGGCTTGCTTTGCATTACCTGTGTAAATTTCGATATAGTCGACATCCCTAACAGGAAAAAAATCGTTAACAAGTTCTTCGGCTTTTATGCGTTTTTCTTTCATTTATATTCCCCCTATTATCATTTAATTAATAATATTCAGAATATATATTAAGTGATACAGACCTGTCCTCTCAAGAGCAGGGGGTAAAGCAATAACGCTTTTTAGTAATAAAGTGGGCCTGTTGATTTCCGCTCCACCAAGGAAAGCTTCTTTGAATAATCACCGCAGGGACAGGCGGTCTTTGCCTGTCACGAGGCACTTCGCTTTCCGCGGGCGGTCCGGGGAGCCTCCTCAGCGCATAAGCGCCTGCGGGGTCTCCCCTGCCCCGTCCTCCCGCAGGAGTCTTCGTGCCTTCCGCTCCAAACAACAGGGTGCATAATATAAAATTTTCCGTAATACATGTATAAAAAAAAGAAACAACCTTAATAATAGGCTGTTTCTTTTTAGTTTTAGGATAAAACGGCACGGTCGCTGGCCATTTGTACTCCGCGGATTCGTTTAAATTCCTCTAATAATCCTTCTATGGTTAGATCTATTTTGTTTTGTGCATCTACTTCTAATATAATTTGACCTTTATCCATCATGATTAAGCGATTTCCAAGGTCAATGGCTTGCTGCATATTGTGGGTTACCATTAGGGTTGTAAGCTGATATTTAGCCACAATCTCACGCGTAAGATTGGTTATTAGTTCTGCTCTCGATGGATCAAGCGCAGCAGTATGTTCATCAAGCAAAAGTATCGCAGGTTCCGTGAATGTTGCCATTAACAGTGATAATGCCTGCCTTTCTCCTCCAGATAACAGCCCTACCTTTGCACTTAACCGGTTTTCTAAACCAAGATGCAACGATTCAAGTACCTCCCGAAAGTAATCACGTCTCTTTTTCGTAACTCCCCTTCTGAAGGTCCTCGTTTTATTACGTGAGTATGCCATTGCCAAGTTTTCTTCAATTGTCATGCTAGGAGCCGTTCCGGCCATCGGGTCTTGAAAAACACGCCCAATCATTTTCGAACGCTTGAACTCCGACATTGCGGTTACATTCTTGCCGTCAATGTGGATTTCACCCACATCTGGTACTAAAACACCTGAAATGATATTCATTAAGGTCGATTTTCCCGCACCATTACTGCCAATAACGGTTACGAAATCACCTGGTTTTAAAGTAAGATTGATATGGTCAATCGCAATTTTTTCATCAGGAGTTCCTTCATTAAAAATCTTATGAATCTGATTTAAGTGCAGCATGATTCTCACCCTTTCGCTCAGCCGATGCCTGTAACCTGTTCATCTTTTCTTGTCTTCTTTTGGCTTTACGCTTTTTCTCTTTAGAGTGTTCAATTAATTTTGGAGCAGTTAAAGCAATAATAACAATAAGTGCTGTGATTACCTTCATATCGCCAGGGTCTAGGAATTCGACCCTTAGTGCCAATGTAACAACAATACGGTAGATGATGGATCCTCCGATAACCGCAAGAGTCGCTCTAGCAATTGATTTGGTACCAAATAAGGCTTCACCGATAATAACAGAAGCTAACCCAATGACAATCATCCCTATCCCCATGCCTACATCCGCAAATCCACCTTGCTGGGCAATTAAAGCTCCAGAAAAGGCAACCAGTGCATTGGATAACCCAAGTCCAAGGATGGTAAGGAGATTGGTATTGGCAGAGAAACTGCGAATCATTTGTTTATTGTTACCTGTCGCTCTAACAGCAAGACCAATTTCCGTTTGTAGAAATAAATCTGTAAGCCATTTGATTACAAAGGTAACGATAATCATAAAAATTAAAATCCCCCATGTACCAGGAAGACTGTCTCCTAGACCAACCATCGTTAAAAGGCTGTTAAAAAAGGAATCGATACCGAGACTATCGAAAAATTCTCCAATTTTTGTAAAAGATGTTTCTGTATTCAAAAGAGGAATATTAGATCTACCCATGATTCTAAGATTAATAGAATAAAGGGCAATCATCATTAAGATACCAGACAGCAAATTATTAATTTTTCCAAAAGTGTGGAGCAGTCCGGTCATACATCCTGCTGCAAAACCTGCAAATAATGCCAATATTGTGGCCAAAAACGGGTTCATACCACCCGCAATCAATACTGCTGATAGTGCTGCACCTGTAACAAAACTCCCATCTACCGTTAAATCTGGAAAATCCAGAATACGAAAGGAAAGATAGACGCCCAGTGCCATAATCGCGTAGATGATACCTGCTTCAAATGATCCAAATATGGCTGTAAACATTGAGATCATCCTTTCTTTAAGTCTATGTTCTTCATTAATTATTCCTATACAGTTATGAAGGAGTCAGCCATTTTCGGAGCTGACTCCTTACAATAACCTATGAGTTTTATTTTCCTTCGTAAAACTCTCCAAGTTCTTTCCACTCATCTTTTACTTCAAGCCCTTGTGCTTCTGCTGCTTTCTTGTTAATGATAAGTGCTAAGCTGCTTGGTAATTCAACCGGAATTTCACTAGCCTTTTTATTTCCGCTTAGAATTTCAGCGGCCATTAAACCAGATTGATAGCCAAGATCAAAGTATTCGAAGCCACTAGCTGCGACTGCCCCTTTTTTCATTGAATCTAGCTCACCCACAAACAATGGAATCTTTTTGCTGTTTGCAACCGATATGACCGACTCAAGAGCTGAAACTACCGTATTATCTGTAGGAATATAGATGGCATTTACACGGCCAACCAAGGATTCAGCTGCCTGTTTCACTTCAGCAGAGGTTGAGACAGATACTTCCACAAGCTTAGCGCCCTTTGCTTCTGCTAACTTTTTCACTTCTTCCACTTGAACAACAGAATTTTGTTCACCGGAATTATAGATTACGCCAATTTCCTTCGCTTTTACTTCTTCCGTAATAAAGTTAATTGTTTTAGCTGTTCCTTCCGGATGATTATCCGTTGTACCAGTAATATTATCGCCTGGCTGGTCAAATGACTTCACTAAGCCTGCACCCACAGGGTCAGTTACTGATGTAAAGATGATTGGAATCTCTTTCGTTGCATTCAGTGCACTTGTTGCACTTGGTGTTGCATTTGCAAAAATTAGATCCACTTTATCTCCAACAAAATTATCAGCGATTGTTTGAACATTATTCATGTCCGCTTGTGCATTTTGTTCGTCATATTCCACATTAATGCCTTTATCCTTTAAAGCCTTTTTAAACCCTTCTGTTGCTGCATCCAATGAAGGATGGGCTGCAAATTGGCTTATCCCAACTTTAAATACCTTTTCCCCGTCTTTTTCCGCTCCCCCTGATGATTCCTTACTGCCACACCCCGCAAGCATGATCATTCCTGCAAGAGCAACAGACAATACTTTTGCACCTTTTTTCATTTTTACATCCCCCAGTTTTTACATTTAATTTTCTAAAAATTTATTATATTATAAAAGTTATTCTAGTATTTTTTCATAGTAAAAGTCAATAGAATTACATTAATTTATTTTTCTGCTTTAAAGCGACAAATTTCTTCATTCTGTTTTAATGGACATTTTTTATCACTATATATAAAAAAAGCCCTCGATTTTCCGAGAGCTTTTATCTAGTACCTAGCTATTTATCTTGACCAATTTTCAGTTTGAGCTAATAATTTATCAATTTCTATTTTTTTTAATTTTTTTGTGATTTTCTCAGATGTTAGATTTTCTGTAGATTCTAGTAACTTATCAATATCAATCATTGTTGTTTTCATTATCTAACCTCCATTGTTTATTTACCACAGTATTCGTACCATAGTAATCTTTTGTGGGGGTACAAGAAAAAGAATAACCCGAATGGTCAAGTCCCTATGTCTGTTGTTAGTATAGGTATGCTAATATTCATTGATTATTCACAATTATTAGTTTTATCGGCATTTGTATTTTATTGTGTGGTTGGGGAATGTTGAATGGTTGTTTTTTCAATTCTTTGTACAAACTAATCCTAATTGGGAGGTAAGACAAATTGAAAATTAAAATTGTGGTAAGTTTTTTTATCTTTTCACTGTTACTATCCGCTGCATGGTTCCTGGACCAGCAACAAAATGGTCTGGAATTTAATAAGAGGAGCTCCCATTTAAATAGGCTCAATATAGTTCCTATGAATAATGATATAACTCCGCTGAATACAAATGTAAGCACTGAGAACTCTAATGTACATTGGAAATTATACATGCCATTTAGACCAAGGGAATATGTTCGGATTATAGCCCCATCCTAAGTATGGAAAATTAGCAACTCGTTATGTAAAAAGTGTTCCAAACGATTATTCGGAACACTTTTATTATCATTTTAATCTACAGATGACTTTTCCAATACCTTTTTATTATATTCTTTCAAGTCATCTCTTACACTTTTATCCCAAAGTTTTACTCCTGAATTATAGGCTGCCCTGTTAATTAAATGACCGGAAATGGGGGAAGTCATAAAGAGGAAGACAATTCCTAAAATCAGCCTAGAATTAAAATGACCTTCAAGCGCATAAAAGTAAAGAAAAGTTCCCAATAGGATAGACATTACCCCTAATGTAGCAGCTTTTGAGGCGGCATGGTTTCTCGTATATACATCAGGGAGTCTAATCACTCCAATTGTAGCAATGAGGCAAAATAGGGATCCAACTAAGATAAAGAATCCAATGAAAAAATCAATGATTACGCTCACGTTCGATAATAACCCCCTTTTCCAAATACTTAGCAAACGCCACTGTTCCAATAAAAGCAAGAATTCCAATTAAAAGAATGATTTCGAGAAAAGCATGAGAATTTAAAACAATTGATATCAATGCTGTAATGGCAACAAGATTCACACCAATAGCATCTAATGCAATCACTCGGTCTGCAACACTAGGACCTTTTATAACCCGATAAATTAATCCAAGCATCGAAATGGAGCAGAATACCAAAGCTAAACGAATCATGATATCAATCATTAGCTGCTCACCTCCAAAATAGCCTTTTCAAAGGAATTCTTAATACTGTTAATCTCGTCTTCTATTTCCCCAATATTCATCGCATGAATAAAAAGGGTTTTATTATCTTCTGAAACATCAATGACTAAAGTACCTGGCGTTAATGTTATTAAACTTGAGAGTAAAGTGATTTGCCAATCCTTCGTTAAAACTGTGTCCATTGCAAAAATGGCTGGCCTCATATCTAATTTAGGTTTTAATACAATTTTTACAATGGCTATATTGGACAAAATGAGTTCCTTAATAAAAATAAAAATCAGCTTTATAAAGGACCATAATCGAAATAAATAAAAACGGCTATGGGAGTAACGTCTGAACACAAATATGACAAGAAGTCCAAAAATATAGCCTTTTATAAAACTAATCGGATCATATGAAACCTTAATAAACATCCATAAAAAGGCTAACACCACATTCAATAAAATTTGAAATGCCAAAACTTATTCACTCCTTTAAGACAGCATCAATATATAAATTGGGATTTATTAAGGTATGTGCTGCCTGAGTAATATACGGCAATATAGATTCAGTACCAATTCCGTAAAAAGCAGAAATTACTACTAAAATAACAGGAGCAATAAGCAATTGTTTTACAGGTGCTTTTTCCTCACCACTGTATATGCGGTCCTTTCCCCAAAAACCGTTAATAAAGATTTTCATAACTGAAAAAAGAACGAGTAAACTGGACATCAATGTAATGAAGCCGCCAATAAAACTCTCTCCCTCAAATCCTCCTTGCACAATAAGGAGCTTTCCAACAAAACCACTCAATGGCGGAATTCCTGCTAGAGCTAATGAAGCGATAAAGAAAGTCCAGCCAAGTCCTGGATATCGGGTAATTAGCCCGCTCATATTTCTTAAGTTACTAGTTCCGGTAATCTTAATAACAATTCCTATTAGTAGAAATAATGCTGCTTTAATAATCATATCGTGAATCAAATAGTACACAGCACCTGATATCGAAGCGATGTTCATGACAGAAACCCCATACAAAATTACACCTACAGCGATGATGATATTATAAATAATAATGTTTTTGATATCCCAGTAAGCAATTGCTCCAATAACACCGAAAACAATGGACAAAATCGCTAGAATGGATAGAATACCAAAAGCTTCTATATCATGATAAAAGAAAAGCGTATAGGTTCTTGTAATCGAGTAAACTCCTACTTTTGTCAATAAAGCACCGAAAAGTGCCAATACAGGCGTAGGTGGTGCGTAATAGGATCCTGGCATCCAAAAGTAGAGCGGGAAAATGGCTCCTTTTAATCCAAAAACGATTAAAAACAAGACAGCAATAACTGTTAATATCCCTGGCATCCCATTTACACTAATTTCATTGATTCGACTAGAAATATGAGCCATATTTAAGGTGCCGACTACGGAATATAAGTAGGCAACCGCAATAACAAATAATGCCGATGATATGACATTGACAAGTAAATATTTAATGGATTCTCTAAGTTGTATCTTAGTTCCTCCAAGTACTAACAAAACATAGGAGGACATAAGCATAACCTCAAAGAATACAAAAAGGTTAAAGATATCCCCTGTTGTAAAAGCTCCGTTCACTCCAACTAATAAAAAGTTAAAAACAGCATAGTAGTAATATTTTTCACGTTCTTCTCCAATCGATTTAAAGGAGTAAATTAAACAAACAAACGAAATAAGGCTAGTTGTAAGTACTAAAAGTGCTGAAAACATGTCAGATACTAAAGTAATCCCGAATGGAGCGTCCCAGCTACTCATATTAAGAAATTGTATCCCATCAGTGCGTACCTTTTGTACAATTAATCCAGCAGCAATCATTGTACTTATTGAAGAAATGGTTGCTACAACGCGCTGACCTGTGATTCTTTTATTTAGAAAAATCAAAATTACCCCAGTAAATAAGGGGATTAAAATAGGTAAAATGATTAAGTTAGTCATCTTTTTCGGTTCCCCTCATTTCTTCCACATTATCAGTCCCCAGCTCTTGATAGGTTCGATAAGCCAATACTAAGAAAAACGCTGTTACTCCAAAGCTGATTACAATCGCTGTTAATATTAAGGCCTGAGGCAGTGGATCTGTATAATTCTCCGCATTTCCCCCTAAAATAGGAGCAGCTCCTCGTTTCAAACCACCCATCGTTAGAATAAGAAGATGAGCACCATGGCTTAATAGTCCAGTACCGACGATAATACGTAATAGACTTTTTGAAAGCATTAGATAGGTGGCGGTCATAAATAGAATTCCAATTACAAATGCCATTAAGATTTCCATTATTCATCCTCCCCTATCGTTTGAATAATGGTCATTGTCACTCCGACAACAACAAAGTACACTCCTAAATCAAAAAGCGTTGCAGTATGAAGAGATAATTCACCAAGAAGCGGTAAGTGAACATCACCAAATGCATGTGTTAAAAACGGAACATTAAATAAAAGAGATCCCGCACTTGTTCCAATTGCAAATAGCAGCCCGATCGCCGTGAGAATCCGGTAGTTTACTGGCAGTAATTCCTCAACCGTTTTAATATCATACGTAATTAATAAGAGTACAATCGCCCCGGCGGTCATGAGTCCTCCAATAAATCCACCACCGGGGTAATAATGTCCTGCTGTAAAAATATAGACTGAGTACAGGACAATAAAGAAAAGAAGAACTTTTATCGCTGTTTCAAGTATGAGATTGTTTGTTTTTCTCATTCTTCTTTCCTCCTGTTCAATCTTAATTTGATCATGCTATAGATTCCTAACGAAGCAATGGCTAATACGGTAATTTCAAAGAGTGTATCAAAGCCTCGGAAGTCTACTAGAATGACGTTTACCATATTCTTGCCAGCAGCCTCTGTATACGTATTCTCCACATAGTACTGTGATATTGAGTCAAATAATTTATTACTGTGAGCCGAAAGTGCGATTAGGGTTACCATTACACCTACCCCAACGGAGATAAGCGCATTCGTAAATCTAAATCTCATTCTTGTCTCAAACCTTCTCAATTTAGGTAAATGATAGAAGCACACCAAGAATAACGCGACCGAAATCGTTTCAATAACAAGCTGAGTTAGGGCTAAATCCGGTGCTCTAAAAAGAACATAGAATAAAGAAACCGTATAGCCAACAGCACCAAGCAGAATGATAGAAGTCATTCTTGATTTAGCAAAAAGAATGCAAATCGATGCCAGGACAACAAGAATGGCTAAGGCGACCTCGTAAACTCCTATCGAGGATACATTGCTTGTATCAAACGTAAAGGCATTCTTTCCAATTAGTGTAGCTGCAAGAATAACAATAAAGAATGTAAATATATACACGAGATATGACCTTATGGATCCATTCATATAGGTATTGGTTACCTTATAGGGGACTGATTGCATACCTTCTATTAAGAAGTCATAAAATCGATTAAGAGCCAGTTTCTCTGGAACCGCCTTATAAATTTTTTTCCATTTAGCATGTGTTTTAAAAAGAATAATTCCTAAAATTATTACACCGAGTGTCATGAACAGTTCAATGTTGGGTCCATGCCAGAATGAAATGTGAACCATAAATTCTTCTCCCGCCTCTAGTAGACTCGGAAGAATCGAAGCCATCGCTGGTGAGATGAGACTATCAGATAAAAGATTTGGGAAAAAACCGAAAATAATCACAAGAGAAACTAATATAACTGGTGAAATTAGTAAACCCATTGGAGCTTCATGTGGTTTTTTATCAAGTTTGTCCGGCTGATACTTACCAGTAAATGTTTTAAAAACAAGAATCATGCTATAAACAAAAGTAAAGATGCTGGCAATCCAAGCAAGCACCGGGAATAATATCCCCCATGTATTAAGATTAAATAGATCCATCTCCGTCACATGTACCATCGCTGTAAAAAACATCTCTTTACTTAAGAACCCATTAAATGGTGGAAGTCCTGCCATTGAGAATGCACCAATAATAGAAGTGGTAAACGTAATCGGCATAAAATGCATTAACCCACCCAATTTACGAATATCCCTTGTCCCTGTTTCATGGTCGATGATTCCAGCTGCCATGAACAGGCTACCTTTAAAGGTTGCATGATTGACTAAGTGGAAAATAGCAGCCGTTACAGCTACCGTATAGATGTTTTCATCCAAAAATTCATAATGCAGAGCTGCAGCTCCAGCACCTAGCAATGACATAATAAGACCTAATTGGCTGACGGTAGAAAAAGCTAAAATTGCCTTTAAATCAGTCTGTTTCACCGCAAATATGGAACCCCATACCAAGGTAAGTATCCCGACACTTGTTACTAGCAAAAACCAAAGAAAATGTTCTCCGAATACCGGAGTAAATCGTGCTACTAAATATATTCCTGCCTTGACCATCGTTGCAGAGTGTAAGTAAGCACTCACGGGTGTAGGAGCTTCCATGGCATCCGGAAGCCAAATATAGAATGGGAATTGAGCAGATTTTGTAAACGCACCAAGTAAAATACAAACTAGTGCAGGATCAAATAATGCGTTGTTAAATATAGCATTCGCCTGAGATATCAATTCTGTAACACTAAAGGTTCCGGTCATAATGTAGAGAAGGATAATTCCTCCTAGCATGGCGAGGCCGCCAAATACCGTTATAAGCATCGACTTTTGTGCACCATACCGAGATTTATCTCGTTCGTACCAGTAACCAATTAAAAGAAAAGATGAAAAGCTTGTTAGCTCCCAAAATCCATACATTACAATTAAGTTATCCGATAAGACAACTCCAAGCATGGCACCCATGAAGAGAAGTAAATATACATAAAAGTGGTTGAGCTTCTCTTTATTCTTTGCTAGATAATAGATGGAATAAAGCACAACCAAGGCCCCAATCCCAGTGATTAGCAGGGCAAATAAAAGCCCAAGTCCATCGACTTTTGCAGTAAATTTAATCCCTAAAGACGGGATCCAGTTAATCATTTCAATTAATGATCTCCCCCTCATCGTTTCCGGTAGGAAAGTGAGGAAATAGACGAACAATACAATAGGTATCGGCAGCACAAACCATCCTGCATGTATATGACGAAATATTCTGTAAAATAGCGGAATAAAAATAGAAAGAACCAATGGCGCTAAAATCGCTAAGTGTAGAGAAGACATACCAAAACCTCCTTATTTCTGAGTTACCAACCCTTTGATTGTCAGTTAACTATAGTTTTCAAGTAAAGCTCTTCTTTATCATTCCACCTCTCGATTTTTTCATTTGTTTTCCATTTCAATTTTTTAAATACAAAAAGAGCCTGTCACTTAGGGACATAGTAATCCCTTGGTGACAGGCTCCTCCAAAAATCGTTTTTATTTATTTACATAATGTTAACATGACTTTATTTTCTATTCAATGGTTTTTTTATTTAAAAATTTTACCACCCATGTACTTCGTCCAAGCTTTTCAACTCTTTATTTCATAAAATGAAGTTAGATAACGTTCGGTGGAGGTGGAGAAGGAATGAGTCAACAAGGTGGTAACAACAAGGCTTTTGCATTAATTGTTGTATTATTTATTCTTTTAATTATTGTCGGATCTGCATTTATTGGCGGCGGATATTAATCAATAAGAATCGGGCTTCAGCATTTAGGTGCTGAAGCCTTTTTAAATAATTTGTTGTATCTTCAGTTAAACTATCTGTATGATAGTAACATTACTACAAATATTGGAGGCACCTATGCTTACTTTTAACGAAAAATTAGCCATAATTGAATCATTTCCTGAACTAGAACGAAAAGACGTCTCACTTAAACGTGTTAATTTCCAGCTGCCAAACAGCGCATCTGACAAAAAAAATGTTGTCTATCATCTTCATCCAAATGGAAACGGATTTGTTTATGCAGGAAACCTACATTCCTATCAAACAGATGATAAAGGAATGGTGAATATTCGTGACTTTTCTGCGGATGAATTACAGAAATTGATTAAGGAGTCGATTGAATCCTTATTACCTGTAGAAAAATCACTAGCAGAAGAAGCGATTATAGGTAATCAGGTGGAAGAACGCTGGATGGACGACGAAAAACATCATCTAATCGTAATCAATGAAAACGATACTTGGAATATTTACTTTGGATTAAACCTTGAAGAAAGCTTCGACACCTACGGTGAAGCAGAAGAGTTTTTAAAAGAGGAAGGCTTCCGTCGGGTATAGTACATATTTTCTTTCAAAGCTGTGCAAGTAGCACAGCTTTTTTATTCAATCCAGTTCACCCTTATTTTTTAATTCAGTATCGATCAAGTCATCTAAACGCATAATACTTTGTTTTGCACGATCAAAATCAATGCTTCGATAATGGTGCATTCCACCCTCTTCCTCGTCTTTTTCATCCGCCCATTTTACAATTTGCTGCAGTGGTGTACGTACGATATCGTTCGATGGTAAAAATGAATCCGTATGAAACAGAATGGCTAGAGCAATACTCTTTGCCCTTACTGGATTTTCACCAAGGCGGATTAATAATTTGTGTGCTCTCTCCGCACCTTTTATCGGGTGTATATCATTTTGTTTATATAAATCATAATCCCATTTTCCATTCTTATACCACGTGTAATGCCCCATATCATGCAAAAGCCCCGCCTTTGCGGCTGTATCAATATCCAGTTTATGTTCTTTAGCTAAATGAAAGGCATGATATGCAACAGCAATTGCATGGGCAATTCCAGAGCGATTCAAGTATTTTTGTGCAATATGATGTTCAAATATGTTAATTAACCTTACATCCCTCATATCAATCTCCTCCACTCCATGCAGTATGCTATTTTTTTATTATTCATTATATTATAAACATAAATCTAAGGCTACATATTTATTCACCCAAACTAATAAAAAAAGAAGCCTTCATCTTTAATGAAAGCCCCACTTTACTTTTATATTCATTTATTATTCATTTGCAGTATCGGATGTTTTTATGCTTTCTGTTTCCGTCTCTGCTTCACTTGTACCTTCCAGAGAATCCGTACTATCAGTATCCGTTATACCTTCTGTTTCCTTTACCTCTTTTTTAGCTTTTGGAGCTAAATATTCGAGGTCATTTGGATTTATAGGAGTATATCCCTCAGGTTGATAAAAGCGTAAAAGGTCTTTATAAACAATTTCGTCAGATATTTGAAGCTCTGCAGCTGCTTTATCTGCTATTTCCTTACATGCGTTAGTACCTTCGAGTAATTCTCCCGTTACATTACTGTAGCATTTACCCTTGACCTGAACAATTTCAGGTGAAACAAAATCACCATTCCTAAATAAAGCCCAATTTCGGTGGTCTGGAGATAGTAAATCAGACCCAAGTTCCATATAATCTTTTGTATCAATTCCTAATAAGTGCAGGATTGTTGAACGAACGTCAGCCTGACCTCCATATTGCTGCTGAACTCCACCTTTTACTCCAGGAACATGAATAAATAAAGGAACGCGCTGTAAGCCAGTATTTAACGTTGGAGTGATTTCCTCAACTCCAAGTACTTTTGCCATCGCTTCGTTGTGATTTTCCGAAATACCGTAATGGTCCCCATACATGACAATAACAGTATTATCGTATAAACCTGATGCTTTCAGGTCATTAAAGAACTGTTCAATCGCTTCATCCATATAATGTGCTGCTTGGAAATACTGGTCAACTACTTTGTCGCCTGTGTCGCCCGCAGGAAACTCAGTATCCTCAGGGTCCATTTCAAATGGAAAATGGTTTGAAAGAGTTAAAAACTTTGTATAGAACGGCTGTGGTAAGCTCTTAAGTAATGGCATTGATTCAGTAAAGAATGGCTTATCCTTTAAACCGTAATTCTTAGTATTTTCATCAGTCATATTGTAATATTCCGCGTCAAAAAATTGATCGTATCCTAATGCCTTGTACATCACATTTCGGTTCCAGAATGTTTTATAATTTCCATGGAACGAAGCGGAATAGTAACCATTACCTTTTAAAATCGCCGGCATAGCCTGGTAGGTATTTTGTGCTTTATTGACAAATACAGCACCTTGAGCCATTGGGTATAATCCATTTTCCATCAAGAATTCTGCATCTGATGTCTTTCCTTGACCAGTTTGATGAAAGAAATTCTCAAAATAAAAGGCTTCATTCCCATGTACTAAGGAATTCAAGAAAGGTGTTACTTCCTGTCCATCTGGCATTTTATAATCAATTGCAAAGCTCTGGAGTGATTCCATTGCAATATATACTACGTTCATTCCCTTGGCCTTACCAAAATATTCAGGGTTAGGTGCTGTGAAATTAGCTTTCCGGTAATTCTCAACATCTGTAATGTCACTGCTGTCTGCAAGTGCGCGCTGACCTGAAGATTTAATGTTTTGAATGACATCATAGATGGTAAAGTTATAGGCACCCAAATATTTGACTAAGTAATTTCGATCAAATGAACGACTCAAAAGCTGTGGACGATCCTTTTCAGCCAAACCAAGATTAAATAAGAAAACAGTGACTGCAAATAATAAGACCACTTTAAATGACCTTTTATGTTCCACCACAGCCTTCTTAAAGACAGTGGCAGCAAGAATAATTAAAATAAAGAAATCCAAGAAGTATAAGAAGTCAAATGGAGACATTAGGGAGAGAGCACTATCTCCCAATTGTCCTGCATTGGTTTTCGTTGACATCAATACCGGAACCGTAATAAAGTCGCTAAAGAATCTGTAATAAGCGATATTCGCGTACAATAAAAACGACAGAATAAAGTTCATTACAATCAATACTAATTTCATACGCTTTTTGAAAAGTAATGCTAAACCAAAAAAGAACAATGCTGAACTTAGCGGGTTAATGAATAAAAGGAACTTTTGTAGGTTATTATCAATTCCAAGTGTGAATTCAATTTGATAAGCTGCATAGGTTTTTAGCCAGAATAAAACAACAGCAATTGCAAAGAAAGCAATCGATCCATTATTTTTTATTTTAGGCAGTTTAATCTTTTTCATTTCTATTTCTCCTCTCACTTACCAATGACCCTTCGGTAAACGAACCTCAATAACTATAACATATTTCTATAAAAATAAAAACATAACCCTTCCCATTAATACCCAATTTTCTTTCGTCAATTTTCACAATAGTTGGGTATTAAATTATTATTACGATAAGCTTGGTCAATTTAATCTGAAAGCTTAAAATTTATCATGATATGAACTTCTTTTATATAAGACGGTTAGAAGCTCATTAAGTTTCATTTTTTTAGGAGGGATCTTTTTCTAAGTAATCATAAACCGTAAGTTTAGGGCATGCAATATGATTTTAGTCTTATCTTTTACAGAATATAATACAAGCTATCCTTTTAGAACTATTTATAATGGAGAAAAGCGGTTACATTTTATACGAATTAAATTCCACATAAAGGTAAAAATAAAATGACAATGAAAAGAGGAGTGAAAGAAATGAATGTTAATCGTGTAAAGCAAATTCTGTCGTCTTCTGCAGATATTGAAGTGAAATATAATGGAGCATCCGTCTGGATTGATCAATTAAATGAGGATGGAAGAACCGCAACTGTTCATCTGAGAGGCCCTCTTGAAGAACGTACGACCGTGGAAATTGGAGAACTTATCGAAGAATAAAAATACCACCACCTTTCTTTAAAGGTGGGGTATTTTTTTATATGCCAGTCCAATTCTGCCTAAATCATGTCTTCATTTTCCTTATCTATGTCTCTTGGCTGAGGTTTAACTTGTTGATCAAAACCTTTACTAAGGACCTCTCTTGTATTTGTGCCTACGTCTACTTTGGTATTAGACTTAGGAAGCTGACTTAATTCCTTACCTCTTGGCATTGTCTTCACCCCTTATAGTTAAAATGTTCAAGGTGCGAGCAAATTAATCAACCAAATATTATGAAGGATCTTACATGTATCATAGTAAAGAAACCACCCTTTAAGGTTGGTCTCTTTACTACTTTCATATATCCTGGATAGCAGTATTTGCTAAGAGTTGGATGGTCATGTCATCCATCGGGGGGTTGTGAAGTCCTGCTCTGACATCTCGATAGTACCGCTGCAGAGGATTTTTTAAAGATAAACTTCTCGCTCCCACTAATCTCATTGCCAAATCCACTACTGCGATGGCATTATTCGTAACCGTTAATTTTGCAGCTCCTAAAGTAGGACCCATCTTCGCTCTGCTCTGTTCTTCAGATTCATCCCATTGCTTCGCTACAGCTTGTAAGAAATACTCTGATTCGATCAACTTCAATTCCATCTCCCCTATTTTTTGTCGAACGTTGGGTAAATCTATAATGGTGCCCTCGACACTATTAGGAGAATATTTTAACGCAAATTCAATCGCATATTTTTTTGCTGCTTTTGCAATTCCTAGATAGCAAGCTGGAATATGCAGGAGCCAGCCACTTGCTTTCTTCCCATCCATTCCAATCTGTTCCACAAAATATTCTTCAGGAACAGATACATTTTGCAAGATTAAATCATGACTTCCTGTTCCCCTCAGGGCAATACTATCCCACGTTTCTTCAATCAAAATCCCCTTTGCAGATCTGGGGATAAGGAAGTTTCCTACCTGCTTTGTATCTGTTAAAGTGGCACTAACAATGAAATAATCTAAAACAGGTGCCATTGTAGTAAAGGTTTTTCTACCTTTTATAATCCACTGATTTCCTTCTTTATGTGCAGTGGTTTCAGGTCTGCCACCTCGGGTTGGACTTCCTGTTCTCGGCTCTGTAGCTGCACTATTGATTAAAGAACCATTTAAAACGTCGTCACAGATCTTTTTAAAAATACTTTCATTCCAAGAATTTTTTTCTGAGAGGTTTTTGATAATCCCCATATGCCAGCCAATGGATAAGGCAGTTGCTCCGTCCCCCTCAGCAATTTTTTCTTGAAAACGTAGCATGTCATATAGTGAAATTTCTTTCCCGCCATACTTCTTTGGAACAGTTAACGAGGTATAACCCGTATCTTTTAAATCTTGAATATTCTTAAATGGGAAACTTCCATCGATATCAACCTGATGAGCTCTTGAGAAAAATCGTTTTGATAGATTATTCATCAGCTCTAACTGTTCATCAAATGTTTCTTTTTCTTGAAATTTCATAAAATCCCCCTCCGAACTATACATGTAATAACGATTAACCTTCCATATATATAATGATTTGAGTATGATATTACACGAATGAGGAGTTTTTTTCCATTTTAAAAGAATTTAATACTATATTAATAGTTTAGTGTGATAACTCACAGTTAAATATCGAAAATTGTTTTATAATACACTGAGAAAAATTTTCCGAATTGTCTATTTGTATGAAAAAATCCGGTTGTATAGCATTAATGGAAATACTACACTTATTGGAAATAAAGGGGGGATTCCAAATGTCTCAAGGTGCAAAACAATTATATCTTCAAACTACAAGCCTTGTGGCCGGTTTTATGGTCTGGGTGCTAATTTCCTCACTCATGCCTTACATTCAAGCAGATATCAATCTATCATCAACTCAAATATCTTTGGCAACTGCAATACCAGTAATTCTTGGGTCTTTGTTAAGAGTTCCGATTGGTTATTGGACAAATCGATTTGGTGCTAGGTCAATATTTTCAATTAGTTTTATTATTTTATTGTTGCCAATTGGGATTCTAAGTACTGCTAATTCGTTATTTATGTTAATTTTGGGCGGATTGATGCTTGGTATTGGCGGAGCAGTATTTTCTATCGGCGTTACTTCACTGCCCAAATATTATCCAAAAGAAAAACATGGCTTTATTAATGGAATTTATGGTGCTGGTAACATCGGAACTGCACTTACATCGTTTGCTTCACCTGTTCTAGCAAATGCGTTTGGATGGAGAACAACGATTCAAATATTCCTTGTTGTTGTTTTAGTCTTTGCTATTTTGAATTTTCTTTTTGGTGATAAGAATGAGAGAAAAGTTAACAATCCATTAACGGACCAAATTAAAGAAGTTTATAAAAATGAAAAGTTATGGTTTTTAAGTTTATTTTATTTCATCACGTTCGGTTCGTTCGTAGCATTTACGATCTATTTGCCTTCATTCCTAGTCAATCATTTTGACTTGGAGAAAGTCGATGCCGGATTACGTACTGCTGGCTTTATTGCTTTGGCTACTGTATTTCGTCCAGTCGGAGGGTGGCTTGGAGATAAATTAAATCCTTTTTTTATCTTAATGGGTGTCTTCACCGGATTGACTTTTGCCGGTTTTCTATTGGCCTTTACTCCATCACTGCCCATCTATTCGTTTGGATGTTTATTCGTAGCTATTTGTGCAGGACTTGGGAATGGAACAATTTTTAAATTAGTTCCTTTATATTTTTCGAAACAAGCAGGAATCGTAAATGGTATTGTCTCTGCAATGGGCGGGCTTGGAGGCTTTTTCCCCCCCATCATTTTGACTATTCTCTTTAATTGGACTGGACATTATGCTATCGGTTTTATGTCGCTTTCAGAGTTTTCATTAGCTAGTTCAATATTAGTCGTCTGGCTCTACTTTCGTGAAAAACAGGACATTTCCGCAAAAATTGTCAATAATGCTACTGACGGAATAACTGTTACGGATAAAAATGGAATTATTCAAAGCGTGAACCCCGCTTTTACCAAAATTACCGGATACAAAATGGATGAGGTGATAGGTAAAACACCTAGTGTCCTTCAATCAGGAGAACATGATAATGCTTTTTATAAAAAAATGTGGGATAGTTTGATTAATGCAGGCTACTGGGAAGGATTCATTTGGAACAAACGAAAAAATCAAGAAATCTATCAAGAATGGTTAACCATTACCGCAATTAGAGATGACAGTGGTGAAACAAAGAATTATGTTGCTATGTTTCATGAAGTGGATGACCAAAAGAAATAAGACCTTCATCGGAGGGTCTATTTTTATCAAAAAAAATGCAGATTCAGCGAAAATTATTACAACTTTTTGACTTTCACCCTAAGTTCACAGTTCCTTCACTATTTTTGTGACGTTCGTCACAAAAATGATGTTAGCATGTGTTTTATAGTGAATACACAAAGAACATCCACTTTTAAAAAATGTGGATTTAGGGGAGAGATAAATATGGCACGAATTAATTATTGGAATCCTGAGGATGAAAAGTTTTGGAACTCAGAAGGAAAAAAACATGCAAAGCGGAATCTATGGATTTCTGTTCCATCATTAATGCTGGCGTTTATTGTTTGGCAGATTTGGTCTGTGGTGGCAATAAGACTCAATGATATTGGCTTTGCTTTTACAGATGAACAACTATTCACACTAGCAGCGATACCAGGTCTTGTCGGTGCAACCCTTCGATTTGTTTATACTTTTGCAGTCGGTTCCATTGGCGGTAAAAACTGGACAGTCATTTCAACAGGCGTTTTAGCTATTCCTGCTATTGGTATTGGATTCGCGGTACAAAATCCGGATACACCTTTTTCAATTATGTTATTGTTAGCAGCACTTTGTGGACTCGGTGGAGGGAACTTCTCATCATCCTCTGCAAATATTAGCTTTTTCTTTCCGAAAAAAGAAAAAGGTACTGCTTTAGGTATTAACGGCGGTTTAGGAAACATGGGTGTTTCTGTTGTACAATTTGTCACACCATTAATCGTTACAACTGGTGCTTTCGCATTTGCTGGTAAAGGTCAAGTATTAGCAAACGGTCAACAAATATGGTTACAAAATGCTGCATTCATCTGGGTCATCCCTATCGTGATTATGACATTACTGGCTTACTTTAAAATGGATAATGTTCCAGGTGCTAAACAATCAGTAGCTGATCAATTTGTAATTGTAAAACGTAAACACACTTGGATTATGACAGTACTTTATATTGCAACATTCGGTTCATTTATTGGCTACTCAGCGGCTTTCCCGCTTTTATTGAAGTCACAGTTCCCTGAATATATCTCACTTGCCTTCCTTGGTGCCTTAGTTGCAGCTGCAGCAAGACCTGTTGGAGGCTGGATGGCTGATAAATTCGGTGGAGTTCGAGTAACAGCTTATGTGTTTGTTGTAATGGCCATTGGTGCAATAGGCGTTATTTACTTCTTAAACCTTAATGAGTTTGCTGGTTTCTTAGGATCATTCCTTGTTCTATTCCTAGCTTCAGGTATTGGTTCAGGTTCAACATTCCAAATGATTCCAACCATATTCATCCCTAAAGAAGCTGCACCTGTGATTGGTTTCTCTGCTGCATTTGCAGCTTATGGATCTTTCTTAATTCCTAAACTTTTTGGATGGAGTATTAATACAACAGGTTCTTACGTAACAGCATTCTATTTCTTCATTGGTTTCTATGTCATTGCGTTTGCACTAAACTATTTCTACTACCAAAGAAAAAACACAGAAGTTAAGCAATTGGTTAAACAAGCCGGATAATCCCCGGCTTGTTTTCCTTTTTTGTTCTATATAAAAAGCACGGAAAATTCATTCCGCGCCTTCTGTTTATATTCGTGAAATAGCAACTGCACAAGCTTTGTATTCTGCCGTTCCTGAAATCGGGTCATATTCGTTTAATGTTAGGACATTCGTTGGTGTTTCACTCCAGTGGAAGCTCATGAATACCAGTCCAGGAACGACTTGATCGGTAATTTTCGCCTTCACCTTCAGCTCTCCTCTACGAGATCGTACTTCTACCACATCACCGTCGGTTATCCCAAGTACTCGAGCATCGTCCGGATGAATATCAATGGTTTCTTCTGTTTGTTTCACCTTCACTCCCGCAGCATAATAGCGAGTCTGCGAATGTGTATTATAAGACTCATACCGTCTTCCAGTTGTTAACGTAAATGGATACTCTTGATCCGGGAGCTCCAAAGGAGGTGTGAAATCTACTGGAACAAAAGGTGATTTCTTAGCATTAGACTGCTGATTGTGAAATCTCTCATGCATGACAAATGTCCCTGGATGGTCCTCCGTTGGACATGGATAATGGATACTGTATTCCTTCTCAAGTCTTTCGTAAGAAATACCACCATACATCTCCCAAGCAAGTTTTCTCACTTCATTCCAGATTTCTTCACTGTTTGAATAGTTCATTGGATATCCAATTATGGTTGAAAGCTCACAAAGAATAACCCAATCTTCTTTTACATTTGGCCCAGGCTCAACGGCTTTACGGACTCTTTGAATTCTTCTGTCCGTATTGGTGTAAGTTCCATCAACCTCTCCCCATGAACAAGCAGGAAGAACAACATCTGCCATTTTAGCAGTTTCTGTTAGGAAAATATCCTGAACAATTAACAAGTCCAGCTTTTTCATTAACTCTTTCGTATGGTTCATATGAACATCCGCAAGCAATGGATTTTCTCCTATGATGTAAAGCGCCTTTAATTCACCATTTTCTAGTCTGTCAAAGGTTCTCGTTTGTGTATCACCTACATGAGGATTGAGGATGACATTCCATTCTTTCTCATAGCGTTCACGGTACTCATCATTCACTAAACTCATTGCACCTGCCAATTGGTTTGGCAAACAACCCATATCCCCTGCGCCCTGGACGTTATTTTGTCCACGTAACGGCATAATTCCTGTCCCCTGCTTACCTATATTGCCTGTCAATAAAGCAAGATTCGCTATATCAAAGACATTATTCACACCACAATGGTGCTCCGTAATCCCAAGCGTATAAGCAATCATCGAACCACTCGAACTAGCATATTCCCTTGCTGTTGTTACAATATCCTCAGCACTCAAGCCCGTAATGGAAGCAGCATATTCAGGTGTGTACTGGTCAACATGTTTTCTTAATGACTCAAAATCGATTGTAAATTGCTTAATAAACTCTTCATTATATAAGTTTTCTTTAATAATCACCCGTAGGAAAGCATTTATCAGTGCTATATCTGTCCCAACATTGATTTGGAGATGCCGGTGAGCAAATTTCACCATGTCAATTTTTCTCGGATCAATAACAATTACCTTTAAACCATTTTTTATTGCTTTTTTGATTCGGTTTGCTATGATTGGATGGGCCTCGGTCGTATTCGAACCCATTAGCAGCAATACTTCTGCTCTATCAAAATCCTCTAACGTATTCGTTGGGAAACCGCTTCCAAATACAGTTGCCAGACCGGCAACACTCGGAGCGTGTCAAGTACGGTTACATCCGTCGATATTGTTGCTGCCTATCACAGTTCTCATGAACTTTTGCGTAATGTAATTGGACTCATTTGTGGTTCTCGCACAGGCAAACATCGAAATCGCATTTGATCCCCATGTATCTCTTATACCCGACAATTTGTCTGCAATAAATTGGTAGGCCTCATCCCAAGTTGATTCAACTAATATCCCCGCTTTTCGAATCAGCGGATTACTTAATCTATTGTTTGAATGAACATATTCATAGGCAAAAGCGCCTTTCACACAGGTTTGCCCTTTGTTAACAGGTGCCTCTTTGTCACCGCGAATTTTCATTATTCGATTATCCTTTACCTCAAGTACTAAACCGCAGCCTGTGCCGCAATAACCGCAAATAGTTTTGACGAAATTTGCTTCTCCCAAATTTTCCCCTCCTAAATTAAACATTTATACTTATATAAACATATTAATCTATTCAAACAAAAAGTAGCTTAATTATTTTAAAAAATAATTGTCTATTTTTTGAAAAATAAAAAAAAAAAAAAAAAAACAGAAGATAAAATCTTCCGTTTTAATCATGCTGGTTTTGCGGGTAAAAGGATATTAAAGGTAGTGCCTTTATTTGGCTCACTTTCAACGAACACTTTTCCATTATGATTTTCAATAATTTTAAAACTGACCATTAATCCTAGTCCGTTACCATTTTTCTTGGTTGTATAGAATGGTTCACCAAGCTGATTTAGTTTTTCTTTTGGTATTCCGACGCCTGTGTCCTGAATCGAGATTTGGACATTGTTATCATGAATCATGGTTCTAACATGCAATTCGCCGCCATTTGGCATGGCTTCGATACCATTTTTAATAAAGTTTAAAAACACCTGCTTTAAACGGTTTTCATCACATTCAATCTGGATAATTTCATGTGGGCAATCTAATGAAAGCTTCACATGCTTCTTCCTCGCTTCAAATTCAAATAGTGATACTACATTTTTAATCACTGGAACCACATTCTTTTCTTCTAGTTCAACCATCTTCGGTTTTGCCAAAACCATGAAATCCTCCACAATCGTATTGACCCGTTCAATTTCATCGAGAATAATATTAATAAATTCTAAACGTTCGGGGTCCTTTTCATCTAATGTAAGGAACTCTGCATAACCTTTCATCGATGTAAGCGGATTGCGAATTTCATGCGCGACTCCTGCTGCTAATTGTCCAACAGCCGCCAACTTATCTTGACGATGGACAATCTCTTCTGTTTTCTTTCGTTCCGTAATATCATTACGAATCGCTACATATTGGTATGGTTTCCCATTTTCATTCAAGAAAGGAACAATGGTTGTATCTACCCAGTAGTATGTTCCATCCTTTGCTTTATTTCTAATTTCCCCCTTCCAAACTTTCCCTTCCCCAATTGTTTTCCATAGATCTTTGAAGAACAGCTTGGAATGATGCCCAGAATTTAGGATGCTATGATCTTTCCCAATAATCTCTTCACGGCTGTATTTTGAGATTTCACAGAATTTATCGTTTACACTTGTAATGATTCCTCTGGCGTCTGTAAATGCCACAATCGTAGATTGATCAAGTGCAAAGCGGATGTCTGTATTATCCTTAATTGATTCTCTTAAGTGCTCTTCTGCTTTTTTTCGATCGGAAATATCAGTACGAATGGCAACGTATTGATATGGCTTCCCATTATCATTTAAAAAAGGAACAATGGTTGTATCTACCCAATAAAGGGTTCCATCTTTAGCGCGGTTGCATATTTCACCTTTCCACACTTCTCCCTGACCTATCGTCCGCCAGAGTTCTTTAAAAAATTCCCGTGAATGGTAGCCTGAATTTAATATCCTGTGATCCTCACCAAGTAATTCCTCACGACTGTATTTCGATATTTCGCAAAACTTTTCATTTACACTTGTAATTTTTCCCTTTTGATCAGTAATGGCAATTATGGAAGATTGGTCGAGCGCAAAGGTGATATCTCTAGTTTCTTTAATAGATTCCAACAATGCCTTTTCTGCATTCTTACGATTGGAAATATCAGATCGAATAGCAATATATTGAACTGGATTACCTTTTTTATCTAAGAAAGGAACAATGGTAGTATCCACCCAATAAAGAGAGCCATCTTTGGCTTTATTTCTAATTTCCCCCCGCCAAATTTTTCCAGATTGAATAGTTGACCATAATTCCTGAAAAAACTCTTTTGAGTGATATCCTGAATTCAATAGGCGATGGTTCTTTCCGATAATTTCTTCCTTACTATATTTAGAGATTTCTTCAAATTTATCATTTACAAATATTATCGTCCCTTTAGCATCTGTAATAGCTACAATTGTCGAAGCATCCAAAGCCGCTTTGATATCCTTCAAGTTCGTATCGGATTCGGCAAGCTGCTTACTAATCAACGTACTTGAAGCAATTAACCCGCTAATAATTAAAACTGTGACAAATAAAACTAAATAGATTAAAAATGTCTCTTCATTGATAGATCCATTTAAATTATTATTGTTTGAAATAATGGTTGAAGCTCTTTTTAAAAGAAAATGCCCTTCTGCAATTGCGCCAGAAATTATCAAAGCACTAATTGGTTTTAACCAGGTTTGACTTCCTTTTGAATAGGTTTTTGAAGAAAAAAGGATCCATAAAGCAAATAAAAAAGACCCAAAGATCAATAGTCCGGAGAATATAAAAAGCGGAACATTGTATTCAATCGTCAGGTTCATTGCATATATACTTATTATATGAATAGCAAAAACACCGGTCGTTAAGAACAAACTCCCAATAAATAAATGAATTCTTCTAATAACCCTCCTAAACAGAGGAATGAAAGCCATCCCTGAAAAGGCGATCCCAATAAAGATAGACAAAATCGTCAGGGGTATTTGGTAACTTGAAAAGCGGTCTATATCAGCCGCTATTAACCCTAGGAAATTCATTACCCATATGCCTACCCCCATTGCTAAAGAGCCGCCAAGAAATAAAAGCCTTTTACTATTCTTTGAATTTTTTATTAAGGTAAACATGTCTAAACCTGTATATGAAGCCATAAACGTTAATCCTATGGCAATAACAATTAAAAATGGATGAAATTCAGCTGACACTGTATCCATTTACAGCATCCCCCCTTTTACCTAATCTCTTTTACTTTGATTGTAATGGATACCATTACTGTAGGGAAGTGTTTTTGTTCACAAAATTGTCGAATTTATATTATTTTAACGATATATAACTGTTTCCACATACATAATATGGAGCACGCGTGCACAAAATTAAAATGCAGGGTAAATGTATCATTTTTCAAAAAAGATAAAATATTTTCAAAAAAGGACTACACAAATTTACTTTTTTTGATTATACTGTACTACAACAGATGAAAAGTTAATAAACTGTATTAAAAAAGGAGGAGAATTTTAAGTGTTAATGAATCCAGTTGAATTTTTCCGTACTTTGCCAAAAAAGGAATGTCCAGAATGTGGGCAGCACATCGAAGAACAGGCAGAAAGCTACTTAATGGAATGTGACCGCTGTTTAGCAAAAAGAGAAGAATAGACAGAAAATATTTTTTTGTTCACGCTGTACTACAACAAACTAAGGGTTAATAGACTGTATTAAAAAAGAGGAGGTTTTTTCAATGTTAATTAGTCCAGTTGAATTTTTCCGCACTTTACCAAAAAAAGAATGCCCAGAGTGTGGGCAGCATATGGAAGAACAAGCAGAAAGCTACTTAATGGAATGTGATCGCTGTCTAGCTAGTAAAGACGAATAGAACAAGTTACCATGCTCCCTATATCAGGGAGTTTTTTTGTTGCAAAATTAAGGAAGGAATAAACCCAATAGTGAAAGCAAAAGCTTAAAAAAGGAGGTGTTTGTAATGGGTAAGGAATCTAGTTCATCCGAGAAGAAACAAACATCCATACATGGAGGTATTTATCCTAGTGAAAAATATGTTCCTGGTGAGTCTGTTGATCAACATAAGGAACTTGAGGACGCAAATATCATGATAACCGGTGATGAAATTCGCCAACAGAATGAAAATTTGTAATTAAGGGAAGGTAAATGGATATGGATATTGTTGATATTTCTAGTGCTAAGCCTGGAGACGAAGTGTTTGTGATCTATCGAAATCCACATGTACCAACTGTTGCGAATATCAAACCAGCAGAAATTGTCGCTCACCCAAAAGATCCCAATGCACTTGCATTGTTCCTAAACGAGACCTTTCATGTTATTGAAGATGATGATGCTCTATTCCCTACTTCTGAATCAGCACAAAAGGCATTTGAGGGTCATTTTTTTGATTTTGGAGAAGAATAAAAGACTGTCATTTATTTTGACAGTCTTTTTAAATACTTTATTCTTTATATTTTCGGAAGCTCTCTAATTTCTGCAGCCATTTCGTTACCACACATTGGGCAAAGCAGGTCGTCCGTTACAAAATCCTTTCTCATCCAGCCGATACATGCATTATCCATACAAGAATAGATTTCAGTTTCAAGCATAATTACTTCAACTTCTTCATCCTTAGCCCTTTTACCATAAAAAATGGGAACCGCCTCCTTTTTTTATAGTATGTACCAAAAATGTCATTTTCATTGCTAAAAAAACAATCTTTACCATAAACAATATAAGGAAGGAATAAAATCTATATGAAAACGAACGAAAAAAAATTAACTGTAGTAGGAACTGATATTGAAGAAGTAAAGAGATTAAATAATCAGTCAGGCCTAAGTTATAACCAGGTGAAACAGCTGCTTGCAAAAAAATATGCAAATAAGAGTCAGCCTTCCGAGTAGGAAGGCTGACTTTTATTTATCCGTATGATCAATGATGATTTCACCATCATGCCTTTTGGCAAGTATCTTACTTTTCTTCCGGTTCTCTTTCGACTCAAAAATGATATCAAAATCATAATCAGCGGGGTAGAGTTCCTCAGCTGCGATATATAGTTTTATTCTTTTGTGATTAATGGCTATTTTTTCCCCTTTTACTTGGACAACATAGTTTCCCAGCTGATCAGGACCGCTATAAACAATCCCGAATTCATTTGTTGGGGAAACCCTCACATTATCCCCTTGACTGTATTGAATTATATTTACATCAGGATTTACAACAGTTTTTTTCCTATTCTTGTATTTATTAACAATGACTTGTTTTTCTAATTCCTTCTGTTTCCAACTATCAGTTTCTTTATTTTCATAGGTTTTCATTTCTTTATACGTGATTAAATGGGCTCTCTCAATGATTTTTGGATGAATTCCTAGCTTTAAAGCGATGGCAAACGCTTGACTCTCTCCTCCTCTGCCTATAATTAGCCGATAGGTGGGGCTGAGTGACTCAATATCGAATTCCATTGATCCATTAATAAATCCCGGATGTTCTTCCGCAAACTCTTTGATTTCACTATAATGTGTCGTGGCTAATAGCACTGATCCTTTGTGATATAGCTGTTCTAATATCGCAGTTGCAAGACCCATTCCTTCCCCTGGATCGGTTCCAGAACCAAGCTCATCAAGGAGAACTAGACTCTGGTCATTGGTATCCTTGAGGATCTCAATGATATTGACGATCCGTGAGCTAAAAGTGCTAAGATTCTCAGTTATACTTTGACCATCACCAATATCCACTAAGATACGCTGAAAAATACTAAGGTTACTTTCTTCGGAAGCAGGGATATGGAGACCGCACTGTACCATGAGTGTCAATAAACCTACCGTTTTTATACTTACTGTTTTCCCACCTGTATTCGGACCTGTTATGACGAGTGCACTTTTTCCTTCCATCATCTCTAATGATAACGGAACGGCCTTATCACCTAGGAGCGGGTGCTTTGCCTGCAGTAACTTTATCTGCTTCTCATCATTCACCTTAATTTTTGCGCCATTAATGGACCTGCTATATTTCGCCTTTGCAAACAAAAAATCATAATGGACCATGGTTTCGATAGCTATTCGAATTTGCTGCTCTTTCTCTTCAACGAGCCCCGTTAAGTAGGTTAGAACCTTTTGGACTTCAACATCCTCATCTGTTAAGAGCCACGTTAATTGTTCTTGATAAACAGCAATTTCTTCGGGTTCAATATATAAGGTTGAACCTGAAGCAGAAGTATCTAACACAGTACCTTTAATTTTATTTCGGTATTCCTTCTTAATAGGAATAACATATCTTCCATCTCTTTGGCTGACAACGTTCTCTTGTAAAAAGGTTTTATATTTGTTGGAGCGAATAAGCTGCATGGTTTTTTCTTTTAGCCGATCCTCATGAATAGCGATCTGTTTTCTTATCTTCAATAACTCTTTGGAAGCATAATCATCTACCCTTCCATTCCGGATACAACGTATAATTTCCTCTGCAAGGTCAGGCAGCTCCTTAATTGCTTCTACGTATGATGAAACTCTTGGTGCCAAATATTCTTTATCCTTCATGAACCGGCGCATCTTCCCGCAGCAATCTAAAAAATCATATAGCTTGGATAATTGATCAGGACACAGCGCAGTCCCTTTGTTTAATTTAGCCAAGATTTGCTCCATCCCGCCAAGTCCATGAACAGGAACACTTGAGCTCTTTTTGAGTATTTCAACTGCCTCAGAAACTTCATCTAACCATGCTTCAATTTGCTTTAGATGTGTTGATGGAGCTAGATTATAGATCTTTTCTTTCCCTTCATTGGTTAAAGCAAATTCCGCTATTTTCTGTTTAATTTCTTGTACTTCCAAAACTTTAAATGTATGAGTATTCAATGTTTTTCCCTCCAAAATAAAATAAAAATAGCCGCAATGAACAATGTCATTGCGGCTAAGCTAAATAAAACGAGTATTTGCTCGTTTTCATATACAGTATTTATCCATAAAAAAACTGTCTACAGGATTGTACACAGCAGCACGGAAAATCATGTATGCTTGGTATGCCCATTGTTCTTAACTTCATTCCAATACCGTACTCAAATAAACCTTCATTCATTATAAAAAATGAACAAGGCTGCACAGGAATGAAAATATCCAATTGATTGGATTAGTTAAGAACGACACCTAACATACAACATACTCCCTTATTTAGAAAATATTGACTCTTTTAAAGAATACAATAACCAGCAGTAATTGTCAAAATGAATTAATGTTAAACGATATCCCATTATTCGCTGTGTTAAACTGGGCTGTTGATTTGCGCTCCACTAAGGAAAGCTTCTTTGAATAATCATCGCAGTGGCAGGCGGTCTTTGCCTGTCACGAGGCGCTATGCTTTCCGCGGGCTCGCCCGTGAGCCTGTCTAGCTACAGCGCCTAGACCCTCGAGTCACTTCGGTCCTGACGATGAAGTCAAAGAGCGACTTCACCGCCAGGCCCTCCAGCGCTTGTCGGGTCTGAACAAGGCGCCTCCGCTTTTCCTTCTCCTCGGTCGTTCCGACCTGTGGGGTCTCACTCAGCTCGTGCATCCCGCAGGACTTTGAATTTACTCCCTCGAATAATCACCGCACGAAGAAAATGCGATAGCATTTTTGAGGATCAAGCGCCTTCCGCTCTAATCAACAGGTTTAAAAATCATCAGTCTACTTTAACACAGCCTTATTATATGCAGAATGTCAAAAATGTTTAACAATATCGACCTTCATTTGACTATTTCTTCATTTGTTTAACACTTATTATAAGAGTAGGTCAAATAAATAGAACAGGTGGGAGATATGACTACGGATACTCAAACAGAGAACCTTCTTACCAATGAATTAATCGAACTTTTACATTCTGCCGGAAGGATTATTGAAGTAAAAAAAGGATCGTTTCTATTTCAAGAAGGACAGCCTGCTTCTGAAATGTACCTTATCCTTTCCGGACGGATACAAATATCAAAAATGAATGCCGAAGGGCAAGAGCTATATTTACGCCTATGTTCTGAGCATGACATAATTGGGGAGTTAACCCTTTTTACCGAGGATCCCCGTTATATTTTTAATGCCAGAGTAACGGAAGACGGGCAAGTGGCTGGCATACAGTTAGACTCCCTCGAAAAAGCTTTATTTCAAAACAGCAATTTAGGCTATCAGTTTATCAGGTGGATGAATGATCATATTAGGAGGACAATGACTAAATTCAGAGATCTAGTGCTCTTTGGAAAAAAAGGTGCTCTCTATTCTACCTTAATTCGACTTTCAAACAGTTATGGGTTGAGCAAAGAAGATGGAATACATCTCACGGTACCTATTACTATACAGGATTTAGCACATTTCTGTGGTACCGCAAGGGAAATCGTCAGCCGGATGCTGACTGAGTTGAAAAAGGAGAAGATAATTTCTATTAACCATAAAAAAATAATTATTCATAATGTCGATTTTCTTAAACGTGAAAATGATTGTGAAAACTGCCCAGTTTCCCATTGTACGATTGACTAGATCGCACATTGCCAGTAAAAAGCTAGTTTGTTCACGGAATGTCCACATCTTTTTACAAAAAACTTCTTTATCTTTATAGGTAGGAGGGAGAAATCATGAAAAAAATCTATCTTATATGTAGCTTGGCAGTGTTCCTATTGATTACGGCTGGAATTTCTTTTTTTCTCATTCGAGATGCAAGTGCTAAAGTACCAGTTAATATCACTTTAGTGAACCAAAATGGAGAAACATTCAATTTTGGAGAAGATAAAAAACTAAAACTTGTGGAATTTATTTATACGAATTGTCCGGATATTTGCCCCACCACTACCCAAAAGATGGTGCAATTAAAGAATGATTTAGAAAAAAGCAATGTTTTCGGAAAAGAAATTGAGTTTGTTACGATTACCATTGACCCATACCGAGACACACCTGGAGTGTTACAAAAATATATGAACGCTTTTGAAATTCCTAATTCCAACAATTGGATTTTCCTAACGGGTGACCCGGAAAATATCAAAGCTGATCAGAAAAAGATTAGGGAAGTTGCAGAATCACTGCAGTTTCAATACAAAGACCCTGGTAATGGTCAATTTGTTCATACATCCTTTACCTATTTGATTGATGAAAATAATAAATACATTTCTAAGTTCCCAATGGGAGAAGAGTTTGATAAGCAGGAAGTCTATAAAGAGATTATGGATGAAATTGAATAAGAGAATATAAAAAAGCGGTTAGTCCTTGGGATTAATCGCTTTTTAATACCTATTTAATTCACGGAAGAAGGATACTTTTTTATTTGCTGTAGAGATAATAGGTAGTTGGACTTGGGTTTTGTTAAACTTGCTTTTATTCCCGCCTGTTTTAACTTATTTACGAGTTCAGTAAGTTGCTTTTTCGACATACTTCTCACCTACTTTATTCTTTCAATACTTCTTTAAATAATTCTACAACAAAAATATGAATAAAGTGTGAAAACTAGGAAAAAAAATTAGAAAAATTTTCTGCATTTTATTTTATATTCTCCTATTAAAATGTTCCATTCAACAAAGAATTCGCTCTTCACCTATTTTAATGGTATAATTAGTAGATATTTTGCTGTTGGAGGATATTATAGATGATAACTGTTAGTAACGTAAGTTTAAGATATGGTGACCGTAAGTTATTCGAAGACGTAAACATTAAATTTACTCCTGGAAATTGCTATGGTCTAATTGGCGCAAACGGCGCAGGAAAATCAACATTTTTAAAAATTCTTTCTGGAGAAATTGAATCTCAAACCGGAACGATTCAGCTTGGTCCAAACGAACGGATGGCAGTACTAAAACAGAACCATTTTGAATACGAAGAACACGAAGTTCTAAAGACCGTTATTATGGGGCATGCAAGACTATTTCAAGTAATGCAAGAAAAAGATGCCATTTACATGAAGGAAAATTTCACTGATGAGGATGGAATGAAAGCGGCTGAGCTTGAAGGTGAATTTGCTGAATTAAATGGATGGGAAGCAGAACCAGAAGCAGCTATTCTATTAAAGGGTCTAGGAATCGGCGAAGACCTCCATTATAAGAAAATGGCTGAATTAACTGGTTCAGAAAAGGTAAAGGTTCTTCTTGCGCAGGCCCTGTTTGGCAGACCTGATGTATTACTTCTGGATGAGCCGACGAACCACTTAGATATTAAGGCGATTCAATGGTTAGAAGAGTTCCTAATTAACTTTGAAAATACAGTCATTGTCGTATCACATGACCGTCATTTCTTAAATAAAGTTTGTACTCATATTGCTGATTTAGACTTTGGAAAAATTCAAATTTATGTTGGTAACTATGATTTCTGGTATGAATCAAGTCAGCTAGCTTCAAGACTGACTTCTGATGCCAACAAAAAGAAGGAAGAGAAAATTAAAGAGCTTCAGGCTTTTATTGCTCGATTTAGTGCAAATGCTTCTAAGTCAAAGCAGGCTACTTCTCGGAAGAAGTTATTAGATAAAATTACGCTAGACGACATTCGACCTTCCTCCCGTCGCTATCCATTCGTAGGGTTTACACCTGAACGAGAAATTGGAAATGATTTATTAATGGTTGAAGGATTAACAAAAACAATTGATGGCGTAAAAGTCCTTAATAACGTAAGCTTTTTTATGAACAAAGGTGATAAAATTGCTCTTGTTGGACCGAATGAAGTTGCGAAAACAACTCTTTTCAAAATACTAATGGGTGAAATGGAAGCTGACAGCGGTACCTTCAAATGGGGTATTACCACTTCTCAAGCCTATTTCCCTAAGGATAACTCCGAGTATTTTGAAAACAGCGAATTGAATCTGGTTGATTGGCTTCGCCAGTTCTCTCCAAAAGATGAAAGTGAGAGTTTCTTACGCGGTTTTCTAGGGAGAATGCTGTTTTCTGGTGAAGAAGTGCTTAAGAAAGCAAGTGTTCTATCAGGAGGAGAAAAAGTTCGTTGTATGCTTTCGAAGATGATGCTAAACGGAGCTAATGTTTTACTTCTTGATGAGCCTACAAACCATCTTGATTTGGAATCCATTACGGCATTAAACAATGGCTTGATAAACTTTAAAGGGTCCCTTATCTTTTCTTCACATGACCATCAGTTTATCCAAACCATTGCTAACCGGGTATTCGAATTAACTCCAAATGGATTAGTCGATAAACAAATGACTTACGATGAATATCTTGAAAATAGTGAAATTCAAAAACAAGTTGCAGAGATGTATAATCAATAAAGTAACAGAAAAGCGAGCATTCGATGCCCGCTTTTCTTTATTAGTCTTTCTTTTGTTTTCTGCGTGATGAAGAAGCTTCTCTTGTACCTGTCTCTGTTGTTGTTGTTCCTTGGCCTTCTACTTGTGGTGAAGCTAAGCCAATAGTGGATGGATCTTTTTTACGCTTTCCCATTGTAACACCTCCTTCTTTAGTTTTTGAAGTTAATCGTGAGTTATACAGAATAATTCACTGAAACTTTGGCATGATAATCTACAGGAGGAGGTGTTTTGTATGGCAAGAATTGGAGTAGAAGAATCCTTAACAGATGTTCTAGAAGCATTAAGGGAAAAGGGACATGATGTAGTTCAACTTAGACAGGAATCCGATGCACAAAATTGCGATTGCTGTGTTGTAACTGGCTTAGATTCAAATGTTATGGGAATGCAGGATACCTTTACAAAAGGTTCGGTTATTGAAGCTAATGGGATGAGTGCAGATGAAGTATGCCAACAGGTAGAAAGCAGACTTCAATAGGTTCAAACAACATAGGACAATGATGGATTAATACTTAAAACTGCCGCCCAGGCAGTTTTTTTCTTATTCAATACTTTTAGGAAGAATATTCATTCGGTATAATGATAAAAGACACTTTGATAGATTTTGAGAGGAAGTATTGAATGAAGAACCCTATTCTTGTTGGTTTGGTCATTTTTATGTTAATTGCCCTATCGGCATGTTCAACCAAAGACTCCCAACAGTCAGAACCAGTAGAACTAACCATTTCTGCTGCAGCCAGCCTTAATGAAGTATTAATTGAAATCAAAAAGAGTTTCGAGAACGAAAATCCTCAGATAAAACTTTTATATAATATTGGTGGTTCTGGTGCATTGAAACAACAGATTCTCCAGGGAGCACCCGTTGATCTTTTCCTCTCCGCTGCACATGACCCCTTTAATGAGCTAGCCCAAAAAGGATTTATTGATAAACAAACTCAGGTTGATTTATTAGGTAACCAACTTGTTTTGGTCACCAACAAAGAAAATCCTGCGAACATAAACGGATTTTCGGATTTAAAGCTTAGCCAGATTAATAAAATTGCCATTGGTATACCAGAATCTGTTCCAGCAGGAAAATATGCAAAACAAACACTCGAAAATCTCGGTCTTTGGGGACATCTCGAACCAATTGTTATTCAAACAAAAGATGTTAGGCAGGCTCTCACTTATGTAGAAACAGGAAATGTTGATGCAGGTATTGTATATATGACAGACGTATATGTATCTGATAAAGTAAAAATTGTCGCAACTGCAGATGAACAAACCCATGATTCGATTATCTACCCTGCAGGCATTTTAAAATCGTCAGCTAATAAAAAAGAGGCTGAACTATTTTTATCTTACTTACAAGGGAAAACAGCAAAAACTATTTTTGAAAAATACGGTTTTATAGTATTGGATTGATGATTATGTTTACTAGTGAATTCTGGTACCCTCTTAAATTCTCTCTCGAAGTTGCAGCAATATCTGTTATTATAGTGAGTTTTTTGGGCGTTTTTTTTGCCAGACTATTATACAACAAGAAATTCAAAGGAAAAATGCTTCTAGAAACTTTCCTTATGCTCCCTATTGTTCTGCCGCCTACGGTTATAGGATTTTTATTGATCTACTTTTTCGGAAGAAATAGCCCAATTGGTGCTTTTATTGAAGGTTTTTTTCAACATTCCATCATGTTTACTCCTTGGGCAGCCATTATCGCATCGACCACAGTTGCTTTTCCACTTATGTACCAAGCAGTAAAATTAGGCTTTCAATCGGTGGATAAAGATATTGAAGATGCAGCAGGGGTTGATGGTGGAAGCAGAATGAAGGTATTCCTATTCGTTTCCTTGCCATTGACACTTCCCTCAATTATCTCTGGACTGATTATGAGCTTTGCCCGGGCACTTGGTGAATTCGGAGCCACTTTAATGTTTGCTGGAAATATACCTGGAAAAACACAAACCGCACCAACTGCGATATACGTGGCAATGGAATCTGGTAACATGGGTTTAGCCTGGGCATTCGTTTTATCAATGGTCATCATTTCATTTCTTATGTTATTGATTTCAAATATCATACAAAAAAAGCCATGAAGAGGTGTTCTCTCCGTGGCTTTTTACAGTTTATTGTTTTTTTACCCATCTTTTTCTTACTCCAATCAGCAGTCCCGCGAATGCAAATACAATAATTCCATAAAAAATATTAATACTGCTCTTTTCACTTGATAGCAGTTTTTCCTTTGTCACCTTTATTGGCTTTGGTTCTTTTACTTCAAGTTGTATGGATTGTGAGACTTGACCGTTGTTTACTATTTCAAGCATTCCTTGCTCAGAAATGCTTTCTTCAGAAGTATTGACGTGCTCCGTAACAACAATATCATTTTTAGAATAATATTCTTTTTTATGAATAGTAAATAGCTCGTTTTGTTTGATAATACGATGTTTAAAACTAGAAAAACCGTATTCCATCAGCTTTACAGTGTCGTTATACGAAGCCTTACTGCTATCCGCTTTTAAGACAATTGCAGTCAGCTTTAAATTTTCATTTTCCGCTGTTGTTGCCAATGTATGCTTTGATTCATTTACAAAACCTGTTTTTCCGCCTGTAATACCATCTACAGGAATTTCGCCTTTTAACAGACGATGATGAGTAAGCAGTTTCGTTTCCCACGATTCACCAATCCACTCTAGCTCTATTGTTCCAAAAATCTCTTTAAAAACAGGGTTCTTCATTGCATAATTCGTGATTAAAGCTAAATCTAGTGCCGTTGTATAATGATTTTCATTAAATAATCCATTTGGATTGGTAAAATGGGTATTACTAACACCGATTTTCTCAACTAAATACTTATTGATTTTGTCAGCAAACAGTTCAACCGATCCATCTAAATGTTCTGCGATTGCTACAGCAGCGTCATTCCCTGAGTTAATTAACATTCCTTGAATCAGCTTTTTTAAAGGCACCCTTTCCCCTTCAACTAAATAAACTCTAGTCCCTTCTTCCTTTACCGCCCTAGCACTTACTGTGACAACATCATCTATATTTCCATTTTCAATTGCATAAATAGCTGTCGCAATTTTCGTCAAACTAGCAGGGTATAATCTTTCATTACTATTTTTACTATATAAAATGGCACCTGTTTCTGAATCTACTAGTACGGCAGCTTCACTTTTAATCTCTAGGGGCGGTTTTTCTGCTGCGTATACGTTAACTTGGTTTGATAAAATGAGCATTAAGATAATAAAAAATGAGACTAATTTTGACAATTTCAACATCCTTATTTTTCATTTATCATCTGATTTTATCAAAATATCATAGGAAGTAAATATTTATAGATGAACTGTTATTCTACCGAAAAGAGTTTGGAGTTATATTGAAATAATTGTAATAAACTTAATTTGAAAAAATTTAAAAAAAGAGACAAGTTTCCCTCCCTTGTTTGCATAAACATTAATTAGGACAAATTATTGGGGGGTTAATAATGAAATTTTTAGTATTAAAAAAAGATACACTTGTCTTTATTTTAGTAACAGCTTTCCTACTCGTTACTATTTCTGCTTGGTTTTTATTAAAAGCAGGAGATACCACAGTGTTTAATCAAACCGCTAATGAAGATATAAGAGAAATTCATATGGTGACTGTAGAGTATAACAGTAAAACGAAGGACGGAAAGGAAATTGAAGTATACCGCTGGGATCCAGGTACGATTCAACTGAACACAGGAGAAAAAGTAAACTTATACATTAGTGGTGTTAATGGGGAAGAGCACCCATTCCATATTGAAGGTACTGACATTAAGGGTACAGTCAAAAAAGGTGAAGAAACAATGGTCCCTCTCCAAATTGATAAAAAGGGTACCTATCGTTTAATTTGTGAAGTACATGGAGACAGAGACCATAATGGTCCAATGATTGCTGATATTATCGTCGATTAAAAGCAGGAGTTTATTCTCCTGTTTTTTTCATTCTTATTAGATGCCTGTTTCATAGGTTTTCACTATCAAGATGTTGATAACATCGTGTTTCTCCTATATAACAGAATGTATTTTTGTTCAAATAATTATAGTACAGACTTTTCGTATTTCGATATCCGTTCATAAAAAGTTCAAAAACAACCCCAAAAAACCCCTTAAAAACAAGACTTCACAATATGTTAACAATATCTATGCTTTCTTTCACAAAAAATCTGTTACACTCTAGTTAAGAAATAACAGCAACACTGTTATATTAAATCTTACACAAACTTACGAGGTGAAATAATCATGGAACAATGGAAAGCTTTTACAAAAGGAACTTGGACAAAAGAAGTAAACGTTCGTGATTTCATACTAAAAAACTATAATCAATACGAAGGTGACGATACCTTCCTAGCAGGTGCAACTGACGCAACAAACAAGCTTTGGGAACAGGTAATGGAACTTACCAAACAGGAACGCGAAAAAGGAGGAGTCCTCGACATGGATACTGAAACAGTGTCTACGATCACTTCTCACACTCCTGGTTACCTTAACGAAGAACTTGAAAAAGTTGTTGGAGTTCAAACTGACAAGCCATTTAATCGTTCTATGCAGCCTTTCGGTGGAATTCGGATGGCAAAAGCAGCATTAGAATCATATGGATACGAATTAAATCCAGAAATTGAAAGATGCTTTACAGATTTCCGCAAAACTCACAACCAAGGGGTTTTTGATGCATATACGGACGAAATGATGCTAGCACGTAAAGCAGCTATTATCACCGGTCTTCCAGATGCCTACGGCCGCGGTCGTATTATCGGTGACTATCGTCGTGTTGCACTATATGGTGTAGATTTCTTGATCAAGCAAAAACAACAAGATCAAAAAACTACAAGCAAGGTAATGACTGAAGACAATATGCGTCTTCGTGAAGAAATTGCCGAGCAAATTCGTGCATTAAAAGAATTAAAAGAAATGGCAAGCAGCCATGGCTTTGATATCTCGCAGCCGGCAACAACTGCGGCTGAAGCATTCCAATGGTTATATTTCGGTTACTTAGCGGCTATCAAAGAACAAAACGGTGCTGCAATGAGTCTTGGACGTGTATCTACTTTCTTAGATATTTATGTAGAAAGAGACCTTTTAAATGGCACTTTAACTGAAGAAGAAGCACAGGAATTAGTTGACCATTTTGTTATGAAGCTCCGTTTAGTAAAATTTGCTCGTACACCTGATTATAATGAATTATTCTCTGGTGATCCAACTTGGGTAACTGAGTCAATCGGCGGTATGGCTCAAGATGGACGTTCTCTTGTTACAAAGAACTCTTTCCGTTTTCTACACACGTTAGACAATTTAGGACCAGCTCCAGAACCAAACTTAACAGTATTATGGTCACCACAGCTGCCTGAAAACTTTAAAAAATATTGTGCAAAAATGTCAATTAAAACAAGCTCTATCCAATATGAAAATGATGATATCATGCGTCCAGAATATGGCGATGATTATGGTATTGCTTGCTGTGTATCCGCTATGGAGATTGGTAAACAAATGCAGTTCTTCGGTGCTCGTGCGAACCTTGCAAAAGCACTTCTCTACTCCATCAACGGTGGTGTGGATGAAAAATTAAAAATTCAAGTGGGACCACAATACCAGCCTATTACAGCTGACGTATTAAATTATGAAGAAGTTATGCAGAAGTTTGATCAAATGATGGAATGGCTTGCAGGTCTTTATATTAACACCTTAAATGTTATCCACTATATGCATGATAAGTATAGCTATGAAAGAATTGAAATGGCCTTACACGACACACAGATCCTACGTACAATGGCAACAGGTATTGCTGGATTGAGCGTTGTGGCAGACTCCTTAAGTGCAATTAAATACGGCGGAGTGAAAGTAATTCGTGATGAAAATGGTCTTGCTGTTGATTTCGAAATTATTGGCGACTTCCCTAAATACGGAAATAATGATGACCGTGTTGACAGTATTGCGGTTGAAATCGTTGAAACCTTCATGAAAAAGTTACGTAAGCACCAAACTTACCGTAATTCTGTTCATACGATGTCCATCTTGACGATTACATCAAACGTCGTATATGGTAAAAAGACTGGTAACACACCAGATGGACGCCGTGCTGGCGAACCATTCGCTCCTGGTGCAAACCCAATGCATGGCCGTGACACAAAAGGTACACTTGCTTCTCTATCTTCTGTTGCTAAACTGCCTTACAGCTCTGCAATGGATGGAATTTCAAATACTTTCTCTATCGTTCCTAAAGCATTAGGTAAAGAAGAAGAAAGCCAGGTCCGTAACTTAGTATCAATTTTAGACGGATATGCGATTAAAACTGGTCACCATCTGAATGTTAACGTATTTAATAAAGAAACATTAATGGATGCAATGGAACATCCAGAATTATATCCACAATTAACTATACGTGTTTCTGGATATGCGGTTAACTTTATCAAATTAACAAAAGAACAGCAACTAGACGTTATTAACCGTACTTTCCACGAATCACTGTAAACTATACATTGGAGTTCCTTACTAAGGAGCTCCTGCTTTAAAAATAAAGGGGGATCATCATCATGAACGGAAATATTCATTCTATTGAAACATTAGGAACAGTCGACGGACCAGGCATACGCTATGTTGTATTTACACAAGGCTGCCTATTACGCTGCCAATTTTGCCATAACGCTGATACGTGGGAAATCGGCAGCGGCAAACAGATGACCGTTTCCGAAATCATGGATGATCTCATGTCCTACCTTCCCTTCCTTCAGTCATCTGGTGGAGGAATCACTGTCAGCGGCGGCGAACCACTTCTACAAGTTCCGTTCCTTACTGAATTGTTTAAGGAATGTAAAAAGAAAGGGATTCATACTACCATTGATTCTTCTGGCGGCTGTTTCTCACACTCTAAACTGTTTATTGAACAGCTAGAAGAGTTATTACAATATACGGATTTAATTTTACTTGATTTAAAGCATATTAACCGCAAAAAGCATATTCAATTAACCGGTATGGCAAATGATCATATTCTTGAATTTGCTAAATTCTTGTCTGACCGAAAAGTACCAGTTTGGGTACGCCATGTCCTTGTACCTACTGTTTCTGATGATCCTGAAGACCTTCAAAAACTTGGAGAATTTATTGGAACACTTGAAAATGTACAAAAGGTCGAAATTCTTCCCTACCATAAGCTTGGTGTTTATAAATGGGAAGCCCTGGGGCTTGAGTACCCATTAAACCATGTTGAGCCACCTTCAGAAGTGAATGTGGAATATGCTTATAAAATGATTACTGCACACTGGAACAAACCTTCCTTGGCAAAATAAAAAGAATGCTGTCTTTATGGGCAGCATTCTTTCTTGTTAGCGTGATATTGCTGCAAAGACTTTTTCCAGCATGATTCAATTGCTTCTTTGGTCCTTCTCTATTATACTCATATCATTAACAGTAAAAAGCGAGGTGATTATTTTTGTACCAACTGCTCATTGATTTTACAGATGCAAACGCGTTAGAAACCATTTATTTAAGTTTATACTTCGGGGTCATCATCAAATTACTCTGGGCATGGAATGTGGAGTATTGCTTTATGGGATCCATTAGCGAGCCTGCACATACAAAAATAAATCACCCATTGTCTTTTTATAAGAAAAAAGGCTCTGTAAATAGAAATATTATTCTAACTCGTATTTTTAAATATATTCGTAGAAAAGAAAGTTCACAGGACGATACAGAAGAACCTATTTCCTCCACCCTATTTCAATTTAAAACAACTTAAACAATCTTAGGAGGAAATATGAAAATCAAACGTTCTTTACCAATTTTATTACTTTTAGCACTTACTACAGTGCTCCTATCAGCCTGTTCTGGAGCAAACGGAAAAGGTGATGGGTTTTTCAATACCTATTTTGTTGAACCATTTGCTGTTTCTATTCATTTTTTAGCTGAGTTTTTCAATGGAAGCTATGGTTTATCCATTATTCTAATTACACTCATAATTCGACTTATATTAATGCCGTTTATGCTAAAACAATATAGAAATCAAATGAACATGAAAGAGAAAATGGATGTTATGAAGCCAGAAATGGACGCCATCCAAAAGAAAATGAAAGAAGAAAAGGATCCAAAAAAGAAACAAGAAATGCAGCAGGAATTAATGGGTCTTTATCAGAAGCATGGTGTAAATCCATTAAATATGGGATGTTTGCCTCTTCTGATTCAAATGCCGATTTTAACTGGCTTTTATTACGCGATTCGTGGCTCAGAAGAGATTGCTAGCCACCGTTTCCTATGGTTTAGTCTTGGAGACCCTGATATCATCATTACCCTCATTGCGGGTGTGATTTATTATTTTCAATTTAAAGTTTCCCAGACTAGTATGCCATCTGCTCAGCAACAGCAAATGAAATATATGGGGCTGATGTCTCCACTCATGATCGTGATGTTTTCTTTTAATTCACCTGCAGCGCTGCCGCTATATTGGGCAGTAGGCGGTACGTTTTTAATTCTACAAACATGGCTAAGCAGAAAGCTATATCAAAAAGTTAAAAATACAGAAATAAATGCTAGTACTAATTAATAAGGGGAAAAGAAGCATTGGAGCCCAATGCTTCTTTTTACTGTATACCAAGTTTCCTTGCTAATTCTTTCTTTACGGTTCCCCACTCGTCTCGAAGAATACTAAAGAAGACAGTATCACGAACATATCCACCAGATATTTTTCGATCCTTCCTTAGCGTTCCTTCTTTTACTGCTCCAACTCGCTCAATTGCTCGTTGTGAACGAAAATTCCGAGAATCTGTTTTAAGTTGAACGCGCCTTAACTGCCAACTTTCAAATGAATGCCTTAGTAGCAGGTATTTACATTCAGTGTTTACTCTAGTTCTCCAAACATCAGGGTGATACCATGTTGAACCAATTTCTAAACTTTTATGTTCTTCTGAAATATCAAGGTAACGAGTACTTCCGATAATACGATTGTCCTGATTTATCACAACAAAGGTGTAGTCTGTACCCTTTTCTCTCTTCTGGATAGCTGAAGCAATCATCTGCTCCATCTCTTCTCTACTTCTTACTGTGGTAGCCATATAGGTCCAAATTTCATCAGGTTTAGCGGCTTCCCATAGTCCATCAAGATGATCCAAGGTGATTGGAACTAACCTGACACATTCCCCTTCTAACTCAAAAAGCTCATTCCACAACTTCATTTCCCCATTCCCCCATTACAAAATTAAAAAAAGAGACTGGCAGGCAAGGCCCATCAGTCTACATTTTGAAAGTATTCTTTGTAAAATCCGCCTACCTTACCAGTATTGTCGATAATGTAATAAAACTCTTCTGTTTCATTTTTCACATCATAAACTTTCCCGGAGGTTAATGCGTTATTTACTATGTATTTTTTTGCGTCCGTATGAACACATTTTACTTTTTTTACAGTCTCACGCTCACGCCATGTTAAATGAATCATCCCAGCACCGTTCCTTTCCGTTAGATATTCCTTAGTATAATCAAAAGCAACACTGTAGTGCAACAAAATTATATTTGAGTCTTTTGACATATTTTATCTATTTTTAATATGTCAAATATATGAAAAAGGTTCTGAAATGGTTAGAAAACGATTACAATAATAAAAACTGAATATTCAATCCATTATTCCGAGGGAGGCTTGCAAAGTTGAAAATAATGAGTAACGAGCTGTTAGTGGTGACGTATCGGGATGCTTTAAAATCTGGAAAGGAAAAAGAATGGATAAAGATTTTAAAAGATGAAATTAAACGTCGTGGATTGAGGCCATTTAAGAATCGTTAAAAGTGCAAAGATTTTAGAACCGCCAAACTCGCGGCGGTTTTTTCATGCAAAAAAATAAAGGCCGGGTTGACCGGCCTTTATAGCGACTATATTTGACCTTCAAAAGCTACCTTCTTCTCTACCATTAGTTTATTTATTTCTGCCATCACCTTTAGACTGGCAGCATCAAAATCATCCGCGTAAACATCAATGAATTTCCCATCATATTCAAGGGTAGCATGGTCATAGCGTGGGTCATAATAATGTTCGAGTAAAATACTAATCATCTCTTGGTAATCCTTAATTTCTAAAGATTGGACTAACATTTTTTTCATTTCATTATCCTTTATTCTTCTTATAATCTTTTCAGTTCCAATCGAAATTTGATCGTGGTACCAAGGCTCATTTTGATAAGGTAAAACGTACTCATTTACCAGCTGCTTAACCCTTTGCTCTAGAGGGGTGTGGATATAGATATTGATTCCCCTCATTTTTCTATCCGTTAGCTCTTCAGGCTGGACAGCTTTCCCAATCCGTTTGCTTTCTGCCTCCATAACAAAATAAGTGGAACCTTTTATATCCTGAAGTTCCTTGTAAAGAAGAGAATCAAAAGTCTTCTGGTTATTTCCTTCTCCCAGCCCAATCGTTCCAAAAATGGATCCTCGATGAGCAGCCATTTCCTCAAGATCAATTGTTGGGTACCCAGTTGCTTTTAATTTCTTCAAAACTTCCGTCTTTCCTACACCAGTTAAACCATGCAATACAATTGCTTTTTCAGGAAACATCGTTGGAATTTGCTGAAGAATGTATTGTCGATATGCTTTATAACCACCAGTAAGACGGTTTGCATAAATGCCTGCAAATTCTAAAAAGGTTACGACCGCTTTACTTCGCATTCCCCCACGCCAGCAATGGACTATTAACTCATCCCCATTTTCCATTACTGATTTTATCTGGTGAAGCAGACTAGGTATTTTTGGTGACACAAACTCCATAGCTCTCCATTTTGCCGCGGCTTGTCCTTCATGTTTATAAATGGTTCCGATTTCCTCTCGTTCTTTATCTGTAAATAAAGGAATGTTGATTGCTTCCGGAATGGCACCATCCTTAAACTCAATAGGTGCGCGGATATCAATAATGACCGGATTCTTAATCGTTTGTAATTCCTCAACCGTGATTTCCTTCATTTATTAACACCTCTTTTTATCTATCTCTACTAATGTCTATAACAAACAAAACTTCCAATAATGGAAGTTTAAAATCAAGAAAAGGGATATCCCCTAAAATATGATTAAATGGAAAAGAAGCTCAGTAAAAGTATAGACTAATTATATAGGAGATATACGAGGGTATCAAGCAGACATTCCTGCCAATTTGATAGGATGAGGCAGTTATCGAAATGGAGTTCCTGTTAATTTTTCTACAGCAGTACAAAATCGTTTCCAATCAGGCGGAAAGCATTCCATTCCCTCACTCTCGAAGATTTTTCCTTTTGTATTCAACTTTATCGACCAGTATTTCCCATCAAGAATGATCCCTTCTTCCTTTCGATAAGATGGTTCCCATTCCCAAATCTTCATTAAATAGATATCTTTTTTGAAATCTTCCATGCTTCCAATTGATTTTCGTTCAAAGTTAGTAATAGGGTGTAAATTTTCTTTATTTCTCCATTCAAAAACAGTAAATCGATTTTGGTAAAAATCCACATGAACTTTATAAGAAATTCCTGAAAAACCGTCAATCCCTGCCATTAGTGAGATGATTGTTTCCTTAACTTTCTTCATACATCCCTCATCCTTACCAACCAGATATGATAATCCATTATCAAAATTATAGTAAATATTCATTTCCACTGCTGTAACAAATGACACTAGAAAAAGAAAAAATCCACTCGCAATAAGTGGATTTCTATTTTTAAATGATGTTTTTTTCAGGTTTAAGTACTGACATAAAGCTTTCAAGCCCTGATAAATCATTTTTATGGAACAAGTCGACAATTTTACTACCAACAATGACTCCGTCACAGTGGGGGATTAGCTCATTAATTTGTTTTTCGTTTGAAATACCGAACCCAGCTAAAACTGGAATGGGGCTAATGTCCTTCACTCTCTTTAAAAAATCCACCACTTCTTGATCGAATTCATTTCTTGTTCCGGTAATTCCTTTAACGGTCACAGTGTATAAAAATCCCTTTCCTCGATTGGATATTTCTTTAATTCTATCTTTTGGAGATGTCAACGTAACGAGTCGGATTAATTCAACCCCCACATCCTCAAGCTCGGCTGCGAGAAGTTCTTCTTCTTCAATTGGAAGGTCCGGAATAATACAGCCATCTACTCCGGCATTTGCAATATCTTGTGCAAATGTAGAAATTCCATATGCATAAATAGGATTTAGGTAAGTCATAAGTACGATAGGGATGGACACGACTTCCCTCGCTTTTGTTAGTTCCGCAATAATTCCCCTTAGTGTCGTTCCATTTTGAAGCGCCCTAAGACCGGCTTGCTGAATGGTTGGACCATCTGCTACAGGATCTGAAAAAGGAACACCTACTTCAATGAGGCTGGCACCGAATTTTTCTAGCGTAAGTAGACGCTCAGTTAGGTTATTAAGTCCTCCATCTCCCCCCATAATATAGGGAATAAAAGCCTTCCGGTCTTGGTCTTTTAACACCTTAAAACTTTGTTCAATTCTATTCATTATGCTCTCTCCCTTTCTAACCTTTCTTTAACTGCTGTTACATCCTTATCACCACGACCGGATAAGCAAACCACAATATGTTCGGTTTCCTTCATTTGAGCTGCAAGTTTAACCACAAAGCTTACTGCATGTGCACTTTCAAGAGCAGGAATAATGCCTTCTAATTTTGATAAAAGTTGAAATGACTCGAGTGCCTCTTTATCAGTAATAGAATGGTATTGAGCTCTGCCACTGTCCTTTAAGTAACTATGTTCTGGTCCTACACCAGGATAATCAAGTCCAGCTGAAACAGAATGAGCCTCGATAATTTGGCCATCACCATCTTGTAGTAAGTACATTAGGGCCCCATGTAGAATACCAGGTTTCCCTTTTGTGAGTGAAGCCGCATGGAAATCCGTATCTGTCCCCTGCCCCGCTGCCTCTACACCATAGAGACTGACTTCCTTATCTCCTATAAACGGGTGGAACATTCCAATCGCATTACTGCCGCCGCCAATACATGCCACAACGGCTTCTGGAAGCTTTCCTTCCTGTGCCAAGAATTGCTTTTTTGTTTCCTTGCCTATTACACTTTGAAAATCTCTTACCATCACAGGGAATGGGTGAGGTCCCATAACAGAACCCAAAAGATAGTGAGTATCCTCTACATGTTCAACCCAATATCTTAATGCTTCATTAACGGCATCTTTTAATGTCGCGCTTCCAGAGGTGACACTGACAACCTTAGCACCGAGAAGCTCCATTCGAAAGACATTTAATGCCTGTCGTTTGATGTCCTCTTCGCCCATAAAAATAATACATTCAAGTTTCAATAAGGCACAAACGGTTGCAGTCGCAACACCATGCTGTCCAGCACCGGTTTCGGCAACAATTTTCCTTTTACCCATTCGTATCGCTAGTAAAGCCTGACCGATTGCATTGTTGATTTTGTGTGCACCTGTATGGTTAAGGTCTTCTCTTTTAAGATAGATTTGAGCACCGCCAGCGTATTTTGTAAGATTTTTCGCATGATAAAGCGGCGTTTCTCTCCCTACATATTCTGTTAAGTATCCATCAATTTCTGCTTGAAAACTCGGGTCCTCTTTTGCGAGTTTGTAGGCTTCATCCAGCTCAAGTACAGCCTTCATAAGTGTTTCTGGTACAAACCTTCCCCCATAAATTCCAAATTGCCCTTTTTCATTCGGCAGTGTATATGACTTCATTTCTTGTTCCTCCTGTATGGCTCCCTTTAGCCTTATTAATAAATGATTGAATTTTATCAAGATCCTTTTTACCTTCTGTTTCCACACCGCTGCTGACATCCACCATATACGGTTTAATCAGTCTTATCGCTTCTTCAACATTCACTTCATGCAGCCCTCCTGCAAGAATCACCTTTTTATTCTTAATTTGGTTTGCAGAAATACAGTTCCAATCAAACGCCAAGCCGTTGCCTCCTCCGTATTTCCCTTTTGGACCATCGATCAAAACATATTCGCAAGAGTGATTTTCTATCGCATTTAAACTTTGATCATCGTTAACACTTATGGCTTTTATTACCGGCAGTGATAGGGATTGGCTGAAAGCTGGAGTTTCATCTCCGTGTAATTGAACATGAGTCAGACCTACACATGAAGCAATTTCCTCTATCTTCTCTTTTACCTCATTAACGAACACCCCAACTTTTAATATGTCTTTCGGTAAATGAGTGACGATATCTTTTGCTTTCTCTACTGAAATCCTGCGCTTACTTTCTGCAAAAACAAAACCAATCGCGTCTGCACCATAATCAATAGCAGCCAGTGCAGTGGTAAGATCTGTAATTCCACAAATTTTCACCTTCATTTTTTTACCCCGCCAACAAGTGGTAATCTGAAGTCCTGAAAAGACTTAGCTAGATCTGGGCTCTTCATTAACGCCTCACCGACCAAGATTCCATTTGCTCCTGCATTGCGTACCCGCTCTACATCTTCCTTATGGTGTATTCCACTTTCACTGATTAGAAAGGCACCAGAGTCTTTTATTGACATTGCAAGAGACTCTGTAACGTCAAGTGAAACGTTAAAGGTTTTTAAATCACGATTATTAACGCCAATCAGTTGGGCACCAAGGTTGAGTGCTTTTTCTAATTCTTCTTGATTATGAACCTCTACTAACACCTCTAAATCCAAGCTCCTTGCATATTGGTACAGCTGCGCCAGCGTTGTTTCATCTAATGCAGCTACAATCAACAGAATTATGTCAGCCCCCTGTGCTGCTGCCTGGTCAATTTGAATAGAATCTATCATAAAATCTTTACAAAGAATGGGCAGGTCAACCGCCTCTCTAACCGCCCTTAAGTCATCAAAAGACCCTTTAAAAAAAGTGGAATCAGTCAGTACTGAAACAGCTGACGCTCCTGCCTTCTCGTATCTTGCTGCTTGATCAGCAGGTTCCACCCCATTGTTAATCAATCCTTTAGATGGAGATGCACGTTTAAATTCAGAGATGATTGCGATTTCTTCTGCTTGCTGTAATTTTTGAATGAAGGATCTTTTCGGCTTTGCTTCTACTTTTATAAAACCTCCTTCGCGGAGTTTTAGGACTTCTTTTTGTTTTTCATTAATAATTCGATCTAATATGGTTTCCAATTATATCGCCTCTCTTTTAGCTTTAGCTGTCAATTCAATTAATTGTTGTAACTTTTCATAAGCTGCTCCGGAATCAATCACATCTCTAGCGATGTCGATCCCCTCGACAATGTTGGTTGCTTTACCGCTTGTAAAAATTCCAATCCCTGCATTCAATAGGACTGTATCTCGGTGAGCACCTTTTTCGCCTGAAAGGACCTGCTTAAGAATCTCAGCATTTTCTTTAGAATCTCCACCCTTAATTGCACTGTTATCATATTGGGGAAGTCCCACTTCTTCTGGTACAAAGGTTTGAGTCGAAATAGCACCATCCTCTAATAGAGTAAAATGGTTCTCACCCTGCAAAGATGCCTCATCCATAAAGCCTGCCCCGTTAATGACAACCGCACGCTTCCGACCAAGATTTTGCAGTACTTCCGCAAATATAGGAAGTAAATCCCTACGGTAAACTCCAAGTAATTGATAGTCCAAATCGATAGGATTAGTAAGTGGACCGATAAAGTTGAAGACAGTTGGGATTCTTAATTGTCTGCGAACAGTCATGACCTTCTTTAGCTTTGGATGCACATGAGGCGCAAATAAGAAGGCAATTCCTAGTTCATGAAGTATTTCTTCTGTCCGTTCTACAGGCAGATTTAAATTAATACCTAAATACTCTAGTACATCTGCACTTCCAGTTTTGCTTGATATACTGCGGTTTCCATGTTTTGCAACAGGAATGCCGGCACCTGCAATCACAAAGGCGGAAGTAGTACTAATATTAAAGCTAGAAGATCCATCCCCACCCGTACCACAATTATCTAGAACATTGGGAAATTTCTTACGGAATGGAAGGGTATTATCTTTGAGGCCTTTTACAATACCTGTAATTTCTTCTACTGTTTCCCCTTTTGACTTTAATCCCATTAAAAATGCTGCAATTTCACTTTCCGATACCTCTTCACCTAATAGTAAGTCCATAGCCTCCTTCATTTGAGGCTCAGAGAAAGATTCACCTTCAGCTAACTGGAGTAAAAAATTCTTCATTTTTCTTCTTCCCTTCTATTTCAGATAAAAAGTTTTTGAGCATTTGCTTACCAGTTGGTGTGCCAATCGATTCAGGATGAAACTGCAAACCGAATACTGGATAATAACGGTGCTTGAGTGCCATTATTTCTTGATCATCAAGCGACTGAGCAACACATTCTAAATCGGGTGAAAGCTTCTCCTTATCCACCACCAAAGAATGATAGCGCATTACTTCCAACGGGGAAGTCAAATAAGTAAAAATCCCGTTTCCATTATGTGTGATTTGCGATGTTTTTCCGTGTTTAATATAACTTGCTCTCCTTATTTCACTGCCAAATGCTGCCCCGATTGCTTGATGACCTAAACAAATCCCCAATATTGGAATGTCTTGATGTAATTTTTGAATGACCTCAATACAAATCCCTGCATCCTCTGGTTTTCCAGGTCCAGGAGAAAGGATGATCGCCTTAGGATTCATTTCCTTTATTTGCTCAATCGTAAGTTGATTATTTCTAATGACTGTTACGCTCTCTCCTAATTCCCCTAAATATTGATATAGGTTGAAGGTAAAAGAATCAAAATTATCGATTAGTAAAATCATTGTTCACCCTCCAAAAAGGCTTTTAATTTGTTTATGGTTTCTTCATATTCGGATTCTGGATCTGAGTCGTGGACAATTCCTGCTCCTGCCTGTATGTAGGCAGTTCCTTCTTTTAAAATCATTGTACGAATTGCCAGGGCAAAATCCATATTTCCGTTGGCAGATAAGTAACCGATGGCTCCAGAATAAAGTCCCCTTTTTGATTTTTCCAATTTATTAATAATTTCCATCGCTCTGATTTTCGGTGCCCCGGAAACAGTACCTGCAGGAAGACATGCTGCCAAAGCGTCTAGACTGCTATGCTCTTTTGTCAGTGTTCCGCTTACTTCTGACACTAGATGGATGACATGTCGGAAATTTTCAACCTCCATATACTTATCAACTGTTACCGACCCAAATTCACAAACTCTTCCTAAGTCATTTCGACCGAGATCAACGAGCATTTTATGCTCCGCCAATTCTTTCTCGTCACTTTTCAATTCCTTTGCAATCAACAGGTCTTCCTCCGTTGTTTTTCCTCGTTTTTTTGTACCTGCGATTGGGTTTGAGAATACCTGTGACCCCCTAGTTTTTATGAGACTTTCTGGTGATGAACCAATTACGGTATATCCAGTGAAATCAATATAAAACATATATGGTGTTGGATTATGGGCACGGTGCTTGCGATAGAGAGATAAGGGCGATCCTTTGAATGATGACTTCATTCGTCTCGACAACACCACTTGAAAGATATCTCCTGCTTTTATATGCTCCTTTGCTATATCTACATTCTCAATAAATTGCTCCTTCGTTGTTTCTGATTCAAAACCTGAAAATTCAAACGGTGTGCTATCTTGATAGATAGCAGGCTGTTTTAACTCTTCAATCCTTTGCTCCAGTCTTTTTTCAAGTAAATCTTTATCCATTTCCTCTGAAAGTGGTACACCGCAAAGCGTTATTTTCTCTTCAAGATGGTCAAAAACAATCACTTCTTCATAAAACATTAAATGAACATCAGGCATTTGAAGTCCATTCGCAAACTCTTCGCCAATTTCTTCAAATTGACGGATGATGTCATAGCCAACGTACCCTACTGCCCCGCCTATAAAAGGAAAAGGTGCTTCATCCATTTTTGGGAGCAATGTTTTAATCAACTCAAGTGGGTTTCCCTTGATAACTTTTTTCTCTCCATTTCGATATAGAATTTCATTCGAGTCACCATGGGAAATAAGTTCGAATGCTGGATCCGATCCAATTAAGGAATAACGCCCAGAGTCATGATACTTATGTGAGCTCTCCAATAAAAACTTTTTATCACCGCTAATCTTCTGCAAAATAGAAATGGGAGTGAATGTATCCCCTTTGAGTTCCTTTAGGAAAAAACCATTTTTTATTTTCATGCGCTTTACATCCCTTCGTAAATAAATAAAAAAAAATCGTCCTCTATATGCATAAAAAGTTTTTTGCATATAGAGGACGATTCTTATGATCGTGGTGCCACCTCTCTTTGAAACTGCTTTGCAGCTTCCTCTTTCAGATACAGGACCTTAAAAAAGTCGTATATCCTATCCTTTTAACGGTGGAACTCCGTGCGGCCCTACTTTTGTTCAGGCAGCCTCTCACAAGTCCATTCCACAAATCCATTCTTACCGGGCTCTCACCTTCCCCGGCTCTCTGAAAAGAATAAAATAAGCGTACTCCTCTTGATCAACGATTTCTTTGTTATGAAATTAAAAACAAAAAGGGCCTCCCATCCAAAAAGGACGGAAGACCCGTGGTGCCACCTTAATTAGCCAAAAATCAGCTCACTTTACCGATATCGAAGCAATTATATGCTTGAATATCTGCCTCTTGTAACGATGAGGATTTCGCCAAAGCCTACTGACCCTATAGGAGGTTCGGTTTGGAGACTCCGAAGTCCATTCACTAATACGTCTACACTGATTTGCACCACCCATCAGCTCTCTAAAGAATCCGTAAAAGTTACTACTCTTCATCAATGCCCTGCCTTTATTGATTTTTATATTAAACCATTTTAAAGCATTATGTCAACAAAAAATTATTAGAAAATTCAATTTAAGGATATTCCATTTAAAGGATTGTTGTTTGATAGTTATTTTAAATTAAAGATGTCAATATTAACGTTAGCACATCATAATGAAGGCGGGATAGAAGAAAAATGGATCATATTGAACGATTATGCCCGAGTTCAGAGGCTGTGAGAAATAAATCCTCTTCAGCTGGAAAAAAGAAAAAATCAGGTGAACTTTCCAAACAAAAGTGGGCAATACTCTCATTGTCATCTATTCCTTTAGTGATGACCCTAGGTAATTCCATGTTGATACCAGTACTACCCTCAATGGAAAAGGAATTATCCATCACAGCGTTCCAAACGAGTATGATTATAACGGTCTATTCAATAGTTGCAATTTTCTTAATCCCTGTTGCAGGGTATATATCAGATCATATTGGAAGAAAGAAAGTAATTATTCCAAGTCTTATTATCGCAGGAATTGGCGGTTTAATTTCAGGATGGGCCGCTTGGAAGTTGGAAAATGCCTATTGGGCAATATTAGTCGGACGGGCCCTCCAAGGGGTTGGAGCAGCTGGAGCTATGCCTATTGTACTCCCTCTGGTTGGTGATATGTTCAAAGATGAAGATGATGTAAGCAGTTGTCTAGGTTTAATTGAAACCTCTAATACATTTGGAAAGGTTCTAAGCCCGATTTTGGGTTCATTGCTAGCAGGATTTATTTGGTTTTTACCATTCTTTTCGTTTCCAGTCTTTTGTACGATTTCGGTCATCATGGTAATGCTTTTAGTAAAGAGTCCAAAGTCTCGAAAAAAACCAATCCCTTTTAAACAATTTTTTACAAATGTAAAGAAAACCTTTACTGAAAAAGGGAAATGGCTATACGCTATCTTTTTTATTGGTGGAATCTTGATGTTAGTACTATTTGGTATACTATTTTACCTTTCGGAAATATTTGAAACAAAATATGGGATTAAAGATCTGAAAAAAGGTTTGTTCTTAGCATTGCCGCTTGGTGCACTTTGTTTAGCCTCATTTATAGCAGGAAAGACGATCAAAAAAAATAAAGTCCTAATGAAATGGCTCACCTTCGGCGGAATTATTGCAGCAGCAGTGGCTATTCTGGCTCTATGGTTTTCGATTAAGCTCTGGTTCATGCTTACTATGTTTTTAATAGCCGGAGTTGGCATCGGAATTGGTCTTCCATGTCTTGACGCCTTAATCACTGAAGGGATTGAGAAGGAAGAGCGTGGAACCATTTCATCCATTTACAGCTCAATGAGATTTATCGGAGTAGCAGCGGGCCCTCCGATTATTGCCTTGTTAATGAAACAAGCAACTCACTGGATTTTTATTACACTAAGTGGTCTCAGTATGATTGCAGCTTTTGTTGCTTTGATCGCCATAAAACCGGGAGCCAAAAGTCAAAACTAAAAAAATGAGCGCTGGGGCTTCCCCAGCGCTCATCCAAATTCACTACCTATTATGTGTGAGGCTTTTCTTTCTTTGCCTTTTTATTTTGTGGAGTCATTTCATTAGCAAACTCTGAGTTCGTTATACTTTTTGCAGTTTGCAGTCCTGATTTCGTTTTTATATTCCGTTTTGTCAACATTCTCACCACCTATCTCAAGATGGCTTTAATTTATCCAAATGGTACAATATCATTCAGATAAAGCGGATGAAAATTTATTCGTACGGACTTAACCAATCAGGATCTCTATTTTTACACATATGACATTTCTCAGTTTCTTTATCAAAGGTGTAAAAAGTATGGCCACAGTCTTTACAAGTCTTCGAATGAACAAATTCATACTGTTCATTTTTTCTTTTTATTTCTGGTTGGATCTTAATTGCTTCTTCAGGACAGACATCTCTACAAGATGTACAATTTACACACCACTCGGCTTTAATTAGGAGCTTGCCGTCCATTAATTTGAATACTACTTCCCCACAAAGTGAAAAGCAGGTCTGGCAAAGTGTACATTCATACGGATTTATTTCCACACTGTAAAATTGATAGTTCGGAAAATATTTCGTTATCTTCCAATCATCTTGCTCCATTTTCCATGCGACAGGAGCCATCCTTTTAGCGAGCTGCTTTCCTTCTCTTTGAAATGATCCAAAGAAGGCTCTTCGTGAGAGCACTTCATCCCTTACCTTTTCTGTAACAGTAATTGGGCTTTCATCAAGTAATTTTAATCGTTTATTTGTATCCACTAATACTTTTTCCCATTCTTGATTCAATGCTTGATCAGAAATTTGAATCGATGTCATTCCTCTTTTTTTATAAATTAGCAATTCTTTCAATGAAGGTGTGTAGCTTTTATCAAAGATTAAGCTTCCTTTTTCAAAGTTACGGTTACTCGCAACCCCTTCGATGGCTGACGACGGACAAGCAATCATGCACTCCCCACATAGAGTACACTTTTTTGTATCGATGATGAGTAATTCGCCGTTTAATTCGATAGCATTGTGCTTACATTTTTCCATACAATAACGGCAAGTAGATTTTTTGTTCCTCACTCTCGAACATTTAGCTGTGACTTTCATTTCTTTATGCAGGCTTTCCAGCCAATTTACGAGGATTGACATCTCTTCACCCACTCTTTTTTTGCATTCTATTTAAACTAATTTTGCGTTACGGTGGGGAGTAATGACAATGCTTGGTTTTGTAATGGTCGGACTTGGCATTCCTTTAATTTGCCTAATATCTCCATATTTTTTACGAAGCTCTTCTATTGGACCAAATTCAATGGCTCCTAATGGACATGTTGCGACACAAACCGGGTCTTCTCCTTTTTCCTGAAGGTCCATACAAAAATTGCATTTATTGGATTTAAAAGTCTCTTTATCGTACTGTGGTCCACCGTAAGGACAAGCCTTAACACATAGTTGAGTCCCTGCACAAATCTCCTGATCTATAGTTACGACCCCATTTTCATCACTCTTCGTAATGGCACCTGTCGGACAGTTTAATAAACAAGCCGGCTGTTCGCAATGATTACAAGCAATCGAGAAATAATACGATTTCACGTTTTGGACGATCCCGCCATTCGGCTGCAGCAGATAGGAGCCTTCTTCTTTTGTATAAACTCTACGGAAGTTTATCCCTACTTCTATATTATTTTTATCTTTACATGCTACACTACATGCCTTACAGCCTTGACAGATACTTTGGTTAATGTAGAATCCTATTTGGCCCAAAATAATCACTCCTTACGCTTTTTTCACTTCAACAAGGTTTGTTAATTGCGGATTTGATTTTGCCAAAGGCGTAGGTCGTTGTGAAGTTAACACATTTACAGATCCCCTTTGGTCTACGCCTGTTTTGTCAGGTGTATACCATGCACCTTGTGGAATTCCAGCCACTCCAGGAGTGATTCGAGTTGTTACCTTCACATCAATATACAAGCTTCCCCGCTCGTTAAATACTTGAACTCTATCTCCATCCATGATTCCACGCTTTTCGGCGTCTTTAGGATTTAACCACATTTCTTGTTTCGCTGCTTCCTCAAGCCACGGCATGTTATCATAAGTGGAATGACATCTTCGCTTATAATGCCAGCTAATGAGCTGTAGTGGGTACTTCTCAATTAATGGATCTTCCGGTCCTTCCCATGAAGGTATATATTTCGCAATCGCTGGTATCTCTTCATGCTGTTTCATATCCCACAGTGCTTTAGAAAATAATTCAATTTTGCCTGAAGGTGTTTCAAAAGGATTGTTTTCTTGGTCATCAATTTGCGCTTTGAAACCAACAAGCGGTTCATCAAATTTAAAATGGTGAACACCTTTTTCCCTGAACTCTTCAAATGTTGGGAAGCTTGGATCAAGCTCTTCACGTGTTCTTTTAATACTTTCTTTTACCAGATCCAGTATTGACCTGCCTTCGGTAAATTGCTCCTTAATCCCTAATTTTTCTGCCACTTCTGCAAATACATCATATTCATTTCGACATTCATAAAGCGGATCAATCGTTTTATCACCAAAAACGACGTAATCACCAAAACACCACGGCACCCCTATATCGTATCTTTCAAAAAAGGTTGTGCCAGGAAGAACAATATCTGCATATTTTGCGCTTGGGGTCATAAAAAGATCGCTGACACAGATAAATTCTACTTTGCTTTCATCCTCTAACAGACTTGTCGTTTTATTAATATCAGCGTGCTGGTTAACCAGCATATTCCCTGCCATATTAAAAATCATTTTAATATTTGTTGTTAATTTATCTGTTCCTTGAAGACCGTCTGCTGCTGTCATCTCTGTGCCTTGTTCAACAACCTTTGTCCATAGGAAACAAGGAATAGAAGCCTTAACCGGATTTTCCACTTTAAATGGATAAACAATATCTGCACGGCTCCAGTATCCAGTACCAGCTGCCCAGCCGCCTAGTTTACCTACATTCCCTGTAATACACGCAAGCTGTGCACCGCCGCGCATAAATTGTTCACCATATGCCTGCCTTTGTGCTGCCCAGCCTTGAATAAGGGCTGCGGGCTTAATAGTTGCGTAATTTCTGGCAATCTCACGGATTTTTTCTGCAGGCACTCCACAGATTTTTTCTGCCCATTCTGGTGTTTTAGCCACTCCATCTTTTTCACCTAATAAATAGCTCTTTACTGACTCTTCCTTTGCAATACCGTCAGGCATATGGTCACCATCAAATCCTACACAGTACTTATCAAGGAATGTTTGATCATGTAATTTTTCGGTTACAATCACATAGCCCATTGCATCCATCATCGCATTATCAGTTGTTGGTTTAATCGGGATCCACTCATCGGCATAAGTAATGGCAGTATCGGTATACCGAGGGTCAATGAGAATAATTTTTGCCCCGTTTTTCTTTGCTTGCATTAAATACTCACGATATGGAGTCGAAAATATCATTTCTGAAGGGTTCTGTCCCCAAAGGATAATGTACTTAGAATGCAATAAGGAATCAAAGCTAGAACCTGAATTGTTCGTTCCATAGGTATATGGCGTTGCCACATTTCCTGCACCGGAACTGTAGTCATTCCGGTAATTTAAGTAGCCTCCAGTTAGTGCTAATACCTTTCTTGCACTATTTCTACCCCCATGAAGCCCCCAGCTTTGTCCAGATGCATAATTGACATATCTTGATTCCGGGCCATATGTATCACCAATTCGTTTAATCTCAGAGGCAATGGTATTGATTGCTTCTTCCCATGAAATTCTTTCAAATTTACCTTCGCCCCGTTTTCCTACCCGTTTCATTGGATACTTAAGACGGTCAGGGTGATAAAGCAAATTTCGATAGTTTCGTCCTCGTACACATGCTCTAAGTGGAGGGATGCTTGGATCACCACTTTCTTGAGTGTCGGTTGCTACACGTACCACTACACCATCCTTTACGTATGCCTTTATAACACAGCGTCCTCCACAATTATTAATACTACAAGTCGATACAACCTTATCCCAATCACTGGCACTTGCAACGTTTTCTTCTTTTTGCTTGTCAATCAATAATTTAGTTCCTACACCGCCAGCGATCACTGGGACACCAATTGCCCCCGACCATTTCAAGAATGTTCTACGCTGCATTTTATTGGCCAGTAAACTCCTTACAGGATTGTCTTTAGACATTGATTTTTACCCCCTCTTTCTTTTTATTGTGAAAACATTCACAATTATAGAGTGCAGTTTCTACCTCTATTTCCCAACTTGTACTCTTTATAATTCAATTTTACTTTATAGTTATTAAATAAATATTAAATTTCACATCGTTCACACTTATTTCATAATAATTATCCATATTTTGATAACAATTATGGGGCGAAAAGTGTCATTTGTTTCTAGTTAATCACGAATTATGTATATAATAAAAAAGAAACTATTTTGTAAAGGATGATATCATTGAATATAACTGGTCATACAGTTGAAAAACTAGTAGATCCATTTGGATTATTATCGGGTGACCGCTATGAATTTTTTCTTGAAATAGAAGTGGATGAAGAAGATGAACTCTACACGGAAAAAGGTGTTGGAATTAAGGTATTGTTAGTAATAGATGAAAAGGGACCTAGAATTTCACACTATCATCTCTATGAAAGAGGTTCAGAAAAGGTTTTAGACTTTGCTCTTGAAGAAGACGAGGAATTAACGGTGTTTAATTATTGTAAGGAAAACATTGATTCATAAGAAAAAGCAGAGGAATTACCCCCTGCTTTTTTCTTATGGTTATTACATAAAGTTTTTACTATGATTATGAATGACCTGTAATTCTTTCGTATTAAGGCTCATTTCACTTTTGCATATTGGACAGAGGGGCACTTCAGTGCTCTTAAAATTGTCACGAATCCAGCATTTACAATTATCTGAATTACATTCCCAAATTTTAGTTTCTTCAAGCTTTACTTCTTCATCATTTCTTCTACCAAACGCCAAAATGATCACCCCTTGTACTTTTTGCAAGACTGTTGGACACTTTGAAACATCTTTTATAAAGATAAAAAGGTGATGCCGGATCATTGCACCACCTTTTTATTTTTCATGAATTAAGCTTTAACTACGTTAGCAGCTTGTGGTCCACGAGCACCTTCAACGATTTCAAAAGACACTGCTTGACCTTCTTCTAAAGTTTTGAAACCTTCTGTTTGGATAGCAGAAAAGTGTACGAATACGTCTTGACCGCCATCAGCTTCAATAAATCCAAATCCTTTTTCTGCATTAAACCATTTTACTTTACCGTTACTCATTAATAGAACCCCCAACGATTTTGTTCACTTTAAGTACATAACCATTTAATAAATCAAAAAGTCGTAATACACCACTGGGTAATAGACATCACCCACAGATCGTGCAGTTACGACTACTTAAACCAAAAAATATTTAGACGAACTTAAAAGCGTACCTTCATTATACTATTTATTACTCTGAAAGTCAATTAAATTTACAGTATAGCATACTACCAAGCCACTAACTATAAAAATTCGCAGGATAATTAATTTTTTTCATAATCCCCTTTTAAAAAGACTTCCATAAAGTTTATGACAAACTTTTGGATGTCAGCTTCCATACCGATATAATCTAATGTTTCAGGGGGCTCTGGATCGGGTTTGGGACGAAAATCAGCGATACTTTTCCCTTTGGCGTTTCCAAATTCCTCTACTCTTACCCTTTTAGGAATATACTTTACAAATTCAGGATTCGTTAACGCCATAAGTGGGACAACATCATGTAAAGGAGCACCTTTAATCCCTGGTACATTTTTTTGATAAGCCTTAAAATAATAATCAAATGCAGGTTTTAATAATGGTCTAAATGGTGTTGGGCTGTTTTCACTAAGAAAATCGATAACATCTGGTGTTATAATAGCTTTATTCGTAATATTTAAGGGATATAAATATATATTATGTGCTTTTTCCATCACTATATTTGACGCAATGGAATCGGAATAGAAGTTGGCTTCTGCTTCTGCCGAAATATTCCCAGGAACTAAGAAAGCACCGCCCATTATATAAAAAGCATTTACATTCTTTAAAGCATTGTTCCCGTACAGGATGAACATTAAAGCTAATTCTGTCAATCTGCCAACATTGACGATAATAATATTGTCTTTATATTCATTAATAATCTCTAGGATTTTATTAATGTCATGGACCTCTACTTTTTGAAGGGATTCAGGCGGCTTGATTGGGCCAAGTCCCTCCGGTCCATGAATTCCAGGATAAAATTGAACAGGTTCACCAGATAATGGTCCAGCTGCTCCAGCAATGATCGGTATATCCTCCCTCCCAGCTAAATCAATTAAATAGGCTGTATTCTTTATTGATTGCTCTTTCGGAGTATTTCCATATCCACTGACAATACCGACAAGATTAATGTCTGGATTTAATAATGCATACATTATTGCAAAGGAATCATCAATTCCCGGATCCGTAAACAAAAGCACATTATAAGCCATGGCATCTCCCCCGCACATCTTCATTTTTAATTCTCCCATAATACTATGCGATAAATTTGATTCAAAGTACTTTCTCATATACGGAGATGTCTTAAAAAACCGACTCGAAATTGTCGAATCGGTTTTTTACTTATGCTTCTTTTTTTACTTTCGGAGCAGCTTTTTTCCTTGGAGCTGCAGGCTTCTTCGCTGTGGTTTCCCTCTTTATTGCGGATTCCTTTTTTAATGCCGGTTCTTTTCTTCCGGTCCCCTCACTCTTAGGCTTTGTCCGATCAATAGAAGCCTGAAGTGCAGCCATTAGATCGGTAACGTTTGATGGTGTCTCTTTAGCTGTTGGAGTGACTGTTTCTTGTCCTGTACGTTTTGCCTCGATTAACTCTAATAATGCTGTACGGTATTCATCTGTATATTTTTCAGGTTCAAATTCAGTTGTTAATTGATCAATCAACATAATCGCGGTAGCTAATTCTTTTTCGGTGACCTTATCGTCAGCTGGGACATTGGGAACGTCTCCAGCACGGCGAACCTCGTCTGGAAAATGAATCGTCTCCATAACCAGTGTATTCTCATACACACGAATCACTGCCATTTGCTCTTTTGAGCGAATAATAATTTTGGCTATTCCAACCTTTTGTGATTCCTGAAGAGCTTTTCGAAGCAAGGAATATGCCTTACCGCCCCCTTCATTAGGGGACATATAATAACTTCGGTCAAAATATATAGGATCGATTTCTTCCATTTTGACAAAATCAATGATCTCAACTGCTTTTTCTTCGTTTTCCTTCCGAAGTTTTTCAAGGTCCTCCTGATCCAGGACGACAAATTTCCCTTTTGTATATTCGTATGCTTTCACAATATCCTCAGGTTTTACTTCCTGCTCACATACAGTGCAAATTTTTTCATATTTAATCGGGGCATGGCATTTATTATGCAAAGTCCGAAGCTTAATGTCTTTATCCTCAGTGGCAGTATGAAGCTTGATTGGGATATTTACAAGCCCAAAACTAATACTGCCTTTCCACATCGTATGCATAGTGTAGGTCTCCAATCTTTTTACTATTATTGTGGGTTTTCCTTTTAAAGAAATTCCTAAAAACATTTGGTAAAGGATGAATCATCGTGATTTGAAACAAAATAAAGAAAAAAGAGAGGAATTAAATCAATGAAACCGATGCTGCCAACACTAACTTTCGATCTAACACTTCAACCGGATTGGCTGTACGAGGTTAAATATGATGGATTTCGGGCGATATTAAATTGGGATAAGAATGGGATTACATTAACCAGCAGGAATGATAAGCCATTGCTTCCACAATTCCCAGAAATAAAAGATTTTCTCGAGCCTCTAGAGAAACTTTTTCAACCGTTTCTTCCTCTGCAACTGGATGGCGAGCTTGTTTTTCTTGAAAATCCCTATAAGGCTAACTTCTCGGCAATTCAAATCCGCGGAAGGACAAAAGCTGCTAAAAGAATTGCTGAACAAGCTGCTAAATCTCCATGTCGTCTAATGGTCTTTGATATCCTTGTATTGGCAGGCAAACCTCAACATTCGAAAACATTTCACGAACGGAAGGCAAGGCTCAGCGAACTTTTTAACCAGCTTAATTTCCCACTAGAAGCAGATCCCTATAGTAATAATTTGCTGCAGCTAGTTAAGGCCCATAAAGATTTTTCAAGATTATGGGAAAACGTTGTTCTTCACGATGGTGAAGGGATTATTGCAAAACAGAAAAACAGCCTATGGGAGGAAGGAAAGAGATCCTTACAATGGTTAAAATATAAAAATTGGAAATATGTCTCTTGTTTTATTACAGCTCTTGAAAAGACAAATGGATACTTTTACGTTGGAGTGTATAAAGAAGGAACAATTCAGGGAATCGGTCAAGTCCTGTTTGGCTTTAAACCGGATGAAAAGCAAGCTCTTCAAAGTACGATTAAACAGAATATGGTTAGTGAAGATCATCAATTTATATATGTTGAGCCTGCTATTTGTTTGGAGGTTAAATATTTAGAGCTTTACGAAAGTCAGCTGCGCGAACCGCACTTTCATCGCTTTCGTTTTGATCTAAAACCGACTGAATGTACATACGAACAGTTTATCTTTAAGCAAAAAAATTTACCGGAGGATTTGGATATTACTCACCCCGATAAACCACTTTGGAAAAACCATGACATTCAAAAGGCTGATTTCATTTTGTATCTACGGGAAGTATCGCCGTACATGCTGCCTTTTTTAGAAAATCGGCTATTAACAGTCATTCGTTATCCACACGGAATGTTCGGTGAGCCTTTTTATCAAAAAAATTGTCCAGACTATGCACCTGATTTTGTAAAGACACATGTATCCGAAGGAATTGATTATATTGTTTGTAACAACCTAAAAACACTTATATGGCTCGGAAATCAGTTAGCAATTGAATACCATATTCCATTTCAAACGATTTACAGTAAGGGCCCCAGTGAAATTGTTTTTGATTTAGACCCTCCCTCAAAGGAAGACTTTCACTTGGCCGTTAAAGCGGCTTTGTTAATTAAGGAGGTTCTCGATCAATTAAATCTAATTGGATTTATTAAAACATCCGGAAATAAAGGGTTGCAGGTTTATTTGCCTTTGCCGGAGGACGTATTTACCTTTGAAGATACACGGTTGTTCACAAGCTTTATAGCAGATTATTTGATTTCGAAGGACCCAGATTCGTTCACAACGGAGAGAATGAAAAAGAATCGCGGTAACAGGTTATACGTTGACTATGTCCAGCATAGTGAAGGAAAAACCATAGTTGCTCCATACTCCATGAGGGGAAATGAACATGCAGGCGTTGCTACCCCGCTATATTGGGAAGAAGTGGATTATAATCTGGATCCAATAAACTTTAACATGCAAAATGCATTACTTCGGCTTAGGAAACAAGGTGACCCGTTTAAAAATTATTTTCAAACCAAATCGATTCAGTCCTTTGGACCGGTGTTGGAAGTGTTGAATGCTAAAAAATAGTCAGCTGACTTGGTAAAGTGACCGTTCTCTTGTTCTAATTTGATTTCGGTCATTCCAGGCTGCCTGCATTGACCCAAATGCTTTTTCTTCATACTCTTCGGTCATTCCAGACTGCCTGCATTGACCCAAATGCTTTTTCTTCATGCTCTTTGGTCACTCCAGGCTGCCTGCATTGACCCAAATGCTTTTTCTTCATACTCTCCGGTCACTCCAGGCTGCCTGCATTGACCCAAATGCTTTTTCTTCATGCTCTTCGGTCACTCCAGGCCGCCTGCATTGACCCAAATGCTTTTTCTCCATACTCTTCGGTCACTCCAGGCCGCCTGCATTGACCCAAATGCTTTTTCTTCATACTCTCCGGTCACTCCAGGCCGCCTGCATTGACCCAAATGCTTTTTCTTCATACTCTTCGGTCACTTCAGGCGGCCTGCATTGACCCAAATGCTTTTTCTTCATACTCTTTGGTCACTCCAGGCCGCCTGCATTGACCCAAATGCTTTTTCTTCATACTCTTCGGTCACTCCAGGCCGCCTGCATTGACCCAAATGCTTTTTCTTCATGCTCTTTGGTCACTTCAGACTGTCTACATGGTTAAATAAATAATAAAGGTCACATAGAATCTCTCTATGTGACCTTCAAATAAAAAATTATTACAAACCTGCTTTTTGAAGATACTCTTGCGCGTCAGCTTGAAGTTTCTCATAGGTTGACTGCTCAGTAAATTCTTCTTTCGAACTCACAGAAAAGCCTTCGCGTTCTAGATCAACATCAACCTGTGCCTGGTACATGTACGTTGCATTACCAATTAAATCAATGCTATAGTTTTCATCATTTTCATGTACTACACATTGGACTCTTCCGCCGTTATTAAAAACATTAATAATCTCTTCCACGTTATTCAGTCCTTGCAGACATGTTACCAATGAAGATGCTGACATTGCAGTTCCACAGGCATTTGTGAAACCTACCCCTCGTTCAAAGGTGTTTACATAAATACTTCCCTCTGCCAAAGACTTAACAAAGCTGACGTTCACACCGTCAAGGAATAGCTCATTTGGATTATTTACCTTCTCGCTTATCTCTTTTTGCACTCCGGATTGCAATTGTTCCGTATTTACCACCGAGATTAAATGCGGATTAGGTACTGCAAGCGCAGAAAATGTTAACTCCTGTGAAAGCTCTGGGATTTTTTCATTTAGTAAATTAGGTTGATCTAATTTCAATGGCAAGTCTTCCAAAAAGAATGAAACCGGTGAGATTTCTACTTGGTAAGTTGTCACATTCGGATAGATATCCTGTTGTTTACTCACCTTTAAATCCGCCTTCATGGTTTCAATAATCGCTTCATTTAGCCCCTTCATTTCACAAACATATCGAGCAACTAACCGCAGACCGTTTCCGCACATTGAAGCTTCTGAACCGTCCGTATTAAAAACCCGCATTCTTCCATCAGCATGATCACTATTCATGATAAAAAGAATACCGTCTGCCCCTAATTCAGAATTTCGATCACATAACAATGTAGCAATCTTCGCTCTTTCATGTTCTGAAAAAGAATACGAATTCGTTATTTCATCAATTAAGAGAAAATCATTTCCTGATCCATGACCTTTAATTAGTTCAATCTGCACTGCCAAAACCTCCGCATTTTTTTAACTTATTCTATCAAATATTCACGGAGAATGACACTACCTTATCTCTCAATAAAATATTCATCAATTAAAAAAGACATCCTTATAAGCTTGTCCTTTTCTGATAAGTTTTCAGATAGCGAAAGTACTGGTGTATTAGGTTCCGGAAATCGACCTTCCCACTCAACTGGCATCCATCCCCTTCTCAGCTGACCAACCTGCTGCCTCGTCTTATTAAAAATCCGTTCATCCATAAAATATCCTGAACCCTCAACAGAGCCAATAGATTCCCCTGACTCATCCAACATTTCTTTCTTTATTTTCACCCAGGATACTCTTTCTTTTTCATAGCAGCCTAAATATCTCTTGTTTTGATCATAGGCTTCAATAACTAATGATGTTGATTTTTTTATTTTATAAAATCCAACCGCTTGATTTTGGCTATTATAAAGTGCATAAATTCTTGCTTTTCTAAACAGAAAAAACCCCTTTTGCTTATATTTCTTTATCATTCCTGCCTGATGTCCATCAGGATAGAAAAGATGTACAATTGATTCTTGCTGGTTCATGTAAAGAACCAACAGGTATCTCACTGAAAATAAACTTTGATAATAGCTAGTCGAGTGAGACATATTTCTATCGATTGAAATAGCCTGTTTCCGTCTATACAGGTAGATTTGAAAACTAATAAAACTGTAAACCACAAAGGGTATTGTAAATAGCATAATGTGATTGTTATGAAAATAATATAGATTTCCAACTGCGATGATTACTGCAGGCACGAGTGCTGCTATGCTTCCATTTAAGGTAATATTGGCACTGCCACGGTAAAATTCATGTATTTTCATCTTGAAAACTCCTTATCTGCCCCTCTTATATTTATTCTATTAAACTTGGATAAAAAAAATGATAGGAGTTTTTCTTTATATAATCTCTTAAAAATTAATAAAAAAAAGAGGCCAATTGACTGGCCTCTTCATTATTATTCCCTATTCTCATCCCAATTCAACTAATTAAGCGGCAAGCTCTTTTTTCTTAAATAGGAACACACTAAACCATAAAAAGAGGACGATAAGCAAGAGCGCTGTTAAACTTGCAGGCATTGTATCACTAGGAAGTTTTCCTCCTGTAAGCAAAGCACCTGCATAACTAGTTAATTGCGAAGGGCTCCATTCTAGTAAGTGTGAAAGTGCACCGCTAAGGATACTTACTATCAGCGCAAGCGCCAAAGAGATAAATCCTGCCAATCCTGGTGACAAAAGAGCAGCACTAAAAAACACTGTAACCGTTAATATTACCGTCAGCCATAACCCATAAAGAGCAAACGATTGAAAAAATTCCCCAATAGGTACCCAATCAAACAACTGCCCCGTATAATACCAGGTTGATATATACCCAATAAATAATGAAATCCACACTAGCAAAAGACTACCAGCCCATTTAGAAGTAACATAGGAAAAGTAAGAAACCGGCTTTACAAGGATCATTGCTGCAACTCCATTTTTTCTTTCACCAGCAATAATACCCATTGTTCCAAGTACAATGACTAACACACCGAATGTTGAGTATTGGCTAAGACCGGAAGCTAAAACAGCCCCTGCTGTTGGTTTTGGCATTTCAAAAATTGCACCTTCCGGCAGGCCGCCAACTGACTTAATGATTTGCGGCAAATAATAGCTTGTTAATGGCTCAGATACACCTAGTAAGATGAAGGTAATTGGAACCCAGATCCATTTAAAATTTCTCCACATTTCTAGAACCTCTTTATTAAACAACGTCATCCATTGGCTCATTTCCCCACCACCTTCATAAATACATCTTCGAGGGTCATACTGCTCACTTCAAATTTATCCAATTGCCACTCTTTTTCGTAGATCAGTTTCAAGAACTCCTTCCTGGCACTCTCTACATTGGTAACAAACACACTAATCCGATTTCCATCTACCAGAATAGATTTTGTTAAGCTATGGGTTCTAAATGTCCTTTCCATCCCCTCTGTTTTCCTATGGAAAATCAAGTCTATCTTAGCCTGTTGGTGCCGTTCACGCAAATCATCCATTGTTCCGGATTCCACAATTTCTCCATTATGTAAAAATATGATTTCATCACAAACTTCCTCTGCATCATTCAAAATATGTGTTGAGAACAAAATAGTGGTTTCCTTTTTCAATCTTTCGAGAAGTTCTAATACTTCTCTTCTGCCAAATGGGTCTAATGCAGAAACAGGTTCATCTAAGATGACAAGCTGCGGCCGGTTAATAATCGCCTGTGCAATACCAAGCCTTTGCCTCATCCCTCCAGAGTATTTCCCTATTCTCCTATTTTTTGCATCGATTATCCCCACCAGTTCTAGGAGTTTTAACGAACGTTCCTTTGCCTCTTTACTAGTTAATCCAGCAAGCTTACCTACATATTGAAGAAATTCGAATCCTGACATCCAGTCATAAAAAACAGGAAACTGTGGCAGGTAGCCAATTAGATGGCGAATATCTCCATCCTTTTTAGCCTCGCTAAAAGAGATTGAGCCCTCAGTTGGTTTCATTAATCCTGAAAGCATCCGAAGTGTCGTTGTTTTACCTGCACCATTAGGACCTAATAAAGCAATACACTTGCCCTTTTCAAGCTTAAAATCAAGCCCCTTAATGACTTGATTACCTTGAAAACTCTTCTTTAACCCTTTAATTTGGATGAGAGACATTAATCATTTCTCCTTCCAATTACAAAATAAAGAATAGGTCCAATAATGGTTACAAAAATAATGATGAACACCCAAAGCAGTTTCGGACCATTGGTCTTTTCAATGCGTGATAAGTCCACAAACGATACAATTAGTAAGATTAATTGGATAATAAATAATGGTGCGATCAATCCCCAGTTTAATCCTTCTAATAATTCCATGCGAATTCCCCCTTGTTTTATGCTTTATATATTGATATGACGTTTGAACTATAAAAACGTTCAAAACCCAGCAAAATTTTTTTGCTGGGCTAGTTGGTCTATTTTTTATTATTTTATAACTCTAAAAATTAATGGGAATCGATATTCATTTCCTTCATATGCCTTGACTGCTGCAATGATTGTAAATACCAGGGCCATAATACCCAAAATCCATAATAAGAAAATACCAACAATAAGGAAAATTAAAATGCCGCTAATTACAGAATAAACTGTGTATGATATGAAAAAGTTAAAATATTCTCTTCCATGATAATTGATAAATGATGACTCATCCTTCTTTAATAACCAAATAACAAGAGGACCTATAATCGGAAAAAATAGACTAACAACATAGAGAATTGCTGCAAGCATTCTTTCTTCGCTTTTTATCATTTGATGATTCCCCCAACGGAAAATTTTTTCTATCTTTCCCTAATACTTACGCTGCCATGAGTAAAAGGTTTCATAATTTTTATAAAAATCATTTATTTTCCACTATCAACGGGGTCCTCTAGTTGATAAAATAATAAAAATAATATTACCAGCGTGTAGAAAGGTTTAATGTTCATGAAAATTCTTTTAAAAAATGCAACAGTTTATCCCATTACATCTGAACCACTAAAAAACGGTGATGTTCTAATTGATAATGGAAAAATAATTAAAGTGGGAAAGAATCTTCCTACCGATACAAATGTCAAAATTATTGATTGTGCTAATCTCTATTTATTGCCAGGTTTCATTGATGTTCATACACATTTAGGACTTTATGATGAAGGGACGGGCTGGGCTGGTAATGACGCAAACGAAACAGCTGAAGCAATGACTCCACACATAAGGGCCATTGACGGCGTCTATCCATTAGATCCTGCCTTTTCCGACGCAATTAAAAGCGGAATCACCACCGCACATGTCATGCCTGGAAGTGCCAATGTTATTGGCGGTACCACATCTGTTATCAAAACAATCGGGAAAAATGTAAATAAAATGATTGTCCAAGAAATCGCAGGTCTAAAGCTTGCATTAGGAGAAAATCCAAAAAGAATCCATAGTCAGGGGAATAATGACTCGATAACGAGAATGGGCATAATGGGAATGCTGCGGGAAGCGTTCTATAAAGCAATCCATACAGATAACCCAGAAAATCTTAGAGTTGCACCACTGGTTATGGCTTTAAAGAGGGAAATCCCAGTTAGAATTCATGCTCATCGTGCAGATGATATTATTACTGCATTACGTCTCGCTGAGGAATTTAACCTAGATTTAAGAATTGAGCATTGTACGGAAGGCCATTTAATTGCCAGTGAGTTTTCTGGAATGAATTTAAAAGTATCTGTTGGTCCAACCTTAACTAGGAGATCCAAAATTGAACTCAAAAACAAAACTTGGAAAACCTATCAAGAGCTTACAAATAACGGTGTCGAAGTATCGATTACGACTGATCACCCCTACACACCTATTCAGTATTTGAATATATGTGCGGGGATTGCAGTTCGAGAAGGTCTTTCTGAGCAAAAAGCATTAGAAGGGATTACCATTTTGCCAGCGAGAAACCTACGGTTAGATCACCAATTAGGCAGCATCGAGGCAGGAAAAGATGCCGACTTAGTTTTATGGAGTCACCATCCTTTTCATTATTTAGCAAAACCAAAATGGACGATGATTGGCGGTGAAATCGTTTTCTCAGAACAGTAGAAATATGTTGAAATTTGCCAATAAATAAACACGAAAAAACCACAAAAAACCTATTTATTTTTTTTATTTTTTCTAGTATGATACTCTAAGTGAAACCGAAAAAGGCCTAAAAATCTAGGGGGTAAATCACATTATTTTTGCAGCAAAAAAAATGATATAGGGAAGGCAAATGGTGCGCCACCAGTAATACCTGGTTCTAGTGGGTTCGATTCCCACCCCGAAATTTTTTAGTTTATCTGAATAAAAAATTTCGTGGGTGGGCCGCTTCTTTAGACATGGGATCGGATTGCCCAATGGAGGGAAATTCAATGCTTAAGAAACGAGATCTTCAAGACAGCCATGTATTATTTGAACTTATGTCGCATCCAGATGTCTTCCCTTTTGTGCGTCAAAAATGTTCTTCTTATGAAGAATTTATATTCATGACCAAACAAACAATAGAAGCAGAAGAGCGCGGTGAATTAATTTCGCGGACCATTCTTGACGAATGGGGTGCCCCTATCGGAACCATTAATCTTTTTGATATCGAAGATAATGCAGGATTTTTAGGCACATGGCTTGGAAAGCCTTATCACGGTAAAGGTTATAACGCACCTGCAAAGGATGCCTTTTTTCAAGAGGTTTTTTATACGTTGGGTATAGAAACGATTTTTATGAGGATTCGTAAAGTTAATATTAGGTCTATTAAGGCTGCAGAAAAACTCCCTTACGTGGTTAAGGCAAATGAAACGAGAAAATCACTTTACGATCAGTTGAATGCTGATGGTGATGTGTATGATTTATATGAAATACCAAAAGATCAATACTCCTTCTACCTCATGCGCAATAATGGTTCTGTACAAGAGGAACCATCACATTTGTTAGAAGCATAAAAGCAACCGGCATAGCCGATTGCTTTTTTTTAATATAAAAAGAATTTAAATTAATCCGTTAAGTTTAGTTCCATTCCGGAATTAACCTCACTAATACCCATATGGAGCAAAAATTCTTCTAGTTCCTCGTTCGTTAATGTTTCAAAACGACCATCATGAAAAAATACTTGAGTTTGATTTGGATTAATACGATTCATGTTAAAACTCATTTTTTTGCTCCTTTCATAGATGTGTTACATCTATTATCCACAAAAGGAACAAAAATCATTCCAAAAAATAGAATAGTTCAAAAAATTGTAAAAGGAGCATTATTGTGCCTGACCTTTTTGAGAATAAACTTTTCCGAGGACATCCACTCCTCCAGTGATCGGGATGATACTTCCGGTTATAAAGTCAGACTTTTCGTCAACGAGAAATGAAATGACTCGCGATATATCCTCCCCTGTTCCCTGTCTTCCTACTGGAACCTGTTCACTAGAGCTCGCTTCCCCGATACCTTTCTCTTTCCAGTGAGATATGATATCCCCAGGGCAAACCATATTAGCCGTTATTCCATTAGCGGCTTCTTCGATTGCTATGGTTCTAGTCAGTGATGCCAGCCCTGTTTTTGCTGCAGCAAATGCTGAACGGTAAACCCAGCCAGGAGTGGTTTCCACTCTTTCAAATCCCATTGTGATGATTCTCCCCCATCGCCTCTCTCTCATCATAGGAATTATCGCTTTCGATAAATGAAAAACAGCATTTAAGTTCCCATTAATTATATAATTCCATTCATCGAACGAGTAATCCGTCATTTTTTTCCTTTCACGTATATAGGGTCCTGCATTATGAATGACAACATCGATGGAGTTCAATTCAGAAATAACTGTTTCAACTATCTGTGTACAATCTGCCTGATTAGATACATCTCCTTGAACACAAATAATTTTACTTCCGAACTTCTCTTCAAGCTCCTTTGAAAGAAGTATTGCTTCTCGATTACTGTTCCGATAGTTAATAGCAAGCTGATAACCTTGTTTTGCAAGCTGGCAGGCAGTTTTTTTCCCTAAACCAGTAGCTCCTCCAGTAATTAAAGCGGTTTTTTTCTTCACGAGCCATAACCTCACAATAATGTTTTCTAAAACTATATGTTTGGATGGCTTAATTATATTTTCAAATTTCTAGATATTTATAACGCTATCAGCCTATGCTGCATAGAATAAGGTATCAATGCTCAGTGTGCTGAAAGGTGGGGAGTGTATGTTCCCGTTTAATTTTTTTCCGTTTAATAAAGATATGAAGAATAAGCTTCAGCAAATGAAACCTGATGAAATTGATCAATTTATCAAAGGGATTTTGGGTAACGTCATGCCCGCTCAATCCGAAAGCACCTTAAATGCTCATGATTTCGTCAATCATTTTCGCCCCCAACCCTCTCAGCAGGCAAATTCATTGAACGCTTCAGCCTTTGAAACACATGATGCTGTTTTTGTCAGGATCCCAATTAAAGAGGAATCTCACCTTAAAGATTTGCAGATATATCATACGGCTAACCAGTTGATGGTGGAGCATATACCAAAGCGAGATGATAAACATTCGATTAAGCTTCCAGCAATGGTAAAAAAGAAAGGATCTACTGCAAAATATAAAGATGGAATACTCGAGATTAAATTAATAAAATCACATGACATTCAATATTCTCAAATCGATGTTACAGAAATCTAAAAAGGGAAAGACAGCATACAAATACTAAGCCGTCTTTCCCTTTTTAAACTAGCTGCAGCGCCAAGCCCTCGGGATTAAGGCGCTGCAGGTTTTGTTCTTAATGCCCTTCCATATTCATATCATGCTTCGATTCACTTGGATCTTCTGGTTCACTTGGTGTTCCAACAACGAATACTTTTTTAGGCATGTTATGCATGTCTCTTGCGGTAACGTGAGAAATGATGTAATATGTCCCGTCTTGCTGAAATGATTTTTCTAAACGATAGATTCCTTCTGCAGTATGTTCTACTTTGATTTTTTCGTGTTTTTCATCTTTGGAACGCCAAATTTCAAAGGTGACCTCCTCGGCATCTTCAACATTTTCATCTCCTTGGGTTACTTTTGCTTCAAAAACCATCGGCTCATTAACTTTTCCCTTTTCAGGGTTAACCTTCAAATCCACCTCTACAAACTCAGGCAGCTCATCAGCTTTTTTATCTTTATTATTGCATGCACTGATACTCAATACAGATGCTATGATAAGAATTATAAATAAGAATTTTTTCATGGTTAACTCTCCTTTATTAATTGCTCCAAAACACCATTGTGCAAACGGATGAGTGATACTTTGCTTCGTTTTTCAGGTTGTTGACTAGGTGTTCTGTAATCTCCTCAATTGCATTGTTACATACTTTCGGACATTATTGCAAAAAATAAATAAAACTATCCTTGGAAGGAGATATCCATGTCTACACCATATAAATGCCCTAATTGTAAAACCAATCGAAGTCGTTTCAATATTATCCAACAAGTATCCCAGTCTGTAAAACTAGACCCACTATCCGGTGAGGTCATCAGAGAATATAGTCAGAATGAATTAGAACCGTTCCATCTGCCTTATAACGGACCAGATTATCGAATTCAATGCGCTTCCTGCGGCTTAATTGAGGACGAGAGAACGTTCATTAAATTTGGCCAACAAGCTTAACATGAAAAAACACCTTTTCTTATTAGGAGTAAAGGTGTTTTTTCATGTTATTTTAAATGATTTTCTTTCAAGAACGAGTCAGAATCTATCTTCCAGGCTTCCATCGTTGAAAAACGCATTAAATGGATTTCGCCACTATAGTGCTGCCTTCCTCTATTTTTTATAAACCAGTCAATTTCCACTGGTACATCCATGCTTATTTCCTGTCTTAAATCTTCGGCCGGTAATACTGGCATTCTTGTTATTCTAACGTTGTCAATTTTACCTAAAACAGGCACCCAATTAATCTTTTGTGCGCTGATTAACCTGGAAATAAACACATCCTGCTGTTTTAAACCAGCAATATATGCTTGAACTGTTTCATAAGGCGATGCCTTACTTAAGTACTCCCCCAGCTTTCCTGAAGCCTTAAAAATCATCAACATATGCGAGAGGTCCATCGCATTGGTTCGATGGGTCGTACTTCCGTAAAAGTGGATACAAAAGTGTCCAGGAAAGTTATTTTTTAAAGCCCCTGCGCCATGAGGCATACCGTGCATGGATCCTGCAATCCATTGGTCCTTACTAATCACAATGATGGCCCGCCGTTTCCAGCTCCATTTTCCACCGTAGATTTTTTTCATAACCTTGGTATCTTTTGGTGTCAATGGCTGTACGTCGGCATGATGACTTCCCGCACGTCTTTGAACTTTAAACTTCTTCCCGGTTTCAATATCCAGGACGGTAAACTTTGAATACTTTGGCAAAATTTCATTAACTTCTTCCCATGGCAGCATTTCAATTTTGTAACTAACATTTGTGGCAGCATGAATCCCTTGACCATATAGGAGGAAAAGAATCACCATCACAATAACTGTTTTACTCTTCATCTAATCCCCCTTTTAATGAAAATAACTACATTTAAAGAGTTACCTGAAGAAGAAATGTTCATTCATTTTTCTGTTTGAATTTTGAAGTCATTTTCAAGTTTTTTGAGCTTCGCTTCGATCTCTGACCAATAAATATTTTCACCAATTAACACTAGATTTAAGGGTAAGTTCATTTCCTCCTTCATATAAAAAGGCATTCCGTATGAGTACTGAAAGAGATATGGTTTTGATGAAGCGTCAAATTTCACATATCCTTTGATCCGATAAATCATCTCTGGTAAATCCATCAGAAATTCCTCGAATTCTACATGGCTTATTGGCCCTTGAAATTGATAAACAAAGGTTGTTAAATTAAGGGCCTTTTTAGAAAATGATGAACTCGTTTTTTTATCAAATGATAAGGTTAGTTTTCTCAATTCATCGATTGCAACCTGTGAAAAATTAGTGAATAAACAACGTGCCACCGGATTGATTCCCTGGATTTCAAAAATAATTTTTGCCTGCTCAGATTCTGACAGTTCATCCATTTTATTCATCAAAATGAAATCCGCATGTCTGACCTGCTCAAGAAGTAACTGTTGAAGCTGAGGTCCTACCGCTTTCCTATCCCTCCATCTTAATCCATCTACTGTCGTTACAATGCCTTTTATCGTAAATTGATCGGCAAATAATGGTGAAAGAATGGCGTCTAGAACTTCAACGGGGTGTGCGGCACCCGTTGTTTCGATATAAATGACTTCTGGCTTTTCATTTATTAATAAGCCCTGCAGCTGCGCTTCAAGTTTATCCTGAATCGAACAGCAGATACAGCCTCCTAACAGTTCTTTCAAAGCGATATCCTCATCTCGAGCGACTTCAGAATCAATCGAGACCTTCCCCAGTTCATTCATCATGACAGCCGTTTTTCTGCCTAATAAACGCTCATTCTCAAGTAATCGCTTCAAAAGAGTCGTTTTCCCGCTTCCCAAAAAACCTGATAATATATAAACCTCAGTGTTGTGCATACTGCTTACCTCTATTCATCTGATATTCCTTTTATTATATCTGAAATTGGGCTAACAACTAGATACAAACCGCTTATAATAGTAGTAAAAAGAATATTCAGAAAGGACTATTCCTCATGATCTATGAGTATGTCTACCCAAAAAGTCTCCTGCATTTCATTAAGAATCCTTCACATGAATCGTTAAAGGACCTGCTGCTTCACAATACGGGAGAAACGGATTTTCTAGACTTTAAAACCAAATGGACAGAATTTTCTAAGATGGCAAAACATGTTCTTGCGATCGCAAATTCGGGTGGAGGCTGTATTATAGTCGGTATCAGTCAAAATGATGAGGGTGCTATTGCATTAACTGGCCTAAACGAAGTTGACTTCTTAGATAAAGCAGATATTGACAACAAACTGGCCAATTTATTGCCAAAATACTTAAAATATCGGACAGAAGATTTTCATTATAATAAAGATCAACCAGCCTTGTGCAATAAACGGTTTCAGGTACTCATTATTGAATATGATCCAAAATATGTTCCCTATACTTCGGTTGTTCAACGAAACGAGCTTCGTTATGGCGCCATTTATGTCAGACAAGGAACAAAATCACTAGAGGCAACCAATGACAAGCTCGTTGAAATCATCCTTCGCAAAGTACAGTCTGGAGGTTCTGGCGTGAATGAATATACCCTAAAAGAGCACCTTGACCAGTTAAAGGAACTATATGAAGAGATGACCTCACAAAAAGACAGCGAATATGGGCAATTTATTGCAGAATTGATAGAACGTAAAAAAGAAAGAATTCGGCAATTATTAGATATCCTTCCCGAAAATTGAGAACAAGGAGAATGAATCATACACTTTTTTGTTTGTGCTTAATATAACTCTTGTTCATCTTCCAACATTTTATTTACCTTTTCAAACTCACCTCTTTGATTAACCGCCACTATGTTTATTTGTTCAATTGAAGTAACAGGGTCTATCAACACAGATAATCCTAAATCCATTAATTTTCCTTTACCAATGTCAGTAGTGACACTCTTTAAAGTCTCATTAACGATTTGCGGAGCTAGAGTAAGTATTTTTTCTGGCGATATTTCATTGATGATTCCTTGTTTTAAGACCATAAATATCTGAGATAATTCGTTTGAGGAACTAGGATTCATCTTTAGCTGCTCCAAATACCAAACAAAATCCTGGCCCTTAAGTGTTTGGGCTTCACCAGCTAAATGCCCCCCTTTGGTCATTTCAACACCATTTGGTGCAAGCAAATCGATGACAGTACCTATACTATTCGAATCAAAGAGGACACAATAATCAATCTCTACTTGATATTTTTCTTTAACCGAACTTTTCAGCTCGTCTATTTCATCATCTTGTTCAATCATAGGAAGCAAGATCGTCCCATATTCGATTTTTTTCTTAGCTTTATCATATTTTAAAAGCATTCCTGGTTCTGTATTGGATGAAGCAGATTCTGTCCTCTTTTCCATAATAAGATAGGTTTCAACCTTCGCTTCACTTTTTGATGAGTCCTTTAATTTTTCTAGGATGGGGATACTCTTTTTTCCTTCCCCGTCATTTTCTGTACCACTCTGAAAAAAAGACTTTAACGGACCAAATCCGAAAAGCGATAGGACTATTACGGCAATGATTAATTTTTTCATATTTAAAGTTCACCTAATATCCGTTTATTTCATCTCCATTGTCGGAAAAACAGGATAAGATTATACTTTCTTCACACAAAAAAGCCTGAACCAAATGGTCCAGACCTCTTCATTATTTCATTTCCTCTTTTAGCACTTCCACTGCCTTTTGCAGCTGAGTATCATTGGTTTCAATCATTTCTCTCAGTTTTTCCATTAATTTGATAGTGGAATCCCCTTTTAAAACGCCATCAGCAGGTAAATTATTAGCCGCTTGGAAACTGCTTACAGCTGCTTGGGTTTTTTCATCAAAGAATCCATCTTCCCGACCAGGATCAAAACCAATCGCTTTAAGCATTTTCTGTGCGGATTCAACCTCGGTTGAAGAGCTAGATAGCTTCAGCTCTTTATCTGGGTTTATAATTGGTAAAGAAGCATACTCAGGAAGCGGAACTTCGATATCAGGCTTAATCCCCTTTTTATGAATCCAATTTCCATTTGGAGTCAGCCATTTAGCTGTTGTAAATTTAATATTTGATTTATCAGGGAAATCCTTGGCTGTTTGAACGGTACCTTTACCAAAGGAGGTTTCACCTACAAGCTTTACTCCGGCAGATTCACTTACTGCTGCGGCCAGAATTTCTGACGCACTGGCACTGCCTTTATCAATTAAAACAACCAGCGGGAAGTCAGAGTTTCCATCATTTTGTGAAGGATATTCCTGCGTCTTTCCATTACGATCTTCTACTTTCAATATCAACTTCCCTTTTGGAACAAACATACTCGATATACTAATAGCTTCATCTAATAATCCACCCGGGTTTTGACGTAGATCCAAGACTAAGCCTTTCATACCTTCTTTCTGAAGTTCATTTAACTTTGCCGCAAGGTCTTTTGACGTATTGGTAGAGAAACTAGTAACTTGAACCTTAGCGATTCCATCACCAACCATCTCACCATAAACCGTTTCAATCGGAATATCATCGCGAATAATCGGAACCTTAACAGGGGCATCCGTTCCTGGCCGTTGGATGGTCAACTCAACTTTTGTACCTTTTTTACCACGAATGATGGTCACCGCTTCACTCGAAGTCATCCCTTGCAGGCTTTTGCCATCTACTGACGTGATGATATCATTCGGTTTCAATCCCGCTTTTTCTGCTGGTGATCCTTTAATTGGTGAAACAATGGTAATATGGCCATCTTTCTCTTGGATTTCAGCACCGATTCCTTGGAAAGATGAATTGATAGAGCTATGAAAGTTTTCTGCTTCCTCCACACTCATATAGTCTGTATATGGATCATCAAGTGCCTTTACCATCCCATCAATAGCCCCATTGATCAGTTTTTTCTGGTCAAGTTCCTCAAAATATCCGCTTTTTAATGTATCGTAGGCTGCGTAAAGTTTATCAAACTCTGACCTTTCTGTTCCCACTGTAATAACTTTTTCTTCTCCGAATGATAGAGCGAATGTTGTTATTCCAGTAGATAGTAATACAAGGAAGAAAAGTATCAATATAAAGTGAAATTTCTTAATGTGCACATATCCCGTTTTTTTATCTGTTACTTGTTCTTGTTCGGTATGTTCTTGTTCAACATTTTGTTCATCCAAAGCCTTCACCACTTTCATTGTCGAAAAAATATTATGTAAAACTAGCCCTTAGTGATTAGAATAACATCTTTTATTAAAAATTAACAAAGAAAAGTTATCATTATAAAAGGCTCTTTAAAAAAAGCAGGCACAACCTGCCAAAGGGGTGCCGTGCTTTATGTTCTACATTTTCTTTACTTCATTAAAATACTCTTCTAATGTCCAATTATGCTCGTACATAATCGTTGCAGCCTTCACTCCAACATAGCGAAAATGCCATGGCTCGTACATATAATTGGTAATATCGATTTTCTCTTTCGGATACCTTAGAATAAATCCAAAGCGATGGGCGTTATCCTTCAGCCATATTCCTTCTGTTGTATTGGCGAAGGCTTCATTTAAGTAGAATTTATTGGATTTGCTCGAAATATCCATAGCTAATCCCGATTGGTGTTCACTCGCACCTGGTATTGCTACAGCTTGTTCAGCTTTTTCAATCCCAACTCTATTTATTTCTGCATTAAACAATTGTTGTTGCCGGTTATAAGAGCGGTAACCGGAAACGGCATAAAGCTCAATCCCGCTGTTCTGAGCAGTAGAAAACATATTCTCTAAAGCTGTTGCAGCTTCTTCTCTCATTAAGCTTTTCTCTGTATCCACATCACCAAATGAGAACTCAACATCTGGTTTAACAAGATCCTGAGGAATATAATCATCCGGAAGGTAAAACTCTTTATTAACCAATGCCATAACATTAGTAGAATTCTGAATGACGTTTTTTCCATCAACCTCTTTAATATCATTGAAAAAAATCGATTCTAAACTAAGGGGATCATTTATCTGTGTTTCTTCTTTTTGTTCATGGCTATTACCAGAATCATTTGCAGTGAACGGGATCTTATTTAATAGTGAATTGATTTGACTGCAACTACTTAATAGTACAGTCATAGAACCAATCAATAATACATTTTTCCATACCATAACTCTCACCTATCTATCTTTCTTCATCCTTTATGCACTATATCTATTTTTACCAAAAAGGTCAATAAGAAAACCCCTTTCATTAAGCGAAAGAGGTCAATAGTCTTATTCTTTTGTTGCTGCTTCTAATGCAACTTCAATCATATCGTTAAATGTTAATTGTCTCTCTTCAGCAGTTGTCTCTTCACCCGTTAAAATATGGTCACTTACAGTTAAAACGGATAATGCTCTGCGGTTAAATTTAGCAGCTAATGTATATAAAGCGGTTGTTTCCATCTCAATAGCCAGGATCTGATACTTAGCCCATTTTTCAAGTTCAGCATTGTCATTGTAGAAAGAGTCTGCTGTAAAAATGTTGCCTACTTTTAGATTTAAACCTTTTTCCACACCTGCATCATAGGCCTTTCTGAGCAAATCAAAGTTAGCACAAGGAGCAAAATCTACGCCTCCAAAGGTCATACGATTCATGTTAGAATCAGTTGAACTTGTCATCGCTAAAATCACATCGCGTACTTTTACATCCTTTTGGATCGCACCACAAGTGCCGACACGGATTAAATTTTGAACATTGTAGCTGTTCATTAATTCGTTCACATAAATGGAGATAGATGGAACTCCCATTCCAGTTCCTTGTACTGAGATTCTTTTTCCTTTATACGTACCAGTAAAACCAAACATATTCCTTACTTCGTTATAGCATTTTGCATCTTCTAAGAAGGTTTCTGCAATATATTTAGCCCTTAGTGGATCTCCAGGCAACAATACCGTTTCTGCAATTTCATTTTCCTTCGCACCAATATGTACACTCATAAAATAAATCCTCCAATCATTTAAGTGAAGTCCTAACCTCACACTTGTCAATATATCATATCCATTTTCGATTGAAAAACCTTAACTTGAAAGGGTCATGATTTTTTAAATTTGTGGGAAGCTATTTTTAGATTAACCAAAGGAGGTTCATTACATTATGGGAAAAAAGCATAGGGCACAAACAAATCGCCCAAAGAAAAATAATCACGTTCCACCCGAGGCAATCATAGCAGAACATGAAGCACACGCAAAAGAAAATAGCGCTGCTGGCGGAAGAAAGCATTAAACGACAACAAAACCTAAGGAATTTCTCCTTAGGTTTTCTTAACGTATATGAATTCGATTTATAGGCTGCCAACCGCCTGGCTTTAGTTGATAATAATGCTGTCCTCGGCGACCTTCATCAATTAATACGATATCTCCAGTCGTGAGAAATCTTCCCTTATAATTCGATGGTATTCGATCGGTAACATTAAAGAGACTAAATGTTTCTTCCAAACAATTTTCGTGGTTTCCCGCACGAATAAAGGTACGAAAAACTTGTTTGTACCCTTTGTATTCTCTGTACTTTGGAGTTTGAAAGATTGTCACATCATATTGTATATTAGCTCTTCTTGTTATAGCCTTGATCATCTTATCCCCTCCAATCATTAAAATAATTGTCATTACTTTAATAATTAGAGATGAACATAGAAGAATCCTTCAGAGAATTTCGTCTTTTTTTGTCGACGATTAAGAAAATCTCTGAATAACACTGTGAATTTGCTGCTGAAGATTTGGAATATCTGCGGATGTAACCGTTAATCTTACATTGGTTTCATCCAAACCTGCTGCTTCTGCAAATAGTCCTCCCAATCCACGAGCACGACGATCAACCTGAAAAAGTAATTCAATTGCACCATTTCCAGACGGTCGCAATACTACTTCAAGTTCATCTAATCTTCCACGGAAAGGTCCGGAAGTCGGAACATATTCAAATTCTTGTACAAATGGCAGTCGACCGCGTACTTTGTATGAAGCTTCTTCACAATCCGCCTCACGCAAACGGAATCCAAGACCGTCAACGGCATTAAAGATGGCATTCATTAAAGGATTCGGTACAACTTGTATATAGTCTTTATCGCCAGGATCCACTGCATTTTTAATGTCTAAACCTGTCGTAACCCAGATTTTAGACCTTCCAATTGACAGCGGCGTGTCTAGTGGAAGCTGGAAGGAAAAAGGTATTTCCTTTCTTTCATTTTTTCCAATTGTAAATGGGCTGGTAATTCGAAAACGATCGATAGTAGCTGTAACATTATACTTTTTATCATCTGACTCTTTCAAATAGGTAGTATTTAATGATAAATATATATCATCTACCTGCTGGTCTACCTTTCCACCTTTGATTTCTACTACACCGTTAACCGTTTCCCCTGGCGTGTACGTATCCCTCTCAAGCTTTGTGTCAACCGTAGCAGAACCAATACCTACACTAGCAAATACTTTGTCAAAAAAAGACATCCTATTTTCCTCCTTAATTCCCAATTAATATTTTCATATCGGACTTTACTTGTTCACAGCTTTCATAGCAATCTTCTATTTGTAAAAGCCTGCTTATAATGTGCTTCGAAAGATGAGATATCTCCAATTCTTCTTCCCAACTGCTTTCCTTCTTATTTTTTGGAAAAGAATAGTTAGAGTAGAGTAAAAACAGCAAAAAATGCCCAAGACCATAAAAGTCTGCCTGCGGATTGATCTCTTTTCGTATATTTCTTTTTGTTTTATTGAGTTCATTAATACCTTGATCATCCCATTTCCTTGCGAGTCCTAAATCAATGAGTGCAATCTCAGAACCATTTGTAATTACATTGGGAATCCTTATATCTCGGTGAATTAGCCGCTGTTCATGTAAATAGTTGATGAGTGCTAGTACATCAAGGGCTATTTTGAATGCCTCTACTTCTGAATACTTATGGCCATCTTGAAAAATTAGCTGTTCAAAATTCTTCCCTTCAATAAATTCCATCGTATAAAATGGGATATTTTTATGTGTGCCATCCTCGAAGTATTTTGGAAATCCAGGGTGATTAATTGAAAGAAGCAGCTTTTTTTCAATCTCGAATGTGTTTCTCCCTGACTTTTTAATTCTTTTATGGATTCGCAACGCTTTTAACACTTTCTTTTGTTGTGACAATAGATCAAACACTAAGTAGCTGTTTCCGTAACTTCCCGTGCCAAGAAGGTTCAATACCTTATATCGCTGAGCTATGATTTCATTTTGCTGAAATCGGCTTTCCATTATGTTAGCCGCTAATAAAGTGATTCTTTTAAACATATAAGTATCTAACTGCTAAAAAAGCTCGAAAAGGAACTGCCACTTTTATGCTTCTTTTTGTAGTGTTTGTGGCCCAAGTGTTTATGTTTCTGATGGTTCATTTTTTTCCAGGCATTACTTGAATGTGAATATTTTTGATGATGAGATTTACTTCCTAGAATTGACTTTAAAATCTTTTTTAGCATCATCATTCCTCCTTAGCCTCGTTGTATGTAATACGAGAAAGAAATAGGAAAGTTTCACCCATTAAAGAAAATAATAAGAAAAATTTTCGCAAACAAAAAGCGAGCAGATTCAAATGCTCGTCTTTCGTTACTTCTTATTATAAAGATGAATAAATTATCGTGGTATTTTACCTATTCATCTTCTACTTCTTCGTCGATAATACTTTTCTCGATGAGATACTCGAAGGTGATATCAGCGATTTCTTCCAATTCTTCTTCCGTAGGAACGTATCCTCTTTTCACCAGCTCATGAAAGAAAAATTCAGCAATTTCTTCCGTATCAATAAATACTTCAATTTCTCTCATAGCATCGCCCCCTTTTTACAGAATGTATGATGATTTCTGCTCATTCATGCTATTTACTTCTAGAAGAATCGGTAAATATTCTACAGCTTAAACATAGAGAGCAAAATAAAAGAATAAATATGTCTTTTTTTCGTAGGACAAGCATAGGATGAATAAAAAGAACTATTATGAGGTGATCGTATGTCAAATCTACAAGCAAAATTTGAAGCTATTTTGGAAGATGTAAATCAGGAGGATGGATTAATCATCACTGCCTTTGAGAAGATTTTAGACGGTCTTTTTTTTCTAATAAAATGGGGTGGGATTCCTTTAGTTATTTACTTACTAGTGTCCATTTCCACTTGGTAAAATGTAAAAGCTAGACATGGCTTTTACCATCGTCATTTACGACACTTTTTAATTTTCTAAGAATGACTCGCATAACTTGATAATACTCCTGATCGTTGAACATGTTATATAGAATTTTGTAATCATTAAAAATGTCTAATAAATTATCGATTAGCTGTTTCTTTTCCTTTTTTCGTTCAATTTCTTCAAGTTCTGCTTTTCTCACGATGTTTTTTTGTGTTTTTGAAATTGCCACCTGCTGCTTCTCTTCATTATTTACTAGGTAAAGAAGCCCTAACTTTTGAATAAAAGTATCCGCACTCTCAGCGTCTGCAACGAGTGTCATTTCCTCTTCACCAGCTTCTAGCCATTCCCCGTCACTAATCCTTGATAGTTCGTAGATAACATCTTCCCATGCATCTTCTTTGTAGCGCCAAATTTCTGTTCGAAACCCGACAATTTTAAACAAATCGGAGCCATATCCAGCGACCTGTACTAAATCACCGAAAAAGAATTTATATTCGATATCAATTTGTTCCTGTTCCACCAAAGTTCCTTCGTATTCTGAAAGAAGCTGTAGTCCTGATTCAACAAAAAGACCATCACTTTTATTCACTTCATATACATAATTTCCGTCAATCAACTTGACATCTGTTACTTTGCCAACTGTACCATACATCGTTATCACGACCGTATCACCGACCTTATACTTCGGTATATTCCTTCTTTTCATATCCTCCATCCTCTCAATGATGAGTCGTGAATTTTGATTACAATAGTATATGCACCATTCGAAGTATCGCTCACAACGGATAAAAGAAAAATCGCCTCTTTTTCGAGAGACGATTTAAAGGGAATTACATAAATTCAATTACTTTCAGATAGCAAATAAAGATCCCAGGCTTCATCAAATATAGTCATGGACTCTAGATAATGACCATTAAATTCAAGGTATGAACTGAGCTCATGGTAGTCTTCCGATGTTTTTGGGAAGCTATGGTCCAAAAAAGCCTCATTTGCAAACACACTGATGGCATCCTTTGGTTCCGGGTGCCGGTATTTCATTAAGAAGTGATAAAATGATTTAATCATAACTTAGCGCCTTTCTATCCTGTGACAAAAATTGAATTAACTTAAAGATACTATAACAGAGTAAGATTTGATATAATTTTACCAAATATATAAAGAAACAGAGGTACATACATTGGCAAAGAAAAAATTTCAATACTGGTTAATTCAGGTCTTGTTAATTTTAACCATCATTTGGGTTTCAACTAAGATATCCTTCTTATTTGAACCAATCGGAATCTTTTTTTCAACCATCTTTTTCCCCATTCTGATTACGGGCTTTCTTTACTTTTTACTTAATCCAGTTGTCAATTTCTTGCAGCGTCATAAAGTTCCCAGGCTATTGGCCATCATTATCATTTATGTTGTCTTTATACTCCTATGTGTACTTGCGATTGGAAACCTAATTCCTGCTATTACAAAACAATTTACCGCACTTGCTAACGAACTTCCAGTATATGCAGACAAAACCATGAAATTTATTGACAGTGTTATGAAATCATCTGAATTTAAATGGATCATGGATGAGCAAAAGGATATTCTTGAGACTATACAGACAAGGCTTATAGAATTCGCCAATACCCTGCCAAACGCGATTACTGGCAGCATTACGAACATCCTTGGTGTTATTACCAATATTGCGATTATTCTCGTTACGGTTCCTTTTTTATTGTTCTATATGTTTAAAGATGGGCACAAGTTCCCTACAGCTATCTCGAAATTTCTTCCAACTGCGTACAGGGAGGAAGGACTATCGATTTTGAAAGAGACAGGGGAGACTCTTTCTGCATATATTCAGGGACAGGTGACTGTAGCTTTGGCAGTGGGTACACTTGCATTTATCGGGTACCTGATCATTGATTTACCATTTGCACTCGTCATGGCCTTAATCGTAGCATTTACCAACATTATTCCTTATATCGGCCCAATTCTTGGAGGAGCACCAGCCGTCATCGTAGCTTTATTTGATTCACCTACGAAAGCATTATTAGTAATTATAGTGATTCTCATCGCGCAGCAGATTGAAGGCAATGTATTATCACCGCTTATTCTTGGAAAAAGCCTAGACACCCATCCAGCAACGATTATTATTATTTTACTGGCTGCTGGAAATTTAGCCGGCGTGCTAGGAATGGTACTCGCTATTCCATTTTACGCAGTCATGAAGACCATTGTATTAAACCTGGTTAAATTTTTAAGAGCAAGAAAAAATGCTGCCAAATCCATCCAAACAGAATGATAAAATTAACCCCTATCAGCAGATAGGGGTTTTGATTATGAAAAGTCAAAATAATTCCTCTTTAAAAGTCTCGGAAGAGCCATTAACTCCTCATAACTGATACATTTTCCTATTTTTTTCGTATCAATCAAAAATAATTGATCCTCAATTTTCTTAATAATCTCATCAGTTTGATATACCATCTTACAATCCTCGCAAGCAACTGCCGGCGTTTCTGTAATCTGAATCGCTCTAGTGCCGTCTGGCAGCTCCCAATAGACGGTATTCTCTCCTTTTTCGGCCGCCTGACCACACCATTCACATAATAATTCCATATTGGATCCCTCTATTCTTCCTGAGGCTGCTTCCCATCAGACTCATTTTTTTCAGCAGAGGCTGGTTTATTCTGCAATGCCTGGAATTTCTTTTCCTTCAATTCATCACGTTTACTTCGTTTGTCCTTGAGTGTGGAATGGTTAGGATTTTGAATGTATTCTTTACGACGATTTAGTCTTGTTAGACCCTCTGGAACAAGATTAAAATGCTGGTCATTCATAATTCCTGCTATCCCGATATTGGATCGTTTCTCCTCCATATCTGGGTAAACCTCTTTAAAATAAGCCTCTGCTGTTCCAGGCTTATAATTTTCTGGTTCAGGATACGAGGTAATGACGCCTTCAAAGTTCCTGAGAACAACCTTTTCTGCACTTTGTGAAATTAAATAATTGGGCTGAAGTGAAATTTTCCCGCCGCCGCCAGGACCATCCAAGACAAAAGTTGGTACCGCATAGCCACTAGTATGACCACGCAATCCTTCGATAATTTCTAGACCTTTAGAAACAGGTGCCCGGAAATGACCAATTCCTTCGGACAAATCACATTGATAAATATAATATGGTCGTACACGAATTTTCACGAGATCATGCATGAGCTTTTTCATAATTGGAACACTGTCGTTAATACCGGCAAGGATGACCGATTGGTTCCCGACTGGGACACCTGCGTTCGCTAACATTTCACAAGCCTTTTTAGACTCTTCTGTTATTTCAATGGATGTATTAAAATGAGTATTCAACCAAATTGGATGATATTTTTTTAAAATGTTACAAAGGTCCTCCGTAATCCTCTGAGGAAATACTACAGGTGCTCGTGTTCCAATTCGAATGATTTCTACATGGTCAATTTCACGAAGGTTTTTCAATATATATTCTAGGATATTATCATTAATAAGAAGACCATCACCGCCAGATATTAATACATCTCGAACTTGCGGTGTTTGACGGATATAGTTAATGGCCGCATCCAGCTGTTTCTTTGGAACCCCCATTCCGATTTGTCCCGAGAAGCGTCTCCTTGTACAATAACGGCAATACATCGAGCATTGATTGGTGACGAGAAACAGAACGCGATCTGGATACCGGTGTGTTAATCCCGGAACTGGTGAATCTTCATCCTCATACAATGGGTCCTCAAGATCGTATTTTGTTTTATGGATTTCTTTAGATATTGGAACAGACTGCATCCGTATTGGGCAGCGTGGGTCATCCGGGTTCATTAGTGAAGCATAATACGGTGTTATATTTAGCGGGATTGTCTTTGTTGAAATTCTAACGCCTTCTTCTTCATCTGGGGTTAAATTGATTACCTTTTTTAAATCGTCTAGTGTACGGATGGTATTGGTGAGCTGCCACAGCCAATCATTCCATTGCTCCTCGCTTACATCTTTCCATAGCTCTATATCTTTCCAATGCCTATTTGGCTTGTATAATGTCTGTTTCATTTGTATTTCCTCCTTACCCTACTTTACTAAGATATTATGCAAGAACTATGCCAATGCACTTAGTCCGGGTAAGGTTACAATATTATAGATTTTTAAGTGATGATTTCAAAAAAAAACGCCGATTTTTCGGCAGTTATTCTCGTAGCTTTTTGATCTTATATTGTAAGGTTTGCCTTGGAATTTCTAACAGCTCGGCTGCTTGTTTGACATTTCCAGTTGATAGGTCGAGTGCAGTGTGGATCAGTTTTTTTTCTAGTTCTTCGAGATTTTTTCTTAGAGATAAATTGTTGTCACTATTTTCATTCCCTGCTGCAAGCTGTTTCATCATAATGGGGAGGTCTTTCACTTCCAAGATTTCGTCATCGCAAACATTCATCATGTATTCAATCGTATGCTTCAGCTCTCTTACATTCCCTGGCCAAGGATGATCCAAAAAGAGACCTTTTACTTTTTGCTCGACTCCATTAATCTTTTTCTGCAATGACTTATTAAAAAACGCAATAAAATATTGGGTCAGCAACTGGATATCCTCTTTCCGTTCTCTAAGAGGGAGCAGTGAAAAAGTAAACACATTTAGGCGGTAATACAGGTCAGAGCGTAGCTTTTGATTCTGAAGCGCTGTATTTGGGTGGACATTCATGGCTGCAATGATACGTACATCAACGGAAATATTTTGTGAGCTTCCAACCCTTCTTATGATCCCATCCTCTAAGACACGCAATAACTTTGCCTGTAGCTCAATCGGCATGGTATGAAGCTCATCGAGAAACAATGTTCCTCCATCTGCCAACTCAAAAAGACCTTTTCTTTCAACAGCTCCTGTGTAGCTCCCTTTTGCAGTGCCAAAAAGAATGCTTTCAAGCAATGTTTCTGGGATGGCTGCACAGTTTTGAGCAATGAACGGTCCTTCCCCGCGAAGGGATTCGTGATGAACACCTTGCACAAATAATTCCTTTCCTGTACCGCTTTCTCCGTATACAAGAATGGGAGAGTCTAATTTTGCCAGCTTTTTAGCTTCGTCCTTCAGGCTCTGGAATATCGGATTAATTGTTTTTAAATCATCTAAAGTATATTTGATGTTTTTCGCTATTTTTTTCTTATTATTTTTATTCACATTTTTTTGTAAATCTAATAGACTTTCTGATAGCTGCTTCAACCGAGTATAATCTTTTGCAATCTCAACCGCACCAATAATTTGTTTATCCACAAAAATAGGAAGTGTGGTATTTATGGTATCAATTCTTGCTCCATGGATGTTTACATAAACCTGTGTCTGATTATAGATAGGTTTGCCCGTTTTAATTACCCTGAGCAGCGTACTTGAATTCTCAGTTAAGGAAGGAAAAACGTCCAGCAGGTCTTTACCCTGAACCTCCTTGACATTCATTCCATCAAGCCTTGCTGCTACCTCATTATAGAAAATGGTTTTACCTTCTGTATCGACCACATGGATTCCTTCATCGATGGTTTTCAGGATAGCTGAAAGAACTTCCTGCGTTAACGCAGTTAATTGCACCAATACTTCACCTCGCTTTAGGGGTGCCAAAAATTCAGCACATAGAGCCGAAAAATTAGCCATTTGCCAGATTCTTTACCCACATATTCATATTCTCAAGCTTGTCATAAATATAGCAGTTATTCATTAGCCTGCCGCGATACTTATATCCGAGCTGGTATAACACCGCATTCATTCCAAAGGATAAACTCCTTGCTATCGAATACGCACAGTATACTCCCTGCTGTTTAAGCTCACCCTCTAGCTCCCGGAGAATAATTTTCATTAACCCATATTTTCTGTGTTCCTTTAAGGTTGCACAATCTGTTAATTCAGCATTTTTATAAAATGAATTTACTTCAGCAGATGCAGCACTGACAATTTTCCCCTGATGAAAGAAAACGTAATAAACGGTCCCTTCCTTCATGGTCTTTTTAACATAATCTGGGTCATGTAACGGTGTGGGGTATATTTGAAACACTTCGCGGTATAACCCCGAAAGCTCTTCTGCACAAGATTCATCTGCTTTCTTTGATTCATACTCCTTCGTCGGATAGGGTTTATCGAAGCTGCTATCTAATTGATAAATGCTGTGAATCATTCCGTCCTCTGTAATCCAATGATCATTTTTCTTTCGTTCCACTGTATAAAACTTCGAAAAAAAATGGGCATCAGATCCGAGAAAATATCGATCCACTACAGCTTCCGGCTGTAAACCCTTCTCTAATAGGTGTAAAAAATCTTCTGACCGTACTTTCATAATTAATTTTTCGACGTGGTGCATGTGTGCTAACTCCTCCGCTTTTTCCAGCACTAGTTGAGTATTACCGCGATAATCGTCAATCCGGATTCTTTTATTAAAGGGATCAAGATAAGCCTCTAAATATAATCTATCTTCCTCAATATGAATGGTGGAAGCACTTTGATTCATCCCCGACACTCCATTCGTATTCTAGTTTTAAACAAAGTTCATGTGCACATATTCGCCTGGGCTTCACACCCTTCATAAGGACCATTTCCTCTCACTCTCTTTCATTTTGGGCTTCATGAACCCTTCATGAGGACCATTTCCTCTCACTCTCTTTCATTTTGGGCTTCATGAACCCTTCATGAGGACCATTTCCTCTCTTTCTCTTACTTTTTGGGCTTCATGAACCCTTTATGAGGACCATTCTCCTCGAATAAACCTCTAGTTCAAGCTTCGTAAACCTATGTGTTTGGTTGGTGTATAGCTGAATCCAAACACTGAATCCCCCAATGCCAATTACCCATTTACAAAAAATGCCTGACTGGAAATCAGCCAGACATTTTCTTCTACACTGTTTTAAAGCTAATCAGCTTTAGTTCAGTCATTTCTTCAACCGCATATTTAATGCCTTCTCGGCCCATTCCGCTCATTTTTACCCCGCCATATGGCATTTGGTCAACTCGAAATGTAGGGATTTCATTTATCATGACACCGCCTACCTCAAGTTTTTTTGCTGCTTGAAGTGCTTTATGAATATCATTCGTAAAAATTCCTGCTTGAAGCCCATATTTTGAATCATTCACCAAATTGATCGCTTCATTAAATTCAGTGAATGTATTAATATGAACTACAGGAGCAAATACTTCTTCACAACTTATCTTTTCGGTAGTTGGAACATTTACAAGAACAGTTGGCTGGAAAATTCCTTCTTCCGCTCCGCCGCCCAGCCTCAATTCAGCGCCATTCTTGACAGCTTCATCAACCCAGCTTTGTGTCCTCTGTACATCAAAACGAGTAATCATCGCTGAAATGTCCGTATCTTCCTCTAATGGATTTCCAGCCTTCAACTTTTGCGTTTCACTTACGAACTGTTTCACAAAAGTCTCAAATATGTTTTCATGAACAAATATCCTTTGAATGGAAATACAAACCTGACCTTGATAGGCAAAGGCTCCATTGACAATCCTAGGGATGACTTGATCTAAACCTACTCCTTCATCGACAATCAATGCCGAATTTGACCCTAATTCTAGTGTTACCCGTTTTAATCCCGAATTTTCACGGATATAGCGCCCCACTTCAGGACTCCCCGTAAAGGTAATCATTTTGATACGTTCATCTTTCATTAGTATATCACCAATACTGCGGCCGCTTCCGGTAATGACATTAAGTGCACCAGCAGGCAGCCCTGCACGGTGAAAATATTCAGCTATCTTATAAGCAGATAATGGCGTTTGACTTGCAGGTTTTAGAATCACACTATTTCCGGCTGCAATTGCCGGCCCTACTTTATGGGCAACTAGGTTCATAGGGAAATTAAACGGAGTGATGGCTGCTATGACACCCAAGGGTTCCCGGACTGTAAAAGCGAGCCTCCCCTGCCCACCAGGAGCAGCGTCCATTGGCACGGTTTCACCATGAATTTTTCTCGCTTCATGGGCAGCGAAGGTATAGGTCATAATCGTTCGGTCTACTTCCGTTCTAGCTGCTTTTAGTGGTTTTGCCGCCTCCAACGCGATGATTCTTGCACATTCTTCACGGTCATCCTTAAGAAATTGTACTACTTTTTCCAGTATTTCTGCCCGTTCAAAGGCAGGCAGTTCTGCCATTTTTACTTGAGCTTGTTCGGCGGCAGCTATTGCTGCCTGCACATCCTCATGGCTGGCAATACCTATCTGTGCAAGGCTCTCCAAGTTAAATGGATTTTTCAGCTCCATATAGGAAGAAGCACTTCGATATTCGCCGCCTATCCATAAGTCTTTCTTCATCTTCATCCCAATCCCTCCACATGAAAGATTCATATTTTACTATTGTACCAAATTCTACTAGTTCGAAGGGATTTCATCTTATTCACTGACTTCACACCACTTTAATAGTGTTAGAGCTATAATCTTGCATGCAGCAAACATTTCCTCCAAAAGAATGTGTTCGTTAGCGTCATGAGCCGTGGCAGTTATTCCTGGCCCAAAAACAACCACAGGTGTATTTCCCACATTTGAGAGAATACCGCCATCCGTCCCCCATGGGCTAGCTTCAATGACAGGCTTCTCACCTTTAATTTCTATAAAACTCTCAGAGAGTGTTTTCATTAATGGATGATCGACTTCCAGATTCCCAGGAAGCCATCTTCCCCCAAACCACTCAATCCCAAGTGGATTTTCTTGGAACCATTCATCTTGTTGATTTAGTCCATCCAATACAGCTGCCATTTCTCCTTGAGCGGCGGAAATTGTCTCTTCAGGGGATACACCCATTCTTCCTTCAATAATAGCCAGATCAGGAACAGATGACGGCCACTCGCCGCTATTTATTTTTCCAATGTTAATCGGGATTGGAATTGGTATGCTGTTAAATAGCGGATCCGTGATTTTAATATTACGATTCTTCTCTAATTGCTGCAGTTTTTGTATCACTAGTACGGCTTTTTCGATGGCGCTAATACCTTCATATCTCGTTCCTCCGTGTGCTGCCCTGCCTTTCACGGTAATCCTAAACCACATCGAACCCTGCTGTTTCGGAAAAATCTTCATACCCGTTGGTTCCGGGATAATTGCCCCGTCGGCCTGGTAGCCCCTTATGACCGCAGCAAGCGTACCAGCACCTCCGCTTTCTTCTTCTATCACACTTTGAAAAATAATATCCCCTTTAAGCTTGATTCCCGTAGCAATAATTGCTTCGATTGCCATAATAAGCGCTGCGGTCCCACCCTTCATATCTGTGCTTCCGCGGCCATAGAGTTTACCGCACTCAATATGTCCGCTAAATGGATCATGTTCCCAGTTCTTCTCATCGCCGACCGGTACCACATCGATATGACCATTTAGGATGATTGATTTCCCGCCTCCCGTTCCTTTTAACAGAGCCACTACATTCGGATTCCCTTCAAAACTCTGACGGTCACAGCAGAATGCCTCATGCCCCTCTAACTCATCCCGGTCAATTTCCCAAATATCAAGATCCAATCCTAACTGCCGGCATTTTTCAATGATGACAGCCTGTGCACTGCTTTCATTTCCCCTTGTACTATTCTCTTGGACTAGGATTTGTAAAAACCGGGTTCCTCTAGCCCGATTGTCCTTCAGCCATTGCTTGATTAATTCTGCATGATTTTTCAATACTTTCACTCCTTCCTCAGAAGAATGGGTGAGATTAATTGGCTATTTTCCGGATCGTATCACTTACCATAAAATCACATTCAGTCCTATTGGCGACTATCTGTAAATCGTATGGCGCGAACAATTCTGTTAACAATAATCCATCAGGAGTCACCTTGAATACGGCCAATTCTGTTATGATCATATCCACACATGCAGCAGAGGTTAGCGGTAACGTGCAAGACGTGACGATTTTTGGATTTCCTGCCTTATCACAATGATTCATTAATACAATTACTTTTCTTGCCTTTTGGGCCAGTTCCATCGCACCGCCCATCCCAGGGACTTTTTTTCCTGGAACAATCCAGTTTGCCAAGTCCCCCTGTGCGCTGACTTGCAGGGAACCCAAAATGGTGATATCCACCCGTCCTCGTCGTATCATCCCAAATGCCACAGCGCTATCACAGTAAGAACCACCTGGATTCAAGGTAACCGGAAAGCCGCCTGCATTACATAAATTCTCATCTTCCATCCCTTTTTCTGGGCTTGGTCCCATTCCTGTAATCCCATTTTCAGCATGGAACATGACCATCATGTTCTTCGGTAAATGGTTGGGAACTAAGGAGGGAATTCCAATACCTAGGTTTACCACCATTCCATTGTGGATTTCTTCTGCTGCTCTTTTGGCAATCGTATTGCGAAAATCTACTCCCAAGCCCATTTCCAGTTCACTCCCTTCGAAGGAATAATATGGTCAACGAACACACCAGGAGTAATAATCTCATCAGGGTCAAGGCTTCCGAGCGGAACGATTTCCTCTACCTCTGCAATGGTAATATCTCCAGCCATTGCCACAAGTGGATTCGTATTTCGAGCACTTTTGTCATAAATTAAATTTCCATAGGGGTCTGCTTTTTTGGCATAAACGATTGATACTTCTGCGGTTAAAGCTGTTTCAATTAAGTAGTCCTTCCCGTTGAGGAGAAAATGGGGTTTATTTTTTGATACGAGTTCATTGTCCATTCCAATATCACTTAGAATCGCTGGGAGACCAACTCCCCCAGCACGTATTCTTTCTGCTAATATCCCTTGCGGTGAAAATTCCACCTCAAGCCTTCCTTCGTGCATGAGTTTACCGGCAATTGGATTGGAACCAATATGAGAGGCAATCACTTTTACTGCCCTTTCCTGACTCACTAGTTTTCCAATGCCGATATGTGGAAATCCAGTATCATTTCCAATTAATGTGATGTCCCGGATCCCTTTTTCGAGGATTCCATCAATGAGCGTCGGCGGGGTTCCGACACCGCCAAATCCCCCAAACATTAACGTCATTCCGTTAGAGAAGAGTTCCAAAACCTTTTCTAAGGTTGTAATTTTTCCAAATGGATTCTCCATCTAAACACCACCGCCCGACTTCATTTGCTTTGAAAAACCTTCAAATGTTTCTGCTAACAGAGAAACTAATTCTTCTATTTCACTTTTCGAAATTGTTAATGGCGGCGAAACGATAATTGAGTCACCGGTTACCCCATCAATACCAGCACCAGCTGGATAAACGAGCAGGCCTTTTTCTTTTGCAAGAGTAATCATGGTATGGGTGACTTGTGCGTTTCGAGGAAAAGGAGTTTTATTGGCGGCATCCTCGACAAATTCAATTCCAATCAATAAGCCTTTCCCCCTAATATCACCGATAAAGGAATATTGATTTTTTAATTGTAGCAGGAGATTCATTAGGTATTCTCCCTTTGATTCTACCCTACTAACAATCTTATTTTTTTCTAAATATTCCAGTACGGCGAGAGAAACGGCACAGGATTGTGGATTTGCACTTAAGGTATGTCCGCTCATCACCACTTTTGTGCCCGCTAAAATGGGCTCAATGACCTTTTCACTTGCGAGTGCCGCAGCTATTGGTGCGTAGCCTGCCCCCATCCCTTTACCTAATGCCACAATATCTGGGATAACCTCATATTGTTCCATTGCAAGCATAGATCCCGTTCGTCCAAAACCTGTCATAACCTCATCCGCAATAAAAAGGATGTCATTTTCATCACAGATCTTTTTGATTACTTTAAAATAATCCTTCGGAGCAGTAATGGCACCGCCTGCAGCTCCGATTACCGGTTCTGCGACAAAGGCGGCAATATGTTGCGCACCAATACGTTTAATAGCATGTTCAAGCTCCTGTGCACATAGAAAACCGCAGGATGGTGCACGAAGGCTGTAGGGACAGCGGTAGCAGTAAGGGGGATTTATTACTGGAAAATCTTCGAGCAGCGGAACAAATCGCGCTCTTCTTCCTGTATGTCCAGACAATGAAAGTGCACCTAAAGTTATTCCATGATAGCTGACCCACCTAGATAACACCTTCGTTTTGGTTTGTATACCCTTTTCCTGCCAATATTGAATCGCCATTTTCATTGCTGTTTCAACCGCTTCAGAACCGCTATTAACAAAGAAGCACCAATTTAAGTCTCGTGGAGTAAGTGCTGAAATTTTTTCAGCCAGCTTTTCAGCTGCTTCACTCGTAAATTGAGAGCGATAAACGAACGATATTTTTTTTGCTTGTTCCTGCATTGCTTCAATAATTTCGGATACTCCGTGGCCAATATTCGCGGTGACAGCGCCTGAGGCACCATCAAGATATTTCTTTCCTTCCCGATCATACAAATAAACCCCTTTGCCGTAATCAATTATCGGCAGGATATCATCGAGTGCTGGTTTTATGAGATACGTACGTTCCAACCTGACACCACTTCCCCTTTTAGTTCATTGTATGAGCGAGTTTTTTAATACTTTCATCTTATTTAGATTTAAAAGGGATAAACACCTCAGTCTGCGGTTACTTTTCTAATAGAAAACTATCTTTTACTTTTTAGGGTGGTTCATATAAAATTACACTTAGATTTACATAAGGATGGATTAAATGAATATACCAAAAAAGCCGTTTTCTAAAAAGAAAGAATTATCAACGATTCAATTAATTGTTATTTTTTACTTATCTGCGTTAATCATTTCTACGTTACTTCTAAAAATACCGTTGGCACATCGTGAAAATGCATCCATTAGTTATATTGATGCCTTATTTACATCTGCTAGTGCTGTAAGTGTAACAGGTCTAAGTGTCATCTCCTTAAAAGATACATTTAATCATTTTGGCATTTTTCTCTTATGTATCATCCTCCAAATAGGTGGATTAGGTGTGATGTCACTTAGTACCTTCCTATGGATTATGATAGGTAAAAAAGTAGGTTTAAAGGAACGGCAACTGATTATGGTGGACCAAAATCAATCTAACTTATCTGGTTTAGTACAGCTGGCTAAACGGGTTTTTATTACCATCATTTCGGTTGAATTTATTGGAGGAATTATTTTAGGATTACGATTCTTAAACTACTATGAAAGCCCCTTATCTGCTTTTAAGCATGGATTTTTCGGTTCGATTAGTGCCACTACAAATGCAGGATTTGATATTACAGGAAGTTCATTAATACCCTTTAATAATGACTACTTTGCACAAACAGTTATTATTTTTCTGATGATTATCGGAGCAATTGGATTCCCCGTTATTGTTGAGGTTTATGAATTCTTCTTAAGTTTAAAAAGTAAAAAAAGATATCATTTTACCTTGTTTACAAAATTAACTACATCTACTTTTGTCATTCTAACAATCGTAGGAGGTCTGATCATTTATTTACTTGATAGTTATCATTTTTTTGCTGATAAATCCTGGCATGAAACGTTTTTTTATTCACTATTTAATTCAGTGACCACCAAAAGTGCAGGTTTAGCTACTATGGATATAAATGAATTTACCGTCAGCAATCAGCTCTTTATGTCCGTTTTAATGTTCATTGGCGGCTCACCCAGCAGCGCCAGCGGTGGAATTCGGACCACGACGTTTGCAATTGTTTTATTAGCGATTTTCTTTTATGCGAGGGGAAAAGGTTCAATTAAAGTATTTAGAAGAGAACTGCATACGGAGGATGTTATTAAATCATTTATTGTGATTTCAACTGCGGCAGCCCTTTGTTTGCTCTCGATATTAATTCTATCAATTACGGAAAAAGGAACCTTGATCCAAGTAGTGTTTGAAGTAACGTCTGCGTTTGGAACTAATGGATTATCAATGGGTTTAACCCCGTTATTAACTACATTCGGGAAAATTCTCATTATCCTGTTGATGTTTATCGGAAGATTGGGGATTGTTACGTGCCTGCTGATTTTAAGAGGCAAAGATAATAGCCAGGAGAAAATTCATTATCCAAAAGAAAAGGTTACGATTGGTTAAAGGGGGATTTCGGTCCCCCTTTTTATGCATTTATGGTAATAGTAGTTGTGGTTCCTGAACCACTTACCGCTGCGTTCACTCCCATTGGGATAGTGGCAATAGGCTGAACATGGCCAAAATTCACATTTGCGATTACAGGTATATTTTTTAGTTCACTTTTTGTTGCGATGACCCTTTTAATTGCAGCTTCTGTTACGTTTGAATCCTTCTGAAACCTGCCAATGAGAATTCCTGTTATACTGGCTGCATCAGGGAGTTGAAGCAAAGATTGAAGCACGCGGTCAAAAGAATGAATATGTGCTTCATTATCCTCCTCGATAAAAAGAATACAATCCTTTAGTGACGGCATGAATTCCGTTCCTTGCAATAGGTGCAGCGTACTTAAATTCCCGCCAACCAGTTTTCCTTCTGCATCACCTTCATGGATGACCAAATAGTTTTCCTGTTCTATAAAGGTGCGTTCCTCCTGATCCAGATGCCACTTATCATCACTCCAGGTAGGTGAAGGATACACCTCATAGGGTGCGTCATTCGTTACAGCTTCTAGGAAAGATTGGAGCGTATAATCTATTCCATATTTCACACCAAATGTTGAAAAAAATGGTCCCAAATACGTGACTAAGCCTGTTTTTTATAGATTGCAGCATTTAATGCTGTGATGTCGCTGTAGCCGCAAAAAACTTTAGGATTTTTTTTGATTAGATCGTAATCTATGTACTTTAGTAACTGGTTCGCATGATAACCTCCGAGTGCAGTCAAAATTCCTTTCACATTTGGGTCTCGAAAGGCATCGTGTAAATCTTCAATCCTTTGTTCAATTGAAGTCGTGAAAAATTCATCGTGGTCTTCCACATGTTTTCCAAACGTGACGGTAAAACCCAGCTGATTTAAACGCTGTGTTGCAAGTTCTACTTGCTTCCCTTTGATAACCGCCATACTCGTGGATGGCGCAATCACCCTAATTTCATCCCCGGGAGATAATCGATTTGGCAGCATAGTTATGAATCCCTCCTTTTTAAATAGTTTACTACAAAAATGCGGTATTGGGGGTAGCGCAGATATTTGCTTTCAAACAAAAACAAACCCGCTTAATTTGCGGGTTTAGGCGATAACGACTTCTTTATTTGGTTCTGTTGCAGCTTTTTTGATGATATCTCTTGCGATCCAGACACCGCATGCACTTGCTTGAGCAAGACCGCGAGTGATACCAGCGCCATCTCCACCAACATATAATCCGCTGATTTCTGATTCAAACTTATCATTGAGCTTTGGCCTTGCAGAATAAAATTTTGCTTCGACTCCGTAGAACAATGTGTGTTCTGAAGCTAATCCTGGCGTAATTTGGTTCAATGCCTCAGTCATCTCTATTAAACTCTTAAGTGTATTATACGGAAGAACTAAGCCAAGGTCTCCAGGTACCGCCTCTTTTAATGTCGGTTCGATGAATCCCTCTTTAATTCTTCTCTCTGTTGAACGGCGTCCTTTTAAAATATCTCCATACTTTTGAACGATTAAACCGCCATTTGAAAGAGCATTCGCAAGTCGTGACACCTCGTGTGCATATTCAGTCGGTTTATCAAAAGGCTCTGAAAATGTATGCGATACAAGCAAAGCGAAGTTGGTATTTGGGCTCCCTAGCTTCGGATCCTTGTAAGCATGCCCATTAGCTAGCATGATACCGGAATGATTTTCAACCACGACATGCCCTGATGGATTGCTGCAGAATGTACGCACTCTTGTTCCAACAGAGGTATTGAAAACAAATTTTCCTTCATATAAATTCTCATTAATTTCCTGCATAACGATATCAGATGTTTCAACACGAACGCCGATATCTACTTGGTTACTACTCATCTTGAGACGACGAGCCTTTAAAACCTCGGTCAGCCATTTGGAGCCGTCTCTTCCAGGGGTAATAACGACCTTTTCAGCATAAAGATCTTTTCCGCCTTTAAGCTTTATTCCCTTAATGGTATGTCCATCAGATGTTCTTTCAGTAATGATATCTTCAACTTCTGTTTTGTATAACATTTCAATTTTATCATTTAAGTATTCAAAGATGCTTTTCATAATTTTTAGATTTTGCTCTGTTCCAAGGTGACGAACCTGAGCACGTAAGAGTTTTAATCCTGCTGCATAGCCGCGTCGTTCGATGTCCTTAACTTTATCTGTTAGTGGATCGGTAATACTTTCTGTTGCACCATGACTTAAATTTATAGAATCAACATATTTAATCAAATCAACAACTTGAGAATCTGGAAGATAATCGGTCATCCAACCGCCAAATTCACTCGTGATATTAAACTTACCGTCAGAATATGCACCTGCTCCACCAAAACCTGCTGTAATTGAGCATGCCGGCAAACATCCTGCATATTCTTTCCTGCCTGCTGCCGGAGGACATTTCTCTATTTTATTATCTAAAATTGGACAATTTCTCCGATAAATATCATGCCCTTTATCCACTAACAGCACCTTTGCGTTCGGCATTTTTAGTGTAAGTTCATAACAGGTAAAAATCCCCGCTGGGCCTGCACCCACTACTATAACATCATATCTATTTTCCATTGTCCAAAACCTCCAAGACGTATTTACTTAACCCTTGGTAAATATATCAAAGATATTTCTTTGCGTCAACATTAAAAGCGAACTATTTATAAAATAAAAATAACATCGTTCGTGTTTTGCTCTTTTTTTGAAAATAACAAAAAAAGACTCAGGACTTTACCTGAGTCTTTTTAGGTTCAGCAATAGCTAGCGCCGATAATGATTAATAAGATAAACAACACCACAATTAATACGAAAGTACCATAACCCCATCCGCAGCCACCTACTGATGGTCCTGCATAACCAAATCCACAGCAATCTTGACCAAACCCATGACCAAATTGTCCGTACATACCTATTCACTCCTTAAGGTTTTTGTCTGTTTACACTCTTAATTTATGTAATAGGTACTTGACCTGTCTGTGCATTCGCCTATATTATGAGAATCAATGAAGAAAATGTAGGTGATGATATTTTGAAAACTCTCTTGAAGAGCTTTGTTAACGGTATTTTGACGATTGTTCCCATTATTCTTGTAATCTTTGTTATTTACAAAACTTTTCTGTTTCTCGACGGATTGCTTGGCAATACATTAAGACCTTATCTTCAGGAAGACTACATTCCTGGCATTGGTTTGCTAACGACAATTGTATTAATCACCCTGCTAGGCTGGTTATCTACAAAGTTTATAACTGGCAGCATTATTAGACTGATTGATAAATGGCTGGAAAAAATTCCGGTTGTAAAAACAATCTACTCTGTTATAAAAGATACTGTTCAATCCTTTTTAGGCGAGAAAAAGTCTTTTTCAAAAGTAGCTCTGGTCGTCATTCCTGGGACAGAGATGAGGAGTATGGGGTTTATTACTTCCGAACAGCTAGAGGATTTTTATAGTCCGCTTAAAAACCATGTGGCCGTCTATGTTCCGCAAACATTTCAAGTTGCCGGATTTACCTTCTTAATCCCGAAAGAGCAAGTAGAAATTATAGACGTTAAACCCGAAGATGCCATGAAATTTATCCTTTCAGGTGGAATGACCTCCACTTCAAAAGCAAAAGGTCAATAGAAAAAGCCGCGGATATGCGGCTTTTTAATTTTCGTCAAACAGCTTCTTATAGGCTCCGTATCCTTCTTCATCCAGCTTATCTTTCGGAATAAAGCGTAAGGCAGCAGAGTTAATGCAATATCGCAGTCCATTTGGACCCGGTCCATCATCGAAGACATGACCTAAATGAGAATCAGCGGTTTTACTTCTTACCTCTGTCCGAACCATAAAATGACTGTAATCTTCTTTTTCAATTACTTCTTCTTCAACAATTGGCTTGGTGAAACTCGGCCAGCCGCAGCCTGCGTCATATTTATCAAGAGAGCTAAATAATGGCTTCCCTGAAACGATATCAACGTAAATGCCATCTCTCGTCTCATTCCAATACTCGTTTCGGAAAGGAGGCTCTGTACCATTATTTTGAGTTACTTCGTATTGCATTGGCGATAATTCTTTTTTCAGTTCTTCCTTATTTTTCATTCTTCTCCCCCCAATGTGTTTGGATAAATCCTGCTCTGCCAGAGCCTACATGGTATCCTTCATAATGTGCTTTATTCTTCTTATAGTAATGTTGGTGGTATTCTTCAGCTGGATAGAAGGGTTTTGCTGGTAAAATTGGCGTTACGATTGGTTTATTGAAGCGACCGCTCTCCTGCAATGCTTGCTTGGATTGTTCCGCGAGCTCTTTCTGTTTTTCATCTTGATAAAAAATAGCTGTTTGATATGACTGACCGCGGTCGTAAAATTGACCACCGGGATCGGTTGGGTCTATCTGCTGCCAATATAGCTCAAGCAATTTTTCATATGGAAAAATATCCGGGTTAAAAGTAATTTGAACGGCCTCATAATGCCCTGTTGACTCCGAACACACCTGTTCATATGTAGGATTTTCAACATGACCGCCGGTATATCCAGAAATGACACTAATAATGCCCGGCTGTTCATCAAATGGCTTCACCATACACCAAAAACAGCCGCCGGCAAATGTTGCCTGTTGTTTCGTTTCCTCCACAATTCCCACTCCTTTGGTTTTTATTTGCTATGACTATGAGTATACCGAATCTTTAATAAGAAATACAATTTGCTGACCAAAACGGTACAAAAAGCCGAACCACGTCCCCGGGTTCGGCTGCAGTTACCTATTTCATTTTCTTTTTTTGCCTCGATTGTTTGGTAATGTTTTTCCACTTTTTCTGTTCTTCGGTTTGTGCACGTTTGTCGGCTTTTCTTTCGATATAGGCGAGTTCTTTTTGGAGCTTATTGTAGCTGTTTAAACGTCCTTGAGCCAATGTACCTTCTTCAATCGCCTCCAGCACAGCACAGCCCGGCTCATCCTTATGCATACAATCCCGAAATTTGCACATTTCACCCAATTCATCAATATCAGAAAACGTTTCTGTTAAACCATCCGCACTTTCCCAAAGCTGTAATTCTCGCATTCCTGGGGTGTCAATCAACACACTGCCATTTGGAAGCTGAATCAGTTCACGGTGAGTGGTCGTGTGGCGCCCTTTGTCATCACCTTCACGAATATCCTTTACCACTTGCTTATCGTCACCCAGCAGCAAATTGGTCAAGGTTGATTTCCCCACCCCTGATGACCCCAATAATGCAATGGTTTTCCCTGGTTGTAAGTAAGCTTCAAGCTTTTCAATTCCACTCTTTAACTCTGCACTAATCGCTATTACCGGTACCCCGCCAAAGGCGATAGCTTCGACTTCAGCAAGTTTCTCATCAATATTTTCACATAAATCCGCCTTACTTAAAACAATAACAGGATTGGCACCACTTTCCCATGTCAGCAGTAAATAACGTTCAATTCTTCTTAAGTTAAGATCATCATTTAATGAGTTTACAAGAAAAACAGTATCAACGTTTGCCGCAACGATTTGCTCCTCAGTTGTTCTCCCTGCCGATTTTCTTGAAAATTTACTATATCGAGGCATTACTCCATATATGGTTCCTTTGGCTTCGTCTACCCGCGGTTTCAAAATCACCCAATCTCCTACTGCTGGGTAATCCTCACGACTTAGTGCTTCAAAATTAAACCTTCCAGAAACCTCACAAAGTAAGTCGCCATGCTCCGTCCATACACGATACATATGCTTATGTTCTAAGGCTACTCGGCCGATTATCATCTCATCATTTTGTTTTAAAGCTTGAAAGTCATTTTTGATCTTTTCAGTTAGTCCAATTGTATTTAAATTCATCCATATTCCTCCAAAAAAAAGTAAAATAAAAAACCATAGGCAACACAGCCCATGGTTTATCTTCACAAAGGAATAATGGGTAGAGAATTCCCCTAAATGGTGAATCCGCGGGCTGTGCAAACGATATTGAAATTCACGGCAATTAACGTTTTTTCATTTAACATTACACTTCACCCGCCTTCCGACTTATTTGTTTTAAGTATATGACAACTTTATCCATTTGTAAACAAAAAATCCAAATATAGACACCCACCTAAACATGCATGAATAAATTAATTTGTAAAGAACGAAAGAAAGGAGCAAATGGTATGTCTGGAAATAGAAATCATTCTGATTATCTTCAAAGGGCTGCAATGTATGATTTGCTGGCTCATAATTTTAAATACTCTAACCCCAACCTGCACATGCATTACTATCTGAAACATTTAAAATATATGAATAAAGCGATGATGATGCGTAACATCCAACAAAACCAGACCGATGGAAGGGTCAGGTTCCTGCACACCTCACCAGATTCCCCGGATATCGATATTTATATAAATGGGCAAATGCAAGTGAAGCGCCTTCCATTTAGAGTCGCAAGTAATTATTTAGCATTAAAGCCTGGAAAGCATCACATTGATATTTACCCAACAGGAAATTCTGTCGATAGTGTTCTCAACAAGAGAATTACGATTGAGCCTGGTAAGTCATATACCTTAGCAGCTATTGACTCTGTGAAAAAAATGCGCCTGTTGCCTTACCTGACTCAGCCAGAAGTGCCGCCAAACGAATCTAAAATACGTTTCCTGCATTTATCCTCTGATACAGGTGCCCTGGATATTGCCGTAAAAGACCGAGATGTTGTCTTTCCAAACATTTCATACAAACAGGCTACCGATTATTTAGGAATCATGCCGATGACCGTAGATTTAGAGGTGAGAGAGGCTGGAACGAAAAATGTGATCCTCCCATTGCCAAAATCGCAGTTTCGTCCAAATGAAACCTATACCATTGTATTGCTAGGTCTTACAGAAGGGGAACCATCCTTTCAAGCAATGATTTTGAAAGATTAAAAAAACAAGGTGGCACATGATATGAGCCACCTTAATTAACCGGTACGAGTATCGTAAAAGCAATATCATCTTTCATTAAATCAAATGTCTTTACTTTTATACTAACATCACTTTTTAGTTTTAATTGCTGCATGTTTACATGAATCATTTTTTCATTAGGATGAATTTCTACACCATTTGGCAGTTTATAATTTTCTTTGATGAATCTAAGTACATAGGAAACGGGTAAAGGCAGGCTCCCAACTGAAATTGACTTTTGCTTTAGAACCAAATCACCATTCTCCAATGCCTCTGGTTCGAAGGTAAGCTTCAAATCTACTTCTTGACTAAAAAATTGTAAGGTTCCATACAACTCCACTTCATCCTGCAACTGTACACTATATTCTATCGGTGAATCCGCCGCTTCCTTTTTTATATATTGGTTTATCAATACATTGAGATCTTCCTTATTCGATTTAACCTCGAAAGAAACATTCTTGTTATTGGGTAACGTTTGTTGGATTTTTCCGCTTTCATTAGCAGGTACCATGATTAAGGATAAAAGAATAATAACAATAGTGACAATGAATCCCAATAAAAGAAAGAATCCCGTTTTCCATTTATTTTTCATAGAAAGCTAATTCTCCTCTTTACTGACCATATACGCTTTTTTTACAAGATCAGGTAATGTTCGTTCTTCTAAGGTTTCGTTTAATCGCTCTGCGATCAATTCATACCCTTTATCGTTAGGATGGAAGTTATCGGTATGCAATAAACTTTCTGATGGATTAATAAATAAATCTTCTATTCCAACAAAATAGGCATTTGAATAATTTGAAACAACGCTTTGGCTGGCAGCATTCCAATCTGAAACGATTTTGTCGAGCTCTTTCACATCAGAAAACCATTGTGAAAATGGATTGTATACTCCAACCAAAACAATATAGGCTTCAGGATTTACTCGAATGATGGAATTCATGATTTCGATGAGATTTTTAATGTACACTTCTCTTTCTTTTTCAAAAATAGATAACTCGAGATTTGTAATATTATCCTTGACTACTTTCATAATGTCATTGCCGCCAATCGTCAATATTACCAAATCAGCAGTAGAAAGGGATTCTTTCATGTCTTCTGTCTGCAATCTATTTAATAATTGCGGGGTACGATTACCTTTTACACCGAAGTTATAAAAATCTACTTCTTTAATTCCCTTTTCTTCCTCGAGCAAAGTTCTTAAGTAAGGCAGGTATCCTCCAGTATTTGTACTATCTCCTACACCTTCTGTTAAAGAATCACCAGCAGAAATAATTTTTATTTCCTTTGGGACAAAATCGTCAGGAATCTCTTCATAAACAACAGCTGAAGCAGTCCGTTCTTTATGTAATTCCAATCGATTGGATTGACTGCAAGAACTTAAGAAAAATGCCGATAGAATGAGAAGGGTGAACACTTTTTTCATTAAATTCACCACCCTCTTACTAATGATATTATAACAGAACATAAATAATACAAAACAAGCTCGTACTACATACTATTCATTACCAAAAAAATAGACCCAGAGGAGGTCTATTGTAACGATTTTATATCACTAATCATTTCATCATATGGTACTTCTTTATAGCCATCGTAAATTTTCTTAACCTTTTGATCTGGTCCCACCAAGAAAAAGTATGTTTGATGAATAACCTGGTCACCTTCTTGTGGTTTTTTTACTAACGTTTTGAAGGTTTCTCTCGCATAAGTTTCAATAAATTCTTGTGAATAGCCTGTCAAGAAAGTCCAATTATAATCCTTCAGACCAAAGTTCGTTGCATACCCTGTTAGTTTTTCGGGTGTATCAACAGTTGGGTCGACACTAAATGATACAAACTCTACATTCTTCAACTCTTCCTCAACAACCATTTTTTGCAGCTTGGTCATATTAGCCGTCATTGGTGGACAAACATCTGCGCAATTGGTGAAAATAAAGTCAGCAACCCAGATTTTTCCGTCCAAATTCTTCTTTTCAAATGGTTTATTGTCTTGTGTGACAGCCTTAAAATCATTTACTGGATAATCAAGCGGATTCTCAATCCCCTTCTGCCCACAAGCAGATAGGAGTGCCACAATTACTACTAAAAGAAACGATAACCTAACCTTCATATTAATCCCCCGCAACCTTTTTCTTTTCGTGATTAGTTTAACAAACATTCACAAAAGAAGAAAGACAACAGCTTATTAATCCATAGTTCCTGTTTTCGTTAATGTGTTTTTTACCTGAACGTCAAATTTAGCATTCTTATATAATTCTTTCCATTTTTTTTGTGATATAGGCTTGCCGCGGACATGAGCCATATACTCATTACCAATTCCAACAGGGTCTACCTGTTTTTCTTGGAAAAACAAAAGTAGTTTTTTGATTTGACTTTCCATTTCTTTATTTATTTTTTTCTCTATGAACTTCATGTTAGCAGGTTTGCCTAAATCTAAATAATTCGTAGTTTCAAGCAATCTGGAATCCATTTTTACCTCGACTTTAAAAGTTAGATTCTTTTTGTTGATTAAATGAATTTTTGTATTACTGCGTAAATTATCGATACTTATAAATAATTTATTATAAATTTCCCCATAAGACTGTCCACCTTGTACATTGATTATTTTCGAAAATTCATCGCGATTAAATTCTAATTCCTTTGATCCTGTTCGATATTCATCTGTTATAAGTTTTAAATAAAAGAGCTTATCATTGTTTAACGTTGCTACCATTTTATCATCATTGAATAGAGCAACTCCTGAAATGGCTACCTTGTCTTTTTTGACTTTTAGTATTGGCAGCACCGGATCCTGTCCGTAATCAAAAAACTTGTGATTAAATTCGTGAAGTGTCGGTGAGATTAATAGCTCCCTTTCCACGTTTTGTCTAATTAAATTATATAAATAAGTTCCGATATTTACCTTTATCTTCTTTTCTTCCATACTTATGATTGAAAAAGCATCTTTTTCAGCAATCGTTAAATAAACCATATTCCCAACTGTTGGATCACGATTTAGTGCGTTTACAAGCTGAATGATTCCTTTTTCCGCCAATTCCTCACTATAAATAACACAGCGGAGCTGCCCCATTTCAAGTCTCTGGTCGGTTGCAAGATTTTCCTCTGCTCGTAAGGTTTGGAGGGTATTCGCGTCAGCAGAAATGACGTTGGTCATCACTTTGGCCATGGGGTCAAATTTTGATACCGCAACGGTCCCTTTGATTTGATTTTCTTTCTTTAAATCAAATCCAATCGCCGTAATGAGACCTAACCTTTCCAATTGCTTCGTTTCGACTCCACAGCTTGTTAGTAAAAAGAATGAAGTTATCCCAATCACCAGATTCTGCCATTTACGACGTTTCTGCATGCTTACTCTCCCTCCTTTTATACCATTTTTTCACAAAGACAATCATTGCAAGAAGAACAGGATAGCAAAAAGCAAAGTAAAATCCTAACTTCGCTACCAAATCTGTCATTGTATTCATTTGATATCTTGTCTTAATGAAGAAGGATCCTGCAAAGGCCGCAATGGCAATAATCCAAACACCCCATTTTTGTTTTCTTCGAAGGATTCTAGAAAATCCCTTTGAAGCTGCCCAAAGATAGAAACACATATTAGGCAAAATAATGAGCATCCAAAAAGAAACAGCAATAAATTCAAACCTTTCTAAATTGGGGAGTCGAACAATCTTAAACATTGATAAAACCGGCCAGATCGTCTTTTCAAGGCTATTAGAGGCAAAAAAAACAATAGAAATGAGTGTCGCAAAAGTAAATATAAGCGTTGTAACCAAATTTCCCATTTGTACAAAAAACATAGCCTTTTGCTTTTCTTTCACAAATGGATAAACAAACATAATAATTTCAAATCCGAGCATTGAAAGTGTTGTACTATGTGCTCCCATGAGTAGTTGTTTCACATTTGCATTCATAATGGGAAACAAATGAGTAAAATCACCGAATTGTAGTGGAACAAATATGACTACAGCCAGCCAAATGGTCCCAACAACTGAAAAAAATGCCACTCCAACCACAACTCTTATTCCACCATAAACAGCATAAATGACTAGCAAAATGAGAACCAGGGAAAGCTGCCAAGTTGGCAAGGTCGGAAAGATCCATACTTGAACAATTTCAACATAGTTCATTAGAATGATAAAGAAAGTCGATGTCATATAAATCATGTAGAGGACATTCAACGAATGCCCTGCCCATTTTCCAAATATATCAACATGAATTCCATACAAATCTGCACTATCATATTGCTTGAGCATTTGGATCATAAATACCAAAACAACCGAAACGATAATCCCTGCTAAGAAAACTGAAATCCAAGCATCGTGCTTCGCTTCTAAATAAACAACTCTTGGCAAACCGGCTAACCCAACTCCCACCTGTACGGAGTTGATGATGAAAGCGAGCATAAATGCATTGAACAATAATCCTTCTTTTGGATGTAAATTTACCTTCATTTTTATTCGCTCCTATTCATCTACATCCTTTTTTTGTTTCGCCTTCTTTTTAGAAAAGCGCTCCTGGTCATCTGTTCGATTCGTTAAGGGGCGGAATGAAAGATATTGCGGCGGCAGCTTGAAAAAGCTGTAGCCAATATCCTTTAATCTAATAGGGTAAACGGGTGTAAGATAAGGTCCTCCGATGGTCTCTAATTTAAGTAAATGAATAATGAAATAGCAGAAGCATAGCATGATCCCAATACCTCCCCATAATCCTGCCATCAATATGATCGGGAACCGAATGATTCGAATGGCAGTACCCATTAAATAACTCGGCGTCGTAAATGAACCCAGAGCACTTAGTGCAATGATGATAATCAGGATATTACTTGTAAATCCTGCCTCAACTGCTGCCTGCCCAATTACGATACCTCCTACAATACCCATTGTCTGACCCACTTTTGTCGGCAGCCTAGCCCCTGCCTCTCGTAATAATTCGATAACAAATTCGAGTAATAGTGCTTCCATGACGGGTGGAAAGGGAACTCTCGCCCTTGATTCCCCCAAAGACAGCAGCAATGGGGAAGGGATGACTTCATAGTGATAGGTTAAAACAGCCACATAAGCAGGTGTTAGTAATACGGAGAAAAAAGTAGCCACTAGCCGCAGCATCCGTAAAAACAACCCCATGTTCCAGCGCATATAAACATCTTCCGTTGATTCGAAAAAGGAGAAAAAGGAAGTAGGACCGTAGAGACAGTCAGGACTCCTGTCTAATAATACTGCCACTTTCCCCCTATATAATGCTATAGATATACGGTCAGGGAGCTCTGTTGTCATTAACTGTGGAAATACGGACCAACTGTCGCTCTCAATATACTGACCAAGAACCGTTGTTCCAGGGACATAATCTAGGTCTAGATCCTTAACCCGTTGTCTAAAGGTTTGGATTGTTTCTTCATCAGCAATCCCCTTAATGTAGATAAGCTTAGCTTTTGTTTTTGATCGTTTACCTACAGTTAGGTCTTCTGCACAAAAATCTTCATCTTTGATGTTGTGCCTTAAAATATTCATGTTACCCTGTAGTGATTCAGTAAAAGATATTTTCGGACCATAAACCAGTGATTCTGTTTCAGCTTTTTCTAGACCTCTTTGAATGGTCTTCTCAACATCAGCTAGAATCCCATAGGGCTGCCCTTCTGCGTAGATATACACTTTTCCTTCATTAATTCCGGCAACTACTTCATTTAATTGATTAACTGCAGTTATAGAAATCATAGGTAAGACTTTTGCAATAGATTCACAAGTCCATTCAATATCCTTATTGTTTAATATGGATCTAATAACGATATCATCAAGTCTTGTCGAATCAATTAATGAACTCATCAGGCAGAAAATAAGCTTCTCCCCGTCCCTTTTCATTGTTCTGAAGACAAGATCAGTACCGACATTTAATTCAGTTTTAAGCTGCTCCTTTAGTTCCTCTAAGTCTAAACTATGAGCCTTTGGTGTTTCTTCGGCTTTTTTCCCTGACAACCATTTGAACATAGGCAACACCTTTTTAATTCAATTTTTTTTAGCATTACCAAAAAAGCTATTTTTACCCAAAAAACTAAGAATGTTACATAGGACAATCCTGATGGTTATTCATCCATAAGGAATAAAAAGAAGGTTTAAGGTATGGATATTATATGGTATTATGAATGAGTATTCATTCGACAAAACAGAAAATTTCGAAAAGAAAGTATAGTAAAATGGAGGTGTTATGGATGAGACGAATCGGTCCCATTATGATTATTGAAGGAGCTAATAATAGTAAGGTTCCCTTTTCAAGAAGTTTGTATATTAATAGTAAGGATAAGGTGCTCATTGATACTGGAGCAGATCCAGCCGAACTACGTGCTCTTGACGAGCAATATGGAGTTGAATTGGTTGTTAATACCCATTACCATCCCGACCATACACTGCATAACCATTTGTTACGAGATGCAGAAAAATGGATAAATCCACTCGAATTTGAAACCATTCAATCAATCGAAGGAATTGCTAGAGGGAACGGAGTCTACCAGGAATGGGGTCCCAAGGGAGTTGAAACATTAAGAAAGCACCTTCCAAAGGAATGGGTGCAAAACCTCGGAGAGATCTCTGGTACCTATCAATATGAAGAAGAATACAACTTTAGCGGCGTTAAGGTAAACTTTCTACATACACCTGGTCACACAAAAGGATATACCTCACCCTATTTTCCGGAATTAGGTGCAGTTTACGTCGGCGATTTTGATATGACAGCGTTTGGACCTTGGTACTTTGGTACGGATGGGGATATTGACGAGTTTATTGCCTCCAGTACACGTCTTCTAGAACTGAACGCAGACACCTATATCACAGGTCATCAGAAGGGTATCTTTACCAAACAAGAATTTACTGAAGCGATGTGGAAATTTTTATCGATTATTGAAAAACGTGACGAAGTTATTGAAAAGCATGTTCAAGAGGGGATGACCTTCGAGGAACTGACCAACATCGGAATCTTCTATCCGAAAAAAATGCTGGAAATCATGATTCTTAGAACATGGGAGCGAAGTGGTATTCGTAAGCATTTGCGGAGACTTGGGTATAGTGTACAAGGAAACGATATTCAGGTAATAAACAAATAAGGATGGAGCTAATGCCCCATCCTCATATTATTCATAGTAATACATTAATGCAATGGTACCTGGTCCTGTATGCGTACTAATTGTTGGACCTGTATAATCAACAGAAATACTGTTGTAGCCTGTTAATTCAATGAGCGAGTTTTTTAATTTTGTGGCCAACTCATGTGCCTCTGCATGAACGATGCCCACACGTTTGATAGTTTTACCTTTTACATCCTCTGCAAATTGCCTAGCGAGCCATTTCACCACTTGTGAATGACTTCGGACCTTTGCAACTGGGGTGTATTCGGCACCTTCCAAAGAAGCAATTGGCTTTATATTTAGTAAGGATCCAATGAATGCCTTTCCCTTCCCTATCCGTCCGCCTTTTACCATATTCTCCAAAGTATCAATCATTATATAAAGCTTCGTATGTTCACAAACATGATCAAGCCGGTCAAGGATTTCCTCAACACTCTTGCCCTGCTTCGCCATTTCAGCCGCTTCTTGAACCTGGAACTGGAGTGCCATTGAAATAAACTTTGAGTCCACTACAGTTACCTTCGTATTCGTCATTTGGGCAGCACTTTCAGCAGAGCGAACGGTTCCGCTCATTTTACCTGTCATATGTATGGAAATTACTTCATAGCCTTCTTCCCCAAGTCTGTCATACACTTCTAGGAAAGTTCCAGCTGATGGCTGGGAGCTTTTCGGTAATTCTTCTAAACTTTTCATCGTTTCCATAAATTCAGCAGGCTGAATTTCTACGCGGTCCAAATAGGTTTCTCCTTTTATTGTTACGGAAAGTGGAACTACAACCACACCTAATTGGTCTGCCTGTTCTATTGTCATATCCATGGTTGAATCCGTGACAATCTTAATCTTGCTCATTTATTCACATCCCTAGGATTTACTCCATAGTATTATACCTGTTCCTTATTCTTTAAGATATAAATTCCCCTATTTTCTAAAAAATAATTTGGAATTAAAAAAGCGATGGCTCCTTGATCAAGGGGGACAGGCATTAAATATCTAGAAAAGACCTTCAAAGAAATGAATCTCTGAAGGTCCTTGTATCACTGTTTATGCATTAGCAAACTCTTCTTCCTCTTCTTGCATTTTCTTCATTCGTTTCTTGTAAACAAATTTCGATAGGTTTATTGAAATTTCATATAACAGCAATAATGGTAAAGTCACTACAAAATCCGACATAAAATCTGGAGGTGTGATGACGATTGCAATTAAGATTAACACGAAGTATGCGTATTTTCGGATTTTCGATAACACAAATGGATTAATAATGCCTAATGCCGTTAAGAACATTACGACCGCTGGAAGCTCGAACAATACTCCAAACGGAAGGGTCATATTCATAAGAAATCGGAAATATTTTTCAGCTGTAAAATTGGTTACAAACATGTCTGCACCCATATTGACTAAAAACTCAAGTACCATTGGGAAAATGATGAAGTAACCAAAAGACAGACCGATGATAAATAATATAAACAGTGCTGGTATATAGGATAAGGTAATTCTTTTTTCTATAGGTTTAAGTGCTGGCTTTACAAACATCCATAGTTGGCTGGCTAACACTGGGATGGTACCTGCAATCGCAATAACCGTCGCAATCATAAAATAAACCCAGATAATATCACTCGGTCCGAGTACAATCAATTTAACATCCAGATCTCGAACGATCCAATCGTAGATATCTGTCACATAAATGAATCCAACAATAAAAAAAACAACGAAAGCAACGGCCGAAATAATGATCCGTTTACGCAGCTCATCTAAATGATCAACTAATTGTAATTCTTTATCTTCCATGTATTTCCCCTGCCAATTTCAAAAGGTTGAGAATGTATCCTCTTATAGTAAATGTTATTTACACCATTTTTATAGTTTAAAATTCCATTGAAGAAAAAAAGGTGCAAGAAAGAATCTTACACCTTATTTAGTCAATTTTTGTTTTTCCTCATCAATGTCCTTCATCACGTCATCGGTTAATTCACGAGTTGATTTCTTGAATTCCTTTAACGTTTGTCCGAAGGCACGGCCAATTTCCGGCAGCTTCTTAGGGCCAAAAATAATGAGGGCCAGTGTTAAAATAAGGATTAATCCTGGTATTCCAATATTTGAGAACATTGATTTACATCCCCTTTAGTTAATTATCTTTCTACTACGATTATAGTATTGATAAACACTTTTGAGTAAAATATACGCAATAATTCATATTAAATTCACATTATCTAAGAAATATTACCTATATGTGATGATTAGCATTTATTTCTCTACCATTTACTCTTAACAATTTACCAAGAACTACAGCTGAAGTCAATGTAAATTCCTATTGTGAATTTTAGAAATATTTTGACAATTAGTCAATTAACATTTATAATTTCAGCAAGAGAAACATATACTATTAGAAACTTATATGGAATGGATGTGATGAAGATGGAATTTTCACTCAGTAGTTTTGATGGAGCCCTGCCAGTTGAAGTAACCATCGATGAAGAGAACGGCAGGTATATGATTCGTAAAAGCGATAGCAGCGGGGAATACTTTAACAGCCCTAATGAATTAATTGAATGGGTGAAAGCACATTTCCATGAGGAAGACTTCTGCCATCCAGATGAATTTAAAGGAATGCTTGATAAATTAGCTGATTATGAATTAAATGGTTCCTATTTTTAAAAAGAAAGAAGCATCATTGCCGATGCTTCTTTCTTTATGATGCAATGTTACTCTCTTCACGGTTATCAATAATGATTCGCCGAACTTCTTCGGCTAAATCATTATAGTCTTTATGGTAATGAATTTTAGGATTGATAGGCTCACCAATGGTTACTTTAATTTGAGCAGGTTTTATTAATCGTCCATTTTTCTCAAAAACATCTGCGGTACCTTTAATGGCAATCGGTACAATTGGCATTCCTGCGTCCTGTGCTAAGCGAATTCCCCCAACTTTAAAGGGGAGGACAGGTCCTCCCATGCTTCTCATTCCCTCAGGAAAGATAACAAGAGAATGACCTTCTTTGAGTAATTTAACACCTTCCTGCATACTGTTAAGTGCTTGCTCACGGTTTTTACGATCAATGAGTATACAGTTAATGGCGTCGAGCCACGCAGAGAGGATTGGCACTTTCCTAACTTCTATTTTTGAAACAAAACCGAATGGTTTATCAATTGTCGTAAGTAGAACAGGAATATCAAAATCACTTTCATGATTCGCTATGAAAACAACTGGTCCTTCCGGAATCAATTCCAAACCCTCAACACGTACATCAGAGCCTGTCAATTTCATGAAAGTCTTCGAAAATCGTTTTGGGTATTCATGAGCAATTTTATCAAGTTGGTTAACTGGTAAATGACTTAATTTCTTTATTCTAGTTAGCTGTGGAATACTATATATTAGAAAACCGCTTATATACAAAAAGCATGTGATTAGCCTAAACATTGTTGCCTCCTTTTTGTGTTCTAAAATATTATAAAGCAGGAGAGGAAAAATTGATTAGGTTAAATGATATTTTTTTAAAATAAGGCTGTGTAAATTGGACTGTTGATTTCCGCTCCACTAAGAAAAGATTCTTTATAGAATCTCCGCAGTAACTGGTGGACTCCTGTCCTGAGTCACTTCGCGCTATCCTCGTGATTGCCGGGGAGCCTTGGATGATCATCACTATCCCGGTATGATTGCTACCGTAATTTGGAGAGTCTAGGTTTATAGGAACAATCCAGGTCAGATTGTTACGATAAATTCGGGAGCCCTGGATTATCGGCACTATCCTGGTCAGATTGTTACGATAAATTGGGGAGCCCTGGATTATCGGCACTATCCTGGTCAGATTGTTACGATATATTGGGGAGTCTTGGATTATCGGCACTATCCTGGTCAGATTGTTACGATAAATTGGGGAGTCTTGGATTATCGGCACTATCCTGGTCAGATTGTTACGATAAATTGGCGAGCCCTGGATTATCGGCACTATCCTGGTCAGATTGTTACGTAAATTGGGGAGCCCTGGATTATCGGCACTATCCTGGACAGATTGTTACGATAAATTGGGGAGTCTTGGATTATCGGCACTATCCTGGTCAGATTGTTACGATAAATTGACGAGCCCTGGATTATCGGCACTATCCTGGACAGATTGTTACGATAAATTGGGGAGTCTTGGATTATCGGGCACTACCCTGGTCAGATTGTTACGATAAATTGGGGAACAACGTTTTATCAGAAGATCCGGGACAAGGTTGTTACCGAGAACTTGGATTTTCGAGAGCTTCGTGCCTTCCGCGAAAAACAACAGAGTGCATTATCAACATTTTTCTTTAACAGAGCCTAAAATAAAAAGACAGCCAAAATTAATGGCTGCCTTTGGTAATGCGGTCATAAATTCTATATTCATACTTATAAGGGTTTTTCTCATCTTTTATTCCTTTTTCACAGGAGATGAGCTCCCATTCACGTTCATTGAACTCCGGAAAATAAGTATCTCCCTCAAACTCTTCGTAAATATGTGTTATGTAAAGACGGTCTGCATAAAGAAACGTTTCTTTAAAAATTTCAGCACCGCCTATTACGAAGATTTCATCATCCTGATTACGGCAATATTCCACGAATTCCTCCATTGAGTAGAAAATTGTCACATTATTGCTCTTATAATCTACCTGACGGGTAATTACGATATTTTCTCTTCCAGGCAGAACCCGACCGATCGATTCATGCGTTTTTCTCCCCATCGCAATCGGGTGCCCCATTGTGGTTCGTTTGAAGAATTTTAAATCCTCTGGTAAATGCCATGGCAATTCATTATCCTTGCCAATGACTCTGTTTTCATCCATGGCCACAATAAAAGAAATCATACAGAGACCGCTCCTTTAATATGTGGGTGTGGATCATAACCTTCTAAAGTAAAATCCTCAAAGGAAAATGAGAAAATGTCCTTAACATGTGGATTGATGTTCATTTTCGGCAATGAACGCAGATCTCGCTCCATTTGCATTTTCACTTGCTCAATATGATTTTGATAGATATGAACATCACCGAATGAGTGAATAAATTCACCCGGCTCCAAGTCACAAACCTGAGCAATCATCATTGTCAGTAAAGCGTAAGAGGCTATATTGAATGGCACACCAAGGAATACATCTGCTGAACGTTGATACAACTGACAAGATAATTTCCCATCAACAACGTAAAATTGGAACAGGCAGTGACATGGTGCTAAAGCCATTTTATCAATCTCCGCTACATTCCATGCATTCACAATCAGTCTTCTAGAGTTTGGATTGTTCTTGATTTGATCAATCAATTCACTAATTTGGTCAACAGTCGTACCATCAGCACCCGTCCATGAACGCCATTGATGTCCATATACTGGCCCTAGTTCGCCGTTTTCATCAGCCCACTCATTCCAAATTCGCACACCATTTTCCTGCAAATATCGGACATTAGTATCGCCGTTTAAAAACCAGAGCAATTCATAAATAATCGATTTTAAATGAAGCTTTTTAGTGGTTAATAAAGGAAATCCTTCTTGTAAATTAAATCTCATTTGATAGCCAAAAGTACTGATTGTCCCTGTTCCGGTACGATCTCCCTTTTCGTGGCCATTTTTCAAAACATGCTCGCATAGCTCTAAATATTGCTTCAAAACTGACACTCCCTTGTCTCGCATTCATGTTTTTCATTTTACCATAATGATTGCATAAGTATAACCCTTGATACTAACATATGCGGAACATTAATGTAGCCTTTGAAAGAAGTCATACGTCTGAGGAGCTAGTTTTTCCAATTGTACTTTTGTTTCTTCGTTTAGGTAGTACATGGCAAAGGTTTCAGCAAAGTATTCCTCTGCATGCAGGATGAAATAAGAGTTTCCAGGAAATAAAATTCCTCTCTCTTCCTCCCATATCAATTGAAATTCTTTACTTTTACTAACATTTTGGAATACAAGATGATCAATCGAATGAGCGATTTCGTGCAGTTCTAAATTCACAGAGCCATGCCCTTTCCCTTTTTCACTGCTCCCTATTTTCACCAAAACCACTTGCGAGCCACCAATTCCAGGTACTTCATCCCACGTAGTTTGTGAATTGTACCCACGGGGAATTTGCCCAGCTAAGTAGCGAGCTGTTTGGTTATCTGTTAATTTTCCAATAAACAGTTTAAGGGTAATGTCTTGATCGTTGATTTTTTCTAAAAGAGCTTCTGGCAAATTAGAAATTCTAGTAATAATACCTGCAGCCGCTTTTTCATCAAAAAGGCTTTTTGGTAATAGTATCATTTCGTTTAATTGTTCGAGATTGGATTCGTTATTAATAAATTGATAGAGTTCAGAGTTTCTTGGATAATCACCAAGTTTAATGCTGTCAAACGAGGCTTGGGAGGTGGTGATCATCGACAAAAATAATCCAGCAATAATGGAGGAAACAACCCATTTACGCATATTATCATCCTCCTAGTAAATTAGACCTTTACTAGAATTATAACATGGTAGATTGTGCTGAATAATTGGTAATTAATTGGTGGAAATCGGAGTTCTCGGATATATCTCATTTATCAGTAAAATTTCCAAAAGTATTCGTTTTAAAAAACAAGATTTATTTTTTATACATAAAAAAAGAAAAGCTGCCAAAAAAAGGTAGCTTTTCGAAAAACTCTATACTTCAAGTCCATAATTCCGGCAAAGTGCCGCTAAACCGCCTGAAAATCCGCTGCCAATGGCGTTAAATTTCCATTCACCGTTATGACGATAAAGCTCACAAATAACAACGGCGGTTTCGACGGAAAAGTCTTCACCAAGGTCAAAACGGAGAATTTCACGATTTGTTTCTTCATCAAACAAACGGGCGAAGGCATTGGAAACCTGTCCAAAGTTTTGATTTCGTGAGTCTGCATCATGAATCGTTACGGCAATCGCAATTCGATGGACGTGTGAAGGAACCTTGCTGAAATCAATTCTTATTTGCTCATCGTCCCCATCACCCTCACCAGTCCGGTTATCGCCCGTATGCTCCACTCCGCCTGACGCATGCACTAAATTATTATAAAAGATAAAATCCAAATCCTGCGTTACCCGCCCATTTGCGTCTGTCAGAAATGCGGAAGCATCGAGGTCAAAGTCGTGTCCGCCGTGGTAGCGGTTCGTGTCCCACCCAAGACCAATAATGGCTCTTGTTAATCCAGGATTTGTTTTTGTAAGATCAATTCTTTGTCCTTTAGATAAATTGATGCCCAACTAGATCACCTCTTTAGAACTTAATTTTAGAAGGAACAAGCATAGCTTGTTCCTGTAGTCTTAACTGTATGAACGCACTACTTCACTTAAGCTTGCTGCGTTTGTACCAGTTCCAACAGCAGCGAACTTCCACTCTGTGTTGTGGCGGTAAATTTCCCCAACCACTAACGATGTTTTGCCGCTGTAATCATCTGATAGGTTATAACGAATCATTTCTTGACCATTTGATGGATTTACTACACGAATAAATGCATTGCGGATCATGCCGAAATGTTGTTTTCTTTTTACACAATCATAAATATTAACAACAAATACAAGCTTTTGAACGCTTGCTGGAACACGGCTTAGTTCTACCATAACTTGTTCGTCGTCCCCGTCTCCATCACCTGTTAAGTTGTCTCCAGAGTGCTGCACACTGCCGTCTTTGCTTTTCAAATTACCAAAGTAGATCACGTCATTGTTGTTTTGAATTTTATCGTTTGCACCTAGCAAAATTACAGAAGCATCACAGTCCACATTGGCACCGCCGCCTGCTCCTCCACCGCCAAATAATCCACCGAAGAGACCGCCGCCTCCGCTTTTACCGCTTTGAACTGGGTCCCAGCCCAAACCTACCATGATTTTAGATAGTCCTGGATTTCCTTTTGTTAAATCGACTCTTTGACCTTTTTGTAAGCTAATAGCCATAACTTTCACCTCATAATAAAATTTTTTAAATTTAACAATCAATTAGTATTGTTGTTTCAATTTTTTAAAGTTGTCTTGTAGTTGTTCTAGGCGCTTTGTTCCTTCTACACGTAAGCGTTTATTTTCTTCTTCAATGGCTCTTGTTTCCTGCATACCTTTAATGATGATGTTCCAGGATTCTTCGATGGTCTCGATTTTAATACTTGGACCGCCTGCAAGTCTTGCAATATCTGTGCTTTGTTTAGAAATATTTTGCGCATTCTTCAAAAGCATTTCATTTGTTCTACGGTCTAGTTCACTCATTGAATCAGCAACAAGCTTTTGTCTTTTTGCAGCAACCGCCTGAATGAGTCCATTCTTAAAGATTGGAATCGTTGTGACAAAAGCGGAATTGATTTTTCCAATCAGCTTTGTATTTCCTCTTTGCAACAAGCGTATTTGCGGTGCTGTCTGCAGCGCGACCATCTTTGCCATTTCAAGATCATAAATTCGCTGCTCTAAAGCCTCAATTGAATTTCTCAACGTATCCAATTGCATGGAAGCGATCTGGTCGCCTGACGCAACACGTGCTTCTAATTGTGGCAATTGATTATTTTTTAGATCTTCTACCTTCATTTCTCCGGCAACCACGTATTTTTCCAGCGTCATATAAAATTGATAATTCTGCTCATACATTTGTTCGAGCATTTTTGTGGAATCCACCATCTCATGCTGGTACTTAGAAATTTCCACATACACCTTATCAATTTCAGAACCCATCGTTTGGTATTTTCCAAAAACCTTTTCAATCATCTTTTCGCCCTTTTTAAAGAGCTTCCCGAAGAATCCGGGAGAAGTTTTTTGAAAGTCCTTTGGATCAAACTTATCCATTATTTTGGTTAGCTGCTTTAGAAGCTCTCCGGAATCTTCGACCTTCGTGGTCCGCATATTACCTAAGATTTGATCAGAGAATCGGGAAATTTGCACAGCAGGCTCTTTACCAAACTCTAAGATTTTTATCTGATCACGTTCATCTATAGACTTTGCCAGATTTTGAACTTCCGTTTCCTTCCTGAGGGCAAGCTTAATATCTGAAATCTTTGCTTCACTAAGTGGTTCCTCAGTCATTAAGTTAGCAGTTTGATTTTGTGGTAGATTCACTACTTAATCTCCCCTTAAATTTTTTATAATTCCTTGAAAGAACTTTTTCTTCAGTTTGAAAGGTTCCTTATATTCTAATTCAAAAACAACATCCTCAAGCCAGTGCGTATCGAATAAACTATCATGAAGGAAATTTTCAATATCATTATGGCCTGGCGGATTATATACGATTATATCAATACCAAATTGGTTTAAAAGCAGGATAAGGGCAGCGTCTGATCTAGATAGCATACCGCGGCATTCATTGTTATAAATGATCAACTTCGGTATATGCTGTGAATAATCAAATTTCTCCATTAACTGGATAATTTCTTTCGGTGTAAACATCGCCTGACTAAACAAATAGATGCTTACCTCTTCCATGCTTTCCCCAGGTAACGACTTTAAACCCGGCTTTTCACAAATCCGTCGAATGGCATTCGCGATCCCATTTTGTAATCCAGTTGGTAAAAATGAATACGGCCAATAATGTGCCTGCATCATTATTTCAGGATTCAGCAATCCATCTCTGCCAAGTGCATTTCGGTAATGAAAACGAAAATCGTTAGAGCTTGACCATGTGAACGGTAATTGACGGATTAACAGGCTGTGTTCGAATTCTGTGAGATTGTGAATTCGCTCCCAATACTCCTTCCTGTTTTTACTCACGCCCTGAATTTTAGCGAACAGGGAAGGAATTTTAACTTGTCCGTTCTCTACTTCAAAGCCTGGTCGAACCATCGCGATTTCCTTTCCGAGTATAAATAATTCATCATAGGTTGTTTTTAAGGTGATGGAAGACGGCGTATACTCCCGTAATTGCCACGGTTTATATAAACCTGAGCCCTCCTGATTGAGAATCGTCTCAATCTCTCTTGATGCACGGTAAGCAACAGTGGTTTGGCGGTTTCTTCTTTCTTTTGGAAACGGTGCGGCTTGTTGTTTATTTGGGTAATGATGCGTAAAAAATTCATCATCCTCAAATCCCGCTAACACATCCTTGCCTTCTGGATGAAAAATGACTATATCACAGCCAATCTTCATTAAATAATAGACAAAATAATGCTGACTTCGTTTCATATCGCCATACCATAAGAATTTAGGCATTTCCTTTTGCAGGTTAACGGTATCTAATAACGGATTTAAGTGGTTTATCGACCATTTTATTACGTCGACTAAAACCCTTCTTAGTTCGTGATTCTTTAACCCGTCCTTTTCACGCTGAGTAAATAGTTCAAGCGTACTAATCATCGCTTCTCTAATTTTCCGATGAATGGCTGGGATATCTGATTTATACAGCAGCCGCTCACCATCAAGAAAAGCGGTGAATCGATTAATGGAAAGCTTTTGTTCCTGACTTATATTCAATACCTTTTGAATCGATTGAAAATGCTGATTATCAATGTGCTTATTTAGTGATTCCTCACTTAATAAATGTAATCCGCTTTCAGTGGAATTCACAAAATCAAAAAGCTGATTATAGTAATCATCACTATCAATCGGAATTCCAAGAAATTTTGCCAGTACTTGCCCAATTTGAATATTTCCCTGAGCTATTGAAAATTCTGGCCGTTCTGACAGCGGCATTTTCAGCATATCCAGCCAATTTTCAAAAGAAAGGGATACAGGTCGGATATGCATTTGGTTGTATGGTAAATTCATTCATAATCCCTTCCCTCAAAAAAGCGAAAGATTTTTTGTACGTAACAGTTAAATTATGTAAGGGTATTCTTTACCATCATATCACAGTTAAATAATTGGTTCATTGTTTATACGAAAGTAATCGTAAAATGTTTCATTTCAAGAGAAGAAGACGAGTAATTTCCTCATTTCCTCATTTTTCACATTCTTCCTTGTCCTTACATATGATTGAGTACTCAAGACTACAAGTAGGTGACTTCATGAGGTTTAAATACAAGCGGCCAAGAATGGAAGATGTTAGCGAGGAATTAAGTATCATTATGGATTTAATGGTCTCGAAAACCTTCGTTATGATTGATTTGTTCTGGTTATGCTTACTTTTTACTCTGTTTCTTTCTCCCGTTCTTGCCAGTGTTAGTATTGCTGTCCTATTTTTTAGTGGTTCTTTTGCATTATTCAGTTCGATTTATTTTTATTTGTTTTATCCATATATTAAAAAAAATTAGATTTTGAGTTTTAAAGACTTAAGGAAATGCTGGAGTATTTCTTCACCAGCGGCAACGCCGAGCTGGTTTGTCAGCGTGAAATCTGCTGGTCCCTTCACTTTTAGGAGCTCTCCATGGCTTGGGACGAATCGATAGCGGCAATTCTTTAGAAAATCCCAATCTAAAACAGAATCACCTGCGCCCGCCATTGCTTCCATTCCTTCTCGGTTACAAATATATTCAAGTGCCTTCCCTTTGCTAATAGCAGTTGGAATAAAGTAGAGTTTTCTGCCCTGAAGGCTCATTTTCCAGCCATAATTGGCTGTAAGCCCACGAATTGCTGAGAGTTCTGATGGGCTCGGAAGACAGTTTAATACAAAGTAAAAAAATAGGTTTTCAGCCTGCTTTCTTTCCCCATCCAAGGTAATTCCAGCCCTTTTTAAGGCAGAGAGTAATTCTTCCTCAGAGGCACATCCATTTCTCAATTGAATGATTAAATGTTCCGACCACTCTTTTAAAGGCTCCCCATTATACAAAATATGTGCTCCATTTGTCGTAATCGCGTAAGACAATGGTATTTCTTTTTCAAAAATCACAAACCGTTTAAATTGTTCTGTTGTTCTTGTTGTAACCGGTATAAACAAGCTGTGCTTATTAACTTCTCTTAACATGGAAAATGACGCTTCCGTCATATACCCAGCCCATTTTCCCTTTATCATTTCAACCGGCTTCAACACAAGATTCGCTGGTATTCCGAATTCTTCTATTGCTCGATCAGAATACATGAGTGTGCGGTCAAGATCCGATGCAGTTATCATTTACTAGTCCCCTTAACCGATTTAATTAACCCCATACACAAATAATTCATTTCCGGATACGTCACTATTTCTACTCCTTTTTCTTCAGCGAGCATAAGAATATGTCTCACATAAGGACTTGAAGGATCGCGCATGAGGATTTTCCATGGGACCCTCCGAAGTAGTACTCTCGTGGTTTCGCCGACTCCTGGTTTGATATAATTCGTGTTTCCTATTTCAAATTGTTTTTGGATGGTTCTAACATCCTGCATACCTTTAAATTCCACATTAATTTCCTCGTGTTCTCTTGGTAAAGCGACTTCCTCTGCTTCTTGACTGATGGCAGAAAATTCACCAGCAATCAATTCAATATAATCATTCGAAACATCACTTGGGAGAAGTTCCTGGTAATACTTTGCTCCGTGAAAATCGTTTTTACCAATATACGTGTCATTTAATACTGTACGGCTCACAAGTCCTGAGACGGTCGAATTTAAGCAGGCACTTGGAATGAGAAAGTCTTCTCTCGTTCCAAAAAGTGTCGTACAATGGCCAGGGTCGGCAATGACCGCAAGTTGGTCATCAAGCTGGATTTGATAATTTTTTTCAAACTGTTGGCATGCCTTTGTTAATTCCAGCGAAATGGCTCCTTTTCCGGTCCATCCATCCACGAACTGAATGTTACCTTCTGTGTGTTTTTCAAGTATATAGTGCAGTGCATTTTCGTCAATACCTCTGTCACGGATAATCGAGACACTATAATGAGGTAAAGAAATGCCGTAGCGGAATTTTATATACCTTTTAACTAGAATTCCAACCGGCGTTCCAGCCCTGGCAAGAGATACGAGGATGGTTTGATTACCCTTATTGCGATAGATTTGCTCTGCCACAATACCAACGCATAGTGCCACTTTTGATTTATACTCATTGGCGGTACTCCAAAACAAATCAACATATTCCTCTGGCGGCTGGTATTCGATCGGCAATGATTCACTATAATGCTGTCCAGCTTGAACTCTCATTTCACGATTCAGGGTTGAGTCTTCAAGCTGAATATTACTCAAATCCTTTAGTAGAAAAAGAACATCATCCTCAGAATAGCTTCCTATTTTAGCAGGCTGATTGGTTATCATAGGCATTCTTCCACCCCTATCAATCTGAGAAAAAGACGATTTTAATCGACTTTAACTGTAGTTTTTCAAATTGTTTTAATAATGGCTGAAGATTTTCAGCAGGTACTTCTCTCTCAAAGAAAACAAATAATTCATCATATTCACCTGGAGGAATATTGTAAACGAAATGAGCTACTTCCTGATCCTCTGGGTTAGGAAATGCGATTCCGTGTCTTGCCCCATACCCTTGGATGTTTTGAATATAGATTGGACTTCTAGTAGTAGATTGATAGAAGACATTTCTTCCCATTTCCGCAGCCAATTTCATAGGGATATACATGAACTCCCCGCTCCCTAGACATAGTGTTTTTGAACCCATTCTGCGTTGTCTTAGTACAGAGGCGGCGTTATTTATTTTCTGATGAAGAACAAGATTGTTTTTGCTATCTATTCCAAAGCGGCCAGTTTCCTTGAGATAGGGAGTCTCATTGCAATTGCCAGCAATTCCTTTTTCAAAAAAGGCGGATAAAGATATTACTTCCAAACAAGTTTTTATTTCTTTATATGTATCAGGCTGCTGTTCTAGTTCTTGAAGGTTACCCATCTCATTTACTTGTACCTTACCGCTCATCAAGCTAACAACATTTATATTTATCCCCAGTTTTCTTTCTAGTTGTGTGAATTGTTGTTTATTTTCTTCTGAACGCCAATCCAATATCGAGATAACGGTATAGTCTTTTCTAGGAAACTGGGTATGGATCGATTCGATAATATTGATTGCCGTTTTTCCAGTGGTCATTTCATCATCTACCAAGATAATTTCACGCTTATGATCAATCATGTCGATCGGAATATAACAGCGATGAGAAGTAGCATGCGAATGCTCTTCTTCAAAAGTAATACAAGGTGTTAGATGATCCATCACTTCTCTTGTTGTATGGAAATACTCTGCTTCTTCAAAGCAATCAAAAAAAGCGTGTCCAAGTGATGTAGCGGTCTCTGCAAATCCAATTACAACAGGATTAACAGACTTGGGTATAAAAGAAACGCTTTGGAAATCTGTCTCTTTTTTCCCAAAAGATCTAACCAGACTCTCTGATACATGGCTATTCAATTTTCTAATACTCTCTGCATATCGAGCCGCAAGTAAAGCAGCAGCCAATAGGCCTTTTTGCGGTTGTATTGGTAAATGTTTTCCAAGAACCTTACTAACAAACAGAAACGACCGTTTTTTATTGATTCTAGCTGCCATTGTAAACAGTTCTTCAAGCGGTAATTGATATGAATTAGCAGTTACTTCAATGTCAACAGTAATTTTGTCAAGAATTGTATACGTATACGTCTTTTTTGATAAGGTCGATATTTGTGTATCCTTCATGCAGCACCCCGTAAAGCTGAGATTTTAAGATGGTCTTTTGGGCCCAAAACAAATGCGGCTTAATTTCATTCATCTTATTGGAAAAATCACTTTTCTTAACTCCATTTTCACCGTTTTCTGCTTCAACAATGGAACAGGCATCGATATATTCCTCGTATGTTACAACATTTAGTGCCTGGACGGCTTTTATATGTGTTGGATGAATAATGGTTTTTCCGGTCAGCCCGTTAGCAATATCCATTAACACTTCTCTAATTAAACCATCCATATTCTGATCTATTAATTCAGCCCGCCATTTTAAGCCTTCATCACCATAACGTTCGCGGAAAGGAGTTTGTCTAAGCTGTGGTTTTAGCATCCTTGGTTTGGAGGAGAAATACTCCCAGACTGGTCCCGAAATTACGTATGGACTTTCTGACCGTTGGAAAACATTTATAATATCTGCAATGCAATCTCGTAAGACAGCAATCTCGTAAACAGTCGTATCCACACTTCTGCGAATTCCATACAATCCGCAAAAATCAGTCGCCCCAATTCGAACATTTAATATATTTTCCTTATAGCGGTCAAGCAGACGTTTTATCGCCATTAATTCTTTCATTCTAGTTTCTTTATGTATGATTTTATCACTCTCAAGAATAGGCATTGCATAAAAAGGCCTGCGGTCTGTGTGAATACTAACCACCTCTGACAATAATTCCCCGCCAGACTCTGCATTAAATTTTGGTAAAACTACTCCCGTTAACAATTCAATTGCATTTCCTAGTTGTTCCTTAATTCTTTGAAGCTGCTCGATATTTCGAATCCGGATAAACATAAGAGGCAGGTCGTCAATTGTTAAATAATGATTATTGATTTCACTATATAATTTAAGCAGTTCCTCAACAAGCCGCTTTTCCGCTTTATCAACCTCCATATCACCTACGGCATCCTCTAAGTCAATTACAAGGGATGTTAACCCCTCATGCTTTTTAGAAAGGAGATCTTGATGAATATTGGGACGAGTTGCCGGCATGTAAAGAGTTGCTCCAAGTCCATAAGATAAAAGCTCACGATCACTATACTTATTAAATTCCTTTGGTTTCTCAAAGAATAATGTCTCAAGCTCATTTTCATAAAAATAAGTAAAATACTTCATTCTCAATGACTCCTTTAAATAAAAAGAATGGGGACTGACTTTCGTCTGCTCCCCATTTTATGTCGTACGTTAATAATTATGATTCCTTAGAAACTTCTTTCTTTTTGTTCATAAAATGAACAATGAAAGTCGCTCCAAATACAAGTAGTAAAATAACGAAGAATGTAATATGACTTACATGAACACCGAAGACTCCGGCAAACATTTTTGCAGATATTAATAGAATCAAAATATAAGCTGATGTCTCAAGTTCTGGAATACGGTCAATTAATGCCAAGAATACCCCGGCAACACCACGCATCATAAGAACCCCAAGCATACCGCCAAGCAGCAGTACCCAAACTTCATTACTAATTCCGAAAGCAGCTAGAACACTGTCAACAGAAAAAGCAATATCCATTAATTCTACTGCAGCAACCGTTCCCCAGAAGGTACCAAATAATCGAATGAGCAAGCCTTTTTGGTTAATCCCGTGCTCTTCTTCTTCTGATTCTGCTGCCTGATTGGCTTTTCGTTTATCAATAAAATATTTAATCGCTAACCAAGCAAGATAAGCTGCTCCTAAAACTTTAACCAAGGTAAATTTAATTAAATAAACCCCAATTCCAATTGCGATAAAGCGGAATATATAAGCACCTAGTAAACCATAAAAAAGGGCTCTCTTACGTTGTTCTGGCGGTAAGTGTTTTACCATTACTGCTAGAACAAGAGCATTATCGGCTGACAATAACCCTTCGAGAATAACAAGGGTACCAATTAATCCCCAGTTAACTGGATCTGAAAGAACCTCGACCCAATGCTGCCAGTCAAAAAATAATGAATAAGTTTCAATAATACCTTCCCACATTAAAAAAATTCCTCCCGGATATTATAAGTTTTGTTCAAAGACCCAGCATACGCTGGGTCTTTATTCTAGATGTTATCCTACTTGTAATCCAAAGTCTGTAGCAAGAGCTGCTAAGCCGCCTTGATAGCCGCTTCCAATCGCACTAAACTTCCATTCACCGTTATGACGGTATAGTTCACCAACAACAACCGCTGTTTCGATAGAGAAATCTTCTCCTAAATCATAACGAATTAATTCTTCACCAGTTGCTTCATTGAAAATACGTGCATATGCATTCGAAACCTGACCAAAGTTTTGGTTTCTTGCTTGTGCATCATGAATGGTAATGGTGAAAGTAACGCGTTGAATGTTAGCAGGAATTGCAGTTAGATTGATATTTACTTGTTCATCATCACCATCGCCTGCACCAGTACGGTTATCTCCATTATGTACAACAGCACCATTGGCACCTTGTGGATTATTGTAAAATACAAAGTCGGTTTCGTTTGTAACCTTGCCGCTTTCACCTAATAAGAAAACAGATGAATCGAGGTCGAAATCATTCCCGCCATCATATTTATTCGTATCCCATCCTAATCCAACTACTACATTTGTTAACCCAGGATTGGACTTTGTTAAATCAACTTTTTGACCTTTGGATAAACTAATTGCCATTTTTACATTCCTCCATTTTAGGTAATAGTCTATATACGAGTTTCTCTAGGAAAGGTTTCAATAATTATAATAAAATTTTTACTATTGTTTCGCAAATCCTTAACTCATCCATTTAGGCGGGGTATTTTTATCCCAATAAATAGACCCTAGCTCATGATGGCTTTGAAACCCATCATGATAAGTATGGTAATGAAAATTAAACCAGTAACCAGCTTGAGGTGGATTATCTCTTCTCACATGAAAACGAAGAACATCCATATTGGTTTCACTGTTTTTGATATTAAAGATTTTTTCTGATTGCCCCTTACCTGGAGTCTCCGTAATAGCTAAATTTAATAAATCCTCAGCAGGGAATTGTGCAGCTGTTTCCTGCAAAGCCTTTTCGATATTTGGCATAATGATCTCGCGAAACTCATTTTCAATTACAGGTTTAATCCTGGTACCAAATTTTTGATAGGATTGCAGCTCTGCCTGTTTGATTAGCTCTTCGAGGAACTTTTGTTTATCTACTACTTCTTCTGTCTCAAAAAAGCTATTTTCCTGAGCATAACCTCTTAACAGTGCTGCTTCAATCGTATCTCTCTCTGTAGGTTTCTCAGCATTTACGTTATTTATTAATTGAGTCGGAGTGATAAGTCCAAAAGTTAATAGTGAAACGAGTACTACAAACGATTTACGAATCCATTTATTCATCTACATTCCCCTTTGTACATGGAAGAATTAGCTTAATTTTTCCGATATTTTTTGACTCCTACCAATTATTATACTTCTTTTGCCTGCAAAATGGAAAAATCATTTCTTACAGATTGGTAGAAGTTCTTATTTTTCAAGAAAACCAAAGTGAAATTTAGCAGTCTTTCTGCGCATAACATGAAAATTATATTTTTCAAACCGTTTACTCTTATAGTGATCCTTTAACAAGACTCTACGTTTCGATACTCTCAACGCTTCCTCTAGCGTCTCCTCATTCAAATCATCATAAAGAGCAATCTGACCTAACGCCTTTATCCCATCCGATTCAAGGATAGACTCATCAAACATCGGGTCAAAATAAACACAATCGAAGGAGTTATCCGGCAAGGATTTTAAGTATTCTAGTGCATGGCTGTGAATAACCTGTATTCTAGCCATTGCCTTATTCATGTCTTGGTTTTCCGAATCCCAAGTTTTCAGTCCTTCCTCGATCATGAAAGCCAAATACTTTTGACCCTCGGTGCCTGTCACCAAACCATCAGCTCCAACTATGTAACTTGCCACAATTGAATCTGAGGCAAGACCAAGTGTGCAATCTAGGAATGACATTCCCTCGGTAAGTTGTGCTGCTTCAGCAAAGGGGTCGTGTTCACCGTTTGCCAGCCGCTTGATTCGAAACATCGCAGAATTTGGATGGAAAAAGAAGGGCTGCTTAGCTCCAAACGGAAATAGCTCAAGCCTCTCCTTTCCTACAACAATACACTCACTGTTGGTTTCTTTTTGTAACGTTTGAATTGGCCTCTTTCGACGGTGTATGTACGGTACTTCTAATCCATCGGCTATATCTATTGCTTTTTCAATCATTTGCTGATTGGTTCGTCCAGCTGTGGTAACAAACATGACACTCAAAAACCTCCAAAAAAAAGGACGTCAAATGACATCCTTTTAGCAATTGGCATCAAATGCAGCCTTTAAATTATCCATAATAGATTCCATTGGCATTCCTTCAATATCATGACGCGGAATAAAGTGTACCACTTTATTTCCCTTCAATAACGCCATTGATGGTGATGAAGGCTCAATTCCCTCGAAATACTCACGCATTTTCGCCGTTGCTTCCTTATCCTGTCCAGCAAAAACGGTTACAAGATGGTCAGGCTTCTTCTCACTTGTTAATACAGCCTGTGTTGCAGCAGGACGAGCAAGTCCAGCAGCACATCCGCAAACGGAGTTTACAACAACAAGTGTTGTTCCACTAGCATTCTCCATGTAGTTTTCAACTTCTTCAGCTGTTGTAAGTTCTTGAAATCCTGTTCTTGTTAACTCCTCACGCATTGGTAAAACCATTTGTCTCATGTATTCTTCGTATGCCATTGACATCATAAAAACCTCACTTTCTATATTTGCAGTGTACTATATCTAATTTACTATGTGCAATTCCAATTAACTTTCTGTTTTGCGCGCCTCAGTCATTTGCTTCCATACAGAACCTTTAGCAGCCTCGCCGCCTTCAATTCTTTCGATTGCCATCTTGATTTGCATGCTGACTTCAAACTCAGGATCATTTTCTGCTGCCTTTAATGCAGGTAATACTGTTTCGTCACCCACTTCATACAAAAACATCGCAGCCCGCCAACGAACTAATTTGCTGGAGTCTTGAAGTGCTTTCGCCATCTCTGTACTTGCTTCAGGGAATCCAAGGTCAGATAAGCAGTCACCTGCAGTCCTGCGAACAGTGACTGTCTTATCCTTTAATGCTTTATATAAATAAGGCAAAACAGCTTGGTCCTTAATCATTCCTAAATAAACGGTCGCAAGTCTGCGTATAGATGGCTTTTCATCTGCTAATGCTTTTTCTAATACCAGTAAATCTCCTAGCTCAGGATCAACCATTTGTTCAAGCAATTGGTAGCGAATCTGCCAATTGGGATTCTCTAATGATTCCAGAGTTACTTTTTTGCGATCTCGTATGGGCTTTGGTTTAGCAGCGGATTCTTTTATTTGTGCTCCGGATACAAGTTCCTCTAGCCGTTCAATTGGATAAGCGGCAATTAATTCCTCAACGACTTCTTGACCAATTTGGTCGAAGTCTCCATAGCGAACGCCCTGTTGATCCCATCTGCGGAGAAGAATATAATTTTCGTCTGGAAGCTGCGCTCGTTCTCTAGCTTTTAAAAAGTATTCAGGCATCCCAAATCGTTTTTCTGTGGTACCATCTGTCAGCTTAACCTGAAGGGGAATATCCTTAAACATTTGGACCTCAACCTTGATTTCCCCAAAGTGTTCGTCTATTTGGCTGGGGCTTTCCATTGATTGTTCCGCTGTTTCCCCAAACGCCTTTCGGACTTGCGGCAGCAAATCCTTCCAGTCATATTTCGCATTACGTTCAACCGCTAGGAAATCAGCTACATGATAAACACCTCTAATTCCCTCGACTTGAAGGATGTTTTGGATAACAACGGGTGCATTTGCAGCTGTTTCTTTTTTATAATTATGGCTTTTCCCCATAGGCAGTTCTTGGTCTAAGATAATTTTCATAGTGTTCGGGCTTGGAGTTGGTTCAATACCCTTAATTTTCATGAATTTCACCTAATTCTTTAGTTTCTCTTTACAAGTTTAACATAATGGTGATATTTCATTCTAGAAATTGGTCTTGTGGAAATGTGGAACGCTGATATAAATTTTTGCCCATATAAAAAAGCACGTCTCGTGGACGCACCTTTCTACTCACTTTCCGCTAATTCAGCTAAATATTCCCATCTTTCGATTAAATATTCAAGCTTTACGTTTAGTTCTGCTTCTAGTTTCATTAAATCTTGGGCTTTGGTGAAGTCACTTCCTGTGTTTCCCATTTCCTCCGCAACTTCTTCTAAACGAGCTTCGGTTTTAGCAATAACTTCATCTATTTCTTCCCACTCTTTCTTCTCTTTAAAGGTCATTCTTTTCTTTTTTTCCTTTTCTGGAGCTTTAGTTTGAGCAGGCGTATTAGTTACGATCTTTTTGGCTTCTACAGCTGATTCTTTTTCAAGATACTCGCTATAATTTCCAAAGAAAGAATCGATTCGTCCTTCACCACGCAAGACAAGCAGCTGTTCTACGACTTTATCCAGGAAATAACGGTCATGGGATACTGTAATTACTACGCCAGGGAATTCTTCCAAGTAATCTTCTAGAACCGTTAATGTCTGAGTATCAAGATCATTTGTGGGTTCGTCTAGTAAGAGAACATTTGGTGCGGTCATTAATAGCTTTAGCAAGTATAAACGACGCTTTTCTCCTCCGGATAATTTACGAATTGGTGTTCCATGTGAAAATGGCGGGAATAAAAAGCGTTCAAGCATGAGCGCTGCTGATAAAGTTTTACCATCCGACGTCTCGACCACTTCAGCGGTTTCTTTAATGTATTCTATCATCCGCTTGTTTTCGTCCATATCTTCGTTTTCCTGCGTATAATAAGCTATTTTTACTGTTTGTCCCATGATGAACTCACCTTCATCAAGTGGAAGCTTCTTAGCCAGGATGTTCAACAATGTCGACTTGCCTGCCCCGTTCCTGCCGATAATCCCGAGCCGGTCTCCTGGTTTTACAAGTAAATTAAAGTCATTTAAGATTGTTTTTTCCCCATACCGCTTTGACGCGTCCTTGAGTTCGAATACCTGTTTCCCAAGCCTGCTACCATTTAAGGAGATATCCACCTTTTCACCAGTCGGCTTCCCGCCTGAAAGCTTATCTTCTAGTTCATCGAACCGCTGAATCCTTGCTTTTTGCTTGGTTGTTCTCGCTTTTGCACCACGCCTCATCCACTCAAGCTCACGTCTAAACAAATTTTGCCTCTTTTCAAAGGTAGCAGCCTCATTTTCTTCACGGATTGCCTTGGCTTCTAAAAATGCAGCATAGTTTCCTTTATAGCTATAAAGGTTTCCGCCATCAAGCTCAAACATTCTGTTCGCAACCCGGTCTAAAAAGTAACGGTCATGTGTAACAAGAAGGATGGAACCGCTATATCGGCTTAAATAATCCTCAAGCCATTTTACAGAGTCAAAGTCTAAGTGGTTCGTAGGCTCGTCAAGTATAAGTAGATCAGGCTCAGCAATAAGGACTTGAGCTAGCGCTACACGTTTCTTCTGTCCTCCAGAGAGTTCACCAACTTTCTTTGTGAAATCCTCAATTCCTAGTTTCATTAAGATCGACTTTGCATTTGTGCTAGCATCCCATGCATTTAAAGCGTCCATTTGCTTTTGTAATTGGAAAAGATCCTCTTGAACCTTCGTATCATTTGGAGATGTATTCAAAAGTAATAGTGTTTTTTCATATTCGCGCATTAACCTTAGAATCGGTGCTTCACCATGAAAGACCTGTTCTAGAACTGTTTTAGCTGGATCTAAGTCAGGCTGTTGATCTAGAAATGCAATTGAGTAATCCTTGCCTGTGATAATTTTTCCATCATCAGGCTGATCCAATCCGGCAATAATTTTTAAAAGTGAAGATTTTCCCGTCCCGTTAATGCCAATTAAACCGACCCGTTCTTTTTCGCCGATGGTAATGGAGATGTTATTAAATAACTGTTTTTCTCCATACGTTTTTGTTACATTTTCTACTGTCAGCATTTTCATCGGTCTTGACCATCCCATTCTAGATAAAATTGTTCTAGAAAGTCCACCATCGTTTGATGACGGCTTTCTGCCATTTTTTTTGCAGTATCTGTGTTCAATAAATCCTTCAACTTTAGCAGTTTTTCATAGAAATGATGAATGCTCGTTGATTTCCCTTTGCGGTATTCTTCTAAACTCATTTCCTCTCGCACACGTATGCTGGGATCGTATATCGGTTGTCCTTTTTTACCGCCGTATGCAAATGTTCTCGCAATGCCAATTGCACCAATTGCATCCAACCGGTCCGCGTCTTGGACGATTTTTGCTTCAATCGTCTTTAGCTCCGCTTTACGTCCACCTTTATATGAAATAGAATCAATAATTTCCACAATAGCGTTTTGTACCTCTTCAGGCAACGCAATACTTTTTAAAAATGAATTCAGTTTGTTTTTCCCTGCTTCCGCACTGTCATTAAGCTTTTCATCAGGGATATCATGCAAAAGTGCGGCCATTTCAATAATAAATGGGTCACCGTTTTGTTCTTGTTTGCAAATATGTAATGCTGTCCGTCTGACGCGGTCAACATGGAACCAATCATGTCCTGTTGCGTCTTCACCTAATTGACTGCGGACAAACGTATTCGTTTGTTCTATCATTTGATTTTTCATGTAAAACACCTTCCTTCACCCAAGTATTTTAACATGAAAAGCAAACAAAAAATAACCCCGAGAATTCGGAGTTATTTTTTGTTTGCCTGACGGCCGCTTTTTTTCTGGCTTTGTGACTTGGTGTTACCAATGGTATACTCTCCGCCAAGTTCAACATCATTTTTTTGGTCCTGCTTCTCAATCTCTTCACGTGTCAAATTTTTATTTTTCATGGTAATTACCCCCTTACCTAAAATGAACTGCCATTTTAGTATGCTCACATGGGGATAAAGTTATTTCAACCCATTATGCCAGCTGATTCCAAGCGTGTTTTCACCTGCGTGGACTCCAATAACCGCACCTAACGGACAGGGAATAACCTTTAACTCAGGATAAAGTCTTTCTAATTCCACTTTCCATTCATTTGCATGTTCCTGGTGTAATCCATATAAAAGATATACTTCTTTAAATTTATTTTTTTCATAAGAGGATTTAAAGTAGTCTAGAATCCTGTCCTTCGCCTTTTTATCACTTCTTACTTTTTCTTTTGTGTTAAGGGCGCCTTCTTCGATTGAAATGATGGGCTTTACATTAAGCATGCTTCCTAAGAAAAACTGTAAACCGGACATCCTTCCGCTGCGATGAAGCTGCTCTAAGCTTCCAATTAGAACATACGTCTCATTTGTTTTCTTTAATGATTCCAAATGATCCATGACAGATTCAACGCTATTACCTGCGTCCATTAATTCCATCCCTTTTTTTAATAAAGCCGTCATTGGTGCAGTTAGAATATGGGAATCAAAGGTTTTAACAGGAATATCAACAAGCTTTGCAGCCTGTTCACTTGAAGAGACAGTACCACTAAGCTTTCCTGATAATAGAACAGCTACAATTTGATCATAATTCTGTGAAAGTTTTTTGTATAATTCCTGAAAAACACCTACAGAGGGCTGTGAAGTTTTTGGGGGTGCCTTAACTTCTTTTAATCTAGCAAAAAGCTCGGCCGCCGTTAAATCAATTCCGTCTGCAAATTCTTCGCCATCTAATAAGATTGTTAATGGTATTGTATATAAATCAGGATGATTTCTTAATTCTTCATCTAAAAATGATGTACTGTCAGTTACCCATGCCGTTTTAACCAATGTTATCTCTCCTTAAAATTGGTATGAGGTCCTAATATCTAGTTAAAATAATGGTACCTTGAAATCGTTTTCTTGTAAACATACATATCGATAAAAAAACCAGCTAAATAGATAGCTGGTTGCAAACAGTTTAACTAAGGTTTATAAGGTAAGATTGTAAATGTTCAATGGTCTTAATCATAAAATCGATCATATCAACCAAATCATCCATTTGATCCTCGTTAATCAGTCTGGCGAATTCAATTGAAATAGAATTATGAATCAGTGATTTTGAAGGTGTATACGTTACAGATTGACTAATCTGTCTTGATTCCCCCCAAATATCAGTCATAATTTCTCGTATTTTTTTTAATTGTCCTTCATCGGTAATACCATAATGAAAAAATTGCAGCTTTATTGTGCATCCAGCATCTTTCTGTGACAAAGAATTTGGCAGTAACTCTGCAGCAAGGTTTATCAAATCTGCTTTTATTTCTAATTTAGCCGTCACGCTAGCTTGTTGAGATGAAGTTAGTTGAAAGTGAACATCAAAACTGCGTGACATTTTTGCCATATTGACGATGTCGTTCCGGTCCGTAATAACAATTTCTCCCGCTAAATCTAAATCATATAACGCCCCTTCAATAACTACTTTCATATTATCGAAAGCGGTAGGATCGAACATTCAAGTCACCTCAATTTATTAGAACAGCCCTAATGCCTTGCCCGTTTCGTCCACATCCATATTCAATGCTGCAGGTTTCTTCGGTAATCCCGGCATAGTCATTACTTCCCCGGTTAACGCAACAATAAAACCAGCACCAATTGATGGTTTGAACTCTCTTACATTAACGATAAAGTCAGTTGGTCTTCCTAATTTCGTTGGATCATCGGATAAGGAATATTGCGATTTTGCCATACAGATCGCTAAATTAGACCAGCCTAATTTTTCAAAGTCTAAGAGCTGCTTTTTAGCTTTCGTTGAGAATTCTACATCCTTACCGCCATATACCTTTTGAACAATCGTTCTGACTTTTGTTTCAATGGAGTCTGATACGTCATATAAAAGCTTAAAGTTATTTTGTTCTTTTTCGATTACAGATAACAATGTTTCTGCAAGCTCTACACCACCGGCACCTCCCTTTTCCCAGACCTCTGTTAAAGCAGCAGGCACACCCCCGCGCTTGCACCATTCTAGCAATGTCTGAACTTCAAGTTCTGTATCTGTGATAAATTTATTAATCGCTACCACCACTGGTAATCCAAAGGATTTGATTGTCTCGATATGCTTCTGCAGATTCGCCATGCCCAATGTTAAGGCAGCGATGTTTTCCTTTGCCAAATCTGCCCTTGTAACTCCGCCATGCATCTTTAATGCACGGATGGTTGCAACGATTACAACTGCCTCTGGTTTAATACCAGCACTTCTTGCTTTAATATGTAAAAACTTCTCTGCTCCTAAGTCAGCACCAAATCCGCCTTCTGTAATGACAAAGTCTGCCAGCTTTGCTGCTGCACGGGTGGCAATCACACTATTACAGCCATGAGCTATATTAGCGAAAGGTCCGCCATGTACGAGTGCAGGAGTGTGTTCAATCGTTTGCACGAGATTTGGCTTAACTGCATCCCTTAACAATAAAGTTAGAGCCCCCTCAACACCTAAATCCCCTACTGTAACAGGTTCCTTTTTATCGTTGTAGGCGACCACCATTCGGGCTAATCGCAATTTTAAATCCTGTAAGTCTGAAGCCAAACATAGAACGGCCATAATTTCTGATGCCACCGTAATATCAAAACCATCTTCTCGAGGCACTCCTTGAAGCGGCCCGCCAAGACCGATAATAACTTTTCTTAGTGCACGATCATTTAAGTCAACAGCGCGTTTCCAGACAATCCGCCGCTGATCAATTTTAAGCTCATTCCCTTGCTGTATATGGTTATCCAATAATGCAGCAAGAGCATTATTAGCTGTAGTAATTGCGTGCAAATCCCCGGTAAAATGCAGGTTTATGTCTTCCATTGGCAATACTTGTGAATAACCTCCTCCGGTAGCACCGCCTTTTATTCCCATTGTCGGACCCAATGATGGTTCGCGCATTGCAATCATTGCTTTCTTACCAATGCGTTTAAAGGCATCGCCAAGACCAACTGTTACCGTTGATTTCCCTTCGCCAGCAGGCGTTGGATTGATAGAGGTAACAAGGATAATTTTCCCACTTTCATTTGTTTCAATATTCCTAAGCGCTTCATACGAGATTTTTGCTTTGTACTTGCCATATAATTCGAGGTCATCTTCCTTTAAACCAATTGATTCAGCAATATCAACAATTGGCCTCATGGTCGATTCTTGTGCAATTTCAATGTCGGACTTAAATGATGTTTTCATTTGCAAAAATGATCCCCCGCATTCACTAGAATTTCTAACCTCTTTTATTGTATCAAATCACAGATTTATTTCGTGTATTAATACTCACAAAACTTTATTCTTTTCTGAAACTAAGATAATGTTTATAATGTTATAGACCAAATATTTAAAAAATACTATATAATTAACAGATTAGAAATAAGGGGGAGTGCACCTTGCCTATTAACATTCCAAAGCTGCTGCCTGCACGAGAAATACTCGAAAATGAGAATATTTTTGTTATGGACGATGAACGGGCCATCAGCCAGGATATCCGTCCTTTAAAACTTCTTATTCTCAATTTAATGCCTGAGAAGGAAAAAGCAGAAACGCAGCTATTAAGGCTATTGGGGAACAGCCCGCTGCAAGTAAACGTCAAATTTTTAAAAACGAATTCCTATGAATCTACCAACACCAGCAAACAGCACCTAGAACAATTCTATACCACTTTTTCAGAGGTCAAAAATCAAAAATATGATGGCATGATTATCACAGGTGCTCCAGTAGAACTGATGGAGTTTGAGCAAGTAAAGTATTGGGAAGAGCTTACAGAAATTATGGACTGGACAAAAACCAATGTCACCTCTACCCTGCATATTTGTTGGGGAGCTCAGGCCGCACTTTTTTATCATTATGGGATTGATAAATTTGAATTATCGCGTAAATGTTCGGGAATCTACGAGCATCAAATCTTCGAGAAAAATGATTTACTCTTACGCGGTTTTGATGATCATTTTTATGCTCCCCATTCTCGATATACAGATGTATCAATTGGGGAAATCCATTATAACCCTGAGCTTACGCTGTTAGCCGCGTCTGAGGAAGCGGGGGCACTGCTTATTGCCTCTAGGGATCGAAAACATGTGATGATAACAGGACATTTGGAATATGAATCAGATTCATTAGCACAGGAATACAATCGTGATATTAGCAGAGGGCTGCAAATTCATATCCCGGAAAATTATTTTCCTAACAATGATCCAACAAAACCGCCAATTAATCGCTGGCGTTCCCATGGACATTTATTCTTTTCAAACTGGCTCAACTACTACGTATACCAAGAAACTCCTTTCAATTGGGAGTAATAAAAGAAGCATCGGGGTAGACCGATGCTTCTTTTCTATGTATTTTATTGCTTTTTTTGTTAAATATCTATTCCCTCGTAGTTTATTTTTCGGGAATTTTAGAAAGAATATCGAGCAAAGGGGGGAAATGTTATGGAAACAGTAGTCGGCCTGCATCGAAACCATTTTGGTGATATTATTAGCTTTGTTACATCTGGAGGCCGGGTCATCTCCTATCAAAAAGCGTTAATGGAAGCATCAGTCGGTGTCATCCAAGGCATTCAAGCAGCCGAGGATCACGATGGGAAACTTGTTCTAAGCCCTGAGCAGGAACAATCCTTTGACCATTATCCAAACTTATTCTGATTCAAAAGGAAACATTGAAATGCTTCATAAAAGCCGATCATTGAAATTTCTTTATAAAAATAGTGATTATGAAGCCTTTTTTTATAGATTCCTTGATCAAATGGGTCTCATGAAGCGTTCATGGAGCCCTTTTTTGAAGTTTCCTTGATGAAATGGGTCTCATGAAGCGTTCATGGAGCCCTTTTTTGTAGTTCCCTTGACGAAATGGGTCTCATGAAGCATTCTTTACGAAAACAACAGTAAAGCACTTGGTTTCTACCAGGTGCTTAGTTTTATTCGGCTTCGTTTTGTTTCTGAATTTCTTTTAAAGCATCAATTCTGGTTTCATCTTCTTGAAAAAACTGAACGAGGTCAACGATTCTTTCAATCGAATCCCAGCTTAAGTGGTGCTCGATTCCTTCAACATCTTTATATATATTTTCATCTTTTACTCCGATGATTTTAAGAAATTGCTCCAGTAAATCATGTCTGAATACAAGGCGCTTTCCAATCTTATTCCCTTTAGTTGTTAAGCTGAAGCCTCTGTATTTTTCATAAACAAGATATTCATCTTTGTCTAGCTTTTGGACCATTTTTGTTACTGAGGAGGGATGAACAGATAATGCCTCTGCAATATCTGAAACTCGGGCGTATCCTTTTTCTTCAATTAACATATATATTTGCTCTATATAATCTTCCATACTCGGTGTTGGCATCCCTTACCTCCAAAAAAAATTACTCTCTTAAAAGTGTACTATAGATAAAAAATAGTGACAAGTTGAATTATAACTTTGTCACAGTTTTGGAACTCTGTTCTTCAAATAAAAACTTAACCCTCATCTCCTGTTCATCAAGAAAAAGCCTTGCATTAAACGTTTTATCTTTATTGGTAAAACCTTCAATTAACTCCGTTTTCCCTTCAGATAAAAGAAGTTTCACATTCTTTTGGGTAATGTTTTTTCCAAGAATTTTTTTAGATATCGTGAAATTACATTGGTTTTTTTGATAGTTAGAACACCCGTAAAAGCTGCCTTTATCGACAATGGAGCCGTCACACTTTTTACATTTGCCCAGCTTTGTACCGCCCTTACCCTTTGTCATCTTTTTACTAGGGGTAAAGTTTTCACGCACATCTTCTGAAAAGACCCAATTAGTAGAATGTCCCACTCCTGAAGAGATTAAGTGGGAGACCATTTTATTTGTTTGTTCCATAAAATTCTTTGGAGAAGCAGCGCCCTCTGATATTTCTTTTAATTTCTGCTCCCATTTGGCTGTCATTTCCGGGGAAGCAAGGATTTCCTGTCCAATGGCTTCAATTAAAATTCTAGCTTTTGCTGTCGCGTATACTAAGTTCTTGGTTACATCGATATATTTTCTATCCTTCAGCATGGTAATAATTCCAGCTCTCGTTGCCTCGGTACCTAACCCTTCCGTTTTGGACAAGATTTTCTCCATTTCCTTGTCCTCGATGTGCTTCCCTGCCGTCTTCATTAACGTAATTAACTGACCTTCTGTATAGCGTTTCGGCGGCTGTGTCTGGCTTTCTTTTACATCAACCTTTGCCGTACTTCCTTGTTCTCCTTTTGTTAGTTGTGGAAGAGCCGGTTCATCCTCTTTTTCCTTTTGGTTGATTACCTTCCGCCATCCTTCTTCGATTTGAACCTTACCTTTTGATTGAAAAACTGCCCGTCCATCTACTAAAGTTGTTACCGTTGTATATTCGGCAACGGCTTTTGGATAGTGTGCGGCTATTAAACTTGTAACAATGAGGTCGTAAAGTTTCTTTTCATCGGGATCAAGCCGGTCTATATTTGGAATTTGTTCGGTAGGAATAATCGCATAGTGGTCTGTTACCTTTTTTTCATTTACATACCGCTTGTTATCGGCAATTGATTCAATTGGCAGTGGAAAAAACTTATCATATCCACTAATATGACTTAATTTCGTAAGAATTTCTGGAAAAGTATTCGCTTCTTCTTTTGTTACATACCGCGAGTCCGAGCGGGGATACGAAACATTCCCTTTTTGGTATAGTTTCTGCAGCACATCTAACGTCTTCTTCGGTGAAAACTTAAATCGTTTATTTGCTTCGGCCTGAAGAGCAGAAAGATTATAGAGTAACGGTGGCAAAAACTCTTTTCTCTCCGATTGTACATCTGATACTTCTGCAGGTTTATCCCTGCAAAACGCGGCAACCTTCTCAGCCATTTCTTTTGTTTTTACTCGGGTTTCTCCATCATTCTGCCATTTACCGCTATATTTCTTGCCCTCAATATTAAAATGGGCAATGACTTCCCAGAAGGGTTCAGATTTAAAATTCTCGATCTCTAATTCTCTTTTTACAATAAGAGCCAATGTGGGGGTCTGTACCCTGCCAACTGAAAACACATCAGAAAAGCCTTGTTTTTGCAAAAGCAAGCTATAGAGTCTTGATGCGTTCATTCCAACTACCCAATCTGCACACGCTCGAGTGTATGCTTCATAATATAGATTTCTAGTATGATCTTCATCTAATAATTTATTAAAACCTTCACGTATTGAATTAGGTGTTAAAGAGGATATCCATAGACGTTTCATTGGCTTCCGGCAACCCGTAATCCGAAGAATATTACGGATGATTAATTCACCCTCACGCCCGGCGTCCCCTGCATGAATAATTTCTGTTACCGCTGGATTATTAACAAGCTTTTGGATAACGGAAAATTGTTTTATTTTATCCTTCGTCACTTCATATTGGAACTGAGCAGGTATCATTGGCAGATTATCTAATGACCATTTCTTCCATCCGGGTTCATATGCTTCGGGATTCACAAGCTGGCATAAATGACCAATTGCCCATGTGACGTATGCACCATTTGTAAACGTTTCGTTTGGAAAAATCTCAATAAATCCATTTTGTTTTTTATGTTTAAATATAGAAGCCAATGTTGAACCTTGGTCTGGCTTTTCGGCAATAATTAATTTCATTTTTTGATTGCTCCTTTTTAAAGCATCCAGCATTCATTTTCCCACTTCATTTGTCTATTTGTAAAGAATAAAAATATATCCATTACTAGACCAATAGATTTACTCATTATATAATAGAACTCTATTTGGTAAATTTTACATACATAACAAGAGGTACAAAAAGATGTTGAATTTTGAAAAGATTAATTCTTTAGCTGTAAGTTTATTAGAAAAAGCTCCAGGTTTTGCAATTTCAATATTCACTGATAGAGAGGTGATATTTCAGAAAGGATACGGAACTACAAACACCGAGGAACAAGGAGTTGACATCACTCCTGCTACTTTATTTCGAATTGGATCAGTCAGTAAAACGCTTACCGCAACATTAATCATAAAGCTTGTACAACAAGGTTTACTAGAATTAGATCGTCCGATAAAAGAGTATGTACCTGAGTTAAAGCTTAGTTTTCCTGGCGCTGTAGAAATCACCACTTTGCGTATGTTACTAACTCATACTGCAGGACTGCCTGATGGTGGTGACCTTTTTGGAAGCAGAGACAACGACGCTCTTGAGAAATATGTAAGAGAAGAGGTTCCTAATCTTTCTTTTGTTGCGCCGCCAAATACGATGTATTCATATGGAAACCATTCTATCAATCTTGCAGGATATGTTGCTGAAAGAGTTGCAGGAAAAAGGTTTGCTCAGCTCATGAATGATGAAATTTTCACCCCTCTTGAGATGTACAGAAGTATGTATGACCCGTTAAAAGCCATGACCTATCCTATAGCTCTACAACATGAAAAGTCAGACGATGGTTCCTTCAGAGTAGATCATTCATTTCCTGAAAACGCTGCCTGCCATGGTTCATTCTTCTGTATATCCAATACAGCAGACATGACTAATTTCGGACAGATGTATTTATCTTATGGAAGATACAATGGGAAAAAATTTCTAAGTAAAGAGTCATTTCAAGAGATATTTAGCTTGCAGGCTAATCGGTATACCCTACCAGAAAGCTCTATTGGATTGTGTTGGATTAAAGAATTCGATAAAGGGATTAACTATTGGTGGCATAGTGGCGGAATCGGTACTTACCGCTCGTTCATCGTCTTAATTCCAGAACATAATATCGGCGTTTTTACTGCTGCGAGCAATAATGTTGGATGGGAGATAGTCGAGGAAATTTTGGAGCAACTTGGATCACTTAGTGAAGAGAAACAATCATGGAGTGAACCGAATTTGGACATAATCGAAGCATCCTGCGGAAACTATTTAAGTGCTAAATCTGGATTACTCACTATCGACTTTAATCAGGATCCTTGTATCATTCATAATGGACGTAATTTTTCAATCCGTTCTTTGAAAGATGATCATATTGTTGGGGTCGAAGAAAATGAAAAGGTTCTGGTATCAATAGGATTAATAAATCACCCCGATTATTTAATGGTGAACGGGTCACCTAGTAAAAAAATTATAGAGCCATTAACAAAGCTGAATTCAGACACGATTACATCTTTTTTTGGGGATTATCAACAAGGAGAAATGGTATATACTTTTTATTTAGACGGAGACACACCAACTTTCTTTGATGGAGATGAAAAGCTGCCTTGTACGTATTTATTTGAAAATAAGTTTTTCTGTCCTGGTTATGGATTGTTAGAGTTTAATGAGGATAATCTTAAGATACAGAATGCATGGCAATTCGTAAAGCAATAAAATTTGTCTGTTTCATGACAAAAATGGGTGGTCACTTCTGACCACCTATTTCTATTCTTTATTGTATAAGTTTTAAGTTTGAATCCTGCATATACCAATTTTCTTCTGGAATAATGTTAGATACGGTTAAAATAAATGATGGAATTCTTTCAACGTCAAAAACGATCGCACCTATCTTCTTTGTAAACATAAGAAAGGCATCACCATGTGAATAAGATGATAAATCATTTCCGATTTGAAGCAATGACATCAGGACAACTTGTTTTTCTTCAGCTTCGATGTAAATTTGCGGCGAGAATCTTAAAATCCATTCATCTCCCTCAACCGAAAATCGGTACATACTCCTCACCCTTTATCAACCATTTTTATAAGAATATGAGGCTGTTAAAATTTTATGTTTAGATAGATTTATTAATTTTGAATATGCATGTTAATACAATTTACTGGGTAAAAAAGCGCTTACTTTCCTTGACTGCCCAAAAATATTCATGTATATTAAAAGCGTCATGTATCATTAATTGAATAGTATTTATATTATCTTTGTGGTCATGATAATATTTATCTTTGGCACTTTTCATAGGTGTCCTGAAAGGCTTAGGAGGAAATAGTAGATGCAAAACGGTAAAGTAAAATGGTTCAACAATGAAAAAGGTTTCGGTTTTATCGAAGTTGAAGGCGGAGACGATGTATTTGTACACTTCAGCGCAATCACTGGCGAAGGTTTCAAGTCTTTAGAAGAAGGCCAAGAAGTTTCTTTCGAAATCGTTGAAGGAAACCGTGGACCACAAGCTGCTAACGTAGTAAAACTATAATCATCAAACACAACCAAAGGCTGGCGTAAAACCCCAGCCTTTTTTCTTTTTTTCTCAGGCACCTAGATGGTAAATCCACATTGAACAATTCTACAGCTGAGAACTGCTATTCATGTCAGCCTTTTCCCATATTCTTGCAGCCTTTCCCCTACTGTACATTGTGAAATACAAAAGCGATGCGCAAACCTCCTGCCGCCTTCTTGTTTAAACTGCTGATGCACAAAGCAGCCATTACAATAATGAGCCAATAGGGTTTCAACATGATTAAACAGTTCTTTTCTGCTTGAATTTTTCATGAGATTACGGCACCCCGTTCTTAAATGATTTGTGTCTTCGCGAAAATTTCTTTCCCCTCTAACGCCTGTGTCGCCAATTTGTCTGCTTCTTTATTGTCATTCCTTGGAATAGGCGTGTACTTTGGTGTAAGAGATAGTGATTTAATTTTTTCTTCTATCCTATCGAGCCAGGCATTGAGTACGTCCTCATAACATGGCCATTCACCCTCCAACTGCTTTAACACGACCTGAGAATCTCCTTTGAATTCACACGGCAGATGATGAACACCTAATTCTTCTAAAATCGTTAATGCATAATAAAAAGCAGCGTATTCAGCTTCATTATTTGTTTCCATCTCATTGAACATCTCGTTCGCCCGGATACGATATTTCTTTTTCCCTTGTTTAAAGAAGATAACCACGCCAAGACCAGCAGTATTAGTTTCCTTTTGAAAACCACCATCAAAATAAACGGTAATTTCATGAGGGTCATCTTCAATTTCAGTGACTAGCTTTTTCAGCTCTTTTAAAATCCACGATGTACCTACTTCGTCATAAAAGTAGATATCACTTGCTTTTCCTAGTTTTTCAAGCTCTTCACCAGCTTGTATTGCCAAATCGGTTGATATCCAATCAGAAGTAAATTGTATTTTTTCATTTTTCCCCGTTTTATAATTCCATTCAAGTTTATATTTCATGATTTTCAACCTTCCTTAAAAAATTTCTGAGTTGAAAAGTAAGATTTACAGCTGGCACTTTCTTACAATATGTTAAAACATCTAATCTTAGCATACCCACATCAACAAAGTAGAAATAGGAAAAATATATTTCCTGCTTGTGTTAGATTATGATAAACTTTCAATTATTATGAAACTGGAGGGTCTGCTTTGATTGAGGTATATATCGACGGTGCCAGTGCTGGTAACCCAGGGCCAAGCGGTGCTGGAATATTTATTAAAGGGAATGGGACAGCGGAAAAATATTCTATTCCACTCGGAATAATGTCTAATCATGAGGCAGAATATCATGCCTTTATAAAAGCGCTAGAAATCTGCTTAGAAAAAGGTTATTCACATTCCCTTGTATCCTTTCGAACTGATTCAGATTTAGTAAATAAAGGTGTTGAGAAGGAATTTGTCAAAAACAAATTGTATGCCCCGTTACTGGATAAAGCATTACAACTTTCCAAACATTTTGATTTATTTTTTATGAAATGGATACCAAGCATTGAAAATAAAACAGCGGATGAATTAGCGCGTCTTGCAATCCGAAAAAATACATTGGAGGAAGAGTAATCTTCATGAGAAAGCCTATATTTGCAGATATTAGCTTATTATTCGTCACATTTATTTGGGGTACAACCTTTGTTCTTGTTCAAAATGCGATTAGTTTGCTCGATCCATTTTCCTTTAATGGAATCCGCTTTCTAGCTGCAGCAGTTATGCTTTTATTATGGCTATTTCTCTTTGAACGAAAGCAGATTGCTTTATTGAATTTAAAAATGCTGGCGTCCGGTTTATTTATTGGTTTCTGGCTATTCCTTGGCTACGCCACTCAAACCATCGGTTTATTATATACAACCACTTCTAAAGCCGGGTTCATTACTGGGTTAAGTGTCATCTTCGTCCCACTTTTTTCAATGTTTTTATTAAAACAATTTCCAAGCAGAAATGCCGTAATCGGAGTTTCGATTGCAACTGTTGGCTTATTTCTGCTGACAATGACTGATGTTTCGTCTTTAAATATCGGCGATGGTTTAGTGTTCATTTGTGCGATTAGCTTTGCTCTTCAAATTATATTCACGGGAAAGTTTTCGAACAAACATCCAACCTTATTGTTAACCGTAATACAAATTTCTACGGTGGCGGTTTTATCTATCCTTTCAGCGTTTATATTTGAAGATTGGAGAAAATCATTTAATGTAGAAATTTTACTTTCGAAGGATGTCATTGTTGCTTTAATGATCACCAGTGTGTTAGCTACGGCACTAGCTTTTTTGATTCAAACAAATTTTCAAAAATACACAACTGCCACAAGAGTGGCGTTAATATTCGCAATGGAGCCTGTATTTGCTGCGATTGCTGGTTATTACTGGGCTGATGAACGCTTATCTGTTAGTGCACTATTTGGCTGCCTTCTTATTTTTGCAGGAATGATTTTTGCAGAGCTTCCTGCAAATAAATTTCCTTTGCTTAGAAAAAACAAGAGCGTTCAAGGGTAAGAAAAAAATCCTCCTTTAATGGAGGATTTTTTTTACTTATATAGCCACTAATTCTCTTTCCTTAACAAACTTTAGGGCCGCATTTCTTGTTTGTATTTTGCTCGAAACAAGGGTTTCTAATAATGACACATAAAAGCTTCCATCAAAGGTTTTCTGGGCTTTTAATGTAATCTCTATTGCAGAATTAATTAATTCATCGGAAGCATTCGTGTAGTGTTTTCCGAAATAAATAAAACCGATTGCATCCTCTTGAAATTGAAAACCTTTTCCTTCCAAGTAATGCAAGTACTCATCAACTGTCCGCACTGGCTTCTCCATCCCTCTCCAAGCAATCTAAAACCATCTTCTATCCGATTTTAACTTAAAATTCGACATTTTTCTACTATTTTTTGTGCATAAATGCCCAACTACTCCTACTAATGCCCCAAGGAGCGCACCGCCGATTACTTCTTCAGGCTGATGTCCTAACATTTCCTTCAACTTTTTGGGAGATTCTTGTTCAAATTCTACACTTTCTTCTTTATCTACTTTTTCCATTAAATCATGCATGGAATTTACCTTTAAGGTAAGTTCACCCGTTTGCCGTCGAATACCTTGAGCGTCATACATAACAATCAGCCCGTAAACTAGGGAGAGGGCAAAATCAAATGTTGGCAGCCCGCGTTGTAAAGCAATATAGGTGGTTAGTGTAGAAACCCCCGCTGAATGGGAGCTTGGCATTCCACCCGTTTGGAAAAAGAGGTCTGGGCGCCATTCTTTCTTTTTATAGTAATGAATGGGGATCTTTAAGCCTTGTGCTAAAGCAATACTCGATAGGGCTAAATAAACACCTTTGTTCATTTATATCACCTCTTATCTTTATTGTTTAGAAAGTTGAGTTTTATTATTCTCACGTGGAAATACTAAAAAAATGGGAGGTGAACAGCGGTGAGTAAACACGGTTCAAGAAATCGCGGTGTCAAGGCACCTGGAGTGAATCCACAAGGTTATGGTCAGGATGCGGAAATGACAGAAGATCCTAAAAGTAAATTAGAAAATGCTGCTAAAAAAAGCAACACTAAATAAAAATGGAAAAGGCTGTCCCATCTTTGGGACAGCCTCTGGCTATAGGATCTAAACATTTACCCTTTGAATAAAGAAATATGTAATATATCCAATAAATCATATGTTAAAAAATCTTTTAGTATTGTTTCGAATTTGCGTGTTTATATCCTCAAATTTCATACCTTTGATTTCCGCTATTTTTTTAAGCGACTCCTTCATCATAAGAGGGTGTGTCCTTTTTCCCATAAATTGACCTTCAAAGGGCCATGGACCATCAGTTTCAACCATGATTTGATTAATCGGATAATTTTGAACTAAAGCGATGTTTTCAGGTTCTTCCATAGCAACCTCTGGAGTAACTGAAACAAAGTATCCGTTTGCCAGCATTCTCTCGGTTGTCCGTAGATCCCCTTTAAACCAGTGAAAATGAGCCTTAGGAACAGAATGCTTTTCGAGAAGATCACAAACAACCGGGGCATCAGAATAAACCGCATGAAGAGAGAGAGGCTTTTCCCATTTTTTTGCTAGATTCACAAATATTTCAAGCAATTCAATATAGCGGCCATAGTCTTTTTTTGTGACTTTATTTTCTGCCCTCATAAAAAAAGGCAGCCCTACTTCTCCTATAGCAACCATTTTGTCTTTGTTAACTCTCATCCAGTTTATGAGTTCATCAAGATCCTTTTCTGTTGGCAGTAGCTGCTCAGGGTGAAAACCAAATGCTGGTTTTACGATAGGAAATCGTTCCGATAAAACTAAATTCTTTTTACAGGAATCCAGATTCATCGAAACTGAAACCATGGCTTCAATGGCTTCGTTCTCCTCAGCTAGCGCAGCAATTTCAATGTCATCATATTGATCTAAATGAATATGTGCGTCTATTAGCTTCTCCATCGTTGTCACTTCCTTCGTTTTTTAATGAATAAGTAACAGTCCTCTTCCATTTTAGAAATTCCTCATCTAAAAACAAGCTTTCATCCCGCGGGCGGTTGAATGGGACCTCGAATTCTGCTGCCACTTTAGTTGGCTTTACGGATATCACAATGATCCTATCCGATAGAAATAATGCTTCTTCTATCGAATGAGTAACAAACAGCACGGTTCGACGATAATCCTCCCAAATCGAAAGAAGCCATTTTTGCATCTCTAATCTGGTTAATTCATCAAGAGCTGAAAAAGGCTCATCCAGACAAATGAGAGATTGGGGACTTAGCAGGGCTCGTATAAACGCGACACGCTGCTTCATTCCGCCGGAGAGCTCTTCCGGACGAGCATGCACATAATCAGCAAGACCGGCTTTATGAAGCATTTCGATCGCTTTATCACGGTCCTTTTTCCCCTGCAGTTCAGCTCCGAGCAATACATTTTGCAAAACAGTCCGCCAAGGCAAGAGGGAAGGGGTTTGTGGCATAAAACTAATCGAGCCGCGTTTCCCAATAATATTATTCCCTTCAAGCTGAATGATTCCTTTATCGGGAGTCATTATCCCGCCAATTAAGTTAAAGATTGTACTTTTTCCACTTCCGGATGGACCGATAATGGTAACAAACTCTTCTTTTTCAATCGAAAAAGATAAATCTGAAAGAACCTCATTTGGTCCAAAACTTTTTACAATGTGATCAACTAGTAAATGACTCACTCCACGTTGCCTCCTTTGCTTTGCCAACGAATGAAATACTTTTCGGCTGCAACTATAACTGCAAAAAATAAGAGACTTAATACCATAATCGATAGAATGGCAACGAATACCTTGTCTGTCCTAAATGAAGAAGACGCTAAGGTCATATAAACACCAATTCCTTTTTCCGCTCCGAGCCATTCAGAAATGACAGCCCCCATAACACTATAAGTTGCAGAAATTTTTAAGCCCGAAAAAATGGATGGGAGTGCATATGGCCATTCCAGCTTCCAAAACAATTGAGACTTGCCAGCCCCAGCCATCAACATATAATGTTTATGGGAATATGGAACTTGTTTAAAACCGTCTAAAGCTGCCACAGTGATTGGGAAAAAACAGGTTAGGGTAATTACAATTATTTTAGGTAATAATCCAAATCCAAACCATATGACGAGCAGGGGGGCGAGGACAATAATCGGAACATTTTGTGATAATATAAGCAACGGGTACACTGAGTCTCGGATCCAAGGGACCAAATGCAGCGAGACAGCAACAACCAATCCAACTGTCGTCCCTACCAAAAACCCCTCGACCGCAATTTTCGATGTTGAGACTAAATCTGGATAAAACGATGTCCAACCTGAAATAATCTCATTCAATATCATTGTAGGTGCCGGTAAGAGCCAATCAGGTACTTTCGTTATCTTTACAATGATCTCCCATAAAATGAACAAAAGAATGAGAACCGCAATCGGTCTCCATCCTTTTCTAATTAAAAAGTTCATCGATATTTTTCCGTCAGGGTTTCCAATGTAATACCTGTAGGCTGGTAAAGGACTTTTATTTGAGAAATCACATTTTTACTGCCCATTTCCATCATCCGTTCGTTCATTTTTTCAATGATTGAAAACAAATGGGATAACTCGCCTTCCATTGTCGTCTCTAACGGATGGACCTCATATTTTACCCCGGATTCATCGATCACTCGAATTGCTTCGTCCACATAAGGAATCACATCTCCACCATCAGACGGCTTTGGGATGATTTGTATACTGACTAGTGCATTTGCCATAATAACCACTCCTATTCAGGTAAGAATTCATTTGTAAAAGCTTTTTTAGCATCTAATTCTTTTTCAAGTAATCCATTTTCATACATCCAGGAAGCATAGTTCTCCCATACCTCAAGCTTTTGTTCACCCCAGCGTGATGCATCATCCTGGTATTTAGGCGCTAACCATTCTTGACTCTTTTTTACAAGCTCTGGATCTAAATCTGGCGCAGCCTTTAATAAGATATCTGCTGCATCACCTGGGTTTTCGATAGCAAATTCATACCCTTTAGCAGCTGCTTTTACAAATGCTTTTACCGTGTTAGGATTTTCTGAAATCATTTTTTCATTTGTTGTTAATACTGGGGTGTAATAATCTAGTTTTTCTGAGTAGTCTGTTAAATATACCATGTTTATCTTCTCACCGCGCAGCTCTGCCTCAACTCCGGTCCACCCATAATATATCCAAGCAAAATCAATATCTTTTTTAACCGCGGTAAAGAAATCCGTGTCTCCAATATTGATAATTTTCACCTTCTCAACATCGGCATTTTCTGTTTTCATTAATGAATCGATTACAGATTTTTCTGCAGGTGATCCCCAACCGCCATATGTTTTACCCGCAAAATCCTTTGGCGTAATAATGTTTTTATCTGCAGGGGAGGCGAATCCAGATGTATTATGCTGAATTACAGCCGCAATTGAGACAAGCGGGACACCTTGAATCCGAGCCTGTGTTACACCTTCTTGATAGCCAACTCCAAATTGTGATTTTCCGGACGCAACTAATTGGTCAGCACCCGTTTCACCCGGCATAATAATTTTGACATCAAGGCCTTCTTCTTTAAAATAACCTTTTTCCTTCGCAACATATAACCCTGTATGGTTCGTGTTTGGTGTCCAATCTAATACAACCGTAACTTTTTCTAGGCTCTTTTTATTCTCTTGCTCACTTCCCTGTGAATTTTCCTTTGTATTTGTACCACAGCCTGCAATTAATAAGACAGATAGTAACAAACTAAACCATGTCTTCAATCTCATCATCCTCTTTTATGTAATTTGCAGGAAAAAGGCCTGGATAACATTTCACGTTTTTTACTTAAAAGGACGTTTATAAAAATAAAAAAGCGCCCTAGTTTTAAGCATGGGCGCACACTAACAAAGATCCTTTTGTTAAATATGTTCCCTCCGCTGGTGTTAACCAGATCAGGTTCAAAGGGTCATTATCTCATGGATAACCTCTCAACCGGCAACACCGGCTCCCCTATTTTTTAGTCAATTTCCTATCATCATTTATATTATAATTGCATTTTAGCGATTATCCTATTAAAAAGCATTATCAATAGTTTTTTTCTCCGGAGTCACCAATATATCCTCACCAACGAAATTAAAGCCTATTTATTAATATTTCTCGCATTTTTCAATAAAGAAATGCCGACGGTTAATAAGTAAATGATACGGAAGGAGGCTGTCCCTAGTTGGGACAGCCTCGGGTTTTAGGAAACAAACGATGCTTCAAGCGGCAGCAGACGCTGCAAGCCGCGAAGTTCTAGTTCATTTAATTTATTCATAGCTTTTTCTTTCTCAATCTTCAAACCAGCTTCTGTAAGGTCACATGTCACAGGGACGTCACACTTAATCTCTGCAAGCATGCGTGATAAATGGAGCATTTCTAAATCCTGCTCAATTTTTGTTTTATGAGATTTTGAAAGACGGTCAAGATTGGATATGATCCCCTCTACATGCTCAAATTCCTTTAAAAGCTTAAGAGCCGTTTTTTCACCAATTCCCTTTACCCCAGGATAGTTGTCACTAGGATCTCCCATTAAAGCTTTTAAATCGATCATTTGGCGCGGTTTGATCCCTTTCTCCTCAAAGAAGGTATCAGGAGTATGAACAAGGTAATTCCCATAGCCTTTTTTCAATAATATGACCGAAATACTTTCATCCAAAAGCTGAAGGATATCCTGGTCTCCAGTTAAAATGGAAACATGTGCGTGCTCCTTAGCTTGAGAGGCAATTGTTCCGATACAGTCATCTGCTTCATAGCCCGCTAACCCAATGTTAGGGATGTCAAAAGCTGCCACTACTTCTTTAACTAAGTCAAATTGAGGGATTAACTCGATTGGTGCTTCACTCCGATTCCCTTTATAGGCGTCAAATAATTCGGAGCGAAATGTTTTACTGCCCATATCCCAGCAAACTGCCACGTGGGATGGTTTAAAAGAAGAAACGGCAGTAAATAAATGTTTAATAAAGCCGTGAATCCCATTCGTCGGAATCCCTTTTGAATTTATCATAAATTGACCTGTTACAGCGGTAGCATAAAAAGCACGAAATAACAGTGCCATTCCATCAACTAGCATAAGTGAAGGTTTTTGATTTTCCAATGTTTTGACCTCCGATCATTTAAAAACAACACGATTTCTATTATAGCATAAAAACCTACTCTATTTTGTTTTCTTGATAGGAAATCCAGTCGCTAAAACTTCCCAAGTAAAGTTTTACCTTTTCAAACCCTGCTTCCTTTAATGCTAGAAAATTGGGTGCAGCCGTAACGCCCGACCCACAGTAAACAATGATTTCTTTTTCAGGATTAATCTCTGAGAACCGTTGTTTTTGTATTTCTGACGGCTTATAATAGCCTGCATCGAGTCCCTCGAACCATGGCCTATTAATTGCGCCAGGAATCCGGCCGGCTTTTTTATCAATTGGTTCCTCTAAACCCATATAGCGTCTTTCTTCTCTCGAATCAATCAAGACTATGTTGGAATTCTGTCCATCCGCCGCTGCCTTAACTTCTGCCATACTTGCAAGCAGGTCATGATTAATAGCAGGCTGGAAGGTGGTTTTGTTAAAAGTTGGAACCTCTGATGTTACCGGGTAGTTACCTTCACGCCAGCCCTTAAAGCCACCATTCAAAACAAAAACTTTTTCATGTCCAAGGTATTGGAGCAGCCACAAAAACCTCGCAGCATACGCACCTTCACCCTGATCATAAGAGATTACTGTTGTGTTTTCATCAATACCTGCAAGTTCAAGTTTATGAATAAGCGCATCGAGGTCAGGCATTGGGTGCCGGCCGCCGTGTTCAGCGACCTCGCCTGATAAATCTACATTAAGATCAAAATAACAAGCACCAGGAATATGATTGTTTTCATACTCCTGTCTGCCTTTTTGAGGGTCGGCTAAAGAAAAAGTGCAGTCCACAATACGGACATTTTGCTCATTTAAGTTTTTTAACAGCCATTCTTTGTTGATTATTAGATTCATAGCCATCCCCCCAATGAATTAATACTTAGACTCTTCAAGTTTTTGGTATACTTCTTGTAATTTTTCGATGGATACCCCGCCATCTAAGGCGGTAAGAAGACTTAAATAAAAATTGTCTGCCTGCTGCTCTATTTCGGTGATTAATTGTTCAAATTGGCCGGACACAATACCGGAGTAATATTCTGCTAATTTTTGACCTTCAGATTTCAGATAATCATCCGCAGGGACATTTAAAACTTGATACAGCTCATCACTCATATGCTTCTTTTCATTTTTTTCAAAGAAGGATTTTGGATTTTTAAAATAAGACAGTGCTTTTGTAAACAGCTGTTTATTTAAATCACTGAAAGCTAAAGGAAACTCAATTTCCTCTTCATGTTTCATCTCAAAAGTTGAAAATGATAAGTCTTTATTTATTTCCTTCATGCTTCGAGTCAGGCCAGAATAATAATCCGCTAAAACTTTTCCAGCAAAAGAGTCTAGTCTGACTGTTGTTGCCCGGAGCTCCTGAGCGAAATCAAAGCCTAGACTTTCTAATAGCTCATCCAAAGCTGATTGTAACGCCTTCTTTAAATTTCTTCCGTCATCTCTTAACAAAGCAGGATTAAAGGATTCTTTAAAAAAGTCACCAAACCGGAGGAATACTCTTTGTTTAATATAGTAAAGAAGTTCTTCACCCTCCTGGGTTATTCTTTTTTGTAAACCATCTGGTATTTGCTTTTCTAGTAAAGCTTTAATCATCGCTTTTTGTTTTTCTATTTCCGCGCGTTTTTTTTCTTTAACGGATTGGTCTTCTTTTGAATTCTCAATTAGTTTTCCAACTATTTCATGCACACGGTTTAATTCGTTACCTGCTGATGTGAGAGCCATTTCCGTTAAATCATTTGAAATAAAATGATAGAAATCTCCTTCAAAATTCCCCATACCCGACTTTGCATCTGTGTTTGGTTCTAATTTTTCCTTTAGTGCCAGCAAACTAGATAATGGATAGAGGTGTGGTTTCCGGATCCCATATTTTATTAATTGCTCCGTTACATATTCTGCAACGGTTTCCTTCTCTTCCTCATTTTCAGCTAAGTCAATCGCATTAATAATAAAGAACATTTTATCGAGCTGAAAGGATTCCTTTACCCGGCCGAGCTGGATTAAAAACTCCCTGTCCGCTTTTGAAAAGGCATGGTTATAATACGTAACGAACAATATTGCGTCAGAATTCTTAATATAATCAAATGCTACTCCCGTATGGCGGGCATTAATCGAATCTGCCCCTGGTGTATCAACGAGGGTAATCCCTTTGCGAGTCAACTCACAATCATAGTAAAGCTCAATCCATTCAACAAAGCACGACTTTTCTTCCAGCGCCACGAAATCAGCAAATTCGTTTAAGTCCGTTTGCAGGACTGTTCCGAGTTGCTTTCCATGGAGGGGAAAGCCCTTTTTAAATGCCTGTAAAAATGCATAGTGTGTCTTTTCCGCTATTCCTTCCTGCCCTTTTTCAAGCATGACCTTATCTATTTCTTTTGCAGCGCCTTCTAAGGCAGATGTTTGCAGATCAAATAACTTCAAAGAACGGTTTACGTCCTCGAGTATGGCGCTTTCTTCCTTAAATTTGACCAGCACCGTGCCATGCGGATATTGATCGGTTACAGGCTTAATTTTATTAATCGCCGCAGTTGTCGGATTAGGCGATACAGGAAGTACCTTTTCCCCCATGAGAGCATTTGCAAAAGAAGACTTTCCGGCACTAAATGCTCCAAATAAAGCAACAGTAAATCCTTTGTGCGCCAATCTGTCAGCTTTGTCTTCTAATTCCTTCGCAAGCTTTTTAAAACCGGGCAGACTGTCAATAAGCTTTGCAGATTGATCTAATCGAGCAACCATACTTTGTAAATGACTTCTAGCTTTTTCTGTTTCATTTTTCTTGGTTACAGTGTTTTCTACCTGGGTTACAGATGGCAGCGGCTTGCTCTTCTGAACAGACTCTGTCTCCGGAAGAGACGTACCATGTACAACTTCAGCGTCCTCTTCCTCTTGCTGAAATATCAAGTGATTGTCAATGATGCTTTCTGTTGATTCAGTTAACAACCTGCCCACGGCAGCTTCTTTTCTTGCTGTTTCTTCTGCAAAATTAGTTTTTTCAGATAGTGCGCTTACGTATTTTTCCATACTTTTAAACTCTTCTTGATACACTTCGGTCAACGTTTTTGTTTTTGCTGCTAATACAGGCATGAGCGCATGTTTAAAATCTAGAACACCCTCGCGTGCTATTTTTTTAATGCCGTTCGCCAAGTCCTCTGTGTAATGAAGCACATATTCACCAGATAAACGGGCTCCCTGCTTAACTGTTTGAACAATTAAATCGAGCGGAACTTCGATAGAAAACGATTGTGCTTTATTTTGCAGCTCCTGTTCATCTAAACTATTGTTCTTTAGAATCGCGATTAGATATTCACGCAAGTGCCATTCAAGCTGTGATTTTGTTTTTTCCTGAAGGTCCTGGTACAGCCGCTCGAGCCGTGCATTCTTCTCCTCAAGTGTTTTTTGTTTGGAGAAAAGAAAACCTACCTTAAATTCTGGCTGTGCGGCTTCAAGAAAGCTTTCAGCTAATTCTCTTGTTTGAAAAGGCATTAAATAAGCATTGATTAAAATCTTTGTTATTTCTTGGTCCATTTCTTTTTCTGTTTCCTCGACGCCTTTTTCTAGAGTTTTTAGGTTTGTGCTCAGGGATTGATAGGTTTGTGTTAATTGCTGTTTTTCTTCCTCAGGCAGCTCATTTAATACTTCAAAAATTGGCTGAAGCTCTTCTTCCCTTTTATTACGTTCTTGATCAAGATGATCTTGTGCTATTTTCTTCAGTGAATGAAAAATGGACTGCTGTATTAGTTGGTCCTTATTCTGCAATTTTTGTGCAATAAATGTTTTTAGATCATTAAATTCATTTAGTTTATGATCTTGGTACTTTAATGACGTATAAAAGATACGCGCTGGCTTGACTCCCCATGCAGCAAATGAATCCGTGACGCTATCTTGAAATTGGCGGAATGTGAGTTCTTCGTCTTTATGCTTATCAACTTGATTAATAACGAGATAAACTTCTTTTCCTGCTTCCGTTAACTCTTTTGTGAATAAAAAGTTCAGCTCTGCTTGGACATGATTATAATCCATCACGTATAAAACTAAATCGGCCAGGTGAATAGCTGATTCTGTTGCGACCCTGTGTGCGTCATCTGCAGAATCGATTCCAGGAGTATCCATAATAACCGTATTAGGCGGCAACTGTGAGTCTGCATGGCTGATTTCGATTTCCTCAATTTGGTCGCCATCCTTGCAGTAATTCTTTACTAATTCATAATCGTATGGTGCCAAATACACCCGCGGCTTGTCATTTTTGAAAAAAACCTTCGCATATTCTTCACCTGACTTTACCTTTACAAGGTTCGCAGAGGTGGGAATCGGGCTCGATGGCAGCAAGTTTTCTCCGACCACTTTGTTAATCATCGTTGATTTTCCAGCTGAAAAGTGACCGCAAAATGCAATCATAAACTCCTTATTTTGCAGTTTCTTTGCTAACTGCTTTGTTTTTTCTGCGTTCTCCGTATCACCTTGTTCAATAAGATATTCATATAAAGCAAGGATCTTATTTTTAAGTGATAGAATGGTTTCTTGTGTAATTGCCGTTTGCACCATAGTCTTTTTCCCCTTGTTCACAACTTTGTAATATTTTATATTTTATACGATAATTCAAACTTTTCCTATCGTGAAAACTAAAATTGTTAACATAATATTCACGCATTCTTTTCTCCGCTCAGGTACTATTGAATTATTAGATAAGAAGGATGTGGAATATGGCATATAAGGAACGTTACGAGTCAGAGGAATTTAAGTTGTTTCGATCTTTGAACTATCGTATGGTATTACCAGTCAAAGAGAAAAATATTTATTTACAACTTGAAAAAGGTTACAAAGGTGAGGTGATGTTTGATCAATTATCTGAGGGACTGGACCCAAAAAATTCCTTATATTGAATGATTTACGACTGGAGACGAACTCTACAAATTTTCAAATGGATTCCTTTATCATTAGTCAAGGAATCCATTTCCCTTGTGAAATAAAAAATTTTGAAGGTGACTATTATTATAAACCTGATCAGTTTTTTACCATGAATCATACTGAGATTCAGAATCCGCTAGATCAAATCAAAAGAAGCGACACCCTGCTTCGGCAAGTCTTTCAGAAGAAAAAATACTCGATTACTATAAAATCAAATGTCTTCTTTGTTAATTCTGCCTTCACCCTCTATCAGGCACCATTGGAGAAGCCAATATTATATCCCACACAACTCACTCGCTATTTTGAAGAATTAAATGCTAGATCTTCTATATTAAATGACAACCACTATAAACTTGCTGATGAATTAGTGAAGGAACATAAACCGAGTTCACCCTATACGCGAGTACCACCGTATACCTATGAAAATTTGAAAAAAGGGCTTATTTGTGGTTCATGTTATTCCTATGAGATTTTGCCTGGTGAGAATGTACTAATATGTAATACTTGTGGTCGTCAAGAAAAGGTAGAAGATGCGATATTGCGGTCTGTGAGGGAACTTCAGTTACTGTTTCCCGATATAAAAATCACCACTAATTTGGTTTTCGAATGGTGTAAAGTGATTGGCTCTAAGAAACAGATTAGACGGGTATTGAAAAAGAACTATACTAAAATTGGAAATAGGCATTGTACATACTATATCTAAAGTAAGTTTTAAATAACTATCAAGCGGAGTGACCACCCAGCCGTTTAATTTGATTTTTGGTCACTCCATGCTTTCTGCATTGACCCAAACGCTTTTTCTTCATGCTCTTCGGTCACTCCAGACCCCCTGCATTGACCCAAACGCTTTTTCTTCATGCTCTTCGGTCACTCCAGCCCCCCTGCATTTACCCAAATGCTTTTTCTTCATGCTCTTCGGTCACTCCAGGCCTCCTGCATTGACCCAAACGCTTTTTCTTCATGCTCTTCGGTCACTCCAGGCCTGTTGCATTGACCCAAAAGCTTTTTCTTCATGCGCTTCGGTCACTCCAGACCCCCTGCATTGACCCAAACGCTTTTTCTTCATGCTCTTCGGTCACTCCAGACCCCCTGCATTGACCCAAATGCTTTTTCTTCATGCTCTTCGGTCACTCCAGGCCTCCTGCATTGACCCATACGCTTTTTTTTCATGCGCTTCGGTCACTCCAGATCTCCTGCATTGACCCATACGCTTTTTCTTCATGCTCTTCGGTAACTCCAGACCTCCTGCATTGATCCAAAAGCTTTTACTTCATGCGCTTCGGTCACTCCAGACCTCCTGCATTGATCCAAACGCTTTTTCTTCATGCGCTTCGGTCACTCCAGACCTCCTGCATTGACCCAAACAATTTTTCTTCATGCTCTTCGGTCACTCCAGATCTCCTGGATTAACCCAAACGCTTTATCTTTATACTCTTCGGTCACTCCAGGCTCAAAAAAACAAGCCAAGGATACCATCCTTGGCTTACTCTCGTTATATCGTTAATGAGTTACATTTTTTAAGACGTGCTTCATGACAAATGCGTATATGATTACCGTTCCACCTACTAAAGCAAAAGCCATAGTAACACCTTCCTATCCGCTCAATTGTGATGAGAATGATTTTCATTCTACTTTAAAAATAGAATATCACAGCTGATAATCATTTTCAATACACCTAAGTTAATTGTCATATTTATTTAACAATTTTGGGAAAAACCGATTACAACTTCCTAAGCTGCTTTCATATTCAGTTAGTTCCCGCAGCGCTTTTTCCTCCGCAGGGATTCTGATTGACAGCATAAGTATATTTAATATCGTAAACAAACCTGCCGTGATGTAAGCACCGAACATCAATGGTACGATCAAAAGTTCAATCGAGACAACCAAATAATTGGGATGTTTGATAAAACGGTATGGACCTCTTCTAACAACTTCAACGTTGGGTAAAACAATAATTTTGGTATTCCAGTAACGTCCTAGTGATGTAATTGCCCAAATTCTAATCAGCTGCGTACAAAAAAACAGTACTGCCAACAATGGCCAAAAAGCTGACAACTCACGAGAAAAGGTAATTTTCTCAAATAGTAAGACACCAAAAAACAAAGAATGCATCAGCACAATAAATTGATAATGCTTTAAACCAAACTCTCTCGCACCCTGTTCCTTCATCCATTTCTCATTTCTTCGAGCAATCACCAGCTCAAGTAAACGTTGAATAATCATACCAGAAATAAATATTAAAAAAGGAATCATCATTTACCCCCATTTCAGTAAAAGCAATTCTGAACTAAATCCCGGCCCCAGAGCGGTGCAAAGTCCGTAGGACCCGGCATTACCACCCAATTCCATAAATCGTTTAAGGACATAAAGGATAGTCGCCGACGACATGTTTCCATATTGCTTTAACACGTCGAGTGAAATGTCGGTCATCGAAACAGGTATTCCTAATGATTTTATATAAGCTTCAATCACCTTTTTCCCGCCAGGATGTGCAATAAAATGGTTTATCTCAGAAAGCTGGAGTTGATTCTCACTTAAAAATTTACTAACATTTGGTTTCAGCCATTCCTCAATAATACTCGGGATATCTCTGGAAAACACTACAAATAGACCTTGATCCCTTATATCCCATCCCATAACATCTAAGGAATCTTGCATTAACGTAGATTGAGTATTCATAATGCCCGGCAAAGTCGTTTTAGCGGAAAAATTCTCAATGTTTACCTCATTTCCACAAATCAATGCACACGCCACGCCATCGGCAAAAAGTGAGGTTCCAATTAGGTTACTCTTTGAAAAGTCGTTTCTTTGAAAAGTTAAACTGCAGAGTTCAACCGAAAGCACTAAAACTTTGGAATCCGGGTAGGCTTTGCAAAATTCAAATGCCCGTGATAGTCCGGCAGCACCTCCAGCGCATCCGAGCCCCCAAATGGGAATTCTTTTGGTGTGCTCCCGAAAAGGCAATAGGTTCATGATTCTTGCCTCAATGCTGGGAGTTGCCATACCCGTTGTTGAAATATAAAATATCGCATCAATTTCATCACAATGTATTTCTCTGGTTAAAAATTTCTCATTATTAAGACAGTTCTTAATCGCCTGCATTCCTAGTGTCACAGCGGACTCAATATAAGCATTGTTTTTTTCTGCAAATGAATGGTCCACTTTATACCACTCGATATTTTTTACGATATGTCTTTTTTCGATTTGTCCGTTTTGGAAGGCTTTAAGGAGCCTTTCGATATCCTTAAACCTTTCTGAAAAGAGTTCTCTGGCAAAGTCAATCGCTTGCTCTTGTTTAATTTCAAACTCCGGAACTGCTTCTGCTATTGAAAGAATCGTTGGCATTCGGTTTATTCTCCTTCAATGTAGGTAATGGTATTTTTACCAATATTAGGAGATTTATGTACAAAAAAAAGCTTCCCTGCTAGAGGGAAGCCAACGTTTTGAAGGTTGTTGTTGTTGTGCTCTTTGATTATAACTGAGATGCTGCAGGTAAATCATTACGAAAACATTTCCATTTTTTTAAAAGCCCTGAATGGTCATGCCGCCATCGACAAATAAAGTTTGTCCATGTACATAATCCCCCGCAGAAGACGATAGGAAAACAACTGGACCTACTAATTCTGGAAGCTCGCCAACCCTTTTCAATGGCGTAACAGCTAGTATATCATTTACATATTCCTTATCAGCTAAAAGCATTTCCGTTAGCGGAGTTTTAAAATACCAAGGACCAATTGCATTAACATTAATATTATATTGCCCCCATTCTAGAGCCAGTACTTTAGTCATTTGGATTAATGCGGCTTTCGTTGCTGCATATAATACGCCAGTCCTTAGTGCAACATGTCCGCCTACTGATGTAATAGAAATAATTCTGCCGCCCCTGCCCTGGTCCTTCATAATCTTTCCAGTCTCTTGTGACATCATGAACGCAAATCTTAGGTTAGTATCCATAATCGTATTCCATTCTTGATCAGTAACCTCAAACGCTTTTGAGCGAATATTCATTCCAGTATTATTTATGAGGATATCAATTCCTCTCCATTCTTTTACCATTTTTTGAATTGCTCCTTGAACGTCTTCCGCTTCGTTACATCAGTTGGAATAACCAAAGCTTTTTTTCACAAACCTTCAATCATTCGTGCCGTTTCATGAAGTTCCACCTCTGTTCGTGAAAGAAGTGGACATCCGCTCCAGCCTCAGCTAACCCGACTGCCAAAGCACGTCCAATTCCTCTGCCTGCACCTGTTACAATTGTTTTTTTTCCTTCTAGAGAAAATGATGGTAAAAACATTCTCATACCCCATTTTTATGTAATCAACACAAGTTTAACATAAGCGATTTTAAAACAAATAAAAAGCACCCCGATTGCGGCGCTTTATTATCTCTTACTGTTTCTCTGATTGGGCTTGAACCTCAATTTTAATCTTTTTGTCAGCTAAGGACCCGCAGACTTTACAATATTCAATTTGGTCATAGAGGAGACGGCATGGTTCACAATAAAATTTTTCCATTCGTAACACGCTCGCTTCTCAAAATTTAGATACTTCTATAATTATTCTATGAAAAAGTTTCAAATTTGTGCCAACTATTGGTAAAACAAGCTTTTTTTATCATAACAGACTTAATCAATTACTTTTATCACAGGTAATAAGTGATAGTTCACAATTTAGCCACATATCCACCACTACTATTGTGATATAAATCACTGTTATATCAATTTATTACTATTAACATAGTGTTTATCTAAGGAATGAACATTTTGTGAACTGTCAATTTTGTTATTTTTTCTTCACAATTGTTTTGTATTATGAAAGAGAACTTATTATTTTATCTAATTAAACTATTCTGAAGGGAGTCTTTGGGGATGGCGAAAGCGGAACTGAAATCAAACAAAAAAACAGAAATTGAAGACAGCTCTTCTCTTAAAGGGACATTAGCGTCCGTTTTCTTTTTGGGAATCTTTATAGTTGTCACATGGGTAAGTGTCTACTTCTTATTCTTAGATCGTTTTTAGAGAGGGAAAGGGGAAAAAACCATGCATATGCATAAGTTTGAAAAAATTTGGCTTATATTCGGAATAGGCGCACTAGTGGTTTTCTTATCAGTTGTAGGTGTAAGCGCTTTTTATTTAGGAAACAAGCCGCCTAGCTGTTTAACTACTATTGATCCAAAAAAAGTTGATACAGAGGCTCCATTCGATAAGCCTGGATTAAATAAGGTTGAAGGAAAAGAATGGGACTATGAATTAGTGTACGTTGCTTCGGCATTCTTCTACAATCCTGGTGAAGTAGAAGTTCCACTTGGAGCAAAAGTAAAAGTAATTGCCACAACAAAAGACGTTGTCCATGGTTTCCAAGTAGCTGGCACGAATATCAATATGATGCTAGAACCGGGTTATGTCAACGAAATTGTCACGACGTTCGATAAAGAAGGCGAATACCTAGTGGTTTGTAACGAGTACTGCGGTACTGGTCACCACTTAATGAGTTCAAAGATAAAGGTGGTTAAATAATGAGCAGCCAAACAGCAAAATTAAAAGTTGATCCACGTGATGGAAAGCTTGCGATGGCACACTTTTATGTTGCCTTTATCGCATTAGCATTAGGTGGTCTAATGGGATTACTGCAAACCCTTGTGCGCTCTGGTAAATTTGAGCTTCCATGGGGTATTGATTATTATCAAATTTTAACCGTACATGGTGTTTTAATGGGTCTTGTTTTAACAACGTTCTTTATTATGGGATTCCAATATGCAGCTGTCAGCCGGACAGCTGGTACTCACTCACCAGCAGCACGCCGGATTGGCTGGATTGGCTTTTGGGTTATGACTGTTGGAACTATCATGGCTGCAACCATGGTTTTACTGAAAGAGGCTTCTGTTCTTTATACATTCTATGCACCATTAAAAGCACATTGGATTTTCTACTTAGGGATGACTTTTGTTGTAGTTGGAAGCTGGCTTGACGGAGCGGCCCAAATTATGACCTATGCAAAATGGAGGAAGGAAAACCCAGGAAAACCAAGCCCGCTGTTAAGTTTTATGGCTGTCATTAATACAGTCCTTTGGATCGTAGCAACTTTAGGTGTTGCATCAACTGTTTTATTCCAGTTACTTCCATGGTCACTCGGCTTAGTTGATACAGTCGATGTGTTAATAAGCCGTACATTGTTCTGGTATTTCGGGCATCCGCTTGTGTATTTCTGGTTGCTACCAGCCTATATGTGCTGGTATGCAATTGTTCCAAAGATTATTGGCGGAAAAATATTCTCAGATTCATTAGCACGTCTATCCTTTATTCTGTTTTTACTTTTCTCCATACCTGTCGGTTTCCACCATCAACTAATGGAGCCTGGTATAGATCCAGCGTGGAAATTTTTACAGGTTGTTCTAACGTTTATGGTTATTATTCCATCATTGATGACGGCATTTTCTTTATTCGCAACCTTTGAGAGATTTGGCCGTTCTAAAGGTGCCACAGGACTATTTGGCTGGTTTAAGGTTTTACCTTGGAATGACGCTCGTTTTACCGTTCCATTTATCGGGATGGCAAGTTTTATTCCTGCTGGAGCTGGAGGTATAATCAATGCTTCCAACCAAATGAACCAAGTCGTTCATAACACAATTTGGGTAACAGGCCATTTCCACTTAACTGCTGCAACCTCGGTTGTGTTAACGTTCTTTGGTATCTCCTATTGGTTGGTACCACACTTAACAGGTCGAAAATTAACGAAAGCAATGAACAAATTAGGAATTATTCAAGGCTGGGTTTGGTTTATCGGAATGGTGTTTATGTCAGGTGCAATGCACTTCCAAGGACTTTTAGGCGGTCCTAGACGTTCAGCCTTCTCAACTTACGGAGATGCAGCGCAAGCAGCTGAATGGATTCCTTACCAAATTGCACAAGCAGTTGGCGGATCCATTTTATTCCTTGGAATCATTTTAATGATTATTATCTTTGTTAACCTTGCTTTCTTTGCACCTAAAGGAGAAGAAGAATTCCCTGTTGGTGAAGCAGAAAATTTAGAAGAAAAAGCTCCAATGATATTTGAAAACTGGAAATTATGGCTTGGTATTACCGCTGCCCTCATCCTATTTGCTTACACAATACCGTTTATCGATATGATTCAAAATGCACCTCCTGGCTCACCAGGATTTAAAACTTGGAATTCCTGGTAATGGATCAAGAAACCGGGCTTCACTTATGCTGAAGTCCGGTTTTTATTAATTCTATAGGTTGTTTTGGCAAATTTATCAGAATAACAGATAACAGAATAATAACCGTACCAACAAATTGCAACATCCCAAAGTTTTCTTTATACAAGAAGACACTTAGCAATGTAGCCGCAACAGGCTCCACTGTCGCGATTATCGATGCCTTACTACTCTCCATTTTTTCTAGTCCCTTAGTGTATAATAAGTAAGCTATCACGGTTGGAAATAAACCCAAACTTACTCCGTAAATGATGACTTCGCCACTAACTAACATACTTCTTTTTTCAATAAGATCGGTAAATAGTAGTAACGTGACCGCAGCCACTAAAAAGGTATAAAAAGTAACCGTGAAAGGGCGATACTTTACTAACGCGAATTTACCGAATATAGTATATAACGCATATCCAAAGCCTGCACCAAGGCCTGTTAGAATCCCAACAAGGTTAATGGTTGGACTATCATTGAAACTAACCCCAACAATTAGAGCACAGCCTATCAAAGTCCCAATCACTGAAATAATCTTCCTGCTATCCATATTTTCTTTTAGAAATAGATACGAAAGAACAACAACGAATGTTGGTGCAGTATACAGTAAAATAACAGCAAATGATAGACTCATTTGATTGATTGCAGTAAAATAACACCAATTAAATAGGACAATGCTAAAGATTCCAGTTCCAATAAAATACTTACTATCCACAAAACGAATCTTCATTTGTCCAGGATATTTTGTTATGCCAATGATCCCGAGCAATAAAACGGCTGTGACAACCCTCAGGGTGACAATCTCCATTGAAGTAAAACCTAAAAGTGCCAGCTTCCTTACAAAAATGGCTATGATTCCCCACAAAGTTGCACTGACTGCTATCATCATAATTGGACCAATTTTCCCCATCACACACACACCTTTATGAAATAAAGAAGAAGGGAAATTTTCTTCCCCTTCCTTCGCCTTCTATTTATTTAATTGATAGACTTTTCCATATTTCTCATACAAATAATCGATTAGATACTGAGCATTTAAACCTTGCCCTGTTACATCATGAAGGATTTCTAGTGGTTTTTTCTGCTTACCATATTGGTGAATATTCTTCGTCAGCCAGTCCTTGATTGGCAGTAAATTACCTTCCTCTAACAGTTGGGCAAAATTGGGCAGATCTTCTAGCATTTTGTTCTTAAACTGTGCAGCATACATGTACCCCAGCGCATAGGACGGGAAATACCCAAAGCTCCCACCTGCCCAGTGGACATCCTGAAGTACACCCTTAGCGTCATTCTCTGGTGTAATGCCTAGATATTCTTGATATAATTTATTCCAAACCTTCGGAAGGTCCCTCACCTCTATCTCACCATTAAATAGACCTTTTTCAATCTCATAACGAATAATGATATGAAGAGGATATGTTAATTCATCTGCTTCGATTCTAATCAGCGAAGGCTTCGATTCATTTACAGCCCGGTAAAAATCTTCAATGGAAACATCATCGAACTGACCAGTTGCATAGGTCTTCAATAGTTCATAGTTATTTTTCCAAAAAGAAAAACTGCGCCCGACAATATTTTCATAGAAAAGGGACTGTGATTCATGGATACCCATTGATGTACCCGTGCATAATGGAGTGCCAATCAAGTCTTTTGAAATATTTTGTTCGTATAACGCGTGGCCGCCTTCGTGAATGGTACCGAATACAGCTGTACGGAAATCCTGCTCATCATAATTGGTTGTAACCCTGACATCGCCTGGATTTAAGCCGGTAGCAAAGGGATGCACTGTTTCATCAAGTCTGCCAGCATCGAAGTTATAACCCATTTTCGCAAGAATTTCCAAGCTTAACGCCTTCTGTTTATCCTTTTTAAAGGTTTTAAACAGAAACTCTGTTTTAGGTTTATTTGGAGAATCAGCGATTTGCTTGACCAGCGGTACAATTTTCTCCCTTAAATCTGCAAAAACCCGGTCAAGGACTTCAACTGTCATCCCCGGTTCATATAAATCCAATAAAACATCATATGGATTTCCTTTATGACCCCAATAATTTATAAAGCGTTTTGTGGTTGCCACAAGTTTCTCTAAATAAGGTCTAAACAACTCAAAGTCAGACTGGTCCTTTGCTTTTTCCCAGACAGATTCTGCCTTTGATTGAAGAATAACATATTCCTTGTATTCGTCCGCAGGGATTTTTTTGTTGCGTTCGTATTCTTTCTTACATTCCTGAAGAATTTTCATTGTCTTTTCAGATAGATTATTATTCGAAAGCGTTGCTATGTATGCGGCCATATCTTCAGAGGTAGACATTTTAAAAACTTCAGAGGAAAGCATGCCTATTACTTCAGACCGCTGATCCATTCCCTGCTTTGGAGCACCAGTCCTTAGGTCCCAATAGATCAACCCAAGTGCTTCATTATAGGCACTCATTTTCTTAACATATTCTAAAAACTTCTTCTCTACTTGCTCCGGAGTCATTCTCATAATAAATCCCCCTTTTTATTAACCATCTGTATTTTATCATATTTTTCTGAAAATCTATGGATAAAAAAAACATCAAAAGATAAATTCTGTTATAAAATGAAATCTAGAGAAAGACTGCATTACCGGAAGGAGAAAAATAGGATGAAAGAATTGATAGGCTACTGCAACTCATGTGCAAAAGAGATTTATTGTTTAGAAGGCTTCTTTAACGGCATACAATCCGACGACCGAAAGATCTATTGCTTTGAATGCTACGAATGTAATCAGAAAGAAAATCCGCAAGCTTAGCCTTGTGGATTTTTTTTATTTTTTTGTTGAGAATTATTTTCAATAAATATGCTATCTATGATGGAGGTCACATAATTGCTCTTAAATCACTGCTAAAATAAAGGTAATTAAGGATTACTAATACGAAGGTGATGTTAATGAGGCAAGAGGACATAAATAAAAGATTGTCAGATGTGCCGCTATTCAAAGAATTATCGGATGTGGAGCTTGCGCCATTTATAAAAATTGCATTGACTCGCTGTTATAAGCAGAAGATGTATGTATTTATGCAGGACGATCCACTTGATCGGGTATTCTTTATCCATTCTGGAAAAATCAAAATCTATAAAACAGATTTTTCCGGGAAGGAACAAATTGTTTCGATACTCGAACCCGGTGAGATGTTTCCACATGCAGGGTTTTTCCGAGAAGGAAACTTTCCAGCACATGCGGAGGTGTTAGAAGAGGCCAATCTTATTGTCATACCAATAGCCAAATTTGAAGAAACGCTAATCGCTAATCCAGTACTCTGCATCAAGCTATTTAAAGTGTTGGGAGAGAAAATTGTTGATCTCCAAGGAAGGCTAGAGGCGCAGGTTCTCCATAATACCTTCGAACAAATTGTATTACTACTTATAAGACTTTGTCAGTCCAACGGTGAACAAGTTGGCAGCAATTATCAGCTAACAACCCAATTTACAAATCGTGAGCTTGCGAACATGATTGGCACTTCGAGGGAAACAGTCAGCAGAGCAATCAACCATTTAAAAAAGAAAAACTACATTAACCAGTGCGAAGCCGGCTTCTATCTAATTGACCGCGATGGACTGGAACAGGAATTATTCTATTAAAAAAACATTCAGGGAGCTGTTAAAAATGGAACAGAAGATTATCGAGCTAGATGTAAGAGATGATTTAAAGAATAAGATTGAACCTTTCCAAAAAATTATGGAAGCGATCAAGGAAGTAAAAGATAATGATATTTTTATTCTCCATGCCCCTTTTAAGCCTGTACCCTTGTTTGCTGTATTAAAAGCAAAGGGCTTTGCACATGAATCAGAGGAAATTGAGGCAAAGCACTGGAAGGTTACCTTTACAAAGAATGCCTAAAAAAAGTATGAAAAGGTGATACAAAATGATATTAGATAACAGAGGTTTAGAACCACCACAGCCCATGATGAGGACTCTTGCAGCCTTAGAAAATTTAGGTGAAGGTGAAGTACTAACCATTATTAACGATAGAAGACCTATGTTCCTTTATGAACAGCTTGAGGAACTAGGATATAAGCAGCGTACAGAACAACAAAACGACGGAAGTTTTAAAATTGAAATCTTCCGATAAGAAGGTGAATGATTATGCTTCATCAGACTATGGGAAGTGAAACTAATATTAAGCTTCCATTCTCATTTATTCTTTTCAGTTTAGTAGCACTTGTACTATCTCAACTCCTACTCCTAGTGAATGGACAAATGGTGGTGAATGGCAGTTTTCGCATACCAGCAATTTGGTCAGCCGCTCACCTGCTGGTCTTGGGCTGGGCTCTAATGGTAGCAATGGGTGCCATGTATCAGTTAGTACCAGTTGCTTTCCTAACGCCAATTTGGAATGAAAAATTTGGTTTTATCCAGTTTTTTGTTACAGCTATTGGTATCTCAACTTTCTCATGGATGTTATATGTCTCACCACAAAACGCATTGATTCCAGGAATTTTAATGCTCTTAGGTATTTTAATGTTTTTATTTCAAATGTTTATGACCCTTAGAAAGCAGGCAAAGCCAAATATTCTAACTGCGTTTGTTGGAAGTGCACTGGTTTGTTTATTCTTAACTATATTTTTGGGGATAACGTTGATATATTCACTACAAATAGGCTTTGCTGCTGACTACTATCAGGCTATTTTTAAAAGCCATCTTTTAATGGGTGTAACTGGTTGGTTTACTCTACTAATATTCGGTTTTTCTTATAAAATGGTTCCGATGTTTTCATTATCACACGGTTTTCCAATGGTGCAAGCACGATATGTATATGGAATTTATATTTCCGGTCTAGTAATTACAATACTTTCATTTTTTAACGGGAATCATTATCTATTAAAAGCAGGATTTTTCTTACTGCTAGCAGGTTTTTCAGTTTTCAGCTGGCATATCTCTATCATTATTAAAAAGAGGCTGAAGAAAAAACTAGATAATTCCTTCACATTTGCATTAATGGCAATTGGATTAGGGAACATCGTCCATTTAGCAGCCTTCATGGCTTTATGGAGTGAACAAAATTCACTTCTAATCGGGCCGTTCGTTTACTTATATTTATTACTATGGATTGTCCTAAGCATTATGGGATATCTATATAAAATTGTTCCCTTCCTGTGGTGGACATATAAATACAGTAAGGAAATCGGCAAAAAATCCGTTCCATCCTTAAAAGATATGATGAATGAGAAGATTGTCATTCCCTTGTTTTCTTTATTTGTTTTTGCAGTAGTTGTGGTATTCTTTTCAATCATTTTTGAGTCCATACTAATCTTTAATATTGGTCAATTTGTTTTATCCCTTGTATTTATTCTAATATCAATCAGTATTCTAAAAGTCCTACAAAAATAAAGAGGTGTTTATCATGAATCTAAAAGATAAAGTTGTTGAAGCATTAAAAAGTGTATATGACCCTGAATTGAATATTAACGTTGTCGACTTAGGGTTAATTTATAATATAGATGTAACGGATAATAATGACGTAGAGGTTACGATGACATTAACCACACCAGGCTGCCCCCTACATGACAGTATTACAAGAGGAGTACGCTATAGTATCGAAGGCATCGAGGAAACAAAAAAGGTTGAAGTGACCCTTGTTTGGGAACCGGCATGGTCACCGGAGAAAATGACTGCTGAGGGACTTCGTTTATTAGGCAGATAGGAAAAAGGTCAGCATGCGGTGCTGACCTTTTTGCTTATACTTCTATTGCTTCTGTCGGCAGAACATCTTTAATTTTCTGCAATAATGCTGGTTCGATATTTTCATGCAGCATGATATGAACACTGCCTCGATCGCTCTCACTTCTAATTAGACGACCAATCCCCTGTCTTAATCGCAGAAGCATATATGGCAAATCCACTTCCGCAAATGGGTCACTAACACCATTTCGCTTCGCAGTAAACACGGGATCATTAGGAGGGAATGGAAGTGAGAAAATTAACACATTTTCTAATGATCTACCAGGAATATCTAGGCCTTCCCAAAGATGAATGGTGCAAAGAATAGCGTGCTCTTCATTTTGAAACTTTGAAACAAGCGTGCTTATTTCTTCATCCCCTTCAAAGTAAACAGGGTATGGAATATTCCCTGAAAGCTTTTCTTTTAGGCTTTTTAATTCATTTTGATTGTTGAGAAGAATCAGTGCCCGACCTTCTGATTGAACAATTTTACTGATGACATAATCTAGTTTATCATTCATCGAGGTTGGATTGAATCGAGGAAGGAATACTTCCATTTTTTCTTCATAATCAAAAGGTGAATCAACAGAAAAGGATAAATACTCTATAATTCCCAAGCTATTTGCAATGTAATCAAACTTCTTTTCGTTCGATAATGTCGCAGAAGAAAAGATGAACGGTTTCTTTTGTGAGAACACTTCATCTTTCATGACTTCTTCAACCATTTTTGGCATAATGACAAGTGTCCGTTCATACCCTTTTTCTTCGAACCAGGTAATTCCATTCATTTCTTTAAGGAAGAGTGATAACGAGTACGTAATCTGCTCCAAATATTCTTCTACAATTTTTAAATCATATTCATTAATTACATACAATTCGCTCTCAAAGACTAGCTCCTCTTCAATTGCTTGGAGCCTATTAAGCAGTGTTGTACCATATTGAATTAATGAAGGATGCATAGTAATCATTTGTTTTTCTGAGCCTTCTGACGGGACAGCGTGCTGTGAAATAGCACTAAAAAACTTATCATTGTCTAAAAGAGCTTCTTCAATGGTGTATAACGTTTTTTCACGCACTTCATTTTCCATCAACCTTGTTAGTAAGGTCTCTAGCGTAGAATCCGTGAAACGATAGCTTAACGCCTTCTGTGCTGCATATTCAAGTAAATGTCCTTCATCAAAAACAACGGAAGAGTGTTCAGGTAATAACGGCAGCTGTCCTTCTCGTTTACGTGATTCTTTTGTCCAAATATGCTCCATATAAAAATCATGTGAACAAATAATCAAGTCCTTTGCGTGACGGTAAAAATCACGATTTAGAGTGAGCCCGCAACGATGTCTTTTTTCACAAGAAAAACAGTCCTGAACCTTATCCCAGTTAATTTTCCCCCATGAATCATCGGACAACGATGGATAATCCCTGCGGTCACCATATCTTTCAAACTTTTGCATAGAGCCATCACTATGAACGAAATCTGGTAATTCCTCATAGATTCCGGCAATATCATCGTTAAAGTCCTCATGCCTAACATAATCAAGCTTTTTTAAGCAAAGATATTGATCCCTTGATTTTGCCAATCTAACATCAATATTCAGTCCAAGTACTTTTTCAAGCTTGGCAATGTCACCTTCTTTTTTTACAAGCTGCTCGATTAATGTTTCATCCGCACAGGCAATGATGGCTGGTCTATTTGTATATCTGGCGTACATAATCGCGTAAAGTAAATAAACGATGGTCTTTCCGGTACCAACTCCCGCTTCTGCAAACATGACCTTTTTTTCTTTAAATGCTTTTTCCAGCTGGAAGGCCATAAAGATTTGTTCATCACGTAATTCAAAACCTGCTTCTGGTAAAATATCATAAAATAAGTCGCCAATCCATTCACTTAACTTGTCATAAAAGGATTCGGTTTTAGATACGACAAATGGAATACGGTCTTGCATATAACCACTCCTATAAACGAATTAAATGGAGCCTCCTCAAGCAGGCTCCAATTGTTCTAATCAGTACTATTCCACTGTACGGGGAGGTCTTTTTCCCCAATATTGATAGAGATCTGTTCGGATAAAGCCATTAAACAGTTTTCTCTTTTTTGTAGCTGGCCTCCCATAAAATTGCTCAAATTGTTCATTAGAAGTCATGATATAAATGGACCAAGTATCAAGCTTACTAAACGCCTGTCCCATCTCCTTATACATCTGCTCAACAGCCTGTTTCTCACCAAGTCTTTCGCCATATGGAGGATTGCCAACAATAACACCATATTCCTTGGTGGTTGTAATGTCTCTTACTTGCATTTGTTTATATTGGATGAGATCACCAAGTCCTGCCTCAAAGGAGTTTTCCTGAGCGATTTTGATCATGCGATGATCAATATCAGTCCCCATAATATCCAATGGCTGGTCATAATTTGCTAAATCCTCGGCTTCTGTTCTAGCATCGTCCCATACTTTTCCTGGAATCCAATTCCAATATTCCGACACAAATTCTCGGTTAAAACCTGGAGCAATGTTTTGACCAATCAAAGCAGCTTCAATTGGAATCGTACCAGAACCACAGAAAGGGTCGATAAACGGTTTATTAGGATTCCAATTTGTCAGTGATACCAAAGCAGCCGCGAGCGTTTCCTTTAATGGCGCTTCCCCTTGATCGACACGGTATCCCCGTTTATGGAGTCCTTGACCACTTGTATCAATCGTTATGGTAGCAACATCTTTTAACAATGCCACTTCAATTCGAAAATAAGCACCAGTCTCCTCGAACCAAGAACTCCGCTTATAATGGCTTTTCATTCTGTCCACAACAGCCTTTTTCACAATCGCTTGACAATCTGAAACGCTAAATAACTTTGACTTAACTGATTTCCCGGTTACAGGAAACTCCGCATCTTCTGGGAGATACTGTTCCCATGGCAATGCCTTTGTTTTCTCAAATAATTCATCAAAGGTATAGGCTTTAAATTCACCTACTCTTATTTTTACTCGGTCTGCGGTTCGCAGCCACATATTACTGCGAGCAATGGCTTGTTCGTCACCTGTATAGATTACCTTACCGTTCTCTACTTCACATTCGTAACCGAGAGCACGTACTTCTTTTGCTACTAATGCTTCCAAACCCATCGCGGCGGTTGCAATTAATTGATATTTTCCCATTTCGTCCACCCTTATTTGTTTTACATTTTTATGTATGAATGTATGCTTGCCTATCATACCATTATAGACCAAAATCAGTAAGCCCATGCAAAAAGTAAAAAGACTCTCCTCATAAGGAGAGTCGATACCATTAACATTATTGACATTAATAACGTTCTGTAAGCCATGTTCTGTTCCATAGTACTACAAACGGCGTTAAACGCCTCGTACTTAGGTGGTAATCATCTATCTACAGATTCAATAGAATCTGTCCTTCTCCTCGTTCAGTTCCTCAGAGAAAGTGCCCCTACCATTATTTGGGTTTCTCGCTCGTGGGGTTTACCGCGTTCCACCCTTTTCATTTCTGAAAAGGCTCCGTCACTGTGGCACTTTTATAGGTATTCATACCATATCCGTATGGACTTAGGTATTTTCCCGGCCGTCAGCCAAGCCAAAGCTCAGGCTGCCCTAGCTTATGAATTGGCTAGGCACGAACACTACGAGCATCTCAGCTCGTGCGAGCATGGACTTTCCTCTACAATTCGCAATTGCTCCTTGCAGCGATTACCCGAACGTTATTAATAAGTACTTTCTTATTATATGCATTTGTTATTTATTAATCAATGGTTTTAATTAGGAAATCAAGGTACTATCTGTTAATCGTATAGTTTATTCCCAAAAACATGTTTTTCCAGATTCGATAAACGCTTTAAGATATCAAAATTCGTCGTACCTGCAGGCTGTGTTACAGGCTGTCTTCTAGATGTTTCTTCCAACTGTTTACGCAAGCGGAGATTTTCTTGCTGCAGATCTTCAATTTCCTGTTGGAACATTTCATAATCCTTGATAATCAAGTCTAGATACTTATCAACATCTTCTTGTTTATACCCTCGGACTCCGGTCTTAAATTCTTTTTCTAAAATATCCTTAGCGGTTAATTTCACTTTATCGGACACCATTCAATTCCCACCTCAAGTCATTCGCCAATCATTAATCATTACCTATTATTTTTTCAAAAATAAGCCGTTTTGTCAATTTTTCTTTCTTATCCTGTTAATCGATAGTAATTAGGTGCATATCATTAAAAATCCAAACGTTTTAATTCTTCTTCTTCTACGATTACTTGTAAATCATAAAATGTGACTAGCTGGATAGGATATGTATGCTTGTTTTGATATTGTACTGCCATTTCATATATGTATTTTGGGCTTCCTTCTTTCTCTTGGTCATATAGGAGGAGCAGTGCATCGCTTTTTTCAATAAAGAATTGATTTTTCAAACGAAACTGCCAAGGCTTTTCATATCCCTTTTTTGTTACTGAGTCGATGAAATCTGCTTGGGCAAGAATTGATTTATACCATTCACTGTTGTTTTCACTCCAAGAGGCTTCCTGGTCTAGAAATGGGGTGATAACAGCTAGTTTCACATCAGGAAATTCTGATTTTAGTTCAATAACAACTTCGGCAGCCCACAGCTCCACACCCAGTTGTCCGCTGATCAAGACCCACTCTAATCCAGCCTCCATCATTGGAATTAACTCTTTCTTTAGTGCTGCTTTAATAAACAAAACAGCAGGATGGTCATTTTTAAAAATTCCTAATTCAAACGGTTTGTAGCCTGATATGGCTAACACTTTAATCAAGGTTATTCTCCTTATTTGGCAGCAAATAAGCGCCATCTTTTTTATTAAGATATCAAAATAAATAAAAAAAACAAGGGCAGATTTACCCTTGTTAGTAATGTTATCACCTGAAACGACGCGGACGAGGGAATTGACCTGGTGCCATGCCCGGTCCCATTCCTTGACCCATACCCGGTCCCATCATGCCTGGTCCCATTCCTGGACCCATGCCTGGTCCCATCATGCCTGGTCCCATCATGCCTGGTCCCATTCCTGGACCCATGCCCGGTCCCATCATGCCTGGTCCCATATTAGGCGGCATGTTGTTCCCTGGTGGTAAAGCATTGCTCTGAGCTCCAGCAACAGCCGTTGGTGCAGGTGCCGGCATAGGACCTGGACAACAGTTAATGTGCTGGTTACAACACTCCTCAGCGCAAGAAGCTGTAGTTGGACAATAGTGTTTGTGCTGGAACATGTGATGATTAATAGTTGTTATATGTTTTGGATGAATATGCGGAACCACGGTTGTTGAAAAGGTGTGGTTTACGAATTGTTGAGTCGGATGAATGACTGGCGGCGCAAAATTAGTTCCAAGATACAATATAAGCTCTCCCTTCAAAATTATATTCTGTTTACATTAACAGCCTATGATAGAAGGGAATTTCTTGTACTAATGAAAATACCTATTTTTCATATATCTATTTAAGATTAACTTCACTTAGACAACTGTCTAGTTCAAGCGCACAGGGATAAATGTCTAAATCTGAACGAATGTCGCTTTTACTTTTATAGCATCGAATATAAGTTATCTTTTAAGCTTGAAAAAAGAACTGCAGTCAAACAAACAACAACAAAAAATAAATACAAGATTGCTTTATACATAGTATCTACCCCATTATTGTTTTATAGTCGTTTTTTACTCACAGTTTAATATTTTACATGTTTCAACTATAAGAAACAATATGGGAAATCGAATAATTCAGAGTTAATTGTGAAATTTTTGTTACAAATAATCGAGAGTTGACGAATGTTGGTTTTACCTGGGGAATTTAGCGAATTTCTCCTCTAATCGAGTCAATCTTATTTCAAGCTGTTGCTTTACTTTTTGTATTGGAATATTGATATTCTCCACTATTTCCAAAGCCTTTAGGCAATAATCCAAGGCAAGCTTATAATCTTTTATTTTATGCTCATATATTTTAGCAGCTTCAATACATGCTTCGATACTCAACGTGGAATTTTCGGCGTCCGCCACTTCAATAAATAACGGTAAACTATTTTCCCAGTTTTGCTCTTTTTTAGATTGATAAGCCAATGCGAGCTTAGCTTGTAAGGATGTAAAATCGCTGCCGTCTACAAGCTTCGTCAGTACCTTTCTAGCTTCATCTTTTTCACCGAGTGAAGCATACCAACGTCCGACTTCAAATGATTCTTTCCTTGTTTGGTTGTTGTCTATTCCACAGAGTTGAAAGGTTAGATGGGTATATAACGTAACAAGCGATAAAATATCGATTTCATTGTGCTTTATGATTCCAAGCATTCCATCAGGCTGCTTACTCTCAATGAAATCAAAATAAATCATCGGAGCCAAAAAACCTGGGATATCATCTTGCCGTTCTATCCCTAAGACATCTTTTTCGACAACCGCCAACTTTAAACGATCCAATTTATGTTTCCAAAGTCTTCTTGCAGCATGAAATAAATCAAAGTGACCAAAAGCTGGAAGCTTCGGTACATGATCTCTTACAAGGGTATGCCTGGTTTTTACTTGCGGCCAATCAAAGGATTTCCCATTATATGTGACTAATGTTTTATAGTTAACGTTCTCGAGAAAGCTTTGATATAACGGGACTTCTGCACCTGGATGCGGGAGAATATGCTGCCTTAAAACTAGGTTTTGACCAATTACACTCGCATAACCAAGTAAAAAAATCGTATTCCCAACTCCACCGCCAAGACCTGTTGTTTCTGTATCAAAAAAGAATAATTCTTCGGCAGAATGCCCTTCGGCTGATAAGGGATGGCTAATCGGCTGCTTATTCCAAATATCAACAGCTGTAAGGAAATCATGAAAATGGTAGTGACCATGCTTTTGCGACAACGGATATTTTACTTCACGAATGAGACAGTAATCCTGATCTAAAAAATAAGGGGACACATTTTCACTTTCCCATTTAGGAAGGAATGGTATCTCGATCCTCGCAGATTCAGAGGGAGGAGTTGTATTTTTTTCTGTTGCTCCTCCTGAAATATGCGGTTTTAAACGATTTAATTTATTTTTCAATGACATTTCAGCACTTCCTCGATTTAATTGGAAGGATTTATAAAAGCTTCGATTATTTTTAATGTATCCCTTTTTGCGGTCTCACCTGCTGCGTCTGTTCCAATGCACGATGGACATCCGGTTTGACATTTACAGTTATCAATCATTTTTTTTGTTTCCGAAAATACCACTGACATTCCAGAATGAATTTTCTCAGCTAAGCCAATGCCGCCAGGATAACGGTCATAGAAGAAAATAGTCGGCTTTTCGTTATGGTCAGCTTTAACTTGTGGAATCACATGGATATCTTGTGGATCTGCCATGACAAATAAAGGTGCAATATGATTCAAGGCATGTGCGGTTCCAACAAGCCCTTGCTCTAATCGCTCCTGTCCCATTTCAGCGAAAGACTTATTTAGCGAAATCCACGCAGCACTCGTGTGGAGCTCCTCTTCAGGGAGATGGATTGGGCCAGAACCGATATTTTCATGGGTCTCAAATTTGATTTTCTTAAAGATGGTAGCCATTGCACGGACACTCACATCTCCATAGCCAACTTCTGCATACTCCATCTTTTTAAGTTTGTCCTCTTCTAACACCTTTAGTTGTACGGCTAGATTAGCATCAGTGAAGTAATCCACATCCACTTCCCGAACAAATGCCTTTTTTTCTTCCCAATCGAGTTTTTCTACCTGAAATTGGGTTCCTTGATGCAGATAGATGGCTTCATCATGCAGCAGGGTCATAGCCGAGAAACGGTCCATTTCTCCGATTACCCTTACATTAGCAACATCTGATTGATCCACAATGATAACATTTTCCTGGGAAGCGGAGCGCAAACTAATATTATGTGCTGGAAACGAATCGTTCATCCAGTACCATTTATCACCGTTCTGGTACAAAATCCGTTCCTCTGTCAAATATTCTAGCAAATCCTCTGTTCCAATGTTTCCAAACTGCTCGCCAGCTTTAAAAGGCAGCTCAAAAGCCGCACATTTCATATGATCAATTAAGATAATCAGGTTATCAGGATTAATCCTTGCTGTCTCTGGACTTTTATTAAAAAAGTATTCTGGGTTTTGGATAATATATTGATCGAGCGGGCTAGAACTTGCAACCATAATAACGAGGGCTTCCCCATGTCTTCTTCCTGCTCTCCCTGCCTGCTGCCATGCACTGGAAATGGTTCCAGGATAACCAGTCATAATACATACCTGAAGCTGGCCAATATCCACTCCCAACTCGAGTGCATTGGTACTGACTACTCCATAAATATCTCCGGAACGCAGGCCTTTTTCAATTTTTCTCCGTTCGGTTGGTAAATAGCCACCGCGATATCCCATAATCGATTTAGCACCTAATTGATTTTTTACCAATTCTTGCAGATAGGTTAAAATGATCTCTACTCGAACTCTGCTTCTGGCAAAGACAATCGTTTGAATTTTATTCTTTAACAATTCCCCTGCGATCTTCCGAACCTCAAGTGTTGCACTTCTTCTTATATTTAAGGGCTTATTTACAATAGGCGGATTATAAAAAAGAAAGTGTTTGTTTCCACTTGGAGCACCATTATTATCAATCAAGACCATTTTTTCTTCGGTGAGATTTTCAGCAAGTTCAAGCGGGTTGGCAATCGTAGCAGATGTACAAATAAATACGGGGTTGCTGCCGTAGTAACGACAAATCCGTTTTAGCCTGCGAATGACATTGGCCACGTGGCTTCCAAAGACACCTCGATACGTATGAAGCTCATCAATCACCACAAATTTGAGGTTCTCGAAAAGTGAAACCCATTTTGTATGATGAGGCAGGATGGCTGAATGAAGCATATCTGGGTTGGTAATGACTACATGACCAGCTTTACGTACTTTTTGACGAATGTTTGCTGGCGTATCGCCGTCATAGGTATAACTATTAATATCAATTTCCGCCGACTGGATGATTTCATTTATTTCACTCTTCTGGTCCTGTGCCAGTGCTTTGGTAGGAAACATATAAAGAGCCCTAGCGTTTGGATTAGATAAAATACTTTGTAGTACTGGCAGGTTATAACATAATGTTTTACCTGAAGCAGTAGGAGTTACGGCTACTACACTATTTCCAGCCATAATATTTTCATATGCAGTTTTTTGGTGTGTATACAGCTTTTCAATTCCTCTACTATTCAGTGATTCTTTTAATGCCGTATGAAGGTTGTCTGGAAGAGACACGGTTTGGGCTTCTTTGGCTTCAAGTGTTTTCCAGGTAACAATATTTTCTTTAAAACTGTCATTTATTTTTAAATCGGCAAGAATTTCTTGCAGGTTTTTTTTCAATTTCATAGGATCACCTCGTTACTCCATTATAGCGAATAAATGTTCGTAGAAAAAGCTTGTTAATTATTATTTATTTGTCTGTTACAATAGTATAAGGTATTTTATTTCGTCTGTGGAGGTATAGCATGAGAATTGAGGATATTAAGAAGGTGCTTTCTGAGTTCATGCTTTTTAGGGAATTAGATGACTACGAATTAACCAAGATTGCCAACATTTCCATTGCAAGGGAATGGAAAAAGCAAAGTCATGTTTTTCTCCAAGGTGACCCTTTAGAAAATGTTTATTTCATTTATGATGGAAAAATCAAGGTATACAAAAGTGATATTAACGGAAAAGAACAAATTGTCGCCATGATGAAAAAGGGTGAAATGTTTCCACACGTTGGATTCTTTAGAAAAGGCAGTTACCCTGCGTACGCAGAAGTTCTTGAACCCTCAACACTGATTGCAGTCCCTATTTCAAAATTTGAAGGTATTCTCATAGAATATCCTGAATTAAGTATTAAAGTATTTAAGGTGCTGGGAGAAAAAATCGTAGATTTGCAAAACCGGCTGGAAGAACAAATTCTTAACAATACATATGAGCAAATAATCAAACTCCTCATCCGTCTTGGGCAAAAGCATGGAAAGGAATTAGAGGATGGAACAATTCTACTTAAGTCTGAGTTTACGAACCGTGATTTGGCCAGTATGATCGGGACTACCCGCGAAACCATCAGCAGGACACTGACAAAAATGAAAAAGGACGAACTAATCGAAGTAGATGATAATGGAAATATGCTTCTAGATATAGATGTCCTGCTTTCAGAAATTAACTTAATTTAAATAACCGCAGCGTCTACAGCTGCGGTTTTTCTATATGGATTAAGCTTCTGATAACTGAAGCATATCTTCCATGTCTTCTTGAGCGGTACCAATTAATTTTAGGTTAAAAGTTTCTTTTAGAACCTGCAATACACCTTCTGAGATAAATTCAGGCGGTTTTGGTCCAATACGAATATCCTGTATTCCTAAGCTAAAGAGCCCTAAAAGAATCGCTACAGCTTTTTGTTCGAACCAAGATAATACAATACTAACAGGAAGCTCATTGATTTCGCAGCCAAATGCGTCAGCCAATGCCATCGCAATCTTTACTGTAGATCCGGAGTTATTACACTGCCCTAAATCGATATAACGAGGAATATTTGTTCCTGGAACAACACCATAATCAACATCGTTAAAACGGAACTTACCACATGATGTGGTCAAAATAACCGTTTCCTGAGGAAGAGACGTGGCTAATTCCCGATAATATTCTCCCCCTTTACCAGGCGCATCACAGCCAGCAATGACAAAGAACCGTTTAATTTTACCAGCCTTTACTGCCTCTATAACTTCTGGTGCTAAGCCAAGTACCGTTTCATGATGGAATCCTGTAAGCAAGGTTTCGTCCGAATGGATATCCGCTTCCGGAAGCTCTAACGCTCTCTCGATTAATGGTGAAAAATCTTCATTGATGATTTTTTGTACATTCTCAAGACCTGCTACTTCATAACTAAACATTCTATCTGCATATGTACCTTTAATTGGCATTACACAGTTGGTCGTGGCAAGAATTGCACCAGGGAATTTTTCGAAAAGGCGTCGTTGGTCATACCATGCCTTTCCGATATTACCTTTTAAATGAGGATATTTCTTTAATGCTGGGTACCCATGTGCTGGCAGCATTTCAGAATGTGTATAAATATTAATGCCTTTTCCTTCTGTCTGCTTAAGTAATTCCTCGAGTGCAAATAAGTTATGACCTGAAACTACAATAGATTTTCCTTCAATTTTGTTTTGGCTAACACGAATTGGCTCGGGTATACCCAGACGCTTTATATGTGCTTCATCGAGCATTTCCATCACGCGTACAGTGGCCTGCCCCACCTTCATTGCCATTTCGATATGTTCTTGAACATTGAAATTAGAATTCGTTAATGTCATATAAAGTGCTTCTTGTGTCGTTGTATCAACAAATGAATCCGTATACCCTAGTTGATTTGCATGTGTCCGGTAGGCTGCGATTCCTTTTAATCCGTAGATAATGGTATCCTGCAAGCTTGAAATCGTTTCATCTTTCCCACAAACACCCACGACTGTACAGCCTCCAACAGGAGTTTGTTCACATTGATTACAGAACATTCTGTTCCCTCACTTTCTGGTAAATTACATTCTCATGATATAAATAATAGAAAATTTTTCATGTGACATTTATCACTAAAATACAGTTGTAATAAAAGGTTCATAATTTATCGCAAACTTATTACCCTGCACAAACAATAGCCTAATGCATATGATATGGTGAGAAAATACGGAAAGTGAGGGAAAGTTATATGTCTTCCATGCCTCCAAGTGATCAAAACAACCAAAAGAAGGTTAAACCTGAGCAATTTCGTGATTTTTTTAGAACGATGAATGACTTTATTCACGAAAAGCCCGTAAAGGGAGTTTTACAATCTATCGATGAATTTTTTAATAATCCGTTTCCAAGTGGAGCTTTTCCTGTAGAGGTTCGGGAAACAGAGGATGAATACATTATTACAGCTGAGCTTCCGGGGGTTAAAAAGGAGCAAATACGTCTTAATGTCTTACCTAATCATGTAAGTATTTCCCTTGAAAATAAAGAAATGGAAACAAAGGAAGATTTAAACAACCATTTTTTCCAAAAAAGAGTTTCACAACAAAGACTTTCAAGGACTATTCCCATACCTATGACTATTAATGAAAAATTGGTTAAGGCTTCATATCGTGACGGTTTACTAACCATTCGAATTCCACAAGTTAGAGGTAAAACGATTACTATAGAGGACTAAAGAGGTAAAATAAAAAAATCAATCCATAAATTTTTCGACAAACACCCAAAAAGAAAGACGGCTTTTTGCCGTCTTTCTTCTGTTTTTATGCTTTAAATATTCCTCCAAGCCCTTTGACAAGGGACGATACCTGGGTTACCGCACTTACTACCTGCCCCGCTGTATTGACCATCTTATTAACGTCGACTGTCCCGTCCTGTGATTTAAAAGAGTTCATAATAGATTGAATTCCCCCAGGCTGCTTGATCATTGCATTCGGTTTTGGATACGGGTTCATCACATTGTATCCATTCATTTGCGGCATATACTGATTTGACAGCATTTCCTCCTTAGGCTGTAGAGGGTTTTGAAATAAAAATTGTGCATTTTTAGGAGGATAATTCCCCGTTGGATTGGACATTTGCGCAAGATTTCCACCAGGCTGAGAGGTCGAATCATAAGGTTGATATGGTGATTGATAGTTCTGCTGAAAGTAAGGGTTCTGTTGTTGATATGGGTACCATTCCATGCTTTGTACTTGGTAATGATATGGCTGATTACGAGGAACGAATTGAAAATCAGCTGGATAATATCCCATGTTCCTGTAATTCATTTGCCCCGAGTATTCATGATTTATATAATTGTTTGATCTATTTCTACCGTGCATGGGCAAACATCTCCTCCGCTTTTTTCATTACTACACACTATGTAACAATGAAGTGAGGGGTGCATATTTCCAAATAGATTTCAATGTCAAAATGTAGAGAAATTTGTCTAAAGTTTAAATATTTTAAAAACTAGGAATCCTTTTTTTTCGTGTTACTATAAAAAAAAGATGAAGGAGGAGTTACATATGGACATTCGCTCACTTAAAAGCAAATTTAATCAAAGTCGGGATTACATCACCGATGATGTAAACACATTAATGGATTTTGCTAAAAAGGCTTATATTCACAACGAGATAAACATCAAAGAATATCGCCTTCTTGTACGTGAGCTTGAAGCTCTGGGCGCTGTAATTCCTGACGATTATAAGGAAGACTCCCTCATCGAAAAATCATAATAAAGAAAAGAACAGTAAGACAAGCCTATTAGAGATGCAGCCAAAGCATCTCTTTTATTTTTCTAATTCTTTTACGATTTCTAACAAAAAAAATTCAACTGTCCGATTTGCGTTTAAAAATCTTGACCGACTTGTTTTCGGGAAAAATGCCTGTATGGATAATTGATCAATATGATCTAAAGTCGTATCGATTTGTTTAAGATGGAGATGTTTATGCGGATTAATTACTAACCAGCTTTTCATTAATACACCCCATTCTTGGGCTACTTCCTTAACCTCGTTGGCAAAAGGCTTAATCACTTCATGAAAATCATGGCTGGTCCCTGTCTCCCGAGCTTCCTCGAAATAATGCATAAATAAACGGTTATAGTTTAGCAGCTTTTTGGTTAAATCCAGTATTTCTTCTGACATTTCCCTTATTCCTTTCTCCAATACTCTACAAAATAAAAAGCAGCTTTTAATAAAGCTACTCAATTTTATCTTATTCATATTCTATCGGTAACCAAAAGCCCATTTCAAGTTTTAGTGCTTTTGTAACTGAATTGTTTTGTTCAGCATTTGTCTCATTTGTTGTTGAATTTATTTTATCTATTTCTTCTTCAAGCTTAGAGAGCCTTTGAACAGGTGCGGATAATTTATTTAGCTCTTCATTATTCATTTGAATGCGAAGGTCTGAGAAAGATGCTTCCAGAACTATCTCCAATTCTTCTAATTGATCATGTATCTCTGTCAGCATAGAAAGCAGCTTTTCCTTTTCCGGCAATGACGAATTCATCAAATTAAGAACCTCCTCGCGATTATATACTAGGTATTATTCGCTTTCTTTTTAGGGCTTCCTCCCCCACTGACAAAACTAGAAGAGATTCGGCAAAGAAAGTGCCAATTTAGCAATTATTACCTTCCGTTTCGACACTGCCTCTTTTCGCATGAAAAAAGGAAAAATCGAACAAGCTAAAATTGGAGGTGTTGATAATGTCAAAAAAGAAACAAAACAAAAAATCCGGAGCAACACAAGTTGAAAATAAAGTTGGCTACGGCGATAAAAAACTAGAAGGACCAAATCGTCCGGCAGAATAAAATTGGAAGTAAACAAAGCAAGGCATTCGCCTTGCTTTTATATTTTCTTTACATGTGCCGCTCTATGTAACGCTAGCATTAAATCAAGCTGATTTGATTTTTCAAAGTACCAGTCCGTTAAGTGAATGGGATGGCGATGTCTTGCTGGAAAATGCAGCCATGAAGGGGAAATTAACTTATGCTTGCTCCAATCCTCATAGTCATAATGATTGTGCTCAATGATCGGAAAGGTTGCTCTTAATATGGGTGTCCTTCGTTTTGTTTTGGTCTTAAAATATTGTTCGTAATCATAGCGAGACCCAGTATGCGGCGTTTTATCAGCAAATTCGAAAAATAACGGGAATAGACGTGGTTGGGTTAAAATTCTTGCAAGCCTCTTTCCGAGATTAATTCGTTTAGAGAGTGATTTAAAGCCATTTACACTTGCCCCATATAATTCTCCGCCACATGTCGGAAATAGGACACAGCTGAAATGAAGCCAATCTTGAATATTAAAAATCCATGACTGGAAAACTCTCTTTTTATATACTGGATGCTGGATAACAGGATTATGAATAACATTTTGCTCATTAATTATCAATGCGGTTGTAAGTCTTTCCCGGTCTCCTTCTCTCCAATACCTCTCCCACTCTTTTTGGATGAATTCAGAACATTTAAAGTATGGAAGCAAATGAAACATTGGACGCTTTATTTTCGTCGAATAATGATAGACCAGTAATTGAGGGTAGATGTCGTGAAAAATCAACCAATTGGCGCGTTCAAAGGTAAGAAATAATTCTTTTCTAGTTTTAGGGTCTAACATTTCTTGAAAGACATGTCCCTCCAAATCACACATATTATATCCACCATTTCTTGATACCATGCTGGCTAGAAATGACCAAATAATATCAGGATTTTTTTTGTAATAAGCGAAATACGCATCAGTCCTTGTTATATTATCAAGATTCTTTTTAATCGTATCAGCTTTAATTTGACTGATGGTCTCAATCTCATGTATTGTAAGATGATTCATATTCACCTTCTACTTTCAAAAAAGATAGTTTCTAAGAATGGATGATTTATGAAAAAAGAATCATGCTTTTTCCCCAGAGTCAAGGTACATTATTTTTATTAGCGTGTGTTTACCAGAAAATTTTATACACCCCATAACAACAGAGATTTGATATGATAAGTAATAGCTTGAGAGGTGCTTATCATGAATTTTAATTATCCAAACGGTAAAAGGTATATTCCAAAAGGAACCGAAACAGAAACCAATGTAAAGAAAAAAAATAATCACTCCTATAGTAATAGAGGCATGACCCTTGAAGATGATTTGAACGAAACGAATGAGTATTACCGAGAAAGAAATATTGCTGTTATTCATAAAAAACCTACACCCGTTCAAATTGTTCAAGTGGATTATCCTAAAAGAAGTGCTGCTGTCATTAAGGAAGCATATTTCAAACAAGCTTCGACAACTGACTATAACGGAGTATATAAAGGTAAATACATCGATTTTGAGGCAAAGGAAACGGCAAATCCAACCTCGTTTCCCTTGAAAAATTTTCACCAGCATCAAATCGATCATATGCAAGAAGTGGTTTCGCAAGGTGGTATCTGTTTTGTTATTCTTCGATTTTCAAAGAAGGAACAAGTTTTTTTTATGCAGGCCAAACACTTGTTGTCCTTTTGGGATAGAATGAAAAATGGGGGAAGAAAGTCGATTACAAAGGAAGAAATCGAGCAAATTGGAATACTAATTCCTCTTGGATTTCAACCAAGAATTGACTATATTAAAATAATAGATAAACTTTTTCATTTTTAGATTTAGTGAAAATGGTTGATGTATGAAAGGAAGGAAATTTATCATGGCAGAATCGAGAGAGGAGCGCCGTAAAAAACTCCAACAGTCCAAAGGAAAACAAAAAGCGAAGAAAAAACCTAGCGGTATCGTTAAAAAAATTCTTCTAGTTCTTGTAGCACTTGGAATTATTGGTATTTTGGCTGGCGTTGGAACTTTTGCTTATTTAGTAAAGGATACTCCTAAACTTGATCCAAAATTATTAAAAGACCCCATCTCTTCTAAAGTTTTAGATAAAGATGGCGAGCTGATTGCAGAAGTTGGTTCGGTAAATCGTGAATACGTAAACTACAAGGATATACCAAAACTTGTTGAAGATGCCGTTTTAGCAGTGGAGGATGTTCGATTTTATAAACACCATGGTTTGGATCCCATCCGCTTGGCAGGTGCGGTTGTTGCCAATTTCCGTGAAGGATTTGGTTCTGAAGGCGCAAGTACGATTACACAGCAGGTTATTAAAAATTCATTTTTGACACCTGAAAAAACCATCAAGCGTAAAGTCCAGGAAGCATGGATGGCCTATCAGCTTGAACAAAAATATACAAAGCACCAAATTTTTGAAATGTATGTGAACAAAGTCTTTGTATCTGAAAATAGCCATGGTCTTGCGACGGCTTCAAAGATCTTTTATGGAAAACCATTAAGTGAGCTTACCCTTCCAGAAGCCGCACAGCTGGCTGGAATGCCGCAAAGCCCAAATAATTACAATCCATTTGATCACCCTGATTTAGCAGAAAAGAGACGTAATATTGTTTTAATGTTAATGGAACAGCATGGATATATCACTAAAGAGCAATTAGAAGAAGCAAAAAGTGTGCCTGTAACAGCCTCATTAGTAAAAGAAGAGGAAAGAGTAAGAGATGAGAAGCCGTTTGATTCATTTGTTGATGCGGTTATAGATGAAGTAGAGGAGCAAGGTGACTTTGATATCTTCTCAGATGGGTTAACCATTCATACAACCCTTGATCAAAGTGCACAATTGCAAGTAAATACCATACTTAATACTGATGAAGTTATCAACTATCCTGATGCTGAATTTCAGGCAGGGATAGCTCTCATTGACACAAAAACAGGTGAAATCCGTGCAATTGGCGGCGGACGTAACCAAGAAGTCAGCCGTGGGTTTAACTACGCGATTGACACGCAGCGGCAGCCCGGTTCGACCATTAAACCAGTTCTCGATTACGCCCCTGCTATAGAATACCTTAATTGGGGTACCTATCAGACAATTGAGGATAAACCGATTAAATATTCCACTGGCCAAGAATTTGGCAACTGGGATAACAAATATATGGGAGCAATATCTATGCGTACTGCCCTGCAGTATTCCAGAAATACTCCTGCCGTCCAAGCTCTTCAGCAGGTTGGTTTAGAAAAGGCTAAAGAATTTGCTATTAACCTGGGCATTCCATTAAAAGAAATTTATGAATCCTATGCCATCGGCGGCTTTGGAGACAAAACAGTAGGAGTATCTCCTCTCCAAATGGCCGGAGCCTATAGTGCTTTTGGAAATAACGGAATGTATACTAAACCTTATGCAGTCAAAAAAATTGTCCTTCGAGATGGGACAGTTCTTGACACTGCACCAGAATCAAAAGTTGTCATGAAGGATTCTACTGCTTTCATGATTACAGATATGTTAAAGAGCGTTCTTGTTTCTCCAGGTACTGGTACAGCAGCAAAGGTTCCAGGACTTCCAATTGCAGGGAAAACAGGTACCACTAACTATTCAGAAGCTGATATGAAAAAATGGAATATTACTAGCAGCAAGGTTGTTCCCGATGCATGGTTTGCAGGGTACACAACCAACTACACTGCGGCTGTTTGGACGGGTTATTCCAGTATTAAAACACCTATTCAACCAGGAGCGGACCAAAAAATCGCACAATTAATCTTTAAGAATCTCATGGAATATGTATCTAAAGATATCAAGACACCTGACTTCTCTGTTCCTGACAGCGTGCAAAAGGTTAGAATTGAAAAAGGTTCTAAACCACCTGCATTAGCAAGCGAATTTACTCCGAACAGTGAGGTCATTACAGAGTATGCCGTGAAAGGTCATGCACCAAAAACGGTCTCAGAGAAATTCAACAAGATTGCTGCACCTAGCAATCCACAAGCAGTCTATGATGCAGGAAAAAATAATGTGACCCTAACATGGGATTACAACAAACAAGATAATGCTAATGTTCAATTTGAAATAACAGTTTCTGATGGCATTGAACCAAACACATCAACTGTTACAGAAAGAGTGGTTACACTTCAGAATCCAACACCGGGCACAACGTATAGCATTACAATCACAGCTATTATAGACGGTAAGAGAAGTGATCCAGCAACAACCTCTGTCCAAATACCTTTGCCTCAACAGGAAGAATCGGATGATGGTAACGGTACCGGAAATGGTAATGGTACTGGTAATGGTAATGACGAAGGTGACGGTACCGGTAGTGATGAACCTGTAACTACAGAGCCAGGGAATAGCAACGGTAATGGCAACGGAAACGGTAATGGTAATGGAGGATAAAACTCCGCTAACAAAAAAGCGTCTAGCCCTTTTGGCTTAGACGCTTTTTTACGATATTTTTTTTAGCCAATAGTTTTTCTTGCTCTATAAACAACTCGGAGAGCTGGCGGTATGAATGAAATAAGTTAGGCCTAGAAAGTATATATGTTAATCTTTCTTCGAAATTAACCGGTTTGATCTCAAATTGATTGAAAGGAATAGGTTCCTTTGAATTAACTTGTCTACCATTTGACCAATATAAAAATTGAATAAAATAGATAATCCCTTTCTTCATTAATTGAAGTGTGGCTTGTTGATCTCGATTACGATAAAGAGTTTCAAGGTCAGATTTTACTCCGTCCCATTTCGATATTAAGAAAGAAATATTCACTTCCGAAGCTTCTAATTCCAGTTCCTCTAGATAAGGGATGATTAGTTTATCCATTCACTATTTCCCTCGCTTTCATTCTCTTTTTACCTTCCCTGCAAAGCTCTAATAATGGACAGCTAGGACATTGTGGATTTTGTGCTTTGCAATGATACCTTCCGAAGAAAATCAATCTATGATGAGTAACAGACCACTCGTCCTTGGGTACTTTTTTCATTAATGTCTTTTCAACTTCTAATACGGAATCCTTCCAGCGGCATATTCCAAGGCGCTTACTTACCCTCTCGACATGTGTATCCACCGCGATAGCAGGAATATTAAATGCTACCGATACAACAACATTTGCCGTTTTTCTGCCAACACCAGGAAGTTTTGTTAATTCATCACGATCACGCGGGACTTCACCATCGTATTCATCCAAAAGTAATCGGCACAAACTTTGGATATTTTTTGCTTTGTTTCTGTAGAGTCCGATCGAGCGTATATCATTTTGCAGTTCCTCTATTGGTACACTTAAATAATCTTCAGGAGTTTTGTACTTTTTAAATAATTCCTTGGTCACCTTATTGACAAGGACATCCGTACATTGAGCAGACAATGCCACAGCAATGACCAGCTCAAATGGATTTGAATGTACTAGTTCACAATGTGCATCAGGGAACATTTCGTCCATTTTATCTAGACAAAAACGTATTTGTGTATTGTTTAACAAAGAAAGTCACCTGCCATGAGTATTAATATATTAGTAAATAAAATGGAAACAAACGAGAGGAATTTTCCTCTCGTTCTGTATACTTATTGCTCCAGCCAATTGTAAAATGGCACAGAAGTAGTTGTAGAGGCTTGAGTATCTTGAGCAGGTCTATTTGGTGTTTGCTTTTGGCGAAACTTTCGTCCATGATTTTTAGCCTGTTCAATCGTTTTTATCCCATTCTTTTTCCATTCAAAAAGAATCCTGTCAATATACCGGAAATTTAACTTTCCTGACATGACCGATTCTCTAAGTGCTGCCTTTATGATAATGGAATCATGATGGTCATCATCCATCCACATAGCTAACGATTCACATTCAAACGGGGATAGAGGACGGCCAAATTCCTTCTCAAAACACGTGTAAAGATCGCTTTCGTCTGCCTTCTTGGTAACTTCTTCTATCTGTTTATTTTTCATTAAAAATTGTTCAACAAGTCGTTCCCATAAAGGTTGAACGGAGTATTTTTCAAACCTGATTCCATCTTGAGAGTATTCATCTATGATTTCAATAAACCCTTTTTGGATTAATCTTCGCAGAATATCGTTGCATTCCGAAACGTTAATCGTCATACGTAAGGAAAGCTCTTCTGGGGTAGGGAAGTCATTTCCCTTTTCTATAAAGGTAATAATATTTAATAAAAGAACAAGTTCATATTCATTAAGATTCATATTTCGGTACTCAGAAAATAATACAGCGGGAACTGTTATATTACCTTCCTGAAGCCATGATAATATATTTGTTTTCATCTATAAGACACCTCTTGATTAGTATAACATGAACAACCTCTCTCTAGTAAGAGGATTGGAATAACCAGATTTTATAATAAAAGTAAAAAGCCTGCAGAAGCAGACTTTTTCAGGTCATCCAATATTTTTAATCTTGACGTTTTGATTCAACAAATTCCTTCATTCTTGCTACAGCTTTCTCTAGTAAATCTAGTGAGGTTGCATAGGACAGACGGATATTGTCTGGAGTACCGAACCCAGAGCCTGGAATCACCGCTACCTTAGCCTCTACTAATAATGCTTCAACGAATGCATCAACATCCGGATATCCTGTTATTTCAGCTGCTTCCTTAACATTTGGATATAAGTAAAAAGCTCCTTGAGGCTTTACACAGGTAAAACCGGGGATTGAAACTAATTGATTATAAATCACTTCTAACCGATGTTCAAATGCCTGCCGCATTTCCTCTACTGGCTCCTGAGGACCATTATAGGCTGCAATAGAGGCATACTGTGCAGTTGTCGTAGGATTAGAGGTACTATGACTCGCAAGATTGGTCATCGCCTCGATAATCTCCCTATTGCCTGCAGCATAGCCGATACGCCATCCTGTCATAGAGTGTGATTTCGAAACTCCATTAATCACAATGGTCTGTTCCTTTAATTCTGGAGATAGCTGCGCAATCGATACATGTTTATTTTCACCATATATAAGCTTTTCATAAATCTCATCCGAAACGATTAATATATTTTTTTCGAGGCATAATTTACCTAACTCCTGCAGTTCCTCCGCTGTATAAATAACACCTGTCGGATTACTTGGCGAGTTGATAATAACTGCTCTCGTTCTTTCCGAAATGACCGAACCTAACTGTTCAGGTGTAATCTTAAAACTTTGTGACTCTAATCCATCTACGTATACAGGAACGCCGCCCGCTAATTTAACTTGCTCAGGATAGCTTACCCAATAAGGTGTCGGGATAATAACCTCATCACCTTCATTTAAGAGCACTTGAAAAAGCGTATATAACACATGTTTCGCACCGTTTCCTACGATGATTTCATTTAGTTTATAGGAAAGACCTTGGTCTCTTTCAAATTTTTCAATAATGGCTTTCTTTAATGCTGGTAAGCCTGCTGAAGGAGTGTACTTTGTATGCCCTTCATTCATAGACCTTGTTGCAGCATCTAAAATATGCTGTGGAGTGTTATAATCGGGTTCACCAGCACCTAAACCAATCACATCCACCCCTTGATCCTTTAGTTCTTTTGCCTTTGCTGTAATTGCTAATGTGGTTGACGGTGTTAGTGATAGTACCCTATTTGCTAATTTAACTGCCATTTCCTTCTCCTCCTGCTCCAATGAAGCTATAAATTTTCGATTTTTTTTAGCCATTCACCTGTTTTAAAATCAACATAATAATAATTTATTAAATTATTTTCAGAACGATAGTATATTTCCCATAATGGGATACTATTTTCCATTCCTAATTTTACAGAAATAATCTTTTTTGGACTTTTCTCTTCCAAAAGTCTTTGCACTGCATCCTCTTTTGAAATTCCATTTTTCCGTTTATCCCAAATTACTTTCTTGCTCTTCTCAGGAATCCATACGATAATATTTTCGCCTTTTTTATTTTTCCCCTCAAGAACACTTACGGTTTCTGTTCCGTGGTAAATATGGAAGTCCTCTACTTCACTTAACTCGACCTTTTCCTTTGCCAAGGAGACAGCTTTTTCTTCTGCCACATTGAGCGGCTCTTGGGCGCTTGCATATACCTTAACAAAAAACCCTACACAAACAGCAATAAATAAAACTAGAAATAAAATTATTTTTTTCATTGTACTCCACTTCTTCCAGCTACGGCTCCTACCTTTTCGGACGTTTCAATCCGTCAAAGTTGGACAGTTTCCTCCGCTTTACATCTTTATGTACGATAAATAGTAAAGATAGCTTTACTTTGATCTTTTTTGTCGAGTGCCAAGCCGAACATTAGGTCCTGTTGTTTTAATGTTCGGTTAAGGGCATCAACAATTTTGTATAAGTCCGGACTATGCTGAAGCTTTACAGTCGAGAGGACTTCTATTTTTGATTCCATAGTATTCCTCCTTTATCTCTCTAAAGCAATAATATCAGCTATAGTCTTCCTTTTCTACAGGAAAGGTGAATACTTCATAGTTATTTTCAGTAAATTTTATTGTTATCGTCCCATGCTTTTTGGTAAAAAAGACTTCTGACCATGTATCCTGCAAATCATAGATAATATCAGGGTCAGGCTGATGCTGCTCTGACTCAAACAGAATCGATATTTGCGGATTCACATATTGAATCAATTTCTCCGATAGCGAATCTTCTATAGCCCAGTTCGGTACTTTAAAAATTGTAACGTCATCTAAAGTTTTCTTTAATAAATTTTCTTCTACATAATCACTAGAGGAAGTCATTAAAAAAATCCGATGTTTAAAAAACTTCAGCGTAAAATCAATTCCTTCATTCTCACCATTTCCGGCAAATAGAACCTCGGCGGATAAATCGGGAAATAGGTCTTGAGTTGTGCCCTCGTTCCATGATATAACTTCTACTTCGGGAAAGGACTCCTTCTTATTTTTTAATTCGTTTGTTATCTCAGGTGTTGAAATCAATTTCTTTACGTTATATTTTGATATGATTTGAGTGAGTTGGTCAACAAACAGATTTTGACGATTTGTAATGATTAGTGTTGAAACTTCTTTAACACCGTATGTTTTCAGTATTTCACTTAAGTCCTCGCCTGTTTCTTCTCCACCCATATTAACCAAGATATTTTCTCCATTAGAGCCTTGAATAAGGGTAGCCTCACCATCACCTAAACCCAAAAAAGTAACAGCAATCTCATGGTCGTTCAAATTTAAGTCGATACTTTCAACATTACCATATTCAAAAGAAGAGGCACTTGCAATCGAAGAGAACTGAAAAAAGATTGCTGCCATAAGTAATAACCATTTCATACACATACCTCCCATATTATTAGGATGTGTAATTTTTCCAAATTTCATTATAACCATTTGTATATTATTTCTACCAGCTCATCGATATTTCCCTTTTTCATCGGTACATCTGGTATAGATTTTAGAAAAGCCTTACCGTATTTCGTAGTAGTAATCCTCTTATCAAAAACCAACATAATTCCACGATCTTTTTCAGTACGAATTAAACGTCCAAAGCCCTGTTTAAATCTGAGAATCGCTTCTGGTAATGAATACTCCGTAAAGGCATTACCACCCCTTTGTTTGATTACTTGACACTTTGCTTCTGTCAGGGGTTCGTCAGGCGGACTAAATGGCAACCTGACAATTACCAAGCAGGATAAATCCTCTCCAGGGATATCTACACCTTCCCAGAAGCTGCTTGTTCCCAGCAAAATGGCTTTATCATACCTTTGGAAATTCCTAGTTAGTCTTGATCGGCTGCCACTGGTAATCCCTTGAGCAATCATCGCAAAGTCATTGAGGAATCCACTTTCTTTAATAAGCTCATAGGTTTTCTTTAACATGTCGTGAGCCGTGAAGAGAATCAACATTCTTCCTTTTGTTGCTTCAGCAATTGTTATAATATGCTCGGTAATGGCAATCACGTAATCTTCTAGACTTGTTGCATTTACTTCTGGCAAATCATCAGGAATTAAAAGCTGAACCTGATTTTTATAATCGAAAGGAGACGGGATGACCATTGTCAAAGTGTTGTCTTTCACAAGTCCGATTTCGTTTATAACGTAATCAAATGAATGATTAACAGTTAGAGTGGCCGAAGTTAACACAACTCCCCTTTTAATGTTAAAAAACCTCTCTTTTAGCGAAGCTGATACAAACGCAGGCTGGGCATAGAAGGTCGTTACATTCTGTTGTGAACGGAAGTCTATTTCTATCCACTTAACATCATCGGACTTTTTAATAAAGCAATCTTGCACGGTCAATCTCAGTTCCTCTAGTTCATTTCTAAAGGATATAATTTCCTCCAGTTTTCCTTTTTGCTTACTCGTTAGTGCTCCATTACTTTTCTTTATCAGCTCTAAACAATGTGTTATCGCTGTTTGGAGGTCTTTCAAAAGAAAGGCGAAACGCTCGGCACTATGGACCAGCGCATTTCTTTCTTTACCGCCATCGTTATGTGTGAAACGTACCTTCGCTCGGTTTATGCCCCTTCTTTCTGCAGAATTTGTTTTTGCATATAGGGCAGTCAGTTTAAAAAACTCGTCCATCTCATAGGAAAGATCAGCGGCAAGTTGATTTATTTTTCCTGTCTCTAGTACTTCTTCCCTGGCAGTTTTTAAAGAATCAAGGATCATTTCGAGCTCATAATATAGCATGCGTTGCTCATATTGCCCAAATTGACTTAGAAGCAGGCGAGTTGTTAAGTAGTCTAATGAACGGCCAAAGTATTGACTTGCCACCTTCTCGAAATGATGTCCTTCGTCAATGACGGCATAATCAAAATTAGGCAATATGGATGTTTCCGATGAAAGATTACTTAATAACAATGAATGATTGGTAATAATGATGTCCGCACTCTGTGCTTCGCTTTGGGCCCGTAAATAAAAATCTTTCTCCTGCCAAATTTTATTCATCGAAAAAATGGTTTGTTCATTTTTAATTTTATTCCAAAAAATATTGCCTCCGCTTGAGAGATTTAACTCATCTCGATCGCCTGTATTGGTTTCTGTCAGCCAAACGAGAATTTGCATTTTAGTTAACGTGGTATCGTAATTGTCATTTTCCTCTAACAAGGACAGTGCAAATTTCTCCAAGCTAATATAATGATTTCTCCCTTTTAGCAAAACGCACTTTATTTCAAAAGGAAGGATTTTTGCTAATAAAGGGATTTCTTTGTAAATAATTTGCTCTTGAAGCTGAATCGTATGTGTACTCACTACAATTGGCTGCTTATTCTGCTTTGAGAAATAAGCAACCGGAAGCAGGTATCCTAGAGATTTTCCAACACCTGTTCCAGCTTCTATCAGAGTATGTTTCCCTGAATGGAAACTACGGTAAACCCCGTCCATCATTTGAAATTGACCTATTCTCTTTTCGAAGTTAGTAAAAGCCTTTTTGACCATTACGACTTTTTCATCTTCACTGGATGGATATTGGTCATCTTCCTGATACTGCCTGTTTGTTAACATTGAAATGCTGAGAGGTTTTTTCAATGCAAAAGTATGATTGCATATTTCAAGCGATTCCTGCCAACTCACACTTATCTGGTCTAATTCTAAAATAATTTCATCTATCAATTGTTGCAAATCGCTTTTTAGCCCTCCTGAAAGCTGCGAAAGCTGACGCAGAGTCAATTCAGGTAATTGAGATAACCGATTTACAAGAATTAGAAAAAGCTCTGCCGTTACTTGAGCATCACTATCAGCTTGGTGAGGGCGATCATGTTGCAGGTCCTCTCTAACCGCCAGATCTGACAACTTATAGCCATCGGCAGTAGGGAATATGATTCTCGCCATTTCAACCGTATCTAAGACTGACCCATAGAAGCCTTCAAATCCTGCTTGAATTAATTCTTCCTGCAAAAAGGACAAATCAAATAAAACATTATGAGCAACGAAATAAGCACCTTCTAATAACTCGTTAACCTTTGGGGCTATTTCTGTAAATAATGGTGCATCTTTTACCATGTTATCCTCTAAGCCTGTTAATTCTTCAATAAAAGCTGGGATTGGCCTTTGGGGATTGACTAAAGATGAGAAGCTTTCCGTGATTTTCCCGTCTTCAATAACCACAGCAGCAAATTGGATTATTTTATCCCCTTTTTTAGGGTTATTTCCTGTAGTTTCTAAATCCACCACAACAAATTTATTTATCATTCTATATAACACCTCAAACCTTCATTAAAACGGTATCACAAAAAAGCTAAAAGAAAAAGAAAACCTCACGTTATAGTATATAAAATTATCATAAAAAAAGAAAAAATCCCCGGCTAACAGGGATTTCATTACATAATCGTTAATGCTGGTTCAGCATAAATTAGTTCTTTTATTCTGTTATGTTCATCCATAATGGCAACCTTAGGCTGATGGCTTTTGACCTTTTCATCCGCTACTAAGCAATAGGAGATGATAATCACAATATCCCCTTTTTGCACAAGCCGTGCTGCGGCACCATTTAAACAAATGACACCACTGCCTCTCTCACCTGGGATAATATACGTTTCAAGTCTGGCACCATTATTGTTATTAACAATTTGAACCTTTTCATTTGCAACCATACCAACGGCATCTAGTAAATCTTCATCTATCGTAATACTGCCAACATAATTTAGATTTGCTTCCGTTACCGTAGCACGGTGGATTTTTCCATTCATCATATGGCGAAACATTATTTTACTCCCCCAATTTCCTTGCTGACCTCTAGGATGATGTTATCTATTAAGCGAACCTTTGAAAATTTAACTGCAATCGCAATGATGCAGGTACCCTCTAGATTGTCCAATGCATTTAACTGAGGATACGAATAGATTTCTGCATAATCAATTTGTCCATCGGTTTCTAAAGTAATCATGTCTGAAATTAAATTCTTTATTGTCCGAGGGTTCCGTTCCCCAGCATCTATGATCTCCTTAGCTGCGGCTAAGCTTTTATATAGAGTTGCAGCTTGACGTCTCTCATCTGGCAATAAATTAACGTTGCGAGAGCTTTTGGCAAGGCCATCTTCTTCACGAACAATATCTACAGGAATTAATTGTATCGGAAAGTTGAAATCCGTGATTAGCCCGTCTACAATAGCCACTTGTTGGGCATCCTTCTTGCCAAAATAAGCTCTTTTGGGCAGCACAATATTAAAAAGATTTGTTAAAACAGTAGCAACGCCATCAAAATGGCCAGGTCTAGATTTCCCACATAAAACCTCTGTACGTTCCTGAACGATCACTCTAACTGATGAAGAATGCGGATACATTTCCTCTACTGAAGGATAAAAAAGGAAGTCTACTCCTTCGCATTCTGCTAAGGATCGATCTCGCTCAAAATCTCTAGGGTAGGCTGAAAAATCCTCTGTCGGACCAAATTGCAATGGATTTACAAAGATACTCAACACCACAACGTCATTATCTTCTCTCGCTCTTTTTAATAAAGTTAAATGACCCTCATGTAAAAACCCCATGGTTGGCACAAATCCGATTGATTTGGATTGAGATTTCAGTTTTATTATTTCAGTTTGCATATCTTGTATTGTGGTAATGACTCTCATTTTAATCCTCCGTAAAGCCCGCTGAGCTCTCTCTCTTTCATTGTATAGGAGTGCTTATCCTCTGGAAATTGCTCCAACTTTACTTCTTTTACGTAGGTTTGAATGGATTCAATAATAAATGGATTTAGGGAGTAATATTGCTTTACAAACTTAGGCACCCTCTCCACACCATACCCTAAGATATCGTGATAGACGAGTACCTGTCCGTCTACATCCACCCCTGCACCAATACCGATTATAGGAATGGTTACATTCTTAGCTACTTCCTCAGCAAGCTGCTTTGGTACACATTCTAGTACAATAGCGAATGCCCCCGCTTCCTCACATTTTTTTGCGTCATGCAGCAATTTCATTGCATCTTTAGCATCTTTTCCTTGAACTTTATAACCGCCCAATACACCAACAGACTGCGGGGTTAATCCAAGATGGCCGCAAACTGGAATACCAGCCTGTGTAAGAGCTGCAATTTGGTCAATTACTTCATCTGCTCCCTCTAACTTTACGGCGTGAGCACCCGTCTCTTGAATTAATCTGCCGGCGTTCAGTAAAGTATCCCGAACGGATAAATGATAGCTTAAGAACGGCATATCAACAACAATAAACGTGTTTTTAGCTCCTCTTTTCACTGCTTTTGTATGATGAATCATGTCTTCCATCGTCACTGGTACTGTAGAGTCGTATCCAAGTACCACCATACCAAGAGAGTCTCCAACTAAAATTACATCCACTCCTGCTTGCTCGGCCTGTTTCGCAGAAGGGTAATCATAAGCAGTAAGCATGACGATTTTTTCCTTGCTTTCTTTCATTTTCAAGAAATCTGTACTTTGCTTCACCAACATTCCCTCCTTTTTAGTAGGAAGAGGGGCTAAAAAAGAGCAAATAAAAAGATCCATCTGAAGGCAGAGGATCTTGGTACTCTTTTACATGTTCTATCCCTCTGTCCCGGTCCGTATTACGGATCTAGGCAGAAACCTTTTTTAATTGTAAAAAGCAGTTTCAGGTGCAGCTCGAAAGCGATACCGCCCATTATTTGAATTATAAGAAAAAATTCAGAAAACCGCAAGATAATCTTTTCAGTAGGCTGCTTTAAATTGTTCTGTTGATTCGCGCTCCACTAAGGAATGCTCCTTAGAATAGTCTTCGCAGGGACAGGCGGTCTCTGCCTGTCCGGAGGCACTTCGCTTTCCGCGGGCGGTCCGGGGAGCCTGTCTAGCTACAGCGCCTGTGGGGTCTCCCCGGACCCGTCCTCCCGCAGGACTTTGAATTTCCTTCCTTGAATCCGCCCACGCACGAAGAAAATGCGATAGCATTTTCGAGGAGTCTTCGTGCCTTCCGCGCAAATCAACAGAGTGCTAATATCATAATTTCACGTTAACACAGCCATCCATAATACCTGCTATGCATTATAGTTCTATATCCGCGGAGTAAACGTGGTGTGTTTTGCCATGGTCGTCTATCATTATTAAAACTCCATCATCTGTAATGCCTTGTGCGGTACCGGTAATAGAATTAGATAAGGTACGGGCTGTTATTTTTCTGCCAATGCTTATGGCATAACCTTCCCATAAAAGCTTTATGGGAAGAAAACCTTCTTCTAAATATAGGAGATACAATTTTTCCAGGTTCATAAAGATACGCTTGATTAGGTCCGATCGGGATACTTTTTCACCTTTTTCAACGAAAAGTGAGGTGGCTATCTCCTGCAGCTCACTAGGGAAATCTTCTATTGTTTGATTAACATTGATTCCGATTCCGATAATGACTGAATTGATACGATCTGCTTCTGCTTCAAGTTCTGTTAGTATACCTGTTACCTTTTTCCCTCTTATAAGGATGTCATTTGGCCATTTTATTTCCGGCAGTAAATCGGTAAGGTCTTCAATTGCTTGGACAATTGCGACCGCTGCTAACAGGGTTAATTGAGGAGCCTTTGGCAGTGGGATATTTGGCCTGAGAATTATACTCATCCAAACACCCGTATACTTAGGTGAGTGCCATTTCCGATCCATTCTACCACGCCCTGATACCTGTTCTTCTGCGATAATAACTGTACCTTCAGGTGCATTATCATAAGCTAATCGGTGTGCTATTTTTTGAGTGGATTCAACGCTTTCCTCATAATGAACGTTTTTACCGATGAAATTTGTTTTTAGTCCAAGTCTTAATTCATCAGCAGTTATCTTTTCGGGTGTTCTCACAATCCGGTATCCTTTTCGTCGTACAGCTTCTAATTCGAAACCTTCTTTACGAAGCTCTTCAATATGTTTCCAGACAGCCGTCCTAGAGCAGCCAATCAATTCTGCAATCCGCTGCCCTGATAAGTAGGCTTCTCCGGCATTTGTGAAGGCATCAAGCAAGTCTTTCCTCAGTTGTGATTGCACTCCATCAGCCACTCCTTTATGATTTTTTTATTATTTACTATTTTACCAGCTATAATAGCTTGCTCAACCTTAAACAAGAGCTCCTTGACCCATGGTCCGCCGGGTTTGTTAAACCAACGCATCAAGTCATTACCTGTCACGTCCATTTCTGATCGCTTTTTAATTGGCAGTCCTTCGTACAAGTGTAAATAGTGCGGAATCGTATTTTGATCTTCAATACCCTTTATAACAAGGTAGAGAGTTTCCGAAGAAACAAAAACATCTTTGCCAGCAGTATATAAACTATACAAGGACCAGCTTGTTTCGAATCTCTGATATAAGTAATGAAGAATTAGCTGAATTTCCCTGATTTCCTTTAATGGGATTCGCCAGCCTCTGAGAAATTCCTCGATACCACTCTTATCAATTTTCAGACAGTAAATTAACAATGACCACATTTCACGTCGGTTTAACTTTTCCAGCTTGTACTCAAACATTAATTTAATGTTGTCTTCTTTGTTCGATAAACCTGGTAAATAGGAATAAATATTCGTTTGAAGTATTAGTTCTAATGCCTGTTTCCGATCTACACCACAAAGTAATTTGTCAAACTCAGCTTGTTTTCGCTCAACCGCTATATTCTCGAGTAGATGTACCAAACAAATCAGTGCATCTAGCGTTTCCTTTTCAATTTTGAAGGATAACTGACTGACAAAACGCACAGCACGCATGATTCTTAAAGCATCCTCTTGAAACCGCTCAACTGCTTTTCCAACTGTTCGAATGATTTGGTTCTTAATCGAATTTTCTCCGTTAAACGGGTCAATAAGATTTCCGTCTTTATCCATAGCAATGGCATTCATAGTGAAATCTCTACGCTGCAGGTCCTCCGTTAGATTTCTAATAAATGCTACTTCTTTTGGTCTGCGGAAATCCTCATATTCTGTTTCACTGCGAAATGTAGTGATTTCATATGAATGATCTTGAAAAAGAACTAATACAGTTCCATGCTCAATCCCTATATCCACAGTTTTTGAAAATATTTGCTTTACTTCCTCAGGAGTTGCTGAGGTAGCGATATCCACGTCATTTATCTCCTTATTTAAAAGGAAATCTCTCACAGAACCCCCGACAAAATAAGCTTCAAACCCGGCGTTCTCCAGTTTTCTTAAAACTGGTACCGCTGCTATAAAAGACTCTTTCATACTATTCACCCTTAATTTAAGAGCTTAAAATACAATTGTTCATATTGCGCGACAATTTGTTCGGCTCTAAATTTTGTGTTAACCACCGCAATTCCGTTAGCAGCAAATTGCTGATGTATATGTGGGTCATTTAATATTTTTATCGCCTTCGTAGAGATATCTTCAATATCTCCTAATTGACAGATGTATCCTGTCTCTCCATGCTGAATGACTTCAGGCATTCCGCCAACATTCGTCCCAATACAAGGTACGCCGCAGGCCATTGCCTCAAGAGCTACCAGCCCAAAGCTTTCTTTTTCTGATAATAATAACTTTAGGTCACTGATTGAATACAATTCATCAAGATTTTCCTGTTTTCCGAGCAGGTGGACTTTATCCGTTAAACCTAATTTTTTTACTAACCTGCAGACTGGTGTCATTTCAGGACCATCCCCTACTAGCAGCAATTTAGCCGGCATTGCTGCTGAAATTTTGGCAAATGTCTTTACAACATCCTGAACTCGTTTAACAGGTCGGAAATTCGAAACATGGATAACAACCTTTTCGTTATCTTTAATTCCAAATTCTTTCTTTAAATGATTTGCATCTCTTTTTTGATAAATTCTTTCGTCAATAAAATTATAAACGGTTTCGATTTGTTTATCTGGCTGAATTAGTTCATAAGTCTGCTCGATTAATGACCTCGAAACTGCTGTTACAACATCTGATTTTTCGATGCCAAATTTGATGGCTTCTGTTAGCGATGGATCATAGCCTAATACCGTGATGTCTGTCCCATGAAGGGTGGTGACAATCTTTACATCCACGTTGGACATTTGTTTTGCCAATATCGCACAAACGGCATGCGGAATCGCATAGTGAACATGAAGAATGTCTAATTTCTCCCTGTTTGCAACCTCTGCCATTTTACTAGCTAAAGCGATGTCATAGGGTGGATATTGAAAAACAGAGTATTGATTTACTTCAACTTGATGATAAAAAATATTATGATAAATTCGATTAAGTCTAAAAGGAATGCTGGATGAGATAAAATGAATTTCATGTCCCTTCTCAGCCAGCATTTTTCCCAATTCTGTCGCTACGACTCCTGAGCCCCCAACGGTGGGATAACAGGTAATTCCTATTTTTAATTTCCTCATTTTTAATCTCCAATCAAGTCACGATACAAGAGGATTGGCACTTTTGATTTAAAACCTTCTGCGAATTTTACTCCAACTTGTTGACCAAATAATCTTTCCCTTGCTTCTACAGTTTCTATATAACCATTTACAAGTGGTGTTTCAACACTGTTTTCTGTTTGTTCAAATTGGCTTTTATATGCCCTTAAAGCAGCTATTTTTTGCTCCATTGTCTCTGAGATATCGAAGGTGAAGTCTGGCTTATGAAAGCCATTTATCATATAGAAATATACACTTGAAACCTTATGAGGTTCTTCATCACTTTTTGTTAAATACTTTCTTATCCCAGCAGAAAAGACCGCCTCTTCTACAAGGCGGGCACAGTTCCCGTGATCAGGATGTCTATCTTCAAAATAGGGAGCAAAGACAATTTGCGGCTGGTATCGTCTAATGACGGAAGCAATTTCTCTAATAAATTCCTCCTTAAGAAGGAGACCCCTGTCTGGTATTCCCAGTGATAATCTCTCTGTCACACCCAATATTTCAGCCGCTTTCTTTGCTTCCAGTTTCCTTAATTCGATGGTTCCATTTGAAGATAAATCTGCGTCCGTTAAATCACAAATTCCTATCCTTTTTCCATTTGCTGCAAGTTTCGCGATACTGCCTCCCATGCCAATTTCAACATCATCAGCATGGGCACCAAACGCTAGAATATGTAAGGACTTATCGCTCATGACTTTCACCGTTTTTATGAAGAATATTTCTCCACTCTAAGAACCCTTCATCTAAACCTCTTATCAAAAGTTCAGCAGTCCCCATATTTGTTGCAAGAGGAATAGAGTACACGTCGCATAAACGAACGAGTGCTGTTACGTCGGGTTCATGTGGTTGAGCAGTCAGCGGATCACGAAAGAAGAAAATCGCATCCATATTATTTTTTGCAATCATCGCACCTATTTCTTGATCTCCCCCAAGCGGGCCAGACTGGAATCTTGTAATAGGTAATCCAGTTGCCTCTTGGATTCTCATCCCAGTAGTTCCAGTTGCAAAAAGTGTATGTTTTGAAAAGATTGTTTGATATGCTGTTGCAAATTGTACAAGGTCATTTTTTTTATTATCGTGTGCTATTAAAGCTATATTCATTGTAGTGCTCCTATTCTAGAATATTTTCAAGTCCATAAACAAAAATATCTTGCTTCATTACAGTTTCTACTGCTATCTTCACACCAGACATAAAGGAGGCACGATTATAGGAATCATGACGAATCGATAATGTTTGACCATCTGAACCAAATAAAACCTGTTGATGTGCAACTAGTCCTGGGAGTCTCACGGAGTGAATATGCATTCCGTTAAACTCTGCACCTCTTGCTCCATTAATTGTTTCTTTCTCATCCGGATGACCCTGCTCTTTAAATTCCCTAACAGCCGCCATCATTTCAGCTGTTTTAACAGCAGTGCCTGATGGAGCATCCAATTTTCTATCATGATGAAGTTCTATTATTTCAATATCATTAAAATACTTTGCAGCCATTTGCGAGAACTTCATCATTAGCACTGCGCCAAGGGCAAAATTTGGAGCAATAATACAACCTAACTTCTTTTCCTTACATATCTTGTCCAACTCTTCTAAATCAGCTTTTGTAAACCCAGTCGTTCCTACAACTGGCCTCACATTATATTGCAGCGCTGTCCTGGCATGGTGCATTCCTACCTCAGGTGTAGTTAGGTCAATTAATACATCACACTCAACGCTTTGCAGGGTCTTTTCGATTGTTGAGTAAATTGGGACATTCTTAATTGAATGGAAACCATCTATGTCACTTAACATGTGACCATCGTGTTTATGATCAACTACTGCAACTAGTTCAAAATGTTCAGTATTCGTTACCATTTTGACGGCCTCACTCCCCATCCTTCCACGGGGTCCCGCTATAATAATTTTTACACTATTCATTCACTTACTCTCCTCATCTTTATTTTTTATCCTGGTCCAGCGATCTTTGTCTCTCGTATTAAATTTATTCATGACATAATCATGAGCCTGTTCCAAGTCAATATCCAATGAATTAGCCAGGCAAATGATGACAAAAAGAAGGTCTCCCAGTTCCTCTTCAATCGCCTTTTCGGTTTCGCTGGATTTCTTAGGCTTCTCACCATAATAATGATTAACTTCTCTAGCAAGTTCACCAAGCTCTTCTGTCAGGCGAGCCACCATCGCTAGAGGGCTAAAATACCCCTCTTTAAATTGACCTATGTATGTATCTACTTCCGTCTGCAGATCTTTGATAGATTTCCCTTCGGGCACACCCATTCACCTCTTCCTGCGAATTACATCTACTAAATACATTAGCTAAAATAAGTTCGATTTACAAATATTTTTATACTAAGTATAAACTTTCCTGCTTAGAATTGCTCTTCTATTGTGAATTCGTTATAATAAAAACCGCTGAATGGGGAAAATTTGGCAGAGGAGGAAAAATCGTGATATTTGGTCTTAAAATGAAAAATGTTTTATTTATTCTAATTGGAACAGCGATTATGTCTTTTGGACTGGTCAATTTTAATATGCAAAATAAACTTGCTGAAGGCGGTTTTACAGGTATAACCCTTCTTCTTTATTTCATGTTTAAATGGGATCCATCTTATACAAACTTAATTTTAAATATCCCTCTCTTTTTCATCGGCTGGAAATTACTTGGAAGGAACGCTTTTATCTATACTATTATTGGGACAGTCGGCCTATCTGTATTTTTGTGGATTTTCCAACGTTATTCTATCAACATGCCTCTAAAGGATGACCTATTACTGGCTGCACTATTTGCCGGTGTGTTTCTTGGAATTGGATTAGGCATTATCTTTCGTTATGGTGGTACAACAGGTGGAGTGGATATCATTGCACGACTTGTCCAGAAATATGCAGGTTGGAGTATAGGAAGGACTATGTTTATCTTTGACATATGTGTGATTGGGGCGTCTGTTCTTACCTATCTGAATTATAAAGAGGCAATGTATACATTAGTCGCAGTATTTATCGGAGCGAGGGTGATTGATTTTATTCAAGAAGGAGCGTATACGGCCAGAGGTGCGATGATTGTCTCTGATAGAAATGATGATATTGCGAAAAAAATTATGGATGAGATGGATCGTGGCGTTACGGTACTTAAGGGTTATGGCTCTTTTACAAAAATAGAACGTGAAGTGTTATATTGTGTCGTAGCTAAAAATGAGATTGTACGTTTGAAAAATTTAATCACCTCTGTTGACCCACATGCTTTTGTTTCGGTCACCGTTGTCCATGATGTACACGGAGAAGGTTTCACCTTAGATGAAAATAAAAAACCTATTGAAATATAGAAAAGCGCAAGTGCCTTGTTCAGGGGCGACAGGCATAAGACGAGCTGGCGAGAAGATTGCTTTTTAACCTTCTTGACGGATTGTCTGAAATGTGGAGGCTTATGCCTTCGTCCCAAGGAGCCGCAACTAGACATGCTTATGACCCCGAGCCCCTAGGCCGCTTGCGCTAGACAGCTAGAAAAGCAATGTCCTTCTGGACATTGCTTTATTCATTACTTCTATTCATTCCCGTAAAAATAAGGACTAGCCTTAATAACTCCAAAACAGCTACAGCAGCCGCTGCTACATATGTTAATGCAGCTGCGTTTAAAACCTTTCTTGCATTCCGCTCTTCTTCATTGCGAATTAATCCTAAAGACACGACTTGGTCCATTGCCCGATTAGAGGCATTAAATTCAACTGGCAACGTAATAACTTGGAAAAGTACGGCCGCTGCCATAAACACAATACCAGCTAACAACAGCCCGCTCATTTGAAAAAATATCCCAATTAGAACAAGTATCCAAGAAAAGTTAGAACCAATATTTGCTACAGGAACTAAAGCATGACGAAAGCGTAAAAATGCATATCGCTGTGCGTCTTGTATTGCATGCCCGCACTCATGCGCTGCGATGGCAGTAGAAGCGATGGAATGACCACGATAATTTTCAGGGGATAACCTTACTGTTTTCGTTCTCGGGTCATAGTGATCACTTAAAAATCCTCTTCCCTCTTCAACTCCAACATTTAACAATCCGTTTGCATTAAGTACGTCTCTTGCTACCTCTGCTCCTGTCCGATAGCTTGTATTCTGTACACGAGAATATTTGACAAAAGTCCCCTTCACTCTAAATTGAGCCCAAAGGGGTACCAACATAACGATAAGAAAGTAAATTAAAAATCCCATTTTGAACCTCCAGTACTTCTAACGGTGTAATCATCTTTGCGAAGTTCAACTTAATCCTTATGAACTCTAGAACGGTTTTTTCGCATATCCTTTTCACCCTGATATTTTCTCCAACCTACATAAGAAAGCGTTAAAATGATTATGCTTCCTGTTGAAATAATCACCCACCAAAGAGATGGGTCTGCTTCATCCTCATCCATGTTTTCAAAAAGATTCTTTAAATCCATTTCAAGTCCTTCTAATTCCTGTTGGCTTTTGACATTATTTACAACCTCAGAGCGATATTCATCAATAAAATTGATACGAGCGTCAATTCTTTGAATATTTTCTGCTGAAACGTCAATTTTCATACTTGGATAAATAACGTTGTATAAGGCCATAAAATTATTGAAATTTGAGTGAAAATGTGCGGTATCGCCTGTACTTGCGGCTTCCTTAGCGTCCTGGAATGCCGTTAAAATTTGATTCTTCATTTCAGTCCATAATGGTTGATGACTAGTAGCAATAGCATCAACGACTAAACGAAACTTCGTAAGTCTTTGGACTCTTTCCTCATATTCCATACTTGGGCTTGCTGCCGCCTCCATTGCCTCGTCATGAGAAACGGTAATGATCCTTAATTCATCCCTTGTAAAAGGATGTTCTTTGTTGGAAATATCAGTAAATTGTTCTGAAAAATAACTCAAAAGTTTTTTTCCATCATCATATCTCTGAAATTTTATCATTTGAAGTGCTTCATCAGAGATATTATCAAGCTTCTCTATCGGCGTGTGCTCATGCGCACTTACCGTCATGGGAGTTAGCATAATGACAATTAAGAATATTAGAACCATTTTATACTTCAAACCTTGTCCCCCCTATCATTACTATTAAAATGTATGAGGGGGTGGACAAGGTTAGACCATCTTTTATCCTATCAAAAAACTATTTTAAATCTAGTTTTTAAATTGTAAGTTTAAAACGATTCGGGCGTATCACTAAATAGTAACCGATTCCTACTGATAACATCGATAGCCAAAAGGTAAAATAACCAATTTGAGGTGTGAATTCATTTAACATATGGTATCTCGGGAGCATGAAAAAAACATAGTCGATGACATCATTGTGAAGTGTCCATATCGACGTTACTATGAGGTGCCACCATTTAAACCGATAAAAGGGAGAATACAATAATGCTTGAACTGCCATGGCAAAATGAGAAAAAATCAACATAACTCCTACCCAATCCAGCTCGCCTTGAACATTGAAAACTAGTAGATTCATGACTACAGCCCAGATGCCATACTTAAACAATGTAACAATCGCAAGGGCTTCAATTAACGGCACGTTCTTTTTTAACAGGAACGCCATGATTACAAAAACAAAAAACAAACTAGCTGTAGGGCTGTCCGGAACAAAAATAAGGAAAATAGAAGGAGTTTCTTTTAATTGCCACCCATACCACACATACCCATAGACTGTTCCTGCAATATTAACGATAAGTAAAAGCCATAAAAATGACCTGTTAGCCAACAGAGGATATAACCATTTCAATACGATTCCTCTTTTCCACTTATTAATAATAAAAGCTGACGAAAATCCGTCAGCTTTTATACAATCATTTATTATTTCCCTAAGTTTGCGATGTATTCAGATAGCTTTTTAAGCTGATCGTCATCACCCTTAAAGACACCTGCAGGCATTGATCCTCTACCTTCTTTTGCAATGGTCGCAATTTCCTCAGCAGAAAGACCTGTTTCTATTAAGGTTGGGGCACCAGCTCCACCTTGGAAGCTGTCTCCATGACAAGTGATACATGTATTTTCGGAAGCAATTTTATATTCTTCAGATGTCTTATCAATTTCAACATCAGCAACAATTTTACCATATTCCTTTGCTGCTTCCCAGTCATGAGTAGAAGCACCTTGCCATGTTAAAAATGTAATTGCAGCCAACGCTAACAGCATAAAAGCAGTTGCTAATGGACGTTTACTTGGACGACGTTCAGGTCCACGATCGATGAACGGTGCTAGTAATAATGCTCCAAATGCTAGTCCTGGGATAACCATTGCTCCAATTACTGTATAAGGTCCTGCTGCGAATTCATACTTTAATAATTGGTATAAGAATAAGAAATACCAGTCTGGCATTGGTACATAACCTGTATCTGATGGATCCGCAATCCTTTCAAGTGGACTCGGATGTGCAACAGTTAAACATAAAAAGCCGACAAGAAATACTGCCCCTACCAACCATTCTTTCAAAAGGAAGTTAGGCCAAAATGCCTCTGTTTTACCAGGGTATTCTGAGTAATCTTTTGGAATATTTTTACTCGTACGGGCCTCAGGTGCCAAAACACGTGAGTCACCTACGAATTTCATTCCTTTACCGCGATGCATCGAACAATCCCCCTCCTTTATTCGTAAATTAAGCTAAAAAAGTATTTGGGTATCAAATAGTATTAAAGTGGTCCTGATATACCCTGTTTACGAATCATCATGAAATGTGCTGCCATTAAAGCAAATAAAGCAGCAGGTAAGAAGAACACGTGAATCGCAAAGAAACGAGTAAGGGTTTGAGCACCAACAATAGTCTCATGACCCGATAGTAGCGTTTTAAGGTAAACACCAATAAACGGAACTGCTTCAATAATTTGAAGCGTAACCTTTGTTGCGAACAACGCTTTCATATCCCAAGGTAGTAAATAACCAGTTAAACCTAAAGCCAGCATGATGAAGAAAATGAGAACTCCAACAATCCAGTTAAGTTCACGTGGTTTTTTGTATGCGCCTTGGAAGAAAACGCGTAATGTATGTAAGAACATCATTACAATAACTAAACTCGCACCCCAGTGGTGCATACCGCGTACGATTTGTCCGAAAGCTACTTCATTTTGAAGGTAGAAAACAGATTCCCACGCGTTTTTAATATCTGGCACATAATACATCGTTAAGAACATACCAGAAAGAATTTGAATAACCGTAACAAAAAACGTTAGACCGCCAAAGCAATAAACGAACGCAGAGAAATGGTGCGCTGGATTTACATGCTCAGGGACTTCATGATCTGCGATATCGCGCCACAAAGGCGTAATATCTAAACGTTCATCTACCCAATCGTAAATTTTGTTTAACAATGATTACGCCTCCTTTGTCCGTGGTTCAGCTTTGCCTAAGTAAAGTAAACCGTCTTTTTCTTGAATTGGATACACATCAAGTGGTGCTAGTGGTGGAGTACCTTTTACGTTTGTTCCATCCTTTGTATACCGCCCAAAGTGACATGGACAGAAGAATTGATCCGGATGGTCTTCACTTGATGCCCAACCAACAGTACAACCTAAGTGTTTACAAACTGGAGATAGGGCAACAATGTTATCCTGTTCATCCTTATAAACCCATGCCGTATTAGTAACGTCTGAAGTATACCAAGCATCCTTTTGCTCAAACGTGAAATCGACTCTTTGTGGTTCTGTAGTGATGTCTTTAATTTTCAATGGAGTTGCAATAAAATCTCCACCTGCTTCGGCCTTTAATACAGGATCAATGGCGAAACGAACCATTGGCATTAACATACCTGCTGCCATAAAACCCCCTACACCTGTCAAAGTATAGCTTAAAAATTGTCTTCTTGATACGCGATGCTTACTCATGCTTATCCCCCCTCTATTCACAAGTTAAGTCCATCGGACATAAATTAAACACATATAAAACTAGGACATAACCATGATATATCAATCTTTATCCTAGGTCAATATCATACTATTTTAAAAACATGTTAATCAGCAAAGAATTACAAATTTTCATGCCACTTTTGCGTAAAAAGGGACTGGAGCTGCTTTACTTGACTTTCAACCATTGAAATCCTTTGTGATTCATTCAAATGCTCCAGCGGCAGAGATGGAAGCCAAATTAATGAACCTTTAAGCTCGTCCTCAAAGTTCTTCCAATCAATCTCAGACGTTATGTAAAATATATGTTTAAACTGTTCTTTATCAATATTCTCTTCCCATTTCTTCAATCCATTTATTATATCCTCATACTGATCACTTTTTAAGTATGTATATGGAGGAACCAACATCAGTCTTCCAGTAAATTGTCTCTCCAGGTAATTCGTTAGTAACGTAATAAATTCTGCGTTTGATGCAGATTGTTTCATTTCATTTCCAAATGAAACAGAATACAATGGGATTACTGCGGTATCCACGTATTCTTTTGCAGTTAAATATATTTCTATATCCTTTGATACCCACTTCATTTATACACACCTCCCTTTTCTTCACCATTAGTTCCATCATATCATTTTTTTTTATAAAACATAAAAGGAAAAGAGAGAAAAAATTCAGTAAACAAACAAAATGGAAGCTTGCTTATCGCAAGCTTCCATTTTGTTCTGCTTCTTTAAGTTGATTTAGCTTTTCTGTTAAGGCACGAAAGGCTGTTTTATCCTGCTTATCAAGGGCTTCATCAATTAATTGAAGCAGCTTCTCGCGTTGAAAACGTTCAATGCTGTTTTGCAAAAATTGTTCTGCAATGATTCCGTCTTTTTCATTTACTTGAAGGTGTTTCGGAACAAATGGGTTTTCCTCTAATACAGCAGCGTATTGGTGCGCTTGATTCGATGCATGAAAGTTTAATTGAATAAAAATATCTTCATCACGATTTAAGCGAATATCATGAAAGGATTTTTCAGCATCAGTTGTCATAACATTCTCTTTATAAAAGCGAAATGGTACCTTATCAACGCAGTGAGTGGACATAATTAAACCACGCGGACAATACTGTGCTTGCTCTACAAAATGGACCTTCTCCATTAATTGGTCGTGACTCATTAAATAATTAAGAATCCAAACACACTCTCTTCGTTTTAATTGATAATGATTTAAAAACCAGCGAATAAAGTCCTTTTTCTCGTTGACAGAAACAGGGGTTGCCATATGATAGTTTCCCTCCTCTGTATATTCAGCTTTTTATTAGTTCTCTCTACTAATTAGACGGTCAAGCAAATCAGCATACTCTCCATTTGTTGGATCACCTTTTTGTAACTGTTTAAAAATTTCGGCAGCAAGGTCGATTTTTCCTTCCTCAATTAAAAAATAACCATAATCGTTCAAAAATGCTTCATTATTCTTAAAAAAAGTATATGCAATTTTATATTTGTCTAATGCATCGGAATATTCCTCTAACTTATCGTATGCTAATGCTGCATCCCATAAGAGCTGGGGTTCCTCATCTTCTATGAAGTCAAGCTGTGAAATCAAATCGATTACGGCTTCATACCTCTCTTGCTGAAAGAAGAGCTTATTTAAAGTTAATGCTGCTTCAGTAAATCCTGGGTCTAATGCAAGTGCCTCACGGAAGTATCGTTCGGCAAGCTCCGGTTGTGCGAGCTTAATGGCAATCTTGCCGCCAAAGAAAAATAAATCCTTATTAAATTCATCCTGCTTAATTCCTTCTTGTATTACCTTTAAGCTATTTTCAAGTTCTTCTTCCCGTTCATATGCTTTTGCAAGATGTAGATATAGGGAATGGTATTCTGGGTCCAGCCCTTTTAATTCCTCGAACTTTTCAATGGCAGTCCGATTATATCCTGCTTGAAGTGCTGTAAAGGCATAACCAAATAGTGTATTAATCTCTAATTTCTGATCAATAGCCTTGTCATAATAGAATAGAGCTTCTTCAAATTCTCCAGAGGCACTTAAAAGCTCCGCCATTCGTTGGTAAATACTTACTCCTGCAATCTCTTGCTGCTCCTTTAACACAGCCTCATATGATTTCAGAGCCTTCGTTACTTCACCTTGGTCACTATAGAGCTCACCAAGAGCAAAATCAATGATAACCTCATCTGGCAATAAATCCTTTGCTTGCAGCAGTTTTCTTTCACATACTTCATATAAACCTTGAACTTGATATAAATCTGCTAACAGCAAGAGAGATTGTCCAAAGCTGGGGTCATGTTCAGAGATCTTTTCTAATTCAAGAATTGCTTGTTCCTCATCGCCTGCATCGACTAATATTTCGCCGAGTAAGACGAGCAGTTCACCCTCTTCAGGATAAATGGTTAATAGGTTTTCAACCAGTGCCTTTGATTCAGCTAAAAATCCAAATTGGAACATTTCTTCAGCAAGAAGGAATTTTTCATCGGGCTGACCTTTGGTTAATACAACATTATATTCATTTATGGCCTCATTATGTTGGCCGTTTTCCAACATTGTAATAATTTTATTCACTCTGTCCATTATCTCTTTCCTCTCGGTTCCCTTAATTAACTATAACGCAAAATAAGATGGGATTCGCACCCTAACATATTCTCCATATCCAGGTTTAAATAAAACCTCTTCTCCTGCACGAACTACTTTTCCCTTATTGACTGTAACTAGAAGTCTATCACTATGATAATGAAATAATTCAACTTCATCAACATTGATGATTTCTCTAGCTTTAAGGTATAGATTATAGCTTACTTCTGCTCCATGCAATAAACTTGCCTTTTGCGGATATAAACCGAGCTTATTTAGTACTGGAACGGACAATGGCTGATTCTCTTTCAATTCGTCAAGGATGGCAGGAATTTTTTCATTTTCCATTATATCCTTCCATTTCGACAAAGCCCTTCTTGCATCCTTCTTGAAATGATTGGAAATTAATGGAACAATTGGACAGTTATAAGGAAAAAGTGCCTCTCTAATCCACCCCCATGGAATGTTGGTTAGTTCATCAAGGTCCCCTACATCGATAAAAATGGCAGGAATTTTTTCTTTCTTACATTTTCTGATAAATGATGGAGTTAAAAGACGCAGTGGAATATTTACACCAATGAGAAAATCGATAGGACTGCTAATGAGAGCCGTTTTCGTTTCTTTTATCTTTTCTGCTAATTCATTTTCGTATGTTATTGAACTGTAGGTAAGTAATGTGGTACATCCTTTCAAAAGAAAGTTTTCAACCATGTATTTTCGAAATTCCTGAAAGGAAGTGTTAAGAGGTACTCTTGTGTCTAAAAGTACATAAGATGGGGTCATGATATATGATTCTGCATTCATTTTTATAAGTTTATTATGATGTATATGTTCTTTCTTTGCTGCAATATGATTTCCCTCAATCAGCAGTGATGATTTTGTAAGTTTCGTCTCCTTTAAGATATTAGCATTTTCAATGATATAACCCATCCTACCACCCTTTTCACAGCTTTCCTTCTTAAGACAAGCTATGAGTCCATCTTTAAAACTATGACAGGAAAATATAGACTTAAAAAAGCTGCGCGAAGGCAGCTTTAGTTTTTTAGGCTATTTAGATGATTAAAGAAATTCGGATAAGAAACTGAGATGGCCTCGGGATCTTCTAGCTCTACTTGGTCCTTACAAATTAAGGAGGCAATTGCAAGCATCATTCCAATTCTATGGTCACCATGACTGGATACTTTCCCACCTCTTAGGGCAGTACCGCCATGAATAATCATTCCATCATCAGTTGCTTCTATGGAAGCACCCAGCTTTGTTAATTCTCGAACGACGGTATCAATTCGGTTTGTTTCTTTGACTTTAAGCTCCGATGCATCTTTAATGATTGTTGTTCCTTCAGCTTGTGTCGCTAATAAGGCAATGATTGGAATTTCATCAATTAATCTCGGAATAACATCCCCCTCAACAACAGTACCTCTTAGCCTTGAAGTTTTAATGGTAATATCACCAGCTGGTTCAAAGGAATTTTCATCATTGTTATGAATTTCTAAATTAGCTCCCATTTGATTCATGATCTCAATGATTCCCGTTCTAGTCGGATTTAGACCCACATTTTTTAAGAGAATTTCACTACCTTCCACAATTGCACCTGCAACAAGGAAAAACGCTGCAGACGAAATATCTCCAGGTACAAGAATGTCAGAAGCAATAAGCTTTTGACCTCCTTTTACTGTAATTTTTCGATTATCCTTCCCGACTTCCCCGCCAAATTTACGAATCATTCTTTCTGTATGATCACGTGATTCAGCTTTTTCAATTATAGTCGTTTCTCCCTCAGCTTGAAGGCCAGCAAGGATTAAAGCGGATTTTACCTGAGCACTTGCTACTGGCATGTTATAGTTAATAGGATTTAATTTTCCACCACGAATACTAAGTGGAGTAAATTCTCCATTTTTTCTGCCGTCAATCTTCGCCCCCATCGTTCTTAAAGGCTCCGTTACCCTAGTCATCGGTCTTTTTCCAATTGACTGATCACCAATTAGTGATGAGAAGAATGGTCTTCCCGCTAAAATTCCTAATAATAGTCGAATGGTTGTTCCGGAATTTCCAACATCCAATAGTTCATTAGGTTCTTGTAAACCATCAAATCCATTCCCGTAAATCGTTAGACCTTCTTCATTTTCTTCAATTACGACTCCTAACTTTCGGAAACAAGAAATGGTACTTAAACAATCATCGCCCGGCAGGAAGTTTGTTACCCTTGTTACACCTTGGGCAATAGAACCAAACATAACAGAACGATGTGAAATTGATTTATCTCCAGGTATTTCTATACTGCCCTTTAAACCATTCAATGTTGGCTGTAATGCTATTAATTCCATTTCATCACCTATATTCAAATCAAATTATGTTCCAATCGAGGTAGCATAGCTAGAACAGGTATGAATACATCTTTCTGCCCGCCTGCGGTCCTCTTCGGTTTGAAAACTAATGACAAGTACTCCATAAATTTCGTCTTCTCTAGTTTCTAGTATGCGGATGTTTGTAATACTAATATTTTCTTTTGCTAAGTAACCTGTAACCTCTGAAATAACACCTGGATAATCTGGAACGTCGACAAATAAATCGTAAAATGCAGGAATAGCTCCCTTTTCTCTAACCGGGAGACCATCTCGGTACTGCTTTGCCTGCTGAAAATAGCTCAAAATCCCCTCACTATTTTCTTGCTCAAGCAACACCTTTACCCAATCCATTTCTTCCTTCCATTTATCGATTAACTCGATCAAAACCTCACGATTATGCAGTAATATATCCTTCCACATTTCCGGGCTGCTCGAAGCAATTCTAGTAATATCTCTAAACCCTCCTGCAGCTAAACGTGGAATGAGACTTTCACCTTCCGCTAACCTTTCTGTTTGGCGGACAATCGATGCCGCAATGATATGTGGAAAATGACTAACAATTCCCGTTAAATAATCATGGTTATCAGGAGTCACAGTTAAAAATTTTGCATTTGTACCTTTGAGCCATTCCTTTAATCTTTCCACCTTTGATTTTTCAATATGATCCTCTGGGGTAAATAGATAAAAGGCATTTTCAAATAGAATCTCTTTTGCGGCAGATACACCACTTTTATGGGAACCAGCCATCGGATGCCCCCCAATAAAGGTGTATCCTTTTTTCTTTAAGCATGCTGCATTAGTAACAATTTTACTTTTTGTACTTCCGGTGTCCGTAATAATTACGTCTGGATTTAACGATTCCTCTGATAATAATTGAATAATCGTTTCCGTCTCGATTACTGGTGCGGAAATAATAATTAAATCAGCGGTTTTAGCACCTTCAACGATATCGTCAGCTACTTCATCAATAACACCTAGCATTTTTCCAAGTCTAGCTTGTTCTGGATGAATATCATAGCCCATTATGATAGCATCTTTATGTTCTTTCTTAATACATAAAGCTAAAGAACCGCCAATTAATCCAAGCCCAATAACAAAAACTCGGCCTTTCATTGGTAGTCCCCCTAGTTTTTACTGAGCTTCTCTGTATTTTGTTTAGTCAAGAATTCTCCTAATGCATTTAGTACACCTTCATTTTGGTCAGAAGAGCCAACTGTGATTCTTAAAGAAGTAGGGAATCCTAAAGCTTTACCGGATCTAACGATATAGCCATTTTCTAATAAATATTGAAACCCTTGATTGGCATCGGCCTTGATATCTATTAAAACAAAATTAGTTTGAGAAGGGTAATAGCTCAGACTGTGTCGTTCGCAGAATTCATAGAATTGAGTCAAACCTTGTCTGTTTTTCTCTTTACAATTTTGGACAAACTCTTGATCTTCAAGTGCAGCTTGTGCAGCCACCTGGCCAAATGAATTAACATTAAAAGGTTCTCTTGCAGGTTCCAAAGCTTGAATAATGGAGCGATTTGCAACACCATAGCCAACCCTTAGAGAGGCAAGACCGTAAATTTTTGAGAAAGTTCGTAATACAATTAAATTTGAATAAGTCCGTGTTAATTCAATTGAGTTATAATAATCATCTGCAAATACGTATTCATAGTAAGCTTCATCCAACACCACTAAAACATGTGCTGGTACTTTATCTAAAAATGAAATTAAATTGTTTTTTGAGACGTATGTACCAGTCGGATTATTAGGACTGCAAACCCAGACAACATTGGTATGATCATCAATCGCTGCATACATTTTTTCTAAATCGTGCTGACCATCAAGTAATGGGATTTCCCTAATCTCTGCTCCCTCTATCACTGCGTTATGTTTATATTGAGAGAAGGAAGGTGTAGCCATCACAGTATTTGCACCCGGGTGGAGCAATGACCTTGAGATGATTTGAATAATATTATCTGACCCATTACCAAATATCAGTTCGTCTTGGTTGACCTTTAAAAAGGAAGCTACTGATTCCCTTAAGGTGGTCGCATACCCATCTGGATAAATAGCAAAGCCTGGCTGCTGACTTTGCAGGGCAGAATGCACTTTACTTGAACATCCAAATGGATTTTCATTCGATGCAAGTTTTATAATCTGGCCTAATTTGTACTGTTTCTTAACTGACTCAATTGATTTTCCCGGCTGATATGGAGTCAGTGTTAATAACTGCTTTTTCCATCTCATTTATTTCCACTCCATCCTTTTGATGATTTATTATAGCTTTTACTTAGTCAGGGTATTGCCTAAATCAGGGCGTAAAACCTTAGCCCCTCCTAAATAAACATGAACAATCTCTTCCTGTGGTACATCCGTATTTACATGCAGCATGACTCTTACACATAAAGGCAGAGCATTTGGTACTGCCAATTCTCTCATACACATAACCGGTACGTAGGTCCAGCCAGGAAATTTACGCAGTGCTCTTGCAGGGAAAGCTGCGTTTAGGTCATCCGTAGTTGAAATAAAAACAGAAGCAACCTGTTCTGGAAGGATATTGTTTCCTTCAATTACTTGTTTTAAAAGCTCTTCTGTTGCTGATATGATTACTTCTTCGGAATTGCAATCAACGGTGATTGCACCCCTCACCCCTCTAATCATGAAAAGCTCCCCCTTGTTTTTACAGATTCTTGATACGTGCTAATAAAAATTCATCCGAAAGCTCTTGAAGTTTTGGCTGCCCAATTTGCTCTAATAAGACAAATTTTACTAATCCACCGGATGACTTTTTATCTTGCTTCATTTTTAACAGCAAACGCTCAGGCGAAAGTTGCGCTGGTATCTCTGTTTGATACCCAAGTCCTTGAACCCATGAAATAAATTCATCCGTTTTAAAGGACAGCCCTGAAACCTCATTGCTAAGCTTTAAAGCGAAAATCATTCCAATCATTACTGCTTCACCGTGTGTGAAATTACCGTAACCCATTTCTGATTCAATCGCATGTCCAAGTGTATGGCCAAAATTTAAGAAAGCACGGATTCCCGTCTCTTTTTCATCCTTAGACACAAATTCATTTTTGATTTGAATCCCTTTTGTAAGTGATTCAAATAATTGTTCAGAGGTTAATGCATTTAGATGATGGATTTCTGTCTTTAACCATTGATAAAAGTCTGCATCATAAATGAGGGCATGTTTAATAACCTCTGCAAAACCAGAACGAATTTCTTGCTCAGGGAGCGTATTGAGCAGTTCAAGGTCATAAAAGACGGCCTCTGGCTGATGGAAAGCCCCAATCATATTTTTTCCTAGAGGATGATTAATGGCCACTTTTCCGCCAACTGCACTATCATGAGCAAGGATGGTAGTGGGAACTTGGATAAATGGTATTCCCCTCATAAAAGATGCTGCAACAAAACCTGATAAGTCCCCTACTGCACCACCACCAAGTGCGAGAATAACAGATTTACGGTCCAGTCGGTTTTCTAATGCCATAGATAAGGCTTCATAGTATACCTCGAATGTTTTTGCCTTCTCACCACTAGGAGCAGTAAAAATAACCGGTTTCCATTCAGACAAGAGCGGTATTAGTTTATCCAGATGTATTTTCGCAACTGTTTCATCTGTAATAATTAGTATTCTAGTCACATTTGCAAAATGATTATTCAAAAAATTGCTGATTTCAGTTCTTACACCTTCGCCAACAAACACTTTATAGCTTTTGGAGCTCGTTTGAATTTGAATCGTCTCCATTTAAAATTCCCTCGCGTATTCACGCTGACGCTTAATTTCGGCTGCGAATGTATCGAAGCGATCACTATTAAATTGTTCTATGAGAGAATTAGCAAGTTCCCATGCAACAACATTTTCTGCCACTACTGCTGCTGCAGGAACAGCACAGCTGTCTGAACGTTCAACACTTGCCGAAAATGGCTCCTTTGAATCGATATCAACGCTCATAAGAGGCTTATAAAGGGTTGGAATTGGCTTCATAACTCCGCGCACGACAATTGGCATCCCCGTAGTCATACCGCCTTCAAAACCGCCTAGACGATTTGTCTTGCGAGTATAACCATTTTCTTGATCCCAAATGATCTCATCATGTACTTCACTTCCTGGCTTTCTCGCTGCCTCAAAGCCGATGCCAAACTCTACTCCTTTGAATGCATTGATACTCACAATCGCTGCTGCCAGCTTTGAGTCTAATTTTCTATCATACTGCACATAGCTGCCTACCCCAGCAGGCATACCTGCTGCGATTACTTCAACAACGCCGCCGATTGAATCTCCATTCTTCTTAGCATTGTCTATTGCATCCATCATGGCCTGTTCTACTTCTGGGTCTGCACAGCGTACAGGTGAGAGCTCTGTTCTTTGTTTTAATTCTTCCATCGATAAACTAGAGTCAGCACTTGCCTTTATACCGCCAATCTCAACGACATGAGAAACGAGTGTAACGCCGACTAAAGCTAAAAGCTGCTTCGCAACAGCACCTGCTGCTACTCTTACAGTTGTTTCCCGGGCAGATGAACGCTCTAGGACATTTCTCATATCCCTATGCCCGTATTTTATTGCTCCATTCAAATCTGCATGTCCAGGTCTTGGCCGGGTTATTTTACGTTTTACTTCATCCTCTTGTCCCTCTTCTAATGGATCTGCTCCCATAATTTTTGTCCAATGCTTCCAGTCATTGTTCTTAACTACTAGAGCAATCGGAGATCCAAGTGTTTGTCCATGTCGAACTCCTGATAAAATTTCGACAGTATCTTTTTCGATCTGCATTCTTCTGCCGCGGCCATACCCCTGCTGCCGCCTTGCAAGCTCAGTATTTATATCTTCAGCTACTAATGGCATTCCTGCTGGAAGTCCCTCTAGTATTGTCGTTAATTGTGGGCCGTGTGATTCTCCAGCTGTTAAATATCTCATTCCCATTACACTTTCCCCCTTCAACTCATTAAAGGATTTTTATAAATATACCATAAACAGACTAATAAACCTAGTATAATTATCTGAAAATAGCATAAATTGCTTGATGATTATTTATCTAATGATAATAATAGAAACTCTATTTGTACACTATTGTTTCTAAAATATTTTTATTTTTTCAAATGTATACGCATACAAAAAGGCACCTGTATAAGCTATACAAGTGCCTCTTATATCTAACTTAGTAAATCCATTCGTTAACTAGTTTTGAGTATTCTACAACTCCGCCATCTTTAAAAAACAATCCAATTTCACGCTCTGCACTTGCAGGTGAATCCGAACCGTGAATAACATTCTTACCAACAGTTAAGCCGAAATCGCCGCGGATTGTTCCTGGTGCTGCATCTTTAGGATTAGTAGAGCCCATCATTTGACGTGCAGTAGCAATCACATTTTCACCTTGCCAAACCATAGCAAAAACAGGACCAGAGGTAATGAAGTCGACTAATTCACCAAAGAATGGACGTTCTTTATGCTCACCATAGTGCTCCTCGGCAAGTTCAGTCGGGATGCTCATTAATTTAGCGCCAACTAATTGGAAGCCCTTCTTTTCAAATCGAGCAACGATTTCTCCGATTAAATTACGCTGTACACCATCAGGCTTCACCATTAAAAATGTTTTTTCCATGAATTCCACTCCTAATATAGTATGTATAATAATTGCCATAGTGGGACAATCCATGAAGATGTTATCATTTTTTCGAATATTTCGCAAGTCGAAAGCGCCTTCATTCTGCCGAAAATGCAAATAAAAAGAGAGAAAACAAATGTTTTACTCTCTTTTCACTAATATTTACGCCGTCCAATAAATTTTGCGATATCCCGTAGTGTTTTTTTGGCTTTATTAGTCGGAAGATCTTCCAGCACCCTCAGTGCCTTATCTAGATACATATCACTTAATGCGATAGACTTTTCAATTGCACCAGACTCTTTAATAAGTGTGATAATCCTTTGTATTTGAACTGGTTCGATATTCTGATGAACCTTTTCAATTTCGTGTCGAATTGTTTCGTTTTCCATTGCATAAAGAACAGGCACCGTAATATTTCCTTGAAGCAAATCACTGCCTGCAGGCTTACCAAGCTCCTCTTCGGAAGAGGTAAAATCCAAAATGTCGTCTGTAATTTGGAATGCCATTCCGACATAATAACCAAATAGATACAGTTTTTTATGAATCGACTCATCCACATCTGCAGCAATCGCACCCAACTGACAACTTGCGGAAATTAGCAACGCTGTTTTTCTTTTGATTCTTCGTAAATAGTCCCTGAGATTTTGATCAAAACGATACTTATCTTTTATTTGTTGAATCTCCCCAACCGTTACTTCAACAATCGTATTAGCTAATATCTTATGAGCTAAAGGCTTATTAATATCACTCATCAACTCAAGCGAAAGTGCAAAGATAAAATCGCCCGTATACATCGCCGTTTTGTTGTCCCATTTTGCCTTAACAGTAGGCTGCCCTCTTCGTAAATCCGCATCGTCAATTACATCATCATGAACAAGGGAAGCCATATGAATGAGTTCTAGAGCAACTGCAACGTTTTTCATCACATTAATATCGTAGCGTCCAAACTTACCCGCCAATAAAACAAAAACAGGCCGAATTCTTTTCCCTCCTGCCTGCAAGGTGTGCAAAGAAGCCCGTTTCAAAAGAAGAGAATCCGCTTGGATGGTCTCTTCCAACCTTTTTTCAATTGTATTAATATCTGAATTCAAAAATGAATACATCATCTTTAATTTCATTTGTATTCACCAGCTTTTCGTCCTGTTTACAAATCTAAAAAAGAATTACTTCTTATTTCCAATATGAACCGCCGCTGCCCCGCCGCTATATGGTTTATAAAACACATCTTTAAATCCGGCAGTCACAAACATTCGAGCTAATTCTTTCATACCTGGAAAACTACGTGCGGATTCGTTGAGCCACGCATATTCCTGATAACTCTTAGCAAATAACTTACCAAACAACGGCATGATAAATTTGAAATAAAAATAATAAAGCTGTTTATAACCAATTAAGGTAGGCTGGGAGGTTTCAAGGCAAACTGCAATCCCTCCTGGCTTTAATACGCGATTCATTTCTTTTAAAACCTGAAGGTAATCAGGTACATTTCTTAAACCAAACCCAATCGTTACATAATCAAAGCTATTATCAGGGAAAGGGAGTTCCATAGCGTTTCCATGTATTAAATTAACTTGTTTTAAGCCTAGTTTTTTTACCTTTTCAACCCCAACATTTAGCATATTTTGACTAAAGTCCAGTCCAGTAACTTCACCGGCAGGACCCACAGCTTCAGCTAAAGCAATCGTCCAGTCTCCTGTTCCACAACATACATCCAGCGCTTTCGAACCTGGCTTGACATTCATTCTTTTCATTGTATCCTTACGCCATTTGATGTGCTGTTGAAAACTAATAACCGAGTTCATTTTATCGTAGTTATCGGATATTTTCTCAAAGACCTTATGAACACGTTGTTCCTTAGATTGCTGCATATGCTTACCCTTCTTCCACTAAAGTTTTCGCAATTGGTTGATGTTCATTAATGATCGAAGTAATTCTAGCTTCAAGCATATCATTTAAATATGGTAGCTGATTCATTCCTTTTGAGAGGAATTGTTTTGAAGAATCTAGGTAACGATCACAAATTACAAGCAAATCACTCTGTTGTTTATCTGACAGATTTTCTATCGAGCGATGTGTTTTTGCTATGGTCAATTCTTTCAACGTCTTGAAAACTAAACTGCTATCAGCCTCCATAAAAAGCCTTTTTTCATGAAGTAAACGCTTGAAAAAGAATAGATTAGCAATAAACTCATTCCACAAGTCCACTTTAAAACATTCGGAGAATTTGACGAGTAAAGAGCTTTCAATTTTCTTTATACTAGTCATTAAGTTTTCGATTCCATTTAGTTCTCTTTGATAGATCGAAATTTTATGTTCATTAATTTCTTTTATTCCTTTTGAGAGTTCTTTAATCATGCTGATATCTTCGGACTCTGCTAATAATTTATAATATAAGCCGCTATAATAATCCCCAGCTAGAACCGTTAATTGTCTATTTTTCTCATCTACTGAAGCGTTAGATATATGCTCATGGGTATCAAGGGCAATTTGAATAAGCATAGTTGTCAGCGCGTAATTTTTCATCTCATTGTAAGACAATTCGAGTCGATCCATAATGGACACGAGAATAAGCAGCTTATCTTCATCAATTACTGGCTTTTCAATATATTTTAGCAAGTAAGGATGAAATACTTTGTGCTCAACTTGCTCCTTAATGTCTGTAAACTTTTGTCGAATGTCTGGCAATTTAATCACCCTTGCTTCCCCGAAATTATATATTTATGACAATCCTTTGTTAAAACAAGGCAGTGACAATTATATCATAAAAGCTTATGTATGGGCAGAAATTCACAAAATAAATACATTTCCGCCGTAATGAAAGAACAATGATTAATATCAAAACCCGCTAAATAACATATTTAAGGCTATTTCTTCATTTCACTTTCCATTTCCCCAAAATGAGTCATTATTTTTGCATTTCCCCTGATTTTAATAGCTGATGTATGTTCTGTAAACTGAGCGATTAATACTTCACCTTTATCAAGCTTTTCGGAATGATGGAATTTTGTATCTGTTCCTCTTGTCAAACCTATCACATTAACCCCATCATCAATTGCTTTTATTACAACAAAGTCACTATTTTGTGGTTGTCTTTTTTCCATAGTATCACCCCATTAATTCTTAATTAACGATAGTATTTCAGATCTAGCGATGGTATCATTTGCAAGATTACCTCGAACTGCTGTTGTTACTGTTTTTGAACCAGGTTTTTTTACCCCGCGCATTGTCATACACATATGTTCCGCTTCAACAACCACCATTACTCCATGAGGGTCTAATTTTTCCATCATACTATCAGCAATGGTAGAGGTAATTCTCTCTTGCAGCTGAGGTCTCTTTGCAACAGCTTCCACTGCCCTTGCTAATTTACTTAATCCTGTTACGCGGCCGCCTTTAGGAATATATGCTACATGTGCTTTTCCAAAGAACGGTACAAGATGATGTTCACACATGGAATAGAATGGGATGTCCTTAACCAGAACTAACTCTTCATGATCTTCACTAAATATGGTTTCGAAATGTTTTTTCGGATCTTCCTTCAGACCACTGAAAACCTCTTCATACATTTTTGCTACTCGTTTCGGCGTATCAAGAAGACCTTCTCTCGTCGGATCTTCGCCTATCGCCGTTAATATTAAACGCACCGCTTCCTCAATCTGCGTGCGATTCACTTCAGTCATGCTTATTCCCCCTACTATGTATCAAACAAGTATATATGACAAATACATATTAGCACAACCGTGGTTAAAGAGAAAAGTTCAAGCGGCTTGACCAGGGGCGACAGGCATAAGACGAACCCTGCAAGAAGGCATTTTTTGCCTTCTTCAGGGTGCGGCTTATGACCCGAGCCCCTAGACGCTGGAACTAGACAAGTTCAAAGTTCATAGAAAAAAGGTCATGGAGTGTTACCATGACCTTTTTGCCGAAGCAATAAATTTATGTAATTATTTTACTGCATCTTTAAGCGCTTTACCTGGTTTGAAAGCAGGAACTTTGCTTGCACCAATTTCGATTTCCTCACCAGTTTGAGGATTACGTCCTTTACGTGCTGCACGTTCGCGTACTTCGAAGTTACCAAAACCGATTAATTGGACTTTATCACCATTTTTCAAAGCATCTAGAATTGAATCAAAAACAGCATCAACTGCTTTTGTAGCGTCTTTCTTAGAAAGTTCGCTTGCTTCTGCAACTGCGTTAATTAGTTCTGTCTTGTTCATGCTATTCACCTCCTCCCAATAATATAAGTTAAGAATCGTAAATAAGATTACCTATCTACATTTCTAAACAATTTTTCTTATTTCTATACGTCATAGCGCGGTTTTATTGGCAAAGTAATTAAAAATTACTGTTTTTGATCATTTAATCTACTTTTTAATAAAAGCCTTATTATGTAAAGGTTTTAGCACTAGACGTGAGTCTGTTAAAAGATTATCACAATCATTTACGCTTATCAAGAATATTTCATGAAATAATGGTAATCTTTTCTTCATTTCTACAAATTTCTCCTTTTTTTGACTAACCAGGTTGTTGTTTTTTGTAAAAATAGAAAAAAGACTCCAAATCGGAGTCTCCAGAACTAAAGTATTATTGCAATCAAACCGCCAGATCCTTCGTTTATGATTCTCTCTAATGTTTCTTTTAGTTTATATCTCGCATTCTCTGGCATTAGGGATAGTTTTGCTTGAATACCTTCCCTAACGATGGAGCTTAACGAGCGTCCAAAAATATCTGAATTCCAGATGGACAGTGGATCATCCTCGAAATCCTGCATTAAGTACCGAACCAGCTCTTCACTTTGCTTTTCTGTTCCGATTATTGGAGCAAACTCAGATTCGACATCCACCTTAATCATATGGATTGATGGAGCTACTGCTCGCAGCCTTACTCCAAACCTTGCTCCTTGTCGGATAATTTCAGGTTCTTCAAGGCTCATATCTGAAAGCGATGGTGATGCAATACCGTAACCAGTTTGCTTCACCATTCTTAACGCATCAGAAATATGATCATATTCCGCTTTGGCATGTGCAAAATCCTGCATAAGTTCAAGAAGATGGTCTTTACCCCTAATTTCTACTCCCACGATTTCTTTTAAGATATCATCATAAAGTTCGTCTGGAGCAAATAAGTCGATTTCCGCAACCCCTTGACCCATTTCAATTCCGGCTAATCCCGCCCTCTCAATGTAGTCAAAATCGCTGAATTGCTGCACAACCCTGTCAACATCTCTTAATCTCTTGATATCTTTAACCGTTTCTTTAACTGCCTCTTGATAGCTTTCACGCAGCCAGTGATTCTCTCTCAATACCATTACCCAGCTAGGAAGGTTAACATTAACCTCGAGCACTGGGAACTCGTAAAGAGCCTCTCTAAGAACATTAAGAACATCACTGTCACGCATGCTTTCCACACTCATTGCTAGCACAGGAATGTCATACTTTTCTGCTAAGCTGGATCTGAGTGTTTCCGTGCTTGGATGATATGGCTGCGCGCTGTTAACAACCATAATAAACGGTTTGCCCACTTCCTTAAGCTCATTTATCACTCTTTCCTCAGCTTCGATATAATTACTTCTTGGTATTTCGCCAATTGTGCCGTCAGTAGTCACCACTACACCAATGGTAGAATGCTCTTGAATGACTTTCCTAGTTCCAATTTCAGCAGCTTCATGGAATGGGATCGGCTCTTCATACCAAGGAGTCGTAATCATCCTCGGACCATTTTCATCCTCATACCCTTTAGCACCCGGAACCGTGTAACCGACACAATCAACTAGTCTAATATTAACATTAAGTCCTTCGTCAACATGAACGCTAGCAGCTTGATTCGGAACGAACTTGGGCTCAGTTGTCATAATTGTTTTCCCTGCTGCACTTTGAGGAAGCTCATCCACTGTTCGAGATCTCTCTGCTTCATTGTCTATATTGGGTAAAACCACAAGCTCCATAAATTTCTTAATAAATGTGGATTTTCCAGTTCTTACAGCACCTACTACTCCTAAATAAATATCACCGCCGGTTCTTTCGGCAATATCTTTGAAAATATCAACCTTTTCCAAGTGATCCCCTCCCGATCATAGAGTAAAGTGGGATAATATTATCCATCAAGATATTTTTGGACAATATATATTTATGACGTTGTCCTACATTCTTATGACAGTTTTTAAAAATATTTTTACCCCCTTAACTATTTATTCCTTGAATATGCTAGTATCTGTTGTGTCTGAACAGTTGATTGAATGAGGGTTTATGGTAAAGTAACACGGGAGAGACTCCTAAACCGCATGTCTTTAACCTAATTGAAATAAGGCATTTATGTGCCCAAAAAAAACCCTTCTCCTACAATATATTTCGAAGGAGAAGGGTTATGACTATTGATATTACTTATTGCTTTAAAAAAACTGGTTCGTTAGACTCAGGATCCACTGTATACGGTAATGAATAGGCGGGAACAAACATCGAATCCTCTACAAGAAAATTACGAATATCCTCGCCTGGCATTACCTTCTTGTCCTTTTTCTTTAACTCCTGAAATAAATCTAGACGGTAATCGACGTAGACTTCTGCGTCTGTCGTTACTACAAACGGCAGATTTTGATTAGAGTATGGACTAATGGCATATGGCTCCTGCTTATACCCCAATGCTTTAAAATCAATTGTATAAACATTTTCAGCAAGTTTTTCTTTATAGGGCGGGTAGCCAGTGGATTTAATTCTCAAATTAATATCTCGAATGGTATCAGCCATTCTCAGGTCTAATAGTTTTACGGTTGCGTTGGTTTCAACATCTACAAGGACATATTGAAAGATCCCACCGCTTTCAAAGGCGTTCCCTGGGGGCTCTGAGATATATTTGGGAGCAATTTTTTTGAAATCTATTGGGTATTTTTGATAGATTGGAGTAACAGCATCTCTTGTTTTGATCGGCAAGATTCCACCATTATCCTCCCTAAAAGCATTTACCGCTTGTTGAACTGCAGCGATTTGGTCTGTATAAGGGATTTGATTTTCTGCTAATTTCTCAGATGGATACATACATCCTGTTAAAAACAAAGAAGTTAGAACTAGCAATGACACAATGGCCTTCCAATTCATACAATCACCTAATTTTTCTTTTTTCTGTATTTATGTAAAAAGGACAATAACCAACGTAATTCCCGAAATGATTAAAAAAATGTAAGCAAGGACCGCTGTAAAAAACTTTAGCACTCCTTTTAATTTATAACGGCTCAAATAAATTGTAAAAATAGCAAGAAACATAAGTCCCATCCCTGCAATCGATATCCACATTTTCAACATACCTGGTGACATCAGGACACCCCCTTTATTCCGAAAGCTATTATAACATAAGGATCGTGCTTTCATAAATCTTTTGTTATTTACATAAAAGAAAGAAGGATTTCTTGTTTAGATAACGTGTTGATTTGTGCGGAAGGCACGAAGACTCCTGCAGGAGTACGAAGCAGGAGAGACCCCACAGGCGCTAGCGCCGAGGAGGCTCACCGCAACGCCTGCGGAAAGCGAAGTGCCTCGTGACAGGCAAAGATCGCCTGTCCCTGCGAGGATTTTTCAAAGCAGCTTTCCTTAGTGGAGCACAAATCAACACACCCCACAACAATAAAAAAACTGAAGTAAAGAGGGGCGAGTTCCTTACTTCAGTCTTAGTGACTAAATTACCCAAACATTTCGGTTCATACTACACGTGTGCTTCGCTTGCATTGTATGCAACTATGTGGGGAAACGCACTCAGGTGAATGCCTATTTTTCAGTGAAAATGCACAATTTTTAATCTTCAAGGTTTCTTTCTTCAAGAATATTTACTAAATCTTCCATTTCGTGAGTTTTCCCACGTGCCATTAATACATCAACTGCATTTTTCGCATTTTTCCCATTAAATAAAACATCATATAGAGCAAATGTGATTGGCATGCTGACATTATACTTTTGGGCAAGCTGATAAGCTGCTTTCGTGGTCCTCACACCTTCAACAACCATTCCCATATTATCGAGAACCTCATCAAGATTTTTCCCTTTACCAAGTAGATTCCCCGCCCTCCAGTTCCGCGAATGAACACTTGTACAAGTTACAATTAAGTCCCCTATTCCCGCTAAACCGGAAAATGTTAAAGGGTTAGCTCCCATTTTTGTTCCAAGTCGCGCGATTTCAGCTAAGCCTCGAGTTATTAAAGCAGCTTTGGCATTATCACCATACCCCAGCCCGTCCGTTATTCCGGCAGCCAGCGCAATAATATTCTTTAATGCTCCGCCAATTTCCACTCCTATAACATCTGGATTTGTATAGACTCGAAAATTATGATTAATAAACAAATCTTGTATTTCTTCAGCCGCAGCCATATTTTCTGACGAAACGGTCACAGTTGTTGGGTGTCTAAGGCTAACTTCCTCAGCGTGGCTTGGACCTGAGAGGACTACCACTGCTTTTAAAAGCTCATTTGGCATTTCTTCTGCTATCAGTTCTGAAATTCTTAAAAGGGAATCTGGCTCAATCCCTTTACTAACATGCGCAATAGTCAATGGTGAGTTTTGTACTATACGTATTTTCCCAAGTACTTCACGAATGGCTTTCGTTGGTACCGCTAATATCACCGTTTTGATTCCTGCTAAAGCGTCACTTAATGACGCATATCCAACAATCAATTCAGGCAGACTGATTTCTGGCAAGTATTTCTTATTTGTATGGAACTGATTGATCTCTTGAACTTGTGATTCGTTATGGCTCCATAACCTGACCTCATGTTCATTGTCTGCGAGGACCATCGCAAGTGCAGTCCCCCAGCTGCCGGCACCAATTACAGCTACAGCTTCTTTATTTTCCTGCATTTAGCTCACTCCCACCGTAAAATTATTTTCTTTCTCTTGCATAAATTTTTATCGGGGTTCCCTCGAATCCAAATGCTTCTCGGATTCGATTTTCTAAGAAGCGCTCATAAGAGAAATGCAGTAATTCTGGTTCGTTAACAAAAACCACAAAGGTTGGCGGTTTCACCGCTACTTGCGTGGTGTAATAAATCTTTAATCGGCGACCTTTATCCGTTGGTGTTGGATTCATCGCTACTGCATCCATAATTATATCATTTAAGACGCTTGTTTCAACGCGCATTGCATGGTTTTCACTAGCAGTATTGATCATTGGCAGCAGCGTATGAATACGTTTTTTCGTCTTTGCAGATAAGAAAACAATTGGAGCATAACTTAAGAAGAGAAAATGCTCTCTAATTTTTTGTTCAAGCTCCTTCATTGTTTTTTCATCTTTTTCAACCGCATCCCACTTATTGACGACAATTACGATTGCCCGTCCAGCTTCATGTGCATACCCGGCAATTTTCTTATCCTGTTCAATGATTCCTTCTTCGGCATTAATGACAACTAAAACAACATCGGACCGCTCTATTGCCCTTAAGGCACGAAGAACACTATATTTTTCGGTACTCTCATAGACTTTTCCTTTTTTCCGCATTCCAGCCGTATCAATAATGACATACTTATCGCCATTATATGTATAAGGAGAATCCACAGCATCTCTTGTTGTACCAGCAATATCACTTACAATGACTCGGTCTTCACCTAGAATGGCATTGACTAATGATGACTTCCCAACATTAGGCCGGCCTATTAGAGAAAATTTAATGGTATCAGCATCATAATCCTGTCCCTTATTCTTAGGGAAATGTTTAGCTGCCTCATCTAATAAATCACCCAATCCAAGACCATGAGAACCGGATACTGGTATAGGTTCACCGAATCCTAAAGAGTAAAAATCATAGATTTGCTCACGCATTTCAGGATTATCAATTTTATTAACAGCTAATACGATTGGTTTTTTTGATTTATATAAAATCTTTGCTACTTCTTCGTCTGCAGCTGTTACCCCTTCTCTCCCATTTGTTAGAAAAATGATAACATCTGCTTCGTCAATAGCTACTTCAGCCTGCTGCCGAATTTGCTCAAGAAACGGTTCATCGCCGATGTCAATACCACCCGTATCAATTACATTAAAATCATGTGTCAACCATTCCCCTGAGCTATAAATTCGATCGCGGGTCACTCCTGGAATATCCTCAACAATGGAAATTCTCTCTCCAACAATTCTGTTGAAAATAGTTGATTTCCCAACATTTGGTCTTCCTACAATGGCTATAACAGGTTTTACCATTATAATCGCCATCCTTTCATCCATATCATTATCAATTATTTTGTTATTATTATCGTTAAAGCAGAGAAACTCAATTTATATAATTAAGTATTGCGTACTAATGATAAAGAAACCCTTCTTTGAAGAGAAGGGTCTAACCATATTATTTTAGCAATGTGAGCACTTTCCTGCAACTTTGAAAAACAGAAGACTCGTGAAGCTAGACAAATATTTAATTTTTAATGAATTTTTACGAAGACTTTTGCTTTCCTTTTTCCAAAAAGTGAAAATGGTTTTGAAAGAATGAACCTGCATTTTCTAGCATGCTCCAGCTTACCAGCAGTATTGTAATTAACGAAAACACATCTAGGTAACCAATGGATGCAATCGGATAAGAAAAATCAAATTTACTAAGATAAAAGGCATAGAGGATCTCCCCTTGCATGGAGCCACTTACAATAATTAACAGTCTGTCTTTTAAAGATGTTTGTAAAAAAATCGCTAGGCAGCTAAAACAAATTCCCATCATCCATTCCTTTTGAAAAATAACCCAGACGGGATCATAGATGACAAATAAATTAAAGGTAACGTATGCAATCGTGACAATGAATGAGCATATAAAGGCATATAGCAGTAATCCGAGCTTTTTCTTACTAAAAATAAAATAAGATAATAGCAGCATAAATAATCCGCTAGCGTAAAACTCAAAACTCATAAACACAAAATGTACATTTGAAAGGGTAATCAATACTAAAATGACCGCTGCTAATTTTGAACGATAAGAAATTTGTTTGTTCATAAAAAAGGTCACATATACCCAAAACACCCAAAGTATCCAATAGAACATTGAACCTTCCATTATCACACACCTCCTACTATGTCCATTATCGGTATTCTTTATGTAGTTCATACTTCCCTGAATAATCTTTCCTCAACAAAATCATGTTAATAGTAGGAGGTGTGGAGAAATGGGAAAGGATCGACAAGAAAAAAAGTTAAAAGCAAGTGGTAAAGTTGAATCAGACCGAGATCAGGCGCTGCATTACCCTGGTGCAACTAAGCTTCAAAGCCCTGAAGAGGCACGTGGATTAAACGATAATAAGTATAGTTGACAAAAATAAGCTCCCGCTTACTGCGGGAGCTTATTTTATAGTACGCTGGCTGTATATTTTTGTATCGATTCCCCTTTGAGTTAACCAATGGTGAATTTGACCTGATATCATCAATGGCGCTCTTTGCAGTTCTTGAATAGATTTAGCTCCTAAAGCTGTCATAATCATTGTTAACTCATTATGAAGTGCCGAGATTTCTTCATATAGAGCCTCTATTCCCTGTTCAACGAGGATTTTTAAGAAAAAGCCTGCAAAGCCGATCGCACTAGCTCCCAACGCTATTCCTTTAGCAAGTTCATCACTAGTAGTAACACCGCCAGAACCAATGATTGAAATCGATTTCGAGGCATATGAAGCTTCAGATATAGAGATGGCTGTGGGAATTCCCCATTGATTGAAAAAAGCTTGAGATTTTTCATTGCGCTTGTTTTCTATTTGAGCAAAATTTGTTCCACCGAACCCACCAATGTCCACAATTGAAACCCCTATGGATAAAAGAGACTCAACCGTTTCTTTACTCATACCGAAGCCTACTTCCTTCACTATAACAGGGACATTTACCTCTTTTACAATTGCTTCTATTCTTTTTAGAGCGCCAAAAAATTCCCGGTCCCCTTCCGGCATCGTCAGTTCCTGAATTACGTTTAAATGCACCTGCAGGGCATTGGCTTCAATCATGTCTATAGCCTTTTTTGCTTGATCAGGAATAGCTTCACTCCCTAAATTGGCAATTAATACACCAGAAGGGTTTTCTTTTCGTACTACTTCATATGTATAGCTTTCAGATTTATCTTTCAGTGCTGACATTTGTGAGCCCACTGCCATAGCAAGGCCTGCTTCCTTCGCCACAATAGCAAGCTGCTTGTTAAGGTCATAGGTTTTCTCACCACCGCCACCTGTCATAGCATTGATAAAAATTGGCGAACTTAAAGAAAGTTCGCCAATTTTTTGCTGAAAGGTTACATCTGAAACATTCATGTTTGGTAAACTTTGATGAATAAATTGAACATCATCAAATGCTGTAGACCGCTTTTGCCCTGTTTCTAGAGCATAGCGAATATGATCCCATTTCCGTTCAGATCTAGACACTTCATATCACCATTATTTTCCCAGATTCTTTAATTTGTCGCCAATCATTTCACCAAGCTGGAATCCTTTTGATTCCTCTGGAAGTTCGTAATCAAAATTTTCTTCCACATCTTTTTCAAGAAGATCTTTGATACTTAATGATAGTCGCTGCTCTTGTTCGTTTGCATCTAGTACTTTCACTTGTACCTCTTGCTCTTCTTTCAATACCTCATGTGGTGTACCAATATGCTTATGAGCTATTTGTGAGATATGCACGAGGCCTTCAACGCCAGGGAATACTTCTACGAACGCACCATAAGAAACCAATCTCTTGACTGTTCCTGTTAATGTGCTGCCCTTAGGTGCTTTCTCAGCTATATCAGACCATGGTCCTGGCTGTGTTTCTTTAATAGATAAAGAAATTCTTTCATTATCACGATCTACATTTAGAACCTTAACTTTTACTTTTTGACCTTCTTGAACTACATCTGATGGTTTTTCAATATGTTGATATGATAATTGAGAAATATGAACAAGGCCATCGATACCGCCAATATCAACGAATGCTCCAAAATCTGTAATTCTTTGAACTGTTCCATCAATTATTGATCCAGGAGTAATCGAGTTAAGTAGGTTTTTCTTTTGTTTTCCCTTTTCTTCCTCCACCACTGCACGATGTGAAAGAATAAGACGATTTTTCTCTTTATCCAGCTCAACAATCTTAAAAGTCAAATTTTTACCTTTATAATCTGAAAAATCTTCGACAAAATGAGCTTCTACTAAAGATGCGGGTACAAAGCCTCGAACGCCAAGATCAACGACAAGACCTCCCTTTACTACATCCTTTACTTCGGTTTCAAAGACCTCTCCACTATTAAAAAGATTTTCCAGATTAACCCAAGCCTTTTCAGCGTCTACTTTTCTTTTTGATAATACAAGAGCATCCTCTTCTACTTTTAATACCTCAAGTTCTAGTTCATCACCTTCTGAAACAACATCAGAGGCCTTTTCAACATGAATGCTAGAAAGTTCACTGATTGGGATAATACCATCATGTTTACTATCCTTAATATTTACGATTACCTGTTTTTCTTCTACCTTTGTAACTTGTCCAGTGACTTTATCACCAATGGTATAATTTTTTACTTCTACTTGGTTCATTTCTTCCGACATATGTATTCCTCCTTAATCCAATTACTGCTAATAAATTATATAATATCAAAATGATAAACGAGTGAATATTCTAATAAAATCTCTTTTTATTAACTTCTTACAAATAGCTTATTTTGTCAAGCAGAACCTATCGGTGCTCTTTAATAAGTTTATCTATTTCTGACATTATTAATTCAGTCACCTGCTCCGCAGAGGCTTTTACAGCCCTCATTTCATCCATTGCAATCGGTTTTCCATAAACAACCTTTAACGTTTTTAAACTTTTGTATGGTCCAATTATTGCGCATGGGACCACATCCGCTTCCGTTCTAAGGGCAAAAAAACCCGCTCCCGATAGCCCTTTGCCAATTTCACCTGTTTTACTTCTAGTCCCTTCGGGGAACAGACCGAAAACATTTCCGTCTTTTAATACCTTTAATCCAGCTCTTAATGATTCCCTGTCCCCTTTCCCTCTTTTTACAGGGAAAGCGTTGCAATTTCTAACGATATTACCCAATACAGGAACCTTGAATAGTTCTTCCTTTGCCATAAAATGGACAGGTCTTGGAGCCGTAATCCCCACTACTAAAGGGTCAAAATTATGGATATGGTTAGTACACAGCAGGACCCCGCCTTCTTTAGGGAAATACTCTAATCCACTAACTTCAATTCGATACCACGGTTTAAAAACACCAGCAACAACTGATCTTGCAAACGAATAAAACGTCACACTTATCCAACCCTTTCATGCACGAGATCCATAATTTTTTCTACTACTTCTGGGATGGTCAAAGATGTTGTGTCAATTTCAATTGCGTCGTCAGCTTTTCTTAATGGGGCAAATTCACGTTCTGAATCTATTTTATCACGACGGGCAATTTCTTCCTTTAATTGTTCTAAATCGGAAGGATAGCCTTTTTGTAAATTTTCCGTATGTCGTCTTACCGCTCTTTCCTCTACACTTGCAAGTAGAAAAACCTTTACCTCCGCATTTGGAAGTACATGTGTCCCAATGTCCCTGCCATCCATCACAACCCCTCCGTTTACGGCAAAGGACTGCTGCATTCTAACCATTTCTTCACGAACCTTTTGATGCTTGGCTACAATCGAAACAGAATTTGTAACTGTTGATGAACGAATTTCTTCTGTTACTTCTTGATTATCAAGAAACACCAATTGACCATTTGGTGAAGGGAATAATTCTAATTTTGTTGCTAATAGAGTGTCTAACAGTGAATTTTCATCTTCTAAGTTAAGGTTATTTACCAGTGCTTTATATGTTAGGGCACGATACATTGCACCAGTATCAATATATATGTAAGATAACTTTTCTGCCACAACTTTTGCCACCGTGCTCTTACCCGCTGCGGCAGGTCCATCAATTGCGATTGATAATTTTTTTTCCATAAATCCTCCTAAGTAACTCATGTTCGTCTGGTATGCTCATATTTATTTTACCATAAGAAAGCTGAATGCCTCTTTTTTTTAGCATTATTATATTTGATTTTCTTTTATACTGTTCCCATTTTGAGAATAAAAAAAAAGCAGGCATCCTGCTTTTAATCACTAAACGTTTGGAGAATCTCGGTAAATGTATTTTCATTTACACCTTCATATTTTGTTAACTGTTCTAATTGTGGAAAAATATCTAGTTGATGTAAGAATAGCTGAGCGAAAAAAAGAAAGATAAATTGGATAATAATTACCTTTATTAAGATTCGTTCTACAATTTTCATACCATCACTCCAATTCCAATTACTACTATTATTGGAGTGATGGTATATTTTTATTCTAATACCTTAGATAACCTCGTCGTAGACTTCTTCAGCATTTTTCATTTTTTCTACTTCTTCTTCGACACCGTCTATTGCATTGATAAAGATTCTATAGGTATCGTCTCCTATAGTTCCTAGGAATTCATAACATAGTACTTCTTTGTTTAGATCGTTCACAATAACTGCTTGTCTCTCTTCCATCACTTTAAAGTTAGGGTTTACCTTTGCTCGAGCTTGTTCACTGGTTAGCACTGGTTTTTCAATTTCTCTAGTATCGTTTAATGATTTTAAATACTCTTCTGCTGAGAAACCAATTATGTTACCATTGTCGAGCGCTACTTCTACTTTGATTGCCTCAGGATAGATTCTAATATTATTTTCAGTGGTGACAAAATTAAATACACCTGTATTATCATATTGAGTGCTCTCAAATAACTCTAGATTTTTATAACCATTTTCCTTTAGAAACGCTGCAGCCTTTAGATTTGCATCATTTAGGCTAATCTTTTGCTTGTTTACTTCTCTGTGATTTATAAACCATACAGGATATCCAGCTTTCTTCGTAATATCTATGTTCCCCTCTTGACCAGTGTCCTTATTTCTTACCGAAATACTATAAAAACCGTAATCTGATCCCTTACCATTCTCTGTTACTTTAACCTCAGCAGTTCCATCAAATCCCATGTATTTTTTTGCAATGGTTACCGCTTCTTTTTTATTTATGGTTTTCCCTTTAATATTCTTGAAATTATCATCTTTCTTTTGCATGTTAGCGAAAGTCGGACCAAAGTCGCTTTCGTCATAGCCTGATACGGTTTTTTCAACTGTTTTAAATCCATCGATAATCGTATTGTCGGTTTGTTCTTTTCCTGATGCCAATGCAAGTTCGACATCCATCCAGCGCAGGTTATTTTCCAGTACCATATGCTGGACTTTACGCAACTCACTTTGAATGTCACCAGATTGCTTGTATAAAACCTTTAATGTTTCATACTCTTCCTCTGACAAGGGTTCTTTATCTAGATCTCTTACTGCCGTTTGATAACTAAACTTCCCAATTTTAGATAAAAACTCTTCCGTTTTATTAAATGGAAGCAATGTCAGCGGCAGCTGTCCTACATCACTATGTGCTTCAGAGGTTAGTCTCCAAACTTCCACGAGTGAAGGGGATAAAGAATGCCTAGAATTCATTGCAAGAGTCGATCCAATTTTATCGTGAAGTAAATCCATTCCATAGGTTAGATCATGAAAAGCCCGTTGATAATTATTTTCAGCATTTATAAGAATCGCATTTTTCTCCCGATGTTCTTGATATCCCCAATAGGCTGTACCCGCAACACCTACTGCTAGAACACCAATAATTATTCCTCTTATCATCCAATCACCCCTCTATTCACAAAAAATATGTTTCCCAATTCGTTTTATTTGTGGTCTTGACCAAATCCACTTGCTCGTAGCTGTTGCAGGATTAAAATAATAAAGGGCATTCCCAGTAGGATCAATACCATTAATTGCATCTAAAACTGCTTTTTTTGCTGTTTCATTCGGAGTAAGCCAAATTTGCCCATCAGCAACTGCAGTAAAAGCACCGGGTTCGAAAATAACGCCTGATACAGTGTTAGGAAAGGAGGCGCTATTTACTCTATTAAGGATAACGGCTGCTACTGCTACTTGACCTGTATATGGTTCACCCCTCGATTCTCCATAAACAGCATTTGCCATTAATTGTATATCATTACTTGAGAATCCACCTGGAGTATTAGCCGCAGTTGGTTTAGATGGTGCTGCTTTAGGAGCAGGCGCAGCCGGTTTTGGACCAGGCGCTTTAGCAGCAGGTGCCTTGGCTGGAGTTTTAGCCGGTGCATTTGGCTGTGGTGCACTCTGCTTTTTTTGGTCTACTCCACCGTAATGTGTAAATTTATTGCCTTTATTGATTTGTTCCTTTACAAATTGTTTGTTATATTTACTTGCCTTGACCAATTTTGCCTTTGTTTCTGTACCTGCTAAACCATCGATTGGTAATCCGAACTCATACTGGAAATTCCTTAATGCCCAGTAGGTGCTCCAACCGAACACTCCATCAATTTTCTTATTGTAAAAACCCAAATACTGAAGTCTAGATTGAAGCTCGATAACATCATCTCCAACCGAACCTTGTTGGATAACTTGATTAGAGAATGCAAATACCCTGTTGCTCTCTAAAAATGTAAATGGCATTATACAAAGGAAGAATAAGAGTGGAATAATCCATTTCACGATTTTCTTCTTCATGGTTAAGTAACCCCCAGTTGTAAATCTTTTTAGATGTAAACCTATTTTTTGTCTTAATGGCAAATTTATTCAAAAAAAACCCCCTTCATTTAGGAATGAAAGGAATTTTGAGTAGAATATTGTTTTTTCTTATGGTTAGTCGTTAGTATTCTTGCAAGCTTAACCTTCCTTAAACCAAACCACCAAAGGAAGATCATAAAAGGCAAAATAATATATAGCCAGTTTTCTTGTGAAATTAAAATGTAATCATATAATCCATGAAGAATGAATGGTAAAAATAAGGAGATTATTACCCATTTTGCCTTTTTTCCTTCTGTAAATTTTGCTTTACCAATATAAAATCCCATAATGACTCCGAATAAAGCATGGCTCGATACAGGGAGAAGTGCCCGCGCCATGGCATGTTCGATTCCATTGGCAATCAAATAAAAAATATTTTCTACTGTCGCAAAGCCAAGTGATACGGCCACCCCATATACAATACCATCAAATGGCTCATCTAACTCAACGTGCTGGTAAATAGCATAGAAAAGGATAAACCATTTGAAAAATTCTTCCAGAAGGCTCGAGGAAAGGAATGCTTCAATGAATCCAGATTTAATTATATTCTCTGTATGAAGTACATGCTGAATAAACATTATGGGAAACACTAGCAGAGCACCAAACATAAATGTTCTTAAAACTACTAATATAGGCTCTGACTCATATTCATCTTTTAAATAAAAATAACTTAATAAGGCCAGTCCGGGGGCAATACCGGCTGATAATATTCCCAGCATGGTTAATCCTCATTTCAAATCAATTCGTTACTTTCATCCTAACATGATATTGTGATTAATTAAATGAAAGATTATATCCATTTAGTAATTGCCGCTTAAAAATTTATTTTCTTTAGTCCGCTGGCTAGTGCTACTGCTAATTTTATTCTAGCTTTTTTAGAATCATTATCACTGCCTAGGATTACACCCTTATTGTAAAGGTCATAGGCACTGCCTTTATAGTCATAAGTCGTATACACCGACCCTTCTTCAGCACTTGTTGTGATTACTAAGACGATTCCCTCTGAAAGTGATTTTTCTATTTCCTCCATCATTTGTGGTGCTACTTGACCACGTCCAACACCTTCAAGAATCATTCCTTTTACCCCTGATTCCCTCGCAGCCTTAATAAATTTACCATCAGCACCGATATAACATTTTACGATATCTACTTGAGGAATAGGTGATTGAATAGAAAAATATTCTCTTTTTATTGGCTTTTGAAAGATATGTACTGCATCATTATCGATAATTCCAAGATAACCAAATCCAAAAACGTTAAATCCTTGGATATTAGACGCATGTTCTTTTTTTACATATCGGGCAGCAAATATTCGTTCATTGAACACGACAACTGCACCTGCATTCAATAAATCCGTTGAACAGGCTGAATAAATAGCATGCCTCAGATTAATGAAGACATCACTACCTAAATCCTCTGGAGAGCGTTGCGAGCCAGTGATTACAACCGGCCGCGGGTCCCTGATAGTTAAATCAAGAAAATAGGCGGTTTCCTCCATGGTATCTGTACCGTGAGTAACAACAACTCCCGAAATCCCTTCATCCTCAAAATACTTTTCAATTTTATTTTTCAATGCGACTAAATCTTCAAACGTAATATGAATGCTGGCCTTTTGAAATACTGATTCCACAATGACTTCAATGTCTGTAGGAAGATTACACATTGCGGCAAGTTCTTCACCGGTTAACTCGCCCGAAGCTAATTTTCCAGAGTCCTTATTGGGTTTACTGGCAATGGTACCTCCTGTTGTTAACAAAACTACTTTTTTCATAAAATACTTCACCCCATAACTTGTTTTTCTTTAATAGATCGAGCAATGAGACCCCCGTGGAACCTGCCATTTTCAATAAATATTTCATTCGCATTATTCCCAGCTGCGATGACTCCCGCAATATAAACTCCTTCAATATTTGTCTCCATAGAATCAGAATTAAACAACGGTCTTCCTGTTTCTTCGTCAATTTTTATCCCCATAGCTTTTAAAAACTTGTGGTCTGGATGATATCCTGTCATAGCAAAAACAAAATCATTGTATATGGTCTTTTCTTCTTCATCCTTTTTATACCTTACCTGGTCTTCCGTTATTTCAATCACATGAGCATCAAATTCCATTTTAATGATTCCATTTCGTACCAATGCCTCAAATTCTGGGAGAATCCACGGCTTTATGCTCGATGAATATTCTTTACCACGGTATAAAACGGTTACTCTCGCACCCGCTTTTACCAGTTCAAGTGCCGCATCCACACTAGAGTTTTTTCCGCCTATAACACATACATTTTTATCAAAATAAGGGTGCGCTTCTTTAAAATAATGAGACACCTTCGGCAAATCTTCCCCAGTGACATTCATGTAATTTGGATGGTCATAGTAACCTGTAGCAATTACAACATAGGGGGCTTGATAGGTTTGTTTGTCAGTAATAATATGAAAAACTTCTTCTTCTTTTAAAACTTTTAGAACTTGTTCAAACGAGTTGATGCGCAGTTGTTTCCTCTTTACTACATCCCGATAGTAAACAAGGGCTTGATTTCTTTTTGGCTTATAACTTTCAGTAATGAATGGTACATCACCGATTTCTAGCTTTTCACTGGTACTAAAAAATGTTTGATGGGTTGGATAATGGTAGATAGCATTTACAATATTCCCTTTTTCAATAATAAGTGGGTTAAGCCCAATTTCTTTAAAGGCTATGGCTGCTGCTAAGCCGCATGGTCCACCACCGACAATAATAATATCTTCTAATTGCAAATTGATCACCTCAATTTATTATTCCATAAAAAAACTCCTACCGTCATATGATAGGAGTTTTTCCAATATGTTTCAATAGTAATGCTTTTATATCCAACCTCTAAAACGGCTTGCTTCGGCCATTTTACGTACACCGACCATGTATGCAGCCAGACGCATATCTACACGTCGAGTTTGTGCTGTTTCATAAATATTGTTAAATGATTTGACCATTACTTTTTCGAGTTTTTCTTCTACTTCTTCTTCAGACCAGTAATAACCTTGGTTATTTTGAACCCATTCGAAGTAGGATACCGTAACGCCGCCAGCAGAAGCAAGTACATCCGGGACTAATAAAACACCGCGCTCTGTTAATATTTCTGTTGCCTCTAATGTTGTTGGTCCGTTAGCAGCTTCGACAACGATTCCCGCACGAATATTATGTGCATTATCTGCTGTAATTTGATTTTCTATGGCAGCAGGTACGAGAATATCGCACTCGAGTTCGAGTAGTTCCTTATTCGAGATTGTGTTATTAAATAATTTTGTAACGGTACCAAAACTATCACGACGATCTAGAAGATAGTCAATATCGAGTCCATCCGGATCATATAAGGCACCATACGCATCGGAAATACCTACAACCTTTGCGCCTGCATCATGCATGAATTTTGATAAATAGCTTCCTGCATTACCAAAGCCTTGAATAACAACCCTTGCACCCTCAATTTCGATACCTTTTCTTTTAGCTGCCTCACGAATACAAATGGTCACGCCCTTAGCAGTAGCAGATTCACGACCGTGAGATCCTCCTAGAACCAGCGGCTTACCAGTAATGAATCCCGGAGAGTTGAATTCATCTATACGACTATACTCGTCCATCATCCAAGCCATAATTTGGGAATTTGTAAACACATCCGGTGCTGGAATATCTTTAGTAGGACCAACAATTTGACTAATCGCTCGTACATACCCACGACTTAATCTTTCAAGTTCTCTAAATGACATATCACGCGGGTCACAAATAATTCCGCCTTTTCCTCCGCCATATGGTAGGTCAACAATTCCACATTTTAAGCTCATCCAAATGGACAGGGCCTTAACTTCAGTCTCGGATACATTGGGATGAAACCTAATCCCACCCTTTGTTGGACCGACAGCATCATTGTGCTGCGCACGGTAGCCCGTAAATATTTTTATTGAACCGTCATCCATTCTTATTGGAATTTTAACTGTCATCATACGTAACGGCTCTTTTAAGAGCTCATATACTTCTTCAGGATAACCTAACTTTTCAAGAGCTTTATGTATAACAGTCTGTGTTGAAGTTAATACATTATTTTCTTCCTCTTGATTAGTTTTTTCATTACTATTTTCGGCTACCATTTGTAAACCTCCTAAAAAATCACTTTAACAAATGTTGTCGCTTTCAGACACAAGTATACACGTTTAAATGATTTATGCAAGATGAAAAATTCACAATTCATTATTATTGAGCCATTTTTTGCAAGCGCTATCATCCCCGTGGAACTGGGGTTTTCACCAAAGCAAATAGGAGCGGCGGACTCCTATTTAAGTTCCTCAAAGTATCAAAATTATTTAAAATATTTTCGAATGGTTTCCACCGCTTTATCTTCAATAATTCGATTTCCATATTCTTCAAGTACATGTGTACTAAGAATAGATGGATTACCGTACTCAGATAAAAATGCTGCAATTTTTTCTACTACAGTACTATCAATAATATTCATATTTAAGTAATATCGATTGTTATAAGAATATAAACTGCCGCCATTTACGTTTAAGACAAACAGTCTGTGTGAGAGTGAAATAACATCTTCTATACTTTCGAATTGATATAGAAGGTTTTCACAGCCTTCAACTCTTACTTGCATCTCCACAAAGCCATCTAATAATATTTCTTCATCTTCAATATTATCGTCAACCGTTATGATCATAATCATTCCTTGAGCTTGCAAGGAGAAAATTTCAACTGCAACAGAACCCTGTATCTCAACATCAAATTCTTCACTTGCCTCCTCCAGCATGTCGTGGAAAAGTTGATGCCATTTTATAGAATCCTTCCATATATCATCTTTGGAAAGTCCCCTTTCCATTAAATCATCAGAGGTTAAAAAAATTTTTATCTTATTGACTGTTAAGCGTTCTAAGCGCATGCTCTTTTGCCCCCTGCCATGACATAACTCTTAACCCTAGTGTATGTCAATGGCTTTGGTTGGTGCTTTGTCTAAAAAACCATCCTCTCCAATAGCCACATTTCCCACTCATTAATGGTGTGTCCAAGAAGATTGGATGAATATTGACTTTTATCAAATGGTTTCATTGCAGCTATTGACTTACCCCCAACTCCAACGATAAGATCCTTATAATTCACCGATAAGTGATCAACTAGCAAAAGTACTTCTTTTAACTCGTCCTGGATTTCACAACAGATGATAACTAAATCAGGATGAATCAGATCCATTATTTGGTCATTCTCATCTTCTGAACTAACTTTACCTATATTTATTACTTGAATACCCCGTTTTCGTAAATAAAAAGTAAACATTAACAGTTCCGTATTATCCCTTTCATCCGACCAATTGATACAAACCGCTTTGTTCTGCTGTAAATTAATAGGACAGCTGTGAAGAATTAACGAGATCCTGTCTTTTATGAGCGATGAGGCAAAATACTTCTGTGCAGGTAATATATTCCCGTCTCTGAAATTATCCTCTATTTTCTTTAGAATCTGACTAAAGATATCAATGATTACTTTTTCCATAGTGAAGATACTAAACATTTTATTAATAATTTCATCTATTCTCTCATGCTCAAAGTGAATTAAGGCTTCATACAGTGAGTCTATCATACCGATTAGTGGATTATCCTGCTTTAGGTTTAAGGCTTCTGAATCCATCTGGGATTGATTGTGGCCCAGCAAGGAGATAGCCTGGCTAATGGTAAACCCCTGATTAACCTTCTTAATTAACCACTTTAATATTTTGATATGCTCTTCTGTATATAATCGATGACCTGCTTCATTTCTAACGGGAGCAATCATTTGATATCGTCTTTCCCATGCTCTTAACGTTCCTGGCTGAATCCCCAGCATTAACGCTGCTGCTTTAATATTATATTTACCCTCTTTGTCCGCCATCCTAATTCCTCCGATAATTACCACAGCCATTCTTGAGAAAAATAACTAACCCTTTTTAATGGTAATTAAATGACATTGTGCAGGTGCCCCTAGCCTTAACGGGACCCCTGTTGTGCCGTAGCCATTACTAATTAGTAAAGTAGTATTATCTAATTTTTCTACTTTCCCTTTTTTAAATGGGCTGTACCCAAAAATATGTATTTGTCCGCCATGAGTATGCCCGCTCAGTACAAGACGTATATTATGTTCAGGTAATATTTTATCTATGATGTCCGGGTAGTGACTAGCCAATATTTTAAAGCTTTTATCCTCCGCGTCTAACAACGCTAAATCTAATCTATCTCGCCCTTGACCTACTTCATCAACACCAAGTAAAGATAATTTTTCACCGTTTTTAGATTCAAAAATTGCTGCAGTATTATCCAAAACTTTTATGCCAGAATCCAACAGAATGGCGTCCAATTTACGAAAGTCGGTTTCATAATCATTATTACCCCAAACAAAATATACTGGACCTACCTGTTTTAATTTCTCAAGGTTTTGCTTAACCCTTTCGAAAGGAACCTTTTTCTCCGTTAAATCCCCGCCAATTAGGACAATATCAGATTTCCCTTTAACTGCATTGATAATTTCATCCGAAATAAGGCGCTTATGTATATCAGAGATAAAAAATATTGATACCGCACCAAACGACGCTGGAAAATCTTCAAAGGTCATTACATGCGTTACTACATGATTTAGGAACGCTTCTTTTACCATATATAAGATTAGAGCTATTCCCAGAATTATAAATAAACCAAGTATAATAATCATCCATTTCCCCTTTTTCCATTCTAAAAATGTTCTATGGAAATCATACCATAAAGAAAACTAAAACTAAAAAGGACTAATGCTTACTCCGCCTTTTCTTTATTCCCTTTATCGTAAGTTGTAGGATTTCTTTGAATAGTTGTATACTAATGACTACCCCTAAGAATAAAGCTAATGAGGCAGCAAAAAATTCCAACGGATAAATAATCGGTCCAACCAAGATATCAGAAAAATGAAATGGATCTGTAATTGGAAACCATTCATTAAATAAATATCCACACAAAATAATAAAAAATAACCGCCAGATTATCCTCAACACAAAAATCCCTCCCATACATTGTATGAGAAGGATTCGATTTCTTTCCGGTACAATTTACTAATCTTCCTGAATACTTAATATCCGGAAACCTTGCTCTTCTAGCTTCTTTGTAAACCGATCAATATTATCTTTCTTTTCAACTTTCATAACAATTCTTCGGACTAATTTATCAGTCTCATCAAACGTTACAAGTGAAATAATATGTTCATGGAAGTGATGGGCAATTTCAGAAAGACGGGCGATTCGACCTTCTGTTTCTACCGATGTAAAGGCAATCCTTACCCCAGGTCGATTTACACCGAAAGCGCTCTGAAAAGTGGAAAGTACATCTGAACGTGTCACAACCCCTAGAAATTTACGATTTATATCAACTACAGCCAATAAGGGAAAGTCTTTTAAATCAAGCAGTGTCTTTTCAAAAACTTCTTCGCCCAATAAGAACTTTTCTTGGTGGGTAGCAATTTCATTTACAGTGACACTGCTTAAATATTCATCCTTCTGCTTTCCAGATAAAAAGTAGCTTTCATAGATATTGTATCGTGTAACTACTCCTAAATACTTTTCTCCTTGTAAGACTGGTACACCATCAATCTGATTCGTCTCTAATTGTTCTAATGCAGCACCCAATGTCGTATCTTCCTGTACTGTCACACAAGCATGATTTGGAATCATCATATTTTTTACAAACACTTTCCATCACCTCTAAGTAATATCCTACCCTCCTATTATATTTCAACAAAACATTGAATTATCCTTTTTATTTCACGTATTATGTCATGCCGTCTCAAAAATTTTCATATTTATTATTGATGTTTACTAAGGGAGGGAGACAATGTTTACACATTATAAATCATACTGTCCCGTCGTCAGTCCGTTTGACCCCTGCAAACCAATACCTGAAAAAGTATATTCGACTCCGCCGAATCTTTATATCGGTTTTCAACCTCCAAATCTTCCACAATTCACACCACTTGAGGCATTAAAAGCAGGGACACTATGGAAACCATTTTATGACCCTTACTTCAACCCTTTTGAGAAAGCGAAGGGGGGATTGCCACGATGAAACAAATTCCGGCCGAATATTATGAGATGCTAGAGCAGCTTCAAGCAGTAGACTTTGTTTTAGTTGAATTACAATTGTATTTAGATACTCATCCGGACGATCTTGAAGCTATTAAGCAATTTAATCATTATGCAAAAGAAAGAAAATCGTTAAAAAAGGCTTTTGAAAGCCAATTTGGACCCCTTCAGCAGTTTGGTAACAGCTATTCCGGACACCCATGGAATTGGAACGATCCTCCATGGCCTTGGCAGGTTTAAAAAGCAGAAGTGTCTTGTCACTTGGCGCTGCAACTAGATAATTAATCTAATTCGAAACAGGGAGGGAATGTTGTCCATGTGGATATACGAAAAAAAGCTTCAATATCCAGTTCGTGTTAGTACTTGTAATCCAACATTAGCAAAATATTTAATTGAGCAATACGGGGGTGCAGATGGTGAACTATCGGCCGCTTTAAGATATTTAAACCAGCGATATTCCATACCTGATAAAGTAATTGGTTTATTAACAGATATAGGGACAGAGGAATTCGCACACCTCGAAATGATTGCTACTATGATATATAAGCTCACCAAAGACGCTACTCCAGAAATGATGAAGGCTGCTGGTTTAGGTGACCATTATTCCAACCATGATAATGCATTATTTTACCATAATGCGGCAGGTGTCCCGTGGACAGCTTCCTATATACAAGCCAAAGGAGATCCGATTGCAGACCTTTACGAAGATATTGCGGCGGAAGAAAAAGCCAGGGCCACATATCAATGGATTATTAATCTAAGCGATGACCCAGATCTTAATGATGGTCTTAGATTCCTGCGCGAACGTGAGATTGTTCATTCACAGCGTTTCCGTGAAGCAGTAGAAATATTAAAAGATGAACAAGGTAAAAAGAAGTTTTTTTAAAAATAGCAGAAAGAAGCAGTTTGACGCTGCTTCTTATTTTTTTTCGTGATAAAGATTAATGTCGTAGGTTTTTTTCATCACCTCAAAATCGAGATGGCGATTTTTCCAATGATCTTCTTTCTTCCAAAGATCCTTGCTGCGATTTACGATTTCGCACCTTAATTCCTGGTATTCTTTTTCCTTTTTATCTTTCTGCTGTCTTAAAACATTCATTGCTCCGTATAGAATTGCTGTAATGGCAAACAAACTAATATTTATGGCGTCACTAACAGAGGCTGAAAACATCGCAAAGAAAGAATAAGAGTATTGTTTAGCAATCATAAAATAGAAATAACTAAAAAATAGGAATGCAAAAAGAAGCATAGAATAGATCGTTAAATAATGCCATCTCTTGGCTGTATCAAACTTAATTTTCCTTTTGCGTACGTTTTCCAGCATTTGTTTTGTTGCCTCATCAGTATACTCCAGTGAACGGATTGCTTTATCCATACTATCAACCACCTCAGTTAAATAAATATGAACTTGTCCGATAAAATATGAAAAATTACATAAAAAAAACCGATCAAAAAATGATCGGCTACTTATTTAATGGAATTTTTAGAACTTGACCTAAATAAATTTCATTACCTTTCAAGTTATTCGCTTTTCGAATAATATCCTCTCCAGCTTTTGAATGGTAATATTTCAGAGAAATTCGATAAAGATTTTCTCCCGCTTTAACAGTATGATAAATGACTTGAGGTGCAGGTTCAACATTTTTATCAGTGCCCTGCCCGCTAATAGGAGCTGGTGCAGGAGCTGGACTCTCAATTGGAGTATCCTGGCTGATGGACTTTTGAACTTCGACAGCCTCTTGATTATCCTCCACAGGAACATTTTCTTTTTCCTCTGCTTCGGTTTCAACGGTACTTTCAGTTTCAGATTTTTCAAAGTTAATGACTTCATATCCGGAAGAGTCGCCGGTGACTTTCTCAGTCTTGCTGCCTTTTCCCTCCTCAAGATAGGAGTAAGCACTAAAAATAACGATAGGAAGAAGAATAAAAAATAGTACCAGGATACGAATTACCGGATATTTTATCTTCAATTTCGTTTTCTTTCTTTTTTCCCTATGGATTTGTTCTCTAGGAGGTAATTGGTCACGAACCTCAGTTGTTTCTTCATTAATTTTTTCAATTCGCCGTTTTAGCCGTTCCGCCTGGCTTCTAAAAGGTTCTTCTTTATTCATTAAGCAGCCCCTCCTGTTCATCGACATCTATGGTGTGTTTATATTTAATATATAGCCCTAATAAAAAATCAATTGTAAAATGCATGATCATCGTAAGAGCTAAATTGTTACTCCATTCATAAACGGAGCCAATAAAAAAACTAAGGATGACAATATTAGAAAATAAAAACCAATTAAAAAGGTATCGAAAATGTATGATTGCAAAAATAAGACTTGCAAGAATTAATCCAACCTTCGTTTGGATTACCCCACGAAAAAGCAGCTCTTCACTGAATGCAACTAATGCAGCAATCCACGCTATGTGGAGCACACTTCTATTCTTAAAAATTCTTTCGTTCAAACCTCCATCGTCATAAAAAGACTTAGGGAGTAATTTCATTAATATAATATCTACAATGACTACAGCTGCACCTGCTGAAACGCCAATTAACAAAATTCTCACATCAGAAAAATCAATACTTCGCAAATATGAAAAGTGATCAAATAATAGAATGCCTAAAATAAAAGTAATGCCAAGCAGTAAGATTTGGGTCAAATATAGATGAGAGAGCAGTTCTTTATCAGTTAATCCTTTAATTAGTTCATTATATTTATTTTTCATTTACTCATCTCACCATTTAGTAGAATATTTGCTAGATAATCCTTCCAAGTTTCATCCTTAACAGGATAGCTTTGAATGCCAGCTTGTGCGTGGTATTGTTCAAACTGAATTCCACAAACGTCGCAGCAATTCTGATTTCTTCTCTTAACTGGCTCTTCGTCAAAATAATCTAGAATTAATTCTCTTCTACACGATTCGGATTTAATCCACTTCTTTAAATAATGTATACTGCCCTTTTTAACCTTTAATCTATCATTAACAAAATCCTTTAAGCCCTGTTTTAAATGTTCTAGAGAGTATATTTCTAGAGGCTTTTTTATAAAATCCTGAATTATACGCCACTGAATCTCTGAGAACCCCCCATCTTCTCTTAAATGTTGATTCATTTCAAGAAAATGGTCAATCAGTTTTTCTTCCTTGGGAAAATATGAAAATAGCCAGTCAATTTGCTGCTCTGACGGCAATTCACTTTCCGCCAGCTGTACAGGAAGCTGTTCATCTCCTGGAGAATATAGTAAAATCGCAATACTTTCCTCACCATCGCGTCCAGCTCTACCAATCTCCTGCAGGTAGGATTCCATTTGCATTGGCATATGGTAATGAATAACAAATCGAATATTTTCTTTATTAACTCCCATTCCAAAAGCACTTGTTGCGCAGATTACATCGAGTTGCCCATGAATAAATTGTTGTTGTATCAAGATTCTTTGTTCCTGGTCTAAGCCTCCATGGTAAGCCATGGCTCTTGATATCCCCTTCTCCGCTAATAGCGAAGCCATTTGTTCAGCAATCTTCTTACTTGAAAAATAAATGATTCCTGGTTTCTGAAGTTGACACACTAATTCTATCAGACGTGATTGTTTATCATAATAGTTAGGTACTTCTTCAATATAAAAGGCGATATTAGGTCTGTCTATCGTTGATTCAATCTTGGTATAATTCTGTAAGTCGAGAGATTGAATAATATCTTCTCTTACTTTTTTGGTCGCCGTTGCTGTTAAAGCGAGAGTTAGGGGATTCCCCAATTGATCCCGGTATTCTCCTAACTTCGAATATTCTGGTCGAAAGTCGAAGCCCCACTGTGAAATACAATGTGCCTCATCTACTACAAATAATGATACAGAAAGCGCCTGTAATCTTTTCATTATAATAGGTAAGCTTAACATCTCGGGCGAGACGAAAATATATTTGTATTTTGTTAAATTACGTAATACATAGCCTCGCTTCTCAGCGTCAAGGAAAGAATTCAATGCAATGACCCTTTTCTCTCCAAATTTCATTAATTGTTCCACCTGGTCCTGCATTAAGGATAACAGAGGGGAAATGATTATAATTTGACCATCCAGACAATATCCAGGGAGTTGGTAGCATAAGGACTTACCAGTGCCTGTTGGGAGCATTGCAATCGTGTGGTTCCCTCCTAGCAGAGAAGAAATAACTTCCTTTTGCCCCGTTTTAAAGGTGTTGTATCCAAAATACTTATTCAGAAGATTTTCTAATTCCATTATCTATCACCATACTTTGCAAGAACGAGTCTGATTTGAAAGTAGGAAACTGTTTTTAGTGTGTTCCTAATTACCTTTAACTGCCTAGTAGATTCTCGCTTTGAAATTTCTAGAATCTGATGCTGAATTTCTTCATTTACATACGAGTTAATGGAAAAATCCTTAACATTCAAAGCAAACTCTACAAGATGGTCTTCAATCGTACTTATTTTTAAATTCCGAATGCTTGCGATTTCCTCCGCAGTAAATCCTTGATTGAGAAGTACAAGGGTTTTACGAGCCGAAAGTGTTAAAGAATCGTTTTGGTCTAAATTAGCAAGCAGCGATGATAATACTTTAAATCGAGAAGGATCATTTTCAACAAAATGAAGTAAACAATGAATTGTATTAATAAATTCCAGATGAAAATGTAATGAATCGATATTTAATTTTTTCGCAATTTGAGAAGAGGTCAACCCAATCTGCTTGTATCCAGTTAATCGAAATATTAAAACCTTTGGATTTACATCTCTGGCAAGTTCAAGAATTTCAATCAATTCCGAAAAAAGGGATCTTCCAAGCTCTTGCTTTGGTACAGAGGTAGACTTTAGAAACCCCTTTAACCAGTTATGAACATCAACATTTTTTTGAATTGGGATATATTTGGTTTCATGGAATGTAAAATTTGAAGTTACTTGTACTAACAGCGAGAGTCTTTCCCAAACTAATAAGGTAAAGGGTTGATATCGCCATCCATTCACATAATATGGCTGTTCATTATTTAATAAATAATCTTCACCAGCTGGGGTAAGTAGAAATCTTTGTTCCCCACATGGTTCAACCAGTTTATTTTCAAGTAACTTGCTGAAAATCTCATCAAAGGATTCACGCGTTAACGGTTCAAGAATCCGAAAGTACCTTTTTAGTGAAAATAAATGTGCATCCTGAAGTGTTTGTGATGATTTTTTTCCATTTAACAGATGATAGATGGAATAAATTGTTCGTTCACCATTTAATTGTTTTAAACAATATAACAAAATGTTTTCAATTCTACACATTTCTTTCCACCACTTTTTGTTCATAATCGACAAAATTACCTATTTTTCTATCCCTTATTCTATCATGAAACGGCGTATCGTGTTGCTAAAAATTGTGGAAGATTAGGGGAATCCATTTTCTATATAGCATTTTTCTATTGAAAAGTTACTCACAGAGTTTTACAATAGGAATGGGTAATGCGTTTCCATTATATATGGAAGGTAGTAAGTTATTTTATTGGGAGGTTTTTTTTTCATGGCAAAGTATACGATTGTTGACAAAGAAACTTGCATTGCATGCGGAGCATGTGGCGCAGCGGCACCAGACATTTACGATTATGATGATGAGGGTATTGCATTTGTAACTCTTGATGATAATGAGGGTATTGTTGAAATCCCTGATGTTTTAATTGATGATATGATGGATGCTTTCGAAGGCTGTCCAACAGATTCAATTAAAGTTGCTGATGAACCATTTGATGGCAACGCAACTAAATTCGAATAATATTTTGTCATTAAAATATTGTTAAGCTGCTGCCCCTGCCTAATGGCGGGGGTTATTTATTTTTTAAAAAATAAAAAAACCAGGCTGCACCTGGTTTCTTTTTAATTAAGCACTCTTTACGATTGTTAATTTATTAATCCATGACTGCATCCGAAGGAATAACAGCATAAATATTGAAGACATAATTAAACCTTTTATGATATTAAATGGTAAGATAGCTGGTACGACTAAATTACGCATGTCAGGGAACTGCAACAGCGAAGTATACGCCGGTAAAATAAACAAGTAATTTAAAACGCTCATCATTATCGCCATAATAAGTGTTCCAACAATAAGTGCAAGCGTCATTCCTTTTCTGGTTTTCATTTTGTTGTAAACATAGAAAGTAGGCAACACAAACAAAATACCAGCTAAAAAATTGGCAATATGCCCAACCGGAATTCCAGTTGTACTTCCAGTAGCTACATAATTAAGCGCATTTTTGAAAAACTCGACTAAAATTCCTGCAACAGGTCCAAAAATTAAAGCTGCGATTAATGCTGGGATATCGCTAAAATCGATAAATAAGAAATTTGGGAATGGCGGGAGCGGGAAGTTTATCAGCATTAAAAGATATGCGATACTGCTCAGCATTCCGATTGATACAATTGCTTTGACACTCATTTTTTTCTTCAATTTTTCCTCTCTCCTTTTGATCCATCAAGTTAGGAAGAGAGGTTCAGCAGCTTTTAAGGTGTCCCAGTAAAATAAAAAACCTCAAGAATATATCTTGAGGGAGTTTACAAAGGCACTCTTAATAAACGTTCAATATACCAGCGTTTTTAGAACGTCGCAGAACCTCCATCTTCTCCCATCCAGACTATACTGTCGGCTTTGGAATCACACCAAATCCTGCCATAAAGGCTCGCGGGCTCAAGAGTTTTTACTCTAATACCGCCGATCGGGAATTTCACCCTGCCCCGAAGATAGATCGATATTTAATTTCTTGTTAATTATACTAATAATAATTAATTTTGAAAAGAAAAAAGCGCTAACCGATTGTGACGGTTAGCGCTAAATATTTAGTTCTGGATTACTAAAACCTGTTCAGGCAAGATGAGGTCTGATTTTAACTGGTTGACTTCTTTTAGTTTTGCAACTGATAGGTTGCTTTTTAGAGCAATGGATGATAAGGTGTCTCCTGCTTGTACAATATAATGGGCACTGTGACCTTTCACGTTTGTACTGGCTGTTAGACTTTCAGAAGTTCCTTCCATTCCACCTTTAACTGCCACACCTACCTCAGCATTCCCAAGCAGTCTTTCAGGATCAATAGCATTTTTCTTATCATAAGTCCATTCAATTTGATGACTCTCAAAATGGAGATGAACACCAGTGGATTCACCCGTTCTCCCCATTGTTCCAACTCTATCACCTTGTTTAATCTCTTGTCCCTCACTTACAAGTCGATTATTTAAGTGAGCATATACGGTAACAAAATTATTTGGGTGATTAATAAAGACCACATTCCCATACGTTTTCGAATAATAGGATTTACCTACTACGCCATCCTCTACAGCAACTATAGGTGAGTTAAGACTCCCAGCTATGTCAATACCTTTATGTGTTCCATGCCTTGTCCCATATGTATCAGATACGACACCATCTGTGGGCCATATCCATCCAGCTTTTATTGCTTGTGAATCCTGCATACTCGCTTCCGTCTGTTTACCTCCTAAAAATAATAAACTGACACAAAGCGCCATAATTGCGGCGATTAAAAGCCGCCTTATGTAGTCTCGCATTTAATTTTTTTCCTCCTTAATCTTGTCCTCTCCTCCACAAACCATATGTTAAACTAATCAAGTTTAGAACATATAGTTTGAAGAGACGGTTGAACATACTTGTTATAATTTGGAGACAAATGGTTTTTTATACACAAATAAATAGAAAAGTGGAAGGCGCCTGCCTATCGGCGACAAGCATAAGACGAGCCGGTAGGAAGGTTGCTCTTTAACCTTCTTGACGGATTGGCTGTAGACCAAAGAGCCGATGGCGCCTCCTTGTAAAAGCTAACGCTTTTCCTTCGTGCGAGGCGTCGCTTCCGAAGCTTACTCTTGTGGAACTAGACAAAAAAAAGATTAACCATGTTATGGTCAATCTCTTTCTTTTTTTATTGGATTTGACGAAGATTTGGCGCTAGTGGAACTTTCATTTCTTTCGTTAAGTCAAATGGTCCCAAAAGCTGAATCGGAGCATTTACTATCGTTATTGTATCTATCCCAAACTCCTTAGCAGTTAGTAAAATAGCTTCATAGGAGTTCACGGTTTCCTGGCTATTCTCCATTGCTGCATTTTCATCCAGGGTGATGATTAACTTATTTTCTTTGGCTGTAACATCCTTAATCGGGAAGGATGGTATTAATGAGGCTTTTAGAGCTTGCTCTTGTTGATCGGTCTTCATTGCTTCCAAAGCAGCGTTAATATCTTGATACGTATCAGTCGAAGGGACGAGGTAGGTGGTATCCATCCCATCAGGTTTATAAAAGAAATAGGCGTGTTTTCCTTCTGGTTTTACTTCTATCTCTTCCAATACCCCATAATTACCAAGTTCTACACCCGGCTGACCATCGGTTTTTAACATAATTTTATTAACGTTACTGTTTGAAGCTATATTATTCTTAAGAGTAGTGATAAAATTAATTTCAGCTGTAGAACCTTGCCCATAAGGATGATTTTTAGGTACGTCAACTATGACTGTATTCTTAGTTTCATCCAATTCGAACTTGGCATTTAAAGGATAATAATCAGCAAGTCCCCATTCCTCTTCATTTAATAATTCCATTGATTCTGTAAATATAGTTAACCAATTCTTATTATTATCTGGTGTAACAACAATGGATATAGGTACTAGATTTTGTGCCTGCGAATCAGGAATCCAATACGTGATTACAGTTCCATCACCCGCTTCATCATCGTATAAAGCGTTTTTATTGATTTCGGTTATCCGCATTTCAGGTTTAGAACCTGATTTACTATCTTCTTTTTTCATCAAAAGCGATGAGTGATCATCAGACTGGCTCATTTTTGCTTCACTTGACGATTCTTCTTGTTTTGAACTATCAAAAGAATTTTGTGTTCCATTCAACATTTTAGGTACTAATAAGAAGAATAAGAGTAAGGCAGCTGCAGCTGCAAAACCTGGAATGAGCCACGCCGATCTTTTTCTCTTTTTTATAGAAAGATTTTGGTATATGTCACGAGGATTGCGATTGTCATGTATTTTGGGCATTTGCCTTAGTAATTCTTCGAGCTGCTTATCGCTCCACTCTGACTTTTTCACTTTCTAATCCCTCCTTTTCATTAAACATTTCCATATACTTCTTTAAAACCTTTAATGCGCGGTGTTGTGTCGTTTTCACTTTACTCTCTGTCCACCCCAAGGTTTCGGCAGTTTCGGTAATCGATAAATCATTTAAGAAACGTAATACGACAACAGAACGTTGATCTACTGTACAATGCTCTAGACACTGATAAATCCATTTGACTTCTTCTTTATGGACCATAATTTCGTCTGGAATTGGGTATTCATCTTTTACTTGGCTGGAAGTCCAATCAAACTTTTCAAGCAGTCTTCCCTTCCATCCCTTTTGCTTTCGAAATGAATCGATTGCGACATTCCGTGCGATAGAAAAAAGCCACGTTTTCTCGCTGCTCTTTCCTTGAAAACGATGATAGGATTTAAACACCCTGATATATACTTCTTGTACTAAATCCTCTGCCTGTTCCTTGTTCCTTACCATATAAAATAAAAATTGAAAAACGTCATGATGATATTTTTGATATAGTTCATCGAAAACGGAGTCCATTCCATTCCCCTCCCCGTTCATTGAATTAGTCGATACTTATGTCCAAAAAGTTACATATTTTAAATATAGACTTTTTAAGTCAAAAAGTGAAGGCATGTTACAGAAACGATAAAAAAACAAAAAACTCATCAGTAAAAGATGAGTTTTAATTGTTTCCCGTGAATCAAGAGAAATCGCCATTTTTTTCTTATTTTCGTGGAAGTAAAAAGGTAAATGTCGTTCCTTGTCCTATTTTACTTTGTACGGAGATATGCCCTCGGTGTGCATCAATAATATTTTTTGCTATAGCAAGTCCCAGCCCAGTACCAGCTCTTCCTCTAGTACGTGCTTTATCTGCTTTATAAAAACGTTCAAAAACGAATGGTAAATCTTCTTCCGGTATTCCTGAACCTGAGTCTGACACTTCTACTTTTATGCCAAAATCATCCTTTTTTACAAGTAATCTAACTGATCCGCCCTGAGGAGTATGTCTGATAGCATTATCAATTAAATTGGTCAGCACTTGTTCAATACGATCAGGGTCAAATAATATATTTGGTATATCATGTTCTAGGTCAGCACTTAAATGGATATCATTATCTCTAGCAAGCCCTTGAAATTTATGAACAATTCTATTCATAAACGAATGAAGGTTAACCTCATCAAGTGTTAATTGAATATGCCCTGCTTCCATTCTAGCGAGGTCAAGCAACTCATTAACAAGTCTGCCCATCCTTAATGATTCATCATAGATGACTTTAGCCATCTCTTTTTTCTCTTCCTGAGATTCCGCAATGTCATCCACAATCGCTTCACTATAGCCCTGTAACATCGAAATTGGTGTTCGAAGCTCGTGAGAAACATTTGCAATGAAGTCTTTTCTCATTTTTTCTAGTACCCGTTCCTCTGTCATATCTCTAAGTACAGCCACTGCTCCCCGAATAAATCGGTTACTATAAAGAGGGCTGACCAGAATGACCCAATGGCGGCCTTGAAGAGAAATTTCCCCTACTTGTTCTTTCTCTGTATCAACAGCTCGTTGAAAAAGTTCCATTGCCTCAGTTGGTATTTCCCCAGAGGTGTTTCCAGGACCACCATTTTCATAGTACCAATATTGCAAAAAGCGGTCTGCTGGAGGATTGGTTATCAAGATCGTTCCATCACGGTTAAAGGTTATTACACCGTCTGCCATACTACTTAGGATACTAGCAAGCTGCTCTTTTTCTTGGCTAAGGGCATTCATATTGAACTTTAATTGCCGTCCCATTTGGTTAAAAGCTGTAGCAAGCTCACCAATTTCATCATGCGTTAGGATCGGTACTTTGGTATCAAATTTACCTCTTGCTACTTCGAATGCTGCTTCTCTCATTTTCCTAAGTGGTGCTGTAATCCTTGTAGACAAAAAGAATGCAAAAATAGTTGTGAGGATAATTGCAACACCCGCAACAAGTAGTATAAAATTAGTTGTTGAATGAGTAGTTTCTTCCACTACCTCCAAGGATTGATAAATAAAAACAGCACCATTTTGTCCATCATCTATGTGCAGCGGAACACCAATGATCGAATATTTTGCACTGTCTTGGTTTAATTCATTAGAAGTAAGCCTTGAGACTTTTTCAACCGTCCTGTTTTCCTTAAATACTTTCGACAATTCCACATCATTTCGGATGTCTGGAACCGATAACTTTACTGATTTCTCCGAGTTTGGAGAGATAAAGACTTCCTGGTCATTTTTAATGATAACCACATTTGTAACTTCATCAATAATTTCCCAAGAGATTTCTAACCCTAAAGGTAATTGCTCATCAGGATGATTTTCCAATACTTTAGCGATTTTCTCAGCCTGATGAGTTAAATCATTTTTGGTTTCCATAATGGTGTTATTCTCAAAAAACTCCAGGAGCATTACAGTTAAGATGAAAAGGATAAAAGCCACCAAAAATATGATGGTAAACCAGAGTTTACCAACTACACTTCGTAAAAAGGTCATTCATTAACTACCTCAAATTTGTAACCAACTCCCCAAACAGTAAGAATCATTCTTGCTGCCTGCTCAGAGACTTTATTTAACTTTTCACGAAGACGCTTAACATGTGTGTCAACCGTTCTCAAATCACCAAAAAATTCGTAATGCCAGACTTCTTTCAGTAATTGCTCGCGGTCAAAAACCTTATCAGGTGATTTAGCAAGGAAATAAAGTAATTCATATTCTTTTGGAGTTAAACTTACTTCTTTACCATCAGCAAGAACACGATGGGCATCATTGTCAATCGTTAAATGTGGGAACACAATAACATCCTTTGTTGTTGTATCTGTTTGCAGATAACTAGTTTGAGATGACCTTCTTAATAGTGCCTTTACTCGTAGTACTACTTCTCTAGGGCTGAATGGTTTAACAATATAGTCGTCTGTTCCTACCTCAAAGCCCTGGACACGATTAACCTCTTCACCTTTTGCAGTTAACATGATAACAGGCGTAGCCTTCTTTTCCCTTAATTCTCGGCACACCTCTAAACCATCTTTACCAGGCATCATTAAGTCTAAAAGGATTACATCATAATCATTCGCAATCGCTTTCGTTAAGGCTTCATTCCCGTCCTCTGCTTCATCAATCAAATATTCTTCACGCTCTAAATACATTTTTAATAAACGGCGAATTCTTTCCTCGTCATCTACCACTAAAATTTTTACGTCTTTATCCATTAATAATCCCTCCATGCAGTTATTTTACAAAATGTGACTATTTTAATCTATAACTAAACGTAATTGTCTCTTCAAATAGTGACGATTTTTTGACAAACCAATTAATTTTTATCTTATTATTTAAAAAATAACCTTTACTTGGAAAAAGTAAAGGCTATACAAATAATTTTTTATTATCCAGCATAACTATGGAGTCCAGCGATAACTAGGTTTACTGCCACCAAGTTAAACATGATAATGACAAAACCGATTACGGCAAGCCATGCTGATTTTTCCCCATGCCATCCTTTTGAAAGACGGAGGTGTAAAAAGGCTGCGTAGAATAACCACGTGATTAACGCCCATACCTCTTTAGGATCCCAGCCCCAGAATCTAGTCCAAGCAATTTGCGCCCAGATCATAGCGAAAATTAATGCCCCTAAAGTAAATACAGGGAAACCAATTAGTACTGAACGATAGCTAATTTCATCAACAAAATCCAGGTTAATATTTTTAACTAAAGGTTGAAGTGCAGCAGAGATACGTTTTCTTAGTATTAATCTTATTAACCCATAGAGAATAAATCCTCCAATAAATGACCAAATAACAGAATTCATTTTTTTCGCATTTATTAATGCAGGCATTTCAACTAGAGGTTCAAATTTCCCTTTTGTTAGGAGTTCTCCTTCATGAGGACCCGTAATGGCTGGCATGGTATATTCCATTGTCACTGCTTGGTCATTCTTATCAACCCAATTAAATTCTGCTTTGTAATCCAAGCTAGAGAATAATGTGGAAACAAGAACAAACCCTAGTGTAGTTACTAACGCAAACATCACCGTTTCGAGCCAAAAAGTTCTTTTGCTCGCTTTCGATTGATCAATTACTTTTACTAGATAAATCAATCCGGCCGCAAAGCTAATTGCTAAAATCGCTTCACCTAAGGCTGCGGTTGTAACATGGATATGGAGCCAGTCACTTTGCAACGCTGGTATTAATGGCGAAATATCTCTAGGAAACATGCTTGCATAAGCAATAACAAGTATTGCAACCGGCATAGTAAACAACCCAAGGAGCGGTGTCCGATAAATATAATAAATGACTATGAATGCACCAACGAGACACATTCCGAAAAAGGTTGTAAACTCAAATAGATTACTTACAGGTGCATGTCCTGCAGCAATCCATCTTGTAATAAAATATCCCACCTGAGAAATAAAGCCTATAATTGTTAAAAAAACGGCAATTTTTCCCCAGCGATTTGTACCTTTTTTTCCTTCTATATCTTTTTTAGCCTTGATGGCTCCACCAAAGAAGAGGGTCGCAACTAAATAAAGAACAAATGCAATATAAAGTAAATTACTACTTATTGTTACCAACTAGATTCCCTCCTTATCCACTTTTTCATTTTGAATCTGATCAGCAGGTATATTAATCTTCGTTTCAGATAGTACACTTTCAATTTCTCTTTTAAGACCATACCAATTTTTATTGGTATGTGCAGCAACCCAGATTTCACCATTTTTGTTTTGTACCCAAATTCTGCGATGGTTCCAATAAGCGCCTTGTATAACACCAATCATAAAGATAATACCGCCTAAAATAATGATCCAAAGCGTTAGGTCTTTTCGAACTGTTAAGGCTGTGACATTTTTGGTTTCGATTCCTTTGAACGCCATTTTATATTGATTATCACCTAATGGCTCAATGGTTTGTTGAATCGCAACAAAGCTTGTTTCCCCATCTGGTACTTCCGGTGACGTCATTTTGAACACAAAGGCAGGATTATTAGGTATCCTAGATTTTGTTGTTGGCTCGCCGTTTTTTGCAAATTCAAAGTCTGGGAAAAAACTCAAAACTTCCACATGATATCCATTTCCTAGATCATATTTCGGCTTTGGATCGTAAAGATTTATTTTTATGTCTCCAAAGGTTTCACCGCTGGCTTTGTTCGTTAAAGAAAATGACATTGTATTTAGTTCATCGAGTTTGTAGTCTACTTGATATAAAGCAAACTTTTCAAATTTCAATGGCTGATTGACTTTGATTTTGTGTTCTTTAACTTTTTCTAACTCTGGCTTTTCCCCTGGAATAGCAGGTCCTACTCTTTTATAAAGCACTGCGTTTGTCTGATAATTTTTAACTACCATACCTGCACGATCAATCGCTGCTTCAAAGGTTTTGTCCTTATCTTTATCATAATTCTCCAGTATAAACTTTTCATTTGTTACATAGTATTGTCCATCTGTTTCAGGGACAACCTTGGTTTCACCTTCACGAAGCCATAAGACTTTATCGATGTACATGCCAGGAACGAATCGCAGCATGCCTCCGATTAAGAAAATAATTAATCCCACATGGTTCACATATGGACCCCAACGAGAAAAACGACCCTTTTCAGCAAGCAAGTCACCGTTTTCTTCTCGTACGTGATAGCGTTTTGTTTTTAATCGTTGTTTAACCGTTGCAATGTCTTGTACATCAACGTTCCCGCTTGTTCCAAACAGTCGCTGGCGCTTTAAAAAGCCCTCATGCCTTGTTACTCTTTGCGCTTTTAGTGCCTTATACAAAGGCACCACCCTGTCTAGACTACAAATGACCAGAGAAATACCTATCATTGCGATTAATACTAAATACCACCATGAGCTATACAAATTATTAAAGCCTAACTCATAGTATAATTTCCCAAACCAACCGTACTGATCTTCATAATATTCTTCTGCCGGCATAGTAGGTGGTATGTACATTTCCTGCGGTAGAATCGTCCCTGCCGCAGAAGCAATTAAGGTGACGATGATGAGCCACACACCTACCTTAACGGAAGAAAAAAAGTTCCATATCTTATCAACAATGGTTTTATTATATGTTTGTGAACGGCGAGCACTGCCTTCATAACGCATATCCAGAAGAGATTTATCTTTTGATTGTTCATCAAAAACCTTTCCGCATGCCTCACACAATACGGTTCCATGTGGATTTACATGTCCGCATTCACATTTAACATCTTTCATTGCAAAAAACTCCCTACAAACCCTTAAGGTTTAATTTTCTCCATAAACTCCCTTACTGTTGACTCCGTTAATGTTCCTGTATGATATTTAACCACTTTCCCATCCTTGTCAATCAAGAATGTTGCAGGAAGAGGGTCAATTCCATATGCAGCCTGAACCTGAGAGTCTGTATCGATTACAATAGGAAAGTCTAGCCCTTTTCGTTCTGCAAATCGATTTACGGCTAATTCAGACTCACTGACATTAACTGCCAGCACTTGAACACCTTTGTCTTTATAATGATTATATTGATTATTAATATAAGGCATTTCCGCTTCACATGGCTTACACCATGTTCCCCAAAAATTCAAAAATACTCCCTGTCCTTTATAATCGGAAAGTTTATGTTTTTCACCTTCCATATCAACCAATACAAAATCAGGAGCTTTTTTACCAACCTCTACTTTCATTCTATTATCCTTTGTTAAGTTGGCATACAGCGTATAGGCAACGGCCGCAGCCAGAATAACGAGGATTGTTGTCCTCATGACTAATCGCCGTTTTTTCATCTTTCTCCCCCCTGAAAGTTTCAATTTCTAAACACAATTGTCTAAATTATATCACTTTACACTATATCTATAGTAAATACATTCAAATGCAATTGTGACAGCTTTATGAATTTTTTTTAGTAGACTCCAATGATAGTCCTCTTAATAGCTTCACCTCATGGTGTGTCAATTCTCTAGCATCCCCTGCAGATAGTCCATGCAATGTTAAAAAACCATATTTTTCTCGTTTCAGTTTCAAAACTTCATGCCCAATCGCTTCAAACATTCTTCGAACCTGACGATTCCGCCCTTCATGAATGATGATTTCGATAATTGCGGTTTGTTTTTGTTTATCAACCGAAAGCATTTTGACTTTAGCAGGAGCCGTTTTCCCGTCCTCGAGACGAATTCCTCTTTCCAATTTTCTTAAGTTCTCCTTTGAAGGAATTCCTTTCGTTTTAGCTACATACGTTTTTTCTATCTCATTCCGAGGGTGCATAAGCAAATTGGCAAACTCCCCATCATTTGTTAGCAGCAATAATCCAGAAGTATCATAATCTAGCCGTCCCACCGGGAAAATTCTTTCTTGTTGATAGGGAAAGAAATCAGTTACTACCTTTCTTCCTTTATCATCACTTACACTCGAAATGACACCGCGTGGTTTATAGAGTAGAAAATAAACAGGCTCCTCTTTCTCAATTTGAATTCCATTCACTTCAACCCGGTCAGATGATGTAACTTTCACGCCAAGCTCAGTAACTATTTTGCCATTGACTTTTACCTTACCTTCTTTAATTAACTCTTCTGATTTTCTTCTTGAAGCTACTCCAGCTCGTGCTATTACCTTTTGCAATCTTTCCATTATGATCCACCTCAGCTGTTTACCTTTTATTTTGAATACTATGTGCTGCACCACAGTTTATTAGGAAAACAATAGTTATTCTTTCCTAATGAATTATGACACAAAATCGCCTTTTTTCAAAGCACGGTTATCTTATTGTAGAAAAATAAAAAGCAGACCCCCTTTAGTAAATCTCTCCCAAGGAATCTGCCTTTTCTTAATAGTTTTTTTATTTTGCTCCGAATACTAATAGTACTACCACAATAGCTGCTATAATACCCACTACATCCGCAAGTAATCCAACCTTTAAGGCGTCCCCCATTTTTTTGATCCCAACTGCGCCAAAATAAACAGTCAACACGTAAAAGGTAGTATCTGTACTGCCCTGCAAAACAGATGCCAGCCTCCCAATAAAAGAATCAGGACCATAGACAGCAATTAAATCGCTCGTCATACCAAGTGCTGCTGTTCCAGAAATGGGTCTAATTAAGATGAGAGGGACAATTTCAGCCGGAACACCGATGGCTTCCATCACTGGTCTTATCCAGTTCATTAATGCTTCTAAGGCACCTGAAGCACGGAAGACTGTAATCGCAACTAACATTCCTACTAGAAATGGAATGATGGAAAAGGCAATTTTGATGCCTTCTTTTCCGCCTTCAACAAAACTCTCATAGGTCGGAACTTGTTTAAAGGTTCCATAAAGGAGGATAATTCCTATTAAAACAGGGATAAAACCTAGGGATATCTGAGAGAGAAATTCCATTCCATTCATCCTTTACGACTTCGTCGATTATAAAAATAACGATCTATCATAACTGCTCCTAGCATTGAAATGATGGTTGCAATTAACGTTGGTACAACTATTTCTGTTGGGGATGCAGAATTATAGTTCATTCGAATTGCTATGACTGTAGTCGGTATGATGGTAATGCTAGCTGTATTTATCGCCAGGAACGTAACCATTGAACGACTGGCTGAATTCTTGCCGCCATTCAATAGTTTTAATTCCTCCATAGCCTTAATTCCAAGCGGCGTGGCGGCATTACCCAAACCAAACATATTCGCAATCATATTAGATAATATATACCCCATTGCAGGATGATTCGTTGGCACATCGGGAAATAACTTTCGTACAAGCGGGCGAAATAACTTTGATAATACTTCAAGTAACCCTGATTCCTGGGCAATTCTCATCATACCCAGCCAAAATACAAGAATGCTGATCAATCCAATACACAGAGTCACAGCCTCCTTTGCCCCATCAAATATCGCTTTGTTAACTTCCGCCATTGTTCCATTAATCATCGCAAAAATAAAACCAACTATTGTCATAAAGACCCAAATATAATTAACCATATAATCTCACGCCAATAACAGAAAGAAATATATTTTTTATTGATTCAAATAGTCCCTTTTTCTTCTCAGGACCTCCTTGATAATAAATAGGTGTTTCTCTAACAACTTTTCCATCCAGAAAAACCTGTGCTCTACCTACGGCTTCTCCGTTACGGTTTGATTCCTCCCAATCTTCACCGGGCTTATTTAGTTTATATTTGATAGAGAACAAGTCCATTTCCTCATTAGTGGCAGGGTAAACAATAGTGTTTTTTATATATAAATGTTCTTGATAAACCTTATTTGTTTTAATATCTATCTTTCCTTTTGACAACACTTCCGCCATATCATAGGTTTTAAAACCATTTTCATACATTGCAATGTGATCATTCCAGTCATCCGAAGCATTCAATGTAACCGCAATTAAACTCATATCCCCTTTGGTTGCTGTTGACACAAGGGTTCTTTTTGCACGTTTGGTATACCCAGTTTTACCGCCAGTTGTATATTTGTATTTTGTTAGTAATCGGTTTTTATTTTTCCATTGACGGTCCCAATTTTCAGTAGGGTTTGGCGCTTTATAAGTCTTGGTTCCAGCAATTTTTTGATATGTTTCATTTTGCATAGCATACCGAGTTAATAGAGCCATATCATAGGCAGTTGAATAATGGTCTTCATGGTCGTCTAAACCATGTGGATTGGAAAAATGGGTATTCAACATACCAATCTCTCTAGCTTTTTGGTTCATTAAATAGACGAACCCATCCAAACTTCCCCCAACATGTTCAGCAATTGCCACGGCCGTGTCATTGCCAGACCTAAGCATTAAACCATATACTAAATGCTCCAGCTTAATCTTTTCCCCGGGCTTTAAATAGACAGACGACCCTTCCGCACGGGTAGCTTGTTCGCTTACTTTCACTATTTCATCCATTTCTCCCGATTCGATCGCAAGAATTGCCGTCATGATCTTTGTAATACTAGCAATCCTTCGTTTTGTGTGGGCATCTTTCTCAAATAGGACACGCCCTGATTCTTGCTCCATTAGAACTGCACCACGTGCACTTACGGAAACGGAAGCATCCACCTTTTGAGGAATGTTTGCAATGAATAGTGAGACCATGAGGGCAAAAATGACTAGCTTCCAAATCATTCTCATAAGTTTACCTCGTCCCCTTCGTTAACATTTCTAGCAGCAATATTTTACTGCCTAGCTTTCTAAAATTTTATGCAGGACAAGGCTTGATATGACTATTTGTCCTAAAAATTGAAAAGGCAATCGACTTTTGCCGACTGCCTAACCATTTAGAATGCTGGCCACTTAATCTCAAATGCTTTATCAAACCTCATTTCAACATCATTCCAGTTTACAAGATTCCACCAATTGTCAACGTAGCCAGATCTATTGTTCTTATACTGTAGATAATATGCGTGTTCCCAAACATCTAAAACTAATAGAGGTATGGTGTCCCATTGTGTTAACAGCATATGTCTTTCTGATTGTAATATTTCAAGGTGCCTGGCACGAGGAGACCATACGAGGATCGCCCACCCTACACCTTCGACCTGTTTTGCTGCTTCAGAGAACTGTTTTTTAAATTTTTCAAAACTGCCAAAATAATTTTCTATTTCTTTTTTTAGAAGTCCTTGAGGGCTTCCTCCTCCTTTCGGGATCATGTTTTTCCAAAAAATTGTATGCAAGTAATGCCCTGAACCATGAAAGGCCAATTCTCTTGACCAATGTTTGACAAGGGAAAAATCATTGTTATCTCTAGCCTTCTTTAAATTTACCTCCGCTTTGTTTAAACCATCTACATAGGAGCGGTGGTGCTTATCATGATGAAGTCTCATGATTTCCTCCGAGATATAGGGTTCTAAAGCATTATAGGCATATGGTAGCTCTGGGAGTGTATGACCGCCAGGCAGGACGGTCTTTTTTTCAACCCAAATCGTTCCAACCCCTTGTTTACGAGAAAAATAACTCTCCAGTTGCTCATGGATTTCTTCTGCTTTTGATTGTAGACTTAGCATGTCATGATCAGATAATGATCCACTCGTATTCTCAATCAAATCGGTGAAATGTTCGAGCTGCTCCCATAACTCTAAATTATCTTTGACATCATCTGTTTCTAGGAACTCCTTCATTTGCTCATTCCATTCAAATAACTCGTGGACATATTGACTAAATCGATTCATACGATCCCACCCTTTTATTTTGAATCTCCCCTAAAAGGTATGAAAAATATGATGGATTATGAACAAAAAAAAACTGCCCTAAGTAAGGACAGTTTTTAATCATTTATTTTGATTGAATCATTTTTGTACGGTAATCTGTTTCATAGTATTCCAGTTCTTCTCTTACCCTTTGAAATTCTCCCTCAAGACCTTTCACTAACTTTTGTACACTTTCAGGTACAGTTTTATAAAACTTTATTGAATTTCGTCCTGTATAGGCAGAACGGCTATCCTCAAACCAAGCGTCATTTTTAGGAGAGAAAAATTCCTCAATACACTGATGAAAAATACGATAAAGAGTTTTCTCAGCTGTGGGCTTTTGAAAAGGTTCACTTTGCAAGATCACTGAACAAGCATCTAGGCTTTCTTCACAATAAACAAGCAATTTTCTCAAATTGGATAGAATTAATTTATAATAACTTGAATCTCCTGTTAATTCTTGTTCCATCTGTGAAACGGTCGTTTCATTTAAATAATTTTCTAATGTTCCGATTGTTGAGGTTAAAAATCCTCCAACATCATTTAGCTGCGTCTTAACTAATGAATTTCCCATCCAAACACTCCTTTGTATTCTTTTATACCCTTCCTACCTCGGTTGTTTAATGTAGTCCAGTGGAGAACGGAGTTCAAATTTATGGTTTTGCTTAACAGCAAGTACTATTTCAGGTAATTTTTCAAAATCAATATCTTGAAAATATGAAGCAAATTCCTGTTTAGAATTAATGTATAACCGTTTGCGATTACGCAAACCCGGATTTTTGATTAAACATACTAATGCCACAATATCCTTGAAGGTTACTTCAATATTGTCTTTTGTTAGAATTGGGTTTTGTTGAAAAGGAGTGAATTCTTGAAACAACTCATCAAAGTATCTAACATACAATACGTGAAATGTTTTTTCTTCAGAACCATCAATAAAAGTTACTTCACTTCTATTAAAGAAATCCTCTGAAGTGTTTGATTTTTCCTTTTCCAATTCATATCCGGTGCATTCTTTAATCAGCAATTAAATCAATCCCCTTTAGCCAGTAACAAATAAGTAGAAGTTTCGGAAATCTTCGAAATCATACTTCTATTTTATCACATCTTAATGAAATTGTTTTACTTTTAAGAATTTAAACTCTCCTGAAACTTTTCGAAGAAAAGGTCGGCTTCTTCTTGTACAAATTCTTCTTCGACTCTATCAGGAAGCTTGGGCAATTCTTGAATGTTTTTCAAACCGAAGTAGTCAAGAAATTCTTTTGTGGTTCCATACAGGTATGCTCTTCCCGTACCTTCAGCCCTTCCCACTTCCTTAATAAGTGCCTTTGTCATTAGAGTATGAAGTGGTCTCTCCGTTTTTACTCCCCGGATTTCCTCTATTTCTGCACGTGTGATCGGCTGTTTATAAGCAATAATAGCCAATGTTTCTAAAGCAGCCTGAGACAAAGCAGAGGTATTTGGTGAGTCGACAAGTCTCTTAAGATAGGCTGCATTCTCTTTTTTGGTTGCAAGCTGATAGGTACCAGCGAGTTGAACAATCATAATTCCGCGATGGGTATCTTTTTCATATACTTGTCTTAACTCTTCTATTATCTCGCCAGCCTTCAATTCCTCTACGTCCAGGACCTCAGCCACATGCTTTAAAGTGAGTCCTTCATCACCGGCAGCGAATAAAAGACTTTCTAAAATACTTTGCCATTTAACTATTTCCAAGCCCTTCTGCTCCTTCCTTAACTGCATGAACAAATATATCCCCAAAGTTTTCATGTTGTTCAACGTCTATTTCTTTTCTTTTGATAAGCTCCAATACCGCCAAAAATGTCACAACGATATGTTCCTTTGCAGCAACAGGAAATAAATCGTTAAAGTTTTTCCTGCCTTTTATGAGCTTTAATTCATTCATAATTTCTGTCATTCTTGCTTCAATTGATATTTCTTGTCTGGCTATCTTTGTTGCCATTGGACGTTGCAGCTTTTTCCTGCGCAATAGCTTTTGAAAAGCGGCCAGCATGTCGTATAGAGTTACATTTAGTTCAGTTTTTTCCGGTTGTTTGTCTTTTGCAAAATCTGATAGGTCACTCGGTGGTTTCGTATACATGAGTCCCCGTTCTTCCTCAAGCGACTTTAAATCATGAGCAGCCTCTTTGTATTTCCGATATTCAATCAGCCTTTCGACTAACTCGTCCCTTGGGTCTTCTTCGTAATTTATTTCGGAATCTAAATCATCCAATTCCTCTTCATGCTTTGGTAGTAACATTTTACTTTTGATCGCTAATAAGGTTGCAGCCATCACAAGAAATTCACTGGCTATATCCAATTTAAGTTCAGACATTGTTTTTATATAGATTAAATATTGTTCAGTAATTTGAGCAACAGGAATATCATATATATCAATTTCAAGCCGATTTATTAAATGGAGCAATAAATCCAATGGACCTTCAAACGCATCAATTTTTACATTATAGTGTATCATCTTTCACCAGAATCCTTGATGTAATTTTCATATTCATGACTCTTATTAGTATAGAGGAATCAAATAGGTTATCCAATAGAAATTTATTGGCTTTAGTATTTATTGAAAAAATGATGTTTGCCCATAACACTGGACAACGACGGTACATATGATGAGAGGGAAAAGAATAACAAAACAACTATAGGAGGGTTTTACACATGGCTGATGGTTACGGTTTCGGAGGCGGTTTCGCTTTAATCGTGGTTCTATTCATTCTGTTGATTATTGTTGGTGCTTCTTGGTTCTAAGTTAGAGGTTGCATTGGAAGCGAGCCCGCCTTTTTTAGGCGGGCTTTTTCTCTATGGCAAAACCCTGAAGAATCGTTCATTATATGCTACACTGTACATATCTTATCAATGAGAGGGTGATTTTTTGTACCCAGCGCAGTATATTGAATTTTTAGCCCATTTTAATGGAGATAGGGATTATTTTGAATGCCACGAGATACTTGAAGAGTACTGGAAAGAATTTAGCGACAGAAGTAAAGATTCTATTTGGGTAGGCTTCATCCTTTTAGCGGTTTCGAGGTATCATCATCGGAGGAAGAACTTTAATGGTGCTAAACGAACATTAGAAAAGGCAATAAAAATCTTCTCCTTACATGAACGTGAGCTTTTCCAAATGGGGTTAGATATGGATATTTTTTTTCCTATGCTTTCAAAACTTTTGGCGCATGCGGATAAAGAAGAAAGATACGCAAGCGTTACTTTGCCGATATCTGACCCCGCACTTTTAGAAGCTTGTATTAAGGAATGTCAAAATAAAGGCTTTAACTGGGGTAAGGAAAGTAATTTAGAAGATGTTTCTATTATCAATAGACATAAGTTACGAGACCGTACAAACGTAATTGAAGAACGAATGGAAGCACTGAAAAATAAAAAAGGCAGCGAATAAAAATTTCGCTGCCTTTCTATTTTAGGGTTAGCAAAGGTCACATTTCTCAACAAACGGTGCGGTATTATCATTCGCTGTTATAGCCCTATCTGGATACATATCCTTCAAAGCTTTAACCATTCGTTTCCCTACCCCTTGATAGCGGTGTGAGGGATTAACAGAAATATGTTGAATCATGATTGAAGAATCATCATCGTTCATTTGAGCCCCAATAAGTCCGATAATATCTTCTTCCTTCCAAAGAAAAAGCTGTAAGTTTTCTTCCGTTTCATACTCCTTAATGGTAAATTGGAGTTTCTTCAAGTCCTTTTCAGTAGGCATAAAGGACAATAAGCCCATGGCTATTTTTTCAAATGTTTTCTTATAACGAATTAACATAATAGCTCCCTCATTATATTAAATAAAACCCAGTTTAGCGGATAGTATATTTGTTCACACAATTTTCAAATAACGGTTTTCGTTTTCTCTATAATATGTAGTCCGAATTGGTAAAGTGTTTCATTATTGTCAATCATACATAATAATTGTTTATCTATCAATCCCAATTATAATTATTATCTTGGTACAATAAAAACCCAATAAATAATCCCCCATATAAGTGCCAGTCCTACAAGGATACTAAAAACCATCCAATTACTTTTCTTCATTTAAATCCTCCAAATGCAATTTGAAGATAGCGTACATGTTGTCATTCTACACTATATCTAAAAAATAATCCATTTTACAAACAAAAAAGCGGTAGCGCCTAGGCGCTCGGAGCTAGAATAAAAATAAGAAAACTGCCGCATTGCGGCAGCTTGCTTATTTTAAGGGAAGGTCTAACCGAAGAAGATCTTCATACGTTTCTCTTTTAACAACAAGAGCCGCCTTGCCATTTTCTACAAATACCACTGCTGGGCGTGGTATACGATTGTAATTGTTCGCCATTGAATAACCATAAGCACCGGTACAGAATACTGCCAGAAGGTCATCGTCTTCAGTCTCTGGTAGTGGTAAGTCCCAAATCAGCATATCACCTGATTCACAGCATTTACCTGCTATAGAAACTTTTTCTGTAGCTTCTGCTAAAGGTTTATTTGCTAAAACAGCTTCATACTTAGCCTGGTAGAGAGCCGGTCTAATATTGTCACTCATTCCACCGTCAACAGCCAAATATTTTCTAACTCCCGGAACTTCTTTTGATGAACCAATGTGGTAAAGGGTTGTACCTGCATCACCTACCAGTGAGCGTCCAGGCTCTATCCAAATCTCAGGCATTTCCATGGAGTATTGCTGAATTAATCTCTTAACTTCTTTAATAATTTCACTAACATATTGTGAAGGCAACAGTGGTTCATCTTCATTTGTATAGCGTATTCCAAAACCGCCGCCTAAATTTAGTACCTTAGCTTCAAAATTAAGAGTATTTTTCCATTGGTTCATTTTGCCAACAATTTTTTCAGCAGCAAGCAAGAACCCAGTTGTTTCGAAAATTTGTGACCCTATGTGACAATGCAGACCTAAAACATCGAAATGCTTAATTCGCAGCGCGGTCATTAACGCCTCTTCTGCTTGTCCATTTTGCAAATCAAATCCAAACTTAGAATCTTCCTGCCCTGTTAAGATGTAATCATGGGTATGTGCTTCAATTCCAGGAGTAACCCTAAGCAGAATGCTTATTGTTTCATTTTTTTCAAGGCAAATGGTTTTTAAAAGTTCTAATTCGTAAAAATTATCCACCACAATACAGCCAATTTTGTGTTCTAGCGCCATTTCTAGTTCTTCTCTACTTTTATTGTTTCCATGAAAGTGAATTCTGTCTGATGGAAACCCGGCCGCGATGGCGGTATATAACTCTCCACCCGATACAACATCAAGCGATAACCCTTCTTCTTCCGCCAGCTGTAACATGGCAATCGTTGAAAATGCCTTACTTGCATATGCAACCTGGGCTTTGACGTTTTGTTCTTCAAACGTCTTTTTAAAACCTCTAGCCCTTTCCCTCATTAATGAAACGTCATAAACATAGAGAGGAGTTCCAAATTGCTCGGCCAACTCTACTGCATCTACTCCGCCTATTTCCAAATTACCCTTGCCGTTTACGCCTGTTGTCCCGTAAAAATACATTTCCTTCCCTCTCTCCGTAAAGACTCTTTATTAGTGTATGGTGCGTGCTTTAAAAAAGTAATAATAAATAGACAGAATCCAGAAAGGATACTGCCTATTTTAGCTTCCTATCCTTTTATACAATTAAAAATACTTTAGCATAACCTTTCGCATTCCGCAATAAGTTATTGTTCCCCCGGCGGCTGACGGTATCGATTCCTAGGATGTACGATACTAGGACGAAATATCGCTCCTGGTACAGCACGGCGAAAAATAATTTGCAAGAATCCCTTAGGTTCGAAAGGGAGAAAGGGCCAAAAATAGGGAGTATTAAGTGCTCGTGTTGTTACTAGATGAATAAACAGCAGTGTAGAACCAATCACAAAGCCCGGAGTATGGAAGATTGCCACGAGTATTACCAGGATCATTCTGGCTATTTTATTGGCTACACTTAATTCATAGCTTGGTGTCGTAAAGGAACCAATACCAGCAACAGCAACATAAAGAATCACTTCTGGAACAAATAAGCCAACATCAATGGCAATCTGGCCGATTAACACTGCAGCAATTAACCCCATTGCTGTTGAAAGAGGAGTAGGCGTATGTATTGCTGCGATTTTTAAAAATTCCAGCCCGAAATCTGCTAATAGTATCTGTAATACAATTGGAATATTGGTATGCTCGTTTGGTCCAATAAACGAAAGCCTTTCTGGAAGCAAAGATGGTTCTAACACGAATAACATCCATAATGGAAGTAAAAAGATTGATGTTAAAATACCTAAAAATCGAGACCAACGGACAAATGTCCCCATAACAGGAGCTTCACGGAACTCCTCAGCATGTTGGACATGATGAAAATAAGTGGTTGGTGCAATAATGACACTCGGAGAGGTATCAACATATATAACGACATGACCCTCTAATAGATGTGCGGCGGCGACATCAGCACGTTCTGTATACCTAACTAATGGATATGGATTTAATCCTTGTTTTAAAAGAAACTCTTCAATGGTTTTATCTGCCATTGGGATTCCATCCACTTTAATGGCTTTAAGTTCTTTTCGAATAATATTTACTAGGTTAGGATCGGCAATGTCATTTATGTAACCAATTGCTATATCAGTTTTTGAACGTTCACCTACCTTAAGAATTTCAAAACGCAGCCGTTCATCTCGTATTCGTCTTCTTGTTAATGCAGTATTCAGCACTATATTTTCAACAAAACCATCACGAGAACCTCTAACTACTTTTTCCGTGTCAGGTTCCATAGGTGTTCTACCCGGATAGCTCCTTACATCAACGGCAAGTGCAGTATTTGCACCCTCGACTACAACAACTATTAATCCAGATAATACCTGTGTAACCATTTCATCCAGTGTTTTTATTGGCTGTACAGATTGATTTACCAGCCTGTTTTCAACTATTTTAAAAAGGTCAGAAGATAATTTTTCATGATCATTAATTTGAACTAGTTCTTCAACTGTTTCTATAATAAAACCAGTATCACATAAACCAGTTATCCAATAGAAGTGTACATCCTTTTTAAGAATTTTTAACTTCCGTACCCCAAAGTCAAAACTCACACCTAAACCGACCCGCTGTTTCATGTAATGTTCTATTTCTAGCAGTGACTCAGGAATCGGCCATGTTTGTTCGTTCTCTCTCGTCACGAAATCCACTCCTTTCGAGTATTAACTCTACCGCCTTTTTCGTAATAGGCGCTCCGCGTTCATAGTGATCACGCCGCGCCATTTTCCCCACATCTCCGATTCCTACGATAATTGGAACATCAAGTTCGTCAAGGCAGTAAACCGTATCTCCATTTAATCTTCCAATCTCTAGCTCTGGTATACCGTGTTTATCGACGCCATAAGGTGTTAGTTCACCATCTCGATCGATACTCACATCAATTCTTGTCCACTCTGCCTGATGGGTTTTTGCAGCTACAGCAATAATTCCCAAAACTTCAATATCCTTATGGGTGGCGACATATTTTAATGCCCGTTCGCCTGCACCTTCTCCAACAAGTCCACTATCATCAAACATTACTAATACTGGGTCATTAGCTGCTTTTTTTATTAACTTCACAAGTTCTTCCCCTGTTAAAACGGAGGGGTTTCCATGTGACATAGTGATACATCGCCCGCCAACTTCGCGTGCGACATGCTCAACTGCCCTTTTTGCATACTCATCACCATCAGTAATTAATATAACCCGCCTTCGAATGCTCATACTTGTTGTCCTTTCTAGTTAGAAATGCGGAAGGCGCCCGCTCATCGGCGACAAGCAAAAGACGAGCCGGCATGAAGGTTGCCCTTTAACCTTCTTGCCGGATTGGCTTTTGACCTCGAGCCGATGGCGCCTGAAGCTAGACAAGCCCCGGATTAATGATGCACAAAATAGACCCATTGAAAAATTGACCCAGCAATTTTCCCTAGAACAATCGCCATTATAAGAATGATAATTTTCCCATCTATCCCCATCCTTTTGGCAAGGACAGGGAATACATTTAATGCTTCTGTGAGCCCTGCGGCTAACATCCCAACAAAGACCCCTCCAGCCAATCCAAGAGGCACCATAAAATAAGGAGAGATTCCTAAGATTGGGTCTCTTAAACTCCCTGCTATCCCTGTTAGTGCCCCCATAACAACGGCCCATTCGTAATACCGAATCATTTTCATTGTCTTTGTCAGCTGTGTAAGTCTCGGGATAATACCAAGTACTGTCAGAAAAGCTACAAAACCTGAACCAACTGCTAATCCACCTGCAAGGCCAATAAACATAACCGCAATTACTTTAATCGTCATTTGTTCGTTTCATACTTTCTTTATTTTCATGAATGATGACATAATTATCTAAGTCCATTTGATAATTAAACATCTCGACTTCCAGGGGACTTGGTTCTTCGTTGATCCTTTTTTGAAATACATGATTAAAGAATAAAATCATCCCTAAGCCTAACCCAATTGAATAGGGAATTTGAAATATCCACGGCTTGGTATCCTCCACACCCGTAATGATTTTGTATAGCTTTTCCTGAACACTTCGCATACTGACATCGTCATGAAAGTTCATAATCGCCATCGCAGAACCAAAAAATAACAAAAACCATATTAAGATAAAGAAAGGTAACGACATTTGTTTTTTCTTTAGTATGACTTCTACAATCGTTTGCGCCGGTCCGATGGTTTGGACATCTGCATTTTCGATAAGATTTGAAATCAATCTAATAACCTTCATAACATCAATGATGACGATATTTCTGTCATGAACGGATATTTGATGGACTTTTAGTTTTTTTAATTTAGGGATTATGGTTTCTGGAGCAATGATTTGAGCTATGTCGTCTAAATAGATACTTTCTTCGGGCTTAGCCAGAACACGATTCCGCATGCGGATGTAGATTGTTTTTTCCAAAACATTCACTCCCCACACATTGATTTCCTTGTATAACTAGTATGAGCAAAAAATTAATCTTTACTAAAAAAAAGACCGAATGGATCATCAGAGATCCATTCGGTCTTTCATTTGCTGCAATATCTTCTTCTCAAGTCTTGAAACCTGCACCTGGGAAATACCCAGTCTGACTGCAACTTCTGATTGGGTTTGGTCTTTATAATACCGTAAATAAACGATTAGCCGCTCACGTTCATCCAATTCCCGTATTGCTTCTTTTAAGGCAATTTTATCGAACCATTTACCTTCATTTCCGTCATCTATCTGATCTAATAAGGTAATAGGATCTCCGTCATTCTCATATACCGTTTCATGAATAGAAGATGGCGTCCGACTTGCCTCCTGGGCAAGAATAACATCCTCCGGCGACAGCTGAAGATGCTCTGAAATTTCGTTAACAGTTGGAATTCTTCCGTATGTCTTCGATAATTCATCCTTCGCCTTTCGAATTCGGTTTCCCATTTCCTTTAATGAACGGCTAACCTTAACCGTTCCATCATCACGAATAAACCTTTGGATTTCACCAATAATCATTGGAACCGCATAGGTAGAAAATTTCACATCATAGGAAAGATCAAACTTATCCACTGATTTCAGCAATCCGATACATCCTATTTGGAAAAGATCATCAGGATCATATCCCCTATTTAGAAACCGCTGGACAACGGACCAAACAAGACGCATATTTTTTTCAGCAATTAGGTCTCTTGCTGCTTGGTCTCCGTCTTGGCTTTTTTTAATCAATTCCTTTACTTCATGGTCCTTTAAATACGTTTGCGCTTTATCTTTTTTGACCTCCACATCCATTGGCAAGTCTCCTTAATTGCATAGCATTTTGCTTGTGTGTAAATGCTTTTTTAGTCTTACTTCGGTTCCTTTACCTGGCTGTGTGAGAACCTCAACCTCATCCATGAAATTTTCCATGATAGTGAATCCCATACCAGACCTTTCTAAATCTGGCTTCGTTGTAAATAATGGCTGTCGAGCTTCCTCCACATCTACAATTCCTAATCCGACATCTTTAATGGAAATATCCACTAAATTGTCCTCAATTGTTACCTGGATATAAACAATTCCATCTGGGTCATTTTCATAACCATGGATAATGGAGTTGGTTACTGCTTCAGATACAACGGTTTTAATTTCAGTCAGTTCATCCATCGTAGGGTCAAGCTGTGCAATAAAAGCAGCAACCGTGACACGAGCAAATGATTCATTTTGACTTAATGCACTGAATTGAAGATTCATCTGATTCTTCATCTCAGGCCACCCCCAATCTTTGCAATGCAAACTCTTCAGTCGGTTCTAGCTTGATAATCTTAAACATCCCCGACATATCGAATAATCGTTGTATTGCAGGGGAAATTGCACAAACGACCATTTCACCATGCACCTGCTTTATTTGCTTGTACCGCCCTAAAATGACTCCTAATCCAGAGCTATCCATAAAAGAAAGCTGTTCTAGATTTAAAACTATATGACGGATATTATTCTTTTCTATTGCATTAGCTGCCTGTTCTCGTAATTCGTCGGCTGTATGATGATCTAGTTCACCACTTAAACGCAGCAATAAAACGTCATGTTTTATTTCCATTTCAATGTTAAGACTCACTATTCCTAGCCTCCTTCATCTGGTATAGTGAGTCAATTCGTTACCGTTAGAGCAATCTCCTTCTCTCAAGACAAAACTAGTTGATATTTGCTAAAAAAAGTTGGAATTCGACACGAAAAGCGGAAACGCCCCTAGGCGCTGCAGTTAGACACAAAACCATTTGTTACTTGCCTGCTTTTGTGAACATTCCAAATGAACGTTTATAGAGAGTCCACCAAGTGGCTTCTTTTACGTCGTTTTTGGCAACCAATTCACTTTCAAGGACCACTTTCCCTTCCTTTACAAACTGGATGGTTCCAACCTTATCTCCTTTATTAATAGGGGCGTTAAGGTTTTTATCTAGTTTCACTTTACGTGTTACATCCTCAGTCTTCTCGCCTTTTTTAGTAAGTAAAGAAAGTGGTTCGCTTGTTACTGCCTCAACTTTTTTGTCTTTCCCCTTATTAACATGAGCATCACCAATCACTTGGTTTCTCTTAAACATCGGGTGTGTTTGATACTGGGCAAACGCATAATTTAGCATTTTTGTAACTTGAGCATTTCTCTCCTTCGAAGTCGGTGCCCCAAAGACAACAGCAATGACACGCATACCATCCTTTTGTGCCGTTGCAGTTAAGCAATACTTTGCTTCACCAGTAAAACCTGTTTTTAGACCGTCTACACCTGGGTAAAAACGAACGAGTTTATTGGTATTAACAAGCCAAAACTTTTTATCTGTATTTTCACGAAGATAAGCTTCATACATTCCCGTAAACTTTGTGATGTCCTCATATTTTAATAGTTCTTTGGCCATAACTGCCATATCGTGTGCGGAACTATAATGACCACTTCCTGGAAGGCCAGTAGTATTTTTAAAAACGGTATTCTTTAAACCAAGTTCTTTTACTTTGTTATTCATCATGTCAACAAATGCCTCTTCTGATCCGGCAATTTTCTCCGCCATCGCAACAGAAGCATCATTTCCCGAACCAATTGCAATGCCTTGAAGCATTTGTTTTACGGTCATTTCTTCACCTGGTTCAAGGAAAATTTGCGAGCCGCCCATTGACGCAGCATACTCACTTGTTCGGACACTTTCATCCCATTTGAGTTTTCCTTGGTCAATTGCTTCCATAATAAGCAGCATGGTCATGATTTTCGTCATACTCGCAGGTGGAAGCTCCTCATTACTATTTTTTTCATAAAGAATCTGACCAGTATCACGCTCAATTAAAATCGCAGATCTTACATTTTCTGTGATATCAGTACTCGCTTTTTCTTCTGCAGATACGGATGGTATCCATAAACTTGTTAGTAACAAGACTATTACCAGTAAAGAGATATATCGTTTCATTCGCATAACCCTCCATTCTTTATATAGATTCCATTTTTTCCAATTCCAACAACTTTATACAGTATTTTCCTGTTAATAAAATAAAAAAAGTCCAGGATTTTTTCCTGAACTTTTACTAATTCGTTTTATTCTGTTATTTCTTCATGAATGAGTATTGGTGCCTCTACTTTTTCTGAAGAAACGATGATATTTTCATAAAGCATTTCTTTTACTTCACTTACATCTTCAAAATTACTATAAATGGTTACTAACGATTCACCTTTTTTCACTTGATCGCCAATTTTCTTTCTTAAAACAAGTCCTACAGCTAAATCAATTACAGACTCTTTTGTCGCTCTTCCAGCTCCTAATTTCATTGCAGCTGTTCCCACTTCATCCGCAACAATTTCTGAGACATATCCATCTTGCTTTGCTTCTAACTCGAATGTAAATTGTGCTTGCGGAAGTTTAGCTGGGTCATCTACAATGGACGCGTCTCCACCTTGTGAGCTTAGGAAGACCTTAAACTTTTCAAGTGCAGAGCCATCTTTAATAACATTTTCAAGCATAGTGCGTGCTTCGGCCAATGAACTTGCCTTTTCAGCTAAGTAAACCATGTGACTGCCAAGAGTTAAACAAAGTTCGGTCAAGTCCTCTGGACCTTCACCCTTTAAGGTATCAATCGCTTCCTTCACTTCAAGTGCATTTCCGATCGCAAACCCGAGCGGCTGACTCATGTCAGAGATAACAGCCATCGTTCTTCTACCAACATTATTTCCGATACTCACCATTGCCTTCGCAAGTTCTCTTGAGTCATCAATTGTCTTCATGAATGCACCTGCACCCGTTTTTACATCTAGAACGATGGCATCAGCACCTGCAGCAATCTTTTTGCTCATGATTGAACCTGCGATTAGCGGGATACTATTAACGGTTGCTGTTACATCTCTTAACGCATATAACTTTTTATCAGCAGGAGTTAAGTTGCCACTTTGCCCAATGACAGCAATCTTGTTTTTATTCACCAGTTCAATAAATTCCTGGTTCTCAATTTCAACGTGGAATCCTTTTACTGCCTCTAATTTGTCGATGGTTCCGCCAGTATGTCCTAGACCTCGTCCTGACATTTTCGCAACTGGAACCCCCAATGCGGCAACGAGCGGTCCAAGAACTAATGTTGTTGTATCTCCAACCCCGCCGGTTGAATGCTTATCCACTTTTATTCCTTCGATTTGTGATAAATCAATTTGATCGCCTGATTCAACCATAGCCATGGTTAAATCTGCTCTTTCTTTTTCTGTCATCCCTTGGAAAAAGATTGCCATCGTTAAGGCACTAACCTGATAATCTGGTATGGAACCATCTGTGTATCCATTTATAATAAACTTTATTTCTTCAGCAGTTAGTTCTTCCCCGTCTCTCTTCTTCTCAATTAAGTCAACCATTCTCATACTAATCACCACTTTTACAAGATTATTTAGCTATACTTTTAACAATTTCTTTTATATATAATAGAAAATTGGCTTTTACTCTTTCTGTTGTTTCAATAACTTCCTCATGTGATAATGGCTGGTCTAGGATACCTGCAGCCATATTCGTAATACAAGAAATTCCAAGGACCTTCATCCCTCCATGTCGTGCCACGATCACTTCAGGGACTGTTGACATACCAACAGCGTCTCCACCTAATGTTCTGACCATTCTAATTTCTGCCGGGGTTTCATAAACTGGTCCAGAAAATCCGAAGTATACGCCTTCTTTAACTTTTATATTTAAGCGGGCTGCAACCTCTTTCGCTGCACCCCTCAATTCTTTTGTATAGGCTTCCGACATATCGGGGAAACGAGGACCAAATTTTGAATCATTTGGACCTATTAAAGGATTCGTGCCTGTAAAATTAATATGATCATTAATAATCATTAAATCTCCTGCTTGAAAGCTTTCATTAACCCCGCCAGCTGCATTCGTTACAATTAACATGTCCACACCTAGTTCCTTCATCACACGTACAGGGAAGGTTACTTTGTCCATACCATAACCTTCATAAAAATGGAAACGACCTTGCATTGCAACGACTTCGACACCCTCTAAAATACCAAACACAAGCTGCCCAGCATGACCTTCAACAGTCGAAATCGGGAAATCAGGTATCTCGTTGTATGGTATCTTAACAGGACCCTCAATTTCATCAGCTAGAACACCAAGACCAGAGCCTAAGATAAGTCCGATTTTTGGTGTATTTGAATATTTTTCTTTTAAAAAGCCTGCTGCATTTTGAATCTTTTCGATATTCATATTCATACCCCTTTTAATTTAGTTCATTTAAAAAACTTTTACCGAAGTTAGGCATTTTGACTTTAAAGTTTTCTGCAACAGTTGCCCCAATGTCAGCAAACGTTTCTCTTATTGGAAGTTCTTTGCCTTCTGACATCATTTTAGAGTAGACAATTAATGGGACATATTCACGTGTATGATCCGTTCCAGGAGCTGTCGGGTCATTACCGTGGTCGGCTGTAATAATTAACAAATCATCCTCTTTTAATTTTGCAAACACTTCAGGTAAGCGGGCATCGTATTCTTCTAGTGCTTTCCCGTAGCCTCCTGGATCACGGCGATGTCCATAAAGGGCATCAAAGTCAACTAAATTCAAGAAACTCATCCCTGTGAAATCCATATCCAATGTCTGTACAAGCTTATCCATACCGTCCATATTTGAGATTGTCCTTAGAGATTGGGTAACTCCTTCTCCATCATAAATATCAGAGATTTTACCAATAGCAATGACATCTAATCCAGCATCTTTCATCTCATTCATGACCGTTCTATCAAACGGTTTTAATGCATAGTCATGACGATTAGCTGTCCGCTTAAAATTACCCGGTTCACCCAAGAATGGACGAGCAATCACGCGGCCAACCATGTATTTTTCATCAAGCGTTAACTCACGAGCAATTTTACATATTTTATATTGCTCTTCAATTGGAATAATTTCTTCATGTGCAGCAATTTGAAGTACTGAGTCTGCGGAAGTGTAGACAATCAATGCTCCTGTTTTCATATGTTCTTCCCCAAGCTCATCGAGAATTTCTGTTCCACTAGCAGGTTTATTACCGATTATTTTTCTTCCCGTACGTTGTACTAATTCAGAAAGAAGTTCATCTGGAAATCCATCTGGGAAAACACGGAAAGGTGTTTGAATATTCAACCCCATAATTTCCCAATGACCTGTCATCGTGTCTTTTCCATTCGAAGCTTCCATCATTTTTGTATAATATGCTACCGGTTTATCAGCCTTATTGATCCCTTTTATTTCACGGATATTGCTTAAACCTAACCTGCCCATGTTAGGCATGTTTAGACCGTTCATTTTTTCCGCAATATGCCCAAGGGTATCTGCCCCTTTATCTCCAAACTTCTCTGCGTCAGGTGATTCACCAATTCCAACAGAGTCCATTACAATTAAAAAAATACGCTTATATGTATTTCGAGTCATTCAAGTCTTCCTCCTTTTTCTATACCATGAAAACGTTTGTAATTAATAAAAATAGATTACCCTTATTAAAATAGGATTATTAACCAATTTTAAAAATGTAATGTCAGAAGTCTGACCTCTTTATTTTACTAAACAATAATAAAATTACAAGAAAAAGCTGCCAATAATTTAGGCAGCTTTTCGACACTTTTAAATATTTATGTATCTAGTATCCTATTAAGCTCTAGGATGGAATTTGCTATATACATCCATTAACCTTGTCTTCGTTAGGTGTGTATATATCTGCGTCGTAGAGATATCAGCATGTCCTAGCAGCTCTTGAACAGCTTTTAGGTCGGCACCATTTTCCAATAGATGCGTCGCAAACGAATGTCGAAGTGTATTCGGAGTTAATTCACTCTCAATACCAGCCTCTTTAGCTAGCTTTTTTAGGATTTTCCAAAATCCTTGACGAGTCAATCTCTTTCCTTGATGGTTTAAAAACAATGCACGATCAGAGTGATTTTCCTGTAGAAAATTCACAGAGCTCTTTCCATGTTTTGAAATAAAATTTGTTCTGCCCTTATCAATGTAATTCTTTAGTGCTCCTGCCGCCGTTTTCCCAATTGGTATGATTCGTTCTTTATTACTATTACCGCTGACGGTGACAAACCCCATCGTTATATTTACATGCTCTACATCGATTTGAATAAGTTCACTGACACGAATACCAGTAGCATAAAGCAGCTCTAACATTGCTTTGTCCCTTAAACCAAAATGCCCTTGCCCAGTGGGGAAATCTAAAAGTTTTTCAACTTCTTTAAAGCTTAAAACCTTTGGAATTGACCTCTCTAATTTAGGGGTTTCGATTAGAACAGAAGGATCGTGACTCGCTGCCTGTTCCCTTAATAGAAACTGATGAAAAGCTCGGATTGAAGCAACGTGTCTAGCCAATGTCTTTGTGGATTTACCTTGCTCCTTTAAAAAGGAAAGAAAATGTAAAATGTGCGGCCGTTGGACTTGACTAAATGCTGCAACAGCTTCTACATTTTTTAAATAGTGAAGATACGTTTTTAAATCCCGTTCATATGATAGCAGCGTATTCTGGGCCACTCTCTTCTCGACGAGCAAAAACTGCATAAATTTTTTTAAATAATCATCCATTGATACTACTCCCCATTTAAGTAAAACAAAATCAGCCGGTCCAGCCAAATCGGATTCTCATCTTTATTTAATGTTGAAACCTTTAAGGCGGATCCTTCCGGTGAATCATAACGGTGATAATTTTGGTACTCCTCATTTACCCACATAATACCATAGTAAAAGAGTATCGTACATCCAGTGAATATGATAAAAACCTTTAAGGTTTGTAGTACTACTTTAATAAAAGAGAACATTTACCTTCCCCCAAACAGTTTAGCCTAGTAAAAGATATGCCAATTTGTCCAACTTTTATACCTAGAGTTACTATTTTGGAGAAATTTAATTATATTAGAGTTTGTTAGACAGAAAAAAAGTCCTTTAACATTAAAGGACTTTTGGCTATTATTCTGCAGTTTCTTCAGCTTTAACCTTATCTTGGCAGCGATAGCAGATACCATGAAACGTAAGGCGGTGGTCTTTTATTTTAAAATTCCATCTTCGTTCAACGACGGCTTCGACATCTTCAAGAAGATCTTCTTGGATTTCATCCACCGCTCCGCATTCAATGCAAACTAGGTGATGATGAAAATGTGCTGCCCCTTCTTGGCGAAGGTCATAACGCGAAACTCCATCACCAAAGTTAATTTTATCAACAATTTTTAATTCAGTTAGTAATTCAAGTGTACGATATACAGTTGCCAATCCGATTTCAGGCGACTTTTCCTTAACGAGGAGGTATACATCTTCTGCACTTAAATGATCCTCTTCATGCTCTAACAATACTCGAACGGTTGCTTCACGTTGAGGTGTTAGCTTATAGCTCGATGAATGCAACTGCTTTTTAATTCTCTCAATCCTAGTCTCCATCCCGAAGTCCCTCCCTCGCCGCTGCTATTCTCATTATAACAGATGAGAAAGAGGTGTCAAAATAAAATTATTATAAACAAGAGATGATATTTAATGTTATATGATAATTACTATAAATTCAGCGATCCCATCATTGACTTCATCAGCAATGGTGAAACGTAAGCCTCTACACCAGAAGCCGCAGAAATAAGTATAACAGCTACTACAAAGGTTATGATGTAGTTTTTAAAAAATGGCAATATTGGCTGACCATAGGTTTTAAAGAATTGTTTTTTTATCATTCTCAATGAGAATATAACGGATAAAGCAGCCATCAAAATGAAAACGGGAATGATAATCAAATTTTGTGGCAGAATGGACACAAATGCAAGTAAAAATCCTTTAATGCCCAATTGACTAACTAAGAAACCAACCGTAAAGCCTACCACTAAACCTTTTATAAATAATAGAATAAGAATTACCGGAAGTCCGATGATTGAGATTCCTAAAATCCATATTAACCCAATGAACTTGCTATTATGAAGAAAGCTTTGTGCAAATAAATCATTGTTCTCAGCCACTTTTCCATTTAATATTTGACCAAAGAATTGTGATAGATAGTAAAACAAATCTTCTTTTTGGGTGATACTCATACTATTTACGACAATGGCTCCAAAGATGACACCCATTAAAAATAAAATAACAATAAATAAAAAAATTGAGGAATGCTCACGGAAATAACTGGCGGCATCGTTCTGGTACAATCGTTTCTTCATCTGCAGTCCCTCCTACTTCTCCTAATCAGTTATTACATTTTATGCCTCTCTAGTATTTCTATGACCATAATTTAATAGAATTACTATAAAAAGAAAAACCCGACTTTTTATTTGTCGGGTTTGTTCATTACTCTGAAATTTTTCCGTATTTTCCGCCTCCGCCGGCTGCCAAAGTCACTTTTCCTTCTCTAGCTTTCATTATCAGATCAGCAATTTTGGACGGGACGACTTCGTTCAAAGCTTGAAAGGGAACTTCATGCAGAATTGCCATTTCTGAACCAAAATGATTGACGAGCTTTTCTAGTAGCTTTGGTCCCAATCCCGGTATATATTCTAGTGGAATTTGATGGACATAAGGAGGACGCCCTTCAGGACTTTGATCTGCTGTCTTCAACTCAAGAATTCGGTCTGCTACCCCTTTTATAATCTTATTTTTTCCGCAAAGGGTGCAAATTTGGTCTTCCTCGCCTGCTGGATGAGAACATTCTGCACAGACGGTTTTATGATACTTACCTAGTAGCGGGTCTAATCCATAGTTGGCTATGATACGTCTTCCTTCAACATTCCGTAATGCCATTCCCAATTCTTTAAAAGAGGGTTCTTTCATTGATACAACCTGATACTCACGGGCAATTTTTGCTAAGGAATGGGCATCTGAATTAGTCAAAAAGGGATATTCGTGTAGTTCTTTGATCTGGTCTGCCATCATTGTGTCAGAACTTAAACCAAGCTCAATTCCATCAATGAATGCTGGGTCAAATACTTCAGTTAACGATTTATTGACTCCTTTACCATATAGGCTTTTAAAGGGCGTAAACACATGGGCCGGAATAAATAAGCCGCCTAGTTCTTTTGCTTTTCTTTGCAATTGGAGACCTGATACATAAATCCGCTGCGAACTTAATTGGACATTTTTTAAATGACCAGACAGCCAAATAGAGAACTTCCTCATGATCGCAATCGTAGGAAAAAACACAAGCACATGTATCGGACCATTACATTGTTTATCATAAATTTCTAATTCCGAACCTGGAATTACTGTTAAATCACCGTATACTAAGCCGCCATCACGATGTTCAATCATATCCCCACTTGAAACGAGGCTTTCCATTTCAAGGATTACTTCTGGTGAGTGGCTGTCAATAATACCAATCATATTCAGCCCTTTTTCATGCCGGGCATGCTCAATGATATTGGTAAACGTTAATGATTTAGCACCTGTTATTTTTACAGGCTTGCCTGTCCAGGTTCTTCCGATATGAATATGTAAATCTACATAATAGCGTTTCATTTATTACCTAATGCCTCTTGTAGCTGAAGGTATTGAACGGCATAGGTGGTTTTTGCATCATAAATTTTTTGTTCCTTTATATATTTAATCGCTTCATCAAGTGTTATTTCCTCAACGTTCACAAACTCATCTTCATCAAGTGCCGCGGCATTTTCTTTCTTGGTTAGTCCTTTTGCCACAAATAGATGTACGATTTCATCTGCAAATCCTGGAGAAGTATAAAAAGAGACAAGCAGCTCCAAACTTTCACATTCATATCCTGTCTCTTCCTCTAACTCCCTTCGTGCACAGAGAGCTGGCTCTTCGTCCTTTTCTAACTTTCCTGCAGGTATCTCAACGATTGTCCGTTCAAGTGCTTTACGAAATTGCTCAACCATAACAATTTTTTTATCATCAGTAATTGCCAAAATAGCAACGGCACCTGGGTGTTTAATGATTTCTCTTTTTGACTGTTTTCCATTCGGCAGCTCAACATCCTGAAGATGAAGGCTAATAATTTTTCCTGAAAATATTTCTTCGCTATGTATCGTTTTTTCAATTAGATTAGTCACCTGTGTCACTCCTGTTCTAATTCGCTATGTGCTGCTCATACATTTTACCATACATTATTTGGAGGGGTATGGATGAAGGTATACGTGCATACTAAGGGAATTATTCTCGTTGGCAAGGGCTGGGAGATTCTCCAAAAGCTAAAAGAATACAATAAGGAACATTCCACCGTTGCTGAATGGGTAGAAAAAGTCGCTCCAAAATAATCTTTCCGTTTGTAGTCTTCCCCGGACTTTCGTAAAATTATAGTAAAGGACGGGGTGATTGTATTGAAAAAAAGAAAACTAGGAAATTCTAGCTTATGGGTTACTGAATTAGGCTTGGGCTGCATGTCGATTGGCACAGAGGAAAAAAGAGCGCGAGAGATTATTGAGACTGCCTTGGACGAGGGAATCAATTATTTTGATACTGCTGATTTGTATGATTTTGGAGAGAACGAAAAAATCGTTGGGACTGCTCTAAAGGATGTACGTGAAAAAGTCATTATTGCAACAAAGGTTGGAAACCGCTGGAATCCTGATAAAACAGGATGGGCTTGGGATCCGTCCAAATCGTACATAAAGGAAGCAGTCAAACAAAGTTTGAAACGACTTGGGACAGACTATATCGATTTATACCAGCTTCATGGCGGCACAATCGAAGATAAGATTGATGAGACAATAGAAGCTTTTGACGAATTAAAGTCGGAGGGCTTTATCCGCTATTATGGAATTTCATCGATTCGTCCAAATGTCATCCGTGAGTATGTAAAGAAATCCCATATTGTTTCTGTCATGATGCAATATAGTATTTTAGATAGACGACCGGAAGAAGAGGCATTGCCATATCTGTATGAGCATGGAATCAGTGTAGTAACCCGTGGTCCTTTAGCAAAAGGGCTGTTAAGTGATAAAATGCTAGAAAAAATTTCTCCAAAAGGGTATCCAGACTATAGTCAGGAAGAGCTGCTTAAAGCGTTACCCTCATTGAAGGAAAAACTGGCTGCACAACGCTCTTTTACAGAAATTGCTCTTCAATATAATTTGGCGCACCCTGCCGTGGCCACAGTAGCCGCGGGAGCCAGCAGTCCGGAACAAGTCAGAAGCAATGCCAGTGCGGTGAGAAGCCAAGAGCTGACCGAAGAAGAAGTTACATTGATTAAAGAGATTTCAAAAGCCGGGCAATTTAAAGAACATCGTTAAAAAGGAGAGCCGCTTGGCTCTCCTATTTAAATTCCTTCCAGTTCATGCCGCTTTCGTTTAGCAGCTCCTCAAACGATTTATTCTTATCTTTTAAACGGCGTTCCTCGCGTTTACGTTGTTCTTCTTCTGCTCGTTTACGCTCCTCTTTGGCCTTTAACTGCTCCTGTTGTTCTTTTAATTGCTTTATTAATTCCGGATTAATCATATCTTTAAGCGTAACTGACACTTCTTCTTTTTTTGGTTTAGATTGATTTTTTTGTTTCGATTTCTTTTTCATCCTAAACTCCCCCAAAAATCTTTATTTCATATGTATTATAGCATTATTTTTAATAGAAGGCTGTGTTAACCTAGGCTGTTGATTTGCGCTCCACTAAGGAAAGCTTCTTTGAATAATCACCGCAGTGACAGGCGGTCTTTGCCTGTCACGAGGCGCTATGCTTTCCGCGGGCTCGCCCGTGAGCCTCCTCGGTCGTTCCGACCTGCGGGGTCTCACTCAGCTCGTTCATCCCGCAGGAGTCAAGCGCCTTCCCCTCCAATCAACAGGTTCTTAAATCAACATTATCCTTTAACACAGCCAATAGAAAAAGCAGGCTGTTATGCTACTCAGCCCGCCATACTTTTTAATAAGCTTCTAGAACCACGTTTTCGTCCACTGCTAGTGTTGCCTCTGTTGAGTTAACTACATCTTCGACTGTAAACCCTTTTGCAACCTCAACCAATTTTAAACCGCTGTCCGTTACATCCATCACTGCACGTTCAGTAATAATTCGGTTAACCACACCTTTTCCGGTTAAAGGAAGGGTGCATTCTTTTAAGATTTTTGATTCACCGCGCTTGTTCACATGCTCCATGATGACAATGATTTTTTGCGCTCCATGGACAAGATCCATGGCACCGCCCATTCCTTTTATCATTTTACCTGGTATCATCCAGTTCGCAAGGTCTCCTTTCTCAGAAACCTCCATTCCGCCAAGGATAGCAATGTTGATGTGACCGCCGCGTATCATGGCGAATGATTCTGCACTATCAAAGTAAGAAGCACCACTAATTGCAGTAACCGTCTCTTTTCCTGCATTGATTAAATCCGGGTCTACTTCTTCCTCCGTTGGATATGGACCAATACCCAGCAGTCCATTTTCCGATTGCAGAACCACCTGCTTATTATCTGATATATAATTCGCAACCAGCGTCGGCATCCCGATTCCTAAATTCACATAATAACCGTTTTCGATTTCTTTCTCTGCCCTTATTGCAATTCTTTCTCTAACAGAGACCATCGGCACTCTCCCCCTCCACCTCTATTTTCTAACTGTCAATCTTTCAATTCTTTTTTCCTGCTTACCTTCAATAATCATTTGAACATAAACGCTAGGAGTATGGATAAAATTCGGGTCGAGTTCTCCAATTTCACAGAGTGTCTCCACTTCGGCAATTGTTACTTTTCCTGCTGCCGCTATCATCGGATTAAAGTTTCGTGCTGTTTTATGGTAAACAAGATTCCCCATCTTGTCTCCCTTCCATGCGCGAACAAAACTAAAATCAGTAGTCAATGCTTCCTCTAGCAGATACTCTCTGCCATTAAAAACTTTTGTTTCCTTGCCATCAGCAATCGGCGTTCCCACCCCTGCAGGAGTGTAAAAGGCCGGTATACCAGCTCCGCCTGCTCTTATCTTTTCAGCTAATGTACCTTGTGGTGTCAGCTCTACTTCAAGTTCCCCTGCTAAAACCTGTCTTTCAAACTCTTTATTCTCTCCCACATAGGATCCTATCATTTTTTTAATTTGTTTATTTTTTAAAAGTGGACCCAGTCCCCAATCATCGATTCCACAGTTATTAGAGATAACCGTTAAATCCTTTACGCCCTTATCAACCAGTGCTTGAATTAGATTTTCAGGTATTCCGCACAAACCGAAACCACCGACCATCAACGTCGCTCCATCTTGAATATCTGCGACTGCTTCCTGGAAGGATGTACCAATCTTCTTCATCGTGCTCTTTCTCCCCTCATTGTAGGCTTAAGCTAGCTCAACGACTGTTGCTACCCCTTGTCCGCCGCCAATACAAAGTGTTGCGAGTCCCTTCTTTGCATTCCGTCTTTTCATTTCATGAATTAGCGTAACGAGAATCCTTGCACCGCTTGCACCGATTGGATGACCGAGTGCAATCGCCCCGCCATTTACATTTAAAATTTCTTTATTAAAATGAAGTTCACGATCAACAGCCAGGGACTGTGCCGCAAATGCCTCATTTGCTTCTATTAATTCTAGCTCTTCCATCGAAATGGACGTTTTTTCGAGAACCTTTTTTACTGCAGGAACCGGTCCGATTCCCATAATGCTAGGATCAACACCTGCACTGGCATTCCCTTTAATCGTTACTAAAGGCTTAATTCCCAATTCTTCTGCTTTTTTCCTGCTCATTACGACCACCACTGCTGCACCATCATTAATACCAGATGCATTTCCAGCTGTTACACTGCCGTCTTTTTTGAATGCTGGACGTAATCCTCCGAGCTTTTCAGCTGTTGTTCCTTTTTTCGGATACTCATCTGTATCAAAAACAATCGGATCTCCTTTACGCTGCTTCAGTACGACAGGGACGATTTCATCTTTAAATTTACCTGCTTCAATTGCCTTAACCGCCTTCTCCTGACTCCATGCTGAAAACTGGTCCTGTTCTTCTCTCGTAATGGAATATTTATCAGCTAAGTTTTCAGCTGTAACTCCCATATGATAGTGGTTAAAAATGCAGGTAAGTCCGTCACTTGTTAAAGTATCGATTAATTTTTGATCACCCATTTTAAATCCTTCACGGGCATTTTTTAATAGATAAGGTGCCTGGCTCATATTCTCCATTCCACCAGCAACAACAATCTCAGCATCTCCTGCTAGAATTGCCTGTGTTGCTAGGTGAACCGCCTTTAAACCAGAACCGCATACCTTATTGATTGTCATTGAGGAAACGCTATCAGGAATGCCTGCTCCAATTGCGGCCTGTCTAGCTGGATTCTGACCAAGTCCTGCTTGAAGTACATTTCCTAAAATAACTTCGTCTACTTGCTCCGGCTTTACGCCAGCTTGTTCAAGCGCTCCTTTGATGACCATGGCGCCTAATTCAGGTGCGGATACATTTTTTAAGCTTCCGTTAAAATTACCTAGTGCTGTACGAACTGCACTTACAATTACTACATCTGTTTGATTCATTTTTTTCCTCTCCTTTTAGCACTTTTACCTTTACTACTTCGAGTGCGAAGACAGAAAACCCTCTTATTTTGTCAAAATTTCTATTATTCTTGAATTTTAAATTTAGCACCTCTACAATAAAGATATGAATAAACAGACTCCTATATAAGCACTTTATTAAATGAATCCATTCGAAGGGAGTCTAACGATTATGAGTCAAAAACGTGATAAGGGTTACAGCCAAAAAGGTAAGGATTATGCAGAATCCGCCGGTACAGGTAAACGAATGATTGCTGCTGAAGAAATAGAAAAAGCAACTCATCCTACGAAAAGACAAAATGCTGAGCAATAAGAAATGCAGAAGCGCCTTACCCAAAGGCGACAGGCATAAATAAATTTATTAAGCCGCTAAATGGAGTTAGCGGCTTTTCCTATGTTAGAATAAAAGCCAACATTAATTACCAAATAATTACTACTATTGAACCTTTGGAGGTGTACTTGTGCGAAAGGCGTTGCGAGCTCTTCTAATTTCATTCTTGATTACATTTTCTTTAGGTTTTTACTTTACAAATAGGCTTATATATATGAAAAAGAAAGATGAACAATTTATCCTAAAGCGGGAAAAGGAAGCGGGCAGATTCAATCCCGAGCATTTCGAATCACTGCCTAAGCGAGAGGTAATCATTGATTCACCTTTTGGCTATCCCATTAAAGCTCTACTGGTAGAACCACACGATTCCAATCGCTATGTCATTATTTCCCATGGAGTAACGGAAACAAAAATTAATTCGATAAAATATATGAATCTTTTCTTAGAGCGTGGATTTAATGCGATGATTTATGACCATCGCAGACACGGTGAATCAGGTGGAAAGACAACCAGCTTCGGTCATTATGAAAAATTCGATCTAAAGGCAATTATTGATTGGTTAAAAAAAGAGAAGGGAACGACACTTACGCTCGGTATTCATGGGGAATCGATGGGAGCGGCTACAATGCTGCTCTATGCTGGAATGCTTGAAGATGGTGCTGATTTTTATATAGCAGACTGTCCGTTCTCTGACTTGAAAGAGCAAGTATCGTATCAACTAAAAAAAGAATTAAAGAATGTCTCAACCATTTTAATACCCATAGCTGATTTAATTTTGCGCCTTCGTGAAAAATATTCGATTCGTCACGTCTCGCCCATATCGGTTATTGAAAATATCAAACATCCCATTTTATTTATTCACAGCGAAAACGATGATTTTATTCTTCCTGCCATGACAAAGGAATTATATGAAAAAAAACGAGGTCCGAAAATGCTTTATGTTGCTACAAACGGCCGTCATGCTCAGTCATTTAATGAGAATCCTGAAGAATATCGAACTGTCATAGACAAATTTTTGCAAAAATATGTTGAGAAAGCTTAATCGAAGTAATTTTTGGGTATATATTACCTAAATATGATAATATATCTATCTGCTTTTCATAAAACAGACTATCCAAATGGGCCAGTCTCCATTTGAGAACATTCGCTTTTTTCTTTTGTTCACTATATTCTGAAAAATATACTTAAAAGGAGTGTCAGGGATGTCAAAAGTACAAATTAAAGTAAATGATAATGGTTCACTGCGGATTACTGGTGAGGTAGAATTGCTAGATGGTGCGGGCAATGTCATGGAAACGAAGCCGGCTTTTTCTCTTTGCCGCTGCGGGCTTTCCAACAACAAACCTTTTTGTGATGGTTCTCATAAAGGGAAATTTGACTCTCAAGTGCGAGTTGCAAAAGAAGAGTAGTATATTCTATAGAAAAAGGACTCCCGGTAATGGAGTCCTTTTTCTGATCAATTATTGAATTTTTTCTAAATGTCGTACAAGCTGTCCGTAATGACCAGTTACATGCTTAACGATTAAATGGTCGACTAAGAATGATAACGGTTTTCCGTCAAAGTTTGGATTATAACTTGGAGCGGTTTTTACCAAGTCCTCCTCAGTAACCTTTACAAGTGCCGCCTCTACCTTCGGAACTAAGTTTTGTAGTTTTGTTATCACATCATCTTTGTTAAGAAGAGATACAACGGTTTCATCCACTGCAGCCAAACGGCGCACATGTTCATGATTACGTCCCCATTTTGCACCTGGAACCACTAACAATGCTTCTAAATCAGCAACCCAAAACTCTACAGCTTCTAAAACATGAGAAACAATTTGCATTGCGGACCATTCTGCTTCAGAGGGTTTAACATAAAGTGCAGCCTCATCGGTTTTTTTCAATACCGCTGCAATATCATCTATACTCTTTTTAAATAATTCTAATTTTTCATTCAGTAATGCCGTTGCCATCTTTTACGTCCTCCTTCAATTCACTTCATACATAAATTTAAAAAATGCGTTAGAGCCAGCTCTAACGCGTTTTTTAATTAGCAATTTACACGTTCATAATTTTTCTTGAAATAGCCATATAGGAAATCAACAACATTGTAATCAGTTGGTTTGTGATGTTCGAAAATAAAGTTGCGAAGTGCAAGAGCAGTTGGATCCTCTGCATGAATAATTTCGCCCCATCTGCGTGCTGATCCTTGTACCATTGCAGAGCGTGGGATTCGAATTTCCTGGTATACTTTAAATGCTTCCTCGTAGGATTTATGTTCTTTTAATTTCTCACCTAATACAAATGCATCTTCGAGGGCTTGAACGCCGCCTTGTGCTAAATATTGAAGCATGGCATGACCAGAATCTCCTAATAGCGTAATGTTGCCATTTGTCCAATTGTCGATTGGTTCACGGTCATACATTTGCCAGCGGAATTGACGGTTAATGTAAGTTAAAGCGTTTTCAACCCTTGGATGACAATTCTCAAAACGACGTGCCATTTCTTCTGGTGTTCCCCAGTCTTCTACAGTCGCATCATATGATTTAAATACGACTACTTGGTTGTAAAGCTCTCCGCGGCGAACTGGGTATTGTACCATGTGCAGGTTTGGTCCAATCCACATGATGACATCGTCTAAGTCTAAGTTTGCTGTAGTAGCAACTTCTTCAATTGGAATCGTTCCACGGTAAGCTACATACGCAGAGTTTACTGGCTTATCATCAACTAGCTGCTTACGCATGTTTGATTTTACCCCATCGGCACCAACAACTGCTTCTGCAGTAAACGTTTCACCATTTTGGTTAACAATTGTTACAGTATCTCCATTTTGTTCTGCAGTTTGAATACATTGGTTGGTAAAGAATTTGATATTACTGCGTTTTTGACATGCTTCATAAAGTACTCTGTGCAGGTCGGAGCGATGTAATACGATGTATGGCTGGCCGAATTCTTTTTGGAACCCTTCTCCTAAATCAAGAGTTGCTAATTCTTTTGCAGTATAAACATCTTTTAGGACAAGGCGTTTTGGTACTACCGCATGTTTTAAGATTTCTTCCTTTACACCTAAACGATCTAAAACCTCTAATGCATTTGGTGCTAACTGAATACCTGCACCTACTTCTCCAAATTCAGGTGCCTGCTCAAAAACCGCTACTGATTTACCCGTTCCTTGGATTGATAGTGCTGCCGCTAAACCACCAATTCCTCCACCTACTATAATGATGTCGCTTACATTAGTCATTGACATTTTCCCTCCAACTGGATTTTTTCCACAAATAGAGAACCCTGTTACCTATATTAAAACTCTAAATCATTTTTCACCAATTCGTCAACAAAAACTTTTAAAATTTAGAATATTTCTAGTAATCATTTTTTCTACTACTATCCAAAACCAACCAAAAATGGGGTCAAGTACTTCGATTTGCAAAATAAAATTCTGAAAACAAATAATATTGACAATCATTTCGAAATATTTTAATATTTTTATAAATAGTGAACTAGTTTCATAATTAGTGAAAAAATAAGGAGGCAAACCATGAAACTTATTAATTTTACTGTCGCTGGGCATACACGTGCAGGGGCAATCGTTGATAACAAAGTAGTCGACTTAAACTATGCTTACCAAGCACAGTTAAAGGCAGAAGGAAAATACCGATATGAGGCAATCGCAAAAGCGTATGTGCCGGATAATACCGACGAATTATACCAAGGTGGCAAAGAATCACTGAGTCTCGCTCAAAATGCAATCGATTTCATTCTCGCTAATCCTGAAAGCTTTGATAAAAAAGTGATTTACACTATTGAGGAAGTTAAAGTAGAAGCTCCAGTTCAGCGTCCAGGCAAAATTATTTGTGTTGGTCACAACTATCGTGAGCACATTTTAGAAATGGGGCGTGAAATCCCATCGAACCCAGTTATTTTCGCTAAATTCGCTAATACGATTTTAGGGCCAGAGGACGATATTCCACATTTCCCGATTTCTGATCAACTTGACTATGAGGCAGAATTTACGTTTGTTGTAGGTAAACAAGCTCGTAATGTTGCAAAAGAAGATGCATTAGATTATGTAGCAGGTTACACCATTACAAATGACGTAACCTATCGCGACATTCAACGACGCACGCTTCAATGGCTGCAAGGAAAAACAGTAGATGGCAGCGCACCAATGGGACCATATTTGGTAACCTCCGATGAACTGCAAAATCCATCTGGCTTAGATGTTGTCCTAAAAGTAAATGGTGAAGTACGTCAAAAAACGAATACTGCTAATCTAGTATTCTCTGTTCAAAAATTAGTAGCTTTCTTATCCAATTTAATGACGTTAGAGCCTGGAGATGTTGTCTTAACAGGTACTCCTGGAGGCGTTGGAGTGGCGATGAATCCTCCGCAATTCTTAAAAGATGGAGATGTCGTTCGCATTGAAATCGACCAAATTGGTGCACTTGAAAATAAAGTAAAGGCAACGGAAGCGGTAGTCACTGTTTAATTAGACATTGCAAGGGGTCAAGCAGCAAATAGGCTGTTCCCCTTTTCTCTATAAAATTTGAAGGGCAAAGGAGAATGTAAAATGGCTGAAGTAAATCCAGAAGTTCAAGAGTTTATGAAAAGTTCAGTTGTAACCGATTACACAAAAGATATTCAACAATACAACTTAGGACCTCTGTGGGAAGCAATTCCTACAATCATGCATAAAACGCCAAAGCCTCAAGCACAAGCTTATCTTTGGAGCGATGAATTAATCAAAAAGAAAATGGCTGAAGCAGCTCAAATCTTCACACCAGAACGAGGTGGAGAACGTCGTGCAATCTATTTCCAAAATCCTGGCTTAACCTATCGGGAACCTTGGGGATGGGGATCGACTACTCAAACGATTTATGCAGCGGTGCAAATGTTATTGCCTGGTGAAAAAGCACCATCTCACCGGCACTCACAAAGTGCACTACGCTTCATTTCTGAAGGGTCAGGAGCATATACAATTGTTCAAGGTGAGCGTATTTTCATGGAAGAAGGCGACTTTTTAATTACTCCAAAGAATTTATGGCATGGTCACGCCCATTTAGGGACAGAGCCTATGTATTGGATGGATGCCCTAGATATTCCTACTATTTACGCAATCGGCGGTACATTCTTTGAACCTTATGAGGATGGTTTACAGCAGCCAGATATTCCTGATAATTTTTCAGAAAGACGTTATCGCGGCGGCATGGTTCGTCCTGTTGGTGATGATAAATTCACCGTTGCTCCACTTGCTAATTATAAATGGGACCGTACGGTAGAAGGAATTAAAGGCTTGATGGAATTCGATCCAGACCCACATCATGGATATGCTGTAGAGTACATTAACCCATCTACAGGTAAATCTGCTAACCCGACACTCGGTACTAGAATGCAGCATTTACCACATGGTTTTAAAACAAAGGCATTACGCCATACACACTCAACTGTTTACCAGGTACACAAAGGTGCAGGTCACACAGTCATTAATGGCATTCGTTTCGATTGGAAAAAGGGTGACTACTTCGTTGTTCCAAACTGGGCTTGGTATGAACACTCTGCTTCAGAAGACTCTTATCTATTCTCGGTAAACGATTTACCTATTATGAACCGTTTCGATTTAGAACAAGAGCAATCGTTAGATGAAAATAACGGTCACCAAAAAGTTACTGGTGAATTTAAAGCAGATTTCAGATAAGGAAAGTTCACATCACTGCTGCTGTTTTCAACAATGGATTTAAAAAAAACGGCCTCCGATGTGAGGCCGCTTTTCTATGTCAATCGGATATCCGCAATGGATGAAATCGGGATGCGATGTACGTCTTCAAAGTGATCGACAATATGAAGCCTCCCAGTTATTTGGTCCCAACGGTGAATTTTTCCAATGACGATTTCATAATTTCGATTTCGATAATGAGTGATGGTAACCAATTGATCGAATTCAATTGCTTCAGATAAGGTCATATTCATAAGTTCGAGCTGCTGCTCATCGATTTGTTTCTGCTCTTCATACTGATCTTCCTTCACCCAGTCTCTAAGCAATTTAATATGCTCAGGAAGCATCATTGAAACCCATTTGATTCTTCCTCGGTCGCGAATCATTTCATTCTCCTCCTTACTCTTACTTCTTATCTTTTATGTCCCCCAACCAGCGTAGCTCGATGTTTTGCTGTTCCAGCAGCTGTATAGGAAACAGCCCGCAGCAGCGAACCTGAACCAAAGCGTCTGCGGATAGAATCAACTACGTAGCCAAGCTCCCGCCGCTTTACCGCACCCATGTCAAACAGGTCGAGCTGAAACTCATGATCATCGACGATATTTCCAATACTAATAGCAATTTGCCTTACGGTCTTTCCTGTATAATGTTCGTGGAATAATTCGAGACAGACTCGGTAAAGATCCATCGTTACATTCGTTGGCTGCTTGATGGTTCTTGAGCGGTGAAAGCCGCCGCCGAGTTCATCCTGGCTATAGCCAATGCTAAGGCTGATTGTTCTCCCAGCCTTATGGCGAGATCTCGCTCTTCGGGCTACTTCTTCACACATTTCTAAAATTACATGCTTTATCTCTTCTTCTTCCTTATAATCTCTTAAAAGAATTTGGCTTTTTCCGAAGCTGATTTGCCCCTCAACCAGGGGTGCTCCTAAGTCTGAAAGGTCTACTCCCCAAGCATGATGATAAAGCTGATTGCCCATGATTCCGAATTTCTTTTCCAGTGCTTCTAAATCATAGCGAGCCAGCTGGCCAACCGTAAAAATGCCCATCCCATTTAGGGTTTTTTCAACGCGCCTGCCGATTCCCCACATTTCTCTTAGCGGTGAAACCTTCCAAAGCTTATTCTGGACGTCCTCGTACTTCCATTCCGCAATTCCATGCTTCTTTGCTTCAAGATCGAGGCAAAGCTTTGACAGTAACATATTCGGGCCTATTCCGACCGCACAGGGAAGCTGGAACTCACGTTCAATATCATTCTTAATTTTCTCTGCAATCGTAAAGGCGTCCCCCCATAAATGAAGTGCCCCATCCACCTTGATAAAACTTTCATCAACGCTATACGTGTGAATGGCTTCCTTTGGTACATAACGATTAAATACGCGGGTGATTTCAGTAGAAATACGCAAATAAGTTGCCATTTTGGGCTCGACTACTTGAATGCGGGGATCATCGGGAATCTCAAATAGTCTGGAACCTGTTTTAATTCCAAATTCTTTCTTCAAACGTGGTGATGCCGCTAGCACAACACTTCCATTCCGTTCTTTGTTACCGGCCACAGCTAGATAGCAAGTTAAGGGATCAAGACCATGCATGACAGCGGAACAGCTGGCGTAAAAGCTCTTCATGTCGACGCATAATATATGATTGTGTGGTAACGTGCTGTAATCGACCATGACTTTTTCCCTCCATTTAAACATCGAACATCTGTTCCTTATATTATATACATATATTACGCGAATATGCGTTCGCATTCAATGGGAATTTTTTGACATATTTCATGGTTTTGGTTATTTTTCTTGAGGAAAAAACGATATAATTTGTGAGTGAGGTGTACATACATGGAGAAAAAGTTAATTCTTAAAATGATAAAAAATTGCTTCAAACAATATTATTCTGAGATAGATTCACTGCCAATGAGCAGCAGCGATTTAGAGGCGCTTGCGGAGCGGATTATTCAAATAAAAGTAGAACAACCCGCGGTTGATTTATACGAGGCTGTGAATGATACTGTATACGAATTTTTAACAGGATGAATGCAAAAAACCGCTGTCGCGGTTTTATTTTTTGTTAAATGCCTTTTTGCCAATACGTTCAAACAGTCTTGGAAAGAGAACATAAGCAACGCTGCCCATGTTCATCCAGCGAGGCAGATTGATTTCTCTCGTTTTCGTCAGCATGCTGTCAACAACTTTCCGAGCGACATATTCGGGCTGAAGCATAAACTTTTGAACATTTTTAACATACGTGCCTTTTTCATCAGCAATGTTAAAAAAGTTCGTTTCAATAGGCCCTGGATTCACAGATGTTACGAAAACATTGTAATCACTAAGCTCCATTCTAAGCGAATTCGTGTAGCCAAGAACCGCATGCTTAGTAGCCGAATATACACTGGATTTTGGCGTTGCGATTTTTCCTGCTTGGGAGGCGATATTAATGATATGGCCGAAACGGCGTTCACGCATCTCCGGAAGCACCATGCTTGTGCACGCCATTAGTCCGACAACATTAACATTGAACATTCCTTTAATTTCATCCATTGTTGCAGCATGCGCTTCACGGAACACACCGAACCCCGCATTATTAACTAGGATATCTACCTCACCAATCGTCGCAAAAATAGCTGTAAAAACTTCCTTCACTTTTTCCGTTTCAGAGACATCTAATTGATAGACCTCTACCCTTACTTGATGCTTTTGCTGCAATTCCATTTGCAGCTGTTTCAATTTTTCCATACTTCTTGCGATTAGGACAAGGTTGGCACCACTTTCCGCACAAAGCTTGGCGATTTCAGCACCTATCCCCCCGGATGCACCGGTAATGACTATATTTTTACCCTTAAGTTGTTCCCTAACCATATTCACACCTCATCTAGCTTCATAGAGGACTGGTTGACCATCCCTCACTACTACTAATCTCGCCGATTGAGGCTAAATAGTCAAGCTGGCCGACGGTTTCCGATAATGTTAATATCAATTCCCGCTTATACGCTGTAGGAAAAAGCCGCTTGCAAAGTTCAAATACGGTATGCTGCTCCTCTTTTAGCCAATTATTAACCTTCATAGCACGGTCATGCTGGTGAATTAGTCTTTTTTCAATTAGCTCTTTTAATTGGGAAACTTCCTCGCCATGGCCTGTGTAAACGAACTGAATTGGATAGGATAACAACTTTTTCATCGAATCATTATGCTGCAGCTGCGGCTTCGGTCTCTCTACTTCGCCTGGTGCCGGCATCTCTAGTAATGGATTTGGTGAGATATGTGCAAGAATCAAATCCCCTCCTATAAGAATTCCATCACTTTCTCGAAATAGAGCAATTTGACTTTGGGCATGTCCAGGTGTCTCTATGACTTTCCATCCACTTAACCCCGGTGGGATCATCCCTTCAACCAGTTCTCCCGTCAAGGAGCGATTACAGGAGTACCTGAATGTTTGTTTTAAATCTAAGATAGATGAAAAGTATTCTGAGGGGATTCCAAAGTCAATAAATTGTCTTCGAAAAAAAGCCTCTTGGTCGTGAAAAAAAGACTCCGTTGGTTTAATCCAGCGTTCATTCAGCGGGTGCCCATAGACCTCTGTCTGATCTGATAAAAAATCAAGCATACCAACATGATCAGCGTGATGATGGGTAATTATCACCTGTTCAATATCATCCGGGCTTAATTGTAATTGAGACAGCTGGGCCTTAAAAGCAATCCACGACTCCTTCGTTTTGACACCACAATCGACAAGTGTCAACCGCTCACCTTTAATCAAGTAAACATTAACGTCCCCGACTGCATAAGGAGTCGGCAAAATTATTTTTGCGATACCGTCTTTCCATTCTGCCATTCAAAAAACTCCTAACGTTATTTTTAAATAAGGCTCTTTTCTTAACCTTCGTTGCTTTTTGGAACGAGGATTTTGATTGTGCGAAGTTTCAGCAGGAAATAGCAAAACTGTAATAAGAAAAGAGCCTGCAAACTAAATTCTAAAGTGCAAAATACCTATTTTCACGTTAAAATCGGCTTTAAGATTTTAACAACAATATTTACGAAAATAGCCTTAAATAGAATGTGAACATTTTTTGACAATTATTTATATGGTAAGTGTAACGAATTTCCCTTTCGATTGTCATTATTTTTGCATAATATATTTAAAATAAATAAAAAATTCAGATTTTATCACTTGACAGAAGGGCCATTATCTTGGATAATCACTATTAAAATTTGATTCGAACATTCGCGATGATTAAGACCAGTAAATGAAAAATGGCAAAAGAGAGTGAAGTCCATCGGCTGAAAGTCTTCACAGCCCTCTTTATCATTGAACCTAGCTTATGAGCACTTAGGAAAACCTAACGTAATCCGGCGTTATCGGAGTCGAGTGAACCCTATTATGTATTTAGTTTGGGTAAATGAAGGTGGTACCACGGAAGCTAGACCTTTCGTCCTTTTCGGATGAGAGGTCTTTTTGTTTTTAAAAACAAAGTAAAAGGGGGAAAAATGCATGAAAAAAATAGCATTCATCGGTGCCGGTTCAATGGCTGAGGCATTTATTTCAGGGATTCTTGAAAATAGTTTGATTGATAAAAAGAATGTATGGGTTACAAATAATTCAAATGAAGGGCGGTTGAAGAGGCTAAGTGATACGTATGGCGTCCGTACCACTTACGATTTAAAGGAATTGTTTGCAGGAGCTGACATCGTCATCTTATCGATGAAGCCAAAGGATGCCGCAACCGCTATCCAATATATTCGTGAATATTTAACCGAAAAAATGCTGGTAGTTTCTGTGTTAGCAGGGGTGTCGATGAGTACCATTGAGACAATAGCAAGATTACCGATTGCCGTTGTGAGAGCCATGCCAAATACATCAGCAGCAGTTGGTAAATCTGCCACTGCCGTTGCCGTAAATGAACGAGTTACCCCTAAGCAAATTGAATTAATGAAGGATCTATTTGGAACCGTCGGCTTGACAACTTTTGTAGAAGAGGAACAGCTGGATGCTGTTACAGGACTCTCCGGCAGCGGACCTGCGTATATTTATTACCTTATAGAAGCAATGGAAAAAAGTGCTGTTGAGGTTGGTCTCGATAAGGAGATGGCTAGTGAATTAATCGTACAAACCTTAATTGGAGCAGCTGAGATGGTGAAAAACTCCACAAAATCATCTGAACAGTTACGAAGAGATGTAACAAGCCCAGGCGGTACAACAGAGGCAGGGGTAAAAGTACTCGAAGAACATCAAGTCCAGCATGCGTTCATTTCTTGTATTAAGGCTGCAACCGAACAATCGAAAAAAATGGGAGCGGCATTACGTGAACAGCTGGAAGTTACCGAACCAACTTCCTAATTTGTGTCTATTGATTTAAACTAGGGTAAAAAAGACTAGGAAGTGTAAAAAAATGCTGACGGTATTATTTTCAATGGGTATCCTGGTCTGGATTGTTTTTCTCATAGACGGGCTAATCGGTTTACGGAAAATAGACGCTTTAGAAGATGCGGATAAGTTAGAAAATGGACCTCTTTTATCGGTCATTGTAGCGGCACGCAATGAAGAAAATCAAATAAGAGCTAGTATCCTCAGTCAGTTGGCGCAAACTTATAGAAACGTTGAATGGATTCTCGTTAATGACAGGTCAACGGATTCTACTGGACTTATGATGGAAGAATTAAAAAAGGAAGATCAGCGAATTTCTGTTCTTCACATAGAAGGATTGCCTAAAGGGTGGCTTGGAAAAAATAATGCCTTATATCAAGGCTTCCTTAAAGCGTCTGGAAAATGGCTATTGTTCACCGATGCGGATGTAAAGTTTGAAAAAGAGGCATTTGCAAAGGCACTTCATTATTTTGAGAAACATAAGCTTGACCATTTAACTGTCGCACCAAACCTGAGCGCGAAAACGTTTTGGTTAAAATCATTTGTCGCCTTTTTTCTATTCGGTTTTTCATATTTTAAAAGACCATGGGCGGCAAATAACCCCAAATCAAAAGTTGGGACTGGAATTGGCGCGTTTAATCTTGTTTCCAAAGAAGCGTATAGCAGCTTTGGAACACATGAAATGGTGAAAATGCGGCCAGATGATGACTTGCAGCTTGGAATGAGAATGAAACAAGCAGGATATGCTCAGAGGATTGTCACCGCACTCACGCTGGTTGAGGTAGAATGGTATGGAAGTTTACAGGAAGCATTTATCGGACTCGAAAAAAATACATTTGCAGGATTACATTATCGGGTTAGTATGGTGTTTTTTGCAATATTCGGCGTTTTTATTACCAATGTCCTCCCATTTATTACCCTATTTTCTTCTGATAAAATAATTGTCCTCTTAAGCTTAGGGATTATTTTGCTAAGCGGGATTCATTACGTTATGGTCATCAAAAAAATGACCATCTTCTCCCCTGTTATGTTTCTCGTATTGCCTGTGACGGCTCTCCTGTTTATCTATTCCATCATCCGTGCCAGTTATCTAACGTACAAACGCGGCGGAATCATGTGGAGAGGCACCTTATATAAATTAAGAGAATTAAGGGACAAAGAGTGAATTTATACAAAAGAGAGCCTTTTGCTATACTAAAATGCACTTTAGTGGTATAGTGACCGAAAAAATTATTTATGTAGGAGGTTCATAATGTCTGCAAAGTTATTTTCTCCTTATACGATTAAGGATGTTACGCTGAAAAATCGAATTGTAATGGCGCCGATGTGCATGTATTCCAGTCATAACGAAGATGGTCATATACAGAACTGGCACCGCACTCATTATACTAGCCGGGCAGTTGGACAAGTAGGCCTTATTATTGTTGAAGCAACTGCAGTAACGAAGCAGGGCAGGATTTCACCTAGGGATTTAGGTATTTGGAGTGATGACCACATTGAAGGGTTCACAGAACTTGTAAACTTGATGAAGGAACATGGGTCTAAAACGGGTATCCAACTTGCACATGCGGGTAGAAAGGCAGTCCTAGAAGGTGAAATCATCGCCCCTTCGGCGATTTCATTTAATGAACAAATGAAGACTCCTAAAGAAATGACCAAAGAAGATATTACCGCGACTGTTGAGGCGTTTAAAAAGGGTGCTGAGCGTGCAGCAAAAGCTGGCTTTGATGTCATAGAAATACATGGTGCCCACGGCTATCTAATCAATGAGTTCCTCTCCCCATTATCGAATAAAAGAACCGATGAATATGGAGGGTCGGCTGAAAACCGTTACCGTTTCCTTCGTGAGGTCATCGAAGCGATTAAAACTGTATGGGATGGTGTCCTGTTTGTGCGTGTTTCGGCTCATGACTATCACGAAGAGGGGTTAACACCGCTGGATTACGTATTTTTCAGTCAATGGATGAAGGAACAAGGTGTTGATTTAATTGATGTCAGCTCAGGGGCAGTGGTACCTGCAAAGATAACAGATTATCCCGGCTATCAAGTTCCATTCTCAGAAACAATTAGAAGTGGTGCCGAAATTGCTACAGGAGCAGTCGGATTAATTACAACTGGTATCCAAGCGGAGGAAATCCTTCAAAACGACCGTGCAGATTTAGTATTTTTGGCACGAGAATTATTGCGTGATCCTTACTGGCCTAGAACAGCTGCTAAAGAGTTAGGAGTAAGTATTGAGAGACCAAAACAATACGAGCGTGGATGGATGTTTTAAATAAAATAAGACGGCTTTTAGACCGTCTTTTCATTTTGAAGCTATGTTTATTTCTTTAAAGTCTTCAGCAATATCTGTATTCGCAAAGACTTCCTGTGCTTCCGCAGCTAGTTCAGCCCAGGCTTGTCGATCATAGCGTGAGCTGATGTGGGTCAAACAAAGCTTCTTACTTCCGGATTGTTTCGCAACTTCTGCAGCCTGATGGGTGGTTGAGTGGAAATAATCATAGGCAAGCTTCTCTTCCCCTTTGGAAAAGGTTGCTTCATGTATTAATAAATCTGCGTCCTTAGCTAAAAGTATTGCGTTCTCACAGTGTCTTGTATCTCCAAGAATTGTGACAATCCGGCCCTTTATATCCGGACCGAGAAAATCTGCTGGTACGATAATGGTGCCATCATCCAGTGTAACGGTTTCACCTTCTTTAATTTTCCGGAAAATTGGTCCTGGCTGTACTCCCGCCTCGACAAGTCTTTCCGCTAATAGGGTCCCTGGTTTATCCTTCTCGATAATCCGATACCCGTATGAAGGAATACCGTGATCTAAAAGTCGAGCTTCGACAGTAAACTGATCATCTTCAAAAATGATCCCTTCGTCGATTTCGACTATTTTTAGCGGATATTTTAAATAGGTTTGGCTGACGGAAAGGCTTATCGTGATGTATTCTTTTAGTCCTTTTGGTCCATAGACAATCACTTCTGATTCTCCACCTTGAAAAGAACGGCTGGCTAATAGGCCAGGCAGCCCATAGATGTGATCGCCGTGAAGGTGGGTAATAAAAATTTTCTCGATCCTGCGAGGTCTGATCGAAGTATGTAAAATTTGATGCTGAGTCGCTTCACCTGCATCAAACAACCAGATGGCTCCACGTTCTTCGAGTAATTTTAAGGCAATCGAAGTAACATTTCGCAGCTTTGCTGGAATACCAGCACCAGTGCCTAAAAATAATATGTCCAATAAAAACACGCCTTCCCAATAATTATATAAATAATATAGCATATCGCTTGCACAATTGCCCTTTGAGCGTATATTCTCTTTTAAAGGAATAGATTTGAATACATGCTTCAGTCAATTTTTGCGAAATCTAAATTGAATACATATAAAGAGAGGTATTTATCGTGGAACAATCTAAGAATATGACTTCATTAATTATGATATTTGGTGCAACAGGAGATTTAGCCGTTCGGAAGCTCTTTCCATCCCTTTACAGGTTGTTTCAGAAAGGTAAGTTAGACAAATTTGCAGTTATAGGCGTAGCAAGAAGACCCTTAACGACGGAAGAGTTTCAGAATTCTGTAAAAGACTCGGTAATAACCGCTCTCGGCAAAAAGGAAAAAATCGATGAGTTTATCTCTCATTTCTATTATCAGTCACATGATGTTGCAGATTCCAGCTCATACCAAACCCTAAAACATTTAGCACAGCAAATTGATGATAAATATGAGTTAGAAGGGAATCGTATTTTCTATCTTGCCATGGCTCCTGAATTTTTCGGCCCAATCGCTTTACACTTAAAATCGGATGGATTAACAGATGTTAAGGGGTACAAACGACTAGTAATTGAAAAACCATTTGGACATGATTTAGAATCTGCCAAGGTGTTAAACAAACAAATTCGTCAGGCCTTTTCAGAAAGTGAAGTTTACCGAATCGATCACTATTTAGGTAAAGAAATGGTTCGGAATATCGAAGTAATTCGTTTTGCGAATGCCATTTTTGAACCTTTATGGAACAACCGTTATATCTCCAATATTCAAATTACCTCGAGCGAGACACTTGGTGTTGAAGAACGGGGACGTTATTATGAAACGAGCGGTGCTCTTCGGGATATGGTTCAAAATCATATAATGCAAATGGTGGCACTATTAGCAATGGAGCCTCCGATTAAATTGACAACAGATGAGATTCGTTCTGAGAAGGTACGGGTATTTCGTTCATTAAGAATGATTAAAGGAGAAAAAATAAATAAATATTTTGTCCGAGGACAGTATGGTGCCGGTTTGGTCGAGGATCAACTCGTACCTGAATATCGCGCAGAACCAATGGTAGACAAAGAGTCTAACACAGAAACTTTTGTAGCGGGAAAAATTATGATAGATAATTTCCGCTGGGCTGGTGTGCCTTTTTACATTCGAACTGGTAAAAGAATGACAACAAAATCAACAAAGATTGTTGTTCAATTTAAAGACATTCCGATGAACCTTTATTATCAGCCGGAAAAACTATTGAACCCTAATCTGCTTGTCATCCATATTCAGCCTGAGGAAGGAATCACCCTCCATCTTAACGCGAAAAAAGCTGGTGGACATCTAGATGCCCAAGAGGTTAAATTAAGTTTTGCTAACACAGGAATTCATGCGATGAACACTCCTGAAGGATATGAAAAGCTCTTGTATGATTGTATGCGCGGTGATGCAACTAATTTTACACACTGGGATGAAGTCGCCTATTCTTGGGCCTTTGTTGATAATATTTCTGAAGTATGGGAAAAAACGAAAGCCGCAGACTATCCAAATTATGAGTCTGGATCAATGGGGCCGAAAGCTGCTGATGAACTGTTAGAAAAAGACGGATTTTTCTGGTGGCCAGTAAATGCTCTAGATGTAGATATCTGTAAATAATACAAAAAAGCTCCGGATTTGTTTATAAAACAAAGACGGAGCTTTTTAATCATCTTCCTTCTTTTTTTGCGGAAAAGTACGAAGAAAATCTTTATTAAAACTTGTTCCCGTTCCTACATTATGAGCCTTGTCTAATTTTCGCGTTCCGGCATTTTCAATAATATTCTTCCCATATTTATCTCGTAATGTCGAAAGGGTTTTAAGTAACGGCTCTTTTTTTGCATCTTTTTCAAATGAAAACAAATCCAGCTGTTTAAAGGCAAGATCATGTTCCACTAAATCATAGCCTGTTATGCCTAACAAACGGATAGAGTTCCCATTCCACTCCTTGATAAAAATCTGCTTCGCCATTGAAGCGATATCTTCTTTTTGCTGTATAGGATTGGAAAGTTTTTTACTGCGGGTAATGGTTTTTCTATCCTTAAAACGGATGGTAATGCCCAGTGTTGCAGCAAGAACATTTTTTCGTTTTAACCTTACTGAAACCGTTTCTGCCAATGATTCCAATACCCGGTATAATTCTTGTTGATTGGTTGTATCCTTTGGCAGCGTTGTTGAATTTCCAATACTTTTAAAATCAGACACCGCCTCAGGATCGACGGGTCGATTATCGACTCCATTTGCCCTTTCCTTTATGCGAATACCATTAATGCCGAGCAATGATTTAAGCTGTATCTCATTGCCAGCTGCTAACTCTCCAATAGTATGAATGCCAATTGTCGTTAACTTTTCAGCAGTCTTCTTACCAACACCATGCATCTCACTCGTGTTTAACGGCCACAACACAGCAGGGATGTCTCGTTTGCGCAGTATCGTAATTCCCATTGGTTTTTTCATATCAGAAGCTGTTTTTGCCAAAAACTTATTGGGAGCAATTCCAATGCTGCATGGCAAATCAAGCTGTTCAAAAACCCTTTTTTGAATACTTTGAGCAATTTCGATTGGACTGCCCAGTTCAAATGAATCTGTAATATCCAAATATCCTTCATCAATCGATACAGGTTCCACAAGTTCCGTATAATTCCTGAGAATCTCAAACATTGCGATAGAGGCAGTCCGGTAGCGTTCAAAATTAGGTTTCCTAATAATTAACTGGGGGCAGAGCTTTTTCGCTTCCCACAGCGGCATCGTGGTCTTGACTCCAAACTTTCTAGCTTCATAACTGCAGGTAATAATAATTCCCCTGCGTTCCTCCACGTTTCCGGCAATTGCTACGGGCTTCCCCTTCAATTCTGGTTCATAAGCCATCTCCACGGAGGCGTAAAAGCTGTTCATATCTACATGTAGAATAACTCTTCCCTTTTTCGGATACATTTCCTTCATCCGTGACACTTCTCCTATAATCAATGGTATCTTTAGTATAGCAAAAAGGAGAACCAGTTGGCTCCCCTCTCACATATCCTTGTTCACTAACAAAAAATCCAGCAATTTATTAATGGTTAAAAAACATTATAAATATTATTCATAAACGAGATAATCAAAAAATGCCCCCAAACTATGGGCTCCCCAACAAATAACAATCGTCCAACACTTACTTAAGTATGTGCTGTGAACGATAGAGACCAGGGGTTGTTCCGATATTTTTCTTGAATACTTGATTAAAGTATTTTTGATTTTCGTAGCCTACCTGTTTGCAAATCTCGGATACCTTTAAATTTGTGGTTCTTAACAGTTTTTTTGCATTATTTAATCTGACCTTTGTAATATATTCAAAGATGGTATTACCGACCGCCTTAGAAAACAAGCTGCAAAGGTAGGCAGGGTTCTTATGGAATAGCCTGCCTAAATCATCTAAAACGATTGGTGCTTTATAATTAGCATGAATGAAACTTTTTATATCGATGATTAATTTTTCATTATATGACACGTGGTTTTCATTTAAAAAAGCAGTTGATTGCTCAATAAATTGTTCAAGCCAAACTCTGATTTCTTCCAAAGACTGAAGTTGATTTAACTCTTGGTAAACTAAATATCGTCCGCCGCCGCTTTTCTTTACTTCATATTCACTTTCGATATATTCCAAGAAATGATTAACGATTTTAAAACAGACGAATTTTGATTTTTCCGGGGGCAGGCTGCTCTTTTGGCAATCGAGAAAAACTTTGTCCATGAAAAGATTCATGCCGCTAAGAAGGTCCGGGCCTTTTTCATTAAAAAATGAATCAATTTTTTCAATAATGCGATTATCAAAGGAATGATTGAACATTTCTAATTCTTTATAATAGGTTATTAACTGGTTTGAAAAAATACCATTTTTCAACGCTTCTTTTGCTTCATTATAGGCTTTCTTTATGTCCGGTATCGTTTCATATATATTACTGATTCCAACCATCGGTCTTATTTTCATATCATGATCGATCAACGACAGAAGATCCTGAACCAAGTCATCCCCAAACTCTGAACCAGCGTGTGAAAACATGATGACGATTTCACTATCAATCGTATAGATAAAACTATCTATCTTTCTGTCTTTTAATAGACTTTTTACACGGTCTAAGGAAGCTTGAATTTTTTCAGTTGCATTTGAATTTTCCCAAGCAAATCCCTTCAATCCGATGTTAAAAAAAGAAAAACGGTGCAGCTTTTGCTCCTTTTCCGGCGCAACCAATCTTTGGCCTAACATGTAATCAAGAACACGCTTTTCTTCTAAAGCGATTTGATATTCATTAATCCGCTCGGTTGCCTGTTTTTCATTTTTTATATTTTCTAGTTTTAACATGGCATTTTTAATAGAATGAACAATTTCTTCTACTTCAATAGGTTTGACTAGATAGTCGATTGCCTCGAGTTGAATCGCCCTTTTGGCGTAATCAAATTGTGAATAGCCGCTTATAATGATAAAAACAGTATCTAGATTAAGAGCCTTTGTTTCCTTAATTAAATCCAAACCATTTAATTTAGGCATTCTTATATCTACTAACACAATGTCAGGCTTCTTATTCATAATTTCTTTAAGTGCTTCTTCTCCATCTGTAGCAGATCCTACAATTTCAATCTGATGCTCCTGCCAGTTGACTGCTGATTTTAAGCCTTCAATTACAATTTTTTCATCATCAACAATTAAAAGTTTATACATAATAGAAAGCTCCTTAAAAATTGTCATGAGTGATTTCGTCATTCTTTCGGCCAACCTTAAGATAAACAGTAGTTCCCTTTCCTATTTCACTTTCAATCTGTAATCCATATTCTTTTCCATAATAAATCTTCAATCGTTCATTAATATTTTTTAAAGCATAACCATTTTTGTTAATATCTACTACATTCATGTCAAATCCCTTTCCTGTATCACGAATAATGAAAAGTAAACCTTTCTCGACCTTTGTACCTTCAATCATAATCGTACCGCTTTCCTGATGTTCCAACCCATGGTAAACAGCGTTTTCTACAATGGGCTGTAACAGCAATTTAATGATACTTTCTTCCATGATTTCAGGTTCAATCGTGAATGAGTAGTGGATTTTATGGTCAAAACGAATATTTTGGATATCCAGATAACTTTTAACTTGTTCTATTTCATTCTTTACAGAGGTAATATGATTTCCATCATTTAAGGTAAGTTTAAAGATTTTTGACAAGTTAATCGCAATTTTTGCTATTTGTTTCTCCTTTACTTTCTCTGCCATCCAAAAAATAGTGTTCAGCGTATTATATAAAAAATGCGGATTAATGTGGCTTTGCAAGGCTAATAGTTCTGCTTCCTTTTCCTTGATTTGTGATTTATATAACCTTTTTGTTAAATCATTATTCCAATTATAGAGGTGAACAATCTGTTTCCCAATCTCTCCAAGTTCATCCTCATTATTAAAATCAATACCCACTATTTTCTCTCGTTTTTCCATTTTTTCTGTAACCATGCGCAGCAAACTTAACTGGTTTGTTATTCTCCTCGTTATAAATAAAGCAAAAATTAAGGAGATGATTAACGCAATGACTAATAGTGAAATTGTTACCAATCGAAGCTGGTTAACCTCGCGAACAATATTTTCATAGGGGATCATACTGACGACATCCCAATTTGTTTTCTTGTTTGTATGAACATTAAAGAAATATCGTGTTCCATTGATTACTTTTTTACTTGTTCCACTTTTCTCACGACCTTGAATGATGTCGGCTACCTGAGAGGAAGAGAAACGATTGCTGCTTGAAAACAAAATTTTATCATCATCCAATATTAAAATATCGCCTGGGGGATTACTATTTTTAAACATATTTTCAAAATAAGATCGATCCAGATCGATCAGGACAATCCCATTTTGTTCCTTCGTTCCAAGATCTCGAATATTTCTTCCATAAAGTAAAGATTGATTACTATCTTTCACAAGTTCTAAATTACTGCCATTTAGCCATTCACCCTGCCACTGACTATGGAGTAAACGCGGATAGATATTGGACTTTTTTACCGCTTGATAGATGTCATATTTCATATTCCGTTCCCCGCGGTTTACTTTCAAAAAACCGTGATTTTCATTCCCAACGTAAATCGCATTGATATAGGGGTTATTTACCACTGTAATATTATTCAAGTTTTCTAGAGATGACGTTTCTAATCTGTATAACTTTGCATCTGTTTTTTTATAGGTTAAATAAGATTGTATTTCATTTGAAAGAAAGATGTCATTCGATAAATTCTCTACATTGCTTGCAAAAGCATTAATATTCCAATCGACAATCGTTAAAAAGTTATCAATCGTGGTAGACACTTTATTTTCTATTACTTTATTAAAATAAATGAACGTTAAAGGACCAATAACAAGTAAAGGGATTAGTGCTGAAAACAGTGCTAATAAGATAATCTTCCGCTTAATGGGAGATTCGATGAGTCTCATTAGTTTAGCCATTATGTTTCTCCAGTTTATTAATTTTTGGTAGATTTCCTCTTTTTCAACATTATACCCTATTACTGTCCTGACGTTGGAGTGGCCCTGAGTGCATTTACAGTTTTGTCTATAACAACCTGTGCATCACTTCCCGAATCAAGAATCGTATTTTGAAGCGATTCTTTTTCTACCAATACTGTTGTTATGGTAAGCGGCACTGATGCTTCGGTAGTTAACAAAGCTTCTACTTGAGCAGAGAAACAAGAATCACTGATCTTGGCATGAACCTCCGTGGCAACAACATGATTATTAGAAATATAATTTCCATTACCCGAAACAATACGTATGATTACAGGTGTTGCACCTACTGGCTTGATGTTCTGAGTATTAATTACTTCAGAAAAGTGATTAGCTATTACAGAATTATTATTGCCACTGATATAGAGGAGACCATACAAATCATCTAAACCATTGTCTATTCCCAGAAAAGGAGTCCAAGGTTCATGGTCACGTAAAAAGTGATTTGAAGAAACCAGGTTTTCCGAACAATTTTCCCTGAATACCACCATTCCTGGATAAAATGAATGAAGTCTATTATTTGTGATACTAGAACGTGTCACACCATCAAAATAGATACTGCTCGCACCTCGTGGAAAAACATTATTAGCTGTAATCAAAAGTCCACCAAAATTTTGAGCGTAAATTGAATATCCTTTAAAACCGGCTCCTATTAAGTTATCGGTTATTTTTGAAGCCTGTCCCCAGCCTCGCAGTTCTATACAGTTCCCACATTCAGCTATGAAATTATCATGTATAGTCAGTGCATCTGCATGATAAATAGTAATTCCATGCTCTAAATACACAAACCCCATGCCTGTAATCCGAAATGAGTCACAAGCACTTGCAACATAAATACCCGTTTTCCCGTTAGTGTATGTGTTTTCCGGTTTTGTTTCTCCTGAACCATCTTCAATAAAATGCAAACCATCGATACAAAAGTTAGAAAACTCTACCGAACTTATTCGGGGACTTCCACTTCGTTCAACATAAAATGCAGCTCCTTTATATTCCTCGTCATTTACTTCTAGGGGAATATCTACGAGAATGCGACTTCCTCCCGGCCACAATTCATGCAAATCCGCCCATTCTTTCTCAGAAGTATTAAAACGAATACTCGAAGATGTAAACCCGTGTCCAGAACCCATAATTTTAAGATAACTGATGTCTATAACTACTTGACTGCCAAGATGATAATCTCCCGGTGGAATATAGATAACCGCACCCGGCTTTCCACCTTTATTTACATCAGTGTCAGTTTGCCTACTTTTAATATCTGCTATCATGCTATTGATTACCTCACCAATATCCGCATACGGATTACCGACAGGCCACTCTGTTACGTCGTAATAATTTTTACTAGCCATTAATAAATTCTCCTATCAATTTAGTGTGTTTGTTCATCCGCAATTTGCTTTTTTTCACAGATCAAGATGAAGTCGTTATTCTTTCACTGCTCCTAACGTCATGCCGCTTACAATATAACGCTGTATGAAAAAGGAAAATATCATAACAGGAAGACTAAATGAGATGGCCGCCGCTGTCATTGGACCTAAATCAAGATTATACGCAGTTAAAAATTCTGAAATGCCTACTGTCGCCGTTTTGGCATTCGTACTGGTCATGAGTAACGAGAACAAGAAATCATTCCAAGCTAACATAAAAGTAAAGATAGCAGTCGTTGCCAGTCCAGGAAGTGACACCGGAAGAATAATTCTGATAAAGGCCCCGATCCAGCTGCATCCATCCACCCTTGCCGCTTCATCAAATTCCTTTGGAACCGAGTCAAAAAAACCTATCATTAACCAAATGGCAAATGGTACATTTAAGCTGGTATACACCAAGATTAAAGCAAAATGGGTATCAATCAAGCCCATACTTTTTATAATCATATACATCGGAATCGCAATACTAATCATTGGTACCATTCTGATCACTAAGGTAAATAACAAAAAGTAACTTCCTGTTATGGAAGAAAACCTAGAAATTCCATATGCAGCCATGGCACCAAAGAATACGCTTAAAATGGTGCTTGCGCCGGCCGTAATTAAGCTATTAAAAAAATATTTTCCTATAGGCAAGTAATCTAACATTTTTATATAATTTTCTATCGAAAATCTCGAGGGCCATAAAGTCGGTGGTGCAGTAACTGCCTCGGCGGATGGTTTCAACGATGTTAATAGCAGATAGAGATACGGACCTAAGAATAATAAAGCCAGCAAACAGGTGACCACTAATACCATTAGTGTCCATATTTTATGCTTAAAATGAAAATTAGCAAACCGAACTGGTTTTTCAACGATCGTTTCTTTTATTGGCATGTGGGCCATGATCTATTTCACCTCTCCTATCATTAATGTGTTCTCCTAGGTGACCACATTTTTGTAATGAAGAAGGAACTTAGGACTAATAAAATGATGATAAAGATGACGGCCATGGCACTTGACTGCCCCACTTCTCCATAACGGGTCAATGTCTTATACATATAGGTACTTAGCAGCTCGGAAGAAAAACCTGGTCCTCCTTGCGTTAGCACCCACACAATATCAAATGTTCTTGCAGCATCAATCATACGAATTAATAGGGCTACGGTGGCGACTGGGATAAGAGAAGGAAAAGTAATGTAACGGAACTTATGCCATTTATTGGCCCCATCCATATCAGCAGATTCATATAAACTAATAGGAATTCCTTTAATACCTGCTAATAGAACGAGCATAATGAAAGGCGTTGTTAACCAGATGTCTGCAATAATCGTAGAATAGAGTGCAAAACGTGAGTCTGATAACCAGAGTATTTGATGCGGGTCAGAAAGGATTCCAAGTTTATAAAGCCCCCAGTTGATAATGCCGAATTGATCATTAAGCATAAATTTCCAAATTATTCCTGTAACTAAAGGTGCCAGCATAAGTGGGCTTAACAATAGAGTCCGAATAAATTGGCTTCCTTTAAAAGCATTGCTGAGAAGCAAAGCAAGGATAAGCCCTAAGATAAACTCGAAACCCACCGCTACTCCTATATATACCACTGTGTTCCAAAGGGCTTTTAAAAAACGTTCGGAAGTCAACGAGTTTGTATAGTTTGCAAAACCGACAAATTCTCGTAATGAAGGATTAATGATATCAATCTTATAAAAACTGTCTCTAATTAAAAGAAAAATTGGATAGACCAGAAATACCAGCATAAAGATCCCAGCAGGAAAGAAAAAGATCGTCGATAACGCCCCATTTTTGAGTCTCAAGAAAACCGCTCCTTTCTATCAAAATGTTATTTTTTAGAACCTTTTCATTGAAAAAAATAGTCCAATGAAAAGATTCTATTTAAAAATATTATTTTACTGTGGCGGTAATAAATCTTTGATTACATCTGCTGCCCAATCAAGTGCCTCTTGAGGTGTTTTTTCACCTGAAAGTGCATATTGCACGGCTGGAATGAGTGCTTCACTTTCAATTTCTTGCCATTCCTTAATAGCAGGTCGATTTTGTGTTTGTGGTCCGCTTAATGTCGTCATAAGCGGTTTCAAATGTTCATAGCCCTGCTGCGTACTATAACTTTCAAATACAGATTTTCTCGCTGCTACGCCCAATGATTTCATAAATAGTTCATTCTTTTCATAAATAAAGTTGAGGTACTCCTTGGCAATCTCCTGTTTTTTGGAAGAACTAGGAATAACCTGATACCATGGGCCTGGGACAGCACCTATTCCTGCTTTGCCGCCAATCATTGGAGCACTTCCAACTTTTCCTGCTACCTTTGATTGTTTAGAGTCATTTGAAGGGACATAAAAGTGACCCCATGCAAGCATCATCGCAGATTTCCCATTCCAAAATAGCTCAGAAGTTTCAGCAGATGCCATTTCAAGTGCACCTGATGGAACCGATTGATCCTTTTTCAAAAGATCAACTAAGAATTGTAAAGAATCAACATACGGTTTCGTATTGACAAGAACTTTACCTTTATCACCAACTACCAATGGTTTCGCACCTGCTTGGGCTGCATGATCAAGCCAGCTGGCTACTGCATCTCCATTGTTCGCACCAAAGACCGTTGTTCCGTACATATCCACTTTTCCATCATTATTGGTATCTTTAGTAAAAAACTTGGCAACATCACTATATTCATCCCATGTTGTTGGGGGATGTAGCTCATATCCATACTTCGCTTGGAAATCAGCTTTGTTCTTTTCATCTTCGAAAAGATCTTTACGGTAGATTAAATTTTTGGCGTTCGTCCATACCGGCATTCCATAAACCTTACTCTGATAACTTCCGCCTTCTACTAATCCTGGGAATAGATCATTTTTAAGGTCATCTGTCATGAGATCTTCTAACGGTAAAAGTCCGCCAGCTAAAGCAGGAAACCAAAGTATATCGATGGTTGCAACATCGAATGCTCCTGCCTGTGAAGCTACCTCAGCCTTAAGTTTGTCATAGACTCCGGTATAGGGAACGGATTCAATTTTAACTCTATAGCCTGTTTCCGCTTTAAATTCCGCAGCGGTTTCTTTTGCTGCCTTAAAGGCCGGGCTTCCTCCTTCAACAAGAACCGTAATCGTTTTGTTATCACCTTTTGCTTCGGAACTTCCTGTTTTTTCTCCCGAACAACCCGATAAAAAGAGAGATGATACTAATAATAATGAAACAATTGATAGGATCCCTTTTTTCTTCACCGTAACAAGCCCCCTTAATTATTAAATAAATGATCTATCCCACAAACCATGTTCAGGCCATCTTCTTGGAAGACGAGATAAGGCTGCTATACATTCATTGATCATTCTCCTCCATTGTTATAATTCTTTTTAAGTATTTGTTAACGGTTACATATTGAAGTAAATATGCTTAAACTTATATTTCTTATTGCCCCCTCTTTCGTTTTTATTAAATCTTCTTTACACCTTTATTGTAAGTTCAAATCTATTTTTATAAAATTCTAACTTTTTTAGATAAGGTTATATATATTTAGAACTTTTTTAAGAGCCCCAGGTCCCCAAATCATCTTTTAAAACCGGAAAAAAAGACATATGCTTCTCAAAGGGAAATCAGGCATTCAGACAATAAAACTATAGATCTATTAGTTTTCGTTTGTGATCCAATTGACCGCGATCCAGACTCAGTAGGTGTGTTAAAGTTTGTAAAGAGATTGCAGGAGCAAAATCAAAAAAAGCAATAGAATCCTGTCTCTTGCCTCCCCCTTCAGAATATAAAGTAAAACGCTATCACACTGGCAGCGTCCTATTTTTATGATTGTTTAGTAGCCTTTTTTCGCTAACAGGAGCTGCCAATCACACCTGCACCGATTTTTATTGGAAATAAGGAACGGCCTTTTTATTTATTATAAATATGCTTATTTTGTTTCAAAAACGAAATACTGAGGTTGTCTCTACTCTAGCTAAACTCACCCGTTACTTGATTAAGAAAAGCTATCCTTCGTTTTTGAAGCATCGCCCCAGTTACTTTAAGTGAAAGTTTTCACAATCACTTTTCTTATACTGGGTAAAATCACTATTAAGGCATGCGCGATATATTGTTTAGCTTAAATTTATTTAAATTTGATTATAAAATATTGGGTTTCTCTACGTTTAAATTACGCAGACGTTTTTCTTAGTAATATTCATGTTAAATTTAATAAATTATCAACCTCTTGACTGAGATTAATGGTTTCTTCAGCAGTAAATCCTTTAGTCATTCCGACTGAAATCATTTTTTTTCTAAGCTTTTCAATGCGTTTAATTAAATCTTTATTCACAAATATACGCCCCTTATCAAAATTAATAAATGATTTTACCAAGTGAAAGCAAATGCAATAAAAAGGTTTTTATTAGAATTTGTCGGCTGCTTGAAATAAAAAGCCTCCAAATATTATTAGTTATTATTTGAAGGCTTTAAAAAATAATAGGTTAATACTGCTTACGTTTTAAAGATTTCTACTTAAGGCTTTTCTTCAATTTGAACTGGAACATTTACATCATCTAAATTAATGTGGCCCCAGCCACCAGTATGCTTATCGACTACTTGAATATAGAGGTTTTTACCTTTATATTCTGATGCATCCCAAAAGACACGCCGATAGGCTTCACCATTATGACCAGTGGCTTTCATTAGAATTTCATTTGTTTCTGCATCGACAAGAGCAACATAGAGAAGCTGCTCATCTGCCCCTCCGGAGGTTAAGAAATCAATTTGACCATCCCCCCCAAGCGTAAAGTTTTCAGATTTTAATATACCTGTAGCTGAATCTCCACCCTGATCAGGGTTAAAGCCCCATAGATGGTACCTACTTGGGTCTATCGAAGTTGTTGCCTGCCCGAATGGACCACCCCAGCCCCAATCAATTTTATTTGTAACATGATTATCTGTGAATGTATTTCCTTCCACAATGGTCCAGCCTGACAAATCACCTGTTTGGAAATCATGATTTGTTAATTCACCATGTGGAATTTCTTCCTGTTCGGATTCATCCCCATAATATGCTGGGACAACGTCGTCACTATAAGCTGAGCCCATCTCATTTACTTTCATCGATACAATTTTAGCTGTTCCATTTTGACTCCACAGTTCAAATCCTAAAGCGTCCGCTCTCGTTGGATATGCTCTTGTGGTGATGCTTTTTTCGCCATTAGCATAGGCTTCAATCATGGATCTGTCTAGGAAGATATGAAGCTTTAAATTTTCCCCATCTAAAGAAAGGGTTCCGGCACTGCTTGTTTTAGCGATGTCAGGATCTAAACTCATTTTAGAAGCATCTACACCAAATTGTTCGGATGATTCATCAAAATATAAGTTTACTTCTTCTGATGAATCGGACGATTGACGTACTTTAATACCATACTTTTCATCCGAATTCGCTTTAATCTCAAGTGTAATTTCTAGCATATCACCTTTGATTTTCGCTAAACGCTTATTCGCTTTTGATATCGTTGAGTTTTTAATATTAATAATTTTTTCACCACGAAGCGTCTCTAATTCCTTAATCGGTTCAACTCCGAGCTCACCATTATCCAGCAAAGACAATTCTAAAGGTAAACCAGCGTTATGTGCCCATCCGGCATCATAATGCTGCGCATCCGTTCTTCTGTCTTGAGCAATGCTAAAAAGAATAGAACGTCCTTGTTCATCAATCATCCCGCTAGGTCCTGTAAAGTGTTCACCATAATCAAATAACTTAGGCTCCTCATGATCCGGGATAAATTTATTGTTTACTTTGTCCCATGAACCAACCCAATGGAATACATATTTTACGTTATGTTCACTATAGCTTTTGAACCAAGGATTGATAAAGAAGGCATACTTCTGTTCGCCATTACCATCTTTGCCAATCGGAAGGAACACCGGCAATTCCCATACATCACCTGTTTTCGGATTCGCCTTGGAATCTCCAGTAAAGAAAGGACCGACATACTCCCAATTTTCCAAGTTCTTTGATTTGTAAAGTAACGCTGTCCCACCAACATTCTCAATACCAGAACCCACTATTTGATACCAAGTATCTCCGTCCTGCCAAACAAACGGATCACGGAATTGACCATACATGACTTTCCCTTCCTCAGCTGGTAAATCAGGCTGTTGGACTGTGACAGGTTTATCTAGCATTTCCCACTTTTTCAGCATTGGATCTGTTACATCAACAGGCTTAGCTAAGCCTGTCATTTGATTCGGAGTCTTGCTATCATCTCCTGCGGTAAAAAATAATGCCGGATCACCATTTTTATCAAAAGTTGCCGAACCTGACCATACACCATCTGGTGAAACACCTGAAGGTGCTAAAGCAACAGGTGCATCTTCCCAATGAACCATGTCATCACTTACGGCGTGACCCCAATGGATTTGGTGCCAATATGGCCCCTGTGGATTATGCTGATAAAAAATATGATATTTTCCATTGAAATAAAATGGAGCATGTGGCTCATTCATCCAATGACCTGGTGAAATAAAATGATATTGTGGTCGATAACGATCTCCATCATACACACTTCGATCGAACGATAAATCTGGACTAGGCAATTGACTATTTTCAAAGCTGTCAATTACTTGAGAATAATTCGTTTTAATTTCTTCATCAGATAATGCTTTATTATAGATTTTTAATTCATCGATCATGCCATTAAACATATTAGCCGTGAACGCACTTATTACAGCAGCTGTATTGTGTTTTCCGATTAAAAGATCGTTATCAGAAGCGGTAATCGTTGCATTTCGCGGAGTATCCACTTCTCCAGCTAGTTCACCATTTAAAAACAATTTCATCTTTTTCGTGTCTTGATCAAAAGTGGCAGCAATATAAGACCATTGATCTTTTTCAAGGATTTTATCTTCTTTTGCCCACACTTCTTTCCATTCTCCGTTTAGACCTGCTTGAAAGGACCATTTACCATGTCGGCCCATTCCTAAAATAAAGCCTTCCCCGCGTGCTTTGTTATGCTGATTAACAATCGCAGAAAGCTGACCTAAATCTCCCCATTCATAGGAACGCGGTGCCACCCAAGCTTCAATTGTAATGGCATCACTAGGCTGGGCCGATTTTTTTACAGACTGCTTCATATAGGTAGAATACCCATCAAATAAAAGCGCATTATTGACAACCCCTTTCCTCCAATGAGGATCGGTAGATGGCTTAAACTTTGCATCATTAAAGACATATTCGACCTTTAAATTTTCATTTTTAACTGTATCAAGAGCGGTATTCCCTTCATTTTCGTCAAATTTCAAATGACTTAGAATTCCACGGCTTTTTACTTGAAAATCATCGAGGTTTAAATGGCCAAATCCTCCAGGATGTTGGTCAACTACTTTAATAAAGACCTGTTCCCCTAAATAGTCTGCCGCATTCCAAGTAACACGATTGTAAGCCTCAGATTCCGGTCCTGTCGCCTTAAATAACTCCTTACCATCCGAGGCACGGACGAGCGCAACATATAAGTCGTATTTTGTTCCGCCATCCATTTCATCTCCTCCTCCTAAAAGGAACGAGATTTCTCCATTACCCGATAGAGTAAAGGTGTTGGATGTTAAACTTCCCGTTCTTCTATCTGTTTCTTCAGGGACGGCACCATGAAAGCCCCATAAATGATAATTTCCTTTATGTCCAAACGGAATTTGAGTGTCCCAATAGGTTGATTGATCAGTGACAGTTCCATCAAATGCATTTCCTTCCGCTGACCATCCTGCTAGATCTCCAGTTTCAAACCCTGGGTTTATTAGGTCGTTGGGAACTCTCTCATCTACATTGTAGACATGAAAATCATCGACATTAATATGGCCAAATCCTCCGGAGTGATAGTCGACAACTTTGATATAAAGAGCTTCACCAATAAACTCTGAGGCATCCCAAGTTATTCTGCGATATTTTTCGGTATTTGCCCCCGTTGCCTTCATTAGTTCCTCGCCGGTGGCTGCATGAACAAGGGAAACATACAATGTATTTAGATCTTGTCCTCCGCCGACTAAGAAGTCAATGACTCCGTTCCCCCCAAGGACAAAAGGAGATGACTTCATCATTCCTGTTCGTAAATCAGACTTGTCGTCGCTAGTCGCCCCTCGGAACCCCCACGCATGATAGGTACCTTGGTGCTCAAACGGACCACCCCAAAATTCACTTATATTAGAGACTGGTTCTCTAAACGCGGAGCCTGTAACGGTCCATCCGGATAAATCACCCGTTTCGAAATCAGGATTTTCGATTGTATTCGGAAGGTTATCCACATCTACCTCATCTACATACCTAGTAAAATTTGCTTCTTTCAACGGATAATAGGATAGCGAATTTATCGTTACTTCTCCGTCTTTTGCATATAACTCTATATTTTTACTGAATTCGCTTGGGAAGATTTGATTGGTAAATACGGTTGTACCCTCTTCAGCAAATACCTCGACAGATGAGCGGTCAACGAGAAGTTTCATATTCAAGATCCCATCTTTTACGGACAAGTTCGTCTGCTGGATAGAAGGGAATCCTGGATGAAAATCTGTCTTACCTGACTGTCTTCGGTCTACAGCCAATTTGCCTTCTGCGATATTATAGGAAATCGTCGTAGCTTCATTGTCGCTTTTACGGACATGAAATCCTAATTCTTTTGCTGTTGTTTCATTAAGATTAAATTCCGCCTCAATCTCAAACATTTCAGCTTGAATATCATTTAATAGATTTTCAGAAGTGAATTTTTTATTCTCAATCTTTACTTCATTCGCTGTATCTCGTAAACTCGTTAATTCTTCGATTGGCTGTTGTTTTAAAAGAATCCCTTCCTCTTTCTGAACTAACGATAACGCGCGGGGAATGGTGGCAGAACCACGCCAGGTTGAAGTTGGAATTTGTCCAGCATATTGAGCAGGATTATTCATCCACCCAAGCCATATTCGGCGGCCATCTTCTGGTTGGTTAACGGTATTGCTCCATGTTACAGCCGCGTAAAAATCAGCCCCGAAGTCTGCCCACTTTAATTCGTCTGTGCTTTCATCAGGAGTAAATGTAGTTCCATTGAAATCTCCAACATAGTAGTGCATGCCGGTTCCACCAGTTGGTGTAGGATTGATACTTACCGTTAAAACCCATTTTGAGCCGGTTTGGTTTCCGTTAGCTTCATATACGGGCAGCTCGAATAAATCGGGACATTCCCAAAGACCTTGTTCCGCTGCTTTTGGATCGGAAAATTCACTTACCTTTTTCCAATCTAATAGATTACTAGATGAATAGAAATCAATACGTTTCCCGCTCGTTATAACAAAGATCCATTGCTTGCTTTGCTCATGCCAAAAAACCTTTGGATCACGGAAAACACCTGAACCTCCGCTGCTTGCCTTAAGATCATTAGGCATTGTTAGAACTGGATTTTGTGGAAGTGTTGTCCAAGTTCTGCCATTGTCCACACTATAGGTGGCGCTTACATGTTGGTTATCACCGCCAAGTTCACTTGTATAAAGTGCTACCATCGGTGGATTTTCCTTTGTTCCCAAACCAGAGGTATTTTGATAATCCACTACAGCACTGCCTGACCAGGCAAAACCATTTTCATCTGGATAAATTGCAATAGGGTAATGCTCCCAGTTTACTAAATCTTTACTAATGGCATGCCCCCAATACATCGGTCCCCAAACTTTATCAGTGGGATTATGCTGAAAAAACAAATGATACTCTCCGTTATAATATACCATTCCATTTGGATCATTCATCCAGTTTTTTATAGGTGAAAAATGATATCCTGGGCGATAGTTTTCGTTATTTTTCACTGGAAGTGTAGCAGCTTTAACACTAGTAAAATACGGAATAAACGATTGAATCGTCAATATAACAATAATAAACACATGGAGGAATTTGTTCCCTTTTATGACTTGATACATGCCATCACCTTTTTTAGGAAAATTTTCATTACGTTTTGCTCTTTCCTGATGTGCTGAGTATCACAAATCGCGGTTAGATTTCTTCAGGTCAAGGATCTGATTAAACCAAATTTGGCATAGGTAATAAACCGCATAGGCTGTGAAACTACCGATGAATAATATCGTGACTGGATAAAAATAGATTAGAGTGAAACACACGCCAACAATGACCAATAATAGAATCGTTAAGACCGGATTCATAAGTGAGAAGAAAAAGGCATTCCGGATAACCCATTTCCAGTTTAGTTCAAAATGGACCATAATCGGAAAAAGGTATATCGATATCGAACAGAATAATAAAATGCCAAGAACTAAGATGATATAAAGAATAAGATGAATAATTGAGGACTCTGGCTGAATGAGACGATAATCAAATAACAAAAAAATGCCAAGCACAGTCCAAAGGACAGAAAGGATTAAACTTTGTTTGAAGTTTTCTTTTAGCAGTGCAAGGAAATTTTTAAACATACCGTCCGTGTCGTTTTGCATAATTCGTTTTCGAACAACACCAAACAATGCAGCAGTCGCTGGGAAAAAGGTAATTAGGGGAAGCGAAGTAATAAACCATAATAAGTTTAGTAGAAATAAGTCTACAACGGTATTCAATGTCTGAAATAATCTGCTGTTAAAAATTTTCATTCTAGTATCCCCCAATTACCATTTCTCTTCATTACCGCCAAATAGATTTTAAAATATATAACTCTAACGAATGCAACTTAACCTCACCATTTTTAACAAAGAGTTCCATTTGTTTATTTTCTTCATTTGGAAAGATTAGGTCGGTTATTACGGACTCTCCGTTATTTCCAAATAACTCTATCGAAGACCGATCAACAAAAATATGAAATTTTACCATTTTTTGTGATAGTAGATTGCTGTCATGTTTTCCTGCGAAGGAATCGTGGAAAGATGCCTCTCCCGAATTTGTTCGATCAACAAAGAAATTTTTGTTTTTGACATCATACCCAATAATTGTTTCTTCTTTGCTTCCCTTACACACCTTGAACCCAAATTCCGCAGCAGAACTCATTTCAAACTCGGCAATGATTTCGAATGTATTACTATTTACATTAGATAAAAGATTTACTCCGGGTACGACTACTTCGTTTCGGATTGAAATATTTTCAACACGAAGACCTTGTAATTCACGAATCGGGTTTTGTACAAGACGAACACCTTCTTCGGTTCTCTTTAGTGAAATCACTCTAGGAATCGTCATTGCACTTCGCCATTCTTTTGTGGGGGTTACATTTGCATAGCGCCAGTTACTCATCCAGCCAAGATAAATCCTTCTCCCGTCTTCGACTGGAACATCAGACCAACAAACTCCTGCATAATTATCACGCCCATGGTCAATCCATAATACGGTTTCAGGTGAGTGTTCATTTACAAACGAATGACCATCAAATTGACCAATAAAATATTGTGTTCTAGAGCCTTCCTGTAAGCTAGGATCTTCACCTATACTGACAAATAGCACCCACTTTTGCTGATTATCATCACCATCAACCGGTAGTTGAAATAGGTCGGGACACTCCCATACACCATCATGTGATCCATGTCCTTCACCAAACTCACTGGCAAACTCCCATGAAGTTAAATTTTTTGAAGTATATATTCTAATGGTTTGGCCAGCTGCTAATACCATAACCCAACGATTGGTGTCACGGTGCCAGAACACCTTTGGATCACGAAAATCTATTATACTTTCCTCTTGAAGAACAGGGTTTCCCACATATTTCGTCCATGTACGTCCATTATCTTTGCTAAAGGCAATACTCTGACGTTGTCTTGGTCGATTAGAATCTGGATAAGTATCTGCATGAGTAAAGATGGATACTAATCCTGATTTCCCATTAAAGAAGCCACTAGTGTCATTCCAATCGACGACGGCACTGCCAGAAAATATCATTCCATGCTCATCCGGTGCCAAACCGATTGGAAGGTGTTCCCAATGAACAAGATCTTTACTTACCGCATGTCCCCAATGCATGGGGCCCCATGTAGTTCCATTTGGATGATATTGATAAAACAGATGATATTCTCCCTTATAGAACACCATCCCATTTGGATCATTCATCCAATTACTCTCAGGTGAGAAATGATATTGTGGACGATATTTTTCCAGATAATTCTGTTTTTCTATGACATTATTCATATGATTTCGTTCTTCCTTTCATTAATAGTCATTCCGAAATAAATAACTATTATTCTTTTTCAAAAAATCAACGAGTTGTTCCATGGATGGTACTTCATATCAATTATCCTGTTTCTTCTTACTTGAAAAGAAAAGCCAGACGGGCAGGAAATCTGGCTTTATAAGAATTATTGTTTGTTATAACGGTCCAACCCTTTTTGGTAAACATCCATTAATTTTTCAAGTCCCATATCGTTTAATTGCTTCACATACGCATCCATTTCTTTCTCAATTCCACCCTCTATCAACCATTGAGCTTCCTTTTGTTTCACAAATGTTTTGATTTCTGGCTCAATCGTGTTAATAATTTCAAGTTCCTCAGGGCTAAAGAAGATAGATGGATAGTTTTCTTGCACCATATGTGGTTTGTAATACTCATCAAGTATGGCTAATCTTTCTTTTGCTCTTGGCTCCATGTCTACCACACTGCCAAAGTGATCTTTCAAGACAACAAATGGACCACCTGGGGCAACCTTTTGACGCAATTCACCCATTGCAACGCCGTCCGGAAGCTCTTTATTTACTAACATACCATTTGCATCTTCCTCATAAATTTCACCGATCGGACCCCAGTTAATTTGAGCAGACATTTTTGGTTCATATAATTCATCGACCCAACGCATGGTAACCTCAGGGTTTTTGTTTGCTGACGTAATAACGAATGCATCTCTGCCATACTCAGAATAATTGGAACGGCCAATGACAATCTTGCCATCTTTCCCTTTTAATGGAGGTAAAACAACATAATCTTTCACTCGATCCGTTCCGACTACTTCGGTATTTTCCCACCAGATGAAAGAGCCTAATGTTGGATCTTCCGTCTTCCCTTTGGCAAATAATTGTTCCGTCTTTTGTGTTACTACCTCGGGGTCAATAAGACCTTCCTTCACCCAGCCATTGTAATAGTTGATTGCTTCTTTAAATTCTGGCTGTACTGCAGCATAAAGTACTTTTCCATCTCTCACGACACGGTGATCGGCTTCAAAAGGTGAGTCTGGTAAGCCGAATAAACCAATTAGATCACCCTCGTTACCACACCAGCCGTTGTACCAGAAAGTTAATCCAATTTCGTCTTGCTTTCCGTTACCGTTCGGATCTTTCTCTTTAAATGCTTTTAACACATCATGGTATTCTTCCAATGTTGTTGGCATGGCAAGACCAAGTTTATCTAACCAAACTTTATTAATAAACATAATGTTCGGCATTCCAACTAAATCCATTTCTTCCGCACGTGGTAAGGAATAAATATGTCCATCTGGTGCAGTTACAACTTTTTTCAAATCCGGTCTTTGCTCAAATAGTTTCTTTAAATTAGGTGCATATTTGTCGATTAAATCTTCTAGTGGTATAATAGTGCCGTTCTGACCATACTGTATGAGGTCATGATCACTAAATCCTGACGCATAGAACGCATCTGGCAGGTCGCCACTTGCCAGCATTAAATTTTTCTTTTCTTGATATCCATCGCCAGGGATATTATTCCATTTAATTTTTACGTTCGTTGCCTTTTGAAGTCGGTCAAATATGACCATTTCAGAATAATCAGGTGCTAAGGCTGCCTTTGGTGAGACAATGTTTAACGTAACTTGTTTATCAACAATCGGTAAACCTGTTTTATTAAAGGCTACCTTTTCTGCTTTATCTGATCCTGCGGACTCATTGTTCGTACATCCAGTCAAAGCGAGCGATGCCGTTAATCCTAAAACCAAAGCCATTGATACTTTCTTCTTGTTCTTCACCATTCCTTTTTTCATCGATTTAAGCATTTTGTTTCCCCCTCAATTTTTATAAGTTTTTTTATTAACCTTTAATTCCGCCAATCATAACACCTTTAACAAAATACTTCTGGACAAAAGGATATACGATTAAGAGCGGAACAGAAGCAACAATAATTACACCATATTTAATCAATTCAGAAACTCTTTGTTTCGCTGCTAACGAATCTAGATCACTAATCATCATGGTGGATGCCTGATTTTGAATTAAGATATTTCGTAATATTAACTGCAGCGGATATAAGTTTTCATTATTCAAGTAGATTAGTGCATCAAAATAGGAATTCCAGTGGCCAACTGCATAGAATAACACCATTACGGCAACAATCGGTTTGGATAGTGGCAGGACAATCTTCGCGAAAAATTTCGCATCGGAGCATCCGTCCATTTTTGCCGCTTCTAATAGTTCATTTGGGATGCTTGTCTCAAAATAGGTTTTGGCTACTATCACATTCCAAACGGCTACTGCCTTTGGTAAGATCAACGCCCACATGGTATTAAGCAAGCCTAAATTTTTTACTACTAAATAAGTAGGAATTAATCCTCCTGAGAAAAACATCGTCATCAGAAATAAGAACATAAACACGTTTCTTCCATATAAATCTTTTCTGGATAATGCATAGGCAGCCATTAAAGTGAATGCTACATTTACGAATGTACCAACAACTGTATAGATAATTGAGTTCTTATAACCCAGCCAAATCTTACTGTCTCTGAATATCCTTTCATATCCTTCGAAAGTGATTTCCTTCGGCAGCAACCATACCTTCCCTTCGTAAATCATATTAGGATCACTAAATGAGGCAATGACGATAAAATATAGAGGATACACTACCAATATCAAGATCATCGCTGTTAAGAAAACATTGATGATATCAAAGACCCTGTCTTCCTTCGATCTTCTAGTAATCTTCTTATTCTTCAAAGCTAGTAAACTCATATTCGTTGCACCCCCTTACCATAATCCTGTCCCTGACAATTTTTTCGCGAACTTATTTACCGCTATTAATAAAATCAAGTTAATTACTGCATTAAATAAACCTACTGCAGCAGCGAAGCTATATTGTGCTTGTTGTAACCCCATTTTGTATACATACGTTGGAATGATTTCTGCAGATGGCTGGTTCATAGGTGTTTGTAGTAGGTAGGCCTTCTCAAAGCCGATATTCATAATGCCGCCCACGGACAGGATTAATAAAATAACCGCCGTTGGCATAATGGCTGGTATATCAACATGAAAGATTCGCTGCCATTTATTTGCTCCATCCATTACGGCTGCTTCATGTAGTTCGGGGCTTACCCCTGCAAGTGCAGCCAGGTAAATAATCGCGGCCCATCCTGTTTCCTGCCAGACTCCGGATGCTATGTATAATGGTTTAAACCATTCTGGTTTTGCCATAAACGATATCGGATCTCCGCCAAATAACAAAATAATATTATTAATCAAACCGTTATTCGAAAAGAAAACAAAGATCATACCAGCTAACACTACTACCGAGATAAAATGCGGTGCATATACTACCGTTTGAACAAAACGTTTGTATTTCTCGCTTCTAATTTGATTTAACATAAGTGCAAGGAATATCGGCAGCGGAAATCCAACGATTAATTGGACCACACTAAGTCCGAGTGTATTTTTAATCAGTGTCCAAAATTGAAAGGATTCAAAAAACCTACCAAAATGTTTAAATCCTACCCACGGACTTCCCATAATCCCTTTTGTGGCTACAAAATCTTTAAATGCGATTAGAATGCCATACATAGGGAGGTAATGAAAAACAATAAAATAAATTAATGCAGGTAAAAGAAATAAGTAGAGCTGGTAATTACTAAAAATCTTCTTAATCTTTAAACCCCTTTTTACTTTGGCATGTGAATCGATAACAGAATTTGCCTTCTTTGCCAATTCCATATCCTTGCCTCACTTTCACGTTAAATTTGTTATTTCTGCGCCTCTTATCATTTTTGAAACGTTTCCAAATTGTTATAAAAAAATTTGGTCTGTAATGTTAATCGCACATTTTATAAAAAGTACCTGCTCAATCTACAAATTGAAACGTTTCCATTAAAGACCAAAATATAAAACCCTACGTCGTTTCCCCTCTCCTATACATGACAGGGATTCGATAAATCTCTTGCTCTAACATTTCACCCTCAATCTTTCTTAAGAGTAGTTTTACAGACATCCTTGCCATTTCTTCGACTGGCTGTCGAATTGTTGATAAAATAGGACGAAACAGTTTATTAACTTGAATACCATCATATCCGATTACTTTAACATCCTCTGGAGTTCGTAATCCATTTAGCTTAGCTTTATCAATATACTTAGCTGCAAGTAAATCTGTATTAGCAAATATTCCATTTACGTTTTGGTGGTGCGGCAGATTAAAGAAATTTTCAAAGAATGAATCGTCTTCATATACTTCATCATGTTCCTCATAGGTACTAAATTCGATCCCTTGTATCTTTGCCTCATCAATAAAACCTGACTTCCTTAGTACAACTTCACTATAAGCTGAACTGGTTACTCCTAAGTAAGCCACTTTTGTAGCTCCTGCCTTCACGAGCTCTTGTAAAGCAATTCGACCGCCTGTATAGTTATCAGAAGTTACGCAAGTGATTTTTTTTCCAAAATGCCGGTCCAAGCTAATAATGGGAATATCAGTACGGACACTATCTTCTATATCATTATAGGTAATCCCTATAATACCGGCTACTTTATTCTGATTGAGCATATCTAAATAATAAAGCTCCTTGTCAGGCCTGCCGCCACTATTGCAAAGCATCAATTTATAGCCTTCCCGATCCAGCTGATCTTCAATATAAAAGGCAAGTTCCGAGAAAAATGGATGCCATATACTCGGAAGCAATAATGCAACCATTGTTGATTTTTGCATTTTAAAGTTTCTTGCTACTTCGTTTGGAATATAATTTAATTCCTTTATTGCTGCATTTACTTTCTCACGTGTTACGGACTTTACGGCTGGATGGTTGTTAATGACTCGTGAAACAGTGCCAACACCCACACCTGCTAGTTCCGCAACATCTTTTATACTTGGCACTACAATACCTCCATTAATAAAACAATTTTATTTTCTTACTTTGGAAACGTTTCACCATTTCCTTAAACCTATAATATCACCGTATTGGAAACGTTTCAACGTTTTTTTCAGAAAAGTTAAATAAATTTCAATTTAGGATAGTAGGTATTTTTTTAAAGCCTCTGCAACACCGTCCTGATCATTAGAAAGAGTGATATCATCCGCAATTTCTTTAACTTGTATTGGTGCATTTCCCATAGCAATGCCTAGTCCAGCGAATTCAATCATATTTGTATCATTAAAGTTGTCGCCTATAGCAATAATCTCGCTTCTTTGGATACCAAATTCTTTGCACAAGTATTCAATGCCAGAAGTCTTAGTTGCGTGTTTGGACATAATTTCCAAATAAGTAGACTTTGAGGGATAAACATTTAAATGAGTAGAAAGATGTTGTTTCAGTTTTGCATCTAATTTTTGTATTCTGTCAAAATCAGCCATGCATAAAATTTTATTTGCTCCCGTATTATTTTGCTCCCAGATTAAAAATAAATTACTAAAATCAGCAATACTCGGAGTAATTTTTGTTATTTCACTCTCTTGTTTGGCCCATTCATCCAATTCTTCTATAAACCACTCATCATCCTTATATAAACTGATATGAATGCCCAATCTTTTAACTATGGTATACACCATCTTTACCTTTGAAACAGGTATTGTAATGCTCAACCGCTGGTCACCATGATTCCAAATAAGAGCACCACTGTAACAAATAATCGGCTGTACAATATTTAGCTCTTTCTGCAAAAACAGAATTCCTTTAGGCATTCTTGCCGAAACTAAGATGACCGGAATTTGTTTTTCATTTACGACTTTACGAATGACTTGTTTTGTGTGCTCCGTAATCTCATGCCTCGAACTCAATAAAGTTCCATCAATATCTAAACATACCATTTTGTAAGTTTTCAAAAGGAAACCTCCTTGATACTAACAGAATATGTTTAATCGGAATTTAATACCCATGTTTACTAATACTCTATCATTAATCAATATTCTTCAACTCTTTTTCTCATCTCATAAAAACGCCTCTTACATGTGAATCTCTCTCATTTAGTAGAAATTTTAAGCCAGAAGGATGCTCTTCTGGCTATGTGTGTTTTTTGAATTTAATCTAAGTTATGTTCTGCTGCGTAATCTATCAAGTAATACGGCAATAACAATAACTATGCCTTTTACAACTTGTTGCCAGTAAAAATCAACGTTAAGCAAAGTCATTCCATTTGTTAATACGGCTACAATTAAAACCCCGATGATTGTACCTTGGATACGGCCACGGCCACCTACAAAACTAGTGCCCCCAAGAACAACAGCTGCTATCGCGTCCAGCTCAAATGCAATACCTACCATGGGCTGCCCTGAAAACAATCGTCCTGCCATAACAACACCACTTATACCTGCGAGCAAGCCACTAATGGAATAGACATGGATCAATGTTCGATTAACCTTAATTCCTGTAAGATGCGCTGCTTCCTCATTACCACCAATCGCATAAACATGTCGTCCGAACATTGTGTATTTCAAAACGATGAACATTATGATATAAACAATTAACATGACATAAATAGGGGTAGGTATCCCAAGAATTTTACCTGCTCCTATGAACTTGAATTGCTCTGATGCCAAAACGACAGGATATCCCCCCGTTATAACATAGGCCAAACCTCTCAGGTAGGTCATACTACCAAGTGTCACGATAAAAGATGGCAGTTTGGGGATAGCTGTTAAAAAACCATTTATGGCCCCTGCCACATATCCGACTGCTGCACCTGCTAACATAGCCACAACTGGAGGAATTCCAGCGTTTGAAAGTAATACAGAGATGACACCTGTCAACGCTAAGGTTGAGCCTACCGACAAATCAATGCCGCCTGTTAATATAACGAGGGTCATCCCAGCTGCTAGGATGGCAGTAATCGAGCTTTGCTTCAATACGTTCAAGATATTACTTGAATCCGTAAAATTTGGTGCAAAAACCATCATAATGATTATCAATAAAGCAAGAATGATTAACATGCCCAGCTGATTAAAAATCTTTTTTGAACGATCCTTGATCGAAACTACAATTGGACTAGACGTTTGTATGTTTGTATTCATCATTTAACCTCTCCTGTAGCATAGTACATGATTTTTTCTTGTGTCGCTTCATCACGAGACAATTCAGCTCTAAGTTTCCCCTCATGCATGACTAAAATTCGATCACTTACTCCTAGAACTTCGGGTAATTCAGACGAAATCATTAATACCGCAAGCCCTTGATCGGCTAGTTTACTGATAATTTTATGAATTTCTGTCTTCGCTCCTATGTCTACACCACGTGTCGGTTCGTCGAGGAGGAGCACTCTAGGACCGATAGATAGCCATTTAGCAATGACAACCTTTTGTTGATTTCCACCGCTAAGGCCCATTATGTTTTGTTCCTTCGAGGCTGTTCTTACACCTAATTCTTCAATATATCGATCGGCATCCTGATTCATTTTCTTATACTGCAACAACTTAAATTTCCGATACGTTGGTAATTGTGCCATGAGAATATTTTCTATTACAGATAAATTCGGTAATAACCCCTGTTCCTTCCTACTCTCAGGAACATGGGCAATGCCAAGTTTCATGGCTTCAATGGGACTTTTTATATGGACCTGCTGGCCATTCATGATGATTTGACCATTTGACAATTCCGATAAGCCAAAGATGGTTCTTATAAGCTCTGTCCTTCCGGCACCGACAAGGCCTGCTAAACCTACAATTTCACCAGGGTATAGTTTCAACGATATATCTTTCACAAACTTTTTGTCAGAGACACCTTTCAACTCAAGCACTGGTTTCCGTTCCTCAGGCCTAACCATACTATTGTTTTTTTCTCTTACAAACAGCTCATTTAACTCTCTTCCTACCATAAGCCTTACTAGGTTCTTGGGATTTGTTTCTGATATCGGACCACTAGTAACCCACTGCCCGTCTCTAAGGACAGTAAAGCGATTTGAAATTTTAAATATTTCATCCATCCGATGTGAAATATATACGATCGCTACGCCTTTTCGCCTTAATTCTTCAATAATACCAAATAGCTTTTCTATTTCTTTATCCGTAAGGGAGGCTGTTGGTTCATCCATAATTAGAATCTCAGAGTTAAGGGATAAGGCACGGGCAATTTCAACCATTTGTTGTTGTGCTACACTTAGGGTAGATACATCCGCACGAGGATCTAAATTTGATCCGATTGATTTTAAAACATGCCCCGCCTTTTCATAGATTTCATTCCACTTGATTAGGCCAAACCTATTTTTCTTAAAGGTTGTACCCATCATAATATTCTCGCCAATGGACAAATTGGGTGATAGGCTTATCTCTTGGTGAATAACACTAATTCCCCTATTTCTAGCCTCCATTGGATTATTCCAATGCACTTCCTGACCTTTATATACAATCATTCCAGCATCAGGCTGATACACACCTGCCATGATCTTCATTAAGGTAGATTTCCCTGCACCATTCTCGCCCATTAGTGCATGAACTTCCCCTTTAAAAAGTTCTATATTAACGTTTTGTAACACCTTAACACCGGAAAATTGTTTGTTTACTGCCTTCATACTCATGATAGGTGATCGTATTTGTGATTGACGATTGGTATGTTCCTGAATTTGAGATACTGCCATTAATTCCACTCCCTAGGTCACTTTTATGTGTTTTTTCCATGATGTAAATATAGTGCTCTAGAAAGAGCACCATATATTAATACACCACTAAGGGGTATGATTACCATCCCTTATAGGAATCAACATTTTTCTGAGTGATAAATTCAGTTGGAATAAGAACCTCTGACTCGACTTTCTCTCCGTCAATGATTTTTAATGCCAAAGCGACACCATCGATCACCATCTGGTTGGGGAATTGTGCGGAAGTACCCGCAAAGCTTCCACCTTTTTTCAAAGCATCCACCGCTGCAGGTGCGCCGTCCACACTTACCACGAAGAATTCATCTTGTCTGCCTGCTTGTTCTTGAGCAATTTGTACTCCTGTAGCTTCTTCATCATTGATGGTAAAAACTGCATTGATTTCTTTATTTGCAGTAAGGATACTTTCCATTACCGTTAGTGCCTTTTCACGGTTTCCTTCACCGTTTTGTTTTGCAACAACCTTAATGTCTGGATATTTGCTAATCACTTCGTTAAAACCTTTTATTCGGTCTGTTACTGCAGAAACGGGAGGACCATCAATAATTACAATGTTGCCCTTTCCATCAAGCTGCTTCACAAGGTACTCTGCCGCTAATCTACCTGCTTGAACGTTATCAGACATAACGACTGTGTCAATGCCACCTTCTGCAAAACCATCAAGAGCCACAACCGGAATGCCTGCTGATTTTGCTTGAGCAACCGCACCTGCGATACCAGCAGAATCAAATGGGCTCAACAAGATTAAATCAACTTTCTTTGTAATGAAATCTTCGATTTGTGCTGTTTGTTTCGCGAGGTCATGATCCGCACTTACCGTGATCACTTCCGCATCATACTTAGAAGCCACTTCTTTAGCACCTTTGGACATTGCTACGAAGAACGGATTACCTAATGTTGGAACAGTTAATCCAATTTTAAGTTTTTTATCAGTATCGTTATTTTTATCTTTATTATCAGAACCAGAAACGTTTTCATTACTGCCACATGCACTTAATAAGAATAAAGTGACAATTACTAGTACAATGCTAAAAATTTTTATATTTTTCATAGTGTGCAAACCCCCGAATAATAGTTAGTAAAAGATTTTTAAATAAGTCAATCCTTGTAAAAAAATCAGTTATGCTCTACTATGAAAATGAGTGCTAAAATTTTATTAATTTTAGTCAAACTCAAGCAAAGGTGTGATTTAGGGCTAAATTCCATTTGGTCGTGGGAGCCTGAATCGCATCTTTTTTTGTGAATTTTTCTCATTTTCATACCTTATGAAAGAGCTGTTCCTTTCCTTATATTTATAGGCCTCACCTCCTAAACTTCAATCAAACCCCTTTAAACCGCTTTCATTTCCAAACACTTTCATTTATCTTGGTAGTTTACTAGGCCACCATGGTTAGACAATATGAACCGTAATACCCGCTTCATTAATGCGATTAACTACCGTATTAGGTGCTGCACTATCGGTTATTAAATAATTTATGTCATGAATATCCGCAAACTTTGCAAAACTTACCTGACCTATTTTGGTATGATCGGTGATGAGAATTACCTTTTTCCCACAAGCGATCATTTTCTTTTTTGTTGCTGCCTCAGTTAAGTTTGGGGTGGTTAAACCATTTTCAACATCAACGCCATTCGTAGCAATAAAGGTTTTGTCTACACGGATTTGGTCAAAACAAATCTCGGCTAAAGGACCGACTAACGCTAGAGTTTCAGAGCGTAGACTTCCTCCACATAAAACCACTTCTATTCCTGGTACATCCTTTAACTCGTTGGCACAGAGGATTGAATTCGTTACAACCCGTAGGCTTGAAAAGTTTCGTAGTTCTTGAGAAAGATAATAAGTTGTGGTACCCGAATCAAGTAAAATGCTTTCTCCGTTTTCTATAAACTTAGCAGCCTCCTTTGCTATAGCCTTTTTCTCTTCCTGAAAAGTCACTTCTTTCTCGTTGTAAGTCGGTTCAAACGTCACACTTTGGAAAAGGACAGCACCACCATGTGTTCTTTTTAACAATTGGGCTTCCTCTAGTTCCTTTAGGTCCCTGCGAATGGTTGATTCAGACAAATTAAAGTATTGGCTTAATTCTTGCACATCCACTCTAGAATTTTTGTTAAGTAAATCTAATATGGCAGATTTTCTTTCTATACCGTACACAAAATCATTTCCCTCCTATTTTTTTAGAATGTAAATAATGATTATTTCAGATAATCATTTTGAATGAATTTGCTTACTTATGCTCACTTTTGATTATATGTGCATTTTTTCCAAAACACAATAAATATTTTAAAAATTCACAAGAATGTAAAATATTTTTTCATAAATAGAGTGCCTTTAGATTTTGTATCGGGATAATTAAAGTAGAACATAGATATAGTTTTAACAAATGCCGAAGCCGCGAGTGCCCTACTAAACGTTATATCTAATCTCTACTAAATCTGTATTACCACATAGATTTTGTGTTAAAGATTATAGAATCCATGTATAAAAGCAAATGAAAAATCCTCCCCCGAGTAAGGAGAGGATAATGAAAATAGACTCCTTGTTTAGGAGCCCAGTCATCCGATGATTGTAATCAATTTCGACATATAAGAGTATAAAGTATAACCACCAGGATATCTTAAAGAAAGTCTGGAGGCGTAATCAAAATTAAAACGAAGATTAACAGAAATTATGCATATTTCCTAACTTTATGCAAACGGTATGGATTTATAATTCCTAAACTTGTTAAAAACATAATGACAACGGGAAGTTCAAACAGAAATCCAAAAGGCTATGTCAGGTGAAGAAAAAATTGGAAGTATTTCTCCGTTGTAAAGAAAGTAGTAAAGTTCCCCTTCATATATTAAAGAGGCCCTAACCAATATTCAGTTAGGGCCCTTTGATTTTGTCTTTTATACTAGATTATGGTTTAAAAATAACAGTCAAACATAATGAATGTATTAAATTTCTTTATTTTTTGTCTATTTCCGACTTTTTTGTAAGTGAAAATCCTTATTGATTCGTAACCTCTTCAATAATAGCAATTGTCATTTCTGCAAGCTTGTTTAATTCTTCAATCGGCATACGTTCATTTGTAGTATGTATATCTTCATAACCGACAGCCAGATTAACCGTTGGAATGTTAAAGCCTGCAATAACGTTGGCGTCGCTTCCGCCGCCGCTTTGCTGTAATTCACAGCTGCGCCCAATTTTTGCCGCTGCCTTTCGTGCAATCTCAACTACTTGATCGCCTTCGCCAAATTTAAATCCAGGGTACATAACGTGAACTTCAACTTCAGCTCTTCCACCCATTTCAGCCGCTACTGTTTCAAAGGCTTTTTTCATTTTTTCCGCTTGAGCTTCCATTTTTTCAGCAATAAGGGAACGTGCTTCTGCAAGAATATCTACACGGTCGCAAACGATATTCGTTTGTGTACCGCCTTCGAAGCGGCCAATATTTGCCGTTGTTTCTGAGTCAATTCTGCCTAATGGCATTCTCGCAATCGATTTTGCTGCAATCGTAATCGCTGAAACTCCTTTTTCAGGAGCCACACCAGCATGAGCAGTTTTTCCGTAAATGACTGCTTTAATCTTAGCTTGGGTAGGAGCAGCAACCACGATATTACCTACTAAACCATCACTGTCTAAGGCATAGCCATACTTTGCTTTCAACAAGGAAGGCTCAAGTGCTTTTGCCCCTACAAGGCCAGATTCTTCACCCACCGTGATAACAAATTGGATTTGTCCGTGAGGAATATCTTGTTCTTTTAAGACGCGGATGGTCTCAAGCATAACAGATAAACCTGTTTTATCATCAGCACCCAAAATAGTTGTTCCATCTGTCACCACATAGCCATCTTTGATCGATGGTTTAACACCTCTTGCTGGAACTACTGTATCCATATGAGAAGTGAAATAAATAGGGTCTACGCCATCTTTAGTGGCGGCAAGTGTACAAACTAAGTTACCTGCACCATGCCCGGTTACAGCGGTTGTATCATCTTCGAAAACATCAAGACCTAAATCTGTAAACTTTTGTTTTAAAACTTTTGCAATTTCTGTTTCATATTTAGTTTCAGAATCAATTTGTACAAGCTCTAAAAATTCATTTAAAAGACGTTCATGATTAATCATCTGAATAAACCCTCCGTTTTATGTACTCACTGTAAGTATACTCCTTCGGATACTTGTCTTCAAATGATTGATTAAAGTGGTATATTCCCGTGTTTCTTATACGGCCTTGATTCTTTTTTGTTTCGAAGCATTTCTAATGCTTGGATTATTTTTATCCTCGTTTCACGCGGGTCAATGACATCATCGACCATCCCTCTGCTTGCCGCCACATATGGATTGGCAAACTTTTCACGATATTCTTCGATTTTTTGTTGCCTAACCAGTTCAGGATTATCACTATTTTGGATCTCTTTCGCAAAAATGATATTAGCAGCACCCTGTGGGCCCATTACAGCAATCTCGGCATTTGGCCAAGCAAAGACTAAATCAGCTCCGATCGACTTGCTATTAAGGGCTACATATGCGCCTCCATACGCTTTTCTTAAAATAACAGTTAGTTTCGGAACAGTGGCTTCCGAATAAGCATACAGAATCTTTGCACCGTGGCGGATAATCCCACCATGCTCCTGTTGTACCCCTGGGAAGAAGCCGGTGACATCTTCAAATGTGATAATCGGGATATTAAATGAATCACAGGTACGAATAAATCTTGCTGCTTTATCAGAGGAGTTAATGTCAAGCCCGCCAGCCATAACCTTTGGCTGATTACAAACAAGACCCACTGTTTCTCCTTTAAGCCTCGCAAAGCCAACGACGATATTTTTTGCAAAGTTTTTTTGAATTTCCATAAAAGAGTCTGCATCCGCAACTTGTTCAATTACTTTTCGAACGTCATAAGGACGAATGGCGTCGAAGGGAATAACATCCGTCAAGTCTGGACGGTAATCATTTTCTTCATTTACTGGAAGACGTGGAGGCTTTTCTTCATTATTTTGTGGAAGATAGCTGAGAAGCCTTCGAACCTCTTCCAATACTTCCTGCTCGGAAGCAGCTTCAAAATGCGCATTTCCACTAATACTATTATGAACATGAGCACCGCCAAGGTCTTCAGCAGATATCTTCTCACCAGTTACCGTTTCAATTACCTTTGGACCTGTAATAAACATTTGGCTTGTTTTTTCAACCATAAATACAAAATCGGTAATGGCAGGTGAATAAACAGCCCCACCGGCACAAGGTCCCATAATTACAGAAATTTGCGGAATTACCCCGGAATAAATAGCATTTCGATAAAAGATATGACCGTAACCGTCTAGTGAAACAACACCTTCTTGAATTCGTGCTCCCCCAGAATCATTTAAACCGACAAACGGCGTACCATTTTTAGCTGCTAAATCCATTACATTGGAGATTTTTTTTGCATGCATTTCCCCTAGTGCCCCGCCAAAAACGGTAAAATCTTGTGAAAATAAGTAGATTGGCCGGCCATTTACTTTTCCATATCCGGTTACAACACCATCTCCAGGACCTTTCTGTTCATCTAGACCAAAATCATTCGTCCTGTGCTCAATAAATGGGCTTAATTCAACAAATGACCCTTTATCTACTAGAAGCTCAATTCGTTCTCTAGCAGTTAATTTTCCTTTCTCATGCTGTTTTTCAATTCTTTCATCACCGCCTCCAAGCTCCACTTCCCGGCGTTTATCATATAATTCATTTATTTTTTCATAGATGTCTATCATTGGTCTCTTCACCCCTTCTTTTCACATAACTCAACCAGTACACCCGATGTCGACTTGGGATGCATGAAAGCAATATGTGCTCCTCCAGCACCAATCCTTGGCTCCTCATCAATCATCCGAATCCCTTTTTCTTTCATCTCTATTATTCTTTCTTCAATAGAGTTAACACCCAAAGCGATATGGTGCATCCCCTCACCACGTTTTTCAATAAATTGGGCTATTTTACTATCCTGTGTTGTAGGTTCTAAAAGCTCTAGTTTCGTTTCCCCTGCTTTTAGAAATGCTACTCTGACTTTTTGACTTTCGACTTCTTCAATCCCAATTAAAGGGAGCTTCAGGACCTCCGTATAAAAAGGCAGGGAGGTCTCGAGTGATCGAACAGCAATTCCAATGTGATCCACTTTTTTAATCATTTATACCCCTCTATTTTTCATAATTTAAAATAGTTTCGACAATTACCATATTCGCTAAAAAATTCATAATTCCTTCCCAAAATGAGATGTTGTACCATTGTTCAATTGGGCTTTTCCCTGTAAAATATAAATAATGCTATTAAAATAAAGGGGGAACCCACTTTGAATAATAAAAAAGCAAGAAAAATAGTTGTATATTTAATGCTAATCGCTATGTTAGCTTCAACCCTCCTAATTGGGATCGCTCAATTTATCTAATACAAACATAGACAAAGGGACTGTTTCGGATAACAGTCCCTTTTGATATTTATTGAATAGCTCCATGTTCTTTTGCAATCTGCTGAAAAGATTTATTCGTTGAAGTGACTAATATTTTTGTACCTAATGGAATTAATGGGTACAAGGAAGAAATGACTTCATTCTGTGTACGAATACACCCTTGTGATACATATTTTCCGATGGAGGCCGGCTGATTGGTACCATGAATTCCATATGTTCTTCCATCTGTCTCCTCGGCATCAAAACCTATCCATCTAGAGCCAAGCGGGTTTTTAGGGTCTCCTCCAGGAATATCCTTACGGCGATAATAGGGTTCTTCTGCTTTTACCGTTATTGTAAATAGTCCTTCTGGTGTCAACTCCTTCGTCTTACCCGTACCAACACTGACAACAGTTTGGACTTTGTTGTCATCAATCAATGCCAATTCATTTGTTGTTTTATTGACGATAACAAAAGGGTCACCAGGAAGAGGATTAGGACCAAGAGGCCAAAGTTGTGAAATAAAAAAAGCAAACAGGATTGGCGATAGTAACTTTATCATAAAAATCCACCTGCCATTTTTTCCTTAGTTTGCTTCTAATTTCCTTGATTTATTCCATTTTGATGTTCTATAGGAACTTTTAATAATTAGATATTCATTCATCTCTTTCACTAATTGAAGAAGTGCGGCACGGACTTCAAATTCTTCTCTGGTTTTCGGTAGTTCCATTTCCTCGAATTCCTTTTTCATCTCTTTTAGCTTTCCAAGATAAATGTGAGCTGTGTTACCAGGTTTTATGTTTTCAGACAATTCTTCAAGAAATTCTGCGATCATTTTACCTTGTGGTACCGTCACAGTTAGTGAAGTAACAATCGATAAAACCCGTTCTAGAATTTCAAATTGTTTTTCTCTCATTCTAAAGTAATAAAAATAGTCATTATCTTCCCTTAACACGTGATTTTCTACATCTAGAATTGCAATTGATTTCGCCTCATCCAGCACCTGTGCTGTTTCCGTTATTTCTCGACCAGACCAGTCACTCTCACCAGTTCTCAGATAATTAACCATTTCACAAAATATAACTTTAAAATTGCTTTCAATTCTACTTTGATAATCCCTTAATTTTTGATCTACGCTTGGCATATAGACATTTATCAACAACGCTACACCAATACCAGTGATAATAACACCAAGCTCATTGATAAAGAGATCCATGGTAATCTTGTTAGCTAAATAGATATGTAAGATAATAACACTGCTGGTAACGACTCCATCCGTAGCTTTAAGCATAACCACTGTCGGGATAAAGAATAACAGCATGACTCCAATAACGATTGGATGGTAGGCAATTCCTTCAAAAAACAGCGCAGAAAAGGGCATTACCAACACACAGGCTAAAAATCGGTCCCAAGCTGTTCGTAATGATCTTCTTTTCGTTACTTGAATACAAAGAATCGTTAAAATTCCTGCAGATGCAAAGTTATCTAGCCCGAGCTGTTGGGCAATTAGAATGGAAATGGCCGTGCCCGCGGCTGTCTTCAATGTTCTGTAACCAATTCGAAATTTCATAGAAAACTCCCTTAAAATAATAAAAAAAGATGGCCTATATAGACCATCTCTAGCTTATCCTTTTTAGAGCATTTTTTGCAAGAAATCTTGTGCGCGCTGGCTCTTGGGATTTGTGAAAAATTCTTGCGGCGCTGCATCTTCCACCAGCACTCCTCCATCAAGGAACAATACTCGGTCAGCTACCTCACGAGCAAAGCCCATTTCGTGCGTGACAATTGCCATTGTCATCCCGGTATGCGCGAGGGATTTCATAACCTCTAATACTTCCTTTACCATTTCAGGGTCAAGAGCAGAGGTTGGTTCATCAAAAAGCATAACTTCCGGCTCCATTGCCAGTGCCCTTGCGATGGCAACCCGCTGCTTTTGTCCGCCAGATAATCTCGTCGGGTATTCTTTGGCTTTTTCCGCTAATCCAACTTTATCTAACAAGTCAAAAGCAATCTTTTCTGCATCTGCTTTTGATAGCCCTTTAACCTTTATTGGTGCATAGGTAAGATTCTCCAAAACCGTTTTATGAGGGAATAAATGAAAATGTTGAAAAACCATACCAACATTCTGCCGCACCTTCATGATATTCGTCTTTTTATCGGTTACATCTTGGTCCCCTACGAGAATTTTTCCGCTAGTCGGGTTTTCAAGAAGGTTCATGCAGCGCAGGAAGGTTGACTTTCCTGAACCAGAAGGTCCAATAATCGCAACCACTTCTCCAGCTTTAATTTCCGTGGTAATGCCCTTTAAAACTTCAAGCTTACCGTAATTTTTGTGCAAATTTTCTACCTTAATCACTGCGTCTCATTCTCCTTTCAACCGCTTTTCCTAGGAAGGTCAAAGTCACGACCATTAAGTAATAGATTAGACCAGCAATCAATAATGGTTCGAAGAATGAATAGTTTTCTGCCCCAACCTGATAAGAACGACGCATAATATCCATTACGCCGATTGTGGTAACAATTGCAGATTCTTTGGTTAAGGTAATAAATTCATTCATTAATGCTGGAAGGATATTTTTAAGGGCTTGAGGAAGGATGATATCCCACATCATTTTTGTGTAAGGCACACCCAGCGCCATTGCGGCTTCCTGCTGTCCCTTATCAATCGCCTGAATACCTGCTCTGATAATTTCAGATATGTAAGCACCAGAATTAAGAGCAAAAGATAAAATCGCAGCTGTGTATGGTTCAATTTGATACCCGACTAACTGTGGTGATCCATAATAAATTAACATCAATTGTAAAACTAATGGTGTACCACGAAAAATCGAGGTATAGATGTCAGCAAACCAGCCAAGAAATTTGAATTTACTAATTTTAAAAAATGAAAGGATTATTCCTAAAATAAATCCTAATATCCCTGCCAGAATGACAATTTTAAGTGTAACAAGTATTCCCTCTAAAATGTATGGCATCGAAGGAATGAATTGCGTGAAATCTAAGTTCATTCAACTGCCGTCCTCTCTAAATAATAAAATTAGTAAGACGTTCAGAAGACTTTCTGAACGTCTTGGTTGTATAATTAGTTTTCCCCACCAAACCACTTAACAATCAACTCTTGTAATTCACCGTTTTCTTTCATTTTTTGAAGCTCTTTGTTAAATTTCTCTGTTAGCTCGCTATCCTTTGGAAAAGCAATCGCAGATCCTGCTTCTTCTGGGTCATCGCTGAGGGTAAAGTTAGTTAAATCAGTCTCTTTATCAAGATATCCTTTAGCCACTGTGTCTTCAATAATGATAGCGTCAAAACGACCGGCTTTCAGTTCTTGAATAAGCTCTGGGATACGGTTACGATTTTCTACTGTAATAGCTACCGTTTCATTAATTTCTTCTGCTTTACCTTCTTGAATAGAACCTAACTGAACACCGACTGTTTTATCTTTTAAATCTTCTACTGTTGCAATTGCACTATCTTTTTTCGAGATAACCATGTGCTGTGCTGTATAGTAAATATCACTGAAGTCTACATTTTTCTTTCTTTTTTCTGTTGGAGTCATTCCCGCTAATACAAAGTCTGCTTGTCCAGATTTAAGTGATTGAATCAAACCGCCAAAATCCATATCCTTAACTTCAACTTCATAGCCAAGTTTTCCAGCAATTGCGTTAGCTAAATCAACATCAAAGCCAATAATTTCGTCACTTTTATCTGATTCAATATATTCAAACGGCGCATAATCGGCTGAAGTTGCCATCACTAGTGTCTTTTTGTCACCTGCACCTGCATTATCACCTTTGGTTTCACCACACGCTGCAAGTACACCAACAGCTAAAATCATTATTAAGAATAAACCCATTATCTTCTTCATTTGTTTTCCTCCTATAATTTTCTGAAAATTAATTATAATAATTCACTAACTTTAAAGAGTTAAAGTTTAATATTTATGCAACGTAATGAATTTTAACACAGGATAAAATAATTATGCAAGTATATTTATAAAATTTTATTATTACTTTTTTAAAATAAAAAAAAGAGCCAGCCTCCGCTTAAGGAGATTAGCCCATTTGATTACTATTTATAGTTCTTCGCAGTTTTCTTCGAATTCTTTTTGCAGTCTTGCTACTACTGTAGCTGGATCGTAGCCTTCAATTTGGTGTCTTTCAACCATTGAAACGATTTTTCCATCCTTCAATAAGGCAAAAGATGGTGAGGATGGCGGATAACCTGTAAAATAGCTGCGTGCTTTTTCGGTCGCTTCTTTATCCTGGCCTGCAAAAACCGTAACAAGGTGGTCAGGACGTTTATCATAATGAAGGGCATGGGCCGCTGCTGGACGTGCAATGCCGCCTGCACAACCACATACAGAGTTAATCATCACTAAGGTTGTTCCTTTTTGTTCAAGCGCCTCTTCAACCTCTTCTGGTGTTCTTAATTCTTTATAGCCAGCTGCTGTGATCTCATTACGTGCTTGAGTCACAACATCATTCATGAAAAAATTGAAATCCATGCTCATACTGTTCACTCCTAATTTAAGTCGATATAACTACATGATAACAGTAACAATGTGTTTCTTTCAAATTTATAGGAACTTTTTCAATGAGAAAGATTTTCAATAAATTAATGGCCACTACTTTTTACTTGATAGAAAGGTATGGAAGAGTATATCCACAGCGGTTGCAGCCGTTTTTTCTCCAGCCATTACTTCATTTTCTAATTGAGGTAATTTGAGTTTAACTTCCGGATGGTGAAAGAAGCTGTAGTGCAGCTGATCGGTTATGAGAGAATATATCCAATCACGCTGCTGCCCTTTTCGTCTCTCAGCAAACACCCCAGAAGATTTTCCTTTCTCCTCAAAATCCTTAATAACATCCCAAACCTCTTTAATACCCTCGCCTGTTATAGAAGAGCAGGTATAAGCCTTGGACGCCCAACCCTTTGTAGCTGGTTGAAGGAAATGAAGGATACGGCTATACTCTTTTCTTGTCTGCTCCGCTTTTTCTTTATTGGATCCATCTGCTTTATGAACAAGGACGGCGTCGGCCAGCTCCATGATCCCTTTCTTCATACCCTGTAATTCATCACCGGCACCAGTTAGGACAAGGAGCATGAAAAAGTCGACCATGTCTCTAATAATTACTTCGCTTTGGCCCACTCCGACGGTTTCAATCAAAATCACATCAAAGCCAGCAGCTTCGCAAATTAACATCGCTTCTCTCGTTTTTCGATGGACTCCACCCAACTTTCCAGCCGTTGGTGATGGCCGGATAAAAGCCCTTGGATTTCGCGACAGTTGCTCCATCCTCGTTTTATCACCAAGAATACTTCCACCCGACAAACTCGAACTCGGATCGATCGCCAGCACCGCCACGCGTAAACCTAGGTCGCATAGATAGGTGCCAAACGCTTCGATAAATGTACTTTTTCCAGCACCAGGCACACCCGTTATCCCAATTCTAATCGCTTTACCACTGTGGGCCAGGAGCTTTTGGAGAAGTTCTTGTGCCTTATGAAAATGTTGTTCAGCATTACTTTCAACTAGTGTGATGGCGCGGGCGAGCTGGCCTCTATTTCTCGCGAGAACCCCATCAACTAATGCTTCAATCGTTGGTTCCATAGACTTGCGTTTCTGAAAGACGGTGCTTCTCTCAATGGTGACTGGCTGACCTTCCAGCTCCAGACCCCGTTTAATTACGCTTGAGAATTTATCCGGTTCATTCGGGTCGCTCCACTCCGGTTTCAGATCCTCAGACATCTATTTTTCCACTTCCTCATAGCCAAGCTGCTTATAAATTTCCTTTATCACCTTTTGGGCAGCAACTGGGATTATCGTTCCTGGTCCGAAAATAGCCGCTGCTCCATTGTCATATAAGAATTGATAGTCCTGTGCTGGGATTACACCGCCAATGACGATCAATATGTCTTCACGGCCGAGCTTTCTTAACTCAAGCGCAAGTTGTGGCAATAAAGTCTTGTGACCTGCGGCCAATGAGCTCATTCCGATAACATGAACATCGTTTTCTACTGCCTGCATGGCCGTTTCTTCCGGGGTCTGGAATAATGGACCGATATCAACATCAAACCCTAGGTCAGCGAAGGCGGTGGCAATGACCTTGGCACCACGGTCATGTCCATCCTGCCCCATTTTTGCAATTAGAATTCTTGGTCTCCTGCCTTCATTCTCGAGGAATTCATCTGTCATCTTTTTAACTTCAGTAATTTCCTCTTCGTTTGAAAATGCCTTACTATACACCCCGCTAATAGAACGTATCACAGCTTTATGTCTACTTGAAACCTTCTCAATCGCATCGGATATTTCACCCAAGGTGGCGCGAACTCTTGCAGCTTGAACTGCAAGTTCTAACAAGTTGCCTTCACCCGTTTCAGCACCCTTTGTTAAAGCTGCTAGAGCTGCTGCCACCTTTGTGTCATCACGGCCTGCTTTTAAGCTAGTTAATTTCTCTAGTTGTTTTAACCGAACTGCAGTATTATCAATATCCAATATATCAATTGCTTCTTCCTTTTCTAGACGATATCGATTTACACCAATTATCGTTTCTTTTCCTGAGTCGATTTGAGCTTGTCTCCTTGCAGCAGCCTCTTCAATCCTCATTTTTGGAAGACCTGTCTCAATCGCTTTAGCCATACCGCCTAGATTTTCAATTTCCTCAATATGCGTCCAAGCTCTTTCTGCCAATTCTTGTGTCAGCTTTTCAACATAATAAGATCCAGCCCAAGGATCAATTACATTGGTGATACGCGTTTCTTCTTGTAAAAATAATTGTGTATTACGGGCAATTCGAGCTGAGAAATCAGTTGGGAGGGCAATCGCTTCGTCCAAAGCATTGGTATGGAGGGATTGCGTATGTCCCATTGCCGCAGCATGTGCTTCAAGTAAGGTACGAATGACATTATTAAATGGGTCTTGCTCCGTCAAACTCCAACCTGATGTTTGGGAATGAGTTCTGAGTGCCATTGATTTCTCATTTTTCGGCTCGAATGATTTCATCATTTTTGCCCAGATTAAACGAGCAGCCCGCATTTTAGCCACTTCCATAAAATAATTCATTCCTATTGCCCAGAAAAAGGACAATCTTGGAGCAAATTTATCAATGTCAATCCCAGCCTTCAGCCCTGTCCTTACATACTCCAACCCATCAGCAAGAGTGTAGGCTAATTCCAGGTCAGCAGGCGCACCCGCCTCCTGCATATGATAGCCAGAAATACTGATACTATTAAACTTTGGCATATATTTTGAGGTATACTCAAAAATATCTGCGATAATTTTCATTGACATCTCAGGTGGATAAATATATGTGTTACGGACCATATACTCTTTTAAAATATCATTTTGAATTGTTCCGGACAGCTTATCCTGTGTTACTCCCTGTTCCTCAGCTGTAACAATAAAAAAAGCAAGAATCGGTAAAACCGCACCATTCATCGTCATGGATACTGACATTTGATCCAAAGGGATCCCATCAAAAAGGGTCTTCATATCAAGAATCGAATCGATAGCAACCCCAGCCTTGCCGACATCCCCAACAACACGCGGGTGGTCAGAATCATAGCCGCGATGTGTCGCTAAATCAAAGGCAACAGACAAGCCTTTTTGACCCATCGCCAGATTGCGTCGATAGAACGCATTGCTCTCCTCAGCCGTCGAAAATCCTGCATATTGCCTTACCGTCCATGGACGATTCACATACATGGTTGGATAGGGTCCACGAGTATATGGCGGAATCCCTGGCAGGTCATCTAAATGCTGAATCCCTTCACGGTCATCAGATGTATAGAGTGGTTTTAGTTGAATTTGTTCATTCGTTTCAAACAATAAATCATCAATGGAGGTATCTATCTCGTTTTTCACCTGTTGCTGCCATTGTTCTTTCGTAATGAAGTCATGTTCAGCAAACAAGGAAATATTTTCGAAATCAGGCTTTTGTACGCTCATCTAGTGCCACCTCCATTTCTGTAAGAATGTTCGAAAGAATATCATAACAGTCACTGTTTATATGAATAAATTGCTTGATCCCTTCACTTGCCCATTTTGTTTGCAAGTCTTTTTCTGGCAAACCTGCTAAGTAAAAAGTTAAATCCGGTAATTCTATATTAAGTGTTGATAGAATTTCGTGTCCAAATGATTCATATTGGTTATTGCTTCCACAAAAGCAAAAATATTTTGTATCTTGTCTTAAAATAAATTGTTTGGCAGATTCCAGCGAGGTAATAGAACCACTATCGACCGCTTCAATCCCCCCAGCAGCTGCGAATCCTTTCATAAAATCTAACCTAGGTTTATAGTTTTTTAACTCGCCTAGGCAAATCATGCCGATATTTGGTTTAGAACCAGATTTATTTTTAATCTCTTCACTTAGTTTACGCAGTTTTTCAAATGGTTCTGATAATCTCACGTTGTTTATTTTCCTAATGTTAATTCTAGTAGAACGCTCACCATATAAATAGTTATTATATCTCTGTACTGAAGCGGGACCAGCTGCTTCAGCAAGATTTGCATACATGTTGGTTCCAACAATACTTTGTTTTCTTGTAAAAACATCCTGTTCCCGTTTGGTCTGAACAGCTGTAATTTCTTCTTGTAACCAGCCCGATTTTAATACTTCCAACAAACCGCCTTTTACTTCAATCTGCTGAAAATACTGCCATGCATTTTCTGCAAGCTCCTTTGTCAACGCTTCTACGTACCAGGAGCCGCCGGCAGGGTCGACCACTTTCTGTAAATATGCTTCTTCCTTTAGAATGTTTTGCGTGTTTCTTGCAATTCGTTCTGAAAGCTGTGAACTACCTGTTATATCATCAAACGGAGTTATGTGAAGATATTGGACTCCTCCGACTACTGCTGCGAATCCTTCATTTCCAGCACGAAGAATGTTAACATATGGGTCATAAACTGTTTTTGTGAACGAAGACGTTTCTGCAGTAATAAGCATTCCCCGGTCCTTAGGATCTGCCCCATAAACTTGCGTAATCTTATTCCATAGAATACGTGCTGCACGTAGTTTGGCTAGCTCCATAAAGAAATGGCTGCCAATTGAGAATTGAAAAATCATTCTTCTAAGAACATCCTCTAACTTCATACCTCTATCTAATAGACTCTGAAGATAGAATGTACCGGCGGCGGCTGCAATTCCCAACTCTTGAACAGCATTGGCACCGCCTTGATGGTAGGCAGAGGTATTGATTAAAACTGTCCGTAAATTTGGCAGTTTTTCATTTGCAAGCTTTATATCATCCATCCAAACCTTGAAAACTTCTTCTGCGATGAATCCTTCCTCCACAAACAAAGAGAATGGGTCGCTGCCAACATAACCGCTAACTTGATTAGCGCTTGTCTCACGTTCTGTTAATGCTGCTAAAAACGCTGATTGTAGGCCTTTCCCATTAATGGCAAACGGGAATTTAGACGGTAAATCTCCCAGTATGTCATATATCATTTCTTTTGATTCAAAAAGATCCTCTGAAACTTCAAATGAGAGCGCGGTTTGTCCTTTTTCAATGCTCCCTTGGAGCTTTTCCTTTAATTCGGCAACCGATTGATATGAAATTCGCTGTGCTATCTTCCAATCATTTGTTACATATCCTAATGAATCAATGCCTCTGCGAAAATCTGATCCTCCTGGATAGTCTGGTTCTTTCTGAGCATCCTGTCGAGAATAAAGCGGTTTCAAAATTATTTTTTCATATGTACTGCTTTTTAATGTTTCAATACTTTTACCCTTTAAAGATTCTTCTGCTTTTGCTTTCCAATCCTCCTCTGTCTTTAAAGGAAAAGATTGATTCCGAAATTTATCCAAACGCAGCATCCCCCTTCCTTGAACTCATAATTAAACTAATATTCAATAAATTTAACTTAGTTTTATTGTAAGATAGATGGACATATCAGGCAATAAAAATAACCGCTGCCAAATCGGCGGCGGTTATTTACTAATATATTGATGTAGTAGATTTTGATGTATTTTCAAGAATTTCTTTCACTCGCTGTAAGAATCGACCGCAAACAAGTCCATCTAATACTCTGTGATCGAGTGACATACATAGATTCACCATATCGCGAACGGCAATCATTCCATTATTCATCACGACAGGGCGCTTAACAATTGATTCGACCTGTAGAATGGCTGCCTGGGGATAGTTGATAATCCCGGCAGATTGAACGGATCCGAATGAGCCAGTATTATTTACGGTAAAGGTTCCACCCTGCATATCTTCAGAACGAAGTTTACCATTCCTTACTTTACTAGCGAGCTCTGAAATTTCGCGGGCAATTCCCTTAATGGTTTTCTCATCTGCATGTTTAATAACCGGTACATATAAGGCATCATCCGTTGCTACAGCAATCGATATATTGATGTCTTTCTTTTGGATAATTTTATCACCAGCCCACATTGAATTAATTTGAGGATATTCCTTCAATGCTTGTGCCACAGCTTTAACAAAGAATGCAAAGAATGTTAAATTAAAACCTTCTTTTTTCTTAAACTCATCCTTTAAAGAATTGCGGTATTCTACAAGATTGGTTGCGTCCACTTCTATCATGGTCCAAGCATGCGGTGCCTCATGCTTACTGCGCAGCATATTCGCAGCAATTGCTTTACGGATTCCTGTTACCGGTATTTCGATATCGCCTGCTGCAACAGGGATACTCGGAGCAGGAACTGGCTGCTTCGGAGCTGCAGCTGGCTGAGTTGAAACAGATGGTACAGTTTCTTGTACTGCAGCAGGTTGAGCCTCCTCAGCCTTTTTAGGTGCTGCTGCCGTTGCTCCCGCCGTTGGGATATTACCAGATTCAATTAATTTCAATAAATCTTTTCGTGTAATACGGCCGCCTGCACCGGTGCCTGTCACCTGTGTTAAATCAATTCCATGTTCTTGAGAAATCTTTAGAACGGCAGGTGAATAACGGGCTTTGTTACCCTGATCTGTATGATTGGGAACCTCAACTGTTTCAGACACATCCGTTTTTTGCTCACTACCACTTACTTCTTCAGTATTACTGCCCTCGATTTCTATGGTACAAATAATTTCTCCAACCGCGAGTGTGTCACCATCTTCTGCAACTAATTCTTTAATGGTACCTGTGAAAGAAGAAGGAACTTCTGCGTTTACTTTATCTGTCATAACTTCAGCTAATGGATCGTATTTGTTTACTTTATCCCCGACAGAAACCAGCCACTTTGAGATTGTTCCTTCGGTTACACTTTCCCCTAACTGAGGCATTTTAATTTGTTCAATTACCAAGATTCCAACCTCCTATTAGTATTCTGCCAATTCGCGCATTGCTTTTTCAACTTTGTCTGGATTGACCATAAAGAACTTCTCCATTGTTGGTGCATATGGCATTGCCGGGACATCCGGTCCTGCCAGGCGCATAATTGGCGCATCTAGCTCAAATAAGCAATTTTCAGCAATAATGGCAGAAACTTCACTAATAATACTGCCTTCTTTATTATCCTCGGTAACAAGTAACACTTTACCCGTCTTAGAGGCAGCTTCAATGATTGCTTCTTTATCTAACGGATATACAGTTCTTAGGTCAAGGATATGTGCAGAAATACCATCCTTAGCTAATTTTTCAGCTGCCTGGAGGGCAAAATGAACACAAAGCCCATAAGTAATAACCGTAATGTCTTCACCTTCACGCTTCACATCTGCTTTTCCAATTGGCAATGTGTAATCATCGGCTGGGACTTCTCCTTTAATTAACCGGTATGCCCGCTTATGCTCAAAGAATAGCACTGGATCATTATCACGGATAGCTGCTTTTAATAAGCCCTTCACATCATAAGGGGTTGATGGCATTACAATTTTCAATCCTGGTGTATTCGCAAAAACCGCCTCAACTGATTGTGAATGATAAAGGGCTCCATGTACGCCGCCGCCATATGGAGCACGAATAACCATTGGACAGCTCCAATCGTTATTCGAACGATAGCGAATTTTTGCCGCTTCTGAGATAATTTGATTTACAGCAGGCATTATAAAATCAGCAAATTGCATTTCAGCAATTGGTCTCATTCCGTACATCGCTGCACCGATTCCTACCCCGGCAATTGCGGATTCAGCAAGCGGTGTATCGATTACACGCTCTTCACCAAATTGTTCGTATAAGCCCTGCGTAGCTTTAAAGACTCCTCCTTTAACCCCTACGTCTTCACCGAGTACAAAAACCTTTGGATCACGTTCCATTTCTTCCCGAATGGCCATTGTGACCGCATCTATATAAGAAATTACTGCCATGTTACATCCCCCTTACTTATCACCATAAACGTATTTCAACGCGTGTTCAGGTGCTGCATACGGTGCATTCTCAGCATAATCAGTGGCTTCATTCACTTGTTTCATCACACGATCGTTAATTTCTTTTTCCAACTCATCATTCATTACACCTGTTTCTTTTAAGTACGCACCAAAAGTAATAATTGGATCCTTTGTTTTTGCTTTAGCCACTTCATCAGGGGCGCGGTACGAACGGTCATCATCGTCAGAAGAGTGTGGTGTCAGTCTGTAAGAGACTGTTTCTATTAGCGAAGGGCCTTCACCGCGGCGACTGCGTTCTGCTGCTTCCTTCACCACTTTATATACTTCTAATGGGTCGTTTCCATCAACCGTAAAGCCTGGCATACCGTAACCAATTGCACGATCAGATACCTTTTCACATCCTAATTGTTTCTCAATCGGAACAGATATCGCATATTTATTGTTTTCACACATGAAAATGACAGGCAGTTTATGAACTCCAGCGAAGTTAGCTCCTTCATGGAAATCACCCTGATTTGAGGAACCCTCACCGAAGGTTACGAAGGTCACGAGATCCTTCCTCTCCATTTTCCCCGCTAACGCTACACCGACAGCATGTGGAACCTGAGTTGTTACAGGGGATGATCCCGTAACGATGCGATTTCTCTTTTGCCCAAAGTGCCCAGGCATTTGCCGGCCGCCTGAATTTGGGTCCTCCGCTTTAGCAAAACCAGAGAGCATTAATTCTTTTGGTGTCATTCCAAATGTTAAAACTACGCCCATATCGCGATAATATGGCAGTACATAATCTTTTTCCTTATCAAGTGCAAATGCCGCACCCACTTGTGCTGCTTCTTGTCCTTGACATGAAATAACAAATGGTATTTTACCAGCACGATTCAATAGCCACATCCGTTCATCAATCCGGCGGGCTAGAAGCATAGTTTCATACATTTCCAAAACCTTTTCATCACTTAAACCTAATGCATGATGACGATTTTCAGCCATTTATTTTTTACCTCCCGTTTGCTCACTTTAAAATAATTATGAGTGGATTGCTCTGCCATCAACTGCTAGTGCAGCTTCTCCAATCGCTTCTGATAGGGTTGGATGTGGATGGATCGTATGAGCAATCTCCCATGGCGTTGCATCCAATACCATTGCCAATCCTGCCTCTGTAATCATGTCAGTTACATGAGGACCAATCATATGTACCCCTAGAATATCATTGGTCTCTTCATCAGCAACAATCTTGACAAAACCATCTGATTCTCCAAATACAAGAGCCTTCCCGATTGCACGGAATGAAAATTTGCCCACTTTTACTTTATGACCCTTAACACGCGCCTGTTCCTCGGTAATCCCAACGCTAGATACCTCGGGATTGCTATATATACATCTAGAAACTAGATTATAATTAAGCTCTGAAGGATCTTTTCTAGCAATATGCTCAACTGCAATTATACCCTCATGGGATGCGACATGTGCAAGCTGCAGGCCGCCAATCACATCTCCGATTGCGTATATATGAGACTCTTTTGTTTGGTAAAACTCATTCGTTCCGATAAACCCTTTTTCAACCTGAATTTCTGTATTTTCCAGACCAATCCCCTCGACATTGGCCTGACGTCCAACCGAAACAAGCAGTTTTTCTGCCTTAAATTCTTTCAATCCCGCTTTTACCTCTGCAGAAATCGTAACACCATCACCTTTTACAAGTGTTTCTGGAAGGACCTTTGCTCCGGTTACAAGTTTAATTCCCTTTTTCTTCATCAGGCGCTGCATTTCTTTAGAGATTTCTTGGTCTTCAGTTGGAATAATGCGTTCTGCGTATTCAATAACAGTGACTTCGACCCCGAAATCTGAAAGCATAGAAGCCCATTCAATCCCAATAACACCGCCTCCGACAATAATAATAGAAGAAGGTAAGTTTGTTAGCTCTAGTGCTTCGTCAGAGGTAATGACTAATTCCCCATCAATTTCTAGTCCAGGAAGGGTTCTAGGTCTCGAACCTGTTGCAATAACAACATTTTTTGGAATGAGCATTTCATTTTCTTCTCCATTATTCATTTCGACCGATATCGTTCCAGGCATTGGTGAAAAAATCGATGGCCCTAATATCCTGCCCAGTCCTTCATACACATCAATTTTCCCTTGCTTCATAAGATGTTGAACACCTTTATGAAGCTGTTCAATGATTTTATTTTTTCTTTCCTGTACTTTTCCGAAGTTATAGGAAACTTCACTTGTAATGACACCGAAATCTTCGCTATGCTTAGCTGTCGCATAAACCTCAGCACTTCTGAGAAGTGCTTTACTTGGGATACATCCTTTGTGAAGGCATGTTCCTCCAAGCTTTCCTTTTTCAACTATTGCTGTTTTTAAGCCAAGCTGAGAGGCACGAATGGCAGCCACATAACCGCCGGTTCCACCGCCAAGAATGACTAAATCGTATTCTTGTGACACTGTATTTCCTCCCCAAATTGTTATATTTTTGCTGTTTTGAATGTACCAGGATACTCTTTTACCTTTTCCTCTCCACGCAGAACTCTTAGTGCACCTTCAGCTAATGCTTGAAGTTCATTTTCACCTGGATGGACAATGGTATCTGCGATCCAATTAATCCTATCGGTGATGGATTTCACAAATCCTTTACTATACGCGAGACCGCCAGTTAACACAATCGCATCCACTTTTCCTGCTAATACTGCACTGGCTGCTCCTATTTCCTTTGCGACTTGGTAAGCCATTGCCTCGTAAATCAGAGACGCCTTTTCATCGCCAGCTTCAATTCGTTTTTCAACTTCGACAGCATCGTTGGTTCCAAGGTAACCAACAAGCCCCCCTTGACCCACAAGTTTCTTCATTATTTCATCACGGTAGTACTGACCTGAATAGCATAGCGCAACTAAATCCCCTGCTGGGACAGTTCCTGCTCGTTCTGGGCTAAAAGGCCCATCACCATGGAGGCCATTGTTTACATCAATGACTTTGCCTTCTTTATGGACCCCAACAGTAATCCCGCCTCCCATATGGGTAACAATAAGATTTAATTCGGTATATTTTTTTCCTAATTCTTTTGCCACTCTTCGTGCAACAGCTTTTTGATTCAGTGCATGAAAAATACTTACCCGCTCAATTAAGGAAAAACCAGAAATTCTAGCAATGGGTTCTAGTTCATCCACAACAACGGGATCGACAATAAAGGAAGGAATATTTAAACCAGAAGCAATTTCGAAGGCAATAATACCACCAAGATTTGAAGCATGCTGACCAGCAAAACCAGTCCGTAAATCCTCAAGCATCGTGTTATTGACAGCATAGGTGCCGCCTTCGATTGGACGAAGTAAACCTCCGCGTCCACAAACTGCACTCAGCTTCGATATATTAATCCCGGCATTATCCAGTGTTTCCAGGATTGTTGTTTTTCTAAATTCATATTGATCAATAATATTATCAAATGAATTTATCACTTCTGAATCATGACGGATTGTTTTTTCAAAAATGGAAATTTCATTATCGAAGACCCCGATCTTAGTAGAAGTGGAACCTGGATTGATGACGAGTATTCGATATTTAGTATCAGGCAACGTATTAGACCTCCATTTTTTTACATTTGGCATTTAGTAAAGGGGAAAAGACGCTGAATTATTTTATTCAGCGCTCTTTCCTTTCCGTTTTTTTAACGACGGCTTAAAATATGATGACCATTTTGGAGGAATTGACTGCGGGAATTACGCATTCTTTCAATTCTTTCCTCTGCCATACGATCGGCTGCTAAATAGGTAGGAATACCATCACGTTTAGAAATTTCAATAACTTTTTCAATATTTGCATAGATGGTCTCGACTTTCTTCAAGGCACGATCACGGTTATAGCCATAAAGCTCATCTGCTACATTAATAACGCCGCCAGCATTTATAACATAGTCAGGAGCATAAATAATACCCATTTCATGAATGAGATCACCATGACGAGTATCCTTTAACTGGTTATTGGCTGCTCCAGCAATTACTTTTGCTTTTAACTGTGGAATGGTATCGTCATTAACCGTTGCACCAAGAGCGCATGGAGCATAAATATCACATTCCACACTATAGATTTCATTTGGATCTACAGCACGTGCTCCAAACTCTTCAACTGCACGCTGGACAGCTTCTTTATTAATATCGGTTACGATTAATTGAGCACCTTCTTCGTGAAGATGACGGCAAAGATTATAAGCAACGTTTCCAACACCTTGAACTGCTATCACTTTTCCTTCAAGAGAATCAGAACCAAAAGCAGCTTTAGCAGCGGCTTTCATCCCGCGATAAACACCATAAGCAGTTACAGGTGAAGGATTGCCAGAAGAACCGAATGCTGGTGAAATACCAGTGACATAGTCTGTTTCTTCATGAATTAAATCCATATCTGCTACCGTTGTTCCAACATCTTCTGCAGTAATATATCTTCCATTTAACCCTTGAATATAGCGGCCGAAAGCACGGAACATTTCTTCATTTTTATCCTTACGAGGGTCACCGATAATAACAGTTTTACCACCGCCTAGATTTAGCCCTGCTGCTGCGTTTTTATACGTCATCCCTTTTGCTAATCGTAATGCATCAATGATGGCTGCTTCTTCTGATTCATATGTCCACATACGGGTACCGCCCAAGGCAGGACCTAATGTTGTATCGTGTATAGCAATAATTGCTTTTAATCCAGATTGTTTATCCTGGCAAAAAACAACTTGCTCGTAATCGTATTGTTCTAAGTACTTGAAAATTTCCATGTTAAAAATCCTCCCTTAAGTTAAAAAATCTATTTGGTAACAGAGCAGATAGCGAGTGCTAGTGAATATAGCTTACTTTCCGCTGAATCAGCTCTAGAGGTCAATACAATAGGAGCCTTCGCCCCGGCAATGACAGCCCCTACTTTTGCTTTTGCAAAATAAATTAATGACTTATATAAGACATTTCCAACCTCAATGGCGGGAACTAATAAAATATCAGCTCTTCCCGCTACTTCACTTTGAATACCTTTGTGTTCGGCAGCTAAAGCAGAAACGGCATTATCCAATGCTAATGGACCATCTACAATACAGCCTGTAATCTGCCCGCGTTTATTCATAACGGTTAATGCAGCACCATCAATAGTCGCTTGCATGGCTGGATTCACTACTTCAACGGCGGCTATAGGAGCAACCTTAGGATATTCTATTCCAATCGCTCTTGCTATGGCTGCAGCATTTCTTATCATTTGCGCTTTTTCCTCTAAATCTGGAGCAATATTCATCCCTGCATCGGTAACGATGGTAAACCGGTCGTAACCTGGAATCTCAAACACAGCTACGTGTGATAGAATATTTCCTGTTCTTAAACCATATTCTTTATTTAATACTGCTTTTAAAAGAACGCTCGTAGGGATATTCCCTTTCATTAGCACAGTTGCTTCCTTAGTCGATACAGCCCTTACCGCCAGTTCAGCGGCCATGGTATTGGAATCAGCATGAACAACAGTCAGACTTTTATTACTTTTTTGTTGGTCTTTGTGTCTCACATTCAATATCGTATTAATTTTTTCATTATCACCAAATAATATAAAATTGGCAAGATTTCTCTTTAATGCCTCCATAACCGCTTCTATGACTTCTTCATCTTCTGCGATTGCAACAGCTACAGTGATATTATCCAGTTGGGTTGCTTTGTCTATTAGTGATTCAAGCAACAAGTTGTCATCAACCCTTTCTATCTTCAACTCCAACTCCATAAATGTAATATGCAATATCGGTGCCAAGTTAAAACTTATGAAAACGCTTTATAACTCAGATTAGATAGTGCAATTATTTTCATACCATGAAATTTATTGCATGCTATTATTTTCAAGTTTGTATTTTTCTAACTTATAATAAAGATTCCTAACCGACAAACCAAGGGCTTTTGCAGCGGCCGTCTTATTACCATTAAAACGTTGAAGCGTTTGTTGGATAATTTCTGTTTCATAATCTTCAACCATTGCAGTTAAGGAACGATCCTGCTGGATTGGTTCGCTATTGGCGGATACTTGTGGTTCAGTTCCCATCTTTTTAGGCCTTAATTCGGGAAGGTGATGTATGTTAATGAATGTTTCATTGTAATTCATAAAAATCATTGCCCGGCCAAGAATATTCTCTAGTTCCCGTACATTCCCCGGCCAATCATAATTGATTAATTTCAGAAGTGCTGCCTGGGCAACACCCTCGACATTTCTGCCGTAATCGCGATTAATTTTTTGGATAAGCCTTTCACACAATACAGGAATCTCTTCTTTTCGATTCCGAAGCGGCGGAATATGTATTGGCATACGATTTAGACGATAGTATAAGTCTTCCCTAAAAGAACCTTTTGCAATTCCTTTTTCAAGGTTCACATGGGTTGCGGCAATGATTCTAACATTTATCGGAACGGGTTTTGTGCCTCCTACTCGGATGATTTCATTTTCTTGCAAAACTCTTAGTAATTTCGCCTGAGTATTAGCTGAAAGTTCGCCTATTTCATCTAGGAAAATACTTCCGTTATTTGCTTCTTCGAAAAAGCCCCTTTTTCCCCCTCTTTTTGCCCCAGAGAACGCCCCTTCTTCATAACCAAATAATTCACTTTCTAGAAGAGTCTCTGATATGGCAGCACAATTAACACGTATAAATTTGTTGTATTTTCGATCACTTGCATTATGTATAGCATGGGCGAACAATTCTTTCCCTGTACCAGATTCGCCTCGTAAAAGGACCGTTGCCGGCGTTTTAGCACCCAGCTTCGCCTGCTCAATTGCAAGCTTCATTTCCTCAGAACTGCCGATAATATCCTCAAAAGTATACTTCGCTTCAAGCGTGCGGATGATTTGTCGTGCGCGATTCAATTCCCGGTTTAAAGATTTAATTTCTGACATATCATGAATAACGCCAACACTGCCTTTTAGTTTCCCTTTTACAATAATCGGCGCGACATTAACAATGACTTCCCGCTTATTAGCTCCTACTCGCATCGGGACCCCGCGGACTGCTCTTCTTGTTTGAAGAACCTTCATATGCATACTATCGCCTTCGGATATATCTGCTGTTGCCGGGTGACCAATCACTTGTTCTTGTGTAAGACCCGTTAGACGGGTATACGCCGGATTTATGAGAAGACCCCTTCCGTTTTCATCCACTACCGAAATCGCATCATCACTGGAGTGGATAATAGCCTGAAGCATGGTTTGAATTTCTTTTAAATCGGTAATTTCCTCCGCAAGGTTCACTACCTCTGTGATATCTTTAAAAACTGCAAATGCACCTATTAAAGTTCCATTCTCTTCAATGATGGGAATGCGGGTTGTGATAATTTTCCGCCCGTTCCCCAAATTCATTTCTTGATTTTTCTCTATTCTTCTCGTTTCAAGAATTAATGGAAGTCTACTCTCAGGAATGACTTCGACAACGTTTTTCCCAATCGCTTGGTCCCGTTTTACACCGGTCATTTCTTCCGCTCGTCGATTAAATAGAATCACTATCCCCGTAGAATCTATTACCAGCATCCCATCATTCGCTGCATTAAAGATTAGTTCTTGTTGATAGGAAGCATTCTGGTGCTTAACGATTAACTCTTCCTTTTCTTCTAATAGCTTCGCTAGAAGAAAGGCAACACTGCCAGGAATTAGAACCGTTTTCTTGTCCTTAATGCTCCTTAACTCTTGAAAAACATGTTCATTCCCGGTTACCTCAATGATGATATCAATCTGCTCGTTTATATAAGGCTTCCAGTCTGTCCCAGTAGTGATCCCTTCACTTTGTGCCAACATAATCCCTGGTGCATCAAGGTTTCTATCAATCACAACCTGAACGTTTAAAACTTCTGTTTCGTTGAGTAATTTAAGGATCGCTGTACCACCCTTACCGGCACCAACAATCATCACATTTTGCATTTTTTCGCCCCTTTATTATATTTGAAAAAGAAAACTTTTTCACACCAACATAATCGAAAACATGCAATATTTTTCATTATCTATTCTATATTTTTTTACTTGCCTTGACAAATTATATCCTTGTACTAATATTTCTTTTGAAGGTATAATTCTTATGACTGATCAAACAATTGGAAGGATTTAATTATGAGGCGGATTATTGCTCTACTTATATTAGTTATCCCAGGCTTTTTAGCTGGTTATGGCATTAAATTAATGCGCGATATGACTTTCGGGATTCTTCAAAGCCCAATCCCCTTCTTATGGCTTCAATTTCTATTAGGCCTGATATTATTCATTGGTGGATTAGGATTCGTTGCCGGCTTTATTTTTCATCGGGATAGAAAGAGAAATAAAGTACAAACGAGGTTTTCTAATACAAAAAAATAAAAGAGGCCTTTTACGGTCTCTTTTCAAATTGTTGCTTTATTTTTAACGCCTTTACAGGGTCGTCAGTAATAATCGCTGTACAGTTAATTCTTAAAAGCCTGTTAATGTCTGATTCTTTATTGACAGTATATGGTCTTACTGCTATACCATTTTCCATTGAACCCTTGATAATTTCATCAGATACAGACACTAACTTCGGGTGAATTCCTTTTGCGCGTATAGACTGTGCATAAATCCATGGCATATAAATTCGCTCATTGAACAGCGGTGCTGTCTCGATTTCAGGTGCTGTCCGATAGCTTAAAACAATACTGTAATGATTAAATGATGAAATAATAATTCGATCATTTAAGTTATATTTTCGAACTAGCTGAATGACCTTTTCTTCCAATCCCTCATAAGGAAATAGATTATTTTTCAACTCTATGTTACAAACTAATTGATTGGATTGCATCCATTCAAGAACCTCAATTAAGGATGGAATTGGTTCCTTTTTCTCACCTTTTTTATTGGCATTGAACTTTCGTATCTCTTTAAAAGGTAAATCTTTAACAAAGCCAGTGCCACTTGTTGTCCGATCAACTTTTTCATCATGAATGACCACGACTTCACCGTCTTTCGTTAATTGGACATCAAGCTCTAAACCGTCAGCATTTGCTTTTTCTGCAGCTATAAATGCACTCATAGTATTTTCTGCAAAAAGTGCAGAATAACCTCGATGAGCAAATATTTGTGTCATTTTATTCACTTCCCAATTAAAGAATGGAGGTAGTTCTTACAATGAAACCTTTACAATTATCGCCCGAAACAGCTGTTAAACTTGCCGAAAAATTAAATGTTCCGTTAGAAAAGCTTATGCACATGCCTCAGCATATACTTATTCAAAAATTAATGGAACTTGAAAAAGAAAATAAATAATCATTATATCTAATGAAAAAAGCCTTCATACCGAAATGAAGGCTTTTACTTTTATTATTGATCTTTTCAAGAGGCCTTATGTTCTAAACGTAATTTATCCGCAACCATAGCGATAAACTCTGAGTTTGTTGGTTTAGCTTTGGACATGCTTACGGTGTATCCAAATAACGAGGAAATGGAATCAATGTTTCCACGGCTCCATGCAACCTCAATAGCATGTCGGATTGCACGTTCCACACGGCTGGCTGTCGTATTATATTTCTTTGCAATATCAGGGTATAATACCTTGGTAATAGATCCCAGTAATTCAATGTCATTGTATACCATTGAAATAGCCTCACGTAAGTATAAATATCCCTTAATATGAGCAGGAACGCCAATCTCGTGAATAATGCTTGTAATGCTGGCATCTAAGTTCCTTGGTTTATGTTCAGTGTGTGTCCGGTAATTTCCGGTAGGAACCTTGCGGCTAACCTGGCTGCTTTTACCACTCACCTGACGGATGTGATTTCCTAAATTCTCCATATCAAACGGCTTTAAAATAAAATAAGACGCTCCAAGCTCTACAGCCTTCTTCGTAACGTCTTCTTGACCAAATGCAGTCAACATAATAACGTTTGGAATAGCGCCTTTCTTCAACTCTCTTAAGCGCTCTAGAACGGCTAATCCATCAAGATGAGGCATAATAATATCTAAAACGAGTACATCCGTATCCGTTGATTCAAGCATATCTAAACAATCCTGACCATTGTGAGCAATACCTGCAATCTCCATATCATCCTGGGACGAAATATAGTCCTCTAATAACCCCACTAATTCCCTATTGTCGTCAACGACACAAACTTTAATCTTTTTCACCTTTATTTCCTCCTCAAATCCAAATGGTCATATCTCTATTTTATCGTTTATCTTTTATTGTCTTAATTCTATTCTAAATTAGAAATTCGACAATGCAACTAAAATTCCTCTAGTTTTTTTAATATTTCTTAAAATAGTGATAAAATCTTATCTTTTCTTTATTTTCCTTTAAATTTCGACTAAATTCGCATATATGCCTTATTCTTCCATTCTTTTGTCGAATAATCTTATGTAAAACAAAATAGGCTGAATCGCCTATTTTGTTTTTATTCTTAGTATGGTCTAGCTGTAATGGAGTTTCGTTTTCGTTTTAACTTGCTTTTTCTTGTGGTTTTTCATATATGTTAATTCCTGCTTCATTTAACATCCATTCAATGTGCACTCCATAACCGGAGGTTGGATCATTGACAAAGACATGTGTTACGGCACCAATCAGCTTACCATCCTGAATAATAGGACTTCCGCTCATACCTTGAACGATTCCACCCGTTTTTTCTAGAAGCCTTGGGTCGGTAACTTTTAATACCATGCCTTTCGTTGCTGGAAATTTCTGCGGGATAGTGCTGACAATTTCAATATCAAATTCTTCAACCTTGTCATCATTTACAACTGTTAAAATTTTTGCCGGACCCTCTTTTACTTGGTGAGAAAGGGCTATTGGCATTGGCTTATCCATAATTCCGTTCTTTAAATCTCTATTTAACACCCCAAATATGCCAAAGGGGCTATTTTTTGTGATATTTCCGACAATTTCACGATCTGAAGAGAAACGTGCAAGCTTTTCACCAGGATCACCATTACTTCCTTTTTCAATCGAGGTAACAGTTGAACGAACGATTTGACCATCTTCTACAACTATTGGCTTCTTTGTATCCATATCAGAAATAACATGTCCTAAAGCACCATATTTTTTCGTTTGTGGATGAACAAAAGTCATGGTTCCAATACCTGCTGCTGAATCACGAATATATAATCCAAGCTTATAGGAGTTTTCGCCCTTATCTTTAAGCGGAGTAAGCTTCGTTGTGAACTTACCACTTTCCCTGCTTATAACCATATCTAATGCCTGCCCGCTTTGCCCTGCATTTTGTACAAAAGGAGCTACGTCTGTCATTTTTTCAATTTTGTTTCCATTGATTTCGGTAATGATATCACCAATTTTTATTCCTGCAATTTCACCAGGTGATTTTTTTCCATCTTCGGTATTAACTAAATGGTGACCTACGACCAATACGCCAACCGTGTTTAATTTTACACCAATGGACTGTCCTCCTGGCTGTACTTTAAAATCCTTTAAGACATTTACATCGACTTTTTTTACCGGAATTCCTGCAAATTCCAGTAACATTTCATCTTTACCGTCTACACTGGCTGTTAGGGAAACGCTGCTTTGATCTTGTTCAAGTGTGATATTTGGATTGTGAGATACTAATGAGGCTGATACCGGTACAGCCTTTTGGAAAGTATAATCTTGTCCTTCAAAGACTGTAATGGTCTTTGGTATATCAAGGTACTGCTGAAATGGCTGAAAAAATAGAACGCTGATTAATGAAACAAGGAGAATTCCACCAATGATCTTTCTAATTATTTCTAACTTCAAAATCTTCACTCTCCTCGCTTCTGTTTCACACTTATATCGAAATGGCTACATCTTTAATTTTGCCTGCATCTGCGCCATTTATAACCTGATACAACATAAAAAAGCTCCCCTAATTGGGAAGCTTTTCAATTTTTTTATTTTCTGAAGCTAAAAACAACAATTCCTCGGCATGTTTTTTAGTTAAATCAGTAATTTCAGCACCTGAAATCATGCGGCCAATTTCCTTTATTTTCTCCTCCACACTAAGTGGACTGACCGAAGTTTTGGTCCGGCCGCCTTCAGTAACCTTGGAAATAAACAGATGAGTATCTGCCATGGCCGCTACTTGTGGTAAATGAGAAATACATAAAACTTGCGAATCAACAGCTACATTATATATTTTTTCAGCAATTGACTGGGCCACTCTGCCGCTGACTCCTGTATCCACCTCGTCAAAAATAATCGAGGTAACACCTTGGTGCTTTGAAAAAATACTTTTTAGTGCCAGCATAATTCTTGATAGCTCTCCGCCGGAGGCAATCTTTGATAATGGCTTTAATGGTTCACCAGGATTTGTGGAAATATAGAACTCCACGTGATCGACTCCGTTTTTAGAAAAATGGGGTAAGATAGTTTCAAATCGAATTTCGAATACAGTTTTCGCCATGTAAAGTTCTTTTAACTCATTGTGTATTAAGTTAGTAAGCTTATCAGCCCAGTGTTTTCGGAGTTCAGTTAACTGCTTAGCCTCAAGAATTAAGTCCTTTTTAATGGATGTTAATTGTTTTTCTAATTGACCTATATGAGTTTCTTTATTCTGCAATGTTTCGATTTCTTCTTCGATTTTTGCAGCGTATTCTAAAATTTCTTCAATGGTTTTTCCATACTTCCGCTTCAATTGATTAATTTCATTTAACCGTTCTTCAATCTCATTTAAACGCTGCGGATCATATTCTAATCCGTCTAGATCATTCCTTAATGTCCGAGAAGCATCTTCTAATTGATAAAAGCTGTTCATAACGGATTCATATATTTCTTTATAAGAGGAATCCAATGAAGCAGCATCTTCAAGGTGCCCCATTACCATACTAATCCAATCCAGCCCCTTTTGTTCTCCCGTAAGAGCATTATAACTGGATTGAATCGCCTCAAATACTCGCTCAAAATTTGCAAGCTTTCTTTTTTCTTCGAAAAGTTGTTCATCTTCATTAATCTTTAATTTTGCATTTTGAATCTCATCAAACTGAAATTGAATGAGATCCAGTCGGTGCGCTGTCTTTTGCTCATTTTCACTTAATGATTTAAGCTTCTGGGACGTTTGTTCATAGCGGTGAAACACTTCTTGATATTCTGCCTGTGACTGAGAAATTTCTTCAATCCCGTATTGGTCGAGCAATAGTAAATGCCTGCTCTCATCCATTAAATCTTGGTGTTCGTGCTGACTATGTATGTCCACTAGTGTGGAACCTACTTCACGAAGAGTCGATATCGTCACTAGCTTTCCATTGATTCTACAGACACTTTTGCCTGAACGAGAGATATCTCTCCGTAAAACAACCATTCCTTCTTCAATTTCGATTCCAAACTCAAGCGCCTTTGAATGACAAGGATGGTGTTCATCAATTTGAAAAAGACCTTCGATTTCGGCTTTTTCCTCTCCATGTCTGACAAACTCAGCGGAACCTCTGCCACCTACGAGCAGATGGATAGCGTCAATAATAATGGATTTCCCTGCACCTGTTTCTCCTGTTAAAACGGTCAGCCCTTTGTCAAAAGAAACGGAAAGGGCCTCAATGATAGCAAAGTTCTTAATCGATAATTCTGATAACAAGGTATATTCCCCCTTTAAAGCATGTCAAGGAACCGGTTTGTTATTGTCTCTGTATCTTCTGGTGTACGACAAATGATTAATATCGTATCATCGCCGCAGATGGTTCCTAGTACTTCCTCCCAATCAAGGTTATCTAATAAAGCACCAATTGCCATAGCATTACCAGGCAGACATTTCATTACTAATAAATGACCTGCGGAATCTATGCGGACAAAGGCATCCATCAATGATCTTTTTAATTTTTGCAATGGATTAAAACGTTGATCGGCCGGAAGGCTATATTTGTATCTCCCATCTAATAACGGAACTTTAACCAGATGTAGTTCCTTAATATCTCGAGAAACTGTTGCTTGTGTCACATTAAACCCTGCACTTTTTAATTCATCAACAAGTTCATCTTGTGTTTCAATATCATTAGCAGTGATAATTTCTCTAATCTTTATATGACGTTGACCCTTATTCAATCGATTCACCCCGTAATTATTAAAACATTTGCGTATCTTGTACAAAAATGTCGCTTATACCCATATGTTAGCCCATTTTGCTAAGGAAGTACAATTAATATTTTGCGAAAGGCTGTGTTAATATAACCTGTTGATTTCCACTCCACTAAGGAATGCTTCTTAGAATAATCATCGCAGGGACAGGCGGTCTTTGCCTGTCCCGAGGCACTTCGCTTTCCGCGGGCGTGCCGGGGAGCCTCCTCGGCGCTTAAGCGCCTGCGGGGTCTCCCCAGCCCCGTACTCCCGCAGGAGTCTTCGTGCCTTCCGTTCCAATCAACAGGGTGCAAAATTAACAATTTGCTTTAACACAGCCTATGAAAAAGATCCAAACCAAAAAGGAAGGAAAAGCATAGGCTTATCCTTCCACGTCTTGTTTAGATTTAAATTCCGAATGAGCATCTTTTACAATTTGTGCAGGCTGTTCAGGCAACTGATTTTGACCGGTTTCCTGCTCCCCCATCCATTTTAGGTGGAGGAGAAACTCTATATTTCCATCTCCACCGGTAATCGGAGAAAAGGATAAATTAATCGCATTAAACCCTTGTCCAAGTGCAAAATCAACAATTTTATTAACAACCTGTACATGGACTTTTTCATCACGTACAATACCTTTTTTCCCAACCTGCTCACGACCCGCTTCAAATTGCGGCTTAACAAGTGCCACAATATCACTTCCAGGTACAAGTAAGGTTTTTAATACAGGTAATATTAATTTTAATGAAATAAAAGAAACATCTATCGTTGCAAAATTAGGCATTTCACCTGCTAAATCTGCAGGTGTTACATATCGAAAGTTGGTTCTTTCCATTACCACTACTCGTTCATCCTGACGCAGCTTCCAAGCAAGTTGATTATAGCCGACATCTAAAGCATAGGACATTTTTGCTCCATTTTGCAGGGCGCAGTCAGTAAATCCACCCGTCGAGGCACCTATATCGAGCATAACCTTATCTTTAACTGTGACATCAAAGATCTTTAATGCTTTTTCCAATTTAAGACCACCACGGCTGACGTAAGGAAGAACATTTCCCTTTATGGCTAGAGGGATATCTATTTTTACTTTCTCACCAGGCTTATCTAACCTTTCTTCGTTCGTATAAACAAGACCGGCCATGATAGAACGTTTTGCTTTTTCTCTCGTTTCTGCTAATCCTCTTTCAACTAATAAAACATCTAATCGTTCTTTATTCTTCATAGGTTATGCCCTTTGTTGTTTTTTTCGTGCGAGTATAGTTATTCTTCTTACAACCTCTGCAGTAGTCATTCCAATTTCTTCTAAAAGTGACTCTACATCACCATGTTCGATAAATTGGTCAGGGATCCCCATCCGGTCGATTGCTTGATGGTAATATCCTTTTTCATGTGCATGTTCTAGGACATAACTTCCAAAGCCGCCCTGCAGGACCGCCTCTTCAATGGTTAGGATAGGGATATTATTTAAGAATAACTCATTAAGCATCTTTTCATCCAAAGGCTTGATGAAACGCGCGTTTATTACTTTTACCGAAATCCCTTGTTTCTCTAGCGTTTCTGCCGCTTCAAGAGCCATCGTTATTGTTGTACCAAAAGTTAAAATTGCCGCATCCTCGCCATCCTTCAGAACCTCCCATGTACCAATTGGAATGCTCTTTAATGTTTCATCCATTGGTACACCCAAACCATTCCCTCTTGGGAATCTCATCGCAATAGGACCATCATCATAAGCCATCGCAGTATAAACCATATGCTGGCCTTCATTTTCATCCTTAGGCATCATTAAAATAATATTAGGGACATGTCTTAAAAAAGCAATATCAAATACGCCCTGATGTGTTTCACCATCTGCACCTACTAATCCAGCTCGATCGATTCCAATAAAAACATTTAAATTTTGACGGCATATATCATGAACAACCTGGTCATAAGCTCGTTGCAAAAAGGTAGAATAAATCGCTAAAAAGGGTTTCATATTTTGGGTTGCCAATCCAGCAGCAACTGTAGCTGCATGCTGTTCTGCAATCCCAACATCATACATTCTCTCTGGAAACTCACTTGCAAACCCCTCAAGCTTTGAGCCAACTGGCATAGCAGGCGTTATCGCCACAATACGCTCATCTTCACGAGCCAGCTTGCGAACTGTTTCACTTACTAGGCTGCTCCAAGCTGGCGGTGCCTTATCTGGTTTGACAAAAGCACCTGTATCCATTTTATAAGGTCCCGTACCATGCCAAGTACCTTTTGTATCACTTTCAGCAGGATGAAAACCTTTCCCTTTCTTCGTGATAACATGAAGAAGGACTGGTCCTTCCGTTTTTTTAGCATACCTAAAATTTTCAAATAAAGCTTCAAAATCATGTCCATCAACAGGACCTAAGTAAGTGAAACCCAATTCCTCAAAAAACATGCCGGATACAAATAAATATTTAAGACTGTCTTTCACACGTTCCGCCGTTGCTGCCAGTTTCCCTCCAACAGCAGGTACCTTTTTCAATAACAATTCTAGCTCGTCTTTAACCCATTGATATTTACCGGCTGTACGTAATTGGCCTAGAATATTATGAAGAGCACCAACATTTGGTGCAATCGACATTTCATTGTCGTTTAAAATAACAATCATATTCTTTTTTTCATGACCTATATGGTTTAATGCTTCTAACGCCATACCTCCGGTTAACGCACCATCGCCAATAATAGGTACAATAAAGGAACTCTCTTTTTTCAGGTCTCTAGCTATGACCATCCCCATTGCCGCTGAAAGGGATGTTGAGCTATGGCCGGTTTCCCAAACATCGTGCTCGCTTTCAATCCTTTTTGGGAAGCCGCAAAGTCCTTTGAATTGACGCAATGTATCAAATTCACAAGCCCTGCCAGTAAGAATTTTATGAACATAGGATTGATGTCCTACATCCCAAATAAATTTATCTTTGGGGCTGTCAAAACATTTATGTAAGGCAATGGTTAATTCAACTACACCTAAATTCGGTCCAATATGGCCTCCAGTAACAGACAGTTTCTCAATCAAGAATTGTCGTATCTCTTGACTCAAAACCTCCAATTCTTGATTTGACATCCCTTTTAAAAAGGAAGGGTCTTTTATTGATAATAGATCCATTTTTGGACCACTCACTTTCATACTTTTTCTATCGATTCACCTAGTAAAAAATAGCCGCTATCACAAAAAAGTGGTAACGGCATTGACAACGTTCTCTACATTGACAACAATTATAACACAATTACGTTATTGTTCAAATACCTGTTATTTAGTGGTCTCGTGATGCTATAAGATCAGCAATTTCTTTGAGTAACTGAATGTTAAGACCAGTCTTTTCTAAGTGTTGTTTTGACAAGTCCAATTGCTGTCTTAATGCTTTTTTGGCACCCTCCATGGACAACAATTGTGGATAGGTGCTTTTCTCGTTAGAGGAATCACTTCCAACAGGTTTACCTAATAACTCCTGATTACCTTCTAAGTCGAGAATGTCGTCCTGTATTTGAAAAGCAAGTCCTAAATGATGGGCAAATGCTGACAGGTTTTCTAGTTGAGTTTGATTGGCTCCACCTAACAGTGCACCTGCTATGACGCTGAATTTCAATAACTTCCCTGTTTTATGTATATGGATATACTCCAGTTCTTCAATGGTGAGAGTTTTTCCCTCTCCTTCCATATCCGCCACTTGACCACCCACCATACCTTCACTCCCAGCAGCTTTAGCCATCTCCATAACCAATTGGAGTTTGGTTTCACAAGAAGCAAATTCATTAGGAGTTTTGCCAATGACTTGAAAACTGTAGGTCAATAATGCATCTCCCGCTAAAATGGCGACTGCCTCCCCGAACACCTTATGATTCGTAGGCTTGCCTCTTCTTAGGTCGTCATTGTCCATACTTGGCAAATCATCATGGATTAACGAATAGGTATGAATCATTTCAATAGCAGCTGCCGCCATTAGACCGATTTTGGGATCTTTCTCAAAAGCGGATAGCGTGGCAAATACGAGTAGAGGACGGATTCTCTTTCCGCCTGCTTCAAGAGAATAATACATAGCTTCTTTAATAATAGAAGGTGCATTCAGCTTTTCCACCAAGGTTCGAAGCTCTGATTCAAGCAGTTGTTTATGTTCTTGTGCAAAAGCATCTAGAACTTTAGTAGTCAAAGCCTATTCCTCCTCTTCAATCGTAAAGTTTTGTTTTCGTCCGTCCTCCGTAATAATCTGTGTTAATTGTTCTTCAACACTTTTTAACTTATCATGACAAAGCTTTGACAGCTCCATGCCCTCTTTATAAAAGGCAATGGCCGCTTCGAGTGGGACATCCCCTTCTTCAAGCTTATCCACAATTTGCTCCAGCTTATTCATTGCTTCCTCAAAGGAAATCTTTTGTTCATTACTCACGGTTCTCGCTCTCCTTTATGGTCTGTACATTACAGAGAAGGCTGCCATCTGTTAATTGAATTTGAAGTGGTTCGTTCTCTTTTACTTGTTTAACACTTTTTATTAATACGTTGTCTTCAGAATAGACGAGGCTGAATCCTCGTTCCATTATTTTTAACGGGCTCAAGGCTTGAAGTGTTGCGAGGATTCTTTCGAATTCTGTTTGTTTCTTCAAAAAGATTTGTCCCATCGCACGTTGAATGTCTTTTTTTGAACGCTCAAATCTAACCTCTGCATCTCGTAATGCTACTTTTGGATGGTTACGAATGAGTCGGTTATGTATGGTTTCATGCTTAGACTTTTTTAAATCAGTCAATCTAGCAGCACCACGTACAAGAGATTCTGTTAATTTATCTACCTGTTCTAGCTTTTGTTCATAAAGGCGCTGTGGGTAACGAAATGCATAGGACTTTTGTGCACGCTCTAACCGTTGTTTTTCATATCGATATCTTCCGTTCATAGATTGAAGCATCCTGGTTTTCCGTTGGAGCAGTCTTTCCATTAATTCATCGATATGAGGAACAGCCAGTTCGGCTGCTGCAGTTGGGGTAGGAGCACGCATGTCTGCAACAAAATCTGCAATCGTAAAATCTGTTTCATGTCCGACGGCAGAAATAATAGGGATAGCTGATTTATTAATGGCTCTAGCTACTATTTCCTCATTGAATGCCCATAATTCTTCGATTGAGCCGCCTCCGCGTCCTACAATAAGTACATCTATCTCATTCATCTTGTTTGCATTATCAATAGCGCGCGCAATCGATGCTGCAGCATTTTCGCCTTGTACAAGCGCTGGTAAAACAAGGATATTCGCAATCGGATAACGCCTTTTAATAGTGGTAATAATATCCCTTATTGCTGCCCCTGTTGGTGATGTTATAACCCCTACCGTTTTCGGATAACTCGGAATTGGCGTTTTTTGCTCTATAGAGAATAGACCTTCAGCTTCAAGTCTTTTTCTTAACTGCTCGTACGCTAAAAATAATTCCCCAATTCCATCAGGCTGCATCTCTTTAATATACATTTGATACTGACCACTTGGCTCATAGACAGAGACATCCCCTTTTACAACCACCTTCATTCCGTTTTCAGGTAAAAACTTCATAGTACGTGATTGGCTTGAGAACATCACTGCAAGAATACGTGCTTTTTCATCCTTTAAGGTAAAATACATATGTCCGCTTGAATGCTGTTTGAAATTAGAAATTTCCCCTCTTACATGTACATCCTGCAAGTGAGGGTCTGCATCAAATTTTCTTTTTATGTATTTTGTTAATGCGAGGACAGATAAATACTTTTTTTCCTGCATATGGAACTCCTTTTTAGAACCGCAACGTATTTTTAGCTGATTTAAGAGTGTTATACATGAGCATAGTAATCGTCATGGGACCTACACCTTTTGGTACAGGGGTAATATAGCCTGCCTTCTGACTTACTTCATCAAACGCAACATCACCGCAAAGCTTCCCTGCGTCATTCCGGTTAATACCTACATCGATGACAACTGCACCTTCTTTTACATGATCAGCATTAATAAAGTTGGCTACACCTACTGCAGCAACGAGAATATCAGCTTGAGATGTATGGTGCTGTAGATCGACTGTTTTTGAATGACAATAGGTTACAGTTGCATGTTGATTGAGAAACAACTGACCAACAGGCTTTCCAACAATATTACTTCTCCCCACCACAACAACATGCTTACCTGCAACAGATATACCCATTTCTTCTAAGAGGACCATGATTCCGTAAGGGGTACACGGTAAGAATGCATCTTGCCCCGTCATCATTCTTCCAATATTTATCGGATGAAATCCGTCTACATCCTTTAAAGGAGATATGGATTCAATAACTCTCGTTTCATCGATATGCTTTGGAAGTGGAAGTTGTACCAAAATGCCATGGATAGCCGGATCTCCATTTAGTTCCTCTATTTTTGTTAGTAGTTCTTCCTGGGTAGCCATTTCCGGTAATTCAATCAACACGGAATGCATACCTAGCTCTCGACAAGTTTTTTCTTTATTCGTAACATATGTTCTCGATGCATGATTATTGCCAACAAGAATAACTGCAAGTCCAGGTGTAACCCCAAACTCCTTCAGCTTTTGGACCTCAGATGCAATTTCTACTTTTTTCTTTGCTGCTATTTCTTTCCCATCAATAATAATTGCTGCCATGAGTATCTCCCCTTATTCAGATTAAGATGTCTTAATTATAGTTTTTCTTTTACTTTCGATAGGACTCCATTAATAAAACGGCTTGATTGTTCATCCCCATAAATCTTTGCTATTTCTATCGCTTCATCTAAAATAACATTTTCAGGAATTTCATTGCGGAAATATAGTAACTCATATATAGCAATCCTTAATAAATTCCTATCAACCGTTGCTAAACGATCCATCGTCCATTTTTCAAGATTTTCTTTAATAAATGGATCAATTTCATTCTTTTGTTCGACTACTCCCAATACTAGCTTTGTTAGGTAGTCATCTCCAGCTTCACCTTCCAAAACATGTTCAATTGCAGAAGATGGGTCTGTGTTACTTACATCGATTTGAAAAAGAGCTTGTAACGCCTTTTCCCTTGCTGTTCTTCTCTTCATTATACATTTAACTCCTTTAGAGATAGTAATTAATTTTTGTCGAATTTGATACAACCATTGCATGATGTTGTTTTGTACATAAAAAGATAATAGCATAACTAAAACTGATTCGCACTGTAAGAACTTATTTTTACCTAGAACCAGTATACTAATAACCGTAAAAAAGAAAAAACCAAAGGATATCTCCTTTGGTCAATGAATTAAATTTCTTCTTCAACTTCTGGTTCTGGTTTTTGGGTTTCGAATGAGATGCCGACTACGTGTATGTTTACTGCCTCTGCTTCTAAAGCTGTCATGTTAAGCAACGCTTGACGAATGTTATCTTGTATTTTTCCTGCTACTGAAGGAATGGATACACCAAATTTCATTAAGCAATATACATCTACGGTAATCCCTTCTTCCGAAAGTTCCACCTTAACACCTTTGCCGTGGTTTTTCTTACCTAACCGTTCTACTACGCCAGTAGCAAAATTGCCACGCATTTGTGCTACTCCTTCGACCTCAGATGCAGCAATACCTGCAATGACTTCAATAACTTCAGGTGCAATTTCTACTTTTCCATGCCCATTGTTTCCTTGACTCATTTCCAGTACATTATACTCGCTCATAAAGTACACCTCCAGATTTTAGCTAGACTTCATCACATCATGTAACTCAAGAAACTTCGTATTGAATTGACCCTCTACGAAATTTTCATGCTCAAGCAATTTTAAATGGAAAGGAATAGTGGTATGAATACCCTCAATCACAAATTCGCTTAACGCACGTTTCATTCGTGAGATTGCTTCTTCCCTGCTATTACCATATGTGATGACTTTCGCAATCATGGAATCATAATAAGGTGGAATCGTATACCCTGGATATGCCGCTGAATCAATACGAACACCAAAGCCGCCAGGAGGCAAATACATGTTAATTTTCCCCGCTGAAGGCATGAAGTTCTTTTCCGGGTTTTCTGCATTGATTCGGCACTCAATCGCCCAGCCCGTAAACGTAACATCCTGTTGAGTTATCGTTAATCTTTCCCCAGAAGCCACTCTGATTTGCTCCTTAATTAGATCAATACCTGTGACCATTTCGGTAACTGGGTGCTCCACCTGTATTCTTGTGTTCATTTCCATAAAATAAAATTTACGATTGCGGTAGTCATATATAAATTCTACCGTTCCTGCACCTGAATAATCAACTGCTTTCGCGGCTTTTACTGCTGCATTTCCCATTTCAGCACGAATTTCTCCATCTAAAGCTGGTGAAGGTGTTTCTTCTAAAAGCTTTTGAAGTCTACGTTGAATCGAACAGTCTCTTTCTCCTAGGTGGATCGTGTTTCCATAGGAATCTGCAAGTACTTGTATTTCAACATGACGGAAATCCTCAATATACTTTTCTATGTATACTCCTGGATTACCAAAAGCAGTCAGAGCCTCCTGCTGGGTAATATTAATTCCCTTAACTAGTTCCTGCTCATTTTTTGCAACACGGATGCCTTTACCGCCTCCGCCAGCAGTCGCTTTAATAATTACCGGATATTGGATCCTTTCAACAAGCTCAAGCGCCTCATCGATATCATTAATGATCCCAGTAGACCCAGGTACAATCGGTACCCCAGCTTCTCTCATTGTTTCTCTGGCAATATCCTTTGTGCCCATTTTAGTAATCGCTTCAGGGCTTGGTCCTACGAAAGTGATATTACATTCACGGCATAGTTCAGCGAAATCGGCATTTTCTGCTAGAAATCCATATCCAGGATGTATCGCATCGCATGAAGTCAGCTTCGCTACACTAATCAAATTAGTAACATTTAAATAGCTGTCTTTTGATAATGTCGGTCCTATACAATAGGCTTCATCTGCAAGTTGTACATGCAGAGCTTCACGGTCTGCCTCGGAGAAAACGGCAACTGATTCAATTCCCATTTCTCGACAAGCTCGAATTATTCTGACCGCTATTTCTCCCCGATTTGCAATTAACAGTTTCTTTATCATCCAGTTATCGCTCCCTTATTCCGGCTTCACTAAAAATAAAGGCTGTCCGTATTCTACTAATTGACCATTCTTCGCAAGAACTTCAACAATTTCACCATTTACTTCTGCCTCAATCTCATTAAATAATTTCATCGCTTCCACAATACATACGATCGAATCCTTCGAAACTACAGATCCAGCTTTAACATATGCGTCGGCTTCTGGTGTTGGTGAGGCATAAAAAGTTCCAACCATTGGCGAAGTAATTTTGTGTAAATTAGATGTATCAGCCTGCTTTACAGTTACTGCTTCTTCCTGCTTTAATTCTTGTACTGGTGCTGTACTTGAAACAGCAGCTGGTGCTGCTTGCTGTACGACCGGAACTGCCTGCGCGGCTGCTTGTGGTACCTGTACCGTTGTCACAGTTGATGTTCCAGTATGCTTTTTCATTTTAATTTTTGAACCTTCGTTCTCATATACAAATTCATCAATACTTGATTGGTCAACTAATTTAATTAATTCTCGAATTTCTTGTACTTTTAACAATCTAAACACTCCTTGTCCTGCAAAATTAAGACTAACTACTAATACTATACGCTAATACCTTATTAAAGTTCAATAATCTTGTTAACGAACAATAAAAAAAGGAAAGCCTGCGCTCTCCTTTAAGATTATTTATTTAGTTGGCTGGAATTCAACAGCAACAAAGTTAGTTTCGCCAATTTCTTTCTTAACCATTTGAATAATCGCATTTGCTTCTGATTTAGAAGACTCTTTCTTAGACTTTACGATAATTTTTACTGTGGCACCATCTGCTCTTACAAGTGCATCTTCATAATCCATTGCTTTAATTAACGTTTCAAGCATTTCTTCCTTTTGGGCAATTTCATTTAATTTTTTCATTTGGTCCACTGCTTCGCTTCTTTCAGCAGCAGGAAGATCAGTCGTGGCAACTACAGCGTTTAATTGTTCCTTTAATTCGCTGCGATCATCTTGAAGCTTTAACCGAAGCGCTTCAAATTCTTCATCACCTGCAACTTGTGAAATAACAGTGTCGCCTTCTTTGGCTTCAGAATCAGTTTTCGTTTCTTTTTCCTTTTGATCTGCTTTCTCTTCTTGTTTTACTGCAGCAAGTTCATTACTTTTTTGTTCAGGTGAAGTGATGTAATAAACGGATAATACAACCACCAAACTCAACATTGTTAATAACCAAACTGTTTGTTTTTTCAATAGCATTTTTAAAATCCTCCTTTTATTTTTTAGGCATTACGGCAACGCGATGACTTGGTACATCAAGCGACCTTGTTACTGCCTCGATAATCCATTTTTTAACTTGAATATTTTCTGCACCTTTCGCTACCACTAGCACTCCACGAATTGCTGGTTTTTGATATTCAACTACAATGGGTACCTCTTTCTCTCCTTCACGAATGATGACTAATTGTTCGTCCGTGGAGGTATCCTGTACCTTTCGTTCCCCACCCTCGTTGTCTTTTTCTTCCGTTGTTTGGGATTTTGTTACAGTATTTTTCTCAAGCACCTTCTTGTCAGTTGAATCAATGTTCACTACCACCGTTACATCGTCGACACCCAGCATTTCTTCTAGTGCCTTCTTAAGCTGCTTCTCATACTCTTCCTCATATCCAGCAATACTTTTATTATTTGAGTCCTTCTTAAGGCTAAATGCCTCAACATCTGTTGCTTCTGCTTGGGTGCTGGTTACGGCCTTACTATCAAGTGGAGCTGATTTATCGGAGAAAACTACATTTCCGACAATCATGAATGCCGCGCCAATGCATAGTACTAGAATCATATATTGATATTTCCCGGACTTTTTATCGGAAGTCTCACCCTTAGCAAATATGTTTTTCAACCATGAAAATGGTCCTTTATTATTTTCCATTCTACTTATTCATCCCCCCTTCAACCGAGACATCAATTGTTTTTTCGGTTACATTCCATTGTTTCGAAAGAAATGCGGCGATTTTTTCGGATTCTTCTGTTGGATCCTTAGATGGAAGAGGTGTATCTGTAGTAATACTAACTGGTTGTATGGCTTCAACTGTCGTGACGGATGTTTCAGGCTGCTGTAGGTGCACTGTAACCATTTCTAGGTTGTCAGGGAATGATTCTTGACTCTCATTCTTGGTTGTTAGCTCTATTTTTGCAATTTCTAAACCAAATTGTTCCATCAACTCCTCCTCTACTCCCTCCTCAAGCTGGACAGCCATTGTTTCTAAAATATATGCATGATTGGAGGCTTGTATTTCTTTTTTCTGCATTTCTATTAAATTTTCCATATTTTTTTCTCCAGAATCCTGAAAAGTTGGAATTTGAGCCATCACTGTTTCAAAGTCCTTAGAGATTAGCTTGAAAATTGGTGTAAGGATGATCGCAATAAGCAGGAGTCCTGTAACCATTTTCGTATATTTTTGTAAACCTGTATTAGGCAGCAGCATGTCAATAACAGTTGCTAAAAGAATAAATAGGATGATATTCGTAACCCATTCTATTAAAAACTCCATAACGTTCTCCCCTATCTCATCATCATTGTTAAATTCCCGGCTGCGACAATTACTGTAATACTTAAAAAGAACATGAGAGAGACAATACCTAGTGCAGCAAAAACATAGATAACACTTTTGCTGATTATATCTAAGCATTTTATTACTGGACCCCCGCCTAAGGGCTGTAATATCGCTGCTGCAAATTTATAGATAAACGCAATCATCAGGATTTTAAAAGCAGGGAAAGCAACGATAATGAGGAGAATGGCTACTCCTGCAATACCAACTGAATTCTTCAATAATCCGGAAGCACTAACTACTGTATCTGCTGCGTCAGTGAAGATTCTGCCAATGACAGGGATAAAGTTACCTGTAACGAATTTCGCTGTACGAATGGCCACACCATCTGTTATGGCGGTAGAAGCGCCCTGGACCGAAATAACTCCCAGAAAAACCGTCAAGAAAAGTCCCATTAAGCCAATGCTCCAGTTTCTTAAAAGCTGGGCCAGCTGTGTCACCTTATACTGGTCGGACATCGTACTGACAATACTTAAAAGCGTGGCCAAAAAGAGAAGCGGGAGAATAACAAATTGCATGAACATTCCGCTGATATTCATTAAAAACAAAATAACCGGGTGAAAGAAAGCGGCTGAGATTATTCCTCCAGACGAAGCAATTAAGGCTAATAAAAGCGGAATCAGTGCCAGCACGAATGAAATCATACTGCCTATTGCCTCATTGGTGTATTCTATGACGATATGAAAACTATTAAGGGCAATAATGACTAGGACCATATAGACAATGGAATACGCCACTTTACTGATCGTACTGCTCTCAAATGCATTTTGCATCGATTGAAGAAACATACTGAATATCGTAAGAAGGATTAAAGAACCAAGCAGTTTTCCATTTACGACGAATTCATGAAACAAAAATTTAATGATTCCATGGGTCCATTCCTTGAAGGAGAATTGCTTGTCTCCCTTGACAAAATCGTACAGACTGCCTTTCTGGCTTTCAGGGAGGAAGCCGCCATATTTATTTTGTATATCCTCCCAATATTGTTTAAGTTCTGTTAAATCCATTGTTTCAAGCTGGGCATCCACTAATTCCTGTGGCGATAGAGGTGTGCTCTCAACATTTGCTTCTTCGTTAGCTTGTACACTTGTTGAAGTAAAAAATAAAAATAATAGAATCATAATGGGAATAAACTGCAGCCGTTGCTTCATCATTTTTCACCTCTTGTTTTCAAAAGACTAGCTTGGAATCAGCTTGATTATTGTTTCAATCATCACAGTTAATATTGGTATTGCCATGGCAAGAATTAACACCTTTCCAGCAAGTTCTATTTTAGAAGCCACTGCCCCCTGGCCAGCGTCCTTGGTAATTTGAGATGCAAACTCAGCAATATAGGCGATTCCAATGATTTTTAGAATGGTCTCAACGTAGATCAGATTTACATTTGCATTCACAGCAAGTTTTTCAAGCATATGAATAATTTCATAAATTTTATCAACTAAAAACAGGAAAATGCTGCAGCCAACAAATACAATTAAGAGGAAAGCGAAATTAGGTTTTTGCTCTTTTATTATTAATGCTAGGAAGGTTGCGACAAGAGCCACGCCAACTATTTTAATAATTTCAATGGCAAAGCCCTCCTTTCTATTGAAACAAAAAGACAGATTTTATTTTCTGGAAGAGATCATCAACAATTGAGGCAACTTGAAACAAAATATAAATAAAGCCAAATAGTGTTACCCACTGGGCATATTCCTTTTTCCCAACCTGATCAAGAACGGTATGCAAAAACGCAACCACTATGCCCACTCCTGCTATTTTAAAAATAATATCCACTTCTAGGCCCATTGCTTTTCCTCCTAAATTAATAAAATAATCAACAATAATCCTGAAAAGAACCCTAAACTCTTTACCATTTTTTCGTATTTTGCTTGGCTTTCAATAGCATCTGCTTCTTCTCTTTCAAGATGGGAAAGAGTTAGCATAATATGTTTTTGCTGGGAAATACGATCATGCCTGCCCAGGGTCTCCCCGAATTGTTTCATGATTTCAAATTCACCTTGTTTAAAAGCTGTTTGTTTCCAAACCTCCTTTAAGCTGTCTTCCCAGGCTTCTTTTACTGTTGTTTCAGTGTCAGTCAATTTCTTTGCAAAGTTTTCAAAGAAGGATGACAATGGCTTTGATAGTTGCGCGGCCAATCTCCTTGCAGCCTCATGCAAGGGTGTATGACCATACATAATTTCTGCTTCAAGTGATTGTAGTGCAGATTTTAACTGCCTAAGCTGTCTCGGTCGCTCGCTTAAATGTTTGGCGGCTTCAAAGCCTGTCCAAGTGGTGGCGAGTATAATAAAAATGGCGCCAATTAACTTAACCATTTACATCACTCTCACTTTTTGACTCAGTTCTTTTCCACTTCCATCCAAAATATGTGTAACAGTTCCCGGGCCCTGAGACCTACTTAATACAATAAATCGTTGAAATATGTTTTGGTCGAAAATGGATCTTAATGATGGTCTATTTTTTACTTCCTCCAAGCTGGACCCATGTGTAGTCATAATTAATTTTATTCCCGCGTGGACAGCTTCTTGAATAGCCTCTGAATCCTCTATACGACCTATTTCATCCACCACCAATACCTCTGGACTCATGGAACGAATCATCATCATCATTCCCTCTGCTTTCGGGCAGGCATCTAACACATCTAGACGATGACCGAATGACATTTGAGGAATTCCATTTACACATCCAGCAATTTCGGAACGTTCATCCACAATCCCTACCTTATATGCGTACATACCTTTTTCTTGGTTTCCGGTTGAGATAATTCTGGCGATATCCCGTAAAAGCGTTGTTTTTCCTGTTTGGGGAGGACCAACAATCATTGTATGCATCCAGGAATCCTTAAATATATAGGGCATAATCTTCTCTGCTATTCCTAACTTCTCCTTGGCAATCCGGATGTTAAAAGAAGCAATATCCCTTATGGCTTTTACCTTTCCCTCTTCAAGGATCACCTTTCCTGCAAGTCCAATTCGATGACCTCCTGAAACTGTTATATACCCTCGCTTAAGCTCTTCCTCAAGCGTATAGATGGAGAATTGGCTGATTTTATTCATTAAATGGAAAGCATCTTCTTGCTGAATAATATACGATAGGAATCTAGGAGCTCCCTTCATCGTAATTTCTATAGGGCGTCCGATGCGAATTCTGATTTCTTCCAATTCTGCTTTTTGATTAGGAGGGATTTTACTGATTAGATCGGCAATGTTTTTGGGCAAGAATTTTAGGATCGTTTCCACATTTCATCCTCCTTGTGTTGCTTGTCTCATTATTTAAAATGTATGCCCTTTGATAAGCATTATGACTTTGAAAATCTATTCTTTTAAAATACTCTTATATTCTATTTTTATATGAGAGTTACTAGAACTAGGAATACTCCATTTAGATAAACGTATTTTATATATAAGAAATATTAATAAGGGTGGGAAAAACATGTATAGTCAGAAACCTGGACAGAGTAATATCCTGAGCCAAAGGAACTACTTGATTAAAGTAAGGGGAGAAGGAGAAATCGCAGTTCAGCCAGACACAGCTTCGGTTAATCTGGGTGTAGTTACGGAGGGTAAAGAATTAATTGGGGTACAACAACAGAATTCAATGACTGCAAAGAAAGTAATTGATTCTCTTATGAGATTGGGGATTGAAAGAGATCGGATACAAACCTTTGATTACCGGATTGAACCCGAATATGACTATGATCAAGGAACACAAATTTTCCGGGGTTATAAAATCACCCATATTTTGAAGGTGAAGATAGAAGATTTAAACAATATTGGAAAAGTGGTAGATACAGCTGTCGAGAACGGCGCTAACTATGTGGCGAATGTTCAGTTTACAACGAGGTACAAAGAATCTTATTACCAACAAGCACTCACCGTCGCTTTAGTCAATGCCGGCAATAAAGCGAAAACCATCGCCAATACCTTACGAGTGACACTCAATCCCACTCCAATTCTTGTTACAGAAGGCGGCGAAATGATTCAGCCCTTAGAGTTCCAACAAATAGCGTTCTCTAAAGGAGTTAGTTCAACTCAGATTCAGCCAGGTCAACTGATTATTAAAGCAAGTGTTGCAGCAGATTATAACTATCATCCAATTGGTGGATAAAAAAAGGATTGAATCACTCGAATAGTGATTCAATCCTTTTTACCGTTATTGGTCATACTTCTTTACCATTTCATATAATTGTGGCGATGTAACAGGACCATTATAATGCTCCCTTATGACTCCATTTCGGTCAATGACAAATGTTTCCGGCTGTCCCGTCACATTATATTTTTTGGCTATTTTAGAATTATAGTCAAATACATAAACAGCAGGTGTATTATATTTTTCTAGAAACTTTTTAACTCGGTCCTTTGTTTCACCCTTGTTAATCATGATTAATCGGTATTGGTCACCATATTCCTTTGCAAATGCCTCAAGCTCTGGAGCTTCATCCACACATGGTTTACACCATGAAGCAAAATAATTCAGAATAACAATTTCACCTTTGTAATCAGAAAGCTTCGTATTTGTCCCATCTAAATTTGGCAGTTCGAAATTATAGGCTTGATCCCCGACATCGGTATTGTCACCTTTGCTAGCTAAACTATATCCAAAAAAGCCAAACATTCCAATTAAAAGAAACAACACGAGTAAGTTAATGACTCGTCTGCTCATTTTACTACCTCCTGACAGCAATAAGTAGTTTTATAGAAAAGGCCTGTTTTGTTTAAACAGGCCTTTTTCATTTTTCTACCTATCTAATTGTTTTAAAAACTCGATATCCTTTTTAAGACTGTTATGTCGTTTTCCAATCAATAGCATATAACCAAAAATAATTACCCAAACTACTGAATACGCAGCATACATGAACCCCATGATTAATTCCTCCTAGTTTTCCAATTTTTCTCGTAATTTTTCTTTGTAGTGACCTACTTTAATTTTCATATTTTCAAATGATACTCCCTTATGAAGGATGTATGCATATAGGAAAGTGAATGCGGCAATCGTAACCAACAATGCAACAAGCATACTAGGTGCAATTCCACCGCCTTCTTGTGAAGGACCATCCCCAAAAACAATCGGATGGAATTTTGATTGCCACCAGCGAATCGCGAAGAATACAATGGGAACATCTGCAAACCCGATAATCCCAAATACCGCAGCAAGTCTTGCTTTTTTATCCCAAACTCCATCCATCTGGCGAACCATAAGATAGGCCATAAAAAGGAAGAAAAGAATTAATGTTGTAGTTAAGCGTGGTTCCCATGCCCACCATGTATTCCATGAAGATTTCGCCCAAATTGGACCGGTTGTTAGTACGATAGCAGTAAATACAACCCCTATTTCTGCTGATACATAGGCATATGTGTCATAAACTCTTTTACGTTTTATTAAGAATAAAATACTAAAGACAAAGGTTACGAAGAATGCTAAAAATGCTACCCATGCTGATGGAACATGCATATAGAATATCTTTTGTACAGCACCCATTGTCTTTTCAACCTCAGCATACATGAAAATAAAGTAGAATGCCGCTAACATTGAAACTACCATACCACCATATAATATTTTGGTAAGCATAGAACTTTTCACTGGGGCCAAATCTACTATTGGCAGAGGTGCCTTTTCTCTTTCAAGATTCATACTCATCTCTTAAACCTCCAGAACATACTCAATTAGTAAAAAACAAAGAACAAAGAAAATGACATCATAGGCTGCGACCAATTGCATCCAGGATAGAGCAGTCGATAATTTCTCCATATTCGTTAGTATAATTTTTGTAGCTTGCGTAACACCAATCAAGACAGGACTTGTCATTGGGAAAAGCAAAAGCGGTAATAACATTTCACTACTCTTGGAATTGGAAGCAAGTGCAGCCAGAAAAGTTCCAATCGCAATGAATCCAAAACTACCGACAAACAAAACTAATATGAAATAGAGAATACTGCCGGTGATTTTAAAATCAAATAAGAGAAAGAGAAAAGGAATGGATACAATTTCTACTATCAATATCATAGAGAAGTTTGCCATGAATTTACCTAAATAAATGCTAGAAGCATCCATAGGCGCAACCATTAAACCATGCATCGTTTCATTTCGCTGCTCTGATACCAACGAGCGATTTAGACCCAATATTCCTGAAAAGACTATGATAATCCAGACAGCACCGGGAATAACTGCTTTTGTCGTATTGTTTGCTGGGTCAAAAGCAAAGCTTAGTACGAGGATGACTAACCCAGCAAAAATAATCATCGTCCCCAAAACTTGTTTTGTTCTTAATTCTGAATAGATATCTTTTTTTGCTATAGTAAGGGCTGCTCTTAACATCAGGAACCCCCCTCTACTAAAACCTGATATTTTTCAGAAACTAAACTTAGTGATTGACTATTTATTTTAAAATCATCAGCAATCTTACCGTTTTTCACTATAATAATCCGGTCACATATTGCAGCAGCTTGCTTGAAATCATGTGTTACCATTAATGTGGTACACCCTTTCTCTTTCATAGAAAGGACAACATTGTTTAAAATGGTAATGGCGCCTTGATCTAAACCGGTATGTGGTTCGTCTAGCAGCATGATTTTCGGTTCATGAATAATGGCTCTAGCAATCGCAATCCTTTGAATCATTCCGCGTGAAAAATTCTTTACAGGTTCATTGATAAAGAATGACAAACCTACGTCATTCACAAGTTTTCTAGCTCTATTTTCAACATCCTTGACACCATATAAGTTTCCAAAGAAAACTAGGTTTTCTAATGGCGTGTTGTGATCGTATAACAAGCTGGAATGCGGTAAATAACCGAACATTTTTTTCACTTCAATATGATCCTTTTTTAAATCCAATCCGTTAATCTTCACAAGGCCAGATGTAGGCTTGATTAATGTTGCCAACACTTTAAGCAGGGTGCTTTTTCCTGCACCATTTTGACCAAGTATAGCAACTGTTTCGCCTTGAGTAATTGATAGGTCAATACCTCTTAGTATTAATTTATTGTCGGCTTGCTTTGTAAGTTTTTTTATTTCAATCATCAAGTATCCCTCGCATTCCGACTGCTACTCTACAAAATGGCGTAAATTCATTTTTACTTGTACTAAATGCTGTTTATATGCAGCAAGTTTAGCTTGATAATCCTCTTCTGACATATTTCCATCACCGAAGTTTTCTTCTAATTCAAGGATTTTATCCATAATCGCTTTTTGCTTTGCCATTAGGTTTTTAAATGCTGATTCTTCCTTATCAGCTCCAAGCCTCTTTTCTTCCGCCCTTGCCCTCATGCTAAAATAGGAAAAGTAGGAAATTGCAGCAATAATAATCGCACCCATGACAATTAAGAAAACATGTGGATCCCAGCTGCGAAGTGGTGATTGTGACCACATGCGAAGATGACCAGGATTATGGAAAGCAGGTGCTGTTTTTGTTACATTTCCACTTGATTTACTTTCACCTTGTTCTGTTGAACCTTGAGCATCACTTGCGGCTGGCTGTTTATCTTGGTCATAAATCATCGTAAAGACTTGTTTTGCTTGTATACCTTCAACGCTGTATCCCTGATAATTTTGATCATCCATCTTGAATAGCCCTTGATTTGTGGCGGTAACGTTCTTAAATACAATACTTCCCATTCCTTCAGGGACAAGAATTTGCATCATTTGAACAGGATAATCAAAGCTTAGGCTAATTTCCTCACCCTTTGCGATTCTATAGCTGTATGGCAAAACTACTGTCTGGTTCGCTGGGATAGGATCGGAAGTAATAAAACCTGTTTCAACCTGTTTTTGAGCCATTTTATTATCTAAAAAAGTAAATCCTATTGCTCCTGTCGGGATAGTGACATTCAAAACTGCTTCACCCATGCCGTCACCTTTATACTCCTCTGCTGTTGTATTGGTATAGTTCACCATATTCATCATATTGGTAGAACCATCTTCTGCAGGGCTAACGACGAGATAATGCATATCAACAGATATCGCTGATTCTGCAGCCGCCATTCCATTGATTGGAATGAGCAGCAGCAGCCCGAGGAGGAAAACGGTGATTTTTTTAATCACTTTCCTTCCCCCTTTTTATTTTGATAACTCTTCATTGAAGCCTCAATTTCTCTTTCTATTTCAGCCATTAAATCTTTGTCGACTGTCTGCGATGTCATTTGCTCTTCTTCATCCTTCATAATGCTGACAACTTGTGCTTCATATTGTTTCTTTAGGTTTTTGTAATCCGCGTGGGAGATTTTATCCATTTTGTATTCAAACTCTAGTTCGTTAAGAGTGGATAATAGTACTTCTTTATTTGTCGCGGAATCTTGACCTTTGTTTGCGAAACTTAAATATGAATTCAAAGAAAAGAAGGGTGCTAGAACAAGAAATAAACAAATGAGCACAAGAGCTGCTGTAAATATCATGGAAACGATCGAGATTTCTTGCATCATGTTCACATCCTAAAGGTACTTTTTGCGTTGTTCATCAATCATAGATGATAGGATTTCCTCTTCCACTTCATCTGTTTGGTCTTCGCTATCTGGGGTTAGTTCATCCATACCTTTTTTCTTCACCCATTTACGAATGATAAAGAATATCGCCACTCCTGCAATTCCTAATGCAGCGAAAGGCATTACCCAAGCAACTAAACTAAACCCGCTTTTTTCCGGTGCGGTTAATATTTCTTCACCGTAAATATTGACGTAGTATTCACGAATTTTATCCTTATCCCACCCCTTGTTCATCATCTCAACGATGTCTTCTTTAAAGCCAACTGTTAGATTACAAGTTTTAGGGTCACATTCAAAATGGTCCTGCCCACATCCGCAAGTGCACATAAATTGGGATGCTGCTGCTTCAAATTTCTTAGATTTGTAGTCAAACTCTTTTGCTTGTACTTGGAAGACAGAAGCGTGAAAAATAAAAGCGATCAGAAGGAGTCCAATATAAATTTTACTTTTCATATTAAGACACCTCTTTGCGTACTCCTGTATACCTCGGAGTAATATTTTGATATTTCCCATTCCAAACTGCAAAAAGTGATCCAATAACAATCATGAATGAACCAATCCAAAGCCAAGTCATCATTGGGTTTATCTTTACAATAAAGGTTGCTTTTCCATCATCTTCCCAATCACTCAGAACAACGTATAAGTCTTCTTTTAATGATGAGATTAACCCAACTTCTGATGAAGGTTGATCCCAGTTTCCATAAAACACTTTTTCAGGCTGAATATTTCCGATTCGTTTTCCATTTCTAAAAACGGTCATTTCCGCATAAACGATATCATTAATGCCTTCTCTTTTTTGGTCCAAACGCTCGTAATTAATACGATAATCTTTCACTTCAATGGAATCCCCTAAATTAACAGTTTTCATCGTTTGAACATCATAGTTTTGTGAACCGATAATTCCCATTGCGATAAACGCAATTCCGATATGGACGATATAACCACCATAACGACGTCGGTTTTTTGTCATTAATCGGTAAATTGAAAGATAAACTTTTTCTTTTGTCATTTTTCTACGAGCTTTGACACCACGGTAAAACTCTAGGAAGTGAGTGATAAATAATAGAACAATAACACCAAAGCCGATAACGGCCCATGCCTTTTGAATACCTAGTACAATCATTAACGCCATTGCCACTATCGCAAGGATTGCTGGTATTAAAAAGTTCTTCTTTAAATTTTTTAATGATGACTTCTGCCAAGCCAGCAATGGACAAACAGCCATGACAAACATCATAGAAAGTAGAATGGGTGCTTGAACGGTGTTAAAGAATGGCATACCTACTGTAACTTTCGTACCCCTTACTGCTTCAGATACTAGCGGGAAAACTGTTCCCCAGAAAACACCAAATGCTGCTCCTACCAACAAAAGGTTATTAATTAAAAAGCTGCTTTCTTTTGATATATAGGAATTGAACTCTCCAGCACTTCGTTTGAGCAAATTGTAACGGCTCATTAACACATAAAGTGCACCTATAACCGCTATCCCCATGAAAATTAAAAAGTATAACCCTAGATTTGAATTTGCAAATGCGTGGACGGATGTTAGAACACCACTTCGGACCAAAAATGTACCAAATAATGTTAAGGCATAAGAAGTGATGATTAAGCCTATGTTCCAAATTTTCAACATGTTCTTCCGTTCTTGTATCATGACTGAATGTAAGAACGCAGTTGCTGTTAACCAAGGCATAAAGGACGCATTCTCGACTGGATCCCACGCCCAGTAACCTCCCCAGCCAAGTTCAGTGTAAGCCCACTGCCCGCCAAATATATTTCCAAGGCTCAAAAACAACCAAGCTATTATTGTCCAGCGTCTAGTCATCTTAATCCAAAAATCATCGACGTTTTTCAAGATTAGTGCTGCCATTGCAAACGCAAATGGAATAGCAAGTCCTACGTAACCCAGGTAAAGTGTAACAGGATGAATAATCATACCTGGATTTTGCAGCATTGGATTTAAACCATGACCTTCAATTGGAACTTGATCCAAGAGGACGAAAGGTTTAGCAACAAAACCAAGAACTAAAAAGAAGAAAACGATATTTCCTAAGAGAATAGCGGAAATATACGGAACCATTGGATTTCCTTTCATTTTTCTTGAGAAGGCGATCATTACGGTATAAAGAACTAAAAAGAAAGTCCATAGCAACAAAGATCCAGAATTTCCTGCCCAAAGTGCTGTAAGCTTGTAAATAATTGGCAGTTCACTGCTCGTATAATCACTAACATATTCATATTGAAATTGAGAGGTTGTTAGTAAGTAGAAGAGAGAAAGCATAGCCATTGATGCACAAACTAAAATAGATATTACTCCACCTTTACCACTGTTTACTAATTTTTGATTCTTCGTGCTAATCCCCAATGTGATTATGAGGAGTGAATAGATCGCAAGCGCTAAACCTACGTATATTGTTGCGTTAGCAAATAAGTACATATCGTCACCTTCTTATTATTTTGCCTGATCGGTTTCTGCTGGTGGCTGATCTAATAATTTTTTATGTGCTTCAGGGTCATAGTTTTCAATATCTTCACCCTCATATTTGGAAGGACATCTTGTTTTAACGGTTTCAGCAACAAATGTATCTTTTTTAGTAGGTGCTCCTTGGAGGATAACAATAACACCTTCAGAGAAGTTATCTGGTCTGGTTCCATTATGAATAACATGCATTAAGTTACCCTCGTTATCTTTTAAATCAAACTTCAACTCAATTTTATCTTGGTTCCATTTAATAGATTCTTCGATTAGTAGTCCTTCTACTGTTACAAAATCATCTTTATGCTTTTCTTGATTCTCCAAAAGCTGATTCATAGTTAACTCAATCCCACTTGATCCTGGTGTTGCAGCCATAAGTAAGAAAACAATAGCACCGGCGATAATAAATCCACCAAGCATAACAATCGTATTCTTTTTCATCCCATTCACCCCATTAAATTAATTTTTTCATTTCCTCATCATATGTTTCTTGATCAATTTTTCCATTTAGAAGTTTCTTCCGTAATTCCTTTTTATCGTCATTACTAATCGTTTTCATCTCTTTTTTTACTAGTTGCTTTTTTGGACGATGGTTTGCTGCTTTAGAACTTGAAGTTTTGGATGCAGACTGTGATTTTCCCTTTATTCCTAAGTAAACAAACACACCAGCAATGATAATAGCGATTCCTATTACAATAGCACCGCCCATTCCAATTAGAGGACGGTCGCCACCAGATGCATCAGATCCACCAGAAATTTGATCTGTTGCAGTACCATTAACACTAGCGTGGTTTTCATCATTAGGCGGTTGTTTCTCATTGATAGCGTCTAGAGTCGATTTAAAATCATCTTTTTGATAGGAGAAAGTATATTTATAGCTTTCACCCGCTTTTACATCTTTGTATTGATAGTAAAATAGCTCTTCACCATATTCACTTTGTGTATTATTTGGCGCCTTTGGCTCTAGTGTGATCTCACTAGCCTCCATTGGGGCATAAAAGATTACGTCCAGTATTCCAATCTCTGTAGGGTTGCTATATTCATATGTAAAGCTTCTTTTATCCTTTACTTCTACTGCGCTGGTATAGTACTCCACTACAAATCTATAGGTCTCATTATTCTTAATTGCTTTTGAAGGCTTCCATGAAATGATTCCCTTTTGTGTATCAATATCAAATGGCCGTTGCACTTCTGGCTGATCGTCTTCAGGAAACTCTGCAACTAGATATGCTTGGAAGCCTTTTTCACTAGCTGGAACCGCTATTTCAACTTTTCCATTAAAATCCAGTCCACTCTTATTTGTAAAAGTTCCATACTGCCCAACAAGTAAAGACGGAGTATCTTTTGCCCAGCCTTCTGGGTAATCGAACTCTGGCATAACTTGAATTTGCATTTCAGTATAGGGAAACTTTTCTGGCTGAAAGGTTGTTTCAGCATATCCGTTTGGAATAATAAAACTAGAGAAAAATGATGTAATTACAAATAAAGCCAACAACTTTTTTTTAAGCATGCAAATCCTCCTTGAGCTCCTATAAAACGCTATTTTTCACTATAGCCCTCTTTGAAATAAATATAATATTAATCATCTATGTATAGTTGATTCACATTTGAACATTTTGTAAAAGGAGAGAAAACGTTACGGTTTTGTCAATAATTACCCACAGAATGTTCACATTTACCTATCTCTAATAATTAGCTCCCTATTTTTCATTTCCTAACTAGTACTATAAACCTTATCCTATATACCTAGTTCGTTTGAAAATGAACGTTTTGTTAATATTTTTCATATAAAAAAACCTTGATTCCCAATAATCGGAATCAAGGTTCAAGGTAATCATTTTGTGATTTTTGTTTTACTTTTATCGATCGAATGTAACTAACAATATCTGAGATTTCCTGTTTCTTTAGTTGACGAACCCCATCAAGTCCCTTTAAAGATGGTCCCATTCTGGTATCCTCACGCCCATAGGCAGTACCAATCCAAATTTGCTTGTCAGTGGTGTATTTCAGGTATTCTGGATTAGAAAGAGCTGTCCCCATTTTAGGTTTGCCGCTACCCGCATCTCCATGACAGTTAATACAAGATATATTATATTGTTTCTCACCGTTCAGAGGATCTCCAGTAATTTTTTTAGGCACATCAAACTCTATCTCTTGTGTTTGCCAATTCCTTATAAAAGCAACAACATTGTTTAATTCATCCTCTGAGAGTCTCGGACCATAGCTCGGCATAGCTGTACCTTCTCTGCCAAATTTAACACTATTATAAATGTCTTTGTTACTTACAGCATTTAAATACCGTTGATTATTGATAGCTGTGCCAGCATTTTTACCTTCACCTTTGCCATTTTCTCCATGACAAATCAGACATTGCTTTTGATAAACTTTCTCACCTGCCGCAATTGCATTTGAATTTTTACTGTTAAAAATACCACTGTTTATGATACAGATAATTATCCCAATTATAATGACACCGTAAAGGCTATAGAATATTTTTTTCATTGGTTATCCCTTACTTTGGTTCCGGCGTTGGAGTTGGTTCCCCATAATCTTGATATTTTTTAGTGATTAAGTCATAAATTTTACTAGGGCTTTTACCGTCTAGATTCATTTCTACCGCCTCCCGGGCGATATCGATACAAACGTCTCAGGCTATGCCCATTGAATCCCAACCGGTCACTGCATTATCTTCTCCAAATTGATCAATAAAACAATCTAAATTGCTCTTGTGTCCATCTGAAGCAAAACATCCGCAATAGCATGGAACACCTGCTACAACCTCCGGATAGTTTGATACCATAGCATAAGTTTCCTGGACTAAGTCTGAAGAGTTTAAAACATAATCTGGAAATGGCTCATGCTTCTTATCTAAAGTCACATTTATATCTTTAGAACTGCCGCACGCTGCCAAAAATACGGCTATCGCAGCAATAAGGAACAATAGAGATAGAAATTTTTTCACTTTCTGTGTCACCCCTTTGTTTATTGAATGTAATTCTATTTTTATTTTAGCAAAAACTATTAACCTGAATTGAAAGTAAATATTACTATTTAGTGAAGTTTTCACAATAGAGAAAGTAATAATCTTTTTTAGTATAAAAAAAACTAAGGCCTGAATATATCGGCCTTAGTTTTTTGAGCTAATTATGCACGAGAAACATAGGAAGCTTCTGTCGTATTAATGATTAATTTATCACCTTGATTGACGAAGAAAGGAACTTGAACAGTAAGTCCTGTTTCAAGCGTTGCAGATTTTGTTCCACCTGAAGATGTATCGCCCTTTATCCCTGGCTCCGTATCAGTAACTTCTAGTACAACGGTGTTTGGCAATTCTACACCGAGTGTTTCATGACCGAACATCATGATATGAACTTCCATATTTTCTTTTAAAAACTTTAATTCATATTCGATATTGCTAGCAGGAAGTTCTACTTGTTCATAAGATTCCATATCCATAAAAACATGCTGATTTCCGCTGGCATATAGATACTGCATTTTACGGTTATCAATTTGCGCTTTTTCAACTTTTTCACCAGCACGGAATGTTTTCTCTTGGATTGCTCCATTACGAAGGTTACGAAGCTTTGAACGAACAAATGCAGCGCCTTTACCTGGTTTTACGTGTTGGAAATCAAGAACGCGCCAAAGCCCGCCATCCACTTCAATTGTTAGACCTGTTTTAAAATCATTAACAGAAATCATGTTTTATCCTCCTATGTCTATTACAAAATAATGAGTTCTTTTGAAGAATGAGTAAAAGCTTCGTTATGGTCCTTTGTAATGAGAGTATCATCTTCAATCCGAACCCCGCCAAGTCCTGGCAAGTAGATACCTGGCTCGACCGTTACAATCATGCCTGGTTCAAGAACAAGATCCGAACGGAAAGAAAGAGCCGGACCTTCATGGACCTCAAGTCCAATTCCGTGACCGGTAGAATGCCCAAAATAATCTCCATAACCTTTTTCCGTTATGTAATCTCTTGTTAGTGCATCTGCTTCTTTTCCTGTCATTCCGGGTTTAATACCTACCATTCCCCTCAATTGGGCTTCTAGAACGATGTCATATATTTCCTTAAGCTTTGCCTCAGGTTCACCTACTGCCACTGTTCTAGTGATATCTGATACATAGCCGTCATAATAAGCACCAAAGTCTAAGGTTACAAAATCTCCTTTTTCAATCACCTTATCGCTTGCAACTCCATGTGGGAGAGCAGAGCGGTACCCAGAGGCAACAATGATATCGAAGGAAGAAGAAGTTGCTCCTGCCTTTCTCATAAAGAACTCTAATTCATTGGATACTTCAAGCTCCGTCTTTCCTGGTTGAATAAAATCCAATATATGCTTAAACGCAGCATCTGCGATATCTGCTGCCACCTTTAATATCTTAATCTCTGCTCCTGTCTTAATCAAGCGTAATTTTTCTATAACACCTGAAATAGGAACAAGTTCTGCTTCGAGTTCTTTTTCATAAGCTCTATAAGTGGAAAATGTTAAATGATCTTCTTCAAACCCAAGCTTTTTAATACCAAGGTTTTTTGCCTGCTTCGCTACTTCTTCCACAAGCGTCCCTGTCATTTTGACAACTTCATAACCTTCACATTGGCTTGAAGCTTGTTCCACATAACGAAAATCGGTAATAAATTGCGCCTTGGATGCACTTATGAGTACTACCCCAGCCGAACCAGTAAAGTTTGTCATATAGCGACGGTTAAATTGACTTGTAATTAAAAAACCATCAATTCCATGTGAAGAAAAACTTGATCTTAATTTCTCTATCTTTTCCATCGTCCCACTCTCCCGTATGTAATCCCGTAATAAGTTTAATCCCTATTGAAGCCATATCAAAAATTATTTTATCACATCTAAGTCTATAAAGACTAATAAAGCGTTAAGAGGCAGTCTCGTTTTCCTGCATATGATTGATTTCATACTCATAGTTAATCGAATAGCCAATAAACAATCCATATACCAGATATAAACAAATAGTGGTAATAACTGTGTTACGACTTAAGTCTAAGAATGGCTTTATCCCTGGAAAAATTGGATTTAATACTAAGTACACCAGTAAGAAGAGTATAATCCCATATCCCAAGCCTAACCAAATTCCATTAAATTTTTTTAGTGCCAGGGCATAAACAAAAGCTGCACCAACAGAAAGGATACCAAGTAAAATGATTGAAATAACCGTCCCCAGCATTTCGTTTTTCCAGTTGCCCAACGCCCAAGGACCTAATATTACATTCGGACGAATTTCAGTAAAATTAAAGTAGTATGCTAAAAAACCGATGGTCCCCCAAAATAAACCACCAAATAATCCCGTCCAGAAAACTAATACGGCAAAAGACATAGGTTTCGGATAATTTGATTTTTTTGGTCCATTAGCCATAATAATCTACCCCCTCAAAATCTGTTTTTAAAATAGGCTGTGTGTTGATGAATACTATTCATTTTAGAACCTGTTATTGTAGCGCCTAAATCAACAGCCCTGTTTAACACAGCCTTCACTGAAAATCTTAACCCAGCAGAATTCCACCATATTATGCCCTTTAATTGCCAACCACTTGCATAGAAAAACTTTTTAATTGGAAATATTATGTCTTCCTAGAGGTTTTTTCATGATTGAAGTAGAATAAAATTAAGTACAATAAAATTTTTCAAATTAAGTTCAGAATCTTCTATATATCTCCGGTCTTAATCCTAAAGAACTAACGGAGAGTGATAAATAACTGTAAAAATGGAAGAAATGTCTAAAACATTATTATTTGTGTGTTTAAAAAATTAAGAAAATGCTTATGATGCTCTTAGGGAGGTGGCTTTCTTGAAAAATCGGATTTCCGTTCCTTTGGTTGGTAGTGTTATTGTTTTGGGAATAATTGGCATTATCGGGGCTTTTGCAGGTGATCCTATCGGTTTTCTTAAGAATATCGTAGTGTTCGCATTGGTCGGTTTAGCCATTTATTTTGTTTTTAGACTAATTCGTAGATCAAATCCTAGGAATAAAGAGCAGCAGGCCTTTATAAAGGCAGCTAAGAAGTCCAAAAAACGATTGCAGACTAAAGGTGGAGAACAGTCTACAAAAAGTACATCCTTTGGTTCACTTACTTCTTTAAAGAAAAGCAAGACAAAAAAGAAGTCCCCTGTTCACTTAACAGTTATCGATGGCAAAAAGGGCAAAAAGAAAAATCGAGCGTCATTATAAACGCTCGATTTTTTATTTTTCTTCCTTTAATAACACCTAATAACACCACGACTTAAAGAACTTCTTAGCCGCCTCCCTGCCTAATTCAAACAATTCCTGTTTCTTTTCATTTGTCAGATGGAACTCTATTGATAATGCCCCCTCAGAAGGAACAAAAATGATGTTTTTAGCATGTTTTCTAGATACATAACGTGAATCATGTGCATCCTTCATCGTTTCAAACAAAGCACCGAATAATTGAATTGCATTTTTGATTTTATGTTTTTCATGCTCGTATTCATCTGCACTTAATTTAATTCCAATTACAGGTCGTACCTTTTGTATATTTTCGTGGTCAAAAAGCCACATTGGGAAATTGCTTAATACTCCTCCATCAACGATGACGTTTACTCCATCCATTGATTTTAATTTAACAGGCTCAAAAAAATACGGAATACTGCAGCTCATTCTTACCGCTTTTGCGATTGAAAATGACTCAGGCGGAATACCATATCTAACTAAATCATCTGGCAGGACCATCAGCTTGCCATTGGAAAGGTCGGAAGCAATTATTCTTAAGTTCTGCGGCGGCAAATCCGAAAATGTTCTTACACCTTTTGCTGCTAACTTTTCTTCAATCCACTTTTCAAGCTCATTCCCTTTATATAAACCCAACTTCCAATAAACAAAAAGCCATTTAGCCAGCGGAAAAGGAATAATCATTTTTCGTGCATCGAGGAACTTTGTTAAATCCAGGTCATCAAGAACTTGTTCAATCTCATGACTTCCATATCCTGCTGCAATTAAGGCCGCGACAATCGATCCAGCACTCGTTCCAGCAACACGCTCGAATTGAAATCCTTTCTTTTCAATTTCTTGAATTGCCCCGATTAGGGCAAAACCTTTAATGCCTCCTCCAGAAAAAACACCGTCTATTTTCATGGCAGCCACTCCTAAAGGTGTACTCATTGTTACACTTTAAGCGGTTTGTCATCAAAATAGTACGGTGTACAAGCAAAAAATTTCTCAAGTGAAATATTCAACAATTGCTTTTGGAAAATATTCGTTGATGTAACTGCGAATGGTCGTTTCTAATTCGTTAGCCTCTTCTGTTGGATAGACATATTTGCCGATTCCATAGCGGCCCCATTTATATTTGCGCTTTTCCTCATCCATTTCAAGCTTGGTTTTAGGATACCTTTTTGCTATCACGTTCTTTGCTGGCTTAGTAAAACGGTGTTGGATAAGTTCAAATGTCATATCCGGTATATCTAAGCCTACAAGCTCATTACTTAAACGTTCAAAAAGCTCACGATAGCCTTCCTTCCAATCTTCATGTAAATATATAGGTGCGACAATAAACCCTAAAGGATAGTTTGCCTTTGCAACCTTCCTTGCAGCTGACAGGCGATCTTCAAAAGAAGAAGTACCTGGCTCAAAATTCTTGATAACATACCGAGAATTAACACTAAAACGGAATCTTGTCCTCCCATTGTGATTGGCATCCAGCAGATGATCGACATGATGAAATTTTGTTACAAACCTCAGCAAGCCAAACTCCGATTGTCCAATAAATTCGATTGTCTTCTTTAGTGAATGTGTTAAATGATCTAAACCCACGATGTCCGAGGTACAAGCAGCTTCAAACCGTGTGATTTCTGGCTTGCGCTCATCCATGTATTTCTGTGCTTGTTCAAAGATATCCTCTAGGTTTACATAGGTTCGGATATAAGGTTTGCTGCCGAGTGTCGTTTGCAGATAGCAATAATGGCAGTGCCCCATACAGCCAGTAGCCAAAGGGATTGCATATTCTGCGGAAGGCTTAGAGGTATCAAATTTTAAGGTCTTTCTGATTCCGACTACAAGGGTTGATTTTGCATTTCGGTATTTTTGATTTTCATTATCACCCGGTAAATCACGTATCTGGTTATGTGAAGTAGTCTCACGAATTTCAAGATTCAATTTTTCAAACTTCTCTTTTAGTTCTCTTCCAAGAGGGTATTCTAATGCTCTAGGTTCAAAGTATACTAATTGAGGCATAAAAGGTTCCAAGTTATTTTCCTCTTTTCAATTTGTTTTTTATAGTATGAGCAATTTTGAAATATTAACGTGGTTCATGATTTGTTTATATTTTGTCTACAAATTGTTCACTTTAGTACTCACTTTCTTCATATCATCAACACAAAAATTCTCTATACTTTACCTATTATTTAGTGGGTTTTATTAACAAGTAAAGGTAGGAATACTTTATGAGCATAAAGATAGAAAGCACAAAGGTGTATGAAATGACCTGTACATCCTGCGAGAAGCGGGTTGAAAGAACAGTAAAAAAATTAGATGGTGTCATCGATGTAAAAGCTAGTTTTAGCGGTCAATTTGCCGAAATCGAATATAATGATCATTTATGTGATTTAAAAAAAATAAAAAGTGCCATTCAAAGTGTAGGTTATAGCACTGAAAGCCCTAAAGACTTTAAGTTTATTGGAATTATGATTGCAGTTGCAGCCGTTGTATTACTAGGAATCAATACTGGGAATTACGATATGGAATCACACCTTAATAATGCCTCATATGCTGTATTATTTGTAGTTGGAGTGATTACATCTATCCATTGTGTAGGTATGTGCGGTGGAATCATGCTTTCGCAAAGTATTGGAAAAGAAAGCATGAACAAGTTTGAAGCAATAAAGCCAGCACTTTTATATAACGCAGGAAGAGTGGTCGCATATACGGTACTAGGCGGGGTTATAGGCGCCATCGGTTCTGTTTTCGCTCTTTCACTAACAGCAAAAGCAGGTTTGCAGTTATTTGCAGGTGTTTTCATGATTATGATGGGCTTTAATATGGCTGGTTTTAAGGCCTTTAGAAAGTTCCAAATTAAAATGCCAAATGTGGCTTGTAAAGCAATGAGTACACCTAGAGCACCATTTTTTGTTGGTCTTTTGAATGGATTAATGCCATGTGGCCCTCTGCAAACTATGCAAATATTTGCTTTAGGAACAGGGAGTGCTGCAGCTGGTGCCTTATCTATGTTTATGTTTTCGATCGGAACCGTCCCTTTAATGCTGACATTTGGCGCATTATCAGGGTTGTTGACCAAAGGATACACAAAAAAAATACTAAAGTTCAGCGGTGTGTTAATTATTATGCTCGGCCTTATTATGAGTAACAGAGGGCTTGCACTGGCAGGCATGAATATTAGTCCAATGGCTATAATTTCCAGCGCGGGAGCCTTCGGTGATGCAAATGCCTCATCTTCCTCATCCGATGAGATAAAAGCAACAATTAAAGATGGGGTTCAAGTCTTGAATATGACTGCGAATGTTTATGGCTATACCCCAAAAACTCTTTATGTCCAAAAGGGAATGCCGCTTAAATGGGTTATTAATGGTGAAGAAATTACTGGCTGTAATAATACGATTGTAGTGCCGGGAATGGATATTGAACAGAAACTACAAAGTGGAAATAATCTAATTGAATTCACACCAGGTAGTGAAGATCTGAATTTTAGCTGCTGGATGGGAATGAAGCGTGGAGTAATTAAAGTTGTAGATGACCTAGAAGCTATCACTGCTTCAAGCAGTGACAGAGATGGAGTTGATTCTGCTGTTACTGCCCCTCCAGCGGAACCTGCTCAGCCTAGTATCTACGGAGACGATTTTAGTAAGGCAGCGACTGATCGATTAGTTAAAAAAGCGGAAATGGCTGCTAACGAGCAGACAATTACTATAAAAGGAACCGGATATGAGTTTGAGCCGCTTATTATGGTGGTTAATAAAGGTATTAGTTCAAAAATGGCCATAGACCTATCTTCCTTTGATAATGCAGAAGGGTACTTTATGATCCTAAATTCATCAACAATGCAGATTGTTGCCGATTTTACTGGGACAAAAGGAGTCAATAATATTGAATTTACAATTAGTAATAGTGGTTCGTATGGTATCTATCTAAATGAAAAAGATTTATTGGGAATTATTGAAGTGGTTGATGATCTAAATTCAGTAGACCTGGAAGAGGTAAGAGCGAAATATATTCAATAACCAACAAGAAGAGTCTTAGTAATCGTTTGATTACCAAGACTCTTTTATTTATCCAGCTGGTATAAAGCCCTTTAACCTTAATGCATTTAATAATACTGATACGGAGCTTAAACTCATGGCGGGTGCTGCGATGAGTTTTGGGTTAATTTGTTGTATTAAAATAGACTTTCACTGTAGTTCCTACACCCTCTTCACTTTCTACCTTAATCAACGCATCATGAAGCTCAAGGATATTCTTAACAATCGTTAAACCGATACCATTTCCTTCAATTTGACTTCTACTCTTATCTCCTCTATAAAGCCTTTCAAAAATAAATGGTAAATCTTCCTGCTTAATACCAATCCCATCATCTATTACTTCCATAATAATCGTGTTTTTTTCCTTATAAAGTTTAATCAAAATCGTCCTATTACTATCTGAAAATTTAAGTGCGTTAGATAATAAGTTTATAATCACCTGTTTCATTTTGTCTTTATCCGCGTTGATTTTGTATTCGTCCAGGGCGATTTCAAATTGAATCGTACAATTTTTATTTTCAGCAGCCCTATAGAAGTCCTTACAAATCTCTGAAATTAGATGATCAAGGTATATAGATTCATAATTAATCTTGATACCTTCAGATTCAAACTCTTTTAACAAATTTAAGTCATTTATTAATTTTCCAAAACGAATGACTTCCTCATTTAAATAATTTAATCCCTCATTTGTAACAGGTAATACACCATCAATCATCGCTTCAAGATTATTCTGTATCACATTTAAAGGAGTTCTAATCTCATGCGTAATATCTGATACTAACCTTTTTCTGAGAGTGTCCTGGTGTTTTAATTTACCTGCAAGAATATTCACACTTTTCCTTAAATCCTCTAACTCTGTAATATTACTTTTTATATTCGATACGGTATCAAAGTTTCCTTGAGATAAGCGGACAGACATGTTTGCTACTGCTCGAATGGGAATAGAAAATTGCTTTGAGAAGTACAGACTCAAGCTAATGATGATAATTAGCGCAAGGGTACCACTAGCAATAATGCTTTTGTTTATAGAAGATTTAAAGGTTAAATCTTCCTCTGATAGAAGGACTGACGAATATTGTCCGATATCAATAAACCCAACTATTTTACCATTCGCTTTTATTTTAAATGTTTTCGTCGTATAAACGCCATTATCATGTCCTGACATTTCCCCGATATGGATTTGAGTTTGTAAGTCATCTGGATCCATTCCCCAGACTGCCTGTTTACTGCTATCTAAAAGGGTCAAACAATAATTCCCCATATAGGCCTCGTGCATTAATTCAATCCCTGTATCCGAGGACCATTTCCCTTCCCTTTTATATGCTTCCTCAAAATAGGAAACGATTCTTTCATACCTCTTGTTTTGAATATCAATCATGTATTCGTTAAATTTATTGGAAACCGTCAGATTAACAAAAACGGTAACTAGCAGGATAGCGGCCACCGTGGATAGGACCAACAACAGACTCAATCTTTTATTAATTGTTTGCACCTACTTCTCACCGCCAAATTTATAGCCTGCTTTCATTACCGTAACAATATATTTAGGGTTCTTTGTGTCTTTTTCAATCTTTTTACGGATATTTTTTATATGGACATCAATCGTCCGATCGTACCCGTTAAAATCAACGCCAAAGATTTTATCTATCAATTGCTCTCTAGATAATACATTCCCTTTTGCGGTGACGAGAGCACAAATAATATCAAACTCATTTGGTGTAAACGGGATATCTTGTTCTAGTATGCGAACTGCTCTTTTATCACAATCAATTAATAAATAACCATCATCATAAATAACCTTTGATGAAGGAAATTTAGAACCTATTCTCCTGAATAAAGCATTTACTCTAGCAGTTAGTTCTCTTGGACTAAATGGCTTTATTAAGTATTCATCGGCACCTATATTTAATCCTTCTATTTTGTCATTTAATGATCCTTTTGCTGTGAGCATAAAGATATGGACATCCGATGTTTGACGGATTATTTTACAAACTTCTTCGCCGCTAATATCCGGTAGCATCAAATCTAGTATAATTAATTTAAAATCTGCTGTATTAAACACATCCAGCCCTTTTAATCCGCTTTTTGCGCTAGAAACTTTATAACCTTCTTTTTCTAAATATCCTTTAATAACGGTTGATACACTTTGCTCGTCTTCAATCAGTAAAATATGATTCATCTTATTTCACCCAGCTTATAAAATTAGAATCCTTGTAATTTAAGTATAATATTTACAGATAGTGATAAATGTAAAAAAGGCTGACAATTATGTGTCAGCCTTTTGGTATTAAGATTAAGTTCCACACCTAGAGTTTTACCTTTTGTAATCGTAACGCATTAAGAACAACCGATACAGAACTGAACGCCATCGCAGCCCCGGCGAGCCAAGGTGCTAAGAAACCAAGTGCAGCGAATGGTATTCCCAGTGAATTATAGGCGAGTGCCCAAAAAAGGTTTTGTTTTATATTCGTAATTGTCTTTTTACTCATGTAAATGGCATCTGCAATACTATTTAGATCCCCGCGAATAAGGGTGATATCTGCAGCTTCCATCGCCACATCTGTTCCGGTTCCAATGGCCATCCCGATGTCAGCAATCGCCAGCGCCGGGGCATCGTTTATCCCATCACCTACCATCGCTACTTTCTTTCCTTGGGCTTGTAATTTCTTAATTTCAGCTGCCTTGCCCTCCGGAAGAACTTCCGCAATGACATGTTCTATTCCAGCTTCTTTGGCAATTGCTAAAGCGGTCTGCTGGTTATCACCTGTAATCATAATGACATTAAGCCCCATAGTTTTAAGGCGGTTAATCGCACCCTTTGAGGTATCCTTAATCGTATCAGCGACAGCAACGGTGCCTGCATATTGCCCGTTGATTGCAGCAAGCATAGCCGTCTTCCCTGCCCTTTCTAATTCATCCATTTTTCCGAATGCTGCTTCTGCGTCCACATGATATTTATTCATTAATTTTCTAGTACCAACTAATAATTCTTTCCCATCGACCATTGCTTTAATGCCAAAGCCAGGAATTGCTTCAAAATCAGTAACTTCTTTAAAAGTAATTCCTTTTTCTTTTATCCCTAGGAAAATTGCTTGTGCTAAGGGATGCTCCGATTGCTTTTCAGCAGAACCTATCATTGATAATATTTCTTCCTCGTTAAACATTGTGTCTGTAATTACATCCGTTAAAACAGGTGTACCATTTGTTACTGTCCCTGTTTTATCAAGTACAACAGTTGTAATTCGATGGGTCATTTCTAAATGCTCCCCACCTTTAAAAAGAATCCCAAATTCTGCTGCCCTTCCCGATCCAGCCATAATCGACGTTGGTGTTGCTAATCCTAATGCACATGGACAAGCAATAACAAGGACAGCAATCATTTTTTCTAATGCCTCACCAAAGTTTCCTGGGGCAACCCACACAAACCAGATAATAAAAGTAAGAACGGCGATTCCCACCACGATGGGTACAAATACACCAGATATTTGATCGGCAAGTCGTTGGATTGGTGCCTTAGAACCTTGTGCTTCTTCGACCACTTTGATAATTTGCGCTAGTGCTGTATCTCTGCCGACTTTTTTTGCCTCAACCTTTAAGAAACCATTTTTGTTAAGTGTCGCTCCAATTACATCATCACCTGCAGACTTATCAACAGGAACACTTTCTCCAGTAAGCATAGACTCATCGATGGCTGAAGTTCCCTCAATAATTTTACCGTCTACAGGAATTTTTTCACCCGGCTTTATCAGGAGGATATCTCCAACAACTACTTGCTCAAGCGGAATTTCTAATTCTTGCCCATTTCTTTCCACTGTGGCGTTCTTAGCTTGAAGACCCATTAATTTTTTGATTGCTTCTGAAGACCGGCCTTTTGCTTTCGCTTCAAAAAGCTTCCCTAAAATAATTAAGGTAATTAAAATGGAACTTGTTTCATAATAAAGCTCCACTCCATGGGCTTCTTCCATAAGAGACATGATTGATAAATACAAACTGTAAAAATAAGCTGCGGATGTACCTAAAGCAACCAGTACATCCATATTTGCACTCTTATTTCTAAGCGCTTTATAGGCACCGATGTAAAACTGGGAACCAATAATAAATTGAACAGGCGTAGCTAATGCCAACTGCACCCATGGATTCATAAACGCTTCCGGAACCCAAATAAACGATGTAAATGTAAAATGTCCAACCATGGCCCATAATAAAGGAAGGGACAAAATCGCTGCAAAAATAAATTTGCCTGTTTGCTTTTTAATTTCCTGTTGACGGTGGTCAGTTGTTTCCTTTACGTCTTCTTTTATATGTGCTACATATCCCAGCTTTTCAACTTTGTTAATAATGTCACCTGGTGTTAAAACAGACCCATTGTATTCCACGGTCGCCTTTTCGAGCGCAAGATTCACATTGGCCTTAACAACACCATCTAGTTTATTTAAGCCTTTTTCAATTCTTGTTGAACACGCAGCACAGGTCATTCCAGTAATATCAAACTCCGCTTTTTCGGTAACCACGTCATAACCAAGGTCTCTTATCTTTTTTTCAATATCCTCGACCTTTAATTTTTGTGGATCGTATTTAATAGCAGATTTTTCTAAGGCTAGATTTACAGTTGCGTTTTCTACACCTTCTAATTTATTTAATCCCTTTTCAATCCTTAAGGCGCATGCAGCACAGGTCATTCCAGAGATTTGTATATTGGTTTCTTTTAAAGCTTGAGACATAAAAGTCACCCCTTTATACCCCGCTTGGGTATATTTTATTTTAAAAAGAACGTGCTATTTCAGTAGCACGTGTCTTTTCCTATTTTTTATTCTACATCGTAACCTTGATCATCAATTGTTTCTTTAATTTTATCTAGTGACACTTCTTGGTTGTTATATTCAACGTCAACTGTATTAGCTTTTAAATTAACTTTTACGGTGCTTACTCCATTTAGTTCACCAACACTGCCTTCAACTGCTTTTACACAATGATCGCAAGACATTCCTTGTACGTTCAAAGTAACTTTTTCCATTTATATACACCCTTTCGTAATTAACACTTTTTTTAACCTTGTAAAAGAGGTAAGGTTCTTAACTATATTTAACCATACCCCCCTACCCTATGTAAAGTATTTTTTATCGTTTAATTGATTCTTTTTCAACTTTCACATTTTGTTCATAAATGGATATTTTTTATCCAAGAGTTATGTTACAAGGACCAATAGGTTAAAGAGTCAAATATGCCTAACAAGATGATCAATACTCCCGAAACTCTTTGAATGGAAGCTCCAATCTTTCTCCCCTTTTTCATTAGTAATCCGCCCCCGCCTAAGTACCAAATAATCAAAATAAATAGGATTAAAGGGAGTGCAGTACCAATAGCAAATATCGATGGCAGGATAAAGCCGTAGGAACTGGACAAGACAATCGGCATTAAAGTAACAAAAAACAGAATAAACATCGTTGGACAAAAGGCGAGCGAAAAACTGAAACCAAGCATAAATGAACCAAATGGAGTTTCCTGTTTGTAGTCTTTAGATCCTTTAAATAAATTGATTGTTCCTCGAAGTTTTATCAATCCTACCATATACAAACCTACAATGATCAGCAGCGGGCCCATAATTTTACGGATCCAAGGGAAATAGGAAATTAGGTTTTCTTGTATTTCTCTTCCTAATATCCAAACCAACCCACCTAACAATGAGAAGGCTGCTATTTTGCCTAATGTGAAAAAAATTACGTCCTTCCAAACAATTTTCTGTTGAAAGGAGCGGTTACCATACAGTGTTAAGGCACTGATGTTTCCGGTTAGCTGACATGGTGCCAAAGCTCCCACTATCCCTAAAAGCAGGGCAAAAATGATAGGCCAAGACTCCAAGTTATTGGCGATGATAAAAAACGGTTTGCTGACAAAAGAACTAAATTGACTCATGAGATTGTACATAGCATCACCTTATTTTTCATGGATGATAAAAACTGACTATTTACTAAGTTAATACTATAACAATTGTAATGAGATATTATGTTGAACGTATGAAGAGTTTTTGACACTTTTGCGACGATTTTCATTACAAAAGCACCGTGAAGTATCGGTGCTTTCTATAGACTATTTAATTTCTACAACGTATGGATAAACGAATACTTGCCCGTTAAACTTAAACTCTGCCCAAATCTTATATATCCCTGGTTCTGAGAATTTTGTAGCAAATACAGGCTCATTTCCTTCAAGTGGGTGAACGTGAACGTAATTTTCTCCTCTTTCATCCAGTATTACGACATGTCCTAATGCTCCAAGATACTGTTCTGGGGTATCTCCAGCTAAATCAAATTTAAGTTGGATGTCCTCATTTACTTTTAATGAACTTGGATACAGTTTAACTGAATGGCCGCCAGCTTCCTTTGCTAACTCGGTGTCAACGGTTAGCGAATCTTTTTCATGTTCAGTATGATTTTCTCCTACCATGAATGAAATAGGGGCTACTTCATATGCCTTGCCTGTTGGTTTAATATCAACAAATGCTTTATACTCCCCTGCTGGTAATGAATGAGCTACTTTGAAGACTCCAGGCTCGTTTGTTTGAGGATGTAAATGTTGATACTCTTTTAAATCCGTACTGACAACAATTAAATGCATCAATTTTTCGTGATTCACTTCTAAATCTGATACAGGGTTTCCTTCTAAATCCTTCAACGTAATGATCAATTCTCCATTTTCAACTTGAATGTTTGGAATGACTTCACTTTCACCATCGTGGTTATTACCATTTTCTTTATGCTCCTGACCGTGGGAGGACTCTGCCTCTTGTTTGTGTGGAGCATTTGTATCATTATGAGACTCTGGTTCTGTAAAAGAAGCATAAACATAGTATCCTCCTACAATTACAAACAGGTAAACTAATGCAGAAATAGTCCATTTTTTCATAAAAACTCACTCCTTAATACCTATGTAGGGTATATTTTTTTGAAAAAGAGAGCGTGCTCAATCTAAAGCACGTTCTTAACAAACCTTAATTTATCTTTTGGAAAAACCAACATGAAGATGTTGTTAACTATCTGATGAAAAGATTATATTATACCCCGGTATAGTATGTAAAGAGGGATTTACATATTTTTAACATTTAATGGTGCCATTTTAAATGATTATTTCAAAACAAACAGATAAACTTATCTTTAATACACGTGTAGCTCAAAAGGGGGATTTATGAAACAAAGTAAACTTTCTTTACTTCTTGAAATCCTAATGGTTTCAGCAAAACTTGGATTAACTTCATTTGGCGGTCCCATCGCACATTTAGGGTATTTTCATGATGAGTATGTTCGAAGAAGAAAATGGCTTGATGAACAAGCATACGCGAATCTTGTAGCTCTGTGCCAGTTTTTACCTGGTCCGGCCAGCAGCCAGGTTGGTATAGGAATAGGCGTAATGCGCGGCGGTTTGTTAGGTGGAATTTTAGCATTTGTAGGCTTTACAACCCCTTCAGTTGTCATGCTGATTCTTTTTGCCCTTATACTAAAAGGAATGGATATCGGAAATGCAGGCTGGATTCACGGGTTAAAAATTGTAGCTGTTGCCGTTGTGGCTCATGCGATATGGGGGATGGCACAAAAGTTAACTCCTGATTTATCCCGAAAAGCTATTGCCTTACTCGCTTTAATTTGTACCCTATTGTGGCAAACAGCATATACACAGGTAAGTGTCATCTTAATCGCAGCTGTTGCAGGTTTTATTATCTATAAGGGGCAAAAGGAAGATTCCATCACTGTTATTCAAGTCCCACTTACCCGAGGATTCGGGGTTATATGTTTAGGTTTATTTTTTGGATTATTGATTGTCCTCCCTATATTAAGAGAGTTGACTGCTTCTAGCTGGGTAGCGATGTTGGATAGTTTTTATCGATCAGGTTCGTTAGTGTTTGGCGGCGGGCATGTGGTTTTACCATTATTGGAACGAGAGTTTGTTCCAAGTGGCTGGCTCGATAAGGAAGCATTCCTAGCTGGATATGGAGCTGCACAGGCGGTACCTGGACCATTGTTTACCTTTGCTGCATATATAGGTGCTGTTGTGGATGGATGGGCAGGTGGATTACTGGCAACCTTTGCAATCTTTCTTCCTGCGTTTTTATTGGTGTTAGGGACATTACCGTTTTGGGTCAGTATAAATCGGAATCCTAATATATCAGGAGCAGTAATGGGTGTCAATGCAGCAGTTGTAGGAATACTGATTTCTGCTTTTTATGATCCAATTTGGACTAGTACTATTTTAGCGCCTATAGATTTTGCCTTTGCGGCACTATTGTTTAGCATGCTAGCCTATTGGAAGCTACCGCCTTGGGTGATTGTGGTTATTGGGGTTATTGGCGGGTACTTACTTAGTTTAATTGTGTAAAAAAATGAGGATGCCCTAAGGACATCCTCATTTTACATTTTTATAAACCACACTTTAGCTGCGTACCACAATTAGAACATGTATTACAGCCGCCAATTTCCTTTACTTTACCTTTACGGCAGACTGGACATGTGTTTCCAACTTCAGAACCAATCGTTACATCGGTTGAACGAAGGTCACTAATGGTATCAACAAGTACGACGTGCTGTTTCGTTTTTTCTGTGAATGTTGGGATCTCGTTTTCTTCAGCTTTAAGGGTAAGGACTTGTGAATCACGTGATCCATCTACATAGACTGTACCACCCTTAGCTCCGCCTTTGTAAAGACGCTCATACACTTTTTCCACTTGCTCAACACTATATCCTTGTGGAGCATTTACAGTTTTACTGATAGAACTGTCAATCCAACGCTGGATTACACATTGAACATCTGCATGTGCTTCAGGAGCAAGCTCCATCGCTGCAACAAACCAGCTTGGAAGATTATCTGCATCTGCTTCAGGGTGTTTATCAAGGTATTCTTGAACGATATCAGCCTTCACTTCGATAAATTTCCCTAAACGACCGCTTCGGAAATAAGAGAATGAGAAATAAGGTTCTAATCCAGTTGATACACCAACCATTGTTCCAGTACTCACTTTTGTTACTCTCCATATTTTTTTATAGAGGGCGGGAATATTAGTACCCGCTCCATATGTCGCCATATGGGTCAGACTATATCATCAACCATAATTTTATGGTTGCTCAGCATGTAGTCGTTGAAGGGTCAGCCACGACTTCCCTGCGGATTGTCTGGTAGGCGATAAGCCAACACTCTTACATTTTTACCCGATTACTTGTTGGCAAGACAAAGGTAGTAAGAGATACGCCAGGGTTTCCCGCATATAGCTAAGTTTACGCAGCGCTCTTACGAACACTGGGGGCAATTACTTTACCCGTTGGAGCAACAGTTAGCAAATGTGAATTTCTTATTCCATTTTCTAATATAGATTGACGGACATCTTCAGGCATTTTTTTCATGTATCCTGTATCAATAAAAGCTTGGCGCAAACGGTTGGTTTCTTCGCGTGTTTCACCGTTTAAGAATGGGAAGCTTCCCTTTTCTTTGGCTAGTTCCACGGATGTTTTATACGCTGTAGTTGCAATTACTTCAAAAATCTGATCAACAAGTTTATTACCTTCTTCTGATCCATAAACCGTTTCACAATAGATTAGCATATCATGCAAGCCCATTACACCAAGTCCTACACGGCGCTCTCCAAGAGCCTGCTTCTTATTCTCTTCAAGGAAGTATGGTGTAGCATTAATAACGTTATCTTGCATTCTAACTCCTACAGCTACAGTCTTCTTTAACTTTTCAAAATCAACTGTTTTTGTTTCCTTATCTGCCATTTCTGCAAGATTAACAGCTGCAAGGTTACAAACAGAAAATGGTGCAAGAGGTTGCTCCCCACAAGGGTTTGTTGCTACAACTTGTTGACCATATGCTTTGGCATTGGTCATGTCGTTGGCGTTGTCGATGAAGAATATTCCTGGCTCTGCAGAGTAAGTTGCACAAATGTTTATAAGGTTCCAAAGCTCTTTTGCTTTGATCTTCTTGTAAACTCGTACTTTGTGACCGAGTCTCTCCCATTCGCGAACGTCTCCAACATTATGCCATTCTTCATTGTAAATCTTCATTTCCTCTTTACTATAATGTTCAACATATGGAAAACGAAGCTCATAATCACTATCATTTTCAACAGCTTCCATGAATTCTTTTGTTAAACAGATAGAAATATTTGCACCGGTAAGGAATTCTGGATTATGAACTGTATAATTACCACCAGTTTGAAGCTTTTCTTCAGCCTCTGCAATGATGTCTTCACCGAAGCCACCTAAGCCTGGAATATGTTTATAGTTAACAATTCCCTGATACATTGCTCTCTCTTGGGCAGTTAGCGGTGTTAATTTTAGTTTGTCCTTAGCATGTTTCTTAATAGTTTCATCATTTGTATTTTCAATCAAAAACCTTAAGATTCTAGGGTTTTGCATTTTTGAAATAATAAATTCAATAACGTCTGGATGCCACGTATAATACCGTCCCTTTCAGGATATTACTCTGCCCCATATTGGGCAGACGGACTAGACTATATCATCACCCTCAGCTTTAAACTGTTAGGGGCCGGGCGCTTATGAGAGTTTATTGTTGGGACTCACTCTCTAGTCGTTGAACCTTCGCCATTACCTTTTGCCCTATGACGCTTGGCTGCAGATTGTCCAATACTTACAATTTTTAAAGCATTCACGCTCACCGTTTCCAGTCACGTTGTAGCTTGCAAGTCTCTAAGGATTTTCCTGCAATTCACCCGATTTTCTTGTCATTCATTTTCTGAATGACGCGGACTAGTGCATCTATTGTCACTTTTTAATCCGCCAGCATTATCATCTGAGCTCCACGTCTTGATCCACCTTGTTCTACTAGATGTGTCAATTTCGCAATATCATCTAACCACGATACCGAACCAGATGATTTTCCATTTACACCTCTTGCCAAGGTGTTTCGTGGTCTTAATGTTGAACCATTTGTTCCAACACCGCCACCGCGGCTCATGATTTCCATAACCTGTTTACGGTGATCCGAGATCCCTTCACGTGAGTCTGGAACAAAAGGCATTACATAACAGTTAAAGAACGTTACATCTGTTTCTGCTCCTGCCCCATAAAGGACGCGACCAGCTGGAATGAAATTCATTGATACTAGCTCATTGTAAAACTTTTCAAACCACTCGATTCGCTTGTCTTCTGTTTCTTCAACTGAAGCAAGACCGGTTGCATTTCTCTTGGCAATCTGCTCATAAAACAATTCTAGAGGCTTCTCAATTACATCTAGCGAGCGCCAAATCAATCCTGTTGCCGATTCCTCAGGGTCATCTAGGACAGCTCTAAATTCCTCTTCTACTAAAACCTTTGCTTTTTTACTCTCCCAATCAATCTCCATGATGTATCCAAGACCGCGTGCTGGGAATTTTGGATCTTCTTTTATAGTGAGAACAACAAAGTCGCCATTCGTTAGGGTGATTTTTGCAGTGTCTTTGAAGGTGTACCGGTCCAACATGACCAATCGTGAAACACCCTTATGAGTGATTTTCATATCTGGGGTAACCGGGTGCACTTGGGGGAATAAGTGGATATCCTCATTCAACCTTTCAAAATCAATATTCATTTTTTGTCTAAAAACTACAGACATGAGAACAACTCCTTCAAAAATTCTATATCTTGTATGAGATTCTAGTAAGTTATGCTATATCTAGCTGACTCGATATAAATAAGTTAACATAGGTAGATACAACAAATCAATATATAGTACCGAAAATATTTTCGACACCACTACATATTGTATTTGAGGCAAAAAATATAAACTTTGTCAAACTCAAAATAAACTAGAAATTAGAGAATAGATAAGATATCTTTTAAATTTCGGCAAAATACAGGAAAATTTAACAAATTTCGCAGGTTGCGATTTTTAAATAGAGGAAAATTAAAAGCTATAAAGGAGATATATTGATTATCAAGAATATTAAAAAAGGTATACTTAATTAATAAGCCAACAAGAGGAGGAAAAAATAGATGATAGCACATATTGAAAAAGTTGAAAACGGCTATACTGCCACATATGAACGCCATCTTAACCATTCAGTTGAAGAGGTATGGTCTTATTTAACGGACAATGATAAACTGCCAAAATGGTTCTCAGAATTACGTATAGACGAACTTCGTAAAGGCGGGGTAATTAAATTTGATATGGGAGATGGAACATTTGATGAACTTTCTATCCTAGACTTAAAAGTAAATTCTGTTTTGGAATTCTCCTGGTGGGTAGATACCGTTCGGTTCGAATTAACCGAAGAATCAAATGGATGTGTATTGCGCCTAATAGAAAAAATAAAAACCATTACTGACCATACCCCAAGAGACCTTGCTGGTTGGCATGTATGTTTAGATGTCATCGAAGCATTATTGGATGGCAGGGCCATTGAACGTAAAGAGGAATGGAAAATCTGGTATGAAAGGTATGTTAAAGAAATCGCGAAAGTCACTAAACAATAACAACTTAGGCGGACTCAATACAATTGAGACCGCCTAGTTTTATTTGCTAATATTTTTTTGTTAACATTCAAGCGTATGGTTCCTGAGGCATAATTTCTCAGGTTTATCTTATTTTTGGGCCACATTAGCCTTCATAAGGTCCATTTTCTAAGATCACTGTTCTTTTTGGGCTTCATGAACCCTTCATGAGACCCGTTCTCTCCGATTACTAACCTGTTTGGGCTTCATGAACCCTTCATGAGGCCCGTTTTCTCCTATTACTAACTTTTTGGGGCTTCATGAACTTTTCATGAGACCTGTTCTCTCCGATTACTATCGTTTTTGGGTTTCATGAACCCTTCATAAGAACCGTTCTCTCCATTTACTATCCTTTTTGGGCTTCATGAACTATCTTTTGAAGTTCCACTCATCACTTTCATATCGGTCTTTAGCAATTTTATTGACATAGGCAAGTTCTTCTTCGGTTAATTGATAGGGTTGTAGCTCAATATTTAGTCCCTCTGCAAAGCCTTTATAGAAAGCTACTTTTGCTTCTTCTAATGTAATTCTTCTAGAACTGATTTCATTAATTGCCACTGCCTTATTTTTAAAAGCAGATTTCATCCTATCCTTTACTCTCTCACTAGGATATTTAAATAAACTAAACAGCTTATCCTCATCTAAATCCAATAAAATTGAACCATGCTGAAGGATTACTCCCTTTTGGCGGGTTTGTGCACTTCCTGCTACCTTACGACCTTCGACCACAAGTTCATACCAGCTAGGTGCATCAAAACATACTGCTGAACGAGGATTCTTCAGTGCACTTCGCTCCTCATCTGTTCTAGGGACCGCAAAATAAGCTTCTAATCCCAGCTGATGAAATCCTTTTAAAATTCCTTCTGATATAACACGATATGCCTCTGTTACCGTTTTAGGCATTTCTGGGTGATCTTCCGAAACAATCACACTATATGTAAGTTCGTGCTCGTGGAGAACGCCACGGCCGCCTGTTGGTCTACGAACGAACCCTAATCCATGGGCTTTTACTGCCTCTAGGTCGATTTCCTTTTCAACCTTTTGGAAATATCCAATTGATAGAGTCGCTGGATCCCAGCCGTAGAAGCGGATAACGGGCGGAAATTTCCCTTCACTATGCCAATCAAGTAATGCCTCGTCCAACGCCATGTTAAAGGATGGAGAACAATTTCCAGAATCTATAAAACGCCAAACCTCTTTGTTCATATAAAAACCTCATCTTTATGTAGTTTACTCTTATTTTAGTCTACCAAAATCTGAAATGAATTCAAAACCAGATGTTTTAGGCATAATGAATTTGAAGTTTTTTGTCGTTTATTCTTTATCTTTCCGTGATTGGCTTATATAATAAAACATAGTGTACCATGCTTGAAAGGAGCAATCGAAATTGAATTCACTTTATGTCCTACTTATCATCATCGTGGCAGTTGCGGCCTATTCCGTTTTCACCTATTTTTATCAAAAAAGGATTGTTAAAACGGTAATGGAAGAGGAGTTTCGTGCCGGTTATCGAAAAGCACAATTAATCGATGTTCGTGAACCGAACGAATTCGAAGCAGGTCATATACTAGGAGCCCGTAATATTCCAATGTCACAAATGAGAATGCGAATGAAGGAGCTTCGTCCGGATTTACCTGTTTATTTATATGACCAAAATGGCATGCGCAGCGCCCGTGCCGCACAATTCTTGCACCGAAAAGGTTACAAGGATCTTACCCAGCTTCAAGGCGGGTTTAAAAAATGGTCTGGTAAAGTAAAAACAAAGAAATAAAATGTTGTGGACTTTCCATATTGGAAGTCCTTTTTTTTGATCTGATTGTTCCCCTAATTCCATCCCTCGTGATTTATGGGCACAATACCACTTGGATTGTTCCCTTATTTTCATCCTGTGTAATTTACCGGCACAATTCTCCCTTGATTGTTCCCTTTTTTTCGCCCCCCATGATTTACGGGAACAATACCCCCTAAATTGTTCCTCTATTTCCGTTCCCAGTAATTTTTCGGCACAATTCCACTTCCCTAAAACCAAAAGGTCAGATTCAGCAAACTGAATCTGACCTAAAATCTTTAAGCCTTTTGGTATTTTAAGATTGGTTTACGCGCAGCGGTAGCTTCATCCATACGGCCTACTACAGTGGTATGCGGCGCTTCTTGAACGATTTCTGGATTCTCCTCAGCCTCTTTTGCAATTTGGATCATGATGTCAACGAATGAATCTAGCGTTTCTTTTGATTCTGTTTCAGTTGGCTCAATCATAATACATTCTTCAACATTTAATGGGAAGTAGATGGTTGGCGGATGGTAGCCAAAATCAAGCAGGCGTTTTGCAATATCCAAAGTACGGACACCTAATTTCTTCTGTCTTCTTCCGCTTAAAACAAATTCATGTTTGCAATGCTTATCAAATGGAAGATCATAATATTCAGCAAGTCTTCTCATCATATAATTTGCATTTAATACAGCATATTCAGTTACCGCTTTTAAGCCATCTGGTCCCATTGAACGAATGTAAGTGTAGGCACGAACATTGATACCAAAGTTACCATAGTAAGGCTTCACGCGCCCGATTGATTGCGGACGATCATAATCAAATACAAACTCTTCACCGCGCTTCGTAATCACAGGTTTCGGTAAAAACGGAATAAGGTCTGCTTTTACACCAACAGGACCTGAACCTGGCCCTCCGCCACCATGTGGACCCGTAAAGGTTTTATGAAGATTTAAGTGAACCACATCAAATCCCATATCCCCTGGTCTAGCTTTTGATAGTACCGCATTTAAGTTTGCACCATCGTAATAAAGCTTACCACCAGCGGCATGAACAATTTCAGCCATTTCTACAATGTTTTCCTCAAAAAGTCCAAGGGTATTTGGGTTCGTTAACATTAAAGCAGCTGTATCTTCCCCAACTACTCTTCTTAAATCGTCAAGGTCAACAAGACCATTCTCATTTGATTTTACAGTGATCGTTTCTAGGCCAGCAACGGTTGCAGAAGCAGGGTTTGTTCCATGTGCAGAATCCGGAACGATAACCTTTGTACGCTTCAAATCCCCATTTGCTTCATGGTAAGCACGAATCATCATCAATCCAGTCCATTCACCATGAGCACCAGCAGCTGGCTGTAAAGTCACTTCGTCCATTCCTGTAATCTCAATTAAATGCTCCTGCAAATCATACAACAGTTCAAGTGCACCCTGTACAGAGCTTTCATCTTGAAGTGGATGAACATGAGCAAATCCGTTAAAACGGGCCACATTTTCGTTAATTTTTGGATTGTATTTCATTGTACATGAGCCTAATGGGTAGAAACCTGAATCCACCCCATGGTTTCTTCTAGATAGCGCAGTGTAATGACGCATAATATCAAGCTCAGAAACCTCAGGAAGCCCTGGCTCCTCACTGCGTAAATATCCTTCAGGAAGAAGGCCTTCAAGGTCTAATTCGGGAACATCCATTTCCGGGAGGCTATAGCCAATTCTGCCTGGTGTACTTAGTTCAAAAATGAGTGCCTGATCTTGGTTATGCATGCAAATCCCCCACTTCTTTCACAAGAGTATCGATTTCTTCCTTCGATCTTTGCTCTGTTACAGCAATCAGCATATGGTTAGCAAGTTCTGGATAGTCACGCCCTAAATCGTAACCGCCAATGATTCCTTTTTGTAACAAGGCTTGGTTGATCTCTTTCACTGGTGTGTTTAATTTAACAACAAATTCATTGAAGGAGTGTCCTTCGTAAACAACTTCAATGCCTGCAGCTTTAAATGCATTTTTTGCATAATGCGCCTTCTGTAAGTTAGCAGCTGCGATTTCACGTACACCCTTTTTACCAAGGGCTGTCATAGCAACCGACGCAGCCAAAGCATTTAACGCCTGGTTCGAACAAATATTAGATGTCGCTTTATCACGACGGATGTGCTGTTCACGGGCCTGTAGTGTTAAAACAAATCCACGGCGTCCTTGATCATCTGTAGTCTGACCGACAAGTCGTCCAGGTACCTTACGCATTAACTTATTCGTTACTGCAAAATAACCGCAATGTGGTCCTCCAAATGCAGTAGGAATTCCAAACGGCTGGGCGTCACCAATCACAATGTCAGCACCAAACTTACCTGGAGGTGTTAATACTCCAAGAGAAAGCGGGTTTGAGGAAACAACAAACAATGACTTGTTGGCGTGAACGATTTCTTCTAGTTCTTTTAATGGCTCAATTCGTCCGAAGAAGTTCGGATATTGAACGATAACTGCTGCTATTTCTTCATTCGCCAAACCTTTTAATGCTTCAATATCTGTAATCCCATTATTAACTGGTACTTCAATTACTTCTATATACTGACCTTTTGCATAGGTTTTAAGAACTTCCTTTGATTCAGGGTGAACTGCACTTGAAACAAGGATTTTCTTCCGTTTTGTATGCCCTGCACTTAACATGGCAGCTTCAGCGAGAGCTGTACCGCCATCGTACATAGATGAGTTCGCAACATCCATACCTGTCAACTCACAAATCATCGTCTGGAACTCAAAAATCGCTTGGAGCTCACCTTGAGAAATTTCAGGTTGATATGGTGTATAAGCTGTATAAAATTCAGAGCGAGAAATAACATGGTCAACGATTACCGGCATATAGTGGTCATAAACTCCTGCTCCTAGAAAGGATACATTTGTTTTTAAATCGGCATTACGAGAAGCTATTTGGAATAGTTCTTTCATCAAAGAAGTCTCAGACTTTGCAGCTTTGATGTTGTATTCACCTTTAAATCTAACCTTTTCTGGAATATCGCTGAATAATTCATCAACGGAGTTAACGCCAATTGTTTCGAGCATTGCCTTTTTATCTGCTTCAGTCATAGGTAAATATCGATGTTTCATAAACCTAATCTCCCCTCGTGTTTACTTTTGTCGTTTATAAAAAGGTGTTGGTACTACTTTCGCCTTCAAGCGTTTTCCGCGAATTTCAACCTCAATTTCTGTTTCAAGACCGGCGTATTGGTTTTTAATTAGCACAAGTCCAATATTCTTTTTCAAGGATGGAGATTGCGTTCCCGTTGTCACTTCACCAATTAGTTCCTCACCTTTATAGACAGGGTAGCCATGACGCGGTATTCCACGGTCAATCATTTCAATTCCAACTAATTTTCTTGTTGCTTCCTGTTCCTTTTGCTGTTTAAGTACTTCTTTACCGATAAAATCGGCTTCTTTATTTAACTTAACTGCAAAGCCGATTCCAGCTTCAAGCGGAGTGATTTCAGGTGACAATTCTTGGCCATAAAGCGCAAGAGTTGCTTCAAATCTGAGAGTATCCCTAGCGCCTAAACCACAAGGAACGATCCCTTCCTCTTGCCCAGCTGATAAAATCGCCTTCCAAAGTTCTACTGCGTCTGACGCATCACAATATATCTCAAAGCCATCCTCACCTGTATAACCAGTTCGTGAGACCAGTGCGTTTTTTCCATTAATCGTTACTTCCTGTTGGAACTTAAAGATACCAATAGTGCTTAGATCAGTATCACCTGCCAGCTTTTGAAGTACTTTTTCAGCCAGCGGTCCTTGAAGCGCCAATTGAGCCATTTTTTCAGACAAATTATCGATCGAAACATTTCCCTCTAAATGGTCCTTAAGCCATTTATAGTCCTTTTCGATATTGGAAGCATTAACAACTAGTAAATAATGATTGTCTTCTATTTTATAAACAAGAAGATCATCAACAGTGCCGCCATTTTCATAGCACATGGCATTATATTGTGCTCCGCCATTTTTAATTTTTGAAATGTCGTTTGTTAACATCTTTTGCAAATAGTTTAGGCTGTCTGGTCCCTTTATTTCAATTTCCCCCATATGCGAAACATCAAATAAACCAGCTTTTGTGCGGACTGCCTCATGTTCTTCCTTGATGCTTGAGAATTGAACAGGCAGCTCCCAGCCTCCAAAGTCAATCGTTTTTCCACCATATTCTTTATACACTTCAAATAGCGGTGTCCGTTTTAATTCAGTCATCAATAATCCCCCTTCAACTAAAGATGTTTTCCTTTGTTGTTCCATAAATTCAGCGCATAAAAAACAAAAAAGGACAGAAACCTCCCTTTAATAAAAAAGAAGGTCTCTGTCCTTGCACCTGAAAGTTTACCTTAGATGGCTTTCCCCTTTGGTGGCTGCTCAATTTAGTCAGCACTCTCCAGAGCTGCGTCAAACAAGAGTTCTTTTGCCTGAGAGATTCACACATTGTGCTTGCTCCTTCGGCGCTACATTTGTAGTCTCTCCCCTTGTCATCATCCGCATTATAATATTTTCACATTCGGGTCATACTAAAATATACATCTGAAAAAAATTTATTTTATTGCAATAATTAAAACATTCAAATCTATTACCATCCTACCATTAAAGCATAAGGTGAGCAATAAATTTTTGTGCATAAAGGAGCTGAAACCATGACTGTTGAAATAGAATTTGATTCCTCCTGGCAGGATGAATTTTTACATAGAATTGATAACGATGGACCATGGGGAAATTGGGACCTTTTCAAACTAGCAGTCGGAGTTGAAAAACATCTTATTATCCCTGAATTTGAAGGCCTCCAAGCGCCTAATCATTTGCCTAATCTGACGCCGCTTCCACATCAACTTGAAACAGCAAAACAAGTTATTGAGAATATGAATGGAAAGGCCATTCTCGCTGATGAAGTTGGGCTTGGAAAAACGATAGAAGCTGGTCTTATTTTAAAAGAATACATGATTCGTGGTCTTGTAAAAAAGGTTCTCATTCTTGTCCCAGCTTCGTTAGTAACCCAATGGGCTTATGAATTGAATAGTAAATTTTTTATACCTGCGATTTCTCAAAGGAAAAGTTATGTATGGGAACAATGCGATGTTGTTGTATCGTCAATTGATACTGCAAAACGTGATCCACACCGGGATATTATCTATAGGCAGGACTACGATTTAATCATTATTGATGAAGCACACAAACTTAAAAATAATAAGACAAAAAACTATGAGTTTGTTCAAAATCTGAAGAAGAAATTTTGTCTGCTTTTAACTGCTACACCCATTCAGAATCGAATTGGGGAAATCTTTAACCTAGTGTCTCTATTAAAACCTGGACATTTAGGCAGTGAAACAGCCTTCTACGATAAATACAAACGCGATGCACGCTCCTTAAATGATAATGAGCATTTAAAAGAGCTCGTTAATAAGGTAATGATTCGAAACAGACGTGCCGATACAGGTATTGAATGGACTAAAAGACATGTTGAGACGATTCCGATTGAATTTACACCCGAGGAAAAGGAATTGTATCAAGCTATCACTGATTTAAAGAGCGAAGGTGATTGGGTCCAAACAAGTGCATTCTCGGTAATGACCTTACAAAGGGAAGCTTGCAGCAGTAGAGAGGCGGTTTTTTATACGCTTAAAAACATGCTTCAGAAAAAAGAAAACCCTACGAAGGAATTTGAAGATCAGATTCAAAATTTAATTTCAAAAGTAGAGGCTGTTCCAAGCAACTCTAAAGCGGAGAAGGCTTTAGAATTGATACAAAAAATAGATGATAAGGTTATTATTTTCACCGAATACAGAGCCACCCAAATGTACCTCCAATGGTATTTAAAACAAAACGGTATATCATCCGTACCGTTCCGCGGGGGCTTTAAACGGGGTAAAAAAGATTGGATGCGCGAGCTTTTTCAAAAGCATGCACAAGTACTTATTGCCACTGAAGCTGGTGGTGAAGGTATTAACCTTCAATTCTGTAACCATATTATTAATTTCGATTTACCGTGGAATCCAATGAGATTGGAGCAAAGAATCGGGAGGATCCATCGTCTTGGGCAAGAAAAGGACGTAATGATCTACAATTTTGCTATCCAGAACACAGTGGAAGAACATATATTAAAGCTTTTATATGAAAAAATTGAACTATTTGAAAAAGTAATAGGTGATTTAGACGATATTTTAACGAAGTTAGACTTTGGAAGTATTGAAGATCATCTAATTGATATTTTTGGACAATCCTGCTCTGAAGGAGAAATGCGGATTAAGATGGAAAACCTTACATCAATGATTGATTTAGCTAAAGATATGCAGAAGGAGGATTCACATGCAGCAGCTGGAAATTCATAACTTTCTGATACGCTATTTTCAGGCTAATGAATGTGAAATAACAGAAAATGGTCCAGGATACTTAACGGTTCAATTAACAATCGAACTCGATAAGGAATTAATGAATCGACCTTTTTATTGGCATTACCTAGAAAAAACGGGCGGGATACCAAATCCGATGAAGCTTACGTTTATTACGAACCCACAAATAGCACCTGAACATATTAAGGGAGAAACCGTTCATTTCGGTTCTCCTCGCCTGCACCAAATTTTTCAATCAACCAAAAAGCTGGCTAGCTATATCAGGCTTTATGAGAATCATCGTAATGGTCAACAGCAAACTCCATTAATGCCTTGGCTTTGTATGAATGTTAAAATCTCTTATCAATGTGACCGGAAAAGGGATATTTATAAATCAATCGGTTTGCAGCTCATTAATGGACAAATGATTGAGGATTTTCATGAACGACTGCAGAAAGTCCAACTGACACCGAAAATACCGGATTATTCGTTTACACTTTCACCGCTGGTTAAGCCAAAAAGCGGAATGTCGAGAATCGAAAACTATCTGAAAGCTGTAATTAATGAGGATGATCATACTTGGGCAGAGGATGCTCGAAGACGCTGGGAACAAGATTTACGTCTTCTTGATCATTTTTACGAGGATGCAGAAGAAGAGAATGAAAGTTATGAAACAGAGAAAAAAGCTCTGCAAGACCAATACGAACCAAAAATAAACATTTCTTTCATTAATGGCGGATTGTTTTATTTAACCGATAATGCTGTGTAAAAGAGTAAAGAAGCAGATTTTGAATCTGCTTCTTTACTCTTTTCTTCTTCTGTTTTTCACTTCGATATAAAATATATAGGGAAGAATCCCGAACCAGCGATACCAAAAAGACGCTCTTGTTTGTTTTCGTTCTTCCCGGAGCCGTTTTCTTTCATCTTTTGGCTGGTCCGCATATTTAACAAGAGTTTGAGTCATATATTTTACATAATCATTCGTTTTCATGGACACACCTGCCTTTATTCATCACTAAAAGTATGTCCGTTTTTTAATTTTTCAAACAACAGGTTTTCTTAATTCATTTCGACCCATTTTATCATTTTTTTTGAAGAAGTATCGAAAAAACCGCGTCCCACCAATGTTTCACCTGTATTCATTCTAAGAGTGAAGTTGATTTTCTGTATAGCTCCAATTGGAATATCCGCTTGAAATACTATGTTCCCATTTAAATAGGTAAAGGTACCTCTGGATGGAATTACACCGCCCGATTGTATCATTTCTTCCACTTTTTTAACCGAAGAATGAAAATAATATTCCTCTTGCAGAATTAAGCTAGTTTCATGAGCCAACTTCCTTTCGGTTGACAGTTGTTCTACACGAAAAGAAAAGAGTAAAAGAAAAAGGATGAGCACCGCTAAAGTTAATGGGTATGTAAATCCTTGCTCGTTATTTCTCATATGACCGGAAACCATTGAATATAGGAATGCACTACCACATAGTATTCTTTCCCCCAAACATCTTTTACGGTAATTTTTACGGAGTTATTAATCCTGCTAAAAGTGACGGAGGATACATTTTGCAGTAACGTCTCGTGTCCCGAAGAATTCACACGTCTTCTTAAGTAACTTCCATATTTCTCGTAGTTAATGCTCTCATTATTATTTGTTAACACCAGCCTCCCTGATACCACCTCGGCCTTTGAGCTAATACGAATTTCTTTTTTAATCTGGCTGCAAAAAACTTCCCATTCCATTTCCTGAAGCCTTCCATTTGAATCCTTATTGTCTAACACAATATGAAGCACAGGGACCATGAAGAATACTATAGTCATAAAAATTGAAAAGGCAAAAAGCACTTCAATGAGTGTAAAGGCTTTTTCATTCTGGCACTTTACAAATCTCTGTTTCTGGCAGGAAGGCAGTTTTATCAACTTTTACACACACCTCCTTTTGTCCAATATCTGACGATTGAATCCAATAAATCTTATATTCTGTTCCATTATCATATATCGAGTAATTTGAGTTTGTTCTATCTTCTGTTAAATTTGAATGGAGTTCTTCAAATAAAAACTGTACAGCCTTTTTATCCCTCACAAGCTGTTGAGACTGATGGGATAATTCCATTAATAACGGCATAAAAAACATGCTCATCATAAACCATGCAGATAATGATAATAAGAGCTCTAGTAAAAAGAATCCATCATTCTTCCATAACATAAAACCGTCCCTTTCCAATCAAAAGAGTTAATATGTAGTTTTTTTGTTGTGTCCGAATATATAATGTACCGAATCTATCTACATTACCATTTGAGTTAAATTTAAATACTAATTGGATCGTTCCTTGGGTCACAGTAATCGTTGGAGAATGGTGTCTTTCAACTAGCTGTTTATTGCCTGTACTGATGAGATACACGTGCTCATGTTCATAGAAGATAACTTTCACTTCCATTTGATTAGCAATAGCATATTGCTGACCATAATATAAGTCCGCTTTTAATTGGGAAATGAACGTCTTATCAGTTGCTGAATAGTATTGTGGCTTTATGCTAAAGGCAGTTATCGAGGAGATGATTAGAAAGATGGAGAGAACAATCAACGATTCTATTAATGTAAATCCCTTTTGATTGAGGAGCATTAGGTTGTTGGCACTGCCGTTACTTTACCTTCTGAATCAATCGTTACATTTTTTGTTCCATTTGGACAACCAGTATCTTTAATTAGATATCCATCCGTAATTAAATTTTCCATTGTTGGCACCTTATTCTTTTCCATTATATAAGACTGCACCTGTGCTTGAACCATTTTCACATAAGCCTCACAGCCTTTGGTATTAATATTAGTATTATGCTTTGCAACATTTGGAATTGTAACAATCAATAAAACTGAGATTACCAGCATTACAATCATCATTTCAACAAGAGTAAAACCCTTTTCATTTTTCATCATCTTTAAATCCTCCATGTAATATATTTTTTGCTAATAAGCTTCCGCTTTTCTATATTCCATCTAATAGCTGGAACATCGGTAATAATATTGCTAAATACATTGATACAACCAGAAACCCAATAAAAAGATAGAGCAATGGCTGAATCATTTTTAAACTCTTTTCAATCCTTTCTTCCATAATCACCATACAGTGCTTACTGAAGAAGAGTAATTCTTGTTCCAATTTTCCATTCTCTTGACCATGTTTAATTATCATCGGGAATTCTTTTTCAAAGAATGGAAAGGAAGCCAGGATAGACTCTAGTTTTTCACCCGTAAACAGCTTCTGTTTAATCACCATTCCCAATTGGCTATAAAATGGCTGTCTGTGATTCTTCTCAAATAAATTTAGTGCTTCAAATACGGAAATACCCCCTGCTAAAAGAAAGCTGAGTTGTACAGAAAAATAATGAGTAAACAACAATTTAAGGATTCTTCCAATAATCGGGATTCTCACTAGAAGTGATCTTTGCCGGAGAATGGAGACTTTTTGAAATACAAAAAAGTAATAAATTGAACCAACTGCCAAAAAGAGCACTAAACCCGCAATAAAGCGAGGAAAATATTGATCAAAGTAATAAAGTACTTTCATAAAGAAATTCGCTTCAAGACTCATAGATTGGAAGAGGCTTGTAAATTTGGGCAGCAATAATTTTTGGACAAACACAAAAAGAAAACCTGTAATAAAGGTAAGTAAAGCTGGATACTGTAATAGTTTCAAAAGCTTTTTCCTATCATTCTCCTTAACTAAGGCTAAATTGCTTCCTTCTAGGAGTGCCTCCACGAAGCTGCCATGCTGTTCCGCAAAATAGACATAACCAGTTAAATCCTTGTGAAACCCGATATTATTTAAAACATCATGAAAGGACATCCCATTTTTCAAATCAGCCAAACATCTGTACATTTCCTCCTTCCGATTTTTTGGTAAATGCAAGATCAGGGATTCGATTGCTTCTGCAATTGGGTAACCGCGTTCCAATAATTCTCCAATCCTTTTTAATAAATTGGCCTGCTCATTAATGGTCCAATTATGGCTCTTCATGCTTATACACCAACCGATCATATTCAGATTCTTGGATATACCCAAGAGCTATCCCTTTTTTTATTACTTCCTTTACTGTCGTGTAACGCGAAATAACACCTTCTCCCTTTGCCTCTTTCATAGTTGCATTAAGGTTTCTCCCTGAAAGCAGTTCAAAAACACTGGCCCTTTTCCATCTTCCATATGAATAACAGAAGGGTGAACACTCTCCTTGGCAAAACGGACATGTTAGCTCTACTAAGCGCTGAGCTGTTACCGCAATTAGAGTTTGTTCTATCTCTAACCAATTAACACCAAACTCATGGAGACGATATACCGCTCCCTTTGCATCCCTTGTATGCATTGTCGACAGCACTAAGTGCCCTGTCAGTGCAGCTCGTACTGCAATCTTAGCTGTCTCCGCATCACGGATTTCTCCCACCATAATAATGTCAGGGTCATGACGAAGAATTGCTTTTAAACCGGCTGCGTATGTCACACCCGCTTTTTCATTTACTTGTATTTGTAAAACAGAATCATAGTTTTTTTCGATGGGATCTTCAAGTGTAATCACGTTACGATGAAAAAGATGGGCGGTTTCATTTAAAAGGGAGTAGAGGGTTGTGGTTTTGCCTGAGCCGGTTGGTCCGGTAAAGATAATTAATCCGTGTGCATGTTTTAGGAGAGCGAGTAGCTTTCTGGTCATACCAGGGAAAAGTGAGAGCTGATGAAAGGGTATTTGTTCTTGTTGAGGCAGCAGTCTGATAACAAGACTTTCTCGATTGTTAGATGGAAGGGTTGAAAGTCTAAGACCCATTAATTTCCCGTCCACCTCACAAAAAATCGAACCGCTTTGAGGGCGTCGTCGTTCACCGATATCCATATTTGCAGTAAATTTAAAATGAGAAATCAACCTGTCGCATTCATCTTTTGGAAGTGATAACCGGGGAATGAGTTTGTTCGTTAAGCGGATTTGAATAAGTGTGTCTTTTTTCCTGGGAACAATGTGAATATCTGTCGCTTGGTTTCTTGCAGCATCTGTGATAATCCTATTGGCTAGTATTTCGATTGCACTTACAATGAGTAACACCACCTTTTATTTTGTCTTGGTAGGAATTCGACGCTATTCTAGCTTTTCCTTTAAGATTCTTCTTTTTTTAAAATATTTCTTTGGTTTTTCACTCCTAAATCTACCGAAAAACAACTCTTGACATACACCTCGTATATACTTTGTGAAATAATTGTATAATACAGGCAATCCAATCATTTGGTAATTGTGAACATTTTCTAAACATATAGTGTTAACATTGTTAACCTCATTCCCATGTTTATATCACTGTATTATAATTGGGGTAAATTATGGGGGTTCGAGGTGAACAGAGATGGAACAAACATTAAAGATCACAAATGTTTTATCAGATCCAACCAGGTACTACATCTATCAATACATCACAAAACGTCATCAAGAAGTGACAGTACAAGAGGTTGCAGAAAATTTTAATATCCATCCGAACGTTGCAAGATTACATTTATCTAAGCTTGAAGATGTTAACATGCTAGCATCTGAAACAAAAAAAACTGGTAAAGGCGGCAGGCCAAGCAGGTTATACCGTTTATCAGACGATGTCATTCAATTACATTTCCCTTTCCGGGATTATATGCTGCTTTCTAAAGTAGCTATCTCTACCATGCTTACATTAGGAGAAGCAGGTAAACAAGCTCTTTACTTAACTGGGAAGCGCTTTGGCACTGAAGTAATTGAACAAGAAATGGCAAAAAGATCCTTCGGTGAAGAAATAGATTTTGATCAAAAGTTGATCATATTAAAAAGCGCAGCCACACTAGCTGGGTTCTATCCGGAATTTGAAGTAAATGGAGATCATACAAAAATCTACTTCCAGATATACAATTGTCCTTTCAAAGAGGTTGCAGAGGAACATGAAAGTGTTTGTGCTATGCATCACGAATTCCTAAAAGGAATGTTTGAAGCTTTATTTAAATCGGTTGAGTTAGTTGAGAAGGAAAATATGATTTCAGGTTGTGAAACTTGCTCTTACCAGGCACTTGTAACAAACTAATTTGAATCTTTATTTACTTTTGAACTCCTTTTCTTTATAATATTGCATGATGGTACCGTAGGGGAAAAGGAGGGATACATATGGATCGCATGTTCAGAGTATTGGGTTTCTGGACGGGTATTTTTACCGTAATGTTCTACCTAGGAGATATGAATAAAACTGCATTACTTTTCCTAGCCCAAACTGGATTCTTTGTTTTGTTAAGCTATCTTAAACTTTCCGAACGTATGTATATGTATGTTTTCGGAGCATATTTGACCGTATTCTTCGCAGGCTTCACTTATTGGACAACATTTATGATGCCGCTTGGTGGAGTTGGAGGACATTAAGAAGTATATCAACACATAAAAAACACCGGAGCTGGTCTCCGGTGTTTTTTAATCGTCAAAAGGATTAATATCAACGATACCTTTCTGCTGAATAATCAGATGAAAAAAAGAACTTATTCCAGATGGCATAATTAAACTCCTGATCGCACGGTTTCGTTTAGCAACCTCTGAAAAAGGATTGGGATCGTAATGGTTTTCTAATTCCTTTAGAATTCCTGCTTTTAATAAAAACTCATCCTGCCTTAGCTTTGAATAAAATACCAACTCTGCTTGCTGACCCTTTTGAATAAGCCAATCAAAATGGATGTGTGTGGTAATATCCATTTCTCCAGGATGCTCCAAAACATCATCAATCATTTGATGCTGATAATATCCTCTTAAGCTTCCCTTCATTCGTGAAGGGTGCATCCAATCTTCATTGGTATAACCATAGTCTGCTGTCACTACAAGTCCCTTCGTTAAGACCTTGGATATATCTCGTACCATCCTTTCCATTAATAAAGGCACTTCTATACGCTGTTTATCTTTTAGTTCCAGCATGCTTTCGTCTAAAAAAGAGTGAATAGCAGGATTCGTTAATATAACCTTCTCTTCGTATAAGTTTTCATTTTTTATTCCTACCATAACCTCGTACAATTGACCGTTCTCTTTCTCTATGACATGAACGGGCAAGGCATCGAATAATTCATTCGAAAAAACCATCCCTTTGAAGGGCTCTAGTTCATCCAGATTGTTTACTTGGATTACATTATGGTGAGGGGGTATTAAGTCATTTTGTAATTTTAGATGATACGGACTGCTTTCTACAATGATGTAATTGATTGGAGCTTTGATGGAATGCTCCCATTCCTGTAAAAAGGCATGGGCAAAACGCCCATTGCCAGCGCCAATTTCGCAAAAAATAGGTTCAAGATCATACTTCTTACAAACACTTGCAAACCATTTAGCAACGATTCGACCATAAATATCGGAAATATTACTGGTAGTGATAAAATCTCCTTGGCTTCCAATTTTCTGTTTACTTTTCATATAGTAACCATATTCCGGATGGTAGAGAACTGCTTCGATGTATTCTGCATAGGAAATTAAGTTCCTTGGTGAGTTTGAAATGAGACTCTTTAAGTACGTTATCATAAAAGCTCCTTCATATAAATTTACACCATTGACACAGTGTAAACTTTATTATATTGTAGTTCTAGTAGCTTAACGATATCCTCTCCCATTTTTAATATGAAAAGAACATCCCCAGAAAAACCCTTCTCGCATGAGAAGGGTTTTTCTATGTACAATCATCATCTAGCTCCCGCGCCTAGGCGCTCCCGCTTTTGATATTAAAACCCATTTAAAAACGGATTACTATCCATCTCTTCCCCTATAGTGGTTATTGGTCCATGTCCTGATAACACAGTTGTTTCCTCAGGTAAAAATAATAATTTTTCATGAATGCTTTTCATTAATAGTTTATGGTTACCACCAGGCAAGTCTGTTCTGCCAATGCTGCCCTTAAATAAAGCATCTCCTGATACAACAAAACCCTCTGTCTCAAAGTAATAGGATACACTTCCTGGAGAATGTCCTGGAGTCTCAAGGATAGAGAAGTTGAAATTACCAATCGTTATGGTTTCCTCTTTTTTAAGGATGTAATCGGCCTTTTTCATTTTGATTGACTCCTGCATTTGAAAAAATTTCGAACCATTTAATGAAGGATCGATGAGCCAATCTTCTTCCTCTTCGTGAATATAAACAGGAATTTTAAAATAATCTCTTATTTCATCAACTGCTCCAATATGGTCGAAATGTGCATGTGTTAAAAAAATTGCAATTGGTTTGAGTTCTCTTTTTGATAACCACTTAATTAGTTTTTTCCCTTCGCTCCCAGGATCAAAAAGCAAACAGGTTTTGTCAGGACTTTCAACGACGTAACAATTTGTTTGTAATACTCCTAACGGGATTTGAGACCATTTCATTTCTGATATACCTCCAACTATTTTTACATTACTATTATTTTACACTATGTAAGCTTCATTGCTAACTTTTTAGCCCTCGACAAATGTTTAAAAAAAATATAAAATAAGAATCGAATGTATATAATATTCTTACATAACTCTTAGAAATGTGTTGGGCTAAGCTCAAGTATTATCTAATAAAGGGGGCTTTATTAATGGGAGTAGTTATTATTTTTTCTTTGGTAGCTTTACTTGCTGCTTATGGTGCATTCACTGCCCTAAAAAATAAAAATTTATTAGGAGCATTTTTTGCAGTAGGCACATTGGCTGTTTTTGGCTGGTTCGCCATCATGACCCTTATTGAAAGTGGATTTCCTACTGGTACACACTAAACTTTTAAAAATTGAAAGACTGCCTGCCGGCAGTCTTTTTATTTTTCTACAAGCTCTATTAATTCTTTTGTTTTGAGATTAATGATTTTCTCAAAACGATTACCAAATAGTGCAGCTTCTCCCGAAGGAGATAGCAGAATGGGTTCATTTTTTAGATTCTGCATAATGACCTTACTGCTGCCGTTATCAATATCAAAGCTTAAAAGCTCAAAACCTTCTCTGTAAGCATCGGCTTCTGTACTTTTTACTGGCTTAAGGGTAATAAATTCCCCTTTAGTTTCATTTAAGTCATTGTAAGGAACCAACCATCCAGAAAAGATGGATAGATGAGGAATGGAAAAAGAATTTAGTTCCTTTTTCTCCTTATTATAAAAAGTATAAGAAGCCTGTAACCGTTGTTCATCCTGGACGGTTACGGTCATTATAATATCATTGTAAGTTGCAAATTGTAGCACATCTGTAAATATTTCTTCCTCTTTCTCATTACTTAAATTTTTCTTCATCAGTGGCGCAAAAAGAGACGGGCTTTCTTCATTCCAATTGAGATAGGCAACTTCTTCTTTTCCTATCCATTTAATAAATGGCTGTGGAAGTGTAAGTTCATTGGTTTTCCTTTGTTCAATGTCTAAAAGCAGCATTTGAAATGTCCAATCTTCTTTAAAAGATGAGATTAGAATCTCAGACTCATTAAATGGGTTCCATTCAAAAGTTAATTCATATGAGGGGATAGATTGTTTAAAGATTTCTGAGCCCTCTTGAGATAGAATGGTAACTTGTCCTTCATAAGTAGAAGGAGATGATTGAATTAGTATATTCTTTTTTGATGGGCTTGCCTGAATAGTGACAATAGGCACTTTACTCTTATAAAATAATTCACTACTCCCTGTTAGAAGATTATATAGATAAACAGACGATGATTGTTCAAGATTTGTAATGTAAAGTAAATGATGATCGGAATACCAGCACCCTACTTTATAAAATTCTCCTTCAGGTATTTTAATTGGAAGTTTCCATGTTTCTTTTGGTTGAGATGGCGGGACATTTTGCTTGTCATTTTCTTCAGAAGGGTTGGACTTGGCATCTTGTGGATTCGCACAAGCACTAAAAATAGAGGCAAAAACGAGCAAAAATAAAAATTGATAAATAAATTTTATGATAATATTACGTTTGCAATGGCTCATTTTCCCCCTCCCTCCCTTTTTCTTCACATTAATTAGTACGTTTATTTTACAGAAATGTTTCAATAATTACAGAACATTCCATAAATAAGAAAAAAGTCGCATATTTACGACTTTTTCTTAGTAACAAAACCGTACACAACAATTTATTTTAATTCGATTGAAATCATTTTACAAGCCGTGTAGACAAGTATTTACAAATAAAGTGAAGCAAGAAATATCCCCTCTACCTTTTTAAGAATGTCATGAAATTGTGATAAAGGCAATGGATTTATTCCCCTTCCCAATTCAATTGTAAATCCAGGGCGTTTATATTCTTGAATATACCAATCCTTAAATCCCGCATGACTATCGACATTTCGAACCGCCTTATATCCACTCACTCGTTCAAATTCTGTTGCTAAGATTTCGGATTCAGGTGGTTCAAATCCTTCATACCCCCAATAAAACTCCTCTCCTTGAGTATGAAAGGCAAGAACTCGATCGAATTGATTGTTCTTTATGAAATCAGCCATAGCTTTTGCTTCTGGTTCTGATAAAGAAGACCTGCCAGGATAATCTCTAGGTGCAGGTGATTTGGGTATCTTTCTCTCCTGCTCAATTTCCCAATTTGCCGGGAATTGATTATTTAAGTCAACCCCTCTAATATTTGCCTTCCAATGAACAAATTCATCACTTCCATCATTGATCTCCATGACCTCTTGGCGGAGATTTGTTGGCGGTCCTTTTAATACTAGGTCTACCCCATCCGGATTTACCATTGGAACAATGGATAATTCTGTTTCGTTATATAAATTTATTGTATTTATACCTCTTAGCGGGCTTCGATTCGTTAAAGAGATAAGGTATTGATTAACAAGGCTCATAACAACCATGGTTGTTATCCATTCATTGGCATGAAAAGAAGCGTTCATATGAACTTTTTTCGCGCCCTTTCCAATTCTGATTTCTTGAATTTGATTACCTAAAACACTTGTACCGATTGTATCTACATTAATAAATGGGTATAGCCTTTTTAGTGTCTTGATTTGCTTGGTTAAGATCCCAGAACCATAAGGCAGTTTCGAACTAACATGATATTGTGTAATACGTTCAGGTAAATATAGGGTGTCCCCTGGTGCTAATTGATTGGGATTTTGCATTTGGTTTAGTACCATTATTGCATCAAGGGATAAATTTTTTGCCTTTCCAATTTTCCATAAAGTATCTTCTTCATTTATGGTGTATGGAACGGAAACATAGCCTGGTATTAATATCTTTGTACCAGTTTTCAAATCGGATTGATTTATGTTCTCGTTTGATTCGACAATGAGTTCAAGTGGAACCTGAAATAATCGACCATAATACGCGCAGGAATCACCTTCCCGGACTCTAACCTCCATATTTCCCCCTCCTTCCATCATAGAAATCATATGACAAAAGGTGGTTGAAAATGAGCAAAACAAAAACCTGCATTTAAGTGCAGGTTTGACATTGTTATCACCTATCTTTTTTCTTCTTCTTCTCTTAAGAATCTTATTTCATGTCTTAAAATTAACAATGCAGTCGAGTATTCCCTTGGTTCTATAAGCTTAGCTTGATACAAATCACTTAATTCTGACTCCATTAATTCAAGGTCAGCTAATCGATCACCAATATAAATAACCGTTCCATATTGCTTTAATAATTGTTGAACATCATAAATCGACTTCATTTCATTTAGCCCTCTTACCTAAAGATTAAGAAACATTACATGTAAAGTATACCGTAAGCCCCTGCCACCCTCAAGACGTTCTTATAAAGCAGCCATGTTCATAAAAAAATCCAGCATGTCCGTCTAGTTGTTCCCATAACATAATATAACTGTAATTCTCCATTAATAGTAAAAAAGAAGGATGCGATCAGATGAAAAAAATCTATTTGGTATTAGGAATATTAATACTCACTATTCTAGCTTTTGGCATCTATCAGTATACTAATCCGAAGGCACAGGAAAGTATTACGTACTTCCCTATTGACCCAAATGTAACCTTTAAAACAGCACAGACGAAACTTACAGTAATGAACCAAGCCAATACTATCCTTTGGAAAGAACATTCTACGCTCGATCGTAAAGCTTACTTAAGACAGGATGCAGCTCTGTTATATGCAAATGGCCGCCTACTAGAGACATTATGGAATTGGAAACAAAATACAGCTGTACTCGAGCAAGAGAGAAGAATCAAGTTGGATAAAAGTACATTTTTACAAGCGATTACTTTTCACCATGCGGAACTTCATGAAAAAGAAGATAAAATTTTCAGCTCACATGAAACGTCTTCTGATCAAATTTACTTTATTACAGATACTCCAGATCAAGAAAAAAGTAAAAAGCAACTGGATCAACAGACCGAAAGAATGCTGCAGCTAAGCTGGAACAAAGGACTGCGCCATTTTGCAATAAATTTGGTAAACTATCATGCATTCCCCCTCAGCCAATTCAATCAACTAGCAAAGGATGTATTGCCAGGTTTTACAAAATCAGAGACTGGTGCCATTGTAGGTAATCTTTGGGAGGGTTTATATAAAAACTATATTTTAGGTATAAAAAAAGCAGACGGTACTAGTGAAAATCCCAAAGGCAGTACCCTTCCGCTGATTTTAATTGCGACAGATAAAACTCATCTATTGGTTTTAACAGAAACTGCTTCCGGGGAGTCTATTCTCCTTCGGCAGAGGATGGGAGCAGTCGATTAAGTTCGTCAGCCAATTCAGAGTATTCCTTTTGACTTGGTTTTATTTCTGCTGCCTTTTCAGCATTTTCTCTTGCATTCGATATGTCATTTTCCTCCAAATAAATTAATGCAAGATTGTAGTATGCTTCTGGTAAATCTGGATCCATTTCTATCACTTTAAGGAGATGTGATTTCGCTTCCTTTAGATCACCAAGCTTAATTTCAATAAAAGATAACGCAAAATATACCTCTGCAGATGGTTTATTGGATTCTGTGTAAGTCGTTAATACGTCATATGCTTGTTCATAATTCTCCTGCTTAATATATTCTTGAGCCAACATCATAGTGGAGCTTTCATTACCACCTGTTGCAGAATGTCGGAAACCATAGAATAGAGAACCGTAAAGAATAGCTGCAGATACCAACAAAAACAGAAGCTGCAAGAATGGCTTTTTCTTTTTAGGAAAATGCAGTATTCCTGCTGCAAGGAAACCACCGGCTAATCCACCTAGATGTCCGGCGTTGTCTACAATGGAGACGGTAAAACCAAATATTAAGTTAAAGACAAGAACAGTTATGACACTTGATCCCATTGTTCGAAAGAAAAGTTTCGGATAAATAAGGGCAAAATAAAGCAATGCTCCAAAACAGCCAAAAATTGCGCCGCTTGCTCCTGCAGAAATATTTGGGCTAAAAATAAAACTAGCAATAACCCCTGATATACCGGCAAATAAATAGATAAGGAAAAAACGAACACTTCCAAAGATTCTTTCTACAGCTGGACCTAAAAAATAAAGTGCTAAGGTGTTCATGGCTATATGTAAAAAGCCTATGTGCAGGAAAATGGGTGTAATGAATCTCCACCATTCTCCATCATATATATATGGATTAAATTTTGCCCCAAATTTAATGAGTGTGGAAGTATTTGTACTCCCCCCTTGAAGTTCTAACAATAAAAAAACGGCCACCTGGATAATCATAAAAAAGTATGTAAAAAATGGCTTCCCGTTCGTAAATATTTCTTTTTCCTTTTTTGCCATCTGTATCGCAAAATTTAACGTTGCTTTCTTTTGAGCATTGACATCTTCTTCTGAATACTCTTCACGTATGGGAAAGTAAACTTCCCTTTCTAGCCTAGTTGATAATGATTTAAATCCTGACTCATATTGATCACTCGTTACTAGTACTGAACTAACACTTGTTTTGTTACCCCGAGGAAAAATAAACGGTCGTTCCAACCGATATTCGTACTCATCCACAGGAGGAAATTTACTAATATAAATACTTAAAATTGAAAGCTCCCCATGCCCAAGCTGTTTTCGAATTTTTTCACCATTTGAGGCTGTAAATTCTATATCTCTTTGCATGGAGCTGCTCCAATCTAAATCCTGCCGTAATAACCGAACGATTGGAACTTTTTTGTTTTCAATTTTTTCCAGCCATAATTCTTTTTGATTTTCAAATAATTGAATGATACGGTAGCCTTGCTCCGAAATGAAGAAATAGGCTAATCTCCAATAGATGTAATCTTCTCTACTGTTCAATACCCCCACTACTTTCGACTATATTTTGTATCCATTTTTCACTAATTTATTTCATTATAAACGAAAAACAAGCTTAATACTGACTAAAGAAGATGATATGATAGGCATTTTTATTACAAAACAAAAGACCATCTGTGGTTTTCACCTTTCAGATGGTCTTTCAGTTGGTCCTCCAAATACAGTCTGCATCATTTTGTTTTTCACACCTGGAAAGCTCATGATTGAGCCTACGGCAATCCGGCGCATCCAGCCGGATCTTAGCATTAAATTAATAATTCGATACCTGAAGCGGAATACAAAATAGCCAATTGACCCAATCATAAAAATGGATGTCAACATTCGAGACATTATCATCCCTCCTACCCATAGTTTGTGAGCGGAAGACAATTATTATCCATCTCTTTTTTAGAACTTATTTAAAACAGGATCCATTGTTTCCTTTAATACTTTTACGGAGTTTGAGAATTTTTCCTTTTCTTTTTTATTCAGATCTAGTTCAACGACCTCTCTGATTCCACCGCGATTTACCACTGCTGGTACGCCAATATAGATATCATTATGACCGTACTCCCCATCTAAATAGGCAGAAACAGTTAACACTGAATTTTCATCACGTAATATCGCTTTTGTTAATCGCACAAGTCCCATTGCAATTCCATAATAGGTGGCACCTTTTCGTTCAATAATGTGATACGCTGCATCTCGGACATTGATAAATATATTATCAAGGTCCTCTTGGTTCGTTTCATGCTTACTTGTCCATTCGGATATTTTCATTCCGGCGATATCTGCATGGCTCCATACTGGAAGTTCTGTGTCTCCATGCTCTCCAATAATATAGGCATGAACGTTACGGGTATCAACGTCATAATACTGCCCCAATAAAAAGCGGAATCGTGCTGTATCTAAAATGGTCCCCGAACCAATTACACGTTCCTTTGGAAGCCCAGAAAATTTCCATACTGCATATGTTAAAATATCAACAGGATTGGTCGCAACAAGGAAAATTCCATCAAAACCACTTGCCATAATTTGTTCAACGATCCCTTTAAAAATATTTGTGTTCTTCTCTACCAGGTCAAGACGCGTTTCACCAGGCTTTTGGTTTGCTCCAGCCGTAATGACAACGAGGTCAGCTTGATCACAATCTGCATAGCTTCCATACCAAATTTTTGTTCTGGAAGGGGCAAATGGCAACCCATGATTTAAATCCATTGCATCCCCTTCAGCTTTAGCTTCATTTAAATCTACTAGGACTAATTCTTCTGTTATTCCTTGGTTTAATAGCGCAAAAGCGTAGCTTGAACCAACAAAACCAGTTCCAACCAGAACAACTCTATTTACTTTTACCATAAAATTTCCTCCTCTAGGCATAGTGGTTATATTAATATATTGTGTACTCTAATATTGTACAATAATTCACAACTATTTATTAGTTTTTACGGAGGATAGAAACCCTTGTCCTCCTTGAAGACTAGTTTGTTATAAAATAGATAACCATCATTGCCAATAGTGCTGCAATTGACCCTGACAAAAAATTTACCATATCATTATCCACCAAGTGATGCCCTTTTATTCTGTTGGCTGTTGTTTGGCAATGAACTTTTTTCTCTGTTTCAATTCCACAAATAGTGCAAATGTAAACCTGTTGATAATAAGCACCCAATAAAGTATCAATGATATTACCGAAAAAGCCGAACAAAAAAATGACGAAGAAATGGAATATTTGTAAATCAAAAAGCCAAGCTCCCGTAAAAGCAATTAGCATGGAACCAAAAGTTGCAGCAATAGTCCCTAATGAACTGACTGCTCCTGATGTTCCTTTTTCAGTAGGCTTAAAGGTACGTATGTATAAGGGTTTTCTCTTGCTTAAGGTACCAATTTCTGATGCCCATGTATCTGAATTGGAACTAGCTAGGCAAACGATAAATCCAATCAGCCAAACTAAGTCTTGCTGAAAATAATAAATAATGCTGATTAATGCAGCAGAACCACCATTGGCTAGCACCTGACGCCAATCTCTAGTTGCTCCCTTTGCTAATTTTTCTTCAACTTCTTTTTTTGCTGAGCTTTTATATTTCGACCATAGACTGGATGTTATAAAGAATAATCCAAGAAGAAGAAGCCCTTTTACACCAAAACCGAAGAAAACAGCTACTCCTACTAATACTGCAGCAATGGCGCCATTACTACTTAATGAACGCTCCCGATAACCCACAAAACCACCTAAAATGATAATTAAGATCATGATTATTGTTTGAATCATTTTATTTTTATTACCTCATCATTTGTAATAATCTTCGAGACTGGAATATCATGTGTTTCAATAGGAACTTGTGGAATAACTTGGAAGTGAAATGCAAGAGAGAGTGTTTTTCCGTTATACATTGTTAAATAGCGATCATAGTACCCTCCGCCAAAACCAAGCCGAAATCCCTCTCTTGTATAGGCTAAACCTGGTACAAATAAAAGATCGATATCCCCAGGCTCTACCACAATGGTCTCTTCTATTATCGGTTCGAGTAATCCATAAAAAACGGATTCAAGTTGCGAAAATTCAGTTATTTTTCGAAAAGTTAACGTCTTGTCATTTGGATTGCATTTTGGAATCACAACCTCTTTTCCTACTTCCCAGGCTTTCCGGATTATTTGATATGTATCGACTTCAGGTTCCTTCGAGATTGTAATCCCAATTACTTGGGCATTTAGCCAATCTGGATCAATATAGAGAGTATTAGCAATTTTAGTGGAATAATGTTCATAATAAGGTTTCGAAAGCAGCGTTAGTCGCTCTTTCATTTCTTTACGAATAAGCTTTTTTTCAGACATATAGATCAGGATCTCCTTATTTTTTTACAACAAAAAAAGCAGCAGGAAGCCCTACTGCTTATTTTGTTTCACGGTGTGCTGTTGTACGCTTTTCTCTTGGGCAATATTTCTTAAGCTCAAGACGATCAGGGTTGTTACGTTTATTTTTTGTTGAAATATAGTTACGATCTCCACACTCAGTGCAAGCTAACGTAATATTTACACGCATGTCAATTTCCCTCCAAACGATTAAGCTAGTTCGTTCATACGACTTTTCTATAATATCATTTTTCAAAAGGAAATGCTAGTTGTTTTTTAAAAGGTGATTTTTCCACCGAAATTACGCTAACCCGGATATTTATAATATCGAGTCTATCTCGCCTTTTCGCTCATATTTACCCTCTTATTTAATAGAGTATCTTCCATCACATTAACTGTTTGAGAAGCAATTCGCTTCCATCCATATAAACTCTTAACTATTTTCATTCCTTTAATACCTATATCTTTTGCTGTTTGAGGATCTTGCAATAAGAAATCAATATTATGAAGGAGACTATCCGGATCACCTGGAACCATTAGCAAGCCAGTTTGCCTATCCATCACAATACCTTTTAGTCCGCCGGTTTCTGAAACAATGGTTGGTTTGCCAAGAATCATTGCTTCTAGAGCCACAATGCCAAAGGGCTCATATAAACTAGGAAACACAGCAAATTCACTATTGACTAATAGTGCATTCCTTTGCTCGTCCGTAACATAGCCAATAAAAGCGATGTGATGATCTAATTGTTTTTCTGTCACCATCTTCCGATATCTTTCAAGCATAGGACCTTTGCCAGCAATAACAAAATAAATATCCTGTCCCTTATCCTTTGCAGCTTGTGCCGCTTCGATTAAAGTCTCAAACCCTTTTTCCTTTACGATTCGGCCGACTGAAAAAATATACTTCCTATTCTTAATGAATGGGTAAATTTCATTTGGGGCGACGACAACATCACTTTGTTCGATACCGTTTGGAATAATGGTCATTTTTTTGTCTGAGAGATGGAAGTTTGCTAAAAGTTCTTCTCTCATATAATTGCTGCATACAATTACTTGATCTGATTCAGTAATTAGCTGAAGTTCTTTTTCATGGATGAACCGCTGCATGTCTGTATAAATTCCATTATTCCTGCCATGTTCAGTCGCATGAATCGTTGATAATAATGGAATCGACAAGACTTCTTTTAACGTAATTGCAGCAGTTCCTACTAGCCAATCATGAGCATGGACGATATCAAACTTTGTATCTTCTGCTATTATTTCACTTTTAAAACTCATTGCTAGATTCAGACCAGCAATCCAAGAGAGAAAATCATTGTCATGGTTGTTGAGTGGAGTCACTCGATGGACATGTACACCATTCATAACCTCGTAAGTCGAGAGAGCGCCATTCCCAGCGGTCACCACATGCACCTCGTGACCTTGCTCAGCCAAATGAACGGATAGACCATAGACATGCCTAGAGAGCCCGCCTACAACGTTAGGAGGGTATTCCCATGTTAGCATTAGTATTTTCAATTGCCAGTCATAGGAATGTTTCTGGGACATTTCAGGAATTAAATTATCGCTCATTTGTTCAGCTCCATATTTTTTGATTCTCCATAATAACTATAGGTACTTACATGATCAATCCATTTAGGGGAATTTTGATCAATTTGTTGATTGTGAACTAAATTATTAAAAATTTCACTTCCATTTACATTTCCTAATGGCGGGGTTTGAACTGAATTTGAGCGTAGGACTGGAAAAAAATCATTTTCCTTAAGTTTAACACCTAATTCGGCTACATAACTCCGATTTGCTGTGAGTCCTTTGATAAACCAATGCCCCTTATGATAGGGTACCGCGATATCATAGTAATGATGTGCATTTGTTCCCGTGAAAATGATATCTGTAACATCATAAAGTCTCACGATATGGACCAATTCCTCAACTTTTTTGTTATAAAATAAAGAAATGACATTCTCGGGAATCTTCGATGCTTCCCAATAGACGATGACCTTACTTGGGGTAACGAGTTTGACTTGAAGTTCACCTTTAGCCGGAGAATAAACAATCGGTGGCTGTTCGTAAAAGTTGTCTTCCTTTCGGTTTTCCTCTTCCACAACATATTCTTCTACTTGATTTTCTTGACTGTTAACATACTTATTCCATCTATACTGTACTCTTCCAACCGTAGTATTTAGTTGTGAGGCGATTTTTCGGAACGATAAACCACCCTCTCTTAGTTTTATAATTTCTTCAATCATTGTTCTCCTCCATTCTGCAAACACATATATGCAAAAGTAATCAAAATATTCTTTCATGGATAATCTTTATGGTAACATCGGTAAGCGAACTGTACAATAAACGTATTTTGTCGTATTTTGTTACTCCAAAAAGTGACATTTTTCTCAGGATATAAAAAAAAGATGAGACAAATAATGTAGTCTCATCTAAGGTGAATTATTATTTTTTACTCATTTAGTTCAAAACGTTTACCAGTTACTAGGTAAATGACATTTTCTGCAATATTAGTTGAATGGTCAGCAATTCTTTCGATAAACCGGCAAACAAATGACAGTTGGATAATCTGGTTCGTTGCATTAGGATTCTCTGGGACCATGCTGATTAGTTCATGTACCAAACTGCCGAACATATTATCAACAACATCATCTTTTTCAGCACATTTTTGTGCCAGCATTACATCTTCGTCTACATATGCCTTAACAGACATAGTTACCATTTCAAGTGCATGGTCCATCATTTTGGGAATGTCACGAATTTCTTTAAAGTGCTTTTCTTGACCAATATGGATCGCTGCTTTTGCTATATTAACTGCCATATCAGCCATTCGTTCCACTTCTGATGAAACCTTTAGAGCAACATTTAGTGTTCTCAAATCTTTGGCGACGGGTGATTCTCTTGCAATCAAAAGCAATGCTCTATCATGAATTTCATGTTCCAAGTCGTCTATTTTATCATCACCATCAATAACCCGATTAGCTTTTTCAATATCGTGATTTATAAGGGCACTTAGTGAATCACGAACGGCAGTCTCCGCTAAACTTTCCATTTCTAAAAGTTTTTCTTTTAAATCCGTTAATTTACTATCAAATTTTGACCTAGTACTCATCATTTCACCTCATCATCCAAATCTTCCTGTAATATAGTCCTCGGTTCTCTTATCTTCAGGAGTAGAGAAAATTTTATTAGTTTCTGAAAATTCTATCACTTCTCCATTTAAAAAGAAAGCAGTTTTCTTAGATATACGTGCAGCCTGCTGCATGTTATGAGTAACGATAATAATACTAAATTCCTTCTTCAATTCCTGTACAAGTTCTTCTACCTTTAATGTTGAGATTGGATCTAGTGCAGAGGTAGGCTCATCCATCAAGATTACGTCTGGTTCAATCGCAAGACAGCGTGCAATACAAAGTCGCTGTTGCTGGCCACCAGATAGTCCGTAGGCATTTTGATTAAGACGGTCCTTTACTTCATCCCAAATCGCAGCCCCTCGTAAACTCTTTTCAACAATCTGATCTAAGATTTTTTTATCACGGATACCATGTATTTTTGGTCCATAAGCGACATTTTCATAGATTGATTTTGGAAATGGATTCGGCTTTTGGAACACCATTCCAACCTTAGTTCTTAATTCTTCTACTTGGTAGGATTTATCGAGGATATTTCTCCCTCGATAAAGAATTTCCCCAGAGGTTCTCACACCTGGTACTAGTTCAATCATACGATTTAATGTCTTAATATACGTTGATTTTCCGCATCCTGAAGGTCCGATTATTGCCGTAACTTCATTTTCCATAATATCTAGATTTATTTTCTTCAGCGCTTGATTTTCACCATACCATAAATCTAAGTCACTTGTTTTATATACAATTTTTTTTTCTTGTAGATTGACAATTTTTGCAGTGGCTGTTGATGTCTCCATTATAGTTTGCCTCCCTATTTCTAACATTAATATCTTTTTTGGAATTTATTTCGAATTAACACAGCGATTGAATTCATGATAATTAACATCACAAGTAAAACGATAATACCTGCTGCAGCTAAAGCATGAAACTCTGCTTGAGGACGACCTGTCCAATTGTAAATTTGTAAAGGCAGAACGGTAATCATATCAAAAAATGTTTTTGGTAAAAATGCAAGGAACAAAGGCATACCAAGGACAACAAGCGGCGCTGTTTCTCCGATTGCACGGGAAAGAGCCAAAATTCCGCCAGTTAGTATACCTGGAATAGCAGCAGGAAGAACAATACGAACAATTGTCTGCCATTTAGTAGCCCCCAGCCCAAATGACGCCTCTCTTAATTGATTGGGCACCGCGCGAATCGCTTCTTGTGAAGCCACAATAATGACAGGTAAAACAAGTAAGCTCATGGTAAGGCCTGCAGCCAGAACGCTTGTCCCAAATGCTAATGCCCGAACGAATACTGTTAAACCAAGTAATCCGAAAACAATAGAAGGAACACCAGCTAGATTAGAGATATTAACTTTAATAAAATTTGTTATCGCATTCTCTTTTGCATATTCTTCGAGATAGATGGCAGTACCCACACCTAGCAGTAATGAAACAGGTGCAACTACAGCCATAAGCCAAATTGTTCCAATTAACGCAGCATAAACACCAGCGTTTTCAGGCTTCCTTGAAGGAAGACTTTGCAAAAATTGCAAATCTAAATAGCCAAGTCCTTGAGAGAATATCCGATATAATAATACTCCTAATATTAATAAAACAAACATGGTTAAGGCAAAAAATATCCATTTTGAAATTGAGTTTTTAGATAATCTTGGTTTCATCCGTTTTACAACGGATTCATGATTAATTAAATTCATTAATATTCCTCCCTAAAACGACGGGTGATATATTGTGCTAATAAATTCATCACCAATGTAAAAACAAATAACGTCATACCAACTGCATAAATACTATAGTATATCGTCGTACCATAACCAGCATCACCTTGGCTGACTTGGACTATATATGCAGTCATCGTTTGAATAGAGCTTGTCAAATTCCATTCAAGATTAGGTGTTGAACCACCAGCAACTGCTACAATCATCGTTTCGCCGATTGCGCGTGAGATACCTAATACGATAGAGGCAATAATCCCTGAAATCGCTGCTGGCAATACGACTTTTATAGCTACTTCAAATTTAGTAGATCCTAGTGCTAGTGCACCTTCACGCATAGCATTTGGAACAGAAGTCATCGCGTCCTCTGAGAGAGAAGCTATCATTGGTGTAATCATGATTCCTATAACAATACCAGGACTTAGAGCATTAAATATTTCAAGGGATGGAATGATTTCACGTAAAATAGGAGTAACAAAAGTTAGCGCAAAAAATCCATAAACAATCGTTGGAATTCCAGCTAACACTTCTAATATCGGTTTAATAATTCTGCGAGATCGATCTGATGCATACTCACTCAAATAAATGGCTGAAGCAAGTCCGATTGGAACAGCAACAATAGCAGCAATTACAGTTACCTTTAAAGTTCCCATTACTAAAGGCAGTATACCGTATGATCCATTGGTATCAGAAAAAGGATACCACTTTTTAGCTGTGAAAAATTCCTTAATCGATACAGCATCGAAAAATAGAAATGTTTCAAAGATGAGCGTAAGAACAATACCAATTGTGGTCAAAACCGAGACAGCTGCCGTGAGGAATAAGATATATGGCATTATTTTTTCTGTAATTCCACCAGCACTCTTCTTTTTTTTCTTCTCTTGTATCATTTTCTGAACCGAGAAGGAATTCGTGTTTTGAGTTGCCAAATTGAAAACCCCTTTCATTCCAATGACAAGATGAGAAGCACATTTACCGCGCTTCTCACCTATAAAATTATTCTAGATCTTACTTAAGTGTTTCTAAAGTATCGAGCTGCTTTGTATACTCTTCTTCAGGTAATTTTACATATCCGACATCTTCAGATAATGTCGCAGCATTTTCTAATAGGAACTTAACGAAATCATACACTTCTTCTTGATCTTTAATAGCAGTGTTCTTCACATAAGTGAATAACGGACGTGATAGTGGAGCATATTCTCCAGATTCAATTGTTTCATTTGTTGGCTCAACAGGACCTTCTCCGCCATCAATTTTAACAATTTTTAAAGTATCTTTGTTTTCTGCATAGTAAGCATAACCAAAGTAACCAATAGCATTTTTATCACCTTGAACACCTTGAACTAGCGTATTGTCATCTTCAGAAAGAGTTGCTTTTTCAACAATCGGTTTTCCATCAAGAATTACTTCATCAAAGTAATCGAAAGTTCCTGAATCTGTTCCAGGAGAGTATAATTTAATTTCTTCAGCTGGCCAATCAGGATTGATATCAGACCATTTTTTTGTTGTTCCATCTTCGATCCAAATTTTCTGTAAGTCTTCGATTGTTAAGCTTTCTACCCAATCATTGTCTTTATTTACGACTACTGAAAGTCCATCATATGCTAATTGTACTTCAGTATAATCAATACCTTTTTCTTTAAGTGCCGTTGCTTCTTCATCTTTAATAGGACGTGAAGCATTGCTTAGTTCAGTTTCACCTGCGATAAAAGCTTCAAAACCGCCTCCAGTTCCAGATGATCCAACAGAAACTTTAACATTCGGCTGTGTCATGCCATATTCTTCAACGACTGCTTCCATAATTGGGAAAACTGTAGATGAACCGTCTATTTTAATTTCACCTTGAAGTTGCTTTACTTCTTCGCCAGCTTGTTCTTTGTTGCCTTCAGTTCCTTGTGCACCACAAGCTGCTGTAATAGCTAGCACACCAGTCATCATTGCGGTTAGTGCTAATTTCTTAAAGCTTTTCATTACTTAATTCCCCCTAAGAAAATTGGTTTGTTTAATCGTTGTTCGTTTTCCTTACAAGATTAATAATATACTCCTTCTGTAAAGCTTGTTTTAATGAATTGTAAAGGTTTTGTAAATCTATGTTCGACTTTTGTAAATCATAAATAAAATCAACTTTACTGATAGCATATTCAATTATTAAAAAAACTATCAAAAAACACCTGTCTTGAGTTTCAAGACAGGTGTTTTGGAAATTAATTATTGATTATTTTGTTGTGTATCGGTATTTTCAGTCGTACCTTCATTTTGATTAACAACATTTGTACCATCAGTTTGAGTTTGTTTTTTTAGATTAAAATAGGTATCCATAACCCTTCTGCCAATAATATTGGCTGTAGCTGGACCACTGTTCCCTTGGTATGCCCATGGAACTAAAACAGCCATTGCCACCTCTGGATTATTAGACGGTGCATAACTTATAAGACTCAAATTCATTACCTCAGGCGGTATTTTCCCAAATTTCTTTCGCTCTGGGCCATCATAAAACGCTTGAGCCGTACCTGTTTTACCTGCAGGACTGTAATCTACACCCTTAAAGGAACTAACACCGGTACCATCGCCTACTTGCATAACCATTCTAAAGCCTTCCTGTACTCGATCAATCCATTCATCCTTACCATCGATTCGATTTAAAATCGTAGGTTCAATTTCTTGAACAATTGGACCTAATTCGTTATTCTCTAGGACTGGTTCACGAATTTCCTTTACTATATGAGGCTGTACTCGATACCCGCCGTTCGCAATCGTTGAAACATATTGTGCTAATTGCATAACTGTATAGGTATCATACTGACCTATCGCCAAGTCAAGAAGCAAACCAGGCTGCTTCAACGGTCCGGCATAACCAGTACTCTCATTTGGAAGGTCAATTCCGGTTTTTGTACCTAGACCAAATTGACTGAATGATTGACGCATCGTGTCAAAAGCAGTTACGTCTAGTGGAAGTGGCTTATTCGGTGCATATTGTCCACCTGCCATTTCAATTACTGTCTTCCACATATAAACGTTTGATGAAACCTGAAGGGCCCTAAGGTCGTTAATACTTCCAAAGTTCTTCCAAGAAGATTTTGGAGGTGTATTTTTTATCAATAAAGGTGAGTCATATTGGGTCGATCCTGGTTGGATTGCCCCGGTATTATAACCGGTCAATATCGTTGCGCCTTTAACAACGGAACCAACGTTATAAGAAGTGGTGATGTTTCCAAGAGCAAAGTCACGCATTTCTTGTTTATTTGTCTCATTATCTTTAGCAATTTGTTTACCCGCCATGGTTAATATTTCACCAGTGTGGGGGTTCATTAGAACAACAAAAGCACGGTCTAAAAGAGCAGATTTAGAATTTTGCTTTGCATTCCAAAGTTCTTCTTCAATGATTTTTTCAATTTCAAGCTGCAGATTCATATCAATTGTTAGGACAAGATCTTTTCCGCGCTGTCCTTCGGAAACCACTTCAGTGGACAAGATTTTGCCCGCTTTGTCGGTAACATTTTTCACTTTACCTTTTTGACCATGCAGGACATCTTCATATTGAAGCTCAATATAGCTTTTGCCGACCCGGTCATTTCGGCTATAATCACGAGCAAGGTATTCTTCTAGTTTATCTTCAGGTAAGCCTTCATCAGAAGAAGTAACATTACCAAGTACGGTTTTTAATGTGTTTCCGAAAGCATAATATCGTTCCCAATCTGTAGTCGTATCAACTCCAGGCAGACTTTCTAAGTTTTCACTAACTACAGCAAACTCTTCAGGAGTGACATTTTCATTTTTTACAATTTGTTGCGTTAGAGCATATCCACTATTAAATTCCCTAAATATCGCAAGTGTTTCTAGATCTTCTGTAGTTAGACTAGCTAGGTCATCCTTTTTAATCCTTTTTAACTGCAGATTATAAATTTCTTTATCATCTAGTTCTTCTTGTTCGTATAAGTCCCATTCTTTCTTTGTAATTTTTTCTTTTGCTTTCTCAGGGTTTTTTAATATCCAAAAATCCTGTTTATCACGTTCACGAATTTTTGAAATATCTTTATCAATCAGCTGTGCCAAAACTTCAGCGGTTTTGAGCATTTCTTCTTGGCTTGTATCCTGAAATTTTGTATAGGTGATCGCATTTAACGGTGTATTATCTACAATAACTTTCCCGTTCCGGTCAAACATTTTTCCCCGAGGCACCGGGTTGTTAACAGTAATATCTTCCGTTCTTTCGATTTCACGTTTAAAATCCTCTCCGTAAACAATTTGGACTAAACCTAAACGCAGGATAAGAACAGAAAACAGCATAAATATAACGAAGAAAAGCATGTTCAGGCGAAAATTGACATGCGGCTTCTTTTTCTTTTTAATAACCAAGTTTCTCACTTCCTTGTCAATTCGACATGATAAGCCTTATTTTAGCGGAAAACCGCCGTACTTTCTATGAAAAAGACTTTCCAATTGACAACATCCAACAAAACACTCAAAAAATATGCAAATAAAAAAACACGATGAGTAAAAAGTATTACTCATCGTGTCACGCCGCAGGTAATTGGACTCGTCTTACAAACAAATAAATCAGCGAGTGTCCAGCACCTAAAAATAATAGCAGAATTGGAATGCTTTGCTTTTCATTAAACCAAGTAACTGCTGCTAGAAAGGACAGTATCGAAACGATTCTCCCCAGATTAATATAGATTTCACGGACCACTATATACTCAATTCTCATTTCGGCCGCTTTCCAAGCAGACCCAATCACATCATATGTAGTGGACATGTATGGTACAAGCAAAATAGGATAAGCAATGGCAATCATCGCTGCGTAAATTAAAAGTTTAACATAATTAACATCCCAGACGATAATCAAAACAGCTATATAAAGGATAATACCACCAATAAGTATTGCCTTTTTTCGCCTGTTTTTTTTAATCAACCGGGATGCAGCATAATAGGCAATGAAGGAAATTCCGGAGTTAATCAACCCGAAAGTGCCTAGAGCAAGCTCACTTCCAGTGGAAATGTAGACCAGTACCGAGATAATAAATAAAAATGTCCCTTCTCTAAGTCCTTGAAAGAAATTCGCATTTGTAATAAGCCGCCAGTTTTCGTTTTTCTTTCTTTCTGCTAATATCCTTCTAAAATCATACTTGCCATTTGCAGGACGTGGTTTTAATGAAAAACTTAAGAATACGGCAAGTGCAAAGAGAGAAAGTGATATTCCAAATACAATCGAATACCCCGTAAACTTTTCAAAACGAGTAATAATAATTCCAGCAGCAATAGGGCCAATCATCCCGCCTGTTGAAGATAATATTCCTAAAAAGCCGTTAAAAAAATCTCTTGTTTCAGGTTCAGTTATTTCAAATGTCAGAACATTATAAGCCAGCCAATAAAATCCATATCCAACTCCAAGCAGGCTTCCTAAAAGTAATAAGTAGGTTGAAGCATTTTTACCAGTTATTAAAACCATCAAATAAAATATCGCTAAAAAACTGACTCCAATTCGTAACACCTTAACGCGATCAATCTTTTTCGCCCATCTGCCTGCTAGGATGAAGGTTAAGGGCTGTAAAATAACAATCGAAAGGTTATAAAGCGCAAGGTCTGAATATTCTCCCGTTTGTTTCCATAAATAAATATTCACAAAAGTATTTGATAGTGAAACACTTAAAGAATATAAACCACCAATGATTAACAGCAAGGATAAATCTTTTGTTAATTCTACGTCACCTAAAAACTTAAATTTTTTCGCCATAGTAACTCCCCTTTGTGATAAGGGTTATTCTTTAACAAGGAGGGAGCCTTTATACGAAAAAATAAAAAGACAGCTGAAAAAATCAGCTGTCTTTTAATGTAATTATTATTATTTCGCTGCAGTGTAACGTTTTGAAACTTCATCCCAGTTAACAACATTCCAGAAAGAAGAGATGTAATCAGGACGACGGTTTTGATAGTTAAGGTAATAAGCATGCTCCCAGACATCAAGACCAAGGATAGGTGTTTTACCTTCCATTAAAGGTGAGTCTTGGTTTGGTGTGCTTGAAACTTCTAATTCACCATTATTAACAGACAGCCAAGCCCAGCCTGATCCAAAACGAGTAGTTGCTGCTTTTGCAAACTCGTCTTTAAAACCTTCAAAGCTGCCAAACTTATTGTTAATTGCGTCAGCTAGCTCACCAGATGGTGCACCGCCGCCATTTGGTGCAAGAATTTGCCAGAATAATGAGTGGTTAGCGTGACCGCCGCCATTATTACGTACAGCAGTTCGTGCTGCTTCTGGAACTGCATCTAGGTTAGCAATAACTTCTTCAACTGATTTAGCTAATAATTCATCATTGCCTTGTAGAGCATTATTTAAGTTTGTTACGTAAGTATTGTGATGTTTTGTGTGGTGAATATTCATTGTTTCTTTGTCAATGTGAGGCTCTAGCGCATCATAAGCGTAAGGTAATTGTGGTAATTCAAATGCCATGGTATTTCCTCCTATGTATACAAAAGTTTTTTAGCCTTAAAGATATGTCTAAAATCAAAACAATTTTAGAATATTCCTAAAGCTTTGTAGCTTAAGATTATCAAAGAAAGTGTTTTCTTTCAAATAAAAAGCTCAGTGCTCCTAACAAATATACAATATCCTTCCAAGGAAAATTTTATTCATTATTTTTAATAGTTTTCAATAAATTGTCATGTTTCGACTGGTGATAGATTGTTAATACATGATTAAATCAAATTGAAGGGTATAAAGGAGATGGTTATATGCTAAAAAGCAGTTTTTCCATATATAGTTTATTAGAACAATTTTTTCAGAAAACAGAACAAATTATAAAAGTAAAAGCAGGAAGTGTTCTTTTTCAGGAAAAGGACTCGGTTGAATATGCATACCTATTGCTCAGTGGAACAGTCGCATTAGGGAGAGTACACATGAGCGGGAAGGATTTTATATTAAAAATATTAAATAGCAGTGAAATGATTGTTGAATATCAACTATTTAAATCTAATCCTCACTATCAGTTTTATGCAAAGACCCTGTCAGACAGCGACATTCTTGCGATCAAAAAAGAGCAATTTGAGGATTTTATTAGGAATGATCCAGATGCTATGAATGCTTTTGTATCCTGGTTAAGCACTAGCTACCTAAAAGCACAAATGAAATGCCAGGATCTTATCATGAACGGAAAAAAAGGCGGTCTCTATTCTATTCTCATTCGTCTTTGTAATACCTATGGTGTGATGACAGAGGATGGTATTCTTATTGACCTGCCACTAACACATCAGGAACTTGCCAATTTAACCTTCGGAACTAGAGAGGTCATTCAACGTGCTTTAAAAGAATTGCGGGAAAAAGATATCATTTCCTATGATCAGCAAAAGTTCACGCTAAAGAATATCAGATATCTAAAAGAAGTAGTAGACTGCCAAAACTGTCCCTATGAAATTTGTGGCGTAAATTAAATAATCCTCCTCATGACCTGAGGAGGATTATTTCCATTTAAAAAACAACTAATAAGAAGTAAACAATCATGAGGGTTTGGATGATTGCTTTCGTTATGACACTGCTAATAAATCCTACAACAGACCCAAAACCGATTTTTAAACTGTTCTTGAAATCCCGCTTATTAACCAGAAGCTCTGCTCCTACAGCGCCAATAAACGGCCCAACAAGAATTCCCAGAAACGGAATAATGAATGGCCCGACTAAAAGTCCTATTGTACTCCCCCATACGCCAGCCTTTGAACCACCGTATTTTTGTACCCCAATCATATTGGCAATATAATCTGCGACAAACAATAGGATAATAAAAAAACTTTGAATCACCCAAAAGAACCACCCGAAAGGTTCAAATGAAAAAAAGACACCATATAGAATATATCCGGCTAAAAGAAACAAAACACTTGGGATTATGGGATATACCAGACCGACAAACCCAATGATAAAAAGCACTATAATGATTGACCAATAAACGATCTCCATGATTTCTCCATCCTTTTGAAGTTTTAGTTCTTACCTTCTTACCTTATACGCACATCTCTCCAATTAGTTTCATAATTCATCATTCTTGTTTATATCAGCTCCTAAAGCTACAATAGAAGGGTGAAACTTTATTAAGGTGGTAATTATGAATATTTTCAAGCAATTTTATAAAAGTATTTATTCTCCAAAGGATATTGCTTCATTCCGTTTTCAAGGGATTGGAAAAACCATTTTATATGTGTTTTTTCTTACCTTCTTATCCATTTTGCCAGCGATTTTTTACTTAAATACAATGCTTAATGCGGGAATTGAAAGTACTAAATCAGTCATAAACGATGATATCCCCTCTTTTACGATAGAAAATGGAACCCTTTCTGCCGAGACGGATGTACCTATAACCATTGATAAAGGCGATTTCTCCATCATTGTAGATCCAACTGGTGTAATTACAAACGAGGATGTGGAGGACAAGGGAAATGCCATCGCTTTGCTGAAGAGCGAAATTACCGTCGCAGCAGCTGGAAGAATTGATTCCTATTCCTACTCTATGATGGAAGGTTTAACACTTACGAAAGAAGATTTTATCGATATAGTTGATACCGTTGATGGGATGAAGGGAATCATTATTCCTGTAATTTCGATTTTTATGTTTCTTGTATCAAGTGCCGTAAGCTTCATCGAAGTGTCAATTCTAGCTTGGATTGGTTTATTATTAAAAAATCTTGCTGGCAGAAGTATTAGTTATCGCCACCTATGGAGAGTGGGCGCCTATAGTGTAACGCTGCCAACGGTTTTCTTTACGATTATGAGCGCCCTTAATACACCTGTACCAAATAGCTTTTATATTAATTGGTTTGTTGAGATCATCATCTTATTTTTAGCCATAAAGGAAATTCCAAATGAAAAAACAAATATTGAGAATTAAACGCACCCCTTAGGTGCGTTTTTTCGTTCTATATAGAAGTGGACAAGCATAGGAATGTACAAACATTCCCTTTTGGAGGCCTATCCCATGAAAAGAATTTGCCTTTTTTTATTTGGACTTCTTACTATTTATGTAATATATATTGATTTAACAGCAGGGACTCTGCCGAAAGAGGAAACCCAAAAAACAGAGCCAACGGTTGCGACAATGACCAACATTAACAATTCAATGGACTCTTTTGAAGCTGAAGTGGAACCCGGTGAAACCTTGATATCAATAGTAGAAAATCATATAAAAAAGCCGTTACCTGTATCAATTGATGAACTCATTGAAGATTTTCAAAGCTTAAATCCTGGTTTATCTCCAGAAAAGATTCAAATTGGCTCCACTTATGAGTTTCCTGACTACTCTAAATAGGGAGACAAAAGCGTCTGTCTTGTCAAGATTGGCAAAGGACTGATAAAATAATAGGTGCATGTTTAAACTAACTATTATTCGAATCCAATTTGAAGGAGCGAATTTCCTTGAGTGAAATTACACATCGTACGAAAACCCGTCCCGTTAAGGTTGGTAACTTAACAATTGGCGGAAGTAACGAATTATTCATACAAAGCATGACCACTACTAAAACACATGATGTGGAAGCAACCGTTGCTGAAATCAAACGTCTAGAAGAAGCTGGCTGTCAGATTGTCCGTGTTGCTTGCCCGGACGAAAGAGCAGCAAATGCGATTCCTGAAATAAAAAAGAGAATTAATATTCCTTTAGTAGTTGATATTCATTTTGATTATAAATTGGCGCTTAAAGCCATTGAAGGCGGCGCCGATAAAATTCGGATTAATCCAGGAAACATCGGAAAAAGAGAAAAAGTAGAAGCAGTTGTGAATGCAGCCAAGAAACGCGGAATTCCAATCCGCATTGGTGTAAATGCAGGCTCGCTCGAAAAAAGAATACTCGAGAAATACGGTTATCCTACTGCTGATGGAATGGTCGAAAGTGCTCTCCATCATATCAAAATCCTTGAAGACCTGGATTTTCATGATATTATTGTTTCCATGAAAGCTTCAGATGTTAACCTTGCAATTGAAGCTTATGAAAAAGCTTCAAAGGCATTCGATTATCCTCTGCACTTAGGTATTACAGAATCAGGTACTTTATTTGCTGGTACTGTAAAAAGCGCGGCAGGACTAGGAGCAATTATTAGCAAAGGTATTGGTAATACACTCCGTATTTCCTTAAGTGCTGACCCAGTTGAAGAAGTTAAAGTTGCCAGAGAGCTTTTAAAAGTATTCGGTCTCTCATCGAATGCTGCAACGTTAATTTCGTGTCCAACCTGTGGCAGAATTGAAATTGATTTAATCAGTATTGCCAATGAAGTGGAAGATTATATTTCAAAAATAAAAGCGCCAATTAAAGTAGCAGTTTTAGGATGTGCAGTAAACGGACCTGGTGAAGCCAGAGAAGCTGACATTGGTATAGCAGGTGCACGTGGTGAGGGCTTACTATTCCGTAAGGGTGAAATCGTTCGTAAAGTTCCGGAGGACCAGTTAGTCGATGAATTGAAAAAAGAAATCGATCAAATTGCTGAGGAATATTTTCAGAAAAAGGCATTAGAGGAAGCAGAAGTAACCAAATAAAATCATTAAGAAACCCGGCAAAGCTGCCGGGTTTCTCTTTTAGTCTAACCTATAGCGCTTAGGCACTATAACTTTTCTTTTTGCCCCTACATTTGCAAGCTGCTGTTAAAAGAACGGCAGGATAAAGATACCGACGATAATCGAAATGGCACCTATCCCGATTGCCCACGCGCCAAGCCCCTCGGCTCCTCGACGTCTGGCAACGAATCCTAGCACAATACCTGCTGCACCAAAAAGAATCGGCATTACAAACAGTGATAAAATAGATAACGCTAAAGCAGCCCAGCCCATTCCTGTACCAGCATTAGTGCCAGCCCCTGAAGCATTCGTTGATTTTTGCTGGGACGATGGTCGGGTTATAGGAACAGGCGCTGCAATTTCAGCAGCTGTTTCTTCTTTATATTCTGAAGAGTTTGTACCAGCATTAGTACCCGTGCCGGCCCCTGAACCATTCTTTGATTTTTCCTGGAACGATGGTCGGGTTACAGGCACTGCAATTTCAGTGGCTGTTTCTTCTTTATATTCCGAAGAGCTATTTGTACTATTTTGGTTAGATTTTGGACTTGGGAGATACCCAGCCACTTTCGTGTCTTTTTTATCTTCCATCCGAATCCCTCACTTTCAGTAATAGGAGCATTAATTATTGTTTGTAACTTTCATCATTTTAGTATGGTAAAATAAAGTTAAAAAACTTGGCAGTTGAAGGTGACTACATATGAGGAAAAGATTTGGAATTGATATTGATGGGACCGTAACGTGCCCTTCTGCACTTATACCCTTTATTAATGAAGAATTTGGGCTTAACCTTACCCTAGACGATATTATTGAATATGACTTAAATAAGGTTGTTAACGTTCCAGATGAAGAATTTTCTAAATGGTTTATTGAAAAAGAACCACTTATGTATGAAAAATCTCCACTTGCTATGGGTGCTGAAAAAATCCTAAACAAATGGAAAAAAGAACATGATTTATTTTTCATTAGTGCACGTGGTCCAGAACTTTTGGAAAATACAAAGACCTGGTTTAAAAAAAATGGGTTGTATTATCACCATATTGAATTAATTGGTTCACATGACAAGGTTGCATCAGCTAAGTATCACAATGTAGATGTTTTTCTTGAGGATAAGCATGATAATGCAGTCATGATTCATGAAGAGTGTAACATCCCTGTTCTTTTGTTTAATACGCCTTATAATCAAGACCCGATTCCTAATGGTGTTATCCGAGTTAATAATTGGTATGAAGCTAATGATTGGGTGAAAAATTGGCTTGAGAAAAGTAAGAAAAGCATGGCTTTGTTATAAAGCCATGCTTTTCTTATTTTGTCTGTCTAGCTACAGCGCCTAGCCTGTCGCCCCTGTGCGAGGCGCTGTAGCTTTTCTAATGACATTCAGGACAACGTCCATAAATTTCGAATTTGTGTCCAGAAATATCATACCCTTTTAAATCCTCACTTAAGCTGTTCATTGGGCAAGTTTCAATTTCTTTTGTCTTACCGCAATCCATACATATAAAGTGGTGATGATGCTGGTGGCGTGAACAGGAAAATCGAAAATGCTTTTCACCAGATAGTTCCGTCATTTCAAGAATTCCCATTTTAACAAAAAGAGAAAGATTCCGATAAATGGTATCAAAGCTGAGCCCTGGATAGTCTTCCTTCAATTCATCTAAGACATCCTTCGCTGTTAAATATTTATCGTTGTCCGCAAATAATTGAAGCATATCTTCTCTTTTTCCCGTTTGTTTAAATCCATTTTCTTTTAAGAATTGAATGGCTTCATTTACATTCATCCTGCTGCACCCCCTTGTGAAACGTGATTTTTAATCATTATTTTTTTGTAAACGATGGTAAATACTAAAATAGCGACTGCAATCATAACAATCGTTCCACCAGGAGCAAGGTCTAAATAATAAGAGCTGAACAGTCCTCCAAGAACGGCTATTTCTCCAAAAACAATCGATAAAAAGATTGTTTGTTTAAATCCTTTGGCAATGCGGATACTTGCTGCCACTGGTAACGTCATTAATGAAGAAACGAGCATGATTCCCACAATTCGCATAGAAGCGGCAATGACAAGTGCCACCATGATAATGAAGATAAAATGAATGCTTTTTGCAGCTATCCCAGAGGCTTTAGCGTGCTCTTCATCAAAAGATAATAAAAATAGCTCTTTATATAATAAAATGACCGTGATCACAACGACGATACTGATTACAAAAATAACCCATAAATCTGTACGGCTTACAGCAGAAACACTTCCAAATAAATAGCTATATAAATCCGTATTGAAACCATCAGCAAGGGAAATAAAGATGACACCCAGCCCTATGCCGCCTGATAAAATAATTGGGATAGCGAGCTCTTGGTAATGTTTGTAAACGCCCCGTAACTTTTCAATGAACAGTGAGCCCCCTACTGAAAAGACCATTCCTAAGTAAAGCGGATTTAAGCCACTTAATGCAACAAAGTATTTTTCAAGTAATAGACTGGCTGCAATTCCCGCCAATGTGACATGACTTAGGGCATCCGCAATTAATGAAAGCCGTCGCACAACGATGAAGACACCTAAAAGGGGTGCAAGGAATCCTATCAAAATTCCTGTCAGGAAGGCATTTTGTAAAAATTCATATTGAAAAATTCCTTGAATCATTTATAAACGCCTCCGTGGTCATGGTGATGGGAAAGAAGATGGACATCCGTCCCATAAAATTCAGACATCCCTTCACTGCGATGCTTTTCAAATTCACTCGTTTCGCCATGAAAATGTAAATGCTTGTTTAGACAAGCTACATGGGTCACTTTATCTGAAATGGTTCCAATGTCATGTGTAACTAAAAGGAGTGTAATCCCCCGCTGCCTATTTAAGTCTGCGAGCATATGATAAAATGAGTTTACATTCTCAGCGTCTACCCCAACCGTTGGCTCGTCAAGAATTAACAACTTGGGCTCACTCACAAGGGCACGGGCAATAAATACTCTTTGCTGCTGCCCCCCTGACAACTCACCGATATTTCGATTACTAAACTTCCTCATACCAACAGCTTCTAATGCTTCATGGACTTTTTGTGTATGTTCTTTCTGAAAAAAGCGGAACAACCCAAGCTTCTTTGTTAATCCACTAGAAACTACCTCAAATACTGTGGCAGGGAAACCGGTATTAAATGAATTGGCCTTTTGCGATACATAACCGATTTGCTGCCAATCTTTGAATTTACTTATGTCTTGTCCGAATAAATGGATTTCTCCCTTTTGTGGTTTTAATAGTCCTAAAATCAGTTTTAACAGCGTGGACTTCCCAGAACCATTTGGACCAACAATCGCCAAAAATGAACCATTTGGAACAGAGATGTTAATGTTTTCTAAGACTGTATCTTTTTCATATCGATAAGAAAGATTTTTTATTTCAATAATAGATTGTGATTTCATACACTCACACCTTAATTTTAAGAATCATTCCGATTTAACTTAAAGTAGTATACAATAGGAAGTTACTAATGTAAAGTCTTTACCTTTACAGGATTCTAATTAATTTCCTCTTTCCCATTTTGTAACACTCCATTTTCTCCCTTCATACAGTAGATGAAGGGGTGATGAGTGTGAAGATTTTTGAAACCGTCATAAATCATAAGATTAATACCATTACTGGTGATGAACTATTCAAGTATGCACAACAATTTAATATCGGAGTAAATAAGCAGCAAGCATATAAGGTTGCGCAGTACTTAAAAGGGAAAAATGTGAATATTTTTGATGACCGTGAAAGGTTGGCATTGATTAAAGAAATTGCAAAAATTGCAGGTCCTGAAGTGGCAAGAGAAGTGAATAAACTATTTGTTCAATTTACCAAGTAAAAATCAGGCTGTGTTATTAGGTCTGTTGATTTGCGCTCCAGGCACTTCGCTTTTCCGCGGGCGGTGCGGGGAGCCTCCTCGGCGCTGAAGCGCCTGTGGGGTCTCCCCTCCCCCGTCCTCCCGCAGGAGTCTTCGTGCCTTCCGCGCAAATCAACAGAGTGCCAAAATCAATAATTGGCTTAACACAGCCAGATTAAAAAAAGCTGTGCCCCAAAGCACAGCTTCTTTGTTACCCTTGTATTATCTTATCCAGCAGGTCTTCGTCAAACTTTTGTTGACGGAGCATTTCGATTTCGAATGCATAGGGCGGTTTTTTATTATCTTTATCTTCACCGACGAATGGTGTCTCAAGAATTTTCGGGATATCCTTCAGCTGAGGATGGTGAACGATATAATTCAGTGCTTTGAAGCCGATATGACCAAAGCCGATATTTTGGTGACGGTCTTTCCTCATACCTACAGCATTTTTACTATCATTGATATGAAGAACTTTTAATTTATCTAAACCAATAATCTTATCAAATTCATTTAACACTCCATCAAAGTCTTCGACTATGTTGTATCCTGCATCATGTGTATGACATGTATCAAAACATACCGAGAGCCGGTCACTATAGTTTACGCCATCCATAATCATCGCCAATTCCTCAAACGACTTCCCACATTCTGAACCTTTGCCTGCCATCGTTTCCAATGCTATTTGCAGCTGCTCTTTTCCGGTTAAAACTTCATTTAAGCCTTCAATGATTTTCTTTATACCGGCTTCCGTACCAGCACCTACATGTGCACCAGGATGCAATACAATTTGTTTGGCACCAATGGCCTCAGTTCTTTCAATTTCTGTACGTAAGAATCTTACACCTAGTTCAAACGTGTCAGGATTTGTGGTATTCCCGATATTGATAATGTATGGAGCATGGACAACAATTTCAGAAATACCATTGGCTTCCATATGCCTTCTACCATCTTCAATATTCAAATCCTCAATCTTTTTCCTTCTCGTGTTTTGTGGAGCGCCAGTGTAAATCATAAAGGTATTTGCTCCATACGAAACAGCTTCCGCACTAGCTGCCAATAACATTTTTTTACCGCTCATTGAAACATGGGAACCTATTTTCAACAAACCTCTTCTCTCCCTTCCCGTTTTACTTCTTCTTTAATTTTCTTTGACGTTTTTTAATCTTGTCCATTTCCCACTGCATTTTCTTTTTGTAACCCGGCTTTACTTTTTGAGGTTTTTTGACCATAGTTTTGGCCGTCTTCTCTGCTTCGTCCTCTTTCTTTACACGGGTTTTTCTTTTATTTCGATCCTCTAATTCAACAAATTCCTCTTTTTTAAGATCGACGTACTTAAATTGTATCCCCATTTTTTCAAGGCGGTTCAATGCATCCTCGTCAGATATATCATATATTGTAAGAGCTACTCCAGTATTACCAGCTCTCGCAGTCCTACCCACGCGGTGAACATAAAAGTCTAGATCTGTAGGTAACTCATAGTTAATAACGTGACTGATTCCTTCAATATCAATTCCCCTTGAAGCCAGGTCAGTAGCAACAATATATTGGTACTCTAAATCCTGTATTTGCTTCATCATTTTTTTCCTCTCACGGGGGTTTAAATCTCCGTGAACGCGGGCAACCTTAAGACCTTTATTTATTAAAAAGTTCGCCACTTCTTCAGCCATTTTTTTTGTATTAGTAAAAACAATTGCTAAATATGGGTTGTATTGAATAAGCGCATCATGAACTAGTTGCTTTTTATTTCGGTGTCTTGATGGTAAGAGGTAATGAGTTAAATTTTCTGCCGTTTTTCTTTTCGCATCAATGTGAATCGTTTTCGGATTTTCCATGTACTTTTTAAGAAACGGTTTAAGTTTCTCTGGAATGGTTGCTGAAAATACTAGCATTTGCAATTTCTCAGGCATTTTCGCAGCTACCTGATCCAAATCCTCAATAAAGCCCATATCAAGCATCATATCGGCTTCATCCACGACAAGAACTTCTGAAGTATGCACAAAAAGTGCTTGTTCAACCATCAGGTCTTTTATTCTACCTGGGGTCCCTACCACAATATGTGGCTGTATCTTTAATTTATCAATGGTCCTTTGCTTGTCTGTTCCACCAATATAACATCTAGTCATGATTGCCTTATCAGGACTGCAATGCTCTGTCACCTTTAAAATTTGATGATAGATTTGCGAAGCAAGCTCTCTTGTGGGCGCAGTGATGACAGCTTGTACCTCCTGGCGTTCTGGATTGATTCGTTCTAAAATCGGCAAAACAAAAGCAAGTGTTTTCCCTGTTCCAGTTTGTGATTGACCAATTGCACTTTCATTTTTTAAAACTAATGGTATCATCCGTTCTTGAATTTCAGTTGGTTCAAAAAAACCTTGTTCCTTAACTGCTTCTATAATAAAAGGCTGAAAATTAAAACGTTCAAAACGATTTTGCTTCATGTTATTGCTCCTTATATATTAATATCTACCGTTTATGGAGTAAGTTTCTCACCTTAGCAAGAGCTTCCACTTTTCTGTCCATCGTATCATTATAGTAAAGATTGATATAAATAACCAGTTATTATCATCTTTTACCTTTAAACAACTTTTAATCATGAAAATTTACAGTTTATCCTTGTGTATATCCCTAAACCAAATTCTCCAAACTGCATAACTTAAAGCATAAGGCTTTATTTTAGAGGAGGACAAACGGATGCAGCAGCCTAGACAGAGATTTCCCATTCAAGGGCATATGGGTCCATATATGATGGGTCCCGGAGCTTTCGGGGGTCAACAACAAATGAGAAATCCATATGGAGGCAATGTACGAATGATGGGATACCAGCACCAATTTAACGGCGGCAGACCTATGAGGGGACAAACGATGGGAAGAGGACAAGGAAGAAGAAATGGCGGCGGATTACTATCCAAATTACTTGGTGGAAAAAAGCAGGGCAATCAATTGACCGGTCCTAGAGGTATGCAAACTGCAAACCGTGCTGTTTCAAATAGTTCTAGAGGAGTCGGCTCCATACTTCAAACCCTGAGCAATCCTGACAGTCTCACAGGGTTCATAAATAATACGCAACAGGTTTTAAAGACAGCCCAATCATTTGGTCCAATGATTCAACAATACGGACCAATCGTAAAGAATCTCCCTATGATGTGGAAACTATATAAGGGATTTAAAGATCTACCTACTGAGGAAAAATCTGGGGGCGATGATACCCCTATAACGGAAGAGCAATCCGTCAAAGTAGAAGAACAACCAAAACGAAAACCGAAAACGAAAAGGAATTTGGAAAACGAGCAAGTCGTAGAGCGAAAACAACACAACGGTCCTTCTATTCCAAAACTATATATTTAATTTTGTTTTGGGGTGCTGAAAAACAGCACTCTTTTTCTAATGGTGGAATTACTCTCGGATAACCCGATTTACTCTCACATAACTCCATTTACTCTCTCATAACCAGATTTTACTCTTGGATATCCAGATTTACTCTCACATAACCATATTTACACTCGGATAGGAAGACTCACTTTCCAAAAATGTATCTTTGTATTATTTCTATTAGTTTTATATAATAATTACATAGATTCAAAGTCAAATGTTCCTTAGGAGGACTTTTATATATGCAAATCATTAAGATTTCACCACGTGGATACTGTTATGGTGTTGTTGACGCCATGGTAGTTGCAAGAAATGCTGCATTAGACAAATCATTACCACGACCTATCTACATTTTAGGAATGATTGTTCATAATAAACACGTAACCGATGCTTTTGCCGAAGAGGGTATCATTACGCTTGATGGTAAAAACCGCAAGGATATTTTAGAGAAAGTAGATACAGGTACTGTCATTTTTACAGCACATGGTATTTCGCCTGAAGTCAGGGAGCTTGCCAAAAAGAAAGGCCTTGTAACGATTGACGCAACATGTCCTGATGTAACCAAAACACATGATTTGATAGAGGAAAAAACAAAACTGGGATATCAGGTTATTTATATCGGTAAAAAAGGTCACCCAGAGCCTGAAGGTGCAGTAGGTGTGGCTCCAGGTGCCGTCCACCTAGTTGAAACACCAAGTGATGTGGAAGCCTTAAATATTACAAGTGAAAAACTAATCGTTACAAATCAAACAACCATGAGCCAATGGGATGTTGCCGATACCATGAAAAAGGTACAGGAAAAATACCCTCATGCTGAAGCTCACAATGAAATCTGCATGGCCACACAAGTCCGTCAAGAAGCAGTGGCTGGTCAGGCGACTGAAGCGGATGTGACCATCGTTGTTGGTGATCCAATGAGCAATAACTCTAATAGACTGGCACAGGTTTCTGAAGAGATTGCAGGAACAAAGGCATATCGTATTGCTGATATCTCCGAGTTAGAAATTGATTGGATCAAGGACGCGAAAAATGTTGCCGTAACCTCTGGCGCATCAACTCCAACACCCATAACCAAAGAAGTGATTTCATTCTTGGAACAATTTGATCCAAACAACGAAGCTACTTGGGAACGTCGCAAAAATGTACCGTTAAACAAAATATTACCAAAGGTAAAAAAATAACCGGTCGCATGACCGGTTTTTTTATACAAACGTAAAGGGATCTGTGTTTATTTCGGAAGGGAAGATTTCTACTTCATAGCCAGATTCCTTGCACATTTTTGAAAGTATAGACGTAAGTCCTTTTTTCATTACTTTTTCGACGTTATGTCCGGGATCTATCATGTTTAATCCCTGCATCATCGCGTCATGAGCTGTATGATAATAAATATCACCTGTAATGTAGACATCTGCGCCTTTAAACTTCGCACTCATGAAATATTTATTTCCATCTCCGCCCAATACGGCAACTTTTTTGACACGTGATGATAAATCGCCAACCACCCTAACCTTATCGACTTCCAAAGCTTGCTTTACCCTCTCTGCAAATTCAGCGAGTGTCATTTCCTTAATCGTCCCGATTCGGCCAAGTCCAAGAATCTCACCTTTATTTTCAACAGGATAAACATCATATGCAACCTCTTCATATGGATGGGCCTTTATCATAGCGCTAATCGCCCTTTTTACCAAATGTTCAGGTACAATCGTTTCGATTCTTACTTCTTCAACTGCTTCTAAATGACCTTGCTGTCCGATATAGGGATTGGTGTTAGCTCCTGGTGAAAACCTTCCTGTTCCATCAGTAGAAAATGAGCAATTGCTATAGTTACCAATAAAACCCGCACCAATAGCTCCTAGGACCTTCCTAATCTCGTCAGCATGACTCACTGGTGTAAAAACAACTAATTTCTTAAGCTTCGTTTCGTAAGTAGGTACCAGCACTTCAGGGTTCTCCAAACCAAGTGCATTTGCTAGGAGATCATTTACACCGCCTGTAGCCACATCAAGGTTGGTATGGGCTGCATAGACAGCTATATCATGCTTTAACAATTTCTCAATCATTCTCCCCTGTACTGTGTCTGTTAGGACATTCTTAAGAGGCCGAAAGATTGGCGGATGATGGGCAATAATTAGCTGTACATTTCTTTCAATGGCTTCATCTATCACTTCTTCAAGAACATCAAGAGCAATCATAATTCTATCTATTTTCTTATTTAGTCGCCCAATTTGTAAACCTATCTTATCATCTACCATCGCAAGTGCCTTGGGCGAAAACTGTTCAAAAAGTTGAATGATTTGATGACCATTGGCTTTCTTCATTATCCAATACCTCCTCTACAAGACTAATTTTTTTGACAACCTCTTGTTTTTTCTGTTCTGTTTCAACAGAAGGTGCTGCACTTTCAAGCTGTTCGTAAATTCTTTTCCAATTCTTCATTTCTAAGAACCATTTCTTCTTAAAAGTCTGTTCCTTTCCTTGAAGAAGAAAAGGACCAACTAAAAGACCTGTTTCAATTGGTACATCACGATATGGCTTTAAAGGGTCTCCTTTCTCAGCTACCAATATTTCATATATTTTGTTATCCTCTTCCAGGATTTCCTCTCCAATCAATTCCCAATCATTATCGACTAGCCATTGCCTTATTGCAATTGCATTGATATTTGGCTGCAACACTAGTCTCCTTACAGAAGCTAATTTTTCTTTTCCATTTTCTAAAATAGATGCAATAAGACTCCCGCCCATACCGGCAATGGTAATACAATCTGCCTCTCCAGGCTGAATGACCTCCAACCCATCACCCATTCTTACCGATATCACTTCAGTAAGCCCTTCTGCCATCACATTTTTTTCAGCAGACTGATATGGCCCCTTTGCAACTTCTCCTGCAATCCCGTAAGATATTCGTCCATTTTTAGCAAGGTAACTAGGCAGGTACGCATGATCAGAGCCAATATCCGCTATCCTTGAATCCAAGGGAACATATTTTGCTACCGTTTCTAACCGAACTGATAATTTATCTGTATTCAAATCATTCACCACTTTTTATATAATACTTCCAGTATAAAAAAAGTCCTTTACAGAAGCAAAGGACCTTTTCAATAAACCATTATTTAATATTTGCTAACCAATCAGCCATTGCATCGGCTTCCTCGGGTTTAACCAAACCAGCTGGCATATTTCCTCTACCATTCGTAATCGTCTCTTTGATTTCATCTTTGGATAACCTGTCACCAACACCTTTTAGAGCAGGACCCATTCCCCCTTGATATGCATCACCGTGACAGCCGACACAAGAACCTGTGTAAATTTCTTCAGGTGCTTTTGCTACTTGTTCCGTCTCAGTACCGCCTTCCTTTTCGTTGGCAAGCTCATCCATATCCCCGAGGCCTTTGAAAGACAATAAGAACATTAGTCCGATTCCAAATACAAAAATTAGGATGTAAGGAATAACCGGATTTCGATTCATCATATAACCTCCCTTATGTACGTACCACTTAAATAAATATTCATCTACAAACAACTACTATTTTACTTTAAAAACATCAGAAGGAAAAGCCCTAAACTTATTTTGTCACGATAATATTAATAAAAAATACAATCGATGGCTAATATTTTTAAAAAATCAGCCTTTTTATCTTTCCCCTATATACCTATTCACAACCAATTAATGTTATTTTTGAATACGATTTTCTTAATAGCAACACATACTGCTCTGGGGCATTGTTGATGATTAATCATTATTAGAAAAGTGATTTGCTATTTTATTCAAAAAGATTACTTTTACCTATTTGCAAAGTGTAAAACAATTCAGTAAAATAAATACAAATGCGCAAATAGAAAGTGCTTTCATTTCCAAATTACAAAAAAATAGTTTACTTCTTTTTACAAGAAGTAAACTATAATTTATTTTTTAAGGTTCTATTCTAAGAAGTCTTTTAGGCGTTTGCTTCGACTAGGATGTCTTAATTTACGTAATGCCTTAGCTTCAATTTGTCGAATACGTTCACGGGTTACACCAAATACCTTTCCAACCTCTTCAAGAGTACGTGTACGACCATCATCAAGCCCAAAGCGTAAGCGAAGGACGTTTTCTTCCCTGTCTGTAAGGGTATCAAGAACATCTTCAAGCTGCTCTTTTAATAACTCATAGGCAGCATGCTCTGAAGGTGATGTAGCATCTTGGTCCTCTATGAAATCACCGAGGTGTGAATCATCTTCTTCACCGATAGGTGTTTCAAGAGAGACAGGTTCTTGCGCAATTTTCAAGATCTCCCTAACCTTATCCGGAGTTAGATCCATATCTTCGCCAATCTCTTCTGGAGTTGGTTCGCGGCCAAGGTCCTGAAGTAATTGTCTCTGCACACGGATAAGCTTATTAATGGTTTCAACCATATGCACAGGAATACGGATCGTTCTAGCTTGGTCAGCAATCGCTCTCGTGATGGCTTGGCGTATCCACCAAGTAGCATAAGTACTGAACTTAAATCCTTTGCGATAGTCAAATTTTTCAACTGCTTTGATTAGTCCCATATTCCCTTCTTGAATCAAATCAAGAAAGAGCATACCGCGTCCAACGTATCGTTTTGCAATACTAACAACAAGACGGAGGTTAGCCTCTGCCAGGCGTCGTTTTGCTTCTTCGTCGCCTTCCTCAATACGGTTGGCCAATTTTATTTCTTCTTCAGCAGAAAGCAGGTCTACTCGACCAATTTCTTTTAAGTACATACGAACAGGATCGTTTATCTTCACACCAGGAGGAACGCTAAGATCATTTAGATCAAACTCATCGTCATCTCCTTTTGCTAACTGCTTAGGGTTTGGATCTTCTTCGTCACTTTCTCCTACTAATTCGATTCCCTGATCACCTAGGAACTCATAAAATTCATCCATTTGATCGGACTCTAAATCAAAATTTGCCATTCTTTCCGCAATATCATCGTAGGCAAGGACTCCGGTTTTTTTACCCAGTACCGTTAACTGATCTTTTACTTGTTCGAAGGTCAATTCATTCTCGGCCTCTTTTGAACGGGCTGATTTTTCAGCCATATGTCCCCCTCCTTCCAGAATCAAAGACACTAAAGATGGAATCTATAGCGATTTCCGCAATTGACTGATTTCAGTAGCAATTGCAGCTGCTTTACTATAATCACTTTCTCGCTCTGCTTCTTTAAGTTCCACTTCTTTTTCTTTTATCTTTAACAATTTTTGATAATTCAACACCTGTTTGATATAATCAGTTAATTCTTGATTACTTAACTCGTCATTAATTGACATCATTTCAATGTCCGCGACTATTCTTCTAAGATTTTCATCTTGAATATAGGTTAAAAATGCACTAGAGTCAGGATTCATATGATCTTCGTAAAAACCAATTAGATAAGTTATTATAGCCTGATGTTCATCAGTATTAAACGTGTTGCCCTGCAATAAATCCTGAATCTTATAGGCTATATCCCGATCTTTTAACATATGGGCAATTAATCGCCTTTCAGCCGTATAATGTGCAGGCTTTAATTTATTCTCCTGTTTGACCAATACACGGGTCTTGTTAACTGGCTGCTGATTCTGACCACTTGAATTCCTTTTTTCTGTAAAGAAAATCTGCTTTAGCTGTTGTTGTAACGCGTCTAACGAAATCGAAAATTCAGATGCAAGCTGACGCAAATAATGATCTTTTTCAACAGCTTTTGTCATTTTACTTATTTCTTTAAGTATTGTTTCGATATAAGCAAGCCGTTCTCCTTCAATTTGAAGATTTTTTCCTCTTCGAAAGTAAAGAAATTTAAATGCCATCCATGTATGGCTTGCACCTATGACCTCGTTCCGAAACTTTTCTGGACCATTTTTTTTTATATATTCATCTGGATCAAGCCCATCTGACATCATAGCCACTTTAATGGTACAACCCGCGTCCATAAGCATATTCCCAGCTCTATAAGCTGCTTCAATTCCTGCCTTGTCTGAATCAAAACAAATCATAATGGATTGGGTATTTTGCCGTATAAGTGTGATGTGCTCTTCTGTCAAGGAGGTCCCCATTGTTGCAATACCGTTCTCCACACCAGACTTATCAGCAGCAATTACATCTGCAAATCCTTCAAAAAGAACTGCTTGCTGTAATTTACGAATACTGGGTTTGGCCAAATGAAAATTATATAAAATTTTGCTTTTATTAAAGATTGCTGTTTCTGGACTATTTAAATATTTGGGCTCCTCGGCCCCCAAAGATCTCCCTGAAAAAGCAATACAGTTTCCATTTCGGTCAAAAATCGGAAACATAATTCGATCTCGAAATCGATCAAAATAGGTTCCATCTCTTTCTCGTTTGATAATTAAGCCGGCTTTTTCCATTAACTCAGGAGAAAATTCTCTTTTGGTAAGAAATTTGTAAACAAAATCCCATGAATTTAAGGAATAACCAATTTGAAATTTATCAATCGATTCTCGGGTAAATCCTCTCTTCAGCAAATACTCTAATGCATGTTGCCCATCTTTTGTATTTACCAATAAGTGATGGTAAAATTTAGATAAAAGCTCATGTGCGTCAAGCATTGACTGAAATTCCGGAGAAACACTCTTCCCCTTCCCATTTCCTGAGAAGTTTACTTGTAAGTCAATATTAGCCTTTTCAGCTAATTTAATGGCTGCTTCTAGAAATGAGATTCCTTCCAGCTCCATTAAAAAAGAGAAAACATTTCCTCCCGCTCCACAGCCAAAGCAATGATAAATTTGTTTATCGGATGAAACGGAAAATGATGGGGAGTTTTCTCCATGGAAAGGACATAATCCGAAGTAATTTCGCCCTTGTTTTTTCAGTTGAATATATTCGCTAATAAGTTCAACTATATCAACAGACTGACGAATTTGATTGATTTTTTCTTCGGCAATCCGTTCTGCCATGAAAACATCTCCATTGTACTTATTCTACAAAGAAATCTAAATTCCTGCATTTTTCGACAAAATTTCTGTTAGTTGCTTCACAATTTTGAACGATCAACAGAATTGAAAGGCTTTGGTCCTTTACCATATACACCCCTTCTTCTTGCTTTAGCATATAGATAGCGCAAGTCAAGAGCAGTTTGTATTCCCGATCCATCATATACAATCCCGAATGGTTGTGGTACATACTCCTTTAGGAAGTGATACGGAGGTAAGTTCAATATCCTGTGTAACAGTAATATCCCCCTTTGCAGTATGATTCATGATGAATAAGTCCGCTGCTTCTTTTCTGGAATCAACATATTTCCATGTTGCATTACCATATGTAGTCTTATTGTTCATAAGAAGCGATAAAAAGAACTTTCACGGAAAATGTAGAAGCAATTTCGACAATTTCCTCTTTAACCGAGCATGAATCTGCATCTAAAAAAGTTGGAATGCCTTTTGTATAAGTATTAATTCTACATCATTCCGCATATTCCTTCTTTAAGATGCTAACTTTTTAGGAGCAGGCCCAAAAAGACTTATGTCGAATTTTTTTCTGTAGGTTCCCTTGACATCTAACAATAAATAGTTTATTCGTATACATGCAAGTCTAAACCTAAAAGATTCATTTTTATCACAATTTTTTATTATAGTACATTCTTTTATACTTTTCCATAGTTTTTTATGGTTAAATGAAAAACACATAATCTAAGATTATGTGTTACGCCCTTCTTTTATGAAAGTAATTTAGAATAACATTCGCTGTTTCTTCAACGGCCTTATTGGTTACATCAATAACAGGACAATTAATTCTATTTACTATCTTTTCAAAGAAGGTTAATTCATCACGAATTCTCTCAATATTTGCGTAGCTGGCCTGATCATTTAGACCTAAAGAGATTAACCGTTCCCGCCTAATATTATTTAGTTTCTGCGGGCTGATTTTAAGTCCAAAGCACTTCTCTGCAGGAACCTTATACAGTTCCTCAGGCGGGTCAACTTCTGGAACAAGCGGTACATTCGCAACTTTTAAACGTTTTAAAGCTAAATATTGTGACAACGGAGTTTTTGACGTTCTAGATACGCCGATTAAAACGATATCAGCTTTTAGTATTCCTCTTGGGTCGCGTCCATCATCATATTTAACAGCAAACTCAATGGCTTCGACTTTTTTAAAGTAATCTTCATCCAGTTTTCTTACGAGTCCTGGCTCACACAGTGGAGTTTTCCCGCTGAAGATTTGAATTTGGTCCATAATCGGACCTATTAAATCAACGGCATATATTCCTGCTTCGTCTGCCTTTTCCTTCATATACGCACGCATATCTGGTTTGACCAACGTAAAAGCGATCATAGCGTGGTCCATCGTTACAAGTGAAACTACTTCATCAATATGTTCCTTATCCTCAACATAGGGGAATCTTTTCAATGTCATTCCTGACCCATTAAATTGGCTGATTGCTGCTTTTGTAACTAATTCAGCTGTTTCCCCCACTGAATCAGAAACTACATATATGACAGGCGTAATCATTCTTCCTCAACAGCTCCTCTGGAAAATCTATTATTATATGCATTCAGATATTGAGATGTGAATGTATTAACCATTACCCAATGCCACGAATGCTTTTGTAATATTTGTCTTCGTAATTCTGCCAATTACTTCATATCCATTTTCTGATGGCCTAACGATAGGTAAAGCATCAATTTGTTTATCAATGAGTAATTTTGCAACATCGATTAAATTGTCATCCATTTCACACATCGTAATATTTGGCATTCTAGTCATAATGATGTTGATTGGTAGTGCGGTAAGCTCTTGTTTGCCAATACTTGCTCTAAGAAGATCCTTCCTTGATAACACACCCACCAAAAGAGAGTTTTGGTCTACTACAAATAATGTTCCCACATCCTCAAGGAACATTGTACAAATCGCATCATATACCGAAACATTTTCCTTTACGAGAACAGGGATTGAATTATAATCTCTCACACGTATTTTCTGGAGATTTTCAGTCAAAAGCTGAGTTCCTGATTTTCCTGTATAAAAATACCCCACTCGCGGTCTTGCATCTAAATACCCAGCCATTGTAAGGATGGATAAATCAGGTCTTAAGGTTGCTCTAGTTAAGTTTAGCTGTTCAGCAATGTTCTCCCCTGTAATCGGTCCATTGTCCTTCACAATTTGAATGATCGTTTCTTGGCGTTTGGTCAGTTCTATTTTTCTCACCACCATCATTTAATCCAATATGTAGAGGGACGGTAGGGACCGCACCCTCTAAATTCAGATTAAAACATAATTTTTTCTTGAATAAAGGTAACTAATTCAGCGATTGGTACGCGCGTTTGTTCCATTGTGTCGCGGTCTCTGATTGTTACCATATTGTCTTCTTTCGAGTCAAAATCATAGGTGATACAGAATGGTGTACCAATTTCGTCATGTCTTCGGTAACGTTTACCAATTGAACCTGCTTCATCATAGTCTACGGAGAAATGCTTAGCTAATGTCTGGAACACTTCCTTTGCTTCCTCGGAAAGTTTTTTAGACAACGGAAGAACTGCTGCTTTAAATGGTGCTAGTGCAGGGTGGAAGTGCATAACAGTTCTAGAGGTTCCATCTTCAAGCTGTTCTTCATCATAGGCATCGATTAAAAATGCTAATGTTACTCGGTCTGCACCAAGAGATGGTTCGATACAGAACGGAATATATCTTTCATTTGTTTCTGGATCAATATAGTTAAAGTCCTCACCAGAGAATTGCATATGCTGCTTCAGGTCATAATCCGTTCTTGAAGCTACTCCCCAAAGTTCTCCCCAGCCAAATGGGAATTTATATTCAAAATCAGTTGTAGCATTACTATAATGGGAAAGTTCATCCTCCGAATGGTCTCGAAGTCTTAAATTTTCTTCATTTAATCCTAATGAGTGAAGCCATTGCTCAGCAAAGTTCTTCCAATAATCAAACCATTTTAACTCTTCACCAGGCTTACAGAAAAACTCAAGCTCCATTTGCTCAAATTCGCGTGTACGGAAAGTAAAGTTTCCTGGTGTGATCTCGTTCCGGAAGCTTTTTCCGATTTGGGCAATTCCAAAAGGTAATTTCTTTCTCATTGTACGCTGGACATTTTTAAAGTTAACAAATATCCCTTGCGCTGTTTCAGGTCGCAGGAAAATTTCATTTGTGCTGGATTCTGTTACACCTTGGAAAGTCTTAAACATTAAATTAAATTGTCGTATACCGGTAAAGTCATGGCTGCCGCAATCCGGGCAAGCGATATTATGTTCTTTTACTAGCTCCTCCATTTTATCAAATGGAAGTCCATCAACGATCATCTCAATGCCCTTTTCATCAAGAGCATTTTCAATTAACTTATCAGCACGATGTCTGGCTTTACAGTTCTTACAATCAATCATTGGGTCGTTAAAGTTACCGATATGACCTGAAGCTTCCCACGTTCTTGGGTTCATTAAAATGCTTGCATCTAATCCGACATTGTAAGGTGACTCTTGGACAAATTTTTTCCACCAAGCTTGTTTGATGTTGTTTTTAAATTCTACTCCAAGTGGACCGTAATCCCATGTATTTGCCAGACCACCGTAAATTTCTGAACCTGGAAAAATAAAACCTCTATGTTTCGCGTGAGAAACAATTTGCTCCATTGATACTTTCATTTTGATTAGCTCCTCTTCAATTTTGGTAAAAAGGCTGTGTTAACAATGTTCTGTTGATTAGAGCTCCAGGCACTTCGCGCACCTTAGGGCGGTACGGGGAGCCTCCTCGGCGCTGAAGCGCCTGCGGGGTCTCCCCTGCCCCGTCCTCCCGCAGGACATTGAATAAGCTTCCTCGAATAAGCATCGCACGAAGAAAATGCGATAGCATTTTCGAGGATCTTCGTGCCTTCCGCTCCATTCAACAGAGTGCCAAAATTAAAACTTGCTTCAACACAGCCAATGATAAATAAAAAAACTCCCGCCTCTATGCTTATGATAAGCATAGGGACGAGAGTTACCCGCGGTTCCACCCTATTTGCCGCCAGTCTATAGCAGCCTCTTTTATGTGTTTTACACACATGATATGCTCAAGAACGCCTTCCTTAGGTCCCTATACCCTAGCTCACACCATCCTAGGTTCGCTTTTACAGAGATTGCTAAGTACTCTTTTCCATCATAGCAACTATTTATTATTAAGACACATAATATCGAAATCTAAAATAAATGTCAATAAGTCAACTATATTTGATTTCGAAATTTTTCCATTGATTGAAGAAATTTCTTTGTTTTTAAATAAAGACCGGAATATTCTTCGTAGTATGCTGTGATAACCTGTTTCAACTCATCCTTTGTTTCTTGCTTTACGGAGATGTTTCCTAATCTCGCGAGATCAAAATAATAAAATAGACGTAATAATTTTACAGATGATGGCGATAATTTATAATGGTATGGATCTTTTTCGATACATCGGTGGCATATAAACCCGCCTTCCCGAATGGAAAAAGAAAAAAGTCCGTCTGTGCTGCCGCAAACGGAACATTGATTTAGAATTGGGTGTAAGCCCAATACATTCAGCATTTTCATTTCATAGATATTCATCAGAATATCTGGATCATATCCTTCATTCAAATAATTAAGGGTTTGAAACAGAAGTTCGAAATGAAATGGGTTTGGTTTTCTATCATCCGTACATTTATCAGTCAATTCAACAATATAACTTGCATATGCGGTTAGGAATATATCTTCACTAATCCCGCGGAGGCTGGTAATCATTTCTCCCTGCTGTACACTGCCTAGTCCAGTTCCTCTTTGGACTAGAAAGTAACCGTGGGTAAAAAGCTGGGTAATGGAGGAAAGCCTGCTATTGGGCTTTTTTGCCCCTCTAGCCATAACACCGATCTTCCCCCATTCCCTTGTGTATAACGTGATGATTTTATTGGTTTCACCATAATCTGTAGTTCTAATGACAATGCCTTCACACTTTTGGAGCATTTCCGTCACCATCCCGATACATTAGACAAACTTATGAAACGGGAAAATCCAATTGCGCTAGATCTTCATTCTGATTTCCGGGTATTTCTTGGTTTTCCTTCTCAAGCTCTTTATAGAGAAGATAAGTGTCAATATTACCTGTTTGTAGGAATACTTTCCACGTAAAATCCATCATCGAAAACCCCACCTTTCATGTTTAGACTAGCCTTTTTAAGAATCCCAAACCTTACAATTATCATAGCCTGCCCAAGCAAAAATCATAAGACGAAAAATTTGTTAATGTTGTCCATGCATAATTTTAATTAATACTAAATATTCTAGTTAGGGTTTTAATTTTAATATTCATCTTCATTAAAGCCATAATCGCGTAGCTGGGACATTTTATTCCGCCAATCTTTTTGAACTTTAACCCAAAGCTCCAAGAAAACTTTTGACCCTAAAAGATTTTCAATATCTACACGGGCACGTTTTCCTATTTCCTTAAGCATGCTCCCTTGTTTCCCAATAATAATGCCCTTTTGAGAATCTCTCTCCACAATGACAGTAGCCATTACATGAATAATATCCTTACCACCGTGTTGACGTTCCATTTTATCTAGAACAACAGCAAGGGAATGAGGAATTTCTTCACGAGTTAAGTGCAGCGCTTTCTCTCGGATTAATTCTGTGATAATAAATCTTTCTGGATGATCGGTTACTTGATCAGCCGGATAATACTGAGGGCCCTCAGGTAAATAAACTTTAATTTGTTCTAATAATCGTTCCACATTATTTCCTTCAAGTGCTGAAATTGGAACAATTTCCTTAAAAGGATACTTTTCTTTATATGATTCAATTAACGGAAGTAATTCATCTGGGTGTATTTGATCAATTTTATTTATAACAAGGAAGATCGGTGTGTTAATGGTTTCGAATTTTTCAAGAATAAATTCTTCCCCACGCCCAAATCCTTCCTCAGCGTTTACCATAAATAGGATTAAATCAACTTCTTTTAATGTGTTTTGTGCAACTTTCATCATAAAGTCGCCTAGTTTATGTTTTGGCTTATGAATCCCTGGTGTGTCAATAAACACCATTTGGGTATCATCTAGCGTCAATACACCCTGAATTTTATTACGAGTAGTTTGCGGTTTATCACTCATAATGGCAATTTTCTGACCAATAACTCGGTTAAGAAATGTTGACTTTCCTACATTTGGACGTCCAATTATTGATATAAAACCTGATTTATAACCTTTACTATCATTACTCAGCATTTAAATCCTCCGGAGAAAAGGCACCTGGAAGTAACTCTGCTACCGTAATTTCTAAAATGTCACCTTTTAGGTTAGTTAGCACAACCTTCATGTCTTTGTGACAAAGTTCCGAGATTACCTGTCGGCATGCTCCACATGGCGAGCAAGGGCGATCAGTATCAGCCACAACTGCAAGCATTGAGAATTCTCGATCACCTTCTGAATAAGCTTTAAACAATGCAGTACGTTCAGCGCAATTGCACATGCTATAAGCGGCATTTTCAATATTACATCCATGATATACTTTTCCATCTGTTGTTAATAACGCTGCTCCTACCCCAAATTTAGAATAAGGAACATATGCTTTTTCTCTTGCTTTCTTTGATTCTTCGATTAATTTCTCGATGTTCAAAGTTCATTCTTCCCTTCCAGCAGTGATCTGCCGCTTTCTTTATTTTACCCTAAAAATGTCACAAAATCATCACTTGTAGCGAAAAAGTAATATAAAAATTTGAATTTTCATAAAAGTCAGCTAACTTTTTCTAATTCGTACAAAGCTGATAAGTTATTTTACCTAATTCACAATACCTTTTCAAATTAGCCATCTAAAAAAATACGGTAAGAAGATGATGGTTCCAATTACAACCGCTGTAATAGCATAAATAAACACTGCTCCGGCTGCCAGGTCTTTAGCTTGTTTAGCAAGTGGGTGATAATCCTCGGTCACTAAATCAACAACACGCTCAATTGCTGTGTTCACCATTTCTAACGAGAAGATTCCACCTATAGCTACAATAACAAATAACCATTCCCATTTACTAATTGAAAAAAAAATGGAAAAGCCAATAGCGATTAAAGATACAAAAAAATGGATACGCATATTTCTCTCAGACCAAAGAGCTGTCTTAATACCGGCTATGGCAAAAGAAAAGGACTTCCATAAATGAACATGCTTATCTCGAGAGTCCATAAGCGTCTAAGATTTCCTTCTGTCGAGCGAACATTTTTTCTTCCTCTTCCTTTTCCATATGGTCATAACCAAGAAGATGAAGAAAGCCGTGTACAGATAAAAACCCAAGTTCACGGATAAAGGAGTGTCCATATTCCTTGGCCTGCTCTTCAGCTTTTGGGATGGAGATGATGATATCTCCTAGGACACGAGGAAGCTCCGCCCCTATCAATTCGATTTCACCTTCACCAAGCTCTTCCATCGCGAATGAAATCACATCCGTAGGGGCGTCCTTGTCTCTATATTCACGGTTAATTTCGTGAATTCTTTCATTAGACACAAATGTAACTGAAACCTCACTATTGTCCTCGACATTTTCTTTCTCAGCCGCAAAATTCAATAGTTTTTCAATGTCTTCCATCTGCTCGTCTGACAGTTGACCCGTTTCATCTACTAAATCAATCATCAATTTGTTCATACTTCAACCGCCTTCTTTGTCATTTCTGGATATTCAATTCTAGAGTGAAAAATTCCCTTTAAGGTTTCACAAAAAGAGTGGGATACAGTTTCTAATTCTTTCAATGTTAAATCACATTCATTTAGTTGGCCATCCTGCAGCCGGTCGGCAATAATCTTCTTAACAAGCGACTCGATGGTTTCCGGTGTAGGCTGATTCAGAGATCTAACCGCTGCTTCTACACTATCAGCAATGCCTACAATAGCAGATTCTTTTGTCTGTGGTTTTGGTCCGGGATATCGGTAATCCTCTTCATTTACCTTTTCTCCATCTTGAAGTGCTTTATGGTAAAAAAACTTCAAAAGTGTCGTACCATGATGTTGTTCAGCAATATGAATAATTTCTTTTGGCATATTGTATTTTTTTAATATAGCTGACCCATCTGTCACGTGTGAAATAATGATATTAGCACTTTTATCCGGTTGCAATCGATCATGTGGATTGTCATGGTGCATCTGGTTTTCTATAAAAAAGTTTGGCCGTTTTGTTTTACCGATATCATGATAATAACAGCCTACTCTGGCCAATAAACCATTTGCTCCTATAGCTTCGCATGCCGCATCTGCTAAGTTTGCCACCATCACACTATGGTGATAGGTTCCAGGTGCTTCCATTAATATTTTCCGTAAAAGCGGATGATTTGGATTAGAAAGCTCAATTAACTTCATAGTTGAAAGAATACCAAAGCTAGTCTCAAAAAGCGGTAATAATCCCATTGTCAGGACTGCTGAACCTATTCCTGAAAAAATGGCTGTTAAAATATAATACCCAATTTCTAAACCAGAAAATTGTCCATTAGGCAAAAACATTAGTGCCCAAATGGTGAATAGATTTACAGCAGCTGCAAGTGATCCAGCTTGTAGGATTTTTGAGCGCTGATTCTGCCCGCTTAAAAAGAGCACACCTGCTAGCGCACTAAACAATATATAAATTCCTACTGAAAAATTTAGTGTTCCAGAGACCCCTTCATTGAATAAAATACTTCCAAAAATCGAAAAGATAATGGAGGAGAGAATCGCTAACTTCTCATCTATTAATATCTTGATTAGCATTCCACCCATAGCAGCAGGGAATAAGTAACCAATACCTGAATAGTTAAAAATTTGCAGCATACTGATAAGTTTCAATATGAAAAACGTCAAAATAAAAACAATCCCAAACAAGAGAAGATTTGTCTGTCTTTTTTCTGGATGTTCCTTTAATTGATAGAAATAAAAGTAAATTGAGGTTAGGATAATTGATATAAGAATCATTAAACCAATGAACGGTTTGTATGATTGCTTATTATCTAATAGACCAACTAGTTCTAGCTGGCGAAATTCTTCCTGACGAATTAATTTACCCTCTTCAATAATAATTTGCCCTTGCAGGATTTTTACCGGTTCAACTGATTCCGCTGCTTGCTTTCGCAGCTCTTCGGTTGCCTCTGGGTCATAAAATTCATTCTGTATGACAGCATACCTGCCTAATTCTATCGCTGCATTTTTCAAGTCATTATTTAAGGTGGTAAATTTTAATTCTTCCTCTAAACTTTTTTTTGCATTTTCTACGTCATCCGCAGAAATTCGTTTGTTCATCACATTATTTATGGCTGTCACCGTTAGATCCTTTGCAATCGATAATTCATCGTTGCTAGCTTGTACCAGTGCATTAAAAACACGCTCTGAAAGATCCTTTATTACACGATCTGTTAATTTCTCCTTTAACATGGTCACTTTTTCTTCAACAGTTGGTTCAATCACTTCAAAAGGGTCTTTATCAAGTATACCTTGTTTTTTCGTTTCATCTTCTATTTCATCATTTACCTCCGAGGCTGAGTCAAATATGGAGGTAATTAAATCTACTTGATTTGTGGAATATTCCTTTTTCAATGTATAGACGTCCTGAACTTGATCCAATGCCTCTTGTCGTTTTTTTTCTGTACTGATTTTATCTTCAACTGTTGCTGGAGATCGAATGGTTTTATCTGCTACCGTTAAAAGACTTATATCAAGTTTCTCAGGCTTTACATTTCCATACATAGAGATAAATAGGATTACACCTAAAACAACAAAAAGTAACATTCTGAAGAAGGTATAATCTAGAAGCTTTTTTATTTGAATTAAGTATTGCTGTATTTTCTTCAACTAACTCCCCCCAAAGCAACTAAATAACCCTAATCTAGTATGTAAACACGCTTTATGTAAAATGATAACAGTTTTTCCCTGAAGTTTCATCCTCAAATACAAGATGAGCGATATTTATAAAGCAATTGTTATGATTATATGGCAAAAGGGATAAACCCTAAACAGGTTTATCCCTCCAATCAAAGATTTAAGTTTGCAATGGTTTCTTTTCATATGCTTCAATGATTCTGCCTACTAAAGGATGACGAACAACGTCACTTTGTTCTAAGAAAACAAAGGAAATTCCATTGACACCCAACAAGATTTTCTCGGCAGCGATTAATCCGGACTTAGCCCCTTTTGGTAAATCTATTTGTGTTTGGTCACCAGTAATCACCATTTTTGAACCAAAGCCAAGACGTGTTAAGAACATCTTCATTTGGGCGTGGGTGGTATTTTGAGCTTCATCTAATATCACGAAGGCATCGTCTAATGTACGCCCCCTCATGTAGGCTAGAGGAGCGATTTCGATGGTTCCACGTTCAATTAATCTTTGTGTATGTTCTGCACCGAGAATGTCATTCAGGGCGTCATATAAGGGGCGTAAATAAGGATCAACCTTTTCTTTTAGATCACCTGGTAAAAATCCAAGGCTTTCTCCAGCCTCCACCGCAGGTCGCGTAAGAATGATCTTATTGACTTGCCCATTCTTTAACGCATTGACCGCCATAACCACGGCTAAATACGTTTTTCCGGTTCCTGCAGGACCAATGCCAAATACGAGATCATTTTGTCTGATAGCCATTATATATTGTCTTTGTCCAAGCGTCTTGATACGAATAACTTTTCCTTTTACATTCTTAGCAATTTCCTCGTCATAGAGATTATCAAAATAATCCAGCGTACCTTTTTGAGCCATTTGTATCGCTGACAGGACATCTCTTTGGCTAATGGTTACACCCTTTCTAATGACAAAAATAAGCTTATCAAGAATTTGACTGGCAAGTACTACTCTTTCCTCATCACCAGATAAGCTAACTGACTCACCGCGTGTGACGATGGATACTTGTAATTCTTCTTCAATTATCTTTAAATTTGAATCCGCGTTGCCTAAGAGAGCTATCGCTTCTGTTGGATTTTCAAGTTGTACATTTATTGTTTTTAAGTTAACTGTCATTCAGTAGTCTCCTTAGGTATTGGTTGTCCAACCGCTATATTTTCGATTATCTTAAAATGGATATCTAGGATAACTTTACCATTTTTGAACTCTTTGTGTAAAATTTTTTGGTCTTTAATGATAGCTTCTTCATCCAACCCACTTTTTATTTTATCTTTTGCTAATTCAAGTGCATTATTTTCTGCTTCTTTCTCCGTATACGTTCTGATTGTCTCTTCGCGCGCTCTCAATGTTTCATTTCCAATCGAAATAGGCAGCTCCCATTTAAGGAAATGAATTTTCTTCATATTCTTGTCCAATTCGAATTCCTTGAATTCGGGTTTACCGAAACCCCAAATAGGGATTTCTAGCTTTCCTAAGATTAAAGAGAACTTTTGCTTTTCCTGACCATTGAATACAAAGAATTTGGTGGTCAATGGCAATTCAACATGGCTCTTATACCACGTTTCTCCCCAAACCTCTCCAACGGCTGCAACCTGCTGTGTTTGCCCTTCTTTTCCAATGATCCCGGATACTAGCAATTGCCCAGCTTCTACATGGTCATGTATATCGACCATTTTTTGTCCAGTTTCAACATACATGGAGTCAATGACCGCTTTCTTTTTTGCAACCAGGTTTTGGGGAGCAAGTTGTTCTGGCTTTTCAGGTTCTTTCTTCTCAACCACTTGAAGGTGATAGGTTGTCCCTTTTAACTCCACACCTACCCAAGTAAGGTTACCAACATTATTTGTCAATTTCCTTTGTATTCCTTCTACGTTATCCACAAAAAATTGGACTTTTCCTATTTTCACTCCCATCTTGTCCAATTCTTTACGAATCTGATACTCTGTAGCTGGCTTTGCTCCTTTTATTTCAATTCCCCAAATGACATTCGATAAAAACATAATCAATAGTAAAAAGAGAATAGCCCCGCCAACAAAGCCACTATTTTTCAATAAGCGTTTAAATAAAAAAGGCATACCCGCCCTTTTTAAGAATGTAATCGAGCATTCTCTTTCTCTTGCATATCGCCGAATTTTTAATGCATCCTGTAGTCTCATTGTAAAGGTTATCGTTTCAGTCCCATGTCGTTTTACATTCCATACAATCAGACCGTTTCTGATTAAGACATTTATGAATCTTTCTATGCCTCTTCCTGATACTTTAACCGTAACCTTGCCAGATATGAATTCGATCCATTGGTTTTTCATTTTGTTCCTCCTGGATTTTCATTTATATATAGGACCTGATCAATTTTTCCTTCAAGCAAAATTTCTTCAGGTAAAATGGTTTTGATTACGAAAGACTTTCCTCTTATTTGTAATTGACCCTGCTTTAACAACAACCGTAATTCTTTATCTGTAAAGGTGATCAACCCTCTATGATTCTCAATGTAAATATGGATTTGCCCAATCATTGTGATTCGCGGCAAATCCATCATGACATCTTGAGGAAGATCCATTTTTTGTGCCATCCAGTTCCGGACACGCAGGCCCCATTTTTTTGCCATAAAAAAAGAACCCCCTTTCATCTCATATTATGAAATGAAAGGAGGTTCTAGCACTTCTTTTTCTTTTATACCAGGGGATTTTGAAATTATTCCTTTAGCGGTTTCTCGAAAAATATGGTTTTTTAGCACGTGGTTCGCCTAGGATTTCAGCCCATATAATCCCATTAATAATCGCTTTTTCATCGGGTTTTTCAAGTAAAACATCCGAAGATTCAACCTTTCGTAAAGTTGATTCAATCGGCATTTCCATTTGTTTTATTGGAACAACATGCTTTTGCTTTATTTCTAGATAATTCCCCTCTATACCCGGCAAATTATTACCTGTTTTTGCAGGCTGACCTACAGAGATTTGACCAGGTTTTGCCGACCTATTCCTCATTTGTTGTTCAACTTGGGTACGAATATCAGTAAACCCTTTTGCAGTAAAGGGCTTTGTTCGTCCAGGATTACTTTTACCCTTGGCCCTTCCAAAGATCGATGAGAGAATTCCGGCGATAATTAAAAATATTATTGTTTCCATGTCCCACCCTCCTTCTGATCAAAATGGATCGGCGGTTTAGCGGTCGTCTTTTTTATCACCTGTCATCTTGCCGATAGATCCGCGCATCTCAGTATCAGCCGAAATATTTTTATAATTCATATATTCCATCACACTGATATTACCAGATTTTAATGCTTCTGCCATGGCCAGCGGCACCTCCGCCTCCGCCTCTACTACTTTTGCTCTCATTTCCTCTACCCTTGCCTTCATTTCCTGTTCTGTAGCTACAGCCATCGCCCTGCGCTCTTCTGCTTTTGCCTGGGCAATTTTCTTATCAGCTTCTGCCTGCTCTGTTTGCAGTTCAGCACCAATGTTTCTTCCTAAATCAACGTCGGCAATATCAATCGATAGTATTTCAAAAGCCGTACCAGAATCTAATCCTTTTGCTAGAACAGTTTGTGAGATCAGTTCAGGGCTCTCTAGTACCTTACTATGGTCAAGTGAGGAGCCAATCGTGGATATAACACCTTCACCTACACGAGCTACAACGGTATCTTCACCCGCACCTCCGACAAGACGGTCGATATTTGCACGAACGGTAATTCGCGCTTTTGCTTTTACTTCAATACCATTCATAGCAACTCCCGCGATGAATGGGGTTTCGATAACTTTTGGATTTACACTCATCTGCACAGCTTCTAGGACATCACGCCCTGCAAGGTCAATTGCAGCACAACGTTCGAATGATAACTCAATGTTTGCACGATGTGCAGCGATTAAAGCATTCACCACTCTATCTACATTCCCACCTGCCAGGTAATGACTTTCGAGCTGATTTGTTGTTACGTTTAACCCAGCTTTATGCGCTTTAATAAGCGGATTGACTACTCTGCTCGGCGTAACCCGTCTAAGTCTCATCCCTACTAATGTAAAAATACTGATTCGAACCCCTGCAGCAAGGGCAGACACCCAAAGCATCACTGGAACAAATGATAATAATATTCCCAGAAAAATTAACGCAACCACAATAATACCAATCATAAATAAACTTCCACTTGTTAATTCCACCGCACTTACCTCCTCTTTCGAATTAATTTACCTTTCTGACCACGATTCGTACACCCTCGACTTTTATTACAGTAATTTTAGTATTTTGGTCAATGAAATCGCCTTCAGTTACAACATCGATTCTTTCATTATTAAAAACTGCTGTTCCCGAAGGTCTTAAGACTGTCAATGCAATACCTTCTTTACCTAGTAAATCTGTTCGATTTACGTTAGATACATAGCCATCTTCTTTTTTAGCAGTATCAAACAGAATCATTCGATTAAATAAAACCACTTTTTTGCGGAGGACCTTTATCATAAAAAACAGGACAGTAATCGAAATACAAATTGCAATAAAAATAGAGATTCCCATATTCAGCGGATTTTCCCCAGCTAGAAACAGACTTGCAATTAATGCAGCCAAGCCTAGTGTGCCCGAAATGGCCCCTGGAAGAAAAAATTCTAAAAATATAAGCATGATCCCAACCGCAAATAACATAATTGTTCCAAGACCGGCAAGACCTGCTTGAAAATGTCCGTAAAAGAAAAGAAGTAGTGCAAATAAACCTATGAATCCTGATATTCCAAACTTTGATGAAAACAATTCATAAACAATAGCTGTTCCTGCAATCGTTAATAGCAGTGTTACAACGATTGGGTTTGTTAGAAACTCAACCATAATTACCCCTCCCTTCATGTCGACACTATGTATACGTTTTAAAGACAAATAAGTTTCAAATTTTCCAAAACAATGAAAAACCGCAAGCTAAACGCTTGCGGTTTTGGTTGTCAGAATAATTATGAAAGGTGTTGTTGTACAAATTTATTTACAAGTGAACCGTCTGCTTTACCTTTTACTTTAGGCATAATCGCAGCCATCACTTTTCCCATATCCGCTTTTGATTTTGCACCGACTTCAGAGATTGTTTCTTTAACAATTTCTGACAACTCTTCTTCGGAAAGCTGCTTCGGTAAATACAGTTCGACGATAGCCAACTCTGCACGCAATTTATCAACAAGGTCTTGACGACCTGCTTTATCAAATTCATGGAGGGATTCTTTGCGTTGCTTTACTTCGCGAGAAAGGATTGTTAACTCAGTTTCTTCGGAAAGCTCTTTTGTACCAAGCTTAATTGCTTCATTTTGCAATGATGCTTTTACCATCCGAATCGTTGTGAGTTTGTCTTTTTCCTTATTTTTCATCGCTTGTTTCATGTCACTGTTTAAACGCTCGAGAAGACTCATAAATTACACCCTCTCTTAGAACTTACGTTTTCTTGCTGCTTCAGACTTTTTCTTACGCTTTACACTTGGCTTTTCGTAGAATTCGCGCTTTCTTGCCTCTTGCAAAGTACCAGTTTTTGATACTGTACGTTTGAAGCGACGAAGAGCATCTTCAAGCGATTCGTTTTTACGAACGACGGTTTTAGACATTCTCTTTCCCTCCCTCCGAAACACAACACACTTACATTCAATCCATGTACCTTGCAATTATAATATATCATAGAAACAAGGTCAACTGTATTTATAGAGTTGAAACAACCTTTTGATATTTTTATTCATAGATCCTCAATTTTTTGAACAACCCACTATAAATCTGGCATGTCCTACTCCCTCAGGCATACAATTAAGGGAGGGGTGAAGACATGCTTTACATATTATTATTTATATTATTCATCTTATTATTTATCTTTGGCATGACGATAATAAGGTTTGGACTATTTAATTTGTCGGGGAATAAATTAAAAGGATGGCTGACCAAATTAACTAGTACACCACTAAAAGGTATGGTGACAGGCACCTTTGTTACTGCACTATTACAGAGTAGTTCAGCCGTAATGGTCATCACGATTGGGTTGATTTCAGCAAAAATCATGACTTTTCCTCAATCGATCGGGATTATTTTAGGCACAAATATTGGAACCACCTTTAAAACGGAGCTAATTACCTTTAATCTTGATAAGGTTTTAGTACCACTCGCTATTATTGGAGCATTACTAACCTTTTTTAAACCAATAAAAATTAGAAGCATCGGAATGGTCACCTTTGGAATCGCCTCAGTCTTTACAGCAATGAAAGGCTTTGAACTTCTAGCTCAGCCATTGACTGCACTCCCATTTATCAATAATTTTATCCTCTCTATTAACGATAATATCTTACTAAGTATTTTAACTGGAGCGATTATTACTGCCGTTATTCAGTCAAGTACTGCTATGACAGGAATCACCATGGGTTTTTTAACTGCAGGTCTTCTCCATCTCGATGCTGGGATTGCGATCGTATTTGGTGCCAATATTGGGACATGTATTACAGCATTAATTGCTTCCATTGGAGGCGGGAAAGAATCGAGATTAGCTGCCTTTGCACACGTTTGGCTGAATGTTGCCGGCGTTCTAATTTTCACTCCCTTTATTCCTTATATATCTGAAAATGCCCATATATTAGCGGATGAAAAGATGATTCAATTAGCACACATAAGTGTAATATTTAATGTGGTTTCATCGATTATGGTTTTGCCATTTGCAACTAAATTTGGTGAAATGATTTTGAAGATACACGGTGGAAAAACAAATATATGAATAAAAGACGGCCTTGGCCGTCTTTTTTAGTAGTCAGAAGTAGATGTTAATCCTTTAAGAATTGCTACTCCCGCACTTGCACCAATTCTCGTTGCTCCTGCTTCAATCATTTTTTCTGTATCTTCGGTATTACGTACTCCACCAGAAGCTTTTACTCCAATATCAGGTCCAACAGTTTCCCTCATCAGCTTAATATCCTCAACAGTAGCACCGCCAGTTGAGAATCCTGTTGATGTTTTTACAAAGTCTGTTCCAGCCTTTACAGCTAGCTCACAGGCGCGAATCTTTTCTTCCCTTGTAAGCAAGCTTGTTTCAATAATAACCTTTGTTAACGCTCTTCCCTTTGCAGCTTCCACAACTGCACGAATATCTTTCTCAACTAACTCATCATTTTTATCCTTCAAAGCACCAATATTGATAACCATATCTACTTCATCTGCGCCATTTTCTATCGCATTATTTGTCTCAAAAGCCTTTGTTTCCGGCGTTGTAGCGCCTAATGGAAATCCAATAACCGTACAAACCTTAACGCCGCTGCCGCTAAGTAAATCTCTAGCTGTGCTTACCCACGTTGGATTTACACAAACTGAAAAAAACTTATGTTCTATCGCTTCTTGGCATAAGATTTTTATTTGCTGGCGGGTTGCGTCCGCTTTTAACAATGTATGGTCTATCATTGAAGCAACGTTGGTAGTAGCCATTTTACTTGCCCCTTTTCTCCTAAAGTAAAAAGAAATTTGATACTAACATTAGAGTACCCAAATCCAAATAAAAAAAGGACCAAACTAGGTCCCTAAATTGCAGCTTCTTCTTTTGTAAATATTTCTGCTTTTATATCTTCTTCAACAATTCGGACAAACTGTCCATCGTTGTATGGATAACCAGCTTTTGTAATTTTCACTTTAACAAGTTTACCAATCATTTCTTCCGTTGCAGGGAACAAAACTTTTAAATAATTATCTGTATATCCTACATACATACCGTCTCTGAATTCTTCTTCTGGGATTACTTCTAATACGTCATCTTCAAATTGAGAAGCATATTCCTTTGCTAACTGATCAGATAGAGTTATTAAGCGATGCACACGCTCATTTTTAATTTCTTCATCGACCTGATCTTCCATACGGGCAGCAGGTGTTCCTGTACGCTTAGAATAAGGGAAAACATGCAGTTCTGAGAATTTATGATCTTTGATAAAATTATAAGTCTCCATAAATTCTTCTTCCGTTTCACCTGGAAAACCGACAATAACATCTGATGTAACCGCAAGTCCTGGAAGCACTTCTTTTAGACGGTCTAACCTTTCACCAAAGAATTCCATTGTATACTTACGACGCATTCTTTTTAGTACGGTGTTAGAACCAGACTGTAATGGGATATGCAAATGGCGAACAATAATATTAGAGTGTTTAATCACTTCAATTACCTCATCGGTAATTTGGCTTGCTTCAATAGAAGAAATTCGAAGTCTTGCAAGACCTTTAACTTGCGCTTCTAAATCACGGAGCAGCAAAGCTAAATTGTAATTCTTCATATCTTCACCATAGCCGCCTGTGTGAATCCCGGTTAAAACGATTTCTTTATAACCTGCATCCACAAGCTGCTGTGCTTGGCGGATAACTTCCTTAGGATCACGTGATCTCATTAACCCACGTGCCCAAGGGATAATACAGAAAGTACAGAAGTTGTTACAACCCTCTTGGATTTTCAATGAAGCACGTGTCCGATCTGTAAACGCAGGAACATCTAGCTCTTCGTAAACACGATTTTTCATAATATTGCCTACGCCATTTATTGGCTGACGTTCTGTTTTATACTGTTCAATGTAATCAAGCATTTTGACACGATCCTGGGTTCCAACTACAATATCAACACCCGGTATCGCCATAATCTCAGCTGGTGAGGTTTGAGCATAACAGCCTGTAACACAAATTACGGCATCAGGATTTTTCCGGACAGCCCGACGAATCACTTGCCGGCTTTTTTTATCGCCAGTATTTGTTACCGTACAAGTATTAATAATATAGACATCGGAAATTGATTCGAAATCAACTCGATCATAGCCTTCTTGCTTGAACAATTGCCAGATTGCTTCAGTCTCATAATGATTCACCTTACATCCTAGTGTATGAAAAGCGACTGTTGGCATTTTATTCATCTCCTCATTAATTCAAAATGGTAGGAAATCGCCGCTAGAGCATATAAGGGCGCAGTTTCCGTTCTTAAAATACGCGGACCTAAGCCGCACAGGGCAAAATCATTTTCCTGTAGTACGTGGACCTCTTCGTCTGCAAGCCCACCCTCAGGACCAAAAACTATAAGCAGTGATTCCCCAGGTTTCATTTTTTGTAATGTTGCTGAAAAAACAGAAGTTTCACCGCTCCTGCTTTCCTCCTCGAAAGCAACTAATTTATAATGAAAATTTTTGCTTCTATCTATCAACGCTTTAAAATCCATCGGACTTATAATTTCAGGTACAATTCCACGATGGGATTGTTCCGCAGCTTCTTTGGCTATTTTTTGCCATCTCTCTACTTTTTTACCGGCCTTTTTATCATCCCATTTTACGACAGAACGACGAGCTGCAAAAGGAATAAACTGGCGGGCACCAAGTTCAGTACCTTTTTGAATAATCCATTCAAGCTTGTCCCCTTTTGGAAGTCCGCTTGCAATCGAAATTAAAATAGGAAGCTCCGACTTCTCATCTTTCCATTGTACAACGTCTGCAACGACTTGTTCATCGGTAATTTTTGCAATTTCGCAAACTGCTGCTTGGCCTTCAGGATCAACACAGATGATTTTGTCCCCTATTTCCATGCGCATTACCTTAATAATGTGATGACGGTCATCACCATCAATCATAAAACGATTATCAATTGCTCGTTGTTTAACAAAGTACCGTTGCACACGATGCACCCCTCTAAAACATTTTACTCTTTATTTTACTGCAATGAATGTAACATTTAAAGCAGAGAAATAGAAAAAAGGGGTTTTATCCCCTTTCAACAGCATTATACCCTTTTAGCAATAATCGCAACCCAATCTTCCATTAAGATGGTTTCGGTAATTTCAAATCCAGACTGAATGAGTCCTTCTTTTACTTGATCTTTCTTCTGCTGAATAATTCCTGAGGCAATAAAAGTTCCTCCAGGTTTCACAACATGCGCTACATCATCCGTAAAACGTAAAATAACTTCAGCTAAAATATTGGCCACAACCACATCAGCTGAATTTTCTTCGACGCCATCTAAAAGGTTATTTTGCGAAGTGGCTACTTTTTCACTCACTTTATTAAGCTTTATGTTTAGTCGCGCTGATGTTACCGCAACTTCATCTAAATCATAGGCACGAACATCTTCTGCACCGAGCATAGCTGCAGCGATACTTAGAACACCTGATCCAGTTCCAACATCAATTACCCTGTCACCAGGCCGGACTGTTCTTTCTAAAGCTTGAATACACATAACCGTTGTTGGATGTGTTCCTGTTCCGAATGCCATCCCAGGATCCAATTCAATGATTAATTCATCACTGCTGACTGGTGTGTAGATCTCCCATGTAGGAACAATCGTAAACTTCTCTGAAATTTTAACAGGGTGATAATATTTCTTCCATGCCGTTGCCCATTCTTCCTCGTTCACTTCACTAATAGTAACTTTATTTATTCCAATATCAATATTGTGAATAATAAGGTTATTGATTGATTCTTTTATTGCGTCTACCGTTTCACCTAAGAAGCTATTAACAGGCAGATAGGCTTTAACGATGACTCCTTCTTCAGGGTAATCATCAGGATTGAGTTGGTAGATTTCCCCGAACTGATCTTGCCTCTCCTTTGTTAGTTCAAAAGGATCTTCAATAACTACACCGCTAGCACCGGCCTCATGTAAAATATGCGATATTGGTTCAATCGCTTCGTTTGTAGTGTGAATACTAAGTTCAGACCACTTCATTCTACCAACTCCAATCCTTACTCGCCTTTAAAGGCTCGTTTTACTTTTGAGAAGAAACCTTCTTCATGTTCACCAATTGGTGAATTTCCACTAAGTTCAGCAAATTCACGAAGAAGTTGCTTTTGTTTATCGGTTAACTTAGTTGGAGTAATAATTCGGACAATTATGTGCTGATCCCCGGTTCCATATCCACGTACATTCGGAATTCCTTTACCTTTAAGTCGGAATTTTGTTCCTGTCTGCGTACCAGATGGGACCTTTACTTTTACTTTGCCATGCAGGGTTGGGACTTCGATCTCATCTCCAAGCGATGCTTGGACAAAGGTGATAGGCATTTCGCAATAAACATCATCGCCATCTCTTTCAAAAAACTCATGTTCTCTAACGTGGAAAACAATATATAAATCTCCAGAAGGTCCTCCGTTAATTCCGCCTTCACCCTGACCGGAAATCCTTAACTGCTGACCATCATCAATACCTGCAGGGATTTTGACATGAATCTTTTTCCGCTTTTTCACTTTACCAGATCCGCCACAGGTTGAACATTTATGTTTAATCTCTTTACCTGTGCCGTTACAATGATGACAAGTACGGCGATTAACCACTCTGCCAAATGGTGTATTTTGCTCAACATTTAACTGTCCTGTTCCATGACAGTGTTGACAGGTTTCTGGGTTTGTTCCCTTTTTAGCACCAGAACCGTTACATGTACCACATGTTTCTTCGCGTGGGATTTCAATATCTGTTTCTTTTCCGAAAGCTGCTTCTTCAAAAGAAATGGTCATTGTATATTGAAGGTCTGCACCTTGTCTTGGGGCATTTGGATCACGTCGGCGCGAACCACCCCCGCCAAAAAAGGTATTAAAAATATCTTCAAAACCACCGAAACCACCGCCAAAGTCAGCGCCGCCACCGAAGCCTTGGTTTGGATCAGTATGACCAAATTGATCATAATGTGCCTTTTTTTGATCATCGCTTAAAACCTCATAAGCTTCAGCGATTTCTTTAAATTTATCTGCAGCATCAGCCTCTTTGTTAATATCTGGATGATATTGTTTAGAGAGCTTTCGATATGCTTTTTTTATCTCATCCTTAGAAGCGCTCTTACTAACTCCAAGCACTTCATAGTAATCTCGTTTACTCATGATTACCACTCCCGAATCTGTCACATAAAGATTATTCTAACACAATAAAAACACAAATTACAAAGAAAAAGTCAAAGCCGATGCTGACTTTGACTTTTCCATAGGTTCGCTAATCGAAAATTTATTTTTCTTCCTTGATTTCTTCAAATTCAGCGTCGACTACATTGTCATCTTTAGGGCCTGTCGCTCCGCCTTCTGCACCTTGTGCTCCTTGAGCTGCCTGAGCAGCTTGTTCATAAAGCTTAACAGTTAAAGCTTGAACGATTTCTTGTAATGCGTCTTTTTTAGCACGAATTTCAGCTAAGTCATTGCTCTCAATTGCAGCTTTTAAAGCATCCTTCGCTTCATTTGCATTTGCAACCTCAGCAGCATCCACTTTTCCTTCAAGATCTTTTAATGTCTTTTCGGTTGTGAAAACTAACTGATCGGCTTCATTACGAAGTTCCACTTCTTCTTTACGCTGTTTGTCAGCTTCAGCGTTTTCCTCAGCTTCTCTGACCATTTTTTGAATTTCTTCATCGGAAAGACCTGTTGAAGATTTAATTGTAATTTGCTGTTCTTTATTCGTACCAAGATCTTTAGCACGTACATTCACGATACCGTTTTTATCGATATCAAATGTTACCTCAATTTGTGGGATTCCACGTGGTGCTGGTGGAATATCAGATAATTGGAAGCGGCCCAATGTTTTATTTAGATTTGCCATTGGACGTTCCCCTTGAAGAACATGGATATCAACAGCCGTTTGGTTATCTGCAGCAGTTGAGAATACTTGTGATTTTGATGTTGGAATTGTTGTATTTCGGTCGATTAACTTCGTAAATACACCGCCCATTGTTTCAATACCAAGTGAAAGTGGTGTTACGTCAAGTAAAACTACATCCTTAACATCACCAGTGATTACACCACCCTGAATAGCAGCACCCATTGCTACTACTTCGTCTGGGTTTACTCCGCGGTGCGGCTCTTTGCCTGTTGCTTTCTTAATCGCCTCTTGAACAGCAGGAATACGTGTTGAACCACCAACTAAAATTACCTTATCAAGCTGTGAAGCAGATAGTCCCGCATCGCTTAATGCTTGACGAGTTGGCCCCATTGTACGTTCTACAAGATGAGCAGATAATTCATCAAATTTAGCACGTGTCATTGTTACTTCAAGGTGAAGTGGACCAGCAGGACCTGCAGTGATAAACGGTAAAGAAATTTGTGTTGAAGCTACTCCAGATAAATCCTTTTTCGCCTTTTCAGCAGCATCCTTTAAACGCTGTAATGCCATTTTGTCTTGAGAAAGGTCAATACCATTTTCTTTTTTGAATTGCTCTACTAAGTAGTCGATGATAACTTGGTCAAAGTCATCTCCGCCAAGACGGTTATCACCAGCAGTGGCTTTAACTTCAAATACGCCATCTCCTAATTCAAGGATAGAAACGTCAAATGTACCGCCGCCAAGATCGTAGACAAGAATGGTTTGGTCTTGATCGGTTTTATCTAAACCATAAGCAAGTGCTGCTGCAGTTGGCTCATTGATAATACGCTCAACTTCTAAGCCAGCAATTCTACCTGCATCTTTTGTAGCTTGGCGCTCGGCGTCATTAAAGTAAGCTGGTACAGTGATAACAGCTTTAGTAACTGGTTCTCCTAGATAATCTTCAGCATAAGATTTTAAATATTGAAGGATAATGGCAGATACCTCTTGTGGAGTATAGTTCTTTCCTTCTACTTCAACTTTATAGTCAGTACCCATGTGTCGTTTAATAGACATTAACGTGTTAATGTTTGTAATGGCTTGACGCTTTGCAACTTCCCCAACTTGACGTTCGCCGTTTTTAAAAGCGACAACAGATGGAGTTGTGCGGTTTCCTTCTGGATTTGGAATAACCTTTGGTTCGCCGCCTTCAAGAACTGCAACACATGAGTTTGTAGTACCAAGGTCAATACCGATAATTTTACTCATTTCCCTTTTCCTCCTAGGTAATAATATGTAGGTTTATTGATTTACCTTAACCATTGATGGGCGGATTACTCGATCCTTTAACATGTACCCTTTTTGGAATTCAGCGCTTACGATATTAGAGCCAAAATTCTCATCTTCTCCTTGCATTACTGCTTGGTGGAAATTTGGATCAAACTCTTTTCCAACTGCTTCAATTGGTTCAACACCTTCTTTTTTCAAGGCGTCGACTAAACTACGATAAACCATTTCCATTCCTTGTAGCAAGGAGCGTGTTTGATCATTATCAGCTTCTATTTGAAGTGCTCTTTCGAAATTGTCCAAAGTCGGAAGCAATTCAGTCACTAACTTTTGTGCTTTATATTTTTCACCCGCTTCAATATCTAATCGAGTGCGACGGCGAAAGTTATCAAAATCTGCTTGAAGACGCAGGTAACGATTATCAGCTTCTTCTAATTTACTTGTGAGGTTTTGAATTTCAGCAGCATAGTCTATATTTGTTGAATCATCTTTGGAATCCTCTGCTTCAGCAAAAACTGTTTCAACTTCTTCATTGGTAAGTTCAACTGTTTCAGATTCAACTTCCTCATTAAGCGTGTTGTTCTTTTCTTCTGTCAACTTACTCACCTCCTTAAAGGATTGTTAAACATTTATGGTAGTTGTTAATTTCATGATAAGGCGGGGGTGAAAAAAGAGCTTTTCACTTAATTGAAAAACGCAGTATTTCACCCTTACTCAATATTTCCACTGCTAATATTTTTGATACAGTTTCGTTAACACTGAAGTTAAATCGTTACTTAAAAACTGCAGCAAGCTTATTACACGTGAGTACTCCATTCTAGTGGGTCCAAGGATTGCAATGGTACCTAAACTTTCAGCTCCAACGGAATAGGTTGCAGTAATAAGGCTGCAATTTTCCATTGCACTGTTGTTGTTTTCTCTGCCGATTTTTACATTAATACCAGCAGAGTCATTTTTAATTAAAGGATAAATCCACTCTTCGTGATCAATCATTTGTAATAAATCACGAATTTTACTGATATCATGAAACTCTGGCTGACTTAACATATTTGTTTTTCCGCCAAAGAAGAGCTTTTCATTAACAGGCATTTTTAGTGAATCAGCAATAGTATGCATCATTAAATCGTAATTACGAATATGCTGCCTTAATAACATTGCTACTTCCTTATAGATTTTATCATTTAAATCTTCAAGTGCTACCCCAGTCAAACGCTCATTTAGAATATTGACTGTCTTTTCCAAATCACTCGCATCCACGGATGGAGGCAAATAAAATGTTCGGTTTTCAACATGGCCCGAATCGGTTACAAAAATCGCTACTGCACTCTCTTTGTTTAAAGGAATGATCTGTATCCGTTTAAGTTTATTAAAGCTGGCCGCAGGACCTAAAACGATAGAAGTATAATTGGTTAACTCAGATAGGATTTTTGCTGATTTTTGAATGATTTTCTCAAACTCAAAAATCCTTTCCGCAAAAATCGATTGAATAATCGAAATATCCTGCTTGTTTAATGCTTGTGGCGACAGCAAATGGTCTACATAATACCGATAGCCTTTTTCAGAAGGAACACGACCAGAAGAAGTATGCGTTTTTTCTATATAGCCTAACTCTTCAAGGTCAGCCATTTCATTCCGAATTGTTGCTGAACTAAATGAAATTTCTTCTTTTTTCGACAAACTCCTTGAGCCGACAGGTTGTGCAGACCGAATAAAATCATCAACAATAACCTGAAGAATCAATAATTGACGATCTGTTAACACCTTTCATCACCTCTGTTAGCACTCATCGAAGTCGAGTGCTAATTCTATTAATAAATTATCAAAAATAGGGGGATGGTGTCAATCATTTGATACTAAGAATTTGCAAAGTCACCCGTAAAAAGCTTTAGCTAGTGACTCCTAAAAATGATTGAAAAACCTCATTACCCAGCAGCCGCCCTGTTTTTGTTAAAAATATATTATCATCTTTCACTTCTATCCATTTTTTAGCGATCAAGTCTGAAATCTCTTTTTCAAAAATTTGCAGTGGGCCCATATTAAACTTTGCGATGAAATGGGGTATAGATACTCCATCTGTTTTTCGCAGGCCTAAAAACATTTCTTCTTCTATTTGTTCTGCTTTTGAAGTTTGATGTTCTTCAAAGATTGGGAGATTTCCGTCAGCAAGTTGTTCCATATATTTTTTCAATGGTCCTGCATTGGAGCGTCTCCAGCCATTCACATAGCTGTGAGCTCCTGCACCAAACCCATAATAGTAATCGTTATTCCAGTATGTTAGGTTATGTTTGCTTTCATAGCCAGGCTTTGAAAAATTACTTATTTCATACTGTTTGTAACCGTGCTGTTCCATTTCCTCCATTACGAGTTCATACATCGCTGCTTCTGTATCTTCTCCTAGCGTGGGAAGTTTCCCTTTTTGCATTAGATTGTAAAAAACGGTCTTAGGTTCAATAATTAATGAATATGCCGAATAATGTTGAATGTCTAGTGTAAAAGCTTGAGTCAATGACTCCTTAAAATCAGTAATGGTTTGGGTCGGCAGACTGAAAATTAAATCAATGCTGATGTTTTCGAAACCAATAGACTTGGCATTGTCTACAGTTTGGTAAACATCCTTAGCACGATGTACACGGCCAATACTCTTTAATAGTTCATCATTAAAGGTTTGAACTCCGAGACTGAGTCGGTTTACACCTGCATCTTTTAATATTTGTAACTTTCCTTTTGTTAAATCACCTGGATTTGCTTCGAAAGTAAATTCAACCTTGTTGCCCATCGGTAAGTTTCTGGTTATACTTTCGCAAAACCGGTCTAGCTGTTTTTCATTTAAAGAAGTGGGAGTTCCTCCGCCTACAAAGATGGTTTCCAGTCCATTAGTAGGATATTTTTGTAACGTGAGAATCATTTCCTGCTCAAGTGCCTGTAAATATTCATCTACCGGCTGCCCTTTTAGAAAAAATTTATTAAAATCGCAATAATGGCAAATATGTTCACAAAAGGGGATATGGAGATAGGCAGCGTTAATCATACTTTCACCTTCTTATTTAGAAATGAAAAGAGGCTGGATTTTGCCTTTTAATAGACTCATCCTAACCTCCCGTTTCGTTTTTTATTTTTTTGTATTGTTGTCGTCCATTTTTAATACGGCCATGAATGCTTCTTGTGGGACCTCAACAGAACCAACCTGTTTCATCCGTTTTTTACCTTCTTTTTGTTTCTCAAGCAACTTTCGTTTACGGGAGATATCTCCCCCATAACATTTAGCCAATACGTTTTTACCCATGGATTTAATGGTTGAACGAGCAACAATTTTTTGACCAATTGCGGCTTGGACAGGAACTTCGAATTGCTGCCTTGGGATTAATTCCTTTAGCTTCTCAACAATGACTTTGCCACGTTCATAGGCAAAATCTTTATGAACGATAAAGCTTAAAGCATCCACCTTTTCAGCGTTTAACAATATATCCATCTTAACCAAGCTAGACGGTTTGTATCCAATTAACTCATAATCAAATGATGCATAGCCTCGGGTGCTAGATTTAAGTTGATCAAAGAAATCATAAACAATTTCTGCTAACGGAATTTCATAGATGATGCTTACACGGTTTTCACCTTGGTATTCCATATTAATAAACATACCACGCTTTTGCTGGCACAGCTCCATAATCGCACCGACATATTCATTTGGAGCCATCATCGTTGCTTTTACGTACGGCTCTTCAACATGGTCAATTTTCTGTGGATCCGGAAGATTTGAAGGGTTATCCACTTTTATTTGAGTGCCATTTGTCATGTGTACATCATAGATAACACTCGGAGCCGTCGTAATCAAATCAATCTTAAATTCACGCTCAATACGCTCTTGAATAATCTCCATATGAAGAAGACCTAAGAATCCACAGCGGAAACCAAAACCTAAGGCTTGAGATGTTTCAGGCTCAAATTGGAGCGCAGAATCATTTAACTGCAGTTTCTCCAGCGCTTCACGTAAATCATTAAATTTTGCTGTATCGATTGGGTACAAGCCACAATACACCATTGGGTTTAATTTACGGTAACCTGGGAGCGGTTCGGATGCACCGTTTTTAGCATTCGTAATCGTATCACCGACACGAGTATCGCCAACATTTTTAATTGACGCTGAAAGGAACCCAACATCACCAACAGTTAACTCGTTTAGAAGTGTAGATTTAGGAGTAAAGACCCCAACTTCATTTACTTCAAATTCAGCACCTGTTGCCATCATTTTTATTTTGTCGCCTACTTTTACACTGCCCTCGACCACTCGAATGTAAGCCACAACACCACGATAGGCATCGTAAAGGGAGTCAAAAATCAATGCTTTTAATGGAGCATCAGGATCACCAGTTGGAGCAGGGACACTTTTCACTACCTGTTCGAGGATATCTTCAATCCCAATACCTGCTTTAGCCGAGGCTAATACTGCTTCAGAGGCATCAAGTCCAATAACTTCTTCAATTTCGTTACGTACTCTTTCAGGTTCAGCACTAGGTAAGTCAATTTTATTGATAACAGGTAAAATTTCGAGGTTATTGTCTAGTGCAAGATAAACGTTCGCTAAGGTTTGCGCTTCAATACCTTGTGCTGCGTCAACAACTAAAACAGCACCTTCACAAGCAGCAAGGGAACGTGAAACCTCATAGGTAAAATCGACGTGTCCTGGTGTATCGATGAGATGGAAGGTATACTCTTCACCGTCTTTTGCTTTGTATTTTAATTGAACAGCATTTAACTTTATGGTTATCCCGCGTTCTCTTTCTAAATCCATCGAATCTAAAAGCTGATCCTTCATTTCACGAGAAGTTAATGCATTCGTTTTTTCTAATATACGGTCAGCTAATGTTGATTTCCCATGGTCAATATGGGCAATAATCGAGAAATTTCTTATCTTTGATTGTCTTTTTAGTTTATCTTCTCTGTTCATCTATTTCACTCCTACTATAACTCGCACAAGTACACTATTTTTGATTATATCAGTACGGGAAATAAGATTCAATGAAAACTAAAAGAGGGTGATTTTTCCATAAAAATAGCGGTATCCCTTTTAGGAACCGCTGGTAATATTTATTCGGTAATAAGATTAATAAGTTTTTCCGAGGCTGAAGAAACACCTTCTGAAACCTTTTTTCCCATCGAAGAAAAAAGATTAAAGGCACTTATCTCCTCAAGCTTCCTTTTCTTTTCATCGATGTCATGACTTGAGATGTCATTTCCCAAGAATGTTGCCTTAACATGGTCACCATTGTCATTTAAGGCCACAGCATTTTGAAAGTTTGGGTCATCATAACCCTTCATTTTATGAATACCGTCATTCGCTAATTGCATACCGGCTAACACCGAAATAAACATGAGTGATACAATACAAAAAAATTTCAGCATGAACATTTTCATAGGACATGCTCCTTTACTTCTATTGTTTATCCGTGGATTGCTCACCATCGGAATTAACTTTCTCTGCTTGCCAGAAGTATTCACTAAATACATCTGCCAGTGCATCTGCGGAACGGTTTAACTCTTCAAATGTATTATCTACACCGCCAAATTCCACTAATATTACATTCTCAGACAAATTTTGATTATAGACACCGTTTTGTCCAGCACCCTGGTTCATGTGAATTCCCCAGCTTAATCCCTTATATTTCTTTTCAAGCAGATTATGCAAATCACGTGCTAACTTTTCATTTTTTTCATGATTTGGGTTTTTCCCGCCAATAACAAAAGCCAACTGTGCATAGGCCTGTCCATTAATCATTACTGTTGTTTTATCTTTACGTCGAGCGTCCCTATGGATATCAATAAAATATTGTAATTCACGGTTTGAAGCCATCGCTGTTTGGACTAACTCACCAGATTTCTGGTAAGTATTAGCCATTTTCACAGTTCCCATAATATCAGATTTATCAATGGAGGTTCCAATGCCCCTAGCCTCTAATCCCGCTTTCAACTGATCTCCAATTTTAGTGACATTCAATTGTGAATGATAGGCAAGATTAGGGTCGGTCACCCCTTGTAAATAAGGAAGATATGACTCACGATTATGAGTAAAGTAAAGATGTACCACCTTTTTATCACCTGTTGTAAGTGAAGGGTTTGATGGAATATTATCCTCGTTCCCTTTATCTATACCTTCAATATTCTGCAGTGACGCTTCTCTTTCTGCTTTCATTATTTCTAAAGGGGGGGAGGATTCAAACGGCATATTTGTATAATTGGAACCTTCACCAGCAACTAGTATTTTTCCATCAAACTGTTCAAAACCAGGAAGTTCTCTGCCTAAAAGGCTCCTTGGATCATTTAAATTAATATTGCTCGAAAGCTTAAAGATTAAATTAGTTAACTTAGGACTTGCTGTTAAGTCATCCTCAATGGATAAGAAATGATGATTCTCCCAAGCCATGAGCTGATAGAGCATTTTCCCATTTACTTCATTAGTCGCCGTATTAACAGAATTAGACATAGGCCTAAACTGGGGCTTTAACGATGTTAATAGCCCGCTAATTGAAAATACCAGTAGCATAAACAATAAGATAAAAGAGGTTACTTTTATTAGATTCGTCCCTTGCACTGTTAAAAATAATCCGGAATTCCTAGTAGATTTCATGGTTCCACCTCTCAATTTGATTCTAGTAAATAATTATGACATTACTAGAATTACTAGAACCACAATTCGCAATTGTGAGGTGGTCACTTAAATATTATCTTGTATAGTACCCGGCATTTCCTTGGTCAATATTACTGTGGAGCGAGGCATTTAACCCGCTGGCAATCAGATTGGCCATATCTTCAATAAATACATCTACTTCCTTTGGAGTGACCATCAAATTGTGTCCCAAAGGGGAGAGTACTTCATAAATCAACTTACGCTTTTCCTCTTCCTCCAATGTACCGATCATTCCAAGGAAGGTCTGACGGTGCTTTTCTTCAGGAAGGTCCTCTTCAGTAAGCTTTTTTCGTTTTCCAAAAGTCATACCCGCTGGTGCCAGTGCTCGTGAAGGTCGATTCCCTTCTTTAAGTTCCTTTCCAAAGTGCTTAAGGATAAAATCTATCGTGTCACTTGTAATGGAAACCGCATCGACAACGGTCGGAACACCAATAGCAATTACTGGAACTCCTAATGTTTCCTTACTTAATTCTTTTCTTTTATTTCCAACACCCGATCCTGGGTGAATACCTGTATCAGAAATCTGAATGGTAGAATTTACCCTTTCAATGGACCTCGCTGCTAATGCATCAATCGCGATGACAAAATCAGGCTTGGTTTTCTCAACTACACCGAAGATGATATCGCTCGTTTCAATTCCAGTTAACCCCATAACTCCTGGAACTAACGAACTAACAGGACGGTACCCTTCCTCTACATGTTCAGGCTGCAATTCGAACAAGTGCCTGGTGATCAATAGGTTTTCACAGACCATCGGACCAAGGGCATCAGGAGTAACATTCCAATTTCCCAGACCCACCACGAGACAGGAGGCATCCTTTTTGATACCAGTTCCTTCTAGGAAGTGAGAAAATTCTTTTGCAAAAATTTCCTCAACCTTTTGTTGTAAAGGAGTATCCTGCTGTCTTATCCCTTGTACTTCAACCGTTAAATAGCGGCCCGGCTTTTTACCCAGTTGTTTTCCACCTGCTTCCGTGACCTCTACCAAAGATATTTTTATATCATCTATATCCTTTTCTTTAATAATGACTCCTTCAATTTGGGAAATGTTCTCACCCTGTTGAACTGATCCTTCCCTATCAGCAATGACCATTTCTCTTGCTTCAATCGCTAAATCCGTTCGAATCGAGTACTGGCTTAAATCAATGTCCGTGTTCTTCTCTACCTGCATTCTGTATCGCTCCCATCATTAATTTCTCAATCTAGCTCCAGCGACTAGGGGCTCGGGGTCATAAGCTTGTCTAGTTGTGGCTCCTTGGGACTCGAGTCATAAGCCACCCCCTGAAGAAGGCAAAAAGCGCCTCTTGCAGGGGTCGTCTAGACTCACGTCCCAGGGCAATCGCCTCCACATTTCATACAATCCAGTAAGAAGGTTAAAGTACAACCTTCTCGCCGGCTCGTCTTATGCCTGTCGCCCCTGGGCGAGTCGCTTCCGCTTTATAAACTAGAAACTATTTCCTATTTTTGCCCTTATTCGGTTAAAACATTCAGGTTTTTCTTAGATGTAATTAAATCAAGTATTGCAATATAGGGTTTGGTTTGATAAAATATCACTTGTTCTGAATAATTGTGAATGAAGGTAAAGTCGAGTTCATATAGTCTCGATTCTTTGTAGGAGGTGAAAGTAATGCCTAACATTAAATCTGCTATTAAGCGTGTAAAAACAAGCGAAGCTCGTAATGCTCAAAATACAACTGCTAAATCTGCAATGCGTACTGCTGTTAAGAAAGCAGAAGCTGCTGTTACTCTTAACGACGCTCCTGCAGCTAAAGAAGCATTCTCAACTGCTGCTAGCAAACTAGACAAGGCTGCTGCAAAAGGACTTATCCATAAAAATGCTGCTGCTCGTAAAAAATCACGTCTTGCTAAAAAAGCTAACTCTCTATAATAAAAGAGCGCATAAAAAAACGATTCCTTTTGAGGGAATCGTTTTTTTGTGTCTTAGCGCTTTATTTTAAAAAGTAACATCTCAATTAGTAATGACTTATTCATCCCGCCAGTTTTCATCTGGTGATCTGCATTTGCAAGCATTGCCATAAGATTTGTCAATTCTTCATCTGTAAACTGATTCGCTTGGCCAGCGGCAAGCTTTACTCGAAAGGGATGAGTTTTCAAAAAGCCCGCAATTTGCTGCTGCCCATATCCTCTGCGCGAGAGCTCTTTGACTTGATAAATTAACCTGAACTGCCCTGCCAGCAAGGCTAAAATTTTTATAGGCTCCTCATTTTGCTTTAATAAATCATAATAAATTCTAAGGGCAGCCTCCGGTTTTCGTTGTACAACCTTCTCAATCAAGGTAAAAATATTTTGTTCAAGCGACCTCGAAACTAACTTTTCTACTATTGCCGCATTAATTCGTTTTTCTTCTGCAGCGTATAAAGCTAATTTATCGACCTCGCTGCTAATCATAAACATATTGGTTCCAACCAAAGTTATTAACAAATCGAGCGCATCGGGGTCAAAAACAATGCCATTAATAGTGGCTCTTTCTTTCACCCAATTTTTTAAATCGTGCTCATTTAATTTTTTAGACTCCACTAAAACCGCAGATCTCTTTAATTCTTTGGTCACTTTTTTTCGTTCATCCAGCTTCTCATAAGGTGCTGAGATGACCAAAACAGTGTAGGGTGCTGGATCTTTAAGATATGCTTCAAGCCGCGCGAGGTTATGGTCGATTTTATCTTTTGTCTTTTCTGCCGTTAAAAATTTAGGATTATGTAAGAAAATCACTTTCTTCTCACCTAAAAAAGGGAAGGTCTCGGCGTCTTCTAACGCCGCTTCAATAGGGGTTTCATCTAAATCATAAGCAGTGAAATTGAAGTCTTTCTCCTCTTCGTCTAAAACTTGATTAAGCAGCAATTGTTTTGTTTCATTGATTAAAAATGCTTCTGTACCATATAATAAATAAATGGGAGCAATTTCCCGTTGTTTAATTTGTTTCCAAATATCTAATACCATTATCCAAGCTCCCCTTCGATTCACATTCCATTATCTATCGTAATGAAGCTTGGACAATTTGACAAGTGTTAAAAGGGAAATGACGCTTTTCTGGAAAAGCGCCAATTCCCGATCTATAATGAACGCCTGCAATCAAAGCCCTAGGATCATTTGATTGCTTGGCGGAGTTCCTTGTGTAAATTTAGTGTCACCGTTTTGGATTAAAGTATTTGTGTCAACTCTTGTCAATACAGGAAGTAGATATTGAAAGCATACTGGATTTTTTAAATAAAAAAGCTTATACTATTATGTGAAATAGGAGGGGTATACTGTGAATGAATTTGAAAAGAATGTGCAAAGTAAACGCAACGACGCAATTGATTCTGGGGTAGGCTTTATCGTTTCTTTTGGTTTTTTTGCTACAATGTTTATTATTGCAACAGTTATTAAAATTATCGGTTCCTAATGTACGCTACATAATGAATGTTTGGAGGCTGCATATCTTGCAGTCTCTTTTATGTTTTGTGATGAGCTATTGCTTTATATTATGTAAAAAGGAAGAAAAGGTTCCACTCTCACCGTAAAACCTATACGTAATTGCACCATGCAGATCAGTCCGGTATATTGTTGTTTTTGCTAGTTGTTCTAACACCTCGTTATCAGGATGACCATACCGGTTTCTTTCACCAACAGAGATCAAGGAAATCGTTGGTGTAATACTATTGATAAATTTCTCACCACTTGAGGTCTTACTCCCATGGTGACCAACCTTCAAAATATCAATATCCAAGTTTAGGTATTTCCTTATAATCCTATCTTCCCCCTCTTGATCGAGATCACCTCCAAAAAACCATTTGAGCCCTCCAATGTTGGCAATAATGACGATCGATCCACTATTACGCTCGCCCTGATAATTTTTTTCAGGACTTAAAACATAAAATAAGCTTTTTCCATTTTTCCATTGACTTCCCCGAGCAACCTTTACCACCTGAATACCTAATTTATTCGCCTCCTGAATAACGGTTAATTCTGATTGTGAAGGTTCAGCAACCGACGGCATAATAATCTGTTCTACTTCTATTTCCTTCAAAACAGCTACAGTCCCGCCAATATGATCACTATCACCATGTGTAAGGATTAGTTTGTCTAGTTTCTTTATTCCCTTTCCCTTCAAAAATGGGACCACTACATCTCTCCCAACTTCAAATGGTTTTGCAGCTTTTTTCCATTCTTCCTCCTCAAATTGTACGGTTCCGCCAGTATCAATTAAATAGGTACCCTGACCAAATGGGTAGTGGATTAATATACTATCTCCTTGACCAACATCAATCATGGTAACTTCCCCAAATGGATTTACCCAACTCCAAACGTTCTGAAATGTAAAAAGGATAAGCGCTAAAAGTATGATCACTTGTTTTCCTTTTTTCTGCAAACCTGCCTCCCATACTAAAAAAATAATCAAGATCATCAAAATATAAAATATAAAGATTAGCCAATTAGGTCTTCCAGTTACCAGCTGAGCAAGAGATAAGTTTGCAAGCTGTTCGATTAGACTATTTGCTAAAGTAATGATTTTCATAAATAAATTTATAAGAATTGATGGTGTATCACCAAAAATAATCTGTATAAAAAACAAAAGATAAAAACCAGGAAGAAAAACAAACGAAAAGAGTGGAATATAGAGAAGATTAGTCGCAATGCTAATAAATGAAATTTCAAAAAAGTGATACAGTAAAATCGGCAGCGCAGCAAGTTGAGCAATGATGGAAATGGCCACCATAGCCGAAATCATTTGTTGATACCGAGGCAAAATGCTGGAGGTGGATATAATAATGGAAAAGCTAACAGAGAATGATAACTGAAACCCTGCATCTAAGATAATTAGCGGAGAAAAAAATATATATATCATTAGCGTAAGACTAATGGCATCGATTGGTGACAATTTTAATTGTTTCTTCCATCGTAAAATAAATAAAACAATGAAAATCATTAGCACCGCTCGAATAACGGATGGAGAAGCACCGGTTAAAATTGCATAAATCGGTAAAATAACGAGAAGAAAATTCATCATGAACTGCTTCGTAAACCCAATTCTAATTCCTAAATAAAAGACCATTCCGATTAATAAGGAAACATGCTGGCCAGAGATGGCCAACAAATGAACAATGCCTGTTTTTTGATAATCAATTAACACCTCAGGGTCAAACATACTTCGATCTCCAAAAATTAAGGCTGCTGAAAGAGCAGCTATTTCTGGAGGGAAATGCTCTTCAAGGTAGTGAATACCTTTAAAACGTAACTCTTTAATCATAGTTAACGGCGATGATTTAACTACAGCACAGTTTTTAAGCGGGTGCTCCCCTAATTCGATAATCTTATAAACTTGTTTACTGGCTAAGTATATACGGTAGTTAAAAGCATTGGGATTTTTAGCGAAGGAAGGGTCTTTCATTTGTCCAGTTACTTGACAAAGACGACCATAAAAGTTGGTGTTTTTTATGATCTCTTTCTCTTCCTCTGATTTGATTTGATAGCGTATTAAAAGCTTTTCTTTATACTTTGTATCTAGTGCTGTAACTTGAAGCAAATCACCATCAACTTTTGTGTTCTCTGTATATTGTAGATGAAAGGCAGTTAGGCTGTCTGACAGTTTAGATTCATTATTTGCTTTGGTATGTTCACTGGTCAGAAAAAAAATAGTGAACAGACAGATGACGAATAATAACTGAGAGCTGCTATACCTCTTATATGTGTAAAGGAGAAAAAAGTAAATGATGGTTAAAAGAAGGAATAAAAGAAAAGAGAATAGTGAAGTTAAAACACCTAATACTGAAGCAATCGCAAAATAAAAGTATTTACCATTCATAATGTTCTCCATTTTTCAGGGCAGGATTTAACGCCGGGGGGACCGGCGCTATTCTTTTTGCCTATTGATTTAATTGGCGTAAATCAATAACAGATTCTTTTAATTCTACCTTTTCAGTCTTTACTTTTGCTTGCTGAAATAACTCCATTGCATGAGGGTGATTCTTATAATCCTCTGCATAATAAACTGTTTTAATCCCAGCCTGGATAATTGCTTTGCAGCACTGCAGACATGGAAAATGAGTTACATAAATTTCAGCTTCAGCTGTAGGTACACCAAATTTGGCACATTGTAACAGAGCATTCATTTCTGCATGAATCGTCCTTACGCAATGATTATCAATGACATAACAGCCTTTATCGATACAATGGTCTCCGCCAGCAATAGAACCGTTATAACCACCCGCAATAATTCGCTTATCTCTGACAATCGTCGCTCCCACTGTAAGTCTTGTACAAGTACTTCTTAATGCAAGCAAATGGCTTTGTGCCATAAAATATTGATCCCAAGAAATTCGCTCCATGTTCCCCAACTCCTCCAAATTTCGATTTATTTCTGCCTTAAGTGTAATAGTGGAGACTTTAAAAGGTCAATAAGTTTTCCTTATTGAACTGAAATTAAATCTTTTAATTTATCAAATGTTTTGTCACCGATTCCGCTTATATTTTTCAAATCTTCAACACTTTTAAATGGGCCATTTGTATCCCTGTATTCCATAATTGCAGCAGCCTTTGAAGGACCAATCCCCGGCAGATTTTGCAATTCATTTTCATCTGCTTTATTTAGATTGATTTTCCCTTGTTTAGTTCCTCCAGTGTCAGAAGGATTAGTAGTTAACCCCTGCGGGATACTCCCTTCCTCTCCTTTTGCGGGAATGTAAATCACCATTGCATCCTGAACATGCTCGGCAAGATTCACCTTGCTTTCATCCGCATTATCCGTTAACCCTCCAGCACGCTGAACCACATCTATTACCCTTTCTTCCTGACTAGATGAATAGACACCGGGCATTTTGACCTGCCCCTTTACATCTACAATGAAGCTTTCAGGTTCCTGTTTTTGGTTTTGTGGCGGCTGAGAGATCTCCTTTTCTTCATTTATCTCTGCTGGGACAATATGCTCCATATTAATTTCTGAGGATGAATTTCTTTCCTCTAAAAAATAATAAATGGTCCCAAATGCTATGATGACAGCGATAATAAGATAAATTTTATGCTCATACATCCAATCCTTCATAATGAATCCATCCTTTCAGTTGGTATATTTCCCTATCAATTTTCATATTGTTATTAGAGAATCTGCAGCGAAGGAGGGTCGGAATAATGAAAATAGGTGTCATTGGTACCGGTAATATGGGGACAGTTTTGATTGAGGCTTTGATCGATGGAAAAGCAGTTTCCCCTTCTTCAATGGTTATAACAAATAGAACAAAAACAAAAGCGATGCTGCTTAAAGATAAATATAAGGGTATTAGGGTTGGGGAAAATGCAGCTGCAGTCGCATCTCAATCCGATTTAGTGTTCATTTGTGTTAAACCCTTGGATGTATATAAAATTCTTGATGAGATTAATCCCCATTTGAATAATAAGAAATGCATCATATCGATCACTAGCCCTATCGATACAAATCAACTTGCTGCTAAAACCATTAGTTCAGTAATTAGGGTTATTCCGAGCATAACAAACCGTGCATTAGCGGGAGTTTCACTTATAACGTTTGGTGATCAGTGCAGTGATATTTGGAAAACAAAAGTGGAGAGTCTATTTGCGAAGATATCGGTACCAGTAACGATTGATGAGAAAATAACAAGAGTGGCATCTGATATTGTCAGCTGTGGTCCAGCATTTTTCAGTTACCTGCTCCAACGGTTTATACTCGCAGCTGTAAAAGAAACGGAGATTGATCAAGAGACGGCGACAGTGATGGCGAGTGAAATGATTGTTGGTCTCGGGGAGTTAATTAAACAAGGGCATTATACATTACCTTCATTACAAGAAAAAGTTTGTGTTAAGGGCGGCATCACAGGTGAGGGCATTAAAGTAATGGAGGAAGAGCTTGGAGAGGTCTTTGAACATGTTTTCCAAGCAACACATTCAAAATTTAATGAAGACCTTGAGAAGGTTAATTTACAGTTCTATAAGCATTAATTCGCTAAAAAATAACAAAATCCTTTATAAGTTTCAAAAAAAGCCATCTTTTTTTAATAAGATGGCTTTTTTGTTGCAACAAAAAAAATTCTTTCTGATTGTTCCTGTGGTTCTTTATTCTCGAAATCTGCACTGATTTCCAACAATTCAAAACCTGCTTGTGCTAACCATTCTGAATACTGACGAACTGGGTATGTTCTTTGAAAATGAAGTTCATCAAAGCGATCATACTTGCCAGAGTGTTCATCTAATACAAAAAAACTTAATTCATGTTCTACACTATTAGGTAAATCTCCAGCAAAGCTGTTCCAGATATACGACAAGTGTTCCTCTGCCAATGTAAAGCTTTGGTTAATAAATACCTGGGAAACTTTATAAATAGAATGGACATCAAAGAAGAATAGGCCGCCATCCTTAAGGTGATTATAGCTACTTTTAAACGTATGTATCACATCGTCATCAGATTGCAGATAATTTAATGAATCACAAAAAATACCGATAATATCAAATTCTTCGTGTCCTTCTAAACTTGCCATGTCCTGTTCAAAAAAAGGAATTTGCAAACCCTGTTCCTGCGCTTTTGCCTGAGCAACCGCGAGCATATCAGCGGACAAGTCTACACCTGTAACCGAAAAGCCCTCCTTGGCGAGACGAACGGAGAGCTCTCCAGTACCACAGGCAAGATCAAGCAGACTTTGACCACCTGCTTGATATTGGTCCATTTTTTCTTTTACAAATCTTACCCATTCATCATATGGAGCATCTTGCATGAGCTCATCATATAGATAGGCAAACTGCTCATAGCTCATGTTGTCAGCTCACTATGAATATCCTCTAATGGCGCATCGCCCCATAAGCGTTCTAATTTGTAGTAACTTCTTTCATCACGGTGGAATACATGGGCAACCACATCTCCAAGGTCAATTAAAATCCACGTCGCTTCATCAAAGCCTTCCATTCTTCGCACATTATATCCGTTTTCTTCAGCTTTTTCTTTTATTTCTCTTGCAATCGCCTGAACTTGTTTGTCGGAGTTTCCGTGACAAATAATAAAATAATCGGCAATTAACGAGATTCCCTGCATATTGAGTGCTAAAATGTCTTCAGCTCTTTTATCATCTGCAGCTTTTACAGCAATTTTTAATAATTCTTGATTAGACATTAATCAATCCTCCTGTCTCATTACGAGATCATTATATGTTTTAAAGCTATCCGGATAAACCGGTTGATTCTTTTTCATTAAGAATAGTATGGTATTTTTAACCGCTTGTATTAACGCGGTATTCAAATTTTCTTTGGCTAAGGCTCTAACCTCATCCACTCCTGGAAAATGTCGGCCTGGTTCAATATAATCTGCTAAATAAATTATTTTTTCTAACAGAGTCATTCCTGGCCTTCCAGATGTATGGTAACGGATCGCGTCAAGCACTTCCTTATCCTTTATTCCCGCTTCGAGTTCCACCAAGTAGGCTCCTGCAGGTGCATGCCATAATTCTGCATGATAATGGAGTAAATCTTGAGGGAAATTTTGGTTCAGAATAATTTGCCTCATTTCATCCTTAGAGCGAAATTTAGCATAGTCATGAAAGATTGCAGCTGTTTCTGCCTTTTTTTCATCAGCACCATATTGTTTCGCTAAAGAAATGGCAGTTTCCATTACACCTAATGTGTGCTGAAATCTATGGTCAGTCAACTGTTCTTTTACAATTTTTAATGCTTGTTCACGTTCCATATAAATGATTCTCCCTAATAAAGTCAATGACAGGATCGGGTAATAAATAACGTACCGTCATCCCTTGCTGTACTCTCTCTCTTATCATGCTTGACGAAACATCAAATGATGGTACATCCACGTAAATAATAGGATAATCGGTTTTAATGCTATACTCCGGTCTTTCAACACCAACAAATCTCACAAGCTTAATTAATTCGTCAATTTTATGCCATTTAGGCAAATATTCAATCATATCTGCACCAATAATGAAGTAAAACTGATGATTTGGATATCGTTCATTCAATATCTTCATAGTATCGACAGTAAACGATGGACCTGATCTCTCCAACTCATTTTTTTCAATTCGGAAGGATGAATTCCCCTTGATAGAAAGCTCAAGCATTTGCAGCCTGTCTATATTCTCAACTGACTCCGATTTCTGTTTATGAGGAGGCTCTTGGTTTGGCATAAACCAAACCTCATCTAGATTAAGTTTGGAGAGTACCTCATTAGCAATTAACAAATGTCCGTAATGAGGCGGATCAAAGGTCCCTCCCAAAATCCCAACCTTTGTCATGACGAAACCTCCTGTACTATGGAAGTGAAATTTGTTTCTTTTCTACCGACTCTTTATAAAGTACGATCGTATTTCCAATAATTTGAACGATTTCAGCACCTGTTCCTTTAGCAAGCTGCTCTGCCACAACATCTTTATCTTCTTCACAATTTTGCAAAACACTTATTTTAAAAAGTTCTCTCGCCTCTAAGGCGTCGGCTACTTGCTTAATCATATTTTCATTTACTCCGCCTTTTCCTACTTGAAAAATCGGATCTAAATGATGGGCTTTCGACCTCAAAAATCTTTTCTGTTTACCTGTTAACATTTCACGCCTCCAACTGTCTTAATACATTTTCTCTCATTCTTTTTACATCAGGGAAAATTCCTGTCCATTTTTCAAATGCCAAAGCACCTTGATAAACGAACATTTCAACTCCATTTTGGACGGTTGCACCCTTTTTCCTTGCTTCCTTTAAGAATTGTGTTTCTAGTGGGTTGTAAACAATATCACAAACCAATGCTTGGTTATTTAATTTCTTTAGACTAATGGGTGTTTCTAACACATTAGGGTACATGCCTATCATTGTTGTTTGAATTACTACATCATATTCATTCAGTTGAACCTCTGCCTCGTCTAAAGATAAGGCTCTAGAATTCGATTCAAATGGGCATGCCTTGATTAACTCTGTCGCTTTTATGACCGTTCGATTGGTAATATCAAGTGCAAGAGGCTTCATTTTCGCCATCGTAAAATAAATCGCCCTTGCAGCCCCTCCTGCCCCTATAACTAAGACCTTCTTGTCTGAAAAGGATGAGATATATGGTTCCAAACCTTTAATAAATCCATATCCATCCGTGTTATAGCCGACTAGTTTCCCGTTATCATTAACCACCGTATTTACTGCACCAATACTCAATGCCAAATCATCCACACTATCTAGAAAAGGGATAATCGCGCTTTTATGTGGAATTGTTACGTTAAATCCTGAAATCCCAATTGCCTTCAACCCTCTAATAGCTATTTCTAATTCCTCTGGACTTACTTTAAAAGGATGATAATGGGCATCGATTTCATAATAGGATAATACATCATTAAGCATAATTGGTGACATTGAATGACCAATTGGATACCCCAAAACCGCAAAAAGTTTCTTCACCTGGATCCCCCCATTTCCATGTCTTAACTAGATTAAGGATTTTCGCGTCAAGGTTTGCACACCTTTTGGTACATATGCTGCAACCTTTACTCCCGGCTCGTTAACGGTGACCCAGCCAAGTCCAGAAAACACAACATCCGTTTTCGCTTCCTTAATCGTAAATTCTTGTCTTACAAGCTCAGGAAATGAATCTAATTCATCCTTTCGAGGTGGAGCTAGCAGTTCCCCAACATGGTTTCGATATAATTCATCGGCATTTTCTATTTTGGTACGATGAATATTAATTTCATTTGAAACATGACAAACAAATGAATTCCTGTCACCACTTATAAAGTCAAATCGAGCTAATCCCCCAAAAAACAGAGTTTGTCCTTCATTTAATTGAAACACCTTTGGTTTTATCTCTTTTTTTGGAGTAATAATTTTTAAATCCTTTTTATCAACATAATGGGCCATCTGATGGTGATTGATGATTCCAGGTGAGTCAATCAGTGCTTTGCCATCCTCAAGTGGTATTTTAATGATGTCTAAAGTGGTACCAGGAAAATGTGATGTAGTGATAATATCACCTTCACCAGTAACCTCTTTGATGATTCTATTTATAAATGTAGATTTCCCTACATTTGTACATCCTACCACATAGACATCTTTTCCATTTCGCATTTCATCTATTGCCGCCGCTGTTTCTTTGATATATTTGCCTTTCTCTGCACTAACTAAATAGACTTCCTCAGGTCGTAGTCCTAACTCTTTTGATTCCTGTTTCATCCAATGAATCAATTTGTTATGTTTCACAGATTTAGGTAATAGGTCCACCTTGTTACCAACTAGGACGATTTTGTTATTGCCGACAAATCGGTGTAACCCTGGCAGCCAGCTGCCATTAAAGTCGAAAATATCAACAATCATAACAATTAATGCATCTGTTTGGCCAATGCCATTCAAAATTTTCAAGAAATCGTCATCTGTTAAACTGACATCCTGAACCTCATTGTAATGTTTAAGTCGAAAACAGCGCTGACAAATAATACTATCCTTTTCGAGCGCTGATGACGGCGCATATCCTAATTCCGCGGGGTTTTCAGTTTGGACCTTAACACCGCAACCCATACATAAATATTGCTCTTGTTCACTCACACTTTAATCCTCCCATTGAATCATGCCTTTTCTTCTGAACCAATTCAAAATTCTCCGCTCCGCAAAACGGTTGAATTTAGTAAAAAATCCATCTGTTTGCGCAACCGGAACAACAAGAATTGTATGAAACCCGCTTCGATTTCCACCTAAGACATCCGTTAATAACTGATCCCCAATAACAACTGTTTCCTCTTTCTTAATTCCCATTTGGGAAAGCGCCTTATTAAACGCGCGCACTAGGGGCTTCCGCGCTTGAAATATAAATGGAATTTGTAATGGATCCGAGAATTCCTTCACACGGTTTTCATTATTATTAGAAACAATTGTAACGAGTATATTATGTTTTTTTATTTGTTCAAACCATTTAATGAGTTCAGGTGTGGCATTCGGTCGATCCCATTCCACAAGCGTATTATCTAAATCCGTAATAATACCCTTAACCCCTCTTTCTTTCAGGTCTTCAGGTTTAATATCTAAAATGCTTTTTACATGCTCATCAGGTAAGAAAATTTTTAACACCAAGCTTACACCTCATTAATTCATCTGTTTATCTGTACCATCATAACCAATTTTAACCGTAGTATCAAAATAAAACTATTATCGTTGTTTGGTTTTATTATTTGTCAAAGTTCGACATTCTTACAAAGATGTGTCGCCTTTTTACTATAAATATGAAATATAATAAATATTTTTCGACAAAATCAAAGCATTTTCCCTTCTGTGGATAAAGTTATTAACATTATACCCATTGTTTCAAGTACTTTTTTATACTTTATAAACAAATTAGTCACAAGTTATCCACTGTAAATTGTGAATAATTGGAAAGGTTGTCCTATCGAATTTAATTTGGTAGATTTAGGGTACAACAATTGAACCTACCATTTTATGCTTCAATTATACATTTTAGTACCATTTATTTTTCTTATGGAGGTGCATTCTGGTTTGCGTAAACTGTCAGATGAATTACTCATTGAATCCTACTATAAAGCAAGAGAATTAAATCTAAGCCCCGAGTTTATACATCTAATAGAAACAGAAATTCATCGTCGATCCTTATTCAACAAAATGAAAATTTCTTCATAAAAAGATAATCCATAAATGCCCCTTGAGGGCTTTTTCTTTTTTATAAGTGCGGCACTAATAAGCGCCGCTATTTTCATTTACAAGGACTCCAATTTTTTCACCAATTCGAATATCCTTTGGTGTATGGATAGAGGAATCTAATTTGAAAATCCCCTTCTCAAACAACAAAACGACTGTGGAACCGAAACTGAAGTACGCCATTTCCTCACCTTTTTGCAGATGCATTCCTTGATGAGTTTTTTCAATCGAGTTTACAAACATGGCTCCTACTTTCACAATCGCAATATGCCCTCTTGCTGTATTCACTTCTGTAATCATTCGATAGTTTTTCGCTAACGTTCGGACCCCATACTTTAAACCCATTTTATTAACAGGGTATGACTTTGAGCCAAGCGCCCACTGTTTTACGATTGCACCATCTGCAGGACTATGAATCCGATGGTAATGACTCGGACTTAAATAGAGCACCATATATGTACCATTTAAATATTTCGTAACAGTATGTTCGCTTCCAAGCATTTCTTGAATGGAATATGACTTGCCCTTGACGAGCATTTCACTTGTTTCATTTATGGACCCGACATCCTCTATTACTGCATCCACTGGACTTACTACCGAATTTTCATTTTTATCAACCAATCTTACTTCCTTTTTTAAAGTCCTGATAAATAAATCGTGCAGTGTGGGATATTCATTGAGGGCTTTTTCCATTTCATTCTGATTTAATTTATAAATCTTCGCGAAGGAAGGAACTACAAATCTGCTAACCCTCGAGCGTGCAAACCGCCTTAAAATGAACGATGACCATCTTCCATTTGTTAGTTCTATCATTAAACGATATACATGCTTTAACATTACATGACCCCCAAAAAGTGTAAAAATACTCTTTACGAAACGACTAAAAAAGCTTAATATTAAATAAATAGAGTTAGGAAAATAAATAAAGTTCTCTTCCTACTTGTTGAGAAGGAGTGGTGGAGCTAAATGTTTTTATTAGACGTTTTTGATTCGACAATTAAGAAACTGAAGTCTCAAACAGCGAATGTTATTACCTTAACGAATTTATCCTTTGGTGGTTTTGCGATCATTTTTGCACTGGAAGGAAATTTACGACTAAGTTTGCTGCTAATTTTTATTGCTGCTTTAGCTGATCGTTTTGATGGAATGGCGGCAAGAAAATTTAATATCGAGTCAGAGCTAGGCAAACAATTAGATTCCATGAGTGATATTATATCATTTGGAGTCGCACCAGCACTATTACTATATCAAGGAATTTTAAATGAATTCGGCGGACCTGGATCGTTCTTTACCGTCTTCTATATCGGCTGCGGTGCTTTCAGATTGGCACGCTTCAATATTACCGAAAGCAACGGGTATTTTACTGGTTTACCAATCACAGCTGCAGGCTGTTTAGCCACCTTAAGCTTTTTAGCTATCCCTTACGTCCCAGCTCAAACCTTTTTATTCATTATCATCATTCTATCATTCCTAATGGTTAGTCCATTTAAACTGAGGAAAATGTAAAAAAGAAAAGCGGGAGCGCCCTAGGCGCTGGAGTTATACAAGCAAAGCCCAGCAGATATCTGCTGGGCTAAAATGTTATTTATTTGCTGTTAATTGAAGGAATTCCTCTATATCATCAATACAGATTTTGACTGCCTTTTCCCAGAAATCCTTTTGGACTAAATCCACTTGTAAGTGCTTAGCCGCCAAATCCTCAACCGTCATTGAAGCGGTATCTCTTAATAAAGAAATATACTTTTCTTCGTATCCTGTACCTTCCTCAAGCGCCTGCGCATAGATTCCAAGTGAAAACAGATAACCAAATGTATACGGGAAGTTATAAAACGGCACGCCTGTAATAAAGAAATGAAGTTTGGACGCCCAAAATAATGGATGATATTCGTCTAAAGCATCACAATAAGCTTCCTTCTGAGCATCCTCCATTAATACGTTTAACGTTTCAACGGACACTGGACCACGCTTTCTTTCCTCATAAAAACGTGTCTCAAATAAAAAGCGCGCATGGATGTTCATTAAAAGAGCAACCGTTCTCTGGATTTTATCATCTAGTAAAGCAAGTTTCTCTTCTTCGTCCTTGGCATTTTTTACAGCCGCATCAGCAACAATCATCTCCGCAAAGGTCGATGCCGTTTCGGCCACATTCATGGCATACCCACGGTTAAGATAATGTACACCCTTCATCGCATAGGAATGGAAACCATGACCCAGCTCATGAGCCAGTGTAGAAACATTCGAAGGAGTACCTGAATAAGTCATGAAGATACGCGATTCTTCACTTTCAGGGAACCCAGTACAGAAACCGCCTGGTGCTTTCCCCGGACGATCCTCCGCTTCAATCCATTGATTTTCAAACGCCTTCTTAGCAAAAGCAGCCATTTTTTCACCGAAAAGAGCAAAGTTTTGTTCAATGAATTCTGCACCCTCTTGGTAAGAAACCTTGGACTCCGTTTTTCCATATGGAGCATCTAAATCAAACCAGCTTAACTTTTCGAGACCTAAAAGCTTAGCTTTACGGTTTAAATATTCTACAAGCGGCTGCTTATTTTCAGATATTACCGCCCACATTGTCTCTAATGTTTCTTTTTTCATTCGGTTAATACTCAATGGTTCTTTTAATACGTCTTCCCAGCCGCGTTTTTGATAAACATTTAACCGGAAACCTGATAAATGATTTAATGTTTTTGCTAAATAATCCGCTTGTTCATTCCAAGACTTTTCCCAGCTCTTAAATACTTCTTTGCGTACTGCCCGATTTGAACTGGCAAAACGATTGGCCGCCTGCCCTACGGAAAGTTGTTTTACCTCACAATTTACCTCAACGGAAACCTTTATTTTACTAACAATGAGATCATATAATTGGCCCCAGCTATGATAGCCATCGACACCTAATGCACTGATTAATGCTTCTTCCTCAATTGAAAGCTTTTCTTTTGCCCTCTCGCGTCTTTCTGTCAGCGAAAAGGTCAACTCTGATAAGTATTTATCTTCTAACACTTGTGCCCATACCTCATCATTGATGGATGATAAAAGATTATCAAATGCACTAAGCGCAGATTGAAATGCAGCACTAAGCCCTGTTACCGTCGCTTCAAGAGCATATGCCTTTTTATCTTCTGTATTTTGAGCTTGCAGGCAGCCTACAAATGCCGCAGCTTGGCGAAGCTTTTTACCAGCTGTTTCAAAATCTGATAAAAGCTCCTTCAAATAAACCCTATCCTCTGCTGAATTTAGCGGTTTCCAGTTATGTACTTTTGTTTTAAAGAGGTCAATTAATTCCCCTGTTACCTTTAAGTGTTCTGCCAGTTCAGCTGAATCGCTTCCACCTTTAAAAAATACTTCAAGATTCCAAACGTCTGAATATGTAGTGGCTGTCATCCTATTCCTCCCTTGAATATGTACTTTTTCATTATAATATATTTTTTGAATAATTCTATTATTAGCGTTTTAAACAAAAAATAGCTTGTGCCAGGAGTGCACAAGCATCTTTATTCTTAACAGCAGGTTGTATAGTACCACCAGCCACCGAAGATGAGCACCAATATCAGTAAAACGATAAAGAGTGCATACCATCCTCCTCCACCAGTTGTATAGGGAACAGGATAAACTGGATAAGGGGCTGGGCAGCAACAAAAATTTTGATAACCATATGACACATGAATACCCCCTTTTCCTTTTATAATAGGTTATGTCCCGGTTTTGTGACATGTATAGGCACAAGCCGTTTTAACGAGAAAAAAGAGCCGGAATAATCTCCGGCTCTCAACTTAGTTCTTCTTCTTACGCTCTTTCTCAGCTCGATAAAATTCATGAAACATCTTCATTAATGCTCTTTTTTCAATCCTCGAAACATAGCTTCGAGAAATACCCAATTCCTTCGCAATTTCTCGCTGTGTCTTTTCCTTTTGAAGGTCAAGACCAAAACGACCTACGATTACTTCCTTCTCTCTGTTATCAAGGACATCGATATATTTTCGAATTTTTTCTAGCTCCATGTTTAACTGGATGGTATCAATCACATCTTCTGATTCCGATTTCAGTACATCAATTAGTGAAATTTCATTACCTTCTTTATCCTGTCCAATCGGATCATGTAACGAGACATCCTTTTTAGTTTTCTTTAGAGCTCGCAGGTGCATGAGGATCTCGTTTTCAATACATCGTGCTGCATAAGTCGCAAGCTTTGTTCCTTTGCCTTCTGAATAGCTCTCAATGGCTTTAATTAATCCAATGGTTCCGATTGAAATCAAATCCTCTGAATCTTCCCCAGTGTTTTCAAACTTTTTGACGATATGAGCTACAAGCCGCAAATTATGTTCAATTAACATATTACGAGCATGTGGGTCCCCTTCCGCCATTAACCGTAAATATTTCCTCTCATCTGCAGCAGAAAGGGGCTGCGGAAAAGCATTGTTTTTTACATAAGAGACAAGAAATAAAAATTCCTTAATGAGATAACCAAGTGCTGTGAAAATGCCTGCCATGCACATACACCCCCGTGCTTTTTTGGGCTTTGCCTATAACTAATTCCTATGTTAGAAACAGTCCAATTGTGTCTGTCCAAGACATTTATTTGAAAATAAAGCCTTTTATCATACATATAAAAAAAGCATTGACCTCTTTAAAAGATCAATGCCGACTCATTATTCTACACTTAGTTCTGCTGATATTACACAGCTAATTGCCCCAGTTATGACCAAAGCCATTACGACCATGAACATCTTCTCCACCCCTTTAGATAGACCCTTTTATCTACTTCGAATTTATCATATTTTGACGGTATCTACCTTCAGGGGATGTGAACATTTTGTTAACAAAAAAATTTAGTTCTTATCTATCATTTTTGAATTTCTTTTTCGTTTTTAAGAAAAGAAATAATAAAAAGTTGTGTACAGGCATTTTGAGCTACCTCCTTAAATAGGCTAACTAGGTGGAATCCTTCATACTCCATAAGCTTGCTCCACGGTCTTGTAATAAATAAATCATTGTAAAACCACCCTTCTTTTTATTATTGTTAAGCCTTAATACATAATGCGATGAACAGAAATTTGACGATCTTTTGTTGTTTCATATATTTTTTTGATTTGTTCTTGACGAGACGCTTCTTCGATACTCATCTTACGTTTTTTGATGGTAATCGATAAAAATAAAATATTTAAGGTCATGACTATCACCTCCCATAAAGGGTTATTACATTAAATGATAAGCTGTAACTTGACGGTCTTTGTGCTGATCATACAGCTGCTCAACTGTTTCATTTCGTATCGCTTCTTCTAGACTTTCTTTACGTTTCTTAACTGTAATTGAAAAAAACAAAATATTAAGAGTCATTTAGATACACTTCCTTTTTTGAGGGTTAATTTATAGTAAATGATAAACTGACAGTTGACGTTCCTTGTTTTGCTCATAAAGTTTTTCAATCATTTCATTTCGTTCCGCTTCCTGTAGGCTTTCTTTGTGTCTTTTGAATGTAACTGAGATAAAAAATATATTTAGGGTCATCCTTATCACCTCTATTCCTTTTATAACTAAATCTGTTAATAATATCCATTTAATGAGCACAAAAAGGCCGCAAGAAATTACTCCCTTGCGGCCAGTTTTTAGGCACAAAAATACCGCAGGGCGCGATTCTCCCTGCGGCATGGATATGTATAGTTAACCAGAATTAGTTAAGCAATCCATTCCCGTTGGTCGAATGCAAATTATTTACATATGCAGTTGTAATCCAAGTAACATTGCTAGTGACTGCAGCTTTTAACTTCATCATCATTTTCTTCGACCTCCTTCGGAATTTTTTACTAACTACGGTAATTATATCCATCAACATATCCTTTGTAAACCACTTTTTTGAATTTTTTTTAAAAATAGTTAATTTGCCTGCAAAAAAAATAAACGTTCATAAGGGAACGTTTATCGCTGGTTACCATCTTCCATATCCATAAGTTTTATCTGGCACTGTTTCGATTGAATAAAAAGTAAAATCGAAACCGCTAAAAAGGACATCGAAGCGATCATCATTATATTTACATCCATCTCACTCTTTGTGTCGGACGGAATAATTACACCTAAAAAGAAAAATACACCGACAGCGAGTAATACGACAGCAAATTGTCTAAAATCAACCATTTTTTCGTAAATCTTCTTTGTCTGTTTGTCCACTGTAGGTCACCTGCTTTTCTTAAAATCTACTAAGCTACTTTAACACAAAAAACAGCTTAAATGTGGATGTAAATTTTAGAAAAACAGAATAAAAATGATCCGGCGTAAAAGCCGGATTGGATTCCTATTATTCTAATGCCTGTTTTAGATCTTCTATCAAATCCTCTACATCTTCAAGACCAACTGAAATTCTCACTAATCCTTCTGTTATCCCTAATTCTGCTCGTCGTTCTATAGGAATGGAAGCATGAGTCATTCTTGCTGGTACGGAAATAAGACTTTCAACCGCACCTAGACTTTCCGCCAAAGTAAAATAATGAATCTTACTTAGGAGTTTATCTGCATTTTCTGCACTTCCCACATCAAATGAAACCATTCCTCCAAAACCTCTTACCTGTTTTTTTGCAATGGAATGATTGGGGTGTGTTTCCAACCCGGGGTAATATACTTTCTTGACTGCAGGATGTCCTTGTAGGAAATCAACAATAGAAGCCGTATTCTTTTCGGTTTCTTCCATCCGGATACCTAGAGTCTTAATACCCCGAATTAAAAGCCATGAGTCTTGTGGTCCTAGGACGCCTCCAGTTGAGTTCTGGACAAAATGAAGGTCTTCAGCAAGCTTCTTACTATTAACCACCGCTAACCCCGCTACAACGTCGCTGTGTCCTCCTAAATATTTTGTTGCACTATGAAGAACAATATCAGCACCAAGCTCAATTGGATTTTGCCAATAAGGCGTCGAGAAGGTATTATCAACGATTGTCAACAGCCCAGATTCTTTGGCAAGTTTCGCCACTTGTTCAATATCAGTAATTTTTAAAAGTGGATTTGTTGGTGTTTCCAAATGGATCGCCTTGGTATTTGGTTTTATTGCACTCATAACAGCCTCTAGATTACTGGTATCAACGAAAGTTGAATCTATTCCTAAACGGTTTAATACCTTCGTCATAACACGAAACGAGCCGCCATACACATCATCTGTTAGAATCACATGATCTCCACTATTAAAGAGCATCATGACAGCAGTCATAGCGGCCATTCCTGAACCAAAGGCAAAACCCGCTTCACCACCCTCAAGATCCTTAATCAGCTCTTCAAGGGCAAATCGAGTAGGATTACCTGTTCTTGAATACTCATAGCCTTTGTGGCCGCCAACGCCTTCTTGCTTATAGGTGCTTACTTGATAAATGGGGAAAGAGACTGCACCTGTTGCCGGGTCGGTACTAATACCGCCATGAATTAATTTTGTTTTTCTTTTCACCTAAATCCCCCCTTCATAAATCTTCTTACTTAAATAGCGTTCACTTCCATCCGGAAAAATAACGACAATATTCGTCCCGACTTTGGCACCTTCTGCTTCCAACATGGCGGCCATAAATGCCGCTCCAGATGAACTGCCAACTAATAGACCTTCCTTTGCTGCTAATTCTTTCACAAACCCAAATGCATCCTCATCAGGAATTGTATGAATCGCATCAAAATAATCTGGATCCATATAATCAGGTAGAAATTCCATACCAATTCCCTCCGTTTTATGAGGGCCTGATTCACAGCCATTTAATATTGAGCCTTCTGGTTCTACAATAACAGTCTTTATGGCTTTATTCTGGTCTTTTAAGTAACGCGCAGTGCCCATAAAGGTTCCGCCTGTGCCAGCTCCAGCAACAAATATACTTATATTTCCATCCATTTGCTCCCAGAGCTCAGGTCCTAGTGTTTTATAATAGGTTTCAGGATTAGCTGGATTGCCAAATTGCTGCGGACAATAAGATCCAGGGATTTCTTTAAGCAGTTCCTCCGCTTTCGCGATTGCTCCCTTCATCCCCTTTTCAGTTGGCGTATGAACAATTTTTGCTCCTAGAGCTTTCATTAATTCTTGTTTTTCAATACTGAACTTTTCAGGTACACATAAAATAACCTGTACCCCTTTGTTTAGTGCGGCAAGCGCTAATCCTATCCCTGTATTCCCGGCTGTCGGTTCTATCACCGTTCCCCCCGCTTGAAGCTTTCCACTTTCAAAAGCCTCTCGTAAAAGCTCTACACCAAGACGATCCTTAACACTGCCGCAAGGATTCATGAATTCCAGCTTAGCAAAAATGCGCACGCCTTTCGGCAGTAAAAACTGAGTAATTTCCACCATAGGTGTGTGCCCAATCAATTCATGTACATTTTTGTAAACTCTCACTGCCACGCCACCACTTTCTGGCTGACTATCTTAAAGCTGCGACGATTTTCATGACCAACGTAGCTGAATGGGTTGCAGCTTGGTCAATGAATTGATCAAACGAGATTTCAGATTCCTTTCCAGCGATATCAGATAATGAACGAATAATAACGAAAGGAATTCCGAAACGATGTGCAACTTGTGCAATCGCAGCCGCTTCCATTTCAACAGCCTGTAATTTATCAAACTTTGATTGTACAAACTTAACACGTTCTGGATCTTCCATGAAGGAGTCTCCTGTTACGATTAAGCCTTTCACGACTTTAAATTTATCTAGTTCTTTCGCTGCATTTACAGCAACTTCAACTAATTTATCGTCAGCCAAAAAAGCTGCCGGGAGCTGCGGTACCTGCCCATATTCATAACCGAAGGCTGTTACATCCACATCATGATGACGAACCTCAGTTGATATTACTGCGTCACCTACATTTAAATCAGGATTGAATCCCCCAGCAGAGCCTGTGTTGATTACACAATCAGGCTTATATTTTTCAAGTAAAATGGTTGTTGACATTGCAGCATTTACTTTCCCAATTCCGGAGCGCAGCAAAATCACTTCTACTCCGTTCATTTGTCCAAAAGTAAACTCGCATCCGGCTATGGTTTCTTGTGTTTGCCCCTCAATATTATCTCTTAATAATTTTACTTCTTCTTCCATTGCTCCGATGATGGCAATTTTCATATTCAAACCTCTCTCTATCGTTTTTCTCCTTTCATTAACCAGACAAAATGATTACAGCGATTAAAAGTAACAGTAAAACCACTATTTTCTAAAATACTTTTTAAAATTGGGATGGTGGTATAATATTCTGTTTCCAAATCTTTTGCCAGGTTATGAAAGCCTTGTTCTCTCGCTTTTACGATTGCATTATTATAATCTTCCACTGATTCAAACATCGTATCCGCAAACACTATTCTACCACCTTTTGAAAGCAGCTTTCCATATTTGGCAATTGCTTCATCCTTTTCCACATCAGTCAGATGATGGAATGCATAGGTGGAGACAATTGTATCAACATTTATTATTTCAGGAAAATGAAGAAAATCACCATCGAGTATTTTTGCTTTTGTTCCGAGCTTTGCTTCGGCTATTCCCCTCATTGGTACGGAAGGCTCAATTCCAGTTACCTTTAAACCCGAATCAAGCAGTTTTTTTGTCAAGTTTCCCGTTCCAACACCAAACTCAACGACGTGGCCCTTTGAAAGTGCTGTCACAGCTTCTAATATTTGCTCATACCCAGTAAAAACCGCTTTATATTCGCGATTATTTCCGCCAACACTTTCATCATATGAATCCGCCCATTGTTCAAAGACATCTAAAAATTCAAGTCCCAATCGATCAACCCTCCAAACATTCTTATAAATCCTATATGTATACTATGAATTAAATACAAACTTGTTATCTTAATTTCCACTTTCATTGAAATATTCATTGATTACAATGGTGGTAATTACTAAAATGTAGATATAGAAGGGATGATACGATGATGAATTTTCAAATTGATTTCATTGATGATAAAGTAGAATTTTTTGACGCAACGGATTTAAAAGTTTTAGAAAAGAAAATCGAGGCAAAAATTGAGGAAAACAAAGCGATTCTTTTAGGCGTTCATTCAGTCTCACATCAAATGTATGCTAATGAAAAGGGTCAGACATACTTTACCGCAGTTGTTCACTTTAAACGCAAAAAATAGGATGGAGTCCCACCCTATTTTTACTATTCTATTGAATTGCAGTAAGTTCTTCGACCTTTGTAGGTTTCCAGCCTTGGCCATCCACCCATTCAAGGTATACGTTGTATTTTTGCGATTTGTCTTTGGACGCAACAGTACTAAACGTACCATTACCTGAGGTTTTATCGCGACCTAACCAATATACAGTCATATTGCTTTCTTCTAAACCAGTGGCATAAGAAATGGCCGTTAGCATTTCCTGCCAATCAACTGACGAGCTATCATACACTGGCGCATGTTCACCCGTTTGTACTGTACCTACAGGCTTCCATGCTGGGTTCTCGATGGTTCTAAGTACGTTAGAAGAACCATCTCCCTCAGTGATAACGGCCTGTGAATCATCCTCTTGTTCAGGTGAAGAGGCTTCTTCACTTTCTTCATCAGTACCTTCCTCTGAATCAGTGTTCTTCTCGGATTCCTTTACTGCTGTTTTATCTTCAGTATTTTTATCCTCTTTTTCTGAGGCTTCGTTTGCTGCTGTTTTTGTTTGGTCCTCATTTTGGGACGCTTTATCGTCACCTGATAAAAAAATAGTGTAGGCTACAAAAAATATGAGTGCCAGTACAATAACGATTAGACTATTCAAGATCAGGTTCGTTTTCTTCCTTTTAGCCCGATAACCGGAACGTGAGCCGGATTGGAAATCGTTACTCATTACAAAAATCCCTCCAAATAGAAAAGCGGAAGCGCCGCTAAACAATTAATATGGCTGTGAACATTCTAACATGAATTGCAAATAACTTGAAGGATTTTCCCTAAAGTTAATCTTTTTGTCCTTCTTTGTCATGTTCATGTAACATTTTAACCATATCAGCAAAGAGTAAATTGACGCCTCCCTCTGTATCAAGAACATCCAAATTTACAGTAACAAGCGCATATTTTGGGTTTTGATATGGGAAATAACCTGCAAACCATTTATTATGCAGCTGCTTATCACCCTGATATTTTCCCGTCTCCGCTGTACCCGATTTTCCAGCAACCTCATATGGAAGATCTTTAAACCACTTTCCTGTCCCGTTCGGATTCACAACAACCTCTCTTAACAATTTCTGCAGTTTCATTGCTGTATACGGCGAAATAATATCTCCGGATAACTCTTGTTTATCAAAGTTAACCATTGTCGTACCATTCTTATATTCAATTTTTGAAGCGGTGCGGACCATTTCCTTTTTACCGCCTCTTGCAATCGTGGCCATCATATTGGCCACGGCTATTGGAGTGGCACGAACCTCATGCTGGCCTATTCCTGACATGGCAGCAAAGTTAGGATCTTTTTTAGCCTCTTCTGTTAAAAATACTCTTCCTTTATCCTCATCAACCAGCTGTTTAAAATTATTGGTATGATAGACTTCACCCTTCCAGCCAACAGTGCCTGTTAACGACAGTTTAGAAGCATATTCTTCCAACAAATCTTTATCTTTCTTTTGAAGTTCCCTCGCCAGTTCACCGAAAGTTCGGTTACAGCTTCTCGCAAAACTATCTGTAAAAGAGAGCATACCATAATTATATTTTGTTTCAGGCTCCCCATTAATTTTTATACTGCAATTATATAACCTGGCTGGGTCATCAAGGTTTTGATCGATGGCCGCTGCCGCAACCACGGTTTTAAAAATAGAGCCCATTATTTCTTGCTTTAACATACGATTTGTAATTCCAGAGCCGCTATAAGGGTCTTTTGGATTAATGGCTGGCCTCGAAACAGACGCTAGGATACTATTACTTTCAATATCGAGGAGTACCAAACCGCCCTTTTTAATTCCATGCTTGTCCACTAGCTCCTCAGACATTTGTTGCAAACTTTTATCCATGGTTGTTCTAACATTTACTGGATAAAAGGGATTAGCTGGATCCACATATTTCACATTAATTCCAAATAACGGGGCTCCGTCTCCATCAACGTGATAAACAAGTTTTGATTTTCCTTCAGGAAGCAAAAATTCATCAAAACTCTCTTCAAGACCAGAAACACCAATCAAGGTTTTCTCAGAGAGTTCCTTATTTGGGTAACGTTTTTTTAATTCTTTTGCATTTTCTCCTGTTAAACCAATCAGTTGCTCTGCAGGAATAACAGTACGTTCAAATTTCTTTTCAATCGCAAATACACCTGGAATCTCTAGTTTGTTGATTCTTTCCATTTGAGAGGGCGTCAACTCCAAAGGCTGAGGTTCACCATAAGCAAACGGCTTTTTGGCGTCTTCTAATGCCTTATTTAAACTTTCTTTTGATATTCCAGATATCGCTGATACAGCTTCAACATCCCAAGTCATATTTTTCAAAAAAGGAAAAAGAACTAGAACGGGTACTTTTTTATGTGTTAGTAAATCTCCATTTCGATCAAGAAAATTACCGCGGCCATTATCAATCACTAATTCTTGTGTTCGTTGTTGTACGCTTTCTTCTAATAAGTTGACATTGTGCGTTGAAAAGCTTTCTGTTTGGACTAGCTGGATCTGAATTAATCGAGCTAAAAGAACCAGCAGCCCTGCAATGCACAAGATGAGTAAACCTTTAATCCGTTTACGTATCATAAAAAAACACCTCGTCAAAAGTTTTGACGAGGTGTTTCCATTTCAAACATATTCATAAAAATTTGATTACTTGATAGAAGTAATTCTGACGCTCATTTCGCCGCCTGGTGTTTGGACAGATACTTGATCGCCAACCTTTTTACCAATTAAGCTTCTTGCAATTGGAGAATCGTTAGAAATTTTCCCTTCAAACGGATCAGCCTCTGCACTGCCAACGATTGTATACGTTTCTTCGTCACCATCAGGAAGTTCTATAAATGTTACAGATCTTCCTAAAGTAACAGAATCACTAGCCATGTCGGCTTCTTCGATAATTTTAGCGTTGCGGATCATATTTTCTAACGTTGTAATACGACCTTCCACAAATGCTTGTTCTTCCTTTGCAGAATCATATTCGGAGTTTTCAGATAAATCCCCGAAACTTCTAGCAATTTTAATTCTTTCAACAACTTCCTTACGTTTAACCGATTTTAAATGTTCAAGCTCCTGAATTAGTTTGTCTTTACCTGCCTGTGTCATTGGAAATACTTTTTCTATTGCCAAAACTTCTCACTCCTTCTAGTCTTCACAATCCCCCATAGATTGTGTTTATTAATGATATGTAGGTATCACACAAATACATAGGAGCGTGTCCTCTTAAAAGGGCGCGCAACTTGTATTCATCCAATATGGATTCATTTCAAACTAATCTTTACGCTATTGTTTCATAAAAATGACTTTTGTTCAAGAATTGTTTGAATTTTTGTCACCATTAAATCAATCGCCACATGATTTTGCCCGCCTTCAGGGATAATCACATCTGCATATCTCTTAGTCGGCTCAATAAATTGGTTGTGCATAGGACGGACAACATTTGTATATTGTTCAATAACAGAGTCCAAGGTACGTCCACGCTCTTTAATATCGCGTGATAACCTTCTGATAATTCGAATATCTGCATCAGTATCAACATATAACTTGATGTCCATCAAATTTCTCAGCCGCTCATCTTCAAGAACAAGTATACCTTCTAAAATAATAACATCTTTAGGTTCAACTGCAATAACTTCTTTTGAACGAGTATGAATGGAATAATCATACACTGGTTTTTCAATTGGCTCGTATCGTAATAGTTTTTCAATATGTTTGATGAGCAAATCATTGTCAAATGCCAGTGGATGATCATAATTCGTTTTTAATCGTTCCTCAAATGGTAAATCACTTTGGTCTTTATAATAAAAGTCTTGTTGAATCATCGTAATAGAGTGACCTTTAAAGCTTTCATATATAGCTTTAGTAACACTCGTTTTTCCTGAGCCGGAACCTCCGGCAACACCAATAACAACCGGTTTGCGCATCAACCTAGTTCTCCTTTCGCATCATGTTGTTAGGGTAAACCGGTTTGTCCAATTTGAATTGTACAATCTGAAGCGGATGTCTAGCAGCATCCAGTTCGTTACCTTTTTCATCCCAGATTTTATCAATCACATGTTTAAAGTTTTGAATTTCCGGACCGAAGAACTCAACTTCCTGACCCGGTTTAAAGTGGTTTCGTTGTTGAAGGGTGACCATTTGTGTTTCTTCATTGTAATCCAACACAAGACCGACAAATTCAAACTTTGTCTTGTTGCTATGATTACCAAACATTTGCTCTTTATACCCCGGAATGCCTTCAAAAAATGCTGGTGCCGTTTCACGGTTCGCACATTTATCTAGCTCTTCTAACCACTCACGTTTAATGACGAAGTTATCAGGGTCTGCACAATAAGCTTCAATTACTTTGCGATAGACACTTACAACCGTTGCAATATAGTGAATCGACTTCATACGGCCTTCAATTTTCAAGCTATCGATTCCGAGCTCAATCATTTGAGGAATGGCTTGGATAAGATTAAGGTCTTTCGGGCTCATTGCAAATGGAGCGTCATTTTCACTAAAAAGAGGTACTTCCGTTGTGCTGCCCTCCAGCTGAAATAAATCATAATCCCAGCGGCACGACTGACAGCATCCGCCTCGGTTAGAATCTCTTGCAGTCATGTGATTGCTTAATGTACAACGTCCAGAATAAGCGATACACATGGCACCATGAATAAAGGTCTCAATTTCAATATCGACCTTTTCCTTCATTTCTCTAATTTCTTCTGCACTTGCCTCACGTGCTAACACGACACGTTCGGCACCGCTTTCCTTCCAAAACTGAGCTGTTTTCCAGTTTGTAATTGATTGCTGCGTGCTAATATGAATTTCAATTTCTGGAGCAAGTCTGCGGCAAGTTTCAATAATCAATGGATCTGCCACGATAATCCCAGCAATTCCTGTTCCTTTTAGTCCAAGGATATAGTTTTCTAATCCATCAATATTCTCATTATGAGCAAAGATATTTGTTGTTACGTAGATTTTCGCACCATATTTTTTAGCGAATTCTACGCCTTCTTTCATTTCCTCAAATGTAAAGTTATCAGCGTTTGAACGTAAACCATATTCCTGACCGCCAATAAACACGGCATCAGCTCCGTATTGTACAGCAATCTTTAATTTTTCAAGATTTCCTGCCGGCGCAAGGAGTTCTGGCTTTTTCACAATCACACGTTTTCCATCGATGATTTCAGAAATTTTATTTGTAACTGTATTCACGATTGAACTCCTCCTACTTTTTGTCTAGCTGCAGCGCCTAGGCGCTGCAGCTTTTCTTTTAATATACTGTTTCCTTAAAAAAGAATCCTGTATCCAATTTGCGGTTAGCTGGCTGAATTTCTTCAATCTCTTCTAACAGCTCATCTTTTTTGTCCTCGTATAAATCTGGTTCTTGGAAGTACAAGTCAATAGCTTCGCGGTACGCCTTTGTTACCGCAATAACATAATCAGATGTCTTTAAGATACCGTCGATTTTAAAACAATCTACTCCAGCTTCTAACATTTCTTGAAGCTCGTCAATGATACATATATCATTTGGGCTCATAATATGGGTTCCATTCTCATCTTCAAAGATTGGATACTTGTTTTCTCTTTCTTTATCGTGAAGGAACATATTCTTTTCCATTCTACGATTTTCAATTTCCATTACTTTTCCTTGGTACTCATAATAGTTACCAAGCAGGGATCGCTTTGATTGAAACATACAGCTCATGCCATGAACCTGTACTTCGATTTCAACCTCAGCATTTTCTTTGATTTCGACAATTGCATCCATATTAATCTCTCGGGCAAGAACAGCTCTCTTCGCACCCTTTTTGCCCCAATAGTTACATGAGAACCAATTTGTCCCAAGCGTTTCCGTACTCCAATGAAGTTTCATATTTGGTGCCACTTCACGGGCGGTCATTAGAACAGCAGGGTCACCAAAAATAATCGCATCTGCATTTGCTTCAGCAACAAATTTTATATAGTCATCTAATTCAGCAACCTTTTCATTATGAAAGATAGCATTAACCGCGACATATACTTTTTTACCTTGTTCATGTGCTAAGTCTATTGCTTGTTTTACCTGTTCGCGATTAAATTCACCTGCTAAACGCAATCCATATCTTTGTTCACCGACCACAAATGCATCAGCACCAGCTTCAGCTAATGGTAAAATATCATCCACTGATAATGGCGTTACTAGTAATTCCGTTTTTTTCAACTTGCTTCACCTCTTCTTTTTACTAATTGCGATTCCATCGCCAACAGGAAGAATAACAGTGTGATAATCAGGGTGATTCATCAGCCATTGGTTGAAATCATCAATTTTTCTAACGAGATTCCGAATCCGTTTTGATTCGATTTCTGCCTCTGTTACAAGACCTTTAAATAAAACATTATCCGTAATGATGACTCCATCAACACTTAAGTATTTCGAATACATTTCAAAGAATTTTTTATATTGACCTTTTGCAGCATCTACAAAAATGGTATCGTATGGTGCTTGTCCCTTTACCAGTTCCTCCACTTCAAGGGCGTCACCTTTAATCAATAAAATCTGTTCGCCATGCTTCGAACGACTCATATATTCTTCAGCTGCCTGAATTCTTTCTAAATCTCGTTCTATCGTAACAATCGACGCATTTGGCAGTGCCTCAGCCATACGCAAAGCCGAATATCCTATTGCAGTACCTACCTCTAGAATTTTTTTTGAATCTTGAATTCTTAAAAGCTGCAGCAATGCTTCGATTCCCACGAGCTCCATAATCGGTACTTTGTTTTCTTTAGCGTAGCCTTCCATTTCGATAAACAATGGATCACGCTCTGGAATTAGTTCCTCAATATAAGAATGCAGTTTATCATTCAACAAACTGCCATCACCTGCCTCTATACTTTAAAAAGCATTGTTTGCCAACAAGACTGCTCTTTAGACATGAAAAAATAGCGTTCAATAGAAACGCTATTATCTGCTCATAAAACACTTGAACTATTTTACCATAAACAAGGAGGAAAGAAAACTATTCCTCCTTGTTATTTGGTTAATTATTGGTTGGTAATATGCTCCGCTTTAGCTGCGTTGTGTTCATCTAGAGTATTTGTAAAAATTACTTCCCCTTCCGCTGTGGCTAGGAAATATAAATGTTTTGTGTCTGCTGGATTCACTGCTGCATCAAGAGAATCTTTACCTGCATTTGCTATTGGCCCTGGAGGGAGTCCTTTATGTTTGTAGGTATTATATGGTGAATCTACTTCTAAGTCCTCGTATAATACTCTCTCTTTGTGTTTGCCTTGTGCATAAAGTACAGTTGGATCTGTTTGTAAAGGCATCCCTTGCTCGATCCGGTTATAGAAAACACTTGAGATTTTTTTGCGGTCAGCCTTTTCCGTTGCTTCTTCCTCGATTAGCGAGGACATGGTTAGCAGCTGGTGTGCAGTGATCTTTTCATCACTAGATTCTGCCAAATATGGTGTTATCACTTTTCGAGTCTGATCCAGCATGGTTACAACCATTTCTTCAATGGTTGGATTCTGTTTGTAGAAAGGATAGGTTGCTGGGAACAAATAACCCTCTAGTGGATATTTTATATTTGGATTCAAGATATCTGTTGTTAGTAGATCCGGATATTTTGCCATTAATGTTTGGATGAATGTACGATCATTTAATTGATTAAAAACTTCATCCTCAGGTTTATTTACAGCCTTCGCCATAATTTGGGCGATTTCTCTTAATTGTTTACCTTCTGGAATCGTTAACTGGAACGCTGCCTGTTGGAGTACTTTCCCTGTTTTTAACCGATTAATAATTTCGGGAATCTCCATTGAGGGACTCAGTTCATATTCCCCAGCCATAAAACCTGCTTCATTTTTAAACTTTACATAATATTTAAAGACTTTAGCATTTTTAATAATTCCACTCTCTGCTAATTTTTCAGATATCCCCGTAACCGATGAGCCAATCGGTATTTCTACCTTTTTTTGAACTTTACTGTCCTTGTCAACTGGTTCAAGGGCAGACTTGATGTAGAGGTAACCCCCTCCGCCAATAAAGATCAATACTAAAAGGGTTACAATCGTAATGGTTAAAACGATTCTGCGAACAATTCTTGCCTCGCTTTGGTGTTCAAGCATTTTCTTACGAATGACTTCTTTTTTCGAGTGTGTCTCTTCTGATGACATTTTATTGCCCCTCCCATTTGCCGGTTAAACATATATCTTTCAAACTCTTTTTTTACGGTATTTTAAAAAAGCATATCAGATATTATTTCAGCATATATAGCGAAAAATGTCAATTTTTCTGCGAAAGCGCATTCACAATATGACAAAAAAAGCGACCCTTCGTAGGATCGCCTTTTTTGGAAATTATTCTTCGTCTTCTTGTTCGTCAAAAAAAGTGTTAAGCATTTCTTCTACCATATCCCATTCTTCTTCGGTTTCGATAGGAATTAATTCCCCTTCACCGTCTTCATCATTAGGATTGAAGGCATATGCATGAATCTCAGGACCCTCTTCATCGTCTTCTACGCCGCCTACTTGTTGAAACAAAACATAGGACTTGCCAAAATCCTCTGATTCAAATGTAAAAAGTACTTCACATAATTGTTCGTTACCTTTTTCGTCTACAATTGTAATTTGATTTTCTCCGTGTTCCATAACGTCACCTCATTAATTTTTACTATCCAGATAGCCTTGTAGAATCATCGAAGCTGCCATTTTATCAATAACCTTTTTTCGCTTTTTACGGCTGACATCCGCTTCAAGCAAGACTCTCTCTGCTGCCATTGTCGTTAAACGCTCGTCCCATAAAATGGTTGAAACTGAAAACTGGTTTTCAATTTCCTCTGCGTACCGCTTGCTGGCTTCACCTCGAGGTCCAATCGTGCCATTCATATTCTTTGGCAAACCGATGACAACTTGACTAATTCCATACTCTTTTATTAATTGACCAATTTCGTCAAAACCAAACTTATTTTTTTCTTCGTCAATTTTTAGGGTTTTGAGGCCCTGTGCAGTCCAGCCAAGTTCATCACTGATGGCAATACCGACTGTCTTAGAGCCAACATCTAATCCCATAATTCGCATTTCTTAACCCTCACGTCGTTGTTTTAAATAGGATTTAACCAATTCCTCAATAATTTCATCCCGCTCGAGTTTACGAATGATATTCCGTGCGTCACGATGACGGGGAATATAAGCAGGGTCACCCGAAAGTAAATATCCGACGATTTGATTAATTGGATTATATCCTTTTTCTTGCAGGGCTTCATGAACTTGAAAAAGAACATCATTTACGTCATGTTCAAAAGGCTCTTCAGGAAAATTAAACCTCATCGTTTTATCAAATGAGCTCATTACATGCACCTCGCTTTTTTATAGAGGAGATAACTGAAATTTTCTAGTTGATACCACTTTTTAGTTTAGTTACCTTTATATTACACTACTTTGTCTCATTATCAAATTGATTTTACCCATTCGTCAACGAATTGCAGGGCAGAGTCGAGTTTTTCAGGATCTTTACCACCAGCCTGGGCCATATCTGGACGGCCTCCGCCTCCTCCACCGCATCTTGTTGCGACTTCTTTGATTAATTTTCCAGCATGGTATCCCTTGTCAATTAAATCCTTCGTCACCGCTGCGATTAAATTAACTTTCCCTTCATTTACACTTCCTAGCAGGATTATAGCCGAACCGATTTTTTGTTTCAGATCATCGGCCATATTTCGTAAGTTATTCATATCAGAAGCTTGAACTTTTGCAGCTAATACGGTGACACCGTCAATTTGCTTTGCTTTTGATACAAGGTTACCCGCCTCAATATTTCCTAACTTGGCTGCAAGTGATTCGTTTTCCCGCTGAAGTTGTTTAATTTCAGTCATTAAGACTTCTATCCGGTTAACTACCTCTTTAGGGTTAGTTTTCAGCTTGTCCGCTGCATCCTTTAATAAAGTAACCTGGTCATTCATTAATTGATAAGCAGATTCGCCGGTAACTGCTTCAATTCTCCTTGTACCTGCACCAATACCGCCTTCAGAAACTATTTTAAATAGCCCAATAACAGATGTATTTGGTACGTGACAACCTCCGCATAGTTCTAAGCTATAATCTCCTACTTTAACCACTCGAACGATATCGCCATATTTTTCACCAAAAAGCGCCATTGCACCCATTGATTTTGCCTCAGCAATTGGCTTTAAGCTAATATCCACTTCGATATTCTTCCAGATTTTTTCGTTCACGATCTTTTCAATTTCCTCTAATTCCTCTGGCTTTACTTGGCCAAAATGTGAAAAGTCAAAACGAAGACGATCTGGTTCTACCAGTGAACCTGCCTGGTTTACATGCGTTCCAAGCACATCCTTTAATGCTTGATGAAGCAGGTGTGTAGCAGTATGGTTTTTGATAATTTGTACTCGATTATCTTGATGCACACTTGCAGTCACTTTTGCGTCTGTTTTAAGAATTCCTGACTCCACTATAGCTCTATGAAGATTTTGCCCGTTTGGCGCCTTTTGTACATCCTTTACGCTTACGGTAACACCTTCTGCTTGAATGATTCCGCGATCCGCAATTTGACCGCCGCTTTCTGCGTAGAAAGGAGTGACATCAAGTATTAGCTGCACTTCATCACCACTGAATGCTTCGTCAACTAATTCTCCATGTTTAACAATTGCAACAACTGTCGAGCTTGTTTCAAGCTGGTCATAACCAACAAATTGACTTTCTACAACAATATCGCCTAGTACACCGCCTTGAACCTGCATACTGCCAACTTCCTGACGCGCAGAACGAGCACGCTCACGCTGTAATTCCATTTCTGTTTCAAACCCAGCATGATCAACCTTCATGCCTTCTTCTTCTGCATATTCTTCTGTTAGTTCAACAGGAAAACCATAGGTATCATAAAGACGGAAAACATCACTTCCTGGAATTGTATCACTGCCTTTTTCCTTCTCTTTCTTGATGACATTTCCTAGTATGGATAAGCCTTCATGTAAAGTTTCGTGGAAGCGTTCCTCTTCATTTTTTATAACTTTTTGAATAAACTCAGTTTTGTCCTTTACCTCTGGGTAAAAATCATGCATGATTTCTCCCACCACAGGAACTAGTTCATACATAAATGGGCGGTTGATATTAATTTGCTTAGCGTACCGAACCGCACGGCGCAGTAAACGGCGTAATACATACCCGCGTCCTTCATTAGAAGGCAGTGCACCATCACCAACAGCAAATGCCACCGTACGAATATGGTCTGCAATGACCTTAAATGCAGTATCCTTTTCTTTTTCTACACCATATTTCACACCCGAAATTTCTTCTGTAGCTCTGATAATTGGGATAAACAAGTCTGTATCAAAGTTAGTTGGTACGTTTTGAACGACGGAAGCCATTCTTTCTAATCCCATACCTGTATCAATATTCTTCTTTGGCAGTGGAGTGTAGGTATTGTCCGGGTTATGATTAAACTGTGAAAAAACAAGATTCCAAACTTCTAGATAACGTTCGTTTTCACCGCCTGGATATAATTCAGGATCTGTCGGATCATCACCATACTCTGGACCTCGATCATAGAAGATTTCAGTATTTGGTCCACTTGGTCCTTCACCAATATCCCAGAAGTTCCCTTCAAGGCGGATAATTCTTTCCTCTGGAATACCAATCTTTTTATTCCAAAGCTCAAATGCTTCATGGTCCTCAGGATGAATCGTAACAGAAAGTAATTCTGGGTCCCAGCCTATCCATTTTTTATCGGTTAAAAATTCCCATGCCCATTCAATTGCTTCCTCTTTAAAATACTCACCAATCGAAAAGTTCCCAAGCATTTCGAAAAAAGTATGATGACGTGCTGTTTTTCCAACATTTTCAATATCGTTGGTACGGATTGATTTTTGAGCATTTGTAATTCTAGGATTATCAGGAATTACGCGTCCATCGAAGTATTTTTTTAATGTGGCAACACCACTATTAATCCACAATAATGATGGATCGTCGTGAGGAACAAGTGACGCACTTGGTTCAACAGCATGCCCCTTCTCCTGAAAAAAGTCTAAATACATTTTTCGAATTTCTGAACCAGTCAAGTATTTCATATTATTTTTACCCTCCTTTTAAATTAAAAAAGAACACAAAAAAGCCCTCATCCCTAACAGGGACGAGAGCTAACTCGCGGTACCACCCTGATTATGAACACAAAAAACACGTGTTCACCTCTCAAATAACGCCTTAACGCGGCAATGACGGCAGTGGTTAGCTGCACTCCGGACTAGCTTCTGTTATCCTTCATCTAAAGCTTCTCGCAGCCAAGGAAGCTCCTCTCTTAGAGATGGACTACAACATACTAGGGTCCTTCAACATGTTAATCCAAAATATTCTATAACCGGATTATAGCTACACAAAAAACGTTTGTCAATCTAATACCTATTTTATGATGCAGGTTCCTTCAGTTTTCCGCGTGCGAAATGGTTTTTAGCGTGAAGAACGCTAACTTTAAGGACAACTAGAACGGGCACTGCTACAATCATTCCAATTATTCCCCCTATTTCCCCTCCTGAGGTTAACGCTAACATAATCATTAGCGGGTGCATATGAAGACTCTTTCCAACAATATAAGGGGAGAGGATATTGCCTTCCAAAAATTGCAATACAAAAACGATTGCAATTGTAATAATCACTAACTTTACCGAGCTTGTTGCAGCAATAAACACAGCTGGAACTGCACCTATTATTGGACCAAAATAAGGGATGACATTTGTGACTCCAATAATCAATCCTAAAAGCAAGGGATACTTTAAGTGAAATATCCAAAAGAATATCGTTGAAAGACTTCCGATAATGAGACAGACGAGGAGCTGACCCCTAATATAGCTCCCGAGCGATTCATCGATATCTTTAAGAAAATGCGTTCCTTTTCTCCGCCATTGTTTAGGTGTGATATACCAAACGGCTCTTTTTATGGTGGTGAAATCCTTCAACATATAAAAAGCAATAAAAGGGATAATCATCAACGCAAATGCAAAGTTCAAAATGTTTAATAAGGAATCAACGATTACAGTTAGGAGAGAATCTAATTTCTTTTCAAAACCGATGATACCGTCGTTGATCCGCTCTTGAAGTCCGTCTGGCCACTCACGTGTATGTGATTGTAGGTCCTTAATCCAGCTTCGGTATTGCTCTGCTAAAATGGGAGCACTTTCTGCCAGGTCCCGTACTTGAGAAATAAAGGCGGGAATTCCTTTATATATAGCTAGACCAATACCGCCAAAAAACAGAAAATAAATAAAGAAAATAGCTATCCCGCGGTGCAGGCCCTTTTCATGCAGCTTTTCCACGATAGGATGGAGCAAATAAGTAATAAAACCACCTATAAAGAAAGGGAGTATAATAACAAAAACCACTCTAACGATAGGCAGCCAGAAAAAACGGATTTTTAAAAATACATAAATAGCAATGAGTAAAAGAAGCAAAAAACCGATTCGATAAAACCATTTAACGCGAATGTCCACCGATGCATGCCCCCTTATCTACTATATTTTTGGAGTCAGATACCGGATTTATACATAAAGCAAAAATCCCCCTCATCACGAGGGGGATTACTATTAGAATAAAGCACGTTTTACTTTTCTTTGCATTCGTTTCATTTGACGGCCAGACATCATGTTGTTTCTTTGTGCAAGATTATAGGCTGCCATTCCAACTCCAAATGCAACAACGGAAGTCATTACTTTATTCATACGTCTCACCTCTTCTGTAGTTTGACAGTGCTTCGAACATGATAACTGTCTTCCTTCAGTAACTAAGTGTTGCCACTTTAAATGGTGTAACGACGCTCTTCTTCTTCAAACAAGTCATCTAAGGAACTGAGTGTACCATCTTCTTCGACTTGATGGGTATTGATGATGCCTTTGGCGAGAGACAATTCAATAAAACAATTCCAGCAATAATATTGGTTTATTCCGATTTTGCCGATATCCTTGCTCTGACAATTGGGACACTTGAGCATAAAAAGAACACCTCACGTATGATTAACGTCTACGATGATGGCATCCTTTCCGATCGCAGGGGGCTTCTCGGATTGTATAATTTGTTTCCCTTCCGTTATATCTGAAAAGAAACCATCCGTAATTTCGTACCCTACGATTGTGCCCAATTCCTCATGAAAATATACATCCTCTAACAATCCGAGTGACTCTCCGCTATTTGAAATAAGCATTTTTCCATTTAGAGAGTGCTGATGGAAAAGGGTATATTCTGGATTTGTTTTGAGTCTTTCAAGAGATTCATTCTCTTCAATCATGACCCCATCCCAGCCAAACGATAGTACATCCTGAATGTCAAGAAAATAGGATCGTTTAAAGAAAACGCCTTTTTTAACCAAAAGGCCCTTAACTATCCCATCATTTGAGATACATAAGTCTGTAACCTCGCCAATCTTCGAACCCGTTTTCGATTCAAACACCGGCTGTCCTTTTAATAAACCAAATGTTCGCAGAGTGCCCCACCTCCTGTGAACATTTATAGTTTTAGTCATTTACCATGAAATCATAAGGTGAAACGTTTTCCATGCCAATCATTGGATTGACTTGCATTAATAGTTCCTCTGCTGATAATGTTGTTTCTTCCTGATCTGGTTCTTCAGCAAGTTCTTTGACTGTTATCATTTCTTGGAGTTTTTGGGATAATGTGGTTTGTCTACTTTGTTCATCCGCTCTTTCGACACCCATCCTTAGTGCTTCCTCTTCTCCACACAAGATTAGCGATTGCTTACTTCTTGTGATAGCGGTATAAATGAGGTTTCTTCTTAACATTCGAAAATAGCTTCTTGTAATGGGGAGAATGACGATTGGGAACTCACTGCCTTGCGATTTATGTACCGAACAGCAATAGGCATGAGTAATTTGATTCAAATCCTGCCGTGTATATTCGACTTCATTGCCTTCAAAAGAAATGTATACCATATCCTGTTTTTCTGTATTTTCCTTTGCATAGATGATTGAAATAATTTCTCCAATATCGCCGTTGAAAACATTGCTTTCTGGCTGATTTACAAGCTGGAGCACTTTATCACCAATACGATATTTTACTTCCCCAAAAGTAATTTCCTTACGAGTAGCATCTGGGTTAGGATTAAATATTTCCTGTAACAATACGTTTAAGCGATCAATACCTGCAGGACCTCTGTACATCGGTGCCAGCACTTGAATATCCTTTGCTGAATACCCTTTACTTTTCGCATTAAGCGCAACTTTTTCAATCACCTGAGGAATCTGAGGTGTCGAACATTTGATAAATGAACGGTCAGGCTGCTTTAAGGTAACATTGGGAGGTAAGAACCCTTTTTTAATGTCATGTGCGAGTTCAATAATAGATGATCCTTCAGCCTGGCGATAAATATCTGTTAATCTAACAGTCGGAACAACCTCTGATTTCAGTAAATCCTTCAGCACCTGACCAGGTCCAACAGAAGGCAGCTGATCCTCGTCACCTACAAGTATGACTTGAATATTCTCTGGCAGTGCTTTGAATAATTGATTTGCTAACCAAATATCAAGCATGGATGTTTCATCAACAATAAGAATTTTTCCTTCTAGAGGACTTGCATCATCATGATCAAAGGCTTCTGTTCCATTATAGCCCAGTAAGCGATGTATCGTTACAGCCGGCAGGCCTGTTGATTCACTCATCCTTTTTGCGGCTCTCCCTGTTGGGGCAGCTAGTAAAAAAGGAAAAGGTTCTCCCTTTGCATGATAATCCTTAGGCTCCAATGAACAGCCATGCAATTCTGCATAGAGCTCAACTATCCCTTTGATAACCGTTGTTTTACCTGTTCCAGGTCCACCTGTAAGAATTAACATCGGTGACATCAACGCTGTTTGTATCGCTTCCCTTTGTGTTGGAGCATATTGTACGTTTAGTCTCTCCTCAAGATTCCCTAATGCCAGCAAAAATTCCGATTCAGGAAATTGATCCTTATATTCGGTTTGTGCCAGTATTTTTTTTATACTTGTGACTAAGCCTTTTTCAGCAAAATACAAAGAAGGTAAATAGACACGCTTTTCCTCACCAACTAGTTTTCCCTCTTCTTCTAGTTTCAATATCTCTGTGGAAATATCGGTGAATTCAATTTGATCACGTTTATTTTCTTCTAACAAGTTTTTAACCTGTATTAGCATATCCTCTACGTGTACATAAACATGCCCTGTCTGCATGCTCTCATTTTCCAGTGAATAAAGACAGGCTGCTTTTATCCTATCCGGATGATTACCTTGGATTCCAAGTTGATAACCCAGCTCATCGGCACGGCCAAAACCAATCCCCTCAATATCCTCTACGAGTTTATAGGGATTTTTTTGAATAATATCCAGGGTTTCGTCCTTATAGGTTTGATACATTCTCATTGATAGCTGCGGCCCAAAACCATATTGATTTAAAGCGACCATTACCTGCTCAAGGCCCTGGTGCTCCATCAACGTATCATAAAGCATTTTTGCTTTATCAGGAGGAAGCTTTGGGACAGAATCAAGTAAGGAGGGTTGATTTAGAATTTTTGAAATCGCGTTTTCTCCTAATGTTTCTACAATTTTTTCTGCTGTTTTCTTTCCAATTCCTTTAAACATCTCGCTAGATAAATAAGCAGCGACACCTTGCTTGGTTTGAGGTATGTCTTTCCGAAAATGCTTGGTTTGAAATTGCATGCCAAACTTAGGGTGGTCCTTAAAATCACCAAAGAAAATGTAGGTTTCATGTTCATGAATTTTAGGAAAATAGCCTGTGATCACCGCTTCCTTGTCTTCATATTCATGGTTAGTTTCTTCAACACGAATTCTTAATACCGTGTAAAGATTCTGCTCATTATGAAAAATCGTAACTAGGTGTTTTCCTTTGACGAACTTCCCTTGCTCAGCAAATAAATCAAGCGAGCTTTGCTTGTCCACGGGTGCTTCCTCCTTCCTATTTGTTGTGATGGGGTTATTTTGCTGATTCAATCAATTTTTTTGCATGGCCTGCTAACAAATGATCCGGTTGTATCTCAAGTACTTTATCGAACATTTCTAATGCTTTATCTGCTTTTTCTTTAAATGCATATGAAACGCCTAAATTATACATGGCGTCTGTATGCTCCTCATCTAATTCGATACATTTTTCAAATTGAACAATCGCTTCATCAATTAATTCAAGCTGTGCAAGACATAATCCATACTGAAAACGTGCTTCCGCATCTTCCTCATTGAGTTCAACACTTCTTTGTAAATAAGGCAGAGCAAATTTACCTTGATCAAGCTGTACAAGGGTTAAACCTAGCATGAAATAATTATCACTTGTGTGTAGACCTTTTTTCATTGCTTGTTCAAACATATTTTTAGCTTTATCAAATTGGTCAAGGCTGAAATAAATCGTACCAGCACTATAATAAGCAGCTGCAGTGTTTTCATCTAATTCAATTGCCTTTTGGTAAAATTTCAATGCCTTCTCATCATCACCGACAGCGGAAAGCACATTACCAAAATTTATGTATGCAATGGGATCATTCGGGTTTTCTTCTATAATCTCATTAAAGATCTTCGCCGCCTCTTCCCATTTACCTTCTTGCATGTATTGAACACCTAATTGGTTTTTATCCATGTTACTATCACTCCGTTCTACTTGAGAGTATATCATATTAGAAAATTTTTCGTGACTATTGGTGGTGAATACGCCTCATATCCCTGCGTAATTTTTGGTAATATTTGTCTAAATGTAAAAAAGGTATAAAAAAATGTACAAAACCATTTAAAATTTGTTCAAAACACCTCAAAAAATGTACAAAACCCATTAAAATTGTTCAAAACCTTTGGAACAGTCATAAATAATATCATAAATTGAGAAAAAATCCCCGATTCCAGATGGAATCAGGGTTATTTTAACCAACATATGTCAAACGTTGGCCATCTTTATAAACTTCATGGATCGTACCACCGCCAAGGCATTCATCACCATTGTAAAATACAACTGCCTGACCAGGGGTTACCGCACGAATTGGTTCATCAAAGATTACTCTAACTTTATTGTCGTCCATAAGCTGAACCGTCACTTTGCTGTCTTCTTGACGGTACCTGAATTTTGCCGTACATGTAAACTCAGAAGGCTTTTCCCGATCGGATACCCAGCTTACGTTATCAGCAATAATGGAGTCCGAATAGAGCTTTTCATTATGAAAGCCTTGTCCGACATAAAGGATATTTCTCTTTAAATCCTTGCCAATCGCAAACCATGGCTCACCTGAGCCGCCAATTCCTAAACCATGACGCTGCCCGATAGTATGGTACATCAAGCCCTCGTGCCTTCCTTTTACCTCTCCATCCATTGTTTCCATGTTTCCTGGCTGAGCTGGAAGGTATTGACCAAGGAACTCTTTAAAGTTACGTTCACCGATAAAACAAATCCCAGTGCTATCTTTTTTTGTAGCCGTGGCTAGATTTGCTTCCTTAGCAATTTCACGTACTTTCGGTTTCTCTAAATTACCAATTGGGAACATAACTTTACTTAACTGTTCTTGGGACAATTGATTTAAGAAATAGGTCTGATCCTTATTTTCATCTTTACCGCGCAGCATTTTGTATTCTCCGTCACGATATTCCACTTGCGCATAATGACCTGTTGCAAGGTAATCTGCACCTAAGTTGACTGCGTGCTCAAGAAAAGCTTTAAACTTAATTTCTTTATTACACATGACATCAGGGTTTGGTGTCCTGCCTGCCTTGTATTCATCAAGAAAATAAGTAAATACCTTGTCCCAATATTGCTTTTCAAAATTAACAGCGTAATAAGGAATACCAATTTGATTACACACACGTATGACATCATTGTAATCCTCAGTCGCAGTGCAAAATCCAGTATCGTCAGTATCATCCCAGTTTTTCATAAAGATACCGATGACATCATAGCCTTGCTGTTTTAACAACAACGCCGCGACAGAGGAATCGACGCCACCTGACATACCAACAACGACACGAATATCCTTTGGTTCTCTTTTTTCCATTGTTCTCACCTCTCTTTACTTTAAAAATGTCGTGCATTTATTTTGTCAGACGAGAAACAATTCTTGCCGTTTCTTGAGCTGTTTTGATGATTTGGTCTTCTGTCGTGTTAAAACCAAAGCTGAAACGGATAGAATTAATCAACCGATCTGATTCTTTACCAAACATGGCAACCAGGACATGTGAAGGTTCAATCGAACCCGCTGTGCAGGCAGAACCACTTGAAACAGCTATACCAGCTAAATCAAGGTTCACTAACATCGCTTCCACGTTTATTCCCGGAAAGCTTAAGTTTAATACATGAGGCATTGATTTATCAAGCAATCCGTTTATGGAAAACTCAATAGGATGTGCAGCCAATTTTTCTATCAATATTTTCTTAAATCCTTGATACTTTTCCCGTTTCACTAAACGTTCTTCAGAGGCTATTTTTACAGCTTCTTGAAACCCAACAATGGCCGCAACATTTTCCGTACCTGCCCGTCTTTTCCGTTCCTGCTCACCACCAAAAGCACGAGGGACCAATTTAACCTTGTCATGCACATAAAGAAAACCAGTCCCTTTAGGTCCGTTTATTTTATGAGCGGAAACAGCTAATAAGTCAACATTCAGTTCATTGACATTGATGTCTTCCATTCCATATGCCTGGACGGCATCTGTATGAAACAACGCTTGATAAGCTTTAAGTATCTCGCCAATTTCTTTTATCGGCTGAAGTGTTCCCACTTCATTATTCCCATACATAACGGATACAAGGATGGTATCATCTCTTAAGGCCGAAATAAGGTCATCAAGTGATATTTCCCCTGTTTCATCAACAGGTAGATAGGTTACCTCAAAGCCCATTTTTTCTAAACGTTGGCAGGCATGAAGTACAGCATGGTGTTCAACTTGAGTGGTGATAATGTGCTTACCTTTATGCTGGTAGCTTTCGGCAACACCAAATAAGGCCATATTATCAGCTTCTGTACCACCGCTTGTAAAAATAATTTCATTTTCCTTAGCGCCAATACTCCGAGCCAACGTTTCTCGTGCCAAATCAATATAGTGCCGTGCTTCCCGTCCAAACGAATGTATGCTGGATGGGTTACCATAATTGTTATTCATTACTTCCATCATTTTTTCAATCACCCGAGGGTGCATAGGAGTTGTAGCAGCATGGTCAAGATAGATTCTTTCCATCGTTCCACCTTCAATCAAAATAAATTCTCTATTCTACTGTTAACATTAAATATAAAACATATAACCATCTGTTTCTGTATCGTTGCTATGACTTGCTAGATCTTCGAGGGTAGTATGGTCGAGAACACTTTTAATTGCGTCACGAATACGAATCCAAAGCTCGCGCTGTGCTGGCTCTTCTTCTTCAATTCCTTCCACAAGTGTAATCGGCCCTTCGAGTACGCGGATGACGTCACCAGCAGTAATTTTCGTTGGAGCATCAGCTAAGATATAACCACCGTATGCACCACGAATACTTTTCACTAAGCCAGCATTTCTTAAAGGAGCGATAAGCTGTTCCAGATAATGTTCAGATAAGTTATTGGCTTGGGCAATTGTTTTTAATGATGTTGGTCCTTCGCCTTGGTTTTTAGCAAGTTCAATCATTATTGTTAATCCGTAACGGCCTTTTGTTGAAATCCTCATATTTTACACCTCTATTATTTTAATTTCTTTTTAAATACAAAGTAATTTGATAGGCATTAGCAATTATATCATATTGTACTTTAATATGCTTTTTGCTGAGAAAATGGTAGAGTTAAATGGAACTTTATATTTTAGTTGGAGAGATGAAGTATGCAGCAAAAGCCGCTGGCATTTCGAATGCGACCTAGAACAATTGAAGAGATCGTTGGACAGCAGCACCTTGTTGCCGATGATAATATTATTGCCCGTATGGTGAAAGCGAAACAGCTGACATCAATGATTTTATATGGACCCCCAGGTATAGGCAAAACCTCGATTGCAAGTGCCATCGCTGGCAGCACCAAATATGCCTTCCGGACACTAAACGCGGTCACTAACAATAAAAAAGACATGGAAATCGTAGCAGCAGAAGCAAAAATGTCCGGAAAAGTAATTCTGCTCCTGGATGAAGTCCATCGGCTAGATAAAGGAAAACAGGATTTCCTATTACCTTTTTTAGAAAATGGCATGATCACCCTTATTGGTGCCACAACGAGTAACCCATATCACGCAATTAATCCTGCCATTCGCAGCCGCTGCCAAATTTTCGAGCTCAAACCATTAACTCCTGAAGAAATCAAACTTGCATTACTCCGAGCCCTTAAGGACGAAGAACGTGGTTTCGGAAAGCTAAAGATTGATATAACTGAAGACGCATTAACTCATTTTGCAAGCGCCTCGAATGGAGATGTCCGCAGCTCGTTAAACGCATTAGAGCTTGCCGTCCTTTCAACCGACACGGATGAAGAGGAAGTTATCCATATCGACCTTAAAACGGCAGAAGAATGCATGCAAAAGAAAAGTTATGGCTCGGATAAAGATGGTGATGGTCATTATGATGTTCTTTCTGCGTTTCAAAAGTCAATTCGTGGAAGTGACGTGAATGCGGCCCTGCATTATCTTGGAAGATTAATTGAAGCAGGTGATCTTCAAAGTATTAGCAGAAGGCTGCTTGTAATCGCCTATGAAGATGTTGGTCTAGCCAGTCCACAGGCTGGGGCACGTACACTAGCAGCTATAGAAACTTCAGAGAGAATTGGGTTTCCTGAAGCTAGAATTCCCTTAGCTAATGCAGTCATTGAGTTATGTCTATCACCGAAATCTAACTCAGCAGTAATAGCCATCAGTGAAGCCATTTCAGATATTCAAAAAGGAAATATTGGTGAAGTACCGGATCATTTGCGTGACGCTCATTATAAAGGAGCACAAGAGCTAGGCAGAGGAATTGGATACTTATATCCACATGATTATGAATCCGGCTGGGTGCCTCAGCAATATCTGCCTAACAAACTAAAGAACAAGAAATATTATCAACCTAAGAAAACAGGAAAGTTTGAGCAGGCACTTGCAACCGTTTATGAAAAATTAATTCGTAAAAAATAACCTCTGGTAAAGACGCCAGAGGTCTTCTTTTTATGCTGCAACATCTCTCTTTTTAAAGACATAGAATGCCAGAAATTGAAAAATCACAAAATAGATAATCAGCATGATGATTGAGAAAGTCATCGTCATCCCTTCAAGGAGCGGTGTTCCCTCGATGTACTGCATTAAATTAGTATTCGCAAATAAAATGTATTTTGCCCAATCAAACTTCATTGACAGAAGTGCCGTGAATTGGCTACCCGTGAACATTAGAAATAAAGATAACCCGATTGCCAAAGAGCTGTTTCGGAAGACGGATGAAATCATGAACGCCATTGTTGTAAGCATAATCATCTCAATTGAACCTAATCCATAGTAAACAATTAAATGAACAACAATATGCTGTTCCGTTACTTTGCCATTAAAATAATTTAAATAAGGAAGTGCTTGTTCAGGGAATCCAAAAAGGATTGCGCCAAGCAGGACTGAAAATCCAAATAAAATTCCAACCATTAAGAAAGCATACAACAAAACAGTAATATACTTTGACAATAATATCTTACTTCGATTTATCGGACGGATTAACAGCAGCTTAATCGTGCCCCAATTAAATTCACTTGCTACGATTCCTGCAGAAATCACAATCGTAAACAATCCTGCTAATAAGATAAGCTCCGAATTGTCTTTTACAAATGACCAGACATTATACTTTTCCCGAAAAGGGATATCATGCTCAATTCTGTATTCATTAATCGCAATTTGTTTTTTGTAGTACTCCTGCTCCATTTTAATAGAACTGGATTCTAGCTGCTTTTTCAATGCCTCATTTTCCTGTTGTAATACCGGTTTCCATTCTTCCGTAACATTTGGTTCCTCTTCGATTAGATTATATTTCATAAAGATTCCCGTGACCGAGATAATGACTAATAAAATAGCAATCATCACATAAGTTCCAGGTCTTCTAAAAATTTTCATCCATTCATTACGAATTAAATTAATCATGGTCTTTTGCCCCCCTTATCTGCCGTTACTTCAAGGAAGCGGTCTTCTAAAGTTTTCGATACTTCTTTAATTCCAAACACTTGGATATCCTCTTCAACGAACATTTTTACCAATTCTGGTACAACTTCTTTTGTCAGCTCCAGCGTTATGCCGTTTCGTGAAGAAGTAACAGGGATATCGGGAAAGTTTGACTTCACAAGGGTTACTGCCTTTTCACTGGGAATAACCTCAAATTCAAAACTAGCACTGCTGCTGTGTACAAACTCTTGTACCAGTTGGACGTCAATAAGCTGTCCATTTTGAATGATTCCGATTCTGTCACACATCATTTCCATTTCAGAAAGGATATGGCTTGAAACAATGACAGCCATATTTTTTTCCCTCGCCAGCAGCCGAATATAATCACGAATCTCTCTTATTCCTGCAGGATCCAGTCCGTTTGTCGGTTCATCCAAGATCAATACACTAGGATCATGTAAAAGGCACTGTGCCAATCCCAATCTCTGGCGCATCCCAAGTGAGTAAGTTTTAACTTTATCATGAATTCTGTCTGATAATCCGACAAGTTTAACTGTCTCATCAATCTTTTCCTTTGTAACTCCTTTTACCATGCGAGCATAGTGGATGAGGTTTTGATAGCCGCTTAGAAATTTGTACATTTCCGGATTCTCAACGATGGCTCCCACATGTCTTACCGCATCTTCAAAGTTCGTTTTTATACTTTTCCCACCTATCATGATATCCCCTGATGTAATATCTATCAGACCAACAATCATTCGAATAGTGGTTGTTTTACCGGCCCCATTTGGTCCTAGGAAACCAAATACTTCACCTTTATTAACCTCAAAGCTGATATTATCTATTATCGTTCTTCCTTTAATCACTTTGGTAACATCTTTTATGGCTACAATGGATTCCAATAAACTTCCCCCTCTCTCCTTCAAGTTTACCGTATAATAGATAAAATTTCCCATTATTATCAAAAAAATAAACCCCGACCTTTAGGTACGGGGCTTAGTCTTATTTTTCATCTGCTACACGTGTAATTTTGATATCTGCTAGCAATTGCCTTACGACATAACTTGCCATGATTATTCCACAAGCAGATGGTACAAAGGCATTAGAGGATGGAGGCATTTGTGCTTTACGAATTGGCGCGTTCGCATTCCCAACCTCTTTCTTGACATCTTCACGAATAACAATCGGACTTTCATCAGAAAAGACCACCGGTATGCCCTTGTGGATTCGTTCTTTACGCAGCTTCGTACGAATTACTTTAGCAATTGGATCCGTATGCGTTTTTGAGATATCCGCAATCTTAAAGCGAGTTGGGTCCATTTTATTAGCCGCACCCATGCTGGAGATAATCGGGATATTTCGTTTTAGACATTCTTTCATGAGATGAATTTTATAAATAATCGTATCCGAAGCGTCAACGACAAAATCCAAGCCATGGCTGAAGAATTGTTCATACGTTTCTTCTGTATAAAACATCTTCAAAGCGATAACTTCACAATCCGGATTAATGTCTTTAATTCGTTCTTTCATGAGTTCAGCTTTTGGTTGTCCTACTGTGGAAAGAAGTGCGATGAGCTGACGATTTACATTTGTAATATCAACAGTATCTTTATCGACTAGTATCAGCCGGCCAACCCCAGAGCGTGCAAGTGCTTCAGCAGCAAAAGAGCCGACACCGCCAATTCCCAATACAGCGACGGTACTGTTTTTCATAATATCTAGACCTTCTTTGCCAATGGCAAGTTCATTACGAGAAAATTGATGCAGCATGTGGATCCTCCAGATATATAAATTCGACTTACTAATATCATTTACCCTAAAAAAATATAACATACTCCCCTATAAATTCAAGCATTTCTATAGGGATTAATATCGAGCTAATGTGGGACTATTTTGCTTCATGAAAGTTTTATGAGGCCCATTTCTCTTGATTACAATTATTTTTGGACTTCATGATCGCTCTATGAGACCCATTTTTCTTAAGAACACTTATTTTTAGGCTTCATGATTGCTTTATGAGATCCATTTTTTCCTGATGACATTATTTTTGGGCTTCATGATTGCTTTATGAGATCCATTTTTTCCTGATGACATTATTTTTGGGCTTCATGATCGCTTTATGAGACCCATTTTTTCCTGATGACATTATTTTTGGGCTTCATGATCGCTTTATGAGACGCATCTTTTCTGATGGCACTGTTTTTTGGGCTTCATGATCGCTTTATGAGACGCATCTTTTCTGATGGCACTGTTTTTTGGGCTTCATGAATGTTTTTGAATGCCCTTTTTTCTTGAACAAATAAAGGTGAGGTTGAATTCCTCGTATCACAAAATAAAAATAGCCCCCTGCTTATGCAGGAGACTATTTTTATAAGGGTCCCAATGGTGCCGTCGCGCTTAGTTCCTTCTTTTGATCCCGCATATCAGCAGGTGGGTGTCTTATTCCAAGTTTATGTAAGTCCCTTTAACCGTATAGGTTGAGGCTTTTACGCAACTTGAAAACGCAGACTCCCGAAGAAATAATGTTGGTCAAAAGTTAGGTAATACAACGTACATTTCAGGACACTTATTTGATTGATTTTATAATACCATAAAGTAATAGACCATTCAAGGTTTCATGAAAACGTTTTACTAACTTTTATTATTAACATTTAGTGACAAATGAAGTTCTTTTAATTGAGCTTCGGAAACAGCACCTGGTGCGTCTGTCAACAAATCGCTGGCACTAGCCGTTTTTGGAAAAGCAATGGTATCACGCAGATTGGAACTTCCTGCAAGCAGCATGACCAAACGGTCCAAACCAAGAGCAATTCCACCATGAGGCGGTGTACCATATTCGAAAGCGTTCAATAAGAAACCAAATTGCTCTTGCGCTTCTTCAGGTGTGAATCCAAGCACGTTAAACATTTTTTCTTGAACAGAACGTTCAAAAATTCTTAATGAACCTCCTCCGAGCTCATATCCATTTAGAACAAGGTCATAGGCCTGTGCACGTACTCTAGCAGGATCTGTATCTAAGTATGGCAGGTCTTCTCTAAACGGCATAGTGAACGGATGGTGCGCCGCATAATAACGGCCTTCTTCCTCACCATATTCAAGCAATGGCCAATCGGTAATCCATAGGAAATTAAACTTACTTTGATCGATTAGCCCTAATTCTTTACCCAGCTTTAAACGCAGTGCTCCCAAGGCATCAGCAACGACATTTTTCTTGTCGGCTACAAATAGGAGAAGGTCTCCTTCGTTTGCATCTAATACCGTTCTTAAAGCATTAGCATCTGCGTCTGCAAAGAATTTAGCAATCGGCCCTTTTAATCCCTCTGCGTCTACCTTCAGCCACGCTAGACCTTTTGCCCCATATACTCCCACAAATTCAGTCAGCGCATCAATATCCTTACGAGAATATTTTTCAGCAACACCTTTTACGTTAATACCCTTTACTTGACCGCCATTCGCAACTGCAGCAGCAAAGACTTTAAAGCCTGAATCCTTAACAACTTCGGAAAGGTCTACCAGCTCAAGTCCAAAACGAGTATCAGGTTTATCCGAGCCAAAGCGGCTTATAGCCTCATCATAAGTCATTCGTGGAAATGGTGCAGGAATATCTACCCCTTTAACTTCCTTCATCAAACCAGTCATCATTTTTTCCATTAAGCCCAGGATATCCTCTTGACCAAGGAAGCTTGTTTCAATATCGATCTGTGTAAACTCAGGCTGACGGTCTGCCCGTAAATCTTCATCACGGAAACAGCGGGCAATTTGATAGTAACGCTCAATCCCGCCAAGCATTAGCAGCTGCTTGAACAACTGTGGTGATTGTGGTAAGGCATAAAACTCACCAGGATGAACACGGCTAGGTACGAGATAGTCACGGGCTCCCTCTGGAGTGCTTTTTGTTAAGATTGGTGTTTCAATATCTAAAAATCCTTCAGTATCAAGGAAATCTCTGATGTGCTTCGTTACTTGGTGCCGCATTTTTAATGTTTCCAAAATCACAGGACGACGGAAGTCTAAATAACGGTATTTCAGGCGCACATCTTCAGATACGTCGGTTTTATCTGCTATCGTAAATGGCGGCGTTTTTGCTTCGTTAATGATGGTTACCATTTCAGCTTGAACTTCAATTTTCCCAGTTTTTAAATTAGGATTGATCGTTCCAGCCTCACGGCTAATGACCGTTCCTTGAATATCCAGTACATACTCACTGCGAATCTTCTCAGCAATTTCCAATGCTTCTTTTGATACATCCGGATTGAAAACAACTTGAACAATACCTGAACGATCGCGGAGATCGATAAAAATTAATCCACCTAGGTCGCGGCGTTTTGAAACCCAGCCTTTCAGTGTTACTTTTTCACCAATGGCTGATTCTGGCACATCGCCACAAAAATACGTTCTCCCATACATGAAGATCCTCTCCTTTTATCTCTTTAATTCTTGAAAATATTTTACAAACTGTGTTAAATCTATTTCCACTTGCTCACCAGTAGCCATATTCTTTAGATTAATTTTATTATTCGCAAGCTCTTCGTCACCTAGAACGGCAACATATTTTGCGTTTAGACGGTCAGCGGCTTTAAATTGTGCTTTAATTTTTCGGTTTAAATAGTCTCGCTCACAAGAAACACCAGCAAGTCGAAGTTTCTGAAGCAGTCCTACTGTATAGTCCTTTGCTTCCTCACCTAACGCAGCTAGATAACAATCAATGCCTTGATTGATTTCGAGCTCAATTCCTTCAGCCTTGAGTGCGGCAATAAAGCGTTCAATACTCATCGCAAAACCAATTCCCGGAGTTTCTGGGCCGCCCATTTCTTCGGCTAAACCGTTATAACGACCGCCGCCGCATAATGTAGTAATCGCTCCAAAGCCCTCGGCATCGCTCATAATTTCAAAAGCCGTGTGATTATAATAATCCAACCCGCGTACTAGATTCGGATCGACCACAAACTCAATTTCTAACTGTGTTAAATACTGCTGTAATTTTTCAAAATAAGCCTTAGAATCATCATTTAGATAATCGATAATCGATGGCGCAGTTTTCATTAATTCGTGATTGTGATCCTGCTTACAATCGAGAATTCTCAATGGATTTTTTTCAAGACGGTTTTGGCAGTCTTGACAAAACTCTCCGATTCTTGGCTGAAAATGATTGACTAAAGCGTTGCGGTGAGCGGTTCTAGACTCCTTATCTCCAAGACTATTGATTACAAGCTTTAGCTTTTTCAAGCCCATTTCCTTGTATAGGTTCATTGCAAGAGAAATAACCTCTGCATCAATTGCTGGGTCGTTACTTCCCAATGCTTCGATGCCAAATTGAACAAATTGACGGAAACGTCCTGCTTGCGGACGTTCGTAGCGGAACATCGGTCCCATATAATAAAGCTTAACCGGTTGATTTGGATAACCAAACATCTTTTTCTCAACAAACGACCTTACTACGGCTGCCGTACCTTCTGGTCTTAGTGTGAGGCTGCGGCCGCCACGATCATCGAATGTGTACATTTCCTTCTGGACAATATCAGTGGTATCGCCGACACCACGAGCAAATAAATCTGTTTGTTCGAAGATTGGAGTGCGGATTTCTTGATATTGATATTTTTCACAAAGCTCTCTCGCTTTTGCTTCAATCAGCTGCCATTTTTCTACCTCTCCAGGCAGAATGTCCTGCGTGCCTCTTGGAATGCTAATCGACATAGCAGAATTCCTCCTTACCATTACTGTTTTATGTAAAAAATTTCTATAAAAAACAAAAAAACTCCCGTCCCTTGTATAAATACAAGGGACGAGAGTTATAATCCCGCGGTGCCACCCTAGTTGAAGGCATAAACGATCATGCACTTCCTCTTTTACAGTTAACGCCTGCTCACGTTCTTCTCCTACTAAAGGTGAAATACCTTTTTCAGAGAGAAGCCTTCGGAGTGTTCATTCATTAAGAATCATGTAGAAATGCTTTCAGCCAGGGCATTTCCTCTCTTTTCATGTTTTAGCTTAACTACTATGCTCCATCATTGGTTATTTCCATGTGTTTTTATTTATATAATATTACGGAGCATTGAATCCAATGTCAAGAAGGATTTAGGATCTTTCCAAATGTTTTTTCAACTTTCTAACATCGCCGATCGTAAGTCCAAATTCGGAGGCAAGCTCAAACGTAGTATTATGCTGCTCACTTTGAATAAAATCATGAAAATCCACACCAAACAGCCTGCTGTCCATTGATTGGATGCTATTTGCTTTATCGCTCGATCTCATCACCTATCACCTCGTATCCTCACTATAGTTCTTATTATTTCCAACCATCCTAAAAACTTACATGTGATAGAAAATTTCAAAATAGTAGATATTTAACAATTAAGGAATGAATTCCATGCCCTTTTACGATAAAATGAAAGATATTGTGAAGGGAGAGAGAGAATGTTAAAGAGATTTATACGTTCGTTAGTATGTTTCACAGTCTTCTTCGGAGTTTTCCTTCCGTTAGATATAAGTTTGGCAGCAAACGGTACGGTCACTATAGCAGAAAATACGGTTAATGTCCGCAATGGCCCAGGCTTAAGCTACCAGCTTGTGAAACAAGCAAAAAAGGGAGAAAAATTCACTATTATAAAAGAGCAAGGCGATTGGATTCAAATTCAGATTTCCACTACGAAAACAGGCTGGGTAGCCAATTGGGTTGTCTCCAAAACTACAAACGGAACAACGACAACTGGTTCTAGCAACTCAAATAAGTCGACTGCTGAAGCAAACACCAATCAATTACGTGTCCGTTCCGGACCGGGAACTAGTTTCCGTATCATCGGATATTTAAATAAAGGACAAGCTGTTAGCGTTATAGATGATAATGAAAACTGGGTAAAAATCTCTGCAAGCTTCGGGGAAGGCTGGGTTGCGCGAGAATATCTTGATTTCAACAATAGGTCTACTAATACTTCCAAAGAAGAAAATAATAATAAATCAATTGGTGCAGGTAAGGTAACAGATACATTGAATGTCCGAAATGAACCTTCTTCTACAGGTCGGGTGATCGGGAAACTATCAAAAGGGACTTCTATTACGATTTATTCAAAAAAGAATAATTGGATAGAAATAAAGTACGAAAACCAAAGGGCATGGGTTAGTGCTGATTACGTTCAATTCGGAAACGACAATAAGCAAACCAATCCTACTAATGAAACAATGGGGACAGTAACTGCTAGCACACTTAGTGTCCGCAGCGATTCTTCCTTAAACTCGGACATTATTGGATCCATTACACAGGGACAGAAATTTACCATTCTGGAAGAAAAAAATAATTGGTACAAAATTGAATTTAAACCTGGAAAAACAGGCTGGGCAGCAGGCTGGTATTTCAACAAGGATAAAGCAAACACTACCCAACTTGCTAAAGACAGCAAAGTTACCATACTACATAATGGAACAAATATTAGGAAAGACCCTACTGTCCAATCAAATGTGCTTCAACGTGCCAATGAAGGAGAGTCCTTTCCAATAAGCAGTGTTGAAAATGATTGGTACGAAATTACATTACCGAACGGAACAAATGGATATATTGCAGGCTGGCTCGTAACAACCAATGGAACTGGACCTGGAATTGATAAACAAGGGGCAGAGGCTTATTTAAGTTCCAGAACCATTGTGATTGACCCTGGGCATGGTGGAATTGATACTGGGGCTACTGGCGCAGGAGGAACACTTGAAAAACAATTAACACTGCGTACTGCGAAGCTACTATCGGATAAGTTAAAAGCTGCTGGAGCCAATGTTTTTCTTACAAGAAGCAACGATTCATACCTTCCACTGCCATCGCGAGTAAGAATGGCAAGTGTTCATCAATCAGATGCGTTTATTAGCCTGCATTATGATAGTAATCTAGATCGATCCGTCCGGGGGACAACAGGCTATTACTATCATGATTATCAAAAGAGACTCGCCGAATATGTTTATAATTCAACCAATGCAGAAACCAGGTTAAAAGGCCGCGGTGTCCGTTCTGGTGACTACCATGTCATTCGCGAGAATACAAGGCAAGCAGTACTCATGGAATTGGGGTACCTAAGTAATTCAGCAGAGGAAATGACCCTAACTTCAGGGCAATTCCAAGAAAATGCAGCAACAGGTTTGTATAACGGACTTGCCCGCTATTTTAAGGAACAATAGAGTAGCTTCAGCCCTAGTGAAAAATGCAGTTCAATTTTTCCTAGGCTGCTTGCGCTAGATCAAAAAAATGCTTGGCAGCTATAAAAGTGCCAAGCATTTTTTAACTTTTGCTCTCTACAATTAGTGTAACAGGACCATCATTAATTAATTCGACGTCCATCATCGCCCCAAAGATACCTGTTTCAACCTTGATACCTTTTTCGCGTAATAATCCATTGAATCCTTCATAAAGCTGGTTTGCCTGTTCTGGTCTAGCAGCTTCCATAAAATTAGGTCTTCTTCCTTTACGGCAATCACCATACAAGGTAAATTGAGAGACAGAAAGAATTTCACCGCCAACATCTAATAAGGATAAATTCATCTTCCCAGCATCATCTTCAAATATCCGTAGATTTGCTATTTTATCTGCTAAAAAAGCTGCGTCTTCTTCTGTATCCTGATGTGTTACCCCTACAAGAAGGACCAGACCTTTTGAAATTTGTCCCGTTACTTCTTCGTTAACGGTCACCTTTGCCTTTTTACTGCGCTGTACAACAACTCGCATTTTTAGTAAACTCCCTAATTCATAATCCGGCGAACCGAATAAATATCTGGTATCTGTTTAATCCGATCAACCACTTTGTGTAAATGGCTCACATTGTGAATAGCAATAGACATAATGATTGTCGCCATTTTATTACGATCAGATCGACCAGAAACAGCCGAAATATTGGTTTTTGTTTCATTTACTGCCTGCAGAACCTCATTTAGTAAACCACGGCGGTCGTAACCACTAATCTCAATGTCTACATTATATTCTTTCCGGTCATTTAAAGAGGATTCCCACTCAACAGGAATTAACCTGGTTTGTGCATCATTTGAGTCAATATTTGTACAATCAGCACGGTGAACCGAAACACCGCGTCCTTTTGTAATAAAACCAACAATTTCATCACCTGGGACAGGATTACAGCATCGAGATAAGCGGATTAATAAATTATCGATACCGGCAACACGAACACCAGACTCTCGTTTTTTCGTAGAAGGGAATGCCTTCATATCAGAAATAGCATTTGTGATCGTAGCGGATTGCTCTTGATCCCGTTTTTTACGCCATTTCTCGGTTAACCGATTGGCTACCTGCAGTGCCGTTACCCCATTATAGCCTACCGCTGCATACATATCGTCTTCATTGGCAAAATTAAACTTTTCAGCTACCTTTTTCAAATTATCAGCCGTTAAGATCTCTTTTAAATCAAATTCCATTGCACGGATTTCTTTTTCTACGAGCTCTCTGCCTTTATCGACATTTTCATCACGGCGCTGTTTCTTAAAAAAGGCACGTATTTTGTTCTTAGCCTGTGAGGTTTGGGCTAGCTTCAACCAGTCTTGACTAGGACCATAAGAATGCTTTGATGTAAGAATTTCAATGATGTCACCAGTCTTCAGTCGATAATCCAGCGTAACCATTTTACCGTTTACTTTCGCGCCAATTGTTTTATTCCCGATTTCAGAATGAATTCGGTAAGCAAAATCAATTGGAACAGAACCGGACGGCAATTCAATAACATCGCCTTTTGGTGTAAACACAAAAACCATATCAGAGAATAAATCGATTTTTAGTGATTCCATAAACTCCTCTGCATTCGCAGTATCATTTTGGAATTCCAGGATTTCTCTAAACCAGGTTAATTTTTGTTCGTAAGAAGTTGTATCAGCGAGTGCTTTCCCTTCTTTATACGCCCAATGGGCCGCAATACCAAATTCTGCAATCCGGTGCATTTCTGATGTCCGAATTTGAACCTCCAGCGGGTCACCCTTAGGACCAATGACCGTTGTATGAAGAGATTGATACATATTCGGCTTAGGCATCGCAATATAGTCCTTAAAACGCCCTGGCATAGGCTTCCAGCACGTATGGATGATTCCTAGAACAGCGTAGCAATCCTTAATACTATTTACTACTATTCGAACGGCAAGTAAATCATAGATTTCACTAAACTGTTTATTTTGCTGCACCATTTTTCGGTAAATGCTATAGATATGTTTAGGTCTTCCATTAAGTTCCGCATTAATGGACACTTCTTTCATTCTGTCACGAACCTCGTCCATTACATCGACTAAGTATTGCTCCCGTTCTGCACGCTTCTTTTTCATCAGGTTCACAATACGATAATATTGCTGTGGGTTTAAGTATCTTAATGCAGTATCTTCCAGCTCCCACTTAATCTTAGAAATACCAAGACGATGGGCCAAAGGTGCAAAGATTTCAAGTGTTTCGTTTGAAATCCGGCGCTGCTTCTCAACAGGAAGATGCTTAAGCGTCCTCATATTATGCAAACGATCGGCAAGCTTAATCAAAATAACGCGGATATCCTGAGCCATAGCAACGAACATTTTTCTGTGGTTCTCTGCCTGCTGTTCCTCGTGTGATTTATATTTAATTTTTCCTAATTTCGTAACCCCGTCGACAAGCATGGCCACTTCGTCATTAAATTCCGTCTCGATGTCCTTTAATGTAACATCCGTGTCTTCAACGACATCATGGAGAAAACCAGCGGCAACCGTTGCAGGATCCATCTCCAAATCCGCCAGAATTCCAGCAACTTGAATCGGATGAATAATGTAAGGCTCTCCTGATTTTCTATATTGTTCACGATGAGAATGTTTTGCGAATTCGTAGGCTCTTTTTACAAATTCACAATGCTCTTCGTTTAAATAGGCCCTCGTCTTGTCGATGACTTGTTCGGCGGTTAACACTTGATCGTTCGCCATAAAAGATCACCTTATTTTTCGTCTCATTTTTTTTATTATTAAATGTATCTATATCTAAACTAGTTACTAATGAATGTTACTATTATCGAAAAAAAAAGCTCAGATGTAAAGGGATAGATATTATTATACTGTTTTTTGCGAAAAAAGTGTCGAAATATAGCTAATTCATTTTCAAAAAATAGCTCTCTTCTTATAACAAGAGAGCACTCAATTACGAGTGCCCTCAATACTATTAATAATTCATCAATGTCATGATGTCGTAGCCTTCGAGTTTCTTACGTCCTTCAAGGTACGTTAATTCAACTAGAAAAGCAATTCCAGCAACCACTCCGCCAAGCTGTTCAACTAATTGAATCGTTGCATCAATTGTTCCGCCAGTGGCTAATAAGTCATCTGTTATCAGAACTCGTTGTCCTGGTTGTATGGCATCCTTATGAATCGTAAGGACATCACTTCCATATTCTAATCCATAGCTTACTTTAACCGTCTCACGCGGTAGTTTACCTTCCTTACGAACAGGAGCAAAGCCAATTCCAAGAGAATAGGCTACTGGGCAGCCAATAATAAATCCTCTTGCCTCAGGACCAACAATTAAATCAATTTGTTTATCTTTCGCATAAGAAACAATTTGATCCGTTGCATACTTATACGCTTCTCCGTTGTTCATTAATGGAGTGATATCCTTAAATGTAATTCCTGGTTTTGGGTAATCTGGTACGATTGCGATAAATTGCTTTAAATCCATTAGGTAATTGCCTCCTCAATTGTAACTGATTCCTCTATAACCTGGTCAAACCAGCTCTTTAATTGCTGAAAGGATGAAAATAATAAATCTCTTTCAAGTTCATATTGAGCCTGTTTCGTTTGATAGGTGATGGAATCAGTAAGGTCACGCTTTTGTGATTGTTTATTCAAAGTAATAAATCCATTGTTTATTGTAACAAAATCTAATTCAGAAAACACTTTTGACATGAAAGTTATCGTTTCCGTTGACCAGCCACGGTGCTTCGCAATATCATCCCCATAACGACCGATATCAATTGGACCTTTTTTTAATAAAAATCCATAGAACCATTTAAAGTGGTCTCTCGTAGGAATGGTACTAAAAAAATCACTGTTTTCTTTATGAAAATACGCATAGATTCGAGCAGGACGTTTCCCTTTAAATAGATGATGAAGTAGTTCCTTTGATGGCGGCAGGTCAACGAGTACCACATTAGCCTGATGAGAGTCGAAGCCTTTAGCCTCAGCTTCATCTTTAATAAAGATTACCTCACTCGTCAAAGCAGGGTCCATTTTATCAAGCTGTTCTTTGTTAAAGATAATATAGTTTCGCTTTTCATTGGGAATCGTTTTAACCATTGAGTTTATCCGCTTTACCCCACGATGATCAAATAATTGCCATGTTTCAACCGAAACATCCTGGATAAAAATTTGTGGTTTACGGATATTATTCCACTCATTGACTGCTAATTCACCAATTATCGAAATTTTTGAAGCTGGTGAAATATGGTCAACTAACGGTCCTAATCCAAAGCCGATTCCATCTAAATTCGTACCGTTATCATGCACCATTACTTTCAAGTGATTTTGTTCTGAACCAATTTTTCTCATTGTCGATATTTGAACATTACTGATTAACACCTTTGGCTTAGGGTTGTCCATTCCAAATGGAGCAAGAAGATTTAGTTCACCCAGTGCGGATAAATTGATTTCATCCACCTTAATTTGATGGTCAAGTGTTGTAATGGGGATAAAATCATCTTTGGTTAACAGCTCATTCGCCAGATTATTTAACCTTTGACGGAGATCAGAAACATCTTCTAGCTTTAATGTCATTCCAGCTGCCATTGGATGGCCGCCAAAATGCGGCAAAATATCCCGGCATTCCGATAGATTTTTAAACAAATCAAAACCTGCAATACTTCGAGCAGACCCCTTTGCCAAGCCCTTTTCCTTGTCAAAACTTAAAACGATTGTCGGCCGGTAAAACTTTTCCACTAATCTAGACGCAACGATGCCAATTACACCAGCATTCCAGCCTTCTTTACCAATAACAAGTACTGAATTTGAATCAATAGGATAATTTCTCTCAACCTCTTCAATCGCTTCTGTCGTAATAGAATTGACAATAGATTGTCTCGTCTTATTTAATTCATCCATTTCTTGTGCTAAAGCTTCCGCTTCGAATGGATCATCCGTAAGCAAAAGTTCCACAGCCATATCGGCATTTTCCAGTCTGCCGACAGCATTAATTCTTGGCGCCAGTAAAAAGCCGATGGTTTCCTCGTTAATGTTTTGCTGGTCTGCACCTGCAACTTTTAATATCGCTTTTAGACCTTTATTCTTGGTAACTTTAAGTTTTTCCAAACCTTTTTTGGCAATGAGGCGATTTTCATCTTTTAACGAAACTAAATCCGCAATGGTGCCAATAACAGCAATTTCTAGCAATTGCTCTGGAACTTCACCATAGAGCGCATGGGCTACTTTAAAGGCCACACCTACTCCAGCGAGCTCACGAAAAGGGTAGACACTATCCGGAAGTTTTGGATGAATAATAGCCAATGCCTCAGGTAAAACGGGACCAGGCTCATGGTGGTCTGTAATAATTAAATCAAGACCGAGTTCTTTCGCAACTGCTGCTTCGTGTATTGCCGAGATGCCTGTATCTACAGTAATAATTAACTTGATTCCATTTTCAGATGCACGACGAAAGGCTGTTTCATTCGGTCCGTAACCTTCCGTAAAACGATTCGGAATATAGAATTGGACATTTGCCCCCAAATCTCTAAGGGTGAGCATTAATACGGTTGTACTGCTCACACCATCTGCATCATAATCACCAAATATTAATATAGGTTCTTGGCGTTCAATAGCTTCCCGAATTCTGTTTACAGCAATATCCATTCCTTTTAATAAAAAGGGATCATGAAATTGCTCTTTTCCAAATAAAAAATACCGTGCAGAATCAACGGTATTTAATCCGCGGTTGATAAGCAGCGACGCAACAAGTGGTGTAATTTTCAATTCGTTTACGAGAGTTTCTACTAGTTGTTGATCAGATTTACGAACAACCCATCTAGTTTTCGACTTTAACATGCGTTCACCCCTCAGACTAATCTATTATACAGGAGTAAACATGTCCTTTCAACGTAAATCTGGAATAGAAAAAACCGCAGAGTGACTGCGGTTTTAACATTTGTTTATACTTGAGGCTCATCAGAGTATTTTCTTTTTTCTTTTACTGTCTTTATAGTACCCTTCTTCTTAAGTTCTCTCGCTTTAAGAACTACCCAAACGTTGGTTGCAATAAAGATAGATGAGTATACCCCTGTGATTAATCCAACTAGTAATGCGATATTGAAGTTTCGGATTGATTCACTTCCAAAGAATATCATCGCAACAACGGTTATTAGTACTGTTAAGACTGTATTAACAGAACGAGTTAATGTTTGGCGAACACTTACATTTACTACATCCGCAATATCTTCAAAAGTTCTAAGTCGTTTCTTCTTCGTCAAGTTTTCACGCATTCTATCGAAGGTAACAATCGTATCATTGATTGAGTAACCTACAATGGTTAGGACTGCAGCAATAAAGGTTAGGTCAACTTCTAAGCGTGTAATACTGAAAAAGGCAACCATGAAGAAGGCATCGTGAAGCAATGAAGCAATTGCCGCCACTGCCATTGCAAATTCAAAACGGACTGTTACATAGATAATAATTCCGATTGACGCAATAACGAGAGCGATAACTCCATTTTTTGCCAGTTCTTTACCGACCGTTGGAGAAACAGTGCTTACACTTGGGTCAGTGCCAAATTCATCATGGAATGATGATTTCAGATTAGCAATTTCATCCTTCGATAATACGTCTTTCAATCGAGCAGAAGCAACTTCATTGTTATCACCCGAAAGCGTAATGTCATCTGTTTCGAGATTAAGCTTGTCAAAGGCAGCTTCAACCCGTTCTGTAGTCAACGGTTTGTCAGATAATACCTCAACCCGTGTACCATTTGAAAAATCGATGGACAGATTTAGACGGAAAATAAGGATTAGAACCAAGCCTAGAGTGATAAGTACCCCGGAAAGGATGAAGAACAATTTTCTAACCTTTACAAAATCAAATCGATCCCATCTAGTTGGCAAATCTAGTGTATCGTAATTTTCAGCAATATCCTTAATAGCAGATTTTTTAACACCAAACCAGCCGGCTTTTTTGTTTAAGAAGCCGCTATTAACCCATAAGCTTAATAATAGGCGCGAACCAAAAACAGCAGTAACAAAGCTTAACAAAATACTCACCAATAGCATGGTGGCAAAACCTTTAATAGAGCTTGTCCCATAGAAGAATAGAACTGCTGCTGTTAAAATCGTTGTTAAGTTTGAGTCAAGAATGGAGGTAAAAGCACCTTTACTACCAGCTTGGAAGGCTGATTTGATGGATTTACCAACCTTAATTTCTTCTCTAATTCGTTCGTAGGTGATGATATTTGCATCAACGGCCATACCTACCCCAAGAATAAGGGCGGCAATTCCCGGTAAGGTTAAAACACCATTCATCCAATCAAATATTAATAAAACAAGATAGATATAAACGGTTAAAGTAATGGTAGCGATAAACCCTGGAAAACGATAGTAAACAAGCATGAATAAATAAATGATAGCAATCCCGATTATTCCTGCTAATATTGTTTCATTTAATGCCTGTTCACCGAATTTAGCTCCAACTGAAGTAGAGTATACCTCTTTTAGTTTTACAGGAAGTGCACCGGCATTTAATAGTGAAGAAAGTTCTTGCGCTTCTTCTGCAGTGAAACTTCCTACAATGGATACTGTATCTTGATTAAAAATCTCTTTAACCGTTGGTGCTGATAAAAATTTCGGATTTTCTTTCGTAATTTCATTCTTAAAGGAATCTTTTCCTTCCTCAAAATCAAGCCAAATGACTAACACATTATTGGGAGCCATTTTGACAATTTCTTCGGTTACATTTTTGAACTTCTCAGCGCTCTTTAATTTTAATGAAACACTCGGCGCTCCATTTTCATCAAAAGTCTGCTTTGCTCCGCCTTCAGCTAAATCGGTACCATCCATCATAACGCGGTCATTGGCGTCACGGAAAGTAAGATTCGCTTGGGTAGACAAAATTTCCCGGGCTTCATTTTGATCGGTTACGCCTGCAAGTTGAACACGAATCCGATTTTCTCCCTCAATTTGAATATTGGGTTCGCTTACCCCCAGAACGTTTATCCGCTTGTCAAGGGCTTCAGCGGTACTGGCTAAGGTGTCTTTGTCAATTTTTTGACCCTTTTTCGCCGGAGAAACCTCATACAAAACCTCGAAACCGCCTTGAAGGTCCAAACCTAGTTTAATGTTCTTTAAAATACCTGAAGTGGTAATTCCCATTGTGCTTCCTAATAGTATTACTACTAGCAGAAAGGCGATAATTCTACTGCGCTTAACCATTATGTATTGTGTCCTCCTTAGGGCTTAGCCAAAGCACTGAATCATAAAGCCTGTATATAAAAAAATCATGCTTTTATTATGAGATAGTTTAGAAATACTGTCAATTTTATCTAAAGAAACAATAGAACAATTTATTTTAGTAATTCCTTCCATTCATCTTCATCTTCTAAATTAAAATCATTATTTTTATAAATCTCAATCGTAGTAAAGCTTATGTAATCACTGACCTTTACAGATAGGATATCATCAATAATCTCGTAGATTCTTATATCCTCTTTGATCTTCTTCCATTTCTTTTTCGTTAAAAATCCCCAAAGTCCACTATCTGATACATCGTGATAACCAAGTAAGCGAAATTCCTCCAATTTGCTGATTAATGCTGGTTTTACATCGTTAAAAAAATGATTGTACGCATGACTCTTCTCCACCTGAGTAGCCTCCCTAAATCCCTCTTCATTATCTTTAAAATCAAAACACCTTGTCATGCTTTGTCCACCCTTATGCATATAGATTAATTGTATATGAATTCTTCTTTTTTGAGAAGGTGGGAAGTAGTATGTCGAAGTTTTTAAAAGGGACCTTTATCCTATTAATAGCGGGATTAATTACGAGGGTACTCGGATTTATTAACAGAATTGTCATAGCTAGAAGTATTGGTGAAGAAGGTGTCGGCCTCTATATGATGGCGTATCCCACCTTTATCCTTGTTGTGACCTTAACTCAAATGGGACTGCCTGTCGCCATATCAAAAAATATTGCCGAGGCTGAAGCAAAAGGTAACCATCAGGAAGTTAAAAAAATTCTAGTCGTTTCTCTGGCAATAACGATTTCGTTATCATTGATTTTTACCCCAGCTTTAATTTTGTTAGCGCCTATTTTATCTACCACTCTCTTTACCGATCCAAGAACGTATTATCCTTTAGTCGCAATAGCACCTGTGGTACCTATTATTGCAGTTTCTTCCGTGTTGAGAGGTTATTTTCAGGGCAGACAAAACATGCGCCCTTCTGCTGTTTCGCAAATTTTAGAACAGCTGGTGAGGATTACTTTAATTGCCGTTATGACGAGAGCTTTCCTGCCTTATGGTATTGAATATGCTGCAGCTGCGGCCATGGTAGCGGCCATCATAGGTGAAATTGTTTCTTTACTTTATTTAATGACTACCTTTAAATTAAAGAAACGCTTTAGAGTTAGGAAGAATTTTTTCAAATCTGTTCATGCTGGGAAAAAGACATTCAAAGAGTTAATGGAAATCGCCTTACCAACAATGGGCAGCAGAATGATAGGGTCGGTATCCTGGTTTTTCGAACCTATTGTAGTTGCTCATAGTTTAGCACTTGCCGGTGTTGCCGCCGTTGCAGCCACGAAGCAATACGGTTCATTAACAGGATTTGCGATGCCTTTATTAATGCTCCCTTCGTTTATCACTTATTCTCTAGCAACATCTCTTGTACCTGCCATTAGTGAAGCCAATTCAAAAAAGAACCATAAATTGATAGAACATCGGCTGCAGCAGGCATTAAGATTTGCCTTTTTAACAGGAGGCTTATCCGTTATTGTTCTATATGTTCTAGCAGATCCACTAATGGAGCTCATGTATGGTTCCACAAAAGGCGCCTACTTTATTCGTCTTATGGCTCCGTTTTTTTTATTTTATTATTATCAAGGTCCGCTCCAAGCTGTTTTGCAGGCATTGAATTTGGCTAGAGCAGCCATGATAAACAGTTTAATTGGGGCCGTTGTAAAAACAACTGTCATCTTCTTACTTGCTTCACAGCCTTCTTTTGGTATTACAGGTGTGGCCTTAGGAATCATCGTTGGTTTTGTATTAGTAACCATACTTCATTTTGCTACCGTATTGAAGAAAATATCGTTTAGTTTTTATATACGGGATTACGTCAAAGGAGCCATCATCATGACAATCTCTGCCTACCTAGGTTATTGGCTGTTTGAGCATATTCTCCTAGGTGAACATTTAGTGGTTAGAGTTTTGTCCGCTGCCAGCGGTATGTCACTTGCTTACATTATTCTTCTAATAATCGGCGGTTTAATTAAAAAAGACGATCTCAAGAGGATACCGATTATTCGTAATCTAATCCCGGTTTAACAGCAATAAGAAGACACGCATGTTTTGCCCTGCATGTCTTCTTATTGTTCATCCATTATGTCGACAAAAAACTTACCATTCTCATAACTGCAAAATGAAATCTTCCGTAAATCACGGTATCCTAATTTTTTTAATTCCTGACGAAGCCAAAAATTGGTTTTATTTATACGCTTAAGATTTTCTTCCTCAATCGATCCATCAATAATTAATGGAATCGTAATATCCCCTTCCTTCGGTTCACCATTAGGATTACTCATTTTTTCAATGACAGATAGGCTTCCCGAAGATTCCAAAATAGCAAACTCAACATCAGCAATACTGCGGATATCCTTTTCCCTTAATTGTGTAAGTAAATCATCAAAATTGTATCTTTGCTTCCTCATTGCAGATTCATCAATTTTTCCCTTGTTGATGATAATGGTTGGTTTCCCGTCGACAAGATCGCGGAATCTTTTACTTTTTAATGATACAACAGCTAAAGAATATTGAATGATCATTAAAAATACCATTGGAAGTGCTGTATAAATCCAAGGTTTAGTGATTTCGATGATGGAAGCAACGGCCAATTCACCAATCATGATAAAAACTACCAGGTCAAGAATACTTAATTCACCAATTTCTCTTTTACCCATTACTCGAAATATTAAGAGGATTAATGCATAAAAAAGTATTGTACGCACGGCAATAGTTAAATATACTTCCACTTCATTCCGCCCCTTTTTCTTCCCTATTTATTATTTGCAAACAAGGCAAAATCATTACGGAATTGTATTCCAATTTAGAATAAAACTGTAAAAAATTTAATTCTACTTTTGGCGTACGGGGAATATGCTTGTACTAGGTAAGAAACTGTTTATCTTAGGGTGAAACTGAAGGGGGCGAGTAAAATCGAATCAAAAAGCTTTGGTACAGCTATTTTGTACGGGTTAATTTTCATCTTCTTATTTGCGATTGTCAGCAGCTTGATTTTTGCATTAATTCTTAGATTCACTTCTGTACGGGAAGTCTCACTTCAATACGTTATTACAGCGGTGTCCTTTATTGGGCTGTTTGGAGGAGGATTTTTATCCGGTGGAAAGCGAAAACAAAAGGGCTGGCTGATTGGGGGATTAACTGGCTTAATTTATAGCCTGATTGTCTTTTTATCGCAATATTTAGGTTACGATCGTCTATTTGACGTTGAACAAGTCATTTACCATGTTTGCTATACATTAATTGCCATGATGGGTGGAATTCTAGGGGTAAATATAGCAACAAGCAATTCGAGAACAGCATAGAAAAAGGAAGCCAGAGTATTTTGGCTTCCTTCTTTTTTCTTACTTTTCTAATGAAACTTCAGCTGATGTAGAAGTTTTTGCAGATTCCGTTACTTCACGAATTGCATTTCGGTCATATGTTAGACGGCTGCCGTCTCCACATTTAATCACGACTTTGTTTTCATCGATAGAATCGATAAATCCATGTAAACCGCCAATCGTGACAATTTTATCACCTTTTTTCAATTCGTTCTGCATTTGAGCAACTGCTTTAGTACGTTTTTGCTGCGGACGAATTAGTAGGAAATAAAATAATACAAACATTAATATTAATGGAATGATTGAACCTAGTCCTTGCATTTGTTTCCCTCCTTTCAATAATCATCTATTAGAAATTTTTCGCGTTCGGTTTGTTAAAACCATAACGTTCAAAAAACTCTTCTCGGAAATCACCAAGCCGGTCCTCACGGATAGCTTGTCTGACCTTCTCCATTAATCTTAACAGAAAATAGAGATTATGGTAACTAGTTAATCTAATTCCAAAAGTTTCATCACATTTAATTAAGTGACGAATGTATGCCCTGCTATAGTTTCGGCATGTGTAGCAATCACAATCTGGGTCGAGCGGGCCGAAATCCTTAGCAAATTGCGCATTTTTCACAACGAGACGACCAGTACTGGTCATCAAGGTACCATTTCTGGCAATTCGAGTTGGCAGAACGCAGTCAAACATATCAATCCCACGAATCGCTCCATCAATTAAGGAATCCGGTGACCCAACGCCCATCAGGTAACGTGGTTTGTTTGTCGGTAATAATGGTGTGGTGAATTCAAGTACGCGATTCATCACGTCCTTTGGCTCACCCACAGAAAGTCCGCCCACTGCATATCCAGGGAAATCAAGGGATACTAAGTCTTTGGCGCTCTGCTTCCGAAGCTCCTCATACTCTCCACCTTGAACAATTCCAAAGAGTCCTTGATCATTCGGTCTTTGATGAGCATTTAAACAACGCTCTGCCCAACGAGAAGTTCTCTCTACTGATTTTTGCATGTATTCATATGTTGCTGGGAATGGTGGACATTCATCAAATGCCATCATAATATCAGAGCCAAGGTCATTTTGAATTTCCATTGCTTTTTCAGGTGATAAAAATAATCTCTCACCGCTCATATGGTTACGGAAATGAACGCCCTCTTCCTCAATTTTACGGAACTCACTCAAACTGAAAACCTGGAACCCGCCAGAATCAGTTAAAATAGCACGGTCCCAGTTCATAAATTTATGCAGGCCGCCAGCCTCCCGTATAATTTCATTTCCAGGACGGAGCCATAAGTGATAGGTATTACTTAAAATAATACCAGCACCCATCTCTTTTAAATCCTCAGGAGACATCGTTTTAACAGTAGCAAGAGTTCCTACCGGCATAAATGCAGGTGTGTCAAAGGAGCCATGCGGCGTATGTACTCTTCCTAAACGGGCACCTGTTTGTTTGCATGTTTTTATAAATTCATAGCGAATCGCAGTCAAATTCTCTTTCTCCTTCCGTTACATTAACCTAGATGATGAGCATGGCGTCCCCAAAGCTGAAAAAGCGATATCGCTCATTTACAGCTGTATTATAGGCATGCAAAATATTATCTCTTCCGGCTAACGCACTTACAAGCATTATTAAAGTGGATTTTGGCAGGTGGAAGTTCGTAATCATTCCATCTATTGCCTTAAATTGGTAACCCGGATAAATGAAAATGTTGGTCCAGCCGCTGCTTTCAATGAAGGTACCATTGTTCTCTGAAGCAATGGTTTCAAGCGTCCGAGTTGAGGTAGTACCAACGGTAATAATTCTGCCGCCATTACGTCGGACTTCATTTAATAATCGGGCTGTCCCTTCTGTAATCATATAAAATTCCGCGTGCATATCATGCTCTAACACATCATCCACACTAACCGGCCTGAACGTTCCTAGCCCAACATGAAGGGTAATAAACGTTACGTGGACACCCTTTTCTCTAACTTCATTCAGCAGCTCTTCCGTAAAATGGAGCCCAGCGGTTGGGGCTGCAGCTGATCCTGGCTCCCGGGCATATACAGTTTGATACCTGTCTCTGTCGTCAAGCTGCTCTTTAATATAAGGAGGTAATGGCATTTCTCCTAATCGATCAAGCAGCTCATAAAAAATACCCTCATAGTTGAATTCCAATACTCTTCCACCATGCTCAGAGGTTCCAGTACATACTGCAGTTAACAGTCCATCACCAAAATCAAGTTCAGTTCCCTCTTTAACACGCTTTGCAGGCTTCACAAGCGTTTCCCACTTATCGCCTTCCAGCTGTTTCAATAGTAAAACTTCAATTTTCGCACCTGTATCCTTTTTCACACCAAAAAGGCGTGCCGGAAGTACCTTTGTATCGTTTAAGACAAGGCAATCCCCTTCACGCAGGTATTCACTAATATTTTTAAAAATATCATGCTTTAATTCGCCTGTTTCCTTATTCACAACCATTAATCTGCTATCCGTCCGGTTTTGAAGCGGAACTTGAGCAATCAGCTCTTCAGGCAAATGAAAATCAAATAAATCTACCTTCATAAAATACATCCCTACTTATCAATAAATTACTGTTTTGGCGGCTCCATGCCAAAGTGGCGATAGACTAAATCTGTGACCACTCTTCCTCTTGGTGTTCTTTGTAAAAAGCCAATTTGCAGTAAATACGGTTCATAAACATCTTCGATTGTTTCTGATTCTTCTCCTATAGATGCCGCAATAGTATCAAGTCCCACCGGTCCGCCACGGAATCTTTCAATAATTCCTTTTAACAGCTTATGGTCAATATGATCAAGTCCAAGTTTATCTACCTGCAGGAGCTCCAAAGACTCCCTAGCCAAAGTTATATCAATTTCACCATTACCTTTTACCTGTGCAAAATCTCTTACCCTGCGAAGTAAACGGTTGGCGATCCTTGGGGTTCCCCTAGCACGTCTGGCAATTTCAGCAGCAGATTGGTCGTCTATCTTTGTTTCAAATAAATCTGCCGTTCGGAGGACGATATTTTTCAATTGGTCTTCTTTATAATACTCGAGTCTACTCAAAACTCCAAATCTGTCACGAAGCGGAGCGGATAAAGAGCCTGCCCTCGTCGTTGCCCCAACAAGCGTAAACGGCGGGAGGTCCAGACGCACGGAACGCGCACTCGGTCCTTTGCCAATAACAATATCCAGACAAAAATCCTCCATCGCCGGATAAAGAACCTCTTCAATCTGTCTAGGCAGCCGGTGGATTTCATCAATAAATAAAACGTCACCAGGTTCAAGTGCAGTAAGAATTGCCGCTAAATCACCCGGTCTTTCAATAGCAGGACCAGAGGTGGTACGGATGTTTACACCCATTTCATTGGCAATAATGACAGCAAGTGTGGTCTTTCCTAACCCAGGTGGTCCATATAAAAGAACATGGTCCAATGTTTCCTTGCGAAGTCTTGCCGCTTCAATGAAAATCTCAAGACTTTTTTTCACTTGATCCTGACCAATGTATTGTTTTAGCGTTTGCGGTCTGAGGCTTTGCTCTAAGGAGATTTCGCTCTGGTCTGCTTCACTAGAAATAATTCTCTCATCCATGAATAATCACCTTATTTTAAAAGCCGCTGCAGGGCTTTTTTAATATATTGGTCGGTTGACAGCTGTTCTTTTCGTAACTCTGGTGAAATCTTTTTCACTTCTTTGTCTGAATAGCCAAGAGCTTTTAATGCAAGAATTGCCTCTTCAAAAGCATGATTGGTAGACAGTGCTGTAATTGGTAATGTATCAGCGTTAAATAAATTCGGAAAATAATCAGGAACAATATCCTGTAATTTTCCTTTTAAATCAAGAATCATTTGTCTAGCCGTTTTTTTGCCCACCCCTGGGAACTTGATTAGGTAGCTTTCATCCTCATTTTCAATCGCTGAAACAACCTGCTGCACCTCACCAGATGCTAAAATCGCTAATGCACCTTTAGGTCCGATTCCTGAAACATTCAACAATTTCGTAAACAGTTTTTTTTCTTCTCTTGTTTCAAAGCCATATAACGCGATTAAATCTTCACGAACATAATGATATGTAAAGACAGTAACATTAGTATTCATTTTACTAGAATAAATAAACGGATTAGGTGTTGAAATTTGATAGCCAATCCCATTATTCTCAATCACAATATATTCAGGACACACAAACTCAAGCGAGCCTTTAATAAATTCGTACAATCGCTTTCTCTCCCCCAGTGTTTCATGTATTCCATTCTAACATATAAATATAAAGGATTTGAAAAAGAAGGTTGTGAAGATAAAGAGAAAAAGTTTTCTGTTAAATTAAAATAGCGACCTTATTTGGTCGCTGGTTACTCGACAAGTTGATTCTTAACTGCAAAAAGAGCTGCTTGCGTACGGTCGGCTACTTCTAGTTTAGCCAGGAGATTGGATACATGCGTTTTCACCGTTTTTTCAGTTATAAATAGTGTAGATGCGATTTCCTTATTACTTTTTCCTTTGGCAATTTCCTTAAGAACATCTAGCTCTCTTTTTGTTAGCTGTTCTAATAAATTTCTCTCTTTATTTTCTTTATTTGATAGGTTTGCAAGCAGATGAGAGGTGGCTTTGGGATGAAGCTGATTTTCACCACTCATGATTTTTCTAATACAATCAATTAATTCATCAGGCTCAATGTCTTTTAACTGATAGCCTGAAGCACCAGCTTCTAACGCTGGAATGACATGATCTTGATCAGAAAAACTTGTCAACATCAAGATTTTTATTTCAGGCATTTCCGTTTTTATTATTTTTGTGGCCTGTATACCGTCCATCTCCGGCATTACGAGATCCATCAGAACAAGGTCAGGTTTCAACGTTCGTGTTAGTTCCACCGCCTCTCTGCCATTTCCCGCTTCTCCGATAATTTCAATATCTTTTTGTGTTTTTAGAAAAAAAGCCAGTCCACGTCTTACAACATGATGATCATCTGTGATTAATATACGAATCCCCATTGTTCTCCCCCTAAATTGGAATTTGTATTTGAATCTCTGTACCTTTTCCTGGTTCACTGTTTATGTGGAACGTCCCGTTTAAGCCCTCTGTTCGTGCTTTCATATTTTTCAATCCGAACGATGCCAGTTCAAAACTCTCATCATAATAGAACCCACAGCCCTGATCTTGAATTTTCATTGTTACAGAATCACTGCTTCTATTTAACAATAACGACACATGTGTTGTTTGAGAATGCTTTTTACAATTGCCAAGTGCTTCCTGTCCAATTCTCCACAGTGCTTCTTCCACTTTCTCAGGAAAACTAGAGATTCCACTTAATTTTGCTTCTATCGTTAAACCCAACATCTCTGCATAGCTGCTTAATGCACTAACGATTCCATTTTCAAGTCCTTGAGGTTTTAACTGCCAAATCAGTGCCCTCATTTCCCCGAGCGCGTCCTGTGCGAGGTCCTGAATATAGGAAAAGGTTTGTTTAACCTCTTCGTTTTCTGTCATTTCTCTGCCCGCTCTAGCAGTTAGGCTTAGCGAAAAAAGTAATTGATTAACGGAATCATGCAAATCTCTGGCAAGTCGATTCCGCTCGGAGATCAATGCAGTCGCTTGTTCCCTTTGGGTTAATTTTATTCTTTTTAGTGCAGTTCCGATTTGAAAGGCAACAGCCTCAAGTAAGGCAAGTTCATCTCTTTGAAAGTGAGTTTTATTAGGAGATCCGACATTTAATAATCCAAATCGCTCATTTCCAGCCCTTAAGGGGACGGTGGCATGATGAGTCAAACCGCCTGTGTCACCGGCTTTTTCAAGAATTACATTTTCAATTCGCTGACATTCGATAATGTTGACCGCCTTATTCAATTTACCGCTATTATATCGCCCCACACACCAGCAATCGCCCTGACACATTCTTTGGTAATCGTTATCTGCTAAAACTTCCGGGAGTGACTCTTTGACAGCCAGCTGATGTGCCCCTTTTTCATCGATTAAAAAAATCCAGCCGGTTTGCAGTCCAGTCAGGTTTAAAAGTTTTCTTAAAACCCCTGCTAAAACGGTCTTGGAATCTGTCCCTTCATTCAATAACTCAGCAATTTCCTTTAAGATACTGATTTCTTCATTTCTGGACATTTCAACCTCTCCCAATTTTCTATCTAATGATTAAATCATAGTCGCAGCATAAACTTATAGGCAAGCAGGAAGTAACGAAAAAGCTGACGTTTTTATTTGTCAGCTTTTCTTCCAATCTGCATGAACTCGATTATCTCATTCTCAGGTCCCTGATAAAAAATAGTTTCCCAGCCATTTTCAAGCTTATAGGGACCGTCGATTGCGAAGATACCATTTTCATTAAAATGCTGGGTTACATCATCTATGCTGTCGACCTCAAAGCATAGATGAATGGATGAATGGTTATTGGATGATTGTTCTGTGGTAGAAATCAGTTCCATTCGAAAATTATCAGCTTTTAAAAAGATAATCTTCTCTCCACCAAAAAGAAAACGGCTTTCTTCCTGAAGACCGATATATTTTTGATAGAATGCCGCCGATGTCTCCAAATCCTTTACTTCAATCGCAATATGGTGAAAGTGCATAGTAATACCCCTTTATAAAATTAAATTCATATCCCCAAATTCATGCCACAAGTACCGCTCTCCAATTGCCTCTTGATAGGCATTCCATAACAAATTTTGAGGTACGAACGCAGTCAGCATATCTAAATGGCTCGCCTTTGGTTCATGGAGACCGGTAATAATGCCATCTACCATTTTCAATTTGAAATTTTGATTGATGTAAAGATTGGTAATGCCATTCAACTCCCCAGTAATCCCTGCGCTTTCTAGTGCTCTCACTACCGTAGTACCAACTGCAATTACCCGGCCGCCTGACGCTTTTGTTTTACAAATTTTTTCAATCGTTTTTCCGGAAAGATGGTATTCTTCGTAATTATCAGCCGGCGATGTCTCCAATTCATCATCCAACAAATAACTAAGACCCGTATGAAGCTGAATAAAATCGAGCTCAATCCCCTTCCTCTGAAGGGTAAATAGCAGTTCCCAGCTGAATGCTCTGCCTGCGGAAGGCATTTCTACTGAGCCAGGATGGCTGGCAAATACGGTTTGATAGTAGTCCAACCCCCATTTGTTATGAATATATTCATAACGAACGGGTTCCCCAATAGCATAAATACTATTAAAAAGGTCTGTACCTTTTTTGGAGAAAAGGATTGTTTTGAGCGGGGAGCCCTCTTTCATATCAATAACGACTGCAGATAGGTCGGATGAAAATTGCAGGATATCACCTAATCTAGCTTCCTCTGTCACGACTAAAGCGTCCCAAGTCTCTTCATTGCGTCGTCTTGCAAGTCTAATTTCAACTTCTTGCAGGATACGTTTTGTATTTCTATATAAACCTGCCTTTAAAATGGCGGGTACTGTTCGGCTGTTGTTCATGACAACCAGGTCCCCAGGCTTTAAGTAATCAGCAAGCCGAAAGAATTTGTCATGGCTGACAGAACCTGTATTTTTATTTAAAACCATCATCCTAACATGATCTCTTCTAATGCCCCTCCGTTCAGGTGGATGAGAAGCATTTAACTCAGAAGGTAAATAGAAATCAAATGCAGTGGCAGTCATTACAATCCCTCCCCCGTAAACTCTTGAGCTTCAAACCGCTGACCTGTTACTCCAAGTGACTTATCTGAAGCTAGATATAAAAACACGTTAACGACATCTTCTGGTTTTGCTAATGGATAATCACAGTCAGGAACCGCTAATTGGTGCATGTCTGTATCCATTTCACCCGGATCCACCATATTTACTCGTACATTCGTAGAGCTTAATTCATCTGCCCAGGTCTCTGTCAGACCCTCAACAGCAAATTTCGAAATACCGTATGCACCCCAGCCAGCATACCCCACATGCCCTGCTTCTGAAGTTACATTAATGATAGAGCCCTGATCGCGCTGCAGCATACCAGGAATCACTCTTCTGGCTACGAGGAATGGGGAGATGGAATTAACTCGTAACACTTCAGCAAAATCCTCTTCTGGATAGTCAAGCAATAATGGCATTGGACTTGGTCCGAGAATCGAAGCATTATTTATGAGAATATCAATTTGACCAAATGCCTCTTCAGTCATGGCGACAAATCGTTCTACATCTCTAGTTAGTGAAATATCTGCTGTTACAGCGAGTACTTCTGCACCAAATGCTTCTGCCTCTTCCTTAACTTTTGACAAGCCTCTCGATGTTCTCGAACAAATCGCTAACCGCGCTCCTTCTTTTGCAAATGCTAGTGTTAATGCTCTGCCTAAACCTTTAGAGGCACCCGTAATCATAACAACTTTTTTCATTTCAATCGCTCCTTTAAGTGTTTTTCTTGATGTCTTTAGCTTAAAGGATTCTGGAAATACTTCCCTCAGAAAAAAGCTTGAACTTTAACTACAACTTTAGGATGAGAAAACAGGTTTAGGTGAGCGAATTCTTATTGAAGACGCAAAATGGACCTCATGAATGATTCATGAAGCCCAAAAGCCTATTGAAAATGCAATAATGGACCTCATATAGTGTTCATGAAGCCCAATATCTTTTAAAAAAACAAAAATGGGCCTCATGAAGGGGTTATGAAGCCCAAAATCCTTTTAAAAAGCAAAAACGGGCCTCATGAAGCGCTCATGAATGGTTCATGAAGCCCAAAATCCTTTTAGAAACGCAATAATGGACCCCAATGAATAGTTCATGAAGCCCAGAATCCTTTAGGGTATAATTATTCTTGCATCGAATAAGGCTTAAATGTTTCTAGTACCTCTACATAACGGTCTCTTGTCTTAATTGGAATACCTTGAATCAGCTCTTCTTGCTTTTTGCTTTCGAGCTTTTTCACATCTATCTGAAAAAAAGATTGAATGATTCGGGATGGATCGGGACGGCCATTATAAATGGTCAACACGCCATCATCAGTAATTCCAAAATAGCCATTCGTTTTTAGTAATGGTGAAATATCATCCACTTGTTTTCTAAACACCATAGTGGATTCATCCATATCAACTAACTGCCATTGCTCATATTTGGCCCAAAAGTTTTCAATAGACCAGTAAGAATCAAGAACTACTTCCTCACTCATTTCTCCATCAAGATAGATTCTTTCTAAAATAATGGTCAATTGCTGAGGTTCCGACTTTTGTTGATCCTGATGGTTTTTCATTTGTTCGGCGAAAACAGTTTCTACTATTCCTGGCACCATTCCGATAGACATGAAGAGAACAACCGTAACAAAGGCTAAACCAAGCCGATACTGAGCTACCCAATTGAACCTCATGCATAATCACCTCTTATTATTAGAGCTCTAACTCATCTTCAATACTAGTTTAGCCTTATTTTCCCTTTTTATCCTATTTGAAAAAAATGAAAGAGACAAAGCCACTTTCAGCTTTGCCTCTCATTCATTTTTTTATTTACGGCTATTAGGTTCTAATGGTTGAGAATCGTTGTTTCTGTTACGGTCACGTCCAATTGTTCCATCATCCGTAATAACCTGAACTGATCTCCCGCCGGCCAAAGGCTTAACTGCGTCTTGGATAGCCTTTTTGGTTTCCTCAGTTCGATTGTTATTGTTTAATTTGACAGAAACCATTACTGAATTGCCGTAAACAACTGAGCGAACCTGTTGAACATTTTCCACGTCTGCCACTCTGCTTTTAATTCTTTCTGTGATACGATCTTGAGATTCAGGCTTCGTTGTCGTACCTGTATTCCCAAGTCTTTGATTCATATGACCATGATAATTCGCATCACTGGTACTAAACTTATTATCCCTTTGGAAAAAGTTATGGTCATGGTTTGCAAGTGGTTTTGTTGGGTTTGGCGGATTACCATTTTCATCTCTATCACTAAACCTTTTTCTTCGTTCTTCATTATTGGATTGGTTTTCAACACCAAGATTATGGTCCATATATTCTGTTACTGGACCATCATTATCCCCAGGCATTCCATTAGAACCGTTTTTATGGTTTTCATCGGAATAGTAGCCCACCGGCTGGCCCATGTTTTTGTTATCGTTGTTCGTAGCAGCACGGTCATCATTTGCACAACCTGACAGCCCAACAGCTAGTAAGGCGGACAGAGGAATCATCCACTGTTTCAAGTTCAAGCGAAAAACCCCCTCTAGGATGCATGAGCAAAATAAATATGCTCATGGTTAGGTTGTGAGCTCCTGAGGGGATTTATTCTGCCAGAATAGTCCATGAGAATTAGTTCGTCATCAATTGTAAACGATCAATAAATTTTTTCCTTGAATAAAACTGACCATTCGTTAACTCCACAACTTGATTATATTTTTTGTGGTCTCTATACGAACCTTCACGAATAAGTCTGTTCCATTCGCGGAAAATATCTGCAGGGTATGCTAATGCGTATAGAAATGCCTTCTCATTCAAAAGATCTTCATATTGTGGAAACTGAGCCAGCCTGTCAAATGACCAGTCCAAACTAGGGAGAATTCGATTCGCATATTGTAAATAATCTAGGGACGCTGGACCAATACTAATTAAATCAAAATCAATCAGATGTAAAACTCCATTCGTATCACGTAAGAAATTATGATGTGCCACGTCTCCGTGAAGAATGCAAAATGGCTCATTCAAAAACATTGATCGATTTTTTTCCATTCCACTAAGCGACCATTGTGCCCAATTTATCATGTCCGCCAATACTTTATCATTTATAAAGTATTTCAAAGTAGAGATATTGGAGGAAAAGGTTTTACCTCTGTCTCTCCATTTTTCAATAATTATCCCTTTTGGGATTAGTGTTCGATACCTTGATTCAAAGGATGACGTTACTTGATGGTACTGTTCTAAAAGTTCAAGCCCCTCCTGCCGATTTTTCTGTGATTGGAATGAAAAAGGTATTCGATTCGGGGGAATGTATTCCATACACCCAAAATAGGTCCCTTCAAAAAAGAGAGGTTCTTTTATTTGGGGATGGACAAATAGATAGGTTTTTGAAAAACCTTCTTTCCTAAGTGTAGCAGTAAATGCTTCCTGCAGGCGAAGTCGTTTATTTGTATGGAACCCTTTAAGCATATAAGAAGTTTTATCCGTTTTTATCCGAATCACACTTTTCCGATAAGGCACCATTTCCACTATATTTTCTTTAAATTGCGAACGTAAATAAGAGAGGAGACGAATGAAATAATCATCGTCTCCTTTTTGCTTAAAAGTCATACTCATTGCTTTCATCATCGTAACGCATCATTCCATCCATAGGTCCCATTCCATACGGGTTCATAAATGGAGGCTGCGCTACATTTGTTGGTCCTGTATATGGTGCGCTATAAATTGGCGGCGTTGGCGGCACGAAGTTATATTGTGGTACAGCTTGTGGTTGCGGTCCACCACAGCCACAGTCACCACCTGCTCCTACTGGTAAGCCGCCCTGTGCAGGAAATTGCTGTTGCATGGATGGCATTTGACCGCCTTCATAAGGCATTCCCATTTCTGGTGCCTCAAAATCTTGAGCTCCCATTGCCTGCGGTGAAGGGCCCATTTGTGGGTATCCAAATGGCATTTGTCCTCCCATTCCTGGTTGACCGAAGTCTGCTCCCATTGGTCCTCCCATTCCTGATTGGTCAAAGCCTGCTCCCATTGGTCCTCCCATTCCTGGCTGACCGAAGCCTGCTCCCATTGGTCCTCCCATTCCTGGTTGACCGAAGCCTGCTCCCGTTGGTCCTCCCATTCCTGGCTGACCGAAGCCTGCTCCCATTGGTCCTCCCATTCCTGGCTGACCGAAGCCTGCTCCCATTGGTCCTCCCATTCCTGATTGGTCAAAGCCTGCTCCCATTGGTCCTCCCATTCCTGATTGGTCAAAGCCTGCTCCCATTGGTCCTCCCATTCCTGATTGGTCAAAGCCTGCTCCCATTGGTCCTCCCATTCCTGATTGGTCAAAGCCTGCTCCCATTGGTCCTCCCATTCCTGATTGGTCAAAGCCTGCTCCCATTGGTCCTCCCATTCCTGATTGGTCAAAGCCTGCTCCCATTGG
>NZ_JACCBX010000004.1 GCF_013409995.1 Neobacillus driksii
TTAGCCGGTTTGGAAAAAGTGTGTGGCAATCTCCTGGGCATTTCTCCCTGTTGATTGGAGCGGAAGGTGTGAAGACTCCTGCGGGAGTACGGGGCTGGGGAGACCCCACAGGCGCTTAAGCGCCGAGGAGGCTCCCCGGCACGCCCGCGGAAAGCGAAGCACCTGGAGCGGAAATCAACAGGCCTTTGGGCAGGCAAAAAAATAAAAATTGCCGAGAGAGATACCTTTCTCGACAATCTGACAGTTCAGGTGAACTGTTTTTTCTTTTATCTTAAACCTTTTGGTAATTCTCCGTCTGGACTGATCAAGGAAACAGAATACTTGTTTGTAAATACAGAGGTAGCCATTCCATCTACACTTTGCTTGGTTACTTGGTCAATTTGTTCAATAATTTCATCCAATGAACGGTGGCGCTTCAATAATAGCTCATTTTTGCCGTTTCGGCTCATCCTGCTATTTGTACTTTCTAAACTTAACATTAAGCTTCCTTTTAATTGCTCTTTACTATTAATTAATTCTTTTTCAGTAATACCATCTTGTTTTAATTTTTCTAATGTTTCTTGAATGGTTTCAAATAGTACATCAAGTTGCTTTGCACCAGTTCCTCCATAGACGGTTACCACTCCATTATCCTGGTAAGCAGAATGGTAAGAGAAGACAGAATAGGCTAACCCTCGCTGTTCACGAACTTCTTGGAACAACCTGCTGCTCATACTGCCGCCTAGGATGTTATTTAAAATAATTAAGCTGTAGACGTCTTCATGTCCTATCTTTAAGCCTTCAAAACCAATACATAGGTGTGCTTGTTCTGTTTCTTTCTTTCGCGATAATCGATTGGAATGGAACGTTGGAATGTTTTCTGTGATCGCACTTTTCCCGCCTTCATACGACCCGAAATACTTTTCCACTTCCTTAATAAAACTTTCAGAAACATTTCCCGCAATTGAAATTACGACATTTTCCGGTGTGTAATGATTGTGGATATAGTCTTTAAGCGTATCTCCGGTAAACGTATTTAGCGTTTCTTCTGTACCTAATATAGGGTAACCTAGAGGATGGTCTCCATAAATAGCCCTGCTAAGTAAATCATGAACAATATCATCTGGAGTATCATCATACATTTTAATTTCTTCTAGAACTACATTTCTTTCTTTATTTAATTCCTCTTCAACAAAGGTTGAATTGAAGAACATATCAGCTAATACATCCAAAGCGAATTGCGCATGTGTATCCAAAACTTTAGCGTAGTAACAAGTGTACTCCTTTGAGGTAAAGGCATTTACTTGCCCTCCAATGCTATCAAAGGATTCTGCTATTTCTTTCGCTGACCTTGTTGTTGTACCTTTAAAAAACATATGCTCTAAAAAGTGTGAAATTCCATTCGTTTGGGGATTTTCATTTCTTGAGCCAGTGCCGATCCATACTCCAATTGCTACAGATCTCACTGTTGGTATATTTTCTAATACAATTCTTACTCCATTTTTGCAAGAATATCTGTTAATCATCAAAATCCTCCTATCTATAGAAAGCGGAAACTAGAGCTTTATCAATTATTATCTGGATTATTTGGTTAATTTATTTCAGAATTCTTTCTTCGCTCATTAAATCGCTAACAGTCCCTATTTTTAAACTTTTTTCTTCAATGAGTGTGATTAAGCGATCTAATGATTTTGCGGTAGACTCTGTTGGATGCATGAGGACCATTGAGCCATTATCAATCTTAGAAATAACTCGATTGATTAGTTGGTCAGGTGTAGGTTTTTGCCAATCTATCGTATCTACCGTCCACATAACGGTCTTCATTTTTAATTCAGCAGCTATTTTAACAGTTTCGTCCCGGTAACTGCCGCTGGGTGGTGCAAACCAAATGCTCTTATTACCTGTAGCTGCTTCAATGACTTCATTTGTTTTTAACAATTGCTCCCTTGTTTGTGCAGCAGTAATTCTCTTCATGTCAGGATGTGTATAGGAGTGATTCCCAACTTCATGACCTGCACTCACAATCATTTTTGCCAAGTCAGGATTATTTTTTACCCATCTTCCCTCGAGGAAAAAGCTTGCTTTTACTTGGTGTTTTTTAAGTGCGGCAAGCATTTCAGGTAAATATTCGTTTCCCCATGCTACATTGATAATGAAGCTTACCATTGGTTTGTCAGGATGCCCGCGATAAATGGGAGATGGAGGCAAATCCTTAAGATGTACCGATGGTGTGGTTTGTTTATATACTATTTTTTTTTCATCGAAAATGCCGCTTTTTTTCATATTTTTATATGAAGCTTCAATATCGACAGTTAACCCATTATAGCCTGGGATTGCTTTCCACACTTGATCAATTTTAGCATTGGAAGGCGGTATATTATATGTAGAAGCATTTTTAATAATACTTTGATATAACGGATTTTCTTGCTTTCCTACAGTAACCACGTTTCCTTTTAATGAAGCAACATATGTATTTACAAGAGGATTGTTAACAGAAAACCACGCTACAAATAAAATGAGAGCGATCAAACTTAACTTCTTCATTTACCTTCCCCCTTCATACAGAATATATGAATAATGGGGACAAGGTAGAACTAAAAGCCGAAGCGCCTTACATGGAAAAAGTCAGGGTTCCCCCTGACCTTTCTATTATTCCTAGTGAGGCTTTCTTACTGTTTTTCTGCTGCTTTTTCAGCCTTCTCACGTTGTTCTTTTAAAATTGCCTTACGTGAAAGGTTTACACGTCCTTGTTTATCGATTTCAGTAACTTTGACTAAAATTTCATCACCGATTGCAATAACGTCTTCGACCTTACCAACTCGTTCCTCGGCCAATTCAGAAATATGGACAAGTCCATCTTTACCAGCAAAGATCTCAACAAAAGCACCGAATTTTTCAATTCGCTTAACCTTACCAAGGTACATTTGGCCAACTTCAACCTCGCGTACGATATCTTCGATAATTTTCTTTGCTTTTTGGTTCATTGCTTGGTCAGTTGAGGCAATAAATACAGTTCCATCTTGTTCAATATCGATTTTAACACCAGTTTCTTCGATGATCTTATTGATTTGCTTACCGCTTGGTCCAATAACATCACGAATTTTATCCGGGTTAATTTTCATTGTTAAGATTTTGGGTGCAAATTTTGAAAGCTCACTTCTTGGCTCTGTTATTGTTGCAAGCATAGAATCAAGAATATGCATTCTACCCTTCTTTGCCTGTTGAAGTGCTTCTTCTAGGATTTCACGAGAAAGTCCTTTAATTTTTATATCCATCTGAAGTGCAGTTACACCTTTAGCCGTTCCTGCCACTTTGAAATCCATATCACCTAGATGGTCTTCCATACCTTGAATATCAGATAAAACGGTGTAATGTTCACCAGATTTTACTAGTCCCATCGCAATTCCAGCAACTGGGGCTTTAATCGGAACACCAGCATCCATCATCGCAAGTGTACTTGCACAAATACTCGCTTGAGAGGTAGAACCATTAGATTCAAGGACTTCAGAAACAAGGCGAATCGTATATGGGAAATCCTTTTCAGAAGGTACAATTGGTTCTAATGCTCGCTCACCTAGAGCACCATGTCCGATCTCACGACGACCTGGTCCACGGATTGGTCCAGTTTCCCCAACACTAAATTGAGGGAAATTGTAATGATGCATAAAACGCTTTTCTTCTTCTATTCCTAAACCATCTAGAATTTGCACATCACCCATTGCTCCTAATGTACAAATACTTAATGCTTGAGTTTGTCCACGTGTAAACAAACCAGAACCATGTGTCCTTGGTAAAATACCTACCTGTGAAGATAATGGACGAATTTCATCGATTTTCCGACCGTCTGGACGAATCTTTTCAACGGTTATTAAACGACGAACTTCACCTTTAACGATTTTATCTAAAATTTGTTTTACTTGTTTCATGTCATCGTCTGTTGCCTCATTCTCTTGGAATTTAGCGATTACACGATTCTTTACTTCTTTAATGGCATCCTCACGTGCATGCTTTTCCTGCACTTGAATGGCGGTTACCATATCAGTTTCACACATTTCTCTAACTTCAGCTTCTAAATCTTTATCAAGTTCATAAAGAATAATTTCTCTTTTTTCCTTGCCAGCTTCAGCCATAATTTTTTCTTGGAATTCAATGAGGCGCTTAATTTCTTCATGTCCATACATAATAGCCTCAAGCATGACTTCCTCAGAAACTTCATCAGCACCAGCTTCAACCATGTTTATCGCATCTTTCGTACCGGCAACAGTTAAATGAATATCGCTTTTTTCGGCTTGTTCTACTGTTGGGTTAATTACAAATGCTCCATCGACTCTGCCAACGATTACACCTGCAATCGGTCCCTCGAATGGAATGTCAGATGTACAAAGTGCTAAAGATGATCCAAACATTGCTGCCATCTCTGATGAGCAATCTTGATCCACACTCATAACAATGCTGATTACTTGCACGTCATTACGGAAACCATCTGCAAAAAGTGGACGAATTGGACGGTCAATTAATCGACTCGCCAAGATAGCTTTTTCACTAGGACGACCTTCACGTTTAATAAATCCGCCAGGTATTTTCCCGACCGCATATAATCGCTCTTCATAGTTACATGTTAATGGAAAGAAGTCTAAGTTTTTTGGTTCTTTTGAAGCTGTAGCTGTACTTAGAACTGCAGTATCTCCATAACGGACCATTACTGCTCCATTTGCCTGTTTGGCTAGTTGTCCAATTTCAACAGTTAATTTACGTCCAGCCCAATCCATGGAATATTCGTGTTTCGTTTGTTCCATATTGTTACCCCTCTCTATCTAAATCACTTTAGAGGATAATGCGAAATAATATCGCTCTAATCATCTAATATAAAAAAGCTTATAAAGCTTATGTTATCAATACAAATATACTTATAGTATGCTCAAATTTTCGCGACTTAAAATATGTATATAATATATTTATCTTGCACTAGGTGCTATCTTTTTTAAACCTAACAAAAAAGCGGGAAAAATCCCGCTTCTTTTGATTATCGACGAAGTCCTAGCTTATTGATTAATTCACGGTAACGTTGAACATCTTTATTACGTAGGTACGTTAAAAGATTACGACGCTTACCAACCATTTTCAACAGACCGCGACGTGAGTGGTGGTCCTTCTTATGAGTACGTAAGTGCTCATTCAAATTGTTGATTGATTCAGTAAGGACAGCGATTTGAACCTCTGCAGATCCAGTGTCATTATCATGAGTTTTATACTCAGCGATAAGTTCGTTTTTACGTTCTTGTGTGATTGCCATCCTATTCACCTCCTAAATTTACTATCCCCTGTTACTGAGCAAGCGTCGGTGACTCGACTTGCCAAGCAAAGGTTATTTTTAATACGTTAATAAGAATACAACGTTTTACGACAAATTGCAAGTTAATCGCTAAAAAAGCTATTTATTAAACTGTACTAAATTAGTCTGTTGATTTGCGCTCGACTAAGGAAAGCTTCTTCGAATAATCATCGCAGGGACAGCCGGTTTTTGCCCGTCACGAGGCACTTCGCTTTCCGCGGGCGGTCCGGGGAGCCTCCTCGGCGCCTTAGCGCCTGCGGGGTTTCCCCTGCCCCGTCCTCCCGCAGGAGTCTTCGTGCCTTCCGCGCAAATCAACAGAGTGCCAAAATCAATACTCAGCTTTAACGTAGCCTATAATTAAAGTATTCAATTGCATTCTGTTTGTCTTTTTCGATTTGTGCCACCAGTTCATCAATTCCCGAGAATTTTTGTTCTTTTCTTAGGTATTGGTGCCATTCGATGGTTACTTTCTTTCCATAAATATCTTTTTTGAAGTTAAAGATATGGGCCTCTACTGAAACCTTTAAAGCGTCTTTATTGAATGTTGGTTTGTAGCCAACATTACAAACACCTTCGTACCAGTCTTGACCGATCTTGATTTGTACGGCGTAAACACCCAGAGGGGGTAAAATAAATTCATCCATTGTATCTACATTTGCAGTAGGGAAACCAATTGTCCTGCCTCTTTTATCCCCATGGACGACTATGCCGGCTGTGGTATAGAACCTGCCAAGTAATTCAGGCAGCTCAGTGGTTCTTCCGTTTTTTATATATTGACGAATTCGCGTTGAACTTACTTTCTCATCACCACTAGTGAATTTATCAACGATGGTGAAAGTGAATTTCTCTCTTGAATGAAAGGGTAAAATTTCCATGGATCCTTTTCCCATACGGCCATAAGAGAAATCAAATCCTGCCACGACATGTTTTACATTCAAATCAATAACATACTGATCGATAAATTCTTGGGGAAGCAGGTTTGCAAATTCTGCCGTAAAATTTACGATAAATAGATAATCGATGCCTAGTTCCTCAATTAAATTAATTTTTTCGGCTAGCGGTGTTATATATTGAACATGCTTTTCATTTTTGCCTAAAACAACGGATGGATGAGGATCAAAGGTCATAACGGCGGACAGCAGTCCTTTTTGATTAGCTTGTTTTTTAGCTTCAAGAATAACCTTTTGATGACCAAGATGAACTCCGTCAAAATAACCAAGTGCCATTGATAATGGAGGTATTTGCGTTTTTTCTATATTTAATGGGAATTCTAATTTTATTACTTCCAATGAAACTCACCTTTTCTGACCGTAACCTTTTTAACCTTGATCATTACGCAAAACTTTAACCGGTTTCAACAGCCCTGGTTTGTTCGGGTGTACCGAATAAATGGCAAGTGCTTTGCCTTCTTCCGTTTCAGCGCTAATAGGTCCGTTACTATTTTTTAAATGCTCTGGTATTGGTAAAAGTGCGCCATTTTTCACTTTCTCTGCTACTTTATCATTTATTATGTATTTCGGCAAATGAGAAAGTGCCATTTCTAAAGGTCTTAAAAAGGAGGATATCGTACCAGCTTCCACTGATTTTTCAATCTGTTCAAAAGTCAAACAATCATCAATTGTAAACGCAGATGATTGGGTCCTAATTAAATTTGACATATGTGCAGGATAGCCAAGTTCTTCGCCAATCATTACTGCTAGTGTCCTGATATAGGTTCCTTTGCTGCAACTCACTCTAAATCGAAATGAGACAGTTTCACCTGAAAATTCCTCTCTATCGTCAAGCAGCTCCATCGAATAGATAGTTACCTTTCTCGTAGGACGTTCCACTTCTATTCCTTTGCGGGCATATTCGTATAAACGAGTCCCATTCACTTTTACCGCTGAAAACATCGGTGGTGTTTGTTCTATTTCACCAGTGAAAGAATTGAGGACTTGAAGGATTTCTTTCCTACTTATGGTACCTTCTACCTTTTTCTCTTCAACCATTTCTCCTGAAGCATCCTCGGTTGTTGTGGAGTATCCAAGTGTCACTTCTCCTTCATAACTCTTTCCAGCGTCAGTTATGTATTCTGCAACTTTTGTTGCTCTACCAATACAAATAGGAAGAACTCCGGTCACATCTGGGTCAAGTGTGCCCGTATGGCCCACCTTTTTTGTTTTTAATATTTTTCTTAATCTAAAAACACAATCATGCGACGTTAGTCCTGCCGGTTTATATAAAGGGATGATTCCTTCCATCGCCGGTCACTCCAATTCAATTTTGTATCGAAAAAAAAGGATAGACAATTGTCTATCCATTTATTCTTCTTCATTTTTTTCCATGCTTCTTTCTTCATGGTGCAATTGATGAATGAGAGAATTGATTCGATTTCCATAATCCATCGATTCATCCCATTCAAAAAGGATCTCAGGAGTCTTGCGTAAACGTATACGATGTCCAATTTCAGTTCGGATAAATCCTTTCGCCTTTGCAAGACCTTTAAGCGTGTTTTCCTTTTGCTCTTCATCGCCCAAAACAGAAATATATACTTTTGCTTGTTGGAGATCTCCTGTTACTTGAACATCTGTAACCGTCACGAAGCCGATCCGGGGATCCTTAATTTTCCGCCCGATGATGTCACTTAGTTCTTTCTTCATTTGCTCTCCAACACGATTTGCTCTGTGGCTCATCACTTCACCTCTTAACTTAAAGCCATTCTACTTCGGTGATCGTTCTTTCAATCTCAGGAAAAGAATCAATTAATTTAAATGCATTTTGCAGTTCCAGTTCAGTCATTACCCGATTCGATGTTACGGCCACAATGGCTATTTTCGTCCTTTGCCACACATCCTGATAGCCAACTTCTGAAACTGATACATTAAATTTTTGTTTTAACCTGGTAAGAATTCGCTGTAATACAGCCCGTTTCTCTTTTAAAGAATGAGCATCGTAGATGATACATTCACAAACGGCTAAACCTACGATCATTTACGTTCAATTTCTTCCATTACGTAAGCTTCAATAATATCTCCTTCTTTAACATCATTGAAGTTCTTAATGGTAATACCACATTCATAACCTTGTGAAACCTCTTTGGCATCATCTTTAAAACGTTTTAATGCATCGATATTTCCTTCAAAGATGACAACACCGTTACGAATCAAACGAATTCCGCTATCACGAGTTATTTTCCCGTCTGTTACATAAGAACCGGCAATGGTTCCAACCTTTGAAACTTTAAAGGTTTGACGAATTTCCGCTTGACCAATTACTTTTTCTTTAAATTCTGGATCAAGCATACCCTTCATTGCAGCTTCGATTTCTTCTATTACCTTGTAAATAATACTGTGAAGTCGAACGTCGACCTTTTCTTGTTCAGCTGCGCGCTTCGCATTAACATCAGGACGAACGTTAAAGCCGATTACAATGGCATTAGAAGCAGAGGCAAGGGTAATATCTGATTCATTGATGGCACCAGCACCACTATGAATAATTTTGATATTTACGCCTTCAACGTCAATTTTTTGCAGTGAGGCTGCTACGGCTTCAGCCGAACCTTGAACATCGGCTTTGAGGATGATATTTAAATCCTTCATCTCACCCTGTTTTAACTGCTCAAATAAATTATCAAGGCTGACGATTGATTTCTCTCCGCGTTGAGCCGCAAGTGCTTGTTGTGCACGTGCTTCCCCAACTTGACGAGCAGTTTTTTCATCGTCAAATACAACGAAACGGTCACCAGCTTGTGGAACATCACTTAAACCTGTAATTTCAACAGGTGTTGATGGTCCAGCTTCTTTCACTCGGCGTCCTAAATCATTTACCATTGCACGAACACGGCCATACGTGTTTCCTACAACAATTGGATCACCGATTTTCAATGTACCATTCTGAACAAGCAAAGTAGCCACTGATCCACGGCCTTTATCTAATTGTGCCTCAATTACTGTTCCAACTGCTTTACGATTAGGGTTTGCTTTCCATTCTTCCACTTCACTAACAAGTAGAATCATTTCCAACAGATTATCGATTCCTTCCCCAGTTTTCGCGGATAGTGGAACAAAGATTGTATCTCCACCCCAAGCTTCGGACACTAATCCATGCTCGGTAAGCTCTTGCATAACACGATCTGCGTTCGCAGCCTCTTTATCCATCTTATTAACGGCAACGATAATTGGAACCTCTGCAGCCTTCGCATGGTTAATCGCTTCAACTGTTTGCGGCATTACACCATCATCAGCAGCAACTACAAGGATTGTAATATCTGTGATTTTCGCACCACGTGCACGCATCGTTGTAAATGCAGCATGTCCCGGAGTATCAAGGAATGTAATCTTCTTCCCGTTTTCAACAACTTGGTATGCACCAATATGCTGGGTAATTCCCCCTGCTTCACCTTCTGTAACTTTTGTGTTACGAATGGAATCAAGCAATGTGGTTTTACCGTGGTCAACGTGACCCATAATCGTAACTACTGAAGGTCTTTCTACAAGATCTTCAGGTGTGTCTTCAGTAAAATAAACTTCAAGATCTGTTGTATCGATTTTAATTTCTTCTTCGACCTCAACCCCGTATTCACTGGCAATTAATTCAATTGCGTCTTTATCTAACACCTGATTAATGGTTGCCATTACTCCCAGTAGAAAGAGCTTCTTGATAATTTCGGAAGGTTCGCGGTAGATTTTTTTAGCAAGTTCGCCTACAGTAAGAGATTCACTAAAAGTAATTTTAGTTGGAAGTTCTTTTACCTTCTTTACCTGAGGCTGTGTTTGCTGAACCGGAGTATGATTCTTTTTCCGGTTGTTATTATTATTGCGATTTTGATTATTATTATTAAAAGGTTTTTTATTCCCTTTTCCAGCGCTGAAAACTTTATTTTCCTTAGATTGAAATTGTTGACTGTGCTTTTTGCTGTCAACCGCTTTCGGTGGTGATACCACTTTTACCTTGCTAGGAGTTGTAGTCTTTGCGTCGTCGTCCTCAAAAGCTTTTGGGCTTGTTTTACTTTGCACTTGTGGTTTAACTCCCTGCTGCTGTGGTTTCTGATTCTGGCGATTTTGCTGTTGCGGTCTAGCTTGCTTTTGTTGTGGTTTGCTTTCATTTTTGTTGTAGGTTGCGTCAAGCTTTACAACCGCGGCATCCTCAATTGTTGCCATATGATTTGAAACCTCTATGTTCATTTCTTTTAATTTATTTATTACATCTTTACTTGAAATATTGTGTTTTTTTGCGTACTCATAAACACGTATTTTACTCATATTTTCACCCCCGCTAAAATTAATCGAGCAACGTCATCAATTTCTTTGCAAATCCATCATCCAGTACAGCTACAACAACGCGGGCTTCCTTGCCAATCGCTTGGCCCAGAAGGTGGCGATCTTCCACTAGTTTATATGGAACTTCGTATGATTTACATTTATCTGTAATTTTCTTTGTCGTATTTGCAGATGCATCTGCCGATAATAAAACGAGCTTTGCTTTTCCGCTTCGAATCTCCTTAACAGAAAGCTCTTCGCCCGATATGATTTTCCGTGCTCGATTTGCTAAGCCAAGTAACGACATCCATGGATTTGTATTCATATGGACTGCCTATTATCCTTTTCTATCAATTCTAAAAGTTCCTCGTATAAAGTCTCATTAATCGAAACTTCTAGATGATTAGATAGGATGTTTTTTTTCTTGGCTAGTAGGACCGCTTCCTTGTCCTTTGAAAGGTATGCACCTCTGCCCGACTTTTTCCCTGTCAAGTCGATAGATACATCCCCTTCTTTTGAGCGAACGATGCGAACGAGTTCTTTTTTCGGCTTCATTTCACCGGTTGCGACACACTTCCGCATAGGAACTTTTTTACGATTGTTCACGATCATTCACCTCACTTCTTATTCCTTTTCTTCTTCTTCATTAAAGTCTACATCTACTTGATCATCAAAAAGCCGAATCATTTCTTCACGTGGATAGATTCCTAGTTCACGTGCTTCTGTTTCTGATTTGATATCTATTTTCCAACCTGTTAATTTTGCAGCTAAACGGGCATTTTGTCCGCGTTTTCCAATTGCCAGTGAAAGTTGATAATCTGGTACAACTACAGTGGTTGCTTTTTCAGACTCATTCACCATGACATCTAATACTTTAGATGGGCTTAATGAATTTGCAACAAAGATGACAGGATTGTCGGACCATTTAACAATATCGATTTTTTCACCTTTTAATTCATTTACAACGGCTTGAACCCTTGTGCCTTTTGGACCTACGCAAGATCCAACTGGGTCAACTTCATTATTATCCGAATGAACAGAAATTTTTGAACGGTCGCCTGCTTCACGAGCAACTGATTTTATTTCAACTGTTCCATCATATATTTCTGGAACTTCAATCTCGAACAATCTTTTTAGTAATCCAGGATGGGTACGAGATACGAAAATTTGTGGACCCTTCGTTGTCTTCTCAACCTTCGTAATAAAAACCTTTATTCGGTCATGTGGCTTATACCGCTCATTTGGCATTTGTTCATTAACAGGGAGAAGAGCCTCAATCTTTCCAAGACTTACATAAATAAACTTTGAATCAAGTCTTTGAACAATTCCGGTCATGATATCTTCTTCACGATCAATAAACTCGGAATAAATTATGCCTCTTTCAGCCTCTCTAACTCTTTGTGTAACCACTTGCTTTGCTGTTTGAGCTGCAATTCTTCCGAAGTCCTTAGGTGTTACTTCCATTTCCACTACATCTTCTACAGCATAATTAGGGTTAATGTTCCTGGCATCTGCTAATGATATTTCAAGACGAGGGTCAAACACTTCATCTACCACTTCTTTTCTGGCAAAAACACGCATGGAGCCTGTTCCCAGATTCAAGTCAATCCGAACATTTTGGGCTTGATTGAAATTGCGTCGATATGCCGAGATAAGTGCGGCTTCAATCGCATCGATTAATACATCTCTAGAAATGCCCTTTTCTCTTTCTAGTATAGTAAGAGCATCTAATAATTCGCTGCTCATTTGATCATATCCCCCTATCTTTCATATATATTTATCTTTTATTATGAAAAAATAACTGCTAGCCTTGCACTAGCCACTTTTTCAAAAGGAATCTCGATGATTTTTTTACGAGTCTTGATTTTGATTTCAACTTTTACTGTCTGCCCATCATAATCAAGTAACTTTCCTTCAAATCCTTTTTCACCGTCAATGGGCTCGTATGTTTTAATGAACACATTTTTACCAATTGCCTTTTCGAAGTCCTTCGCCTTTTTCAACGGTCTTTCTGCACCAGGAGAGGATACCTCAAGAAAATAATTTTGGGTTATCGGGTCAAGCTCATCGAGTTTTTCACTAAGTCGTTCACTGACAGTGCCACAGTCCTCAATATCAACACCGTTTTCTTTATCAATATATACGCGAAGAAACCAGTTTTTCCCTTCTTTGACAAACTCAATTTCCACCAATTCTAAATCTAATTCTTGTAAAATTGGCTGCGTTAGCTCTTCTACTACTTCCGTTACTTTGCTCATGTTTAACCTCCTTTACCGACATTTTCACCCATATTATACGTATTTCACGGAAAGTTTTATCAATAACTCTGTAAAATTATCCAATACAAAAACGAAAGAGCGGGTTTCCCCACTCTTTAACACGAGAGTATTTCTTAGTATTTCCAATAAAACTATACCATAACCAAATTTTATATGCAAACCGAATCGCATTAAATCAAGGTTATTACCATCTAGAATAGGGAAAGCTGATTTTGTTCTGGTAAAGCTCCAAGGCAACCTTGCTTGTCTAAATATTCTAGAATAGTTTTTGATACTTTACCACGTTGCTGTAGGTCTTCTTTCGATAGAAATTCTCCATCTTTTCTTGCCTTTACAATGTTATAAGCGGCATTCGTTCCGAGCCCTGGTATTGAATTAAATGGGGGGATTAAAGAATTTCCTTCAATAATAAACTCAGACGCGTCAGATTTATATAGGTCATAGTTTTGGAAAGAAAAGCCCCTTTCCACCATTTCAAGGGCCAACTCGAGAACGGTTAATAGGTTTTTTTCCTTATTTGAGGCTTCAAGTCCTTTTGCATTGATTTCCTCAATTTTTGCCCGAATGGATTCAGAACCTCTTGTCATTACTTCCAAATCAAAATCTTCTGCACGAACGGTAAAATAGGCTGCATAGTATAAGAGCGGAAGATGTACCTTAAAATAGGCAATTCTAACTGCCATTAAAACATAAGCAGCTGCGTGGGCCTTAGGGAACATATATTTAATCTTTTTACAAGAATCAATATACCATTCCGGTACTTCATTACGGCGCATTTCCGCTTCCATGTCTTCAGAGAGACCTTTCCCTTTACGAACCGACTCCATGATTTTAAAAGCAAATGATGGTTCTAGTCCCTGATAAATAAGGTAGACCATGATATCATCACGACAACCGATAACTTCACTCAGATTACAGATGTTGTTATGAATTAATTCTTGTGCATTTCCCAGCCATACATCTGTTCCGTGTGACAGACCAGAAATTTGGACAAGTTCAGAGAACGTTGTTGGTTTTGTATCTTCAAGCATTTGGCGTACGAAACGTGTCCCGAATTCAGGGATTCCAAGTGTACCTGTTTTACACATAATTTGCTGTTCGGTTACACCTAATGATTCGGTTCCACTAAAAATCTTCATCACTTCGGGATCATCAGTTGGAATCGTTTTTGGGTCCATTCCACTAAGATCCTGCAGCATTCTTATTACAGTCGGATCATCGTGCCCAAGTATATCAAGCTTTAAGACGTTATCGTGAATGGAATGGAAATCAAAATGGGTCGTTTTCCATTCAGAGTTTCTATCATCTGCAGGGAACTGTATTGGTGAAAAGTCATAGACATCCATGTAATCAGGAATAACGATAATACCACCTGGATGCTGACCAGTTGTTCTTTTTACACCGGTACAGCCGGAAGCAAGTCGTTCTATTTCTGCCCCGCGTAATTGTAAATTATTGTCCTGCTGATATGCTTTTACATATCCAAAAGCTGTTTTATCTGCAACTGTACCAATTGTACCTGCTCGGAAAACATTATCTTCTCCAAAAAGAACTTTCGTGTAGTTATGGGCACGCGGCTGATACTCCCCAGAGAAATTCAAATCGATATCGGGAACCTTGTCCCCTTTAAAACCAAGGAAGGTTTCAAACGGAATGTCATGTCCGTCTTTATGATATTTACTTCCACATTGCGGGCAATCCTTATCGGGTAAATCAAAGCCTGATCCCACAGAACCGTCATTGAAAAATTCCGAGTGCTTGCAGGCAGGACAGACGTAATGCGGAGGTAATGGATTTACCTCGGTGATTTCTGTCATTGTAGCAACCAATGAAGAACCTACAGAACCCCGTGAACCCACAAGGTACCCATCATCCAATGATTTTTTTACAAGCTTATGTGAAATCAAGTAGATTACGGCGAAACCATGGCCGATAATACTCTTCAATTCTTTTTCAAGGCGTGCTTCCACGATTTCTGGAAGCGGCTCTCCGTAAATCTTCTTTGCCATTGAATAACTCATTTCGCGCATTTCTTCATCAGCGCCTTCAATTCGCGGCGTGTATAAGTCATCTTTAATTGGCTTAATGACATCAATCATATCTGCAATTTTGTTTGTATTAGTAATAACAATTTCTTTCGCCTTTTCTCCTCCAAGGAAGGAAAACGCAGCAAGCATTTCATTGGTTGTCCTGAAATGGACATCCGGTAATTTATGGCGATTTAACGGGTTTGCCCCACCTTGTGAGTTCACCAATATCTTACGATAAATTTTATCGTTCTCATTTAAATAATGCACATTACCAGTTGCAACAACTGGAATGCCTAATTTATCGCCAAGCTTTACAATATTCCCAATGATATCTTCAAGTGCCTTTTCATTACGAACTAGTTCCATTTCAATTAATGGAGCATTGACTTCCTTCGGCATAACCTCAAGATAATCATAAAATTGTGCCGCCGCTTCTACTTCATCGGGAGATTTTTGCATCATTCCTTCAAAAACTTCACCTTTATTACAGCCTGATCCAACAAGAATTCCTTCTCTGTATTTTTGAAGCACGGACCGTGGCAGTCTCGGAACTCTATAAAAATATTCAATATGTGAAATGGATACGAGTTTAAATAAGTTCTTTAAACCAACTTCCGTCTGTGCAAGCAGCGTACAATGATAAGGACGTGCCCGCTGATAGGCATTCCCTTTCCCCATGTTATCGTTAAATTGATCATGGTACTCTATACCTTTTTCTGCAGCATCCTTAAGCATTTTTAAAAGTAAATACCCTGTGGCTTCTGCATCATAAATCGCCCGATGATGTTGGGTTAATTCAATATCAAATTTCTTTGCCAATGTATTTAAACGATGATTTTTCATTTCTGGATAAAGAAATCTACCTAATTCAAGCGTATCAATAACAGGATTTTTTGCCTTTTCAAGACCAATGTTTTTATAGCCAACATTTAGGAACCCCATATCGAACGAAGCATTGTGGGCTACAAGAACAGCATCCCCTACCCAATCATAAAACCGTTGAATTACTTCGCCAACTTCAGGAGCATTTTGCACCATATCATCTGTGATACCAGTTAGGTTAATGGTTGTAGCTGATAATCGATGATGTGGATTTGCAAATGACTCAAATCGGTCAATGATTTCCCCATTTCTAATCTTAACTGCCGCGAGTTCAATAATCGTATCATACACGGCTGACAAACCAGTTGTTTCCACGTCAAATACCACAAATGTATCTTCAGCAATTAAACGATGGGCATCATTATAGGCAATCGGTACACCATCATCGACAAGATTTACTTCTACACCATAAAGGATTTTAATATCATTTTTCTTTCCTGCACCATAAGCCTCTGGGAAGGATTGTGCCACAGCATGGTCCGTAACGGCAATCGCCTTATGCCCCCACTTCTTGGCTTGAGCAATGAGCGCCCCAACGGGAGTGACTGCATCCATTGAACTCATTGGAGTATGCAGATGGAGTTCCACTCGCTTTTGGTCTTCAGGAGCTGTATCTTTACGGCCCTCTGGTTTAATTTCATTTATGTCATTTCCAATCATGACTAAATCACGTACAAACGTATCATTTTGAATGCTTCCCCGAACTCTAACCCACATACCTTTTTTGATTAACTGGTATAGAGCAGCGTCTTCCTTATCCCGTGAAAACATTTTAACCATAAGAGAACTTGTATAATCCGTAATCTTAAAGGTTAGCAGCGTACGACCGCTTCTCAACTCTCTTGTCTCCGCATCAAAAATAAACCCTTCAACTGTGACTCTTCTTTCTTCATCGACAATATCAATCATGTTTCGAAGATCTGAATCATCTTTAATTGTTAGACCAATTGAGAGCGGCCCCTCAGAAACAGCTCCGCTAGCGTCCTTCTCCGCTTCTTTCTTTTGTAAATCAGCTAAGGCCATGAGTCCGCGTTCTTGATCTTCTTTTTGTTTTGCTAATAAAAACTGTTGATATTCGTCATTTTTTTCTTCACTCTTGATGTCAGTTTCAAGTGTTAAACTCGGAAACCCGTATGATTGATATAAAGTGGTTATCATTGAACCATATTTCTTTTTTAAGGCCATGCCTTCTGTGTCATTGCGTACCGAAATCGTTAACTTATTACCACTAACAGCCGGTACTTGTTCATTTAATAATTTTAGCATCGGCGGCGAGATACCATCGATTTGTTGAATACTATGATTCCAATATTCTAGAAGTAATTCTGGCTGAAAGCTTTGATCTTCTACTTTTAAATCATAGGTAATATTCGCTATATTTGAGAATTTTCTTTCAAGTTGAGTAGTAAAACGAAGATATAAACTATAAGGAAGAATTTTTTCTAATAAAAATTGAAAATGCCATTTTCTTGCCTTTTTTTCAACAATAAATCTGTCAATTTGTGCATTCTGAAATTGTGCTACAACAGCGTCCTCTATTAATTCTAGTTGCTGGAGCAAGAGTAAGAATCGCTCTTTTTTGCCAGAGGCATGTTCGCTCATCATTCCCTCTCCCATCTATATAAAATCTCTATACTTATTCTTTTATCAAAAAGTAATTATATCATATGATACCTAATCATTCGGCTAATTTCGACAGAAAAATAAAACCAAATGAGTAAATAAAAAAAGGTCCACTAGGAACCTTTTTTTATTTTTATAAGAAAAACCTCTGAATATCATTCCAGGTAACAACCAGCATGAGGAGCATAAGCAATGCAAATCCAATAAAATGAACCATGCCTTCCTTATGACGATCAATTGGCTTTCCTCTTACAGCTTCTACAGCAAAGAACATTAGCCTTCCGCCATCAAGCGCAGGAATCGGCAAGAGATTCATAATTCCAAGGTTAATACTCAAGATCGCCGCCCACTTCATGACATAGTAAATGCCTGACTGCACTACTGTATCAGTGGAAGCATATATTCCAACCGGACCTGAAAGCATATCAATAGAGAACTGACCTGTAACTAACTGACCCAGCATGACAAAGATCTGTTTTGTCCAAAAGTAGGTCTCAGTAAAACCAGCGGTAATCGCTTTTAGTGGTGATTTTTCGATAGGACTATATACACCTATGAGGCCAATCTTATCACCCTCAACGGTTTGTTCTTTTGGGGTAACGGAAATTTCTTGATCTTTCCCATCACGAGTAATTGAAAAATCAAGTTCCTCATTCGGATTTTCCCTGATAATTTCAACCACATCAGACCAGCTTGAAATTTCAGCGCCATTAATGCTGTTGACAATATCTCCTTGCAAAAGACCTGCAGCATTTGCAGCACCATCAGGCGTAATTTCACCTAATTTAGGTTCATTCGTTGGAACACCTTGTAAGAATGCAATGATGATGAACAAAAAGAAAGCAAGGACAAAATTCATCATTGGTCCAGCAAAAATAGCCATTGTTCTCTGTGGCAAAGTTTTAGATGCGAATTGACGATCATATGGAGCTAATTGTGTTTCTATGCCATTTTCAATCGTCACAGCAGTCGGGCTAACAGGGAAAGTTTGTAAGCTTTCTTCTTCATCCTCTGGATAGCCCTTAATGAATAGCTTATGTTCAATATCAGCATGTTCTACTTCCACAATTCGACAATTAGGGTACTTTTCTTTATTGTTCAAAATGATCTTATTAACGTTATTATCTTTGTCAAACAAGAGCCCGATTCTGTAACCAGGTTTTAGTTCAACAACCTCTGGATCTTCACCAGCCATCCGAACAAATCCGCCAATTGGCAGTAACCTAATCGTGTAGGTAGTTTCCCCTTTTTTATGAGAGAAAACCTTTGGTCCAAATCCGATTGCAAACTCGCGGCACAAAATCCCTGCACGTTTTGCAAAAATTAAATGGCCTAATTCATGGAAGAAGACTAGAGCACCAAAGATAACGATAAAGGCAATAACTGTAGTCAAACTAAAAACCACCTTTTTTATAGAAGTGAATATACATATTGTCTTGTTTCTTTGTCCACCTCTTGAATAATGGATAAGTGAGGATTTAAGATTAAATCATGCTTGCTTAATGCCTTCTCGATCATGTCCTCAATTTGTAAGAAATTAATCTTTTCATCTAAAAAAGCAGCTACTGCAACTTCATTTGCTGCATTCAATACAGTTGGAAATGTTCCGCCCTTTTTCCCAGCTTCATAAGCAAATTTCATACAACGAAAACGATTTACATCCATTTCTTGAAAATGTAATTTCCCTATTTGCGCTAAATTTAATCGTTGTGATGATTTTAGAGGTAATCGATCAGGGTAGGAAAGCGCATATTGAATTGGCACCCGCATATCAGGTGTTCCCAGCTGTGCGATGATGCTGCTGTCATGAAATTCAACCATCGAATGAATAATGCTTTCTTTGTGTAAAAGGACATCAATTTTTTCATACGGCATATTATATAGCCAATGTGCTTCAATTACTTCAAGTCCTTTATTCATCATCGTGGCTGAATCTATCGTAATTTTTGCTCCCATTGACCAGTTGGGGTGATTTAAGGCTTCTTTTACTGTAACCCCTTCAAGGTCGTTTCGTGAACGATCACGGAAACTGCCACCGGAGGCCGTTAGAATCAATCTTTCTACAGTCTTCTCTTGCTCACCCTGAAGGCATTGAAAAATAGCCGAATGTTCACTATCAACTGGAAGTAATGCCACTCCATTCCTTTCGGCAGCCTCCATAACAAGATGTCCAGCCGTTACCAATGTCTCCTTATTAGCAATTGCGATCGTTTTTCCACTTTCAATGGCTTGTAAAGTTGGATTTAGACCAACACTTCCAATAACAGCATTTACAAGGATATCAGCTGAAGGATAGACAGCAACTTCTACAAGTCCCTCATCACTAAAGGTAAATTTAGTTTTAGGGAATTCTAATTTTAATGTATTACAATCATGGTACTCTTGTACAGAAACAAGCTCTGGGTTGAATTCAGTAATCATTTTTCTTGCTAATTCTAGATTTTTTCCGACAGAGATTGCCACTAATTTAAATTCTGATGGATGTTCACGCAAAATATCTAAAGTTTGGGTCCCAATCGAGCCAGTAGCCCCCAAAATGCTAATTTTTTTCAACTATCGTTCAACTCCTAAATAGAAAAGCGGGTGCACCTTGTCCAGGGGTGACAGGCATAAGACAAGCGCTGACAGAAGGCGGTTTTTGCCTTCCGAAGTGATTGGCTTATGACCCCGAGCCCCTGCAGCTAGACAGTAATCTACCATAAGTGAAAAAAGTGTAATAATGGCAGAATGAATAAAAGACTATCAAAACGGTCAAGGATTCCACCATGTCCTGGCAGTATATTTCCTGAATCTTTAACACCAAAGTGGCGTTTAAACGCAGATTGGACTAAATCCCCAATTTGTCCGAAGATTGAAAGGACAGCGGTTATTGCCAGTAATGCTAATAAGTTTGCGTTGATTTCCGTCAATAAGGAAAATAGGACAGCGACTATTAGTGCACAAACCACACCGCCAACAGACCCTTCTACGGTTTTGTTTGGACTAATTTCAGGCCAAAGCTTGGTTTTGCCTGTAGCTTTCCCTACAAAATAAGCACCTGAATCAGTTGCCCAAATCATAAATAAAGAGTAAAAAATATAAACTAATCCCGCATCACGCGTTTCAATAAAGAAATAAAAACCGATTCCTACATAAATAGCGGATAATATTGAAAAACCCACATCTTCAAAGGTAAAACGATTTTTTGTTATTACTGTATAGGCCAATAACAAAAGGATAAAAGCGATGCCCAGTTCTGTTTTTGTATAATAAAAAGTATTTACTATATCACTATACTGCTCAGGATAAAGAATAACCCAGAGAAATAAAAGTGTAAGCAGTCCATGAACAGAAAAAATACTAAGTTTTTTCATTTTTAATAATTCATACAAACCCACCGATGCTAGGAAGTATGTTAATAATACGAAAGGTAGTCCACCGTAAAAAACAATAGGTAGAAATAAAGCAGCTGCTACTACTCCTGTAATGATTCTTTGCTTCATCTAAGATTTCAACACCTTTATAGGACTTGAGAGAGTACTTAAATACCGCCAAATCGACGTTGACGATTCTGATATGCTTCAATTGCTTCAATTAGATGTTTTTCTCTAAAATCTGGCCATAATACATCCGTAAACCAAAACTCCGTATAGGCTAATTGCCATAGCATAAAATTACTTAGCCGGATTTCTCCACTAGTCCGAATTAATAAATCGGGGTCTTTGTGGTTGGAAGTCATTAGATATGAGGAGAAGACTTCTTCGTTTAACTCGCTCTCTTTCAGTATTCCACTTTTATAATCATTTAAGACTTTTTTGGCCGCATCAATAATTTCGGATCTGCTTCCATAGTTAAGCGCAAAGTTTAATACAAGACCATCATTGTTCTTTGTATCTTCAATCGCTTTTTCAATTGCATGTAAAGTATGTACCGGAAGTTGGTCTTTATACCCCATCATTTCTACTTGAACGTTTTCTTCAATTAATTCTGGCAGAAAGGTTCCTAAAAATTCCTCAGGAAGCTTCATTAAATACTCCACTTCATTTTTTGGCCGTTTCCAATTTTCTGTTGAAAAAGCATATAACGTCAGCGTTTTTATTCCAAGAGAGTTTGCTAACTTTGTTATTTTACGCACGACCTTCATACCTTCATGATGACCGGCAATTCGTGGCAATGCTCTCTTTTTTGCCCAACGCCCATTGCCATCCATAATAATCGCTACATGTTCCGGTACCGGCAATTTTCTAACCTCTTCTATTTTTTCTCGGAGTGTGGAAGAGTTATTATTTTGATTCTTCCAAAGCCTAATTTTATTAAACATAACATTGCTCCTCCAAATTCAGATAATCATTTCCTCCGATAATAGATCATGCCCACAGAGCCTGTGTTGATATATATGAAGAATGCTGATTTTTGCATGCTTTTATCATACCAAAAAAGTAAAAATATATCTTCTTCTAATTAATTTATGTAGTAGGACAAGAAATAAGAATGATGTTTTACTCTCTACTTTATATTAATTTGGCTGTGTTAAATTTGGCTGTTGATTTGCGCTCCAGGCGCTATGCTTTCCGCGGGCTCGCCCGTGAGCCTCCTCGGTCGTTCCGACCTGTGGGGTCTCACTCAGCTCGTTCATCCCGCAGGAGTCAAGCGCCTTCCGCTCCAATCAACAGGTTCTAAAATCATCAGTCTCTCTTAACACAGCCATTTTTTAATGAGAAAATAGTGAAAAAACCCCCTGAAAAGAGGGTTCTTCAAAATAGTTAAACTTCCAAGATTTCTTTTTCTTTGTCTTTTGTTATTTGATCGATCTTATTGATATGTTCATCTGTTAGTTTTTGAATATCATCAGAATAACCGCGAAGTGCGTCTTCAGTTATTTCTCCGTTTTTCTCCAGCTTTTTCAAATCATCGTTACCGTCACGGCGGATATTACGGATAGCTACTTTAGCCTCTTCTGATTCTTTCTTTACTAATTTCACTAGCTCTTTACGGCGTTCTTCTGTCAATTGAGGAATGGCAAGTCTGATGACCTGACCATCATTTGAAGGGTTTAACCCCAAGTCAGATTTAAGAATTGCCTTTTCAATATCACCTAGAATGGATTTGTCATAAGGCTGGATGACAAGTAGTCGCGCTTCTGGTGTAGAAATTCCAGCCATTTGATTCACAGGAGTAGGTGCCCCGTAATAATCAATAGTAATCCTATCTAATAAAGAAGCACTTGCTCTACCTGCACGTATACTAGCAAGCTCACGAGTATATGCTTGTATTGCTTTAAGCATTCTATCCTTCGTAGCTGAAACTACTTGTTTTGGCATTAAATTTTCCCCCTAACAATTGTTCCAATTTTTTCACCCATAACAGCACGTTTAATATTACCTTGTTCCATGATAGAAAAAACAATAAGTGGAATATCATTATCCATACATAATGAAGACGCAGTTGAATCCATAACAGCCAATCCTTCTTTAATTACGTCTAAGAAAGTGAGGTCATCATATTTTGTTGCATTAGGGTCCAAACGTGGATCAGCTGAATAGACACCATCAACATTGTTTTTTGCCATTAAAATTACTTCAGCATCAATTTCAGCTGCTCGTAATGCAGCAGTTGTATCAGTAGAGAAATATGGATTTCCTGTACCGGCAGCAAAAATAACTACTCGCTTTTTTTCTAAATGTCTCATTGCACGACGTCTAATATATGGCTCTGCAACTTGACGCATTTCAATTGAGGTTTGAACGCGAGATTCAATACCAAGGTGCTCTAAACTGTCTTGCAGCGCTAGTGAATTCATAACCGTGGCTAGCATACCCATATAATCAGCAGTTGCTCTGTCCATTCCCATTTCACTACCTATTTTACCACGCCAGATATTACCACCGCCAACAACAACTGCAACCTCAACACCAAGTTCTGCAATTTCCTTTACTTGTCCAGCGATTGATTTAATAACGGATGGTTTAATACCGAAGCTTGATTCTCCTGCAAGTGCTTCCCCGCTTAGTTTTAGAACGACACGTTTGTACTTAGGACCGCTCATATGAACCTCCTTATTATGTATATTATTATAAAAAAAACTTTAAAAATAGGGAACACAACGTGTTCCCTATTCAAAACATATTTTGCGTACCATGCTTATAAAAAATTACTTTTTATTTACTTGGTTCATAACTTCTTCAGCGAAGTTGTCTTCACGCTTTTCGATACCTTCGCCTACTTCGTAACGAACGAATTCACGTACAGTAGCACCTTTTGATTCAACAAACTGACGAACTTTTTGGTCAGGGTTTTTAACGAAAGTCTGGTCAAGTAAGCATACATCTTCAAAATATTTTCCAAGACGGCCTTCAACCATTTTTGCTACGATATTTTCAGGCTTTCCTTCGTTAAGTGCTTGAGTAGTTAACACTTGACGCTCACGTTCAACTTCTTCTTGAGAAACTTGGTCACGAGAAACATATAAAGGTCTTAGAGCAGCAATGTGCATTGAAACATCTTTTGCTGAATCCGCATCAGTAGTACCCTCAAGAACTGTCAATACACTAATACGTCCACCCATGTGAAGGTAAGCACCAAAAGCATCATTGTCAGTTTTTGATACTACTGTAAAACGGCGAAGTGATAATTTTTCACCAATTTTAGCAATAGCAGCATTGATATAGTCTGCAACAGTCACTCCATTAATAGTTTGAGCAGAAGCTTCTTCAACAGTTGCTGGCTTGTTAGCAAGCAAGTGTGCAGCTAATTCTTTTACAAGGGTTTGGAATGCTTCGTTCTTTGCAACGAAATCCGTTTCAGAGTTTACTTCTAAAATAACTGCATTGTTTCCTTCAGCAACAACATATGTTAAGCCTTCTGCAGCAATACGGTCACCTTTCTTCGCAGCTGAAGCAATCCCTTTTTCACGTAAGAAGTCAATTGCTTTTTCCATATCACCATTAGTTTCTGTTAACGCCTTTTTACAATCCATCATGCCTGCGCCTGTTTTTTCGCGTAGTTCTTTTACCATTTGAGCAGTAACTGCCATTGTAAATTCCTCCTTAAACTATGTACTATACTACTATCTTAGCCATTCCAAGTTAAGATAAACATTTCTTAAAAAAAGGTGATAAAGGGTCTCCCTCTTATCACCTTTTGAAATAAATCGATATCTTACGCTTCTTGTGCTACTTCTTCACCTTGTTTAGCTTCTAAGATAGCATCCGCCATTTTACCAGTTAATAGTTTTACAGCACGGATTGCATCATCGTTAGCTGGGATTACAACATCGATTTCGTCTGGATCACAGTTAGTATCAACAATACCTACGATAGGAATGTTTAACTTTTTAGCTTCTGCTACTGCGATACGCTCTTTACGAGGATCGATAATGAAAAGTGCATCTGGAAGCTGCTTCATATCCTTAATTCCGCCTAAGAATTTTTCAAGGCGTTCTTGTTCTTTCTTTAATTGAACAACTTCTTTTTTAGGTAATACTTCGAAAGTACCGTCTTCTGACATTCTTTCAATATCTTTTAAGCGGCCAATACGCTTTTGGATTGTTTCAAAGTTTGTTAAAGTACCACCCAACCAACGTTGGTTAACAAAGTACATACCTGAACGAGCTGCTTCTTCTTTAACAGAATCTTGAGCTTGCTTCTTAGTACCAACAAAAAGGATCGTTCCGCCATTAGCAGCAAGATCTTTTACCCAGTTATAAGCTTCTTCAACTTTCTTAACTGTTTTTTGTAGGTCGATGATATAGATACCGTTACGCTCTGTGAAGATATATTTCTTCATTTTAGGGTTCCAACGGCGAGTTTGGTGTCCGAAGTGTACACCAGCTTCAAGCAATTGCTTCATTGAAATTACTGACATGTTATTTTTCCTCCTATGGTTTCGTTTTCCTCCGCTTGCCTCATATTTAAACAGCAACTGTATTTACAGCACCGGCTGTTAAATCAACAAGCGTGTGTAATAACACCGTTAAATAATATAGCACATGTGAAGATAACAATCAAGTTTTACTTTAGAAAAAATAAATCTCCAGTTTATCTGGAGATTTATTTACAACTATATTAGTTGGATCTTAATTTATCTAATTCAACAAGGAATTTATCATTAAGAACTTTGATATAAGTACCCTTCATCCCAAGTGAACGAGATTCGATTACTCCAGCACTTTCAAGCTTTCTTAGTGCGTTAACAATAACGGAACGTGTAATACCAACACGGTCTGCAATTTTTGAAGCTACTAGTAAGCCTTCATGGCCATTTAACTCTTCAAAAATATGTTCGATAGCTTCAAGCTCACTATAAGATAATGAACTAATCGCCATTTGAACAACTGCCTTGCTTCTCGCTTCTTCTTCGATTTCTTCTGACTTTTCACGTAAAATTTCCATACCAACAACCGTTGCACCGTATTCAGCAAGAATAAGGTCATCATCATGGAACTTTTCTTGCAATCTTGCAAGGATTAATGTTCCAAGACGTTCCCCGCCGCCAATAATTGGCACGATCGTTGTTAATCCTTCACGGAATAGATCTCTATTTTCAACAGGGAATGCAGTGTATTGGCTTTCTATATCAAGATTCGAAGATGTCTCTTGAATATTGAATAAACCATTTGTATATTCTTCAGGGAATTGTCGATCCTCTAGCATTTTTTTCATACGATCATTTTCGATTTGTTGGTTAATCGCATAGCCTAAAAGCTTTCCACGACGGCTTAAGATGAAAACGTTCGCTTCAATAACTTCACTTAAAGTTTCTGACATTTCCTTGAAGTTTACAGGTTTTCCTGCTGCCTTTTGTAGTAATAAATTAATTCTTCTTGTTTTTGTAAGTAAATCCATCTGTTTCTTCCTCCTAATTAACTGCAACCATTATTAAGTTTTATTGTTCTATCATTATAAGATAAATTGGCTTAAATCTTTGTTTTTAGATATTGCTCCAAGCTTATCATCTACATATTGTGGAGTAATCGTAATCTTCTCCATTAAAATATCAGGTGCCTCAAACGACAAGTCTTCTAGTAGTTTTTCTAAAATCGTATGAAGTCTTCTAGCCCCAATATTATCTGTATTTTGATTCACTTCAAAAGCAACTTCAGCTATTCTACGAATAGCATCGTCAGAAAATTCAATTTGTATACCTTCTGTTTCTAATAATGCTTGATATTGTTTAATTAAAGCATTATCCGGTTCAATTAAGATCCTAAAGAAATCGTCGACGGTTAACTTCGTTAATTCTACTCGAATTGGTAACCGTCCCTGTAATTCTGGAATTAAATCTGAAGGTTTTGACATATGAAAAGCGCCAGCAGCAATAAATAAAATATAATCTGTTCTAATGGAACCATATTTCGTAACAATTGTTGAACCCTCAACAATTGGCAGGATATCTCGCTGTACACCTTCACGAGACACATCTGCCGAAGAACCGCCTGAATTTCTGCTTGCAATTTTATCAATTTCATCGATAAAAATGATACCTGTTTGTTCAGCACGATAAACCGCTTCCGTAGTAACCTCATCCATATCAATTAATTTTGCTGCTTCTTCATTCGTTAATACTTTCCTGGCCTCACGGACTGTTAATTTTCTTTTCTTCCGTTTTTTCGGCATGAAGCTACTTAGAGCGTCTTGCATATTCATACCCATTTGTTCCATCCCTGAACCTTGAAGCATGTCAAACATGGATGGTGTTTGTTCTTCCACTTCTACTGTCACGATTTCTTCTTCTAGTTGACCCAGTGCTAGTTTTTCCCTAACAATTTTACGTTTTTCATTGACTGAGTAATCTTCTTGATGGTTATCCTGCTCCACAGCTGTATTGCCGCCGCCAAATAACATTTCAAGTGGGTTTTTATAATTTTGCGCTTTTTTTGCTGATGGTACTAGTAAGTCAACCAGCCTGGCATTTGCATTTTCCTCCGCACGTTCCTTCACAGCTAACATTCTGTCTTCTTTAACCAATCGGACAGATGTTTCAACGAGGTCACGAACCATAGATTCAACATCGCGTCCAACATAGCCGACTTCTGTAAATTTCGTAGCTTCTACTTTAACGAATGGCGCACCAACCAGCTTAGCAATTCTCCGAGCAATTTCTGTTTTACCAACACCCGTTGGACCTATCATTAAAATATTTTTAGGAATAATTTCTTCGCGGAGTTGTTCATTTAACAAACCACGTCTATAACGATTTCTCAGCGCAACCGCAACTGCTTTTTTGGCGTCCTTCTGACCGATAATATATTGATCAAGTCTTTCAACAATTTGACGCGGTGTTAAGTTATCTGTTTTAGCCATTGTAGGTTCCCTCCCGTTAAAGCTCTTCCACGATAATGTTGTGGTTTGTATATACACAAATTTCAGCCGCAATTTCTAAAGAAGCCTTTGCAATTTCTTTTGCAGTAAGATGATCACCTGCATATTTCTTTAGAGAACGTCCAGCTGCAAGCGCATAATTCCCACCTGAACCGATTGCTAGAATTCCGTCATCAGGCTCAATTACTTCTCCTGTTCCGGAAACAAGGAGTAAATCCTCTTTATTCATGACGATTAGCATTGCTTCTAGCTTTCTAAGAACCTTATCACTTCTCCACTGTTTAGCTAACTCAACAGCAGCTCGTTGGAGGTTGCCATTATATTCTTCTAATTTGCCTTCAAACATTTCAAAAAGAGTGAATGCATCGGCTACAGAACCGGCAAAACCAGCTAATACTCTTCCATTAAATATCTTTCTAACCTTTTTTGCTGTGTGCTTCATCACTACTGCATTACCAAATGTGACTTGACCATCACCAGACATAGAACATTGACCGTTATGATGGACCGCAAATATCGTCGTGGCATGAAATTCGTTCATCATTTCTCCTCCTCTTGCATTTTAAACTAGCAAACCTATGTAACAAGAGATTGTCTTAAGCAGACAAGTGCATTACACTAGAATAGTATGAAAACTTTATTCATTTATTCCCTTTTATATATGGGTATATACGTTTCAAATGATTCCACTCAAACCTCGCTTGTTCACCCATGAACAAAAGGAAATTATGCTAAGCAAATTGGGGTTGTCCAATTGTATATTGTGATTAAGTTTGCTCCAATTGTAAATGGCTGCTACCTAACGTTAATAAATCAGTCACATTTATTAATATGTCAACCTCACAAAGGCTACTAAAGCGTAACACACTTCTTAATCCCTTGCAATAAATTTTACAAAACTTTCACAAAGTTCTGAATTGTTTCTAACGCTCTGTTTGCATGCTGCATATTTCGTTCCTGTTTCCCCTTGATTTTTTCAGGAAGTTCTGGAAATAGTCCAAAATTCGCATTCATTGGCTGGAAATTCTTTGCGTTAGCTGTAGTAATATATCGTGCCATACTTCCAATTGCCGTTTCAACAGGAAACTCTACAGGATCATTCCCCAAAGCTAATCTAGCCGCATTTATTCCAGCAGCAAGTCCACTTGCAGCAGATTCCACATATCCTTCCACACCTGTCATCTGCCCTGCAAAAAACAGATTTTCTCGTTCTCTAAATTGATAAGAAGCTTTTAGAACCTTTGGTGAATTAATAAAAGTATTACGATGCATAACCCCGTAGCGGACAATTTCTGCATTTTCAAGTCCTGGAATTAACTGAATAACCTCTTTTTGTGGACCCCATTTTAAGTGAGTTTGGAAACCAACAATATTATAAAGTGTTCCCGCAGCATCATCTTGACGAAGTTGTACCACCGCATATGGTCTTTTCCCTGTTTTTGGATCTTCTAAACCAACTGGCTTTAGCGGGCCAAATAACATTGTTTTCTTTCCTCTTTGTGCCATAACCTCGATCGGCATGCAGCCTTCAAAGAAGATTTCCTTTTCAAATTCTTTTAATGGGACGGTTTCTGCTTGCACCAGTGCTTCATAAAAGGTGTTAAACTCTTCTTCCGTCATTGGACAGTTTAAGTAAGCCGCTTCACCTTTATCATAACGAGATTTTAGGTAAACCTTATCCATATTAATGCTTTCTTTTTCAAGAATTGGTGCTGCAGCATCATAAAAATATAAGTAATCCTCGCCAGTTAAAGATTTTAGTTGCGCTGATAATTCCGGACTTGTTAATGGACCGGTTGCAATTACCGTTATACCCTCAGGAATTTCTGTTACTTCTTCATTTATCACTGTAACATTTTCATGGTTTCTTACCATTTCGGTCACTTTTGCCGCAAACTCATGTCGATCTACTGCTAAGGCACCACCCGCGGGGACTGAGCATGCATCCGCAGCAGCAATGATAACAGAATCAAGCAATCGCATTTCTTCTTTTAACACACCGACTGCGTTTGTTAAGGTATTTGCCCTTAGGGAATTACTACATACCAACTCCGCAAACTTATCTGTATGATGTGCAGGTGTTTGTTTCACTGGTCTCATTTCATAAAGGCGGACTTTAACACCGCGTTTAGCAATCTGCCACGCAGCCTCACTTCCTGCTAAACCAGCTCCAATTACATTTATTGTTACATCGTTCATGTATTTACCTCCTGATTTTTCAAAGCTTAAGAACCATGAATTTAGCTTTACTTTTTACTATGTTTACTTTTCCCTCTTTTTAGCCCATCTTGCATTGTACTATACGAATCAAAAACAAAAAAGTTTTATGATTTCTATAAAAAGCGGAAGTACCTTGAACAGAGCTAAATAAACAGATAAAAAGAGTGAGCTTTTGCTCACCCTTAACTTTGTGGTTCTTCCTTGTAATCACACTTTGTACATTGAACTTGAACACCTTTTTTCAATTTCTTTTCTACAAGTGGACCTTCACATTTAGGACAAGGTCTTGGTAACGGTTTATCCCAAGAAATAAAATCACATTCAGGAAAACGATCACAGCCGTAAAAAATCCTTTTTTTCTTACTTTTACGCTCAATGATATTTCCTTCTTTACAGTTTGGACAGGTGACTCCAATCTCTTTAACAATGGCTTTCGTATTTCGGCAATCAGGGAAATTGCTACAAGCCATAAACTTACCATATCTGCCCATTTTGAACACCATCGGACTAGTGCATAATTCACAATCCTCACCTGCAGGCTCATCTTTAATCTCAACAGACTGCATTTCCTTCTCGGCTATTTCAAGGTGTTTTTCAAATTGCTGATAAAACCCATCAATAATTTCAACCCAGCGTACTTTCCCTTCCTCAACATTATCTAAATCCTGCTCCATTTTTGCAGTAAAATCAACATTGATAATATCCGGGAAGAATTCTAGAATTAATTCATCAACGATTTCACCTAACTCGGTAGGGACAAATCTCTTATTATCCAGTGCAACATATCCACGCTTTTGGATAGTATCTAAGGTTGGTGCATATGTGGATGGACGTCCGATACCTAGTTCTTCAAGGGTTTTAACCAATCTAGCCTCCGTGTATCTTGGCGGCGGCTGTGTAAAATGTTGTTTTGGTTCAATGTCCTTCTTAAAAACAACATCGCCTTCTTGTAAGTTTGGCAGCATTTTGTCCCGTTCCTCAACTTGATCATCTGAACCTTCCACATATAGCTTCATAAATCCTGGAAACTTGATTTTTGAACCAGTAGCACGGAATAGGACATTCCCATTTTGTAAGTCGACACTCATTGTATCCATTACAGCCTGTGCCATTTGACTTGCTAAAAATCGCTCCCAAATTAATTTATATAACCGCAATTGGTCTCTAGATAAAAAAGGCTTTAAACTGTTTGGATCACGCAGGGTGCTTGTCGGGCGGATAGCTTCGTGAGCGTCTTGTGCATTGGACTGTTTTTTCTCTTTTCTTTGTTCTTCTTTTAAGTATTCCTTGCCGTATTCAGAAAGGATATAGTCTGCTGCCTCTTTTTGAGCTACCTCGGATATCCGGGTTGAGTCTGTTCTCATATAGGTGATAAGACCAACTGTTCCAGCGGAGCCAAGTTCAATTCCCTCGTATAACTGCTGTGCCAGCATCATTGTTTTCTTTGCACGAAAATTAAGTTTCCTAGCTGCTTCTTGCTGGAGTGAAGAGGTGATAAATGGTGGAGAAGGATTTCGTTTACGCTCCTTTTTTGTTACCGATACCACCTTGAATTTATCGCCTTCCATTTGTTTTAAAATCTCTTCAACATCCTGTTCTGATTTCAGTTCTGTTTTTTCCTTGTTAGCTAGGGAGAAATAAAGAGCACTAAAATGATCTTTCCCCTTCAGCAACTCTCCTTCAATCGTCCAATATTCTTCAGGAATGAATGCTTTAATTTCATTTTCTCGTTCAATAATTAATCGGACCGCAGTCGATTGAACCCGTCCTGCACTTAATCCTTTTTTGACCTTTTTCCATAAAAGCGGGCTAATGTTATAACCAACCAGCCGATCTAATACCCGTCTTGCTTGCTGTGCATCCACTAAATCCATATTGATTGGCCGCGGGTGTTTGAAAGATTCTTTGATTGCTTCCTTGGTTATTTCATTAAATACAACCCGGCAGTCTGAATGGATATCAACATTCAAGCTATGAGCTAAGTGCCATGCAATTGCTTCCCCTTCGCGATCCGGGTCAGCCGCGAGATAAACTTTCTTTGCTTTTTTTGCTGCAGTTTTTAATTCCTTTAACACTGGTCCTTTACCGCGAATGGTAATGTATTTGGGTTCAAAGTTGTTTTCTTTGGAGACCCCCATTTGGCTGCGAGGCAAATCACGCACGTGCCCCATAGATGCTTTTACTTTATATTTATTTCCTAAATAGCGTTCAATTGTTTTCGCTTTTGCAGGTGATTCTACAATTACAAGAAACTCTGACATGCAAATAATCCTCCTCAAGGGGATATTAGAAATGTGAAAGCAATCTGAAAAATGACCAGACCTGCTTACAATTTGAGAAGATTTCCTAAATTCCAAATTTTCCAATTCGGTCCTGTGAAAATACTTTACAAAAATGCCTTATCCCTAAATTTATCTTTTTATATAATTATTCCTATGAAAAGTGGATAGTGTCTCATCATGAATACCTCTTATTTTTAAACAAATAACTATTGATGTCAATGACATCGAAACCGTTTACAACTAGTTAATGATAATAATACGCCAAAATATTCCTATTTACACATACTTTTTTTCGAATATCTGTTGGAAAATGTATAACATATTAGAAATAATTTCAAGCTTTTTTAGCATCATTCTCCAAGAATACAGAAAAAACCTGCAAAAAACGAATAAATCATTGATATTGTTTTATACAAAAAAGTTATACCCGAAGTTCTTCTAAAATATCCTCGCTGCTCATTACTAGCTTTGCACCTTGCTTAATGAGGTCATTTGTACCTAGTGAGTTTTGATTAAATATACTTCCTGGCAGTGAAAAAACCTCACGACCTTCATTGACTGCATAGTTAGCTGTAATGAGGGATCCACTTTTTCGTTTTGCTTCTATTATAAATGTCCCATTTGATAATCCGCTGATGATTCGATTACGTGCTGGGAAATGCCATCGCAATGGTTTTGTATCTGGGGGATACTCAGAAATGACCAACTGAGATTTCATCATTTCCTTTGCTAATTCAGCATTCTCCTTTGGATAGATATGATACACTCCTCCTGCTATAACTGCAATCGTTTTACCTCCATTTTTCATTGCATACTCATGTGCTAGTGTATCAACACCACTTGCTAAACCACTCACAATTACTACTCCCTTTTCCACCAACGAAGGGAACATTAAACGGATGGCACTCTTACCATATTGAGTTGCTTTCCTAGAACCTACGACAGCCAGCTTCGGCTGAATCTCAAGCAAAGATAAATCGCCTTTTACAAATAATACCCACGGCGGCTGATATATTTCTTTTAGCAAACTGGGATAATTGTGATCAAAAATCGTAATAACCTTAATTCCGTTCTTTTCATATTGCGCGATTTTTTGGGTAATGTTTTCAAGTTGGATGGATGGTAAGGAAGGTATGCTTTTTGAGATGGTGTTTGTGGAAGAAGGAAATAAACTATATTGGCAGAATTGTGATTCATCATGTATAGCCGATTGAAGAGATGGGTCTTTTTTCATAAATTGCAAAACATTACTCCATGACATTCCCGAATGGTGAAGCAACGCTATAAGTCTTTCTCTAAAATCATCCATTATAAACCTCCATTAGTAAAAGAATAAATAAGAAATAGTCCCTCCGTAAAAAGGGACTATTTCTCCTATTCTTAGTGTGTTTTACACTTATCATATATGCCATGTTCTTTTAATACTTCAATTAAAGTTTCACCCATTACGGATGGTGTATCGGCCACTTTAATTCCGCATTCATTCATAACACGAATTTTTTCATCAGCTGTTCCTTTTCCACCTGAAATAATCGCACCAGCATGGCCCATTCGCTTTCCTGGAGGAGCAGTACGCCCGCCGATAAATCCAACAACTGGTTTAGTCATATTTGCTTTAACCCATTCCGCTGCTTCCTCTTCAGCTGTACCGCCAATTTCACCAATCATGATAACAGCGTATGTTTCTGGATCTTCATTAAATGCTTTTAAAACATCGATGAAGTTTGTACCATTCACAGGGTCTCCGCCAATTCCAACAGCTGTCGTTTGACCAATTCCAGCTTGTGTTAACTGGTGAACAGCTTCATAAGTTAGTGTTCCAGAACGAGAAACAACCCCAACATGACCTTTTGTATGAATGTAACCTGGCATGATCCCAATTTTACATTCATCAGCAGTAATAACACCAGGGCAGTTCGGACCAACTAAGCGAGTCTTCTTGCCTTCCATATAACGTTTTACCTTTACCATATCCAATACTGGGATATGCTCCGTAATACAGATAGCTAATTCTAATTCTGCATCAACAGCTTCAATAATGGCATCCGCTGCAAATGGTGCAGGAACGTAGATAACAGAAGCAGTTGCGCCTGTAGCTTCAACAGCTTCTTTCACTGTATTAAATACAGGTACACCTTCTACTTCCATGCCGCCTTTACCAGGAGTGGTTCCACCAACGATTTGTGTTCCGTATTCTAACATTTGTTTTGTATGAAAAAGGGCAGTTGAACCTGTAATCCCTTGAACAATAACCTTCGTATCTTTATTAATAAAAACGCTCACGTTAATTCCCCTTTCTTTCGATCCTATTTCACAAGTGAAACGATTTTTTGTGCACCGTCAGCCATTGATTCTGCAGGAGTGATCGCTAAACCAGACTCAGCAAGAATTTTCTTACCTAAATCAACGTTTGTTCCCTCAAGTCTAACAACAAGAGGTACACTTAGTTGAACCTGCTTAGCAGCCTCGACTACACCCTCAGCAATGACATCACATTTCATGATTCCACCAAAGATATTAACAAAAATACCTTTTACGTTTGGATCAGAAAGGATAATTTTGAATGCTTCTGTAACCTTTTCAGCTGTAGCACCGCCCCCAACATCAAGGAAGTTCGCTGGGTCTCCGCCATAGTGCTTAACAATATCCATTGTTGCCATAGCAAGTCCGGCACCATTTACCATACAGCCGATATTTCCATCTAAAGAAATATAGCTTAAATCATATTTAGAAGCTTCAATTTCCTTTGGATCTTCTTCTTCCAGATCACGGTAAGCTAGTACATCTTTTTGACGATATAATGCATTTGAGTCAAAGTTTAACTTTGCGTCAAGAGCCATTACTTTTCCATCACCTGTTACAACCAATGGGTTTATTTCAGCAATAGAGCAATCCTTTTCGATGTAAGCATTATATAAGCCCATCATGAATTTAACAGCTTGATTAACAAGCTCTTTTGGTATGTTGATATTGAATGCGATTCGGCGCGCCTGATAAGGCATTAAGCCAACAACCGGATCAATTTCTTCTTTGAAGATTTTCTCCGGAGTTTTTTCAGCTACTTCTTCAATTTCTGTTCCGCCTTCTTCAGAAGCCATTAGAACAACTCTTGAAGTTGCACGATCTAATACTAGACCAACGTAGTATTCTTTTTTGATATCGCAGCCTTCTTCAATTAATAGACGCTTAACTTCTTTACCTTCAGGACCAGTTTGGTGTGTAACCAATGTTTTCCCTAGGATTTCACTAGCGTATGTACGCACTTCATCAAGGTTTTTAGCGACTTTAACTCCACCGGCTTTACCCCGGCCGCCAGCGTGGATTTGTGCCTTTACTACACATACTTGTGAGCCTAATTCCTTTGCAGCTTCTACAGCTTCTTCAACCGTGAATGCCACTTTGCCATTAGGAACACTTACCCCGTATTTTCTGAGGATTTCTTTCCCCTGATACTCATGGATATTCATTTCCCATCCTCCTATCAAACTCTTCAAAAAATTGACTCCGTTTTCATTTTATAGAATGAGTGAAACCTTGTCCACCGTTATGCACAAAAAAATTATATTCCTCATAATATTATGAATTGTTAAACCTCGTAATTAAAGCGCTTTCATAAAAAATCAAATCAAAAAATGACAACTTAATATTTTCTAACAATAACAAAACAAGCTAGTTTTGCTTGTTTTGTTATTGTTCCAACACCCATTCTTTTACTGGCGCAAAACTCTTTCGATGGTAAGGTGTAATGCCATGCCTTTGAATAGCCAGTATATGTTCCCTAGTACCATACCCCATATTTTGTTGAAACCCATATTCAGGAAATTTCGTTGATAATTCAACCATTAGGCGGTCTCTTGCAACTTTTGCAACAATGGAGGCAGCAGCAATAGACACACTCTTTCCATCTCCTTTAATGATAGGTTCAACTACAAACGGTGTTTCAAGCTTCATCGCATCAATCAGCAAAACTTCTGGATTGGGGTCTAAAGATGCAATTGCAGCTATCATCGCCTTTTTGGTAGCCTCATAAATATTGACTCTATCAATTTCAGCAGCGTCAATTATTGCAACACTAACTGCTATCGCTTCTTTTCTAATGATTTCATCATATTCATTGCGTTTTTTTTCTGATATCTTTTTTGAATCATCAATACCTGGCAAGAAAAAGTCTTCGGGCAAAATAACTGCTGCTGCCACTACCGGTCCTGCAAGCGGCCCCCTGCCAACTTCATCCACACCTGCTATATATTTATAGCCTTGTGACCGCCATTTGTTTTCGTAAAGGTTCATTTCATTAAACTTTTCATGAAGCTGTCTTTCCTGTTCCATTCTCTTTTGCCATCTATGTATTAATTGTTGAACCCCTTTACGTTCATCCTTCTGAATTCTTTTAAAAAAAGGGTCACTTTCAGCCGATATGTTATTAAGCTGTTGTTCTATTTCTGCAATGGTTAATACTTTCATTTTATTCACCCGTTGTAAATCATACCTTTCCTAGCGATTTATTACAATGACCAAAAATAAACAAAAACTCTCCATGAATGAGAGTTTCTTTGGTGTTTACTTATTTTCAGTTTTATCGACTATATCGCTCGGCCTTTCAAATGTCAGTGGTCCAAATTTCTCAGACCTAATTTCCCTTATCACTAGTTCGGATACTTTATCATAATCCACGATGCCGCCTGCTCCGAGACAACCTCTAAGCTCTCCAATTTGATCAAACATTTCGACCACATTTTCAGGGACAGCATCAAGTTTATAACGTTCCTTAAGTCTCTCTGGATAGTTTTCTTCCAAAAACTTAATTGAAAAAACAACAAGGTCCTGCAAATTTAGCAGAGTGTCTTTTATAGCACCCGTCACAGCAAGCTTCTTACCAACCTCTTGGTCTTCAAACTTCGGCCATAGAATACCCGGAGTGTCTAATAACTCCAGCTCTTTGCCAACTTTGATCCACTGCTGGGCTTTTGTTACCCCTGGCATATTTCCTGTCTTTGCAATATTTTTCTTGGCAAGCCGATTAATTAATGTTGACTTTCCTGCATTAGGGATCCCAACTATCATGGCACGTATGGCTCTAGGGTTTACTACCCCCTTTGCTCTGAGGCGATCAAACTTTTCCTTTAAGATTTCATGGGATGCCTTTACGATATCCTTCATACCTTCCCCAGCTTGAGAGTTAATGGCTATTGCTTTAATTCCTCTTGCAGCAAAATGGGCAATCCATTCTTTCGTTATTGCTTTATCGGCAAGATCCGCTTTATTTAAGAGGACCAGCCTCGGTTTATGCTGAATAATTTCATCAATCATCGGATTGCGGGATGAATAAGGAATTCTTGCATCCACTAATTCGTAGATAATATCTACTAGCTTTAATTTTTCCGTGACCTCTCTTCGAGCTTTTGCCATATGGCCTGGAAACCATTGGATTGTCAAAGCAGTCACCTCCTATGTTATTTCAAGATGTGTGCATCTGTTAATGGCCAGTAAACGATACTTGTTTTACCGATTATTTTATCCAACGCGATGGTTCCGATATGTCTGCTATCTTTACTGAAACGACGATTATCGCCCATTACGAACAATTCACCCTCTGGGACAGTCTCAGTACCTACAGGTGTTTCTTCAAGTGTAAAAGGATCGGTTAAAGGGCCCTCCACTTTCTTCTTATATTCATCCAAATAAGGTTCCTCATATGCTTTCCCATTAACATATAGTGTATCGTCTTTATATTCAATACGATCGCCGGGAAGTCCAATTACCCTTTTTATGTAATCCTTCTGTTCCGGCGCATGGAAGACGATAATATCAAATCGTTTTGGTTCACCTATATTATAGCTTAGCTTATTTACTATCATACGGTCTTGATGTTGCAACGTTGGCATCATGGATAGCCCGTCTACTACAATGGGTGCAAAAAGAAAGTAACGAATGACAGCTGCCAGTGCAACAGCAATTAAAAGTGCCTTCGTCCATTCCCAAAGTTCATTCTTCTTTTTTATCATGTCTGTTCCCCGCCAATCACAAAAAAATGTTTGCTATCCTCTTATTTTACATAAAAATTGTTTAATAAACACGTGGGGCTGCACTTTTTAATCAAACTTTAATATTATTTCTCAATGGGGATATAATACTGTATGTACGAAAAAAGAGCTTGCAGAGCAAGCTCTTTCTTTTATTATCTAATTTCTTTAATACGAGCTTTTTTACCACGTAGCTTACGTAAGTAGTATAGCTTAGCACGGCGAACTTTACCGCGGCGCAATACTTCAAGCTTCGCAATTTTAGGTGTGTGTACAGGGAAAGTACGCTCAACGCCTACTCCGTAAGAAACCTTACGAACTGTGAAAGTTTCGCTAATTCCACCACCACGACGCTTAATCACTACACCTTCGAATAACTGAATACGCTCGCGAGTACCCTCGACAACTTTAACGTGTACACGTACAGTGTCACCAGGACGGAACGCAGGTAGATCAGAACGAAGTTGTTCTTTTGTGATTTCTTCAATTAATTTTTGCATCGTTTTCAACTCCTTCCAACAGACGCTCATGCATATCTACTATCCTTTTACATTGCAGCGGAACATCGTTATAAGACCATACTGAATTTGTTACTCAGCTCAAGTCACAAGAAGTATCATAACACAAAAGACAACTCCATGCAATAACTACTCGTATTCTTTTTTTATTTCATTCAGCCAATTTTCCTGGTCATTGGTTAATTCTATTTTTTCTAATAAGTCAGGTCTTCTTAGGTATGTTCGTCGTAAAGCTTCTTTGTTTCGCCACTCCTCGATTAATTTATGATGACCTTGCAGCAGGACCTCCGGAACCATCATGCCACGAAAATCAGAAGGACGTGTGTAATGAGGGTGTTCAAGTAGTCCTGTACTAAACGAATCCTTCATATGTGATTCTTGATTTCCTAAGACTTCAGGCAAAAGACGGACAACACTATCAATCACTACCATTGCTCCAAGCTCGCCGCCAGTTAAGACATAATCTCCTATTGAGATTTCGTCTGTTACCACATGTTCACGTATTCTTTCATCATAGCCCTCATAATGACCACAAACGAATATCAAATGCTCTTCCTTTGCTAATTCCTCTGCTTTTTTTTGGTCATATCTTTTTCCTTGCGGACAAAGCAGGATCACTCTTGTCCGCTTGCTTTCAGCTTGTTCCCTTAGTGCCGCAACAGCGTCGAATATTGGCTGCGGCTTTAATACCATTCCTGCACCACCACCATAGGGATAATCGTCAACGGTCTGGTGTTTATTATCAGCGTAGTCTCGGAAATTGACAACATTGTATTGAACTGCTGATTTTTCAGCTGCTTTATGTAAAATGGAATGTCCCAATACACCTGAAAACATTTCAGGAAATAATGTAAGTACATCTATTTTCATCATGAAAGCAGCCCTTCCATCGGCTCAATTAAGATTACCTTTTCTTTCACATCCACTTTTTTTACAACATCTTCAATATAAGGAATCAATATTTCCTTGCCACCAGGCGATTTAATTACCCACACATCATTTGCACCTGGGGATAGAATCTCGGTAACCTTACCAATTTCCTCACCACTAGTTGTAGCTACGAGGCAGCCAATAATCTCATGGTAATAATATTCATCTTTCTCAAGATTCCCTAGCTGTGATTCTGGAACCTTAAGGATTCCATCTCTAAACTTTTCAACCTCGTTGATATTTTCTACCCCTTCAAAGGTTAAAAGATTAAAGTTTTTGTGCGTACGATGAGTTTTTACCGTTAATTCAATCGGCTTAGTAGCTCCTGGCATAAATAAATACAATGTATTGCCTACTTTGTAGCGCTGCTCAGGAAAATCAGTTTTAGAAATAACCCTGACCTCACCTCTAATTCCGTGTGTATTGACGATTTTGCCAACATTAAACCATTTTTCCATATAACTTGTCACCTCTATCTTATTTCCTCAATCATACCGTTTTTAATGATGATTGTACGCTGTCCTGTTACTTCTTCCCAATTGTCGCCAACATTTACTTCAACAAGGGCCTGCACTTCTTTTTCCTTTAATTCACTGCCTAATGGTAGCATATGTAGTTGTTCGATTTGAAACTCATAAAGCTTTTCTTTATCATGACGTTTTTTGAGTTCTTTTTCAAAATGAGTTTTCAGCGCGCTTGCTTGATATTTTTTTGCCTTTTCTAATTTTTTCAACTCAAATTGAAGCTGTTCATATTCTTTTTGCATCTGCAGCTTGCCTGCAAAATATTTTTCAAGCAGCTTTTGTTTGCTTTGTTCCGTTAAGATTTGCTTTACGATAACAGTTTGAATAAGTTGCATAATACTGCTTCCTCCTTCAGCTTCTGTTTTCATAGGCTAGCTTCAGCGCCTAGGCGCTTCCGCTTTTCATGATAGCAAAAAAGAGGGGAATGTTATTCCCCTCTTCATCTAGATGCAAAAAGCTATTCACCAATTTCTAGAAAAATTTTCTTTTGTTGTGAAGATCCTGCTGCATATACAACAGTCCTAATGGCCTTTGCAACACGCCCTTGTTTACCAATCACTTTTCCCATGTCTGTTTTATTCACAGTAAGATAATAGGTGATCCGTTGATCCTCTTCGTTGACATTCACACGAACATCTTCTGGAAAATCAACAAGGGGCTTTACAATCGTTTCAATTAATTGCTTCATAGCATATTACTTGCTTAACTTAGCATTATGGAATTTTTCCATGATGCCTTGGTTAGAGAAAAGGTTACGAACGGTATCAGATGGCTTCGCACCATCTTGTAACCATTTAAGAGCTAATTCTTCGTTGATTTGGATTGCAGCTGGTTGAGCTACTGGATTGTAAGTTCCAATTACTTCAATGTAACGTCCGTCACGAGGAGAACGAGAATCTGCTGCTACGATACGATAGAAAGGAGTCTTTTTAGCTCCCATACGCTTTAAACGAATTTTTACTGCCATTTTAAATAAGCACCTCCGAATAGTTTCACACAAGATAGTATATTATCAAGTTTTAAATCATTTGTAAAGTGTTTTTTCTTTACACCATTATTACCAATTTTTTCAGTTCTAAAACGGTTTAAAAGGAAATTTAAATCCGCCTTTTTTCTTGCCCTTTTGCTGCATACCTGTCATTTGTTTCATCATCTTCTTCATGTCTTCAAACTGTTTTAATAAACGGTTTACTTCCGGAACGGTTCTGCCGCTACCTTTCGCAATCCTTCTTTTACGGTTTGAATTCAAAATTTCTGGATGAGTCTTTTCTTCCATGGTCATAGAGCGAATGATGGCTTCAACATGTGCAATTTGTTTCTCTTCAATTTGAATATTATTCAAACCTTTGATTTTGTTTGCGCCTGGCATCATTTTTAATAATTCATCTAGTGGACCTAAATTACGAACCTGCCCTAGCTGTTCTAAAAAGTCATCAAGGGTAAAGGAGGCTGTCCGCATTTTCTGCTCAAGCTCTTTTGCCTTTTCCTCGTCCACATTTGCCTGGGCCTTCTCAATAAGCGTAAGTACGTCACCCATCCCAAGAATTCTAGAGGCCATCCGTTCAGGATGGAATGGTTCAATAGCGTCCATTTTTTCGCCTAGACCGACAAACTTTATCGGTGTTTGTGTTACAGCACGAATAGACAGCGCAGCTCCACCACGTGTGTCACCGTCAAGCTTTGTTAAGACAACTCCAGTCAGACCAAGCTGTTCATTAAAGCTTTGGGCCACATTAACAGCATCTTGACCAGTCATTGCATCAACAACAAGAAAGATTTCATCAGGTTTTGCAAGCTCCTTAATATCCTTCAGCTCGCCCATTAGGTTTTCATCGACATGCAAACGTCCTGCTGTATCAATTAAGACATAATCATTATGTTCTTCTTTAGCTTTCGCTATCGCTTGCTTGGCAATTTCTACAGGGCTTACTTGATCACCAAGGGAAAATACAGGCATATCTAGCTGCTTTCCAAGGGTTTCTAGCTGCTTAATCGCAGCAGGACGATAAATATCGGCTGCTACAAGCATTGGCTTACGGTTATATTTTTTACGAAGAAGGTTTGCAAGCTTTCCAGTAGTGGTCGTTTTACCAGCACCCTGTAATCCCACCATCATAATCACAGTAGGAGGACGATTTGAGGCAGCAATCTTGCTTTGCTCACCGCCCATCAATTCTGTCAGTTCCTCATTAACAATTTTAATGATTTGCTGACCAGGGGTTAGGCTTTTTAGTACTTCTTGTCCTACTGCACGGTCGCTGACTTTTTTTACAAAGTCTTTAACAACCTTAAAATTAACGTCAGCCTCGAGTAGTGCAAGGCGGACTTCACGCATCATTTCTTTTACATCCGCTTCCGTTACCTTGCCTTTTCCACGGATTTTTTGAATTGTATTCTGCAGTCGGTCGGCTAATCCTTCAAATGCCATTCATGCCGCCTCCTAATCTAATTTCTCTAGCTCGGCAACCACTTCGAGCATTGCCTGCTTTGATGGGTGTTCTTCATTTAGCAATTCTTTTACATGCCTTAATAGTTTGCTGCGCTCTTGAAATTTCTGAAATAGTAATAGCTTTTCTTCATACTCCTCAAGCATGGCTTCTGTACGTTTAATATTATCATATACAGCCTGACGGCTTACATCGTACTCTTCAGCGATTTCTCCAAGTGAGTAATCATCTAAATAATAGAGAGACATATAGCTTTGCTGCTTTGGTGTTAACAACGAATAATAGAAATCATAAAGATAATTCATTCGCGTTGTCTTTTCAAGCATGCGTATACCTCCCTTGTTAAGTGAAAAGCCTTTACAAATGTAGTTTACACAGTCATTGCTAGTCTGTCAAGAAAATATCTTTACATCAATTTACAGCATTATCCACTTGATCTGCAAATAATCCATAAACATATTGCTCTGCGTTAAATTCCTGAAGATCATCCATTTTTTCACCAAGACCGACGTATTTTACTGGAATTTTCAATTCATTCCGAATCGCCAAAACAATACCGCCTTTTGCCGTACCGTCTAATTTAGAAAGAACGATACCGCTCACGTTCGTTACCTCTTTAAACGTCTTAGCCTGAATAAGTGCGTTTTGACCTGTCGTTGCATCTAATACAAGCAGTACTTCATGCGGTGCGCCAGGTACCTCTCGTTCGATTACCCGTTTTACCTTTTCAAGCTCTTTCATTAGATTGACTTTATTTTGTAAGCGCCCGGCAGTATCGCAAATCAAAATGTCTACTTTCCGAGATTTAGCAGCCTTAATCGCATCATACATTACAGCTGCAGGGTCTGAACCTTCTGCCTGTTTAATAACGTCAACTCCGACTCTTTCTCCCCAAACTTCTAACTGCTCAATGGCACCAGCACGGAAAGTGTCACCTGCTGCTAATAAAACAGATTTTCCTTCACTTTTAAACTTATGACCAAGTTTCCCTATGGTGGTTGTTTTCCCCACACCGTTAACTCCGACAAATAAAATAACTGTCAGACCATCTTCTTGAATGTTCAACTTAGATGATTGTTCCTCACCAGCATTATAAATATCGACCAACTTTTCCGAAATAACACTTTGAACTTCTTGAGGGTCCTGGATATTTTGCCGTTTAACTTCCATTTTCAATTCATCAATTAATTTCATAACTGTATCGAAGCCTACATCTGCCTGTATTAAGATTTCTTCTAATTCCTCGAAGAAATCTTCGTCTACTTTACGGTATCTAGCTACAAGATCATTTACCTTACCAGAGAAGTTATTTCTCGTCTTCGAGAGGCCGTCTTTAAATTTTTCTGTTACCGTCTCTGTTTGTTTCGTTATTTTCTCTTTTAATTTTTTAAAAAAGCTCATTCTTTTTCACTTCCCAGATTTAAGTTTTAACAAGCTCCTTTGTATCCTCAAGTCGGACAGAAACGAGCTTTGAGACACCTGATTCCTGCATAGTTACACCATATAATACATCTGCTTCTTCCATCGTACCTTTTCTGTGAGTGATAACAATAAACTGTGTTTCTGAACTAAATCGCTTTAAGTATTGACTAAAACGAAAAACATTTGCCTCATCTAATGCTGCTTCTACCTCATCTAGGATACAAAACGGCACAGGACGGACTTTTAATATGGAGAATAACAACGCAATCGCTGTTAATGCTCTTTCTCCCCCTGATAATAACCCAAGGTTTTGCAGCTTCTTTCCTGGCGGCTGCGCGACAATTTCTACACCTGTATTTAATAAATCCTCTGGATGAGTCAGTTTTAAATCTGCTCTTCCGCCGCCAAACAAGGCCCGGAATACTGGTTCAAATTGCTCGCGAATTCCATAAAACGTCTGCTCAAAACGTTTTTTCATTTCAGTGTCCATTTCATCAATGACCTGATAGAGGGTATCCTTTGCTTCTTGGAGGTCGTTCTTTTGCTCATTTAAAAATTCATAGCGTTCCGAAACTCGCTCATATTCTTCAATGGCTCCAATATTAACACTTCCAAGTTCTTCAATCGCCAGTATAATCAACTTCACCTTTTTCCTAGCTTCTTCTACTGGCAATGCTAGTGGATACTGTTCTTTTGCTCCCTCAAAAGAAAGTAAATATTCTTCTCTAAGATGGGCAAGTTTTGTTTCAAGCTCTACATCTAAGCGGTTAATTTTTACTTCTTCATCCTTTAAGACCTCAACCATTCCTTTATGAAGTCTCTTTATTTCTTTCGCTTCGATTTCGGCATCTTCAAGTGCTGCTTGCATTTGAAGACGTTCCTGCCTTCTAGAAGAAATAAGTGAAATGGTTTCTTCCTTGTCCTGCTGTTTGCGTTTGGCAGCAGCCTCCAACTGTACTTCGCCGGAAGTGCTTCCCTCCATTTCAGATGTCAGCAGCATAAGATCCTCTTTATAAAGCGTAAACCGCTCTTGACTCTCGTTTAATTCTTCAACAATCATAACCAAACGTTCTTTTGCATTTACAAATTGCTCATTTTTTGCCGCAAACTCCACTTTTAAGTCGGTTATTTCCTTTGTCAGTGTTTCTCTTGATGAGATGTCATTCGTTTTTTGTTCTGTAAGTTTAGCAATTTGAGCATCAAGCGAAGCTATTTTTTCTTTAAAGATGGTAATTGCTTCATTAAGTTCAGCTATACGGTTTGTTATGGTTTTTTGTTCCTCTATCAATTGACCTTTTTCAAGGTCATAGATTCTCAACCGGTCATTAATATTCTTCGTTTCGAATTCAGCTTCTCGGAGATCACCTTTAAAGGCTTGCTCCTGTTGTCTTAATTCTTCCCCAAACTTTCGCATTGCTTCTAGCTCAAATTGATGTGTTTTAACATCCTCTTTTAATGCCTTTACATGACTTTCTAAACTTGAAGTTTTTTCACTCATGATGTTAAGCTTTTCTTTCAACTCTTCAAGCTCGCCTTTTCTAGTCAATAAAGAACTTGTCTTTTGCTTTTGGGCCCCGCCGGTCATCGACCCGCCTGGATTCACGATATCTCCATCTACCGTAACCATTCGACAACGATACTGGAGGATTTTAGCCAGTTCGTTCGCACCCTTTAAATCTTTCGTGATGACAACGTTACCTAGGAGGTTACTTATCACCTCAGAGTATTTGGGATCAAAGCTTACTAGATCGACTGCACTCCCTACCAATGAAGGATGGTTTTGAATAGATGTAAGTTGTGAGGAAGACAACATTCTGCCTTTAATAACACTTAACGGTAAAAAGGTAGCTCGTCCGAATGAATTCTGTTTCAAGAATTGGATGGCCATACGAGCATTTTGTTCTGTATCTACGACTATGTGCTGCAAAGCTCCGCCTAATGCTGTTTCAAGTGCTGTTTCGTACTCCTTTGGCACCGTTACAAGCTCGGCGACAGCTCCTTCAATGCCATGAAGCTTTTTTCCCCGTGCTTTCAATACTTCTTTTACGCCCTGGAAAAATCCAGAATAGTCTTCTTCCATTTCCTCGAGCATTTCTTTTCTTGATTTCGCCTGTTGAAGGATTTGATAAGCCTGATATAACGTCTTTTCTTGCTTTTGATAGTTATTTTGCACATTTTCAAGCTTACGCTGCTTTTCTCTGAAACTTGTTACTTGATTGGAAAGACCTTTTTGTACCTCTTCTAAGGCTGTTTGAACCTGTAACATTTTGTTTTGTGCTTTTTGTCTTTCCTCCAGGAACTTAACATTTTCAGAGTCCAGGCGTGAGCTCCTTGTTTCCTGCTGTTCTAGCTGCTGAACGATATACTTAAGCTCATTTTTCGCACCAGCCTGATCATTGAGAAGTTCAATATATTCACTTTTTAAAGTTTCAATTTTTTCTTCAATATTTTCAGTAAATAACGCCATTTTCCCCTGTTTTTCTTTCAACTGAGTTTGAAGGTAATTTACCTGTTCAGTCAGTTTATCAACTAGGTCAGCTTGAATTTCTTTGTTACGTTTTAGTTGTGAGATTTTATCTGTCAATTCAGCAATACTTTTTTCAAGCTGCGCTCTATTCTGAACGGCATTTTTCTTGCGTTCTTTTAGTACATCTTTTCTGCCTTCTAACTTTTCAAGGTCTTCACTTGCATGAAGGAGAACATTTTGCAAATCCGTAATTGACTCATCAAGTGCAGCGATATGGTCCCTTGTTTCTTCTATTTTTGCTTCTTTTATCTGCAACTGGGCAGAGAGCTTAATTTCTTCCTGCTGATGTTCTTCAAGCTGCGTTGAAAGATGAGTCCACTTTTGGTGTAACTCTTCGATGTCGTAAACCGTTAAGGCTACTTCGATTTTTTCAAGTTCTTCCTTTTTCTCTAAGTAATCTTTTGCCATGGAAGCCTGAATCTTCAACGGTTCAACTTGTCCCTCGAGTTCATGAAGAATGTCATTCACACGATTTAAATTTTCCTGTGTTTCAACTAATTTAGCCTCTGCTTTTTTCTTGCGATTTTTATACTTTAAAACGCCTGCGGCTTCTTCAAAGATGGTTCTTCGGTCTTCTGCCTTACTATTGAGAATTTCTTCCACTTTCCCTTGGCTGATAATGGAGAACGCTTCTCTGCCAAGACCAGAGTCCATAAACAAATCAACAATATCTTTAAGTCTACATGGCTGTTTATTAATTAAATATTCACTATCTCCTGCACGGGTGACTCTTCTGGTTACACTCACTTCATTGTAATCAATGGCTAATCCTTCATCCTGATTATCCAGCGTTAAGGTCACTTCCGCATAATTTAACGGCTTTCTTGAATCACTTCCCGCAAAAATGATATCTTCCATTTTAGAGCCTCTAAGTGATTTAGCAGACTGCTCACCTAAAACCCAGCGGATCGCGTCAGTTATATTACTTTTCCCACTTCCGTTTGGACCAACTACAGCAGTGACTCCTTGAACAAAATCCACCCCAATACGTTCTGCAAAAGATTTAAAGCCAATGATGTCCAACCGTTTTAAAAACATATCCTTTTCCTCCCTAGAGCTTGGCCGGAATCTTTCCTTAGCATTCTATGGTTGTTTATCTACGATGTTTTAGCCTTTAAGACCTCCAATGCCATTTGGGCGGCATGCTGTTCTGCTTCTTTTTTCGATTTACCTGTACCAATACCTAATTCTTCACCATTTAATGACACTCTTGAAACAAATTCTTTGCTATGAGCAGGACCCTTTTCAATTAATACCTTATATTCAATTAATCCGGTCCCATCTCTTTGAATTAGTTCTTGAAGCTGGCTCTTAAAATCCATCACATGAGAAAAAGCACCCTCATTAATTTTAGGGAAAACCACTTTATCTAGAAATCCGTTTACTATCTCAAGTCCTTTATCCAAGTAAAGTGCACCAATGAAAGCTTCAAATACATCGGCTAATAGTGCTGGGCGCTCCCTGCCCCCTGTCATTTCTTCACCCTTACCTAACAAGATTAACTTGCCAAAGCTAAGTTCGTTTGCCAGGGTTACAAGTGAGGGCTCACACACAATAGCAGCACGGAGCTTTGTCAGCTCTCCTTCACTCATCATTGGATATTTTAGAAACAGGAATTTTGAAACCGTTAGTTCTAGTACTGCATCCCCCAAAAATTCAAGCCTTTCATTATCTTCATAAGGCTTTCTGCGATGCTCATTCACATAGGATGAATGAGTAAAAGCTTGTTTTAATAGTTTTTCATTTTCAAAATGAATACCGATCTTGTCCTGAAAATCCTTAAATTGATTTTCTTTTGCGCGATTGTTCATTTCTTTTTCCTTACCTTTTCTGCGCATTAAAGTCTCCACCTTGCATATTTTTTACACATACCTACCAATAGTTTAAGTAAACTTCAGTCAAAACGCAAAGAAACCTGGCAGTATTTTTAAAAACTGCCAAGTTCTATAATACAGAAAGAAGCTCCGTTTGAAAACGGAGCTTTTGAGAAAATCCAACGAATTATTGCTTGCTATTTATGTAATTCACAGCATCACCAACTGTGCCGATTTTTTCAGCATCATCGTCAGAAATTTCCATATCAAATTCATCTTCTAATTCCATAACTAGTTCAACTACGTCAAGGGAATCAGCACCAAGATCATCTTTGAATGAAGCTTCAAGTTTAACTTGTGACTCATCTACGCCTAAACGGTCAACGATGATTTTTGTTACTCGCTCTAATACCTCTGCCATTGTAGTTCACCTCCCCTCAAGCTATTATAAAGTATATCAATAAAATAATACACATACTTGGACAAAAAAATTACATAACCATGCCGCCATTGATATGAAGAGTTTGCCCTGTAATATAGGACGCGTCATCTGATGCCAAGAAAGCTGTCATTTTAGCAATATCTTTAGGCTCTCCTAAACGGGCTAGTGGAATTTGCTTTAACATCTCACCTTTTACATCTTCTGATAATTTATCCGTCATATCAGTTTTAATAAAGCCTGGTGCAATTGCATTTACAGTAATATTACGAGAAGCCAGCTCTTTTGCTGTTGTTTTTGTTAAACCAATAACACCTGATTTTGCTGCAACATAGTTTGCCTGACCTGGATTTCCACTAACTCCAACAACGGAGGTAATGTTAATAATACGGCCGACACGCTGTTTCATCATCTGGCGGGTCACAGCTTTGGTACAGAGAAAAACACCTTTGAGATTGATATTAATAACATCATCCCATTCTTCTTCCTTCATTCTCATTAGTAAATTATCTTTTGTTATACCTGCATTATTAACAAGTATATCCAATTTACCAAATCGATCTACTGTTTCTTTCACCATTTCTGCTACTTCTTCACTATTGGATACGTCACATTTAATCGCAAATGCTTCTTTACCCATTGCTTTTATTTCATCTACCACTTCATTGGCTTTACCTTCACTGCCAGCATAATTCACTGCGACATTGGCTCCATGTCTTGCAAGCTCAAGAGCAATTTCTCTGCCTATCCCTCTTGACGCACCGGTTACTAGGGCAACTTTGCCTTCTAGTGTCATAGATTTTCCTCCTTCAATGCCTCGATAACAGATTGACAGCTTTCCTCATCCGAGATCGAATACGTTTTAACACTACGGTTAATTTTTTTAATTAAACCTGAAAGTACCTTTCCAGGACCAATTTCAATAAATGTATCTACACCTGAATCAATCATTTTCACAACAGAATCTTCCCACAAAACAGGTGAATAAAGCTGTTCAATTAAATTTTCCTTTATTTCTTCTGCTGTCGTCATTGGATTTGCTGAAACATTAGCAATTACAGGAATACGTGCATCCTTCAAATCAAGTTCATCTAAAACCTGACGTAGTTCACTCGCTGCAGGCTTCATTAATGAAGAATGGAATGGTCCGCTGACCTCTAATGGAATTGCTCTTTTTGCACCAGCTTCTTTAGCTTTTGCACTTGCAAGCTCAACACCTTTTAGCGAACCAGAGATAACAATTTGACCTGGACAATTCAAATTTGCAAGAGAAACTGGGAAGCCAGAGTCACTAACTTCAGCTGTTACTTTAGAAAGAGGTTCACGGTCAAGCCCTAAAATAGCTGCCATTGAACCTTCACCATTTGGAACAGCTCCCTCCATAAATTCCCCTCTTTTTCTTACAGCATAGACACCATCTTCAAAGGTTAATGCGCCAGCTGCAACAAGGGCTGTATACTCACCAAGACTATGTCCAGCAACAAAATCCGGCTTAATGGCTGCTTTTTGAAATCTTTCTAGAATGGCCAAACTCGTTGTTAATAAAGCTGGCTGTGTATTTACCGTTTTTGTCAATTCTTCTTGAGGTCCCTCAAATATAAGCTTACTTAGCTCAACTGAAAGTCTTTCGTCAGCTTTTTTAAAATATAGCATGACCTCAGGATACTGATCAGCAAGCTGTTGCCCCATGCCAACTGTTTGTGAGCCCTGACCAGGAAATACAAACGCAATTTTACCCATTTCCGCACCCCTTTTTACACTTCTATTTTAGATGTCTTTTCATCTTCAATGGATTTTTTGATGAGTCCTACTACATTCTTTTCGACCATTTCCCTCGTTTGACGAATTGCACTAAAAATTGCTTGTCCGTTAGAGGAACCATGTGCCTTGATTACAGGCGCCTTTAATCCAAATAGGCCTGCACCGCCATACTCTGAATAATCCAATGTGTTCTTTAAGACTTTGAATTCAGGCTTTAACACTGCTGCAGCAAGTTTACTTTTAAGACTGCTCATTAACGTCGTTTTTAGCATTTTAAACATGGATAGTGCGGTACCCTCAACGGTTTTTAACACCATGTTGCCAGTGAATCCATCCGTTACCACGACATCTGCTGTGCCATCAAGCAAATCCCTGGCCTCTACATTTCCTACAAAATTAACATTTGCATTTTTTAAAAGTTCGAATGCCTGTTTTGTTAGGTCAGTTCCTTTTTTTTCTTCGGTTCCGATATTAAGAAGACCTACCCGCGGATTAGCTATCCCTCTTACCTTTTCACTATAAATAGACCCCATAATCGCATATTGCAGCAAATGCTCAGGCTTGGCGTCTACATTTGCCCCAACATCTAATAATAGGAAACCCTCTCCGCCAATGGTTGGTAAAGTAGGTGTAAGTGCTGGACGGTCTATGCCCTCAATCCTGCCAACTACAAATAATCCTGCAGCCATTAATGCTCCTGTATTTCCTGCTGATATGCATGCATCTGCGTTTCCATCTGCTACTTGCTGTGCTGCAAGTACCATCGAAGCCGTTTTCTTACGACGAACAGCCCTAACAGGTTCGTCTGTACCAAGGATTACCTCGGATGTATGTAAAATGGTTATTCGTTCTTGGTTCGTTAAGTATTCCTTAATTTTGGTTTCATCCCCGACTAGGGTTATATGTATATCTGAAAATGCTTCTACAGCTTTCATTGCACCGATTACGATTTCTTTAGGAGCATGGTCGCCACCCATTGCATCGATCGCTATCTTCATCTTTTCTCATCCTTTAATGATTTTTCTGAACGGTACATTTCGAATTCGCCTTTAAAAACAAGTTCGTTATTGACATAGCTTGTTACTTCAACAATCGTCCTGCCAAGGCCATCGTCTATTTTTAAAACTTTTGCTTTGGCAATCACTCGTTCACCTTGTTTGACAGAACGCTTGAATTGAATATTTGCCTTTGCTGTTAACGCCAATTCATCATTTATTACCGCTACTGCTAATGAATTTGCCTGGGCGAAAACATGGTGCCCGCGAGCAATCTTGTTCCGAATAAAAACATGCTCTTCTCTAACATCAAATATGGAAATCGCACTTTGATCGAGTTCAATATCAATTATTTCACCAATGACTTCTTCAAGTGGTAAAGACCGGACTTCATCTTCAAATTTTTTCTCGGCAACATACTTTATCCTTTCCCGTAGTTCAGGAATTGATAATTCCAGACGGTCTAAGCGGATGGTTTGCACACTAACTTGAAATTTTTCTGCAAGGTCTTCATCCGTTATAAAAGGATTTTCCTTAATGGTTTCCTTAAGCATTTGTTGTCGTTCTTTTTTTGTTCTTCTCATATCATACACCGTCCGAGCTATTATGACTAGGTACTAATAGTAGTATAAAATTAGAAAAAGCAGATTGCAAGAATAAGTTTTTATTCTTACAGTCTGCTCTAAGTTGGTTTTATTGATTAATCTAGTTTTTCTCCTTCTAATACACCTGTGTTTTCTAGCTGGTTTCTTAGGTATTGGTATTCTTTTCTTGTCCAAAAGGTTTTTGATTGGATCATTAGAGACGCGTCATTTCTGGCTGTTTCAAGTGTGCGGTAATCATGAACCATGTCTGCAAGCTTAAATTCTGGTACCCCGCTTTGTTTTTTTCCAAAGAAGTCTCCAGGTCCTCGCAGTTCGAGGTCCTTTTCACTTAAAACGAAACCGTCATTTGTTTCGGCCATTATTCGCATTCGTTCCTGACCTACATCTGACTTTGGATCTGCTAAAAGAATACAGTACGATTGGTCACTTCCTCTGCCTACCCTGCCGCGAAGCTGATGGAGCTGGGAAAGTCCAAATCTTTCTGCGTCATAAATGACCATCATCGTAGCATTCGGAACATTCACACCTACTTCTACTACTGTGGTTGAAACTAACACCTGTACCTCATTGGTACTAAATGCCTTCATAATCGTATCTTTTTCATCCGAGCTTAACCGTCCATGCATAAGTCCAACCTTAAAGCGATTTTGAAAGTGGTGGGTTAGAGTAGTATGAACATCAATAGCGTTTTGGACATCCAGCTTGTCTGATTCTTCAATCAATGGGCAAATCACATAAGCCTGATGACCCTTTACCAATTCCTTCTCTACAAAAGAAAGAACCCTTCCTAACATTTCCGGCTTTGCCCAGTAGGTTTCAATCGCCTTTCTGCCAGCCGGCATTTCATCAATGACCGATACATCCATCTCACCAAACACGGTAATAGCAAGCGTTCTTGGTATCGGTGTAGCAGTCATGAACAAGACATCAGGATTTTCTCCTTTTTCCCGTAACACCCTCCGTTGTTCAACCCCAAAGCGGTGTTGTTCGTCCGTTATGACGAACCCTAGTTTTTTGAAGGTAACCTCATCTTGAATAAGAGCATGTGTCCCTATTAATATATCCACTGTTCCTTCAGATACTTGTTGAAGGATCTCTCTTCTTCGTTTCCCTTTAACAGAACTCGTTAACAATTCACATCTAAGCCCAAACGGTTCTAATAAACCATTAAGGGACTCAGCATGCTGTTCTGCTAAAATTTCCGTTGGTACCATTAATGCCCCTTGGTAGCCAGCCGTAACACTCGCATATAATCCAATCGCAGCAACCACCGTTTTCCCCGAACCCACGTCTCCTTGGAGCAAGCGGTTCATCCTTAAAGGTGATTTTAAGTCGTTTAGAATTTCTGATACAACACGACTCTGTGCATTGGTCAAAGGGAAGGGCAATGATTGTATAAATTTCTCTACCTTCGTTTCTAGATAGTTTTGCTCAATTCCAGGTGAGTGCTCTCGTTCAAATTTCCGTAATGCCTGCATTTTTAACTGAAATAACAGAAATTCCTCATAAACTAAACGACGGCGAGCCTGTTTTACGTCCTCTTGATTAACTGGAAAATGCATCGCCTTCAGAGCACTATTGCGGTCTACCAAGCGATACTTTTTGACAAGAGTTAACGGTAAACTTTCCTCGATATATTGACCAAATTGTTGAAAGGCAATCGAAATAAATTTACGCATTCCCTTAGTGGTGATTTTCCCTTTTAATGAGTATACTGGCTCAAAATCTGTTGTTTTTGTATTTTGTCCAACCTGCATTTCATTAGCCGTAATCGTTTGCCGATGGGCGTCCCATTTACCTGTAACCGTAATGGTTTCATTCATAACGATTTTTGACTTTAAATAAGGCTGATTAAAAAACACAACCTTAATTAAATATTGTCCAACGAACATTCTAATCATCAGCTTAGATTTCTTCCGGCCATAATATGTAAGAGAAGGCTCACTATGAACCTTCCCTTCTATTGTAATCTTCTCATCATGCTTTACCTCTGAGAGTTCACGAAGCCGATAATCTTCATAACGGTAAGGAAAATATTCTAATAAATCTTCGACTGTATATATTTTCATTTCTGCTAAACTCTCAGCTGTTTCTTCCCCAATTCCTTTTAACACTGTAACTGATTGTTTTAGGTATTGATTCACTTTACACGCGCGGAATACCGAAGATCTTAGCTTCGAGTTCACGACCTGTCGGAGTTGCCGCCAACCCTCCCTGTGCTGTTTCTTTTAGTGCGGTCGGCATTGATTGTCCTATTTTATACATGGCATCAATAACTTCATCACATGGTATTCTGCTGGTTATACCTGCTAATGCCATATCTGCAGCTACCATTGCATTGGCTGCACCCATTGCATTTCTTTTTACACATGGTACTTCGACAAGACCGGCAACAGGATCACAAACGAGACCAAGCATATTTTTTAATGTGATGGCCATTGCTTCTGCACATTGCTCCGGTGTACCGCCTGCCATTTCAACAATAGCTGCTGCAGCCATTCCGGAAGCAGAACCAACCTCCGCTTGGCATCCACCAGCAGCACCTGAAATTGAAGCATTGTTCGCTACGACGAAACCAAAAGCTCCTGCGGTAAAAAGAAATTCTACCATTTGTTCTCTAGTCGGATTTAGTTTCTCTCTCACTGCGAAAAGTGTACCGGGCACAACTCCAGCTGAACCTGCAGTCGGCGTAGCACAAATTGTTCCCATTGCTGCATTGACCTCATTGGTTGCTACCGCTTTGCTGACTGCGTCAAGGATTGTTTTGCCTGACAGGAAATTGCCTTTTTCAATATACTTTTGTAATAGAACAGCATCGCCGCCGGTTAACCCTGAGTGGGATTTAACTCCTTTGATTCCTCTTTCAACAGCTTCTTCCATGACCCTTAGATTACGGTCCATAAAAGCAAGTACTTCTTCGCGGCTACGGCCGGTGACATTCATTTCTTGCTCAATCATTATTTCCGAGATTTTTTTATTTTTACTAACAGCAAGCTCTACTAACTCTGCAACATTTCGAAACAATTGCCTTCCCCCTTGTTGTTCATATTGTCTTTGTCGAGCCCCAGCGCAGAGCTAATCAACAATTTTTGTAACCTTCAGTATATTTGGTAATTCTTCTAGTTCTTGAAGGATTTTATTTTCGATGTTTTGGTCTACTTCAATGGTCATAAGAGCAAGCTTTCCTTTTTCTTTTCTTGCAACTTCCATATGGCCAATATTGATTTCGTATTTTGCGAGGACATTGGAAACACTCGCGATAGCACCAAAACGATCATTATGAACCACTAAAATGGCTGGATGGTTTCCGGATAATTTTAATTCAAAGCCATTTAACTCAGTTATTTCAATTTTGCCGCCGCCAATTGAGATTCCGACTAGCTCTAATTCCCCTTTATCATCACCAATGATAACTCTAGCAGTGTTTGGATGATCCGTAACTGCCTCTTCTTCTATAAATCGAAGTTTAATACCCCGTTCTTTCGCTATATCAATTGCATTTATGATTCTTTCGTCATCGGTATCAAAATCTAACAATCCACCAATAATCGCGACATCCGTACCATGCCCCTTATACGTTTTAGCAAACGAGCCGTATAAAGATATATTCGCCCATTTTGGCTCCCTGCCAAATAAACTCCTAGCAACTCTGCCAATTCTCGCAGCTCCAGCAGTATGCGAGCTCGATGGTCCAATCATAACAGGTCCTATTATGTCAAACACACTTCTATATTTCATCCGTCTACTCCCCCTAGGACAAATGTATCTCTTTGGATATCCATCTATATTTATAACACATAAAAAAGAAAAAAGAAGGGTTTCCCCTTCTAATTTTATCACTTATTCTATTGCAAAGATAAATGAATATAATGGTTGTTTTCCATTATGAAGTTCAACTTCTACGTCCTCGAACTTCTCTTCTACAAACGCTGTAAGTGCATTTACCTCGTCCTCGGTTACATCTTCACCATAAATGATGGTTAATATTTCCGAATCCTCATCCACCATCTTAGTAAGCAAATCTTCCGCAGCTTTACCTTTATCTTTGTTTTTCACAACGATTTTGCCTTCTGCAATTCCCATGAAGTCATCTTTTTCAATTTCTAAACCGTCAATTTGGGTGTCGCGAACGGCAAAGGTAATTTGCCCCGTCTTCACATGCTGCATTGCTTCTGTCATAGCAGCTTCATTTGCCTTTACATCTCCAGCTGGATTAAATGCTAAAAGTGCAGATAAACCTTGAGGGACAGTTTTAGAAGGGATTACATAAATTTCTTCATCCGATACTTCAGCCGCTTGCTGCGCAGCCATAATAATATTTTTATTATTCGGGAGAATAAATACTTTTTTTGCATTCACTTCTTTAACGGCTTTAACAATATCCTCTGTACTCGGATTCATCGTTTGGCCGCCTTCAATTACTGCATGTGCACCGATACTTTTGAATAAATCCGCAATTCCAGAACCCATGGACACAGTAACAATCCCATACTCCTGCTGTTCTTTAGCTACTTGAGGTTTACCTGCAACTAACGGTGTATGCGTTTCTCCAACTATATTGGAATGCTGCTGTCTCATGTTTTCAATTTTTATATTGATTAAGCTTCCGTATCTCTGTCCGTAACTTAGGCAATCACCGGGCTGTTCAGAATGAATATGAACCTTAACAACCTCGTCATCTGCTATAACCAGTAAGGAATCACCAAGTTTACTTAGATCATTCCGGTAAACCTGTTCGTCGAATGGATGCTTTGCCAGCTTCGCATCTTCAAACTTCACCATAAATTCTGTACAGTACCCATATACAATATCTTCTGTATTAATATGACCTTGGACACTTTTATGATGTTCAGCACTCACCATTTCGTCCATAGAAGGATATGCATCAGGCGAATCTGGAAGTTTCTCGCCTTTGAGTTCAGCAAGAAATCCTTCATAAACAAAAACCAGCCCTTGTCCACCGCTATCAACTACTCCAACTTCTTTTAAAACTGGCAGCAGATCTGGGGTACGTTTTAGAGAGGCCTTTGCTTCTTTTAAAACTTCACCCATAATCTCGATGATATCGTTCGATTTTTGGGAAGCCTGCACACCTCTTTTAGCAGAATCCTTTGCAACCGTTAAAATCGTTCCCTCAACCGGCTTCATTACCGCTTTATAGGCAGTTTCGACACCCGATTCTAACGCTGCTGCAAATTCTTTTCCAGAGATGGCTGCTTTGGTTTCAATTGCTTTTGAAAATCCACGAAATAATTGGGAAAGGATAACCCCGGAGTTGCCTCTTGCACCCATAAGTAAACCCTTGGATAGAGCCACCCCGACTTTACCAATATGTTCCTGCACATTATTTTTAACTTCCTTTGCCCCTGAGGTCATTGATAAATTCATATTCGTTCCAGTATCTCCATCGGGCACAGGAAAAACGTTTAATGCATCCACCATTTTTGCGTTGGCACCTAGATGATTCGCACCTTGAATCACCATCTCTGCAAAACGTTTTCCATCTAAAGCTGTAATAGACACAAACTTTCCTCCTCTACTTGCGGTTCGTTACACCACTTAAGGGTTCGTCACACGAACTCCCTGAACGTAAATATTTACCGAGTCAACGGCAAGTCCAACGGTCTTATCAAGTGTGTATTTCACCTTTGATTGCACGTTATGAGCAACCTCGGAAATCTTTGTTCCATAGCTGACAATTATATACATATCAATATGTACTTCTTCATTCTCTTGGCGAACAATAACTCCACGAGTAAAATTTTCTCTTCTTAAAATTTCTGTAAGACCGTCTTTTATTTGGCTCTTTGATGCCATACCGACAATTCCATAACAATCGATAGCGGCACCTCCAGCGATGGTGGCGATTACTTCATTTGAAATATCAATTTGTCCGAACTTAGTTTTTAATTCGATGGACATGAATCGTTCCCCCTTTTGGAAATTGCTCCTTGACTAAAGCCATTTTACTATAGTGAAGAAAAATTTGAAAGCGATACTTTCTTCTTATAGTATTTACAATCAATAATAACGCATGTCAAGGTATTTTTCTTGAAACGTTTCGTAATCACTATTGCATTCAAACTGGTTGTATGATAAATTATTAAAGTATCTTTAGACAATAACGTAAATGCTGTATAAAGCTTTGGGTATTAAGGAGGGAATCATTATGCCACGTAAATGTGTTGTAACTGGAAAGAAAACTACAACTGGTAACGCACGTTCTCACGCTATGAACGCTAACAAGCGTACATGGGGTGCTAACCTACAAAAAGTACGTATTCTTGTTGATGGAAAGCCTAAGCGTGTTTGGGTTTCTACAAGAGCGTTAAGAGCTGGTAAAGTAGAACGCGTTTAATATGTCAGGGCATCCTTTAAAGGGTGCCCTTTCTTACTATCTTTCCCATAATTTTATAAAATAAAGGCTGTGTTAACATGGACTGTTGATTTCCGCTACAGGTTCTAAAATCAACAGTTTTCATTAATACAGCCAAAATAAAAAAGCACCCATAAAATAGGTGCTTAAACAGCTTCTCTATTCCTTCTTATTAAATGCACCAATCATCGCTCGGACAAGTCCACCTAAAAACTTTGGCAGTTTAATTGTATAAAACTTCATTATGTCCCTCCTCACCATCTCACACATCTAACTTCTCTCGTACGCCCTTACTATTTTATTCACACGGACGAAATCAGTACCTCTAAAAAAGCTATTAATCATTACTTCTTATCACTAATAATATGCCTTCCGAAAATGAAAAAGTACCATAATCACTAATAAGTTCATTACTAATACATAGTGTAGAGCCGATGGAAATATGACGGTTTTCTAACGGATATTTAAAGCCCTCCAGTGTGATGCCTTTTACGTCAAGGGTTATAGGTACAAAAGAAATATACTTTTTATCTGCCCTTTGTTCAATTTTATAACTTCCCGGTCCTTTTAATGATAAAATATTTTGATTATCAATAAGAACCATGTTGACTGGGTTTTCTTCCAATACCGGTTTGACCAATAAGTGTACATTCGCCAGCAGATGGTCTAGTCTCCCGCCAGTGGCTCCAAAAATTCGGATTAAAACAGGCTCTTGTTTTATAGCCCATTTCAAAGCAAGTTCCATATCTGTTTCATTTTTTTCGGGCTTATACCTCTTCATTTCCTTTACATGACCTTCAATTACCTGCAATTCATCTTTCGAAACAGAATCGAAATCTCCAAAACCAATAACTGGTGTAAGATTCTTCTTAATAAGACTGTATACCCCTCGATCAACTCCAACCCATATGTCATTCTCACCAGAATATTCATGTAAATTGGGAAGAAATTCTTCAGGACCCCCTGCTAATATATTTATATTCATTTGTATCCCCCTTTTTACTACGCAAAAAGCCAGCATTTTAGCCGGCTTGTACTTTTTATCCCCTTATTAACGAGATCGCTGCTGCGTAGTCCTCTTGATCATAAATAGCAGATCCAGCTACAAGAACATTCGCTCCTGCTTCTATACATAGTTTTGCCGTTTCTGAATTTACTCCACCATCGATTTCAATTTCGATTTCTTTTCCAATCGAGTCCGCCATTTCCTTTACTTTTCTAATTTTAGGCAGGACTTCCGGAATGAATTTTTGACCGCCGAACCCTGGATTAACGGACATTAACAACACCATATCAATATCTTTTAAAATATGCTCAATGGTGTTAACAGGAGTTGCTGGATTTAACACCACTCCCGCTTTAATTCCAAATGACTTAATATGATGAATCGTCCGATGAAGATGTCTGCATGCTTCAACATGCACGGTAATGTAATCTGCTCCTGCTTTCGCAAAGGCTTCGATATATTGGTCAGGGTTATCAATCATCAGATGTACGTCTAGCGGAAGCTTTGTAACGGGACGAATTGCCTCCACAATTAATGGTCCTATTGTAATATTTGGAACAAAATGACCGTCCATTACATCAACATGGATATAGTCAGCCCCAGCCTTTTCAACTGCAGTTATTTCTTCACCTAATTTGGCGAAATCTGCAGAAAGGATGGAAGGTGCAATTTTCAGCATTTTAATACCTCGGCTTTCTTTCTTTTATTTCTTGAAGGAAATCAACATAATGTTGATAGCGGTATTGAGTAATGGTTTGGGATTCAACTGCTGCTTTCACAGCACATTTAGGCTCACTAATATGTAAACAGGCTCGAAATTTACAATTTTCACTTTCTCTTGCCATTTCCGGAAAGCAATACGTTAATTCCTCAGCTTCGATATCGGTGAATTCTAAAGAACTAAAACCAGGTGTATCTGCAATTAAGCCACTGCCAATACTAATTAATTCAACATGCCGGGTAGTATGCTTTCCTCTGCCTAAATGTGAGGAAATATCGTTGGTTTTTAGTTCAAGATCGGGTCGTAATACATTTAAAAGTGAGGATTTTCCGACACCTGATTGACCAGCGAAAACTGATATTTTATCTTCGACGTGTGGAGTCAATCCTTCAATACCCGCTTCTGTTTCGGATGAAGTCAGTAATACTTCATAACCAATGTTTCTATAATGATCAGCATATTCATTAATGGCCTGCTTTTCGTTGTCATTTGTTAAATCCATCTTTGTGATGCATATAAGTGGTTTAATATGATTATATTCAACAAGGACAAGAAAACGGTCTAATAATACGGTACTAAAATCCGGTTCGACGGCGGAAAAGACGAGAATGGCCTGATCGACATTTGCTATAGGCGGACGAACCAGTTCATTCTTTCTTTCCTTAACTTCCATAATATAACCATCACGTTCATTTTCAGCCTGAAAAACGACTTCATCACCGACAAGTGGTGTAATCTTGTTTTTTCGAAATACACCTCTACCCCGGCATTGAATCATTACTCCATCATGCAGTACGTAATAAAAACCACTTAATGCTTTAACAATTTTCCCTTCAGGCATAGCCACACTCCTTGAAGTTTATTCTAATTCTTGATAATTCAACGTTTCTTGCGCAATAACCCGATCATCAAGTTGGACTCTGTACCCACCTTTTCCATTGAATGGAATTTTCAATGTGATTGGGACTCTCGTTGTAGTAGTAATTTCAAAGTCCTCCGCAGGCTCGGTCATACTATGAGTCATGTCTTCAATATAAATAAGGACTCTCTGTTTTTGCCCTGGTATTATAGGATTGTAATCAATGGTGATATCTCTCGTTACATCTTTAGGCGGTTTTTCTTCCTTGCCTTTTGAAATAACAACAGAAACTTTGTCACCCATTTTCATTTCCGTATTAGGCAGAGGTGACTGCGAAATAATGCTGCCCTTAGGAATCAAATCATCATACTTTTCTTCTGAAATTTCAAATTTAAGTCCAACAGAATCTAAATATTCCTGTGCACCCTTTGTGCTGTATTGTGTTAAGTCTCTTAAGACGATTGGTTCTGGCCCCTTACTTACTTCAAATATTAATATAGTTTCATCAGGAATTATTTCTTGACCTGCTTCAGGCTCTTGGCTAAGAATTGTACCAGCCTCACTATCATCAAAAACTTCAGTAGTATTAATATCTTTAAAGTTCAGATCCTCCAATAAAGGAATTACATCATCATAGCTTCTTTCAACATAATCTTCTAGTTCTATCTTTTCCTTACCAGTACTTACAAATATTTTGACAGATGTATTTTCTTTTACCGTACTTTCCGCTTCAGGACTTGTTTTGATGACTCTCCCCTCTTCAATTTCATCATCAGGTATTTCTTCTTCCTCGCCTGCCTTAAGACCTGAAGCTTCCAATTTGGCAATTGCTTCTTCTAGTTCCATCCCGCTGATATCAGGTATGCTTACATCTTTAGGGGATAATAAGTCTGGTAAGACTGTAATAGTGAATATTCCCAGCAATAGTAACAATAAAAAGGTTGAAATTAATATAATAGGCCACTTTTTACGTTTTTTCTTGTCTTGCGCTTTTTTTTCTGTATCTTTCTTGACATTGTCTGAAATTTTATCACTATGAACTAACGTTTCATCAAGATTTTGCAACGGACGGTCATTCGTTATGATGGGAATCGCTTTTGTTGCTTCATCATCAATAGGAATTACAAATTTCGCTTCATTTATTCTCTGTGAATCAAGTGCTGTTCTTAAATCTTCCTCCATTTCATCAACACTGTTATACCGATGAAAGGAATCCTTAGCAGTCGCCTTTAACACGATATTTTCAACACTTTGTGGAACGTTCGGATTCCACCTTCTTACGGAAGGAGTTTCTGATTGCAAATGTTTTAATGCAATTGAGACTGCAGATTCTCCTGAAAAGGGAAGTCTGCCGGTTAATAATTCAAACATGACAATTCCAAGGGAATAAATATCCGATTTCCTATTTGCCATACCTCCACGCGCTTGTTCAGGTGACAAATAGTGTACCGACCCCAATACAGAATTCGTTTGAGTAATACTTGTTGCACTTAGAGCCATAGCAATGCCAAAATCTGTAATTTTCACATTACCAAAGCGGTCAACAAGAATATTTTGCGGCTTGATATCTCTGTGTATAATATGGTTTTGATGGGCATGCGAAATAGCTGATGTCAATTGTTTCATAATTTCAATAGTTTCTTCAACTTGTAACGGTGAATTTTGTTGTATGTATTGTTTAAGTGTTTGACCCTCAACATATTCCATTACAATAAAATAAAGATCATCCTCTTCTCCAACATCATAAATACTTACGATACTAGGATGAGCTAAGCTTGTCGCAGATTGTGCTTCTCTGCGAAATCTGCGAATAAAATCCTCATCATTGGCAAAATCAAGGCGAAGCATTTTCACGGCAACATCACGGTCAAGAATCATGTCGTGGGCTAAATAGACATTTGCCATTCCACCGCCGCCAATCATTTCTAACACCTTATATCGACCGCTTAAGCGTTTTCCAATCAACATTATAAATCACCCTCGCCGGTATCAGAAAACTCAACAATCGCCAGTGAAATGTTATCCTCGCCGCCACGCTCATTAGCGATAGAGATTAATAAATTTGATTTTTTCTCTAAGTCATCCTCGTTCTTTAGTATTTCAGCCAGTTCTGCTTCACTTACTTTGTTTGAAAGTCCGTCAGAGCATAATAAGAGAATGTCCCCTTCTTCAAACGTAATGGTTTTAATATCTATTGAGACATTCAGTTCAGTTCCAAGAGCCCGCATGATAACATTCTTTCTGGGATGATGTTCGGCGTCCTCTTTTGATATTTGCCCAGTGCGAACTAATTCATTCACCAGAGTATGATCTTCCGTCAATTGCTGGAATCCCGATTCATTTAGTATATAACAACGGCTATCACCAACATGCGCTACGGTAGCAAATAGATGCGTAGTAATAACAGCTTCAATCGTAGTACCCATTCCATCACATTCATCATGGCTGTTTGCATGGTCAAATAAAACCCTGTTGACTTGAATAATCTTTGTTTTTAACCAAACTTCCGCTTGTTCTGCAGTTTGAATCCCTTCAGATTCCTCCCACATCTCTTTTAAAGTAGTTAATGTCATTGTGCTTGCCACATCGCCAGCACGGTGACCGCCCATACCATCAGCTACGATGGCAAGGCGCTGCCCGTCTTGGTTTAAAAATATACCAACACTATCTTCGTTATTCTTTCGAATTCTCCCTACATCCGTCTTATACACAGCCTTCAACGCTGTCACCTCGTCTCTTCTTTTCGCTCCTTTGCACGAAGTTGTCCACATGCTGCGTCAATGTCGTGACCCTGCTCCCGGCGAATGGTTACATTAATACCACGATTTTTGAGTGTTTTTTCAAATGCAAAGATTTTATCCTTAGGGGTACGCACATAGTCCCTCTCTGGAACATAATTAACAGGTATTAGATTAACATGGCATTTCAGTCCTTTTAATAAGGAGGCTAATTCTTCTGCATGTTCAACTGAATCATTAACACCGCCAAAAAGTCCGTATTCAAAACTAATTCGACGCCCCGTCTTATCGATATAATACCTTACAGATTTCATTAAGTCATCTAGTTTATATGCCCTGTTGATAGGCATTAACCGAGACCTTAATTCAGTGTTAGGTGCATGAAGTGAAATCGCAAAATTAATTTGCATATTTTCATCAGCAAATTGATAAATTTTCGGTACAATTCCGCTAGTGGAAACTGTTATATGACGTGCACCAATCATTAATCCTTTGTCATGATTAATGATTTTTAGAAACGACATCATGTTATCATAATTGTCGAACGGTTCGCCTATCCCCATGATAACTACTGAGCTGACTCGCTCGTCTGTTTCGTCAAGAGCTTGCTGAACTGTTACAACCTGTGCAACAATTTCACCAGCTTCTAAATGACGCTTAAGCCCTCCAAGTGTGGAAGCACAGAAAGTACATCCAATCCGGCAGCCAACTTGCGTTGTTACACAAACCGAATTGCCATAATCATGTCGCATTAAAACAGTCTCAATAGAGTACCCGTCGTGCAGTTCAAACAGAAATTTAATGGTACCGTCAGAAGACGATTGCTTTATAACCGTTTTTAATGTGGTAATTTGAAAATTCTCTGATAGCTTATCACGTAAACCTTTTGATAAATTATTCATATCTTCAAAAGAAGAAACTCTTTTTTTGTATAGCCAGTCAAAGATTTGCTCTCCACGGAAGGGCTTTTCACCATTATTAGTCAGCCATTCCTTGAGTTCATGAAGCTGCAGGGAATAAATAGAAGTTTTTTTTATGTCCAATGTTGTATTGTTCTCAGTTGTATTTAATTGTTCCAACTGTTACACCTTCTTTCTTAAGCATGCGATAAAGAATCCGTCAGATCCAATATCCTGGGGAAGTATTTGTAAATAACCATCTGTTACCAATGGTTGAATTGCCTCTGGCATTCTTCCTTTTAATGAAGCATCTGTCTCAAATTCAGGATGCTCTTGTAAAAATTTTAAGACTGTACCTTCATTTTCTTCTTTATCTACTGTACACGTACTGTAGACAAGAATTCCACCTTTTTTCACTAAAGGTGAGACCGAGTTTAATAAATTTTGTTGAATCGTACTTAATTGATAAAGATCTTGTTCTTTTTTGGTATATTTCATGTCAGGTTTCCTTCTCATAACACCCAACCCTGAACATGGGGCATCGAGGAGGATTCTATCAAAATATTCCTCTTTAAATTGTTCTCCTGCCTTGCGTGAATCCATTGCAATTGTCCTTATATTGCCCAAACCTAAACGTTTTGCATTTTCATTAATTAATTTTACTTTATGTTCATGTAAATCAAGCGAGATTACTCCGCCGGTTAGTTTCATTGTTTCGGCAATGTGAGTCGTTTTTCCACCAGGAGCAGCACAGGCATCCAATATCAATTCGTTTTCATTGGGTGCTAGTGCATAGGCAGCCAGCATTGAACTTTCGTCCTGTATGGTGATCATGCCTTTTTTAAATGCCCTTGAAAGTGCCAAATTTCCTCTCAAAGCCCTAATAGCTTCCGGAATAACAGGACTTTTTTCAACTAGAAATCCTTCTTCATCAAGATCCTCAATCACTTCACGGACAGTCGTTTTTGTTAGGTTTACCCTCGCTGTTTGCAGTGGCGCCGTTAGGTTGACCTCACACATTTCTTTTGTTCTTTCAAAACCGAATTGCTCAACCCACCTCTTAACCAGCCATTCTGGGTGGCTCGTTTCGATTGATAGTTTTTCAATTCGATCACCGACTTGATCCAATGATGGGAGTCCCTCACGCTGAATACTTCTCAGCACACCATTTACCATTCCTGAAATCCCTTTGTGCCCTCGCTTTTTAGCAATTTCGACTGCTTCATATATGGCTGCTCTATCAGGAATCTTATCAAGGTATACCATTTGATAGAGAGTTATCCTTAAAAGCTGGTGAACCCAATTTTCCAACTTTTTGCTGTTTTTTATAAAGGGTTTTAGATAGTAGTCGAGCGCCATCTTTCTTTGTAATGTTCCATATGTTAACTCTGTCAGCAGACCGATATCAATAGAGGGTATTTTGTTTTTTTCAATGGTACTATTTAACAGTAAGTTACTGTAAGATTGATTTTTTTCAATGTTCTCCAGTAATTCCACCGCTGCTTCACGTACATTTTTCTTTTTATTGGTCATTTTATTCTCCTAGTTTGCTGCCAACTAAGATTTTCGAACCTGCACCTCTGTAAAATTCTTCACATGTCATTTTCGTTTTTCCAGAAGGCTGCAGTTCTTTAATCTTAATAGCTGTTTCATTACCCGTTGATACAGTTAGGCCATCAGGGTCGTTCTTTATGATGGTTCCAGGCTCCCGATTATCTATACCAGTGACCTTCTCTGAACGCCACACTTTTAACGTTTGACCATCAAGGGTTGTAAAAGCAACTGGCCAGGGGTTTAAGCCGCGGATATGATTATAAATCTCTTCGCCCGTTTTGGACCAATCAATTTTTTCCTGCTCGCGCTTAATATTAGAAGCAAATGTTGCTTTCGCATTATCCTGAGGAATAGGCGTTAATTTTCCTTTTAATAAATTGGGCAGAGTTTCTGATAAAAGTTCAGCCCCAGCCTTGCTTAGCTTTGTATGAAGGCTACCCACATTATCTTCCTCAGTAATCTCTACTTCTTCTTGAGTCAAAATATCACCGGCGTCTAGCTTTTCAACCATATACATAATGGTGATCCCTGTTTTCTTTTTTCCTTGGATGAGAGCATAATGAATGGGTGCTCCGCCGCGAAGTTCTGGAAGAAGTGAGGCATGGACGTTAATACAGCCATGTGCTGGAGCATCTAATATTTCTTTCGGTAATATTTGTCCAAAAGCCGCTGTAATGATCAAATCGGGATTTAAAGAAATGATCTTTTCCAATTCCTCTTTTTGGCGAATTTTTTCAGGTTGATACACTGGGATTCCATGCTTCAATGCTTCAACTTTGACAGGCGGCGGTGTTAGTACTTTTTTTCTGCCAACCGGTCGATCCGGCTGGGTAACAACACCTATAACCTCATAACCGTCATTTATTATTCTTTGCAGTACGGGTACTGAAAAGTCTGGGGTACCCATAAAAACGATTCTCGTCATTCACTTTCTACTCCTTTTAACTCATCTTCTTCGAGATATCGGCTTACTTTAGATGTGAATAATACCCCGTCTAAATGATCAATTTCATGTTGTATTGCCCTTGCCAGAAATTCTTCAGCTTCGAGGGTGAATTTTTTTCCTTTTCGATCAAATGCCTCGATTTTCACATAATTGGGTCTGGTTACTTCTCCAAAAAGGTCTGGGAAGCTTAAACAGCCTTCAGGACCCGTTTGCTCTCCGGATGTATTGATTATACGAGGATTAATCATCTCAATCGTACCGTACTCATCATCAATATCAACAATTGCGATTCGTTCATCTATTCCAATTTGTGGCGCCGCAAGTCCAACACCATCGTGTTCAATCATGGTGTCATACATATCATCAAGCAATTTAGCAAGCTTTCTGTCAAACTTTTCTACAGGTCTGCAATTTTTTTCAAGTACCCCAGCTGGGTACATTACAATTTTTCTAATCGCCAAAGGTGTTCCTCCATCTAAAATCGTAGTTGTCCGATTCTTTTATCTTTATTATTAATTACTATACATTTTCACCCAAATTACTCTAACATAACCTTCTATATCAACGATATTTACGTATGTTACATTAAGTCTGTGTTATATTTGGCTGTTGATTTGTGCTCCAGGTGCTTCGCTTTCCGCAGGCGGTTCGGGAAGCCTCCTCGGCGCTAAAGCGCCTGCGGGGTCTCCCCTGTCCCGTCCTCCTGCAGGAGTCTCGCACCTTCCGCACAAATCAACAGGTTCTTATATCAACATTTTTCCTTTAACACAGCTTACATTAAAATAAATGGGTTTACATCGATTGATACAAGTAAGCCGCTTTTTGGGTCGCTTTGATATTGATCGAGTATGGCTTTTAATGTCTTATTAAGCTCCGGTTCACGCTTATATTTTATTAGGCAATGATAACGGTAGCGGTTATTGATTCGCGGGATTGGTGACGCAGCAGGACCTAGAACGACTGCATGATTGGACAGACGTGACCTGACAAAAGCAGCTATTTTTTCAGTTGCCGAAACAACAGTCATTAACTCTTCATGACTTATTGTGATTAAGGACAGATAATAAAAGGGCGGGTAATGATGAGCTTTTCTCATCATCATTTCCCTGTGGTAAAAGCGATCATAATCCTGTGTTCCGGCCATCTCTATACTATAGTGCTCCGGTGTATAAGTTTGGATTATGACTTCTCCGGGCAATTCATGGCGCCCTGCCCGGCCGCTAACTTGTGTTAATAGCTGAAATGTTTTTTCAGAGGAGCGGAAATCCGGTAAATGAAGCATCGTATCTGCTGAGAGTACGCCAACAAGCGTAATATTCGGAAAATCTAATCCTTTAGCAATCATTTGCGTACCTAACAGAATATCAGCTTTTCCTTCATGGAATTCCTTTAACAGCCTTTCATGGGCTCCCTTTTGCCCAGTAGTATCAACATCCATACGAATCACTTTTGCCTCAGGAAGAATTTTTCCCAGTTCTTCTTCAACCTTTTGTGTTCCTGTACCGAAATAACGGATATAATCACTTGCGCACTCAGGGCACTGGTGAGGTACCCAGCTTTCAAAACCGCAATAATGACATTTCATTTGATCCTTAACCTTGTGATAGGTTAAGGAAATATCACAATTCGGGCAATTCATCACATACCCGCAATCCCTGCACATAACAAATGAGGAGTGCCCGCGTTTGTTTAGAAATAATACAGACTGCTCTTTTCTTTCAATTCGCTCTTTTAGTAATTCAAACAATTTCCTCGAAAACATAGATCGATTACCAGCTCTAAGTTCCTCCCGCATATCAACAATTTCTACTGCAGGCAATGCCCTCTTATTCATCCGGTTTGGCAGGGATAATAGTGTGTAAACCCCTTTTTGTGCTCTTGCAAATGACTCAAGTGCTGGAGTTGCACTCCCGAGTACAACTGGACATTGATTATTTCGGGCTCGTTCTATCGCTACATCTCGCGCATGATAACGCGGCATTTCTTCCTGCTTGTAGCTTGTTTCATGTTCCTCATCAATTATAATAATGCCCAGGTTCTCAAAAGGAGCAAAGATGGCTGACCTTGCACCGACTACCACTTTAACCTCTTTACGTTGAATCTTGCGCCATTCATCATATTTTTCACCAGCAGAAAGTCCACTGTGCAATACCGCTACTAAATTCCCAAAACGGCCCTTAAAACGATTAACCATTTGGGGAGTTAAAGCAATTTCTGGTACAAGTACAATCGCTTCTTTGCCTTTCTCAATGACATCTTGAATGGTTTGCAAGTAAATTTCAGTTTTCCCGCTGCCAGTTACCCCATAAAGCAAGAACACCTCATGGCGTTTATTTTCTATACTTCCTAGAATTGGAACCATCGCTCGCTGCTGGTCCTCTGTTAAGAGCAGAGGCTCCGTGCGTGTAAATGTTCGTTTTTCATAAGGATCACGATAAACTTCCATATCTTGTTCAGCAAGAAATCCCTTTTCAACTAGTGCTTTTACTGTTGATGATGAAATATTTAAATGTGATAACAACTGTCTCAATTCCACCGGGTCACTGTGTTCAACAAAATACCTTAAAACCTCTTTTTGTTTTTCAGCCTTTTGAGGAAGACCATTACTAGCTGTTTCCATATCTCCTGAGGAAAGCAAAGGAATGACATATTTTAATTTCTTTTTCTTTAGTTTTTCTTTTACTATATAAAGAACTTCTAACAGTCCTTTAGCAGCTTCTCTTTGGAGAATTGGAACTAAACCATTCTCCAGAGCGTCATCCCATTGTATCGCTTCTTGATTTTTAAATACCTCTTGAAGCTGCGCAGGTAATTGATTTAGTTTTACCCCTGTGGAAAGCTTTACTTTCTTTTCATACTTCGCTTTTAATGCAGCTGGGAGCATTGCCTGATAGGCATAAATCTTAAAGCACAACGTATTAATAGTCAGCCAATTACCGAGATCAAGTAATTCCCGATTAAGAACAGGTTCTAAGTCCATCGGTTCGATAATTTCACGGAGTTTTTTAAATTCTGAATCTGCTTTTATCTCGGTAACAAAGCCTTGAATTTTCCTTGGACCAAAGGGGACTATTACCCGCATCCCGGGCTTGATCGTCTCTAGCCATTCGGTTGGGATTAAGTAATCAAACGCCCTATCCGTTTGTTTTGCAGGTACATCAACAATAACACTAGCAATTTTCATTAGATTCCAAATCCTTTGGTAATACAACGATTTGTTCGATAATCTTATGTGCAACCTTAAGCTTTGACATTAAAGGCAGCTCAATCTTGGTTCCGTCACGCTTAAAGAGCGTCACGATGTTTGTATCCCTGCCAAAACCAGCGCCTTCTGCCTTCACATTATTAGCTACAATCATATCTGCATTTTTGGACTTTAACTTTTTAAGCGCATATTCTTCAATATTTTCCGTTTCCGCTGCGAATCCAATTAGAATCTGGTTTCTTTTTTTTGTTCCTAGCTCAAATAAAATATCTTTCGTTCTTTCAAGTTCAATCACTTTGTCCCCAGGCTGTTTTTTCATTTTATGTTCATAAGAAACTTTAGGAGTGTAATCAGCGACTGCAGCTGTTTTTATAATAATATCCGCGTCATCAAAGTTATTCATCACGGCATGATACATCTCATCTGCACTTTCAATATTAACTATATCTATCCCAGCCGGAGGAGATAAATGGACCGGTCCTGAAACTAATATTACTTTCGCGCCCTCTTTCTTCGCAGCTTCCGCAAGAGCGTATCCCATTTTTCCTGTAGAATGGTTCGTAATAAAACGGACAGGGTCAATCTTTTCCCTTGTTGGACCAGCAGTAATTAGCACGGTTTTCCCTTTTAACTTTAAAGAGCTATTTTTAAGAAAATTCTGTATGATTAATTCAACAATTTTCTCGGGTTCCTCTAAACGTCCCTTACCAACATAGCCACAAGCTAAATAGCCCTCACTCGGTTCAATAAAGCCGTAACCGTAGGAGGCCAATATAGATATGTTCTTTTTCACTGCTGGATGGTCATACATATGTACATTCATCGCCGGGGCAATCCAAACTGGAGCAGTTGCAGCAAGTAAGGTGGTGGTAATCATATTATCAGCTATACCATTTGCCAGCTTACCTATCGTATTGGCTGTTGCAGGAGCTACAAGTATTAAATCGGCCCAATCAGCTAAATCAATGTGTGCAATCACATTGGGATTTTTTTCATCAAAAGTATCGGTATACACATCATTTCGAGATAACGCCTGAAAAGTTAAAGGGGAAACAAACTTTGCAGCAGATTCACTTAGTATTACTCTTACTTTAGCACCAGCTTGGACAAGTTTGCTCGTTAAAGCTGCCGCTTTATACACCGCAATTCCACCTGACACACATAATAAAATCTTTTTATCCAACATCATCGGATCCCCCACTTCTATTCCACAAGTATCTATTTCTTTATTATGCTAGAAACACTTTATTTTTTCATCTTTTTCAACCGTTTTTCGACAAAAAATAAAAAAAGGCTGACATCCTGCCGTCAGACCTTCTCGTTTATTACTTGCCTATATTGCTATCTTTACCGTAAATAGCACCTGTTTCTGATTTCTTTGGAATTCGATATGTCAGCTCACCGCTATAGATTTCCTCTAACGCTTTTCCTACGTGTTTATAGGAAACATATTTAGGTAATCTTTCATCACGTGTTTGCTGCATGGAGCGAGCACGTTTTGCTGCAACCGAAACTAGTGAGTATTTTGAGTCAATTTTATTTAGTAATGAGTCAATCGAAGGATATAACATTTATTCAACCTCCAGTAATTTTTTATATCGGTGTTCCACACGTTCCCGGCGGCAATGTTCAGCGACAACAATTGCTTTTACCCGTTCACATGCCAGTTCTACCTGATCATTCTCTACCACATAATCGTATAATTCCATCATTTCAATTTCTTCACGCGCTGATAACATCCGATTGTTGATCAACTCTTCTGTTTCAGTACCTCTGGTAACAATCCGATTCTTTAACTCGGAAAGACTTGGAGGCATTAAGAATATAAATAAACCTTCTGGAAACTTTTCTCTAACTTGTCGCGCACCCTTTACCTCGATTTCTAAAAATACATCTTTCCCGGCATCTAAGGTTTCACGAACATAATCTACAGGTGTGCCATAATAATTGCCAACGAATTCTGCATACTCTAAAAGTTTACCTTGCTGAATTAACTCTTCAAATTCTTGACGTGACTTAAAAAAATAATCCACCCCATTTACTTCCCCAGGGCGAGGTGCACGGGTTGTTGCGGATATTGAGTATTCAAAAGCCGTGTCCGGATGGGAAAATATTTCCTTTCTAACGGTACCTTTTCCGACACCAGAGGGACCAGAAAATACGATTAGTAATCCTTTTTCCTGCATTTTCTATAATCCTACCCTTCATCTATAATTTCATCACGGTCTGCCAATCTATGGGCAACCGTTTCAGGCTGTACCGCTGATAAAATAACATGATCACTATCCATGACAATTACGGCACGTGTACGTCTTCCATATGTAGCATCAATTAAAGAACCCCTATCACGTGCATCTTGGATAATCCTTTTTATCGGAGCAGATTCAGGGCTTACAATTGAAATTATCCGATTGGCAGATACGATATTTCCAAATCCAATATTAATCAATTTAATCGACATGATTATCATCCAATCATCAATAATATATTTTGGTCGAGTCAACCAATTTCTAAACACATTTATTCAATATTTTGAACCTGTTCCTTCAGTTTCTCAAGCAAACTTTTTATTTCAACTACTTTTTTAGTAATATTTGAATCATTTGCTTTTGATCCAATGGTATTAGCTTCCCTATTCATCTCCTGCACAAGGAAATCAAGTTTTCTTCCAATAGGCTCAATCTCATTTAATGTTTGCTTAAACTGCTGGACGTGGCTATTTAACCTTGTTAATTCCTCGTTAATATCAATTTTATCAGCAAAAATCGCTACTTCGGTTAATACACGACTTTCATCAATTTGGCCTTGTACTAATTCCTCAATTTTTTTCATTAAGCGTTCTTTATAGGCGGAGGCAACTAGTGGGGCGTATTCTCTTAGATCGTCTATATTTGTGTCTAATTGTAATAAAGAAGTGAGCAAATCCTTTTTTAGCTCTTCTCCTTCAGTTACTCGCATTTGCTTACATAGTAAAACTGCTTCTTCTGTTGCTCTTAGTACTAAATTTTCCAATTCTTCGTTGCCAGCATCATTTTCTTCGATATGTAAAAATTCGTTACGTGTCAATAAATCTTGAAGTAAAACATTTCCTTCAATATTGAATTTATCACGTGCTTCTTTAATAAACAGGTAGTATTCTTCGAGCAGCTTCCAATCAACCTGAATTTTCCGAGTAACTGCACCTTCCCCTTCTATCATTATATAGACTTCAGCTCTGCCACGCCTTAGATGCTGATTCAATTTTTTCTTAATCTTATCTTCTACCTTTAACAGCTGCCTCGGCATCCGAACATTTATTTCACTAAAACGATGGTTGACTGTTTTTACTTCCACATTTACCGAAAAAGAGGCGGAGGAAATTTTGCTTCTCCCAAAGCCCGTCATACTTATAACCATCAAGGACACTCCAATCTTCTGAGCGGTTAACCTACTATGTAAAAGTATATTGTTTTTTTTGCGGAAACTAACAAAAGGTAATAGAGTCATCTCTACTACCTTTTGGATTATAACACACTTTATTTTGTTTTTCTTAACAAAAATGTTCCTGCTAGTAAAAAAGTTGGTATAGAAGATAGACCGATAATCAAAAGCCAGTCTTTTGCTAAGATTGGTAAGGTGTGGAATATCGGCTGGAATGGCGGGTAGTAGATAACTGCAATCATTAAAGCAAGAGATGAGACAACCGCCCAAACAAGATATTGGTTTCCAAATGGATTTCTAGATAAAACCGACTTTTCACTTCTACAATCAAATACATGAATGAGCTGTGCTAACACTAGGGTTGCGAATGCAATCGTTTGTGCATATTGCAGGTTTTCAGGATTCTGTTTATAGACAATCATAAAGGCTAAAAGGGTAACGATTCCAATAAGAAAACCCCTTGAGACGACTTTCCAGCCTAATCCTCGAGAAAATACACCTTCATTTGGACTACGCGGTTTACGTTTCATTACATCCTCTTCAGGACGGTCCAATCCTAGTGCCATTGCCGGCAGTCCATCCGTCACCAAATTAACCCAAAGGATTTGAATGGGAACGAGTGGTAATGGAAGTGCCAGGATCATCGCAAACAACATGACCAAAATTTCACCGACATTTGAAGCGAGTAAGTATCGGACAAATTTCCTTATATTTTCATAGATATTTCTGCCTTCTTCGATTGCGGATTTGATTGTTGCAAAATTATCATCCAAAAGTACAAGTGAAGAGGCTTCTTTCGCTACGTCTGTTCCGGTAATTCCCATAGCCACACCAATATCCGCAGCTTTAATGGCTGGTGCGTCATTTACACCATCACCCGTCATTGCCACAATATGACCTCTATTTTGTAAAGCCTTAACAATTTTTAATTTATGCTCTGGCGAAACTCGGGCAAATACAGAAACATCATCAACTACTTCCTCTAGTTCCTCAACAGACATGTTTGATAATGCGTTTCCATCTAGAACCATACTTTTCTTCGTTAAAATCCCCAGCTGTGAGGCAATCGCTTTAGCTGTTATCACATGATCACCTGTAATCATTACTGTTTTAATTCCTGCTTCCTTACACTCTTTCACCGCGTCTTTAACTTCTGGTCTAGGCGGGTCAATCATTCCTTGTACACCAATAAAGGTTAATTTATTTTCTGCTTCCTGTTCGCTAAGGATAACGGTATTCGCTGGTATAGGTTTAAAGGCAATCGCAATTGTCCTAAGAGCTTTTGAGGCAAGGTTATTGATAGCTTCTTGCACTTGGTTTTGAACACTTTGTCCTAGATATTGTGTCTTACCATCCCAAAGGATGGATTCACTCTTACCAATGATTACATCGGGAGCCCCTTTTGTGACAATAAAATTCCTGCCTTGCTTGTCTTTAACATGCATACTCATCATTTTTCTCGCAGAGTCAAACGGGAATTCCTTTATGATTGTAAACTCATCTAATAAATTTGTACGATCCAGTCCCGCTTTCATAGCACTAACAAGCAAGGCACCCTCTGTTGGATCTCCGTCAAGAATATAATCTTCATCTTTGATTTTTAATTCTGAATGATTGCAGATCATTCCAAAGATAAGCATTTGCTGTAAGGCTTTTTCATCTTTTGGGTGTACACGAGTATTGCCGCGGTAAAAATCACCACGAGGCTGATAGCCCACACCGTCGACTGTCCAAGTGTTACCACCGCTCCATAAATGGGTAACAGTCATTTTGTTTTGTGTCATGGTTCCTGTCTTATCAGAACAAATAACCGACGCACAGCCAAGTGTTTCTACTGCCGGCAGCTTTCTGACTATCGCATTTTTCTTAATCATTTTTTGAACTCCGAGAGACAATGCAACTGTTACAATAGCCGGTAATCCCTCAGGAATTGCTGCTACTGCAAGGGAAACACCCGCTAAGAACATGGTATAAAGTTCATGTCCTTGTAAAACTCCAATCGCAACCACAAGAACTGTTAACAATAAAGCAACGGTTATCAAAATTTTACCCAACTGCTCTAAGCGTCGCTGCAGCGGAGTTTCCTGCGTTTGGGCATTTTGGAGTAAATCGGCAATTTGCCCCATCGCTGTTTTCATTCCTGTTCCGATAACGACTCCAACGCCACTGCCCCTAGTGATCATGGTACCCATGAAAGCAATATTTTCCATATCGCCAATCCCAGGGTTGATTGTCTTTAAAGGATCTATATGTTTAGATACCGGCACTGACTCTCCCGTAAGTGCGGACTCTTCGATTTCTAAACTTCTGGATTCAATTATCCTTACATCTGCGCCAATTCTGTCTCCGCTTGAAAATTTAATGATATCTCCTGGAACTATTTCTTTAGAAGGGATTTTCACCCATTGTCCTTCTCGTAACACGGAAACCTGTGGCGCAGATAATTCCTTTAGAGCCTGCAATGATCTCTCAGCTCGTCTTTCTTGAAAAAATCCAAGAAAACCATTAATAATCACAATTGCAATAATCGCAATTGCATCAATATATTCACCAAGTAATCCTGATAAGAGCGTGGCTGCAAGCAGCACTAAGACCATAAAATCTTTAAACTGACTAAAAAACAAGAGCAAAGCAGATTGCTTTTCCCCTTCCTGCAATTCATTAAGCCCATGTTGAGCAACTCGTTTCTTTACTGCTTCTGGTGATAACCCAGAAGAAAAGTCGGTATCTAAGACCTTTTCTACTTGATTTATCTCCATCTCATGGAATTTCATCCGACCATCTCACTTCCCCCTAGTTTTCTTAGACATTACTCTAAAGAAAGCTTATTCAGCCTCGTCCCAAAAAATGCTATGATAATTTAGACGAGTTATGAGAACTGCATGGGCAAGATAAAATAAGACATACTCATACTTTGTGAGCTATACTTAAGAAATAAATATGTTTGAAGTAAAGGATGTTTTCCATGTCATTTGATGGTTTATTTACAAAAGCAATGGTTGATGAACTCTCACGCACTTTAAAGGGCGGTAGAATTAACAAGGTGCATCAGCCTTATAAAAATGAAGTAATTCTAACAATCCGTGCGAACGGAGTGAACCAAAAGCTATTATTTTCTGCGCACCCCAGCTACGCACGTGTGCAGCTTACGAACGAAGCATACGATAACCCAAGCGAACCGCCAATGTTCTGTATGCTGCTAAGAAAGCATATTGAGGGCTATATATTAGAGGATGTATACCAAGTAGAAAATGATCGGATGATTATTTTTGAAATCAAAGGCAGAAATGAAATCGGTGATGTCAGCTACAAACAGCTAATCATCGAAGTCATGGGAAGACACAGTAATATTGTACTGGTTGATAAAACGAGGAATATCATTCTCGATAGTGTTAAGCACGTGTCATTTGCGGTAAATAGTCACAGAGCGATATTGCCAGGGCAGACATATATTTACCCGCCAGAACAAAACAAACAAAACCCTTTTATGGTTGGTACTGATGATATATTGAGAAAGATTGATTTTAATAGCGGTAAGCTTGATAAGCAAATTGTTGAGCATTTTGCTGGAACCTCACCATTATTCGCAAAAGAAGTTATTTACCAAAGCGGCATTGCTAACCGAGCAACCATACCGACAGCGTTCCTTCAGTTGATAGAAAGAATCAAGAGTGGAGAGCTTGTGCCTTCTATCATGTCAACAGATAATAAGGAAGTGTTCTACCTCTTTCCTCTACAGCATATTAAAGGAGAAGTAAAAACCTTTTCCACCTTAAGCGAGATGCTTGACCGTTTTTATTTTGGAAAGGCTGAACGGGACAGGGTAAAGCAGCAAGGAAATGATATTGAGCGGTTAATCATCAATGAAAAAGAAAAAAATGAGAAAAAAATTGAAAAGTTAGAAAGCACATTAAGAGAGGCTGAAAAAGCTGACCAGCTCCAACGTTTTGGTGAATTGTTAACAGCAAATCTCTATGCTGCAAAAAAAGGGATGAAAGAAATCGAAGTAATCGATTATTACGATGAAATGGGCGGCACAGTTGCGATTGCCTTGGATCCACGGAAGACGCCATCAGAAAATGCGCAAAAGTATTTTTCTAAATACCAGAAAGCTAAAAACTCTGTTTCCATTGTTATCGAACAAATCGAAAAAGCACGTGAGGAAGTTCTTTATTTTGAGAATTTACTACAGCAGGTGCAGTCAGCGTCCCCTAAGGACATCCAGGAAATTCGTGAGGAACTCGTGGAAGGGGGATATATCCGCGACCGGCAAAAACGAAATGCGAAAAAGATATCCAATGCTAAACCTATTTTAGACCATTACCTTTCTTCTGATGGCACTGAATTGATTGTCGGTAAAAATAATAAGCAAAATGATTATTTGACCAACAAACTTGCGGCAAGAGATGAGATTTGGCTTCATACAAAAGACATTCCTGGCTCTCATGTGGTCATTCGCAGTAAAGAACCATCAGAAGCAACTGTCCATGAAGCAGCAAAATTAGCTGCCTATTTTAGTAAAGCTCGAAACTCCAGTTCCGTACCAGTAGATTATACAAAGGTGCGGTATGTTAAAAAACCAAGCGGTGCAAAGCCTGGCTTTGTTATTTATGATAATCAACAGACAGTATATGTTACCCCTGAAGAAGAATTGGTTCTTAAACTTAAGAAATAATAAATATGCCCCGGATATCCGGGGCTATTGTTTTATTCAAATCTCTTACTCCATTCAGCTGGTGCCACGCTCCATGACAGTAAGCTTTCTTGATCATTTTTGCTAATGTAGCCCTTTTCGATGGCAACCTCTACTAGATTTGCAAAATCCGTAAGCGATTCACTTTGAATATCTTCTTGTTCGAATGCTTCCTTCCCCTTTTCCAGTCCATATGTAAAAATGGATACTACTCCAAGCACTTCACAGCCAGCTTCTCTAAGTGCCTGTACAGCTGTAATGACACTCCCGCCTGTGGAAATTAAATCTTCCACCACAACAACCTTCTGGCCCTTTTCTACTTTGCCCTCTATCTGGTTACCTTTGCCATGACCTTTTGCTTTCGAACGAACGTAACACATTGGTAAGTTTAATAAATCGCTAACCCAAGCTGCGTGTGGAATACCCGCAGTTGCAGTACCAGCAATAACATCTGCAGCTGGGTATTTCTCAAGAATTATAGCTTGCAAACCTTGTGCGATCGCTTTTCTTACTTCAGGATAAGAAAGAGTTAGGCGGTTGTCACAATAGATTGGCGAGCGTAATCCTGAAGTCCATGTAAATGGCTCGTTAGGTTTCAAAGCTACCGCATTGATTGTTAATAATTTTTCTGCTATTACTTTTTTCATAGTTGAACTCTCCTCCATGCATCTAACCATTTTTCGTAGCTGTTTACTGGATCAGTTGATCTTGTGATGGAACGACCTACAACGATCGACGACACACCAGCATCCCTTGCAAATTCAGGAGTGGCAATTCGTTTTTGGTCTCCGGTATTATCTTCTTCCATTCGTATACCTGGAGTAACTGTATAAAAACTGTCACCCAATTTTTCACGAATCGGATTTGCCTCCCATGCTGAGCAAACGACTCCATCTAAACCAGCTTCTTTTGCAAGAGAAGCATAATGAAGAACGGATGTTTCGAGTGGAACAGAAATGAGCTGTTCTTTATTCATTTGGTCTTCGGATGTACTTGTGAGCTGGGTAACTGCAATACATGATGGACGCATTCTTCCAGCTGTGGTCCCTTCATCTAATCCTTCTAAAGCAGCACGCATCATTTCTTTACCACCGGCAGCGTGTACGTTGACAAGGTCGCATTCCAGCCTTGCAAGACCCTTCATTGCACTTTTTACAGTATTGGGAATGTCATGAAGCTTTAAATCTAGAAAAATTCGATGACCATTACCTTTTAAATAATGAACAATTTCAGGACCTTCCTGATAAAACAGCTCCATCCCAACCTTTACAAACAGCTGCTTCCCATTAAATGGCTGTAAAAATTGCTCTACCTCATTACGATTCGCAAAATCAAGCGCGATGATAAGCGAGTTGTCCATGCTCCTGCCAGCTCCTTCCCCTGCATTCACTAATGTGTTCATAGCCTAATGTATCTAACAGCGACGGTAGTTCTTCAATAATGGTAGGACAGACGAATGGGTCTACAAAATTTGCTGTACCAACGGCAACGGCACTGGCACCAGCGTAGAAGAATTCAATTACTTCTTCAGCAGACTCAATACCGCCCATCCCAATAATCGGGATATTTACTGCCTGACTGACTTCATAAATCATCCGTAATGCGACAGGTTTAATCGCCGGTCCGGATAGACCGCCTGTACGATTGGCTAATATCGGTTTACCTGTTTTAAGATCTAGTCTCATTCCAACAAGTGTGTTGATCATCGTTAAGCCATCCGCTCCACCATCTTCTACCGCTTTGGCCATTTCAACAATATTGGTTACGTTCGGTGAAAGCTTGACATAAACTGGTACTTCGGAGACTTCTTTTACCCTCCGAGTTAACTGTCTTGCAACCTCCGGAATCGTACCAAAAGCGATTCCTCCTGTCTTTACATTCGGACAGGAAATATTCAATTCTAATGCATGAACATTGGAAGCTTTAGAGATTTCAGCTGCCACCTCGATGTAGTCTTCTTCTAATGAACCTGCAACGTTGGCAATAATCGGGACATCATACTGCGATAACCAGGGAAGTTCATTGCTTACTACTTTTTCCAAACCCGGATTTTGCAGTCCGATTGCGTTAAGCATTCCTGAGGATGTTTCGGCAACTCTCGGTGTTGGATTGCCGAACCGAGGTTCCACTGTCGTGGCTTTAATCATAATTGCACCCAGTTTACTTAAGTCATAGAATTGGCTATATTCTCTTCCAAATCCAAAGCATCCTGATGCAGGCATGATTGGGTTCTTTAAGTTTAAGCCAGGTAACTGTATATTCAGTCTGCTCATATTAATACCTCCCCGGCACGGAAAACTGGGCCATCACTGCAGACTTTTTTATAGGACACATCATCAAGCTCATTGCTTGTTTTGCATACACACGCAAAGCATGCTCCTACCCCGCAGCCCATTCTTTCTTCTAACGATAGAAACACTTTCTTATGAGAATACTGTTTTTCAATTGCTTTCAGCATTGGTGTTGGACCGCAAGTATATAAACAATCAAAATCTAGCTCTTTAATAACATCAGTAACATAACCTTTTTTCCCGTAAGAACCGTCCACTGTTGTAATATAAGTGTCCCCATATTCTAAAAACTCTTTTTCATAAAATACAGCAGATTCTGTCTGGAAACCAAGGACATGGATCACCTTTACTCCTTTTGCGGTCAGCTGCTTTGAAAGTTCATATAACGGTGGAACGCCAATCCCGCCGCCAACAAGTAAAGCAGTTTCCCCTGCTTTGACTTCATTGACAGGAAAACCATTGCCTAAGGGACCGAGAATATCTAGCAGCATTCCCGGGCCTTTCTCAGCAAGTAGTGTAGTCCCTTTTCCTTCTTTGCGATAAATCATCGTAAATTGAGAGTTACGCTTATCGACAGAAGAGATACTAATCGGTCTTCTCAACAGCGGATCTAGTGCTTTTGCAACCCGAATATGCACGAACTGTCCAGGTGCGTTAATCTCATTCACGAAATCTGCTTCAACATTTAGTTGAAAAATATCTTGTGCAATTTCTTTTTGGGAGATAATTTTGCATATTTCCTTTTTTATCAAGCAAAAACAACCTCCTTTTCCTCTACTGCCATGGCTTCTGCCGAAAAATTCATGGATTCGATTACTTTAAGGATGGCGTCAGCTGTGTCTAATGAAGTTAAACATGGAACCCCATTTTCAACTGCTTCACGACGGATTCTAAAGCCATCCCTTTCCGGCTGTTTTCCTTTTGTAAGTGTGTTAACAATGAACTGGGCCTCGCCATTATGAATAACGTCGAGCAGCGTTTTGCCTTCTGAGCCAATTTTTCCAATGACCTTAACCGGCAGACCAGCAGACTGAAGAACTGCAGCTGTACCACCAGTCGCCATTAAGCGGTAGCCGTTTGCAGCAAATCTCTTAGCAAGCTTTAATGATTCTTGTTTATCTTTATCCGCAACTGTAAACAATACCGTACCAAACTTTTGAATGTTCATACCTGAGGCTACTAAGCCTTTATAAAGTGCCTTTTCAAGGGTACTATCTTTTCCCATTACCTCACCTGTCGATTTCATTTCCGGTCCAAGCGTGATATCAACACTTCTTAATTTTGCAAAGGAGAAAACTGGAACTTTTACATACACTCCATTTTTTTCAGGGACGATCCCAGGTGTGTAGCCTTGCTCCACAATGGAAACTCCTAAGATTGCTTTTGTCGCAATTTTAGCCATTGGAACATTTGTGATTTTGCTTAAGAATGGAACCGTACGACTTGAACGCGGATTGACTTCAAGGACATATACTTGATCCTTTGAAATGACATACTGAATATTCAACAGTCCAACAATGTTTAGACCTTTCGCCATTTTTTCTGTGTATTCAACGAGTTTTTGTTTGATTCTATCTGAAAGTGTCTGCGGCGGATAAACGGCAATTGAATCACCAGAATGGACCCCAGCACGTTCAATATGCTCCATAATTCCTGGTATCAACACATTTTCACCGTCACAGATCGCGTCCACCTCGATTTCTTTTCCCGTTAAGTAGCGGTCAATTAAAACTGGATGTTCAGGATTGATTTTAACGGCATTTTCCATATAATGAAGCAGTTCTTCTTCACGATAGACAATCTCCATTGCTCTTCCGCCGAGTACATACGAAGGGCGCACAAGGACTGGGTAGCCGATTTCATTGGCAATTTCAACTGCCTCTGAAACAGATAATGCAGTTTTTCCTAGCGGCATTGGAATATCGAGTTGTACAAGGGCTTGTTCAAATTTATCCCTGTTCTCCGCACGATCCAAATCCTCTAGGCTTGTTCCGAGAATTTTTACCCCATTTTCCTCTAATTTTGCAGCAAGATTGATTGCTGTCTGCCCGCCAAATTGTACGACTACACCTAGAGGATTCTCTAAATCAATAATACTCATTACATCCTCAATCGTTAGTGGTTCAAAGTATAGCTTATCCGAGATACTAAAATCAGTCGAAACAGTTTCTGGATTATTATTAATAATAATCGCTTCATAACCAGCTTCTTTTATCGCTTTAACAGAATGAACCGTTGCGTAATCAAACTCAATCCCCTGGCCGATACGGATTGGACCAGAACCAAGTACAATGACACTTTGTCTGTCTGTTACAATCGATTCATTTTCTTCCTCGTATGTTCCATAGTAGTAAGGTGTTTCTGACTCAAATTCAGCTGCACATGTATCTACCATTTTATATACTGGAATCATACCGAAATCTTTACGTAGATGATATATATCCTGTTCTTTTTGCTTCCAGAGCTGGGCTATCGTCTTATCAGAGAACCCTTTTTGCTTCGCTTCCTTAAGGAGATCCATATCCATTTGGTTCGAAGCAAGTTTTGTTTCTAAATCGATAATTCCCTGGAACTTATTTAAGAAAAATAAGTCTATCTGGCTCCATTGATGGATGGTTTCTACCGTGATCCCTCGCTTCAGTGCTTCAGCGATGTAAAAGAGTCTCTCATCTCCGGCTTTGCAAATTCGTTTTTCTAATAATTCATCATTGATTTCTTCTGCTCCATTTAATTCGAAATGGTAGACACCAGCTTCTAAGGAGCGGATTGCTTTTAATAAAGATTCTTCAAAGGTTCTTCCAATCGCCATTACTTCCCCAGTAGCTTTCATTTGCGTTCCAAGTGAACGATTTCCTGATTCAAATTTATCAAATGGCCATCTCGGAATTTTTGTAACGATGTAGTCTAGAGCCGGTTCAAAGCTTGCATATGTTTTTCCTGTTACAGGATTAAGCATTTCATCTAGCGTTAAGCCTACTGCAATTTTTGCAGCAAGTTTCGCAATCGGATAACCGGTTGCTTTTGAGGCAAGCGCTGAAGAACGGCTTACCCTTGGATTTACTTCAATGATATAGTAGTTAAAGCTATAAGGGTCTAGTGCCAGCTGAACGTTACAGCCGCCTTCTATTCCTAGTGCACGAATGATTTTCAGAGAAACATTTCTTAATAGCTGATATTCTCTGTCACTTAATGTTTGGCTTGGAGCTACGACAATCGAGTCTCCTGTATGTACGCCCACAGGGTCGATGTTTTCCATATTACATACAACAATGGCATTATCATTTCCATCGCGCATTACTTCGTATTCGATTTCTTTATAACCGGCAATGCTTTTCTCAAGTAAACATTGGGTTACGGGACTATGCTTTAAACCGCTCGTAACGATTTCATCCAACTCTTCTGCATTATGGCAGATTCCGCCGCCTGTTCCGCCAAGTGTATAAGCAGGGCGAACAATGACAGGAAATCCGATTTTTTCAACAAAAGCATGTGCTTCCGCTAATTCATGGATGATTTCACTATCTGGAACAGGTTCACCAAGTTCATTCATTAGAGTACGGAATAAATCACGGTCCTCCGCTTGTTTGATGGCTGATAACTTTGTTCCTAAGATCTCAACTTCACACTCTTCTAATACTCCAGATTTTGACAACTCAACAGCTAAGTTTAGACCTGTTTGACCACCAAGAGTGGCAAGAAGCGCGTCTGGGCGTTCTTTGCGAATAATTCTGCTAACAAATTCCTCTGTTAATGGTTCAATATATACGGCATCGGCAATCTCTGTGTCTGTCATAATAGTTGCCGGATTAGAGTTTACAAGAATAACACGATAACCTTCTTCTTTCAGAGCGATACAAGCCTGGGTGCCTGCGTAATCAAATTCTGCTGCCTGGCCGATGACAATCGGTCCTGAACCAATCACTAAAATGGAGTTTATATCAGTACGTTTTGGCATGTTGTGGAAACCTCCTGTTTTTGATCTTCAATCATCGCAAGAAACTGATCGAATAGATGGTTGGCGTCTTCAGGTCCTGGTGACGCTTCTGGGTGGTATTGAACAGTAAAGGCAGGATAATCTAAATGCTTTAGACCTTCGACTGTTCCATCATTTAAGGCGATATGGGTAACTGTCAGCCTTGTATTCTGTAAAGACTTTTCTTCAACCGTAAATCCATGGTTTTGTGCTGTAATCGCGATTTTTCCTGTTGTTAAATCTTTAACAGGATGGTTAGAACCTCTGTGACCGAATTTCATTTTGACTGTATTGGCACCACTTGCTAATGCAAATAATTGGTGTCCAAGGCATATACCAAATATTGGTACTAGGCCTAATAACTGCTTAATCATATGGATTGCTTCTGGGACATCCTTTGGATCCCCAGGTCCGTTGGAAAGCATAATTCCGTCTGGTCGTAATTGCAGGATTTCATCCGCTGTTGTATGGTATGGAACCACAACCACATCACAATTACGTTTATTTAATTCTCGTAAAATACCGTGTTTCATTCCAAAATCAACAAGCACAATTCTTTTTCCTCTGCCTGGACTTGGATAAGAATTCTTTGTAGAGACTCTTCTCACTTGGTCAATCGGCAGCTTTGTCTGTCTTAGTTTACTAATTACTTCACTTGGATCACTTTCAATCGAGCAGATAGCTCCTTTTAGTGTTCCATATTGACGAATAATTCTTGTTAATTTACGTGTATCAATCCCTGCAATTCCGGGGATATTTTTCATTTTAAAATACTCATCCATCGTAAATTCACTTCTCCAATTGGAAGGGAATTCTGCAGCTTCCTTCACAATAAAACCTTTCACTGCAGGGTTAATGGTTTCAAAATCGTCTCGGTTGATTCCATAGTTTCCAATCAATGGGTACGTCAGCATAACAATTTGCCCACAATAAGATGGGTCTGAAAGTATTTCTTGATAGCCTGTCATTCCTGTATTAAAGACGACTTCTCCGATTGTATCCATATGACTTCCAAAACCATCGCCGATAAAAATCGTTCCATCTTCTAAAATTAGCTGTGCTTTCATACTGTTACACGTCCTTTTTCCCAAACTACTTGCCCGTTACAAATCGTCATTTCTGCCCAGCCCTTACAATTCCAGCCAGTAAATGGTGTGTTTTTCCCTTTAGATAGAAATTCTTGTGGGTCAATGACTCTTTCTTCTTCAAGATTTAATAATACGATGTCTGCAGGTGCTCCTACTTCAATCGTTCCAAATGGAAGAGAAAATGTCTCGGCTGGTTTTGTTGTCATAAAACCAATTAACTGTTCAAGACTCATGATGTTCTTTAATACAAAATGTGTATATAGAAGCGGAAAAGCTGTTTCTAATCCGACAATCCCAAAAGGTGCCAGCTCTATACCTTCATTTTTTTCTTCACTTGTATGTGGTGCATGATCGGTTGCAATAAAATCAATCGTTCCGTCCAATAGTCCTTCAAGTAACGCTTCTCGGTCAGCCTGATCACGAAGCGGCGGATTCATTTTATAATTAGGGTCAAGATTATCTGGGATATCATCTTGAGTTAATAATAAATGGTGTGGAGTGACTTCCGCAGTCACTTTAATCCCAGCTCTTTTAGCATCTCTTATCACACGAACGGATTCTTTTGTGCTGACATGGCAAACGTGATAATGGCACCCTGCTGCTTCTGCAAGCAGTACATCCCTTGCAATCTGGACAGACTCACAAACAGATGGAATTCCGTTTAATCCATTCCTTTTGGAAAAAGAACCTTCATGGACACAGCCTTTATTTATTAGTGTGTCTTCTTCACAATGGGCCACAATCGCCATGTTCGCTGCAGCAGCCTTTTGCATTGCCTTTAACATCATATCTGCAGATTGTACGCCGACACCATCATCGGTAAATGCGAAAGCTCCAGCATTTTTTAATCCCTCAAAATCTGTTAAATCCCTGCCAAGCTGTCTGACCGTGATTGAAGCATAAGGTAAAACACGGACACTTGCAGTTTCTTGAATTCTATTTTGGACCCATTCCATTTGTTCCACTGAATCTGGAACAGGTCTTGTATTCGGCATTGCAGCAAGAGTTGTATATCCACCTCTAGCTGCTGCACGTGTACCAGTTGCAATCGTTTCTTTCTTCTCGCCTCCTGGCTCACGGAGATGGACGTGTAAATCGATAAATCCTGGAGAAACCAGCATTCCTTCTGCATTAATTTTTCGATCTGCTTCTGCTTCTATTTGTTTAGCAATCTTTACAATTTTTCCATCTTCTATTAAAATATCGGCTTGTGTCTTTTCGCCGTTAAATGCTATGTAACTGGCGTTCTGAATAAGTAGTTTCATTTCCATACACTCCTTTTAAACTTTCTAGTGACCTTTTTAATACAGCCATTCTCACAAATACACCATTTTCCATTTGCTTGAAGATTCTTGAACGTTTGCATTCTACTAAGCTATCAGAAATCTCAACATTTCGATTTACCGGTGCTGGGTGCATAATGATACTGTGGGGCTTCATCATCTTCTCTCTTTCTAATGTAAGCCCAAATTGTCTATGGTAATCCGCTGCTGTGTAGCTCCCCTTCTTTTGGTGCCGTTCATGCTGAACACGCAGGAGCATAACCACGTCGGCCTCCACGATTGCCTCATCAATTGGTCTAAATCGTGCAGCACTTAGACTATGATGGTCAAACCATTCAATTGGTCCTGAGAAAATAACATCCGCACCTAATCTTGTCAGGGTATCGGCATTGGAACGTGCAACTCTGCTGTGTCTGATGTCACCAATGATGGCTATTTTCAAGCCTGTAAAAGTGCCAAACTCCTGATAGATGGTTAAAAGGTCTAAAAGAGACTGGGTAGGATGATGACCACAGCCATCTCCTCCATTAATGATCGGGATATTTACTTTTTCAACAAGTTCATCAAAGTAACGATCTTGACCATGTCGAATAACAATTGTATTAACGCCAATGGATTCAAGTGTTTTCACAGTATCGTACAGTGTTTCTCCCTTTTGAACACTTGAAGTTTGGACTTCAAATGGAATAACCTTTAGCCCTAACTTTCTCTCTGCTACTTCAAAACTCGATTTTGTCCTTGTACTAGCTTCAAAAAATAAGTTAGCAGAAAACATTTGTGTATCAGGACTCCACTTCATTCCATCAGCAAATTGCTGTGCCTCTGTTAAAATTTGATAGATCTCTTCAACTTTCAGCTCATTTGTGGTTAGCAAGTGATTTAACATGCTATTCCCCCATCTCTTTTTTGATTAGAAAAGCGGAAGCGCCTTGCCCAGGGGCGACAGGCATAAGACGAGCCGGCGAGAAGGTTGGTTTTTACCTTCTTGACGGATTGGCTTAGACCTGAGAGCCCCTAGGCGCTGCAGCTAGACATTACTATAAAAAAGACCCTGACCATAAAAGATCAGGGTGCAATAAATCTTACCTAGTTCATGAATGTGCTCGCACATTACAATCACTCAGTATTACACCCTTATAGCCTCTCTGGACTACTTTTAAAAGGTTGATTATTCTTATGCAGTTTTTGGTTTATCTTTTTCTACTATTTGTTCAAACATATCTTCACTTACTGGTTCTTTACCAGGAAGGATTAAGTGTAAAAGAACACCTGCTATTGCTGCTAATGCCATTCCTTGAATTTGGAAGGATTCTGATACTTTTATAAACGCGCCGCCAATCCCAATGACAAGAATGACCGATGAAATGACCAAGTTACGATTGTTACTAAAATCAACTTTACTGTCAACGAGCATCCGTAAACCGGATGAAGCAATGATTCCAAAGAGCAATATGGAAACACCGCCCATAACTGGTGTTGGGATGGTACTGATTAATGCAGTTATTTTTCCGACAAATCCAAAGATAGTAGCGAGAACGGCCGCACCTGCAATGACATATACACTATATACTCGAGTTATTGCAAGGACACCAATATTTTCACCATAGGTTGTTTTTGGCGGTCCGCCAATCAATGCCGAAATAATGGTTGCTGTTCCATCTCCTAAAATGGAGCGGTGTAAACCTGGTTCTTTAATGTAATCACGACCAACTACTTTACTTAGTACAAGCTGGTGACCAATGTGTTCAGAAAGTGTTACGATTGCGACTGGTACCATTAGCAGTGCCAGGTCCCATGTTACTTTTACTTCGTAGCTTACGAAAGGAATGATGAATTCTGGCATTTCAAACCAACTTGCTTCTAATACAGGTTTAAAATCAACAATTCCGATTGCAAAAGAGTAAAGATATCCAACCACTATACCTGCAAGGATTGGGATAATGCTCAAAATCCCGCGCATGTAAATGGTACAAATAATAGTTGCTGCTAAGGTTAGTAAAGCAGCGGAGAAATGAATCAGGCTGTATTCTCCTGCAGGATTATTCATTGCCATATTAACAGCAGTACCAGCAAGCGCTAAACCAATTACGATAATAACTGGGCCCACTACAATCGGTGGCAGCAAATTCATAATCCAGCGATGTCCTGCTTTACTAATGACTAAAGCGACTATTCCGTATACAAGACCTGCCATGAAGGAACCGATCATGGCACCACCTGGTCCGGCTGTTGCTTTTGCAGCAATGACTGGAGCAATAAAAGCAAAGGAGGAACCAAGATATGCTGGCACCTGCCATTTTGTAATCATTAAGAAAGCGAGTGTTCCTAAACCACTTGATATTAATGCAATTGCTGGACTTAACCCAACAAGATATGGAACAAGAATCGTTGCCCCAAACATAGCGAATAAGTGTTGTAAGCTTAAAGTAAGCCATTGCGCAGGATTTGGTCTCTGATTTACATCTAGGATGGGTTTGTTGTTCATTTTTTTCTCCTCCACAATCTTTCTATTATTATGTCTGTGTTTTCTAATAAAAAACCCTCTTTGTCCACGAGTGTACAAAGAGGGTATGGAAATGCCAGTTCAGCTTTAATGATGGCATACTCCCCTTTGTCAGCCTCACAGGACTGCAATTAAAGGGTTACTATTTACTTTTCAAAGATACTTACTTGGTCAACCTTATCGACATCCTCTAATTCAACGACTACCTTTTCACTGCTCGAAGTTGGGATGTTTTTTCCAACATAATCTGCTCGAACCGGCAGCTCGCGGTGACCGCGGTCAACAAGCACAGCAAGTTGTATCGACGAGGGACGACCAAGATCCATGACGGCGTCTAGTCCTGCTCTTACGGTTCTGCCTGTATATAAAACATCGTCAACGAGAATTACTTTTTTATCTGTCAATTCCACTGGAATATTTGACCCCTTCACGAGAGGTTCCTGATCATCTGTTTTTTTGGTTAAATCATCCCGGTAAAGGGTAATGTCCAATTCACCAACAGGTATCGGTTTTCCTTCAATTTCTTCGATTTTTGCAGCAAGTCTTTCTGCAATGAATATTCCCCTGGTTCGGATACCTACAAGCACACAATTTTCAATCCCTTTATTCTTTTCAATGATTTGGTGGGCAATTCTTGTTAATGCTCTTCCAATTGCTTGTGCGTCTAATACTACTGCTTTTTGATTCACTCATCTCACCCGCCTGGTATAATAAAAAAACCTCTCACGCTTTGAGGTGAGAGGTACAAGAGTTTGTTAGTATGGGCATAGGTATCCCAACCAAACTATCCGTTCCTTCTCAGCCTCACTGGACTGATTTAAAGGCATATTCAACTGTTGTTATCGTACTTTAATTCGACAAATATGTCAACGATTATTTCGCATTTTCTCTAATAACTCTTCAAATTCTCTAGGCAGCGGCGCTTCGAATTCTAGGTATTCGTTGGTTCTAGGGTGGTTAAATCCAAGGATTCCTGCATGTAATGCTTGTCCATTAATATCCAAAGTTTTCTTTGGACCATACTTTGGATCACCTGCGAGCGGATAGCCAATGTATTTCATATGAACACGTATTTGGTGAGTCCTCCCTGTCTCCAGTTGACACTCCACAAACGTAAAATCCTTAAACCGCTCAATCACATGGAAATGAGTAACAGCATGCTTACCATTATCAACCACAGTCATACTCTGGCGATCTTTTGTATCTCTTCCAAGCGGCGCATCGATCGTTCCAAAATCGTGCGGAATTACTCCATGAACGATGGCTCTATACTTCCGGGTAACGGTTTTTTCCACTAATTGGTTTACAAGCTTTTCATGGGCCATATCATTTTTTGCCACCATTAATAGACCAGAAGTGTCTTTATCAATACGATGAACGATACCGGGTCTTAAAACACCATTTATTCCTGATAGATCCTTACAATGAGCCATTAATCCATTAACAAGTGTTCCTGTTAAATGTCCTGGTGCTGGATGAACTACCATCCCGCTTGGTTTATTAACCACTAAAACGTCTTTATCTTCGAAATAAATATCTAAATCCATCTCTTCAGGAATTACATCAAGTAACTCTGGGTCTGGGATCGTAATCTCGATTTCATCATTCATACTGCATTTGTAATTCGTTTTAATTTTTTGTCCATTCACTAGGACATTTCCTTCTTTAATCCATTGCTGAACCTGAGTTCTTGACCATTCTTCATCTAAAGTCGAAATAACTTTATCAATTCGGTCTCCCTTTTGTTGTTCAAGAATGGTGTGTACCATTTTCTCCATATGATTTCTCCTTTGTTTCACGCTCATCACGCAGCATTTGAATCATTAATAATACTACGCCAATGACTAAAGCCGAATCCGCAATATTAAAAACTGGGAAGTTATAATTGAAAATATACGTATGAATAAAATCAACAACTTCTTTACGAAGTAAGCGGTCGATAAAATTACCGATGGCACCGCCTAGCATAAATGCTAAGGAAACACCTAACAGCCACTTACCTTTTGCTTCTTTTTGAATGTAATAAATGATCGCAATGATTACTATAGCAGTAATTACATAGAAGAACCACATTTGTCCTTGTAATATCCCCCATGCTGCCCCCTGATTTCGGTGAGAGGTAATGTACAAAAAGTCCTCAATAATTGGGATACTTTCACCAAGATACATTTTTGTGACAATCAGCCATTTTGTCACTTGGTCCATTAAAATAATAAAAATTGCGATTAAATAATAAAACACTAAGGAATACCCCCATCTCACACGTTGACTTGACTCCTTAGCATTTTAGCATAATCTTCATCTAAACGACAATGTAACGCTAGAAAATCGTGGAATTAATTGGTTTCCGATAAAAATGCTCCAAAATCTCTGAATCCCTAGAGGTCTTAATCGTCGGCATAATTTTCAAAAGATATTCAGGTATCGGTTCTCCTGAAGTTTCACATTGTCCAAAATTACCTTCTTCTAACTTTTGAATTGCAGTTGTAATATCCTCTAATTCGTCCTCTAACACCGTGACAATCCATTCATTTTTCTGCTTATTTCTCAATGATCTAACTATTTCTAATTGTGTTTTACGGAGTTCCCAAAACAGCTCTTCCTGCATTGCATTCATAGTTGTAACCTCCGTTATGTCATTTCTTATATTATCTCCCCACAAATTAAGCTGAACCGGGAAAACATTTGACATCAACAACAACAATTAACGAAAAAGGGTAAAAAATGAAAAAACCCCATAAATTAATTATGGGGTTCTTTGCTTATGCTAAGTGTGTATAGTTTTCTTTTACTACTTCTGCACAACGCGGGCAAAGTGTCGGATGTTCTGAGTCTTTACCAACTTCAGGGGTCACAACCCAGCAGCGTTCACATGTTTCACCTTCTGCTTTAGTGACAACTATAGCAGCTGTATCCAATTTAATTGCATTTTCAGGTGCTTGATCATAGCTTCCTGCGACTTCAAATCCAGAGATGATAAACAATTGCTGTACATTCTCCTGAATTGAGTCTAACAAGTTTTTCGTATTCTCATTCACATATAAAGAAACCTTTGCTGTTAATGATTTACCAATCACCTTTTGATTTCTTGCTTCTTCTAGCGCTTTTAATACATCATCGCGAAGCTTCATAAAAGAGGTCCATTTTTCTTCCAAAGCTTTTGCATTATCAAGCTCCTGATATACAGGCATATCTGTTAGTTGTACGCTTTCCTCTGTAACTGCTGGAATGAACTTCCAAACTTCATCTGCAGTATGAGGAAGAATTGGCGTAACTAGCTTTGTTAATGCAACTAAAGAATCATAAAGAACAGTTTGAATCGCACGTCGCTCAGCGTTGTTAACTGACTCAATATAAAGAACATCCTTAGCAAAATCAAGATAGAACGCACTTAAATCAAGGGTACAGAAATTGTTAACCGCATGATAAATTCCCGCAAACTCGTAATTCTCATAAGCATTTAAGGAATATTTGACCAGCTTGTTTAATTTTACGAGCATAAATTGATCCACTTCACGAAGGTTCTCATATGAAACGCGATCACTTGCTGGATTAAAGTCCGCCAAGTTACCAAGCAAGAAACGGAAGGTGTTACGGATTTTTCGATATACTTCTGCGACCTGCTTCAAAATAGCGTCGGATACACGAACATCCGCCTGATAATCAACAGAAGCGACCCAAAGCCTTAGAATATCTGCTCCTAATTGTTTCATTACCTTCTCAGGAACAACAACATTTCCTAATGATTTACTCATTTTCCTGCCTTCACCGTCGAGGGCAAATCCATGGCTAAGTACACCTTTATAAGGAGCTTTCCCAGTTACTGCAACAGCAGTTGAAAGTGAAGAGTTAAACCAGCCGCGATATTGATCTGAACCTTCAAGATATAAATCTGCTGGACGTACTAAGTCTTCTCTTTCTAAAAGAACAGCTTGGTGAGATGAACCTGAATCGAACCAAACATCCATGATATCTGATTCTTTAGTGAACAATCCATTAGGGCTTCCTGGATGTGAAAAGCCTTCCGGCAGAAGGTCTTTTGCTTCTCGTTCAAACCAAATATTTGAACCGAATTCACGGAACATGCCTGAAACATGTTCAATTGTTTCATCCGTAATGATTTCTTCTCCATTTTCAGCATAAAACACTGGGATTGGAACTCCCCACACACGTTGGCGTGAAATACACCAATCTCCGCGGTCACGGACCATATTAAATAGTCGTGTTTCACCCCATGCTGGTACCCACTTTGTTTCTTTAACTGCTTCAAGCAAGTCATCTCGGAAGTCTTTTATCGATGCAAACCATTGTGCTGTAGCTCTAAAGATTACAGGCTTTTTAGTTCTCCAATCATGTGGATAGGAGTGTGTGATAAACGAAAGTTTTAAGAGAGCCCCTGCTTCTTCTAACGCTTGAGCAATTGGCTTATTTGCACTATCGTAAAATAATCCTTCGAAACCTGGTGCTTCACTCGTCATTACACCTTTATCATCTACTGGGCAAAGTACTTCAAGTCCATACTTTTGACCAACATGGAAGTCATCCTCCCCGTGTCCCGGAGCTGTGTGAACGCAACCTGTTCCAGCATCGGTTGTGACATGTTCACCCAGCATTACTAAGGAGTCACGGTCATATAATGGATGTGCTGCAAGGATATTCTCTAGTTCATTACCTTTTACCTTTTGAACAACAGTCACCTCTTCCCAGCCTATTTCCTTTGTTACTGCTTCAAGAAGAGCCTCCGCCACTAAATATTTGTTTCCATTAGTTTCAACGACCACATAGGTTAGTTCGGGATGAACTGAAATTCCTAGGTTAGCAGGAATCGTCCAAGGTGTAGTCGTCCAGATGACAATATGGACGTCCGTATCAAGAACACCTTTTCCATCTTTTACTTTAAAACCAACATAAATTGAAGGTGACTTTTTATCTTGATATTCAATTTCAGCTTCTGCAAGAGCAGATTCACTTGACGGGGACCAATAAACTGGCTTAAGACCTTTATAAATATAGCCCTTCTTCGCCATTTCCCCAAAGACTTTAATTTGCTGTGCCTCATATTCAGGCTTTAGTGTGATATATGGATTTTCCCAATCACCACGTACACCAATTCGTTTAAATTGTTCACGTTGATTGCTTACTTGTTCAAGGGCATATTTAGTACAAAGCTGACGGAATTCAGCTACAGTCATCTCTTTACGCTTTACTCCCTTATTTGTTAACGCCTGCTCGATAGGCAAACCATGTGTATCCCAGCCTGGAACATATGGTGCATTAAAGCCACTCATCGATTTAAAGCGAACAATCATGTCTTTTAATACTTTGTTTAGGGCGTGACCCATATGAATATCGCCATTTGCATATGGAGGTCCATCATGGAGTACAAACATTGGACGTCCTGCAGTACGCTCCTGAACTTTTTTGTAGATATCCATTTCCTCCCACTTGGCCTGAATTTCAGGTTCTCTTTGCGGAAGATTGCCACGCATTGGAAACTCAGTTTTTGGCATTAATAACGTATCTTTGTATTCCATTTTCTAATTCCTCCTGTACATACTCATCATAAACAGAATTGCCAATAGACAAATAAAAAAACCCTCTCATCCCATAAAAGGGACGAGAAGGTTTTATTCCCGCGGTACCACCCTGATAAATAGTACAAATGTGTACTATCCTCTTTAAGATTCGTAACGTGAATAACCCGCCATAACTTATTCTCCTATAAAAGAATTTCAGTCTGGGACTCAAGGGTGATCTTCCAATTTCTCACTTTTCCCAGGCTTCCACCCTCCCTGGCTCGCTATCAAAAGTTTGTTGAAAAATTGTACTGTCCCTCTCATTGTCATTACCATTCTTTATTTACCTGTTAAAAAATTATATGCGAAATAATACCAGTTCGTCAAGCTAAGGAATCTTCTTCTTCGTGGATTTTTAATTCTGTTGCATCCACTTCATATTCTAATAGATGATCCCAATCGTCTGTATTAAGCATATCTAACTGAGCTTCAATCAACATCTTAAAACGTGTACGGAATACTTTTGATTGCTTCTTCAAGTCCTCGATCTCAAGAGCAATTTTTCTAGCCTTTGAAAGCGACTCATTGACAATACGGTCGGCATTCTTTTCTGCTTCCTTTATTATGAGCTTGGCTTCCTTTTGAGCATTACGTTTTACATCTTCACCAGCTTCTTGAGCAATAATAATTGACTTGTTTAAAGTTTCTTCAATATTAACAAAATGACCCAGACGGTCCTTCATTTCATTTAAACGTTCTTCTATTTCTTTTTTTTCACGTAGGACTAGTTCATAATCCTTAATGACTTGGTCTAAAAATTCATTTACCTCGTCTTCATCGTAACCACGAAAACCTTTATTAAATTCTTTATTGTGAATGTCTAACGGCGTTAACGGCATGATGCCACCTCCAAGAATCTATCTTCTGTATGTATCTATTATATAGGCTGTGTTAATTTGGCCTGTTGATCTCCGCTCCAATCAACAGGGTGCAAAATCACAATTAACTTTTACACAGCCAATGTATAAAGCAAATATTCGACAATGTTTTCGGAAATCCTGCTAAAATATAAAATTATTTTTGCTTTCCTACGACGATTCGCCATTTATCTTTTTTTGTTCTTCCTTCAATGGACAAAATTTTCACTCTGCCATGTCCTCTAACGGACAATAAATCACCTTCTGCACATTCAAAAGAAACATTTTCTATTGATGTCCAGTTTACTTTTACTAACCCCTGTTGGATAAAGAGCTGTGATTTTTGTCTAGAGATATTATGAACACTTGAAATAATCGTATCAAGCCTTAAGGAGGAAACGGTTGTGACCTGCTCTGCCCATAAATCATCAGTCGTTATGGCTTCATCCAGGGACAGCTCTTTTAATCGTATAGAAGCTTTGCCAATCGATTCTAAATTATTTTTGATATAATCACTGATTTCTGCAGCAGCGAAAAACTGTACTCGTCCATCTTTTATCAATATGTCGCCAAATTTCCCACGTTTTAATCCTAGGGACATGAGTGAACCTAGAACTTGTGGATGTTCGATCGAAACAAATTTAATAGGATAGTCAATTTCAATTAGATTAATTTGAAATTCATCTTCACCTGGCATCAGGTAATCCGGCATGATTAATGCTCTTTTTCTTTCACTAGCTGAAATCCCGCCAAAAAGCTGGTACTTTATATTTCCATTCTCACCTATTAAGACTTTTAAAATATGCTGCTCTCTCGGATCAAGAAAGTCGGTCAGCTTTGCTGTATAACTGGAATCAACATAATCTTTCCAATGCAATACTTGATCAATAAATTCCCGTTCCTCCGGGCGAAAATGCTGATAAATATTCATGTTTAACTCCTTACAGACCGGATAGGTTAAATTAAGAAATTAAGTTTTGTAAAACTATTAAGCCATTCGGGGCAAAAGATAAAACAAAGAAAGCTGCTAAAGGAGAAAGATCCATCATGCCAAGAGGTGGAATGATTTTTCTAAAGGGTTCTAGAAATGGCTCACATAATTTACCAAGGATAGCGCCAATCTGAGAGTCCCTCATATTTGGAAACCAAGATAAAAGGATATAGATGATCAGCATCCATTTATATATTCCAAGTAATTGGATCAAAACGTTAAAAATAATATCCATTTCTTTTTACCACCTTGTATCTTGATATTCTTGTTCCTTTACTAATTCAGATATATTGCCGGAAATCTCCACATTATCTGGAGTACATAAAAAGATACTGGATCCTATTTTTTGAATATCTCCACCTAGTGCATAGACAGCCCCACTCAAAAAGTCGACGATTTGTCTTCCTTCCTCATGGTCAATACGCTGAAGATTTACAACAACTGCACGGCGGTTTTTTAAATGATCGGTGATATCCTGGGCTTCTGCATATACTCTCGGTTCTACTAAAATTACCTTAGAAGCCTTTTGGACACTTTGCAAACTAACAACATTTTGAGGTTTTATAGACTGTTTTTGTGGCTTTATGGGTTCAACCTTTTCATAGTCATCCTGATTATTATCATCGTAGTCATCATCTAAAAAGAAAAATGTTTTTAATTTCGATTTAATCGTCATTTTATTCCTCCTCACCAGCCACACCGACAAGTGCAGTTCCAATTCTGATCATCGTTGCTCCCTCTTCAATCGCTATTTCGAAGTCATTTGACATCCCCATAGAAAGCTCTGTACAAGGGGCATAATCAAAATTACAATTCTTAATTTGGTCACGAAGTTCCTTTAACTTTCGAAAACAGGTTCGAAGCTGTTCTTCATCATCGGTCAGCGGGGCCATTGTCATTAAACCTTCAATGCTAATATTCTCATATGCGCGAAGGTCTTTGATAAAATTCAGTACATCTTGAGGGGCTAAACCATGCTTTGATTCTTCCTGTGAAACATTGACTTGGACGAGGCATTTCACCTTTTTCACTGCACGTTTATTAATTTCCTCAGCCAAGGAAATTCGATCTAAAGAGTGAATATATTCTACCTTATCAATTATATTTTTAACTTTGCGAGTCTGCAGGGTTCCAATAAAATGCCAAATAGGCTTGTCCCCTAATACTTCCCACTTTTTTAAAAGCCCTTCATCTCTGTTTTCACCTAGATTTATTATACCAGCTTCCAAGGCTTCATTCGCTCTATCAATACTGACATATTTGGTAACGGCAATCAGTTTCACTTCATTAGGAGTCCGATTTACCCTATGGCATGCACTCTTTATTTGATGATCGATATGTATGAGATTTTCTGCAACCTTCATTCGGAGGTCTCCTTCCATCCTATATAACTTAGCATCCTTCCTGTTTTACCTTGATCCCGGCGATGAGAAAAAAATTCTGATTGGTCACAACTAGAGCATAGTTTAGTGACTTGAATATTTTCTTCCGGAACTCCTGCCTTAAGAAGGATCATTTTATTTAGTTTTCGTAAGTCTAATGTATATTGACCTTCTTTTATTGTATTATATGGTTTTTTTTCGACATCTTCTAGAGTATTTTCTACAAAGTTAATTACATAATCATTAACAATATAACATTTTTCACAAATAGATGGACCAATTACAGCAAAAATTTCATTAGGAGGTATTCCTTCTTCCCCCCATTTCTCTATCATCTTTTGCGCGATCCCATTTACTGTTCCTTTCCAGCCCGCATGTGCTGCACCAATCATCCTGTGGACAGGAGAAATAAAAAAAAGAGGGACACAATCCGCATAACAAAGAGTTAATAAGATTCCCTCTTCATTCGTATAAAATCCGTCGGTCCCTTTAAATGCATTGTCATAAGAATCTGAACCTTTACCACGGTCGTTCTTGGTAATTTTTCTAATTACGGTATCATGGGTCTGCTCAGCGCCTACCCAGGATTTCAGCGGAAATTGAATAAGGTCAGCCAACTGGCTGCGGTTAGAACAAACAGCATCCAGCTGATCCCCCACATGAAAACCCATATTGAAATCCTCATATACCCCCGTACTGCTGCCGCCTTTTTTTGTTGTTATTCCAGCTGCAAGCCCCGGATACTGTTCCATCCAATTTTTAATTAAAAAATATGATTGATGATTATATGCAAAGGGTTCCATACTCAACCTCATTTGTTTTTATCTAGTTTACCATGAATACTATAAATGGTCACCGTAGATCATGCACAATCTAAACTTCCATTTCTTCTGCAGGTCTCTCTTCAATCGCTTTGAATCGTACCAGTATGACATCTTGCCCTATCTTAATAATGTTTTTCCACGGAATAACAATATCTTCTTCCCTTCCAAAGAAACCCAAAACTTTACCATTACCGGTTACGATAACGGCTTCAATTTTCCCAGTGGTAAGATTAATTTCGATATCACCAATATTCCCAAGCTTTTTGCCATCAGCCACATTCACTACATCCTTAATCTGAAATTCAGAAATTTTCACCATATCTTTCACTCCCGCCATTTTATCCTACTGAAAATATATGATGTGATTGGTCAATTTATCTGTAAATGACTGAAAAAATAAAGCTGCCCAAAAAGGACAGCTTTAGCTTTGAATATTTTTATTCATTTGTTTAATTGCCGCTTTTTCTAAACGCGATACCTGTGCTTGTGAAATCCCAATTTCGTCCGCAACTTCCATTTGTGTTTTACCCTGGAAGAATCGTTTTCTTAAAATTAACTTTTCCCGCTCATTTAAGCGGCGCATACCTTCTTTTAAAGCAATTTCTTCTATCCAATGAATATCTTTACTTCGTTCGTCGCTTAATTGGTCCACCACATAGATAGGGTCCCCGCCATCATTATAGATTGGCTCAAACAAAGATACAGGATCTTGGATAGCGTCTAGTGCAAATACAATTTCTTCATGTGGGACTTCTAATACTTTTGCAATCTCCTCAGCAGTTGGTTCCCGTGAAGTTTCACTCATTAATCGTTCCCTTACTTGTAATGCCTTATAAGCGATATCTCTTAACGACCTTGAAACGCGAATCGGATTGTTATCGCGCAGGTACCTGCGTATTTCGCCAATAATCATGGGTACGGCATAAGTGGAAAACTTAACGTTTTGACTTAAATCAAAGTTATCAATCGATTTCATAAGCCCAATACAGCCAACCTGAAACAGATCATCAACAAACTCGCCTCGGTTGTTAAACCGCTGTATTACACTTAAAACGAGTCGTAAATTTCCGTTGACGAGTTTTTCTCGTGCTGTAATATCGCCCTCTTGCATTTGCTTGAAGAGTAATCTCATTTCTTCATTTTTTAATACAGGAAGTTTTGATGTATCTACGCCACAAATTTCAACTTTATTTCGAGTCAATCCCTTTTCCCTCCTCATAGGAGTTGCTGTACAAAAAACAGTATTTCCTTGAGAAGGAAAAATATGCACTTGTACTTTCTAAGCGATTGTCACGAAAGTGTCGAAAAATACGTTATATCTTTAGTTTCAAAGGTCTATGACCAAGAAAAAAATTCTTTTTTTTCCATTGTCCAGCGCAAGCAGCCTAGCCCCTCGAGTCATAAGCCAATCGCTTCGGAAGGCAAAAAGCGCCTTCTGTCAGCGCTCGTCTTATGCTTGTCGGGGCTGAACCAGGCGCTTCCGCTTTTCGTAATTAAACCATTTTATTGAATTCTTTTCGTAATCTTTTAATTATTCTTTTTTCAAGCCTGGAAATATACGATTGGGAAATTCCAAGCATATCGGCTACATCCTTCTGTGTTTTTTCTTCTCCATTGGTTAGTCCAAAGCGCAGCTCCATAATTTGCTTTTCCCTATCTGACAATTGATGTAACGCTTTTGTTAATAATTTTCTATCTACATTAGCTTCTAAATCCTTTGTAATAATATCATCATCTGTACCTAAAACATCGGATAATAATAATTCATTACCATCCCAATCGATATTTAATGGTTCATCAAAGGAAACTTCAGATCTGATTTTATTATTTCTCCGCAAGTACATAAGGATTTCATTTTCAATACATCTCGAAGCATATGTAGCCAGTTTAATTTTCTTCTCAGGATTAAAGGTATTCACCGCTTTAATTAAACCAATGGTTCCAATACTAATTAAATCTTCAATATTAATTCCGGTATTTTCAAATTTCCTAGCGATATAGACTACAAGCCTCAGATTCCGTTCAATTAAAATCGATCTAGCTGCCTTATCACCACCTGGAAGCTTATTTAAAAGCAGCTCTTCTTCATCCTTGCTTAAAGGAGGCGGTAAGGCTTCGCTGCCGCCAATATAATAAACTTCATCACTTTTAATTCCTAATTTGATTAGTATCTTATACCAGTAGTAGGATAAGCGAAGTCTCCATTTTTTCACGCAAGTTCCTCCTTCTAAAATATGTTTTTTACGAGTATAGTAATATTAGCTTACTTTCACCGAATCATCATGCATCTTAGGTCCGGTGAGCATTTTTGGATGAACAATGCATTGAAAGGCATCATCTGCAGATAATTGCTGCATAGTAAATGAAACAAGGCCTTTTTCGCATAAGTAACTCTCTCCTTTTGTATCAATTATAATTGAGTCAGGCTTTACCGCCACGATGAGCTGGTGCTCTTGTCCTACCACCCGGCAAGGGACAATCCTTAGTTTATTTTGCCAGTCAACCGGAAACTCTTGATTTCCTAGAATGAGAGACTCTGGATCAGCGGCCATTTTTATGATTGGTTCAGCCATGCCTTCTACCATATTCTTAATGGAAACAAACATAACAGGAAGTTTTGATAATGGATCATAAAGCTGATTCCCACTGTCTACTAGACCCTTAAAAGTAAAAGATTCGGTATTTATTTTTAAGGTGACATTTACGATTTGATCATACTGTATTTTGGTCATTTCCATGCTCTCTATATTCCGTTTAGAAAAGTGCCAAGCAACTGGAAAACCTAGCAAAACAAATAGCCAACTAATTGGATCACCAAACCCTGTAACACTTGCAACCATAACTTTCATTGACATCTCAGAATCAAATTGGACAAAATAGTGGGCACCAATTAATGCTCCTCCAATGAGAAATGTAGTTACATAAAGTGTCATTAATGCCTTAATGAAAAAGGATAATCGTTTATACCCAAACACTACTAGAACCATGATCACCGAAAATAAAAGCTTTGAAATCGGGTGGTTTGAATAGGTATGTAATGGTGTAAACGACAATAATATGATTAGCGAACCAATAAAACCGCCAGCAATTATCCTCCATATTCGAATTTGTCTTTTTAAAAAAATGGCTGATAGATATAGGAGAAGGCTATCAAATAACAGATTAAGGGCCCAAATAACATCTAAATATACTGACAAACAAGCCTTACCCCCTTTTAATGTCAAAAGCATTTATTTGCTTTATGGATTATTCATAAGGGTGTATATCCAATCTTTTCTATTAATCTGTTTAGGAAAAAGTATAACCTACTTTATGGGCTAAAGTGTGTCACTTTGTGTAATCAAAAAAACAGAAATTTTCACTATAAATAACGTATTTTGTCTAATTAAATTTATACAAAAAAGACATGATCCCTTAGGACCATGTCTTTTTTGTTATTATCTTCTACGGTTTCTGTTTCGTAGGAATGTTGGTATATCTAGTGTTTCCTCTTGTGGAGCGTTGTTGTTGTTGCGAATTGGCTCTTGTGGTGCTTCTTCACGCTTTTGTTCCCGCTTTACTGCACTTAATTGTGGCTTTGCTTGTCCAAATGTTGGACGAGTAGCCTTAGGTTGAATGACCTCTTCATTAAAGCCAGTAGCAATAACGGTAACAATAATTTCATCCTTGTGGTTCTCATTGATTACAGATCCAAAAATCATATTTACTTCTTGGTCTGACGCAGTTGCCACAATGTCAGCAGCTTCTTGAACTTCATATAAACTCAAGTTACTGCCGCCTGTAATATTCATTAGGACGCCTTGTGCACCATCAATAGATGTTTCTAACAATGGAGAGCTTATCGCTTTTTTCGCAGCTTCCGTTGCTCGATTTTCACCGGTTGCCATACCAATCCCCATCAAAGCAGAGCCTTTGTTTGACATAATCGTCTTCACATCTGCAAAGTCCAAGTTAATAAGACCAGGAACGGCGATTAAGTCTGAAATCCCCTGTACCCCTTGACGAAGTACATTATCTGCTTCACGGAAAGCTTCAAGCATTGGAGTACTTTTATCAACAATTTCAAGAAGGCGGTCATTCGGAATTACAATCAAAGTATCTACTGCTTCTTTCATTGCACCAATACCACCGGCAGCTTGATTAGAACGCTTTTTACCTTCAAATGTAAATGGACGAGTTACCACACCCACTGTTAACGCCCCTAAGTCACGTGCAATTTGTGCGATAACTGGTGCAGCCCCTGTACCTGTTCCGCCACCCATACCAGCTGTAACGAACACCATATCAGCACCGCGTAATGCATCTTCTAATTGTTCTTTACTTTCTTCGGCAGCTTTCTTACCCACTTCAGGATTAGCCCCAGCACCAAGACCTCTGGTTAATTTTGAGCCAATCTGCATTTTTACTTCTGCTTTTGAAAGATTAAGTGCTTGAGCATCGGTATTAACTGCGATAAACTCCACTCCTTGAACACCATGCTCGATCATTCGATTTACTGCGTTGTTACCTCCGCCGCCAACCCCAATAACTTTTATTGTAGCAAGAGAATCTAAATTTGTATCAAACTCTAACATGACAAATCCTCCTAATTCGTCGATAATCCTTTTCGTATTTGTCTATTCGAAAAAGAGACCAAGGAATTTTTTTACTTTTGATGACATCTTATCTTCCGGATGTTTTTCTGGTTTTGCTTTTGGCTGTTGTTGTTGTTGTTTTTGAACTTTCTTCTCGATTGGTTCAGTAACAGGTGCAGATGCGACGAATGTTCCACCTGGTAATCTAGCATTCTTGTAAGCATATTTGATTAAACCAACCGCAGTTGTATACTGAGGCTCTCTTACTCCAATATAGTTGGGAACGGCTTTGCGAACTGGACTTTGGAAAATCGTTTGAGCTAGTTCTAATATGCCCTGCATATTTGCAGTACCACCTGTAAATACAAACCCTCCAGGTAAATCATTAATACCTAATCGTTTCAGTTCATGAGCAATCAATTCAAAAATTTCTTCCATTCTAGCTTCTATTATTTCAGAAACATATAATTGATTAAATTGTTGGTGCTGATCGCTTCCGATGATTGGTACACTAAAAAACTCATCTTCTGAGGCATCATCGTAGAAAGCATGTCCATATTTTACTTTGATTTTTTCAGCATCCTCAGTTGAAGTGTGTAATACCTTAGAAAGGTCATTTGTAATAAGATCTCCGCCTACTGGTATTACACTTGTCGCTGCCAAGAAGCCTTCTTCAAAATACGCAATCGTTGTTGAACCGCCGCCTAGGTCGATTAATGCAACACCTAGGTTTTTCTCGTCCTTTGAAAGTGCATACTCCCCAGCTGCAAGCGGCTGCAGGATGATATCGGTAATTTCTAATCCGGCACGCTCGACACATCGCAATGTATTGGTAATGATGGCGTTGGACCCAGTAATGAGAGTTCCTTCAACTTCCAAACGGACACCAATCATCCCGCATGGGTTATTAATTTCATCCTTACCATCAAGGATAAATTGTTTACGGATAACCCCAATAATTTCTCTATCCTGAGAGATAGATACAACTTGTGCCTCGTCTATAACACGTCTCACATCTTCATTCGTGATTTCACGATTTTGACTGGAAACTCCTACAATTCCACGACATGGTTCAAGAGCAACTTGATTGCCAGAAATCCCAACAATCACTTGTCTTATTTCCATTCCTATCATTCTTTCAGCTTCTTCAATTGCACGTTTAATAGAATGAACGGTATCATTGATGTCAATGATAGATCCTTTACGCAGTCCCTCAGACTTTACGTTTCCAACACCAATTATATTTATTGAGTCGTTGACAATTTCACCAATGATTACTTTCACACTGGATGTACCGATGTCAAGACTTACATATATTTCATTGCTGTTCATTCTTTGGCACCTCCTTAGCATTCCTTCAGTCGAACAACAATTATTTTTCATAAGATATAATAGAAAAGTACATACCTATATCTTATAAAATTATTCGTCACAACTAAATAATTCCCTTTAAAAAAATCAATTTTTTTCTATTTTTTCTTTGTTTGTTGACCATTTTGTCAATAATATACGCCTAATTACTGCAATATTTTGAAATAAGCGGACACCAAAGGCAAAAACAGCTGCTAAATACAAGTCTACACCAAGATGTACGCCTAGAAAAGCTAAACTTGCTGCAAGGATAATATTAAAAAAGAATCCAGAAACGAATACTTTTTCATCATAAATATTTTGCAAGTGCGCCCTTATACCGCCGAATAATGTATCTAGGGCAGCCAAAACTGCAATAGAGAGATAATTTGAATACTCTTCAGGAATCCTAATATCTGTTAACAGTCCAAGAAGGATTCCGACGATTAATCCTAATACCGGAAGCCACATTATGTATTTCCTCCTTCATTGGCCTTCATTGACTCAAGATATCGAATCCGGATAGGATTATCATATGCCGGAATAGTAACACCCGGACTTGGCTCCGAAATAGTCAATTTCAGGTTTTCGATGAAGAATTCCTCCGTAGCCTTCGATACTTTCATTTGATTATATAATTTTTCGGCGGTTTCAACATTATCAACACCTACTCTAATTTCAACTGGTAAGCTTGATAACGCGTGGCCATCAATTTTTGTTTCATTATTAATATCCCTGATGACTGTTGTATTAATAATTCGCTGACCATCAACAGCTACATATTTAGCGTCATACATATTCAATTCATTTAATAATCTTTTTAACAGCTCAGGTGACACAGACTTTGATATCTCTGCCCCAATTTGAATTTCCTCAATTATTGGTTCAATGGTCAATAGAATTCCAGGAGCTGTTACTTTAGTCATTCCTGCCTCATTCTCCAATTCTTGAATGGTATCACGCAGTGCCTGTTCCTTACTCTGCTTTTGCTTCGATTCATAGGCAAGTAATTTTTCTTCTATTGAACGAATTTCAGTTAATAACTCAGACTGCAATTCTTTCTCTTGGAGTATTGCCTCACGGAGCTGCCATAAATCACGAGTATCGCGTTCTACTGGTTTTTTTATGGTTTGAAATTGGATAGCAATCATAAAACCTATCACTACAGATATAGCAACAAAACTAAAATTCTTTTTAAGCTTGTCCACTTCTTTCACCTTACCTTTTATTTAATCTTTACGTGGACATATTCAAAAACACTTATGATTGCCCTAAAATTGGATTTAGGATGATTTCGCTTTTTTCTTCTAAAGTAAAAACAATATTATCATTAACGAGTTGATCTTTCACACCACCGGTAAGGTTCAATGCAGCAGTTAATACCTCAGGGTCACCAATTGCAGTAATCACAAACGGCGCTGGATGTTGAATGCCATCAACCGTAATGACTGGTCCATTACAAATAATATAGGAATGGCTAGTTAATCTCTGACCATTAATCGCAATGGCTGATGCACCTGAGATGTAAAGCTCATTAACAACTTTAAATACATGGTGTTCATGTACTAAATAATTATTAATATTATCTTCGTGGGGATCATACGCACCATCTGACAGCTGGACGCTTACCCCTTGTCCCTTAACCTTGACCTTCCCTAAGAACATCCGGAATTTTTCTGCGTCTTCTGCTAGGGTAGAATAAGCTTCCGCTTCTTTTGAAAGGTCTTTTTCGTTCTCCAAAACTTTATCCTGCTTTTGGTTTAATTCCTTTTGTAATTTACGATTTAGTTCCTCTAACTCAATAAGTTGATTTCTAAGGTCAAGCGTTTTTTCCCATTGTTCACTTGTTAAACTTGTTTTATTTTTATTTAATTCTTTTTGAGTAAAATGATAGGAAAATGCTATCATAAACCCAAGTACAAGGCATACTAGGGATAAAACAACGTGCTTACCCTTCACCTTTATCAGTTTCAATTTCCAGGTCCTCCGCTTCGTCAACTTCCAATTCATATGCCTTAAAATAGGAACCTACCTCTAAATCAATAATACCTTTAATGCTCGGATCTAATTGGCTTATGATCGAAGGATAATGTATCATTTTTTCTGAAAAGGTTCTTAGTGTAGCACTTACTTCAAAGCCATCATTCATAAATAATGATATATGATACTGGTCTGTTTTTTTGGGAGTATAATGTATTTCAGAGATTGCATTTAGAACCTCAACTGGAAGTTCATCAAGTGCAGTAACCATTTCTTTAAGGATTGCACCTTCTTTAAATTTATAAAGGATTGGTGCATTGACAGGTATTTCAACCACTTCCCTATCCTTAAGGACTTTTCCGTTTTCCATTACAGGAAAATAGGAGCCATCTGACTCTAAATAGGCTAGTTTGTTACGTTCTTCAATCTCAATCATTACCGTATTCGGCCACATTATGGTCACTTTTGCTTGTTTAATAACATTCATATCTTTGAGAGTTGACGAAATAGTATCTTTCTTTACACTCCATATATTTGTATCTTTAGATATCTTAGTTTTCTTTATTATTTCTTCTGTTGACAGCAATTCATTTCCTTTAATTGTGATCTTTTTTACATGACTTAATGGTGACTGTACATATGCGACAACGGCAATCATGGTAAAGAACAAACATAGAAGCATAATAAGCCTTCTGTTAGCTTTACGCCGTCTTTGCTCTTTAAGCTTTGGAATTCGATCTTCAAGAGCGACTATCTTACCTTTATCCATACACTTCCCTCCATTAAGAATAAGGCTTAGCATGTACAAAAAGAAAACCTATTAAATACTACCCGCTTTTCCTGCCTAAAAAGCGAAAACAACGGCACGAAAAATCATGCCGTCATTCATTTTCTCAGTTTTTTTCCATATTTATAATGAGTAATTATATCACAAAATTTGTAATTGGTACGACTATTTCTAATTACACACGCCCAATAATTTCTACCTCTGTTTCCATTTTAATTCCATATAAATTCAGTATGGTATCTTTTATATATTGAATTAAATCTAGAACATCCTTAGCTGTTGCATTACCAGCATTTACAATAAAGTTTCCGTGCATTTCTGATATTTTTGCACCGCCCATTTGGAATCCCTTTAATCCCGCGTCTTCAATAAGTTTTCCTGCATAATTAGGCAGTGGATTTCGGAAAATACTTCCCGCACATGGGAAATTCCACGGCTGGGTTTCTTTTCGGTAATCTTTGTTTTTTTGCATTTGTGAAACAATCGCAGTTTTATCACCTTTTGTCAGTTGGAACTCCGCTTCTAAAACGATACCAGGACGCTTCTTTTGCAGGACGGACGTCCTATAAGTGAACTCCATCTCATCGTTAGATAACCATTCCATGGATCCGTCATCAAACAATATATGTGCTTTGGTTAAAATCTTACTAATATCTGAACCATGCGCGCCTGCGTTCATATAAACAGCCCCGCCGACAGACCCAGGGATACCACTGGCAAATTCAAGTCCTGATAATCCTTTTTTGGAAATCAAGGTAGATAAGCTAACTAAAGAATGACCGCCACCTACTGTTATCTTGGAATCATTTATCGTTAGATGGTCTAATCCTGAACCTAATTTAATGACTACCCCTTCAATCCCTTTATCAGAAACGAGTAAATTTGACCCTCTCCCAATTGCACGCCATGGGATTTGCCGCTCCTTTAGAAAAGTCATTACTTTTTGGATATTTTCTAAAGAAGCAGGCTCAATAAAAATGTCAGCAGGGCCACCAATTTTCATGGTCGTATGCTGGGATAACCGTTCATTTCTCTTCACTTTGCCAATATTTAAATCTTGGATTTCTGTAAATAATCCGTCCATTCCTATCACCCTATCTTTCAAAACAAACGTATAGTTTTAGTTTATGCAAAAAATGTGTTTGGGCTACTTTTGTTTTTCTTGTACTAGCTGTTTCATAAGTTTATACAGTCTCTCAGCAGAGTCAGGTACCCCTAATTTTTTTGCCTTCATTTTCATTGACTTTAAATACTCATTATCTAACAAAATCCTGTCTATTTGCTGAATGAGACTTTTGTTATTTAAATCTTTTTCGAGGAGTAATTCTGCTGCCCCGTGATCACTGAGTGATCGAGCATTTTTTTCTTGATGATTATTTGTCACATACGGACTTGGGACAAGAATACTTGGAATTCCTAATGAAGTAATCTCAGCAAGTGTTGTTGCACCAGCTCTTGAGACTACTAAATCAATACCAGATAATACTTCTGGCATGTTATGAATAAATGGCCTAATGACGACATTTTTCGGATTCCCTACAAGCTCTACTTCGTTTTGCACATCTTTAAAATGAACCTCACCCGTAATATATAGTACTTGATAAGGCTTTTCCCCAAATTCAGAAAGTGCCTTCACAACCGCATCATTTATTGGTCGAGCACCACGGCTTCCTCCAAAAATGAGTACTGCAGGCATAGTCGTGCTTAATCCAGCCGATAATCTTCCTCTGATTCCATCATTACCAATGACTTCCGATGCTCGAGGATTTCCAGTAAACACCACTTTTTCCTTTGGAAAATATTCTTTTGCCTCTTCGAAACAAATTGCCACCTTATTAACGTATCTACTTAAAAATTTGTTTGTCAGCCCTGGTACACTGTTCTGTTCATGGACAATTGTTGGGATATTTAATTTTGCGGCTGCATACACAACGGGACCACAAACATAACCACCAGTTCCAATAACAATATCTGGTTTGAATTCCTTTAACATTTTTTTACTGTCTCTTGCACCTTTTAAAAATCTCAAAACGGTTTTGATATTATCCAAGGATAATTTTCTTTTGAATCCAGTAATATGGATCGATTTAAAAGGTATCTTCTCCCGAGGAACAATTGTGCTTTCCAATCCGTTCTTTGTCCCTATGTATAAAAACTCAGCATGTTTGTTTTCTTTTTGTATTTCCCTTATGAGAGCAAGAGCTGGATATATATGTCCTCCAGTCCCTCCGCCGCTTACAACTATTTTCATATGTCCACCCCAAATTAATAAATGCTACAAGCTAATTTCTTATCCTATCTTACTATAAAATTAACAGAAGTTAAGGATTGAAAAAAGAATGTTATCTAAATGTAAACTAAGCAAGGAAAAAAATAAAAAGAACCCTGCCTAAAAACAGGGTAAGTTAATATCGAGAATAACGGCTAATATTCAAAAGAACACCGATCGCCATCAACATCAATGTTAGAGAAGAACCACCATAACTTAAGAATGGCAATGTGATTCCGGTAACAGGCATTAAACCAGTGACAACACCAATGTTAATCATTACTTGAATGGCGACCATTGATATAATACCAACCGCCAAAAAGCTGCCATATAGATCCGGTGCACCCAGGGCAATACGTATTCCCCTCCATAACAATAATGCGAATAAAAGAATAATAAAGGATCCTCCAATAAAGCCTAATTCTTCAGACAAAATCGCAAAAATAAAATCCGTTTGCGGTTCAGGTAAGTAAAAGAATTTTTGCCTGCTTTCACCGAGACCAAGCCCAAATAATCCACCAGGTCCAATCGCATAAAGCGATTGAATAATTTGGAATCCACTGCCTAACGGGTCCTGCCAAGGGTCTAAGAATGAGGTTATCCTTTTCATCCTATATGGCGCTGAAGCAACTAAACCAACAAATCCTGCTAAACCTACTAAACCCAATAAAGCAAAATGTCCTACCCGAGCACCTGCAATAAAGATCATGACCACACATGTTCCAATCATGACTGTTCCTGTCCCTAAATCAGGCTGGAGCATAATAAGCGCAAACGCTACAAAAGCAAGACCTAATGAAGGAACAAGCCCTTTTCGAAAAGAGGTTATTAATTTCTGCCTCTCAGAGAGATACTTAGCTAAAAAGGCAATCATTGCCAGCTTCATAAATTCTGATGGCTGGACAGAAAAGGCACCAACACCAATCCAGCTTCGTGAACCATTTCTAACATTCCCAACTCCCGGAATGAGTACGAGTATGAGTAACACAAAGCAGGTTATCAATATAGCCTTTGACCACTCTCTCCATGTCCAATAATTAATATTCATAATAAAAAACATGGCGGCTATCCCAACTCCGGCAAAAAGCGTTTGTCTTTTCGCGAAAAAGAAGGAGTCATCGAATTTATACTCTGCCCATACTGCACTTGCACTATAAACCATAATAAGTCCTACTGCTAATAGCGTAAGTGTAACAATTAATAATATAAAATCAGGAGTTGTTCTTTTTGTCGGCACACCTAACACCTCGACTAGCAAGTTTTAGGGCATTGATAGTTGTCCAGCACAAGCGTACTAGGATTTCTTCCGCTTCTCGTTGGACAAGCAGCCCTTACTTAAGCTTATGCACCGCTTCGATAAAAATGTCTCCCCTGACTTCAAAACTTTTATATTGATCCCAGCTCGCACATGCAGGAGATAACAGAATAACGTTGCCTGGCTCTGAATATTGAAAAGCAACAGGCACGGCCTTTTCAACATTATCGACAGTGTTAATTTGTTTTATTCCTGCTTCTATCCCGACTCGCTCAATTTTAGAGGATGTTTGACCGAAAGTAATTAACGCTTTTACATTTTTTAAATAGGGGATTAATTCATCAAATTCATTTCCACGATCAAGGCCGCCCGCCAACAAGATGATCGGACTTTTAAATGCTTGTAAAGCTGGTATAGTAGCAAGTATGTTTGTTGCTTTTGAGTCGTTATAAAACTTTCTCTCAGCAATCTCTGTAACGTACTGAAGACGATGCTTAACACCTGTAAACGTTCTAAGTACTTCCTGAATGGCCTCATTACTAACACCTGTTAATTTAGCCGCTGCCATGGCGGATAAGATATTTTCTAAATTATGGACTCCCGGCAGGGCGATTTCATCAACCAACATAACTTTCTCGTCATTAAAACAAATCCACCCCTCACTTATATAAGCCCCCTCTTTAAGAGCAAGCTTCGTTGAAAAAGGAATGCCGGAAGCTTGGGAATGTTCAGCGATTTCCCGCACTTCTTGCTGATCTGCATTATAAATAAAGTAGTCTTCTGCAGTTTGGTTTTTTGTAATATTTGCTTTTGCTTTAATATATTCAGCTCTTGTTCCATGATAATCCAAATGTGCGTCATACAGATTTGTAATTATCGCTATCTTAGGTCTAAAGGCTTCTATACCCATTAATTGAAAGGATGATAATTCAATCACGATATTATTTTCTGCGGTTGCCTCTTCTGCAACACCAGATGCTACCGTACCAATATTACCGGCAATTAACGGTCTCTTCTTACCTTGATTCAGCATTTCAAAAATAAGTGTTGTCGTGGTTGTTTTTCCATTTGTTCCTGTTATCCCGATGAAAGGTGCTTCTGATATTTGGTAAGCAAGTTCAACCTCTGTTAAAACAGGAATCCCTTTCTCCAGCGCTCCTTCAATGATTGGGTTTTGGTATGGAATACCCGGATTTTTCACGATTAGTTCAAATCCCTCATCAAGAAGTTCTACAGGATGTTCACCACAAATGACTTTAATACCTTGTTCTAATAACCCTTGTGCTTCCGGATTTTCTGATAATGGCTTTTTATCATTTACGGTAACAAATGCACCAAGCTTATGTAAGAGCGCTGCAGCTGTTACCCCGCTTTTTGCTAGACCAAGGACAAGAATTTTTTTATGGAGATACGTTTTTATCTGCTTCAATTATAACCACACCTCAATATAGATACCTAGTATCGCTAATATTAAACCAACACTCCAAAAGGTAACAACGACCTTCCATTCTGACCAGCCAATTAGCTCGTAATGGTGATGGAGTGGACTCATTCGAAAGATTCTTTTACCTGTCGTTTTAAAAGAGATGACCTGTAAAATAACAGATAACGTTTCAATGACAAATACACCGCCGATTATGACTAACAATAACTCTAACTTGGTTAGAATTGCAATGGTCGCTATCGCACCACCAAGTGCCAGAGAACCCGTATCCCCCATAAACACCTTAGCAGGATGGGCATTAAATACAAGGAAACCTAAGACTGCCCCGGCTACAGCAACTGAAAAGATCGCCACTTCCATCTGTGATTGGTTCCATGCTAAGACAGCATATGCACCAAATGCAATGGCAGCTGTACCTGAAACTAAACCATCCAATCCATCAGTTAAATTGACTGCATTCGAGAAACCTACCAGCCAAAAGACGATAAAAAATACATAAAACCAGCCAAGTTCAATGGAATAATTACTTCCAGGAACGGTGATTTCCGTAGGATATCCATTTTGTTTATAAACAAGATAAAAAATAACGGAAATGATGATTTGTCCTAACAACTTTTGTCTCGAGGTTAACCCTAGATTACGCTTAAGTGCCACTTTGATAAAATCATCTAAAAATCCAAGTAATCCAAAACCAAAGGTCACAAGGATAAGTAAGTATGTTTTAACGGTTGGTTCAGAAAATTTCCCTGTCATTACGAGAGTAGTAATAATAATAGAGAATAAAATCATCACTCCACCCATTGTTGGTGTACCGGTTTTTGCTTGATGGGATTTGGGTCCTTCTTCCCGAATGCTTTGTCCAAATTTCAACCTTCTTAAGAAGGGAATAAAAATTGGAGAAAGCAGTACTGTAATCAGGAACCCCATTAGAATTGTGAAAAAGATAACTTGCTCCAGCATTTTATCCCCTCCTTTCGAAATCATCTTTTAGATTTATTTTTGATATCTTTTCCAACATTACAGCTATATCATATGTTTCTTTATTTTCTTTGAGAAGTTTTTTATTCAAAAATACGAAATTAGTCATATTCATTTTTTCTGCTTTTTCTCCGTCCATTTTTTCAATGTAAAATCGTAAAAGTTCTCTAACAGCTTCAATTGGGTTGTCAGTAAAAAAGATTGGAAAGTGATTGGGTGTGTATTTGGGCAGCTGTTTCTTTTTATCCCAAATGGCCGCAATCGCACCGTTGGCAATTGCCTCTAAAAGTTCCCCCGAATTCTCATTTAACGGTATGAATAGACCTCTAGTCTGCATTTCGTTTGCATCGTCCGTTACCGTCATATAAAAATGATCCGCTTCTTTTATACCCCTGAAATCAGAGAATAACTCTACTAAATCATTATGTGCTAAATACATTTCTATCTCCCCTCGATTGCCTCCCGAGCAACCATTCGGTCATCAAAATCATAAACATTACTGCCAATAATCTGGTATGTTTCGTGACCTTTACCAGCAATTAAGATCACATCACCAGCAGACGCTTGATTAATTGCTGTAACAATCGCTTCTTTTCTATCAGGAATAGTGATGTAACTTTGCCCAAGGACTCCTTTTTCCATATCTTTTAATATCGTTAAAGGATCCTCGCTCCTTGGGTTATCTGAGGTAAATATTGGATTTGTGGCATATCGACAGGCAATCTCTGCCATTAATGGTCTCTTCGTTTTATCCCTGTCTCCACCACAGCCAACTATTACAAATATCTTCTTGTCAGCAAAACTTTGTATGGTCTTCAATACATTTTCTAAACTATCGGGTGTATGAGCATAATCTACGATTACCGTAAAGTTTTGTCCTGCATTTACTAACTCAAATCTACCGTCTACTCCTTTTACACTCTCGATGGATTCGATAATTTTATCCATCGGTATTCCTGAAACAAACGCAGTTGCAATACTAGCCAAAACATTATAAACACTAAACTTCCCGATTAATTGTATGTTAATGGAATAGCTCTTCTCTTTTATTACTATTTCAAAGGAAGTCCCCGCAGAAGTCATATGAATATTTCTAGCATGGAAATCCGCATTATTATCAATTCCATACGTATAACAATGAGCTGCTGTAGATTTACGGTACAAATCAGAAGCGAGATCATCTGCATTTAAGATTGCAAATTTCGGTTTATTAGCGTCGAATGTGTTTCCAAGCTGGGAAAATAATAAACTCTTAGCATGCATGTAGTCTTCCATTGTCTTATGGTAATCTAAATGATCTTGGGTGAGGTTTGTAAATACCGCTATATCGTAGTCACAACCATGGACTCTCCCCATATGTAAGGCATGCGATGAAACCTCCATAATTGCTGTATCAACACCTGCGTCAAGCATTTGTTTGAACCCTTTTTGAAGGACAAGACTTTCTGGAGTTGTATTTTTAGTCTCAAACTTGTGGTCCCCAATTTTTGTATACATCGTTCCGATTAAACCAGTGCTCCGATTTACATCGGAAAATATTTTTTCAATCAAATGACTTGTAGTTGTCTTTCCGTTTGTCCCTGTAATTCCGATTAAGTGCAGTTTTTTTGTAGGATGCTGATAAAAAGCATCAGCCAGTACTGCCATTGCCCGCGTTGTATCGTTAACAATTATTACCGGTACCGATAGTGGAAGTGCCCGCTCCGCAAGTACAGCGGCAGCACCATCCTTCACCGCTGATTCCGCGAAATCGTGACCGTCGACGGTATATCCTTTAATACAAATAAATAAGCTTCCCTTTTGCACCTTTCGGTTGTCGTTCTCAATTGAAGTGATTTCTGGATTTGTTCCTTGATAAGGAACGAGAAGGTGCAAATGTTGAAGTAAATCATGTAGTTTCATATTCTCAAATCCTCTCTTGCCTTTAAAAATTACCACTTTTTACATAAAGGCTGTGTTAAATAAGGCTGTTGATTTCCACTCCACTAAGGAAAGCTTCTTCGAATAATCACCGCAGAGACAGGCGGTTTTTGCCTGTCACGAGGCGCTACGCTTTCCGCGGGCTCGCCCGTGAGCCTCCTTACAGCTTCGCACCTGCGGGGTCTCACTCAGCTCGTACATCCCGCAGGACTTTGATTTACATCCTCGAATCTGCCCACGCACGAAGAAAATGCGATAGCATTTTCGAGGAGTCGAGCGCCTTCCGTTCCAATCAACAGGTTCTAAAAATCAACAGTATTCCTTAACACAGCCTACATAAAAAATCACCTTATAAAAGATTCACCTTATTTTACAGCAAAACACAATAGAATGCTATTTATCCTTCAGATTCCTATTTCTTTTTTTCAAAAGAACAGGCGGCGGAAATCATTCCGGCCGCCTGACTCAATCATTTACCTATTTCTTTATTCATCTTTATCAAAATAAAGTCTAACGGTTGAGCCTTCTTTGACTTTTGAGCCAGCTTCAGGGGACTGCCGTACCACAATATCGCCTTCACCGCTGGCATCAATTTTAAGATCTAGCAGTTGTTCTGTGATTTCTAACTTAGTCATTCCCGTTAAGTCTGGCAGTGTAATTAATGGTCTATCTGGCCATTTTATTTCCTTTTCAATTTGATCTTTTCGAGGTTCTACCCCCAGTGCCATAAGACCATCCTTCATAATACTTCCAACGATTGGAGCAGCTACAGTTCCACCGAAAATAAGCCCGCCTTTCGGATTATCAACCGCAACATAAACAACAATTTGAGGATCATCTGCAGGAGCAAAGCCCATAAAAGAAACGATAAAGTTATTTTCCAAATACCTGCCGTTTTGAGCTTTTTGAGCTGTTCCTGTCTTGCCGCCAATCCGATAAGAATCAACAAATGCCCTAAACCCCGAACCTTGAGCTACTACGGTTTCAAGTGCATGACGGATTTCTTTGGATGTCTCTTCAGAAATTACTCTTCTTTTCGCAACAGGAGTATTTCTCATGACCACTTCCTTCGTGACAGGATCTATTAACTCTTGTGCAATGTACGGCTTATAAAGAGTCCCGCCGTTTACCGCCGCAGCAACGGCTGCAACTTGTTGGATTGGAGTAACCGATACCCCTTGACCAAACGCAGTGGTCGCTAATTCAACCGGACCGACTCGATTTAAATTAAACAAAATTCCTGATCCTTCGCCCGCTAAATCTATCCCTGTTTTTTGTCCAAAACCAAAGTCTTTTATATATTTAAACAAAGTATCTTTACCTAATCTTTGCCCTAATTCTACAAACCCAGGGTTACAAGAATTTTGCACTACCTCGAGGAAGGATTGACTTCCATGACCGCCTCTTTTCCAGCATTTCAATCTTGCCCCAGCTACTTCTACAGAACCTGAATCATGAAAATGTTCCTTTGCTAAATCAACTTTGCCCTCCTCTAAAGCAGCGGCAAGAGTAATGATTTTAAAGGTTGAACCAGGCTCATAGCTTGACCATACAGGTAGGTTTCTGTTGTACACCTCTTGTGAGACGTTTCGAAAGTTAGCCGGGTCAAATGTAGGTCGGCTTGACATCCCTAATATTTTCCCATTATTTGGATCCATCGCAATCGCTATGATTCCGTCAGGATTATAGGTCGCTTCAGCTATATCTAGTTCTCTCTCCATAATGGTTTGAATTTTAGTATCAATCGTAAGCTTTAAATCAAGTCCGTCTACTGGCTGCTCATAGTCGTCAGCCATGTCGTCCATTCTTTCTCCTTTAGCATTGGCGTAAAACTTAACTGCGCCTCTTTCTCCACTTAACTCTTTATCGTAGTAAAGTTCCAATCCCATTAACCCCTGGTTGTCCACCCCAGAAAATCCTAGAACATGAGAAAGATAACTTCCGAACGGATAATGTCTTTTAGAGTCTTCACCGATATATACCCCTTCGAGTCCTAAAGCCCTGATCTCTTTTGCCTTTTCATGAGAAATCTTTCGTCCTTCTTTTATCCTGATAATAGATTTACCCTCAGTGATTTGTCGGTAAGCATTTTCTTTTGGAATATTTAAAACTGCTGCTAATTTCTCTGATGTAGCTGCAGGGTCCTTGACCTGTCTTGGTATCACATATACTGTTGGAGCACTAATATTTGTTGCTAATGGCACACCATTGCGGTCTATAATCTCCCCGCGCTCCGGTTCAAAAGGAATATTTCTACTCCATGACCCCTTAGCTTGACCGGTCAACTTATCCCCTAAAACAAACTGTACATACCCAAGGCGGACATCAATAATTAGAAAAATTAAGATTCCTACGAACATTGCAATCATTAACCTTTTACGGACAGTTACATTTGAAACACGCATAAAATGAACGAGCCTCCTTTATCCTACTCGTTCATTTATATGCTTGTACTATTTTGAATAGAACGTCAACTATTACTGTTCTATCACTATTAATCCCTTGGGAGATTCTCTAATTCTTCCTCAGTGCCTTTTGTACTTTCTCCCGCTTCTTTTGCATCCATTTCGAGCTTTTCTTCTGTCGTTTTTAAATCCACGATAAGAAAATCTCCCTTGCGTAAGAAAGCACCTTCTTTAATATTTTGCTTAACAACATAACCACTGCCGGTAGAATTTAGTTTCATCCCCGAAATCTTTGCAACCTTCATTACGTCTCTTAGCGACCATTCTGTCATATTCGGTGCTGCCAATTTCCCATCGGTTTTGATAATTATTTTCTCACCCTCAAGGACATCCGTATCTGCAGCAGGAAGCTGAGCCGTGACTTTGTCACCTTTCCCCAGTACAACTACTTGTAGACCTGATTCCTCAAGTTGCTTGACTGATTTTGTTACACCTTGACCAACTAAATCTGCTAGTTTCGCTGTTGAGGCTTTTTCTTGCTGTGAAGGCTGAATATTTAAATACTGTAAACTATTTTTCATAACAGGATTAAAAACCATTGAAACAGGTATCGATCCCATAGAATAGTGTTCTATTTCAGGCTGCTGGACAGCGACATAGACAATTAACTTCGGATCATCTTTTGGTGCCATACCTAAGAATGAAAAGATATAATCCTCTTGTCCAACTAAATATCCGCCCTTTGGATCAGGAATACTAGCTGTTCCTGTTTTCCCAGCAACACTATAACCATCAATTTGATATCGAGTCCCCGTACCGGTTTCTTTATTGGTAACTACCGTTTCAAGGATATCACGGACCTCCTTGGCGGTTTCAGCGGAAATAGGTGTTGAAACAACCTCAGGTGTCACATTTTTGATTACTTCACCTGTGTCGTGATTGACAATTTTCTCAATCACTTGCGGCTTCATCATTTTCCCATTGTTAGCGATCGCAGTCATCGCTTGGATTTGCTGAATGGGTGTAATCGCAGTTCCCTGCCCATATGCGGTCGTTGCTTTTTCAATTGGCCAAGTAAATTGGATTTTTCCTGACGTCTCAGCAGGCAAGTCAATCCCCGTTGGGTTATCAAAACCAAATTTAGTCAAGTATTCTCTGAACTTTTCAAAACCTAAGAGTTCATTTGCTATTTTCGCAAAGGCAACATTCGAAGAGCGCTGAACTCCTTCAAGATAAGTAATCGTTCCCCAGCCAGATCTTTTATGATCATGTATCGGCTTATCTTTTGAGGTTACTTGATAAGAACCGGACTGGAACATATCATTCGGGTTAAATTTCTTTTCTTCAATTGCCGCTGCAAGAGTAAAGATCTTCATCGTCGAGCCAGGCTCAAAAGATGTTTCAATGGCTTCATTATGCCAGCTCTGATTTATACCTTCCTTCGTTTTAGGGTGAAAGGAAGGTCTCTGTCCCATGGCTAAAATATCGCCTGTTTTAGGGTCCGCAACAATAGCAATGATTTTTTTAGGATTATATTCCTCCACTACTTTGTTCATGGCGTCTTCCAAAAAGGTTTGAATCTTTTGATCGATGGTTAAATAGACATCATTTCCGTTCTGTGCTGGAGTAACCTTCTGTTCCCCGTTCGGAAGCAGATATCCCCATAAATCACTTTCGTAATTAATTTTTCCGTCCTTACCCGTCAGTTCATCGTTTAGGGTCTTTTCAATCCCCATCATTCCAACATAATTGTAGGTTCCATCCTTTTCTTCCACTCTGTCTGCATACCCAACCAAGTGAGAAGCAAAGATTCCATTCGGATAAAACCTTTTCGAATCGCGTTTAAAAGTAATCCCCGGAAGCTTTAAGGCTTCAATTTCTTTTTTTGTTTGGTGAGAAATATCTCTTCCTGCTTTGCCAAATTCCACTTGAAACTGATCTTTGGTCAAAATACTATAAATCTCAGACTCTTCCATATCAATAATCTTAGATAATTCCCTAGCTGTTTTTTCTGGATCCGTTACATGATTAGGCTTTTTTGGATTGGTTGTCATCTTTTTATCCAATATCGCAATTAACGTGTAAGAAGTAGTATCCTCTGAAATGACTACCTCATTACGATCATAAATCACACCTCTTGCCGCTTCCAAATTACCCGTTCTGCTGTACTTTTGCTCAGCTTTCGCAGCAAGTGGCTGTGATCCGACCTCACCAGTAAATTGAATGGTAAAGTATCTAGAAAGTAATATAAAAAAGAGCAGGCCGAATAATCCAAACAATACGGCTGCCCCGACATTCATATATGGTTGTTTCTTGTTCATTTCTCTTGCACAACCTTGACGTTATTTTCGTTTTTTACAAGCCCCATTTGCGTTGCCTTTTCTAAAATCCTCTCGTAGGTACTCAACTCACTTACTTGTACCTGCAGGTCACTATTAATCTTTTCAAGCTCATTAACAGAGGTTTGGACCTCCTGAATTTCCTTATTCACCTGGTAAATTTCCGCTTGATTCGAGATGAGATGGACGGCACCAAAACAAACCAACCCTGTAAATACTACTCCGATTATTTTCTCCCCAGGTGTAAGCCAGTGCTTTTTTGTTTTTACAATACTTTGTTCCTGTACTGTCCCTTCTACTTGCTTTTGTTGCTGAAATTTCCTGGCAAGACTACTCATTCTTTCCCCTCCACATGGTTATTTTTTATTTCTCTTTATATTATAGTTTTTCCGCAATCCGTAATTTTGCAGATCGTGCGCGGTTATTATGTTCTAATTCTTCTTCAGAAGGAAGAATAGGCTTTCGAGTAATCAGCTTTAATATCGGCTTAAATTCTTCAGGAATTATCGGTAATCCATGCGGTAAATCTGGTGTTTCACTTGCCTTTTTAAAAGCCGCCTTACAAATGCGGTCTTCTAAAGAGTGGAAAGTAATAACACTGATTCTACCTTCCGGATGAAGGATATCAATTGCTTTTTGCAAAGATTTTTCAAAAACTGCTAATTCATCATTAACGGCAATCCTTACAGCTTGAAATATCCTCTTAGCCGGGTGTCCGCCCTTTCTTCTTGCTGGGGCAGGAATCCCATCCTTAATAAGTTCAACCAGCTCAAATGTAGTTTCAATTGGCTTAATTTCTCTTCTAGCCTCTATTTTTCGTGCAATTTGCTTAGAAAATTTCTCTTCTCCATAGCGAAAAAAGATCCTAACCAAATCCTCATAAGACCAATGGTTAATAACATCATAGGCTGAAATATCCGCATCATTGTCCATTCTCATGTCGAGTGGTGCGTCATGATGGTAACTGAATCCTCTTTCCGGAGTGTCCAATTGGGGAGAGGATACACCAAGGTCATATAGGACCCCATCAACTTTTTCAATCCCAAGCTTTTCAAGTTCTTCCTTGAGGTATAAGAAATTGCTCTTGATTATGGTTAGCTGCTCACCGTAGCGTGACAATTTCTCTTTTGCATTGGCAATAGCTACTTCGTCTTGATCGAAGGCAAACAATTTTCCATTATCAGTAAGTTTTGATAGTATCAGGGAACTGTGTCCAGCCCCGCCTAATGTACAATCAACATAAATGCCATCTGGTTTAATATTCAATCCGTTAACAGCTTCATCTAGTAACACAGTTGTATGTTCAAACATCATTATCACCTTTTCCAATCGAACGATATAAAACGGAGTTATAATAGAATAACTTGTCCATTATATATCAAAACCAATCATATTTTCTGCAATTTCGGCAAAAGATTCTTCAGACTCTGAAAAATAGTCTTCCCAAATCTGTTTGCCCCAAATTTCAATTCGATTGGATACTCCTAAAACTACACATTCTTTTTCTAGTTTTGCATACTGAAGTAATGGTGCTGGAATATTTATTCTTCCTTGTTTATCGAGTTCACTCTCTGTTGCACCGGAAAAGAAAAATCGGGTAAATGCACGGGCGTCTTTTTTTGTTAAGGGCAGGCCTTTTAGTTTGTCTTCGATAAGTGCCCACTCTTTTAATGGGTAACCAAACAGACATTGATCCAAACCGCGTGTGATGATAAACATTTCTCCAAGCTCTTCGCGGAATTTGGAAGGCACAATCATCCGGCCCTTATTATCAATGCTATGATGGTATTCACCCATAAACATACCCGGTACCCCCACTTTCTATTTAAAATGTACCACATTCCCCCACTTTCCTCCACCTATTTTTTAATTATTCTTTTCCTAGTTCCCTAAATCCTTTATTTGCAGTAAATTTCTTCAAAAAAAAAGAACTTCACTAAGCGTGAAGTCCTTAAAGCTTTATTACCTTGTGTTTTCCATCAAATACAAACTCAAGCTCCATTAATTCATTAATAAAACTTGTTCCATACAGATTTAAATAATAGAAAATGTTCCAAACTCGCTCTTGCGGAAATCCATCAGGTCGTAATGATAAATCGATACGATTATACTTACTTAGAATTACATCGAACCTTGATTTTACGGATTCCTCCAACTTTGTTTCCAAGTACCCAATCTGTTTTAATAAATAGGTTTCATTTTTCTTTACTAGAGGCAGCAGACTTCGATCAAGTTGGTTTGTTTTCATCTCAATCCGTTCATACTGCTTTAATAAATTGGATTTCAGGGTGGAGAATAACTCAGATACTTCTTTATCCTTAATTGACTCTAGGTATTGGTCTCTTTCCTCCACCGTTCCCCTGCTCAATACCTTGATTAATTCCAAGTTTAGCTCATGAATATCACTTTCAACAGCTCTCTCCACCAAGGTTATGTTTAACCTCGGAACAATTGGAGGCATTTTTATTTTAAAATGCTCAAAAACCAGCTTTAATTCAGCCCAATAAGAGATTTCTCCAGGTCCAGCAATAAATGCCAATGTTGGGAATAGCCACTCTTGCATTAATGGCCGCGTCACCACATTATTACTAAGTTTCGCTGGGTCCTGATAGGCAATTTCGATTAGTTCTTCTTTTGTAAAGGAAACAACTCCACTCTTCCCCACAAAAGTATTATTTTCTGAATCAAATTCAAGCAAAATTCGTTCATTTGATTTTGGACTGTAATAAAACAAGTTTGCGGCTTTTTCATGTGAATCGATTGTGATTGGATATTCCTTTTTACTTATAATACTTTGCTGTTCAAGTAGACAATTGGTAATTTCCCTGTGTTGCTCAATTTGTTTAGAAAATTGCTCTGTCTGCAAAAGACGGAACTTACGATCACCCGAATCAACAATTAACAAGCCATAATCCTTAAAAAGTTCCATTACAATGTTAGCAAAGAAGTCGACAAACGTTGAGGAATTGCTCAATGCTTTTTCCGCAAAGTTGATTAGCTGCTTAGTTTGATTGGTCTCACCGAAGTTTTCAATTACATTAATGACCCATTGTCGGCAAACGTCTTTGTTAAGGGCGATATCTGAGACCATTTTCTTCTGTTTAACCTTTTCAGGGTATGACCATTTGTCTACTCTTTGCTTACCTGCCATAAACACATGATTTACTTCATGGAAATCATGGTCTTCCCCAGCTATCCAAAATACAGGAATGACAGGTACACCAAGCTGCTTCTCTTTTTCCTCTGCTAATTTAATAATGGAGATGATCTTATGTATCGAATAAAGAGGTCCTGTAAGGATACCTGCTTGTTGACCGCCAATAACCACTACACTATTCAATTGTTTTAGTTTTGCAAGTGAATTTTCCACTGCTTTTGATGATGGAAAACGTTCCATAAATTTCTCTATGTGACCAGCTACTTTTTCACGAGGAAAGTGTCGATTGCTTAATTCGTCTAACCTCTTCTGATCTTCGGCAAAGTCATTAAACCGATAATGGAAAAAAGGCAGAATATCAGAGGATTGTTCTAGATAATTAGAAGCAAATCGATTCGTAGCTGACAATGAGAGATTTAAAATCTCCATTTAAGTACTTCCTTTCTGATCAACCATATTCATTCCATATGAGTATAGCATTATCCAACCTAATAAAAAAAATCTTTGCTTAAGAAAATGTAAAAGTTAATGCACTCCGCAGTATGCCAAATACAGTTAGGGATATATAGGCTAAAAAGAAGATAAGAAAATTAAAACGCCAAAACCCTTTAAAAACCTTAGTAAATATAATTTCCCCTTTTATCTTCCAATGTATGACGACAAATACCATTGCAATTACGAGTAAAATTAGCAAAATTAAGCCAAAAAACGATTTACCCCAAATCGTTATTAACAAAAAATGGACAGCCACTATAAAGAGGATCGTTGAGTAATCCAACGCTTTATGAAATGACTTTCGAGTGTTTTTTGTTATAAGTTTATTCAATACATAAATGATAAAAAAACCGAGAAGAGGTACGGTTAAGAAAATGGTAATAATTGATGAGATAAATGAATTCAATTAACTCTCCTCCGATCTTTTTCTTTCCCTTTAATTAAATAATAATAGCTTTCAATGTTCGTTGCGGTTTTTCGTTGAACCTGAGCCTCCTCGATTAAAAAGCCTAGTATTGCGTCAATTTCAGTCCTTCTTCCCGCCTCCATGTCTTTTAGCATAGATGACTGGTTATGTCCGGTTTTTTTACAAATTCGGAGCACATCTCTAAATCTTTTAATAGGGTCTTCTAGGTTTAGAATAAATGAGATTTCTAGAAATAGTTTTTTTACAGCAGCAAAATAAAAAGTGTTGGTAATTAATTCACCATTTTTGATTTGAAGGATGGCAGTTAAAGGATTAATGACTGCATTTGCAATTAATTTATTTATCAGCATATTATAAAAATCTTCTTTCAAGGTAATCGGGAATTCAATAGCGGCACAAAGCTCACCAAACTCCTTTATTGTTTCAATACTGCCTTTATAAAGAGCAACATTAAAAGCCCCTTTTCCATTGTGGGAAACCGTGTATGTATTGATTTTACTGGCCCCATGCTCAACGGATCCAACAAAAATATTAGTCGCAGGAATATTTTTTAGTAATTTTAAATGACTCATTCCATTTTGTAAAAATAATAGGTTATGAGGAATAAACTCCAAACTAGTTATCTGATGAATAATAGAATGAATTTGGTATTGTTTTACAGCAATGATCGTTAATTCTTCTAAACCAGTCCAATTAGAAACAGGAAGGGCTTGAATACTAACTCTGCTTTGTAAATCACCGCCATCATACAGGTATATCCCGTTTTGATTAATGATCTCTGCTTGTTCGCTTGTTTTGGTATAAAGTGTGACAGAAAAAGCCTTGCTTAAATACGCTGCAAATAATAATCCAATAGAACCAGCCCCAATAATGCCAATCTTCACGATACCCACCCATTTATTGTCTTTTTTACTTTATATTTTATCAGATGCTGCCCGTAGTGTGTATGATTGTCCTTAAAAAGAAATAAAACGCTTTCCAAGGGATATATAAAGAATTTTTTACATCTTTGTTATATAATGATATTAATTCATTTCTTAGGGGGAGCGCTTATATGGTGTTAAAAGTTGAAAAATTAAAAGTTAATTTTAAAACATTAGAGGAATTTAAAAAATTTAAAGAATATGGCATTCAAGAACTCTCCATGATTGAAGACTTAGAAGCAAATATGATTGATAATGATAGTGACTCTCCTTTTTACGGAATCTATTTCGGAGACAAACTAGTAGCTCGAATGAGTCTATATCAAATTGACGCTAAATTTGACCGGTATTTCTATCCTCCACAAAATTATCTAGAATTATGGAAACTTGAGGTTTTACCTGATTATCAAGGTAAGGGATACGGTAAACAACTTGTAGAGTTCGCTAAAAGCTTCGGCCTGCCAATTAAAACAAACCCAAGAGTACAATCAAGAAGCTTTTGGGAGCACATGAGCTTTACAAATGTTGAATACGATATGGAACGTGACCGTGGTGAGAATCCACTCGTCTGGTATCCTGAAGGTGTAGAAGCACAGCATAATGAATAAACGTAAAAAGCGGACATATTGTCCGCTTTTTACTATTTTTCCACTCTTTCGAGGTTTCCGTTTTTATCCATTTGGAATTTTACTTTTTGCTGTCGATCTTCTTCTTGTAAGACCACCATTTTTCTTGCTCTTTCCATAATTTCAATTAATGAACGATAGTCCTCTTCAATCGCTTTTAAATTCTTTGCTAATCTTTCATTCTCAGCTGCAAGCGAATAAGATTTTTTTTCAAGTTCTTTTATTTTTTTAATGGACTTTTCTTTTGCTTCTTCGATGCTAGAAGCAGCAGCTGCTTGCTTTTGTAGACTTTCTAAGAAGTGAAGAACTGCTTGAAATGTTATACCTTCACTTCTTGCTTCACCAGAGGATGGAGTTTCTTCAGCCACAACCTTTTTTGTTATCTCACTATCCGTCGGAATACTTTGTTTTTTTAGTTCTTTCCTCTGTTTTTTAGCCAGTTCAATTCCTGATTTATACTGCTTCCTAACAAATGAGTTCCAACGAAATCCGCAAGCCGCAGAAGTACGAGAAAGTTGTTTTCCAACTTCCTCAAATGCTTGAAGCTGTGTTCCACCTTCTCGAATATGTCTTAACACAACTTCAGCAAGCAATAAATCTTCATCTTGGGACCATGCATCTTGGCGAGTTGGTGACATCAGTCAAATCCCTCCTAGTGTTTTTATTCATACATATGCATCTACTAGAAAAGATAGACTGATAACAGATTGTCTTTATTCTTATTTCTTCATTTTTTTACTAATAAAATTTTGTACATACTTATGATGTGACTCACTTTCCCATAGAACACTGCAATTTCTTACTTCTTTTTCTATTCTTTCTCTCAGCTTGTTTTCTTCCCATTTTAAAATCCACATCATTTTATACGATTCTAAAACCTTTAAATCAACTGTTAAAAGCTTCTCCAAAAAGGTTTCGCACGCACTGATGTGATTATTTGAATACATATGATCGATAAAGCCCGCTTCTCTTAAATATTCAGCAGTTTGAATTTCAGCTTCCATTAAAAGCTTCATGCTGAGTGCCGCTGGTAGTTTTTCTGCTAATATCGTTCCCCCGCCCCAACCAGTGGTGATAGCTTGTTTACCTTGTACAAATCCAGCTCTTATTCCTTCTCTCGCTAAACGAAAATCACAAGCAGCAGCCAGTTCACACCCGCCGCCAACGGCTGTACCATTTAATAGAGCAATTGTTGGCTTTGTTAGTGTCATCAGTGAATAAAGAATGTGTGACATTTTTGAAAGCATTCCATACGCTTCTTCCTTTGTCTGAAGTTGGTGAAAAACAGATAAGTCACCCCCTGAACAAAAAGCCAGATCCCCTTCCCCAGTAATGACAAGCGCCTTAATCGTTGGATTATTCATTAACGAGATAGCCTCTGTTAACCCTTGCATGACATCATAATTAACAGCATTTCTTGTTTCGCTTCTAGTGATTGTAAATAATAAATAACCCTTTTCGCGTTTCTCAATGGAAAACGACAAACAAGTGTCCCCCTTCCCCTGAATATATGTAAGTATGTACGATTACTCGAAAACGACAAAAGCACAAGGGCATACTGCTCCTTGTGCTTTTTATCCTAATGGAAATTAGTCGTTAACAACGTCTTTTCCTTTGTATGTTCCGCAAGCTTTACATACGCGGTGTGAAAGTTTCATTTCACCACAGTTTGGGCAGCTTACCATACCAGGTACGTTTAATTTAAAATGTGTACGACGTTTTCTTTTTACAGTTTTAGAAGTCCTTCTAAAAGGTACAGCCATTCTTCCCACCTCCTTAAAGAGTATTAAGAAAGTAATGAAGGCCAGGAATGCTGGTTCTTCACTTTGCTTCTTGTTTTGCTGATTATGATTCGGAAGAAGAATTGTTTTTGTCAAAAAACTTTGCAAGGCCTGCTAATCTTGGATCAATCTTTTTGGATTGATCCACATCACTCAGAACTTCCCAGTCCTTACCGGATTGAGGTGCAGCATCTTCATGATTGACATCTTCACAGAACACCTGCATTGGAACTTCTAGTAAAAGAATTTCTCTAATGACTGGCATTAGATCAATTACTTCCCCTTTTACTTGATAAACTTCCTCTTCAGTTTCATAAACTGAACCTTGTAAGAGGAAAGTTTCAGTTGTTTCGACATTAATTGGAAGTTTAACATCCACTAAAGTACGAGAACAAGGCAGGATTAAATGACCCTCGATTTTCAGATGAAATGTCACTTTCGTTGAATCAATATCACCCCGACCAGTAATATGCATCGGAGATACTTCACGAATCGACGGATCCGTTTCTTTTATCTCATCAACTCGAATGATATCGTCAATCAGAAAATCCTTGTTTCGATATTTTTGTAATTGGCTTAATGTCCATTTCAATTGAATCACCCCAAGGCAACAAAGGTAATTATAGCCTTCGATTAAATTTTTGTCAATGTTTTTTCTTTACACCTAAAATGCGATTTTTCATTTTACTATTTTTCTAAAAATAAGCTCTTCATATTAGTTTACCCAGTTAAATCAGATTACAGTCCCAGCTTCTAAATATCATAGCCAATTATCTTATTATGGTAATTTTTGCTATAATACGATTACCAAAAGAATTAGATGATTTAAAGAATAAGGAGAACGTTAAAAATGAAAGCTGTTGGTGTAATTGTCGAATATAACCCTTTTCATAATGGTCATGCCTATCATTTGCAAGCTGCAAAGGAATTAGCACAAGCTGATTTAGCTATAGCCGTTATGAGTGGGAATTTTCTTCAACGTGGTGAGCCTGCTCTTATATCTAAATGGTATCGTGCAAGGATGGCTCTGCTAAATGGCGTTGATATTGTCCTAGAACTGCCTTATCGTTTTGCAACACAAAAGGCAGAAACTTTCGCAAATGGTGCTGTTTCCATTTTAGATGCGATTGGCTGCCATTCACTTTGCTTTGGCAGCGAAAGCGGCGATATATCATCCTTCTTCGAGACGGTTGATTATTTGGATACACATAAAGAGCGTTTTGATGAAAAGATTAAAATGAATATAAAATCAGGTGTTAGTTACCCTAGAGCATTATCGTTGTCTTTTCAATCATTGTCAAGCCCTGAAAATATTTTGAGTTTAGATAAACCGAATAATATTCTTGGTTTTCATTATGTGAAATCTATAATGCAGCAAAAAAGTTCAATCCTTCCTCTCACGGTAAAAAGAAAAAATGCTGATTATCATGACGAGCACTTTGCTACAGAGACCATCGCGAGTGCCACAAGCATAAGGAAAGCATTGTTTGCCAGTAAAAAAGAAAATAGCCCGATTGAACAATATGTTCCTGATGCGACGAGCACCCTTTTGAAAGAATACTTAGCTGTATATGGACATTTCCACGAATGGGAAAATTACTGGACCTATTTACGCTTTCGCTTGTTGCATATGAATCCTGAAGAGTTAAGAGAAGTTTATGAGGTAGAAGAAGGAATTGAGCATCGTATACTAGCAGCTGCACTAGATTCCACTACTTTCAAGGAATTTATGCAAAAGTTAAAAACAAAACGCTACACATGGACAAGGCTGCAAAGAATGTGTGTTCATATCTTAACCAATACAAAAAAGACAGATATGAAAAGCACGTCTGAGACACCTTCTTATTTACGACTGTTAGGTATGACAAAGAATGGAAAAGATTACTTGAATAAGTATAAATCTCAATTTTCTCTACCACTCATATCTAAACTATCTGCATATAAGGAAGATGAAATCTTATTAGATATTAGGGCTTCTAGAGTTTATTCCTTCGGGATAGGAAACCAAACTAGAGAACGCTTATTACAACTGGAATATAAACAACCACCTATTTATATAGAATAAAAAAACGGTGCCACGGAGGCACCATTTTTTTATTCTATTGGTAACTTCTGCAGATAATTAATCGCGTCATCTATAACATCCACTGGAACAATCTTCATTTTTGAATCAATATCCCGTGCTGTCTTCACTGCTAGTTCGTAATTGGAATCCTTGATGCCTTTTTCATTCGGGGCAAAGAAAATCTCAGCTCCTGCCTTGTCTGCAGCTACTATTTTTTGATCGATTCCTCCAATTGGTCCAACTATTCCAGTTGGATCGATTGTCCCTGTTCCTGCAATTTTGTACCCTTTTGTATAGTCCTCTTCCATTAATTGATCATAGATTTCTAGTGAGAACATCAAACCGGCAGAAGGTCCACCGATTTCATCCGTCTTGACCGTAACTTTAGGGTTAACAATAATTTCCTTATCATCAACTAAAGAAATACCGATGCCGATTTTCTTTGGGTCATCCTTGAAGGGCTCGACACTTATTTTCACTGTTTTTGTTTTATCCTCTCTGGTTATCGTTAATTCTACTTGCTCTCCTGCCTTTTTCTTACCCACATACTCGATAAACCTTTCAGAAGAGGAAAATTCTTGTCCATCTACCTGAGTAATTCGATCACCAGCAAGTAATTTTCCATCTGCGGGCATGTCAGGGACTACCTGAACAATGTAAACCCCTTTGTATTCGTATTCAACAGGGTATCCTGCTTTTTTATATGCCACTTCAATGGCATTTAACTTGGAACCTGCCATCATATGCAGCTGTCTCGCATTATATTCATCTTGTGTTTCTGTTTCGTGTAGTATGGCTTCCACTGGGTAGAGTTCAACATAATCAAAGAGTTTAGCCTCAACATAAGAATAAATATTAGCCCTTCCCATCCTTACTGTTGTCAGCATATAGCTTCCCTTTTCCTCCGTACCGCCTGCAACTTGTATGATTGGTGCTAATTCTTTTGCAATACCTGGTTTCGAAACATAATAAGGTAATGAAAAAAATATCCCTGCTATCATCATCAGTGCAATAACAATGGAAGAACCTATAAATATTTTGCTTTTCAAAAGCCCTGCCCCTTCCATTCCTTTATAACCTTTTTTATAAAATCTAAATTTTTCTTCGCCTCTTCTTCTCCTAGTGCGATAATCTCTTCAATGTTTGTAAACGCACGTGAGCTATACACCTCGACAGGCGGACGAATCATGATATCTGAAGCAATTTCACGATAATTAATAATTTCAGTTTGCATGATATCGATACTTTGCATGATAACATCGTAAATAGAAGTTATTTCTGCGTTCCGCTTCACTCTAGATACATCAACCGCTATTACAATATCTGCTCCCATTTCCTTCGCCACCGATACGGGAACCCTATCTGACACACCGCCATCCACTAAGATTCTACCATTATATTTTTCAGGTACAAAAATTCCTGGTATCGCTATACTTGCTCTGACAGCTTCAGCAACTGGCCCTTGTTTAAATACAACTTTTTCACCTGTAAGCAGATCGGTAGCAACTATTCCTATTGGGATAGATAATTCTTCGATATTTTTACCATGAGTAAACACTCTAATGAATTCCTTTACTCGTTTCCCGGCAATAAACCCCATTTTTGGAACGGTAAAATCTAAAAAATATTTCCGCTTAAATGCAGTTGATAATTTATATAAACGGTCAAGTTCAATACCTGCCCCATAAAAACTGCCAACAAGTGCTCCCATACTGCTTCCTGCGATCATATCTATGGGAATTCCTGCTTCCTTCAAGACTTTAATAACCCCTAAATGAGCAAACCCCCGTGCTCCGCCGGAACCAAGCGCTAATCCTATTTTAGGACGCTCCATATGTGTTCCCTCCCTTTTCATAAGCTATAAAAGCTTTATGACACTATACAATTTGTTAGGAGAAATCTCGTTCAATCTTATGGTCTAAATTGGCGTTATATGAGTATATTTGTGATATATGGGGACAAGGCCGAATTTAAAAAAAGTGAGTAATCCTTATTTTAACATTTCTTATTTATACAGTATAACAAAACCCTCGGAAAGGAGGATATACATTGTTTTATTCAAAATTAAAAACAATCTTTCTATCTATAGCTGTAATAATTTTAGCTGGTTCCATGATCGCTTTTCCGAAGGAATCTTTTGAAGCATCTCTCCGTGGACTAACGATGTGGTGGGAAATCGTTTTTCCTTCTTTACTGCCTTTTTTTATCGTATCCGAAATGCTAATTGGTTTCGGCGTAGTTAAGTTTATTGGAGTGTTATTAGAACCGCTCATGAGGCCGCTTTTCCGAGTTCCCGGGGTAGGAGGGTTTGTTTGGGCAATGGGAATGGCTTCTGGATTTCCAGCAGGAGCTAAGCTATCCGCAAGACTCCGTCAGGAAGGTCAGCTGACACAAATTGAAGCAGAACGGCTTGCTTCCTTCACTAACTCCTCTAATCCATTATTTATCTTCGGTGCTGTAGCTGTTGGTTTTTTCCATAACCCGCATTTAGGAGTCATTTTAGCATTGGCCCATTATTTGGGGAATATTTGTGTTGGGTTAATGATGCGGTTTTATGGGAATGAAACCCCTGATAGGAAAAAGGACAAGGAAAATAAATTTATACTTAAGTCCGCCTTTTCTGCATTGCATCAAACTAGAATTAAAGACAAGCGGCCAATTGGCAAACTTCTTGGAGATGCTGTAAATTCTTCTATTCAAACTTTGTTAATGGTTGGCGGGTTCATTATTTTATTTTCAGTAATCAACAAGCTGCTGTTTCATCTACATATTACGGCTGCACTAGCAAGAGGTTTTGATGTTCTATTTTCCAACCTTTCACTCCCTGATATGCTCAGTATTCCATTTATTTCAGGTTTATTTGAAATTACACTTGGTAGCGATTTAACAAGCCGGGTTGGAGACGCTACTTTGCTTCAGCAAGCGATTGTTACGAGCTTTATTTTAGGATTTAGCGGATTTAGTGTTCAAGCCCAGGTTGCAAGTATTTTGGCACAAACTGACATACGATTTAAACCATTCTTTTTTGCACGAATTGCCCAGGGGCTTTTTGCCAGCTTCTTTGCTTTACTCTTATGGAAACCAATTTATGTCCGGTTTTACCAAACAGGAGAACCATCTAATGCGATTCCTGTTAACCTCTTTGGTCAAGGTACATGGCCGCAAATTTATTTTCATAAATTAACAGAAGCAGGTCCACTGATAACGATAATTTCACTGATGATATATGTATTGATACTATATAATCGACTACGAAAAAGTTATTAGCATAAAAAAAGCCTTGGTAGCAAGGCTTTTTAACTTTCATCGATTAAATTTCTTGTTTAATGCTTCTTCTACAATAGGTGGTACCAATTCGGATATATTTCCATTGTATTTAGATACTTCTTTAACAATACTTGAGCTTAAGAATGAATATTGACTGTTGGTCATGATAAAGAAGGTTTCAATTTCGTCATTGAGCACTCTGTTCATGGATGTTATTTGCATTTCATATTCAAAATCTGAGACAGCACGTAAGCCGCGAATGATAGCATTTGCCTTAACAGACTTCGCGTAATCGACTAGAAGTCCAGAATGTTCATCCACCGTCACATTTGGGAGATCCTTTGTCACTTCTTTTATAAGTTTTATCCGCTCCTCGACACTAAATAGCGGATTTTTTGATGAATTGTTCATAACGCTTACATAGACCTTATCAAATACCTTTGCACCTCTTCTGATGATATCTAAATGTCCGTACGTGATTGGATCGAAACTCCCAGGACAAACGGCAATACTAGCCACAAAAGACTCCTCCTTATTCCTCACTAAATCGCGAATAAATTGTAATCGCAATAATTCCATATTTCTCATGCTTAACTCGTGAAAATTCCCCTGCTCTCTCTGGCAATTCAACATCATGACTATGTTCGCAGATAATGGAACCGCCATTTGTTACTAACCTATGTTCGGAAATTTTTTCTACTAAACTAACCAGCTGCTGTTTTTTATAAGGCGGGTCTAAAAATATGTAATCAAAATGAATCTCCCTTTTTATTAGGGCTTTTAAAGCTCTTTCAGAGTCATTTCGATAAACTTCTGCTTTATCCTCCATCTTACAAGCTTGGATATTCTCATGAATTGTTTGAATTGCTTTTGCCTCTCGATCGACAAAAATGACTTTATCTAAACCTCTGCTTAAGGCTTCGAGCCCTAACCCACCGCTGCCAGCAAATAGATCCAATCCTACTCCACCGTCAAAATAAGGTCCAATCATATTAAATAAGGCTTCTTTTACTTTATCCGTTGTTGGTCTGGTTGTATTTCCGGGAACAGCTTTTAATGGTCTTCCTTTACAAATACCTGAAACAACTCTCAATCATCATCACCACAATTTTTCCAGTATTCTATTTTTAAGAATATCCTATCACAATTGAATAGACTAGCCAACTTGTTGGATTATTTCTGAAAAATTATTTTAAATACGTATAAGCTTCTATGTTGTGGAGATAATGTAACTAACAACATCAATTCGAGGATGTTGTTGCCAACCGCGGAGAAGACTTACGTTTCCCCATAAGTTCTTCCTCCGGTTTCTCCTCTCCCTTTGCCTTCTATCCTTTATGAGGATGTAGAAGGACCCTGCAGATTTAGGTCTGCAGGGTTTTTTTCTTTTCGTTGAAGTATTATATCCAAAAATATGATAAAGTATGGGAATGAAATCTTAATCAAAGGAGAGTTATCTGTGATACAACGCTTTATTGAACTAGGTGAGGGTTATTCGGATTTATATGAACTGCTTGAACTAGCAAAGGCAAATCAGCACCGGCTTCTCCATATGATGGCATTCCACACCACAAAGAATGAAAAGCAGGTGACCTCTTTAGCAGTCATAATGCAGCTCACAGATCCTGGTAAATTCCAAGCTCTTTATATCTGCCGTGAAGGGATCCCGAATCCGAAATTCACACCAAATAAAAGATATGATTTGTTTCAACAGACTGCAGAGGAACTTGGCAAGCAGATTATTCAGCTATCTGTTAAACCTTCTTCCATCTTCCATGAAAAAGAACTATACTACCAGCACTTAATCGCAATTTTAAGATTAAATCATTATATTAAGCCTCTCCATTGAGAAAAGCGGAAGCGCCAATCGGCACTTCCGCTTTTTTATTAAATACCCATCTTATAATCATATTCTTTTGCTTTATCTGGAGCTGCATTTTCAAATTCCATCTTTAAGAAAGGTTTATATGACGGTTCTACTTTTTTAACAAATGAAAAGGAATTTATTTTTTCCATAATCACTTCAAGTTCATCTTGATTACAATAAAGTACAACATACTTTAATTTCTTCGAAACATAATGAACATTCCCAAAACGTCTTAACATCTTAGCCTGCTTTAAGGAATAGAGCCAAATAACCAATCCTTGTCTTTGTACAAACATACTTTTTTCCCCTTCAATAAACCATCATTTTAATAAGTCTAGCATAGTAAAACACTCTTTTTCAATTCAAACTTTACTGACGTATGTCTAAAGTAAACAAAAACGCCAAAGGATAATGGTGATTCATATGGATTTAGAGCCCATTTGGCATCAGTTTATTAAGGAGCTTACTCTAAATAAAGATATTAAGAGTGCCTATTGGAGAAAAATAGCAGGAATTCCGTTTCTATACGTTAGCTCCCCTGAATTATCTCAGCTAACTCTCGAGGCAATCATAAAAAAATGTTCTGTCACCGCTATAAAAGGTAACCGATTGCACAGCGAAACAATATTTGTACGACAGGATGGGGTGCTTTTTGTTTATCGTCACCGGTTTTATGTACCTCAAGAAAAAATGTTCTGCTGCGGAAACCTATGTGTCGATTGTACACGGTTAAAAAGATAGAAAAATCGGCTTAATATAAAATTAAGCCGATTACTTTAGGCCGAGCAGCTGCAGCTCCCGCCGCCGCCACAGCCTGAACCATGAGACCCAGTATCAAAAAATGGATTTCCAGAGGGTACTTTAATGTGCTTGGAAACAGCACCGCCAACTAGCATACTAATTTCATCCAGCAGACCTTGAAGGTCATTTTCCGCTAATTTAAACTCAGCTACGTGTGGATCTAAGTCCATTTCCCGTTTGTTTTCGCGAATTTGGCTCATTACCATTTTGTAGTCTGGGTGGTATTTACCAAAACGCTGCACCTCTTCGTAAAGCTCTTTAAGTTTAACAAAACGGTTAATCTTTTCTTGCGTTTCCTTATTGTTTTGCATTTTATATAGGCAAATTTGATATTGCTCAACAATATCCGATTCTAATACCATTTCTGCTAATTCCTCAGCATATTCTAAAAGTTCTATTCTTTCTGATGTAGCAAGCATGTACGTCCACACCTCCACTCACATTTTAACATGAATGTATGCAGAAAGTGAAATAAACTGTCACTTAGGGATATTTACCAAGAATTCTTGTGTGACTCCGTATGGTACGTTTTTTAAGTCAACAACTTCTAGTTTAACCGTATGTTCCCCAGGTGGCAGACCTTTAATGATGAACGCTGCCGAGTTTACTTCTTTTGTTTTTTTACCATCCAGCCAAATTACGAGCTTCCCCACCTTTCGATCCTGTTGGTCGGATTGCCGAAAACTGACTCCAGTTAAGATACATTCTACAAAAACATTATTACCTTTGGTCTTGGTTTGAACATATAACGATGGAGACTTTTCTGAATAGTCACTAACCTTCGCTAAAACATCGGACTTCTGGAAACCTGATAAGATACCTACAAGAAATATAGATAGAATCGTTAATTTTATGTACTTTTTCACAATCATCACTCCTTTTAACTGTATTGTTCGCCTCCTTTATTTTTTTTACTCTATACTCTGTTATAGAAGTAAAAAAGACCACATTACATTGTGGTCTATCTTCAACTCTGGTCTTTCATGGATTGCAGCATATAAAACATCATCGAAGCCATTTGTACATTATTTGTAAATTTCTCCACCTTGTCAGGAATTGTTTTCTTGTAGTAGTGAAGTGAAGCAATTTCCAATGTCTGCAAATCATATGGATTCCTTGAAAGTTTACGATACCAAAGCGGCTGTTCGCGAATGAATTTTTTTAGTTCCTTTTGACGATTTAAATATTCAAGCACATCTCTTCTCATGAAAAATTTCCCTCTCTATTAGTCTTTACGAAATGAAAACGGGTGTTTAGGTTCTATTTTTGGGGTTGCCTGCCTAGGCTGACTGCCTTGAAATTGGGAAATTACCCCCTGTATGGCCCCTAACGCTTGACTTAAGCTGTTGATATAATGCTGAATTTGATTAGGGTCCATTTTCTGTACGGTTCCTAGGATCGTTGAAATCCAGTCACCCTTTTTTTCATCTTCCTTTTCCACACTAGGACTTGCGTTTACCCCTATTGTTTCCCAGCGATTATCTTCTTCACCAAGCAGATACCAATCCTCATATAACTCCTGCCATGTTGTATTTCCATTTCGTACTTCCTTTATTAACTCGGGACGATTTTTCACAAACTCTTTAAATTTTATCACGGAAGGATGTAAATTTTTTTGCATATTTCTTCACTCCTGCCCAAATCAATACCTATTATACGATATGTTTTAAATCCAAAATGGTGAAAATCCTACATACTGTAAAAATTGTTTTTTTAGTGATAAGATGTCTTCAGAACTAGAAACGAGAGAGGGAATACGGATGAAAGAAAGGTTAGAGCAATTATTAAGCAACTGTATCGAAAAAGGGTCAGATGAGGATCTAGGTGCCCTTGCCCATTTATTAGAGGGTTTCGAAAAAACAATCGATAACAAGTACATGCAGTATATTGATGGGCTTCTTCAATTTGAGAGAAAAATAGACAGAGAAAAGAAAACATGTGAAATCATCGTACCATTAAATAGTCTTTGGAATAATTCATTAGGCATTGCACACGGCGGAATCACTGCTACGATACTTGATACAGCCATGGGGACAGCAATAAATGCCATCCTTCCAGAAGGATATGGAGCTGTGACCAATCAATTAAATATTCATTACATCGCCCCAGGGATAGGAGATACACTCCGCTGTATAGCTGAAATCATCCATCATGGAACTAAGACAGTTGTGATCTCAGGAGAGGCTTTCCGTACAGATGGCAGGAAAATAGCTCATGCAACAGGAACATTTTTTATCATTCAAAAATAGGTGGGAGAAGGTACAAAATGGTTACCGCGGTTGTAATCCCGATAATTTGTCTTTACTTCTATTGGATTACTAGAAAAGAGATGAAACTAAATGATAGTAAATGGCTGGCAGCAGCTGAAGTGAGTAAAGAAGCCGTCCTAACTGGTGAAATTAGAAGTTTTAATCGAGAGAAACAACGCTTTTATTATCATCGATATATACTGGTATATGAAATTACACTGCAAACAGAAACGAAATTAATAAAAGCAAAAAAAATAATTCCTCTTACAAACAATTTCGAACTCGACAACTTCTCAATTGGTGAAGTAATACGAATATATGGCTCCTGGGAAGGAAACCATTTTCACTTTAATGAATATGAAATTGTAATTAATGATTAAAGATAAAAAGGTGACAAACTGTCACCTTTTTACTTTATCTTTATTGGCTATTGTTCATCATTTTTTTGGATAAAGTTTTGTGTATAATATTTTTGGTAGACTCCAACACCTAAATGCGTGAATTCCTCGTTTAATAAAGACTCACGGTGCCCTTTACTATTTAACCAGCCTTCTGCTACTGCAGGTCCATCCGGGTAATTAGCCGCAATATTTTCACCAGCAGAATTATATGCAACGTTTGCAGCCTCTAATCTATCGGAAAGACTGCCAAATTTCTTAGAAGTATGGGAAAAGTCGTTGCTATCTGACATATCCTTACTGTGGCTATAGGCGACTTCTGAGGTTTCTTGATCCCATTCTAGTGACTTCACATTATGTCTTAGTCGCATAACATTGGTTATATCAAGTATTTCCTTCTCTGTCCCTTCTTCAATCAATCGCCAAACGTCTTCCGCCGGCTCCCCTACCTCAATTAATTCCCCGGTATATCCTAGTTCATAAGGTCGTTGTTTAATTAACGTTTCATCATTCAAAAATCGAACACTGGAAAGACTACCAGTAAACTTATCAATATATAATTGGACATAAACATCACCCAATCTAATTAATGGCCGAATATTTAAATCCGTATCATTCAGTTCAAAACGATAGGAGTTCCCCTTATAATCTATATCTATATTTGTATCGATAGACTGTGTATTAAAAATTTCCTCTATTGGCTGTCCAATTTTAAAGGGAGAAACATCCACATTCTCTCCTATTGCATAAACTGTCACTACTTTATTATTATCTACCCCAACCTGTACATATCGTGAGTAGTCAATATTATATATATACCATTGGTAACCATACAAGGATTCATCTATTCTTTGCGGTTCACCTAACATACCCTTTAAGTAAGCAAGATCTTGACCAAGAAGTAAGCCCATACCACTTGTTGGACGTTCAGCTGTTGTTTTCTCTTGGGCACTATTTTCCTGATTTTGATCTAATGATTCATTTATTTCTAACGTAGGGTCATCAGTTATTAAAACTTCATTATCGTCATTTTCACTTATACTTGTATAAAAACCAATTGTCACGAAAATAGACGCTAGGATGAGGATTCTGAAGAGAGTACGCAGATGTATTCACCCTCTCTATTACTATTCTTTTTTAATTATATCACCATTATCTTTGTTAGTAATAGAGAATATTAAACTTATCAGAAAAATAATATTTATGAAAAAAAAAAACAGATACACCAATAGATGCATCTGTTTTTCATTCCTTAATGCTGTACTCCATTATAATTTTGCTCTGATATTTCACTTAGAGCCTCTTTTGCTTGATCATCCGTCATTTTTCTTATTGCAAAATCACCTAAAGAGACAATTCCAACTAATTTGTCTCCTTCAACTACAGGAAGTCGGCGGATTTGATGTTCTGCCATTAAGTTTGCTGCTTCTTTCGTTGATGCATCAGCAGAGATTGTTATAAGTTTGTCGCTCATTATGTCTTCAACTTTAGTTGAACCAGGATGTTTTTCAGCAACACCTCTTACAACAATGTCACGGTCTGTAATCATTCCCACAAGTTTTTCCTTATCAACAATAGGAATGGCTCCGACATTTAATTCTTTCATTTTTACAGCTACTTCAAATACATTATCCAACAAGGTACAACACTCTACTTGGTCTGTCATAATATCACGGATCTTTTCCATTTCTTCGCCCCCGATTGAAGATAAATTATTCTTACCATTTACTTATGTTTACCAAAAAGCAGTCATTTATTCGATGATGTATTCATTGCAAGTTTAAACATTTTCAACTATTATTAAATTGAATTAATTTGCTATCCTGCTATGTAAATAACAAAGGGGTTAGGCATGTTTCTAGGAGGGACTACGATATGAAATTCGATAATACTGGCTTAGACAAGTTAAAAGCTGATTTAAACCGTTTAGATGATGTAATGCTTGATTACGGTTTAGTCCGTGAAGGTCAGTGGGACTACGAGCGTGTTACATATGACCGTAAGTTCGAGTTAAAAGAAGGCGTTTTTTACTTACGTGTTCGAGGCTATGCAGTTGAAGGGGATGTTGATACCAATAAGGCAGTTATTCAATTATTAACGCCATTGTTAGGAAAACATTATTATCCTCATGGAGTAGAATATGGTGAAGGGGAAAACTTCCCAGCATCACTTGTAAACCAATGCAAGAAAATTCTTGATGATGTAAAAAACGAAGTAGAAAAATTTGCTTTATAATCAAAGCGACGCATGAATAAAATTCATGCGTCATTTTTATACTTAAAAGAAATCATAAAAAAACGGCTTGGAATCTGGGAGAAGTTTTTCTAATACAGCTATATCTGATTCTGGACCTTTTAGGAGCCCTACTTCGAATAATTCAGCAGGACGTTTATAACCGAATATTAACGCGGTCAATGAATTAATATCCATCCGAACGCCTCGTTGCGGAGGCTGTACGCAATTACTTCCAGCCTTTTCTTTATAAATCTTAACTTCTCCATTTGAAATTAAATAACTTCCAATGTTCCAAGGGGCAAATTCATCCTCTAGATGAATGAAAACCTTATCGTTCACATCATTAAACTTATATTTTTGTAAACATTGCTCTGCGTCAACAATTCGTGCCATAAAATATGGTGTGAGCTCTGTCTTTACTTTTGGCTGATGCAGGATAAATGGCAATAGCTCATGATTAGAAGTTAGAATGCAGACGTTGTCAACCATTGAGTCATGCTGGCAAATAAAATTCCACAATCCAGTTCTAGCTTCATTATTTAACACTGTAAACTCTTGTACGTCCATTTTTCGGTCTTTTACTTCAAATAAGATATAGCCCTTTGCTTCACCACTCTTATCGTAGTAAACTGCAATCTGACTATCACCATATATACTATTCTTCCACCACGTTAAATCACGTACAAGCATACCCATATAATTTTTACTAAACTGAGTATAAACCGATTCAATGTCATCGTGATGACTCTCTTTTTGAAACCGTTTAATAGATCCTGGCTGATTTTCTAGAAACTTAAGATCCTTTTTCTCTATAAGAAGCTTCTTGTTCTCGGTAAATACTTCCCAACCAAATTTACGATAAAACCCAATATCAAAGGGATGCAGCAGTGAAACAATTTGCTCTTCTATGCGCATTTTTTCTAATGCTTCAATGATTATCGTTTTCACATAACCATTTCTTCTGAATTCTGGATATGTTGCTACCCCGGCAACACCGCCCATTTTCCATTCTTGGTCATTCATATATATATGGAATGGGATAATATGAAGCTTGGCTGCAAGATTATCATCCTCCCAAACTCCTATTACTCTATGGCGTTTTAACATTTCAATTCTTTGTGCGATGCTGTCTTCGGGTATTTTATATTGAAATGCATACATTGAAAGCTTCATTGATTCAGTATAATCTTTTTCAGTAAGTTCTCTAACTTCCATTCCCATCACTCCCCTTCTAAATTATTTCTATTAATGAATAAAAATTCCCTTTATAAAAATAAAAAAAAGTGCCTATTAAGACACTTTAGAACCCAAGAATTGCTTTTATAACGGAGGTTGTTTCTCCACCGTGAAAAAAGACATATAACAATAAGTATACTGCAACACCTGTGATTGCTGTAAAAAACCAAATAACACTTGTAATCGGTCCTAGTTTCCTATGTTTGGTTAAGTTATTTTTATAGCCAGTATAGAGTGTGACAATACCAAAAACAGCACCAGTAGTTGCTAAGAAGATATGGAAAACTAAAAAGATAGTGTAGTAAATCTTTAGATGGTCCGGACCGCCAAATGCAGTATTTCCTATAAAAATCGTCCTTGAAGCATAAATGATAAAGAAGATAAGTGCAAATATAGCCGCAGTAAACATCGTCTTCTTGTGTGCCTCTATTTTCCTTTGTTTAATTTGCCACCAGCCAATTGCAACCGTAATGGCACTTAAAACAATAAAGCTGGTACTAATCGTTGGTAATATTGGTAGGGAATTCATGGCATTAGCCTCACTTTTTATATATTCTACAATAATTTTAGTTGAGTTATCCCTTTTTTTCAATAAAAAGAAATCTCCCAGTAATATGGGAGATTATTCAATAACAGAGGGCTTTAAAGTCTGCTTTAATTCTTTTTCACTGTCAGCTTGATCTTTACGGTACCATTCAAAGAAAACATGTGCCAATATAATGCCATAGACAATTTCCTGAATGATTTTCATTAGTACACCACCAAGCTGTTGATCGTGTATTAAGGACATAGAACTAAATAATTCAGGTCCACTAATGTTTAAGCCAGCAAATGTAGCTGGTCCAACACAAAGACTCATCACCTGAGCCCATACTGCAGGATCAGAGTAGGTTGCATAAATAGAACCCGGAGCAAAAATAATTAACGCACAGGCAGGGGTAATTAATATACCGTCCGCAAAGATATAACCAACCTTTTTTAATCCACTTAATCTTTGATGCTCAGGAACAGGGTTTATTAACGGCCACCACATGAAAATTGCAACGATAAATAAGAGAATTGAATATCCCGCATGAAACCAACCGTTTTGCATGACACGGTCAAAGATCATTGGAATATGATAAAAAGAAAACAATCCATTAAAAATGATTAATGCTATAAGTGGTTTTGTGAAAAACGTAAACAAAGAATGAATTAATCTTACATTGAAGAGCTTTCTCCAAATCCAGACTGGGATACCAAAAATAAATATTGGCGGTATTACAAGCACTAATACTGCCATTGAAATCATATGGACGTAAAACATTAAATGAGCCATCAAATCCAACGGAGAGCCCTTAATTGCATAAATAAGTGAAATCGAGAGCAAAAATAACCCAGCCTGTTTTTTAGTCAATGGTTCACTATCAACAAATTTGCTGCGAAATGTAACTGTAATTAAAAAATATACAGCTATAACAGCTAGTAAAATTAATAGGAAGTACGGGCTCCAAAGTGCTTTAAAGCCAAAAATATCTAATGTAAGCACCGCATATCACCTCTAAATAGTAGTCAAATCCTGATTCTATTATAAACATAAGCAAATTAAAGAAGCAAAGAAATGAATTATTTCCCTATAAAAAGAAAATCGGCATAAGCCGATTTTCTTAAAATTATTACCACCAGATAATTGTTGAGAAAGCCAAAATGGTTACAGCGCCAACAAGTACTCCTGAATAGAGAAACATTGAAGGTGCTTCATGGCCTTTATGGCTCATATGCATGAAGTAATAAAGCTGAAAAATTACTTGTACTACAGCCAAAAGAAGTATAAACGGCACGATAAACCAAGCCGAAAACCCTTTAATTGCGACTGCTGCAAAAGCAATCAATGTTAAGAAAATCATTAAGGCAAAGGAAACCACATGATGTCTCATTTCTTCAGCACTTTTCTTGCGGCGATATTCAATGTCAACTCTTGGGTTACCTGAATTTAATTGTGAATTTGCCATCAGTTTATCCCACCATCCCCATTAAATATACTACTGTAAAGATGAATACCCAAACTACGTCAATGAAATGCCAATAAAGACTTGCAACGTAAAATTTAGGAGCATTGTAAAGGTCCAAACCTCGTTTTGCATTCCGAACAATTAAAGTAGTGATCCATAAAAGACCGAATGCAACGTGACCTCCGTGGAAGCCAACTAATGTGTAGAAAGCAGAACCAAACGCACTACTAGTAAACGTATGATGAAACTCATGAACATAATGGTTGAACTCATATATCTCTAATACAAGGAAAGCCGCACCCAAAAGCAGGGTAATCACTAACCAAAGGTTCATTTTTTTTGCATTAAAGTTTTTCATATGATACATCGCATAAACACTTGTTAATGAACTTGTTAATAGCAGCATGGTAGCTACAAATGTCAGTGGCAGTTCGAATAGATCCTTGGCTAAATGATGTGTTGAATCAGGTACTTTATCCTTTAAAGCAAGATAGGTAGCAAAGAGAGAGGCAAATAGCACAGTCTCTCCACCTAAGAAGAACCAAAAGCCTAAAAATTTATTTTTTGCTTCAAGGGTTGATTTTTCAGGCTCAGCAGGCCATGTTTCATATGTTAATTTTTCTTCTGCGTGCATTATGCCTTAACCCCCTTATCATTATCATCTTCCATTAATTCTTCTTTATGAATATGGAAACCATGGTCATCCTTAACAGAACGTAAGAACATCGCTCCAAAGGTAATCAATAAACCAATGATTATCACTGGTACTGACCATGCCTTGTCATCCATATTAAATAATGCACCAAATGCTGCTACAAATAATCCAAAAGCAATCACAAATGGAAGGAATGAAGCATTCGGCATATGAATATCACCTAGAGGTTCAGCAGGAGTCATACCTTTTTTGCCTTCCATCTTTTCTAACCAGTATGCATCTAAACCACGTACAAGTGGAAGCTGTTTAAAGTTATAGAATGGCGGTGGTGAAGGAAGTGACCACTCAAGTGTTCTTCCATCTCCCCATGGATCATTACCAACACGTTCATTTTTCACAGAAGTCATAATAACATTGTAAAGAAGAACAATTACACCTAATGACATAAATACTGCACCTAGAGAACTAATCAAGTTAGATGTTTCAAATCCTTGACCCGGAAGGTATGTGAATACACGACGAGGCATACCCCACAGACCTAAGAAATGCTGGATAAAGAATGTCATATGGAAACCAATAAAGAATAACCAGAAAGTGATTTTTCCTAATGTTTCATTTAACATTGTTCCAAACATTTTGGGCCAGTAAAGGTGAGTTCCTGCTAAGATAGCAAATACTACACCACCAACGATAACGTAATGGAAGTGAGCTACTACGAAATACGTATCATGGTATTGGTAGTCAGCTGCAGCTGCTGCAAGCATAACCCCTGTTACCCCACCGGCAACGAATGAAGGAATGAAGGCTACAGCATAATGCATTGGAGTTGTAAACTTAACACTACCGCCCCACATTGTTAATAACCAGTTGAAGATTTTAATACCCGTTGGTACACCAATTGCCATTGTTGCAACAGCAAAAATTGCATTTGCAACTGGTCCAAGTCCAGTAGTGAACATGTGGTGCGCCCAAACCATGAAGCCTAAGAAACCGATTAAAACTGTAGCGAATACCATTGAAGAGTATCCGAATAGACGCTTTCTTGAGAACATTGCAAAGATTTCCGAGAAAATACCAAATGCAGGGAGTACTAATATATATACTTCTGGGTGTCCGAATATCCAGAATAAATGCTCCCAGATTACCGTGTTTCCACCCATAGATGCTTCAAAGAAATTCGATCCAAACATGCGGTCAAACATCATTAAGACTAGACCAACAGTTAATGGAGGGAATGCAAATAAAATAAGTGCTGAAGTAACAAAAGTCGACCAAGTAAATAATGGCATCCTCATATAGGTCATTCCTGGTGCACGCATGTTAATTATAGTTACAAGGAAGTTTATACCACCGATAAGGGTACCTATACCTGAAATCTGTAATCCCAATACATAGAAATCAACCCCATGACCTTTGGAGGCCATTGCAAGGGATGCATAAGATGTCCAACCGGCATCAGGTGCACCGTCAAAGAACCATGAAAGGTTTAAGAATACTCCTCCGAAGAAGAATAACCAAAATCCTAATGCATTTACGAATGGAAATGCCACGTCTCGAGCCCCGATTTGCAAGGGCATAACAGCATTCATAAAAGCAAAAACAAGCGGCATTGCTGCAAGAAATATCATTGTTGTTCCATGCATTGTTATTATTTCATTAAATAAACCGGCACTTACAAAATCATTATTAGGTACTGCAAGCTGGATGCGGATAAATACTGCCTCAAGTCCGCCTACTACAAAGAAGAATCCACCTGCAATAAGATATAGGATGGCAATCTTTTTATGGTCAACTGTTGTTAGATAGTCCCATAAAGTCGCGCCAAATCCCTTTTTTTGTGCGTAGGTACTCACAATTTTACCTCCCTTTCTACCAATTCCCCTATTATTCCTGAACTTTTAATCCCATTAAATATTCCGTTAAAGCGTCAAGCTGATCTTCACTTAATTCTGGATATTTACCTGTCATTAAGTTTCCTGGCTTATATTTTTCTGGAGTACGTATCCAATTTTTTAATTCTTCCTCGTTATGGTCTAATACACCTGCAATACGAGAGCGCTCTCCAAAGTTGGATAAGTTCGGTGCTAACCTTGCTTCTGGAGGAGTTGCATTTGTTGGCGTAACAGCATGACAGCTAATACAGCTTTTATTGAAAATTTCTTGTCCTTCTTGGGCAAGAGCTGTGTCCGCTTTAGCAGGTTCTTTAACATCCTTCATATTTGCTACCCAGTTATCGAAGTCATCGCGGTCCATTGTTTTAACTTTAAAGTCCATTAAAGCATGTGATGGTCCACAAAGCTCAGCACACTTACCGTAGAATAAATCACCAGCTTCTTCAGCCTTAGCACTATCAAACTCCAACCAGAATTTATTCACATTCTCGGTATTCGTATCAAGCTTTCCTCCTACCGCTGGAATCCAGAAAGAGTGTTTAACATCAGAAGAAATTAAATTAAAATATACCTTCTCATCAGTTGGAACGACCAAATCTTGACTGGTCACAATTTTTTGACCAGGATATTCAAATTCCCACCAATATAAATTTGAACGTACGTTGATAACAAGAGCATCAGAATCTTTTTTATCCATTGGTGATACATCTGCTAATTTAAATGTAGCAGAAACCGTTGGAACTGCTAAAAGCAAAAGTAATAAAATAGGTATAGTAGTCCAAATAATTTCTAGTTTATGACTTCCTTCTACCTGTTTTGGTATTTTTTCATCTTTACGTCTGAATTTAATCAAAACAATAAAGAAGATTACCATTACAACTAAAATAACCCCTACCATAATCAATGTACTTAGTTTCATCAGATCATATTGAATGTCTGCAACTTCACCAGCAGGCCTTAATGTCGATAGGAACGGTTCGCCACATCCTGATAGGATAAGCGAAAGAATCGCAAATACCGAAATTAAGCGCCATTTTGCAAGCCTTTTCATAGCTAAATCATACCCCTCTTTCGCTAAATGATTTCTTTAGATTATCTGTGATCAAAAATGTATGTAGTATAATTCCTTCTTAATGTTAAAACAAACACGGAGGCAAAAAGATTTCTAATGCCCCCATATTTATTTAATTCATTAGGAATATTTATATTCCCCTTAATTAAGAAAGAACATCCCGGCTAAATCAATGTTACTATGACCATTGCGACAAAAATAATAGTTAAATATTGCAATGAGTACACAAACATTAGTTTTGCCCACTTAATATCATCTTTGATCTTATATCCATAAATCCCTAATACAAGCCAACCGATATTTAATACAGTTGCCAAAATTAGAAATGGGATTCCTAATGAAGTAAGTAATAAGGGTGTTGGCAGTAATGCTGCTACCCATACTAGGATGTGTTTCTTAGTCGTTTTAAACCCCTTCACCACTGGAAGCATTGGGATGCCAGCAGCGCGATATTCCTCTACCCTTCTCATAGCAAGAGCATAAAAATGAGGAGGCTGCCAAATAAACATAATAATAAACAATGACCATGCAATAATATCAAGATTTCCATCTACTGCAGCCCAGCCGATTAAAGGTGGTACTGCTCCAGAAATACTACCTATAATAGTATTTGATACCAATTGTCGTTTTGACCACATAGAGTACAGGACAACATAACTAAAAACCCCAAGCAGCCCAATCACTGTTGCAGTTACAGTAGTAAACAATAGAAAAATTGTACCTATAGCAATAAGGAGTATACCCAATCCAAGTACCTTTGAAGGAACTATTTTCCCCGTAACCGTAGGTCTTGATTTTGTTCTTTCCATTAACGGGTCAATATCACGATCAATATAATTATTTATACTACATGAACCCGCAATGATGAGGGAGGAACCTATAACGGTAAATAAAACTATATCTAAGTTGTTTAGGAAACTTTGACCGCTAAAGTGGAGCGCGAGCCATATGCCTGTAAAAGTAGTAATAAGATTTGAATTTACAATCCCAATTTTTATGAGTGCCATAAAGTCTTTCCACATGGTGGTTTCCATTTGTGGATTAAGTCCAGTAGAGCCATTTTCAATCGTCGCTTCACCAAATGCCTTTGAATTTGGCATCTTTCCCCCTCCTAAAATGTTCTAATTATTATTATAAACCCGATAGATAACTTTACCAAATTATAATAGTTATTTAAAAGCTATTATTATTTTATAATATTGTTATTTAAGGAACACTTTCTCTGTATATTAAATCACACTTTGGTGTATTTTTGTGAATTTTTTTTGAATAATTTTTGTCTAAATTGTGTCCACCTATATTTTATACCCATTATACTATATATTAGAATCTTTAGATAATAAAATACACTATAATTTAAGCAAAATCTAAATATTTTCTTTGTGTTATAGACAACATATGCAAATTTAAAGATTGTTATATATAAGTTCAATTTAGCCTACTTTATATTACTAACAGACCCTTCTTTTTTTAGCAATAGTTTTCACTATAATAATAGTGAAAATCTAAAGTTATCTATAAGGATAATTTTTTTAAAAGTTATGCAAAAATTTCAGTTTTAATTCTGTTCTTTTTCCTACGTTTTCGTTATGATAAATAAGTACTTTTATCACTACCTATTCCAAATCATTATATTTACAAAATATTGATAAAAACGTTTAAACTTTTAGTTAAGAAGGTGATTTTTTGCAACGGTCTTTAAAGTGGTTAGCTGTGGCAACTACTATTGGAATGATATTGGTTCTACTCGGGGGAGCCCTAGTAACAAAAACAGAGTCCGGTATGGGGTGCGGGAGATCTTGGCCTTTATGTAACGGTGAGTTCGTGCCAACGGATATAACTCCCGAGTTAGTAATCGAACTTGCTCACAGACTGGTGTCTGGTTCAGTTGGTTTTTTGGTATTGGCTTTATCTATTTGGTCTTGGAAAGTAATTGGGCACATCAGGGAAACGAAATTCCTATCTTTTCTTTCGTTTTTCTTTTTATTGTTACAAGGATTGATTGGAGCAGCAGCGGTAATTTGGGAACAGTCTGATTTTATCCTCGCCCTTCACTTTGGTATTTCACTCATTTCCTTTGCAGCTGTATTTTTACTTACTTTATTAATCTTTGAAATTGATAAAAAGTTTGAGGCTGATAAACTCATTATCGATAAAAGAATGGGCTTCCATATTATCTCTATTTCCATTTATAGTTACTTTGTCATTTATACAGGTGCATTAGTACGTCATACACAATCGAGCTTGATATGCCGTGATTGGCCATTATGTATCAACGACAGTCCAGCCCTCCCAAGTAATCTTTATGAGTGGGTACAGATGGGACATCGCGCCGCGGCAGCTGGCATCTTCATTTGGATCGCATATGTAACTTACTTAGCAATAAAAAAGTATCGCCAGCAAAAAGTTATCTATTGGGGTTGGGTCAGTGCATTTACACTAGTATCCCTTCAAGTTTTATCGGGAGCTGTTATTATTTTTTCCCGGTTAAATCTTTACATCGCATTGTTGCATGCTCTATTTATTACTTGTTTATTCGGTGTGCTAAGCTATTTTCTCTTATTACTCTCACGATCACGTAAGAATCAATAGAATGAAAAAAAGTTGCCAGATTTTATCTTGGCAACTTTTTTTATTTCATCATTTATCTAGTTCGAGCAATAAATCCCCGGTTTGAATAGCATCTTCATTTTTTATATGAATTTCCTTAACTACTCCAGAATATGGTGCTTGGACTGTTGTTTCCATTTTCATAGCTTCGGTAATCAATAGATGATCCCCTCGTTCTACTCTTTCCCCTTTTTCCACTAATACCTTGACAACCGTACCAGGCATGGTAGCGGAAATATGTGTTTCATTTTTAGGATTTGCTTTTACTCTAGTTAATACCGCAGCTTTAATACTTTCATCCTTAATATTAACCTCACGGGGCTGACCATTAAGTTCAAAATACACCACTCGTGTACCATCCGCCTGTGGCTGACCAATTGAAACAAGTTTAACGATAAGTGTTTTACCTGTTTCAATTTCTACTTCAATTTCTTCACCAAGTCTTAGACCATAAAGGAAAGTAGGGGTATCTAGAAAGGATAAATTTCCATATAGCTCAACAGTATTTAAATACTCTTTATAAACCTTTGGATACAGTGCATAGGAAATCAAATCAATATCAGAGATATTTCGCCCTATCTCTTTCCCTAATTCATCCTTTAAGTCTGAAAAATTAATTTCTGGAAGTAATTCACCTGGACGAACCTCCAAAGGTTTTTTTCCCTTTAATATGACGTTCTGAAGTCTTTCTGGGAATCCTTGGTGCGGCTGACCGAGATATCCTTGAAACAATTCAACTACCGAATCTGGAAAATCAATCGAGTCTCCTTTAGTAAGGACATCATCTTCGGATAGATTATTTTGAACCATGAAGAGTGCCATATCGCCGACAACCTTAGACGACGGAGTAACCTTTACGATATCCCCAAACATGTGATTGACTCTAGTATACATTTTCTTAACTTCATCCCACTGCTCACCGAGCCCAACACCCTTGGCTTGCTGCTGAAGATTACTGTATTGTCCACCTGGCATCTCATGCTGGTATACCTCAGAATGTGGTGCAACCATTCCACTTTCAAAATCGTGATAATATTTTCGGACATCCTCCCAATAATTTGAAAGCTGTTCTAGGGCCTCAATATTTACATTCGGTTTCCTATCCTTACCTTCTAATGCATAATAAAGTGAATTTGCACTTGGCTGAGAAGTTAGCCCTGCCATCGTACTTAATGCTGTATCGACGATATCTACTCCGCCGTCAATGGCGCGTGCATACGTGTAGATTCCATTCCCGCTTGTATCATGGGTATGAAGATGAATCGGAATATCTATCGTTTCTTTTAATTCAGAAATTAGTCGATAGGCTGCTTCAGGTTTTAGCAAACCCGCCATATCTTTAATCCCTAAAATATGTGCCCCTTGATTCTGAAGTTCTTTTGCAAGTGTTTTATAATAGTTCAAATTATATTTCTCTCTTGTTTCGTCCAGAATATCACCAGTATAACAAATTGCAGCTTCTGCGAGCTTTCCACTATCCCGGACAGCTTCAATCGCAATTTCCATTCCCGGCACCCAGTTTAAACTGTCAAAAACCCTGAATACATCAATACCCTCCTCCGCAGACTTTCTTACAAATTCACGGATAAGATTGTCAGGATAATTTTTATATCCAACGGCATTGGAACCACGGATTAACATTTGAAACAGAACATTCGGAACTTTTTCGCGAAGCATCTGTAATCTTTCCCATGGATCTTCTTTTAAGAAGCGATAGGCTACGTCAAATGTAGCTCCTCCCCACATCTCAAAGGAAAAAAGATTAGGTAATAACTTTGCAGTAGGTTCAGCTATATGCAAAATGTCTGTTGATCTTACCCTGGTTGCTAATAACGACTGATGTGCATCTCGGAAGGTAGTGTCCGTTAATAGAACATTTTTTTGTTCCTTTAGCCATTGAACAAGACCTTCAGCGCCATTTTGGTCCAGTATTTGTTTCGTTCCATTCTGGTACGGAAAATCATATTTCAATTTAGGAATACGCGGTTTAGAAAAAACGGGCCTTTTCTTTTTTTCAATTCCCGGAAACCCGTTCACAGTAACGTTTCCAATATACGATAACATTTTAGTCCCACGGTCTTTACTAGCTGGAAATACGAATAATTCTGGAGTTGAGTCAATAAACGATGTATCATATTCCCCTCTTCTAAACTTTTCATGTCTAACTACATTCTCTAGAAAAGGAATATTGGTTTTGATTCCACGTATTCTAAACTCCCTAAGGTTCCTTACCATTTTTGATGCCGCTTGTTCAAAGGTTAATGCCCATGTAGAAAGCTTCACAAGCAATGAATCATAATAGGGTGTGATGACTGCACCTTGGTATCCATTCCCTGCATCCAATCGAACTCCGAAGCCTCCTCCAGAGCGATAAGCCATAATTTTCCCGGTATCAGGCATAAAGTTATTTAGTGGATCTTCTGTTGTAACACGCGACTGAATGGCAAAACCGTTAATACGAATCTCTTCCTGTGGAGGAATTCCGACAATCGGGCTGTGTAACTCTTGACCTTCAGCAACTAAGATTTGCGTATGTACAATATCAATTCCTGTTACCATTTCCGTTACAGTGTGTTCAACCTGAATCCTTGGATTTACTTCGATGAAATAAAAATCCTCACCCGAAACAAGAAATTCAACTGTTCCTGCATTTAAGTAAGCTACATTCTTCATTAACTTAACCGCGGCAGCACAAATCTTCTCTCGTAACGAGTCTGAAATTGATACACTTGGGGCAACTTCCACTACCTTTTGATGACGTCGCTGTACAGAACAATCACGGTCATACAAATGGACAATGTTACCATTTTTATCTCCAAATATTTGAACCTCTATATGTTTTGGTTTTTCGATTAATTTTTCCAGGTATACCTCATCACTGCCAAATGCTGCTTTTGCTTCTGATCTAGCGCGGTCAAATGCTTCTTGCATTTCCTCTCGATTTCTGACAATACGCATTCCTCGTCCGCCGCCGCCTAGGGCTGCTTTTATAATAATCGGAAAACCATGATTATCAGTAAAATCCACAACTTCCTGTATTGTTTCTACAGGGCCATCGCTGCCTGGTATTACCGGTATATTTGCTAATTCTGCTTGTTTTCTTGCCTTAACCTTATCACCGAACATATCGAGGTGAATGGAGGTTGGACCGATAAAAATAATTCCTTCTTCTTCACAGCGTCTGGCAAAATGAATGTTTTCAGATAAAAAGCCGTATCCTGGATGGATGGCATTTGCACCGCTGGATTTTGCAATTTCAATGATTCCATCAATGTCTAAGTATGCATCAATCGGTTTCTTTCCTTCACCAACTAGATATGCCTCATCCGCTTTATAACGATGGTACGCACCCGTGTCTTCCCTGGAATAAATTGCAACGGTTTGGATATTTAATTCGGTACAGGCCCGAAAAACACGAATGGCAATTTCTCCCCTGTTTGCAACTAACACTTTGTTGATTTGTCTAGTCAATCTAAGCACCTCATTCTTTCTCTCTTTTTTATATAAAAGCGCAGGGATGAATTTTCCCCGCGCTATGTTCGAAATTGATATACATTTCCCTCTTGGTGGTTACTTGTTTTTTCTGGGTGCTTATGTTTATATTTATTTTCATATTTAACAAACATAGAAACATTGACTAAAATACCAGCAGCTATTGCTAATTGTAAGAGTGAAGATCCGCCATAGCTTACAAATGGTAATGGGACACCTGTTAGAGGCATAACCCCAGAAACCCCCGCAAGATTGATAAATGACTGAATTCCAATCATACTCGATATTCCAATCGCTAATAAACTGCCAAATGGATCCTTACATCTTAATCCCAAGTAGATTCCACGTAAAACAATATATCCTAAAGTAAGTATAACGAAGCTGACTCCCCAAACTCCTAATTCTTCTGCAATAACTGCCATAATAAAATCTGTATGTGATTCTGGTAAATACCCTAACTTCTGGACACTCTTTCCTAAACCTAACCCATTTACACCGCCTGAGCCAATCGCAATATATGAGTTTGCTAGATGGAACCCAGAATCAAGTTCGTCCTTGAACGGATTATTTAAAACTTCAAAACGCTCCAAACGTTTCTCGGAAAATATTTCGTCCTGCAGTACTAAAATAACAGGAGAAAGGAGAATCATTCCAAGCATGACTAATTTGGTAATCGTTTTGATATTCATCCCTGATGAGATAATAATGGTACCTGCAATCAGTCCAATAATAAGTGCTGTACCAAAGTCTGGTTGAAAGGCAATTAATCCAAGGACAATCACCAGGTAGGCTAATGGCGGCAGTACACCGTGATTAAATTTATTAATGTAAGCCTGCTTCTTCGCATAAACGGCTGACAAATAAATGATAATAGATATTTTTACAAATTCAGCCGGCTGAATACTAATAAAGCCAAAATCATACCAACTTTGAGCATTTCCTCTAACTTGTCCAAATAGAAATAGACCTAAAAGACCTATGATAGAGAACCCCACCATCGGGAGTAAAAATTTGGTACTTTTCATAATTTTATAAGGAAATAAGGCAATAAATATAAAAATCAGTGCAGAAACAATTAGATAAAGCTTTTGTTTTTGATAAAAATAATCACTTTCTACACCATATCGTTGAACTGCCGATGCCATACTGGCGCTATAAACCATCACTAATCCGAATAAAGACAAAAGAACGATCGCGATGATTAATGAATAATCATAGGATTTCAATATTTTTTTTAACATCTAATAACTTCCTCGTTTTTTAAATTGTCGTTATTGCTATTATAATAGAAAATGGAACAATTGGGTTGAGGAAAAGTTACATTACTCGAATATTTTATATGGAAATATTCTGAATATAATAACAGTTAATAAAAAACTCAAACAACACATCATCATTGTTTGAGTTTTTTTAGCTATTTTCTAATGGATGCTTCATGAAGCGCAGATAATTCTCTTTCTAATTTATCTAGTATCGCTTTACCATCCTTGACTTCAATTAAGCCTAATCTAACCGCAAATTCTATCTCTCTAGATAAACCAAACATTTGCGTATCCAATACCTCTTCATAAAGCGGGCATTGAGGCATCGTGAGATTTTCCATTTGCACTTTAATAAGCTTTAATATTTTTTCAGCGTCTGCCTGTAACAAGGCATAGGCTTTTTCCTGATGATTCACAATCATTTCAGACGCCAACATTGATCCCCCCATTCAGAGCGATAACCCAACTTATCTATAAATTTTACCTTTTACCACTGAAAAATGCAAGAACAATAACTGGCTGAGTCCTTTGTAATCATTTTACTTATATGACATTCCATTTATTTCACGGTATACTTTAATAGAAATGAACTGGAGGAATGAAAGATGGAAAACATACTTATACTATCTGGTCAGGTAAAATATACTATAACACTCGATCCCACAGTTTGGATTTTTGATGATCGAAAGGTTGATTTGACTACATACTTCTCAACCACTTCAACTCCCTCTAACGATCTTGAGGAATATACTAAATCAGTTTCTAAACATTGGGACCGTGAAATCATAGAAGGTGCTGTCTACCCGCCAACCTTAAAAACTGAGAAGAAATTTGAGAAAGAAAAAGTATTAACTGGAAGTTTTGGCATCCCATTTGAACCTTTTTTAGAGAATGCGGAACCAAAAGATAATGCTACTACTTTAATCATAAAAACAACAGCTTCAGAACATGAGATATCTCTTGATCGTGCAAAAGAGCTTATTCTTGGTTTTTCAGAAGTTGGAAAGCCCCTTTCAAAAGATGGACCTGTCCATGTTTACTTCGGAGATGGTTCTAACCAACAACATCCAATAAAAAATGTAAGAGAATTTATCATTAAATAATAAACAACGGGTGCCAATTTGGTACCCGTTTGTACATTTTTTCTATTATACCTCTTGCTGTTTACAACAAATCTGCTGCCAGCCTTGCTAATCCAGATCGCTCTCCTTTTAGTAATTTAACATGTCCAGAAATAATTTGATCTTTAAATCGTTCGACCACATAGGTTAACCCATTATTGTAAGCGTCAAGATAGGGATGATCAATTTGTTCCGGGTCGCCCATTAAGACAATTTTACTGCCCTCACCTACACGCGTTAGGATTGTTTTTACTTCATGTTTGGTCAAATTTTGTGCTTCATCAATGATAATAAATTGTTTTGGCAGACTCCTTCCCCTTATATAGGTTAATGCCTCTACCTCTATTGACCCCATCCCAGCAAGGATGGCGTCCAATTCGCCAGGTTTCTTAGTATTAAATAGGTATTCTAAATTATCAAATATCGGCTGCATCCATGGTCTAAGTTTTTCTTGTTTTTCCCCAGGTAAAAACCCTATATCTTTCCCAACCGGTACAATAGGCCTAGCTACTAATAGCTTTTTAAACTCTCTAAAGTCTTCAGTTTGCATCAATCCTGATGCTAGAGCTAAAAGCGTTTTACCAGTACCCGCTTTACCTATTAATGTTACTAACGGTATATCCTTTCGTAGTAATAACTCTATTGCCATCGTTTGCTGTACATTTCTTGGATGTATTCCCCAAACATGTTCCTGATTAATCGCAAGTTTCTTTACCTTAAGCTTTGTTTTATCAACCATTCCTAATGCCGAGGCAGATCCGCCTAGAGCATCTTTCATGATTAAGAATTGATTCGGATAAAACGAATATTTACCTATCTCTGATAAAGGCAGCTCCCCTTTTTCATAAAAAGTACCCATTAATTCTCCAGATAAATAAACCTCTAAAAAGCCAGTGTAAATATGGTCGAGTTCGACCACCCTGTCACTTAAAAAATCTTCTGCAGTTAATCCGATAGCATCTGCCTTTACTCTTACTAATGTATCTTTACTTACAAGGATCACAGGCTTTCCATTTTCTTTTTGTTGTTCTTCCGTTGATAAATTTTTTGCTACTGCAAGAATTCGATTGTCATTTGTTTTTTCGACAAAGATTTCCTGTAATTCATGAAAGGCACGATGATTAAGCTCAATTCTAATGGTTCCACCATTTTCAAGTGGGATTTTTTCATGAAGCTTACCCGCTGCTCGCAATTCATCAATTAATCTTGATACATGCCGGGCATTCCTGCCAATTTCATCCATGTATCTCTTCTTTGAGTCCACTTCTTCAAGGACAACTGCAGGAATGACTACTTCATTATCTTCGAATGAGAATATGGAATACGGGTCTTGTAATAAGACGTTTGTATCTAACACGTATATTTTACTCAAAGCGACGCCTCCACTTTTTCTAGTTGTGGCTTGCTCATGGTTCAAACAAACCGAATGCTAGATAGGACTTTGGTAAAATATATGTTTGTTCGAATAAAGATAGAAGGATTTCCGCACAATAAATGTAAGTTGAGTATAACAAAACTCGAGTGTTTTTCATGAATCATTTATACAACTCTGAGTGGAGGTGGAGATTTAAATGAAAAAGTTATTGATGTTTACTTGTTTTTTATTGCTTTTAGCTGCATGTAACAACAATACTAACAATGCTCAAAATAATGAGAAGCAATCATTAGTTAACGTAAAGAACACCAATATCGAAGAGGTGGACAGGAAAACGGGTCAGGAAATTTCCAAACGATTAGTCGAACTTGCTACTAGTATTCCAAATGTTCATGATGCAACTGCTGTTGTCATTGGCAGGTATGCGATTGTTGGAATCGATGTAAATTCGAAGATTGAGCGTTCACAGGTGGGCTCAATAAAATATTCAGTAGCTGAAAGTCTAAAAAAAGATCCTCATGGTGCACGTGCCATCGTAGTCGCTGATGCAGATACCAATCAACGTCTAAAAGAAATTTCGGCAGATATCGAAAAAGGAAGACCCATTCAAGGTATTATGGAAGAACTCGCTGACGTCGCTGGCAGATTAATGCCTGAAATCCCAGGAGATATGATAGATCCTAACCCTAAAAACGCTCCTGAGGAACCAAAGAAAAAGCTGCAGGAGAACGAAAAGAAAAGTTTAGAGGATAAACAGCAAGAAGAATCAAAGCATTATAAATGATAAAAGCTTAGTCGTGAGACTAAGCTTTTTTCATTGCTTCCATTACCTGTTTATCTAACCTAGCGGCTGCATTTTTGTCATACGTTTTATCATACTGTGGCTCTGTGACAATTTTTGATCCATAGAACATGACATCTCTGACCTCATGAATCCTGATTTCAATCAACGCTAGCTTTAAAGGAACGTCCTGCAGCCGCTCTTCTTTCAATACTGCTTCACCTTGTATGGAATATGTAGATTCATTCGCAATTAAATTGATCACCACTTTATTATTTTGTGTGATATTTTGGATAATTCTAGATTTACTATCTACAGCAAAATAGATTGTTTCTTCATCTTTTGCTAAAATCCAAGATATTGCACTAACATTGGGACCACCTGATTCATAATCAACTGTTGCTAATGTTACAAACCTTTCTTTTTGCAACTCATCATATAAAGGTTTAATGAGTCTTGGTTCCACTTGATTTGGCATCTTTACAACCCCTTCATTCAATTCCCAACCATATTTTTTAAAAACAGACATTCTCATAGTACTATTATCTGTTTTTTTCAGCAACTTAACCAGATTGATTTACTAGTCATCATATTTGCATGATATACTATAGTAAAAACAAAGCAAGACTAGAGAACTTGAGGTGCAATATGAGAGTTAAGTGTGTGATTTGCGACAAAATTGAATCGATAGAAGATGAATCCTTCATAGCAAAACGTCTTCGAAATCGACCAATCCATACATATATGTGTCAAGACTGCAGCAGTAGAATCTCGGAAAAAACAAAAGCAAGAATTGATACAGGTAACTTCAGATTTTATCGTGCACAGTCTGAAAAAGATGATTGGTAAGAAAAGCGGAAGCGCCTAGGCGCTGGAGCTGGACAGTAAAAAAAATTCATGCCGAGTCCGGCATGAATTTTTTTAATCTTCAAATGGAAAATTACAATATTTATCTGGCTCTTGATTGATCTGGTTAAGCATTACTTCGATGAGCTCACGAGGAAATCGAGTCTTCTTCGTTTCACCTTCATGTATATAGGATACATAATACATCACTTCATCCGTTGTTACTACAATGTCTGTTAAATGATGTTCATCCTTAATAATCTCATCAAAAAGGTCTAACGTTTCTCGTGCTGCTGTATCCTCAGGACGAGCGTCGCAAACAATCTTTATTGAAAGCCAATTATAAAGCGCATCCTGTACCGATCTCATGTTATTATCCCCCGTTACTTTGCCTCACGCTTTGCTGTTTTTTCGACTGATGCAAGCGAATTTTGTAAATGATTAATATTAATGCAGCAACCACAAGACCCTCTGTTATTGGCAGGAATATCCCCAATGCAGTGAGAATCGTACACCCTGCAGCTAAAAAGATATAAATCATTATGGATTTCCCTAGCGGTAGCTTTTGGGCAAAGCCAAGCTTATAGACCAAAATAGATAGGGCTACTATCGTAAGGTACAGCAGCCACATTCCCACTTTGGGATTTTCGGTAACATTATAGAGCGCTGGGAAAAAAGAAAGTCGATCCGCTACATTCACACGAATACCTCCCCCGAGAGATTTTAGCTTAATTCTGCAACTTTTTTCTTTTTGGCCATTCTTTCACGTTCGTTTTTATCAAGTATTTTTTTACGTAGACGAATTGATTCCGGTGTTACTTCACAGAATTCATCATCGTTTAGGTATTCTAATGACTCTTCTAGTGTCATTATTCTTGGTTTCTTAATAACGGAAGTTTGATCCTTGTTTGCAGAACGGATATTTGTTGCCTGCTTCACTTTTGTGATATTAACTGTAATGTCATTTTCACGTGTGTGCTCGCCAACGATCATACCTTCGTAGATTTCAGTTCCAGGTTCAACAAAGATTGTGCCACGGTCTTCTACTTGCATAATTCCATATGTTGAAGCTTTTCCAGACTCCATTGAAACTAGAACACCTTGACGTCTTCCTCCAACTTGTCCTTGAACCATCGGCTGATAGCTGTCAAACGTATGATTGATGATTCCATAACCGCGTGTCATGGTTAAGAACTCAGTAGTATAACCAATTAAGCCGCGTGCTGGAACATTAAAGATAAGGCGGACTTGACCCGAACCATTATTAATCATATCAATCATTTCACCTTTACGGGCACCTATTGATTCCATAACAGAACCTGTATGCTCTTCGGGTACATCAATTTGAACTCTTTCAATCGGCTCACAACGTACACCATCTATTTCTTTTACAATAACTTCTGGCTTAGAAACTTGGAGCTCATACCCTTCACGGCGCATGTTTTCAATTAAGATAGATAAATGAAGTTCACCACGGCCTGAAACGATCCATGCATCGGGAGAATCAGTATTTTCGACACGTAAGCTTACATCCGTTTGCAATTGAGCAAGAAGTCTTTCTTCAATCTTTCTAGATGTTAGATACTTACCTTCTCTGCCTGCAAATGGGCTGTTATTTACAACAAACGTCATTTGTAGTGTTGGTTCATCAATTCTTAGAATTGGTAATGCTTCTTGGTGCTCAACTGGACAAACCGTTTCACCAACATTGATATCTTCCATACCAGAAACAGCAATTAAGTCACCTGCTACTGCTTCTTGAATTTCCTGACGTTTTAAACCAAAGAAACCAAAGATTTTCGTTACACGGAATTGTTTAACGGAACCGTCTATCTTCATTAATGCCACCTGTTGCCCAACTTTCATGGTACCGCGGAAAACGCGCCCAATTCCGATTCTTCCAACATAATCATTATAGTCTAAAAGGGCAACTTGGAATTGTAATGGCTCATCGCGATTGTCAATTGGTGCTGGGATGTGTTCGACAATGGAATCATATAGACATTGCATGTTTTCGTCCTGTTTTTCAGGATCAGTGCTTGCCGTCCCATTTATTGCAGAAGCAAAGATAACTGGGAACTCAAGTTGATCTTCATTTGCATCTAGTTCAATAAACAAATCAATTACTTCATCAATTACTTCTAATGGACGAGCAAAATCACGGTCAATTTTATTAACAACAACAATTGGGGTTAAGTTTTGCTCTAATGCCTTTTTTAGTACAAAGCGAGTTTGAGGCATTGTTCCTTCATAAGCATCAACAACAAGTAATACACCATCAACCATTTTCATGATACGTTCAACTTCGCCGCCAAAATCAGCATGTCCCGGTGTATCTAAAATATTGATTCGTGTATCTTTATATTGGATTGCTGTGTTTTTAGCGAGAATCGTTATTCCACGTTCTCTTTCCAGGTCATTCGAATCCATTGCACGTTCTTCAACGTGCTCATTTGTACGAAATGTTCCTGATTGCTTTAATAATTGGTCAACCAAGGTTGTTTTGCCGTGGTCAACGTGCGCGATGATTGCTATATTGCGAATATCTTCTCTTATTTTCAAGTAATTCACTCCTGCCTATATTTCAAAAAATTTTAGCTATTTATAGTTTCCCATATACAACTAAAGTATTATACCACATTTATGGTGGAAAGCTAACTTCATTTTATGTAATATATAGCTATATCAATTATCACAAATATTATTTTATTTTTTAGATGACAAGGGGAATAGCAAAATGAAGCAAATTAAATGGATTTTTGTCGTTTTTGCTGTACTGGCAGCAACTAGTATAATGGGCATAGGCGTGGCAATTGGGGAAGAAAGTATCTTAGGGGTAATTGGCAGTATCCTTGCACTAGTTGTTGTAATGGGCTTAGGATTTAAAACAAAAGCAAAATATAGAGCAAAAGGTGAACTGTAAAAAGAAAAGCTAACGCCTAGGCGATGTAGCTATACAAAAAAGAAGCCTGCAGGCTTCTTTTTATTTACCATTTACCTTCTTTAAGATAATCATTAATGATGGTTTGATGCAGACCTGGCTTAGCCACAAGTAATGAATCTTTTGAGAGGAAATCCAACTTATTTCCTCTTAAATTAGTGACAACACCGCCTAATTCCTCAATTATAACTGAACCAGCAGCAACATCCCAAGGTGACAATCTCATTGAAATATAAGCATCGACTCTCCCTGTTGCGACAAATACCATTTCAAGAGCAGCTGTTCCGTACGATCTTGTTCCTCTTGCATCTCTAACCAGCGGTATAAGCAAGTTATGGTCAATACGATGATTCTCCATCACCCAGGTTGCATTTAAAGCAATAATCGATTCTTTTACTGTCGCTTGATTTAAAGGAGGCAGCTTAGTATCGTTCATAAATGCACCTTGCCCAGTAACAGCATGATATAATTCATCATGTGCTACATCATAAATAATCCCAATTTTCCCTATACCATTTTCAAACACACCTAGAGAAATAGCAAAATTTCTCTGTTGATGGATAAAATTCATTGTTCCATCAATTGGGTCGATAATCCATACAACGCCATCAAGAGTATTTACTTCATCCCCAAAACCTTCTTCACCCAAAATTCTATGGTTTGGGAAGGTTTTTCTTACTTTATTAATAAAGAATTGTTCAATTTGTTTATCTATATTGGTCACTAAATCATTAGGATTTGATTTGGTTTGGATATTTAACGTTTCAGTAAAAGAATCCCTAATTTTATCACCAGCTTCCATTACCCATTGCTTAGCCTGTAGATCTACGTAATGCCAGTCCATTTTATCCCTCCACTTTTTCAATCCTTATATGTACATATACTAAGCTTAATTAAATTTATGTATGCCTTCAACTTTTTACTCCTTTATTTTTAATGGCAAAACAATAAACGAACTCTCCACTTTCCTACACAGAGTTCGTTTTATAATATCAATATGAAATTCTTTATTGTCATTCTAAGTGGTATCCCCTTTGAAAACAAATTATCAAAGAGCTTTAAGTTTTACTAACTCTTGGCGGATTTTTTCTAATTTCTGTTTACATTCCTTCATCTTTTTTTCATTTTTTTCTTCAATTGCTTCAAACAATGTGGCCAGCTCATAATCCATTTCTAATCGTAAATATGCCAACCTTTCCTTCTCGCCAACTTTTTTTAGTGAAGTATTCATCAATTGTTTCATGTTAGCTTTCTCCCTTCAATTATTATTTAATTTTTCAGACTATTTTTAGTAATATAATATGAGCCACTATGTAAGGTTGCAACAAATATGTGCGTTAACCCATATAAGCACTTAGTTTCAAGAATTTTCGCTAGTATGCTACAATGAATGACAAATGTCTACAAATGGAGGTTTTGCAGATGGACTTTAAAGGTTTTAATAATGAAGATTTCGATGTATTTCAAATAGATGGATTAGAGCCAAGAATGGAAGCATTAAAAGAAAGGATTCGCCCAAAATTAGAAAGTCTAGGACAGTATTTTGCACCAACCTTAACAACATTAACGGGTGATGAAATGCATATCCATGTTGCCAAACACGCAAGACGTACGATAAATCCTCCTAAAGATACATGGGTGGCATTTGCAAATAATCCTCGTGGTTACAAAATGCTTCCGCATTTTCAAATAGGTCTGTGGCATACTCATTTATTTATCTGGTTTGCTGTCATTTATGAAGCACCTCATAAACAAGAATTTGCAGCAAGATTCACAAAAAAAATAAACAAAATCTATAAAGAAATACCTAAAGACTTTGTTTGGTCTTTGGACCATATGAAACCTGAATCAGTGCCACATGGACAATTAAAAAAAGAGGATTTACGAGGTATGTTTGAACGGCTGGAGAATATAAAAAAGGCAGAAATCTTATGCGGATATGAGATTAAACGTGAGGACTTGCTACATTTAAGTGCTGAGGAGTTCCTTAAGGAAGTTGAATATGTCTTTACTAAAGTTGCACCATTATATAAGATTGCTCTTAATATTAAATAAAAAACTCCTGAACATTCGTTCGGAGTTTTTCTTTTTTATTTCATTGAAATTTTTTCGCCTGGTGAGGCATTTTTGGCTTTTTTTATCGTTCTATAGGAAGAATAGCCGCTAATGTCCTCAAATTCACCGCAAAGCGTCTTTTCTTCTGCTTTACCAGGGACAATTTCCTTGAATCGACGATAGATATCCATCAATTCATCACGTTCAATGCCTTTTTCATAAGCTCTTTCTATTGCTTCGTAAAATTTTATTACGTCAACAATTTCATCTGTTGTCCAATGATAATCAATCGGGTATTGGTACTCCATATTTTCACCTGCTCAATTTATTTCTATATGGCTGTGTTAAATTAGCCAGTTGATTTGCGCTCCACTAAGGAAAGCTTCTTCGAATAATCACCGCAGGGACAGGCGGTTTTGCCTGTCACGAGGCACTTCGCTTTCCGCGGGCGGTTCGAGGAGCCTCCTCGGCGCTTAAGCGCCTGCGGGGTCTCCCCTGCCCCGTCCTCCCGCAGGAGTCTTCGTGCCTTCCGCGCAAATCAACTGAGTTCTAAAAGCACTAATTAACTTAACACAGCCTTCCATTTATGTATAATACCTTTATTTTGCCCATTTTTCACGAATTTGTTCCGCTTCGCAAATCATACGATTAAATAATTCTGCTACGGTTGGGATATCTTTAATAAGTCCCATTACCTGTCCTGCCCATGCAAAGCCTTCATCTTCTACTCCATCATATATATATCGTTTATTGGCTTGGCCGCTAATATAATTCTTCAATTGTTCGTAATTGCCAAATTCTTTCTCTATTTCGAGTATTTTATTTGTCCAATTATTTGAAATTGCACGTGCTGGCGCACCAAGACTTCGTTTGATCACAACGGTATTAGCTTCTGACCCTTCAATAAGCCTTTTCTTATAAATGTCATTCGCATGTACGCATTCCTTGGTGGCAATAAAACGTGTCCCCATTTCAATTCCTTCTGCTCCCAAGCTAAGAGCTGCCATAAGTCCCCTGCCATCACCAATACCGCCAGATGCTATTACTGGGATAGAAACTGCATCTACTACTTGAGGGATTAATACCATCGTACCAATATCATCCCTGCCTAAATGACCTCCGCCTTCCTGCCCCACTACCATTACTGCATCTGCACCTAATTCTTCAGCTTTTTCAGCCTGCCTTCTAGCCGCAACAAGAACCAATCTTTTTATCGATGTTCCTTTTAACTGTTCGAATATCGGTGCAGGATTACCACCCGTCATGGATACAACAGGGACATCTTCATCAATAGCCACTTGAAGCATTTCTTCAAAAGGTCGATTATGCTGTCCAATTGCGTAATTAACTCCGAATGGTTTATTCGTCAGCTTTTTAACTTTTCTAATTTCCTCCCGAAGCTTAGTAGGACTCTCAAGAGACATTGCTGTAATTTGCCCAAGTCCACCTGCATTCGAAACGGCTGCAGCTAGTTCAGAATAGGCTAGATAAGCTAACCCTCCCTGTATTATAGGGTATTTGATATTAAGTATTTCCGTCACGCGCGTTTGCCAATTCATCCGAAACCCCTCCTAATAACGTTACCTTCATATTTCTCCTTTAAAGGTTAATTTTCCTGTTTTATTGAGAAACTAAGGTAACAGATAAAAAAGTGTATATTTTAAGACACAATTTTCTATGCAAGCACTATTATTAGTGCTATAATTCATTTGTTTTGTATTGATATTAATGTATTTTGTATATAAAGAGGTGTGGAAATAAATTGTCTCAAAACCAAACACCGTTATTTAGCGGTTTATTAGAACATGCAAAAAACAATCCAGTTCAATTCCATATTCCCGGGCATAAAAAAGGGGTTGGAATCGATCCAGATTTTAGAAATTTCATTGGTGATAATGCATTATCGATAGACTTAATTAATATTGGTCCTCTCGATGACCTTCATCAGCCAAAAGGAATCATTAAACAAGCACAAGATTTAGCTGCAGAAGCCTTCGGCGCAGATAGAACTTTCTTTTCTGTTCAAGGAACAAGTGGTGCGATCATTGCTATGATTATGGCGGTTTGTGGACCTGAGGATAAGATTATTGTCCCAAGGAATGTTCATAAATCAATTATGTCGGCTATAGTCTTTTCCGGTGCAATCCCTGTTTTTATTCACCCGGAAATCGATGAGGATCTAGGTATATCTCATGGAATTACGACCGAATCAGTAGAAAAGGCATTAAATCAGCATCCAGATGCGAAAGCCATCCTAGTGATTAACCCGACGTATTTTGGAATTTCAGCAGATTTAAAAAGAATAGTCGAAATTGCTCACTCTCATAATGTTCCGGTTCTAGTTGATGAAGCACATGGGGTTCATATCCATTTTCACGATGATTTGCCGCTATCTGCCATGCAGGCTGGTGCTGATATGGCTGCAACGAGCGTCCATAAACTTGGCGGGTCCATGACACAAAGCTCTATTTTAAACGTTAAAGAGGGCCTTGTTTCTGCCAAGCACGTTCAAGCTATACTAAGTATGCTTACAACGACTTCAACTTCCTATTTATTACTTGCTTCCCTTGACGTTGCTAGAAAACAATTAGCAACTAAGGGAAAAGAGTTAATTGATAAAACGATTGATCTTGCACAATCAATTAGAAAAAGAATTAATGAAATTAATCATCTACATTGTGTTGGCGAAGAAATCTTAGGTTCCAAAGCAACATTTGATTATGATCCAACTAAATTAATTATTTCGGTAAAAGAATTAGGATTAACGGGTTATGAGGTTGAAAAGTGGCTAAGGGAAAAACATAATATTGAAGTAGAAATGTCTGACCTCTATAACATCCTTTGTATCATAACCATTGGCGATACAGCAGTGGAAGGCGACATTTTGGTTAATGCTTTAAAAGAACTTGCTGAGGAACGCGAACATCTTAATGAAAAGTTCGAACCTATCCAAGTTCTTCTTCCTGATATTCCAGTTCTTGCATTGACCCCAAGAGATGCCTTTTATGCAGATACTGAAGTTATACCTTTTGAAGAATCAGAAGGAAGAATAATAGCCGAATTTATTATGGTCTATCCACCCGGAATTCCAATTTTCATCCCAGGTGAAATTATTACAAAAGAAAATCTCCACTATGTTCGTGAAAACCTCGAAGCTGGTTTGCCTGTTCAAGGACCAGAGGATGAAGAAATCAAAACTATTCGGGTAATCAAGGAATATAAAGCTATAAAATAAAAATACAGGATTCCATTGAGGAATCCTGTTTCTATTTTATTTAAAGAAATTTTTATCTTTCTTCTTCGGAATGGCGATCATCGCAACAATTACATCTTGAATAGAGAACTGTTACTTTTTCATCTTCAAAATGATCAATTGTTGAGTCGCAAGCTTGGCAAACGATTGTACCCATCTTTTCAATCCCCTTTTCATTATGAAATGTGCACTACATTGAAAACGTTTTATTGTTGTTAATTTAATAATAATATAACACATTAGATTTTTCAAGCCTAAATTGTATGTCACATTTAAATATTTTTTCACAAAAAAAGGTCTTTAATAGACCTTTTACTGTCCAACTATTCATATTGGGTAACAAATGGGATTTCCGGGAGGGTTTCCCTGAAGAACTCAGCTAAATCTGCAGCTTGCTGTTTATCTGGTATTCGGAATGCATTTTGAAGGTATTCGATATCTTCTATTTCTTTAGGATCGAGGAGAGTGGAACGGCCAGTTTGCATGCAGACAACAAGAGGTTTACCAAAAAACATGTTGGTGTAAATAATCCCAAAATCATAACGAGTATGTTCTGTCGTAAATCCTATAAACCTTACTTTTACATTTTCGTGCTCATCATAGAGCTTATCAAATAATTCCATATGAGTCCTCCTTTTTTTAATAGTATTCAGAATATTATTATAATTTATTTTTCTACTAATAACAAATGACATTTATGTGACTAAATGTTGTCATCAAGCTTTTTACAATGCTAGAATAAAAGAGATATCAATGGGACTAGGGGGGATGATGATGGCTGAAAATGCATTTATTAAACTAGTGCCTTCATCTGCACAACAAACAATTACGGTAGAGGAAGTAAAAGAATTCTTATCTTATTATAAAAATATTACGAGTAAAACAGGGAATCAAGTAAATTGGGAATATGGTGACTCGGCATTCCCTTACGAATTGAAAGAAAAAAGTGAAGGCAAAGGAAAATGGTTTTATTTACAATCAACGAATGAACGTTATAACGCAATTTTATTTGGTGTCGACAAAGAAATGGTTCGTGATGAAGACGGTACGGAAAGAATTCAAACATACATACAAGTCACGCTTCCAGAACAGTCAACATTCGGTGATAAAGGGAAAGCAAATGAATTTTGCAAATTCCTAGCAAAGAAATTACAAGGAGAATTACACCTTTTTAACGAACGAATCATGTATTATTATCCAAGAAAGTAAGCCACTCAACTCCCATCTGTGGGAGTTTTTTAATGTGTTATTAGTGCAAGTGTATAATGAATCGAAGAATAAATCACGAGGCTAAGTGATGTAATAAAAAGGGTTTTTGCCGTTGATTGTGTCACTCGATTGCAAAGTGCAAAAGCTAAGTAAAAGAAAACAAAGAACATTATAACCTTGTATAGCAGTTGATCATGCTTAGACAGCCACTCAATGAACGTAAATGCACTCCAAATCATTAATTGTACTATCATAATAACGTAAATCCGCATCATTCATCACCACTCAAGATATTTCTAAAATATTAGATGATAGTGTTTTAAATATATGATTGAAGCGCAGATTTATTTATATTTCGATAAAAAAAATGAAAGTCCTTTCCAAATCATTACTGGAAAGGACTTTCATTTGATCTATTTTAGAACATGTATTGGAGTACCAAGTGCAACCTCAGCAGCTTCCATAGTGATTTCACCTAATGTTGGATGAGCATGAATAGTCAATGCTAAATCTTCGACTGTCATTCCTGCTTCAAGTGCCAACCCTAGCTCAGCAATCATATCCGACGCACTTGCACCTGCAATTTGCGCACCGATTAAGACGCCGTCTTCTTTACGAGAAACTAATTTAACAAAGCCATCTCCACTGTCTAGTGATAGAGCACGACCATTTGCTGCAAATGGGAATTTCGCTGAAGTAGCATCGATTCCTTCTTGTTTTGCTTGCTCTTCAGTATAACCTACGCTAGCTAGTTCAGGATCGGAGAAAACAACAGCAGGAATGCCTAAGTAGTCAATTACAGCATTGTGCCCAGCGATTGCCTCAGCAGCGATTTTTCCTTCATATGAAGCTTTGTGAGCTAATTGCGGACCCGCCACAACATCACCAATCGCATATATGTTTGAAACGCTTGTACGGCACTGATTGTCAATCTCTATCAGTCCACGGTCTGTTACCTTCACTCCGATTTGGTCAAGACCCATTTCATCCGTATTTGGTCGACGTCCAACCATAACAAATACGTAATCTGCTTCAACTTTCTTTTCTTCGCCTTTAACTTCAAACGTTACAACAACACCATTTTCGCTTTCTTCTACACCTTTGGCCATAGCCTTTGTAAAGAATTCAGCACCTTTTTTCTTCATGGTTTTCTTAACAAGTGCCGCCATTTGCTTTTCAAAGACACCAAGGCCCAAAATGTCATCTGCACCTTCAAGAATCGTTACTTGAGTGCCAAAATTCGCATAGGCACCTCCCAGTTCAATACCGATTACACCGCCGCCGATGACTACGATTTTTTCAGGAAGTTCTTGTAAATTTAAAGCACCTGTTGAATTAAGTATTCGTTTTGAATATTTAAATGTTGGCAGTTCAATTGGACGAGAACCTGATGCGATAATTGCATTTTTAAAATTGTAAGTTTGGGCAGAATTTTCGCCAATCACACGTAATGAATTACCATCCACAAAGTATGCTTCTCCACGAACAATATCAACTTTATTTCCTTTTAATAAACCCTCAACACCACCAGTTAACTTTTTCACGATTCCTGCTTTAAATTCTTGAACCTTTGAAAAATCAACTGTTACATTTTCAGCTTTAATTCCGAATGTATCAGAGTGTTTCGCTACTTCGTAACGGTGTCCAGCAGCAATAACTGCTTTTGAGGGAATACAACCCACGTTTAAACAAACTCCGCCAATATATTCCTTTTCAACGATTGTCACTTTTTGACCTAACTGTGCTGCACGAATAGCAGCAACATAACCGCCAGGGCCTGCTCCGATAACTATAGTATCGGTATCAATTGGGAAATCTCCTACTACCATTTGTTACGCCTCCATTAACAATAGTTCTGGATCGTTCAATAATCTCTTAATGTGATTTAATGCATTTTGAGCTGTCGCTCCATCAATCATTCTGTGGTCAAAGCTTAATGATAATGCTAATACTGGAGCTGCCACAATTTCACCATCACGTACGATTGGTTTTTCAGCAATACGACCAACACCAAGGATTGCCACTTCAGGATGGTTAATGACTGGTGTAAACCATTGGCCGCCAGCAGATCCGATATTCGAAATGGTACATGAAGCACCTTTCATTTCGTTTGGAGCTAGTTTTCCATCACGTGCTTTTCCAGCTAATTCATTGATTTCATTTGAAATTGAGAATACTGATTTGCGATCAGCATCTTTTACAACTGGTACCAATAAACCTTTTTCAGTATCAGCTGCAATTCCAATATTATAGTAATGCTTATGGATAATTTCACTTGTTGCGTCATCAAGTGATGTATTTAAAGCAGGGAATTCACGTAAAGCACTTGTTAATGCTTTTACGATGTATGGTAAGAATGTTAACTTGATACCCTTAGCCACTGCAACTTCTTTGAATTTTTTACGATGTGCAACAAGTTTGGTTACATCGATTTCATCCATAAGAGTTACGTGCGGTGCAGTATGTTTTGAATTTACCATTGCTTTTGCAATTGCTTTTCTGATTCCGCTCATCTTCTCACGTGTTTCAGGATATTCTCCTTGTGGGATTGGAGCAGCTTTTGGTGCTTCCTCCGCCTGAACAGCTGCTGGTGCTTGAGTTGCTGCCGCTTGTGGTGCTGTTACAGCCGCACCGCCGCTTAAGAATGCGTCAATATCACTTTTTACAATTCGTCCGTTTTTACCAGAACCTGGGACTTGTGTAATTTCCACACCTTTATCACGCGCATACTTACGAACTGATGGCATCGCAATAATTTTTCGGTTAGGATCTACTTCCACTTGTACTTGTGGTTCTGTTACGCCAATACCATATGCTGGTGGAGCTGGCGGTGGTGTTGTTTGTCCCTCAGGAGCAGCTGCAGTAGCTGGCGCTGGTGCCGCTACTTGTTTTGGTGCTTCTTCAGCATGTTCGTCGCCTTTGAATTGAAGGTTTTCGTAACCAGGTGCATCAAATGTAACTAACACCTGTCCAACTGTCGCAACAGTTCCTTCAGCTACTAAAACATCAAGTACAGTACCTTCAACAGGTGAAGGGATCTCTACAACTGCTTTATCATTTTGAATTTCGCAAAGTACATCATCTTCCTGGACTTTATCACCTGGCTTTATGAACCATTTAACAATCTCGCCTTCATGTATACCTTCACCAATGTCAGGCATTTTAAATTGGAATGTGGTTGCGGTTGCGCTCACTTGGGATTCATCCTCCTATTTTTGCATAGATTTCTTCCGTTCAATGTTAAGAAATAAGCGGGAAACAGTAATACTATTCCCCCACTTATATTAGAATGTTAAAACTTTTTTCGCTGTTTCAATTACATCTTTATAGTTTGGAAGCCAAGCTGCTTCTGCTTGCGGGAATGGGTAAATCGTGTCTGGTGCTGCTACACGAAGTACAGGTGCTTCTAAGCTTAAAATCGCACGATCGCTAATTTCAGCCACTACATTTGCTGCTACACCAGCTTGCTTTTGAGCTTCTTGAACAACAATTGCACGGCCTGTTTTTTCAACAGACGCAATAATCGTTTCAATATCAATCGGGCTAACAGTACGCAAATCGATTACTTCTGCAGAGAACCCTTCCTTCTCTAGCTCTTCTGCAGCTTTTAGAGATTCATGTACCATTGCACCATAAGTAATAATAGAAAGATCCGTACCTTCACGCTTTACATCTGCTTTGCCTAGCGGAATGGTATATTCTCCTTCAGGAACTTCTTGACGGAATGAACGATATAATTTCATATGCTCAAGGAAAATAACTGGATCATTATCACGGATTGCTGAGATAAGAAGACCTTTTGCATCATAAGGTGTTGATGGGATAACAACCTTTATGCCAGGCTGTTGTGCCATTAATCCTTCTAAGCTGTCAGCGTGCATATCTGGTGTATGTACGCCTCCTCCGAATGGTGAACGGAAAGTGATTGGAGCACTAAATTTTCCGCCTGTACGGAAACGAAGGCGAGCAGCCTGTCCAGAAATTGAATCCATAACTTCATATACAAAACCAAAAAATTGGATTTCTGGAACTGGACGGAAGCCTTGTAATGCTAGACCAACAGCTAAACCGCCGATACCTGATTCAGCTAATGGTGTATCAAATACACGATCCTCGCCAAATTCATTTTGCAATCCTTCGGTTGCACGGAAAACACCGCCGTTTACACCAACATCTTCACCAAAAACCAATACGTTCGGATCATTTTTTAATTCCACACGCATTGCATCTGTAATTGCTTGAATCATTGTCATTTGAGCCATGACTTACTTCGACTCCTTTGCTGAATAAATTTCATGTTGCTCTTTTAAGTTTTGAGGTAAGTCGGTATAAGTTATGTTGATTAGGTCCGTTACCTTTTGCTTAGGAGCAGCATCTGCTTGTTTAAGTGCTTCTTTAATTTCTTCTTTCGCTTGCTCGATTACTTCGTTTTCTCTTTCCTCATTCCATAGACCTTTCTTTTCAAGGAATTTACGGAAACGTACTAACGGATCTTTCTTTTCCCATTCATTATCTAATTCAGCAGTACGGTAACGTGTTGGATCATCACCGGCCATTGTATGTGGACCATATCGGTATGTTAACGTTTCAATAAATGTAGGTCCTTCTCCATTAATAGCACGATCACGTGCTTCACGAACAGCTGCATAAACGGCTAATGGATCCATACCGTCTACTTGGATTCCAGCTATACCAGCAGCAACAGCTTTTTGAGCAAGTGTTTTTGCTGCCGTTTGCTTTTCAACAGGAGTGGAGATCGCAAAACGGTTATTTTGAGCGATAAAGATCGCTGGAGCATTGTATGCACCTGCAAAGTTCATTCCTTCATAGAAATCACCTTGAGATGTTCCGCCATCACCTGTGTATGTAAGTGCCACAGCTTTAACTCCACGTTTTTTCAATCCTAAGGCTACACCTGCAGTTTGAACATACTGCGCACCAATAATAATTTGAGGAATCGCAACATTCACTCCATCAGGAATTTGTCCGCCTGCTAAATGACCTCTGGACCATAAAAATGCTTGATATAATGGAAGACCATGCCATACGATTGGTGGAACATCACGATAGCCTGGTAATATAAAATCTTCTTTTTCTAGGGCGAATTGTGAAGCTAATTGAGAAGCTTCCTGCCCTGCAGTTGGTGCATAGAAGCCAAGACGTCCTTGACGATTTAATGAAATAGAACGCTGGTCAAGGATACGAGTATAGACCATACGGCGCATTAATTCTTGAAGCTGTTCATCGCTTAAGTCAGGCATTGCTGCCTCATTAACGACTTCGCCTTCTTCATTTAATATTTGAAGCGTTGTAAACTGATTTTCTACAGCTTCGAGTACTTTCTTAGCATCGAGCTGAGCATTTTGGGTTTTAGATGCCATTCGTCACATCTTCCTTTCTCTCATTACAATAATGTAAAAAAATAAATTCACTCATATTAGATTACCCAAAAACCTTAAACAACATCACGATTACCTTTCTTTCGTTATCTGTTGTTCTGTACTATAATTTTTCAAAAAATTAATGGTACAATAATTAATTCCATATTGAGTTTACATCAACTCAATACACTCGTCAAATACTATGTTTTAATAATTTTACAACATGGAAATAATATTAACTTAATATCAATCTAAAACCTCTGTACCACCCAGTGATCGGTTCTGTTATATTAATATATCTTACTTTACCAACAAAAAAATCGACCATGGCGGTCGATTTTTTATTCGTTTTCAAGTTTAAGTCCTGCTTCTTCATAAAATTCAAGCTTTTTCTTATTATATTGTGCTGTTAATTCATTAAATTCTTCATTTGCGTCATATACCTTTTGATAGATAGTATTTAAATTCGTAACATGATCTTCTAGCTTTTCGTATGAGATACTCTCATTTTTTAACATCTGATACAATTCTTTATCATTATCTAATGCAGTTGAATATTCCTTTGCAAGCTTATTATGTACTTTATATCTATTACTCATTATTTCTAATAGCTCAGTGACTTTTTTCCTTTGCTCAGAATTGTCTATTTCATTCCTTATTTCTTCGGAATTCTTAAATTCTGCTTTTGAAGCATTGATACTGTCTATTTCCTTTTGCAGGTGCTCTCTTCTTTTATCAATAATTGAAAGTGCCTCATCAGAAAGCTTTACAATCTCATCATGCTGCTTCATACCGAGAGCCATTATCTGATTATAAATTTCCTTTTCTTGCTTTTCTAACTCTACGAGAGGCTCTTGCTGCTCCTCAAATGCTTTTTCTGCTTCTACTATGTTTTCTAAGGCTTGATACATTCTTTCAGTTGTCTTTTCTTTGCTAACGCAGCCAGTTAATAAAAAACTGATTGCGAGGGTAGAAAAAATAATACGCTTAACGCTGATAGCAGACACTTTGCAACCCCCTTAATCATTACAATTCTTACTATATCTATACTTCTTATTTTTGACAATATCACATGCAACAATTAACTTTTCTCGAATAGTCTGATAGACTAATGAATATTAATATCCTTAGTATTTACACAGGAGTGAATGGATTCATGTTAATGATGGATGATATTATTCGAGACGGCCACCCTACATTAAGAAAAGTAGCGGCTGAAGTATCCATGCCGCCTTCGGATGAAGAGAAGAAAATACTTGAAAGTCTTTTAGCGTATGTGAAAAATAGTCAAAACCCTGAAATTGCTTCACAATATGGATTACGACCTGGGATTGGTTTAGCTGCGCCGCAGATCAATGTTTCAAAGCGGATGATTGCTGTTCATCTATATGATGACAAAGGTAACTTATACAGCTACGGATTATATAATCCCAAAATTGTCAGTCATTCCGTTGAAAAAGCGTATTTGGTCTCAGGAGAAGGCTGTCTTTCAGTAGACGAGGAGATTCCAGGCTACGTAGAAAGATTTGCTCGAATTACTGTAAAAGGAACTACCCTTGAAGGCGAAGAGATTAAACTCCGTTTAAAGGGGCTTCCAGCTATTTGCTTTCAACATGAAATTGATCATTTAAATGGAATCATGTTTTATGATCACATTAATAAACAAGATCCCTTCAAACCAATTGAAGGTGCTATTGCTATTGAAAGATAATAAAAGCGCAAGGTCTTCTAGGACCTTACGCTTTTTTCTATAATTAAATGAGTTTCAATTCTTTCAATCCATTCCAAATTCCATCATCCGAAACATTCGTTGTCACAAAGTTTGCAAGTGCCTTAGCCTCGGGAACGCCATTCCCCATTGCAACACCGGTTCCAACCGCTTTAAGCATTTCTAGATCGTTTAAGCCGTCGCCGAATGCATAAACATCCTTTAGATCAAAACCTAGTCTGTCTATCATTTGTTTTATTCCTTCAGCTTTAGAACCACCTTTTGGTAAGACATCAACTGAATATGGATGCCACCTTATAAAATCAAATTCAGGGAAATTTTCAAAATAGAACTTCTCCTCACCTTCTTTACAGAATAGTAAGGATTGATAAATTTCTTTGTCTACATAGAAATTTTTGTCCTCTTCCGGATGTGGAAATAACAAGCTGTCCATACTTGTCTCTATATAAGGATGGAAATGTGTAGTACTCTTCATGGTCACTTCGCTCATAAAGATTAATGGATGGTCATTGGCAGCTGTTTCCTGCAGAAACCTTCCCAACTCAGATTGGTTGAGCGGGTTCTTATAGATTGCTTCATTTTCAAACACAACATACTGTCCATTAAAACTAACGTATGAATCAATATCTAATTCTTTTTTCAAACTTGGAAACATGAAAGGTGCTCTTCCGGTTGCAATCGCTACGAACACACCATTCTCCTTCAGAGTTTGAATCGCTTTTTTTGTACTGCTTGGAAGTTTTTTTTCATGGTCGAGCAGTGTCCCATCTATATCAAAAAAAACAATTTTTTTCATATAATTCTAACTCCTCTTTACTTTAATAACAACAAAGCTCTTCTATAATTTTCCTCTCAATAAACACTAACCATAACCAGAATATTTGTCAATTTAATAAAACTTCATAATTCTTCCATGTTTATCCATGAAAGAAATCCTGTTTATACCATATAATATTAGTATAAAAATGATTGAATAAAAAAAAACTGCAATAATCTATCGTGGCTTGCTTTACATTGGACAAGGATCGTTTAAAATAGGAAGTAAGGAGATGATCCACTATGTTAAAGAAGCTAAGAAAGAAGCTCTTAAAACAGTGGAACGATTTACTGCGAAAAAAATCAATTGCCTAACTACAACTTTTTTCGAGCCCTTCAAACTTGCGAAGGGCTCCTTCCTTATTGTAAATTGATTATCAGTGTATTATTTACATATTTTTTCTAATAGGTCTAAGCGTTTACTTTTTAGGTGAAAAGTGAATTTAAATGAAAAAAATGTAATTATTTTATATAATAAAAAAAGTTATGATCGATTAAGGAGCGATTTATTATGGTATTTAAGGTTTATTTTCAGGAAAACATCAAGGAAGTTCCAGTCAGAGAGAAAACAAAGGTTCTCTATGTTGAAGGAGAATCTGTTAGGGATGTTCGTAAAAAAATTGCAGATCGTGGATACAATGTTGAACTTGTACAAGAAGTAAGCGGAGCATTTTTAGAATATGAAAAACAAAATGAAGATTATAATGTATTGGAGATTTGATAATTTATGAAATTTGTAAAAAATGACCAAACTGCTGTTTTTGCTTTAGGCGGTTTGGGCGAAATCGGAAAAAACACATATGCAGTACAATTTCAGGATGAAATCATCCTGATTGATGCAGGGATCAAGTTCCCAGAGGATGAGTTATTAGGGATTGATTATGTTATTCCCGATTATACCTACTTAGTAAAGAACGAAGATAAAATTAAAGGGTTATTTATTACCCACGGACATGAGGATCATATTGGCGGTATCCCTTATCTGTTACGACAAGTAAATATTCCTATTTATGGCGGAAAGCTGGCATTAGGACTAATTAAAAATAAACTTGAAGAACATGGGCTTTTAAGAACGGCAAAGTTAAATGTCATTCAAGAAGATGATGTAATCAAGTTCCGCAAGACGTCTGTTTCTTTTTTCAGAACCACACATAGTATTCCAGATTCTTACGGAATCGTTGTAAAAACTCCGCCAGGGCAAATCGTTCATACTGGTGACTTCAAATTCGACTTCACTCCAGTAGGTGAACCGGCTAATTTAACCAAAATGGCTGAAATCGGAAAAGAAGGCGTACTATGTTTATTATCAGATAGTACGAATAGTGAAATTCCAGAATTTACGATGTCCGAACGTCTTGTTGGCGAAAGCATTGATGACATTTTCCGAAAGGTCACGGGCCGGGTAATATTCGCTACCTTTGCGTCTAATATCTACAGATTGCAGCAAGTAGTTGAGGCGGCAGTTGCTAACGGTAGAAAAGTTGCAGTTTTTGGCCGCAGTATGGAATCCGCTATTACGATTGGTCAAGAGCTTGGCTATATAAATGCACCAAAGGAAACGTTTATTGAAGCAAATCAGATCAACAGACTTCCTGCAGACAAAGTAACAATTTTATGTACCGGAAGCCAAGGGGAAGCTATGGCGGCCTTATCTAGGATTGCTAATGGCACGCATAGACAGATTCAAATTATTCCAGGGGATACTGTTGTTTTCTCATCTTCACCGATACCTGGGAACACCATTAGTGTTAACAGGACGATTAACATGTTGTTCCGAGCTGGTGCTGAAGTGATACATGGTAAACTTAGTAACATCCACACCTCAGGACATGGCGGACAAGAGGAACAAAAACTAATGCTCCGTTTAATAAAGCCAAAGTTCTTTATGCCTATTCACGGAGAATATAGAATGCAGAGAATGCATGCTAAACTAGCTGTTGACTGTGGTGTTGAAGAAGAGAATTGTTTTATTATGGACAACGGTGAAGTATTAGCTCTTTCCGATAACAGCGCACAAGTAGCAGGGAAGATCCCTTCAGGCTCCGTTTATATTGATGGCAGTGGCATTGGTGACATCGGAAATATTGTTTTACGTGATAGAAGGATTCTATCTGAAGAAGGATTGGTCGTTGTCGTAGTGAGCATTAATATGAAGGACTTCAAAATTGCTTCCGGTCCTGATCTGATTTCTAGAGGGTTTGTCTATATGAGAGAGTCAGGTGATTTAATTAACGATGCTCAGAACCTGATTACCAAACACTTAAATAAGGTAATGGAACGAAAAACAAGTCAATGGTCAGAAATTAAAAATGAAATAACTGATACATTAGCACCGTTCCTTTACGAAAAAACAAAACGCAGACCGATGATTTTACCAATCATTATGGAAGTATAAGAAAAAGCGGAAGTGCCTAAAAAGGCGCTTCCGCTTTTCTTTTTGTCTAGCTGCAGCGCCTAGGGGCTCGGGGTCATAAGCCAATCCGTCTAGAAGGTAAAGACCAACCTTCTAGACGACTCGTCTTATGCCTGTCGCCCCTGGTCAAGGCGCTTCCGCTTTTCTTTTTGTCTAGCTGCAGCGCCTAGGGGCTCGGGGTCATAAGCCAATCCGTCTAGAAGGTAAAGACCAACCTTCTAGACGACTCGTCTTATGCCTGTCGCCCCTGGTCAAGGCGCTTCCGCTTTTCTTATTGCATAACCTTCCGCTCAAAACGATCAATGTCTTCATCTGTTCCAATAACAATTAATACATCGTTTGCTCGGATATCTTCATTTGCCTTTGGAGATACGATGATATCCATCCCTCTTTTAATCGCTACAATATTTAAACCATATTTCTTTCGAATATCTAAATCAATGATTGTATGACCGCTTATCTTACTGTTGGCTACGATTTCAACGATGCTATGTTCATCCGATAACTCTAGATAATCTAACACACTGCTGGACGCCATATTATTAGCAATTCTTCTTCCCATATCTCGTTCAGGATGGACAACCTTATCAGCGCCTATCTTCACAAGCACTTTCTCGTGATAATCATTTTGTGCTTTAACTGTAATATGATTTACCCCTAACTCTTTTAAGATCAAAGTGGTTAAGATACTAGATTGAATATCGTCACCAATCGCCACTATCACGTGATCGAAATTTCGAATGCCAAGACTTTTTAGTACAGCCTCATCCGTTGTATCCCCCACAGCTGCATGAGAGGCTATCATAGCGTAAGCATTTACTCTTTCTTCATTTTTATCAATTGCCAGTACCTCAAACCCTTCATCTGAAAGAGTACGACAAATACTGCCACCGAAACGACCTAGTCCTATTACTGCAAAATTTTTTCTCACTAAAACTCCCCCAGTAAATCAATTAACCATTTTCATTTTAGCATATCCAAATTAGTTGAATATACTTATTTATTCGTTACCATTTCTTTTCTGCCTCTTCTTGATATAGAGGTAAATGAAAACAGATGCCACCGCTAGAATTATTATTATCGGGATATTACCTACAATAAAAACAAATAAACCCGAAATGGCTGCTAACATCATGTTTGTGCTTTTCATAAATTGCTTTTTTGTTTTATCCCAAGTATTTAAATCTTCATCCTCAAGATTAGGGACGATGACCTTATTTTCATATAATGCTATATGAACTGTAGATAATGAAGTCTGATTTTCTAAATATTTCATCCTTCCTTGAATCGTTTCAATTTCTTCTTGAACTGCAGCTAAATCTGCAGAAATTTTTAATAAATCTTCTGTCTTTTGTGCAGATTGCATAAATGATGTTAACCGTTCTTCCACCACTCTTTTTGATTTAAGTCTTGAGTCAAGGTCAACATACTCTTCGGTGACATCTGTTCCAGTTAAATTCCTCTGGAGCACCTCAGCAGCTTGACCCTCTGCGTCATGCAAAAAGGCTTGGAAATTTTTTTGCGGGATACGAACCGTAATTTGCCCGCTTATTTGTTCTACACCGTCCTTAGAAACATTGGATTCAGAGATATAACCGCCATACTTAATAACCTGTTCTTCTATTGTTTGCAAGGTTTCTTCAAATTTCTTTACGCGAAGCTGTAAATCGGCTTGATAAATAACCATTTGATTAGGGACTTCAATATCTGTCGGAGCAGCTTTCTCTTGTTTTGCATTATTATCAAACGATACTTGTGACTTTTCTTCCATAGCAGGCTGTCCTGAATCCATTTTCGCACTACTGTCACTGCTCATCTTTGACTCTTCACTTTTACTGCTTGAACTACAAGCCGATAGAAATAGAATCAAAGAAAGGAAAACAATTATTCCAATCACCTTTTTCATTTCGATAACCCCCTTTTGTCTATGTATTAATACCGACGTAAAAAAATTGGGATGGTTACAGAAAATAAAAAAGACTACTCGCTAAATAACGAACAGTCCTGTCATTGTTTATTCCGGTTTTTCTAATTCGTCTAGTACACGGTTGACTCTCTTTTCGAGCATTTTCATGCCGCTTCCACCTGCTTGGAAGTGACGGAGTTTGCCTTCACGGTCGAATACGTAATAAGCAGGGACATATTGGTTTTCGAATGCTTCTGTTAGTTTATGTTCACTGTCAACAAAAATCGGCTGATTGATTCCATGTTCTGCTGCCACTTGCTTGATTTGCTCGAGGTTTAAGTCCTCTTCAGATCTAGGCATATGGACTGCCACCACATTTAATTTATCTTTATATTGATCACGGAATTGATTAACTTGAGGCATAGCTTCTTTACATAAGTAACAGCTGACTGACCAGAAATGAATAAGTGTTGGTTTATCACCGACTAAATCCTCTCTTGTAACTTCTCCATTTAACCATTCAACGGCACCAGTTAATTCTGGCATTGGCTCACGTAGTTTCATGACATATCCCCTTTTTAAAAAAGACCTAACTCGGAAGGTTAGGTCAATCATTTTAGATATGACTGTGTTAAACTTGGCTGTTGCTTTGCGCTCCACTAAGGAATGCTTCTTGGAATAATCATCGCAGGGACAGGCGGTCCTTGCCTGTCCCGAGGCGCTATGCTTTCCGCGGGCTCGCCCGTGAGCCTCCTTACAGCTTCGCACCTGCTGGGTCTCACTCAGCTCGTTCATCCCGCAGGACTTTGATTTACATCCTCGAATTTGCCCACGAACGAAGAAAATGCGATAGCATTTTCGAGGAGTCAACCGCCTTCTGCTCCAATCAACAGGTTCTAAAATCAACAGTATTCTTTAACACAGCCTAGATTTAAGAATTAAGCATTAAGTGTAGCTTGTCCTGGTTTCCAGTTCGCTGGGCAAAGACCACCAGTTTGCAATGCTTGAAGAACACGTAATGTTTCATCGACATCACGGCCGATATTGTTGTGGTTAACAACAGAATACATTAATTCACCTTCAGGGCTGATAATAAATAAACCGCGAAGCGCAATTCCTTCCTCTTCAATTAAAACGCCATAATCGCGCGCTACAACATGGTTAGTGTCTGCAGCTAATGGATAGTTCAAATCACCAAGGCCATTGTTTTTGCGGTCTGTATTAATCCAAGCAAGGTGTGTATGTATTGTATCAGTAGAAGCACCAATAACAACTGCATCTAAATCATCAAATTCTTCATAACGGTCTGAAACAGCAGTTATCTCTGTTGGACATACAAATGTAAAATCCATTGGATAGAAGAATAACACAGTCCATTTGTCATTTTTCATGTTTTCTTCAAGGCTTACTTTTCCAAATTCCTTGTTTGGTAATACAGCATCCATTTCAAATCTTGGTGCTTGCTTTGCAACCATACGTTCCGGCATGTCTAATCCCTCCATATTGTATTAAATAGTCCCTTAATTGGTTTACCCTATTTACATAAAGAATAAACGACGATATTTAACAATCTTTTCTAATTTTCAGTTTAACATTTTTACACATTAGAATAAAATAAAACGCCTTGTAGAAGGGTGTTATATCAATTTCCTTTATACGTCATATAGCTAGTAAGAATATTAATTGCTACTTCGATTGCATCTTCCTTTGGATTTAATTTGGCATGGTGCAGTCCATACGGTGAATCCACACCTAACCAAAACATAAGTCCGGGAATTTCCTTCAACATGTATCCGAAGTCTTCCCCTGTCATTGCCTCTTGGCATTCAATAACCTCTATAGTGGTTTGTGACCTCATATATTGAATGAACTCTCTCGTAATCTCCTCATTATTGTATACCTGGTGGTACATTGCGCCATAATCAATCACAGCTTCACATTCAAAACTGGTCTCGATCCCTTTTACCACCGCGTCGATCCGTTTCTTAACCCTATCCATAGATTGATCTGAGAGTGTACGAATCGTCCCTTCGAGTCTTGCCTTTTCAGCGATAATATTTTGAACGGTTCCACTCGTGATTTTTCCAATCGTAATGACTGCACTATCTAATGGATTAACATTGCGTGAAATGATTGTTTGAAGCTGACCGACAAGCGAGCAGGCAGCAATTACCATATCATTTGTTAAATGTGGATAAGCAGCATGCCCTCCCTTCCCTTTTAGGTCGATAAATAACTCTGATGTGTTAGCAAATAATAACCCTTCTTTAAGGGCAATTGTTCCGACAGGATATTCTGGAGCGATATGTAAGGCAAAAATAATATCTGGCTTCCATTCCTGCATTATCTCGGATTTCAGCATTGGTTCCGCACCGCCTGGTCCCTCTTCTGCAGGTTGAAAAATAAACAAAATGTTATCTTCAATGGGATTTTCGACAAAATGTGTCAGCACGCCAAGAGCAATACTCATATGAAAATCGTGGCCGCAGGCATGCATTTGTTCCTCATGGGTAGAAGAAAACTCTAATCCCGTTTCTTCAACGATTGGCAAACCATCAATATCGGCACGGTAACCAATGGTTTTTCTTGGGTGTAGACCATGAACTTTTACAAAAAGTCCAGTGTTCCATTTTTTAATGGATATTCTTTCTTTTGATAAATTTTCTATATACGATAGTAAATAGGCTTGAGTCTTATATTCTTGAAATCCTAATTCAGGAATTAAATGCAAATCACGTCGAATTTTAATAAAAGGGTTCATTCTATTGCTCCTTTACTAGAAAGAAAGCGTGGAGATTATCCACGCTTTACTTTGTCTTAAGATTATAGCTGGCGGAGTTCTTGCATAATCTCCGTTTTAGATTTAGTCTTTTCATCAATATCCTTAATTTTTTTAGCAGGAGTTCCAGCTACTACTGTAAACGGGGGAACATCCTTCGTAACAACTGCACCAGCAGCAACCACTGAACCTTGTCCCACTCTAACCCCTTCTAAAACCACTGCATTTGCACCAATTAGTACATCATCTTCGATAATGACAGGCTGTGCGGAAGGCGGTTCGATTACGCCAGCCAAAACGGTACCAGCACCAATATGACAGTTCTTTCCGACTGTAGCTCTTCCACCAAGAACCACACCCATGTCGATCATGGTTTTTTCGCCAATAACTGCACCAATATTAATTACAGCACCCATCATGATTACTGCATTATCCCCAATTTCTACCTGGTCCCGAATCGTTACTCCAGGTTCAATACGAGCATTAATATTTTTTGTATCTAATAATGGAATCGCTGAATTGCGGCGGTCATTTTCAACTACATAATCTTCAATTTTTGCTTGGTTTGATTCTAGAGCTGGGTTAATATCAGACCATTCACCAAAAACCACACCGGTACTACCATTAATAAAGGTTTTAGAATTGCTTCCAAAATCAATACCTTCTAAATCACCTTTTACATATACCTTTACCGGTGTTGACTTTTTGCTGTTTTGAATAAAAGAAATAATTTCATTTGCATCCATCATTTTCATACTACTACCTCCAAATATAATTAGGTTTACTTTACCAAACTAAAGTTTGGAAAACAAGAGAAATGAACGTAATTATTCGCCGCTTTGACTGCTATGTTCTTTAATGAGATCCACGAACGCTTGCACTTGTTTGAGTTTAAAGGAAGACTCATACGCTAGTAACCAAGTATCACGTTGTAGAGCATCACCATTTTCATCTAATAACGGAATTTTATAAATTTCTTTTTCACTATTATTCAACGTTATGCCTGGTAAGATTGAATATCCTAAACCATTAAAGGTTAATTGCTTACATGTCTCAATCTGGTCGACAACAATTGTTCGTTTGGGAGAAGTTTTGAATTGGCGCATCCACCAATCTTGTATTTCCTGATAATAATTCGAATCACTTTTGAATTGGATGAAAGGTCTGTCTGTTTCCAGTAACTGTTCAGGTCTGGTAATATCTCGATCAACTAAAAAAAGCGGATCGCTGAATAGTTTAATTTTTACCCCTTTCCAGTCTGGCATTCCTCGAATAATACCAATATGTACTTGATCATCATATAAACTTTTCAGTATTTCACTGCTCCAACCAGTGATAAGTGAAATTTTCGCCTGCGGATAGGTATCACTATATTTCTTTAAAACAGGTGGCAGCCAATTTTGACCAACAATTGAAGCCACTGCAATTTTTAATGTTCCTGATACCCCAGATTGAAGGGAATGTATTGTTTCTCGAACCTTTTCTTCTTTCCCAAGAACTTCGTTTACAAATTGAATGACATGCTCACCTGCTGGAGTAAGGGCAAGTCCTTTTTGCGATCGGATAAATAGTTTGGTTCCCCACTCTTTCTCTATGGTTTGAAGTCGTTGTGATAACGCTGGCTGTGATACGAAGAGCCTCTCCGAAGCTTTACGCATATTCATCTCTTGAGCTAAAACAGATAATAGGTGAAATTCAGATATAGAGGACAAAACCATCCACCTTTATACTTTATTAAACATCACTATCTTATTATATAGAGAAAATTAAAACTTTTCATTAGTAAGCTGCAATATTTTATTTAGAAAAAACCCTGCATATTTTATGCAGAGCCACGGTTTTGTTTAGGAATGAATGATATCAGGATTAAACTTATAATAGCAAAGGCAAGTACTACATAATAGACCCAATGTAAGGATTGAGTCAGGCCCTCCTGAAGCAGTTCTTTCACTGTTACATGTAAATTTGCCCGTTCATTTTCCTTTAATAATAAGTTTGCGGAATCCACTGTTAGTTTTTCCTCAGTACTTAAAGCATTTGCACCTAGGTAGTTTGCAAGCCGATTATTAAGTATTCCTCCAAGTAATGCTGCACCTATTGTGTTTCCTAGATTCCTCATAAACATGTTAGCAGCAGTTGCAACACCTCTTTGCTGCCAGCTTACGGTACTTTGAATAGAAACTATAAAAGCAGTCGACGTTACTCCCATACCAAAACCAACAATAAACGAACCTGCTGCCGCCCAAAGAGGTCCTGAAGAGGATGTCATGGTGACAAATACCACACTGCCGAGGATTAAGGCTGCACCGCCGATAAGAGATGTTTTACGGTATCCCAGAGAATTTAACATTTTTCCAGAAAATGTAGACGCTATCGGCCAGCCAATCGACATAGTTGTTAATGTAAATCCTGCAACAATCGGTGATTGTTCCATTACCCCCTGAACAAATGTCGGGAGAAAACTGGAAATCCCAATTAACATGATTCCTGTTGTCAAACTTGTTACATTGGCAACAAAAATAGAGCGTTCCTTCCAAATGTTAAATGGCATTACAGGTTCTTTGACGCGACCTTCATGAAAGACAAAGATACCAAGTGTGATAATGAATAGGACAGCCAAAGCTATTATTTGCCAAGAGCCCCAGGACCACCTTCCGCCACCCTCAACAAGTAAAAACATTAATGATGAGATGGAAATGGTTAATAAAAATGCACCTATGTAATCAATTTCATGTTTTTTCTTCTCAACGTTTTCGTGCAAAAAGAATCCTATACCAGCCAAAGAGAGAATTCCTAGTGGAATGTTTATCCAAAATACATAATTCCAGCTTACATACTGAACAAGCAATCCACCGACTGCTGGTCCCGTAACTGCAGATATTCCCCATACACTTGCCAGGTACCCCTGTACATTTGCTCTTTCTTCAGCTGAATAAATATCGCCCACAATAGTGGTGGCGATAGGCGTAACAGCTCCTGCCCCAAACCCTTGGATTAACCGGAAAAGAATTAATGATTCCATCGACGTGGCAAATCCGCAAAGAATGGATCCAATTAGGAAAATAATGATTCCGATAAAGAGAATCGGTTTTCTACCGAATAAATCTGATAATTTACCATAAATCAGCACTGTTACCGCATTCATTAATAGATAAGCTGAAAAAACCCAACTGTAGAGAGTAAAGCCGCCTAGGTCAGCCACTATAGCCGGCATAGCGGTAGAAACAATTGTTGCCTCAATTGCTCCCATAAACATCGCAAGCATGACTGCTGCTAGTACAAGTGGTCTATTTGTCTGCCCTCTTTTAGGCTGGGAAATCGGAGCACTCATTTTTGCACCTCACTTTCTCAGGAAAATAATACAGCCCCCATCCGGGAGCCTTATTTATCACTTTTATTCATCTTATTAACAGCTAAATTTAATTGTGTTAACACCGTACTTCTAGGCAATATGCCTTCAAAATAACCATCCTCTGTGTCTACACAAAGAAAAGGATGATTTACTAAAAGTCTTAGACAGGTTTTAATGGAAGCAGTATCCTTTACACGCGGAACAGATACATTCATAACCTCTTCCACTCTTTTCTTTTCAAGTTGTTCAAATTCTATTCTTTCAAGACCGAGAATGGAATCCATTATAATCGGGGTACTAATTAGACCATGTAATTTATAATGTGGATCTAGTACAGGAATGGCCGTATATCCACTTTTGGTTAAAACTAATAGTGCATGTTCTAGATTATTTCCAACCTGCACATGAGCAACACGCTCAGATGGAATCATTAATTTCCGTATATCTATCTCTAAAAATTCTCCACTGTGAAGACTTATCATCGCCGAAAACTCCTCAATGTTTGTTATACCACATGTATATTCTACCATAGTTTTCGGAGAACTGGGTTTTTTTATGAAAATACGTAAAAAGATAGGAACCGTAACCGGCTCCTACTGGATTAAATCAAAAATTTCGATGGTGATCATGTCAACATTATCAAATTGATAACGCTTTGGCTTTTCCTTTTCATTATATATTTCCAATTCAAATGTTTCTGTTTTTGGATGAAATGTTACCTGACACTTTCTTTCGCCATTCACTTCGAAATAGCGTTGTGCCGGTTCACCCCCATTAGACTGTTCCTGAAGGTTTTTTAAACGGGTTAATATCCCTTGAAGCTGTGACATATGCTACGTCTCCTTTCAAACACAAGCAAACTTTCTACTGTTATGTTTCTCTTTTAGCCTATTTCTATCCTTATCGATTATTTCCAGTGATAATCTCAGGTAGCAAATATGCCAATATTAAAAGAATAAAATAACAGAAAGCATTTGTCCAAATAAAAATGAAAAAAATGGGAACTTTTTTTCAATATGCTTTCTCAATGATCGATTTAGGGATATTATCATATAAATAATCAGCTATCTTCCAGCTGCCATCCATTTTCTTTAACATAATTCCCTCGTAATGATCTTCATAACTTACCGGACCATCGGTGGTGGAAGGGAAAAATTGCAGAACATATATACTTTCTGGGAAAATGACTACTTTTGTTTCTCCTGAATATTGAAAAAACGGAATATAATAAAATGCAAAATCAGAACCATATGTAACAAATTTACCCTCTTCCTCAAATATATTCTCGTCCCAAAACAATTTTTGATATTCCTCTGAAAAATATGGGTTTAATACATCTCTGATTTCTTGTTTTGTTCTTGTTTGATCACTAAGTGAAATTTGAGCCTGAAAAGCTTTCTGTAAGAAGCTAAAAACATCATTTTTATCGCTTAGACTATCTTTTGCGTTTGGAGACAAAGGTATTAATAGTAGTACTATGAAAAGTATTAGTAACGTTTTCTTCATTTCCTTCCCCTCCTCTTCTTTCAGAACCTATATGTTAATATTCATTTTATCAACAAATATTCCATCCAAACGCATATAAAAAACGTAAAAATACTGCAGCAAAAGACATTAAACCGCAAATTTTTTAAATTACTTCTGGACAACCCACGAAAAAACTTATAAAAAATAGGCCCTCAAATGAAGGGCCCTATCGTAAAAAGGTAATTGCACAAAAAAGGATGATAAAAAGAACCAAGGCAAAAAATATACCATATGATAAAAATATCGGATTGCTAAGGTAAATATGTTTTTGTACTGGCTTAGGGATATTTGTATCAATGTCTCCGTCAGCAGCCTTTTGTTTTCTTGCCACAACCAATGTATACACAAGCGAAACCGCAAGAACACCAACAATACCGATGGATAGTGCATTAACAAATAGATTCATGAGCGATTTCTCCTTTAATCAAGTTACTATTAAAGTTCCACTTTATGAATCATTCTATGCAATGGAGTTATAACAACTGGTCATGATCAAATAAGTACTGATAGGTAATATCAATAAATAAATAATCATTCCCATTTATAGGAATAGAGAAGGTGCGAATTGTTTCTCCAGTCTCAATATCACTATATAAGTCAGAGAGAATTCCTTTGCCTTCATTTCTCATTTTGATAATATTTTCTAAAAAATATGGACGCCAGCTCCAATTTTTTAGGATATATTCTTTTTGCGTAAACCAGCCGTTTTCACCTTTAAGGATATTAGAGGATTTTTGGAAACCATCTTCATCACATACATACATTCGAAATGCAATCCCATCCATTTCCTTCGCAAGTGAAGTAAATAACTCCTCATAATTAGCTTTTTTATTCTTCACTAAAATGTCTTGTACTTTATTTTGGAAATACGCAGCGGCTGAATAAATTGCCTCAAGCTTTCTCTTCTCATAGGCAATAAATTCATGAAATTTGCCTTTTAATCGCTCTTTTAGTAATTCCCGTTCAATAAAGTCCGGTGCAGGTGGATGAAGATAAAAACCTTGGTAATATCTCCCGCCATTTTTCCATGCAAACTGAAGCTGATAACTCATTTCTATATTTTCAAATAGTAATGTGGCACCAATTTTTCTAGCCAATAAAGACAGAGAAAATAGGACATCAGTAAAGCTTGAAGCAGTTGCGTTTGACTTTAAGGCCTGTAGATTTATTTTTATAATTTCAGGATTTAATTTACCAATCCGCTCAAAGTAATTGGTATCATTATCAATACCGGCAATGGCAACCTTAATACCATACGTACGATAATATTGTAATAAATGATCCAATTGAGCAAAATCACCCTTATAATTACCTTCAGAAATTTCAAGGACTATTCTCTTTAAACTCAATCCTTTTTTTTCAAAAGCCAACAGTTCCTGTAGAAATGGCTCTCCATGTCGATACATGAGTAAATCGGCGTCACGATTCAAATAGATACTGACATCATCTTCTAGCTCTATTGCTAGGTCTAATGCTTTCTGAACTAACAGAAGATCAACTTCATATTTATATTCATCAGGGATTTGGTCATCAAGAAAAAATTGACCCAAGCTAATGATGTTACCTTCCGATCGATACCTACCCAAAACCTCATATGCAATAACACGCTGCTCATCGGCACTGAAAATTGGTTGAAAATAAGGAATGACATTTTCAAGATCCGTTAGGATATCCAATGCATCCATTCAAGTACCCTCCAGAAAAAGATTTTCCTCATTATACCATACCTTACTATACAATACGCTCAACGAACATCACCTGTTCTTTTCCAAAAGGATACCATCATAGTAAATCCGGAACAACAAATGATAAAACCAAGTCCTATGATTGGAGGATACCTTTTGAAAAAACTTTGCTTAATGGTTTCAATTCTTCCACTTTTTGGATGTAACAATACAGATGATACTGTTTCAAAACAAACAAAGAAACAAAGTTACACGGAAATATATGAACAAATACCGAGCACATCCATTAGGAAAACACAAAATCCCGACATTGTACCTAAAGAAGTTAACAATCAACCAGCTAAAAAGGATTCAATGATGCTGGACGTTGTATTAATTAAACAAAATCCAGAACTGAGATATGGGTGTGAAGTAACAAGCCTCGCAATGGTTTTAAATCATGCGGGTGTCAAGATAGACAAAATGGAATTGTATCGTTCCATTCTAAAAGACCCTGATCCTATAAAAAGATCAGCAAATGGCGATATATTAAATTGGGGCAACCCTGCCGATGGTTTTGTTGGTGATATGACAGGAAGGCAGGCTGGTTATGCCGTCTTCGATAAACCCATGGAAGCACTGGTGAATCAAAAGCTGCCAGGGAGAGCAATAAATTTAACCAATCAGCCATTTGAACGGGTTCTAGAGCATGTTTCTGCTGGTTATCCTGTAGTAGTTTGGACGACAGGTGATTATCGGTTGCCTGATCGCTGGGAGTCGTGGAATCATGGGCAGCAAGTGATAAAAACGCCTCTCGACCTGCATGCAGTAGTTCTTGTAGGGTATGACGTAAACTATGTATATTTGAATGATCCACTTTCCGGTAAAAAACAGGTAAGAGTGGAAAAAAATCAATTTATTGAATCCTGGAAGGCCCTACAGAACAGGGCTATTAGTTATAAGTAATTATAAAAGCAGCCAAAAGTGGCTGCTTTTATGTATTTTTTCTACGTTTAAGAATATGAACTAATATATACCTTTCTATTTGAAATTTTTCTTTATCAAATTACTTGCAAAATGGACGAATTTTAACGAAAATACGAATGACTCTCTTTTAATGAATAGATAAAAAATCGGAGATAGGTTGGTAGGATAAATATGCCCAAAAAAATGAAAAGGAGAACTTTCTTGAAAAGTACTTTTGGTACATTCCTCACGGTTCTCGGTCTTGGTTCAGGCGGTTACTTCTACGCCAATCGAATTGAACCTTCTCTACTAGAAATCAATAAACTCGAAATTAAGCATACCCTAATTCCAGATAGTTTTAACGGAACAAAAATTGTCCAATTTAGCGATACACATCTAGGGTTTCACTATAATGTCAACCAATTTAAGAAGTTAGTAGATAAAATTAATCACCTGGAGCCTGACTTAATTTTTTTTACAGGGGACTTATTGGACGAGCCAAATAAATATGGCGAAATCAATAAAATTGCTCCAATTTTACAGCAATTAAATGCCACTATCGGTAAATATTGCATTTACGGAAACCATGATCATGGGGGCTATGGTTCAGAAATCTATCGGAACCTTATGGAATTATCTGACTTTACTGTACTGCTAAACGAATCTCTACTTATCAAACAAAATGATGGCAGCTCTATTTCTCTTATAGGAATAGATGATCGTATGCTCGGAAAACCCGACTTGGATTTGGCCATGAAACGAGTCCCTGACGATTCATTTAAACTACTTTTATCACATGCTCCAGATGTTGCTGACGAAGCCTTGAATTATGGGATACATTGGCAATTAAGCGGGCATAGTCATGGAGGGCAGGTAAAAATACCTTTTGTGGGTGCACTCGTAATCCCACCGTTCGCACAGAATTACCCTGAGGGTCTATATACGATTAGCGGGGTCAATGCCTTATCGCTATATGTTAACCGAGGAATTGGTACCACTCGCCTGCCCTTTCGCTTTATGGCAAAACCTGAATTAACCTTATATACGCTTATGTCATCGGAAACAGATTAAAAATCCTTGCCATTAATTGGATGGGGATTTTTTATTTTTTACAATAATGTTTTTACTTTCTTGTATTTCTATTTTACAATTAATAATAATAAAGGTAGACAATATAAAAAAATAAAGGAGTACCCACTTTGACTGATGATAGAAAACACCTCCATACAAAAGGAAGGCTAACAATCGATAACCTCTCACAAGCTCTCTATATTGTTAATCGCCATGCGAAAACAGCTCCAAACCCCAAATTCTTATACAAATTAAAGCATGAATCTTTAAAGAAATTAATCGAAGAAGGAAAAGCAAAAAAAATAGGTCTTCATTTTTCACAAAATCCACGTAATAGTAAACAACAATCCGACGTCCTCGTTGAATGTGGTCATTATACTTTTCATATTCCTCCTACCAAGTCTGACTTTGCTGAACTGCCTCATTTGGGTAAATTAGATGGAAGTGTTAGAAATCCAAAAACCTCACTTTCACTGAGCCAAGCAAAATCGATTCTACAGACATATACCGGAATTAAAGAAATGGAGCAGCCACCTTCAAACCCACAAAAAAACCGCCCCTATCAAAAACCTATTTTTAAAAAGTTAGGGGAAAGGTATACGTAAAAAAGCCGGATTCATCCGTCTTTTTTACGTTTTTTTATGGATAAAATTATCCTTCCTCAATCTCCCCCTGCTCATTATTGTAGAATATTTCTATAAATCTGTTTATAATCAAAGGTACTGATTATAGCAATGGAAGGGTGAACAAGGGTGGAACATTTAATAAATACCAGAGTTCAAGAAATTGAAGTTTCAGGAATTAGAAAATTTTATAATATGGTGTCACACATAGATGATGTCATCTCATTAACGATTGGTCAGCCAGATTTTCTAACACCAGAGCATGTCAAACAAGCTGGCATCAAAGCGATTGAGGATAATTTCACCTCCTATACACATAATGCGGGTATCAGCGAATTACGAACTGCCGCTTGTGATTTCGTTGCAAAGAAATACGGGCTCACTTATGAGCCAGATTCGGAAGTAATTGTTACTGTAGGGGCAAGTGAAGCTATTGATATCACATTTAGAACCATTCTAGCTGAAGGTACAGAGGTAATTTTGCCTGGGCCCATATATCCTGGATATGAACCCATTATACGGATGTGTGGGGCGGTACCTGTGCATGTGGATATTAGGGATAATCAATTCCGATATACATTAGACAAGATTAAACCTTATATAACTGATAAGACACGCTGTATTGTCATGCCTTATCCATCTAATCCGACAGGAGTCAGTCTCACAGAGATAGAGTTAAAAGAAATAGCTGATTACTTAAAAGAGAGAGAAATATTCGTACTTGCAGATGAAATTTACAGCGAGTTGACTTATGATCAGCCGCATATTTCCATTGCTTCGTTTTTAAAAGAGAAAACGATTGTAATAAATGGCTTATCAAAATCTCATTCCATGACGGGATGGAGAATAGGGTTCCTATTTGCTCCTAAAGACATTACGAAGCACATCTTAAAGGTGCACCAATATAATGTTTCATGTGCGACATCCATTGCACAAAGAGCCGCTTTAGCTGCTTTAACAACTGGAATGGATGATTCCATTCCAATGAAAAAGGAATATATCAAAAGACGCGACTATGTTTATACTCGTTTAACTGCAATGGGGCTTCAAGTAATCAAGCCTGATGGGGCCTTCTACTTTTTTGTAAAGATCCCGGACTTCATTCAATTAAACAGTTTTGACTTTGCACTAGAGATGGTACATCAAGCAAAAGTTGCAGTAGTTCCTGGAAGTGCATTCTCTGAATATGGTGAAGGTTATTTTCGATTATCATTTGCCTGTTCACTTGAAACGTTAGAAACCGGATTGAACCGAATAGAGACATTTTTAAATACGAAAAAATAAAATTACCCTCACTGCTGCAGTGAGGGTAGTTTTATTATTGACCTTTGTATTTACCATTATTTTTAGGTACTTTTTCTTTTTTAGCTTTATCTTTATGAATTTTATTTGTTGCTGCTGAGCCCATCTCATGAGCGAATTCTTCATTTAAAACAGCAGAATCGAATCCCTTTTTATTCTTTTGCTGTGGGTCATTCTTTTTTGTTCTTTTTGCCATAAAAAGTTTCCTCCTATTTCAGCTTCTATCATAGTTTCTGAAAACAGGAGGTATTTATACAAGCCTGTTAGGACTTCCAATATTTATAAAGAGCCTGCGTACCGCTATTTTCCTCGCCCATTTCAGAAAGTTGGTCATACAGTTTTTTGGCCAAAGTTAAACCTGGCACTTCCATTTTCATGTGCTCAGCTTCATCCAAGGCAATATTCATATCCTTAATAAAATGTTTTATGTAAAACCCTGGTTCGAAATTACCGTGAAGCATTCTTGGTGCAAGATTGCTTAATGACCAGCTGCCTGCAGCACCCGTGGTAATACTTTTCAAAACGGACTCTGGATTTAAACCAGCTTTTTCAGCATATACAATCGCTTCACAAACCCCTATCATATTTGAGGCAATCGCAATTTGATTGCACATTTTGGCGTGCTGGCCAGCACCAGCTTTTCCCTGGTACACAATATTTGACCCCATTAGGCTTAGGAGCGGTGTTATTGCCTCCACGTCCTCTTCTTCGCCGCCAACCATTATTGACAGCTTTGCTTCCTTTGCGCCTACATCACCTCCAGAAACAGGTGCATCAATTGCATGAATGTCTTTTTCTTTTGCTGCTTTAAATATTTTTACTGCCAGTGATGGAGCGGAAGTTGTCATATCGATGATATAACTGCCTGCTTTAGCATGATTAACCAATCCATTTTCCCCCAGGTAGATCTCTTCAACGTCTGAGGGATACCCGACCATGGTAAAAATAACATTTGCCTTTGAAGCTACTTCTTGAGGTGTCCCCCCCCAATATGCACCTTTTTCAAGTAGATCTCCTGCCTTTTCCTTTGTCCTTGAATAAACAATTACTTGATAGCCAGCCGCCAATAGATGTCCGGCCATACTTTTCCCCATGACGCCTGTCCCGATAAACCCAATTACTGTATTTTCTAGAGTAAACAATATGATCAATCCTCTCCTACAAATATGAATTTTACTTCCAGATTATATAATTTATAACACAAAAAAACCGGAACTAAGTACTTTCCGGTCATCGTGCTCAATCTCCAAATTTATGCACCTTTTTAGTCTCTCCTAGTTAAAAAAGTGATAAACACGATTTCAGAGCTCTGACGAAAAATTTGTTAAGTAAACCTTTCCAAATACTTCTTGATTGTTATATATCTCAATTGATACCGCATGATTTTTTTCTATCATCGTTTGAAGCTCATGAATGTGCAGGTCATCTTGTAAAAGAAGCGGATCCATGAAAATATATTTTTCACCTGTACCCTTAACCTCTAAATATTCACCATTTAGAACTTGTTCTTCACCATATATAATTTCGCGTTTACCAATTGCGGAGGCAAGGCGATCATCATGTATGGTAACTTTCACTTTATATAATTCATGTCTATCTAATATTTCATTATTAATTCTAAACCGAAATTGAAGTTCGTTATTCTTTGTTAACAAGGCATCCGCATACCGATTTACTATTAGTTCCTTTGATAAAGGTAATCCACATCCAGTAAGTACTGTTCCTAAAAGCATCATACTTACTATGACAAAAACCATTTTTATACTTCTCCGCATGATAAACACTCCTTTATGTTTTTACCTTAGCCATATATTGTTGGTAATAAACGTTAAACGAGGTTGGTTATTGGAAGTGTATTGAAAGTTAAATAGATTTAATCATACCCCCATCAACTAAAAAAGAACTTCCGGTCATATAGGTATTCGCATCGGAAAGGAGAAAAACTGCAACATTCGCAAACTCCTCAGGCGTTCCATATCTCCTTAGCGGAATTTGAGCTTTCATCGACATTTCAACACTTTCAACGTCCACTCCCTGTTTTTCTGCAGTAAACTGGTCTAAGTGTCTCACACGGTCGGTAGCAATTCGTCCAGGTGCTATCGTATTAATTAAGATATTATGTGGAGCTAATTCTGAAGCTAATGTTTTGGAGAGCCCTACGATCCCTGTTCGAAAGGTGTTGGAGAGTATTAAGCCTGGTATAGGTTCCTTTATCGATGACGATGCAATATTAAGAATCTTACCACCTTGCTCCTTTAAGTATGGTAATGCCTCACGGATTGCACGAATATAAGATAACAAATTAAGTTCAAACGCATTTTGCCAATCATCATCGCTTAAATCCTCGAAAGTGCCAGCCGGCGGACCACCCGCATTATTAATCAGTAAATCAAGACTATCAAATTCCTCAATGGTTTTAGAAACAAGTCTTTTAATATCTCCAGTTTTGGTGATATCTGTTTTTTGGAAAGCAACCTTACCGATGCCAATTGATTCTAATTCAGCAGCCTTCTTTATTAGTTTCTCCTCATCTCGTCCAGAGATCATTACATTCGTGCCTTCTCTGACTAATCGTTCTGCGATAGCAAAGCCCAAGCCTTGACTAGACGCGATAATAAGCGCTGTTTTCCCACTCAAATTAAAATCCATCCGATCCATCCTCCTTGAACCTGTCTATCCCTATTATACTAAAAATTTCCTCTAATTCCTAAATCATGTACAAAAAAAAGAGACAGAATGCATTCTGTCTCTTTTGATATCGTTTCTATTTGGTCGCTGCGTTAACTGCTTCAATTACTTGAGCGGTTGTCTGCATATTTAAGACTTGATTAGCTAGGCTTTCCATTTCGGATTTAGTCAACTTTTTAATTTGTGAACGTGCTTTTAAGATAGACGTCGCACTCATTGAAAATTCGTCTAATCCTAGACCAAGAAGAATTGGTATCGCCGTTTCGTCTCCAGCCATTTCACCGCACATTCCTGCCCATTTACCCTCTGCATGTGCTGCATCGATAACCATCTTAACCAATCGTAAAATCGATGGGCTATATGGCTGGTAAAGGTAGGATACGCGTTGATTCATCCGGTCTGCAGCCATTGTATATTGGATTAAGTCATTTGTACCAATACTAAAGAAGTCAACCTCTTTAGCAAATTGATCTGCTAAAACAGCAGTGGATGGAATTTCAACCATTATACCCAACTCTATTTTTTCAGAAACCGTCTGTCCAGCGGAAATAAGCTTTTGTTTTTCATCTTCAAGAATGGCCTTTGCTTCACGGAATTCATCCAAAGTTGCTATCATTGGGAACATGATTTTTAAGTTTCCATAGCTGCTTGCACGGAGTAGTGCTCTAAGCTGGGTACGGAAAATATCCTGCTCCTCTAAACATAAACGAATAGCTCGAAATCCCAAAAATGGATTAAGCTCTTTTGGAAGCTGAAGATACGGGAGCTCTTTATCGCCGCCGATGTCCAATGTTCGAACAACAACTGGCTTCCCATTCATACCTTCTAAAACTGCTTTATAAGCATCAAATTGTTCTTCTTCCGTAGGAAGCTGGTCTCTGCCCATGTAAAGGAACTCAGTTCGGTAAAGTCCCACACCTTCTCCGCCATTAGCAAGGACACCCTTTAAATCATTAGGAGTTCCAATATTAGCCGCTAATTCAACATGATGGTTGTCAGCTGATACCGTTTTTTCATTAACAAGCTTTGCCCATTCAATCTTTTGAGCTTCAAATTGCTCATGGATATTGCGGTATTCTGCCACAAGTTCTGGAGTCGGGTTAATATGTACTTCACCTTTAAGACCATCGACAATGACCAGGTCACCATTGTTGATTTCTTCTGTAGCCGTTTTTGTACCTACTACCGCTGGAATCTCCATGGAACGAGCCATAATGGCAGAATGCGAAGTGCGTCCGCCGATATCGGTAGTAAATCCTAATACATACTGTCTGTTTAATTGAGCTGTATCTGAAGGAGTTAAATCCTCAGCAACAATAATTACTTCTTCAGCAATCATGCTTGGATTTACCAATTGTACGCCTAGTAAATGTGCTAAAACACGCTTTGTAACATCGCGGATATCCGCAGCACGTTCTTTCATATACTCATTGTCCATTTGTTCAAACATCATAACAAACATGTCAGCTGTTTCTTTTAATGCGGCTTCAGCATTTACTTTTTCTGACTTAATCTTATCCTCGATTGGTCCGTTTAATTCCGGATCAGTGAGAACAAGTAAATGTGCTTCAAAGATAGCTGCTTTATCAGCACCAAGTTCAACATGGGCACGATCACGAATCGCCTCAAGCTCTGCTTTAGATTTCTCTATTGCCGACTTAAAACGAGATACCTCTGAAGCAGTATCTTCAATTGTCTTTTTATCAAATGATAAATTTGGTTCTACCAAGCGATATGCTTTTGCAATGGCAATGCCATTGGAAGCAGCAATTCCCTGTAAAAATGCCATTATTCAGCCAGTCCTTCTTTTTTCAATAATTCTTCAAGGCTTCTTAAAGCTTCTTCACTGTCACTTCCTTCAGCACTAATAGCAATATCTGCACCTTGGCCAATTCCTAGAGACATAACGCCCATAATCGATTTTAAGTTAACTTTCTTACCCTTATATTCTAAATTGATTTCTGAATCAAATTTGCTTGCTGTTTGTACAAGTAATGTTGCTGGTCTAGCGTGAATCCCTGTATCAGCTGTTACTTTAAATTGTTTTTCTGCCATGTTAAATCAATCTCCTTCTCATTAATGTAAAATGATGCTGGCTTATTACTACTAACAGCTTATAGTCAGATAAGACCACTGAGCTAATTGTTATATTTTCTCCAAAAAGAAATGAAGTATGTAAGCGACGAGCCTCATTTTATTATTAGAATTTCATACATTTGCTAGAATAACATGTTCACACCTTAGAGACAACCTATATCACTCTTTGTAAGCGCATTAAAAAATCGACAAAACGTTTTTTTGAAAAAGTTCACAAAATAGCCATAAAAAAAAGCTTACCTAATAGGCAGCTCATCAACTAGATCCTTTATTAAATTATCCCTAAACCTTACACTGTACCAGAAGCAATCTTCAAAGCCGTTTCTAATTCTTTCGTATATTTTACTTTATCTGTTTCATTCCATTCCAATTTATCTGCCATAAACTCAATAACTGGTTTTTTATAAGAATGGACAGAATGAATATCGAATAAAACATCTCCAGTACGGCGTATAAAAAAATCAGTTGGCGTGGCAGCCATTTCACAATGCAGCGCATAAACAAGCTTTGCAAAAAGCATGTCCGGGATGCCATATTTTATCGCCTCTGTTCGATTTGTGCTGAATAAATGAAAGACCTGTTCTATATTTGATCCATATATAGAGACTAACTGTCTAGACTCTATTAAATTAAGACCAGATTCCACTCCCATTGATGCTTTTTGTGAGATAAAATCAGGAAAATTTGCTGATCCGCCTACATTCCCACCAGAAACAGCCAATTTTTTCGTTTTACATGCTGTGTATAGGGTATTTTCTTGTTTGGACAAACCTACCGCTAACAAATTAACAACGGCTTCTGCCATTTTTCGATAACCTGTTAGTTTTCCTCCTGCTATTGTTATTAACCCCGAATATGACTCCCAAATTTCGTCCTTCCTTGAAATTTCCGAAGCTTTCTTGCCTTCCTCAAAAATGAGCGGCCGCAGCCCTGCCCAGCTTGACTCAATGTCTTCATCTTGAATATTCATTTCGGGAAACATATAATTTATTGCATTGATTAAGTAATTTCGGTCATTTTTAGTTATGAAAGGCTGTAGTTTATCTCCATTAAAGAAAGTATCTGTTGTGCCGACATACGTTTTACCTTCACGAGGTATGGCAAATACCATTCTGTTATCAAGGGTATCAAAATAAATAGACTGCTTTAATGGAAATCGACCTTGATCAATGACAAGATGAACTCCTTTTGTTAGTTGCAGCGATTTTCCATTATTAGAATGATCGAGTTGACGCACCTCTTCGACCCAAGGGCCGGCCGCATTAACAATTTTTTTTGCGCAAATCTCGTATTCAGTTCCTGTAAATTCATCTTTGACCTTTACCCCGTTGATGGTATTTTTTTGATAAATAAACCCAGTGACCTTTGTATAATTAATTGGCAGGGCACCGTTTTCATTTGCCTTTTTTAAAACTTCAATCGTCAAACGTGCATCGTCAGTACGGTACTCCACATAGTATCCACCGCCAATTAATCCTTCCTTCTTTAACAATGGTTCTTTGACTAATGTCTGTTCTTTCGAAAGCATGAGCCTTCTCTCTATTTTTTTAACTCCTGCTAGAAAATCATAAACTCTTAAGCCTATGGAAGTACTAAACCTGCCAAAGGTACCTCCTTGATAGATAGGAAGTAACATCCATTCAGGTTTTGTGACATGGGGACCGTTTTCAAAAACAATTTCCCGTTCCTTCCCCACTTCAGCAACCATTTTGATTTCGAATTGTTTTAAATAACGAAGCCCGCCATGAATTAATTTTGTTGAACGGCTAGATGTGCCAAAAGCAAAATCCTGCATTTCTACTAGGGCCGTTGACATCCCTCTCGTTGTGGCATCCAATGCAATCCCTGCTCCTGTAATCCCGCCGCCAATCACTAAAACGTCAAATTCAATCTTTTTCAAGCTTTCAATCATTTCATTCCTATTTATGTTAGAAAACTTCATATTTTCCCCCCTAAATAGAAGACGATAATTGAAAATATTTATCAAATCTATTTAAAGACCATCGCAGCATCGACTGCCTTTTTCCAACCATTATAAAGGCTCTTTCTCTCCTCATCAGACATTGTCGGATCGAATTTCTGCTCAGTTGCCCGTTGCCTTGATATTTCCTCTTGGCTTTCCCAGTAACCTACCGCCAGTCCAGCTAGATAGGCTGCTCCAAGTGCAGTGGTTTCACTAACTTTCGGTCTTTCTACTCGTACATTTAAAATATCACTTTGGAATTCCATTAAAAAATTATTTTTTACTGCACCGCCATCTACACGAAGGGTTTTTAGCGTGATTAAAGAATCAGCTTCCATCGCAGATAATACGTCTTTGGTTTGATAAGCTAAAGATTCGAGTGTAGCCCTGACAAAATGCTCCTTTGTGGTTCCTCTTGTTAAGCCAAAAACAGCACCTCTCACATCACTATCCCAATAAGGTGTCCCTAAACCTACAAATGCAGGAACAACATATACACCTTCTGTAGAACTCACTTTTACTGCATATGACTCACTATCTTTAGCATCTTTAAACATTCTCAATCCGTCACGGAGCCACTGAATAGCTGAACCTGCAACAAAGATACTTCCTTCAAGACAATATTCAACCTTTCCGTTAAGTCCCCATGCTATGGTCGTCAGTAAGCCATTTTTAGACCGAACCGCTTTATCACCCGTATTCATCAGCATAAAACAACCCGTACCGTAAGTATTCTTAGCCATCCCTTTTTCGAAGCACGCTTGCCCGAAAAGTGCAGCCTGCTGATCACCAGCTATCCCTGCGATGGGTGTTTCCCTTCCAAAAAAATGATAATCGACCGTATTTGCATATATTGCAGATGAGGGCATAACTTCAGGCAGCATAGCTTTCGGAATGTCCAATATCGTAAGTAATTCATCATCCCACTTAAGGTCATAAATATTAAACATTAATGTCCGGGAGGCATTGGAGTAATCTGTTACATGTGCACGTCCTCCTGAAAGCTTCCATACAATCCAGGTATCAATAGTTCCGAATAAAAGCTTACCCTGTAATGCTTTTTCACGTGCACCATCGACATGATCCAAAATCCATTTCACTTTTGTTCCTGAAAAATAGGCGTCTATTAAAAGACCTGTTTTTGAGCGAAATAGATCATCATAGCCCTGTGCTTTCAATTCCTCACAAATTTCACTTGTTTGCCTTGATTGCCAAACGATCGCATTATAGATAGGCTCACCAGTCTCCCGATCCCAAACAACAGTGGTTTCTCGTTGATTTGTGATACCTATTCCTGCAATCTGCTCTGGCTTGATTCCAGCTTCGGACAATACTTCAGCAATAACAGATAATACGGAGCCCCAAATTTCATTTGCATTTTGCTCCACCCAGCCAGGTTTTGGAAAATGCTGAGTAAACTCCTTTTGTGCAATAAAAACAATTTCCCCCTGCTTATTGAATAAAATAGCCCGCGAACTTGTTGTCCCTTGGTCTATAGAGAGAATAAACGTCTCCAAAAAAAATCCCCCTATTCACTATATGGTTTATTTCTATTTAAAATACGAGAGCATGTTATGGTCAATTAGCTTCTAGGCTCCTTCAAGTATTGATAGAGTACATCTCCACCTCGTTGACCTATGCCACGAAAATGTTTAAAGTCCTCCCGTTTGACAAGAACTTGACGAAAATCCATAAAATCGTCTTTCTTAACATAAAACTCAGATAGCTCACCTTTTTTTAATTTTTCCAAGACTTCTTGCACAAATTGTTCGTTCATAAACGCACCACCTTTATTCCCATTTTATAGTAAGAATCATTATTGTAGTCAATATTTGTATGATATTCCATAAAAATATCAACCATAAATGAAAACGATTGCATTTCTTTATATTTATTATTAAAAATTAACAAAATTGTCAAAAAAAATCCTTTACGAATCATACAAAGTAGTGCAAACTGTTACTTAAATGAATATATATAGATTGTCAGGTAAAGGAGAGAGACTAATTGAAAAAAGCAGAAGTAGGAAATGTCATTGAATTCCGCGGCGGATTAAAAGGTATTGTAGAAAAGGTCAATGAAAACTCTGTAATAGTCGACCTAACACTTATGGATAATTATCGTGACTTAGAATTAGATCAGCGGACTGTTGTAAACCATAAAAATTATAAGATTGTAAAAGAAAGCGCTTATTAAATTGATAATTTTGTAGATTAGGCAGCCATGGGCTGCCTTTTTATTATTTATCTCTTCCAGCTTCTTTTAATAGTTCATCTTTTGATTTTACTTTTCCGTGTGGGTTTTGGTCTTGTTTACGAACCGTCCATTGTCGCTCTTGCTGGCTTTGGGATTTAGTCATTGATCTTCCTCCTTTCCTTTCTCCTTCATATTTTTTGCAATTTCTTTTATCTTATTTATTGGATTCGTTCAAAAGTGTGATGTAATCATTTCCTTTCATATATTTTTTTTGTTAAAATAAATTTTATTGTTAGAAAGGAGGTAAAAGATTAATGAAGAATAGCTTTTTTGATCTTCGGCTAATCACTGGGTTCATCATTGCTCATGCTCTTATGTATTTCACCTTTTATGACCGAGCCATATTCTGGTACATATTTACTGGTTCACTTCTTATATTAATTACTTATGCGATGTTTCAAGAAGCTGTAGAAGATGAAGCGTCGTTTTTCAAATATATCTCCCTTGGTACAATATCAGGATTACTTCTCTATTTATTATTCTGGCTGGGAGTACAAGCCTTTGACCTGCTTAATTTGCCTTTTGAAAATAGTATTAAAAAACTCTACCGCTGGTTTGCTCCTGCGTTATTTTGGCAGTACCTGGCACTAATTTTAGTAGCAGCACCTGGAGAAGAACTCTTTTGGCGCGGATTCGTTCAAAAGAGACTACTCCGTTATTTTGGGCCATTCAAGAGTATTTTAATTGCGGCTTTACTTTATGCTTCTGTTCATATCTATTCAGGAACACTAATCCTAATGCTTGCTGCCTTCCTGTCTGGTCTTATGTGGGGTGCACTTTATTTATGGAAGAAAAGTATGCCTCTAGTGATTGTTTCGCATATCGTCTTTGACATCATGATTTTTATTATTTTGCCATTAAAATAGGAAAAGCACTTGTCTAAACGAATGGACAATGCTTTTCCTATTTTTATGATTTATTCTCTTTATCGTTTAGAGGCTTCCTCCACAAAAGAATAAAAAAGATGAGGCTAATATAGCCAAACAATGGATAAAGATTCGACAACAGTTTGCTGTAGTCAATCAGACTGATCATATAAGAAACGATGAAAATAGCTGTAATCGTAATAAAAGTAGGAACTTGAACAAACTGCTTTAACTGACGGTCTAGTCCAAAAACATTTCCAATGACGGATGTAAATATTTCACCATAAATAACAAGGACAAATATCCAATAAAAAAAAGGTGCTATTTGCTTCATAATGATGGCCATCGGTATCTCATAGAGTTCTACATTTGGCAGCATAATCAAGGTAAAGTGGCTGGATATTAAGATGAGTGTTAAAGCTGCCCCTCCTAAAATTCCTCCCCACTTTATCGTCCAATCATCTTTAATTTCATTAGCAATTGGAACGAGCACAGCCTGTGCTAAAGCTAGGTTTAAAGCTGTATAAGAAAATGGCGCTAATATACTTTTCCAGCTATCCTCCGTTTGTGGTACAAATAATAAGTGATTGACAAAATCAGACTGTGTTATAGAAAGTGACATTAACATAAGACTAAAACACACCATAATGGGTACAACAAAGGAATTGACTGCAAATAACCCCTTTGTACCAACCAGCATGACAAGAAAGGATAAAAATATGGTTATATATACTCCTAAATTCTTCGTTAGGCCCAATTGCTCTTCGAACACTGCTCCAGCGCCAGCAAGCATAACTGCACTTACTCCAAGAAGCATAAAAAGCATGATTATATTAATACACCTGCCTGCCCATTTTCCAAACAAGTGTACATTAAATTCTTGGTACGAAACTGCGTTTATTCGAGCAGCAATTCTCATTAACTTTGAACCTAACACAATAAGGAGGTAACCGCTCAATAAAATACCTAGAAAGCCCATGAAGCCAAACCGTGAAAAAAATTCTACGATTTCTCTTCCTGTAGCAAATCCCGCCCCAACGACTGTACCCACATACACTGCGGCGATTTGAAATGCTGCCGACCAATTCTTTTTCACCCAATCTCCCCCTCAAATACAATATATGAGAAAGAGGACAAACAAAGACGAGCTTTTTTAAAACAAGCATTTTTTGTTTGTAGAAAAAATTACCATAATCAAATCTCTTGAAAGTCAAAAAAGGTCAAAGTATACTAATCACATAAGGTCAACTATAGTCAAAGTCAAATAAATAGTAGATTTTAATTTTATAGGAGGTTTTATATTATGCTGTGTCAATTATGTAAAGAAAACCAAGCCAATGTTCAACTAAATTTAAACATAAATGGACAACACAGCAATATGAAGCTGTGCCATGAATGTTATACAAAAAATAAAAATGCTATTCATTCAGGAATATCTCCAAAAATGAACTCCTTCCCTGGCTTTTCATTTGATGATGTATTCTTCAATATGAAGGGGACCGAAAATAATCATATAAATGACCAGAAACCATCTCCACAACAGGGCCAAAATGGCAAGGGAGGCTTTATTGATCAATTTGGCCGTAATTTAACACATATGGCCAAAGCTGGTCTCATTGACCCTGTGATTGGCCGTGACGAAGAAGTTAAAAGGGTCATTGAAATTTTGAACCGTCGTAATAAAAACAATCCAGTGTTAATTGGTGAACCAGGTGTCGGGAAAACCGCTATAGCCGAAGGTCTTGCGATGAAAATAGTCGATGGAAAGGTACCTGGCAAATTAAGAAATAAAGAGGTTTATTTACTAGATGTTGCTTCTTTAGTTTCGAACACTGGTATTCGCGGGCAGTTTGAAGAAAGAATGAAGCAATTAATTGTAGAATTACAGGAGCGTAAGAATATCATTCTTTTCATTGACGAGATTCATCTCCTTGTAGGAGCAGGTTCTGCAGAAGGTTCAATGGATGCTGGAAACATTTTAAAACCTGCTCTTGCACGCGGCGAACTTCAACTTGTCGGTGCAACTACACTGAAAGAATACCGTCAAATAGAAAAAGATTCAGCTCTAGAACGACGTTTCCAGCTGGTACAAGTGGCTGAACCGACACCAGAGGCGGCAATTGAAATCTTAAAAGGGATTAAGAATAAATACGAGGATTACCATGAAGTAACTTATTCTGACGCTGCGATAAAAGCATGTGTTCAGTTATCACACCGTTATATTCAAGATCGTTTCTTACCTGATAAAGCGATTGATTTACTTGATGAAGCAGGATCTAAAATTAATCTTACTTCAGATGGTCAAAACAAGGATCAGATCGAGAAACGTTTACAAGAAATAGCTGTTCAAAAGGATTCAGCTCTAAAAAATGAAAACTATGAATTAGCTGCCACACTTCGTGATGAAGAAGCTTTACTTGAGAAAAAGGTAAATGAAACTTCAGAAATCATTAGACCGGTTGTAGAGCTATCACATATTCAAGAAATCATTGAACAAAAGACCGGCATTCCTGTTGGTAAATTACAAGAGGATGAGCAGCAAAAACTTAAAGCTCTTGAAGAAAACTTAAATACTAAAGTCATCGGCCAGAAGAAAGCTGTGGAAAAGGTTTCAAAGGCGATTAGAAGAAGCCGTGCCGGCTTAAAATCTAAAAATCGTCCGATTGGTTCTTTCCTTTTTGTCGGACCAACAGGGGTTGGTAAAACCGAGCTTTCTAAAACATTGGCTGAAGAAATATTTGGTTCATCTGAAGCGATGATTCGTCTCGATATGAGTGAATACATGGAAAAACATAGTATTTCCAAATTAATAGGTTCTCCGCCAGGGTATGTAGGTCATGATGAAGCAGGACAACTGACTGAGAAGGTAAGAAGAAATCCATATTGCATTATACTATTAGATGAGATTGAAAAAGCTCATCCAGATGTGCAGCATATGTTCTTACAAATTCTCGAAGATGGGCGTCTTACAGACAGTCAAGGAAGAACAGTAAGCTTTAAGGATTCAGTGATCATTATGACTAGCAATGCTGGAGTGGGACACAAAACCATTCATGTTGGCTTTGGAACAAATGAAGCAATCGAAGAAGCTTCTATCCTAGATTCTTTAGGCAGCTTTTTCAAGCCGGAGTTTTTAAACCGCTTCGATAGTATTATTGAATTTAACTCACTTGAAAAAGAACATATCATGCAAATCGTTGATTTAATGGTACTTGACTTACAAGAAACGTTAAAAGAGCAAAATATTGAATTTGCAATTACACTTGAAGCGAAAGAAAAGCTTGCGGAGTTAGGCTACCACCCAGCATTTGGTGCACGTCCGCTTCGTAGAGTTATTCAAGAACACATCGAGGATAAAATTGCAGACTATATTTTAGAGAAGCCTGAGGCAATTAAACTAACGGCTATCATAGAAGATGGACAGTTGAAGGTTACAGCTGCTGAAGGTGTTAACGTTCATTAATAGAAAAAGCGAAGCCACGAGGCTTCGCTTTTTTTCATTATTATAACTTTTTATCTTCAACAGAATTTAACCAGTTTTCAATTTCGCCAACTACCGATTCTACGCATCCATCCTCAAAAGGTGAAATCAGATTAGCTTCTTTAACTAGGTTCGTAAATGACATACTTCCGCCAAGATTGCAAAGATTTACATAGTCTGCCCAAGCCTCTTCTTGATTTTCTCTTGAACGTTTCCAGAATTGGAAGGCACAAATTTGCGCTAAAGTATAATCGATATAATAGAAGGGTGAGTTAAAAATATGTCCTTGTCGCTGCCAGAAACCACCATTCTCTAAATAAGCATTTCCATCATAATTTTTATGCGGCAAATACTTTTTCTCAATTTCACGCCATTGCTGTTTACGTTCTTCTGGGGATGCCTGCCAATTTTCATACACCCAGTGTTGGAATTCATCTACGGAAACTCCGTATGGCAGAAATAATAAAGCATCACTTAAGTGGGAGAATTTATATTTATCGGTATCTTCCTTAAAGAAAAGGTCCATCCATGGCCAAGTGAAAAATTCCATACTCATGGAATGAATTTCACAAGCCTCATAAGTTGGCCAGTAATATTCAGGAATTTCAAAATTCCGGCTTGAATAAACCTGGAAGGCATGACCAGCTTCATGAGTTAATACATCAATGTCCCCAGAGGTTCCATTGAAATTTGAAAAAATAAATGGTGCCTTGTAGTTTTCGATATATGTGCAATACCCGCCGCCTGCTTTACCTTTTTTAGCCACAAGGTCCATTAGGTTATTATCTTGCATGAATTTGAAGAATTCACCTGTTTCTTTAGACAATTCTTCATACATCTTTTGTCCATTTTCAATAATCCATTCAGGACTGCCTTTAGGCGCAGCATTCCCAGTTTTATAGTTAAAGCCCTCGTCGAAGTATTTTAACTGTTCTACCCCTATACGTTCCTGCTGCCTTGCCTTTAATTTAGTTGCAATCGGAACAATAAAGTCCTTCACCTGCTGACGAAAGTTTGCCACCATTTCTGAATTATAATCTGTTCTCATCATTCGATAATAGCCTAGTTCAACAAAGTTTTTATAACCTAATGCATGGGCAATTTCAGTCCTTACCATAACAAGGTCATCATAGATACGATCAAGCTCGTCTTCATGCTCAGCTAAAAAACCAAACTTTGCTTCAGATGCCAGCTTTCTCGTTTCTCTGTCTGTTGATTGGGTGAAAGGCTCTAATTGAGCAAGAGTTCTTTCTTCCCCCTCAAAATTAATTTTTGCGGAGGCAATTAGTTTTGTATACTCTGTTGATAAACGATTCTCCTTTTGAAGTAAAGGAACAATTTCTGGTTTAAATGTCTTTAGTTGCCCTTCAGCAAGTGCAAATAATTGCTTACCATATTTGCCTTCTAATTCATTTCGAAATTTAGAGTTAACAAGAGCCTGATAATATTTCGTAACCAGCCCTTCTATTTCAGGCTGAACTTCATCCATATAATCCTGCTCTGCTTTATAAAATTCATCATTGGTGTCAACAGAATGACGAATATAGCAAAGATTAAACATCGTCCCAATATCATTTCTAATTTCATTGACTTCGTTCATCGCTGCACTTTGCTCTTCTAGAGAAGAAGCATTCGCAAACTTTCCGATTGCCGCCTCAAATCTTGCTTTTACTTCGTCAAGGTTTGGACGGGTATATGTATACTCTTCAAATCTCATGGAAACAACCCCTTTATATCAAACTTTTTCCAACTATATATTTTTCGACACTACCCATGAATATTCCTTCAGGCAAAAAAAAATACGGCAAATGCCGTATTAAAATTTACCCGCTGGCAACCCCAGTTTTTTCAACAATTCAATCGCTTCTTGTTTTTCGGGATCTGTTAAACTAGACATTAGAGAATGAATCTGCTCGGCGTGTTCAGGAAATATTTCTTGAATAAACTCTTTCCCTTTATCTGTAATTTGTGCAAAGGTTACTCTTCGATCGTTAGGACAGGCGATTCTTACTAAGAATCCTTTTTGTTCTAACTTATCTACAACATAAGTGATGCTGCCGCTGGCAAGTAGTATCTTTCCGCCAATTTGCTGCATAGGCTGATCACCTTTATGATATAAAAGCTCTAATACGGCAAATTCCGTTGGATTTAATCCACTAGCTTGTATAACTTTATTAACATGCTCATTAATCGCTTTATAAGCTCTTGATAGAACAATATATAGCTTTAATGATTGAGATACAGAATCGTTTTCCATAAAGAATCATCCTTTTAATAAAATCTCGAGCTGTCTAGCTCCAGCACCTAATGGCTCCGCCTAATTTATTATCTCGACTTCAAGATTATTATAAAAAACTTTTTGTTTTATGTCAATTTAACCTAGTTTTACAATAGGTTCTTTCTTAATAATTCTAGATTTCAATCCCTCTATCATACGATTTATTTCTAAATCCCTTTCTTCTGGCGAGATTTTTTTATGTAAAACAGAATAAAGAGTTATATCTCTTAACATAAAAAATAATGGAAGCTGTTCTTTCCAGGCCACAGGTAATGAGTGGTGCTCTTCATACCCCTGTATAAAATAGAATAGAAAATTGCTTGCAAACTGCTCCCGTTCCATTTCACTACTATTATGGTAACCATATAAAACGGAATAATAAAGCGGGATTGCAATATCAGAAGCAAACCAATGATAACTACAATCGTCGAAATCAAAAACATGAACACATTTACCATCATAAAAAAAGTTACCTGAATGGATATCGCTGTGGATAAGTCCAAAATTATCCTTGTTTCTTGGGAGCGATTTCAATTCCTTAATTAACAGTTTAGTATTCTTAATAACCTCTTTCTCATTCGGCACATAGGATTCAATATCAAGTAATTCCTCATTCTCCCAAGCAGGGCGAAGCTTTATCTCTTTGCTTGGTTTGTATTCCTTAGTGACAGAATGCATTTGACCTATTGCTTTGCCCCATGCATGAAATAACTGATTATTAAATACATCCGATTTAATTTTCACAGGGTAACCATCTACTTTTGAAAATAGACAAGCATAAAAAAACGATCCGTCACGTGCTGGCATGTCTTCGATTAATTGATTATTTGATGATGTAAATGCTTCTGGGCAATTTACCTTTTGCTGATGTAAAAAATTCATCCAATCAAGTTCAGCTAGAATCTCATCCTTACTTCGGTGCGTGCTATGTGTGATTCTCAGTATAACTGGTTTGTTCCCACGATAAGCTTCAAAAACATAATTCTCAAAATCGCCAAGTTTTTTTACCTCGGTTTGCAAATGGAAGGACTCCAAAAAGCACTTAAGAATTTCTTCCGTAAACAAGATATCCACTGATTTCTCCATCATAATCCCCTTCTTTCATTTACGGTCTTCACATTCATTATATTTAAATATTTCGAATATAGAAACATTCCATTTTTCATTTTTATAGAATTTATGTATGATAGGATTATTGAGAAGATTGATAATTTCATAAAAGAGGTGCGGAAAATGAGTCAACCAGCTACAATGTCTGCAAATTCATCAAAAGCCTCAGACACGACGATGTATAATATTCTTTTTATTATAGGGCTTTGCCACCTGCTCAATGATGCCATACAAGCTGTTGTACCGGCGATGTTTCCAATTCTAGAAAAATCAATGGGGTTATCCTTTACCCAGCTTGGTATCATTGCCTTTTCCTTAAATATGGTATCTTCCGTATTGCAGCCAGTGGTTGGTGTCGTGACTGATAAAAAGCCAATGCCTTTCGCTTTACCAATAGGACTTACCTTGACTCTATGTGGTGTTGTTGGATTAGCGTTTGCCCCTTCATTTGTTTTAATTGTTTTGTCGGTAATTTTCATTGGCTTTGGATCTGCAGTTTTTCATCCTGAAGGCTCTAGGGTAGCCTATATGGCTGCAGGCAGAAGAAGAGGTCTTGCACAATCGATTTATCAAGTTGGCGGTAATACCGGGCAGGCATTGGCTCCGCTTATTACAGCACTTATCCTTGTTCCGCTAGGACAGAAAGGTGCTTCATGGTTTTCGCTTGTTGCGGCATTAGCAGTATTATTATTAATCTACATCGCTAATTGGTATAATCAGAGATTAGCTGCAAACCTTCCCCGATTAAAAAATAAGAATTTAACGTCAGATAAAAATACCGGTCTATCAAAAAGGGTTAAACAGTCATTATTTTTAATTCTTTTACTGATATTTGCAAGGTCTTGGTATATATCGGGGATGACTAATTTCTATGCTTTCTTTGCCATTGAAGAATACTCCCTAACGATTAAGGAATCACAGCTTTTCTTATTTGCCTTTTTAATTGCTGGTGCTTTAGGAACTTTTTTCGGCGGACCACTTGCTGATCGCTTTGGTAAGAAAAAAGTAATTTCATTTTCTATGTTGTCAACTGTTCCATTTGCCATCCTTATTCCTTTTGTACCTTCTGTCGTGGCGTTTCTCTTTCTAACTATTACAGGTTTTATCTTAATGACAAGCTTTTCGGTTACTGTCGTATACGCACAAGAACTTGTTCCAGGAAAAATCGGAACGATGTCGGGGTTAACGGTTGGACTCGCTTTCGGTATGGGGGCTATCGGATCCGTTGGACTTGGATACATTGCAGACTTATTTAGTTTGTCATCCATGGTCTCCTCCATTGGATTCTTGCCATTGCTTGGTTTAATAGCGTTCCTGCTGCCCAGTGATCAAACAGTACAAGAATGGAATCAATAGTATGAAAAGGATGGGCTCAGCCCATCCTTATTTTATTTCCTGAATTTTTTGGTATAGTTCTTCTTTTTCATCATCTGACAGCATACGCTCAGCCATAGGGAAAAGGACATTTTCTTCTTTTGCAAAGTGTTCTGTTAAAATGAGATAAGCACTTTTGATTAATGCAGCCAAGTTCTTCTTTTCATCATCTGCTTGAAAGCTATTAGCATTCTTAAGAAATTCATGGATGTTCGCTTTCGCTTGATCATGCTCATATTCCATCACAGCAATCGGTCCAGAAGTCGTTCCAATATAAACGCCCATCATCGGAAATAGTACTCCCTCTTCTCGTTCAGAATGAGGGTCAAGTGCAGCTTTAAATTCCTTTACTTTACTAATCAACCTTACAAATTTTTCTTCATCATAACCAGCTTCGATTTGCTGTGTTAAATCGTATAATCCCTCTAATTGCGCCAATAATGACGGATGCTCCGACTTTAATTGATGAAGTCCTTTACTTAGATTTACAGGAGACATACCTCCAAAACTGCTCATACAGCCACTCATCTGTATACACCTCTTATTCATTTTCTTGTTTTTAGTATAAAAGCTGCCTTTCTATTTTGTTGTGACACCAATCACATAAATAAAAGAAATTAACAAGCCTAAAATGGAAGCGTTATAAGTTTTCGAAAAATTTTAACATTTGTACTCAAAAAAACTAAAAATCTATCATATAATATAGTTAGAACATAAAAGGGAGGGCTATAATCATGAAAACACCTAATTATCATGAATTTTATCAAAAGGCATTGGTATCCATTGGTTACAACGACTTATTGGCACTAAAGGAATTCGAATCCTATGACTGTGATTCACCTTCGACTCATTGGCTAATTGCAGTTGAAGGAGAGCAGCTCCCACAGCCAAACATATATTTTCATTGGAAAGTAAGTATCTATCCGTCAAATGCTGAAGGTGACTTTAATTGGAAGAAACCTTTTTATTGTTCTCCTATAATGGAATCTATGGATAGTGCACATGAGCTTGCCTGCTCATTGGTTACTTCAAGTAAACTAGATCAACTCTCCACCTTAAGCCTACAAGAGAAAATAAGTTAACCCACAAAAATTACTCCCCTTTTGCTTCACCTTCTTTTTACCCTCACATGTGAAAGAACCCACAAATAGTGAAATTAAACTACCTAAAAAAATAAATAGGTGCTGTTCACTATCGCAAGCAGCACCTATACTATTAAGCTAGTCGAAAGACTATTCCATGTCCGCCTTTCGGATATTCCCATTTAATATTTTGGTACGGGCAGCCTATTCGGCAGCTTCCACATTCGTGGCAGCCTTCATAACCAACCTGCATCCGTAATCCTTCCCATTTGTATACTTCGGCTGGGCAGAAAATAGTGCAAATCTTATCCGGGCATTTTGTCATACAGATATCATCATCCATAACAGTTAGATGGGATTTCGTATCAGCTTTAAAACGAAGAAGATACTGTTTTTCTTCGATATTCTTAGTTGACATTATTTCACCGCCTTCCAAGCTCGATAAATATCTTGTATCACCTTAAATGTTCCTCTTTCTGCCGTTACACTCTTCATAATTTCTTTCTGCTTATCACGTTTTGGTGTTCCGTCTACTGTAAAGAATTTGCTCATAGCCTTGTTCATCATTGGAACATATTCTTTAAAATATTGTGGGTTGTTTTCAAATGTGTGTGTAGCGTCTTTATATTTCTCTAAATCTTTGATTATGAAACTATCATAAAGCTTTTGACGGTAAAGATTTAAACTAGACTCAGAGAAGTCTCCACGGTGCTTCGCCTCAATTACGGTCTCTGCGGCCAGTAAGCCAGAGTGCATTGCCATGTTCGAGCCTTCACGATGGATTGCGTTAACAAGCTGTGCAGCATCACCAACTACCACTACACCGTTTCCTGCTACCTTTGGTACTGAACGATATCCTCCCTCTGGAATGAGGTGGGCAAGATACTCTGCTGACTCTCCGCCTGCCAGCATCGGCTTAACCATTGGATGTGTTTTTAGATAGTCTAAAAGATCATAAGGCTTCATTTTTGATTTGATCATACTTGATAGAGTTGTACCTACCCCTATATTCAAACTATCCTTATTCGTATATAAAAATGCTGTTCCAAGATTCCCTTTTGTTGAATCTCCAAATATTTCAATCGTACAGCCTTGATTATCTTCTAAGTTAAATCGATCATTAATTTTTTCTTTTGGTAAATTAATAACTTCCATTACGGTCAGAGCCACTTCATCAGGACGAAATTCCTTATGGAATCCTAACTGCTTTGAGAGCAGTGAATTTACCCCATCTGCCAGGACAACAACATCAGCATAGACTTCACCATTCGGACGGTCCGTACGGACACCAATCACTTTGCCGTTTTCAACAATACATTCTGTTACAACGGTTTCATTGATTAACAGTGCCCCTGCTTCAACCGCTTTTTTTGCAAACCACTGGTCAAATTGCGCTCGTAATACTGTGAAGTTATTATATGGTTCAACACCCCATTCAAGTCCTTTGTAACCAAATTGAACGACTGATTCCTTATCCATCATCCAAAAACGCTGCTCGATAACAGGTCTTTCAAGTGGAGCTTCCTTCCAAAATTCTGGAATTAACTCTTCCATTTGCTTCCGATACAACACCCCGCCCATTACGTTTTTGCTTCCAGGGTACTCTCCTCTTTCAATAAGCAGTACGTTTAAGCCTTTTTGAGCACATACAAGTGCGCAAGAAGTTCCTGCTGGTCCTGCCCCAACAACAATAACATCAAATTTTTCTGGCATAGCTTATTTCACCACCTTTTTCAGTTCGTAGCTGTTTAAATTGTTGTATTAATTTCGGGACAATTTCCAATGCATCTCCTACAATTCCGTATGTGGCTACATCAAATATTGGTGCATTTGGATCCTTATTGATAGCGATGATTAAATCGGAGTTTTTCATACCTACTACATGCTGGATAGCCCCGGACAAAGCAATCGCAAAATATATTTTGGGGGTTACGGTTTCACCAGTCTGGCCAATTTGCAGCTCATGCGGTAACCATCCTGCTTCAACCACATCTCTTGTACCGCCGACAGTTGCTCCAATCGTATCAGCTAGTTCATAAAGTATTTGGAAGTTTTGTACATCTCCCATTCCTTTACCACCACAGACAATAACATGTGCATCAGCTAAATTCGCCTTTTTTGTTACGTCATTCACAATTTGCAGTACTTTTGTGCGCATATCTTCTTCTCTTAGCGTAATGCTTTCCTCAATTATTTTCCCGGTTCTTCCTGTATCTGGAGAAAGAGCCTTCATTACCTTAGGCCTTACAGTTGCCATTTGCGGCCGATGCTTTTTACAGAGTATCGTTGCCATAATATTACCGCCAAATGCAGGACGGCTAGCTTCAAGTAAACGGTTATCTACGTCAACATCGAGCATGGTGGTGTCTGCAGTCAGACCTGTAACCAAATCAGTTGCCACAGCACTGGCTAAATCTTTTCCATTTGGTGTTGCCCCGTAAAGAATAATTTCTGGCTTGTATTTTGGTACAAGCTGCATAACACCCTTCATGTAGGATTCAGTCCGATAATCTTTCAAGACCGGATGGTCAACAAGATACACTTCATCTGCACCATAGGCAATTACTTGGTTTGCTAATGGTTTTATGCCGCTCCCAAGTAAAAATCCAGCCAATGGAACTTGTAATTTATCAGCAAGTTTGCGGCCTGCACCGAGCAATTCGAGTGAAACTCCTTCAATTTTACCGCCATTTTGTTCAATGAAGACCCAAACGCCACGGTAATCATCAAAATTCATGTAAACTCCTCCTCAGCAAAGAATAATCTTTATTGTTTAGATGACTGTAATGTTAATACGTCTTTTTGCTCCAGCAAGATATCCATGAGTTGGTTAACCTGCTCATCTGGAGAGCCTTCAATTTTTTTCCCGCCTTCAGGACGAGGAGGAGTGAACATTTTTCCAACAATTGTTGGCGATCCTTTTAGTCCAAGCTGTACACGGTCCACATTTTCAAGATCACTAACAGCCCAAATTACCGGTTCATATCTTGCAGCTTTAATCATATTTGGCATGGGTGAATATTCGATCTGGTTTATTTCCTTTTCAACGGTCAGAAGACATGGCATTTCTGCTTGAATTAATTCATAGCCGCTGGATAATTTTCTTTTGATTAACACCGTTTTTTCTTCTAAATTAACTTCAGTTACTTCGATTACATTGGTTACCGGTGGAATATCCAACCTTCTGGCAATACCAGGTCCTACTTGACCAGTGTCTCCATCAATGGCATGCTTGCCGCAAATAATCAGATCAACAGGAATTTCCTTGTTGATTTTTTCTAATGCTTTAAATAAGGCATAGCTGGTTGCAAGTGTATCAGCCCCTGCAAAAGCACGGTCCGTAATCAAATATCCCCGGTCCGCACCTATCTCAATACTTTTCTTAATCACTGCCGTTGCTTGCGGCGGTCCCATCGACAAAACTGAGATCGTACCTCCGGTCTTTTCACGAATGCTTACAGCTTCTTGTACAGCATGAGCATCATAAGGATTCAAAATGGCTGGTGCGCTTCGTCGGTCGAGTGTGTTTGTTTTGGGATTGATTTTAATAATTTTTGTATCTGGTACTTGTTTTACACATACGACAATGTGCATGTAGTACTTTCCCTCCCCCATTTTTGCTATGTTTGTTTTGAAAGCGTTTGCCTTCCTTGGTTATAAAAAATGCCATATTACGATATATGTATCGCAACACAAGCATAGTACCAAACAATGATAGAATTCTTTTGTTAAAATTGATAAATTTAAGGTATGTGGTAAAGTCTAGGAGTATAAGTGTAGAAGATTTTCATGATGTAAATGAATAGTAAAAAATAATAGAACTAATTTAACTATAAGAAATATTCGGATATAAACAATGATAAAAATCACAGTTTCTGTCTAATTATGTAGTTAATTTTATTTATTACTATTTTTAATAGATGAAAGGTTTGAGGCTGGTATGATAGAAGTGTTTGTAGGAAGTGTTCTTTCCGCTTTATCAACGGGTGCAGGTGCTCTAATCATTCTTTTTATCAATCAGTCCCTTACACACCGCTGGAAGGATATACTCTTAGCTTTTAGCGCTGGAATTATGATGGCTGCATCTACAATTGGTTTAATACCAGAGGCTATGAAGCTGGGTGGTTTTGTTTCACTTTCAATCGGAGTATTCTTTGGGGTTTTGGCATTAACCACTCTCGAAAAAAAAATTCCTCATATTGACCTCGAACACAATCAGTATGGAATTAAATTTGACGAAAAGGCAATGTTAATCATTGCAGCGATAACTCTGCACAATATTCCAGAAGGTATGTCTGTCGGTGTCAGCTATGCTTCGCAAACAGAGGACACGGGGAATTTAATCGCACTTGCGATTGGGTTTCAGAATGCACCAGAAGGCCTTCTTGTTGCACTGTTTTTACTCAATCAAAGATTAAGCAAATTTAAGGCCTTTTTACTGGCAACTCTAACGGGTGCAATTGAAATTGTTACATCTTTTATTGGGTTTTATTTAACTTCATTTGTACAAGGGCTTGTCCCCTATGGTCTTTCTTTTGCGGCTGGAGCGATGTTGTTTATTATTTATAAAGAGTTAATCCCAGAAAGCCATGGAGATGGCAACGAACGAGTTTCAACTTATGCATTTATTACTGGTCTATTAGTAATGGTCTTGTTAATAGACATTTTTTAAGACTCATGTGATTCTTAGACAAATACTTTCGGCCAAATCATAACCATTTGATTAAAAGCAAATCTCACTTCTTCGTTTGGCCGTGAAAATTGCTGAGCTGCTCTCTGATACTCATTTATTAAGACATCTAATTCTTGGCTGTATTTTATCGTTTCTTCACTTGTAAACCCTTTTTTATTTGCACAATTTATCATCATTGCACGTTTAACTTTTATTGCGTTAAGTATCTCAGAAGGGTTATAACTTTCCATATCCACTCTCTCCACCTACTCCTTACTCTTTTACATTAAACTGCTAAAAAATTGATTACTTGATGAATTATGACAAGATTTTAGTAAAAAGTAAACCCTTTCGCAAAAGTAGACAAAACAAGCATTTTATTGCATTTTTCGACAAGATTCTCATGTTTTTCTTTGCTGATACGACAATTTTCATGCTATTTTTGATAATGTTTTAGTAAATTTATTTACTAAAACATACAAAAAACTGGCTTCTAAATAGCCAGTTTTTATGAATTGTCGATGAATTTCTTCTTTTTAATAAATTGGCACCTATCCTTCTGCAGCCAATTTTTTGAAAATTGCTAGCTCACTAATTCTTCTTACTGCTTCTCCTAAACGTTCCTCACTTGTGAGCAAACCAACCCGGACAAAGCCTTCACCCAGTTCACCAAATGCAATCCCAGGTGCCACAGCAATATGTGCTTGTTCCAGGAGGATATCTGCAAATTCAGTTGAAGTAAACCCTTCAGGCACCTTTAGCCAAGCAAAAAATGATCCCTTTGGCGCCGTTACATTCCAGCCAAGAGAACGAAGCCCAGCTATTAAAACATTTCTCCTGCGCTCATAGAGATGATTCAATTCACGAACACATTCCTGCGGACCAGTTAAAGCTTCTGCTGCTGCCTCCTGAATACCGCCAAATATACTGCAATATAGATGGTCTTGTAAAAGCTCCACGGCTGAAATAACACTGCTATTCCCTACTGCGAATCCGACACGCCACCCTGCCATGTTGTAGGTTTTCGAAAGAGTATATATTTCTATACCAACTTCTTTAGCTCCCTCAATTTGTAAAAAACTCAACGGCACATTTCCATCATAACCTATTGCTCCGTAAGCAAAATCGTGGACCACACAGATATCATTTTGACTGGCTAGTTGGACCGTTTCCTCAAAAAACTCCTTAGTTGCTGCAGCACCGGTTGGGTTATTTGGATAATTAAGAAACATTAATTTTGCACTTTCAATTACATCAGCAGGTAATTCCCTATAATCTGGCAGAAAACTATTTTTTTCCCTTAGCGGCATCGTAATCATCTCAGCTTTTGCCAGCGCCACACCAGACAGATAATCAGGATATCCTGGATCGGGTACCAACATGATATCACCAGGATTTAATAGGCATTGTGGGATCTCTACTAATCCAGCCTTACCCCCAAACAAAATAGCCACTTCACTATCTGGATCAATGGTTACATCATATTCTCGTTTGTAAAAATCCGCTGCCGCCTGCTTTAAATATCGATAACCCTGAAAAGGAGAATACTTATGGTTCACAGGGTTGGCAGCAGCCTCCTGCATTTTTTTTACGATATGTTGCGGGGTTGCTTGATCAGGATTACCCTGTCCTAAGTTAATAACATCATAGCCTGCTTCAATGTATTTCCCTACTTTTTTTACTAATGAAGCAAAAAACTGTTTCGGCAGATTATTTAAAGTTTGGGAAGTGGAAAATTGTTTCATCATTACACCTGCTTTAATTCATTCATTTTAAAGTTGAATTCTAGTCAAAAATGATATAACTTTTAAGACAGCTTGTAAAGAAAAAATTCAGAAATTTCAAATCGAGGTGTATTTGGGTGAACCAGAAAAACCACCTCCAATAATTGGCAGTGGTTTTCCTAACTATTTACCAAATGATTTAAAGGTAACTTAATCCTAAATAAAGTTCCTATTCCCTCTTCACTTTCAACTTCAATACTTCCATTATGTTCCTCGATAATTCGATAACTGACCATCAATCCAAGCCCAGTACCTTTTTCTTTTGTGGTATAAAACGGTTCTCCAAGTTTTTTAATTTTATCCTTCGGAATTCCCGTTCCTTGATCACGAATGGATATCTGAATAAGTTGGTCCTTAATAGAATTTATCGCAATAGTAATTTTCCCACCGTTCGGCATAACTTCAATTGCGTTTTTAATAATATTAATAAAGACCTTTTTTAATTGGTTGGGTTCACAATAAACGTATGGTAATTGTTCTTCATAATGAGTATGGAATTGAACATTGTACAGCACAGCCTGAGCACTTAATAAATCTACAATTTCCCTCATTATTTGCCTAATGTCATTCTCTTGATATCTAATTTCCTGAGGCTTTGCCAAGATTAAGAATTCATTAATAATAGAATCAATTCTCGCTAACTCAGAGGTAATAACATCGTAATACATAGCGTGTTCAGCTTTAATTGTTGGCTCTAGTAATTGAATAAACCCCTTTAAAGCAGTCATAGGATTTCTTATTTCATGGGCAATTCCTGCAGCAAGCTCGCCAATAACATTTAGCCGATCCGATTTTCTTAGCTGTTCCTGCAGCTCAGCTTTTTCAGTTACATCTATAATAACAGTAAGGTTCATTCCATCGATAATTCCACGCTTGGTGGAGTAATCAAAGTGTCTAACTCCCCCGTCAATCCCTTCAATCATCATGGATGAACATTCTTTGCCATTATTCGTTACCTGCTTAATATGATTCAGTATTTCCTGTCTTTTTTCATTTAAATGATTAAATAAATCTAGTACGGATTGTCCTACCAGCTTATCTTTTGAAAGCCCAAATATTCTCATTGCAGAACAATTGATATCGACTATGTGATACTTGTCATTCCATAAAATAAGTCCATCCATGGAATCTTCAAATATCCTTCTGTATCTTTGTTCGCTCATTTGTAATGCCTTTTCCATTAATACACCAGCCCTATGAAACCCAAAATAAGGTAATACTCATTATCCTATATTCTATATTATAATATAAAATCCTTTTTGCTTGACAAAAAAAAAAATTAACAATATAAGTAATTTTACTTAGGTAAAATATTGAAAAAAGGTAAAGCGTTATTTTCCCGCTTTACCTTTTTTCTTTTAAAGGAATGGATTTTCGTGTTTTGCTTTTAGGCGCTGCCATCTTTTTTCTACTTCTGCTTCGAATTCTTCTAAAATAGGTTTGTTTTCTTCTTTTAGTAGATGTTTTGTTTTACCCATGTATTTAAGCCATTCAGAAATAGCTACTCGTTTGTTTTTATCTTCTGGATTGTACGTAATGCTTGTAACACCCTGTTCGACCTCATATAGTGGGAAGAAGCAAGAATTTACGGCCTGCTCCAATATCGTTGCACCAAAGCGGTCTTCCGATTTCCAGTTAAGCGGACAGGTAATAAGAATTTTCCCATAAACCGTTCCTACATTTTGTGCGTACCATTGTGCCTTCGCACCCTTTTTAATTAAGTCTTGTGGGAAGGCTTCAGCACCTGTAAATACGTAAGGAATGTTGGTTGCCGCCATAATTTGCGCGGTATCCTTATGATGGAATCCTTTTCCCTTCTGTACCTTACCAACACCAGATGTGCTTGTCATATGACCAATTGGTGTAGAATAAGACATTTGTGAGCCTGTATTCATATATCCTTCATTATCATATTCAAGCATTATTAGCTTATGACCACGAAGGGCTGTACCAATCGCAGAACCCATTCCGATGTCCATACCGCCGTCTCCGGTAATCATTACAAACGTTGCGTCATCAGAAACTTCAATTTCACCACGACGTTTTAATTCAAGGAATGCTTCTAATGTTCCCGATAGCGTAGCAGCCCCATTTTGAAATAGGTTGTGGATCATCGTTTGTTTATGAGAACTATGCGGATAAGAAGTGGTCGTTACATAGGCGCAGCCTGTTTGGAATAACGTGACGATATCCCCTTCTATCCCCTTAAAGAATAGTTCTAATCCCGCAAATATACCGCATCCTGGACATGCTCCGTGGCCGGAAGCAATTCGCTTTGGCTTACCAGTTAGTGCACGAAGCGGCGGTATTTTCACCTTAAGTTTATTTGTTTCTTCATCCATTCTTACATCTATTAAACCAGATTTGTACACATCACCATGCTGTGGTGTAATCACAGGCTTAAGCATTTTTTCCGGATTACCTGGAACATGTCCATAATAATCAAATGGTTTTTCAGCAAACCCTTTTTCCATCGCTCCAATGGTCATATCGAAAAATTTCTCAGCGTCACTTGCGTAGAAATCCTTACCTCCAAGACCAAAAACACGGCTAAGAACGATAGTTTGGTTATTTCTATCTTCTTGAAGTGCTGATTTTACTTCATGGGTTAAATTCGGTCCATTTGCACCATATGAATCTGCCCGCTCGCCCACTAATAATGCTTTTACATTTTTAAGCGCTTCACGGATTTCTTTCGCTGGGAAAGGACGAATGATATTTGGGCTGATAACCCCTGCCTTAATTCCTCGTGCACGTAATTGGTCCACAACATCTTTTGCAGATTCAGCAGCAGAATTTAATAAGAATAAAGTAACTTCTGCATCTTCCATTTTATATAAGTCTAATATTGGATATTCACGGCCAGAAATGCGGGCATATTCTGCCGCAATCTCTCTGAATACCTCGCCAGCCGCATAAATCGCTTCAGATTGTTGGAAATGGTTGTTGATTAAGTCATCACCATTCATATGTGCACCAATCGTCACTGGCTTTTTCGGATCTCTAGCAAAATGATAATCTGTTGGACACTCACCTACAAATTGTTGTACCACTTTCCTATCTTTAAAGTACTGCAATCGACGCTTCTGATGGGATGTAAAGAACCCATCGTAGGCTACAATAACTGGCAAGCGTACCTTAGAGTGTTCGGCAATTTTAAGTGCCATAATATTCATATCATAGACAGCCTGTGGTGTTCTTGCTGTTAATATCACCCAGCCTGTATTTAATGCATAGTAAAGGTCAGAGTGATCTCCTCTAATATCAAGAGGACCGCTTACTGCACGCGTAACAAGGTTCATTACCATCGGAAAACGAGTCCCTGCTTGGACAGGAAGCTGTTCAATCATATATAGGAGTCCATTTGCACTAGTTGCATTAAATACCCTGGCACCAGTAGCAGCTGCACCATAGCAAATACCGGCTGACCCATGTTCACCATCTGCTGGGATTAACTTAATATCATGCTCGCCGCGGGCTTTCATTTGGTCTAAAAATTGCGCTACTTCAGTAGAAGGCGTAATTGGAAAATAACCCATAATGTGATAATTGATTTGTGCTGCTGCCATTGCAGCCATTTCATTACCTGATTCAAAGGTTGAGAGCTGCTCAGCGACAGCCAAACTAGTAATTTTATCCTCCAGCATTGCCATTACGAAATCCCTCCTGCTATATACGGAAAGTTCTGTTTTACGCGATTAGCTTCTGCATACCCAATCATTTCACGAAGATCTCCAAGTGCATCGGTTGGACAAGCCTCTACGCATTTTAGACAGCCCTTACAATATTGATAATCAATCCCTTTTAGGAACATTTGCTTCCTGCCCTTTTTATCCTCGCCTGCTTCCCAAACAAAGCAATAATCTGGACAGACATTATCACAAGCAGCACAATGGATACATTTATCCTTTAGTAACTCTGGAAGGAATCCTTGTCTAGATCCACTTAAATCTTTGATAATACTATTTGCTTGTGTTGTCATAACTCCGCCAAGTTCTTGTGTCAAATAACCTAATTGTGGCAGTGGGCATGTAAAACTTTTTCCTTCTGCACTCTCGGGGACTTCATATGTTTTAAATTGAACTTCTTTAAACCCGCGATCGAATGTACGTATATTAGGTTCAACCAGATGTGGGTATTTCTTCTCAAATGTTTTTCGAATGACGTTTCTCATTGAATCAGGGTCTAGAAAATCACAAATACGATATAAAGCACCCAGCATTGCTGTATTCACTTTCGTTTTTTCCTCAACGGCAATCGTTAAGGCATCAACTATAGCAAGTGTTCCATATTCTAATTTTAAATCTCTTCTGACTTCATCAAACTCTCTTGAAGTGTTCACAAGAGCAATACCATCAGCATTCAAACCACTGACAACATCAACAGTTTTATATAGTGCTTCATGAAAAACGGCAACAATATGCGGCTGCTCAATGGGGCTGTGATCTCTTATTTCAACTTCTGGTTCACAATAACGAATAAAGCTTTTAACAGGTGACCCTTTCTTTTCGGAGCCATATGATGAAAAGTTAGATCCATTTAACCCTAGACCTAGTACTCCTGCCTCAGCAAGCATTTTTCCGGCTAAGTTTGCTCCAAGACCCCCTATTGATTCGAGACGAATCTCAAAGAACCCAAGCTCATTTTTCTTCGGTAAAATAGACATAGTGTCCCTCCCCTTCTGGTTCAAAAAGACTGAAAATACATATAATATAAATTCCCCTCATTCATTGTAGGACATATGTTTTTTTTACGCTGTGACAAAAATCAAACATCATTTAAAAAATTGTATAACACTTTTAAAATAACTAAAAAAACGCTAATTTATATGGATTTATTCGTAAAAATAATTATATAACAGGAAATTAACTGTAGTAGAACAGGAATATTATACTGCTACTGTTATCGCTTTTTTCAATAATGGGGTATAATATACTATTGTTTTAATTTTTTCGAAGGAGTTTTATAATGAACGTTATTTGCAGTACCTTAAATGCTAAATATATACATACGAATTTAGCCATTCGTTACCTAAAGGCTTTTGCAGCTCCAGAATTCAATATCCAGCTGAAGGAATATACAATTAAAGATCCCGCCATGAATATCGTATCAGACCTCTATCAGCAAAAACCAAAAATCATCGGCTTTAGCTGTTACATTTGGAACATTGAAGAAACGATTAAAGTGGTTAATATGCTGAAAAAGATTGACCCTTCTATCCAAATTGTTTTAGGCGGACCTGAAGTTACTTATGATACTGTAGAATGGATGGAAAAACTGCCAAGTGTGGACTTTATTATTATTGGCGAAGGAGAACATTCATTTAAACAGTTACTTACGGAAATGAATGGTGAAGGAGATTATAGAAACGTCCACGGAATCGCCTACCGTGAAAATGGAAAAGTAAGAGTTACCCCTCAGATGAACAAACTCGATCTAAAAGAACTTCCATCTCCATACAGATTTCCTGAAGATGTTGCACATTTAGGAAAGCGTGTCACTTATATAGAGACAAGCAGAGGATGTCCATTTAACTGTCAATTTTGTCTTTCTTCCATTGAAGTAGGAGTACGCTATTTTGACAGAGAGAAAATTAAGGATGATATCCGATATTTAATGGCAAACGGGGCCAAAACCATTAAATTTGTTGACCGTACTTTTAATATAAGCAGAAGCTATGCAATGGAAATGTTTCGGTTCTTAATAGATGAACATCTGCCAGGAACAGTTTTTCAATTTGAGATTACGGCCGATATCATGAGACCTGAGGTTATCGAGTTTTTGAATAATGAAGCCCCTAAGGGACTCTTCCGCTTTGAGATTGGTGTACAATCAACCAATGATTATACGAATGAACTTGTAATGAGGAAACAAAATTTTGAAAAATTGACTAGAACCGTGACAATGGTGAAGGACGGCGGGAAAATAGATCAGCACCTTGATTTAATTGCAGGGCTGCCAGAGGAAGACTACTCTTCATTTCGTAAAACGTTTAATGATGTCTTTGAACTTCGTCCAGAAGAACTGCAATTAGGTTTTTTAAAAATGTTAAGAGGAACGGGACTAAGACTTCGCGCAGCTGACCATGAATATATTTATATGGATCAATCGCCTTATGAGATTCTGGGGAATAACGTCTTGCCATTTAATGACATTCTCAGAATAAAACAAGTGGAGGATGTTTTAGAAAAATATTGGAATGATCATCGAATGAATCATACAATTGAATATTTAGTAACAAAGGTGTTTCCTTCACCATTTGACTTTTTTCAGGAGTTTGGAGGTTTTTGGGATAAGCAGGGATGGTCGAGAATTGGACACCAATTAGAAGATCTATTCCGAAGATTGTTCTCTTTTTTAGAATCGAGATCCGTAAGCGATCTTGACATCATTTCTGGCCTTATGAAATATGATTATTTAATTAATCATAAGTACAAACCACGGAAACCATGGTGGGAACAAAGCTCTAATAAACAGACGAGAACAGAAATATATAAACAAGTAGTAGACAATCCATCACATCTTGGGCAACCTTATTTGGATTTAGCGCTTGATGAGAAAGATTTATATAAGCATACCATGATTGAGGATTTGTCTTTTGATCTGTCCGTCTACTTAACATCAGGCAAAATTGTAAAAGTTCAAACTTATTTATTGGCTTATTTCGATCCAGCAAACAAAGGAACGATTATTTTTCCATTTAAAGTTTAAAAAATAGCCGGCTGTTTCAGCCGGCTTATTTTTCTTTCTTGGAACGTTTTTTATCGCTATTTCTCGCCTGTAGTACTTCATATAACTTTGTTCCATTTACGTCACCAAATTCAATGCTGAATTCTTCACGTGTGTTTTGTACAGTTTTTTTCTCTTTCATTAGCTTCTTCCTTTTTTACCAAGCTTTGAATTTCGGTTTTGAACCCGAATGGCATCTTCAGTACCAGCATATTCTGCTGAAAACTCACTTTCCTGAACATTTTTATGTGGAGTTTTTGAATATTTATTTACAGCGTCATGTTCTGCTTTACGTTTAGCCATTTTTTCATCCTCCCTTTTTTGTGTTACACCCTTAGTTTTTACAAAAGAGGAAATTCAATCACTTCCTTATTTTTCATAAATAAATTTGTTCATCCAGAGAAAAATAAAGAAAAATAGGAGTGAGGAAAATGACTAAAGAAAACAAAGAAACAGATGAAAATTTAACGATTAACGAAACAATGCCGCATCAGATAAATGCCCCAAGTTTTGAAGGCACTGGAATCAAAATGCAGCCGCCTTTTGTAAATGAACATGGCGTAGTAATTGGAGACAGTGAATATTCCTCTCCCAATTCACCATTAGAGAACTGGACGGAAGACACTGACCCAGAAATTATGGCAGGGGATGAATGGGTTCACCCGACAAACGATATCGGCTGGAATACTACAGAAAATCGGGAACTGCTCGAAAGCAAAAAAAAACCTAAAGCATATCCTTTTATGCACCCAACCATCGACGTTAGCAAAGGGACTGACTAATTTGTTTAAAACGTTCCATATCCGCAAAACATTTCCACTTATTAAAATAGTTATTTGAATCATAATACAAATACAGAGAAAAAATCTCTGTATAGATAACAAGGAGTTGAAAATAATGGCTAACAGCAGCAATAAATTATTAGTTCCAGGAATTGAGCAATACCTTGATCAGGTTAAATATGAAATTGCACAAGAGTTTGGAGTAAATTTAGGATCTGATACAGTTTCCCGTGCAAATGGTTCTGTTGGCGGTGAAATTACTAAAAGATTAGTAAAACAAGCTCAAGCGCAAATGGCAGGTCAACAACAATAACCCAACTAAATAACATGGAAAAAGTCCGGCATCTATGCCGGACTTATTTTTTGCCATTTTTCTCTTGTTTATTTGGTTTATTTTGACTATTGGGTTGCGGTTTTTCTTGTTTATGTTTCTCGCCATGATTTGCTTGATTTTGATTAGCTTTGTCATTGCCATCTTTGTTTAATCCAGGTGGAGTCTGCTTCCCATTTCCTTGCTCTGTTGGTATTGGATTACTATTTTGGCTATCTTGGTTTTGGTGCACCTGCTGGTTTTGATTCGGATTATTATCATCCTGTTCTAGTTTCTTTTGCTGCTCAGGAGGCAGTCCTGTAGGTGAAGAAGACTCAGATGGTGTAATGTCCGTCTGCTTAACCTTTACTTTTGTTTGCTTTTTCTCTACAGAGATATTTTTATTTTTATGATAGACCCCGACTGGAACACCAGATTCATGAGCTTTTTTTACTTCATCCTCAGTACTTGTATACATATTTACTTTTATACTATTTTTATCAACTGTTTCTTTAATTTCCTCGATATTCTCCTCAAGTTTCTCCGTGCCATTCTCTTTTAACTCATCCGTTTTAACCGTTGAAATAAAAACTGGCTCTGCTTGGGTTATATGACCATTTTCTTTTAACTCTGTTAATATAATGGGAGTTAATTCAGACACATCCATTTTCTCCCAGTCTCCCAGCCGGGAAATAATATTTTCAGCTTCCTTATTAAATCCCTTTAATTCAACCACCTGCATATCCTTATTTAATCCCATTTCAATACTAGTGCCAGCATCTATAGACATATAAGCATAAGCTCTATTATTTTGATAAACTGGAAAAATGGAACCTGCACTTATGATCAGAACAGCCATCGTCATCCAAACTGTTTTTAAAGTAAAAAAGTTTTTTATTGATTTTGTTTGTTTGCTTTGTAGATAATCAGTAACAGGAAAAAAATCTATTTCTTCACCTATAGAATAAACTCTTTCCATTTTTCGGGCACGCAAGAACTCTCCATCAGAAGTTAATAATGTCACATAAGGGTCATTAACTTCCATTACAACTCCCCTTCTCATGTCTCTAGCACCCCCTTTAAATAATCGTTTAAATAAACATAATCACTTGATAGTATTAGTGCAATCGCAATAATATATTTCCGATTTCGTTCAATCGTCTTCCTGCTGACATTCACCATTTTTTCTAGTTGCTTTATAGGAAGACGTTTTTTCTCATATAACGAATCCCTTAATTCCCTATTTTCAACTAATAGCTTCGCTACTTTGATAGCGTTCTCCCTGGCATCCGCATGCTTTGGTGAATTCTCAACTAAATCACTGAAGCTCAAATCAAATGAAGTTAATAGAGTTTGAAATTGAATAATTTCTTCCTTTCTAATTTCTTCGTCAGACTTTCTCTTATATTCCTCAAGCGATAGCTCGTTTACAATTACCATGCCCGCTGACTCTTCCTCAAATGATGAATAGGTTAAGTCAATACTGACATGTTGGTTTTTCGTTTGCTTGCGTATATAATCAATGACTCTTCGTTTTATAATCACTTCGGCAAAACTAAGAACGGAACTGCCCTTCTCAGCTGAATATTTCTCAATTGCCTCATTAAATGCAATAAGACCAATACTAAATTCATCGTCAGTTTCATAAATATATCGTTTACATACGGAAGACACATTTTTAGCAATAAATGGTTTATAAGCCTCTATAATTTCATTAAGTAAAGAGTGGTCACCCTGTTGAATTAATCGTACCGACTCCTCTAAAGTACGCTTTTTATTTTTGGTTAAAAACAATAAACCTAGCATTGCCTCACCTCTCTATTCAACCAATTATACCATAAGTATGATAGATTGAACTTTGTAGGTTCTGGCAACAGTACTTCCAATAAAGAAATACGAATAATAATCGTCCTTTGTGGGGGCATCAAAATAAATATCATTAAAAAAACTCCAAATCTGTGTTAGATTTGAAGCCTCTTTTCGCGAAGCTGTAATATCCTTTTTATTACATAACCAATAAATACACCTGGGATCACAAAGGACATAGGTAAAAAAACTGGACCTGGATGAACATTAAAAATAGTCACCTTCGGGGAAATCATTAAACCTACTGTGACAAAATAAGCGGAAAATACAAAAGGTAAATATGAGTACTTTTCATCTACCGGCATTGCTGAACGATAACCATCCCACATTGCAAACATATATACACAAGGGTAAAACATTAGCCACTGATAATTTAGGATTGATTCAGCTTTATTGATTTCACCTAGGAAACTGTACATAATCGCACTATTAAAATGACTGTTCACATTTATTATAAATTCTAGTATCACAAAGAAAATACCTTTGATGTACTGACCACTTAATAGCTGACTGAATCCTGGAAAGGCTATACTCCATAATACTGCTTCTAATTTACTCACTTTTTTCATTTCTCTATCTCGCTTCTACTGTAAGTTACTTCCAAGTTAGTTTTACCAGTAAACGGCCGAATAAACGAAGAATATAAGAAATATTTTTGATTACTCTCTATGCATTAAATCATAATATGTGTATCTGATAGTTTGGATTATCCTTTTGCTCTAAGTAAAATGCTATCATTGCCTTTACACCATCTTTAAAATCAGGGCATCTTATTCCTGATCCCTTTAAATCATACACAGCCTGAGTACAATCAAAATGACCCATCCATGTAAAATAATCCAGTGCTTCTTTTTCAACCCCTAAATATTTTCTCATCGGCTTAATTGAAAGAAGCCCTTTGCCAACTGATAATGGGAGGGTTCCGATAGGTTTTTTGTTTAGCAGTTCCTCCATCAAAATTGTATAAATTTCAGAAGCACGGTAAGGACGAGGATCGGTTAAGTGATAGGTCTTACCGATACCATTTTCGAAAAAACTGAGATATGCTGTGGCTTGAATGATATAGTCAATCGGGACCAAATTAACATACGCTTTTCCTTTTCCCAATTTCGGAAGGATTGGGAGGAATTTTAATTTCTCCAAAAAGTTCATTATAAAGTATGGACCATCAAACTTTATCGTTACTCCTGTTTGTGAATGACCTTTAACAATCCCAGGCCGAATAATTGTAATGGGGACTTCTTCTTTAAGTTTTTCAACCAAAACTTCAGCCTCATATTTTGTTTCTTCATAATGATTTTTAAAACTAGTGGGACGAATAAGCTCAGTCTCATAAAGGGTCCCCTCACGTTCTCCCACTACATATGCCGTACTAAAATAGACATAACGTTTTAAATTAGTCAGCCCTCGTACCCACTTATTCACATTATTGGTGCCATCTACATTAATTCTAAAAGCAATATCCCTAGGTACTGCCAAATCATAGATAGCTGCAAGATGAAAAACATGGGTTACCCTTTCATCTAGAATTTCTTGGGTTTCTTCAGAGACCAATAGTGATGGCTGGGTGATGTCACCTTCTATAAGGATAAATGAGTCGTCCTGCAGACCTAGTTCTGTAATAATAGCATGTCGTTCTTTTCTTGCTTTATCCATCATACTTTGAAGAACAAGTACATAAACAATCCCATTCAATTCATTCTTTTTCAAAACCTCTCTAATTAATTGGTTACAAATAAAACCCGGAAATCCCGTAAAAAAATACCCATTTTTCATTACTACCCCTCCCAAAAATATTCTATGGAATCTTGTACTAATTGTATGTTGTTTAAAAAATCATACTCAAGATATTAATCTGAATTTTCTGTATTCTTGATTTAAAAAAATGACGGGAATAATCCCGCCAATCCTACTCGTGCTGATCCATAGGGTTATAAAGCTTCACGTCTGGATTTTTTTCTTGGAACCAACGAAGCGCAAAATCATTTTCAAATAAAAAGACATAATGATCAAAGCGATCCTTTACAAGCAGACTTCTAGAACTCGAGAGATTTTCATCGACAACATCTCCTTCTATCCATCTGCCAATTTTAGAACCAATTCGTTCCATCAATACCTCAGCATTGTATTCATTTCTCATTCGATGTTCAAAAACCTCAAATTGCAGCTGTCCAACAGCACCTAGCAGGTAATCATCCGTTTTGACTGTTTTGTAAAGTTGAATGGCACCTTCCTGAACCAGCTGTTGGATCCCTTTATAAAATGATTTTTGTTTCATTACATTTTTTGCAGAAACCCTAACAAAAAGCTCTGGTGTAAATTGAGGCAGTCTTTCAAATTGAAAATTATCTTTACCTGCAGTTATGGTATCACCAATTTGGTAAGTACCAGTATCATAGAGACCAATAATGTCCCCGCTGACAGCCTCATCCACCGTATTTCTTTCCTCAGCCATAAAAGAAGTGGATTGAGAAAGCTTAATCTGTTTACCTAAGCGTGGTATATTTACCGTCATTCCTCGTTCAAATTTACCTGAACAAATACGGACGAAAGCAATCCTGTCACGATGGGCTGGGTTCATGTTTGCCTGAATTTTAAAGACAAATCCTGAAAACTGTTCAGCAAGCGGATTAATTTCTCCTATTGATGAATTTCGAGCCATCGGAGCAGGAGCAAATTGCAGGTATGTCTCTAAAAAGGTTTGGACCCCAAAAGTTGTTAACGCAGAGCCAAAGAAAACCGGTGTAATCTTACCATCTGCAACTTTTTCAGGAGAGAAATCATTACCAGCCTCATTTAAAAGCATAATCTCTTCCAGCGTTTGGTCATAAAGTCCAGAAGCCTTTAATGGATGTTCTCCTTCTATTTCCCCTTCACTATTTAATGGTATGAAACGGTCTTCCTCATTTACTCTAAATTGTTCAATTCGATTGTAATAACGGTCATAAATCCCAAGAAACTCTTTGCCCATCCCAATTGGCCAGTTCATTGGATATGACTCAATTCCAAGAACCTCTTCTAATTCAGCAAGGAGCTCTAAGGGCGCTTTCCCCTGACGGTCCAGCTTATTAATAAAAGTAAAAATTGGAATTCCACGCATCCGGCATACTTTAAATAGCTTTAACGTTTGTTCCTCAATCCCTTTAGCAGAATCGATAATCATAACTGCACTATCAACAGCCATTAACGTACGATACGTATCTTCACTGAAATCCTGGTGTCCTGGAGTGTCCAAAATATTGACACGAAAATCATTGTAATCAAATTGCATAACACTGGACGTAACAGAGATTCCCCGTTGCTTTTCAATTTCCATCCAGTCACTTGTCGCAAACTTACCTGTTTTTTTAGCTTTTACCGTACCAGCGTCACGAATTGCTCCGCCGAATAATAATAATTTTTCTGTTAATGTTGTTTTCCCGGCATCCGGGTGAGATATAATCGCAAAGGTTCTACGCGATAATACCTCTTCTTTAAAATTGTTACCCATTTCAAATTCCTCTCTTTTTGTCAATCCAAAAATTTTTCTCGTACCCTTAATCTTATAGTCTGGCGGTCAAATTTGCAATCCTTTAATAATAATCCAATTGGAAATCTATTTCCATCCATTCCCACATCGCCTTTTGCCATTTTCCTTTTATAATAGAATAAGACTCTGTATAAGGAGATGACTATATTGAATCAAAGTAAAAAACTAGTCTCAAAGATTATTCCGCTTATCGCAGCGTTACTAATATTACTGGCAGGGATAACTTGGATTATCCAAACAACCAATAAAAAAATTGAGATTCCTTTCTCTTCAGTGGAAGAAACCATTCAAGAGCAAAACGGGAAACAAGTAGTTCTGACAGAGCACTCTGACGGCAGCATACTACTGGAAATTGACGGTCTCAAATACGAATCACATGTTCCTCCGAATAGTCAAATGATCGACAAACTCGTTGAGAATTATAATATTCAATACTCCTTCTCTAATAGCAGCCGTTTTGGAAAGTGGATCATGGCGGGTGTACTACTCACCCTTGTTGGAACTGCTTTCGTACTTCAAAGAACAAAAGGGGGGTTTGGTCTATCAAATTCAATGAAGAATAGTGTTTCTCAAGCACGACCTCTTCCATCCATTAGTTTAGATAATGTTGGTGGGATTGGTGAAGAAATGAAGGAAGAAATTCTTCAGACACTTTCAACACTGAAGGAACCGGAAAGAGCGGTTAAAATGGGGATTAAGCCGCCAAAAGGTATTTTATTATATGGACCGCCAGGCACAGGAAAAACATTATTAGCTCAGGCAATTGCCCGTGAATTAAATGCATCTTTCTTTTCTGCAAGCGGGTCAGCTTTTAATGAGTTATTCGTTGGAGTCGGTGCCAGCAGGGTCCGCTCTTTATTTCAGAGTGCGAGAAAACAAGGTCCTGCTGTCATCTTCATTGATGAAGTAGATGCCCTAGCTGGCAGAAGAAAAGCCCATGGCGGTGAAGAAGCAGAAAAAACTTTGACTGAACTCCTTGTCCAGCTTGATGGCGGGCATTCGAATGATGGAATTCTGTTTATTGCCGCAACAAACAGAAAAGATATGCTTGATGAAGCGTTCCTAAGGCCGGGTAGAATTGACTTTACTTTCCATGTTCCGCTTCCGGATACAAAAGGAAGACGAGAAATCATCGATATTCATACACGAGGGAAAGCACTTAGTGAAGAGGTTCTAGCGTCTTTAGATGAATTAGCTGAAAGTACCTCCGGCTTTTCAGGAGCAGAGCTGCAATCATTATTTGAAACAGCCAGCAGACGAGCAGTGCGTAACGGGCAGGATGTATTAACTAAAGGGGATCTTGATTATGCTCTAGACCGGACAATATTAGGAAGTACATCTCGTACTTTACAGGATTTGGACACGAAGCGTCGAGTGGCTATTCACGAAGCAGGGCATGCCATTGTAGCTTCCTTAACGAAGCCAGGTTCTGTCAGAAAAGCGACAATTATCCCACGTGGTGATGCGCTGGGATACGTGGCACCCATCCCAAAAGAGCTTCATTTATCCACGACAAGTGATTTACTAGATCGGGTCGCCATGGTATTAGCCGGTGGTGTTGCCGAAAGAATACTCCTTGGCGAACATAGCATAGGCGTCAGTGGTGACGTGCAGCAAGCAAAGCAAATTATTGAACAAATGGTAGATACGGGCATGCTTCAAGGTGGTTTTACCCTTACTTTTAACAAACAGGACAAAGAAGATAAAATGCAAGAACTTTTTGAAAAGGGGATAGAAAGAGCAGAGAATCTAATAAATAGTCATCAACATCAGTATCAGCAATTAGTCGATAGCTTATTAAAGAAAGAAACACTTGAAGGCTATGAGGTAGAGGAAATTGTCTGGGGAAAGACTCCAATCATAAGTGATGATGTTTCTGCATAAATGAAATAAATGTTCCTGTGGCACACTAATTTATATATCCACTTAAGGAAGTGTATGTAAATGGTTGACCCACAAATTTATTTTGAAGCAAAGAAATATCGTGAAGGTGCTAAGAGGTATATCGATGATCCAAAAAAGACCGAGGGCTTATTGAAGAAGGCAATTCTCAAGGCAAAAAATAACAAAGGTACTTTAGGAGATGTATGGGAAAAGCTGCAATTATTCTTTGATATGGTCCAAGCCTATTCAAGAGGCGAATATCGAAACATTGCGCCCGCTACAATCTTAACCATTATTGGTGCAATCCTATATTTCGTTTCTCCTTTAGACGTGGTCCCCGATTTTCTCGTCGGATTAGGGATAGTTGATGATGCCGCCGTCATAAGCTTTACGCTTAAAAAATTATCAGTTGAAATCAATGAATTTAAAAAGTGGAAACATTCAACAAAAGGAAACCCTCTTGATTAGTCAAGAGGGTTTCAGCTTTTGTTCTATCTAAAACAAGCTGCACCTACGATAATTAATAGGATAAATAAAACTACGATTAATGCAAAGCCGCCGCCAAATCCACAGCCACCGCCGTAGCCTCCACCAAATCCACAGCCACCGCCAAATCCTCCATAACCATATCCATATGGCATATATACAACCCCCTTTTTTTTAGTAGTATCCTCGGCCCCAAGAAGCCCCGATAATAATTAACAAAATGAACAATACAACTAGTAGGGCAAAGCCGCTGCCGTACCCGCCATGTGAACCAGACATTTACATTACCTCCTTTTTATAATTCCATATATCCTATTCATACCGATAAAAATGTGCGATAGACACCTATCCAAATAACCCACTTTTCTAAAAAAGAATAAGCCCAATCTAATTGGGCTTATCAATCATTTAGGCTCCACTATCGGAAGGAGCCGATCCACTAATCTAGGTGACAGCGGCTGTAGTGATTTAAAACAGGTGAGATCTACAACTATACAATTTGAGGTTGTTCTTAATGAAAAAACATTGTCGCATAAATCTACTGGATAGCCATCTATGTCTACTGGTTCCAGTAGGGATATTGTTGCGCAACATCTCCTTACATCTAATGCTTCTAATCTAAATACATTTGTTATAAAAAAGTTACCATTATTTGTCCAACCAAAAGCCTCAAATTGACACTTTCCTGTTGAAAGGATAAATGGAATAGTGTCATACCCAAAATCCTCACTCAAAAAACGAAATTCATCAAAGGATAACCTTTTTTGTTCTTCTAAAAGTTGTTGCAGGTCCTGACATATACATACATTTTTATGTTCTTCCCCCATAACCAAACCTCCTTTCTTAGTTTCTAAATAGGCTGCACGTAAAATTGAATTTGCTGCGCACCATTCAGAGCGCATTCTCTTGCTTGATCCTTTGAATCTCCTGAGGCTAATACATATCCATATCGTTGTCCCATAGAGCGAGGTGGAGTAACAAGTTGACCATCTTTTGCCTTTGTGTATACCTCTAAAACACCAACTTGTTCTCTGGCTGTTTCACACCCCGATACTTTAAGTAACTTCCCAACTAGACCAACGATTAAATAATGGGTATAAATAGCCCTATTGTGTTTTTTCCTTAAATCTGGTTCTAACCCCGTGAACAATCTGATTGTTTGTTCTGCAAGGTTATAGCCAAACGCTTCCTCAATCATCCGGTTCATAGCTCCCCCAGCCATCCTCGGATTAATCTCAATCAGCTTCCAGCCTTTATTTGTTAATTTCATTTCTAAATGGCAAGTACCATTTCTTAACTGAAAATCCTCTATAATTGTAACAATAGTTTCCTTTAGCCCTGGCAGTTGTTCTAAGTACAACTCAGGACAAACAGAATACCCTGTGATAATAAACCGTTGACCCTTTGTTACCTCCTGCTCTACAATTGCTGCAACTGAAATGTTGGATTGATAGACAACCACTTCAATCAAATATTGTGGTCCCTCTAAATATTCCTCCACTAATACAGGAAGTTCAGAGTTTTTACGGCGAAGTTGTTTTACACCCTTTCTGCATTCCCACTCATTTTCGACCAGTATTACATCTTTTGAACCATTAGATTGAGGAGATTTGATAATTAGAGGAAAGCAGTCTTTTAACTGGTTTATCTCATCATCGATTGTATCGTTTGAGACTAGAACCTTAAAAAACGGAGTGTATTCTTTTCTGGCTAAATATCTTCTAGTCAAAATTTTGTCGGTCATAATTTGCAACGGTTCATATGTGAGAGGTATATTACAAAGAGTATTTGTAAGCAAAGCCGCTAAATAAATATATTCATCTAAAAAGCTAATAAAGCAAACAACCTCTTTCCCCTCTTCAATTAGGTCAGTTACGGCTGATAGAATTTCATCTGTATCTGACAAATTCAATAGACGTACATCATCTATTTCGCGATATCCCTCCCTTTCTTCAACAAAAATGGTGCGATTCGTTAAAAGTATTGTCTCGAAACCAAGTCTTTTTGCTGCTTTAATTCCTTCATAGCTTGATCCTGTTTTATTTGTACCTAAGAAAACAATTGATTTCATCTGTTGCACCCACCAAAAATGTCCTCACCTTTTTGTGATAGTTTTCCTGTTACAATAAAATATTCTTTTTCTGTTAGTTGGTGTAGGCATGTTCATTATGTACGAACAGTTATTTGACCAATAAATTTAAAGTGTGACAAATGCCTTCCAAAAAAATAGTGGACAAGTGTGTAGAATGTAAAAACCATATCCTTATAACATTAGAGATATGGCCCTTAACATTATTATGTGGAGAAAATAGGCAGCTTTTATCCAACAAAAAAACCAACAACTTGTCGTTGTTGGTTTTTATAAACAGGTAGACGCTAATGTGGTGCTGCCTTACAAAATTAAAAGTAAACCAGAAAAATTATTAACGCTAACAGAATTCGATATATAGCGAAGGGTACAAGTTTTATTTTATCAATAAGCTTTAAGAAAAAGCGGATTGAAATTAAAGCAAATACAAATGCACTAATGAATCCAGCTATAAAAAATGGAAGTGCGTCCATCGTCATATACTGCCAATTTTTCAGTAAGGAGAGAAAGCTGGCACCGGCCATAATAGGTACTGCCATAATAAACGTAAAATCAGCAGCTGCTCTATGACTCAATCCTAATAGTACCCCGCCTGATATAGTTGAACCAGAACGAGAGAAACCTGGCCACAATGATAAACATTGAATGAGACCAATCGTTAGAGCTTGTTTATACGTAATTTGGTCAACCGTTTGGATTTTCGGTGTTTTTGGACCAAAACGATCTGCAATTATCATAAAAATGGCACCAATCACTAAACCTATTAAAACAGTCTGAGTCGAAAATAAGTACTCATCTATATAGTCTTCAAGTAGTACCCCAAAAATTCCAGCTGGTATTAATCCAACAAATACTTGAGATAATTTTAAACGGCTGCCACCTTGTTCGGATAGCTTACTTTTTATTCGACCCATTCCTAATAGGTCAATAATTCGGTCTTTGAATGTCACGACAACAGCTAAAATCGAACCAAGCTGGATCACTACTTTAAAAGTATTCGCTCCATATTTCCCTAAAAATTCTTCTGATTGAAGCCACATATCATCCACGATGATCATATGCCCGGTCGAAGATACTGGGGCAAATTCAGTCAGCCCTTCTACTAAACCTAAAATAATTGCTTTAATAATCAATAATAACTCCATTTACTTAACTACTCCTAACTTAATCTTCTACTGTTTTAGATACAAGGATATGGAATAACCTTTTAATTGTACTCAATTTCCAATACCTTTAGCAAATGTTTTTTTACACATTATAAGAGCGAGGCTAATGCAGCCTCGCCTCCCTATTGTGAAATAATGCGATTGACACGCCCATTGAATTTCTCTAACCAATAACCATTTGTCATATCAGCTATTGCCACACCTGTTGAACTTTGTGATCCTAGGAATTTTCCAGCACCTAGGTAAATGCCGACATGACCATCTTTTTTATATGTATCAAAAAACACGAGGTCTCCCGGCTGCATTTCTTCCACATCAACAGGTGTTCCTGTATTTTTTAAAACTTCTGTACTTGCACCTATTTTGATTTCAACCTGAGAAAACGCCCAACTGACAAAAGCTGAACAATCAAATCTCCCAGCTGCTATATCATATTCATTTCGACCGCCGCCAAATACATAAACCGAATTCCCTACATACTTTAATCCATTAGAAATTAGGCTTTTAACAGTTTCATTGGTTAACAGCAAAGAACCATTTAGTATTTCATTTGAGTCAAAATCAGTTAAATCATACATAGCTTCAAGAGCAGAATCCTGTTGCATTAATCCTGCCTGCTCCGATAGTGTAACTTGCTCTTTCTTCTTTGCCTTTGTTCTTAACCATTCATTGTGTTGCTTTTGTTCTAATATTTGTGATTGCATTCCTTCTAATTCCACTTTCATACTCTGAAGATCTATTAATTTATCTTTTACTTGGGCTTGCTTCTTTCTAATCTCCTCTTTATCAGCCTCATGTTGGTTAATTATATTTTGGTCTGCCTCGACAAATGAGGCAACAGCACCAACCCGATCGACAAAGTCTTTAAAACTTGTGGAACCAAGTAAAACATCAAGATAGTTTACCTTGCCTCCATTTTCTTGAAAAGTAAGTGCGCGTTTTTTTAAGATTTCATTACGCTTACTTACTTTTTCATTTAGTGTTACAATCTCTGCTTCTTGTTTCTGTATCTCTAATTGTGAAGAGCTTATTTTGTTCTCAGTTTCAAGAATGATTTGATTATTATCATTTATTGCTTGCTCTACTCGCTTGATTTGTTCATTAATTTTTTCAATTTCTTCTTTTACTCGGTTAAGTTCAACATTGCCTTTTAATATTTCTAATTGGATGTTTGAACGCTGCTCATCAATTATTTGCTGGTTATTATTTTTTTCGGCTTCTACTTGAAGTAATACAGTTGGACTTCCGAACATGATTATTGTACAAAATGCCATAATCTTCTTTTTCAACTTTTATTCCCCTGCTTCCTTCATAGCAAATAGCAATAGTTATTGGTTCCTTCTATGTAACTTAAAGATTTAACAGTTTATTAACTTAGCAAAAGTAATCCTTTTTAACCACTTTTATCCTATTCTATTGCAACTAGAAGTATAGCATGAAATGTTGTCAAATTAATAATCATAATATTAAATTTATGTTTCAGATATTAATATATTATTGTTCATTGATTAACATGAAAAAGCAGGCCAATCAGATGGATTGGTCTGCGTGTTTTTTTGAAATCGTTCTTTACCTTGCCTTTAAAAGTTCTTTGACGCTATTTTTTCCGCGATTTATAATTTCACTATGTGTATTTCTAGCCATTTTTACATACTCGTTTGTAACTTGCTGCCAAGCATTTCGGCGTTCACGGCCATATGCGATGTTGGCCTCTGTGCTCTTTTCAAAATTATCCTCTAACTGGTCTATAATGTGGAAGACAGATTTGATTGGAGTAAGTGCAAGGTTTTCTAATTGATGAGACACCTCTTTAAGTTGCTCCTTAAGCTCCTCTTTTTCATTCATCATTTCTGCTTCGATTCTTTCTTCGTCCTTCATAAGTTGTTCCCTGCGTGCATTCATTTGCTGGATGAAGCCCGAAACAACATCTTTGTTCGTTTTTTTCGTTTGTTCAAATATATTAGCTAGTGAGTTTCTGTATTGTTTGTTAAACTTGATAACTTCTTTTAGCGTATTGACATAAGCATCCTCACGGTTTTCACGTAGCTGTCTTGCCCGATCAAGTGATTGCTCATACTGATTCCAGAGTGTATCTACAAATAAACCTTCTTTATTAGGTTCTTCTGCTGCAGGAATCATCTTTTCTTCAACTGCTTGAACATTTTCACTCTTTTTCTGTGCCATCGTCTTTCCTCCTCTTTTTACTGTTTACTTTCTCTATCGGATCCCTCTTTTGAAATGAAGGAATATAGAGCTCAAGGAAACTTGAATACATTTTGAAGAATTGGTCTAGCATCGATTGGTACGATTCTAGTTGATTGGCATAGCCTTTTAAGTATGTAATACCAGCTTTAGTAATGGAATATCTTCTTTTGGCAGGACCACTGCCATTTGTATCCCACTCAGATGATACTAGTTCTTCCTTTTCGAGCTGTCTTAACAGTCGGTACAGATTACCTTGGTCAATCGTTTTAAAACCAAATCCTTGTAATTTCTGGCTTAGCTCATATCCATGAAGAGACATTCTGCTAAGAAGCAATAGAATAAATGGCAGAACAAAGTTTTTTGAAGGATTGACAGACTGATTGTCTTGATTTACCATTTCCATATCACCTCACCTATATGTATTTTACACCTATGAGTAATATTTTGTCAACTCTGCTAATACATGTTATTATATGCTGTAACATCACGTTTACAATTTTCTTAACTTGGGAATATAGTAATAAAATAATAAAGGTGGTGTGGAATTGGAAAAATCGAAAGTTAGTAGGCTGGGGATGCCTTATTTACATTTTGGCAATGGGGAACACCTAGTTCTTATCCATGGTTTAGGCGAAGTTAAGGAAGGATGGCAAGCACAATTTGAATTAGCTGATCAGTACGAATTAATAATTCCTGATTTACGAGGTCATGGTGAATGTACCAAAACGGAAGGGATATCTGTTCCAAATTTCGCAGCAGACGTTATCGCCTTGTTAAATGAGTTAAAAATTGAAAACGCCCACATTTTAGGCTTATCAATGGGCGGAGCAGTTGCCCAAGAAATTTATCGTCAAGCCCCCCATCTAGTTCGCTCTCTCATGTTGATTAGCACATTCCATTTTTTCCCTAAGACACTCAGAAAGCCGTTACTCAAATTTAAGAAAGTGAGACTGGGTATTGCAGCAACAGATGAATCTTTAAAAGAAACAGCTGCTCATTTGAGCCTATATTCTTGGTCAGAGGAAAATATGAATCGTTTCAACCGCTATTTCCAGCCGAAGCGAGACATCTTCTTAAAATCCTTAAAAGCTTGTTTCCAAGTAAATAATATTTCTATGTTACCAACGATTACAGTTCCAACTCTTATCATTGGATGTCAGTATGACTCCGTTTTACCGGTATGGATTCAATACTGTATGCACAAGCTCATACCACATTCAGAATTTATCATTATGAGAAACTCTGGCCACTTAGCTAAATTAGAGGCCACAAGCCGATTTAATCTTCTTCTTAGAAAGTTCTTAAACCGGCATAAGGCTGCTGCTTGATTTTATATAAGCGGGAAGGACTGGGGTCCTTCCCGCTTATTAGATGTTATCACTTATACAGTTGTAACTAATTCCTTTTCTTTCGTCTTTCCTTTTGAGCTATCTTTAACCACTAGCCCCTTTATAGAAGCTATTTCATTTTTAATTTCTGCTAATTGATTTAATTTAAGTTTAACTTCCTCTAAATCAGAGTATATGGTTTTCTGCTCATTAAGATTATTCATTTTCATTATTTTCTTCTGTGCTTCTTTTATTTCCTTAAGCTCTTGTCTTACATCGCGAAGGTTAACTTGAATGATTTTTATATCGACAAGGTCTTTCCGTAATTCTTGGAAATCATTCTTCATTCTCTTCAATTCCGTTACTTCGTGGGCAGTTTTTTGGAACTCAACCTGTATTTGTTTAACCATCTTAACCATTTCTTGAAATAATACTAGGTTATCTTTATTTAATGCACCAAGGTTTTCCTGTATTTTTAACATCTGTTCCTCTAATATATCGATCTTTCCCTCTGCTTGAATCGATAAAGTAGCAACATTAGCGACATCCTTTTTGGTTGGGATATTCATAATACCTGCCCACATCTCACTAATTTGTTTAAAGCCTTGATATGGATCATACATTTTATCTTTTGACATTCGTCATCATCCTCGGGAGTTATGATTTTGTGACATCTTCCGCTTTTTCCATATATTTATTTAAAGGAAACATGAACGATTTTAATTGACCGGTGAAAAGGCCAACAAATCCCTTTTGGCTCTCATAGATAAGACTTGCCGCTTGTTTTAATGTGTTAATATATTTCTTCCTTCCTTGCTTCCGAACAGTAATATATCGTTCAATCATGTCAAAATATTGATCCATCATTTGGTTATTTACAACCATTTGCAATGGTGTGCTTAAAACGGAGGCAGTTCTTTTTTGGATTTGGTCAATTTGCTCATTAATTTCTTCATACGATCTTTTTGGAAAGATATGCTGAAGGACTGTGGTGGACATTAAAAATTCCTCTCTTGCTGTTCTCTCCCAATTTACGAATTCTTTATTGAACTGTCCCCTGACAGATTTAATATTTTCCTGGTTTCGTTTAATACTTTCGGCAAAACACTTGGCTTCTTTCAAAAATACATCATCACGGAAATCTGCATGCTTTCCCCACTGGTCTAACTCGCTAATCGCATTCTTCCAAAGAATATCCAAGCTTGAATCCTTTGAGTCTGTACCTTCAGGTTGTTCTACTTCTATTGTTTCTGTTTGAACGGGAATATTTTCCATAGCATCTGGCCTCTTTTTAGTTGCTTTTAGTAATTCTTCTTTTTTTTCAGTCATTTGATTTGATTCCTCCTTTTTAATCATTTAGGCTTTCAACTGGTAATTTACTTTTGGAGAAAATATCGTATGTGTTCTTAGAAGGGATTCCCGATGAGTTCTATGAAGTATAAGTAGTAGCGGATTTCTTAAGAATGAACCTTTTGCTCTTCATCTTGTCTCAGCATTCTTCTTAACAGCTTTCCGACAGATGATTTGGGGAGTTCGGAAAGAATCTCAATCTCTTTTGGCACTTTATAAGGAGCTAAAAATTGCCTTGAGTATTCTATTAATTGCTCTGGCGAAATAGCGGCACCAATTTTTAATTTTACAAAAGCCTTCACCGTTTCTCCTCTATAGGAATCTGGTTTTCCAACAACAATGGCCTCTTCGACTGCCTCATGCTGATAGATAATTTCTTCGATTTCGCGAGGGTAAACATTGTATCCGCTTGCAATAATCATATCTTTTTTTCGGTCTAAGATATAGAAATAACCATCCTCATCCATTTTGGCGATATCTCCTGTAAAGAGCCATCCGTCTCTTTTGACCATTTGTGTTTCACTAGGACGCTTCCAGTAGCCCTTCATAACCTGAGGTCCGCGAAGAATTAATTCACCTGCTTCTCCAACAGGAACATTTACATATCCCTCTTCTGTCTCCTTTACAATTCTAGCTTCCGTGCTTGGCAAAGGAATGCCTACACTACCTAGTTTACGTGGAAGAAATGGTGGTGTAGAAATAGCAGACGGTGCAGTTTCTGAAAGTCCGTAGCCATCTGCAAGTCTAATGCCTACACGTTTTTCAAAAGCTTTAACCTGTTCCACTGGCAGTGGAGTTCCCCCGCTGCTTAGGTAGTAAATATCTTTAATTGAGCTATCTTCCAATTGCGGGTGACTGTTTAATGCAAATATCATGGTAGGGACTGCAGTAAATTGAAATGGTTTCTCGCGGTTAATCAGCTCAAGTAATTCATTCACATCAAATCGTGGGAGAATTAATTGATTGCACCCAATACGGATAGCTGAAAGTGCATTACATGACAATCCATAGACGTGAAACATTGGGAGGACACTGATAATCTTAAAATTTTCTGGTTTTTCATCCACTGCATTATATGTAAAATCACAAACTTGAATAATGTTAGCCAGCAGGTTCTGGTGGGTGAGCATGACGCCTTTAGAAACACCAGTGGTTCCACCTGTATATTGTAATATAGCCACATCTTCTTCGATATTAATTGGGATTTCAGGGATTACGTTATTCTTTGTAAGAAAATCGTCGAAATAAAAATCACCTTCTTCAAGTTTAATCTTACTTCCACCAAATCCCACAACGATTATTTTTTTCAAAGATGTTATCGGTTGAACTTCTTTTACCTTTTTATAAAATGCTTCAAAAACTACCATATAGCCTGCTTCAGAATCATTTAGGGCGTATTCAATTTCCCTATCTACATACATTGGATTGACTTGAACCGCAATACCTCCCAATCGGAAAACAGCAAATAAGCTAAAAATATAATGTGGGCAGTTAGGCAGCATGATCCCAAGTCTATCTCCCTTTTGAAAACCTGTCCGGTACAGCGACGCAGCAAGAAATTCCGAAATTGCTCTTGTTTCTTTGTAACTCCAAGATCTTTCATAGAAAGTAAGAGCTGGTTTGTCACCGTGGATAATAGCAGCCTGCTTTAAAAGATCGTATAAAGAATCATAGCCTACTGTAACATCCTTGCTAATTCTTGGATCATAAAACTTTAACCATGGCTTTTGTGAATAAACCATACAATCTCCTCCAATTTCCTATCAAGTTTTTATCCACTTAAATTATTGTTTTAAAAAAGTTTTTTGTAAACGTTGCCAAATCGACAAAATTCCACATTTTTAATTTTCTTCCTTTTATTTACATTGTCTTTAACTTGATAGAGGTAAGATATATTGAGAAGATTGTTGGTTTTTGTCGATATATTAATTCTTGTTCACAGAATGTTCGGATTACAGCTACTTACCCTTTATAGGCATGTCGATAGATAGTCGCAAGTTCCGTTACAAGCGGCTGTTTTGGATTTGCAATTGTATCTTGATCGTCAAAGGCGTGTTCCGCCAGGATATTTATTTTTCTTTCAAATTCAATTTGACTTACCCCTGTTTCTTGAATGCTCAATGGCAAATCTAATTCCTTCATTAGATTTGTGATTGCTTGTATTAAACTCTCTACACCTAGTTCAGTTGTTTCAACCGCTAGTCCTAACATTCTAGCAATCTCGGCATAGCGCTGATCAGCAATAAAGTGTTCATATTTAGGGTATGTCATAAATTTATTTGGCTTTGCTGCATTATAACGAATGACGTGAGGTAATAAAATGGCATTTGCACGACCATGTGTAATATTAAATTCAGCACCTAGTGCATGTGCCAAGCTATGATTTATTCCTAAAAACGAATTAGCAAAGGCCATTCCTGCAATCGTTGAGGCATTGTGCATTTTTTCCCTTGCAAGTTCATCATTACCGTCTCGGTATGCCCTAGGTAAATACTCAAATACTAACTGGATTGCTTTTAATGCTAATCCATCTGTAAAATCATTGGCTAACACTGAAACATATGATTCTATCGCATGTGTTAAAACATCCATTCCCGTATCTGCTGTTACATGCTTAGGGACCGTCATGACAAACTGTGGATCGACAATCGCCAAATCTGGTGTTAATTGAAAGTCAGCCAGCGGATATTTAATATTTGACCTTTTATCAGAAATCACTGAAAAGGAAGTTATTTCAGAACCTGTTCCTGATGTCGTAGGAATTGCGACAAAGATTGCCTTGCCACGAAGTGCAGGGAATTTAACCACTCTTTTACTAGGATCAAAGAATTTTTGCTTTAAGCTATTAAAATCAGCGTCAGGATGTTCATAGAATAGCCACATTGCTTTTGCTGCATCGATTACGGATCCGCCCCCAAGTGCAATTAGACAGTCAGGCTCGAATTTCCGCATCCTTTCTGCACCATACTTTACACTATCAATGTCTGGTTCAGGTTCAATATCATATAAAACTTCATATTGAATATTACCAGGATGTTTTTTTAATTGATAAAGCACTTTTTCAATTGAGCCATTCTTCATTTGACTTGGACTTGTTACAATAAACACTTTTGAGATTCCGGGGATGCCGGCAAGCACCTGAATCGAGTTTCTCTCAAAAAATACTTGTGATGGAACATTAAACCACTGTGTCATGTTTCTCCTTTTTGCAACCTTCTTAATATTAATCAGATTAGCTGCTCCTACATTCTGAGACACTGAGTTCCCTCCATATGTTCCGCACCCAATCGTTAAGGACGGTAAAGAAGTGTTATAGATATCTCCAATGGCACCATGAGTCGATGGTGTATTAACCATAATTCTGCCTGCCTTCAACCGAAGGGCAAATGTATCAATGACATTTTGGTCAGCTGTATGAATGGCAGCAGAGTGTCCAAGTCCCCCGTACTCAAGTGTTTCTTCGGCAATCATCAGCCCTTCTGCAAAACTATTTACCTTATAGCAAGCTAGAATTGGGCTCAATTTTTCACAGGATAGCGGGAATTTTGGACCTACTCCTTTTAATTCAGCAATTAATATTTTCGTATTTATAGGGACATTGACGCCTGCCATTTTTGCAATTATATGAGCAGGTAATCCGACAACCATCGGATTTAAGGAAGCACTTTTTTCATCAATCATAGCCTTTTCAATCAATTGTTTTTCTTCATTATTTAAAAAATAACAATGATTTTCGATCATTTCCCTTTTTACTTCTTCATAGATCTCATGATCGATAATAAGTGCCTGTTCAGAAGCACAAATCATGCCGTTGTCAAAGGTTTTAGATAGAATGATGTCGTTTACTGCACGTTTAATATTCGCACTCTTTTCAATATAACAAGGGACATTACCCGCCCCAACACCTAGTGCTGGTTTTGCAGAACTATAGGCTGCCTTTACCAGATTTGGCCCCCCGGTAGCTAGAATAAGTGAAATCTTTGGATGTTTCATTAATAGTTGAAAAGCTTCATGAGAAGGTATCTCAATCCATTGTATACAATTCTCAGGTGCCCCAGCATTAATGGCCGCATCCCTAAGAAGTTTTGCTGTTTCGACACAGCACCTTTGAGCATATTTCGGAAAGGCAAAGATAATCGGATTCCTTGTTTTTAGCGATATCAATGATTTAAAGATAACGGTGGATGTTGGATTTGTAATTGGTATAACCCCAGCTATGACTCCCACCGGCTCAGCCATCTCAACCATACCTTCATGCTCGTTTTCACTTATGACTCCCACTGTTTTTAGATCTCTTATGTTGTTGTAGATAAACTCGGTCGCAAACATATTTTTGAACACTTTATCTTCATAAACACCCCTTCTTGTTTCTTCCACAGCTAGCTTTGCCAAGTCCTTGTGATGATCGAGTGCTGTATAGGCCATTTGTTTAACGATTTCGTCGACCATTTCCTGGTTGTAACAGCGAAATTCAGCTAACGCCTTTGCGGCATTTCTAGCCAGAATATCAATCATTTCCACTATTTTTTGTTTTTCATGTACAACTTTATCTTCCACTGCCATAACTATCCCTCCAAATTAAACATTCTAGCACGGATGTTTTTCCAACAATCTGTTTAAACTTTTCTGGCTAAAATATATCACGTTGGATAATGCGGAATTTGTCGAAATACGCTAAAAACGAATGAATATTCATTCATTTTTTAATATTTCACAGAATGTTCAAAACTAGTTTCACACACTAATAAAAAACACCCCTCACCATTAAGGGAGAGGAGCGTTTTTCACTGATCAACCAGTATTACGTAAACCTGCTGAGATTCCACTAATAGTTAGTAGTACCTCGGTCAATAGTTCTTCTGATGGTTCGTCTTGGTTTCTTAATTCCTTAATTAATTCTACCTGTAAGAAGTTTAAAGGATCAACATAAGGATTTCGACGATAGACTGAGTCTTTAATGTTTGGGGTATGATCCAGTAATTCATTATCCCCTGTAATTTTGAGTAGAATCGCTTTCGTTCTTTCATATTCTTCAAGGATATTCGAGAAAATTCGCTCAGCAATTTTCTGATCTTCCACCAGTGATAAATATTCTTTTGCAGTTGTGATATCTGCTTTCATCAATGCCATTTGAAGATTATCAATGGTGGATCGGAAAAATGGCCAATTTTCATACATTTGCTGTAATTGTTGTAAATTTTGTTCACTTTTTTGAGCATAACTTTCTAATCCAGTTCCTGCTGCATACCAAGCTGGAAGGAGCTGCCTGCTTTGTGTCCAAGCAAAAACCCACGGAATAGCTCTTAAATCCTCGAAGCGGCCACGATTTTTTCTACTCATTGGTCTTGAACCGATGTTTAAGTCACCAAGTTCTCTTAATGGGGTTGCTTCATTAAAGTAGGTTAAAAAGTCTGCATCTCCAAAAACGAGCGACTGATATTTTTTAAGTGCTGCACTAGAAATCTCTTCAATTGCCGACTCCCAACCTTCATCCCTCAAATTACCAGGCTCTGCCTCTTTTGATACATGAGCTGTTGCGAGCATGAGAGTTGAAGTTGCCTGTTCTAAACTCCTATAAGCAATGTCTTCAAGCAGATAACGGGAAGATAAAACTTCACCCTGCTCAGTAATCTTCACTCCATCACCAATGGTTTCGGCCGGTTGAGACAATAAACTTTTGTTTAACGGACCGCCTCCGCGCCCAAGTGAACCGCCTCGACCATGGAAAAACTTTAATCCTATATGGTACTTACTTGCCATCTCATGAATTTCAAGCTGAGCTTTATAAAGCTTCCAGTTTGCCGTTAACGTCCCGCCGTCTTTACTGCCGTCTGAATATCCAAGCATAATTTCCTGCTGGTCATTCATAACTTTCAAGTGGTTCCGATATACAGGCATTTGGAACAAAGTTTCCATGATTTTAGGTCCTGCAGTCAAATCATCAATCGTTTCTAATAGTGGTGCCACATTTAATTGGCTTTCTACCGTTCCATCTGCATGGAGTCTATAAATTCCAGCCTCTTTTGCCAAAACTAGCACTTCAAGTAAGTCACTTGCTGACTTTGTCATACTTACAAGATAAACAGAAATGGAACGTTTTCCAAATACTTTATGGGCATTGCTAATCATCTGAAACACCTGAATCATTTGCTGTGTTTCTGGTGAATAATCTTCGTTTAATAGTAGCAGCGGACGTGGGTCCATTAGGATGCTTTCTAGTATTTTCACCTTTTCATCTTCTGAAAGCTCAGCATAATTATCCGAAATTTGCACTTTACGTAAAATCTCAGTCATAGCTGCCTCATGCTCACCACTATGATTACGAATATCAAGTGTTGCTAAATGAAAACCGAATAGTTGTACTTGACGGATTAGCTTTTGGATGGTTTTTAATTCATGTGCTGCAGGATGATGGTTATTTAAACTTCTTTTCACTACATATAAATCTTCTAATAATTCTTCAGCAGAAAGATAACCTAAATCTGATTTACCTACTTGTTTCAAGCGTTCAATGATAATAGCAAATTTACGGCGGTATACTTCCCCTTCAACTGGCCATTTCTTATCATCTGTCAGGTACTTGTTTTCTTCCACCTCTATGGATTGGACTAATTCATCACTGACTTCTACCCGGGAAGTGGAATGACTATAACGTTTCATGAGATCAACTAAAACGTTTTTATATTTCTTTAAGACAAGCTTTCGCTGCTTATGTAATGTCTCCCACGTTATTTCCGGAGTAACATTTGGATTACCATCCCTGTCTCCGCCTATCCAAGATCCAAATCTAAGAAAATTAGGGACATCCCACTGTTTCGTGGAGTAATTCTTTTCCAGACAAATCTCTACTTCACGATGGATTTCTGGAAGGACTTCAAATAAGGTCTGATCAAAATAATACAGCCCGTTCCGAACTTCATCTAGTACAGTTGGCTTATTATGGCGAAGTTCATCTGTCTGCCAAAGAATCGTTACTTCATTAAAAAGACTCTCTTCAAGCTTGCTTCGCTCTCTTTTTGTTAATAATGGATAATCGAGTTTCTTCAAGATTACAGCAATTCGTTGTTGTATTTCTAAGATTGAACGCTTCGCCGCTTCTGTAGGATGTGCAGTAATAACCAGCTCTAGAGATAGTTTGTTTAATACCTCTTGAATTATATCCTCATTAATATTGTTCTCTTTTAAAGAGAGTATCGCACTTTCGATAGAATGAGGCTGAACAATTGAATCATCTTCAAGTTGATATTGCCTTCTCCTGCGAATACGGTGATTTTGTTCAGCAATATTTATCAAATGAAAATACATTGAAAATGCACGGATAACCTGCTTTCTCATTGGGCTCTTCAGGTTTGCAATTTCATCCTTTAATTCGAAATAAATTTCGTTATCAAAATGAGTTCTAAGTGTTTTACACATTAGGCGAATTTTTTCCACTTTATCGAATAGTTCGGTTCCGCCATGGCTGACTAGAATCTCTCCTAGAATTTGACCTAGTAATTTTACATCGCGGCGAAGTGGAAGACTGCTGTCATTCACTTTTAATTCTGTACTCATCCTTTCACCCTCCCTGTACTAGTAAATTTACTAAATTTTTTATTTATTAATATAACATAATTTTTGGTCGCATGTTAAAAAATTTTTTAATTATTTAAAAAAAACAATCCGAATTTTTACTCGGATTGCCAGATTCTATCTATTTTTGGTTGAATTCTTCCAGTTTATTCGAGATAGCTGCTGCCACTTCTTCGGTTGATTTTGGAATCGCATTTTTAAAGAGTGAATTTGCCAAAGAACCTAATGCACCACTAGCATTTATTTCGAGAAATCCGGTTAACAATGTTTTCTTCTGATTAACTGCATGTGCTTCAAAATAACCTTCACCAATATATTTTTCATTGGTTCTCCTTAATTCAAAGCTTACTCTTGTTGGTTCATTCCACTCTTTAATATCAATAACTAAACTTACCTTTTTTTTCATTATGCCAAGGTCACTTTTAAATTCCCATGTTATTAAACTGTTATTAATTTGCTCATGCTGTATATAACCCGGCACGAGTGGTGCCCAATTATTTGCATCCCTGATGAAGTCCCAAATCACATGTATCGGGATAGCTACTTCTATTTGTTGTTTTTCACTAGGCATATGGTATCCCTCTTTCATCTCAAATGTAAAAGACCTTCAACGCTGAAGGTCTTTTTTTTATTTATATGATTTATAGTGTCTATATAGAAGAATGAAATTGCCGTGGTTTTAGCGTGCATATTCGACTAGGAATTCATGAATCCTTGCTGCTGCTTCTGATAGTCTCTCTGCTGGCTGTACTAATGCAATTCGAACGTAGCCTTCGCCTTGTTTTCCAAATGCGTCACCTGGGATCACCGCTACACCTGCGTGATTGATTAATGCAAAGGCAAATTGTCTTGATGTCCATCCATCAGGGATTTTTGCCCAAAGAAACATCGTTGCGGGTGACTTAGCCACCTGCCAGCCGCTTTTTTCCAGTCCAGCCATAAGGGTATCTCTGCGAAACTCGTACTCTTCTACCTGCTCCTTTAGTAGTGTGTAATCCGATGCAAGTGCAGCAACTGCTGCTTTTTGAATAGGATAAAATACCCCATAATCAATTTGTGATTTAAAGGTTCCCAGGATGTTTAATGCTTGTTCATTGCCGACAACGTATCCAATCCGGCAGCCTGCTAAATTAAATGTTTTTGATAAAGAATTAAATTCAATGCCAACCTCCTTCGCACCTGGAACAGACATGAAACTTATTTGTGGATGGTTGTCATAGATTAATTCTGAGTAAGCGAAATCATGAACAACTAAAATATTGTGACGTTTTGCAAAATCAATTACCTTTTCAAAAAAGCACCTATCCGCCAGCGCTGTTACAGGATTACCAGGATAACTAAGGATCATCATTTTGGTGTTTTCCAAGATATGGAGTGGAATATCATCTAGAATAGGTAAAAAGTTATTTTCTGCTAATAAGGCAACAGGGTACAGAACACCGCCCGCAATGGTAACACTCGCTTCGTAAATAGGATAACCTGGGTCCGGTACTAATACATAATCCCCTGGGTTAATAATCGCTGTTGCTAAATGCGCAAGGCCATCCTGTGACCCCATTAATTGGAGCACTTCTTTTTCTGGGTCAATGTCTACAGCATACCGCTGCTTATAAAAGAAAGAAACAGCCTCATGAAATTCTGGTATTCCCTTCAAGGTGTATCCGTAATTTGCTGTGTTACTCGCATATTTCACTAGTTCTTCCACTACAAAAGCAGGAGGCGGTAAATCAGGGCTTCCCACACTTAAATCAATTACATCAAGCCCCCTGTTTAGTGCTTGCCGTTTTAGATCAGCTACCTCTTGAAATATGCTTGCTGTTAATTTTTGAACTTTTTTAGAAGCAACGATATTCATAGATTTATCCCCTCAATTATGTAATTAACCGATTTTATTGATTAATTTTAACAAATTTTATCTATTTATAAAATTCTTTCTACTCCAATATTCTAAAAAGGATTGATTATCAAATCGACTTCTTTTAAGATTTAGGATAATTGACAGTTCATAAATTGGAGGTAACGTGCAGGTGAAAGTGATTCAGTATGTAATTTTTTTATTAGGATTGACCTTCTTTGGCTTAGGTAATGCCATAGCCGTAAAGGTTAAGCATGTTGGTTTACATCCCTGGGAGGTTTTAAATGTCGCTTTATATGAACATTTCGGACTTACTATTGGGACTTGGGGAGTAATTTGTGGGTTACTATTGGTTAGCATCTCTTATTTTACAGCAAGAAAGTATATTAAAATTGGAACTTTCCTAAATGCCCTTTTAATTGGACCGATTATGGACTTTTTTTTATGGATAGATATATTACCCGAGCCAACACATTCTTGGGTAGATTATCTTATACTGTTTTGTGCTATTGTCATTGCTGGTATTGGCGGGGGAATGTATGTTGCGGCAGGTCTTGGTGCCGGACCCCGAGATGGTTTTATGCTTTACATTTCAAATAAGACGAAATTATCGGTAAGTCAAGCACGTATCCTTGTTGAAAGTTGTGTTTTAATTATTGGTTTTATATTAGGAGGACCTGTATTTATTGCCACGTTCCTCTATACATTTATCCAAAGTCCAGTATTCCAAAGGTCCATGACTTTTTTTAGTAGCTTAATTGAATTGTTTAAAAGTAAGAAGAAACAAATGAGAGAAGACGTGTATTTATAACAGACGACACGTCTTCTCTCATTCTACTAGATAACTTCTATTCTATCAGTACTAAAATCGTGATAATATTTTTGATGAGCTAAATCGTTTAAATCCTGTTCATTTGCTTCTTCAAAATAGGATGATAATTTTCCTTCATAGACTAATTCCAAAGAATTAGATTCTTTTATGTCATCTGGAGTAACAAGTGAAAGCGGCTTTTGTTTATTGATTTTCACGCCTGATTCCTCAAGAAGAGCGGCAACGAAGTGGGAACAAAAAAATGCATTTTTTCGATCCAGTTCTAAATTGAACATGACAGCGAAAAGACCTAATAAATTATAGCGATAATCCCTCTTATTTTTTTCAATTTCATTAATTTTCCGACAAATCATTTCATACTGCTTTTCAGATATCGTACAACAATAAATCGCACAATCAGCATTCCGAAATATGCCACCACGGATATTTTCTCGAACAAAACCAGCTAGAAAAGGATTACGAGGTCTTTTTCTTCCAAAACTATAGACGTCCCATAATTGGTCATCTAATGCGATGGAAGCATGATTATGAGGCTTCTTCGTATATAGTTTAATAATTTTCGTTAAAACCGTCCCAGTATCAGTAAGAAGTACGTAAATCTTCCTCATCCTATATTCCCCCTTCATTTTTCTATAGGAAGGGATTTCTCTCCTTATATCCCTTAATGAAATCGATCTTTTATTTTATTTTAACGTGTCTATCTTCAGGCTCACACAATCTCGAGCATGATTTTAAACTAAGACTTAAGACTTACCCTGGTAACGGGATTTCTCTTTATGCTCTTATATTATAATTTACTAAATTAAATTCCTCATAGAAACACATTTTTCCTGTTTTTTTTATAAAGTTTACCCATTTTTAACAATTCAAGCATAAAATAATACATTCATGATATAAGGGGTGTAATTAATGGGATTATATATTAACAATGGCAAACATCCTAAAGTTTATAAAAATAAGAAGAAGATATCTGAACCAAACCAAAAGGTGGTGAGGCGAGATTATCTTTCAGAAGTAATAGAAGAGCAGCATCAAGCAAATGTTTCACTCTTAAACGCTATCAATGAGATGAAACACCAATATCGAAACCAAGAGGTGGTACAAGCAAATAATTTGGATAAAATATCAAATCAATTAAATGAAATTAGCACTAGTAACCAAAAGCATACTGAATATGAAGAATTAATTATTCATTTATTGAAAACACAAGAGGAACTGCAAAAACAATTATCCGAAAAGATCAGTAAACAAGAAGAGTTTCAAACAGGGGTATTAACTCGGTTGGACCAACAAGAAGCATTGACAGAGAAAATTTCTAGGCAATTAAATCATATTCGATCGATTCTTTTTGAAAGGACTAATTACCTTGCAGAAAAAATTGATGAAGGATATAAGATTACTTCTTCCTATGTTTATAATCTAATGACTGGTTCAGACCAGCCCATAACATTTTATTTAATGAACAATAAAAAAGGTGAAAAACAAAAATAGACCGGTGCCATAAACAATGGCGCCGTTTTTTTGCTTTGCTCTTTTGTACCTAAATCGCTTCAACTTTTCCATAGTAATGAACAAAGTTTTTTAGTATCTCTTTTCCACATGAGGTTAAGATCGATTCAGGGTGAAACTGAACACCTTCGAGTGGAAGTTCTGTATGCCGAATTGCCATAATTTCCCCATTCTCCGTCCACGCGGATATCTCAAAACAAGGTGGCAGCGTCTCCCTTTTGACGATCAAAGAGTGATACCTCGTTGCCGGAAATGGATTTGGCAGTCCTTTAAATATTGTTTTTCCATCATGGTATATATCAGAGGTTTTACCATGCATTAATTGCTCAGCAGGAACAACATCACCTTGGTAAGCTTGAGCAATAGATTGGTGCCCAAGACAAACTCCCAAAATGGGGATAACTCCTGAAAACGACTTTATAACCTCTAGGCTTATTCCAGCCTCACTAGGATTACCTGGACCTGGGGAAATCATTAAGAATTCGGGTTCCATCTTTCTAATTTCATTTAAGCTGGTTTGGTCGTTTCGCTTTACGACTAAATCCTCCCCCAGCTCCCCTAGGTATTGAACTAAGTTAAAGGTAAAGGAATCATAATTATCGACCATGAAAATCATCTTTGCTCACCTATTTCCCTTCAAACCATTCATAGTAGTATCAGCTTTTTTCATCATACATGAATATCAAATACAAAAGAAGCCCTTTCTACTATGAAAAGGGCTTCCAATATGATTTAAGTCTTTTAGGTAACTTTTGCTATGAGATTTTCTTTAATTCCTCGGATAACTTGAGGAATGCTTCTTTATTTCTTTCTTGTAGGGAGAGGTCGATTTCCTTACGGAGCACTTCTCTTCTAAATTCAATCAAGGCGTGGTTTAAAAACATCTCAGCAATTACAGAATCGTTGTTCTCATCAGTTTGTTGTGGTGAATTTAATAATCTCTTTTCCATGGAAATCAACTCCTTGAGCTTTTTTTAATTATACTGTTAATTATCTAAAAATTCAAACACTTTGTTTGTTATTTTCAAAAGAAATTTTTTCCTACTCTTTTCCTGCATTTACTTGTCTGTTGATTTCCTCTCCACTAAGGAAAGCTTCTTCGAATAATCACCGCAGGGACAGGCGGTCTTTGCCTGTCACGAGGCACTTCGCGCACCTTAGGGCGGTTCGGGGAGCCTGTCTAGCTACAGCGCCTAGCCCCTCGAGTCGCTTCGGTCCTGACGATGAAGTCAAAGAGCGACTTCAACGCCAGGCCCTCCAGCGCTTGTCGGGGCTGGACAAGGCGCTTCCGCTTTTCCTTCTCCTCGACGCTTTGCGCCTGCGGGGTCTCCCCCTGCCCCGTCCTCCCGCAGGACATTGAATTTTACATCCACGAATCCGCCCACTCACGAAGAAAATGCGATAGCATTTTCGAGGAGTCTTCGTGCCTTCCGTTCCAATCAACAGAGTGCCAAAATAAAGAAAACTGCCTTAATTTAAGAAAAATTTAATAGATTATTTAGATTGCTTTTATAACTTCTTATTAGACTATGATTGTAACAAAATAATGATTGGAGGATATGTTTATGAATAAGAAGCTTTTGGCAGTTATTGGGATAAGTGGAACGATTATGTTGGGCAGTGTCTATTCGATTTCAGCAAATACATCTGGTTACGACCTATACAAGGAAGCTTTAAAGAAAACTCATACGGCTGAGAGCGCAACGTTGGATTTTAACCTTAACATTGAGGACAACAAAAAGTCTATATTTTCATCCCATTCAATTTTTAAATCTGATTCGGTCAATCAATTAAACTCCATCTCTACTCGTTTAGCCAATGAATCAGAAGTTAGCAATATGAACATGTACAAGCAGGCTGGGAATTGGTATGTAATAAAGGATGGACTAGATCAAGTTTACAAAATGGATATGTCAAAAAATCCTCATCACAGCAATACAGTTGAATTGAAGGATGATGTAGAGAATCTCATCGATGTTATGACAAAAAATCTTCAACAGCAAATTACAGTCGCAGAAAAGAAAGACGGCAATCACGTAATTGTGCTTGATTTAACTGGAAAAGAAATTCCTCTATCTGCAAATGCTCTTAGTACGTTAATGATTAAACATGCTGTCATGCTTCAAGACAATAATGAAATGGAAAGCTCAGACTTTCACATTAAAACGAAGCTTCCAGAATTGGATCACGAAATTACCATAAAGCAAGTCAAACTTACTGCACAGGTGAATAAAGAAAATTACATTGAACAACAGACTATCAAGGTAATCTTAACAGGCAAAGATAAACAGGATACCAGACATGAGTTAGTTCTTTCTATTAATTTAAATGCAACTAACTACAATCAAACTACAGTAACACCGGTTGAAATCCCTGCTGATAAAGTAGTCGAATTCAACCATGGTAGATAGTAATCATTAATTAGTATAGATGGTGACAATTTTGGAAAGAGCAGTGGTTATTACAGGAATGACTAAGCAATTCTCAAATGGCAGAGGTATACAGAATATTGACTTAACCATATACCAAGGGGAGATCGTAGGGATCCTTGGTCCAAATGGAGCCGGTAAAACAACCTTGTTAAAATGCCTGACCGGTCTAACTTCTCCAGATAGAGGAAAAGTGGAGCTATTCGGCATCGACATTCAAAGTAATTATAAGGAAGCGATAGGTCCTGTAGGGGCTTTAATTGGACCTGCTGTTGCTTATGAAAAAATGTCACCCTATATAAATTTAAAAATGATTTCTCGCTTGTATTCTGGCATTACCGATACAGATATTGACATGGTATTGCAACAAACAGGTCTAACTCCTTTTAAAGACGAGAAAATTTCCTCCTTTTCTATGGGGATGAAGCAGCGTTTTGGGATTGCCTCAGCACTTATTTCCAAGCCGCGCTTGATCGTTTTAGATGAACCGACGAATGGCTTAGATATTGATGGTTTGCTTTTGTTAAGAAAAACAATACAGGAAATATCAAAACATTCCGGTGTAACTTTTGTAATTTCCAGTCACCATATATCAGAATTAGAAAAATTATGTAATCGGTTTTGTTTTCTCATCAATGGGGAAGTTTCATTATATGAAGCAGGTAACGAGCCATTAGAGGATGTATACGTCAGAAAGGTTGAGGTGGCAGTCAGATGAACACAATCAAAGCAAATACTTTTAATGAAATACAAAAGCTGCTGACGAAAAAGGTTACAAAGCTTTTTCTGCTCTCTACGATACTCGTCCCTGTGCTGACTAAGCTTCTCGTAAATCATTTGTTTTTAATAGATTGGGTGGCGTTACCTACAGAAAATATAAATTTCACCTTGTTAGATTTATTTATAACCATTTTAATCCCTTTATTTATCTTTATCGCTGCTACAGATTTATTTACTGGAGAAGGTGAACGCGGAACTTTATTTCAAGTTAGACCGATCCGTCGAATAGAGCTTTTCTTGACTAAAGTTATCGCGATTAGTGTTTTATGCTTATTTATTCTTTTATTGGAATGGTTGGCTGTGATGATTAGCAGCGCTGTTTTTGACAAGGCCTTCGACATAGCTGATATTCCTTCTAGTGTAGGCGCCTTTATTGTGTCCTGGTTTCCCATTATCGTTCTAACCGCCTTTGCTGTTATGTTAGCACTCTTCGTTCATTCAAGCGTACTCGCTATTTCTGGTATGATTGTCCTATACTTATTCATGATGTTTATTCCATATGTTCTGCCTGGTTCCTTATACTTACTTCCATCAACCTATTTAGATTGGTATATGCAGTGGCTTAGCGATGTGTCATTTCGGTGGATAATACAAACTGTCACTTATTTGTGCTCTTCCTTCGCATTGTTTTTTTCAATAGGCTATTATATGTTTAATAGAAAAGAAGCCTAACTGAAGGGTGTTTTTTAATGTCTATTAAACTACGGCTCATTCTTTCAAATATTGCGATGATTACCGTCCCAATTATTTTGTTTATGATTACCTCTTTTCTTTTAATGATTGTTTTTCTCGGCGATATCCGTGAAATGGCTAATTTCTTACCAGAAAGTCACAATTACCACAAAACAAAACAAGAGGATACATTATTCTTCCTTGAACTAAAGGAAAAGTCTGCTGTAAATCCTATTGAATTACTAAGTAAGGAGTACTTGGAATCACTGAATAGTGGGCTTAGTAGTATCGATTCTGGATTAATGATTCGTAAAAACGACGAGATATTCTACAGGACAGATGATCTTGAAAAAGTACGCGCAGAGGAGTTGCCGGTATTTGGTACAGAAAGAAGCTTTCGCAGCTTAGAAGAAATCGGTGAACAGACTTTTGCCATGAAGCAGCACGATTTCTACTTACAGGATGGCAGTGAAGTCTCACTATTTTTAATGAGAGATGCAAGCCCATGGAATCAGTTTGTTCGAACCTTTTTTCCTATTTTATTCGGTTTATGTCTATTAATTTTAATTGCTACAAATGGACTATTAGCCTATTTTGTATCCAAAAGTATTATCACACCAATTAATCAATTAAAAAAGGCAGCCCATTTTATAAAGACTGGAGACCTCGAGCATTCCATTACAGCAGTGAGGAATGATGAGATTGGCCAATTAACACAAGCATTTGAAGAAATGAGGCTTCAATTAAAGCAGTCACACGAGATTCAAAAACAATATGAGGATAACCGCAAGGAATTAATTGCCCATATTTCTCATGATCTAAAAACACCGATTACTTCGATTAAAGGGTATATAGAAGGCATCCGTGATGGCATAGCAGACACACCGGAAAAGAGAACCCGATATATCCAAACCATCTATACAAAGGCTGTGGATATGGACCATCTAATAGATGAATTATTCTTATTCTCGAAGCTGGATTTAGGTAAAATCCCCTTTGAATTTGAACGAATTGATATCAAAGATTATTTAACGGATTATTTTGAAGAATTGAGCTTCGATCTTAGGAAACAGAATGTAGATTTACACTTCCAATTTGCCCCTCAGGGTCATTATTATGTTTCAGCAGACCGGGAAAAGTTTAAAAGGGTTCTAGCCAATATTATTAACAATAGCTTGAAGTATATGGATAAGGATAAGAAGGAATTAATCATCACCATGCATTCTACTGACAAAAATGTAGAGATTTCAATTGCAGATAACGGACCAGGTATCCCAGAAGAATCAATTCCCTTTATCTTTAATCAGTTTTATCGGGCCGAGCAATCCAGAAATAAATTAACCGGCGGCAGCGGATTAGGACTTTCCATCGCGAAAATGATTATTGAAGAGCATAACGGTTTGATAAAATTGGAGAGCACATTAAATGTAGGAACAAAAATTACCATTTGTTTGCCGAACGATACCTGCGCCGGGGAGACAGTATTATGAAAAAAATATTAATCATAGAAGATGAAAGAAGCATTGCAGAATTAGAACAGGATTATTTAGAAATAAACGGCTTCCAAACTGAAATGGTCCATACAGGAGATATCGGTCTCCAAAAAGCACTAACCCAGGATTATGATTTAATTCTGCTTGATGTCATGCTGCCAAACATTGACGGTTTTGAAATCTGTAAGAAGATAAGAAGTGTCAAGGATATCCCCATCATCATGGTTACGGCAAAAAAAGAAGAGATTGATAAGATTAGAGGTCTTGGACTAGGTGCCGATGATTATTTAGTTAAGCCCTTCAGTCCGAATGAAATGGTTGCTAGAGTGAAGGCACATTTATCCAGATATGAGAGATTGTCAATGCAACCAACTACAGAATCACAAGGGATTTACATCCGTGGTTTATTCGTAGATCGATCTTCACGCCGTGTCTTTGTTAATAACAAAGAAATCACCTTAACAACAAAGGAATTCGATGTTCTCACCTTTCTGGCATTAAACCCAGACCAGGTCTTTAGCAAAGACCATCTATTTGAAAGAATCTGGGGCTACGACAGTAACGGTGACGTCTCCACCGTCACCGTCCATATACGCAAAATAAGAGAAAAAATCGAACACGACCCCTCCAACCCTGAATACATAGAAACTGTTTGGGGATCGGGCTATCGTTTTCATTAACTTTGTGACACCTTTAGGTGCTACATTTGTGAACACCTTTTAGGTGTCACCTTGGTGACAGGCACCACCAAAAGACAGTGTCCACCCCAGGTGGACACTGTCTTTTGGTGTTAGTGTATTTGGCTTTGGAATAGAGTGTTTCGGTTGTTGAATTTAGTGACTAGTTTTATTAGGAATAGGTTGCCTGCCAGTAAGACAGCTCCTATTAAGAATAATGTTAATGGGCTTAAGAAGAACATTCCACTAGCTTGGCTAATCATGATTCCAACGATTGGCAGCACCAGTATTCCGCCAAATTGCTGAGCTTCTTGGAACGTTTTGACCTTGGCTGAAATTAAGACATTTAAAATGATATTAAATAGGACTAAAATCGGGATTACCCAAAACATTAAAATAATCCAGGTAGAGTTAAAGTACAAGATTACCTTAAAATACGGATACGTAATTACATTAACAATAATAAAACTACCGATAAATGTAGCAAACGAAATTCCTAATGATGGAATTAAAGAGGCTAACACTTTCCCAAGAAACAAGTCCTTGATGGAAATAGGTGAAAACAATAACGTTTCTAACGTGCTTCTTTCCTTTTCCCCTACAAAACTATTTGATGACGTAACCATTGAATTAATAATGGCTACCATCAAGAAAAAGGGAATCATCATAAAGGTTAAGAAAAAATAAACAAATTTATACCCAAGGGTCGGCAAGGCGATAAGAGTATTTCTCATATCCTCATTGGGAAAGTTTTCAATATATGAATTTAGCGGTTTTTCTATTTCTTCTGAAGAAGTTCCTACTAAATCAAAGTGAATTCCAAAGTAGGCCATACAGGATGGCACGACAATACACATCAGAAATGCCACGATGACCATAGGCACCCAAACCTTTTTGGATGAAAATGTAGCTTTCATATCTTTCCGTGCAATGGTTAAAATTGTCTGTTTATTCACCCACATTCCCCCCTCTAATATGAAAATAAATCGCCTCGAGGCTTCTGTTGGTTATCTCGCAATTATGAACCCATGTCTCTTTAAGAATATTGGTTAATAAAGGAGTAATCTCTTCTTTCGTGGACAGCAAAAACTCCAATTGATTTTCCCCTTTTCTACTGTATATGCACCCCTTGTAGGTTGGGCTAGTCAAAGGCTTAAGACCAGTTTCTACTAATAACTTAATTTCCTTTAAGTATTTGTCCTCTAATTGGATCATCGTTCCGTTTTCTACTATTTTGCCATCTATTAAAAACAAATAGGAATCACAGATGGTTTCTAGTTGATGTAGAACATGAGAGCATATTAAAATCGTTACCCCCTCTTCTTGATTCACCTTACGCAAATAATGGATAACTTCATTAATACCTTCAGGGTCTAACCCATTCGTCGGTTCATCAAGAAAAAGCAGAATTGGATTATGCAGTAAAGCTTTCGCCAGTGCAATTCTTTTCTTCATGCCGGTAGAAAAGCTCCCAACTAATTGATCCTTAAAGCGCAGCATATCGAACTGGTCAAGTAAATGTATTATTCTCTTCGTATCCGCATGGCCATATATTTTTGAAAAAAAGACAAGATTATCCCATGCCGACATATCATGATAAAGACTTGCACTTTCTGTAACAATTCCAACCCTTTTTCTAATTTCATCGCCTTGTAATTTTGGATCAAAACCCATAACCTTCATTGTCCCAGTAGTTGCTTCAATTACTCCGTTTAATAAACGAATAATCGTTGTCTTTCCTGCCCCGTTTGGACCAAGCAGACCGTTGATACTTCCTTTCTTTATTGTAAAAGAAACATCCTTTAATATTTCACGTTGATTATACTGCTTGCAGACTTTATCTACCTCAATAATATTAGTCAAATTTCTCCCCCCATAACCATCATCCATCTTTATAACGATTAAAGATGGGTAATCGTTCACAATAATTTTATATTTTTTTGATAGTCTCTTTAAAATATGAATGACCATATGTTCGAAAGGTTTTTGTATTTGTGTTGCCGAATAGAATGTAGAAATAAGAGATGAGGAGAATTCATTATGTCAACAAAAAAAGGAAGTATTCTGGTAGTTGAAGATGAAGAAAAAATTGCAAGAGTATTAGAGCTTGAACTGGAATATGAGGGATACAAAGTAACGAAAGTAATCGACGGGCTTGAAGCACTCGAAGCCTATCGGACTGGCAGTTGGGATTTAATTTTATTAGATGTCATGCTGCCAGGATTAAGCGGGATTGAACTTCTTCGGAGAATTAGAAAAAATGATTTTCATACTCCGGTCATCCTATTAACAGCAAAAAGCTCTGTTGAAGACAAAGTATCCGGACTTGACTTGGGTGCCAATGATTATATAACAAAGCCCTTTCAAATTGAAGAGCTGTTAGCAAGAATACGTGCTGCCTTAAGAATCAAACGCACTGAAGAAGCACAACCTGAGGATGAAAACGATAACCTGCTGCGATTTGCCGATTTATCAATAAATCAAAAATCTAGAGAAGTTATTCGAGGTGATGGGGAGTCCATTGATTTGACGCCAAGGGAATATGACTTACTCGTATATCTAATGGTGAATAAACGACAGGTATTGAGCAGGGACCAAATTTTAGAGGCTGTATGGGGATATGACTTTTTCGGAGATACAAATGTTGTAGACGTTTATATTCGTTATGTTAGAAAAAAAATTGACCTACCACATCTGCCCTCGTTAATTCATACGGTTCGCGGCGTTGGTTATGTGATGAAGGATTTAAAATGAAACTGAGAAATAAAATTAACCTTTATACTGCTTTTTTATTTGCGTTATTGCTCCTCATCATAAATATCACTGTTTATTATTCATTCAGCAAATTAGTCCTCAACAGCGAACTTAGTACTGCGCATGATGAAATGAAAAATATTTCTATGAATCTTGGAAAATCATTAGGAACGATATCTGAAGATACTCTTTTAAGATCTTACGTGCCTATAAACGGGATGATTCAAATTGTTACAAAGGACCAAAATGACTCCTCTCCGTATACCAGCCCAGGTGCACATGACTTAAGTAAGAGGAAATCAGTATTTTATAGTAATGAAGTTAGTGAAACTCTTGAATACCAGGACCGGCTATTTAGCTTTGAATCTATGCCAATCCTATTGCAAGACGGAAGCATTGCCAATCTGCAGATAACCAAGAGTATGGAAACTGCAACCAATAATTTATCTACCCTTCGCCTTGTGTTAATTATGGTCACTCTGCTGGCGTTGATTCCTGTATTAATTTCCAGCCGGATTCTAAGCAATCTAATTACAAAGCCCGTAACCTCTATGATAAGAACGATGAAAGATATAAGGCAAAGCGGAGCTTTTAAGCGACTAAAGCTTGAGGGCAGCTCGAAGGACGAACTCTTTCAAATGGGGCAAACTTTTAACCATATGATTGATTTGTTAGAAGTCAACTTTGAAAAACAGAAACAATTTGTCTCCAATGCATCGCATGAACTTAAAACCCCTTTAACCATCATCGAAAGTTACGCAAGTCTTTTAAAAAGAAGAGGTTTAAAGGAGCCAAAGTTATTCTCTGAATCAATTGAAGCTATTCACTCAGAGGCAATCCGTATGAAAGAAATGACTGAACAGCTGTTAATGTTAGCTAGGCACCATGAACAATGGAATATTGTGCTTAACCAGTTAAACATTAGCCATTTAATAACCCAAACAATCAAAGCATTTAAAAATGCTTATCATCGTGATATTAAATTTATCCAGGAAAATGATACTCCCCTATTCATTGAAACCGATGAAAAAAAGCTCAAGCAGCTGCTGTTTATTTTTTTAGACAATGCTAGGAAATATAGTGATGGAACGATTTCGGTACAACTTGGCCATGACCACGATGAAGTCTACATTAAAATAATTGATCATGGAATTGGTATTCCTGAAATTGCCCTCCCTAAGGTGTTCGACAGGTTCTATCGGGTGGATAAAGCAAGAAGCAGAAAACAGGGAGGTTCTGGCCTTGGGTTGTCACTTGCAAAAGAAATTGCCGATGCAATCGGTGTTATCATACAACTAGATAGTGTGCTTGGTTCAGGAACTATCGTCACGATTCTGAGTAAAAAAATCGAAAAATAATAGCAATTTCTCATCACTTTCTCATGTTTATGTAAGAAAATAAATGGTACTAAGGTGGTGAAAAAAAGTGAAAAAATTTTCTTGGTTTTGGGTAACCATGTGTTCTATCATTATCGTAATTGTTTTGGTGAGCTGGCAGCAATTTGGAAAACTGTCTCCCTCTGCTGACATGTTAACAGAACAGGAAGCTCAGAAACTTGTTCATGATCGTTATCAAGGAGAGGTGACATTGCTAAAGCTAGCTGATCAGCGATATCAAATAGAACTACTAAAACAGAATAAACTTTACTCCATCAAGCTTGATGCGAGAAGTGGAAAAATATTATCTTTTAATGAAAGTACAAAATTGACAGTACCAACTCCCAATTCTCCTTCTATAATAGAGCTGCCAGAAGAAGAACTAAAACAAATTGTACTCAATGCAATAAAAGGATCGCTTGTTTCTTTTGAGAAAGTTGAGACTAATCAACAACCTTCCTATAAAGCAATTGTGAGAGAAGCTGACAAACAAACAACGATTTTTGTGGACGCCTCTTCAGGTGCTATCCTGTCAACATCATCTTCTGAAATCAATCAACCTCCTAAAACATTAACTGAAAAGGAGGCAGTTACTATAGCCATTTCTCAGGTCCAGGGTGAGGTAGATGATGTTTGGCTAGATACACAGGGGGACCAAACCTTTTACCTTGTCAAAATTGACACAAGTGATGACCGTGAAGCAACTGTACAGATACATGCCATCACAGGAGACGTAATCGTATCTTGGGATGAACATAATAGTGATAAAAATGACGATGACGATGATTAGTCAATAAAAATGAGTTTTCATAAAACAAGCTTTTCTCATGAAATTCTAATGTTTCTATCCTTTTACTCTCATATTCGGTGGATATACTGAAATTGTAGAAAGGTAATAAAAAAAGGAGGAAATAATAATGAAAAATAAAGTTTTAATAGGTGTAGTGTCATCGATACTCGTTTTGGGTGGAGCTTTTGCAGTAGGTGCTTCAAAGAATGATTCTCGTCCAGATGATTCCATTAATCTAGATGACAAATCCTCAGTAATAAATCTTGGTACACAAAGCTTGCCTGAAATCAAAGAAGGTCAGGAAATTGAGCTGGAAACAGAGCACGGTCAAACATTTTACAAGATAGAATCCGATGATGACAGTAGTAATTCAACAGCTTCTCAAACGAACACATCGGCTTTATCTGTTGAAGAAGCAGCAAAAATTGCTACCAATGAGGTAAACGGAACTATTACCGAGGTTGAAAAAGAAATGGAACATGGCAGACTCGAATATAAATTTGAGATCCAGTCGGATCAAGGTGAAGCTGACGTTCGTGTAGATGCTGAAACAGGAAATATAACACGAGTAGAGTTTGATGATGATAGCAGGGATGATCGAAATGATGACAAGAGCAAAGGCACTGATGACAGCGGGATTGATGGATAATTATCAGTAGAGGACAATCGTTAAGTCGATTGTTCTTTTTTGTCCATATATATGTAATTTACACCTATTAGTAATAATAACCAAAAAATTTATATATAATATGTTAATTACATCATTATACCTGTTTACACTATCCGAATTATGGCTAAAAAGAATACTATTATCAACCATAGGAGGTAGTTTATTTGGGTAAGATATTATCTGGAATCCCCTATCTACGCATGGGCGCTGGAGAACCTCTGGTTTTTATTCACGGTCTTGGAGAAATTAAGGAAGGATGGTCCAATCAGTTTGAATTTGCACAACAGTATGACCTGATTATCCCAGATTTACGTGGACATGGAGAGTATATTACAGATGAGAAAATTTCTATCAAAAACTTTGCCTTGGATATAATCAATTTGTTAAAAGGTCTTGAGATTGAAAGCGCCCACATTTGTGGACTATCAATGGGTGGAATGGTTGCACAAGAGCTCTATCGTCAAGCACCCGGCATGTGCCTGTCCCTTACGCTCGTAAGCACGTTTCATTATGCCCCAAGACAATTCGGACAGCTCTTTTTAAAATATCGTAAGTTACGGACAGAATCAATTTCGCTTGAGGAGCAAAAGAATATTGCTGCACGTGTCTGCCTTTATTCGTGGACTAAGGAAAACTTTGAGAATTTCTATAAATTCTATCATCCTAATCGTGACTATTATTTACCTTCAATGAAGGCATGCCTTGAGGTGAATAATCTTTGTCTGCTTCCAATGATAAAGGTTCCAACATTAATTATTGGCGGTCAGTACGATACGGTAACCCCTGCTTGGATACAATTTCTGATGCATAAACAAATTAGACATTCCGAATTTGTCATTTTTAGAAATACAGGGCATATTGCTAAGCTTGAGGCTAAAGAGGCATTTAACGAGGTTCTGCGAAACTTTTTAAACAAACATAAAAAAGCAAGTTAAGGGAAGGAACATCTTCCCTTTCCTCCCTAACCATTATATAATCTTGTACGAATCTTTATTACAACAATTTAAGTGGATTTGAACGAGTGGAAGCCCATTCATCCACCACTAGCGCAAACAATCCGGTTAGCGCTAAGGAAACATGACCCGCTTCAACCAGCTTGTAAGTTTTATCCTCACTTGAGACTAAATCCATAATCGGAAGGCTTTGAGATTCCGGCACTAAATTATCGTTTGATGAGGAAATAACAAGCAAATTCGATTTAATATTTTTTAAATCTACAGGTTTATTGCCAATCATCAATTCCTGTTTAATAAGCTTGTTCTCCTTAAAAAGATCATTCGCTAATTGTCTAAATGCTTCGCCTGCAAATGGGACCTGGTCAGTTGTCCATTTATTCATTCGACGCCATTTTTCCACATATCTAGCGTCATGTGCTCGATTCAAAAGTGTCGTATAGTGACTAAAATAAATTGGAGCCGATACTGCACGAAACATTGCCTCCACATAGGTTGACGGAACATTTCCATAAACATCAATTAGGCGATCAACATTTATATCACCATTCCTAAAACCCTCCATCCATTTATCTGGACCAGCAAACTCTGTAAAATCTATCGGTACAGTTGCAACAATCAAGTTTTTAATCGGTTCTTCTGCTATGGATGCATAAATAGATGCAATCGTCCCGCCTAAGCAATAACCTACAATTGTCATTTCGTCGGCACCAGAATGGCGGATAGCACGCCTGACTGCGGTTCTTAAATACTTTTCGATGTATGTATCCATACCAATATTTTTATCTTCATAACCTGGCGTGCCCCAATCTAATAAATACACATCATATCCACGGTTAGTAAGCCCCTCAATTACACTTACCTTCGGAGCAAAATCAAGAATATATGGTTTATTAAATAAAGAATAGACAAAAAATAATGGGATTTGATATTTTTTTTGTGTTGCTGGGTAATGCCATAATACAGATTTATTCTTTCTCCATACCTCAGTCCTAGGTGTATGACCAATTTTAGGTTCCGGCTCATTTAGCACTTGAAATAGGTGCTTCCAGCGTTTCATTTCTTGTTCATAATCTAACTCTAAAGGTGGAATAAAATCCTTTGTATCTACTGCCACTACTTTCCCCCATTTGCTACTTATTTGTTTGACCCAGCCCCTGTTAACACAGGCTCTATAGGATGATCATTCTTAAACTGACTTTTAAGAATCTCTAGATCTTCTTTAAGATTATTTAACTTATTAAGCTCGAACCTGATTTCTTGCAATTCACCTTTTAAATTCTTTGAATCTGCAAGTTCCTTTTTCGTTTTACCTAACTCTGTTTTTAGTTGTTTCGTTAGTTTAATAATTTCCTTGGATACATCTATAACACTTTCAATCTCCTTGCTTTGTGATTTCAATGAATCCTGTATATCCCAAATTTTTTCTTCAAGGGAATCAATTTTTTCTTCCGTTTGAATGGTTAATGAAGTAACATTCGCCAAGTCATTTTTAGTTGGAAGATTGAGCACACCTGCAACTGCCTCTTGATTCTTTTTAAAAGCTTCAAGGTAACGGGCGTGTGTGTCAGTCTCTACTTTTGACATTTTGACAAATTCATTGTTATTAGACAAAAGAAAAAGAAAATCATTTATTTGTTTCTCCCATATTTCACTATACTTTTTAAATGAATCATATGGGTCAAACGAGCTTTTAGTCGACATCTGGTTCACCTCAGGATAATTTATGATTTTGAATCTGAAACATTCTTCATATATTTCTGAAAGGGTAAAAGGGCAGACTTTACTTGTTTTTCAAAAAGATTCACAAAAATCTTTTGATTTTCATATAAAATATTCGTTGTACTCTTTACACCTTCAATATACTTCTCTCTGCTTCTCTTTCTAAAAGATAAATATTGTTCGACACTGTCTAGATACTTGTCTAATGCTTGTCCACTGCTTAAAGTACGAATTGGTGTGGTTAATAACGATGTAGTTTTATTTTGAATGTCATCCACTACACGGTTGATCTCTTCATAGGACTTTACAGGGAAGAAATTTTGAATCGTAGTCGTGGTCATGAGTAATTCTTCACGTGCATATTTCTCCCATTCAAGCAGCTCTTTCCGGAATTGCTCCGTAATAGCTTGGCTACTTTCCTGATTTCTTTTAACACTCTCAACAAATTTTTTAGTAGCATTTAAGAATATTTCATCACGATGGTTTAATCGATCTGCCCATTCATCCACTTCTTCATATGCAGCTTTCCATACTAATTCAAAGCTTGAAAGTTGGTTTTCTTTGATTTCTTGATTTTCAATTGCTGATTCATTTTTATTGCCCATTGTTTTCTCCTCCATTTGGTTAGTCATCAAATAAACTCTTTAATTCTTCAAGTTCATTCTTCAACGACTTTATTTTGACTGCCTTTAAGTCCTTCACTTCATACTCAAAAAAACAAAGCATTCCACGCAAAGAGGTATTAAGTTCTTTCAACCGTGAATGATTGCTTTTTAAGCCAATGTTTAGCATATACAGTGTTTCTTCCAGATTGTCCAGCCTTTCCTCACAATCTACTTTCCTTACGGCGAGCTGGGCTAAATCTTCTTTCTTAGGAATATCAAATACAGATAACCAGTTGTTAATTACCTTTTTTTGAATCACTACATGATTTAAGTGGTGTTCGACAGCTTTACCCAAAGAATGTGTAAAGGTTAGGCAATTGGCAGATAAATGGATTTGTTTATTCCATTCTTTTTCTAAGTTTTTGTAAAAATTGACAGGGTCTGGTTGTTTTGTTTCCATAAAAGCCCTCATAATCTAACCTATTTCGTATTGGCTTCAATCTAACATGAATAGTACTACAATTCAAATTATTGAGATAAATGCTACGCTTGTAAAGCTTCGTCGTTCGACAAATTACACCAATATATTTTAAAAGCGCTCAATCGTACTTCTTTTTCTGCATTCTTCTGTTCTTTAGTAAAATGAGGTTTCATATAATTGACAATATCTAGTAAAAAAGGAGTTGTTAAGGATGCCTATAACTACGGCTAATGGAATTGATTTATATTATGAAATTCATGGTGAGGGCGAACCTCTGCTATTAATCATGGGGTTATCACTATCTTCTAAGTCTTGGTTTCGGACAATCCCTGCCCTAAGTAAACAATACAAAGTCATAGTTTTTGATAATCGTGGTGTTGGTCTGAGTGGGAAACCAAATTCCCCCTATTCGATCGAACAAATGGCTGATGATGCAATAGCAGTCTTAGATGCAGCCGAAGTAGAAAGTGCACATATCTACGGCATTTCTATGGGGGGAATGATTGCCCAAAGATTTGCATTAAAATATTCAGAGCGGATTAGGTCTCTCATCCTAGGCTGCACAACATCAGGCGGGGAAAACCATGTGCAGCCTAGTTCTGAGGTATCGATGTTAATGTTGTCTAGGGCTTCTTCTACTGCAACACCGGAGGAATTAGCCTGGGCCACTGCTCCAATCCTATATAGTCAATCTTTTATCGAAAGTCATCGTGACTTGATTGCAGAAGACATTCAGAGACGAATTGAAATTCCAGTACTCCCATATGCCTACATGCTGCAGCTTCAAGCATGCTTATCACATGATACGTACAATGAAATTCAACAAATAAAGACACCTGTATTAGTTATTCATGGAGATGAAGATAGATTAGTACCTTATGAAAATGGTGTGACACTTGTTGAAAAGATTCCGAATGCAGAATTCTTAACGATCAAGGGTGCAGGTCATATTTATATAACAGAAGCAAATGATTTAGTTAATAAACGAGTTCTTGAATTCCTATCTAAGCAATAAATGAACACGAATGCCCAATCAATTTGAATGGGCATTTTTTTCATTTATTGCTTGCACTTTTACCGCGATCAACAACACTACTTCATTTGCCCCTGTATCCGCATAGGCTTCAGCAATTTGTTCACCAAGTCCTCTACCTCTGCCGGTTATGATGGCTGTTTTCCCTTGTAATCTAAATAGATTTATACTATTCATCAAAACCCCCTTTCCATTTATACCCTATTAAAATCTTAATACATTTTATTTTATTAAAATATGCATATTTATCAACTTTCACAAAAATGTTAAGAATCAAAAAACACTAAACCAAAAAAAGAACCCTATTTTTAAATGGGTGCTTAGATAAATCTGTAATTTATTTTATTGAAAAATCAATAGTTTTATAGGCTACGAAGAAAGTTGCTAAAGAAAATACTGCCTCCTTTAAGCCAAATATAAAAATGGCGCTTATGAAGATAAATAAATTAATAAACATCACTATTTGGCCAATTGTGAAAGATGACCGTCCACTAAATAAAATTGCTAAGATTTCTGTACCATCTAAAGATCCTCCATATCGAATTACAGTCCCTACACCTAATCCGAGTAATCCTCCTCCCAAAAAAATCACTATCAAGGGATTTTGTGATATTGAAGGAAATGGTTCAAGAAGATGGGTAAAGAATGATAGAACCACTATCCCAAATAGACTTAATAGAATAAACCTATTGCCAAGATAAGAATAGCCTATAAAGAAAAAAGGGGTATTTAATAATAAGAGAAAGAAACCCACTTCAATGCTAGTCAGATGGGAGAGGATTATGCTGACTCCAACGATTCCACCATCAATTACATTATTTTTCATCAATAATAACTGCAAGGCTATAGCTACCAGCATAGCACCACAAAATATGAATAGTAATCTTTTTGGTATAGATATATAGTCTGTTCTTTTGTTTAGTACGTAATTTTTCACTCTCTCCCTATACATGTACAGCCCCTTTTGTTTATTTTATTATGACGGTATAGCTCATTATATTCCCCATAACATGAAACATGCCCGACCAAAAGGTCAGGCAGAGACAATCTTTTCAATATGATTATATAAAACAGCATAAAACTATTTCAAAATCTTCCTGATTTAACTATAGAATATAAAAGTAAGAGGAACATTGCCGTGGCAATACCAAAGCCGATTTCTATGACTGGCAGTCTTTGTAAAAGGATGGATGTTTGCCCTGATAATGAAGCACCGATAATAATGCCTACCAATATAATACTAAAGGAGAGCAGTACAATGCTAAAGGAGAGCCTGTTGCTTATCTTATTAAGCTTATTAAGGACCGATTCTATTTCCGGTGTAGTTATTTCAATCTGCATCTTCCCTTTTTTCATAACCGATGTAAAATCTTTAATCGTTTTTGGGAAATCTTGAAGGATATCTCCGTATTCTGAAAAGTTTGACCATGCAAACTCAGCCACATTTTTAGGCTTAAAGCGGTTCATGAGCAGTTGTCTTCCAAATGGTTCTGCAACAGCTAAAATACTAATTTCATGGTTTAATTTTTCGACTGTACCTTCCAATGTGAGCAACGTTTTCCCTAATATTGTTAAATCGGTTGGGATTAAAATCTTATGGCGATAGGCCACAGAAAAAAGTTCATTCACAGCTGTTCCAACACTCATCTGACTAAAAGGAACATCTATATACTTTTCACGAAGCTTATCTACATCTGCGTGTAATTGTTTTACATTCACATCATCAGGTACAAGCCCCATACTTGTTATGGCCTTCACTACTTCAGTTGTGTTTTTTCTCATTAATGCAATGACAAAGGAAGCGATATGTGCCCTCATTTCAGGAGTAATCCGACCCACCATACCAAAATCCATAAAGGCAATAACCTGATCTGGAAGTGCAACGATATTGCCTGGATGAGGATCTCCATGGAAAAAACCATCGATTAGAATTTGATGAAAAATAGCATTGACTACCTTTTCACCTAATACCTTTGTATCATATCCTTCTAGGTGCAGCTTTTCAATTTCATTTAATTTAACTCCATCAATAAATTCCATCGTCAATATTTTTTTGGTCGTATATTCCCAATATACCTTTGGTATGTGAACTTTTGGATCGTTATGGAATTGTTTAGCAATCTTTTCGGCATTCCTGCCTTCATTTTCATAATCTAATTCTTCGCGAAGTGATCTTGATAATTCTTCAACTATCGTCCGAATTTGGTATCTTTCAACCCAATCAATTCTACTTTCTGCTAATCTTGTGAGATCCTGCAGAATTTCTAAATCCGTTTCAATGACACTGATAATATTAGGGCGCTGAATCTTAACAGCTACACGTTCTCCAGTAAGCAAAACAGCGGAATGAACTTGACCAATGGAGGCAGCAGCTAACGGGATTTCGCTAAACTCAGTAAATGAATTTTCGAGCGAATCTGCCAATTCTTCTTCCAGTATTCTTTTCACTTCATTAAATGAAAAAAGAGAAACTCGGTCCTGAAGCTTGACCAGCTCATGAAGGATCTCAGCAGGAATAATATCCGGTCTCGTACTAGCAATTTGCCCGATTTTCACAAAAGTTGGACCTAGTTCTTCCAGAAACATTCTAATCCTTTCACCTGTTGTTCTGGTATTTAGTGTTTTATTACCTTCGACAAATACCTTCTTAGGTACGGCTAACAGATCTAAGAGTCCTAATTCTTTCATTACAAAACCAAATCCATACTTGGTAAAGGTATATACAATATCACGATAGCGTTGAATATGGCGAATCTTTTTCTTAATCATCTGCTCCACTCCTGTTGGGAGTATTTTAATAACATTTTTCCTCGAATCAAGATTCTCATTTTTTCTTAGATTTTTCAAGGTCCTTCTGCCAATGTTCGCTGAAATAACAAAAAGACGCATCGTTATCCGACACGTCTAGTCACAGCCATTACTTTTTTAACATATTGAATACTTGCTCTACATCTTTGTCTCCACGACCTGATAGATTTACGATTAGGACATCATCCTTCGGTAAATCCTTTGCTAGTTTTATTGCATATGCAACAGCGTGAGAACTCTCTAATGCTGGAATAATCCCTTCTGTTTTACTTAGGAGCAAGAATGCCTCTAATGCTTCTTGCCCAGAAACTGTAACGTATTCAGCTCTTCCGCTGGTTTTCAGGTGGCTATGCTCTGGTCCAACACCTGGATAATCCAATCCTGCGGCAATGGAATAGGTTGGCTGAGGATTGCCATGTTCATCTAATAACGTCAAACATTTAAAACCATGAATGACTGCTGGCGTTCCTTTTGTTAAGGTCGGAGCTTCTTTTGGCTCAACACCAATTAAACGTACATATTTTTCATCGATATAGTGTGCAAACGCACCAATTGCATTACTGCCGCCGCCAGCACACGCAATAACTGCTGTTGGAAGCTTACCTTCTTTTTCTATAATTTGTCGCTTTGATTCTTCACTGATAATAGCCTGGAAGTATTTAACCATGGACGGGTATGGATGAGGACCTACTGCCGATCCTAATAAATAAAAAGTATTCTGGTAGTTTTGAACTAGGTCTGCTAGGGCTTCATCGACCGCATCCTTTAATCGGCCCTGCCCTTTTTCAACCGGGACCACCTTTGCTCCCAATAATTCCATCCTAAAAACATTTAACGCCTGCCGCTCAGTATCGAGTTTTCCCATGTAAATGATACATTCCATACCAAACATTGCACATGCAGTAGCGGTTGCAACACCATGCTGACCTGCCCCTGTTTCAGCAATAATTCGTTTTGCACCCATTCTTTTTGCCAATAATATTTGACCAATGGCATTATTTATCTTGTGTGCACCAGTATGGTTTAAATCTTCTCGTTTTAGATAGATTTTTGCTCCACCCATCTGTTTCGTTAAATTTTCTGCATAGGTCAGCGGGTTTTCACGTCCGACATATTCCTTAAGGTAATAGTTTAACTCCTCTATAAAATCTGGGTCATCTTTATACTTTAAGAACTGTGCTTCCATCTCATTAAGTACTAATTGAAGCTCATCAGGGACAAAGCTTCCTCCAAACTCACCAAAATAACCCTTAGTTTCTACGCTTACCTTTTCCATACTCGGCTCGTCTCCTTTTAAACTAATATTCGATTTAATAATTTGGGTTTTAACTATTATAAAATAATATAACAGAATATTCAAATAACATCTTCAATAAACGAATAGGAATTTTACTAGAATCTCATTTAATTTAGAACCTTTTTGGGTGTTTTCAGTCCTTTTCATATGATTTACTTTCAGCATAGTGATAATATTAATTTGGACTGAAAGGAGAGATGTGCGTGAAAATCGTTGCACTTGTGGGTAGTAATCGGAAGGAATCACTTAACAAAAAATTAGCTTTATACATGCAAAATCGGTATCAAACGACCGCAGAGATTGAGATTTTGCCGATTGAAAAACTTCCAATGTATAATCAAGATGATGAGCTGACACCGCCGGAAATTGTAACGGAGATTAAGAAAAAGGTTGCTGAGAGTGACGGAGTTCTTTTTGTCACACCCGAGTACAACCACTCTATTCCTGCCTTTTTAAAAAATGCAATTGATTGGTTTTCTCGTGTCGATAAAGTCATGGTCAATAAACCTGTGATGATCGTCGGTAGTTCCCCTGGGGTACTAGGGACGGTTCGTGCTCAAATGCACTTACGACAGATTTTAAATTCTCCTGGCATATCTGCACTAACACTACCTGGAAATGAAGTATTTATTGGCGCAGTTCATGAAAAGATCGACGAATCTGGAAAACTGGTTCACCAGCCAACCATTCAGTTCATTGATACTGTGATGGATAACTACATAAATTGGATAAAGAAACAAAGCTTATAAATACAAAAACGTATGGATACCTTACATCCATGCGTTTTGCATTGTGCAAATTCTAATTTGAGTGATTCATTTCTTTTTCTAACTGTTCAATACGTGCTTCAATCGTTGTTTGATTATAGGAACGGTTGACGTGATTCTCGAGACGATTGATATAATTCTCGATTTCTTCGAAACGTGAGATGGATTTATCTGTGTTAGGTTCTAATACTAAATCCATTCGATGGTTTGCTCTTGTTACGTTTTCACGTCCCATCAGCTCCATTCTACGAAGCTGCATATCTTTTAGTTTATTTTTCATATCTCCATGCTTTCTTTCTAATTCGGCTAGCTGACCTTTTACTTGCTCAAGAGATGTTCTTAATCTTTCTGCACGATTAGAATATAATTGCTGCTCCTCTAAGGCAAATTGATAAAGCTCAGATTCTGCCGCCTTTGAAGCTACTTCAGCTTGATATTTCCTTTTTTCAGCTAACTGCTCCGCATGGTACAGCTCTTTTGTAAACTCATCCTTAAGTGCAGTTTGACGCACCAAGAACTTTGCAACTTTTTCGGTTTCCTGTTCGCATTTGCGAAGGTATTGATTTAGTAAGAAAATAGGATTTTGTTTTTCTTTTTTATCAAGGACCTCGTTTAAGTCTGCAGTTACCGTATTCTTAATTCTTGTGAAAAGGTTTGTCATTTTATATTCTCTCCTTCGATTAATAATTTTTCAGTTCATTCCACTGCTTTTCAAAATTTACAAATGGATCAGATTCTTCTTTAATTACAGAGCGTTTGCTGGAATTCCAGTTTTTATAGACAAGATAAAGAATGTAAGCAGCCACAACACCAATGATTGCAGGTGCATTAGAGATAGAAGCCATTAGAAAGATGACCCCAATTATGCCCAGTCCAATTTTCCCCCCTGTTGATTCTGCTTTTAAGAACTGTTTGTAGATGAAATATAAAAGCGCCAAGCTTATTAGTAATCCCACCATCGGACCAAGTGTAGAAAGTAAAACGATGGCAGCAATTCCTCCTGCTAAAACTAAACCAAATTTTTTCATTTTGTTTGCCTCCTTTGTTTTCTTGATATCATCTTACCTTTTTACAGCGTTTCACATAATTGAGCCTGAGCTTGATTTTTGATTAGGTCTAGAGACGTAGAAAGGGTCAGCCTCCTATGGAGACTGACCCTTCAACAGAAAAATCCTAACATCAATTAGATGTTAGGACTTTTTATGATGACCTGTGAGGGATTCGAACCCACGACCCCTTCCCTGTCAAGGAAGTGCTCTCCCACTGAGCTAACAAGTCGTATTTAGCTACAAATATAATTATAGTAAAAACTCGTAAAAAGTCAATAGTTTTTGGAAAAGAACACCCGTTCTAAAATTCCTTGAATAAAGAACAAACGTTCGAATATAATAGTATATAACAACAGGAAAGGCGGGAAGGCAATGGATGGACTTTTGTTACGTTCTATAGAGGAAAATATTCCGTTAGAGATGATTTATCTATCTGAGGATCATCAGATTTCGCAGCGCAAATTACTTGTGAAGGAAGTCAACGATGAGTATATTCGTGCTTTTTGTCTGCTCCGTAAACAGATTCGTACCTTCCGCCGGGAAAATATTTTATCCTTACTGCCAAATACTCGCTCCAATGACCGTTTCTTACATTAATCTACCACCCCTCCCCCATCTATCTCCTTGAGCATTTCCATGATAGTTATGATAAAATGCAGTTGTATCTATCGAACATTGGGGGAATTGTCGCATGGAGATACCAAAAGGCACGATAAAAGAACATACCATTAAGAGCAATGAGCTGGGAGAAGATATCCTGATTCTCATCTATTTACCTGCAAATTTCTCACCATTATATAAATACTCACTGTTAATCGCCCAGGATGGCAGAGATTATTTTCAGCTTGGCAAAATCGGACGATTAGCAGATGAGTACCTTTTTAACCGAGAAATTGAGAATTTAATCATTGTTGGGATACCCTATAATAATGTAGGTGATCGCCGCAGCAAATACCACCCTGACGGTGAACAGCAACAACAGTATATCCGTTTTTTAGCACACGAATTAGTACCGTTCCTAGATCAAGAGTACCCTACCTACCATATGGGCTCCACAAGAGCGCTAATTGGTGACTCACTTGGAGCAACCGTATCTTTAATGACTGCTCTCCAATATCCGCACAGTTTTGGAAAGGTTCTTTTACAATCACCGTACATAAATCAAAAGGTCTTGGACATGGTTAACAGCTTCACAGAAACAGAACTCTTAGAAATATATCACATCGTTGGTAATCAAGAAACAAAGGTACAAACCACTAACGGCAAAGTAAGTGACTTCCTCAGTCCAAATCGAAAGCTCTCAACTATCTTTACCGATAAGTCATTTACTTACTTCTACGATGAGTTTAATGGCGACCATACATGGACATATTGGCAGCCAGATTTAAAGAGAGCTCTTAAGATGATGTTTTAAAGGAGATTTCATATTTTTCGAATATTTGCTATAATATCAAGAAGGTCCATGACTGCACCGATTAATCACGGAAAAAATTCTTCTAATCTGGAGGTTAGACATATGAAATTTGGGGTTGTTATTTTTCCATCCAAAAAGCTACAAGATTTAGCAAATTCTTATCGTAAGCGTTATGACCCGCATTATTCACTAATTACTCCGCACTTAACATTGAAGAATGCTTTTGAAGCAACAGAACAAGAAGTAATCCATTTTGCTGATAAATTACGGCAAATTGCTAGTAATAACAGTGCTTTCACCTTAAAAACAACAAAAATCAGCTCTTTCCAACCAGTAAATAATGTAATTTACTTTAAAGTAGAACCGACTCAAGAATTAAACCAATTGCATCATAAAATCAATCAGGAATTTAGTGAGCAAAATTTAGAATATGCTTTCGTTCCTCATATTACGATTGGTCAAAAGCTTTCGAATGATGAGCATTCAGATGTTTACGGTTCATTAAGGATGAAAAATTTTGACCATGAAGAGACGATTGACCGCTTCCATTTACTATACCAATTAGAGAATGGTTCTTGGACGGTTTATGAAACATTTCGCCTAGGAAAGGAATAATCAACTGTGAATGTAAAAGTTTGTGAAAATGAAAAAGAACTGCAAGATGCTTTCTCTGTTAGAAGAACTGTTTTTATCGACGAACAGAATGTCCCTGAAGAAGAAGAGATCGATCAATTTGAGAAAGACGCTGTACATTTCGTTTCCTACCAAGAAGGCACATCGGTCGCTGCTGGCCGCTTTCGTGTTGTGGATGGTTTCGGTAAGGTAGAACGTATCTGTGTACTAAAGGAAGCTAGAAATACTGGTGCTGGAAAAGCAATAATGAGAGAAATCGAATCTTATGCTCAAAAAAAAGCTCTACATAAGTTAAAGTTAAATGCACAAACACATGCTATCCCGTTCTACGCTAACCTTGGATATGAGGTAGTTTCTGAAGAATTTTTAGACGCAGGTATCCCGCATAAGACGATGTTAAAAAAAATTTAATTGGAAGCACCTGCCCTTCTAGCGGCGGTGCTTTTTTCATTTCTTGAATCCAAGGGCACTTTTCGATATCGACAGGTTTTGTTATGATAGAGTTTGTCGTATTTTGAATAAAGAGGCTAAAAAAAATGAAAATTGCTATGCACCAAAATCAAAGAATTGTTCTTGACCAATTAGGAAGAGAACAATATCAACTCCTATATATGCATGGAAAAAATGGTGAATTATCCTGTCCTGTTTGCCACGAAAAAGTCCGGTTATTTCTCGGAATTAAGAAAGAGCCCTATTTTTATCATATAAAATCGCCCGAACATAAATGCCCAGAACCAGTTATTGAAGAAGAATTGGAACCAGTCATTGTAGAACGGAATGGGTTTCGTATCCCCCAAGGAAGAACGATTATTGAAACTACAAGAAATACAAGCTTATACCGTCCATCCAAAACTATAGAATGCTCCCTTCCATTTAAAAGAACTGAAGGTGTAAATCATCTTGCTAATGACACCTATTTAAGAGAACTGGCAGCAAACGGAGTTATACTTGATAAAAGTCAAGCAGCAGCTGTCGTCGAAACACAAGGAGCATTATTAGTTCTTGCTGGTGCGGGGAGCGGCAAAACTAGAGTACTTACAGCACGTACTGCTTACATGCTGAATGTAAATAAAATTGATCCGCGTACCATTTTACTCGTCACCTTTACCTCAAAAGCAGCGGGAGAAATGAAAACTCGTTTACTTGCCTATCCTCAGATTAAGAAGGACCAAATAGGAAAGCTGGTGACAGGCACCTTTCACAGTATTTTTTATCGTATTCTTATGTTCCATGAAGGAAACAATTGGTCATCAGATCGTCTGTTGAAGAAAGAATGGCAGCGCGATAAGATCTTGAAAGAGGCTGGTAAGGCAATCGAACTGTCTGAAAAGGAATTTGCTTATGATTTAGCACTTCAGCAAATTGGATTCTGGAAGAATTCACTTCTTTTCCCTCATGAAGTGAAGCCGCTTACTGATTGGGAAGAAAAAGCTGCCTACCTATATAAGAAATATGAGGAATATAAAACACAAAAAGGTCTATTTGATTTTGACGACATGTTGATTGGCTGCTATCAGCTGTTGAAAAGCTCCCCGTCTCTACTTGAACTCTACCAAAATCGCTTTCAGTATTTTTTGATTGATGAATTTCAGGATATCAATAAGGTTCAATATGAGCTGATAAAGCTGCTGTCAGACAAGCATAAAAACGTTTGTGCTGTTGGGGATGACGATCAGGCCATCTATTCCTTCCGAGGTAGTGACCCTAGTTATCTTTTAGAGTTTGAAAAAGACTTTCCTTATGCAAAGTTGGTTACACTAGAGCAAAACTACCGCTCATCACATGAAATTGTCTCTGCGGCAAATGAGATGATTGCGAAGAATAAGGTTCGAAGAGTAAAGAAAATGAAGGCACAATTTGAATCAAGTATGTCTCCCATCCTCTTTTTCCCTTTTGATGAGGAAGAAGAAGCAACGATGATTGTATCCGATATCCAAGAGAAGATTGTACAGGGAGCAAAACCATCTGAATTTGCTATTTTATATCGAACAAATGCCGGTTCTCGTGCTGTATTTGAACGGTTGGCTAGTTCAAACCTGCCGTTTAAAATTGATTTGGATTCAGAGGCTTTTTATGAACGGCATATTGTGAGAAGCGTTCTTTCTTTTCTAAAGATAAGCTTAGATGAAGATGACCATCAGGCATTATCTGCCATTTTACCGAGTCTTTTTTTGAGTCAAACGGTGCTTAAAGATATAAAAGCTGAAAGCATACTGCAAGATTGTACCTATCTAGAAGCCCTTTCTCATTTAAAAACAAAGCATGCTTTTCAAGAAAAGAAATTAAAAAAAGCAGTACAGCTCATTCGCTCATTGAAATTTGGGTCCCCATTAAAGTCGATTGAAACGATTGAAAAAGACCTGGGTTACCTTGATTTTTTGAAAAAACGCGGCACTGAATCGAATCAGCAAGATAAAGGTTCTGATGATTTAAAAGATCTAAAAGTTGCAGCCAAATGCTTTACCAGTATTCAAGCTTTCTTGTTTCATGCTGAACATATGACGGCAATGAACAAGGAGATTAAAAATTTAAGCAAGCATTTTCCCGATGCTATTAGTCTAAGTACTATCCACCGGGCTAAGGGATTAGAATATAAAAATGTATATGTCATAGGAGCAGTAGATGGCAGTCTACCGCATGATTACGCATTGGATGGTTTAAGAAATGGTGACTTTGCAGCAATTGAAGAAGAAAGAAGACTTTTTTATGTGGCGATGACACGTGCTAAGCATGAGCTTCTTATGTCTGTTCCCCAAAATCGAAGAGGCAAAAAAGCGAATCCTTCACGGTTTTTATCACCTCTAATGAAGCGTAAGAAAAAATAACAAAAAGACCTGTTTCCATCAAAGGAAAGAGGTCTTTTACTTCATTTTTCGTGTGATTTTTCCAAATATTGTCTAAATGTACAAAACCCCCGAAAAAGTGTACAAAACTCCGTGAAAAGTGTACATAACCCACTGAAAAGTGTTCAAATCCTCATGAAAAATGTTCAAAGCTTTTTGCAGCTCTAAAATGTTCACGACATTCTTTCTAGAATCACTTATTTCTTATTAATCATTTTGGAAATCGTATTAAAATCTAGCTGTTTTCCATCGTTAACAATGGACTGCACAATTTTATCTTCTGTTGCTTTATCTACTGGTTTGTTGGCAATTTGTGAAACACGGCGAATCACATTACGAACCGTTTTTTCATCTTTAAAGTTTGCATTTTGTAAGGAATTCGCTAAATCAAAAATATCCTTCATATTTACGCCAGTTTTCTTTTCAACATTTTTAAAAAAACCATTATCCATGGTAAAAATCACGCTCCTTCATAGGCTACTGATAGTGTATGAAGGAAGGGTAAAAACGTGAAAAAAATGAAAAAAAGAAAAGGCTGGCCTACTTATATGGCCAACCTTTTCTTTGCCGCACGTTTATGCAGTTTTTTAATAAAAGCTTGCACCGACGATGATTAAAAGAATGAATAATACGACGATTAAAACAAAAGTTGAACCGCCGCCATATCCACCGCCGTAGCCACAGCCGCCATATCCATAGAACATATAGTGTCACCTCACTTTGTAGTCTCATTTATAACATATGAGATATAGCTACAAAGTGTACTGGGCGCTTCTCTAAAGACAACCTATAAAAATTTTTTAACCTTTGGGCTTAAAGATTAACGCGCCGATAAATCCAAAAATAATCGCCGCTGAAATTCCAGAACTGGTTACTTGGAACATGCCAGTCAATACTCCAATTAGACCATGCTTTTCTGCATCCTGCAGTGCACCGTGCACCAATGAGTTACCAAAGCTTGTTATTGGAATGGTGGCACCTGCACCAGCAAAGTTAATAAGCGGCTCATAGAGACCAAAACCATCTAAAACAGCTCCTATTACGACGAGTAGGCTTAGGGTATGCCCTGGCGTAAGCTTTGCCACATCAAATAACAGCTGTCCGATAACACATATAATTCCGCCAACCACGAATGCCCAAAAATACATCGCTAACATAGGAATTACCCTCCCACTTCATTCATTTCAATGCTCACCGCATGTGCAATACATGGTATCGATTCTTTTTGCTGAAAACTAAGCGGCGATAACAATGCACCAGTTGCAACCACTAATATTCGCTTATATACTCCCTTTTTCATTTGATTTAACAAATGACCATATAACACAACAGCTGAGCAACCCGCACCACTCGCCCCAGATTGAACAGGCTGGTCATCTTTATATAGTAATAGTCCACAATCTTGAAATTGGTTCCGTTCTATATTAAGACCGCTTTTCGTCAGTAATTCGAAGGTTGTTTCCTGTCCAATTCTTCCTAAATCACCGGTAATAATCAAATCATAGTAGGAAGGATCTAGTTCCATATCTCGAAAATGTGCCATAATGGTATCTGCAGCTGCAGGTGCCATAGCACCGCCCATATTAAAAGGATCAGACAATCCCATGTCAATGACTTTCCCAATTGTTGCAGATGAGGTAACGGGGTGTTGTTGTCCAGGGACATTCTCAGTTACCAAACCTACCCCTGCACCTGTAACCGTCCATTGTGCAGTAGGAGGCTTCTGTCCACCATATTCAGTTGGATAGCGGAATTGTTTTTCAGTTGCCGCATTATGGCTTGAGGCTCCTGTTAACACATTGCGTGCGCCTTTGTAATTAACAACAAAAGATGCTAACGCTAAGCCTTCCATTGATGTTGAGCAAGCACCAAACAGTCCGAAATAAGGGATTTGTACAGTCCTCGCTGCAAAGCTGGATGGAGTAATTTGGTTAATTAGATCCCCAGCAAATAAAAATTCAATTTGCTCTTTATCCATTCCTGCTTTTTCTAATGTCGTGGTTATCGCCTCTTCAAGTAATACTTTCTGTGCTTTTTCGTAAGAATCCATTCCCATCCATAGGTCTTCATGCAAAGTGTCAAAGTCGTCTGCTAAGTTGCCATTTGCCTCAAAGGGTCCGCCGGAGACACCCGTTGCTAAGATCATTGGTCTGTTTTCAAAGACCCAAGATTGTTGCCCTTTTAACAATTACAAAACCCCCCACATTCCTAATAGCGTTTTTATTAGTGCAACAACAAAAGCAGAGAAAACGCCGAAAAGAATAACCGAGCCTGCAAGTTTAAACATATTTCCCCCAACACCTAATACGAAGCCTTCTGTTCGGTGCTCAATAGCGGCGGATATCACAGCATTTCCAAAACCAGTTACAGGAACGGCACTCCCTGCACCGGCAAATTGTCCTAGACGATCATAAACACCAAATCCCGTTAGCAGCATTGATAAAAATACCATTGTTGCAACGGTTGGATTCCCGACACTTTGTTCAGTGAAGTCAAAGAAGTAAATATAAAAATAACTTATAGCTTGGCCAACAACACAAATTAAACCGCCCACAAAAAATGCTTTAATACAATTTTTTAAGACTGGTCGTTTCAATTCATGTTTTTGTTGAAGCTGCTGATACTTTTGCTGCTGAGGCGTCATTTTTTTCTGTTTGCTCGCCATTTGCTGTCCATCCCTTCCTTACTTCATATCTGATGTCATTTTTACGATTTCGTTTAACCGTTTTTCAGCCTGCTTATCCGATAAGTTACCATTATCTTTTCTTTCAACGAGCCTTACTGCCTCTAGAAAGATCTTATAGTCACTTGAAACTGTGAATTGTTCCTTTGGGTATTTCTCTTCCAGCTTTTTGGTTAAGTCCTTTTCAATTTGCTTCATTCTAAAACGCTGCATATGCTTCACTTTATAGACAACAAGTGTTGCCTCTTTCCCCTTCACTACAGCCACATCATAAATCTCATCAATACTCTCGACTTCCCGCTCAATTTTTTCAACGTTATCCTGGCCATAATTTTTCTTGGTAACAGTCGGGTTAGGATTGGTCGTTTTAATGAGAGCCATTTGGCTTTCTTTTTCAGCTTGTCCCTGACTACAGGAGACTAATAATGTTATGCATATACTCAAAAACACTCGAATTATGTAGACCATTTCTTTCCCTTCCCTTTTTCAAATTATTGAAATCACTACATTGTAGTTTTTTCGAGTTTAACGGAAATTATGTGGCAAGGTTAGGACAACTTTTTTATTTGTTACTTTTGAGCAAAAAAAAACTGCCGTCAAAAAACAGGCAGTTTACCGATTATCTTTGAGTTTTTTTGCCGCAGCCACAGCCTTTTTTCTTAGTAGTTTTTTTTGTTTGAGATTTTTTCGTTGTTTGCGTTTTCTTATTTTCTATGTTCACTTTCCACCACTCCTATACTTAGTCCTACTGTTAAGATATGAAAGTAGTCAAGAACTTGTCTCGGGCGGACAACTATTTTAGCTTATTAAATCCAAAGTTGAACAATGGATTCTAGGATTGCAGCTAAACCCGCCACAGCAAACACTAGGATAATTGGAACGAAAACAAAAGGTAATAAAAGGTATCCAATGACCATTGCCGCTGAAACCCAAACTCCTGTACACCAATAACAACTAAGCAGCTCCCCAATAAATTTTTTTATTGGCGTTGCCTTTGGAAGGTAATATACCTCCATTGTCCCGTCTTCATTTTCTTCTTCAATCTCATCAAAGAACGGATCACGGAGAAACTCTGTGATTTTATCAAATACAATGAGCCTTGTTAATCTAAACGAGGCCAATGCCAATAGAGTAAAACTTAAAAGATCAATGTTCATTTCTACCGTCCTTTCCGTATAATTGGCCTAATTTTCATCAAAAAGGCGTTTGTCCGTTACCCAATTAGTCCTGCTTAAATATCTTAGTAATGTAAGATAAACATCACGGATTAAGGAGGAGTAATTAATGGGTTGTGGCAGAAATAGTGACTCTCGCAGTAATAATGGTTGTGTCTGCGATGTAGTACGTGCAATTAAAGATATCCAGGATAATGCTGTATTAGATGATGAGTGCGTAGATTGCCCAAGTTGTTTCTTGGAACCACTTGGTTCATTAGTGTCACCGGCAAGGAGAGATCGTGCAGATACTCGTGTTTTTGTATTAAAAAACGCTGATGGCTCACCATTCCACGCGTTCTTTAGCGGCGAAGACAATGCTTGCGTATCAATCTTCTTCCGCGTGGAAGATATATTTGATAACTGTTGTGCAACACTTCGTGTCCTCATTCCAGGACGCAGCGACAACGGAGGATTTGTGCCGGTTAATCTCGTAGCTGGCGGAGACCGATGCTGTATTAACCTTGAAAGAGTCTGTCAGGTTAATCGCTTCAGAGCAAGCAATGACTGTATTACAGTTGATTTAAATTGTTTCTGTGCAATACAGTGTATTGCAGATGTCGATCTTGGTCTTTGTGACTAATGCTTGGTAATAAAATGAGCCAGTCGATTAATCCGGCTGGCTTTTTTTGTTTATCGCTTTATTCCTATCAACATAACATCTTTTAAACTCTTAAAAGGTATCGTTTCAGTTGTTTGATTTGGAAATCGAATGGTTACATCTTGTTCGTTGTACTCGACTAAATAGCCCTGGTAATTCTTTTCTTCGGTATAAAAAACACATGGAACAGGTGGTAATGCTTTAGGGAAATTGTCCAGGTATTCTAAACGCTCCATAAGATTCATTTCCTTAAAGCCTTTTACGCGGTTAAATGCACGTTGTTTTTCTTGATTACTTTTGGTTTTTTTCTCCTGCTTTACTTCTTTAACTTTAGACTCTTTAGGTAAATCAGTCTTAGCCAATGAAACCTCAATGACTTTCTTGTTGTTTTCCTCCTCTAGCTGTGGTTCTTCCATCGGCAGTTGGACCTCCTGCCGGTTTGTAAAAATTTCCTGCATGTTTTTTACAGGTGTATCTAAAAAAGTCTGTGAAACGTAAAGTAACGGTCCACGTTTTGTCTTTTTCTCCATCCAATTCACCTCCATTTACCTACCCCTACACTCTATATGTATGCAATTTGCCTATACTCGTTCTTAAAAAAATCGATATAAAAAGCCCGCTAATAAATTTTAGCGGGCATGACAATTTATAAAATATGAAATCCTGAATCGACGTGAATATTTTCTCCTGTAATACCCCGAGACAGATTGCTGAATAGGAAAAGTGCAGTATCACCGACTTCTTCTGGCGTTGTAGCTCTACGTAAAGGTGCTTTTTCTTCAATCACCTTTGTAATCTGATTAAAATCACTAATACCTTTTGCTGATAGAGTTCTAATTGGACCAGCTGAGATTGAATTGACACGAATCCCTTGCTTGCCTAGGTCTTCAGCCAAATAACGAACGCTTGCGTCCAAGGAAGCCTTCGCAACACCCATGACATTATAATTCGGTATGACTCGTTCCCCGCCTAAATAAGTTAGAGTGACAATACTTCCGCCTTCGGTCATTAATCCTCTAGCCTCTTTTGCCACAGCTGTTAAAGAGTAAGAACTAATATTATGCGCCAACAAAAAGCCTTCTCTTGTTGTGTTCAAATATTCTCCGCTTAATTCTTCTTTATTTGCAAATGCAATACAGTGTGCAACACCATGGATGGTACCTACAGCTTCCTTGATTTCAGTAAAGCATTTCGCTACTTCCTCATCCTTTGTTACATCACACGGCAGCACAAGGGTACCTTCTGCTTCCAAGGACTCCGCCAATTCTCTAACACTGCTTTCAAGTCTTTCACCTGCATATGTGAAAATTAACCGTGCTCCTGCATTGTTCAGCGAACGTGCAATTCCCCATGCAATACTACGTTTATTTGCAACACCCATTACTACATATGTTTTTCCTGCTAAAGAAAGATTCATAAATGAACTAGTCCCCCTACTTAAACTTTTATATTAGTTATTAGTACTTGGTACTAATATTACACTATTTACTAAAAAATGAAAAGTACAGCATTTTTAGCATTTAGAATTCGAGTTCCCTTTTTAATTCATCCACATATTCTTTCGATCCAGTAACAATCAAACGATCTTTCAATAACAACTCAGTGTCACCATGAGGAACTATGGAATCCTTTCCTCGGAAAATCCGTACAAAAATGACATCACCTGTAAACGGGAACCTCCTTAATGTCATACCATCAAACTGTTCATTTTGCATTCTTATTTCATATAGTGAGGTTTCTTGATTTGTTAGGATGTTAATAACACTAGGAGTTTCGATTAAGGCCCGAAGTAAAGTTTTGGTTGACATGAAGGATGAGAAAACCTCAATATCCTTTTCTCTCAAGCTTTGCTCAAGTTCAGGACCTTCAATACGAGCGATTACCCTCGATACTCCCATTTCCTTCGCTTTTATCGCTAAATCTGCGTTTGTCTGTTCATTACCTGTAGAAAGAACAATGATTTCATTTAGAAAAATTTTATTTTTTTCGATCGTATCTAACGAATAATCAACGATCTCGACGATATCAAACAATGAATTTGAAGTCATTTTTTCAGATTTTTCCATTTTGGTATGATATAATACCGGTTCGTATAGACCCGACTTAAGTTCCCTTGATACAGGCAATGTTACTTGGTTTGCTCCTAAAAAGGCAATTCTTACTTTTTGGTGCGCCGAAGCTTCTAATGGGAATAATTTTTTAAAAGCAATCGGTGTAAAAATAGAAGTTATGACCGCAACAAGAATCAGTGTTCCACTCATCTCCGGAGTAATAACCTCCATACGCTCCCCAATGGTAGCTGCAGCAATTACTAAGGATAGAGTAGATGTAAGTAAAAAACCTGAAGCTAGTACAGTCTTGGTATCGTACCAGATCTTCAGTAAATAAACCGGGACAACCTTTGAAAGTAAAAGTCCTACTAATAATAATGGGATTAATAACAATAGCTTTTTATCTGCAAAAAGTGACCAAATATCTAGTTCCACACCAATCATTACAAAAAAGATTGGTATTAAGAAACCATAGCCGAAGGAATCTAGTTTATGGACCAGTTCTTGGTTTGGAGAAAGAAGAGAAACTAATACGCCGGCCAGGAATGCTCCTAGAATGTTTTCCGCCCCTACCGTTTCCGAGAGGCCTACCAACACGATAATGAGCATAAAAACCGCGCGAGTCCCTATTTGTACGGTCCCTTTTGACAACGACTCTAGTAAGGGACGATTCTTAAAGCGTTTGCCCACAAAATACAAAACAACTCCGGCTGCAAACAATATGAGTAACAGCCATGTATTCCCCTGTCCTGGGTCATAGATAGACACAAAGACAGCCAAGAGTATCATGGTCACTAAGTCCGCCACAACGGCCACCAATAAAATAATTTGACCTATATTTGTCTTCATGAGGTGTGCTTCCTTTAAGGTCGGAACCACGACTCCTAAAGAAATCGTTGATATAATGAGTGTCATTAAAAAGACATTTTCAATAAAACCAGCAAAAACAAACAAATAGGATAAACCTAATGAAAAGATAAATATTCCTGTAAAAATCATAGACGAGACCATGAAGGTATTTGGTTCTTTTTTACCACTAGGCAACGTGATAGGTTTCTTACTACCTCTAAAAGCAGTAAAATCAATCTCTAATCCACTAAGGAACATCAAGAAAATAAATCCTAGAGTAGAGAGTGTTGATAACCACATATCTTCGTGAACCACGTTAAAACCGCTTTTTCCAATCACAAGCCCCATAATGATTTCGGCGACCACCACAGGAATATAATTTAATCGAAACCTGTGGAGCAGAATAGGCGTTACAAAGGCAACTGTCACGACCACTAATAAAGAGATTACAGAAGCATGCTGTTCCATAAATCGTCCTCCTTCGTTTCTTTTATAAAAATCATCAAATCTACAAAAAATAAATATAAAGGGGGAATCATTTCAATGAAAATTGATATCATCGGTGATATACATGGGTGTTTACCCGAATTTGAAGCCTTAACAAAAAAATGCGGTTACGAATGGAAGGAAGGAATCCCTGTACACCCAGAAGACAGGCGCTTAGCCTTTGTTGGGGATTTAACGGACCGCGGTCCAGCTTCCTTAAAAATTGCAGAAATAGTCTGGCGGCTTGTAATCGAACAGAAACAGGCATTTTATACGCCAGGGAACCATTGCAATAAGCTTTATCGGTACTTCATTGGGAATAAGGTCCAGGAAACACATGGACTTGAAACGACTGTAGCAGAATACAAGTCATTAGCTAAAAAAGATCAGCAGTCCATTCGAAATAAATTTGTCGACCTTTACGAAAAATCACCACTTCATTTAATATTAGATCAAAAAAAGTTAGTAATTGCACACGCTGGGATAAAAGAAGAATTTATCGGAAAAACAAATTCTAAAGTAAAGACCTTTGTCCTTTATGGAGATATAACGGGTGAAAAACATCCTGACGGTTCCCCAGTTAGAAGAGATTGGGCGAAACACTACACAGGTAAAGCAATTATCGTATATGGGCATACCCCAGTAAAAGAACCAAGAGTAATCAATAATACATATAATATTGATACTGGAGCTGTTTTTGGCGGTAAGTTAACTGCGCTTCGTTATCCCGAGTTGGAAATCGTTTCTGTAGATTCTACTATGCCATATATCAAAGAGAAGTTTAAAGACTTTGATTAAAAATAGGGAAAATAATCCTAAGGACATCGACAAATTTCCTAGGAAATCATCAAAAAATGCAAAAGGCTGGCCTATTAAAGGGCAGCCTTTATTATTTCATCCATATCTAAAGGAAGTGGTGCAGTGAAGGTCATTTCCCTGCCGTTAAAAGGGTGCATAAAGTGGATTTTTTTACAATGCAGTGCCTGTCGCTCAATAAGTATAAGATTTCCCCCATATAAGTCATCTCCCAGTAAGGGATGACCAATAAATGACATATGAACCCGAATTTGATGAGTTCTGCCAGTCTCCAGTTGCAGCTCTAAATGAGTGAAATCTTTATACCTCTTTAACACATTGTAATGGGTGCAGGCATATTGTCCATCATTACGGACTTCTCTCTCTATTATACTGTCAGTCTTCCTGCCGATTGGTTCTTCAATCGAGCCCATTTCAAGCTTTAAACTACCCTGAGCAAATGCTTCATACGTTCTTTTAACATGACCGTTTTGCTGCTGCTTACTGAATAAATGATGGACATGCCTATGTTTTGCAATTAAAACAATCCCTGAGGTATCCCGGTCTAAACGAGTAACAATATGAGAGGTAGCCCTAATACCTATTTCTTCGTAATACCCTACCAAGGCATTTGCCAAACTTCCACTAGGATGTTCCCTAGATGGAATCGTACTCATCCCCGCTCGTTTATTAACTACTAGGATAAATGGATCTTCAAAAAGGATCGCTAATTTGATTTTTTCCCCGATAACGCCTTCGCTTGGGTTTTCAGGAGGAAAAATTACGGTCACAATATCATCTGCTTTTAACAAATAGCGGACATTCACTTCTATGTTATTAACCAGAATCTTACCGCCTTTGAATTTTATATCGGTTAGAGCAATCCTAGATATTTCCTTTTCTTTCAGGAACTCCTTGATCATTCGACCCTCATGTTCTTCATTAATAGTCCACTGCAATTCAAAATTTGGTTTCACGTGGCGTCCTCCGCATGATAATTAGTCTGAATCTGATATAAAGGAGTCATGAACCCTCTTCCAGAAAGGAAATGGCCGGAAACGTGCAAAACGAATTTTTTCATCTGGCACCCTAAATTGAATCGATTTTACATCTTTATGAAGTAAAGTTAGATGATCAACAGTTACCTGAAAATCCAGTCGATTAACTGGTTTTAACATACAAGTATGATGGGACGGCAGAATGAGCGGTGAACCGACTGTTCGAAAGACACGGTTATTAATCGAAGCCATCTCCGCAACCTGCAATGCGGATATTGAAGGATGGATAATCGCCCCGCCAAGTGCTTTATTATATGCGGTACTGCCGGAGGGTGTGGAAACACATAAACCATCACCCCGGAAGCGTTCAAAGTGCTGACCGCGGATTTCGACATCCATAACCAATGTGCCCTCGACACTTTTTACGGTTGATTCGTTAAGCGCCAGATATCGAGATTCCTTTCCAGCATGCTGATAACGAATAATGACCTCTATTAAAGGATATTCAACAACCTGATAGGGAGTTTTGGCAATGGCAATCACAAGTTTTTCGATTTCATCAGGTGTCCAGTCTGCATAAAAGCCAAGATGGCCTGTATGTATTCCGACAAAAGCAGTTTTATCCAAGCGGCTGCTGTAACGGTGAAAAGCATATAGAAGTGTCCCATCTCCGCCAATCGAAACGACAATATCCGGTTGATCCTCATCGTATATAAGATCAAAATCGAGTAAATAAGTACGCATTTTATGCATTAAGATATTCGATTTTTGATCCCCTTTGGATGTAATCGCAAATTTCATAAATGTTTTCTCCTTGTACTGAAATGCTTACTCTTATCAGCTTTTCTCTTCCTGCTTAAACTCCTTATTTCTTGTAAAAAATGCTTGTGCCTCTTGAATCTCACCACGAATCAAGGACATTTCCTCATCAAGACGAAACGCCGCCTCTGCAGCACTTTGCAGTCTCATTTTAATATCTGCAGGGAAAATTCCTTTGTATTTATAATTTAACGTGTGTTCTATTGTCGCCCAGAAGTTCATTGCCAATGTTCTGATTTGAATTTCAGCCAATATCTTCTTTTCTCCATGTATCGTTTGTACAGGATAACGGATCACAACATGGTAAGAACGATATCCGCTCGTTTTTTTATGTGATATATAATCCCTTTCCTCGACGATTTCAAGGTCATTTCGGTTCCTTAATAACCTGACAACATAGTGAATATCATCGACAAATTGACACATGATACGCATACCGGCAATGTCCTGCATTTCCTCTTCCAATTTATCTAGTGGAATACCTTTTTGATTTGCCTTATCAAGGATACTTGCAATCGGCTTGACTCGACCGGTGACAAATTCAATCGGTGAATGGCTGGAGTCTAACTCAAATTGTCCTCTCATGCCCTTTAATTTTATTTTCAGCTCTGATACTGCTTGTTTATATGGAGCTAAGAATTGGTCCCAATGCTTCATAATTCCACCTCAATAACAAACTATAATATTTTTAAAATATCCCTTCTACTTTTGTGACCATCTCTTCACCATAATTACTATTTCCTCTTATGTTGTTGATAACTTCAACTAATTCCTCATTAAAGTTAGTTAACTCCAATTCTTCCTTATCAAAGTGAATCCAAACTGGAATTTGTTTTGTTATTGTCTCCTTTAATAATGGCCAAATGGGTTCAGGAATCTCGATATATGTATAACCCTCTTGATTCTCCATTAAATAAACAAAGGAAAATTGCTTAGAATCAACAAGAATTTGGTCTGTTTGGGTTAACCCAGTGATTGACCCGGTTGCTTGTAATCGTAACTTATTATTTGAAATGTTCGCCGTGCTAATTAGTATTCTTTTATTCATTATTATTACCTCCAACATTTACCCTACTATTTTAGCATAATCTATCCATTTCTCCCAAGAATTGCGGTTTGGTCAAATGCTAAGATAAAATAAAAGGACGAAAAGAAAGGAATGGGCTAAGGATGTCAGAGACAATTGAAATAGAATTTAAAAACCTGCTTACAAAAGTGGGGTATGAAAAACTGCTTAATGCATTTAACGTAAAGGATGAACAAATCATCAGCCAAACAAATCATTATTTTGACACACCGGATTTTACATTAAAGGATTTAGGTTCAGCTTTAAGGATCAGGGAAAAAAATGATCACTATGAAATGACATTAAAGCAGCCGGCTGACATTGGTCTGTTAGAAACCACACAAACTTTATCTAAAAATGAATTCCTGGCTGCGATCAATACTGGAATACTCCCTAAGGGAATTATTCAGGAGCGTTTGGAACAATTAAATATACTGTTTACGGATTTAGAATATTTCGGCTCTCTCACAACTAAAAGGGCTGAATTTCCATACAACGAAGGGCTCCTCGTATTAGACCATAGCCTATATCTAAATACGGAAGACTTCGAGATTGAATACGAAGTGCTGGATTTTCGACGTGGTCAGGTTGCATTCAAAGAGCTGCTCGAACAATATAATATACCGATACGAATAACCCCAAATAAGATTGCTCGGTTTTATCAGCAAAAAATATAAGCGGTTTATTTGAGATATGAAAAATGCATTGATAAAATAATAATACAAACATATTTAAAGGAGTTGTCAACATGTATGAGAAAAAGCCTACTCCATATGAAGCCCTTGGCGAAGATACCTTACACCGCCTAGTGGATACTTTTTATGGTCTAGTTGCACAACATCCTGATCTTGCACCTATCTTTCCAAATGAATTTTCCGAAATTGCCCGTAAACAAAAGCAATTTTTAACACAATATTTGGGGGGACCGCACGTTTATACAGAAGAGCATGGTCATCCGATGATGCGTGCACGTCATTTGCCTTTTCCCATTACTCCTACCCGTGCAAAAGCATGGTTATCTTGCATGAAACAAGCGATGGACAAGACTGGATTAGAGGGTCCAATAAGGGATGAATTTTATTCTAGGCTCTATCTTACTGCACAACACATGATTAATAAACCAGATGACAGCGAGATAACAGGTGAAGATTCGTGAGTAACCCTTGGTTCACTTCAAAGCAGCAAGTCTACAATTACGATAAGAAACCACTTGAAATATATATGTTTATCGATCCTTTATGCCCAGAGTGTTGGGCACTCGAGCCAATCTTAAAAAAACTGCACATTGAATATGGCCGCTATTTTTCCATTAAACACGTTTTAAGTGGGCGTATCGCAAATTTAAATGTTAGCAAAAAGAAAAATTATGAAGTAATTGCAGAATTATGGGAAAAGACAGCTAGCAGATCGGGAATGTCCTGTGATGGGAGCCTTTGGTTAGAAAACCCTGTAGCTTCCCCGTACATTGCTTCTGTTGCAATTAAGGCAGCAGAGCTGCAAGGCAGACGAGCGGGTATTCGGTTTCTTCGCAAGGTGCAAGAAAAACTCTTTATTGATAAACAAAACATCTCCCATTTTGATGTATTAAAAACTTGTGCAAAGAGTGCAGGGTTAGATGTAGAGGAATTCATTTCTGATTTCCATTCTGAAAGTTCGGCGAAAGCATTTCAGTGTGATTTAAAAATCACTACTGAAATGGAGGTACAAGAAATTCCCACCCTTGTATTTTTTAACGAGAATGTAGAAGACGAAGGAATTAAAATTACAGGTTCTTACCCGTATGAAGTCTATGTGCAAATTCTTGAAGAAATGCTTTCTGAACAGCCAGTAAAAAATCCGCCGCCGCCATTAGAGACATTTTTGAAATATTTTAAACTAGTGGCCTCAAAGGAAATTGCAGTCGTTTATAACATGTCTATTTCTCAGGTTGAACGGGAAATGAAAAAATTGTTATTACTCCAAAAGGTTGAACAGCTTCCAGCAAAATACGGGACTTTTTGGCGATATGTTGAAGAATAGTAACTATTTCCTAAACATAAAAAGACCTTGCAGCTATAACTGCAAGGCCTTTTTCTATTAATACGAACAAAGGGGATGGGAGAAATTTTTCACGGTCAAACAAAGGGGTATATGTTTGTTGTGATTAACTTCACGTAAAGAATATACCATGTGATCGACCCCGTTGACAATGTGTTTGTGCGTTATTTCACATAATTGTCAAAATATCATATTTTATAATTTTGGACAATACACTATAGTAACTCCAAAAATAAGGTGGCATTTCCCATGTTTAATTTACCTGTTATTCTTATGATTTTGTTTATTTTTTTCGGATTTTCTCTCCATATCCTTGCGTTAATGAAGGTGTTTCCTTTGATCATTAGTATTCCACTTTTTTTTATTGCCATTTTTATGTTTCTTTTTTACCTGAATGATAGAAAAAGATTTAAAGGATTTTAAAGGGAGAGTACCTTTCGATACTCCCCCTTTAGCTTGTTATGATAATAACTGTTCTAATTCATTGAGTTTCTCTTCAAATACTTTACATGCGTCTCTAATTGGGTCGGCGCTTGTCATGTCTACTCCCGCCTTTTTTAGTACTTCAATTGGGTAATCAGAGCTTCCAGCGCTTAAGAAATCGATATAGCGTTTAACCGCTGGCTCGCCTTCCTCTAGTATCTGCTTGCTTAACGCGGTTGCTGCACTAAAGCCGGTTGCATATTGATATACATAATAGTTGTAATAGAAATGTGGAATTCTAGCCCATTCTAAGCCGATTTCCTCATCGATAACGATATCTTCTTCACCAAAATACTTCTTATTCAGAGCATAGTATTCACTCGTTAATGAATCCGCTGTTAAAGCTTCATTATTTTGAGCTTTTTGATGAATGAGATGTTCATACTCTGCAAACATCGTTTGACGGAAAACAGTACCTCTGAAGCCTTCTAAATAATGATTTAACAAATAGATTCTTTTTTGCTCATCGTCAATGGTTTTTAATAAATAATCATTTAATAATGCTTCGTTACAAGTTGAGGCAACTTCCGCAACAAAAATAGAATAGTTTCCATAAGGATACGGCTGATTTTTTCTTGTATAGTAGCTATGGACGGAATGGCCAAATTCATGAGCCAATGTAAATAAGTTATTTACATTATCCTGCCAATTCATAAGAATATATGGATTTGTTCCATAGGCTCCAGAAGAATAAGCTCCGCTGCGCTTTCCTTTATTTTCGTGTACATCTACCCAGCGGTTCTCAAAACCTTCTTTTAAAATTCGGGAATATTCTTCGCCTAGTGGAGCAAGCCCATTTATTACAAGCTCTTCTGCCTGTTTATAAGGTATTTCCATTTTGACATCTTTTACAAGAGGAGTGTAAAGATCGTACATATGCAGTTCGTCTACTCCTAAAACTTTTTTACGGAGTTTCACGTAACGGTGCAATAGGTGTAAGTGATCATTTACCGTGTTTACTAAATTATCATACACGCTTTCAGGAATATTATTGGCAGATAGTGCTGCATGCCTGGCAGAATCATATTTTCTGATTCTTGCATTAAAATTATCCTTTTTCACATTGCCGCTGATTGTACTTGCAAAGGTATTGCGGAAATTTCCATACGTGTCGTAAACTGCTTTGAAAGCATCACGGCGCACCCTTTGGTCGGCACTTTCGAGAAAACGGATATATCGGCCGTGGGTAATCTCAACTTCTTCACCATTTTCATCTTTTACAGAAGGGAATTTTAAATCTGCATTATTTAACATCCCGAAGGTATTGCTGGAGGCATCCATTACCTCACTAGCTTCTGCTAATAACGCTTCCATCTCTCCGGACAAAACGTGCGGTCTCTGAAGATTAATCTCTTCGATTGCATGCTCATAAAGCTTTAATTCAGTTTTTTCATTTAAAAATCCCTTAACTTTACTTTCCTCTAACGAAAGAATTTCAGGAACAATAAATGCCAATTGACTACCAGCTTGTGAATATAAATTTTTCATCCTGTCATCTAATCCTTGGTAAAAGGAGTTCGTTGTATCCTGGTCATAACGCATATGGGCGTATGTATAAAGCTTGCCGATTCTTTCAAGCAGCTTATCCTGAAATTGAAGAGCATTATAAAGAGTGTCGGCACTCTCCCCAAGTTTCCCTTCAAACTCTTTGATTCCTGATATTTGACTTTTGACGTCTTGAAATTCATTTTCCCATTCTTTATCGCTAGCGAAGATATCTTCCAATCTCCATGTCTCTTCAACAGGAATTTCACTTCTTGAAGGCAACGCCTTTACTGCAGCTTCGTTTGCCATAAACATCCTCCATTCAAAAAATATTCGGATCACGAAAAATGTTAACCCTGTTAATTATTCTCCTTTTTTCATGTTATTTCCTTTAATTTTTTGTTTTACCCAATATATTATGCCCTAAAGTTATATTTCATTTATATTTTTGCAAGGAGGAACTTATTTTTTTGACAAAATTCATTCCTCCGTTCTTCCTTTTCCCGATTAGATTTTGGGATGAAAATACTAGTTTCGAGTTGAAAAACAGTTTCGCTTTTTCTCACGAGTATACCCAGTCTCTCAAGCTGTTGAAAATAATCCTTCACTGCATTAAATGATCTTTCACTTGGAAGTTGAGGTATATTCCTGTTGATAATCTCTTTTTTGATTAATCTCTTATTGTAATGTTTTTCAACTTCATTTAAGTCTATTAGGTCTTTCGGCATTTTATCCTGCAAAACATCTAAGTACAAATAGGTTTGCCAAATAATTGAAGGTGTTTGAATGAATAGGGAATGGCTGACTGGTAGACCAATTTCTGGAGGAAGTAAATATATGTTGAGGTTATGCCTATAGATTTCGCGAAGAAATCGATTTAGGTCGGGACTCGGATGGAGTGACAAGTTAAATGTGAATTTCTCCATTTCCATTGACCATTTAGCAAGGCTGAAATGATTGATTATTTTGGGTGATAGAATTTCTTCAATTCCTGTTTTTTGAATAGAATGATGGGTGATGTTTGCAAGTGCATTTTTTATTGAATAAGGATAGATCGAACTGAGGATTTTAAATTGTTTTTCTTCGGGGCAATAAGAAGGAAGTATCAAATGGTTGTCCTTTGTTTCTCTGAAAAAGAAATAATCGAAGTTCGACAAGGAAAAGACATTACTTCTTTTGGCTTTCAAATGTTTACTGCCCATGATCCAGAGAGGAATGTAATTCTGTTCGTAATATGCGGTTGTTCGCTTGATAAATATTTCTTCTGAAATCGGCGAACACTGGTATTCCATAGCGTATTTGATTCCATCGAAGTGGAATACGATATCAGGGCGCTGATTTATTTTAGCATCATAATATTCTAATGCTACAGGGATTCCTTGTCTTTCAAGCCACTGATAAAGTTGAAGTTTTCCTTTCATATGATAAACCGTTTCACCTTCATAAAAATCCCTACACACAGTACCGCCTCGATGGGCAAAATGGTAAATTCGTTGATTCCCCAATTTAAGAGAGACCCGCTCCCCACAAGCTGGACAAAAAAACTCCTCATTGTTGCGGATAATCATCAGTGTTTCTTTCTTATATTCCGTGCCTAAGCTAAATATTGTTCCTGATTTCGTTTGTGCCGTCAGCAATGGTTCTCTACCTCCTTTTATTTCTAAATTTCGTGTTTCCTTATAGAAAATCCTTTTTTATATAAAAAGAAAACCCGCCATTATGACGAGTTTGTGAACTTAAAGCAACGGTGATAGTAACCTTGCAGTAGACTCAATTAACCGTAAGCCAATATGTCTTTTCCTAAAAGAGGTTAAATCAAGCTGTTTCGCATATTCAAGATCATTAATATACTCCGCTACTAGTTTTTGAGTACTTTTGGTTCGAAATAAAAAGGCATTTACCTCAAAATTTAAATGAAAACTACGCATATCCATATTTGAGGTTCCAATAGAAGCAAGCTCATGGTCGACAATTACAATTTTACTATGCATAAACCCCCGTTCATATTCATAGACCTTTACACCAGCTTCCAAAAGCTCAGGGAAATAAGATCTTGAAGCATGAAACACAATTCTTTTATCAGGGCGGTTAGGAACAAGTAATCTTACATCTATGCCACTAAGTGCTGCCACTTTTAACGCTGAAAAGATATCTTCATCAGGGATAAAGTATGGTGAGGCTATCCAAACAGATACCTTTGCCGACGTAATCATCGAGAAAAAGATATTCTTAATAACACTCCATTCATTGTCGGGACCGCCGGCGATTAATTGAACGCCTCCATGATTTTTCTCATCGATCTGCGGTGACAAATATTCGGCTGTTAAAAAGCTGTGGTTCGTCATGTAATACCAATCTTGTAAAAAGATTAACTGCAGCGACCTTACAGCTTCTCCTCGTAACATTAAGTGGGTGTCACGCCAAAAGCCATATGTATCATTTCTTCCTAAGTATTCATCTCCAATATTTAGCCCGCCTACAAATCCAATCATCCCATCAATAACAATTATTTTCCGGTGGTTTCTGAAATTAAATTTATTATTTAAAAATGGCAGCTTAACAGGGCCGAAACATACTGTTTCTATTCCAGCGTTTTTCAGGTCATCAATATACTTTTTAGATAATTTCCAAGAACCTACTGCGTCATATAAAAAGCGGACTTTAACCCCTTGTGCAGCCTGATTAATTAAAATCTCTTTAATTTCTTGTCCAATCCTGTCATCCCGGACAATGTAATATTCAATATGGATATGATGCCTGGCTTTATTCAATTGCTCAAGAATGTGATGAAAGGTTTCCTCCCCGTTTGTTAGCACCTTCGTAGCTGTATCAAAGGAAATCGGACTGTTACCCAATTTTTGCGCCAAAGTAAATAGTCTTGCCTGGTGTTCGGCCATCAATCCAAGTTTTTCTTCACTGCGCGGGTCATTTTCACCCTCCACTGTCAAAAATGCTTGTTTATCAAGAAAGTATTTCTTCCGATACATTTTCTCCTTACGATAATTCCTTCCGAAAAGCAAATAAAAAAAGAAACCCACTAATGGAAAGCTCCCTAATACAACCAACCAAGTTATCGTTTGGGTCGGGTGTCGATTCTCTAAAAAAATAACGAAGCCAATAAAAATAACAGATAACGTTATTAAAAGGCTCAGAAAACCAAATATTCCACCCTGTAAATATTCCCTAAAGAAAAACATAAGCATGGATAGAACCAGTAAAAACAATACAACCCTTACTGTGTTTTTCAGTCTCATCACCCTCAAAGAGAAATTAAACCCTATGTAAAAAATACCGATTTCAATAATCGAAATCGGTACGTTTATTTAAAATGTTTTCTTATTTCAGCAAAAACATTCTCAGAAATAATCTTTTTACCATATTCCTGAATTCGATGGATGGTTAATTGAGTTTCATATCCATATTCGAGCAGGATACTTAGAATATCATCGATTTCGTCCTCTTCAAACAAATCTTCAGGAAACTCAGTAAATAAATAATATTTATTATTATAGTTGTACAACACTGTGATTAAATCATCAAGTCCGCCCCGATTTGACAACATAATAACATCTTCAAAATCTTTGAAGGCAATTAAAAATTCTAAAGACTCTTCTTCAAGTAAAAGGTCATCATCATCACGGTGGTCAGGATTAAAATGGTGATCCAAGATATCTTCAATATTGCCATCAACAGGTAGATCTTTTAATTTTTCATTTGGTATTGGCAGCTCAAACTTTTGTCCATCCTTTGATACCTGTGCTTTGGTTACAAGAATTTCTAACCCTTTCTCTAACGCCTGCACTTGAATCCACAGCGGACCTTCGACAACGAACTCTTCCTCTTGATGAACTTCATCCATCATTTCCCAGAAAAGCTCCTCACTTCGCTCCCGATTGTACCAAATTTCTTCGCGATCAAAACCACGTTCTTCTATATCACCATAAGAGATGTAAAACTTTACTGTATTCTCATTAATTCGTTCGATTTCCATCGTTACCTCTCCCTTCCGTTTCCTTATTGAAGGGACAAAATACCCCCAGCAGACAATGCTTTTCAGCAATTACCTTAGTAGAAAGGATCAATTATTGTAATGTAAAAAAGAATATAATCCTTGTACTTTCATTTTATGACAAAAGTGTTAAATTGGGAAATAAATTTACCTGTAATTGCAAAAACCATTAATTTGCCTATTAATTAGATATTCCTTACATTGTAACAAAATGACAGCGAAATCTCAAACCAAAAGAGGTGCAAAAAAAGCCTTCAGTTTGAAGGCTTTGTCTTATTAGTTTAATTTACCATACGCTGAGCTTCTCTTAATTGGAAGGTACGAACTCTTCTCGGTAGAAATCTCCGAATTTCGTCTTCGTTATATCCAACCTGCAGTCGCTTTTCATCGATAATAATTGGCCGGCGTAATAATCCAGGATTTGCTTTAATTAATTCAAATAAATCCTGCAGCGGCATAGTATCCAAATTAACATCTAATTTTTGAAAAGTCTTTGATCTTGTCGAGATAATCTCATCTGTACCATCCTCAGTCATACGGAGAATTTCTTTAATTTCTTCGATTGATAATGGCTCAGAAAAAATATTTCGTTCAGTATATGGAATTTCATGTTCTTCTAACCATGATTTTGCTTTCCGGCATGATGTACAACTTGGTGAAGTGTATAATGTTACCATTCGTCTCCACACTCCTCTTTTAATTACTATCCAATTCTATAGTAAATCTATCAAAAATTATGTTTCTTGATTAAAATTATTATAAATAAGTAATTTATATCATTAATTATACACCACTGTTTCTAAAAAAGGTATCCCTTTTTCAAAATTTATTGAATGTCAAACTATTAGCCTATTTTTTCTTTTCATTATATTAGACGAATAACAATCGAAAAAGTTTCATCCTTTATATACCCGGAGAATTCTCAATTAAACCTCATTCAGTGAAAACGCATTCATTTTTTTGTGCACATTTAATCTTTTTATTGCTTTACCTCTTTCAATACTTCTCAAGTTCTTTTAAAATATAAATAAGGGGAAATAAACAATACAAACAGTTGATTATAACTTTTACTGGATATGGAGGGATTTTCATGGCTGGCTACATAGCTGATTTATCTATGGTTGCCATATTAATTATTGGAATTACTGCATTTATGGGTGTAATGACAAACGGTTTCGGAGAAAAGGTTTTCGGAGGAAAAAAACGCTCAGAATTCGTTGACCAAAGCGCAAGATTCCAAACAGGCTGGAAAAGCATTGGCGGGAAGAAGAAGTAATTCTTCGCTGACTTGATTCCCAATTTACATTTAATTATAATAAGAATAAATCAATTATTAGCTTAGCGATGATAAAGAGTAGTACGTATTTTTAACCGATTCAGAGAGTTTGTGGTTGGTGAGAACAAACACGGAAAAATACCGAATGGACTTTTGAGCTTCTTTCTGAACATCTTAATGAGTAATAGGAAAAGACGTTTTACCTTGCGTTAAAAGGTTACCAGACTATCCATTCTTGATAGCTCTGGACTCGAGTGACTCGTTTTGAGTAATTTAGGGTGGTACCGCGAACCATTCGTCCCTATCGTTTTTGGGGACGAATGGTTTTTTTATTTATATATATATTTAGGAGGATTTCGGTCATGAAAACAATTTTTTCAGGAATTCAGCCAAGTGGCACCATTACACTTGGAAACTATATTGGGGCAATGATGCAATTTGTTGAACTTCAAAATGATTATAATTGCTACTTTTGCATCGTGGACCAACATGCAATAACGGTCCCACAGGATCGATTAGAGTTAAGAAAAAATATCCGTAGTTTAGCGGCACTATACCTAGCGGTTGGAATTGACCCTGAGAAAGCAACCTTGTTTATCCAGTCGGAAGTTCCGGCACATGCCCAAGCTGGATGGATGATGCAATGTATTTCATATATAGGCGAATTGGAAAGAATGACCCAATTTAAGGATAAGTCAGCTGGTAAGGACGCGGTCTCCGCAAGTTTATTAACCTACCCGCCATTAATGGCCGCAGACATTCTTTTATACAATACTAATCTTGTTCCGGTTGGAGAAGACCAGAAGCAGCATATGGAATTAACGCGTGATTTAGCTGAAAGATTTAATAAAAAATATGGGGAGGTTTTAACCATCCCAGATATCCGCATTCCTGAAGTCGGCGCACGGATAATGTCGTTACAAGAGCCTACAAAGAAAATGAGTAAATCTGATCCAAACAATAAAGCTTTTATTACACCTTTAGATGATCCAAAACAAATTGTTAAGAAAATAAAAAGTGCGGTTACAGATTCTGAGGGGATTGTTAAATTCGACAAAATTAACAAACCTGGAATCTCTAACTTGCTATCCATCTATTCCATTCTCGGTAACAAAACCATTCCAGAGCTTGAAGAAATGTATCATGGCAAAGGATATGGCGACTTCAAAGGCGATTTAGCACAAGTAATCGTAAATGTCTTTGAGCCGATTCAAGAGAAATATAATAACCTAATGGAATCAACAGAACTAGACAGAATCCTAGACGAAGGCGCAGAAAAAGCAAACCAAGTAGCAAGCAAAACCCTCAAGAAAATGGAAAATGCGATGGGATTAGGCAGAAAAAGACGCTAAAAAAAAGCTGGTCATGAAAGATTTTTTATCTTTCTGACCAGCTTTTTTAATTTACTTTCGGTCCGTGCTCCATTTCCCATAGCTTTTCAAAAAATGGCTGACCTTTTATTAGATTCTCACAAAATGTTTCATGCCGTTTAGACCAGCCGTATTTCGTTTCCTCAAACAGCTGCTCCCAAGCTTTCTCAAAATTCAATTCCTGAATCGCCGAGTATCGCTCTGGACACCATTCTGTGAACCAATAACGCACTTCTGCTTCATTCTTAGATGTATGTAATTGATCAAGGGCCATAAACAACAACTGTTTTAGCTGACGCTCTTTTCTTGTTAACCCTGTCATTAATTCAGGCTCAGGTGATAAAATATGAAAATCCTTATCCACTGAATTCTGTTGAAAATGATATTTTTTTGCATCGTGATTGGCAATCATTTCGTAGACAAGCTGTTCCTGTCTCGGTATGAGCCTGCTCTTTCTAATGGGTATTGAATATCCAATTGTATCAACTGCTAATATACCAACCCCATCTGTAACCACAAAGCAATACTCAAGCTGCACTCTTTCATGGTTTTTTCTTAAATATGCCTTTTGGAAAATATCATCTAGAAGCTGTTGAGGTAATTCTGAAAGATCGTTCTCAATATAATTAAAGAGAATCGGTTCTACTTTTAACAGAGGAGCTTGGTCTAACAGCTCTACACCGTCATCTTTGCGCCATTCATGAAAGTGGCACACATTATATCCGTTTTCTTCACCTTCAAACCAATTTACCCAAACATCATGAAGATACAACATTGTACAACCCCTCACTTCAAGAAACTGTTTGTCAATCAGTATGGGCAGACATAAGTTAATTTATTCCTTAAGAACCAAATACTCTTTGCCTGGTGAACAAAAAAAAGCCTATTTTTTTCGGCCTTTTTTTGTATAGTTACGTTCAGTTTGTAAATACGTCTTTGCAGGAAGTGTAAAGGAAAGTTTTGTAGAATAATGATTCTGGCGATAATAATCTTCAACAATTTTAAAGCCAGCAGCATATCCAAGTAACTTTGGAATTCTTCCTGCTCCATACAACAGGTCATCATGTTTCCTCTCATTCTTTTTTATGTTTAAGTTCCCTTCTAAAAATTTTCCCCAATAATCATCAAGTTCTGCTCCTGAATACATCCTACACCAATCCGCTAAATAGTTTCTCCCACAATGAACTAAAACAGAGTATTCTGCGAGCCCTTCAATAATAATTGAATCCAGTAATGTATAATCACTAAATTTTTTAGTTTCTTTATTTAACCTGCAAATGTGGTGGTATTCATGTACAAATAGTGCCTCTAACTCTGGTGAAGTTATTTTGTCGGAAAGAAATAAAAACATTTTATCTGGATAGGAAACCCCACCCTTTAATTTATCTTCTTGTCTAAAAAAAAGGCTTCTATTTTGTTCAATTGGAAACAGGTAGATTGGTACATCTGGTCCTCCCCATTTCTTTTTATATTCCTGAAAAATATCTTCCACTTCTTCCCAAATCATGTTTTCCTTCATCGAATTAAAAATTTCCTCGGTCCTCCGAGAGGCTCTGTACATCCCGAAATTAGTCAATTGATTATAGACTTTTGAAGGACTTTGCCCATTGAAAACAGGGAGCAGTTTTTCACATATTTTTATTGGACGGTCAAACTCCTCCTCTAGCCACTTATCCGTTCGAATGATGCCCATTTCCTCACTCCATACCATTCTTTTTTTTACATTTTATGAATGATATGAAAAGTGGTTCGGGGTGGTTGTCCTATAAATACAAAAAAGCCGACCAGGAATGTTCCTGGTCAAGCTGCTTATTTTTCATATTTTTTGAAGACGATTGTTGCATTGTGGCCGCCAAAGCCTAAAGAATTACTCATTGCTGCTTTAATTTCTTTTTGACGCGCCTTATTTGGTACATAATCTAAATCACATTCTGGGTCTGCCGTTACATAATTAATGGTTGGTGGCAGGATGCTGTCTTTCATCGCAAGTACCGTAAAGATTGCCTCAACACCGCCTGCTGCTCCAAGAAGATGACCAGTCATTGATTTAGTTGAACTGATTGCCAGCTTGTATGCATGAACCCCAAAAACTTCTTTCACTGCCAACGTCTCAAATTTATCATTATACTCTGTACTAGTTCCATGAGCATTGATATAATCAATCTCTTCAATATTTAGTCCCGCGTCGTTAATGGCCATGTTCATCGCGCGCGCTCCGCCTTCACCACCAGGGGCTGGTGCTGTTATATGATACGCATCCCCTGTTGCGCCATAGCCAACAATCTCCGCATATATTTTCGCACCGCGTGCTAATGCATGCTCTAATTCTTCGAGAACAATAATACCCGCACCCTCACCGATAACGAAGCCATCACGATTTTTATCAAATGGTCTGCTAGCACTCGCAGGATCTGGATTTGTCGATAGAGCTGTATTCGCACAGAAGCCAGCAACCGACATTTTTGTAATCGGTGCTTCTGCTCCACCTGTAATCATCGCGTCAGCATCACCACGCTGAATGACTTTAAAGGCGTCTCCGATTGAGTTCGTTCCTGTTGCACATGCCGTTACGGTACAAGAATTAAATCCTTTTGCACCTAGTCTAATCGAGACTTGACCAGTTGCCATATCAGGAATCAGCATTGGTACAAAGAATGGACTTACTCTCTTATAACCTCTTTTTTGAAATATTTCATATTGTTCTTCAAAAGTTTCCATTCCGCCAATACCGGAACCAATCCAGACTCCAATACGGTCTGCATTTTCATCTGTAATTGTTAACTTTGCATCTTCAACAGCCATTAATGCTGAAGCGACCGCATACTGAGTAAAACGGTCCATCTTTCTCGCATCTTTTCTATCCATAATGGATTCAGGATTAAAGTCATTAATCTGTGCGGCAACTTTTGCAGGATACTCTTCCGCATTCACTCGTGTTAGAGGACCGATCCCAGATTTCCCTTCAATAATCCCTTTCCATGTTGTTTCAACATCTAATCCAAGCGGGGTAACCGCTCCTAAACCTGTAACCACAACCCTGCGCTTATCCATATAAGACATCTCCTTTAATACACTTCATTGTATATATAACTAATTCCCTTTATTTACCCCATCTAATCGCAATGGCGCCCCACGTTAATCCGCCGCCAAAACCTACCATAACAATAAGATCATCGTCTTTTATTTTTCCAGCCTCTATCTCCTCAACAATTGAAATCGGTATAGATGCCGCTGAAGTGTTTCCGTATTTATGAACGGTCTTAGACATTTTTTCTACAGGAAGCTCAAGCCTTTGTCTAGAAGCCTCCATAATACGGATATTCGCTTGATGAGGTATTAGGAAATCTACATCTTCTTTTGTGAGCCCAGCTTTTTCGAGTACATTAATACAGCTTTCACCCATCTGGCGAACTGCAAATTTAAAGACTTCCCGTCCATTCATGATAATATACTCATCTTGATATAAATGCTTAGCACCCGTTCCATCTGCACCCAATTCAAACGAAAGAATTCCTCTACCTTCAGAAACCTCTCCAACGATAACGGCACCAGCACCGTCTCCAAATAGTACAGCAGTGTTCCGATCATTCCAGTCGGTTATCTTGGAAAGTTTTTCAACCCCCACTACTAGAACATGCTTATAAGCTCCTGATTCTACAAACTGCTTTCCGGTAATAATACCGTACATAAAACCTGCACAGGCGGCACTAACATCCATTGCTGCTGCTTTTTTAGCACCTAAACGTTCTTGAAGCATACAAGCAACAGATGGGAATGGCTGATCTGGTGTTACAGTGGCAACCAAAATTAAATCGATATCCTCAGGTGTGATTCCGGCATCTTGTATCGCTTTTTGAGCAGCAGCAAACCCCATATCAGAGGTGTTAGTGTTATCATCTGCGATACGGCGTTCTTCAATGCCTGTTCGTGTTCGAATCCATTCATCTGATGTATCCATTATTTTTTCTAAGTCTGCATTCGTAACAATCTTTTCTGGCAAATACCTTCCAATTCCAACAATTCCAGCGTTCAAGGAATCATCCCCTTATATAAATAAAATTTATTATCAATTATTATGACTTGGTACTAATTTTATCAAACAAAAGTATAATTAAGCAACATTTAAATCAACGATCCCCCGCTTATGTCCATACCATTTGTTCATAAACTTCATAATCTAAAGGAGAATCATACTATAAGGAGGGGGCAGAAAGATGGGAAAAGAAAGACAGGATGATCGCTTTTCAAGAATGATGTTTGGCGATAGAAGAGAGAGCATAGGGAGCAAACATCATAATCAAACTCAGTTCAATCCAACTTCACTTGATATTGAATCAATATTAGACAACATAAACAAATTAAGGGATTCCTCCCAGAATCTAAAACCATTACTTCAAATGGTTTATCCCTTTGTAGAAGGTTTTATAAAGAAAAAATAAGCTGCCATTTTGGCAGCTTTTTTACTATTATTCACTATATAATCGATTCGCATGTTCTACTTGCTTAGTCAAGCCAACAGTTATTGGTACAGTGCTATTAACAATGATCTTAGTTAAACCCTCTTCCCTTATTTGTAAAATGGGGTTTGATTCTTGTTCGTTTATCCCAAGAAATGCTGCACATTTCTCCCATTGATTACTCTTCCCGCTATGGAGCAGGTATCTTCCAGGCTTTTGGTTTTCGATAATTTCTAGTATAAATTGGGCAGTATCCTGAACAAACAGGGCGTCGCCAGTCTCCTCCCGTAGTCCCTTATATGGTTTTCCTCTATTCCTTTCATTTAAAATAGAAGATTGAAACATAAAGGTATCAGGCTGCCAGGGTCCATAAATTGTTGGTAAATAGAGTAAATGAATATTTTTATTCCAAGCATATGTCCTTTTTATGAAATCTTGAATAATTACTTCAGGCTTTGAATCAATTACCTCATTTAACAATTGGCTTGGTACTAAAATAGCCACTTTTTCCCACTGGTTCTTTCTTATTAAATTGAATAACATATCTTCGTTTAGCAGGTATTCTTCCTTATATCGCATATAAATGTCGTAAACAGAAAGTACAATCGTCTCGTTTTTGTTTTTATCTTTAGTAATATCCCCAAATGAAACCTCAGTAAAGTTAGCATTTCGACCAATCTCTAATCGTTTTTCAATGATCATATCCTCATCTTCTTCTGATTCGATTTGTACTCCCCTGACCTCAATCCCTTTATCAAGTAATGCTTTGCATACATGAAAATTCACAAAGTCAAATACTCCAACCATTACGACCTTGTCCATTACTAATCCTTCCTCCCCAAACTTCATTAGTGAATCCTATGCGGTATATGGGTGAATTATATCTATCTTCAGGGAGGCTGGTGTTTATAGAACCTTTTCAAACTGATTAAAAAACTTCTCCATCATATTTCCGAGCTGTTGCTTTTTTTCCGGTACAATATATGTTGGGCTAATATCCGTATGCGCCAGTAACTTTTGCAGCTGTTTTGATTGATTATAAGATTTGCCACTGGACATTACATGGATAATTTTTATTGGAATATCCGTATTGAATTTAATTTTATCTTCCATACCTTGAAGTTCTTGTTCAAGAGTGACTTGGTCCAACTCATGGGCAGCTGTTATTTCTCTCATTAGCTTTTTATAGAAAAACTTGTGTTCTTTTTCAAGTTCGATATGTTTTTTTAAAGAAAGAATGGGATTTAATAATACGACTGACCTTAATTGACCCTGCATTTTCTCCATTAATCGAACAGCCACAAGAGCACCCATGCCTTCAGCTATCAGATGAACTTTACTATTAAGAATTTCACTTCTTATTACCTGCTGATATAGCCTTTGTGCAAGCTCAACAGCATGTTCACTTCCCCAGTTTCGCCCATACAAATTTGAGGAAAAAATAGTATATCCTGATTCTTTCAACTGGTTGATAATGGACAGTTTACCTTCATTCTGAGTCCAAAAGCATTTACTTTCATCAACAAAATGCCTTTCATCTCCAATTATTAATATTCCAAAACCTGTGGGCTTTTCAGGGTAATGGATGATATTCCACTGGGTATCCATCTGAAAATTCCGGTTCTCCATCGCTAAATCTCCTTTTACATATTTCCTCAAAATATTGTATGTGATTTCACATGAGATGAAAGGGATATAGCCTATTCGGACAATCATACACAAGTGTTTTTATTGTTAAACTTGGTCATTACCACTCCGATAAGCTTCAAATCGCCTGTTTCTTTAACGAAGCTTATTGTAGAGGGGGCTAGTGTTTTGAATTTTTGCTTTTATTATTTCAATAGCATATGGTAATATTATTAGAGATGATAAATAGGGTAGAGGTGAAAGATAGTGCGATACTTTTGGACTTTTTTTTGGGTGTTTGTTTTAGTACAAATGCTTTCATATGTAGTTAGTTCAATGACAGAAGGCGGAGTTTTCAACTTCCAGTCAGGTGCGATAATTTCTGTGGGCGTTTTCATTTTGATTGTTATTGCAACGGCAGTACTTCCTAATGATCCTGTTGAAAAACACTAAATAAAGCGAAAAAGGTCATCCGTTATACTGGATGACCTTTTTGGTTTCGTTACCTAATAGAAATGGTTAATTCTTCATTTTCTAATGTAACACTGATGACGGAGTGGTCATGAATATTACCAGCAATAATGGCCCTAGCGAGTTTTGTCTCGATATTCCGTTGAATAAATCGTTTTAATGGTCTTGCACCATAAATAGGGTCGAAGCCATTCACTGCAATGAACTCTTTCGCACTGTCCGTAATGATTACTTCAATATCCTGTTCCTTCAGCCTGCTTTGAAGTTCTTTCATCATTTTTACAACAATCTCTTTTATTTCTGTTAACGATAAAGGTTTAAACAAGATGGTTTCATCGATTCGATTTAAAAATTCAGGTCGGTAATGACTCTTTAGTTGTCCTAGAACCTTTTCCCTTGTTGTTTCAGAAATTTCAATTTCATTTTCATTTCGTTCCAATAAGAAATGAGAACCAATATTGGAGGTCATAATAATGACTGTATTTTTAAAGTCCACTATTCGTCCTTGTGAATCGGTAATCCTGCCGTCATCAAGTGCCTGCAGGAGAATATTAAAAACCTCTGGATGGGCTTTTTCAATTTCATCCATCAAGATAACAGAATACGGTCTTCTTCTCACTGCTTCTGTTAGCTGCCCGCCTTCTTCATAGCCCACATACCCTGGAGGTGCACCAATTAACCGTGAAACAGCATGTTTCTCCATATATTCCGACATATCGATTCGAATCATTTGCTCTTCACTATCAAACAATGCCTCTGCAAGTGCTTTAGCAAGTTCAGTCTTACCTACACCGGTTGGTCCTAAAAATAGGAATGATCCTATAGGTCTGTTTGGATCCTTGATTCCGGCACGTGCCCGTAATACCGCATCGGAAACTAATTGTACGGCTTCATTTTGTCCGATTACTCGTTCATGCAATAGTGATTCTAATCTTAGGAGTTTCTCTCTTTCACCTTCAACCAGCTTAGATAGTGGAATTCCGGTCCACCTTGAGACAATATTAGATATCTCTTCACCAGTAACTTCCTCACGAAGTAAACGTTCATTTTTTGCTGTGGTCGATTCAAGTTCTTTCAATTCTTTTTCGGCCAATGGAATCAGACCATGACGCAGCTCTGCAGCTCTGTTTAAATCATATTTATCCTCGGCCTGCTGTAATTCTCTGCGTAGTTTCTCAAGCTGTTCTCTTTTCTCCTGCACTTTTTGTATTCCTTGTTTTTCATGAAGCCACTGGGCTTTCATGCTGTTTGCTTGATCTTTTAATTCAGCGAGCTCCTTTAACAAGGATTCAAGCCTTTTTTTACTCGCCTCATCTTGTTCCTTTCTTAAGGACGCTTCTTCTATTTCCAATTGCATAACTCGTCGGGTTACCTCATCAAGTTCTGTTGGCATTGAATCAATTTCAGTTCTAATCAGGGCACATGCTTCATCCATTAAATCAATTGCTTTGTCTGGCAGGAAGCGATCGGTAATATACCGGTCTGATAAAGTTGCTGCAGCCACAAGAGCATGATCATGAATCTTCACCCCATGGTGTACCTCAAATCTTTCTTTTAAACCACGCAAAATGGAAATGGTGTCTTCGACATTAGGCTCTTGAACAAGTACCTGCTGAAATCTGCGCTCGAGTGCAGGATCTTTTTCAATATATTTACGATGTTCATCAAGGGTGGTGGCACCAATACAATGAAGCTCTCCTCGAGCAAGCATCGGTTTTAACATATTCCCTGCATCCATAGCTCCATCGGTTTTTCCTGCCCCAACAATGGTGTGAAGCTCATCTATAAATAACAGAATCCGTCCTTCACTTTTTTTCACTTCATTCAATACTGCTTTTAATCTTTCTTCGAATTCACCTCTGAACTTCGCCCCTGCAATCAATGCACTCATATCTAACGAGAAAATCGTTTTATCTTTTAACCCCTCTGGAACATCCTTCCTAACAATCCGCTGCGCCAGACCTTCCACTATTGCAGTTTTTCCAACACCAGGTTTACCAATTAATACGGGATTATTTTTAGTCTTTCTAGAAAGAATTCTTATGACATGACGGATCTCTGCGTCCCTTCCAATGACAGGGTCTAGTTTACCTGCTTTCACTTCGGCTACAAGGTCTCTTCCATATTTATTAAGGGCATCATAAACGGCTTCCGGATTTTGTGATGTCACTCTTTGGTTCCCCCTTATTTCCTTAATTGCGGCCAAAATATTCTCTGGAGTTTTACCATTTGCTTTTACAATTTTCTGCATTTCGGAATCTTTTGCATAGCAAGCAGCTAATAAAATATGTTCAATTGATACAAAGTCATCTGAAAATTTGGAAGCAAAATCCTCAGCACTAACAAAAAGTTGTTGGAGCTTGGTAGTAATATATAACTTCCCATGCTCTGCACCGCTTCCAGTAACTTGCGGTTTTTTATTAAGGATAGTCAGCAATGCTCTTTCAATGCTTTCCGTTCGGATATCTGCTTTCTCCAATATAGCTTTTAATAAACTATCCTCTTGACGAAGTAATGTTAAGAATAAATGGGGCTCATCTACCTCTTGATGATTACCTCTTACTGCTAAAGATTGAGCATCTAAGATACCCTTTTGCAATCGCTCTGTCATTCGATTTAAATCCATCTCCATCACACCTTTGACCATTTTTGACCTATTTGATTTTATTATATACGAATATGTAATGAAATATAAAATAAAAGCCATCCTCGGGGATGACTTTTTCGAAAATTAAGGTTTATGCTGGTATGTCCAAACGCGTTCATCATTTGACGTTTCAGGAAACCTGTCTCCTGCTTTAAGCTTTATCTTCTTTGGATTATTGACATTTGACTCTGTATCACCGATTTCTACATATACACCATTATTTGGTGCTTTTTGTCCAGACTTAAAATGACGACTTTGGCCCATATTCTTCTGTCCCTCCTTTTCCTGTACAATCTTATTATCACCATTTAATCTAGGGGCATTAAAGGAATTATTATGAAATAACAACAACCTTTCATGAGAATATATTTTTGACGATTGTATGAATTTATGCCACAATTATTGATATATAAGCGTTGTTAACAATATAATTATAGTATTATCTAGTAAATGAAACCTTGACTGTCATTTATTTAGGAAAGCAAATTAGCGATTTATTTCGCCCCTTTAAGGTGGTTATTCTTATGCAGTCAATAAAAGAAATACCTGTAAAGTTAACACAACTGTTTGATACGGTTCACCATATGAAGAAAATTGAAAAAGGCACTTTTCTGTTTCAGGAAGGTTCTTCCGCGAATGAATTATATATTGTCCAAAGTGGAATCATTCAAATTAGCAAAATTATTCCAGATGGTCGGGAACTAACACTAAGAATGTGTTCAAAAGGAGACTTTATTGGGGAACTTGATCTTTTTTCTCCTGCACCTAAATATTTATTAAGTGCTCGCGTGGCTGAAAGCGGCGACGTAGCAGTAATTATGAAGGATGTCCTAGAGGAGAAGCTTGCAAAGAACCATGACCTGTCACTTGAATTCATGAAATGGATGAGCCAGCAGTATCGGAAAACCCAAACCAGATTTCGGGACTTGGTTCTTCATGGTAAAAAAGGGGCATTATATTCTACCCTCATTCGAATTACTAACAGTTACGGTATAAATACAAACCAAGGCATTCTTATTGAATTACCGTTAACAAATCAAGAACTAGCTAATTTTTGCGGCACATCACGTGAGGTGGTTAACCGATTGCTAAGCGATTTGAGAAAATCAGGTATAATTTCCATTGATAAAGGCTCTATTACGATTCATGACCTTGATTATTTAAAAAATGAGATTGATTGTGAGGACTGTTCTCCAGAAATCTGTAAAATAGACTAAAAAAAATCGGTCACTTTTGACCGATTTTTTTAATACCACTATCCTATATTAACAAACATATAGTCCCCAATTTGTATTTTAGCGCAAATATGTATTGTCGCCTGTGATAAAAGTAACGTTTTTGACAAATTTATTAATTTTTTTCATCGATATTATGAACAAGTTTTATCAAATCTTTTGATATCTTCATCAGGGCCATTTCGTCCATTATATGAAACACTGTGACCCCCAACTTTTCGCTAATTGAATTTATCAAATCTTTACGCCAAACAATCACGGTCTTAATGTTACATACATCTGAAATGAGAGAAAGATCGTTTTCATCTCTGAGAATGAGTAATTTGGGATAAGATTTCATTTTATGACCCTCAATTAAGATAATATCCGGCTGAAAATAATCCACAAATCTAATTTGTTCTTCAAGTGGTAAAACAGTTCCATCAGCTTGCAGGCATAACCTGCCCTCTCCTTCAACTAATGAAGCAACTGCTCCTGCTTTTATGTGCTTAGCTGAATCCTTTTCGGAGAGAACCTCTGGTCGGCCTCCGTGTCCATGATGCTTGATGGTAGCGCTCTTAATACCTTCCTTTTTTAAGATTTCAATCATTTTCAAAATGATAGTGGTTTTACCGCTATTTTGGTAACCTACGATTTGATAAATGATTGGCTTTACCAAGGCCATACACTTCCTTCTTGATCTTCAAGCAATAAAATTTCAACCTCATCACCTGCTTTAAAGCTCCTTGTGCCTCCTGGAAGAATCATCAAGGAATTAGCTCCAGAAAGACTCATAATAATATTTGATTTGTCTAAACCGCTGGGTGTTACACTTAATTTCCCTTCTTTTATCGAAAAAGCGCTGCGGACAAATCTTGTAAAAGGGTTAGCTTTTGGAAAATCAACCTCAAGGATAGCTTTTTCCTTTCGTAGGTGTGGAGTTGTGGAAAACAACATTTTGCGAATAATCGACCTAGCAAACAACTCAAACCCAACATAGCATGCTGATGGATTACCCGATAACCCAAATAACAATTTTCCTTGGAGCTGAGCTATTGTCGTAACACTTCCTGGTCGCATGGCAACTTTATTAAATAAAACCTCTGCCCCTAACTTTTCATATATAGCAGGCAAATAATCGAAATCACCCACCGAAACGCCGCCTGTTGTAATGAGTATATCCACTTTTTCTAAAGCCGTTTTGACTGCAGTAAAACATGTTTCAAAAACATCAGGAAGCTTACCATAATATTGTACAATGGCTCCTGTTCTCTGTATTTGTGCCGCAATCATATGTGAATTACTATTTCTAATTTTACCAGGGACTAATTCTTCATCCACTTCCAGCAATTCTGTTCCAGTGGCAAACAACCCAATAATTGGTTTTTTAGCAACAGGAACCGAGTTGTAGCCAAAAGTAGCCAGCATCGCTTGTATCCCTGGATTGATCAATGTTCCCTTTTTCACTAGGACTTCACCCTTCTTGGCGTCTTCCCCTCGATAGGAAACATTGTCACCCTTTTTAAAGCTTCTTTTTATTGACATATAAGGCGTCCCATTTTTCTCATACGCTTTTGCCACTTCAAACATAACCACTGCGTCTGTTCCCTCAGGCATCATGGCACCTGTCATAATACGAACTGCTTCGTAGTCTTTAATAATCTTTGAAGATGTCAGTCCCGCGCCAAGATGATCGACCACTTTAAATTCTACTGGGTTATTTAAGGAAGCTTCCTTAGTATCTATAGACCGGACAGCGAATCCATCATAAGGTGCTCGATCAAAATGTGGGACATCACTCGTAGCAACTAAGTCTTCTGATAAAAATCGGCCATAACTTTCATCGATTGATACATATTCGGTTTTTCCATCTAACTGGTATTCCATTATTTTTTTGACTGCATCCCCAATCGGGATCGGTTTTCTTCTCTCTAACAACTCCATCAACTCCTGCAGAAAACATATCAGTTTAAATACAAATCGTTTATTCATATACATTATAAGCCTAACGAATAGTCACAAATATAGCAAACATCACAACATAAGATAAAAAAATTATTAAATCATAGCCATTGTGTGATTCAGGTCACCCACTTTTTTCGGGGAATGCCTTATTCTTAAGCTAGATAATAACAAAACATTAGGAGGAAATTATGATTACTTTCCCTTTTTCTACAAATACATTAGTTAGAGATATTGTAAATGAACTGCCAAAAACGAGTGATGTGTTCAAGAAATTTAGAATTGACTTTTGCTGCGGAGGCAATATTTCACTATCCGAAGCCATTGCCGCAAATGGAATAAATGAAGAAGCAATAATGGAGGAACTTAGAGTAGTATTTGAAAAATATAGTGCAGCTGAAACGGATTTAGAAGTTTGGACTAAATCAGATTCAACTACGATTATTGATCATGTTATCAACCATTATCACCGTACTTCTGAAGAAGAATTATCACTGCTTAGCCCATATGTTACCAAGGTTTCACGTGTACACGGCGACAGTCATCCAGAGCTTTTAAAGGTTCATGAATTATATTATGAATTCAAGAAAGAACTATTGGAGCATATGGCTAAAGAAGAAGCAGTTGTCTTTCCATTAATTAAACAACTTGCTGATGGAACGGTCGAAAATCGTGAAGAAGCGATTAACATGATTGTTGAGCTAGAAAAAGAACATGATCATGCAGGTGAAATCTTAAGACAAATTCGGTCCGTCACTTCTGATTACACCCTGCCTTTAGACGCTTGTGGAACCTACCGTTTAGTATATAAGCGTCTAGAAGATCTTGAAGGATTAACTTTTATGCATGTACATTTAGAAAATAATATCTTATTCCCTAGATATTTTTAATAGGGATATGTTGAAGAGGCTGTATATTTCACAGCCTTTTTTCCTATTAAAAAAACCCCTCTTATTGTAAGAGAGGTCTAACCGCCAATATAGGACATTTCAATTTTCTTGCGAGTCCTTGCTGTCTCTTCTGTTCTTTCATCTGAATATCTGTCATTTCTTCCATTCCAGATATCTGTTATTCGGTTTCGCAGCTCTTTATCTGTTGCGCCGTTCCTCATAAAGTTACGGATATCATGACCATTTCCATTAAACAAGCAAGTGAAAATTTGACCATTAGCAGAAAGTCGCGAGCGCGTGCAGCTGCTGCAGAAAGATTCTGAAACAGAAGAAATAAAGCCAACATTTACGTCAGTGTTGGTATAATTATATAATTTTGCTACTTCTCCAAAATAAGCTGGATCAAGAGACTCTAATTGATAGTGCTCTTTAAGCATATTATAAATTTGTTTTTTGGTAATCACATCATCCATTTTCCAGCCATTAGATGAACCTACATCCATATACTCAATAAAACGGAGCTCTAGTCCATTTTTTAAACAAAAATCTGCCATTGGGATGATTTCTGAATCATTGAGACCTTTTTTAACAACCATATTAATTTTGACTCTAAGACCGGCTTTCTTGGCCGCTTCAATCCCATCTAACACCGGCTTGGTGCCGACTCCTCGTCCGTTTATGGTCCCGAACAGCTCATCGTCTAAAGTATCGAGGCTTATGTTCACTCTTTTTAGTCCAGCCTCTTTTAATTTATCTGCTAGTTTAGGAAGAATGACTCCGTTTGTGGTTAGAGCGATATCTTTTAAGCCATCAATTTCCGATAGCTTTTTCACCAAAATGGGTAGGTCTCTTCGTAGCAGCGGCTCCCCGCCAGTTAAACGAATTTTCTCTACACCCACACTTACAAAAGCTTTTGCTACTCTTTCAATTTCCTCATATGTCAGCAGCGCACTTTTCGGCAGAAATTCAAAATCATCACCAAATTGGTCTGCAGGCATGCAATATTGACAACGGAAATTACAACGATCGATTACGGAGATTCTTAAATCACGTAATGGGCGATCGAATTTATCTTTAATAATGGTCTTTTCCATTTATATCAACTCCATTATTTTAAAAGCAAATAATATAATGCAAGTGTACCAACTATTAATAAAAAATACTGTTACTTTATTCACTATCATAACATTTCTTTTACGATTTTTTAATCTGTTTCGTGAAATTAGAAGAGTTTTCACTATATTGTCATGGTTTACTCCTCGCGAAGGGGAAATTGTCAGTTAAAATAAGACTAACGAGATTAGAAGATGAGTCTAAAAATGACTTTGAGGTGAAATACATGTTAACGAAAGTGAAACCAACTCATTCATTAGAAATAAAAGAACTACTTAAATTTGCTGATCGAAAAATTAGAAGCGAAAGAGGCACCTATTTATTTCAAGAAGGAATGATTGCAGAAGAACTATATATTATTGTTTCAGGTAGAGTACAAATCAGTAAAATTACTTCTGATGGACGTGAACTTTCCTTACGAATATGTGGAGAAAATGATATTTGTGGAGAATTAACCCTGTTTACCGACAATCCGAGATATTTATTAAGTGCTAAAGTATTGGAGGAAGGAGAAATCGTTGCCATTAAAAAAGATGTGATCGAAAGTGAAATTTTTCAAAATAGCAAGCTTGCTTTCGAGTTTATGAAATGGATGAGTGACCATTTCCGTAAAACGCAGACGAAATTTCGTGATCTTGTCTTAAATGGGAAGAGAGGAGCACTTTTTTCCACTCTCATTCGCATGTCTAATAGCTATGGTATTCATAAAGAAAATGAAATATTAATCGATTTACCATTAACCAATCAGGAACTAGCAAACTTTTGCGGAACTTCGAGAGAAAGCACGAACCGTATCCTAAGTGAATTGAAGAAAGATAAGATCATCCATATTAAAAAAGGGAAAATCTCCATTCTAGATTTGCAATACCTAAAAGATGAAATAGGCTGTGAAAATTGCCCGGCCGTATATTGTAATATTGAATAGTGATAATGGAAGCAATCAAATCCGATTGCTTCCGTTTTTTTATTGTACTTGTTTTTCACGCATTGCCTTCGGAATATATACACAGAACGGTTCACTTTCCAAATAATCCCCAGTCATCGCATAGGCTCTAGATCTTGAGCCGCCGCATACATGACGGAATTCACATACCCCGCATTTCCCTTTATAAAGATCTGGATTTCTTAGTGATTGGAATATTGGTGATTCTCGATAAATTTCAGCTACCGGTGTATCACGGACATTTCCTGCTTTAACTGGTAATAATCCGCTTGGATACACATCTCCAATATGTGAGATAAAGACAAAGCCATTTCCATCATTAACACCTTTTGGTGCTCTTCCAAGTCCGTCAATCGAGCCTGTTAAGCCTTGTTCTGTTAGGGCACTTAAATAATTTATTTCATCTGTTTGATCTTTTGCCTCACGCATCTTTTGCTGAATAACAACGCGGCGATAATGCTGTGCTGCAGTTGTCTTTATATCAAAAGAAACACGTTTACTAAGGTCATATAGCCATCTGAATACTTTTTCGTGCTCTACAGGTGAAATCATATCTGATTCTTGACCTCTGCCAGTTGGGACAAGGAAAAAGACACTCCATAGGACACAGCCTAAATCCTCAACCATTTTTGCCATTTCATCCAGGTACTCAATGTTATATCTTGATATTACGGTATTAATTTGAATTGGAATTTCGAGTTCATGTAAGTATTTAATTCTTTCCATAGTAAGGTCAAAGGATCCCGCTGTTCCACGGAAATGGTCATGAACCTCAGCCGTTGGTCCATCAATACTAAATGCCCATCGAGAAAGACCAACTTCCTTCGCCTTTTCAATTGCCTCTTTTGTAACATTAGGTGTCGCACTTGGAGTCATGGAAACTCTAACACCTTTTTCTACTGCATATTTTGCAATATCAAAAACATCTTGTCTCATTAATGGGTCACCGCCCGTAAAGACCAGCATTGGATTATTCATTTCGTATATTTGATCGATTAGGTTTTTACCTTCTTCAAAGGTTAGTTCACGTGGGTCTCTTCTTAATTGAGCTTCAGCACGACAATGTAAACAAGCCAGCTGACACGCGCGTGTGAGTTCCCATATAACAATAAATGGATCTTTATTAAAATCTCGGCCAAAAGCCATATGAAACGCCTCCTAAAACGGCCATTTCAAAAACCAAACAGCCTTATTACCTGTATTATATAGGGGATTCCACTATGGATAAGTGAACTACCTCACATTCCGTCCAAAAATATTTGTCCACATTGTGAAGTAAAAAAACAGCAGATGATCTCTGCTGTTTTTTTAATCTTTATCGAATTCCTAATGCGATTTTTGCATATCGTGACATCATTTCCTTGTTCCATGGCGGGTTGAACACGATATTAACCTCGACCTCTTTTATTTCAGGGATATCTGCCAATGCTCTCTTGACCTGGTCAACAATCGTTCCAGCAAGCGGGCAGCCCATGGAAGTTAATGTCATCGTGATCGTTACATTACCTTCATCATCCATTTCCGTATCATAAACTAAACCTAAATTAACAATATCTACACCTAACTCAGGGTCTATAACAAGCTCTAATGCACCCATAATATTTTCTTTTAACTCTTCATTCATTTATATCACTCCTAATACTTAATGTAGTAAATGTTTCTCAAACCATTCAACCATTGCTTTTAATCCTTCTCTGCTCACCTTATGGTCAGCATGTTCATCTGTAATGAAGTGAATATTGTCAGGATTTGTATGATAGTTTCCCTTTACAGATTGATAAAAACGATATGTTAACTCAAAAGGAACAATAGGATCCTTTTTTCCATGCCATAATAACAATGGTCTATTTTCAAGCTTATTTGGCTGCAGACTTAAATCATATTGTCGTAAAACTGATAATTGCTCTTGAATTTGCTCATCAGTAACAGATAGGCTGACACCAAGATTTTTCATTTGTGCTAATTGCCAATATAGATATTCTTCATATGCTGGCATCCCCATCAAGCTGACTGCAGCTTTGACCCATTTATATTTGGTCAAGGCGCCCAAGGTCACAATACCACCCATAGAGGTCCCAGCAAGTCCAATTTTTTCAGGATCTGCTAATCCTTCTTCTACATAGTATTCCTTATAACTGTTTAATTCATGGATTGTCGTAATGACAATTTCCCAAAAATGCCCGTATAGATCTCTTTCGGTTAAACCTTGTTCCCTTTCACCATGGTAAATGGCCTCAGGAAGGATGACTCGAAAGCCCTTTTCTGCAAATAAATAAGCATAATGAAGATTATTTTCCTTAGCACTAGTAAAACCATGCGTAAAAATAATAAACGGAAGTCTCTCTTGTTGTCCACTTTTCTTTACTATATGTAGGAAGGGATTATTATTCAGAAATCTTTTTTCAACGATGATCACGTAGGTAAATCCTCCTGGGTAAAATAATTATATCTGAAAGCAAATACTTATGAAGTGAATTTTTTTACAGGTACGGTATAAAATTGTTAACATAGTAGTTATAATGGTATGACTTTCCACCAGAAAAGAAAATCCATAGTTGTAGTGTATCATTTCGTTAACCATTTATCTAAAGCTTAGACTTATGGTTTAGAAAACAATTAAAAAAGGAGTCAATATGGCAGAAAAACATTTAATTGCACTGGACTTAGATGGAACTTTATTAAAAGATGATAAAACCATTTCTGAAAAAACAAAAAAGGTTTTAAGTAAAGCGAGAGAAGAAGGACATGTGGTCATGATTGCGACTGGCAGACCGTATCGTTCAAGTGAACCCTATTATCACGAGCTTGGGTTAGACACACCTATTGTTAACTTTAATGGCGCCTTCATGCATCACCCGCTCGATGCCAGCTGGGGACATTTTCATGCCCCTCTCGACGTAAAAGTCGCAAAAGAGATTGTGGAAGCATGCCGATCGTTTCATTTTTACAATATTATAGCCGAAGTGATTGATGATGTTTATTTCCACTATCATGATGAAAAGCTGTTAGATATTTTCAGCATGGGCAATCCAAACGTAACTACGGGGGATTTACGAAATTACTTAAATGATTCACCTACTAGTTTGTTAATTCATACAGAGGAAGAAGAATTAAAGAATATACGTAAACATTTGTCTGACGTTCATGCGGAAGTGATTGACCATCGCAGCTGGGCAGCGCCTTGGCATGTCATTGAAATTATTAAGACCGGTATCAGCAAAGCTGTTGGTTTAAAAAAGGCCTCTGAATACTTCAACATTCCCGCTGAAAGAATTATTGCTTTCGGTGACGAAGATAATGATTTAGAAATGCTGGAATATGCTGGCCGCGGGATTGCGATGGGAAATGCAATTGATAAAGTCAAAACCATCGCAAACGAAGTAACCTTGACCAATGAGGAAGACGGAATCGGGATATATTTGTCAGATTTGTTAAACTTAAAATACTAATAGTGGGTCACCATTGTTTACCTAAATGAAATACTCTGATTTGAGCATACTATTTTTGTGAGGCAGTTTACCTGCTTACACCAAGCTCACCAAATTGGAGGGATTGCAATGGGTAAACGAAACAAATCAAAACGCTTTGTCCAGCAAGGAGTGGATACTGTTAGTAAGCACGATGAACGTATTCCTTACCACATGACCTACGCTGAAGCGGAAGCCCAGAAAATGTCCAATGTGCGTGAATCCTCGCTTGGAGGAATATAACGATGGGAAACCAGTTGTTCCAAGAAGCAAGAAGATTTGTTGAGATGGCGAAGTCTGCCGGCCCTGCTGATCGCGATTCTGTGATTTCGAAGGCAAAGAATGCATTAAGTTCAGCATACGCTAATTCAACCTTCGCAGAACAAAGTCAGCTCCAAGAAATGCAAAATGAGCTTGATCAACTAAAATAATGTGAAAAGCTGGCACGTTACAGACACGTGCCAGCTTTTCTATTACGGAAGAGTAAATTTCTTTTTGCTGACTATGGTTTGTTGGTTGCTTAACGGTTTATCATTTAATTTTCTTGGTAAAAGAGTGGCAGTAACCGTATATTGCCCTGCTGGAACTCTTTTCCCATTTAATTTGTAATCCCAATTCTCCACTTTTCGGAAGGTTTGATGAGGGTCAATCCGAATGGTTTGCAATGCCTGTAAGAAGAAGCGTCCTTTTGAATATCGATATACTTCCTGCCCAGTTTCGTCTGTTACAGTAATTTCATAATATTGTGAGCTAGGAAACTCAAAATGCATAGGGGATACCTCATTATTTATGATAAGCAGCTCAAATTCCACTTTCTCATTTCCGACAACAGGACTTACTGAAAACTGAAATTGCTCACCAAAACTTGCCTCTCCTCTAAAACTAAAGGAAAAAAGAAACAAAATCACACTTAAAACAATTCTCACCCTTCACACCCTCCTATTCTCGCCTAAAAAATCCATAAATTCCAGTTGTTTGGATGATGTTTGTAAAAGCATTAGGATCAACCTCTGCAAGGATTCGTTCCAAATCATATAATTCATAACGGGTAATAACAATCATCAGCATGTCTCTAGATTCATTTGAGAAAGCACCTTTTGCAGGAATCATTGTAATTCCTCTAACTAATTGTGAATGAATTGCTTTCTTAAGTTCATCAGCTTTTTTAGTAATAATCATCGCAGTTAGCTTTGCATGCCTTGTATGAATGGCGTCGACCACTCTTGTCGAAGCGTACAAAGATACAATGGTATAAAGGGCTTTTTCCCATCCATACAAAAAGCCAGCGGTAATGATGATAACTGCATTCATAACAAACATATAGCTGCCAATCGGTTTATCTTTCATCCTAGATAAAACCATCGCAATAATATCCACTCCGCCTGTCGAAGCCCCCCATTTTAGAGTAAGCCCGACACCTACAGCTAAAATTACACCCCCAAATACCGAATTAAGGAGAATATCTTTAGACACTTGTGTAATTGGAATCAATTCTAAAAAAAGTGAGGATAAAGCCACACTTAAAAAACTGTAAATGGTGAATGACCTTCCCACCTTCAACCATCCTAGGATTGCTACGGGAATATTTAACAACAGCAATAAGAATCCCATTGATATATTTAATGGCGTTTGTTCACTTAATACTTTTGATAATAATTGTGCCACTCCAGTAAAACCGCTAGAATAAACATTTGCTGGAATTAAAAATAAATTAATTGCCAAGGCATTTAGAAATGCACCTACAGTAACAATGATTATTTTTTTTGTTTGCTGCCATAACAAATGCACCATCTCCTTCAATTTTCAAGGTATAATCTCTACGCTGATAATTGTATTTTTGAAACGAAACCGATAAACTGAAACTAACTATATTAGCTTGAAAGCAGGTGAGCTTTATGCCGGTAAAAATACTAGCAGACAGCGCATGCGATTTACCAAAAGATTTTTACGCTGAACAAAACGTCACATTATTCCCACTAAAGGTACAGGTTAATGGGCAAGAATATGAGGATGTTAAGACAATAGATCCTAAAACTGTTTATGACGCCATACGCGGCGGCGATGTTCCTAAAACCTCTCAAGTTTCTCCTTTATTATTTGAGGAAGTCTTTACTAAAATGGCTGAAAATAATGAAGATGGAATATATATTGCTTTTTCTTCAGCATTATCTGGTACATATCAGACATCTGTTATGATTCTTGACCAAGTAAAGGAAAAATATCCAAACTTTAATTTAAGTATTGTGGATACGAAGTGTGCCTCACTTGGATTTGGCCTTGTGGTTAAAGAAGCAGCAAGGCTTGCTGCAGAAAACGTGTCAAAGGAAGAAATACTTAAAGATGTGTTATTCCGAAGTCAGCATATGGAGCATTTGTTTACAGTAGAGGATTTAGATTATTTAGCCAAAGGCGGTCGTGTATCAAAAGCTTCAGCTTTTTTGGGTGGATTGCTAAACATAAAGCCTATTTTGAATGTAGAGGAAGGGAAACTTGTCCCAATTGAAAAAATTCGAGGAAAAAAGAAAGTTTATCGTCGGATCATTGAAATCATGAATGAACGCGGTGACAACTTTAAGGATCAAATCGTTGGAATAAGCCACGCGGATACAATAGAAACCGCCTTGGAAGTAAAAGCGTTGATTGAAGGGGAACTGAATCCAAAAGAGGTATATATCAGTTCTATCGGTTCTGCAGTTGGTGCGCATACAGGTCCAGGTACCATTTCGATTTTCTTTTTAAACAAATTGCCATCATAAGAAAAATAAGCGGGAGAAATTCCCCGCTTATTTTTATTTATGATCTGTTTTTTTCGAGTATTGGTTCTTACCAGCTTGACGATTTTTTTCTCTCATCATATTTTTCTCATGTCGAAGTGCATTGTTATCTTGTGCTTTTTTATCATTATCTGATGTATGCGGCATCATCATACCCCCTTCAAAATGCTTACAACAATAGTGTTGTCATTTAAAAAAAGAGTATGTAGAAAAAAGTTAATCTTTCTTTAGATATGTCCAGCTGCCTTCTTGATAAACCCTGCCTTCTTTCATAAGTTTTCCAAGTGCCCGCTTAAAAGCACCCTTACTTAACTGGAAGCGTTCTTGTATATCCTCTGGCATGCTTTTGTCATTAAAAGGCATTGCTCCGTTTCTACTCATTAAATACTCAAAAATTCGTTCAGCTTCAACATCCTGTGATTCCTGTTTTCTCGCTAGCAAAGAAACATTTACTGTCCCATCTTCCTTGACGTCAATAATTCGCCCTTCTACCTTTTGTCCCAAACGAGGCTCTATTTGTCTTTGGCTCTCGTGTATGAATCCTTTAAAGCCCTCAATCGTATAGATCCAGCTGCCTACCTTCGCTGTTCGATAGATATGTCCCTGGATATTCTTATTAAAATCCTTCCTAGTGGCTTTGGTTGAAATCGATTCCATGACCGGGTCAGTCGCAAGCTTTGCATATAAAAGGTAATTGTTATTTACCCTTAAGGTAACATAAACCATATCACCTTCCTTTGGCCAAACGGACTTATGTACAGGAAGATCATCAATCCCTAATAATAAATCCTTCTTAATCCCAATATCTAAAAATACCCCAACATTTGGGTTGGAATCTACTACTTTAAGCCACGCATATTTGCCAATTGCCACCTCAGGTATGGTTGTAGAAGCAGATGTTCTGCCTTCGGAATCAACATAAAGAAACACCTCGACGGATTCATCTTCTTCATATTCTCGGTCCGCCTCATTTATATGCAACAAAACATCTTCATTTCCATCAGTTAAAAAATACCCAAATTCTGCTTTTCGAGCTACCGTTAAAGTAACGGTTTGACCTATTAGTTCTTGTAGAGACATGTTAACTCACCTTTTCTTTCCTATCGTTTACATAGGGTTGTTTGAACTGCTATATTTTACTATAATGTACCCATAAAGGGAAACTTTAGCAGTAGGTTGAATACTAAATACCTTTATTAAAACTATACTGGAGGTATTATTAATATGGCCAAAGATGAATCTTTTGATATTGTATCCAAAGTAGAATTTACTGAAGTCACAAATGCGATTACGGCAACGATGAAGGAAATTAAAACCCGTTATGATTTTAAGGGCAGCAAAAGTGAGGTTACTCTGGATAAAGAAGAGCTTGTTCTAGTTTCTGATGATGAATTTAAGATGGACCAATTAAAAGATGTCTTGCTTGGCAGATTAATCAAAAGAGGTGTTCCTGTTAAGAATCTCGATTACGGAAAAATGGAAAAGGCCTCTGGCGGGACTGTTCGCCAACGAGCAAAGCTTGTTCAAGGCATTGATAAAGAAAATGCTAAGAAAATTAACACGATTATTAAAAATAGCGGTCTAAAGGTAAAAAGCCAGATTCAAGACGATCAGGTCAGGGTTAGCGGTAAAAACCGTGATGATTTACAAAAGATTATTTCACTGGTTCGCGAAGCCGATCTTAGTGTCGATGTTCAATTTATTAACTATCGTTAATCATGTATTTTAAGGTGAAAGGAAAAATTTCCTTTCACCTTTTTTATTTTCTAATATTTTCGTTCATTTTCCTCAAACTAACATGGTAAATAAACTTGGAGGTAAAATGAATGTCCAATAACCAACAACAAAAAAAGACTTTTCCACCACAGCATCAAAATCGCCAGCCAGGTATTGAGAGTGAAATGAATCCACGTCCGGTTTCAATTGAGCAAAACTATAAAAGTGCTGGTAAATTAACAGGAAAATCAGCAATTATTACTGGCGGGGATAGCGGCATTGGTAAATCTGTTGCCATTTATTTTGCCAAAGAGGGTGCTGATGTCGCGATTGTCTATTTGGATGAGCATCAGGATGCAGAAGAAACAAAAGGACTCGTTGAAGCAGAAGGACGCAGATGTCTGCTTTTTTCCGGTGACGCAGGCAATGAGGAATTTTGCCAGGAAACCGTTAGGAAAGTGATGGACCAATTTGGAAAAATTGATATTTTGGTCAACAATGCCGCAGAGCAACACCCGCAGAAAAGTCTGTTAGATATTACCTCCGCGCAGCTTGAAAAAACGTTTCGGACGAATATCTTCTCCTATTTTTATATGTCTAAAGCGGTTCTGCCACACCTAAAACAAGGTGGTACTATTATCAATACAGCATCTGTCACTGCGTATGCCGGCAATGAGCAATTATTAGATTACTCTGCAACAAAAGGTGCCATCGTGACCTTTACACGTTCTCTGGCAAAATCGCTTGCCCCACAAGGGATAAGGGTAAATGGCGTCGCACCAGGTCCCATTTGGACACCGCTGATTCCCTCAACGTTTAATGAAGATCAAGTCGCAAACTTTGGTTCAAATACACCACTGGGTAGAGCGGGTCAGCCATTTGAACTTGGACCAAGCTACGTATACCTCGCTTCTAATGATTCATCTTATGTAAGCGGACAAATCCTCCATGTCAACGGTGGAGAAATCGTTAATGGATAGAGCATAAAGGAAAGTGCGATACTCGAATGGAGTATCGCACTGACTTTTTACCTTCTTCTCTTCCTAATTTTTAAGATAAAAATCATGAACAAGATGTACACAGCGACTAAGGAGCCGACTAACGGCAGATTGATACCGCTTTTTTCCGTTAACACATATATTTCTGACTCATCACGGTCAATGATAAGATCATATTGATTTTCATTGCTCCTTACCAAATCTCCATTTAGCAATCCTCGTAATTCTTTATCACCTTCAATTTGCTCATTGTTTAAGGTAATGTTTTGAGATTCACTCGTATTATTTATGGCGATAATGGCTGTTTCATCTTGGTAGACACGTTTGTAAACCGCCATACCATTTTTTTCGTAAAGCATTTCCATACTTCCACGGGTTAACGAAGGAAGTTGATTCCTCAACTCACCAAGTTTAGTTATATAGTCAATGAGTTCCTTTTCAGTCCGAAAATTCATTGGCTGGCGATTATCTGGTATTTCTCCCCCATTTAATGCAATTTCACTTCCATAAAAAACAACTGGAATACCCGGAGTTGAGTAAATAAACGTTAATGCCGTTTTCCAGCGTGCCCCTGGAAAATGTTTATTTGTAACAATATCTTGTGTAAACCTAGAGGTATTTTCGTTGTCAAAAAATTGCGGCTGCAATTCCGGGTTTTGAACCTTACCTTCCTTTACAAGACCAAAGGTTTGATTAGTAGCAGCGAAAGCACTTCTTAAATCTTCACTGTGTTGATAATCAGTAAGGCTGTCAATTCCAGCAGCTTCATATTTTTTAAGGTCTAATGCACTGTTGGGAGAGGTAATCCCTAACAGAAAAAAGTTTTTCTTTTCACCTTTAACTTCTTTTGAAAAATCACTCCAAAAGGACAATGGTACATGATTTACTTCTGGAAGGCTATAACCGTCGATATCAGTTTTGTTAATCCACCACTTAGCTGCATCTAACAAGTAAGCCTTTACCTCAGGGTTGTCCTGATTAAGGTCAGGCAAGCCGTTCACCCAGCCATTTTCGATTTCATTCTGTTCTTCCAAGTTGCTAATTTCCTGCTTCTCGTGGAACCAATCTTGCTTGGATGAATCGATCACCCATGGGTGTTCTGGTGAGACATTATTGGTTACAAAATCAATAACTACCTTCATATCTCGTTTATGTGCTTCTTGTACCAGTTTATTAAACGTTTTCATGGAGCCAAAATGTTCATCAGGTTTATAAAAGTCGTTCACCCAATAGCCATGGTATCCACCGGCAGTATTATCAAATATCGATGTTAGTCGGATGGCTGTAAAGCCCATTTCTTTCAGATAATCCAACTTATCGATAACTCCCTGAAAATCCCCGCCATTATAGGCTACCGGATCTAGTGTATTAACTTCCTTATCATTGTTTGTATTCGCATTAAAGAAACGATCAACCATGATAGAATAAATGGTTTCATCCTGCCAGCTCCGGTCGTCTTTCTCCGTTTCTGCATGTGCCGGCAATGATGTTATAACGAAAAAAAAGATTAAAATAAGTGTAATTAAGGTTTTTTTCATCTTCAATCCCCTTCCATACACTCATTTTAATCTAATAAAGGTGTGAATCCAACTATTAACGCCTATCGATTTACTATATTAATATTGTAATCTCTAAACCAAATATGAAGTTGAATAAAGTAAGCTAATAGCTGCGGACCTGACATCAACTGACCAAACCATGGCTCTTTGAACGAATTACCACCAGATTCAACCAGTTGATTGAGTAAATCATGATTGAATAGTTCGTAAAGTACCGAGGACTTATCAGCTAATATCTCCCTCAATTGCTGCTGAACCGCTAAAGTATATTCTGGATTATGGGTTTTTGGATAAGGACTTTTCTTTCGATAAAGTACTTCCTCTGGAAGAATTCCTTCAAACGCTTTTCTTAAAATCCCCTTTTCTCTGCCATGAACCATTTTTATATCCCATGGGATATTCCAGACGTATTCTACAAGACGGTGGTCTGCAAATGGGACTCTGACCTCAAGACTTGCTCCCATGCTCATTCGATCTTTTCGGTCAAGGAGCGTTGTCATAAAATGTGTCATATTAATATAGAAAAGCTCTCTCCGTTTTGCTTCCTCTGGGCTCTCTCCATCCAATCTAGGCGTTTCCTGGATGGCTTGATTGTATTTTTCTATCACATAATCCTTTAAATTCAATTTTTGCTGCCAATCGGCTCTTAACAAATTATTTCTGTCATTTACGGAACGCATCCAAGGGAAACTAGGTCTCTCTAAATCTTCCTTACGATGAAACCATGGATAGCCTCCAAAAATCTCATCCGCACATTCTCCAGAAAGACTAACAACAAAATCCTGTTTTATTTCCTTACAAAACCAAAGTAAAGAAGAATCAATGTCAGCCATACCAGGACAATCGCGAACATGAACCGCTTCTGTTAAGTCTTTCACTAATTGCTGCTGAGAAATGGTTTTAAAATGGTGCTTTGTATTAAACTCATTCGTTACAATGTTAATCCACTTTTCATCCGCATTTGGCTGGAATTCATTTGCTTTGAAAAATTGATCGTTTCCTTCATAGTCAATCGAATACGTATGAAGCCGGCCTTTTCCTTGGTCTTTAAATCCTTGTGCAGCAATAGCCGTAATAATACTTGAATCAAGCCCGCCTGATAAAAAGGTGGAAAGCGGCACATCTGATACAAGCTGTCTTGTCACAGCATCTGTTACCAAATAGCGTACTTTTTCAGCCGTTTCTTCGACATTATCTTTATGCACATCGCTCTTAACATTCCAGTAGCGCCAAATCTTTAAGCCGTTTTTTGAAAAAGTCATCGCGTGTGCCGGCCGCAGCTCCTTAATGCCTTTAAAAATCCCCGATCCAGGGGTCCTCGAAGGTCCTAAACCGAAAATTTCGGCAAGCCCTTCGTATTCCAGTTCTGTTTTCATTCCTGGGTTCGCAAGGATAGCCTTGATTTCCGAAGCAAATACTATCCCGTTGTTTAATTCCGAATAAAACAATGGTTTAACTCCCAATCGGTCACGACCAATAAACAATTGTTCTCTCTCTTGATCCCAAATTGCAAAGGCATAGATACCGTTTAAATAATTTACGCACTCTTCCGCCCATTCTATATAGGCAGTTAACAGAACTTCTGTATCAGAATGACCTTTGAAAGAATATCCTTTAGTAAGGAGAATTTTGCGGATATCTTCAGTATTATATAGTTCACCGTTATAACAAATGGTGTACTCTTTACCTTCCTTTTGTTTTGTCATTGGCTGTCTTCCGCCTTCAGGATCAACCACGATAAGGCGCTTATGACCAAACCCGGCATGTGTTTGAACCCAGAGATTCGTTTCATCTGGTCCTCTTTTGGCAAGAGTTTTTGTCATTTTTTCAATCGTATCTTTTTGATTTCTTAGGTCTCTAGTAAAATCTACCCATCCTGAAACTCCGCACATAAAACTCTCCTCCCTCCAGTAACTGAGACTGGATATCATTACATGCTTTTATTCTATTCAGCCCAATTTATTTGGTAAATTGTCCAAATTAAAGATAAACAAGTTATAAAATCTCACAAAGATGTCTACAAAGAAAAAGAAAGCATTAGGCACGGAGGTTAAACATGAATCGACAACAAAGAATTAAACTATTAGATTTTCAACTGAGGGCCTATAATGAAGGAGCAGTTGAACAAATCAGTGATCAATGGATCTTTTTTGATGAAGAAACCGAAGAAGCAGCGATGCTGGATGACTATCTTCAGCAAGAGATTGAAATATTTCGTGCGAATCGTTGGAGGAAAGGGATCTTAATTGAATCTGGAAAGATCCGTAGCGGAAATGAATTTATTATGCTTCGTGACCATGACAAGGTTAGAATCCGAAAGCATTTAATTTACTCATTGGAAAGACTTTTAGAGGGAATGAATGATGACGCCTTTTTTCAATTTGTCACGACATTAAATTCTTTAGATTTTTCTATATACGATTGTATCTATTGTTATAATCATTTATCTTTCTTATCCGATGATAAACAAAGAGATGGGGTAAACTTTATTGTCTTCGATAACCAGGAGCAAATTTGTAATGTTCAGCACCATTTTTGTTATTTCGAAAAGGTAAATGACCGCTTTGAATTTACCTTAAATACGGGAAAACGATTGGTTATTGAAAAGATGATATCTTAAGTTTAAAAGGTGTGTTTTTCTAAAGGCTATGTAAAAAGTTTTTTGTTGATTTGCGCTCCAGGCGGTTCGCGCACCTTAGGGCGGTCCGGGGAGCCTCCTCGGCGCTTAAGCGCCTGTGGGGTCTCCCCTGCCCCGTCCTCCCGCAGGAGTCTCGCGCCTTCCGCTCCAATCATCAATGTCTTATAACATAGCCTTATTAAGAAAAAACACACCTTTTTCTTTTAGTTTCCTATATATTTTGAGTAAAGGGATTTTGCTTTTACGATGTCATTTGTACCATGGACCAGTACCCGACCATCCTTGAATACGACGATGGAGGTTTCATCATCGGGAGAAAAACGAAGTAAAAATTGGTTTCCGGTAACTTGTCCATTTTGTTTTAGTTGCTCACCAAGCTTATGTAAGTCACGTTCTCGCTTTTCTCTAAAGTATATTTGCACGGTCTCTCTTCCACATAGAGAACTGTAGGTTTCCTGAACGGAAGACAAAGGATCGAGAAAGTCAAACTGACGGTTCACACATGTAGGACAATGTGGGTTTTTCCCCTCACTTGTATCCATTGAAAAAAAGGTAGTATCCCAAATGTCTATTTGCTCAAGGTTGGTATTCGTCGTTGCCCCTACCAGTAATTTAATTGCTTCCATTGCTTGAAAGGACCCAATAATATCTGTAATTGGCGACAGAACACCAATCGTGTCACAAGTTTCACCCCTGCCAGCTGGTACTTGTGGAAATAGACAGCGATAGCACGGGGTTATTCCAGGTTTAATGACCGCAAACATTCCTCTAGAGCTGACTGCCGCTCCATGAACCCAGGGAATTCGATACTTAACGGCTACATCATTGATTAAGTAGCGAGTCATAAAATTATCAGTACCATCAATGATAACATCAACCCCTGCTAATAATTCCTCCGCATTATCAAGATTTAAATCTGAAATAACAGCATCAATTGTCACCATAGAGTTGATTGAGTTCAGTCTCTTTTGTGCAGCAACTGCCTTTGGAAGATTATGACTTACATCTTCCTCATTAAAAAGTGATTGTCGCTGCAAATTGGAAAGGTCAACTACATCTCTATCAATTAACCTTATGTATCCCACACCAGATCGGACCAAATGATTGGCACATACCGTCCCCAATGCTCCCACACCAACAATAGCTACTTTCCCTTGCAGCAATTTATACTGTCCCTCTTCCCCTATTCCTGAAAAAAGAATCTGCCTTGAGTATCTCCCTAAATCAATCATGTATAATCCTCTTTCCTAGATTAGTAGTACATATTAACGAGTCCCGTAATCTACGTTAATTTTAATTGAATTTTGAAAAAGTTTAAATATTAAATATACAAAATTAATTGTATAATAGAATTGGGTTTATTTATTAATTTTGAGAGGAATATCCTATTTTTATTTTTTAATATAAATGGGAGATTAGCTTCAATTTATTAATGAAAGAGAGGGAAAGCAATTGAATTTAGGTGGTTTTTTAAACAAAGAAGTGGTAGTTGATTTAACAGCAGGTACAATTAATTACAGACCTATTAACGAAGAGGATGCAAAAAAGTACATCGGCGGCCGTGGTCTGGGCGTTAAATATGTACTCGATAATGGACCTGAGGTAGAGCCCCTATCTCCTGAAAACATGCTTTGTATTATGACTGGTCCTGTAACCGGATCACGTTCATCTATGAGTGGACGTCTTTGTGTTGTAACTAAGTCTCCGTTAACAGGAACTGTTACAGATTCTCATATGGGAGGATGGACCGCAGCACGCTTAAAGTGGGCGGGGGTTGATAATATCATCCTTACTGGTAAAAGTGACAAGCCTGTTTATCTTTATATTGAAGATGGTAAAGCGGAACTGCGTGATGCATCAGAACTTTGGGGCAAAGGAACAAGAGAAACAGTTAAAACGATGCAGGCCAGATACGGCGAACAAGATCTTAGTGTCATGACCATTGGTCAAGCCGGTGAAAACACAGTTAAGTTTGCTTCATTTATTAACGAGCATGACCGTGCAGCTGGCCGCGGCGGAACAGCTGCTGTTGCAGGCTATAAAAAATTGAAAGCGGTTGTAATTAAAGCATCTCAAAAAGGAAACATGCCGCAGCCTAAGTTAGAAACCGAGTACAAAGAGGCTAACAAAAAGGCAGTAAAGGCTATTCTTGACGGCGGATTAACAGCACCAAATAAAGGTGGTCTTTCCGTTTACGGTACAAACGTATTAACCAACATTATCAATGAGGTTGGAGCCCTTCCAACAAAGAACTCCCAGTTTACCCATTGGGATGAGGCTGAAAAGCACAGTGGTGAATATGTCAATGAGCATTTACTTGTTAAAAATAATACCTGTCACGCCTGCCCTGTAGGCTGCAAAATCGAAGTTGAAGTGAAGGATGGAAAATATAAAACTAGAGTCGAAAGTATAGAGTTTGAATCTGCTTGGTCACTTGGGTCTAACTGTTTATTAAGCGATGCTGAGGCCATATCTTATTTGATTGACCGCTGTAATGAGTACGGTCTTGATACCATCGAACTAGGTCATTGCTTCTCCGTAACAATGGAAGCCTATGAAAAAGGCTTGATTACGGAAGAGCTCATCTGGGGCGATGCAGATTCTATGATTGATTTAACTAAGAAAATTGTATTCCGTGAGGGCTTTGGGGGCATCCTTGCTGAAGGTCCTGCAAAAGCAACAGCTTCATGGGGAGCACCGGAACTTTCTATGTCTGTAAAGGGACAATCCATTCCTGCATATGACCCACGTGGCATTCAAGGAATTGGTCTCGGCTATGCAACTAGTAACCGCGGAGCCTGTCACTTACGGGGCTATACGGTGGCAAGTGAAATTGCCGGTATTCCTGAGCCTACAGACCGCCTAAAGCCAGAAGGAAAAGGTGAATTATTAAAAATATTCCAAGATATGCTTGCTTTCTCTGATTCTATGAATATTTGTAAGTTTTCTTCCTTCTCGGAAAATGCCGAGCATTATGCAGAGCAATATAGTACTATGACTGGTATTCCGATGACTGCTGATGATGTGATGAAGGCTGGAGAGAGAATTTATAATCTTGAGCGTTATTACAATAACCTCGCTGGGTTTGATAAAGAAGAAGATGACTATCTTCCAAAACGATTCACAGAGGAGCCTGCCTCTGGTAATAGTGCAGGTGAGGTCAGCCGTATGGATATTATGCTTAAAGAGTACTACGAAGTCCGTGGATGGGCGGCCGGAAAAGTTACCGAAGCGAAGCTTCGTGAGCTTGAGATTATTGACCCGGAAAATCAGTTAGTATAATGGAATAATCAAAGGCTTCTGCATATTTTGCAGAAGCCTTTTGATTTGTATCGAAATTATCCCCCGATTCTCCTTGTTTTCACCCGATAATTTTTGATCAACTCTTTAAGCGTCTCTTCATCTGACGCATAAAATCGGACATTGACAGTATTCACTTTAAAAGTAGAAGTGATCGTAAGCTCGTCTTCTCCTACTATTTCTCCACACCAGTTGTCAGATTTATATATATAAGGAAATTGATTTGTAATTGGTTTACCGCCTAACTCTTCAAAATACATTCCTAGGTGCTTTCGATTTATTCCACGAAACTCTAATTCCTGCTGAAGCATATTAACCACCTGCTACAGGAGGAAATAGTGCAAATTGATCGGTTTCTTTTACAATGGTCTCAAGACCATCCAAATGAATAATATTTCTTCCGTTAATAAAAACATGCACAAATGGAAGCAGCTCTTTTTCAGGAGTAAATATTTCATCTTTTAAATCTGGAAACATTTCAACCATTCTTTCAAGTACATCAATAACCCGTCGACCTTCCGGCTTAACCTCAACCCCAACTCCGCCACAAATTTGCCGGAGATTAGCAAACACTCTTACTAGCATCTCACACACTCCTCTCCCCTTACTTAAATAGTAAAACTATTTGCAATTCTTGTCATCTATTTTTGAACACTAAAAAAAGAGCAGCCGGTCAATGAACCGACAGCTCTTTGGAAAGACTAATCTTATACATTAAAAATCGACATAGGCAGTTTATCAAAACCTAAATACAATACAAGTAAGAAGGCGATAACAAATTGAATCCATAAGACAGATGTCTTTCTATTTTGCGCAATCTTGCTAAGGATCATTTCAAATAAACCAATGACCCATAATCCTACTACCGCTTTTAATATATACAACAAATCAATATTAGACAGCATGAACAGTAGTCCAACACCTGTTGCAATTATTAATAGATAAAGAACACGCAGGATCATTCTGACGATTTTGGCGCCTTTTTCTTTCCCGCCTTTTAGTAAAAATATGGCAACAATAAACAAAATTAGGGCTAAAACCCAAGCAGTAACGTGACCGTGAATCATTTAATCTTCCTCCTATGTATCAATAGCTTATAGCAACACTATCATACCATAGGCATTGCCAAAATCCTAAAAAAAAGCTGGTTATTACTAATAAGTACCTTCAAGAGGATTAACAGTAAAAATATCTCTTAGCACAATATTTTCCCCTTTGATTCCCTGAACCTCTGTTATCTTGGTGATTTTTCTAATTCCAGCATTTGAACGTGATAGGTGGACAATGATGTCAATCGTACCAACGATTTTATTCCTAATCTCATTGATAGGCCTATTCATCCCTTCCAGATAAGCAATGATTTCCAAACGGTCAATCATATTACTTGGACTGCTGGAATGTCCTGTCGCAAGGAAACCATCTAGTTCTTTATTTTCTTTTCGAAATATTTCACGTACATCATTACCACGAACATCTCCAATAAGATTCCTTTCCTCTTTTGGAATGAAAGTGGAAAGAGCATTGACAAGGGTTGTTTTGCCTGCTCCTGTTCCTCCGCTTACTACAATATTTAACCTAGCTTTCACACATGTACAGAGGAATAGGGCCATTTCTTTTGACATGGTTCCGTTATGAATTAAATCCTGCAGCTCTAGAGGTTTCCATGTATTCTTTCTAATAGCCATCCTAGCTGACTTGTACAATTTGTGATTTACACCTGGTAGTTCATTATTTTGCTGGATTTGTAACAGCCCCATACTTTACACCCACCTTGTTTTTGTTTTTTCGAAAACCAATTTGCTCACAAAACATAAAGAAGATATGAACGGTTAGGCAGGGGTCGATGAAACGAAAGTAAAAATAACCCCGCCTTTACCGAAAGGGGGGTTAACAAATGAAGGACAACAATGTACATAGAAAGACCTATGTTTACAATGCTGTTATCTACGAAAAACACCCTGTTCTTTCGGTAACTGGCTGGCGTAGTGCAATAGCACCTTAGCCCCTTTAGCTTTGCGTCACTGATTTTCATCAGTTTTGCCTTTATCGAGAATCAGTGTTTTTTCTTTTCCGACTGATCTCTTAAAACTATCATAAGTCCTTTTGCCTTATCTTACATCCTACTATTATATCATTTTTTTGAAACGAATAGGTAATTATGCCTAATTCTATAATTTTCCCAACCACCTAAGATTAGCCTTAACTTTATTTGGGCGATTGAATCACATTACACAAACCCATACATAGGATATTAGAAGAAAAAAACGTAAAGGGTGTTGTTGATGCCAGCGATTGTAGGAGTTGCTCAAGTCATTTCACTTGGCAGCAGTTCCGTTTTTCATATCGGAGATGTCTATAAAATCATGCCATTTTCATCTGCAAAAACTTTTTCCGGTGCTGGGTCCTTTAATACAGGTGAGAGTTTAATGGTTCATAATAACAATTTAAGTAATACAAACACAAACGATTCAGATGGTGTAGATCAAGGAATCTTCCTTAATGCATAAGGAATGGGTGGTTTTTATATGAATTTTTATATTCAGCAATCTATTCAAATAAATTTTATTAAAATTAACAGTATTACAAATTCCTCCGTCCTGCAAATTGGCAGTGCCGGGATTATTAAACCTGCCTCCTATTTGCATAATACAGGAGGTTTTACAAAGCCAGCCCCAAAGGCAGGAAGCACTCAAACAACAAGCATGCAATCTAGTGTTGCAGTACCTTTGGCTGGCGCTGGGCGAGAAGAAGAAACACAGTGAGGTGATGGTATGTATCAGGATTATTCACAACTTCTTCAGTGGGTCCAAACAACTTTACAGATACAAGAAAATAGAATTGCTGCTCTGGAGATGACCATTCAAAAACTACAGGAACAATTGAAGCAATTCAAGGATAAGCCTAACATTCAGATTGAAAAAATCGAATATAAATTTGATCAATTGAAGGTTGAAACTCTTGACGGAACATTAAATATTGGTTTAAATCCATCTGATTTAGCAAATATTGAAGATTTTGCTGTACAAAACCAATCTTTAAAGACACCTATCCATCCTAAGGAACAAATGCAAAGGTCTATGAAAATTGAAGAATCTATATATCAATATTTGGAAACCGGACTCCCAACCCTATTTAAGGAAATCCAAAACCAATTAAATGTTCAGTTAGATGATTCCTATTTAGATTTTATCAAACAAGATATCATGAAACAGCTTCCATCTAGGATTGATTACCATGTACAAAATACTCCAGCCAATAGTCGTGAAGGCGGACAAAGTACAGATGAAAGCATTATTGAATTACTCAAACAAGAAATCAGAAAAGGCATTTTAATATTTATTAATCATTTGCCAGAGAACGTGAAAGGGATGAATACACAAAATGAACTTTGAAGTATATAATCGGGACCTTCATGTAGATGTGATTAGAATTCTAGGCGTTGCAAGTTCTTCACTTGTAATGGTTGGCGACACTCAAAGCATTCAATTGGCTTCAACTTTCGACACACCCCCTGAATCACTCATAATCGGGCCATTTGTTCCACTTTTTTAGGAGGCTTAGCATATGCTTGAGAGAACTTCTGTCGTAAACACCGTTAAAGTAAACTCAGCTTCCTTTGCCTCTACCATCCAGCTTGGTGATTCCCGTACTATTAATGGATTTTCACGGGCATTAGCGGTTCAGAGGGAAGCTGATGTGTTTTATGGTAAAGAAGGAAATTTTTCGAACTACCTAGTGTTTTCTGAACCAATTCCTTTATTGCCGATTACTGAAAAAATAACAATATCTACTCATAATAAACTTCCAGTCATTAAGGTCAATACGATTTCTATTATCGCTATGTCATCGGCTGCCATCCTGCACGTAGGAAACAGTGAAAACATCTCACTAGAAGCCAGAGTCAAGCATATCAGGCAGCTGTTGAATGCTGAGGAAGAACAATGATAAGTGATTAGGCATATGATAATGAAAGATTAAATGATGCGAAGGATGTTTTTATATGCCAGCAATAATGGGTCCAGTTCAGATAGTGAATGTAACTGGTGGTGTTGTTCATTTCGGGGATACAGTCTATATCTCTCCAAAAAGTGCGTCAAAGACAAATGCAGGTTCTGGAAGTTTTAATACAGGGGGAATCATTTTTACAGCCAGCGGATTAAGTGGTACCAATGTTCTAGACGCCAATTTACTTGACCAGCCAATAGGCGGGAATAACTAATAAAAGACATAAACCAATGCAGGTTTATGTCTTTTATGTTGTTATTCATTTTCAGCGTCTAGGTTTAGTATATGTGCACCGTCAAAGAAGAATAAATATCTTTCATTTAATTTTCTCTTCCAAATTTTCTCCAAAGCTTTCGTATAAAGATTGATTTGCAGACGGTATCGTTGATCAAGTATTGATTTAGCCTGCTCAAAACCACCTTTGTATCGATCATTTATCCCGTCAGATTTAAAATCAATAAGGACGAGTCCTTTTTCATCCTCAAACACACAGTCGATAATCCCCTGGACAAAAACAGATTCATCTTGGTCCTTCCATGTTGGATAAACCTCAGATGCAGGCAGGGATAACGTAAATGGAATTTCACGGTTCACAGTATTTGCTTTTAAGATCCGCTTACCTAAATCTGATTCAAAAAATTTCCCAATTAGGTGTGTATCAACAACTTCAGCCTGCTCGACGGTTAATAGTTCATTATGAACCATCAACTCAATTTGTGTTTTAACAGATTCTGTTGTAACAGGTCTTGTCAAATCCACATGCTGCATGACCATATGCAGAGCAGTCCCTCTTTCAGCAGGGCTAAGCGCCTTTTCCTGCATAAACTTAGGTCGTTTTGTAATGGATTTTTTGAATCTGCTTAACAACTCGGTACCACTATGCTCATCTGACATTTCACGCTGACGCTTCATTTCAGATACCGATTGCTTGGAGCGATGGGTTGAGGCATTCGTAAAGGAGTACTCCCATGTTAAGCGAGACTCAATCTCCTCTTTATAAGGAGATGATAGCGGGATGATTTCCTTGTTCTCTACCTTTTCTAAAAAGGTGTCCTCTTCCAAGCTCTTCGTTACTTCCTGATTTTTAATTTCTTCAGCATTCATAATTGAAATTTTCCACGCAGAAGGATGACAGGAAATCTCTTCAGGCATAAGCAGATTTTGAATCTCCATCTTCCTTAACTCTATATTGTCCTGGTGTCGAATCAGCGCTGGTCCAACCCAATCCATATAACAGCCTGCACCTGCCCGTTCATAATCCTTAAGCAGCCAGTTTGTATTAGTTGAAACATCTGTCCACTGTTCAATTTGTTTATCGGCATCCTTCAACGTTCCTGTTAAATATAACTTTTCCTTGGCCCGTGTCAGCGCCACATAAAGGACTCGCATTTCTTCTGCGAGCATTTCCATCTTCTTTCTCCGCTTAAAAGCAATTTGTGGTAAAGAGGGATAGGAAATTCGTTTTTCGACATTTACATACTTTGCCGCAAAGCCGTACTCTTTATCAAGCATATACGGTTTACGGATATCAGACATATTAAAGTTTCGCGACAATCCTCCAATAAAAACAACTGGAAATTCAAGTCCTTTACTGCTATGGATGGTCATAATTCGTACGACATCTTCCTGCTCTCCAAGCGCTCGAGCTGCTCCTAGGTCATCTCCTCTTTCAATCATTCTTTCTACAAAACGGAGAAAGCGGAATAACCCTCGGAACGAGGTTTGCTCATATTGCCTTGCCCGGTCATACAAAGCACGTAAATTTGCCTGTCTCTGCTTACCACCAGGCAAACCACCTGCAAAGTCATAAAACTGTGTATCCCTGTAAAGCTGCCAGATCAATTCGGAGAGTGACCCCTGGCGCGCCATGGAACGCCATTGTTCCAAATTGTCATAAAAACGGCGGACTTTTTCGTATAAAAGTTCTGTTTTTTCTGATGGGCTGCTTTTACAAAACTTTTTCACGGACTCCCAGAAAGTACCCTTGTTGTGGAGACGTATTTGTGCGAGTTCCTCTTCGTTCAGACCAACAATGGGCGACCGTAAAACAGAAGCCAATGGAATATCTTGAAATGGATTATCGATCACTCTTAGCAACGACATCATGATGGCTACTTCCGTTGCTTCAAAATATCCTGAGGAAAGATTCGCATAAACCGGAATACCTTGTTGTTTGAATTCCTCCATGATTTGCGGTGCCCAGGTCATGGATCGAAGCAGAATCACCATATCTCGATACATAATCGGACGGTAAGAATTTGTTTTCGGATTATAAACCTTGGTTTCATTTGCAATTAATTGTTTGATTTTAGAAGCCATCACTCTAGCTTCAAGCTGGGATTTCTCTAAATCTACTTCATCAAATTCAGAAGGTACATTCTCCGTTTCGGATTCAGCAGCTTCAGTAGATACCTCTTTACTATCATTATTTTGATTAATTAGTAATAGCTCGATTGGAAAAGGTTCATCTTCAGGATATGGTGCACCTGGCCGTAGTTCAGCAGCTTCATCATATTCAATTTCTCCAACCTTAACTCCCATGATCTGTTTAAATAAATAGTTGGTCCCTTCAAGTACTTCTTTTCTGCTTCTAAAGTTACGCGCAAGGTCAATGCGCAATCCTGTACCATTACCGTCCTGTCTGAATCGATTATATTTTCCTAAGAATAGATTGGGCTCAGCTAAACGAAAACGGTATATAGATTGCTTCACGTCGCCGACCATAAACAAATTGCCATTCGTTTCATCTTCTTTTGCCACTAGCTTTAATATGGTCTCCTGTACCATATTCGTGTCCTGATACTCATCAACAAATACTTCATTAAAATGATTCCGATAAGCTAGTGCAGCTTCTGATGGATGAAATTTCCCCTGAGAGCTGATTTCCCCTGTTAAGATTTCTAGGCAATAATGTTCTAGATCCGCATAATCAACCAGCCCTTTTTCTCGTTTTTCTTTCTCAAAACGGTCAGAAAAAACAGCGACTAAATGGACAAGCGTTTCAATGAGAGGGCGCATTTCTTCCATATCTTTTAAGAAGCCCTCTGGCTTTCTTAGAAAAAGTTCATCTTTTATATCCTGAATCTTCTTTTTCGCCTTATCACGAAGCTTTTGAGCTTTTTCCGTCAACTCTTTATCGAAGTGATCTCCCTTTACTGGTTTTGCTCTTGTAAATGACCATGTTTGCATGGCATGATAAAGGGCTGACCATGAGTCCCGGTTCGCCTGGATAAGAGTATTAATCACATTTATATCATCAAGGAAATTTTCCGCCCTAGGTGCCGGACCACCTGGAAGCTTCGTCACTTCTAAGCCTCGCTCTATCATTTCCTTCGCACCTTCTAATTGAAGTTCAATATCAAAAATAAGTGCTTGAATGAAAGGTAATTCTTCGAGATTTGATATCTTAGAAATATCATACATATCAATCATTGACTGTAAATAAAGACTAGGCACAGGGTTCGACCGTGCAAAATCATAAATATCCCGGACAATATCCATTAAGGCACTATCACTTCGGTCGCTGGTAAAGGAGTCTACTAATCTAAAAAATGGCTCATTATGCTTTTTTCCATACTCCTCTTCAAATAGCTCGTCCATTACTTCATCTCGAATTAATTGTGCCTCTGTTTCATCAGCAATTCTAAATCCAGGGTCTACATCGATAAGGTAATAGTATTTACGAATAACCTCCATACAAAAGGAATGCAATGTTGAGATCGAAGCTTTATTTAATAAGCTTAGCTGCTTTCGTAAATGCCTTGAACTTGGGTCCTTATTGATGGCCTTTTCTAATGCTTCTCCGATTCGATGACGCATTTCAGCTGCAGAGGCGTTTGTAAATGTTACAACTAATAACTCATCCACATCAATAGGATCTTCCTCAGAAAGAATTTTTTGGATTATCCTTTCGACCAACACAGCAGTTTTTCCAGAGCCTGCTGCTGCTGCAACAAGAATATCTTTATTTTTTCCCATAATTGCTTTCCATTGATCTTCTGTCCAGGTTGCTCCATCAGGTTTAGGAGGTATTACAAAACTACTCATTTGCGCCAACCTCCTTTCGTATTAACTCAAATATTGTTTCCTTGGGCTGAGGTGTTAGAATTCGATAATGATTTTCAATCGATTCATCAAATTGACAAACTGATTTGTAGGCACAAAATGTACATGGTGTTTTGTCTTTCAGTTTATACGGGGCAATATCAACTTGACCGTCCACTATAGCCTCTCCAGTAGTCTGATAGAGCTTTCGAACGTAATTCCTTAAATCATCAAATTCATTTAGGCTCGCAACTTTCGATTTCTTGGTCAGATTGCCATCTTTTTTAATACCTGCCGAAATAATCTGCGAATCACCTGATTCAAGACTTTGGTCCATCAGCTTGAGGACATCTTGGTCACCTACCATTAAACCGTTCATCTTGAATTTTTTCATGATTTCCTTTTCGATTTCATCAATCGTCAATAATTTAGTAGTACTTATCATCGGGTTATGGACATGGAAATAAAGAACTCCTGCAGGGCTTGCTTTCATTTCTACCAGTTCGTCCGAATGTGTAATGACAATATCTAGGTAGGTTAACATTTGCAATGCCAGTCCATAGTATACCTCGTTAAGATTAACATCTTTTTCACTCGATTTATAATCTATCACACGTAAGTAAGTACTATTGTTTTCACCCTTTGCTTGATCGACCCTGTCGATACGGCCGGCTAATTCCATACGTTTTCCGTTTTTTAGTGAAAATGTTAATGGCGGGAGCTTGCCATTTCGCCCAAAGCTCAATTCTAATCCGATAGGTGAGAATCCACTTACTTTAGCATGTTCGCTTAATACTTGTGAGGCCCGGGTAATTATTTGTTCTAATTTCCGTTTGATATAGTGATGCCGTTCTGAGCTTAAAAGAATTTCATTTTGCAGCTTAGGAGCTAAAGCAGTCACTGCCTCCTTGGCAAGTTCTTCACATTGTTTCTTTGTTAGAGATGCCCAGCTAAGTCTTTGCTCATTTACAAAGTCGGAGATGTGCTTTAAAGCAGCATGAAACAATTCTCCTATGTCAGGTGCCTCCAAACGAAAAACTTGACGTTCACGAAGCTTTAGCCCATGCTGTGCAAAATGCGAAAACGCACAGCCATTATACAATTCCATTCGTGAAACACTGGCCTGTATCGTATTTCCGTACAATTCGTCCGCTGTTTCCTTTGAAAGCTGTACCGCCTGGTTGGTATAGAAGAGACTGGAAAATACCTTCTCAGCACGTCCCTTCCACTCTCCGTTGATATAAAAGTTATACACATCCCACCACAAATCGGAAATAGGATAATTCCGCTTTTGCAATTGCAGTTGTGAGGTCAAGTAAGATAGAGTTGTTTTGTAATTAGTAACAAAGTTTAATTGTTCTCCTTCTGTTAGCTCCGCAGCATCTGTACCATAAAAATGTTCTTCTGCATTTGGATACATATCTTTCAATCTCTTAATATACGAAGAAGCTATTAATGCCTTTCCTTCATCATTAGCGAGCGGGTAACTGACATAAAGAGATTCTGAAGGTGTAGTTAGGGCTTTATAGGCTATAAAATTCTCATCCAATAGGCGTGTTCTGCTGCTTGGCGCCACTATTAAATCTGCACCTATTAACGTTTCACGCTCGTCATCAGATAATATCCCATCATCTGCAATTTTAGCTGGCAATATCCCCTCATTAACACCAACAATAAAGGCTGCCTTTATGTCCGTCAGTCGAGATTTTTCTAAATCCCCGATGATAACCTGATCTAAAGCAGGGGGAATCAATGAAAAATAGAGTGATTCAAATCCCGCTTCCAAGATAGCGGAAAAAGACTTTAAGGGAACAGCTTCATCCCCTAATATTTCCACATATTGATCTAGGAGTTCGATACATGCATTCCACACCTGATCATGCTCACGCATTTTTAATAGATTACCTTTTTGCTCGGCTTCTACTTTCCAATTTTCTAGTTTTGAAGGAATATCTAATTCTTCTAGATATAAATAGATTGCTTCACAAAGTTTTCGGCCAGTGTCTGCCTTTTTAAGCCTTCTCGATAATCGTAGTATCGGTGCTGATACCATAAGCTTTAATTCATTCAATTGCTGTTCTATTTCTTTTTCAGCATCGGTTTGCACATTTGCTTCCATTTCAAGACCCTTGAAGCGACGGTACGTCCAGCGGTCTTTACTTGTCCATTTACTGCCTTTAATACCATAAGCAAGTACATAGTTTTCTAGTCTATCCATTTTTTCCCGCATTCGTTTTGGATTTTCCTGAAGCGGGTATATTAATTCCGTTTTGATTACTCTAAAAACAGGCTCATAACGCCAAAATGTTTGAATTACTTCTAATGTTGAGCGAATTAATTCAATCAATGGGTGATTCAGCATCGTTCTCTTTTGGTCAATAAAAAATGGAATTTGATAATCGGAGAAAACTGGCTCGACGATTTCATGATAATCACTGCCATTTCTTATCAGTAATGCGATGTCTTTATAACGAAAATTCTTTGTCCGAACCAACTGGAGAATTTCGCGCGCTATCCCCTCTATCTCAGCTCTACGATTCACTGCTTGACCAATATGGATGTCTGTTTCTCCATAATAAGGGACCGCTGGCCTAGTATCGAAATGTTTTTCTAAATGCTGTAAAGATAACTGATTCCATTTCTGCTGATGTGACAGATAGAGAGGAGGCTCTAATTGAATTCCTTCAGCTTTGGCAATATCGTTTAAAATGCAGCAAGCATCACTCGACAATCGAAATAAATCCAATTCATCTGGCTGCGTTTCAAAAGAAGTTCTGTCCGTTGTCATAGTGATCGTTACTCTCTGACAATGCCTCATTAACTCTTTAATGACCAAGTATTCTTGTGGTGTAAAGCTATAAAATCCATCTATATAAATTTCCGCCTCTTTTAAGTAGATTGATGCAGAAACCTTTTCTGAAAGCAAACGAAAATAGTCTTCGGAATCAATATACTTCCCAAAGACCTCATCTTCAAATTGTCTATATATAATCTCTAAATCATTTAGTTTATCCTGCAAGGCTATAGAGGCTGTTTCACCATTCCCCTTAGCCTTTTGGAATAGCTCATCTGGGGAAATGCAATAACGCTTAAATTCAGTAATCATTTGTTCAACTTGCTGAACAAATCCATTTTTATCAGCAGCACGCTGAAACAATTTTAATTGGTCTTTTTTATCTTCAATAATTTTCCGAATGAGCATGCTTACTCCTACACTGCTTAGATGATACCTGCTTATACCGCCAGTCTCCTGCAAAATCCGCCAAGCTAACCGTGAGAAACTGTAAACTTGGGCACGAATCATTCCCCCAAGTTTTGGATTAGTCGCCAAACGATATTCTGTTGAAAAGGTCATCTGTTCTGGAACGATATAAATAATCGGCGCTCCCTCTGGATTTTCCAGCAGCCGGTCTTCAATTTCATTCATGCATATTTGTGTTTTACCGCTTCCCGACCTTCCGGTTACCATTCTTAAAGACATGTTTCTTCCCCGCTTTCCGATTACCCTACTTTAATCTAATACTCTCATTTTATCACAAAAGGAGCACAAACGTTTGGAACAATTCATACAGATTTAAACCAGTAATGGTAATTTTTAAAACAAAAAAAGAGACGATATGATTATCGCGCTCTCAGGTTTCTAATCTATTCTAATTTAAAATTGAACATCCATTTCGTTTAGCGGCCAGTAACGAAGGTCGACTTTTCCAACCACTTGGCTGACTGAAATGAATCCAAAATGCCTGCTGTCCCAGCTGCCTAAGCGATTATCCCCTAATACAAATAACTTTCCTTCTGGTACAGTATTTTCACCTGTGATTTCTTTCAAACTAAAATCTCCTGTAAGTTTGACACCCGGTATTTCTTGCTTATATACATTTAAAAAGGGTTCCTTGTACTTTTGTCCGTTGATAAATAATTCGTCATCTTTAAATTCAATCTTATCCCCTGGAAGACCAATCACTCGCTTGACAAAATCCTCTTTCTCATTTGCATGGAAAACGATGACATCAAAACGGCTCAAATCACTGATTTGGTAGCCCAGCTTATTAACTACTAATTTGTTTCCATCCTGAAGAGTAGGCATCATCGACTCCCCCTCAACAACATAGTTAGAAAAGAAAAAAGTTCGTATAAAAGCAAAAATAATAATTCCAATTGCAAAAGCTTTAACCCATTCTATCCCCTCTTTTTTCCATTCAATATTCACTTTTAACTCCTCCTCTTCTTCAGCTCTTTACCCCTATTTATCTCCTCATTATGGTCATTTTCCATGCTCTTATTCAATCTTACTTCAATTCTTTTTCCAACATACCAAAGAATAAAAATAACTAGAAAAACTATGCCAGTACGGTAAGGCCGAGTAATCAATGATTGAAGATCATATCCAACAAAACTGATAGTAAAAATCATCACCATTTTGCCAATTGCGACAGCAAGCATGTATTGGTAAATACTGATTTTCGAAAAAGCGGCTACAACATTTACCACAACAGATGGAGTAAATGGGAAACAAAGGAGCAAAAAGAGCGGTCCAAAACCATGCCGATCCACCCAGTCCATTAACTTTTGAACTTTTGGGTGTTTTGATAGAAAAGAAAAAACTCTCTTTTGTCCGTACTTCCTGATGAGCAAAAAAAGCATCAGTGCTCCCAGGCATGATCCCAGCCAAGAATATAAAAATCCCAGCCATAGCCCAAAAGCACTGGCATTAGCCATTACAAAAATAACCAACGGCAGAAACGGTAAAAATGCTTCAATCATGGGCAGCACTACACCGGGTATCGGTCCAAAGGACCGGTACTCTTGAATTAAGTCCATTATATTTTCTAGTGTGAACCAAGCCTTGATTCCTTCAAAGTCCATATGATTGCTCCCTACCTTATTACATTGAGCGCTGAATGCGTTAGATTATTGCGTTAAAAAGTCGTGAAAAGCTTCCCTATTCAACTCTAAATCCAAATCCAAAACAGAACCTTCCCCTTTTATTTTTGCATCTTTATATCCATTTTCAATAGGAATTCTAAAGGTCTGAATATCTCCTCTATCTTTTGCAAAGAAGTCTTTCGCCATAAACAATATATCTCCTGTATCCATGTTTGTGTTGATATATGGTGTGACCACACCTATTAATTTAGGGAGTTTTGGGATCGTTTGAATGCCCGAAAGCTGATCACTAATAGCCTGAAGTGCCTGTTGCTGACGTTGAACTCGGCCAAAGTCACCTATAGCATCATGTCGAAATCGTACAAAGCTAAGCATTTGCTCCCCGTTTAATCTTTGCAGCCCCGGTTCTAGTGGAACATCAATGTATGCTGACATTTTTTTTTCGACGTTTATTTCTACGCCCTGGGGAAATGCTTCATCAATTAACTGCACAAAACCTTGAAAGTCAACTATCGCAAAATACTGTAAATCAATATCAAAGTTTTCTTTAATTGTTTTCCTCATCAGCTCTGGCCCGCCACGCATAAAGGCAGAATTGATTTTATGCTTACCATATCCAGGAATATTCACATAAATGTCTCTCATAATAGACGTAAGCTTATAAGTTCCTTTATCCTCATTATAATGCGCAATCATAATAGTATCGGCCCTCGAAGCTTTCTCGCCCTCTCTGGCATCGCTCCCTAATAAAAGGATATTTGTGGCCCCATATTGGTCCTTTTTTCCTTCAAAAGTGTACACTTCTTCGTTAACATTATTTTCATCATTATTAATTTTCTCTAATGATTGATTAACTCCTTGTTTATACTGATAATATGCGTAACCTCCAGTGGCACCAAACAGCACCAACAAGACAAGTACTATAGAGGTCGATTTTCTTTTTTTCCTTTTTCTATGTTTTTCGTATCTCATACTTTCTTCACCTATCTATTTCATATTTTTAAGGACAAATTTATTCTGTCTATATATAATTCATTTTCCCCTAGAAAATATCCTTCTATCAAAAACTTTCTCATACAAGTACCAAATTTTGCAAACAAAAAAACGCAATCTTTAAAGCATTGCGTTTTCCATCAGACTTTTGTATGATAAAATAGGAACGGATGTTCTGTTGATTAGTTTAGAAAGGAGCGGATGATGGGATGACCAGGATTCCAGATGAGGATCGTAATATAATGGAGAAAGCCATCTATTTGCCTATGGTATTAATTGTCTTAAATCGTGATTTAGCTGTTGTAGAAAACAGTCCTTTTAAATTAAAAAAACCCTATTTACAACTAATTGAAGAAACAATGAAAAGTATTCAAAAGGAATTAGCCGAAGTAAAACGATATATGAAGAAGAATAACCTAAAAGTAATAGAAACAAAACGGGACGATGCCTTTACTATGTTTTTGTTCTTGTACAAAGGGTATGAAGAAGCTCATAATTACTTTAATCCAAGAATACGCAACAAAGTTCAAGAATTAATGGAGTTTTATTTTCAAAAACAGCACCTGTCCCATTAAGAATTTAATGTTTATCCTTAACCTTCCTTTTACCATAGTGATAAGAATCTTCTGATGCCTCCATGGCCTTTGGCCGTTGTAACAAATAAAAAGACTTTTTTTCATTGTATTCAATTCTTTGCATTAATTTCGTTCTTAAGTAAGCTGTTCGTTCTAGTTGAGAGATGATTGAGCTGCATGAAACAGGGAATTTATATGACTGGTTATTATTAAAAAGGATTACCGTTTCTTGGGGATTCACTCGTTCGTAATCTTTTACATGTTCATGGGAAATCCAAATACATTCTTGACGGCTTGGTGAAGTGGTAGGAAAGAAAAAAATGCGGTTTGTAGGATCAATTGCAATTGGAATCTTATGGGCATAACCAACTAACTGTTTTGTACCATTTCTACGACCTTCATAATCACTCCCGTAATATTCACAACTATTTCTTATAATATCGAGTGGTTTAAAGGGGGATAAAAATTCATCCTCTACTTCGAAAATCTCCGAATAAATTTTACTGCCATACGTGATGGGTTTGACGAACATCGTAAATGGATTTACCTCATATTCTTTAATTTGTTTTAGCTTCAATCTTTTCAACTCCATTAGCAATTTTATCCATCATATCACTTTTGTTGAATCGTTTATTGATTTCTCTGAATTGTTGCGAATTTATTCACAAAGTTATTACAGAAAAATAAAACTGAAAATTATAAATATTTATTGATATTATCAAAATAAACCCATATAATATTAAAAAGCATCAGAGGTGATTTTGATGAATGAGAAATCATACACGGAATTAATGAAAATTGGTGCCATGAAACGTCAAAGGAAAGAGAACTTTGTCCAAGATTTATACATTGATATGCTTCTATCAGAAATTCAATTAAATGTCGAAAGAGAAAAACTGCTGAAAAAAATCGACTGTGCGATTGACCATCGCGATAAACAAAATTTTTATCTTTTATCAAAACAATTAGTTGAGATAAACAAACGATTTGGAACGTAGACACGACACTATTTAAAATAAAAAATGGGAAAGGAGAAAATTCTCCTTTCCCATTTTTTATTTTCGTTGTTGAACTTCAAATTCCTCAAGCATTGAAATACGCTCAAGCATAGAAGGATGACTGTAACGGAATATCTTTACTAGTAAAGGCGGGTTAACTTGGGTCAAGCCAGAACGGGTTAGTTCCTGGAAAGACGTAATAGCAGCTTCAGGATTCTGAGTCATATTAATCGCATATCTGTCAGCCCTGGTTTCCTCATATCGAGAAATTAGATTAGATAGAGGACTGGATGCAAACAGTAGCATTGATATGATCATGAAAAAGAGCGGCAAAGACCGAATGTCTTTTACATCTGGTATTTTCAATTCTTTTCCATAACGCACAACCATCCAATTCATTATTCGATAGGTTAAATACAAACCAAAAAGCGAGAACAATACATACAAAGCAATTCCAATGTAAATATGATTTTCAACATAATGACAAATTTCATGGGCCATGATAAATAATATTTGATCATCTGATAATTTATTTAGGGTGGTATCCCATAGTACAATCCTTGCGTTAGAGCCAATCCCTGATACATAAGCATTTAAGGAATTCGTCTCCTTGGACATATTCACTTCAAAAACATGTTCGGCAGGAATTTTCGCTTTATCTGCTAACGTTAATATTTTCGTTTCCAATTCTTTATTTTTCAAAGGATAAAAATCATTATATAGCGGGTCAATAATTACTGGCTGTAAAAACATCATAAACAAAGTAAAAGGTATAGACAATATCCAAGCATAGAGCCACCAACGTTTAACACTTTTTTTCATGAGCCAATAAAGGACTGGCACAATAATCAGTAAAGTCCCATAATTAATCCAAAAATCAATTAACTCCTCCTTCATCCAGGAGGCAAAGGTTTGTGTTGATATATTATAGGTTTTTGACAAGTTGTAACTAATATAGCTAAGAGGCAATGTAGCCAAAAATGCAAAAAATGAAAGCCAAATAAGGTATATAGCCGTTTGCAGCAACTTATACTTGGATGAACTTTCTGCCCATGATTTAAACGCCTTCGAAAAGCCAAATAATAAAATCAGAAAATAGAAAAGCCATTCAAAGGGTGTGGATAGAAAAAATAACAAGTTTCTTATTTTTGAATACTCTTCACTTAGCATTAATTCCCTGCCATTCAAAAAAGTTGCAGGATCGGCTTTCGTTCCTTGATATTCAAAGGGCAGGCTCGAGTCTGCAAAGTGAAATAAATACCAATAAAAAAACAACCCATATATTACATAGGCCAAAACTGCATAGACTCCCATTTTTCTAACCATGTTTTGTCCCCCTTTTTGTCCAACCTCTCTATACTTAGTTTAGATATAAAGTTTATTTTTAGAACTAAAAAAAGCCGGGTTAAACCGACTTAGAGAAAATATGAATATAGGGCAAGGACTGTGATAGAACCAAGAACAACAACAATGACATTTGCCCCTAAGAAAGCAGCGCCAAATGCGGCAGCTGCACCGGCGATTCCATACCATATATCGTCTTTTTGAAGAAAGATAATTGCAGGGAAAATTAATGCTCCAAGGGTTGCGTAAGGAACATTTTTCAATACACCTTGGATAAATGGCGGCAGCTCCAAACCTTTAAACAAAACAAACGGAAGCATTCTTGGTATATATGTAACTAATCCCATTCCAATAATCATCCATACTATTTCACTTTTCATGCTTTACACCCCAATGCCTTGCTTTTATCACTTCAATCAGCTCAATCATAACAGCCGATAAAATAGTGGAGGTAACAATCGCCCATCCTTGTGCCATAATACCGCCTATGGTAAAAATCGTATTAAATATTGCAGCTAAGGAGGCTAGAAATAACACCTTCACACTTTTTTTCAAGGATGGAACTAAGAGTCCAATAAACATGGCATAAAGTGCTACACCCATACTTTCTTGTAATGTTTGTGGAAGACTGGCCCCTATCAAATGCCCAATCCCAGTAAAAATAACCCAGCTAGAATAGGCCAATAAATTGACTCCGAACATAAAACCGGTAGTCGCTGTCCCTTCTCTCGTCGCCACAACAGAAAAGGTCTCATCGGTAATCCCAAAAGAATAAAGCATTTTATTGCCAAGATGGTCATCCTCACACTTTTCATTCAAAGAAGTCGACATTAAAAAATGACGAATGTTCACAATGAACGTAGTTAAAACAATTTCAACTATTCCTGTCCCATAGGCCAGGAGGCTTAACGAGATATATTGTGACGCCCCTGCAAATACTATCATACTCATTAATACGGATTCATAAATAGATAGTCCTGATGTTTTGGCAAGAAGACCAAAAGTCAAAGCAATCGGAAAATAGCCAATACCGATGCTGATCCCCGCCTGTAATCCTTTTTTAAACTCCGTAGATTCTTTTCCAATTGCAAAATCAGACAACTTTATCCCCCCTTGAATCAAAAGTAAATTTTATCAAATTTTTAAAAATAATGAAATAAAAAAAACATGGCGATAATTCTGCCATGTTTTCCCTTTTAGCCAATTGTTTTTAAACCGTCTGAGAAATTTGAGTTTTTAGTGCTCTTCTTAATATTTTTCCTGTTGTATTCTTTGGAAGTTCTTCCAAGAAATCAATGGAAGCAGGAACTTTATACTTGGCTAGATGTTCTCTGCAATACTCAAGTAATTGCTCTTCAGTCGTATTCGGATTTTTGCTCACAACATAGCATTTAACTGCTTCTCCGAGATTTGAATCTGGCACACCAAGTACCGCTGCTTCTACTACATCAGGATGATTATACAGCACTTCTTCCACCTCACGAGGATAGACATTAAAACCGCCGACAATAATCAAATCTTTCTTTCTATCGACGATGTAAAAGTATCCATCTTCATCCATTCTTGCCAAATCACCTGTATATAACCAGCTATCACGTATGGCAGCAGCTGTTTCTTCAGGCATTTTGTAATAGCCTTTCATGACATTCGGACCAGATACAATTAATTCACCCACGGTCCCAACTGGTAGTTCCTCTCCTAGTTCATTGACAATTTTGTTTTCAACATGAAGGATAGAAGTTCCGATTGAACCGGCTTTACGCGGGCGGTCCAGTGGATTGAAGCAGGTAACTGGAGAAGCCTCTGATAGACCATAACCTTCAGAAACCCGGACATTGAATTTCCTCTCGAAGTTATTAAGCAGGGCAACAGGTAATGAAGCACCACCAGATATACATAATCTTAGAGATTTAAAATCTTCAGGATTGCCTTCAGGGTATTGGTATAAAAAATTATACATCGTTGGAACCCCTGCAAAAACCGTCGCTTCATACTCTTTTGCTAATTCAAAAATTTCCTTAGGACTAAACTTTGGAGCGATCAACAAGGTAGCTCCACTTAATAATGGTGCGTTTAAAGCCACCGTTAAACAGAATACATGGAACATAGGCAGGGTAGTGATGACACGGTCTTGATCATTCATCCTTAAATAATCTCCTACATCACTGGCATTGCTATATAAATTTTTGTGGGTTAACATCGCACCTTTTGGTTTCCCTGTAGTCCCCGAAGTATAAAGTATAATGGCTGTGTCATCATCTTTCAGCTCTGGGCCTTGGTAGGTGAGATCACCAGAGGCAATCACCTCTGTAAACGATTTCATTTTAGAGTAAAGTGTGAGAGATTCAACATTATGCTGAGAGATACCATTTTCACTAGTTTCACAGAATACAAACTTCTCTACCTTAGGCAGGAAGGCATGGACTTTTTCTGCTAATGGAATCGCCATATCTAGCGCAACAACAAGTTTTACATCACCGTTATTTAAAATGTAACCAATTTCATCTGCTGTATAAATAGGATTAACTGGAATAACGGTGGCTCCTAACCTCAATGCCCCGTATAAGCCAATGACAAAATGAGGCGAGTTCCCAAGTAACAAAGCAACGTGATCACCTTGTTTAACTCCTAACTTTTCAAGCCCGGACGCGAATTTGGTAATCGCCCCATCCAATTCAGCATATGTAGTACATTGTCCCATAAAATAATAGGCCGTTTTGCCTGCTGCGTTTTTAGCAGTTTCCTGAAGTCTAGTTGATAAATTCATAATTTCCCTCCCTTTTGTGAATGAATACTCATTCACTAAATCGTAAAAATTTTCTAAATATATTATATTTAAAGAAATTTAAGTATTCAAGTAAAACTTTTACGAGATTTATCAATTTTCAACCTCTATAATTATCCATAACAAAATCCCCTTCCTACTTACCTTTTATCGCGCATCTGTAATAAGAAGGGGATCTGTATGACTTTAAAGGGCATGCTGCATTCTTGTGCTTCATTTTAAGGTATTCCAATTTTTATTTATAAGATATTTACAATAAGGAATAAGGCGTTTGGCAACTTCAAATTCCCTGTTCTTTGAACCTGGTCTCCAATTCACTTCAAACATCCACAGTCTTTGGTTTGCATCCACACCAACATCTATACCAAGCTCATCAAAGGAATTTTCATATAATGTATCAAAATGAGCAGAAAAGGTTAAAGCAAAAACCTCAAGGCTTTCCTTGACCTTTTTCGATTCCTCACCAAATTCATCTTTTAAAAAGGAGGCTAATTCTCCGCGGTAGCCGCCACTGCTTATATTACTAATCATTTTTGCATTACCACTTATTCTAGGATAGATCAAGTTGATTTCCCATTTCCCTTCACCATTTTTTTGAACATGTAATCTAAAATCATACGTAAGACCATTTTTTGTTTTACATTCAATGAATGGCTGCATCAAAAACTTTTGTCCCGTAATAATTGGCTGAAAGTATCTGTTAAGTTCTTTTTCATTCATATACATTGTGTTGAATTCTTCTGTTACTTTATACTGTTGTTCCGTTTTTTCAATAAAAAACACCTTTTTTCCATGATTTCCAGATAAAGGTTTTATTACGGCTCTCGGCTGATTTTTTAGAAATGAAATGAGTTCTTCAGGCTTGTGCAGAGTAGTGGAAGGAATTAGATAAGAGGCGAACACTTTTGCTTTTTTCACTTTTTTGTATACTTTCATTTTGTTCCCTACAGGAAAGCTTGTTAAAATGGCATATTTTTTTAAATTCTTTAATATTTTAGTCTGGTTCTCCGTTTTTGGGTTACAACTGTTTATCACAACAGCAGGAAAATCTACTTGTTTTTGAATCCACTTCCCTTCCTCATACATCCAGCCATCAATCTTCATGTTGTCAAAGTCCACATTATTAAATGAAAAGTAAAAAAAGTGAATCCCCTCCATTTTCGCAACGGCTGCAAAGGGATACGCCTTTTTTACATCTGCAGGATTTTCCCGGAAGTGGAGCATACCGATACCTTGCAAATAAATCACATCCCGAGTCTTCATAAATTTACTCCTCATCAATCTTAGAGTCAAAAAGATACCGTGCATAACTGATTGGTGTTGTATATGTTGCTTTCCATACCTCAGGCATTTGGGCAATTTTAAATGAGTATCTTAAATCGCGGCCATTACATTCAATAAACATGGGAAAACCTTCAGAAGTTAAACCAATATCCAGCCCAACATCCGCTAGGTTAGGAAAATACTTATTTAATTCAGTTACAGCTTTAATTGAAAAATCCTCAATGGATTGGTAGACTTCATTAAAGTCCAAGTCAGAATATTCGTTTAATAGTTCATTAAGCGTTTTACAGGTACCACCCTTGGCAACATTGGTTACATAATTTCCTATTTTAGCAACTTTCCCGACCACACCTGTTACCTGCCATTCTCCTAATCCATTTTTTTGGACGGAAACACGTAAATCGAAAGGGCTTCCTTGATACTCTGTAAGAGGAATTCTTTCCTGAATGATGTAGTTTTTATTTAAGACCTTTTTACGAATGATTTCTGGCCATTCGTTAGTAAAGGCCTCTCTCTTCTGACGGTATCGAACTTCCCAAAGATCACGATCTTTTTTTTCAACCATAACCACCCCGCCGCCTAGACTTCCACTATTGGGCTTAATGATTAGTTCTTTATACTTATCCATCATTTCGATGAAATTCCTTGAACTTGCTCGTTTCGTTTCAGGCAAATGGGGCTGCAATTCTTCATTTTTCATTAAAATTTCATGAACACCCCATTTTCCATAACGATTCCTATCATTAAAAATAATGACCCCGGTTTTTTGAAGACTCTTTATCTTTAACTTTGATTCATTGCTAAAAAAAAGTCCTCGATTATGAATAATTTTGGGTATGGTGATAACCTTCATTTCATATTTTCCCTTTTCACCTTTTACTAAAGCATTAATTTGATTTGTCTCAAGCGTTATATCTTTTAATCGAAAAAAGCAAGGAGACAGCCCATATTGTATACAGGCTTCTTCATAAAAACTGATAGGCTCAAAATCAGACCCGTTTTTCTTAATTCGACTATATATCAACCCACCTATTAATATTCCTACGGTTGGAGTATTCATTTTCCTAATCTCCTTCTTTCCAGTAAATTTTATTAATTCTAATCTGCACTTAAAGGATGAGAATTATAGGATTAGGAATGGGAATTTTTTTTACTAAATGTTTCATAGGAACTACCTGCCTCACTTTCACTTACGCAAAATCCTTGTAAATGAACAGCATAATAGATAGGCTGGGTGCGTATTTTCAAGTACAATTCATAGTCCATTTCTTTAAAGCCTTTAAAACTCGGAAAAATATTTGCCTCAATAATCCATGGAAACCCCTCTTGATCAAGACCGATATCTAAACCAAATTCTGCATAGTGTTCGTCTTTTCTATCGATTAAAAAACAGAACTTGTGACAAAGATTTATTATACTCTCATAAATCTTATTGTAAGATTGATTAATTCCTGATCCAATTACTACTTCCTCCAAGGTCATTGCTTCTCCGCCTCTTGCAATATTGGTTAACACCTCATTTTCACCGGCAACCCTGCATTCAATACCAGAGCATTTCCAGCTTTTTATATCATTTTTTTGCATCACTACTCGCACATCCAAAGGACGATTGTTTATTTTCAGAAGCGGAATGTACGTCTGATACAAATATTTCTTATTTAATATATTTAGCTTCTTTAATATTTCTTCTAATCCCTTGTTATCAGGAATTAGATGCCGGAGTATAAAATCATTTTGATGGTCGTATAAGATATAGCCATCATCATGTTTTTGATTTTTTTCCAGAATGAAAATGCCTCTCCCTCGTGAAAGGTTGACAGGCTTCAATATAACCTTTTCCGTATCCTGAATAAATTCAATTAAATCGTCGATTTTTTTCAACAGATGTGTGGCGGGAACATGGTTACGAATTTCCTTTTCATCTTTTAATAAAATTAGATCGGATTTCTTAAAGTAATGGGAATTGAATAAATTCTTATTTGTCATTTCAATTAGCTGGTTAATCCTATCAAGTTTTTGATGAAAATTTCTACGGTACAAGGCAGCTGGAATTGGTACAGCATCATATCTCCACTCTTTAAGAGTTGGATCATACAGCATCCCATAGGCAATCTCTTCCTCCCAATCGATGGAACGCGTGGAAAAGGCAAAAACTAAACCTCCAAATTTCTCATATTCCATTAAACGGTCAGAGTACTTTTCCATATAGCCTGGACTGTACAGTTGATTGTTTTCTCCCAGCAGCAGCCCAATGGTTGGACCAATTATTACTTTATCGTTTGATATCTTTAACTGATATGTCAAGTCCATAGGGATATGCAGCTTCACTAAAAGAGCACTAGAGATAATCACTTCTACAGGATTGGTAAATGAATTTTGCTCTAACCGAAAATCCCTCTCCATAAAGTCAATTTTACAGGTTAGTTCTTTCATTCCAAACTGGATGGAGATTTGGTCACTGGGAATTAATTTTGACGCAAGTATTGGTAATTTCAGGCTCATTTCCTCTTCCTGAAACTCCTTTAATTTAATCCAGAGATTAATACTGTCCTCATTAGACTGCATGATCGTTTTATCTTCAGATTGACTTGATAAAAGTTCGGTTGATTGTGGATAAGCAACGTTATATTGATTACTGCTATCATCGTGAGAATTCTTTTGTTGTAATATTTCCTTGGCAACCTTAAATGGGAATTTGCATATTTTTTCACCTATCTTAGCGTTCCATTCATAAATGTCTTTAACAATGGTACTGATCGGACAGGTTGAACTTAAGGAATAGTAGCCATTACTATTTAATGAAAATACAATACCAATCTCGAAAATTCCAGGGTAATAATAGTGAATGATATTTAAAACCTTTTGGCTATACTCCCATAATTCATCCATTGAGGCATCTTCTAGATAGTATAATTTCTGGCTGGAATCTTTTGCGTACATAAGCGGGGATTTCCATTTATTATTTAACTTTTTTTGAGCTAATACATATAAGGTGAATATAGAATCGTCATCTTCGTATTCTTCATCAAAATCTATTTTTATATCAAAATATGAATCCATTAATGCAGATAGTTCTTTTTTCTTTATAATATGGTGCTCATTAATGACTTGAATTTTAGGGTGGTTAGAAAGTTCCCTTAATTTTTTGATATTCTTTTTTTTAAAAAACATTGTGGGGTTATAGATAATCGACGGGATGTCAATTATATCCATTTTTATCATTGAATTATTCTGAAATTCAATTGCCTGCGTTTTTAAACCCTCGAGAGAAAGATCAACAAGTGTAAAGAATTGAATTTTAAGGTCTAACTCTCTACCCTTCTTAGCATAAATATGCCAAATTTCGTCCTTTTTGTTTTTTTGGCTAAGTAACTTACTCCATTCCCTTTTAGAAAGCAGTACACCAACCGTATTCATCCTATCCTCCGCCTCCTAATATAAATAGGTAATAAGGACCTTTACCATAATTTATATTCAATTCACATTAAAAGGTATGGGCAGAAGTTAAACTCAGCCATTTTTCATCCTCTTTTAAAAGCTTTAATGGTTTCATAAGAGCCGTCATTTAAATATTTGAACATCGAAATAGCAGGTCTTAGGTTTGCTTCTATAATCCAGACCTTCCCTTCCAAATCAATACCAAGATCTATTCCATATACACGTTTTTGGGAGTAGGAATTTGATAATTGCCCCGCAATTAACAAGGAAACCTCCTCTAAATCAGCGACAATATCTTTAACTTTTTCATTGTTTATCAGTGATATTTCAATAGCATCTTCCACTGATAAAACTGCTTTTGCAACATTAGTAACAACAAAATTATTTGCTGCCAATCTTGCAAGTTTACCCGTTACTGCCCATTCTAATGAATCCTTTTTCCTTTGTACCATTACACGAACATCAAATGGATTATTATTTATCGTGGCAAGTGGAATTCTTTGCTGAACGATATACCGCTTTCTTTTTCTTGGAAAGTGATTCTCTTTTAAGTAATCGTAGATGTTCTCTTTTCCGTGTACCAACGTTTCACTGCTTTCAATATGAAGCACGAATTGTTCATTTGATAATGAAGAGATTTGGATAATTCCTCTCCCCTGAAAACCATTGCAAGGCTTTACCATTATTTGATTATACTTGTCTAACATGATATTTAGAGAAGTTCTATCCAAATATTGTGTATCAGGCAAAAAGGATGCAAGTCTTTCATTCTCCAACATCAATTTATGTTTTGTCCATTTCCCAGCAGAAACACGCATTTTATTACCCCTTTAAGTAAAAGCCAAATTTCTCGTAAAATTACCCATTTTAATTTTTTATTGACTAATAATTTATTCTGAGAAAAAGAGAAGGCATGGACTTTTAATCAACTAGTATAGAAATAATAAATTAACCCACAGAAGGTTTTATACCTTATCTATGTAAACCACTAGAAAGCCTAAAAAAATACACGGTGAATATTCACCGTGCAAAACTCTAATATATAAGGTTGATAAATTCTTCTTTTGATACATTTCCAAAATAAAAAATTGTGTCCACATCTTTAAGTGCAGCTTCTAACTCGCTCTTATCGTAGCGAACATGCTTTAGTTTATTTTCAATATCACTTACATCTCCCACACCAAAAAAGTCGCCATAAATTTTACAGTTTTCAATGACTCCCTTATCAACATCTAAGCGGACATCAATTTGCCCCACTGGGAACCGATGTGAATGCTGAAGATTAAATTTCGGCGATTTGCCGTAGTTCCAATCCCAATTTTGGTAGCGTTCCTTGGAGAGTTGGTGGATTTTCTCCCAATCTTCATTGGTAAGCACATACTCCGTAACTTCTTTCTCTTGAAAGATAAACTTAAGCAAAGCGGAGCGAAACTCTTCTATGGTCATTTTCTCTGACAAAAATTCTGAAATATTCGCCACTCTGCTGCGGACAGACTTGATTCCCTTGGATTCAATTTTATCCTTTTTCACTCGCAGGGCTGAGACGATATGCTCCATTTCAGAATTGAATAGGAGTGTTCCATGGGTAAACATCCTTCCCTTCGTCGAGAATTGGGCATTTCCGGATATTTTCCTGCCTTCAGCTAAAATATCGTTTCTGCCGCTTAATTCTGCATTTACCTCCATCTGCTTTAGTGCAGCAATCACTGGCTCTGTAAACTTACGGAAATTATGAAAGCTATCGCCGTCATCTTTTGTGATGAAGCTATAGTTAAGGTTGCCTAGGTCATGATAGACCGCTCCCCCGCCAGACAATCTACGCACGACATGGATTCCATTACTCTCAACATACTCTGTATTAATTTCTTCAACGGAATTTTGGTTTTTTCCTATGATAATCGATGGCTCATTTATGTAAAATAATAAATACGTATCATTGATATCGAGATTTTTTAACGCATATTCTTCAATGGCAAGATTTATTCTTGGATCTGTAATGCCCTTATTATCAATAAATAACATACGGCCTTCCCCCTTCTTATAGCGAAATAGTTTGAAATTCTTCAGCTAGTTTTATTATACCAGTATATTCTGTACGGGCTTCACTAATAAGCTTAGAAACCTCTCCGTAATGTGGCAGATGAGTAAGAATTAGTTGTTTAACTTCAGCTCTTGCAGCAAATTTCCCTGCATCAATGCTATTCATATGACCTGCTGATTTGCCGTTTTGGTGCTGATAAAAATTACATTCACATAATAAAAGATCTGCGCCTTTACTAAACTCTATAAATTCTTCTTTAAAGGAACTATCTGCTGTGTATACAATAGATTGTCCGTTTGCTTCTATTCTCATTGCAAAGCAAGTCACTGGATGGTCTGTTTTTAAAAAGGAAACTCGGAAGGGTCCGACAGTCAAAACATCATTAGGTGAATATGCAGTTCCCTTCGTAATTTCTTTGTAGGTTAACTTCGCAAATTCTGTATGGTCTAAAGAATGTCCATAGATAGGTAATGTCGGAAAACTCTTTCCTAAGAAGCCTTGTATCAATCGTGCGTGCTGCAGGACACCAATATCCGCAATGTGGTCTGGATGATAATGAGAAATCACGACCGCATCAAGCTCTTCTGGCTCAATGATATTTTGCATTTTTGCAAGAACACCGCTGCCACAATCAATTAACATCTTAAATCCTTCATGCTCCAATAAATAACCTGAACTTGCACCGTTTTTCTTCGGGTAACCGCCCCAATAACCGATAATTGTCAACTTCAATCTCATAACCCCCTTGATTATAAAAAAAGAAGCTATTTTAAAACAGCTTCGAGTTTATTCTGTGACATTTAGATACTCTAATACACCTTTAACAGCCTCTTCACCTTGGTCAATACAATCAGGAAGCCCGACACCGCCGTAAGAAGCACTGGCTAAAAAGACACCAGGCAGTTCCGATTTAATATGCTTTCTGATTGTCTCTAGTCGCTGTTTATGTCCTACTGTGTATTGCGGCATGGAATCCTTCCAGCGCGAAACAACAGCAAACTCAGGCTGAATTCCAATATCCATTGTCCTGCTTAAATCATCAAGAACAATCTGAATAATTCGATCATCAGAAAGATCGACGATGGTTTCGTCTCCTGCTCTTCCTACATAACAGCGCAGCAGAACCTTGCCCTTTGGAGTGGAATGAGCCCATTTTTTATGTGTCCAGGTGCAAGCTGTTATAGAATAATCACCATTTCTAGAAACAACAAATCCAGTTCCATCAATATCTTTTTTTATCGCTTCTTCAGGAAATGCAAGTGCTACGGTTGCAACAGATGTTGAGGGTACAGCCTTTAAAGGGTCAAAAAAGCGATAGTCCGAGAACATGGATTGTGTTATTTTATGCGGTGTTGCGGCAACAATGCAATCAGCTATCAATGTGTCACCGTTATTTAGATAAAGTTCATATTGGTCATTAGTCTTGGTAATTTTATCGACTCGGTGCCCTTTTAATATAGAATTAGGGTCCAGTTTCGCTTCTATTCCTTCAGCAAAGGACTGAAGGCCAGACTTAAAGGTTAAAAATGCACCTTTTTTCTTCTCGGCAGGTGGTTGTATTTTTGGTTTTGACGGTGTGGTTTTTTTCATTCCTACTATAAGGCTGCGATATTTTTGTTCAACCTCATAGAACTGTGGGAAGGTCGACATTAGGCTCATTTGATCTATATCACCAGCATAAATACCAGATAATAACGGTTCAATCAAATTTTCAACAACCTCATCACCCAGCCTTCTTCGAAAAAATTCACCTAAAGACTGGTCTGTATTTCCTTCAGATCTTGGTAAAACAAAATCCGCTGCTGCTCTTAGTTTTCCTGGTATTGAAAACAACCCCGTCGTAATAAATGGTCCTATCTCAGTCGGGATTCCCATAATGGAACCCCCAGGCATCGAATAGAGCTTGTCATTTACAAGAACATAGGATGTCCCAGTTGAATTCGATACTAGCTGCTCCTCCATCCCTACTTCCTTTGCTAGTCTAATCATGCTGGTTTTTCTAGCCAAGAAGGAATCGGGACCTCTTTCAATGGTGAAACCGTCTCTTATTACGGTTTGCATTTTACCTCCGAGACGTTGTGAAGCTTCGATCAGTTTGATTTCAAGAGGCAGCTTTTTATCATGAATGATTTTTTGAAGGTAGAATGCCGCAGTAAGGCCCGCTATTCCGCCCCCAATAATGGCTACCTTCTTTTTTTCCTCCGTCACGGATGTCACCCTTCTTTCTTTATTCTGTATGCTTTCAATTGGCTAATCTTTTTAAAATAACCGTAGTCATTGCATCAATTAGATTAGCATGTGCGTTCGGCATTTCAGGACGATAGTAACTTGCTCCTAAATCCTCAGCCACTATCCTACACTCGTAATCGTTATCATAGAGGACTTCCAAGTGTTCACACACAAAGCCAACCGGCGCATAAACAAATGCTTTATATGGATGTTCTTTTGCTAAGTTCCTAGTCAAATCTTGAACATCAGGTCCTAACCATGGATCAGGTGTGTTCCCCGCACTTTGCCAGCCAATCGCATAGTCAGTGATTCCGGCATGTTTTGCAATCAGATCGGCAGTTTCCTGAAGCTGACTTGGATAGGGATCACCAAATTGTAGTATCTTCTCTGGAAGACTATGGGCCGAAACAATCAGCATAGCGTCATTTTTTTCCTCTTGAGGCATCTGTTCATAAATCCCTTTAATTTTATCTGCCCAATAGTTAATGAATTTAGGTTCATCATACCAGCTGTCAACTGAAGTGATTTTAATACCTCCAAGTTTTTCAGCTTCTTCATTTGCCCTGTTATTATAGGATTTAATACTAAAAGTTGAATAATGAGGCGCTAAGACAATACTTACGGCCTCTTTAATTCCATCTGAATGCATTTCTTTAACTGCATCCTCAATAAAAGGTTCAATATGCTTTAAGCCCAGATACATTTTGAACTCAATTTCATCTTGAACTTGATTTATATGTTCTTCAAGTTTTTTTGCCTGCTCTATTGTAATTTTGGCTAATGGTGATATACCGCCAATTGCTTCATAGCGATTCCTTAACTCTTCAATCATTTCTGGAGTAGGCTTTCTGCCATGCCGAATATGTGTATAGTAACGTTCCAAGTCATCTAAGTGATATGGGGTTCCGTATGCCATTACGAGTAAGCCCATTTTCTTTTTCATCATCTTCCGCACCTCATTTTTAATCTCGCTGCCTTCTGCAAATTAAAGTATTTATTGTAAAAATGGTACATATCAGGATTTAGAGGGCCTCTAATTTTTAGGGCCCTCTTTTTTCATGCATATTATATTGTGCCAAAAAAACACTTGTCTTACCAATATTAACACTCGAAGGCCGTATTTATCTGCCAAGTTTTGATGCAGAATACTCATGGACAAATGAGGTTAATTTTTTTAACGTTGCCGGGTTAACCGACGGGAAAACCCCATGTCCAAGATTAAAGATATAGCCGCCCTCTGCCATACCTTGGTCTAAAATAGCTTTAGCTCTTTCTTCAATCACTTCCCAAGGTGATAACAGGATTGCTGGGTCAAGATTACCTTGAACGGTCTTATGGATTCCCAATTTTCTTGCTTGTTGAATCGGCAAACGCCAGTCCAACCCAACTACATCCAGCGGGAGGTCATTCCATTCTAAAGCAAGATGACTAGCACCTACTCCAAACATAATAAGTGGCACATTTTCTTCTTTTAGCTCTGTAAAAATTCGATTCATGACTGGCTTAATAAAGTAGCGATAGTCCTCAACATTCAAAGCTCCCACCCAAGAATCAAAGATTTGAATCGCTTTAGCACCAGCCTTAATTTGCGATTTCACATATGTAATAATCATATCAGCAAGTTTTTCCATTAATGCGAACCATGCTTTTGGTTCAGAGTACATAAATGCCTTTGTCTTGTTGTAGTTTTTCGAAGGTCCACCTTCAATCATATAACTAGCGAGTGTGAAAGGAGCGCCAGAAAATCCGATTAAAGGTACGGACAATTGTTCTTGAGTTAATAATTTAATCGTATCTAATACGTAAGGTACGTCCTCTTCAGGATGAATTTCACCAAGTTTTTCAACATCTGCTAAGGATGTGATTGGATTGTCAATGACAGGACCAATCCCAGATTTTATTTCTACCTGCATGCCAATTGCCGGCAGCGGGGTCATAATATCTTTATATAGAATAGCTGCGTCCACATTGTACTGCTCTACTGGAAGGCGGGTTACATACGCACATAGCTCAGGCTGGTGAGTAATTTCAAACAATGAGTATTTTTCTTTAATTTCTCTGTACTCTGGCTGTGACCTTCCTGCCTGACGCATGTACCAGACTGGCACGTGATCTGTCTTTTCTCCTCTCGCTGCTTTTAAAAATGTATCGTTGATTTGCTTCGTCATGTAAATAAATCCACCTTTCAAAAGACATGTCTCGTTCTATTTTAATATATGAAGCCTAAAATTAAAAACTTTATAGAGTACATAGCACTGTTTTCACTATATCGATTATTCCTATTGGTGTATAGGTTACAATGGAAAGTGTCAAAAAAAAGTCGTTTTTAATTTAATGAATTGTTCTGTTGATTAGCAATATCAACATGCAGCTTTATCACAGCCTAGTGTGAAAGAAATGATTCGAGATGAATTTATATAAATGTATAGCATACCCTAGTATGTAAACATAGAACAGGTGAGGTAATGAAAATGAATGTTTATATTGCTACAGGGACATTTGAATACTTAAAAGAGATTGAAGAGAGGTATCCGTCTGAGTTAATGGTAACAATGGTTAATGAAGATAGTGCCCTTCTTTTACATGAAACGAGTACACAAACTGTATTTAAACAACCAAGTAAATATGAGGTATTAGCAACATCTGGGTTAATTGAGAAGAAAGGCTTGGTTGTGATTAACTACATCCCAGTAACGGAAGAAAACAGGTCTCTATTTGAATACCATTTAAAGGATCTTCCCAGACTGCTTGAAAAAGAAATGGGACTTATCGCAATCCGAGTCCTTCGCCCATTATCCTCTAATGTTTATATAATCCTGACGATATGGGATAGTCAACTCACATTTGAAAACAGTAAAAATCTTTTGGATTCTACTATAGAAAAAGGATATGAATATGTTAATCACTCTAATATATTTATTAGCGCGCCATATGTCAGCAAATATACTATACCTGCTGACCAAAAAGGGTCACATGATTAAGCTCATGTGACCCTTTTTTTGGAAGTCCACACCTGTGTTGATCACGGGAATCACCTATTCTCCTCTAGCCTGGCACATTTTAAGAATGAATAAATTTAAATACCTCTCACCACCTAAAACTTTTTTCATATCCTGTATTACATCCACGGGCGAATACCTATTTATCGTCCTTAGATGATGATGAGAGGAGGTCATTTGTATGCCTGTCGAGCTTTCAGCTCTCCATTGGATATATGTCGTCTTTATTGCACTTATTATCGGATTTATGGTCAAACGGAGAGATACTTCACTTATTTGTATTCTCGGAATATTCCTTATTGCCATTACTGCAACTGGTTCCTTAAGCAGTTCAGTCAGCAGTATCTTCAACAGCTTTATTTATGCAATTACCGAGTTATTATCAACCATCTTAGTCATTTCCATTATTGTGGCTATGAGCAAAACCCTAACTTCGACCGGTATAAACGACGTAATGATTTCACCTTTTACAAAATTAATTCGTAACCCTGCACTCGCATATTGGACCATTGGTATCTTAATGATGGTCATTTCCTGGTTTTTCTGGCCATCCCCAGCTGTAGCATTATTAGGGGCCGTTCTCCTTCCTGTCGCCCTACGGGCAGGTCTTCCAGCTTTGGGTGTTGCCATGGCAATGAATTTGTTTGGACACGGTATAGCCTTATCAGGAGATTATGTGATACAGGCTGCACCTAAATTAACATCAGACGCTGCTGGTATTCCAATCGGTGATGTCATCAGTGCCAGTATTCCATTAGTAGTTGTTATGGGGGTTGTGACTACTATTGCTGCCTTCTATTTTCTGAGGAGAGATATGAAAAATGGTGTCTTGCAGCCAACTCCATATGTACCTGTAGAGTCAACAGAACAAACCACTTCCGAGAAAAATCTCCTTTCCATTAGCCAAAAGCGATTCTTTGCCATTCTCGTACCGATTTTATTCGCCATTGACGTTGCTGGTATGTTTACTCTTGACCTGACTGGCGGTGACGCAACTGCTTTAGTTGGCGGAACATCTATTTTTATCCTCCTCCTAATAACCATGGTCAGCCATAAAAACAAAGGTCTTGAAAAAACCACAAGCTTTCTAATTGATGGGTTTACATTTGGTTTTAAGGTTTTTGGTCCTGTCATCCCAATAGCGGCATTCTTTTATTTAGGTGATGCCGGTTTTGGAAAAATCGTTGGTGATTTTTTACCAAATGGTTCGCAAGGTATCGTAAATGACCTTGGTATCGCGTTAGCGAATATTGTTCCATTGAGTAAAGTGGTCGGAGCAGTGACACTAACCACTGTAGGAGCGATTACGGGTTTGGATGGCTCTGGATTTTCAGGAATATCCCTCGCAGGTTCAGTCGCGGGCTTGTTTGCAGTTGCAATTGGTAAAGGTGTAGCTACTCTAGTGGCACTCGGTCAAATTGCAGCCATCTGGGTTGGCGGCGGAACTTTAGTACCATGGGCGTTAATTCCTGCAGCGGCCATTTGTAACGTTGATCCTTTTGAGTTAGCACGGCGAAATCTAATACCCGTTGCTATTGGTCTTGTTGTCACAACGATCGTAGCAATGTTTCTAATATAAAAAAGAGGCCAGGGGCCTCTCAGATTGTCGAGAAAGGTATCATTCTCGGCAATTTTTATTTTTTTCTGCCTGCCCAAAGGCCTGTTGATTTCCACTCCAGGCGCTTCGCTTTCCGCGGGCGTGCCGGGGAGCCTCCTCGGCGCTTAGCGCATGTGGGGTCTCCCCAGCCCCGTACTCCCGCAGGAGTCTTCGCACCTTCCGCTCCAATCAACAGGGAGAAATAACCAGGAGATTGCCACACACTTTTTCCAAACTGGCTAAGAGGCCGGGGCCTCTTTTTTGTAGTTACTTTTTCAGTTTCTTTTTAAAGAAATTGTAAATGTATATAGAAGCCAGCACCCAAATATAGCCAAAGGCAAAACCTCCAATGACATCTGTAGGGTAATGGACTTGAAGAATGATCCGACTTGAGCCAATTAATAAGAGCAACAGTACTGTCAGCATGATAACTGTTCTTCTCGCTTTTGAGGACTTCAAATCCTCCAATACAAGATAGGCAATAAAGTAATAGAAAATGAATCCTACCATTGCATGCCCACTTGGAAAACTTAAGCTATCCACATGTGCCAGATGGTCGAGCTCTGGTCTTGGACGTGCAATAAGTTCCTTTAGAAGTTTATTGACTTCATTTCCTAAAGCAACACTTAAAGCTATGGCTGCTGCACCTAATAGATTTCTCTTTAGCAATAACCAGCCTAGAACAATCAAGGCGACAATGCCAATCCCCTTCTTATCCCCTAGTTCCGTTAACAAAAGAAAAAACGGGTTGAATATATCTGGTACATAAGCAAATAAGTCCGCTAGTTTTTCATCCAGCCAAAAAGTTTGTTTTGTAGCTACTTTGATAGAAATATAGATTGCTATTACAACAGCAAAACCTAAAGATAAGTATGTAGATGTGTTCCTTTTATTTACCATTAGTTTCATGATCCTTTCTCTAACTAAACTCTACAAAATTATAAAGAAAACGTACTTTTAAATCTACATAATCGTGTTAAAGTGTTAAAATAGTTTGAAAATAGGATATGGAGGATTTCATATGTTGAAGGAATTGTTTTCAAAATTAGAAGATTACTATGAAGATATGGTCACGATTCGCAGGTACATGCACCAGCATCCCGAATTGTCCTTCCAGGAATATAATACCGCCCAATATATAAAGGAATTTTATGAAAAACTTGGGGTAGAAGTAAAAGATAATATTGGTGGAAATGGTGTTGTAGCAAAGGTATACGGAAATAAGCCTGGTAAAACTGTTGCATTAAGGGCAGATTTTGATGCATTGCCTATAAACGATGAAAAGGACGTACCTTATAGATCCTTAGTTCCCGGTGTTATGCACGCCTGTGGTCATGATGGACATACTGCCACTCTTCTTGTACTTGCAAAGGTACTAAATGAATTGAAGGCCGATCTCGAAGGCAACTATGTCTTTATTCATCAGCATGCAGAAGAATATGCACCAGGCGGCGCGATCACCATGATTGAGGATGGCTGCTTAGAAGGTGTCGATGTCATATTTGGCACACATTTGTGGGCAAGTGAACCGACCGGGACTATCCAATATCGGACCGGTCCGATCATGGCTGCAGCTGATCGTTTTGAAATAGAAATCCAGGGCAAAGGCGGTCATGGTGCACAGCCGCATAAGACCAAGGATGCCATTGTCACCGCTTCTCAGTTAGTTGTTAATCTACAGCAAATTGTCAGTAGGAAAGTGAATCCAGTTGAGTCTGCGGTTGTGACAGTTGGTTCTTTTATGTCTGAAAATGCATTTAATGTAATTGCAGATAAAGCTAAGCTTATTGGAACAGTCCGTACCTTTAATGATGATGTCCGCCAATACATTGAAGAGGAAATGGAAAGAATTATTCAGGGCACATGCCACATGTCTGGTAGCACCTATAAATTTTTATATGAGAGAGGTTATCCTGCAGTTGTGAACCATGCTAAAGAAACAGAGTTTCTCGTTGCCGCAGCAAGTGAAGTTCCTGAGGTGACAACCATAGAAGAATCTGAGCCGCAAATGGGAGGAGAAGATTTTTCTTATTACTTAAAGGAGGTACCCGGAACCTTCTTTTTCACAGGTGCAAAACCACTAGGTGCAAACCCAGGCTATCCACATCACCATCCAAAGTTTGATATTGATGAAAACGCCATGTTAATAGCCGCAAAAACACTTGGGACAGCTGCAATAAACATACACAGTTCTAAATAAACAGAGCCCCTGAACGGTTTAAAGTTCAGGGGCTTTTGTTAGGATCCTTAACCTATATGCATTCATTGCCGTTTCTCCCAAGTGTTTGAGCAGATTGTTATTCGCATATGCGCCCACAAATGCACCAATTCCAGGCACTAACTGGAACATCTTAACAAGATCAATATAATCTCTATATTCCTGTTGAAATTTACGCCAATCCATTTCCACGAGCTCTTGCTTTCTCGCATCCCAGTTTTCAATTTCAGCTAATGTTCCGCGACGGATATCATCACTTGAAAACGCCAGCTGAAAGATATGAAGAATAAATAACCGCTCTTCAAATTCCTTCGTGTTAAATCCGTAAATAGCTGCTGCTTCAAAAAGAAACTTCATCTTAATGGAAAGTAGCAACGGGAAATCGGCAAGACCCAGTAGGATTCCTCCAGCGCCTGTCCCAGCTCCTTCAACCAAGGCCGTTTTTTGGAAGATTGCCGTTTTTTTTCTCATTAATTCATCTCGTTCCTCAAGTGTCAGACCGGTCGCTTGGTTTTTGTTGGTCGTTAGCTGGGATCCAAATAAGGTGGTTTTAACCATCCCCTTTATACTTTCTGTCATCACCTCATGAACCTTCTCCGGAATTATTTCATTTATTTTTCCTTGCGCTTTTTTTGAGATTCGATTCATCATCCCTGACCGTCTGGTTAATTTTCTTTTCCATTCGACCATTTCTCCATATACCTTCAGCTCATATTCATTCATGCTCCCACTCCCCTCAGCAACAAGATATTAGGTTTGTTTCTAATCCATTCATGCTTTTAGTCTTTTCTTACTATAAACATTTACAAATAAAAAACTAAACAGCAATCCAGAGAGGAGGATTATTAACGAAAATATCCATTCCCCTTTAAACAAAATAATGACTGTAAATATGAAGGATTGAATGAACAGAATCCTCATAAGAAGAGAATGAAAAGCAGTGGTTTTGTGGTCTTGGGTCACTGGATATAAATCAATCCAAAGCTTATTTTGGTGATGATTCCATAATGGCAGCAGCTGGAATCCCGTTAAATAGATAAATAAGAGAGAAAGCACGATTTGTCCTGCACCAAAGGAAATAAAATACAGAGCAAATCCACCTATTACAGTTAATCGAATAAATAGACCTAAATAATCGGATGATCTCAAGAATGTTCTTGCGTATAAATAATCAAAGGTTTTATCTTGTGAGAAGGAAATCCGATTTATCAACCAGTCCAGCCATTTTCTTCTTTTTACCGTATCTTTCAATTTTGGTACATCTGTGAATAAATTGGCTAGCCGATAAAATGATGCCATTCGTTTTTCTTCTTGAGCAATTAGCAAATCCCATTTCAAGCCCATTTTTTTCGTCCTGACATAAAAGGAGCGATAATAAGAAGCCATAATGAAAGCAAATAACACTAAAAAAAGGATATGTGCGTTTTTAAATAGCAAAAAGGTAAATAACACATTAATGAAATAACGGACAATCATATCCCAAGTATAAACCGATGGCTGTACATAAAAGTGAATCTTCCAGTTAACTGCAATATTCCAGCCTTTAATAACCAGCAGGATGATTAGGAAAATAAAAAATGATTGAAAGCCGTTTTCGCTGACATGTGCATACATTGGCATCACTAAAGCAAAAATCATTAATAAAATATATCCTTGAAAAACTAAACTAAGCATTCCAGAACGCAAAAAGTAACTTCTTAAACGCGCTTCAAGCGGAATTAAAAACACTTGATCTGCTTCAAGGAGAAAAGTATATACCGGACTGTGAGTCAAAAATATTCCTAAAATAACAGCAATAATAATTTCCGCAGGAAATTCCCGAGACAATGAGCTTATCCAATTTTGATAATAAAAGGCTGCCGTACCAACTAAAAACAGCAGCACGACGACTAGGTGCCCATTCAGGATATATCGAAGATAAACCCCAAATTCCTTTAATCGATGAACAGATCTATCTTTCCATAGCTTTTTATCATCAAACATAATTTTCTTCCTTCGTTAATTGGATGTATAGATCATCTAATGAAGCTGCAGGCATCGAGAACTGTTCCCTCAATTCAGTTAGAGTACCTTTTGCACGAACCTCACCTTCGTGAAGAATAACGAATCTGTCACAGTACTTTTCAGCTGTCGCAAGAATATGGGTCGACATCAATATGCCCGCTCCGCTTTCTTTCATTTTTTTCATTAAGTCAAGCAATGATTGAATACCAAGTGGATCGAGCCCCACAAATGGCTCATCAACAATATAGAGGGAAGGCTGCACCAAAAAGGCGCACATAATCATTACCTTTTGTTTCATTCCTTTAGAAAAATGAGCTGGAAACCATTTTAGTCTTTTTTCCATTCGAAATTCAGTTAATAGCTGACCAATTCTGGTTTTATATGTAGACTCATCTAAGCCGTATGCCATAGCGGTTAAACGTAAATGTTCTTCAAGGGTGAGTTCTTCGTAAAGTACTGGTGTTTCCGGAACAAAGGTGAACATCTTTCGATAAGCTTCCTTGTCTTCCATAATAGAACGTCCATTTATTTTAACTGTACCACTATGAGGCTCCATTAAACCGATGATGTGTTTAATACTTGTACTTTTCCCAGCACCATTTAGACCGATTAATCCAACCAATTCTTTTTCATTTACTTCAAAAGTAACATCTTTTAAAACTGGATTCCTTGTATATCCACCTGTAAGGCTTTCAATCGATAATAAAGGCATATACTCCGTCCTTCCATAGGATAATAATTACCTTACATTTTACCAAATCGAAGACGATAAAAATAGGAATTCAATTTTTTGATATATTTTTGTATATTTCCATTCAAACGGGTTATCATAATATTCGAAGGGGAAACACCTACTCGATGAAGTGATTCATCAAAAATTTGAAATGAGGTGTCTGTCAAAGACATTTAACTTTTCAAACATGTAGCTTCTAAACGTTTCTAATAAGGGGATGGTTGTTTTGCACAAGTTGCCTGGTAACCATTTAGAGTTCAAATAACACCAGCTATTTATCAAAAAATAAATGAGGTGTTTACGGCAGATTATCATCCGTTTTTATAAGTTTGTAAACATATAAAAACAACATAGGGGATGGTCAGCTTGAACAATGATTACTGTTTATAAAAACACTAAATTGTCAAATGAGGTGTTTATCAAACGTAATTCCTGAATGAACGTATAAATTGAAGCAAGTCCCCTTCGAGAGGACAGGATTCCATGCGAATCCTGTCTCTTCCTTTTTTATCGGTATTACATATGGTAAAATACGGATATATAACCAATAAAGGGGTTGCAGTAAATGAGTGATTGTATCTTTTGTAAAATTGTTAATGGGGATATCCCGGCAGCAAAAGTTTATGAAAATGAACATGTATTAGCCTTTCTTGATATTAGTCAGGTAACAAAAGGCCATACATTGGTCATCCCCAAAGTACATAAAGAAAATTTATTTGAATTGACTCCTGAAACGTCTAAAAACCTTTTCGAATCTGTACCTGAAATTGCAAATGCCCTAAAAAAGGAATTTAGCCCTCTCGGATTAAACCTGGTGAATAATAATGGGGAACATGCAGGGCAAACCGTTTTTCATTTCCATGTTCATTTAATTCCACGCTATGGTAAAGGAGACGGATTTGGCGCTGTTTGGAAAAGCAATACAAGCGATTATACACAAGAGACACTGCTAGAGATGGCATCGAATATTAATAAACATTTTTAAATTAAATTATCTGAAAATTATATCTTTATTATTTTTATATTCCTGTGATATAATGATAACAAGTTTTTCGCTACAGGCACCTGAGCGCACTGCAGGAGGAACAAATAGAACAAATAGCTGAGTACAGCAGAGGAGAGATGAGAAATGAATACAAAGAATCTAGTAGTCCTATCACTTTTGGCGGGAATTGGAGTAGTTTTGCATACGGTAATGCCAGCCTTCCTTACGATTAAACCAGATATGATGCTTGCCATGATGTTCTTGGGAATTATTCTTATTCCAGAAATTAAAAGTGTTATGTTATTGTCTATTGTGACCGGAGGACTATCCGCACTTACAACCGGTTTTCCTGGTGGTCAACTACCAAATATCATTGATAAGCCCATAACTGCGTTAGTCTTTTTTGGTTTATTTTTGGCATTAAAGCACTACCGTAATTCCATTATTAGTGTTGCCGTCTTAACTGCAATTGGGACATTAGTTTCAGGATCTGTCTTTTTGGGTTCTGCCTATTACATTGTAGGCTTACCAAGTTCTTTCACAGCTTTATTTGCTGCTGGTGTTTTACCTGCAATAGCACTGAACACTATTATTATGGTTATTTTGTATCCAGTTGCTCTTTCAGTAGTAAAAAGAACTAAGACATCATCTATTAGCATCTCAAAATAACACAAAAGAAAAGAACCTCAGCAAGGTTCTTTTCTTTCTATAAACATCAAATAAATGATTAAAAGCTTGATAAAATAATCGTCAAAAGCAAAAATATTGCTCCACCGCCTGCTAACGCTGCAGCTCGCTTTTTTAAGACTTGTTTAGGCGGATAAAATCCCGGTCTTTTTAGAGCTAGAGCATTCCAAATTGCACCAAAAAATAGCAATATACTTAGCAAAAAAAGGATCGATGTTACAGCTTTCATATAATACCCCCTATTGAAGACCAAGAGTTGATACTATTATTAATATGATTTGCTGTCCTTCCCTATGTAGAATATTCAAAAGGTTGGCATTATTTAGAGAAAGAACGTAAAATAAAGAAGAACTATTTTCTCAGAATTGTAATAAAAATAAAAAAATATAAATTTCAAGTAGAAAAAAACGTAATTTCTAAAAATTTTGTGAATTTACATCTTTATTAATTTTTATTTTATTGGCATAATGTTAATAGAGAAATAAAAAAGTAGGTGAAATTGGGGATGTCGGAGAAACAGTATTCAATGAAAGAAGCGATGCTATTTAGCCAAAGGATTGCACAATTAAGTAAAGCCCTATGGAAATCAATTGAGAAAGATTGGCAGCAATGGTTAAAACCTTTTGATTTAAATATTAATGAGCATCATATCCTTTGGATTGCATACCATTTAAATGGAGCATCTATTTCGGATGTAGCAAAGTTTGGTGTTATGCATGTCTCAACAGCGTTCAATTTTTCGAAAAAGTTAGAAGAAAGAGGATTGCTTACATTTTCAAAAAAAGAAAATGATAAACGAAATACGTATATTCAGCTCACCCCAGAAGGTGAAGAGATCTTTCTTCGTTTAATGGAATCCTATCACCCCAGTGGCAATGCTGCATTTGTTGGTGCCCTGCCGTTAAGAGATTTATATGGGAAGTTTCCTGATATTATTGAAATGATGGCAATTGTTCGAAATATCTATGGTGAAGATTTCATGGAAATCTTTGAACGATCGTTTCATAATATTGAAACTGAATTTAACGAAAATGATGGAAAACTTAAAAAGTCAGAAAAAACACAACAGGAACTCTCCTAAAGACATTTAGTAAACTCTGTAAAAAGAGGTTCGAATAAGTGTTGCTTTAAACAAGCTTGAACAACTTCCTTTGCGTTAAGTTTTTCCGGTAAAGAATATAGAAACTCACTGAAAAGCGGATGAAAATGTATAAACCCTTCCGCTTTTTGTTCTTCCATTTTTATGTTAAGATTCTCACATAGTCGATTGAATGCCTCTACTTCATGTTCTGATAACCCATTCTCTATCACTACTCTATAAAATTCGAGATTGGGGTCCCTCAGCAACTTTAAGAGTAACTTTTGATGATATTCGAGAAGATTCACACGGGCTTGTAATTCAACGTATATATCCATTGCGTTCGACCTCCGGTCACTGCTTTACATTCCTACGTTCATTATTTACTCTTTTCAGGACAATGTAAACCTATTCTTAAATTAGAACAGATAATAATCTTTCCAGTGTTTTTTTTAAAATTATTTCCTACTTTTCTACCATTCCTTTTAACTATCTTTTTTTGTAAATTTTTGATAATGTATTAACATATAATGAACATCAGGGAGGGAATCGATGATGATCTCCATTTTTATTGTTTTGGCCATTTTTATTTTGTTTTACGTTAACAAAATGACCAATTCCCTTTGTATTCAAAAAGATATACCGGAAGAACGTCAGCATAAAGTATTTCGTACAATAAATGTACTTGTCACGATATTATTGATTTCATCCTATGTGGAAATTTTGTATACATAGGTTTACTTTATGTAATGTATCAATGTTAGAGAAAAATAGAAGCGATGAGAAAATTCTCATCGCTTTTAATTTGTTTTCAGGTTAAAACCAAGAAGCACCAATAATTATTAACAGGATGAATAGGACAACGATTAACGCAAATCCTCCACCGTGGAATCCAGTTCCAGACACACAATTCTCCCCTTTCTTAAATGGTAAAGCTGTTGTCTGCATCAGGTGATACCCTTAAATTAAAACCAAGATGCTCCAACAATAATCAATAGAATGAATAGGACTACAATCAATGCAAATCCTGCTCCGTATCCGTGTCCACCACTCATCGTAATACCTCCTTTATTATTTACTACGATATACTATTCAAGCTGTACTCATTTCGACTAGGCGCTTACCTTATTTTCTTCGGAAAAAGTCCACCTTTTTCTTATTGGGGATTAATTCCTTAGAGAACATAACGTTTAGCCGATGGGCAATTGAATAGTTCTCTTTTTTGTTACATGTTATCGTATGTACGAATTCTTGAATTCGCAATGGGTAAATGCCCAAAATTCTGATAACAAAACAGGAAATATTTTTGCAGTGGTTGTCATTTATGTTATAGTATAGTTTGTGGACAAAAGCCCACAAGAATTTACTGTTTAGGAGAGGTACAACATGAAAAAATGGATGTTAGCCCTTACATTAGCTGGCGGGGTTATTGCCTTAAGCGCGTGTAATCAAAGTAGCGGTTCTACAGTAGCAGAAAGCAGTGCTGGAGATATTACAAAGGATCAACTTTATGAAGCAATGAAGGAAAAGGTGGGAACACAAGCATTACAACAGCTTGTCTATGAAAAAGTCCTAGCTGAGAAATACGAAGTAACCGACAAAGAATTAGATGCAAAGGTTGATGAATTAAAGGAGCAGCTTGGAGACAACTTTGAGGCTGCGCTGGCACAATACGGTTACGCAAATGAAGATGATTTTAAAGAAACGATGAAACTTGGTATGATGCAAGAAAAAGCTGCAATGAAGTCCATAAAAGTAACAGATAAAGAAGTTAAGGAATACTACGACAACTACAAGCCTGAGATTAAGGCTCGTCATATTCTCGTTGCGGATGAAAAAACAGCTTTAGAAGTGAAGCAAAAGCTTGACGCTGGCGAAAAGTTTGAAGATGTAAGTAATACCTATTCTACTGATGAAGCGGCTAAAGCAGCTGGCGGTGACTTAGGATGGTTTGGTGCTGGAGCAATGGATCCAGATTTTGAAGCTGCAGCATATGCCCTCAAAAAAGGTGAAATCAGCGGCCCAGTTAAGAGCTCATTTGGCTATCATATCATTCAATTAACGGACAAAAAAGAAAAGAAATCCTATGAAGAAATGAAAGATCAAATGGAAAAAGATTTAAAATCATCAAAATTAACAAATGAAAAAATTAACGAAGTGATGCAAAAGGAAATTAAAGAAGCAAAAGTGAAAATCAGTGATAAAGACTTAGAAAAAGCACTTGACCCAGCAGCTCCTGCAGCACAATAAGAACGTCAAAAAGAAGGCACTCGGGTACGAGTTCCTTCTTTTTGTATTCTATTCGGCTGTAACTCTTTCTCCCCCACGGCGTTCTTTTTCTTGTTCAAGCCGAGTTAAATAAATTTCTCCCTCTTTTTCAATATTCTCCATTTCTAACATTCGTTCTTCTCTGCCTGTTTTAATTGCCATCAATGCGCTAATTACGATACCAACCACGACTGCATATACCCAAATAGGAATAGTCATTTATTATTGCTCCCTTCATTAGCGGTTGTCCACTTTTTTATACAACATATTCGAATTACTGATAAATATTCATACTGTGTACAAAAAAAATAACCCATTTGATGGGTTATCTTATTTATGGAATATGGGTTTGTAAAATGAACGGTTGTCTAAGGCAAATACACGTTCAGTAAATTCGCCAGGTTTCACTCTCTCTAAGGCACGATCGAGCATGTTCATTTTTGCATCTAGATTATCGATATAATGGAGAATTTCGGCTTCTTTAATTAATGGCGGCTTTGGACTTCCCCACTCGGCCTTCCCGTGATGACTTAATACGAGATGCTTTAGTATTAAAACTTCCTCACCAGATATCCCTAGTTCCTCAGCAGCCTTTCCAATTTCATTTACCATAATGGTAATATGACCTAGTAAATTTCCTTCCACTGTATAAGTAGTAGAGATTGGACCTGATAATTCAACTACTTTCCCCATATCATGCAATATCACTCCAGCGTAGAGCAAGTCCTTGTCAAGACTAGGATAGAGCGAAGCTATTGCTTTGGCTAAGTCGAGCATACTAACCACGTGATAGACAAGACCTGACACAAACTCATGATGATTCTTAGTTGCGGCAGGATACTCCAAAAAGGCCTTCTGATGTTTTTTCAATAAATGGCGGGTAATTCTTTGGATATTAGGATTTTTCATATCAAAAATATATTGTGTCAGTTTACTAGTCATCTCTTCTTGGCTTAATGGAGCGGTCTCTAAGAAATCTTCCAATTTTACTGAGTCACTCGGTCCCGTTCTTCGAATCTGCCGGATTTTCAGCTGGCTTTTACCACGATAATTATGGATATCCCCAATAATTTTAACAATGCTTTGCGCGGTGTAATTCTTTTCATCCTCTTCATTAGCGTCCCAAAGTTTCGCTTCTATCTCACCACTTTGATCTTGAAGAATAAGTGTTAAGAATGGCTTTCCATTACTGGCAATCCCTTTAGTGGCACTTTTTATAAGTAAATACAGATCAACCTGTACTCCGAAATCATAATCTAGTATTCCTTTAGTCATCTTTCTCTCTCCTTCCCAATAGTACAAGTATAACATTCTCTATGAGATTACCTCGACATTATCTTTATGAAGATACATAACATTTTCTGGATGAAAATATGGGAGCAAATGTGTGTGACAAGTAAAAAATAAAATTTGATTATTTTGGAGCGTGGTTAATAGCTCCAGCACCTTTTTAGTGCGGTTGCCATCAAAATTCACAAAACTATCATCGATAATAATTGGAAAGCGATATTTTTCGTAAAGAGTGGCGGCAAGCGCCAATCTTATAGAAACGTACACTTGCTCAGTAGTAGCCTGACTTAACTCATTAGCCTCAAATAGAGTATGATCTCTTCTTTCAATGAGAAAACCAGTTCCTGACTGCTGCAGGTGTATACGCTGATATTGTTCCTCTGTCAAAAAGGATAGATATTCCTCTGCTTTTGCCAGCATTCTAGGCAAATGGACGTTTTTATACTTTTCAACCGTCTTTGATAGTATGTTTTGAGCTAGACAGAAAACTGTCCATTCTTTTGCTGCTTCTTCTAGCTCAAACTTTTGCTGTTTGTAGTGGTGAAGTAACTCAGAGTAAGAGCCGCCTTCTTCAAGAATTTGAATCTGGTAGTTTGCAGCTGCCAGCTTTTCTTGCAGTTCTATTAGTCTAGATGATAACGGTTCGATTTGATTATGAAACTGGTTTAATCGTTCTTCTATATTGTGAATTTGTAACAATCTTTCCATCTCGTCATTTTTTAAAAAAGAGTATTGTACATGCTTCCTAATATCCTCAAGCCTTTCTATAAACTTTAACTTTGATTCGGCTTCTTTACCAAGCTCATAGAAAGCCGCTTCTTCCTCCACATTTGCTTCTTCAAGGAGCTTTTTCTTTTCCGAGATTAGATGCGCTTGTTCCAATTTCATTTGATTAAGGTCGGCATTAAAATCATCAAGCTTTCCTTGCTTTTCTTGAATTTTTATTACCTTTCCATGTTCTTCTCTTATTTTATTCCGCAATAAATACCCAATCTTCGAAAAATCATTTCCTACGTCTGCTAAATAGAGCTTTGCGTAAGATGTGAGTCTTTCAGTAATAGCAGCCTTTTCATGGTTAATAAATTCCACCCTTGCTAGCAAATTCCTTTTTTCTCGGCATATTAGCTTATATTGTTCAATTAGCTGGAATGCCTCTAGGAAAAAAGATTGTGCAATATATTCAGGTATATGAAGTTCATTGCTAAGTTTCACTAGCATGTCCTGATTTTCTGCTGCGTCAATCTCCAACTCCTCGAATTTCCTGATCACTTTTTCATATTGTGTTTGCTGCTGTTCGAGCTTTATTTTTAATAGCTGTTGCTGCTCTTTCCAGTAATTATCTTTCTTCAATTTTTCTTGAAGAGCTGGAATATTACTATTTTTATATCTCTCGAGTTGTTGTATGAACCTTTTTTCATCCTCTAACAACTGACTTAGAGCTTGATTAATTTTTGCATCGTTTTTACGATTATTGTTATTATTACTTAGAAAAAAAACGATTAGTAAGGTTCCTAATACTCCAATAACTAACAGTATCCATTGCTTGGAATAGAATCCATAAAGTGAAAGAACCAGCAATAATGCCCCAATAGCTAAGGATTGGTTCTGTTTTTGTTTTTTTATCGCGGCAAATGTTTTCTTATCCTGTTCACTAGAATGTTTAAAATACTCGATTTTGTCTTGGACTGCCTTTAATTCATATTCGACTTTTCTTTTTTCACTGTCATCACTGACTAACTTTTCAATACGCTCTCTTTCATGAGCTGGAATCATATGCGTTTCTGCAAAATTAACTTTTCTCTCTAGATCCTCAAGAGCGTTTTTTTCTTCCAGAAATTTCTCCTCAAGGTCCTGTTTTACTTCTAAAAGCTTTTGCTGTTTCCTCGCTGCCTGCTCTACTTGATTTTTCATATAGATATTTGTGTTTATCGTTAGAACTTCTTCTTCCCTTAAAGGTAAGTGTAGTTTTTCATTTATGATCGACATTTTTTCTTGTAAATCTGCCAATTTCACTTTGCATTGTTGTTTTTCTAGTGTCAGTTGCTCATAGATGGGAATTTGGTCTAACGCCGCAAGAATCTTGGATTCATCAGCGAGTAATTGATTTTCGGGCTGTATAGAAGCCATCTCTTTTTTTAATTGATCGATTCTCTCGAGTAAGCTGGAAATCTGAGCATTGTATGGATAGATGAGCTGATTTAATTTTTCAATTCGTTCAATCCCTCTTGCAGGGAATGGATATTCTCCAAGTGACTTGATTTCTGCCTGTATCCATTTTTCTTCTTTGACGAGTGAGTGGATTTTTTGCCATTCATTTAACTTTTCCACCTCGCTTTTTACAACCTGCAGTTTATGGCTTATGTCTTCTATTTCCTTATGGATCTTTTCTTTATCTGAGACCAATGCTTCGTAACCTTGATTTTTGGCTGCTGCTTTTTTTAGGTCGCCGCTAAGTTCATGAAGTGCTTTGAGTTTTTCATTTACCAACGGCTTCTTCCCGCTTGGTTTAAATCGAGCTTCTAATTCCTTCTGAAGTTCTGCCTCTGTTTTAGCCAGCCGTTCTGTTCCGAGTGTACCAGTAGAAAATAAAAACTTTCCCAATTCGTCGCCTTTCATTTGGTGGATATTTTGCAGCCCATGCAGGTTGAAGGAAAATATCGCTTGGAATAACCCTTTATCCATATTTCCGAGCAGCTGCTTTAGCAGTTCCTCATCACCTGTTGTTCCGTCCTCCAGTGTTACGGTAACGTCACCAGCCGCCTTACCTCTTATCCTTTCTATCGTGGCAATGCCAAACTCTTCAAAATATATTATCAGCTTTCCGCCATAACTTGAGCCGTTTTTTGGTACATAGCGCAGTTCTGAAGATTGTTTCGTTGGAAATCCAAATAGAATTCCATGAATAAATGCCATGATCGTTGATTTTCCTGCTTCATTTTCACCATAAAACACTTGAAAATCAGATAGGTCGTTAATGACTACATTAGATAGTTGACCAAAGCCGTATATATGTATCTCCTGGATTTTCAGGTCAATCATCTCCTTTCACTATTGATACAATAGTCCAATTAATAATTTCTCAGCTTTACCCAATAATTCTTTTTGTTCTTCTTCTGTTAAACTTGTTAAATATTTTCTGCCCAATTGATGCTGATATAATGGTGCAATTGCTGGCTCAGGATTCTGATAGTCATCGATGGTGGCGAACAGCTCCGTATAAAAATCTGCTTCATTCGTTAATTTTTTTCTATCAAGCTGCTGGTGATCTTCTAAGTTTAAATTGACCACCCAGACAAATGCTTCCTCATCATTTTCATAGTCTATCAGCAGCTCCAATAGTTCGGTATCTAGGATTTTTTTCTCTTGGAAATCATTTATATGAACATTCTTTAGGTTTAAGGTAAGCAGTGTACCTAGTCCAGCATTACGCAAACGTTCGATGGTTAACTGGCATAGTTGGAAAATTTCTTGAAAACTTTGCGCCGAAGCAGCATCGACAGTAACTTCTTCCCATAACACGTCTGAAGTTTCTATAAATTCCTTTTTGACCTCTAGATCATTCAACGTAATGTGATAACATCCTTTTACTCCCGTTTCCTTCCTATTACGACCTTGGAGGTTTCCAGGATAAATAATTGGCGGTGTTTCTGATAATATCGCTCGTTTATGGATATGTCCTAAAGCCCAATAATCAAATTCTTTCTCCAGCAGATCCTTGATGGAAAAAGGAGCGTAATTATCATGGTCCGTTCCGCCACCTTCATTCCCGTGGAGAATGCCGATATGAAAGTCGGCAGAATCCTGTTTTTGATAGTGATCTATTCTCCTATCGAGAATATGTCTTTGTATATAACTAAAGCCATAAAGATGGACGGTATCACCACGTTTTGTATGGAATACCTTCATTTCGACATCACTGCCAAAAAAATGAACGTTTGAAGGCATATCAAGGTGTACCCATGAGCCGCTTAAATGATCATGGTTTCCGTGAATAACATAAACAGGAATATCCTTTTGTGAAAGCTTTTGCATTTCATTACGGAAGCGAGATTGTGCACGTATGCTCCTATCTTCACCATCGTATAAATCCCCGGCTAAAATGACAAAATCTACGTTGTTCTCAATGGCAGCCGCTGTAAGCCTTCTTAAAGCTGTGAACGTACTCTCTCTCACTCTTGAAAGGATATTTGCGGGTAAGTGCTTTAAACCAACCATAGGACTGTCCAAATGCAGGTCAGCCGCGTGTATAAAGGAAATCTGTTTCAATAAAAAAAGCTCCTTTCCTTGAGTTTTCTTTCATTGTAACATCTCGAAAAAGCGAATGCACGTTCTAAACGAAAAGCGGAAGCGCCTTGTCCAGGGGCGACAGGCATAAGACGAGCCGGCGAGAAGGTTGTTCTTTAACCTTCTTGACGGATTGTCGGAAAAGTGAGGCGACTGCCCTGGGACGAAGGCATAAGACGAACCCTGCAAGAAGGCGCTCTTTGCCTTCTTCAGGGGGCGGCTTTATGACTCGAGTCCCAAGGAGCCGCAACTAGACAAGCTTATGACCCGAGCCCCTAGGCGCTGGAGCTAGACAATTCTCATATTAACAGAAAAAAAGGGCTTTGCCTTTTTTGGCAAAGCCTTCGCATTTTATTCTTTTTTTGTTAATTGCAATGCCTTCTTTATATCCTTAAAGGAATTTGATTTTCCGTACATTAAAACTCCACCGCGGTAAACACGTGCACCAAATACAGCCAAGAAAATGATTGTTGCCATCAGGATGGATATTCCTAATGCAGCTTCCCAAACCGGAATATTCAGCATACCTACTCGTAAAAACATAATCATTGGGGTGAAGAAAGGTATATACGATGTTATGACGATAAATGGTGAATCTGGTTTTCCAAGACCAAACATTGCAATCATAAACCCTGCTACTACAAGTAACGTCATTGGCGTAATCATTTGTTGGACATCCTCAATCCTGCTGACCAACGATCCTAAAAACGCCGCAAGAGTGGCATAGAGAAAATAACCTAATATAAAGAAAATAACGGCATACGCAATGGTTGATAACGAAATATTGCCAAATCCAAATGCGTCAAAAAAGCCGCCTTCAAGGGAAGACATGTTCCGTTTTATGGAGAAATAACCTATAGAAAGAAGTACCGCAAGCTGCGTTAAGCTTAACAAGCCAATGCCCAGTATTTTACCAAACATTTGCTTTATGGGAGATACACTTGAGATCAAGATTTCCATCACTCTTGAAGACTTTTCTGTGGCCACTTCCATTGCAATCATACTGGAATACATAATAACAGCAAAATAGATGACAAACAGCAGGACATAAACAAGTCCCCGTGCCTGATTCAGTTCTTCTTCCGTTTTGGCATTTTCCTCAAGAGCAACTTTCTTGAAAGAAACCGGCTCATACAGCTGGTTGAGCTGCTCTGGTGTCAGGTTAATTTTTGAAGCTGCAAGCATGGTTTTCATTTGCTGAAGCCCGGACTGAAGATCGGTATATATTGCTGAATCAGCTACACTCATTGCTTTATACTCAGCTTCAGGCAGCTGCTGATCATCATAACGCAGTAGGACAAATCCAGCAATTTCCCCTTCTTCTACTGCCTTTTCTGCCTCTTTTTCGTTGCCTGCAAACTCTGTCAGCTGAAAGTTTTTATTTAGTGAACTCATTTGTTCTTTAAACGGTTTATAAAGCTGCCCTGTTTCATCTAATACGCCAACCTTTTCTTTACCGCTGTCTTTATCGAAAACTTCAATGATATTATTCAGATTGGTTAAGGCTAACGTGATAATTACCATCATTAAGGTTGTGATTAAAAATGACTTTGTTTTCAATTTGTTAAAATACGTATGAAATAAAATAATCCAAAATTTATTCATAGGTATCACCTACTTTTTCGATAAAAATATCATTTAACGATGGTTCTTCAAGTTCAAATTTCCTGATAAATCCTTTGTTCACGATATCTTTTAGTATTTTTTCAGCAACATATTCCCCATCGATTTGAAGATGAATTCCCTCTGTTGTGGACCTAGTCTTAACCACACCTGGATATTCTTTCAGACTATCTAGTGAAAAGTCGGCATGGATAACAAGATTCTTTTTTCCAAATGCACGTTTTATATCTTTTAAGGCACCGTGTACAACTGGAGTTCCTTTATGCATAATACATAGATGCTCACACATCTCTTCTACATGGTGCATTTGATGGCTAGAAAAAACGATTGTTGTTCCCTTTTCCTTTAATGAGAGAACTGCGTCCTTAAGCATTTCAACGTTTACAGGATCCAGACCGCTAAATGGCTCATCCAGAATCAATAATTTTGGTTTATGTATGACGGCCGCAATGAATTGAATTTTCTGTTGGTTTCCTTTTGAAAGCTCTTCTACCTTTTTATTTTCATATTCAGGGACTTTAAATCTGTCGAGCCAATATCTCAATTCAGAAAGTGCTTCACTTTTCGGCATTCCTCTTAATCTTGCAAGGTACACGATTTGCTCGCTAACCTTCAATTTGGGGTATAAACCTCTTTCTTCCGGAAGGTAGCCGACTAAATGACTTGTGGAATAATTGATTGGCTGCCCATTCCAAGTAATTCTTCCATCACTAGAGTCCAAGAGCCCCAAGATCATGCGAAATGTAGTGGTCTTCCCGGCACCGTTTGCTCCTAAGAAGCCAAACATTTCTTTTTCTGGTATGGCGATGGATAAATCCTTTACTGCTGTGAAATCACCAAATCGCTTTGTTACATGTTCAAGTTTTAAGACCATACAAAATCCCCCTCTCAAAAATTACTATACGTAATTCCTCTGGAAAAGTTTCACTTTTGCAAAATATCATGAATTATGCAAATATTATAATATCAATAATGCCTAAGGGGGAAATAGGATGAAGACTTACAAATTAACTGCCTTTGAAGTAAATGGAGAAAAAATAGTAGATGAACCGATTCAGGCTGAACATGACGATGAGGCAAAAGCATTAGCTGAAAAATTATTAGCAGAGAAAAATTTACTAGATAAAACACATCGTTTTACCTCTCCAAGCGGCAAACTAATATTGTTTCATTCTTAATCTTAAGACAGAAAAAAGAAGCATCCATTGCTTCTTTTCTCTGTCTTACTTATTTACCGATAAATTTTGCAGGTCTTTTTTCTATAAAGGCCCGAATTCCTTCTTGATGATCAAGTGTTCGGCGCATGTTTAGCTGACCATGTTTTTCTAGTTCTAAAATTTTTATCAACTGCGGTCTATTCATATCTGCTAGTATCTTTTTCGTTTTGATCATGGCCTGAACTGGTCGCTGCAGCCAATCGGATATTCTAGCGTCTAACGTTTCTTGCAAATCTTCCGCAACTTCTTGTACCAATCCTATTTCCAACGCTTCTTGTGCACTCATCATTTTTCCATCCCATATCACCTGTTTTGCCTTGATTTCTCCTAACCTTTTTTCTAAAAAGAAGTGAGAGCCTCCGTCTGGTATTAAACCGATTCCAATGAAATTCATTGCTAATTTGCTCGTTTTGTCTGCAATGATGTGGTCAGTAGCCAACGCAAGACTGAATCCAAGCCCTGCTGCTGCGCCATTTACAGCGCTAATGGTTAATTTGGGAATACTATAAAGAGTTATGATTAATTCACTAATACAATCCATTACAGGGAAGAATTCACTTTCATTTAGGTTTGAAAGCATCGTTTTTATATCTCCCCCTGCGGAGAAGGCTCTGCCATTCCCAGTTAAAACAACAACATCAATATCATCCGATTCAGCTATTTCCTTCAGTTTACTTACTAGACCTCTTATCATGTCCACATCGATTGAATTTAATGATTCCGGTCTGTTCATCTCAACCGTTGCAACCCTTCCACTCACCCACAACTTTACCTTATCCGTTACAAAATTTATCGTCACCCCAAACAACCTCCCATAACTATATTCAATTCCATTATAGCTTGAATCGGCGGGATAAAAAATAATTTTCATAATATATGGAATTTTCACTATCTAATTAATTTAAACTAAATGCACAAAAAGGACAAAGAGTATCCTCTTTGTCCTTTTATTTCACTTCTTTAGGACTTCCTTTTGTACCTGCTCCCTTAATGTGATCTTTAAAAATTTCCCAACGGAAGTCTTCGGGATTTCCTCCAAGAACAAGATTTCATCGGGGAGCCACCACTTAGCAAACTGGGGAATTAAAAATTCAAGTAAATCTTCCTTTTTCACCTTATCCTTATATGAATCTTTTAACACAACACAAGCAACTGGTCTTTCCTGCCATTGTTCATGCGGGACTGCAACAACTGCAGCTTCAAACACTGCTTCATGGGCCATCAAGGCATTTTCCAAATCAACGGAAGAAATCCATTCACCGCCGCTCTTAATTAAATCCTTGGTACGGTCGACAATTTTCACAAAGCCTTCTTCGTCAATGGTTACGACATCACCGGTGTGGAGCCAGCCGTCACGGAAAGCATCATGTGTTCTCTCATCCTTATAATACTCTGAGGCAATCCATGGCCCCTTAATGCATAACTCTCCCATTTCTTTTCCATCCCAAGCCACTTCTCCATCTTTTCCCACTACTTTTATACTTAAGCCAGGAACGAGAACCCCTTGTTTTGCTCTTATTTCCAGTCTTTCCTCATAATCTAAATTCTCTTGATAGCTTTTTAATGTTGAAATCACTACGAGAGGGCTTGTTTCCGTCATTCCATAAGCATGCAGGAATGGTATGTTATGCCTTTGTTCAAAGGCTTTAATCATCCCTTTAGGTGCAGCTGAACCTCCGCAAAGTACTCCTCTTAAACTGCTAAGGTCGTAAGAGCCCTCATCAAGTTCCTTTAACAACCCAAGCCAAATGGTTGGAACACCTGCAGTAATCGTTACCTTTTCAGTTTCAATGAGCTCTGCTATAAGTTTTGGAGTAAAATATGGTCCTGGCAGCACTAATGATGTCCCAAACCATACTGCTGCAAATGGCATGCCCCATGCATTGGCATGGAACATTGGAACAACAGGAAGTGCGATGTCTTTCTCACTTATTGCTGCACTATCTGCAAGCCCTAACGCCATGCTATGAAGAACAATTCCTCTGTGAGAGTAAACAACTCCTTTTGGATTACCTGTAGTTGCAGAGGTATAGCACATACCAGCAGGATCGTTTTCTTCAATGTCTTCTGGGTATTGAAATGCGGGATTCGCATCTTCTAATAAGGTTTCATAATCATAGATTGGTGAAAGCGTAGTTTCAGGAAGGACCTTGTCGTCTGACATAATTATATAACCCCTAACACTTTTTAGTTCATGTGCGCATTTTTCAAGTAATGGAATCAAATCTGGGTCTACTAAGAGGATAGTATCTTCTGCATGATTGATAATATAGGAAATATGATGAGGAGAAAGCCGGATATTAATAGTGTGAAGAACAGCACCAATACACGGAATTGCAAAATATGCTTCCAGGTGTCGATGATGGTTCCAAGCCAGTGTTCCTACCCTATCACCTTTTCCCACTCCTAGTTTGGTTAAACTATCTGCGAGTCTTCTCGTTCTTTCACCAATTTGTTTATACGTAAAACGTTGAATGCCACTTGATGTTCTAGAAACCACCTGTTTCTTTGAAAAATACCTTTCTGCTCGTTCAATCATCTGTGTCATTGTTAAAGGTGTTTGCATCATCGCTAAATCCCTCCCTAATTGAAAGCGTTTTCGAATCATCGTATTTTATGACCGTTTTCCTATAAAATATTCGTGATGTTTTCGAAAAATCCTCTATTAAGAACACAAAAATCTCCTGCAATTTAAGCAGGAGATCCTTTTTGAGAGAAGAGTTCGTTTAATATTTTTATTTTTTGTTCCGTGTAAGTTTCAAAGCTTTCATTATATGTTTTAGGGTCTTTCGGATTAGCAAACTGAGTAATTTTTCCCGTATGCGGGTCAATGAACTTGCTTGCGGCGCCGCAGCCAAGCCCGATAATTGTCTGCTGCTCCTCCATAATCATGATATTATAAATACTTTCTTGATTTGGGAACGCATATCCGACATTCTCAAGATTGCCAAGGATATTTTTTTGACGATACAGATAATAAGGAGCATAGCCATGACTTTCTGTCCACTCTGTTGCTAGGTTCATCATTTGTTCCACTTCATCACGACCGGCCACTTTATATTTATCTTTGTTTTTCGTCATTTCTGAAGCACGTTTAAACGATAAAGTATGCACAGTTAGAGATTCTGGCATTAACTTTTCTGTTTCTGCAAGTGAATGCTTAAACTCAGTGATCCCCTCACCAGGAAGACCAATGATTAGGTCCATGTTTATATTGTTCATGCCCATTTCTCTTGCTAAATGGTACTTATCAATTGTTTCTTTAACAGTGTGATGGCGTCCAATGGCTTTTAATGTTTCTTGCGTATAGGATTGAGGATTTATACTAATCCTGTCTATTTTCCATTTCTTTAATACCTCTAATTTATCAGAGGTAATGGTATCCGGACGCCCCGCCTCAACGGTGATTTCACGGATAGTTTCAACGTCTGGGAATGAATCATACATTTCTTCATAAAGCAAATCCATTTCTTCTGCCGTAATACTCGTTGGGGTACCTCCGCCATAGTAAACCGTTGTGATTCGGACACCTTTTTCCTTTAGCCATTCACCTATTTTCCTTATCTCATAGTGCAGACCACCTAAGAAAGAATCTACTGATCCTTGTCTGCCATTTATTGCATAGGCCGGGAATGTACAGTAGGCACATTTTGTTGGACAAAACGGAATCCCAATATAAATGCTAACTTCTTTTTGCAAGTCATAGAGGTCAGGAACAATGGCTAGCTGCCTATCAACGATATGCTGCATGAGCTTTATTTTTTCGTCTGTAATCAGGTATTCTTCTTTCAATTGCTGGTGGGCTATTTCTTTGTGTACACCCTCTTGGACTTTACGATGTAAAAGCTTTGTCGGTCTAACCCCAGTTAGTATCCCCCACTTTTGGGTAACTCCTGTCCAATTCTGCAAAAGTGTCAAATACACGTGTGCAACTGCATTCTTAATCTGCTTAAAATATTCCTTGTCCGTTTGAAAGGGCTGTACTTCTTTTTGAAAATCTGTTGATAAGGATTTACCCTCTGCGTCAAGTAACTCAGCTGAAACCTGTATATGGTTATCTTCATTTATTCTAAATTTTATAGTTAAGTTAGCCTCATCGTCTAAAACCTTCACAATCTCTGTTTCTTCAAAAAACAAATTAGCGATCAGCGTTAATTGACGATCGAATCTTGCATCCTCTAACCCGATAATCGAAATTCTCATTAGAATCACTCTTTCAAAATATACTTCTTTCAGTGTACATAATCACCAAAATAAGGTCAATACAGTGGAAATCATTCACAAACGTAAAAGACATCACCGTTTTGGACGATGATGTCTGCTAATTTTACTTTTTAATGATATTCATTTTTCTTAAAAACTCAATTGGCTGTTGTTTTCTGAAGTGTTCTTTAACCATATAGGCGACACCGTGCTCGTTTTGCGATCTCGTCACCCAGTCTGCTGCTCTTTTTACTTCAAATTCAGCATTCCACATGGCCACTCCTAACCCTGCCGCCTCAATCGCTGGGATATCATCCAAGCCTTCGCCAATAACGACCATTTCTTTGAGCTGGATACCAAGATGACTGCCAAGGAAAGCTAAACCCTTTAACTTTGAAACCCCTGCTGGAACAATATCTAAACGCAACCGATCTAGTTGAATGGTTTCAATTTCGGTAAACATTTTTCCAATGGCCTTTTTTGCATCCTGAAGATCATTCTCGTCTTCAAAATAAACCTCAATTTTCGGAGCTGTCACTGGTTGATCATGTAAGTATTCGCTTAATGACGAAACAAATTGCTGAGAATAAAAAACAGGATCCCCTGATGTAAAAACGGTTTTGACTAATAAATTGTTATTTAATTTCAACCTATTGGCTAAAGAAAATTGTTCATGTACCAGCCTGATTTGACACGGCAAACCTTCTAGGAATCGAACGGTATCATAGGTAATATTCTCGTTAATTCTTTCGACTCGATTTTGTTTATCCTGGATATTTGCAATAACGGCACCTTGATGTGTAATGAGCGGATTTTTTATTTTCAATGCCCTTGCAACCTTCTTGGCTGAGGGAAAGCTTCTTGATGTCATAAGCGTTACATAAATTCCTTTTTGCTGAACATACTCAATGGCTTCCTTTGTTGACTTATGAATCTTTCCGTTACTTTGTAATAGAGTTCCATCAATATTTAATGCAAGCAAACGATAAATCATTCCGTAAGCCCCCTGTTCTTGGTGAAGATACCCTTATAACACTTTTATGATTTTTCACCCACAGATAGAACAAGTGCAATAGAAAAGAAAAAACTTCCGGAAAAACCGAAAGCTTTTTGTTACGATTATAGATTTCCGTATAGTTCCTCTAAAGGCTTCATAATTAATTGATTTAGCTCACCAATAATCATGCTCATCCGCTGTTCGGCTTGCATGAGTCGGGCGATTTTTTCATTTTGTTGGACAACAGCCACCGTTGATTGTGCCTGCTGGACTTCCTGTTCTGATATCTCTTGACCCATCATTTGTTTTTGCTGTAAATTCATTTGAATTTGACGGAATTGATCAAACATATTCTTTGCTGTTGGGTCTGCATTAACCTCATGATACATTTGCTGTAATTGTTTATATTCATCACTTTGACGAATTGCCTTTTCTAATGCATAGGCTGCATCGTATAAATTAACGGACATTCATTCCACTCCTCTTAAAATAATCCTAATAACTATAACAAACTATGTAGGTAAATGCGAGGATGTTAACTGCCCGTAATTAAGTATCACCAACCTTTGGGCATTAACATACGATACCATATCTACGAATGCCTATTTGCCTATAAATGAGGAGTGACTATGCCCCCTATCTCAATTGTTCCTATAGAATCAGCTAACAGAACTGACATTTTTGCTCATATGTCCTCACAGCTGTATAAACAACTTAAGCTTGAAAAACACGAAATCAAGATTGCTATAGGAAAGAAATTGGTGAAAGTTAATATACAATCTGTCGAGATGACACCTAACGAGATTCATTTCCCTGAAAATCTATTTCACCATTTTTGTTTACCGGTTCAACCATATAAATTTCATGCGATATATAAAAAAGAAATGAATTCACTTTATTTAGGACCAATCATTGGTTTAGTTACGGATTTTAAAAATAAAGGAAATGCTGAACCCCATTTTGGTTCGATCCATAACTTTTGTGAAGAACTTCATCATGGGATAACAGAGAATGGTGGATTTCTATATGTTTTTTCCTACTCAGAATTTTCTGTTCAGGGATATTATTTTGACAATGGGATATGGAGGCCTGCAGGACTTCCACTGCCAGATGTGATTTATAATCGCATCCATTCCCGGAGGTTGGAATTTGGCAAGGAGTATCAATCATTTCGCCAAACTCTTGCGGAGTTATGTATTCCTATTTTTAATGATCGCTTTCTTTCAAAATGGGAGGTTCATGAGCACTTAATCCATGAGAACCATCTGCATTCTTATATTCCGGATACAAATATTTTTACGAAAGACAATCTCACTGCTTTTATAGAAAAGTATAAAACCATTTTTATTAAACCTGTACATGGAAGTCAGGGAAGAAATATTTTTAAACTACAAAAAGAAGACAACCATTTTTCATTAGAATCTTCCATCACATCACCGTTAGAACACAGTAAGCAAACGATCCTTTCCTTTGAGCAGACATATCGGCTTCTTAAACCTTTGGTGAACAATCGAATTTACATTATCCAGCAAGGAATCTCCCTACTTACCTATCAATCTAGAGGAATGGATTATCGAGTATTATGTCATAAAAACCATCAAAATAAATGGGATGTAACCTCAGTTGTGGCACGGATTTCGGCAGAGAATGAGTTTGTTTCAAATATTGCAAGGGGCGGAGAAATTATGTCCCCATTAAACGCTCTAAAAGAGAACATGAGCGTAAGCGATGCAAAACGGGTCATAGCTCAAATGAAAGATTTAGCCATCGAAACAGCTTTGATTATTGAAAGAAAGACATCCGGGATCACCGGGGAACTCGGAATCGACATTGGAATTGACCAAGATGGAAAGCCCTGGATTATTGAAGTGAATTCAAAGCCATCGAAAAACTTTGAAGATGGCCAAATGAAAATAAGACCGTCGGCAAAAGCGATTATTCAGTTTTGTACAAATCTTGCATTATACTCAACCTCAGAAATGGAGGATTCATAGATGACAACCTTTGGCATTATGACTTTACACATAGAAAGTGAAGCTTCGTATCTTCATGAAATAGCTGCACGCAGTCATTCCTGTGGCATGGAGTGTTATCACTTTCTTCCCTCTTCTATTAATCCACTGACCCAACAAATCAAAGGGAGACGTTTTTGTGCCGTTGAACAGAATTGGATTGATGACGAATTTCCAATTCCCTCCCTCATCTATGATCGCTGTTTTTACGGGGATGATGAACATTCAAAGCAATGCATTCCGATTGTTTCTTGGTTAAAAAGCAGGGATGATATTACATTTTTAGGCTTTGGATTGCCTAATAAACTAGAGTTATATGAAACATTATCCAACTCACGATTGGCACCCTACTTACCCCATTCAAAGTCTATTAAAGAATGCTCAGAAGTAATATCTGCTTTAAACAAACAAAAAAAAATTATTATTAAACCAATTAATGGATCACAAGGTTATGGGATCTATTATTTAAAGAAAAACGATAAAACCATTCATGTAAAAACCGAAAAGAATAAGAAAATTATCTCTAGAATTTTCCCAAATGAAACAAAACTGTTTCAATGGCTTCAGCCCCTGATTAACTTTCGGCCATACCTTATCCAGCCCTACCTAGAATTATCGAATACTGCATCAAGGCCATTTGATATTAGAATTTTACTTCAGAAAGATGAGCAGGGTGTCTGGGTAGAGCGTGGAAAGGGAATTCGAATCGGAAATACTGGAGGAATTCTATCAAACTTAAGTGCCGGAGGCTCGGTGACGGACTTTACCACTTGGTCCTCTACGTTATCTCAAACTAACAAAGTATATATTTGTTCGGAGTTGAATTTTATAACAACCAATCTCCCGCTAATTCTAGAAAATGAAATTTCACCATTATTCGAAATTGGCGTTGATATCGGGGTGGCAAGAAATGGAGCCATTTGGATTCTTGATGTGAATTCAAAGCCAGGAAGAAAAGTTGTGTTAAGTACCAAGCCAGATTTAAAAGATACCTTGTTCCTTGCACCCCTTCTTTACGGGAAATACCTTATTCAATCAGCAAGTAAAGAAAGGAAGAGCCACTATGAGAAAACGCTATACCATTGAAATAGCTGATACTAGCCAATTAGTTGTATACTGTCCTCAAGAGCTCTTGAAGGATAAGGTTATTAAAAAAATTGCATTTGGTTCAAAAGCACTCGATGTTGACTGTAGACCTCATCCTACGAAATACAATTCTATTATCATAAGCAATGAGGTAAAAAGACGATTACTTTTTCCCGATTTTTCAATAAAGTTGCATGTATTTGTTGACCATCAAGTTCTCAATCTAGGACCGCTTGTTGGAATATTTACAGCCGGGTTCACTCCATTCCCACTCCGCCCGATAGGTGACAGAACAAACTTTTTCTCTAAATTATTATCGGTAAAAACAAACGTCGGGGCAATCCCATTTGTTTTTGGAGAACAGCATATAAATTGGGATACAGGGACAATTAGTGGGTATTTTTATCACGATCATAATTGGAATATTATGGAAGTACCCTTTCCCCATGTTATCTATGATCGGCTGCCGAATAGAAAAAGTGAAAGAAACCCAAAACTGGCTAAAGTGAAACAAACGTTGCAATCTGACTATCTAATCCCATGGTATAATCCTGGATTTTTCAGCAAGCTCGATATTTATGAGAGATTACAACAAGACCAATCTGTGGCAACTTACCTGCCAGAAACACATCCATTTACCTCCTTTTCAATGATTGAAGACATGCTTTCTAACTATGGTCATGTCTATTTAAAACCAATTAATGGAAGCTTGGGTTTAGGTATACATCAAATCCTATATGATAAAATCCATGACGAATATTACTGCCGCTATCAGGATCGAGAGGGTGTGAATCGTCTACGGAAGTTCTCATCCATAGAGGGATTATTTAAGTCTGTTTTCGCTAACCGAAATCTTGACAAAATGATTGTTCAACAAGGCATCCACTTATTACGGCACGAACAGCGGCCGATTGATTTTCGTATACACACCAACAAAGATGATGAAGGTAATTGGCATGTCACAGCACTGGCTGCGAAAATAGCTGGGCTTGGAAGTGTAACTACCCATGCCCGAAGTGGCGGAGAAATCAAAACACTAGCGGAAATCTTCCAACCGGAAGAATGTAAGCTTTTTACTGAAAGGCTTGTAAATGCTGCGCTCCGATTAAGTAAAGCAATAGCAAACAACATGGAAGGCATCATTGCTGAGATTGGTTTTGATTTAGGGATTGATAAACATGGTGACGTTTGGTTATTTGAGGCAAATTCAAAGCCAGGGAGATCGATATTCAGTCATCCAGAGCTAAAAAATTTCGATCAACTTACCTGTAAGTTATCAATGGCGTTTGCGGTTTTTTTGACGGAACAATCTATCCTGCATCCCGAGGAAGTCATCAAATGGTAGTGACAAATCCGTGGAGCAACGGTAGTACCCCCGTTATCGGTATTTTGACAGCACGAAAAAAAGACGGCTCGATTGCTGGGAATGGCGCACTTTTTATTGAACTGCAAAAAAAGCTTATTTCACTTAATGGAATAAGCTTTATCTTTACGCTCGATGGAGTTCATCAAGATTCCATTGACGGGTATATCTATATCCCAGAAAGAAATGATTGGGAAAGGATCACTTCTCCTTTTCCCGATCTCGTTTATAATCGAATACCCTTTCGAAGGTCTGAAGAAGAACTTAAAAGCAGTATATTTTTTGCTTGCTTGAAGGAAATGAACATTCCCTTTTTTAATCCCGGTTTTATTGATAAATCTGAGCTTTATAACCTCTTTAAAAAACATCCCTTTCTTCACACTTTTTTACCAGCCACCATCCCAGCCAAGAATAAACAAAAGCTTTCTGTCTTTTTATCTCAATACCAATCGATATACTTAAAACCTTCTCAATCAGCAAGAGGGAACGGCATTTTCAAGTTAGAACTAGATACGGCGCATAGGGTACTTTTAAAAGGATTAAACGAAAAAGATGAATTCGTTACATTTGATTTTTTTTGGGAAAAGTGGGAAAGAATGCTTGTCGAGAAAAACTATTTGGCCCAAGAGGAAATAAAGCCGGTCCTTTATGAAGGAAAACGATTTGATTTTCGTATTCTAGCACATGCTGAAAAAAATCATTATAAGGTTACGGGAATCGGAATCAGACAATCCCAAAAGCAGGATATCACCACCCATGTTCCTTCAGGCGGAAGGGTTTTACCATATGAACAATTACAAAACAAGGAATACGATTTTTTTATTGAAACTATTGTCCAACACATTGGTGCATCACTAACAGAAGCGTTTGGCTTTTTCGGTGAATTCTCGATTGATATGGGGATTAGCCAATCTGGACAATTCTATATTTATGAGGTGAACTCAAAGCCGATGAGCTTTGATGAGACAGAAATAGAAGAAAAAAGAATCGAACATTTATGTCAGTTGTTCCAGCAGCTGACCGCCCCAAAAAAAGACTGAAAACTTTCACTGGATTGTATTTATTATTTCCCGTAAGCTAGTAGTAATCACTAGTATATAAGGGAGATGGTACCATTGCTCACACACTTTCAATTTAAGCCATTATTTGAAAATAAGAATATTCCAGGCTGGAATTTTTCCTTTTATTTTAAAAAGCAAAGATTTTCAGGTATCTATCACCAAACCGGAAAAATTGAATGGACAGTGAATACTCCCGAACAGGATGATATTGAAACATTAACCACCCAAATCCATGAGTTAATGCTGTACCACGTTTACGAATAATAACTAGCTTGAATGAAATATTGCCCTTTCCGCAAACTATTAGAAAAGAGGAAAGGGAATGGTCATTGTGGAAGAAGGAAAAAAAGTGCAAACAAAAACAGATTTACAGTATGAAGGCAAAGACCAGGTCTATTTAGATATAGACAGAATTATAAATGAAGGATTATCAGGTGGATCCGTTCACGCGCGTCCTGACACCACCAATATTGAAGAAGCACGAAATCTTACTGAAGAAGAACCCCCATCTAATGTAAATGAATAAAGCAGAAAAAGGCTGACACGTTGACAACTTCACGAGTCAGCCTTTTATAATTTAAGCAGAAATAATGTTATAATTAATTCATTATTTTTTTAAATTTTTAAAATGGAGTAGTTGACCTTGTTAAAAAAACTCATGTCTTTATACAAAGATTCAATATTATATTCTGAACTGCCTAAACATACATCTGACCATTTTTACATATTTTTTGACGAACCTCAAAATAACTGGCTTGCCATACCTAAAGCAAGTCTAACAGAAAAAGAGATCAATCTCCTTCAAGTTCTATATGAACAAGTGAAAATTCCTTTGAAGCCATTATCCACACTATCGCGAATATGGCATGATTATTTACTATTTAATGGGTCCATGCCTTCACTCAGTGCCGAAAGTAATTTTCGTTTCATTCAGTTCCATGTTAAAGGTCTTGGGGTTGACCCAACAGAAATTGAGCCTGCAATCAAAGGCTTTTTTTCTGATGAGGTACAAATTATTTGGGAAGATGATCATAATGGGATCGTCATCGAAGAAAGAAGACAATTGTCCCTCACTGAAAGTGAATTATCTTCGATGGCTGATACGTTAGAAAGTGATTTTTATGTAAAAATATCTTTTTATTTTGGGAGGGTTTACCCGTTCTCAAGTCACTTACGTAATCAATTTCTACAAGAAAAAGAGTATTTTGAATTCGCCAAAGAAAACCTTGAACGTACAAATATTCTTACCTTCGAAAAAATTTTCCCTGCCTTCGTGGCATTTAATCTGCCTGATTTCATGAAAGAAAAGATTAAACAGGAGCTATCCTCTGTATTCTCAGAAGATCCTGAGTTATATACAACCATCAAAGTCTTCCTTGAAAATAATCTGAATGCTAGTTTAACGGCTAAAAAATTATATATCCATCGAAATACACTACAGTATCGGATTGATAAATTTATTGATAAAACAGGAGTACAATTAAAAGACTTTTACGGAGCTTTTACCGTCTTTTTAGCGTGCCTGCTTTTTGAACAAAGGAAATAGAAATTGGGTTAGGACACAATGCACAAATTTCTCTTTAGGAACTTTGTGCATTGTGTCCATATTGTTTGAAAACCTTTTCATGTACACTTAAGTTAATCAAAACTTAGGAGGGTTTACACAATGGCAGAATTAAAATTAGATCATATTTATAAAATCTATGACAATAAAGTAACGGCGGTTACAGACTTTAACCTACATATCCAAGATAAGGAATTTATCGTATTTGTAGGTCCATCTGGCTGCGGTAAATCAACAACATTACGTATGGTCGCTGGTCTTGAAGAAATTTCTAAAGGTGACTTTTACATCGACGGAAAAAGAGTAAACGATGTAGCTCCTAAAGATCGTGATATCGCAATGGTATTCCAAAACTATGCCCTTTATCCGCATATGACAGTTTACGATAATATGGCTTTCGGTTTAAAACTTCGTAAATTTCCAAAGGATGAAATCGAACGTCGTGTAAATGAAGCAGCAAAAATTCTTGGATTAGAAGCTTACTTAAAAAGAAAGCCAAAAGCATTATCAGGTGGTCAGCGTCAGCGTGTTGCATTAGGACGTGCGATTGTCCGTGACGCAAAGGTATTCTTAATGGACGAGCCTCTTTCAAACCTTGATGCAAAGCTCCGTGTAGCGATGCGTGCTGAAATCGCGAAGCTTCACCGTCGTTTAAATACAACAACTATTTATGTAACACATGACCAAACAGAAGCAATGACAATGGCTTCAAGACTTGTAGTTATGAAGGATGGTGTTATCCAACAAGTGGGTACACCAAAAGAAGTCTATGAAAAGCCTGAGAACGTATTCGTCGGCGGATTTATCGGTTCTCCTGCGATGAACTTCTTCAATGGTAAACTTGAAAATGGCAAGTTTATCATTGGAAAAACTTCACTCGCAGTTCCAGAAGGTAAAATGAAAGTTCTTCGTGAACAAGGATATGTTGGTAAAGAAATTATCCTTGGTGTTCGTCCAGAAGACATCCATGATGAGCCTGTATTTATCGAAGCGTCTGCTGGTACAAAAGTTAACCTAAATGTTGATGTAGCTGAATTAACTGGAGCAGAATTAATGGTCTACTCAAGTTTAGATGGTCAGGACTTTGTTGCACGTCTAGATTCAAGAGCTGACATTCACCCAGGAGATACATTAGAACTAGCATTTGATTTAAATAAAGGTCATTTCTTTGACGCTGAAACTGAGTCCCGCATCCGTGTGGCTAACGAATAGATTAGCGGAAGTGCCTCTAGGCGCTGTAGCTAGACAATACAAAAAAAGGTCCCGCCAATTGCGGGACCTTTTTTTGTATTGTTATTCTTTAATAAAGATGACGTCATCGTTATGACAGGATGGACAAGTATAAAGGTGCGGGCATTTTTGACCTGAATGACTATCCGGAAAACCGTCTTCCATTTTCATTAGGTCAATTTCCATGTACGGACTATAATCATCAAAATAATCAATAAGTCTACCGCTATCCACCATTTGTTCCCCGCAATGCGTACATAATAGATACATTTCACGTAAACCATTACATATTGGGCATATTGACATTTCCATTCACCCTTTAGTTTTTAATATGAGATTAGTTTGCGTTACTATTACGGCACTATGTACTGGAATAAATTACCAGATAAATAAATCGAATAAGCTGTCCGATTTTAATCATAATAAATATTACAAAGCAAGCAACAACCTTACATCGATGGGTTACCAAGTGAAAAGGAAATCTCTTTTCACCAACTAAAGGGTTTAAAGCCGGTGCAAGTCCGGCTAACCCAGCCACACCAAAGGTAAGTATGAAGCAGCTCCAATATCTAATAACTTTATAAAATGGGTTAGGCCATGGTGGCAATGGTTAGCTTAACCATAATGGTTCAATTCCATACTGACCCCAAAATTATTAAGAGGAGTGTTATTCAACTATGGCTAGTAACAACAACTCTAATCAACTTTTAGTACCAGGCGTTCAACAAGCACTTGATCAAATGAAGTATGAAATTGCTCAAGAATTTGGTGTAAATCTTGGTGCAGACACAACTTCACGTGCTAACGGTTCTGTCGGAGGAGAAATCACTAAGCGTCTTGTTTCAATGGCAGAGCAACAACTTGGCGGATTCCAACGCTAATTTAAGTAAAACACTGTAAAAAAATTAAATAATATGGCTTAAGCCCCCTCCACTATCGGAGGGGGCTTTCATTTGGTCAAAAGTGTTCCTAAACCATATTTTCAGGCTTAATCCACTGGTCAAATTGTTCCGGGGTTACATAGCCTGTTTTTTCAGCTGCTTCTTTTAACGTGCAATTTTCTTTAAAAGCTAATTTGGCAATTTCAGCTGCTTTTTCATATCCTATATACGGGTTTAGTGCAGTTACTAGCATCAAGGAACGTTCCACATGCTTTTTAATGACGTCCTTGTTGGACTCTATTCCAATAGCGCAATTTTCATTAAAGGAGCGAATGCTATCTGTTAAAAGTGTGATCGATTGAATAACATTATAGATAATCACTGGCTTAAAAACATTTAATTCAAAGTTTCCCTGGCTTGCAGCGAATCCAATCGTCGCGTCATTACCAAAAATTTGGCATGCTACCATCGTTAATGCTTCACTTTGGGTTGGATTTACCTTTCCCGGCATGATTGAACTCCCCGGCTCATTTGCCGGAATCATCAACTCGCCAATCCCACTTCTTGGTCCACTGGCCAGCCACCTTACATCATTGGCGATTTTCATCAAATCCGCTGCTAAAGCTTTTAACGCACCATGTAAAAATACCATTTCATCATGACTTGTTAAAGCATGAAATTTATTTGAAGATGCTTTAAATGGATACCCTGTATATGCCGCGAGTTTTTCCGCTACCTTATCACCAAACTTGGGATGAGCATTTATACCCGTGCCAACGGCAGTTCCACCAATAGCCAAGTCAAGTACATACGTACCTGAGTCTTTCAGCATTCTTTCATTCTTTTCCAGCATTGCCCTCCAACCGCTGATTTCTTGACCAAGCGTGATGGGTGTTGCGTCCTGAAGATGTGTTCTCCCAATTTTCACGAGGTTCATAAAAGCTTTTTCCTTCGTTAAAAGGGTACTTTTCAATTCGTTGAGCGCTGGAAATAAATTTTCCGTCATTTTTATGTACGCAGCAACATGCATAGCAGTTGGAAAGGTATCATTAGAGCTTTGAGACATATTTACATCATCATTAGGATGAATCCTCTCAACACTTCCTTGACTACGTAATAATTCATTCGCTCGATTTGCTATAACCTCATTTACATTCATATTGGTTTGTGTTCCACTACCAGTCTGCCAGACAGCAAGCGGAAAATGCTCATCGAATACTCCTTTAAGTGTTTGATCACAAACCGTCAGAATTGCGGTCATTTTTTCTTTCGACAGTTTACCTAAATCATGGTTAACCTCTGCTGCTGCTTTTTTTATTAATGCTAGTGCATAAACCACTTCTAAGGGCATTTTTTCGCTGCCAATTTGAAAGTTTTCAGAGCTGCGTTGTGTTTGTGCCCCCCAATATTTATCCATTGGGACCTGAATCTCGCCAAGAGTATCTCTTTCCAATCTAAACTTTTCCATTCCTTCCCACCTCTCTAATTCATTTTTGCATCTATATTCCTATCTTTATTCCCTGTTGCTAAAAAAAAATGCAGACATTTTGTCTGCATTTAATGTTTCACGACCATATAACCGATAAAATAAGAAAGAATTAAGAAACTGCCTATTACATTTACGATTGAAAAGTCTGCCATCTAATTCCACCCTTGTATATTTATTAAACAGCTTAAACATATATAAATTATCATAAAAAGGGTGTTTTACCTGTGATAAAAATAACAGTTTACGGGTGTTAAATTGAACATTTTGTGAACGTTAACCTGCAATTCCTGCACTGCCTTTTTGTAGTTCATACATTTGAAAGTATTTTCCTCCTAAAACCATCAATTCTTCATGTGAACCATGTTCGACAATCTTACCACGATCTAACACAAGTATTTGATCAGCATTGCGAATAGTTGATAACCTGTGTGCAATAATAAACGTGGTTCTACCCTTTTTCAAGACATCCATAGCTTCTTGGATAACAGCTTCGGTTTCAGTATCTATGCTTGATGTGGCTTCATCTAAGATTAAAATAGCTGGATTAAAAGCTAGGGCTCTTGCAAAGGAAATTAACTGGCGCTGTCCACTTGATAACGTACTACCTTTTTCAATTACCGGTTCATCATAACCATTCTCCAGGTTCTTAAATACCTTATCTGCTCCAACATCCTTTAAAGCTTTTTCAACCATGTCTCTAGTAATCGATGGATCACTAAGACTCACATTCGAGGCAATTGTACCCGTAAACAAATATGGATCCTGCAAGACAATCCCCATATGATTACGAATCGTTTGACGTGGAATGCTGACAATATCCTTGCCATCAATAAGAATTTTGCCCTTTTGACAATCATAGAAACGGAAAAGTAAATTCATGATCGAGCTTTTTCCAGATCCCGTGTGTCCTACAAGCGCGACGGTCTGCCCTTGTTTCGCCTCAAAGTGAATATCTTTCAAAACATACTCTCCATCTTTGTAGCCAAACGACACTTGGTCGAATGTAACATTACCTTTAAAACGATCGATTCTTTGTGTACTTACATTCTCACCTGGTTCATCCATAAGTTTAAAGACTCTTTCACCTGCCACTAAGGCCGTTTCTAAATTGGCTAATTGATTGACGATCCCCTGTACGGGCTGAAAAAGACGGTTAATGTAATCAACAAATGCATACAGCACTCCTAACGAAATAACAGAAGCAGGGCTTAACGCCTGACCCCCAAAGTACCATATGAATGCAACAAAAACTAGATTCCTTAGAACCCCCACTAAATTATGAGAAGTTAAAGCATTTAAACTTAATAATTTATTTTGGTAGGTAAAATGTTCTGTATTTAGTTTTTCAAATTCCTTTTCTGTTTCTTTTTCTCTTCTAAATGCTTGAATGATGCTCATGCCGCCAATCGATTCATTAATGGTTGCATTGATATCACTAATTCGTGAACGAATAACATGATTGTATTTGGAAGCAAACTTTCGATACACTAACATCCAACCGTAAAGAATAGGTAATAGAATTAGACAAATAGCAGCAAGTTTCACATCCAAGATAAAAAGTGCCGCATATATACCTGTAATATAAATTGCACTGGTAAAAAATTGAGCAAGTACCGTCACATATAATTCGCGGATTGCTTCAGTGTCATTGGTAATCCTGGCAACCACTTTTCCAGCAGGAAGGTTATCAAAGTATTGGATGGGAAGCCGTTGGATCTGGCCAAATACATCCTCTCGCATTTTTTGAATAATTCGATTTGCTGACGTCTGAAGTAAAAAACGCTGACCATATTGAAATATCGCTGAAATTACTAGTAAGCCAAAATAAATGATCAACAGCTTAATAATGCCCGGAATCTCCAGTTCGTAAAACGCCATTAGCTCTTTCGTTGTAAGGACTTGTGCGTTATATTCCGCCCTTTTCGTCCCCTTTTGAACCGTTAAAACACCGTCTTTTAAGGTTCTTTTCCCATCGAATTCAAGATTCCCTTCGACGATGACAAACCTTGCATCTACCTGCAATATTCTAAGTTCCTTCCCCTTTTGTTCATTGTTTGGAAAATTCTTTTCCTTTTTATAAAATTGCCCATTATATTCTGCCGTGTTTTTTTCACTAGAAGTTTCATACCAAACAGATTCAATCCCCAAAATATGTTGGTCAATAATATTTTTTGCGATGAATGGACCAGCTAAATCAGTAACAACGGAAATGGTCAGCATAAATAGTGCTGCAACAATGATTTTTTTATAGTTTAATGCATACTGCGTTAATCGTCGGCCTGTATTCATGCTGTCACCTCCTCTTCTAAATTATTTTCCACTTGTTGACGTAAAAATTGTTCTTTATACCAGCCATCATTAGAAAGTAGTTGTTCGTGAGTTCCTGTTTCGATTATTTTTCCATCTTCGAGAACGAGGATTTGGTCTGCATGCTCGACGGCTGACATTCGGTGAGTTGTGATTATCGTGGTTTTGTCCTCCCTAATCTCACGAATATTATCAATAATTCTCTTTTCTGTTTTGGCATCAACAGCCGACAACGAATCGTCAAGAATCAAAATGTCAGGATTTTTTATTAACGCTCGTGCAATCGATATTCTTTGTTTTTGACCCCCGGACAATGCTACACCTTTTTCACCGACTAGTGTTTCTAGTCCTTCCGGCAGCATCTCTAAATCCTTTCTAAATGCTGCTAGCTCAATCGCCTTATCCAATTCCTCATCCGTTGCCGCTGTGTTTCCAAAAAGAATATTTTCTTTAACACTTTTTGAAAACAGAACATGATCTTGAGGAACATAGCCAATCCATCTGCGAACTTGGTTTAGGGTTTGCTCTTTTAGAGGTACACCTGAGATAGACAATTCACCTGTTCCAAGAGGATATTGCCGCAGCAACTGTTTAATCAGGGTGGTTTTTCCGCTGCCTGTTTTTCCAACAATTCCTAACGTCTGTCCTTGAAGCAACTGAACAGAAATATTCTTTAAATTATCCTCCTTTGAAGAAGGATAGCGAAATGTTACCTCTTTGAAATTGATTCTATCGGGGGTTTCAACTATCACTGGCATTGAAGGATTTTCAACCGGTTCCTGAAAGGACAATGTTTCATTTACCCTATCTAGTGAGGCATTTCCCCTTTGCATAATATTAATTAATTCACCTATTGCAAACATTGGCCAGATTAACATTCCTAAATATACATTAAAGGAAACAAGGTCACCTAAGGTAATTGCTTGATTAAAAACTAAATAAGCTCCATAACCTAGTCCAATCATATAGCTTACACCAACCAGTATTTTTACGGTTGGATCAAATAAGGAATCAATCCTTGCAACTTTAATATTTTTATGAAAGACATCTTCTGTTAATTGATGGAACCTACCTCGATCTGCTTCTTCTTGAACATATGCACGAATAACCCTTACACCTGCAACCGACTCTAGTACGCGATCATTTAACTCCCCAAAAGCATCCTGCGCTTCCATAAAGCGCTTATGAATTCTATTTCCATAAATTTGCATGATATATGCCATAATTGGCAATGGAAGGATCGCTGCAATGGTTAACTTCCAGCTTATTAAAATCCCCATCGTAATAATTAAGGTAAGCATCCAAACACTTGAATCTACCAAGGTCAATATCCCAAATCCTGCGGTGATGGAGATTGCCTTTAAATCATTGGTGGCTCTTGCCATTAGGTCGCCCGTTCGATTTTTTTCATAAAAGGTAGGCGACATCTTTAACAAATGTTTCATGAATCGGGACCTTAACTTCCTCTCAACAAGAAAAGCTCCACCGAATAATTTGTACATCCAAACATATGTGATTCCATATGAAAGAACCATAATCAAGATAAGATAGACTAAATACTTTAAAATTTTTCCGTTATTCATTTCCCCAAGATGAATATCATCTATTGCCATTCCTATTATTTTAGGCGGCACAACATCAAAAATCCCAACCAGAATTAGTAACGATATCGCAATTACATACCGCTTCCAATATTCTTTAAAAAACCATCCCAATTTCTTTAAAACCGAAAACATCTCATTACCCCCTTGTAAAAAAAGAAAAAGACATACCGCAAAAGAGTGCAGTATGCCTCGACACTAAAAAAAGAGACAAAAAAACACACGTTACGTATTAAAAAGAACGCAACCTGTGTTTTAATTATCAATAAATTAAAATAGACTCACTAAAAAAAGGTCGTCTGGGAGCAGGTTACATTCGGATATTCAGTTGCTGATAAAGTTCTGTCTAAAACAATCATCTTGTAACCCTCCTTTTCCTTTTTTTACATCCTTTGTTAGATTATCACCAGTTTATTTATATGTCAATTCTTATTTTTCAGAATCTTCCTTATTGATTAATCAGCCCTTTTTCGAAAACATCTTACGAACAAATAATAAATAAAAAAGTGTTGGCATCGGAGCCTGAATAAGACCAATGATTCCCCATAACCAATAGTTGTGATTTCGTTTCCTAGCGTCTAAAAATAAAAAAATACTTTGCAGTAAAAGGATTGCTGCAACGATAATGATTAATGCAGGTGATAATTCGTTACTCATTAATCTTCACCTTCTTACGTAAACTCGTAATTGTATAAAATACAATAAAAATCGGAGTAATAATTTGAATGAAGAGAAAAACAAAAGGCAATTGATAAAATGAAACGATGATTCCACTTAAAATGAATAATGCAATTATAAGAAATAGGGATAATTCTTTCCTTAGTTTTTTTCTGTTATTTTCCTTCTCGGTTATGACCATATTTTCAAACCATTGTAAGTCCGGTGTATAGACAGGGAATTGATCAACCTTGCTTAAACCATCTTGCAGTTCGTGAATAGCATCCAAGTCATGATTATTTTGTTGTTCGTTGTCGAGTATGACGACTTTCTGTTTCTTCACCTAGTTTCAGCTCCCTTCTTACTGCCAAAATTCCATTATGAACCCTAGATTTCACTGTTCCTGAAGAAATTTTCATCCATGCACCAATTTCATCGTATGAATACCCATAATAATGCTTCAATACAATGGGAACCCGGACGTCTACAGGTAATTTTCCTAATGCCTCTAGTGCATCGTTCCATTCCTCGTTCCTGCTTTCAAAATGCCATTTCAGTTTTCGAAAAACTTCTTCTTGTCCTTTCCATTGGTTTTCTCTCTTTTGTTTTCTACATTGGTCAATATAAGCATTAGTGGCAATCGAGATTAACCAAGTTGAAAATTTACTTTGACCATTATAGAGATGAATCTTTTGAATACACTTTGCCATTGTTTCTTGTGCTAGTTCCTCTGCCATATCAGGATTCATTGTAATTTTTATTAAATACTTTACAAGGAATGGATAATTTTCTTTAAACAACATGGCAAATGCAAGATGATCCCCTTCTTTTGCACTTTTTATTAACGGATCCATCACACTTGTCCTCTCTTTCCCCCATCTACCCTCAATTTTCTGTCTATGTATACGACGTGCAAATACAAATTTCGTTCATTTTAATTTGGTGAATATTTTAATTCTATCACAAAAGGCACGAATTTCTTCGTGCCTTTCTGTTAATGATTCATGTTTGGCCCTATTTTTTTCCAGCGTTTTTCCCACTTTTCTTTTTGTTTTTTCCACCTTTCTTCCCATTTTCTCGGGCCATCATTAAAATACTCTTCAAGTGATTTTCGGCTCTGTTCTGCCTCTTCCTCTTGCTTCTTTTCAATTAAAGTATCAATGTGAGGGACATTGAATTTACTAGAAGGAGTACCTTGTAATGCCTGTTTCATTACTTCACGAAAAAGAATAGCTGCTCCTGCTCCGCTTGTCGTTTTCAAGTAGTGTTTTTCATCGGTTTTATCGTAGCCCACCCACACAGCTCCGACAAGTTGTGGTGAGTAGCCAACAAACCATTGGTCCTTTACCCCAGTGATTCCTTCTATCGGTACTTGCGTCGAACCTGTTTTGCCTGCAATCTCTCTACCCGAAATTTGTGCGCTTTTTCCGGACCCGTACTCAACAACCCCAAGGAGCATGGTGGTAATGTGATCAGTTACGGATTTAGTTGTGACTTTTTCCCTTTTTTCCTTCCATTGTCCAATAATATTACCCTCTGTATCCACAATCTTTTTAATGACATGAGCTTTAATTTTAACTCCATTATTCGGGAAGACAGAATAGGCCTCAGCCATGACAAGCGGCGATACTCCTTGTTCTAATCCACCGAGTGCAAGTGATAGATTACGATCACCCTTTTGCAAAGGTATACCAAAGCGTTTGGTTGAATTTATTCCTTTTTCAATTCCTATCTCATTTAATAACCAGACTGCAGACACATTTTTTGAATCTTTCACTGCTTCATACATTGGCACTTCACCAGCATATTCATGATTATAATTTTTTGGCTCGTATTCTCCAAAGGTCATTGGTTCATCTTTTAACATATCCGTTATTTTCCAGCCCGCTTCGAGGGCAGGTGTAAAGACTGCGATTGGTTTAATAGAAGAACCTGGCTGTGCTTTTAATTGAGTGGCACGGTTATAACCTCTAAAGGTATGCTCCCCTCGTCCGCCAACAAGGGCACGGATTCCACCCGTTTTGGGGTCAAGTAATATCCCTCCGCTTTGAATCAGAGAATCTGACCCCCTCGGAAATAAATCATCTCTTTGATACGTCTCCTCCATCGCTTTTTGCATAGCAGGATCTAGTTCCGTGTATATTTGATAGCCGCCTGTTAATAATTCATCCTGTGATAAATGATAGACATTGATGGCTTCTTCAAAAACTTGATCAACATAGTGCGGATACTTCCCTCGAAATGGATCTCCTCCTTTATTATTTAAGATAACCTTTTCATTTATCGCTTGGTCATATTGTTCTGTTGTAATATAGCCTTGATTCTTCATTTGATTGAGTACCAGATTTCTCCTCTCGGTTGCCTTGTCCAAGTGCTGATAGGGGTTTAGAGAAGAAGGTGCTTTTATTAGACCTGCCAGTAAGGCTGATTCGCTAATAGTGAGATCTTCGACTTCTTTGGCAAAATAATTGCTTGCTGCATGCTTGATCCCCCACGCACCATCACCAAAATAAATCTGATTTAAGTACATCTGAAGGATTTCTGATTTACTGAATTGTCTCTCGATTTCCATCGCTAAAAACACTTCATCTATCTTCCTTTTCAGGGTTTTCTGAGAGGTTAGCAACGTGTTTTTTGTTAATTGCTGGGTAATTGTACTGCCGCCTTCTACCATTCCACGGGCTTTTATGTCGCGAATAAGTGCTCTAATAATACCAATATAATCTACACCATGATGTTCATAGAATCGACGGTCCTCTATTGCAATTACTGCATTTTTCATCGATTCTGGTACCTCATCAATGGAAATACCTTCATTTTTATTCGCAGACACTTTACTTGCAACCTCACCATTCAAATCATAAAATACGGTTGCCTGGGGAAGTTCATTCTTTAGTGAAGAAATATCTGCATCCATAGAATAAGCGTAGACAATCCCTAGAAAGCCTAAAACTAAAAGAGAAAACGCCAGAACCATTACTTGGTTCATATGCCATCGCTTCCAATTATTCACTACCTTTTTCATAATTCCTCCTTAAGAAATAAGAAATGAAGGACATCATTTTCTTTTTCCCAAAAAGGGGAAATATTAACCAATTTTGTGGTAAAAAAAAAAAGCACTCGAAATTGCATTCGATTGCTTTTCTATTCATTCTTGGTTAATTCTTTAAAGCGGATTTTGGATTGTTTTTCGTCAAAGCTGCTGTATACCCGATAATGTTTTTCATCCAATATACGGAAATGCTTACTTAGAATATTCTGCTGGAGAACAAATCCGTTCCTTCTAGTGACTACACGCCACCAAATTTTCCCTCCAAAGGTTTTCATTCTACGATAATCTATTCCTTCGCGTGCCACAGTTTCCAAGACTTCTAACGGTTCATTTCCAAATAAAAATTGGACGGTTTCTGTTTCTCTAAATAAAGCACAAATGGTGACTACCGTAGACCAGCCTGCCAGCACTCTACCTTTTTCAATTTGAACCAAGGTTTTTTTTGATACACCAATGATCTCTGCCATTTTATCCTGAGTATATCCTGCTTCAGTACGAATCAACCGCAGTTTATCTGAAACTAGCATAATAATTTCATCTCTATTCAATTAAAACCCTTCCTTCAAAACACCTATTAGTGTAATTTTACACAAGTTCTCTCATATTGAAAAGAAAAAACTGCTATCCATAAATGAATAGCAGTTTTACAGTTTTATTTTGGCGGAACTCCACATTGACCTTGACTAGAGCAAGACTTTTGAAGGTCACATGCAGCACATTTCCCTTTTTTTGATTTATTTATAAACTTCACCAATGCCCAAGTGGCGTAACCAAATATCGCAGTGCCAATAAAGATATTAGCTATCATACGGTACACATCCTCATCTTAGACTAATCCAAACAGTTTTCCGCCCTGAAAAATGACCAAGCATAAAACATAAGCAATAAACAATGCATACATCATTGAAAAAGCAGTCCATTTCTTTGAGCCAGTTTCTTTATAAATAGTAGCCGTAGTAGCTAAACAAGGAATATATAAAAGGATAAAAACCATAAAGCTATAGGCCGCAAGCGGTGTGTAATAATTGCTCAATAAACCTTGTAAGCCCGCATCATTTGGAACAAAGTAAATAATATTCATGGTAGAAATAATTGCTTCTTTTGCTAAAAATCCTGTTATTAACGAAGCTGCCGCTTGCCAAGTACCGAACCCAATTGGTTCTAGAACCGGCGCAAATAAATTACCTATTGCAGCTAAAAAGCTATCATCCATAGCCACTTTTAATCCATTAGGACCTGCATATGATAATAGCCATATGAAAACCGAACCTGTGAAAATAAACGTCCCTGCTTTACGAATAAAACCCTTTCCCTTATCCCATGTACTTCTCCAAAGCGATTGAAATTGTGGAAGGCGATAAGGCGGCAGTTCAATCACGAAAAGTGATGTTTCGGATTTTAATAGTGTTTTAGTAAATATTTTTGCTAAAACAAGAGCGACAACGATACCTAGAACATAAAGACTTAATACCACTAGTGCTTTATGACCTACAAAAAATGCCCCTACAAATAACGCGTACACTGGTAATCTTGCCGAGCATGACATTAGCGGAGTTAATAAAATAGTCATTAGTCGCTCGCGGGGTGTTTCAATGGTTCTAGCAGCCATGATACCAGGTACATTACAACCAAATCCTATCATCATCGGAATAAACGCCTTGCCATTCAGCCCAACAGACTCCATAATTCTGTCCATTACCAGAGCTACCCTCGCCATATAGCCTGAATCCTCCAATAAGGATATAAAAAAGAAAAGAATGAATATCTGTGGCACAAACACAAGGACTCCACCGACCCCGGCAATTAGTCCTTCAATAATTAATGCATGTATGAAGTCTGAGGCGTGTACAGCTCCAAGGAACTTTTCTACCCCCGTTGTAACTGTTCCGGTTAAAATTCCATCTAGAACATCTGATAGTGGAGTTCCCAGCCAATCAAAGGTCAACATAAACATCAAATACATACAAATTAAGAAAATCGGCATTCCTAAATAGCGATTCGTGACGATGGCATCAATCTTCTCTGACAATGGTACAACCGTATTTACCTTCCGAACAGAGGTTTCAAGAATCTTTTCGATAACCTCTTTCCTCTTCAAGTAAATATAGTTTGTCAGCGATTTTACATGAATATTTTCTTGAATTAACAAGGACTCCAAGTGTGAAATGTAAGATTCAAGTCTAGCGGGTTCTACTATGTCAGATAGGAACCTTTTTACGTATTCATTCCCTTCAAATAATTGAAGAGCAAGCCATCTAGGTGAATGATCTGTCTTGCCGATAAGCTCAATACTTAATCTAGTAATAGCCTCTTCAACTGCTTTGCCATAATATACATGTTTTTTTACCTTTGAATGACTTGAACTGGTTGAAATAACCTCTATTAATCGATCACATCCTTTGCCGCTTCTCGCAACAACAGGAACCACACTCACGCCTAAAATCTGTGATAATTTTTCCGTATCAATTTGTATGCCTCGATTGGCCGCGACATCCACCATATTCAAACCGATTAGTGCCGGTTTTTCATATTCGAGCAATTGTAATGTTAAATGCAAATTACGCTCTAATTGCGATGCATCCAAAATATTAAGCAGCCTGTCTACAGGTTCCTCTAAGAAAAAGGTCGTAACTACCCCTTCGTCTCTTGATAATGGATTAAGTGAATAAACCCCTGGCAAATCAATTAATCTTCCTATATTTTTTTTGAAAACTCCGACTTTCTTTTCAACTGTAACGCCGCTCCAGTTGCCAACATACTCATAGGAACCAGTAAGATTATTAAACAATGAAGTCTTTCCGGTATTCGGGTTTCCAATAAGTGCGATTTCCATTAAACCCTCTCCACTTCTATTAAGCAAGCTTCTTTACGACGAAGACCTACGCATTGTCCACATGATTCAAACATGACTGGTCCCCCAAAAGGCATGATGCATTTAACGCAAACCTCAGAACCTTCTGTTATCCCTAGGTCCAACAATCGTCTTTGGACCATTCTGCCAACTTTTGATATATCTATGATTTTTCCTTTATCTCCTACTTTAAACGAACCGAACATCACCATCACCCTTACATAGGTTAATTGAGAATGATTATCTTTATTTATATCATTATTTTACCATTGAAAAATGGCTGATTTTGTGACAAAAGTTCGAAAAAAAAATAGAAAAGTCACAGACTTTTCTATTTTTTAACTTATATCATTTTTTTCGGTGCGGCTGTGATCACAAGGATAACAATAATCGCACATACGATAAAGCTCGGGAGCATATAGGTTCCATTGTATAACAGAGAATATACAGCTGCCGGCTGACCCTCAGGTGCGTATTCGCCAAAAAACACAATTCCTGATATCACATGTGCAAGATATCTTAGTGCACTCCCTAAAAATGTGCCGAATAACACAAATGTAACCCATTTCCTTCTATTATTATGGGAAAGAGAATCTTTCAGTTGTGAAGCAAAAATACCTGCTAGACCAACGACTGAAAAGGCAATAGCATAATCAATAATTCCTTGTAGAAGCGTATAGATTTGCGAAAAACCAAGGATGAACTGAAGTAATCCTAGTAAAAATCCAGATAAGATACCGCCTTTTATTCCCCATCGAAATGACATAATAAAAATGGGAACCATCGCAATAGAAATTGACCCTCCTTGTGGCCATATTTTTAATGACAACAATCCCGAAACCAAATCCAATAAATAAGCAAGTGCCGAAAATACTGCTACCTCAACTAAGAATAATGTGTTATTACGCTTTTTCTCCATACATGTTCCCCCTAATTTTGTTTGTATTTTGGAGACCGTTCGATAGTTTAACTGTTTAATATGGCGCCCTATATACAAAAAAGCAATGCAGGACATATAAGGATTGTCTGCATTGCTTAAAATTTAATATTCGGCAAACCACATCCCTACGCTAGTGTTAACTAACAGGTTCATAGGGTCAGAACTCGAACGTTCACTCTCAGCCACCAAAAGCAGCTCCCCTTGTGGAAATATTTAATTATGTTCATAGACGAATATACTATTTTTATAGGACTTTTACAAGGATAAACTTCGATTCATGTTATAATTAAATAAACTATCAAAATAACGGATATAAATTGAGAAAATTTACCTATTTTTAATTAAAGGAATTTCCAGCTCTTTTCACGAATTTAATTTAATCAGTTCGGCTTGCTTAGGAGGAAACTGTGATGTTATCTGAGTTACATATGGATTTAATAGATTTTTTTAATAAGAACAAAGAGGAATTGCTTCGTGAATGGGAAAATTCCATTGTTATTTCTAAAGGAGATCCCTATAAAGAAAAAATAGGTCTAAATGGGATTGCCATTTTTAATATAGTATTAACTATGCATACGATGACTGAAGAGGAACTCCTAGAAACGATTCAAAAGTATGCGTTAGAAATTTCCGAAGAAAGAGCCTTAGCGAATATCAACATTGGAGACTTTGTCTATAATGTTAATCTTGGCAGGAGTGTTTTATATAGTTATTTAAGTAAGTCAGGTCTGGTATGGGCCGACCTTCAAGAATCCATAAATAAGATAAATTTCTGCTTTGATAAATTTCTTTATTACGCTGTTACTCATTATACAGAAGCTAAAAACAAAATCATTGAAGAAAAAACGATGTTTATTGATTCTACTCATCAAGACCGTTTAACCCTTCTAGGGCAAATGACATCAAGTTTTATTCATGAATTTAGAAACCCAATGACGTCGATACAAGGTTTTATTCAGCTTCTAAAGGCAGACCACCCAGAAATGAAATATCTAGATATTATCTCCAGTGAGTTGGACCAACTTAATTTCCGTATCTCACAATTTCTACTTTTGTCAAAAAAAGAATTAATTGGAAAGGAAAAGGAACAATTTAATCAGAATAAATTAATTGATGAAGTATTAAATTTCCTATACCCAAGTATTTTAGACGGTAAGGTCAAAATTAAAAAGGATATCGTCGATGAAATCACCCTTTTTGGATATGCAGATGAAATGAGACAAGTCTTCATTAATATTATTTTCAATGCCATTGACGTGTTAAACCATCACAGAGTACCGAACCCAACGATTGAAATTAAATGCACTATAGATAATAATTCACATGTTGTTTTATCTATATCTAATAATGGTCCAATGATTCCTGCTGAATTAAGTAAGACCATTTTTGAGCCTTTTTTCACAACAAAAAAGCTGGGTACTGGTCTTGGCTTATTTGTATGTAAGGAAATCATTGAAAAGCATAAAGGTGAATTAACCTGCCTTTCAACTCCAGACCTAACCGTATTTACGATTAAATTACCCCTTGCTGCGTCTCCTATATAGGAGGCCTTATTTTTATTTTTTTATTTTTGAAAATTTATAATTTTCCGATTCATACAGACAGGACTTTTTTCATAAAATGTTTATACCAACCATTATACAAACCAGAACGTTTGACTGTACAGTTGTAATTTACTATAATTATTTTTAAATTTAGATTACTCGAGGTGATTTGATGGGGCTGTCTATCGTATCGGTGAATTAGCAGAAATTGCAATGGTCTCTAAACGCACAATTGATTATTACACATCAATTGGTTTACTAAGTGCAGAACGATCCCAATCTAATTATCGAATTTATACTGAAGAATCCTTAAAAGACTTAAAATTTATTGAGGAATGTAAAAGTTTGCACTACCCTCTTGACGAGATTAAAAGAAAACTAGATATGAAGAAGGACAAAACAATTCGTGATTCAGAAGTGGAAAAACATGTAAATGCAGTTACACAGCAAATGCAGCAGCTGCAGAATGATTTATATGACCTAACTTCATTTATTGAAAAATTAGATGACATGCAGAAAGAAAAATTTGCAACAAATCTAATGATGCTAAAATCAGTCTTAAAGGAATCCCTTTTGAGAATAACGAGTTGATTTTTTTAAATTACTAGGAGGTGACTCCTTAACTCGTATGTAACGAGCTAAGGGAACTTATTTGGACATATTTAACTTGGTTTTAATAGCCATTTTAATTGCGTTAACTGCTTTTTTTGTAACTTCAGAGTTTGCTATTGTTAAAATTCGCAGTTCACGAATTGACCAGTTAATTGAGGAAGGTAATTCGAGTGCTATCTCTGCAAAAAAAGTCATTTCAAATTTAGATGAATATCTTTCAGCTTGTCAATTAGGAATTACGATTACTGCCCTTGCTTTAGGTTGGATTGGGGAATCCACCATTGAGCATTTGCTCACTCCGCTTTTCAATGGACTAGAAATTCCTGAAGGTGTTTCCCACGTACTATCCATTGGGATTGCGTTTGCGACCATTACATTTTTACATGTTGTCGTAGGAGAACTGGCACCTAAAACACTGGCTATACAAAAAGCTGAATTGATTACTCTGGTTATGTCGCGGCCTCTAATCCTCTTTTATAAAGTGATGTATCCGTTTATTTGGTTATTAAATGGGTCTGCACGTATTGTAACGAGTATTTTTGGTCTTAAACCAGTATCTGAAAGCGAAATGGCACATACAGAGGAAGAGCTTCGAATTATCCTCTCAGAAAGCTATAAAAGTGGCGAAATTAACCAATCTGAGTTTAAGTATGTAAATAAAATTTTTGAATTTGATAACCGAATTGCCAAAGAAATTATGGTACCAAGAACAGAAATCGTTTCATTATCAAAAGAGGATACTCTCGATACTTTTCTAGAAGTGATTCGTGAAGAAAAGTATACGAGATATCCAATTATTGATGGTGATAAAGACCATATTATTGGTTTAGTAAATATTAAGGAAATGGTGACGGATTTAATCAGTAAAGAGACCTTGTCTACGAAAACACTTGAACATTATACTCGTCCGATCATTAGAGTAATTGAAACGATACCAATCCATGATTTGCTTGTAAAAATGCAGAAAGATCGAATGCACATGGCTATTTTAATGGATGAATATGGCGGTACCTCTGGCCTGGTCACGGTTGAAGATATCCTTGAGGAGATTGTTGGTGAAATCCGGGATGAATTTGATTCGGATGAGATTCCAATGATACGTAAAATTAAGGAGAACCATTATATTATAGATTCAAAAGTCTTAGTCACAGAAGTGAATGATTTGTTGGGCGTCGATATTGATGATGAAGATATCGACACCATTGGCGGCTGGATATTAACAGAGAATTACGAGGCCAAAGAAGGAGACTCCATTCATCACGATTCCTACGCCTTTAAAATACTTGATATGGAAGAACACCATATCAAGTATATCGAGGTAACAAGGATTGTAAATGAGGAAGTTAGTACGAATAATATAGCTTTGCCTCAAACAGAAGTACTCTCTTAAAAACAGATCCCTGAGGTCTGTTTTTTTTTTTGTAATAAAATTGTAATATTCTCCCTAAAATCCAATCACCTTCACCCTTCTAATCATATTCTAAAACTAAAGGAGGGAGAAATTACGATGGAATTAATTTTCTTATTCTTAGCGGCAATACTTTCTGGATTTGTTTTAATGAGTGTAGAACTGGTATCATTTTTAAGCTTCTTAGGTCCAATTTTTGATATCGTTGGCTCATTAGCAATGATTATTTTTTCTTTAGCGTTTATCTATAAGGCGCTTAAAGCACTATTAGGTAGATAAATTGTAAACGATTGCAATCTTATTCAACACATAAAAAAGATCAGTTTAACATATCTGATCTTTTTTTTATTTATCTGTTTTTTAGGATGATGATTTCTTCTTCCGCTTTGGCTAATTTAATCAAGTGTGAATCTAGGCGGCGATTAATATGCTTAATCTCCTCACCATTTCCTAAGTTATTCTCTAACTGTTTTACGACATTGCCTTGCACGTCTTCAATACGCTGCAGTGATTCTTTTATATCTGATAAGTCAATTTGATTAACCTCAACTCGGTGCTCAATTCTGTCCATTTGCTCCAACCGGGAAAGTCTATGTTCGATGTTTTCTAATGTTTTATTAAATGTATTTATTAGTGTTTTAATATCAGAAATGTTCTCCGTTAATTTATCAAGTTTTTGCTCCATAGTTAGAATCTCCCTTTTCGTATTAAATCCATTTTATCACCTTTAACACTTTGAATATGTTACAAATTCTAAAACATTACTAAACGGTATTTTTTAGTATCCACTTTTGATGACGTTTATTGCGGAAATATGAACATTTTTTAAATTAACCTTTATGACAGAGTTTCTTGTGAAAAATATCACATGCAAATCTAATAAAAAGACTTAATCTAATATCATAAGAAATGATTAACATTTCTTTTTAATTTACATTTTTTAATCTATTTATGACGATTACCATTTTGAAAAGGTTGGTGCATTTATATGTTACTTTCTATTGATGAAAAAGCTGCAAAGTGGTTTACGAATGAATTCGAGATTAATACTGTGAGAATGTATCCGCAATATGATGGTTTTGGTGAAAAACACAAGGGCTTCAGCCTCGCGTTTTCGGCAGAATCACCATCAAATATCGGCATTACCAAAGAAATAAATGGTATTAACTTCTATGTAGAAGGAAATGATGTATGGTTTTTCGAGGATACTGAAACTTGTTTATCCTATAACGAAGAAATGAAAGAAATCCAAATAAGCTTTAAAGAAACATTTGCAATTAACTAATTCTTCTCCAATATTATTTCCTTAGGGCACCCATGATAAATGGCTGCCCTATTTCCTATTTTATTAGTATACTTAAATTACATGATTAAAATCAGAATAAAATGCGATCTGCATTGGAATAATGTAAGCGCCTATATAATAAAATGTGTGAGCAGTATGGCTCCTAACCTACGTAGAGGGGGTTGGACAATATGGAACATTGGTTTACAATTATTTTTACTTTCCTTGGGACTGGGATTGGAGGATATACAGGTTACGTAATAATACAAAAATACTATAAAAAACCTGTAGATAAAACTACAGAGTTTAAAAATGACTCACAAATTAATCTGCAAGAAGCACAAAACTATCCAATCATTGATATAACCATTGACCAGGTTCGGAAAGCTGTGAGGCAATTCTCAGATAATCTGCCAAAAGGTGTATACAGAACAATCATTGTACAAGATGATAACAGTATTGATTTTAAACAACTCGCAAATATTTTAGGCGGGGTCCCTTCTAAAAAGTTTTATATGTCTAAAGAAACCTATGATTTGTTTGAGGAAAACGAAATGAAAATACCAGTCGAAATGGACATTGTACAAAAGGCAGTAGATTTATATGTTAATGAACAAAAGGAATATCCTATGCTGCGATTTGACCCTCAGCGAAGAGTGAACTATTACCAATTGGTTCAAGAAAAATATTTGAAATCTACTCCTGTAATACAGTTCTATATTACTGAAATGGATGGACTCATAACTCATATTCCACCTAAGAAAAAGAAAGTGGAAAACTCTTCTCAGTAACATGAGAGGAGTTTTTTTTTGCTTTTTTTGATGTTATTGAGATAATATCAATAAACAACCATATTTTCGTAAAAATGAGGGATACACAGATGTCGAAGAAAAAGAATAAATCGCAGCATTTAGCGACGATTTCTCTAGCTGTTATGGGAGCAGGTTTTATTGTTACATTCCCTTTTCAGGATTCCCTTTGGGGAACAATCCTTCAGGGAGGATTTGAAGCAGGTTTGGTTGGCGGTCTTGCAGATTGGTTCGCGGTTACCGCGTTATTTCGCCACCCTCTAGGTTTACCTATACCGCATACGGCACTTTTACCAAAAAACCGTAAGAGAATTATTGCTGCCATTATTTCAATGCTTGAAAATGATTGGCTGACGAAAGAAAGTATTAGAAAGAAAGTATCAAGCATTCCTTTTACTGAAAAACTCTTTAACTTTGCTGAGCAAGCTATCACTGGGCAGCAGGTCAGGAATGTTACGATTAAGCTAATCCAGCATTTGCTTCTTTCGGTTGATAGTAAAAAATTAGCCCCCATTATTGAAAGCGAATTGAAAGTGAAGCTAAAAGATTTAGATGCAAGTAAGTATCTTCCTGTCATTATTGATCAACTATTAAAACGGAAATATGATGAAAAAGCACTTGATTTTGTCCTAAAGGAAATCGATGATTGGTCTAAAAAGGAAAGTACAAAGGAAAGACTTGGTAGGATGGCAGTGGATGCTCTAGAAAATATTAAAGCGGATGGTTTTATGCAATTTGCTTTAAAATCCTTTACGAATATTGTGAATGAGGAAAAATTAGGCAGTATCATTCAGGGTCTGATTCAAAAGGGTGTACAAAGCTTTGGGGATCCATTTAATCAAAATAGGCAAACGTTACTTTTTCATATAAACACAAAGCTACAAGATATTAAAACCGATGAAAACCTGGTTTTAGAAATAAATAATATAAAAGAACAAATGATATCCCACTGGCACTTAGAGGATAAAATCACTGATTTTATTGAACAACTAAAAGAAAAGGCGATTTCCCTAATTGAATTACCTGATTTTTATGAGGACTATCTCCTTCCTCATTTAACCAAGGCACTGGAGAGTTTAAAAACAGATCATGAAAAAGTAAATGCTATTGAATCTTGGATTCAGCAGCAAATTTCCATTTTTGTCGATAACAATCATTCGAAGGTTGGAAAGCTTGTGGAAGAAAACTTAGAAAAATTGGATAATAAAACTCTTATTCATATGATTGAAAACAATGTTGGAAAAGATCTTCAATGGATTCGTGTAAACGGTGCTGTCTGTGGCTTTCTTATCGGGCTTGTATTAGTGGGCTTAAAATTGATTTTTTAAAGATTAAGGTAATAGCTGCAGGACATTTTTCTCTGCAGCTTAATTTTTAGGTTTCCAAAGTTGTTCAAAAAGAATTGCAAGTAATGTACCGATTAATAAACCATTTTTACCTATATGTTGAATGATATATGGTAGACCGTTAAAGATATCATCTGGTAGAAACATAATTCCTATTCCAAATAGTAACGCTGTTCCAATAATGGTAATATTCCTGTCATTTAATGGCTGTTTTGTCAGTGAGCGAAATGCTATCCCAAACATCTCGATTAGAGTTGCCAAAAGGGCTGCACTTGCGACGGGTAATGGTAAAGAAGCCAATAAGCCAACGACACTCGGAAACAATGAAATCATTACCATAATCCCACAAGCAAACAGAAAAGGAATAATTCGATATTGTTTTGTTAATCTTACAAAGCCAGATGTGGCTGGTAAAGGTACAACCGCAATTGTTGAGAAAACAGCAGAAAAAAGGTGAGAAACTCCACCTATACAAGTTCCCAGATTAAGCCTATTCCGAAATTGTCCTTTATTATTGGGAATTGCTTCCTCTGCAGCGGTAATGGCGGCAAATGTATTAGACATAAGTAAAAATGTAAATAAAATAGCAGTAACTGAGACACTCCCAGATATTATGGGCAAGCCCCACGGGAAAATTTCTGGTAATTTGATGATATCTGTTGATAATATTGAGACGCTTTGATTACCTTTTCCAGAAATAAGGAATACGATCCAACCTGCCAAGATTCCTAATAAGATTGCATAATTTTTTAACCATCCCTTTGCTTTAGATGATAGTACAATGATAAAGAAAAATGTAAAAATAGCTAGGATAAAGCTCACCACATCCATATGACCAGTGTCACTATCCTTTAACACCATTCCCTTTAGAAAGACAGCACTCAACTGGATGGCTAAAATTAATAGAAATGTGCCTGTTACAATAGGTGAAAAGAGAAACAGGAAATGTTGAACCCACTTTGTTATCCCTAATAGAAGTAATAATAATCCAGCAATGATTAACCCCCACTCGAGCGTTCGTAAAGTCTCTTCCAATGTCAACCCTTGCTGTGTCCCAATACTCGCGAAGATCACAAAAATACTAACCCAGGAACCAGCTGGGCCATCTACTATCGGATATTTATGACCAAACTTCCCTTGTATAAAAGAACTCAATCCTACGATAAAAAACGTTCTCTGCATTAAATCTGATATTTCTGCTACAGAGAGTTGAAATACATTTCCAATTACAATTGGCAGCGCAATTGAATTGGCTAGCAAATAGATAAACCATTGAAACACACTTAGATATTTGTTTTTAGTATTCATCAATTATTCGGTAACCTTTCAAATTTCAATAATATCAATGTCCATTATCATATTGGGATAGCACCTGACCTTCTCAATTATAAGCATAATATAATTAATTGTTAAGCTAATGAAAGGGTTCCCATACCTTATTAGCCATCTTGCCCAAAAATCTTCTTAGTTTTTTAGGCATTATGCATAATAAATTGTGACCAAATCATCCCAAATACTACTAAAGGATATGTAGACTTGATTTCATTTGAGCATGTTGTACAATAAGTGGTGATGAAATGATAATTTAGGATGTGTAAAAATTGTTGACCGTAAAGGACCTTTTTGAAATTAAAGCCATTGATGGATTAAAACTAGTGGGTGGGGAAAAAGGAATTAATAATGAGATAGCCATTGTAAATATTATTGAAAATCCTGAGGTGTTCGACTGGCTTTCACCAAATGAACTGCTTTTATCAACGGGCTATATCTTTAAAGACAATGTAGAATTACAAAATAGAATCATTCAAGAGCTTGCTCAAATTAACTGTGCTGGTCTAGTTGTTAAAATGAAAAGATACTTTGATAAACTCCCACAGAATATGATTGATGAAGCAAACAGGCTTGGATTACCTTTACTAGAGTTGCCATTTGAATATACATTATCAAGGGTCATCTCGATTATTAATGAAAAAGCATCAGGGAGATACGATTTACTAAATAGAAAAACCCTAGACATACATAATTTATTTTTTAGAATTACGCTTGAAGGCGGTGGAATTGATAGAATTTTATCGATGTTATCTGAGACGATTAATAACCCTATTATTTTTGTAAATGAAGATTGGCATCTAGTGGACTTTACAGAACATATGAATAATAAAGTTCCGCTTTCATACTGTCTTGACCTGGTAAAAAATAGATCGGCATTTCCAAAAGAATTCATTGACTCTATACCAAAAAATATTAGTGAAATGAAAAAGACCATAAAAAGAATTTTTTACTTAGATGGCATGGAAATAAATTGCCGAATTTTGCCTGTTGCCGCAGCAAGCTATATTTATGGGTATATAATTGTGTGGCAAACTGTAAGTGAGCTAACTGAATTTGATTTCATTATTTTAGAGCAAGCCTCAACAAACATTGCACTTGAGAGGATAAAAGCCAAAGAAATAGAAGAAGTGAAATTAAAAATTCGACAGGACTTTTTCGATGATTTGCTTACAGGAAAAATAACCTCTAGTGAAACCATTCATACTCTAAGTGAAATGCATGGACTTCATGCAAACTATATGTATTACTGTATTGTGATTAATATACAATCAGATGAGTTCGAGCATTATGAGGATATGGTGGCCAGAAGAGTTAGCTTGGAGAATAAAGCTAGAAAATGTGTGGAGCTAATTTATGATTACGCTAATAAAGCAGACGGAGAGGTTACCTGCTTTCATAGAAATAATCGCATCATTATCTTAATTGGTCAGCATGAAAACCGGCCACCGGTTTCTGTTTCCGAAGCGAAACAATACACTAATAACCTATACAGTAAACTGAATAAACAAATTAATAATTCTACCTTCTTAATCGGAATTGGTCGACAGTATACATCGATTCGTTCACTTCATAAAAGCTTTTCGGAGGCAAACGAATCGATAAGATTAATGCAAAAATTCGAAAACAGTGGCGGAGTATCCCATTTTGAAGATCATTCTATTTATCACTTTTTAGATTCAAATATTAAAGACATGGAACTCGAAGAATTTTTTATGAAGCGGCTCGGAAAGGTTTATGAACACGACCAGTTACATGGAACGAGCTACATTATTACGTTAGAAAATTATTTTCAAAATAACATCAATATCAGTGAAACAGCAAAAGCGATGTTCTTGCATCGGAATACACTCATCTATAGAATCGAGAAAATCAAAGAAATATTAAATTCTGATTTAAAAAATTCAGAGGAACTGCTTCAAACACAACTGGCATTAAAGATTTTTAGGCTGTTAAATAAGAAACTTCATACAGATTCATAAGGAATCGAAGCCCCGTTAATTCATAACTAACGGGGCATTTCATTTATAATTGGCCTGAAACTATTTTACCTTTAAACATAACAGCCTCACGCTTGGGTGTTCTTGCTACTGCTTCTGCTGAACAGGATGCATTGACTAGAATAAGACTTGCTTCATCACCATGAAGCGGCCAGGCAACTTCACCATCCTTATTTAGAGGCGTTGGACCACCTGTTGCCCATTTTAAAGACTGTGCTAATGAACGTTCATCACTTTTTCGAAAAAGTTCACCGAAGCGTGTTACCTTTTCTAATACATCACCTGTGCCAAATGGTCCCCAGGAATCATAGAAACCATCGCAGCCTAAGTATACATTTACTTCTTTTTGATCTAACAAATCGATTGGCGGAAGTGTCCTATTAATAGGTATCGTAGACATGATTGACATACCTGCTGCGCTCAATTTATCTGCGATTTCCTCCTGTTGTGCTACTAGTACTTCTCCTAAACAAAATGCGTGACTAACTGCAGCCCGCTTGTACCATTTTGCTTCTTCTACCATTTCTACAAATTTATCAACTGTATAAAAGCCGACATGTCCATGATCATGTAAATGAATATCAATATCAGCATCAAATTCTGTCGCAAGATTTATCACTTCATATAGGGATTTTTCAATGTTGCGGTCGATTCCTGCTGGGTCTAGCCCTCCTACAAGGTTAGCTCCTGTTCTCATTGCTTCTTTCATCAACGGAATGACATTTTCTCTTAATAATCCATGTTGTGGGAAAGCTACGATTTCATAAGTTAGTTTATCAGAATAATCCTCAAGCGCTGCTTTCACACCCTCAAGATTTTTCAAACCAATATAAGGATCGATATTTACATGTGATCGAATGTGTGTCGATCCTTGAGAAAGAAGCAATTCAATCATAGCACTTGCACGCTGTTTTGTTGTTGGCGCTAAAACCTCAAGCTCCATCGCTTCTAATCGCAACCGTTCTTCTAAATTTTTAGCAGGTATAGGTGCCTTCCAATCAAGCGAAAGATAAGTTTTATCTAAATGATTGTGCATTTCTTTAAAAGTTGGTAATGCCAAAAAGCCTTTCCCATCCTTCGTCTTTTCACTTGGTTGAATGGCAAAGCTATTACTCTGCTTTTCTACAATTCTTCCGTCCTCAATTTTCAAGTGGAAAAGCTCTGTTTTTGTTTCGTAAGTACCTTTTTCATCTTGTATATATCCAGTTTCTAATCTTACATTTGTTAACCAATATGGAGTGGTCATTCTATTTCCTCCTTTATATCTGCACCGAATTTGATTCTGTTAGCTTGCTTTCTACCTTTTTCCCTTTATAGAATACTGATTCTACAGAAGCTCTCCTTGCGACTGCTTCAGCAGAACAGGATGCGTTTACTAGCATCATCGTTGCATCATCGCCAACCTTCGGCCAGACTCGCTCACCTTTTTCATTTAGTGGTGTTACACCGCCTGTTCCGTATTTTAAGGTTGATGATAGAGAATATTCGTCAGACAATCGGAATCGTTCCGCTAGAATGCCAAGCTTTTGAATCGTATTCCCTGTTCCAAATGGGGACCAATGATCCGTAATACTGTCATGTCCCACAGAAACTTGAATTCCAAACTTGTCTAGAGTTGGAATTGGAATTGTAGGCCGATTTACTGGGACAGTTGAAGTAATATCAATCTCTTGATCTTTTAATATCGTAATAATCTCTGTGAGTTCTTCCCCATGTAAGTCACCTAGTGCATTGGCATGGCTGATTGTTGCCCGCCCTTTCAGACCCGCTTCTTTCGTATATTGTGCCATTCGTTCAAATGTAAATGCTCCTAAAGTGTTGGGATCATGTAAATGGAGATCTACACCTTTATTGTTTTCAACGGCAATTTCAAAAATAGTATATAAAGATTTTTCGATATTACGGTCTACGGTTGCTGGGTCAACGCCGCCAACTAATGTAGCCCCATTTTTCATTGCATCTCGAATCAATTGAACAGAGTCACTTTTTAATAAGCCATGCTGCGGGAAAGCAACGATTTCATAGCTTAATACATCCTCATATTTTTTCAAAGCATTTACTGTTGCCTCTAAATTTTTGAGGCCAATTACAGGATCCACATTACAATGAGTCCGAATATGGGTATGACCATTTTTCAAATACAATTCAATCATTTTCTCTGCTCTTTCTTGTGCAGTTGGCAGCAACTTCGGCAGCAGTTCTTTTTCCTCTTCTAACCGAGTAAATATGCCTTTTGTGAGTGGAGTACAAGCCTTCCATGGTCCTCCGTAGTATGTTTTATCGATGTGAATATGCATATCTCGTAACGATGGAAGAAGGAGTTGTTGGCAGGCCTCAACCTGTTTTTCTTCTATATTTTTTGGGTATACATTTGTAATCTCGACAATTTTTCCATCTTGGATTTTTAAATGGCAAATTTCCGTCTCGGTACCAGTAATACGATCATTATCGTACTTGAAACCCTTTTCTAAACGGACATTTGTCAGCCAAAAAGTAGTCATGGCAATTCCTCCTATTGTTGAAATAGGAAAAGTACTTTTTTATGCAAAAGTACTTTCCCATTGAATATAAAACCTCATTTATTTAATCACTACATCATCAATCATAAGGTAGTTTGCTGCGTTTAACCAAAAACCACTAACGTTTTTACTATGAGCCGCTAAATGCTCGTAGTTACGAATTGGAATATAAACCGCGTCGTCCATTTCAATTTGCATAACTTCTTCATATAGCTTTAAACGTTTAGCTTCATCTGTTTCTTGACGTGCTGCTTCAATTTTCTCATCTACCTCTGGATTACTGTAGTAGAAATGGTTACCTGCAGGCCCCTGTGATGCAGTGTGGAATAAATTATACTGGTTATAGTCTCCGTCACCAGTTGCATTTCCCCAACCGTTGATTACCATTTCATGTTCGCCATTATTGATCATTTCAATAAATGCACCGTATTCCATTACTTGAATTTCTACATTTACTCCGATCCCTTTTAATTGAGATTGGATTACTTCTGCCATGTTAACTCGTTCTTTTCGATCACTTGTTAATAATTTAATTTTCAAACCATTTTCATATCCAGCTTCTTTTAACAATTGCTTTGCTTCATTCAAATCATAATCATAAGGCTTAACCTTGTCGCTATATCCTAATACCTTAGGGCTCATCGCCACGTTTGCGAGTGTTCCTACATTATTATATACACCTTTAATAATAGCTTCTCTTTCAATCGCATGGCTGATTGCTTTACGGACTTTTACATCATCAAATGGCTTTTTCTTTGTATTAAATCCAAGATATTCGACAGCTAGTCCTTCTGTACGATAGAGACCCATTGTATCGGAAGCTTCGATTCGTTCAATTTCAGTTACCGGTACTTGGTCGTTGATATGTGCTTCACCCGTTTCAATCATTGCAAGACGTGTAGCATCCTCTGGAACGACCTTAAACACGACAGAATCGATATTAGGTTTCTTGCCCCAGTAATTTTCATTCCTCTTTAGTGAAATTTCTTGTCCACTCTTCCACTCTCCAAACACGAATGGGCCAGTACCAACTGGATGCTCAGCTAGTTTTTCAGGATTTTCAGCTAAAGCTTTTGGGCTAATGATGCTGCCCTCCTGACTTGCCAAAATAGATAGTAGCGGTGCATAAGGGTAGGCAAGCAATAATTGTACAGTGTATTCATCTATTACTTTTACTTCTGTAATCATTTCAAATTTCGTCCGTTGCGGTGATCCTGTATTTGGATCTAATAAACGATCAAATGTCGCTTTTACTGCCTCTGCGTTAAATGGTGTTCCATCATGGAATGTTACATCATCTCTTAATTTGAATTCCCAAGTCGTATCATTTACTACTGTCCATTCTTTTGCCAAAAGCGGTTGAATTTTAAAATCCTTATCCGGTACGACAAGTCCCTGATAAACCTTTTGGTAAATAATGTTTGCTGATGGGATATCGGTAATAAAATGTGGGTCTAGCTTGGTTGCGTCAGAAAGTCGAACCACTGTTAATGTTCCACCCTCTTTTGTTTCTTCTTTGTTGCCTGCAGCTTCATTAGAAGAATTTGATTTTGTCGAACATGCTTGAACAACTAGAAGCAATAATCCTACTAATACTAATAAAATGACATTTTTTATGGATCGTTTTTTTCTCTCCATTCCTCGCCTCTCCTTTGTGTATATTTATAGGATTCTCATTTTAAAAGGAAAAAGTTTTCTGAGTTCCTTTGAAATCCTTATCTGAATTATAGAAGATGATTCACTGGAATATTTACAGAATATTTACAAGAATTTAAACTATTTTGACAAAAAAATTAAAAAATATTTACTTTCCCATTAATTTTGATAATTTTGTACATATCTCAAAAAATTAATAGTTTCTGAGAGGAGGATTATAACAGCTAGAAATGACATCATTCTTTCAATAAAAATTAAGGAGGGTTTTACATGACACTAGAAGCAAAAACCGAACAACCAGTTGTAATTACACAAACAATGAATCAACCGAAAGAATCTAAAATAAAAGATTTCTTATCTATTTTAACCATGAACAAAGCTGCAATGGTCGGTGCTATCATCATTCTTTTCTATATATTTGTCGCACTCTTCGCACCCTTACTTGCCCCCTATGATCCATATGAAATAAATTTAGAAAATAAATTAATACCTCCCTCAACAGATCACTGGATGGGTACAGATGATAAAGGAAGGGATATTCTAAGCAGAATCCTATATGGTTCTAGACTTTCGATGGGTATTGGAATAACTGCTGTAATCTTTGGTGCTTTCTTTGGAATTATTTTTGGACTTATCGCAGGCTACTACGGAAAATGGATTGATTCAACCATAATGAGGATCATGGATATTCTCTTGGCTTTCCCTGGTATTTTACTTGCTTTAGCTATCATTAGTACACTTGGACCTGGTTTAATTAATGTAACGATAGCCGTCGGCGCATACTCAATTCCATTATTCGCTAGGATTGTCCGCGGCTCAACATTGGAAGTGAAACGACTTGAATATATTGACGCCGTCCGTTCACTTGGAGCAGATGATTTAACGATCATTTTTAAACATATTTTACCCAATATTCTTTCACCTATTATTGTACAAGGAACACTAAGACTAGCTACCGTCATTCTATCAGCAGCCGGTTTATCATTCCTTGGTCTAGGTGCCCAGCCACCATCTCCAGAGTGGGGAACGATGTTAAGCAGCGGCAGGGATTTCTTATTTTCTGCACCTTATATCGCCATATTTCCAGGACTGGCTATTTCTATACTAGTTTTAGGCTTTAATATTTTTGGAGATGGATTACGCGATGCTTTTGATCCAAGAATGAAGAAATAGGGAGGTATATTAGATGTTGATGTTTATAGTACGCCGATTACTGCAAACCATTCCGGTCATTATAGGGGTAACCTTTGTCGTATTCTTTATAATGCAGTTAGTTCCAGGTGACCCAGCTGTCTTACTTGCTGGTGAAGGAGCCTCAAAGGAAACCATTGAAGCCATACGGGATCAATTAGGTTTAAATAGACCATTATTGGTACAATATTTCGATTACTTAACGAGCGTTTTTCGTGGAGATTTTGGAGTATCACTTAAGAATAGTCAGCCAGTCCTAGATGAAATATTAGTGAGATTACCTATTACCGTTGAGCTTTCCTTTTTTAGTATTCTTATAACCATTGTTTTAGGGATGGCTGCTGGTATTATTTCTGCGATTAAGCCTTATTCCCTAAAAGATACAACAGTAATGATTGTAGCCTTATTAGGTATTTCATTACCAAGCTTTTGGTTTGGTTTAATGTTAATGTATTTCTTCTCAGTAAAACTGCAAATCCTCCCTGTTGCTGGCTGGGATAGCATTCTTCATGTTATCCTGCCTGCTCTGACATTAGGTGCAGGGGGTGCTGCCATTGTAGCCCGTATGACAAGATCAAGTATGCTCGAAGTTATTCGTCAGGATTATATCCGAACAGCTCGTGCTAAAGGGGTACGTGAAAGTGTAATTATTTATAAGCATGGATTACGTAATGCTTTAATTCCAGTTATTACAGTAGTTGGTTTACAATTCGGAGCTTTACTTGGCGGGACAGTTCTGGTTGAATCCATCTTCGCTATTAATGGACTAGGAAGAATGATTGTCGACTCGATTCGAATGAGGGATTTACCAATGGTTCAAGGCGGGGTATTAGTAGCCTCTCTTGTTTTCGTCGTGGTAAATTTGATTGTCGATGTACTATACCGATTCTTTAATAAACGGATTGAATTAAATTAACAGGAGGTGAATGTGATGACGGAGAGTAACAAACCGATTTTAGAGGTAAAAGGATTAAAAACACATTTCTTTACAAAGCGCGGGGTAAGTAAGGCGGTTGATGGCATCGATTTTAGTTTGCATAAAGGGGAAACCTTAGGAATTGTCGGTGAATCCGGCTGTGGGAAAAGTATAACATCTCTTTCCATTCTGCGTTTAATCCCCTCCCCTCCTGGGAAAATAGCGGGCGGACAAGTTTTGTTTAAAGGAAAAGATTTAGTGACAATATCTGAAGACGAAATGAGAAGGGTTCGTGGTAATGAGATTTCGATGATTTTTCAGGAGCCAATGACTTCATTGAATCCTGTTTTACCGGTTGGAGAACAAATTGCTGAAGCGTTACGAATGCACCAAAACATGGGACGTAAAGCCGCATGGGAAAGGGCAGTCGAAATGTTAAAGCTTGTTGGAATCCCTTCCCCGGAAAAAAGAGCAAAACAAGAGCCTTTCCAATTAAGCGGTGGTATGCGTCAGCGTGTCATGATTGCGATGGCGCTTGCATGTACCCCTGAGGTATTAATTGCAGATGAACCAACAACAGCATTGGATGTAACCATACAAGCTCAAATCCTCGAGTTAATTAAAGACTTGCAAAATAGGCTGGGCATGGGTGTCATAATGATTACCCATGATTTAGGTGTCGTTGCCGAAACTTGTGATACGGTAGCCGTCATGTATGCAGGTAATATAATTGAACATGCACCAACCGAGAAAATTTTTGCTAATCCAAGACATCCATACACACAAGGTTTACTAGATTCACTGCCTAAAATTCACGAAGACCAGGAAGAATTACAAACGATTGAAGGCAGTGTCCCTAGTCCCTACAATATGCCTGCTGGCTGTCGCTTTGCTTCAAGATGCCCTCATCAGCAACCGATTTGTCACGAGCAGCAGCCAGAGCTTATTGAACAAAATGATGGTGTAAAGGTTCGCTGTTGGATGTATACAGATCTATGGACAGTAAAAATGGTAAAAGAGGAGGCTGTAAAATAATGCAGGGTGCAGCAGATAAAAACGTATTATTAGAGGTAGAACATTTAAAGCAATATTTTCCTGTTAAAACAGACTCCCTTTTCAAGCCCAAAGCCTATGTACAAGCAGTAGACGACATCTTCTTCAAGCTATATGAAGGTGAGACTTTAAGTATTGTAGGTGAATCTGGCTGCGGAAAATCCACAACTGGCCGCGCGATTTTAAGACTTGATGAACCTACAGCTGGAAGAGTTTATTATTCAGGGACAAACATTTTAGGATTAAATAAGAAAGAAATGAGAAAGCTTAGAGGAGATTTACAGGTTATATTTCAGGATCCTTTTGCTTCTCTAAATCCAAGACAAACCGTTAAGCAAATTTTAAATGAAGCCATGGCCATCCAAGATGTAGTGGAAAAGTCAAAAAGAATGGATCGAATGTTCGAACTACTTGGCTATGTGGGGCTTCCCCCAGAGGCACTTGACCGCTACCCTCACGAATTCAGCGGCGGTCAGCGCCAACGTATTGGAATTGCCAGAGCCCTTGCAGTTAATCCTAAACTAATAATCTGCGATGAAGCTGTTTCGGCCTTGGATGTATCTGTTCAGGCACAAGTTTTAAATCTACTAAAGAAACTGCAAAAACAGTTTGGACTTACCTTTTTATTTATCTCTCACGATTTGAGTGTAGTCAGACATATTTCAGATCGTGTCATGGTTATGTACCTAGGGAAAGTCGTTGAGATTGCAGATAAAAAAGATTTATTTGATACACCGCTGCATCCATATACACGTGCTTTGCTATCATCGATTCCTGTCCCAAATCCAGAATTAAAACGGGAGCGGATCATCTTAAAAGGAGACGTCCCCTCTCCTATTAATCCGCCAAACGGCTGCAGATTCCATACCCGTTGTCCATTTGTAACAGAGAAATGTAAAACGGAAGAACCAGCTTTAAGAGAATTGGATACAAATCATATGGTCAGCTGTCATTACGCAGAAAATTTTAAGTAACAGTGTTTTATTATTAAAAGATATTACGGTAAAATATTATATTAAAAAAGGGAGAAGTAACTGACTCCCTTTTTCTTCATATAAAGGAGAATTTCGGTTATGTTAACAGTGGAAGCTTTCTCCCTAAATATAATGATTGCAGCCCTAGTGCCTTTACTAGGGGCCTTTACATTGCTTTTTTTGTTTATTTTTGAAAAGCGAATAGACTTGCTGGAAAAAAAAACACGGGAAATCGCTTTAGAAAGAGAGCTGCAAACTGCCCTCTACAACCAATTGAATCAAGAGATTCAGCCACATTTCTTTTTTAATACATTAAATTCGATCTTAAGCTTAGCAAGGCTCGATCGTAAAACAGAATTGATACGATCGATTGAGACTCTATCAAAGCTGCTTAAATTTAAGTATCAAACAAATAATACTTTTATTACAATCGATGAGGAAATAACCTATGTCAATTATTATTTAGAAATACAAAAAATACGATTTCGGGACAGGCTGCATTATGAATTTTCAATCGATCCAAATGTAAACCAAGCCATTACCATCCCTTTTATTATTCAAACCTTTATCGAAAATGCTTTTAAACATTCTTTTGAGAGATATGTTGGCGAAGCCTTTTTAAAAACAACCATTGAAAAACGGGATAAAGACATCCATATCACAGTGTGGAACAATGCGGTTGAAGGTGCTGAGGAACTCTCACGGGAAAGAGGACTTGGTTTAGTAAATATTACAAAAAGACTGGAGTTATTATTTCCAGATGGTAAAACATCTGTACAATTAATCAACTCAGACAATGGGACAAGTGTTTTAGCTATTTTTCCATTTATACTGAGTTCTGAAATTTAAGGAAGGTGAACATTACGTATGAATATCCTGCTAGTTGATGATGAACCGCTAGAATTAGAGCAGCTCGAGTATTTAATCCTTAAAAAATTTCCAAACTGGAAGATTTTCAAAGCTCAAGATGCTTCCATAGCACTCCAAATCGTTAAGCAGCATGACATCTTTCTTGCATTTCTAGATATTCAGATTCCTGGGAAGAATGGATTGGATTTAGCGAAAGAACTAACAAAAACATATACGCTTGATATTATAATGGTTACTGCTTTTCAAAATTTTGAATATGCTCAAACTTCAATAAGGCTTGGGGTCGTTGATTACATAACCAAACCAATTATTGAAGATGAATTAATGGCCGTATTAAGCAAGTATGAAAGATTAGGGCGTTATTCAGAACAAATTATTAATGCGATAAACATTATTCATGCGGAATATAGTGAAAAATTAACGTTAAATTATTTAGCGTCAAAAATTCATATTAATTCTGCTTATTTAAGCAGAAAATTTCATGAGGAGGTTGGGATGGGCTTTTCCGAGTATTTAAACGAGTTTCGCTTAAAGGAAGCTCAAAGAATGCTCGTTGAGCATCCTGATTTAAGTATTAGTACGGTCTCTGAGAGATGCGGTTTTAACAGCCAGCATTATTTTAGTCAAATTTTCCGAAAAATGACAGGACAATCACCAAGGGATTTTCGCTTAAGGGAGACATTCCATTGAAAAAGAATGATTATCAGTTATATATCAGTGGGGCCATTAAACTCGGGGTAAGCTTTGGAGTTGTTAGTTTATTGGCTCGATGGGTAACAGGAAATACAATCCTTTCATCTCCTGAAACCTTGATTAAATACGGTCTTATCGGTGGAATTGGATACTCACTAGTAGGGGCATTATCTTCTATTTTATTTGGATTTTTAGCAAAAAAAATCCGTGAAAATCACCCTGGTCAGCACACAATCGGAGATGTTCTAAGACAAAAATTAACACCAAACGGATATTGGTTAATGCTAACAGTTCTTATCCTAACAAGCTTTCATTCCTTATTTGTACAAGCTATGGGCGCAGGGATTCTTATTCAGATGATTTTTCCGATTCCTTATTTTATTGGGTTATTGCTTTTTTTAACTTTTTGTTTTTTTATCGGAGGAGCCGGGGGCATGCAGCGCCTTCACCAAGTCGCTGGTGTTAATGTCACCCTGATTTTTGCAGCCGTCATTATTATCCCCGTCTACTTTTATATTCAAGAAGGGGTTTATCCTGTTTATGACGGAATTAAGCTATATCATCCTTATTTATTGTATATAAAGAACACGGATGCCTTTTGGTTTATTTTTACAGCAATCTTTGTCTTTTTTGGTCAAATTTTGATTGACCGTGCTTCATGGCAAAGAATGTTTATCATTCAAAAAGAAAAGGTTCAACTAACCTTTACTTTAACAGGATTAATATGGGCAACCATCCCACTGGCTTTATCCTCCTTGTTAATGATTACAATATTCGGCAGAAGCTTTGAAAATGTTTATTCCTTGTTCTCTGAACTAGTAAACAGAATCCAATCATCTATATTAATCGTCCTATTCGTGGTCTTTGTTTTTAGTTCAATCGCTTCGGCCCTCAGTGCGGAATTGCACGCTACTACTACCCTTTTTGTAAAAAATATAATGGAAATGTTTTTTACTCTAACAAACGATGAGAAATGGAAATACACTTATCTTTTTTCAGGAGCAGTATGTCTATGTTTACTCGTCATTGTCAGTATTCTTACTCCCAGTCCGCTCACGCTATTATTTTTCACTGGGAATATTTATGCGGCGGTGATTAGCCCCATTCTATATATCATCCTTAGTAAAGGTGTTCTTCCTTTCATAGTCCCCTTTTCATCCTTTATTGGAGCTATTGGAGGCTATATTTTTGTAACAAGAACGGAAGACTTTAAAGGAATCTGGCTAAGCTTTACGATTTCAACAGTTCTTTGTTTACTTGTCTTAATCTATAAAACAATAACTAGAAAAAATATTAAGCTACTATAGGGGGCGGTTTGTTTGGGACAAAGTCATGCAAAAATCGAAAATCAAGCCCATTATAGTCCAGATTTATTACCAACTCCTTCTGAGGCTAGGACATGGAAAATAGGACAATTTTTCTCTATCTGGATGGGCTCTGTTCATAACGTGCCTTCCTATGTAACAATTGGCGGATTCTTTGCATTGGGACTATCTATTTGGCAGGTATTCTTTATCATTATCATTTCTTCCATATTACTATCAGTCATGATGGTATTGAATGGGCATGCCGGCAGCAAATATGGAATTCCATTTTCTATTCTGCTCCGTGCAAGCTATGGAATAAAGGGTGCCCTCTTTCCGGGAGTCCTACGAGGCGTTATTGCCGCGATTATGTGGTTTGGTCTTCAAACCTATGCTGGCAGTCTTGCCCTTAGTATTTTAATAGGGGAATTTTGGCCAGAGTATTTATCTTTAGGCGGAAATTTCAACTTTTTCGGATTAAATCTATCTGGCCTCCTTTCCTTTCTACTCTTTTGGATTATTAATGTTTTATTCATTTTTGCCGGTATCGATCGATTAGGGAAGTTAACAAAAATGGTGTCTCCATTAATTTTTGTGGTTTTTGGCGGAATGGCTATCTGGACCATTAGACTGGCAGGTGGAATTGATACAATCATAAACTATAGTTCAAAAGGGGTCCAAGGAAATAGTAGTTTCGTTTTCATAAGTTGTGTTTCGGCCATTTTGGCAACATGGGTTGCACAAATTCTAAGTGTTTCTGATATTACCAGGTTTTCTCGTTCCAATAAAGATCAGTCAATGGGACAGATTTCTGGGCTGTTTATTACGTATTTATTATTTGCTGTAGCTAGCATTTCGATCATTGTCGGTTCAGAGATTGCTTTTGGAGTTCCGATTTGGAATGTACTTGAAGTTGTTGAGCGATTCGATAGTAGATTTGCCATTACCCTTTCACTTCTAACGATTTGCTTATCTACTTTATCAGTTAATATGGTTGGAAATATCATACCTGCCGGCTATCAACTGGCTTCTCTTTTCCCAAAAAGACTGAATTTTAAAACAGGGGCTTTAGCCGCTGCCGTTATCGGTCTTTTTATTATGCCGTGGAAGTTAATGGAGAACCCGACAAGCATATTCGCCTTTTTAAATATTGTAGGGGGATTGTTAAGTCCCGTCATTGGTGTGACACTGACGAATTATTTTCTAATTTGTAAAAAAGAAATTAATTTACAAGAATTATATTCTAGTAACCACAATCGATATTCAAACGGGATTAATCTCCCCGCTATGCTTGCAACCATCTTCGCAGGCATAATAAGCCTAATGGGTAATTTTGTACCCTTACTTGGTCCGGTGACAAGTATTTCTTGGTTTACAGGGATATTGCTAGCCATTCCTTTATATCTAGCTTTATATTATATTAATAAGCAATTTGAATTAAGTGCAATAAAGGAATAGAAAGAAGAGGCTGATCCTAAATGGTTGTTACTTACCAACCATTAGACCCAGCCTCTCATACTTTATTCCAAGACTACATTACCTTTGTAGATAACTATTTTGCGTTTTGCCCGCCTAGCGACTGCTTCGGCGGCACAGCTGGCTTCAACTAGTACCATACTAGCCACATCACCTGCTTTTGGCCATAACTGGTTCCCTTCCTTATCTAATAGAGTTTTACCGCCTGTAATATACTTTAACGTTTGACCAAGTGAAACCTCATCTGTCCATCTGAATCGTTCGAGCAGACGTCCTGCCCTCTCAAGAACATCACCATTTCCTGTTGGCCACCAAGAATCATAGATATTATCATTCCCAACAGCTACATCCACTCCACAATCTGTTAAAATGTTTACCGGTGGAATAATCCGTCCAATTGGAAGGCTGGTCACAATAGAGATTCCTGCTTCTCTTAATATTCCTGCCATTTCAATTGCTTCTTCTTTCGAGACATCTCCTAATCCGAATGCATGGCTGACTGCTACTCTTCCTTCCCACCCGGCTTGTTTGGTTAAATGAGCAAGTCGTTTCATGGTGAAAGTTCCTAAGTGACCAGGGTCATGTAAATGTAAGTCGATATCAGCATTTCCTTCAACAGCCAAATCCATTAATTGTACTAATGATGCTTCAATATTATGATCTACAGTTGCCGGGTCAACAGCCCCTACAATCCCTGCACCGTTTCTTACTGCTTCTCTTACCAGTTGAACAGTACCAGGACGCAGCAAGCCATGCTGGGCAAAGGCAACAATTTCTGCACTTAACCTATTAGAGTATGTTTCTAGTGCATGCCCGACACCTTCCAAATTGTGCAATCCTACTTCCGGATAGATATCCACGTGAGTTCTTACATGGGTTGATCCATAAGACAATAATAGTTCCAGCAAAGCTTCTGCACGTTGCTGTGTGCTGGAAGGAATGGATGCGAGAATATTTTTTTCTATTTCACATCGTTCAATAACACCTGAAGCTGGGATACAAGCCCGAAAGTCCTCCCCCATGTAAGTCTTGTCTAGATGAACATGCTTTTCAATAAATGAGGGTAGCAGGAGTAAACCCTCAGCATCCTTTACAGGCAGATCATTTCCAAAAGGCACTGATCCTTTGATTATTTTTTCGATATTACCATCCTCTATTAATAAGTGAAATAGCTCTGTTTTTGTTCCTGCTACTCTATCATTTTCTTTTATATATCCCGTTTCTAAGCGGGCATTTGTTAACCAATAAGTACGATTCATATTAAAACATCCCTTCTATTACTGTTACAAGATAAAAGGGCGTATCCACATCGATATCCCTCTTATCCTTTTTCCTATTGGATTGAAACGTCATTGATTTCTAAATAACCAGATGGGCTGATTGCAAAGCCTTGTATATTTTTGGCTACAGCAGCTAGATTTTCAATGACCCTTACTGGAATATATACGGCATCTTCTAATTCTAATTTTTGTGACTGTGCGTACAGTTCCCTACGTTTATTTGGGTCTTTTTCTTTACGGGCAGCCTCGATTAAACGATCCACCTCTTTATTACTATAGAAGAAGGTATTTCCAGATGCTCCGTGAGAATTGGTATGGAAAAGGTTGTATTGGTTATAATCAGCATCACCGGTTGCGTTTCTCCAACTGAGGATAAATATTTCAGAATCCCCACTGTTTGCCTGCTCCACGAACGTACCATACTCTAAGACTTGGATATTTACTTTAACACCGATTCCTTTTAACTGTGATTGAAGTACCTCCGCCATATTGATTCTTTCTTTGCTATCCATTGTTTTTAGTGTCGTTTCGAACCCATCTGGATAGCCGGCTTCAGCTAGCAATTTCTTTGCTTCATTAAGGTTATATTCATAGGCTTTCATATCAGCAGTGTAGCCAAAGACCTTTGAGCCTAATAATGAATTCGCCTTTTTACCGACATTATTGTATACACCCTTTATAATCGAATCCATTTCAACCGCATGAGAGATTGCCTTACGAACACGGACATCATTAAATGGTTTTTTTTGAACGTTAAAGCCAATATACTCTGTACCAAATCCTTCACTGCGGTAAACCTTAACTACTGACGAAGCTTCTACAGTGGACATCATCGGTACGGAAAGTGGCTCAGCAATATGGGCTTCTCCAGTTTCAAGCATGGAGATTCGTGTGGTTTCTTCTGGAACTACCTTAAATACAACTTTATCCACTTTTGCCTTAGTTCCCCAGTAATCCTTATTTTTCTCAAAGACAATTTTTTGACCAGGAGTCCAAGATTCAAAAACAAATGGACCTGTTCCATTCGGTTCATTGATAATTTCTTTACCGAACTTTTCAATCGCTTTTGGACTAATAATACCACCTTCATGGCTGGCTAGAATAGAAAGCAATGGTGAGAATGGCTCGGATAGGATAAATTGAACCGTAAATTCATCCACTACCTTTACTTCTTTCACCATTTTAAATACAACTGCTCTTGGTGAACCAACATTTGGATCTAGCAGTCGGTTAAATGTCGCTTTTACAGCATCTGCATTAAAGGCAGTTCCATCATGGAACTTCACATCTTTTTTAAGATTAAATTCCCACGTTAAATCATCAAGCTGTTTCCAGTTTTCTGCAAGCAAAGGCTTAATTTCGGCATTTTTATCACGTCCTACAAGCCCCTCATAAATTTTGCCATGTGTAACACTTGCGGCATTGATCGTCGACATGAAATGATGATCTAAGTTCTCGGCATCTGACAAACGAGCTATAACTAATGTACCCCCGTCATTTGATCCAGAATCGCGGTTATTTTCCTTTGTACTGACGTCCTTTTTAGTAGAACAGCCGGCAATAACAATTGCTATAAGTATGACTAGTAAGCATTTTCCTAATCTCCATTTCTCTTTCATGGCCTCTAACCCCCTGAATATATTTATTAAGCATGTGCGCTTGTCTAATTATAAAAAATATTCAGACTATTTTGTTTCAAAAATATTTACTTTATTTTTCAATATCTTTACTTCTTTTCAGAATTAGATGAAATCCACGATTTTAAACGATGAAGAAAGCAGTTCATTTTCGGGAAGCTGCTGATAATCTCTTTCCAAATATCCTTTTCTCATTTTGTTAAAATATTTTTGACCTTTGGATTTGATTTCTTCTAAATCTAGATCAGGGATTTTTCGGTCTTGCATAACCAACCTGCCGTTAATAATCGATAATTTAACATCCCTTCCTGATCCACTAGCGATGATTGTCCGAATCGGATCATCAATCACGCCCATATGGAAGCCCTCTAAGTCAATCGCAATAATATCCGCTTTCGCTCCTATAGCAATCCTTCCTAGGTCATCCCTTCCTAAGAAGTTAGCTCCGCCGAGAGTTGCCGCACGATATAAATCAGCATAGGTGGAATCCTCCACATCTTTTTCGATTAATCGTGATAGCATACTTCCAGTGCGAATGTTCTGAAACATATCTGGAGGAAAAGTATCAGTCCCCATTGCTAAATTAATTCCTGACCTTTTATATTTGGCAAATGATTCTAACATAGAAGCATGCCTTCCGATAATTAATGGGCAATGGATTACTGTTGTATTAGTTTCTGTTAGCAAAGCTATATCATCACCCTCACCCGCGAGTGCTTCACTATAACCGGCAATAAAATGAGCATGAGGAATCCCGGTTTTCGGTCCTAAAAAACCAAGATTATACAAATATCGAATAGGGGTTATACCGTGTTTCTCAAGTATTGTGTGATATTCATAGCTTCCCTGCGCCGCATGAAGTTTTATTGGAACATCTAATTTCTCACTAAAATATTTTGTTTGCTTCAAACATTCCTCTGTTTGACATTCGATTCGTTCAGGTGCAAGCATGCCTTTAACCAATCCATTATAGGTACCATCGAATTCTTCAACAAACTTTACAGCCCGCTCGAGTCCTTCTCTCCCTGCTTCTTCGTCCCAGTAAAGCTTGATTGTTCCATCTGGCTCTACGACTCTAATCCCAGATTGGTAACTAGGTCCTAAGTAGATTCTTAATCCTAATCTTCCTGCATGATTGGCTGCTGCAGCTAGTTCCTCATAGGTTTCTGCCCATTTTTTATAAAAAACTGATGTAATCGGCATCGCAGTAGTAACCCCATGAAGAATCAACTGAGAATAGGCATAGAGTGATTTAAATGCTTCCTCTTCCGCTGTCATGACTTCATGATGTCCGTTTTCAACATAACTCTTTGACCAGAGCAGATTTTTCTGTTTGTCACTGCTTGCTTCTAAATGAAGGATATCGTGATCAATATCCCCTAGTGCATTTAAATCGATAAATCCTGGACTAATGACCGCATTCCCAGCATCAATGACCTCATCCACTTCTCTAGGATAGTTTTTTCCAACATAAATAATTGTATCGTTTTCATAAACAACCTCTGAATCTTCTAAAATCACATGATCATCTCCATCAAAACCAATCACATATTTTCCCTTAAGCTTTGTTACCATTTTCATTCTCCTTTCAATCTAGTAATACTGTAATCTTCTTCGTTATATCGCTTCTCATCGATATAGCCGCGAGCATGACCCCAAAAATACTTGGCTGGCTGCATATATTTTTCGAGTCCGGCACGCTTGATGGTTGAATTTGCCTCTTCATTAGCCTGAAGTAACACTGTGGTTTCATCAACGGTATGTACCTTACGACCTTCCATAATAACCCTTCCATCAACAATCACATGGTCGACATCATTAGCAACTGCTTGATATACCAAACGATGGATATGCATAAATTCAGGAGTTAAATGTGGCTGGTTAAGGTTAACGGTAATCACATCGGCCTTTTTGCCGATTTCTATTGAACCGAGTTCATCGTCCCAACCGATGCACTTCGCGGCATCAATCGTAACCATTTCTAATAGTTTTCCAGGCGGTAAATAATATTCATCTCTTAGAGCTGATTGGTGAACAAATTGTGTTTTTCTCATTGCCTGAAACATATCAAAGCTAGTACATGGTGATGTCCCATCTGTTGAGATAGCCACCGTTACTCCCAGTTCAATTAACTCAGGCACCGGAGTTCTCGCACTAACCTGGGTTATACCTGGAGAGGCACTCACATTCGTACCTGTATCCGCCAAGATCCTTGCCTCATCGAATGAAATTCCACGGCAATGCTGAAGGTGCACATCTGGACCTAACAAAGCATTTTCCCAATCATGGAAAGCAAGATGAATCATCCCGCCAAAGGCATCAGAATGGATCCGTGTTTTATACTTCCTTGCAATCTCACGAATTCTTTTTGCTTGAAAAAGATCATGATCCGTTAACCCATAAAGCCTCGCTGGTGACGTTGGACCAGATGGTTCGACAGATGTTACGATGACAAATGGGGTTATAAAGGCACGGGTACGGTCTTCATTGGCATGATTCAGTGCTTCAATGACAGCTTCGGCTCCTTGCAGCACTTCTTCGTATGTTACTTCTTTCGTAACCCTTTTACCATCCACCCAACGGCTGAATAAATGTGGCCATGGAGGATTGCATGGACCAGTACAAACAACTTCTCTTACACCAACTTCTGCGTATGCTTTCGCATGATTGATTGCGAAGATCGGATCATCAGATCGCGGCATAGACCCTAAAACAGATACACCCGTCGTAATACCAGCTTTTAATCGCTCAATTGCAGAAAGCTTTCCTTCGTAGTACCAAAAATCATCGGTAACAAAATGCTTATAAGTATTCGTCATAATGGGCATCCAGAAATCAGTATTATCCATCGCAATGGTCTTAAACATCGAATGCCCGCCATGACCATGCACATCGATTAATCCTGGCAGAATACAATGGTGACTGCAATCAATCACTTTCTTCGCCTCAAATTTTGACGCTATATTTTCTGTTAAACCGATATCAATAATTCTGCCATCGTTAATAGCAACAGCACCATCTTGAAGAATTCGCCTGCTGGCGTCCATTGTGATAACAGTACCGTGAATTAGCAGCAAATCAATCATTTTTTTCCTCCCAATCCACCAATTCAGGTGTAGTTTCTACAATTTTTGATTGTTAGATTAATTATAGAAAAAGAATCCTGGAATTATTTTCGGAATTATTACTCTTTTTTAAACTTTTTCTACTTCTTGTCTACATCATATTTACATCAATTATCCTTTTGTTTAAATTAAATGAAAGAACTGCATGGGAATCTTTAGCAGAGGGGCTGCATGTAAATGAATGTCTTATTACTTGATGATGAACCATTAGAGTTAGAACAACTAGAATACTTGTTGCAATCTGAATTTCCTTCATGGAAATTTTTTAAGGCTTCCGATGCTAGTCAAGCACATTCAATTAATCTAAATCATGAATTAGATTTGGCTTTTTTAGATATTAATCTTCCAGGAAAATCAGGCATTGAATTTGGGGAGGAACTGAGACAAAGCAATAAAGATGTGGAAATAATCATGGTTACTGCCTGCCAAGATTTCAGCTATGCTCAGCAATCAATTAGAATTGGGGTTGCTGACTATTTAACGAAACCTGTTATCGAGAGTGAATTGTTAAAGATTCTATCAAAGTATAAAAAACATCCATTTTCTCAAAATTATTCCAGCTTAATTCAATGCTCTCTCAAAGCTATTCACGAAATGTTTGCTGAAAAAGTCTCTCTTTCAGATATCGCACGGAAGGTTCACGCTAACCCTACCTACCTAAGTCGGAAATTTCACGAAGAAACAGGTCTATCTTTTTCAGAATATTTAATTCAGTATCGTATCCACATGGCGAAACGGTTTTTAATAACGACTCCAAAATGGACTATAGCGGATGTTGCAGAAAACTCAGGATTTAGCAGTCAAAACTATTTTAGTACATTATTTCGGAAAATAGAGGGAGTTTCCCCAACCGAATTTCGGGAGAAGGAAAGAAGTAAATAGCAATTTTTTTAAAACAAAGTCCGGCACTTTTATAAATAGTGCCGGACTTCTGTTATTACCCACTATTGCATACAATGAGAGCTACTTAAACATTTGACAATGTGAGTACCTTGTTTTTCATTAATCGCATCCTGTAAACTTTCCGGGTTTGTAATAACAACTTTCTTTCCACCATTTTCTAAGAAGCTTAAGCTAGCCTCAATTTTTGGCAGCATACTGCCTGGTGCAAAATGGTTTTCAAGAACATATTGTTTTGTCTCTTCAACAGTAATTTTTTCTAAGGCCAATTGATTTGGTTTTCCAAAATTAATACATACTCTTGGAACACCAGTTGTAATAATTAATGTCTCAGCATTGACTTGTTCCGCTAAAAGGCTGGTAGCAAAATCTTTATCTATTACTGCATCAACACCCAAGTACTCATTCTCTCTTGTTTTTATAACGGGAATACCGCCGCCGCCAGCCGCAATCACAACGTATCCAGCATCTACCAATGATTTAATGGCTTCCTTTTCAACAATATCAATTGGCTTTGGTGATGGAACCACTCTACGATAACCACGTCCGGAATCTTCCATAAAAGTCCACTCAGGATGTTCCATTTTCATTTCTTCTGCTTGTTCTAAAGTGAAGAACGAACCAACCGGTTTAGTTGGATTTTCGAAATTCGGATCATTAATGTCAACTTCAACTTGTGTAATGATCGTTGCAACTTTTTTATTCATACCTCTTTTAATAAATTCGTTTGTTAAGGCTTGTTGAATTTGATATCCAATACCACCTTGTGTATCTGCCACACAATTGACAAGTGGCACATCCGTCATACCTGCAATTTCACTTGCAATTTCAGATCTTCTAAGTCCAAAACCAACCTGTGGACCATTTCCATGTGTCACAACCACATTGTATCCTTCTTGAACCATATCTGCGATATTAACAGCGGTTTCCTGAACAGCTTCATATTGATCTTGAACAGAGTCGCGTCCATTGTCCCGAACTAGAGAGTTCCCACCAATTGCAACTATAACTAAATTACTCATTCACATACCTCCTGTACATCTAATTGTTGTTTTAATAATTCAAGTGATTGGTTCTTATGCAATTGATACAACGGATTGGCTGGATCGTTTGCAATCGCATTTTCAATTGCCACAATTGCTGCTTCATGCCTTCTGAGAGACCTCAAGCTGTTTGCTTTATGGAAAGAAAAATCATATCTATTTGACTGAAGTGCTAAAAGCTTATCCATTTCTGTTACAGCTTCCTCATGTCTTCCTAGTTCTCTTAGGTAATTTGATTTATGGTAACGATAAAATGTTTCAGAAGGTTCTAATTCACATGCTTTGTCATATTCAGCTAGTGCTTCATCTGTTTTTTTCATTAACCTTAGGCAATTAGCGGTATAGAAATAATAATCAAGATCATTTGGACTAAGGACTAATGCCTTTCGATATTCTTTGAGGGCTTCATCATAACGCTTTAGTTCTTGCAAAGAATAGCCTTTGTAGAAATAATAATCTAGATTATTGGGATCTATCTCGATAGCTTGATTCATTTCTGAAATTGTTTCTTCATACTTATCATCTAAATAGAAAGCTTTTGCACGGTTTATATATTCATTTTGTTCAACATACTTATTCGTAAGAATCTTTACTACCTTTTCCTGTTTTAATTCTTTGGCATGCTGAAGTGATGACTTCCCATCCCTGTCTGGTAAATTTACATCCGCACCAGCTTTTACAAGTAATTCAATTATCAGGGAGTAAAGACGGCCGCCATTACCCAAAATGACTGACTCTAAAAGAGCAGACCAGCCTAAATTGTTGGCGTGATTGACAGGGATACCAGCCTCCAAGCATCTTTGTACGGTTTTCAGATAGCCTTTTTCACTGGAAGGCAATAATGCAGTTCCGCCAAATCGGTTTACGCTGTTTAAATCTGCTCCATAATGAAGCATTTCGCTTAAAATTTCATGAAAACCGTTAGCACCAGAACAAATAAATGGTGTCAATTGTGTTATATCTCTCGTGTTTACATCACTGCCAGCTTCTAATAACAGTTTTACGACAGGAAGTTGATTTTTCTGTGTCGCAGCCATCAAAGCTGTTCGGCCATCTGCGTCTTTAAAAGCCACGTCTGCTCCATTTTCTAATAATTGTTTTACAGCTTCTATATCTCCACGTTCACTTGCTTGGATTAGCTCCGTGTTTTGATCCATTATAAACATTATCCCCTTTATCCATTATTCGAGATTAATAATTTTCACCTTCGAAAGCCTGAAGAGCTTTAACTATCGAAGGTGAATTCCGAAAAATTTAATTATGCTGCATTTTCTCCGGATTCAGGTTTTGCCTGAGCTTTACTACGATCCATCATAAATTTGATAACAAATATAGCTGCAATCATTAGGTAGCCAAAGAAGAATTCTACAGAAGCCCCCTTCGCAAATGCCACTGTCGGAGAGTGGATAAATCCTACAATAGACAATGCGGCTGCTACCGCTGCTGCTGCAGCACCACGTAACGGTTTATCATTAATAGCAAATATTGCTATACATCCCCATAATAGACTGGCAATCGGTGCACCATTTCCTAAATGAGATAATCCTTCGTAATAAACCCCTTTACTAGCAAGTTTATCAATCCCCACAGTGCCCGCGGCCGTTCCTGCTGCACCAAGTACATTATTAGCAAGAGTCAGAGCCCAGTTGGCGATCCATGGGAATAATGCAATAAAGATAACCGGTACTTCAATTTTAGGGGTTTCACGAACCACTTGGTTGGCTGTTACAACTCCGATATAAACTAGGATAGGAGCGATGGCATAAATCGGAATGACCGCTAATAAAAATGCTCCAATACCAAAAAGTGAAAGAATTAACATTGATAAACCCGTTGCCACTGTATAGCCAATACCTGCACCCATTGATTTCCATCCTGGGTGTCCAACATATACAGTTACTGGATATGGATTTCCAAATACTGCACCAATACAAGAAGCAATACCATTTGTTAACATAACTTGTCTTGTTTGATATTCATCCCCTGCAGTATGGGCACTTTCAATATTCTCTAAGTCAAACACATAGTTAGAAAGACCTAGTGGTATAGCGGAAGCCAAATACGGAAGGGCATGTGGCAACCCTTGCATAAAACCATCAATATTTAAAGATGGAGGATTGAATCCAAAAGATGATAAGGATTGTGAAATCGCACCTGGCTCCATTACACCTAAAGCCCAGGCAATCCCTGTACCTACAGCAAGCAATAAAAATCCTGTTGGAATTTTTGCAAAGACCGGTGATTTACCAAACCAGTTGATGAAAATAATGATTAATACAGCAAAAGCAATCATCGGTGCTTCAAAGGCTTGTAACATAGGGTTCATGGCTAATAATAAAAGTCCAAGACCAGATAAGCATGATAATAATACTGTTCTAGGAATGATTCTTCGGATCGTATCTCCTAATAGTGAGCCCACTACCAGGATCATTGCTTCTACGAAACACCAAACTAGTGCAATGCCAATCGCAAATTCATAATCTTTTGTTTGGGTATAGACTGGCAATATAACTAAAAAAGTTACCGTAAATATGGACGGTGCACTTGGTCCCGAAGGCAATGCTGTTACATCAGTTCTGCCTGTTTTTTTAGCTAGTCGATAAGCAAAAAAGCCATACGCACAACTTGCGATAAATATCCCCATGCCAAAAGCTGGAGCAATTTTCCCGTAAACGACTGCTGATGGAATACCAACGACAAAAATTAATAATGACATCATGGTTAGAAGATTGGTTAAGTTATTAGCAAGTAAGCCGAAATAAGCGGCTAAATCCCCTTTTTTCCAAAATTTAATTGTTTGATCCATTACCTTTCACCTCTTATATGAATTAGTTTGTTGGATGTAAAAAATTTGTTCACATTACTACATACTCTTTTATTTCATTTGCCTCCTTTGTGGCAGAGAATCTTATTTTTCTCTGGAGATTTTATAAATCTAAAAGAGAAATAATAGCATTTCGTAACCCCTTACATCCTTCATTTTAGTAGGTAAAGCTTTCTAGGTCATTGGATACCAAAACCAAAAAGAACGCTGTTCATTTAGGCAAGTTATACAATAATGTATGTACAAAATATGACCTGGATTTTAGACTAGAAAAACCTTTAAAACAACGCGATTATTTGTTATGTTTGCACAATCTTTTAATTGCATTATATGACTATTTTTTTTAGTATTAATTGAAACAATCAATAGACAGGACGTGTAAATAATAGTGAAGAAAACTGTAATTTATAAAGAAGGTGTAAATTTCTCAATAAAGGCAGATTTTTATGGAACTAACCATGAAAATGCTCCTGTCATCATTTATATCCATGGTGGCGGGTTAATTTGGGGAACAAGAGAAGAAATAAGTGAAGAAATGGTTCAACTTTATACCAACAATGGTTTCGCACTTTTTTCAATAGACTATAGGCTGGCTCCCTCCACAAAGCTACCGGAAATCCTTGAGGATATTAAAGATGCAATCCTTTGGATTCATATTGAAGGACCAAAACAATTTTCCATAGATTCGAAAAAAATTGCAGTTGTAGGTAGTTCTGCCGGTGGATTTTTAGCACTTACTACTGGAACTTTTACTCATAAGCCCTCTGCAATTGTTTCCTTTTACGGATACGGGGATCTTGTTGGGAGTTGGGCAACAAGTCCAAGTAAATATTATTGTCAAAAGGATATTGTTTCTAAGGAACTTGCTTACAAACTTATAACAGATAAAATACTAACTGAGGCGTCTGTAGAAGAACGGTTTCTATTTTACGTTTACGCGAGACAGAATGGGGTTTGGATCGAAGAAATTACAGGTGTAAATCTTTCAGACAATAAAGAAGCACTCTATCAATTTTGCCCGAATCGTAATGTTACAAATGAATTCCCCCCAACTTTATTACTACATGGAACGAAAGATTCGGATGTTCCATACGAACAGTCAGTATTTATGAGGGGAGCCCTTATTAAACAATCGGTTGAAGCACGACTTATTACGATACCAAATGGTGAGCATGTATTTGATAAAAACTTTGAAGATCCGATCGTTCAACATGCACTTCAACAAGTCATTGATTTTTTAAAAACTCACCTGAATTAAAAATAGCCCAGCAGATTACTAGCTGGGCATTAAACTTAAGTTTAAGTCTATTGAATAATTGAAATATATTGTTATTTATTAGATTTATGGAAAAACTCAAACAAATGATCACAATCTTCTCTTTGCTCTACTTTAACCATATTGAGAACACTTTTATCTTCACCGGTTAAGTACTTTCGTAAATGCATATCAGAGAAGCCATGTTTATCAGCATCTTCGCTGGTGTTACAGTAATAAACTTCTTTAATACCAGCCCATATAATAGCGGATACACACATTGGACAAGGTTCACAAGTTGCATAGATAACACAATCAGACAAATCCATAGTTCCTAATTTTTTACAAGCCTCACGAATAGCAACCATTTCAGCATGAGCAGATGGGTCAGTATCTCTCATCATTGTATTGCTTACTACAGCGATAATTTCATCACCGCGTACGATTGTTGCACCAAATGGTCCACCAACTTTGTTTGCCATACCAACAAGTGTTGCACCTGCAGCTAATTTCATATAATCCATTTCAAAATTCCTCCTATTTTTACTCCGTAACAGGACCAATATTATCTTTCTTATTTACATAGAGTTTATACGCAAGGAATGCAGCAATTAGCAGATATCCCCAAACGAATGGCATTGCAGTTGTTTGTGCTAGTCCGATAGTGCTTGTATGAATGGCACCAATAAAGGTTAAAGCTGATGCAAGTACTGCAGCAATAATGCCTCCAATAGGCGTGTTACGGATTGTAAATACAGCTATACAGCCCCAGAGAACACTCGATATAGGTGCACCATTACCAAGAGCAACCAAGCCATCGTAGAAAAGTCCGGCATTATGAAGAGCTAGTGAAGACACTTGATTGTCACCTGCCCCTACCGACATACCAGCAGCTGAAAGTGCATTATTAACTGCAACAAGTGCCCAGTTCGCAACCCATGGGAAGAAACAAACAAAAATTGCTGGAGCTTCAAATTTCGGGCTTTCCTTGACAACTTGGTGCCCTGTTACAATTGCAATAAATACGAGCATAGGTACGATAGCAGCAATTGGTACAACCGCTAGTAACAATCCCATAAGACTGAAAATTGATAATAAGAATATGGCAACAGAGCTAGCAATAGAGTAACCTAAACCTGCTCCAACTTCTTTCCAACCCGCATGACCTACGTATACGGTTACTGGGAATGGATTACCACAAAGGCCTCCTACTAGAGTCGAAAAACCGTTTGCAAGCATAACATCTCTTGTTTTGTATTCATCTCCACTAACTGCAGCAGCTTCTACGTTTTCTAAGTTAAAAATGTAGTTTGCTAACCCTAAAGGTACAGCGGTTAATAAATAAGGTAAAGCTGCACTTAAACTGTCGCCAAACCCATTTAGATGCAACAGTGGAGGATTAAAGCCAAAGGATTTTAGAGCTTCGGTAACATCAGCAGGATTTTGATATCCAGCTATCCAGGCAATGGCAGTTCCAACTACGATCAATAATAAACCAGTAGGTATTTTCTTTAATATTGGATGTTTACTCAACCAGTTCATGAAGATGATGATTAAGGCAACAAATGCTACTATAGGCATTTCAAAGGATTGTAGCATTGGGTTCATACCCAAGAATACAAATGCCAAACCTGCCAGGGCTGCTAACAATACCGTTCTTGGAACAATCTTTCTAATCGTTTCACCAAGGAAAGCTCCTAAAAATAATATTGCTGCCTCAATAAATCCCCAAATTACAGCAACTGTGGTTGTGAATGCAGCGTCCTGTGTTTGTTGATATAGAGGAAGCATGATCACAAACACGATAAGAAAAATACCAGGTGAACTAGAACCCGATGGTAGTGCGGTAACATCCTTTCTACCTGTTTTCTTAGCCAATTTATAAGCAAAATAAGCAAATATAATACCAGATATCAATACAGCAAATCCAAAGCCGGGAACAATTTGTTTATATACAAACTCTGTTGGCATACCAACTACTCCGATTAATAATGAAATCATAACCAAAAAGTCTGTCAAAACATTAACGAATAAACCGAAGGAGGCAGCAAAGTCCCCTTTTTTCCAAAATTGAATTGTTTGAGCCATTTCATTTCACCTCTAAAAACGAATTAGTTTGTTAAATGACATTATTTTTAATACGCCTATGTTAAATTTGCCGTTTTTGCATAGCAAAAACTCTTTCCTTTCTGGGGTGATTTTTATAAAACTGAAAGAGAAATACTACTATAAAAATTAATAGTTTAACCGGTTACATCTAAAATTTTATACGAAAACGCTTTCTCGGACATTGGCTACCTAAACCAAAAAGAATGGTATTCTTTTAGGCAGGTTATACAATAAACTTTGTACAAAATATGTCCTTGAATCCAGTTTCCAAAAACTAGAAAACAGTGGGGTTATTTGATATTTTGCACAATACCTTCCTTTTGGCTTTTTGCCCAATGGTAGATAATTGTTTTGATGAACTTAAAAAAGTATTAAAAAGCCCAGCTGATGAAAAAACTCCAGCTGGGCTTTTAACCGATTTAAATTATTGAACGTTTTCACTTAAAGCTAATAATGCTTTTTCAAATGCTTCAACTGGAGGATAGGTAATACCTGCACCGATCATTCCAATACCCGCATCTTTATGAGCAATCGCAGTATTAATGACCGGCATAATACCTGTTTGGATAACCTTACGAACATCAATTCCTGTCGGAAGTCCCATAAAATCAAGTAATGGAATTGTGATGTTAGAATTTTCTGTTGTAGTGATTTCCTTCATTCTAGTTGAAAAACCAATAGCATCCTCTACTGTTCCACCTACCAATGCAACGATTGCTGGAGCTGTTGCCATCGCAAATCCACCGAAACCATATGTTTCAGTAATCGCGCTGTCCCCGATATCAAGTCCAGAGTCTTCTGGCTTGTAACCTGCAAACATTGGGCCAATTACTTTTTGCGCAGGGCCCGTAAACCATGTGTTTCCAGGCATACCGCTAACACGGATACCGAATTCAACACCATTTCGAGCCATAGTTGTAACGATTGTACTGTTCTCAATGCCATGAGCAGCATCAAGTGCACATTTCGCCATTGCCATCCAAGTAGGACCAGAGAAGTAATCACTGCTTGCAACGAAATCAAATACTTCTTTCTTCTGTTCGATTGTATAATCCGTTTGTAAAATATACGGAGTTAAAGCCTGGATTAATAACGTTGTTCCGGCAACATTGCGGTTATGACACTCGTCACCCATATGAAGGGCTTGTGAAAGCATTAAACGTAAGTCAATCCCATTCTGATTTAGTTTCATTGCATCCCGTAAAATAGGGCCGAAAACATCTCGCATCCAAATCAAACGGTCAATAACACTTTGATCATTTGCACCCATTCTCAGGATTTTGGCTAATTGTTCACTTAAGTTTGTATAAGCTATATTGCCATATGTTTTATTTTCAACAATATGCATAAACATAGACGCGGATGTGACACCTGCCATTGAACCTACACAGTTATGTTCATGACATGGTGAAAAGGTAATTTCGCCGGATGCCGCTAGTTTGGCTGCTTCTTCTACATCCTTAGCTAATCCTTCAAACACGATTGCACCAGTAACGGCACCTTTCATTGGACCATTCATTTTATCCCAAGTAATTGGAGGTCCTGCATGAAGTATCGTCGTTTTTGTCATACCTGGTACGCAATTAATAGCTTGATCATATCCAATTAATACTGGTTGAGAATTAATAATTCTTTCGACTGCTAATCTATTAGCTGCTTCTATTTTTTCCATTCGTTCCGGACTCTCAAATTTGTCAAGTGCAGCAATTAAGGCTGGGTTTCCTCTGCCTGGAGGTGTCCATTCTAAATGAATGACTTCAGCACCCTGTTGTAATAGATCATCCTTAAAGGACTCAATTCCTACATTAATAACATGTGGTTTACTCTTAAATAAATCGCTAATTCGACTCATACCTATTCTCCCTTCACAACAAATTCTCTAGCCAATAATCCTGCATTTTGCATGCTGCTGGCATGTGTTACTCCTGCGGCTAATAATTTATCAATTTGCTCTTGATAATCTTGCGGATCTAATTCTGTTCCAAGTACATATCCAATTATCTCTAAATGTCTACCTTCTTGTTCAGCTTGTTGCTTCGCCTCAATGATTGCTGGAAGGAAAGCTCCAACTGGATCTTCATGCGCTCCATAACCTATAACAAAGTCCATTACGATAGCACCAACAGATGGATCTTTTGCCTCCTGAACAAATCTTTCAAGACGTGTAGATGGATCAATCATTGGGTGTGGTTTTCCTTGTGTGTATTCATCATCACCAAAGTCGATGAATGTGTGCTCTTGGCTTGTATATCGGTCCTTTAAACGATACTCTGGATTTCTTTGAATATTGCTGTAAACATTATCAAATTTCTCCATCGCAGCATGCATAGCTTCATCTGCCAGAGTTCCGCCACTGAAAAGTCCACGAACATATTTCTGTTCAGGAGTTAACTTTGTCCGAACTTCTTCAATAAGTGGGATGTTTAATGCACGCTTGTTTAACTTGCTTTCGTCTGCCCCAGCTAATAGTACCGCTTTAAGTGCTGCTTCTTTAGACATTTTCGCAAAATGTGCGCCAGCTGCAGTTATTTTTTCTTCATTCCCGCCCACAAACCAAACGACGACTGGTTTTTTACAAGTTTCCATTTTTGCTAATACTTTTTCTTCCACACTAGGCGCAGGTGGCTTGGAAATAACGACAATGACTTTTGTCTCTTCATCGTCTTCAAGTGCCTGAATACCATCAAGCATCATAATTCCGCCAACTTCTTCTTTTAAATCTCTACCGCCCGTTCCAATTAATTGCGAGATACCAAAGCCAAATTCATGAATGCGGACGCTTACTTCTTGGCTGCCTGTTCCTGATGCCCCAACAATACCGATAGTCCCTTTTCTAACTGCATTTGCAAAGCAAAGGGCTGTATTTCCAATTATCGCTGTTCCGCAGTCTGGTCCCATCATAAATAAACCTTTTTCATGAGCAAATCTCTTTAATTCAATTTCATCTTCGATGCTCACATTGTCGCTAAACATCATGACATGTAAATCATTTTCAAGAGCCTTTTTCGCTTCTCTAGCCGCATAAGCACCATTTACAGCAATAATGGCTAAATTAGCTTCTGGGTTACTTCCTGCAGCAGAAGAAATAGTAGAATATTTAATGTCATTTGTCCCTTTTTTACCTGAATTCTTTTTCGTAAATAAATCATTTATTTTTCCGAAAGCGGTTTCGCATAATTCGTCAGTTGCTGCTTTTACAACAATAATTAAGTCACTTGCCCCCGCTACCTCTACTTCAGGTGTCAGTAAACCGACATTTTTCATTACCTCTTTATTCATTTCCGTACCCATAGCAATAATGGCCTGTTCCACTTCTTCAATTTGATTTGCTTTAGTGGAAAGCGACATTAAAGATACTGAATCGAAATATGTGTTTGGCTTAATCAAAGCTTGTACTAACATACTTTACCTCCTGCTCTAATAGTGGCCTCCATTCCGAAAACAATGCCATACGCTATATCTGTCCCGGATGAAGAACCTATGTTTAATAATTTATTTAATGAGAGAATTAAGTCCTGATCATCCTCAACTAATATCGAGTTAAGTAATGCAATAATAGAATCTCTCACTTTACCATTGGCTGCTTTTTTCAAAGTCATGTAACTAATGTCATTCGTTAAGGTTCTTGCTTTCTTTAAAACATCTTCACAAAATGATCGGTAAGGATAAAAAGGGCTGTTTTTCATATTAAAAATGGTAAATAACCCAGTTAAAAAATCATCCCCAGAAGGCGTTAACCCTGGTCCAAGACCTACAAGTGAAACCGCATGTGGCAAGGCAGTTGAAATTCGATGATTCAATAATTCGTTTAAGAGTAAAATAGTTCGCTTCTCAAGCATATTCGAGACTTCGGCTTCAAAAGGATTTTTGGTTAGTACGCTTTTTTTCATTCCCCCGCCTACTCCATGGACGTTAAGATATTCCTTCATTTTAATTACATTTCGTTTCAGTATTTCTTCATTAGATGGGTAGGGTGGTAAAACACTTTCCCATAAATCGACTTTATCAATTGAAATAGTTAGCTTCTCCCCAATAAACAAGAGATTTTTCTCAACACGTACCGGGTCATTTACTTCGATTTTCTGAGACTTCATATTATCAGCATTAACGATTAAAGTATTAGGGCCGTTATCAAGTTTTCTGCATGCAATGGTAAATAAATCGCCATTCTCGAAACATTTAATATTGAATGTCCGATTGAATGTACTATGCACAAAACCAGTGAATTTTGAGTTATTAATTTCCTTTATAAAATCTGAATCACCAGATATTGCATTAATCATGAGTAACACCCCAAAAAATCAGAATCAGTCAGTCCTATAAACTTTTTATTAAGCAGATCGAACCTCCTTTTAAAAAGAATAAGCTATCTGGCTTACATTTTTATTTTAGATAATATGCATAACACCGTCATCGTTTAACAAATCCAAAAAGCAATGCATTCAATTGTGCAAATCGTACAATGGATTGTGTTTAAATTATGTCAAAGGGATGGTCCAAGTAAGCCATGTTTTAATTTCACATAGTTACACTCGCATAAAAAGAAGATGTAAGAGTCCCTCCTACATCTCCACTCCTATTATTTAGTTAATTTTTCCTCATTCAGTGTCTAAATAATTCCCGACGATAACCAATAATTTTGATTTAATTTACAGCTTCAAGTGAGCCTGAGGCTAGAACGCCTTTATGCAGAACGGCAGCACGCATAGGCAGACGGGCAACTGTTTCTGCAGAACAGCTTGCAGGAACTAGAACAGCATTTGCTATGTCTCCAACCTTCGGCCATATTTGCTTACCAGACTCATCTAAAGGTGTAATGCCTCCGGTAGCTAGGGAAAGGGCACGGGATAGAGTGTATTCGTGTTTCCATCCATAAAGCTGTGCAGCAAGATGAGCTTTCTGCAAGGTATCTCCAATTCCGAATGGATCCCATTGATCGGTAATACTATCATTACCCAGAAGCACTTTGACCCCTTTCTGCTGGAGTAGCGGAATTGGCATAACCCCCTTCCCGATTGGTACGGATGATGCGATAGATATTCCCTGAGAGGCGAGGAGGTTTGCCATCTCCTCATCCTCTCCAGCTGGTAACGACGCTAGGGAGAATGCATGGCTCACCGTCACTTTGCCCTGTATACCAGCTTGTTCGGTTAAATCTGCCAATAATCTTATCGCCTTTATTCCAGTTTCTCCACCTTCATGGAGGTGGATATCAATTCCTGCTTTATAGTCGGCAGCAATTTGGACCATCGTATTTAATGATCTTTCCATATTCCCATCAACCAAGGTTGGATCAAGCCCGCCAACATGGGTAACTCCAAGCTGCATTGCGTCACGGATCAAACCTTCTACATTTGAACGAAGCAAACCATGTTGAGGAAAGGCCACGATTTCATGTGATATTTTATCGGAGTAGTTCGCTAATGCTTTTTTCAAATTCTCGAGATTCTTTAACCCTACGACCTGATCGATATTGCAGTGGCTTCTAACGTATGTTGAACCATAACTGAGGATCAGCTCAATTAATTTCTCTGCACGCTCCTGAGCAGTTGGCAGAAGCTCCAGTAGCAGTGTCTGTTCTAATTCAATCATATCAAAAATACCGTTTTTTCTCAGATGGGCGGCTCTCCAAGGACCGCCATAATAGGTTTTATCCAAATGAATATGCATATCTCTAAAAGAAGGAAGTAATAGCATACCTTTGGCGTCATAACAATCTAAATTTTTATTGTATGTAGCTTTAGTGTCTAGTATCCTGTTAATCTTTCCATTGGTAATTTGGAGGTTTCGTAATACAGTTTCCGTCGCAACAACCAGACCATTTTCATACTTATAACCACTTTCTAAACGGACATTCAGTAGCATATAGTGGCTATTTTTCCCTGGTTTTTTGTTATTAACTCTGACCTCCGCATTCGCTCCGTTCTCTTCAGGCAAAAATAAATCCATCGTGCCTGTGACGCCAAGAACAGCGGAGGCTCCTCCAATTTTTCCTGCATTGCTAAGAAACTTTCTGCGTGAGAATCCATCATTTCCCTTAACCAACTAAAACTCCTCCTCAAGTAAAAATAAAATTATTAACTGGTGTTGAGATAACAATTGAAAAGCTAATAAATACAATTATTTATTTTAATCGCTTTCAATAATTATTTTAGGGAGGAAAATTATAGAAGTCATTGGATAGCGCAACTGAAAATTCCCGAAATATCTAGTTATTTCATACAAATATTTGTGAATAAATTTTGAAATAATCTCTTTTTAGAAATGAAATCTGCTATTCCTCAAAGTTTTAAAAAGAAAGTAATGTAAATAAAATAACGTGAAAAAAGGGGAAAAGGGAATCTTCAACCCCTTTTCCCTTTTTCAACTTATCTATACTATCCTTATATTTATTAATACTTCGTTGAACGCCCTATCCGCCATAAGAAAACAACATTCTTCGATCTTCAATCATGGTTTCAATTTGAACAGGTCTTCCCCATAATTTAATGAATAAAAACAAAAAGCAAGCTGATTTCAGCCCAATTATTCAACACAGTTTTGTTATAATCAACTAATCATAGTCATAAATAATCATAGGAGTTACTGCCCACCCACTTGGACTTTGGAATACTCAATAACGAGTAGTCTTTTATTGACCAAGTTATCTACAAAATAAAGGGGATACCAGATACTAATATCCCTAGAACCTAATACCCCTAAATTTAACAATCTATTTTTAATCCAGTTCCTGTTCTTGTCTTTGCTCCTGATCAGATTCAGCATCAGATCTTGAACGTACTCTAGCACGAGAATCACTATCAACGTTAATGTCAATTTCAATTCTTGAATTTCCACTATTACAAACGTCTGCTTTTGCAATGTTTTTGTTTTGGTCTTTTAGTTTAACATCAGTATCATTTACTGCTTTGTTATCTACTCTAGAATCAAATTCATTATCCACATCAACGTCAATACGAACGTCATCGTTAGAATCATTTCTGTTTCGGCTCATTAATGATTTCCCTCCTTTAATCTGGAATACTTTAGTCTATTCTGTAGTTAATCTTTGGTTTGGACATATATCTAATCTTCACCTAAACTAGTTAAACCTAATAATACGAAAGTCCCAGTTAGCACAACAAGTATCTTTGTTCTACTCATTTAGAAATCCCATTTTAAAGTGAAGTCCAGACTATCTTTACTTTCTTATTGCCTACCCAGATATTATTCAGGGTATGTAAAGAAGAAAAAGTTTAAAACCAATTTCTTCTTCGTGGAAAATCAAATAAATTTCGGTTTTTGTCAATAATCGTTGTGTTGGACTTGGATTTTCTGTTTCCTTTATCCCTTTCAATTAATGAATCAAGTTTTTTTATTGCCTTTTCTAATTCTAAATCATTTATCTCACCTTTGGCATATAAACTGCACAAAACTGCATAGGCAATAGCATTTGTATCTATGTCAATATTGACTACTAAATCAACGTCAGAGTTTCCACTGTTACCAACTACTGTATTAAGTTTATTTTCAAAAGGTTTCTCCATATCAACACACCCATTTTTATATTAATAGGGATACTGAGACTAGTACACTAGTACCCAGTACCCCTATTGCCATGCAAAATTAATCTATTTCTTGATTCTGTTCTTGCTCCTGGTCAGAATCAGCTTCAGATCTTGAACGCACTCTTGCACGTGATTCGCTATCTACATTAATGTCTAGATCGATTCTAGAGTTTCCACTATTTACGATTCGTGCTCTAGCGATGTTGTTGTTTTTGTCTTTTACATTAACATCAGTTTCATTATCTGCTTCGTTGTCAACTCTTGAATCAAAATCCACATCTACATCGACGTCACTACGTACCTCTCTGTTATCATCCCTTCTGTTACGTCTTCTGCCGAAAATATCTTCGTTTCTCCATACATTACTCATTTTTTAATTCCTCCTATATTTTAGAATACTTTACTTTATTCAGAAGGAATTTTTGTGATTGGACAAGTGTCTTTCCTACATATGGACAAGAGTACATTTTTCTCCCTAAAAATATTATCCTCAGTTAAAGAGTTGTTTGGTCACTTTTGAAAATTTTTTTGAAACACTCAATAGAGCCTCGTTTATCAAGTATTTCCACTAATTCCATAGTGATAATACCAGGTGCTCCTTTATAGTGTGTTCGTCATCCTTATCAAATCTTCCGCCACTGGAGGTATAAAACGTTAATCAACCCCCAATAAACCGATGCATTGTTAAGGGTATCGCACCCTATGAAAAAGACATTCCTAATTAAAAGGATGCCTCCATTAGAATTAAAAAAGAATATTTCTTTGTATGCCATCAGGATTTCATTAGGTTTACGCATAATAACATTAAGAATGAAATGCCTTTCAAACTCGACACCCATAACCCAAGCCAATACCATAATGCCTGAATCAATGGATACATATATAGCTGTTGGAATGTTTTGGGTTTATCCTGGTATGTTTCCAGCAAACATTAAAGTAGATCCAAACTCATCTAATGCTCTTCCAAAACTCACTATTGCACTCGAAATGATCGCTTTAAGTGAGCGTAATGGAAATTAATCATAATGCCCCATCCACACGATCTGCATTCTCAATTTCCTCATCAATGGCTTCAAGCCCAGTCTTAGAAGATAGATACAAAAAAGGGAAAGCTACAATAGTAGAGGAAATAACAAGAGCCTACCTCGTAAACATAACAGGTTGTTTAAAAAATTCTTCTACCATTTGTCCTATGGGACAATTCCTTCCAGATAAAACAATTAACAAGAAACCTATTACAGAAGGTGGCAATACCAATGGATGGAAACTTTATCTGTTTTGGTAAGGCCACCGAATGCCTTAATCTTTTTTTTGAATAGTTTCGTAGGTACCATTAATACTAATTCATTTCCAACTATATCTGTTCCTTTTGACTTGTCGTTTAGTCCGTCTTGCACCAGAGTATTAAATTTGTCCTCAGCGGCATAGAAGAAATGATTGACAGGTGCTCTCTGAGAAAATTTGTTCTTGAAGTGCTCCTGAAGCTCTAAAGTTATAGTTTACTTTCAAATTAGAATGTTTTTTCTCAAAGGTTCCTTTAATCTCATTTAAGGCATCTTATAGGCTAGCAGCTGCTGAAATCGTCAACTCCACTTTCTTTTCAGAACTTCTTGTTTATGCGTAAAAGGAACTTTGAATAATGTAATCTTTACTTACAGACATCCCTGCTTATTTCATTTTTTACAATATATTAATATTAAGTACTCCGGTATTTAACAAATAAAAGTTAATATTAAAACAAGAAAAGAGATGGAAAGAATTGAGTTCTAGCAAAATAACTTACTTATTATAGGAATATTTAACTAAATTAGAAAAATTATTGGTCCCTTTTCCTTATTGAAAATAACAATAGAATAATTGATAATGATAATCAATATCAGTGATAATAGTTATCACTTACTTAGGAGGTTTATTATGTTTATTCAATTTTTAAAAGAAAACCGTTATGTAACACTTTTGCTAACTGTATTCCGACTCTATCTTGGATGGCAGTGGTTAAATGCTGGTTGGGGAAAAATCTCTAGTGGAAAATTTGACGCAAGCGGCTTTATTAATGGAGCAATAAAAAATATGACTGGTGAACACCCTGCTGTACAACCTTGGTGGGGAAATTTTTTAAAAGAGGTTGCATTACCGTATGTTGATCTTTTTAACGTTATAGTTCCTTGGGGAGAATTTTTAGTAGGTCTCGGATTAATTTTAGGTATTTTCACATCATTTTCTATACTAATGGGGCTTACTATGAACTTTGCTTATATGTTATCAGGAACAACGAGTACAAATCCCCAGATGGTTTTACTAGGAATGTTGATTCTTATGGCAGGATTGAATGCTGGAAAAATTGGATTGGATCGTTGGTTCATACCATTACTTGGAAAATTGATATATAAAAAAGAAAGGAATGAACAATTTTCCCAAAGTGCATAATGAAAATAGCCCTTTTCATAGTTAAGAGGGGTTTTATTTTAAAAAAGCTATTTATCAACATAGTATTGAATTAAATTTTCTTATTAAGATCAATACTAAACACATAATTTCCTTGATATATTCTTAAAGAGACTTGGGACTACTCCTCTGCTAGAGTAGTCTTTTTACTCTTATTATTCAACCTGTTGGATTTGTAGCAGATACGAGGGACTTAAAACTTTATGTACTACTTACCTTGAAAACCACATATGTTCCAAAAGAAAGGTTGCCCACCTTTTTCTCAATCCATCCGTAGGCCAAACTGCTACGGATTTTTTATTTATTTAATTCGAGATATTTTGCTCATTCCATAATATCTTCAAAGCGTACATTAAAGTATGTTGATTCATGCATCCTCCTTCAAGCCATCCTTGTGATGGTTTTTTGCATATATCGTCCGAACTTGTTTTTACTAACCCTTTATTTTAAGTACATTAATTCACAATTATTTCTACATCAGTTAACAAAATTAGATTTAGGTCCCCAAAGTCACCCCTATCGTCATTCAATTGAGACCTAACACATTTATTTAACAAGAATAGACCACCTCAATATACCTTGAAGTGGTCTGTTCTTTCATCTTTATACGTTCATTGATAACATTAAAGCAAAATACATGGTAAATATAAAACTACATCCTAAAAAAACAGCAACAATCGGTTTTACTTTCTTGAAACTAATAACAACAAATGCTAAAAAAATTAGCGAAATCAATATTAACAATAAAGTAAGTATTCCGAAATCAAAACCTCAAGATTTGCACCTTAATAATGTGAATGCGATGCTTGACCAAGTTATTGCTTGGAGTGGTGCATTAAAAACTTTGCGATAAAAAATAAGAAAAAGCACAAGCCCATAGAGCAAATGGCTCCGTTGGCTTATGCTTTTTCTGTTTTTAATCATTACAACAAGTGCCCTCGACTTCTAAATGCCCTGATTTGTTCACCTTTGTTTTCAAATACTTCTCATTATATTTGGAAATATCCCCCCATAAAGGTTCTCTTCCTGAAACCTCAAGTCCAGCATTCTTTAGTGCTTGTAATTTTTTAGGATTGTTTGTAATAAGTGTAACAGGTTTTGTGCGTAATGCTTTAAGAACAAGAATGGCGTCTCCATAATTTCTCGAATCGTCTACAAAGCCAAGAGCTTCGTTTGCCTCAACCGTGTCATAACCGTTTTCTTGGAGAATATAAGCCATTGCCTTACTGAATAATCCAATTCCTCTTCCTTCGTGGTTAGCGAGATAAAATAACGCACCATTCCCGTGTTCAGCAATCATTTTCATCGACTGCTTTAGCTGGAAGCCACAATCACATCTTTTACTTCCAAATATATCTCCCGTATGGCAGATAGAATGAAATCTTATAATTGCATCTTTGTCATATTCAAAGTCACCATATACTAGGACGCTGGATTGTTGTAGCTCAGCTAAGTTTACAGAAGATAATTTATTAATGATCCTTTCAAAATCCTCCGTTACCTCGTCGCAATTCAGCCAACAATACCATTGAAAAACCACAGTTTCTCCATATAAATTAACTGGGAGTCTAATAGGACCTACTAAATATATGGCACCTTTATCCGTTTTAATTAACTTGATCTTGTCCTCCAAAACCTCTAAAACTTTAGAATCAAATGTTTTTTTCATTTTCGAACCCCTTTTTTAGAATAGTTTTTACTACATTTAAAAATAAACTCATGGAAATGAATTTACCCTTAATTTTCATCATGATTTTAGAATATCCTTATAAAGTTTCCTGCGAGAAACTTTTTTTCGTCACTTTTATATTGTTAGAGAGCAGACAAAAGGTTTCTCTAGACCCACTAGATATTTTTGTTCCATAATATATAAGGTAGTCTAAGTAACTGGAGGTAAAGCATGGAAGAACAAGCATATTTGGATTTAAAAAGAGGAGAACGAGGTGCATTTATAAGTATTATTGCTTATCTTTGTTTGTCCTCATTAAAAATAATTGTGGGGTTTTTCGCTGGTTCTGAAGCATTAAAAGCGGATGGATTGAATAATGCCACTGATATTGTAGCCTCAGTTGCTGTATTAATTGGACTAAAATTATCCCAGCGACCACCAGATGATGACCATCCTTACGGACACTGGAAAGCGGAAACCGTTGCTTCTATGGTAGCTTCGTTTATCATGATGGGTGTGGGAATTCAGGTTTCTTATCAAGCCATCACTAGTGTTTTTAATAGAATAGAAGAATCTCCAGATTTAATTGCAGGTTGGACAGGACTCTTCTGTGCACTCGTTATGTTTTTTGTTTATCGTTATAATAAAAAACTTGCAAATGAAATAAATAGCCAATCAGTAATGGCTGCTGCCAAGGATAATCTTTCAGATGCATGGGTCAGTGTTGGTACATTCATTGGAATTGTCGGTGCTCAATTTGGTCTTCCCTGGTTAGATCCGATCACGGCTATCATCGTTGGCTTAATTATCTGTAAGACGGCTTGGGAAATTTTTCGTGACGCCTCCCACCATCTCACAGACGGGTTTGATCAGAAGGAATTAGAGGCATACAAAACAACTATCACCAATTGTTATGGTGTCAAAGGTGTAAAGGACATTAAAGCAAGAAATTACGGTAATAACGTTGTCGTAGATGTTGTAATCCTTGTGAATTCGCAATTAGATGTTAAAAATGCTCATGATATTGCGTCAATGGTTGAAGATAAATTAATCAAAGAGCATAGTGTATACGATGTGATTGTCCACGTTGAGCCGAATTAATCTCATATAATATCCACATTTCAGCTTTTCCCATATGTAGTTTTTGGCAAATAACCAATATTGTTTTATGTCTACTTGAAATTTTAGTACTAGTCATTTACACCTTGAATTGACGGATATGATTAATTGAAGGGGTTACCTAGGCACCTTCAACTCATCTTTCAAAACCACTCAAATTATTTGGGTGGTCTTTTTTTATTTTCCAGCATAGTCTAACTTGTAAAAATCCCCAAAAGAAAAAAATAATATATTATCCTCAAACTAGATAAAAAGTACTAATAATCTGACAACTAATACCCTATTTTTGTAAGGTCAACCCACCCTTTTCAACCTTTGCCGTAGCATTTTCTAAGCCACGGCTTTTTTTAATACCTTTGGAGATATATAAAATAAATAATAAATGAGGGGTTGTAAGCGCCTGGGGGGTCTCCCCAGCCCCGTACTCCAGCAGGAGTCTTCGCACCTTCCGCTCCAATCAACAGGGAGAAATAACCAGGAGATTGCCACACACTTTTTCCAAACTGGCTAAGTGTGTGGCAATCTTTTTCATGTTTTGGCATGCTGCGGTGAGTAACACTTGCTCACTCGCATTGTGCAATCCCCGTAACCTGCAATAGCAAAGCCCTTGCAGTTCTTTTGAATCTGCGAAGCTTCGCTCTACTTTTTCTTTTCTAAATTTATATAGTATTTTACCTGACTTTGAAAGTCTGTTAAATCGAATCTTTTCCTTATGTTCCTCCCAAACATGTCTGGTAACTACTTTTGTTTTATTTTGAGATTTTGTACACTCCGGGAGGAGTGGGCAGTTAGTACACTTTTTAGGATCTGACTTATATTCCCGATAACCTTCTCTTGTAGTTGTACGATATTGTAACTCCTGACCATTTGGACAAACATACAAATCTCTTTCTTTATCATATGTAAACTTCCATTTAGGAAATAACCCTTTTGTTGATTGATATCTTCTGTGAGCGATAACTCCAAAAATATTGCGGTCATTAAGTCCCTTACAAATCGGATTTGTCAGGTAACCCGAATCAAGCGCCTCAGCTTCGTTTTAAATTTCTCTTTTTGGCTTATACATTCTATCCACCGTCCTGTTATTTATATTTATATCATAAAATATTAACGCGGTGAATTACTAAAGTAAATTACAAAAATAATAGCTGTCGAGATTTTCTCGACAGCCTGACGCTTTCAGCGTCTTTTTTTATACGAGCCATATTTAGCAATAGTTTCCATAAGTTTACAAATATTTTCGATGAACACCTTTTCCGTCATAAGAAAACAACATTCTGCGATCTTCAATCATCGTTTCAATGTGAACCGGTCTTCCCCATAATTGTTGAATATATGGTAATACTTTTTCAAGATATTTGACATCTAATTCTACATCTTCATACCAATGCTTTAAATAAAGTTCACCATTCTTTAAATAGTCCCCATCATTGACAGTAATGTATGGGAAACCTCCATTTACACGCATATTAACCAACTGATCACGAACATGTTCCCATGTTTTATCAACAATTTTATAATCCCTTCCTTGTTTCTGAAAAAGATACATATCTTCTCTCATTACAAGGTCTTTGTTTAAATAGTTCCGCAAAAATGATATATCGGATTCAACTTCGCGGACTTCAAACATCTTCTCCCGCCCAGAACCAGGCGAAACCCCTCTTCTGATCATATCCTCTGTCGGGTTATTATAACGCTCCTCAATATCCTCAAAGATTTTAATACCTAGGTAATACGGATTAATTCCTGTTTTTGATGGCTGCACAACCCCGGCATTTAATTTTGCAAACTCAATTGCTTCACCACTAGTTAGGTCCATCTCTCTGATAATTCGTTGGTGCCAAAAAGAAGCCCAACCCTCATTCATAATTTTCGTTTCAAGCTGCGGCCAAAAGTAAAGCATTTCTTCACGCATCATCGTTAAAATATCTCGCTGCCAATCGGTTAGCTCTCTGCTATATGTTTCAATAAACAATAATAAATCCTTTTCAGGTCTCGGAGGAAATTGTTTTTTTCTTGGCTGAGACGGCTGCTTTTTGTCCTTATCATCTAACTTCCACAGATCATCGTATGGAGAGGCTGATTGTTGGACCTCTTCTTCAGCATCATCCTCAAGTGACCAAGAAAGTTTAGGTCTCATCAGTGAAGGGTCAATATGTTCATCAATTGCAAGTACGGCGTCTAGAAATGTCTCAACTTCCTTTTTCCCAAATTGAATTTCATAACGGCGAATTCTTTCAGCTGTAGCTGCCATGCTTTCAACCATATCCCTCTTCGTATTTTGGAAACGGACATTATTCTTAAAAAAATCACAATGAGCAAGTACGTGAGCGACAATTAATTTGTTTTGAATGAGCGAATTGGAATCCAATAAGAAGGCATAACAAGGATTTGAATTAATAACAAGTTCATATATTTTACTTAGACCTAAATCATAATGAAGCTTCATCTTATGAAATTGCTTCCCAAAACTCCAGTGTGAAAATCTGGTAGGCATTCCATAGGCACCAAATGTGTAAATGATTTCTGCTGGGCAAATTTCATATCGCATTGGATAAAAATCTAAACCAAACCCTCGTGCAATTTCGGTAATCTCACTAATTGCATATTCAAGAGCTTTGCGATCGTCCCCATTCATCGCCATTCCCCCTTTTCCTCTTAACACAATGTATGAAGAAAATCTGGGAATGATGAAACAAGATGTTAAAAACAACAAGTCTATCTGCTTATTTTGGCTTTTTTCAAATTCTTTGCTTCTTCTGCAAGGGTGAGTCCCACATATTTATTTCTTTCCCATTCGGTCTCAAAGAATGACAGCGGCGGGGATGTTTCTCCAACAAGCGGACTAATTTCGATGGTTAATGCCGGACGTTGATAGTAGGTGATAAACCAATCGGTAAATCCTCCTCCTGTGGCATGTTTAGGCGGCTTACCAAGCTTATATCCAGTCAATTTTGACACCTTTTTAGCAATGTGTTTATCACGATGAAGATATTTGCCATTCTGATATTTCCAAAAAACCTCTTCACCCGAGGAATGGTATGCCACTGCAATCTCTGGATTAATTTCGCGAATGAATTGTGTTAATACCCTTACCTCCTCAGCTTCTAGGGGTTTCCTGCCTTTGTAAAATTGATAAGAAGGGGAATCAGGTTGTTGCTTTAACTCTTCCCATCCAGCAGGATATTGCCTGTTCAAATCCACCCCTAGACCGTTTGCTTTCCACCTTTCAAAATTGTCTAATCCTTCATTCATGGATAACAGATGTTTTTGGTGATCATACGGGAATTTATTCAGAGTATTTTGTTGAATCGTAACACCATCTGGATTGAGCATTGGAATAAACCAAATCGAAACATCGTTTAAAATATCGGTTGATCGGCTTCCAAAATTGGTCTGATCTTGAAACGCTATAGCGTATCCCTCAAGCTTCTTCATTAAAAGCATGGTGGTCATCCATTCACGGCCATGATGTGCCCCTATAAGAACGATACTCCGCTTTCCTTGCCCCAGTTTAATGGCATAGATTGTTCTGCCAAAGTAGGTCTTCCCAATCCCTTTTACTTCAACTTCCTCATAGGTATGATGGATTTTCGAAATATCCTGTTTCAATATTTCGTACGAATAAGGACGTGTAGTTTCGACAGCCTTTACCTTTGAACCAGGTTCAAATTGTAAAAATAAATACATCAAAATTAATAATAACTTCTTCATATGACCTCCTTGTTAAAAAAAATCCAAACCCTTACTTGTTTATACAGGTAAAAGTTGAAAACAGCGTAATCTAGGCTTGTCCAACATTTTCTGTGAAAGTTATTTGCTAAATGTCATAAAATAAACTCAACTCCTAGTAAGGAGGAGACAAAACAAATGAATAAAATGGATTATGATCGAGCCTTGTATTATACACATCGATCTGAATGGGATAATTTGCTAATACTCATGGTACGAACAAAAGACCAATTTTTATCAAAGCGGATAGAGCAATTCCTGCATGCCTATCACTTTGAACGTGACTATTCAGTCATTGAAAACAAATTATATTCACTGCTTCGTTACATCGACCATGCGAACGAAACGGTTGAACCTGATAATGAGTTACCGATGTATAGTCTTTCCTGAAAAAACAAATGGATACTGTTGAGAAATATTTACCAAACCGGACCAAAGAATTCCACCAAAAAAACGGCCTCCCTTTAGGGAAGCCGTTTAATCGTTAATATAATTTTCAATTTTTCAAAAACTCTAAGTTGTTAGGAAGGTATTTAGTTTTCCGTTACCATTTTGACTTTTTCGTCTACCAGTCCCATAAAATTCTTTTCAATTTGAGATAACTTACTTCTGCTTTCCTCTAAACTATTACTGTTTACTCCAAAATAAAATTTAACTTTCGGTTCAGTACCTGATGGTCTTAAACATACCCATGAGCCGTCTGTAAAAGTATATTTTAATACATTTGATTTAGGCAAGTCGATTTTCTCATCACCGTTGGATGTTTGACGAATCCCTGTTAGATAATCTTCTGACATAGAAAGGGTTAAGTCACCAAGCTGCTTAATTGGTTCAGATCGGAAAGAAGCTAAAATGCGCTGAATTTGTTCTGCTCCTTCTTTACCCTTTAATGTTAATGATCGTAGTCCTTCCTGATAGTAGCCGTACTTTTCAAATACTTGCATTAAACCATCATAAAGTGACATACCCTGTTTTTTATAATAAGCGCACACTTCTACTGCTAAAAGCGCCGCTTGAACCGCATCCTTATCACGGGCAAAATCCCCAATTAAATAGCCATAGCTTTCTTCATACCCGAATAAGAAAGTGTGCTCTCCAGTTGACTCATACTCATTAATCTTTTCAGCAATAAATTTAAATCCAGTTAGAACATCGATTGTTTCTAATTTGTAGTCTTGGGCAATCTTTCTGCCAATTTCTGATGTAACAATCGTTTTTAGCACTACTCCATTGGAAGGAAGAGTACCTTTACTTTGCTTTTGTGAAAGAATGTAATCTAATAGTAGTGCTCCGGTTTGGTTCCCAGTTAGAACTACATATTCACCTTCAGGGTTAAGAACAGCAATTCCTAACCGGTCCGCATCTGGGTCTGTTCCAATCAGCAGGTCTGCACCCACTTTTTTACCATCTCTGATGGCTAGTTCAAATGCTGCATGTTCCTCAGGATTTGGACTTTTTACAGTTGAAAATTCGGGATCTGGCAGTTCCTGTTCCTTTACAACTGTTACGTTTGTATAGCCCAATGCAGCCAAAGCTTGGCGGACTGGTTTATTGGCTGTGCCATGTAAAGGTGTAAACACAATTTTTACATCTGTTTCATTTGAAATCGATGGGTTTTCAGAAATGGTTTTTAATTTTTCAATATAAGCTTGGTCAATTTCTGCACCAATGGTATTAATTAACCCAAGGGATCTGAGGTTTTCTTCAGTATCTACTTCTATCAACAATTCATTTTCAATTTCGTTGACTCTTGCAATTACTTCGTCGGCTGCATCTGGAGGCAGCTGACCGCCATCTGAACCATACACTTTGTAGCCATTGTATTCTGGTGGGTTATGGCTTGCTGTAATCACAATCCCAGAAAAGGCGTTCAAATACCTTAAGGCAAATGATAATTCCGGTGTTGGTCTTAATTCATCAAATACGTAGGTTTTAATCCCTTTCGTTGCAAGTGTTCTTGCTGCCTCCATACAAAATTCAGGAGACTTATGTCGTGAATCATAGGCAATTACTACACCTTTTTGTTTTGCATCAAGCCCTTGTTCTTCTATGTATGCTGCTAATCCGGCAGAAGCCTTGCGAACCGTATATAGATTCATCCGATTGGTTCCAACGCCAATCTCTCCACGCATTCCGCCAGTACCAAACTCAAGATTTTTATAAAAAACTTCCTCAAGTTGTTTTTCATCGTTCTTAATTACCTCAAGCTGCTGCCTCAACTCTTCATTCAAATTAGCGTATTCTATCCATCTGTTTGCATTTTCTTTCCAATCCATGACTAAATCCTCCCTGTTGTTTCCTATTCCTATTGTTTGAATTTCCCATAAACTTACACCTGCTTTTTATTTTATATTGTATCTCTGTTATTTCCTAGGGTAATTAGTAATTTTGTATAAAAAAAATGCCTGCAAAACGCAGACATTTTTTTCCATATTAAACAAGTAGTTCATTTGCTGCTTTGGTATAAATACTAAATACACTGTTTTTCATATTTTTTGCTTCAACAAATTGTTCAAACTCAAACGGAAAGAAAAGACCAAATTCTTGTAGGTTAGTAACATTTTTATTAAATAATGCTGCATATTGATCATCGAGAGTTGGAGACTCCAGTATTGAAATCACTGTTTGCATACTAGCCATAACTTGAAAGGCATCCTTTAATGTATTAAAGTCATCTGGAGTATGCAATACTTTTAATTGTTCAAACTCACTTATTTCCTTATCCGTAAAATAGAGTGGAAAAACAGTTGAATAGATATACCTCACAAGTTCACAAATTTCTTCTTCCTGACCCGGCGTCGAGGCAAAAACAATTTTCACTTGTAACCCACCTTTGCGATAGCGATAATCTATCGTAATATATACATAAGAATAGCATATTTGTGGATGAATGTTCGGTGGTAATTATAACCACGGTATATACTGGAGAAATCTCAAGATAAAAGGAGAAAAAATGTTAAAAACAACGCGTAAAGGCAATTGGATGGAAATGATTACACCAAGAGTTTGGGAAGGAAAAACCATTGAGGATATCTTTCGTACGGAATGGGAGGTGCCTAAGAAGCTAACCCATCAATTCCGGATGGAACATAACGTTTTAGTAAATGGGATGAAAGCAAATTGGAATAATCCTCTGAAAAACGGGGATAAGGTTCTAATTAAACTATTTGAGGAAGCGGTACCTCCAATCCTACTGGACTTTTTCTATGATATACAGGTCCTATACGAAGACGACCATGTGATTGTTTTTAATAAACCAGCTAATATGAGTACACATCCGAATGATGAAAATGATAAAAATACACTGTTACATGCTGCACAATTTCATGTACAGTCATACGGTGAAAAAGTGTCGGTGCGTCAAGTACACCGTCTAGACAAGGATACGACAGGTGCGATCCTGTTTGCAAAACACGCATTATCTGGTGCCATCTTAGACAGAATGCTTGAAAAACATGAAATAAAGAGAACGTACCTGGCAATCGTCGATGGCCGTATAAAAAAGAAGAAAGGGAAAATATGTGAGCCAATTGGACGCGACAGGCACCATGCAACCAGAAGACGCGTTTCAACCTCTGGGCAAGCGGCCACTACACATTATCAAGTTATTAAAGAGGAACATGATCATTCTTATGTCAAATGCTGGCTTGAAACGGGGAGAACACACCAAATACGTGTTCATTTAAGTCACATAGGACATCCTTTAATAGGCGATACATTATATGGCGGGAAACCGTTATTTAAAAGGCAGGCATTGCATGCAGCAAAATTAGAATTCACACACCCTATTACTGGTGAAAACATTAGCTGTTATGCTCCATTTATCGATCAGCCACCTATCTTCAAAAATATTGATGTTTATAGCTTATAAGTCATATTAAAAGACCTCCTGTCTAGGAGGTCTTTCATATCTATTACTAGTCTGCTTTTCTAAATGCGCGCATTACTAATGATAATAGGAATACCAATGCTACAGATCCAATGATAGCGGGGATAATTGCAAAATCGGCAACATTTGGCCCCCAATCTCCTAATAGTAAAGTACCGAGCCATGCGCCAACAAACCCAGCAATTATATTACCAATAATGCCGCCTGGAATATTTCTTCCTACAATAAGACCAGCTAACCAGCCAATCACGCCACCGACAATTAATGCCCATATGAAACTCATTCTGAACACTCCTTTTTGTGATGATTTAATTTCTAACACGGTTTTATAACAAAATTAGTTGCCGTGTACGATTAAAGTACCCATTTTTTTGATTTTTATTCGTAGTTAGACCCTAGGTTTATGTCGATACATATTACTATTTTGTTCTGGAGATATTAAAAAAATAATAAATACGGCTCCTTACAACAATTTTCAGAAAATTCTATTGTTAAGTTTTTGTAAATTAGGTTAACTTTTTATGATTTTTTTGTCTATTTTCGGTAAAATGTTGTCCGTTAGTGTAAAAACTTTTTTACATACTATTTAGGAGGATTCAAAAATGGCAAAAAAGGTTGATAAATTTTCAGCACTACTAAGTAATATTTCTTCTAACTTAAAGGAAGGCGCAAATTACTTTGCTGATTATAAATTAAAAAATATAAGTGATTTGAAAATCTTCTCAGAAAAGATGAAAGAAATTGAAACAAAGGGAGATACCTTTGTCCATGAAGTGATCAAACAATTAAATGATGCATTTATCACGCCTATAGAACGTGAGGATATTCTTCACCTAGCAAACAGCATGGATGATGTCCTGGACGGTCTAGAAGCGACTGCAGCGTTGTTTGAAATGTATTCCATCACTCAAGCCGATGATTTTATGCTCCAATTTGTTGATGCGTTAAAATCAAGTGTCCATGAAATTGATGAGGCGATGGAATTATTAGCGAATAAGAAACTTCCTCAAATGAGAGAACATGCAATTAAAATAAAAGATTATGAATCCAAATGTGATAATATCCTGCGTCAGTCGATTAAGCAATTATTTACAGTAGAAAAAGATCCAATCAGAATTATTCAGTACAAGGAAATTTATGAAAATCTTGAGGACATTGCAGACAGCTGTCAATCCGTTGCAAATACACTTGAAACCATCATCATGAAAAATGCATAAGGAGCTAACAAATGGAAATTTTAATTATTTTAGTTGTCATTGCTGCTCTTGCATTTGACTTTATTAATGGGTTCCACGATACTGCTAATTCAATTGCGACCTCTGTTTCAACAAAGGCACTAAGACCTAGGCAGGCTATACTCTTAGCAGCGATTATGAACTTTGTAGGTGCGATGACATTTACCGGTGTTGCGAAATCCATTTCGAAGGACATTGTTGACCCTTTTACGCTTGAAAATGGGTCAGTGGTTATTTTAGCCGCACTAATATCAGCCATATTTTGGAACCTGTTAACTTGGTATTACGGCATCCCGAGCAGTTCATCACATGCAATCATTGGGTCTATTGCCGGTGCTGCACTTGCATCTGCTGGTTTTGGTGCACTTAACTACAGTGGATTCTTAAAAATTATCCAAGCCCTTATTCTTTCACCAATCTTAGCCTTTGCTGTAGGTTATATTGTTTACAGTATTTTTAAAGTGGTGTTTAAGAATGCTAATTTAGCGAAGACCAATCGGAATTTTCGTTATATGCAAATAGCCACTGCAGCATTACAATCTTATTCACATGGAACAAATGACGCCCAAAAAGCGATGGGGATTATCACGATGGCTCTTATTTCCAACGGTTATCTTGGTGCAAATGCGGAAGTTCCATTCTGGGTACAATTTGCTTGTGCAACGGCAATGGGACTGGGTACCTCCGTTGGAGGTTGGAAAATCATTAAAACCGTTGGCGGAAAAATCATGAAAATTCGTCCAATTAACGGAGTAGCGGCAGATCTAACCGGTGCAGCAGTAATATTTGGTGCTACTTGGCTACATGTTCCCGTTAGTACAACCCATGTTATTTCTTCCGGTATCTTAGGGGTAGGTGCCTCACACCGATTAAAGGGAGTTAAATGGGATACGGCTCAAAGGATGCTAATCACTTGGGTTATTACGCTTCCGATTTCAGCAGGTATAGCCGCAATTTGTTATTTTATCTTAAATCTTTTCTTTTAAAATAAAAAAAGAGCAATACAATTCATTCAAGACGAATTGTATTGCTCTTTTTTATTCATTTTTAGCTATTTTGCGTTTTAAGTCATTATACAAAGCTACGATAACTTCAATATTATTATCAATAAAACTTAGCCGTTCTCTTGAAACCATTGTCCATTCATCTGAAAAATTAATTGCTGACAAAATGTGTCTGAAACTAAAGCTATATCTATCGTGTAGCTGGGAAATGACATAACTTACTCCGGTATGTCTCCCTTCATTTTTCAAAATATCTTGTATGTCACTTATGAGCCAATCCGGAGCAACCTCAAGCGTACGTTTCAGCAATAATTCATAATCGTCTTGCAGCATCATATACCTCCCTGATTTTTGCCAAAAAAACTTATAACTTCATCCTATTATACCATACGTTAAGTATACTCCTTATACTCTGTCACCATACAACATCTATAACAGAACGGTTTTGTTCGATAATCCTTTTTTATTTTCTATACTTCTAAATAAAAATCCAATTCATACTTTGTATGTAGGGACAAGTTTGGGGTGATTTTCATTGAAACAAAAAATTATTGCGATGCTGATTGGCAGCTTACTATTAAGTCTCGGAGTAAATGGGTTTCTGGTTCCTTATCATCTGCTCGATGGCGGGGTGATTGGTTTAGGGTTAATCTTTCATTATTTTTACGGATGGCCTACAGGTCTTACTATGATTGTACTAAGTCTTCCTCTCTATATCTTGGCATGGTTTTTTGAAAGAAGGTACTTTTACTACAGTCTACACGGCCTTATAATTTCTTCTTTTTGCATAGATTTACTTTCATTTATAAATGGAAAAATCCAGATTGGGATTTTTCCTAGTACCATTATTGGAGGTATTCTGGTAGGAGTTGGTATTGGTTTAATGCTCCGTTATGATACAAGCACGGGTGGAACTGATTTACTAGCCCAGATAATTACTAAATTTACTTCTGTTAATATTGGGATTATTATATTTCTGATTGACGGACTTGTCATTACTAGCGGGATTCAAGTCGTAGGTTTAGAAAAATTCTTTTATTCACTAGTAACCATTATCTTTGTAGGTTTAATGACTTCACTGACAGTGATTAGAAAACCTGAACCATATTAGGGTCTTAAGAACAAATCTAAGAAGGCTATTAAAGGATTTGTCCTTAATAATGGGGCTTGTGGACAAATCTTAGAAGGCTACTGAAAGTTTTTGTCCTCAATAATGGGTCTTGTGGACAAATCTCACAAGGCTACTGAAAGTTTTGTCCTCAATAATGGGGCTTGTGGACAAATCTCACAAGGCTACTGAAAGTTTTGTCCTCAATAATGGGTCTTGAGAACAAATCTCACAAGGCTATTGAAAGTTTTGTCCTCAATAATGGGTCTTGAGGACAAATCTCACAAGGCTACTGAAAGTTTTGTCCCCAATAATGGGTCTTGTGGACAAATCTCACAAGGCTACTGAAAGTTTTGTCCTCAATAATGGGTCTTGAGGACAAATCTCACAAGGCTACTGAAAGTTTTGTCCTCAATAATGGGTCTTGTGGACAAATCTCACAAGGCTCTGAAAGTTTTTGTCCTTAATAATGGGTCTTGTGGACAAATCTCACAAGGCTACTGAGAGTTTTGTCCTCAATAATGGGTCTTGAGGACAAATCTCACAAGGCTACTGAAAGTTTTGTCCTCAATAATCGGTCTTGAGGACAAATCTCACAAGGCTAATAGAAGGATTTGTCTTTAATTACTAGAGTTACCTTAAAAAATAAATGAACCTACGCCGGAGTCGTAGGTTCTTACTTTGAATGTTACTGTAATGACTTTACCTTTCTTGTACAGCTTTCCATCGCGGCCAATACGGAACCTCGAAATTGTCTCTTTTCGAGCTCAGCTACGGCCTCTATGGTCGCACCTCCTGGTGTACAAACATTATCTTTTAGTTCTCCTGGGTGTCTGTCTGTTTCGAGTACCATTTTAGCTGCTCCAAGGACTGCCTGTGCGGCAAGTCGATATGCTTTATCCCTAGGAATTCCCTGCTTAACTCCTCCGTCCGCCATCGCTTCTATCATCATATAGACATAGGCTGGGGATGAACCACTTATCGCTGGGACAGCATCCATTAATCTTTCATCCAGCCTCTCTGTTTTTCCAAACGTATGAAAGAGAAGTTCAACTTCTAATACCTCTTCCTCATTGAGCCTCTCATTCGAACAAATAGCTGTCATGCCTTCACCGACCAAGGAAGGAGTGTTTGGCATTGTCCTGACTGCTTTTACATTAACACCAAACTCTCTTTCAATATCATCCAATGTAATTCCAGCTGCTATAGTAATAATTATTGAGTCAGAGTGAACGTCATTCTTTATCTCCTGAATAACGTTCGAATGCTGGTCAGGTTTTACAGCTAGAATCAAAATATCTGCAAACCTCGCTACGTCTTGATTATTTTGGGTGGTTCGTATTTGATAGTTAGATTCGATTTTTTCAAGAGTTCCTTCTGTTTTAGCGCTGGCGATAATATTTTCTTTTGGAATCATCTTGGATTTTAGGATTCCTTCTAGCATTGCTTGAGCCATTTTTCCTGCACCGATAAAGCCGATTTTTTTATTCAAACAACTGCACCTTCTTTTTAATTTTCTTGCTTTGTTTTTCCGTATGTTTTCTTGATCATATCATAAGATTTTTTTAGCCTTTCATAGAATAAAGGCTGTTCCCACTCATTCCACGAATACAGAAATACATCTTTTTGCTGAAGTACGTTATTTGATTGTCTTGGTATTGTTTGGACGAGTTTACCTTGTTTCATTGCTGCTGCTGCAACCCGAATTCCTTCAATCGTTTCACTTTTTGATAAACCATCCTTCCAGATGTCCCCCATCACTTCTTTTAAGCTAGGATCCTTAACGTTTACAAGCTGCCAAGGGATTCTGATTTCGATGACTTTTTTATTATCGCTCATACTAACATCTGTCAGCGAGTTAAACTGTTCATGTTCGGGGTTACCATTGCCAAACTTCAATACACCTGTTTCATATCCCTCAAACGGAACTACAGTGTTTGTTGTCGGGATTGTCAATTCTTTCGTAAGTGCTAACCGAATTGGATGAAACACTCCATTGTTTTTTTGATTTGCATAAGGTTCTCTTTTTACCATATTGAGCATATGTGCGTATTGATAGTAGTAGGCATCATAATAACTGTCTACCATAATTCGAGAATTTTCTTTTCCTGAAAGATTAATTAAAAAGTCTACACCTAGATCCGTTTGAAGCAAAGTATCTTTTGATAAGGGTATAGCATTCTGTCCCTGTTCACCAATGGTATCAAGGAGTAAATAAAGAGATTGATTTGCAAAGTTGACGGGCTTTGCTAAAGATAAAAGAAAGTAAAGATATCCACTATCAGAAGAAATTCTAACCTCATTTATTATCTCCTTCTCTTCTTCCGACTCAAAAACTTTTTGACTATTCGTTTTCTTCCAGTCAATACGGTTACCGTCTACTAATATGGCTGAATCCTTATCACCTGGTTCAAAAGAAAGCAATCCAAAATGCTGTTCGTTTGTTTGCTGATTATTCCAGTAGGGTCTCCGGTCTGGATTATCAAAATCCATCGTATTCCATGTACGTTTAAACCATTCATCCTGCCAGGAGAAAATCAGCCCCCCTGCATACCCCTCCGAAACAATAGATTTAAATAATTTTTGATTAATTTCCCCTTGTTCTTTTTCTGAATGAAAACCCTGATCCATTCCAAAGGCATTTTTGTGTGTTAATCCCCTTGAAGATGGAACCCCAAATTCGGCAACTAGTACAGGCATATTATGTGAACCGATCAATTCATTTAAATATCCTGCGTAATTATTCCTTTTACCTGATGAATCCACGTACTCTAGATATTTTTTCTCGTAATTTAAAAAATCAGGATAGTATGGATAAATATGATAGGAAGCGAATAATCCGGCATAAAATTGATCAGCTCGCAGAATATGGTTTGGATTTATTGAAACTAAATCTTCATTTTCTAGTGGCTCTGATGGATGCTCTAACAGGTCAGTGGTTACCCAGTTAGTAAAACTCATCGTATGCTGCCAATTGTATTGTGTTGTTTCATAAGCGGCTGCATGCTCCATCAATTGAGCTAACCAAATTTCAAATGGACTGGCATCTGTTGTTTTGAAATATTTACCGTTAAATACTTCCATATCTTTATGCTTAAGATTGGTGTTATTAACCATGTATGGGTCCCACTCTGTGCCGACGATAATCCCAAGCACATATTTTGAAATATCATATTTATAAACACCAGAGGCGTGTCCTGGCCGTTCAGGCAGCTCCGCCTGCCCATGAATGATATCAATTAAATGTTTGATTTCCGTTTGAGCATCCTCGACATTTTCGGCAGCGAAGGCATCTTGATTTTGAAGCAGCTTTTCTTCATTCACCCAGGAACCATGAAATAGAAACAATGGTTTTTTTGCAGTCAGATTATATTCATAGAAAGCTTGGTAAAACTGAGGAGGATGCAGTGTATAAATTCTGATTGCATTCGCGTTCATTTCACCAATTTTTTTAAACCAACGTGAATATTCTTCCTTCGTAATCGCTGTTTCTCCTGGAAAATATCCAGGCTTCCCAATCCCCATATTGACTCCTTTTATCAAGAAATCGTTCCATTCACCATTCTTTTGGACTTGAATAAAGGAATCTCCTGTGGCACTATTGGTCTTAATCTTGTTAACCTCAACTACTTCTACTTGCTCTTGTTTGATTGTCTTGTTCAAACCGCTGTCTAATAAACGCTTCATCATGGGAACATATACTTCCCAGTAGAAGGAATCTTGTGTTCCAAAACGCTCCTTCCAGAGGTCAAGCCCTTTTGTTTGATAAATGGCTGTAACCTCTGCTTCATCAGCATAATCCCCTGCAAAATAATAAGAATTATATCTTGCATTTTGATGATGGATAATGGCTGGGAATTTAGTGGGTATCCCCAATCCCTGTAACTCTTCCTTCTTCTTGTCTGAGATTGGCAACTGATATTCTGCAAGTATTTCTTCTTTGCTTCCTGCAATATTGACATCAAACCAATACTGATATTCTCCCTGCAGCTCCCGATTAAAGAAGTTTTCTCCCTGTTTGGTTAAATTAAATATGGCCCCGCTTTTTGTTACATCCTTTTCGTCGACTACCACAATTTCATTATTTTTATTAACAAAAACAAAACCTTTCCCGTTATAATCCCATTTTGCACCATTATCTTCATATTGCTTTCTCACCCACACAGGTACTTCTTTATTGTTAAGGTCAGGAAAATACCTGCCAATCCAGCCAGTCCACTCTAGATTTAAGAGATTTGCTATTTTATCCCGGACATCAGCAGGAGTCGGACTGGCAAATGTATTAAATTCTGCAATCAAGGTTTTCCCTTTAGAGGAAAGTAAAGCCTGTTCAATTCGATCTACATCCGATGATTCTAAGCCTCCGTAAATGATGGACGATCTCTCACCGGTCTTGTTTTCACCAATAAAGTCTTCTTCGTACACTCCATATTGATCCGTTAAATAAAAAACATCATAATTTTTTAAATCATTAGGTAAAGAAGTGATGGAATATTCTTGCCCATCTTTTGGAATAAATCCTTTATAATCCTCATTTATTTCATATGTCTTATGATTTTCCTTTACATATTTAGCATTATTTAATATCCAGACGAGTCCTTTATGTTCCCTATATGATTGATCAGGAACGGTTTTATCATAGATAAGTACATTTAATTCTTTAGAAGGCTGTAACAGCCAGGACCAAAAAGGACTTAATAGAATTAAGAGGAATAGTATTGCATAAACAATTAAGGAGGTTTGTCTTGTCATTTTGAAACACCTTTTCTTTTCATTTCTCCCCAGCTCGTATCCCCTATTAGCATTTGCCAGACCCCTTCACATCGCCAAAAGACTGTCATAGGACGATACCAGATGGTTTCTGTTAATGAGTATAGAAAGAGCTTTATAATATCAGTTACTTTCGGGTATTTGGTTAAACTCCACTCTTCTAATAACACTGCTGCCATTGAAAAAAGTGACCCATACAGGCAAGATAGAAGAAATAATAGTATCGCAAATTCAATATAAACACCGCCTAAAAACAGACATAGAACCATGAAAATATATCCAAGGAACTCTATAATCGGTCCTAAAAATTCAACTACCCAAAAATAGGGGAAGGAAATAACCCCAATCGATCCATATTTGGGGTTAAAAGTTAGCCCGCGGTGCGTCCATAAGCTTTCAAACAATCCCCGATGCCAGCGCCGTCTTTGTCTTCTTAAGATGGTCATATCCTCAGGTACCTCTGTCCAGCACACTGGATCGGGTACATAGACAATCTTCTTGTTTACCTTCTTCTCTTTTAACAAACGGTGTATCCTGACAACTAACTCCATGTCCTCGCCTACGGTATCCGTTTTATACCCGCCAGCCTCAATGGACCAATGCTTAGAAAAAACACCAAAAGCACCAGAAATAATTAACAGCAGATTATGTCTGCTTAACCCAATCCTTCCCATGAGGAATGCACGAAGATATTCGATAATTTGCATGATGACTAAAGGATTATTAGAGAGACCTATTTTCAAAATATGTCCATTCTTTATTTCACAGCCGTTTGCAATTCGCACACTGCCACCAGAGGCAATTACCTCTTCATTGGAATCTATTATGGGCTTCATTACCTTAAGAAAGGCATCTGGCTCCAATACAGAATCACCATCTAGTGAGCAAAAATAGGGATAATGGGAAAAATTAAGGCCAACATTCAGCGCATCCGCCTTCCCGCCATTCTCCTTATCAACTAAAAAAAGATTAGAAAGGATAGTGGATTGATAGATAGTCTTTATCGGTTTGGTATTAATTTGTTTACGAACTACTTTACTAATTACTTTCATCTCATATTGGTCAATCATTTTTTCTAATGTCCCATCCGTCGATCCATCATTGACCACAATGATCTCAAAGGTGGGATAATTCACACTCAAAAGTGAACGTACACTTTGAATAATTCCTGCTTCCTCATTATAGGCAGGAACAATGATTGAGACCGGTCTTGTGTAAAATTCATCCATATAATCTTCATAAGCCTGTATTCGGTCTAATTGATATTCTTTTCGGAGCTGTAACATGGAGATCATTAAAATAACAGAATAGAAAACAATAACAATCACCATGTATACAGCAATAAACCAAGCGAAAACAGATACAATATCCAGCCATTGCACATTTAGCATGTTCTATACTCCTTTATGCAGCCAATCCCAAGCCATATCTCTAGCAAAAGTATCCTTGGATGTTTCTAAAACGGATTGCAAAATTGCCTTCCCATTTGGGAACTGACTAATTGATTGGCCAGCCTGCGAACGCACCCACCAAATCTGATCATGCAGCAGCTCAATTAATCTCGGAATTCCTTTTTCTTCTTGAATGGAACCTATCAGTTTTGCCGCTACCATCCTTTCCTGCCAGCTAGAAGAGTACAGCAATTGCAAGTACGGCTCTATATTACTTACATAGCCTATTTCTGCTAGAGCCTTCAAAGCCCTTAATTTTACTTCGCCTTTATAGGACATAAAAATATTCTCGGTAAAAAACCGGTATTCTATTGCTTTTTTCAATGAGATAACATCCAGAATGGCATATTGCAGCGGGGGAGTGCTTTTGTGAAAGCTTAAAACGAACTGATCAAATAGGTCATGATTCAATCTCATTAAAATACTGCGATACTCATACTCAGATAAATCATGATAGTAAAGTACTTCCTGGAAACCATTATATTGAAATGTTGCTAGGATTCTCAGAACATGGATCATTTCTTGATGTGTGATGTTTTTTTTCTTACTCAAGATAACTACTTCGTCTAATAGCTTTATCATATAAAAGTCCTCGATATGATAAAGTGCATTCATACGATGGCTCCATTTCTTACTTTTGAGACGTTTCCGATAGTATCCTTGTAAACAATGAGAAGCCAAATCCGATAATCTTTTTTTCTCATCCTCACCTTCTAGAATTTTCACATACCTGCTCAGCAGCTCTTCCATTGCCTTTTGTTTTATGGATGTTTCGCAGCCTATTCCCCTGTAACGTTTCCCTTCAGCTATTATTGAAAAAATTTGTGTGTTTATTTTATTTTTATAGTCTTCGATTTCTCTTCTTTTTTTTATTTCTTTTGCCTTCCGAATTGTTAAATAAAGCAATAGTAAAAATAATAAACACATAAGTGATAAAGTAATAATAGCAAGAAACAAAATATCCTGATTGATCATTGCTTCATCCTTTGAATGATTTGTTGTACTCTTGTCTGGAGCTCCTTAATACTAAATGGCTTCGTCACATAATCATCAGCACCTAATTTTAGTGCCTTGTTAATTTCATTTGGACTTTTTCTGCCTGAAAGCATCAAGACATAAACCTGTTTACTCAAGTCACTTTTCACTTTTTGCAAAATCTCGATACCATCCATAACTGGCATAATACCATCAACAATCAAAAAATGTTCTCCTCGATCATCCAAGCGTTTAGATTCAAAAAACTGCATACCATCTTCATATGCTTTTATATCTATTTCAAACCGATCAATATTCATCATCTTGAGAATTCTCACAAGCATCGTTTGAATCATCACATCATTATCGATAATCGAAATAAAAAGTTTCCTTTTGTTTTGGTGCCTGCTAGTTTCCACTCTCTTCTTCCTCTTTCTTCTTTATCCAAAATTATAAATTTCTGCTTTTTATTCTTTTAATTATGCCCTTTTCCATAAAAAGCATGAAAAGATATATATAGATTCTAATCTTAATTTACCGTGGCTACAATAAAATTAAATCAGAAAATGACGAAGATTGAAGAATTTTGTCGATTACAATGTCCTTAATATATAAAAAAAGAAGCAGGATTCACATCCTGCCTCAAAATTATTTTTTAAAATCTTTTGGAGTCATTTATATTTTATTGGAAAAGTTTAACCATCCAACTTGCAAGGACGCCCCCAAAATATACACCAAAGACGCCAACGACTGCGGAAAATACGGGGGGAGCAGGTAATGGCAGCTTCATAAATTTAAATATCATTCCAACAATTAGCCCGGCAATTAAAGCTAATACTACTTCTTTCATTTTCTATCCCTCAAATCGTTGGTTAATAATTGCTTTGAGAAATTTCACCTTTACTAATAGACACTCCGGAACTTGCACCGATACGAGTAGCTCCAGCTTCGATCATGGCTAATGCATCCTCACGGCTGCGAACGCCTCCAGAAGCTTTTACACCAATTTCAGGTCCAACTGTTTCTCGCATTAAACGGATATCTTCAACTGTAGCACCGCCTGTAGAGAACCCAGTTGAGGTTTTTACAAAATCTGCTCCGGCCTTAACGGAAAGTTGACATGCTCTTACTTTTTCTTCATTCGTTAAAAGACATGTCTCAATAATAACCTTTGTAAGTGCTCTACCCTTCGCAGCCTCAACAACCGCTTTGATGTCTCTTTCGACTAAATCATCTTGTTTATCCTTAAGTGCGCCGATGTTGATCACCATATCGATTTCATGTGCACCATTTTCAATCGCATTTCTTGTTTCAAATGCTTTCGTTTCAGGTGTCGATGCTCCTAAAGGAAAACCAATTACGGTACATACTTTTACTTCTGGCGTATCTTTAAGCATATCTGCTGATATTTTTACCCAAGTTGGATTAACACATACGGAAGCGAAAGAATATTTCTTTGCTTCTCCGACTAATTTAAGGATTTCATCCTGGGTCGCATTTGCTTTTAGTAATGTATGATCAATCATTCGAGTAACATTTTGAGTCATGTTGTACATCCTCCCTCTTTTATTCAAACTAGATATTCTTTGTTTTTATTTACAATGAAACTATATCAAACAAATTGAACATTTGTAAACACATAAGTGAACAAATGTAAAAATAAATAGAAACCTACGTGTTTTTATCCAGTAAAAATTTCGCTGTGAATTGATCCGTTATTAATACATTGGCATATTTTCCTTTTAAAGCCCCATATATCCCTTCAATTTTATTTGGACCGCCCGCAACGAGAATGGAATATTCTTTTTTTCGTAAGTCCTCCAGTTTTACCCCTAATGTTCTTTCATTAAGACTTTCATCACATAATTCACCATTGTTATCAAAGAAACGTGAACAAATATCCCCGACTGCTTTTTCATTTAAAGCTTTTTGGTCACTCTCGGTAAAATAGCCCATTTGGAATAATAACGAGTCCATCTTGATAGAACCAATGGTAAATAGTGCGATATTTGCCTTTTTACCTAATTCAAGAATTTTTTTAATATGGCGGTCTGCCTCCATTGCCTGTTTTACAACAACATGATCCACAATGGCAGGCAACGGAAGATTGAAAGGTGTCGTGTTGTACGCTTTGCCAAAAAGATACAAGATTTCTGAAGCGTAATTATTGGTTTCTGCGTGACTGACACCTCCTTTTAATTGGACCACCTTGACATCTTTGACGAATTTCTGTTTTAGCTCCACAGCAATGTGATATAGCGTTGTTCCCCAGGTAACGCCAATAATGTCCTGGTCCTTAACAATTTCATCAAGATATAATGCCGCTTTTTCTCCCAAATAATTTTTGATAATATGATTTTCGAATTGTGGAATAGGCGTAACGATGGCTTTCTTTAAATTGAACTTTGTTTCCAGCTGTTCAGCTAAATTTTCAACATTTTCAGTTGGGTCCATGATATTTATCTGAACGATTCCCTTTTCTTTTGCCTGCTGTAATAAACGGGACACTGTGGGGCGTGAAACACCCAATTTCTTAGCAATATCGCTTTGATTATGATCCAACAAATAATATAATTTTGCTGCTTCGATGACTTTACTTAGTTTCTCTTGGTCCACTGTTCATCACCTTCTATCCTGACTTTTTTATAATTATAGCAAGACTTACTATTAAATCCATAATTTTTTTACATTTGTAAAATATACGATGAACATTATTTTACATTTAATCTCTTCCTTTATCTTTGTATTTTCGTTATGAATTGAGGGAATGATTCTTATCATATTTAATCTATCCATTTCATTTGCCACGAAATAGTCATCCAACACTCTTGATGGGTTCTGCTATACTAGGTAAGGGAATTATTTCCTAAATGGAGGTCTTAAAATGGAGAAACTAGGAGGCTTCATATACCGTTATCGCAAATGGGTAATTGCCCTTTGGCTACTGCTAATCGGAATATCAGGGGTTTTCGCCTTAAAACTACCCTCCGTATTAAGCGGAAATGGCTTTGAATATAAAGGCGAGTACAATGAAACAAGAAAACTGCTTGAGAGAGATTTTGGGCAGGCAAAATCTTCGATAATTCTTGTCTTTCAAAGAGATAGCAGTGTGAGTGACGATGATTGGAAACAATTCATCCAAACCACCTTTAAGGATCTGAAAAAATTCGATGGTACAAAAAGTATCACCACCCCTTATAATCGAGAGGGAATGGTAAAAGAGGATTATGCTTATGGGCTTTTATCCTTTAATAAAAGTGCAGAAGACTTAAGTGATGAAATACAACAATTGAGTAAGATTCTAAAAAATAAAAAGGGATTAAAGGTTACGATGACAGGTGAACCTATCATTGTTCAAGACCTTAATATCGCAAGTCAAGAGGATTTAGCCAAAGCTGAAATGATTGGATTGCCGATTGCTCTGATTGTTTTGGTCCTTGCCTTTGGAGGGTTAATCGCCGCCTCGATTCCGATTGTCATCGGGGTTATATCAATATTAACAACAATGGGTGCTGTTTTCTTTTTTAGTTACGGTACTGATTTGACAATCTTTATTTTAAATATTGTTCCGATGATCGGGCTCGCATTAAGTATTGACTTTGCCCTATTATTAATTAATCGTTACAAAGAGGAATTACATACTAATTCCATTAAAGAAGCCATTACGATTAGCGTAGCTACCGCTGGAAGATCTATTATTTTCTCTGGTCTTTGTGTTTTTATTGGCTTATCGGCATTATGGTTTATTCAAATTGATATTTTTCAAAACGTTGCTCTTGGCGGTATGGCTGTAGTGTTTATCTCTGCCTTCTGTGCCTTAACCTTTCTCCCGGCATTATTGGCTGTTCTTGGAGTTAAAATTAACAAATTCAGCATCCTTCGGGTAGCCGATAATAAAACGAGCATTTGGCATAGATTTGCAAAGTTTGTAATGAAGCGCCCATTGGTCATGGCTGTGGCTGCACTAGCAATACTCCTTGCTGGTCTAATACCAGTCGCACAGATGACGCTGTCAATCCCGGGGACAGAATCCCTTCCGGAAAAGTATCCATCAAGGGTAGCCTTTGAAGCCTTTGAAGAGCATTTTATTCCTAAAGATAAACGGAATGAAAAGAAGGTATCCATCGTGCTAGAAACAAAAGGTAATGTTTTAGAAACAAATAATCTTGAGAAGGTAACCAGCTTTCTCGAACAACTTTCGAAGGATAATTTGGTGGAAACGGTGAATTCACCTTTTTCTGCGACGGGCATTGAAGAGGAAGAAATGTTATCTCAACTGCTTCAGTTTGGACCAAAAGAACAGACTGCGCCCATCCTTGATTATTTTGTTCGAGATAATAAAATGCTCGTTGAAGTTTATTTAAATACAAATGATCATTCTGCGGAAGCTAGAGAATGGATTCGTGAATGGTCCAACAGGGACTTCGAACTAACGGCACATTTCGGAGGAGCAATAAAGTTTGAGCAAGAGATTTTTGATGAGATTTTTGAGAAGGCGCCTTATGGATTGTTATTAATTGTTGTCTCAACTTTCTTCATACTTATGGCCGCTTTTCGCTCGATTCTTATCCCACTAAAGGCAATTTTAATGAATATATTAAGCCTTAGCTGTACGTTCGGAATTGTTGTCTGGATTTTTCAACAGGGGCATTTAGGTGTAGAGCCTGCAGATATTGCCCTGATATTACCAGTATTCGTTTTCACCCTTGTATTTGGACTTTCAATGGATTACGAAGTGTTTTTGATTTCAAGAATTCAGGAGTTTTATTTGAGAACAGGTGATAATACGGAAGCGACCATATTTGGCTTAACGTATACTAGTAAAATTATTACATCCGCGGCAGCAATTATGATCGTTGTCACAGGAGCTTTTGCCTTTACAGGCGTCATGCCGATTAAGCAATTAGGTGTCGGAATTGCCATCGCGATTTTTATTGATGCCACTATTGTCAGGATGGTCCTAGTTCCGGCATTGATGAAGTTGTTCGGTGATTGGAACTGGTGGTTCTTTGGATTTAAAAATAATGGATTAACAAAACACAAAAAGAAGCCGGCCTAATTTTACAGGCCGGCTTTATTCAATCTTAGATATTTTTAGCGTATTGTTCATTTGGTACTTTACTTAATGTAACATATAAGCTTACAGGTTGATTTCCTGTGTTATTAAAAGCAAGCTCCTCTTCACCGCCTACATGTACTAAATCCGCTTCAGATACGACAGTTTCTTGACCATCAATAATGAACGTACCACTTCCCGTTACTACATAAAGATATACCTCTGTTCCGGGGTGCTTATGAAGGGGAAGCTGCTGTCCAGGTAAGAAATTCAAAACGAAAGCTGTCGTCTCACCTTTTTTGTAAATGATTCTTTTTGTGAATCTCTCTTCGCTGTATTCTTGGTAGGCTTTAACTGAATTTATTTCCATCCGATTTCCCTCCTAGTGATGTCTTACCTATATTGTAACTGAAAATCATTTTCAATTAAGTGAAGCGTATCACTGTTTATTATTTCAAATCATTCTAGGAAAAAACGTGAAGTTATTTATGTTAAAACAAAAAAAGACGTTAACCCTTTAGGATTAACGAGTCTGTTTTCTATGTAATCTTTTTATGCCCTCGGTACAAACCAGGCTTCCAAAAAATCCAATTAAGATACTAGATGAAATAATTTTTAATGCATAAAAAATACCTGTACTAGTAAGACAATCTAGTATTAAAAATTTTTTAATTGTTGAGCCTTTAATAGTGTAGAAAACAACCTGATTTTGTTTCTTCATATTCCCTTATCACACCCAAATTATTTTTCCTAAAGATATGATTGGTTAAGATTGTCTTATTCCTCTTACATAATCCAAGGATGCCCATTTATTAAGTCCTGCCACTTACCTATATTGACCAATATCACTTAAAAGAAGAAAAAAGAAGTTCAATGAACTTCTTTATGACATATAGGAAATGATAACTTTTTGCGGAACTTCTATCTCATCTTCATTTTTTGTTTTCAGTCGGCCGCATGAAGGCATTTCAAATGAGAAGTCCTCCACCTTTGAAGGAATAATACCCTCTTGCTTTAATTGCGAGAAAACTAGCTGCATTGCATCTTCTGTCGAAAGGGTTTTATTCGACCCTTCTAATTGAAAACACTCCACACAGGTTTCAATAATATTTTCAGAAATCTGTTCCTCTGCAAACACTAATTTTGCTCCGGCTATCTTCTCTACTTCCATATTTTCCAGTTCAATGATTGTTGTAATATTCATCTCTAATACCTCCACCTTTTGTCTCTTTTATTATAAGTAATCTCCCTTAATAAATTTTTTGAAACCCCTTTAATTCACTTTTTATTCATATGTTTTTGACAATTTTCTGTCACTTTTGAGAATTTTCCACCAATGTATCAACGGCTTCAAATTGTTAAATAATAACACGTAAAGTAGAAGTTCAGAGGAGGCTTGTATTTATGAACTATAAAAGGTTATTCCTACTACTCTTTATTAGCACAATCATCTGGTCTCAAGTCCCATCTAGTATGTTTGCTGAAGAAAGCAGGGCAGCGAACAACCATGGAATAATTGATTTGCGAATACTTGAGACGACTGACCTCCATGCGGCTCTAGTGAATTATGATTATTATCAGACTAAAACTGACAATACTATTGGGCTTGTAAAAACAGCTAGTCTTATTCATCAAGCAAGAGGTGAAGTAGTCAATTCCTTATTGTTTGATGACGGTGATCATTTAAAAGGGAATCCGCTCGGTGAATACTTAGTACGAATACGAGGAATTCAAAAAGGTAATGTGCATCCTGTATACCGTGCTTTTAATTATTTAGAATATGATGCGATAACAATTGGAAATCATGAATTTAATTATGGTCTAAAGTTTCTAAACAGTGTTCTTAAGGGAGTGAAAATGCCGGTTGTAAATGCAAATGTTTATTCCGTTAAGGAGAATAAACCCTATTTTAAACCTTATGTAATTTTAAAAAGAAGTGTTGTTGATAAGCAAGGTATGGAACATGAATTGAATATTGGGGTAATTGGATTTATGCCTCCGCAAATAATGAGATGGGACAAGGCAAATTTAGAGGGAAAAGTAACGGCTAGACCTATGGTTGAAAGTGCAAAGGAATTTGTACCTATCCTAAAGACAGAAGGTGCTGATATTATTATCGCACTTGCCCATACTGGAATAGATAGTGAACCCTATCACCCAGAAACGGAAAACGCAGTTTATTACCTTAGTGAGATTCCAGAAATTGATGTCATTTTAGCTGGACATTCTCATAGCGTATTTCCAGGACCTACCTTTAAAGAATTACCTATGGCTAACATCAACGAAGGAAAAATCAAAGGAAAACCTGTAGTAATGGCAGGTGCCTTTGGCAGCCGTCTTGGGATTATTGACCTCAAGCTTGAGGTTAAAGATGGGAATTGGAAAGTGGTAAACAGTACATCTTTTACAAGATCAATTGCAGATGAAACCGGAAATCCTCTTGTGAAGACTGATAAAAAATTATTTAAACTGATTAAACCGGCACATCAGGAAACAGTCGATTTCTTAAAAAAGCTTGGTTTATAGCATATATTAATCGATGAAAAATAAGCTGGATCCTTATAGTGACTTAAACTCTTAGCTTTTTTAGGTTTCGGTCACTATAGAGCCCTTATAGTGACCAAAACTCTTTGCTTTTTTTACATGTTAAACTTTTTAAAAATTAAAGTTGCATTATGACCGCCAAATCCTAACGAGTTGGATAAAACCACTTGAACATCCTTCGTCTTAGCAACGTTTGGGACGTAATCTAAATCCAATTGTTCATCAGGTGTTTGATAATTAATGGTTGGCGGGATGATACCATCCTTAATTGCTAGAAGAGAAAAAATGGCCTCTATAGCCCCAGTTGCTCCCAACAAGTGACCGGTCATGGATTTCGTGGAACTGACAGATAATTTATAGGCATGTTCTTTGAAAACATCCTTGATGGCTAACGTTTCATACAAATCATTATAATAGGTCGATGTACCATGAGCATTGATATAGTCGACTTGTTCAGGGGTAATACCAGCATCTGCTAATGCTAATTTCATTGCTCTTCCTGCCCCTTCTCCTTCTGGTGCAGGGGTCGTAATATGATGGGCATCACCTGTAGCTCCATACCCTGCTAATTCTCCATAAATGGTCGCACCTCGAGCTAATGCGTGTTCTAATTCCTCTAATACCAGGATACCTGCGCCTTCCCCAATGACAAAGCCATCTCGATTCTTATCAAATGGCCTGCTTGCTGTAGACGGGTCTGGATTTTTTGACAGTGCTGTCATATTTGAAAATCCCGCGACCGTCATTGCGGTAATGGTGGCTTCCGTTCCGCCAGCAATCATCACATCCACATCCCCCTTTTGAATCACGCGGAATGCATCTCCAATAGAATTGGCACCGGACGCACATGCTGTAACCGAACAATTGTTGATTCCTTTTGCACCAATCGAGATGGAAACTTGTCCGGCCGCCATATCGGGAATAAACATCGGGATCGTAAACGGGTTAACCCTTCTTTGGCCTTTTTCAATAAACTTCCGATGTTGTTCCTCGAATTCAGCCAATCCGCCAATTCCTGAACCGATCCAAACTCCGACTCGTTCCGGTTGAATCCCTTCTCCAATTTGGATTCCCGCATCCTTAACAGCCATTTGACTTGCTGCAATTGCGAACTGGCTATAACGCCCCATCCTTCTGGCTTCTTTTTTATCCATAAACTCTTCTGGTGCAAAGCCCTTAACTTCCGCTGCAATCTTGACGTCAACCATTTCTACATCAAAAAGGGTCGCAGGCCCAATACCGGAAACACCATTCTTAACCTGTTCCCATGATGTATGAGCATCATTTCCCAAAGGAGTGACTGCTCCAATACCTGTAATCACTACTCTTTTATTCATTAAATGCTCACTCCCAAATAGATTTCGGATGATTCTTACACTCTTTCTATAGTTTAACGAATAAAGAGTGGACGGACAAATTAATTCACTTCGCCAGCTTTAGTAAAAAAATCCGAATGGATTCTTCCACGCGGATGAATTTGACTCAATTTATTTAAACTTTTTCTTATATTCTGCTGGTGTAACACCAGTATATTTCTTAAAACAAATACTAAAATATTGAGGGTTACTATAACCTACTTGTTCACAAACTTCATAGGTTTTAATATCACCCTCTCCCAATAGTTCCATTGCCTTCTTCATTCGTAGCTCTAACAAGTAATCCCCAAAGTTAAACCCTTTCTCCATTTTAAAGAGATTACTTAAATAAGGGGTACTAACGTGGATTAACTCTGCCACCTTTTGAAGTGTTAAACTGCTGTCATGGAAATTCCCCTGCATATACTTGATTGCTTGGTCAACATGGCTATAATAATTCTTTTCTTTCTTTCTAAACATGGCAGTAGACCATTGGTCGATTAGAATATGTAATAGATCTATCATTTCTGTCAGCGTTGTTAACTCCATGATATCCTTATAAACAACTGATGAATTAAAGCTATTTTTTAAATCTTCCTTTTTCCATTTTTCAATTTCAAAAAATAGCATGGTACTAAATTTGAGCCCTAGGACTTTTAAATCTGATAAAGCAACACTTTTTCTATCCACTATGGCCGTACTTAAATCCACTAATGTTTCTTTTGCCTTTTCTGGTAAACCAGACTTAATATGATTTTCTAATTTCATCTCCAAATCCTGAACAAGATTTTCTTGTTCATCACACTTAGAAACCGTTTCATCCAGAGAAATCACTCGGCCTGTACCCATTATATGTCTCATATCCATTGCTACCCTGGCTTCTAGAAAAGATTTACCAACTTCAAATAGATTAGGATATGCTCGTCCATGTGTAATGGTAATGGTATCGTCTATTTCTTTGTTTAGAAAATTAAACAAAGCTTGGGCTAACTCTGCTTTTCTCGAATCCTGGTCGTTTTCCAAGGATAAAAGAATTGTATATTCACCGATATCCGAATTCATCACCAAACAATTTAATTCATTAAAATAAGAAGAAGTAAAACTTGTAATTTTTTCCTTAAAAAAGTATCCCTCAACATCTTGCTCAATTGTATTCTTAACAAGAATAACAGCAAAGAAAGGACCCTCCATTTGGACATCAAGACCTAATAGCTCCTTCTCGACATCAACCCTGTAATCTCCTTCCCGAATCAACTTTTGAAAAAACTTCTGCTGCAGTAATGGCAAGGACTCTATGATTCTTTTTTCTTTGACTGATTCCTTTTCCCAATCAGCTGCTGCTTCTTTGGCTTTTGTTAGCAAATATTCTGAATCTACTGGTTTTAAAAGATAGTCAAACGCCTTCAATTTAATGGCTTCCTGAGCATATTTAAAATCTTCATACCCTGTCAGAAAAATAATCCTTGTCTCAGGGCTTCTTTCTTTAATCTGTTTGGCCATTTCTAACCCACTCATAAAAGGCATATTAATATCGGAAACGACGACTTGCGGCTGTTCCTTCTCAATTAACTCTAATGCCACCTCACCGTCTCCTGCTTCTCCCGCTATAACAAATCCATGCTCTCCCCAAGGAATTGCCTGGCATATGCCCCGACGAATAATTCTATCATCTTCTACAACAATTACTTTATGCATACTGGTTAATCTCCCCTTTTGTTTTGGGAATTTTAATGCTAACTACTGTTCCATTGCTAGGTTCACTTGCAATGGTAAGACCATATTCGTTTCCGAAGTGAATTTTAATTCGTTCATTTACGCTTTGCAGACCAATACCAAGATACCTCTTTTTCTCCTGATACGAGGCTTCAATTTCTAGCAAAATATCTTTTAATTTTTGTGGTTCGATCCCATTCCCATTATCACTAACCTCTAGATGGATGGTATCTCTAAGTTGATATCCTCGAATGGTTATTTTGCCTTGGCCTCGTTTTTGCTTTACCCCATGGTAAATGGCATTTTCAATGAGTGGCTGCAATGAAAGTTTAATAATATTATAGGAAATGATTTCCTTATCGATTTCAATTTCATAGGAAAAATCATCGCCATAACGCATTTCCTGAATAAACAGATAATGCTGAATATGTTCCATTTCTTCATGGATGGAAATGATTTCTCTTCCTTTACTAATACCAATCCGGAAAAAACTTGCAAGTGCACTTATCATTTGACTAGCATCTTTATTCAGACCCATATCACACAATCCTTTAATGGAATACATGGTGTTATAAAGAAAGTGTGGATTAATTTGGGCGTGCATAATCGCAAATTCTAATTGTCGTTTTTCTTCTTGTTCTAATCGGATTTGGTCCATTAACGTATTAATCCGAACAATTAACTCTTTAAAGCCTGTATGGAGGATTTTCATTTCTTCGGGACCTGACATTTCAAAATCAAAGTCTAGATTACTTTTATTAATCATACCCATTTGTTTTGCCATTTTTTTAAACGGATCCGAAATATATTTTCCTACGATGTTAGTAAGAATAACTGCACTAAGGATCATCAATACGACCAATAGAATGGTGAAGCCTTTGATGTAATTTACTTTATTTAAGATTTCATTTTGTGGGATAACCGCAGCTATTTTCCAGTTATTAGAACTTAAAGTATCGTAAATAACAATCATGTCTTCCCCTTCTACATTTTCGTAAGTGAACTTCCCATCATCGTCTTTTAGGCTTTGGATGGAGTTTAGTGTTGGCTTATCCAGTTTGTATTTCTTGTTTACTTTTTTAGATTCAAAGATTCCATCTGGACTAATAAGGGTCAGGTATCCATTCTCTCCAATTAATGATTTATTCAATACTTGTTCGAAAAATTTTGCCCGTAAATTAAATAAAACGATTCCTTTAGATGTTTGATTCTTATCAATCAATCTAAATATCGACATTACTTTATTATCTTCATTAAATACCTGATCTTCATGAATGTTTCTCCAATAAAACCCCTCTTTGTTTCCATTGTATTTTGAAAAATACTCTTCGTAATTTATCGATGGATTGGAATTATAGCTGCTATGATAAAGCAAAAAGCCATTTTGTTTATGATTAACAAGAACAGATTCAAGAATGACATTATATCTTGAATAAATAAGTTTCAAATTATTATCAATTTCTACATAAGATTCTGGCTTAATCTCTGGACCTTCTTTATCAACTAATGATAAAATCCTTGGGTCATTCGATAAGGAGACTAATTGCTGAAAAACGTCTGCCAGCATATTATCAAGATAATTTTTTGTCTGGAAAATGGTATCATTTACATTTTTATAGGCATTTTCTTCGATTTGTGCAGTCGCAAGTAAAGAAGAAATCCAGCCTGTCGTTAATATAAAAAAGATAATAATAGGTAAATAGAGAGAATTAATGGTCGATTTAAAAGAATAGAAAAAATGTTTGTGAATAAAGCTTTTAATCTTTACAGCCATCATAGAAAGAACTCCCTGTTAGTATACAAATTGATTATATTCTCTTATTCTATTGTAACCGTTTTCCGCATTTTTTCATAATAAGAAATTACCGGTCAATTGGATAAAAAAACAGCAGCTAGTTAAAACCTAGCCGCTGTTAGACTATTTTACTTCGGGACCGAATAATCTCAATGCTTTCACTTGTTCATTACCACTATTTACTATAATAAAACTAGAAACTTTAGCAGGGATAAACAGTTGGTCACCCTTTTTTACTGATAGATGATCCTCACCTGTGATGACCATGGCATTTCCAGATAGAATATATAATCCAGAAAACACTCCTTGACCCTGAACTTCAGCCTTCGTGTTGACCTCTATTTGAGTCATTCTAAAGTATGGAGTTCGTTTATAACCGATGAGTTCGATTTCTTTACTGCCTTCAGATTCTAATACTATTTCTGGAGCTACCCGCCAGTTCTCCAATGTTTCTTCTCTTGTAAAAGTGTCGTATTTAAAAATATCAAACATCTTTTCATATCCGAGTCCTTGATGTATTAAGAAATCATCAATTTGTAATCCTGAAGGTGATGTTTTTTCTAAGCGGATGGTAATGTCTGAAGGTTCTTGTATTTCGACCAATAAGCAGCCAGAACCGATTGCGTGTGGAATACCTGCTTCAATTAAGAAAGTATCTCCCGGCTGTACATAGTATTTATGTAAACAATCCAGCATGCCTTGGACATCTTGTTCGTCAAACAAGGCTTTCCATTGTTCCCTGTTTACACCTGGTTTAAAGCCCATATAAACATGGGGGAGCTCACCGCCGATTTCCCTTCCCCCAACAAAGTGCCAGCATTCTGTTTTTCCATACAAAGAATTAAAAAGCTCTTGTGCTTGTTTCTTGTCTGGATGGGTCTGAATAATCAAACGCTCCGCAGTGTCGATCAACTTTACTAATACTCCTGTTTGCTTACCAAACTTTTCAACATGTTTTTCCCCTAAGAACTCTACAGGATTTTTATCCACAAGGTCTTTCAAGGAAATGTCCCTGTCAGGTAGGTCTAACTTGCTTAGTCCTTCCTCTTTTAGATGCTGTCGATCTGCGTTTCTGTTAGTAGAAACAATCGACATCATCCATTCTTCAGGGTAACGACTATCCTTGGGGTCCCTTATCCCATGCAATTCATCTAGGAGCTTTCCACCTAAATAAGTCCTCCATGACCTAGTAGGTGATAACTTGATTGGCTGGGAACCATCAATCTTTATTGTACTAACATTCATCGTAAAAACTCCTTCTTTTAATAGGTTAAAAGAATAGAAAGCTCCCCTATTAACGGAAGCTTTCTATTCAAGTTAGTATGAAAATCCTTATTTTAAAGTGAGCGATTTACTTGGTCCAAACCCACTCCAACGATAGCCTTCTACTCTGATAAGACCGTTCGGAATGACATCGGAAAGTCTTTCTCTCTTTGAATACTTGACTCCTTTTCCGACTGCTTCTACTTTAAACGTATACTCTTTTCCTGGTTCAAGACCGTTTATGGTATAGGTAGTATCAGCCGTTGTCATTTCTGAGTTAATTGGCGTAAACTCTGCTCCTTCAGGTTTAATTGGCTGCCCATTTACATATACGCGGTATCCAATTACCTCTTGATTATTGGCTTTTGCCTCGTTCCAAGAGAGAGTAACACTTTCGTTTTCTTTATCGACTTTTGCCCTTAATACACCATTAAAGAATGGTGCTCCAATTGCATATGGAACTGCTGTTTCGACTTCAAGAGAAGTGTTATAAGGTGTCTTGTTTCCCGCAAGATCGACCGCTTCAACAGTAACATCATATTTTGTACCTGGTTGAAGATTGGATAATGTATAGTTGCTAGATTTAGCAAATCCGTGTAGTTTGCCGTTTGCATATACATTGTAGCCGGCAATACCAATGTCATCACTTGCAGCTTCCCATGAAACTGAAGCCCATGTAAAGCCTGGATAAACAACCTCAACTGCCTTGCCGCTAAACGTTTCACTAGCTGGAATCGTCGTTGTTGGTTCTTTAATCTCTGTATTTGCTGGAGGGACCGGAGCAGTTACATCAGCTTCTCCATTTGTTTTTACTTTGATTGTCGGGCCATCAGAAGTACGATTTCCAATCGCATCCGTTGCTTCCACTTTAAATCTGTATTTATTAGCAGGTGTTAAACCGGACACAGTAAAGCTTGTTTCTTTCGTTGTCGTATAGCCAGAGCCAATTTTCTCACCATCTTTATAGATAGTGTAGCCCGCTACCCCTACATTGTCGGTTGCTGCATCCCAAGTTAAGCTCACACTCTTACCATCTTCAGAAGAGATGGCTTGAACCGCCGAGTCTTTAGACCACTTAGGTCTTTGTGTGGCATCTACAGGTTCAGCTGTTGTATTTTCAAACGCAAGTTCTGTAGAATTTTTTATTCTCCAAGGATTTCCATTATTATCTTTGACGTTTGTGAATGCAACATTAATAAACTTAAAGTTTTTAGCGTAATCCATATTTACGGAATAAACATTATCAAACTTTACATCTTTAAAAGTAATATTTTCATGATATACTTCCCCGGCATCATTATTTCCTTGGACGAGGATTGCTTGTTTCTTACTGCCACCTTGATTGCGTATTGTCGTATTTTCAATCATCATATCTCTGAATTGCGAAATTTGCTGTGCAGGTTCATAAAGGATTGCTGCATTCGCATCTTCATAAGAAGAAGTGAAAACAAATGGACCATCGCCGTCAATGCCTTCTAAAGCATTATCCCGGAACAGAATGTTTCTTGCTCCGCCTCCCATAGGTGTATTGGTTTTGCTGCGTAAACCAACATCAGTTTTATACATGATGTTGTCTTCGACTACAAAGTCTTGGATCCAGCTGCCTGTATGACTGCCTGTCACCACGCCGCCGTGACCTTCACGAATATAATTATTGAAGATCCATGCATCTCCAGTCGGTTCTTTGTCTGCTGCTGCCTGTCCCATACCCGCTGCAAAGTTAATCGCATCATCTCCGGTATCAACAAAGTTATTGAAAACCATAATATGCTGGGAGTCACCAAACTCATAACCATCCGCATTATTGGCATCATATGTTTTTGAAATAGTGCCGTTTACAACAATGTTTTTACTATGAAGGTTCACAATCCCGTGGAAAGCAGGATTCAGTTGTGTAAATCCTTCATAATACATGCCATCTACACCACGTACCGTAATCAAGCTTGAGCGTGTGGAATATGCGGATTTCACGTTCATCCCCATCTCTTGAGAGGCGTATGATTGGGTGGCTCCTAAAATCCCCAGGGTATTCGGAGAATTAAGATTGAGCGGACTCATCTTTCCTTCTTCCACTGTTACATTTCCTGTAACTTTAGAGTTATTGCCAGCAAAGTAAAATGGAAGTTCCTTACCTGCTTCATCAATGGTTGGATTCTTAGAAGGATCGTGCTTCCAGCCATTCCCATCAATGGTTCCTTTCCCTGTAATTCTGATATTCTTAAGACTGCCGTAATCGTATGTATGAGCATTGATTAGGGAATAAGAACGCTCATCTGTCGAATAGTCATATACCCAAAAATTCCTGCTATAATCTTTTGGGTCATCTGAACCAAGTAAATAACCGTCAACTTGTAACGTCATATCAGATTTAAGCCAGATTTCACCGGAAATAAACTTTCCTTCTGGGATTAATACTTTCGCCCCTTTTGTTGCTGCATCAATGGCAGCTTGAATAGCTTTGGTATCCTTTGTGTCATCATCTGGAGTAGCACCAAAATCAACAATATTGAATACCTCTGGTAGTGGCGTTGTTTTTCCTTCAATTTTGTTTGAAGGTGCTGATTCAACTCCATCTTTATTTACTGAAGTGACATAAAATTGATAGGAACGGTTTGCTTCCAAATTTTCTACGGTGAAATTATGAATAAGAATATCGACATGAAAATCATCTTTATCGATATTTTCGTAGAAATTATCAATATACTGTTTTGCCGGACCCCCGTTATCCTTTAAAGCACTGCCGATTTTCTTCCCATCCATATATACATTAAAATCGACAATATCGATATAATTCTCAGGTTTTTCCCACACAAGAGTGATGCTGTCTTCGTCAAATGCAAGGGTCGGTATCTGTAAATTTACTGGTGCTCCTGGAGTAGAGGTTTGTGTTTTTGCCAGAGATGCTGCTCCGGAATTACTGAATACTAGCAATATTGCAAAAAATAGAGAGAGACTAGTTTTAAATATCTTCAACTCTTTTAACCCCTTTCATCTTTCTTTTATGAAGACCTTTTCCTATGCAAAAAAGCTGCATAAGAAAAGGTCCATATCAAACTATACATCATTGCCGTTACCCTAACACTTTTTGCTTAATTATGTCGTAGTACGCCATGCTTGCTAAAAGGAATGCACCCATTCCATGAAGATCATTTTCAGATGTTGGACGTGAAACATAGTAATCGTATGTTCCTGCGGAAGTTCCAATCACAATTCCTTTTAAGGTAAAAGAAGAATCATCACTCTCCACCATGTGCTCTAATAATCCTGCATAGGCTTTATCACAAACTTCACGGTAAGAATCATCTACTATGCCATGCTTAATAGCTTTCGCAATAAAGTATAGGAAGAGAGCAGAACAAGAAGATTCTAACCAATTGTCTGGACGGTCTCCTTTATCGACGACATTGTACCAAAGGCCAGACTGTTCATCCTGGAATTTGACGATAGCAGGAATGAAACTTTGTAGGGATTGAATCCACTCCTCTTGACCGCGTTTCTTTTCCCCCAAGACCTCTAACAGATCAATCAATGCAGCACCGTACCAGCCAACGGAACGCCCCCAGAAGTCCGGTGAACAGCCTGTTTCCGGATCAGCCCATGGCTGCACTTTTTTCTCATCCCAAGCGTGGAAAAGCAAACCAGTTTTAGGGTCTGTCATATGCTTTCTCATTAGCTTTTCCTGAAGTAAAACATGCTGAACCAATTCTTCTTCTTGAAAATGCTGGCTGTACATAAGCATAAATGGTCCACCCATAAAGAGACCATCCAACCACATTTGATAAGGGTATTTTTCTTTATGCCAGAAACCATTTTCAGTGGTTCTGTTGATTGTATCTAAGGCACTCCTTAATTTCTTTGCCGCAATCATATATTTAGGATGCTTCGTCTTTTCATATAATGGAAACAATAGAATCCCCGGCATGATAGAGTCTAACTGATCTCTCTCAAAAACGACATTTCCTTCTTCATCAATTAAGTGATCAAAGTATGCTTTGATGTAGTTGAAGTACTCATCCTTACCTGTTTCTTCCCATACTCTATACATTCCATATAGAAAGACGCCTTGGTGATAATGGAACCAATTTACTGGAGGTAAATCCTTAGCTTGGAAAGTATTCATTAATGCCTGGCATGCCTTTTCCGCCATCATAAGCGGTGTTTCTGTTCTGACTTTATTTGCTGTATTTCCCATTCTCCTAATCTCCTTTTCATTTAACAAAATTTATTCGTCTAAATAGGCAAACTGGGTGTTAATAGAATCAACACCCAGAATGTAGATTTAATTATTTCTTAAAAGTTTGGTCATATTTTGCTTTAGAGTCTTCAATTGCTTTTGCCCACTCATCTAGGAAGTCTTTTGCTGACATTTTTCCACTCATCACGGCTTGTACCCCTGGGTCTACTACGTCATCAAGGATTGCACGATAATCTGGCAAATAGAATGGTGGTTCATATAGTTTTGTATCTGGATTATTGTATACTTCAAAAGCAGTTTTGATATGCTGTGCGTCTTGCACCCATTCATCATCTAACACATCAGAGTTTGTAGGAATTTGACCAGTTTGTTGGTTCCAATAGCTTTGTGCTTCTTCTGAGTTAACAAATTCTACGAACTTCCATGCTTCATCAGCATGTTCAGTTGATTTGAAGATTGCTAGGTTAACTGCATTACCACCTTCTGCAACATATTGACCTTTTTCTGTAGTTGGCAGTGGAATTAACTTGTAGGAACCTGCTGGTAAGGCTTTATTGTGCTCTCCATACGAACCTGGATTGTGGTGTACCATTGCTACCACACCAGTATCAAAGCCGGCAATCATTTCTTTATAACCATTTGTGATATCACTCTTAGGCGTTAATTTGTCGTTATAAGAGAAATACTTCTCAACAAATTCTACGTGTTTAGGGTCATTGATGTTTGTCTTACCATTTTTATCAAAAAAGTCTAAACCGCTATAAGCAAACATGGCTCTCTGGATGGTGAAGGAAGCCCCTGCACCTCCGCGGATTGTAAATCCATACCGATTATTTGCTTCGTCTCTCATTTTTTCAATAACCGTAAAGAACTCATCCCATGTTTTTGGCTCTTTTACACCAGCTTGTTCAAACCAGTCAGTACGGATCCATAGGGCATCTAAATTCTGAGCATAAGGAATACCATAAAGCTTGCCATCTTGAGTTATTTTCTTATTTACTCCCGTAGCACTTGGGTTAATTTTTTTGCTGATATCAGACTTTTTGAAATATGAATCCAGTGGCAGCAAAGCCTCACGAATTGAAAACTCTGGCAGCCAAGTTGTTTGTACAGACCCAATATCCGGCGTATCCTCTGCTGCAATTGCTGCATCATATTTTGATTTAGCTGAAGCATTTGGAATACCTACATACTCAACATCGATATTCGGGTTCTTTTCTTCAAAGCGTTTAATTACTTCTTCCCAAACAGGAGTACGTGCTGGACCTGCATTTTCATCCCAAAATTGGAGTGTTACAGGTTCATCCGATTTCGTAGCTGCTTTTTTAGTATCCTTAGTTGCAGCTTTTTCTTCACCGCCGCAGCCTGCAAGCAACATTCCGGTTGCCATTGTTAGTGCAAGAACAGAGGTAGTCATTTTTTTCTTCATCATGGTAATGCCCCCTTAAATTTTTTATATTTAGCCTTTTACAGCTCCACCCATACCGTTTACAAGGTGCTTCTGTGCATAGGCAAATAAGATAACTGCAGGAATTAAAGCGATTACACTTCCGGCCGCCAAGGCACCATAGTTGATACTGAATTCACCCATCATCGTACTTAGTCCTACTGGAAGCGTGAACTTTGATTGTTGATTGGTCAGCATGAGTGCGATTAAAAATTCGTTCCAGGTATAAATGAAGGTAAATACTCCTGTTGCTACGATTCCAGGCAGCAACAATGGAAATACAACATGACGCAGTGATTGTAATTTTGTACAGCCATCAATCATCGCAGCTTCTTCTAATTCCTTTGGAACATTTGAGATAAAACCACTCATCAAGATTGTAGTAAACGGAATTTCGATTGCTGTATAGGTAATGATCAGTGACAGTGGATTACTAATCAGCCCAAGATTTTTGAAAATGACGAACAATGGAATAATCATCATCGCTCTCGGGATGAACTGTGTACATAGCAGCATAAGCATGAAGCTGCGTTTTCCTTTGAATTGGTATCTGCTCAATGCATAACCAGATAAAGTTGAACATATTAGAACAGCGATTACTGTAAAAACACCAACGATTAAACTATTTTTAAAGAAGGTAGCAAAACCGACATTGGTCCAAGCCGCGACAAAGTTTTCTGTTGTCGGGTTTACCGGCATATATTGCAGGGGACGTTTTACGATATCCCCTTCAGGCTTAAAAGCCGTATTTAGTGTCCAGTAGATTGGAAAGATGGTAAAACTCAATAACATCGTTAAAGGAAGGTATAGCGTTAAGATTTTGTCAACTTTTTTATTTACTGTAAACATCCTTCAAATCACTCCTTTTCATAACGGGATAGTTTCAGATAAAGGATGGCGAAAACTAGTAATATTCCAAATGACACGACCGTTAACGCCGAACCGTATCCAAAATTGCTTCCATGAACTGCTAAATCAGCAATATACATGGTAAGCGTTGTGGTTGAATGTGCAGGTCCACCACCCGTTAAGTTAAACAATAGATCGACGTTATTAAACTCCCAAACTACTCTTAGTAATGTAGTCAAGACAATCGTATTTTTTAATTGCGGTAATGTTACAAAAATAAACGACTTCCATCTGCTTGCACCATCTACTCTCGCTGCTTCATATAATTCATCTGGGATACTTGATAATGAAGCTAATAAGGTAATAGCAAAGAAAGGAATACCCCTCCATAATTCAGCGATAATCACTGCTGTAAAAGCTGTTGACGTATTTGCTAAGAATGCTTGAGGTTCATTAATGATTCCCATTTTCATCAGTAGGTCATTGAGTACACCCATATGTTCATTAAACATCAATGACCACATAGTGGATGCCAGGACCCCTGAAACCGCCCAAGGGATAAAGGCTGCTGCACGTACCAAACCTCTAAACTTAAACGTTTGGTTCAAAAGTAAGGCAAGAATCATACCAAACACTAATTGAAGACCTACTTCTGATACAACCCATTTCAAACTATTTATTAAACTAGGTATAAACATCTTGTCAGTTGTAAATATTTCTTTAAAGTTCTCTAATCCAGCAAACCCATTATAATATGGTGCCGACACATCGTAGTGTTGTACACTATAATAGAATACAGTTGCTATCGGATAAAAAAGAAATCCTAAGATAATAAGGAAAGAGGGCAGAATAAAAAGGTAGGGAACCCATTTATCCTTTTTGATCTTCTTCCGATTCACCGTCTTTTTGCTGTTAATAGCTGTTTCAGTAACACCTTGTGATAAACTCATCTAGTTTCCTCCTCTCTGTTTTTTATAATAAATGAAAACGGTTTCTTAAATAATTAAAGATTTTAAGATGATTGATTAAAATTTTAAGATATTTCAAAATATGGCTGAAAATAAAAAAGACATCCGCTGTTTAATGCAGCGAATGCCTAAATTATCTTAGATTAACGAATGATTCATCGTATTGTCTTTGAGACTCTTCCATTGCTTCTGCCCATTTATCTAAAAACTCTTCGACGGTTATTTTCCCACTCAACACCGATTGTGTACCTGTATCAACAATGGTATTTAGAATGGTACGATATTCCGAGAGATAGAATGGCGGCTCAAATAGAATCGTATCCGGGTCATTATACACTTTCTGGGCTATCTGAATATGTGGTGAGGCCTTTATCCAGTCTTCATTAAGTACATCCGAATTAGTAGGAAGCTGACCAACGCTTTTATTCCAAAAGCTTTGTGCTTTCTTTGAATTTATAAAAGTGATAAATTTCCACGATTCCACTGGATGTTTCGTTCCTTTAAAAATACTTATGCCAATGGTGTTTCCGTCTTCCGCTACATAATGACCTTCAACTGATTTTGGGAGGGGGATCGCCTGAAATTGGTTGGAATCCAGCGCTTCACTATGCTCTGCAAAGGAACCTATATTATGTTGTAACATCGCAATACTCCCTGAATCAAATCCAGCAATCATCGCCTTATAATCATTTGTAATATCACTAATAGGGGTATAGGTTTGATACATAGCAAAATATTTCTTTAAAAATTCTACATGCTTTGGGTCATTGATTGTACTTTTCCCATCTTTGAAAAATGTTTCAATTCCTGAATAGGCATACATCATCCGTTGTAACTGAAAAGAGCCCCCTGCGCCCCCACGGATTGTATATCCGTAGCGGTTATTTGATTTATCTGTTAATATTTCAACAGAATCAAAGAACTCATCCCACGTCTCAGGTATGTTCAAATTGGCGGCTTTAAACCAATCGGACCGGACCCAAAGGATATCGAGGTTTTGTGTATATGGAATCCCGTATAACTTTTGATTACTCACAATCCGCTTATTAAACTCTATCGCACCCTTATTTATCTTGTCCTTTTCGCTCCATTTTGAAAAATAAGAATCTAAGGGCAACAATGCATCACGATTCGAAAATTCTGGCAGCCAACTCGCATAAACACTAGCAACATCAGGCGTTTCCCCTGAAGCAATAGCCGCGTCTAACATTGCTTTTGCGGAGTCCTTAGGCAAACCAACGTATTCAACATCAATGGCTGGATTTTCTTTTTCAAATGTAGTGATTAATTTCTCCCAAATTGGGGTCCGCTGTGGTCCTGTATTGTCATCCCAAAAAACTATTTTGACCTTTTCTGCTTTTTGGGGGCTTGATTCTTTAACTAAGGATTCTTCACCAATGCACCCCGTAAGTACCAATCCCATTATCATGATCAGGGTCAACACAGAAATTGTTAGTTTCTTCCTAAACATGTTTTAATCTCCTCTTTGAACAGCCACTTACTAGAAGTATAAAATCATTCTACTCATTTTGAAGTCATCTGCAAAGGTAATCTCGATGAAAAAAAGAAAAAACATACTAAATCAGTCTTGAAATAACTAATAGTATGTTTTTTCTCTGAACTCCCCTTTAAAACTTGGTTAGTTGATGGTCAGTTTTTTGATATAGGACTTCTTTTATGTTAATTGGTTTCTTTTCAGCAACTGATCGCCATACCCCTTCACCAACTGCAATAGAATATGCACCTGACTCAGCACCAGCTAATATTTCATAATTCCGGGCAGGGTCCGGACCGAGAAAAAGATCTGCTAGAAGAATAGGGTCCCCGCCACCATGCCCGCCAGGCTCTTTAACAAGTTCAATCGTTTCTTTTCCACCGAAAATAGGATAATAATCTATCTTTTGTTCAGGATATTCAAACGGTATTCGAGAGGGTTCATGGTATTCAGTCGTTTCAATTCTTCCCTTCGTTCCATTAATAGCCAACCGATAACCTTCATATGGGGCAGAAAAATTAATTGAGTAGCTCAGCATACTCCCGCCGTCATATTTCACTGCAGCGACATAGGTATCCTCAATCGAAATCTCTTCATCAAAAATACAAGCGTCCGGCCGATAATTTGTATAAGGTACTTCCTTTTCATACACTCCTGCTAAGAGATGGTCATCTCTTACTGTAGTCGTGCCGATTCGTGGGTTCCATCGTCTAAAATAACTGCAGTTATTCCTAACATCGCAAGTACCGCAATAACGACCGGACTCTTTCCTTGGGTTCGCTTCACCATTTTCCCCAAAGTAATTCAGAGCACCGTACGCGAATACTTCTTCAGGCCTTTGGTCTAACCACCAATTGATAAGATCAAAGTGATGGGTAGATTTATGAATGGATAAGCCTCCAGAAATTTCACGACTCCGATTCCATCTTTTAAAATAGCTCGCACCATGATAGGTATCAATATACCAATTTAGGTCAATGGAAGTGATTCTTCCCACTTTCCCTTCCAGAATCATTTCTTTTATCTTCCGGTGGAATGTACTGTATCGATAATTAAATGTGACAATGACTTTCCCTTTGCTTTCTGCTTCGGCTAGCATCACCTTATAGGCATCCGCTGCATTTGTTACCATCGGTTTTTCCGTTATCACATTCACCTGTTTATATAATGCTCTTAAAATATAGTCAACGTGAGTATCGTCTCTCCCTGTAACAAGGACATAATCTGCCTTAGTTTGATCAATCATGGTTTCAAATTGTTCAGGATTGAAGGTTGGTACTTGTTCTAATTTCGGATATTTTTCTTTACAAATAGAGAATCGAAGTGGGTCAGAATCTAGTAATCCAACAATTTGATTTTCCTTTGAAAACTCATTTAAGATTGGTTTGATAAACATTTCTAATGCGCGATTGCTCACGCCGCAGATTACATACTTTTTCATAAAAATGTCCTCCAATTTTTAATAAAGGCCTATTAACTTGCTCTCATTTTATATAAAAACGTTTTCTATCTTAATAGATAATCTTTAGACTTTTGTGTAAATATTTAAGATAATATAGTTAGACATTCATTTAAATAAATTACAATATCCTATTATTTAAAGAAAAAGTTTATAATAAATTAAGTGATAAGACAAAAAAGATAAGGGATTTGGTATGAATGATTGGATTAGTAGTTATTTTAATTTTGGTTTTATTTTTGCCTTTTTCAGTAAAAAAGGTGGAACACAATTTAGAAATCTTTTTGTTTGTGATGGGGGTTGCTGCAGCTTCGATTAGCGGAATGATGAATCATCATCTCATTGAAAAAGCCCTGATTGACCCTATTACGATAACTCTAGCTGTCTTGATTGCAGGATTAATCTGTAAATGGGGGCAAGTTCAGTTGGAGAAATCTATCCTGTGGATGAACCGAATCCTTTCTCCTAGGATTTTCTTCGGATTAACTGTCATTATTTTAGGATTAGCCTCAAGCATTATTACGGCGATCATCGCTGCGATAGTGCTGGTTATTATCATTAACGTACTTCCTCTTGACCGTAAGTCTGAAATTCGCTTTACTGTTTTAGCATGTTTTTCAATTGGGCTGGGTGCAGCCCTCACCCCCATTGGTGAGCCCTTAGCAACCATTACCATTAGTAAGTTAAATGAAGACTTCTTCTACTTATTGAAATTAATCGGTCCTGAAGTAATTCCAGCGGTTGTAATATTTGGGATATTGACAATGTTTTTAGTTAATCCCCGTGAAAGTACTGACGGTTTAACGTCTGACCAAAAGGTAGAAAGCTATAAAGAAATACTGATTCGATCTGCTAAAATCTACTTATTTGTCATGGGACTAACCTTTCTTGGACATGGGTTTGAGCCATTAATTAATGAGTATATTCTTGGCCTTCACCCAATGCTGTTGTATTGGATTAATATGATCTCCGCTATTTTAGATAATGCTACACTTGCAGCCGCAGAAGTTAGTCCATCAATGGATCAAGCAACCATCCAGGCTGTTTTAATGGGGCTAATTATTAGCGGCGGTATGCTCATTCCTGGAAATATTCCAAATATTATTGCAGCAGGAAAACTTAATATTACAAGTAAAGAATGGGCAAGTTTTGGCGTCCCCGTCGGTCTTATAACCATGGCGGTTTATTTTGTTGTTCTATTTATGTTTTAAGAAATAAAGAAAGAATCGATTCCACTTGAAGTGGTGCCGATTCTTTCTTATTTTGTCAGCATATTCATTCGGGAAATCGCATTTTCCTTCATTAACGGAGTAAATAGGGAGTAACAATTTCTTCCCTGCTCTTTAGAATGATACATAGCAAGATCCGCGTATTTTATTAGATTTTCCATATCTTCACTATGAACCGGATGCAAACTAATGCCGATACTAGGAGAAATTGTAAAACTGCGTCCGTAAATAGAGAATGGTTCTTTCATCACTTTTAATATCTCATTACTTACTTTAAATACATCATCTGGTGAAAGAATTTGCGGCATAAGGATTATAAACTCATCCCCGCCAAATCTAGCTAAAACATTGTCAGCATGAATGACCCCTCTTAACCTGTTAGCAACTGCCTGTAATAACTGGTCACCTGCTTCATGTCCCAAGCTATCATTTATCACTTTGAAATGGTCTAAATCTAACAAAAGAACCCCCTTCATCTTATCTATTTCATCGGTACTTGAATGACAATCCTTTAGACATGTTTTTATAAACCAGCGATTTGGCAATCCTGTTAACGCATCATGGTAAGCCATATGCGAAATCTTCTCTTCCGCATTTTTTAAATCGGTGATATCCAATCCAAATCCAAGTAAATAGTCTTGATTAGATTCTTCAAGATGGATAATGGTTTTTCCTGTAAGCATATGGCATTTTTCCCCTTGGAATTCTGTGACTACCTCATTTGTTTGAATGGTACGCTTCTCCCATACTTCTAAGTCTATTTCACGCTGTCTTGAAGCAATCGCTTTAGGAAAGAAATCAAACACTGTTTTTCCTACAAGTTTTTCCATGTTTACACCGTGCGCTTTACAAGCCTGTTGATTTGCAAATATGGTTCGACCTTCAGGGTCCTCTAAGAAAATATTTATTGGCAGGGCATCGAGAATCTTTGAATGCAGTGATTTATTCATGCGAAGACTCTTTACAAGCTGTTTTTCTCTCTCCTCTAATTCTTCTACTCTTCTTCGTAACCTCTCTACTTCACTTTCATCGGTCATTTGGGAATTTAGTTTCATGATTAATTCCGCCTTTTAAGTTTTTAAATCTTCTAATAGTTTAATTTAATCATATTGCATTCGTGCTTCAATTTCTAATTTATTTCTAACAATTTAATGAAGAAATAGTTGATTTACAAAAATAAATCTTCACCTAATGTTCAAGAACTTCACCTATTTTACAAAATTGGAACACGTTATTTTTTTTATAATACTAGTAATGAGGTTTATTAAAAGGATTGGATGTGTTTACGTGGGAAAATTATTATATATTACAGCAAATCCTAAAGGACTTGAGAAATCAAAGGGTCTGAAAATTGGAGAAGCATTTATCAATGCCATTAAAGTAGAATCCCATGACACCGAAATAAAAACGATCGATTTATTTTCCTTAGATATCGCACATATGGATGCCGAATTAGTGTCTGCTAGAGGTAAATTAGCGGGATATGGTTATACACTAGATCAATTAACCGACGGTGAGCGAGAGAAAATACTAAAAATGCATGCCCTAGCAGATGAATTCCTATCTTATGATTACTATTGTTTCGTCTCGCCGATTTGGAATTTAAGCTCCCCAGCGGTTTTAAAGGCATACTTAGACAACCTGTTTATTGCTGGTAAAACATTTGCACATACAGCAAATGGTCCGAAGGGTCTTCTAACAGGTAAAAAGGCGATTCATATCAATACCCGTGGCGGTCTTTACACCGGAACACCAATGAAGGAGTTAGAATGCGGTGATCGCTATTTAAGAATTGCGCTTAATTTCCTTGGCATTGAGGTAATGGACACAATCATAGCAGAGGCTTTAGACCTTTATCCTCAAAGAGTCCCTGAAATTGTAGAAAAAGCAAAAGAAGAAGCCGTTCTTGCAGCAAAAGAAATGATAAAGTCCCCGGTTGTACTTTGATAGCATGAAGAAAAGCTTCCTAAAAAAACAGGAAGCTTTTCTCTATGCAAAACGATAATAAATTAGAAGGAAAGTAGACAATGCAAACACAAAATTCAAAAATACAAATACCATTTGAGAAATTTTTGTTCTATGAATGTTAATGGGCGGGTCATAAAACGATACTCCCTCTATGATGAAGATAATTAAGACGATATGAATCATAAGGTGTCCGATAATTTCAGTTACACCAAACAACATAGTCGTTGAAATAAATATCAACGTGAGCACAAATGCTAAAAGACGATTTAGGATTCCCACAATCAGCAAATAACCAACAACAAATTCGATAAATGCTGCAAGTACCACAAACGTCGCTGGAGGAAAACCAAACGTAGGGACACCATGCTGATGAATAATATCCATACTCATTGCAGGGTAGACCCATTTCTCAACGGCCACCCAGCACAAGGACAATCCGGTCCCTAAATATAGGAAAGGAAATCCCCAATCTTCTAGTTTCGTTTTTCCCACTAATAATACACCAATAATCGCTAGATAAAAGCCATAATCAAGCATATGAAATAAACCTGAACGGGTTAATTGGTATATAAATAAGCCCAGCAAGATAAGGGCACCAGCTTTTGTGGCATAATGATACGGAATCAATAATAGGATGATGGTTATCCACATTAAAATCCGTATCATTTGGTTCGTGATAGCAAATTCGGGCGCAAAAATAGTTCCTGCTAAAACCTGAATTATTAAGGCAAGTGCCGTTCCATATTTTAAAATGTATCGAGAAGATTTCCGGTATTTGTCCAAAACTTTATCAATTTTTTGGGTGAGCGGGATTTTATCAAGCACTGGCAAAAGCTGCGTCAATACAGCCAGCAGGGCGGCGACCAAAACGGTAATAGTCATAAACATCGGCGATAAGATGTGTTCTATTTCTTCCTTTTCCGGTGTAACTTCTGTAAACCACTTTACATGTGCATCAGTTAAAAAAGGCGAACAAATAATAATAAAAACCAACAATATGAAGATCATAGCTTTATTTTTCATTAGAACCTCCCAAAAAACGTACTCCTCTATATCGTTTTCGGATGACTGCACAAATATTCTTTTCTAAGAAATATCTACACTTGTTCATTCACAGAAGAATATTTTTCTTCTATAATAAGTTGATGGCTCAAAATTATTAGAACATGAATGTTAAAAGACTTTTTTTCAAATGTAACGATACTGATTGCTTCGTTTACAGTAATGGGGCAAATTTTAAAGAACAACCCATTGCATCATTCCTCTACATATAGGACAAAACTTTATTGGGGCATCTGTTATGGTATTTTAGGAAATATCTTAATGTTATTTAGTTTTCAAATTAACCCCACTACCATTGCCGATTTGCGTCATCTTGCAATCGTAATCGCAGCTGCTTTTGGAGGATGGGTACCTGCAATCATTGCTTCTGGATTAATTGCTATTGGAAGAGTTGTTCTCTTTGGTTTGACTGACACTGCCATTGTTGCAGCGATCAGTGCATTCCTAACAGGTTTAGTGTGTGGAGGATTTTCTAAGTTTAACATTCCGCCAACCTTAAAGGCATTTTATATGAACCTGATTGGTTTATTTTTTATTTCGATCGTATTCGCCCTTTATAGAAGATATACAGACGCTTTTACATGTTTTAATCCTGCATTATATTATTTCTTTAATAGGCGGATTTTTCGCTTATCACTTATCCATTTACATTGCCAATTCAAATGCAGCAGTTAGAGAATTAAATTATAGCCTAATAAAATTACAGGAAAGTGAACAGAAATTAAATAAAGCAAATGAGTTTCTTAATCGATTATCTTATTTGGATGGCCTAACAGGCATCGGAAATAGAAGGAATTTTGATGAAGTTCTTAACAAGGAATGGTCTAACCTGCAAAAAACGAATTCACCTCTAACTCTTCTAATGTTTGATATTGATTATTTAAGAAGTACAACGATACATACGGTCACCTCGCTGGAGACCAATGTCTGCAAATCATAACATCTGCACTAAAAGACCTTATGGCTAATAACCCATATAGCACATTTTGTCGATATGGCGGTGAGGAATTTGCCATTATCTTAACGAAAACGAAGTTGGATAAGGGCATCGCTATCGCTGAATTGATTCAACAGAAGGTGCAATCACTTAAAATTGCCCATCGCAGCTCTGAAATATCTGATATTATTACCATCAGTATTGGTATTGCCACAATCATACCGAGCTCGGAAACTCAGCCAAAGGATTTAATCCATATAGCAGATACTTGTTTGTATACCTCGAAAACAAAAGGACGAAATACCATTTCAACTCCATAAATATAATCGGAAGGATTCTCCCTTCCGTTTTATACATATTTCTACAATATCCTTCTCTTTTCATGTGTTTATTCGAAATAATTAGTAAATTTAGTTGTAAAAGGACGAAGTTAAATGTAAAATTTTTCTTATAAGCCCTTGGGACGGTGAAAATAGATGGAAATCACTAAACACCTTTTCTTAAATCTTTCCATTTTAATAATATTGCTTCTCTTTTGCTTAATTTGGCTGGACCGCAGCAGAAAAATTACATTAACAAAAACCACTATGATTATCATTTCTGTCCTAGTTCTATGGATTTGTATCCAGTTCTCCTATAATCCCGTTCCCTTTGCACGATATGATTTAAGAATCATTCCAATTGTCATTGGCGGATTATATCTCGGGATCGGTCTGATTATTGTTGTTGCCATGATAATTATAAGAAGCTTTTATGGCTTGGACACTGGTTTGCTTGCAACAATCCTTCTTTACGTCCCACTTGCGATAACTTTTTTCCGACTAACACCTTGGTTTTGGAAACAATCTTCTAATCGTCGAATCTCTGTAGCTATTTGTTTAGGGGTCATACTTGGTATCCTAACTACTGGAGGAGAATTAATTAGGTATACAGGCAGCCCATGGTACGATGTTTTACTTGCATTCTTTGTGATTCCCCCGCTAGGTATTGGTCTTATTGCGTATTCAATCGAATATATCAAAAAAAGTGTAGAATTAAAACTTCAATTAATCAAAGTAGAAAAACTAAAGGCTGTCGAACAAATGGGTGCAGCCATTTCCCATGAAATTCGGAATCCACTGACTGCTGCAAGCGGGTTTGTCCAATTGCTAAACGATGACTATCTTCCAAGACATAAACGCAGAGAATATCTCTCGATTGTAAAAGATGAACTTCAATCTGCCGAGCGAGTCATTCAGGATTATTTAACATTTGCCAAGCCATCCTTAGCATCGATTGAAGAGCTTAATGTCAAAAATGAACTAAAACAAATCATTAACATCGTCACTCCGATGGCTAACCAAAATTCAGTGGAAATTATTACTGATTTTTCAGTGATTGGATTTATTAAAGGTGATAGGCAACGCTTTCGCCAATGCTTTATTAATATCCTCAAAAATGCTGTAGAGGCAATGCCAAATGGCGGTCAGCTATATATTGAAACTAATTTTAGTCAAGATTATGTGACGATTTGTATCAAAGATACAGGGATAGGGATGACTTCAGAACAACTTGAACGACTCGGTGAACCCTATTATTCTACAAAAGGTAAGAACGGAACTGGACTTGGAATGATGGTAGTTTATAGTATTGTACGTGCTATGCATGGTCTTATCAAAGTGGAAAGTGAACTCGACGCTGGCACTACATTCCATATTAAATTTCCTACTATTACCTTAATCCAGAAGAGTGAAAATTGACGTACAAAAGAAGAAATCGACAGGCATTGTACCTGTCGATTTTTTTAAGCATACATTTTGTTTTCTTCTTTTTGGAAAAAACTCTTCATTGCATGGAATACATCCGCTTTTTGTTTGAGAATATAGTACCGGAATTGCTCATCCTTAATATTTTTGTAGGCAGACATTAAAGTAGAATGGCGATTATACTGATTTACCTCGCCGTATCCAAACATGTTTGAGACTTTCATTAATTCTTCAACCAGCTTGACGCAGCGTGCATTGTCAGATGTAAGATTATCACCATCAGAAAAGTGGAATGGATAGATGTTGAATTTTCGTGGGTTATATTTCGCATCAATAATTTCTAGGGCTTTACGGTATGCGGAGGAACAGATGGTTCCGCCACTTTCACCCTTGGAGAAGAAATCCTCCTCTGTCACAACCTTCGCTTCTGTATGATGGGCAATGAATTCAATTTCAACCGTTTCATATTTTGTTCGTAAGAAGCGAGTCATCCAGAAGAAGAAACTTCTAGCCATATACTTTTCCCATATTCCCATCGATCCACTCGTATCCATCATGGCAATTACGACTGCCTTTGAATCTGGTTTAATTACTTCATTCCATGTTTTAAATTTTAAATCGTCTTTGTAAATCGGATGGAAAGCAGGTTTTCCGTTCATTGCATTTCGCTTAAATGCAGACATCATGGTACGCTTTTTATCAATATTGCCCATTAGACCTGTTTTGCGGATATCATTGAATTCAATATTTTCCACTAGATGTTCCTGTTCTTCTTTTCTTTTCAGATTTGGCAGCTCTAGTTGTTTAAACAAAGCTTCCTCTAATTCCATTAATGACACTTCAGCTTCAAAGTAATCCTCACCGGCTTGATCACCAGCGCCTTGCCCTTTTCCTGGACCTTTTTGCTGGCCTGATCCGTCACGAGCAATTACGTCACCTACTTGGCTCTCACCGTCACCTTGGCCCACGTGTTTGTTTTTGTCATAATTGTAGCGGATTTTATATTCGTCCAATGAACGAATTGGAATTTTCACGACATCGCGTCCATTAGACATAATGATGCTTTCTTCTGTAATTAAGTCAGGAAGATTGTTTCGAATTGCGTCCTGGACTTTTTCTTGATGCCTTTGCTGGTCATCGTGGCCTTTACGGTGGAGGGACCAATCTTCTCTTGAAATCACAAATTGATGGTTATTGTCAGACAATGTAAACCCCTCCTTATGAATTTTTTGATTTGTTGCGTCACATTTTTTTTCAAATGTCATAAAATAACCCGAGTGTAAAAATGCATATAATGTTGATTACTTTATCCTATGCAGAAGCCGCAAATAATTTACAAATTATTTTGACAATTGGGCTTAACCTTTTAAAAATGGACGAGCATTGTTAGAGTTGATTTGCGCCCCACGAGAGAATGCTTTCAGCAGTCGGTTCGTATTGAAAAAAACAGACTGGCAGATCTTTCCGCCAGTCCATGCTATTTTTCTAGGAAAATTCCTAATTAACGGTTTAATAAGCTGCCTACATAACGCAGGAGTTCGTTTGCGGATGTTGAGTTATAGCCGTGTTCGTCAATTAATCTAGCAACAACATCATTAATTTTCTTTAACTGCTGCTCATCAGGCGTTTTGGATGAAGTGGTAATTTTCACAACATCTTTAAGGTCAGCAAATAATTTCTTTTGAATGGCTTCACGCAGTCTATCGTGGGAGTTGTAATCAAATCGTTTACCTTTTCTAGCAAAAGCTGAAATTCTTATCAAGATTTCTTCTCTAAATGCCTTTTTCGCGTTCTCGGAAATACCAATTTGTTCTTCAATCGAACGCATTAGTTTTTCATCAGGATTGATTTCCTCACCAGTGAGCGGATCCCGAAGTTTAGCTTTGTTGCAATACGCTTCAACATTATCAAGATAATTGTCCATTAAGGTTTTAGCAGACTCTTCATAGGAATAAACAAAAGCTTTTTGAACTTCATTTTTGGCAATATTATCATACTCTTTACGAGCAACCGAAATATAATTCATATAGCGCTCACGTAGTTCAGCTGTGATTGAAGGATGTTGATCTAATCCGTCTTTTAATGAACGTAATACATCTAAAGCATTAATAGAAGGTACTTCTTTGCGGATAATAGTAGATGAAATTCGATTAATGACATACCGCGGATCAATTCCACTCATTCCTTCATCTGGATACTCTTTCTTTAGTTCACTTACGTCAACTGCATTAAAGCCTTCAACATTTTCCCCATCATAAAGACGCATTTTCTTTACTAAGTCGATATCGCCTTTTTTAGGTTCTTTTAGGCGAGTTAGAATCGTAAACATCGCAGCTACACGTAATGTATGAGGTGCGATGTGAACATCCGATACATCACTTTCACTAATCATTTTTTCATAGATTCTTTCTTCCTGTGAAACTTTTAGATTATACGGAATTGGCATAACGATAATCCTGGAATGCAAGGCCTCATTCTTCTTGTTCGAGATAAATGAGCGGTATTCCGTTTCGTTTGTATGTGCTACAATCAGCTCATCAGCCGAAATTAATGCAAACCTGCCGGCTTTAAAGTTTCCTTCCTGCGTTAATGAAAGCAGGTGCCATAAGAATTTTTCATCACACTTCAACATCTCTTGGAATTCCATCATTCCGCGATTTGCTTTATTCAGTTCCCCATCAAAGCGATAGGCACGCGGATCAGATTCTGAACCAAACTCGGCAATCGTGGAAAAGTCAATACTTCCTGTTAAATCGGCAATATCCTGTGACTTCGGATCGGATGGGCTGAACGTTCCAATTCCAGTTCGCTTATCCTCGGAGAAAAAGATTCTTTCTACTAATACATCTTCAATTCTTCCGCCATATTCTTGCTCTAGCCTCATCATATTTAATGGCGAAAGATTTCCTTCAATTCGAATACCATATTCTTCATAGAAATCACGACGTAAATGATGCGGGATTAAATGAAGAGGGTCTTCGTGCATTGGGCACCCTTTAATGGCGAATACAGAGCCTCTATCCGTATGAGAATAAGCCTCTAAACCACGTTTTAGCATGGTAACAAGTGTAGATTTACCACCGCTTACTGGACCCATAAGCAATAATATCCGCTTCCTTACATCCAGCCTTTTAGCCGCAGGATGAAAGTATTCCTCAACTAATCTTTCAAGTGACTCCTCTAAGCCAAATAATTGATTACCAAAGAAATTGTAATTCTTAGTGCCTTTCACTTCCTCAATTCCAGCGTCTTTGATCATATTATATACTCGTGAATGTGCAGATTGTGCTACCCATGGCTTCTCTTTTAACAACTGTAAATAATCTCCAAATGATCCTTCCCAACGTAGCTTTTCTTCCTCTTCTCGAAACATCTCAATTTTTTTTAGGATATCCATAAGGCCCTCCCCCTGTAGAGTTATCAGAGACGATTAATATACTCTATGCGCCAATGAACTTGAACATGCGTAACGTTGAAGTATTCTTGCCTATCTTTTTTGTTTTAAGAAAAGATTGGAATATTGCTCTTTTCATTTTTTCGAGATAGGCTATAATAAATGTATATGTGTCTAATTAAAGAAATATCTTAAAATTAAGGAGGCTTTACATAAGCATGGGAACTTTTCTAATTGTTTTAGTTATGGTGGCGTTTCTAGCAGCTATCTTTACAGCAGGTTATAATGATAAGCCAGGTTCAAATAAATAATATTTTTCCATCAAAATAGGCTGCCTTGGAGGCAGCCTCTTATTTTTGTAAAGCTTATTCGTTTTGTAAAAGCTGTACGCTTTTATCTCAAATCCATCTTATTTTTTTGAACAAATTCTTTCATATACATCCGTGTTTGTTTTTCAAGCATTTTCGCCATTTGCTCTGACCAGCGATCTTTCCGCTTGCCGTCAGTGCGCTGTTCATAATAGGTAGAGATGATTTGGTCGTATTCTTGAAGCTGTTGTAAATAGACTTCTTTATTCTGCTCGTACTCCTCTTCATGATAAACATGCTCTAGTGGCAGCCTTGGCTTTTGATCATTAATACGTTCCGGATAACCGACTGTCATACCGAAAAGAGGAATGACTCTTTCTGGTGTTTTTAATAATTCCTTGACTGCCTCGAGATTATTACGGATTCCACCTATGTAACAAATGCCCAGCCCCATCGATTCCGCTGCGATTGCCGCATTTTGAGCTGCTAATGCCGCATCAATTAGCGCCACCATAAATTTCTCTGTACTTTCAATTGAAGGGAGTACATCTTTCCCTTCCATTTCTCCAATGCGTTCATGCCGGCCTAAATCGGCGCAAAACACGAACAGATGACCATTCTGTGCAACGTATTCTTGGTTTCCGGCAATCTCTGCAAGTTTTCGCTTCTTTTCCTTGTCCCTAATGCCAATGATCGAATAGGCCTGAATAAAACTAGATGTAGACGCAGCTTGTGCACAAGCAACAATTGTTTCAATTTGTTCATTACTTAACTGCTTGTCCTTAAAATCACGGATAGAGCGATGATTTAATATGGTAGAAATGGTTTCATTCATTGGAAAACTTCCTTTCTATTTAGCAAAAAGAGGCCTTATCTTGGCCTCTCTAGTCTTATTTTAAATGGCCATAATCTTGTTGGCGCAACGCTTCATAAATTAGAATCGCAGCAGTGTTCGATAAATTAAGCGAACGAATATTGTCATTCATCGGAATCCTCAGACTGACATCCTTATTATTTTCTATCACATCTTTCGGCAGCCCAGTCGTTTCTCGTCCAAAAATGAAAAAATAATCTTTATCAGGATTGCTATAGTCAAAGGAACTATAAGCCTTCTCGCCGAATTTCGTGATATAAAAAAACTCTCCGCCTTCATTCTTCTGATAAAAGTCATCGAGAGAATCATAATAAACAATGTTTACAAACTCCCAATAATCCAATCCAGCTCTCTTTAACATTTTATCATCCGTTGAAAACCCTAATGGACGAATTAAATGTAAGGAGGTATCAGTTCCAGCACAGGTTCTAGCGATGTTTCCTGTGTTTGAAGGTATTTGCGGCTGATATAGTACAACATGTATTGCCAAGAATCTCACCTCATCAAAAAAACTCTCCCAACATTATACCACTATCCACCACCCAAACAAATTTTCTTAACCATCTACAATCGTGAAAAATTTATATTTAATATTTGGTGTGTAGGCGGATGAATCTTCATAGGCCCAATACCGCATACGGCTGTTGTATGTGTTCGCATTAACAAGCGGCATTCCATAGGCATCCTTACCCGTTACCATTGTGTTATGGTTATAACGGCCATCTCCTTCGAAATCATAGCAGATGACATCCCCTAGTAATAATTGATCCGGGGAGCTGACCTCCCTCGCCCTTAAGCCACTTTTAGAATTACCTAAATACAGACGTAATGAATGAGCCACTGTCCAGCTGTAACTCCAATTGTTATTTCGGAACCACCATCCTGTTCCTTTGCCAGGATAACCCCTCATCGGCGCTCCCCCAGCGTGAAGACATTGCGAGATATAATTTGTACAGTTGTTCTCAAAAGCCTTATAGGCAGGATTGTGGCTATTCCACCAGCGTTCCGCATATTGAACAGCTTTTAAGCGATTATACTGGTAACTATTCCGCTCCACGTGTTCATCCTCTGCCATGATTTCCAGCTCGGGCCGCTTAACATAAGGATTCATTTCTTTATCCATAATCAAATCATTTTTAAAAAACTTGCACATTCGTACTTCTACTTCTTCCTCTTGGTATAGCGTTCCTTTTTGTCTAATCAGGTATTGGTAATGAACCTGGTAGAGCGTGGTTTGAAAGTCCCCGTCTACAGCTTGATTGATAATATCCCCTCGAGCCTTCACCTTGACGATATCTGCGGAACGTTTCGCTAAAGACTCTAGCTTTTGTTCGGCCTTTTCGTAATTCCCAGATTGCCTCTTATTCTTTGAAACAAATTGTTCAACTCGACCATCAAACAATTCTTGGAGTGATTGATCCATCTTCATCTCCCCCTTCTGTTTCATACATATGTGTATAAGGGTAATTTAATCAAAAAAAATGAGCAAAGACAGAATGTCCATTGCTCATTTAGTTCTTTAGTTTTAGTATGCTTTTTTCAATTTCATTCTTCACTTCGAAATCGGTTTCTGTTGCCGCTGCTTTTTCCAGTGCTTCAATTGCTTCTGGACTGCCTATTTTCCCGAGAGCCCAAGCAGCGGTTTCCTTTAGAACATTACTGGTTTCATTTTCTAAAACAGCCTGTAAATCAGGGACGGCAGTTTCGTCCTTGAAATGTGCCAGCGCGATGATCGCATTGCGCTGAATCGGCTTTTTGCCTCTCCACGATCCTGCTGCTGATCCAAATTTGTTCTTAAATTCACGATTACTCATTTTTAACAACGGTCGGAGGAGTGGCTTGGCTATCTCGGGGTCTGCCTCCATTTCCTCATGGAAGTGAAAATCCTTTCCTTTATTGACTGGGCAGGACGTTTGGCAGGAATCACAGCCATATACGCGATTACCAATCTTATCTCTAAATTCTTCGGGAATAACAGCTTTCGTTTGTGTTAAAAAGGCGATACAGCGCTGAGCATTAATTTGGCCGCCTTGTACCAGCGCTCCGGTCGGGCAGGCATCGATACAAGCTGTACAGGAACCGCATTGATCCTCCATCGGTGAATCTGGAACAAAAGGAATGCTGGTAATCATTTCGCCTAGATATACGTAAGATCCATACTCTGGCGTCATAACTGCGCAGTTTTTACCGCTCCAGCCAATCCCAGCCCTCACGGCAACTGCACGGTCAGAAAGCTCACCTGTATCGACCATTGATTTAAGACGAGCATCCGGTACCTTTGCTAAAATAAACGCTTCCAGCTTTTTTAACCGATCTCGTAAAATATGATGATAGTCCAATCCCCATGAAGCACGTGAAAAAAAGCCTCTCCGCTCGCCTCTTTTCCCTTCAACTCGAACTTTCATTTTCGAAGGATAGGCTAAAGCGATAGAAATAATTGAACGTGGTTCTTGAAGTAGTAAAGCTGGTGTTACCCGTTTTTCAATATCCGGCTCTTCAAAACCTGATTGGTACCCAAGCTCCTGTTGGCGAATCAGTCTATTCTTTAACTCAGTGAAAGGATCTGCAGTGGTAAAACCAATCTTATCAATGCCAATTGTTTTGCTATACTCAATGACTTCCTTCTTGAATTGATCAATATTCATATGAAAACCTCCCTTCTTCAAAAATATCTATAGTAAGCCGTTAATTTTTCGGTACACATCTCATTATGATAAACTATTTTTATGAAATTTTGGAGGTGGAATGATTGGAAATTCAGCTTTCGTCAGAAATCATTAGCAAGATTCCCAATTTTAAGCTTGGAGTCATCGAATACAAAGATATTACCGTCGGTGATTCCCCACAAATGGTAAAAGGAAGACTGCAGCTTTTTCAAGAGTCGATTTACTTTGATTTAGAAAATAAAAATCTAACAGAGCTTCCAGGAATTCAAGAATGGCGCAGTATTTTTAAAACATTTGACAAGGACCCTAACCGTTATCGCCATTCGGCAGAGGCTCTATACCGCAGAGTTCAGAAACAGAATTATCTTACCACAGTCCAAAGTGCCATTGATATCAATAACTTTTTTTCCCTGCAATATCAAGTGCCGATTGGTATTTATAATAGCGATCAATTAGAGGGAACAATTAAAATCAAGGTAGGTATGGCCGGAGAAGAATATTTAGGTTTGAATGGCCGGATGAATTCATTAGAAAATCTGATTGTCTCATCGGACGAGATTGGACCATTTGGGAGCCCTTTTGTAGATTCCAATAGAGCACCGGTAACAGAAGCTACCAAAAACGCATTGCAGATCATCTATTTACAGCCTTCTACAACAATGAATAGTGCTGAAAGACTGACAGAGTCATTGATGAAGATGTTTACTCAGATTCATGGTGGTGACGCAAAGTACTATATCATAGGCAGCCATTAACGCGGCCTTATAAAACAGCTTAAAAATAAAAAAACGCAATGCATCGTTCTCAAGTAACGATACACTGCGTTTGGTAATATGTATGGAGCGGGTGATGAGAATCGAACTCACGACATCAGCTTGGAAGGCTGAGGTTTTACCATTAAACTACACCCGCACAAAAGTAAGTATTAACAAAAGATGAAGAACTTAAACACAGTTACTATATTACAAAGTTTTCACTCTATCGTCAAGACCATTTTGCGTTTTTTGTCGAAAAAAATCATTAAACAAAAAACATCCGATTGGACATTTTTGTTTAATGATATGCAGGCATAGCAGAATAAATACCTTCAATTAATCTTAATTCTTTCTTAATGGGGGTTAAAACTGTGGTTTTCACGTTAAGCCTCACTTATTATATATAATTTTAGAAAGCATCAAATTTAATTAACATAACAATTATTCGCTAAGGATTACTTCAAAATTAATATTTTTCATATATATTTCGAAACAGGAATGAATTTAAATATGCTACAAGAGAAAACCCCAAAAATATACTTAGATATAGAGCAACTAGGAATAAATGAGGAGAAAGGAAAATTAGCAATACTGGACCAATTGAAAAAATTAGCACAGGAATAGTTTGGAATGGATTCGTAACAGCAATTTTCAATGCATTTACCATTGATTCTCTTATTGTATTTTCAAAACGGGCAACATAAGGGAAAATTAGTATCGTTAATAATAAATGGATGAACGTGAAAAACAATAGACTAAAAATAATAAGCAGTGTAAAATCCCCATCATATAATTGTAAATATAAATAATTTAATAATAAGATTATCCCAGTGAACCATAACAAGATCCAGATACTCGTACTTTGCTTGAAATTTTTCTTGAATGCCTGAAAAAATCCATTATATAAGCCACTTTCTTCATTACGAACCATTTTTAATGTTACAGAGTACATTGCCGTCGTAGAAGCACCAATCGTAAAAATGGGGACGCAAAAAATTAAAAACATGCAATTCAATATAATCAACTCAACAAATCTTGTTAAGAAGCGATAAAATGTTCCTTCCATATTCAGAAAATGTTTCATATCTCACCTCAAAAGTTTCATCAAATCGATTAAATTTCGCATTACAAAATAAAGCACTACACAAATCATCAAATGATCCGTGTAGTGTAGTAATCATTTACTATTCTTTAACAGAGCCTACAACGATACCATGAATAAAATATTTTTGTAACAATGGATAAATCACTAATAAAGGAATAATAGAAACCACAATTTTTGCAGCGTTTAAATTCTTATTTGAGACTTCCATCATATTTTCTAAAGAATTAGCGTTTGCGCCTGACTTCAACATTTCTTCGATATTAATGGATAATGATTGTATATAGGTCATTAATGGATAATTAGAAACTTTCGTCATATATATTAATCCTGAAAAAAAGTCATTCCAATTCCCTACTATACTAAACAAAGCAACTGTAGCTAATGCTGGTAATGAGATGGGAATAAAAACTTTTACTAATATTTGTAATGGATTGGCTCCATCCATAATTGCCGCTTCTTCCAACGATTTAGGTACCCCTATAAAAAAGTTCATGATTAATATAACGCTAAAAACTTGTACCGCACCAGGTAAAACCAGGGACCATATTGTATTCAATAGGTTTAAATTTTTCACTACTAAATACGTTGGAATCATCCCGCCACTAAATAACATTGAGAAAATTAGTAGATTCATATAGATGTTTCTACCTTTAAAGACCCTAGTAGATTTCGATAGAGGATAAGCCATTAACACAATCAATACCATATTGATTATTAGTGATAGAAATACTCGTTGTACCGAAATTCCAAACGAACGCCAAAATTGTGCATCCTCCATGATCATCTTATATGTTTCAGTCGTAAAATTTACGGGTATTAACCCTACCGCATTTGCTGTAACTGCCTCACTACTACTAAAAGAAGTGGCAACAATATTCCATAAAGGGAGCAGACAGATCAACCCCAAAGTAATCACAATGGTATGAATAACAATTCGTCCAATTCGTGCTGAAATACTTTTACTTTCAACCATATTGTTGTCCTCCTTAGAATAATTTACGGTCCGTATACTTTTTAGCCATTTCATTTGCTGAGATGATTAGGATCATACCAATTATTGATTTAAATATCCCTACTGCTGTCCCGAAACTATACTCACGACCTAGTAATCCGATTCGGTAGACATAAGTGTCCAAAATATCACCTGTTTCATATACCATTGGTGTATATAGGTTATAAACTTGATCAAACCCTGCATTTAAAATATTGGGTAAGCTAAGAATTGCCAAAAGAAGAATAATTGGAAGCATACTCGGGAGTGTGATATGCCAAACTCTCTTCCACCAATTGGCCCCATCAATACTAGCTGCTTCATGAAGTCCTGGGTCAACAGCGGTAATGGCTGCTAAATAAACAATCGAATTAAATCCAAATTCCTTCCATACATCCGTACCAATTAATAATGGTTGAAATAGTGAATTACTACCAAGGAAATTCAAATTTTCCAAACCGAAAAAGCTTAAGATTTGATTCACAATCCCGTCCAGACTAAACATATTGACCACTACAGCTGCCAGTACAACCCATGATAGAAAATGGGGCAAATAGACAACTGTTTGAATTGATTTTTTTAAGAATTTCAGACGGATTTCATTCAATAAAATAGAGAATATAATGGCACCAAAAGTACCTAATAGTATTTTCCCAAAGGCAATAACCATTGTATTCCTAAAAACTTGTCCGATATCTGGTAATTGAAACATATAGATAAAGTGTTCCAGCCCTACAAATTCTGACCCTAACATGCCTTTTGCAGGAATATAATCCTGAAAAGCCATGATAATTCCAAACATGGGAATATAACTAAATATCAAAAGAAAGATCATTCCCGGTAGCATCATCAGATGATAAACGGAATTTGCCGTATTCCATTTTTTCTCTTGTTTTCTCGTTTTTGCATTTGTCCAGCTGGCAGTTTTTGCAGTCTGTACCTTCATAAAAAAACCTCCTTATAAATAAGGGCTGCAACGCAGCCCTTATTACTGTTTCTTATTGCTGTTCTGCCAATTCTGCTTCTATTTCAGCTAAAATTTCATCTCCGCCCTGTTTCTTCCATTTGGAAACAAATGTATCAAAATAGTCTAATGGTTCAGTACCAGTTACAATTTTTATAAAATCTTCCTCTTCTAATTTTAAAAGGTTAGCCCCCTTCTTCTCCATTGTAGCGGTTGTGCCATAATATACAGGGGTTGTCCAATTGAAAGTATCTTCTGTGGTAAGTTTTTCAATCAAGCCTATTCCTTTCATACGTGAATGGTATTTTGCCCATGCTGACGTTTCTGCGTTTTCAGGATTCTCTATATATTCAAGAATCGTTTTAGCATCATTTTTAATACCAGCTTTTGTTATATCCTCGATTGAAGTTTCACCATTTACTGCAGGTAGAATTAAGTCTGAAAAATCATCTAGTGTACTAGTAGATTTATAAACTTCAATGTTAAATGGTCTCGTTGAACCATCTACACTAAGCTCATTATATTTTGCAATTTCTGGATAATCAGTTTCTAGATCCGTTGCATTCCCTAATTCATCATAAAATAAATTTAAGATTTTTATTGCTAATTCAGGATGGGCATAATCCTTTCTAACTACGATAAATGAGCCAGTAGGATTTTCACGAAAAACGTTTGCTTTTCCATTGTCTCCTTCTAATGTATAAGCGACAAACTCTGCATTTTTATCCATTTCCCTTACTGCAGAGAGTCCCCAATCTGGGATATGCCATGGACCTGTTACGATACCAGTCTGTCCGTTTGTTAGAAGTGCCATGATGTCATCCCAGGTTCTGGTTCCAAATTGTGGATCAATAATTCCTTTATCAAATAAATCAGCTAAAACTCCAAGTGCTTTTTTGGTACCTTCGGTAGTTGATCCATACGTGATATTTCCATTTTCATCTTCAATATAATGTCTAGGATGTGCATTAAAAACACCCGCTACAGAGGACATTGTTAAAGCCGATCCACCGTAATCCCCCGCATTCAACCAATGTGCAAAAGGAATGCCAACAGGATTACCAGAGGCACCAGGATCATTTTCTATGAAAGCCTTCGCAGTATTTTCTAACTCTTCTAATGTGATAAGACTGTCTCCGTCTTTATCTAACTCCAATCCTAGTTTATCGATCCAATCTTGTCTGATCCATACCATGTTTGGCGCATTTGCTCCATTGGTTGCAGGAATCGCCATTAGACGATCATCAAATGTCGCATCAGCTAGGCTTCTTCCGCCATAAGAGTCATATATTTCTTTAATATTATCGCTTGCACGTTCCTTATAAACATCTGTTAAGTCAGCAATTAAATCGTTTTCAACTAACTCCTTCAATTCTTCTTTTGAATTCACTCGCATCATATCTGGCAATTCACCTGATGCAATTGCTAGAGCCACCTGACGATCGTAATCTTCTCCTTCAGCTTCAAATTGATTGACAATTTTTACATCCAACTTTTCATCAACAAGTCGTGTATAAGCATTGTTCTCATACGTATCACCCTCCGGTAATTTCGGGTTTGCAGCTGTAACACGTCCCATTGTAATAACTGTTTTTCCATCTTCAGTTGTGGATGCACTTTCTTGCGGTGAAGATGAATCGACACATGCTGCTAATGAAAAGCTCAACATGGACGCCATAGATAGTATCGTCATCCGTTTACATAAGGTTCTAAACCTCTTCATAATGACCCCTCCAACGTTTATTTGTCTCTGACCATTTTAAGTTCTGGCCAATTAATATAAGCTTACGTTTAGTCTAAGTGATAATAGATTAATCCAAAATATTTAAAAAAACGTTTTCATGTACTTTTTTCCGGAACTTTTAACACAAAGTATAAGAAAGGAAATCGCAATGATATAATCATCATGAATTACTTATAGGAGGTAACACAAATGTATCGTATCTTGATAGTAGATGACGAAAGAGACGAAAGAAATGTTATTCGTTTTCTTCTAAATAAGTACAATTTTCAACTTGAAATAGACGAAGCCTCCAACGGAAAAGAGGCTCTGTCGCAATTAGAAACACAGCCTGTAGATATATTATTTACAGATGTAAAGATGCCTTTTGTTGATGGAATTGAATTAGCAACTAGGGCTAGAGAGCTTTATCCTAACCTCCATATTATATTTTTCAGTGGTCATGATGATTTTTATTATGCCAAGAAGGCGATATCTTTAAGGGCTGTAGAATATATTTTGAAACCTGTAAAACCAGTAGAATTTAAGAATACCATTTCTACAGTATTGCAAAATATAAAAAGAGAAGAGAAGGAACATGAACTTAGAGAAGCAAATAGTGAATTCCTTAAAACTCATGTTTTATACCGCCTAATTAACAAGACTCCAATAGATTTGCTAAAAAATGAATATCCCAATATGAACTTTGATTTTTTAAATCATTATTCTTCCGTAATGTTAATGCAGTTTGAAGAACCATTTTTTGATCGACTACCAAAGGAAGAGGATACTTTTTTCTTTTATAAGCAGATTAAGAAAATGATCCCAAATTATCCGTGCGAGTTTATTAATTTGAATCCGTTTCAAATCCTATTGTTATTTGGGAAAACGGATAGAAATACGTTACATAAAGAAATTGCAGTAAAGATACAAAAAAGGGTCTACTTAGAATACGGAATAAATTGCTATATATCGGTCAGTAACGAATACTTTTCTCCAAGTGAGTTATCTGAAATTTATGATGAGTTGGAACAGAATCTAGAAGATCGTTTTTTCTATTCTGATACCTATATCTATCCAATAGATACCTCAACCAAAGAAAGCATAGAGTATCTTGAACAAGATGAACATATTCTACAAAAAATAAAATCTGCTATTCAATTAGTAGATATTGTTACCTTTAAACAAAACATGAAACTTCTATTTCAAAAATATCAAGCAAAACAGGGACTTTCTCATATTTATGTGCGCTATTTCTTTTCAAATCTTTTACAGTCACTTTGTCAAGAGCTGCCGCATTATAACAAAGAATTGATTAATAAAAAGATGGAGTCTATTTTTTCTTGTCGACATTTTTCTGGAATTGAAAAAATATTAGCTCATGTTCAGGATGAAGTGATAAAAAAATTAGAGAAAAAAGAACAATCACCTAAACACGTCATTCATCTCGTGCAACAATATATAACCGAGCACTATGGAGAAGACTTAAGTTTGAATTTACTAGCTGAAAAAGTGTACTTGTCCCCAAGTTATTTAAGCGAGATTTTTATAAAAGAAACAGGATGTGGAATTAATAAATACATAAAGAATCTGCGGATGGAAAATGCAAAGGATCTCCTTAATAATACCAATATGAAAATCACTGATATATGTAAACAGCTAGGCTATCATAATCTATCCTATTTTGTTCGAAGTTTTCGGGAACATTTCGGCTCAAGTCCTGAAAAATATCGACAGATGAAAAAGCAATAGAAAGAGAAGTTTCTTATGTGGAAAATTATTACTTGGTTTAAAAATTTAAAATTCAGAAGTAAAATTTTAGTTATATGCCTATTATCAAGTATTTTACCAGTCGTCGCATTGGGGAGTTATTGCTATTATCAAATCCAACATATACTAATCAATCGAGAAGGTGAAGTTTTAGAAGAGTCCCTAAACCAAGCAATTTCAAGTATTGATTATAAAGTTACTACTTATACGAATGTGATTAACCAAATTGTTTGGAATGAAGATGTGAAGAGAGGAGTTACTACTGAGTATGACAATTCCTATGAAATGTATGTGTTTTACAGGGACATACTAGATCCTTTATCCTTAAATAACCACTTTTTATACAGTGAGATAAATACAATCACCATTTTTAGTGATAATCCAATGTACTCACATGGTGATATTCTTCGTCCTCTAACAAACATTGAACAAAAAAGCTGGTTTGATCAAATTTTAGAAACGTCCACTCCAAAATTTGTTGTCTCAGCAGCTGATCGGACTTTTGAAGTAGTCAGCCAAATATTTGATCGAAATCACAGTATAACCAATGTAGTTTATATAGATATTGATTACGAGCATGTCTTTGATAACATGTCTCGTTTATTTGAGAACAATTACGGACTTGTCATCCTTGATGAAAATAATAAACTTGTTTATACCTTCCAAGATTTTCAGGAGAAATATAAATCATATGAACTGACAACAAACGAATTACTAAAAAAGTTAAACGCTGGTTCCCTACAGGAGGATTTTGTTTTTAAGGGTTCCTCATCAACATCCTATGGTTGGACAGCATATCTATACCGTCCTTTAGACACCATTTATGCTTCTACTTATAAGATAACTGTCACCATTTTTATCGTGATTTTGTTATGTGTAGTGATTTTGTTTCTATCCATCTACTTTCTTTCGAAGTTTACGGTTCGTCCTTTAGAAAAGTTAGAGAAAAATATGGAACTGATCGAAAAAGGCGATTTATCTGTAACCGTTGCAAATTCTTCAACTGATGAAATTGGGAACCTAATTCGTCGCTTTTCCAATATGGTTAATAAACTACAAGAAATGATAAATGAAGTTTATAAGAGTAAAATTGCAAAACAAGAGTATGAAATGAAAGCATTACAAGCTCAAATCAATCCACACTTTTTTTATAATAGCCTTTCGCTTATTAACAGTAAGGCAATTATTGCGGAACAAGAAGACATAAGTAAGATGGCTCAACTTCTTTCTACATTTTATCGTACAACATTAAATAGAGGAAAAAATACTATTTCTGTACGGGAAGAATTAGAAAACACAACATCCTATGTTCAAATTCAGCGAATGATGCATTCAGATTCATTTGATGTTCGTTGCGAAGTTGACGAAGAGATTTTAGATTACACCATGCTGAACCTTCTTTTACAACCCTTGGTTGAAAATGCTATTAATCATGGGATAGATCATAAAGAAAGCCCTGGAAAAGCTGTTTTAACTATTACAGCAAAGCAATCAGATAACAATCTAATCTTTAGTGTCTCTGATAATGGGTGTGGAATGGAGCCTGAATTGTTAAAAACCATTCTAACTACTAAAACGAAAGGATATGGGGTTCAAAATGTTCATCATCGTATACAACTTACCTATGGAGTTGAATATGGCTTAACTTATACAAGTAAATTGATGAGAGGAACAACAGTGACCCTTACGATTCCAAAAGTTAACTAAGTAGAATCAAACTAATAAGCATAAATATCCAAATACGGTTTATCTTTAAATCATAGAATGAATAAGACCGATTGATAGAAATCCTAATTCTAGGATTTTTACCAATCGGTCCTTTCTATGCTATAAAGGTTTCAATGAGAAGTGCGATGAAACTCTCTATCCTGCTTTCCCCGCTTCATCTCTTTTGCTATTCTTTATAACTTTACAGCAAGTGCTTCAAATGGTTTTAATTCAAGTTGTTGAAAATCAACGGAGGATCTTTCGTAATTACTTATAATGACGTCATTACTTTGTCCCAAATTTTCAAGTTGTAAAGTTTTCTTTTGCTCACCAAAGTTGGCTACTACAGCCCAAGTCTCACCCTCATATTTTCGTAGATACATAAAAACTTGTTCCGATGTGTCGGTTACTAATTCATATTCTCCCCAAACAATAATTGGATTGTCTTTTCTTAGTTGAATCAATTTTTGATAACAGTAAAAAATAGAATTTGGATCTTCCAAATTAGCGGCTACATTAATTACTTGATAATTTGGATTTACGTGTAACCAAGGTATTCCTGTTGTGAATCCAGCATTTTCTGTTCGATCCCATTGGATTGGTGTCCGAGCATTATCACGCCCTTTAAAATTAATCGAAGCAATGATATCCTCTTTCTTATATCCATTCGCCAACCGTTCATGATACATGTTCACACTTTCAATGTCTTCAACATCACTAATATCATTGACAGGATAATTGGTCATTCCAATTTCTTCCCCTTGATAGATGTAAGGAGTTCCCTTCATTAGGTGAAGTAAAATCGCAAACATTTTTGCACTTTCCACACGGTAGGTTGTATCATTTCCCCAACGAGAGACAATTCTTGGCAAGTCATGATTATTCCAAAACAAACTGTTCCAGCCTTCATTCCCTAAAGCTGTTTGCCACTTACTAAGAACTAATTTTAGTTCATTTACTTCTAGTGGTTTATAATCCCATTTTTCCTTTCCAAGTTGTTGATCTAATCCGATATGTTCAAACTGAAAGACCATTGATAACTCATTGCGTTTTGGATCAGAATATAGCTTCGCAATCTCTGGCGTTGCCCCCCATGTTTCTCCCACTGTTAATACATCATATTTACCAAAAGTTTCACGATTCATTTCCTGCAAATACTCATGCAATTTCGGTCCATTGCCTAATATCTCTTCATCAGGAATTTTACCTACTAAATCAATTACATCCATCCGGAATCCGCCAACACCTTTTTCCAACCAAAAATTCATCATATCCCAAACTTCTTGTCTAACTTTTTCATTTTCCCAGTTCAGGTCTGGCTGTTTTTTACTAAAAAGGTGTAAATAATATTGACCTGTTTCTTCATCATACTCCCAAGCAGAGCCACTAAATGTTGATTTTAAAGAATTGGGAGCTTCACCGTTAACCGGGTCTCTCCAGATATAGTAATCACGGTATGGATTATCTTTACTTTTACGAGATTCAGTAAACCACTTGTGTTCATCGGATGTGTGGTTAACGACCAAATCCATAATAATTTTGATATTTCTTTGGTCTGCTTGTTTAATTAGCTCATCCATATCATCCATTGTACCAAATTCCGTCATAATATCTTGATAATCACTTATATCGTAGCCATTATCATCATTAGGTGATTTGTAAACTGGACTTAACCAAATAGCAGTAATCCCCAGTTTTTCTAAATAATCTAATCGACGAGTTACTCCCTTCAAATCACCAATCCCGTCGCCATCACTGTCTTGAAAACTGCGCGGATATACTTGATAAACTACTGCTGTCTGCCACCATTTAACGTTCATTCATTCCACTCCTAAACTCTTTTTGACTGTTTTTTCTTATGCTTTCCTTATAGAGTGATTTATACATGTTGGTGGTAAACTACTAAATCTATTAAAGAAAGCTTTCATTACTTCCACTTATATTAAGTTTAATTTTTTATTATTATTTAATAAATATTAATTAAACCGTTTTCATGTACTTTTTCCCGGAATTCTAAACTTATCCCTATGATTATTAATAGTCCATAAAGTTAATAAGTGTATAGCAAAGGACATCCCCTATATGCCTGGGATGTCCTTTTCATGTTTTCAATACTGAATTCCAATTAATATCCCACGTACAACCGTTTAAAACCACTTTTCAATATTCCTCTTTAACTACAATATTTATCAAGCTTGCTGGATTAGCACTTTACTCACTTATTATTTAACGAAATCTTTATAACATCATCCAAATATTTTGTTGCGTTATATCCATAAATCTCCAGCCTTTTAGGAATTACATTTTCTCCGGCGGTGTTACTCTGTAACTCCATGCTTTGAACTGTAATGAAATGACGGGGCTGCTCGATTTCTTCATATGCGACAGGTTCATTCATATCGTATTCGACCCCGTTTTTATCAATAAGTACTCCTTCAGAACTCATCTCCAATGAACTAATATCGTTTTCATCCTCACCGACAATTTGAAAGTTCAACGTCTCATATGCACGGTTCTTAATTTCATGATTGCTGATGACAACTTTGGTGGGTTGTCCAATTTCCACCTTGTCGATGGAGATTGTACTTCCCGCATATTCAAATGTTTGAGGATATACCTGAGAAGCATCCAATTCAATGTTTTTTGGGTCATCATATGATAAATGAACTAAATCCAGTTGAATGTTAACCTCCTCCGGTTTTTCTCCAAAAAGAGGGCCAAAGTGTTTTTGAAAAGTAAACCAATTTACGTCTTGCTGTGAATCAAAAAATGATCCTCGATACATATCAGATTTCAGTTTTTTATTGTTCACTTCCAGATTGTCAAAATTAAGATCATCTATCCGTTTCTTTGCCTGTTTATTACTAATACTATATTGCAGAATTGTCGCTGTAGGAGCAATGGTTAGTTTATTAAAACGAACCGGAATTCCTTCGACCTCAATTTCTTCATCCAGTGCATATTCGACGGAAGGCTGTTTTGTTACAGGAATTTCGAAGTTCCACTCACCAGTTTCATATTCCATGTTCCCATAAGCACTAAAACCATTGGGGTCCGAGGAATTACGAAGCAATTTGTGAAGCTTTATGATCTTCAGTTTGATCGTCCCATTATTACCTTTTAGTGGCAGGAGACTCATCTTCCCTTGAAACACATTCTTTTCTTCCTTATTTACATGCGATTCGAGGTCGGGTGGATAGTAGCTTTGATATCCTTCAGGACTCATAATTCCATCTTGGTTTTCTACAAAAATACCTTCAAAGTTTTCCATTGCATATTGATTGTCCTCTTCCGTATCCTCTATCTCATAAAAAATAATCGTCTGCACTTCATCAGCAATCGCGCTTTTTATCTTTATTTTTATCCCGCTGCTTTCGGCTTCAAGGTTCAAGGGTTCTCCAAGGTCCTGTTGAAGAAATGTACGCAATTCCTGATCCTCTTCTGCCCAGGTATAGTAAAGGTTGGAAAACGCCCTAGTAAAAAATTCTATACCTATTAATAATGCGAATACACCTGCAAAAACAAGTCCTATTCTTATACGTTTCTTGTTCTTCTGTTGTCTGTGCTTTTCCTTTTCTGCCAGCCTATCTTTTACATTTTCCATGAAACCAGCTGGCATATGTAATTCTTTCATCCTTTCAGGAAGATTTAACAAGGTTACCATGACTTCCTGAAAGGATGCCAAATCCTCCTGACAATCCTGGCAATGATATAGATGTTTCTCTAAATCAATCTTTCTCTGCCGGTCTAGCGTTCTTTCTAAGTAATCGATGTAAACCTCATGATACTCCTTACAGCCATTGTAGGTTGCTCCGTTTCCCATTTCTTTTCTAAATAACTGGATTCCGTAAAATAAAAGCTCTTTCAACTTCCCCTCAGAAACTTGGAGAAGTTTTGTAGCTTCTTCCTTTGGGATTCCTTTAACATATGTAAGGACCATCGCTTCTCTCTCGTTCTCTTTCAATTGATCAAGTGCGTTAAATAACTCTTGCCGTTCTTCACTTTTCTCTGAAAGTTGTAAACTATTATCAACAGAAAGCTCTCGACAGGTATGAATAAAAATAGATGTAACCCAAGTTTCGAATGATGTTTCTCTTTTAAATTGAGGCAACTTCTTGTGAACTTTTTTAATAGACTGGTAAAAAAGTTCTTCCATTTGCTCCTGATTCCGAAGATAGTACCAACCGATCGTATAGAACGAATGTTGATGCTGATCGAACCAGTCGACAATGGAATCCACCCCTTTTTCTCTTATTGGAGTAACTGAACTAGTTTCTATTTTTGGAATCATAAACGTATTTCCCCCTTTGACTCACTTACCTCCAATATAACAAAATTTGGTTACTAAATCTCTTTATCGACGCAAGTTCTCTTCAATACCAAAGATAATCATCCCCAGCTACAATTTTCCTCTTGTTGATGAACATGCATCATTATTTTTGTGACGTACTGATCCTTTTGGTTTTTGACAACTGTATCATAAATATATTCTTCAAAAACGTATTCACCTAAAACTAAATTTAAATGTTCCATCTCTGATAATAGTCGCTTATATGTTTTATGTATTGTTTTTTCATCCCCAATATGAAATCCAATAAGGAAGTTTCCCTTAACGGCTTTTAAATACGGATATCCTTTTCTCGGATTAGGTTGTTCGATATATAAATAGCTATAATTTGTGAATTCTCCCTTTAATACATGCTCGCGTTTGGTTATCACACCAATTGGATAACCTGTATCAAGCTTTGATCTGTACAATTCATCAATAAAATCTGAAATGACTTCTACAAATTCTTCATCCGTTATGTTTTCAATATTTTTACTTAAATACAGAGTGGCTTCTGGTAATTGTTCAAGAGAAATTTGATAAAAATCAAGTTGTGAGGCTTCTTCCATTAAATCTATTTTTGCCTGAATAATTTTTTCCCTCATTTCAATCTCCTGCCGCTTTTTCACAATTTCCTCTTTTTGTTGATACATTAAGGACAAAAAACTTTCAGGTGATTTATTTTGCATGTATTGATGAATGTCATTTAGAGACATACCAAGACTCTTTAATAAATCAATAACAAAGAATAGCTCTATTTGGCGAATGGAATAATATCGGTATCCTTTTTCATTTTTCAATAAAGGAGACAAAAGTCCAATTTGATCGTAATAAAAAAGTGTCTGTTTATTTACTTTACAAAGCTTTGCAAATTCTCCAGTGGTTAAGTATTTTCTATTTTTATTAATCATTTTTTACATCACCATCCTTGACTATATAGTTACTATATACACTAGGATAAAAACTGTAAACAACTGAGAACCATACAAGATACTGTGTGGTATTCGATTTAGTTAAGGAGAATGTAAAGATGAAAAATAATAAAGTCACCTTAGGATTACTATTAATGAATTTATTCATTGCCTTTTTGGGTATTGGTTTAGTGATTCCGGTATTACCTACACTCATGAATGAATTAGGTATTTCAGGAACAACGATTGGGTATTTAACGGCAGCCTTTGCGATTGCTCAATTGATTGTTTCACCATTTGCAGGAAAAGCAGCAGATAAATTTGGTAGAAAAATTATGATTGTCATAGGGTTATTTATTTTCGGATTTTCTGAATTTTTGTTCGGAATAGGTAAAGAAATCGAAACGTTATTTATTTCCCGCATTTTAGGTGGAATTAGTGCAGCTTTCATAATGCCTGCTGTAACAGCCTTTATTGCAGATATTACCAATTTGGATACACGCCCTAAAGCACTTGGTTATATGTCAGCTGCAATAAGTACAGGATTTATCATTGGTCCAGGGATTGGTGGATTTTTAGCAGACTTTGGTATACGTGTACCATTCTTTTTTGCAGGAGCCCTTGGTGTGACCGCTGCAATTCTATCGATTATTTGTTTATCTGAGCCAAAACGTGCTGATGAAGAAATTGAAAAATCTTCGGGAGGAAAACTTGGCTTCAAACGTGTTACTGAACCAAAGTATCTCATTGCTTTTTTACTAATTTTTATTGCTTCTTTTGGGTTAGCAGCTTTTGAATCATTCTTTAGTCTTTTTGCGGACCATAAATTTCAATTTAAACCCTCCGATATAGCCGTAGTGATCACAGGTGGTGCCATTTTTGGCGCAATTTCCCAAGTCTTACTATTTGACCGACTTACACGAGTTTGGGGAGAAATAAAGCTGATTCGATACAGTTTAATTTTATCTGCAGTACTTGTCTACTTAATGACAGTAGTCCAATCGTATTTGTCTATCTTGCTTGTTACATTTATTGTTTTTGTTGGATTTGACTTATTCCGACCGGCTGTTACGTCATATCTTTCAACGATTGCAGGAAATGAGCAAGGTTTCGTTGGTGGCATGAACTCTATGTTTACAAGCTTAGCGAACATAAGTGGACCTATTTTAGGAGGGATGTTATTTGATATGGATATTAACTACCCTTACTACTTTGCCACAATGATCATCACACTAGGAATTATTTTAACATTGTTCTGGAAGAAGCCAGCAGATGATTCTTCTAATGAATTAAAATTGAAGGCTAGTAGCTGATTTGTAAATAATCAAATGATAAATCAACATTCCTTAAGCACGAACAAGCCAAAAATAAACAAGTTTTGATTGATAACTAGTTTATTTTTGGCTTTATGCTGAGTTTATTGCCGAGCTAAAGCATTCATACTAGCTCTTTCTTTCTTTCCGTGCAATAAAAAGTAAAGACCAGAAGATAGAATCACTACAACTCCTAGAATCATATAAAGAGTACTATAGCTGGAAAAAGGAAGGACGAAGCCTAACAAATAGGGACCAAATCCAAGCCCAGCGTCAAGGAATATAAAGAAAGTCGACGTGGCAAGACCCATACGTTGAGGAGGTGTCAGTTTAACAGCGATTGCCTGAGTGCACGACTGCATATTCCCAAATCCGAGACCAATCAGTATACCCGCAAATAACAAAGTGATGCTGTTGTGGGCTGAACCTAAAAGCAGCATTCCTGCTGTAAAAAGAACAAAGGCTGGATACATCACATAGTTTGCCCCTTTCACGTCTAATAAACGGCCTGTGAATGGGCGTGAAATTAATACTGCTATAGAATACACAAGAAAGAAGAAACTTGCTGCACGAACCTGGTTAATTTCAATTGCATAGAAATTAATAAAAGACAGAACACTCGAGTAACAGAACCCGATAATTAACGTAATCAATGCAATTGGAACTGCTTTTGGCTCAATAAAATGAGAAAGTTTGACTCCTTTTATTTCTGTTGTCTTTGTTGCTCCTTCAAGTGCCGGCACATTTACAAAGAAGGCTGTAATCAAACTGAAGATTCCCAAAGCGAGGCAGAGACTAAAAATGGATTGAGAGCTAGTATGTTGGCTCATATATAGTCCAATGAACGGTCCGATTGCTGTAGCTAATGTCGAACTCATACTATAATAACCGATACCTTCTCCTTTTCTACTCTTTGGGATAATTTGAGCCACAATGGTTCCTGTCGCTGTGCTTGCGATCCCCAGAGTAATACCATGTAATAGCCGGGTAATAAGCAGGAAGGTGATACCCAAATGAATAAAATATAGAGACGTTGTTAAAATATAAAGAATCAATCCAATAAACAACGTTCTTTTACGACCAATTGAATCGATACTGCGGCCAATAAACAGACGCCCAATTAGTGTTCCAACTATGAAAATCCCGGTAACAAGCCCGGCCTGGCTTGCAGAAGCATGATATTCATCTACAGCAAAAACCCCTATTATCACGATTAATAAATAAAAGACTAACGTTAACAAAAAATTAACGCTGGATACAATGATAAAATCCTTTGTCCATAATTTTGGTTTACTCACTTTTACTTCCATCGCCTTTCATAATATTTGCCTGTATTTTAGGGAGCGTTTGAAACAAAATCATTTGATCTTCAAGTGCGATGTCATCCATAATACTAATTTCTAGTGCGGTTATTTTATTTCGACATGCTTGGTAAATTTCTTCTCCTACTTCTGTTAACTGAATGACTTTCTCACGCTTATCCATACCAGGAATTTGCTTCACAATTTGGAGATCCTCCAAACGTTGGACTCTCCTCGTAATCGTTGGTTTTTCCACATTATATTGATTTGCAATATCTACAAGTGTCGAAGGCCCATTGTTTTTAATATAAAAAATAACTTGCCATAAAGAATAAGAAAGCTCATAAGTACTCATTAGTTCATTTAATTTAGTAATTAGTGGCCTATACAGACTTAAATACCGCTGAAAAAAACCTTCCAATTCTTTCTCCCCCTCCCATAAAAATAGTTACCATAGATAACTGTTACCGAAGATAACCATATATTTTTTTTAAAAAAATGTCAAGTGGTATGGCTTTTTCTAAGCACTTGATTGAATCATAATGAGATCCCATTTATTCTAGAAAGGCATGCCCAAAACTAGGTACCTAACGTATATTGTTGATAACTACCTTTTTAGGAGAGATGTGTTCTTTACAACTATAATCGTCCATATTTGAACCACTTCTATAACGGTTATTACAATCCTATGCACTATCAATATCTAACCAATGGAAGTCACTACTGGTATAGAAATAATCGTCCTGCAACGAGGGCTAAATTTTTTTCTAAAGATGAAGCAGCAGCAATTGCTTTACTTTTAGGAATTGATTTTAATAAAAGCAAGTTTGATTTAGTTGAGTTTTGGATGGGAGTAAATATAGAGCTTGAACATGGAAAAATATCCAGCCAAACTAATGTCACAGGAGATGATCCAATTACTACTGGAAAAATTGCATTGGCTCATCTTAATGAAATTCCTGATTATTACAAAAGATTAAAGGTACTTGAGGAAGAAGCAAAGGCCAATTGGAAAGAATAATTAATTGTAAGGTTCTTCGTGATTCCTCAAAATGAGGTTAACGTAAGTGTGATTTAATATTTGGAATTTTCATTCTAATGCTATATTAATAAAATATATTGACTCCCCATTTCACTCGTGATAAATTATTTTTTAATAATTAAAGTCTATGACGAGAAAGAGCACAAACTCGTCCCAATTTAGGGGCGGGTTTCTTTATACATAAATGGAGAAATTAACATTCGGGTTATTAAAATTTACATAAAAAGTATGTGTCTGTTTTCGGAGAAACTTTAACCCCACATTCTACCATTTCAAGTAATCATACTATATTTATTTAAAGGGGTTTAATGGTTTGAAAAATCTATTTGTTATCGCAGGCTCATTGGTTGTGGCTTTTGCCTTTAATTTCTTTCTAGTTCCATATGGAATCTTGAGTAGCGGGATAAGTGGTATTGCTATTTTGATTGGGTTAATCACTCCATTTGATATTGGCTTAATGAATCTGCTGCTAAATCTACCCTTACTGATTTTAGGCTATTTTAAACTTGGGAAAATGATAACAATCAATACACTCATCTGTGTTATATCGCTCTCGGTTTTCTTATATCTTTTGCCTGCAATTCCAGTGACAGACAATATATTACTCTCAACCATTTTTGGCGGGATCATTGGAGGCTTTGGAGTCGGCATCATTTTAAAGTCCTCCGGAACTTCTGGTGGTTTGGATATTATTGCGATTATCCTTTCCCGAACAAGTAATGCGCCCGTTGGTCTTCTCCTGACTGCTATGAACGGCATTATCGTTCTTATTTCTGGAGCTGCTTTTAGTTGGAATATCGCATTATACACACTCTTATCTATCTATCTGACTGGTAAAATGATTGATACCATTCACACGGATCATATAAAATTGACTATGCAGATTGTGACTTCGAAAGGTGAGTTAATACGAAAAGAATTACTCGAATCAATCTATCGAGGGCTTACAATTACGGAAGGTTATGGCGGCTACTCTCAAGAGAAAAAACAGATAATCATGATGGTCGTTACACGATACGAAACGGCACAAATAAAGAAAATTGTCCGAAACCATGATGAAAATGCATTTATAAATATATTTGAGACAGTAGAAGTTGACGGTTTATTTGCTAAAAATTAGGAGATTATGATTATTTTCCATATGCATTTTGAATAAGGAATTGTACAAACCTTTGAGTCACTCAGTTTTAGTGTAAATGAGTGATTACCAACAAAAGAGCACCTTTCAATGTGAAAAGCGCTCTTTTTGTGGTTTGCATCTATGCGGATAGTTTGCTATCTTTATCCTTTTTTCTTCTATTGGAATACAAAATAAATAATAGTACAAACCATAGCGGTGTCAGCAATAAGGCAGGACGTGTTTCTTCCGCAACCATCATAATGATGAGAACTATTGCAAACAACGTTAGGACAGCATAATTTATAAATGGTGTAAAAGGTGCTTTAAATGTTGATTTTGCCTGTAACTTCGGCTGTGTTTTCTTGTATTTTATATGGCAAAGAAGAATGACTCCCCAGACCCAAATAAAACAAATCGCACTAATGGTTGTCACGATTCCAAAAGCTTGTGCAGGAATAAGTTTGCTTAAAAGTGCGCCGACTGATACCACGAGCGTGGATGTCAATAATGCGTTGCTTGGTACATAATTTTTATTCAGTTTTGCAAAATTGGATGGCGCCTGTTCATTTTTACTTAAATTAAAAAGGATTCGGCTTGTTGAAAATAAACCACTGTTACAAGCAGAAGCAGCTGAAGTTAATACGACAAAATTAATAATCCCTGCGGCTACTGGTATTCCAACTAAACTAAACGTTTTAACAAAAGGACTTTCAGTTGCATTTAGCTCTGTCCATGGATTCACACATAATAGGATAATCAATGCACCAACGTAGAAAAATAGAATTCTTACTGGAATTTTATTAATTGCCGATGGGATATTTTTTTCTGGATTTGAAGTTTCCGCTGCCGATACACCCACTAACTCCACACCGACATAGGCAAACACGACCATTTGGAATGAAAGTAAGAATCCTGATATTCCGTTTGGAAACAGTCCTCCATGTTCCCAAAGATTTTGAACTGATACCGTTCCTGCATCGGTCTTAAATCCCATGACTAGTAAAATAACCCCAATCCCAATTAATACGACAATCGTTATTACTTTTATTAAAGCAAACCAAAACTCCAATTCTCCAAAAAGCTTTACCGTTAGTAGATTGAGTCCTAATAAAATGATTAAACTGATGATAGCAGGTACCCATTGTGGAATATCAAACCAATATTGTACATAGACGCCAACTGCAATAACATCAGCCATAGCAACCATAATCCAACAAAACCAATACGTCCAGCCAGTCACAAACGCAGCCCGCGATCCAAGATAATCTTCCGCAATGTCTGTAAAAGATTGATAACCCGCTTTAGACAACAAAAGTTCTCCTAGTGCCCTCATAACAAAAAAGACAGCAATACCCACGATTAAATAAGCAAAGATAATCGATGGTCCAGCCAATTGAATCGCTTTACCTGAACCTAAGAATAATCCGGTGCCAATGGTGCCTCCAATTGCAATTAGCTGAACATGCCGATTTTTTAAATCCCTCTTCAATTCTTGCTGTGCCATACCTTACTCCTCCTTGAAAATAATGTGAAACGGTGATCAATAAACTATTGCAAAAAAAAGAGATTGGAAGTTCTCCAATCTCTTAGGTCTAAGAATAATAAATAATAGTTATCATGCTACGATTATCAGCACAACAAATAAATATTCAGTACTCTTCTGTCCTTTTGCCTGAGATTGTGAACCCTTCGGCGCCGCGGTATTTCAGCGGTCTCTCCAGAAGCTGCTCCTGCTATAGTTTGATCCATAGCATTCATAGCTGCTAATTATTAATTTTTTATTGAAATAGTTTTTTCAATATTTTTTAAGTTTAATGGTAGTTAAATAATTTGTCAATAACAACAACATATTACATTCTATTATTTTATTTAGCCACTAAATGGAAAGGTATCAAGGAAAATATAATAAACACCTCAAAAAGCAAAAATGCCTCTTACAATAGGTAAGTGACGTGTATAACACCTAAGAATAAACTGAAGTTGTTGTTATGAAATTAATAAATTTTCTGACCACTGATAAATCCTTTGTCGTTTTCACGATAATTCATCCAACTCAAGCGTCTGAGTCCCTCTTGCATGGTTCTCTAGTTTCAATGGAACCTGATGACTTGTTTACTAGAGCAAAAAGCACCCACAAATGCTGATTTAACAACATTTGTGGGTGCTTTTTAGATACCGGTGGTCGGGGTCGAACCGACACTCCAGAGGAACACGATTTTGAGTCGTGCGCGTCTGCCAATTCCGCCACACCGGCATAATAAAATTTGTAAGGTAATGCCGAGGACCGGAATCGAACCGGTACGGTAGTCACCTACCGCAGGATTTTAAGTCCTGTGCGTCTGCCAGTTCCGCCACCCCGGCGCAATAAAATGCGTTATTAAAACTTAAGAAAAGCAATGAAGGCGGCAACCGGATTCGAACCGGTGGTAAAGGTTTTGCAGACCTCTGCCTTACCACTTGGCTATGCCGCCATAGTATGGAGCGGAAGACGGGATTCGAACCCGCGACCCCCACCTTGGCAAGGTGGTGTTCTACCACTGAACTACTTCCGCGAATTGGCTGGGCTAGCTGGATTTGAACCAACGCATGTCGCAGTCAAAGTGCGATGCCTTACCGCTTGGCTATAGCCCAATGATAAACATTTTCTTTAATGATGGTTTTATGGGGCGACTGATGGGAATCGAACCCACGAATGCCTGAACCACAATCAGGTGCGTTAACCACTTCGCCACAATCGCCACAATAAAGTAAATTGGCAGGGGTAGTAGGAATTGAACCCACACCAAAGGTTTTGGAGACCTTCGTTCTACCTTTAAACTATACCCCTAAAATAATGTTATGTTCACAACTGAGAAAAAATTATTTTCTAACGAAAAATAACTTGGTGGAGGGGGACGGATTCGAACCGCCGAACCCGGAGGGAGCGGATTTACAGTCCGCCGCGTTTAGCCACTTCGCTACCCCTCCACATAATATGAAGTTTCAAAATAATGGTGCCGGCTAGAGGACTTGAACCCCCAACCTACTGATTACAAGTCAGTTGCTCTACCAATTGAGCTAAACCGGCAAGCATATAATCAATAGAATAAAAATGGTGGCTCAGGACGGAATCGAACCGCCGACACAAGGATTTTCAGTCCTTTGCTCTACCGACTGAGCTACTGAGCCACACTATAACACCTTTTCTTAAAAGAAAATGGCGGTCTGGACGGGACTCGAACCCGCGACCTCCTGCGTGACAGGCAGGCATTCTAACCAACTGAACTACCAGACCGAATTGCGGGGACAGGATTTGAACCTGTGACCTTCGGGTTATGAGCCCGACGAGCTACCGGACTGCTCCACCCCGCGACAATAGAAATAACTTTGGTGGAGGATGACGGGATCGAACCGCCGACCCTCTGCTTGTAAGGCAGATGCTCTCCCAGCTGAGCTAATCCTCCATGGTATGGAAAGTTATTTTACGCTAGTGTAAAAGAACTCTGGTGACCCCTACGGGATTCGAACCCGTGTTACCTCCGTGAAAGGGAGGTGTCTTAACCACTTGACCAAGGGGCCATATAATAGTAAAGGTGTATTTATGGCGGAGAGCAAGGGATTTGAACCCTTGAGACAGGGTTACCCGCCTACACGATTTCCAATCGTGCTCCTTCGGCCACTCGGACAGCTCTCCATAAAAGAATGGCTCCGCAGGTAGGACTCGAACCTACGACCGATCGGTTAACAGCCGATAGCTCTACCACTGAGCTACTGCGGAATAATAATAGTATTGCAGCCTGGCAACGTCCTACTCTCACAGGGACAAAGTCCCAACTACCATCGGCGCTGAGAAGCTTAACTTCCGTGTTCGATATGGGAACGGGTGTGACCTTCTCGCCATTATTACCAGACTACTTTTCTCAAAGACATTCTTTATTATACTGTCTTTTTGAGATTTTTCAAGAGGTTTTTGAAAAAAATTCATTCCCTCAAAACTAGATAATTTCAGAAGAAGTGTGTAAAAACGAGTTCGCTTTTAAAAATTGGTTAAGTCCTCGAACGATTAGTATCAGTCAGCTCCACATGTTACCACGCTTCCACCTCTGACCTATCAACCTGATCATCTTTCAGGGTTCTT
>NZ_JACCBX010000005.1 GCF_013409995.1 Neobacillus driksii
TCCCATAGACGGATCGACCTTCCTTCACTTCTACTATAAAAAAATAGTAGCACAAACCATGGCCTTGGTTTGTGCTACTAATGTTAGTATGTTTAGACTAATTTCAAAGCCATTTTCGAATTAGGCGGAATTTTTCCGTCTATTTATCAAATGGGTGCTTAACCTGTTCTTATCATTTCTATTTCCATTAAGAAACCTTGGCCATCCAAACCTTAAGGATAACTTATAACCCCATTTACTTATGGCAAATTTCACTTTTGTTTATTCGAACCCCCCTTTCGCCAATATGATTAACCTCCAAAGCCCAACAATTTTTTCGCCAGTAAAATGGACAAAAACCCCAAATAAAAGGAAATACAGCATATTTAATCAAATGATTGATTAACTCTTTACTCAACTAATCAATCATTTGATTAAAAGCACTGAAAACCCCGCCGTTAAAACGAGCCCTTCCTCATCATTAAAAGAAACCTGTCGAAGAATGTGTTCTCACTTTCGACACAAATTAGGCTTATCGATAAAAAAGTTTTTTTGACCCTGTCCTTTTCCCCTTCTTGTCTATATATAAAGGGTGAGAAAACAGTGAGCAGTTCGAGGATACCACCTACGAAGTTTCCACTGTTTCGATGATAAGAAGAGGAGAGATTTAAATGAGTACGTTATTGATTAATGAAGCCCCATTGGTGATTGTTCCGTCTCTTGCCGTGAAGATTGGAATGAATGAGGCGGTGGTTCTGCAGCAGATTCATTATTGGCTTAGCATTAGTAAGCGCAAAATTGAAGGGAAAAAGTGGGTGTACAACACCTATGAGGATTGGCAGAAGCAGTTCCCCTTTTGGTCGATTAGTACCATTCGGCGGACGTTTTATTCGTTAGAAAAAAGCGGAATAGTGATATCGGCCAATTGGAATGCCTTGCAGCTGGATAAAACGAAATGGTATACGATCGATTATGAGCAACTGCTAAAAATCGAGAAACGATGTGGGCCATCCACGGCTCAATCTGAACCGGCGGCAGTATCAGAACAGACTCCTATGCAGTTCAGCTTGAACCAAGCAATACCAGAGAGTACTTCAGAGATTACTACAGAGAAAAAGACTATCCCGTATGCAGACATTATTCAGTACCTGAATGAAAAGACCGGGAAGAGCTTTAAACCCGATTCCCGGAAAACGATGGACATAAAAATAAAGAAGGGTCAGTTACCCTTCTCTTTTCAACCATTCAAATGCTTGAGCTTTATTAGATAGCATCTCTTTCCAATTTTCAGTTAAAAACATCCTGTTATCTACTAAATTCCCACCAACACCGATGCCTACCGCTCCCGCATCCAGATATTCTTTGGCATTTGAGGAGTTAATTCCGCCTACCACAAATATTTTAATGTCATCTAAAGGAGCCAAAATATCTTTTATATAACCAGAACCTAATCTTTCTGCAGGGAATATTTTAATAAGGTCTGCTCCCATTGCTTTGGAATTAGCTACTTCAGTAGGCGTCATTGCTCCCATGATAACAGGCATCTCTTTGGATTGAGATGAAACAACAACTGACTCTGCTACATAAGGAGTTAATATGTAACGAGCACCTGCATTATAAGCGTCCACTACATCCTGTCCATTTGTTACTGTTCCAGCACCTAACAATACTGAATTACCATAGACCCGCGCAATTTCTTCTATATGGTAAATTGCGTTTTTAGAGTTCAGCGTTACTTCAATTGCTCGAATGCCCGATTCAATAAGTACACCCACCACATCTAATAGGTGGGAATCAGGAACATGTCTGAGGATTGATATTATTTTCGCATCTAGTAATTCATTTACAGTATTGAGCCTGTTAGAGAGTGCATTTTCCATACTGCCAACCCCTTTAATTTATAACGTAACGGTAAATTCCTTCACCATATCGCGGTCAATTTCTACACCCCAGCCCGGTCCTTCAGGAAGGACTAGATAACCATTTTCATAGACTATATCTTCTCTCAAAATATCTTTTTTAACAAATTGCGGTCCCACAAGCTCAGTTGCTAAATTAGTCCCTGTTAAACTGGCTGCAAAGTGCGCATTGGCAATTGTCCCAATACCCAGTTCTAACATACTTCCAAGTAGAGGAGTTACTCCTGCAGCCTCGGCAGTAGCTGCTATTTTCAGGGAAGGGAATAATCCACCGGATCTAGCTGTTTTTATATTTAGGATATCTCCCCCAACATATTTAATGACCTTATACGCATCCTTTAACGTTAAGACGCTTTCATCAATAACAATGGGTATCGATGAATTTTCTCTTAAATATTTTAGACCCTCTAAATCCCAATTAGGGACCGGCTGTTCTAAGTGCGAAGGATTGTACTCCTCTATGTCTTTTGCTTTACGAACGGCCTCTTTACCTCTCCAGCCTTCATTTCCATCTAAGCGTAAATCAACATCATAACCGATGGCTTCACGAATCAGTCTCACCCGCTCCAAATCTTGGGTATGATCAGTTCCAATCTTGAGCTTAAATACCTTATAACCTGCTTCCTTTTTCTTTGTTACCTCCGTTACAATTTCTTCTGTATTGCCAGCGCTTAATACAGCTGTAACTTGAATATCACGATTTTTTCCTCCAAGCAATTGATACACAGGAAGATTGAAATATTTTGCAGTTAACTCATATAGAGCATAGTCAACCGCACTTTTGGCGTAACGCTCACCTTTAATCGCTTTATCCATCATCTCATGGATAAGACCTATTTTCCGAGGATCCTGACCAATTAATAATGGTTTAAGATAACGATTGATGGCAAACACAGCACTTGCCTGACTACCTTCGTCATAAATTGGAATGGTTGCTGCTTCTCCAATTCCCTCCAGTCCATTATCTGCAAACACTTTTACTAGAACAAAATCCGCAGTATCCCTGACTCCATAAGCGGCTTTAAACGGCTTAATTAATGGAACCCGAACCGCTATAGTCTCAATATCAACAATTTTCATTTACTAATTCACCCGCCCATTCTTGTTCAATTAATTTTACAAATCGATTAATAACCGCATTGATAATTTTTTCCCCAGTTTCGACAGAAGCTAGAGTAGGCGCGCCGATCTGTCCGGTTTCAGTCCAGTCTTTAAAAGGTCTATATATACCTACCTTATTACCTGCAAACATATCTACTCCATAGAATGAATTCCCTGTTATCATTACGTCCTTTGCAAGTTCGAATCTAACATCATCTTCAGAGAATATCATTTTTAATGAGGTTTCAAGTTCACAAGCATGGCTCATACCGCCTAATTCAGATTGGCGAATTTCTCCGATCACATCTGAAATCAGGTTCCAATAGGTCACATATAATGGGGAAATCTTATGAACAACACCAATCTCATCAGCCACAGTTTTTAATAAAGACATATTACCACCATGACTATTTAATAAAATGATTCTCTTGATCCCATGCTTAATTAAACAATCAATAATATCGTATGTTACAGCAAAAAGTGTGGATTGTTTCAGAGAAATGGTTCCCGTAAAATCCATATGGTGTGGGGAAAATCCTGCCCAAACTGGCGGAACCACCAGCGTCTTCACCGGTGAAGACGCGGCAATTCTCTTCGCTATATTAAAGCCAATATCTGTATCCGTATTCAGCGGTAAATGGGGACCATGCTGTTCTGTTGCACCCACGGTTACAATGACGACTGGATTTTCCTTTTCAATTATTTCTTTTAATTCGTATGTGGTATAGTCACTCCAAATAATTTTCTCCATCTTTTTTCCCCCTTATCTAATCGCGTCTTCCACCGTGAAAATTTGGCTGAGCTCCTTCTCAGATGGAAGTCCCTCCCAATCTCCTTTTACGGATACCGAATATGCCCCTAGCAAATTCCCTCTCCTTGTTGCCTCCTCATTTGTAGATCCGTTTAATATACCGGATAAAAAACCTGCTGCAAAAGCATCCCCAGCTCCAATGGAATCCATGACCTGTTCTACTCGAAAAGGCGGGATCCATCTACCACCATCTTGGTCTAAAAGATAAGATCCTTCAGCTCCCTTTTTAATCACCACAACACGCGGGCCATGTTGATAAAAGTACTCAGCCATTTCTTTTACTGAGTCTATGCCAGAGAGTAATACTCCTTCTTGATAGCTTGGGAGGAAATAATGGCATTCTTTCATAATAGAAGTTAATACTGATACAGCTATGTCTTTTTCCCACAGCTTCGTTCTCATATTAAGATCGAAGGAAATGGGAATCCCTTCTTCTTTTGCTAGCTTGATGGCCTGAAAGATAGCACTTCGACAGCTTTCACTTAAGGCTGGTGTAATTCCAGTAAGGTGAAGAATTCGCGCTTTTCGAATCCAGGCACGTTGTATATCGAATTCTGATAGTTTTGAAGCAGCGGATTCGTTTCGATAATAATAAACATTTGATAATCCTTTTTTTCTCTCTTCCTTAAACATGAGCCCTGTACGGTTATCAGAATCAAACCTAACCATGGATACATCCACATTTTCTGCACGGAGGGTGTTTACAATGTATTTCCCGAACTCATCATCCCCCACTCGGCTGCACCAACTAACACTATGGCCCAACCGTGCTAAACCAATAGCTACATTACTTTCAGCACCGGCCATTTGCATTCGGAAGGTTTGACAATGCCGCATAGGCCCGATCTCGGTAGGGTTGAAAACAACCATGCTCTCACCAATCGTTACGATATCAAACATTTAGTCCCCTCCTTCACTCGACCTCAACAACCATTTCTATTTCAACCGGGATATCAAATGGTAATTCATTTGCCGCAACTGCAGATCTAGCATGCCTGCCATTCTCACCGAAAACTGCTTGTAATAAATCGGAGGCACCATTTATGACCTTCGGCTGCTGGTTAAATCCAGGTGCACTATTTACCCATGCCAATAGCTTGACAATTCTTTTCACCTTTTTTAAATCTCCAATTTCTTGTTTTAATACAGATAAACAATTTAATGCCACATGGCGGGCAGCATCATAGCCTTCTTCTAAGGTCAAATCACTTCCGACTTTTCCAATATATTTATAGCCTCCATCCTCTATTGGCCCTTGCCCAGATATAAAGACCAGGTTACCGGTCCGAACAGAAGGGATATAGCTCGCCACTGGCTTGGCTGGCTCTGGCAAACGTAGATCTAATTTTTCTAAAACTTCTTCTACCGTCTCGATTGAACTCAACCCCTTTTCCTTTTTTTACTTTGAATTCTTTACCGCACCGAGTGAAAAGCCACGAACAATAAACTTTCGAGTCATTATCGCGAAGATAATCGGGATGATGCTGACAATCGTTGATGCTGCTGCTAATTCTCCCCAATCAATACGTCTCGATCCAAAGAATGTGGTCAAATGTACGGTAAAGGTAGCTACTTCATTCCTTGTTAAGATTGATGCAAAAAAGAATTCATTCCATGTAATAATGAACATAAGAATGGAAGTTGTAATGATTCCACCAACTGATAAGGGAATAGTAATTCTTATGAAGCTTGTTAATTTACTACATCCGTCCATATAGGCGGCTTCTTCTAGTTCATATGGAATTTCCTCAAAAAACCCGCGTGTTAACCAAATACAGAACGCTAAGTTCATAAAAACATAAGCACTAATCAAACCTGTATAGGTGTCTACCAAATGATTATTGGAAAGCAGCAGGTAAAACGGAACACCAAAAGCAACTGGCGGCGCCATCCTAGTAGTTAATAGCATGAAAAAGTAGTTATCTTTCTTTTTAAAACGTAATCGCGCAAAGGCATAACCACCTAAACAACCAATTGGAACAGTAATGATCACAGTCATGATACTTATAAAAAAGCTGTTCCCTAAACGATTCAAAAACTTTGCGTCAGTAAGAACGTTTACATAATTATCGAAAATAGGCATGATCAAAAAAGTAGGTTCCAGTACTTCATTACCAGGTTTCAAGGATGTGAGAACCAACCAAAAAAATGGAAATACTGAAATAATTAAACATACAGTAAGAATGATGTAAATGGACGTTTTCTTTAGTGTCAATGCTCCTCACCTGCTTTAAACATATTTGTTTTCTTTACTAAGAAGAGGGATAACAATGACGTAATATTAAGTGCAATTAACCCCAACGCTGAACCGCTCCCCATTTCAAACCAGTTAAAACCAACCGTCGCTAAGTATGTATTTAGCGTTTCAGAAGAGGTCCCTGGGCCGCTAGCTGTTACCAGCTGAATATATTCATATACCTTCAATGAATCCATTAACCGGATCAGAATTGCAATGATAATGAAGGGCTTTAACAACGGAATGGTAATGCTGAAAAACGTTTTTAACGGACTCGCACCATCAATTAGTGCAGCTTCATATGGTTCCTTTGGCAGTGTTTCAAGTCCCGCTAATAGGATAAGAATGACTAATGGCGTCCACTGCCAAATATCAATAACAACAGTTGCCCAAAGGGCGGTTGCAGAGTTTCCTAAAAAGTCAATTCTCTCCAAGCCTACTTTTTCTAGTAAGCTATTAAATATTCCAAAATTGTAATTGTACATAAACTTAAAGTTATAAGCTGCTACAGTAGGAGAAATAACCATAGGGATCAAAAAACCTACCTGATAAAATGTTTTAAAGCGTGTAATCTTATTTAAAAGCATGGCAATGAAGAGACCTATTACAAAGGAAAGACCAACACCTGTCACTACAAATTGTGCAGAGTGCCAAAGGGCAATCCAAAATCGTCCTTCCTTAAAAATAGAAATATAGTTTTGGAGGAAAACAAACTCAACATTCGATGGTTCTGTTAAGTTATAGCTTAATAAACTTGTCCAAATGGCACTTACAGTAGGATAAACACCCAGTAGAACAAAGACAATAATCGTTGGAAGAAGAAATAAAAAGGCAGGGTTTTTTACGATACGAGAAAAGCTTCTCCTTTTCTTAACAAGCTTGTTATTAGGTAATGACGTAAGTTGATAATCTGTCTGGGAACTCATTACACCCCTCCTCAAGATTAGATTAGAAACAGGAACCAATTGTCCCTGTTTCTATATAGTTAACAGTCTTACTTTTTTACAACAGCTTCTACATTGGCTTGAGCATTACTTAAAGCTTTATCAACATCCTGTTTGCCTTCAATCGCTAAGGAAATTTCCTTCTGGAACTCCTGACCTAACTTGTCAAATTCAACTACATTTGGCCAGTATGCCGAATTAAATGAACTCATAATTTTTGGCAGTTCTCCAGCAAAATCTAAAGACTCTGTTGCATCTTTAAATTCATCTGTTTCGTAAATAGAATCAAGCGGGAAGTCAATTCTTAAACCATCTGCAGCCTCTTGCTTCGCAACATCTAAACTAGTACGCCATTGTAGGAATTGCCACGCTGCATCTTTGTTTTTCGAATACTTGCTAATACCCAACCCTTCAGCATATACCCATTGTGCTGTTTCATTTGCAGGTCCAGAGATAATGGCTACTCCAACATTATCCGCAACAGAAGAAACACTTGGATCGGTATAAACACTTGGAAAACCACTCATGTCAAAGTTCATAGCGGCTTTTCCTTGTCGGAACATTTCAGACATGGTATCCCATCCCATTGCCGATGCATCTGTTGGTCCATAATCCTTCATCAATGTTACCCAATCCGAAATAGCCTGTTTCATTTCTGGACTTGTAACAGTAACATTTCCTTCTTTATCTAATACACTAGCTCCGTATGCCCATGCCCAGCCTGCTGAGCTTCCAAAGGAACCTGAAGAAGATTCTCCTCTTCCTACAAATGGAACGGTATCTGTTGGTAATTTTTCTTTAAGTGTCTTAGCAGCTTCGAGAACATCCTCAGTTGTTTTTGGTACATCAATACCGTACTTTTCAAATAAGTCCTTCCTGTACATAAGAACACCACTTGATGCAGACACTGGTAAGGAATATAACTTGCCATCAGCGTCTTTAAAAGTGCCCTTTAAACCATCACTAATATCATCAGCAGCTAGCCATTCGGATGGTTTGTCTTTAATAAACGTATCTAATGGCTCTAAAAATTGACCTTGAATGTATTCCGGCATATACCAGAATTGTGTCGCCACCACGTCATATGCACCTGTTTTACTTGTACTATCAAGAACGAACTTCTTTCTTAATGTCGGTTCATCCACTACTTCAATCTCTAATTCAATACCTGTTTCCTCTTCAAAATCTTCTTCATAAGCTGTAATAGCTTCAGATTCATAGCCAGTCTTAATTAATACATTCAAAGTTGTTCCTTCTAATTTGTTTGAATTACCTGAAGAAGTTGTGTTTGTGTCAGCACCTGTATCTTTAGAGCACGCACTTGTAAATACCATCATTGATGCCAGTAAACCGATCAATGTCATTTTAAATTTCATATAATTCAACCCCTTCAATTCGTATTTAAGAAAGTTCCCAAATAACCGTCTTCAGATTACTCATTGCTTCAATTAGCTGCTTTCCGCCAATACGTCCCTGACCACTTTTTGTTCCTGCACCACCACCGAAAGGTATATGCAACTCCCAATAATTCGAGTGTTCATTAATATTTACAATGCCATGCTTTAAGTTTTCAATGAAAAAGAACGCATTTTTTGAACTCTCTGTAAATACAGAAGCAAGTAGCCCGAAATTGCCTTGACGAGCGATTTCTATCGCCTCTTCCTTCGTTTTAAACGTAACAATAGGTGCAATTGGACCAAAGGTTTCTTCTAAATTCACTAGACTATCCTGTGAGCAATTCTTAAGAATTGTAGGTTCATAATAAAGATTGGTTGAGTATCCGGAGGCACGCTTTCCTCCATAAACAAGTTCTGCGCCCTTCGCAATCGCATCTTGGACATGTGCGTCCATCTTGGAAGCAATTCCTTCATTATGAAGAGGTCCCATGGTGGTTTCTGCTAGAAGCGGGTCGCCTAACTTAATTTCTGCCTGTACCTTTGCCAATAATTTTTCAACGAATTCATCCTGCAGGCTTTCATGGATGAGAATTCGTTCAGTGGAAGAACATGTTTGGCCTGCATTGACAAAGCAGCCATAAAAGATTGATTCCGCAGCCTTAGCTACATCTGCATCTTCAAGTACAATAGTTGGTCCATTTCCACCAAGCTCCATCACTTGATGTTTTCCTGCACCACGACGCGAGATGATGTTACCAGTAGGTGTACTGCCCGTGAAACCGATCCCATTTATATCCGGATGTCCTACTAATTCATCACCAATCACTTCACCCTTGCCTGTGACAACATTTAATACTCCATCAGGAATTCCAGCACTTTGAATAACCTCTGCCAACTTAAGTCCCGTTAACGCAGTAGTTGGTGCCGGTACCCATACAATGGCATTTCCTGCTGCTATATTCGGCCCAATGTATTCAACAGGAATGTTCACTGGAAAGTTAAATGGTGTAATGACAGCATAAATACCTTTCGGCTGATAGAAATTAAATGCCTTTTTGGTTTTACCTTCTACCGGGATGGTGGTTCCTTCTAAGTACTTAACCTGCTCAGCTGCATTACGGAAACCTTGTACCGCTGCACCCACTTCAAAAATGGCTTCACCGTAAAGTGGTTTCCCTTCTTCCAAGCTGCAAACTCTAGCAATCTCTTCTTTCCTCAGCTCAAGTGCATTAGCAATTTTATTTAACAATGCGGAGCGTTCAAATAAGGATAGAGCAGCTAATGCTGGTTGTCCTTGTTTTGCTGCGGCTACCGCTTTATGAATATCCTCTATCGTTCCCTCAGGCACTTTACCTACGACTTCACCAGTAGCTGGATTATAGGTTTCTAGATATTTCCCCTCTGTACTTTCTACCCATTGCCCGCCAATTAACAATTTTGCTACTTCAGTATTTGTTTGGATTGCCATTTTGTACCCTCCTGCAATTAATATTTATTAACCATCTCTGTTAGAGATGGAACAAAACCTAGTTCAGCTGAGATTGCTTTTGTCGTTTCAAGAAGAAGACTCCGGTATTGGAATAAATCCTCTAATGTGTTTCTCGTGGTTGTATAAGAAATACTAATTGCTGCCACTGGCTTTCTTTCGAAATTGAATATTGGCGCAGCAATACATCGCACGCTTTCTTCATGCTCTCCATTGTCAATTGAAATACTGCTCTCTTTTATAGAGGCTAATTCTTTTAGTAAATCCTCACGATTATCGATTGTTGTTTTTGTGAATGAATTAAAGGTAATACTATTCATTAACTTCTCTACTTCATTTTCTGGTAAGTAAGCAAGTATGGCTTTCCCAACACCTGTACAATAAACAGGACCCCGATTACCAATTCGACTATGCATTCGGACAGGGTAAGGACTGTCTTTTTTGTCTATGTAAACGACTTCATTTCCATCCAGTATACATAGATGAATCGTCCCTCTTGTTACCTCCCCTAAGTGTTCAATATGATTACGAGCAATATTCCTAATGTCTAACTTTTCATTAATGAGGTATGCAAGCTGGAGAATGCCATACCCTGGATAAATCACCCCATTCTCTGTTTTTAAGAACTTGTGTTTTTCAAGGACCTTTACGATCCGTGAGGCACTGCTTTTATGAACATCAAGTTCTTTTGCGATTTCTTGTAGTTTCATAGGTCTTTCGACAATTTGCTCTACTAATGTTAAAGCTCTGTCAATCGTACTCACTTGTACCACACCCTTATTCCGTTGCATCATTTGCAACACGATTCTAAATATTGCAACAATTTTGATATTATAGTAACTTGTTCCTTTTTACCTGTCAACCAAGAATTTAAATTATTTTTACAAAACGTTGTCAGACTTTCTATCAATAATTAAGTAATTATGATTTTGATAGATTACGATCGATATATTCAAATACATCATGATGTATTCAATTATAAATAATCATTTGACAAAATTCATTATAATGTTATTATTTAAACATAAATAAATAAAGCGCATTCATTATAATCTTTTAGGATGAGGTGATATCCATTTTATCATTAGATAAAAACTCAAAAGAGCCACTCTATCAACAATTAAAAGCAGCACTCCTCGATTACATCGACGAGAATCTAAAGGAGGGCGATGCTCTTCCAATAGAGGCAGAAATAGAAAAGAGATTCGGAGTCAGTCGAATTACCGTTAGAAAGACGATCGAAGAACTTGTCAAAGAGGGAGTCGTTACAAAGACTCAAGGTCGAGGAACTTTCGTTCAATCTAGGAAAATTGTCCAAAAGGCAGGTTCGATTACAAGCTGGACCGAAGAAATGAGGGCTAAAGGGAAGCAAACTGAAACAAAAAATCTCATTATGAATGAAATTGAACCTTCGAGGAAGATCGTAGAGGAATTAAAGCTATCAAAGGGCGAAAAGGTCATTTGTTTAAAGAGGCTGCGATGTGCGGACGGTGAACCAATATCCATCATTATTAACTACTTCCGCTCCAAATTTGTACCTGATTTTATAAAAAAAGGATTGCGAAAAGAATCACTATACGAAGTGCTGGAGGAGGATTACGGAATCCAGCTTGAAAGGGCACACGAAAGAATCAAAGCAAGAATTGCTAATGACCTTGAAGCTCTAGAATTAGGAGTTTCACCTGATTCAGCGATTCTTCATATTACTCGGGTATCCTACCTGCCTGACGGAACCCCTTTCGAATTGGTCGAAATGGCAAACCGCTCTGACCGCTATCAATACGATATTGACCTTTTTGGAAGAAATAAAATGAAATCTTTTAACACGGAAGGTGAGTGATGGAATGTTAGCACTAACAGAAAAGGTAATTAGTTTAGATGTGGAAGCCACTACTCCTGAAGAAGCAATTAGAATAGCGGGTGCTTTACTGGTCGCAGATAACAAAGTGGAAGAACGCTATGTTGAAGCAATGGTGAAAGGGCTAAAAGATGTTGGCCCCTATATTGTCATTGCCCCCTTAATTGCAGTACCACACGCAAGACCTGAGCAAGGGGTAATTCAACAAGGCGTTTCCATTGTCCGTCTTAAAAACCCTGTGGTCTTTGGCCACCCAACCAATGACCCCGTTCAGATTGTCTGTGCTCTCTGCGGAACTGATAGTACGACTCATATTGGAATGCTGCAATCCTTAGCCGCTATCTTAGGAAATAAAGAAAAGCTTAAAACAATTTTAACTACAGATAGTAAAGAAGAAATTATTTCAATTACAAAATAAGGAGTGGGGAAAAATGAATATTGTTGCAGTTTGTGGAATGGGATTTGGAACATCATTAATGCTATTAATGGAAGTACAAGCGATTGGAAAAAAACACGGGTTTACGATTAATGGAGAAGCTGTTGATTTAGGTTCTGCAAAAGGAAAAACCTGTGACTTCATGGTTGCTTCAAGTGAAATTGCAGCTGAATTAAGTGATGAAGCTGTCGAAGTAGTAGCTATCAATAATCTATTAGATAAGGATGAAATCGAACGAAAAGTAATGCCTGTTATCGAAAAGCTCGCTAAAGGAGTGAAATAGATGCTAGATTTTATCGTATCTATACTGAGTAATCCTGCCATCATTTTAGCGATCATTGCAGCAGTCGGCTTAATCGCCCTCAGAAAGTCAACATCAGATATTATTAAAGGGACTTTAAAAACGATATTTGGTTTCTTAATGCTTCAACAAGGTTCTAACATTATTGTTACAGCCTTAATACCTTTTAGTACAATGTTCAACGAAGCATTCGGATTAACAGGAGTTGTTGCTGAGGATAATGCTCTCGTTGCAGGGGTCCAAACAGTTTTAGGTACAGAGACTGCACTAATTCTAGTATTCTCTTTCTTAATCAATCTCATTATTGCTAGATTTACAAAATGGAAATATATCTTTTTAACAGGTCATATGATGTTCTCATTTGCAGGAACAATGGCGATTGTTTTCGACCAAATGGGTCTTTCATCTATTACAACAATCGTGTTAGGTTCAATTATTCAGGGTATTTCTATGGTCTTATTCCCTGCTATTTCTCAGCCTTTTGTCCGTAAGGTAACCGGCAATGATCATGTTGCTTTCGGTTTCTGGGGAAGCTCTTGGATTAGCTTATCGGGTTGGATTGGCGGAAAATTAGGAAATAAAGAGCAATCTTCAGAGGATGTTAAAGTTCCAAAGTCGATAGATTTCCTAAAAGATATGAGTGTGTTAATGGGAATTGTTATGGTAATTATTTATGTCATCACCTCCTTCTTTGTTGATTCAGCTAAAATGGCTGAAATTGCCGGCGGTCAAAATTCCATCCAATTCGCAATCATGTCTGCACTAACATTCGTTGTCGGTATTCTAGTATTACTTGCAGGTGTCCGGATGTTCTTAGGTGAACTTGTCCCTGCTTTTAAAGGGGTTGGAGAGAAAATCGTTCCCGGAGCTAAACCAGCTTTGGACGTTCCAATTTTCTACTCATTTGCGCCAATTGCAGTAACCATCGGATTTTTAGCTGCATTAGTTGGTGGATTATTAGTAACAGCCATCTCTAGCATTTTACCAGTTGTCGTACTCCCATCCGTTATCGGTCTGTTTTTCATGGGAGGCGCTGCAGGGGTATTTGGAAACGCAACCGGCGGGAGACGTGGAGCAATTATCTCAGGCTTCTTCCTAGGTTTTTCCTGGACATTACTTGTAGCATTAGCGTATCCACTTGTGGATGTAACCAAATATGGCGTTGAAGGATTATGGTTTGCTTCTCCAGATGCAATCATCGTCGTGATTCTTATTCGTCTAGTTGGCATGTTGTTTGGAATCGGAATTTAAATGATGTTGTCAGAGGGAAGAGCTAAAATTCTTTCCTCTCACTATTTAAATATTAATAGGAGTGAGCATAATGGGAAAAGTTCGTACAGTCTTAGGAGATATCGAGGCAAGTGATTTAGGGTTCACATATAGCCATGAACATTTATGGGCAAATCCACCAGCAAGTCAAAAGGATCGAGATTTGGAGTTAACCGACTACGAAGCGAGTGTTAGTGAATTGTGGAGATTTAAACGTGCTGGGGGTAATGCATTAGTAGACGCTACAACACTTGACTATGGGCGTGATGCCAAATGGCTGGTCCGCATGGCTGAGGAAACCGGTGTTAATCTTGTCATGACAACGGGGTTCAACAAACATATCTACTTCCCACGTTGGGTTCAAGCGTTAGAAATTGAAGAGATTACACAAAAGCTGGTCCGTGATATAACCATCGGAATGGACGGAACAAAAGCAAAGGCTGGATTTTTAAAGTCAGGTTCATGGGACCAAATGATTCATCCTCTAGAAGAAAAAGTAACGCGAGCGATGTCTCGGGCACAATTAGAAACGGGTGCACCAGTGTGGCTTCATACCGAAGCAGGTACAATGGGGCAAGAAATGCTAGACATCCTTGAAGATGAGGGAGTTGACCTAACAAAAGTAGCTGTTGGTCATAGTGACCGTAATGCTGATCCGTATTACCACCTAGAGCTTGCTAAAAGAGGTGCTTATGTTCAGTTTGATGGCGCTAGTAAGATCAAGTACTACCCTGACAGTGTAAGAATTGAATTAATTAAAAATATGATTGAACACGGATTTGTTGAACAATTACTGGTTTCTGCAGATATGGGAAGAAAGGCTTACCTTCATGCCTATGGCGGCGGTCCTGGTTTTGAATATATTCTCAAAAAATTCATCCCACGCTTATTAGATGAAGGTGTTAGCCAGAAAGATATCGATACCATTTTCATTAAAAACCCTGCCCGCTGGCTCGGCCAGTTTTAAGTGGGTGAAACAATGAATATCAAAAAAGGTACGATTGTAGCCATTATCCGTGGAGTTGATCCATCTGAAGTCATCGATATCCAAGAAGCCTTAATTGAAGGTGGAGTTGACTGGGTTGAAGTTTCTTTAAGCGAGGAAGAAAAAGGTCTAGAATGTATTAAATTGCTGAATAATCGATTTGGCAATGAGATTCATTTAGGTGTCGGTACCGTAACAACCACCGAGCAGGCAAAAAAGGCCATCGCCGCGGGAGCTAAGTATATTATTACTCCAGGATGGGATAAAGAATTAATGACTGAAATACTGGACTTAAACGTGGAAGTCTTCCCTGGTGTTTTTACACCTGGAGAAATCATGCAGGCATTAAATCTAGGAATTAAAGTAGTTAAACTATTCCCTGCAAATAATCTCGGTCCAAATTATATCAAAAACTTAAAAGGGCCTTTCCCGAATATCAATCTTATGGGCGTAGGCGGAATCTCACTAGAAAATATTCAGGAATACTACCTTGCTGGCTGCACTTCTTTTGGAATTGGCAGCGACCTTGTACCTCGTGGAGCAACCAAAGCAGATAAGGATAAAATTAAAAACACAGCAATGAAATACGTCTCGATATTACAGTAATGAGAGGTGATGAACATGCAAAAAGCCAAAGAAATAATCAACATGACCAGAGACGAAGTGAAGGCAGCAATTGAGGAATTCCCAGTTGCCATTCTGCCAATGGGTGCAACGGAACAGCATGGTCACCATTTACCTCTAGGGGTAGATATTTTCTTGGCAGAAGGAATTTCAAGAAAACTATCTGAGCAAACAGGTGCGTTACTGCTCCCTTCTCTTCCATTTGGTTATTCATGGGTTTGGAGGGATATTCCAGGGACCGTCTCCCTTCAACAGCACCATGTTGAGGCAGTGATAAAAGATGTAGCACATAGTGTACAAAGATACGGCATCAAAATGTTAGTCCTTGTGAATGGTCATGACGCCAATAATGCCAGCATGAAATACGCAACCAGAGAGCTTGCGGATGAGTTAGACATTCCTGTGATTTATCTCTTCTATCCAAACTTGAACAAAATCATGGAAGAGCATTGTAAATCACCAACCTGGCACGGAATGATTCATGCCTGTGAATTTGAAACTTCTTTAATGCTAGCTCTTAAGCCGGAACTCGTTGACATGAACAAGGCAGTTAGTGAATATCCTGAAAAGCCAAGATTGTATGGAAAATCCTCCATCTCACTTGGTAATCTAAGTAAAAGCGGCGTCTATGGGGATGCCACATTGGCCACAAAAGAAAAGGGAGAAACCATGTTAAAACTTTTCCTACCAGAAATGGAACAAATCATCTTAGAAGCTTACGAAGAAACCAAAAAGTAAAAGATTATGGTGTCCAGTTTAGAGGCTGAACACCTTTTTTCTAGATTTCGCCCCCTTCATTATCGAAGGGTAAGATAAAAATAATCGAAATTTCTATTCATACCCCTTTTTATATCTTTCTTTTGATTCAGCAAATTGCTGAATCTTTTTTCATTCTAAGAAGTACACAATTTTGTAGCAACTTTCTGTAAACCACCATGTCCCTATGCCCTCTAGATTTCTAATAAAGGTAGAAAGGCTGGTTCGTTTTTCTGTAAAAGTGCCATGGGTTTCTAATGTAAAGATTGAACATTGCTAAAAGCGATGAAAACTACAATCACCAGCTCTACATTTTAGCCTAGTAGGTAAACAAATTGACGCTAACGGACGGTCACGTACAATCCTAGATGCGACGGAGACCGGTGCACAGCTGATGAATGAACAGCCTCCGCTAATGAAGAAGTAGTAAAAGCTGAGCTGGCTAAAATACGAAAACTTCTTGGCATTAGAGGGAGGATTAAAATGGAGAGTTATGGAGTTAACAGTCAAGCTGTGGAAGATACCCCCTTTGTAGAGACAATTTCCTCACCCTCTTTAATCCTGCAATAAATACATTCTGTTAAAATGTTTTGCGACAATTTCATTCAAGGCACTTTCTTGTCTCCATTCATCACCTAATCCTATCTCTTTTTCTATATGCCAACCTATTTCCTTAGCAAGATACCTTTTAATAGAATTTCTATAAAGACCTAAAGCCTCAACAGGATCGCTGCTCATTATGATTCCCTCATTTCTCTTTCCATATATATTTTACCATTTTTCACCATGACAATATTCTACTAAGTTTTCTACTAACTAATTGATTGATTAAAAATGTCTAATGATCGGAAACTGAATCTTTAGACCAAGATAATAACGAACAAATCAGGCTAGTTTAATAAAATCTGAAGGAGGACATATCCGTGACATATCGAATTGTAAATATAATACAATTTTCAAAAGGAGATAGAAAATATGACCAAACCACTTTTAAAGGGGATGGAAGGGGTTTTTATACCTGTTAAAGACCCTGAGCTGTCCGCTAAATGGTATGAAGAAGTACTGGGATTTAAAGTAATCTACATGGAAGAAGAGGCAGCCGTAATGAAGATTGGAGAACAATCTCCAACAGTAGTATGTCTGGTCAGAACTTTAAATCATCAACCAATGAAGTTTCCGGAAAATAATTTTGGGGTGGGGAAATATTATAATTTCATTCCTACCAATATAGATGAAACCCACAAACTGTTACTCCAAAAGAATGTAAAAGTGAATCCCATTGGTGGCGAAGGAACTACAAAATTCTTTACTTTCTATGATCCAGATGATAACCCTTTAGGAGTTTGCCAATAGATTTTTTAAAATGGAAGAGAACTAGAATACAAGTGATTTTTTATCATTGGGAGGATCGTTGATGGATTGTAAAACAGTTAAGAAGACATTTAGAGTTGTGGGCATAAAAGGCAGTGGAGCATTTTCTAATCTTGGTACTGAGATTCCAAAACTTGCCCAACAATTTCTAAATCGTTTAGATGAAATTGAAAATCAATCGGGTACTGAAATAGCACTTTTCGAACCTAAAAGGGACGCCGACCATCTGGAAGGTTACTATTATGTAGGAATAATGGTTAATGAACCTCTAAATAAAGTTCCAGTTGGGATGAATTATTTCGAAACGACACAGGACTATGTCACTACAAGAGGACGAATAAGTAATATCGGTACCTTACATAACATTTTATTGAAGTGGGCAGATGAACAGGGATATAAAAGGGATCTTGAATCACATATTATCGAAACCTATCATCCAATAGAAAATGATGTAGAAGAAGTAGAGATTTATTTACCAATCTATATTTAAAATCCTACTGTTTTAAAAACAAGCCGCCAGCTTATGGCGGTTTGTTTACTTTAGTATACAGCCATAGACAAATTGGAAACTAATTAATCGATTGATTAAATAGAAAAATATCTCTCTAGATTATTCTTTTTCTTTTGTAAGTGATAAAAATAAATTCGAAAGTTGAAGCTGACGGTTAAAAATGGACATATTATTAAGAACAATTACATTTTCTTTAGGTGAATTTTATGCAAACATCGTTCGTTGTCTTTTTTATTATTATTGGTCTACTATTTGGTGTTTGGAAGCGTTGGAATGAATTTTACCCCACCTTATTATTTTGGATTATAGGTGACCTGCTTTATGCTTCCTTACTTTACAATAATAGAATGTGGGAATTTCATCCTGTTAATGACTAGCTCTTTTTTGTAAAAAATTTTTTATCTAATAAAAGAAAGTCGCTAGTAATAAATTGGACCTTTCATAAAAGGTAGCTTTTCTTCGCGGCTGACTAGAAAACAAAAAGGACCTTTGATTTTAAAATCAAAGGTCAAAGTTGAACTTAGTGGTCTAGGCTAAGTTCATTTTAGGAGGTCTAAACTCAGAAGAATTTAAACTAGTATTATATTAACATGGTATGAATATTTATTCAATATTTTAAATATTTATGCAACCGCTATCATCAGTTGCTTTTCCATCCTCGATAAAAAATAGCCTTCTACAATGGTGATTGCTGGCAGTTGTTCCCTAATTAAGAACCCTGAAAATTAAAGCCGAGAGAACCGTCCCCATTGATACTAGACAACTACATAGTTTGAACCAAGACAATTTCGTCAATAATCGGGATCTCCTTTTTTAATAAAGCTAAGACAGTTTCTTCGATTTTATTGTCAATTTCGCAAATGGTTATCGCAGGACCATTAATTTTTGAACGCTCATTAGCCATGCGGGCAATGTTAAACCCTTTTTGATAAAGAATCTTCAATAACTCTGAGATAACCCCTTTTCGGTCGGTATGGCGGATCACAAGTGTCGGCCGTTCGCCGGAAAATTTTAACGGATAATCATCCATTTCCTGAACCTCCACCTTGCCGCCGCCTAAAGAACTGGCCAACACCTTTACAGTACGTGAGGCCCCTGATAATTCTACAAGAACGGTGTTAGGGTGATAACTTCCAAGCACCCTTTTCGTAAAATCATATTGTAAGCCCTGTTCTTCGGCAATTGCCTTTGCATTTTGAATGCCATCATCTAGAGTCGATAATCCCATAACACCTGCCAACAGCGCTAAGTCTGTTCCGTGTCCTTGATAGGTTTCAGCGAAGGAGCCCATTAATGAGAACCTCACATATAATGGTTTTTCATTTAACAGCTGGTAGGCAATATTCGCAATTCGAACAGCCCCTGCCGTATGCGAACTTGAAGGGCCAACCATTACAGGGCCGATAATTTCATAGGCACTTTGGTATTTTGCCGGACCACAGCCACTAGTTTTTTCGCTGAAAATCTGTTCTTTTAATTTCTTTCCTGTTGGAGTTCCGGCAAGACCGCCTATCCCCGTTTCTCTCAACGATTCCGGCATTTGCTGTCCTACCTCATGCATCACATGGACTACCTCATCCGGAGGGATGGTGCTGACTACCCCTGCTAACGCCATATCTGCCGCGGCTTGTGCAGTAATCGCATGTAAACCGTTACGAATGATACATGGGATTTCCACCAGGCCGGCCACTGGGTCACAAACCAGCCCTAGTGAATTTTTCAAGGCGATTCCAACAGCATTTCCAACCTGCGTCGGTGTACCGCCGGCCAGCTCCACAAGGGTGCCGGCTGCCATGGCTGTGGCAGATCCGACTTCGGCCTGGCACCCGCCGGCGGCCCCTGAGATTGACGCTTTATTAGCAATAAATAAGCCAAGCGCGGAGGCAGTAAACATGGACTGGACAATTTGCTTACGGGTAAATTTTCCGCTGTCAAGGGCATGAACCAGTACAGCCGGCAAGATTCCTGCGGAGCCTGCTGTCGGTGTTGCCACAATCCTCCCCATCGCTGCATTTACCTCTGATACGGCAAGTGCATTCGCTGCAGCATTTAATGTCGCAGGGTTGACAAAGGTTTTCCCATTTTCTGCATAGTGGTAAAGGCGGTGCCCGTCCCCGCCTGTCAAACCGGTACGGGACATAACGGGACTCATCGTTCCTTTACGGACGGCCTCCTCCATCACTGCAAATTGCTCAGCCATTTTTTCGAGTATCGTTTCTCTAGGATCACCTTTCTGTTGTATCTCTGTAGTGATCATTACATCCGCAATCGTTATTTTCTTGTTTTCAGCAAGTTCCATTAATTCTCTTAAACTCGTAAAAGACATATGCTCACTCCCTTTAAAGAAAACGGTCCTTATGCCTAAAAGCCATAAGAACCGTCACCTTTGTTTCCTGTTTCTTTATATTGTTTGATACACCTTTTTTTTATTTTTCGGAGGTGTAAGCTCTTTGGGGATTAGCGACTCATAGGTTTCACCATCAAGCCTTTCTACTAATTCCTTCTTCGCCTTTTCAAGTAATTCTGGGTTTTCAAGAGCCGAGATAGCAGTACATGCCATTGCCTTTCCAGCTAATAGCATGGCATCATGGGCATAGCTTTCTTTACCTTGTGCCACAGCCTGCCAAGTATGAAACGGTGTTCCAAACGCCCAGGTGGAAGTAACACATTGAGCAGTTGGAACATTCCAGCTAACATCGGCAACATCTGTAGAACCTCCCATAAATGTTTCTTTTTCTGAAAAAGGAACGATAAAGTCGGCAATAGGTCGTTCGGCTAATTGAGAATCCCCCTGTTTACCAACTTGTAAAGCTGCGGCACGCTTCTCCTCGTCCGTCAAAGTTTCATAGATGGTTTTTGCATAGTTTATATCCTGTTCAGTAGCAAGAGGAGCTCCTATTTCTTGCATATATTGGTGCATTACCTTTTCAAGGGTCAGGTTTGGAATTAAATTATGGCAGGAACCTTGAATTTCGTAATCTACCTTCGTTTGCGTCATAAGTGCCGCACCGCGAGCACAGTCTACTACCCTGTCATAAAGCTCTTTTACTTGATATGGTTTCGGTGCACGGATTAAATACGTCACTTCCGCCTCAGCTTGAACGACGTTTGGAGCTAATCCCCCTGTATTGGTTACAGCATAATGAATCCGAGCTTCATCAATTGTGTGTTCTCTCATATAATTGACTCCAACGTTCATCAGTTCGACTGCGTCTAAAGCGCTTCTTCCTAAATGTGGTGCTGCACCGGCATGGGCACTTCTCCCTTTAAATTTAAAGTGTGCATGGATGACCGCATTAGCAGTGGAGTTCATGACAGCATTCATTGTGGCAGGATGCCATGAGAAGGCAGCATCCACATCTTTGAAAAAACCATCTCTTGCCATAAATGTTTTCCCGTATCCACTTTCTTCGGCCGGACAGCCGAAATATTGTACAGTTCCAGCAAGCTTATGTTCTTTCATATAATCCTTAACCGCTATAGCTGCAGCTAACGCACCTACTCCCAGCAAATTATGTCCGCAGCCATGGCCATTTCCATTTTTCTTAATGGGCTCAAACTTATTGATGCTTGCTTGTTGGCTTAGTCCTGCCAAAGCATCGTATTCACCGAGAAATGCTATGACCGGATGCCCAGATCCATGGGAGGCGATAAAGCCTGTTTCAAGACCAGCAATTCCCTTTTTTACCTCAAACCCTTCCTTTTCCATTGCTTCACAAAGCAACTCAGCTGAACGGAATTCCTCAAATCTGGTTTCAGCAAACTCCCATATTTGATCACTTAGCTGTGTAAATAAGGTGCGTTTATTATCTATTAAATTTGTAATTTTTTCTGATAGAGCAGTCAATTTTTCCATCTCCTAACTAATATTTTCATTGAAAGAAGGAACCTCTTTCTTATAGCCTATTAAAAATAAAGATCCAGCACATAATAGAGCAAACATAATCAGCATAATAAAAGCAACCGTATAAGAACCGTCAAAAGCATCGACTAAAAATCCTATTAGCATTGGAGTAAGTACACCAGCGAATTGTGCACCTGTATTAATAAAACCATTTGCCGTTCCTACAACCTCTTCTGATAACATTTTTAATGGAGCTGAGATGATGAGAATAATATTAAACGACATGAATACAGTAACCACACTTTGATAGACAGCAAACATGGCTATGTTTGGCGCAAAAGCCATTAAATAAAGAAAAACCGCCGTTAATACTGCAAATATCGCTGCAATTACCTTATCTTTCCCCTCAGGTAATTTATCTAAAATATAGCCACTTCCAAGCATCGCGATAATTCCTGCAAACGCTGGAATAGCTGAAATATACCCAACGGATGTTAAGTCAAGATTACGTGCCTCTACTAAATATGTTGGCATCCATGCCATTAATCCCCATTGCACGGCATAAATCGCAAAATAGGCAATGAACAAATTCCATATAATCGGGGTTTTCAAAACCTCTCGTAAAGGTGCTTTACTTTTAGCAGGATTTTCAGTAATTCCTACAGTTGAACCTTTCCGCTCTTTTAAGAAAAAGACGTATAGCAAGACAAATATAATTCCAATAGCACCCGCCATATAAAAAATCATTCTCCAACCGACACTTTGCATGGATTGGGTACCAATGATTGGTGTTATTACTCCCATTATCGTACCGGAAGTGAGCATGAAGGACATGGCACGGCTCCGTTCATTTTGCGGAAACCAACTAGCAATACCTTTTGAGGCGGATGGAAAAAAGCTGCCTTCCCCAAGCCCAAAAAGAAATCGGATGAGGATTAAGGACATGAAGGACCATGCCATTCCTGACAAAATCGTGAAAACGGACCAAGCAAAAACAGCGATGATAATAATTTTTCGGAAACCAAAACGATCTGCGAGCCACCCACCGGGAATTTGCATTAAGGCATAACCTGCAAAAAAGCTACTTAAAACAATTCCTGTCTGGGAGGCACTTAATTGGAGATCTTTTGAAATACCTAAAATCGCATAATTCATGAAAAATCGATCAAAGTTTCCAATTGACCACCCTAAAAATAGCAAGATGATAATGACATACTTCCAGTTCTGCGATAATTTGGATACCATATAAAACCTCCTAGCTAGATTTGTTGAATTCTATTTAATTATAGAAAATTACAACTATTCAAACAATGTTCATTCCTATATAATTAGGACATAAATTATGTGGAGTTCTACATAGTCCTTTGGAGGGTTTGTAAAAGTGGAGACATTGATGAATTTAAAACAATTTTTAATAGATGACTGCTGCCTTTCACATTTTCAGGTGTGGCAAAGTATAAAGGGATTAGATTTTTCACTTGTATTATCCCATCATTTTGATAAAGAAACTCCCACACCAGAAAGATTTTTCAATGGAAATATACGTACCGATGAAACTTTCACCGATCTTTACTACCATTATTCCAATCATACAACCATTGTCATTAGAATCAGTAAATCCTCCGTACTAAACAATCAGCAAGAACTTAATCCAATCATCGATTTATATTACTTGCAAGTAATGCTAGATCGAGAAAAATATATCAGGAACAAAATGATGGAAAGTATCCGTGATATCTCCGTCCTCGAAGATTTAGATAACCTGTTAAAAAAAATATTAGAAAATGCCTTATCTGTTATTCCTGCAGCGGATATGGGAGTTCTATGGATGTACGAACCAAGCTTAGATGTGCTGTTTCCTAAAGCTTGGACGGGCGGACCAAATGAAGAAATCAAAAAAATGCGGATGAAGGTTGGCGAAGGAATTATCGGGAAAACATTTAAAGATAATAAATCTTTTATTCTTACCAATATAGAGGAAATTATCTCAGAATCATCTAATATTGCATCTGATAATCTATTTCATCTGTATAATTCTGTCCAATTAGACGATTTGAAATCTATTATTTCAGTTCCAATAAAGGTGGAGGAGCGTACTTTATGTGTATTGATTGTCTACCAAAATGGTCCTTATCCCCTTTTAACGAAAGATGATCAACAACTGTTAGAAAGCTTTTCGGATCAGGTCTCGATTGTATTAAGAAATTCGAAACTCTACCAAAATCTCAAAAAACAAAATGATCTCTTAATTCAACGAGATACCATACACAATACATTAATAAAACTGTCGCTTCAAAGTAAGGGTTTACAAAAAATCGCAAATGAAATAAAAAAGATGATCAATCATCCATTAATGATCGTAGATTTAACAGATCATCAACAATACTCTAGTCCAACCCAATGGAAAAGGGAACTACCTTCAGAGATTAATACAAAATTAAAAACCCAATCTTTTTTTACTGAGTCTCTTAATAGTCAGTCCTTGTATATCCACCCTATTATTGCAATTGACGTTCCGATTGGAATAATTGCAGTAGAAATGGAGGAAGATGATTTTTTTCCTTTAAATAAAATGATAATGGAACAGGCAAGTTCTGTGATTGCATTAGAAATTATCCGAAAACAAACATTAGTGGATTCTTATTATCAAAAAACAAATGATCTATTTAATGACTTCATTCAGTGCCGAGAATATAACCTGATACGAAAAAAGGCCATTGAGCTTAGAATGGATGATCATCCCTATTATATGGCAGTCACCATTCATATCCATCCTCACACTGACTTTCACTTTCTTAATATGCAAATGCATAAACTAATTGCCCAAATCAAAAAACTTTTAGGAATCTATGTTTCAATCATTTTTGGTTATGGAAATAAAGTGACGTTGGTATGCCAATTTAATCACTATGCAGATCAGGATTATGTAAAAAAGAAACTAGAGCTTATTCATTCCAGCTGGATGAATGTTCATGAAGAATCGCTAAAAATAGGGATTGGTACTTGCTATCCAAGTATGGATAATATAGCAAAAAGTTACTCCGAAGCGGATAAAGCCCTTTCCTTTCTAATCTCGAGGCAGCTTAAAATTATTGTAAATTATCAAGATATTGGCATTAATCATCTTTTTATTCATCAACCCATGGATGACCTGAACTCGTTTGTTAATGAAGTTTTTAATCCCCTCACATCTGATAAAGATGGTACTTTGGATTTGGAACAAACCCTGCTTGCCTATATGGAAAATGATCGTCAAGCAACACAAACAGCCAAACTTTTGCATATCCATGTAAATACTTTATATCAAAGACTAAAAAGGATCGAAGAAAAGCTTCAAATTTCCTTTTCGAATCCAGAAGATATATTAAAAATTCAGCTTGCATGTTATTTAAGAAATTCAATCGTCTCACTTACATGACTACCGCATTACTCGGGTTAGTCTTTCACCGTCTAGCAATTTTTCAGCTTGACAGGTACGAAATAAAGTAAAAAAGATCACACTATTTAATTTGGTGATCTTTTTTACATATAGGCATATTCCGAAAAATCTAAATACAATTACCGACAGGTTATTCCAAGATGGCAATTCCTCTGAATGTAAAAAAACTTATTAGGAAATGCATTATGTCTCATTGTTTTCGTAAGTTCACCTTTACTGCGCATACATGTATGGAACCCGTTAACGCTAACCCATCATCTCGACAATTTTCTTCCTACCCAAAACGAGCAGACGCAGCATTACCAACACGTAATGCAATACTAATCAAACAATTGGTTAACTCGAACTCTACTAATCAAACGCTTGATTAAATAACGCATGAACCCCATTGACATATGAGTTTCTACTTGTTTTCAGGAGAGGAACTTGTCGAATAAAAGTGATGATTTTTTAGAATACTCCTTAAAACTGACAATAGAAACTAGTAATGTAAACAACCTGACAAACTTCTATTATATAAAATACCATCTAAACGTTTGATTAAAATTGCCTTAAACCCTGTTAAAAAAGAACTTTTACCTGTTTTCTAGGAAAATTCATGTCGATGAAAGATCCCCTTTCTCTTGTTCCACAGCTTTCTGACACCTTAAACGATGTTTCCATGATAATTACCTCCTTCCCTTAACGGAAAGAAGAGCATCAACCAACCACCCCAACATATTCAACTACACCATTCTATCACTGTTTACCAATCTAAAAACCTATCAATCTTCGATAATTTCGGGGAGTGACAGTGTATTGGTAACTGTCCACCTCAGGTGGAATCTGTCCACGAGCGGTGACAGGCACCGATTGGCACCGATCCCCTGACTCCATAATCGGATAGGATAATAGCCATAATCATGTCCCGAAGTTATGCTCAATTCCTTTCCTTTTTTATCTTCCTGCAGGACTTTTAGCTTAACTCTGTAAAAATGATTATATATTTAAAAAATTCATTTACTTATAATCTCAATTGCAAGGGCACATTTTTTGAAAGGAAGGGATTGTTTATGATTTTACCAAGTGGGTAACAAAGGAAACGATTTCGGAGAAGGTAGCATTTCGCCTTAAAATGAAAGGGTTTACACTTAAGGAGGAACGAATGAAAAAATTACTCAATATTTTTCTAAGTTTGATCTTATTGCTCTCAGTTCTACAGAATGCTGCTCTTAAATCGGTTTCAGCAGCAGAACCAACTGAAATTCCAGCACCAACTGGAGTAAGTGCTGTATCAAAAGACAGTCAAGTTGATGTAAGTTGGGATCCATTGGTTGAAGGAAAAAGAGTATTACTTGTGGGGACAGGGATCCCGGCCGATGAAAAAACAATAGCTCATTTGAAATCGCTTGGGTACTCGGTCACTTTTAAAAAGGATAACGAGGTAACGACTGAGGATGCACTTGCCTATGATGTCGTATTTGTCGGGGAATCCTCAGGATCCTCCTATATTGGCAAAAAGTTTATGAATTCCCCCGTTCCGGTTGTCTATGCGGAACCGTTCGCACTGGATGATATTCATCTAAGTGATACTTCTTCAGGCACCTTTGGAAGCTATGAAAATCAAGATTCACTTACCATCAAGGATGGCAATCATCCCCTTTCTGCCGGATTAAGCGGCACGGTTAAAGTGTATAACCAGGCTGGTAAAGTAAATTTTGGAAAGCCCGGTCAAGAGGCCATCATCATTGCTACTGCAGCAGATGATCCTACCAAAGCCACGATATTTGCATACGAAAAAGGTGCGAAAAATGTAAATGGTGACCCCGTTCCTGCCCGGCAGGTTGCTACGTTTTTATTTGCAGGTCAAGAAGACCATATGACTGAAGCTGGGTGGAACCTGGTTAACGAATCGGTCAAGTGGGCTCTTGGTATCGAAGAAAATGATTCTGTCTCAAACGTAACGTACAATGTGAAACGCAGTGCCACACCAGAGGGTCCTTTTCAAACCATTGCTGAAAAAATAGAGGGAACCCAATTCCAGGATACAGGGTTAACCAATGGAACGACTTACTATTATGTCGTATCTGCCGTAACGGAGAACGGCGAGAGTGTGAATTCAAATGTCGTAAGTGCAACACCTACTGCTCCAGATCCTTCAAACCTGCCTTCTGCACCAAAAGAATTGACGGTTATTTCAAGAAACAGTCAGGTTGATGTAAGCTGGGAACCGAGTTCGGCGCAACAGGTAACCTACAATCTAAAACGCAGTACCACGATGGAGGGTCCTTATCAAACCATTGCTGAAAAAATGGTAGAAACCGACTTCCGGGATACAGGGTTAGAGAATGGCCAGAAGTATTACTATGTCGTATCTGCCGAAACGAGTAGCGGTGAGAGTGCAGATTCACAAGCTATAACGGCAGTCCCTGCAGCGCCACTGCAAGCTCCAACCGGACTTTCAGCAAGTCACGGCACTGGCGGGGTAACCATTCATTGGGAATCCGTCAATGGTGCTGAGTCTTACCAAGTCTTGCGCAGTAAACAAAAGGGCATCGGCTATGAGGTCATCAAAAACGGTGTAACGGAAACCAGTTATACAGATACCGAGATTCCCGATGGCAAGAAGTACTATTATGTCGTATCCGCCAAGAACGATACTGCCGAAAGTGCAAATTCCCAACCGATTAACGGTGCCGCTGTATCGACGAGTGGTGTACCTGCCATTCCAAATGGTATAAACGCTACTGCCGGTAATGGCAGAGCTGCCTTAACCTGGTCCGCTGTATCTGGCGCAGATTCCTATACCATCAAGCGCGGTGAGTTTAACAGTGGTCAATATGAGGTCATTGCTAGAAATATACACTCTACCGGTTATCAAGATATAGGTCTTACAAACGGTGATACTTATGATTATGTAATTTCCGCTGTCAATGAGCAAGGGGAAAGTTTAGGCTCCGAACCCATCGCCGTTACGCCTGCGAAAGTACCGGTTGTAGCGAAAGAAGGCGGAGACTTTAAAACGATTCAAGAAGCCATTGATGCTGCACCTGATAACAGTACGAAACGGCATGTTATTTTTATAAAAAATGGTCAATATCGTGAAAAGCTAACGATCCCTAAGAGCAAAACCAATCTGAGTTTTGTAGGGGAAAGTAAGGAAGGAACCGTACTTGTTTATAATGATAATGCAAATACGCCTGGGCCAGACGGCAAACCATTAGGCACTTCCAATAGTTCAAGTATCTTTATCAATGCCAATGATTTTATTGCCCAAAATTTAACTATCCAGAACGACTCCGGTCAAGGAACAGGTCAAGCAGTTTCCGCTTATGTAAGGGCCGATCGTCTCTATTTTGAAAACGTGCAGTTTTTAGGATACCAGGACACCTTATATGCCCATACAGGAAGACAGTATTATAAAAACTGCTACGTAGAAGGGGATGTGGATTTCATTTTTGGCGGAGCCACAGCCTTGTTTGATACCTGTCACCTTCATAGCAAGCGTACAGGCAGTAAGTTAACCGCAGCTAGTACCGATCAAGTCACACCGTATGGGTATGTTTTTTCAGATTCAAAAATCACCTCAGATGAAGGCGTGACCAATGTGCATCTCGGGCGACCTTGGCGTCCTTATTCAGCTGTCACCTATATCAACACCGAAATGGATGCATCGATTGTTCCTGACGGATGGGATAACTGGGGGAAAGTTGAAAACGAGAAAACAGCCAGATATTCAGAATACAATAACATGGGGCCAGGGGCAGACCCGAAAAAGCGGGATCCATGGACCACACAATTAACGCCGGAGGAAGCGAATCAATACACGGTGCAAAATGTGATGAAAGGATCTGACGGCTGGGATCCTGAGAGAATCGGGATTATCCCATTATCACCACTGTCAGCACCGATTATTTCACTTGATCAACAAGATTCCATTGTCAATACACCAAGCTTTACAATTACAGGTCAAGTGGATAAAGAAGCAGCCGTTTCTGTCAATGGGAAGGAAATTTTCTTAAAAAAGGATGGCAGCTTCAGCACGACGGTGGTGCTGAATGACGGTTTGAACACTATTACAGTGGGAGCTGTAGATGCAGCAGGGAATCAGGCTATTCCTGCAGTGTTAAAAATTGTTTATGATCATGAGAAACCTGTCGTATCCATCGATGATCTTAAAGGAGAAAAAAACGGGAATCACTACAATGTAATCTACAATCCACAGCCGATTACAGGGAAGCTGAGCGAAGCAGGAACCGTTATGGTGAATGGTGAGAAAGTAAATGTATCGGAAGATTTGACTTTTAGCACAAAAGTCAATCTAAATCCGGGGTTAAATAACATTACGATTAACGCTGTTGATCAGGCAGGGAATGAAGCCGAATCTGTCACCATCAATGTGGTCCCAAAAGGGAATGCTGTGCCAGATGGCCCCGTTAAAATTATCAAAAGTGAAACAACAAATGCAAATACCGTTGAGGTTACTTTTAATAGCAAGCTAGAAAACTTTGATTCTAGTGATGTTAAATTGCAAACAGCTACGAACGATTGGGCAGCTCTCAATCCTGGGTTTAAACCATTGATGACAGTGGAAAGCATCACCACAAAGGTGAATAAGGATAACCAAACCGTAGCGGTGATCAAAACGAAGGAAGCCTTTCAAGAAGATGGAACCATTACGCTGCCGAAAGTGGAAGATCCGTTCCATATTCCATATTTGAATGCCGACTATTATACAGGGGATCGGACGCAAGACATTAAGCATGCGGATGCCCTCTTAACCTGGCAGATGGATCATGGCGGCTGGTTTAAAAACTGGGTGGAAAAATATAAACGGCCATGGGATGGGAAAGAACCGAAATCTGAATGGTATTCAACTAATCATGGTGAACTAGGGACGATTGATAATGACGCAACAACAAACGAGATTCTCTTTTTAGCTCTGATGTATAAAGAAACAGGTGATGCTCGTTATAAGGAATCCGTTTTAAAAGGAATTGATTTTTTACTAGAGATGCAGGTTGATGCCGGCGGCTGGCCGCAGGTCTATCCGGCAAGAGGCGGTTACTCAGATTATGTGACCTTTAATGATAATGCGATGGTTCGTGTTATGAGTGTATTAACGATGGTTAAAGAAAAGAAGTATCCGTTTAATTCCAACCTAGGTGACGAGCAACTTTCTGAGCAGATTGATGATGCATTGGGCCGTGGGCTGGATTATATGTTAAAATCGCAAATTAAGGTAGATGGTGAAGTAACCGCATGGTGTGCTCAGCATGACCCAGTGACGTACGAACCAAAAGGGGCTCGTGCGTATGAACATCCTTCCATCTCTGGTTCGGAATCTGTAGGGATTGTCCAGTATTTGATGTCACTGCCGAATCCTTCAACTGAGGTTCAGGCTGCCATTCATGGAGCTCTAAATTGGTTTGAAGAGGCAAAATTGGCGGGAACGAAGTATGTATCAGGCGATCAAAATGGGCAATATTTCTACCCGGACGAAAGCAGCAATACGTGGTACCGCTTCTATGAAATTGGCACCAATCGCCCGATTTTCTCAGGAAGAGACGGTGTCATTAAACACAACATCTTAGAGATTGAAAAAGAAAGAAGAGACGGCTATCGCTGGGCAGGAGAATGGCCGCAAAAATTATTAAATATCGCCAACACAACTGGCTACTATGAAAACAGAGTATACGTAGAAGTCGTTGGGGATCAGTCTAAAAACGCTGCTGGCGAATCTTTGGAATTAGGAAACTTATATAGAATAGAGGCCTCGGCTTCCGGTTCTAAAAGCAAGTAACATTTTCATTTTCAATACAAACTAATCTGGAGAGATGAAGCATGAGGACTGTTTGGTTCTTGTGCTTCATTCTCTTTCTGTATGAATACGAACAGTGCCTGTCCCTGTTTACTAAGGATCCCTCCCTTTTTTCGTACCCTGAAATATCCACTTTAAGAAGAACGTTGTATGTCCGTTCTTTTAATCGCACAAAGCAATTACTTCTCTATATTCAAGATTCATTTACACACCTTGGTGTCACCTACCAGGTTGGCACTCTTCTCTATTTCCTAATACAACCAACACAACCGTCCCCACGGTAACCTATATTAACTCTTATACTTATAAAAAACCAATCGCAATCTATGGCTACTTGTTCCAATTTGAAATAAATTTTCCCCTTTAAATCTATTTTTCTAAATCCTATTTTCCTGAATTCGAAGATTTTCTGTGAATCAATTATGGTAAAGCTACCTAGGAATAAAACGGAAGCGCGCTGCCCTGAAGGGTTTTACAGTGGAGAGCTTTGACGGATTAGTTGTACAATATCAACCCATGATCCATAAGTTTATCCAATCGTTGCACATTTATAAAGATGAAGACGAATTCATAAAAAAGAAGTGTTGTTGCAAACACTTCTCGATGCAGCCCCAACCGTCAGAGTGGTGGTTGTCAATGTGGAATATTTGTGAGAACCACCCTTTTGCTTGCTACGGGTCGGGGTGGTTTTCCTGTTTTCTAGTACGTTGTTCCGAAAGAAATATGCACTAACTTTACGCACAATCCCCTTCAGAAATTCTCGTAAGATTTCAAGAAAAGTTTCCAGTATTATCCCCCCTTCCCTCAATGAAGGAAAAGAAGATCGACAACCCTGCCACCCAACAATATTCAGCTAAAACTCCCTTCTATCACTTTTTTAGCTTTCTAAAAGCCTATCAATCTTTTGACAAAATCCGGGGAGTGACATGCACCGATATTTACACCAACATCTCACCGATTATACGTTGATAGGCACTTTCAAAAAGGTCGGAATCAGGGTCTTTTCCATTTATTTTTGGAACATCAAAGTCAGATAGGACGAACTGATGTTGCGGCGAGACATCGTGCCTAGCTAAGCAGCTCTTCACACAGGATAATGGACATCCATCAATCGCAATAATCTCCCGCCCGGATTTTGCGGTTCGTACAAGCGGCTTCACATCCCCGCCAACTCCGGCAATACAGGACATTTCTGCTACTTTTTCTCGATCCATTTTAATCGCAATCAAATTAGCCGTTTGTGCAGCCGACGAACACCCAGAGCATGAATAGACAATCGGTAAATCAGTTCTTTTCATCACTGTACCTTCCCTCTCTCTTATTTTCAACAGATTAACTACTTAACTTTTGTCTATTATATTGCTCTTGGAATTCAGTGTCTGTGATATTTTTCAACAATTCAAACTAATTTAAATATTATTTAGACGGACCAAGATACAGAAGCAGTTCTTGATATCTTCCTTCATTCCTTTAAGCAGGTTACTCCATAAAACTAAAATCTACTATGGATTCCACCTTAACAACTTCGCGCACAATTCCCTTTAGAACTTCTCGTAGGATTTCAAGAACAGTTTCCAGGAATATCACCTCCTCCCCTAATAAAAGGAAAAAAAGATTAACAACCCGCCAACCCTCACAATATTCAGTTGCAACTCCATTCTATTTATGTTCTACCATCTAAAAGCCTATCAATTCTTCGACAACAACGAGGAGTGACAGGCACCTGAATTAAACGCTATTGCGCCTACATTAATCTTAGCAAGCAGCAGCTTTCATAAAATAGTAATAGAACATATAAATTAAACATTCGAATAATGAGCCCAAATATTATCGGGCTACCATTACCTAATTTTGTTATCCAACCGATTAATAATCCGACAGTCGCTTAACCTTCAAATAGTTACTAATTTATCATTTATTAAAAAAATTTTTTATCCTATTTAACAGGTGTTTTTCCCCTTTACCTAAATCAATAAAATCCAAAAATATATCTCTTTTAATTAACCAGGACCATTTTTCTTTATTTATACGATTCTCCCCTCCAAAATGTCCTTCTTTCGTGATTTTGAAAAGAGATTAAAAAACCTCACCTACTTATGGTAAGGTTCACCACACCTGTTTAACCGGTATTTATCACAAAATTTCAACAATTTCGATTTTACCAAATACATGCCTTTTGATAAAATTAGAAAAAACGTTGTTTTTTTTTCCCGTAGGTGATAGGTATGGAAATTTTCAGTAGAAGTAATTAATATAGAACCGGAAGATGAAGTCCTCATTAAACTCGGATACCAAAATGATAGAGTTCACACCATCCAACATGTTTTCATATTAGCAGGAATATATATAAATTATTTCAGTCTTATAATCTACCAGGGAATAGTAGAGGGGGAAATAGATGTTATATACAGATGGGGTTTTGGAGAAGTTACGGATGGAAGGGGATCCAATACCAGACCGAATAATTGAAGAATTGTTCAAGAACAGTCAGGTTGGCTCCGTAAATAATTTGTTGAAGCAATTAATGTACAATGACCAAGAGTATCCGAAAGAACTCCCTGATACCATAGAATTCTGGCTCAAGGATACAGCTAATTGCCCAGAAGGCGTGGACTTAGCCAGAATAAGAAACGCAACTGATTTATTTCGAGAACATGGCATTGCCATCACCTTCTTATTATCAACATCCTCTCTTGTGAATTGTTACGCAGCGCGTAAAGGTGTGAAGGTCCTTACATTCAGTTACCGTTTAGGTCAAAATGCATACCGCAGGATAGCAGAAACAGGTCAATTTGTTCTTCATGTCATGGCGCCAGGCGGACTTGAGCCCGGGGGACAAGGTATTAAAGCCATTCAGAAAGTCCGTTTAATGCATTCAGCCATTCGCCATTTGGTTCAAAAGACCGGAAGATGGGATGAAAAAGAAAATGGCATCCCCATCTGTCAGGAGGATCTGCTTGGTACCCTATTAACTTTTTCCATTGTCATCATAGACGGGCTTCGCCATTTAGGTATGAACGTAACAGAAAAACAGGCGGAAGATTACCTATACTTTTGGAAAATCGTCGGAATTATGCTGGGAGTTCGGAAGGATATTATCCCAGAAACCATGGAAGAAGCAATTCAGTTGGAGAAAATGATTAAAAAAAGACATCATGGACCGTCTCCTGAAGGGGTCCAGATGACCCGTGCCCTACTTGATTTTCATGCACACCTCATTCCCGGTCAGATGTTTGACAACATAATCCCTGCTCTAATTCGAGAAACCGTAGGGGACGACATAGCAGACTGGATGGAAGTTCCGCACTCCAATTGGCAAAACCTTATGAAATACAAAGAGCTAATGGGTTTTTTCCTTGATTCGGATTATACGGGCTTTTTTGGAAGTATGGTCAACCGGCTTGGGTTAGCCTTAATTAAACGCCAGTCACTTGCCATGACTGATTATGAATATACCCCATTTCTCATACCAACCGAACTGCGGAAGGTTTGGGGAATTGAGGAAAAAATAGTGTAACAATAAAACAATACCGGGATTATGTATATTTACATAATCCCTTCATATCGTTCCATCTGGCCAGGTCAGTGTAGCTTCTCCATGGTAGTAACCAATTGCAAAATCACCATCGTATATGGTTCCATCTGCCCAAACAAATTAAAAAAAGGAAGGGGTCTCTTACACCATTGTGCAAGGAACCCCTTCCTTTATATTTATATAGTGGTCAAAATGACCTCTTTTTACTAAGTCATCTTTTCGACAATTTTTTTCCTCCTAAAGAGGAGCAAACGCTTAATTAACAGCACGTAATTCAATTCTAATCAAATGATTAGTTAACTCAGATTCTACTAATCAAACGCTTGATTAAATAGCGGATGAACCCCTTTGTTATATAGTTTTTTTCTCAACTTCAGGCGAGGTATTTGTCGAAAACCAAGAGAATATTTTTAGATTGATCCTTAAAAAATACAGGAAAAACTACTAATATACACAACCTGACAAACTTCTACTATAGAAAAAACCACATAGACGTATGATTAAAAATACCTTAAGCCCTAGTAAAAAAGAACTTTTACCTGTTTTCCATGAAAAATCTTGTCGATGAAACATTCCCTTTCAATCGAGGGTGACAGGCACCGGCATTACCCTCCATACACCTGTACCTGATTACGTCCCTCTCGTTTCGCAGCGTACAAAGCTTTATCTGCTTTATTCAAGAGCTGGTAAAGAGTTTCGTTTGTCTCATTCACTGCCTCCGCCACTCCACTGCTGAAAGTAACCGAAATCACTCCCTCTGTGGTAATGAGCGGCTCTGCCTCGATAGCCTTGCGCAGCTGATTCGCATACGCTACGCCCTCCGAGAGCGAGCAACCCTTGAGAGCAAGAACAAACTCCTCTCCCCCATACCGCACAAACAGCATGCCTTCCTTTAATTGCGCCCGGCAAACATCCACGACATGGACAAGCAATTGATCCCAATATGATGACCAAAGGTATCATTTACCTTTTTAAAATAATCAATATCCATCAATATGATTGTGAAAGGGGACGATACCTTTTTTGCAGCTTCAAAGTCTGGCACACATTTTTGAAAAAATGCTCGTCGATTATAAATTTGTGTCAATTCATCAAAATAGGCTTGGCGCTCTAATTTCACCTGCAGCCTTTTTAACTCCGTGATATCCGTAAAAATAAGCAATAAACCTTTTCGATTATTGGCATGTTCCAATGTTGAAGTACTTACCTGATAAATACGCTTCTCGTGATCCATGACTATTTCTACTTCTTCAGTGATTGCAGTATTTTCTAATCTTGAAGGAAAGGGGGCTCCTGATAAGTCATACCAAACCTCACCAAAGTCCATCCCAAACATGGATTTTGTTAAAGGGGGAAACATCCTCTTACACGACTGATTAAACTCAAGGATTCGATAGGACTCATCGAGCACCATTACACCATCATTGATACTATTAAATATCGCGTCCTTCGCAATGAGCATTAGCGAAAACAATCGTGAGGAGTTAATCGCCCACAAGTATAAAAGGGATGACAGCCATAAGACCATTGGTACCGGATCGATCCCTACAGGCGTGAATCCAATTAAATAAAGAAAAGCGGTTAGCATAGGAATCAATTGACCGAGCAACAACGAAAATAATTGCTGACGATACTCCTTAGCTGTCTCTCTCCAACGAGAAAGGACGAGGAAAAAAGCAACAAACATACAAGCAAATGTGAAAACACCATGAATCATATACCATAAGCCAATCTCCTGGTAAATGAAAGGAACTCCCAGGATTGGGTCTATTTCAAATACTCGATAATGTAAATGATGCAAATCATTGGTAGCAACCATCAACAAACTAACGAAGGGAATGGTTAGAAGCGACATATACCATTTTTTCGATAACTTGAAACCTAAATACTTCATGATAAACAATAGCCCCAAGGGTGAAGAGACTGGCATCCCAACATATTGAATAATCGTCCAAAACTTCAGTTCCTCAAGAGTCGTAGCCATTAAACCAAAAGCAGCAGCAAAGCAATAGATCGTGATCGATGCGGTATAAACAATAAAAAATTGAGCAATATTCGTAAACTTATGGCGCCTTAAAAATACGTTTAGGCCTAAATACAAATTAAGTACTCCTGATGTACAAATAAGAGTGATGTAAGCTGTCAATTGCGAGTTCACGTTTTAATACCTCATTTGAATAACACTTTTTCTTTACTGTAGCACATTCAAAAATATTTGTGGATGTTAATTGAATCCAAACTTTGTAATATAACATTCAGTAAAATGAATCTAAAAAAACAGCCTTCACTTATGGTATGGTTACCCTACCTATTAACGTTCAATCCCCACGGACAGATATGTTCTACCAGTAGCTACTGTTATAATAAGACCATATAAAAAGTGGTCAACCGGAAGTATTTTCTGGCTGACCTCATAATGCAAAAATGCAGGTTAAAATTAAATTTTATGTTTTAAAAATGAAGTGTTCCTGTCTAAAGAACACTTCAAATTGGATGTGGATTATTCAAAATATACATCAAATAAAATGCGGTAATAATCATTTATCTTGCTATCGTATTTCTTTTTTATAGGGTGCTTTTTTTTGTATTGAGAAATTGGAAATGATGATAGTATCAGAACCGAACCACATAAGAATAGTAAGCAGATAATACCTATTATAATGGACATTTTAGTCCCTCCCTTATTCATTGCGCAATCAGTGTAATTTATGAAACGCGTATCATAGCAAGAAAAAAGTTTTTTAAGGAGTTATCACTGTGGCAAATATTAAAGATATTGCAAAAATAGCTGGAGTATCCGTTACAACCGTTTCTCGTGTATTAAATAATCATCCCTATGTAAGTAAAGAAAAAAAGGAAGCTGTGCTTCAGGCGATGGAGGAATACAATTACCAGCGGAATATAAATGCGGTTCATCTGAGTAAAGGAAAAACCTTTCTTATAGGGGTGGTCATTCCATTTACAAATCATCCTTACTTTGGCTTGCTTGTTGAAGGGATTGCGAAGGAAGCTGTAAAGTACAATTACAAGTTGGTTCTATTTCAAACCAATTATGAGGTAGTCAGAGAAATTGAAGCTTTAGAGATGTTACAGCATAAGCAAATCGATGCACTTATTATCTGTTCAAGAAGTTGCGGATGGGATCTTATAGACGAATATCTGGAATACGGTCCAATCATTTTTTGCGAAGATTCGAGAGGTCGAAATGTATCTTCAACATTCATCGACCATTATAAATGTTTTTACAATGCATTAGAGTATCTATATGATAAAGGACATCGAAAAATTGGCTATTGTGTGGGGAGAAAATCAGGAACCAATAGTAGGCAAAGGGAGAAGGCTTACAGAGATTTTTTGGATAAGGAACACCTGTCATTTGACCCTGATTATATTTTTTATGAATGTCTCAAATTTGAAGATGGGGTAAAAGTGGTACAACAATTGACTAGAATGGACAACCCGCCAACGGCCCTTCTGGTTACCAGTGACATCGTTGCTGCTGGCATGATAACCTACTGTAAGGAAAAAGGAATTTTAATACCTGATGACCTTGCTATAATGGGATTCGATAACCAACCGGTTGCAAAAATCATGCATATCACAACACTTGAAATTCCTTTGGTTGAAATCGGGGAAAAATTATTTCTTCAAGCATTAGACAGTAGAAGTAATTCCCACGAAGAGATAAATGTGAAATTAATTGAGCGACAAACTGTTTAATATAATGAAGGACAAAAATCTCCTCTAAATCATATCATCTAGCATTCCGATGTTTAACAATCTATCTTATCGATAAAACGAATTGTGTTGTATCCAAATCCCCTTTATATTGTCTATAAACGGACCCTTCAAAATGCCAGGATATATCCCGGCATTTTCTTCGTCATTTTTGGGTAATTGCAATAAAGGAGGAGATAAGTTTAATGAATTTCTATCAAAAAGTCTTTAAAGAATATTGGAATCCATACATAGCCATTAGTATCGCCGGCCTGGTCAGTGCATTGTACTTCGGGATTACGGGTACGGTTTGGGCGGTTACCGGGGAATTCACTAGATTAGGCGGGCATATCTTACAATGGTTCGGTGTTGATGTGTCGCAATGGGCGTATTTTCAACTAGTGGGCATTAACGGTACGCCTATCAGCCGGACCGATGGCTGGATCGTCATTGGGATGCTCGTTGGCGCCCTGATCACCATTTTACTAAGCAACAGTTTTAAGATCCGCGTGCCAAAACAAAAGCGGCGTTTATTTCAGGGTTTTATTGGCGGAATCATCGCAGGATTTGGCGCACGCCTTGCCCTTGGATGCAATTTGGCTGCCTTTTTTACAGGTGTGCCTCAGTTCTCATTCCACTCCTGGATCTTTATGTTGACCACTGCGGTTGGCACCTACTTTGGCGTGAAAGTTGTAAATACCATGTGGTGGCGGGGAAAACCAACCTTGACAAAAGGCCCGATGAAACCAGTTGTCACCCAGCATGTAGAAAAAAGGAATATTCAACCGGTACTTGGCGTTATTTTTGCCTGTCTTTATCTCGCAATTATTCTATTCTTTTTCGCAACAGACAAACCACTCCTAGGAGTTGCCTGTATAGCAGGAGCCCTGTTTGGAATTCTAATTGAACGAGGACAAATTTGTTTCACATCTGCTTTCCGCGATTTATGGGTCAGCGGGAGGGCTGTCATGTCGAAAGCCATTTCCGTTGGGATGATAATAAGTGTTATCATCACATTTTTCTATATTCAAAACGGTTCCGTCGCCATTATTAAAATGGCCGCTCCTAGCACAGCCATCGGCGGTCTCCTCTTTGGCTTTGGCATTGTACTTGCCGGCGGTTGTGAGACCGGCATGATGTATCGGGCAATGGAAGGCCAATTGTTATTCTGGGTTGTAGGTGCAGGTAACATCGTTGGCGCCACAGCTCTTGCCTATGGCTGGGATCATCTCGGTATCTATCATGCCCTTGTAGAAAATTGGCCAAAAGTCAACTTAATCGAACAATGGGGGCCAATGGGAGCTCTCTTCGGAACGCTGGCCATGCTAGCTGCTTGGTTTTTCCTATCAGATTGGTGGCAAAAGCGGTTCCGTTATGGAAAGGGAATTCATCTTCAAAAAACGGAAAAAATTTCTCACGTTACAAAGGAGGCCTAATACATGTCCCAGGTGATCGATGTCAACTACACCCTAGATATTCGCGGCGAGCCATGACCCTACCCTGTCATTTTTGCGCTGGATGCGCTAAAAACCATGAAAATCGGGGAAGTCTTGCAAGTCATCGCAGATTGTCCTCAATCTTTTCGAAGTGTTCCGGAGGAGGCCGTCAAACACGGCTACCAGCTGCTGAAGGAACCAGAAAAAGTAGGGCAGGATATCTATTTTTATATCAAAGTCGTTAAATAGCATGTTTATAAAAAAGTACCTATAGTGCAGACATAAAAAATCAACCTAGGGGTACTTTTTGGATGGAAGAAACTGCAACTAAACATGGCATTATTAAATCAGTGAGGTGGATAAATTGAAAAACAAAGTCATTTTACTTGCTTCAGATCAGCTTGGCAAAGGCGAACCAGAGCTTGGAGAAGGAATAGTAGAAACCTTCTTTACTATTCTTAAGCAAAGGGAAGAGCTGCCCGCCGCTGTTTTTTGCATGAATCGCGGTGTGTTTACGTTAACGGACAGCTCGCTTGTTTCTCTCCAATTAAAAGATCTGGAGGATAAGGGTATCGACATTCTTGCTTGTAAAACATGTGTAGACTTTTATGAACTGAACGATAAGCTTGTAGTTGGGAAAATCAGTGGAATGGCCCAATTTATTGAGCTAGCCTCAAAATACGAAGTCATTACCTTATCTTGATCTTGAATAAATTCAAACTGCACCTACCATTATTGAATTAATAACCAACAATTGAGGTGCAGTTCCTGTTAAACTTCCTATAGGTTCAGCATAAACTACAGCTAAAAAGGAAAATCCAATTGGTCTTCTGTCAAGAAGGTGACAATAAAATTTGAGAGCAAGGTTTTAAAATTGGAGACACACTCCAATAGAAGGTCATTAGATAAGATACAGATTATTGGAATTATAGAAAATGAAAAAAGAACTTTTACCAGTCTCTGATAAAAGTCTTGTCGATTTTTAGACTCATTGGAATTTCTCTGGATGGTGACAGGCACACCGTTCATTTAACCTGAGGAGTCAGCCTTTACACAATCAATTGCAACAACAAGCGCAATCATAATGGTCTCCATCTCTTCATCCACTATTTGAACCCTGTAGCTATCTCCCCACGTGAACCATTCCTTGCTCACCTTACCTACTACCTCACCATGCTGTATTACCTCAAAATCCATATCCCACCAATTCCCATGTACGACAATGCCCGCCGCCTCAATGGTATACTGTGGTTTAAGGAAGGAAAACTCCTTCTTAATCGTTACTACCTCTCGTCCATTCACCTCAACCAAAAATTTCGGTAAAAAACTGAACGTTTTTTTCGTAACACGTGCAACTTCATCCCTGATGGTATTCATAATGGAGAAGGTCTTGGGAATTTGCATAAAACTGCCCTCCACGTAATAAGCATCCTTCTCCTGCTGGTCCTTAACTGTAAATTTACCACTAAGACTGAATACCTTCTGTTTTATATAAAGTTGCTTCATAGTATGCCTCCCTTTATTAAAACTTTTCAATGTTATTATATATATTGTAAAAAAGTCGAACATGATTCCTATCCGAAAGGGCGTATTTATTTGTTGATTATCATAAGTTTTTTGGTGTTTGCTTTACTCGGAGGATACATCATTATAAGAGCAAGTGGAATTATTATTTTTATAGGTTTTCTCATAGGATTAGCTGTCATCCATTTGGGGATATGGAAAAAGTATCGCCTGGTGATAGTCCTTGGAGTGGTAATGATGATCCTTTCATTCCTATTACCTAGTTTTATGTTTTTCAACTAATTAGCTTCCTTAAGAACTAGGTTCGTAGCTATGCCGAAGAACCACTTAATGCTACGGTTCATCTCACTTCCTTTTAAGTAAGAAGTCTTTTCCTCAATAGAGTAACCAGCAGAAGTAGATAAGCGGAGATTTTCCGGTTAAATCAAAAGGGGAGCTTATTTCGGGGTAAATAAGCGGAGGTTTTCCGCTTATGCAAAGCAAAATCCTCCATTTTCCCGTTTTTCGAGTCAATAGGCGGAATCTCTCCGTCTATTTAGGCAATTTTCAATGCTATTTTCGAATTAGGCGGAATTTGTCCGTCTATTTATCAGATGGGTGCTTAACCTCTTCTTATCATTTATATTTCCATTAAGCAAACTTAGCCAGCCCATCCCTAAGGAGAGGCATTTGGCTAATAACCCCATTTACTTATGATAAGGTTCACCGTAACTGATCTTACAGTGAAAAAAATAACCAATTTAATGAACCGTAAGTTCGGAAACTATTGCAACCACAATTTAAACAATCCTTCTGCTATCCCTAAATTATACATGTAATAAATGCCAGACACTGTACTAACTACTCCAGTAATTTGTGTAAGAGTTTTATTCAATCTTAATCTTTTTGCGCTAAAAGTAAACGAAATTCCAAGAATCGTTGTAAAGAAAAGCATACCAATCACTGTTCCAAAGCCAAAGATAAGGATATAAAAAGCCGATTCGAACACACTCTTAACGGTACTCATCGTTAAAACTACTATTGCACCACTTCCAGCAAGACCGTGAACGAGACCAATTATCATAGATTTTATATAGGAAAAATTTTTTTGTTGGGTCCCATGTGGATTAATAGTTTCACTTTCATGTTCATGTTGATGAACGTGGATTTTTTTTAATGAGGTGATAGTTGATATACCAAGATAAACAAGCATAATACCTACCAGGAATTCAAGTGACATAGCCCACTTTTCCGGTATTTGACCTTTCATAATAAGTAAGATAATTCCAACTATAAATAATGTTGCAGTATGGCCAATACCCCAAAACACTCCAGCAAGAGAGGAACGAAATAGCTTTTTACTTTGACTAGCAATAGTAGATACGGCTATGACATGATCCGGTTCAATTGCATGTTTGATTCCTAGCACAAATCCTAATGCAAGAATGGATACAAAACTTACATCCATTTAGAAACCTCCTAGCTATTTTATGAAACTATAAAAAATTGGGAGAAAACTAATGTGTTTCATACTTATTGTCTTCTCCTTTTTAATAGACCAAAATATACTCCTTTTTTCCAAATATAATATCATCTAACCATAAAACAAGGCATTACTAGGAGCAATGCCTTGTTTTTCTAATTACCTCTTATTAAACTGTTGTAAGTTAACATAGCCATTACATCGGTAAGAAATAACCGTCTTCATCAAACTTCATTTCATGCAGACCCTCTAATACTTCGATGTTTTCTTTATCTTTCAACTCATTAAAAATGACTTCAGATACAAGTAACTCCCCAATATGAAGAGTATTTGGAATCCTTACAATTCTTGCCTCTTCCCAAGCGACTCCCCAGTTTGCGCGTAGAGCTGCTTTTAGTGCTTCTAGGTCATTGTCAAGGACAATTGGAATGCTGGCACGGGCTAAAAATGTACTGGTGACAACATTTTCATTCATTACTTTTATATCAATACTTTCAAATAAACGCTTTGTTGTTAAATCAGCTAACCCGATTCCTAACGCATTACCGTGACTGGCTTCACTTAAATTTGAAGCAATTACATATTTGATACTCGGTTTTTTCGGTTCTTCTACACCCAATACACGAATCCGGCCGATAATATTTGTATCCATACCCGTGCCACTGTAGTTTTTACCGATTTCATCCACTACCAAAATATCCATTTGATCCACTGGAAGGCTTGGCATTAGATCAAAGGCTTTTTTCAATAATTCTCTTTCGCGTTCTTCAATTTGATCCGATCCAATTGCTTCGATGATGGCTGTTTCTTCATGAGCGTTTTCAACAATGCCTATACCAAATAGGGTATTTGAATTACGAATCGCTACTTTTCCAACTTCAGGCATCATTTCACTGATTCCTTTAATGCCATATGTGTGTAAAGCCAATGCTTGTTTGTGTTTTCCCATTCCAATCGATGCCATTTTTAAAATGCCGCTTTCAATTTTATTTTTAAAATCAGTATGCGGCTTAATACGTCCCATAACGATGATTCCATCTGCATGATAAGCATGCTTATCAATAAAAACAGGGATACCCTCTGACGTTTCTCCAATTGTTTCAACATCCATAGAAGAGCGAATTTCACAACCAGTGGATTCTTCGGTTACACCCAATCCATCTAGTACCTCCACTTGCCCTTCAGCTGTCGCTCCGCCATGGCTTCCCATTGCAGGAATGATAAACGGTTTAGCGCCTCTCTTTTTAATTTCATCTGCAACACTTTTAACGATTAATGGAATATTTGCAATCCCCCTGCTTCCAACGGTAATAGCAATTTCCATACCAGGCTTAATTTTCTCATCAGCCTTTACCTGGTTAAATTGTTCTGAAATCGTTCCAGGAATATCGTGTAAACTTTCTACCTGGAATCTTTGTCTTATTTTAGCGACCTTCGGAAAACCCATCATATTAGTCCCCTTTCAAACTTGATCATAAAGATCTCTTACTTTAAAAGTATGTAAACCGTAGGAATACAAAGGTAGCAAGAGACCATCTAATGACCTCTTGCTAGTACCATCATGATTCATTTCATTACGACAATTTACCAGGAGCTAATTCAATCGCCATGCGAATTGCTTCTTTTAAAGATAGCTCATCCGCAATATTTTTTCCAGCGATATCAAAAGCTGTCCCATGGTCAACGCTTGTACGAATGATTGGAAGACCGACAGTAATATTAACCCCAGCTTCAAGACCCAATACCTTGATTGGCCCATGCCCTTGATCATGGTATTGTGCCACAACAATATCAAAATCCCCGCGTTTTGCTCTAAAGAATAACGTATCAGCTGGCAGCGGCCCGTGTACATTCATTCCTTCTGCCTGCGCTTTTTCTACAGCAGGAATGATTTTTTCTTCTTCTTCACCATTTCCAAAAAGACCATTTTCTCCAGCATGGGGGTTAATCCCGCAAACCGCGATTCGAGGAGATTTAATCCCTGCTTTTTGTAATGTATCATGTGCAAGCTTGATAACTGTATATTGACGTTCAGCATTATTTTTCTTAATCGCATCCATTAGTCCAACATGTGTTGTCGCATGAATAACTCTTAGGCCAGGAGCAGATAGCATCATGGCGTAATCTTTTGTATTTGTTAATTCTGCTAAGATTTCAGTGTGGCCCGGATAAATATGACCAGCTTTATGAAGCGCTTCTTTATTTAAAGGCGCCGTACAAATCCCCTGAATTTGACCTTCATTCGCATAGGCGATTGCCCTTTCCAAATAGCGGAATGCAGCATTTCCAGCCTCAGAAGAAACCTGTCCCCATGGCAGGTCCTCAGATACTAAATCCAAATCGATAATATCGATTGTCCCGTATTCGAACTTTGCCTCTTCAGGATTTGCAATGCTATTTAATTGAAGGTCAATATTTGTTACATTCAAAGCTCTTTTAAGAATTTTTAGATCACCAACTACAAATGGGCGGCAATTTTCATAGATGTTTTTATCGTTCAAAGATTTAACGATAATTTCAGGTCCAACTCCTGAAGGATCTCCCATTGTAATCGCAATACCTGGTTTATATGTAGCCATAATCGATTCCTCCCGTTATCACATCTTATTTTGCGCCAAGCTTTGTCGAATTTGATAACCACAAAAGCTTGGCGTTATTCATCAAAAAAACTTCCTATTTACATACGTAAATATCTCGCCAATCACAGTTTTTAACATGTGCATTTACTTCCGTTATGGTTCGAAGAGACTTTGAAAGGGCTTGTTCAGTTCCAAATGCACCCGCTTTGGTTACAAGCGGCATACCGTCAAATAATCCACCGAATAATTTCCCGTAAGGTATGCCAGCTTCGACCTCACCAATGACACGAATCCCTTCGCCATTTAGGATTTTACATGTCGCTCCTGCAATTTCCCCACCTGTCAAAACAGTCCCGCAAATGTGCTTGGTTTTAATTAACTCACCTGCAATGACTCCCATTGATTCGGCAATAGTATTACCTACGTCAAAGTTTGATAGACCAAGCTGGCATTGAAGCTCTTTCACTTGATTGACCGCTTCTCGTTCACGATTGGTGGTTACCACTAAATCGCCTTTTTCCAGGAATACTTGACCTGCTTTAACAACACGTTCAATTTCACGTTTTCTCCTACCTTCAAAAAAGAATTCCTCAGGAGATATGACAATTTCTTCAACATGATGTTTTGCTTTAAGATCTTGAATTTGTCGATCAATGACAGGATTCACACTGCCTGCTACCACTAGCACCGGAAGTCGTTCACCGACCTGGGTGTTAAGCAACGACTCTTCACTTTTACCTGTGTCGAATAGATGATAGGCAATCCCAGCGGAACCGACCCAAAGAAAATCATCATGAAAAATTTTAGCCGCTTCGACAATGGTCTTCAGTTCTTCATCTGTCGTTGCATCAACGATGATTATTTTTGAACTATCACCTGAAGTCAACTCATTCATTTTTTGTGATAGATGACTTTTTCCTTTTCGCACATCAGAAATCGAGATAGATTCGATTTTCCGCTTGCTTTGATCCTGCAACAATTTCGGCAGATAACTTTCCTCAACTGGGTTGACAGGATCTCGAGCGATTTCCGTTTCCTCTAACAGTATACCGTTGACATAATGATTTCCATTTATTGTAATCCGTTTGCTTTTCGGAAAAGCAGGTACGACAAACGCAGTCTTATACTTGAATACATCCATTACAGCATCAATTTCAGGACCAATATTTCCCCTCATGGTCGAATCGATCTTCTTAAAAACACTTGAAACGCCTATTGTGTTCAATTCTGAAGAAAGCTTCAATACTACTTGATAAGCCTTTTCAGCATTTAATGCACGACTATCTGAATTTAAGACAATGACATCTTCACTTAAATGGGTAGGTTGTAATGGTGTATCTGAAAATAGGACTGTTGTCGTTAAACCTTGTTTTGCAAACTGGACCCCAGTATCATTTGCACCTGTTAAATCATCTGCTATAACCGCCAGTTTCACCTGCATCCCGACCCCCTTTATAAATCAATTTACTATTAATTATGTTCCATCTGATTTAAACTACCTATTCATGACTATATAATAAGCTTTTATGTTGATTCTCATTACATTCTGCAACATAGACTTATACGGTGGATATACTGTTTTATTTTCCAAAGCTAAAAACGCTTTCAACTCTACTAATAATAACTTATAATGTTGCATTTAGCAATGTATTTGTTTAAAAAATCACGCGAAATTTCATTGTGTTGTTATTTGCACCATTTTTTCACAAAAAAAGACGCAAGCTGTTATTTAAGCTTGCGCCACAAAGTAGAACGATTAATGCCTAGCCGTTTAGCAGCTTTGGATTGATTTAACCCTTCCTCTTCAAGAACTTTCGTTATCACTTGTCTTTCGATTTCTTCCAATGTACCACTTATATCGATAGAAGTTAACACATCATTCTTGAACTCTGGCTGCTCTAATTTTATTAAGACATTTTCCACATCTTCCTTATCGATGTAAAAGGAACGTGTCTGAATAAATAATTGTTCGATTACCTGTTTAAGCTGTTCTACATTGCCTGGCCAATCATAGTTGGTGATCTCTTCTAATGCATCTAGGCGAATTCCCACTACCTCGTTTCCATATTTCGGATGCAATTCAGAGATAAATACATGAACTAAATCCTCAATATCTTCTCTTCGTTCCCGTAGTGGCGGTATATAAATTTTTGATTGTCCCAATGTATCATACAATCCACGATAAAACGTACCATCTTTGATTTTTTCTTCTATATTACCCTCAGAGGACGCTAACCATTGCAGCTTATTATTTTCATTCTTGACTATTTTGTATAGCTCCTTTTGCAGATCAAAGTTCAATTTATCGATGTTCTTCAAAAAGATTACACCTGCAGGGTATTTTTGAAAAAGATCTTTCAGTTGTTCCGCACTTAATAAGTCGCAATGTACGACAATAAAAGGTTCATTCATTGTTTTCCTTTTTATATAAATCGAATGGGCAGCCAATTCTTTCCCATTTCCCTCTTCACCAGAAATCCACACAGGAGATTCGCTTATACTATATTGGTCTATTTGTTTTAACACCTTCTGAATCGGACTGCTTTTTCCAGAAATAGGGACATATGATGTAGATGTGCGATATTCGATTGCATTCAAGTTAACGCCCTTATTTATACCAGCTTGATCAAGAAGGTCTTTTTCAAAAAATAAAACGATTGTCTCTTCTTTGGGGCAAGCGGTTATTTCCCAGAATGAGTGATGAATATGAACGGTCTTTGTTTGCTTTTTACGTGTTGATGCCGTTTCTTGAATCAGCCTTTTGATATCTGCCGAATCCTCTAAATTGAACCATTGGAATTCGTGATAATAAAATTCATTCCCATAAATCATTTTCTCTTCATGATTAAAAACCGCGACAGCCCGGTCGTCGTAGTCGAGAATAGATTTAAACATAGAAACATCCTGCTGCAGCTTGGAGAATATGCGAGATGTTCTTCTTGTTTCTTCTAAAGCCTCAAAAATAGCTTCCTTTCCAGAAGTAATGAGAACTCCTGTCAGCCCCAATTGCTTTGCCGCTTGTACGGTAACCACATCACCGATTACTACTTCATAGCCAAGATTTTTTAAATAGGTTAATTTTTCTTTAACCTCCGTATCTTTTGTAATCGTCAAAGTTTTAATATCCAAATCAAGAAGCTTACAGATCGTACCAGCTCCTTGTGTAATATTCGAAAATCCAACAATCGCAGCTTTACGGGAAAATCCTTTTACAAGTGTGATAATACGTAATACATCATAGCCCGACACCTGAATGTCAATCACTGGTATGGATACGACCTCCTGAATCATGGAAGCCGTACCGCCGCGGCTGATGATGACATGATAGCCATTATTTTCAGCCTCCTTAGCAATGGCGACACCTTCATATAAATTCCCCAATTGGATATCGAAAAGAATATCTTCCACTTCTTGTTGAATCTCTTTCATCATTTCATATAATCCCTCATAAGGGACAATAACCAATGCTTTAATCATTTTCCCCTTCACCTACTACCTTGTCATTACTTTCCATTATGGACTATTGCTCGTTGGTTGTTAACACTTTATTCATGCTGCCGCTTACATAGCCTTGAAGATCAAGCGTAACATATTTATATCCAAATCGTTGAAGGTTTTCCAAGATATCTTTATGGCAGGCTAAAACGACCGGCATATCTTTAGGCTCCACTTCAATCCTTGCAATCTCTTGATGAGTCCGTACGCGTACCTGTCTAATCCCTAACCCTTTTAGATAAGCCTCAGCTTTTTCAACCTTTGTTAATTTTTCAATCGTAATTTTTTCCCCATATGCAATTCTCGATGATAAACATGCAAATGATGGTTTTTCCCAGGTAGGCAAGTTTAATTGTTTTGATAGGTCACGAATTTCTTCTTTATAAAGATTGGCCTCTTGGAGCGGACCACGGACGCCATGTTCTTTAGCCGCACGTACTCCTGGGCGATGTTCACTCATATCATCAGCAATTAAACCATATACAACGTTTTTAAACCCTTTCTCGTGCATGATTGGAACGATTTCTTCGAACAACCCGTTTTTACAAAAATAACAACGGTTCCGATCATTTTCGGCATAGCCGGGGATACTTAATTCGGAGGTTTCAATAATTTGGTGTGTTGCCCCAATCAATAGGGCCAGCTTCTTGGCTTCTTTTAATTCACTTGAAGGATACGTTTCCGAATCAGCCGTGACAGCCAAAACATTTTCCACTCCTAAAACATCAACCGCCACTTTTAATAAAAATGTACTGTCAACCCCACCGGAGAAAGCAACCACAACATTGCCCATCTCTTTTAAAATTTCTTTCAATCTTTCATACTTCTCAGTCATCCTAATTCCACCTATCTCTATATCTTTAACCTAGTTTTGATGGTATGATTTGGTAAATTCATTGCTTCAAAAGCAAACCTTTGCATTTTGCAACACATTCTCATTATAAGCGAATTTCATGAAAAGGAAAAGCGATTTCAACCTATTTCAAAAAAAGAAACCATTTTATATGGGATATATAAAATGGTTTCTGCTGTTATGCTATAAAACGATATCTAAGAGTAAAGTACAAATTAATCCTGATACCCCAACAATAGTGGAAAGTACCGTATATGTGCCAAATGCTTCTTTCAAGGTTAGACCTAAAGACTCTTTAACCATCCAGAATCCTGCATCGTTAACATGAGATGCAATCGCACTGCCAGCTCCAGTCGCTAATGCAACGAGTTCAAGATTAACACCAGGTATTGTACCAAGTACTGGTATAACTAATCCTGCCGCTGTTAAAGTAGCAACAGTTCCTGATCCTAAACAAACACGTAATATTGCCGCAACAGTCCATGCAAATAAGACTGGTGACATATTGGAGCCTTCAAATAGCTGAGCTACATAATCACCAACACCGCCATCAATAAGGACCTGTTTTAATGCACCACCGCCACCGATGATTAACAATAGCATACCTAATGCATTAATCGCTGAACCACATGTATTCATTAATTCCTTCATTGGAACTTTTCTGCTGATTCCCATTGTGTAGATGGCTAATAATAAGGAAAGTACCATAGCAGTTGATGAGTTACCGATAAAACGAATCACTTGCACCATGGAATTATCTTCAAATCCCATACTTGCCTGAAGAATATCAACCACTGCACCGATTGACATTAAGATCACTGGGAATAGTGCTGTAAATACGCTGATTCCGAAACCAGGCATTTCTTCCTCTTTGAATGTTTTTTGAATACCAAATGATTCACTGCCTTCTCTAGTCCAAGCAGTCGGAACTATTTTTTTAGCAAGTTTCGGATATAATATACCCGCTATTAGAACAGTCGGGATTGCCACAATAATTCCGTAAACTAAAACTAAGCCGATATTTGCACCATATTCAGCAGCAACTGCAGTTGGCCCCGGATGCGGCGGCAAGAAAGCGTGAGTCGACAAGGCCGCTGCAACCATTGGTAGACCTAAATGTACAATAGAAACTTTTAATTCTTTTGCAATGGAGAAAATAATTGGTATTAATAATACAATTGTAACCTCAAGGAATAATGCGATACCACAAATAAATGAAGCAGCTAGAACAGCATACTGAATTCTTCTTTCTCCAAATTTGTCAATTAAGGTAACCGCAATACGGTTAGCTCCGCCTGCATCAGCGATTAACCTTCCAAGCATTGCACCCATACCAAAGATTAAAGCGATGTGGCCCAGTGTTCCTCCTAAACCGCTTTCAATGGATTTAACAACATCCACTAAAGGAATCCCAAGCGCTAACGCCACGCCAAATGAAACGATGATTAATGAAACAAATGTGTTTAGTTTTAAACCCATAATTAAAATAATTAATACAAGTACCCCTAATGCAACAATTAATAACGGCATAATTGTCCCCCCATGTCCTCTCAAAAAGTTTTTAAATATAAATGCTGCAATGTATTTCCTTTTACACATGAAATATATAGATATGTCTTTCATATCAACGCTTCTTACTCTTTAAAAATCACTTACACTCTTACTCTCTCTATATACTTGCAAAGGCTTACAGTGGAAAATTAGAAGTAAAAAGGTAAGAACATTGCTTCAGTTCTGTTTGAAAGCGTTTGAATAATATCTCCTATATCATGGAAATTATCTAATATTGCAACACGTTTATCCACTTTATGAGTAAAAATAAAACAGAACCCGCCGGAACTGTTGGTAATCACATCACATTGTGAACGCTATCATTGTATAATGTAACAATAATTCTTGTCAATAGGTAAATACGGAATGTTTGTGTTTATTTTTTCAACAGTTTAAAGTTATAGATAACAAACCGCTATTTATTGCAGCAACACCTGTTTGATCAACGTCTTTTTGATCTTGACCAACGGGATATTACATTCTGTTTCTCTCTCTCTTTTGGTTATTCTGTCCTAAAAATTTTCAACGTATTACGAATCTATTTTCAAAAAAAATACGGATAAAGGCATAACACCTTTATCCGCGTGGACATTTTCATGAATTGTAATTGATTGTCTTCCAAACCCCAGCCGTAGGAGAGCTCCAATGCACCGCTGTCCCCTGAAAAACAATCGATATATAGTGTTTTATCCCTGTTTGGCTCCTTTTTTTCCTATGTTATCAATCAGTACTGCGTTATAGGCAGCACCAAAGCCATTGTCGATATTTACAACACTGATGCCCGATGCACATGAATTCAGCATCGTTAACAACGCAGACAGACCATTTAAATTTGCCCCATAGCCAACACTTGTCGGAACGGCAATGACAGGATGTGATACGAGCCCGCCAACAACACTTGGAAGCGCTCCTTCCATTCCCGCTACTACTACTGAGGCAGTCGCTTGTTGTATTTCTTCAATAACATCAAATAAACGGTGGATCCCCGCAACACCTACATCATAAAAGCGGCGAACTTCACTCCCTAATGCTTCAGCTGTAATAGCAGCCTCTTCCGCTACTCTAAGATCTGATGTACCCGCACAAACAATGGCAATATACCCTTGATAAGATTCCATTCTATTTGTGCTTTTTTTCCAGAAGAGAATCTGTGCCGTTTCGTTATATGTAAATTCAGGATATTCACCAAGGATATAATCCGCTTTTTCTTTTGAAACTCGTGTAACTAATACATCATCGTCTTTTGATCTGATTGCTTGAATAATGGAAAGGATTTGTTCTTTCTTTTTCCCTTCCCCATAAATCACTTCTGGGAACCCTTGACGATTCTTTCGGTGATGGTCGACTTTTGCAAACCCTAGATTCTCATATGTTGCTAACTTTTCTTTCGCTTCTGAAACACTTAATTTTCCCTTTTGAACTTGCCTCAATATCTCATCCAACATTGTTTTCACACACCTTAAACGATCTTGTTCAATTCGAACCATTCAAATAGTATTTCTTAGGTTTGTTCCAAAATACTATTTGTCAGCCCCCCCATTATAGAATAATCTTTGCAAAAATGCATAATGGAAAGTTTCTGGTTTGCCACTGATTCCAGATGTTTCATCCACATTTTCTTTTTTATACGATTCCGTCCTCCCAAATGTGAAGCACCCACCTAAGCGGTTTCGCTTTCAAAAAGGAGGCAGATCTTTTTACGAATTAATAAATGAAAACCAGCATAATGATTAATAATCCATGGGAGATGATTGCTTGAGTAAATTTATTCCCGAAAAATTATCGTTGGGGGACTTTCAACAGTAATTCTATAAAATGAGGACTTATATCGATGAATTAAAGGTTGAACTATACAAATACAGTTCAACCCTTTTTTTATTTAGATAATTTTGATTAAAAGGATGATGGAATCTTCCTATTTTTAATTAAGTAACCAGTGAAAGTAAAATAATAAGCGGAGGTTTTCCGGTTAAAACCAAAGGGGAGCTCATTTCGGGGTATATAAGCGGAGATTTTCCGCTTATGCAAAGCAAAATCCCCCATTATCCCGCTTTTCGTGTCAATAAGCGGAATCTCTCCGTCTATTTAGGCAAGTTTCAATGCTATTTTCGAAATAGGCGGAATTTTTCCGTCTATTTATTAGATGGGTGCATGACCTGTTCTTATCATTTCCATTCCATGTAGAAAACTTAGCCATCCCATTCTTAAGATGGCTAATAAACCCATTGGTATTGCTTTTTTCTAATATCCCCCAAAGCTCGCCCATAAAAATGGTTTTCTACAATCATTGACGGGTTGCTCCAAGACAGCATGGTAATTAAACGTTTGTGTAAAAAAGGGCTTATTACCGCCATGTAAAGCTTCCTCACTTAATTTAGGTAAAATAATTGTCGGCGAATGGAGTAGATTTTAATGGTTAGCTTGTCAAATGCCCTCATGTGAGCCATTTCCCCTTAATACTGCATTCTTTGGCAAATAATTTGAATCTTCCCTTTTACACAATCTATTGAATAAATAGGGCTTAACTCCTTTAAATACAAGATTCAAGACCAATATAAAAAGAAAAAGAAGTCGAAACCAATCTTCAGCGCCAAGGTTAAAAAGCCCACAGGAACCGTCCCCTTGGTCATAATATATAAAAGAGCCACTCTTTACCAAAAGAGTGGCTCGATATAATCGTTATGATGTTCATTTGGATCCAAAAATATTCCTGGAGCCCTTTCTACAAGTCCCGCACAGTCATTTTCACTTTTCGCCCAACCAATACCCAGTACAGGAATAAGCTAAAAGCGGTTATGAGTACGAGAACAAAAAGGATATTACTAAACATGGAAGCGTCCGGTTGGCTTAAATACCCCAGTATATTGGAACGCATAGCGGAATGGTCCATCATCGCCGCAGTATAGGCAATTCCAATTGACATCGCAACATTTAGTGTTAAATTATAAAATCCAATGGCTGTCCCTGATTTATCTTTTCCAATCGTGCTAATACATGATTCTAGCATTGGTGCGTACATCAACGCGAAAGAACTCGAGAATACAATCATGGATAGGACAAAGACAATGACGGAGGTATTTACAAAGAAACCGCCCAACAACAAACTGCCGATCATTCCAGTCATGGCGATCGTGATACATTGTCTGCTTCCGAGCACCTTTGCAATTTTTCCAGAAAGCGCTCCTACGATCGCAGCCAATAAATACGCTGGAATCAATAATAGTGAAATCGTATCCAACTTTAGGCCATAAAGCTTTTCTAGCAAAAATGGAAACAAGAAAATATACGCTAATTGGACTGAATAAATCACGAAAGCGACTCCAAGTAATGAGATAAACTGCTTATTTTTAAAGAAAGTTATCCCAATGAATGCTCTTGAATTCTTGCTGATATAAGCAAGAAATAAAGCAACCGCTGCCACAAATGCTAGAAGATAAACCCAATTGAAATCGGTAATATACAACAGCAGGGAAGCAGCAATACCCGCAACCAGGAATAATCCTACTACATCCACATGACTGTTTTTCGTCTCTTCCTTAGGCAGGTATTTCAAAATAAACGGAAGGGTAAAGAGAGTGACTAATGGAACTAGAAAAAGAGTTGTCCAATGAAAATACGTAGAAACATAGCCCCCCGTTAATGCACCGATAACCTGTGATAAAGCAAAACTGCTTGTACTCAACCCCAAAAACTTCTTCTGTTCATGTACAGGCAAATGTTTGGTAACGAAGATCACATATAGGGTTTCAGCTGAAGCCAAACCTGCTGTTTGGATGATTCGTGAAACAACTACGAGTAAAAAAGAATGTTGAAAAAGATAGCCCATTACGGAGCCTACACAAATTAAAATAATCCCGATGGTTAAAAGCTTTCGAATACTAATGGAATCTGCCAAAGCCGCGTAAACCACTGCTCCAATTCCAATGACTAGCCCGGCTAAGGTTGCCTGCCAGCTCACTGTTGTTGCGGAAATATGAAAATCCTTTGCCATATCGATAGAAACAATTTTAAATGAATTATCAATGATTAAACATAATAGAAATAACAGAAGCATCACAGGCACAGCTTTCTTAACACTATATTCCTGAGTTTCCGTTATGGTCGCATTTGCGCTAATGGTGGTCATTACGGTTTCCCTCTCTTTTCGTTAATCTCTATCGTATAAATCTAGCATTTGAACACGATTCACGGCTCGCATGTACAAAACATCCTTGCTTGGTATCGTATTCAAATGCTTATTGTCGTGCTCTTAAGCCAGTTCCAAGGCAATTTCCATCATATTGGTGAACGCAACTTGTCGTTCTTCCGGTGTCGTTTGTTCATGTCGAATCATATGATCACTTACCGTTAAAATTGTAAGCGCGTTAACCCCTGCATAGGCAGCATTCATATAAAGACCAGCTGTCTCCATTTCCGCACATAGAATTCCCATTTTACGCCACTTTTCCACAGCTGTTTCATCGGCGTTATAAAAAATGTCGCTTGTGAGGACATTTCCAACATGAACAGGGAGTTCCTTTTGATCGGCTACCTTTTTCGCTTTTTCTAATAATGCAAAGGAAGCAATATTGGAAAATTGTCCAGGGAGATTGTACTGATGTACGTACCGTGAATCGGTTGATGCCCCCATGGCAAAAACAATATCATATAAGTTCATATGATCCTGCATTGCACCGCAAGTACCAATGCGAATCAAGTTTTTCACACCAAATACGTGGATTAGTTCCCAAGAATAAAGGCTCATACTCGGCATACCCATTCCGGTACCCATAACGGATATTTTTCTTCCCTTATACGTTCCTGTGTACCCAAACATATTGCGGACAGAATTGAATTGGACTGCATCCTCTAAATAGGTTTCTGCAATGAATTTTGCTCTTAATGGATCCCCTGGCAAAAGGATCGTTTCTGCAATCTCTACTCCATTTGGTTTGATATGCGCAGTTTCTTTATGTCCGTTTGTATTCATCTGTACTCTCTCCTTTTATCCTGTTTATTTGTAGTCTGTCCAAGGCATAGCGAAAAAATTTCCACTTGTTTCCGCTTACAACTAATTGTACAAAACTCATCTAAAATTACATATCATTGTATAGTTGTATAAAAACTTGTACATATAGCAACAATAAAAAGAATAGCATACTATTATTTGGTTCACAACTACCTTGTTAAAAAAAATATGACGTTTTTGTAACAAAAAAAAGCAATTTCCCACCTAATTTGATGGGAAATTGCTACGTATTTACAAACTCTATCACTGTCTCTATTTGGCTGAATTAATGGTTATTTGGCTAGATTCTGTTGGAATATAAAATTTATTATAGATAACAGGATATTTATCACTTATATAGACGCTTTCAACGATTAAATCACAATCTTTATCGTTAGCTATCTCATATTTTAGTGAAGGGATGGAGTCGGAACGTCTAAGTTCAATGGTCGCAGAATTTGCAAGCTCGTATACTTTTTTGTCGATCATATCTAATAATTGTTGTTCATCTTGTAAATCTAAATTCAATTCCGAAACGGCTTCAATAGCCATGACTGAAAAAGCAAAGGCTACGGCTTGATTATTTCTTTTATACCAACGTTCAATGGCAACAACAGCGGTCATACTCCGATTTAAAACCTGCTTCGCGTAATCACTTATGAGTTCAATTCGAAATTGTATTTCGACATCATCGATTTGTCCTGAAATGCATTTATATATGGGGTTTCCCAGTTTTTCTAAGCCAGTCATGTTTTTATTATGATGAAATTTTGTAATAAAATTTCCTTTTCCATGGATATTCTTAACCAAACCATCTTCCTGCAATCGTGATAATGCGTGCCGCAGTGTCATCCGACTGACGCCAAAAAGCTTGGCCAATTCCGGTTCTGTTGGTAGTCTGCTGTCAGGAGGAAACGTTCCATCCATGATAAGTTTATACAATTTATCATAAACAATCGCAAACAATGGCCGCTTGGTTTTCTGAAGATCCTCTGGTTTTATATTCATTCTCTTACACACCTTTAAATAAACTATTGGCCCTGCTCATTCTTATTAACAAATAAACTATAAACTATTTTCCGCACATTAATCAACTATCCCTCCCATGTATTTATTTTCTTTAAAAAAGCGACTCTTCCTTCCGCCACTTATACAATTCCTACTTATAGTAAAGTGTAAAACTATTAAATATAACAAAATTCACATTTACTAAATAGAAGAAAAAACTACTTATTTTTAAATAAACTTAGCTGTTTTTCTCTATTACATATATTCAAAATATTGTGATAAATTAAAACGACATACAGACTTTTACCCCTGTGTGAAAACTATAGTTTAAAAAGGAGGAATGTATAAAATGAAAAAAAGGGCTTTAGCAACAACTGTATTAATCATACTGTCCCTTATTACTGTTACAGTCGTTGGAGCAAAATCGTTATATGTAACAAAACCAGTGCCAAAAGAGGAACGTCATTCTATTTCTGAAATTGTCCATCCAAATAGTCAGTGGGAAAAGGTGGCTGTTGGAAGTGGATTTATGGAGGGTATTAATTTCGACCGTGGCGGGAATATTTGGATGGTTAGTCCGCCTACAGGCGAAATTATTAAGGTCGAAAACAATAAGCTTTCAATCGTGGAAACATATGTAGGGGACCTCCCTGTAGGGACCAAATTCCACAAGGATGGACGCCTTTTTATCACAGATGTTACGGGAAAACTTTACGCCTATGACCCTGTTACGAGAGAGCGCACGACCATTGTTGATTCTTACAATGGCAAGCCTTTAAATGGCTTAAATGACCTCGTATTTGACCAATCTGGCGGGCTTTACTTTACAGAGCCAATGGGATCGAGTGCAACAAAACCAATAGGCCGTGTTTTCTACCTGCCGCCGAATAGTAAAGAACCAGTACTCTTTCAAGAAGGTATTGCGTATCCTAATGGAATTGCGATATCAGCAAACGGTCAACGTGTTTATATCTCTGAATTCGCTACCAATCGAATTATCTCTGTGCCTTCAAAAGAGGCTAAAGACGCGCGTGAAACACCCTTTGTCTTCGGTCAATTTGAAGGCGGAATCGGTCCAGATGGTTTGGCCGTCGATACGGAAGGAAATCTTTATGTAGCCCATTTCCAGGCTGGCGAAATAGTCGTACTTGATGCCAGTGGATTTAAATACGGTACCATTCGCCTGCCTAAGGATGCGGGGACTTTTACCACCAATCTGACTTTTCATAATGGATACCTTTATGTAACAGAGTCATTGAAAAATGAAGTCTGGCGAATTAAGGTCAAAAAGGAAGGGTTGCAGCCTTACGGGTTACAATAGCTATTAAAGCAAATATATTTAACAAACCGCTGAGTATAATCCCAGCGGTTTGTTATTATTCGTCTCTCTGGTTTAGGTTTAAACGATTTGGCGTTCCCAGTGGCGGTGAGCAGAAATAGATGTTACAAAATCCTCCGCAAACTCTCTCATATCATCTCCAATTACAACGCCGGGACTGCTAATTAAATTCCCCGCTTGCAGCCATTTTATGCCTTCGTTTGTGGCACCAATCGGCTTGAAGTGAGAGAATGCCTCGTTAATGAAATAGGCTGCGTTTTGGTTAAACTTCTTACATTCACTATTTCCACCAACTGCATAGATAGCGTCAAATAATACAGAATCCGCCGTTAAAAAAGTATGGTTAACTTCGAGCTCTGTACCATCAGAACCTTTGCATGTTCCGAGCTTATCGCTAATGATTTCAACTTGAATGCCTTCTGCTTTTAGGGCTTTCAATACTTCCGATACATCAGCACCGTTATAACCGTTGCTAATAATCACACCTACTTTACGTGTTTCCGGTCGTTTCTTTGTATTTATCTGGCTAAGTGCTGGAGATGATTTCATTACTTCTGATTCTGAGACTTCTCCTTGAGGCGGGGCTGCACCGATCCCATCCGCAATGGCCGTTGAGAGCTCTAAACTAACGCTCGCAAACATATCGACCACTTGTTGCTGTACATATTTACTCTTTACTTTTCCAAGCTCAAAACGGAATGCGTCAAGGATGTGCGCTTTTTCAGTATTACTCATACTGTTCCAAAACAGTCTAGCTTGAGAGAAATGATCTTTAAAGCTTTCGCTGCGGCCTCGTACCTTTCTGCCTTCTATTTTTTCCTGATAATGAACATACCCACCTTCTTCTTCACTTGCGGGAATAGGTGTATTTGATGCTAGTGAATTATGATGATAGCTAACCTTCCCTTTGTTAATAGTTTGACGTCCAAAGCCATCACGCTGATTATTATGGAACGGACATACAGGTCGATTAATCGGCAGCTCATGAAAGTTTGGTCCTCCAAGGCGAAGTAATTGTGTATCTGTATAGGAAAATAAGCGGCCCTGAAGCAAAGGATCATTCGTGAAATCGATACCTGGTACGACATGACCTGGGTGGAATGCTACTTGCTCCGTTTCAGCAAAAACATTATCGACATTACGATTCAATGTCATTTTCCCAATGATTTTCACCGGTACTTCTTCTTCAGGCCATAATTTTGTTGGATCGAGCACATCGAAATCAAATTTAAATTCATCTTCTTCCTCTATCATTTGGACACCTAATTCATACTCAGGAAAATTGCCGCTTTCAATGGATTCCCATAAATCACGGCGATGGAAATCAGGATCTTTACCTGAGATTTTTTGCGCTTCATCCCACACTAATGAATGAACGCCCAAAATAGGCTTCCAGTGAAACTTTACAAAACGTGCTTTACCTTGATGATTAACAAATCGGAAGGTGTGAACGCCAAACCCTTCCATCATACGAAAGCTACGTGGAATTGCACGGTCTGACATATGCCACATGACCATATGGGCAGTTTCTGGATTGTTCGCGACAAAATCCCAAAATGTATCGTGGGCCGTTGCAGCTTGTGGAATCTCATTATGAGGCTCGGGTTTGAGAGCATGCACCAAATCTGGGAATTTAATCGCATCCTGAATGAAAAAAACCGGAATATTATTGCCAACTAGATCATAATTACCTTCTTCAGTATAAAATTTTGTCGCGAAGCCACGGACATCCCTAACGGTCTCAGCTGATCCCCGTGAGCCTGCAACAGTAGAAAACCGGACAAACACAGGCGTTTTAACAAAAGGATCCTGCAAAAATCTTGCCTTAGTATACTCTTTCATTGACTCATACACTTCAAACTCACCATGGGCAGCGAAGCCGCGAGCATGCACAACACGCTCCGGAATACGCTCATGATCAAAGTGCGTCATCTTTTCGCGAAAATGAAAATCCTCCATTAAAGTCGGGCCACGTTCACCTGCTTTTAAGGAAAACTCATCCTCCGAAACCTTTAACCCCTGATTGGTCGTCATTAGTTTGCCTTCATCATTAACCCGGAACTGCTCTAGTTGCTCATTTTTACTGTTTTCATTCACGTTCTTCCCCTTGCCGCTCATGATCGTTCCTCCCTCTAGGTATTTATTATGTAAAAACATTACTTATCTCGTACCCTAGTAAGAGTTAGATTAAACATACCTTTTAAATTTGTTTCACCTGAGGCTAAAAATTGCTGAGTCGGGGACTGACCCCAGATTTTAAGAAAATAAAAAAAGACCTTTGATTCATAAAATCAAAGGTCAAAGTTGAACTTAGTGGTCTAGGCTAAGTCCTTTTTAGGAGGTCTAAACTCAGAAGAATTTAAACTATTATTATAGTAACACAAAATGTATTTTTATTCAATATTACAAATATTTATGCAAATACACTTTTTAGTGGCTCTTCCTACTCAGATAAAAATTTTTCCCCACATGTCTTCAACCATTTCTCTTAAACACCTGACAATCATTTGCCGGATTTCATGAAATGAGGGAACTCCCTTTTTCATCATCCTTCAATTGATCCGTCAAATGCTGTTATGAGGTTCACAACTTTGTAACAACTTTCTGTAAACTACCCTGTCCGTTTCCCTTTTCGATTTATATATAAAGGGTAGAAAGGCTGGTGCATTTTTGTGAATTTGAAATCAGGCAGAATTGAAGGGTTTGAACGGTATTCTCAGTTTGAAAGTTTGAAAGAGTTCAATACGCATGTGGAGATGTGGTTGGCGGTGAAGAAACAGGAGTTCTCAAAAGGTGAGCTTGTCGGTTTGAAACGGCTGGTTCGTTTTTCTGTAAAAGTACCAGGAGTTTGTAATGCAAAGATTGGGACGTTACTTAAAGCGATTAATGAGGAATATCAAGGGAACGGAATCTCTCGCTCCACATTTAAAAGAATGCTCGGCATAGCAAAAGATTTAGGCATCCTCACCATCTATGAAACTGAACGAAAAAATGGCTCCCAGACGAGTAACTTATATTGTTTTAATCGGTTCCCACAAAGCGAACCACCCAAAGCCGAAAAATTGAACCACCCTAAAGAAACTAATAATCTTTTAAAAACTAATCATAAAGAGACTACTAAACGTAACGAAGCGCCGATTGAACTCGATCACACGTTTGTTAGTGATAAAGTTCCACAAACATTTGTCCAGCTCGTAAAATACTTTTTCACTGATGCGAAAACCATTGAAGAATACTGGCATATGGTCCAAATCGCAGCATTTCGATTTGATTGTCACCAACATACAGAGGACGTTCTCGCTATTGCTATTAACTCTTTTAAACAGCTGGTCCGTAAACTTAAATCTACCAAAACTGTAGCAAAACCGGTGGCATTCTTTTATGGCATTCTAACAAACAAATTAAAAGAGCTGTATCTCGCTCAATTGCCTGAAGACAGAAATGAGCGTCAATCGTTACGCTATGTGCTCAGAACAGGCGAAGTCATGTATTATGATTGGCTGCACACCGAGTCCTAAATTTGAGAACGGACCTACCAACCTTCGACACGGTCCGTCAACCTTATTTTCAATTAATCGTTTGATTAAAACCGCCTTTAATACTTTAAATAAGCGAACCCCTGGTTGTTTTTAAGAAAGTTTTTTGTCGAGGATTGGGGCAGTTTCTTAAGACAAGGTTTCAGAGATATGACAGGAATCGATTTTAAACAATCGTTTGATTAGCTTTGGAAGGAATCCAGCAGCACCAAGGAATTCGGGTTGGTTTCTTCTACTAGCAAGATGTGATTTAAAGACCAAGGAAATATAACCTATTTTCACTAAATCATCTCGACAATTTTCTTCCGGTTAAAGAGAAGAAAACGCAGTATTACCAGCACGTAATGCCATTCTAATCAAACGTTTAGTTAATTCAAATTCTATTAATCAAACGCTTGATTAAATTGCGGATGAACCCCTTGTACATGGTTTTTCCCTTGAATTCAGGCGAGGTAATTGTCGAAAATCAGGTTAGATTTTTTAGATTGCGCCTTAAAAGAAAAGTAAAAACTACCAAAATACACAACCTGCCAATCTTCTACTATTAAAAATACCACCTAAACGTTTGATTGATAATAGGTTTACATAGAGGGGGATAATAAGGAAAAACATAGTTCAATATAACGTTTTTTAAAGTGAGGTCTTATGTACTACAAGCGAAACCCCCATTTTTTGGATGTAAGTGATATGATATAAATATAGAAAAATAGAAAGGAGAATCAGGATGAACCAGGATATTTTATTTCGGAATAATGTAAAGATTAAAGGCAAAGGTAAACAATCAATGATTTTTGCTCCTGGCTTTGGCTGTGACCAAACGGTTTGGAAGTCGGTTGCTGAAGCCTTCGAAAAGGACTACCAAGTTATTTTATTTGATTACGTAGGTTTGGGTCATTCAGACATACATGCTTATGACTCGAAACGATATAGTAGTCTTGTAGGCTACGCACAAGATGTGCTTGATATTTGTACAGCCTTAGATTTAAAGGATATTGTATTTGTTGGCCACTCTGTTGGGAGCATGATTGGGTTACTAGCATCATTGCGTCATCCTGAGTACTTCTCTCGCCTCGTTATGATCGGCCCTTCCCCATGCTACCTAAATGATCCTCCACATTATTACGGCGGCTTTGAAAAAGAGGAGCTTTTCGGCTTGATTGATATGATGGAGAAAAATTACATAGGCTGGGCAAATGTGTTTGCTCAGACGGTAACCAATAATCCGGAGCTGCCAGAAGTTAAACGTCAACTGGAAGAGCGCTTTTGCTCCACCGACCCTATTATTGCACGGGAATTTGCGGAGGCTGCATTTTTCGCCGATAACCGCAGTGATTTAAAAAAAGTAACAGTACCATCACTTATTTTACAGTGTTCCAATGATATTATTGCTCCATTAGCAGTAGGAGAGTATATGCATCAACATCTTCCTACTAGTATGCTAAAAATAATGGCTGCAACCGGACATTGTCCTCATATGAGTCATCCCGAGGAGACGATTCGCCTCATTACCCAATACCTGAACGAAGCATCTGTATCTGTAGTAGGCAGCCCAGCAGTTAGAGGGGTTACGCTTTAATGGACGAACAATTAGATCAAGCACCTTGTGGATTTCTTACACTATCAGAAGATGGTTTTATATTAGCGATTAATCAAACTTTGCTCAAGATACTTAATTACAACCAAGATTCATTAATAGGACAGCATGTCAATTCTATCCTCACTGTCCCTGCCCGTCTGTTTGTACAGTTTTATTTTTTCCCACTAGTAAAACTTGAACATCGGGTAGAGGAAATGTATATCTCACTTGTGAACACTAAGGGAGAAGAGATTCCCGTTCTGATCAATGCTCTCCTAAAGAGGGAAAAAGAGAGAACAGTATTGGATTGTATTTTGATTCCTATGCATAAAAGAAACGAGTATGAAAATGAATTGCTTTTAGCAAAAAAAGAAACCGAAGAAGCCTTAAAAGCAAAACATAAGGCGATGGCGGAATTAGAGACGACCCTTAAAAAGCTGGAAATCCAAAAAGAAGCACTACTTGAACTGAACCAAGAAAATCAAAAATATCAAATCGAAACAAAGAAAGAGTTAGAGCTGGCGAGAATCATTCAAGAAACATCATTAACCGATCCGATTAACAATGATCAATTTCAAATGGAAGTATTCTATAATGCATCTGGTGAATTATCCGGTGATATCTACGGGATTTATAAAATTGATCCATATCGCTATGGAATCATTCTGCTTGATGTGATGGGCCATGGTATTTCTTCAGCATTAATCACCATGACTCTTCATTCTCTGTTTCAAAGATTGATTTCAGCAGGATTTCCTGTTGATCTTGTGATGAAAGAACTGGATAGCCACCTTCACAAATTGTTTCATAACAATGAGGAGGCTAGGCATTATTCGACCGCTATCTATCTGTTAATCGATACAGATAAGCAAAAAATTGATTATGTCAATGCTGGTCATCCGCCTGCTTTATGGCAGGACCCTAATGGAACGCAATATGAATTAAGCTCTACAGCTCCACCACTTGGAACATTTGAGGATGTTGTATTTAAAACAAATACTTTCACCTACAAAAAGGGAGGCAGACTGCTCCTTTACACAGATGGTGTTGATCCCCTTGCTTCAAACTATTTAGCCCCATTATTAAGGAAAACGGCATTATTACCTTTATGTAGACTGAAACAGGAAATTTTAACGTGCCTACATAATGAAAAAAATGTATATCATAAGAGCGATGACGAAACCTTTATTCTTGTTGACTTCAAATAAAAATTCCAAACCAAAAAATAGAGTAGGCGCATGAACAATTCATGTGCCTTTTAATCAAGCGTTTGACAACATTCAAGATCATTAATTCAAACGTTAAAATACCTAACCCTTGGTCACATATTCCTATAAATCCCCCCGTAAACATCATTGGACTCGGAGTAAATGTTATATTAATACTGCTCGGAATAATACCAAACTTTGTTTAAAATCATATGACTAACCAGTTGATATTTACTACTAGGGGAAGCTGAGCATGTTGAGTTTCCCTTCATTCTGTCTGAGTTTTCCGTCTAATGACGAAAAACAGAACCGTCCATTTCTGGGCATTAATGGTCTGCAGTAATACACAGGCAATGGTTAACTCTTTTCAACATATCTCTTAATCGACATACTACAAACCTCTTAAATACCGCAAATGCTGATAAAATAACTGTTGCTGCGAAAGAAAATCGGGAGGGTGTCCTAGAAAAGACAATCCGCTAAACAACAAAAATTAGTACAACCGTTTTTTAGTTACCAACATTAATGCCTGTGAACAACATCCTCATTTAAACCAAGGTTCACCCAAAAGAACTTGTAGACCTACTGAGTCAAAAAGAATATGGACCAATACTATCAGAATGGCTAGCAAAGCGCATAGGTGAATTATCACGAAATTTGTCGAAATCTAGTGACTTTTCACTATTCTTATGCTTATAATATAGGGTACTTAGTTAGAGGCAAACTCACTGAAAGATGAGGACGCAAAGCTATAGGGGCTTCTGTTCTAGGACCAGCCAGCCAGTTACCATCAAATAAAAAAAGGGGAATTTTTGATGTCAAAAAGTATGTGGACCACACCTGAAGAAGCAATGCGGAAGAAGAAAATAAAGAAAAACCTACTTTATATTGCAATTATGATTGGCACCGTCGTTCTGAGTGCAGCCGTGACGATACTCGCCAACTCAATATAGAATAATTTATGTTTACACAGTCTAAAACCCCTCTTCAAAAGAGGGGTTTTTCTCTACTATATTCTACTGAACAATCTTACTAACAGCCGCAGGATTAACGCCTCCACCGATTTGGTGTACGTATTTAGCCTGTTTACCAGCCAAAACCTGTTGTTGAGCTGGCAGAAGTCCTACAGAGGATGATACCAACAAAACAGGCGATCCCAATTTTGCTGCCAACGGTCCTGCTGCTAGTGCGTCTACTAAACTTGCGGTTTCTGATTTTGCTAAAAGAATGCTCTTTAATTCTGCCTCCGGATAGAACTTGTTAATAACCTTCGCATTGGTTTCATGACGATCCCAGCCGCTCAGTCGATTTCCAAGAACATTCCCAGAGGTGATTTTATCAATCTCAGTAAGGATTCCATTTCCAATTACCGATTCACCACCGATAAAATAGGCATCCGTTAATCCTTCCGTTTTCAACCAGGCCAAGGTTTCAGTCGGTACAGACGTTTTGTCTGCTAGAATGATAGGCTGCTTTTTCAAACCTGCTTGCGCGGCGATCGAAAGTGCATCCGGTTCACCAAAGCCATAGGCCATGTAAATCGTGTTCACATCCACTAATTTATCAAGTTCCTTCGCAATTAATAGGGAAGTATCTTTACGGTTAATACCTCCAATGCGAGTGACTTTATATCCTTTCGCTGCTAATTCGCTTTCCACTTTTGGTGAAATGACGCTTGTGCCGCCGATTAAAATAATTTCTTTGGCTTTTAAGCGTGTGATTTCATTCATGGTTGGCTGTGGAATTGAATCCGCTGTTGTTAACAGGATCGGTGCATCCTTTGCAGAAGCTAACGGAGTCGCTGTTAGCCCATCAACAATGGCAAAGCCATTAACCAGCAACACTGTGTCTGCTGTATCCCAGCCTGTTTGTGCAACCTTAACTGCTGTTGTATACCTCGTATCACCAACTAATGGTACAAATTTGTTCGTAACTGTAATTTTTGCCGCCGGACTTACGTTTCCATTAGGGTCCACCGCATGAACTTCAACTACTTTTCCGGCAGTCTGTTTAGGAATGGTAATAGAGTACTTTCCGTTACCATCGCTAACTCCCCGGCCAATCTCCATACCATAAACCTTCGCAATAACAGTAGTATCAGGTTCCGCAGTTCCTTTTAAAACAGTTTCGCGATCTGTCAGCTGGATGACAGTCGGTGTTTCTGGCGATGAGATATCCATTACCGCGATGGTGACAACATCCGTTGCATTCCCTGCTTTATCGATGGCTATCAGCTCTAATAGAGTTCCAGCCTTTTGAACAGGAATCGTAACGGTAAAATGCCCGTCTTCTCTTGCTATATCAGTTCCAATTACCTTACCATTCACCCTCACTTCTACCCTCGCACTAGGTTCTACTTGACCCGTTACAGAAGTATCTTGGTCTGATACTGGTTCTGGATTGAAGTGTTCCGGAGCTGTTACGTCTTTGACCATTACTTGGACAGATTCACTTTTATGTCCCGCTTTGTCGATTGCGTAGATTGTTAATGGTGTATCAGCCCGCTGGACAGGGATAGCCACTGAGAAATTCCCATAACCATCAACGATCCCCTCTCCTATTATGGAGTCATTAACAGTGACTTCAACGGTAGATCCCACTTCTGCTTGCCCAGTAACAAATGTATCTTTTTCCGTCACTTCATTTACAGTTGGTTTAAGAGGGGACGTTACGTCTTCGACAACCACTTTGGTTGCTCCACTTACATTACCAGCCTGATCTATAGCCGTAATCACTAATTCCGTTCCAGCCTTTTGAACAGGAATTATAACAGTAAACTTACTGTCTTCACCTGCTGTACCACTGCCAATGTTGTTTCCATTGACATTCACCTCAACAGTTGAGTGTTTCTCTGCTAAACCGGTTACCGCAAGATCTTGATCGGATACCTGATTTACACTAGGTGCCTCTGGTGCAGTATTGTCCATAACCATTATTTCTTTGGATGTTAACAGTTCATTTTGAGTATTATAGACTTCAAATGTTAAGGTGCTATTTTCTACTAGATTTCCAAGCTGGATCTCAAAATATCCCTGCTCATTCGTAGTAGTCGTTCCTAAAAGTTGATTATTTTCTACTACCTTAAGTGTTGAATTAGGGTATGTTTTCCCCGTAATCGACTGTGAATTCGTGTCGAAATCATCAATATAAAGCTCTGCTGCTTCAAAGGACTGGTAATAGTTATATCCGGATAAATCTGTGATTTTAATATTCAAGGAAGCATTGTTTCCAATATAAAAATCGTTCACTTTAAATGTCCCATCTGACCTTAATGGGATATGTTGACCATTGATTTCCAACACCACAAAAGGAAGTGTTGCCCCAGATAGATTTACTCTGCCATCCCTGCTGACAAGCGGAGTGTCATAGAGAGTAAATGGCACTTCGGTAAGAATCCGGTTACTAGCTGAGATCGTAGAAATAGTGTTTGACCCTGTTAAAACCGCCTGCCCATTGGCAGGAGTATAATAACCAAAGTAAATGGCATTGGCCTTTAGCGTCCCGTATAATTTAAGGCCGCCATAGCTGCGTAAACCACCTAGAACATAGACATTTCCGTAAATCGTGACGTTTGGGTTGATTGTTAAGACGGCACCCGGAGCAATGTAAACATCTGAATACACCGTTTTGTTCGACCAGGTTTCATCTGAACTTACAATATAATTATCCAGTGGAGCGACTGATGAAAGGATGGTAAAATTCCCTGCACTTAAATCCACTGAATTCGCATCAATAACTATAAAATTTCCATTCTGATCAACAATCTCAACAGAATCAACGATCCATTTCCCAAGTTCCATCGAGCTATCTATAGTCATCTGAAAAGTAAGATTTTGTCCATCATAGGCAAGTGGTATCGACTGAATCACCTTACTATTAGGTGCAATATAGTTAATAAATGCACCTCGAACCGTTGAGTTTTCAGATGTGTCAATAAAGAATTTCAAGTAATCTCCATACTCAACCATTTTCTTATCCACGGATAGGGATACGAAAGAAACAGGTGTACTTTCTTCAGTAACAGTAACTGTGGCTGCCTCACTTACATTTCCATAAAGATCCGTCGCCGTTACCGCTAACTCCGTCCCGACTGTCTGCAACGGAATAGCTACAGAAAATTGACCATTTGCTTCAACTGTTCCCGTACCTATCACAAACCCATTTGCATGTACATCCATTGTAGAACCCTCTTCTGCGGTGCCTGTCACCAATGTATCCTTATTGGAAACTTTGTTTACTATTGGAGATGCTGGAGCAGTTTTGTCCTGAACGGTGATGCTGGTTGGATTACTAAAGTTTCCAGCTGTGTCTTCGGCATAGACTTGGATCACGGTACCGGCTGGTTGTGCCTGGATCACGAGTGTGAATTCTCCTCCACTGCTGGTGGTTCTTCCGATTTCACTTTGGCCGACCTTTGCGTAGACCGCTGCGCCGGATTCCGCATAGCCTGTTAGTTGATTGTCTGCATCACTAACGGGGTTAACTATCGGGCTTGCTGGAGGGGTAGTATCACCTTCCCCAGTTTCCCCTTTCATAGAATAAGTCGTGTAGGTGACATCTCCGCCCTTATCGGATGGGATTTGAAAGCCGTCTTTAGAATTATAGGTTGTAACCACAGCGCCCCCTCCACGAAGGTTAGCAGAGCTGCCTGTATAGATTTTTTCTTCTAATGCATCAAAAAACGGATCACCTTTAAAGCCGTATAGTCCTGTTGACTCTTTTAACAGCAAGGCAATTCTAAAATTCGTCATTAACTTTCCAAAGTTCATATCAGGACTAATATACTTTTTCGCAACATTTTCTACTGCTTGATAGTTATTGCTTGTATCATTTAGGATTTCTTTAAAAATAGAATCCCCTTGGTTTGATTGAAGTTTAATATACTGCCCAAATAAATAGGACAAAGCATAGTTTGATAGCGTGTCACCACTATTATCCCAGTACAAAAGAGAATGACCATTTGTAATGGCATTCGACGAATTATAATAATTCACTCGACTGCTTAGTCCTTGACCAGAATAAATTTGTTCTGCTGCCATAGATAGAGCCTCATTCAGCCAGGTTTCCATGTTACTGGTTCCTTTCTCAATGAGAACATTTCGATTAAAGTTCACCATATGCTGAAATTCATGTGCCAGCGTTTCAAATGCACTTGTCACATCTTTAGTGGACCCCATCCCCATTGCTGGGTACGTATCAATATAAAAAATCTCGGATTTATTAGAATTGGTAGTGTTATAGAGATCGCCCGACCAGAAATATCCGCCGACATATCCCCCACTGCCAGAAAATCCGTCTTGGATATCAAACGTTAAAATATTGATCTTCCCATCAGCATTCACATCTGATTCACGGCCAAAATTATTCGTGACCGATGAATAGATTTTCGCATCAAACTCTTTCCCCAGCTGTTCCGCTTGCAAATCAGTTATTTGGTTCTCATGAACCCATACATTCGCTTTCGTACCGCTGTAGGCTAATCTAGCATTAATTTGATAATCCGAATTAGTTTGTAAATTCGTTACCCAAAAATTGTTATAGTCGCCTTTATTGAAAGATTGAAGAATAGATTTTGTGCTTTTTTGAAAAAGCTTGCCTTTATTCGCAGCGATATCAAAAGGTTTATTAAAATCTACCTTGTAGGCATCCTGCTCTAAACTTTCATCCATGGTATAGTTCTTGGTTTCTAGATTAAACATACCTGTGGGCTGCGTTGAAAAAGCATTGGTAGATTCATTGCTAATGACTGCATACGAATCCGCTTCTGTACTTTCACCTGAAGAGTAAAATGGATTCGAAACCTTAAAAGTCGTGACATCTGAGTAGTAGGCATCATAAGCCGTTTTAGAAATACCGACTCTCATATAGATATAAGGCTCATTGGTGAAATCAGCTTTAGCAATATGTGAATTTACATACGTTGCCGTAATCCCTGCCGTATTATATTGTGTATATCCTACATTCGATAAATAGTTATTATCTTCCTTATAAAACTCAATGGTTAAACTGCTATCTTTTGAATAAGCCTGATTGGAGCCGTAGTACAATTGAATTCTCATAAAATCGGAATATAATGTAGAATCAGTAACATTTTTATAGTAGATAGATTGATAACCTAGATAACTATCAAGTAAATTATCAACCAAACCGTTCTCTGCTATAAGTGGATAATTAGCTGGATCCCGATAATCAGCCTCTACCGATAAAGATTGTTTAGGCTCACTGCCTCCCATGACCTTTGCATTGATACTTTCTTCTGTTTTAGGAGTATTCACTCCTTGTTCCTGTGCATATACAACCCCATTGACGAGTATCAGTTGTATTACAAGTATGATTGCTACTACCTTCCTCAAGTCCCCAACCTCTTCCATATTTAATCTCTTCTATCTTGGTCTATCAAAAGGAATATGTACGGGATCCCTTTGATAGAGCATAGTACTATTTTACTGCAACAATAAATAAGTTTATATGAAATTCCAGTTTTATGGAATGTTGTTTTTTAAGATTAACAAAAAAGTAACTCAAGTTAATCGCTTTCCTCCAGTTTTTCTTTTTGTGAATTCATCCATCAGGAAAAAAATAATAGAACATATAGTTGGGATAATGAAAACAAGACCGTACACGTCGTCAAACAGACTAAAAACAGCAGTAAATAGACCAAATCCTATATGGATAACGGCAGATATAAAAGCACGTTTTTCAAGGTATCTGTTCGATATAAGTTCTGCAATGATAGAAACAGGAATTCCATAACAAAAAATTCCTATAGAACTGAAGAATACAGTAGATAGAAATCCTATAATAATAGAAACATCAAAAGAAGGTAGAGCCGCAATTACAGATGCTGCAGTAAGCCCAAATGAGAAAATAAGTGTTGTATACAAAGCTGTCTTTATTTTTCTAAGTCTATCTTCAAACATGACTTTTCTGGCAATAGGTAATAAAAATGAAATAGAAAAAATGGTAAGTACCAACTGTATATATGTAGGTATATCAGAGACATAGATAATAAAAATGACTAATACAAAACTGATAGTAGGAATGATGTTTTTGGCTTTTAGCACTCTAATCCGCCTTTCAAAATAATCGCTGCAACTTTAATTTAATTCCCTTGTCATAGTTCTTAATTTGTTTGTAATCGTGGTTTAATGTTCATTCTGTATGATGAGCAGTATTCCATGTAAAAACAACTAGAGGAGTACTGACATATGAGAAAATTAAAAGCTATTCTTTGTTTTATTCGTAGATACCATAAATTTAGCTATTATACTGATAAATGCATTCATTGTGGGCAAGAAAGAACACAATCATAATTTCCGAAACGGATCAATGTGAAAATGTGCACTAACATGAAAAAATGCCGACTATAAGGAAAACAACTTCCACAATTTTGCTTAAAGCTGGCTACATACAAGAAAACCTTCCGTATAAGATAAAACGGAAGGTTCTCGAGTTTTTCAGATTGTCCGTAGGCTTTACTCAAAATTAAACCATCATAATACTTTTAGTCCATTTAAAAGCCTCATTGTATTGATTTAGCGCAAAGTGATCCTCAATCTTCAATCTGTCACACCAAGAATCAAAGTCTTCCCAATCTCCTTTTTCTATTGAAATACACAAATTTAAAATTTCTTTCAGCTGATTCGTTTCCCCTTTAAGGGCTTCACAAATGTTTGCCGCCAGCGGCATTAATTTCAAAATATGATTCATGTCCATCCCTAGCAATGTATCCATAAGGGAAAACATACCTGTTAAAAAGTAGGAGGACGATTCATTTTGATGATATCTCTGTTTAGCGAGGGCTTCACACATTTTTGCTCTCGTAAGACTTTTATGTAAAATTTCTCTCGTCCATTCACTATATTCATTGACATTTCCCCTAATCGACAGTAGGTATAACCACTTTTTTAGTTCCTTCAAGCCGATACGAACCACAGCTTGCTTGATGGAGTTTATTTTATTGACGCCCCGAAATGCTGGTGAATTAACTAGTTTAAGTAGTTTATAAGATAACGATAAATCTTGTTCTATCAACCACGTTATTTCATTAAGATCCGGTTCATCTTTAGAAAGAAGCTGGTTGATTTGAAAATGGTTTTGAAGATACTCCGGAACTTCCTGGGTGGAAACGATTACAGGCTTAGAAAAAAAATAGCCTTGAAAATAAACATAGCCCTTATCTACAGCTGATTCAAACTCCTCTAACGTTTCAACTTTTTCTGCAAGTAATTTGATATTATATTTTAACGAAACACGCTCAATGACTCGTCGCATTTCTTCGGTTGTATTTCTGAAATCAACTTTAATAATATCGATATAGTTAATCAAGGAAAAGAAATGCTTATTGTTTTTATTGAAAATAAAATCATCTAAAGCAATTTGAAATTTCTTACTCTTAAGTTCTTTACAAATATTCACTAATTCAATCCCGATTTCAACACTTTCTAAAATCTCAACTACAATCTCATCTGGTTTAAAAAAGGCAGGAACCCCTGACTGCAATAAGTTTTCTGTAAAGTTAATAAAACAAGGTTTTCCATCCGACAGTTCATTCATACCGATATTTAAAAAACTGTTAATAATAACATCGGTGGTAGCCACATCACCATTAATATCTGAAAAACTATTTTTTTGGCTATTACGGTACAGCAATTCATAGGCGATGATTTCTTTCTCTCTAGTAAATATTGGTTGTCTTGCTACGAAGACCTCCATACTTATCCCCCTCAAACGCGCAATACTATGTATGTTGTATTTGCTTCATATGAATAAATAAAAGTTCCGTTCGTTTGAACTCTAGATATAATGGATATCTAGATGAGTCTTCCCCTACTAAATAACTAAATCAAATTCGAACCTGATACCATACTCATAATAACTATTTTTAATTTTTGTTTTTCTGATTATTTTCCCCAAAAAGACTAGATCATTATTGTTTAAGGTCAAATGTATCTTATAGTTTGCTAAAAAATTCACGAAAAGCTCTACCTTAGAAATAAATCTTAGCCCACCTGCACTAATATCAACCACATGTACATAGACAACATCGTTCAAACTTAAATCATTAGAAAATGATCGAGTTATTAGTTCTAACGTCGCTAGTATGGGTTTATCTAATTTCACTCTATTGAATTCTCGACGATTAAGCATATGTATATCCCCTTAAAAATCCACAACGTTTTCCTTTGACCTATATTATAATAATTATAGGTATTTAGCACCAAATTAAAATACCTGATATTTCTATTAATTATAAATTATAGCAATATTATTTGAAAAATTTGTCAGAATTTGTTGTTACTTTAGTTAAGTTTATTTTTTTATTACATCTTTCGATAAAGAAGTTTCCAGTTATCCCATATTTTTAGAAATAATAGGATAAAGATGTTAGAATAGTAGATAACAAATATATTATAGGGGGCAACTATGAGAAAAGTTTTTAGTATCTTAGTAGTATTTTTGCTTGTGGTTACATCTTCTCCGCAGTCATTATTTGCGGCTGAAAATTTTGAAAGGGTTACTTCTCAGTCACAGGCTTTGACATATCCGTGTGCACAACCAGGTGTGGAATACACATGTAGTGAGATCAACGAGATGTTGACGGAAAGTGCAATTGCTCATGGAATTCCTCCAGAAGTTGCTAAGGCAGTGGCCTTCAGGGAATCAAATTGGCAGCAGTGGGAAGATAAAGAGCAGACGATCCCTACATTCAATAAGAATAATGATGGCGGGATTGGCATTATGCAAGTAACCGATAAGAGTGGACGCTTTAATGAGGAAAGTTTGAAGAACGATATTCAATATAATATTGATAAAGGATTAGAAATTCTAAATGAAAAGTGGGAGCTCGGCATACGCGGGGTCATTCCTACGATCAATGATAACTCAAGAGATGTTATCGAAAACTGGTATTTTGCAGTGTTGGCCTACAATGGCGTAGTGGAAAAAAATAGCCCTACTAAGAAACTTGATGGCAGCAGAAATGCAACTGCCTATCAGGAAGAGGTATTTAAATTTATTGAAGAGAATAATGGTATGACCTTAAAAACTCTTCCATTTACTAGAGAAGATTTTAAATATGATCCTGCGGATGAGGATACAGCGCTTATCTTTAACAAACTGCACTATGAAGTACCGGGCCCTTTAACCAAGTCTAGACAATTATTCTCAGAAGGCGATAAAGTGTACACAGTTGTCGGTACTAATTTGAGAACCAGCAAGGACGGAGCAGGTAATAATCCTCTAAGTAGCAGACAAGTTGCTGAGATTCTTGAAGAAACCGTTTTTTATGACACCTCTTTACAATCACCTTTCCGCCATTGGGTTCGTTATCATATCCAATTACAGGATGGAAGAACAGGCTATGTAACATCAGGTGCACTAGAGCCGATTACATCAAGGGTATCTGGTGCTACTCGCTATGAGACTGCTATTGAAATTTCAAAAGAAGGCTGGCAGGATGGCGCTGATACAGTTGTTCTTGCACAGGCCATGAACTTTCCAGATGCACTAGCAGGTGCACCTTTAGCTTACAAATATAATGCACCGATTTTATTAACGGAAACCGCAAAACTAACAGATGCAACCAAGAAGGAAATAGAAAGACTTGGTGCAGACAGAGTGATTATATTAGGAAGTCAAGTAGCGGTAAGTAAACAAGTTGAAGATGCGTTGGTTTCTATGAATCTCAAAGAAGTGAAGAGAATTGGTGGAGCAACTCGTTTTGAAACAGCCCAATTAATTGCAAATGAATTAGGTTCTACTAATGGAAAGGCAATTGTCGCAACGGGCTTTGAATTCCCGGATGCTCTTGCAGTTGCACCATATGCTGCTCGAAATGCAATTCCAATACTTTTAACAAATCCAAATTATATACCGGAGTCTACGATGCAAGCACTCCAAGGAAAATCAACCATCTATGCTATCGGTGGAGAGAATGCATTGAATGCACCAGTAATTAATAAACTTCCAGGAACTGTGCAACAAATTGCAGGTGAAACTCGTTATGATACGGCTGCAGAAATTATTAATGCTTTTGATCTAGGGGATCAGCAAGCACTAGTAGCAACAGGTACAGGCTTTGCGGATGCATTAACGGGTGCTGTACTGGCGGCAAAGAAAAACGCTTCGCTATTATTAGTAACAAAAGATGATGTTCGAACACCTATTGAAACTATCATTAAACAACGCAGTATCCATACTTTCACCCTCCTCGGAGGTTCGGATGTTGTTAATGTTGACAATGAACTAGCAGAATTAGCAACATATTCGCTTCAATAACTAGTTTTAAAAACCAAGGAGAAATCCTTGGTTTTTTTCTATAACAGATAAAATAAAAGATATGATCACTAAGTCTAATTTCCGTTTAATATTGTTCCAAGCACCATTCTTTCGTTTCTTGGTCAGCAAAGGATGCTTCTATACTATTTAAATAAATTTGCCGGTAATCTTCTTCACTTAGATTAAATTCGTTGTTAACTAGATGGATTTCTTTTGTCATTGTAGTATCAGATACTGTTCTGTTATCCGTATTAATTGTCACCTTTATTCCATCTTTATGAAACGTATAAATTGGATGTTCAGAATAATGATGAACAGCTTTCGTTTGGACATTACTGGTTGGACACATTTCAAGCACTACCTGTCTTTCTTTCACGATCCTATAAGCCTCAGCACAGTCTTTAATAAATACTCCATGTCCTACTCTTTCAGCACCCAACAGTTTAACAGCTTCTAGAACGTTTTTCCCAATTCCCGTTTCACCAGCATGAATAGTGACTCTATAGCCATATTCTTTGGCTAAGAGAATCGGCTCTATGAATCTTTCACAAAAACCTTCTTCTTCTGATGCACATAAATCAATTGCCACTACACCTTTCCCTAGAAACCTTTTCCCCTTTTCCACCACCTGAAATGCCCTTTCTACAGACATTGTCCTCATGCAAGACAAAATTATATTTCCTTTTATTTCGTAACAGCTTTCAGCTTCCCTCATCCCCTCTATAACAGATTGAATAACTTCTTCAACATCCAGCCCTTTTAATGTGTGAAGTAACGGGGCAAATCTGACTTCCATATATTTCACATTTTCCCTTGCTGCATCCTCAAATAGCTCAAAAGTAATTCTTCTTAAGTTCCCCTTGGACTGCATGACCAAATTAGGAAGAGAAAATCTTTTTAAATACTCATCAAGGGATTCACATTCTAACGGAGCAATCAGTTCCTTTTGCAGTTCATTCTTATCAAATGAGGGTAACGGAATGCCTTCCTTCTGGGCAATATCGATAATTGTTTCAACCCTAAGGCTTCCATCTAGATGACAGTGAAGTTCTATTTTTGGCAATGCTAAAAAGTTCATTTTTGACCCCCTGGAATAAATTATTGGATTAAGATACAAAAAAAAATTCCTGACTACGAAGAAAATACAAATCTTGTACTTTCTTCGTAATCAGGAATTTCGGTTCCTGGTAGAGACCTCCAAACCATATTATTGGAGTTATACGAAATTTTATTGAATTCATTAACGTTTTTTAAAGGATAATAAAAAACGTTTAGATTGTCAACATGGTACCTAATAAGTGTTTAATGTCTATAATATTCCTGTACCAGTTTCACAAAATTTCTGGCAGGTGTAGAAACATAATGATGTTCACGCCAAATGACTCCTAAAGAAGAGATCATGTTGGCATTGTGGATTGGTGCCCCGTAAAGTGTTTTTTCCCCATAGACATCAAAAACAGACTTTGGCACAATCGTTACTCCCATTCCTCCCTTAACCAATTCCATTAATACATGCATATCAGAGCATTCTGCGATACTCGTTAGTGGAAGCTTTTGCCTAGTAAAAGCTTCAAGAATCGTATTATATATACCTAAGCCTTCTGTACTAGGAATAATAAGGGGCATACGTGATATCTCTTCTAAGGATATAGTGTTTATTTCTTTTTTGCTCACAAAAATAAAAGGCTCATTAATAAGATGATGATAGGTTAATTCTTGATGTTCAAGTGGAAGTCGTACAAATGCCATTTCAATTGCCCGCGTTTTAACCATTTCAGCTAAATAAATAGAATCATTTTGCACAATTTTTAATGACACAAGCGGATAAGTTTGGTGAAAGGATTGAAGCATTTCCGAGAAACCTGAAACAGATAAAGTATTGATTCCTATATTTAGTGCGCCCTTTTTCCCCTCTTCTGTATCCTTTAATTCATTTTTTATTTCTTCAAAACTATTCACAAATTGCCGAGCACGTTGATAAAGCAGATGTCCCTTATCGGTTAATTCCATATGCTTTCCATTTCTCTCGATTAATTTTACACCTAGTTCATCCTCCATTTGTTTCAAGAGTATGCTAAGAGGTGGCTGTGACATATGAAGCCGATTGGCAGCCGCAGTTATATTCTTTTCTTCAGCTATAGCGATAAAATACCGTAATTGTTTAATGTCCATAGTCTTCTTCCTTCATTTAAAAAATATATGGTTTTGAAACAAATTATATATTTTTCATATAGACATGTCCATGTTACGATAACCAACAAACGAGAAAGGAGAAATACATGGAACGTCTATTTAAGTTACAGCAACATGGTACGACGCTTGCAAAGGAACTTTCTGCCGGTTTTATTTCGTATATAACCGTTGTCTATATTATTATTGTCAATGCCACGATTTTAGCTGCAGCTGGTATTCCTTTGGAGGCGGGTATTATTGCGACGATATTAACTAGTTTTTTTGGATGTTTAATTATTGGTTTTTGGAGCAATACCCCTATTCTTCTCATTCCTGGTATGGGGCTAAATGCGATGTTCACTTATACAATCGTTCAATCAGGGGGATTTACATGGCAAGAAGCGTTGGCGATGGTTTTCGTTACAGGGCTTATTTTTGTTGTGATTGCTTTTACACCCGTAGCGAACGTGATAACATCCTCGATTCCTAATTCCTTAAAAGAAGCCATAACCATTGGAATCGGAATCTTATTGATATTAATTGGGTTTGACAATGCAGGTATTATTACAGATTCCGAGCACACCCTGCTTGCAATTGGAAATTTAAGCAGTCCCGGTGCCGTCACTACAATTATTGGGTTGATAATTACGGTAATTTTATTTATTAAAAATGTACCCGGAAACCTTCTATTAAGTATTTTAATTACATCGTTGTTATCGATTTGGATTGGAGGATCTAAAGTCGAGGGGATTTCCCTTACAATGCCATCTCTTCAAGAATATCTAGGTGTATTTGGGCAATTATCGTGGGCACAAGCAGGGAATATAGTCTTCTGGTTAACTTCAATCTCTTTAGCAATGGTGGTCGTATTTGAAAATATTGGTTTGATTCATGGACATAACAAGATGTTAAAAAGCACTGAGGATGGTAAGAAATCTCTACAGGCAACAGGTATTTCGGTTTTGGCTTCTGGAATATTCGGTACGAGTCCCACGGTTGCATCTGTAGAATCAGCAGCTGGAATAACAGCCGGCGGAAGAACAGGGTTAACCACCATTGTGACCGGAATATTGTTTCTTGCTTCGATCTTATTTATACCAGTTATTAAGATTGTACCCGCTAGTGCGGTTTCGCCTATTCTCATATTAATAGGTGTTCTTATGTTGCAAAACATTGTTCATATCTCCATGGATGACTTAACAGAGAGCTTTCCGGCACTCCTGATTATTGTATTGATTCCATTAACCTATAGTATTGCAGATGGAATGGCAATTGGCTTTGTTCTATACCCATTGTTGAAACTTTTATTGGGGAAAGGGAAGGAAGTTCACCCTGCTCTTTATTTTATTGCCATTCTGTTTTTTAGCAATTTTGTTATTCAGTACGTATTTTAAGTAAATAAGCGCAGAAACCATGGAAATCTTAAAGTGGTTGCAGGTTACATTGATCTTTGTTAAATGGAGGCTCAAATAATGTACGAATATAAATTTATTCAAATTAAGCTTAGTAGATGGAACAATGTACCGAAAGAAAATTATCATGAAATCATTGCCAAGCACGCAAAAGATGGGTGGAGATTCGTTCAATTATTTGCTCCGGTTACTTCTGGAAATGGCGCATCTTCATTTTTTGAGATTATTTTTGAAAGATCTCTCAATTAAATTATTTTCCAATAAAAACAATTGGTCCAATATGATATGCGTATGTGCTTTTTGTCCTTCAATAGCCATCAAAACCAAATGACGATTCTCGAATTGTGTATTAATTTTATTTATATCTAAAATAATTCAATTTATAATGAAATCAATAAACTCAAGGGAGAGGACATAAAAGTTATGATAGATATTCTTTGGTATTGCTACTTAGCCTTTCTGGCAATTGCTGCTATTGCAATACTGATAACTGGTTATAGAAAAACCTTTGGTATCTTAGATTTTGTAATTTCCGTCATTACTTGGATAGGTTTATTTGGTTATGTTACGAATACAGAGATTCTTTCTCCGCTTTTATGGAAATTCGTATTTGTATTTGGCTTATTTTGGGATGTCTATTTTAGTCTCAAAAAGTTCAATGAAGAGGTTAAAGATGACGATGATACGCCTCAAGCAATTAAACTAGTTTTTATCGAAATTCCATTAATTATCTTTATCGGACCATTATATTTCGGCTTATTTAATTATGCTTTTAGGTAATTGTTTAAGTTATGAATCAAATTATTTCAACCATTACCAAAGTGCCATAAAGGATACTTTGGTAATTTTTTGACTCCTCCTTTACACTATCTGTCTAGTAAGTCCATAAGAGAGGAAGTTCAATTAAAAAAGCATTCAAAATTAGCCCATCAACACAAAAAACTACCCGACATATTTAAGAAGTAACTGATATAACGCTATGGAAAGTCCTAAAATACTTGCCTTCATTTTAGAAGGATGGTTTCTTTTGCTGTAATGTAAGTAGAAAAAAACTACTATAAATCCCAATGGAATCCACAGCTGAAAGACACCTCCTTTTGAACTATGTGAAAAAATTGGAGCAATGTAAGTGCTAATCAGAAAGTAAAAGAAAATGGTAAAACGTCGTGTTTCTAGTTGCTTGCTCCACTTTATTAATAAGAAAATCATAATGATAGCAATAATCGTAATAGGTAAAGATGGTAGAACGATAGCAAAGTCCCCAAATTGAATTCCATTATGCATTCCCCCTTTTCTCATGTTTATCACTAATATTTTTTGTTTTCAATATTTCACTTTTACTCTGCTGCATTCTCTGGTTCAAGGAAATAGCTGTATTAGAAGCACAGCAGGCAATGAAAACAGAAAGAATCACAATCGAAATAGAATATTCCCCATGTAGGAAAAAAATGTTTTGATTTTCTGTGATAGTGAACAAGTGTTTAACAACCTCTTCTAATAGAATTTAAATGGTGGGAATATGAGAACTGCAAAAACCATAGTATTCTGTATTCTATATACTAACGTAACTAGCTATGATGGAAAGGGTTTTAGTTGATTGGATAACTCTCTAATCATACGTTGACCCTTTTTAATGAATCCAACTTTCGACAAAATCCACCCTACGAATGGTGAATAAGTGCGGGTCTGACCATATTTTATACCATTCTAATCAAACGATTAATTAAAAGGAATTCAACTAACTAACCGTTTGATTAAATTGTACGTTAGCCCTTTTAGCAAGCGAAATTTATCCTTTTTGTCTAGAATAAATTATCAACAGAACCCACCCCTTACTTCCGTGACAGGTCGCTGTTTTCAATGATAAAATACATGTGTGATTTGATTACAAGGATGGTTGTTCTGATGAATTTATTGGCAAAAAACGCAACGAGTGAAAATGATTTGGAGCATCAATTTATTGAGAGTAATGAAAACCTATTATTCGAGCGAATTAAGCATGTTTCCTATATGCTTATCTTCACATATCCTCTTTTTTTCATTGTGGACTTTATCCTTTTGGAGAAACTAAACAACCCGATTTATAAATTTATCCTTTCAACCTTTCATATTATTGGTCTGATAATCTCCCTCATCTTTTTAATCCTCTACCGCCGGAGGAGGGGCAATGCCAAAGGATCGATTATTCTCACCTATTTATCTCTTTATTTGTTTATAGGCGCCGTCTCTTCAATCAACAGCCAGCTTAATAACGGTAATATCTATGCTTATATTATTATTCTCTTAGCCGCTGCTGTCATCTTCCCGGTCCAGCCCCGGCACCAGGCTGGCCTCATCACAGGAATTCATCTATTTTTCATGACAGGGTTGTTGCTGCTTGAAAAAAATCACTTTTCGTTCCTATTTAAGCTGGTGAATTCAACAGGTGCCGCTGTCATTTCATTTACGATTGCGTATGCCTTCTATTCCTTTCGCAGAAATAACTTTACAAACGAATGGAAACTAAAGAAGAATGAAGAGAGCTTTCGCAGATTATTTCACATGAATCCTAATCCATTGGTCCTTTTCAACCTTAAAACTGGCAACATTTCGCTTTTGAATCAGCAGGCCATCGAATACTTTCATTTGAAAAATAAAGATATGACAAAGCTTGATGGATGGTTCATGCTGTCCACGCCTGAGGAAAAGCAAACGATAGCAAAAAAACTCGAAGAACATCAGTGCTTAAAAAATTATATGGTCAAATATAAACAGAAATGGGCAATGCTCAATTTTGAACTGGTCAATTACTTAGGGGAGGACTGTGTCCTTATTGGAAGCACAGATATTACAGATTTGAAGGAAACGGAAGAAGAGCTTTATCATCATGCATCGCTTGACCCACTTACAGGGGTCCTCAACAGAAGGAGAGGGATGGAAATCCTTTCACAATCCCTTACGGACGGAGTATCAGAATTCATCGTCTGCTATATTGATATAAATAATTTAAAAATGGTAAATGACAGGTACGGACATTCTGCTGGCGATGACCTGATTATTGCTTGCTGCGAAACAATCAAGCGCCATATCAGAGAAAAGGACGTTCTTTTCCGCCTTGGCGGTGATGAATTTATCATTCTATTTTTCGAGCGACAAATGGACGTCGTACAGGCAATCTGGTCCAGCATTCAAAGTGAGTTTCAGGAGTTGGTTATAACTGGCCAAAAGCCCTATCCAATCTCAGCCAGCCACGGTTTGTATCAATATCGAACAGGAACCAACCTTAGCCCTGATGAAATCCTTGAACTTGCGGACCAGGAAATGTATAAAGAAAAGTTCATGCACAGATGAAACAAATGGCGCATTTTTTATTTGGGAAGCATCGGAAATTTGCACGGCCCGCTTGGTCCTTGTGATGCGCATCCTATGGTTGAATATGGATAATACACTCCGTCAACTTAGCCTTCACGTAGCCAAAAAGTCAGGAAATCACTCCCAAAAAAAGAAGCAGCCCCCATGAACAATTCATCAGGCTGCTTCTTCTTTTCTACTATAGAAATACATCCAGCACTCCACTTATCCTGCAAATTTATTCCAGTTAACATTCTCATTTACTGGGTACATAAAATAACGTTCTGTACACTACGAAATTACATATTCTACATAGAATATTTGAGGAGGATAATCATGTTTGTAATCGCAGATATAATAAAATTTCTAATCTCCTTTTTCGTGATCCTGCCTATCGTTACTCTTATCCATTTAAGTGGGCATGTTTTTTTTGTTACGCTTTTCAGAGGATTAGAGAAAAAAATCATAATCGGTTGCGGGCCAATGGTTTTTTCCTTTTGGAATATTGAAGTAAGGAAATACTACTTCTGGAATGGGGCCTGTGAGTTTAAATCATTAAGGCATGATAACCGTGTCACAAACACATTAATATACCTTGGTGGGTCATTATTTAACCTGTTAAGTATTTTTCTGGTACACTCCCTCATTTCTCAGGGGGTTCTAGATGAGTCAGTTTTTTGGTCTCAGTTTACCTATTTCTCATTTTATATCCTGTTTTTTTCACTATTTCCTATGTATTTTTCAGATGGGTCACCCAGTGACGGGAAGGCGGCAGTCCTCGCATTGAAAAACCAGGATGAAAAGAAAATAAGTGATGATATTAAATTCAGGAAAATGGAAGAGCATGATAAACCCGGGGAACAAAACTCAAGTACCCTTTAACTTACGTGCACTTCTTCACAATATTCTCCAATGCTGAAGTAATTCCACCTCAAAATCATAGCTGAAAAGTAATTAAACGGATAAATTCATAAATCCATGTTTGTCCATTTCAGATTTACCATCATTCCATAATATATATTCTATGAAGAGGTGGTGATACATTATGTCAAACCAAGGCGGATATGGTGGTGGATCTAGAATGAACTTCGCACTAATCGTGGTTCTTTTTATTCTTTTAATTATTATTGGTGCAAGTTTCATGGGCGGGTACTAACCTTGTAAAAGTATCCTGTAACATTCTTTATTGATAGAAGCGTCAACCGACGCTTCTGTTTTCTTTTTTACACAAAAATGAGACACATTCTGATTTTTTAATCCTTTTTGGATTTGAACTTTTTAAGAAAGCGATTAAAAAGAGGGCTGATTTCTTTAATTATTGGTTTATATTGATTAGAGGTTGTAATAAACATATGCATTGTTTCCATAAGCAATTCAATATCGACATTTTTCAGCGTATTTTCAATCGGGTTTAGATTAGTGGTTGATTTCTTTGCCGATACCTTTCTCCTATTCCCCAAAAACCAATCATCGAAGTCTTTTGATTGCCTAACGAATTGGGAATTGTATTTTTGTTCTGATTTAAATTGTGAATCATCTTCGGTATCATCAAAGTGGCTATTCCGATTACGGTTTCCAAACATTAATCTTGTGAAACGTTCATTTTCTCCATTCAGTTTATAATCTTTATCGTTCTCTGCCAATAAATTCTCCCTCCTAATTTCTTTACCATAAGCTATGAATGGAGTTGTCCCATGGTGTGGACAAAATTATGAATAAAAATAAAGAATTTTTGTTAATCGTCTCGTATCCAACTTCCTTTTTCACCGCAGTATCTTTCTATTTTTCTTCGAAATATTGCGTAATTTGTTCACTAAAATTAGAAATCTTATCTTGGCAGAAACTCCCACAAAGAGGTGCACTTTATCGTTCGTCACCCTTTTTTTAAAGCCTCCCCCATTTTTACTAGATCCTCTTTTCGACAATTTTCCCCATGCAAAATATGTATAAACCTTTAGTGTGATTCCAATCAAACGATTAGTTATAACAAAATTTACTAATTAAACGTTTAATTAAATCATGCTTTAACCCTTTTTTAAACGAACTTTATCCTTAAATGGAACAAAATTTTTGTCGGTTAATGTATTTTTAAATCACTCCTCCCAATTTTTAAAAGTTATACCATCTATTCAATATATTGGAAGAGGATTATAATTTAGTAGATTGATAGAAAATTTAGGAGGAGTGCGGGATGTGAAGATGGGTTGGACTGCTGTTAATTTTTACAATGATTTATTGGAGTTGTTTGCCTTCAATACAGGCAGAAGCAGGCACATCCGTTTATGAACAGGAACCAAATGATGATATTTCTACAGCGAACGAAATTCGTTTAGATGATTTTGTAACAGGTACGCTTACAAACATAGACGTTGATAATTATAAGATTACTATACCTGAACAAGGGTTATTTTCATTATGGGGATATAGCCACGACAGGGTGAATGCTGTTTCTCCAGCACTAATTAGTGAAGATGGAACATCTTACTTCGATTGCGGCGAGAAGGAAGGTAGCCGAGAATTTTACTGTGGTGATCAGGTGGTACAGCCCGGCACCTATTATATTCAAATAACCTCTGGGGATAATGATTTAGCGGTTAATGGAGAAGGATATACATTCAACATGTATTTTACTACTCCTTCTGTTAATAGGATATCTGGCGCTGACCGATATGAAACCGCAACTAAAATTGCCAATGAGCGTTGGGCAGAAGGAACAGAAGACATTGTTCTAGCTACTGGTGAGGACTTTCCTGATGCACTAGCTGCCGGACCTCTGGCATTTTATTTAGGTGGCCCTATTCTTCTAACTAGAAAGAATCAACTACCTAACACGGTTTTATCATTCATTGAAAAAAGTGATGTACAGACCGTAACCATTGTAGGAGGAACAGCCGTTATTTCGCAACAAGTAGAAAATTACCTTCGTAATACACTTGGACTACATGTTAATCGAATCGCAGGAAAAGACAGATTTGAGACAGCTGCTAACATCGCTAAAGCTATTCCTGGGAAAATTTCTGAAGCCGTGATTGTGAATGGTAGAAACTACCCGGATGCTCTATCTATCGCTCCTTATGCGTCCTTAGGCGGGATACCTATTCTATTGTCAGAGACAACAACATTACCAGCTGTTACAGCTGAGACGTTACGAACCAAAGGGGTTATTACCACAACAGTAATCGGAGGAACCAATGCAGTTTCAGAATTAGTCTTTAGCGGTTTACCAAAGCCAAAGAGAATTGCTGGACAAGACAGGTATGAAACCTCTTTATTAGTTTCTTTGATGATGGGCTATGATAATGTCGTCTATCTTGCCAGCGGAGCAAATTTCCCTGACGCATTGTCCGGTTCTGTTTTAGCAGGAGTATCTGGGTCCCCTATTTTACTTACACCACCAACATACCTGACTGAAGATACTAAAGAGGTTATTAGAGAATTTAGCGCAATAAAGTTTACGATTTTAGGCGGTTCAGGAGCTGTTAGTGACCAGGTAGAGCGTGATTTATGGGATGTCATTCGAAATTTAGAGTAAGGATACAATTAACTAAGCAAAGACGAGCACACATTGGTGCTCGTCTTTTACCTAACGTCGATGTTCCAATCTAACCTTTTAGTCTATTTCCGGTAATCTTTTAATTCTAGGATCTGTAAACACATCACTTTCATCGGTACTTCTGGTCGAGAATTCAGAGACAATCGCCCCTTCACTTCCTGCTTTGAACCAATGAAGTGTATTCGGGTAAATGGTATATTGCTCACCTGGTTTTAAAATAATTTCATTGAATACGGTGTAGTATTCATCATCCCCTTTCGGTGGATGAGTAGAGCGATTGGCTGTTTCTTCTCCTTCTACGTATAGATAAACGGTTCCATACCGGCATCTGAAAGTCTCTTCTTTTCCTTCATCAAATTCCTTTTTTGGATGCTTATGCTCAGGACAAGTTTGGTATGGCAGTAAAGCGAGTTCCTTTGCACAAACCAGATCTGTATTGACGTACGTGATCAGTTGCAATCCTGTATCCTCTATCTTTTCCAGTCCAAAATCAGCAACTTCTAGTGCCTGTTTTTCATCCTCTGTCAAAACGATATTTGCCTTATTAAACAAGTCTAAAGCTTTGTCCTTTATTTCTTCATATACCTGTCGGTTCACTCTATTTCCTCCTCTTTACCTAACTGCCTTGTGTTTGTATGAGAAAATTTCCATCGCCCTTTTAACATCCCTTTTTATCGCCTCTTTTGCAACAACTGCAAAGTCATGATAAAAATGATTGGGGTGGCTATCGATATATTCTTTGACGGCTTCCGCACCCGCTTTGGCAGAATAACTATAATAGTTGATTTTTCTCACACCAGAATTAATAGCCGTTACATATTCTTCTTCACTTAATCCCGAACCACCGTGCATAACAACTGGTTTTTGGATGTTTTCGTAAATCGATTTTAGTCGCGCAAAATCTAGGTTTGGTTCCTTGAGATAGATTCCATGAACCGTTCCGAAAGATGCTGCTAGTGCATCGATTTCTGTTCTCTCAACAAAGTCTTTTGCTACTTCAGGATCTGTATAAAAATCTGCAGCATCTCCATCCATATGATGTTCTCCACCTGGCGTTTCTTCTCCGCCAATGCCAGATGACGTAATCATTCCTAGTTCTGCTTCTACGGAAACCTGACGCTTTTGGGCATATGCAACGACTTCTGCGACTGTTTTAACATTATCTTCATAACTCATATGGGAGGCATCAATCATCACAGAGCTAAAACCAATATCAATCGCCCTTTTAACATTTTCAAGATCTGAACCATGATCAAGATGCACCGCTACCGGAACACTAGCATTTTTAGCTAATTCCACAAGGATCGGACCCATGATTTCGAGGGGAGTAATCTCAAAATGCACTTCTGCATGCGACAAAATAATCGGTACCTGCAATTCTTCTGCAGCTTCAACAGCAGCCCTTGCAGATTCTAAGGTTGGCGAGTTAAAAGCACCGACTGCGTAATTTCCCTCTTCCGCTTTTGATAAAATTTCTTTTAATGTAACTAGCATCCTATCGATCTCCTTTTACAATTCAATTTTTTCTCTTTTCGGAAATTCCTTATACATGGTCACCAGTTGTTCGTAGCTTTTAATTCCAGAAGTGCTGTCCTCTTCAAATAAAGAAGATGCTGCAGCTGCCGTTCCTAATTTCATTGACTCTTGCAGATTCAAGCCCTTAAGAGCTCCGTATAATGCACCGGTCACATAGGCATCACCTGCACCTACTGTTCCCTTAATCCAGTGACGTTCTAGCCTTAAAGAAGGAATACTATAGATAGTGGTTCCATCAAAGCCAAAGCTGCCTTCCGGAGTGTGGATCACTATCCAATCTTTGACGCCAGATTCTTTAAGTTTATAAAGAACCTTATTGATGTTTGCAGTGATTAATTCACCTGATGCATCTCTTAAGCTGATTCCAACACTTTTGCCTGCCTCTAGCTCATTAATCACACAGTAGTTTGTATACTTTAAACAGGGAGGCACAAGTTTTTCATATCGGTTACTATTTTCACTAACAATATCGATGGATGTTTTAATCCCATTATCCTGAGCTTGTTTCAATACCTTCGCCATCTTTGTGCCATATTCACTATCTTCTTGATCTAAAGAATCTAATAATAGAATGTAGGCGATATGGAGTATCTTAGCGTTTAATCTATTAAAATCGATGGTATTCTCATCAAAAAAACGAGAGTTGCCCCGGTAGGTAAAAAAAGTCCTGGTATGATCGTCTTGATCCTGAATCACGTCTGTAAAGGGAGTATCTCCAACTACTTTTACATGACTCATATCAATACTTTTATAGTTTCCTAATCTCTCTTTTAAGAAATGTCCTTTATCGTCATCACCAAGAAGAGCAACAAGTTCAATCGGCACATTAGGGTCCATTTTTGCCAGAGTAATCGCACAATTAGATACTGCTCCTCCATTTGACCTTGCAACACTTCGGATGGTTGTTAGTTCCGATTTATTAGGGTACTTTTCAATTTTCTTAATTTCATCCACAGCAATCGTACCTGCGAATGCAATTCCTTCTTTCAATGAAGTGCCCACAACATGTTCACCGCCTATAAAACAATTTTTTCAGGACTAGACTACTATCCCTTCCTTCTTTTAATAACATCCGCATAAACGGCTACTAAAATGACGATCCCTTTTACAATAAATTGCCAAAATGAGCTTACACCCATTAAGTTCAGTCCATTACTAAGTACACCAATAATCAGAGCACCAATGACGGTACCACCAATCCTGCCGTAACCGCCTGTCATACTTGTTCCACCTAAAACTACCGCTGCAATCGCGTCAAGTTCGGCAGCATTTCCCGCAGTTGGCTGTCCAGAGAACATACGTGAAGCAAGTACGATCCCTGCGATTGCAGCCATTAACCCGCTAAATGCGTAAGCAAAGAACTTTACCTTCTTGATATTAATACCCGAGAATTTAGCTGCTTCTGCATTCCCTCCAACGGCATACATATGACGGCCAAGCTTGGTTTTATTCATAATAAAGTAGCAAAGGATTAACAGAATAATTAAGTATAGGACGGGTGTTGGTAAGAATCCCCCAATGTAACCTGATCCGATAAAGTTAAAAGAGTCAGACATAACACGTACTGGTTTTCCATCTGTCAGAACATAAGCGGCTCCACGTGCTATATTCATCGTTGCAAGGGTAATAATAAATGGAGGAATAATGGTAGTAGCAGCTACATATCCATTTACCGCTCCAATTAATACCCCTACTAAAAGGCCTACAGCAACCGCTACTAAAACCGGAGCCCCTAAAGAGGCAATTAGCGTAGTTGTCACAACACCGACCACGGCCATAATGGACCCTACAGAAAGGTCAATTCCGCCTAAAATAATAATCATGGTCATGGCCAGGGCCAAATATAGATTGGTCGATGTTTGTCTTAATACATTTAGTAGATTATTAGATGTTAAAAAGTTTGGATTGATGACAGAAATGATAATACATAAAACGAAAAGTCCGATTAAGATACCTAAATTATTTCGAACAAACTCTTTCATCCCAATACCAACATCTAAAAGCATATTTTCTTTCTTTTTTGCCTGAATAGACACTTGAGCCATGTCAATTACCTCCTGTAGCGTAATGCATAATCGTTTCTTGACTAAAACGCTCTTTATTTAATATCGTTTGAATTTTGCCCTTGCACATAACAGCAACCCGATCACTCATATTGATCACTTCTGGGAGTTCAGAGGAAATCATGATAATGGAAACACCTTCTTTAACCAACCTGTTCATAATTGAGTAGATTTCTGCCTTTGCACCAACATCAACACCTCTTGTTGGTTCATCAAGAATTAGAACTTTTGGCTTTGTTGCCAACCATCTAGAAATCAAAACTTTTTGCTGATTTCCGCCACTTAAGTTTTTTACTTCTTGGTCAGGGCTTGGTGTTTTAATCGATAATTCCTTTATATAGTTATTGGTTTCATTATTTTCATAGTTAGAGTCAACCTTAAAGAACTTGATAAATTCATCCATAATTTTAATAGTGATGTTGTACCGGACGGATTGAATGAGGAACAATCCTTCTTCCTTTCGATTTTCTGTCACGTAAGCAATCCGATTTCTGATGGCATCATTAGGATTCTTTATCGTTGTTTTTTCACCATTTACAAATATTTCACCTTGTTCAAATGAGTCTAAACCAAAGATACACTTCATAAGTTCGGATCTCCCTGCGCCTACTAACCCAGAAAAGCCCAGGATCTCACCTTTCCTTAATTCAAAACTCGCATTTTCAATAACACCTTTTTTCGTAAGATTACTAACTTTTAAGACACTTTCCCCGGATGGCGAAAAATCTCTAACATAGTAATTGGTTAAATCCCTGCCAACCATCATGGAGATTAATTTTTCATTGGTCGTTTCTTTTGTTTTAACGGTCCCGATATACGTACCATCTCTCATAACCGTGATTCTATCTGTTATCTCAAATAATTCATTCATTCTATGTGAGATATAAACCATCCCGACGCCTTGCTCTTTTAAATTGCGAATCGTTTTAAATAAGAAATCTACCTCTTTTTCCGTTAACGAAGAGGTGGGTTCATCCATTACAATAATTTTCGAATGAAAGGATACAGCCTTTATGATTTCGATCATTTGTTGTTGAGCAACATTGAGGGTATGAATCATTGTTTTAGCAGATAACCCTAAGTCGAAATCGTTTAGAAATTTTTGAGCATTTTCATACATGGTTCTTTTATCAATTAACCCTGCTTTTGTTAAAGGTTCTCTACCTAAATAGATATTTTCTGCTATTGATAGATAAGGAACTAAACTGATTTCTTGGTGAATGATACTGATGCCATATTTCTGTGCATCTTTTACCCCTGAAATTTGAACCCCATTTCCCTTTATAAAGATTTTCCCTTCATCTATGCTGTAAATACCATTCAGTATTTTCATTAGAGTTGATTTCCCTGCACCATTTTCTCCTAGAAGTGCGTGAACTTCTCCAGCTTCAAGGTCAAAATCAACTCCTTTTAAAGCATAAACTCCAGGAAATTTCTTCGTTACCCCTTTCATTTCCAACAGTTTGCCGCTCATGTCATCCACCTCACTAAATGATAAAGGGTGGCCCAAAACGGATACTTGTACTTTGAGCCACCACTAATCTTAATTCTATTGATTCCTATTACTGCCAGCCATCTACCCCATATTTCCCAACGTTTTCTTTGTTAATTAAGAAGGTTTCGACCGGCGTTCTCTTTTCGATTTTCTCTTTGTTTAGAATTTTATAAGCTACTTCTACAGATTTAACTCCAATGGAAATGGGTGACTGTGCTCCTGTACCAACAAACGGTCCGCCTTCTGCAATGGCAGCTTTTGCATCTGGAGATCCATCCACACCATAAATGGCAATGTCTGTTTTATTGGCAGCCTTTACTGCAGCTAAAGCACCTAAGGCTGTAGGATCATTCCCACCCATGATAGCGATTACATCTTTGTTAGCTTGAAGAATATCCTCTGTCACGTCAAGGGCTGTTTCTAAGTCTCCTTTAGCATCTTGCTGGGCAACTACCTCAAAGCCTTTTCCTTTTATCGCCTCCTCAAAGCCTGCAATTCGGTCATTGATTGAATTCATCGTTGGGCTATCAAGGATGACAATTTTCCCACCATCTGGGAATCTTTTCACTAAGTCTTGACCAGCTACACGGCCAGCATTCTTGTTATCCGAGCCAACGTAAGCGGTAACATATTTAAAGTCTTTAACTTCTGTGTCATAGTTAATGATTGGGATACCTGCTTCTTCGAGCATAACCAGCGCAGGTCTAATTCCTTCCCAGTCTACTGGATTTAAGAAAATAGCATCGATGCCCTGTGCAATCATATCTTCAATTTGGTTAATTTGAAGAGATACATCCATTGCTGGATTCATGGTGATTAACTTATCGCCCTTACTCTCTACTTCCTTGCGAATTGACTCTTCAAGTACTTGGAAAAATGGATTATTCTGTGTCATAGAGGTGTATCCAAAAACAATTTGATCATCAGAATCCTTTCCATTCGAACCACCACTTGCACCTTCTTTGTTGCATGCAACTAATGCAAACGTTAGTAATGCAACTAAAAACAAAGAAACAAATTTTTTCATTGTACTTCCCCCTCTTTTAGTAAGTAAGGCTGGCTGCCTTTCTCTACACACATCATACCAAGGGCATACCAACTCGTCTTTTTAGAAAATTAACAATTTTTATAAAAATTTAACATTATTTAAAGCGTTTTCATTTTAATATAACAAAAGAGTGAGAACCCAATTGGTCCCCACCCTCCTGTTTGGAATTTAGCTATCTGCCAGCAGTACAGCCCCTTTTCGATACTGATTGGGAGAAACACCTACTACCTTTTTAAAAGCAGTACTAAAATAATGCTGCGATTCATACCCTACTTGTTCTGCTATTTCATTCACTTGTAGATTGGTAGAATTCAGCAGCATCAGGGCCTTTTTGATTCTCATTTCAGTCACTAAACCTACAAAGGACGTCCCCAGCCCTTGCTTAATCATCCTGCTTAAATATACAGATGATATTTGTAACTGTTGGGCAACACATTCTAAAGTAAGATCAGGATTTGTATATTGCTCACGTATATAGGTTTTTGCACGCCTAACAATCGGAGAAAGGAGAAACTCTTCATGATCCTTCTGCTTATAGCTTTGGTAGCAAGAAGGAACAGAATCGAAATCTCCCGTGATCGACGTTGAAAAAAGTGTTGGAGATACATGTAAATTGGATTCTATCCTTCTTTCAATTTTTGAAAAGGTCTCTTCTTGTACATATCCCCACAATAATAGAAATAGCATCCCGGATTCATCACTAAAAACTAACTTTGGTTGCAGTTCCAAGATTTCTACTATAATTTGCTTAACCCTAAAGATAAAAACTTCCTTTTCCGTCCCCTGTATGAGTGGCTGTTTACTAATCTCTAATTCTTGAATTCGAACAACTGCCAGTAATAGAGGTACTTCCTCTGGAAGCCCCCAAAAGCCTAACTGCTCCTTAATTTTTCCATCTGACAACTTTCCTTCAACCCAATTTAGACAAAACTGCTCTTGAATGAGCAATGTATTTTGTGAAATGTGATTGGAGGCTATTTCTAAATACTTTCTTTGCGCTGTCTGCGTTTGCAGTTTATGATGTACTTTTTTAAGAACCTCTGTTAAACTATCAGGTTTAATTGGCTTTAGGATATAATCCTCAACCGCTAATCGTAAGGCCTCTTGAGCATAACTAAATTCATCATGACCCGTAATGATGACTACCCTGCATGTTGGAAGCTTTTCTTTTAAATTCTTAATTAATGTTAATCCATTCATAATTGGCATATTCAAGTCAGCTAAAAGGACATCCACTTCATATTTTAGCGCCAATTCCAATGCTTCTTCACCATCTTCGGCTTCTGCTACCACTTCCATCCCAATTTCATGCCAGTCGATTGAATAGCGAATGCCTTCTCGAATATTGGGCTCATCGTCTGCGATTAATACTTTTAATAACGGTTGCAAACATACCACCTCTTTACGTTTTAGGAGCTAAGTTCATCTATTTAAAGGAAGCAGAATTTTCACAGTTGTACCTTTACCAGGTAAACTATCAATGGATAGACCATACGGCTCTCCATACGTTAACTTAATTCTGGCTTGTACATTCATGACTCCATAACCAATATGGTTCGTCATTTTCGTTTCCTCCAGACTGTCAAAGTTAGTAGACAAGTTTTCATTTAAAATAGCTAATCTTTCACCTGGAATTCCAACTCCATCATCTTTCACATAAAGGACTAAATTTCCATTACTTTCCTCGCCAGTAATCGAGATATGCCCCGGCCCCCTCCTTTCCTTAATGCCGTGATAAATTGCATTTTCCACAATTGGCTGGAGGATCAGTTTAACCACTGACAGATTGTATAGTTTTGAATCAATCGAGATACTATAATTCAATTTATCTTTATATCTAGCTTTTTGGATTTTTAAATAACTAAAAATATGCTCGATTTCCTTTTCTAATGGGATGATGTCGTTTCCTTTGCTTAAGCCAATTCGAAATAACTGTGATAAGGATTCAACTACTTCCGCCACATCCAGTGCGTCTTTCTTCCGGGCCATCCAATTAATCGTGTCCAATGTATTGTATAAAAAGTGTGGTTTAATCTGTGACTGCAGCGTCTGTAATTCCGCGTCCCGCTTTTGCCTCCCCTGGATTTCAATTAAAGAGATTAATTTGCTAATTTGTTCTAACATTTTATTGAAGCTTCGTCCTAGCATCCCAATTTCATCAGCCCGATCACCCTTATAGCGAATCGATAAATCCCCTGATTCTACTTGATTCATAAAAGCATTTAATTGATTGATCGGTTTTGACATCGAATAGGAAAGATAATAGGATGCTCCAATTCCGAACGCGCAAACTATAAATAAAAAAGTAATCACGTAAAAGTTAATTTGGCGGGCTTCCATCACCGATTGGTTGGATGAAAATATCCCGATGGTGGTTAAATTTGCAAAGGGGGATTTTCTATAAATGAATTGCATGTTTTCTCCATCTATACTTTTGGAAAAAGTCCCTGAAGAACCTTTTTCAAACCAACTTGGTTGTATTTGATCCTTTAGCAAAGGTTGTGGTGGATAAATGAACTCCCCCTCGTCATCCATGACCATCAAGTACCCTGATTTCCCCAATTCTATATCCTCAATCACTTCAGATATCACTCGTACCTTTAAATCAATTAATATAACTCCAATCACTGTTTGTGTTTCGGGGTCCATGATGGCGCGTGCCCCCGAAACAATTTCACTGTTCTGATAATTTACGTGAGTCTTAAAACTCCTATTCGCAGGGTGCCCGATGATCTTAAAAATACCATTATTCTCAACAGCTGTTCGATACCACTCTTCATCCGTTACCGTTTGGAAATCTTGCGCATACATCTCATTACTAATATAGTCACCCTTACTATTTATCACTAAGATACCAGCAATCTCAGGGTTAATGGTTGTGAACCCTTGCAAAAATTGCCTCATCCCATAATGATTATCACCTCCAGGATCTCCACCACCTTGAAGAAAAGTGTTAATTTCCGGATTAAATGAAATGATATAGGAAATATCCTGCATATTTTCTATGTATGATTCTAGCGATTTGTTTGCTTGACCAAGTAATTGCAGGGTATGCCCCGTTGTTTGTTTATCAATTACCTTATCTACCCCAATACTAATTAAAGAACCAAAACCAATAGAGGGCAGAATACTGATGACCAGCAATAGTGCGATAATTTTAAAACGAATGGGTAAATCATTTATTTCTAATGAAGTTATTTTCCTCAATGCTATCACTCAATTCTACAGCTGCCTTAATTCGCATAATATTTATCTACATTTCTTTTTGTTACCACGGCGATGCCCGTATCCATTTTCGGGAGAATATCGCTTGTATACGGATCCATTTGAGGTTTTATCAGATCATGCCGAAGATGGAACAAGTAATTTAAAGACCAGTACCCCATGTCCCACGTTCCTTGAGCAATGGTAGCGGTAATCGTCCCGTCCTTCACCATATCAAGCGTTTGCTTATCTGTATCAAAACTAACTATTTTAACTTGATTGCTTTTATTTTGCTGAAGAGCAGCCTCCCCAACCCCAACTCCCCCATTTGCTTCTGTTGCGAAAATCCCTTTTAAATCCGAATGTTCAGTTAATAAGTCCTGTGCCACTTGCCTGGCCACTAATTGATTGCCTTCACCATCTTTTATTGCCACAAGTTCAATGTTAGGAAATTGCTTTTCAATCGTCTCTTTAAAACCATTCAACCGGTCGATTTGATTTTGCTGATTAGGGAGCGTGATAACAGCAACCTTTCCACTATGATTAATCATATCCGCAATTTCATGGGCTGCGGTAACACCCGCATTATAATTATTTGTGCCTATATACGAATAGGCATTGCTTTTGGGAGCATCAGAATCAAATAAGACAACTGGAATTCCTGCGTCAATGGCTTTATAGATGGTTACATCTAGTGCATCCGGATGAATAGCAGAAATTGCAATCCCTGAAGGTTTCCTCGCAATAACCTGTTCAAGAACGGTGATTTGCTCATTCACATCATATTGGGCAGCACCCTGATATTCCACGGATACATTTAGTGTCTGTGCAGCATCCTCAAAACCTTTTAATATATTTTTCCAATAATCAATCCCGGCTTGAAAGGTAACCATGACATATTTTTCATCCATTTCACCCTGTAGTCCTTTTGGCTTTCCATCCAAACTTGCGATGGATTCGCGTGATTGAAAGTTCATTAAAAACAGTAGAAAGGCGATGATTAATAGAGAATACACAAATAATAGTCTTTTCACTTGAACCCCCCTCTCAAAATTTAACATACTAGTATTATAAAAAAGTAAGGGGACATTTGGTAGCGAATTTACCAGCTTTACTTATTTTGTCGGAATTAGTGGGAAGGTCAAATAGGTGCGGAACAGGAATTTTATAATTCAGTCTCTATTACTATTTTAGCAATTCACACTTTTTACTAGTTCTTCTTTTCGACAATTTCTCTTCCACAAACGAGGTGTAAACTGAGGTATGACGGCATTTAAAGCAATCCTAATCAAACGTTTGATTAACGCAGAAATATTCAACTAATCGTTTAATTAAATTTGCTCCATGGCTTGTTAATAAAGAGCTCTATATTCAAGTTGAATGAGAAATGTGTCGACCCGAATCACCAAATAAAAAAAGACGAGCACTCAATGGTGCTCGCCTCTTACCTAACCTCGATGTTCTACAAGGTCGATGGCCCCTAACACAATGTGTGCAAGACCGAATCCGAAAACCGTATTTGCGATCATTTTGTTGGAACCTCGTTTTTGTTTTAAGGCATACCCAGTTGCTGTTACAGCCGTACCCAATACCGTTGGAATCAAGCCCTCGCGAATATCCACGAATATCCCTCCACATCGAAGTTAGTGGTGTATAGACACCAATTAATACTTTTCCCTTTTCACTCGTAATTATTATTTCTAAAAGCTAACTCATTATTGTTTTGCTGACACTCGACAAATTTTTCTCCGCTCCATTATATAAAAAACTACGATCAGCAACGAATATCAAACATTAAATCGAACGTTTGATTATACAAAAATATACTAACCAATCGTTTGTGTAAAAACGGCATGAACCAGGTTATTTAAAGCTATCCCACTTGATAGAGGAAAAATATTTGTCGTTTAATAGTATCAATATTTTTACCGATCCCACCCCAGATGGATGGGTTACACTTATAACTGTTGCATACTTTAGTGACTTTCTGATTTCCCGCCTTACACAATCGATTGATTAATAGTGCTTAACCCCTTTATAGACAAACCCTTTTGGCTATACCATTTTTTCTAAAATTGACCTATCTTTTTCTTTGATTTGCTCGAATTCCAGCACGAATACCGTAATAGGCTACCTTTCCAACGGAGTAGCCTAACCGCGGGAGAGCAAAAGTGGTTTTGGCTATATCTTTAGTTACGTTCCATGCCTCTTGTTTAAAACCATCCCTCATGTGCTGAAGAAACCTACCTTCGTCATAAGCTTTTTTATAATCTTCCATCGAATTGCGGAGTTGCTCCTTTAACGTCGCCCCTTCACCATTTTTCTTGCCTTCCTCATATCGATTATGAACATGACGAACAAATCCTAAAAATTCCCCGACAAGAAGCTCAGACGTTTTCTCCAATACTTCTCCAACTGCTTCATCTCGCCAATCCCTTAACATCTCATCGGTAACCTCTTTACCTTCAGCTAAGATTTCTTCGGTTTTCAAGTCAATTCGATCACCTACATATATATCCATTGTATTAGCGATGTCCGGATTAACGTTATACGCTTCCGTCATATCGTCCATGAACTTTTCCATTTCGGAATCCACATCACCAGGCATAGCTTCCGGAAACCACTTTTCCCAATCCAGTTTTTCCTCTAATTTGCTAACAAATTTATCTCCAACATCTTCCCAAAGCCCTTTTGTATCTTTCTCCTGATAGATATCCTGTAATACCAATTCCGTTAACAATGCTTCGGCACTTGCGTCAATTAATGTATCTACACCGTCATTTACAACATCACTTCCGGCTTCCTTCATGGTCCTTATGGCTTTATCTCCAGGATTAATATCTTCTCGTAGACGTCTAATCAAATCCCGTTCATTTTTATCCGTCTTGGATTCCGTATTAACATTAAGTTGATCAAATAAGGAAGTATTCTCTTCGGTTTCCTTACCGAACAACGCTTCCTTCGCCTCTTGGTATCGTTCTAAAGAAGAACCATCCTCTTCGTTCTTCCCGATCAGGTCATCCTCAAAACGGAAATTATCTAGATTGTTTTCCTTCCCTTTCTCCATCATCTCATCGAAAAAGGAGGTACTCTCTTCTGTCTCCTTACCGGACACCGCTTCCTTCACTTCTTGGTATCGTTCTAAAGAAGAACCATCCTCTTCGTTCTTCCCGATCAGGTCATCCTCAAAACGGAAATTCTCTGGATTGTTTTCCTTCCCTTTCTCCATCATCTCATCGAAAAAGGAGGTATTCTCTTCCGTCTCCTTACCAAACACGGCTTCTTTCGCCTCTTGGTATTGTTCCAACGAGAAAGTATCTTCCTCTTGCTTTTCGGCCAGGTCTTCCTCAAAACCGAAGTCTTCCGGATTGTTTTCCTTCCCTTTCTCCATCATCTCATCGAAAAAGGAGGTATTCTCTTCCGTCTTCTTACCAAACACTGCTTCTTTCGCCTCTTGGTATTGTTCCAACGAGAAAGTATCTTCCTCTTGCTTTTTGGCCAGGTCTTCCTCAAAACGGAAGTCCTCCAGATTGTTTTCCTTCCCTTTCTCCATCATCTCATCGAAAAAGGATGTATTCTCTTCCGTTTCCTTACCAAACACCGCTTCCTTCGCCTCTTGGTATCGTTCTAAAGAAGAACCATCCTCTTCGTTCTTCCCGATCAGGTCATCCTCAAAACGGAAATTATCTAGATTGTTTTCCATCCCTTTCTCCATCATCTCATCGAAAAAGGAGGTACTCTCTTCTGTCTCCTTACCGAACACCGCTTCCTTCACTTCTTGGTATCGTTCTAAAGAAGAACCATCCTCTTCGTTCTTCCCGACCAGGTCATCCTCAAAACGGAAGTCTTCCGGATTGTTTTCCTTTCCTTTCTCCATCATCTCATCGAAAAGGGAGGTATTCTCTTCCGTCTCCTTACCAAACACTGCTTCCTTCGCCTCTTGGTATCGTTCCAAAGAAAAACCGTCTTCCTCTTGCTTCCCGACCAGGTCATCCTCAAAACGGAAATCTTCTGGATTATTTCCCCTCCCTTTCTCCATCATCTCATCGAAAAAGGAAGTATTCTCTTCCGTTTCCTTACCAAACACTGCTTCCTTCGCCTCTTGGTATCGTTCCACTGAGTCACTATCTTTCTCTTGCTTGCCAGCCAGATCATCCTCAAAACGGAAATCTTCTGGATTGTTTTTCTTCCCTTTCTCCATCATTTCATCAAAAAAGGAAGTATTCTCTTCGGTTGCTTTACCAAACACCGCTTCCTTCGCCTCTTGGTAACGCTCCAGCGATGACTTCTCTCCTTGTTCTGGCGATAACTCGTTATTTCGTTCTATCGTGGTGTCCAAAGATTCTTTCGAATGCGCTTTTCCTTTTCCCGGTTCCTCCATGTCACTAAATTCAAAGGACTCATTTTCACGTTTGTAATCCGCTGGCTTCTGAGGTGCAGAGGAAGGAATGTCATCTCCTTCATCCCAATCATTTCGTTTCATAATTTTCCCCTTTCAAAAAGGTGCCGATTATTTCGGCACCTTCATTTGTTGTATAAAATTGGACCGCCCTGTGTGTGTTTTGATTTGTTTTGTGGAACTGCGCAGACAGTGCATTAAGAAACATCCGGTAAAAATATCTTTCTCCTCTTCAGACATCATTAGATCTGGCATGATACGAGTCCATCCTTCATTAAAGCGTGCTCGACTTTTTGTCTCAAGTGTGGTGTTCATGAGTTCCTCAAACGCTTGTAGACGACTTGGATCTGCGGAATAGTACTCGGAATCTTCACGTACATACCGACGGCATGTTTTACTACATCCAACGGCTGGACATTCATAAAATGGGATCAAACGGTCTTGGCGAGTCTCCCAGTAAGTTGAGCGTTCCTTCACTTCTGTATCAGTAAAGGATTCTTGAACATTATATAACTCCTTAAAATCCCTTGATTGAATGAGCTGCGGTCGAGGTAATTTTTCAAAATAGGTCAAGGCTTCCCCAGGTTTAAGCGATGCAAACTCACGTTTAAGTGTGTCGTCCATGTTCATGCTTTCTCCTGCCACACGTCGATCCTCTTGATCCACCAAACGGAAAGCCACTTTAATGCCGGTGTATCGGACCACTTTGCTCGATATAGCCGTTGGTGATTGATCGACTACAATAAGTCCCTCTCCCAAATTCCTTACTTCAGCTAACATATTCGTAAACAGCTCTACAGCTGTTGAGCGAGCTTTTGCTTTATCATCAGACACTTCCTTAGTTTCCGCCAATAATGTATGGGCTTCTTCCAACAACATCACATGTTTTAAAGGGGAACCCGCTAATCGGGTCACTTTGAGATAAGCGTTTAATCGAATCAACAAAAGTGACATTATAAGTGCTCTTTCATCCGGATCCATAATTGCATCTAGTTCGATGATGGTTGGCTTGCTTAAGATATCCTCAAGCGGGACACTGTTGACTGTATCAAACAATCTGCCCCTTGTACCGGTGAGCATGGACTCGAGGCGGACCAAACCTGCCGTCAAAATATCACTGCTAGTATTTGCCGAGTATCCTAAATCCATATTCCGAAATACTTCCACAAAGTCACGGAATGACGGAATTGGCAGACCTTGTCCTCCTTGGTTCGATGTTCTCCATCCATATTGTCGGTACGTATCATTTAATGCTTGATCAAACAATGCGGGCAGCGGGCCTCCCATCGGAAAGCTTGCCATAAACGCTGTCTTTAGCGAAGACAAATGAACTTCAAGTGTTACACCATTTGGAACATCCAATGGATTGAGGCGGAATGGCGATACCCCTTCATTTCCAACAGTAAAGATTTGCAAATCAGGTATAACAGACAGAAGTGATCGATATTCCTTTTTACTTGGTTCGATGACCAACGTTGGTAAACCGTGGTTGTTCCATAACTGTTGGACCACATCCAACGTAAAGGTAGTTTTCCCTGATCCTGGAACTCCCAAGACGAGCATATGTTTTTTCAAATCACTTAGGGTAATTTTAATTGGAACATCAGTAAGCTGATCACGTGAAACCACGTTTCCAAGTGGAATATCTCCCTGTGTCGCTTCAGGTGGAACCTGTGCTACACGGCTTCCTTTCGATTCCCGAATTGTAATGCCCGGAAATTCCCCGTTAATCGCAATCGGCAGGCGAAAAAAACTCACTGCTTCATCTCTGGTAACCAGATATGGTAATCTTCTTAACATATGCGGGGCATCTTCACGTTCCCAAAAGGTCGCCCCGTTCGATTCGCGCCAATGCTGGACATAACCCGGATCCCAAGCACCGGTCAGAAACTTATCTACTCCATCCCGAAAGTACTCCCCTTCGAAAATATCAATTTCTGAAGGGATCTCATCCTGGGAAGTGGAAACTAGCAAACTACGAAGACCTGAAATCAGGGAATCCGTGTAAGGTTGTTCACCAAAAACCTGGATCTTATATAAGAAACATGGTTTTCGTAACTCATTTAGATAATATTGATAACTCGGAAATGCCAGTTTGGCGTTCGTATCAGGTGGAACATGACCAAAATAGTGATGTTGTTGGCCATTGGCAGCTCCATGAAGGAAATTCGCAACTTGTTCGATAGCTCTCCCTTCCTCATGTGTCCACTCTGTCGTGGCAAGAGTAAAGGAGAGGGAACAGCGCTCTCCATAATTAATTAAGGATTCCGCTATAAATTCTAATGAACTTGGTAGCTTTCTTGGAAAAGGATTCGTCCAATAAAAGAAATCCCCATTTGGAACATATTGAGAATCCGCCAGCATCTGGCTTTTATTAACCACCGCTGTATAGGATACATTGCGATGATGTTGAATCTCACTAATCTGTGACGTGGAAATTCGCTCAAGAGCGTAATATTTGTTTGGAAAGGCAGATGAGATTAGTTGCCAAAATCGATTGGTGACAGGCACAACATCCGTTCTGCTATCAGTCAGAACGCGCCCTATTAAATATAAACTAATTTTTGCCTTAGTTGGGCTATTCGGATCCGGAATGCAATCCCACACTAATTCCAATGAATTGCTAGGGAAGGTGGACAATTGATCCAATGTTCGTGAAAAATAGTCCAACGTAAGCCTTAATGCCTGTTCTTCATTTTCATGAATTTGCATGGAATCGGGGATGCGCTTGATCTCTGCGGCCCACAAACCCACCTGCCTGAATTCAGGTTCACTGTCTACCCAAATTTGCTGATTCCCCATTAAAATACCAGATTCAGTGAGTTGAAGTGCCGATGGTTGCTCCCACTCTGCAACAGAAGCCCGCTCTGGCTGGGCCAAAGGGGCTTCTGTTACCTGGGATTCTTCCTTTAATACTTGTGTGAAAAATTTCCCCAGTTTTTTTAACATCTTACACTCCTACAGGCACTTCAAGACCTGCAAAACCTTTTTTCAAGTTTAGGTTATGAAGTGAGAAGTCTACCACACTAGTAACCGAGTTCCAGAACATAGAATATTCTTGTTGATCAAATGGATTCTGACTTAAGTTATAAGCTAAACCAGCCGCTCCTGGATTTTTAGAAGCAACCGCTGTTAAACTAGCACCTAATTGTTTAAACATGCTTGGCTCCGATAACATATATGTAAAGACATGCAGGAAGTTACCATATCCCTCAGCTGAGATTAAAATCTTTACGTCCTTTTTAGGGCCCTCAATAACTAGAAATTGTTTAGAACCTTTTAACATACCTGCTGAAACCTTTTCGAGACCTGCTTTAACAGGAAGATTCGCCGCTCTTAGTTCTTCCTCAATACGAGTCATTACTTGTGGTGCCATTGACGCCCTATCCCAGAAAATATGGGCATCCTCTTGAACAATATTCATTGCAGAAATTTTCATTTTATGTATCTCTCCCCTTGTTTCTTTTTACCCAATTCATTTTACCTAATTTTTTCGTTTTGCGAAACAGTTTTTGACAATTTTGTGAATAAAATTTCCAAGAAAAAGGTAGAAGGTATTAATAGAGTTTTAGGTAATTAGTTCCTTTTATCATAGTTATTCTATGCTATTGCTTGGGTCAGAGGTGTATCTCTTAAATCTGACCATTAAATCACTATAAAGGATTTTACTTGTGGAGAGCTTTGACGAGTTAATTTTACTGTACCAACCAATGATTTATAAGACAATCCTTGCACTTATAGAAATGAAGATAAGTTCTATCAGAAAGGGCTAATCGCACTATGGGGAGCAACGGAGTCATTTGACGATAAAAACGGTAGTTTCTCGAATTAAACTTATACCTGAATGAAAGGGAAGATGTTGTATCAAATGAATGAAAACCAACCAATGGCAAGAAAAAAATATTTATCCCCAGGAGAATTTCTTGGCACGATTTATGAACAAGAAGCTTCCCCTCTGTTTGAAAAGGAAACATTCCAAGCCTATCGTGGATGATTAACCTAAGTTAAAAATAAAAGCCTTATCCGAATCATTGCGGATAGGGCTCAGAGACAATCCTGGTCATCAATTTTTTTAGCGCAAGATTTTCGATTGTCTCCTTTAACTTTAATTGAACTTCATTATATATTCAGCCTGAAAGGTTTCTCCTGCTCCAAGCTTATTCACACCGAACTTCTCCTTTAAGTTTCCTGTTGAATCATAGGTATCTGCCATGCCGTACCAAGGTTCAATGCAAACAAACGGAGCAATCGTTCCATCCGTTTCCATATACTTAGACCAAATCCCAACAAACGGAAAACCTTGGAACATAACTTCTACACCATGTCCTGACTGTTTAGATTCCAATGTGACTTTATCGATATTGCTATAAATTAGGGCATCATGGGCAAATAAGGAGCTTGAAAGTGGTATTGTTGAAAGATTAGTTACTATCCCTTTCTCATGAATGAGGGAATTCTCTAGCTCATATTCCATCACACTCTTATTTGGCGCCGGTGTAAGGTTCACCTGGTAATCTTTAATGGCCTCATTTTCTTCCAGTGGAGTCTTAAATGCAGGATGTGCACCAATTGAAAAATACATCTCTTCCTTATTTACATTCAGGATTTGCCACTGAACAATCAACGAGTTCTCTTTGAGACAATATTGGATCTTCGCTGTAAAGTCATAAGGATATACATGAACGTGGGTGCCAAGGGACTCATATACAAAAGAAACGGTGGTTGATGTCTGTTCAGCCACTTCGAATTCAACATCACGCAGAAAACCATGCTGCGACATCTTGTAGGTCTGGCCATTCAGTTGATATTGGTCTTCCTTTAATCGCCCCACAATCGGAAATAAGACAGGAGAGACTCGACCCCAATAAGCCTCATCCCCTGTCCACATATAATCCAGCCCATTTTTCTTATGCATCACTTTACGTACTTCTGCACCGTGCCTATCAATATTAACCATCAACCAATCATTCTCAATAACAATCATTTTTTTCCCTCATTTCATTAAATTGACATTTCAGATTCATCTAATCTTTATTATGACCGTAAAACCAGATTAGCTGACAAGTGGAACCAAGTTCATTGATCATTACGGATAAATCCACTCCCCATCTTCTGTGTAATTTCCATCTACAAAATTCCCTTTGAACATTGTTCCATCTGGCCAAGTCATTTCACCGTAACCATTCTGTAAGTTATTTCGGAACTGCCCTTTATAAATACTTCCATCCGACCATGTAAGGGTACCTTCTCCATGGAAGTAGCCATTTGCGAAATCACCATCGTATTTATTTCCATCTGCCCAGGTGAGCATTCCATATCCGTGATATAAACCATTCACAAAATTCCCTTTATACGAGCTTCCATCATCATAAACAACCTCTTCATAATAATAGGGGCTTTCTTCTGTTACAGTGTTTTCAATAACTTCACTTGTATCTACTGATGTTTCCTCCTCCACGATTTCAGTTGCATTAACTTCTTCTATTTGCACACTTTGAGTGTTCTCATCTGGAACATCTGCTGGTACCTCAACTTGTGCTCGTGGTTCCTCTTCGTTATTAGTTTGACCTTCATTTTTTTCTTCTTCTATTGACTCCATATTCCTTACACTATTATGTACAACCTCTTGAGACTCTTGCTCTGCTGTTTTATCTATTTCATGAGACAATAAAGAACCAGTCGCAAGTAACAGAATCGTGAGACCTGTAGTGATATATTTGCTACTCTTCTTTTTTACTATAAAAAAACAAATCAATCCAAGTACAAGACTAATCCAAGGGAATTCTATCAATAAAACTGCTAGTACTGCTGACAAGCAAAATGACATTTTTGATGAAAAATGAAAAATCAATTTTAAAAATAGGAAGATGATGATTCCTAAAACAACATATACTCCAAGCGAAAATTCTAATATAGCATCCATGTTACCCTCCAAAAATTCAAGAAAATGGCCTTTCTCCATGAGAAAAAGAGCCTAGTAAAACACTTCTAAGCTCTGAAAAATTCTACTGTTAAGCTCGTCACCCGTTTAAATCTCAATCATTTGCTCTACAAATAACTTTTCAGGAAATGAGTTATGTCTAATCGTTTTTGGCAGGTCACCCTTACTTCCGCTAACCCAAATGGATCCTCCAGGTGGTACACTTATATTAATTTCTTGTCTTTCAGATTCTAAATCTACTAAAGTAGTAATCTCCTGATAGTTGAGTGCACAGATGGTCTCTTCCCCACAAACTAAGCATAAGAACACTTTTGCGGATGATTCATGATCATCTGAGATTGCCTGTAACTCATTTCTATGTAAACTAAAATTCCACGGTGAACTTTCCTTGGATAAGTACTTTACAAACAATTTAGTATCATGATTCACCAAGTAATGGCCATATAACGAATCTACTTTATTCAACGCTTTGAAGGATGGGTGCTCCGTTATTTGTGTTAGCACTGCACCATGATAAAAGTCCTGCGTTTGAATCTTCATTATGTCACAACCCTCTTACTTTTTTACAATATTATACCATTGCTAATAATGAAATTTTTACAATTTTTCTCTCTTTATTGTTTGCTACCTTTCGACAAATTTTCCTCTACACTATTACATCAAATCCACGATTAGCAACGATTAACATGTATTTCAATCAAACGTTTGATTAACTAATAGATTTACTAATCAATCAATTGTGTAAAACAGGTATGAAACCTGTTATTTAAGGATTTTATACTTTATAGAGGCAAAATCTTTGTCGTTAAATTCCAACAAATACGGATACGCCTCAATTCCCCTTTCCTTTAAAAATTTTATTTTAAAATATTGGGTGATTATAGGATAATTAGGACATTACACCTAGAGGGAAGCTGCGAAAATGAGTCCCTACGACATTAATATCAATAGGAATTCCCTTTGGGAAAAAATATTTTATCTATTTTAAAAAATTAAATCTTACCTGGAGCTTGTTGTTCAAATTTGATTAGTATTTTTTATTCTCCCTATCAATTTTCAAATAAAATAGGACAGGAACACTTGCCCTTCCTGTCACTTTACTAATCACTTCATTTTAATCCCTTGCAGTGTAAAGCAATAGGTATACGACCTGTTTGCGTAAAGGGTAAATTCCGGATGCGTTTTTGCCCCCCAGCTATCATCTCCGCCGACACCCATTTGCTTGTAATTGATACGTAAGGCGACTTTATCGCTTTCCGGCAACTTATATACGTGATCATGCTGCTCAAGCTCATGCGGGGTATAACCAAGAGCATTCACTTCAAGAGTTGGCAGCCCGTTAATCAGTAGACCGATTCCTTCATTGTTCGTAATGGCGGCCCATCTGACCTCTGTTTTATTCCCACATTCCTGAGGTTTTAAATATGGAATATATTGATCCTTTACTTTCCCACTATAAGTCCCAATCTTGGCTCCCGTTGAGCGATCCCAATAATTTTCATGCGGTCCCTTACCATACCAGGTGATATTCTCAAATGTCTGATCAAGCGTCACCATCATCCCGATTTCAGGTATCTCCGGCAATCCTTCACCAGGGACAAGGGTCTGCGTCACCTTGATTTGACCATTCGCAAGAATCTCATAAATGATGTTACATTGAGTTGGGACAGTGGTAGCTAACTGAAACCTTACTTCAACTTGGGCTCCATTGCCCTTTTTAAAAAATTGGAAGTTCTTCAAAGCTCTGTTTTTTCCAGCTTCTCTCCACGTTTGTGATACTACCGACATTCCTATACCTTTGGCAAAGTCATTATCCGTGGCTGCCCGCCAGAAATTCGGTTCAAAACCACTCTTTAGCAATTCGTGTCCTTTATAGGAGTAAGAAACCAATTCACCAAGGACTTTATTGAATTCAACGACAAAATCCTCGCCCTCAACCTGCAGTTTAGCGTCACCTTCCTCGACCCTCACCGCTTGGGAACCAAGGGTGCTCTTTGATACTTTTTCAAAAGGAAAGACAAACTGTTCGAAGGCAATTTCATGGCCTTTTTCTGCCCAAGACGTTTCCTCCTTCAAATGAAGGGAAACCGTTAAGATGTATTCATCCAAACGCTTTTCAGGCAATGTATAGGAAAGGGTTACTACACTTGAGTGATTGGGCTGTACTGCAAGCTGTGCATATCCTGTATCGTCAACCTTTCCGTTTTTCAATAATTCCCACATCAAATCATACTCACGAAGATCACTGAAAAGATTTTGATTGATGACTTTTACCTCACCTTTATCCAAATCAACAGCTTTAAACTTCACATTTTGATAGCACTTTTTGACTTCATAAATCTTAGGGGTAATACTTCCATCTGCAAAAATTAGACCATTCCCCGAGAAGTTTCCATCATTAGGAGTATCGCCAAAATCACCGCCATAGGCCAAATACTCAATGCCATCCTCTGTTTGGGTCTTTATAGCCTGATCCTTCCAGTCCCAAATAAACCCGCCTTGAAGAATCGGATACTTGTCAAACAGCTCCCAATATTTAAACAGATTTCCACATGAGTTCCCCATCGCATGGCTATATTCACAAAGAATATAAGGTTTGGTTGGATTATTGTTTGCGTACTTCTCCACATCCTCCGGCTTTACATACATCGTACTTTCGATATCGGAAGCTGCGTCGGATTTCCGGCAATGGATTACACCCTCATAATGCACAAGCCTCGTAGGATCATGTTCTTTAAAAAATTGGTGCATCTTCAGAAAGTTGTCCCCACCCCAGGATTCATTCCCAAGCGACCAGATTAAGATACTAGGATGATTTTTATCCCGTTGAAACATACTATTACAGCGATCTAGAACATTTTCTGTCCACTCAGGCTTACTAGCAGGGACGGTATCTCCTTCATCTATTTGACCAGGGGACCATAAACCATGCGTTTCAAGATTGTTTTCATCAATCACATAGAGACCATATTCATCACACAGTTCGTACCATAAGGGATGATTTGGATAATGCGAGGTACGGACGGCGTTGATATTGAACTGTTTCATCAATTTGATGTCTGCTAGCATATCTTCATAACTCAGGGCACGCCCTTTTTCTGCATGAAATTCATGACGGTTCACACCTTTAAACACAATCCTTTGTCCATTGATCCTCATAAGTCCGTCTTTTAGCTCAAATTTGCGAAAACCGACCTTGCAGCTTTCCGTTTCAATGAGAGAACCCTTGTGATCTACTAAACTTAAAACAAGTGTATACAGATTAGGCTTCTCTGCACTCCATTTCAGTGGATTTTCGATTAATTGTGAAACATTTACTGCAGCGATTGCTTTCCCATCAATATCTACAGCGAACCTTAGTTTCTCATCCAAGACCTCTCTCTTTGCAGAATCGTACAGCATTGCTTCAAATGTAATGCTGCCCACCTGACGTTCAAAGTAGTTGGTTACCTTTGCCTGAATCTTTAATTGTGCATTTTCATAGTTTTCATCCAGATCTGTAGTAACAAAGAAATCACGGATATGTACCTCTGGAGAGGAGTACAAATAGACATCTCGGAAAATCCCGCTCATTCTCCAAAAATCCTGGTCCTCCAGCCAACTGGCATCACACCAACGATACACCTCGACCGCAAGAAGATTTTCACCCTCTAGAAGATAAGGGGTTAAATCAAATTCTGCAGGCGTAAAGGTATCCTCACTGTAACCAACCAATTCCCCATTCACCCACACATAAAAGGCGGACTCGACTCCTTGAAAATGAAGATAAACAGGCTGTCCATCCCATCCCTTCGGAACAGTAAATGTGGTTCGATACTGCCCAACAGGATTATAGTTTGTCGGGGCAAATGGCGGCTTAATATCCTCCCTGCCTTCCCAAGGGTAAGTTATGTTAGTATATTGTGGATAATCATACCCCTGGAGCTGCCAATGGGATGGGACCTTGATTTCATCCCATGAGCGATCGCTGTATTCTGTTTCATAAAAATTCCGAATCCGTTGATCAGGGTTTTCAGAGAAGTGAAACTTCCAATTTCCATTCAAACAAAAATAATAGCTGGAAGCGTTCCGATTCCCTTGCAACGCTTCTTCCACTGTCTCATACGGCATAAGGGTCGCATGAGCATGTAGACGATTCAGTTGAAAGATTTCCGGATTATTATTCCATTCAGGATAACCGTTTTCGGGTGGAACGTACTGGTATTTTTTTAATGTTTTTATCATAGGTAACCTCCTAATTACTAGCTTTTTAGTGATTATTAAACAATCAATCTTGGAAAAAACTCGAGGAGCGACTAGCATTGGTACTTTAGATGATAAAAGCCATCAGAACCGTCCCCATGGCAATAGTCCCGAACCAATAACTCCCGCTTTTGTTCCTAATTTAGCAGGTTCAATTAACAGGTGGGGCTGCATACTCGGATATAAATATTTACTTGTTTTTTCTCTTAACATCGGCAATATTAATTCTTTTTGCTGCATGACTCCCCCACCTAAAACAAATATAGCTGGATCTAGAATATGCATTAAATTTGCTATACCGATTGCCAAATATTCAGTTGCAGTATCTATAATGGAAAGTGCAGTCTTATCCCCAGATATAGCTAATTCAAAGACCTCTTTTGCCCCTCCCCTAATAGCAAGTATGTCCCTTGCATTGCTTCCAATTGCAGTCCCAGATGACATGACTTCTAACGCGCCACTGTTTAAATTAGAATATTGCGGTCCTCGGGGAAGTACGATCATATTTCCAACTTCTCCAGCATTTCCATTTGCTCCTGAATATAACTTTCCATCAATTACAATACCAGCACCTATACCCGTGCTAACAGTGATATAGACAACACTTGATTTTCCTTTCCCCACGCCAACTAGTGCTTCAGCAAGAGCTGCCACATTAGCGTCATTCTCAAGAAATACAGGTATGGATAATCCTTTTTCTAACTCCTGCACAATAGGAAAATTATGAATACCTGGTAGGTTGGGAGGGTCTACTATCATCCCCTCTGAAGGATTAAGAGGACCTGGTGAACCGATACCAACCCCCTCAATCTGATAATTCCCTTTCACTCGATCAATCATAGAAAACAATCTTTCTATTAAATATGTACCACCTTTATCGGATTCTGTACGTTTGCTTAGTTCATTGACGATGGTACCATTAGAGTCCACTAATGCTACCCTAACATTCGTTCCTCCTAAATCAATTCCAATCGTATATCTGCTATCTTTTATTGATTCCATGATTATCCTCCCCCCTTAAGAATCAACTAGTTTCCCTTGTAATTTTTAAATTAAGCGATTTTGTTATTTTCCGATTAATTTGTTCTCTGATTCCCAAAAGCCACTCGCTATTCCATGGGTATTCTTTAAAAGTAATTGGGCCTTCTAATTGACCTTCTACTAATTCAATGACTTCATTCTTCCCTATTAAACTTTCCAATAATTGCAATGCCCTTAAATCCTGCAGGGCATCAAAAAAAACCTCTAATCTGATAGATTCAATAGGACCATCCTCTCCGGGATAGACTAAAAAGGCATCTCCTGAAGGAAAGCTAATATCAGCATCTGTATTCTTAAAGGGATCAATTGCTTTGTGCGAGTATTGCGAGAACCAAAAGTTATAGCCCCAATGCAAAAAGCCCTTAATATCATGTTTATAAAGTTGATATCCGATAATACGAGTTCTTACAGATGGGAAATTTAAAAATCGATTAGAAACTTGTTTATATTGTGCATTGCAATAATAAGTCCAAAGATTTGGCACACCGTTATTCAAAAATGGTTCAATATGATCCGTTGCTGGAATTGGTATTTTCACTAATCCGTTCTTATAAAACTCATAATCTGATAACGCATCCATAATTGAAAACTCCGATAGATAGGTAAGCATTATTTCACTTGCATTTTTATAGGATTCCATGTGTTCAAGGTTTGGTTCATCTGAGATATGAAAGTAAACCTGGTTTTCCAAATGTTTATCTTTAATATATTGAGCTATCTGCGGTAAAAATTGAGAGAGGAAACTTTTATATTTATCACTGCTTGCATCCGTATCCCAACCGAAAACCTTTTCCTTCTGACCATCAATTGACGCAATAATTTTTGGTGCGTAATTTGCACCCCATTGGGTAAAGAAATGGGAGAATTCAATGTATTTAATACCGCGCCTCAAACAAATATCTATCCAGCGTGTCAATTTGTCAAAATTAAAATAATATTTATCCGCTTGCTTTTCCACCTCAACTAATTGTACAGTAGGCCTCTCTCCTCCTATGTCTGTATCAAGTGGAGGGGTAAACAAAGGAGTAAGAATCATATTTATTCCGTGGTCCGATGCTGTTTTTATATAAGAATCAACCAATTCCCAATATTTCTCACTAAAAACTTCTACCCCATAGTGGACAGCCAAACAATCAGAATGAATCCATTCCGTATGGATTAATTGTTGTTCAGGCAGCTCAACAGGAATAACTTCTAGAATAAATTTTTCTTCACCCATTTTATCTCCATGGTGATTGGTAAACTTGATAGTGATTTTATGTAGACCAGGTTCATCCTTATTATCGACTGAAACCGTTACCCAAACAGAACGCCATTGATTAGGATAACCTATCATCCCCTCTTCACCGATTGGATATAGTGGATCAGGATATAACCCTGGTGTAGAACGGAGGATTTGGTCATCATGATCATAAAAGCTTGGGTATTCCGATGGAACAAGTCCAACGCTTCGAACTCGAACCGGAATTTGGAAATCTGATTGTACATCCACATTAATATTTTTAATTGGTTCTCCAACAAATTTATAAGCAATTTGAAAGGAGAAAACCTCATTTCTCAAAGAAGTTGCCTGAATAAATGAAGGGTGAGTCAACTCCTCATCAGCAAAAACTTTTACAAGCGGGCTTAAACATCTTGTTTCGAAGGAATAATTGCTCTCTATCATTCAAATCCTCCTGTCTATTAATATGAAATATTACTCTAATATTTTGAATTTCCATCCAGTTAACAAAAATCCCTTAAGAAACAAAATGGCATTTTCCTTAAGGGATTTAAATAATAGTAAAATATTTTTCATAAAGAATGACTAGATGCGGCTGGTCTCTCGTCTCTATTTCAATCGTGTTTTACTGTTTTAAAGCTTTATCAGGGTTTGATTCAGTAACACTTACAAAGATCGGATTGGAATAAAACCACATGCTGGTGTAATTGCGGTCATTGATTTTGTTAAAACGCTCTTCATTTTGCTCGGGTGTAGGAGTCCCTTCATAGTCAAAGGATTGATCTTTCAGCGGCTCACCATTACTCATGTAGCCTTCCACATCAGTACCAAGGTTAGTACCTCGCAGGCGATAATATCTGTCCGTATCCGCCTTTACTTTGTAGGTGATTGTATAATAGCCATCTTTCCCCGGCTTTCCCCAGTCTTTCTTCGTAAAGCGCTTGACTACTTTAGTCGTATCGTTCGTCGTATTGGTGGCATATTGGCTCTTGTCGATCTTGCCAGTTACCTCACCAGAAATTAAATCTATATGATCAACCTGAACCTTGTTCGTAACGGAAATGTCATGAGCGGTAATTGGTGCGTAGTTATTGTACTCTGGACTTTTAAAGCGAATGGTAATAGTTGTTTGATCGCCCTTAGACACTTGCAAATCTTCACCCATTTCCGCTTGCTTTTTATTTCCTTTCAAATTGAATTCCAGTGCATTTATGAGATCGCCATATACACTGAAGGATTTACCTGACCGCATGCCCTCTACGATATCCTTGAACTCATTGCCCTTGACCCAAGTATAGTTTCTTTGATATTCGCTAGGCCAGTAACCGCTTGAGTATTTTCGATTGCTGCTTACCTTGAAGTGGAAGTCCGAATTGGTAAAATTCCAGAAATGGCGCCCTTCTCCAAGCATTGCATCCCATGCGCCTCCTACCTGAGCCACCATCACATCCACACCACCGTATATATCAGATAACTCAGATCGATTAAAGCTGGCGGCCATGTGATTTCCTGGCATTCCTTCCATGCCAAAGACAATTTCTGGTGCAATGTCGTTCATCTTACGGAGATCTTCTATTTTAACTTCTCCGCCGCCCCCATTGTGCCTGGACGGATGATTCGGCAATACATAACTATCAGGATAGTTATCCTTTAACCATTCAATTGCTTCAAAGGTTTTACTTTTATCTGATTTCAGCTTATCCCTATCAGGTCTGTCTCCCCATAGTTCGGCTTCGTTCGATTTAAATCTATCTGTACTTGTATCATAGCTGTATAACCATTCAAACTGACGAATCCCATCAATTGGTACGGTATCACTTTTGGAATCAATAATAGCAACTGAAGCGTGATCCAAATCCATCATATCCCACTCAAAACCGGGATAGATCAACTTGCCAGTGAATTTTCCAGCAGCTTGTAGTGAACGGATTTTGGTCATCTGATCTTGAATGGCTTCCCAACGTGCAGTAGGTTTTTCATTACCGTCCGGATCTCTAGGAGAATTACCCAAATGATCGGCCAGCATAATATAGTCAAAAGGCTTGCCGTAAGGTACTTTTATCATCGTTTCTGCTGGCATTTGGTTAATATTCTCACGGAAGGCAGCATTTAATATATTTTCCAACTTCATAAAAGGCTCTGACGCATCACTCGACTGTATAGTATGGACATGATACTCGCCAGACATCCATTTACCTGCATCTTTATGAGAATCTGTTGACTTTGCTGATACTGTCATAATTCCGTGTGACAGAGTGAACGCCGCAATCGAACCGCAAATAATAGTCTTTAGTTTACCCCCCATTATTTCAATCCTCTCCTTTTTTATTTATTCAGATTAAATCTCTTTTTAAAATTTAAATCTAATTCAAATAAGTTGTATTCATTTGTTAAATATTTAAAATCAACATACGTTCTTTCTTTCTTTGACATTTCATCTACAAACGGTGAATAGGTACGGAAAAATAGTTTGTTTTTAGCTTCATCAAATTCAACAAGTCTCAGCCAGCCATTTCCCCCTCGATAATCTGCTTGATAGTTGACTAGCATTTGAATAACATCGTTCCCTGCTGAGTTCTGCTTGACCTGATGGACGATTCCAAAATAATGTCCATTCACTGTCATAAATACTTGATTGTGTTCATTCACAAGTTCATTCCAGATTATTTGTCCCCTATTCGACTCAACCGCAACGGTTTTATCATCAACCGTCTCAGGATAAATCACATCATGAGAAACGATGATTGTTGGTTTGTCTTTGTGTTGAATTAAGACATTTTTTGACCATTCTATATCTGTTTGGAGATTTTTCATATCAACAATTAAGAATAAGTATTCGTAGCTGCCTGCTTTTACTATTGTGTAAGACCCATACCCCGAAGGAGAAGATCCTTTATAGTAGTCTTTATTCGCAAAGCGTTGTGGACCATAATAGGTTAAGAAAGGGTCTCCAGCTGCATAATCATGATTTCCAGCTGCCATAATGTAAGGGATTTCTTTTTTATCTAAGTAAGAAATGGCTTCAAGGGAATTTTTCCATTGCTCTTCTGTATTCCCATCGACGATATCTCCAACAAATGCATTCATGACAATATTGTTCTTCTTGGTGTTTTTAGCAATCCAATTCATTTGGCTAGCAAATATCTCAGGATTCATATTTGAGTATTTTTGTGTATCTGGAACAAAAAGAAAATTATAATTATTTTTATTTGTCAAGAATGGTATTTCATCGTTTGTTCCTTCAACTGGTTGTTTATCACGAGCATCTTGAACAAGCCATTCCATTTTAGTCAAAGCCTTATTAGCAATTCGTATTTCTTGGATGTTACCTGCAAATAATGCGTCTAATTCATTTCCCCACTCGGAAGCACCAATGTTCCAGCCTTTTCCTTCTATAGAAGCTATGCCTTTGACCTCTATTGACTTCCCGTAATCACTAACGCCATTTACAGTTAAAGTCGTCGTTTGCCCATCATTCACAATCGCCAAATGATACCATTCGTCTGTATTTAATGAACGGGACCAGTTCGTCACATTATAGTTCAAATTAGATGGATGACTTGTCCATTGAATTTCTTTATCATTGGATACAGATAACGTAGTCAGGATTTCTTTCTCACCTTCTATTTTATTAAGATCGGCGGCCTGCCCTTGTCTTGTTAAAATTCCCATCCAACTATGTAATCTACTATTAAAATTACCGGGCAATTTGAAAATGGCTTCGACGGTAAACCCGTTATCAAATTTCTCGGAATTAATCGGTGCACCATTCGTTGTTTTGAAATATCTTCCCGCGGGAGCATTTTTATAATTAGCGAATTGTAAACTTTCTACATTGTCTAGATTGTAATAATCGTCTTCAGACCATTTTACCAACCCTTCCAAGCCTGGTGAAGATGGATCACCCACCGTCACTAATTCTAGGTCATTCCCATTTTTACTTGCATCTTCAATAATGATATTCCCATTTTCAAACGTTCCACTTTGCACATGATCTTTTGAAAACTTCCAATCTGCTACAATACTATTCGTTTCTTGTTTAGCTGCATTACTCTTAGCCTCTGCTGGTTCTGTAAAGCTTGGAATCATCATACAAAAGACCGATAAACCTAATAACGTATTTTTCATTTTCATACATCGTTTCCTCCTCTCATTAATAGCTATCATTATCTATGGTCAAAAACATCATTACGTATCGCAGACCTTCGATCAAACGACTTGTAACATATGCTTAGCGCCCTTCGTACCAAACACGAGGCTATCTAGACAACTTTAGTTCAATAATTGCAGTGCTCGCAAAATGTCGTCCTATTATTCAAATTTCCCTTTCTTGTTACAATTCCCTTTCCAGGCTAACTAGATAATCAAAACCGATTTTTAAACTTTCAAAGATTCCAATTCTAGAATAATCCTGTTCAACACAATAATATTCAACACCATTTTCCTCGCCCCATTGAACAACCGATTTCATGTCAATTTCACCGCTGCCAACCTCGATTAAGTTGTTTTCCATATCGTTCAAATCATATCCAGATTGATAATCCTTTAAGTGGAGGATAGGGGCTCTCCCACTATACTTCTTTATAGTTTCAACTGGATTTTCACCAGCAATAGTCATCCAGTAGGTATCCGGTTCAGGGTAGATACAAATGCCATTTACTGGATCCGTGATAAAATCAATTACCTTCCGTCCATCCACTAAATGATTGTAATCGTATTCAGGGTTATGTATTCCGACCCTAAAACCCAAAGGACTCAACTTTTGAGCAACTTCCAACAAAGTTGCTTTTGTCTTACGGTAACCTTGTTCATTTTGTTCATCATCATCAATATATTTATCGAAAATGGTTTTACAGCCAAACAAATAGACCTCTTCAATAATTCCATCAACATCATTAAAAAAACGTTCATGTTTGATATGCATACCTGCAACTTGAAAATGATATTTTTTAAGTAAAGCAGCAACTTTAAGGGGGTCATTCCCTCTCATTCCGTCCAGCTGAACAGCTTCAAAACCAATTTCACGCAGTCTTCTCAACGTGCCCTCTGCGTCCTCTGCAAATTCTTTTCTTACGGAATACATTTGAGCTGCAATTTTACTTTTAAAATTTTTCATTACAGCTCTCCCCTTTTAAGGTCTAAAAAACGGATTTCATCGGAAGTTAATTCAATCGTAGAACCTGAAATGGAATTTACCAATTCTTCCTTGTTTTCAGAACCAATAAGTGCTGCTGTAGGGAATGATTGATTTAATACATAGGCTAAAGCGATTTGAATAGGACTTGCTTGTTTCTTCTCAGCCACTATTTTTGCACGGTTGAATCTCTCCCAATTTTCTTCGCTATAATAAACATCCGCAATTTCCTGATCCACTATAACTTCCGGAGAAAAGCGCCCTGAGAAAAATCCGCCTGCTTGACTAGACCAAGAAAATAACGGAAGACGTGTTTCTTCATGCCATTTCACCATTTCACTGTTTGCGGATACGCAATTTTCCCAACGTGGCTTTAAAGGTTTGGCTAAACTTAAGTTTGGACTATTGAAGCTTAGACGTGTCAATCCATTTTCTTTTGCATACGTATCAGCTTCTATAATTCTATCTAACTCCCAATTCGAAAGCCCAATTGCATATATTCTTCCAGCCTCCACCTGTTTGTGAAGGGCCTCCATAATGAGTCCAACAGGTTTGGTTGGATCATCCCTATGCAAGGCATAAAGTTCAACATGATCTGTTTTTAAATATTCTAAACTGGTCATTAAGTCTTCTTCGATTGCTTCCGGTGTTACTCTTGGTTGATTAGCATTTTCCCTTATAGGATGGCAGCCCTTAGTAAAAATATTTATCTTGTCTCTATTGCCTCTCATATCCATCCATTTTCCTAACGCCTTTTCACTATGACGGTAATGTCTTGCCGTATCAAAGGTATTTCCACCAAGAGCCATATATTCATCTAGAACGGGTGCGGCAAAATCTATATTGTCGAGTCTCAAAAAATCGCCGGATCCCATCACAATATTTGAACATGAAAGAGAAATGGGATGCTGCTTTCTGGTTCCGACAATTGTAATATTTTTCATTTTTCTTCCTCCAATAATGTTTAAAAGTCTAAGTCAAGGTCAGCATATTTGTCATCAACCTTATTGTTTTGCTGCTCTACACTTTTCTCATAAAGCTTAAAAAAAGGATAATACATCAATATGGCAAGTAGAAATACACCGATTATCAACAATAATACTCGCCAGTCCATGGTAGATAGTAATTGAGCAATAGGAATGGGCGCATCTGCAACATGAACGACTGGTATATTAACAAACCCCCACTTAAATACAAACCATTGAAGCGTTGCTAATATAGGGGTTCCAATTACAAATGGAATAAACAAGTAGATATTAAAAGTAATAGGCAATCCATATAGAATGGGTTCAGTAATTGAAAAAAGACTAGGAATGATGGAAGTTTTACCCACACTTTTGATTTCCTTCACTCTACTGAATAAAGCTAGTATGACCAGTGCACCTGCAAAACCAGCCCCTGATAAACTAGCAAAGTAGTCCCAAAAGTTAGGGGTGAAAATATATTCAGGTTGACCTCCGTTCATCAATGCCGAAATATTTTCCCCCAAATAATAGGTGGCAAATGGAAGTACAAAGCCAGCTAAAACAGCATAACCATTTATTCCGATGAACCAAAAAAGCATCTCGAGGAAGACGATGATAAATACCATAACCGGAGTATCAATCGATTTAATTCCCCAAAACAAATGGCCAAACATATACTCTGATATATTTGATTGTTCAGTTGTTCTTTCAATTAAAAAATTTACTGCCAGAAAAAGAAATGAGAGTAAAACAATTGGCATGATTAATTGAAAGGTATGGACACTGCCTTCAGGGATATGTTTAAATTTTGCTGTTAAGTTATATTTAGTACATTTATTTAATACTTCAACTGTCAATAAGGACACAATTAAAGCCACTAATAAACCTTCTGAATTAAAATTTTCATATTGTATTCCACTAGTAGTAATCCCGCCAATTGCAACTCCAACTGTAAAAACACTTGAAAATATCGACGGTATGATCTGGGTCTCAATTCTTTTAGCATGTCTATATGAAATAGCTATGGCAGCATAAATTGAGAGCATACCATATGTAAGTTGAACCGGAATTTTAAAAATGATTAAATCTAACTGCCTGAAGCTTCCATAGTTTTGCTGAAGATATTGTAAAATGATATAAAAAACCAAGAAAAACGATCCAATTAATAAGACAGGAGTGATATCCTTAAATCCATTTTTAATAGAAGCCAAATACTTTTGCTTTTCGACTTTCCCAGCCATAGGAGCAATTGCCTTTTGTATTTTAGTTATCCGTTTTTCTAAATAACTATAGAGTAATTTCATTGAAACTAGCTCCTTTAATTATTCCTTTGAGAGTCCATTAAAATAGCTTGTTTTAAAATATTTGCTCCATTCATAGTTCCGTAGTCTTTTGTATTAATAATTTCTAAAGGTTTTTGATAAGAATCTGCAATTTCCTTTAGTTCATCAAAGCGATGTCCAATTTGAGGACCGAGAAGCAATACATCAAAATTAGATATATATTCGTTTAATTCACCAGCTGGGCGAGCCTCTATTTTAATATCTTTATCCCTTAGTTTCTCACTTTTGCTAACAATATCCCTCATCGTAGAAACTAAAATCCCTGTTGAGGCACCTAAATTACAAAGCAATAGAATATGCAGCTTATTGCTAATCTTCATTTTATCTCTCTCCATTCTTTAAAGTTTGAAACATTTTAATCATTTCTTTCACAATCGTTGACATAAGGATTGTGTTCATAAGTGTATCCTGTGCATGAATTAATAAGACTGAGAATTCATTTTTACCGCCATTTGCTTCCGTAACAATTAATTGAGTTTGTAATTTATGGGCTTCATTCATTAATTTCTCTGACTCTTTGATACTTTGCTCTGCCATTTCTGGATTACCAGTTCGTACATATTCCAGTGCCTTTACAAGAATTGAAAATGCCTCTCCTGCTTTTGAAATCATCTCAAACGATACCTGTCCATTTTCCATAAATATCACCCTTTAACTATAAATTGTCGCAATAATCAAATCGTATATTTCTGTATTTGAATTTAAATTAATTAACTCTTCAACCTTTTCATGATCTAATGCTAACTTTGCTATATTTTCAACTAGCATATGGGTGTCTTTTGATTTAAAAGCTAAAGTAAAAATTAACTTAATCGGTTTTTCGAATCTATCATTTATATTGATTCCGTTTGGTAATATCGTAATCCACATGGAATCTTCAATAACGCCATCCTCCATCCCTGCATGGGCAATCATCACCCCTGGGGCAACTACCATATAGGGACCAAACTTTCTCAAATTTGTAATAATTTTATTTTCGTAGCTTTTTAGAATGAGCTCATTTTTTATTAAAGAACTTGTTCCAATTTTGATTGCTAAATCCCATCTATTGCTTGGAATTGTTTTGTCCTTAGTAATACTTGTCTCATTAAAGTGAATTCTGCGAGTTTCCTTTTTAGGTACTCTTGTTTCACCTTTTGATAGGATATTTATTAAGTCTAATTCTAGTTTGCTTAAATTCGTAATGCTGCTGGTATTTTCTCGAATCGTTTTCATTATGAGATTAAATTTATCTAGTTCTTTTTTCTCTTTCATAACAAGCTTTAAACTTAAATGCTGTTGTAAAATTTCTAAATCCTTCTTTTGTAAATAATTATTTACTTTTAATATTTTTGAAGATTGAACATCGGGAATATCAATGGTCGTAATAATAAAATCATAATTGTTTAAGTGTTCCCTATTAAACTCCCTAACTGGTAGTGTTTTCACTTCTCCATATTCAAATATTTTCTTAATTTGCGTCATGATCATTTGTGATATTGCTAAACCTTCCACACAAACAATTAAGATTTTCGCTTTCTTTTCTTTACGATCTTCCTGTCTTCTTATTTCAGACGCAAAGTAAATTGAAATAAATGAAATTTCTTGGTCCCCAATTTTCGTATCCAAATATTTCTCAGCATTTTCACATGCAGATTTTGTGGCCAAAAATAGCTCTTTATAGTCTGAGACAAATTCATGAAAGATTGGATTTTTCACAAATATCGATTGTGTCACTCTTTGAACCATTGAATCTATATGAGCTTTTAATTGGGTCATAAAAGAATGATTTGCTGTAAAATCAACATGGTAGGCCTTGCTTATATATTCAACAATTTCTTCGAGGAATTTTGTTGTATTGTTATGGCTGTTATCAGCGGAATGACCTTTCACATTTCCAATGATATTTAATAGTAGGGACTCATGTTCAGACTGTTTTTTTCCATCCTGGATAATAGGATCAAAATGCCACTCATTATTTTCTTTGATAATTTTCATGACAATGATTAGTAGTAAAACGTAATTGCGGTCATCTATTACCTTCCCAATAAACTTTTCGATTTCCTGGCACTCTAGTAAGGCTTGATACAAATAGTCGATTTCAACCAAATTGAATAAAACTAATTCGGCTTGCTTTGAAAAAACCTTTTCATTGTCTATAAGAAAACTGTAAATTTCCCTAATATTAATTAATTCCATTAATGCCCTTGTAAATAAGCTATATTTTTTTATTTTTGGCCCTGAAATGAAATAACCTTTTCTAGTTTGATGAATTAATGATAGATTTTCAGAATAGAGCATTTCTTCAATTACGCTTAAATGATTTAATACAGATGTCCTGGATATAAATAAAATATCTTCAAACTCTGAAACAGGAACGATTTCATCAGCAATTAATAATTTAAGCAGGATGAAATATTGAATCTCTTTCTTTGAGTATTTATACTCTTGAGTGGTCGTAAATTGCTTGAAAAGTCGCAGTTTATTCTTAACCTCATCCTTTTCCAACACCATAATGCCTCTTTTATGATTTTTCTTAATAATGTCCAGCTGGTTTTTGATCAAGAAATTTTCGACATTATTCAGGTCATACCTAACTTGCCTTTCGGTGAGATTTAACTCTTCAGAGATACTCTTGTAAGTAATGAAGTTTTCTTGATTTAGTAAAAAGTCTAATATTTGCAGCTCTCTTTGCTTTAATCTCACCATGATTGCTACCCCCTATTTGTAATATAAAAAAGAATAAGTACTGAAACAATCATCTATGTAACAATTTTTGACGCCTAAAAAACGAAAAGTTATTATTATAAATTACAATAGAAAAAGAGGGGAGAGATGAATCAACAGTTTTAAAGGCATACTCCCCCTCTCCCTTCTATGATCTATTCAAACAGTATCGTTTTAATTTCGAATGGTTTTACAGTTAGTTCCACCACGTCTGAGGTAAACCTTTCCATGATTGGATTTTCCATTAAATCCGTTTCAGTCCATGAATGAAATGGGAAGTTCGGTTTGAATGTTACTTTTTGTGTTCCACCCGTGTAGTCATGGAATCTGACAATGACTCCATCACAATTTTCTCCCTTTTTAATAGCATCAATTGAAATTTTTGGTTCATTCATAAACTCAATCAGCTGCGCAGCATCAAATGGAACTCTTCCTGGCAATGCCTCTAGCGGACAATTGAGTGCCCACGCTTCTTGAACGGTATTAGCCTGAATAAAGTCGCCGCTATGTGGGAATAAGCTATACGTAAATTCATGTAAGCCAATATCTGCTGTAGGATCTGGATCAATAGCACCCTTTAATAATGTTAATCGGATAACATGATCTTTAATATCGTGACCGTATTTAGATTCATTTAACAGGCTAACTCCAAACTGATATTCAGATACATCCACCCATTGGTGGGCAACTGTTTCAAATCGTGCCATATCCCAGCTTGTGTTCCAATGTGTAGGGCGTTTCACATTCCCAAATTGGATATCATAAGTCGCCTCTGTCGTCCGAACGTTGACAGGAAACGCTACTTTCAATAATTGTTGGCGTTCATTCCAATTAACATTTGTTTTAAAATCAATCCGTTTTGTTTTTGAATAGACAATCATCCTTTGCGTCATCGACGATTTTCCAAATTGATAAGTAAATTCAATTTCCACAAACAATGGATTGATTTCCTTTATACTGATATTACTTGCGGTTATTTCTTTCATTTTTTCGGAGTAATAAATATCAATATCCCATGCTTCAAAGTTCATCGGTTTATCTTCAAATAATTGGAACACATTTCCCTTACCTGCAAGCACTTGTCTACCACTTTCTTTATCCAACAGTCCAACTAATTGTCCTTCGTTATTCCATTCAATGACATAAAATGGCGTTTCAACCTTCAGGTCCTCAACTTTAAAACCATTACCTTCAAGGACTACTTCTTCTTTCTTGTTTATTCCTCTAATAGTTTTATAACCTAGTGATGGAATATGTTGAACATATACAAGATAACCATCCGGTAATTCCACAGATTCTAGTAGTGTATTAGACTGATCAACAAAACTCATTTTCTTTTCTCTTTCGGAAATAAAAACAAAGTCACTGCGGTCCCATGCATTACTATTAAAAATAGTCCAATCAAATTGATTATTTTTTACCACTTTACCAAGGAATTCACTTTTTATCGCAGCTAAAATTTCCTGTGCCTCACCATATTCGACTTTCGCATCCTCATATACTTCGTGAATAGAGGAACCAGGTATAATATCATGAAATTGATTTCGAAGGATAATCTCCCAACCCTCATGCAGTTTTCCCATTGGATATTCAATCTGTTCTTTTTCTTTTAAGGCCCATAATCTTAGAAATTCTGCGTCCCTGTAACCTAATTCAAGCTTCCGATTCATATGTTTTACAAAGGCTTGGGATGTATAGGTTCCACGATGGTATTCTAAATAAAGCTCTCCATCCCAGGTATGTACATATTCATCTGTGTTTTCTACCGTTTCATGCAGTTTCTCAAAGTATTGCTTGGCAGAACCTGTCTTAACATGAGGAAGACCCGGAATTTTATCCAATCTTCTCCTTTGTTCAAGCATTTCTCTATTTACCCCGCCTCCGCCATCTCCATGGCCATAACTTAGAAGCAGCTCTTGATTAATGTTCTTATCGATATAGTTATCATAGGTTCCTTTAACCGTTTTTGGTTCTAAAACGCCATTATACGTATAGTGGAATGAATCCGTATTATAGTCCTCTGGTTCAGGTGTTGTAATGAAATGCGTCAATATTTCGCTTCCATCAATACCCTTCCACCAAAAAGTATCATGTGGCATTCTGTTAAATTGATTCCAGCTGATTTTTGTGGTCATAAAGGTTTTTAGATTGGATTTAACCAAAATTTGCGGCAATGCCCATGAATATCCAAAAACATCAGGTAACCATAAATAATTAGGTTCTTTACCAAATTCATTTTTCATGAATTGAGTTCCATATAATAGCTGTCTTACAATCGATTCACCTGATGGAATGTTACAATCTGCTTCCAGCCACATACCGCCGTCAATTTCCCACAATCCATCTTCAATTCTTTCCTTGATTTGCTCGAAGATTTCTGGATAATCTTTTTTGATATAAGAATATAATTGTGGCTGTGATTGTAAAAAGTAGTAGTCTGGATATCGCTCCATCAATCGTAAAACCGTAGAAAATGATCTAGCTGCTTTTTCCCTCGTATGTTTTAATCTCCATAACCAAGCTACATCGATATGAGTATGGCCAATAGCTGTGACTGTTACAGGTGTATGCTTGTCAAATTTTTCAACTTCACTTTGCAAAGTACGATTTGCAGCCTGACATGATTCATAAAAGAAGGTACTGCCAGGCTCTGACCAATCAATACATTTAAAGGTTTTGGATAATACCTGTTCTAAAGCAACTTTAGCAGGGTCATTTTTATCAAGAATATTCGCCGTTTCTAAAACCATTTTTGCTGAGTAATATAAATCATCTACATCTGGCTGAAGATAGGCAATATCACTATATTTAAATTCATGCTTACTGATTCTTGGCGGTCCGCCGCCTTCTAAGCCTGACCATAATTTCAAGCTCAACTCAATCGTAGTACCATAAAATTCTTTTCTTAAAAAGACTTCTTTATGGTTGGCATCAACGCCTTGATAGGGAACTCCATTGATAAAAAGTAAGGATTCAAAGCCGGAATTTGTTCCGCCATCTGTTTTTCCAAAATCAAAAAGCAATACAATCTCTTTATCCTTTGTATCTGGAATACTCAGTTCAGTTGATAACCAAATATAATAGTCCCTTCCTGACCATGTATCGCCGCGGCGAAACACTTTCCAGGTTTCGTCTCTTCGTGGCGGGTATTTTTCTGATTTTGTTTCATCCTCTTTATGGTACCAATCATTAATTCCTATACGATTTTGATAACGATAGCTATTTAATTCTTCAATTCTATTTTTTAATTTATCTTGTGTAAAAAACATATTGCATCCGCCTTTCAATAGGACCATTATCAGCTTGTGGCATTACATATGCGCAGCTTCTGAGGTTGGCTGCCAAGCTGACTTCCATATTTTGCTTCCATACTTTTGGTGTAAATAACAGACTGCACCAATTGAAATAATAATCAAGGGAGGAAAAATAATACTAGAACCAATGAATATGAAATAACAAATTCCTATAACAAAGGAATAAGGAAATTTAACAAAAGTCATTATAATACTTTTCCGCAGCATCTCTTTCACTGGCTCTTCTTTAGTGGTCATTACGAACATATAATTTATCATACTAAACGTTATAACCATTAAGAAAAATATGGACAGAGAATAGATCAAGATACTAGTAAGACGAGTAGTAGTTTGGGCAATTTCAAAGTTTAGCAGACCAAGTAAATAGAAAAAGCAAAGGATGACTTCAGCTATTAATCCTTTAAAAAAGGACGCTTTAAAGTTAGCTATGAAGAGCTGAAACAAGTTACCTGAAGCGACTCCTGTAGTTTTCTGATGGAAAACATGAATACCGGCAGAAAAGGAAGCAACTATGGTAATGATAGGCAATGAGAAAGTTAAGATTAATAGACTTAACAATATGGTATCCATTACTTTATCTAGTAAAGAAAAGAATTTATCTTTATTCATTACTCTTTAACAGCTCCATCCGTAATACCTGCCATGAGCTGCCTGCTAAAGAAGAAGAATATGAGCAGTACCGGTATAGTACTTATTAATGTACCAGTGATGACAAGTGGATAATCTGTAAAATATAACCCTTGTAATCTTGTTAAAGCCAGTGATATTACATATTTCGACTCATCATTTAATATAATTAACGGCCATGTATAATTATTCCAGGCACCAATAAACGAGTAAATTGCTAAGAAAGACAAGGCCGGTTTTAATATAGGAATACCAATTCTCCAATAGGTCCCAAATGTACTACATCCATCCATCTTTGCGGCTTCGATAATACTATCTGGAATTGCATTTTCACAATACTGCTTTATCCAGAATATCCCAAATGCATTCGCCATTCCTGGTATGATTAATGCATTATAAGAGCCCACCCAGCCCATCCAATCCATCATGATAAATTGCGGGATGATGTTGATTTGCCCTGGGATCATCATGGTCGCTAGCAAAAACACAAACAGTATTTTCTTTCCTTTGAACTTCATTTTCGCAAATGTATATCCTGCTAAAGAATCAAAGAACAGAATCAGTATCGTGGATACAACAGCATAAAATACCGTATTCAAAAAAGCTTGAAAGAAATTGGTTTCTGTTAAGACAATGATGGTATTTTCTATTAAATGTCCACCTAATGTTAAATAGGGAGGAATAGCAAAAATCTCACTATTGGTTCTACTTGCCATAACAATCATCCAATAAAAGGGGAATAAAGAGAAAATAGCTCCAACAATTAATGTAAACCTTATAACAATAGTAGAAAGTGATAATTTCTTCATTAGTCATCCTCCCCCTTTATTCTGTAAGATGTTAAGTACCAGTTAATTAAGGAAATAATTAATATGATGACAACTAATCCCCAGGTGATAGTTGAGCCATATCCATATCTACTTTGCAGGAATGCGGTTTGGTAAATATAGTACACAATGGTTAACGCGCCTCCCTCAGCTGTTGCATTGGTTGGAACGAGTACTTGTGCTTCAGCAAATACTTGTAAACCTCCAATGGTAGACATCATCACTGTGAATAAAATAATGGGTTTTAATAATGGGACTGTTATTTTGGTGAATAATTGATAGTTTGAAGCGCCGTCAATGATGGCTGCTTCATAATAGTCTGCTGAAATTTTTTGCAAGCCACTAAAGTAAATAATCATGTTGTAACCTAGATATTGCCAGATACCAACTAATGCAATAATAATTCGAATCCAGAATGGGCTATCAATAAAAGCAATCGGTTCCTTCCCTAACAATTCCAAAACTGCATTGATTAATCCACTCTGATTGGAAAATATAAGCCCAAAAAGAATCGTGACTGCCACTACCGATGTAACATAAGGTAAGAAAAAGGTTGTTTTATAAAATTCCTTTCGCTTAACGATACTAAGATTAATTAAGAAAGCTAACACTAGAGCGATAACTAGCATTGGAACGGTTTGGATAACCCAAATGATCAGCGTATTTTTTATCGATAACCAAAAGTCTGTATCGGCTAATAAAGTCTTAAAGTTTTCTAATCCAGTAAATTGTACATCTCCAATACCATCCCATTTACTAAATGCTAGGATAGCAGAAAAGACAATGGGGAATAATCCAAAAATAAGAAAGAGTATATAAAATGGAGCTATAAATATATAAGGAGTTGCCTTTTCTGAAATTTTGCTGTATTTATCCTTAAAACTCTTCTTATCTTTCACATCATTGATCGTATCATCCATGACTTTCACCTCATATTGTGGCTTGTTAACCTATTTTCAAATATATTTTAAATTTTCATGATAGCGAGCTATTACTATCCACGAAAATCATATTTTTCTACTTTTATGGAATAGTGAAATATTTTCAAGAGTTTCTATTTAAAGAAATGGAGAGATAGTAAATGGAAGTAACATGACTTATTGATGTATATGTAAACGTTAAAAAAGAAGATAGAGATTAAGCATGTAAAGAACTGCTTAATCTCTATTTATTATTTCAATACTTCTGCTTTCTTTACTGCATCATTCCAAGCTTTCTCAGGATCCTTACCTTGTGATTCTACTAAGCTAATTTGATCTTCGAAATAGGTGAATGCAGAGGTGTCTCTTGTATCACGATAAACGTAAGTAATATTTTCAGCCGCATCAATAAAGTACTCATTTACATCTTGTCCACCAAAGAATTCATCCTTACTAATCATTTCTGGCTTTTCATAGATACTTTTTAATGAAGGGAAAAGACTATTTTCGGTTAAGTTAGCTAATTGGCTTTCTTCATTTGTTAAATATTTCACTACCTCAACAGCTTCTTTAGGGTTAGCTGTATTTCCTAATACTGCTAAATAAGATCCGCCTTGGTTTGAGTAACCACCTGGAGTCTTAGCAATACGCCATTTTCCAGCAGACTTGTCTGCATCCTTTACATCCATTACACCCCAAGAGGCTCCGATATAGGCACCATACATTCCTTCGTTTATTGCATTCACATTATCAATGGAATTTGACTTGGTTCCTAATGTATAACCTGCATCAATTGCTTTAACGACGAAATCCCATGCGTCTTTCAATTGACCGTCCGCTAGAGTTAATTCTCCTTTTTCATTATACATACCTGAATCTAGTGCTCTGTATTGTTCTCCGAGTAGTCCGACAGCTGAGAGGAACATAGGTTTCCCAATTGCTTCATTCATTTTTTTGGCTGCCTCTAAATAATCTTCCTTCGTAACAATCAAATTTGAAACTTCTTTTGGATCGGTAGGAAGTCCAGCTTCTTCAAACAAATCGACACGATAGAACAATCCAGTAGGACCAATATCCAATGGCATTGCAATCATACTCTTTTTATCGCCGGTTTTAGCTGCTTCCCATTTCCACTCAACATATTGGTCAGCTATTTTATCAGCATCATATTCCAATAAGTTTACAAATTTATCAGCGTAAGGGAGGAAATCTTGAATATTACTGTTAACAGTTGCAATATCTGGGGCTGATTTGGAATTCAAGCTTGTTTTTAATTTAACATCATAATTATTATCCGCTGGTAATTCAACAAAGTTTAATTCATAATCTGGAAAAGCCTTCTTTGCTGCATCCATGGAACCTTTACTGATTGCCCCAACATAATAATTAATGGTTAATTTGACTTTACCATCTGATGTTTTACTGCCGGCTTCGTCAGAACCTGAGCATCCAGCTAAAACTAACATTAAAACCAGTAAACTACTAAGAAATCCGAAAAACTTTTTTCTTTTTCTCATTAATTTTTCCCCCTACTAATTTAATAGAATAAATTCACCTTTATGGCTCATTTACATATTAATCTTACAAATTAATGACGGCGCTTTCAAAGGGTCGAATAACACTTTTTGTCATCGAATATTCTCTAAAAAAGTTATAAATGTAATCTATTACTTGCAGCTTACAGGATGACCACAAAAATCCAACACTAATTCACAAAACATGGCATTTGCCCATGAGAACCATTCTCTAGTAAAATTCGAAGGATTATCGCAATCAAAGGATTCGTGTGCTTGTTTTGTATTGGCATCGTTCTGGCATATAAGCTGAATTTTCTCCCACTTTTCCTCCTGACTGCTGGCGGTAATTCCTTCTACGGCTAGAGAAATGGGCCAAACATACCCTTTTGGTGTGTGCGGGCTTCCTATGCCGCTCGCATATCGTCCTTTATAGTAATATGGATTTTGCTCACTTAAAATAAATGCCCTTGTTGACTGATAGATTCTATCTGCCTTTGAATGGTTCGTTAGCATAGGTAAGGACAACAAGCTTGGCATATTACTATCATCCATAAGCAAGGAATTTCCTAATCCATCTGCTTCGTACACATAAATCCATTCCCCAGCATCATTTTTTATTAGTCCATATTGCTGAATGCCTCGCTCAATTTCTACTGATAAATTCTTTGCAGCTATTTGTAAAGTAGCATCCTGATAAACATCCTCAAAGATTTCGGACAGCATTTCTAAAACTCTTACAGCAAATAAATTACTAGGGATTAAATAATGATAAAAACACGCATCATCACTTGGTCTAAAGCCCGACCAGGTCATTCCCGTATAGCCAACTGGAGATCCTTTTCCATCAGACTTAAGTTCATTTGTGCCTGGCCTTTGAAACGTATAACTAGAAAAATCTGTATGGTTTTGTTCTACTTTCCAAAGAGATATAACCGTTTGTGCTGCCTTCTTAAAAGAATCTGTAAAAACACTAGTCTTCCCTGTATACTTCCAAAATTGATAGGCTAATTGAAACGGAAAACATAAAGAATCCACTTCATACTTTCGTTCCCAGATGGAGGGCTTTTGCAATGGTATATCATCATCCCATCTGTTCCCATTTGGGCCCTCATTAAAGGCATTAGCATAAGGATCCTGTAAAATAAACTGTATTTGACGTTTGCTCACACCTTCAACCAAACGATCTATTTCCTCATATTTACCTAAGAAGAGCAAATACGGTCTTAATTGCAGAGTACTATCTCTTAACCACATGGCAGGAATATCCCCTGTTACCAAAAATACAGTTCCATCATCCAAATAGTTGGTTGTTTTTGTTAATGTATCACCAAAACAATTTTCAAACATATCGACCACTTTTTGATCTTGAATCTGATTTCTTACCATCTTATTTGCTTCTGATAGAATTTCTTTATACAACCTGTCTCCTCCTCTACAGGGCATTATTTGCTACCTGGTGAAAGGGTTTCATGATTCTCTGTCTATTCTTGAAAGTGGCAACCTTCGAGACATTTCGCTCTAGCAGCATATTTTTAATTTGATCGGAGAAAATGCCGATATCATTTGGAAAATGAGAGTCAGATGATGTGGTAAAGAGAACCCCGTAATCAACTAATATATCTAAAAACCGCGAACTCGGGCACATTTCTTTCACAGGATAACGATAATACAAGCCTGGATTAATTTCTGTTGCCACATCCATTTCAACCAATGCTTGGGCAACCTCTTTATATGAATCAATTAATAAATCTTCGTTGGGACGATAGTTAAAAACTTTAAGATTATCTAAATGAGCAACAATATCAAATAATCCGCTTCTCGCTGCTTTTTTAACGGTCTCGAAATGATTTTTATAGAGTTCCACTAAATCATATTCTTGAAATTTTTCTTGAAGCTCTGGATTATCAAAGCCCCATCCATTATAAAAATGGACAGAACCAATAACATAATCAAATTGATATTTGCTTAAAAGGTCGCTTAACTCCTTTTCACCGCCTGCAAAGTAATCGGCTTCAATTCCTAGTCTTAATGTAACAGCATTTCTTTCCCATTCTTCCTTTGCTGAATCAATCATCGTGATAAATTCGTCGAAATTTCTTACCATCACCTTATTAAGCCAATCTAACTGCCTTACGCCAATAGTCTTCGATTCGAGGTCCATATATTTTCTAAAATAATCTCTAGTTTCTTTAAAACGATATAAGTGGTCGACAATCCCTACTTCCTTCAGCCCTTTATTCAAAGCCTCTTGTAAATATAAATCTAGCCACCACTTTGAATATTCTGTTTCTGATAAGCGGTTAGCAATCGTATTCATCGATTGAATTAACCATTCTTTGGTGTGTCTTTCTCCTTTAATCGGTTCAAAATGCTCGATCGCCTTTAATGTTCTTTCCACAAAAGATAGGGAATATGGTCCTTCTTCAAGATGAACATGATAATCTACTTTCATTCGTTCACATTCCTTCCTTTTTAGATTTTTTAGATAATTACGTTTGGACTAAGGGACTGTCTCACTTATAGTGCAAATATTTTTCCGTTTCGATAATCCTGGTGTCAAAAGGCTTTTCTTCATATACCGTGATAACCCGCGCACCACGATGGAGTTCACCGTAGCAATTAAAACCGCTAATTCTTCCAAAGCACAATTTAATTCCCTGAAAATCCGCAACAAAATCATTGTCGTGATCGTGTCCACAAAAGACACCTGCAACATTCCCATTTAATAATAAGGATGTAAATAAACCAGTATTCACCTCTGGGGATGAAATATCTTCATATTTAGTCCCACTTACTTGGCCCTTAGTGAACGCATCCTTATATTCAGGAAGTGGTATGTGAAGAATGAGTAAATCCTGTTTGAAATTCTTGGTTCTATTTGTATATTTTTTGGATACTTCATTAAACCAGGTAACCTGATTCGGGTGAACAAATTCATATTGGCCAATTTTCAACGGATCTTCTGCTCCACTGTCAATAAAGTACAATACGTTCGATATTTCACCAGCCTGATTTTTTATTTCAACACAGTAAGATTCTCGGTCCTCAACTACATGCAGGTTTTTCTTCTCTACTAACAAAACAATTTGATCTTCTAACATACGTAAATCAGAACGGCTAATTCCTTCCTCTGTATCATGATTTCCATATGTAATGGCAATCGGTTTTTCCAAATCATTTAAAACCTGTATTAACTCCTCAAAACTAGCTTTTGGATCTGGAACCCCTTCTGACCAGATTAAGTCACCACTAATGACAATTAAATCCGGATTAGCTTTATCCGCCATATCTTTTATGTGATCAAATGTAAATAAGTCTCGTTCATTAAATGGCATTGAACCAATATGCAAATCAGTTAATTGTAAAATAGTAAAGGTACCATCTTTTCCAATACATAATTCCATTACTCTCTCACTCCAAATAAATAGATTTATAGATTTATCTTCATTCCCAGATTATATCATCACAATTTAGGTACAGAATGCTCTTAATAACACAATTTGTCGAAGTATATCAACAAAATAGTTATTTACGAATTAAATACCATGTCAAGCAGCACTCTCTAATTCAACTTTAACAACTCCATCCATGCTATTAGTGAAATTGTAGAGACTTGTAACACTTTGTTTGTAATGGATTCCAATCTGAAGATTGATTTGATATCCCCCTTCATTGTTATTACGAATACTCAACCGATAAATAGAAAAATGATCATTCCGAATTTCATTTATGATTTCGTCTAAATATTTATTTTCCGAAACAACAATCCTCAATGTTACTTCTTGATCTCTCAACTGTTTAGGCCCTATGAATTTCATGACAAGAGGAGTCAGCTGCACACTTATCAAAATAAACAATGCACCCGTAATGGCTTCAAAATAAAAACCTACTCCAACTGCAATACCAATGCCTGCTGCTCCCCATATAATGGCAGCAGTTGTTAATCCTGAAATGCTATCATTTCCCCTTTTTAAGATCACACCCGCACCTAAAAATCCAATTCCAGAGACAATTTGTGCAGCTAAACGCAGTGGATCCATTGTGACGGCCACACCTAGCTCCGAACGGGGGGCTATATAGGCAGCCTCATACGAAACAATGGTTAAAAGACAGGAAACAATGGATATCACTAAACATGTTTTTAAACCCACTGGTTTTCTTTTAAGTTCCCGCTCTAAACCTATCATCAACCCTAAGACAGCTGTAATTCCAAATTTCATTAATACATCCATGTTAAAAGTAAGATATTCCCACACCTTATTCACCCTCAAATTGATATTGTTAGTACGAAATTCCCCCTTAACGATGAATCTTTAAAATAGATATAGAAAAAAGAAGGGAAAATACCCTTCCTTCTCTTTATCTAGACTGGAATATTTATTCGTGCACAGACAGGATAATGATCAGATGGATACATGTTATCCACCTTAGAATAAATGATGCTGCCACTCTTTATTTGTGCGGTTTTGGATACAAATATATAGTCGATGGGTTCGCCTTGATATCCACCTTCAAAATCATGAAATGTTTTTCTTAAGGTCTCATGCCTATCCATAGTTGAAAAAACACTCGTGAATTGGGGATCTTCCTGCCAAAATCTTACTTCCTCGCTGTTAGGATACGCATTAAAATCTCCCATCAACATGTGTGGAAGATAGTCCTCTCGATTCAATGTATCCATATATTGCTTAATAACCCGGACACCGTTAACGCGTGCTTCTTTACTCATATGATCCAAGTGAGTATTAAATACTCTGAATTTATTAGGTTGGTCTAGACAGTGAAATTCACCCCATGTACAAATTCGGGGCAATGATGAATTCCAACTGCTGCTTCCTTCTATTGATGGTGTCTTAGACAACCAAAAAGTCCCACTATTTATAACCCGAAACATGTCTTTTCTAAAAAATATAGCACTATGCTCATCATTACTTCTTCTCGGTTTCCCAAACCAATCATAATCAGGGAGCCTTCTAGCAAAATCTGTTATCATGGTCGGAAGCAATTCCTGTGTACCGATAACGGCTGGCTGTGTCTGTTCTAGGATATGAACGATTTTCCCTATCCGGTTAGTCCAGCTGTTTATTCCATCAGAGGCATTATCATACCTTAAATTAAATGTCATGATTACGATATCCATATTTCTCCATTCACCTGCTAAGCTTTATAATTAGAGCCGAATTCTCTTATTTTAGCTTTCAGTTACGTTAAAGTGGCCAACAGCATATTTGGCTTCTTTTGCATATGAAAAGCATTTCACCCATTGGCACTAAATTCTTACGGTTACAGCCATTGGTATCAAACCTTTCTTCACACATAACAGTGAACGGACAAGGGGTATTCATAGAATAAAGCGTAATTAATATTGCTTAGCTTTATTTCTCATATCCACCTTGTCTTGGTAAATCTTTTGAACCTCTTCATTCAGAGATACTTCCGCTATGCCGACATTCCACCAACTCTCATACCCATCAGTCATGGTTTTTGGCAGAACCTTCACTTCAATAAACGTAGACTTGTTTTGTTTTTTCGAATCTTCAATGGCTGCTTTTAAATCCTCTAATGTAGTAGCATGATAGGCTTTTGCACCATAAGCTTCTGCCACCTTTGCATAATCAATATTCAGGATTTGATTATCAAATGTTCTAAATTCTGTACCATAGCTGCTGCTTCCATTTCCCATTTGCAAGTTATTGATGCAGCCAAACCCAGCATTGTCGAAAAGAATCACATTAATTTTTTGCCCATATTGAATGGCTGTAATCAGTTCAGAATGTAACATCAAGAAACTTCCGTCACCTACTAGTGAGTACACTTCTTTATCTGGTTGGGCTAACTTCACCCCTAATGCACCGGATATTTCATAACCCATACAAGAATAACCGTATTCTACATTATAAGTATTGGGCACCTCCGGATTCCAAATCCGCTGTACATCACCTGGAAGCGATCCTGAAGAGGCAACAATAATACTGTCAGAATCAATCGAATTATTTACCGTAATTAATGCGGCGGTTTGCGAAAGTTCAGTTTCTAAAGAATCCGCATATTCATTTAGGATTTCTTGAGAAAAGTGACCCTTCACTTCGGGATCGAAATTTTTGCGATGAAAAGTTACTTGACTCAAACGGTCACGTTCTTTAATCCATTCCTCTTTCAAATCAAAAATGGTATTTTCATAATCAGTTTGATAACCTTCTAGTAATGGTGCCAATTGTTCTAAGGTGGTTTTAGCATCTGCTACAACTTGAAAAGCATCTAATTTATAGGCTTGCATTCTACTAACATTAATATTTAAAAATTTTGCTGTTTCAAAATTAAAGCCTGTTTTAGAGGAAGTGGCGAAATCTGTATATCTAGTTCCGATGCCAATAATTAAATCTGCTTGTTGTGCCGCTTTATTTGCTGCTAATGTTCCCGTTACACCTAAACCGCCTAAATTGTACGGAAACCAAGACTCGACCGTCGCTTTCCCAGCTTGTGTTTCGACCAATGGGATCTTATGAGTTTCGGAAAGTTTGATTAATATATCACGCGCTTGAGAATACTTTGATCCGCCGCCCACGACAATAACGGGCCTTTTACTAGATTTCACCAACTCTGCTGCCCCATTTAATTCACGCTGTACAGGTATCGTTCTATCAAGGTAGTGAACCCGTTTTTCAAAGAATATTTCATCATATTCAAATGCTTCACCTTCTACATCCTGAGATATACAAATGGTTGCAGGACCCGCTTTTGCCGGATCTGTCATGACTTCGAAAGCTCGGAGTAGACTTGACATTAATTGTTCAGGACGAGTAATGCGATCCCAATACCTTGAGAGCGGTTTCAACGCATCGTTTGTTGTTACAGCTAGGCTATATTCCTGCTCGACTTGTTGTAAGACGGGATCTGGCTGCCTTGTAGCAAAGGTATCACCCGGCAAAAATAATACGGGAATATTGTTTGCTAATGCTGTACCTGCAGCTGCAGCTAAATTAGCTGCTCCTGGACCAACAGATGTAGTAACAGCAAAGATTTTTTGGCGAAGCATTTGTTTACTATAGGCAATAGCAGCATGGGCCATCCCTTGCTCATTTTTCCCTTGAAATACTTTTAAGTGTCCTGAATCTTGTTCAAGTGCCTGCCCAATACCTAATACATTTCCATGGCCGAACAATGTGAAGATCCCTTCTACGTATGGAAATTCTTCACCATCCACATGAAGATATTGTTGATTCAAAAATTTAATTAATGCTTGTGCCGTTGTTAATTTAATTTTCCCCATCGCTATTTTCACCTCGGAAAGATTGTTCTATTTCTATTTTTTTACGATCTTTCTTTAATCAGCGCTTCAATTTCTGCTGCTGTTGGCATTGCTTCTGAAGAACTATGCTTACTGACAACAATGGCCGCAGAAGCACTGGCATATTTTAATGCTGTTTCAATATCTTTACCAGTAATTAATGCATATAGAAAAGCGGAAGCATATGAATCCCCTGCACCAAATGTTTTTAGTACTTTCGTTAAGTAAGCCAGGCCCTTGCACGTTTCACCAGTTTTTAGATACGCATAAGAACCTTCAACACCATGTTTAATGACAATTAACTCTGGTGAGTAAGCGAACAAATACCGAATTGTTGTTTCATTGTTACCTTCTACAACATTCTCCAACATGTCAAATTCATCGCGAGTACCAATCACCACATTTGCCTGCTCTGCAACAAGTGAATAATAAACGGATACTTCTTCAGAAGATCCCCATGTATATGGCCGATAATCTAATTCAAATACGACTTTCACATCGTTTTGCTTGGCATATTTAATTGCTTTTAACACGGCTTCACGAGATGGACTTTTTGAAAGTGCCGTTCCTGATACAAGAAGAATTTTTGACTTTTTTATATACTCTTCACTTACCTCTGATGGCTGTAAATACAAATCAGCTACATCTTCGCGATACATTAAGATACTGCATTCCTCAGGACTCTTAATTTCCGTAAAAGCAAGCCCAGTCTTATGCCCCTCTCTATCTATCACCATATTAGAAGTATCTACTCCTGCTTCACGCATGTATTGTTCGATAAAACGTCCATGCTGGTCGTCTGAGAGCTTGCCAATAAAACCTGACTTTAATCCTAATTTCGCTGCCCCAATTGCAATGTTAGCAGGCGAACCGCCTACATACTTTTTAAAGGTCATTGTTTCTTCCATTGGCCGGTTATATTCTACCGCATTTAAATCCATACATGCCCTTCCAATCGCAATAAGATCAAATTCACGATCGGTATGAAAATTTATTCTCATTTTTCCAATCTCCTCTAGTTTATTTACGATCTATTATCCATTCATGAGCTGGATCATTATGGAATTTCCAGATTCGCTTTGGACCAGCCATTACGTTTAAATAGTAGGACTCATATCCATCTGGAACGCCTACAGGGTGATAACCTGCCGGCACCAAAACAACATCACCGTTCTCTACTGCCATTGTCTCATCAATGGAGCGGTCATCCGTGTACACACGTTGAAAGACAAAACCTTGTCTTGGATTCATTTCATGATAATACGTCTCTTCCAATAGTGATTCATCAGGGAGTTGATCCTGGTCATGTTTATGGGGAGGATAGCTTGACCAGTTACCGCTTTCAGTAAAAACCTCCACAACTAGCAAACTATTAGCAGATGGATCTGAATCAGGCAAAATATTATGAACTAACCGTTTGTTGCTATACTTACCACGAGTTTCAATACTGTTCTCTTCTGCTTTAATCAATCTCGTCGGCAATTGTGTTTCAGAAGATGAATAACAGAGAACCACTCTTGCTTTTGTTGTTGCCACTATCTCAAAAGTGCGCTCATTTGAAACATAGACACTATCCGTCGGCTTTTTTTCAAAAACACTTGCTCTCGTACCTAGATTTTCAAATGTATGCTCACCATCAGAAACATTGATTTTTCCAGTTAACGCTACAATGCAGCATTCTTCTTTTTCAAGTTCTTGCACATATGCTGCACCAGGGAGTAAATCGACAACTTTAAATCCAACATATTTCAATGGAGAATTATCAGTTGTTACGTCATGAACAATGGTGATTCCATCCTTAGATGACTGGAAAATGGGTTTCCGCAGTAATGTGTTCATTATAATTTCCCTCCTTAAAAAATTCAGTAACCTATATGATAAAAAATGTTACAAAGGATGCCAAAAACTGTTAATAGCTATTATCCTACTAAAAGTACAGTAGAATAATAGCTTCAGGTACATTACTCAAATATTGGCGCTTTATAATTGGCTGTTACAACTTTTTTATGTGTATAGAATTCAACACCATCTTTTCCATTCGCAGGCAAAGTACCATAAAATGAAGATTTCCAGCCTGAGAATGGAAAGAATGCAATCGGAGCGGGTACACCTAAGTTAATCCCCAGCATTCCAGCGTGAATATTTTCTCTAAAATAACGGATAGCTGAAGCATTGGATGTATAAATACAGGCTCCATTTGCAAATTCTGATTTGTTTGCTGTTTCTACTGCTTCTTTCAAGTGCTTAACACGGACAATAGAAAGGACTGGAGCAAATATTTCATCCTTCCAAATGGTCATATCAGTCGTAACACTATCAAAAATAGTTGGACCAACAAAATAACCATCTTCAGAACAATTTTCACGCCCATCACATACTAGCTTTGCCCCCTCCTCAATACCTTGATTAATATAACCAAGAGTCCGTTTTCGATTTTCTTCTCGAATCACGGGTCCTAAGAACACACCTTCATCTAAGCCGTTTCCAATTTTGATTTTCTTCGTTTTCTCTAGAAGTAATGACATAAATTCATCTGCTATACCTTCCTCTACTGTCACAACGGAACAAGCCATACAGCGTTCTCCAGCAGAACCAAATGCAGAACTGATGATATTTGTTGTCGCATGGTCTATATCTGCATCATTTAAAACAATCGAATGGTTTTTTGCACCAGTAAGCGCTTGAACTCGTTTTAAGTTCTGGCTTCCGCGTTTATAAACATATTCACCAACAGGTTTAGAACCAACAAAAGAAATAGCTTGAACAGTGGGATGATCTAGGAGACCATTTACAACATCATGAGCTCCATTAACAATGTTAAACACACCTTTTGGCAGACCTGCTTCCGTTAATAATTGTGCTAATTTTTCGGTGAGCAATGGTGTTCTTTCAGATGGCTTCAATACAAATGTGTTTCCTACCGCAATTGCCATTGGGAACATCCAGCATGGAACCATCATTGGAAAATTGAAAGGTGTAATCCCGCCGACTACTCCGATAGGATAGCGATAACTAGTCACTTCCACATCTGTTGCAATGGTGGTTATAGAATCTCCCATCATTAAGGTAGGGGCGCCAGCTGCAAATTCTACATTTTCGATTCCTCTGCCGACTTCTCCTAGTGCCTCGGCGAGATTCTTCCCATTTTCAATTGTAATCAAACGAGCTAATTCTTCTTTATTTTCTTGCAGCAGCTGCTGAAATTTGAATAGAATTCGAGCACGCTGCTGGACAGGCACTAGTTTCCAATCTTCAAATGCCACCCGTGCAGCCTCTATTGCATCATTAACATCTTCATATGTAGATAAAGGGACTTGGACAATTACCTCTTTCGTTGCAGGATTATATACATCCTCATACACAGCCGATTTACTTTCAACCCACTCACCATTAATAAAATTTTTAAGTTTTCTTATTTCTCCCATTTGTTTATTCCATCCCTTCAATAAAAATTGGTTATATTTTCGTTAAATTTTGGCAACTTATGATTAAATCATAATAGTTAAGAATCTTGTAGTCAAGATTTTTTGGTTAATTATTGGTGAACTGTTGATTAACTTGTGGTAATATTAACATTATAAAAAATGAGGGTTTTTATGATTGAGGGGATAGAGATGATAAAGGAAAAAAGGATAAAACAATTAGAGGAATATGTAGTAAAACAGGAGTCTGCCTCCCTAGATGAGCTTGTCAAAGAATTTAACGTATCAAAAAATACGATAAGACGTGATCTTCAAGAGTTAGTAAATACAGGAGCTTTCAAAAAAGTTTATGGCGGGATTGCCGTCAATCAAAAACTTGAGCCGTATCATGAACGGGAAGTACGAAATCATCATGGAAAAAGAATCATAGGCAGGACAGCAGCCACTTTTGTCGAGGATGGAGATATCATATTTATTGATTCGGGAACTACAACCACAGAGATGCTTAATCATATAAAAGAAAAGCACATAACAATCATTACAAATAATATTGATATTATTGTTGGATCTCTTCCTTATGAAAATTTTACAATCATAACGATTGGAGGCGTTCTTGAGAGAAAAACCAAATCTTTTGGTATCAACAATAATATAGAAATATTAAATACCTACAATATCAATAAGGCATTTATGGCTTCAACCGGTATTACACCTACTAACGGCATTACAAACGCTTCTCTTCTTGAAACAGAATTAAAAAGAAAAATTGTGGAAAGGAGTAAAACAATCTATTTATTAGTTGATCATAATAAATTTGGTCAATATGGATTAACAACTTATTGTGAATTAAACAAAGTTAATTACTTAATTACTGATAAAATGCCCAGTCTTGAGTACCAGAACCTCGTGGCGGAGAATAATGTAAAATTGGTTATTGCAGAATAACGATAATATCATCTAATCAAACGTTAAGGAACGGAAAAAATTTACGAAGCTGATTTCGTATGTATCGCAGGTGGCTTGTATCCATTAGCAGAGCTTACAGCCGTTGCCGGGTGCCCATTCCAATACGTACCGGAACTTGGTGGACATGTTCCGCATCATTCCAAAGCGGAAAAATCGCCATGGCCCAAGGAACAACTGCTGACATTTCGATTGCTAAACACGCTAGAAAAGGCAGCACTGATATCAACGAGAAACTTCAACAGGCAATGAAGAACGTTCATACTGTCCGTCAAAACGCTGCTATCCAATTTAACCCAGAACTTGCAAACGGCCGCAGGAAAATTTACGAGCTTTGGGACAATCTTTATGGGAATGAACAGGATACTATACAGAAGATAAGATAAGATAAAAGAAAGAATGAATGATTCTGGAACAATGTTTTTATTTTAGCTAAACCACCCTTTTGCTTTCGCGACGCAGGGTGGTTTTCTTGTATTCTAGAACATTCTTCCGACACGAATATGCGGTTACTTCCTGCACAATTCCCTTCAGGAACTTCTCGTAGAAATTCAAGAAATGTTTCCATCATTATCGCCTCCTTCCGCAATTACGGAAGAAGATCGACAACCAATCACCCCAACAATGCGGACAGAAAAACGGTATTTTCTCCAATATATACATTTTTCGACTTATTATGACAGTTTTGGGACAGAAAATGGTAAAGTATTACGAATATTACAGAGTAAGAGATAATTTAGAGAGAGATAAGGGGAATTAGTTATTTTGACTACACAATTAGTTGTTAATGGTGAATGGACACTTAGCAGGAAAGAAACCTATGGAAAAGGCAAGCAGGCGAAATGTGTTCCTGTTTTCACCACAAGAATGGAAAAACGTGAATATTATAAGAGTATCCATTTTGATATTCGAAATGTCCTAGATGTCCAAGGGTTTTTAAAGGATATCCACACTAATTGGAATACATATGTATCACAGGTTCACGAATGGATTCAAAAAAATGTGGTAAAAAAACTGGTCGTGACTGGCATTTTTATGGTTGTCCTTGGTTTGTACACCAGCACGGCCAATGCAGCCATTCATATTCAAGAATACACCTATCAGGTAAAAAGCGGCGATAAAATTGAAACCATCGCGTTGCAGCATGGTGTCACAGCCCAAGAAATATTAGAGGCCAATGGACTGACTTCCATCGACGGCAAAAAAATTCTTTTACCAAAAGTAGAAGATAGAACGGTGACCGCTACCACACTAAATATCCGCTCACAGCCAAGCACGGAAAGCAGTTTAATTGGAACCTATAAAAAAGGAAATATCGTGAAGGTTGCATTTATCGAAGATGGTTGGGCTGGCATTCTGATCAAAGGGCGGCTTTGTTTCGTCAGCGCTGACTATCTCACAAAGGCACCTGCACAAGCAGGCACTTCTACAGTCGAAGCTCAAACGAAAACCATGTATGTAACGGCATCTTCTTTAAGAGTTCGTGCAGCTGCTACTACCAGCAGTGCTGTCCTAGGTTCGTTAAAATTCGATGATCGTGTAACGGTAATCTCCAGTTCAAAAGGGTGGGCCAAGATTCAATTCCAAGGCAAAACAGCGTATGTGAGTGAAACCTTTTTAACGAAAAAACAGCCAGCTACTGCACCAGATGAGTCTAGTAACAACAACAGCTCACCAGTTGATTCATCTGTGTATGAGATTAAAAGTGGAGATACCTTTACAAAAATCGGCAAAGCTTTAGGGGTCCCTGCCTCAACCATACAAACACTCAATCCAGCTTTGGAGCCAACTCGGCTAAAAATTGGACAAAAAATCAAAGTCCCTGCTGCAACTGTATCTACTGCAAACCAACTAATGGTGACAGCTCAAATTGGAGATGTCGAACCGAATGGAACCTTCCGATTTATCACGTCTAACGGCAGCACCTACGACGCAAAGGCAGCAGGCAATATGATCAACGTACTATTCGCACATAAAGGAGAAAAAGTAACCCTAACTTTCGAAGCAAAAAGAGGTCAAAAAATGAACCTCCTTTCTATTCATTAGGAATCATGTGAACAGTTCTTATGCAGGTCTTTTGAAAGGCCGACAAAGGTTTTTCAAAGGCTGAAAAAAGACAGATGAGTCCATCCATTAATGTTGTTTCTTTTAATAGAACTTAAAATAGAAGAGCCATTCACGCTCCGAATATGAGCAGGAATGGCCCTTTTATTGAGCTGAGCGGAGGACTGTCCCCAAATTCTTAAATAAAACTAATATTATAAGACTTCAGGAATGATCTTCGACAATACGATAGTGCATGGATTTTCGAATTGAGCGCATTAAATATTCAATACCCATGATTTGTATGCCTCTGTTCCTGTTGGCACCTCTTTGAAACCATTCCCAAGTACCATTCTTTCTAAGCCATCTATCGCAATGTTATCTCTGTGAACTGTGCAGCTCCAATTTCTCTCAATATTTTGTGATAATAATAGTTCAAATGCCCTTCGAGCGGTTCCCCTATATCTATATTGTTCTAGTAATAGTTACGTAATTCTCCCAGACATGTCCATATTCTGGATCTTGAATGGGGTCAACTATTAATCCAACCGTTCCTCGGCTTATTCGGTTCCATTCACTTCACGCTGTCTGTGATAGGTGCTTCCATTTTACAATAAATATGGCCACTTTTTTTATTATTTGAACCTACTTTCTATACAAGGGTTCGTAACAGTGACCAATTGAACTATCCGGCAAACACCTGGATGGAACAATCTATATAACAGAAAACCTCTAGATATTAAATTTGGGTAAACAAGAATAGTAAGTTACATAAGCGGAGATTCTTCGGTTAGATTCATAATAGAATTAGTTCTGGGGTATATAAGGGGAGGTTTTCCGATTATACCAAGCAGAATCACCCATTTTCACGTTTTTCGAGTCTATAGGCGGAATTCCTCCGTCTATTGAAGTCATATTTAATTTTATTTACTAATTAAGAGAAATTTCTCCGTCTATCTATCAGATTGGATGCCTAACCTGATCCCCCAACCGATAAGAGCGGATCCTTACAATCCCAGATGCCGGATTCAGTAGTTTCTTATCGACTAGTTGTGAAAGTACTTTTTTCACCGTCTTGTCACTCAGATTCAAATACGCCTCAACTTCTCTAGGGGATATGGCTTCTCCTTTGCGAATCGCTAGCCGAAGCACTTCCTTTTCTGCAAAGGACAGAGTGGTCTGATCCAGTTCATCACCCAGCCATCGGCCAATCACTTGCTGAACAATTTGTTGGCATCGACGAGGATGCTCTTTAACGTGGTCATAAGAAAAGCGGATCACGGTCCAGCCGTCAATCACCAATTGGTTTTGACGTTCCAGACTATCGGAAAATTGCCATCTGTTTATGTTCTTTAAGTGAGGGCCGAATCCGTCGATCTCAAAGCAAATCCGGATGGCGGGACGAATATAAGCAAAATCCAAATACCTTTTTCCATCCTTAAAATCATCAACTTCATATTCTGGATGCAGATAACGAAAATGGTGGAATATGGGCCACCAAACTTGTTTCAAAAACAACTTTTCCGCATGTTGGGAGCCTTCTTGCAAGCGCCGCAACCGTTCACCATTTCTTTCCTGTAAGTGAGCATTTATAAAGGTCTGGTATTCTTCTTCAAAACCCATTGCATCTCTCCTCCTACTTGTATTACGGGCATAATCAATTAAAACAGCTAGCCTTTTGGAAACCGTTCTTTCCTCAATATATTCTACTTTCAAAGTGGATTGCCAAATAGTATCTATATACTCCTTTTTAATAAGAAAGAATCAGTAACATGGGCAGTTAAACAACGTACATAATGGAGCATCTCGATTATGTATTCATTTGAAATAGGTAATATTTGTAAAATCAATGAGGGATGTTGCTTAAATTGTTGTTGAAGAAATTAAAGGGCAAATAAAGACTTGGAGTATTATAAAAGGAGAATTTGAGTATAGAACTATTTTTAGTTTAGTAGATTTCTTAAGTTTGTCAATATTATCCTATTACCGATAAGAACACTTATATTAATCCCTGGCTCCATCAAAAAACCGTATTTTGGTTCATCTTTTTGTACAAAAACGCGGTGTCTCTTAGTTAATATGTCTTATACTTAATCGAGTAATCAGCAAAAGTAAAATAATAAGCAGAGGTTTTCCGGTTAAACGCAGAATGGAGCTCGTATCGGGGGAAATAAGCGGAGGTTTTTCGCTTAATCAAAGCAAAACCCCCCATTTTCGAATTTCTTGAGCCAATAGGCGTAATCTCTCCTTCTATTTAAGCTTTTTTAATACTAATTACGAATTAGGCAGAATTTCTCCGCTTAACTATCAACTCAAACACAGACCAGCTGATAGTAGTTCTTCAGATAAAAAAACAGTAGCTGTCATAGGGCAGCTACTAAAAATCCTTTTTTGGATTTATTTCGATACAGTCGATAAAAGCCTAAAACTGTACATAGCTGCAAAACCAACAAGGATTTTTGGCATTATCTTTGTGGGGATAACGGGTAAACAACTTCAGTTAGGCAGAAGGATCCCCTTCTGCCTAACTATTATCCTATTATTCTTAAGGATTCTTGCACAAATGCTTGTATATCTTCCGGCTGTCTGCTTGTGACCAGCTGGTTCTGGCAAACAACTACTTCCTTGTCATGTAAATTAGCGCCAGCATTTTCTAGATCAACGTGAATGGATTTATAGCCAGTTACGTCACGCCCTTCAAGCGTTTTTGCTGTAATAAGCAGCTGAGGTCCATGACAAATGGCTAATACAGGTTTTTTAGCTTCCATAAATGCTTTTGCGAAACGAACAAAACGCTCGTCGGCACGAAGAATATCCGGTGAAAATCCGCCTGGTATGAAAAGTACATCAAATTCTCCATGGGATACATCATCAATGCTTTCATCAATAACGACTTCGATTTTCTCCTGCTTTCCTTTCACGTTTTTTCCCTTTTCCATCTCGATTATGGTTACCTCATGCCCCTTTTCCTTAAAAGCCTGTACAGGTTCGACATATTCGGAATCCTCAAAGTCATTCGTTAGTAAAACAGCAATTTTTTTACTCATTATCATCAACTCCTTATCCATACAGTACCCTTAAATTTATTGGGTGAAACAAGCAATGCTGACCTTCAACCACTCATTTTCAATGACAATCATCTTTTTTCCCTCTTCTCTATGTTCTGGGATTTCATATTCTTATTATCCTTAAAGGCCATCATAAATACTGATGATTAAACATGTGACACAATAAATTCTGCATGACCTTCTAAGCTATATTTTCCGATTCCGTTTGGCAGGATGAAATGAGTGCCTTTTTCTATTTGGAAGGTGTTTTCTCCAATAGTTAGAGCCGCTTGCCCGTCGATGACACTTACTTGTAAGAAATCCTTTGTCATGTCCTTTAGGGCCTTGCCGTTCAAGTTCCAATGATATACAGTAAAGTATTGCTCCTCAACAAGCTTCTTTTCTACCAAATCCCCAATATTTGTTTCGGTTTGCTCGACCGAGGCATCCTGATGAGGAACTGTTGTTACTTGAATCGAACGTTCAAGATGCAATTCCCGCTTATTGCCCTCCGCATCGATCCGATCATAGTCATAGACACGGTACGTAATGTCAGAGCTCTGCTGAGTCTCGAGAATAACAATTCCTTTTCCAATGGCATGAATCGTCCCGCTTGGAACATAGACAAAGTCTCCAGCTTTGACTTTGATCTTTCTGAGCAACTGATCCCATTCTCCTAGCTCGACCATCTGAGCCAAATCTTCCTTGGTTTTCGCATGGTGGCCTAATACCAATTCTGCGCCTTCTTCTGCACTGACCACGTACCAGCATTCTGTTTTTCCATAGGGAACACCTTCCACTTCACGAGCGAATTGGTCATTCGGGTGCACTTGGACAGAGAGATCTTCGGCTGCATCTAATATTTTCACCAGCAATGGATACTCTTCATCATTACTAGTAGCTTTGTTAAAAAGCCCACCTTGTTCCTTCCACGCATCTGCTAGTGTCTTTCCTGCTAATGGTCCATTTTTGATCATGCTTGGTCCATTAGAATGTGCAGAAATCACCCATGCCTCCCCAGTATGAGCGGAGGGAATTTCATAATGGAACTCCGTATGTAATTTCTCACCGCCCCAAATTCGTTCCTGAAATACCGGTTGTAAAAAAATTGGTTCTGTTTTGTACATCATCATCTTTCCCTTCTGTGATAGCTGAAAAGAGAGCATATGGTCTTCGCTCTCTTTTCAACAAGATTATTGGATATCTTCAAGCAAATTGTATGCATCTGCTTTTGTCGTGGTTTTTAATAATTGATTTCTAAAATCTTCATCCATCAACTTGCGTGATAGCATTTGAAGAATTTTCAAATGTGCATCACCTGCAGCTTTTTCTGGGACTGCAATCATAAAAATTAGTTTTGCATCTGTGCCATCTAAGCTCTTCCAGTCAACACCGTCACGTTTGATTCCAAAAGCCACTGCTGGATGTTTCACCGCAGTTGATTTACCGTGCGGAATCGCAATATTCATTCCAAGTCCAGTTGAGCTTTGTTCTTCACGATTTAAGATGGCTTGTTTAAATTTTTCCTTCGAGCTTAACACACCACTCGCATCAAATTTCGCAATCAACTCATCAATGACGTCATCACGCGTTGTACCTGCTAAATCGGTTTCAATCAAGAATTCACTTGTAATATCGGTTAACTTCTTTATTTCTGTATCAGTAACAGTAGACTGTTCAATCTTATCTTCTCGTACCGGTGTTGCAGTGCCACCAACATTTTCAGCACCAGTAACAGCTACTTCACCGTCAACATTCTTTTTCAAAGCAATAACCATAAACGCGGTTACAAGTACTCCAATAATCACTGCAATAAAGAACATGACTACGTTATCAACCGCGCCTAATACCGCGACAATCGGGCCGCCATGTGCCACTCTGTTCCCTACATTTGAAAGCATGGCAATCACAGAACCAACCATTGAACCGACAACAATACTTGGAATGACACGGAGCGGATCCTGGGCAGCGAATGGAATCGCCCCTTCAGTAATTCCGAATAGACCCATTGTAAATGAAGCCTTTCCTGCCTCTCTTTCCGTTGGACGGAATTTGCGCTTGTTAATAAATGTTGCAAGACCTAAACCAATCGGAGGAATACAGATCGCAACCGCAATCGGCCCCATGATGTCGTAGTTTCCTTCAGCAATCATCGCAGAACCGAAAAGAAATGCAACCTTGTTGAATGGGCCACCCATGTCAACGGCAATCATTCCGCCAAGAATAATGGCTAGTAAAATGGAACTTCCACCTTGCATTCCAGCCAGCCAAGATGTTAATGACTCGAATATAGAAGCAACAGGTGCCCCAATTACATAAATAAACAATAATCCAACAATGACTGAAGAAATAATCGGAATAAAGATAATTGGCATGACTGGTTGTATAGCTTTTGGGACCTTAATCTTTTTAATCGCCAACGCTACATAACCTGCTAAGAAACCTGCAATAATACCACCAATAAATCCAGCACCCGCTTCACTGCCATAAAAACTGCCGTTTGCTGCAATGTAACCGCCAATCATCCCTGGTACAAGTCCCGGACGGTCAGCAATACTTACGGCAATAAATCCGGCCAAAATCGGCACCATAAAAGTGAACGCTGTTCCACCAAGTGCACTAACTTTAGACCAAATGGAATCCTCTGGGATCACGATTCCTCCTGGTGTTTGTTCGCCGCCAAGTGTTAATGCAAGCGCTATTAACAATCCCCCAACAACGATAAATGGAACCATGTAAGAAACCCCGCTCATCAAGTGCTTATAAATCGGATTGTCTTTCTTTTTCCCCTCGCTTGACTTACTAGCACCGGCCATCTCTGGCTTATATACAGGAACATCTCCGCTTAACACCTTTTTAATCAGTTCTTCTGACTTATGAACGCCATCTTGAACGCCAGTAATGATAACCTTTTTACCCGCAAAACGCTCCTTTGGTACTTCTTTATCGGCGGCAATGATAATGCCATCTGCTTCTGCAATATCTTGCTCTGTTAATGCATTCTCAACACCAATGGAACCTTGTGTCTCAACCTTTATATCGACGCCCAGCGCCTTGCCTGCCTTTTGCAAGTTTTCGGCAGCCATATACGTATGAGCAATACCAACAGGGCAAGCTGTTACAGCTAATATTTTCGCCATGCTAGTTCCTCCTGACTATTTAATAGATTTAGTAATCGCTTACTTATATAGTAAACCCTCCTTGTCCAGTTATTTTTTTATATTTTTACCACAACCAGCGGTAAAATGTGTTTATTTAAACCTAAAAAAGCAGTGGGGGTTTACCCACTGCCTTTTCTCTTTACTCTAGTATTCCTCAAGCACCTTCACAAAACTGTGGAAGTTCTCGGTTTCTGTTAACTCATGCACAACAAGTGGTGAATCACTTATCGAAGCAATTTTCCCGATGATTTCACGGAGCTCAGCTTGATTTTCCTTTGTGAGCGCAAGCAGAAAGACAAGCGAAACTTTCTCCTCACCCCAAATCAATGGTTCCCGTAAAACTGCTGCCGCGATAGCAGGCTTCAAAATGTACGCTGGATCTCCATGTGGAATCGCAATCCCTCCACCAACTGCAGTCGCTGATTTCTGTTCGCGCTTTACCGAACTATAAATAAACTCTCTTTTTACGTAGCCTTCTTTATAAAGAGCCATGGCCAACATTTCAACAACCTCGTATCGGTGCTCTTTACTAAGATTAAAAAACACAAGTTCTTCATTTATATAAGGTAAGAATGGGCTAGTTGATTCATCAACTTGGATTTTCGCAACGAACTGACTTAATTTCCTTTTATCTTCCTGACCAAAAAGTGGTGAAATCACAATGGTGTCTGTGCCTACCTTTTCAAGCGGGACGGTTGTGATAATAAAATCTACTGAATTCTGTCTTAAAAACTCATTGACCTCCGCTTTTCCGACACAAGCGACTACTTCAATGTCTTGGTATTGCTGTTCAATTTTCGCCTCAAGTAAATGGGACATGCCAATTCCCATATGACAAACAATTAGCGTTTTCTTTTTCTCTGTTTCACGTTTACCTTCAAGCCGTTCAATGGAGGCCTGAAAATGAAGGAGAATATACGCAGCCTCATCTTCCGGGATTTCAATATCAAAAGTTTTGCTGATTTCTTCTAATGACAAAATCACCATACTGAACATGTAAGGATACATATGCTTAATATTTGCAAGCAGAGGATTTGTAATCGGGAATTGATAGCGAATTCGACTAATTACCGAATGCATGTGAACAGCAAGGCCATTTCGTAAAATCAAATCCTGTTCAAAAGGAAAGAGTGTCAGCTTTCCCATCCTCTCAATCAGCGAGTGAACGACTTGACTTGTTTCTTCATTGTATTGTAGTTCTTCCTGATCCGAACCCTCCGCCATCCGTTTCGCGCTAATCAGATGCCACGTAAAGTACACCTTTTCCTCTTCTGGAAATTTCAACTGGTATGCCGCTTCTAGTTGATTGAAAAGCCATTCGGTATATTGATACTCTTTATGTGTATGAGTTACAGTTTTTTCATTCTGCTCAATAAAAACCGGCGACTTTTGCCTTATCCGTTTAACCATGATTAATGCATGCACCAATAAACTTTCCACCGCTTCATCTGTGAACGTTACGGAAAAGGTGTGTTGCATGTCTATTAATGCTTTTCTCACCGCAGCGATCTCATAGGGTAAAAATAAATCCAGCACGACATTGTTTGTGTTCGAAAAGGCTGGAATCAGTTCAGGTAAGTGTGCCAGAGCATTACGTTTTTTCAACTCTGAGCCTTGAACCATATTCCCAAGCCGCTGTTTTGAAATCAACTCAAGACCATAGCGCTGCAACCAATTGGTAATTGTTTCTATATCTCTTTTTATGGTCGGTTTCGGCACATAATAGCGGTCTGCCCAATACTGCAGGGTGAAAGGCTTATGACTTGTTAACAGCTGAAAAGCCATCTCGAACAAGCGCTCTTCCAGTGTCTTCGACTCATTCACTAACAGGCCGCGCATGATTTCCGATCGGTCATGTTCGTCAATTTCTATCCCGATACCAATTCCAGGCTTGCGATACAAGTGTGCACTTTCGTAATCCTGCAAAAACTCCTCAAGCCGGTCCAAATCATTCCGCACCGTCTTCTCCGCACAACACAGCTCCGCTGCCAAATCTTTTATTTGTAGGTCATCTTCCTTATGAAGAAGTAACAACCTCAATAATTCCTTCTGTCTACTATTCATGTTTTGCACCTGCTCAAAATTCCAATATACCAAAGTGTATCGTGAATTTCAGGCCAAATCAAACTTGAGTGCCAGAATTAACATGCTGGTGGAAGTAGGATTTGCAAAACAAATTTAATTAGCGTACCATCGGGACGGCTCCTTCCGAACGGAACCTCTCAATGATCACGATCGACTACATCTTTCGTGACCGCTATCATACCTTGGAATCCTTAATTACTTAGAATTCCTAAGAGACAAAAGCCACCAGAACCGTCCCCAATGTTCACTTTTGTTCTAAAACATGGATAAATTCCCTCATGTAATCAGGGAGGTCAGGGGGACGGCGGCTTGATACGAGGTGACCATCTGTAACGACAGGTTCGTCATACCAAATTGCTCCTGCATTTTCCATGTCATCCCGTATTCCAGGTGTACTTGTTACTTTTTTTCCATCTAGAATCTTGGCAGAAATGAGCACCCAGCCTGCATGACATATTTGGCCAATTACCTTCTTACTTGCATTCATTTCTTGTATTAAGGATAGTACTTCTGGAAATCGACGGATTTTATCTGGAGCCCACCCTCCTGGCACTAATATTGCATCATACTGTTCAGCCTTAACATCGCCATACGCGTATTCCGATTGTGCAGGAACTCCGTATTTCCCAATATATTCTTTTCCGGCTTCTTCTCCAGCAAGATGGACGACTGCTCCCTCTTCTCGAAGTCTATAAATCGGATACCAAAGTTCCAAGTCTTCAAACTCATGATGCACTAGGCTAATAATTTTCTTTCCTTGTAATCTCATATCATCCCATTCCCTTCTGAATTTAATCACGACAGTGAAGAATCAAAAAAGAACCCACTAGTAACCCATGTGGATTCTTTTTGATTTAACAAATGGTATTCAATCCTATTAGTACATACCACCAACTGGAACTTGCTCTTCTTGTTTACGTGAAGCTTTTTCATATAGTTTTGCTTTTCCTACTGAATTAAAGAGGTGCATTTTTTGGTTAATTACCTTCCGTGCTTCCAAAATACATTCTGGATAGATAACATTTGGATCCCAATATTCTGTTGTGCTCAGTATTTCACGAGCCTTCTTAAAGTAAGCATGTTTCATATCACTAGATATATTGATTTTACTTACTCCTAGTTTCACAGATTGTGCCACTTCACTATCCGGGTTTGAAGAACCTCCATGAAGTACCAATGGGATACTTACTAGCTGATTAATTTCAGCCAACAGATCCATTTGTAATTCTGGCTTGATATGCTTTGGATAAATCCCATGAGCTGTACCAATTGCAACCGCTAGTGTATCAACGCCTGTTCGCTCTATAAAATCTTTTGCTTCAGCCGGGTTTGTATAGGTTACTTGGGTAACTCCGCCTTCCACTGAATTCCCTGTACTTCCAATGGTACCTAACTCTCCTTCGATCGATACTCCTACCGCATGGGCGATTTCAGTGGCCTTCTTCGTTAAGGCAACATTTTCTTCATATGGGAGCAGCGAACCGTCAATCATGACAGAGGTAAAACCGCATCGAATCGCTCTTAAGATTTCTTCAATCGAACCGCCATGATCGAGATGAATAACAAATGGTACAGGACTTTCGTATACACGGTGCTTCACATAAGAGAAGAATTCGTCTGTTAAAAACTCCAATTCAGATGGATGGATTGCAATAATTGCTGGTGATTCAGCATTCTCAGCCTCTTCCACAACGGCCCTTAAAAATGAACTATCCGCGACGTTAAATGCCCCAACGGCAAATTGGTTTTCCTTGGCTACTTCCAATAATTGTTTCATCGTTACTAACATCATCAACACTTCTTTCCTTGTTTTTTTATAAAGATTTACCAGTAGATTTTGCAAGATTAATATAATACTTGACAGCTTCTTTACCAGCATCAATTGTGCTGTGGATTAAATCAAAGAGATTAATGGCGGGATTCTTATCTAACTCATACCTAATTTGATCCACTTGCGCTTTCATAAAATCAGAACCAACATTAATTTTATTAATCCCTAATTCAATCGACGTTCTAATATTCTCCTCACCGCAGCCGGATCCTCCGTGCAGCACGAGCGGAATATTGGTTTCCTTTTTTATTTTTTCCACAATATCAAAGTTAAATTTCGGAACAAAACCTTCTGGATAATTGCCGTGGCTAGATCCGAATGAAATCGCTAAAGCATCTATACCTGTTTTTTTAACAAATTCAATCGCAAGTTCAGGGTCAGTGTGCATACTATCGCCTGTCATGATATCACTAGCTGATCCAATATTCCCTACCTCTGCCTCTACACTTGCGTTGTAGGTTTGAGCAAACTCAACCATATCGCGCGTAATTTCAATATTTTGATCAAATGGGTAAGCAGATGCATCCATCATGACACTCGAGAAACCATCTTGTAAGCACCTTTTAACAAAACCAATATCCTGGCCATGGTCAAGATTAATCGCTACTTCCACACTTGCTTCATTGGCCATCTGAATAATAGGCTTGGTTAATAAATGGCTTCCTAAGTGATCCTTTAGATGGTCTTGCAGCAGGCTGATAATAACAGGTGCCCGCAACTCTTGTGCCCCTTGAATAACTGCCTTAGCGGTCTCAAGGTTAAAACAGTTAAAGGCCATTACCGCATATTTCCCTTCATTTGCTCGTCCCAATATTCCTTTCATCGAAACGTACATGTTGCACCCCCTCCAGAAAGCATTTGATTATGAAATCTTTATACCAGATAAGTCCATTTCTTCTTCTTCCTCATCCAGTGAAAAATCTTGATTTTCAACCGGCTCTTTTTTCCATAAAAATAGCATGACTCCTGTAACAGTAGATCCAATCAATAAAGCTAAAGTGAATAACAATGGATGAGTCATTGCCGGGACGATAAACATTCCGCCTGATGGAACTGGTGAACCTACATTCCACATCATCGATAAGCCTCCGCCTACAGCAGCACCTAATGTACAGGAGGTTACGACACGAAGTAGATCAACCGCTGCAATCGGGATAACACCTTCTGTAATCATGCAGACACCCATTGGAAAGGCAATTTTAATATTATCTTCTTCTTTTTTCGTATATCGCTTCTTTCTAAGGGCTTTTGCCAGAATCCATGAGATAGTGACTCCAAACGGAGGAACCATTGAAGCTAAGATCTTAACAGCTTCCGGTTCATAAATCCCTTCCAGTAATAGACCATCTGCAAATAAGGAAGCTACTTTGTTAACAGGTCCACCGAAATCAAAAGCTGCCATTCCACCTAGGATTGCACCAAAGACGAATTTCATTGATCCTTGCATGTTTGTTAGGAAAGAGGTTAAACCATCAGTCGCCCATACAATCGGAAGACCTAGGACGAAAAACATTAACAACCCTACTACCACACTAGAAATTAACGGAATGATCATCATCGGCATTAAACCTTCTGCCCACTTTGGAACCTTTAGATGATTTTTAAGGAAGAGAACAAAGAATCCTACGATAAAACCGCCTAACATTCCACCTAAAAACCCTGCACCGATCGCATTTGCTATTAAACCCATTAATAGACCTGGCGCAATCCCTGGACGATCGGCAATGGAGTAAGCGATGGCTGCGGAAATAACCGGCGCCAGTAATCCCATACCCAGGACACCCAGCGAAACGAGTGCGGACGGTATAGAGAAGCTTTCTTTATAATTTTCAATCACTGTACCGCCTGTTAGATTTCCAATAGCAATCAACAGACCTGATGCAACAACGAGAGGTAACATATACGAAATGGCAGTTAATGCATGCTTTTTAATTTGCAGCTTCTTCAACATACGAGCTCCTCCTTATCATTTGCTAGCGCTTAATTCCATTTCGATTTTTTTATATAATTGCTTCGGTGCCTTAATAGCAATGTGTGTCGGGATTTCGATAATTCTTTTTCCTTTAAAACGCTCCTTTCCGCTTACCTTAATATCAGCAGCTATAATGACTAAATCAGCAGCCTCAATTTCTTGCTTTGTTAGTTCATTCTCGATTCCAATGGTTCCTTGAGTTTCAATCCGGACGTTATGGCCAAGTTCTTGACCTGTCTTGATTAATTTCTCCTTTGCAATATACGTATGTGCAATGCCTGCCGTACAAGCTGAAATTCCTACAATATTCATAACGATATCCCCCTACTCATTATTTTTGGACAATAGATTAATGACCTCTAGCTTTGTTTCTACTTCCTGAAGGCTCTGAAGAACTTCATCATCTGCTAATAAAGTAGCCACTTTTTGTAATAATTTAATATGGACCGTAGTGGCATCGGAAGTTTTCACTGCAAATAAGAGAATAATATTGATTGGATTGTCATCCAACGATTCCCACTCCACTGGCTGTTTCGTTCGGCCAATAGCCAACGTCGTTTTGATAACGCTTTCAGATTTTCCATGTGGAATGGCTATTCCCTTTTCAAGCCCTGTCACCCCCTCTTGCTCACGATATAACACATCCTTAATGAAACCTTCTTCACTATCAATACAATGATTGACATACAGTAAATGTGTTAATTCCTCAATGACTTCCATTTTCGTCGTTGCCTTCAGGTTTAAATCTATTAATTCCTCTGTGATGACTTTCGTAATATCAATTTCTTCCAACTTCATTTCCAATCTCAAGTCCCCTTTCATATTGCTTTTTGCTTCTTATAGTAGCGACCAATAAACTGATCAATTTTCATTTTATCTTCATCGTTTAAAATCGGGCTAACCAAAATAGTAGGCTTATCGATGATGCTATGGGTTTTCACCGTGGAAATCACCAGTTCCACATCTTCATAATCGCTTTTTTGGAGTCGGTGCTGGGCAACAATTCTTTTGATTTCAATGTTCGGAAATGTTTTCTTTATCTTTTCACTCAACAAATGGGAAGTTCCAATTCCACTCGTACATTCTATTAATATAGGAATCTTTTTTGATAGCCGCTCTTCAATTGAAATTTGAAAGTACAGCGTGACAAATCCTATTTCTTCATCTGATAAACTTTTCACAAACTTCCCGTTTTTATTTACCTGATTGATACATTGTTTAACCATTTGAAAAGCATCGCGAAAATTCGATTTAATAGACTCTAAAATGGGATTCACAATATAAATATCGTGGTTCAAGCGGTACACCATGCTGTGAAGATGACAGGTTAACTGATCCTGTAATAATTCCTCATCTTCCAGGTTATGGCCTATTTTTTCAGATACTTTTCTTACCAGCTGTTTGGAAAGCAGCTTCACTTTCTCGTTCATGATTTCTTCTGTATCTTGATTCAGCAGAAATCTAGAAGTCAGTTTATACGCTTTCAAAATATAGTAAAGCTTATGAACCTCAAACTCTTCCATTTTAAATGAATAAAATAACTCCACTTTCCTGACCAATTCAACAGTAATATGGTAGGCGTTCGATTGTTTATCCAAAGCTTCAAATGACTCTTCCCTGTATGGATATTGTGAATAATTAACGTGTTTCTCGATAATGGAAAGAAGGCTGCAAAATAAAGTTAAATAAAATGGCTGATCTAAAAGGATTTCTTGTTCCTCCTGAATTTCATGAAGAAACTTTTTGATCTCATATAGCCTATTGTAATGGTTTCTTACCTCTTCGATAAATGTTGGGATGTGATATTGGCTAAACGGATCGCCTGATTGTTTTAAAAAACTTTCTATCATTACGGACATTAATCGATTGATTGAAAGCTGATGCCCCTCAATAAAAGACCCGTCATTTCCTTTTAATAATTGAAGGTTATAAGGCCCAATATTTTCCTCTATAAATTTGAAATCGTTAATGATAGAGCTTTGGCTTACAAAATATCTCTCTGATAACTTCTGGATGGAAGTTTTCATTGGAGCTATCGAAAGAAGATAGAGTAATAAATTGATCCGCCGTTCTTTAGAACTGTTGAAGATAACCTGCACGTCTTTCTCAACGTTGTCATTTGGTGTAAGTAAGTATCCGAGGTTTTCTTTCTTGCTGAGGGAATAGTTCTTCATTAGATGGTCTGATATTTTTTGGATATCCCGATAAATTGTTTTCGTCGAAACAGACAATTGAGCAGACAAATCGTTAGCCGTAACATAATCATTTTTATCTTTCAAGATTTTAAGAATCTTATGCTGGCGTTCATTTAACTCATATGCCATTCAACTTATCACCTCTTTTCTATGTCTTTATGATACGGGAGTGAAAACGTATACACAATTACAATTTTCTGAATTTTTTTATGTCCCTATTAAAGTGCACGGGCAAAAAAAAACGTAAAAGAACTTGATAAAAGTCCATTTACGCTTTCTTTTATTTATGGGAGACAATGTATTGGCAATTTCCTTAAATACTGAATTCTCCTAAATCAACAGGATAATGAGATGCGTTCCTTTGTTTAGGGTGTAACCTTCCCCTTTATCTCTCTTCTATCGCTTGTTGAGCTAGCAATAAGGCTCCTATGATTCCAGCATTGTCTCCAAGTCCTGGACGGACAATGTATTCAGACAGTTCAGGTAAAGAGACGTAATCGTTCAATAGATTCTTCAAATGTTTATAGATTGATGGAAAAACCTGCTCTTGATGCATGACTCCACCGCCGAGAATAATTTTCTTTGGTGAAAGAATCAGCACATATTGCATTAAAGCTTCAGCAATATAATAGCCTTCCATTTCCCAAACTTCGGACCGCTCTACAAGGTTTACCCCTTTATCTCCCCAGCGCTCTTCAATGGCTGGTCCCGCCGCAAGTCCCTCTAAGCAATCATGATGATAAGAGCACTTTCCTTGATACGTATCTTCTGGGTGCCTTCTAACAAGAATATGCCCCATTTCCGGATGCGAAAATCCTTGTAGGAGTTTACCATGTACCACAGCGCCTGCTCCTATCCCTGTCCCGACTGTTATATAGAGGCAGCTATCCAGCCCTTTGGCTGCTCCGTACGTTGCCTCACCTAATGCTGCCCCATTCACATCTGTATTAAACCCGATAGGCACACCAAAGGTTTCTTTTAAGGTTCGTACAATCGGATAATTCCGCCAGCCAAGTTTTGGTGTAGACGTTATATATCCATATGTAGGACTATCCCTGTTCACATCAATCGGTCCGAAAGATCCTACTCCCATCCCCTTAATAGGATATTGTTTAAAGAAATCAATAACCTGGACGATGGTTTCCTCAGGGATTGTGGTTGGTATCTGAATACGTTCAATGATTTTCCCTGTAGCATCGCCGACAGCACAAACAAACTTCGTACCACCCGCTTCAATTGCACCCAACATATACATTCCTCCATTTTGTTTGAGATTACACCCATTATACTAAAGATACAGATTATGGAGGGTGGCTATATAACGGAAATTCAAATATTTACAAATTTTTCACTCTTTTTCCGCTAGAAAGCCCATGTTCATGGGAAGTACAGCATTTTTAATCAAACGTTTGATTAGCTATAAATTAACTAATTAAACGTTTGATTAAACTCTTCGGATTTTCTTTGGACTAAGTAACTTAAGGCTATCTTTGTGTAAAATAATTGTCGAAATTGTATAGTTTGTAAGTCCTTCTGACAAAACAACTTTTTTCCTGCTTTAAGAAGATTTAGTGTCGAAGAAAACACTTGTGGTGCCTGGCACCCGGTTCCTTTAATAAAACTTCATCATATATTCCGCTTGAAAGGTTTCTCCTGCCTTAAGCTTATTCACGCCAAACTTCTCCTTTAAGTTTCCTGTTGTATCGTGAGTATCTGCTATGCCGTACCAAGGTTCAATGAAAACAAACGGAGCGATTGTCCCATCTGTTTCCAAATACTTTGACCAAATCCCAACAAACGGAAAACCTTGGAACATAACTTCTACACCATATCTCGACTGTTTAGATTCCAATGTGACTTTATCGATGTTGCTATAAATAAGGGCATCATGGGCAAATATGGACTTTGTGAGTGGTATTGTTGAAAGATTAGTTACTATCCCTTTCTCATGAATGAGGGAATTCTTTAGCTCATATTCCATCGCACTCTTATTCGGCGCCGGTGCAAGGTTCACTTGGTTATCTTCAATGGTCTCATTTTCTTCCAGCGGAATCTTAAATGCAGGATGTGCACCAATTGAAAAATACATCTCTTCGTTATTTACATTCAGGATTTGCCACTGAACAATCAATGAATTCTCTTCAAGACGATATCGAATCTTCGCTGTAAAGTCATAAGGATATACATGAACGTGGGAGCCAAGAGACTCATACACGAAAGAAACAGTGGCTGATGTCTGTTCATCCACAGCGAATTCAACATCACGCAGAAACCCATGCTGCGACATCTTGTAGGTCTGGCCATCCAATTGATATTGATCCTCCTTTAACCGTCCTACAATCGGAAATAACACAGGAGAGACTCGCCCCCAATAAGCTTCATCCCCTGTCCACATATAATCGAGCCCATTTTTCTTATGCGTCACTTTACGTACTTCCGCACCGTGTCTATCAATATTGACCTTCAACCAATCATTCTCAATAACAATCATTTTTTTCCCTCATCTCATTAATATGGCAATTCATATTTATCTAATCATTATTATGACCGTAAAACCAGATTAGCTGAATGTGGAAACAAATCCAATATAATGAGCCCAGTTTTTGGCTCGAAAAGGTGGTATTCTCTCCAAGAATAAACGCTTCATGAATAAAAGGCTAACTATCAATATGAGATTGCCTTACTGTGGAAGTCTCACGACAACTTTTTCTCTACTCAATTAAATAAAATTCACAATTAGCAACGAATATCAATATTCAATCAAACGTTTGATTAGAAAATAGCACACTAACCAATCGTTTGTGCCAAATCCTGTTCCTAAGTTCAAATCCCATTGGTGAAGTACCATAATGTTCTTCAGAATTACTTATGTAACAGGTTTAATTTTGGTAAGCTCCTTCATTTTGTAAAATCTATAACTGATGGTCTCCTTTTTGGCTGCAACCATAAGGCTCATAATGGTAAGCAGTGAAAAAGACAATACTACTAAATTACAATAAAAACAATGGCATGGAGAGTGGGAAAAGATCATTGCATAGATGACAAAAAATTCATATTTAGATAAGTCGAAATAAAATATATTAATTCTGATAACTTTCCACTATAATCTCTTTCCCCGTCAATTCCAAATTTTCTCGGATTGTTCGACAGTCGACACCATATATTTAATAAAACCGCACCTTCCCCACCATTTGCAACGGCATGGTCAGAATATTATAATCTGAACTCACTTTTCTCTATTTCCTGTCCCTCTTTTTCCAAAGTAATGGCTTTAGAAAGACCCACAAATGTAGGATAAGAAGTTCGGTCTAAGAACAAAATACTGACTTGTTGATTATCTAATGCTCTATGTACCTGACCCATAAACAAATCGTAGCTTTTCGCAATTTGTCCTCCAATAACCACAGCATCAGGTTGGAATGGTTTAATGAATATCAGGAGCATTTCCCCTAATAATTCACCGAATCTATGGAACACTTCTTTTTCATCTTTATGACCGGATCGCGCAGCATCCGCAATTTCTTTCAAACCTATGTTTGGATTGACATTTAATTGCTGTGCAATACGAAGGATTCCTCTCGTTGAAAGATAATCATCTACAATGGATTCACGGAAAGGATGACAGTAAACCCAACCGTTTGGCGGGACATCCTCACGATTTTTTATTATTTCTCCATTCTCCATAAACGCAGATCCTGTACCATTTCCAAGGGTTAGAAACATGACTCGATGATAATCCTTCGCTTTACCAGTGACCCATTCACCCAAAGCAAACATATTCGCATTGTTTTCAAACACGATACGAAATGGTTGAGCAGCATGCAGGAAAAACACCTTTTGCTGACGTAATCTCATCGTCAATTCATTTCGTAAATCCACCCCATAGAGGGATTCGAACTTATTCACTTTACTTATAAAAGAGACTCCTTTTTGATAATCAAAAGGACCTGGAAAAGCAAAACCGATGCCATCAATAATAAAATACTTATCTAAAATCTTTCCGATTTGCCGGCAAATGATTTGTACAAAATGATTTAATAACTCTTCACGGCCTACATCACTTTTAGAAGGAAAATAAGACTCAGAATTAGGCATTATTTCTCCGCGGCTATTTAATACCACCCCGTTGATAAATAACCCACCTACATCAAACGCAAGATAATAATGATTGTACAATAGATTTCACTTCCTTTTTTTCAGTATAGACAGGCACATAATAATCGCCTATACAACAATGCGTCATCTTTTTATAAAATAAGACCGTTTCAATCTCTGTGTTGCTCTATCGTCGACAACAACAATCTTCCCTTGACAAACCTATTTGACACTTTACTATAAATATTAAGTAGAAACTAGCAACGGTCGTCAATATTGATGAGGAAATGAGAGACTGCCATGGAGTTAACTCAAAACCAATTGCAAAAAGGGATTACCTTATTGAACCAACACGCTGTTTATATAAAAGGAACAGAAGGATCTTTGTATTTACACTATTGGGGTGGAGACAAAACCCTGAAATCCAATATGCTGCATAAACACTCTTTTTTTGAAGTCTGTTATATCGTGAGTGGTACGGGAATTTATTTGGAGAATGGAAAAGAATACCCCTTATCCAAAGGGACACTTTTCATATCTCGTCCCCATATTAAACATCAAATCATCAGCCAAAATGACTTGTATATATTATTTGTTGCCTTTGAACCAATCTATGCCGAATCAACAGATAAAGGGCAAGAATTGTTTCAGCTCCTATCTACCGTAGAACCCTTCCTTATAAAAGATGAGGAAGATCTCTTTATTGAAATGATGTGGAAAATGTTGATCCTTCAAGCGCAGCAATCCACGAATTTTATCCATGATACCATCATTTCAACTAGCGGCTCACTGATTTTTTCATTGGCAGAGCATTTTATTAAAGAAAACCATAACGATAAAGACATTAAAAATCAACCATTATCCACAACGCATATTCACCGGGCAAAATTATATATTCGAGATAACCTATCTCAGCCACTTCGCTTAAAGGACGTAGCAGATAACTTGCGTATTTCAAGCCGGCATCTATCTAGACTCTTTACAGAGGAATTAGGAGTTACTTTTACCCAATATGTTAGGAATGAACGGATCAACCTTGCTACCATTCTTTTAACTACCACTGACTTATCGATTAAATCCATTGCATCAGAAACAGGATTTGATACTGTCCATTATTTCACCACTGTTTTCAAGGAAATCATTGGCGTTACACCAGGTGAATTTAACAAACAACTCCAAACTAATTAGTAGAACTTCCTTCCATTACGGAAGGTTTTTTTATGTCCTCTTTTTGAAAAAACATGACTTCCTTATGTAAATACTTCACTTCATTCGATAGATATAATGAATGTAGAAACGATTTAAATAGGGAGGAACTACATCATGTTCAATAAATATCCGGTAAACCCGGTTCGGGAGCAGCTCGATACCAATCCACTCACCGTTGGTTATAATTCTATCATTAATGGCATCTTATCTTTTTTGGAAAAACAGCAAAATGGAATCCCACTTCTTGTCATAGACGGGACTCATGGTGTTGATTATCAAAAGTTCCTTCAGCCATTAATTGCTACAATTGAAAAACAAGGTTACACTCCATTGGTTCACAGTACCACTGGCTACTTAAAATCTGGGGAACAACTTCGTCATCAATTTGCAGAGAACATTACTGATAATCGTGCTTTTGGATATGTAATCGAAGCAAATGTATCTATATACTTTGTGGATGATGCCCAGTCAACCTTCGCTCATTCACTGCCAAATGATACTACCACAAAGCAAGTGGTCATTGTTTTTGGTCCAGGTGCCTATTGGCTTACAGAGGGCAAATGCGATCTATTCTATTTTCTCGACATTTCTAGAGAAGCTCAACAGCTAGAATATAAGAACCATCTTTTAAATTTCGGGATGACTTGGAACCGGGACGGAGTGGAAAAATATAAGATTGCCTATTTCGTGGAATGGCCAATCCTCGAGAATTACCGGAAACAACTAATAACCAAGATTGATGTTTACGTTGATATGAATCAGCCAAATAAACCAGTTGCCACTACAGGTGTTGGACTAAAAGAAATCATTGCACACATTTCACGCGCGCCGATGAGGGTAAAGCCTTTCTTCGCTCCAGGGGTTTGGGGCGGCCAGTATCTGAAAGAAATGGTCGATTTACCAGAGGACTGGGTAAACTGCGCTTGGGGCTTCGAGCCCATTGCACCTGAAAATTCAATCCTTATCGGTTATCAAGATACCATCATCGAAGTACCCTTTCTCATCATTATGGCCTATGAACACGTAACCATCATGGGGGAACGCAATGTAAGGTTGTTCGGCGATTATTTTCCTGTACGCTTCGACTATCTAGATACAATTGATGGAGATAATCTTTCCTGCCAAGTTCACCCAAAGCAAGAATATGTCCGGAAGCACTTTAATGAACTAATGACGCAGCAAGAATCCTATTACATTATGGATAAAAAGGGCGAATCGAAGGTCTACCTTGGATTAACAGAAAACTGTACCCGGGAAGGATTCCTGAATGCGGTGACACAAGCGCAAGAAACTGCTGTACCCATGCCTTTCACCGACTATGTAAATGAATTCGCTGCAGAAAAAGGCGATTTGTTCCTTATTCCAACTGGGACGGTTCACTGCTCTGGAAAAGATAATCTTGTTCTTGAAATTTCATCTACTACCTGGTGGTTTACCTTTAAAATCTATGATTATTTACGGAAAGATTTGGACGGAAAACCGCGCCCAGTCAACATTGACCATGCATTTGAAAATATTGATTTTGATAAAAAAACAGATTGGGTGAAAGAATATCTTATTCCTGTACCACAGCTTATCCAAACACAAGGTGAGAATGAAGAATACTTGCTTGGCCAACGAGATGATCTCCTATTCTATGTAAGACGAATTCATCTTCAAACCGAATGGATGGATAACACGAACAATGAATTCGTTATGTATAATCTCGTCGAAGGAGAACGTATCCGGATTGTTTCTCTTGCAGACGAATCTGTTTTTGTTGAACTTGCCTATGCTGAATCTTATATTCTACCTTCAGTGCTGGGCGGCTATAAAATTATCAATCTTGGATCTACTCCATGTAAGCTCATTAAAGCAGGAGTTTCACCAAATTGGGATGTGAGTTTCATTGAAGGCTGATGTGGTGTTTGCTTTAGATGTCGGGGGGACCTATATCAAGGCTTGCGTACTCGAACAAGATAGAATTCTCGATAACACCATTTGTCAATTTGAAGCACGGTCGCATGAAAGCCAAGAAAACATCATTACTCACTTAGTCAGCATACTCAATTCCCTTGCGGCAAAATACAAAGAGAACGCTGGTTTATATCAAAAAGTACTAGGGATTGGCTTCACCTTCCCTGGTCCTTTTGATTATGTAAATGGAATAAGCTATATCAAAGGGCTGAATAAGTTTGAGTCCTTGTACGGCGTAAATCTCCGGGAACAACTACTCCAAAGATTACACGCTACTGAAATTTGGCTGGAAACGAAGAAAATCCATTTGTTATTTGAGAATGACGGGTGTCTTTTTGGACTGGGAGCAAGTAAAAACTTTCCGAATGAGCGAATGATTTGCTTGACCATCGGCACTGGACTTGGTTCAGTATTTATTGACCAAGGGAAAATAATAAAAAATGCTGAAAACATTCCACCTGAAGGATATCTTTACAATCAACCCTTTCGGGATTCCATCATAGACAATCATTTCTCGCGGAGAGGTATTTTACAGGCTGCCGCTGCAATTAATGTAAATAAGGTTGATGTGAAAGAACTCGCAGAGATAGCCAGACGTGGAAATAGTACTGCCAAGGCCATTTTCACTCAATTCGGCAGTGACCTTGGTGAAATGCTGCTCCCTTATATCGAAAACTTTCAGCCGCATCGAATCATCATCGGCGGACAAATAGCCAAGAGCTTCGATCTATTTCAAATCAGTTTAGAGGAGAAACTAAAAAGGACAAGCACGAAAGTAAATGAGCTTGAGGATGCATTACATTATACGTTTCTAGGTATTTCTCTAATGTTTGCATAGAAAAAGGAAAACGATCTTGGTCGTTTTCCTTTTTCTTTATTATTCTTTGATTTTGATCCACATGGATTGATATGGCTGTAACGTCACAGTATTAACAATTTCTTCTGACCCAATAATATCCAAACCTGAATACCCTGTTTCTAAATTTACGGTAACATTAGATACGTTGACAAGGACAACCATTTCATCGCCTGTTTCTACATTCGTTCTTTTAATAGAAAAAACTCTATCATCTAAAAATAACACTTCCTGCTTCGCATTCGGGCTGAAAGCTTTTTGGGCTCTTCTTAGCTTGATGCGAGCTCCAAACTCTTTAAAAATCGCACTCCGAAGCGTATCTGCTTCTAACTCAGCAAATAATTCTTCTTTATTTAGTTTCTCACGATTGATTCTTCGATTAATCCCAGATTCTTCTACACCCTGGTAATAGTTTTGAGAGCCAAGCAAGCTATGAATGTAGATTCCCGGAACTCCGATGACGGATAATAAAATCGTGTGAGCAGCAAGAAACTTATTTACACGAACATCCTGTTCCGCGTCGGGGTGTGTCAAAGCATCCAGGTAGTTGATATTTAACTCATAGGGACTCTTTGTTCCATCGCCATTATCCTTATAAGAGACAAGGCCGCCATGGGCAATGGTTTGATCAACCATGAATTGTTTTTCTTCTTCCGATAAGATCCCTTCCGTCGGTCTCATACCGATTCCATCATGAGAAGACAGGAAATTAAAGAAAGATGTCGCGTCGGTTGTAGGTTCAAGACTTGCAGCCCACTCTGATAATTTACGGGCATTCCCCGTTTGGAAGGAGAAAAGAGTCAATGGCGGCAATGGGAATTGATAAACCATTTGCGCTTCATCATAACCGTTCCCAAAATAGCTTATATTATCTTTGTGCGGAACATTGGTTTCTGTGATTAATATCGTACCAGGTGCACTTAGTTCCAAAACCTCCCGAATGAGTTTAATGATGGCATGGGTTTCTTCAAGATGCATACAGGTTGTCCCCACTTTTTTCCACATGAAACCGATAGCGTCGAGTCTTAGGAACCGTGAGCCATTCACTGCATACATATTTAGGATATCAAGAATCTCGATCATTACCTTTGGGTTCTTAAAATTAATATCGATTTGATCATCGCTAAACGTTGTCCAAATATGCTTAATTCCCTCACTTGTTTCAAAAGGTGTCAGTAAAGGTAAAGCTCTTGGGCGAGTGACCTTACTATAGTCTAAGGAAGGATCTGCCTCGATAAAGAAATCTTTATACCTTTCATCACTATTTAAATACCCTTGAAACCATTCGCTGCTCTTGGATATATGATTAATGACCGCATCAAACATCAGATCAAAATCATCAGCAATGTCATTAACATCTTTCCAACAGCCTAGTTGTGGGTCGATTTCCCGATAATCCACTACCGAAAATCCATCATCGGATGTATAAGGATAAAACGGTAAAATATGAACTGCCGATACTGTATCCTTTGTATATTTCACTAAAAATTCCCGCAATGTTTGCAAGGGTGCTTTTCCATCCTCTTTAATGGAATCACCATAGGTAATCAGCATGACATCATCTTCTGTTACCCATGGCTTCGGTGACAAATCCGCACTTGAATTTTTCTCAATTAATTTTTCAATACTTTGATAGAATTCCTGGGCCTTATCGCCATACAATAACTCTAGCTTTTGGATGATACTCTCCCGTTTTTCTAAACTTGTTGTACTCATCATCTTTTTTACCTCCTTCAACATCTCTTTTCCTAACGGATTGGTTTAAAGAATAAATTGCAGGTGTCCATTAAGTTCAACCATTTGTTCACGTCCATCTACCTTCACCCTTAGTGTTATAGGACCATCACTTTCTGCCTTCACGTTCACAGTCCCATCTTCCTGTGGTACAGCAAGAAGATGAATCGTTTTCCCATTAAACCAATAGCGATTGCAGCCGATTTCCCCTAAACTCATGTCGATATTCCAAGTTAGTTCATTCCTCGGGGCATTTCCGCGTATGCCTAGTCGATATTCGACGAAATATAAGATCGGGGCAATCCCTGACCAGCCAACAAAATCTACATTATTCGCATCACCTGCGGTCACACTATCAGGTGCGTAATTTTCCCAAATGGTCCCTGTATCTTCAAAAACTTGGACAACATTTTCCAAATGGTTGATGGCAATTTCTTTTGCTAATTCATCATATCCATATTTCTCAAGACCACGGACGACCATTTGATTGGTTGGCGCCCAAACCGATCCCTGCCAGTAACCGCCTTTTGGATTGTAATCTTTTTCATCTGCAGCAAGAGTCGGCACACGATGAACACGGTTAAAGGTTTTCGGATCCTCAAGCCATTCAATTAAACGGGTCGCCTGTTCTTTAGTTGCCACTTCTGCCAACAAGGACCAAAACGCAGCAATCGTTTTAACCGGAGCACGTTCACCGTCATCGGTAATGTCAAAATAAAACCCTTTTTTCTCATCCCACATCAAACCATTGATGGATTCTGTAAATTTACGTACATCGCTTTCTAATCGTTTAATAGCCTCTGTGACTTCCAGTTCAATAGTTTCCGATTTTGCGGAAATGATTTGTGCCATTTCAATTAAGTTACGGGCAAACAAGACCATTTCACAGCTTATATCCACACCGCTGCCGAGGTACTTATTTCTAGGTGAGTTATCCATACTCGCCCAATCTGTAACAAATAACCCATATTGATTATATAAGTGGTAACACAGTGCTCCATAGTATTTAAAAAGAGGCCTCCAAACCAATTCTAAACGTTCGAAATCGCCCGTTTGCTGATAACTTTCCAATTCGGCCCAAGCCATAATTGGATGGTTCAGGTTATCCAAAGTAAGATAGGGAGGCGTCTCTACTTCTCGGCCTAACTTTGGATGATGCATGTCATCATACTTTGGCGGCTGTGCGCCATGTAAACCGCGATGCTGATAATGGTTATGAAAGTAGGAATGAAGCGGTTTCCGATCATGGTTCACCCACTTTGAGAAATCATCGCCCGTTTCTCTAACGACTTCTCTTGGAATCTCCCCATTATCAAACTGTTTACAATAAAAATTATCTAGCGAGCGAATCCCCGGGATAAAGGGATGGGCAAGATTACAGAACATCGTAATAAAGGCCGTATCCCACATAAAGATGTCATCATTAAAGGCCGCGTCGACAAAATTGCTGACAAATCCGCTCTCTTTTGTAGGTGCATAAACATTTTGATAAGCAAGCTCCCATGTCCGCCAATAACAATCGATTTCAATCGGATAGTTTTCACAAATGGGCTCTGGGATTAAACGGCGTGCTTCACTAAATGGAATAATTGGTGTATCCTGATATGTTTTTTTCTTAAAAAACTGTCCGCGCTGTTGGGTTTTAGAGAATTGATGTCCCATTAAGATACCTCTCTTTATTAATAAACGAATATATTCTATTTATTTACTTTCCATCAGTAGTCAATAATTGATAGTTTTCAATAACGTTCACAATCTCTTTTGCCGTAAAACGGTAAGCATATCTACTTGGATGAATATGATCATTTTGGTCAATAAACCAATGAATCGGTGTTCCCTGATGAACTTCTTGTTGTACACGCTCATATACATTCACTAGAGGAAGACCTTCTTCCTTCGCAAATTCAAGAGCAGCTTTCAGGTAACGATCCGAATATTCGGCCCATTCCTTTCTAAGTTCAATATTGACATTTCTATAGGTAGGGATATTATCCAAAAAATTTTCTTTGTCAGGTGGAATGGTCACTAAGAAAATGATCTCTGCTGGAGTGGTTTCTTTAATTTCCTTGATGAGCAGACGCAATTCATTTTGATAGTTTTTAATTTGGTGTTCTCCATCCAAACGATGATTATAGGCAAACGACTCTACAATGATTAAATCCGGGCTAACGGCAGATAAACATTTCATATTTCCGTCTTTAAATGGATTGGGATAATCATGAGTAATTCGATATTTTCCATATTCAGTCCGTGTTCCACTTACACCATAATTGTGCAATTCAAACTCCACGTCACTAAATGCAGTTGATAAACTTTCTTTTAACTCCGGCATTTCAGAACCCCAAAATTCCGTCATGGAGTCTCCTAAGCAAGCAATGATTTTCTTTTTGCCCATGATGATCCTCCTACCCTTTCACAGAACCAGACATGATCCCTGAAATAAATTGTCTTTGCAGACTTAAAAATAAAATGACTACAGGTAGCAGTGAGATGACATTCGCTGCTAGAATATGTGACCAAGGAACAGCCACATTTTGTTGGGCAAGCATAGCCAAACGCAACGGAATGGTAAATTTATCTTCAGATTGAAGTAAAACCAATGGCATGGTGAATGAATTCCAATTTTGCACAAACATGATGATAGCTAATGTAGTAATCGCCGGCTTAATTAATGGGACGACCATTTGGAAGAAAATACGCAACTCTCCACATCCATCTATTCTTGCTGCCTCGAGTAATTCTGTTGGAACATCATCAATATATTGTTTGGTAAAGAAAATACCAAACACGGTTACAGAAAAGGGTAAAATTAACCCTGTCAAACTATCATACATTCCCATTTTCGAGATAATAAAATATAAAGGCAGTAATAATACTGTTGGTGGAACCGTCATTGTTCCTATTAGAGCAACAAATAATATATTTTTACCTAAGAACTGTTTCTTCGAAAAGGCATAACCAGCCATAGTAGAAAAAACAACAATTAAAACAGTTGTAGTTATAGAAACAATTATAGAATTGATCATGGTTTGACCAAAATTCAATAAATCCCATATTTGCGGGTAGTTACTCCAGACGAATTCCTTTGGCCAATATGTTGGAGGAAATTGAGTAATCTCCGCATCGCTTTTAAAGCTGCTTATGACTAACCAATAAATGGGAAGTAAAAATATAATACCAGTACTCCAAAGCAATATCGTTAAAATGGACTTATTGTTTTTCATGTTTTCCCCCTCCTATCCTAATCTTTTATCCACAATCCTTTTTTGTACAAAGGTAATGACAATGACAAAAACAAATAACAAATAAGACATGGCAGCTGCAGGTCCGATTCTAAAATACTTAAAGGCTTCGTTATAAATTAAGAACGGAACCGTGATCGTTGAATCCGCAGGGCCACCTCCAGTCATAATGATGATCTCCTGGAAAATGTTAAGTGCATCAATGATTAATAAAATAGACACAACCAAAGATACCCGCCCTAATAACGGCCAAGTGATCAGTCTAAATTTTTGAAACGTAGTGACGCCATCTACATCAGCAGCTTCATACAATTCCTTGGGGATGTTTTGCAATCCAGCTAAATAAATCAACATGAAATAGCCGATTTTTTCCCAACAATGCATGATGGCAATGACCGGCATTGCCCATAGGGTACTTGATAACCAGTTCGGTCCAGTCACACCAAAGTTTTGAAGTAATGCATTCACAAGCCCTCTATCCCCATTAAAAAGGAACATAAAGATTAAACTGGCACTGACGACGGATATGATATAAGGGATAAAAAGGACGGAACGGACAAAATTTACCCCTTTTAATTTCTGATTTACCAGGATCGCCAGACCAGCAGAGGCAAACATCGTGATGGGAATAAAAATGACTCCAAAGTAAAGTGTGTTAAAAATGGATTTAAAAAATAATGGATTATCAATTGCCTGCATATATTGATCCAACCCCGCAAAAGTTCCGGGTACTTCAAATAAGCTCGAGTTTTTCAGCAGGATAGGATTAACATCCTTAAAGCTGGCTAGAAAGGACCAAAGGATTGGATAAACCAAAAATAATCCTAAAACGATAATAGTAGGTAAAATAAATATATAACTGCTCAAATCACCGAGTGAACTTCGAATTTTCCTCACTGCTCTGTCCCCCTTCACAAGGAGAGCACCTAAAATAGGTGCTCTTCTCCAAAAACTTATTTGGACTGTTTAATGATGTCATTTCCTCTTTCTTCAATTGTTTTCAAGCCTTCTTCAATACTAAGCTGGCCAGATACAACTTGGTTGAGGATACTTGTATACACTTCTGTTTCAATTTGTGTCCATGCCGGAATCGGTGTTGAAATACTAGGATACTTTAACCCTTCAATGAAAATATTGAACTCTGGATGATCCTTTAAATATTGCATATCTGCAAGATCTTTACGGATAGGAATTCGAAACGGGTAATATTCTCCGTTGATTTTCTCACCCTTCATGATCATTTCCTGTGCTTCTTTAGAACCTAGATATTTAATTAGTTCAATTGATGCATCAAATTTTGCACCTTCGACTCCAGTAGGGATGCTTAGCATATAAGTCGAAACATCTGCGCCTTTTCCTGCAGGACCTTCCGTCATTGCTGCGGCTCCAACTTTAAAAGTGTTTCCTGATTTCCAAATGTCTGTAACTCCCCAAGGACCTTGGAATTCCATCGCGACTACTTGGTTGCGGAAATCGGCCATTACACCTCCGCCATCTTTATTGGTGGTGTCTGGAGGAGATGTTTCTGTAACCAGCTTCTTGTAAAATTCAAGTGCTTCTTTTGCTTCTGGTGAATTAACTGCAATTTTATATTCGTTTCCATCCTGTTTTACTAACTCAGCCCCTGCCTGAGTCATAAACATATTAACCATCCAAGTGATATCATATGTTTGCTTACCTACAAGCCCGATTCCATATTGATCGATTTTTCCGTCTCCGTTCGTGTCGACAGTTAATTTTTTTGCAGCTTCATATAGCTCCGCCCACGTCTTTGGAGCCTCTTTAATTCCAGCCTTCTCAAATAAATCTTTGTTATAAACTAACTGAATCGTATGCCCCAACCAAGGAAGTCCATACACTTTCTTTTCATATAAAGCTTGATCCCAAGACTGCTCATAGTAATTATCTTTCAGACCACTTAATTCTTTCGTTAAATCGTTAAATCCTTGCTGAGGTGCCAGCCCAAGTAGATCTCTGTATGCTACTTGAATGACCTCTGGAGCTTTTCCGCTTAGGATCTGTGTTAATAATTTTTGATCTCCTTGAGCACTACCAACCAATTCAACTTTAATATTCGGATTCTTTGCTTCGAATTGATTCAAAACTTCACGAACTGCTAAGCCCCTGTCAGAATCACTAGGCCATGCAATTTGCATTCTAATAGAGACAGGCTCTTTTGATTCGCTTTTTTTACCTGGGGTTGAACTTTCTTCTGCATTGCCACAACCCAATAACCCTAAAGACAGTGTCAAAACTGAGATTACTAGCAAAATCAACTTTCTCATAAAAAACCACCCTTACTATTATTTTTATATACAATTAAAGCTGCATTGCTGCTTTATTGAAGATTGATAGATGTTGCAGATATACATATAGTGCTTCATAGGAGTAATATTTTTTTGCAATGTCAAAGTTGATATCCGTGACATCCTTATATAGCTTTGCATCAGAAAGGATGTTCCTTGCTTCTGCTCCTGCTGATATGATTTTTTCATTCTCGACTTCTACTAATCCTTGATCATTTGTTGTATGTTTAGCGCCAAGTGAAATAAACGAAAATCCTTTATCCTGAATGTCAGTTAAATAGACCGGATATTCATAAACAACCATCGGTTTATTTGCAAAAACAGCCTCTAACAGCTGATTCCCCCAACCTTCTAAAATGCTAGGATATGTAACTAGATCCGAGAATACGTAAGCATCCCATAAAGAGTAAACCTTTTCATTTTTCTCGATGCTTCTTGAATGGGCGATTTTATCATTTACAAACCTGATATCTACACCCAGACTTTCAGCCTTATTCTTTAAGTCTTGAAGGTACTGAGGAGTGGACTCAGGTAAGCCTGCTAAAACATAAACGATTTTGCTGTTTTCACTAAACAATTTTCCATTATAAAGGTGCTTTAATTTGTTTAGATGAATGGCACTTTTCATTTCACTTACGACTTCAATTCCCAGCTCAATCGCTTTTCTTTCCGTGATTCTGGTAGCTTGTAAGACAAGAATGTCATTTTCCCCTACATCGATCGACTTTCGAAAATCTTGGTTATAATCATCAACTTTCCAAGTTTCAGCTTCAAAGTTAAAAACATTCGGAACAACCGTTGCAATAATTCCTTTTCGCTCCTCCAGCTCTTTCTTGGCAATCTGGTTGATGACAACATGAGTGATATTATCTAGATTTGGTGGAAAGTATTCCTCAAGATAATCTTGGACAAATCCGCAGGTTGGTTTGCTGTAACGTTCCCTTTCCCAATGGAAATCATGGTGATGTGCGACAAATTTTATCCCTGATTTTTTCGCCGCATTCGTAAAGGCAATTCCTGCTGACAATCCCCAACCCAAGGACCAAATATTATTCGGAATCATGATGTCGATCTTTTCTTTTTGGATGAAATCTAGTAGTTTTTGCTCAATTGTATGTGCATAATCGAGAATTTCTTTTTTCAATGAATCTTCATCAGGATAATCCTTTAGGTTGTCATAAGCATTCTCAACAATGCGTTCATTAATAGGATGCTTATAGTGAAGCTCTTCAATGATATATGAATCTACTAAACCTTCACTTCCTGCTAAAAAAACAACCTCATGCCCCATTCGTTCAAAAATCAGTTTCCATTTTTCCATTTCAAGTGAAACTCCGTCGGTTTCACCAACTCGAAAGTGGGTTAACGCTATTTTCAAAATTGTCACCTCATTTTATGTATTTTTGTTTTTTACCGAAAACGTTTTTGGTAAAAAGCAAAAAAAAATTATTTCTTACAAGGAGCTGTTGTTTCTCTAATAATCAATTCACAAGGTACCACCACTGGGTATGGCCGATATGTAGCTTCATCAATAATTTTCATCAATAAGTGGATTGCTTCACTGCCCATTACATATTTTGATTGTCTCACTGTGGTTAGGGCTGGTTTATGTTGTGAAGCTTCTTTAATATCATCAAACCCAATAACAGATATGTCCTCAGGCACCCGATACCCATTTTCTATCAAAGTTTCAATTACAACAAGTGCCATACTATCACTTGCAACAAAAAATGCTGTAATATCTTTATGTTTATTTAATACGGTTTTGGTGGCTTCTTTCGTTTTTTCTTCTGAGAAATAACCAAGATTCACTAGGTCAGAATCGATCTCAATTCCACCTTCGCTTAGTCCAGCTTTATAGCCATATAGCCGGTCAAAACTAAGCTTACCAATTTCATCCCCGCCGATGAAGGCAATCTTTTTATGCCCAAGGCCTAACAAATAGTTAACAGCTTTCTTCGCTCCTAAGTAGTTGTTTGACTCTACATAGCTGCATCTTTCACCCTCTAAAGGTAAATCTATCGCTACGCATGGGATGCCGCTTTCTTGTAATTCAACCAGCTGCTCATTTTTCTTTTTCCCTTCTCCAGTCAAAATCAAGAATACACCGTCAACTCCCCGTTCTCTGCAAAGCGTCGTATAGGTTGCTCTATTTTTATTAGAATTCGTAAAGATAAGCAAGTCATACCCGGCATTGCCAGCTACCTCTCTGACAGCAGAGATTACTTCAAGGAAAAATGGATGATCAAACCCGGAGTTCATTTGATCACCAAAAAAAACCCCAATGGTATAAGAACGTTTTTGAACTAAACTTTTGGCAGCAGCATTAGCAAAATAATTTAATTCCCTTGCCAGTTGAATTATTTTCTCTCTTGTTTGTGGATTAACATCCTGGTAATTATTCAGTGCTCTAGAAACTGTAGATACAGATACTCCAGCTCTTTTCGCGATGTCTTTAATAGAAGTCATACTTTTTCACCTAAATTTCCGAAAACGTTTTTGGAATCTGTATACATCTTAACATGACCTTGTTATCGTTTACAATTTTTTTATAAAATATTTTTTAATTTTTTTAATGCTTCTGTAATAGACACCTATAAAACCATGACTTATTAATAAACATTTATTCATCCCACGAAAGGGAACGATTCAATTCTCGTCCAAGCCTCTCCGCAGTTCTTTTCAAGTTATTCCGTATAACTTCTATTATAGAAATTATCTCAAAATTATTGAGACCACTATTAAAATTGAGTACATATACACATGAAAACGCTTAATCCAAAAAAACATGTGTACAAATAAGAAGAATCGCTCTTCTTATTTTTCCGCTACGATAGACCCTTAAAATGATTGCAGGAAGTAATCGTAATGCAACACTAAGCACTCTCCGCAGCAAGCCTAATCAGTACTGGGAAGACCTTCGGCTCGAAACAAGAGTCATCCAGGTACTTAGTTAAGCAACTAAGTTAAGCACCTGTCTCTTCCAATGACATGGCCCTAGTACTTTCAATATCAAAAAAGTTAACGTAACGTTTGATTAGAATCGATACGAGCCCTTTTGAAAAATGAACTTTGGCTATTATTTATGATAAATTATTGTCGAGGACTTGGTTACAATATTTGAGATACATCCACAAAACCTGAAGTGGAAGACAGATTTTGACTTGGAATGACAAAAATTGCTGTTAATCAAACGATTGATTAGATTTAGAAATTACCTCTTGATGTTAAGGTTCTTAAACTTATTTAACGAAGAATATTGTCTAGACTTGTAGCCTGCCTGTATTAGAATATAAAAAAGCGTAAAAAGACCTTTTTACAAGTCCTTTTACGCTTTTTAATTACTTATAGGAAACAATTAATTGACAATCCCCATCAATACTAAATTCTTCTAAACCAACCGGAATAATAAAGTGCGTACCTTTGTTTATTGTATAACGCTCCCCATTATGAACAAGGCTTCCTTCCCCATTAATCACACTCATCAATAAGTACTGATTATCATACGAGAAAGTAGATTTACCGCTAATATCCCATTTATACACAGAGAAAAACTCAGATTCTACGAAAGTAGTAATGGTGACATTTTCCCTCTCCTCTACTTTTGGAGAAACACCGTTTTCCTGATGTGGTACATTAGTTACAGCAATCGCCTTTTCTAAGTGAAGTTCACGCAAGTTTCCATCTGCATCTCGACGGTCATAATCATATACCCTGTACGTCGTATCAGAGCTTTGCTGTGTTTCTAGCACGAGGGTCCCTTCACATAATGCATGGATCGTTCCACTTGGTACATAGAAAAAGTCACCGGGCTTAATTTTCACACGGCGTAACAGATCATTCCATTTACCTTCACTAATCTGTTCAATTAACTCTTCCTTTGACTGTGCATTATGGCCGAAGATCATGTCGGCATCTTCTTTACAATCAATAATATACCAGCATTCCGTTTTTCCTAGCTCACCATTTTCATGAACCTTTGCATAGGTGTCCTCAGGATGAACCTGGACAGACAAATCCATATTGGCATCCAATATTTTGGTTAACAGGGGAAATACCTCTTCCTTAGGATTACCGAACAACTCTGGATGCTCCTTCCATAACTGATCCAACCCCATTCCCGCATAAGGGCCGTTCTCAGTCACAGATGGTCCATTTGGATGTGCCGAAATCGCCCAGCACTCTCCTGTATTTTCAGTTGGTATATCATATCCAAACTCTGTTTTCAAGGCTGTACCGCCCCAAATTCTCTCTTTAAAAACCGGCTTCAAAAATAAAGGTTGCAAGAGTATTACCTCCAAATTCCGGTGACAGGCACCATTTTTAATTTGTTTTAATAAATGTTGGCGAAATAAAGGTGTTTTGGGTGATTTCATTATAATCACTATTTTGGAAGAAGAAGATAATAAAATCACGGAAATAACCTCGGGCATATCTACTTCATGATGAGAATTCTTCCGATTTGTTCTGCCGTTCTTTTCATATTATTTTTTGCAATTTCCGGTACCATGGCGGTTTTCAGTTCAACAGGGCCGGTCACAATCGTAAAGTAGGCACTAATACCTGATTCGTGTAAGGATGGGTTACCTTCAGAAATGTCACCTGCCAGTGCGATGACGGGAATTCTCTTCCTTTTTGCCAATTTAGCAATTCCTGCGGGTGCTTTACCCATAGAGGTTTGTCCATCGAGTTTTCCCTCGCCCGTAATGACGAGGTCAACTCCTTTGAGCTTCTCCTCGAAACGAGCTTGACCTAATATCAGATCTACACCTGATTCTAATTTAGCTCCCAAGAAACCGGCAAATGCCGCACCTAATCCGCCAGCTGCACCTGCACCTGGAATGTCTTGCAGGTTTAACCCGAATTGATTCAACACTACATCAGCAAAGTGCCTCAGACCTTCATCCAATTCCAAAACGATTTCTGGAGTGGCACCTTTTTGCGGACCGAATACATAGGCTGCACCATTTACTCCATGTAACGGGTTCGTGACATCACAGGCAACCCGAAAGTTCACGCTCTTTACACGTTCAGCAACCTTTTCTCCGTCTATTTTGACAATGTTATTAAGCTCCGCACCGCCAAACCCAACCATACCGCCTTCCTGATTATAAAACCGGTAACCAAGCGCCTGGAGCATTCCGACTCCCGCATCATTGGTCGCACTACCTCCAAGACCAACGATGATACCACTACAACCCTTGTCGATGGCATGTAAAATCATCTCGCCAACACCGTATGAGGTTGTTATTCGTGGATTACGTTTCACCTTCGTTAATAAAGGTAATCCACAAGCTTCCGCCACCTCAATAACCGCAGTAACTCCATCTCCTAGTATCCCGTATTTAGCATGAACAGACTCCCCAATCGGTCCGGTTACAACGGTTTCCACAAACTTTCCATTTGTAGCGTACACCAATGCCTCTACCGTTCCTTCTCCGCCATCCGCAACCGGCACCGTTTTGACAATAAAATTTGAATTCGCTTGTAAAAACCCCTCTGCGATAGCCTTATTTGCTTCAACGGATGAAAGGCTTCCCTTTAAAGAATCCATGGCTACTAAAATATTCATGATGAATCCCTCCTAAACCCTTAGTGAAATCTTCTATTTCTTTGCTATAATAAAATGACTGAAATCCTGGGGTGAACATGATGCGATTTGAAGAACGCGTACATAAGTTTGAATATAAGTTAAATGATACAGATGACCAAATTGTTGAATATATCGAAAAAAACAGGCAGGACTTTGTCAACCAATCAATTCAAAGCGTTTCCGCCAGCCTGTACACAGTACCTAACACCATTACCCGACTTTCAAAAAAGCTCGGCTATGATGGTTTTTCACACCTCAAAAGTAGTATTAAGGAAGAACTGGATTCGGCCAAAACTCCTGAAGAGGATAGTTCCTATTATTTTATCCAAAAGACATTTGACCTTATTGATATGGAACGAATCGAGACAGCTGCTAAGATGTTACACGAGTCAAAGCATGTCCTTTTCTTTGGTGTTGGCGACTCGGCTGACTTTTGTGACATGATGGCCCGTAATCTACGAGTAGTAGGTAAAACATCGGAACATTATATCCATCGTCATGAAATGATTCATATGCTGGATCAAATGAATCAACACGACGTTTTATTCCTGGTCAGCTTATCGGGTGAAACGCCACAAGTGCTCGAAATGGCTGAAAAAGCAAAACAAAGGGAGATTCCGATTATTTCATTGACCCACTTTACTCGGAACTCACTGCAAGAAGCAGCCGCAATCAATCTCTATTGCTATGCCCCTAAAAAAACAAAGAACGGTTACAACATTACTGATCGGACACCAGTGATGGTTATAATACAGACATTATCGCAATTTTATTGGGACCATTTTTAAAAATGTGTACATATACACATGAAACCGCTTTATATTTTTCTCTTTGTGTAAAAATAAGAAGAATCGATCTTCTTATTTTTTTTTTGTTACGATAAGACCATGAAATTGAAAACACTTTCACACCAACATGGAGGTAACTATTATGCAACTACAAGTTCTTACCTCACCAAGCTTAATTAGTACTAGAAAGGTCTTTGAATCAAAACAAGAAGCCATTCAGTACTTAGTAAACCAGCTCGGTGAAGCGGGTAAAATACATTCCGAAGAGAAATTTCTACAAGCCGTATTAGATAGAGAAAAACTATCACCAACTGGATTTGAAGGAGGACTGGCGATTCCCCATGGAAAATCAACAACAGTTAAGGAAGCATCGTTTGCCGTTGCAACCCTGAAAAAACCGCTATCAGACTGGGAAAGTATTGATCCGAACAATCAAGTACAATTAATTATCCTATTGGCAATTCCAGAGAATGAAGCGGGTTCTACCCACCTTCAATTACTTTCAGAATTTGTCACAAGATTATCAAACGAAGCTTATAAAAATAGACTTTTACATGCAAAAACAAATGCCGAGTTATATGATGCATTAGACAAAGTAGAAGCAGAAAAAGAATCAAAAGCGGCAAAAAGTTTGAATAAAACGGTTCTCGCGATTACAGCCTGTCCTGCAGGAATCGCCCATACGTATATGGCTGCAGAGGCCCTTATAAAAGCAGGTAAAGAATTAGGTGTCGAAGTATTTGTTGAAAAGCAAGGGGCAAACGGTATAGAGGATCGCCATACAACGACTTTATTGAAAAAAGCAGATGCGGTGATCTTTGCAAATGATGTAGCGATTAAAAATGAGGAACGTTTCGCACACCTGCCAAAGGTGAAAACATCCGTCGCAGCTCCGCTTCGTAATGCAACAAGTTTAATCCATGAAGCATTGGATAAGGCTGAAAAGACTCCTAAGAAGCAATACAATCCAAATCAAGCTGCTGTAGCAGATGAAACAGGAGAAAAATCATTTAAAACAGAAATTAAAGACTCAATCCTAACAGGTATTTCTTATATTATCCCGGTTATCGTTGCCGGTGGTATGACATTAGCCGCAGCCGTTTTAATCTCACAGGCATTCGGTCTTCAAGAGGTATACGCGGAAGAAGGTTCATGGTTATGGTTATTAAGACAGCTTGGCGGCGGATTACTCGGACAGTTGATGGTACCAATTCTAGCAGCCTATATGGCCTACTCCATCGCGGATAAACCAGCGCTTGGACCTGGTTTCGCAGCCGGTGTGGCAGCCAACTTAATTGGCTCAGGTTTCCTTGGCGGTATGCTTGGCGGTTTCTTAGCCGGTTTCTTCTTAAAGTTTTTAAAGAAAAAGATCCAGCCAAAGGGTACTTTTGCAGGATTCATTAGTTTTTGGGTTTACCCAGTTGTAGGAACTCTTGTTGTTGGTTCCATCATGTTATTCGTAGTCGGTAAACCGCTTGCTGCGTTAAACCAAGGCTTAGTAGATTGGCTTGGGGGCTTATCAGGTGCAAACGCCATCCTTTTAGGTGCCATCCTTGGTGCCATGGTTTCCTTTGACTTGGGAGGTCCAGTAAATAAAGCGGCTTACACGTTCTGTATCGGGGCAATGGCGAGCGGAAACATCGTTCCTTACGCCGCTTTTGCTTCTGTTAAAATGGTTTCCGCCTTCTCTGTAACAGGCGCGACGATTATCGGTAAAAAATATTTTACAAAAGAAGAACAGGAAATTGGGAAACAAACATGGCTTCTTGGTTTAGCAGGTATCACAGAAGGCGCAATTCCATTCATGATTAACGACCCATTACGCGTAATTCCTTCCTTAATTGCAGGATCGGCCGTAACAGGTGCAATTGTTGCTTATTTCAATATTGGGTTAAATGTTCCAGGTGCAGGTATTTTCTCCTTAGCGTTAGTACAAGGACAACCAATCCTTCTCGCTGCCAGCATTTGGTTTGGAGCAGCGATTATCGGAGCTCTTATATCAATGGTATTATTAATCGCCACTAGAAAAAGCAAGTTGAAAAAGGAAAATAAAGAAGTAGCTGTAACAAAACAAGCGGCATAATCATTGAAAAAAAAATACGGTACCTAGGGTAAATTCCTTAGGTACCTAAAATATTTGGAGGACATCATGAAAAAAGTTCATATCATACCCCACATGCATTGGGACAGAGAGTGGTACTTTTCAACCGAAGAATCTCGGATTTTGTTAGTTAACAATATGGAAGAAATCATGGAAATGCTTGAAAACAATCCAGATTATCCTTACTACGTATTGGACGGTCAAACTTCCATCCTTGAAGACTACTTTGCAGTAAAGCCAGAAAATAAAGAGCGTGTTCACAAGCTCGTCCAAGCAGGTAAACTTATCATTGGTCCATGGTATACCCAAACCGACGAAATGGTTGTTGGCGGAGAATCCATTGTTCGCAACCTTTTATACGGACTAAAAGATACAGTGGAATTCGGCCAACCAATGATGATTGGTTACTTGCCGGACTCATTTGGTCAATCATCTCAAATGCCGCAAATCTTAAATGGCTTTGACATTAAGTATTCGATTTTCTGGCGGGGTACTTCTGAACGTCATGGCACAAATAAAACGGAATTTTATTGGGAAAGTGATGATGGTTCTAAGGTTCTTGTTCAATTATTCCCATTAGGCTATGCCATTGGTAAGTACCTTCCTGAAGATGAAGAAAAACTACAGGAACGTATCAACAAATACTTTACTGTTCTTGACCGCGGGGCAACAACTGAAAACATCATTCTTCCTAATGGTCACGACCAAATGCCGATTCAAAAGAACATTTTTACGATCATGGAAAAACTTCGTAAGTTATACCCGGATCGTGAATTTTTCCTAAGCAAATATGAAAATGTCTTTGCAGAACTAGAAAAGAACCAAACTTTACCGACGATTCAAGGTGAATTTTTAGACGGAAAATACATGCGTGTTCATCGAAGCATCTATTCGACTCGTATGGATATTAAAGCAGCGAACGCTCGGATCGAAAATAAAATCACGAATATCTTGGAACCATTGGCTTCCATTGCCTATTCTTTAGGCTTTGAATATCATCATGGTTTAATCGAGTTGATTTGGAAAGAAATCATGAAAAACCATGCTCATGACAGTATCGGCTGCTGCTGCTCTGATAAAGTTCATCGTGAAATCATCAACCGTTTCTTCCTAGCAGAAGAAAAGACCGATCAATTGATTGAATTCTATAAGCGAAAAATTACCGATTCCATCGACACTACTCGTGAAGAGGATCGATTAACAGCATTTAACCTGCTTCCTTATGAGCGTAAAGATGTGGTCACCACTACTGTTATTACAAAACTAAATTCCTTTACACTTGAGGATGCAGATGGAAGTACCATTCCACTTGAAGTATTGAAAAAAGAAATCTTGGATCCAGGCTTGATTGACCGTCAAATTGTTCACTACGGCAACTATGATCCATTTTTCCAATATACGATTCAATTACAAGATTCTATCCCAGCGATGGGTTATAAAACATACTTTGTTGTCAACGCAGAAAGCAATATGGGTAATACTCTGGTTGAAAAAGATTCCATTGAAACAGATTATTATGTTATATCTGTGAATCCTAATGGAACGTTGAAAATCTATGACAAACAGCTTGAAAAGGAGTTTGACCAAGTGCTCCGTTTAGAAAACGGCGGAGATGATGGTGACGAATATGACTTCTCACCACTTGCTGATGAAACACTTATTTACAGTGACAATGTTGAAGCAGATGTAAAAATCACTCAAAATCGTTATGAAGGACAAATCGATATTCAAGTGAAGCTTGATGTACCTGGGGATTTAGAAAACCGTAAAAAGAATAAAGTGGATCGATTTGTTGAAGTTCACTGGAAAGTAAGAATCCCTAATCACCAGTCAATCATAAAGATTGATGCTGAAATCAATAACCATGCGAAGGATCATCGTCTTCGTACATTGATTCCGACCGGGATTGCTTCTTCCTTCTCAGTTTCAGACAACCAATTCGGTTTCATTAAGCGCAATGTTTATGATTCAGCAATGGATTACTGGAAAGAAGAAAATTGGGATGAGCGCCCAGATTCCATTTATCCAATGCTTACATTCGTTGGTCTTTCTGATAATGAACATGGAGTTAGCGTTCTAACCAACAGCACACGCGAATTTGAAATCGTTGATGAAAAGTATGATACGATTGCGATTACTTTATTCCGCAGCGTCGGTGTATTAGGTAAAGAAGAAATGCTAAGACGACCAGGTCGTCCATCCGGTATTAAATTACCAACCCCAGACTCACAAATGCTTGGTAAATTGAACTTAGAGTTTGCGATACTAACACATAAAAGCTCAACCACCAATGCAAATGTCGGCAGGGCCGCAAAGGAATATACAACACCGATTCAGATGTACAACAAAATACCTTATAACGCAATGAAATTAAATCCTACTGGCATCAAAACACCAGTAAGTTTTAGTCTCCTAGAAGAAACAAGCAATAATACTGTTCTCAGCACATTGAAAAAAGCAGAAAAAGAAGATCGATTCGTTCTTCGATTCTTCAACCCGACTGAAACAGAAATTAACGGATCATTTACTATCAACCGTTTCATCGATCAAGTACAAGAAGGAAACCTGAACGAAAAAGCAGTTACACCGTTGAAAATGGAAAACAACCAATTTACCGTTCCTGTAAAACATAATCAGGTAAAAACAGTACTATTATAGTAAAAAGGCGTGAGAGCTCCTCTAATTTAGGGATCTTTCACGCCTTTTTGGTATATTTGTACATCATTTATAGCTATTCCAGTAAAAAATTTTTTATAAAAATATCAGGAAAAATTTATTTTTATTTAAAAAAATCTAATACTTAACAGGTAATCCCAATGAGCGGCTCTCTTTTTTACCCAATCGGACATATATTTTGAATGAAATCGAATTTTGTAAAAAAACAGGCTCATAGTTTGCGATTTTTTTAAGGTTCTTTTAGAGAAAACTAGACAAGCAGTTCAAGAAACGCTTCCATGATCATCACTTCTTTTCCTAACAGGAAAGAAATCGACAACCACCCACCCTAACAATTTTCAGGGCAACTCCATTCTATAACTATTTAGCTATCAAACAACCTATCATTTTCGACAAAACTCGGGAGTGACGGGCATCGCTATTAAAAAAAATTACTTTTTACCCTGTTTGCCTCTCCACTCAATAATTTTTATTGTATCGAGACAATTATCTGTTATTTTTGGGGGAATTTTTAACCGTTTATATTGTGGATTTTATCACCGTTTTTTACATAAGGATATGAACTAGAAAAGCAAAAAAGCGTAAAGGACCTTAATAAAGCCCATTTACGCTTTTTATTTTACCCAGCCAGCATGGCATATTTGGCCAATTACCTTCTCACTTGCATTCATTTTTTGTATTAAGGATATTACGTTTGGAAATCGACGGATTTTATCTGGAGCCCATCCCCCTGGTACTAATATTGCATCAAAGTTATCCGCCTTAACATCGCCATACGCGTATTCCGATTGGGCAGGTACTCCGTACTCCCCTATATATTCTTTTCCGGCCTCTTCCCCAGCTAGATGGACAATGGCTCCTTCTTCTCGAAGTCTATAAATCGGATACCAAAGTTCCAAGTCTTCAAACTCATAATGCTCCAGGCTAATAATTTTCGTTCCTTGTAGTCTCATATAATCCAATTCCCTTGTAGATTTAAACTCAATCACTACAGTGAAGAATCAAAAAGAATCCACTAGTAACCCATGTGGATTCTTTTTGATTTTACAGTTGGTACTCAATCCTATTAGTACATGCTGCCAGCTGGAACTGGCTCCTCCTGTTTACGGGAAGCTTTTTCATATAATTTTGCTTTTCCTACTGAATTAAAGAGCAGCACGAAAGTGAGAGCGAATAAACAATTACAATTTTCTGAGTTTTTCTGTGTCCCTATTAAAGTGCAGTGGCAAAAAAAGCGTAAAAGAACTTAATAAAAGTCCATTTACGCTTTCTTTTATTTATGGGAGACAATAAATTGGCAATCTCCTTCAATACTGAATTCTCCTAAACCAACAGGAATAATGAAATGCGTTCCTTTGTTTAGGGTGTAACGTTCCCCATCATGAACAAGACTTCCATCCCCATTAATCACGCTCATCAATAAATATTGATCATCATAGGAGAAAGTAGACTTACCAGTGATATCCCATTTATATACAGAGAAAAACTCAGATTCTACGAAAGTTGTAATCCTAACGTTTTCCTTCTCCTCCACACTTGGAGTAACACCCGTTTCACGATGCGGAACCGTGGTCACATCAATGGCTTTTTCCAAATGAAGTTCACGTAAGTTTCCATTATCATCACGACGGTCATAATCATAGACACGATAGGTTGTATCGGAACTTTGTTGCGTTTCTAGTACGAGTGTCCCCTCACATAAAGCATGTATCGTTCCACTTGGCACATAGAAAAAATCTCCTGGTTTAATCTTTACCCGACGAAGCATTTCATTCCAATTACCCTCGTTAATCTGTTGTATTAACTCTTCTTTTGACTGAGCATTATGACCAAAGATCATATCAGCATCCTCTTTACAATCAAGGATATACCAGCATTCCGTTTTCCCTAGCTCGCCATTTTCATGTATCTTTGCATAGTTATCCTCTGGATGTACTTGGACAGAAAGATCCATATTGGCATCTAATATCTTGGTTAACAGTGGAAAAACCTCTTCTATGGGATTTCCAAACAACTCTGGGTGTTTCCTCCATACCTGATCCAATCCCATTCCTGCATAGGGACCATTTTCAATGATTGATGGTCCATGGGGATGCGCAGAAATCGCCCAGCACTCTCCTGTATGTTCATTTGGAATCTCATACCCGAAAGCTGTATGTAAGGTCGTACCTCCCCAAATTCTCTCTTTAAAAACTGGCTTCAAAAATAAAGGTTGCAATTGGATTCCTCCTAAAAAATGTATTTTATATACTACCACAATGCGGTGACAGCCACCGTTTTTTATTACACCCATTATACTAAAGATAGTGTTTATGGAGGGTGGCTATATAACAGCAATTCAAATATCAACAAATTTTTTATTCTTTCTCTGCTAGAAAGCCCATCATAATAGGAAATACAGCATTTTTAATCAAACGTTTGATTAGCTATAAATCAACTAATTAATCGTTTGATTAAACTCTGCGAAATCCTTTGTACTCAGTAACTTAGAACTATCTTTGTGTAAAATAAATGTTGAATGGCTTTCCTGTGAAAACAATAAGACTGCCGACCTCCCCGCTTTTTACGGATTTGACGACAGCCACATTGCACCCAAGGGTATATAACACTTATAGCAATCTATTAATTTTTTCCCATTAATCGTTCACCTTAGATACGTGGATCTTCGCATCCAAAACCTTCATACCGATTGCTAGGGTATAAAAATGGCTTTTCTTCCACCTCAAAATCCACACCATTTTTACTACGAGCAATTCGTAAATGCGACATCGATGTTAAGAACACATAGGTATCAATGTCAATTTGCTTCACTTTTCGGGGATCAGAAAAATCATATGCTGAATTATTTCTATCAATATCTAAAACATCAACTACGTATTCTCCATCTATCTCTTTTAAAACCCGTACACGTAGAACCTCAGGATTCACTTGAACAGGTCTCTCAGCAACGCATCAACAGGATTACTTCATCTTTATATCTCGCCACACCCGCGTTGAAAACGCACTCAATTGTAAAATCACTACGAGAAGGCTTCACATCCTCTGGTGAAATAAGAGGATTTTGCTCATTTCTTCTAACATCTATCTCAGTTTTCACTTGCATATTAACCCCTCCTTTAACTTCACTGGTAATTACAGCGTTTTCATTAATGGGTTAATATCCAATAAAATATGATTTTGTCTAAATGATTAATCTGTTACAGATTAACATTAAAAAAACAATATCCTTTCTAAATCCTAGTTGTAAGGGAATCTTGTATCGGCCATTAAATTGTAGCAATCCAGCTGTAGGTTTTCAGTTCCTTCAACCTGATATATATAGCTAAAAATGCAAAATGGATAGGGTATTAAAAAATATTAGGTTTAGGAAATTGATGATTGAAGTTCCACTATATTTGGAGTAAGAACTTGTTGTTGTTTTTTTCTTTTCTTCTTCTTTTTCTTTTTCTTTTTCTTCTTCTTGCCCACGTATCGTATAACGTTACGTCAGCGTATCGTGATTCCAATACCTCATAAGGTTCAATACAGTTTCCGACCACAAACATTGAGGTGTTTTCTCCCCGAAGACGAAGACATGCGTTCTCATAAAACTATTACAATTACAAATAAAGTTACAGGGGACTCCTCAACGAAGAGCTGCTACCTATATGAAGATTCCCTACTAGAGTACCCTCAATTGAATCACAATGGAGCTCTTTCTCAATTTTATTGGAGATAACTATGTAACAAGAGTGACAGATCTTTTGCTTCATTTAGGCAGGAAAAGATCTGTCACTCTTCATGTCTTTATAATATACTTCAAGACTTAAACAAGATTTCTCAACATATTCTACTGCACCATCTCACTTACAGCAGAAGGATTAACACCTCCGCCAATTTGGTGAACGTATTTAGCATGTTTACCAGCCAATACTTGTTTTTGAGATGATAAAATTCCATAAGAGGATGATATTAATAAAACAGGTGATCCCAATTTTGCTGCTAATGGTCCTGCTGCTAGGGCATCTACTAAACTTTCTGTTTCGGATTTTGCTAAAAGAATACTCGTTAATTCTCCCTCCGGATAAAACTTACTGATGACCTTAGCATTAGTTTCATGGCGGCTCAAGCCACTAATCCGATTTGCTTGGACATTCCTTGAGATGATCTTATCCATTTCATTGATAATTCCAGGTCCAATAACTGATTCACCACCAATAAAATAGGCATCAGTTAAATCTTCTGTTTTCAACCAAGCCATAGTGTCAGTCGGTACAGACGTTTTGTCCGCTAGAATAATCGGTTGCTTTTTCAAACCTGCCTGTGCAGCAATTGATAACGCATCCGGTTCACCAAAACCATATGCTACATAAACCATGCTGGCATCGACTAATTTATCAAGTTCCTTCGCGATTAACAGGGATGTATCTTTACGGTTAGCGCCTCCAATTCGTGTGACTTTATATCCTTTTGCTACTAATTCTTTTTCCACTTTTGGTGAAATCACGCTTGTTCCACCGATCAAAATGATTTCTTTTGCCCTTAAGCGTGTGATTTCATTCCAGGTTTGCTGTGGAATCGAATCAGTTGCTGTTAAAAGAATAGGTGCATCCTTTGCCGAAGCTAACGGAGTCGCCGTTAACCCATCGACTATGGAAAAGCCATTAACCAACAACACCGTGTCTGCTGTTTTCCAGCCAATTTGTGCAACCTTAACGGCTGTTGCATACCTCGTATCACCCACTAATGATACCAACTTGTTCTGAACGGTGATTTTCGCTGCAGTACTTTCATTTCCAGCATTATCAACCGCGTAAACTTCAATCACTTTTCCAGCAGTCTGTTTAGGAATTGTAATAGAGAACTTTCCACTGCCATCACTAACACTCCGACCAATCTCTGCACCAAAGGATTTGGCAATAACGGTTGAATGAGGTTCCGCAGTACCTCTCACTACCGTTTCTCGATCTGTCACCTCAGCTACTGTCGGTGCAACTGGAGAAATACCGTCTATAACTGTCACCACACAAATATCACTATTATTTCCAGCTTTATCGGTTGCCCTAATTTCCAAAATGGTTTCTGCTGCTTGAGCAGGGATCGTAATTGAAAATTCACCTTCATTATTTACAGCTCCGGTTCCAATCACTTTGCCGTTTACGCTCACATTTAAATCTGATCCTGCCTCAGCCTGACCTGTAACCTTTGTATCCTTATCTGTCACATCGTTTACAATTGGCCTCATTGGAGCTGTAATATCTTTTACGATGACATTCGTTATTTCGCTTACATTGCCAGCCTTGTCTGTTGCAGTCACCTCTATTTTTGTTCCTGCTTTTTGAACTGGGATCGGTATAACAAAACGTTCATCTACTCCTGTAATTCCAGTGCCAATTAAATTACCATTTGCTCTAACTTCTACTTTGGCTCCTACTTCTGTTTGCCCCACTACCGTTGAATCTTGATCAGTTACTTCAGTTATGGATGGCTTACTTGGTGCAGTGACATCTTTTACCACAACCATCACTGCTTCACTAACATTTTCTGCTTTATCCTTCGCAGTAATCATTAATTCCGTTCCTGCTTCTTGCCGGGTAATTTCTATAGTGAACTTCCCGTCTATTCCTGCCGTACCTCTTCCTATAACCGAACTATTTACCTTCACTTCCACCATTGATCCGGCTTCAGCTTGACCGGTAACAGTAGTTGTTTGATCAGTTATTTCATTTACCTCTGGTTTCGCTGGAGCGGTTAGGTCTTTTACTACTACTGTCGTAACTTCACTCACATTTCCTGCTTTATCCGTCGCTGTAAAATCTAACTCTGTTCCGGCATTTTGGGCTGAAATAGTAATTGTAAATTTACCCTCTGCTCCAGCAACCCCTTTTCCTACAACAGAACCCTTCACCTTCATTTCGATACTTGAATCAGCTTCCGCTTGACCCGTAACAGCAGTCGTTTGATCAGTTACTTCATCTACGAATGGCTTCGCAGGTGCTGTTATATCTTTTACCACAACCGTCTCGGCTTCACTCACATTTAAATTTTTATCCGTTGCCGTTATCACTAATATAGTACCTGCCTTTTGCGCAGGAATCGTAACACTAAACATACCATCTTTCTCTGATGTAGCGGTTCCTATTACATTTTTATTTACCTTTACTTCCACATATGAACCTGGTTCTACTTGTCCGGTAATCACTAAATCTTGATCCGTTACCTCATTTACAATCGGTTTTCCAGGTGGTGTTATATCATAGACAACAGTTTTGACTATTTCACTTACATTTCCTGCCTTGTCTGTAGCAGTAACCTCTAATTCAGTCCCTGGCTTTTGGCCAGGTATTGCCACATAGAAATAACCATATGATCCAGCCTCACCTGTTCCAAGTAATATACCATTAACTTTTACTTCTATTTTTGAGTCTATTTCTGCCATACCATATACATAGGAATCATTTTCCAAAACAGGATAAACATCAGGAACATTTGGTGCTGTTCTATCCACTATTGTTACAGCAATACCTTCATTTCTATTACCTGCGCGATCTATTGCTTTTACTATTAAATTTGTCCCACCCTTTTGTTTTGGGATCGTAATTGAAAATTCCCCTTTAGAGTCTGCAACTCCTTTGCCAATCTCTATCATTCCACTTTCAATGATAATCGTTGAACCTGCTTCTGTTATTCCGGTTACAGTGGTGGAACGATCATTAACTTCCCCTATGATAGAAATACTAGGTGCAGTTACATCAATGACCGTTACCTTTGTTGGTAGACTGTGATTCCCAGAATGATCCGTAGCAATCACCGATAATATTGAACCAGCCTGTTGCTGAGGAATATCGACTACAAAGTTACCATGCTCATTTGCCACCGCTGAACCTAAATCTACTAGGTCATTTTTAATTAAAACAGTCGTATTTTCCTCAGCTACACCTGCTACTTGTGTCTGTTGGTCCGTAACTTCGTACACTTCAGGACTTTTTGGAGGTGTCGTATCTTTGACAGTTAGAGCGATATCTTTAAACGGAAGACCAAAGTAGGATATTCTCAGGGTAAAATCAATCCCACCTCTTAAGTACTCCAAAAACTTAATCGTAAATGTTCCATCTTTATCAACCGGAAGAATTTCATAAGGAACTCCCGGATAATAAATTTCTATTTTTGTAAAAAGAGGATTGATATCATCATTTATTTTCCCCTTTAATTGGCTACTTTTATCAGTAAGTTCCTCCACTGAAACGGAAGGCTCTTTTGTTAAATTGTTAGTATCCGGAGCACTAATATTTGGTTGAGTTAGATAATTGGAATAATCTACATACCCCAATAAATTTAAATCATCATTTCTATCAATGATCATTTTATCAATCTCTTTACTGTCTGTACTGCCCCAATAATTGGATTGAGCATAAACAGTAGAAGCAGGACTCATATCACTCACTCTTAATGTAGAAGAATATAAATTATTATTCTCAAATACCCAAAATGCGTTTTGATAATAGAGATTACTTTGAAAAAAACTATTATCTTGAACGGACATTAACTTATTATAGAAATCATTAATAAAATAAAAGTACCCTTTTACGAATAAATTATTGGTTATATAACTTGTAGTATCAGCATACAGATAAGAATCTTCGAATTGACTATTAGAAATTTTTAAAATCCCATCATTGCTATTATTAGCAAGATAAATCTCTTTAGCAAAAACATAATCAAGCTCGATTTGAACCGTTTCTCTATTAGTAGAAGCCTCTGCCATTCTAGTTTTCTTAAGAATAACAGGGGCTTCCTTCGTACCGGCTGCAATAAAGTTACCCCATAGTTCAATGGTACCTCCTTGAACTTCCACTCCTGCCTCAATAGTTAAGGTTGCATTTTCTGCTACCTGGACTTTATCTGAAATAATATAAGGAGAATTTTGTTTCGTCCAAACTGTATCAGATAGGATAGGTCCTGAAACGACTGTTCCTCCTTCGGCTTTAACCTTATTTAGATTCGGGAACATACTGAAAAGAAGTACACAAATCAGAAAAACACTTACAAACTTTTTCCAAAACAAAACGGAATCCCCCTATTAATATATTTTTTTATCGATTATTATCGATTCCAATTAGTACGCTGTTTTCTCAGATACTTTTATTTGCGGTCTAATTAATTTCGATTTTTCATACAACTATTTTACCATTTTTCACAACCAGAAACTGACAATGTCCAACATTTTTTTCATCAATCAAAGTTGTAATCCCTATAAATGTAATAAAAAAAAGAGACTAGATAGAAGTCTCCAAACCATTGACACTATGATCTTTTATACCTACTTGCTACAAATTTTTCACTAGTTTTAAAGTTATAAACTGGTTTGATAAAATCTACAACCAAGGTGATAAAGTGATTTCGTTATCCAGTGCTGATCGTTTTGCAGTTGATGCAGCTGTTAAAAAGTTTTTTGGATATTAGTATTATCATTCGTCATTTTAGGGAATAAAGTACCTAGGAGTGATAATGATGGATGACGATAATAATTTTGCTAAAGGTCTATCCTGGGGAATAGGGTTAAGTGTTCCTTTATGGATTGCGCTTTTTGGAATAATCAAGTTAATAATCTGGTAAAAAAATGCCCTTACTCTATATAAGTAAGGGCTAAGTAGTAATCACTCAAAATACGTATCACTAATTGTATAGATTATTGGGCGTTCTCCTCTATGGCTAATTACCTGATAACTATCTATTTCTTTAATAATACTCCTAATAAATTGCCGAGACTTTCCTATTATCTCAGATATTTCCCTAACAGTTAAGCCTTATTCCTCAACTGAAACATAATAGTTCTGTACTAATAAAAACATAGCGTTTTTACAACGGTCATCCAATCTACCGTCATTTTCAAGTTGTTTTACATGGTTTTCCTCTTAATAGTACTGCTACAGGTGGTAAAATAATCACTAAAAAATATAGCATTCCTATTCCTCCTTTTTTTTCTATTCTATTTACTAACTGATCCAAATGTTATTCCCAATATATGAGCTAAGCCTAAAGATTTTTCCAAATTTGGTTGAGTTTTATTATTTAAATGGATATTTTATTTGTTGAAAATTGAATGTGGAGTTTCATTATATTTTGAGTAAGAGTATATTTTTGTTTTTATTTTCTTTTTTTCTTCTTCTTTTTCTATTTCTTCTTCTTGCCCACGTATCGTATTACGTTAGGTTATGTCAGCGTATCGTGCAGTTTGATTCAAGAGTAATGCTCTTCGTGTCATTTGATCTCTATTTCGTCAAATTGAATGAATCAGCCTAGACTTTTCTAGTAAGGAAATCGAGTGATAGCAGGACCTGGCTTTTAAATAAGTATTGGACCTTCCTACAGGGCTGTTATCTTGTTTGCGTACTGGGGAGTGACTGGTATCGGAAGCAAGAAAAACTCCAATAAAATTATTCCTTTAGTACCGTCTCCATGGTACTTTGTTAACTCTTATACTTTTTAATAACCCAGTAGAATTATTGAGCAGTATGTTCCAATTTGAAAAGTATTTTGCAGTTTAAATCTATTTTTCTATATTAAATTCAATTTTCTATGATTCGAACGTTCTCCATGAATGGATTATGGTAGAGCTACCTAGGAATAAAACGGAAGCGCGCTGCCATAAAGGATCTACCTGTGGAGAGCTTTGATGAGTTAGTTGTACAGTACCAACCCATGATTCATAAGATTATTCGCTCCTTGCACATTTATAGAAATGAAGATGAATTCTATCAGACAGGGTTAATCGCACTATGGGAAGCAACGAAGTCATTTGACGATAAAAAAGGCAGTTTCTCGAATTACGCTTATACCTGTGTGAAGGGGAAAATGTTGTACCAAATGAACCAAACCAACCAGTGGCAAGAAAAAAATATTTTTCCTGAGATGAGTTTCTTTGATTTGATTGAAGATCACGATAATACTCCTCTATTTGAAAAGGAAACATTCCAAACCTATTGCGAAGGATTAACGGAAAAAGAAACAAAATGGGTCAATGGATCTTTTATAAAGCAACTATCTAATAAGGAAATAGCGGAAAGGGAGAAGGTGTCCGTATCTGCTGTTAAGCAATGGAGGTTAGGGGCACTAACAAAATTGAAGGTAAAGGTAGGTAAGCATAATTAACATAGATCCATTTCAATTTGGTGCAGTCAATTTACTACATGAACTGCACCTTTTTTACAATAACCGACAAAATCGGATATTATTCACAAAGTATACACCAATGGTACGTGTATGCGGAACAAATAATATATTACTATATGGTATTTTTTCATTAAAGGTTTAAATAGGTTTAATACTTCTACAAAGCTATCCCCTTCTTTTATTACTGCACTATACTAGTTTTATCGTTGTTCAACTAGACCTTACTCATGATAAAAACCATCTTGAATATCTCAACATGCAATTACAAACTTAGGTATTGATACTTATTTCAACCCTCTATTTGAAACAAAGATTCTCTAAACTTAGGAGTGATGTATTGTCTATTGAAAAGTACTACTTAATCAATCAGTATTTGATGTACATGTATGGATTTTATGACCGAAATGGAAAGGTGTGTACACTAGTAACGCAGTTCGACCGGGTGTTCATCGTGGATCGATCACCCTTGGAAATCCTCGATGATAGCCTTAGATGTATTGGATTTAATTTAAAAGGAGCAATGGATACCTCCAAGATTATCATGGGGAACAATATGATGTGCCCTGTGATGATCAACCATATACATAATATTTGTGTCTTTCCCGATAAATCACATAAAAACGAAGATGCCATTTGGTTTAATCCCTACCATATCTTAAGAACCCAAAGCCTTAAACGAAAAACACATATAGAGTTTCGAAATAGAAAAGTATTAATAATCGATTCCAAACTATTTTCTTTCAATCACAAATTGAAGTCTGCTGAACAGTTAAGCAAAATTACGATAGAAAATGCCAATAATCCTGTATGTTTTATCATTGAACCACCAAATAAAATTAGAAAAAGGAAGAGCAAAATCAAATAGAGTCTCACTGCATTGCCAATAAAACTAGTATTTTCTATAAATCTGCTTAGAAACAAAACCTGGAGCCAATATGCATTCTTGATGTTAATAACCTGTTATGATCATTTTTTATAGCAGCCTGATGAAATGATTAGGCTGTTTCTTTAACCAATCTTTGGTGAATAAGACGGTTAAACGTACAATTCTCAGGTAGTATTTCAAAAGGAAATCAACATTTGTGTCGTTTTTAGCAAATTATAAGAGATTCTTTATTATAGGCCGTTATCAGTACTGCAGTACGTGGAGTAAATCCAGTTATCATTATGTAATGGTTTTAACACGTAGAACCTCCTTCAATGGATGGAAATGCCTTATTGCAATGCTTTAGCGTACCATGTCTTAATTAACTTTACCTATAAAAAATGGAGTGGGTGTATGAAGAACGATGAGTAGAGTCGTTGTCATAAAATTAAAAGAACTACTTTCAGCGAAGGGTATGACAATAAGAAAATTATCTCGCCTTAGTGATGTCCGTCATTCGGCTATATGTGATTTAACGAACCAAAAGAGGATCAATGTTCACGTTCATCATCTTGCCCGTATTGCTGATGCGCTTGATATTGATGATATGAACGAAATTATTACCTTTGAAAAAATTGAAGACTAACTCAACAACATCGATTATTCCTGTTTATTCGCTAAGGATTTACACCACTAATTTTATAAGTGTGTCCTACTTAATAAATTACAAAATAACAATATATGTCTCTCTAAAATAAATTTAGATTATTTCAATCAAATTCTCAAAATACGTATTGCAGTTCGTGTTAAAGATTTAGCTGGTATCATGTAATTGGTCTAAAAGGAGAAATCCCTTTGACTGAGGCCAAAAAGGATACTTACATAGGAACTGGGTTAAGACGTTTGAGGAAAGAGAGAGGCTGGACACAAGAAGAGTTAGCAGGAAAGAGTAAGCTGGAACCACGAACGATACAAAAGCTTGAAAGCAATGAGAATACCCCCACTTTGAACACAATCTGTTCACTTGCTGAAAGTTTTGAGATGGAGCATTGGGAATTTCTAAAGAACATTAAAGATGAAATGGTATACAGATATGCTGAAAAAAAGCATCCCAAATCATAACCCAAAATAAGTAGGAAAAATAATTTGTAAAGAATATTATCGATGGTTTACAAAGAAGAAACCCGCATCCACTTTCGGTGGTACGGGTTTCTTAATTGCAGAATCAGTTGTCTAAAGAATACTGTTTGTCAAAGTAATTCTTATATTCCCCACTAATGATTTGCTCCCACCACCATTTATTGTTGAGATACCAATCAATTGTTTGGGCGATTCCTGTTTCAAACGTGTACGTTGGTTTCCAACCTAGCTTTTCTAACTTGGTAGGGTCGATAGCATAACGCTTATCATGACCTAAACGGTCCGTAACGAATTCAATTAAATCTTCTGATTTACCTAAAGTACTAATAATGGTTTTAACAACTTCTAAATTGGTTCTTTCATTATGTCCGCCGACATTATAAACTTCACCATTAACACCTTCATGTAAAACCAAGTCAATCGCTGCACAATGATCAAGTACATGTAACCAGTCACGAATGTTTTTGCCATCTCCGTATACTGGTACCTTTTCATCATTTAATACACGAGAAATGGTTAACGGAATTAGCTTTTCTGGAAAATGGTACCGTCCATAATTATTAGAACAACGAGTGATATTGACAGGAAGACCAAATGTTTCGTGGTAAGCACGTACCAAGAAGTCAGATGATGCCTTACTAGCACTATATGGACTATTCGGCTGTAATGGTGTTTCCTCTGTAAAAAAGGTAGTTGGGTTAAAATCTAATTCACCGTATACCTCATCCGTTGATATATGAACAAATTTAGTAACTCCAATTTGCTTCGAAGCATCTAATAATACCTGAGTTCCTAAGACGTTTGTTCGAACAAAAATTTCTGGCTCCGTAATAGAGCGGTCAACATGGCTCTCCGCTGCAAAGTGAGCTACGAAGTCAAACTTTTCCTTTTCAAATAGAGCCATAATTGTCTCACGGTCCGCAATGTCTGCTTGTACAAAATGATAGTTATCCTTCTCTTCTATGTCACGGTGCTTTGCTAAATCACCAGCATATGTTAATAAATCAAGATTGTAAATGTCATATTGGGGATATTTATTCACCATATATTGAACAAAGTTTCCACCAATGAATCCTGCCCCGCCAGTTACAAGAATCTTTTTCATTTTCGCTATTTCTCCTAATGCACTTAAGATGTGTACTATGAGTTATAAATATTTGTTCTGTTAAATTATCACATAAGGAAAAGAATCTATCCATCGATTATTATTTTGATGGACGAAGACAAAACCATGAACCATCTGCTAGGTAAAATTCAAGACATTGGTTTGGCGGAGCGAATGGATGTAGAGTAATCTCCAAAAGCCATTATTTCAATCCAACTAGTATCAATTCTTCGCGTATGCCATCCGTACTGAATTCTAGGTGTCTTTAGAAATCTCCATAAATTTTCCTATTCTAGTTGAATGATTTCCAATAGGTCAGCTGCAATCTTCTCAGCTTGATCATTGGAGTTTACCTTTTCTTTATTATTTGATTTAATTTTAGATGTATCAACTTTATAATTTAAAAAATCATTCCATTCAATTGTCTCACACAAATTACGTTGATTTAAATAATTTGTTGTATTTTGATCCTCTTTCATACTTGGTCTATTTAGAATTAAAAGAGGTACATCTGCACTTAAAGCCTCACCTATCATTCCCCAACCTGCTTTCGAAATCACTAAATCTGACGCAGCGATATAGTTCTGCGATTCCAAATAATCACTCGGTATTGGAAAAATATTTGGTCGATCTACATGTACATTTGAAGAGACAAGAAATACACAGTTAGGACTATCCCAGATGGGAAGTTTGTTAAGTGTACCAACATCTATTTTCATACCTAACCCCAGAAATACAATCCTCTTATTGCCATGAGGATTGACAAGTTCCTTAATTCTTTTAACCTCTTTTAAATCAACTTCCCTTGAGTAGAATCCGTATACACTTGTCTTTATGTCCCACTGTTCTTGACTTGTTGCTAAGGAATAGAAGTGGGTCATTTTTTGATATGCTTCTTTAAATGTGAGTAATTCACTATCGTCAATTAACCCCTGATAGGCAGTAAACCACGTGAAGTTCGAGATCCCTACAGAAGGTATACCTAAACCTTCAGCGGCATAAAATGGTAATGGTGAAATATCAGATATAACCAATTCAACACAATTCACTGTCAGAAATTCTCTTTCTTCTTTGATATATTTATCCCAATCTTGTACGAAGCTCTTATACTCCTTGAGTAGTAAATCTTTATCAGGATGTAATGAATCCTTTTTAAGAAAGTATCCTATGTCTGTTCTAATGTTTCTGTAAGTTATTCGGGTTGAATTAAGAGATGCCTTTATAAAAGAAATTGCGAAGGAATGACAGAGAATGATATTGATTTCAGCATGATTAAGGAGTTTTCTTATTATTGCTATACTTCTTGATGCATGACCATATCCATAATCCGATACGTAATATGCAATTGTTTTCAAGAATCCCTCCACCTCCAAAATAAAAAAAGGGAAGAGTCTAAGTCCTTCCCCGAAAAAAATTTATAATATTACTTTTGCCTTTGATTTTTGGAAATGATTAATAACATCATCCCATTCAAAATACAAGCGAGTGAAATCTTCATCACTAATTCCGATACCAGTTTGAACCTCAATAAATTCTAATTCGGTAAATGCCTTTATACCATGCTTCTTACCAGCTGGTAGGTGGATAATATCTCCTGCTTTAACACGAGTAATATAATCATCCAACGCTAATTCACCTTCACCACGGACAATTGTCCAAACTTCGTCGCGCAGGTTGTGATAATGATAGCTTGAGTTTTTTCCTGCGTGAATGCAAATACGTTTAGTAACCATTTCGTTACCGCCCTCATAATTCGCATAATCAAGCACACGAGACCATCCCCAGATCCGCTCTTCATACATAGGCGGCTGTTCAAATCCACTAATTAGCTCTTTAATTTTTGGACTTGAAGCTTTATCAGCAACTAAAATTCCATCTGGGCTCGCAGCAACGACAATATCTTTTAATCCAATAACTGTAACCGGGATATCAAGTTCATTAATTAAATGGGTGTTTTCGTTATCATCACTTAAAACACCTTTACCAATCTGGGTTGTAGCCATTTCTTCCGTTAGGGTATTCCACGTTCCAAGGTCCTTCCAAAAACCATCATAAGGAAGAGCAACGATGTGCTTTGCCTTTTCTACTACTTCATAATCGAAACTAATTTTTGGTAGATTTTTATATTGAAGTGATAGTTTATCATAATCTAGTGGGAAACCTTTTTCTAGTAAAATATCAATTATATAACTTAATTTAAATGCAAATACTCCACAGTTCCAGAGAGCATTTAAATCTATAAGAGTCTGTGCCTTTTCTTCACTTGGCTTTTCAGTAAAGTGATTAACTGTAAAATAGGAATCACTAGTTACATATTCATTTGGTACAATATACCCATATTTTGAGGACGGGTAAGTTGGCCTTACACCTACTAAAGCCAAATCTGCATTTGAATCTAGCAAGACATTCTCTAATTCTTTTACCTTTTCAAAAAATCCGTCTTCTACATACGGGTCAACTGGTAATACAACAACCACTTCATCTACTGTTACATTTTGAATTGAATACAAATAAGAAGCTGCTAATGCAATAGCAGGAAATGTATCTCGACGTTCAGGTTCAATAATAAGTGGGACATCCGTTCCAATTTGGCTATGAATCATATCCCTTTGCATTTTAGAAGTGGCAATGACAGAAGAATATGCAAGACCTACTGTTTCCAATTGCCCCCATACACGCTGGACCATTGATTGTTTTTCTTCGCTGTTACCTTCTAATACTTTTAAAAATTGTTTAGACCTTGTATCATTTGATAAAGGCCATAGCCGCTTCCCCGATCCACCTGATAGTAATACGAGTTTCATAATTACCCTCCATTAAAAAAGCCTCTTGGACCTAAAAAAATTGTTTAATACTTAATCGCTTAAAACTAAACTGGAGACGCTTCTAATATATATAAAGTTTCTCTTCCAATGGAATCATAAGTGATGTTTGCTTTTTTTACACTTGCCAAGTCATAACAGTTTCTACCATCAAGTACAATTGGAGTTCTCATTAACTTATTATACTTTGTTATGTCAAAATTCTTAACTTCATCCCATTCAGTAAATATAAAGCATACGTCCGCAGCCTTTAGGGTGTCCTCAATCGTGTTGCAGTAAGTTATTTCATGGGGATATATTTTCTTAAAGTTATCTACTCCAACCGGATCCCATGCTTTAATATTAGCGCCATCCTCTAGCATAATTGGAATATTTAAAAGAGATGGAGCTTCCCTTAAATCATCAGTACCTGGTTTGAAGGTTAATCCTAAAACTGCTACATTAAGACCTTTAAAATTATCAAAGTACTTCCGAGACTTTTTTACCAATTTAAGTTTTTGATTCTCATTCACATCAATTGCAGCCTTAATAGTTTTTAACTCATTATCATGAAAATTAGCTAGCCAATGCAGTGCTTTTGTATCTTTAGGAAAACAAGAGCCACCGTATCCTATACCTGCATTTAAGAATCTATTTCCTATCCGACTATCATAGCCCATTCCATGAGCAACATCTTCTATGTCAGCCCCTATAATTTCACAAAGGTTTGCAATTTCATTAATAAAGGATATTTTTAGGGCTAGAAAATCATTTGATGCATACTTGATCATCTCAGCACTTTTCCTGTTTGTAATCACAATAGGTGCATCAAAATCCTTATATACCTCTTTTAAAACTTCACCTGCTATTGGCTCTTCGACACCAATAACAATTCTTGAAGGGTGCAGTGTATCCCTTACTGCAGTACCTTGTGCCAAAAACTCAGGATTAGAAGCTACATATACATTTACATTATGTGACAAATTGGATTTAATCATAGCTTCAATCTTATCATTTGTACCTATTGGTACTGTCGATTTAACAACTACTACACAATCCTTCTCTATACTTTCAGCAATTTGCTCAGCTACTCCATAAACATAGCTTAAATTAGCTGATCCATCCTTCTTTTCTGGAGTACCAACACCAATAAATATAACATCCGCATCCTTATAAGCGGTTTTATAATCTGTAGTAAAATACAATCCATCTAAATTTTTTATCATTAATTCTTCAAGATCAGGTTCAAATATCGGGGAAACTCCAGCCTTCATTAAGTCAACTTTACTATCGTCTATATCTACACAAGTTACGTTATGACCATGTTCAGCCAGACAAACCCCGGTAACTAAGCCAACATAACCCGTTCCAGCTACAGCAATTTTCATTTTTGTCCCACCTTCCTTTATAATAAATGTCACTGAATTTTAATAGATTTATTATCACATTATCGAACCAATTCTATGTTGCTCTTATTATTAGACTGATCAAATGACTTTTAGAGCATCCAATTAGAATAAACAACTCTTCTACTTGTCCTAAAGTGAGAGGTTAAATGGGTATACAGCAATTACAGCTCATCCATTTACTCTGATAAGATTTCGAATAATAAACTTGAGAATGCCTATTCGCTTTATGAGTATTAGATTCACATGATATGACATCATCGTTTATTTTTTGAAAAGTAGGTAATGCTCACTAATATTATAAACATTTTATTTTCCTATTTTCACCTGTAATATTTTCCTTAAAAGACGAATTTGAAGAACTAAAAAACAAAATCTTTGATTATACTTTTTCAAAATACGATAAATTTCCATATTACCTTTAATATTACTTTTTATCCCTTTAGTAGATTCTCCACCTATTCTCATCTTAACAATATATTCATTTAAATAAGTAGTTGTTATTTTATATTTTTCAAAAAATCTATAAAGGATATCGTAATCCGCCGCAATTCTAAAACTCGTATTAAATAATCCGTATTTTTCGTAAACACTTTTCTTTATAAATACAGTTGGATGCGGTGGGTTCCACCCCATCCTAAAACTTCCTGTTTTAGCAATCCAAGTTCTAACTATTTTATTCTTATCAATATCGCTAATAAATACTAAATTAGCATAAAGGGAATCTACATTTTCCCTAACCATTCTACTTACTACTTTTTCTATAACTTTTTTGTCAATATAAAAATCGTCTGAATTTATTATACCAATAATATCCCCTTTAGCAGCAGTAATACCTTTATTCATAGCATCGTAAAGACCATTGTCCTCTTCCGAAATAATTCTTAATCTTTCTTTAAATTTATTCTTATATGAACTTGCAATTTCAATGGTTTTATCATTAGATTTCCCATCTACTATTATATATTCTATATTTTGATATGATTGACATAAAACCGATTCGATAGTGTCCTTAATTGTTTTCTCACTATTATATGCTACTGTAATAATACTAACAGTTGGATTCAAAATTGTTTCCCCTTATCCATAAATAGTTATGCTCATTTTTATCTAGCCTTTAGAATCTTAACCTTTATTGCCTTCCAAATTAGCTTTACTGTATATAAATTGAATAACAATTTAAATGCTTTTCTTATATCCATACCAGGGTAATAGTATTCAAGTTGATGATGTAGGTTTTCATTATCTTTTAATCCACCCTTTATTTCTTTTTCAAAAGTATCATATATATAAACTTGATCTCCTGATATATCTCTAATTATATTTTCTTCTAGAGGTTTTAAAGACATAGAATAAGACTTAATAATTTTATAATTTAGTATTTTTGTAGTTATTATATAACGCTTATTTTTATATTCTTTTTTACCACCGTAAAGATCAACAAGGATATCATCAGGACTTTCTAAAATTAAATATTTATACAAATTTATATTTTCACAATAAGCATCGTATATAGAATCAGTTTCTTCTAAATTTGAAAAACAGTGTTTTTTCCCTACATTATTAATTGGTACTTGAAGTGTAGTATTAGTTTTCCAATAATGCTTTCCAATATCTCCAAAATTCGTTGTATAAGAAGTAAAAGGGTAAACAAAAAACTTGTTTTCTTCAATCATATATAGTGTAAAATATTTCTTCCAAGACGAATCTGGCCAATTCTTAATATTATTTGGTAAATTTGAATTAAACCTAGTATTATTTTCACTATTCCTTATATACCATTCTTTAAATTGTTTCCATTGTTTTTCAGTCCATAGTTGCCCCCAAGAGGAAGGTAATTGCATAAAGAAATTATCATAACCATCTGAAATTGGTTGAAAAGGTAATCCCGCAGTTTCATTAAACCGATGTGAGTACAGAGATATACCAGCTATTTCATTATTTTCACTATAATAATTTAAAGCGTCCTTTGCATAATTATAAAATTCTTTAGATACAAACAGGTCATCTTCTAACAATATGATATTACCGTATTTTTCTGTTAGGTCTCCACACTGAATTATATGCTTTTTTAAGCCAAGGTTCGTTTCCTGGACATTTACAATTTTCTCGCCAAAATCCCATTTAAATTCATTTGCGATATCAATGACATCATTATTATTTGAAGCCTTATCTATACTAATAACTAATCTAACTGAATCTTTTCCGTAATTTGCATTACAAATTGAACTTAAAATTCTTAATAAAGATTTTGGTCGATTAAATGCCACAACTACAATTGTTATTTCTGAGTACATATTAATACTAATACACCTACCTCATATCTTTTCAGGACGTATAGTTGTAAAGATACTAGTTTAATAAATTTATCTTCAACTATTTTTCTAATTATTTTAATTATATTTTAGATTATTGATAAATGAGATTTATTAAAGTTCTTTTTTAGATTTCAATTTTAAGGAGTAATATATGCTTACAATTATTCCTGCGAATAAAAATACACTTTTAGAGTTGGTTAGATTAAAACTAGATTGTCTGTAAATAAAAAGAAAGATAAAAACACTAATTAAGGAGATTGCATATTTATTTTTTAATAAATGCCAAATCCTGAAAAATAGTATTGCTAAGAAAAATACAATAATCAAAAAGCCAACTAAACCCGTGGAAGCTAATAGTTCGAGAAAAATATTGTGAGAATAAACAACATTTGCGCCTGCACCAAAAATGGGATTTTCCTGGAATAATCTAATACTTTCCAAGTATACATCAAACCGCCCAGTAAATTTTTGATTACCAGTAATTGATGGATCATTTATAATATTATTAAAGGAGAATCTAAATATTGTTGGAAATTTATTTAAGACATACGAACTTGTAGTAATAATAAAGTAAAGATATGAGAGTAATGATATACCTAAAATTAAATAAATTTTCTTTTTCAAAGTAGAAATAATAATCGAGATTACTACAATTGATAAAATGGTTGCAAAAAAGGCACCTCTACTACCAACAATCGCCAAAATTACAAAAAGTCCTATAAAAGTATTTAAAATTTCAATTTTACTTTTATTTATTCCATTTTCATCAAAAAAATTTAATATAGCAAAAATTCCCAAAAGTTCGCCAATTGCTATGGGGTTTGACTCTCCTACAGTTACTCTATATTGGTTACTATCACTAAAAAAATTTATAAAGATAAAAATTAACAATATATATGTGAATATATTTATTGTTTTTTTAAGAAATTTGTAATTACCTTCCTTTAACATATCTGCATAACGCCCTATATAAAATGCAATTATAGAACCGAATATTATCTTAAGGGCTTCTTGGGGCTCGGATATAAAAATAGAATGCGTCAGTAAATATAAAATAAATGTTAATATTATATAATCTTCAACATTAAATATTTTTAAGGAATTTTTCTGAAATACAAGCAATATTATAACAAGACATATTATAAAAAAAGTCGGTATTGTCATATCAATATTTTTTATAAGTATTGCCTCTAATGCATAGCTATAGATAAATACAACCATTAAGAAGGGTAAAATTTTATCCTGTATTAAACTAGTTTTCATAACTTCTCCTATTTTGCTAATCCTTTGTACAAATTTTTGTAGCTTTCTTTAAATTTTTCCACCGAAATATATTCACTATATTTACTTTTAAAATCCCTGTTTTTATTTTCTATACCATTGGTAATTGTTGTTGCTAAAGAAATAGGATCCTCTACATCAAAGGTATAGCCCAAGTTATATTTATTAATTAAGTAACCAAGATTTCCATAATCAGGTCCAATAACAGGGATATTATTTCTTATAGACTCAGTCATAGGACCACTATTTCCAGTAAAAAATTTACGGTAAGGTAATATAATAAAATCACTAATTAGTACGTTTGAAATAAAATCTTCATCAGATACAAAATCAAGATAGATTCTTGAATTGATACCATAATTTTTTATTTTTTCATTTATAAATTCTTCATTATATGTTTCTTCTTTACCCACAATGTTTAATAATACTTTTCTCTTTATATCATCTGGAATATATTTAAAGCTTTCTAATAATATATCTAGACCTTTATCTGATCGTGTTCCCCCAAGAGCAGATAAAACAATTTTATCAGTAGGTATTCCTAGATCTTTCTTGATTGCATACTTATCACTAATCATTTCATATTCATAAAAACTAGGATAATGAACTACTTCAACATTAGAAATCCCATTCTTTTTCAATATGTTTTTTATATATTCGGAATGAACAATTATTAAAGTAATTTTTCTAGAAAAAATTTTTAATAATTTCATTTTTATTTTATTTTGGGGATAGTGATGTAATGTTCCAATAATCGTATGATTTTTCAAAAAAGATGGAAACACGGGATTGGTATACAGATTATCAATATATAAAAGATGAAGAATCAAGCTATTATTTGGTCCTTCAATCATTGAAGTAATGTTGTTTATGAATTTATATCTATCTAAATAATAATTTATATTGATTTTATCTTGATTAAATTTCGTTTCAATAGAAATATCAATTGTACTATCAATAGCCAATAATGAATCTAAATAAACCTTATGATGTCCGGAAAAACTATTATCGGCCAAATACACTTTATGCATATTTTCCACAACCTTAATCACTTTTTATTTATTTTAAACTAAAGTAATGAGAAATCACCTTCAAAACCTCTAAATTTATTCCATTAAATAGTGTAAGAAAAACTAATTGTTAAACAATTTAGAGAAATTTAATTTTATTTTTTTGGATAAATTCTCCCTAAATATAGTCAGTAATAGAGGATATATTAAACATCCCAAAATAATACTTCCAAAAATCCCTAAGCTTAATATCTTTAAAACAATTATCATAATTAACCCTGAACAAATTATTTTAAGATTATTTAGACTGAATAGTTCAGGAATAACATTGATTATTTTTTTTGTCTTAAAAATACACCAAGACAATAATAAAAGTTCACTTATCAGGAATGCTAAGATTGCAGCATAAATATTAATAAAATTTATAAACAATATTAAAATTAGTAGTCTGACAATTGTTGCTACTACTAGTCCCTGTAAATATATTTTTTCTTGAAAATTAGGTAAAACGACTTGTTGGATAATAATATTTGATAAGCTACCAGTTATAATTAACACAAGGCCGATTCTAAAAATACCAAGATAATCAATATAATTATGTCCAAAGTATAGTTCCACAAATTCCTCCGATATCAATAACAATCCAAAAAAGATAGGAATCGATAATAGAAAAATTAGATTTGTACTCAATTTTAATATGTCTTTCATTTCATTCTGACTTTTTTTATAATGCAAATTTGACATAAAAGGCATTAAAATGGTCCCTATTGCAGTAATTGGTGCTAAAAATACATTAAAAGATTTAATCATTTGACTATATATACCTAATTCATAAGTCATATTAAAATGTTCGATAATTAATTTATCAATATTCATATAAACTTGAGTTACAAATGCCAACAAAAAAAAAGGGGATAACAACTTAACAAGGTTCAATAGTGTTTCGGTATTAAAATATTTCCTTTTTGGCTTCCCAACTTCTCGCAAGAATATTATCGTAAAATATATGTTAGGAACTAATAACACTAAACCATTTATAATTATTAGAATATCTAAATCGCCTAAATCCTTTACTAGTATTATTGTCAAGAGGAAACCTACTATTTTTACGAGAAGATTTCTTGTTGTTAATTCTTTGAACCTTTCTTTCCCAGAAAAATACCAAGTGAAATCAAATAAAACGTTTGCTAATAATAATATCATTTGTAAGATTAGAAAGTTTGTATACTTTAATTTAAATGCAATTAGATAAAATATTATTATAACAATTATTCCCATAACTGTTCTTATTAGAAAAATATTATAGGTAATTTTATTTAACTCATCTTGTTCATTCCTTAAATTTGCAACCATTCTTGTTGCAAAAACAGTTGTCCCGGATGTTGCAAATGCTGAAAATATTGATACTATTGAGAGTGTATATGTTTCAATCCCTAGATTCTCTGCACCGAGCACCCTGGTTAAATAAGGAATTGTAATAAATGGTAATATAAGTACTATAATCTGATAACCTAAATTATATAAATAATTTTGAACTAGCCTTTTCATTTTAATACCTCAATCTAGCACCAATTAAATCTTTTATTTTTTCTTTTACTAGTACTTTTCTCCAATTGTCTCTCCGGAATAAATTTACAATTTGAGGATATGTTGAGTTCGGGTATTTCCTAATACAGTAATCCCTATCAGGTTTAATATACTGCCATGGTCTAATCCCATATTGAGAAATATCTCTAAAGACTTCAAGTTTTTCCCTTTTTGCTAACAAACTTAATAAAGATTGATCATGTCGATGTGAAAGTAAATCTTTGTTAATATTCTCATCCATTACATCACTAATTAATTTATAATTAGAACAAACATTCATGAAATTTTCGAAAAACCTTATAGTGTTTCTGCTATTTTTAATTAGGATAAATCCACCTTGAATTTGATTAGTATTTTTGTATTCATCTCCTTCACAACCTAATTCAATAAAACATTCTTTCTTTGTCCATTGATATTCTAATAATGGAATTTCAGTTAAGAGAATTTCTTGATTAGACTTCTCTAGAGCCTCTATTAAATACTCAACGGAATTAATAAACATGGCCCCAGAATCACAATAAAAAATATAATCTCCCTCATTTGAATACTCTAATAAAGTCTTTAGTATTAAATAGGGTTTCCATATCCAATAGCCTGCCCCTTTTTTATTATTTGCAACGAAGGATCCATGTTCTTTGTAAAATTCATCCCCTAATAATTCAGGGTTAAATTCTATAACTTTATCAAATCCTCCTACATTTAAACCTGTTTTAGAGTTTAGCTTTTGTTGTTTTCTAAAGTTGATATCAGCATAATTCAAAAGAATCTTCAAAATCTTCAATCTCCCTCTTCATATTAAACAGATCTAATGATTTTACAGTAATCATTTTTTGTATTGCAATATGTTTTTTTATCAAATTTAATTTTAGAAATCTAAAACTATTAGTGCAAAACATAAGCTTAAACCTTTTAATTATAACTATACTAATTTTAATAGTATTAATTCTTAATATTTTCCTGCCCAATGCATTATGACAAATTCCCAACATTATCTAATTCACTTCTAAAAAAAAGAAGCCTTCCTTCTACTAATAACCTAATTGATTATCACCTAATTGACGGAAGACTCCTTATTGAATTATTTTAATATGCAGAAATATCATTTTCTGTAGTAAATAAACAAAATGTTTTATAGCATTGTATATGCCCTTGGGTCACAATACTGCTACGGATTAATTTCCGTAATTATCCTAAATTAATCAAACATTTTCTTATTTTTTACTTCTTTCTCGACCTTTTCTACATCTGCTGTAACCATGATACGTACCAATTCTTCAAAAGAAGTTTTTGTTGGGTTCCATCCTAATAATGTTCTAGCCTTATTTGGATCACCTAATAGCTGCTCCACTTCTGCAGGACGGAAGAATTTTGGGTCAACTTCAACAATTATCTCTCCTGTTTTTTTATTTATTCCTTTTTCTTCAATGCCCTTTCCTGACCATTCAATTTCAATTCCTACGTGTTTTAATGCAATTTCTACAAATTCACGGACTGTATGCATTTCACCTGTTGCAATAACAAAATCCTCCGGGGTATCATGTTGAAGAATTAGCCACATACATTCAACGTAATCTTTAGCATATCCCCAGTCACGCAAAGAATCAAGATTACCCAATGTTAATTTTTTTTGTTTACCTTGTGCAATACGTGCTGCAGCCAAAGTAATTTTTCGGGTAACGAAGGTTTCTCCACGACGTTCTGATTCATGATTAAATAAAATACCATTTACTGCGAACATGTTGTAAGATTCACGGTAGTTTTTTGTAATCCAAAATCCATATATTTTTGCTACACCATATGGAGAGCGAGGATAAAATGGTGTTGTTTCTCTTTGTGGTACCTCTTGAACTTTTCCAAACAGCTCAGAAGTAGAAGCCTGGTAAACACGAGTTTTTTCTGTTAAACCCAAGATTCTTACAGCTTCTAGGATATTTAATGTCCCTTTTGCATCAACATCTAATGTATATCCTGGCATATCAAATGAAACTCGCACATGAGATTGCGCTGCTAAATTGTATATTTCATCCGGTTGTATTTCACCAATTATTCGTGTTACGTTTAACGCATCGGTAACATCTCCATAATGGAGGTAAAAGTTTCCACTATTGAAAAGTGCATCTACTTCTTCTTCAGTAAGTAGATCCTCTAAGCGTTCTTGATTATAAGATGAACTTCTTCGAATCATTCCGTGTACCTCATAACCCTTTTCTAATAGAAGTTCTGCTAAATAAGAACCGTCCTGTCCAGTTACACCTGTAATTAATGCCTTTTTCATTTTGTCCTCCTATATTTATTAGTTTATTTTAGTAAATTCATTTTCTATGAACCAGTTATAAGCTTTCTCTAGTCCATCATCTAAAGTTGTTGTGGCTCTCCAGCCTAAAAGATTAAGCTTTTTAACATCGACTAATTTTCTTGGTGTTCCATCTGGTTTAGTAGTATCGAACTTTATTTCACCAGTATAACCTACAACCTTTTTAATTTTTCCAGCCAATTCTTTAATGGATATATCTTCTCCAACTCCGATATTCACAATTTCATTACCTGTATAATTGTTCATTAAGTAAATACATGCATCTGCAAGGTCATCTGCATATAAGAACTCACGCTTGGGTGTACCAGTACCCCATACTTCAACAAATTCCGCATTATTTTCTTTTGCTTCATGAAATTTGCGAATCAATGCAGGCAACACATGGGAAGTATGTAAATCAAAATTATCATTTTCCCCATATAAATTAGTCGGCATTACTGAGATATATTCTGTACCATATTGCCGATTATATGATTCGCACATCTTTATCCCAGCAATTTTTGCAATAGCGTATGGTTCATTTGTAGGTTCAAGTAAACCTGTTAATAAGTACTCTTCTTTTAATGGCTGTGGTGCTAATTTTGGATATATACATGTGCTTCCAAGGAATAATAGCTTTTTCACATTATTTCGATATGCTGCGTCTATGATATTAGTTTGAATCAATAAGTTATCACGAATAAAGTCAGCAGGATATTGGTTATTAGCAACAATACCCCCAACTTTTGCTGCAGCAAGAAAAACAAATTCTGGTTTTTCTTCAGCAAAAAAGCTATCCACTGCAAATTTATCTCTAAGGTCTAGTTCTTTACTAGTACGAAATACGATATTTTTGTAACCTTTTTTATTCAGCATTCTAACAATTGCTGAACCGACTAAACCACGATGGCCAGCCACATATATTTTTGATTTATTATTCATTTTTATCCTTCCCTTTTAAATGATATAGTCAAATTATGCGATTACTAACAAATATGAACTAACTATAATTTATATAATTTTTAATTTAAGTATTACTCTTTATATATCTATCGTATGCCCTATCTCGCTCCATTACCAGTTAGGCATACCTTTACAGTTTTAATTATTATTAAAAGGTCTAAAATAAAACTAAGATTATTTAAGTATTCCATATCGAGATCAAGCTTTTCTTTTGGTGTAATATCATAACCTCCATTAACTTGAGCCCAACCAGTTATTCCTGGCTTCACTCGCAAACGCTCAACAAAGCCAGGTATTTCTTCATTAAATTGTGCAGTAAATACCGGTCTTTCTGGTCTAGGTCCTATTAAACTCATGTCTCCTTTTAGAACATTTACAAGTTGTGGTAGTTCATCAATTCTAGTCTTTCTAATAAACCAACCTATATTTGTTACTCTTGGGTCATTTTTTTGTGCCCATTGTGCTCCACCTTTTTCCGCGTCAATTCTCATTGATCTCAATTTGATTATTCTAAAGTAACTTCCATTTAGGCCTACTCTCTCCTGAAGGAAAAATGCTTGACCTGGAGAATCAATTCTTATTATTATGGCAAATACTAATATTACTGGCAGAGTAATTAATAAGCCCAAAAATGAAAAAATAATATCAAATAAGCGTTTCGTCAGATGGTAAAAGTGTCTCTTTTCTTCTTTATAAAGATATTGGATATAAGTTTCTGAAACAGCATATTCCTGAAAAAAATCAAATTGTCTCTTATGTTCCAACGGAATCCCCTCCCGCAATCAAACTCTATATTACTATTAGAACTCTTATTGAATTTGACAAGTTCATTATTATCTCTTTTGGCTGAATAGAAATATCTTTTTGTATTAAAATCCTAACCTTTCCAAACGCAATGACATTTTCCATAAAAATTACATTAAAAAAACTCTGGAATTTGCTCCCAGTACTTGTCTTTTTCGGAACAAAATGATTTCAGTGTTAGAATTATATCTACTCATATTTGTAGTTATAGTAGGGTAGACATTACTTTAGGTACAAATAGAATTCTTTTACATAGGATCGCTAGGATATGACCTCAGTTCTGACCCTTTTCATTTTTATCCTCGCGCCAATTTTTCTATGGAGATCTAACCAATTTGCAAAAAGATAAATACCTAATAAAAACGCAGCCCAACAAATGCTTATGCTTTCATTAGATATGTATTTTATATTATTAAAATTGGGCATCTAACCCGCCCTCACATCATACCTTTGACGACATGCGTCTAAGGATTTGGAGATCTCTCTTCCCTCCCACAGCGTGATCGAGTGCTCCCTTGGATATCGGACAGGGACGGCTCGCCGTTCAGCCTGTAAGTCTGAATGATATGTTGGCTTGTTAGCCATTCTTATCGGCATATTAGTATTTAAAATATATTGAATAGTCTTTTTCTCTTGATACTTTCAGGATCCTCTTTATAGACATGCTTACCTGCGATGGCGAGAGCAGCATTTTCTTCAAACATGTAAGCAATATCAGTACCGTACTTTTTTTCAATAACTTCAAAGGCATCTCTCATTTTAAAAGAACGTCCCTTAATATTGTGAGCATCAGATGCAATGAAGTGAGTCAAATTAGCTTCGATTAATTGGAGTGAAAAGTTTTTTATTTTCTTTCCAAAGTCACCTTTTATGCTCCCTGCAGTCACTTGTGTCAATGCCCCTTTTTTCACTAATTGATAAAGTATATCTGGGGATTCTATGATTTCCTGATTCCGTTCTGGGTGGACAACCACTGGTGTTAGTCCATTCATTTGCAGATCATAAAATAATTTTTCAGAATAACGGGGTACATGGTTTGATGGAAATTCTACTAATAGGTAAGAGGTATGATTTACTGGCAAAATTTCTCCCACTTTATATCCTTCAATCAATTCTCCATGTATTCGGACTTCCTGACCTGAAAGTATCTTCAAATCTATATTCTCTTCAATCAACTTTTTATTAAGCTCTTCGACTCTATCAATTATTAAATGTTTAGGATTTTCATAACGACTATTCATGTGATGTGGAGTTGCAACTATTGTATGAATCCCCTGCTCAACAGCCTTTCTTGCCATGTTAATACTATCAGAAAGAGACTGTGCTCCGTCATCGATACCTGGTAATATATGACAATGTAAATCAATCACGACCATCACTCTCTTTCTAATAACTTAATTATTTCATATATTTATTTTGTACCGTAGTAATAGTAGTAGTCGTTATTCTTCATTTCTTTATTATTCAAAATAACTCCTAACATTTTACTTTGTGCATTATCGAGCAATTCTTTTGCTTTTTTTGCAAGTTCAATTTCAGTCTTACCACTAGAAATAACAAAAATAGAACCATCCACCTTATTTGCAATAATTTGAGGATCTGCTACTGCTAATAGTGGCGGTGTATCAAAAATAATATAATCGAATAATTTTTGTGCAGATTCAATGAATTGCTCCATTGATTTTGAACTCAAAAGTTCTGCCGGGTTCGGAGGTACTGGTCCACTAGTTAATATAAATAAATCCTTTTCTTCCGTTTCAATGACTGTTTTTTCAAGCGTTGCTTGCTTTGTTAGAACTGTTGTAAAACCAAATAAATTATTAACACCAAATGTACGATGTGCAGTCGGCTTACGAAGATCCGCATCTACAAGTAGGACTTTTTTCCCAAGTTGAGCAAAGACAACCGCCAAGTTAGCTGCCGACGTAGATTTACCTTCACCAGGTCCTGAAGAGGTAACCATGATCGTATGGATTTCATTATCAATAGACGAATATTGTATATTTGTTCTAATCGTTCTATATTGTTCTGAAATTGGCGACTTCGGATCTAATGAAGCAATAAGTTTTCTAGCTGGGTCTATAGTTCTTACCTTTTTATTTTTCTTAAACACCAATACTCTCACCTCTTCCATTCGCTCTACCTACTGCTGACTTACGTCTTTTCAATTCTTCCATCTTTTGATTATCAAACGTTGCAATTACACCAAGAATAGGAAGTCCTAGTATTTTTTCAATATCCTGTTCAGTTTTTACCGTGTTATCAAAATATTCAAGTAAAAAGGCAAGGCCAACTGATGCCATTAAACCAACAACAATCGCAATTGCCACATTTAGCAACGGTTGCGGTTTGATTGGTGATTGTTTCTCAGCTACTGTTGCTTTAGCGAGGACACTGACGTTATCTACATTCATAATTTTCGAAATTTCAGTTTTAAAAACTTCAGCTGTTTTATTAGCTATTTTCGCTGCAGTATTTGCACTTTCATCTTGGACGGAAATGTTTACGACCTGTGAATCCTTTTCACTTCCAACAGTAACTTTTTCATTCAGTTGTGCTGCAGTCATATCTAGCTTTAGCTCGTCTGCAACCTTGTCTAGTATAGCAGGACTTTTAATAATTACATTGTAGGTATTAATTAACTGAAGATTTGTTTGAACTTCATTGTAGTTGTATGCAGCCTGATCACTCTTTGCTTGGTTAACAAGAATTTGTGTCGAAGTCTGGTATATTGGGGTAAGGAAAAAGTAACTAACGACTCCGCTCACTAAACCAGCAGTCAGCGTAATCAATATAATCATAACGAGTCGTTTCTTTAACGTCTCTAGTAATTCTTTCAAACTAATTGTTTCTTCCATTACAGATCCTCCTGTGCGTGTCTTTTTAAAACAAAGAGTATTATACCATTTTTACCTGTCGAACTTTGTCAATTTGTGACGGGTGGTGAATATTTATTTCAACCTATGTCATTTTAACATGATTTTTGTAGAATAAAAGTAGTTATTACTTGGAAATAGATTTACAATTTTTTTGTAAATCACCTAAACAATAATACCATACCTTTTGTAAATATTTGTAGTTTTTTGTATATGGTCTTATTTCCCATTTAGTTCTTTAATCATAATTAAATGGAATTTTTACGACATTACTCATATTATCACAATAAAAAAACTACTTTCACTAGTAATCTGTAAATTATATAGTTTTTTTGTAAATAGAATCCAATTCTTTCGTATATTTTTGCTATACTATATAGAAGAATTGCATTTGGGGGTATAAACATGAAATATTTACTTACTGCCATTTGGGCGTTGGTTTGCATAGGTGTTCTTGCTTTTAGCCATATTTCTTGGAATAAGCAAACAACAGTACAGGCCGTTAAATCTGAACATGATAAGAAAGTCGACCAGGAAAATAACACGGCTAACAATTATGAAGAATATTTGAAGATGGCTGGAAATTGGCCTGAAACCGCAAAAGATCAGTTCCTCCTTTCTATGAAGGCTGGTAACCCTTTTAAGATTCTCTTCGTTGGCTCTGGTGCACTTCAATGGGGAAACGTGGTTTCTCAAGGCTTAACAGAAAGTTTCGGTAGTAAACGAATATCTACTTCACTTCATACATTTGATTCAACGTCAGATGACTTTATTGCAGGGAATAAACAGTTAGAAATAGCAGCAGAAAAGGCACAGCTCGTTGTCATTGAACCCTTTCTTTTAAATGACAACGGTACAACTACCATTGATGTTACATTAGCCAATTTGACAAAAATAATGGATGATATTAAGGCTGAAAGTCCAGAAACTACCTTCATTCTTCAGCCATCCTATCCATTCTATCTTCCTAATTATTATTCCATTCAAGTAAAGGCATTAAAGGAATATGCTACATTAAACAATTTAACGTATCTAGACCATTGGTCAGCTTGGCCAGCAACCGATAATCCTCAAATAAATGATTATGTGACTCAAAGCGGTCCCAATGCCGAAGGGTTAAACGTATGGGCAAATTACCTTGTTGAATACTTCGTTAAAAAATAAGGCAAACTAGCTTTAAGCTAGTTTGCCTTTCTTCTATATTATTGAGCCTTCATTTTCATCAGGTCGATTTTCAAATCTTCAATCAATTTTGCAACAGTAACACCTTGGTCACTTACGCCACGATCATAAGCCTTCTTAACGATATCAAAGAATTCATTCGGAGTAAACTCTTCCTCCTTATTCTTACTCCCCATTCGGCAAATTTCTCCTTCCTTCTATTTATCTTTTGCCTATTCTACTAAACTTCTCAAATTTTGTAAATCATTTGTCAACTAATGTAAAATAGAAATATTTGTGTAATATTATCAATAAATTTACGATTTAAGCTATTGGTAATAACTTTCTTGTATTATTCTCCCTACATTTTTGGTATTCTATTTCTTAGACGTAAAAAATGTCATTTTTTCGGAGGTAAACTCATATGAGATCTAATAAAAAAGGTAAGAAGTGGTTGAAGGCCACTGGAATTGTTCTACTCGTGGTAATGATTGCATGCGGAACCTATGCTTTCACAGTCTACAATTCTTTTAAAAATGCTGTCGATACCATGCATGTTCCGATTGAGCGCAAACAATCTGAAAAACGTACAGAGCCGGTAGAATTTGTTGAAAAGGATCCTTTCTCTGTTTTAATGCTTGGTGTTGATTCACAAAGTGATAAAGGGCGCACAGATACGATTATTGTCCTTACCGTGAATCCAAATACAAACACTGCTAAAATGCTTAGCATTCCTCGTGATACACGTACTAAAATCATTGGTAAAGGATTTGAGGATAAAATCAACCATGCCCACGCCTTTGGGGGTGTCGAAATGGCGATGGATACCGTGGAGAACTTTTTAGATATCCCAATTGATTACTATATGAAGGTGAATATGGAAGGGTTTAAAGATATCGTTAATGCAGTTGGTGGGGTAACTGTCATAAATAACCTCGAGTTTACTCAAGACAATGTCCATTTCCCAGTTGGTGAAATTACCTTAACTGGAGAGGAAGCATTACCATACGTTAGAATGCGTAAACAGGATCCTAATGGTGACTTTGGCCGTAATACAAGACAACGCCAAGTTATCCAGGCTGTTATCAAAGAGGGCGCAAGTGTTTCCAGCTTAGCCAACTTCTCAGATATATTCAAAGCGATTGGCGAAAATGTTAAGACCAATTTAACCTTTGATCAAATGGTTGATATTCAAAAGAATTACAAAAGTGCAGGAAGCAACATCCAACAAATGGAAATAAAAGGTGCAGGAACGAAAATTAACGGAATATACTACCTACAAATTCCTGAAGATGAACGATTACGCGTTCAAAATGAGTTAAAAGCACAATTAGAATTAGAGTCTACTACAGCATCTACAAACTGATTGGGATGAGTTTCCCAATCAGTTTTTTTGTTTTCAAATAACTACTTTTAATTTTTGTAAATAAACCATTTACCTTTTCTTAATTAAGCAGGACCTTTTTTCCACTTTTTTGAATCAGCCTTCCACTAAATTGTCAGAATATTATTTACAGGAATCTATTGTATAATATTTACATGCCTTCAAAACAAGCATTTGTAACAAACTAAAAAACACAAAAATTGAAAGGGCGGGACTAGTTTTATGAAAAAGGTACGTAAAGCAATTATTCCGGCAGCAGGATTAGGAACACGATTCTTACCCGCTACAAAAGCAATGCCAAAGGAAATGCTGCCGATTGTTGATAAACCAACAATCCAATATATTGTCGAAGAAGCTGTTGCTTCCGGGATTGAAGATATCATTATTGTTACCGGTAAATCAAAACGTTCGATTGAAGATCATTTTGATTCTTCTTATGAACTTGAGCAAAATTTAGCTGAAAAAGGGAAATTTGAATTACTCGACAAGGTTCAGTATTCCTCTAACCTAGCTGATATTCACTATATTCGTCAAAAAGAACCAAAAGGGCTTGGACATGCTGTCTGGTGTGCTCGCAATTTCATTGGGGATGAGCCGTTTGCTGTTCTCTTAGGTGATGATATTGTTCAAAGTAACACACCTTGCTTGCGACAATTAATAGAGGAATATGAAGCTACCCTTTCTTCAGTCATTGGTGTCCAACAGGTTCCAGAAAATGAAACACATCGCTACGGGATTATCGATCCATTGATTCAAACGGGGCGTCTTTACCAGGTGAATAACTTTGTTGAAAAGCCAGCACGTGGAACAGCTCCATCAAATTTAGCAATTATGGGCCGATACATCCTAACACCTGAAATCTTTAGATTTTTAGATAACCCAGAAACCGGCGCTGGCGGAGAAATACAACTGACCGATGCCATTCAGAAGTTAAACAGCATTCAACGTGTGTTTGCTTATGACTTTGAAGGCAAACGCTATGATGTGGGTGAAAAGATTGGTTTTGTGAAAACTACAGTGGAGTTTGCTTTGCAGGATGAAGAGCTGCATGAAGAGGTACTAGACTTTTTAAAAGAGTTAGTTAGGAAAGACACTGTTATTAAATAAATTTAAAAAAGCTGATACTTTATGGATACGTTCACATATAAGTATCAGCTTTTTCTGTTTAGTTGTTCATGCAGTTTTTTGTTAGATTGAATATTATTATAACTAGTTGGAATCCTTATACGTTATATCAAGATTGTAATAATATATAATAGTATCCCCGCTTAGCAAAAGCGGAGCTCCATTTTTCTTCTATTATTTATGTAATTACTTCATGCCCGAAAGGTTCACTCCTCCGCCAATTTGGTGAATGTATTTAGAATGTTTACCAGCTAAAACTTGTTTTTGAGATGATAACAATCCATAAGAGGATGATACCAACACCACAGGCGAACCTAATTTAGCTGCTAATGGTCCTGCTGTTAGAGCATCCACTAAACTCAGGGTTTCTGATTTTGCTACCAGAATTGAGTTTAAATGCGCTTCCGGATAGAATTTGCTAATGACCTTTGCATTCGTTTCATGCCGATCTGTACCGCTAATTCGGTTATTGAGCACATTTGCCAAAGTAATCTTGTCAATTTGGTTAATGATCGCAGATGCGATGACCGCTTCCCCGCCGATAAAGTAAGCATCTGTTAATTGTTCATCTTTTAACCACGCTAATGTCTCTGTTGGCACTGTTGTTTTGTCTACTAGAATGATTGGCTGTTTTTTCAAACCTGCTTGTGCTGAAATTGACAGTGCATCAGGCTCCCCAAAAGCATAGGCTACATAAACAGTGTTCACATCGACTAGCTTATCGAGTTCCTTCGCAATTAACAAAGAGGTGTCTTTACGGTTTACGCCGCCTATGCGAGTGACTTTATAACCCTTTGCCTTTAACATGCTTTCAACTTTAGGAGAAATTACTGCCTCTCCACCAATTAATGTAATTTCTTTTGTTTTTAAGCGTGCAAGTTCATCTAATGTTACTTGTGGGATTGAATCTGCTGTTGTTAATAGAATTGGCGCATTTTTTGCAGACGCTAATGGAGTGGCTGTCAATCCATCAACAATCGCAAAGCCGTTTACTAGCAACACGCTCTCTGCGGTCTCCCAGCCTGTTTGCGATACCTTTGCAGCTGTTGCATATCTTGTATCACCGATTAAGGTTACTAGCTTTTTCTGAACGGTAACTTGTGTTGCAATACTTACATTACCTGCCTTGTCGACTGCGTACACTTCAACAACCTTACCACTTAGCTGGGCAGGAATCGTAATTGAATAATTTCCGCTACCATCGCTCACTCCTTGGCCAATTTCTACACCAGAGACTTTCGCAATTACTGTGGCATTCGGTTCAGAAGTACCTTTCACTACTGTTTCCATATCGGTTAGTTCTGTAACTGTTGGTGTTCCTGGAGCTGTTACGTCTTTTACCGTTACTATGAACCCATCACTTACATTTCCTGCTTCATCAGCTGCTATAATTACTAACTTCGTTTCTGCCTTTTGAACGGGGATTGTAACGGTAAATTTACCATCCACACCTGCTGTGCCACTGCCGATAACTGCTCCATTTACGTTCACTTCCACTTTCGAGCCTGCTTCTGCTTGCCCTGATACCATAGTATCCTTGTCAGTTACATCATTTACAGTTGGTTTTACAGGTGAGGTTACGTCTTTTACCACTACTTTTGCTGCGGCACTTACATTTCCAGCTTTATCTGTAGCGGTAACTTCTACTTCCGTACCTGCTTTTTGAACAGGGATGGTGACCGTAAACTTTCCATCTTGACCAGCTGTAGAGCTACCAATAATTGTTCCATCTGCTTTAACTTCTACCTTTGATCCAGCCTCTGCTTCTCCTGTTACAGTAGTATCCTTATCCGTAACTGGATTTACTGATGGCTGTCCAGATGCCGTTAGGTCTTTTACTACTACTTTCGCTGCTTCACTTACATTTCCAACTTTGTCTGTTGCCGTAACTTCTAATTCTGTATCTGCTTTTTGAACAGGGATTGTGACGGTAAACTTCCCATTACCCCCAGCTGTAGCACTGCCAATGACCGTTCCATTTGCTTTTATTTCTATTTTAGAATCGGCTTCTGCCTGTCCGACTACAGAAGTATCTTTATCTGTTACTGGATTTACCGATGGTTGTTCAGGTGCTGTTACGTCTTTTACTGCCACTTTCGCTACTGTACTTATATTCCCAGCTTTGTCCGTAGCTGTAACCTCCACTTCAACTCCTGCTTTTTGAACAGGGATTGTCACGATAAACTTTCCATCTGCACCAGCTGTTACACTACCAATGTTCGCTCCATTTGCTTTTGCTTCTACCTTCGAATCAACTTCTGCTTGTCCTGTTACAGTAGTATCCTTATCAGTAACTGGGTTTACTGTTGGTTGTTCTGGTGCTGTTGCGTCTTTTACTACTACTTTTGCTGCTGTACTGATATTTCCAGCTTCGTCTGTTGCTTTAACCTCTAATTCTATTCCTGCTTTTTGAGCAGGGATAGTGACCGTAAACTTTCCATCTGCTCCAGCTGTCGTACTGCCAATGACGGTTCCATTTACTAAAACTTCTACTTTCGCACCAGCTTCTGCTTGTCCTGTAAGTGTTGTATTCTTATCATTTACCTCATCCACCACTGGTTGAGCTGGAGGTGTTACGTCTTTTTCTCCCAAGTAAGTAAGCTCTGTTTTTGCACTTTCTGCATAACCCAGTGATGTTACAGTAACATATACTTTACCTGCTTCTTGGCCAAGTTGAGCTACTTCAATAGTTGCTTGACCTGATACAGCTGGCAGACTGGTTCCAAGCAAGTTGCCGGCAGTATCGTAAAGCTTCACAACATCATTTTCTGTTAGATTCTTAATAGTTATCACATCTACTACGCCTGTATTATTTACAATGACAACTTGATCCGCTTTGAGTGGATTCGATTGTACACCTGTGATTTCAACTTCTACTCGTTGGCTCTCATCCCATCCTGATTTTTTCAATGCTACATACACTTTGCCTGATACCAGACCAAATTCTTTAAGGGACAATGATACCTGTCCGGTGTCTGAAGCGGTTGCTGTTGCCAGCCTTAATCCACCAGTTGCTGCGTCATAGATATTAATGGTATCGCCTTTTTCTAACCCTGCTACATTCACAACATCTGCACTGTCTTTATTATCTGTCACGGTTATTTGTGATTTAGAGAACAATGGAGAGGAAACTGTTAGTTGATACGGTACGTCTACTGCTTGGGAATACTCAGAAACTTTTACATAATATGTTCCTGGTTCTAAAACGATTGTCTTCTCTTCCACTCCCGTTGCTAGTGAACCGTGACCTGTATGGAAGTACGTAATCTTACTTTCGCTTCCATTATAGATAGACACTGTCCAGCCTACATTCGGCACTCTCGGAATTGAAAAACGGACTTGTTGTTTGGCCGTAACAGTGAACTTGTAGTAGTCACTTACATTTTCCTTAAGCGCACCCGTGACTGCTTTGTTGATTTCCAGCGCAACCGCATCTTTAAATTCCCCTGTCGCGAGGTTTGTGATTGGTGTTGCTGCTTCACCTGCTGCTATGACAGGAATGGTGCCGAATAAATTTCCTGCCAGCAATGATACTGTAAGTACTGTAGGTATAACCTTTTTCTCTCTCTTACTTCCCAAAATTAACTCACCCTTTTTCTACATTATTTGAGTTACAATGCTATATTACTCTATTTTTCTACCTTTTTTGCCAGTTTTTGTTCATCGTTCAAACTAATGTCATATTTTAGAATATTATGGGATTTAACACTATTTGAAGGGTGTTAATACGAGTAACCTAAATGAATATTAAGACTGTGGGTTGCAGTTTTTCGGATTTTTTATGATAGTAATATAGTAATAGAAGAGTTGGATACGTACGTTTGGGGTTCCTTTTATTAAATGCCACTTTTGCTCCTATACAGGCTCTCCCCTATAGAAAAGAGCCCCGCTTATTAAAGTGGAGCTCCCGTTCTTCGTTATTCTGCTTTAATAGATCATCCAAAGCCGTCGGGTTCACGCCGCCGCCGACTTGATAAACATGATTTGTCCTATGTACGGTTTCTTCTGCTTTTTGACCTCCGGTTGTTGTATCTTTTTTATCCTTGTTCAAAAAGATTAAAAGTGAGGCACCGATCACCATGATGGCAACGGCCGTAATTATCCAATACTTTTTCACTTTTTCCCTCCTTTTTCGTTCTTTACATCCCCATTCTGAGTTTTATTGTCAGGTGCAGAAATTCCTGCCTGACCGATTTTTCAAATAGGTATTTCGAATTATCAAAATAGACCTCCTAGGACAATAGTCCATTTATTATATAGTGCAATTGGCTAAAAAATTACCTACTTTTATGCTGTCAAAATAACACTTTCTTTTTTCAAAAAGCGAGCTTTTCCCTATTAAACTATGAGGATCTTCCTTATTTCGCATAGCTCTAGACATTCTTTTAAACTTTCTATACCGTTTTAGAGGAAATTCATGGTAGAATATGTGTAATATACCAGAATAATAGAGGTGAAATGTAGATGAAGAAAACAATCGTTCGAGCAGTTTCGACTGCTGCCTTCCTTTCGACGGTATATGCTGGTTCGGCATACGCGAGCACGCATACGGTCGAAAAGGGAGATTCACTATGGAAAATTGCATCAAAATATCAAACTACTGTTTCCGAATTAAAGAGTTTGAATAACTTAACATCTGATTTCCTTCAGGTGAATCAAACACTTAAGGTTTCGGCTGATAACGCACCAGTAAAGTCAGAAGCATCTGCACCGGCACCTGCTTCTACAAGTCTATACGTTGTCAAAAGTGGTGACTACCTTGGCAAAATCGCCAAGCAGTTTAATACTACTGTTAGTGCTCTTAAGTCTCTTAATGGATTAACTTCCGACTTGATTTTTGTTGGACAAACACTCAAGGTTTCAGGAACAGCAGCAACAACACCAACTCCACCACCAGTAGTGACTCCGGTTACTCCACCTGCTGATTCAACTGCCAACTCCGTCTATATCGTTGTACGCGGTGATTCTTTAAGCAAAATTGGTTTACAGTTCAACATGAGTGTTGCACAATTGAAGCAGGTTAATGGTTTGAATTCAGATATGATTTATGTGGGACAAACTTTGAAGGTTACAGGAAAGACAGTAGCGCCAGCACCAACTCCAACGCAGCCTGTAACACCAACACCTGTTGCGCCTGAGCAAACGACTGAATACACAGTGAAAAGCGGAGATACCTTAGGGAAAATTTCACTGCAATACAACATGACCGTTCAGAAATTAAAGGACCTCAACGGTTTAACATCAGACATGCTTTATGTGGGTCAAAAACTGAAGGTTTCTGGTAGTGCCGCGGTCGTGAACCCGCCAGCGGAAACATCAGGACCAACAGGAGATTTTGCGTCGGACTTCATCAACGCTGCCAAGAGCGTAATGGGTGTCCCTTATGTTTGGGCTGGATCTACGATAAATGGCTTTGATTGCAGCGGATTTATCTATTATGTTGCCAATAAAGCAGGCTACAAAATCGGCCGCTATTCCGCAGCAGGCTACTATAGCCGTACCTACTACGTCGATCAGCCAAAACCAGGTGATATTGTCTTTTTTGAAAATACATATAAAAAAGGTATTACGCATCTAGGTATCTATCTTGGTAACAATGAATTTATCCATGCTGATGAGAAAAGAGGTATTAGCATCGCAAACCTGAATAACTCTTACTATAAGGCGCATTTTGATGGGTTCAAGAGGTTTTATTAGGTTTATTATTTCTTAGGAGTCAGGCATTTTTGCCTGGCTTATTTGTGTTTTGGGTGTTGTGGATTGGCCGTTTTGTTTGTTAGGCAGGTAAACTTGGGAAATGTGCAGGTAAAAGTAAAATGGAATCTATGCAGGTAAGTGATCCAATTTGGCAGGTGGAGGATTCATTTTGGCAGGTAAGATAAAAGAGGTAACTAAAATGCACACTTGAATCTAGACTCTGAGCTTACTTTCGAGCGTAATATCCATATATAGGTAATTTAAATACCTGAGCCAGGCCGCCGCCTGGCTTTTTCAGCGGTGAGTATGGTGTTTTGAATTTGTTAGGCAGGTGAACAATGCATATATGCAGATTAAATGGAATCTATGCAGGTAAACAAGCCCTATCTGCAGGTAGAGCACACCTTTTGGCAGGTAACCAAATTTACTTTAACACCGGACCTTTCTTTTTAATTCTAGTTCCCACTTTGCTGCCGTTCTCCTTCGCATTTTTTTGAAGCCACAAAAAGATATCCGTAATCACTTTTGATAGGACGAGGATCACGCCATAGGTTAGAAACAGGTGAAAGTAATTTGCCCATGAGTTGAACTTGAACAAATTGTGCATGACAAAGATCGGTTTTAGGACAAACGAAAGACCGAGACTTAATATCAGTGTATAGAGGTAATAGTTTTTATTATGTTTAGTCGTCCATTGATACACCAATATGAACGAGACCGGGGCCAGCGATGCGTCCATTCCGAGACTATGCGCGACAAAAGGAATCATCTTATAAGGATACGTCCAAAGTCCTTGCGTCGAACCAAAGTCATCAAAATAGCCAAACCAAACATGGACATTGAATCCATAGAAGCCGAGCTGGAGTGCCCTCTTCCAGTCCATCGCAAAATAAAGAATGATTAGCGGGGACAAAAACATCACAACGTGAAACCAAAATTGCCAAGTATCAAAAGCGGAATACTCTAGCCAATATTTTAGCCATTGGTGGGATCCCTGTTGCTGTTCTTTTATTAACTTATGTAAAGCCTCTCTTTGAGCATCACTCATGGATTTCCCTGCCTTGATCGTATTTTCATTTTAATTTGCCCAAAGTGCTGGTAAAAAAATGGATGCCCTAAAAATTTTTTAATTTGTATATGTAAAAGGAATTAAGGCGATGACAGTAGAATGGTTACATACACGAGGAGGAATGAAATGTGGAGAAATTCGGGATATACGGCAAGTTAATTGCAAAAGAAGGCGAGCGCGAACAACTGGCAGCGATTCTTTTAGAAGCAGCTGAATCGCTGCAAAATCATGAGGATTGCGAATTATATCTTGTCAGTGTGGCACCAGAGGACCCTAACGCGGTTTATGTGTATGAGGTATGGAGCAGCGAGAGTGCCCATCAAGGGTCATTAACGCTAGAATCTACACAAACATTAATTCAGCGTGCGAAACCCATCCTTGCTGGAATGGAAAGGATTTCGACGCTTGTTCCTAAAGGCGGCAAAGGAATTTAGTCTATTCCTTTGCCATTTAGATTTAGCTGCTTCACCAAAGATGTAACAAGTGTATTCAAAGGATTGATAATGGTTTGAGATGTTTCCTGCTCTACTTGCTGTGCCGCGCTAACCATTGATAGTTGTGCAACCGAAACAACCCTCTGCTGATATTTTTTCAAAAAATTATAAACTTCATTTTGGTACTCATCTTTTTTCCCGCTCATGATTAATGCAAAAGTATTCTCGATGACCTGAACTTCGATATCCAGCTTCTTCTGATGATTTTTCGCAAATTGCTGAAGCCTGTCCATTGTTCCTGGAACAGTATCAGGGTTGGTAAACACAATTGTTTGGGGCTGGTCAATCTGACAAAGCGCTTCAAAGTACGGTTCATCCATCTTAATGATCGGTACGTTTGTTGAAAGTTCCCCCAGTAAGGCAATATAGTTGGTACAGGTGATGAGGACGGCGTCCACACCTGATTTCATCACCCATTCTACTTGTTCCTTTACTTTCCTTTTGGCATCGGACTTCGTGAAATCCGGGTCCGACATCACACGAACCATCAATCCCGGATCAACAAAATGACTTAACTCAACGTCATAGGCCGAAAGTGCTATTTCGATATAATCAATGTTCGAATAATGTGCATGCAAACAGCCAATTCTTTTCTTCATGCTCTCGCACCTCTTCCTTTTTTTAATGGGTCTAATATCCCGTTTATGAAGCCAAGTACATATTTTTTACACTGGATGCCATCATAGTAAGACACATAAAGGGGGTGCTTACATGAAAAAGCTTCTAGTTTGTTTAATGATCCTTTTTGGCTGTAACAGTGCCTATCTACCTCCATTCGACGATGCTGCCTATGCAGAGCAGAAACCGACTCCTCCCTATGCTAAGTGGAGTAAGGTAGCAATGGACAAAACGAAGGAAAAGTATCCGAACGCGCAAATCGTTGACTATCTTTATGTTGGACGAAAAAATGGAGACCGTACCACAACTGAGAAGTTCAAATTATGGTTAAAAGAAAATCAAAAAGAATTCGGTGTCTATGTAGACATTGAATTTACCAAAGAAACTGAGCAAGTTGTCAATGTTACTTATACAGAAACGGCTAGGTAATGGCGGCCGGCCAGGGGTCCATGACAGGTGTTATCTTTTGGCTTCATAATGCAATTCAGCAAACTGTTTATAGCGCCGAACATCGACCAGCGTGAGTTTGTTTTCCTGGTCCCCTGGCACAAACAACGGAATTCCCTTTCCAATAATCGTTGGCGCAATCTGAATAATAAATTCATCTACCAGCCTTAGTAGCGGCTTTAATACTTCTCCACCACCAACTACCCAAATCCGTTTGCCTTCCTGTTCCTTCAAGGACTGCGTAAAACCTGCGATATCTTCATTAATAAATGTAACATGTTCATCTTGGCCTGTCATCCTACGGGAAAAAACATAACATGCCTTCCCTTCATAAGGGAATTTTTCAGGTGAAAGAATCGCAATTTGGTCGTACGTACTTCTTCCCATCAAAATCGTATCAACACTGTCGTAAAATTCCTGATAACCTGTTTCTTCTTCCCCCTCCGTCCCAAATAACCAATCCAACGAATGATTTTCACGGGCGAGGTAGCCATCCAAGCTGATTGCACCGTAAAATACTAACTTGCTTTGTTTACTCATCGTTAATCCTCCCTTGAAACGTATCCGCCACTAAATTGCTAAACTCCCTTAGGTAATGAAGATAATTACTACCTCCATAGTTATATCGTTTATTGAACATTTTTGCGACAACAACATTGTATTCTGGAATCACAAGTAATGTTGGTCCGGTGACACCAAGTATTTGATAGGAGCCTTTTGGGACACGTTCACCCAATTCGCTGTGTTTGGCCGGGGTACCTTGGACAAACCAGAATAAGCCGTTTTGCGGCAATTCTTTATTTTTAAAAGGAGGACTTTGGACTTCCGTTGCCAATTGAATCACTTCTTTTGGAACGATTCCCATTCCCTTGTTCAAATGAAGATTTCCCCATTGTGCAAACTCTCGAGCCGAGGTATGGAGATTGGAATCCATCCCGTTGTTTGTTTGTCCCAATTTATAGGAGGCAGGCTCTTCGGGGGCATCAACGACCGGAACCAAGTTTTCATTTGGCTTTGTTTGCCAAGCCGTTTCTGTAAAACCCAACGGCTTGAACACTCGTTCTTCGAGCAGTTCGGGGAAGCTTTTACCATGAAGCCTGTTTACTAGTTCGGTTATCATTAAGATGTTAATCCCTCTATACGCCCAACTCTCGCCATGATGAAACTCCCTGATGATGGCTCCATCCTCCATTTGATGTAAGCCGTGAGAATGGGTAACCAGATGCCGGATGGTGGTTTTTTCTAGAAGATCCTTATCTATGTGTTCAAAATATTGGACAGCTAGGTCATCTAAATTCATTTTACCTTCATACAAAGCATATGCTATCACTAAACCTAGATAACTTTTTCTTGCTGAAGCGACATTGAATTGCGAAGTTTCATCAATCGGACGGGAGTTTTTTATGTTAGAATGATAGCCGCTGTAGTGCTCTAGCACGATCATATTGTCCTTGATAATCACAAGTGCGGCCCCGCTGCTATGGTTGAGATTCTTTATATCTTCTATATATGAAATTAATTTTTGAAAAATCGTAGCCACACACCTTTCTAGTATTCTTTAATTCTATATGTACTTGGTATTATCCTTTAGTAGGGGGATATGGACGTGAAAAAGTTGATTGAAGAGTATCGTTGTGGATATGGGTTGCTGCTGGACGCCATTGAAGGGCTGAATGAGGAAGAGTTGCGGTTCAAACCTAGCCCGGATCAATGGAGCATTCATGAAATCATTATCCATGTTGCGGATTCTGAGATGGTTTCGGCACAGAGAATGAAAAAAGTATTAGTCGAAGAGTCGCCCGTTCTTGAGTCATTTGACCAGGAGGCATGGGCTAAGAAGTTAAGGTATGAGGATTTGGACCGTGAAACTTATCTTCTCCTGTTCAAATTACTTCGTTCCAGCATGGTGCCTGTTTTAGAGGGGCTGAATGCCGAGCAAAGTAAGCGTGTCGGGATGTATACTGACGCTGGACCGTTCACGTTCAGACAATTGCTAGAATATCGTGTTCAGCATGTCCGCGGACATCTAGCCCAAATCGAGCGGGTGAAAGAAGCGTATTGGCAGAATGGTTGTAACCCTTAATCCTGTTCTAACATATACTATATAAGATGGGAGGAAGCACCTCGCATCACCTAGACTGACTTTCCAAAGTCAGTCTTTTTTTACGGGCCAAATCACGGACTTATGTGCCTAATTTCTAATTTACGCGCCGGATTTATCTTTTACTTGCCGGATCTATCTTTTACGTGCCGATTTCTAAATTTACGTGCCAAATTCCAACTTTACGTACCAAACCCACCCGTCTAGATAAAACCACAAGATTATAGAAGGAATTTCCAATTTTATATCGAATAAAATGCTAGTGAAAAAAAGGAGGTATACATATGAAGCGTCGTCATGAGGTGCTGTTTACGCAATTAGAAACCTATCGAAGTTATATTTTAGGGGTACTAGAAAATGTATCTGAAGAAGTGGCTGATGTGATTCCACAGGGATTCAACAATAATATCCGCTGGAACCTTGGGCATATTTATCTCGACCAATACCTATGGATTCAGGCTGTGACAAAAGAGAAGGCAGGAGTTCCTGAACAGTTTCAAACTTGGTTTGGATACGGAACGTCACCCGCAAACTTCACTCCAGAGACACCTACGATTGACGAATTGAAGAATCTTCTAAAAGAACAACCTGCTCAGATTAAGGCGCAGTACGGCGAGCGATTGGAAGAAGAGTTCCCGCCGACCGAATTGGGCATGCACACCATCGAACAAGTTCTCATTCGAACTATTTTTCATGAAGGCATGCATCTCCAGACCATTCTCGATTTGAAGAAATGCATGAAGTAGGACAAGGCTCCTTTCATGTATGTGAGAAAAAAGAGGACTAAAGTTACTTACTATTCTACTTATTTATGGTAAATTAACGTTAACCCAAATTCTCGAAAGGAGATGGTTAAAATGGAGAACTTTTATTTGTTTGTCGTGATGTGCATTCTGCTCATTCTTTTACCTGGCCCTGATACGGCCATTGCGACAAAAAACACCCTCACTGTCGGTAGAACAGGCGGCTTTAAAACGATATTTGGTACTTGTTGTGCCTTACTCATTCACACATTGGCAGCCGTCGTTGGCCTTTCAGCGATTATTGTAAAGTCTGCCATGTTGTTTTCTATCTTTAAATACGTCGGTGCTGTGTATCTCGTGTATTTAGGCGTGAAAACATTATGGGCACTCAGGAGCAAGAATACCACGCCTGAAATAGGTTCAGAAAATAAATATGAAGGTAAGTCTTGTTTTAAACAAGGTTTCCTAACCAATCTTCTCAATCCAAAAGTAGCGGTATTTTTCCTAACCTTCCTGCCACAGTTCGTTGATTCAGGCAGCGAAACCTTTTTACCGTTTCTCACCATGGGGATCACGTATACCCTCTTAACCGCAGTATGGTTTTTGTTCTATATCTATTTACTTAATCAGATTAGTGCTTTCATGAAAAAGCCTAAGACCCAAAGGATAATGGAGGGAATCACTGGTATCATCCTAATCGGTTTTGGGGTAAAACTAGCCCTGGAAAAGGCTCACCATTAGAAAGGCCGTGGATTCATTTACACTGCCTTTTGTTTTAGCATTTACACCCATCAGGATCTTTGAAATTGGGTCTTTTAAAATTAAATGTTTATTTCGTTTTGTTTGGAAAATAAGCGGAGAATTTCCGCTTAAATTGGGAATTCCCCATATTTCCTTAAAAATAAGCGGAGTTTTTCCGCTTATTGTATGCAAATCCTTGGAATTTGGTCTTATTTAAAGCAGTTAACCGGAATAACTCCGCTTATATTTGCTTCTTTAGGTGCCTTTATATGCAATAGCCGGAAATTCTCCCCCTATGGATTCTCAACCCTGCACGAAAATCAACAACGAATAGAATAATAACAGAGCCTTGAAATTAAAATAATCACCATGTTGAATATCTGTTTCGACTTCAATCCTATACAATCGCGCGCACGATATAACAGGAAAATGTTATCGGCAGAACTTCACTGACTGCATGCTGTTCATAGATTTTGCTACACGTCGCCATGAGGTATTGTTTAACCAATTAGAAAGCTACCGAAGTTACATTTTAGGGGTACTAGAAAATTTATCCGAAGAAGAGGCTGAGGTGATTCCAAAGGGATTCAACAATAATATCCGCTGGAACCTTGGGCATATTTATCTCGACCAATACTTATGGATACATATAAATTTTATAGATAAAGAGCCTCCAACCGAAGGCTCTTTTTTGATAATTAGGTTTCATTGGTCGTAAATCGGACTAGGTGAATAATTAGATAAAAGACTTCCTCGTTGGTAATGTATTGACCAGTCATGCTTTCACAGTAGGTAGCGATGGATTGGGAGCATTTGAATTCGTCTGGGTATTTGGTTTTATGGTGTTCGTATAGGAATGAGTCTTTGGAATTCAGTTGTTTGTTGTCGAAGATTCGTCGGATAAAGTATTGCAGGTGGGTGACGAATCGGTTGTATCGCATGGATTGGTGATCGAGTTTGACGTTTAGTTGGTACCGTACAATGTTGAGTATGTCTTTGAGCATGGTGACGGCTAGTACAGTGTTTTCAAAGTTTTCTTCCTCGTTTTTGGCGTTGACGAGGTGAAAGGCGATATTGCCAGCTTCTTCTTCGGGTAAGTTGATGTGCAGGTGCTCGTTTAGGTGAGTGATGACGATCATGCCTGCTGCGTACTCTTCCGGGTAGTGAATGCGTATGTCGTTTAAGAGTTTATTTTGTAAGATTACGCCTTTTTCGACGCGTTCGATGGCGAAGGCGATGTGGTCGAGCAGCATTAGGAAGTAGCGGTCGTCGAGTTCGTTACGCCAAGCGGATTTCATTTCTTCGAGTGCACTATTGATTGTGTCCAAGTAGTCTCGTGGGATGCTTTCGAGTAGGTGGACGTATTCTTGTTTTGTGCGCTGATCGTTTGGCGTGAAGATTTTTTCGACAGAGCTTTCCTGAATGAGATCGCCTTCTTTGCTATTGAAGCCAAGTCCTTTTCCCATGACAATGATTTCCTGTCCGTTTTCATCTCTTGAGAGCACAAGGCTGTTATTTAATACTTTTTCTACCTTCATTAATCATCACCATCTTTATCGTGACATTTACGTGCGCTGGCTTAGTCCTTCATTTCCGTTGGATGCAATGACACGTTGATACCAGTAAAAACTGTCTTTTTTGATTCGGCTCATGTCTTTTAAGTCAAATTCTCCTCGATTTACGTAAATGAATCCGTATCGTTTGGCGTAGCCTTGATGCGTGCTGACAACGTCCATCGCAGCCCATGGGCAGTAACCGAACACCTCAACGCCGTCAGAAAGAGCCCATTGAATTTGTTCAAGATGTGCTTGAATAAAGTCGATTCGGTAATCGTCGTGAACAGCGCCATCTTCTGTGAGTTCATCGGGGGCACCGATGCCGTTTTCGGTAATGATGATCGGCAGCTGGTACCGTTCGTATACTTTTCTCAGGGTGAGGCGTAAGCCAACCGAATCGATGACCCAGCCGTATTTTGTTTTATCGACGTATGGATTTTCCTCTGGTCGATAGACGCCGGGTTCGCCTAGCATAATTTGCTGGTCACCAGCTCGAGGGCTTACATCACTTGCGTCTCCGGTACTCTCTGCAATCGTTGCAGTTGAATAATAATTGATAGCAATAAAATCAGGTTGTCCTTGTTGGATTGCAAGCAAGTCGCCTTCTTTAATCGCTGGTATCCAGCCGCGCTCTTCTAAGTAACTCCATAATAACCGGTTGTATCGTCCGTGTACAGCAAGATCGAGAAAACTCCAGCCACGGAGTACTTCCCAGTTGTGAGCAGCAATTGCGTCTTCCGGTTTGCTGGTTGCTTGGTACATGGATGTCATGTTTAGTGCTGGTCCAATTTTCGCCTGTGGACAGAGTTCATGGCAGAGTGACATCGCTTTTCCTTGGGCAACAAGCATATGGTGGTTTTGCTGATAGAGCTCTTTTTTGGAAGGCAACGATCCGCCTTTCGGAATACCGACAGCGCCAGGATGTAAAATGAGCGTGTTTTGTTCATTAATCGTAAGCCAGTGCGTGACTTTGCCGCCAAAGTGTTCAAATAAAATGCGGGCATAGTTCACGAAGGCATCAATCGTCTCGCGGTTGTTCCATCCGCCTTTTTCTTCAAGTGCGTATGGAAGGTCAAAATGGTACAGCGTGACGATGGGTTCGATTCCGTAACGAAGCAATTCGTCGATAACACGCTCGTAGTGGGCGAGACCTTTTTCATTAACGGTACCGGTGCCTTCTGGTAAAATGCGCGTCCACGCAATAGAAAAACGGTATGCCTTTAGTCCAAGTTCATGGAACAGCTTGATATCTTCTTTGTAGTGATGGTAGTGGTCACTCGCTACGGTGAAGCCGGCGGTTCCTTCTGGATGCTCCATCATATCAATGACTGATTTTCCTTTGCCGTCTTCATCCCAAGCGCCTTCAACTTGATAAGCAGATGTGGAAGCCCCCCAAAGAAAATCCTTTGGGAATGGCTTCAGGTTTGTGTAATGCATAATTTATGCCTCCAGTTTCGTAATATGCATCAGTGGTTCGCCTAAAGAAATGTGTTTTTCTTTAACTGGATCCAATTCGTTAAATTTGTCATGGTTAGTGATGATGATCGGTGTGACTGTTTCATATCCCTTTGCTTGAATGGATTGACGATCGAATGTGACAAGCGCATCACCTTGTTCTACGCGGTCTCCTTGTTTTACGTGCGTCTCAAAGTATTCCCCTTTTAGACTGACGGTGTCAATCCCCACATGGATTAGTAATTCAATACCATTGTCGCTTCGAAGACCAACGGCGTGCTTAGATTCCATCATTGTTACGACCTCACCGGCAAACGGTGCTCTCACTTCATTTTGATCTGGTAAAATCGCAATCCCTTTCCCAATCAGTTCATTTGCAAAGACATGATCTTTTACAGTGTTAAGCGGAATGACTTTTCCAGATAGCGGGCTAGCGATCACCTCTGCTTGATTCGTTGTTCCCTTTTTTGCATGTGTTTGTGTTGTTTCTTCTACCGGGTCCTCAAAACCTAAAATCCAGGTTGCGGCAAAGGTGACGACAAATGCAATCGCAATGGTAATAAGTGCGTGTACGATATTCATTGGATTCTCCCCGATAAAGGCAGGGATAGCCGCAAGTCCTGGTGAAACGAATGCGTAGCGGACAAGACCAGAAAGACCGGCATAAATTCCCCCACATGCCCCACCAATCATCGCTGCGATTAATGGTTTCTTTAGTTTAAGCGTAACTCCGTAAAGTGATGGCTCCGTAATCCCAATTAAGGCAGTGAAACCAGAAGAACTAGCTAATTGTTTTAGCTCTTTGTTTTTTGTTTTCATCGCAACCGCAAGCGTAGCGGCACCTTGTGCAATGTTGGATGCAAGCATTCCTGGTCCATTAATCATTTCTTCTCCATTATTGGATAGCTGCGTTGTAGCAATAGGGGTCATTGCCCAAGCAGTTCCAGTAATAATTAGGAACGGCTGTAGTCCACCCATTAGCATTGGGATTAACCAGCTTGCACGATTGTTAATGCCTTCTGCGCCAAGAGCAACAAGGTCATTTAAATATGTGCCAATTGGTCCAATGACGATTAACGCAAGAGGAGCGGTAATGATTAGGATTAACATTGGTTTCAAAAAAAACTTAATGATCGATGGCGAAACACGTTCAGCAAAGCGTTCAATGTACGACATAATCCATACGGTAATAATTATCGGTAAAACAGAACCAGCATAATCAGTTAAGCGCACTGGTATGCCCATAAAGAACAGAGCTTCCTCAGAGGCTAAAACCGTGGACCAGTTCGGGTGTAGTAAAACGCCGGCGATAGTCATGGATAACACCGGGTTGGTTCCGAACTTAATTGATGCTCCGTATGCAAGTAGTACAGGCATAAAGAAGAATGCTGCATCCGCGACAGTGTTTAAGATAAAAAATGTTTGGCTTTCATTGGTTAATACGCCTGTTAACACCAGGACCGCCAGTACGGCTTTGATCATCCCGGCACCAATAATGGCAGGGATAAATGGTGCGAATGTAGTAGAAATGACGCTGATTAAACGAGAAATGACGCTCTTTTTTTCTTCTTTGGCAGTATTAGCATTTGCACTCCTCGGTTGCTCGCCCATTTCATTTTTGATGGTACGGAAGGCTTGTTGGACCTCATTTCCTACGATAACTTGAAATTGACCGCCTTTATTGACGACTGAGATGACGCCCTGTAACTTTTCGATTTTAGCAGCTTCGACTTTAGAAGAGTCATAGAATTCAAATCGAAGTCGGGTCGCACAATGGGTTATCATCGCTACATTTTCTTTACCACCTACAAGTTTCAATATGTCTTTGCCTAGCTGTTTATAATCCATACCGTTATCCCCCTTTACGCATTACTGATATGAGTAAAACAAAAAAAGACCAAAATAAGATGCACCTATCCCGTTAAGAAATAGAGCAAATTATTTTGGTCTTGCCTGCATTACCAGTAACACGCCAATTTAATTTGTTGTTTATTATGAAACGCTTACGAATAAATTATCATAACTATTTGTATATTACAAGAGCTTTTTTACGCCGACCATACTGGAAAATTAATGAAGTATGGTCGAGGTGTGTGCGGGTTGAAGAAATTTGCCAAATTTCATTATGAGGAATACACCTACGACAACAATAGGCTTTCCGAAGTGGATTCCGTTTTTAATATTTCGCCGCAATTAGAACTGTAAAGCCGACAATTTCTTTAGCGTACTTGGCACACTGAATCATGAATTCCCCATGACCGCAGCCAACATCGTAACACTCTTTTGTTCCTGATGACACTAGCCACCTCTTCATCAAAGATCGACTCTCCATTTGGATTTGTATAGGTAGATTCCCACGAATATTGTATTTTCCTTCGAGCCTTCCCAGCTGTTCGTACCATTGCGCGAATGGGGCGGAAGCCATTCCGGAAGGGTAGTAGGGTCTAACAGTTTCAAATCAATCCCTCCAAAGAATCGGTCACGGCTTTCCATGCCGAAGAAGTTGGGTCCACAACCATAAAATGCTCTGCTTCGGGGAGTCTTATCAATCGGACGCTATCCCCCAGCTCCCTTGCCCTCCGATGATATTCCACACTCAAAGTGACCGGAACATGACGGTCTAACTCACCATGGATTAAAACTTGGTCCACATTTAAGGGCAGCAATTCGATTGGGGACGCAATTGGTAATTCTTCCATTGAGTGGCCAAGAAACGCTGTAACGGGACTCGCAATCCCTCTTTCCGTATGTATCTGCAGCATTTTGTCGGGGTCAGTGACCCCAGCAAGGCTAATGATTCCCTTTATCGGAACAACCAATGGGCTTTCCTTTACATTCAAAAATGATCCCAACAAAAGTGCCAAGTGACCGCCGGCTGAATGCCCGATGACCACCACTTTTGAAAGGTCAAGCTGATAAGTGTCCTTCAGTTGGTTTAGGTGATTAACGGCACTGACTACATCATGAAAAGTACCTGGCCACGCCCCGCCTTCCTCACCGATCCGGCGGTACTCAATATTCCACGTTGCATAACCGCGCCGCGCCAAATCTTCAGCTAATGGTGTGTTTTCCTCAAGGCTATATTTCGACTGCCAAAAACCGCCGTGAATACTCACTACCACTGGACAGTTCCCAGGCCCCTCGGGTCTCTGCAATACACCAAATTGTGATGGGTGCTTCCCATATGCTATTTTAATTGTCATCTACAAAACCTCTCTTTACAATTTAACCTTTCGAGAGAAGAATGAAAATTCCTTTATTGAGATGGCCATGTTCAGCAATCTAGTTTGTTTTTTTAAAAAAAGATGGTTTGGGTGGAAGGGCTTATATTTCGAATTTAGCCCAGATTAGGTTAAGAAGAGGTATAATGGAATACGAGTTTACGTCTATTTCGGAGGTTATGATGAGTTTTTTTATAAGGTTAAATACGATTAGTGTCCTATATGCTTTAGCATTGTTTATCGCCATCGAACTCATAATAAATGTTTCTCATATTAGTGAGTTAACCGGATGGGAATGGGATCATGTTTACATTGTCATTGCTGTTATTAATGTTATTGGACTTCTACTTGCGACTCTTATATTTATTAACTTAACAAAAAAATGGCTGTTAGGCAGTAAAAACAGTTATTGGACACTTATTCTGTGGGTCCCTTATTTTATTTTTTTATTCTATTTTTTCACTGTTTTCGTTCCTCTTAATTCAGGGTTGGTGCTTTTTCCTAGATTTAGTCTGTTGATTTTTGGGTCAGGCTTGCTGTTTCCGGTATACATTTTATTTATTCATGTATTTGCTACACCTATAAGTACAGACGAAGGGCACCTCTAATACGCAGCCATGGAGGGGGCTCAGCATTCGAAAGGCAGTGGATTCATTTCCACTGCCCTTGTTCTAACATTTACAAATCATTAACAGATTTCCATCCGGGTCTTTGAAATTAAAATAATGACCATGTTGAACGTCCGTTACAACGTTAACACCTTTACTTTTCATAAACGTAAAAGCTTCTTCAATGTTTAAGGTATTGAAATGGAACACCGGTGTTTGAAATACATTATTTTCGGAATAGATTTTACTGTCTAAAACAATCCCCGTACCTTCCATGGGAATGACATAAAGATGGCCAAACAGGATTTCACCCGTTGCTTCGATACCTAATAGATCACAATACCAATCTCTTGCTCTCTCTATGTCTTTCACCGGAATAAAAACCGTCCCGATTTGATTATGGATAGGACTATTCATTTAAACGACCTCCAAGACCAATCTATTTATCTCTGCTATCTGTTTTTTCCTGGATAAATTCAATTTCCTCGTCATTTGGCTGGATTTTTACACCCGTCAGAAAACCTGTGTAGGCTGCACCCGTATCAATATTCCAAGAATGACTATGTTCATCATATTTTTACCAATGTTCTTCAAGGGACTTCGATTCCAAAGGACACTGTATCCATCGTCCTCCTTAAACGGATTCGTCGCTTGCTCCGCGATTCCGGCATGGCTTACAAACAAGTGCTCATTTTCGAAAAATAACGGCAGCTCCTTCATCCAGCTCACATCATCCTTGCAATCCCGCTTCACGGCCTCATACTGCCGCAGCGTTTCCTCCCCACATTGCCGAAGCCAATTGTCGTTGGGCTGATTTAGTACATGATCAATGATTTCGAACTCATGATTTCCTTTTAAAAAGATAGCCTGCTCGGGAAAGTCCGCTTTTAATTGCCTTGCCAGCTGTACCATCTGAGGCGAATTCTTCCCTCTGTCGATGAGATCTCCCAGCTGAATCAGCACCTCATTCTCCTTGTTCCAATGCTTCGTAATCAGATTATTAAACGTATGGTAGCAACCGTGAACATCACCGATGACCAAATAATTCATTGTTTAGTTCTCCTTATTTAAAAATAAAAGTAATTCGGCTAGATCATCCACTATGTAATCCGCTTCAATCGACTCCCATTGAGGGTCTTTCTTCCAAACCCCTTTCATTCCAACATTCTGAGCCGCTTTCACATCATTCTCAGGGTGATCCCCAACAAAGATACTCTGAGGTGCAGCGATTTTAAGCTGCTTCAGGGCTCTTTTAAAAATTTCGGGGTCTGGCTTCTTTATTCCTTCCCACTCTGATATTAAGATAGTGTCAAAATACTTTTCAATCCCCAATGCTCTGATGTTATCGAGTTGGAACTGTCCTCTTCCATTTGTAATCATGCCTAATCTGATGTCGCGGCTTTTTAATTTATCCAGTGTGGAAATGAGATTCGGGAATGGAACGCAGTGATTTTTGAATTCTGAGAGGTAGTCTTGAAGCAGTTCTTCCCATGTCATCGCCGTTATTTGAAACTCCTCTACCAACTGCGGATACACTTTATCCTTCCAAACATAGCCGCGTTGATCCAAATCTATAAATCTCTTTATATAGGTTTCTCTCGGAATATGTCCTACGATTCTATGCAACCTGTCATATTGGTGATCAATGAACTTTTTTACCGATTCATCCCGATCTAATAATGTTCCATCTAAATCGAATAATACCGCTTTTATCATTTTCGCTGCCCACCTCCTTTCTTTTTAGGATCGTTCAAAATTCTGGTGTAGTGTTTTATATTACCTATTTTATTCGCAATTCCTCTTACCTGCCAAAATGTTTTCTCCACCTGCGGATTTTATCCTCTTATCTGCATAATTCTCTATTTACCTGCATTTTCCTTTAGTTTATCTGCCTAACTAATTCCTCGCGAAAACTTTAAGCTAAAAATGCCGGCGTAGCGGCTTGGCTCAGGTAATTAAACTCCTAAAATATGGTATAAGCCTTGATATTCTTCTCAGGATTCTAGATCAAGGTGATGTTTTTAGAATTCCTATTTTATAAAAATACCTCTTACCTGCCAATTTGACTTCTCCACCTGCGGATCTTATCCTCTAACCTGCATAATTCTCCATCCTACCTGCATTTTTCCCTAGTTTATCTGCCTAACAAAATAAATGCAAAACCGCATAAAAAAACATTGGATCCGCAATCGCGAATCCAATGTTATCAAATCTTATGCTGCTTTTTCTAATAATCCAGCACTGCCCTGTTTACGTTTGAACGTAAATGCAAGGTAGATAAATGTAACAAGCATAAATCCTGCCATGTAGGCGAGCAAGATTATGTTGTTTTGCCACATGTAAGCAAAGTCTCCGCTTGAGATGACGGCTTTAAACGCCTGGACGGTGTACGTCATCGGGAAGAATGCGTTAAATGGCTGTAGTGCCTCTGGAATTAACGCAAGTGGGAAGGTGCCCGCGCTTGTCGTTAATTGCATGATTAGGATGAGAATGGCGATGAAACGGCCAATATCGGCTAAGGACGTGACGAGCATTTGAATTAATGTGACAAATACCATACTTGTTAGAATCGTTGTGACGATAAACAGCGGCACGCTTTGTACCTTCATTCCCAAGCCAAAGAGTAGCACAAAATCGACTAATAGTGCTTGAAGCACACCAATGATGGTGATAACCCCTAACTTACCGAAAAACCATTGTGGAGCGGATGCTGGTTTGACGGCTGGTTCTCTAAGTCCGAAAACGATGGAGATGATTAATGCCCCGACAAAAAGTCCGAGTGAGACGAAATATGGTGCAAAGCCGGTTCCGTAGTTTGGCACGTTGTTAATCTCATTTTTATCAACCTTTACTGGCTCGCCCATCATATCATAGGTGTCATCATCCGCTTTAACACTGTTCGCAGCCTCTGCACCCTCAGATAGCTTCTCGTTTAATTCAGAGGTGCCATCCTGAAGTTTTTTAGTACCTGCTTGTAACTCGGTGGAACCTTCTGCAAGCTTACCAGTACCTTCTGATATTTTATCCGCACCAGCAGATAACTCACCCATCCCGGCTGTCAGCTGGTTGGCGCCCGTAGTAAGTTCGGTTGACCCTGTATAGAGCTGGTGGATTCCTTGTTGGAATTTCACCTGGTTTGCATTAATTTCACCGATTCCACCAATTAATTGGTCGAAGACTGGATCGGTTTGTTTTTTCAATTGTGACTCTAAACCTGAAGTTGCACCCTGCAATTGTCCATTTACCTGCGTTTTAAATTGCGTGAAACCCTGGTGCAATCCTGGCGTAATGGCTTGTGCCACCTGCTGTTGAACTTCTGTCTTAGCAGGTGCAGTTTGCTGAGCCATGATTTCAGACACGGTTTCAGCTGGAACACCCTTGGCAATAAGCGCACCTGCAAGCTCCTGCATTTTGGCCGTTTGCTGCGCAATCATTTGGTCCGCAATCTGAGAAGATAATCCAGCATTCAACTGCGTCTCAAACTGATTAATACCCTCGTTTAGCTTTTCCGTACTGCCAGATAACTGTGAACTGATTCCAGCAGCAATTCCAGCCGGTAACTCTTGTTTAATTTGCTCAGCACCCGCTTGTGCTTTTTCGGTGCCTGTCACCAAAAGTGACAGCTTGTCATCTGCTTGTTGTAGTCCTTGCTGGATGGCGGCTGTTCCTTTGGCGATTTCGGTGGTTCCGGCTGCGGCGCTGTTGATGCCTTGTTCAAATTCGATTGATTTGCTTGCTAGGGTTTGAAGGTTTTCTTTGATTTGTCCGGCACCTTTGTTTAGTTCTGCTGAACCGTCATTGAGCTGGCCCGCTCCTTCACTGGCTTGGGCTAATCCGTCGCCCATTTCCGTTACTTTTTCAAAAATACTTTCGGAATACGTTGCGACGATTTCCTTTGAAATCTCTGCTTTGATTTCCTTCATCGCGGTTTCACCGATTTGCGCTGATAGGAAGTTTGCTCCTTCATTCGGCACATATTTGATTTGCAGCTTTTGTGGCTGGTCCTCAAGTAGTGTGGTCGCATTTTTGGAGAAATTGCTCGGAATCTCTACTAAAATATAATACTTTTGATCCTCCAGCCCTTGATAGCCCTGCTCCTTGTCTACAATATCAAAGTCGAAGGTTTTACTTTTCTTCAGGTTATTGACCAGGTCATCGCCGATTTGAAGTGTCTCCCCGGCGAGTTCTGCCCCCTCATCTTGGTTGACAATCGCGACTGGCAGGTCGCTTAAATATTTGTACGGATCCCAAAACGCCCACAAAAACATTCCGGCATATAAGACTGGAATGAAAAGGATGGCGATAATGGGAACTAATACTTTACGATTGGTAAGAATCGTCTTTAACTCTGCTTTAAATCCTTTCATGCTCGCTACCTCCTGACTACTTTATTCATTAGTCATTTTTATTTTTAAAAATACTGACCGTTTTGTTGAAATGGTCAATTTACTGCAAAATAAAAGACTCATGCTAACAAGCCTTTTAATAAGTAGAGTTCAAAGAGCTTTGCAATCTCTTCTTTTTTTAATGGCGGGTGGTTTCTTTGCCAGTCAATCACCAAGGAAAAGTACATCTTCAGCATTACGAAGGCCGTGACCTCAGGATCGCAGTCTTTGATTTCACCTTTATCGATTGCTTTTTGAATAATCCCCTTCATGTATTGGATGATCGATTGCTCCACCCGCTGCATCGCTTCAACGACCGTTTGTGTGCCCATATCCCGTTCTTCTTGAATCAATTTTATCGTCAATTGATGTGATTCCCGAAACGCATGAATCCGGACTAACACATTGTTCACATTATCAAGTATTGTTGAGGTTTCATCTAGAACACTCTCCACTTCGAACCGGATATCTGCGATAAGCGAGTTGATAATATCATCAAATAACTCTTCTTTTGTTTTAAAAAAGGTGTAAATGGTTCCCTTCCCCACATTGGCTAACTTCGCAACCTGATCCATCGTCGTCGCTTTGTATCCAAACAAGGAAAAGGACTTCGCTGCCGCCTCAAGAATCAACTTCTTCCGATCAATCACTGCCAATCCACTCACCTCCAAAACTGACTAAAAAACTAATTTGGTCATTTGTACAAAAAGTACTATATCATACCGATTTTAGAATAGCAACATTATGTCGTTTTTCTGCAGACTTTGTCAAACGGTTTTATGGAACTAAATATCGTTTACTTACGTCTTATTGAGTAGAGATAAAAGGAAATAACTGGGGGATCATTTTAATGAAGAGGCTTTTAATTGCGTTGTTTATTGCGCTTGTTTTGTTTTGTGCTACAGGGGGGTTGGAACGATTAGCTTCTGACGTGAAGACACAGGAACCTGAGGTTACCCAAGAGATACATTCAGTCGAAAGCTTATAATAAAAGGTTGCCAGTCCTAGTACCGTTGGGGCTGGTTTTTGCGTGTATGCCGTGACCATTTCTCAGATTTGGACATACCTTGTTAGTGGACAAGGAGGTAATCTTGATGGGATTACGACCAATAATGGTGGTATTATCATACAGCAGCCACAGCAATTGGAGCGCCGTGTAGCTCAACTTGAACGCGAAAATCAACGGCAGGAACGGGAAATTAACCAGCTCCAAAGAGAAGTAAATCAGCTCGAACGCAGGCTTCATAGAATAGAAAGTGAATGTTGTGAGGACTAAATCCTGTTGATTACTCCGCCTTTTGCAGTTTTGGCTGGCTTTTTTGACGGTAAATTGTTTTCTCAATAAAGTTTCCTAGCACTCCTAGTATTAGTCCCAAAATGAGCCCACTGAAAACAGGCATATCCAGGATGGTTAGGACCCTATATTGATTCAAAAACGCAAAATCATGCCAAAATAGCCCGAAGTCCATTCCAACCACCATTCCAATAAAAAAGCCAGTTAGATGGGTCTTTTTTTCAGGCATGCTATCTTGCATTTTATCATTGTGGGCTTTGGCTGCATTATAGGCCTGCCAGATGGAAAAAGCATATAATGACGGGTAAAACATCCCCCAGCGGTAATTAATGACGCTGTGGGCCTGAGCGAAATCGCCAGTAAATGAGTAAACGAGTGCTAGATTTAGATTTGAGTATAGGTTGATCAGAAACTCAAAGCCTAGCAAAACGAAACCAATGATGTAATCTTTATTATACATTTGCCCAAAACCCGGTAAAACCATTGACCATACCGCTGCTGCATACGGGGATTTATACTCATGCCTCTGTCTCATTATGCTCGTCCTCCCTTACCCATATATTACCTTTTGCACCATTGGTTTTGGGAGTAATCTAAAAAAATTCACAGAATTCGGTATTTTAGTTATACCAGGATAATACCGACACAGGTAGTTGGAACTATATTTTATTTTCGTGTATAAGAGAATGATAGATTGGTAAAAATACTGATAGACAGTAATCTTAAGGGGGAAAGAAATCAATGGAAGAATCTAAATTACTATTATCACAGTTTGCAAGTGAGGAAGGCTTCGAGCTTAGTAAATACTTAAATCATTTGTTTGAATATGTCTCACACCAACTGGGACAAAATCCACCTTCCACCACAGAAATGGAAAATACCTAAGCCCGAGGCGTTGCTGAATGCCTGGGGTTTTTTTGTTTGTTGGATGGTGGCTGAGTTTAATTGACATTAATTCACTAAAATTTATTTCACAGGCTCTCTGTTAAGATTTTTCTCACCGGAATCCTAATAAAGGACTATACTTAATGAGATATCTTTTCATTATTTTTATGAAGGGCTAATCTCATTGGAATTATCCGGCTTTGTCTTTCACCACTTTTTATACCGTTACAATGAAATTCAACAAAGCTTTTTGGATAAAAAAGCCTGTCTTGAATTGAAATCCTCTTTTCCCTCCTCGAATGGGCAATTTTTGGGTATAATATAGGAATATGGATTTTTTTAAAAAAGGGGGTCGTGGCTTTGGAGTCGACGACTGCTAATGATCGGATTGAACTTCTTTCAGAAGAGATTAAAGATTTGCTGCATCCGCATGATGTCGATGATGTTAAGCTCGTTCAAAAGGGCTTAATGCTGTATCGGCAAGGGATGGTCAAGCAATTACAGATATGGAATGCCCAAATTACCGCGATGGTACAGGACGTGACGCCTTGCCATGTGAAACTGAATTTTTCCCATTTGTCTCTAAATAGCTGTACCTGCCCTCACGAGGGACTATGCCGCCATCAGATCGCTGTATTTTTTGCCGCGTATTCACGAGTGGGCAGTGTCGCCGAGTGGGTTGCGGAATGGCGCGAACCGATGAAGGAGAAGAATGATGTTGCAAGCTGGGGGCTTCAAAAGGCCAAGGATTTGATTAAGGCGAACGGTGTGATGAAGCCTGATTACGTGCGCTGGGTCGAATCATTCGAAGTGAGCTTCGACACGATTCTTAATTCAAAGAAGTATTCGAGCGCTTTTATCATTGCGGAGCTTTTTAATATATACGAACGGCGGATTAAAGCGAGTGCTCCGGTGGAAAAGGAATGGCGGCTGCTCTATGAATTGGTCGGGATTGTTGTTTCGTTTAAAAAGCTTGCTGTCTTAACCGTGCAATCAGGGTTTGCTGAGGATGTCGTAAGACGCGCTTACCTCTCTGTGTTCCATAATCTAATCGAGGATGCCGATGAGCTTGTTTTGAAAATTGGTGTTCAATCGTTGCCGTTTGACTTTGATGAGTTTATCTTAGAATTAAAGGACGAAGTGTTTGAACTGTTGACTGTTTCGTCGGACCTTGAGCAGGAACGAATCTATCTCTACCGTCTCCTTTGGAGTAATCTTTTTAAGAAGAAGGAATGGCGTGAGCAGGAAATCGTATTGATTAACGACCGGATGAAGTCATTGGAGGATTGGGAGAATCCGAATCCGCTCATGGTTGCAGGTATTCATATCAGCATTTTGCAGCAAAAGGATGAGCTCGCAGTGGACTTGATTACTAAAATGGACGATAAAACCATCACACCTTATATGCTTCATTGGATTGAACTATTGTCACAGACGAAAGCATGGAAACGAGTTGGACCGCTGATTGAGCTGTTTATTTCTAAACTTAAAGGCTATTTAGATTTTCTACGAACTTATCATTCCTGTGCTTCTTTTACCCGATCAGCGCTGAAGGCGATTACTCCTTACATCTCAGAGAATGGGAAGGCTGAGTTATATGAGCGTGCGATGCTGTCGACTCTGCCTTACAGCTATACAGAATATGAACATTCACTGTTTGAACGCAAGCAGTTCGACAAATGGAGTGACCTCCAGGCGTTCATGGGCTGGAATTTCTATGATCTGCCAAGGGAGCGGGTTAAGGTAATTGAAAAAGAAAAACCGGAAGTGCTGCTCGGAATGCTGCACCAATCGGCTTTGAACGAAATCAATCAAAAAAACCGGTCCAGCTACAAAGCAGCTGTCCGGCACTTAAAAAAGCTGCGTACCCTATACAAAAAAACCAAACGCGTCGACGACTGGCAATACTTTCTCGACAGCCTAATGGAAAAAACCAAAAGACTCCGCGCCTTCCACGAAGAATGCAGACGGAGCAAACTTGTAGAAGAATAGAGTGAAATTGGTGGATCATGATGGTGCCAATCGGTGGTGCCTGTCACCGCTCGTGGACACTGTCTTTCTGTGGTGACAGGCACCGCCCGTGGACACTGTCCACCCCAGGCGGACAGTTTGATTGAGGTGTCAGACACTGGATTGACTTTTGTACATTTATTGCTGTGTTTTGTACACTTTTTGTGGCGTTTTGTACATTTTTTCGGATGGTTTTGTACATTTTTTAAGGGGTTTTGTACGTTTAGACATTATCTGGAAATTACAACCCCTAAATCCAAATGCCCCACCCAAGTAAAAGGAGTAATTTTACGATGCTGAAAACTAGATTTGTTAAGCTTCTGACAATTAAATTGGATGATGGCCGTTATCTGCTGGCTGCTGAGGATGAACATGGGCATGGATTACCGCCTTCTGAGTGGAAGAATGTGTTGTTCAGCCGCCATGATGAGAGCTTTTTTGGCACACTTCTGGAGAACGAGTCAGTTGATGGCATCGAAGGTGTGGTGGTGACTGGCTGGCACCTTGTTTCACTTTTTGCAAAGGAGTCGTTCAACCGGTTTATTGACTGGGACTGGGATGACCAATCGGAGATTTGCCTCGCTGCTGCTCACTCTCTTCATGAAGGGATTCTCGAGAAAGATTGGCTTCCCGACTTCTCGGTTTGGGAGAATGGTGACTTCCGCTGGCAGCTCCCCGTTCGTGTGATGGATGAGTTTGACCCTTCTTTCTGGGAACAGGCTGTCGAAACACAAGGTGAAGAGGCGGAAACGGTAAAAGCATTTATTTCTGATTTGTATGACCATGCCTTGGACTCTTACTTGACGCGAAATGCTTCGATGAAGGAGTTGTTTGGGCCTAAGCTTGCTTTATTGAGAAAACAGGGTATTTCTGGTGCTGAACTTGCTCGCTATTTTGATGAAGAAACCTGGCTTGAATGGGTCGGTATCAAGGAGAACGACACGCCTTTTACGATTGGATTAAGGTTAGAGGAACCCTTAGATGGCGAAGGACCTTGGAATCTGGATGTCTTTTTACGTGGTAAGAAAAATGTCGATGATGTTTATGGCCTGGACGCAAAGATTCCGGCACGGTGGAAACCATTTTTAGAAAGAGTTAACCGTGAGCAAGGGCGCTGGGCAAGGTTAATCCCGTGGCTGAGTGAGGACGGAAATACATTGAAATCGGGGCTCACAGAGGAAGAGGCGTGGATGTTTTTGACGGAGGCCAGTGAAACCCTCGTTGCACTGGACGTGGAGATCCTCCTCCCTGCTTGGTGGCAGGCGATGAAGAATGCCAATTTGAAGGTGAAGGCGTCGTTAAAAGGCTCCTCCAGCCATCGTCCGTCATTTGTCGGGCTGCAGGCTATGCTCGATTTCAACTGGCGTTTTTCAATGAACGGTGTCGACTTGTCCGAGGAAGAATTCGGTCAGCTTGTCGAAGAAAAGCGTCGACTCGTGTTTATTCGCGGGCGTTGGGTGAAACTGGATCCTGGTTTTATTCGACAAATTCAGGACTTGATGAAGCGTGCTGAGAAGGAAGGCTTACATGTAAGGGATTTGCTCGAGCAGGAACTGGTTGAGACGCCTCTGACGGAAGATGAGCTCGAAAATCCAAAATCCTTTGCGCGAATTCAAATTGAATTGAACAGCCAATGGAAAAAGATGATTAAGCAGCTATCTGAAGCACATGAGATCCCGCTCGAAGAAGTTCCTGCAGGGCTTCAGGGTGAACTCCGCCCTTACCAGCAGCTGGGAATGAGCTGGCTCTGGTTCCTGCGACAATACGGATTTGGTGCTGTCCTTGCCGATGACATGGGGCTTGGGAAAACAGTGCAACTAATCGCGTATCTTTTGAAGGTAAAAGAGGAAATCGGTGCACTACCGGAAATGGTGACAGGCACCGAGGACGGAACGGATTCTAAGAAGGAAAAAACACCAGTTAAGGCTGCTTTGATTATCTGCCCAACTTCGGTTCTTGGTAACTGGCAGAAGGAGCTTGAGCGTTTTGCTCCTGAGATAAATGTGTATTTGCATTACGGTTCAAACCGCTTGAAGGATGAAGCCTTTAAGGAAAAAATCAAAGATTCTGATGTTGTGCTGACTTCGTATGGCTTAAGCCATATGGACTCAGAGGAGTTTGAGTCCATCCTGTGGAGTTCGATTTCCATTGATGAAGCACAGAATATCAAAAACGCCGGGACGAAGCAGTCACGGGCGGTGCGGAGACTCCGCGGGGGACATCACATCGCATTGACTGGTACTCCGATGGAAAACCGATTATCTGAATTGTGGTCGATTTTTGATTTTACCAATCATGGCTATCTTGGCAGCTTGGGGCAGTTCCAGAAGAAATTTGTCATTCCGATTGAAAAGGATGAGAAAAAGGAAAAGGTCAATGAGCTACAGTCCTTAATCCGCCCATTCCTAATGAGAAGGACAAAAAAGGATGAAGAAGTGGCTCTCAATCTTCCTGACAAACAGGAGCAAAAAGAGTACTGTCCGCTTACAACCGAACAGGCTTCCCTCTATGAGCAACTGGTCCGTGATACCTTTGCTGAAATTGAAAAGCTGTCAGGCTTTGAGCGCAAGGGGTTAATCTTACAAATGCTCAGCAGGCTGAAACAGCTTTGCAACCACCCTGCTCTTTATTTGAAGGAAAGATCTGCTGACAGACTGCTCCTTGATCGCTCAAATAAATTGGAGAAGCTTGTCGACCTTGTTGACGCTGTTTTAGACTCAGGCGAAAGCTGTCTCATTTTCACGCAATATATCGAAATGGGTGAAATGATTCGTTCGACAATTAAGAAGAAGTTTGGGGTGGAAGTGCCGTTCCTGAACGGAAGTGTACCAAAAACGCAGCGTGACGATATGATTGAACGTTTCCAAAATCAGGAGTTCCCGGTGTTCTTGCTTTCCTTGAAGGCTGGAGGAACGGGGCTGAACTTGACAGCAGCCAATCACGTGATCCATTACGACCGCTGGTGGAATCCAGCAGTCGAAAATCAGGCCACAGATAGAGCCTACCGGATTGGTCAATCCCGCTTCGTTCACGTGCACAAACTGATCTGTACCGGCACACTGGAAGAAAAAATCGACGCCATGCTTGAGAAAAAACAGCACCTTAACGACCAAATCATCCAAAGCGAAAACTGGATCACCGAGCTCTCCACCGACGAACTAAAAGATTTAGTTTACCTAGGATAGCAGGTCGGTCCGATTGGGATAATTTGGCTAATAATACATTGATGTATATTTGGTGCCTGTCACCCACCTACGGTGGTGACAGCACCGGCAATGAACCAGTCCTAAGACTGGTTTTTTTGTTGTTATTGTTTCGTTTACTTTGTTGAAGGGTATACATTCAGTGAGGGGATTAAATACTATTGTACATAGACGTTACACTATATGAGGTTGTTATATGGCCACTAAGGAAAAAATCATTGAACTAATCGATAAGAATCAGAATGGGATTGAACATTTAATTGATAAGAAAATCCAAATTTGGACCGATTATGTTCTGTTTTCTGGGTTATGGTGGATGGGTCTCGGTTTATCCATTATTCCTTGGATTATTTGGTTTGTTATTAGGAAGAAGGAGAGTACGGATCGGTTACTTTATATTGCATTTTATGTCATGTCGATTTCTGTTTTATTGGACATAGTAGGAGACCAAATAGGATTATGGCATTATCGATATCATGTCATTCCTGTGCTTCCGACCTACTTTCCCTGGGATATTACCTTAATGCCCTTAAGCGTAATTATATTAATACAGATTAAACCTAACGTTAATCCTTGGCTTAAGGCCATTTTCTTTGCACTTCTTGCCTCTTATGTCGGGGAACCTTTTTTTGATTGGCTAGGTGTATACGAGCCTAAAAATTGGAACTATAGTTACTCTGTTCCGATCCAAATTGTTATCTATATGAGTGCACATTACCTCAGCGAGCGAAATAAATTCACAAAATTGAACCCTGAAGAATGAAAAAAGAGACCTAACATCTATTATGATGTAAAGATCTCTTTTATCATTTCTTAGTTTAAGATGACAATTTTCACGGTTTTTCTGCCCCACGCGATAGCATGTGCATTGTCTGGCATTACCACATCGATTTTATGACCTTTGATTGCGCCGCCGGTGTCTCCTGCAATCGCTACACCATAGCCTTCTACCCATACTTTAGATCCCAATGGAATCACAGATGGATCAACCGCAATTAATTTGATATTTGGATTTTCTTTAATATTATGGCCCATGTACGTAATATTTCCAGCTGATTGCCAGCTGTATGCAGTCGCCGTGACATACATTTCTGTGCCTGTCGTCGTACCAGCTGGTGCTGGCGTCGCAGCTGGTGCAGGAGCGTTTGCCGCTGCGATGGCTCTCGCTGCTTCTTGTTCCTGACGAACCTTCTGTTGCGCCGCTTGTACCTGAGCTTGAATTCCAGCCATTTCTTCATTTACTTGACTATATTTTTGTTGCATTACTGTTAAGGATTCTTGGCTCTTTTGTAAATTAAAATCAAGTTCAGCCTGGTGTTTGGCAAGGTTTTCTTGTTCCACAGCCAAATGTTCTTCTTGCTCTGCAATGACTTTTACATTTTCTTCGATTTTCTTAAGGTCGTTTTCTTGATCTTTAATAATATCATTATCTGCGTTAAACAGTGTTGTTACTGCACTAGCACGTTGAATAAGATCTGCGACACTCTTAGATTCTAGGATGACATTGATTGCAACATTTAGTTTTTCATCCTCTTGCAAAGCCACTAACCTACTTTTCATCACATCTTTACGGTTATGGATTTTATCCTCAAGGAAAACAATTTCCTCTTTTTTCTGTTCGATCAACTGACGAGTTTCATCAATTCTCTTCTGAGTTTCTGCTAAGGCTTCTCTATTTTGTGTAATATACGTTTGAAGTTCTTCCATCTCTTTATTAAGCTTTTCAATTTCTTGGTTAATAGAGTTCTTCTCATTTGCCTTTTGTTCAAGCTCTTGCTCCACATTATGTAGCGCTTCCTTACTTGATTCTGCATGTACCACAACAGTACCTGACACCAATATTACGCATGTTAGAACTACGAAAATCATACGCCTTACAAGTTGCATACGGTTTTCCCCCTTCTCTATTAATCTATTTATACCATGACAATGTACCAGTTATATTACAAAAATGTTAAAACTCTATCACAAATTGTCATATAACAGTGGAAAACAGTGTAAAACAATACAAACAGATGAGAAATAGAGGTAATTATTTCGGTGCCTGTCACCACCCGTGGACATTTTGCCTATTTTGTCCACGTGGGGTGGACAGTTTGTTTCTGCATGTAATTTTTACGCGATGAGGTGGTAAGATTTTGAGGTTTTTGTACGCGCAAAGAAGTGGGAAAGAGGTTTTTTGTTGTTATTTATGGAGTGGTTTTGTCAAAATTGTGAAATATATGAGGCATTATGAATTTGGTTAGTATTAATCAAGTAAAAATGAAAAAAGGCTTCGGAATGCTTCCGAGGCCCTTTTAACATGTTATCTGTTTGTCACTATTAACTTTCCATCCATTAGAATTAGACTTCCAGCTTCTCCTGAGCTGATAAAACCCTTGGGTTTTCTTTCTCACGTAATCCAACTCTTTTTCTCCGTATAGGCATTATAAAAGCGACTTTGTTGTCTTCCATAAAGGCAAAGTTTGTGAAGATATCGTAGGCGTCTTCCTCGGAAAGCGGCCTCTCTCCTTCGATCAACTGCAAGGATTGGTGGTGACAGTTAAATTGGGAGTTCGTCTCACGGATGTGGATAGTAACTCTAGATTGGTGAAGAGGGATAGAATAGTACGAATGTTGTGAAGATGGGTGGAAAGATTTTTTTGAGAGTAGCATGGCATCGTAGAATTCTGGTTTTCCTTTGATACGCATTTCCAAGGTACTCGGCCGTTCCCCAATAAATATTAATGAATTTGGCATTATTTATTTAACCTCCATTGAGACAAATATTTACATCAACATTTATTATTCGACAATAATTTTAATATTCCTTTTTTCTTCAAATAGATTCATATTAAATCTCATATTTGCATTGTTTTCACTCAAATCCTCGTGCACATCCCTCACAATCGAACTATGACATTTCTTTTACCGTTAAGTTAAAAACAACAATTGTTTTATTGGCGGTGATGAATGTGTCTTTATCGGAAAAATTGCGCAAGCTGCGCGACAATCGTAATTGGTCCCAGCAAACTCTAGCAGACATGATGAATATGGACCGCTCCACGGTGAGTCGGTACGAAACAGGAAAAAGCATTCCCACCTACCAAACGGTCATCCGGTTTTCGGACCTTTATCAGGTAGACAAGGAATATTTAGTGGAGGAACTAGACCATTTGCTTCCGAAAACTGATTTGCTTGGTTATATGACGAAGGAAAGCCTAGAGGATCCTGATTTGGACATCATCCTGCAACTACTCCAGCAAGAGCCTGAATTGAAAAGGAACTTACTAGATATCTATCTCATGCCGCCAAAAAGGCGTGCGTTTTTTATGGATTTATTAACCTATCAGATTAAAGCTAGTAAAAAACATAGAAATATTTAAAAAAGTAGGCCGCTGATCGAGTATCAGAGGCCTTGAAAAATAAAACACAGGGGGTTTTGTACTAGTTTACCCGGCAAGAGAAAAATTATACACGCTTTATGAACAAAAAAATTCCGGCGCTGCCTGGCCGGAAATGGGGACTATTTTGGAGGGTATGTGTTATTTCTTTTAACAAAGGAACCTCTGCTACCGGGGAAAGTGTTTAAAAAAGGAACCATTTTAGACTTGCTAAAAATAATTCTAGTTACGACGTCAGCAGACGAAGTTTTTTAAAAGTGTGAGATATGGTCGTGAATTTCGGATGGTGTTTGTGTATGGTGATGTGTGGGGTAGGTTCTGATCGGGCTCCAATCTCTTTCCTTTAGCTGCCCTTTCATAATCCATTCTAGCTGGCTGATTCGTTTCTTTTGATTGTTCAAGTTTTCATTGATCTCAGTGATCTTGTTTTGTAGATTGTCATTATTCTTATTGGCGCGGCCAACCATTTTTATCAAACTTTCAAGCAGCTGTTCTAAACTGGCGGCGACATCATCGTGATGTGTCAAAATGGCAGCTCCTCCTTCGTCACTGTAACCGTAACGGGTGTTGGCGGTTCAGCCTGTGTGTAGTTTGGCTTTGCGCCTAAGAAACGAATCGATTCGGCAACTACTTCTGTTACATACACACGCTTTCCCTCTTTGTTATCATAATGCCGGGTTTGCAGCCTGCCGGTAACCCCTACAACGGAACCCTTTCGACAGTATTGAACAGTATTCTCAGCAGGTTTTTTCCAGATTGTGCACTGTACAAAGTCTGCTTCTATTTCTCCATGCTGGTTACGAAATTGACGGCTAACTGCCAATGTCACAGTAGTAACTGGCAGCCCATCACTTGTTTTTCTCAATTCTGGATCCCGCGTCAGCCTTCCAACAAGCGTGACTTGATTGATCATACAATTTTCTCCTCTCCTTTTGATGGCTTTATCATAGACCTTCTCGACCTAGGTGTAAAATATTGAAATTAGGGTTTTAATGGTATTTACTGCTTCAAAATTGATTTTTCAGCTAAGCCAAAATACCATAATGAAGGGATATTTTTTTAACAAAAGGCGTATTTGCAAAAAACGACAAATATTTTTCGACATTTGTTTCCAGAACGGATATGTTATAATTTAGAAAATGAGATCGAGTAAGAGGAGGTATTGCCGATGAAATCCTTTAAATTAGTCGCTTTGGAAGTTGTGGAGGATGGAAATTCCGTTGAAATCCCATTAGAGGATGGATTAATTATCAATAAAGAAAATGAAAGTGCTAGCTGGCTGCTTGAAGCCTATACCGATTTATCCCTTTATGACTACTTCCAAAAAATCCACGAACAAAGCCGCGAGGTGATTGTACAAGCGGTAATTACCAAACGCGAAAATGATCCCGCCTATTTCCAAACTAAAATTGCATCACTCAACAAATTTCAGAACCACATTAGCGTCTTGTTTGAAGGCCGGCTGCGCCGTAACAGAAGTGATTACTCAGAACTCCTGCTCGACAGCCTGCTCGAAAAAGGCCTTGGCGGTCAGGCGTTACTCGAAGAATTTAGGGACAAAATGAAGAGAAAACCAAAGCTAAAAATGAAGCACGAATAATAAAAGGGCAGGCTGCATTGTACTGTTCCCCAAAAGTTAGAGTAACTTTTAGGGTCACATTACATGAGCCTGCCCCTTTTGCTATTTATCTGTCTCTATTGTTACGATCGTTTGCGTCACGGTCGTCTTCAATCATATCTTCACCAGGTGTATTTCTGTCTCTCATCATGTCTTTGTCAGTATCAGTGTTAATATCATTGTTGCGGTAATTAGTGTTTGTGTTGTTCAAATCATTATCATTGTTATCATTGTTATCATTGTTGCCGTTGTTGTCGTTACCGTCTAAATTGTTATCATCGTCAAGTGGTGTATCCACTTCATCGTTTGTCGGCGGTGCAGGATTTTGATCATCATCATTATTATTATTACATCCCACTAACACAGACCCTGATAGAAACACACTTGCTAGTAATAAAAACAGCTTTTTCTTCAAACGTAAAAGCCCCTTTCAATGTAAAAAATATTGACCCTTTTATCGGTCTTATGTTATTTTCCCCAAGTATGAAAGGACTATTACAAAAAAAATAATCGGAGAAACCTCCGACTATTTTCCTAATGCAAACGTGATTTCCGCTTCACATGCGACTTCTCCATCAACCGTAGCGACTGCTTTTCCTTTTCCTATTGGACCACGCAAGCGAATGATTTCAACTTCAAGTCGCAGTTGGTCACCCGGCTTAACTTGTCTTTTAAAACGACAGCCATCAATTCCAGCAAAAAATGCCAGTTTGCCGCGATTTTCTTCTTTTTTCAATACCGCAACTGCTCCCACCTGCGCAAGTGCCTCAACAATTAGCACACCTGGCATTACCGGATAGTCAGGAAAATGACCATTGAAAAATTCTTCGTTTGCCGTCACATTTTTAATTCCGACAGCCTTAACCCCTTCTTCAACCTCTAAAATTTTATCTACAAGCAAAAATGGATAACGATGGGGAATAATTTCTTTTATTTGTTGCACATCTAACATTTTTAGTACCTCCTCATAGGAACAGATATATACATTTTACTATTAAGAGCATACAAAAAGGAAGAGCCACTGGCCCTTCCTCGTTTATTTTTTTTCAACTAAATCAATAATATGTGTCCAAGTGGAGCCTTTTAACACATCTCCCGCATCCCCATTACCGAGCACACCATAGCCAAACGCGGCACCGGCTACCATAAAAACACCAGTAAAAATAACCAAAAGAAGTATTCTAAGCCAAATTGGGATCAAACGGATACGAATCCTTTTTTTTGCAACTTCAGCCTTTTGGGCTTTTTGAGCAACTTTAGAAGTCTTTTGAGTGGTAGTATCTTGCTGATCTGCGCCTTTTGCCTTTTTATACTCTTCCCTCGTCTTCACCTGGTTTAGATGATTTACTGACATCTCTTATTCCCCTTTAACCGAAATCTGTCTATAGTAATTGGACATATAGTGTGTCCATTCTTCTGCTGTTTTTTTCGTTTTACCTAATATTATACTCTATTTTATAAAAAAATTAGGGAATAGACAGTATTTTTTTGCAGAAAAAGTATTTCCATGGCAAAAAGTGGCGAAAACTTTTAGTTGCGGTGGGGTTTTTCACGCCCTCAAAACATAAAAAAGTCCAATGATCAGATCATTAGACTTTTTCAATGGTAAGATGTCCTACCTTATTAGCCAAACTTTCGCTTCGTAATGCGGTCAATGTTGTCTAACATGATGCCTGTTCCAATTGCCACGCAGTCCATTGGGTTTTCGGCCACTAAGACTGGCACTTTGAGCTCGTCTGCAAGCAATGCATCGATTCCATGCAGCAAAGCTCCTCCGCCGGTTAAAATAACGCCCCGGTCAATGATATCAGCTGAAAGTTCTGGTGGTGTGCGCTCTAAGACGCTCTTAGCTGCCTGAACAATCACAGAAACCGATTCGCGTAAGGCACCTTCAATTTCTTCTGAATGAACGGTAATCGTACGCGGTAAGCCGCTGACCATGTCCCGTCCGCGAATTTCCATTTCTTCCGAGCGTGATCCTGGAAATACGGTACCAATGTTGATTTTAATATTCTCAGCTGTGCGTTCACCGATCAATAGCTTGTACTCACGCTTGATGTGATTGAGAATTTCCATGTCGAACTTGTCGCCGGCCATTTTAATGGAGGAAGAAGTAACGATATCGCCCATTGAAAGAACTGCTACATCTGTTGTTCCACCGCCGATGTCGACAACCATGTTACCGCTTGGCTGGAAGATATCCATACCTGCGCCAATCGCTGCCACCTTTGGCTCTTCTTCTAAGTAAATTTTCTTGCCGCCGCTTTTTTCTGCCGCTTCTCGAATTGCTTTTTGCTCAACGCTTGTGATATTCGTTGGACAGCAAATCAGAATACGCGGTTTGGATAAAAAGCCCTTTACGTTCAACTTATTAATAAAATGTTTTAACATTGCTTCTGTTACGTCAAAGTCAGCGATAACTCCATCTTTTAACGGGCGGATCGCGACGATGTTTCCAGGTGTACGTCCAACCATGCGGCGAGCTTCCTCACCAACAGCTAGAACACGATTCGTATTTTTATCTATTGCTACGACCGATGGCTCATTCAATACAATTCCGCGGCCTTTTACGTGAATTAACACGTTAGCCGTTCCCAAATCAATCCCTATATCCCTAGCAAACATTCTCTTTTCTTTCCTCCTTGAAACGGTCATACTTTCCTAATTGCTAATTGTACCATATTCCATAAAAATTCCATACTATTATCCCAAAAAACGTAGAAATTTGTCGGAAAAAATTTCTTGAAAGAGAATGCCCGCCTTTTTAGCCATTAAAAATGGCCCTTTCCCCGACTCTCTTAGAATGCACCAAGAAGTCATTTGAAAATGGCCATTTTAAACATTTTTTGCATGTCTGCAGAGATACCTTCTGAAAGCCGGCCTATTTAACAGCCTCACCTTCTTTTTCTTCCTTCTGGTACTTCATTTTCGTCGCTTCTCCACCCCGGAGATGTCGGATTGATTTATGATAATCTAAAATCTCTTTTACCTCATTTGCCAGTTCAGGATTTATTTCAGGAAGCCTCTCTGTTAAATCTTTATGGACAGTACTTTTGGATACGCCAAACTCCTTCGCAATGACACGAACCGTTTTTCTCGTCTCCACGATATACTTTCCAATCTTGATAGTTCTCTCTTTGATGTAATCGTGCACACCACTCGCCCTCCCTAAATTGGATGTGAGAAGTGCGAAATGAGACCCGCTTATCACTAAGACGATATACTGCAACCGCATGCTGCATAAACTAAGCTAACCCTCATGCGCCAGAAAGCATACTGCCCTCTGATCGATACGATGAATAATCATGTCCCCAACTAATTCCACAAAAGCCTAAAACGACTCTTCACCTCAAACACTCTCTTTGTAAAGGTTTGTAACCATTTTATTAGCTTGGATACGGGAATATGCACGAATTATCCAACAAGGACAAGGTATCATTTTAATTTTTTGAAAAATCGGACATTTATATCAATGGATGGTACCTCTTTCGCATTTATCGACACATCCGCGAAAAAGCTGAAATCCTTGACGTACTTGGATTTTTACGCAACGGGAATGATCTCCAAGATTATTTCCTGAGAAATCTGTCGATACCAAAAGTCGAATGAAAATTTTTCAAAAAATATTTTTTTCGCTTATAAACCCGTTTTAGCAATCATTTTTCCACTGTGTTTTTAAAAAAATATTATATAATGATGTGAATTAGACGGAAAGGATTCGAATAATGCAGCCTTTTACAGAAAAAGTCGTAGAAATTATTAAAAATATTCCCGAAGGCAAAGTCATGACCTATGGACAGATTGCAAGAGTAGCCGGGAGCCCGCGTGCAGCACGTCAGGTGGTTCGTGCTCTACATTCGATGAGCAGGAAGTACAGCCTTCCTTGGCACCGCGTAGTCAATAGTAAAGGCCAAATCGCCCTTCAAGACGATGAATCGTATCACGAGCAGCTGTTTTCGCTAGAGAGTGAAGGTGTCGAAATTGGTATAGAGGGCAAAATTGACTTAGCCAAATATCAGTATCATCCGGTTGAAAGCGATGGCGAAGGACACTTTTTTCAGTAAGAATGAACGTCATTGCCACCAAAAACTATATAGGACTTTCGCTTCACCGACTGATTTTCACAAATGTTAAAAGCCTTAATGAAACCATTTCCAAAAAGTTATCAACTCAGAAAAAAAATCCAAAACAAAAGACAAGGCCTTGTGACGCAAGGCTTTTTATAGTGCAAAAATGTGTTCTAGACGGTTTGTCACAAGCCGCGCTAGTATTAGTCACACAATGACCAATCTGTTCCGAAGATTTTTCAAGGCATGGTATTTTGTATCCGTTTTCACATCTTAGAAGATGTTCGGGCGTGGTCAATAAAAGTAAAGGAAGTGGATAAATCTTGGGGAAAAAGAAGAAGAAAGTCTTAGCAAGCGCCTTATCACTAGGTCTTATTTTTTCAAATCTTCCGTATGCCACAGCTGCACTTACGGATGTTGAAGGGTATGACTTGGTAGACGGCTCTGATTTTGAAGACAACAATCTGTGGGGTTTTACGGCAGCGAGCTCGACTGTTTCCATCAATGAGCAAAATATTAAAGGAAACGCAACTGATAAACTTCAATACACGATTGTGAATGCATCTGGCGGCCGTGTGGCCACAAAGAATTTAGAAACAGCAGTTAAAGGTAAAGACATTCTTGTCAAACTAGACTGGTATCCCGGCAAGAACAATGATAAAGGAACAAGACAGTTTGAGAATTCTGGGGAACTTCGAATTATAGATAACTCCGGAAACATTATTTTCACGTTAAACAATACCAATACGGAAGCGATTGAGTACTTCGCAGGCAGCCAAGCCCCTGCTCAAACCTTCGCTACCAATCAAGAAACCTGGTATGAAGTCAATGTCCATTTTGATTTGATTAAAAACCAAGCTGTTTTATCTCTAAAGGATAAAGAATCTGGTGAAACACAGGAATACACGTCATCCCTAGAAGGTGTTGCGTTCGACGGCTCTGTAAAAACGGTGAAGCTTGTCGGCATTCGGACATCTGGAAATAACCACTCTTGGACAACCTACCTCGATGATTTTGGCATCTATAGTGTACCTATCCCAGGTAATACCGTCTCTAAAGTAGATCAACTACGATACCACCAAGTCTATGTAAATGAAACAACAACTGATATATCATCCATCGGCCTGCCACAAACGGTAACCGTCACGCTAGCTGATAATAGCAAGAAGGAAGTGGCTGTTAGTGAGTGGAAGACTGTCGGGAAAGAATGGAATCCTGAAGAATCAGGGGTATACGAGTTTAAAGGAACACTTGCCCAAACAGAGGGAATCGACAACAGCTTTAACCGCGAAGCCACTCTTTATGTCTATAACCGCTTGACTGCTCCGAGTACAGAAAGACAAAAAGAATGGCTGGACCGAGGCGTGATTGCCCTTAAATCTGAAAATGGAAACTTTGTCAGCTGGCGTTTACTTGCCGATGAATATGCGAAAGATGTCACCTTTAATGTCTACCGAAATGGAGAAAAATTAAACTCTAAAGCACTTAGTGTGACAAACTACCAGGATGCAGAAGGCACAGCTGATGATACGTATACCGTTGAAACACTTGTGAATGGCAAATCCGTTGAGAAAAACGAGGTGAAAGCATTAGGTGAAGATTATCTTTCCATTCCGATGCAAAAGCCTGAGGGCGGAACGACTGCCACTGGCAATTACGAGTACACCGTAAACGATTCTAGTGTAGGAGACTTGGATGGTGATGGCGAGCTAGAGGTTATTGTAAAATGGTATCCAACCAATGCCATTGACAGTTCGCAAACGGGTATGACAGGTCCAACGATTTTTGATGCGTATAAATTAGACGGAACGTTGTTATGGCGTATTAATATGGGACTTAACCTTACTTCCGGTGCCCACTATCATCAATTTGTCGTAGCCGATTTTGACGGCAATGGAAAAAGTGATTTCCTCATCAAAACAGCTGACGGAACGACTTCCTATGGGGCAACTGATGGCAAGTTCGACAGCAGTAAGGTGTTAAGTCAAATTGGTAATCCAGAAGACAATGGAAAATGGCTGGGTGAAAACGGCCACGTGATCGGCGGACCTGAGTATATCTCTGTCTTTAATGGTGAAACAGGAGAAGTCATTGATACCATCGATTATGCATTCCCGCTTGGAGATGATAAGGGCACTTCATGGGGTGATACTTGGCAGAACCGTTCTGACCGTTTCCTTGCTGGTCTAGCTTATTTAGACGGCAAAACGCCAAGTGCCATTTATGGCCGCGGCTATTATGAACGAACAAGTTTTGTTGCATATAGTGTTAAAGGCGGCAAGCTTGTAGAAGAATGGACATTTGATTCGAACGAGGCTGGCCGAGGCAAAAGCTTAGGGAACCACAATCTTGCAACTGGCGACATTGATAATGATGGCTTCGATGAACTAATAGCTGGTAGTTTAACACTTGATCATGATGGCAGCATTGTTTACGCCATGGACGGAGAAATGCAGCGTGAAACAGGATCACACGGGGATGCGCTTCATGTCGGTGCATTTGACCCTGATCGTGACGGCCTCCAAGTATTTGGCGTTCATGAAGTTCCTGCTGTTGCTTCTTTAGAATTACATGATGCTGCAACAGGTGAAACATTTATGTCGTACTTTGGCTCTGTTGATGCTGGTCGAGGCGTCGCTGCGAATATTAGTAGTGAACCAGGCTATGAGTTCTGGGGCTGGGGCGGTGACACCGTTGAAACAGGCGGAGGTATTTACAATGTTCAGGGTAAGGTAGTCGCTGACAGCTCTAGAGACGCTGGCCTTTCTGCAAACTTTGCCCTTTACTGGGATGGCGACCTTCAGCATGAGTTACTTGATAATACCTCGATTACCAAATACAACGAGGCAACTGGCAAAGCAGATCTCGTAAAAGCTTTCCAAGGTGTTCATAGTAATAATGGAACAAAAGCCAATCCTACGCTGCAGGGTGATATAGTTGGTGACTGGCGTGAAGAGGTTCTCCTTCCTACAAATGACAATACAGAGCTTCGAGTATTCAGCACCACCGTTCCAACGGAGTATCGATTGTATACGCTCATGCAGGATGATCTCTACCGTAATGGTATTGCATGGCAAAACACAGCCTACAACCAGCCGCCTCACATCGGTTTCTACCTAGGTGAAGATATCCGTGATCGTATCCTTGCAGGCGGCCTGCAGGCACCGAGTGTAGACTATACAGCGAACCTTAAATCTATGAAACATACTGTTGCCCTTGAATTACAAGCACCGGTCTTGAAAAATAGCCTAGATCAAGTACAGCACCAGTTGTATGACGGGAAAATTAAACAAGCAGTAACACACATGGAAAATTTCAAAATGCACCTTAACAAGTCAGCAGTGGATCAAGGTCTGAAAGCTAAATTACTTTCTGACGCTGACCAATTAATCGCTAGTTGGAATACAAAATAACGTTCAATAATAGAAGGGTAGACTGATCAATCTGTCTACCCTCCTTTATATCTTTGTAAGACCTAGAGCCAGATGGTCCCATAATATTTTTTCAACCATTTCCCATTTGTGGTCCTCACACCGTACCATAAGGACAATTTCTGACGTGATATTTTTGCTGCCCCGTTTACTTTTTTTGAGCATCAGCATTTTTATTAAAAACCCCAAAAGCAGTCCTGAAACAGCTCCAATGATTCCCCAAAGAATCGGTCCCCATTTCAGTTCATAGCCATATATGGCTCCAAGCAACATTAAACAGGTTCCTAAAATGGACGGACCGTCAAATAAACTAAATCCATCTGATTTATGAATACTATCAAACAGGTTTCTTGGTTCCTTCCGCTTATCAAGCGGGGCGGCTAAGATCAATTCCTTTGAGATTCCCTGCTGCTCGAGTGCCGTAATCGCTAGCTCAATATAAATGGAATTCTCAAATGTAGCAATAACAAACATCCACTCAACCCACTTCTTAAAAAGGAAATTTGAACTCTTTCTTTTGGTAATTTTCTCGTAAAAATCTTTTCATCTCTTTCTCAAATAGAACATTGTATTCAATAGCTCCGCAGTAAGCGTCATAATGGATAAAAAAATAGATGGAAGGCAAATACATGGCCCACTGCATGTGTAAAATTTGTTTTGCTACATCAAATTCTCCGAGCATGGTCAGGTGAATGGCCTGTGGCAAATGTCCAAAATACATGAGTGCCACTGTGTAAGCAAAGATAAAAAATCCGACAATAACTTTATGTATATATAAATGTCCCAGACCTGGGAACAACACCGACCATAGAACCGCTACCCACGGTTTTCGTTTATCCAAAAAATTTATATCCCATGCACCCATAGCGATCGGCTTCAAAGGCGCATCCTCCCGATTTGCTAAAATGTATTGCTTATTCATGTCAACTGTCTGTCGGTAACCGTCCCAAATTCCAAACATATAGATTGCCACATAAAGCATCAGCCATTGTTCGTCTATTACATCCATCGCTTTCGAAAAATCACCTGTTAAGGTATAAAATATTCCAAGATTTACTTTGGCACTTTGATTAATAAAGGTTTCCCAGAGGATGAGGATAAATCCAGCAATATAACGATGAAGCAATAAATGACCAAAGCCAGGGTAAGAAAATGAAAAAAATGCTACCACCCACGGGTTCTTTGGATAAAGTACTGTCGTTGTAAATTGGGATAAGTGCGCCCTTTGTCTTCGGACTTGAGGATATTGGCTCAATTTGGTTCTCCTGTCTTTTAATTGTTATTTTTGCTTTTATTTGACCTAAATATCCTAAAAAAACAGAAACCAATGACTGGTTTCTGTTACTTATGTTTCATATAAACATTTTTCACCTTTTTCACAGGAATCTGCGAACCACCGCGATCTAGAACGTTTTCGACCATCATCGCGACCATCAAACTTGGTGAATTGGTGTTGTAGGCTATGAACCAGCCGTTCTCCGTCCCTTTTTCACCTTGCTTTTGTTTAATTTCAGCGGTTCCGGTTTTACCTGCGAGCGGGTAGTCTGCCATTTCTGCCGAATGCGCCGTACCTCCTGAGTCACCGACGACCTTTCTTAACTGCGATGAAACTGTTGCAGCAATCTCAGGTGTGATGACTTGTTTTTCACTTTTTTCAGTGTCTAGGATCAGACTTGGTTTAATCATATTGCCACCGTTCACAAATGGAGTATAGGTCTGTAGTAAATGAACGATGCTCATTTGAATTTGTCCCTGACCGTAGCCGGAGTCTGCTAAGGCAATTTCTTTATCTAAATTACCAATGGTTGATGTTTCAAGCGGGAACGGATAATCTGACTCTTCTTCAAAGTCGAATTCCTTCAACCCAGCAGTGAGTGTGTCTTTGCCAATTCCTAATGCCGTCTGTGCAAAATAAATATTATCTGAGAACACCATAGCTTTTTCTAGATTAACTGGGTTAGCTTCGTGAACTCTCGTTACATAATAATTGCCCCATGAAGCACCCTTTTGCCATTTTAATCCCTTAATATCCATCGTTTGCTCTGGGGTAATAATGTTATTCTTTAGCCCGATAGACGCAGTAAGCGGCTTAAACACAGAACCCGGTGCATATGCCTTATTAAACCTGGTTGTCATCGGCTTTTGCGGATTTTCCTGAAGCTGTTTCCACTCGTCACTTGAGAAGCCTAGGGTGGCTTGATTTGGGTCAAATGATGGCGAGCTAACAAGTGCCAGCGTCTCACCAGTTACAGGGTCTATCGCCGCTCCTGCGCCTGCCTCACCAACAAGCTCTGCATAAAGGTTTCTCTGCAAATCGATATCAATGGTAAGCTTTATATCCTGACCATTTTCAACTGCCTTTTCAGCAAGTGTTTCCGTGCTGCCATCAGGTTTCTTAATGGTAATTTTAACGCCGCTTTTCCCTTTCAGCTGTTCGTCAAAAACTTCCTCAAGCCCTCTTTTTCCAATGAAATCTTTGCTTGTATAACCCTTATCCTTAAGCTTTTCGAGCTCTTCCGCGGTAATCGAGCCAACATAGCCAATCAAATGTGCCGCGGCTTCCTTATATGGATAAATGCGCGCTCCTACCTTTTTCGTTTGCACCGGTTCTAAGGCGACTAATTGAGCGATACGCTCCGTATCGTCCATCGATACCTTCTTTAACGGCACAAACAAATCCGGCTTCACCCAGCTGGCGGTAATAGCCTTCTCGATTTGCTCTGGTGTCATTTTTAACAGGCTGGAAAGCTGCTGAATAACAGGCTCCTTCTGTCCCTCAAGCTTACCTGGGACTACTCCGACTTCATATACCTGTCCATTCACAGCCAATCCATTGCCAGCACGGTCAAAAATTTGCCCGCGTGTTGGCGTTGTATTACTAATACCAATCTTGTCCCCATCCTTCAATTGTGGGAAGATATAGGTCGTGTTCCAATCGACATACCAATTGTTCTCTTTGTCTCGTTCTTCTTTTTTCATCTTAGCTTTGTGTGTAAATTGGATCTCGCCGGCAATACTGTTCATCGATGCGGAAAAATCATAATTGACAGTGTCTTCATCCTTTGCCAGCTCTTCTTCTTCGCCCGGTTTATCGAAGTTTATCTTGAGGTCTTTAATTTGCAGGTCATCGTAGATTTTTTGATAGCGGTTCGTAAAGTCTTCCTTCGAAATGACCTCTTTGGAACCCTCTGTGAGGTAATCATACATCTTATCAAACTTTTGTTCATTCCAAAGCTTTATGTAGGCGTCAAATCGATCCTGAGGCGTCGGCTCCTTGCTGCAGCCAGCTGCCACCATTACAAATAGTGCGGCCATGAACAGCAGCCTAATGATTTTTTTCAAAAAAACTCCCCCCTTTGATACCCATTTTAACATATTTAGGTAAAGGTTGTTTTTAGTTAGGATTGTAGTTAAGATCCTGAGGTTGATTTTTTAAGACAAAAAAAAAAGAGGAAGGTAGATTCCCCTTTCCCCTTTGTTACGATTAAGAGTTTGTTTTTTCTGTAGACTCAGAAGAATTGTCATCGGACGGTGTTCCTTCATCTGAAGGAGTTTCATCCTTTGATGGAGCTTCCTTTTTAGATGGAGCTTCTTCTTTAGAAGGAGTTTCTTCTTTTGCCGGAGCTTCTTCTTCACCAGTTGGTTCTTCTATCATTTGTTGCTTTGCGTTATCTACTGATTTTTGTTCCGTTGTATTTGCGTCATGTAAATCACTTACTGGTTTATTGAAAAACTTAGTAGGATTCACTGCTACACCATCTTTACGGATTTCAAAATGTACATGCGTTCCAGATTCTTCATCAAACAAGCTTTGTCCAGCCATGGCAATCACTTGTGATTGTTTAACTTTGTCGCCAACCTCAACCTTCACATCTTTAACCGATTGATATTGTGTTACAATACCTTTATCGTGTTCGATTTCAATGACATTACCTAGGGTAGCGTCTTCTTCCACTCTCGTAACGGTACCACTTAGGGCAGATACGACTTCGAATGTTTCGCCATCTTTAGATGTGAAGTCAACACCAGTATGCGGAACATACGTATTGTTGTAAAATACTAATGCTGCTTCCTGCTTTTCTTCACTTGCGTTGAAATCATAGAATTCCATTTTGACTACTGCAGTCATAGGATCTTTCACAGGCATTTTTAAGTTCTCTAAAGCTGAATTTACTTCAAGTGCCGGAGCGTCATTTTTCTTACCAGTTAGGTCTGAAGACTCGTAGCCGTACTTGTCTGTTGCGTTGTCGCTGCTTTGATACCAAAGAACTCCTGTCAGAATGATTGCTGCACTTGCAATATAAATGGCTGGAAATACCCAACGCTTCTTGAAAAAGCGTGTAACACTGGAACTTTGAGAAGATCGTTTGTTTTCTTCCTCTCTCATTTTCATCACCTCAGCAATCATTCTGAACAGATAAGTAGAATTATATACACTAGTGAAAAAATTTTTTCTGCTTATTTTTTGAATAACCCTATTTTTTTATGCATAAAGGAGGAAATTTTTTTGAAATACGTTTTACGACTGCTTCCCATTGCCTATATGGCCGCAATTTGGATTATGTCGAGCCTGCCATCCAATCACTTCGTCGAACTTCCGGATTCAGAGATTGACCATTTTATAAAAGAATCCCTGCATTTAATAGAGTTCGCGATTTTATATGTATTGCTAGTTTTGGCCTTCCTTACCCGCGAAGGTAAGTTTAGCGCGCGTTTAAACGTGCTCTGTGCCGTGATAGCGGGTCTTTACGGACTTACAGACGAGATCCACCAATCCTTCTACGCCTACCGCTCGGCGTCCTGGTTTGACCTCGTAAAAGACGTCACAGGGATCCTAGTGTGTTTCTATTTTATTCGCGGTGCGCTGTTCAAAGGCCGGTTTATGAGGTTAGGGAAGGTGCTTGGGTTCGTGAGGAAATTGTAATTGTAGCCACTGCGGGGTTCGTGGTGGTTTTTTATTTTGTTGTCGGTTGGTGGTAAACTCGGCCTTTGAACTTCCCTGTACATGGTAGATTCATGGCCGTAATCAATTTATGAATTATTTTTCGGGATTTGATTTGGAGTAGTTTGCGTGCCTCTGCGTTCGTAATAGAAGGTTTAATGAGAAGGAAATAATCGTAAATTTTTTGGTGGTGGGCCGTTTTGGATTTCATTTTGCATACGGGGCAGGCCCATGTTCCTGCATGATATCTCATCACAGCAGAGCTACATTTTGTATCGTGGCAATGGACACCTGTTTTTAAGTCTTCGGAGGTCAGCTTGAAGTGTTGCAAAAGGTCAGGGTTATCTGGGGTATTTTTTGCTAATAGAAGTCGATTCATTTTTCTTAATTCCTTTTCCTCTACGATTTCGCTTCTATATTGTTTTTCAATTTGCTCGATTTTCTCAATCAATTGCTCGCTGTTACAAACACTTCTACTGTATTTATGGTCATAATCGATATGTATTTTGGATTTTTCATTACTATTTACAAAAAGATAAAGGATTGGAATATCGGTAAAATGGTGTTCTGCCAACCAGCGTTTTAGCTTTATCGATTGCACTTTTGCTTGGAGGATAGGATTTTTAGTCCGTTTACCATCGATGGTTACCTGATTGAGCAGCTTGGCAAAATGCCAATCTTTTGATCTGTTTTTAACTTCTATTACGAGTATGAAACGGGGACATATAACAAGAATATCAATTTGGAAAAAATATTTTCCTAATGGAAGACGGATATCATGATAAATCCTATAATCTTCATTTGAAACCAGGTCCAAGTAGAACATAACCGACTCTTCCCCTCGAAAACCTAACAGCCAGTTGTTATATTGAGTTAAAATTTCGTACCTTTTCCAATGATTATCCACTACACTCCTTAAAAGCGCCTCAAACTTTTCCATTCTTAATGTTGGCTTGCAATCTTTCATGATCAATTGCATCATTCCTTTCTGTTTTCTAACTAATTCAGCTAATCTAGCAATGAATCCTGCTTAAACTTGTGTCAGATTTATGAGCATTGGTTGGATACGTGCCTTTTTTGGAGTTACATGCCAAATTTTTTGTTTATATGCCGTTTCCTAATTTTACGTGCCAAAATTCTGTTTTACGTGCCAAACTCACTAAAAAGCCTGGCCAATGCCGGGCTCAAGTCATTGTAATTGGATTATAAACAAGTTCGAGGCGATTTCTTTACCTTGTCCATTGACCTAGGTTTAAAAATAAATGACCTTTTTTAGGAAAATCCCGGATTCGTGCCGATTCTGGAAGTTACGTGCCAAATTTTTTGTTTATGTGCCGTTTCCTAAATTCACGTGCCAAAATCCTGTTTTACGTGCCAAACTCAACAAAAAGCCTGTCGAATGCCGGGCTCAGGTCATTGTAATTGGATTATAAACAAGTTCGAGGCGATTTCTTTACCTTGTCCATTGACCTAGGTTTGAAATAAATGACCTTTTTTAAGAAAATCCGCTTTCGTGCCGATTCTGGAATTTACGTGCCAAGTTTTTAGTTTATGTGCCGTTTTCTAATTTTACGTGCCAAAATCCTGTTTTACGTGCCAAACTCAACAAAAAGCCTGGCCAATGCCGGGCTCAAGTCATTGTAATTGGATTATAAACAAGTTCGAGGCGATTTCTTTACCTTCTCCATTGACCTAGGTCTAAAAATAAATGACCTTTTATAGGAAAATCCCGCTTTCGTGCCGATTCTGGAATTTACGTGCCAAGTTTTTAGTTTATGTGCCGTTTTCTAATTTTACGTGCCAAAATCCTGTTTTACGTGCCAAACTCAACAAAAAGCCTGGCCAATGCCGGGCTCAAGTCATTGTAACTGGATTATAAACAAGTTCGAGGCGATTTCTTTACCTTCTCCATTGACCTAGGTCTAAAAATAAATGACCTTTTATAGGAAAATCCCGCTTTCGTGCCGATTCTGGAATTTACGTGCCAAGTTTTTAGTTTATGTGCCGTTTCCTAAATATACGTGCCATAACAACCACTTTATGTGCCTGCCTACCCGCCCACCCAAACAAAAAAGCCAGCCCCAAGGCCTGACTTCTCCACAAACTTATTTCTGCGCCGTAATCGTCGCCAGCATGCTATCCGCCGAGGTCACTTCAACTCCCTGGTAGTAGTGCTTCACGATCTCTTGATAGTCCTTCCCATCCGCAGCCATGCCGTTTGCACCGTACTGGCTCATACCGACGCCGTGTCCGAAGCCGCGGGTGGTAATCACAATGCTGTTTCCTTTCCGTTCCCAATCAAAATCGGATGACCGTAAATCCAATTTTTCACGAATTTCTTTTCCGGTCAGGACCTTGCCGCTGAAATCGACTTTCGCGACCCGTTTGCCGGCAGTTCGCTCAACAATTTTTCCGATTGTCCCGCTTGCTCCCACCTTGACGCCAAGTGCCGCTTCGAATTGTTTGACGGTGACTTCCTTAACAGAATTGAATTTCGGAGATTTTTTGTCCCATGGGCTTGATACGCTGCGCAAGTATGGCATTTCATTATTCCAGTAATCCTCAGAGTTTTCCGTATAGCCATTACTAGTCGAGAAGAAGGAGGCGTCGATCGCTTGACCGTCATAGGTTAAGATTTGACCGCTTGTAGCGCGGACAGCTGAACGGATCTTGGCATAATTCGATTCAAATTCCATTCCCCAGTTAGTTCTCATTTCCGCTTCGCTAAGGTACACCTGATGGAGCTGGGTGTCCGTTACCTGTGCACCTTCAGGAACATCGACATTGTCTTTGCTGAGCATTTTTTTAACGATATAAGTCCTCGCTGTCAGAGCTTGAGCCTTCAAGGCTTCCTCCTTGAACTCAACCGGCATTTCAGCTGCAACCACCCCAACAAGATAGTCTTCTAGTGGAACGTTATCGATTTGTCCTTTAGTGGAGCGGTAGACTGCTACTTCTACTGCAGCGTCTGCTGTCGAATTGTTTGCAGTTTCGTTATTTGGGGCTTTGTCGGATAGGTCTTCACCTAATTTGCCGCTGACCTTCCCATCTCCAAATGGCAACACTAGAATCGCCGGAATGAGCAGGGTGAGGGCAAATAAGAATGACGCTAGTAGGATGAGTGGTTTGAATTTTTTCATGTAGGAGCCTCCAATTATGAAATTTGCGCACCCCAACCTGGGCTGCTTTCTCATTCCATCATATGGAGGCGGACAAGCATTTATGACTAAAAAAAGATGACTGAATTTTCTAACAAACACATATAAATATAATAAAACCGAAGAGGTATTCTCTTCGGCTCATAATTTTAAGCATTTAAATCTGTAATATAACTTTTTACTTCAGGAAAAACTTCCTCTGCTTCCTTCACGCGTTCAATATCAGCGCCTAATGAAGCTAATTTTCCATGGAAGTTTACGTAACCACGGTCTAAATGTTTTAATTCCGTTACGCGTGTATTACCTTCAGAAACTAACCCAGTTAAAATCAAAGCAGCTGCTGCACGAAGATCGGTTGAAGTAACTTCTGCACCTTGTAAGTTAGAAGGTCCGTTTAGAATAACAGAACGTCCTTCAATCTTAATATCGGCATTCATCCGGCGGAATTCCTCAACATGCATGAAGCGGTTTTCGAAAACCGTTTCTGTAATCATCGATGTGCCTTCTGCACGAAGCAGGAGCGCCATCATTTGTGATTGCATATCCGTTGGGAAGCCAGGATGCGGCATTGTTTTAATATCCACAGCTTTAAGTTTTTCAGGACCGATGACGCGGACGCCATCACCTTCTTCAATAATCGTAACGCCCATTTCTTCCATTTTTGCAATTAAAGAAGAAAGGTGTTCCGGAACTGCACCTTGTACCAATACATTTCCGCCTGTAATCGCACTAGCAACCATAAAGGTTCCTGCTTCGATACGGTCAGGAATGATGTTGTGGTCAGCACCAAACAGTATATCCACACCTTCAATACGAAGAGTGCCCGTGCCTGCGCCTCGGACATTTGCCCCCATTTTATTCAAGAAGTTCGCTAGGTCCACGATTTCAGGTTCCTTTGCTACGTTCTCTATGATAGTTGTTCCCTTAGCTAACGTTGCCGCCATCATAATATTTTCGGTTGCACCGACACTTGGGAAATCCAAGTAAATCTTTGCTCCCTTTAAGCGGCCGTCAACCTCTGCTTCGATAAATCCATTGCCAACCTTAACCTTTGCGCCCATTGCTTCAAAACCTTTAAGATGCTGGTCAATCGGTCTAGAACCAATCGCACATCCGCCTGGCAGTGCAACACGTGCACGGCCATTGCGCGCTAATAGTGAACCCATCACGAGGACAGATGCACGCATTTTACGAACATATTCAAACGGCGCTTCTTCTTTCAACACTCTAGATGCATCAACGACAACTGTATTATTGTCAAAGGCAACCTCTGCATTCAAGTTGCGCAATACTTCATTAATTGTGTATACATCGGAGAGTGTAGGTACATCACGAATTACACTTTTTCCGTCACTTGCTAATAATGTGGCAGCGAGTACAGGCAGGACCGCATTTTTTGCACCTTCTACTTTTACGGTTCCATTTAGCCTTTGTCCGCCGCGGACGATGATCTTTTCCAAGAGTATTCCCCTCCGCGTCCATTTTCTCTATATTAATATTCAATCGTAATGATTGGTGTGCCAACTACAATGGTAGTCTTTTTGCCCAATCCTTCGGAGCGTATCCCAATTTGTAAATTCATGTGCCGCGCTATGGAGTCTGAAAACATTGGCGAGTTCGCCGATACAGACATGAAATTATCCTCTTTTAACGCTTCGATTTCTTTTGCATTAAAAATTTCCATTAAATCACTTGCGATTGTCGGAACAGCTTTATCCATCTTATCATTGATGCTGCCCTTCATACCAGAGAAAACTGTTGGATTTTCTCGAAATATGTCTGAAAGCCTTTTTTTGACTTGATCCTTCGTGAAAAAGGACTCCATCTCCTTATTCCACTCGTTACCGCTGACCCTATATACTATATACGCATTAACAGGTTGTTTTGTGTGGGTGGCCATAATTTGAAGCATTTCTGTGTGGTGTGTAGAAGTTGGAGATACTGCTGTTACTTCCCATTTGTCGCTGGTCTCATTTGTAGACCAATCCCAATCAGGAAACTTTTGCTGAAGCTCCTTAACATATTCCTGCACTTCTTTCTCTGTAGTCAGGTCAACCAAATGCTCCCGTGCATAAAACGACCATTCTTCGAGCAAAATATCTTCTGTTTGAAAAGCGTCAGCTATTTTTACCAAATCCGGCTCACTGCCCGCAGCCGCCAACCGACTGCCAAGCACCGCTATCAAACCAACCATCATCATTAAACTTATGCTAAAAAGTACCTTTGTTTTTCTCTTCATCTCTACTCTCCCCCTTACTACCATTGTTACCAAGGGGAGGGATAGCATACTTGGGAAATGTCGACACTTTTGGACAAGCTTTTTGAAGCAGAAGATTTTTTTAAAAAACTCAATTCCTGCGTCAGATAGGTTCAAGTTTTTGCATTTCGTTACTCTCGTGAAGTCATTTTAATTTGCTTAACTATTTATCCATCTATTTTCTAAGTTGTTAACTTTTTCTTGAAGATTGCACTTTTTTTCACACAAAGAGAATTGTACTCAATTTTTGTTAAAAAAGATACATGTACGAAGACCTAAATTTTTACCAGTTGTATGTATTGTAAAATTAATGGCAGCTGTCTTGACCATGAAAGATAGTCTAGGAAAAAATTACTAACCGAAGATCCAATGAAAATTGCCAATAATATATACAGTAATCGCGCCTGGAAAACATGATTCGGTTTCAGCAGCTTATCTAAGCGAATCGACTGCAGCGCCCACCACGCCAACGCAATAAACACCAGATGCGAAAAAATACTTAACAACGCAACTTGTCCAAAATTCTCCATCAAACCCCTCCTTTAGGATCGGTGCCTTCTTCGGTGCCTGTCACCATTTATGCAAAAAAACGCCTTTATGCATAAATTGGTGCATACCATACTGACGGATGAAGTCCCTAAAAGTTTCGTTCTTATTATAGCAAATTTTTAACGCATTAACTGCCTAAACACTGCTTGTGTGTGTGCAATCAGTGTTTAGGCAGTTAATAAGTATATGAAACGTTTAAATTCCATTCCAAATCCTGCTGATTCTTAACGGAACGTAAACTCTGTCCCCTTGGATCTCCTTATGAATGATTGGATTTTTAAAGTATTGCATGAATGACTGGCTGTCGCTGTTTTTATGTCTGGCTCGTTTCCGCATACCTTTTAATTTCTCAACACACTGATTCGATTTTTTCATGATTATCTCACCTCATTATTTTTATAGTTACAAGATTTAAGCCAATGCAGTTGCAACAACAACGACTTTTCCATCATCCATTTGTTCTTCACACCGCTCCGCTGCTGCTTTAGATAACCCTAGTGACTCTAACTTTTTACGAAGTTCATCCCCTCGCGAACGAAATATGTTGGTAATTGATTCAAAAAATCCCTGCTCCCCAACACCTACAGCGCTTATGTTCAGTGCATCTGTGAGATGTTCAGACCGATTTTCGTCATGTGCGAATAAATAAATTTGATCCTTTGTAAAACCCTCCATCATGAAATGAGCGATTTCCCTTTTAGCCTCGAGTCCATTTTCTACAATTTTTACATTTTCCATATTTATTCCTCCTCATTCGTGATATCCCAGCTGATGTGTCAGCTTGTACCCGTTATATATCCGCATCTTTCCTCAACCAAACCAATTTTTTAAAAAAGTTTGAATTAAGAGATATCAGGGTACTTAACTTTTAGTTATTTAAAAAGGATTTTGGGAGGAATAAGATGAGGAAAAAGGCAGAGTTAATTACAAAGATTAGTTTGTTAAAACAAAAAATTGATCAGTGTCTGGATGACAGAGACCGGGAAGGATTTATTCAATTATCTTACGAATTAAAGGTTTGCCAGCGATATCTGGGAACGCTTATGAGCAACCCTCAAAACAGATTAAAGGGACAACTCGAACAAAATCGTGATAAGTTTTTCCATTTTTAAGTTTAGCTGCTGAAATTAGGGGTATTTAACAACCAAGCTCAATGAAAAATAGAAAGGAGAGATTTTCATGGGATTTATTTGGTCATTACTTATTGGAGGAATTATCGGTTGGTTAGCAGGTTTGATTCTGGGGCGTGATGTTCCGGGCGGTGTGATTGGAAATATCATTGCAGGGTTTATCGGGGCCTGGATTGGTTCTATGTTAGGTGGATGGGGACCTGTCATTGGAGGATTTTACATCTTACCAGCCCTCCTCGGTGCCATTGTCTTTGTACTAATCCTGAGCGTTGTGTTACGAATGATCAGAAAAAAAGCATAATAGAAAATGAAGAGAAGACTGCAAATGCTGCAGTCTTCTTTTTTACTGTTTAGAATCAGCTAGTGAGGATTATCAAAAATTGGTGGGCTGAGTTTGTTAGGACGATAAACAATCGATATATGCAGATAAAAAAGATTTTAGGCAGGTAAGCGAGCAAAATCCGCAGATAGAAGAAGCATTTTGGCAGGTAACATTAAAAAGGGAACGAACATCCACGCTTCCATCCAGCCTCCGAGCTTAATTTCGTGCGAAATATCCATATTTAGGAAAATTAAATACCTAATCCAGGCCGCAGCCTGGATTTTTCAGGGACTTGCTGGCTTGCTGAATTTGTTAGGACGATAAACAATCGATATATGCAGATAAAAAAGATTTTAGGCAGGTACGCGAGCAAAATCCGCAGATAGAAGAAGCATTTTGGCAGATAAGATCAAAAAGGAAACGAACATCCACGCTTCCATCCAGCCTCCCAGCCTTTTTTTGTACGAAATATCCATATATAGGAAAATTAAATACCTAATCCAGGCCACAGCCTGGCTTTTTCAGCGACGAGCTGGCTTGCTGTATTTGTTTGGACGATAAACAATGACAATATGCAGATAAAAAAGATTTTAAGCAGGTAAGCGAGCAAAATCCGCAGATAGAAGAAGCATTTTGGCAGATAAGATCAAAAAGGAAACGAACATCCACGCTTCCATCCAGCCTCCGAGCTTAATTCCGCCCCCAATATCCATATATAGGAAAATTAAATACCTAATCCAGGTCGCAGCCTGGCTTTTTCATCCACTTGCAGGCTTGCTGTATTTGTTAGGACGATAAACAATGACAATATGCAGATAAAATGAAATCTATGCAGGTAATCAACTGAAATCCGCAGGTAAAGGCCACCTTTTGGCAGGTAAGCGAATTTACAAAAGTTTATCTCCACAATTACCTAAAAAGACACCCGTTAAGGTGTCTCTGGACCATATTACAGCAAACCCGAAAACAGCCGGGCAAAGGACTCCTTCCATTTTACGCCGAAACCTCTTTTGTAAAACGCAACCGGCCTTATCCGCTTGCATTCTTTCAGGTCTTCTTCAAAATGGGTAACAAGGTCGCGGATGCTGCCTGAGCCTGATAAGAATAGATTAACCTCAAAATTCAAGTGAAAACTGCGCAGATCCATATTCGCTGTTCCAATCGTGGCCATATCTCCATCAACAATAATTACTTTTTTATGTAAGAAGCCTTTTTGGTAGGTGTAGAGTTCAACTCCTGCACGAAGAAGCTCAGGAAAGTAAGATTGAGTGGCATATTGGGTTAGAAAACCATCATTGCTCTCAGGCACCATAAGCCGTACTTGAATGCCCTTTTTCGCCGCTACCCGCAGTGCTGTCATAATTGCCCGATTCGGAATAAAGTACGGTGTTGCAATCCAAATCGATTCAGTTGCGCTCGTGATCATCGCATAAAAATGATCGCCCATGTCCCTGGTTTCCGGTCCACTAGCGACTACATGGACGAGACCATCCCCATCTACTGGCGCGGGCTGTAGGTAACGTGGATCTTCAAACAACGTATCTCCGCAGACATACTTCCAATCTAATGAAAAAACGGCATGTAATGTCTGGACTGCTTCTCCTTCCAGCAAAACATGCGTATCACACCAAAACCCAAACTTATCATCTTCACCAAGATACTCCACTCCCACATTCAAGCCGCCGACAAAGCCAATTTTTCCATCAATGACAATGATTTTTCGATGATTGCGGAAATTAAACTTTTGCGTAAACCATCCGAACTTCAGCGGCAGAAAAGGGTGAATTTGAATCCCAGAGTCGGCCATTTTCCTTTTATCCTGTTCGGAAAGTGCGAAACTGCCGAACGCGTCGTAAATAAGCCTGACCTCCACTCCTTCCTGTACTTTCTCGGTCAAGATCTCCATCAGCTCCTGCCCCAGCCGGTCATAACGAAATATATAATACTCTAAATGAATAAAGTCCTTGGCTTCTTTCAACCGCCTTTTCACCTCTTCAAAGGTTTCCTCGCCGTTTTTTAAAATTTTGGTCCTCGTATTCTGGCTTTGATTTGTTAGGGTCACCCGTTCGAGATAGCTGACAAAACCTCGTTGATGGTCATTAAGCATGGCCGGCACCTCAACCGGCCGCTTGTTTTTACCGAGTGTCTCGAACAGCTCACGGTCGCTTGCACGCTTGCTTTTAAAAAGGGCCCCTTTAAAGAGTAATTGGCCAGTATAGATATAGAAAAAATAACCTAATACGGGTACAAAAATTAACAGGCATGTCCATAACAGCGTTTTCGCTACAGGCCGATTTTGAAGCCATAACCTCGCCACCGTGCTTAAAACAATACCTGCATACAAACTGATACATATTGCTTTCCACCAAACAGGGAATCTTGTAAAAAGAACCATCCAGCAGAAGAAAAACATAATTATGACAAAGAAAATCTCGATTCTTATTTTCATCCAGTTCCCCTCACAGTCTTTTTAAAAATAAATACCCTTTCAACAACCCTATCAAACATAAAAAAGATGCCTGGCTCAGCTCAGGCATCTACTTTTTTGCGATAAATCTTTTCACAAGAATTGAATTCTACATATTTCATACCCTTCGGTGTACCGAGAAGCGATTCTTTACTTCCCAGTCCAATAAATCCGCCCTCGGCCAGGCTGTCATAAAACAGACCATGTACTTGCTGCTGAAGGGTGTTATCAAAATAAATCATGACATTGCGGCATAGTATCACATGAAATTCATTAAACGAGCTGTCGCTCACCAAATTGTGCTGGGCAAAAATGAGGTTCTCGTTCAAGCTGGGTGAAAAATAAGCAAACTGATTGTCCGTGGTATAGTATTCAGAAAACGCCATTTTCCCACCAGCTTTTAGGTAATTTTTCGTATATTGCTGCATCTTTTTCAGCGGAAATGCTCCCTTTTGTGCTGCCATCAGGGCTTTATCATTCATATCGGTTGCGTAGATTCTTGTTTTCTCCCAAAGCCCCTCCTCCTGCAGCAGGATCGCCATAGAATAAACCTCTTCACCTGTCGCACAGCCCGCATGCCAAATTCGGATTTCAGGAAGCTCCCGCAGGAGAGGCACCACTTCGTTCCGAAATGCCGCAAAAAAACTAGGATCTCGGTACATTTCCGTCATTCGGATAGAAAAATCATTCAACAGGCGCTCCAAAACTCCTGGTTCGTGGAGCACCTTTTCCAATAATGCCGTAATGGTCGGAAGCCTCTCCGCCTTCATCCGGTTTAGGATCCTTCGGCAAATGGAACCCCTGACATAGCCTCGGAAGTCATATCCATACATTTGATACAAGCCCTCAAGCAGCAATTTGATTTCGATTTCCTGAAGCTCAGTTGGCTCTAGCTGATTGATGTTTGTTACGATTTCCTTGGTTGCTTCGTTCAAACTTGACTCACCTGCTCGGTCAGCCAAACCCGCATTAACGAGAATAGCTGATTGATATTTAATGGTTTCATAATATAATCGGAAGCACCCGCCTCCATGCACTTATCACGTTCACCCTTCATTGCCTTGGCCGTCAGCGCAATAATCGGAAGTCTTTCCATTTCCAAGTCCTGCCTGATGACCTTCATGGCTTCATAGCCCCCCATCACAGGCATCATGATATCCATGAAAACAAGGTCAAAATCAGCCTGTTCCTGAATAAATTCAATAGCCCGCTTCCCGTTCTCCGCCACTTGAACCTTCACACCCTTTTTCTCCAAGGCGGTAACAAGTGCAAAAATGTTCCTTCGGTCATCCTCTACCAACAGCACTTTCTTTCCTTTAAACAACTGGTCGTCAGAAGCCTCCGCTTCCACCGCCATGCTCGTGTCTGTTTCTCCGCTGACCAGCTGGTGTTCATCTGCAAACTCGCTCACACTTGCTGCTGCCTCTTCAAGTACCAGTTGTTCAAGTTGAAGGTGATACTCGGCTGCCTCCAGGCTGCCAGGGATATATAGCGTAAACGTACTACCCTTTTCAGGCTCGCTCTGAACCATAATCACACCGCCAAGTAAACGAGTAAATTCACGGCATATCGATAACCCTAAACCAGTCCCGCCAAATAGCCGATTGGTCGTACCATCCACTTGTTGAAACGCTTCGAAGATAATTTGCTGCTTCTCATGAGCGATTCCGATACCTGTATCTGTAACGGAGATGGCCAGTACCATTTCTTCCTCATCCAGTTCTGGCAAGAGTTCCCGAACCTCTTCTGGTTCCGCACATTCAATTTTTACTGTTACAGAACCCTGTTCCGTAAATTTAAAGGCATTGGACAATAGATTTTTCCAAATTTGCTGCAAGCGCTGCCCGTCCGTCCTAATCACGGAAGGTACATCTGCCGCGGTCATCACCTCAAAGGTTAGGTTCTTTTTGGCTGCAACGGGATCAAACATGCTCTTCATCATTTGTGGAATTTCCGTCACATTGACTTCATCTGTTAAAATTTCAATTTTACCTGCTTCAATTTTTGATAAGTCGAGAATATCATCAATCAAGCGCAGCAAATCACTTCCAGCCGTGTAGATGACCCGTGAGGATTCCTTCACTTCTGAGTTGTCCATGTCCCCCTCCGTTTCCATCAGCATTTGTGAAAGTATCAGAATACTATTTAATGGCGTGCGCAACTCGTGTGACATATTCGCGAGAAAATCTGTTTTATACTGCGAGCTCAACTGCAGTTTCCGTGAATAGTCCTCCAGCTCATCCTTAGCTTTTTTCAAGTCAAACGCCCTTTGTTCAGCGAATTGCCTCTGTTCTTCTAAATATTCATTGGTAATCCGTAGTTGTTCCTGCTGCATTTGCAGCTCTTCCGATTGGGCTTGCAGTTCCTCTGATTGCGCCTGGAGTTCTTCGGTTAACACCTGTGATTCCCCTAGCAGCCTTTCCACTTCCATCCGTCCTGCCACATTGGTAATCGCGGACCCGAACTTATCCTGAAGCAGATCTATTAAAGTTAAATGCTGTGCCATAAACGGCTGAAACGCCGCGAACTCAACCACTGCTTCTACTCTGCCGTCCACCATAATCGGTGCAACCAATAGATTTCGCGGAGAAGACTGACCTAACCCCGATGCAACCTTAAAATGTTCCTCTGGCAGCTTATCAATCAGGAAGATTCTTTTATCCATTGCCGCCTGGCCGATTAACCCTTCTCCTAACCGGAAACTCTCAGCAGCCCTTTCCTCTGAGACAATGGCGTAACCGGCCTCTTTCACGTAACGAACTTCGCTGCCTTGATTCCTGCGCAGGTACACAACGCCATAGACTGCTTCCAGCATCGGAGTCAGCTTGGAGATAAAGGCATGTGTCAATTCCGTCAGGTCCGTCATTCCCTGGTACATCGTCGAGATTTCCGCTACGCTTTTCTGGACCCAATTCTGTTTCTCCAGATTGCTGAGAAGCTCGTTCATCGCTTCGGCGAGTTCACGGGTCTCATCATGTGTGCTGGCCTCAATTCTAGTGGAAAGGTCTACCTCGGTCTCTCTTGAATCCGTAACACTTTTAATAGTCCGGACAACCTGCTTTATTGTTTTTACAATGGAATTAGACAGTAATATGGCCGTGGTAATCGTAATCAAGGTAACAACTATGATAAGGCCATACAACGTGATTTTTAAATTGTTATTTTCCTGATTCAGCTTCTCCACACGCTCGTTTGTCAGGTTCTTTTGATTTTCAAGAAAGGAATCAAAATGCGCCCGGAGTTCATCTGTCATTTTTTTACCCTTGTTATTATTAAAAAATTCGTCCAATGCGGTTTGGTTACTTGCCTTTTTTTGAGTTATCACATAGCTACCTGAATTGGTAATCCAGTTCATAATCAATGGTTTCACTTCTTCTAAATTCCGCTTCTGTGCCCCGTTATCGGCGAGCAGGGAATGGAGTGTATTGTAATTGTCGAGCCAGTTCTTGCTGGCTGTATTGTAGGGCTCGAGGTACTCCTCATCGCCTGTAATGACAAACCCTCTCATGCCTGTTTCCATATCTAATACATTTTTTTGTATCTGATTTGCTAAATTGTGAACCTCCATATCATGCTGCGTTACGAAATCGACCTCTTTTTGCATGGCCGACATCCGATTCATGACGATCAGCAGGGAGACGACTAAGCAAATCAAAATGAATACATAGCCAGCAATAATTTTTGTATGGATGTTGAAATGTAGACCCTTCATTCTCCGCTTTCCCCCTTTGTAAAAAAAATGGATAACTCTATCATATCGTTTCTAGCATTCTCACCCAATGGGAATTTTGTCCCAACCTTATGAAGGACATTTCTCTAATCCTCTTAGCACGATTTGTCCTTCATCACCCTTATGAAAGACATTTCTCCATCCGCTTCGCATGATTTGTCCTGCATCACCCTCATGAAGGACATTTCTCTAATCCTCTTAGCACGATTTGTCCTTCATCACCCTCATGAAGGACACTTCCCCAATCCACTTGGCATGATTTGTCCTTCATCACCCTCATGAAGGACATTTCTCCAATCCGCTTGGCACGATTTGTCCTTCATTACCGTTATGAAAGACATTTCTCCAATCCGCTTGGCATGATTTGTCCTTCATCACCCTTATGAAAGACATTTCTCCAATCCGCTTCGCATGATTTGTCCTTCATCACTCCTATTATCGGCAAATGAGGAAATTTACTAGTTTCAAAACTAGTAAATCGGGTATGTAATAAGTACACCACAAAATTGGAGGAGGTTATAAACATGGCAACAACTACTACTAAATCTAAGTCAAAAAACAAAACATTATCCGAAACACTTAACAGGCAGGTGGCGAACTTTTCGGTTCTTCATATGAAACTGCACCATTTCCACTGGTATGTGAAGGGAGAGAACTTTTTCACCCTGCACCTTAAATTTGAGGAGCTTTACAAGGAAGCTGCTTTACATCTAGATACGATTGCGGAAAGAATGCTCGCACAAAGGGCATTACCGGTGGCAACCCTTACGGAGATACTAGAACTTACGACACTTAAAGAGGCAACAGGTGATGAAGACGCACAGCAAATGGTCCAATCACTGGCTGATGATTTTGAGATGATTTGTACTGAGCTGACAGAAGGTATCGCCCTTGCCGAAGAAAATGAGGACCAGCCTACAGAAGATCTACTTGTACACATTCGCACCTCATTAGAAAAGCATAGATGGATGTTTGAAGCTTACCTGGGCAACTAATAAACATAACGGGGTGTCAGCCAACAAGCTGACACCCTTTTATGATGAGGCATTTGTAGAAATTAAGACGAGACACATATCGTCTTTTGGAGGATTTACCAGTTCCCAGCCTGGCTGCAGTTGATGAAGCAACGCCTCGGGATCTTGCATATCCTCCACTTCCAAAGCACCAACCAGCCTGTCCGTTGCATCCTCATATTTCTCCTCCAGCCATTCTGATAACCCATCCGTGAACAACAGGATACGTGAGGATTCGGTATAAGGAATGACTCCCTTGGTGACTTCAATCTCCTCAAAAAAACCGAGTGCGCAGGAACCTTCTGTTAACAGTTTTACTTCCTGATCCACAATTGCGATCCCTGCAGGATGACCCGCATTGACGTACTCAATGGATTGTTTTTTCGTATCAAGAACAAAGTAAATCGCCGTAAAATAGTAGTTCATTAAACTATCAGGGGTATGGAGCTGATTCATTCTCCTGTTCAGTTCCTTTATGACCTTTTCCGGGTCAACGATCCCAGTAATCGTATCTTTTAACGCAGAATAGATGTACATCCCAACAAGTGAGGATGATATCCCATGTCCCATCATATCGAGCAGAATGACTCCATATTGGTTCGGGCTAATCTGATACCAGGCATAGAAGTCCCCGGCAAGCTCAAATGTAGGCCTGTACACGGAAGAAATAGTGATATTTTTTTCCTTAAGGGGGCCGCTGAGCATACTTCTTTGCACCTGCCTAGCAAGGTCGAGATCATATTCAATTCGTCTGTCCCGTTCCTTACGCAAATCTTTTTCTTGCTTTAACCGCAGAACGGAACGAATCCGGGCGAGGAGCTCGACTTTATTAATTGGTTTCATTACATAATCGAGGGCTCCCGCGTCCATCGCCTCGGCCATTATATTGGAATCTCCCATTGCTGTCACGAAAATAATCGGCAGGTCCGAAAACCGATCATTGGCCAATACTGTTCGGCAGGCTTCAATGCCATCAATTTCCGGCATCATCAAATCCATTAATATCAAGTCTACCGGCACATCGCCGGGATTAGGTATATCAAGCTGCAAATACTGATATAACTCCGCTGCAGATGACAGCAAAAGCAACCTATTATAGCCAGCTCTCCTCAGGATTTTCTCGACAATTATTAGGTTTGTTTTATTATCATCTACAACGACAATCTTCATCGGCATCTGGCTTTCCCCCCTTCTTCAAAAGATGAGCCTGGCCCCCGTATTGGTGACAGGCACCGACTAGTTTGGCACTTATTAGGTTGAAAAATCCTGGCGGGGGTTACTAGCAAGAACCTTCCGCAATTTTTCGATCGCCTTTTTTTGCAGACGGGATACATGCATTTGCGAAATTCCTAGGGATTCCCCCACTTCGCGCTGACTTTTGTTATCGATAAACGTCCACTGAATAATTTGCTTCTCCCTTTCGTCCAACACATGAAGAGCGCTCTCTACTAGCAGCTGCTGGTCGACTCTTTCAAATCCTTTGTCTTCTGATCCGATCACGTCTAACGGCGTAACCCCGCTGCCGTCGGAACCGGTCTCAATTGTTTGGTCCACCGATGCCGTTTGATACCCTTTACCTAATTCCATTGTTTCGAGTACTTCCTCTTCAGAAATCCCTAAATACTCAGCGATTTCATAAATCTTTGGTGAGCGTTGATAGCGGTTCGTCAGCTCGTCCACTGCTCCATTTAATTTTGGCCACGTCTCTTTTATTCGGCGCGGTACATGAACATCCCACGTCTTGTCCCTTAAAAATCGTTTAATTTCACCAATTACCATCGGAATTAAATAGGCCTCAAATGGGTTCCCTGTACTAGGATCGAACCTTCTAATGCTTGATAATAATCCAATCATCCCTACCTGCACGATATCTTCATGCAAATTCCGACCTTTTGAATATTTTCTGGCAATGCTTCCAATCAGATTGGTGTACTGCTCTACTAACTGTATTTGAGCGGTCTCGCTCTCGTTCTCCTGAAAATCCTGAATCAACGCATATATATCTTCCTTAGTTCGTTTCACGGTCTGAGGTGGCTTTGTCATGATTTTCACGCTCCTCGCCTAGGTACTTCACCATGAAGACCGTTACTCCGGAACGATTCAGAACACGGACTTCATCCATGAGCGTTTCGATCAGATACAGACCTAACCCTCCCTCTGACAATTGGTCGACTGTAGTTGACTCTGTATAAGGGCCCAGTTCTTCTTTTGTTTTTAAAAAATTAAAGCTTTGACCGCTGTCAGCTACCATTGTTTCTAACTTATCCTCGTAAATACCGAAGCCGATAATCACCTCACCGACCTGGTTTTCCGGATAGGCATGCTGTACCGCGTTGGTGCAAGCTTCACTTACAGCGATTTTAATATCCTCAATTTCCTCATATGTATAACCCATGCGGCTCGCTATCCCTGAAATCGTTAATCGAATCACACCTACATATTCTGGTTTGGCTGGAATCTTCATTTCAACATAATCCATCACTTGTTTCATCGTCCCACATCCTCTGCATTGTCAGAAATACTCATAATATGACTTAAACCAGTAATGTTAAACAGACGCTTCAGCCGGTCGGATAACTCCACCAGCCTTAGTTCCCCATCATTTTTGTTTAACTGCTTAAACATCCCTACGAACACGCCAAGTCCGGTACTGTCCAAGTAGGAGACATCCTTTAGATTCACGGTAATCACATTATTTTTGCCCTCCGTAAGAGGCAGTAACTCTTCCCTGAGCTTCGGCGCCGTATACGCATCAATTTCTCCGCTAACACTCACGTATATTTCCTTATCATCTTCGTGCTTTTCTATATTTACTTTCATGTTATCACCTCTAAAAATATTTACTGTTTACATACCCGTTATAAAAAAAACTAAACCTATTTTTAAAAAAATATTTTTCTAGCATTATACCAGAATTAGGAAAACTTACGAATAGACACAAATCCCTATGAAAATAGTAGTGTATCGGATACCAGAAAAAGGCCTGCACCATTTGTGCAAGCCTCTTATATATAGTAAAGGTAGTGTATGGCCGATTAAGGATTAGTAACGATTTTGATTGTTACTTTTATTCTTCGATTCGGAGTTCGAATCTCCATCCCTTTGTTGAAATTCTTTATCAGCATTCTTGGATATCGAATCACCATATCTCTGCCTATCATTCTCTTGCTGGACATTTTCACCGCTTAAAAAGGTTGGATCGCCATCTCTTTGCCCCTGCTGACGTGAAAGCTCTCTTATATCTTCCACAATTTCATCGCCTGGGAGCTCCTGCTTCACCTGAGGATCTTGACCATCGGTATAACCCGTAGGTTCTTTTTCAAAACTGTCCGTAAATTCATTTTCATCCTTACGTCTCAATGATTCCGTTTCTTTGTCATCTACATAATTTTTACCCATGATTGTTCCCTCCTTTTATTTTTTTCAGATTGCCGTTTTTCATTCCTGCTGGTCTTACCGAACATGCAACCACATACTTCAACCACCCTCCTTCTATTTATCGTGATGATGAGGTTAGCTCGTTTCTAACCTTGATAGTGTTATACCCGATTGGACGAGTATCAAACTTTTTTAATGAAAAAAGGAACCTTTCTTTTTCCCTTTTAAAAGATCCCCTGTCCAGCCCTTGGTTTTTAAGTATCCATAAAGGAGAGCGGTCGACGCCACAATTGAAATAATAGAAATAAGATACCCATACTTCCACTCGAGCTCAGGCATATGTTTAAAATTCATGCCCCATAGCGCCCCTAGAGCCATAATCGGGGTAAAAACAGTCGTTAGGACCGTTAAAGTTTTCATAATTTCATTGCCTCGATGGGAGGAAATCACCTCTTCTAAATGAATAATCGAGTCTAACTCCTCCTCATACTCCCTTAGCAGCACATTTGCCCGGTCGATCCGTTTGCAGGTCCGGATAAAAATTTCTCCGTTATTGACTTTAGGAAAATTGGTTTCATCTATTGCCATCTTCAGCTCCTGAATCGGAATCAGCAGATTTTTACAAACTAACAGTTCATGCCGCTGATGAAAGACATGCTCCAAAATCCGCATTTCATTCCTCTTTTTGACACCCCACATCAGCTTATAGAGTGACTCCTCGAACTGATCAATCTCGCCCAGTAAGTCATTAACCAGTTCCCCTAGCAAAAATAAAAAGCCATCTACCGCATTCTCCGCTTTATTAAGCTGCCGCAGCATGACTTCTGGGGAAAGTTCTTTAAAAGAGGTAAACTCTAAATCAACAGTAAATAATGTATTGCAGGTTAGATAGAAATGAAAAATACTGTGTTCTTCTTCCTCATCGACATTTTGGCGATAAATAAGCGACCCATTCACGACTCTTTCCCCATCGATCAACCCGTGCACTTTTACGCAATTGTTGTTATTTTTCCGAACGCTCATTATCCAGCTTGATAGCAGTGTTTCCTTATCCCATACCGCATTCAGCTCATTTTTAGTTAATTGAACCCATTTCCATTGATCAAAATTGATATTTCTCTCCATACTACTACCTCCTTCCATACCAATCCTTTGATTCCCCTAAAAAGAGTAAACCAAACGTAAAAAAATGTTTAAGTGTGCAATGAAACGGGTATGTACAAAACAAGTCCACATTCTAAGGAGGTTTTAATGATGAATAAAGTCCTAAGTATGAGCTCGCTGGTAGCAGTAGGAATTGGAGCGTCAGCAGTATGGCTATCAAACAAACCTAACCGAATTAAAGCTGAAAGTATGTTAAGAGACTTGAAACGTAAGGTGAAACCGAACGTATACGCTAAATCTGAACAGCTTCCGATCGATAAGGGCGGAAATCCACACCCGAAGGATTTTCCCGATAACGATATGGTGAGTGAGGGTGCACAGTATTCCGTTCAATTTTACAATGAGAAAATTCAATAATCGAGCAGCGGCTGGGGTCCTTGAACCCCAGCCTTTTTTTATTTCCTCTTCGACTAGCTTTTCCTTTCCACGTAAAAATGTCTTCCTTTCACTCGAAAAGAAGACATTTTTTACTGCCAATATATTTTAGGAAGATGAGTTACCATGCATGCTGATCAATTCATCCACGGTTTGAATCCGCTTATCTCCTCTTACATCTTCCTCTGGGGTTAAAAATGAGTGATCCACAGGAAGGCTGGCGATATTCTCTTTCTCCAGCTCTTTTTGCGCCTCTACCGTTCGTTTGGCATACGGCAGGGCTTTAAGCCTTTCATAGGGAATCGGTTCTCCAGTATCGACACAAACGCCAAAGGAACCTGTTTTAATCCGTTCCAACGCCTCATTCACTTCTTCGAGGAGATTGTTTGCTGTTTCATGCAAAACCTTTTGTCTTTCCCGTTCCTCCAATTGTGTGGCCGTATCGGCAAAATGATTATCATAGCTCGTTAATTCACCGTAATCCTCGAACGATAAAGGCTCATTGGCTTCTACCATTTGAATGGTTTCTTCCTTCAGTTGCAGTAACTTTTTCTTAAAATAGCTCAGCTCTTCTTTTGATAACATGTATTTTCCCTCCCATACTTCTGCCTGTTATTTACCCGTTCATGTATAAACATGAAACTTTCTAGCCACATCCAGTTAAAAAATGGCGTCATTATATGACTTTGTTTCATTTTTGTTTTCCCCCTTGATGATTTTTTCCTTGATCGATTTCTCTTTTCTCAGCTTCCATAACCGGTAGCTATGGTGGGCAATTACCTTAATGACCGCATACACGGGAACCGCGATGATTAACCCGAGAACCCCGCCTATACGTCCTGCTGCAAGTAACAAGGATATGATCGTGAGCGGATGGATCTCTAGCTTTTTCCCCATCACTTGAGGTGAAATAATATGTCCTTCAATCTGTTGGACGACAATCATCACCATGAGGACTTTTACCACCATCATCGGTGAATCGATCGACGCTATAATCATTGCAGGAATAATCGCTAAGATAGGACCGATAAACGGGATGACATTGGTAAACATGGCAAAAATCGCAACAAGAAGGGAGTAGTCAAGGTCAATAAGCAAATACCCAATAAAAAGCATGACACCTATACAAAAACTAACAAGAACTTGGCCTTGAATATACGAGCTGAGCGCTTCATCTAAATCAGCCAATATTTTTCGTCCATTTTTCTGCTGCCTCACTGGCAATAAACGGAGAATATACAAAGGCGCCTTTTCGCCTTCTTTTAACATGTAATAGAGAATAAACGGAACAGTCGTAAAGACGATGACAATACTTGCAAGTACCCCAATAATATTCATAAAATTTGTTCCAATTGTAGAAAGACTTGAAGAAACCGACTTAGTAATCGCTTCGGAAGCCTTTTCTACATCAACACTGTCATTTTCCTGTAACTGATTGAACCATTTACTCTGCTCAAGCTCAGTCAATTTCTCCGGTATCGCCTCCATAAGTTGAGGCGTGCTATCGACGAAACTTTTCATTTGCTCTTTCAGAATAGGACCGCCAAGAAAGATTAATAATGAGATTAATAGACCAAATAGTAAATAGATCAACAGGATAGAAAATGTTCTGGGAATATTTTTTAATTGAAGATAATTCACCAGCGGGCGAAACAAGTAATAGAGCACCCCGGACAGCAAAAAGGGAAAAAACAGTGTTTGGGCAAGTAAAAAGAAAGGCTGGAAAATAAAATCAATTTTCATTGCGACAAAAATAATTAAAAAAATAAGCAAAAGACCATAACCAAATCGAAATGCCCTCGTGTGCAGCATGTTCCTCACCTCCAATTTACAAAACCCTTTACGTGTAAATACCCGTTCTTTCATAAAGCTAATCCCACATTTACAAAAATAAATGATTTTACAAAAAGACACGCGGAGCACCGCATGTCTTTTGACTTCCTTATCTCTATCAGGAGTGTTTATTTCTTATTAAGCGAAGGTGTAATGTTCAACTTTCCAAGTATATTTTTTACCTTCATTCTGTTCGGTTTATACGCAAACCACTTTGCGACCGATACTCCCATTCCTAAAACCGTTAAAAGTCCTTTCACCGATAAAACTCGTTTCATATAAAGTCCTCCTTTACATCTCATTTCAAGAAAAGAAGCTTGTAGAAATCTGATTCGTACATTCCACTCGTCATCCAGTGAACTTATAACCTATGTTTATGATGTACCACCTAAACACCAATCTAAAACTCCTTTTTCTCTATTTAATCGTTTTGAAATCCTCGTAATCTATCGGGCCTTTTCTTTTTTCTTAAAAACAGTTTAAGGCGACAGTTATCGGGTATTTAACTAATAAGTCACCGAACTGTTAAGAACATGCAGTGATAAAAAGGTTGGGGCTTTACAGCCCCAGCCAATTTTTTGGATTCAGAGGTGAAAAAATGAATCTATTCTTTTTACTCATCTATTTCATCATCATTACTACTGTCATCGAAATTTTTGTCATTCTTTTTCGGTTAACGGATTTAAAGTTGGAGGTTTCAAGGTTTCAGGTCATTTCATTAATGACAGGTACAGGCTTTACAACTGGAGAGTCGGAGTTAATTTTAGGCCACCCGGTTCGTAGGAAACTAGCCACTTTTCTAATCCTATTTGGGGCCTTCTCACTTGCTGTTATCATTTCTTCCATTAGTACGATTTTATCGGAGGATCTTCGAACGAAGAATATTATCTATGCTGCAGGCGGTGTTCTGCTTGTTTTTGCTATTTTAAGGCTGAGGAATGTGCAAACGAGGTTATCCAAGTTATTTAAGCAAGAAATGAAGCAGAATATTGAACTTGGTGATCTACCCATGAGAGATATCTTTATGTCTGAAGAACAAGACCAGCTGCTAAATCTTCATATCTATAAAGAATCTTCTCTCTTTCAAAAACAAATCAGTCAAGTGATCCAGGATCATGACGAGTTAGAGTTTGTTGTATTGTTTATCAAAAGAGGCGAATTAAAACTTAGAAGAAATATCTATCATACAAAAATACACGAAGGTGATCAGATTCTGTTATTCGGAGAAATGAACGTCATTTCCAAGCTATTTAAAAATGACATTAAAATCATGGAGGAAAAACTAAAAAATACCCTCCATACACCCGTTAATGAGCACTAATAACCAGTACATTCGCAAGTCTGGATTTCAAATACTCCTTATACCACAGAAAGGCACACGTTATCTAACATGACGTGTGCCTTACATTTGCTTAGCTGACAATTTTTTTTACATCTAAATACAAAATATGGTGACCCACTGCCTCACGGACCTTGAACAGGTATCCATCGAACTTAGCCTCTGTGCCAATACCTACGTCAAAGTTTTGGGTAAGGAACCAGCCGCCAATCGTATCAATTCTTTCACCGGCTATGTTTGTACCGAGTAAACTGTTAACTTCCTCAATTAACACCTTTCCATCCAGTAAATAATGGTTTTCCTTTACCTTTTGAATCTTTGCTACTTCATCAGTGTCAAATTCATCTCGTACCTCACCAACAATTTCCTCAATAATATCCTCTACTGTTACTAACCCAGATGTACCACCGTATTCATCAACAAGAATTGCCATCTGCGTGCGTTCTTTTTGCATTCTCACCAATAAATCATGGATAGGGATCGTTTCAATCGCTTTTATCACCGGTTTTATGAAGGGTCTTAGACTCCCTTCCTTTTTATTCATGAGTTGGGCCGTTACCATCACTTTAACGTTAAGAACCCCTATAATGTTGTCTTTGTCACCCTCCATGACGGGGTACCTCGAATAATTCTCCGCTCTTACCTTGTTTAAAACCACTTCAATGGAATCGTTAATTGATAGGGTACTAATCTCAGTCCGGGGTACCATGATTTCTTTTGCCACTCTCTCATCAAATTCAAAAATATTGTTCACATAGTTTAATTCATTTTGATTGATTTCACCCTTCTTATAGCTTTCCGATAACAGCAAACGAAGCTCTTCTTCCGAATGAGCTAATTCTTGTTCGGATTCCGGTTTTAAGCCGAAAATTCCAACTAGCAGTCTAGCAGAACCGTTTAGTGCCCAAATAAAGGGGCGCATCACTTTGGTAAATCCTATGATTGGGGCAGCAAACAGAAGTGCTACCTCTTCTGCCTTGTGAATAGCAACGGTTTTCGGGGCTAATTCCCCCACTACGACATGGAGAAATGTAACAGCTATAAAGGCAATAATAAAAGAGAGAATATGTGAAAGCGATACGTTGATATTTAATACAGAAAACAAGGGATGGATTATTTTTTCCACAGTGGGTTCTCCCAGCCAACCGAGTCCGAGTGCTGTTACCGTTATCCCCAATTGACAGGCTGATAGGTATTCATCCAGGTGGTTTACTACCTTTTTAGCAGAAACTGCACCCTTTTTCCCTTCCGCAATTAATTGATCAATTCTAGATGGGCGAACCTTTACAATCGCAAATTCTATCGCTACGAAAAAGCCGGTTAGTGCAATTAAAAGGGCTATCAATAATAGATTTATAATTGTCATTGAGCAGCCTTCCTCCCTTCTTATAAAAATAACAATCCGAAATCATGTAGATCCGGATTGTTATTATTTCGTTTAGCTTCAACGAATCTCTTATTCTATTATTTTATTATCGATTTTTTGGTCCAGTTTACGCAGGTATTTGGAAGCGAAGTCTTTCCCTCCAAGTCCGAATGCAAGTCCAAACGCTAATGCTAATCCACCTAATAGAAGAATAAATGCAGCATTGACGATGGAGTGTGCTACACCCAGCTGATCTAAAGCCATAAAGATGGTAATCGAAAAAATGGCATATTTCGCAATCGCTGCGAGAGTTCTTGAATAGCTGTTTTTAAGGATATTCTGTAAAATACGCTGAACTAAATTACCAAGATATAAACCAATTCCCAAAATAATAAGGGCGGCGAACAACATTGGTAAGTACGAAATCACTGCTGTTCCTAGAACAACAAGGAATTCTAATTGAACAATTTGTAAGGCCTCAACTGCGAATAATAATATAACGACAATTTTAGCCAGCATTCCGATAATTTGAGAAAGCGTATACGTTGATTGCTCAGGTTTAAGTGAGCCGACACCCATTTGGGTAAACACACTATCAATCTTTAAACGCCAAAGCATTTGAGTGACGATTTTCTCCACCCATTTTCCAAGCCAAATCCCCACTAAGATCAGAATAACAGCCACGGCAATGTTTGGTATAAGCGATACAACATCATGAAGCATCGCAATGGCTGGATCCGAAATGCCTTTTAAATCAAGTTTTTCTAAAGCAGTAATGATGGTAGGGATTAAGATTAAAATAAACGCAATGTTTCCGATAATACTTGATAGACTAATGCTATCCTTCGTTTTTACGATTCCTATTCGTTGACCAAGTTTTTCCGTCCCAATACTGCTCAAGAAGTTTGTTAGGATATCTCGGACTATTTTTGCAATAAGCCAGCCGACAAACACAATAAGAGCGGCCGCAAATAGCTTAGGGATAAAGGCAAGTAAGGTTGAAAGCGTATCTTCAAATGGTTCTGACACTCCTTCAATCTGCAAGGCTCCTAATACTCCAGGTAAGAATAGTAACAGCACAAAATAGAAGATTGCCTTCGCGATACCGTTTACCTTGTTTACTGCTTCACTTTGACTAATCGCAATTTTCCATTGAACGAAGCGGCGTTCCAAATGAACCATAGCCGCTCCCTTTTTAAAAAGGATACGAAGCAGCGAAGCAACACCCCAAGCAAATAGTAAAATAAGGGCAGCTTTCAATAAGTTTGGAATCGCTGCTGTAATCATCGTCAGCATTTGTACGAGTGGCGTCGCAATTAGGCTTAAGTTAAGCATATTAAAGAAGATAATCCACACGACAACTAGTAAGATATAATAAACGATTTTTCCTATTATAATTTCAGAAGAATATTTCTTTGTCCCAACGTTGGCAAATAACTTGTCATCGAATTTTGTTCTCCTCAGAAGGGCTTCCACACTTTTACCAATGCTTTTGGCAATCAGCCAGCCAACTAATAGAACTAAAAGGGCAAATAATAGGTTGGGAAGCTGATAAAAGTACGAGGTCCACCCCGCCATCATTTCATTTACATTCATTCTACCAATCTCCTTTTCTACTTTTTAATAAGATAAGAAAAAGAAGATTATCTTCCCTTTCTTATCTCAGTAGCGTTTAGTTTGTTTCTGGATTTTTACTCTCTGCTTCATCTTTGTTTTCTCCATCAGTTATACCGTTGTCCTGATCTACACCATCTCCACATCCAGTTAAAGCACCAAATGTTAAGGCAAACACCATACCTGTCATGATTAATTTCTTTTTCCATGTTTTTTCCATTGTTATTTCCTCCTTTTAATTTGTCTAGTATGGATTTACCCCTTAAGTAAGTGAGCTAAACAAAAAATGTTCAATTTTTATCAACAGAAATGCCAGCTTCATGTTTTTTTAAAAAACTATTATATAGAAAGAAAACGGTATGCCATCACATTTCTACTAAAAAAAGTTTCAGAATATTTTTTATGGGAATATAAAAAGGGAAGAACAAAACACGACGAAGGGAGCTGTAGATATGAGGAAAAGTTTATTAGTTGGTGGATTGGCTGTTTCTCTTACTCTTGCCGGATTAACAGGTTGCGGTGATGGGGTCGACCAGGATAACGGAGTCAGTGATGGACAACAGAAAGATGAAGTAGATAAAGACACGACGCAAAATGCAAAAGAGGCAGTGAATAAAGTGGAAACAGAATTAAAACAAGCTCAAAAGGATTTAGAGAAGAAAGTTGAGGATAACGGTGTTGGTGACGGTGTTAACCAATAACCACTAGCGAAACAGATTTAACAAATCCAAGGAGGCTGAAACAATATGAACAAAGATAAAATGAATGGATATGTAGATACCGTGAAAGGCAAGGCAAAAGAACAATGGGGTAAACTGACGGATGATCGTACAACAGAAACGGAAGGTAAAGTCGATCAGGCTAAAGGTAAAGTACAAGAAGAAGTTGGGGAAGTAAAGGACAAATTATCTAGGTAGTTATCAAACGATTAATCTTTCGAAACGAATAAAAGAGGAGGAAACAAATATGGACAGGATTGAAAAGAATGTTGTAGGCGTTTATGATACCGAACAGGAAGCGATTATCGCCATTGAGGACCTTGTCAAACAGGGATATGACAAACAAGATATCTGTGTTATTGGTAAAGATCTTAAAAATGTGAATTATATTGCGGACGAAACAGGTACAGTTGCAGAAGAAAGTGCAGCTACAGGTGCTTTAGCAGGTGGAACACTCGGAGGGTTAACTGGTTTACTTGTAGGAGTTGGTGCTCTTGCCATCCCTGGAGTCGGCCCAATCATCGCGGCAGGACCGATTGCTTCAAGTTTAATCGGAGCCGTAGCGGGCGCCGGTTTAGGCGGATTAACCGGAGCATTAATTGGTATAGGAATTCCAGATGATCAGGCCGAATTATACGGGAATTCTGTTAAAGAAGGTAAAATATTGGTGCTAACAAAGAATAGAAGGACTCCTAATCAGGATGACAGGAATACATTAGCGGCAGCAAACAATAGCTCAATGGCACAGGATTGGGATGAACTAAAGAAACTTGGCGGTGAAATGCAGAATAGTGATTCTAACGATGAACTGAAGGATAAAAGACAAGTTCCTGACCCTATCCAATAATAACAAGCAAAAACGGTCCCTTTCAAAGGACCGTTTTGCTTGTTAAGAAGAGGCCCCCACGCCTCTTCTTTCACTTTATATCGTTACCCCTCTTTGTTTGACCAAGACCGGGTCCTTCCCCCAAAGTTGCCGGTCTATTGTAGAAAGTCTGAGAATTGGTTGAAATTTTCATTCACGAAGTCGATAGCGATATCTGGGAATACTCCAAATAGAACGGATGCTACGACGGTGACGATTAAAACAACAACGATTCCCACTGGAATCTTTGAGAACTTGCTGTCATCCGCTGCTGGACGGAAGAACATTTGTGTCATGATACCGAAGTAGTAAAAATACGATACTACGGTTGTGGCAATCATGACGGAAGCCAATACATAATGTGGTTCCTGCACCATGAAAGCACCGATAAAGATGTTCAGCTTACCGATGAAGCCTGCAGTACCTGGAAAGCCGGCTAATGCGATTAACAAGATTCCCATTGTAACAGCAAGCACAGGTGAACGGCGATACAACCCAGCGAAATCTGCAATCTTTGTTGAACCAGTTTTAGCCTCTACTAATTGGATTACCGCAAAAGCTCCAAGGTTCATGAACAAGTACGCTAATAAATAGAACCAAACACTGTAAAAGAAGTTCGAGCTCAAAGACGTAAACGCCACTAGAACATAGCCCGCGTGCGCAATGCTCGAGTAAGCAAACATTCTTTTAATATTGCTTTGTTTCAGAGCAACCACGTTTCCGATGATCATCGTAGCTCCTGCCACAACGGCAATATAGTCCTGCATGTTATAAAGAATGGGCATCGAGCCAGGACCTTCTGTAGCTGCTACACCAAAGACCGATATTAAAATTCGAGCAACAATGACGAAACCTGCTGTTTTTGAAACAACGCTTAAAAAAGCAGTAACTGGTGTTGGTGCACCTTGATAAACGTCTGGTGCCCACATATGGAATGGAGCAGCAGCCAACTTAAAGCCTAATCCAACAAAAATCATTAAGAATGCCAATCCTAGCAAGTACGCATGCTGTGCATCAGCCAAGGACTGAAGCGCTCCAGCGATAGCTAACAAGTTGGTTGTACCTGTTAACCCGTATACATAACTCATACCAAATAAGGTAATCGCAGTAGCAATCGAGCCGTTGATGACATATTTCATGGCCGACTCGTTAGATTGCAAATTATTTTTGCGCATCCCCGCTAAAATATAGGAAGAGATCGATAACAACTCTAACCCGATAAATAAGGTGATTAAGTCACCGCTGGATGTCATAATCATCCCGCCGAGTAATCCGGTTAGGAATAAATAATAAAATTCTCCGCGGTATTCTTCCATCCCCTGCTCAGCCTTGTAGGAGACAGCTAAAAATAATACTAGCGCACCGCCTGCAAGAAGAAGGAGTTTAAATGCTTTTCCAAAAGAATCAAGACGGAAGGTGTCCTCTAAAATCGAATCCGGTGCGGCACCAAGTAGTCCGACAAGGGAAACCATTGCTGCGAAAATCGCAGCAATTCCGATCCATCCGAGGATTCTGCGATCTTGCTTTTTCGGCATAAATAAATCGATTACTGTGAGAAGCGCTGCTACACCAACGATGATGAACTCTGGTGTCATGATGCTCCAATTAAATGATGTTAATTCCTCAAGACTCATCCTTCATCACCCTCCTAACCCTAGCATAATCGTTTCAAGTGTGGCTTGAAGCGGTGAGCTTAGAACGCTTGGTATTACCCCGATTAAGACGATTAAAGCGATTAATACAACAACTGGTACGAATTCGACGCCCTTAAGGTCGACGAGTCCTGTAAATTCACGATGTGCTTGGCCGTACGTAATGCCGAGCACGGCACGTAATAAATAAACAGCCGTCATGATAATTCCGATTGTTCCGACTGCGGCAATCCAAGGCAGTTCTTCAAATAAACCTAAAAACGCCATGAATTCGCTGACGAATCCGGACATTCCTGGCAATCCGAGTGAAGCCAATGCACCTGCAAGCAAGAAGCCTGAAGCAATCGGCATTCCCTTTGCCATTCCGCCCAGGTTTTCCATAAGTGACGTATCCGTCCGCTCATAGAAAGCACCAACTAAGAAGAACAGTAGTGCTGAGATTAGACCATGTGACACCACTTGGAAAATCGCGCCTTGTACACCGGCTTCATTCAACGCCGCTAACCCGATTAACACGATTCCCATGTGTGAAATCGATGAGTACGCCAAGACCATTTTAAAGTCTGTTTGAATGAACGCTAAGAACGCTCCGTAGAGAAGGTTTACCACTCCAAGGATGGCCAAAAGTACGGCAAGTTTCTCAAACTGTTCAGGAAAAATTCCCAATCCAAAGCGAATTAACCCGTAGGCACCGATTTTCAATAGAATACCAGAGTGAATCATAACAATGGATGGCGGCGCCTGCACGTGGACGCGAAGCATCCAGCTGTGTAACGGGAAGATTGGCAGCTTAACGCCAAAAGCAACTAAGAGCGCAATCAATAACCCTAATTTTAATCCACTTGTCATCGGAACGTTCGAATCGCTCATGATTTGCGTGAGCATATCAATATTGGTCGTTCCTGTTTTTGCAAATAGAATCATAATCACAATTAACAGTACGGCTGAGCCTAAACCGTTATAGATTAAGAAACTATAAGCAGCTTTTTCTTTTTCAAAATAACCCCATTTCCCAATTAAGAAGAAGGTTGGGATTAACGTAATTTCAAAGAATAAGAAAAATAGAATTAAGTTTTCAGCTGTAAAAACTCCGAGCATTCCAATTTCTAAAAGAAGGAATAGCATGAAGTAGCCTTTCCACTCTTTTTTAATATAAATGGAGGCAATGGCTGCGAGTGTTGCAACTACGGCCGTTAGGACGACTAAAAGCATCGTGAAGCCGCTGACGCCAAGTTCATAGTTTACCTTCCAGAATCCTGCTTCAACACCTTGCAGACCGCCAAAGGTAATCCAATCCTTCGCCACATCAAAATCGCTTAAATCCTTACCCGCGAGGTAATGGAGATAAAGGCCGATGGCAATACCCAGTGCAGGCAGTGTTGCTAGGAAGCCGACAATTTTGATCGTTTTTTCCTCTGTTTTTGGCATGAACGCTAACACCACGATACCGAGTAACGGGGAGAATACTAGTAATGATAGAACGAAAGAAAGATCCATTTATAAGTACCCCCCTGTTAACACAAAGATGACTGCTAGCAGTGCCAAGCCGACAAATGCTACGGCTGCATAGGTTTGCGTTTGACCGGTTTGCAGCTTTGAACCTGCTGCTCCAAGACCTTGAACAATTCCTGCCACGCCCTTCATGATTCCTTCCACTAGGAAGACATCGATGAAGCGTAGGAAGTAACTAATACCCTTTGTAACCGCCACTACTGACATTTGATAGAATTCGTCAATGTAATATTTGTTTAGCAAAATGCTGTGAAGCGTATCGCCGCTTCCTGATAGCCAGTTGCGTGCGATGGAACGCTTATAGTAAATCAAGTAAGCAAGGTAGATACCTGCTAAGGAAACCACAGTTGCGGCAATCATGATCCAAACTGGACCTTCGACATGCCCATGACCAAGTGCTTCATTTCCATCAACGAGCCATTCGCCAAGGTTGTGATTGAATGGTGTTTGCACATAACCAGCGATAATCGCCAACACGCCAAGAAAGATCATTGGGAACGTCATCATCGATGGTGATTCGTGAACATTTTTCATTGGTGTCCGTGCTTCTCCGGTAAAAACCATAAAGAACAAACGGAACATATAAAATGCGGTCATAAATGCAGCTGCAAGCGCAAGTAGGAACAAGATTGGATGTCCGCCTTCCCACGCTGCGATTAAAATTTCATCTTTACTGAAGAACCCTGAAAACAATGGTACACCGCTGATGGCAAGTGTTCCGATTAAGAATAATGGTGCGGTAAGCTTTAGCTTTTTCCAAAGGCCACCCATCTCTTCGATGTTCTGTGTGTGTACCGCATGAATCACGCTTCCGGCTGCTAAGAACAGCAACGCTTTGAAGAAGGCATGTGTCATCAAGTGGAATACACCCGCCACATAGCCTGCAGAGCCAAGCGCAAGCATCATATAACCGAGCTGGCTGACGGTTGAATAGGCTAAAACACGTTTAATATCGGTTTGTACAAGTCCAATGCTTGCAGCGAAAATCGCTGTAAATGCACCGATGACTGCTACAGTTAATAGTGCTGTTTCACTCGCCGCGAACAGCGGGAAAAGGGAAGCAACTAAGTAAACACCGGCTGCAACCATTGTCGCCGCGTGGATTAAAGCCGAAACTGGTGTCGGACCTTCCATCGCATCCGGCAGCCATGTATGCAGCGGGAACTGACCTGATTTACCAACAGCCCCGATGAAGATTAAGATGGCTGTTAAAGTAATCATCGTGGTTGATACAGCGCCTGCCTCAACAGCACGGAAAATTTCACTGTATTCAAAGCTTTTTGTTTCCCAGAATAATAAAATCATCCCGATTAAGAGACCAACGTCCCCGATACGGGTCATAATGAACGCTTTTTTTGCCGCAGCCTTCGCTTCTTCCTTGTAGAAATAGAATCCGATTAAGAGGAAGGAACCGACTCCGACGAGCTCCCAGAAAATATAAGTTTGCAGCAGGTTGGGCGAGATGACAAGCCCGAGCATTGCAAACGTAAATAGTCCTAAATAGGCATAGAATACTGGAAACCGCTCATCCCCGTGCATATACCCTTTCGAATATGTATGTACCAGGAAGCTGACGAGCGAGACAATTACTAGCATTAATGCATTCAATTGATTCACTTCAAAGCCCGCTGTTAAAGAAATATCTCCTATTCTGAGCCACTCCGTTGATGTCTTAAACGTTGGTTGAGTGAAACGCTCGAACAACACCAACAACGAATATACAAGCGAGGCCAACGTAAGCAGAATACCCACGTACGCACTCACATCTCTCAGCTTCTTACCAAATAGAAGAAGAATCAAAAACGATAATAGCGGGAAAAGCGGTATGATCCATGCATTTTCCATCATCATCACAATCCCCTTTTTTAGAAATGGTGCCTGTCACCCGTGGTGAATTTTATTGAAAATTCACTAGTGGAAACTGTCCACCGAGGGCGTTCACCAATAATTACCAATTTGTCCACCTGAGATGGACAGTGTCTTTCTGCGGTGACGGGCACCGCAGTGTTGAAAAAAATATATTATTTGCAAAATTTAGTTTTTCATTGTGTCCATATCGTCGATGTTTACGGTTTTGCGGTTGCGGTATAGGGCCATTAAGATGGCTAGACCGACTGCTGCTTCTGCAGCGGCTACGCAAATCGTGAACAGCGCGAAGATTTGACCGGTGATGGATGGTGCTACACCGTATTTGCTGAAGGTTACCAGGTTAATATTAACGGCATTCAGCATTAATTCAATAGAGATTAAGACGATTACGGTGTTTCTTTTTGTCAATGCCCCATATAAGCCGATACAGAATAAAATCAGTGCGAGTGCCAAGAAGGCTGAAGCAGGAACTGAACTCATTCCTTGTCACCCTCCTTCTCCTCTTTCTTCGCCAGAACAATCGCTCCGACAAGTGCGACTAATAGTAGTACAGATGTTAATTCAAATGGGATCACCCATTTAGAGTAAAGGGCTTCCCCTATTTTCATCGTATTGTCCACATGTAAGTCTGTTGGTACCTGTACCACGTTGAAATCATAGATTCCAATGTAAACAGCTGCTGCAAATCCAAGTATACCTAGAAATAATAGAACCTTTCTTCCCTTGCCAGTGGTGGTTTCCCCTTCATCATCATGCTTGGTTAACATGATTCCAAATAACATGATAATGGTAATCGCACCGGAATAAATCAAGATTTGAACCGCTGCGACAAATTCAGCTGACAGCAGCACGTAAATACCGGCAATGCTGACGAACGTAAAAATGAGGGCCACGACCATATGCACGACTTTAGTAAGGTTCAATAACAGGACACCGCCGATGATGGCGACAAGGGCGAGGCCCATAAATGCGATAAACTCGCCTGTAATTGTCATGGTTTATTCACCTGCCGTACGTTTTCATCGTTCTCATCTAACCACTCAAGGTTTTTAAATAACATATCACGGCTGTATGACGCTAACTCAAAGTTATTGGTCATGACAATCGCTTCGGTCGGGCAAACCTCTGTACAGAGGTCACAAAGGATACAAATCTCGAAATTGATATCATACGTATCAATGATTTTTCCTTTTTTCGTTGGATCCGGATGTTTTTTACCCGTTAAATTAATACATTCTGTCGGACAAATGTTCATGCACTGATTACACACAATACACTTTTCCGGATAGAACTTTTGAATGCCGCGGAAGCGGTCCGGAAGCGGAAGCGGCTCATCTGGATAATTATAGGTTACCTTTTCTTTCGTTAGCTGTTTTAGGGTATATTTCAAGCCTTTTGTAAATCCAAGCACGTTTTTCACCCCTTTTTCATTTTAAAAATTGCTTTCTTCAATTGTTTTTTATTAATTCCTTCAAGGGCTCTGCCATTCGCGAACATCCCTTGAAGTTCGTGATTGCTGTGTTAAACTAGGCTGTTGATTTGCGCTCCAGGCGCTACGCTTTCCGCGGGCTCGCCCGTTAGCCTCCTCGGTCGTTCCGACCTGCGGGGTCTCACTCAGCTCGTTCATCCCGCAGGAGTCGAGCGCCTTCCGCTCCAATCAACAGGTTCTAAAAAGCAACAGTCTACATTAACACAGCCTATTCAAATAGCCTTAGAAAAATAATGTTTTGATTAACGCTGTTAAGAAAATGTTTGCTAATGCGACTGGGAATAGTACTTTCCACGCGAATTCCATTAATCGGTCGATTCTAAAACGTGGAAGTGTAGCTCGCAGCCACATGTAAACAAAAACAACCAAGCTAAATTTGAGTGCAAACCATACTGCGCCCGGAATAAATCCTAAGACATCCAACGGCGGCAGCCATCCGCCTAAGAAGATGACGGTGATTAAGGATGACATCGCAAACATGTAAACATATTCGGTGAGCATAAAGAATGCCCAACGGAATCCTGAGTACTCAACAAAGTATCCGGCAACCAGTTCGTTCTCTGATTCAGGAAGGTCAAATGGTGTCCGGTTTAATTCTGCAATCGATGCGATGAAAAACACGATAAAGGCAATTGGCTGATAAAGTATGAACCAGCCATGCTCCTGCTGAAGTACAATATCAGATAAATTCAAGCTTCCCGTTAACAAAATAACACCTAAAACGGACATAACAAGCGGAATCTCGTAGGAGATCATTTGTGCGCCTGCACGCATGCCCCCTAGGAGCGCATATTTATTGTTGGACGCCCAGCCGCCGAGAACCATTCCAAATACAGTCATACCTGAAACGGCAATATAATAGAGTAAGCCGACCCCGATATCGGCAAATTGAAATTTGTCCGTGAACGGGATGGTTGCGAGTACCATAAATGCTGGTGTAAAGGCAATGATTGGCGCCAGGATAAATAACGGCCTGTCGGCTGCCTTTGGAATAACGTCTTCTTTTAATAGAAGTTTAAGAACGTCCGCTACCGTCTGTAATAACCCCCACTTACCGCCAAGCTGGTTAGGGCCGTGACGGGCCTGCATGTATCCTAAAACCTTACGCTCTGCTAATATTGCATAGGTTACGAAACCTAAGACTACTAAAAGTAAGACAACGGCAAGTAAAAAGAAGATTCCAAAGTTCATTAAGCCTGGACTGGATTGGAGTAAATCCTCTATCATTAGCCGTCCACCTCCCCAAGGACAATGTCAACTGCCCCTAAAATCGCAATCAAGTTTGCAATGTTTTCGCCTACTAATAATTTCGGGAGAATTTGCAGATTATAGAATGAAGGTCTTCTAAACTTCAAGCGATACGGTTCTTTTTTACCGTCACTTGAGATGTAGCAGCCAATTTCTCCACGAGGAGATTCAATTCTTACAAAAGCTTCCCCTTTTGGTGCTTTGATAATCTTTGGCACTTTCGCCATAATCTCACCTTCAGCAGGGAATTGCTCACACGCCTGTTCAAGGATTTTTAATGATTCTTCGATTTCTTCAAGGCGCACATGGTAACGGGCCAAACAATCTCCTTCATCCCTTGTGACAACATTGAAGTCGAAACGGTCATAGATTGAATATGGCTCATCTTTACGTAAATCCCATTTCACACCGGTACTGCGAAGGTTTGGACCGCTGAGTGAATAATTGATGGCATCTTCCTTTGAATAAACGCCAACCCCTTTTACACGGTCTAAAAAGATTTCATTCCCGGATACAAGGTTATGGTAGCCTTTCAGCTGTTCACGCAAGTAAGGAACAAATTCTCTTACCCCGTCAACCCAGCCTTCTGGTGCGTCCCACTTAACCCCGCCAACACGCATATAGTTGAAGGTCAAACGAGCACCTGATAATTCATTAAGCATATTGATAATCATTTCACGGTCACGGAAAGCATAGATGAATGGGCTCGTCGCACCTAGGTCAAGGATATACGTTCCCCATGCAACCAGGTGACTGGCGATTCGCCCTAATTCCATTGCCATGACGCGGAGGAAATCGGCACGTTCTGGAACTTGGATACCCATCATTGTTTCCACCGCATGACAGATGACATAGTTGTTTGTCATCGCTGACAAATAGTCCATCCGGTCGGTGTACGGGATAATTTGTGTATATTGCAGGTTCTCGGCCAATTTTTCCGTTCCGCGGTGTAAATAACCGATGACTGGGGTTGCTTCAGTAATGATTTCCCCGTCAATCTTGACAACTAGACGGAATACTCCGTGCGTACTTGGATGCTGTGGACCGACGTTTAGCAGCATTTCTTCTGTTCTGATCACTGGTTACACCTCCACATCATACGGTTCATAATCTTTACGCAGTGGATGGCCAACCCAATCTTCTCCTAGCATAATCCGATGTAAATTCGGATGTCCGGTAAACTTAATTCCTAGTAAATCATAAGCTTCGCACTCAGGCCAGTTAGCTCCTGCCCAAATTGGCTGCAAGGACTCGATTGTTGGTTCATCGCGGTCAATCTTTACTTTTAACGCCACTGATTGGCGATTTTTGTATGAGAATAAGTGAACATAAACTTCCATATGTGTGACAAAATCTGTTCCATGCAGCTCAGAGAGATAATCGAACCCGAGGAGCTCATTATATTTCAAAAATTGAGCTACCTTGAAATATGTATCTTTCTTTGCAACAAGTGTTGGAACATCTTTCGATAATTTATTAATATAAGAATCTTCTAAAACATTAGGGCCTAAGTTTTCCTTGATAACCTTTCTATACTTATCTAAGAAAGGCTGATTTGGTGATGGTTGAACGGCCGTATCGGCTGGCGATACGTCGCCACCTTTTGCTGTGCCTGCTGCTTTTGCTTTCGCTGCTGCTGCCGCTTTGGCTTTTGCTACTGCCGCTGCCTTTTTCTTCGCAAGGTCGTCACCATCATCGCTGGTTTCGGCTTCTGTTGCTGGGGTTTCTTCTACCGGCGTACTGCCTGCCGCTAACTCCATTGCCTTCCGCTTCGCCGCTGCTGCCGCTTTCGCCTTAGCGACTGCCGCTGCCTTTTTCTTCGCAAGGTCGTCACCGTCATCACTGGTTTCAGCTTCTGCTGCTGGTGTTTCTTCTGCCTGCGTATTGCCTGCCGCTAACTCCATCGCCTTCCGCTTCGCCGCTGCTGCCGCTTTTGCCTTTGCTACTGCTGCAGCTTTTGCCTTTGCTACTGCTGCAGCTTTCTGTTTTGCAAGATCGGCTCCATCCTCTGGCGCTTCAGTTGTTGCTGTAGTTTCTTCCACTGCTTCAACAGGAGCAGGAGCTTCGTCCTCCACAATACCTTCACGCTTTTTCTTAGCCAGTGCAGCCGCCTTTGCCTTCGCTGCTGCAGCTGCTTTTTTCTTCGCAAGGTCTGCACCATCTTCTGCTGGTGTTACAGCTGGCTGTTCTTGTTGGACTGGCAACTCAACCTGACTAAGCGCTTGTTCAGAAGGTTTGTCCTCCTGTTTCTGTGCACCTTGAGATTCTCCTGCTGCCTTCGCTTGACGCTTCGCTAACGCCGCCGCCTTCGCTTTCTCAGCCGCTTCTCTTTTTAATTGATCGAGATCCTTCTCCCCGCTCATCGGTTAGATCACCTTCTTCCCAGTCTTCGCCTCATAGCGAATCTTTTCCTTTAATTTATTGATTCCATAAATTAATGCGGCCGGGTTTGGTGGGCATCCAGGGATATAAACATCAACAGGGACGATTTGATCGACACCCTTAACAACAGAATAAGACTTCACATACGGACCTCCTGCAGTTGCGCAAGACCCCATCGCAATAACCCATTTCGGCTCTGGCATTTGATCATACAAACGGCGGACAATCGGCGCCATCTTCTTCGTAACCGTACCAGATACAATCATACAATCCGACTGACGTGGCGACGTACGGAAGATCGTTCCAAATCGGTCAAGGTCATAGTTAGCTCCGCCCGTACCCATCATTTCAATCGCACAACAAGCCAGACCAAATGTCATCGGCCACAATGAATTACTGCGTGCCCATGCTTTAATTTGCTCTAGCGTCGCAAAAAACACATTTCTTTCTAATTCTTTCATTTCCTGTGGTGAAAGGTCATCTAGTTTTAAGTCCATCGTAGCACCTTCTTCTTCCAAGCGTAGATTAAGCCAATCAACAGCATAATTACGAAAATCAGCATCTCAATTAACGCAAAAACTCCCAGCTTATCATAGGCAACCGCCCATGGATATAAAAACACAGTCTCTACATCAAAAATAACAAACATAAGGGCAAAAATATAATAGCGGACATTGAACTGTACACGGGAATCGTGAAATGGATCAATACCGCTTTCATATGTGGTATACTTCTCGACACTCGGCTTATGAGGACGCAAAAGCTTACCTAAATATAACGCCACCAACGGCAGCAGCACCCCAAGACAGAGGAACACAAAAACTATCAGATAATTATTCTGATATAAATTCAAAAGTTCCATGTCCATCCCCTCCAATGTTGTAAATTTTCATAACAATGAAATTTGTAACCGATAACATTATAGCACTGTTACAACTTTGTGTCGACAACACCACCCCATTAAAATTGGAAATTCTATCGCCGCAAAATTTCACATTACAAGCGTTTGAGAGCTCGCTCTCAGAAACGCCTTGGAATGTGAAATTTTGCAAGCGGACGCCTTAGCGGAAGCGTAATGTGCGTTAGCACATGGCGATAGAATTTCCAATTTTGTCCGCAGCCTGGTTTGTCGATACAAGGGCCCACCCCTCTGAGCGTTTGCGTGATCTCGCAGAAAAGGCTCCCTGAAATCACTTCAGAGATGACGCAATAGCGAATTGTAAAACCTTGAACACATGCACGTGATCTGAAGCAGAGCGGAAGATGACGTGCCTAGCACATGGCTCGCAAGAGCCAAATTATTCCTTATAACGACATTTAACAACAAAAAACCTATTATTGTCAGTGAGAATTGTCATAAAAAGTACATCAAATCGTACCTTTTCATACAAAAACATCGATTTACACCACGCAAAAAACTCATTATCTAAATAACAAATCGTACAACCCATCAACACTATCATATTCACAATAAACCAAATCATTCAAAACTTTCTATTAAAAAGGAATAAATATAATCAACATCCTACTAAACTCCTATAAAAAGCCAGTCGCAAGACTGGCACTCGTCATTTTCCTTCCCCAAAAAAAGGTTCATATTCCTACTTCTCCGGTTCGGATCCCCTCATAATTTCCTCCTCCTCATCCTCAACCTGCCATTGTGGTTCTCTTACCTGCTCGCCAACTCCAAAAATACTAAGATTTGAATCACGAAGTATTTATATAAAAACAACAAAGACCCATGCAACAAGCCAAAGGTCTTTGTTTTACATTATTTCGTTAAATCAAGATCACTGTCCATATCGACGTCAATATAGAAGTTTACTTTATTAGCAAGGAGGTAGTACACAGAGTAATGTACCGGTCTTTCATGATCATCCTTTATTACCTTTTTAACTTGAATGACGGTTTCCATTCGTGAGACTTGAAGAAGCTTGCTTAAATCTTGAGGAGGAAGAATAAACTCCATTTCCTTCCGCGCTTTGCCGAACTTTATTCCGTAATCATCATTTATAACTTTAAAGGTTGAAACATTATCCTTTATTTTTTCAGAAATGCCAGGGTAGATATCACATGGTAAATAGGCAAAGTCAACACTAAAGATATTATTTCCATCCTTTATTAGTCGTACAAGCTTCACCACTTCAAATGGCTCATTACGTTCAAAATACTGCATAAGCTCTGTGTCAGCGGTTTCAATTTGGTTGACCAAAATTTCTTTTGTGAAATTGCCATCCCCTGTCGCTACTGACAATTCCGAAAAGCCTTGTAGATTAAGAATATGGATTTTTTGTTTCACGTTTTTGACAAAGGTCCCTTTTCCATGAATGATTTCAATGACCCCTTCACTTGCAAGTTCCTTCAACGCTCGCCTAATGGTAATTCTGCTTGTGTCGAAGGCTTCACATAACTCCTTCTCATTCGGCAGTCTTTGTCCGGAAACAATTTTTCCCGTATTAATCATTTCCATAATGCCATGCTTTACCTGATCATACAAAAATACTGGGCTCTCTGTTTCAACAGATTTTTCCTTATTCATAAGTTACCTCTTCTGTAATTTTCCATATTTTTAGTAATTATAGTAATTATAATAAGAAAACGACTCAAAAACTAGTTCTCAAAGAAAAATAATAGCCTTTACCTGATGGCGTAAGGCTATAACATTTATGCTATTCCAAATCCTTTGGGTAGCCGAACCCGCCATAAAAACCGCAAGTAATACTTGCTCGTTTAGCGGCAAAATCTAATGCATCCCTCATATCTTTGTGGTTGTAGAAGGCTGTCAAAAACCCAGCGATAAAACTATCCCCTGCTCCCATCGTATCGATGATTTCAGTTTCATACACTTCTTGATAATACCTTGTACCTTGATGGATAAAAAGAGCAGGCTTAGAACCTCTAGTAATACCGATCGTTTCAAGAGTGTATTTTCCTAGCTCCTCTACTAAATTATTCAGCTCCTCATCACTTAAATGAGCTCCTGAGAAAAAACCATGTTTGATCGAAGGGCAAACTTTTTCAAGCTGGGCGGCATTATATTTATCCGAGAAATCGTAGGATATGTTAATATGCTGCGCCAAGCCCGGAAGTTCTTCTTCCATTGAACTATAGCAGCTAGTATGAGCAACATCAAACTCTTTAATATATTCATAGTCTTTTGGGGTAAGTTTTAACTTTAAGATATGTTGAACTGTATTCTTTGGTCCGCCTACAAAGACACGATCGCCATCCTCGGTAAGATTTACGCGGGGTTGTCCACTGATTCCTTCTGCCATACGTGAGCGGTGATAAGGAATACCTTCCAGCTCAAGTACGTTTTTCAAATGGTCTGCTTTATCGTCCGTGGCAAAAATCCCAATATAACTGACATCTTCCGCTCCTGAACGCTTACAATTTACAGCGACATTGACACAGTTACCGCCAGGATAATACTTCCCCTGATCCAAGTAACAATCTACCACATTATCTCCAATTGCAATAATCTTCACACGTGCTCATCCTTTCTTTAACCTTTTACAGAACCTTCAGATAGTCCTTGAACTAGATACTTTTGCAAGAAGATTAACAGCGCAATCATTGGAAGCGAAGCGAGTACCATCCCCGCAAGGAGTACGCCCCAATCTGTCCGTAAGGCATCTCTAAAGTTCATTAATCCTGATGGAATTGTTTTCAATGTTTCCGAATCAATAAAGACTGTGGCAAATAAGAACTCATTCCATGCAAAGAATGCAGTTAGTACAATCGTTGTCAACAAAATTGGCACGGACATCGGCAAATAGATTCTTCGATAGATACCGAATTCCGTACATCCATCAATAATAGCTGACTCTTCCAGTTCTTTTGGAATACTTAAAAAATACCCTCTCAAAAGCAAAATCGTTAATGGCAATCGATAAGCGATATACGTTAAAATTAACGCCAAATGGGTATTGATTAAATCTAGATTCGTAAGGATATTAAACAATGGAATTAAGGCAACCTGCGGATTCATCATCATTCCGCCGATGGTAAAAATCAGCGCAATGTCAATCCATCTTGTCTTATATCTGGCCAGTACAAATGCCGCCATCGAGCCAATAATCAGAACCGCAATAATGGTTACACTTGTCACGAAAAAACTATTCATAAAATAGCCGGATATACCTTTTGACCAGGCAAGTGAGTAGTTTTCAACAATCCAAGTACTTGGTAAGCCCCAGACATCATTGAAGATCTCATTATAGCTCTTCATCGAAGAGATAACCATCCAAAGAAGCGGATAAAGGATGACGATTGCAAAGGCCGCCAACATTAACATGGTGACAAATTGGCCGATACTAAATTTCCGTAGTTTCCGAGATGGTTTTATTACCTGCTCCACAGATGGTTTTATTACCTGCTCCATGTTAATCATCCTTTCCCGTCCGAGACAATTTAATTTGTATTAGCGCCAGCACCGCTGTCAAAAGAAAGATAATAATCGCCAGTGTCGAAGCATAGCCCATGTTATCTTTCACAAATCCAGTCTGATACATATGTACAGACATAACCGTTGAACTAAAGCCTGGTCCGCCATTCGTCAAAATATAAGGTTCGTTGAAAACGAGCATAGATCCAGTGATCGTAATTAACGTGTTTACAAATATAGCTTCTCTTACTTGTGGTACTGTAATGCTAAAAAACTTTCTTATTTTTCCAGCTCCATCTATATCAGCAGCTTCGTAAAGCTCTTTCGGAATTTTCTGAATCGCAACGATAAACAAAAGGGTAACAAACCCAATACTATGCCATTGTGACATTGCAATGACGGAATAAATGGCTGTCTCAGGATTGCCTAGCCATACCTCTTTCAGGTTTTCTAAACCAATTAATTCAAGGAAACTGTTTAAAAGTCCCATTTGCGGGTTGTAAACAAACCCAAATAGTAAAGCCACAACAGAAATGGAAATCATAACTGGCATAAAGTAAACGACCCTAAGGAAAGGGGCTACTCTGTGAAATAATTTATCTTCCAAAATATAAGCTAACACTAATGCTAGACCGACCTGTAAGACCACAGAAATGATTGCATACTTAACGTTATTGAGAAGTGCAACACTTACTACCTTATCGGCTAATAGGTTTTTAAAATTTTCCAAACCAACAAAGGTTTTTGTTTGAGAGAATACAGAAAAATCAAAGAAGCTATTGTAAAAGTTTTGTATAAGCGGAATATAGACAAATACGAGCAGCAAGGCGATACTCGGCAATAAGAATAGTACAGGGATAATATTAAATTTCCTTCTTTGCATTGACCCCACCCCTAATATTTTTGACTCGTTTGTTAGATTTTCCCCAAGATTCTCAGGAACACTGTCCTCGAACCTTGGGGAAGGGGAATTCATTCTACTTTTTCAAACGTTTTGCTTCAGCTTGAACTTCCTTCATAATGTCTTCAGGAGTCGTTTGCTCATTTGCTAATGTCTGTCCGCCTCTCATAAAGATATCGGCAATATTGATATTAACAGCATTATCAAACCATGGTGTAGTTGCAGAAGCATTTGTTACGAGCTCATACGCTTCTAATCTGGCAGGAGAAGTATTGCCTTCATCAACAGCACCCTGTACGGCATTCAATTGTCCATCTGTTTTTGTGAAATCGTAAGCCGTTTCTTCAGATGTTAAGAACTTCAAGAAATCAACTGCTTCTTTTGGTGCATTTTTACTTAACATCCATCCTTCAGGTGCACCAGTAAGTGCCTTAGAATCACCTTTACCGCCCTCAATTTCAGGGAAGTCAAAGAAACCGAAGTCTTTCATACCTTCATCTTCTACCATTTTAACTTCAGCAAACTGCATGTAAACGATTGGTGCTTCACCACTAGCAAACATATTTCTTGCAGCCTCGTGGTCAATTGCAGTTGATAGATCTCCCATGTAATCAGTAAGTTCCTTGAAGATTTCCAATCCTTTAATATAACCTGGATCTGTAAACTCACCTGTTTCGACGTTATAATCTTTTGCTGTTACAGCAGGATCAACAACCCTTTGGAAAATAGTTCCCATGTAATGCGAAATCGCCCATGCATTGGTTAAACCTTCTACTAACGGCGTTTCATAGCCAGCATCCTGTAACTTATCTAGAACTGCGATAAATTCTTTATAGGTTTTAGGAACTTCAAGATTATTTTTCTTGAAGGCTTCCTTATTATAGAAGAATGCCTTTCCGTCAACGGTAAATGGTACTCCATACTTCTTTTCATCAAATGTAAAACCTGCAAACTGAGACTCGATTACTTTTCCTGCCCACTCAGAATCCTCTGCTAAAATATTATCTAGCTCCATAATACGACCAGATGATACAAGGTTTTCAGCAAATGAGTCAGACCAAGATGAGAAAATATCTGGAAGATCGTCGTTAGAAACGAGTACTCTAATTTTCTCTTTGTAAGAGTCGTTTAAAACAGAATTGACATTAATTTTAACCCCTGGATTAGCCTCTTCAAATTCTTTAATTTTCTGATCATAGAAAGATTTCCGTGGTTCATTCGGCCATCTATGGAAGAAATTGATTTCTACTACATCTTTATCAGAAGATTTTTTTTCTTCGTTTCCTGCTGAGGAGGAACAAGCTGTTAACGCTAATAAAAGAACTGTCATGAAAATGGCTAAAAATCTTTTCATTTTTTCACTCCCTTTAAAATATTCTGATAATAAATTTTAAAATAATAAAATGGAGTGAGTTCAATTAAGTGTCCTAGTCAACAACGTAGATTAGATTAACCTTCAACTGAACCTTGTCCACTTGTAAAACGTGTCCCGTAAGTATATTAGAAAATCTTTCTTATAATCTATCATGTTGAACCCGAGTTGTTAAGTGACTAATGTTGGTAGATTAATATTCCATTTTCCACATATAGCGTCTTACTGAAAGCGGGTGACCTGTATGCTCTGCCAATCCATCTGCATATTGACGTAATACAACACCTGCAAGAGCTGGACCAAAGTATTCTTTAAGATCTTCATCAATACCTGTGTAATCCAATTCCGCTACATCGACAACTTCAACTTTTTTACTGAATTTTTGTGCAAAGTTAATCGCTCTTTCATCTAATGGACGAGTAGCGCCTTCTCCTTTAATAATTAGGAATGGAACATCAAAGTCCGTTGCTTCAAATGGTCCGTGGAAGTATTCGCCAGAATGGATCGCATTAGAGTGGATCCACAACATTTCCATTAACAAGCAGCTTGTAAACGAATATGCCTGGTGATAGTAAGCACCGCTACCCATTGTATAAATCAGTTTATCACGCTTGTATTCGCTTCCAAATTGGAATGCACGATCATAAGTCAATTTTCTGTTTGATTCAAAAAGAGTTTCTAAATTATTTAATTGATTTAATACTCTTTCGTATTTTTCATTTGGTGAAACCGCATTCAAAATACCGAAAATTAAGCTGTAATATACACCAGTTTCGCCGTCAATCGCATCTGAGCCATCCTTATAGTTGTAATGAACTGTATACTCGGCTTCTTGACAAAGTGGAGAATCAACCTCCATGGAAATCGCAATCGTAACTGCTCCTTTTTCTCTTGCAAATTTAGCAGCAGCAACTGTTTCTGGTGTAGTTCCTGAATGTGAACGAAGGATAACAACGCTTCCTTCACCAAGTCCTGGTGGGTTCACATGAACAAATTCATTAGAAGTATAAACTCTGCTTGGAATCTCAATTTCTCTGTTTAAGAAATAATCCCCAGTAGCAAGGGACGCCATCGAACCCCCACAAGCTACAAAATAAACATTCTTCACTTCTATTGCTTTAACTGCATTGATAGCAGCAGCAATTTGGTTAACATGTTCAGTTTTCATTTACTTTACCCCCTAATGTTATATGACATCATATGATGTCTTACTAAGAGTATAAACTGACTTATCCCGCAAGTCAAACACTTTTAAAGATTCTGTTAATTACTTTTTTCCGACAAAGTCTGACAAAATCACAAAAAAACAACCCTTATTCCAAATAAGGGGCTACTCCAATACCTCTATCACTTTTTCTAAATCTTCGATAATTTTATATGCCTTTTCCTTCATTTCCTCCGTAGGATCAATTAAATCGGGTACCAATATACAACGAATTTCTGCCGCACAAGCTGCCTTCAACCCATTCAATGAGTCCTCTAACACTAAAGCAGACTCCACCGGCTCCCCGGCGATTTTACACGCTTCTAAAAAAATATCGGGATGAGGCTTACCCTTTTTCACTTCATTCCCACTAATATAAAAATCAAAGCGATCCTCAAGGCCTGTCAGCTTCAAGTATGAAGCAATCGTTTCCCGTGCACTGGAGGAAGCAATGCATTTTTTCATTCCCCGCTGATCAAGCGCATCTAGTAGTTTTATGGCTCCCCGCTTTATACCAACGCCATCGTTCGCTAAAATCTCCTTAAACCGCTTCCGATAATCGATAATGATTTCTTCATACGGAAGTTTACCGCCATACATTTGCTGCATTACTTCCATTGACTTACCATGCGCCAACCCGATTAACTGTTTATAGTTCTCAATCGTAAACGTAAAACCTCGTCTTTCAACCGCTTCCTTTAATGCTTGAAACGACGGCCATTCCGTATCAAACAACAATCCATCCATATCAAAAATTACTAACTTCACCTTCTATCCCTCCTACTTTTTCCAATTATATTAAATATAACATCATAATACGTTATATGTCATTAATCGAACTTAATCAAAACAAATACTAGAAAAAGTAAAAACCCCTACCAGTCCGTCGACCAGCAGGGGGTTAATTGATAAAACATCACCTAAATAAACGACCGTACCACCATCAAAATACTTAATGCCAATCCGATTAAAGCAAGAAATGAAAACACCACTAATTCCTTCATTTCCCCTTTTCGTACTAACTGTGGAATTTCCCATGCAAAAATTACTGCAAAGATGAGAATTATCATTAAAAACTTGAGCATTTTTCATTCCTCTTTGTCATTTAATTAAACCAATTCTTCTTACAAAGGCTTTAGAATGGATGGCAACCTTTGTTTGGGCAAATTCGTTCTCCCAGTTCTCTTTATAATGAGTATTCCATTCCTTCGGATATTTCTTGTAGACCGATTGACCAAAGCCAAAAATGTCGGACTCATACTCTTTTTGCGCCTTTTCTACAATCATTTCAATCCTTTTGCTGATTTTCTCCTCAGCATATGTTTGAATCTCCTCGATTACCTTTGTATCAAAGAGGTTTAACTTCGAGTCATTTTCGATTACGCTCAATTCTGTAACCACATCCACGTCCAGTTTTAATTCCCCTCGTTTGAGTATGGGAACAATATTCGTTTCTCCTCTTACGATTTCCATACTAATGTTTCCCCCGCCTTTTTCCTCAGGGATATTGACCGTAATAACACCCGTTTTGATTTCATTACGAAGCCATAACAGGCCTCGCGTTTCAACCTCATCCATCCAGCCTACTAGCTTGTCCCCTTTAAACACAGCGATTCCATTTACAGCCTGCGCTTCACCTGATTTATTCTTTGTATTCACTTCTAAGGGCTTTAAGGTAAACTGTGAAGCAAATGGTTCTATCCCCTCTGTCAGAAGCATATTCAGAAAATCCCTGACATAAATTTTAAACCCTACACTCATTTTGGCGAGCTCTCTCATTTCCTCTGCCGAAACACCTTCAAATTTTGGCATACTATTGATGATTTTAGAGGCTTTACCCTTTGTGAACATAATAAAGCTATTAATTCGAGGCTCAGCGTACCTTGTATGGAAGTCGACAATATGAAAAACTCCCTTTTTAGCTAAATCCTCACCAATCAAAAGGACACGGCTTTGGGAAAAAAAGATTCGTCTTGACAACTTTCCTTGAATATTTCGGTATGCCTCCGATACCGATGCACCCGTTTCTGAAATGACAATGGTGCTTTTTCCACTGCTTCCGCCTGTGGTACCCGTTACTAACTTTGAAGGGACGGCCACTTGAAGTGTTAAGCGGAGTTGATCCTCCTCGACAAGGTCAAGACCAATGGCTGTCACAATAGCAATATCGTTAATTTCAACCCGGTTCCAACAACCCGCCAGCATAATCAGTGTTATTCCCCAAATTAAAAGCATTCTCATCACTTTCATTAAGACCATCCTGTCCAGTTAAAAAACGATTAATATTTAGGTTTCCGGGAGCTTAACCGTTTCAAATTCCTTTTTCCTGTTTCATGTGGGCGTTCATTTATTTTCCACCATGGAGCCCGAATAAATATATCTTTAAGATTATTAAAATGAAAGGGAGCGATTGGAGCCATATAGGGGACACCAAACGACCGAAGTTTGACGAGATGAACCGATATAAAGAAAATTCCAAGCAGAATGCCATAAAAACCCAGCGTCGCCGCTAAGAAAATCATAAAAAAGCGAAGGAGGCGAATCGCTCCTGTTAGGGGGTAACTCGGAAACATAAACGACGCAATCCCTGTCGTTGCGACCACAATGACCAATGGAGCAGAAACAATTCCAGCCTCAACCGCTGCCTGCCCTACCACCAATGCACCGACAATACTGACAGTTGACCCGATTGGTCTCGGCAACCTCAACCCCGCTTCACGCAATGCCTCAAAGGTTATTTCCATTAACAATGCTTCAACCACCGCTGGAAACGGCACTTTTTCCCTTGAAGCCGCGACACTAAATATCAGATTGGTTGGCAGTAATTCATGATGGAAGGTGGTCACCGCAATATAAATGGAAGGAAACAATAAAGCCACAGCTAAAAATAAATAGCGGATAAATCGAATAAACGAAGTTATGATAAACCTTCCATAATAGTCCTCAGGTGAATTCATCATTTCAAAAAAAGTGACCGGAACAATAAGGGCAAATGGGCTGTTGGCCACCAAAATCCCGACTTTCCCTTCGAGAAGATTACCAACCACTCGATCCGGCCGTTCCGTCTGCAGCACCTGGGGAAACAAAGAGAACGGCTGATCCTCGATAAATTCCACAATGTAGCCGCTATCCTCAATGGCGTCAATCTCAATTCGATTTAATCGGCTCCGAACTTCCTCTACAATCGAATGCTGGGCAATATCCTCAAGATAGGTAATCATCACTTCCGTTTGTGAAAGGCTTCCGAGCTTCATATATTCAAACTTGAGTTTCGTTGTTTTTAACCGTCTTCGAATCATACTTCCATTCGTTCGGATATTTTCGGTAAAACCTTCTCTTGGACCTAAAACGACCGCTTCAGACACTGGTTCATCAACCGAGCGCTGCTCCCACGACTGCTCGCTAATAAAAAGTGCACTTTTCGAGCCATTCATGAGTAAAATTGTTCCGCCTGCTAAAATTTGATCAATCACTTCTTGGAAGGTTGTCCCTTGCTTTACTTGGGCTGAACTAAGAATCCCTTTCATATCATCTATGGTTATTTCCGCACGCCTCGGTAATTTCTCGTTAGCCTTTACTAATGGATGAATAACATGTAATTCCATTCTTTCTACATTAACTAAACCATTTAAGTACAAGATGAGCGCCGAGTAAGCAGCGTTGATCTCAATCTCCCGATAAGCAAAATCTGCGGCCCCTTCAAAAAGCTGTTTAATCCGCTGAAAATCTTCCTCCAGATTACCTGTTAACCCCTCGTTGTTACCTTGCTCTTGAACACTCTGCTCCTTCATATGAGGTTTATTTTTAGCACTTAATCTTTTCATCTGTCGGAAAATTTTCAATGCCAGCACCACCTAATCATAAATGAACCTATCGTTGACCCCATTTTTTTCGGATAAAAGCAATGCACAGGAATAGGATTGGCAGGATAATTTGTAAAAGGGTATGTACATAGGTAACATAATATTTAAATCCAATTTCGATATGTTCAACGAAACTGGATGCGGTTACTAGTGATAACGGTGGAATGATGGATCCAAGTCCAAGGCAGACCGACCGAGTCTGTTTTAAACTCAATAATTGAGAAATTCCAACAGCTGCCGCAAAAGTAAACGCCCCTACCTTAAAAAACACTCCCGCTACCATCATTAGAATGACAAGTGCGTCAAAACGCTCGAGAAAATCTGCAACCGATACCATTTGCGTAGCGGATAGAAGGGAAAAAATATCCCTGCTGTAAATTTCCGGTCCTAAAACAGATATCATCATAATCGAGTTAATAGTTAACAGCAGACCGCCTACCAAAATGATTGACATCCCTATCCTTCTAGCATGCTTACTATTTCCCAAATGAGGAAATAACATCATAATCACAATGGTTTCTCCAAACGGGAAATTAATCGCAGTAGGAAAAGCGTCTTTCAACACTGGCATTAATCCATTTCCTAGTATAGGAGTAAGATTTTTAATATCAAATTGATCTACGCTAAAGAGTAGAATCCAAATAAGAATCAGAGAAAAAATATAAATAGGAAAAACGATTTCTGCCATTCGGGCAAACGTTTCCACTCCACCTCGGAGGCAATAAATCATCAGCACCATAAAACTTGCAATGACAACAAAAATCGGAGTTTCAGATAGAATCGTTGTTACAATAAGATCGCCTAATTCCCTGCTTGCTCTAGCAGCAGAATAGGTAAAATGTAAAATATAAAGCAAAATGACCGGATAGGAAAGAAACTTCCCGATAATCTTAGGCAGCATTTCAACCAGTGAATCGCCTGGATAATAGGCCGCTAATTGGGTAAAAACAGCCATTAAGATTAAGCTGCCTGACATACCAATTAATATAAAAATCCATGCATCCTGCTTGGAATTTAAGCCTAAACCTAAAATAATTGCTGTCCCTAATACATAACCAACCATTAAATAAAAAAGTTGGAGCCCACTAATTTTTTCCGTATACATCCTATTCACCTTCTAGCGAGCTAGCCTATAATTTGGTAATGAATTTTCCTTTTCTTACTATTTTCAAATATGTAACAAGTTATGCATATAACAAAAAACCCCCGCCAGTCCGATGACCAGCAGGGGTTTGATTGATAACTAATTATTGTTTTCCTGTAACCGTTAGACGGTTGATGGCACGTTGCAGGGCTAGTTCAGCACGGCGGAAATCAGTGTGTTCCGCTTTCTGATCTTTCATACGCTGCTCGGCACGTTCTCTTGCTCTTAGTGCACGTTCCACGTCGATATCCTCTGCTTTTTCAGCGGCTTGTGCTAGGATCGTTACTTTTTCAGGACGAACTTCAAGGAAGCCACCACTCACAGCAACAAGATCTGGTTCTTTGCCTCCAGCCTTCTTGAGGCGTACAACCCCAATTGCAAGCGGAGCAACCATAGGAATATGTCCTGGTAAAATACCTAGCTCACCACTTTGAGCCTTGGTACTGACCATTTCCACATCAGACTCATACACCGGGCCATCGGGAGTAACAACACTGACTTTAATCGTCTTCATTTTTTACCCTCCTGACAGGCTTTAGGCCTCTACACCCATGCGTTTTGCATTTTCCACTACGTCTTCAATACGTCCAACTAAGCGGAATGCATCTTCTGGAAGGTGGTCATACTTACCTTCAAGGACTTCTTTGAAACCACGAACTGTTTCTTTAACAGGTACATAAGATCCTGGCTGTCCAGTGAACTGTTCAGCAACGTGGAAGTTCTGTGATAAGAAGTTTTGGATACGACGTGCACGAAGTACCACTAACTTATCATCATCAGAAAGTTCATCCATACCTAGGATCGCAATTATATCCTGTAATTCACGGTAACGTTGTAAAGTTGATTGTACTTGACGAGCAACATTGTAATGCTCTTCACCAACGATTTCAGGTGACAATGCACGTGAAGTTGATGCAAGTGGATCCACCGCAGGGTAGATACCCATCTCAGAAAGCTTACGCTCAAGGTTTGTTGTCGCATCTAAGTGAGCGAATGTTGTAGCAGGAGCCGGATCCGTATAGTCATCGGCAGGTACATAAATCGCTTGAATGGATGTAACAGAACCTTTATTTGTAGAAGTAATACGTTCTTGTAATTTACCCATCTCAGTAGCAAGTGTTGGCTGGTAACCTACGGCAGAAGGCATACGGCCTAATAGCGCAGAAACCTCAGAACCTGCTTGCGTGAAACGGAAGATGTTATCCATGAAGAAAAGAACGTCCTGTCCTTGCTCATCACGGAAATATTCAGCCATTGTCAAACCAGTCAGTGCAACACGCATACGTGCTCCTGGCGGCTCGTTCATTTGTCCGAATACCATCGCTGTTTGTTTGATAACGCCTGAATCTGTCATTTCATGATAAAGGTCATTACCTTCACGTGTACGCTCACCAACACCAGCGAATACCGAAATACCGCTGTGCTCTTGCGCGATGTTATTGATTAATTCCTGGATTAATACGGTTTTACCTACACCGGCACCACCGAAAAGACCGATCTTACCACCCTTAATATAAGGAGCAAGTAAGTCTACTACTTTAATACCAGTTTCAAGAATTTCTACTTCAGTAGAAAGATTTTCAAACGTTGGTGCTTCACGGTGAATGGAATCACGACGAGCACTTGCTGGAATTTCCTCCTTAAGGTCAATTGCTTCACCTAGTACGTTAAATACACGGCCAAGTGTTGGCTCACCTACTGGTACGGAAATTGGAGCACCTGTATCGGTAACTTCCATTCCACGCATTACACCATCAGTGGATGCCATCGCAATTGTACGAACCGTATCATCACCTAAATGAAGGGCTACTTCAAGAGTTAAGTGGATATCAACTTCAGATTGACTTTGCGCTTTGTATTCAATACGCAAAGCGTTATGAATCTCAGGTAAATGGCCATTTTCAAATTTAACGTCAATAACTGGCCCCAAAATCTGAAGAACGCTTCCTTTGTTCATCATTTTCCCTCCTATCTTACTTTGTCACAAAACCCCTTTTAAAAAAGGAACGATGTGAATCTCACTTTGCTAGTTATCATCCTTAAAATGCAGTCGGGAACGATGAACTCATTCCCTCAGCTAGGACTTATCATGGCCCCAAAATGGGGGTTATTTAAAAATATGATTCTACTCTAGTGCAGCCGCACCGCCGACGATTTCTGCAATTTCTTGTGTAATCGCTGCTTGACGAGCACGGTTGTAAATAAGTGAATAATTTTTGATCATTTCTTTCGCATTATCAGTAGCGTTTCTCATCGCAGTCATCCGGGCTGCATGCTCGCTCGCTTTACTGTCTAAAAGAGCGCCATAAATTAAGCTCTCAGCATACTGAGGAAGGAGAACGTCTAAAATTTCTTCTGCAGATGGCTCGAATTCATAAGAAGTAAGCTTTGAAGAAGTTGAAATATCCGTTAGTGGAAGCAGCTTCTTCTCAGTAACTTCTTGAGTAATGGCACTTTTATAATGCGTGTAATATAAGTAAAGTTCATCGAAGGTTCCATCGGAGAACATACCTACTGTACTACTAGTAATGTCTTTAACGCTTTCGAAGCTCGGTTGATCGGATATACCAACAATTTCGAGATCGACATTAATACCACGTTTTGCAAAGAAGTCACGTGCAACACGACCGATTGCAATAATCGAATATTCATCTTTCGATTTGTGGCGATTTTGGATTGTTTGAAACACACGACGGATCACGTTACTGTTAAAAGCACCAGCTAGACCACGATCGGATGTCATAACAATATAACCGGTTTTCTTGACAGGTCGAGATTGAAGCATTGGATGATTAATTCCGTTGCTGCCCATTGCGACAGCCACAGTAACTTCCTGGATTTTCTCCATGTAAGGAACAAATGCTTTTGCATTCATAACTCCACGGTTCCATTTAGCAGCGGATGTCATCTCCATTGCTTTGGTAATCTGACTCATCTTTTTAGTAGAATTAATACTATTTTTTATATCGCGTAATGATGCCATAGGTTCTCACCACCCTCTTACAAAGATTGTGTTTGGGGTTAAACAGTGGTGACAGGCACGGTTTTGGGTGCCTGTTACCACTGTTTAAACACCTTATACTAAATGTCAGACCCTACTTATTCGGAAACTGCGAACGTCTTTTTGAAGGCGTTAAGTGCAGCAGCCATATCGTCATCAGAAGGAAGATCTTTCGTCTTCACAATATGGTCTAACAAGTCTTTGCGGTTGTGGTCTAACCAATTAAGGAATTCTGATTCAAAACGACGGATATCTTCTAATGGAATATCATCAAGGAATCCGCGTGTTAATGCATATAGAATTGCTACTTGCTTTTCAACAGAAAGCGGCTTGTGAAGATCTTGTTTAAGAACTTCAACGGTGCGGGCACCGCGGTTAAGCTTCGCTTGTGTAGCTTTATCAAGGTCTGAACCGAACTGTGCGAAAGCTTCTAGCTCACGGTATGAAGCAAGGTCAAGACGCAGTGTACCTGCTACCTTCTTCATCGCCTTGATTTGCGCGGATCCACCTACACGAGAAACGGAAAGACCTGCGTTGATCGCTGGACGAACACCGGAGAAGAAAAGGTCAGATTGTAAGAAAATTTGTCCATCTGTGATGGAGATAACGTTTGTTGGGATATAAGCAGAAACGTCACCTGCTTGTGTCTCGATAAATGGCAATGCAGTGATCGAACCAGCACCTAGTGTGTCGTTCAATTTTGCGGCACGCTCTAATAAACGGGAGTGCAAGTAGAATACATCCCCTGGATATGCTTCACGACCTGGAGGACGGCGAAGTAATAGGGAAAGCTCACGGTATGCAGCCGCTTGTTTTGATAAATCATCATATACGATTAGGACGTGCTTGCCGTTATACATGAATTCTTCACCCATTGCAACCCCAGCATAAGGAGCTAAGAATAACAATGGAGCTGGTTGTGAAGCAGATGCAGTTACTACGATAGAGTACTCTAACGCACCATGCTTACGAAGGGTTTCAACGGCACCACGTACTGTTGATTCCTTTTGACCAATTGCAACGTAGATACAGATCATGTTTTGACCTTTTTGGTTCAAGATTGTATCGATTGCAACAGACGTTTTACCTGTTTGACGGTCTCCGATAATTAACTCACGCTGACCGCGGCCGATTGGCACAAGTGCGTCAATCGCTTTAATACCTGTTTGTAAAGGCTCATGAACGGATTTACGAGCCATAACGCCTGAAGCTACTGCTTCAATCGGGCGAGTTTTTGTTGTATTGATTGGACCCATACCATCAACTGGTTGTCCTAAAGAGTTAACAACACGACCAATTAGTTCCTCACCTACTGGAACCTCCATGATGCGTCCTGTACGTCGAACCTCGTCACCTTCTTTAATGTCAGTGTAAGGTCCAAGAATGATAATACCAACGTTATTTGCCTCAAGGTTTTGAGCCATTCCCATAACGCCGTTTGAAAATTCAACAAGTTCTCCGGCCATGACATTGTCGAGGCCATGAACACGTGCGATACCGTCACCAACAGAGATAACTGTACCTACATCACTCACTTGAATTTCAGCCTGATAGTTTTCAATTTGCTGTTTTATCAGGGCACTAATTTCTTCAGCTTTGATGCTCATGAGTTTCACCCCTATCTACGAATCTTAGCTTAACAATTTACGTTCTAAACGGTCTAGCTTTCCGCGCAAAGAGCCGTCGTATATACGGTTTCCGATACGGAGCTTAACGCCGCCGAGCAGTTCGGAATCCACGATATTTTCAATTCTTAGTGATTTCTTGCCAATCTTTGCTGCAAACGTTGCAGAGATTGCCTCACGTTCTGCTTCTGTAAGCTCACGTGTGCTGTAAACTTCAGCTTCAGCAACTCCCTTTTCATCATTTACTAATTCAAAGAATTGGTTAGCTACTTCAATGATCTCGTCTTCACGGTGGCGATCAATCAAGATCAAAAGTGTATTAAGTACATATGGATTTACCGTTGAAAAGGCTGCTTTTAGTATCTCTTTTTTCTTATCAAGTGTAAGTTTTGAAGAGTTTAGTACTGCCTTTAAATCAGCATTGTATACCATAACTTCCTTTACTACACGAAGTTCTTCTTCTATTACTTCAAGAAGCTGTTGTTCTTTTGCGATTTGAAAAAGAGCCAACGCGTAGCGTTTTGCTACCATGGAGTTGCTCATCGCTTTTCTCCTGCCTCTTGAATATATTCGTTAATCAGTTTATCTTGGTCTGCTGCATTCAATTCTTTTTCTATCACTTTAGAAGCAATTAAGACAGACAAGGAAGCAACTTGTTCACGAATAGCGGCAACCGCTTTTTCTTTCTGCTGCTCAATTTCAAGCTTCGCAGACTCTTTTATGCGATCTGCTTCAGTACGAGCTACAGCAATAATTTCTTCACGCTGAATGTCGCCTTGTTTTTTCGCATTTTCAATTAAAACTTGTGCTTCTGAGCGAGCTTCTTTTAAAAGAGAACGCTGCTCTTCTAATAGTTTCTTTGCTTCAACGCGACTTTGTTCTGCCGCTGAAATTTCTCCAGCAACATGCTCTTCACGCTGTTTCATGATGCCCATTAAAGGACCCCAAGCAAATATTTTCAGCAATACCATTAAGATGATAAACATAACAAGTTGGAAAATAATATCTCCCCAGTTTACACCAGAATGTGCTGCTGCTTCAGCAGAACCTAATACAAAACTATTTGTTAACACCTGCGATTCACTCCCTTCAAGGTCTTTCCTTAAAACAACCTATATATCAGTCGAAATAATTGTCGAAATCAATCGTTTATGTATATGAATGAACATAAACGAATGGCGAAGGTTCTCACGAATGATCTTCGCCATTTATATGAACACGAGTGTGCTCGATTATTGACCTTGAACCATGAACGCGATAACAACCGCGATGATAGGAATCGCCTCAACTAACGCAACCCCGATGAACATTGTAGTTTGAAGCATACCGCGAGCTTCTGGTTGACGAGCGATACCCTCTACAGTTTTTGATACGATAAGACCGTTACCGATACCAGCACCTAGTGCTGCTAAACCAATTGCGATTGCTGCTGCTAAAAGACCCATTTGAAAATTTCCTCCTTTAATGTATAAAAAAATGAATTCTTATTTTTTGTTCTTATGAAAAGAACGGTTTTTATGCTAATGGTCGCTGCTCACTTTGTGAGCTAAGTACACCATTGTTAACATACAGAAAATAAAAGATTGGATGGCACCGACAAAGACTGAGAAGCCTTGCCATACTAGCATTGGCAGTGCAGCGGCAATTGTTCCGCCCACACCGGTTGCTAAACCAGCTGCGAGTAAGCTTAATAAAATTTCCCCCGCATAGATGTTTCCGTAAAGACGGAGACCGAGAGTCAGAGTATTTGCAAACTCTTCAATAATTTTAATCGGGAACATAAACCAGAATGGTTTAAAGAATTCCCTTCCATATGCTCCTGCACCTTTCATCTTGACACCATAGTAGTGAGATAATCCTACTATCAATGTGGCTAAGGTCAAGGTTACAGCAGGATCTGCTGTTGGAGATTTCCACCAAAGAACTCCGTCAACTACAATTGAGAATGGTAGTCCCAGCATATTTGCTACAAAGATATACATGATGATGGTAATTCCGAGAATATGGAATCGTCCGCCATCTTTCCAATCCATCGTACTGTTAATAATGTTTTTAACAAAATCCATAACCCATTCCATGAAGTTTTGCATTCCGGTTGGTTTCATGGCCAGTCTACGAGTGGATAGGACGGCTAACAAAAAGACAATTGCACTAGCTATGGTAATCATCAAAATGTTTGCCAAATTAAATTGGAGCCCAAGAAACGTAACTATTGGAGCTTCGTGATGCAACAGTATTCACCTCGCTTCCCCCGCTATTTATCTGAAAATAAATTGTGCGTAAAAAAATCTATCATAATGACAATGTAGGATGTCATTAATCCTATAACCACACTAATGAGATGAAACTCTTCAGGATACCTCATTGTGATGACAATCGCCAGTGCACCGGTTGCCATTCGTGAAAAAGATCCAAGTGAACGAACCGTTCTTCCTTCAGCAGCCGCTTGTCCAAATTTGTCGATTTTTCGAGCCATCAACCACAAATTAAAAAGGCTCAAACTTGTCCCAAGAATCAATCCAAGAAAGATTGATTGCTGCGAAGTGAACCCCCAGCCAAGCACATAAAAAGACAATAAAAAAAACATCCACTTTCGCTGTCGGGTAAACATTGTTTGAAATTCTGGCATGGTTGTTTTAATCTCCTGAATAGAACTTGCGGATTGAAAAGAGCATAGAGTAAACCCCGGCCGCTAAACCTATAAACAGTCCAATTATTAAGAAAATTGGTTCGGTACCCCACACTTTATCCAGCCATCTGCCTGCAAAAATCCCAATTAAAATGGAACCAACAAGGGACGCTAGGATTGCGGACATTAGGGCATAGGCCTTGAGCGGATTGCGGTTTTCATTACGCATAATATCGCATCCTCACCTTTAGAGAATACATCAAAAAACGAGGTTTATGTACGTATGAGAATGTGTCGAATTTTCGATAATTTTGTCAAATTACATGAAAACCCTCTCATTTTACATCCTTTGTTAGCATACCTCAGCCATTTTCCAATGTCAATGGATTTACGTGAATTAATCCACAAACTATTCTGAGTAATTCCTTCCATTTGGGGGTTTTTGTTAACACTATAATTGTAGTGTAATTAGGCGATATTTTAGCGCTGTAATTGTGACAATTTTGTGAACAAAATTGACAAGGAGTGGCTTCGTATGTCCACCCCTTTCTGTCTTAGCGAACGGCTTCTCCGATTACGAGCATTGTTTCAATAAAGTCTTCCTTTCCAGCCTTTTTGGCGAACACCTTCGCAAGATAAATGCCATCAGGAGGGAGATTTTCTTCTATTATTTCCTTGCTCATCAATCCTTTCTTAACATTCTGATTGGTGTCTAAGAAGCCGACAAATCGGAAATCATCTGGATTGAAAAGAGCAATACCAAACTCCTCCGCACCTCCTGGCAGGTACACTTCATACCGGTAAGTTCCCTGCCGATCGCCATCCTTAAAGTCAAACCCCATTACCCTCGGGTAATTTGGTTCTTCAAGAACATAAATATAAGGGATTTGGATTGGATTTGCCCCGGCATGGATGGTTAGATAACCATCATGAATTTTCCCCTTCAACTCAGCAGGATTTACTTCTAATTCCAGCTTTACATCCCGCGCCTCTCCAGGCTGCAGTGTAAACGCCAGCGGGAAACTCCATTTCAAACCATCTGCCTGCTTTGGAATGTCGAACGTATAACGTACAGGTTTATCACCTAGGTTCTCTACATGTAAAAAGGTCTTGTGATTGTCCCCTTCACTTTCAAACTTTCCAAATCGAAGTGAACTTGGACTGACAAGGGAAGTCGCTTTCACTGCTTCATTCACCTGAATTCTCCCTGCACCCTGCTCATACGTCCGATATAGTTTTCCGTTTTTCTCTAACGGTTTAGCTGTATTCATTAACGCCGCCTTAATTTGATCTGGTGTCCACTCTGGGTGTGCCTGTTTAATTAGTGCACATGCACCCGCCACATGTGGTGCCGCCATGCTCGTGCCCTGCAGTGAAAGATAGCCGCCAGGAATGGTTGAGTTAATTGCGACACCAGGCGCCACAATATCAGGCTTTACCTCCCAGGTGTCCGTTACTGGTCCGCGCGAACTAAAATCTGCAAGGAGGTCCTTTTCCTCTGAGATATTTATAGTTGCCAAGGTGTTCGGTTTGCTTTTTAAAAGCTCCCCATCCTTTTTCGTAATTGAACCGACCGGGATATCAATCTGCTCCTCGAGATTGCCCATAAAACCGCCACTTAAATTATTATAGATAATCACTGCCTTGGCTCCGGCCTCACGGGCATTTTTCGCCTTCTCAGAAAAGGTTATTTTCCCTCTTTTGATGAGAACAATTTTTCCCATGACTTCTTTTAAATCTGCTGCCGTGCCAATACCGCCATCTACGATTGGATACGAGCGGTCAATGTCCCAATTAGCGGACCCTTCCAGCGGTTGAATTCGTAATTTTTCCCGCATTCCTTCTATTAATAAATAAGGGACCTTGATCGTCGGGGTGGAAGCTCCAACCGATATCGCCTTCGAGGCGGTTCCAGGCGACCCCACTGTCCAAACATTTGGTCCAGAATTCCCCGATGCCGCAATCGCAACGATTCCTCTATCGACAGCTCTATTGAGAGCAAGGCTGATTGGCAGGTCGGGACCGTTGATATCGTTTCCAAGCGAAAGATTCATAATATCGACTTTATCCTTAATCGCCTGCTCGATGGCAGCCAGCACATTCTCGGTTGTGCCCCCGCCGCCAGGTCCGAGTGCACGGTAAGCCAAAATTTTTGCGTCGGGTGCCACTCCTTTTAATTTTCCATTCGCCGCAATAATTCCAGCAACGTGGGTGCCATGGACTGTCGCTCTTCCTAAGGTTTTCGTTTCCATAGGATCCGAATCATTATCGACGAGATCACGCCCGCCGGCAAAATTTCTTTTAAGGTCAGGATGTGTGTAATCCACACCTGTATCAATAACCCCCACGGTTACACCTTTACCCGTCAAGCGCCGATTTTGTTTATCAAAGAGACCGCGAATCTCGTCGCCGCCGATAATCTTAACCCCTTCCTCGCCCTGTGCTTTATATTCGTTCACAGGGGAAACGCTAATAATTTGCTTGCTGTTTTGTTGCGCCAGTTTCTCGATTGATTCCGGGTTCCCTTCTACAGAAAAACCATAAATCGCTTCTTGAAACACATGCCGTAGATGAATGTCCTTATATGGTTTAATGAGCAGCTGGATATCCTGAGGGGATTGCGGGTTATCAAGAACGACAATCGCAATCCGTTCTTTTGGAATCGGAGGTGTATCAAGTGAACGGGCCGAAGTGGTCGTTTGGAGGGAGAAAACAAGTACCAATAAAAGTGTCCATTTTTTCATGTGAAAAATTCCCCTTTTTTCATATCGTTTTCATTTAACGGGGAAAGTATGCAGTTTTTTGGGAGAGAGTATTTGGTGCCGCGTTTTTGGCCGGTGGATGGGAGGTTTAGGGCGAGCAGCAAGTACCTAGCTTTAGTCGGAGCAATTTTGAGAAATTCAGCAAGCTGTTTCCTAGTAATCGTTGGATTTAAAATTAGGAAATACTCCTTAATCGCTGCTAGATGTGCCTTCTTGGAAGCGAAATGACATATGTCGCACCGCCAACTGGCTGATATGTACTTCATTTTAAATGAGTTGCATTTCGTACACTGAACGCCTGGCTTTATGTCAGATGGGGAAAGATTATATTTTTCGAGGACATCAGGAATGATGATACGGTGTTCTTTCAGGAGGGTATCAGATAGTTGGATTAAAACTTTTTGCGTAATTCTAGGTTTCGTATACTTTGTTTCTAATTCCCTTATTTTATCGACCAAGGATTCTACATAAATTAATTTTTGAAAGATTTGCAAGTTATCAGAAGTTGTATCTATCATAGTAGACGTTTTACTAATCACCACTAGGCGTTCCACCGGTACTCCCTTAAATTGATGATCCTTTAGCCAATTATTGAATTGGAGATGGTGCCGTTTAACCTGCTGGATTGGGTTATCCATTCCTTCTTCCACGTTATTTAATTCTCTAATCATTAGGTCCGAACCTTTTTTAAAGATTAATTTACCCGATATATTCTTCACTTCAATGATTAAGGCAAATTTGGCTGATACCAGTAGCAAATTCATTTGAAATGACTTTTTGTCCTCCAATCGCAATCCATGAAATATGTAATATTCCTCTTCTGGTAAAAATGATAGATGGTAAGCCACATTCAGTTCTCCATAATACCCTTTCAGCCAAATTCGTAAATCTTTTTTTACCATTGGTCTTACTGGGTGCCCTTTTGGCATCCTTTTCAACAAAGATATACATTGTTCAGCCTGAACCGGAACGATTAGTTCTAATTTGATCACTTATTGTCACCTCTTTTTAGGAATTTGTTGTCTAAATTCTAGAAATATTGCCGAATTCCTTTACGGATTATTAGTAGATATGGTGAACATTATTGGAGGCTTTGAGTTTTGAACATTTCTCATGGTGTTTTGTACATATTTTCGTGGGTTTTGTACACTTTTCATGGGCTTTTGTACACTTTTCATACCCTTTTGTACACTTAGACAATATCTGGAAAAATACAATAAAAAACTGAGCAGACATCAGTCTACTCAGCTTCTACCAATCCTTATTTCGTCCCAAACAACCGATCCCCAGCGTCACCTAATCCAGGTACGATATAACCATGATCATTCAACTTCTCATCTAACGCAGCAATATAAATATCCACATCAGGATGTGCAACCTTAACAGCTTCTACGCCTTCCGGAGCCGCAATCAAACACATAAATTTGATATGTTTAGCGCCGCGTTTTTTCAAGCTTTCAATTGCCACATTTGCGGAACCACCTGTTGCGAGCATTGGGTCAACGACGATGAATTCACGTTCTTCCACGTCACTTGGCAGCTTGATGTAGTATTCGACGGGCATTAATGTTTCTGGATCGCGGTATAAGCCGACATGACCTACTTTCGCAGCGGGAATTAATTTTAAGATTCCATCAACCATACCAATTCCTGCGCGCAGAATCGGTACAATGCCCATTTTCTTTCCAGATAATACCTTAGACTTCGCCGGGCAGACTGGCGTTTCAATCTCGATATCTTCAAGTGACATATCTCTTGTGATTTCAAATGCCATGAGTGTTGCGACTTCGTCTACCAATTCACGGAACTCTTTGGTTCCTGTATTTTTATCACGAATGTATGTAAGTTTATGCTGAATAAGTGGATGGTCGAAGACGTATACCTTTGCCACAATAATCGCCCCTTTTATATAAAAATTAACTTCGTCTCATTGTACAGAAAAAAATCACAATGAGCAACACCCTAAAGCGGAAGCGCCTTGAACAGGGGCGACAGGCATAAGACGAGCCGGCATGAAGGTTGTTCTTTAACCTTCTTGACGGATTGGCTTAGACCTGAGAGCCCCTAGGCGCTGGAGCTATACAACTCACATAAAAAGAAATCGACCCACAATGGAGTCGATTTCACAGATGTTTAATATTCAGGATAAAGCGTGAATTTACCTGTTAAAGCTTCAACACGAGCAGCCGCTTCCTTAAGCTTCGCTTCGTCTTCATGATTTTTCAAAGTAAATGCAATAATTGACGCGATTTCGTCCATTTCTTCTAACCCAAAACCACGGCTTGTAACAGCAGCTGTACCAATACGGATACCGCTTGTTACAAATGGGCTTTGTGGATCGAATGGAATCGTATTTTTATTAACGGTAATACCGACTTCATCAAGTACCTTCTCAGCAACTTTACCAGTTAAACCAAGTGTCTGCATATCTAAAAGAAGCAAGTGGTTATCGGTACCGCCAGAAACAAGTCTAATGCCCTCTTTTTGCAATCCGTCAGCTAAACGCTTTGCATTCGCAATAATTTGACCTGCATATTCTTTAAAGCTGTCTTGAAGAGCCTCTCCAAACGCAACTGCTTTTGCAGAGATTACATGCATTAATGGACCGCCTTGAATTCCAGGGAAAATTGATTTATCAATCTTTTTGCCCCATTCTTCTTTACAGAGAATCATTCCGCCACGAGGTCCGCGAAGTGTTTTATGAGTAGTAGTCGTAACAAAATCAGCATATGGAACCGGATTTTGGTGAAGACCAGCAGCAACTAGACCCGCAATATGAGCCATATCAACCATTAAGTATGCGCCCACTTCATCTGCAATTTCACGGAACTTCGCAAAATCAATTTCACGCGGATAGGCACTTGCTCCAGCCACAATCATCTTTGGCTTATGCTCACGTGCTTTTGCTAAAACATCATCATAATTGATGCGGTGAGTGGTTTCATCTACACCATACTCAACAAAGTTATATTGAACACCACTAAAGTTTACTGGGCTTCCGTGTGTTAAGTGACCGCCATGAGAAAGGTTCATACCAAGAACAGTGTCGCCTTGTTCAAGGACCGTAAAGTAAACAGCCATGTTTGCCTGCGCGCCAGAGTGTGGCTGTACGTTTACGTATTCTGCACCAAAGATCTCCTTCGCACGATTACGAGCAAGATCCTCAACAATGTCCACGTATTCACAACCGCCATAATAACGGCGGCCTGGATAGCCTTCTGCGTATTTATTGGTTAACACAGAACCCTGTGCTTCCATTACCGCTTCACTTACAAAGTTTTCTGAGGCAATTAATTCGATTTTTCCGCGCTGACGGCCTAATTCCTGTTGAATCGCTTCAAATACCTGCTTGTCCTGATTAGACAAATGCTTCATGGTAATCCCCCCTGTATGTATGAACCTGAATTAATCTTTTGAAAATTCCCTCTATATAATAGCACGTTTCTCTCTAAAAGAGAAATGGGGATTCGTAAAATCCCCGTTTTTTTTATTTTACCCTATTAATTCAATTAAGAAAATACCCTATATACGAACATTAGATTAAATTTAATCAAAATCGTTCGTATAAAGGAGTCAATTGCAGCTCGAATTACCCGGATTCTTTTCATACACCGCTCGCGCACCGCCAATTAGTTTTGGCCGTGTCTTCGCCAACGTTACATGTGCATGTCCAACACTTTTCTGGGTTACTCTGATAGGTACAGCAACATGTTTCAAGTGCATACCAATGAAGGTTTGACCAATATCAATCCCTGCGTCCGCCTTTAAAAATTCAACAACAACGGCTTCCGAAAATTCTTCAAATGCATAGGTTGCCATTGCCCCACCAGCGGTTCTAACAGGAACAACGGAGACTTCTTCCAATCCACGTTTAATAGCCTCCGCACGTTCAATCACAAGCGCACGGTTTAAATGTTCACAGCATTGGAAAGCTAACGCGACACCTGTATCCTTTGCAAACTGACTTAATTGACGAAAAATCATTTCAGCCACTTCACTTGTACCGGCAGTTCCAATTTTCTCGCCGATTACCTCACTCGTACTACAGCCGACTACAAACAGCTGACCTGGCTTTAAGGAAGCCTGGCTTTGAAATTCAAAAAGAATGGTTTCAAGCTCTTTTTCCCATACTTGAATCATCGTTTCATCCTACTTCTGCTCGTATTCGCTGATTTTTCCAACGCGAGTGGCATGACGACCGCCTTCAAACTCTTCTGTCAGCCAAATTTTTGCAATATCACGTGCAAGCCCAGGACCGATAACACGCTCACCCATTGTCAGCATATTGGTGTCATTGTGAGCACGTGTTGCTTTTGCACTAAAAGTATCGTGCACAAGTGCACAACGAATTCCCTTTACCTTATTTGCGGCAATGCTCATTCCAATTCCGGTACCACAAATTAAAATTCCTCTATCAAACTCACCACTTGCCACTTTTTCAGCCACTGGCAGAGCATAATCCGGATAATCTACTGATCCTTCACAATCACAGCCGAAATCTTGGTATTCAATACCAAGCTCATCCATTAAACTAGCGATTTCTTTGCGGATATTAACCCCGCCATGATCAGATGCTAATGCTACTCTCATATTAAAAACCTCCCTATTAATCCTATTTAATCAAATATATAACTCAACTTCGATTACTGTCCAGCTCCAGGCGCCATCGGCTTGAGACATAAGCCTGTCTAGTTCCGGCTCGTCTTATGCTTGTCGCCGATAAATAGGCGCTTTCCGCTTTTCTGACTTAATATTGACATACCGATAAAAAAATATAAAGCCCTCAACACTGAGGGCTTTACATTTTTTCAATTGCTTTTGTTATTAACTTGTCGAGTTCTTGGTAGGTCTCCTGATAGATCTCCACACTTCCGCCAAACGGATCGACCACATCGACATCATAGGCCTCACCTGTAAACTCTTTTAAGGTAATAACTTTACCCGCTGTTTCGGGATATTGTTGAAGAATTACATTTTTGTGGGAACCCGTCATCGTTAAGATTAAATCTGCCCAATGAACAGATTCTAAGGTTAGCATGTTGGATGAATGATAATGTTCGATATGATGATCTTCCAGGACTTTTTTGGCATGAGGAGACGCCTCACTTCCCGTTGCTGCATAAATCCCCGCAGACTTTACTTCTAGGCCGTCAATCTTTTTACTTTTTAAAATCGCTTCAGCCATAGGGCTCCTGCAAGTGTTACCTGTACAAACAAATAAAATGCGCTTCATGCGGCATGCCCTCCTTTTTATTATGTATCTATACTATCATTTTTCCATCTCTAATGAAAAAACCTTTCACTGTTATACGGAAAGGTTTTATAAAAAAGGAAGAAGTAATTTAATTCCAAATGCGAGCAGGATACTTCCTCCAAGTGCTTCGCTATAGGAGCCAATCCAGCCTTGGGCCTTTCTTCCAAGCAGCAAGCCTGCCCATGTTAATATTGTTGCAACAACCCCAAAGCAAATAATCACCAAAATGGTTTTTGCTCCATAGATCCCTAACGTAAGCCCAAGGGAAAAACTATCGAGGCTCACACTTGTTGCAAAAATTAATAATCCAAATCCGACTGGTGTCATCACCGATTCCTCACTTTTTCTGAGGCTTGACCAAATCATTTGCACCCCGAGCACCATCAGTAATAATCCACCTACTATGGATGCAAAGGTCCCAAACTTATCTGATAAAAATTTCCCCGCGAGCATACCCAATAGCGGCATCCACACATGAAATAACCCAATCGTAATCCCTATTTTAAAAATTTGCCGCAGCCTTAACTTGAACATGCCCATTCCTAGACCTACAGAAAAGGCATCCATTCCTAGTGCAAACGCCATTAAAACAAGCGTCACCATTTCTCCAATCATCCCATACACGCTAACTCTACCCCCTCGGACTTGCCCTGATTTAACATATGCACGTCCAAAAGGATTTAGAATTAAGAAAAGCGCAAAGCCCCCAGCGTAAAGGCAACAGTAGAAGACGAGCCGATGCGCCTGGAGCTGGACAATTCCAAAAAAACAGGCCTCCTTCTTTAAGGAGAACCTGCACCTACTCACTAATTATTTTGTTGCCAGCGGCCTTTTGCAATCGATTCATGATCGCATGACCTACTCCGGTATTCGGGAACATTTCACTATAAATAATATCCACATTTTCCTGGTTAAACTTCCGTAATGTTTCATAAAGCGCCGTAGCCACACTTTCAAGCTCACTTCTTTTGCCACAAGCGATTGCGACATCACTAGGATAAGCCTCGACACTTTCCTCCGTTGTGAGCACGCCGACACGCAGCCCTTCCTTCTGCTTTTCTGCTATTAAACGTCGCAAAAAAGAGGGACTTCCATTTACTAAATAGAGCGGTGCGTTTGGAGCATAATGCTGATACTTCATGCCAGGAGCTTTCGGCTTTGAAGCTTCATTAAGCAGCGCAGAGTCGAGACGTACCTCACCCACAACAGCTTCTAACTGCTCCTTCGTCACCCCACCTGGTCTTAAAATTACCGGAATTTCCTCCGTGCAGTCCAAAACTGTTGATTCTACACCGACACCCGTCGAACCGCCATCAAGCACACCGGCAATTTTTCCGTTCAAATCCTCAATGACATGCTGTGCATTTGTAGGACTTGGTTTCCCGGAGCTATTCGCACTCGGTGCTGCAATCGGCAGCTGGCATTTTTTCAACAGTGCTAATGCCAAAGGATGATCCGGCATTCTAACCGCGACAGTCTCCAAGCCAGCAGTTGCTTTTTCTGACAAGACTCCATCCTTCTTTTTAAAAATAATCGTCAAGGGTCCCGGCCAAAACGCATCCATCAAAACAGCCGCTTTTTCCGGAACCTCCGTAACAAACGCATTGAGTTGCTGTTTGTCTGCAATGTGGATAATCAGTGGATTATCGCTTGGTCTGCCTTTCGCAGCAAAGATTTTTTCCACAGCCACATCACTTTCAGCATTACCCCCTAAGCCATAAACCGTTTCTGTAGGCAGTGCAACCACTTCATTTTCTTGTAAAAATTGAGCGGCATCCACAATCTGTGGATTATTTTTAAGGTTATCCACATATTTATCCACTTTCCAAACTTTTGTGTTCATAGTTATCCACCTTTATCAAAAGCGCAAATGATATCGAAATTTGCCGAATTTAGGCTCTTTGTCTCATATTCCATTTGAAAGTATAGTAGAAGGTGGGGATAAACACAACCCTTTGTCCACAATTTGTGTATAACTTTTCCGAAAAAGTGGATAACTTTGTGGATTAATCCACAATTATAGTGAAAATTTCAAAAATAACGAGTTATCCACATTAAATACATGTCGAATATGCTCTAAGCTATACATTTCCTCAGGTAATTGGTCCCGTGCCACCTTCTCAAACCCAAGCAACTCAAAAAATGACAGCGCCACTCCCTTATTAGTCGCCAAAAACAAACTTCTTAACCCTTTTTCCTTCGCTAATTGCATCATCTGTGTGATCAACAGGAAAATATCCTTTTCAGCTTGTCCCGGTGAAACAACCAACGAACGCAATAATCCACACTCTGCGAATACTTCCATTCCAAGTGTACCCTTAATCGCCCCATCCTCATCCTCTAGCAATAAAAAGAACTCCACAGTTTCCTCACTTAGTCCTTCACAACCTAGATTCGCCCTTGTCAAAAACTCTCTTAAACCGTTCAAATCCTCTTTGTTCGCGCAACGAATAACTGCTTGCATTCCTACCACCTCTTTTAGTTGATACTCTATTACTATGAAAAGCTAAGAGAGTTAGAACTAGAATTACTAGAAAAAAATAGCCCGTCCTGCATTCAGGACTGGCACTTTACTAGATATCTGCGTTAAGCCAACGCGATACCCACTCTTATTTAAAAATACCCTCAAACATTTCAACAACAAAGAATTTTACTTTAACTGGTTTTTCATCTTCTGCAGTATACACTGGAGCTTCCTTTACTGCTTTCTTTTTAACAGGTGTTTGTTTTTCCTCTACTACTTCTTTCTCAACTGGTTCTTTTACTTCTACTTTCTTTCCTTCGACAACTTGCTTAACTTCTTTTTCTACTATAACCTGTTTTACCTCTTCAACTTCTTCTTCGATCTGCTCATCTACTTTAACCTGTTCTTTCTTAGCATTTACATTCTTAACGGAATTTGTCACTTTCTCTTCTACTTCTTCTAGTTCTTCCGAAGCTTCTACCACTTGCTCTTCCTTCTCAGCTGCATACGCCTTATCTTCAAAACCATCACTTTGTACAGCTACCCCATTAGAAAAATCTAAGAAACATAATGGCGGGTAAAGCACACACCACCAGTTAGCGCCTGTCCCTTCACCCAAGGTAATTAAGATCGCTTGGTACTCGCCTGCTGGATATAAAAACTCACCATACAATTTAGTTGGAAACTGAACTTTCCCAAACTCCACATTTACACTCTGAGAGGACCCTTGCTCTGCGACAACCTTTTCTGCAATGGCTTGAACCTCTGGCAGCTTTGAATTAATGACTGTTTTTGCTTTTTCTAATGATGTTAAATCCTGAACCCATAGCGTGATTTGTGCATTGACTGCGTCACGGACCTTTCGTTTAATTTCCTGATCCTCTGCACTATCGCTATTTGCTAGAATTCGAAGGCGAATCGCCTCAGCTGGAATAACGATCGAATCCTTCGCCACCGCTTCCGTTTTTGGCATATATAAGTTTAATATCGTTCCTAACGATAAAATGATTAAATAAGACCACACCAAAACTTTACTGTTCATATTCATATTCTCGCACCGTCCCTTCACTATCCTCATTGTGGACAAATGCCAAGAATCTTAAACTAGTAAAATTAAAAAAAACTAGATTTTCTTTTACGAGAAAGATGCAAAATAAAACCCGCTGCTAGGAGCGGGTTTTTATGTGTATTAACGGAAGCTTCCGCCTAATTGCTGCTCAGCCATACTTACTAAACGCTTTGTAATTTCGCCCCCGACAGATCCGTTGGCGCGTGAAGATGTATCGGCTCCAAGCTGTACTCCAAATTCTTGTGCAATTTCATACTTCATTTGTTCAAGTGCCTGTTCTACTCCTGGAACTAAAAGCTGATTGCTATTGTTGCTTCTTGCCATTTTGTATCATCTCCTATAGTGTAATTGTTTTACACTTATAGTTTGGAATGAGATAGCTTAAGTTATTCGTAATACATTGTTGGTAACTTTTGGATTCATAGCCTTCCAAAAAGAATGCAAACTAACAGAGATGTTGGCATCTTTTTTTAGAAGGTGGTGAAAACATGTCTAAACAGAAGAATAAGAAAGTACAGCATAATCCTGCTATGCCCAAAACAGATGTGGAATTTGCGCATACTGGACTTGAAAAAGTCGCATTAAAAGCCCAGGAACGACAACACAATAAGTAATCACAGGAAATGCGATGCTTCGGTCACGAAGGATCGCTTTTTTTATGTAAGGTTCTTTTCGGCTTGAGCGATTTGTCCTCAAGACCCTGAATTAAGGACTAATCCCTCTGCCATGCCATTCGATTTGTCCTCAAGACCCTTGATTAAGGACTAATCCTTCCGCCAAGTCCTGCGATTTGTCCTCAAGACCTTGAATTAAGGACTAATCCTTCTGCTATGCCATTCGATTTGTCCTCAAGACCCCGGATTAAGGACTAATCCTTCTGCCACGCCATTCGATTTGTCCTCAATACCCTGGATTAAGGACTAATCCTTCTGCAACGCCATTCGATTTGTCCTCAAGACCCTTGATTAAGGACTAATCCTTCTGCCAAGTCCTGCGATTTGTCCTCAAGACCCTCGATTAAGGACTAATCCTTCTGCCAAGTCCTGCGATTTGTCCTCAAGACCCTGGATTAAGGACTAATCCTTCTGCTATGCCATTCGATTTGTCCTCAAGGCCCTTGATTAAGGACTAATCCTTCTGCCATGCCATTCGATTTGTCCTCAAGACCCTTGATTAAGGACTAATCCTTCTGCCAAGTCCTGCGATTTGTCCTCAAGGCCCTTGATTAAGGACTAATCCTTCTGCCAAATCCTGCGATTTGTCCTCAAGACCCTTGATTAAGGACTAATCCTTCTGCCAGGTCCTGCGATTTGTCCTCAAGACCCTTGATTAAGGACTAATCCTTCTGCCAAGTCCTGCGATTTGTCCTCAAGACCCTTGATTAAGGACTAATCCTTCTGCCACGCCCTGCGATTTGTCCTCAAGACCCTGGATTAAGGACTAATCCTTCTGCCACGCCATTCGATTTGTCCTCAATAACCTTCATTAAACATCACTCTATGCAAAAACGGCGTTAATAACAAAAACAGAGCAATTCGTTTAGAATCACTCTGCAATCTCCGCAAACACCATCCGGTCCTTGCCGTTAATATCATTAAGAACTTCTACCTTCACATTCACAAACGCTTTTTTAAAAAGGTCGGCTACCGCCTCCCCCTGACCGGCCCCAATTTCAAAGCCAACCAGCGCGCCCGGAGCAATCACCTCAGGCAGCTCCAACATAAAGCGGCGATAAAAATCCAGACCATCCTCACCAGCAAATAAAGCCCGATGAGGTTCATGCTCCGTTACCACTTCAGACATCATTTCGATATCACTTACAGGGATATACGGCGGATTCGAAATCACCACATCAAATCCTTGCCCACGAAAAGGCTGTAATAAATCTCCTTGGACAAATTCAACCTCAGCACCAAGCAGGTCTGCATTTTCTCGTGCCACCTTTAATGACTCTTCCGCTATATCAGAGGCATATACCGTTAAAGAAGGCTGTTCAAGCTTTAGGCTAATCGCAATTGCCCCGCTGCCCGTCCCAATGTCGACCACCTTTAGTTCCCGCTTATTGATTCGTTTCAACGTTTCATAAACGAGTTCCTCCGTTTCAGGCCGCGGAATTAGCACCTCTTCATTAACGATAAACTTCCGCCCATAGAACTCCTCTGTGCCGATTATGTATTGAACCGGTGTTCCTTTTACATGTTCATGGACCGCCTTTTCAAACACTTCCCATTGTTCCTGTGGCAAGTCATCACGAACATTCGCAAACAGCTGCGCACGCGACATACCAGTGAAATGACGAAGCAGAAGCTCCCCGGCGTTTTCGTCCCGATTTGCTTTTTTTAAAAAAGAAGAAGCCCATTGCAGAGCTTCATACACTTTTTTACTCATCTTGACCACTTTCAAGCTTGCTTGTTTGATCTTCTAGCGTTAATGCGTCGATGATTTCATCAAGCTTACCTTCGATGATTTGATCCAACTTCTGAAGGGTTAAGCCGATACGGTGGTCGGTCACACGGTTTTGCGGGAAGTTGTAAGTACGAATACGTTCAGAACGGTCACCCGTACCAACGGCAGATTTACGAACCTGATCATACTCAGCCTGTGCTTCCTGCTGGAACTTGTCATAAACACGCGCACGTAATACCTTCATCGCCTTGTCTTTGTTTTTGTGCTGAGATTTTTCGTCCTGGATGGATACCACAATTCCAGTCGGAATATGGGTTAAACGAACGGCTGACATCGTTGTATTAACGGACTGTCCGCCGGCTCCGCTTGAAGCAAACGCGTCAAAACGGATATCTTTATCATGAATTTCTACTTCTACATCTTCGGCTTCCGGTAAGCAAACAACGGTAGCTGTTGAAGTATGAATCCGTCCGCCAGATTCTGTTTCCGGTACACGCTGAACGCGGTGGGCGCCATTTTCAAATTTCAATTTAGAATAAGCACCCTGTCCATTAATCATAAAGCTGATTTCTTTGTAGCCGCCAAGACCTGTTGGGTTGGCGTCAATCAAATCTGTTTTCCAGCCCTGTGCTTCCGCATAACGGCTGTACATACGATAAAGCGTACCCGCAAATAAAGCCGCTTCCTCACCGCCAGCTGCGCCGCGGATTTCAAAGATAACGTTCTTGTCATCATTTGGATCCTTCGGAATCATCAGGAACTTCATTCTTGCTTCTAGTTCCTCAATTTGCTTTTCAAGCTCATTAACCTCTTCCTTGACCATATCACGCATATCGTTGTCGAGCTTTTCCTCAAGCATTGCCTTGGCATCCTTAAGTTGTTCGCGGACGTCTTTATATTCACGATAGGTTTGCACGGTCTCTTGTATATCAGATTGTTCTTTTGAATATTCACGAAGTTTTTTTGAATCATTAATAATTTCTGGATCGCTCAAGAGTTCATTTAATCTCTCATAGCGATCTTCAACGGATTGAAGACGATCAAACACAGTTATTCACCTCTAGTTTTTGTCCATAACATTCTAATTATAGTATAGGTGAAAACCCCCGTCAAAACCAAATTCATCCGTAAAAAATTTTGGAGGGTTGTTTGGAGATGAATAGTGGGGACGTAAACAAAAAAACACGCCCTGAAGCCAGAGCATGTTATTGTTCTCTTATTCTAATGGTATAGCGCGGAAGTGCCTGTTCAAGTTTTGACCGAAGCTTGTCAATGGCGTTGTCTCGTTCTTTGCCGTTGAGATTGCCTTTTGTATCAACGGTAACGGTCATCTGATCCCCTGCGTTGTTGATCCAAATGGATTCGGATCTAAAATTATCCGTGCCATTTACAATATCTCTGGCAACGTCTATATCTCTGCCCATATTATTTCTATTTGAGGCGTCATTCAAGCTCGTTCCTCTTAAATTAAGGAAGTTAGGATTTTGGTCAGACATTTCTCCCATGTCGCGTTCCGGTCGATTATCAGCACGATTGGACATATAGTTCGGATTCATCGTGTCCTTTTTTAAATCGTAGGCGGTATTATCCGTGTCGTTTCCTTTCATACAACCCGATAGCAGTAGAACAGCTAAAAAAGTAAAAAACAACCAATTTTTCATTACTTACACCTCCTACAACTATCTTTCCCAAGCCGTTGAAGGAAGGTTCTAGTAAGATAATTCCAAATAAAAAAGTGTAAGAAGGCGTCGCCTCTTACACTTTATTTCACCACAGATTCTTGTATGCGGTAGGATGCAGTTTTAGGTACTTCATGATGGTGACGGCAGCGCGGCTCATAGGCCTCTGAAGCACCCACTAAGATTACAGGATCATGATAAGAGGCTGGTCTTCCGTCGATTAAACGCTGTGTCCGGCTTGACGGTGAACCACAAACGCTGCAGACAGCCTGAAGCTTTGTTACCGTTTCAGCAACCGCCATCAACGCCGGCATCTGCCCGAAAGGTTCGCCGCGGAAATCCATGTCCAGCCCTGCTACGACAACACGATGCCCGCTGTCAGCAAGCTGCTGAACCACTCTTACAATCCCTTCATCGAAAAATTGCACTTCATCAATGGCAATAATGTCGATATCCGCCTCTACATGATGTAAGATTTCGATCGAATGGGAAATTGGCTTCGCATGAAAAGAGTTGCCATTATGAGAAACGACAGATTGTTCGCTATAGCGATTGTCAATTTTCGGCTTAAAAACAGCTATTTTTTGTTTAGCAAATTGAGCTCGTCTCACCCGACGAATCAATTCCTCTGATTTTCCTGAAAACATACTGCCGCAGATAACCTCAACCCATCCGAGTTGCTTCATTAAATACATAAATCGGCGTCTCCTTCCTATGTACGAAACCTATTACGTCTATATTTTTAAAATTCAACATGTTTTATTCAATTAAAAAACAGGCAAGTAAGTTTCTGCTTGCCTGTTTTGTGTAATTATTGTTGTTGCGCGTTTGGATCTTTAAGGCCGTATTTTTTGTTGAAACGGTCTACACGTCCACCAGCTTCAGCGAATTTTTGACGACCAGTATAGAATGGATGACATTCTGAACAAGTTTCAACGCGAATTTCTTTTTTAACAGAACCAGTTTCAAAAGTATTTCCGCATGCACAAGTCACCTGTACCATTTTATAATTTGGATGAATTCCTGCTTTCATTCTTTTCATCTCCTTCCGCCCTGAATCATTCGAAACAGAGTTATATAAATGCCTGCCTGAGACAAGCATCAAATACTAAAAACACACTGTTCACATTATAACAAGGTGAACCTATTTTGGCAAGTTGGGTTTTTATGGATTTTAAATGCTAGCTGTCTTAAACTAGGCTGTTGATTTGTGCTCCAGGTGCTTCGCTTTCCGCAGGCGGTTCGGGAAGCCTCCTCGGCGCTAAGAGATAAGCGGGGTCTCCCCTGTCCCGTCCTCCTGCAGGAGTCTCGCACCTTCCGCACAAATCAACAGGTTCTAAAACCAATAGTATTCCTTAACACAGCCAAAAATTAAAATCTACGATCTTCTGCCTTTTAATTCTTCCCCAATCTGTGCGAAGAACTCTTCGTTGGATTTGGTTTGTTTTAGTTTTTTCAGGAAGCGCTCGGCAAAGTCTGGTGAGTCGGACATGGATTTTCTGATTGCCCATAGCTTGTCCAGGTGGTCCTTTGGAAGAAGTAGTTCTTCTTTTCGGGTTCCTGAACGGCGAATGTCAAGCGCAGGGAAGATACGGCGTTCTGCAAGCTGACGATCCAGATGCAATTCCATATTACCTGTCCCTTTAAATTCTTCATAGATGACGTCATCCATACGTGACCCTGTATCAACTAATGCAGTTGCAAGGATGGTTAAGCTTCCGCCTTCTTCAATATTTCGCGCAGCACCGAAGAAACGCTTTGGACGATGGAAAGCTGCCGGGTCAATACCACCTGAAAGGGTTCTTCCGCTTGGTGGAATAACCAGGTTATATGCACGAGCTAAACGAGTAATACTGTCCATTAGAATGACCACATCGCGTTTATGTTCAACGAGACGCATCGCGCGGTCAAGGACAAGCTCGGCGACTTTAATATGGTTTTCTGGCACCTCATCAAATGTCGAGCTGACAACATCGCCAGCAACGGAGCGCTCGATATCGGTAACCTCTTCAGGACGTTCATCGATTAAGAGCACAATTAATTCCACTTCAGGATGATTCGTTGTAATACTGTTAGCGATTTCCTTTAACAGCATCGTTTTTCCTGCCTTTGGCGGTGCCACAATTAAGCCCCTTTGTCCAAAACCAACTGGAGCAACTACATCCATAATTCTTGTAGAGATATATTTTGGAGTGGTTTCAAGTTTCATGTGTCGATTTGGATAGAGAGGAGTTAATGCTGGGAAGTGAACGCGTTCTTTTGCTGATTCTGGGTCTTCACCGTTAACTGCTTCTACATGTAAAAGTCCGTAATAACGTTCGTTTTCTTTAGGAGGTCGAACCTTACCTGATACTTTATCCCCGTTTCTTAAATCGAACCGGCGAATTTGCGATGCAGAGATATAAATGTCTTCAGAGCTTGGAGAATAGTTGATCGGGCGTAAAAATCCAAATCCTTCTGACTGGATTATTTCCAGTACGCCTTCCATGAAAAAATAACCTTGCTGTTCCGCACGTGATTTTAAGATGGCAAATATAAGTTCTTTTTTCGATAACTTACTGTAATAGGTTACCTTAAATTCGCGTGCAAGCTCATAAAGCTCTTTCAGCTTCATGTTTTCTAAACTTGATATAGTTAATTCCATAGTACACCACACTTTAAAATTTTTACTCTATTCCGTTCCCGGATTTACATTAAGGATAATAGAGGGTTTTCATAACATTAAAAAAAGTTGAGGAAATAGTAGAAATGAATAGAATAGCAGAATCTTTTTTTTAATAAAACACTATCTATTGTACCCTTTGTGTAAAAAAATAATCAACTGGAAATTTTCTATATGCGGGGGATCATAGATTCTCATGGAGATAAGAGACTAGAAGTGAATCTAGTCTCTTATATAAGTATTTGCTATTAAAAATTATCTAATCACTAAATTCGGTTTCTTTTTCAAGCTGTGACGGCCTTCAACAAATCGAACCGTACCTGATTTAGCACGCATGACGATTGAATGTGTTGAGCCATATGACCCCTTAAATTGAACACCGCGCAGTAATTCACCGTCTGTGACCCCAGTGGCTGCGAAAATGGCGTCGTCTCCCTTAACAAGGTCTTCCATGCGAAGCACCTTATTAACATCTAGTCCCATTTTTACACAGCGCTCTAACTCGGCATCACTTTGAGGAAGCAATTTACCGATGATTTCACCGCCAAGACACTTTAAGGCAACAGCTGAGATGACACCCTCAGGTGCACCGCCAGAGCCGAATAAAATATCAACGCCTGTGTTATCAAAAGCAGTATTGATCGCCCCTGCTACGTCACCATCATTGATCAATTTAATACGAGCACCAGCATCACGTAACTCAGCAATAATATGCTCATGTCGCGGACGGTTTAGAACGGTTGCAACAACGTCTTCGACATCCTTGTTTTTCGCTTTTGCCACTGCCTTTAAATTATCAAGTACGGAAGCATTGATATCTATTAGACCTACTGCTTCAGGACCGACTGCAATTTTTTCCATATACATATCAGGCGCGTGAAGCAGGTTGCCATTGTCAGCAATCGCTAAAACAGCTAAAGCGTTCCAACTGCCAGCCGCCAAAATATTGGTACCTTCGAGTGGATCAACCGCTACATCTACACGTGGTCCATAGCCTGTACCAAGTTTTTCACCGATATATAGCATTGGTGCCTCGTCCATCTCGCCTTCACCAATGACAACGGTTCCCTTCATCGGGATCGTGTCAAACACATCGCGCATCGCTGAGGTGGCAGCACCATCTGCCTCATCTTTTTTCCCGCGGCCCATCCAGCGTGCAGAAGCAAGTGCTGCAGCTTCCGTTACGCGGACAAGCTCCATTGAAAGACTTCTCTCCATGTTCTCAGGTCCCCCCAAATTATCTATTATACATATTAGTATAACATATTCAGGAGATTAGTATAGCTTAATTATGTGTTCTTAAGCTGCTCTACTTCTTCTTTGGATAAAGCTTCACGCCAAACGGTTGCCCCAAGTCCGTTTAATTTTTCGACAAGCTGGCTATAACCACGATCAATATGATCAAGCCCAGTGACTTCTGTAATTCCCTCAGCCATTAGACCCGCAATGAATAACGCAGCTCCTGCACGCAGGTCACTCGCCTTAACTTTTGCACCTTGAAGCTTCACAGGTCCGCTAATAATCGCTGAGCGGCCTTCCACTTTAATGTTTGCATTCATTCTTCTTAATTCATCAATATGTTTAAAACGGGCACCATAAATTGTATCCGTTACCACACTCGAGCCTGCTGCTCTCGTCAACAGTGTTGTAAATGGCTGCTGCAAATCGGTTGGGAAACCAGGATAAACGAGTGTTTTAATATCGACAGGCTTCAGCTTATCCGAACTATTGACAAACACCTGGTCGTCACTGGTTTCAATCTGCACACCCATTTCTCGAAGCTTAGCAATCAACGATTCTAAATGCTGCGGAATGACATTATCAATTAATACCCCTTCACCAACGGCAGCACCTAAAATCATATACGTTCCTGCTTCAATTCGATCAGGAATAATCGTATGCCGGCAGCCATGAAGACTATCCACACCATCAATACGAATAACATCCGTTCCAGCGCCTTTTATTTTCGCACCCATATTTGTAAGAAGGGTTGCGACATCGATAATTTCAGGTTCTTTTGCAGCGTTTTCAATAATCGTCCGACCTTTTGCTCTAACAGCGGCTAACATGATATTAATGGTAGCCCCAACACTAACAACATCAAGATAAATACGTGCACCGCGAAGCTCGTCCGCTCGCAAATAAATAGCTCCCTGCTCATTGGTTATTTGAGCACCAAGCGCTTCAAAACCCTTAATATGCTGATCAATTGGTCTTGGTCCAAGATGACATCCACCTGGTAAACCGATGACAGCCTTTTTAAAACGACCGAGCATCGCCCCCATGAGATAGTAAGATGCGCGAAGCTTCTTCACTTTTCCGTTTGGCAATGGCATTGAAATCATCGTCGATGGGTCAACCGTCATATCAAAATCATCAGAAAGCTCGACTTTCCCGCCAATCTCCTCAAGCAGGTCCTTCAAAATTTCCACATCGGAAATATCCGGCAGCCCTTCGATTGTTACCGGTGATTCTGCTAAAATGGTCGCTGGTATCAACGCAACTGCACTGTTTTTTGCACCACTTATTCTTACGGTTCCTTTAAGCGGATAACCGCCCGCAATTTTAAGTTTTTCCATTTTCGACTCCCTTCTATGCCATTGGGATGGAATGTGACCTTTTATTCAACAACTAAATTGATAATCCACTTGTCTTTTAGGTAATTTTTTCCAACAGCAACTTACATAATCCGACAATTTGTCTATCATCTAGTTTACACCAATATTTTATTTTCATGTATCAATATCAAAAAAAGTTTTTTAAATTGGTAAATTTAGGTGTTGTGACAAATTTCGCGAATTTTCAGTCTTCCACTTACATTTTGAAACCGCCCATTCATAAAAAGAGGCGGTTTCAAGGTTACTACGCAATTAAACAACATTGATAGTTTTTAAAAAGAGATAAGAATCTTTATTATGCTCTGCCTGATGAACCGAATTCGCGCATTTTGCCGATTACAGTTGCTTTGATCGCATCGCGAGCTGGTCCTAAGTATTTACGTGGATCGTACTCTTCTGGCTTTGCTGCTAATGTTTCACGAACTGCTTTTGCAGATGCAATTTGGTTCTCAGTGTTAACGTTAATTTTAGCAGTTCCAAGAGAAATAGATTTTTGGATATCATGTGTTGGAATTCCAGTTCCACCATGAAGAACTAGTGGAAGACCAGTAGCTTTTCCGATTGCTTCCATTTCATGGTAACCAAGCTTTGGTTCACCTTTGTAAGGACCGTGTACAGAACCTAATGCCGGAGCAAGGCAGTCGATACCAGTGCGCTTAACAAGCTCTTCACACTCTTTAGGATCTGCGTAAATAACGCCTTCCGCAACAACATCGTCTTCTTGTCCACCAACAGTACCTAATTCAGCTTCAACAGAAACACCTTTTGAATGAGCGTACTCAACCACTTTTGATGTAGTTGCTACGTTTTCTTCAAATGGATGGTGAGAAGCGTCAATCATAACAGAAGTGAAGCCTGCATCGATTGCTTCCTTACACTTTTCAAAGCTTGAACCGTGGTCCAAGTGAATCGCAACAGGAACGGTAATTTTGTAATCTTCTAATAAACCTTCTACCATTTTTACAACTGTTTTAAAGCCGCCCATATAACGAGCTGCCCCTTCAGATACACCAAGAATAACTGGTGATTTTTCAGCTTCAGCTGCTTGTAAAATAGCTTGGGTAAACTCAAGGTTATTTAAGTTGAACTGCCCAACTGCATAGCCTTCCTCTTTTGCTTTGATGAGCATTTCTTTCATTGAAACTAAAGGCATTTTATTTCCTCCTTGGTATTGTTTATATCTCCTCGAATTTAGGCTTTCCTATTAAGGATTTCCTACCATTTTACTGATTATGTATACTCGAGAAGGATAATGTGACCAGTAAAAGTTCATAGTTATCATACCAAACAGATTCGTAAAATTCCATTAAAGAAACGCATTTTTATAAACGTTCACAATGAAAGCGGCAACAGTTTTCGACATTTATTTTTTTCAATAAAATGCCTAATTTGTTTTTTGAGGAATGTGTTTTCTTACCGCTGCACGAATATCATCAATATCAAATGGCTTCGCAAAATGGGTAATCGCTCCTAAGTTTCTCGCCTCTTGAATCATATCAAGTTCACCGTAAGCGGTCATAATAATAACGCGAATATCCGGGTCGATTACTTTCATTCTTTTTAAAATCTCAATACCATCCATACCAGGTATTTTCATATCCAAGAGGACGAGATCTGGGTCATGCTTCGTAACAATATCAAGTGCCTGTATTCCATTTGCTGCCTGAAAGGTTTGATACCCTTCCTTTGAGAACACCTCATTTAATAAAATGCGGATCCCAAATTGGTCGTCAACAATTAAAATTTTCTCTTTCATAACTCCACCTCTTCCACCCTAATTTTATCTATAAATGATGCCTATTTCTTCCACTAGTTAATCTTCGACATTCTTGCTAAAAATCCTCTATTTTGTTCAAGGTATTTTATGGTAATTGTCTTTTATTTTGAAAAGGCTATAATATCTTTGTGAAGGAGGGGTTTTGCTTGTTAAAAATGTTTACGACCCAATTGACCGGATTGTTTAAAAGATTGGAAGAAAAAGAAGAGTTTTCCTTTGAGGACGGTGCCCGCCTGCTCGCCCAGGGTCAGAATATATATGTTGTTGGCTTCAAGGAAATGAAAGGTGTTGAATTTGAAGCTTTAGAGGGTGCAGAACCATTGAAAGGTGCTTTAACAAATGTAGAGTCTGCAACTAGTGCTGACAGAGTTCTTTTGTTTACACGTCATTCCGATGACCAAGAAGCTGTGGAATTGGCTGATAAGCTTGTTGAAAAAGAGATCCCGTTTGTAGCTGTATCGACATCGATTTCGGAGGAAGGTAAACTTGAGGAGTTAGCTGATGTTTATATTAATTTACAGCTTAAAAAGGGTTTGTTGCCCGATGATTTCGGCAATCGGTATGGATATCCGTCTTCGATGGCAGCTTTGTATGTTTATTATGGCTTGAAATTTACCATTGATGAGATTTTAGCGGAATATGAATGATTTTTTGACGACCTTGATGAGGTCGTTTTTTGTTTTGTACATTTTTAGGATGGTTTTGTACACTTTTTGAGGAGTTTTGTACATTTATCTAGATGTTTTGTACACTTTTTAATACGTTTTGTACATTTAGACAATATATGGAAACGCAACCCTATAAAAAAAGCCAGTCCCCCACAAAGAGAACTGGCCCATCTATCTTATTTTTGCAAAGAAGCTTTAATAAAGTCACGGAAAAGCGGCTGTGGACGTGTTGGTCTTGAAACAAATTCCGGATGGAACTGTGACGCAACAAACCATGGGTGGTCTTGAAGCTCAATAATCTCCACAAGGCGTCCGTCTGGGCTTGTACCAGAGAAAACAAAGCCTGCTTCTTCCATTTCTTGACGATAATGATTGTTAAACTCATACCGGTGGCGGTGACGCTCATACACCACTTCATCTTCATAAGCAGCGAACGCCTTTGTACCCTCCACCACACGGCAAGGATAAAGACCAAGTCTTAATGTTCCGCCTAGATCTTCAACATCCTTTTGCTCAGGAAGTAAATCAATAATTGGGTGCTTGGTATCCGGTACGAACTCTGCAGAATGCGCATCTGAGTAGCCAAGAACGTGGCGTGCATATTCAATCGTCGCCAGCTGCATTCCTAGGCAAATACCAAGGAAAGGCTTTTTCGTTTCACGGGCATAGCGTGTTGCTTGAATCTTCCCTTCAATTCCACGGTCACCGAAGCCGCCTGGAACAAGGACTCCGTCCACGTCAGCCAAAAGTTCTGCAACATTTTCAGCTGTTACATGTTCCGCATTAATCCACTTAATTTCCACATCGGCATCAAACGCATAGCCTGCATGCTTCATCGCTTCAACAACAGAAATATAGGCATCCTGAAGTTCAACATATTTACCAACTAGACCGATACGCGTTTTACTTGAAAGGTTAAGAACCTTATCAACTAACGCTTTCCATTCGGTCATTTCTGGTTCTGGTGTTGTAAGCTTCAAGTGGTCACAAACAATTTGATCCATGTGCTGCTCTTGAAGAGCTAATGGAATGGAATAAAGCGTATCTGCGTCACGGCATTCAATAACTGCTTTCGCATCGATATCACAGAACAAAGCAATTTTATCCTTCATATCCTGCGAAACCGGCATTTCCGTACGAACAACGATGATATTTGGCTGAATCCCCAGACTGCGAAGCTCTTTTACACTATGTTGTGTTGGCTTGGTCTTCATTTCGCCTGCCGCTTTAATATAAGGAATTAAGGTACAGTGAATGTACATTACATTAGAGCTTCCGATATCGCTCTTGATTTGACGGATTGCTTCTAGGAATGGAAGTGACTCAATATCCCCTACTGTTCCGCCAATTTCAGTGATGACAACATCTGCATTTGTTTCGTTGCCGGCACGGAAAACACGTTCTTTAATTTCATTGGTAATGTGCGGGATAACCTGAACCGTTCCGCCTAAATAATCGCCGCGGCGTTCCTTACGTAACACAGTAGAATAGATTTTCCCAGTTGTTACGTTGCTGTACTTATTTAAGTTAATATCGATAAAGCGTTCATAGTGACCTAAGTCTAGATCCGTTTCTGCGCCATCACCGGTTACAAATACTTCACCGTGCTGGTACGGACTCATCGTTCCTGGGTCCACGTTGATATAAGGGTCAAATTTTTGAATCGTGACGTTCAGTCCACGATTTTTCAACAAACGGCCTAATGAGGCTGCGGTAATTCCTTTTCCTAACGATGAAACAACACCGCCAGTTACAAATATATACTTCGTCATAAAAAAATCCTCCTCTATTTCAGTTTGTGCAATCTTCTTGCTGTTTAAGGCTTCTTTTATAAAAATTTTTAAAGAAGTCTCGGTCAATGCCGAAAGAGCTATGTATCATCGACTGACAAAATAAAAAAGCACTCCGCTTACGCAATGTAAGGGAGCGCTCTATAAGCAAATTATGATCCGTTCCTTGTTAAAGGAGCCCAAAAAAGATTGTACAAGCCAAGAGATAAAAAGTCAAGCCTATAATAGGTCGTCGTCTTCATCCTCTACTTCATCTAAATCTTCTTCCTCTTCATCAAGGACCTCGTCTAGTTCTTCTTCTTCATCAAGATCGAATTCATCGTCATCATCGATTACTTCATCATCATCGTCTAAATCATCGACATCGTCGAGGTCATCAAGTAAATCGTCCTCATCGTCGTCAAGGAGATCATCTTCATCGACAAAGTCATCGAGTTCATCGTAATCCTCGTCAATATCATCGAAGTCTTCAAGATCGTCTTCATCGACAACCTTTTTCGCCTTTTTCTTCTTAGGCTTAATAACGGTAACCACTTCTTCTTCCTGTGTATCGATTGGATACCATACGCGAAGACCCCAGCGGTTGTCACCTAGTGAAAGAAAACGGCCATCAATATTTATGTCTGTATAGAATTGTGCAATTCTCGATCTAATTTGATCCTCTGTGATTTCTGTAGCTGCAGCAATTTCTTTAATTAAATCGTGGAAGGAAATCGGCTGTTTGCTGCCTTTTAGAAATTCATACGCCATCTCAATGAGGGATAACTCTTTTAATTGCTCTTTTGAGTAACCTTGTAAACTCAATATCGGCACTTCCTTTCTCTATTTAACACTCTCTAAAATGAGTGATAACGGGCAAAAATATTAGCACCAGAGTGCTTATGTCTAGCTGCAGCGCCTAGGGGCTCTCAGGTCTAAGCCAATCCGTCAAGAAGGTTAAAGAACAACCTTCTCGCCGGCTCGTCTAGACTCACGCCCCTGGGCAAGGCGCTTACGCTTTTCTATTTTTGACATATTCTTCATTATAAACAATATTCTCCCGTTTATGCTAGTTCTATCTACTGTTTTACTTGATTTTTTCCCGTTTAGGCTGGTTATCATCAGGTTTTTCCTCTTTTTTTATCATTTTCAACTCTTTCATAGCCTTTAAAAAGAAGAAGATAGCTAATACTAGAAAGGAAATTGCACCTAATTGGTGTTGATAGAGATAGTATAATGGCCATGCCGAAATGATTAAAAACAAAAACGTATAGTTTATCTTCATGGTCAACACCTGCCCCGGGAATCATTGATGTTTGCTCATCTATTATATAAGAAAAATAGGCAATATTAGTACTTGTAGAAAAATTAATTTTTACATAAAAAACAATGGCTTACAAGCTGCTGCTTATTAAGCCATTGTAATAACTTACATATTTCTTCTATATTGGCCGCCGACTTCGTATAGTGCTTTTGTGATTTGGCCGAGGCTGGCTACTTTTACGGTTTCCATTAGTGCGGCGAAAATGTTTTCGTTGTTTACTGCTGCTGCCTTTAAGCGCTCTAGAGCTTTTGAGGTTTCTTGTTCATGTGCATGCTGGAAGGCACGTAAATTGGTAATTTGTAATTCTTTTTCCTCATAGGACGCGCGTGCCAGCTCCATGCTGTCGATGTCTTCTTCTGAAGGAGGATTTGGATTTAGATACGTGTTCACGCCGATAATCGGCAGCTCGCCTGTATGCTTTTTCATTTCATAGTACATCGATTCGTCTTGAATTTTTCCGCGTTGATACTGCGTTTCCATGGAACCGAGAACACCGCCGCGGTCGTTTAAGCGTTCAAATTCTTGAAGCACAGCTTCCTCTACAAGGTCCGTAAGCTCTTCAACAATAAAGGAACCCTGAAGTGGATTTTCATTTTTTGTTAAGCCGTGTTCTTTTGTAATAATCATTTGAATCGCCATCGCACGGCGAACGGATTCTTCTGTTGGTGTTGTAATTGCCTCGTCATACGCATTGGTATGAAGAGAGTTACAGTTATCGTGTAACGCCATCAATGCCTGCAACGTCGTACGAATATCATTAAAGTCAATCTCTTGCGCGTGCAGCGAACGGCCTGATGTTTGAACATGGTACTTCAGCTTTTGACTGCGCTCAGCGGCACCATATTTATCACGCATTACCGTTGCCCAAATACGACGCGCCACCCGCCCTATTACCGTATATTCCGGATCCAAGCCATTGGAAAAGAAGAACGATAAGTTTGGTGCAAAATCATCAATTTTCATCCCTCGGCTTAAATAATACTCGACATAGGTAAAGCCGTTTGATAGCGTAAACGCCAGCTGCGAAATGGGATTCGCCCCCGCCTCAGCTATATGATAGCCAGAAATTGAAACAGAATAATAGTTACGCACCTGCTGGTCGATAAAATATTGTTGAATATCGCCCATCATTCGTAAGGCAAACTCAGTTGAAAAAATACATGTGTTTTGTCCTTGGTCTTCTTTTAAAATATCTGCCTGCACTGTACCACGGACAGTTTTTAACGTATAAGCCTTCACTTGGGCAAATTCCTCAACTGTCAGCACACGGCCGAGCTCAGTCTCTTTTTTCTTCACCTGCTGATCAATCGCCGTATTCATGAACATCGCTAAAATAATCGGCGCAGGCCCATTAATCGTCATCGATACCGATGTTGATGGGTGACAGAGGTCAAAGCCATCATAAAGCTTTTTCATATCATCCAGCGTACAAACATTCACACCGCTCTCGCCGATCTTTCCAAAAATGTCCGGACGATAATCCGGGTCCTCTCCATACAATGTCACCGAGTCAAATGCCGTACTCAGACGTTTCGCTGTATCATCTTTTGAAAGATAGTGGAAGCGGCGATTCGTTCTCTCCGGCGTTCCTTCTCCGGCGAACTGACGTTTCGGATCTTCTCCCTCACGTTTAAACGGGAACACCCCTGCTGTAAACGGATAGGAACCTGGGACATTCTCGCGATACACCCAGCGGAGGATTTCACCGTAATCTTTATATCGCGGTAAAACCACCTTCGGAATATCGATGCCCGAAAGGCTCTTTGTTTTTAAGACAGTAATGATTTCTTTGTCACGAATTCTCGTTACAAATTGATCAGCTTTATATGCCGCCTTTGTTTTCTCCCAGCCGTCGAGTATCTTTTTCGACTCTGGTGTTAATTTCTCTTCTGTTGCCTGTTTAATAGCCTCTAAGGAAGCAAGAACTTCAGCGTCTGCATCTGTTTCTTTGACGGCAGCAATTGCACCTTCAAGCTGAAATAATTTCCGGGCAATATTTGCCTGCTCTTCAGCCTTTTGATGATAGCGGCGCACTGTATCCGATATTTCCCGGAGATAATAGCGACGGTCGGTTGGAATAATCACATTTTGCTTTTCGACTAATGCATTTTTTGTAAAAGATGTAACCCAATTCGTACCCATTTTTTCATTTACTTTTTCAATTAACGCTGCAAAAAGTGCATTGGTGCCTAGATCATTAAATTGGCTCGCAATTGTACCATATACAGGCATTTCACTTGTGTCTTTTTCAAACAACATGTGACTGCGCTGATATTGCTTTTGCACCTGCCGAAGTGCATCCTCAGAGCCCTTGCGCTCAAATTTATTAATGACAATGAGGTCAGCAAAGTCAATCATATCAATTTTTTCAAGCTGTGAAGGTGCGCCAAATTCACTGGTCATGATGTACAGGGAGACATCACAGATTTCCGTAATCTCTGCATCGCCCTGGCCGATACCGCTCGTTTCGACAATCACAAGGTCAAAGCCGGCTGCCTTCACTACCGAAACGGCATCTTTAATCGCAAGCGATAGTTCCGATTTTGATGAACGAGTCGCCAGGCTTCGCATATAAACATTTGGATTGAAGATAGCATTCATCCGAATCCGGTCGCCTAAAAGAGCACCGCCTGTTTTCTGCTTCGTCGGGTCGACTGATAGAATCGCGACTTTTTTATCAGGCAATTCATTGATAAAACGACGAATCAATTCATCGGTTAATGAACTTTTACCCGCACCACCTGTACCCGTGATTCCGATCACAGGAATCTCTTTTGTCAACGTTTTTACCTTTTCAAGGAGGCTTTCCGCTGCAGCTGCGGCTTCCCGGTTGCTGTCCACATGAAGCTCGGCAAGGGTAATCAATTTTGAAATTGCATTAACATCGCCACTCGGCAGTTTTTCAATATGCTCGGTATGATCGGCGGTAACCGTAGGGAAATCGCATTCCTCCAGCATTCGGTTAATCATTCCCTGAAGTCCCATCGTCCGGCCATCCTCAGGTGAGAATATCCAGGCAATCCCATAATCATGAAGCTCCTTAATCTCACGTGGGATAATAACACCGCCGCCACCGCCGTAAATACGGATGTTCGGCGCGCCTTTTTCCTTTAGCAAATCGTACATATATTTAAAATATTCCACATGACCGCCCTGATAAGAAGAAATTGCAATCCCCTGTGCATCCTCTTGAATCGCCGCGTTAACGACCTCTTCAACCGAACGGTTATGGCCAAGATGGATGACCTCGGCCCCGCTCGCCTGCAGAATTCTTCTCATAATATTAATCGAAGCGTCGTGCCCATCAAACAAACTAGACGCCGTAACAAAACGAATATGATGCTTCGGCTGATAAACCTCCGTCTTACTCATTTGTCTCCCCCTTTGTTTCTAAAAAATTCACTTGGTGATTATCCCTTTTTGCAGTGCCTGACTTACCCCGTTTATCCCTGAAAATAAATACTCGGTTTGCATTTCAATGTATTCTTCTAAGGTAAATAATTTCTGCAGCGTCCAACGTCGGAAGCTCCACATTTGTCCTTCAACGATAATCGTGTGAGAAAGGATTTTGATTTGTTTTTCAGTTAAGTTCAATTCCCCATTTTCCACGCATAACGTTATCAGTTTTTCGAACATATCTGCCATTTCAATTTCCTTTTTCAACACATATGGAAGGGCTTCCTTGTTAAGTGATTTGGTCTCTTGATACATGACCAAGATCTCCTCCTGCATTTCATCAATAACCCGAAAATAATTGGCAATCCCATGCTTCAGACTCTCCAGTGTGCCCTGTTTATGCTCAAGGTCCTCCTGAAGCCGCTCGCTTACATGGTCATAAATACTATCACAAACCAAGTAAAGGACATCTTCCTTCGTCCGAATATATTCATATAAGGTCCCAATGCTAAAACCTGCAGCCTTCGCAATTTCCCTTGTCGTCGTCCGGTGGAACCCTTTTTCTTTAAAAAGTGAAACCGCCCCTTTGATCATCTGATCCCGTCTTCTTTGTACAAGGCGTTCATCTTTCACTGAAGCCTGTACTTCCCGCTTTTTCATCCCCGCTACCACCTCTTGCTAGCTCCAGCGCCTAGGGGCTCTCAGGTCTAAGTCAATCCGTCAAGAAGGTTAAAGAACAACCTTCTCGCGAGCTCGCCTAGACTCACCCCCTGGGCAAGGCGCTTCCGCTTTTCTATTTACTTAGTAATCATTCTCGAGATAACAAGGCGCTGGATTTCTTGTGTTCCCTCGTAAATCTGTGTGATTTTTGCGTCACGCATGAATCTCTCTACAGGATAATCCTTGGTATAACCATACCCGCCAAATACCTGTACCGCTTCTGTCGTCACCTTCATCGCTGTATCGCCCGCAAATAATTTTGACATCGCAGATTCCTTGCCGTACGGCAGACCCTGCGACTCCAGCCATGCAGCTTGATAGGTTAATAGTCTTGCTGCTTCAATGTTTGTCGCCATATCGGCAAGCTTGAAAGCAATTCCTTGGTTCGCCGCAATTGGTTTTCCAAACTGCTGGCGCTCTTTTGAATAATCGACGGCAGCGTCAAGCGCACCCTGGGCAATTCCAACCGCCTGGGCAGCGATCCCGTTACGGCCGCCATCAAGCGTCATCATCGCAATTTTGAAGCCTTCGCCCTCTTCACCTAATCGGTTGGTGACAGGCACCTTACAATCTTCAAAAATAATTTCCGTTGTTGGTGACGAACGAATGCCGAGTTTCTTTTCTTTTTTCCCTACTGAGAATCCTGGTGTGTCACTTTCAACGATGAATGCTGTGGTTCCTTTTTGTTTGCTGGATGGATCTGTTAAGGCGAAAACCACGTAAATATCAGCTACTCCACCATTCGTGATGAAAATTTTCGAACCATTGAGGACGTAATGGTCGCCTTCACGTCTTGCAGTTGTTCTCATTCCGCCCGCGTCTGAACCGCTGCCTGGTTCTGTTAACCCGTATGCCCCAATTTTGGAGCCTTCTGCCATCGGTCGAAGATATTGTTGTTTTTGTTCTTCGGAACCGAATTTATAGATCGGCCAGCCTGCTAATGAAGTGTGTGCGGATAATGTCACGCCTGTTGACGCGCAAACTCGTGAGAGCTCTTCAACTGCAATACAATACGCAAGGTAATCGCTGCCGATTCCGCCGTACTTCTCCGGCCAAGGAATCCCCGTTAAGCCAAGCTCCGCCATTTTGTCAAAAATCTCACGGTCAAAACGCTCTTCCTCATCACGCTCAGCCGCTGTTGGAGCCACTTCATTTCTAGCAAAATCGCGCACCATTTTCCGAATCATTTCATGCTCTTCCGATAAGCGAAAATTCATTTTATATGTCCTCCTTAGGGTAACTACTCTCCAGAACCGTACAGTTTCTACAAAGAACCATACAGCTTCTTCAAAAACCGTACAGTTCCTACAATTAGCTTGGTTATCTACACAATCCAGTCCGATATCTACACAAATCCCAAATATATCTACACAATCCAACGCGATATCTACACAAATCTCAAGTATATCTACACAAATCGTACCTTATCTACAAATTATAGATATTTACTAATCACAATCCGCTGTATCTCACTGGTTCCCTCATAAATCTCGGTCACCTTTGCATCCCGAAAGTAACGCTCGACGGGATAGTCCTCTGTATAGCCATATCCGCCAAACACTTGAATTGCTTCGGTGGCAGTCTCAACAGCTGTTTTTGACGCAAATAACTTTGCAATCGACGCTTCCAATCCGCACTTCAATCCCTGACCACGTAAATCCGCTGCACGATAGAGTAACAGCCTAGCCGCTTCTACATTCGTCGCCATATCGGCCAATTTAAAACCAATTCCTTGCTGCGCCGCAATGGGCTTTCCAAATTGTTGACGTTCTTTTGCATACTCTACCGCCGCATCAAGTGCTGCTTCTGCAATCCCTAACGCCTGTGCGGCGATCCCGATTCGTCCGACATCCAGGTTAGCCATCGCTATTTTAAACCCTTCGCCTTCCTGACCTAAAAGGTTCGAAGCAGGTACAATCATATCTTCAAAAGTAAGCTGTACCGTTCTTGAGCCATGAAGTCCCATCTTATGTTCATCCTTGCCAATCACAAGGCCAGGTGAATTTTTTTCCACAATAAACGCCGAAATTCCTTTGCTGCCTAATTCAGGATTGGTGGAAGCAAATACGATATAAACATCCGCTTCGCCGCCATTGGTGATAAACATCTTCGAGCCGTTGATCAGATAATGGTCATCCTTTTTTACCGCACGAGATTTCATACTTTTGGCATCCGATCCTGACCCCGCCTCCGTTAAGCAAAACGCCGCCAAATACTCTCCTGAAGCCAATTTAGGCAAAAAACGTTGCTTTTGTTCATCGGAGCCAAAATACAAGATTGGATTCGTTCCAACCGATGTATGAACAGAAAGGATGACGCCTACGGTCGCGCTGACCCGGGAAATCTCGTTAATTGCGATGATATAAGAGACAAAATCCATCTCTGCACCGCCGTATATTTCAGGAACGGGAATCCCCATCAAACCAAGTTCACCCATTTTACGAAGAATTTCACGGGGAAATTCGCCATTTTCCATCCGCTCCACAAACGGGGCAATTTCCTTTTCAGCAAAATCGCGAACCATTTTGCGCATCATTTCCTGCTCTTCTGAGAATCTAAGATTCATAGTAACACTCCCAACTATTCGTATGTGTAGAAGCCTCGACCAGATTTCTTTCCAAGCCAGCCAGCTTTCACATACTTACGCAACAGCGGGCATGGACGGTATTTTGTATCTCCAAAGCCTTCATGCAGGGTCTCCATAATATAAAGGCAGGTATCAAGTCCGATAAAATCAGCTAACGTCAGCGGTCCCATCGGGTGGTTCATCCCCAGCTTCATGACTTCATCAATGGCTTCTTTCGTGGCCACACCTTCATACAGCGTATAAATCGCTTCATTAATCATCGGCATGAGAATTCGGTTGGAAACAAATCCAGGGAAGTCATTTACTTCAACGGGAACCTTGCCGAGCGTTTTGGTCATATCCTCAATCACTTGGTAAACCTCATCTGCAGTTGCTAAGCCGCGAATGATTTCCACTAACTTCATAACTGGAACTGGATTCATAAAATGCATACCAATTACCTGTTCCGGACGTTTCGTCGCTGCCGCAATTTCTGTGATGGGCAGGGATGAAGTATTGCTAGCCAAAATCGCATGTGCTGGCGCAATTTCATCTAACTGCGCGAAGATTTTCGTTTTGATTTCCATATTTTCAACCGCTGCTTCAATCACGAGGTCGACCGCACGGGCATCATTCAGATCGGTCGAAGCTGTAATAGATTTAAGAACCTCTTGTTTTTGCTCCTCTGTCATTCGGCCTTTATCTACATTGCGCGATAAATTTTTGCCGATTACACCTAATCCGCGCTCCACGAATTCCGGCTTTAAATCATTCAGATACACCGTGTAGCCTGCCTGAGCACAAACCTGAGCAATCCCGGACCCCATTTGACCAGCTCCGATTACCATTACCTTTTCAACCTTCATAACTTCCCCTCCAATTGCCCTTTTTTTAAAAATAATCCCTAGTGGGTTTTTAGATTATTTGCGTTTTGTACATTTTTTTCGATGTTTTGTACAAATTTTCTATGTTTTTGTACATTTTTCTTGGAGCTTTGAACACTTTTTCTCCTATTTTGTACAATTAGACATTATCTGGAAACTAATTACCCTCTTGGAACCTCAATCATCACCGCATCACCCTGACCGCCGCCGCTGCAAATTGCTGCGATCCCAATTCCGCCTCCACGGCGTTTCAATTCATGCATTAACGTGATAATAATCCGGGCACCACTAGCACCGATTGGATGACCTAATGCAACTGCACCGCCATTGACATTGATCTTTTCTGGATCAAGACCGGCAATTTTTTCACTTGCTAACACAACAGCCGCAAAGGCTTCATTGATTTCAAATAAGTCAATTTCTTCTACTGTTTTTCCGGTCTTTTTCAATAAGCTGTTGATGACAAGTCCTGGTGTTTGAGGGAAGTCCTTTGCTTCAACCGCTACCGCTGCATGACCTAGGATAACAGCTTCGGGCTTTTTGCCTTCGCGTAAGGCTCTTTCTTCACTCATTAAAACGAGGGCCGCCGCACCGTCATTAATTCCAGGTGCATTCCCTGCTGTGATGGTTCCGTCTGAATTAAAAACAGGTGCTAATTTTGAAAGTCTTTCGATAGAGGTGTCTTTTCGTGGTGATTCATCATGCTCGATGACAACCGGCGCACCCTTACGCTGCGGGACAGTGACAGGCACGATTTCTTCTGCAAAAATTCCGCCTTCCATTGCGGCAATCGCCCGCTCATGACTTCTTAATGCCCACTCATCCTGCGCTTCGCGGCTGATTTCCATTTCTTTTGCGGTTGAATTTCCGTAGGTACCCATATGAACCCCTGTGAAGCTGCAGCTTAAGCCGTCATGAATCATTAAATCCTTCACCGATGAATCGCCCATTTTCAAGCCCCAGCGTGCCTTTGGTAAAATATATGGAGCATTACTCATAGATTCCATGCCGCCTGCAACAATTAACTCTTCATCGCCAGCACGGATGATCTGATCGGCTAACGTGACACTTCGCATTCCCGAAGCGCAAACTTTATTGATTGTTTCTGTTTTGACTTCCCAAGAAAGTCCAGCCTCCCTTGCTGCCTGGCGTGAAGGAATTTGTCCCTGACCGCCTTGTAAAACTGTACCTAAAATCACTTCCTGCACATGCTCAGGATTTACTCCAGCACGAGCGATTGCTTCTTTTACCGCAATACCGCCCAACTGTGAAGCAGTCAAACTGCTTAGCGCTCCGCCAAATTTTCCAAATGGTGTTCTAACCCCGCTCAAAATAACTGTTTTCCCCATTCAAAGCACTCTCCCTATTCTTTAATCCTTTAATTGACTGAACGCTCGCTCGATTTCTGTTTAAAAAAAATCCAAAATGTAAGCGTTTTATTACCCGTTATCTATTTTACATAAAAAAGAGCAGAAGTTGAAATATTTTACACAAAATTCCTAAGATTTTATGAATTCAGGTATCTTAAAACAACTTCTGCTCGGAATATTAAGCTACTTCCCCACAAACTGCCTTTTCAAGTAGTTCTGCCACATCATAGGTTGAAATCTTTTCTTCTACCTCTTTTGCCTTTGTTCCGTCAGATAGCATGGTTAAACAGTAAGGACATCCAGAACTGATAACAGATGGATTTACAGCAAGTGCCTGCTCGGTTCTCGCTACGTTAATGCGGTGTCCAGTTTCTTCCTCCATCCACATTAAGCCGCCGCCAGCACCACAGCACATTCCCGTTTCTCTGTTTCGTTCCATTTCCACCAGCTGCACACCTGGGATAGACTTTAGAATCTCGCGCGGTGGATCGTACACATCATTGTAACGACCTAAGTAACAAGAGTCATGGAAGGTAATTTTTTCATTGACAGCATGTTTAGGTACAAGCTTTCCATCACGAACTAACTGATAAAGTACCTCTGTATGATGATAAACCTCTGCCTCTAAACCAAAGTCAGGGTATTCATTTTTGAAAATATTGTAGGCATGCGGGTCAATCGTAACGATTTTCTTAACTTCAGCCTTTTCAAATTCTTCAATATTCTTTGTCGCAAGCTCCTGGAACAAGAACTCATTGCCGAGACGGCGCGGTGTGTCACCAGAGTTTTTCTCTTTGTTTCCTAAAATCGCAAACTTGACGCCTGCTTCATTTAAAAGCTTTGCAAAAGAAAGAGCAATTTTCTGGCTGCGGTTATCGTAGGATCCCATTGAACCAACCCAGAATAAGTATTCGAACTCTTCGCCTTTTTTGTTCATTTCTTTTACAGTAGGGATTTCAACATCCTCGCGAACTTCACGCCAGCTTTCACGCTCTTTACGGTTTAAGCCCCACGGATTGCCTTGACGTTCGATGTTTGTCATTGCGCGCTGAGCATCTGCGTCTAACTTTCCTTCTGTTAAAACAAGATAACGGCGAAGGTCAATAATTTTATCCACGTGTTCGTTCATAACTGGACATTGATCCTCACAGTTACGGCAAGTCGTACAAGCCCAGATTTCCTCTTCGGTAATGACATCACCAATCAAGCTTGGATTATATGCAAGTGTTGCTGCTGATTCTTGTGCACCTTGGCCACTTGCAGCAAGTGCGATTTGGTTACCCCGTGTGTTGCCAAACGCAAAGGTTGGCACCCACGGCTGTTTAGATGTCACGGCCGCACCATGATTCGTTAGATGATCACGCATTTTCACAATTAAGTCCATTGGTGACAGCATTTTTCCTGTACCTGTTGCTGGACACATATTGGTACAGCGTCCACATTCTACACAAGCGTAAAAATCGATCATTTGATGCTGAGTAAAATCCTCAATTTTTCCAACACCGAAAGATTCTTGTGACTCGTCCTCAAAATCAACCTTCTTCAACTTACCTGGTTTTTCTAAACGGTTAAAATATACATTTGCCGGTCCGGCAATTAAGTGTGCGTGTTTGGACTGCGGCACATACACAAGGAAAGTTAATAGGAATAATAAGTGCACCCACCATGCCACATAAAAAATGACAATTGAAGCGGTTTCACCAATACCTGAAAAAATAAGCGCAATTAACGATGCAATTGGCTCTGTCCAAGTGGCCTCGTGGCCGTGCCAGATAATACCCATACCATTTCCTACTAGAACTGACAGCATTAAACCGCCGATAAAAATCAACACAAGTCCGGATTTAAAATTCCGCTTCAAGCGGACTAGCTTTTCCACATAACGGCGGTAAAAAGCCCAAATAACCGCAACTAGAATCATCAATGTCACGATTTCCTGGAAAAAGGTAAACCCCGCATACAGCGGCCCCAGCGGTAAATGAGAGCCTGGTACTAATCCCTTCCAAATGAAATCAATCGCACCAAATTGGACAAGAATAAAGCCATAAAAGAACATCACGTGCATGATGCCGCTTTTTTTGTCCTTTAATAACTTCTTCTGACCAAAAACGTTGACCCAGATTTTTTGCATTCGTTCTTTGACTTTGTTGTCAAACTCAACCTTTTTCCCCAGCTTAATGAATTCAATCCTCGTTTTAACCACGTAAACGAACAGACAGACTGCGTAAGCGGTTACAGCAAGGAATGCAATGAGGTTCACCCATAAAAGCCCATTCATTCAATACGCCCCCTTTGTTTTTTCTTAATCCCAATTGTTTGTTTTTAGTAGAAAATTTCAAAACAATAAAATTTTCTGACTTCTATTATCACCATTATATAATGAATGAGCATTCAGTCAAATGTTTTTTAGCTAAAATCATTTCGACATTTATTGAAATTCATACTATAGACTCTGTTTGGCAAACCTAAAAGAAATGATTGGAGGAACGATACTGAATGAATTTACCATCCATTGTCATCGCTCTTATACTTCTTATCATTGTATGGTTTTACCTCGATCTTACCTTAGGAAGAAAAAAGCATCGTTCACTTTTCAGTAAACGGGAAACGCCGATTCTGCATGGAGATTTCGATATTTTTCCACATGGAAAAGGACTCTTTGCTGATTACTTTTATGAATTAAAAATGGCCCGTAAGCATATACACATCCTTTTTTATATCGTAAGGGATGATGAATTCGGCCAACAGTTTTTTGATATTTTAAAAGCAAAAGCAAAGGAAGGCGTCGAAGTTAGACTGCTGGTCGACCGGGTTGGCAGTTATCAGGTGAAAAAGCCGGTAATAAAAGAATTGCGTGATGCAGGTGTTCAATTTGCCTTTAGCAATCGATTACGGCTTCCATTCCTTTTCTATTCCTCCCAGGTGCGAAACCACCGTAAGATTTCCATTATTGATGGCAAAATTGGTTATCTTGGCGGCTTTAATGTTGGTAAAGAATATATCGATCAAGATCCGAAGCTGAGTCCCTGGCGTGATTACCATTTAAAGATTACTGGTGAAAGTGTGCCGTACCTGCAGCGTGAGTTTTTTGTTGATTGGAATGAGTACGCTTCTGATCATGTGATTGTAGATTCTCGTTATGCTCCTGAGCAGCCCAAAGGGACGATACCACATCAATTGGTTCCGACAGAGGCAGGTCGCCTTGAAGATAAGTATTTCTACTTAATTCAAAACGCAAAAAAGTCGATTACCATTGGTACTCCGTATTTTATTCCAAGCAAAAAACTCATTCAGGAACTGCTTCGTGCGGCAAAGCGCGGCATTAAGATTACCATCGTTGTGCCTTTTATAACGGATCATATGCTTGTACAAGAAGCTTCATACCGATATTTACGTTTGATGTTGGAAGCAGGAGCACAGGCTTTTCAGTATAAGAATGGTTTTTACCATGCAAAATCAATCATCATCGACGATGATCTTTGTGATATCGGTACGGCAAATTTTGATAAAAGAAGTTTGTTTTTAAACAAAGAAATTAATTGTTATTTTTTTGACCCTGCCTTTGTGAATCGGTTTAGGGATGTCCTCCATAAGGATGTTCTTGATTCAAAACCCGTGAAGCTGGAGGACCTCAATAAAAAAAATTTTTACAGATCCGTAAAGGAAGTCATTGCCGGGGCTATTTCATTCTTTTTATAGTAAGGAGTGATTGCGATGAAGATTCGTTTCGGCTATGTTTCAACAGCTATTACCTTGTGGGATGCTTCTCCATCGAAGACACTTACGTTTACACGCTACCAGCAGTTATCTGAAAAAGAGCGTAAAACTAAATTACTTGAGCTGACAAGACTTAATTTAGCCCACACTCTCCGGATGTTCTATTTCAATCTCGCCCATGAAATTGAATTGTACCGGCTTTCGAGTTCGATTGTACCGTTAGCTACCCATCCAGACGTCCTATGGGATTTTGTTACACCCTTTAAGAGACAGTGGAAGGAAATTGGTCAGCTGATCAAAAAGAATCATTTGCGCGTTAGCTTTCATCCGAATCAATACACGTTATTTACCTCTCCGCAGCCAAAAATAACCGATAATGCGGTGATCGATATGGAGTATCATTATCGAATGTTTGAAGCTATGGGTGTAGAGGATCGAGGCATGATGAATATTCATATCGGCGGAGCCTATGGTGATAAGGTAGAAACGATCGTCCGCTTTCATGAGAATCTAAAAAAGCTTCCGGCGCATATTAAACGTGCGATGACCTTGGAGAATGATGACAAAACTTATAATTCAGAGGAAACCTTAATTGCCTGCGAAAAAGAAACCATCCCCTTTGTGTTTGATTATCATCACCACATGGCGAACCTTTGCGAGCCGCCGCTGGAGGAATTACTGCCGAGGATTTTTAAAACTTGGGGTCATGTTGACTTATTACCAAAAATCCATATTTCCTCGCCAAAGGGCGAAAAAGAATTTAGGTCACACGCAGATTTTGTTGACCTTGAATTTATTATGCCATTTATAAAAATGCTAAAGGAAATCGGACAAGATGTGGATTTCATGATTGAGGCGAAGGCGAAAGATCAGGCAACATTGAAATTAGTCGAGGATATTAGCAAGGTTCGAGGCTTTAAACGAATCAGCGGGGCCACCATTGAGGTGAAATAACTCCCAGCATTTTTTCATGCGGGAATGGTTAAAGTAACAACAGATTCACATAAGGAGGGATCGTCGATGGAAAGCACCAGTCAATTCGTTCAAAAATTAGCAGAGAATGAAAAGAAGCAAAAGAAAAATCAAAAGCATGGCAATAACGACCCCGAAAGCAAATTGCCAAACCATAAGCATTCACAAGGTGTTTAATAAGAAAGAGGAAGTGCCCTGTTCAGCCGCTAGGGCGCTTGTGCTCTGGAGCTAGACAGTAATCTAATTCAAAAAATAGATGAAAAAGAGTCTCCCTTCACAGGAGACTCTTTACTCTTCGATTAGATTCAAAACAGGAACTTCTATTTCATTTTCCGGATCCGACTTCGAATAAACCCGCGCCATCTTCGTATTATCATCCACATGCTGAATAATCACAGGCGTTCCCTCATACGTAACATTAATCATATCCATCGACTCAGCAATTTCCTTCGCTCTTCCCACATTCATCAGGGCCACTCCTCATCTAAAAAGTACCTTTATAATATTTACCATATACAGGTTATTATTCTTGATAAAGGTAAAATTTTAAGTTTGGTGCCTGTCACCGAAAGGACCTTTCGGTGACAGGCACCGCTCGTGGACAGTGTCCACCTCAGGCGGACAGTAAAAACAAAAATGGCCCCCTAAAGGAGCCACTTTAACATTACATTTTTTCAGGTGCTGATACACCGATTAATGCAAGGGCATTGCGCAGTGTGATTTGAACGGTTTTAATTAACGCGAGGCGCGCCTTAGTGCGCTCCGGCTGCTCGCTGTCGAGCACTTTTTCTGCGTTGTAGAAGCTATGGAAGGTTGACGCTAGTTCCATGATATAGTTTGTAACACGGTGTGGCACTCGCTTCAATGCCGCCTCACCTACAGCCTGCGGGAACTCTCCAAGCTTTTTCAATAACTCAATTTCTTTTTCGGCACCGATTAAGGAGAAGTCAGCATTTTTATCAACTTTAATCCCCTGCTCTTCGCCTGAGCGGAGAATGCTGCAAATTCTTGCATGAGCGTATTGTGCATAATACACAGGATTTTCATTTGACTCTGACACAGCTAAATCCAAATCAAAGTCCATATGTGTATCCGAACTTCTCATTGCAAAGAAGTAACGAGTGGCGTCGAGGCCGACCTCATCGACCAAATCACGCATGGTTACAGCCTTACCGGTACGCTTACTCATTTTCATCTTCTCGCCGTTTTTATAAAGGTGAACAAGTTGAATGATTTCGACCTCGAGGGCATCTGCAGCATAGCCAAGGGACTGAATTGCTGCCTTCATCCGCGGAATATATCCGTGGTGGTCCGCACCCCAAATATTGATCAGCTTTTCAAAGCCGCGGTCTAGCTTGTCCTTATGGTAAGCGATGTCTGGTGTCAAATACGTATACGAACCATCCTGCTTAATGAGCACGCGGTCTTTATCGTCACCGAAATCTGTTGAACGCAGCCATGTTGCACCCTCTTCTTCATAAATATAGCCGCGCTCACGAAGCACTTTTAATGCCTCATCAATTTTTCCATTTTTATAAAGAGACGTTTCTGAGTACCATACATCAAACTTAACACGGAAATCCTCTAAGTCCTTTTGCAATTTCGCCATTTCGTATTTCAAGCCGTATTCACGGAAGAACTCAAAACGCTCCTGCTCGTCGACATTCACATACTTATCGCCAAACTCTTCCGCCAGCGACTTCCCAATCCCAATGATATCGGCACCATGGTAGCCATCCTCCGGCATTGGCTTTTCTTGACCAAGTGCCTGAAAATAACGTGCCTCAACAGACAATGCCAGATTATTAATCTGATTACCTGCGTCATTAATATAGTATTCACGGGAAACATCATAGCCAGCTTTTGCTAGAATATTGCAAAGCGAGTCACCAACTGCAGCACCACGTGCATGGCCAAGGTGCAGGTCTCCTGTTGGGTTGGCTGAAACAAACTCGACTTGAACCTTCTGATTCCCGCCAACTGTAGTCTCTCCATACTTTTCCCCAGCTTCTATAACCGTCGGAATTAAATCCGTTAAGTACGCATTATTCATATAAAAATTGATGAACCCTGGACCCGCTAGTTCAATTTTTTCAATGGAAGCCTTTGAGCGGTCGAAATTTTCAATCAGTGCTTCCGCAATCATTCGGGGCGCTTTCTTAGCTACACGAGCAAGCTGCATTGCCATGTTGGTTGAATAATCGCCGTGCGCCTTCTCCTTTGGAACCTCCAAAATCACATCTGGAATCTGCTCTTCCGTAGCAAGATTCGCCTTCACCACCGCAGCCCTAATTTCTTCTTTTAAACGACTTTGAACCTGTTCAACTATGTTCATTTCTTCTCCTCCTGAAACGCTATTTCTAACTGATATGTACTTGTGGGAGCACCTTCCATTGAAAAATCATAAACCACACCAAAGTGACCTTTACCATTTTCATAGGAATAATCTATTCTTTTTGCCTTTGTCACGGTTGCAAACTGTCCAAATGGCATTTCATAACTGCCATTTAACTTACGATTCAATTCAAACGGCAAACGCATTTTTATTGCACCACCGCGTAAAATAAGGGCATCGTTATGTGCCATCTTCACAATTGTCCGGACACTTCCCTCTTCCACCGTTTCCTCATAACGAAGATAAGCACAATTTCCTTTTTCAAAGTATGTACCAAATACCATCAATTCAAAAGTCTCATCGTGATCAATTGTGGTTTTCACGTTAATTTTTACAGGTACCTCAGGAATTGACAATGAAACGCACACCCTTTTTAAAAATGAACCTTATGCAGGTCCATTGAAATTTCTAGTTAACACACTTTTCCTATTATACCTGTATAAAAGCCACAATTCAAAACATGCCTGCCCCGTGGTTGGGACAGGCACTGATATCAAATTATTTCACCCAGCCAAGAAGCATTTCACGGATCAGTTTACTCGCAGTGTTTGCTGTTTGCTCAGATGGGTCGTAAATTGGAGCCACTTCAACAAGGTCACAGCCAACTACATTTACACCAGAGCGGGCAATTTCATGAATAGAAGCAAGCAGCTCTTTTGATGTAATTCCGCCAGCGTCAACTGTACCAGTTCCAGGCGCATGCGCAGGGTCCAAAACATCGATATCAATCGTTACATAAACAGGACGTCCAGCAAGCTCAGGAAGTATCTCTTTTAACGGCTGATGCACTTCAAATTTTGAAATATGCATGCCGTTTTCTTTCGCCCATTGGAATTCTTCCCTCATCCCGGAACGAATCCCAAAGGAATAGACATTTTTCGGTCCGATATGTTCCGCAATTTTGCGGATCGGCGTGGAGTGGGATAATGGTTCACCTTCATAGTTTTCTCTAAGATCTGTATGGGCGTCCATATGAATGATCGCTAAATCAGGGTATTTCTTATAAACTGCCTTCATAACTGGCCAAGACACTAAGTGCTCGCCACCCATACCAAATGGAAACTTTCCAGCCGCTAGAACTTGATCGACGAAGTCCTCAATTAAATCCAAGCTCTTTTGCGCATTTCCAAAAGGAAGTGGAATATCACCGGCATCAAAATATTTCACATCTTCCAGTTCACGATCTAGGTACGCGCTATATTCTTCTAAACCAATCGAAACCTCACGAATTCGAGCGGGACCAAAGCGTGACCCCGGACGATAGCTGACCGTCCAGTCCATCGGCATCCCGTAAAGTACAACCTGACTCTCTTCAAAACTCGGATGACTCTTTATAAACACATTACCAGAATAAGTCTCATCAAAACGCATGTTACTTCCCTCACTTCTATGTATTAACAAATCTTGATTTGATTTTTGGTCACTCTTAAGACCATCTGAGTGACCAAGAATCCCTTTTACAATGAATTTCGGTCACTAACTGTCCGCCTCAGGTGGAAAGTGTCCACGGGCGGTGACAGGCACCGAATTATTTCAATAAATCCCCCACAAACTTAGGTAATACAAATGCTGCTTTGTGCAGTTCTTTTGTGTAGTATTTGGTTTCGATTTCGTGGAAGCGGTCTTCGCTTACTTCGAGTGGGTCGTATTGTTTGGATCCGATGGTGAACGCCCATAGTCCGCTTGGGTATGTAGGGATGTTTGCTACATATAGACGGGTGATTGGAAAGATTTCGCGAACATCACGCTGTACGCTACGGATCAAATCCGCTTTAAACCAAGGGTTATCGGACTGTGCTACAAAAATACCATCTTCTTTTAAGGCATTAGAAATCCCAGCGTAGAATCCTTTTGTAAATAAGTTCACTGCAGGGCCTACCGGCTCAGTCGAGTCAACCATAATCACGTCATACTCATTCTGACTTTTTGCGATATGCATAAAGCCGTCATCGACGCGGACATCAACACGAGGGTCATCCAGCTTCCCAGCGATCTCAGGTAAAAACTTTTTAGAATACTCGATTACCTTTCCATCGATATCAACGAGCGTTGCCTTTTTAACACTTGGGTGCTTTAAAACTTCGCGAATCACGCCGCCATCGCCGCCGCCGACGACTAAAACGTTCTCTGGGTTTGGATGTGTAAACAAAGGAACATGTGCCACCATTTCATGATAAACGAACTCATCTTTAACAGAAGTCATAACCATGTCATCTAATAGAAGCATATTGCCCCATTCTTCTGTTTCCACCATATCAAGCTTTTGGAATTCAGTTTGTTCGGTATGTAAAGTTTTATTTATTTTCATGGTGATGCCAAAGTTTTCAGTTTGCTTTTCTGTAAACCAAATTGCCATGTTCATCATCCTCCGATTTATTATCGTAACACCCTCATTACTATGAATTCATTCCATTTTTATGGTACCCAAACTATTGAATTACAAACACAAAGAAAAGTCTAGCATAATCTATCAAATTTTCTAGAAATATTTTCTTTTTACTAGTTTAAAAACACTCACTTCTTTCAATACTGTAACTATGGATATTTTTACATATTGGCGAAGGAGGGTATTGCTGTGGAAGTAATGACGAATCATGGATTTCGAAAAACAATAAAATACTTGCGTGCCTTTATTATCATTAGTTTGCTAGGCTTCGGCTGCATGATGCTTGTTTTTCTAGGGATTCTTGGTTATGCCAAAATTCTTGGCGCACCGCCGTTAGCTGTCCCGCAATCTACTCTGTTCTTTGCCAGTGATGGGACGTTGATCGGTGAGAGCAATAGCGGTCAAAAGCGATACTGGGTTCCCCTTGAGGAAATCTCACCAGATTTAATCAATGCCACCGTCTCCATTGAAGATAAAAACTTTTATGAACATAGTGGCTTCGACTATAAACGAATTGTTGGTGCCATCCTTGCCGATATAAAGGCAGGGGCAAAGGTACAAGGCGCCAGCACGATCACCCAGCAATACGCACGAAATCTGTTCCTTGAGCATGACAAAACATGGTCACGGAAATTGCATGAAGCTTTTTATGCAATTCGGATTGAAATGTATTATTCGAAAGAAGAAATCCTCGAAGGCTATTTAAACACCATTTATTACGGTAATGGTGCATATGGCGTACAAGCAGCCAGCCAATTTTATTATGGAAAAAATGCTTCTGAGCTATCCTTGTCAGAAAGCGCAATGTTAGCTGGTGTTCCTAAAGGTCCGAGTTACTATTCGCCGCTGGAATCATTAGAAAATGCTACAAAGCGACAAGGAATTATTTTAAACGCAATGGCAGAAAATGGCTATATTAAAAAAGAAACGGCTCAAAAGGCAAAGGAAACGCCCCTTACATTTGTGGGTGAACATCCACATAGGCGAGTGGAGGCAGCACCTTATTTTCAAGATGCTGTAAAAAATGCTTTAAAAAATCAACTCAAACTAGACGACCGCACCATTGCTCTTGGCGGTTTAAAAGTCTATACAACACTCGACCTAAAACAGCAGCAAGAGGCGGAAAAACAAATTCAAGAAACCATCGCAAGTGAATCTGAAATCCAAATTGGTTTCATCGCTATGGACCCGAAAAACGGTTATGTAAAAGCGATGGTCGGCGGTCGCAATTATGAACAAAGTCCGTTTAATCGGGCCGTTCAAGCAGTTAGACAACCAGGCTCGACGATAAAACCAATCTTGTACTACGCAGCGCTTAGTCAAGGTTTTACGCCATCCTCTACGATGAGAAGTGAACTAACCACCTTTAAGTTGGATGATGGCAAAACAGAATACTCGCCGCATAACTTTAATAATAAGTATGCGGATGGAGAGATTACACTAGCTCAGGCCCTTGCCGTGTCTGATAACATTTATGCTGTTAAAACACACTTATTTATGGGCGCTGAAACACTCATTAAAAATGTTAAAAAGTTTGGTATCTCAACAAAAATGGATAAGGTTCCATCACTGGCTCTTGGTACCTCTGGCGTTCGGGTCATTGACATGGCAAATGCCTACAGTCTATTTGCCAATGGCGGTAAAAAAGTAACCCCGACACTTATTACAAGAGTAGAAGATTATAATGGGGATGTTATTTTTGAAAGTAACAATGAACCCGAAAAGGTACTTGACCCAGCTAAATCCTTTGTCATGACACATATGATGACTGGCATGTTCGATAAAAAGCTAAACGGATATGCGAAAGTAACGGGTAACTCCCTAATTGATGAGATCACACGGCCATATGCTGGTAAATCTGGCTCTACCGAAACAGACAGCTGGATGATTGGTTATACACCGCAGCTGGTTACGGCAGTTTGGGCTGGTCATGATGTTGGAAAGCCGATTACCCTTACCGCTGAAAAAAGCTACGCCAAAAGGATCTGGGTAAACTTTATGGAGGAATCGTTAGAAGGTAAGCCAGTCAAGGCATTTACCCCGCCGAAAGAGGGAGTTGTAGGTGTTTACGTTAATCCGGAAAACGGCAAGCTTGCATCAAAGAATTGCCCGGTCCGCCGCTTTACCTATTTTGTCGCTGGTACCGAACCGACAGAATACTGTACCGATCATCTAGACCATAAAAAAGATAAACCGATAGAAAAGAAACAGGAAACAAAGGACCCTTGGTATAAGAAAATTTTTAATTGGGGCGCCTAGGCGCTGTAGCTGGATTAAATGGAAAAAGCTCTGGAGTATTGTCCCCAGAGCTTTTTCCTGTCCTAGTCTTACAGTGTTTACACACTGCATATATTTTACAACTTTTCGTCAAAAATTGCTATTGTAAAAAATTATTATTCGACAGCTAAGCCTTTTTTTAACTCTTCCGCTGAGTTGTTCCACATTTCTTGATTGTGATTATGGAGAAAATCAGACAGGATTTTTTTCGATTTATCATCCATATGATCGACGATAATATGACGCTTCAATGACTTATCCATCCTGTTTACGTGCTCAGGAAGTGATTTATAGCCACGGCGGATTTCACGATCCACCGTCATTTCACAGGCAGTCACTCCAGCATAATAAGGACCCTCTTGCTTCCTATCCACTGTCACCCATACCAGCCAGTACGGTTTCGCGTTGGGAACCTCTTCCTTGGTCTTAAGGAATTTAATTCCTTTTTCAACCACACTGCGCGCATGCATCGCTCCAACATCAATAACCGCGTCACCGGCTTCGACATCAATAATCACCGGAGAAACATTATCAAGGCTCAACGCTCCCTTGCCAAAGCCTTTATGTCCATCTGTCGGGTCGGGTTTTATAATATTAAAGCCAAGTGGTTTTTTCTTATTTTCTTCCATTAACTCAGTAACCTCCTATGTTAAAAAAACAAATTATAAAAGAAATTATTTAAACCTTCCCATATCCCGGGAATAATAAATTGGAAAATTGGGTCAATCGTGTAGTTACCAAGAGGAGTAATGACAAGAATTAAAAAGAGCAATACGCCGTACTGTTCGTATTGAGTCATTTTTGCCCGAATATGGTTTGGAGCTAAATCCTCCACGATTCGATAGCCATCCAATGGTGGAAACGGCAATAAGTTAAAGACAAACAGCACCAGATTAAGCCAGTTAAAGATCTCAAAAAATTCAAAAATACCTGGAAGAGTTACAGCTAATTGTGTCCGGGCTAATCCAAATGCGATAAAAAAACCAAGTGCTGCCAGAACAAGATTACTAAGAGGACCAGCTACAGAAACTAATATACCTGCTAGACGCGGTTTTTTAAAGAAAAAACGGTTAACTGGCACCGGACGAGCCCAGCCGAATCCGGCAATAAAAATTAAAATTGTACCAAATGGATCAAGGTGCTTCAGCGGATTCAACGTCAAACGTCCCTGCTTTTGTGCTGTATGATCTCCAAACTTATAGGCCACATAGGCATGTGCAAATTCATGAAACGTAAACGCAATCATTAATGTAATCGCGACATAGGGAATTTCCCTTAATGAATATGCAAGAAATCCTTCAAATTCTTCCACATTAGTTTCCCCATTTCCCCTCTTTTTTCCTATAAGTATACCTTAAACTGGATATAAAATGAAAATGTTTGCTAAACTATCCTTGAAGTGATAAAAGGAGGAATACATAATGCCATATGTGACGGTTAAAATGCTTCCAGGACGTACTGACGATCAAAAAAGAGCACTTGTTGCAAAGGTAACGGATGCTGTCAGTGAAACGACGGGCGCTCCAAAAGAAGCGGTTGTTGTTTTTATTGAAGAAATGCAGAAAGAACATTACGGTGTTGCTGGTGTAAGAGCAAGCGACAAATAGTAAAAAAGCTAAGCGCCCATTAGTGTTCAGCTGCAGCGCCTAGGGGCTCGGGGTCATAAGCCAATCCGTCAAGAAGGTTAAAGAACAACCTTCTCGCCGGCTCGTCTTATGCCTGTCGCCCCTGTGCAAGGCGCTTTCGCATTTCTAATGGAGCTTAGCTTTTCCTTTTAATGCCTCAATATAGGCATAGGCTTGATCGATTTCTTCTTCTGTATAGCGCTGACTGCTTTTTAACGTAAATACTTTGTCGGTTACTTCTTCTTTCGATAGATTATCAAAATATAAAACCGTCGAAACAAGCTCGAGAAATCTAGCATTCTGTTCGTTCATGTCTTCAAGACAATCTTGTAAAAATGGCATTTCGACTTCATTTAAGCTCAAAAACTCTTTGCCTGTATCTGTCAGGGTATAGCGATATTGAAAATAACCGCCTTTTTTCTCCTTGATTTCATTGAGAAAGCCCATATTGCACAGCTCTTCGACCCTTAGTGTCAGCTCTTCAGAATATGGACCATAAAAATGAAACTGAAACCGCTCATGAAACGGAAAGGACACCTTTTTTGCAATATATATCATCTTCTGCAGCTTTTTTCTCCCGATGATTTCTCCGGATACTAAAACAGCCTGCATCAGCTTAGCATGATCTTTTAACAACGCTCGTCATCTCCTACTCACAGGTTTATCTCTAATAGGGTACGTATTTGTTTTTTTAACTCTTTTTCAGTGGATTCGTCGGCTAAGAAATCACCAGGGTAATAAAGTTTATGGTCCGTTCTCCTCTTACCAGAGATGGCGTCCACAATCTCGGACTCCCGGGAAAGCTCCTTTAAATCCCCATTTTTCATTAGTAAATGAATCGGCAAACGTTCCTCTTCTTCGCCCGGACGATAAAAATCGTAAGGTAAGTCAGATGATGAATCAACAACTAAATAATATTCCGGGTCAATTCCTGCCTTTTCAAAAAGACGAGTCAGTTCAGCGAGCTTCTTATACTCCTTTGCAGGATCAAACTCGGCATATTTAAATAAGTTTCGATTCACAAATCGTCGGCAAAGATCGCTTAAAATGGAGTCATCTTCATCCTGCCATATTTGAAAATAAAACATAATAATCGATTCATCTAACTTTAGATAGTCTTCTAACGTTACGCTATCGGTAAAAAAAGAATAAAAGTGAATGGGATTATTTTTAAAAGAATAATTGTTTTCATACAGCTGCTTGGCACGGTGAAGGATTTTGGTCAATATAACCTCTGCACTGCGGGATACAGGATGGAAATAGACCTGCCAATACATCTGATAGCGGCTCATAATGTAATCTTCAACCGCATGCATACCGCTCTTTTTAATCACCACTTGATCTTCTTTTGGTCTCATGACACGAAGAATTCGCTCCATATCAAATTGACCATAGCTCACACCGGTAAAATAAGCATCCCGCTGCAAATAATCCATCCGATCGGCGTCTATTTGGCTGGAGATCAAGCTGACCACTAGTTTTTTCGCAGATGTTTTCGCAACCACTTCAGCAACTTGCTGAGGGAAATCAGGACTAACCTTTTTTAAAACGGCGTTAACCTCTGTATTTCCCAATACGATGTTCTGGGTAAAATCCTCATGGTCAAAATCGAACACTTTTTCAAACGAATGGGAAAATGGGCCGTGCCCCAAATCGTGGAGAAGTGCAGCACATAGGGTTAGGAGGCGGTCATCGTCATTCCATTCCGGTCTGCCTGCAAATACATCATCAATAATGCGGCGGACAATTTCATATACTCCGAGAGAGTGGTTAAAGCGGCTGTGCTCAGCACCATGGAACGTTAAAAAGGTGGTTCCGAGCTGTTTGATACGGCGCAAACGCTGAAACTCTTTTGTACCGACTAAATCCCAGATGACCCGGTCACGTACATGAACGTAGCGGTGAACAGGATCTTTAAACACTTTTTCTTCACTCAGTTTTTCCGCCGAATATACCATTGCTTTCCCTCTTCCTCTAAACTTTCTTCTATTATATCCCAATTTCCAGCAATTTTCTGCACGATTTTTCGACAATGACATGAAAAGAAAAATCACCTAGGCTCGTGAAGATCATAGGTGATTATTTTAGTTTTTTATTAACCTTTTCCATTAATTCCTCTTCCGTTAGGGCAGCAACCGGGCGGTTATTGACGAAGGCAAATGTTTTTTTCCGGCCAGGACCACAATAAGATTGGCAGCCAATTTTAATTTCAGCTTCGGGATCCAATTCTTTCAAACGAGGGATTAATGTCTTTAGATTCACGGCCTGACAATCATCACAAACGCGGAATTCATTTGACATTACTTCCACCCTTTCTTATCTATTCCTACTATTTTAGCCAATTTAATTTCGGTTTAACTCCTTAGATATATTACAATTTCTTTCAATCCATTGCAAGTTGCTTTTCTTTTGTAATCCTTCTAACTCTTTCAGTTAAAAAAACTATTATCCTTGCAGACATTTTGGTATAAAGCTTGACAAACTTGTCCAAGATAAGACTAGAACTTTTAAAAACTCATCTTGAGTTAAACGTAATTATTATTTAGGGAGTTGAAGAGATATGAAAGTACGACAAGATGCATGGACAGATGAAAATGATCTTTTGTTAGCTGAAACCGTCCTTCGCCATGTACGTGAAGGCAGTACACAGCTGAACGCTTTTGAAGAGGTAGGCGACAAGCTAAACAGGACTTCTGCAGCCTGTGGATTCAGATGGAATGCGGTTGTGCGCCACCGCTATGAAAAAGCATTGCAATTAGCAAAAAAACAGCGTAAGCAAAGACAAAGAGTGTTAGGGAAAGACCAGGGAGGCAAGAAAAAGTTACTGTACAATCCTCCAGTACCAGCTGCTGATGACTTTGAAACACTATCAGCACCAGTGGAAGTGCCTATGGAAACTGAAACTACCTATGAAATGCCAGATTTAACAGCGGAAGTTGCAGCTGAAACGTTTGTTTTGCCTGAAGTCTATGTAAAGCAACCCGTTCAAACCTACAGACAATCAACACCTGCAGCAGGTTTATCGCTTGATAGCGTGATTGATTACTTACAAAACTTTAATCATGCGAATCTGCAAAATGAAGCATTAAAAAGTGAGAATGAAAGATTGAAGCGTGAAATTGCAGAATTACGCAAACAAAATGAAGAAATGGCAGCTAAAATTGAAGGTCTCGAGCAAAATACCGAAACCATCCAAGAAGATTACGAGACACTCATGAAAATTATGAACCGCGCTCGTAAGCTTGTATTATTTGAAGAAGAAGAAAGACCTGCGACAAAATTCAAAATGGACCGCAATGGGAACCTAGAAAAGGTCGCTGAGTAAAACGAAAAGCTCCAGACGCACGCCTAGAGCTAGAGTAAGACTTTGGGAGACGACAATATCCTCTTAAAAGAGGCCGTAAATCCAGTTTGGGTTTACGGCTTTTTATATTTTCTCATTACGGTCAATAATTCTTTGGTAGTAACCCGGAAGGAGCTCTAGTTCTAGTCCCGTCAATGACCCGGCGTACAGATTGTCGCTATTTTTTTTTAACTGGGTTAATAGGCGCAGCATTACGTCCGAAATCGTTAATGGTGTTTCCAATAATTCAGAAAGAGAAGCCATCACTTCCGGTACAATCTCCGGATACGTAAATTTTGTGGCCTGTTCGTTTTTCGCGATCTCATAAAATTGCTTAATTAACTGTGCACGCTCACTGCCGCTGCCATTAACACATAAATAGATTTGAACAGCTACCCCTTTTTTGAGGCGGCGCTGCGAAATACCGGCAAACTTTTTTCCATCAATACTTAGGTCATAGCTTCCCGGGCAATAGGAGCCAACAATTTCTCTAGCTTCGATTGCGTTGGTATAATCGGCAAACATGTTTTGAACGAGCTTCAACATCGTATCGTATCCGCGGTTAATATCGATCCCTTTTTCCTTTTCAGGTAAAATCAATGAGATATTTAAAACCCCTTCATCCAGTACCACCGCTAAACCGCCCGAGTTCCGGACAATAGTCTGATAGCCCTGTTTCTTGAGAAATTGCCTTCCTTCTTTTAAGAATGGCAGTTTGGTATCTTGTATCCCGAGAACGATGGTATTGTGATGGACCCAGGTTCGAGCTGTTGCTGGAGCCTGTCCAGACCCGACTGAGGCGCAAAGCGTATCGTCTGTGCCGAATGACTGTAATGCTTGAAAATGTCTACCAGCCGTGGACTGATCAATGATTCTCCATTCCGACTGATGTAATAAACCTTCCATATTGGTTTTCTCCTCAAAATGAATAATAAGCTTATTTTAGCAAAAATAATCCTACTAAAACAGTTTCGTTTTTTCCAAATAATGTCTAAATGGACAAAACTCCTAAAAAAATGTACAAAAGCCTCTCAAAATTGTACAAAACTCATAAAAAAGTGTTCATAACCACCCCAAAAAAATGTACAAAACTCAAAAACCTCTAATATAAAAAGCCAGCCCCAACCCAGGACTGGCATAAAAAACTATTGTATTCCTTGTGCTGCCGTAATTAACGCTAGCTTATAAACATCTTCTTCATTACAGCCGCGTGATAGGTCGTTCACAGGTTTATTTAATCCTTGAAGGATTGGTCCAACCGCTTCGAATCCACCTAAACGCTGGGCAATTTTGTAGCCGATATTTCCTGCTTCAAGACTTGGGAAGATAAACACATTCGCATCCCCTTGAAGCGGTGAATCTGGTGCCTTACTTTTTGCCACAGATGGAACAAAAGCGGCATCAAACTGGAATTCTCCATCAATTACTAAAGATGGATCACGACGTTTTGCTTCTTCAACTGCACCTGAGACTCTCTCTGTTTCTGGTGACTTTGCAGAACCCTTTGTGGAAAAGCTAAGCATTGCAATTCGTGGTTCAATATCAAACATATTGGCAGTTTTTGCACTTTCTACCGCAATTTCTGCTAAATCATTGCTGTCGGGAGCGATATTGATCGCACAATCAGCAAATACGTATTTTTCATCCTCACGAACCATGATGAAAACACCAGACGTTTTCTTCACGCCCGCTTTTGTTTTAATAATTTGCAGCGCAGGGCGAACCGTATCAGCTGTAGAATGTGCTGCACCGCTCACTAAACCGTCTGCTTTATTCAAATAAACCAGCATCGTCCCGAAATAATTTTCATCTAATAAAATCTTACGTGCATCCTCTTCGGTTGCTTTTCCTTTACGACGTTCAACAAAAGCTGCTACTAGCTCGTCCATTGCCGCATAGCTTGCAGGGTCATAGATTTCTGCTGCATCTAAGGAAACGCCAAGCTCCTGGGCCTTAGCCTGAACCTGCTCGATATTACCAATTAAAATAGGTGTTAATCGCTTTTCCTCTGCCAGCCTGCTTGCTGCCCTGACAATCCGCTCGTCCAAGCCCTCAGGAAAAACAATGCGCATATCACGACCAGATAATTTTTGTTTTAAACCTTCAAATAAATCAGCCACAATTAAATCCTCCTTAATTAAATCTACCTATTTTAGCATACTTTACCTGTTGAAAAATTCAACTTAGGTGGCGTTTTCATGACAAATGTTTTTTTATTCAAAAAACTTCACACTCATTTACTATTCACTTCTTTTCTAAAAATTATCCTTAGTGGTTTATTCAAGCGTGACTTGGTCAAACTATGTTATAGTAAAGATTGTAAATAAGAAGAATGATTATTTAGGAGTGATTTTAATGAGTGAAGCAGCTCAAACGCTTGATGGCTGGTATTGTTTGCATGATTTCCGTACAGTTGATTGGACAACTTGGAAAATGCTTTCCAGTGATGAACGCCAGTCCGCGATTCACGAGTTTTTAAGTCTAGTTGAAAAATGGAATCACACACAAGAACGTAACGAAGGCAGTCATGCTTTATATACAATTGTTGGACAAAAAGCGGATTTCATGATGATGATCCTACGCCCAACAATGCAAGAACTAAATGAAATTGAAACAGAATTTAATAAAACTAAATTAGCAGAGTTCACGATTCCAGCTCATTCTTATGTGTCTGTCGTTGAATTAAGTAACTACTTGCCTGCTGGTGAGGACCCATACCAAAACCCACAAATTCTTGCTCGTCTATACCCTAAGCTTCCTAAAACAGCACATGTTTGTTTCTATCCAATGGACAAGCGCCGTCAGGGCAACGACAACTGGTATATGCTTCCGATGGAAGATCGCCGCAATATGATGAGGAGCCACGGAATGATTGGGCGTACATATGCAGGAAAAGTAAAGCAAATCATTACAGGTTCTGTGGGCTTTGATGATTATGAGTGGGGCGTAACGCTGTTTGCTGAGGATGTTCTTCAATTTAAAAAACTTGTCTATGAAATGCGTTTTGATGAAGTAAGTGCACGCTTCGGTGAATTTGGTGCCTTCTTTGTCGGCAACTTATTAGAGGAAGAAAGAGTCCCTCGATTCTTACATGTTTAACACCAAAGTTCTCAGCTTTTGCTGAGAACTTTTTTTGTCATTTTGATAAGTCATATTTCCCTTTCCCTCCTCATACTAATAAAACAGCGAGTCTTAAGTTACAGTTCCGAATCCGCTCAAATCGGGATTATCCCGATTGTCACCATTTAAGTGTTTATGGAGTATGAATAGACTGTTGGGCATTCGTTTAGTCATTTATAGGAGGGAAAAAGATGAATCAATATTATAATCCACAAGGGTATCAGCCTTATCCTGCTAGACAGCAAGGCGGGAATCAGTTCCAAGGGCAAGGGCAAGGATTTTTTCCAGGTCAGCAGCAGCAAGGCTTTCCACAGTATCCACAACAGGGAGCTCCTGCAGGGACTCCTGCAGCTTCACAGCAGCAGGGAATGCTGCCAATTGAACAATCATACATCGAAAATATTTTACGACTAAACAAAGGGAAGTTAGCAACTGTTTATGCAACTTTTGAAGGCAACAACCAATGGAATGCCAAGAAATTTGTTGGAATTATTGAAGCAGCAGGACGTGACCACCTCATCCTAAGTGATCCACAAACAGGTCAGCGTACGCTCATCCCAATGGTAGCTTTCGATTATGCTACATTTGATGAAGAACTTGAATATGAATATCCTTTTGGGTCTTCACCTGGTTTAAGTACCTTCCCGCCAAGATAATAGTAAAGGCATTGGAACTCAAGTCCAATGCCTTTACTATTTTATAAATCTTTTACTGTACCAATGATCATTAAAATCCATCCTGCTAAGAAGCAGACGCCTCCAATTGGTGTGATCGCGCCCAGCACTCCTACCTTCGTTAAGCTTAAAATATAGAGGCTGCCGCTGAAAAAGATAATTCCGATAAGAAATAACCAGCCTGACCAAGTGAAAAATGTACTCGCCGCCACTTTACCTAACAGAATTCCAATCACCAATAGTGCAGTTGCATGGAACATTTGATAGGTGACTCCTGTTTTCCAAATATCTAGATAATAGGGATCTAGCTTATCCTTAAGTCCATGAGCACCAAATGCTCCTAGCGCCACCGCTAAAAAAGCGTTTATTGCTCCTATAATGATAAATGTTTTCATTTCCTCTCCCCCTTGTCAAATTAAAAATCAAATAGCGAATCGCCGTTTGCTTCGTCTTCCATTTCTAGTTTTTTTGGTTGATTTAATGTCACTGGCTGCTGAATGGATGGCTGTACGGTTACAGGCTGAAATGACGGGACAGGATTTAGTGGTGCTTCCTGTGGTCTTTGCTTTTCATCTAGGATCAGCTCGCATAATATTTTAATAGAGTACACTTTTTCCCGCAAGTTATCTTGCTTCGTGCTGTTTTTTGCCAGCGTTAATTCCTCTTCGATTTTCCTTAATAATTTTTCAACCGATATATTCACGATTTTTAAACTCCTCTTTTCCATTCTTTATATCATCATACCAAATTCGCCAGCCAAATAGAAATTCCGACATGTTTCACGTGAAACATGTTGGTTTATGTCATATTAAAAACCCGCACCAAAAGGTACGAGTTTATTGTTGTCCAGCTCCATCGCCTAGACCCTCGGGGTCATAAGCCAATCACTCCGGAAGGCAAAAAGCACGCCTTCTGTCAGCGCTCGTCTTATGCCTATCGGGTATGCCCAAGGCGCTTCCGCTTTTCTATTTAACCTAATATTCTTTGATAAATGGATTTGGCATGGGTTAAGTCTTTTGTGCCGTGTATGAGAGCACGTCCGTCGTTAAAGATGACCATTCGCTCAGAACCCATTTCCACTGATAGAAGGTACGGATTCCCTTTAACCGTATACCCGAGTGTACTCAGCTGCCCTGCCAGTTTTTCAAGCGATAGCTCACCTTGTGTGGATGGGCGAATTTGCACTGTATCCCGGCCGCATAAAACAGTCGTCTTCGTCATGTTTTCCTGGTCTAGGTAAGGATAGGTTCTTTCCTCGCCGCACGATAAACAGCCTGCGAATTTGGCTTTTCCCATTTTCAAACTCGTATATTGGTTCCGCCATAAGTCAAAGCTGACAAACGAAGTTCGAACGGCCTCCCAATCCTCGACAAGCATTTTGAGCGCTTCGGCACTTTGATGAGAAATCACCATTTGGACAGCAGGTGAGATAATTCCGCCGGTATCACAGGTTAATCCCTGCATTGGAATCGTCCGTAACAAACAATTTAAACAAGGCGTTTTCCCTGGAATAATCGAAAAACTCATCCCATAACTGCCAACACACGCACCATAAATCCAGGGTATACTATACTTTTGTGAAACATCATTAATCGCCATCCGCGTTTCAAAATTATCGGTCGCATCAATGATCACATCAACATCCTTCACCAGATCCTCCAGCATAGATGGAGTAGCATCACCGATAATTGCCTTCACTTCTACGTCCGAGTTGATAGCCTGAAGGCGCTTTTGTGCCGCAGCTGCTTTCGGAAGCTTCTCAATCACATCCTCTTCAGTATAAAGCTGTTGACGCTGAAGGTTACTTGCTTCGACATAATCTCTGTCAACAATTGTAAGCCGGCCAATCCCAGCCCGTGTAAGTACCTCTGCATTTCCAGAGCCAAGGGCGCCCGCTCCAATCATTAACACATGCTTCCTACTAATTTTATCTTGTCCTTCTTTTCCGATCCCTGGAAAGAGGACCTGTCGTGAATATCGTTCGTCCATCCTGTTTTCCCCTTTTCCAAACAACCTTATCAGCCGCCGCTTACAGGAGGAATAAAGGCAACTTCATCACCATCTTGAATCACTTCATCATCCTGGGCAAATTCTTCATTAACAGCTGTCATAACACTATCTAATTTTGGAAGATTGTAATTACGAACTAATTCTACTTTTAATTCAGCAACAGTTTTGCCGCTTGCATCGATCTTAAGAAACTCTTCACCGACCGCGTCGCGTAAATGAGCAAAAAATAAAACTTTATTCATTTAAGTCACTCTCCTCAGGCTTGCCACTAGGGTAAGCGACAGTTTCGAGCTGGTTGCCCATCCACTCTTCGTCATCTTCCCAATGTTCCTTCTTCCAAATCGGGACGATTTCTTTAATCCGCTCAATGGCATATCGATTCGCATCATAGGCATCGGCACGGTGAGGCGTAGAAACGGCTATGACCACGGCGATATCTGTTATATCCAGCCTGCCCACTCGATGGGTAATCGCTACTTGTGCACCTTCCCAGCGCTCTTCAATTTCCCTTCCGATTTGCTCCAACTTTTTCACTGCCATCGCTTCGTACGCATCGTATATTAAAAATAATGTCTTTTTTCCTTTGGTTAATTCCCGAACGGTTCCAATAAAAGTAGTAATCGCTCCAGCATTACGCTGAACAACCTTATCTATGACAGATTGAATATCAATCGGTTCTTTTGAAATTTGATAATTCATTTTGTGCACCTCTTCAGACCAATTTCTTTGGCTCTGCATTTTTGACCACTTCATATCCGCCGATTTTTTCGACCTGCTGTTTAAAGATCGGTGATTGAATAATATCGATTAGCAGTTTGCCACTTTCACTTTCATAAAAGCTCCGCGTCATCACTAAATCATATTCTTCATCTGCTACAGGAACAAAGTCTAGGTTCATAGCTTTTGCCGCTGGATAGATTCCTAGTCCAGCTCCATGACTGTCTCCATTAACCTCCGCCGCTACCGCTAAGTGTGAAAACATTTCCCGGTCGTAACCGGTAATCTCTTCTGATGAAATACCGTTCTCCTCTAACAGCATATCTAAAAGAATCCTTGTGCCTGCACCTTTTTGACGGTTGACGAAGTTTGCTTTTTTCTCAAAAATATCTACGACCGTTCCAATACGAAGCGGATTTCCCTTCGGTAAAATCCATCCTTGCTTTCTTTTTAAAAATGGATAGAGGATAACATCCAAACCAGCTAATATTTTCTTAACATATGAGATATTATATTGCTTTGTATTGGGGTCAAGCAAATGAATGCCCGCTACGTGGGCCTCTCCTTTTCGAATCGCCATAATACCAGCCATACTGCCAACATGCGAAGAAACTATTTTCATTTCAGCACGAACTCTTTTTAGCTGAGATGATAATAGGTCAATCGTTAAATCGTGGCTTCCAGAAAACATAATCGCGTTTTTAATTTCCTCAAGTGGTCTCAAAAGCTCCACCTCAGCAAACTCACCCTGTTCATAGCCACTGACGTTGGCTGGAACGATAAGAAGGCCATCTGCTCGAACATAGGACATGGTTACACCTGCCGCTCTTGTCAGCGGGTTGGCAACAAACTGTCCACTCACATAGCCGATATTCATTCGTACAAAATCTTCTGCACCCATACCTGATACAATCCGGCGGCCAAGCTTGACACTTACCGTTTGTCTTTTTGGCTCTGGTATCTGCAAATATTTGCAAATTAGCGGGCGTACAAACCACTCTAGTGCTAAATATGCGGAAACTGGATATCCAGGAACACCTACGACAATTTTTTCATTTATTTTTCCCAAAATAACCGGTTTACCTGGTCTTGCAGCTACACCATGGGTAAAGACCGTGCCAATTTCACCAATAATATGAACGGTATAATCCTTTGAACCTGCTGATGATCCGGCATTGATAACGATAATATCAGAGTCTTTCGCAGCTTCGAGCAATACAGACCTAATCTTTTCAGGCTCATCCTTCACAATCCGGTGAAGCCTTGGCTCGCCGCCCCAATCTTTTACAAAATTCGCAAATACCGTTCCGTTAAATTCTATAATTTTTCCAGAAGAAAGTTCGCTATCTGCTTCGACCAGCTCGTTACCAGTTGGAATAATGGTAACAATCGGCTTCTTTACAACTGGAATGTGAATCTGCTGTCCGGCCAACAGCACTCCTAAATCTGCAGGTCTTAGGATATGTCCTTGCGGGAAAAGCATTTCCTCTTGGACGATATCCTCTCCAATTGGACGGATATGCTGCCAAGGTGTGGCAGGTTCAATAATTTCAATCGTTTCCTCATCAATCATATCGACATGTTCGATCATGATTACCGCATTAAATGGTGCAGGAATCGCGTTTCCTGTATCTACAATCGCAAAATCAATCCCTAGCTTAAGCTGAAGGGGATTTTGCTCGTGAGCAGTATACGTTTTTTCAGCAATTACCGCAATTCCATCCATTGCCGATGCATGGTAATGAGGCATGGAAACATTGGCAAAGATCGGTTCAGCGGTTACACGGCCAAGAGCATCACTGGTTGGTATCATTTCTATTTCAAGGGGGAGAGAAAATGCCTCGAGAATTTCTCGCTTTGCTTCCGATCGGGGTTTGTCCTCTAAATATATTTTCCGTTTATAGCGTTTCTGGTCCATCTATTTTATCCCCCTCATCGTGTTGCAATCACAGGTACATAATCTCCCTGTGAAATACCCTCTTTTTCTGAACGAATCTCAACAATTCCATCGCTTTTTACTAATGTCGTAATTAAACCTGATTTCCCAATGATAGGGTCCGCCCACCATTCTCCTTCTTTTTCAAACAAACGAACACGAATATAATCAGAGCGGCCCGGTGCCGAAGGAATATTTTTAGTAATCCTTGCAAAAATCCGATCTGGTTTTTTGTCGATTTTTTCGCCTTTTAACTTTCGAAGTATCTTTTCGCCAAAAAGCATGAAGATAATCATTGCAGAGGCTGGGTGACCTGGCAAGCCAATCACTGGTTTTCCGTTTGCCATTGCAAGAATCGTAGGTTTTCCTGGTTTAATAGAAATACCATGGACAAAAACACCTGGCGAACCTAAGGATTGAATCACATCTGTGGTATAATCCTTTGCCCCGACTGAGCTTCCTCCAGAGAGAATTAAACAATCAACCTGATCATAAAGGTTCTGTGCTTTTTGCTGAAACTCTTGAAAGTCATCCTTCACTATTCCACCGTAAATAACCTCAACATTCCATTGTTTTGCGAGGCTGGCAATCGTCAAATAGTTAATATCACGGATTTGTCCTTCTAAAAGTTTTTCTGTTTGATAGGGAACAATTTCATCACCAGAGGATAGATAACCCACCTTAAGCTTGCGATAGACGGTAACATGACTAATTCCAAGCGAAGCGATTGCGCCTAACTCCTGAGGTCTTAGGATCGTCCCTTCTGGAAGAACAACTTCCCCTTTGCGGATGTCTTCACCTGCGCGAATAATGTTCTCACCAGGAGCCACTGACTTATAGGTATTTAACAGACCCTCATGGTCTTCACAATGTTCAATCATGATAACGCTGTCACTGCCTGGAGGAATCATCCCGCCGGTTGGCACGTAGACTGCCTCTCCCTGTCCTAGATGGATTCCGGCACTCTCACCCATTCGTACTTCACCGACTACGGTTAAAAACCCGGGCATGGAGTCAGATGAACCATAAGTGTCTTTTGCCTTAACGGCATATCCATCAACGGTTGAACGGTCAAAGCCCGGAACATTTTCCTTTGCTGTGACGCACGCAGCGGTTATATAATGGAGAGCCTCTTCAAGGGGGCGCTCCTCCGTATCTTTTATAGCTGAAATATTCTCTTCAATCATTGCGAAGGTTTCTTCGACTGTTTTCACCTTGAAAAATTGCACTGTGCCTTACATCCTTCCTGTATCGTCAGCCTCTGAGCCACCTTTTTGCATCCTCATACTCATGCGGGTGATTCATATTGAAAAAGACACGCTCCATATCAATGCTGCTATAGATTTCTAGATCTTTTTCCGTTACATAAAGGACGTTTAAATGCTCCAGCAGATGTTTGATTGGAAGACGTCCATTTTCAATACATTCTTCAATTTTATTTACCGTCTTCTTTTGAAAAACTGCACAAAGGGTTTGCATTTTTCCATTAATCACTGGTACTAAGGCATCATAATGGTCAATCTGATTCACAAGCTTTGAAGCAAGTTCTCCTGAAATAAAAGGCATATCACACGCTACAATGAAATTCACATCATAATCTGAGGCCATTAGGCCGGCATGAAAGCCTGCCAGCGGTCCTTTTCCAGGATAGTGATCGGACACCATTTTTACCCCTAAGAATTGATAGGAATCCATATCATTGGTAACAAGAATGATGTCATCAAAGTAGACTTTAAGAATATCAACCATTCTTTCTATCGTTGTTTTTTCATTAAGTTTTAGGAGAGCCTTGTTCGTGCCCATTCTACTAGATTTTCCACCTGATAAAATAATAGCCGCAGCTTTCATGAATAGCGCACCTTCTTAATTTGTTTGTTTGATTTCGCCCACTACTTGATAGCCTTGCTCTTGGGCAACGAAGTCTAGGTGAATCGTATTTAAGTCCAGCATGGCAGGTGACGGCTTGCTGAGATATTGTCTTGTATCTATCACTTTAATATATCCTGTACACTTTTCGCAAACCTGAATTTGCGAGGAAGCGTCGCCTTCAATGGTCAAGAACTGAATGGTTTTGTGATCATCGTTACCGCAATGTGCACATTCAATTCGTTTTGCATTCCAATGAGCAAGGCAGCGAGGACACGTCATCACTTTTTTTCCTTCATCTTCAAGAACAGCAAGTCTAGCAGGTTCACCACAAACGGGACAGCCTGCACCAGGAACAGCATGAGTGATTTCGTGCTGGATCTTTTCTGCTGTAACCTGTAAATAGGGTCTTAGTGCTGTTTCAGCAAGAAATTGCGGAATCCATTCCTCAAGTCCATTTTCCTCAGCGAAGCCTGCAAAATAAACACTGTTAAACGAGAAGGCTTCGTCAATCCAGCGGATCGCTGTTTCTTCGTTTAATAGTGTTCTAACTTCAGCAAGCTTTGACTCGAGCTCAGGGTTGTTTTGGGTTAAAAGCACATTTATCTCCTCTATCCACTGTAGGAATAGTGAAATTTCAAAATTAATAGACGCTAATGCAGCTGCCGGCACTCCTGCGGACATTGCTGCTTTATCTAGTTTTGGAATGATGGCTTCTGGATTTATACTCTTTTTCCAATTCTCCTGAAGGGCCAAAATATCCTGCTGTAAATTCTGATATTCTTTCGAAACCACAGATTTTTTCATTGCGTTGCACCTCTTTTGATTTTATAAATCAATGGCTGCCCTGTTACAGACAGCCATTTTGAGTATTTACGTTCATACAGGCTGATGATTTAACTTACGCCCCTTTTTTCTTTTTCTTGTCAGGACTGGTTGGTTTATGTGGGTCTTCTAGTTTAGGGAAGTTGCCTTTTTTGACTTCTTCCTCATACCATTCTGTATAGTGTTCATGAGCCCACCATGCAGGTACTTCACCTGTGATAACTCCGGTATATCCTGGTTTAGAGTTTTTGTGTATAACAGATAGATAGACGTGTCCGACTACTACCGCGATCGCTAGGCCGAAACCGACGTTGTGTAATAAATATCCCCATTGAACAACCGCTCTTGGGAAGAATTCAGGGAACCACATTGGGAAGCCTGAACCAATGATTAGTATTGCTGTGAAAATTTGAATGATTGAGTTAATCTTCTCACCAGCGTTAAAGAATGTTTGCTTTACGTGCTTGAAATTAAAACCGAATAGCTCCTTAACAAACTCTGTAAAGAACTCTAGATCACGTTTCTTCCAAGTAACAAGTTCTTTCATCCAAAGCTTAAAGCCTTTAAAGTCAAAAATAACCCAGATAAACGTTGGTGTAATAAACGCTACGGCAAAAATTCTGTGAAGGAGACGTGCACCTTCTGGTCCGCCAAGCACGGGGTATAACCAGTCAAAAAACTCTGTGTACATTGGCAAAGCTGTGATATAGAGGGCGATAAATGAAATCGCATTAACTGCATGCGCCCAGACAAATGCCTTCGAAAAACGTTTTACCTTTACTGTCGACTTTTGAGGTTTACTCATGGTGCTCACCTCCGTCTTCGTTTTTACCATTCTTCTTCTTACTAATAATTGTGTTGGTTATGAAAGCCCCTACAACAGCCATCGTGGTAGCACCGATCATCATTTTACCAATTGGCTGTGCATAATCTTTCCAAACCACAGCGGATGTTGGAACTTTAGGGTTTTCAGGTAACCCGTATACAGATGGCTTTTCCGCAAGTACATAAACAGTGTGTGTTCCGCCAACACCTTGTGGATTATAGACCATTGCGTTAGGATAACGATCTTTAATCTGTTTCACACGCTCTTCTGCCTTTTGAATCATTGCAGTTTTGTCGCCAAACTGCATTGCGCCTGTATGACAAGTTGTTACACAAGCAGGCTGTAAGCCTTCTTCAAGACGATCAGTACACATGGTGCATTTATTAGCCTTTCTGTACTTATCACCATTTTTATCAACATATTCCTTAAGGGAAATAACTTCAAATGGACAGTTATTTACACAATAGCCACAGCCAACACATTTTTCATGATCGATAACAACTGTGCCAAAATCAGTGTAGCTAATTGCGTCTTCCGGGCAGACCTTTTCACAAGCCGCGTCCGTACAATGGAAGCATGCGGAGTGACGGAAAAGATAGTCAAGACCGCCCTTAGAGTTTTCATGTTCGATATATTGCAATACATTCCAAGTATCAGCAGTTGTTTTTGTATGTGATTGAGCGCTTCCGAGGAAATCTTGTGGTTCTGCCGGAAGGTCATTCCAGTTTTTACAAGCAACCATACAAGCACGACAGCCATCACATTTGGTTACGTCGACAAATTTTACATATTCAGTAGCCATTGTTAAGCCCTCCTTACGTCACAGAGGAATGCCTTATATTCAGGAATTGTTGTATTTGCATCCCCGATATGAGGTGTCAGGCGATTAGCTGTTTCCCCAGTTGCGATTCCTTTATAACCAAAATGCCAAGGCATTCCGATTTGATGAACGTTTTTGCCGTTAATCTTATGAGGCTTAAAGCGCTTCGTTACCATTGCATAAGCTTTTACCTCGCCGCGTGCGGAGCTGACAATGACTTCGTCTTTATTTTTAATGCCTTTTTCTTTTGCTAACTCTTCGCTCATTTCGATATACATATAAGGAACTAGTTCTGATAACCATGCTTGGTTACGTGTCATCGTTCCGGACTGCCAATGCTCACTTACCCGATAGGTTGTTGCCACGATCGGGAAATCTGCCTTAAAGCCGCGCTCATTGAATTTACCATAAAATATTTGTATAGCTGGGTTAATTTCTTGGCTAGAGAACGGATTCTGTACTGGGCTTTCAAATGGCTCATAGTGTTCAGGGAAAGGACCATCATTTAATGTTGGAGCAAATACACCGCCAACACCATCGTTCATCATAATGAATGGATCTTCGAAGCCAGCATCACCAGGCTTTCGCGTCGCCACAAAGTCAGGTACGTCCACTCCAGTCCATTTGCCTTGTACCGCGTCATACCACACAACGGCTTTTTCTTTGTTATATGGCACACCACTTGGATCACATGATGCGCGATTATAAAGGATACGACGGTTCATTGGCCAAGCATACGACCAGTTTAGATATAAACTCATTCCCGTATCTTTCTTGTCACGGTTTTTCGCACGGTTCTTTCCTTCTTCAGGATAGAATCCGCAATAAATCCAGTTACCTGAACATGTTGATCCATCATCCTTTAGATTTCCAAAACCTGCAATTAGTTTTCCTGTATTGACATCGTATCCGTTAATTTCTTTACATACCAAGTCGATATCAGGATGGTGTCCCTCACCATAATTCCAGTAAAGAGCATTGATTGGTTCAGCTTTAGGACCTGATTCATTTTTATATAAACCTTTAATTCTAGTTGCAAGCTCATGGATAATTTCTAAGTCTGCCTTTGATTCACCAAGCGGCTTAATTGCCTGCCAGCGATACTGCATCCAGCGAGCACTGTTTGATATACTTCCTTCTTTTTCATAAGAAGAACATGCTGGCAGTAAGAAGACCTCGGTATTAATCTTAGCTGGATTGCTTCCTGCTTCTGTTTGCCAGAAAGCGGAAGTTTCTGTTTCCCAAAGATCAACGGCTACTAACCATTTTAAATTAGAAAGAGCTTCTTTTTCTTTACCAGCATTCGGACCGCCGACTACCGGATTGGTTCCAAATAGGAATGCTCCCTCTAATGTGCCATCATACATTGCTTTAAACAAGTTCATGTGCGAATAATTTTTATTGCCCTTTGGCAGGTATTGGTAAGCGAATTCATTTGCAGCCGTTGCATTTGGCCCATACCAAGCTTTTAATAAGCTGACAATGAACTTAGGTTTATTACTCCAATAGCCTGTTTTTGGTGTTTCTTTTTCTAAGTGTCCAGCTAAAGTAGCATTTAAAGGATCTGTAGAAGTCGGTGCATTCAAGTAACCTGTCAAGTTACCATATAACAATCCAAAGTCTGTTGATCCTTGAACGTTAGACTCACCACGCATTGCGTTAACTCCACCGCCTGGCAGACCAATGTTACCAAGTAGCAGCTGAATCATTGCAAACGCACGAACGTTTTGAGTACCAACTGTATGCTGGGTTGTTCCCATTGCGTACATGATTGTTCCTGCTTTACCAACTTGACCCGTAGCACAGAACGCTTTATATACTTTTAATAAGTCCTCTTTTGGTGTTCCCGTGACTTTGACAACTGTGTCAACATCATAGCGAGAATAATGCTTCTTCATTAATTGGAAAACAGACCTTGGATGCTCTAAGCTGAAATCTTTTACTAGATTTCCTTCAGTGTCCTTTTCAAAAGCCCACTGTGTTTTATCATAGGAGCGCTTGTCTGCGTTATATCCTGAAAATAAGCCATCTTCAAATTTAAAGCTTTCTTTTACAATAAAGCTAGCGTTTGTATATTTAGCAACATACTCTTTGTGGTATAGATTATTATCAAGCGCATATTTAATCATCCCGCCAATAAACGGAATATCTGTTCCAGAGCGTAATGGTGCATAAATATCTGACATTGACGATGTTCTTGTGTAACGAGGGTCAACGCTTATTATTTTTCCGCCATTCTCTTTTGCTTTAGTTAACCATCTAAAGCTGATTGGGTGGTTCTCAGCAGGGTTTGCGCCCATAATCAATGCACAATCGGTATATTGCACATCATTCCAACTGTTAGTCATTGCTCCACGACCAAATGAAGGTGCCAGACCGGCAACCGTAGAACTATGTCATATTCGTGCCTGGTGCTCTAAATATGTTACACCAAGCCCTCTCATCATTTTTGAAAGCAGGTACGTCTCTTCATTATCAAGAGCTGCTCCGCCAAGGCTCGCAATGGCCTCGGTCTTATTCACTGTCATACCGTTTTCACTTACAACAAAAGATTTGTCACGTGTTTCTTTTGTACGCTTGGCAATGGTTTCATACATCCATTCCCAGTCTTTTTCTACCCACTTATCACTGCCTGGTGCACGATAAAGCGGTTTTTTAATACGCTTTTCAGACGTATATAATTGTCTGATGGTTGTACCCTTGCTGCATAGCTTTCCTTCGTTAATTGGGTTATCCGGATCCCCTTCCGTATAAACCACTGTGTTGTCCTTTGTATGGACTAAAATCCCACAGCCAACGCCGCAAAAACAGCAAATGGTTGGTGTAACAGTTGATTTGGCGATTTTAAATTCTTTTGTGCTGGCATAAGCTTTTTTCTCATTGAAGCCTAGCTCAACTACTGCAAGAGTGACAGCAGTAGCACCAGACAACTTTAAGAATTGCCGGCGATTTAAGTTGATTTCAACCATTTTTCTATCTCCTTCCCAGTATTGAATAGAACATCCCTTTTTTTTATCTAGTTTCTATACCTTGTCCTTTTGATTCCCCCCTTCAATGCATCTCTACAGCGGGTATTTCCAATAAATCATTTTCAACTCGGCCAGTTGAGGTATAAATATTAGCCATTTTCCCTCGTAAATAACCAATTACCTCTATATTTAAGTATTTTGCCAGTTGAACAGCCTGCTTGGTGGCTGCCGTTCTTGACCCAATAACAGGAAAGCCAAATTTCGCTGCTTTGGAGAGCATTTCATATGAAACCCTTCCGGTTGTTAATAAAACTAACCGTTCAGGCACGAAACCCATTCGTATGGTGTGGCCAATGATCTTATCGACTGCATTGTGCCGCCCAATGTCTTCACGGATGGTGATATTGCCTGCCTCATCAACGATACAGGCCCCATGCATTCCGCCAGTTTCCAAATAAAACGGTGAATTTTGAGCAAATTCACTTCGTTTTTTTAATAAGTAACTCAGTTTATAGCTGTGTTCAGAAGACACTTTTTGAAAATTTTTCACGTCGGTCATCGAGAAAAATGTCACTCCTCGGCCACATCCTGCTGTATAGTGCTTCTTCTTCGTAAACAACTCTTCTTCATTAAAGCAATTCAGAAGTGAAACATGGATGGTACCCATTTCTTCATTTATACTAATGGATCCAACCTCACTCGCTCTGTGAATAAATCCTTCAGAAAACAAATAACCATAAGCCCAATCCTCTAAATCATGTTTCGTTAGCTGAAATACGGCAATCTCATACCCATTTAACACTAGGGTAATGGGATATTCATCCGGACATCCTTTGCGGTACATTGTTTTCCCTCCTCTCAGGCATGGCGTTTCAATTGTAATAATGTTACCGAGCGTTCTCAGCGACATTTATCACAACACATGCAGTTCAAAGTGAATTAGCTAGGCAATTTAAATTTATAAATGATATCGCTGCTTTAATCTCAGGGCTTTGACGATTCTCGGTAGACTTTGTGTCAGATTATCGAATTTTCACCCTACTCATTTGCGTTAGCACTATATACTGATTGTTAAACCAAAATTTGTAAGCGATTTCATTTAAAAGGTGCATCTTTAGTACTATCGTACGATGAGTCCTTTTTCTCTGAAGTAAGATTTATCACATAAAACGATTTAATTAGGGTAAATACGGTCAATTGTCATTTTTCTGACAAAATCAGAGCATTTGTAAAAATTCTGCTATATTTTCTAGTTTGTTTTATAATAGGAATAAGTGAAAAAATCACCAACTCGTTTGGTTAGGAGGAGTACATATGACAATCAAAAAGGTTATGACAATTGCTGGTTCAGATACAAGCGGGGGTGCTGGAATCCAAGCCGATATCAAAACATTTCAAGAGCTTGGAGTTTATGGGATGACAGCACTGACAACCATCGTTACGATGGATCCAAAGGATTGGCACCACAGTGTGTTTCCTATTTCAGTTGAAACGCTAAAACCACAAATTGATACCGTCCTATCTGTAGGAATTGACGCAATGAAAACAGGGATGCTCGGTACAGTTGAGATTATTGAGTTAGTAGCAAAGGTTATCGATGAACATAAATTAGAGCGCGTCGTCATCGACCCTGTTATGGTTTGTAAGGGCGAGGATGAAGTATTAAATCCAGAAACAACCGACGCTATGCGCGAACTCTTATTGCCACGTGCTTTAGTTGTGACACCGAACCTGTTCGAAGCAGGTCAATTAGCTCAAACAGGCCCGGTTAAAACGTTAGAGCAGATGAAAGAAGCTGCTGTAAAAATACACGATTTGGGCGCAAAGTATGTTGTCATTAAAGGCGGCAGCAAGCTTTTAACAGAGGAAAAGTCAATTGACCTTTTATATGACGGCAAAGACTTTACAATATTTGAATCTGAGAAAGTGGAAACAAACTTTACGCATGGAGCAGGCTGCACATTCTCGTCTGCCATTACTGCAGAGCTTGCTAAAGGTCGTTCAGTTGTTGAGGCGGTCGAGGTGGCAAAGGACTTCATCTCCGCTGCTATCAGCCAAGGCTTCCGCTTAAATGAATTTGTCGGACCTACTTGGCATGGTGCCTACCGCGGTGCAAAAACTGAATACTGCACAGATTGTTAATCGTTAAGCCGTTCACATTGAGCGGCTTTTTTTTAGGCAAGGATTTCGCTTTTTCATTGTGATTTTAGTATGATAGTTACATTATTAATTTACATACCTTGCACAGGGAAAGGAGAAGGAATTATGGAACCAATCAAGGATTATCGTCAGGTTCAAGAAGCGATTAACGCATTCGCGAATCAGGATGTATATATTCACCTGGAAACAACCAATGGTGCCTATGCATCTCATCATGATCAAACTTTCTTTTCAGCAGGTGCCTATATCCGTAACGCATTAGTACGATACGAAATTGGGAAAATCACTGGAAATGATCCCTATCGTGTTGGTTTAAAAATAAATCTTGGTTGGATTTACGCAGAAGGTCTTACTCATTTTGAAGTGGATGAGCAAAACCGTTTGCTCCTAGCCGGTCATGATAATAAAGGAAAACTGGCGGTCGCTCTCGAAATCAGCGCTACACCGTTTGAGTAAAGAAAGGAGGAGCCTATTATGGAAAAAGAACGTCATGTATTAGTCGTCTTTCCACATCCGGATGACGAAGCTTTTGGAGTGTCAGGAACCATTGCCACCCATGTACAAAACGGTACTCCTGTCACCTATGCCTGCTTAACCTTGGGAGAAATGGGACGCAATATGGGGAATCCCCCTTTTACCAATCGCGAAAATCTCCCTAAAATTAGAAAAGAAGAACTTAAGGCTGCAGCCGCGGCATTAGGAATTCAGGATTTGCGAATGCTTGGATATCGCGATAAAACCGTTGAGTTTGAAGACGACGCAAAACTAGCCAAAGCGATGTTGTCGTTGATTAATGAGGTAAATCCATCCTTAATCATTACTTTTTATCCTGGATACTCCGTTCACCCTGACCATGACGCCACCGGTGCGGCGGTTGTGAGGGCAGTTGAATCTTTACCTGCTGCTGCAAGACCTAAACTGCACTGTGTTGCTTTTTCAAATAATTGCGTGGAAGAGCTCGGCGAGGCCGACATTGTCCATAACATTAGCGCTGTTGCCGAAAAAAAGCTCGCAGCGATTCAAGCCCATCGTTCCCAGACAGAGCAAATGTTTGGCGATGTAACAGAGAAATTGAAAAACCAAGACCCGCAAATGATGGTCTGGATCAACAACGAACGGTTCTGGACGTACAAATTTGATAAGTAAATTGAGTTCCCTTAAGAACCGTTATTAAGGACAAATCCTTATCTGACTCGTCTGAGATTTGTCCTCAAGTTCCCTTATTGAGGACAAATCTCTTACTGGCTCATCTAAGTTTTGTCCCCAAGAGCCCTTATTAAGAACAAATCCCTTACTGGCTCATCTAAGTTTTGTCCCCAAGAGCCCTTATTAAGGACAAATCCCTTACTGGCTTATCTAAGTTTTGTCCCTAAGAGCCCTTATTGAGGACAAATCCCTTACTGGCTTATCTAAGTTTTGTCCTCAAGTGCCCTTATTGAGGACAAATCTCTTACTGGCTCATCTAAGTTTTGTCCCCAAGAGCCCTTATTGAGGACAAATCTCTTACTGGCTCATCTAGGTTTTGTCCTCAAGAGCACTCATTGAGGACAAATCTCTTGCGGTTTCATCAAGTTTTGTCCTTAAGAAACTTACTAGCACTGAAAACCCTTCGCGCACTGGCGAAGGGTTTTCTTAATAGGAAGGATTCATCAATGCACAGAGCCGGCACATATCAAGGATGATAATTTTCCGTGATTTCATTTCGATGATTCCTTCTTTTTTTAATTTCGAAAAAACCCGGCTTACACTTTCCCTCGTCGTTCCTACCACAGTTGCAAATTCTTGTATCGTCAAGGGGATTTCAATGTTCCACCTTGAGGCAGAGGTATTAAATTTATTTCCTAAGCGCTCTAACGTCTTTACTGTTTTCGCATAAACATCTAACAGCGCTACATCCCTTAAGGTTGACGTCATCTCGCGCAGCGAATCACTCATGTATTGGATCATTTGGACAGCTAGCTCTGGATATTCATGAAGCCCCTTCTCTAATTCCATTTTATCTAAAAAGAAAAGCTGGCCATCTTGGAGCATAGTAGCTGTCGCTGGGTACATCAAAGAGGTTTTAGAAAATAAACAAGCTTCTGCAAACACATCACCCTTTTGCTTCATACAAACAATGATCTCATTTCCGCTTTCATCTCGTTTCGTTAGCTTTACCGCGCCTGCATGAATAAAAAATACTCCCTTGGCCACTTCATCCTCACAAATCACCTGGGCTCCTTTTTTAACGGTTACCGTCTGAATACGATTAGCAATAAGCCGCAGGGATTTTGAAGATAAATCCTTAAAAATGACGATTTTTCGTAAGAAGTCCTCGATTTTCAGCTTTCTTACTCTTCCTAATGGCTGTTCTTCTAAAGCATGTAAGGGATTCATTCTCCCCCTCCTCTCTCTAATTTATGTTTCCTCCCATTCTATTAAAAAAAATCACAACTCGAAGTGATTATCTTCACAAAACGTTCAATTTTTAAAACACTTACATATCAATACCCTTCACAAAACGTTCAATTTTAAACGAGAAACAGTGAAGTTTATCACAAAATTACACTTAAAATCCGATTAGGATGAAGTTGTTGAATAGACAGAAGGAGGGGGAAGTATGAATAAGGTAATTATTAGCTTTGCGATTAGCTTAGTCATTGGTTTTGGTCTTGGATACGTGGTATTTGGTGTCATCATGGGCGATTCAGCTAAACAGCCTCAGGTCGCTCAAACAGAACCAACAGATGCAACTATCACAACAGAAAAGCAAGAAACAGAGGCAGTAAAGGAAACGGCTTCCGTAGATGAAGCAAATATACTCAACAGTAAAGGATGTCTAGGCTGTCACGCAGTGGATGCACTCGGTTTAGAAGGTGGAGCAACAGGACCTGATCTTTCAAAAGCCTTTACAGATGTTGAAGGAAAGCATGGAAAGCCGATTGAAGAATTCTTAAAAGAGCCAACATCAGCGGTTATGTCCGGCGTTATCGGCGGTAACCCATTAACAGATGAAGAACGCACGCAAGTGTTAGATATGTTAAAACAAGCTTCTGAAAAATAAAAAGGTGGTGTTATAGATGAAGAAATGGGTTCCAATTGCCTCTGGTTTACTAGCGGGTTTTGTCGCAGCAACCATTTCCTTTGCCGATTTTTCTACTAGTACAAACAATCAAGTTGCTTCATCCAGTACAAAAAGTGACGCAGAGAAAGTTTATGTTCCTTTCGGTGAAAAAGATGATTACTACTTATTCGCATCCGGTGGTCACTCTGGTCAAATGTTTATCTATGGTGTTCCTTCCATGCGTCATATCCGTACCGTACCGGTATTCTCACAAGACTCTGCAACAGGCTATGGATTTGACGAACATTCTAAAAAGATGATGGGCGGCTACACATGGGGAGACCTTCATCATCCTGCATTCTCTGAAACAAAAGGTGACTATGACGGTAAATATATGTTTGCTACAGATGTCGGAAACAGCCGTGCTGCAGCAATGGATTTAGAAACGTTTACCGTTAAAGACATCATTAATGTTCCAAACACAAGCGGCCCGCACTGTGCGGCGTTCGTTACGGAAAATACCGAGTACATGTTCCTACCAACACGTTTCGCGGTTCCCATCGGCTCTGAATACAAGCCTTTAGACGAATACAGCCAGCAGTACCGCGGTGTAATGTCAGCCGTAACGTTTGATCAAAACCAAGAAAAACTAAACATTGCCTACCAAGTTGCGCTTCCACCATGGTCTTATGATTTATCAGACGCTGGTAAGAAAAGCTCTGCAGATTGGGCCGTTATGACAACCTACAACACAGAAGAAGCGACTACGAATCTAGAAATTAACGCGTCACAGGCTGACCGTGACTTCATTGTTCTTTTTAACTGGAAAGAGCTTGAGAAAATGATCGCTGAAGGACAGTATGACGAAGTTACTGGTCAAAAAATGATCTTCCCTGAGAAGCATAAAGGCGGTATTTACCTTGTTCCTGTTGCGAAATCACCACATGGTGTCGACGTAACGCCTGATGGAAAACACTTTATTGCTTCAGGTAAACTAGCACCATCGATGACAGTTTTCTCTTTTGAGAAAGCATTTGAAGCTGTGAAAAACCAAGACTTCTCCGGCGAACGTAACGGTATTCCAATCTTAAAATATGAATCTGTCATGGAAAGAGAGGTTAACCCTGAAAACGCACTTGGACCGCTTCACACTCAATTTGATGATAAAGGAATGGCTTACACAACCATGTTCATTTCTTCGGAAATCGTGAAATGGGATCCAAAAACAGGAGAAACGTTAGACCGTGTTCCCGTTCAGTATTCACCGGGACACTCTGTAGCAGCCGAAGGTGACACGGTTTCACCTGATGGAAAATGGCTGATTGCCTTGAACAAAATTGCAAAAGACAGCTATTTATCCGTTGGACCTTCACATCCTGAGTCTATGCAGCTAATCGATATCAGCGGCAAAATGAAGGTCATTCAATCTTCACCTGTAAACCCAGAGCCGCACTACGCTCAAATCATTAAGGCAGATAAGATTAAAACGATTGAAGTTTATCCAAAGGATGAAAACAACAAGCTTGCGACCTACAAGCAAGAGGATGCGAAAATTGTCCGCAATGGAAATGAAGTTCATGTCTACGGTATCGCCATGCGGTCGAAGTTTATCTTTGACGCGAAAGCAAAACGTCCGGATGTGATTGAAGTCAATCAAGGAGATAAGGTGTTCATCCACTTAACGAATACAGATTTTGATGAGGATATTACCCACGGATTTGCCATCAACAGCTATAACTTAAACATGGAAGTTCAGCCTGGCCAAACGAATACGCTAGAATTTACTGCAGACAAAGCAGGTACATTCCCGCTTTACTGTACTAACTTCTGTTCAGCACTGCACCAAGAAATGACTGGCTACTTCCTTGTTAAACCTAAGAACTAGCAGAAAAGCGGAAACGCCTTGGTCAGGGGCGACAGGCATAAGACGAGCCGGCGGAAAGGTTGCTTTTTAACCTTTCTGACGGATTGGCTTATGACCCGAGCCCCTAGGCGTTGGAGCTAGACATTAAAAAAGATGGTAAGGGTATCAATTGATTCAATTGGTACCCTTCTCCGTTTAGAAAGGACTTGTTTTTCATGAAGGGAAAAAAACTATCCCTACTTTCATCGATACTGATTGCCCTTGCTGCAGTCTTAGTTGGACTTTCATTGATGTTTCCTTGGTGGCAAATGATCTTCTTTGCTCCGCAGTATCCAGAAGGGTTAAATATTATTGTTTATCCCAATAAGCTCGAAGGTCAGATTGATATCGTTAACGGGTTGAACCACTATATTGGAATGGAAAATTTCAGCGAAGAAAATTTCCCAGAATTAGCGTATCTATCACATTTAGTGATTGGTTTAGCAGTAATTACTCTATTGACAGCCATCCTGCGAAAGAAATCTGTCCTATATGGATTAATTGGTTTGTTTATCATTGGCGGCAGTCTTGGTGTTTGGGACCTATCACGTGCCCTTCGTAAATTTGGCACCAACTTAAGCCCAACGGCACCGATAAAAATTGACCCGTTTGTTCCGCCGCTTTTAGGGCATAACACAGTTGCAAACTTTGTCACTGAAAGTATCCTTGGGTACGGTTCGTATTTCCTGATTGCAGCCTTTATTTTATTACTGATTCCGTTATGGAAGGATCGAACAAGATGAAAAAACTACTGCTTTTTCTATTCATTTTCTCTATTACTTTTCTTATATTTCCCGAGAAAAATAGTGCTGCCGAAAACTTGCAGGCCATGATCGACAGCTTGGAAGAAGGAGCAGTATTACAACTTGAAAATAAAACATATGAGGGCAATATTGTTATCAATAAATCAATCACCTTAATTGGCACTATTAACACAGTGATAAAGGGAGATGGTACTGGAAACGTCATCTCTATTAAAGCTCCTAACGTGACAATTAAATGGCTTAGTGTCACAAATAGCAGCATGGACCGTAACTCTGCCGAGGAGTATGCAGGGATTAAGATTCATACTAACGGGAATGTCATTGAAAACGTTAAAATTACCGATTCCTTTCACGGGATCTATTTAAGTCAAGCACACGAAAATAAAATCTCCCATGTTGAGATCAAAGGCATGGGTAAAGGCGAGATTGCCGCACAGGGTAATGGGATTCATATATATTACTCCAATCAAAATCTTTTAACACATAACACCATCGAAGGTACGCGCGATGGCATGTTTTTCGACTATGGTAACAAGAATGAAAGCTATCAAAATAATATTAGTAACACCCGGTACGGTCTGCACTACATGTATTCAGATGAAAATCTTTTTAAGAAAAATACCTTTACGATGAATACGGGCGGCGCTGCGGTCATGAATTCCAACCATCTCGTATTGGAAGATAATCATTTTATCGTAAACTATGGAAACCAATCATTTGGATTACTGCTGCTGCAAGCCAATGATAATCAGATAAAAAATAATACGTTTTACATGAACCAAAGAGGAATGTACATCGACCAAGCTACAAGAAACAGTTTTGAAGGCAATAAAATCTCTCAAAATCAAATTGGAATTGAGCTTTGGGCGAGTTCTAATGAGCAAATATTTTCAAAAAATTTAATTACCGAAAATACTATTCCCGCTGTTACCATTGGTGGCGGTGATGAAAGCAATTTCTGGAGCCATAATGGCAAAGGAAATGACTGGGGAAGCTCGTTCCCGCTCACCGATTTAAACCAAGATGGCATTGGGGACTTTCCTATAACCTATCGATCTTCGTTATATCAATTACTTGAAGATCAAGAATTATCCTATTTATTTTTAAAAAGCCCTGCACTGCCTATCTATGAAAAAATGAATGCGGTATTGATGGACGAAAAGGTTATGTTTGATGACCCGCACCCGCTTACCGCCGCAAAAAGAAATAACCATCTCATACTAATAGCCGCTGTAACGCTGGCCGCAGTTTTGATTTTATTAAAAGGGAGACATTTACTATGCATTACATTTGGAAGGAATGGAAGGAAAACATAAGAGGAAAAGGCTTATGGCTCGCTTTAAGTATCATTGTTCTGATTTCAGTCAGTATCCTGTTTCGTTCCACGGCCCTTTCATTTGATAAAGGCTTTTATGTTCTCTTAATCAATTTGTTTGATACGATTATCTATTTTATCCCGATCCTTTGCTTGTTTATTGGTGCATTCTCAATCTTTCAAGAAAAGGAACAAAAGACTTTAATCATGCTGCTGACAAAAAAAGATCATTATACAAGCTTCTTGTTACGAAAAAGCTTAGGTCTCTACACGGTTGTACTTGTTCCCATCTTAGTCTGGTTCTTTCTCTATTTACTATTATTAAAGTTTAATTTCCAACTTGATATAAAGGCTTATTTCATCTTTATTTTGGCAATTGTAGCGATGTCACTTGTATTCCTGCAAATGGGTGCTGCCATCGGAAGCTTTAGCCGCTCCAGAATGCAGATCATCGGATATACGATTTTTGTCTGGTTTTACTTTTTCTTCTTACACGATTTTCTCTTACTCTCATTGCTGCCAGACGTTACCTATGAAAATGTAAAAGTATTTTCTGCCGGCTATTTTTTAAATCCATTACAGTCTGTAAGAATGTTCCTCGAAACAGGCATGGGTGTTTATTCTTTTGGTCATATGTCAAGGCTGCTCCAAGCCTTTATGTGGACGAAGCCAGTATTCTTTTTACTCGGAAATCTAGTATTTTGGATCATTACTTCTATCGCAGCAGGTATTATTTTTCACCGTAAGGAGGGCCTTGAATGATTACGGTATCGGGTCTAAATCAATCCTTCGGGAAAAAAATAATCCTGGAGAATATCAATATTGAGATAAATAAAAATGAAATTTGTGCACTTGTGGGACGTAATGGTGCAGGAAAGTCAACTTTTATCAACAGTCTTCTTGGTCTGCTTCCTGTGAAGCAGGGTTCGATTTCGATAAACGGTGTTCAAGTCACAAATAAAAATCATGAATGGAAAAAAGCAATTGCCTACTTGCCAGAAAAATTTCAGCTCTATCCAATGCTGACTGGTCTAGAGAATATTACCTTCTTTGCTGAAGCAGTTTCCAAGACAGTTGACCAGGAAAGAATGGAGAAAGTCCTTAAATCGGTAAGCTTGTGGGATGACCGCGATGTACAGGTGAAAAAATATTCAAAAGGCATGCTGCAGCGCCTTGGATTAGCCATCACCCTTTATCAGGATTCGAGTATTCTGATTCTCGATGAGCCTACAAGCGGGATTGACCCGATGGGACGAAAGGAAATATTAGAAGTGTTAAAGTCACTCCATGATAAAACCATCCTGCTCTCCTCTCATCATCTCGATGAAATTAAACAGGTTTGTACGCATGTGGCGTTCTTAAATAATGGAAAAATGGAGAAATATACGGTGGAGGAATTCTTACAAACACATAATCTTGGAGGGATAGAATCATGAAAAAAGCGATGAGGTTGACCGCACTGCTATTATTTGCTTTACTTACAGGCTGCAGTGCTGACCCTGAGTACAATATTGAAATCACAAAGCCAATCTACCAACAGCCAGATAAAGAAATGCCTTTTGAAATTCAAGTAAAGGAAAAGGATGAGCGTGCAACTGGGCTGGACGTATCAGCAGAATTTTCTATGGCCAATATGGACCATGGGATGACAAAAGTCGAACTAACAGAAGGGGAAGCTGGCACTTATTCTGGAAAGGTTGAACTCCCGATGCCAGGTAAATATGAAATACTGTTCAACTTGGGAAAAGATGGAGAAAAAACTGAAAAAGTCATTAGTTATGAAGTGAAAAAACCAGAGGGTGTTGCTTCAATTAACGGAGAATGGATTACCGATGAAGATGTAGACTTCTATAAGTTTATTAATAATCTTCAGCTTGCCATTAATCGTGAAACAGACCAGAAGCGATACACAGGGGAGCAATTGAAGGAAGCATTAGCATACTGGGAGTCACAAGAAAAGCTGGTTGAAGATCAAAATCAATTATTAACACAAATCATCCGCCTCCGCTCAATGGCAATGCTGGCAGAAGAAAAAGGCCATACCGCAACCGACGCGGAAATCGAAACAGAGATCAATAAGGTCCGTGCCCAATACGACCAGTTCGAATCTGCTAAAGCCATGATCACCGAATACGGCGAAGAGAAATTTTGGGAAACCGAAAAACAGCAATACCAACTCATTGTTCTCTCTCAAAAAGTACAAAAAGACATGATCGAAAAAGTAAAAAAAGAAAACCCAGAAATGAGCCAACAAGAAATCAACCTCCAAGCCCAAAAACAATACGAAGAACTCCTAGTATCACAGGTTAACTCTTTAAAAATAGAAATCCTATAATACATTAACTGCCATCGCCATTGCCAAATATACAAAAAACGCTGCATAAACAGCGATTTTTGTATATTTGGTGCCTGTCACCATTAATTCTTTAGTCTTCGGGTGTGTTGATGATTTTTAGGGTTTTGAAGCCGAGGTTGATTTTGTAGTTTAGGTTCCAGTTTGCGCCTTGGATTTCGATTTCGTTTTCTTGCAGGGTAAATCTGAGCATGACGTCATTGTCTTCGTCGATGATGACGTAGGAGTTTTTGTTCGTAAAGATTTGATACGTTGGATGGGCAATCAGTGTCCATCCATATTGTAATTTATTGCTTTTTGTCGTCATAATCACACCAGCCTTTACCCTTTTACTTCAGATTCGTCAGCAGCACTCGGTACAATTTGTCATCCTTTTCATCAGGGTTCCCTCTGCCGTCTGTATTGTTACTGACAAAATAGAGGTATTCACCCTCCACATACACATCCCGGATCCTGCCTAATCCTGTAATTACTGCACTTGTCGTATTCTTTTCTATGTCAAATTCTCGGATTGCATTTCCTCGTAATGTAGCTGCATATAACCGACCGTTGTGAGCGGCCATTCCTGATGGTGCCCACGTTTCATCGCCAGACTGAAACAAAGGCGTCTCCATTCCAGCTTTCTTTTCATTTCCTTGGATTACCGGCCAGCCATAATTTGCTCCTGGCTTTATTTCATTGACTTCATCGTGTGCAGATTGACCATGCTCACTCGCATATAACGTACCACCCAGCCACACCAGCCCCTGAGGATTACGATGCCCATAGCTGTATACATAGGAATTTCCAAAAGGATTATCCCCTGGAATACTTCCATCTAAGTTCATTCTTAGAATCTTCCCATTTAAGGACGTTTTATCCTGAGAGAGTTCCGGAGTAGTGGCATCACCAGTGGTAATGTACAGTTTACCATCCGGACCAATCTTCAAACGGCCCCCATGGTGGTAAGCTGCACTTGGAATCCTATCAAGAAGAATCCTTTCTTCCATCCATCGATTCCCTTCAAGCTGTAATACAACCACTCTGTTAAACTGTCCCTGCCCATTCCCATACGTATAATAGGCAAATGCCTTTTGATTCGCAGGAAACCCCGGATCAAGCACAAAGCCAAGCAGCCCTGCTTCCGCCGCTTTTGCGAGCGGTTTTTCCAACTCCACTTGCTGCCGTTCCATTTTTCCATTATCAATTTTCACGATACTTCCTGTTCGTTCACTCACATAAAAAGTCTCATTAACCTTATTAATCGACCATGGCACACTTAGTGTATCAGCAACTACTTCAATCTCTGGCTGCAGGACGATTGCTTCGTCCTCTTCGTGGTCCTTCGGCTGCAGATTTTCTTTTTCAAAAAGAGAACAACCTGATATCAATAGAATTATTGATAATAAAATGGAACACACTTTGACCATCCATCTCTTCCTTTCCTATAAAACTTCCAGTATTGCCTGTGCCACTCCATGTTCATCATTTGTAGCAGTAATCACATCACATAGCGTTTTTATTTCATAATCGGCATTCCCCATCGCAACCGCTCTGCCGACTCTTTCCAGCATGGAGATATCATTAAAACTATCACCCATTGCCATTGTTTCGGTGATGTCGATTCCTTTTGATTTCACGAACGTTTCTAAAGCAATTCCTTTTTGCGCATTGCAATGAGTGATTTCCAGATTGTTATGTCCTGAACTGGACACTGCCAACTCTGTTAATTCTTCTAGTGCGTTTTCTGCAGCTTCACGCCTGTCTGAATCCAGTGCAAACCCGAAAAGCTTATAGATTTGGTGTGTTTCATCATTGAATAAAACATCATAACTTTCAACCTGATGGACTAAACCATGACGAGTGCGTTCTTCTGCTCGTTTAACCACATCTTCTGGTTTCACATCAGGATTGGCACTCACTACAATGTCAACTATAATTGCGACGGCTTTATTAGGATCTAGGGAGTATGTACCTTTGTTTGTATATACTTCGAAATAGATATCCTTTTCCATTAGCTTTTCCGCAGCTTTTTTGGCTACGTGCTTTTCAATTGGTGTAGCAGATAAAATTTCTCCTTCTTTTGAGCGAACTTCTGCACCGTTTACACAAATGGCAGGGCACTGTAAATCTGCTTCATCCAGGACAAACCGCACCTCTTGATAAGACCTCCCAGTTGCTATAACTACTTCAATTCCCTGAGACTGGGCTTTTAAAATCGCTTCTTTATTTTCCTGGCTAACTTGCTGGTATGAATTTAATAAGGTACCATCCATATCTGACGCAATACACTTAATCATGCTGTTCACCTATTTCTATTTTTTGTTACTGCCATCTTATCAGATATTCACATGCATTTTCACCAATTTGCTCATGAAACATACTTACTTCCTTCTCTTACACTTAAAGGAGCAAGCTTGTTTCCTTCAATAAATGCCTTAACCGATATAGGGTTTGTTTTCGAGTATTCTCTTAACGCCCAGCCAATCGCTTTTTGAATGAAGAATTCTTTACTATCCGCATTCTTTACAATGTAATCATAAAGAAGTGATTCATTGGTTTGCTGTTTATATTTTAATTGTAAAAGAATAGCACTTCTCCGCAGCCAAAAGTTATCATTGACTGACCAACCATCAATTGTCTCTTCGATTACTTCAGGATACTTCCTAGCAAGCTCTCCAACTAGAGGGGCAATGGAATCAACACTATCCCACCAGGATTTTGTCGTAATTAACTTTTCGAGAAAGGGAATTACTTCCTTAGGCAGTTTTTTAATGAATTTCCCTATATATGTAATAGCTGTATAGTGATACTCTCTTTCATCCTTTTCCCAAAGACCTGTCACGAAATCCTTGTCAAATGGCTCTTTCAAAATCCCTGTCTCTTTGAAGAATTGCTTCTCAAGCTCTTTACGGAGCGGCGACTTAATTCCTAAAAAAGGGAAGTGATCCTTCATATACTTTTTCATCGGACCCGCATTTTCTTCATTCCTGTTTTCCTCAAATAATGCCGCTAGTATCTCTATTTCATTACTCAACCTGAACACCCCTTTATAAAATTGGGATATTATTACATATTTACGTTATTAACTGTCATAAATTAGACTATTTTTCTTCATATCATCTATATAACTTCTCTATATTCTTTAGCTATCATGATACATTGGAGGAAAAAAACAATGGTTAAGCGAAAAATAGTAGCATCTCTAGGGATTATAACAGCCGTTCTCTCTGCTCTCTTAATTAGCGGTTGTGCCCAAAAAGAGGCAGCTGCAACAAAGGAAAAGACAGTAACACCTAAAACCGAAGAACTGAGCATGGATGAAAAACTCGCCGGAGGGAAACTAGGCAGTGAAAGTCTAGCATATGTTGGCGGCGGCTCTAGCAATAAAATTTGGGTAATTGATGCAAAATACCATAAAATGCTGACTGCTATTGATATTGAAGGACCTAAGAATGAAAGAACGCAACAAATGTATCCTAACCTGCACGATACCCATGCCGTTACATTTACAAAAGACTTTAAAACGATGTTTACTGTAGATTGGTTTGAATATGATGACACTTCAAACGCGATTGCACTTGATCCTGTTACATTTAAAGAATTATGGAGAGTTCCAGTGGGTAAGGGCGGCCATCACTCTGCACTGTCTCCTGATGATAAATACCTTTATGTAGCAAACCAGTACGGCGGTACTGTGTCAGTCGTAGATGTCCATTCGCATACGAAAATAGCAGACATATCTACTGGAGAAGGTACAGACTATATTTCTCCATCCATGTACTGGGATGGAAACGCCATTGACTCTCCTTATCTATTTATCAGTATTGACAAAGAAGATAAGGTAGCAGTACTAGATTGGAAAAACAACAAAATTGTTAAGGAAATTCCAGTTGGCGGCAGCCTGCACGGAGTCAACCTTACACCAGACGGTAAATCAGTTTGGGTAGCAGTTGGCGGTAAAAAGGAAGTTGTCGTTATTGACGCTGCCACTCTCGAAATCACAAAACAAATTTCATTTGAAGGCGGTCCTATTCACATATCCCTCAGCCCAGATAGTAAATTTGCTTACGTAACCACTGGAGGCAACAAGATTTACAAGCTCGATACGAAAACCTATGAAAAACTGTGGGAATCAACTGGAACAACGATCCCTGCTCACACTGGGATAAGCCCAGACGGCAAGGAACTCTGGACATTAAATCATGGAATGGATAAACGTTATCCGTATAAACTTGGCGGCGAGGCAGTTTCTGGCGTTCAAATTTGGGATACTGAAACAGGAGAATTAATTACCGAAATTCCTGCAGAAGGTGTACCACATGAAATTCAATTTGTTCCTTATTCAGCGCTAGTTGATGAAGTACCTTTAAGCAGTGAAGAAGTCCACTCACAAGGAACCCATTCTGTAGCTGAGGCAGGAGAATTTGTCTATAAAAAAAGCTGTGCTTCCTGTCATGGTGATCAGCTAGAAGGCAAAGCTGGTCCTACTTTAAAAACAATCGGCAGTCAGCTATCTAAAAAAGGAATCCTAACACGTATTCAAGATGGTAAAGGCATGATGCCTGGTAAGTTAGTTGACGAGACAGATGCAAAAATTCTAGCTACTTGGTTATCCGAAAAAAAATAAACCATCAAAAAGCATTCTCCTTAAAAAGAGGGTGCTTTTACAGTATTCGGTACTTCTTTTCTAACTCCTCTTTAGGTGCATAAACAATTGGGCAAATGCCAAACTATAGTGTACCAATTGAAGGAAGGAGAAGATATCATGACAAAAAAAGTTAATAAGGGCAGTAAAAATCAAAATTCGCCTCAAGCTGGACATGCTGAAGCTGAATTCGCGAGTGAGTTTGTCAGCGGAGATAACAGCAAGGGAAATAAGCGAAACAAAAGTCAGCAAAGCAAAACCAATCCTCATGAATAAAAGAGAGTCGGCTAACCATGTAGGGAAGCCGACTCTCTTTGGGTCTATTGAGGGGTAGAAATGGCTGCAGGAGAGGTACGTATGTCTTTATTACTATCATTATTGAATTGATTCTGTAACTCTATATTGGCTCTTTCAGTTTCTGATTTTGATTGTATAGGCTCCTGCACCTCCCCATCTTCCAACTCTTTATTGATTTCAAGATTGGCTTCTACAATGTTTTTTACTGAATTCGGGTCATTTTTCACGATAAATAGCTCCTTCGACAGAAAAATTATTGGACATTACAGTTATCCTCCCCAACCCAGCACATAAGTATCACGTAAAAAACTGCCCCTATTCAGACAGTTCTTATACATGCTTTTTTCTCTTTTTGATTACTGAGGACTTACAATTGTGTCGTTTTCTAATTGTCTAATTTCCTCTGAAATCCTTGCCTGTATATGTTCGACAACAGCAAAATCCATTGCTGGAACATAAATCGCTTCGAGTTGATCGTGAAGTTCTTTCGCTCTTGCTAAATAAGAGATAGCTTCCTGCATTTTATTCTTATAGCTTTCGGCGATTGGTTTAATTTTATCTTCGTAAATTTCATCCGTTCCAGGAGTAATCAACAGCTCATACATATCAATGATTTCATCGCCGGCACGGCTCGGGAAATACTCGTGTGGAGCTGTACTGTCAAAAATAGCTATACCAAGCTCTCTATAGATCACCATATCCAAACTGTTAGGGTCAAATCCACAGTGATAAACCTCTGTATCAATGCCTCTTGCTTCTGCCGCTGCCGCGAGCTTTTTCAGCATCGTTGATTTCCCGGAACCGGGACGACCTTTAATAAAATAACGTTTTTCAATATCCTCCGTTAAATTCGGAACAAAATCAACCGCTCCTTTAGGTGTTGCAGCCCCTAAGAACCGATGGCGGATATCTGCCTGTTTATTTATCTTCAGCTTTCCAAAAAAAGACTGGATTAACTTGTTGGTCAGCTGATCTGCTTTTTCAAAATCCATGTTTTCAATATAAATTTTCTCCCAATCATCATGGATATCTAAAGCCTGTTTAAAGGTTGAATAAGCTAAATTAAAGGACGCACTGATTTGTTTAGTTAAACGTTGAATATTCGTTTTCTCACCAGCGAGCGCTTTTGCGTCCCATGCTTCCCCTAGATTAATATACTGTTCCACAGCACCTGGAGCTTTGGGTTCAATTACATGCGGAGCGGTTCCATCCACGATTCCCACCTTTAAGGCACGTATGATTACTCCATCAATAGAACTATTATCTGACGAGCAATGCAAGAACTCAATATCATACCCTTTTTCGAGCCACTCATTACCGATGTTTTTCATTAAAGAGGATTTCCCTGTTCCAGGTCCACCTTTAAGAATGTAGAGCCGTTCTAGCCCTTGGAGGTTTGAATCATAAAGGTTATGAAATCCCCTAGCTGTATTGCCGCCTGCATAATAATTTTTTATCTTTCCTGCCACTTCTGAACACTCCCTTTTACGTGACATAGCAAAGTTTCATATGTCTAGCTGTAACGCCTAGGAAAAATTGAACTTCATTTTTCCCTAGGAAAAAAGCAGTTCACTTTTTCCCTGATCAAGGCGCTTCCGCTTTTCATTTCAACATATCTTATGCAATATCCGTTTATAGGTGAATGCCTATTAATTATTTTCTGACATCAACTGTTTCAGCCTTAGTCAGATTTATTAACAATTTTGGATCGATTACGATTTGGACGCCTATTTTCCCCGCACTGACCACCATATAGTCAAGCTCTAAACAACTTTCATCGATAAATGTCTTATATTCCTTTTTCATCCCAATGGGCGAGCAGCCGCCGCGAATATATCCGGTCCATTTCAAAATATCCTTAACAGGAATCATTTCCACATTTTTTTCTCCTGCTGCCTTTCCTGCCTTTTTTAAATCTAATTCAGCTTCTACTGGTATCACATATACATAAATATTTTTACTTGCCCCTTGGGCGACCAATGTCTTATATACTTCACGCGGATCCCTGCCTATCTTCGCCGCAACAGAAACACCATCAATTTTTCCATCCTGATTATCATATGTAAGCACTTCATAGGCGATCTTCTTTGCATCTAGAATCCGAATAGCGTTTGTTTTCACCTTAGCCAATTTTTCTCATCCTTTATTTTTACAATCATTATAACAATTATCACGTACAAAAATAAAAAAAGTAATGAATCCCTCGATTCATTACCTAGTTTAATAATCTATGAGCATCTAAATGATCGAATTCTTCTTAAATCAGTTCCATAATATACCCAGCGGTATCCTCTCCAACGATATCCGGCAATTGAATCTCTTCCAACATATGTTGGATAATACCAGAAACTGCTCCCATTGCTGAGCCAAACATAGGTATAGCGGTAAAGACAGCCTCTGATTGCTCCAGGGTCTACAGCGTATAAAGAGGGTGATTCTTGTGGCGTGTAAGATGGTGGTGGTGAGGATGGTGCCCCGCCTTGCTGTTGTCCTCCTCCGAATGGTGGAAAACCTTGTTGCCCTCCTCCAAACGGTGGAAAACCTTGCTGTCCGCCACCAAATGGCGGGGGCTGGAATCCTGGCTGTTGCCCTCCCCCAAAACGAGCTGTCTGTTGGTTTGGTTCTGATACAGGATACATTCCGTACTGATTGGGATAACCATAATAATTCAAGACATATTCCTCCCTTTATGTGTTTTCCCAATAAAGTATGCTCAAATTGTCTATTTGGGTTTAATTTTTTTCCACGGAATCTCCAAATTGTTGTCACCCGTTTGTCACTCTATTAATCCATCGTTATAGTAAAATAAAGGTAGTTAGAAAATAATTACAGTAGTGGATTCTGGCAATAATTTTTATCTGGTTTATCATTTTGCCACGTTTAGATCAAAGATAATATGTGAAATCATTCACAATAAAAATATAAACTTTATAAATATGAAAAGGGTGGCTTATATGAAGTACGATTTAGTCCTTTTACACGCACCAAGTGTTTATGACTTTCGAAAAAATTCCCTGCTTGCAGGTCCAATCAGCGATGTAGTGCCGTCATCACCAGTGTTTGAAATGTATCCAATTGGATTAACCAGTATTGCTGACTATTTAGAACGGTTCGGTCTTCGCGTAAAAATTATCAACATCGCGAATCGCATGCTGATGAGTGAAAAATTTGATGTTGAGAAAAAACTAAAAAAAATCAATACACGTGCCTTCGGAATAGACCTTCATTGGCTACCGCATGCACATGGCAGTATTGAATTAGCTAAAATTGTTAAAAAGCTCCATCCAGATAAACCGATGATTTTTGGGGGCTTATCAGCCACCTATTATCATAAAGAGTTAATTAAATATCCTTTTATTGATTTCGTTATGCGTGGTGACTCAACAGAAAAGCTTATGCTTCTGCTGATGAATAAATTGGAGCTTGGAAATATGCACTATGCTGACATTCCAAATCTAACTTGGAAAAAAGGCAGTGAGATTGGTTATAACCCCATCACTTATGTACCAAAGGATTTGGATGATATCGATGTGCCAGGCTATCGTTACACTGTCCGATCTGTCTTTAAATATCGTAACTTCCTTGACCAACTGCCATACAACGGCTGGCTGCAATATCCTAATACCGCACTACTGACTGCAAGAGGCTGTTCGCAAAACTGTCTTATCTGCGGTGGTTCGAAGGACGCCTACGATCAAAACTGTGGAAGAAGTTCTCTAGCCTTAAGGTCGCCAGAAAAGCTTGCCTGCGATATTCAATTTATTTCACGCTTCAGCCGCGCGCCTATCTTTATCCTGCATGACCTGCGTCAAGGCGGACGTGAATATGTAAAAGAATTCTTTAGCCGTCTTAAACAACTTAATCTTAAAAATGAAATCGTGTTCGAATTATTCCAATACGCAGGTGAAGAATTCTTTCAAATGATGAATGAAAGCTGTCCAAAATACAGTATTGAAATTACGCTAGAAACGCATGATGAAAAAATCAGAAGGTATAATGGTAAGTTTAATTGTACCAATCCTAAGGTAATTGAAACACTTAATTTCGCCTTAAAGCATGGTGCCAAGAAAATCGACTTATTCTTCATGACAGGGATTCCGAGCCAGACCTACCAAAGTGCGCTTGAAAACATTGATTTCTGTGAAGAAATTCATCTTGCATGCAATCAAGATCCTAGACTTTTCTACTTTGTCGCACCGCTTGCACCGTTCCTTGATCCTGCAAGCCCAGCTTTTGAAAATCCAGAACTTCACGGCTTTAAAAAATTCTGTCATACTCTTGAGGACCACCGCAAGGCGATTACCCAGCCGTCTTGGAAGCATATGCTAAGCTATGAAACAACACAAATGACACGTGATGATATCGTAAACTCAACCTATGATTCTGCACAAAAACTGAACGATTTTAAATTAAAGTATGGTCTAATCGATAAAGCCAGCTACGAAGAAATTAAAGGCAAGATTGAAAAGTCACAAGCTTATATTGAAAAAATAGATTATGTTCTTTCTCTGCCTGAGGCAGAACAGCAAGTAGAATTAGCAAAAATCCAAAAGGAAATCGAAGAATTAAATAAATATAGTATTTGTGGTAAGAACGAGTTAAAGTGGGAGGTACAAAAAAATTACGCAAACTTTTTCTCTCTTGCATTAGTTGGTTTAGAGCAGCTATATGAAGAGTATGTGATTAAAGTCAAACATGCCCTCCAGCCAAAGCTTCGCCATCAATTTAAGCTAGAAACACAACAACAAAAAGTAAAAATGTAATAGTCCAAGAAAAAAGACATGTGAAAAAGTCACATGTCTTTTAATGTCCACCAAGGTAGGCCATTCTTATCTGGTCGCTCTGATTTAATTCATCGGAAGAGCCTGAAAGAACGATTTTTCCTGTCTCTATAACATAGGCGCGGTCTGCAATCGATAATGCCATGTTCGCATTCTGCTCTACCAATAGGATGGTAGTACCAGACTTATTAATCTCTTCAATGATTCGAAAAATGGTTTTTACTAAAAGGGGAGCCAGACCCATAGAAGGCTCGTCTAATAGCAAAAGCTTCGGACGTGCCATCAACGCTCTGCCCATTGCAAGCATTTGCTGCTCACCGCCTGATAGTGTACCAGACAGCTGCTTACGCCGCTCCAGCAGACGCGGGAACAGGTTATAGACCTTATCAAAGTCCTCTTTAATGCCTTGCTTATCTTTTCGTAAATATGCCCCTAATTCGAGGTTTTCCTCTACTGACATATTAGCAAATACACGGCGCCCTTCAGGAACATGTGAAAGCCCCTGTTTCACAATCGCCTGTGCTACCTTGCCGGAAATCGGTTGACCCTCAAACAAAATGTTTCCGTTCTTTGGCTTTAGTAATCCAGAAATCGTTTTTAAGAGCGTACTTTTCCCTGCTCCATTCGCTCCAATCAAGGTCACGATTTCCCCTTCGTTAATATCGAGAGAAACGCCCTTTAAGGCATGGATATTGCCATAATATACATTGATATCTTCAATTTTCAGCATTACGAAACCTCCTCCCCAAGATACGCCTCGATGACTTTTGGATTATTTCTGATTTGCTCAGGAGTTCCTTCCGCAATTAGTTGACCATGGTCAAGTACATAGATTCGCTCACATACACCCATGACGAGAAGCATATCATGCTCAATTAAAAGAATCGTTAAATCAAACCTTTTACGAATTAAGGCAATTAAATTCATTAATTCTTCTGTTTCCTGTGGATTCATACCTGCTGCAGGTTCATCAAGCAGCAATAATTTCGGATTCGCTGCCAGCGCCCTGGCAATCTCTAGACGGCGCTGCTGGCCGTATGGCAGGTTTTTCGCCGTTTCATGCATAACATTATCTAGGTTAAAGATTTTCAAAAACTCTACTGCTTTTTCCTCCATATACTTTTCCTCTGAAAAGTGCTTAGGGAGGCGGAAGATCGAACTCATAATCGAATGCTTAGCAAGGGAGTGATAGGCTACCTTTACATTATCGAGCACCGACAATTCATTAAACAAACGAATATTTTGAAAGGTTCTGCTGATTCCCTTTTTAGTAATTTTATAGGGTGCTAATCCATTTAATTTGTCTCCATCCAACTCAATACTGCCTTCAGTTGGTACATAGACACCTGTTAACAAGTTGAAGAATGTGGTTTTACCGGCACCATTCGGTCCAATCAAACCAACTAACTCACCTTGCTTTAATTCGAGGTTCACGTCTGAAACAGCCTTTAATCCGCCAAAACGGATGCCTGCATTATTTACTTTAAGCAACGGTGTTTTTACTGCCATCGTTGACTCCCCCTTTTGCAGACTTTCCAAACTTAAAGAATGAAGTTAATTCTCTTGTTCCCATAATTCCTTGTGGACGGTAAAGCATCATAATGATTAACACTAGGCTATAAATAATCATCCGTAATTCAGGATAGCTTTGCAAGAAGGTAGAAACAATTGTTAAAAGGATTGCAGCCAATACTGCACCAGACATGCTTCCTAATCCACCTAGAACAACGAAGATTAAGATATCAAAAGATTTTAAGAAACCGAAGTTTGTCGGCTGGATAATGAAAAAGTTGTGTGCATATAAAGCACCCGCGACACCCGCGAAGAAGGCTCCAATGGCAAATGCAACTACCTTATAGTAAGTTGTATTGATCCCCATGGCGTCAGCCGCAATTTCATTTTCTCTAACAGAGATACAAGCTCGTCCATGAGTTGAATTCGTAAAGTTCCTGATGACAAGAAGTGTTAAAAGGATACTCCCGAAAAGCCATGGCCAAGTAGTGAGCTGCGTAACGGTCATCCCGCTTGCTCCACCGACATATTCAATATTTAAAAAGACAATCCGGACAATTTCCCCAAACCCAAGTGTGGCAATTGCTAGATAATCTCCTTTTAGCCGAAGTGTTGGAATACCAATAATTAAGCCCGCAATTGCAGCGGCGACTCCTCCCGCCACTAATCCAAGCACGAAAGGCAGCTCTAATTTCATCGTAATAATGGCTGAGGCATAAGCGCCTACAGCAAGAAAGCCTGCATGTCCAATTGAAAACTGTCCGGTAATTCCAATAATCAGATGTAAGCTCGCAGCAAGAATAATGTTAATACCAATAAAATAAAGTGTGTTTACATAAAAGAAATTAATTATTTCTCCGGTAATTAAAAATTGCATGGCAATACCAAAAACAACGGCTAATACGATTGATGACCAAAAACCTTTCGCACCTTTAAGCATATTCATCGCTATAGCCCCCTTACACTTTTTCCCGTACATTTTTACCGAATAAACCGGCTGGACGGAAAATCAAAATTAAGATTAGTACGACAAACGCTACGCCATCTCGCCATAATGAGAAGCCAGCAGCACTTACTAGTGATTCAATGACACCCAACAACAAACCGCCAACCATTGCACCCGGAATAATTCCAATTCCGCCGAGTACGGCCGCAACGAAGGCTTTAAGGCCTGGAATAATCCCCATCAATGGTTCAATTTTTGTATAGTACATACCAAAAGCAACACCCGCCGCACCGGCTAACGCAGATCCAATCGCAAAAGTTGCAGAAATGGTATTGTTAACATTGATACCCATTAATCTCGCAGCATCCATATCATAGGAAACTGCACGCATGGCTTTTCCAATTTTGGTTTTATGAACAATAAATTGCAATAAGACCATCAATACGACAGAGGTACCTAAAATCATCAATGACTGACTACTAACCTTTACACCCAGGAAGTCAATGCTTGTTGCCGGGATAAGGTCGCCTGGATATGCCTCTGGCTGTGCGCCTCGTACATAAATTACTCCATATTCAATTAACAGTGATACTCCAATTGCCGTAATAAGTGCAGCAATCCTAGTTGCATTACGCAAAGGTTTGTAAGCAATCCTTTCAATTAAAACTCCCAGGATGGCACAGGTTACCATTGAGATCAGCAAGGATGGGAAAAATCCTAAATCTAATATCGTAATAGAATAAAAACCGATAAATGCTCCGACCATGAATACGTCCCCATGGGCAAAGTTTATTAATTTAACAATTCCATAAACCATCGTATAACCAAGGGCAATCAACGCATATATACTGCCCAAAGACACCCCGTTAACAAGCTGTTGTAAAAATTCCATGTCTTGACCCTCCTAAAATTAGGAAACTATTTTCAAAAAGGGAATAGGGAGACACTCATTCTCCCTATTCTTTTTCTCTATAAAATTACGGATTAACTTTCGTATTAAATTCTTGTTTGCCCTCTTTGTACTCAAGGATAACTGCCGCTTTAACCTGATCATGGTTCTCGTTAACTTTTAAATTACCAGATACAACTGCAAGTCCATCTGTTTCTTCAAGAGCTTTACGGATTTTCTCAGGATCGCCGCTGCCAGCACGCTTAATCGCATCTGCAAGGAAGTAGGCAGTATCATAACCTAATGCAGCAAAAGCATCTGGAGATTTATCTTTATATTTTCCTTGGAATGCTTTTACAAAGTCTTGTACTTTTGGGTCAGAGTCTCCAGAAGAATAGTGGTTTGTGATGTATGTGTTGTTTAACGAACCAGCACCTGCGATATCTACTAGAGTAGGAGAATCCCAGCCGTCGCCTCCCATGATTGGTACATTAATGCCTAAAGCACGTGCTTGCTTGATGATTAAACCAACTTCTTCATAAAACCCTGGAAGGAAAACAAACTCTGGATTCTTAGCTTTAATATTTGTTAAGATCGCATTGAAATCAGTATCCTTTGCTACATATGCTTCTTCAGCAACCACTTTCCCACCGCTTGATTCAAACGATTTTTGGAAAGAAGAAGCTAGTCCTTTTGAATAGTCACTAGAACTGTCAATGATGATAGCAGCGTTTTTAACTTTAAGGTCCTTGGAAGCAAAGTTAGCTGCTACCGTACCTTGGAATGGGTCGATGAAGCAAGTACGGAATACAAAGTCATTCAGAACCCCATCCTTGAACGTAATCGTTGAATTTGTACCAGTTGGTGTTATCAATGGAGTTTTGTTTTTCTGTGCAATTTCCACTTGTGCTAATGTATTTGTACTTGTAGCTGCACCAATAATAGCTGAAACCTTATCTTGGCTGATCAGCTTAATGGCGCCGTTTGTTGCTTCAGCTGCGTCTGATTTATTATCGAATGTTACAAGCTCTAGCTTCTTACCATCAATACCTTCTTTGTTGATTTCTTCAATGGCCAATTTCAAACCTTCTTCAATGGACTGACCATAAGAAGCTACCCCGCCTGAAAGTTCAAGGTTGGCACCGATTTTGATGGTTTCCCCATCCTTTTCACCGCTTGTACTTGATGAGTTACAGCCTGCTAATACGCCTGCAGCCATCATGAACGACATAAAAATACCTGCTAACTTTTTCTTCCTCACTGTCTATACCCCCTATTTTTAATAGTCCCCTTTTAACCGTTGTGTTTATCTCCGAGATGTTTAAAAAAAGATAATATTCTGAAAACATTGTACAAAATAATTTCCTGTACGTCTAGTAGAAACTGCATTATTTTAATATAATTCTGAAAAATTAGTATAATGTTGAATTCCTACTATAATCATAAGGTTAAACTATTGTGTTCAAAGGCTTTTCCGCATTAAAGGGCTAAAATCATGCTGTGTTAAAAAATAAAAGAGAGAGTCTTCAATAGAAATCTCTCTCACCTAATCATTATACTAATACTTTATTTTTTGTTTCTTTTCCTAAGAAGATTACAGCCAATGCAGCGATGAAAACGGATATACAAAAGATAGTAAAGATGGTGGAGATGGATGTATTTTGCGCCACTAGATAACCAACTAATAACGGTCCAAGCACTCCTCCTAATCGACCAAAGGCTGCGGCCGATCCTGAGCCCGTCCCGCGGATAATCGTTGGATATTGTTCAGGAGTATAGGCATATAATCCGCCCCATGCTCCAAGATTAAAGAACGATAAAAGTATTCCTGATGTGATTAATAGTGCCGTTGACTCTGCATTTCCAAAAAGAAAAGCACTGATGGCTGTCCCAATTAAATAAACAGCTAGTACAAATTTTCGGCCGAATCTTTCAATACACCATGCAGCTGTAAAATAACCAGGTAATTGAGCAAGCGTCATGATCAATACATATCCAAAGCTTTTTATGAGACTAAACCCTTTTAACACCATTACACTCGGGAGCCATAAAAACATGCCATAATAAGAAAAGACGACACAGAACCAAACAATCCAGAGCATAGTAGTCCGGCGGCGGTACTCATTGGTCCAAAGATTCGCGATGCTTTGGAATGCAGAAATCTTCTCTTTATCCTTAATTGCTTCAAATCTAGGAGAGTCAGGTAAACCAATCCTTAAATATAAGGCATACAGTGCAGGTGTCGCACTAATTAACAGGGCCGTTTGCCAGCCGAATTTTGGAATAATAAAATAGGAAATCACGGCTGCAATCAGCCAACCGGCTGCCCAAAAGCTTTCCAGTAACACAACGATTCTCCCTCGTTTTTCTGCCGGAACGCTTTCCGATACCAGTGTCGAGGCTACAGGAAGCTCACCGCCTAGCCCCATTCCAATAAAAAATCTTAATATAAGAAAAATAGTAATTGATGTGGCAAAAGCAGAAATCCCACTTGCAATGGAGAATAATAATAAGGTTATAATAAAAACATTTTTTCGGCCAATTCGGTCTGCCATTAAGCCAAAAAGTAATGCCCCAACCGCCATTCCAATCGATTGAATACTGCCAATCCAGCCCATTTGTTTGGCCGTTAAATCCCACTCCACACTTAATGCTGCAATAATGAAAGAAAGCATTCCCACATCCATTGCGTCAAACATCCAGCCCGTTCCAGAAACCCAGAGCAATCTCCGGTTAGAAATTTCTTTTTTCATAACCTGCCCCCTTATAGATACCATTAGTGACATTATTCCCTAATGATTTATCATTATTTAATCTACCGCGATTTCTACATTTTTAAATTGATTAAAGAACATATTATAATATCTGCCTTGCTGATCCATGAGTTCCCCATGATTTCCTTGTTCTACAATGTTCCCATTTTCAATCACCATAATGCTATCTGCGTCACGAATGGTGTTCAAACGATGGGCGATAATAAAGCTTGTCCTGCCCTCCATAAGAGATAGCAGTGCCTCTTGAATATGAAGCTCAGTACGGGTATCAATACTACTCGTGGCCTCATCTAAAATCAATACAGCTGGCTTTGCGAGAATTACCCTGGCGATGGCAATCAACTGGCGCTGCCCTTGACTTAAGTTTCCACCGTTTTCTGAGAGGATGGTCTCATACTGATTTGGCAGACGTTTAATAAAGGCATCTGCATTCGCCATCTTAGCCGCATTGATGACTTCCTCATCACTTGCACCAGGCTTTCCATACTTAATATTTTCCTTAATGGTTCCTGAAAAGAGGTAAGTATCCTGCAAAACAAAGCCGAAACAGCTTCTTAAGCTATCGCGGGTATATTCCCGAATATCACGGCCGTCTAACAAAATCCTGCCATCTGTCACATCATAAAACCTTGTTAGCAAGTTAACGATTGTCGTTTTTCCCGCCCCGGTTGGTCCAACTAGCGCCGTACTGCTGCCAATATTACTTTCAAAACTAACATTTTTTAAAATCGACACATCGCCGCGGTAGCCGAAGCTGACATTTTCAAACACAACATGTCCCTTTGGATTTTCCAGTACAACCGCATCCTGCACATCATCTGGTTCCTCCTGCTCGTCGAGTATTTCAAATACGCGCTCCGCACCAGCTACACCTGACTGCAGCATATTAAAAATTTGCGCCAGGTCATTCAGCGGCCGGACAAACTGACGAGAGTAGGTGATAAAGCTTGCAATCGCACCTACGGTAATCATATTTTCGACAGCCAAAAATCCCCCTGTTACCGCTACAATCGCAAAGCCTAAATTGTTAATGACGTTCATGATTGGCATAAGAAAGCCGGACCAAATTTGCGCCTTAAGGCCGACCTCACGCAGTTTCTGATTGACCTCTTCAAACTCTGAGATTACTTTTTCTTCATGATTAAAGGCCTTCACTACCTCAATGCCCGAAATCGTTTCCTCAATTTGTCCATTTAGTTTTCCCAGCTGGATTTGCTGATCTTTAAACAGGACACTTGTTCGTTTTGCAATCGTCTTCGTTAACAGAAACACAAGTGGAACCGTTACCAAGCTTGCCACTGTCAAAATCGGGCTGAGGATTAACATCATAATGAATGAACCGCTAATTACTATGACACCGGACATCAGCTGTGTTGTCGATTGCGAGATGGTGCTGCTGACATTATCAATATCGTTTGAAAGCCGGCTCATTAATTCTCCATGTGTCCGCTTGTCAAAAAAAGCAACTGGCAGTTTTTGCAGTTTTTTAAAAAGTGCATCACGCAATCGTTTGACAATTCGTTGCGAGACACCTGCCATCAGCCAGCCCTGGAGAAAAGTCAACACCGCGTCTAAGATAAATGCTGATATTAGAATAACGATCATGACTTCAAGAAAATTAAAATCTACTTGTTTTTTCAAGCTTATCGCATCGACAGCTTTTCCAATTAAAAATGGTGACAGCAAGGATAGTGCTGCACTAAAAAAAATGAATAAAAAAACAATACTGAGCATTCTTCTTTCATTGCCGAAATAATACCATAACCTCTTAATTGTTTCCTTAAAGTTCTTTGGTTTTACAATCGGCGCTCCCCGGCGATGGCCGGAAAAGCCGCCAGGTCTTCCCGGCATGGATAAGGGAGGTGGTGTGTTACTTGATTGATCTGCTGTTTTCGACATTTAGAGTGCCACCTCCTTACCGACTTGTGATTGATAGATTTCCTGATAAACTCTGCAGTCTCTTAATAATTGTTCGTGTTTTCCAATTCCAACGATTTCCCCGTGGTCCATGACCACGATTTTATCTGCATCGATAATTGAGGTGATCCGCTGTGCAATGAGGAGGCATGTCAGACCCTTTGCATATTTTTTTAAACCCTCTTTGATTCTAGCCTCTGTGGTGACATCAACCGCACTGGTACTATCATCCAAGATCAAAATTTCCGGATTTTTAATTAAAGCCCTAGCGATCGAAAGCCGTTGCTTTTGACCTCCAGAAAAGTTTACTCCGCCTTGTCCGATTCTAGTTTGATATCCTTCAGGAGAAGCACTAATAAAGTCATGCGCACCGGCAATCTCTGCCGCTTTTAAGATTTCTTCAGTTGAGGCGTCTTCTTTTCCCCATTTAATGTTTTCCTCGACACTTCCGGTAAAAAGAATCGTCTTTTGCGGGACAAAGGCAATCTTTTCTCGCAGTCTTTTAGGGTCAACGAGGTGTATATCCTCACCATCGACCTTGATACACCCAGCACTGATATCATAAAACCGGGGTATTAAGCCAACAAGAGTACTTTTTCCAGAGCCTGTCGAGCCAATAATTCCGACAGTCTCACCTGGTAAGATTGATAGATTAATATTTTTCAAAACGGGTTCCCCGCTTGTTCCTTCATAAGAAAAGGAAACATTGCTAAACTCAATTCTTCCTTTTTCAACTAGGGCAGAGTTCTGTCCCTCTTCCCAGGTCAAGTCAACCTCCTCGGAAAAAACCTCACCTATTCTGACGGCAGAAGTTTTTGCGCGGACAAACATATTAAAAACCATCGAGATCATCATTAATGAAAAAAGAATCTGCGTCATGTAGTTAATAAAAGCAATAATATGTCCAACCTGCACATTGCCATTCGTCACCCCGTAACCGCCAATCCAAAGGACAGCGACAATGCCAAGGTTCACCGTCAGCATAATCGCTGGGCTGAACACCGCCATTAACCTAGTTGCTGAAACCGATTGCTGTTTAAACTCTTCATTCGTCTTCTCAAACTTGTTGACTTCAACATCAAAGCGATTGAATGCTTTCACCACGCGGACACCCGATAAGTACTCGCGCATGACTCCGTTTACACGATCCAGTGCTTTTTGGACTTTTGAGAACATGGGGAACCCAAGTCTTAAATTTAGAATGATAAATAAGGCGACAATCGGGACCACTACAATCAATACAACCGATAAATGGAAGTTTAATCGTGTCGCCATGATTAAACCCCCGATGGCTAATAGCGGGGATTTTACAAAAATTCGCATTAAACCATTCGCAAAAACTTGTACCTGTGTTACATCGTTGGTCAGCCTCGTGATTAACGACGCGCGTTCAAAACGGTCGATATTTTTAAAGGATAGCGTTTGGATCTTCTTATATAAGTCCGACCGTAACTCCGACCCAAAGCTTTGGGAAACAATACTGGCTAATATACTTCGTGTTGAAGCTGCAATCGCACCAAAAAGTGTAATCAGCAGCATTAATCCGCCCATATTAAGTACATAACCTATATCCCTGCCCGCGACACCGACATCAATGATTTTCGCCATGATCGTTGGCATTAACAAATCACTTATCGCCTCAAAGGTTAAAAATAACACTGCTAAGCTAAAAGACTTCCAATATTTCTTTATGTATTTTGCTAAAAACCCCATTACCCTTCACCTCGAGGACCCTTTTCAAATTTATGGATAAAGCTATTATAGCAAAAAAAGTATGAGTTCTAGGATAAGAACTCATACTTTTAATTAATCTTCCAGCGGGCGAAATTCATGAACCCAAACGCGCATTTGCGGCAGCCATGGCATCCCAGGGTGGTAAGCAAGAATTGATTGCTTATACTCTTCAACCGTAGGGAAGCCCTCGCGGCGAGCGTCATCATCCGTCAACTCACCTAAGCTTTGTGAATAGACTCGTTCCACGACAAATTGACGTCCTTCAAGTGTCATGATTTCTCCTGGATCGGCATATCTTCCATTTCGGCGAGTTGCAGTCTTTTCTCCTGCAAGCACCTTTTTAACATCACTTTCCATTGTAACTAAACGTTCAATGGAGCATGTTTTTGGCGGTAGTGTAGTGTTTTCATTTTGGCTCATAGTGTTATCCTCCTTTATCCAATTGCGCTTTCACTATTTTAACACTATAACCATGTTATTAAAAACGTTTACACATTTAAATCTCTTTTTTTATAAAAGACAAAGGTCGCGACTGTAAGTGCAGCAATCAGGACGCCGGATAATAGGACAAAGATCGGCTCAAAACCGCCTCCGAACATCACACTTTTTGCCTCGAAATATTTAAACGGGGTAATGTATTTTAAGCCTTCAATGTCTTCATTCAAGTCAATGGCAACCGAAATCACATACGTAAGCAAAAGAACGCCGGTTGCTAAGGAAGCTGCCGATTTGGATTTCCTTTTACCCGCTGCAAGGGAGCTGCCAATTACCATGAATAACAGCTGCAAAATAAACATTCCCGCCATTGTCATTGCAATATCCTCGGTAACCACTTCACCATTGCTGTATTTCCTGACTAATGCAAGTGATGAAACAAAGGTAACCAAGTTCAAGATTAGGATATTTGAGAATGCTGCCAGCAATTTTGCGGTAATAATTCGATTTCTTGATACGGGCTTAACAAATAAAAACTCCGTTGTTTTGTCCCGCTCTTCTTTTGCAATGATCGTTGCGCCGAGCATGGCCGCATGAATGGTCGCCATTAATAACAAATAGATAAATAGTAACCCGTAATAACCGGTTGCCGTTGAAATATCAAATTCTCCTATTCCTAATACAGCAAGCATTGATTTGGGCATTCCCCCCAGCATTTCATTCATCGGCTGTCCAGAAGAAGAAAGACTCTCATATTTAAACATCCCTGACGCAACCATTAGGAATATCCCGATACTCCAAAATAGAAGCGATTTTCTATGTGACTTCATTTCTTTTAAAAAAATATTCATCTTATCATCACTTCTCCTTGTTAGACCGAGTGAATATCCTTTTTGGCATAGATATAGAAGCTAGCGCCAATCGCAATAATAATAACAACTGCTCCAGTTATTAAAAACGAAGCCTCATAACCAGATTTCTCTATGATATAAGCAGTATCAAAATATTTGAATGGAGACAGATACCGTTTTACTTCATCACCGGAAGTGCTACTAAACATTCCTAAAAAGTAGAAGGCAAAAACAGTTGCAAGCGACACCGTCAACACTGATTTTATTCTTTGAACAACGACAGAGATAATAATTCCTAATGCTAGAAAGATCAGTTGTACAAAAAATACAGTCAATGAAAGCAGGATAAAAATGCTAACCTTAAAGTCTACTGTTGCTACTTGGTATGCGAGCAGGGTCGCTGCTGCTAAATATATGATATTCGTTATGATAATTGAGATCAGTGCCGCCAATAATTTGTTTGTTAACACCGCGGTACGTGTAACCGGTTTTGTTAATAGAAAGTCAGCGGTTTTTTCCCTGACTTCTTTGCTGACAATACTCGTACCAAGGTTCATGGCCTGAATCGCACCGCAAAGCGTAACGAACGACAGCCCATAGCAATAGAAGCCAAGGATGGAGAAGAAATTATCAAGATTTATCCCGAAGGCTTCTCTTAGAGCAACCGGATACCCTTCAAGCAGCTTCCTAAATTCTTCTGTATCCTTTGTAAAAGAAGGAAAAAATGACATAAACAGCGCTACGACGGCAATTAATGATAGCGTCCAGATCATTGTAGACTTTCGATAAGCCCTTAATTCATGAAGTAGGATATTCATGGCTTTAGGCCTCCTTCTCGTAGTAGTGCATAAAAATCTCCTCAAGGTCTGGCTCTTCAATCCATAGATTTGTAATCTCTATTTCCGCAATTTTCCTCATGACTTCATTGATATTTCCTTTAAATAAAAAGCTCGTTAGGTTACCCTTTACTTCTAATTTATTTACACCAGGCAGGTTAAAGTAATAGGGGGCGAGGGTTTCTTTTGTTTCTACTTTGAACTTCTTATAGGTATTTTCTTTCAATGTACTAATCTTTTCTACGGTAACAATCTTTCCCTCTTTTATAATGGCAACCCGATTACAAAGTCGTTGAACCTCGGTTAGGATATGAGAGGAAAATAGAATGGTAGCACCTTTTCTATTCTCTTCCTCAAGCAGTTCAAAGAACTTCTGCTGCATAAGAGGGTCTAATCCACTCGTCGGTTCATCCAGAATAATCAACTTTGGCTCATGTAGCAGCCCTTGAACAATCCCAACCTTCTTTTTATTTCCCAGTGAAAGATCGTCAATTTTTTTGTTGAGATCTAAATCCATAATTTCCGCCAATTCTTTGATTCTCTTACTGCAATCCTTTTTATAAAAACTAGCCGAATAGTTTAATAGATCTTTGACCTTCATATTGTCGTAATAAAAAACTTCAGATGGCAAATAGCCAATTTCCTTCTTAATTTCAGGGGCAAATTGGACAGTATCCTTCCCAAAGATAGTCGCGCTTCCGCTGGTAGGATAAATGAGGGAGAGGAGTGTCCGAATGGTAGTCGATTTCCCCGCACCATTCGGTCCGATAAATCCAAAAATCTCACCTTCCTCGACAGAAAAGCTAATGTCGCTGATCCCTCTTGATTTGCCGTAAGTCTTTGTTAGATTCTTAATCTCAATCACATTCATCATCACTGCCCCCTTATTTGTAAAAGCATTTAATGAAAAGCTCAAAATATTCTTCTGCTTCCAGAAAAACTTTATCATAATCAATCTTGTGACCAGGGACCATTTTCGCTTTGTGGAGCTCCTCATCACTCATTTTTTCAAAGGTCCATGAAATGACTTTTAATATTTTTTGAACATCGACGTCATCCCTAAATTTCGAGAGATCGATTCCATCATAGATGATCCCTATATTTACCGCGTTAAGTTCCATTTTCTTTTTATCAAATTCGTCCTTTATTTCCGGTGAGTCTTGCATAAAGGCTTCTTGGATAAATGTTAAGATATCTGGGTATTGTTGCTGCAGGTCCATTTTGATGAGCACTGCCTGGCGAATTCTTTTAAAAAAGTCTCTTTCGGTTAAGTCAACCTTTTTATAAAATTCATCTGCCACCAGGTTGTAGCAATAATCAAATAGGAAGAAGAACAACTGCTTTTTATTTTTAAAATAATGAAAGAGCAGCCCCTTTGAAATGCCAGCCTCTTTCACCATTTCATTTGTTGATGCGTTATCATACCCCTTTTGGGCAAATTCCTTAATTGCTGCGTTGATGATTCGATCCTGTTTTTCCGAATCCAGGCTTAAAAACTTCGAAAACATGCTGTTTGGCCCCTTTCCATTTACCGTTGACCAGAGGAGTCAATCACAGTGTACTCCGATTGACTCCTCTGGTCAACGCTAGACAAGCTATATTTTTTACAAAATTATGAAGTTTATATATTTAAGGGGGAGGATGTGCTAGGATACATTTGGAGGTGAAAAATGAAAGAGCGTTCTGACTCACTTACATTAATGGGCTTAATTGCTGCCCAAAGCAGGCTGCCTGACAAACATCCAATGATTTCCGTGATTGCTTCCAAACAATCCATCCTTGAGGCTGGAATTGGCGGTGAGCAGCAGGTGGCAGATGTCCTTGGAAGGTATCGGTTTCCATTCAGAAATAACATTTTCCACGATTTATCACTTTCTTCCGACACTTACTTTCAAATTGACCACTTATTGAAAACACCCCATTACGGCGTCGTTTTAGAAACCAAAAACTTAGCAGGCAGTTTAGAATTCAGGGATAACCCGCCACAGCTTATTCAAAAGCGAGAAGACGGACAAATCAAATATTATGAAAGTCCCGTCGTTCAATTGGAGCGTAATATAGAACTCTTTTCCGCATGGTTATCCGAGCGGAATATTGATTTACCCCTATATGGCGCTATTGTATTAGCCTATCCGAAGCAACATGTGGACATTCCCCCTGCCGATACTAAGATACTATTCCCGAACCTGGTCCCTCCTTTTATCAAAAGCCTTCCACGAGAAGGAAAGGGACTGGATACTTCTACATTTAACTGGCTGTCATCTGAATTATTGAGGTGTCATCAAACCTACATTCCAAAACCTGTTTGTGAATCTTATCAAATTCCGGTTAGTGCTATTAAACCAGGGGTGAGGTGTGTATCTTGTGGGAACATTGGGATGAATAAAATACCAAGATCGTGGCACTGTCCAGTTTGTAAGGTGACCAATCATCTAGCTCATGAGCAGACTCTGAACGAGTGGTTTTTGGTGGTGAAGAGGACGATTACCAATCGGGAGTGCCGTGAGTTTTTGGGGGTGGATATCTATACAGCAAATCGAATTCTAAATAGCATGAATTTCATATGTAAAGGAACATTTAAAGACAGAGTCTATAAAATGGACTTCAGGTAAACTAAGTGATACTTGCTATCCGCAAGTATTTTCTGCTATCCGCAAGTATTTTCTGCCATCTGCAAGTATTTTCTGCTATCCGCAAGTATTTTCCGCTATCCGCAAGTATTTTCTGCTATCCGCAAGTATTTTCCGCTATCCGCAAGTATTTTCTGCCATCTGCAAGTATTTTCTGCTATCCGCAAGTATTTTCTGCTATCCGCAAGTATTTTCTGCCATCCGCAAGTATTTTCTGCCATCCGCAAGTATTTTCTGCTATCCGCAAGTATTCTCTGCTATCCGCAAGTATTTTCCGCTATCCGCAAGTATTTTCTGCCATCCGCAAGTATTCCATCACCAACCATCACTACGAAACCCATATTACCTATTTTAAGCAAAAGCAAAAGCAAAACCAAAACCACATCCCATTTCCTCCCACCCCCATGCACATGCTATTATTAAGTGGTAAAAAATTGAAAGGGGAGTGCTGCAAAAGTGAAAAACGAAATCATTGAGAGATTTACTTCCTATGTGAAGGTGGATACGCAGTCGAATGAGAGCAATGAGAGCTGTCCTTCTACACCTGGACAACTCACGTTGGCCAACATGCTGGTTGAGGAGTTAAAGTCGATTGGAATGCAAGAGGTGACAATCGATGAAAATGGGTATGTGATGGCAACCCTTCCTTCCAATACGAACAAGGATGTACCAACGATCGGGTTTTTGGCTCACGTCGATACTGCCACCGATTTCACAGGCAAGAACGTGAACCCACAAATCATTGAAAACTATGACGGGAATGATATCCCTCTTAACCCAAACGTCACCATGACAACGAAGGATTTCCCAAGCCTGCCAAGCTATAAAGGGCACACGCTGATAACTACGGACGGTACCACACTGCTGGGTGCCGATAACAAGGCGGGGATTGCTGAAATCATGACCGCAATGTCTTACCTCATTCAACATCCAGAAATTAAGCACGGTAAGGTTCGCGTTGCGTTCACGCCGGATGAAGAGATTGGCAGAGGTCCGCATAAGTTTGACGTTGCAGCATTCAACGCCAAATATGCTTACACTGTCGATGGTGGTCCGCTAGGGGAGTTGGAATACGAAAGCTTTAATGCTGCTGCAGCTAAAATCACAATCAAGGGCACTAATATTCATCCAGGCTCAGCAAAAGATAAAATGGTGAATTCAATGAAGATTGCCATGGAATTACATAGCCAGCTGCCAGCCCTGGAAGCACCTGAGCATACAGAAGGTTATGAAGGTTTCTTCCATCTGATTTCCTTCAACGGTGATGTCGAGCAAACGAAAATGTATTATATTATCCGTGATCACGACAAAGAAATCTTCGCAGCGAGAAAAAATAGAATCGAAAGCATTGTCGACATGCTCAACGATAGATACGGCAAAGATTCAATCCTACTGGAATTAAAAGATCAATATTACAATATGGGTGAAAAAATCAAACCGGTTATGGAAATCGTCGACATTGCCCAACAGGCCATGGAAAACCTTGAGATCAAACCGCTCATTAAACCAATACGCGGTGGTACGGATGGCTCACAGCTTTCTTATATGGGTCTGCCGACTCCAAATATTTTTACAGGCGGAGAGAACTTCCACGGCAAGTATGAATTTATTTCAGTCGATAATATGATTAAAGCAGTCAACACTGTCATTGAAATAGCAAAGCTTTTCGAACAAAAAGCATAAAATTAAGCCCAACTGCACAGTTGGGCTTTTACATTTGATAGCGATCCAAGATGGAGTAGAAATCTTTTAAAAAGTCATTGAAAAGCTTGACTGTAGGGAGCATTTTGCGTTCTCTTGGTATAATGACCCCAACCGTACGGCTCACTTCAGGCTCAATAATTGGTACCTTAACCGTTGAACGGGGGAACCCATCCACCAGCGTGATTTCCGGAATTAGTGTAATTCCGAGACCAGCTGAAACCAACCCTTTTATCGAGTCTATATCAACTCCCTCAAACGACACCTTCGGTTTGAAACCAAGCTGTTCACATGCTTGTACGATAATTTCCCTTAATATATATTCCTTTGGAAACAAGACAAAGGATTCTTCACGCAGTTGACTTAATTTTATCGCTGTCTGTTTGGCCAAAGGATGGCTAGAAGGTAAAAGTGTGACAATATTATCTGTAAATAATGTTGTCCCCACTATCTTCTTGTGTTTTGGAACAGGTCTGTTCAATGCCATATCGAACTCACCATTCATAACCCCCTTAATCAGTTCTTAATATGTGCCCTGTTTTAGTTAAAATTTCACTTGAGGGTGGTGTTCACGAAAGGCAGATATGGAGGTAGGAAGTGTATACCCAGCCAAGCTGCTTGGAAATCCTATACGAATTGTCCCTTTCATGGGGTCTAAGTATTCCTTAATTTCTCGTTGTGCCTCGTCAATTACCTTCATCGCGCTTGTTCCATATGCTCTAGAAACATCTGACCAATCATCGCAGTTTGACGTTTCGCCCCTCGCGGATGAATAAATTAACGCCGAGTTCTTTTTCGAGGTTAAAGATTTGCCTGCTTACAGCCGATTGTGCGACGTGCAGTGCGGTTGCAGCCTCGGTAACATGCTCGCGTTTCGCTACTTCCATAAAGTATTGAATCTGTCGTAATTCTAAAATGCTTACCTCGATTCATCTCATTATGAGATGAATGTTATCTATTATTAATATTGTTAAGATTATTATTTAATTATAGAATATTGGTTATTAATAATCTAATTATTTAAAAAAATAACTTCCCATTAAAGAGGTGGATAGCTTGAAAACAATTGAACAGTTAAAACATGATGCACAAGGCAAAGCACTTCAATATGTGGACGAAGTGTTTAATAAAGTTGTATGTAGAAATGCTTATGAATCTGAATTTCACCAAGCAGTTAAGGAAATCTTTGACTCCCTAATTCCTGTTTTTGCGAAACATCCGAAATACATGGAGCACAATATTCTTGAAAGAATCGTAGAGCCTGAAAGAGTCATTTACTTCCGTGTTCCTTGGGTCGATGATAAAGGGCAAGTTCAAGTAAACCGCGGCTTCCGTGTACAGTTTAACAGTGCAATCGGACCTTATAAAGGCGGATTACGCTTCCACCCATCCGTAAATGCCAGTATTATTAAATTCCTAGGTTTTGAGCAAATCTTTAAGAATTCATTAACTGGTCAGCCAATTGGCGGAGGTAAAGGTGGATCTGATTTTGATCCGAAAGGCAAATCAGATAATGAGATTATGCGCTTTACACAAAGCTTTATGTCTGAGCTTTACAGACATATTGGACCTGATGTCGACGTCCCAGCAGGTGATATTGGTGTTGGTGCACGTGAAATCGGTTATATGTTCGGACAGTATAAGAAAATCCGCGGTGCTTATGAAGCAGGCGTGTTAACTGGTAAAGGCCTTGGATACGGCGGTAGTTTAGGACGAACAGAAGCAACTGGTTACGGTACTGTTTACTTTGTAAACGAAATGCTTGCTGACAAAGGTTATAGCTTTGAAGGAAGCTCGGTTGTGGTTTCTGGTTCAGGAAATGTTTCGATTTATGCAATTGAAAAAGCAACGCAATTAGGTGCAAAAGTTGTTGCTTGCAGCGATTCTAATGGATATGTTTACGATCCATCCGGCATTAATCTTGAGACTGTTAAACGAATTAAAGAAGTAGAACGTAAGAGAATCAGCGAATATGTCCTAGCGCATCCTGAAGCTCAGTATTATGAGGGCTGTGCTGGTATTTGGTCCATTCCTTGTGATATTGCGTTACCATGTGCAACTCAAAATGAAATTGATGAGGAATCTGCAAAAATCCTCGTTTCTAATGGTGTAAAAGCTGTTGGAGAGGGTGCTAATATGCCATCTACTCTTGAAGCCGTTGAGGTATTCTTAGAAAATGATATTTTATTTGCCCCTGGAAAAGCAGCTAATGCTGGCGGTGTAGCTGTATCTGCGCTTGAAATGGCTCAGAATAGCCAAAGACTTTCTTGGACATTTGAAGAAGTCGATGCAAAATTGCACCAAATTATGATCAACATCTATCGTAACAGTATGAATGCTGCCGAAGAATATGGCTACCCAGGCAACCTTGTTGTCGGTGCCAATATTGCAGGATTCTTAAAAGTAGCGGACGCAATGATTGCACAAGGTGTAATCTAAATAGCAAGGGTGCCCCGAAAGCGGAGCACCCTTATTTTATGCCGTCTTTCTTAAGCCAATTCCTGCCCTCAACCATTCTTGAAACCATCATCCCCGCAACATTATCTCCGCTTGCATTCAGCATAGTTGCTGGCGGGTCGATCAGCATATTGCTCCAAAACACTCTAATTCCTTGTCCCTTACCTGCCATAAACGCATATATCGTAAACGCCACAAAGAAATACACAATTGAAGCCACATAATAGGTGATACCTGCTTTAATATAAGAGCCTAATAGAATCGGACCGTATTGACCAACTAAGGTTGCAAAATAAGCTCCTAGACCAATAGGTGCTAGATACATAGTTAAAGAAACAACCTTCATCATTACTTCTGAGCCTGAACTTAAAAAGCTCGTAAAAGGCTTTCCTCGTTCTCCAACTGATTGCGCTGCGAACCCAAACAGAATGGATATCACGATATGCACCAACATATTGCTTCTCGAAAACAATTCTACGAAGTCTGGTACCGTACAATTTGTGCAACCGGATTTAATTCCTCCGCAGCCTCTGGTTTTACTAGTTTTAAATTTACACCATCACCAGGATTTACAAACTTCACTATAAAGTACATATAAATCGCTGAAATAAGACCTGTAAAGAGGAAGGTTCCAAACATCCAGCCAAGAATTTTCCCTAATCTTTTTGCTCCATCCATAGTTGCAATAGAGGAGGAAATCGTAAAGAAAATAAGTGGAACAATGATCGTAAATAATAAATTTAAAAAGACATCACCGATTGGCTGGAGGATTACGGCGTCTTCCTCCATAACTAATCCGATCATAGCGCCAATGAGTATCGATAGTAATAAAATTATAGGAAAACGATAATTTTTCATTTTTTCCATAGGTACTTCTCCTTTTCCAGATAAATAAAAAAAGTGTTTGTTCACTAAATCACTTTCTATTATATGATTATAACTTTATAGCAGATAGGGAAATTTTAATATTCTACTTTAAATTTCAAATAGATTAAAAATAAGATCATCCTTTTCTATGTTATAATTAGCTTTACTTCATTTTTAAAAAGTAAAGGGGGAAAAAGGATGGAAATTGGTTTACTTTCCATACTTGGTTTAGGATTTGTTCTTGGTATCAAACACGCGATTGAGCCGGATCATGTTATTGCTGTATCCACCATCGCCAGTCAAAGTAAAAAGTTACTGCGTTCGTCTTTAGCTGGTGTGTTTTGGGGGATTGGTCACACTGCAACATTATTTATTATTGGAATCGTCCTTATTCTTATGAAGGGTGAGATTCCAGAAAAATGGGCGATGTCATTAGAATTTTTAGTAGGAATTATGCTTGTTTACCTTGGTATTACTACGATTCTTTCCTTTAGAAATATTCATTTACATAAGCATGAACATAATGGCGAGTTACATAAACATGTCCATTCCCATGACCATATCGGCACACATGAACATTCCCCTCAGTATAAAAAAGTTTCCTACCTAAAATCTATGCTAATTGGTTTGATTCATGGTCTTGCAGGAAGTGGTGCAATGATCGTTTTAACCATGAGTACAGTAAATAATGCATGGGAAGCAGCTGTTTATATCCTGATTTTTGGAACTGGAACTGTAATCGGGATGCTTTTCTTTACTACCTTAATTGGAATTCCGTTTGTATTTAGTGCGAAAAAATTCAGTTTAAATAGGGCCCTTACCCAGTTTACAGGTGTAATTAGTACTGTGTTTGGTATCTATTACATGTACAACTTAGGCATAACTGAAGGTTTATTTAAACTTTGGATCCAATAAAAAAATATGGACCCCTATGATGGGGTCCATATTTTTTACTTATTCATACTGGCTAAAAATCCACCCAACAAGTCATCTAAATCAGGCTCTTCCTCTACCTTTTCTTCTTGTATCAAAGGTTTGGCATTTTCCCAATCAAACTCATCTAAATCATCATCCATATCTGATAAATCAATAGAAGCAGCAATTTCCTCAACCGCACTATTGTTATCTGGATAGGAGCTGATTTCAGGTTTCTCAGGAAATACTTCTTCTTGCAGGTATAGAGCTTCATCAATATCGATTGATTTGCTATTTAAACTTGCGAGGAGAGTGGTAGAACGAACCGGATCAGATATTAATTGATAGATAATACTGCCCAATAATGCCTCTGAATGCTCGTGCTTCAACCAGTCCCGCTGTGCCTTTGTGAGCTTTTTCGGAAGCGGAACAGTAATGATCTCGCGCTCTCTTGCATTGACGTTACCGACACCTTCCATCACAAACTCAGCGATTTTGCTTGAAAAATTTCTTCTTTCGGTATCCTTTAATTTTTGCAGTTGCTTAATTAAATGGTCAGGTGTGTCAGAAGGGACACGGAAGGAAATAGCCTGTCCCCGTTGAATTTCAGTTGAACCAGCCTTCTTCATATCATCACCCTATTAATTGGTAACAGGTTTTTTCGTTTGCGTTTGTTCAACTTTTTGTTTCTCTGCTTTTCTCGCATAATCCATAATGAGCTTGTAATAGGCATTTGCCATCATCCAAATACTCTCTTTTTCATCTTCAAAGAAGTCAATATTAAAGCCATCAAGATTATTATTTAATGTTTTAAGATAATCCTTTAATACGGTTGCACCGCCGCCAACAAAGTAGCAAATTTCTGTTTGGGAGTTCTTTGACCAAACATTTCGCAATAAACGGTATTGTTTCTTTGCCAAATCTAGCAGGATACGGTCTGTTATATCGTGAACACTAGTACGGCTTCCTTTAACCATGATATGATTTCGGTCGTTTTTCTTCGTGATGATTTCAACAACATCACGGCGGCTATCTAGTTCCACACCATGCTTTGTTCTAATTTCTTCACGGATTGCTTCCAATGATTCTGAAACCCCAAGATTAAAGCCTTGTGCTTTATCATCATCGACATTTCGATTTTTAATAACGGCGATATCCGTTGATAATCCTCCGATATCTTGAATCAAGATACGCTTATCAATTAAGTCCTTATTAATAATTTTTGAGTTATTATCCATAACAAGGTTAATGTAAGCCGCAAAGCCTTCAGGGTATACTTTTATTTCATCAAACTTAATGTTTACTTTTAATCCTTGATATTTAGGTGTAACTAGAAACTCAACTTGGTGAACGGAACCGATTAACTTTGAACGGTAGCCTGCGTCCTTTCCTTCCTTAACTTCACGAAGAGGGAGGCCCGTTCCAAGTGTGTAGTTCGCATCAATGACGTTTTTCGTTTGACGGAAATTATTCTTATTCCCTTCTTTTACCGCGTCTAATGCTAATGTAGTAAAAAGTAGAACTAACGTTTGGTCTTCCTCAGACTTGCTGCTGCCAGGATCTAGTTCTGTTCCATTAGGACTTTTTGTTGCGAGATTACCAACACGGTAAATAGCATTATTATCCTTCAAAGCAGGGGAGTGGACTCTGACATGAATGCCATCAAGAGGATTTTTGTCATCTAATTCCTCAATTCCAATTACAGGGCGGTCCTCAGTATCTCTGGCAATAATATTTGGGATATTAAGTTCATATTCCATTTCTCCAAAAATCGCCTTAATCGAATCATTTCCAACATCAACGGCTGCAATTCTACTATTATTCAAAATTGTCATCCTTTCATTCTATTAATTAAGATGTTAATAAAGATATGTATCTAACTTCTCTAGTATAAGAGTATAGGAGATTGATAGATTCTTCAATCAGGAAGTTTAAAAGAAATGAAAGTGTAAAATTGTAAACATTACGTAATCGTTGTATACACTTTTCGTGTACAACGATTACAAACCTGTATACATAGCGTCATATCAACATGTGTACTAATTTGTATACGTGTAAACATTTTTGTAAACACAATGTAAACAAGATCGTAAACATGTGTACAATTCACGTAAACAGGTAAACACTTTTTGTAAACAAAAATAGACCCTCAATCTAGAGAGTCTATTCCTGCTCCGTACGTTTTTTACCAGCCTCTGTTACAGCAAAGGTTCGAACCATTTTCTTAATTTTATCAGTGCTCCGGAACCTTAATGCAGACCAGTCATCGTCAATAGCGATCTGTCTTACTGGTTCATAACCTTCTTCAGAGAGCATATACATGACTGATTCACGACTGCAATCTGATCCTTTATAGACTTTCGATGACTTCTTAGGATAACAAAGCCACAGTAAACCAACTCCAATCACCTATGCCACCGCGTTTTTTGCATGTGATTGAAGTTCTTGATTACTTGTTCCAAACACTTGCACAAATTCATACTTCTCAAGCTCAGCCTGTTGATGGATCTCCCCTTCGAAGGCTGCCTTAACATCATTATAAGACGGTGGTGCATTGATAACTAATACTGGCCATCCTTGATCCTTAAAATTTAGCTTTTTTAACACAGATGCTGCTTCTTTCATTGATAAACCTTCCTCTCTATCTATATACCCTATACCTTAGCATAGCCGTTTTATCAGAGCATTATAATAGTATCTAGAAACATCCTATAACTTCAGTCTATTAATCAAAAACTTTTATCACAAAAAAATGCTAGTAATTAGGAATTTCGCCTCCCTAAATATATAACAAAATAAGGTCTTTTATCCCTCTTATATATCTGACAATTCTGATATATTATAATTCTCAAATAATTTTAGGAGTGACGCTCATGTTAAAAGTACTATCAAAAACCGGTCTAACTCTAGCATTAGCTGGAAGTATTGTTGCAGCAGGCTTTCAACCTACTGAAGCTCCATCCGCAACAAACGGTACATACAATCTAAGTCCAGCTGATTTTGTTGGAGCTGCTCCAGAATTGGCAGCAAAGGCTAAAGAACTAGGTGTCGACTTATCAAAGGTTGACCCTGCTCAAAAGGCTAATATAGGGACCAAATTCCAGGAGCCTGGCGGCAACCACGTAACCAATAAGCCTGCTACAGGAGATGTACCTGTTTTAGTAATCCTGGCAAAATATAAGGATGGCGATGAGCCTGTTGGTGACCTAAAAGGACAGGTTCCTGCTCATTACTATGAAGACTTAATTTTTGGTACAGAATATAATCCATATGGTTATGAAGCATTCAAACAATATGCTGAATATAACGGAGTTAAGGCTCCAACAGATCGCACCATGCAAAATGCCTATAAAGAATCTAGTAATGGCAGAGTTAATTTAGTTCGCAAGGAAAACACTGAATTTGTATGGGTAGAACTTCCTAAAGGGGCTTCATATTATTTAGACCAAAAAGGAACTTATGCTGAGAATGGTAAATACGTACTAGGTAACGTAAACGGAGATGCTCATACTGGTGAATTCGTCCGTGATCTATTAAAAGCTGCAGACGCACAAGTAGATTTCTCAAAGTATGCTGAAAACGGCGAAGTTCCAAACGTTTTCGTTATTCACGAAGGAACAGGAGCTGAGTGGAGCCAAGACCCTGCACAATTCTGGTCCCACAAATGGAGTCTATTAAGTGCATTATACTATGGTAAATACTATGAAACTGGTAAACCTGCAGATGTTCATTCTGGTATGAGTCAAAGTGCTTGGATCAATAAAACCGTAAAAGAAGATATGACATATGATGGTGTTATCGTTGACAACTATAACATTCAGCCAGCTATTGGTGGAAACGTAGCAGGGTTCAATTTAACAACTGGAGGCTATGATGAAGCTTCTAAAACAGGTCCATATCCTGCACAAGCTGGGGTATATGCTCATGAATTTGGCCATGCTTTAGGTTTACCAGATTTCTATGATACTGTATATACTTCTGAAGGTGTTGGAAACTACTCAATGATGGCAGGCGGTTCATGGATGCGTTATCCAGACAATAACGCCTACTCTGGTAACTCACCTACTCACTTTGATCCATTCTCAAAAGTTTTCCTAGGATGGGCAGAGCCAAAAGAAGTTAAACCAACAGATGGAGTCAAAGAAATTACCTTACCACCTATTAATAAAGCCAGTGCTACAAATGGAATCGTAAAAATGGAGGTTCCAGGTTCTAACGGAACAGAGTATTTCTTATTCGAAAACGTACAGCAAGATGGATTTAATAAAGGCTTAATTCGCCAAGGTACAGATTCTCACGGATTATTAGCATGGCATGTCGATGAAAACATCTTAAACTTATATCAAACTGCCGGCTTCCGTCCTAACAACGTTGAAAACTGGATGAACAAACGATTCCAGTTTAATCAGTCACAAACAGCAAGTGACGGCACTGTTGTTACCCATTATGGTTTATCCCTACTTCAGGCCGATGGAAAATATGAATTAGAAAAGAACCTAAACCGCGGTAATGCTGGAGACTTCTTTAAGACAGGTGCAAAGATTACTCCAACCTCTTCTAATGTTCATACTGGTTCCTACTACTTCTGGAAAGGCTATAGCGCTACTCCAGCAGACTCTGGAATTCATGTAACTGATATTAAAGAAAATGCTGACGGTTCTATCACTGCTAAGTTCTACTATAGCTTTAATGAAGCTACGCAAAAGTAATATTTTACAAAGACCTGAGTTCAACTGGACTCAGGTTTTTTCCTTTTCTTATAGATGAACACCCCTTTATTTTAACTTTTTTGTAAAATACTCCAACTATTCCTCGAAGGCTGTTGTCGTTTTTGGTAATATTACTTCTATTTTTGTAAGTAGTTATTTTAATATTTACAATATTCAATCAAAATTATATCATCATATTACACTACTATATTCTTAGGGACTCGAACCATTTTAAGATTAGTAGATTCTTTTCTAATAAGGAGGGATTTGTACATAGTAGTAACTGTATTAAAAGGGGTAAAAACAAATAAAGGGAGGTTCTATATGAAGAAGAGAAAAATACTATCCACTGCACTTACACTATCACTCGGTCTAGGATTGTTTAATGTGGCAGCAACCCCACTAAATGTAAAAGCAGTAGAAAAAGGTAGTAAATTTGGGGTAACAGCAGATTTAGCACTTGCAAATGATGAGAGATTAATAGAAATGCTGAAACGTGAGGGAAAAATAGCAAAAAATGCTAGCCCTGCAGAGGCGGAAAAGGCATTAAAAGTCTATTTAAAAGCAAAGAGCCAATCAACTAAGACAAAAGATAAATTACCAAAGGCTATTGCAAATATAAAAGAAGATAACAATTCCATATCAAATGGTCTTAAGAATGGAAATGGAAATAAATTAGGACAAGCAAAGAAGGACACTGTAGCTCCCGTACAAAAAGAAAACTATAACGGTGAAGTTCGTACAGATAAAGTTCTAGTTCTGGCAATAGACTTTCCTGATTATCGGACAGGCTCCATCACTAAAGAAGAAACAGACATGTGGTATGAAGATTATCCAAAATCACACTTCCAGGATATGGTCTTTGGGGATAATGGCTATAAAGGTCCAGATGGAAAAACTTATGTTTCTATGAAGCAATACTATGAGCAGCAATCTGGCGGCAGTTACTCGGTTGAAGGTGAAATCGCAGGCTGGTACACTGCAGATCACCCAGCAAAATATTACGGTGAAAACGTTCCTGCTCCTGACGGTAATGATGCAGCAGCAAGAACACTAGTTTATGAAGCTCTTAAAAAAGCAGCAAAAGATCCTAATGTGGATTTAAGTGAATATGATGCTTGGGATCGTGATGATTATGATGGAGACGGTGTATATGCTGAGCCAGACGGTTTAATTGACCACTTAATGGTTATCCATGCAGGTGTAGGAGAAGAAGCAGGAGGAGGAAGCCTAGGTGGCGATGCCATTTGGTCACACAGATCTAAACTTTCGACAGGACCTGTTGCAGTACCTGGTGGATCATCTAACAGTGACCGTTTTGGCGGCCTTTTAGGTGCATGGGATTATACAATCGAGCCTGAAGATGGTGCTGCGGGTGTCTTTACACATGAATTTGGACATGACTTAGGTCTTCCAGATGAATATGATACCATTTACAGTGGGGCTGGAGAACCTGTAGAGTACTGGTCATTGATGTCAAGCGGAAGCTGGACAGGTGCTATTCCTGGTACAGAGCCACCTGGAATTAGCCCGTATTCAAGACAAATGCTTCAGGATCTACATGGAGGCAACTGGTTAAGTGGAACAACACTTAATTCAACTGAAATCGATAAGAATGGTACAACTTTTCTTCTTGACGAAGCTGTAACAAAGGGCACAAATAACGACGCAGTTCGAGTTGATTTACCTGATAAGGAAACTGTGGTTAATACCCCTGCCAGTGGAAAAAATGAATATTACGGCGGCAAAGGTGATGAACTAGACAATTCGATGTCGACTACTGTCGATCTTACCAATGCTACAAACGCAGTTCTAAACTTCAAAGCGTGGTACGATATTGAAACGGATTGGGATTATGCTTCTGTTCAAGTTAAGGAAGCTGGAAGTAATACCTGGACAGCTATTAAAGGAAACATCACCACAGATACTAATCCCAACAAGCAAAATCCTGGTAACGGTATTACTGGCTCATCCAATGGGTGGGTTGACGCTTCTTTCGACCTTTCTGCCTATACGGGTAAAAATATTGAATTAAGGCTTAATTACTGGACAGATGTAGCTGTTTCCTTAACCGGCTTCTATGTTGATGACATTTCCATTACTGTTGACGGCAGCAAAGTTTTAACTGACGATGCCGAAGGTTCGTCTAGTTTTAAATTGGACGGGTTTAAAACAGATCAAGGAAAGTTTTTCTCAAACCGTTACTATTTATTAGAATGGAGAACTCACAACGGAGTTGATATTGGATTAAAGAATATCCGCCGCGGTGCAAGCTTGATGTCTTATGATAAAGGCCTCGTAGTATGGTATGTAGATGAGTCCTATGGGGACGACAACTGGACTGGTATTCACCCTGGTGAAGGATTCTTAGGGGTAGTCGATGCAGACCAGCATACAAATTACTGGAGTGATAAAGCGGTAGGTTCTACTCGATACCAAATGCATGACGCAGCATTTGGATTAAGTAAAACAGAGAAAATGTTCTTAAATTACCCAGGTCAATTTACAATGACTGACAACTTTACTCAACGTAACCCACTATTCGATGATAGTGCAAACTACTCCAATCCGGGTCTTGTTGACGCAGGACGTAATGTCCCAAAATACGGTTTAAAATTCCGTGTCGTTGGTGAAAGCTCCGATGGTACTGTTGGTAAAGTATTAATCTTTAAATAAAATTAAATATCTACTTTTGGTGACTCCGGTGCTTGCCGGAGTCACTTTTATAATAAAAAAACCGAATAACGACTATTTTAAGTCATTATCCGGTCTTAATTCTTACTTCTTCTTTCCAGTTTTCTCTTTCAAATGTACTTCATAAGAAAAATCAACTGGATTTTTATCATCGGCAGGAGCCGCGTAAGATGTAATCATATAGTTCTTTCCATCTTTGAATAACTGTCTTAGAGTTAGTGCATCCTCTTCTGTAACATTGAATGGATCTACTGTGATTACCTTGTAATTCGTTTTTGCACCCTTTTTATTACCAACTTCCTTCTCGTTTATAAATGTTACAGTGTAGTTTACATATTGACCAGCTAGTTCTTGGAACGATTTGAAGCTGTCTGTAGAGCTTCCATCGTTGCTATAACCGATTTCTGGAATTGCAATATCATCTACATACCATCCAGCTTGAGTTGTACCCCAGTCAGTTAAGTAACGGAATGAAACTAATACTTTTTGACCTGCATATTGACTTAAATCAAAGCTTTCTTCCTGCCAGTTGTCATATGTTCCTGTAAATCCAGGTACGTTATCTTTAATTTTTGGATAGCCTTCTTCAACAACATCACTGCGTGTATTTTCATTTTCTAAGCTATTCCAAGTCTCTCCACCATCAGTTGAAACTTGAACCATTCCGAAATCCCATTGCTCTTCGATATCAATTAAGTTATCAAACTTCAATGTTGCACTTTTAACACCAGTAAGATCGGCTTCGAAGATTAAAGCATTATCAGCTTCGTCTCCCTGTCCACCCCATAATACTTTATTTGCAGCATTTTTAGGATCTGTCACAGATGTCCATGGAGTTCCTAAGAAATCCACACCATCAAAAGAAATACTTCTAATTTTATCTTGGAAATCTAACTCTTTAAAGTCACCACCCCAAGCTGGTACCCCTTCTTTTTCAAATGTAACAGCTTTTTCAAAGTCAACAGTCTTGCCACGCTTTGCACCTGTTGTAGCATTTACAACTACATCACGAAGGTCAATACTGTCAAAATTATAGATTCCATTACCAACTCGATCAGTATCTAGTGTTAAGGCAGTAATAAAGTTTTGATAAAGTTGCGTAAAGTCAAGGCTAGAACCATGTGCCTTTAATACATCGTTTACACTGTTCATCCCTTGTGTTTCACTTAGCGCTAAGTCACGAATAAACTCTCGACCAAATTTGTCATTCATATATAAGGTAAATAGGTAAACTTGACCATAATCTGCAATTGTTTCTGGACCAGTTTTTGCTCCTTGGTGTTCATCCCAATTCACTAGTGAGTTCTCAGGATGATCTAAGTAAAAGTTAATAGAGCTGTCGTCATGTCCATATCCACCAAGATATTCAGAGAAAGTAGACATACCCTCATTTAACCAAGTTTCTTCCGCACCATCATTGTCAGCATGAATTAAATGTTGTAACTCATGAATGGTTGTACCGAAGAAGGTAGACTCTAAACGAGTTTCCCAGCTGTTTGTATCGATTGTAATGATATTTCTATCAATATAGTTTTCTAGTGTTTGCCAGAAGAAACCAGCAACAAAGAATGGATAAGCAGGGTTGTTATAGTTATCATCCTGAATATTATCTACTAACATGATAACCTTGTCGCTTCCCTCATAATATCCCACAGGAACATTTTTACCTGCCAATGGAGATTTTGACCCATCATGAACATCCGGTGTTCCAAAGAACGCTGTCGCTTTCGGGTAAATATTATTATCAAATTCATCACGTAGTTTATCTACTTGTGCTTGTGTTACCACATGAGCTGGGCGCGGATCACCCGGTTTAAATGAGAGGTCATTAGCCACCCAGATTTCAACATTTTCTCCCACACTACGTAATGTAAATGGTTTGAATTTTAACCCTCTATTTAAGAATTGTTTGGTTCCCCCATCATATGTAAAACTGCTAGTTGATGCAGCACTTTCTGATGATTGATTTTCATTAAAATTAATCTTCGCAGCTTGCTCAGCAATCTTCGCTTCTGCCTGCTTTAAGTATGAAGAATCTTTACTTAGTAGATTTAGTTGACCATCAATATCCACTCGATCCCCATAACGCTCTACATCCCATTTTGCCGTTGTAGAAGTAGCAGCTTCTGCTTTTGAATGATTAGCTGATAACGGAGCAAAAAGTGATAGCGCTAATGCACCAGTTGCTAGAATTGATAATAACTTTTTCTTTTTCAACTTCTGGTTCCTCCCTTTTATCTCTATATGTTTTCGAAATAATAGTAACATAATGAATTTTTGGAATATATGGTTAATTAGATACAAACGCCTATTCCTAAAGTTCCAATTTTTGTATGATTCTTCATGTTCCAATTTCCCTAAAAAACGTGATATTTATATCATTATTTCTCCTACAAAAGGACCAAACCTTAATATTGATATTATTTCCCGGAAATAACTCATAGTTTACTTTTTAGCAGTACACCCTAAGAAAAAGTATGTAAACAGGAGGAAGAAATGTGAATGTAGATGATATTATCATTGCAAGGGAGAAGATGAAGGGGGCTGTCCATAGCACGCCTTTAGACTACTCCAAGACATTTAGTCGGCTTTCTCATAATGAAGTATATTTAAAGCTTGAAAACCTCCAAAAGACTGGGTCCTTTAAAGTGAGAGGTTCTTATAATAAACTGATTTCACTGTCAAAGGAAGAGCTGCAAAAGGGGGTAGTAGCTGCTTCAGCAGGCAACCATGCACAAGGAGTTGCGTATTCAAGTCAAATGCTTGGCGTAGACTGTACGATTGTAATGCCAAAGGGTGCACCCCTTAGTAAGGTATTAGCTACGAAACAGTATGGAGCACAGGTACTCCAAGAAGGAGGTACATTCGATGATGCCCTTGCATATGCTTTGGAACTAAAAGAGGAAAGGGACGCCACCTTTATTCATGCTTTTGATGATGAAGCGATTATTGCCGGACAAGGAACAGTTGGATTAGAGATACTCGACCAACTCCAAGACGTAGAGGCAATTATTTGCCCTGTAGGAGGCGGCGGGCTAATTGCGGGAGTTGCACTAGCTGTAAAAGAGAAAAACCCCCATATAGCCGTATATGGAGTCCAGGCGCTTGCCTGCCCAAGCATGAAAACATCTTTAAAGGAAAAGAAACCAGTAATGGTTGACTCCACTCCGACAATGGCAGATGGGATCGCTGTTAAAAAGCCGGGACAGAGAACATTTGAAATCATTCAAAAATATGTAGATGATATTTATTGTGTCGATGAGATGGAAATTGCTAGAACGATGCTTATGCTATTAGAAAGAAACAAACTGCTAGTGGAAGGATCTGGAGCATGTTCACTATCATCACTTTTATATGAGAAAGTAAACTTGAAAGAAAAGAAAGTAGTTGCCATATTAAGCGGAGGCAATGTTGATATGAATTTTATTTCAAGAATCATCGAACGCGGTTTAGTCGAGTCGGGGCGCTTTGCTACATTTACCATCACCCTAAAGGATAAACCTGGTGAACTTCAAAAGACTTTGAGCTCTCTTACCGAATTAGATGCGAACATCCAATCCGTTAATCTCAATCGAATGGGTAAAAATATATATCCTGGATATGCTGGTCTGGAAATATCGGTAGAAACAAAAAACAACGAACATATCGATATGCTTTATAAAGTCCTAAAAGAAAGTAATGCTAGTGTAGAGGTGGCCTATTTTTAGCCATAAGAAAAGAGTGTTGATTCGTCAACACTCTTTTTTAACTACTGCTTATTTATTTTTTTGCTCATTTTGGTATCTTTCAAATTCCTTTGCCGTACAACGTACAAAATGACCTGGTGTAACTTCTCTTAGCTCAAACTCACCATCTGCATCATGTACAGTTGGATCATAAGGCATACGTTTACGCGTACGCTCGTATCTTGGATCTGGAAGAGGAATAGCGGATAACAATGATTTTGTATAAGGATGAATAGGATTGTTGTATAATTCATCACTCTCTGCTAATTCTACCAAGTTACCCATATACATCACGCCAATTCGGTCTGAAATATACTTAACCATTGAAAGGTCATGAGCGATGAACAAATACGTTAATCCACGTTCTTTTTGGAGTTTCTTAAGCAGATTAACTACCTGTGCTTGAATAGAGACGTCCAATGCAGAAATAGGTTCATCGGCAATGATAAACTCAGGATCCACTGCCAGCGCTCTAGCAATACCAATCCGCTGTCTTTGCCCGCCGCTGAATTCATGAGGGAAACGAGTAGCATGCTCTTTGTTTAGACCTACCGCTTCTAGTAATTCCTCAACTTTTGCCTTGCGCTCAGCATCGTTTTTTACTAGTTTGTGGACGTCTAGACCTTCAGCAATGATATCGAGTACCGTCATTCTTGGATTTAAGGATGAAGACGGATCCTGGAAAATCATCTGCATTTTCCGATTAAATTTAAGGAGTTGGGACTTGTTTTTCTTGCCATGAACATCTTCACCATTAAATTTAACTTCGCCGCCTGTTGCATCGTAAAGTCTAATAATTGTTCTCCCTGTTGTAGACTTTCCACAACCAGATTCCCCAACTAGACCAAAGGTTTCACCCTTATATACGTCAAAGCTAACACCGTCAACAGCCTTGATTGTATTCTTTTTCCCTACAGCAAAATGCTTTTGTAAGTTCTTTACTTCAAGTAGTTTTTCTCTTGTCACCGTTTTCCACCGCCTTTAGTACCTGTTTGAGCAAAACCTTGCATCCTGTGCTTAACAGCATCAGGCGGCTCAATTTTAGGCGCATCTGGGTGCAGTAGCCAGGTTGCTGCGTAATGTGTGTCTGAAACCTTAAACATCGGTGGTTCCATTACTGTATCAATTTCTAAAGCAAATTGATTTCTTGGAGCAAACGCATCCCCTACAGGAGGAGTAAGCATGTTAGGCGGACTGCCAGGAATAGCGAAAAGCTCTTCGTCACTGCTATCCAATGTAGGCATAGAACCGATCAATCCCCACGTATATGGGTGTTTAGGGTTGTAGAAAATATCATCTACTGTCCCAATTTCTACGATTTTTCCAGCGTACATAACCGCTACGCGATCTGCCACGTTTGCTACGACACCAAGGTCGTGTGTGATAAAAATAATCGCACTATCCGTTTTTTGTTGAATACTCTTCATCAATTCTAAGATTTGAGCTTGAATGGTTACGTCAAGCGCAGTCGTTGGTTCGTCTGCAATTAGAATTTTGGGATTACATGCTAAAGCAATCGCTACAACTACACGCTGACGCATACCGCCTGAGAATTGGTGAGGGTATTGATCTATACGTACATCAGGTCTTGGAATTCCAACAAGAGTTAGAAGTTCAAGCGCTGTTTTCCTTGCTTCTTGTTTGCTCATATTTTGGTGCTTAATCAGACCTTCCATGATCTGATTTCCGATTTTCATCGTCGGATTTAGAGATGACATTGGATCTTGGAAAACCATTGAAATGTCTTTTCCACGAATTTTTTGCATTTCCTTGCTGGTTTTCTTTGCTATGTCTTCTCCCTCAAGAAGGATTTGACCTTCTTTAATATAGCCATGCGGCTCTGGAAGAAGTCTCATGATCGCATTAGAGGTTACTGACTTCCCGGATCCAGATTCGCCTACTATTGCCAATGTTTCACCTTTATTTAAATCAAAGGTAACACCACGAACAGCATGCACTTCACCATTGTAGGTGTTAAATGATACTTTTAAATCTTTGACTTCTAATAATTTACTCATTTATTAAACACCTACCTTCTTATTTATGCATTTTAGGATCAAATGCATCTCTCAAACCATCACCAACAATATTAAATGCAATCATAAGTACAGAAATTACAATTGCCGGGAACACAAGCATGTATGGATAAAGTCTGAGGTTATCAAACCCAAGGTCAATTAAAGATCCTAGTGATGCATCTGGAGGAACAATACCTAGTCCAATAAAGCTTAGGAATGCCTCAAAAAAGATCGCTCCTGGAACTGAAAACATTGTGTTAATAATGATAATACCGCTGATATTTGGAACTAAGTGTTTTCTAATGATTGTACCGTTAGACGTCCCTAAAGTTCTTGAAGCTAAAACAAACTCTTGGTTTTTTAGCTTTAATACTTCACCACGGACAATTCGGGACATACCAATCCAGCCAGTGATCGATAAAGCAATGACAATCGAAATAATACCTGGCTTAAGAACGAGCATCATTAATAAGATAATAACTAGGTTAGGAATACCTACCAAAATCTCAGCGATACGCTGCATCACATTGTCAACTCTTCCGCCATAAAAAGCAGAAATCCCACCATAAGCAACCCCAATAACAAGGTCAAGTACTGCCGCAACAAAAGCAATGATTAAGGAAACCCTTGTACCTTCCCAAAGCCTTGTCCATTGGTCACGTCCTAAGGCATCACTGCCAAACCAGAAATAAGTGTCTTTCATATCCTTTGCTTCATAGATTCGGTAGGTTGCTTCAACTTCTGCAGAATTTCTTGTACCGTCACCTTTATTAAGGACTTTAATATCAATAAACTCTTCTTTATTATCAAATCTTGCATTCGCCTTGGCCGTAGCCTGCTGAACATCTTTCCCTTGGAACTTTCCAGATAATGTACCATCCATACCTAGCCAAGAGACATTCTCTAGAACTGGTACACGTGGAGGCATTTTTGCTCTTTTTAAATCCTGTTCATCTGAGCCAAAGTCGTTCATCCATGGACCAACAATACTCATGATAATAATAAACAGGATAAGAATCATACTGAAAACGGCAGGCTTATTACCTAAAAGTGTTCTTTTTGCGTCCTGAAAAAACGTTCTGCTTGGAGCTGATATTTTTTCACTCGTATCCTCTTTACGTACCAGAGGAACAAATAAATCTTTTGGTATATTATTTAAGTTATTTTTATCCATTTTATTTATTTCCTCCTGCTAGTCTAATCCTAGGATCAATTAATCCGTATAGGAGGTCAATGATTAAGATAATCACAATAAATCCAAAAGCAAATAACAATGTTGTACCCATAATTGTTGGGTAGTCATTTACCATAACAGATGTAACGAATTGCTCACCTATACCAGGAATTGCAAAAATTTGTTCGATAACCATTGAACCTGTCATCAAACCAACTGCCATCGGGCCCAATACGGTGATTAACGGAATAAGTGCATTTCGCAATCCATGTTTTAAAATGATTCCGGTTTCAGAAACACCTTTCGCGCGCGCGGTAATGATGTAGTTAGAATGTAATACTTCTACCATCTCAGTTCTTGTAAAACGTGCAGCTGTTGCCATCGGGTGAATCGCCAAAGCGATCGTTGGCAAGATGGTATGTGCAGATGTGCCCCATAAAGCCACAGGGAACCAGCCTAATTTTACAGCAAATACATATTGTAATAATCCTGCAAACACAAATGAAGGAATCGAGGTTCCTATAACTGCGATAATGGTAGAAGAAAAGTCAATTGGACTATTCCTGAAGATAGAGGCTAATAATCCAAGGATTATACCTAAGATAGACCCAACTACCAATGCTTGAAAGCCTAATAGTGCAGATGGCCCGATTCTGTCCATCAAGATTGTTGTAACCGGTGTATTGTCAAACTTAAACGATACGCCCAAATCACCTTTTACAAGCCCACCAAGATATTTTGCATATTGAACTGGAATAGGTTCATTCAACCCATATTTTTCTAAAATAATTGCCTTTTGTTCTTCACTCAATTTATCTTCTGCCTGTAACGGGCTACCCGGCAATATTTTCATAAGAAAGAACGAGAAAGTCGCAATAATAAATAATGTTATTAACATATACCATACGCGACGGAGTAAATATCGAGTCATGTTTGCACCTCCTAAATTTCTCTTTATTATATGTTATATCGAGTCGATTATAAATTTTTGTTATAATCGGAATATTCACACCCATAAGCCGAAAGAGAGTATATGCTTTAAAAGCATACACTCCCTTCAATTTTATAATAGTATACTATACTATTTTTTTACTGATTATTATTCTTCAGCGCCAACGCTAGCCCACTTGTATTCATAAGTTGCTCCGAATGGGTTTGTAAATACACCCTGTACTTTAGGAGAAACTAGTAGAGCAGATGCTCTTTGATATACAGGAGCGATTGCTGCATCTTTAAATAAGATTTTTTCTGCTTTTAAGAAGTTTTCATTACGTGCTTCTGGATCTGTAGCTAAAGTTGTAGCTGTTTCATTTACTAACTTATCATATTCTGGGTTAGAATAGCCCATTTGGTTGTTTCCGCCATCAGTTAACCAAAGATTCATATAGGTATATGGATCAAGGAAGTCAGGTCCCCATCCAGCAAACTGCATGTCATAATCCATAGCTGTGTCTAGTTCTAGACGTTGTTCAAATGGTACTTCTTTTAAAGTAACTTTTAAACCAGGTAGGTTAGTTGTCCATTGGTTTGCAAGGTATTGGTTCATCATTTTAGAAACTTCGTTGTCTCCGCCTAGGAATTCGATTTCAACTGAATCAGTTCCTAGTTCAGCTAAAGCTTTTTCCCAGTATTTCTTAGCTTCGTCTAAATCGTATTTCATTAGATCTCCACTAACTTCGCGGAAGTCTTTACCATCTGGAGTTGGAACGAAATCTTTTGGTACTAGACCGTTAGCAACGATAGAACCGTTGTTTAAGATTTCATCTACTAATGCTTGCTTATCAAATGCACGAGCAAGTGCATTACGTACGTTTGCGTTAGCAAGAGCTTTGTTTCTTGTTTGGTTGAACTTAATATAGAATACAGAAGTATCAGGTTCTACTGTGTAATCATCATGAGTTGAGTATTGGTCAACTAGGTCAGATGATAAACCAGCACGATCAACTTCACCTTTTTCATATAGGTCAACAGCTGTTTGTGATTCTTTAACTACTACATAATGCATTTTTTCTAATTTAACAGTTTTTGCATCCCAGTAATCTGTATTCTTAACTAATTCCCACTCTTGAGCAGTACTAGTCCAGTTAGAGAACTTGAATGGACCATTAGATAATAATGTATCAGCGCTAGTAGCGAATGTATCACCTTTTTCTTCAACGAACTTTTGGTTCAATGGTAAGAAAGTACCGAAAGTTGTTAAAGATTCAAAGTATGGAGTTGCATTTTCAAGTTCAACAACTAGTTTGAAATCGCCATCAGCTTTAACTCCTAATTGATCAACAGGAACTTCACCTTTGTTTACAGCAGTTGCGTTTTTAATAACGCCGCCCATCATGTATGGACCATATTCAGATCCAGTTGCTGGGTCAACCGCACGACGCCAAGCATAAACGAAATCGTTAGCAGTTACAGGGTCGCCATTAGACCACTTAGCATCTTCACGCAAAGTAAATGTCCAAGTTTTACCATCTTCACTTACTTCATGCTTCGTTGCAATACCATCACTTACTTGACCTTTTTCGTCAAGACGGTATAGACCTTCCATTGTAGCACCTAAGAATTGGAATGCATATTCATCAGTACCTAATGATGGGTCCATAGATGGAATAGTGTCACCATTAATAAAGTTTAATGTTTGTTCTACTTTTGGCTTATCAGCTGTATCTTTGGAATCATCAGCTGTGTCTTTGTCGCCGCCGCCTGAACATGCTGCTAAGAACATGCTTAGCACTAAGCTAAGGGCTAAAAGCCATGCATACTTTTTCTTCATGAAAAAATGACCTCCTATTGTTTTATTTTTCTGTCAATTCGCTCTTAAAAAAGAAGCTAAAGAAATCATACTATTTTTCTACTACTCTTGTAAAGACTAAATATATAAAAGAGTCAAAAAATTACTATATCATTATAGATTACAGCAACATTACAGTTGATATATCAATACTTTTTGTTAGATTATTTAACAAAAAAATTATTCTAAAATCAGAATGCGCTTTCTTAATTTTTAAGAGAAATTGGATAAAGTATACTTTGTCAGCGTATTAGGTTAAAATACCCTTATTCTTTATTACATGCTTAAAATAATATTATAAAGATAAGGTGAAAGTAAATGTTTAAAAATAAATGGAAGTTTTTATTACTCAATCTTTTTATTTCCCTTTTGATCTTTCTTATATTTTCGTCAGCCTATAATCTGCTGAACTTTATCAATTCAGTTTTCTATCTTAGCTTTTTTTATCTCATCATCGTATTATTTATGTATACGGCTAAAGGCGGTTTTTTTGATGGTGTTACCTTCGGATTTAGAAGATTTAATACTCTCATGTTTAAAAAGAACGATTATTTAGAATCTTGGCGTGATAAACCATTGCCCTCAGAAAAGTTTAACGCTTCACTCTATCAACGCCTTAAATTCCAATCTATCTCATTGCTTGTCCTTCTTGTGATTTTACTTGTTCTTTACTATACAATGTAATATTTGGTTATACTCTATTTATCTAAAAATTAAGTTTATCTTATATTAAGGGAGAAGTTGTGAATGGGGAAAAATCAGATTCAGAAAGTAGGACAAATTGCCGTTCCAGTAAAAAATTTAGACCAAGCAGTAAATTTTTATAAAGAAAAGCTTGGGCTTCCGCTATTATTTACTTCAAATGGTTTAGCGTTTTTTGATTGTAACGGGCTCCGTCTTTTGTTAAGTGTTCCTGAAACAGAGGAGTATTCTCATTCAAGCATTATTTACTTTCAAGTTGCAAACATAAAAGAGGCTTATGAGGATTTACTAAGTAAAGATGTTATCTTTATTGACGAACCACATCTTATTGCAAAAATGGGCCAAACGGAAACATGGATGGCTTTTTTTAAAGATAGTGAAGATAATACTCATGCATTAATGAGCGAATTTGAAGTCTAATCAAGTGCCCAAGAGACCGTGAAAATTTACGGTCTCTTTTCATTTTATCTAAAACTTCATCTTAATACCTGCCCATAGTACGAAGATACCGATTGATACCTTCCTGCATACGTTTCTCAACTTCCTCTCTGTGAATCGCCTCTTCAAGAGAGACCTCCCGTTTATTTATGATGATTGTGAAAAAGAAGATCGTTAAGGCCATTGTCTCTTCCTCCTTCTACAATGATTTTTTAATCGTTATATTACGTTCTCATCTAGATAACGGTTAATTGACGCAAAGTGTTGGAGGAATTGAATAATAATTTAGCATAATCTCATTGCCGTTCTGCAAACTATACATAAAAGTCATGAAGGGGTTATAAAGATGAGAGAGAAATTTTTACTTATTTTTGGCATTATCTTCAGTTTGTTTTTCTTAACAATACCTCCGGGCCACACAGCTGAGATTAGACCCAGTAATATTTATGTGGTAAGAGCGGGGGACAGCCTGCCTGCGATTGCGGATAAATACAATATTTCAATAGAAGAATTAAAAGTTACCAATGGCTTGCAATCGGATGTATTAATTGCAGGGCAGAAGTTATGGGTTCCGATTATGTATGAAGTGAGAGCAGGGGATACATTAGTAGATATCTCTTCCACTTTTCATGCCTCAGTCGAGACAATCAAAGCAGTAAATGGGCTTTCCTCAGAGCAGCTTTATGCTGGTCAGATATTAAAGGTAACTCCTAAAAAACTGACCATGCAGGGACAGCATATCCTAATGACGAAAGAGGAATTTAAGGAATGGTTATTTAACACTCATGTTAATCGAGATATCCAATTAATCCAACAGCACCATACTTGGCTGCCTTCCTATAAACACTTTACCGGTTCTAACCATTTTCAAATGTTGATGGGGATGGAAAATCATCATAAGAAAACAATGGGCTGGAAGAACATTGCCCAAAATATTACTACCTTTCCAGATGGAAAAGTAGCAGTCTCCAGACCGCTGAACATCATTCCCGAGGGAACAATCGGCCCAAAAGCAAATTCTGTGGGGATTGCTATTGAACATGTCGGAAACTTTGATAGCGGGCATGATGTAATGACAAAGGAACAACAGGAAACAATCATTTATATCAATGCATTGCTCTGTATTAAGTTTGGGTTAACACCATCGATTGACAGTATTACGTACCATCATTGGTGGCATATGAAAACAAAAGAACGAGTATTAGATGCAACAGCAAGTTATAATGTTAAATCTTGTCCAGGTACTGGGTTTTTCGGTGGTAATTCTACGACTAGTGCTAAAACCCATTTTTATCCGCTTATAACAGATAAGATGGAGGAGATTTTAGAAACCGAGTAATAATGAAACCGAGAGAGTTTTACTTTTAGAAAAATTTAACCATTTTTGTTTATTACTCTTGTCTGCTTTCTGAATATTTAATATAATAAATTTTACCACTGTCTCTACTTTGTTTTCCTTATTATATGAAATACAAAAAACAGTGCCCCAACACCATCACGGGACACTGCTTTATTTACCAGACTATTCGTTGGATCGTTCCTCCAGCCAGTCGGCAATAGTTGGATAGGTTATTTTTACAGCTTGACTGCCAAATGTAATCGATGTATGCCCAACAGGCAAACATTTATATTCTTTATCTTCACTGGAAATGGCATTCATCAATGCTTCAACTTGATGGGGTTGAGCAATAAGGTCGTTTTTACCCGCTAAATTGAGTACATTCGCCTTAATATTTTCAAGGTTGACCTTCTTACCGCGAATAACCATTTCTCCTTTTATCAATTTGTTATTTTGATAAAAGTCTCTAATCCACTGACGATATGCTTCACCAGGGAATTGTATACCGTCGTTTAACCACTTTTGCAGTAGTTTAAAGCTCTTTATAAAATTCTCATTATCGGCACGTTCATAAAGACTAATAAAAGGTCCATAGTTCGTAGCCACCGGATTGATCATTTTGTTCCCAAAGTCAATCATTTCAGGTGGAATAACACCTAAGGTATCTACTACTTTATCAATATTAAAATAGCGCTCATCTAACATAGCCCCATACGAACCAGTCTTTTCAAAATCAAAAGGGCTTGTCATAAAGATAAGATTGCGGATTGGCAATTCTGGATGCAGCGCTGCAAATATAGACGTCATTGTCCCTCCCATGCAATAACCAAGGATTGAAACTTCGTCAACATTTGATTTTCTCAGTACCTTACGAACTGCACGCGGTATATAGTCCATAATGTAATCATCTAATTTCATATTTCGATCTTCGTAACCTGGTTCACCCCAGTCAAGAAGGTAGACATCAAACCCGCGATTAACCAAATATTCTACTAAACTGCCGCCCTTTGTTAAATCTAATACATATGGTTTATTAATGAGGGCATAAACCAAAAGAAGAGGAATCTTGTGTTTTGTTGGACCTTCTGAAATATACCGATAGAGCTTTGTTTTATTTCTTGTCCAAACGAGCTCTTTTGGAGTAGGTCCTACCTCGGGCTCGGCATCGGTTGTCAGCACTTGACTTGCCCTTACTGCACGTTGAAACATCTCTTTATATTGCTGCGGTGTAAATTCGATCAACTCATTCCAATCTGTTGGCATCAGTACACTAATGACGGTTCACTCCTTACATGATTTATTTACTCTATCAATTTATTAATAAATCCAAACCTTCATGACAGTTACATGTAAAGTCCGCCGTTAATATTTAACTGCTGTCCAGTAATATAGTCACCATCTTTACATAGGAAAACAACACCACGAGCAATTTCCTCTGGTTTGCCTAAACGCTTTTGAGGTACTTTTTCGACAATTCCTGCAAGCACTTTTTCAGGAATGGCTTGGACCATTTCGGTTCCGATAAATCCTGGGCAAATCGCATTAACGGTTACATTACTTTTTGCTAGTTCAAGAGCGAGAGATTTAGTGTATCCAATTAGACCAGCTTTTGCTGCAGCATAGTTCGTTTGGCCGAATCCTCCAGCTTGTCCTATAATAGATGAAATGTTGATGATACGCCCTGCATCTGATTCAAGAAGATAAGGTAAAGCTGCAGATGTATTGTTATAAACACTGTTCAAGTTAACATCGATTACTTTTCTCCAATCTTCTTCGTTCAACTTTTTAAATGTGCTGTCTCTTGTAATCCCTGCATTATTAACTAGGATATCTAATCTGCCATAATGCTTGATTGTTTCATGTACAAGGTATGTTGCTTCATTACTTTCAGAAACATCCGCTTGAACTGCGTAGGCATCTCCGCCAAATTCATTTATTTCAGCGACAACTTTATCCGCTAGTTCTTTACGGATATTATAATTGATGACAACCTTTGCGCCATTTTTAGCCAGTTCCAATGCAATGGCTGCACCGATTCCTCTGCTTCCTCCTGTTACGATTGCTACTTTATCCTTTAAACTTGCCATTTTGTCCACCCTCTCTATTTAACTTTTTATAGTTATCTGATTTTCATGGAAACAGGTGATGCTTTTTTCTATTTTGTTACTTCTTGAGATTTTAACAATGTAAGAATTTGATTCAATTTATTATCTAAACTCTTCATATCCTTTTTTAAATTCGACAATTCCCTACTAAAGGATTCCTGGTTCTTGTTCTGATCTAACTTCTCTTCTAATCTTTCTTCTAAATCATCCACCTTTGCATCTACATTCACAATCAATGATGAAAGGTTAGCAATGTCATTACGTGATGGTACATTCATAAACTCCAAGTACTTTAATGTTGATTCATCAATCATCTTTTTAAATTGGAGATTCATCTCCAAAATTTGTCCCATCCCTTCAGACGGGAATTCCTTGCCGACTTTTTCATCAAACAATTTACTCGTTTGTGAATAATAATCCTTCCACATGTCATAAATGTTAAAGCCTTGATTCATGTTTTTTTCCTCCTTATTCTTCTTAGACGTATTCATCATACTAACTATATGGGAATAATTAAAGATTAAAAATTGAAAATTATCAAAATACTTTTCTGCTTTTTTTGACAAAATTCCTATTTATTTGCAACTGCAAGAGGTAGAAAAAAACGAACTTGATAGATATAGAGAAATTAAAAACAACTTGAAAAATTACCCAAAAACTTTACAAGTAAACAAGTTAATGAGTATAATCAATTTTAGAGTCTCAATTTTCAGTAGATAGATAATATTCAGAATTAAATTCTAATTAGGGGGTAAACGAATGAAGGTCAAACATTGGTTATTGCTGTTAACATTTGGTTTGTTGCTGAGTGTACTAGCAGCATGTTCCGGCGATGAGTCAAAAGAAACAGCAGGTACAGATACAAAAGAGGAGGCAACGGGCCAAAAAGTACTTAACTTTTTAAACCCAGAAGCGATTCCTTCCATGGATCCATCGTTAGCTACAGATGAGTCTTCCTTTATCTACTTAGCTGCAACAATGGAAGGTTTATACCGTTTAGATGAAAAAACACAACCAACTCCGGGGATTGCTACCGAGCATAAAGTAAGTGATGATGGTCTGACTTGGACCTTTACATTAAGAGAAGACGCTAAATGGTCAAATGGAGACCCTGTAACAGCTCATGATTTCGTGTATTCATGGCAGCGTGCTGTTAACCCAGATACCGCATCCGAATATGGTCCTTATATGATGAATGGCGTAATTAAAAATGCAACTGCAATAAGCAAAGGCGAACTAGCAGTAGAAGAACTAGGAGTAAAAGCAGAAGGCGATTATACTCTAGTCGTTCAATTAGAAAACCCCACTCCATACTTTGAAACATTAACGACATTTGGAACATTCCTGCCATTAAATAAAAAGTTTGTCGAAGAAAAGGGAGATAGTTTCGCTACTAGCACAGAAAACTTATTAGCAAACGGTCCTTATACCATTGCCAATTGGTCTAGCACAAGCGACACTTGGGAACTTGTGAAGAATAAGGATTATTGGGATGCAAATACGGTAAAAATGGATAAACTTACATTTAAAGTCGTAAAAGATCCACAAACGGCTTTAGATTTATACGAAGAAGGTACAGTTGACCGTATGGATTTAACATCCGACCTGGTTGACCAATATTCTACTAATGACGATTATTTGGTTTCAGCTGATACTTTTGTATACTTCCTTAAATTTAACCAAACAACGTCGGATGCTTTAGCAAATAAGAATATCCGTCTAGCACTTAGCAGAGCCTTTGACAAAGAAGGTTTAGTAAATGAAATTTTAAACAACGGCTCAATCGTTGCAAATGGCTTGGTTCCAAAAGACTTTACACCAATGCCTGAAACTGGTGAGGATTTCCGTAAAGTTAGCGGTGATCTTGTGAAGTATGACCTTGAAGCAGCAAAAGAATTCTGGGCAAAAGGACTAGAAGAGTTAGGTACTGATAGTGTTGAACTTGAGTTCCTGGCAGATGATGATAAAACAACTAAATTATTAGTTGAATATGTTGCAAACCAACTTTCAACGAATTTAGAAGGATTAAAGATTAATATTAAACAAGTTCCCAAAGAACAGCGTCTAGATTTAGATTCAAATATGCAATATGAGCTTCAACTTTCTAGATGGGGTCCTGACTTCCTAGATCCGTTTACTTTCATGAACCTATGGACGACAGATAGCGGAAACAACTGGACAGGATATTCAAGCCCAGTTTATGACCAATTAGTTTTTGATACAGCATCAAAACTTGCGACAGATAATGTGGCTCGTTATAACAACTTCTTAGAAGCTGAAAAGGTGCTTTTTGAAGACGGAGCAATTGCCCCGGTTTATCAATCTTCTAGAGCACAATTGATTTCTCCAAGAGTTCAAGGTGTGTTCGTGAACCCATTTGGGGCAACTTACGAATACAAATGGGCAGATGTAGGAGAAGAGTAAATTTCCACGAAATAAAAAAAGCGGGAGAAATGCCAATTGGTATTTCTCCCGCTTTTTTTATTGTTTAATAAATTTTTTTAAACGGTCGTTTAATCAGCTTATCTCGCTCGATGAACGGTCAAATTGACTTTACTTGTCTCACACATAAAAGTAGAGAGATGAACAGGTTCGTCATTAGCATTGAATGCAATTTTTAAGATTCTAAACAGATTGGCTCCGAGATCACATTCTAGTAATTTCGCATAGTCATTTGTTGCACCAATAACATCAATAATCTTATCATTACTAACTATATCTGTATGGTAAACTTCCGAAAGGACTTTATAAGTTGATTCATCGGTGGCGATTTTCTTTTCTAAATCTGGAAACCGTATCAATGAATAATGGGCTATATCGTAGAATAAGGGACGGTCATTTACATACATAAGCCGTTCAAGTACCAGAACAGGACTTCCTTCATCAATTAATAGATGCTTCGCAACATCTTCAGGTGCAGGAATAACCTCGCTTCTTAAAATCCGGGAATTAGGTATCATGCCCAACTGATGGCTAAATTCTGAGAACCCGCTTACAGATAGTAATTCATTATGGAACTTCTTTGATGTAACAAAGGTGCCTCTACGGGGAATTCTTGTCAGTGCGCCTTCCTTTACCAGTTCCTCAATTGCCTTACGTATCGTAATACGGCTTACGTTATAGATTTCACAAAGTTCTGCTTCAGTTGGAATCTGCTCATCTGGTTTGTATTTTCCATTTTGAATATCAGTCTTCAACATTTGCCTGACTTGCATGTATAATGGCTGTGGGGTTGAAGGATTTAAACTCATACTAAATCCATCCTTATCCGTCAATTGACAATTATACTATTCATTATACATTGATTGATCCCCACAGTCACCAAGCACCAAAGTATTGAATCGTCTTCGCCGCTGTTGCTGCTCCCAAATCTAAACATTTGATAGTAGGAAGACCTTTCAATTTTCCATAAATAAAACCAGATATAAAAGAATCTCCTGCTCCCATTGTATCGACCACATCTACTGCTACTACACCGCATTTATAGAATTGTTCACCGTCATAAGCAAGTGATCCATTCTCACCTAAAGTCGCTATAGTAATTTTTGATCCATTATTCTTTACATCCTTTAGAAATTGGCGGATAAAAGGATCATCCTGCGTATAGGAAAAGAATGAATAATCCACAAACTGAGGCAAGGTTTTGACAAGTCTATGATCTAATTGGTTAGAAAAATCAAAGGATGTCTGTAATCCCATTTCTTTAAAATGAGAATAATACCCTTCTACATGCCCCCAAACTCCAGCATGTACTAGCTGATGCGTTCCAATAAAGTTAAGTTCCTCCTGTGTTAAGGTGAAATCCGCCATAACACCTTCATCATAATCTCCAAAAACACGATCATTATTGACCAATTCGACATGGGTAACAGCCGTTTTTCCATCCTTCTTCGTAAGATGAGAAATATCAACACCCTTTTTTAGGATTTCTTCTTTCATTAATTGGCCATAAGAATCACAGCCAACCCAGCCGATGTAACAGGAATCTGCACCTAAATCTTTTAAATAAACAGCCACATTAACAGGATTTCCACCAGGATATGCCTTCCCGCTTGCTTGGTAGACATCCATACAATTATCGCCGACTGTCACAATCCTCATCTTTTCCCCCCCTTTTTTGAAAGGAATGAGCACCACTAAGTAGTGCTCAAGTTCTTTTTAATACTCCATTTGTCGATAATATCTTCTTAGCGTTAATGGATGATTTCTTTCACGTTCAAGATAAACACTGATGCGACTAAGGACAGACCAGTTAATGCTCACAGAAAAGTGTTTTCTGAACTCTTCACTGATCCCTTCCATCTCAAAATCCTTTGTATCGATCACTGTTAACTGTTTTGTAATCTTTTCAGCAAAACGCTCTACACGGTCCATTAATGGTCTTGTTTCATCTTCACCTTTAAGTAAAATTACACTAGTATCTTCAACGACCAATTCTAGTGTTCCATGGAAAAATTCTGCTGCATGTATCGACCTTGCGTGAATCCATTGCATCTCCTCTAAAATACACATTGCATAAGAGTAAGTGTTGCCCCATAAATTACCGGAACCAACCATCATGTGGTAATCCGTGTCCTTATGTTTAATAGCAAATTCCTCTGCGGTTTTATCGAAAGAATTTACAGCATTTAAAATAGCGCGCGGTAATAACGCAACCTCTTTTGTAAACTGCTCATATTGTGGGAACTCATTGTTGTTATACATAAAACGGAATGAAAACATATATAGAAGCATAAAGAACGTATCAAAGGAATGTGTTTCAGATCCTGTTGTGATACAGTGGTCAACAATTTTCGTTAACGGAGTATTTGGCTCAGCTACTAAAGCAATGGTTGTCGCTCCTCTTTCTTTACAAAACTCAGCAGCGGCAACGGTTTCCTGTGTCGTTCCTGATACGGATGTAAAGATGCAAACGGAATCTTTACTAAACTGCCGGTGATTCATAACCATGAATTCAGCGGCAATTACTGCATGAACATTAATAGTAGAATTGGATTTTAGTATATATTCATAAGGATACATCATCGCAATGGTACCGCCAGCACCAATAAGAAAAATATTGCTGTAGCCTCTATTCGATATTCCATCTACGATATCCTCAATTTGCCCTCGAAAAGCAAGGCCCTCTTTTTCGACAAGTCTTAGAAATAATTCTTCATCATATTTTAACATTAACGTTTTCCTCCCCTAACTACGAATCAAATTTTTATATTTGTTATATCTAGTATTATGCTGAAATATAAAACAACTACTTTAGAATAGTAGGAAGTTAGTAAAAAATGTACCAACTTCCTAGTTTCATACTGATTATGCAACTAGATTACTTTTGTTTTTCGAACCATATTTTTTTTCCCAGTAGTAATACACAGGCAGACCTGTCGCAATTACTATAAATGCAGCGATCATTCCTTCGATAGGGGCCCAAGTAAACGTTCCCCAAGCCAACCAAGACGCACCAAGAATAGCTAGGATGGTGGTTAATCTCCACATCGGCATTCGATAAACTGGATTGTAATCATCTCGTTTACGGCATTTATAAACAGCTGCAAAGTCCATGATATTGATGAGCAATTGAATCAGCGTGAAATATCCCAGCAATGCCGTTAAATTGCTAAACATCACAAGAATACAGGCATACGTAACCTGAACAATAATTGAAAAACTTGGTGTTTCATATTTCGGATGAACCTTCGCAAAGCGCTGGAAGAATAGCCCATCCTTTGCCATCGCGTATTCCAGACGAGGCTGGAACATAATGCAAGAGCTCAACGATCCCAATATAACAATAATCGCTGTAACAGCTACAAATGAGGAGGCAACATCAGACAGTCCCGGGATATACTTGACAGCGTCAGAAACCGCAGCGCTAGAGTTGATTAATTTTTCAAAAGGCATTAGACCAATAATACAAACAGCAAGTAAGGTATATAAGGCCAATACAATTAATACAGAGCTAATAAGCGCCCGCGGCAGGACCTTGCCTGGATTTTTGAATTCCCCAGCCATAAAGCAAATCGCTGCCATTCCCGTGTATGCCCAAGTAGTGGCAGAAACACCGCCTATTAAGCTTGTTTTCACCTCCCCCGATGCAGGTACATAGGAAAAGTTCCCCGGGTTCATATACATCAGCCCTAATCCGATGACGATTAAAAATGGAATGATTTTTACAGCTGTAATGATTACTTGGAATAGTCCGCCTTCTTTTACACTTCGATAGTGAATGGAAGTAATAATGAGAATGATAGCAATGGCAAGTAATTTTCCAGATATCCCATTGAAAAATGGCAGAAAGGATGCTATGTAAGAAACAATCGCCAAAGCCATAATAGCAATGGACGGCGGATCTAAAGCCCAGAACGTAGCCCATCCATACAGAAAGCCCAGTGGTCTCCACCCTGCCTTATTTAAGTAAACATAGCCGCTTCCGTTTTGAGGGTAGGCCGTCGATAATTCCGCCAGCACCATGACCTGAGGAATAGCAATGACTCCTCCAATAATCCAGGCAAGAATAGAAATGGTAGGTGTACCAGCAGCTTTTGCTACATCACCAGAGGATACAAATATCCCCGATCCAACCGTCGTTCCAACAGCAATGGCGAGAGCAGCCCAAAAGCCAAGTTTTCGTGTAAGTGTCCCATTACTCATAAAGAGTTCCTCCAAATCAAGATGATAAGATTCCTAATTCCTTTACCTTCTTAAAAGATTTCATGATTGCATCTTGTGGATCTTGATAGTATTGATATCCCATTATTTCAAGGGTACACGTCCCTTTATAACCATGGTTTTGAAGACTTCTTAGGTAATCCCTCCAATTTAAAACCCCATCATCCAGTCCCAAATGAGCATCTGATTCTCCATCCCCGTCTATCAGGTGAAAATGGCAAACTTCCGGGAGTGCGGCGAAATAATCATCAGGTGTTTCACCAGCTAATTGCAAGGCCACTGTATCGATCATTCCTTTTAATGATGGTGATTTAATTTCATCTCTCATTCTGTTTATCCCATTCAAATCGGTGATTAAATTTGATTCAAATTTCGTTAATGGTTCTAAAGCGAGGATAATCCCTTCCCTTTCAGCCAATTTTGATAGTTGATAGATGGAGTCGCTAGCAAACTTCCATGATTCTTCTTGAGGTACGGAAAAGTCCCCTATTCCAGAAGTAATTAGCATCATCTGGGTCTCAAGCTCAAGGGCAGCGTATAGATTTTCTAGGAAGTAATCCATACTCTTCTTTCGCCAATCAGAGTCAGCGGCAGCGATATTATAAGGATAAATGCATTGCTCTGGAGTATAGCAGACAATATTCATATTTCTCGCTTTGATTTCTCTTTTGAGATTTTTTATATTTCCTAGGATGTTTCGATAAACATACAAATGCGGCTCGCCGGCCCATAATTCAATACTATTGATTCCCAAACGCTCCATGCTTTCTAAAAAATAGTGAAAGGGAAAATGCTTGAACGTAATATTCATTCCTGCCATTTTCATTTATTTCACCTCCCTTTTATGAAAACGCTTTTTTATTTGTTATGTCTTGTATTATAATCAGTTATTATATAAATTACAATCTCTTATTTTAAAATATTTTAAAAACTTTTTTACAGATTCTTTGATAAGCAAAAAAGACGCTCCAATGGGGAGCGTCTTTCATTATTTTATTTAAACGAATCTTAAAGGTTAATCCCTATCCGGTTTCATTATATCAGCCTCAACCCGGCTCATAAATTCTTCTACTGCGCTGTAACCCTGCTGCTTTAAGTACCAGTTGTTTGCTGCTGCCTCAATTAACCCAGCCACATCACGTCCAGGCTGAAGTTGGATTTCCATTGAAGGAATTTTAACTCCCATATAGTCTGTATAATGATATTCTTGTTCTAAATCATTATACAAGGCATCCTTTTCCCACTTCGTCAAATGAATATCAAGGGAAATCCGTGTTTCATCCTGAAAGGCCTTACGACCATATAAACGGACGACATTTAGCAATCCAATACTACGGAGTGCCAAAAACTCCTTTGTTTTCCCATCATGGGTACCAAGAATGGTTTGCGTACTAAGTTTCTTTAGAACAACAATATCATCGGATACTAGCCGGTGTCCGCGGCGAATTAATGTGTGGGCAGTCTCACTTTTTCCTACCCCTGAATTTCCACGAAGTAAGATACCAATACCTGATACATTCATACAAACTCCATGAACAGATATTTCTGGTGCTAATTCCTTTATCAAAAATGCATCCAATTTAGTGATAAACTCTGATGTTGTCTCTGGCTGTTTTGTTACTAACAAGGGGATACCTTGCTCTGTACAATGGTGAATTAAATAGGTAAGTCCTTCTTCGCCAGCGGTTACGATAAAACATGGGGGATGGTAGTGAACAATGTTTCCGATTCGGATTTTACGTTCCTCTCTGCTTAACTTATGTAAATAGGTAATCTCCTTTTTTCCTAAAATTTGAACTTGTTCTGTTGGAAAAAAATCAAAATGACCTACAAATTCCAATCCCGGACGATGCACCCGTGGCTGCGTAATGATCTTCTGCAGGTGGTTTTCTCCAGCCAATACTTTCAATGAATACTTTTGAACCAAGCTTTCTATTGTTACCTTTTTCAACCTATACTCACGTCCTATTAGCCTTTTATTATACGATTATACTTAAGATTTTTGGAAACGTCATCCATTTTGGGGTTTATCCTATTGGGAATAGAATTTTTTTAAAAAAAGAGATTAAAAGACCATCTTTTAAACTGTAGAGAAGTATGATAAGATAAAAATAATAAAAAAGACCATGTGTAACTGGCGAAACGCGGATAACCGCGAGGGAGCACATGGTGTCGCAGCCGTTCGCCTGGGCAGAGGTAAGGGATATTATCCCTTACCTCTTTCTGTTTATTAAAGCAAAAAATTTAGGAGGAAAATCATGAGTACTATCACTTTAGAAAAGGTAAAAACAATCAAAACACTTAATAATATCGCAGAAAGTGGACTAAAGGTATTCAATAAGGGCAATTTTCAAATTGACAACGGCAGTGAAAATCCCGATGCCATCCTTGTTCGCAGCTTTAATATGCACTCAGAAGAAATCGGCGATAATTTATTAGCAATCGCAAGAGCAGGAGCAGGTGTGAATAACATTCCTGTAGATAGATGTACAGAGCAAGGAATCGTTGTATTTAATACGCCTGGTGCAAATGCCAACGCTGTAAAAGAAATGGTACTAACCTCATTAATTTCTTCATCCCGCAACCTTTTTGCTGGTGTTGCCTGGGCTAAGGCCTTGGAAGACGAAGGTGATCAGATTCCAAAGCTAGTGGAAGCAGGAAAAAAGCAGTTTGTCGGAAAAGAAATTAAAGGAAAAACGTTAGGTGTTATTGGTTTAGGAGCAATTGGTGCGCTTGTAGCGAATGATGCGCTTGATTTAGATATGGATGTTATCGGGTTTGACCCGTTTATCTCAGTCGATACGGCTTGGAATTTGTCCCGCAATGTACAGCGTGCTATGACAATTGAACAATTGTTCTCAGAATCTGATTTTATTACTGTGCACGTACCATTAACTGAGGATACAAAAGGAATGTTTAACGAAGCAACCTTTAGCATAATGAAGCCGGGAGTTCATATTTTAAACTTCTCACGTGGGGAGCTTGTGAATGAAGTAGACATGGCAGCAGCTCTTGAATTTGGGAAAGTTGGCAGGTATATTACAGATTTCCCGAATGAAAACATACTCAAAATGAAAAATACAGTTCCAATTCCGCACTTAGGTGCTTCCACACAAGAATCCGAAGAAAACTGTGCGATTATGGCCGCCCGTCAGGTAAAGGAATTTTTAGAAACAGGAAACATTAAAAACTCAGTGAATTTCCCAAATACTTACCTTCCTTATACAGGAAAGCAAAGAGTAGTCGCATTTCACCACAATGTTCCAAATATGGTTGGGCAGATTACCTCCGCTATATCTAGTTACCATTTAAACATTGCAGATATGGTTAACAGAAGCCGAGGGGAATACGCGTATACGATGATTGACATTGATAATAAAGTTAATGGCGATGTTATTCCGGCATTAGAGGAAAAAATCAAACAAATTTCCGGTATGGTAACCGCCCGTATTATTTAAACATAAAAGAGGCAAATAAATATCTATAGAAATGGAGCCAAGTTTCAACCTGGCTCCATTTTTTCACCTTAACCATGCTATTATTTTAAAGTACGCTTGAGAAATTCCCTTGTCCGCTCTTGTGTTGGATTATTAAATATTTGCTCTGGGCTTCCTTCTTCTGCAATAACTCCCTTGTCCATAAATACAGCTCGATCGGATACTTCTTTTGCAAATTCCATTTCATGCGTTACAATCAACATCGTAAGACCTGATTCAGCCAGTTCCTTCATGACTTTTAGAACCTCTCCAACCATTTCAGGGTCAAGTGCAGATGTGGGTTCATCAAATAGCATTACATCTGGTTCCATGGAAAGTGCTCTTGCAATCGCCACGCGTTGCTTTTGACCGCCGGAAAGCTGCTTCGGCTTCGCGTTAATATATTTGTCCATACCAACAACCTTTAGGTATTTCAACGCTACCTTTTCCGCTTCTTCCTTGGTGCGTTTCAGCACCTTTACTTGTCCTACTACACAGTTGTTAAGAACATTGTGGTTGTTAAATAAGTTAAATTGTTGGAATACCATACCTAAATGTTTCCGGTAGTCGGCTACATCATGTTTATCATCTAGAATATTTTCTCCATGATAGATAATTTGCCCGCCGCTTGGTTTTTCTAAAAGATTAATACAACGAAGAAGAGTTGATTTACCAGATCCTGAGGAACCGATAATGGAAACTACTTCTCCTTTATTCACTGAAAAATTAATGTCTTTCAATACTTCATGTGTTCCAAAGGATTTGTTTAAGTGTTGAATATCAATAATCTTTTCCATATTCTCTCCTCCTTCTCCCATTATTTTTGAATGTCATTTTCAATCATCGTGTAGTTATCAGAGCCATCTAATTTTTTTTCAATGTATAGCAATATTCTTGTAACTATAAAAGTCATCACAAAGTAAATCATACATGCCACGAAAAATGATTCAAAATATCTAAAGTTATTACCTGAAATCGACTTTGTAACAAAATATAATTCCGTGACAGAAATAACATTCAGAACGGAAGTATCCTTAATATTAATAACAAATTGATTTCCTGTAGCCGGTAGAATATTACGAACAACTTGTGGTAACACCACATTCCACATCGTTTGAACATGAGTCATTCCAATCGCATGCGCTGCTTCGAACTGTCCTTTATCAATCGAAACAATCCCGCCGCGAACAATTTCTGCCATATAGGCTCCCGTATTAATCGATACAACAATAATAGCTGCGACAAAAACATTCATATCGATGCCAAATGCTAACGCAGAACCATAATAAATAACCATCGCTTGTACAATCATTGGTGTTCCACGGAAGAATTCAATATAGATAGAAAGAATCGCGTTAATTACTTTTAAAAATACTTTTTTCGCTCCACGTTCAGGTACTGGAATTGTACGAATTACCCCTGCTAATAATCCAATTATTGCTCCCAAAACTGTACCAATCAGAGCAATCAAAAGTGTTAACCCAGCACCACGAAGGAACATAGGCCAGTTTTCAGATATGATTGTAATGACCCACTCAAGACTCATCTTTTATCCTCCTTTACTATATAAAACCGACTGTACCATTTAATACAGCCGGCTTCTTTGAAATTATTTTGCTGCTGGTTGATTTTTAATAGCGTTATCCATAATGCTTGTACGTTCTTCTTCCGATATACCTGATAAAATTTCATTGATTTTATCTGTTAAGTCACTGCCCTTTTTAAGACCGACAGCGATTGCTGTATCATCTGGTGATGTTTTAAAACCATCTTCAAATTCAACCATTACATAGTTATCATTTGCTGCAGATGCACTAACACCTTCCGGACGCTCTGAAACGTACCCATCAATCATTCCTGATTCAAGCGCTACTCTCATTGCTGGGAAGTTATCCATCGCCGTTTTCTTATCTACCCCTTCAATTTGATCAATCACGGAATAGTGGAATGTATTTAACTGAGCTGTAATTTTTGCTCCTTTGAAATCCTGGATAGATGTAGCACCTTCATACTTGCTTCCTTTTTTCACAACCATCACTAAATTGGATGTATAATAGTTATCCGAAAAATCGATTGTCTTTTTACGTTCCGCTGTTGGTGACATACCCGCGATGATAGCGTCAATTTTACCTGATGTTAAAGCTGGTACAAGGCCATCCCACTCTGTTTTAACAATCACTAATTCTTTTCCTAAACCTTCTGCCACTTTTTTAGCAATTTCTACATCATATCCGCCTGCATATTCTGCAGAGCCATTAATCTTAACTCCACCGTTGGAATCATCGTTTTGAGTCCAGTTAAAAGGAGCGTATCCAGCTTCAAGACCTACCTTAAAGGTATTATCCTCTGATGATCCAGAACCAGAACTTTTACTTGTTCCACAACCTGCTAATAGAAGAATCGCTGAAACCAACATAACTATAACAATCGTAAACTTATTTTTCATGATGTCTCTCCCCCTGTTTTTTTAACTATTTTACTAAAACAAAAAACGGCCTGAGATAAACTCAGGCCGCGATATGCATAGTTACCTTAAGTCCCCTCTTTTATCCCAAATGAGATAGCACAACTCAATAAACCGGAGAGTTTATTGAGACAGTCCTGCAGCTCTTAACTACAGACCCAGCATGTAATACAGAGAATATTACAAACTTCGGCGACATTTCCTTCTCCTTAGCATCATTGCTTCTCAAACTCCACTAAAGACTGTTAAATATCGCGCCTCTACCTCACTGACAAAAAAAGTGAGGTCTTATTAAATTATTCTTTTATACTACAGCATTTTGTCGAAACTCGTCAACATGTATTTGCTGCCAATTCATTCTATTAAAATAATTTTTGTATTTTACTCTAAACCATGGACAAGTGAGCCTCCAAGTGTTAACACTTAATGAAAAAAATTATTGAACACTGGTGATTTTATAAATAGGTTTATTTTGGTAAAAAATTGAGAAAAGTATAATTTTGAATTTTCTTGGGTGATGATATGAAAATCTCTATAGAAGAAATTAACAAAGATTTAGAAGAGGAAATTCTGATTAGGTGTCATGAGGTTGATGACGAAATATGCGAAGTCGTAAACAAGCTAAAAACAGAAAGCCTCGTAAAGTCTAAACTAACCGGAACAATACGAGGCCCGTTTTTTTAAATTAAAAGTGAATTATAATTACAAAACAGCACCCTTTCATTAATTTTGAGGGTGCTGTTGATTTGAAATCTATTCATTAATTGTATTTGCATGTTTATTTCAGCATTGTCGTCTTTAAAAACTCCTGAGTCCGCTCCTCTTTCGGATGATTGAAAAATTGCTCAGGATTGCCGCGCTCGATAATTTTCCCATCATGCATATACACAATCCAATCCGCTACTTCTCTAGCAAATCCCATTTCATGGGTGACCACAACCATTGTCATTCCTTCTTCAGCCAATTCCTTCATGGTTGTTAAAACCTCTCCCACAAGTTCTGGATCGAGTGCCGATGTTGGCTCATCAAAAAGCATAATGTCTGGTTCCATCGCAAGTGCTCTAGCAATCGCTACCCGTTGTTTCTGCCCGCCCGAAAGTTTACTAGGATACACATCTGACTTATCCTCTAAGCCTACTTTTTTCAGTAATTGTTTTGCTTTGAAGATAGCCTCCTCTTTGTTAACGCCCTTTACCATGATAGGTGCCTCGATAATATTTTCTAAAACGGTTTTGTGTGGAAATAAGTTGAAATGTTGAAACACCATTCCTACCCTTTCCCTAATCTTATTGAGGTTATCAGTACCTGGATCGACTTCATTTCCTTCAATTATAATTTCGCCGTTATCCTTTTTTTCTAAAAAATTCAAACAGCGAAGAAGGGTACTTTTCCCTGAACCGCTCGCTCCTATTAAACAAACGACATCGCTCTCTAAAACTGTCATATTGATATCTTTTAATACATGTAAGTCTCCAAATGATTTATTCAATTGATTTATTTTAATCATTTCCTTTGTTTCCAATGTCTTCGCCTCCTATCTGTCGCTTACTGCCAATTTCAATTCAAATCGATTCACTACAAATGTCATCAGTGCTACTAGCAATAAATAGTAGACTGCTACAATGAGTAAATACGTCATTTCGTCAAAATTATTGGACCCTAGTGTTGTCGCCACATTGAACAGCTCATTCATGGAGATAAAGGCGGCTAACGAAGAATCTTTTAAACTTATGATAAATTGGTTTCCTAAAGGCGGCAGCGCCCGGCGGAATGCCTGCGGAAGAATAATTCTTCTTAATGCCAGTGCTTTCGTCATTCCCAAAGAGCGTCCTGCCTCCATCTGACCTTTGTCGACTGCCTGAATTGCTCCTCGCAGGATTTCGGAAATATAGGCTCCATTATGTAACGCCAGGGCAAGTGAAGCGGCCCAGAAATCAGGAAGGAGGAAAATCCCGCTAATCCCGAAGTAGAGGATAAATATTTGAACAATCAGTGGTGTTCCTCGGACCAAATAGACATATGTATCTGAAATGAGTTCTAATATTTTTATTTTAGAGATTTTTAATAAAGCAAAGAAAAGTCCGATGGCGATTCCGATTATGATAGAAACAGCCGTCAGCTCTAATGTTAAAAGCATGGCTTTTATGAATACACCTTTTGTATCCGTTAGTATGTGGAAAAAATGCGAAAAACTTGGCAATATAGCTACTTCCCTTCTATGGTATTGATTTATTCTGGTTTATTGGTAATGTCCTCACCAAAATATTTGATACTAATCCGAGTCAGTGTCCCATTTTCCCGGAGTTTTTCCAGCGATTCGTTTACTCGCTTCAATAGTTTTGGGTTATCCTGAGGCAGCACAATCGCTTGTTCACTGCGGTTAATTAACTGCTGTCCTTTTATCTTAAACCCTTCCTTTGCGGCACTTTTCCCGGTTACAAAATCCGTGATTACCGCATCATGACGCCCGCCGCTTAACGCTTTTAAAGCTGTAATATCACTGTCATATGTTTTTACTTTTTCTGTATACTTGGAAGCTGTATCGGCATAAGTCGAACCTTTTGCCACAGCTACTTCTTTTCCCGCCAAATCTTTGACAGTCTTAATTTGGCTATCCGGTCTGGTGAAAATTTGCGGTCCAGAATAATAGTAGGGGGTAGTGAAGGAAACATGTTTGCTCCGCTGCGGATTGATCGTGTGGCTGGCAACAGCAGCATCCGCACGGCCTGTTTTGACCCCTTCTACAATCCCCTTGAATTTTATTCGCTTTTGAACCGGCTCAAGGCCCATTTCTTTTGCAATGGCTTCTCCAACCTCAATATCAAAGCCCGACATGGTGAGATCATCATTGATATAACTAAAAGGTTTAAACTCACCGGAAGCAGCAAAAACAAATTGATTATTATGTATTAGTTTAGATCCGTCAGCAAGCTTCTCCTTCTCGGCACAAGCTGATAAAAAGCAAACGACGATAAAACTGAAAACCAATATTAACTTTCTATTCAACCACATGTTGGCTATCATTCCCTTTCCCTCTCATTTATCTTTACAATAACCCTAGCTAAGTAACTTACTTATGAAAGTAAATACCCTTTTATTCGTCAATTAAACAAAAAAGTGTCAGTCACCATTAAAGGTGCCTGACATAGTAAAAGGCGAAAAGCAATTCGCTTTTCGCCTTTCTAGTATTTATTAAGCTAGTTTAATTCAGGCCAGTAACCTTTATTCGCTTCAATTAAATCATCCAAAATTTCTTTTGCTACTTTTGCACTTGGTACTGTTTTTGATAGTGTTAAAGCCTGCCATAACTTTTGATAGCTTCCTTCAATGTAAGCTTGTACGACTAATTTCTCAACCGTTACTTGCTGGTACATTAACGCTCTTTGGAATTCAGGAATCTTTCCTTGGCTTAATGGCTCTGGACCATCGCTTCCGACAATACATGGAACTTCTACCATGGCATCATCATCAAAGTTTGCAATGGTACCATTGTTTTCAACAATCAACAGCATTCTTTCATGCGTGTTAAAGGCAATGGCACGGGCAAGGTCAACGACAAAGGTTGCGTGAGCGCCCATTTCAAATTCACAGCCTTCTGCTGTACGTCTTTCAATGATCTGTCTTGCAGTAGAAAAGACCGTCTTTTCCCTGCCATCGATGACTTCATTTGCCCTTGTATATTCCGGATTTGAAGTCTTCACGACGTAATCAGGGTATAAATAGTATTTTAGATACGTATTGGGCAAGAATCTTGGATCAACTGCTAACAAATCTTTCGCTTTCTTATGTGTTTCCTGCCAGCTGGCATCTGTATGCTGGGTATCTACTTCTTTTTGAGTCAGATAGCCGTTCTCTGCCACATAGTCACGGATTTGAGGCAGATATTCATTACCTTCTTTATCTTTAACGCTAGTCCACCAGCCAAAGTGGTTTAATCCGAAATAACGGACTTCTAAATCTTGCGGCTCTTTGCCGATGATATGCGAAATTCTGCGTAATGTTCCTACTGGCATGTCACAAATATTCAATACCTTTGAATTTGGACGAAGCACGCGGCACGCTTCCGCAACAATGGCCGCAGGATTGGAATAGTTTAACATCCAGGCATCCGGGGAATACTTTTCCATAATGTCAATTAATTCAATCATATCACCGATACTTCTCATCCCATATGCAATTCCACCAGGTCCACAAGTTTCTTGGCCGACAACACCATGTTTCAATGGAATTTTTTCATCTTTTTCACGCATTTCATATTTTCCCGTACGGATATGAGCAAAACAGAAGTCGATATCAGTGAAAGCTTCCTCCGGATCCGTTGTATAGCAATACTCGATATCCGGTGCTTTTTCTTTTAATACAATCTCAATAGCTTCTCCTAAGACAGCTTGTCTTTCCCTGTCGTTATCATATAGTTTTAATTTTCGAAGTGGGAAACGATCCAAATTATCCAATAACATCATAACAATCCCTGGTGTATAGGTACTTCCTCCACCTGCAATAACAACTGAGAAATTTTTCATTTTTCTCCATCCCTTCTAGTATTCTATGTTGTATTTATCTCGATTCTATTCGTTTGTTGATAATCCCAAATAGCTGTCGACAGCTTTCCGAATGTTTGTTACTTGTAAGCCATACACAACCTGAACATTCTTATCTTTAATCACGACTCCACTGGCACCAGTTTCTCTTTTCAATACTTCTTCGTTGACCTTTTCAGGGTTATCCAGTGTTAAACGGAGTCTAGTGTAACAATTTGTTACCGTATTAATGTTGCTTGCTCCACCTAATGCATCGACGATCACTGGAGCAATTCCACCAATCGACTGTGGCTCAGGACTCCCAGTTACTCCTGTACTTTTCTTTTCATAATCTTTCTTGGAATATAATTTGGTCTCTTCGTCTTCATCTTCTCTTCCGATTGTTTTGAAGTTAAATTTCACAATTAGGAAGCGGAAAACCACATAGTAGGCAGCAAATGAGAACAATCCTACTAAGATATACATTGGCCAATGTGTTTTTTCGATTCCAAGCGGTACATTGAACAATAGAAAATCAATCATTCCATTTGGGCCAATGGCTCGGACATCCAATAGATGATACGCTACCATCCCTAATCCGCTTAAAGCAGCATGAACAACAAATAACAATGGTGCTACAAACAAGAATGAAAATTCAATTGGCTCTGTCACACCAGCAATAAATGATGTAACGGCAGCCGGAATTAAAATCGCCTTTACTTTACCTTTATTTTCTGGCTTTGCCGTGTGGTACATAGCCAAACAAGCACCAATTAAACCAAACATCTTTGAAATACCGCGGGCATCCCAAACCACGCTTGATGAAAGCTCTTTTACAGTTGGATCGATAATTTCTGCATAGTAAATATTTCTTGCCCCTTCGTATACTTGCCCGCCGATTTCTACGGCACCGCCCAATGATGTATATAAAAATGGCGTATAAATTAAGTGATGCAGACCTGTTGGAATTAACAAACGTTCCAATGCCCCGTATAAGAAAATCCCAAAGCTTCCGCTGTGTTGGATTAGACCTCCAAGACTGTTAATTCCAGCTTGGAAAAATGGCCAGATGAACGTAAGCGCAACTGATAACAACACAAGAACAGGAATCAATACAATAAAGACAAACCGTGATCCGCCGTAAATTTGAAACGCACCTTTGAACTCTGTATCAATAAATTTGTTATGAACGATAGCGGTTACAATACCGAGAATAAGTCCCAGAAACACACCCATATCAAGAATTTGCACGCCCAAGACCATCGTTTGTCCAGTTCCCTGCAAAGATTCCCCTTCATAAAGAACCCCGGTGAGCTGCATAAATTTATTCATAGCATTTACAAATACCAAATAACCTAATAGAGATGTAAACCCAGCGATTGCTTTTTCTCTATTCGCTAAACCGACTGCTATCCCGACACAAAATATGAGTCCCAAGTTGGTGAGAATTGAAACCAATGATCCAGTCAAGATGGTCCCAAATCCGGTTGTGATCGGATTATCTAAAAATGGAAAGACCTCCATTAACCTTGGGTTGGTAAATAAATTTCCAAATGCAATTAAAATACCCTCAATCGGCAAAATAAGTATTGGAATGAACATCGCTTTTGAAAAGCGCTGCATGCCTTCCATAACTTTTGCTTTCATTTTGCCTTCCCCCTTTTATGTTTTTGTAGTTGACAGGACTAGAATACAATGTAAACGTTTTAGAGTCGATAGATTCCACATAATAAAGAACGTGTTTCACACATTGAAACACGTTTCACTCATTTCTATTTTTTTTTGGTAATAATGTCCCGACATACTGTTTGACAATATATTCAAACATTAGCATTAGACCGGGAAAAAAACTGTTCGGCAGCATGTTTCTATCGTCTAGTTTATTATGATCGATGATTTTAAAATTCAAATCGGAAAGTTCTGCAATCCGACTTTCAGTTTCCTTTGTGAAAGAAACAGTAAAAATATGATGCTCTTTGGCGGCCTGCATTTTATCGAGGACAAGCTGTGTTTCACCTGATTTGGAGATCACCACTAAGGCACCGATATCTTCCAGATTATTTTCGAATACTCCAATCGAATCAGTTCCACTGGCAAAAATCGTTTTTCTTCCTAGTACTAATAGTTTTTTATACAAATATTCTGCTGCAATTGCAGAAAAACCTGTAGCATATATAAAAATATAGCTTTGTTTGAGATTTAATACTTTTTTAATGAAGATTTCAATATCCTCCATTGAATTATGGCTCATAAAATCCTTTGAACTAATCTCAAGAAAGTCCTCCATCACGTTGCTTTCCGGTAAACCCGCTTTTTTAACGAGAGGGAGGAGGTGGTAATACATATCGATGAATCCCGTATAGCCTAATTTTTTCGAAAGGCGAATTACAGTTGCTGGAGAGGTAAAATTCTCTTTCGCAATCGTTCGTACTCCCATTTCCAGGACATTGTCGATGTTAGTAATGATATATTGTACAATCTGAACTTCAACTTCAGATAAATTTTTCCCTTGAATAATTTTGCTGATATCCACCATTTATTCTTCACTCTCACTTTGCCAATGTGGCGGTTTGTGATTGCTAATTTTGGTTCAATATTCAAGCCTCATTTATGATAAGGCTCGCCCCGGTTTATTCGATAAGCTCGATAAATTTGCTCTACTAGAATCAATTTCATCAGTTGATGGGGGAAGGTCATTTTTGAAAAAGAAAGCTGTTCGTTTGAACGTTTTAGCACTTCATCACTTAATCCTAACGATCCTCCGATAATAAAAGCAATCTTGCTTTTCCCGTATGTAGCCAATTTATCTAGCGTATCCGCTAGCTCTTCAGAAGACTGCATTTTCCCATTTATTGCGAGGGCAATTACATATGTGTCCTGGCTTATCTTAGCCAAGATTCTTTCTCCCTCTTTTTGCTTGACCTGAATCATTTCTAACTCGCTTAATTCCTCTGGTGCTTTTTCATCCGGTACTTCGACGACTTCCACTTTCGCATACGCATTTAGTCGTTTTAAATATTCGTCAATTCCCAATTTTAAATATTTCTCTTTCAATTTGCCAACCGTAATAATTGAGATATTCACAATCCACAACCCTCTTTTTTATGTTACAAACAGTTTACAAACAACTTATCCACAGAAGTTATCCACATGTCCACATTTTTTATCCACATCTTGTATGGAATCATTTGTTCGCCACAATATATACAGCTCTATTTTGGCAATACTCACAACCTGTTGATAAGTTATCCCCAGTTACTTTTGATAAAACTGGGAAGGTTTCAAACTCTTCCACAACGTTATCTAGTGCCAAATCTACATGTTCCTCACAGCAATAAATCAATTTGGAACCCTCCTTCCCGCATAACTATTTCTCTTATTATTTTACTTTCCAAACTGTATCATTCAACCAACCACTATACCATAAAAAAACAGAAAGGTGAAAACACCTTCCTGTTCTTCCTTTTAAGATTGGTCTTCTGCTAATGTGATCTTGGTCGTTTGCAGCTTTCCTTCTCGATAGTATTTAATCTCCATTTGGTCGCCAATTTTTGTCTCTTGATATAAATGCTTTCTGAGGTCAATTACGTCATGTATGGTTTTCCCATCCATCTCTACAATAACATCTAGCTCCCGTAATCCAGCCTGTGATGCAGGTGAATTCGGCACAACCTGGCGAAGAGCTACACCATAGTTAATGTCCCTTGGTAATTTTAAGGCTTCTTCTTGATAATAACCTGGAATTTCAGCAACCGATTTTAAGTCAACCCCCATGTAAGGTCGTCTGACCTCGCCATATTGTTCTAGGTCATTAATAATCGGTCTTGCATAGTTGATCGGTATTGATAATCCAATCCCCTCAACGGCATTTTGAGCAATTTTCATCGAGTTAATGCCAATAAGTTGTCCGGCAATATTAATTAATGCCCCGCCACTGTTACCAGGATTAATGGCTGCATCTGTTTGCAGTACCTCAGCCTGCCAATCCATAATACCATCTTGGTTAATATCAACGGGGATTGTCCGATTAATCCCTGAAATAATCCCTTGCGTAACAGAACCAGAGAAGGTGGCACCTAGTGGATTTCCAATTGCCATTACCGGTTCCCCCATTTTCAAGGCATCAGAATCACCAAATTCAGCTATTTTTTTAATCTTGCCTGCATCAACTTCAAGTACAGCTAAGTCGGTCCAAACATCTGAACCGAGAAGTTTTGCAGGAATTTTTGTGCCATCATTTAAGGTCACTTCCAGCTGTGTAGCACCTTCAACTACATGATGATTGGTCACAACATAAACTTTATCTCCTGCCTTTTTATAAACTACCCCTGACCCTGTACCTGCTGGCCCTTGGTCGTCTCCACCCTCGTCGTTCCAGAAGTTAGAAGTTTGTATATTATTAATCCCAACTACCGCATCGGCAGCCTTATCAATAGCTTTTGTAGTATTCGTATTTACATCATAGGACACCTGCTGCTGTACAAAATTGTCTTGGTTATTATCATTTGTCCCTGCAGATTGACTCTGATTGGGCTGTACATTGTAGGGAAGGAAACCTCCATTAGATAATGCCGGAATTGAAATGATAACTAGCATGGCTCCAAGTATTGCCCCAACAATACTTGCAAGTAAAAAACTACCTCTGTTCCTATTCATCTTTTGGTTACGCCCTTGTGAATGATCATCATAGTAACCCATTTTCACCACGTCTCCCTTCATAAGCAACTAATTAATATTTTGGCTTATAGTTACAATTATACTCTGTCCAAAACCATTTTATAAAAAAAGAACAAAGATACCAAATAGGAAGTATCTTTGTTCTTAGTATGGTCCAGCTTCAGCGCCTAGGGGCTCGGGGTCATAAGCCAATCCGTCAAGAAGGTTAAAGAGCAACCTTCATGCCGGCTCATCTTATGCCTGTCGCCCCTGAGCAAGGCACTTCCGCTTTTCTTTTAAACTGCTGTTAAAATCGTTGGCACTTTAGGGTCTGTGTCATAGAGATCGAACCCCTCACCGACGATTAGTCCCTGGCTTTGAAGTGTTTGTGCTACTGACATTCTTGCTAAGTCCTTCATATTGTTGTCGAGACTTAAATGGGCAAGGTACACTCGTTTTGTATTGTCTCCAATGACCTCACTCATAGCAATGGCCGCATCCTCATTTGAAACATGTCCAAGATCGCTCAGAATCCTTCGTTTAACATTCCAAGGATATCTTCCCATCCTTAGCATTTGCACATCATGATTCGACTCAAAAATATAGGCATCTGCATTTGAGATGATTCCTTTCATCCTGTCGCTCACATAGCCTGTATCTGTTATCAACACTAATTTCTTACCCGAATGATGGAATACATAAAACATTGGTTCTGCTGCGTCGTGCGATACCCCAAAGGATTCAATATCTGTGGCCCCAAAGCTTTTTACGCTTTCGGTGCTGAATATCATCTTTTGTTCAGTGGGGATGTCACCAACTAACCGATCCATCGCACGCCAGGTGTTTTCATTTGCATAAACTGGCAGCTTATATTTTCGGGCTAACACGCCAATTCCTTTAATATGGTCACTGTGTTCATGGGTTACAAATATCCCTGATAATTTACTTATGTCACGATCTATATGTTGGAAAAATGCCTCCATTTGCTTCCCGCTAAATCCGGCATCTACTAGAAAGGAATGCTCGTCTGATTCAACATAAAGCGAATTCCCCGTACTTCCGCTCGCTAAAATGCTATAACGTAATGACATATGATTTCACTCCACATCTAATTTCCATCGCTGTTAAATTCTATAATCTGACCTTCTAACGCATTAACAAAAAGACTTTGATTATCATCCACCACAAAACGCCATGTGGGCGCTAATGCTTGCGAAGCAGAGAGCTGAATTAATGATGAATAGCCGAGTTCAACTTTTGTGATTTTGCTTTTTGGCTTCAGCATACCTTTTTGGTACAAGGTTTCCAGTGCCTTCAAAGGAGGGAGGATTTCCTCCTTTTCGGTCATTTTTTCTATATCCTCTAAATAGGTCTGTTCGTAGGAATCAATTTGATTTTTTTCGTCAATATGAAACGTAAGCATTCCACTTAGATTTTCATATAAAGTCATATTTCCATAATGTTGAAAGTAGGTGATGGTGTTCTTCTTATCATCTTTTTTCCAAAATTGATATTGGTCACCATACAATACATTATCCTTAATAAAAGCAGTAATATCTGCTGCCTCAAATTTTTCATTTAAAGGTATGGGTTTATCCAATTTCATCTGCAGAGACGTACTAGGTTCCTTTAGTGCCGTTGTCTGCCCCTTCAGTTTTAAAATATCATCCCTTGTAAACAACTTGGGCTTTGCGCTTAGATACTGATCCTTAAATGGCCCCTTTGGCAGTTCTTTATAGCTGATTTCGTCTAACTTCAATGTTTCCTCAATGGAGGTTGGTGTAATATATTCATATTTATTAGCGTCCCGTATTTTCATAAACTGAAATAAGAGATAGACGTCTAAAATCAAAAACGTAATAATAAAAATTGTTTTTATTTTACTCCAATCCATGTAACAATCCCCCCAGGTCATCCTTTGTGATTTGTCCCCATGTCTGGTTATATCGGTAAAACCAAGCTGGCTCTAGGAGGATCAGTTTATTTTCGCTTGTATCCTTTGACATCCGATATCCTAAAACGAGTTGTTCTAGTAATTCCGGTTTAAAATTCTTTCGGGTTTTGAGAAATTCCAATGCAGAAGAACCTGTTGGAAGAGTTACTTTTACCATTTCTGTGGTTAAGGGAAGCTCCAAGGATATATTAGGTCTAACATATTTCGTTATTTCATCTCTGCCCCATACTTCCTCAATCTCTGACATACCACTTTCATTAAAAACGGGATACCCGTCGATACTATATAAACGGAACTTAACAGATTTCCTTTTTTCATCCTTTGCTACATAACGATAAGGGTCTGTCCAGCCCCCATGTCCATTAATAAAATCAATACTCCTCTTTAATAGATCATAAGAGTCGTCCACATAATTGGACTCACCTGTAGGATTCACATAGAGCAGCATATTGGTATCGTTATTAACGGTCATTTTACTTGAAACATCACTAAATTCTTCTACTCCAGAAACGGTGCCCCTTTGTACAAACTTAGGTTCACTAAACAATGCTTCTTTGAAAGCATCTGAGTTTAAGACGACAGGTAAATAGGTGTATTCCATCATTTCCACATTACCATCAGGGATATAAACCGTACGCTGATTAGTCGCTTCAAATGGGAAATAACGCTGATATTGCTCTGCATTTTTAAAAAAGTTCTTGTTAAACTCGTTTAATAAACTGGGTGAGATATGGCTGATATATACATGCTGATAATCGGAAGAAACAAAGTAAATCGTACCATTTCCCTTTTCAGAATTCTCAACATTGACCACAATTCGATTAAAATTGAATACCGGAATTCTTTTCTCCTCGAACTTCAATACATTTCGATAGATTTCAATGGGGATATCAGCAGGAAATACAAGTTCAGCATTTCCATTTCCATGAACTAATTCCTTAATGTCCTCTATATTCTCCGAATAATCTTTTACATCATAGATAGACCATTTCCTTATTTCACTCATTATTTTATCAAGGCTTTCCGCATCTGTAGTTCCAAAATGCTGACCGCTATGATGAAAAAGAACAAGATCCGGACTGATAATCTGGTAAAGTTCCCGTTTTTCCTTTAACGTTACCTCTTCAACTGTATTACCGTTTTCCAATGTGTCAAAATTAGGCTGGTACGTCCAAAGATTCCAAGTTAAAACAATACTAACCAGAATGAGAAAAGTTAAGATCGCAGATTTACTATTTTCATATTTCATGACCAGTCATCCTCTTCCGTTTGTTCATATGGAAGCGAAAAGGAAATCTCCGTTCCTTTTCCCTCTTCACTTACAGCCCAAATCATGCCGCCATGAACATTAACCATCTCTTTTGCAATGGCCAAACCTAGTCCTGTCCCGCCCAACTTCCGTGTTCTTGCTTTATCAACACGATAAAAACGATCAAAGATTTTGCCGATATTCTCCTTCGGAATCCCTACACCTTGATCCGAAACACTGACGATTACTTTTTCTTCTTCCTCTTTTATGGAGAAGGTAACCTGGCCGCCTTCAGGAGAGTACTTCAGTGCATTCGAGATAATATTGTAAAGAACTTGGGTCATCTTATCTTCATCTATTTCTACAAAAATAGCATGCGTCGGCAGCTCCCTATTGAAGCTGACATTTTGTTCTTTCGCCATTTCAAAACGATCAATAATTCGATGATAAAAGTCTACAAAGTTGACCCACTCTTTGTTAAGTCGATAATCTGTGCTGTCTAATTTAGATAGTTGAAGGAGATCATTGACCAACCGAATCATTCTTTCTGTTTCAGTCCTCGTTACCTCTAAGAAATTAGGGGCAATGTCTTCATCCTTCCATGCACCATCGGCAAGCGCCTCTAAGTAACTTCTCATCGTCGTGAGTGGAGTTCTTAATTCATGTGATACATTCGCCACAAATTCTCTTCTTTCCGCATCAATTTTCTCCTGATCCGTTATATCATGAAGGACTGCAATCAAACCATTAACAAATCCTGTCTCTTTTTGAATCACAGAGAAGTTAGCACGGAGGATATAAGGTTCCTTTTTTGTACTATAATCAAGAATTAACGATTCCTTTTCTTCTAACAAATCCTCAAACGTATTTGTATCCGTTAACCCTAATAAAGAAACGATTGGCTGAGAAAGAACTGTTTCACGTGAAACATTCAACATCTCTGCCGCAGGGTCATTGATTAATATGACACGGCCTTTCCTGTCTGTCGCAATCACACCATCTGTCATATACGATAAGACAGAAGATAGCTTTCTTCTTTCACCTTCGGTCATAGCCTGTGCTTCCTGAAGCTTTTTCGTTAAGTTATTAAAGGTAACGGCTAAGGTCCCAATTTCATCCTGACCGTACACTTTTACTTTTCGTGAGAAGTTTCCCTTCGCCATCGCCAATGCTTGCTTTCTCATATCTACAATCGGCCTGGTGATGGTCTGAGCTAAAAGTATCCCTAAGATAGCAGTAATCGCTAAAGCAATTCCCGTTCCTGTCGCAAAAATACGATTGATGGTTTTCATTTGGGTAAATACATTTTCAATTTTCGCTTCTAGATAAATCGCCCCAATGACGGTATTGCCTGACTTTATCGGAGTTGACAGCACCCAAATTCGATGACCGCCGTTTCCAATTAAGATACTGCTCAAATCTTCTCCAAGATTGATCGACTGGGTTATACGGAGGTTCGTGTCTCTTTGACCAACCACAACTTGGTTTGGATCGGAGGTTCCAACAATTTTACGAGTTTCACCCTCAATCACCCGTACTTCAAAAATATCAGCCGATTCAAAATCACGCAGTATTTTCCTTATTTCTTCTTCAAGGGTAGGATCTTCAGGTGTTCTTTTCTTTTCCATCTCTTCGACCACATTATAGGCGAGTAAATTCACACGTTCCTTTAAGGAATTTTGGAAATTTGTCCTTAATGTTTCTTCCAGCTGCCTAACAAAATAAACGCCAATTATCTGCATCGCCACTAGAATAAGCAGGACATAGATAATGACGAATTTGACGTGTATAGAGCGAAAAAAACTAACCTTATTCATGTAGGGCATTACTCCTGATCAGGGTTACGCAAATAGTAGCCCACTCCTCTGCGGGTAACAATCCACGTTGGGTGGCTTGGATTATCTTCAATCTTTTCACGTAAGCGGCGAACCGTTACGTCTACTGTTCGAACATCCCCATAATAATCATAGCCCCATACTGTTTGCAGCAAATGTTCTCTCGTCATTACCTGTCCAATATGTTTCGCTAAATAGTAAAGCAGTTCAAACTCACGGTGAGTTAATTCAATTGTTTCTCCTCTTTTTGAAACGACATATGCATTAGGATGAATCGTAAGCGAGCCAATTTCAATTTCATTGGTTTCTACCTCTTCATCTGCTTGAGAAACAACAACTTGATGACGGCGTAAATTTGCCTTTACCCGCGCAATTAACTCTCTCGTACTAAAAGGCTTCGTAACATAATCATCCGCACCAAGCTCAAGTCCTAAAACCTTATCTATTTCAGAATCCTTTGCAGTCAGCATAATAATCGGCATATCATATTTCTTGCGGACTTCACGGCATACTTCCATCCCATCCTTTAACGGAAGCATAATATCTAAGAGAATTAAGTCTGGCTGTACTTCTTCTACCATTACCAGAGCTTCATTTCCATCATAAGCACTGTAAACATCGTAACCCTCTTTTTTTAAGTTAAACTGCAAAATATCCGCAATCGGTTTTTCATCATCCACTACGAGAATTTTCTTTTCCATACCTATTGCTCCTTTGTTATTAAAAATAAATATATAGATTAACTAAATGGCATTTCTACTCTAGTTTACTTTACCATGGTTTCAGCAGTAATTCATCTATTACTAGTATTTAACACCAAAAGAGCCTCTAGTACAGTAGAGACTCTTTTGTGCTGTGTATTTATTGATGAACGTAATTTAAAGGATTTTGTAGTGCTCCATTTTTGTAGACTTCAAAATGCAAGTGGACTCCTGTCGAGTTACCAGTTGAACCCATTACACCAATAGCTGACCCTTGTGAAACCGTTTGTCCTACACTTACGCCAATTGAATCTAGGTGAGCATATACTGTACGCAGACCATTTTCATGATCTATAACAATTTTGTTACCATAGCCGTCGCCACCATTTCCCGCAGATACAACCTTACCATTATCAGCAGCCTTTATCGTTCTATTGCTAGGTCTCGCAATATCAATTCCTTTGTGGGCTTTACCCCATCTCTGACCTTGCTGGCTGGAAATATATCCTCCCACTGTTGGCCAGGTAAGATTTCCAGTACCGCGTGAAGGAATCACCTTTGTTCCCTTTATAACAATGTGCGGAACAGGCTCAGTAAGTACAGTCTCACTTGTGACCACATTGCTGACGGTTACACCATTTAGTGTTGAAATACGATAATTTACAGAGCGTTCTCCATTTTTACCTTCTTGCTGAACTTTTGTTTCGCCTTTTGGCATATTAGCGTCTTCCACTACTTGATTTTCAAACGGAATCGCTTCTTTTCGATTTTCTTCTTTTTCAACGGTGATTTCAAGGTATGGCTTTAAAGCCGTCACATTAACCTCTTGACCAATATTTACAACAGAATCTTCTGTAAGACCTGGATTTAATGCAAGAAAGTCTGCAAACGTTAATCCATGATCATTGGCAATCGTTCCTAGAACATCACCTGATTGTGCCACATATTTTTTTTCTTCCAACGTACCCTTTTGTAAGAATGTAACTGCTTCTTCTGCAGACATAATTTTGTTTGGTGAAACATTTTCTGATTCAAATGAAACATTTTTAGATACACTTACGTCTAATATACGAGTTTCATTTTCTTGCAAGGGAGGTAACTCCGCTGCAGGTGCAGATTTTCTTGCTTCAACTTCATCTAGTTGTTCTTGTGTTACAAACCCAAGCTTAAGTCGTTTAATAACATCTTCAGCAGTTTCCTGGTTTTCTACGAACGCAACGTGCTGTCCATCAATGACAATGGAGGAAGCTTCCGCTTCAAGCTGAATCGAACTCTCAAGATTTTGAATCGTTTTTGTATCATTTGCTGTTGAATGAAAAACTTGTTCTTTTATGTACTCAATATCTGAGCCAAACTCTAAGTTTAAATCCTTAGTTGACTCTTGAAACTCAGCTGCTTTTTCTTCGACAATTTTTTCAACAACTTCTTTATTAGAAACAGTACCTATATATTGTTGATTATTGTATACATGGTATACCGTTGTTAACTTTATTGATCCAGCAGCACTAGCAGAAACACTGCTAAAAATTAACGCAGACACTGCAAACGCTGTCATTACAGCAGTTTTCAAGGATTGTTTTTTCGCAAATTTACTTGATATATTTCCTTTATTAAAAAATACCATTGGAACCTCCTAAATTACGGAAACAACTCTCTTAATCTAGTACTTTATAACCACAAGTGAAATTTCCCTCTTTTTCTACTCTATAACCTTACCATAATTTTTAAATAAATAACGAATAGTCTTTATAATGTAACAAAATTGTATAATACCTGACATTTAACTACATTCGTAGGAGTTTTAAGTAGCAAAATTATTACAATTTTATGTATGCTATATTTCCTATTTCTGTAGGTAAAACTTATTATACCAACGTTTATCGTAGGTATTATAAATTGACCACCTTTTACAAAATAAGACAAGCTTCGATAATTTGATGTAAATATCTGGATATTTTTTTACAATAACATTACAATTCGTAACAAATAAAAAAGAAGCTTACACTTCGTAAGCTTCCCCTTTATAATGGCTCAGGACGGAATCGAACCGCCGACACAAGGATTTTCAGTCCTTTGCTCTACCGACTGAGCTACTGAGCCATATGTATGGCGGTCTGGACGGGACTCGAACCCGCGACCTCCTGCGTGACAGGCAGGCATTCTAACCAGCTGAACTACCAAACCATTTTTTTATATTGATCGTTAGCAAGGAGACTAGACTTGCCAGTCGCTTGCCAACAATCAAATACCATGACCCCTACGGGATTCGAACCCGTGTTACCTCCGTGAAAGGGAGGTGTCTTAACCACTTGACCAAGGGGCCATATTTTAAGAATTATTTTGCTGTTGCAAAATGGAAAGTTATTTTCACTATCGCGAAAAAACTTTGGTGAGCCATGAAGGACTCGAACCTTCGACCCTCTGATTAAAAGTCAGATGCTCTACCAACTGAGCTAATGGCTCGTACTAAATGTTTGTCGTTCGTGACGACGCTTTTTATAATAGCACGGCTTATACATATAGTGCAATACTTTTTTTAAAAAAGTTTTTATAAAAGTGAAAGCCCTCGGAAATCGAGGGCCTTTTCATGATTAAATTTGTCTCCAAGGGCTGCGAACCACATTGGTTTGATTGCGATCTGGTCCTACAGAAAAAGTTGTTAATGGTATGCCAGTAAGCTGTGTTACACGCTCAACGTAATGGCGTGCATTAACAGGCAGTTCATCTAACGATTTAACTCCAGTAATATCCTCTGTCCAGCCTGGAAGCTCTTCGTAAACAGGCTCACATTCACTTAAAACCTTTAAGCTTGCAGGATATTCGGTAATTAATTCACCTTTATAGCTGTATGCTGTACAAATCTTCAATGTTTCGATTCCTGATAATACATCGATTGAATTTAAAGAGAGATCAGTAAGACCGCTGACACGGCGTGCATGGCGAACCACTACACTGTCAAACCAGCCAATGCGGCGTGGACGTCCTGTAGTTGTACCGTATTCACGGCCAACTTCACGAATTTGATTACCGATTTCATCAAATAATTCTGTCGGGAATGGTCCGTCACCTACACGTGAAGTATATGCCTTACAAACTCCCACAACATGGGTGATTTTGGATGGACCCACACCTGAACCAATTGTAACGCCGCCTGCCACTGGATTTGAAGAAGTAACAAATGGGTACGTACCTTGGTCAATATCCAGCATAACACCTTGGGCGCCTTCAAATAAAACCCGTTTGCCTTCATCCAAAGCGTCATTTAAGACAACTGAAGTGTCGCAAACATATTGTTTAATTTGCTGCCCATATTCAAAATACTCATCTAAAATCTCTTCTTTTGTGAACCCTGTGGTCTCATAAATACGTTCAAATAAACGATTTTTTTCAGCCAGGTTGCGTTCAAGCTTTTCTTCAAAAACATCACGCTCAAGAAGGTCAGCAATTCTGATTCCAACGCGCGCCGCTTTATCCATATAAGCAGGTCCAATTCCTTTTTTCGTGGTTCCAATTTTATTGGCACCCTTACTTTCTTCCTCCACAACATCAAGCTTTAAATGGTAAGGAAGTATTACATGTGCACGGTTGCTAATACGAAGGTTATCCGTTGTAATTCCCTTTTCATGCAAGTAGGCAAGCTCTGCCACAAGTGCTTTCGGATCGACTACCATTCCGTTTCCAATCACACAGATTTTTTCTTTATAAAAAATTCCTGATGGAATCAGGTGTAACTTGTATGTTTCACCGTTAAACTTGATCGTATGGCCAGCGTTATTTCCACCTTGATAACGAGCAATTGCTTCTGCATTCTCCGAAAGGAAATCGGTAATTTTACCCTTTCCTTCGTCTCCCCATTGTGTACCAACTACCACTACTGATGTCATAAAGGCACCTCCAAATTATATACGCATTTCTTTTTCCCACAGACAAGTTTAACAATTTTCATGGGTAAAAGTCAATTAAACACGAACGATTTATATAAAGTTATTAAAATATGTTCGTAAAATATTAATTTAGTAATCTACTTGTATCGGAAGTAGGTTTTCCATAAAATAGGGATTAGAGTATTTTAAAATAATGATAAAGGAAGTGTTATATGATTTTTAGACCGCGGCCGGAAAAATTGGAATTAGTTCTTTTACAGTATTTACACCCACGTATGGTGTTTAGCAGTAGTGAAGCCCTTAATTTTTTAAACCTTGAAAAGGGCTATAAAGGGGAGTTAAAAAGTGACGTCTGGTTAAAAGGACTAACCGATGAGTGGTTAATTCTTACTGATTTATTACTTGAATATAATGGTTCAAAATTTCAAATTGATACCTTAATAATTGCCTGTGAGAAGATTTACCTTTTAGATATAAAATATTTCGAAGGGGATTACGCTATTAAAGAGGATAAATCGTATAACCCAGCAGGCATTCTCCAAAAGAATCCACTACACCAACTTGAACGCTGTGAGACCTTACTGAAAAAATTGCTGCACGAATTAGGATATAATTTTACGATTGAATCCTATCTAGTTTTCAATAACCCCGAGTTTCATTTATACACACCCTCCATAAATCCTGCAATTATTTTTCCAACACAGTTAAATCGCTTTTTGAAAAAATTAAATACTAGGCCTGTAAAGTTGCATAAAAAGTACTATCAATTAGCGGAACAATTAAATGCGCGACATATTGTGGAATCTCCTTATGAACGACTGCCGCTATATACGTTTGAGCAGTTGGAAAAAGGACTGCTTTGCCCCAATTGTAAGACTTTTTTCTCAGATGAGTCGTTGGTATGTAAAAAGTGTGGATGCATAGAGGACGGAGAAGAGGCTATTTTGAAGAGCGTAAAGGAATATATGTTACTGTTTCCAGAGAGAAAGATAACAACGAATGATATTTACGATTGGTGTGGTGGAATCAAGTCGAAGAAAGCAGTACGAAGAGTCCTATCTAAGTATTTTAAACTAGTTGGGCATAGAACTTCTGCCCATTATGTAGGAACTTAAACAAATTTTCTCCTGGTAGAAATTTAACTCCTCTTTTGAATCCCTAGAGTTGAATTTTATCCATATGAAGGGAAACAAAAGCACCTTTTGATACCCTTCGAATTGCTTTTTACCTTATTGAGGGAGCCAAAGGCTTCTTTTGATTCCCTTGAGTCAGCTTTATTCCCTTTGAAGGGATTCAAAGACTTCTTTTGATTCCCTCCAGCTGAGTTTTTTACTATTAAAGGGAGCCAAAATGCTTCAGATCATTAAAATTACCTCTTTTTAGAAGTACCCTACAAAAAAAAAACCAGCCAAAAACCCTTGGCTGAGCTCTCAAAAACCCTACGCACTTGGATCGTATCGTGTCTCCAAGTTTACAAATTTATTGTATTCTTTTACGAATGCCAGTGAGACGGTGCCAGTTGGACCGTTACGCTGCTTGGCGATGATGATTTCGATGATATTCTTATTCTCGGATTCTTTATCGTAGTAATCATCACGGTATAAGAATGCCACGATATCGGCATCCTGCTCAATCGAACCAGATTCACGGATATCGGACATCATTGGACGTTTGTCCTGACGCTGCTCGACACCACGGGAAAGCTGGGACAAGGCAATAACCGGAACCTGGAGCTCACGGGCTAATTGCTTGAGGGAACGGGAAATTTCGGATACTTCCTGCTGACGGTTTTCGCCGGTACGACCACTACCTAGGATAAGTTGCAAGTAATCGATTAAGATCATTCCTAAACCATGCTCTTGTTTTAAACGGCGGCACTTAGAACGAATATCACTTATTCTTACTCCCGGTGTATCATCAATGAAAATGCCTGAATTTGAAAGGCTGCCCATTGCCATCGTCAGTTTGCCCCAGTCTTCATCTGTTAAAGATCCGGTACGAAGCCTTTGTGCATCGATATTCCCCTCGGCACAAAGAAGACGCATGACAAGCTGCTCTGCTCCCATCTCAAGACTAAAGATGGCGATATTTTCACCTGTTTTGTGCGCAACATTTTGCGCAATATTTAAAGCAAAAGCGGTTTTACCCACAGAAGGACGGGCGCCCACAATGATTAAGTCATTGCGCTGGAATCCCGCTGTCATTCGGTCAAGCTCAATAAAACCTGTCTCAAGACCGGTAATTTCTCCTGCACGCTGGTGCATTTGCTCTATATTGTCATACGTACGAACAAGAACATCTTTAATATTGTGGAACGCTCCAGCATTTTTACGCTGTGCCACTGCCAGAATATTTTTTTCAGCCTCGCTTAAAAGTGCTTCCACTTCGTCTTCACGTGAGTAACCATCTGAAGCAATCTCAGTTGCAGTCCGAATTAATCGTCGCAACAAAGACTTTTCTTCTACAATTCTAGCATAATATTCAATATTTGCTGCTGTCGGCACAGAGCTCGCCAATTCACTTAAATAACTCACTCCGCCTGTATCTTCAATCAGCTTCGCTGCGGCTAGTTCCTCGGTTACCGTAACAAGGTCAACTACCTTACCTTCGTCGTTCAGCTTCAGCATCGCATTAAATATCTTTTGGTGAGAGGCGCGATAGAAATCTTCTGGTATTAAGATTTCGGAAGCCACAGTTAAAGCAGAGGGCTCTAAGAAAATAGCGCCCAAAACAGCTTGTTCGGCTTCTATATTTTGCGGTGGCAGACGATCTGCATATACATCATTACTCATCTATCAAAAACCTCCTATTGTGAAGAGGATAAATTATATATATTAATAGTTTTAAACCTAAATATCTCCATAATGAAGAAAAGTGACCAGTCTCGACCGATCACATCATTTTTTGAAAAAGTTAGTTTGCTTTTTCCTGATTAACTTTTATTATTTTAACATGTTTAGCTGAAATTTGAACTGGAAATTACTTTACCTCTTTTACATGAACTGTTAACGTAGATACAACTTCATGATGAAGTTTAACAGGAACCTTTGTATGACCTAAGGTACGAATGGCGTCTGCTAATTCCATTTTGCGTTTATCAATTTTAATGCCGTGTTTCTTTTGAAGCTCTTCGGCAATTTGTTTTGTGGTAATGGAACCAAAGAGGCGGCCGCCTTCACCTGCTTTAGCAGATAGCTCAACTGTAATCTTTTCTAATTCTTCTCCTAGCTTTTTCGCTTCCGCAAGTTCTTCTGCCGCACGTTTGTCTTCCTTCTTCTTTTGACCTTCTAACGTACTGATGTTTGCGTTGCTTGCTTCAATTGCTAGACCCTGCTTAATTAAGAAATTATGTGCATAACCATCTGCCACATTTTTTACTTCACCTTTTTTTCCTTTTCCTTTTACATCTTTTAGAAAAATTACTTTCATTCCTTTTTCCCACCTTCAAAATAATCTTCAATTGCTAGCTTTAATTGTCTTTCTGCTTCGGTAACGGAAATTCCGGTCATCTGGGTGGCTGCATTGGTCAAATGACCGCCGCCTTGAAGCTTTTCCATGATTACCTGAACATTGACATTACCAAGCGATCTGGCACTAATTCCAATCAGCCCCTCATTACGTTTTGCAATAACGAATGAGGCTGCTACACCATCCATCGTAAGGAGTGTATCTGCGGCTTGAGCAAGAAGGACTTGGTCATGAAGCTCATTTTCTTCACCTTTTGCAATGGCAATTCCATCGCGGTAAAAAGCAACGGATTCAATTAACTTAGCCCTCTTAATATAGGTATTAACGCTTTCTTTTAAAAATTTCTGCACGAGAATGGTATCTGCCCCTTGGCCTCTTAGATAGGAGGCAGCATCAAAGGTCCTGGCACCTGTCCGTAAGGTAAAACTTTTTGTATCCACCACGATTCCCGCGAGCAGTGCAGTAGCTTCTATCATTTCTATTTTACCGCGTTTTGGCTGGTATTCAAGAAATTCGGTAACAAGCTCCGCTGTAGAAGACGCGTATGGCTCCATATAAACAAGAACTGGATTTTCAATAAACTCTTCCCCGCGGCGATGATGGTCGATTACAACAACGTTATCAATTCTATTAAGAAGTCGTTCTTCAATTACTAGCGCCGGTTTATGGGTATCCACGATGACCAATAGTGTTTTTTCTGTTGAAATTTCCAATGCCTCTTCTGGACCAATAAATCGAGAAAATAATTGCTCTTGATGGCGGATTTCTTCCATCAGCCTATGAACAGCACCATCCATTTCTTGAAAGTTTAAAACTATGTAGGCATCTTTTTGATTCATCTGCGCTACCTTGTAAATACCAATGGAAGAGCCAATAGAATCCATATCAGGGTTTTTGTGTCCCATTATAATAACCTTATCGCTTGCGGTAATTAAATCCTTTAGTGCATGGGAAATAACGCGGGCACGTACTCTTGTCCGTTTTTCAACCGGATTTGTTTTACCGCCAAAAAATTTCACCTTACCATTTGGGTGCTTGATCGCCACCTGATCGCCGCCTCGTCCTAGGGCTAAATCCAAACTTGACTGTGCTAATACGCCCAACTCAGGCAGTGAAGGAGTCCCAGCCCCTACACCAATACTTAACGTAAAGGAGATATTCTGCTTAGAGGTCATCTCTCGTACTTCATCAAGGACAGTGAATTTTCCTTTTTCCAACAGTTGGAGAATCGCTTCATTAAAAACAGCGATAAAACGTTCAGAGGAAATTCTTTTAAGAAAAATCCCGTTATCCTGAGCCCATTTATTTAAGGTTGAAGTAACCAAATTGTTAATGCTTCCACGCATTTGGTCATCCATTCCTTGTGTTAATTCATCGTAATTATCTAAAAAGATAATTGCGATAACAGTGCGTTCATCATGGTACATTTTTTCAATTTCTTTTTGTTCTGTGACATCAAAGAAATAAAGGAGCTTTTCCTCACTTTTAAGAATGACGCGGAATTTCCGCTCATGAAGTGTAATAATTTCTGTGCCAACCTCTTGCTTAATTAACGGTATTAACGAATCTGCTATTTCGTAGAGTGACTTACCAATAAGGGTGTCTTCATCAAAATAAGAGGATAGGAAGGGATTGGTCCACTCGATAAAGTAATCATCATTGATGAGCATAATTCCAATCGGCATTTCCATCAGTGCTTCTTCGCCGACCCTTTTCACTCTGTATGATAGGGTTGAGATATATTCTTCCATCTCTTTCCTTTGGCTGGATTCAATGACTATCATATAGTACAGCGGCGGAATAATGAGAAATAAGCCCACTAGGCTAAGTATCCAATTATAGTAGCCCAGGACAATGAGCAGCACTACTGTAATGCCTATCAGCCCGTAAAAAGGGTATCGAATCGAGCGTTTTTCTATAAATGCAGGCAATTTTTTCAGCTCCTAAACAGTAGTCATCACTCTTTTTTTCTAAAGCCTTTTCGTAAATCAAAGCCTAAATCAATTATACCTAATATCCCCACAATATAAAGGAAAATTGGAATGAGAAAAGAGACAATCGCTATTGTAATAGAAATGGCCTTCGAAAAACCCTTTTTGTCGAAATAATAAAAGATAAATGTATACCCTTGCAGGATCATCAAAAATTGAAGAATATAGGTCATATTGATAATGGCCATATACCAAAAGCTGCCCTCTTCTGGATTCATCAACATATTAACTAGCAAGGTAAGTAGAAAGTAATATAATATACTTTTTGGAAGTGATATCTCTTTAAAACTTTTCCATTTTTCAACCCTAACGCCAAATCTCTTTATGATGGGAAAGGATATAAGCTGCATAATGAATACAATCAAAAAAGATGAGAGAACAAATAGAGTGGGAATTAATGTCTTAATCAAGTTTAATCCATTATTAAATTGTTCCAACACTTTTTCAGAGTCTTGTGTATTCCCAAAATTCTTTAGTAAGTCCGCCGAAACGTTGAGTGATTCCCGCATCATTTCAATCATTTCAGTAATCATATCAACTTTAAAGAGAACGATACTTGCCACATAAATAATAATTAAGTTGACTAAAAAGACAAGAGAACCCGTAATGAATAAAACACCCATGTTCTTCTGTTTCTGAATTAAGTAGCCGATAACGACACCTGTTGTCCCATATGCAAGCGTTAATGGCAGCGACATAATCGTGCCTACAATAAACGATAGGAGAAGGGATGCCACTATAAAAACAACGATACTTTTCCCATCATTTTTGGATGCAAAGAGCATAAATGGCACTGCTAAAAACAAGTTCACAATCATCCCTAGAAACGGGACATAAATCGTTAGTAATAATAAAACAGCAAAGGCTGCTAAAAGGATTGCGCCTTCTGTTAATTTACGTACATTTTTCACTACTTCACCTCAATTATTTCAAAAGCCTATTTCTTAATTTTAGCCAGTTACGCTCTCCTATTCAACAAATCTGCAAGATAAAATAAAAAGACAGCAAGGGTAGACCCCCAGCTGCCTTACATACTAATTCTTATTCACCTGCAACGAATGGTAATAATGCCATTTGACGTGCACGTTTGATTGCAACAGTTAGTTTACGCTGATATTTAGCGCTTGTACCAGTTACACGACGTGGTAAAATCTTTCCACGTTCTGAGATGAATTTTTTAAGTAAATCTACATCTTTATAATCGATGCGTGAGATGCCATTTGCTGTGAAATAGCACACTTTACGGCGCTTCGCGCGTCCGCCTTTACGTCCTCCACCTGCCATGAAAATTCCCTCCTTTATTAAATGATTAACGATTATAAAAAGTTTTCATTAAAATGGTAGATCATCATCGGAGATGTCTATCTGACCGTTACCTGCGAACGGATCATCATCCACTTTTGTAAAACCTTTATTATTGTTATTGTTATTATTTTGATACTGTCGTTGATTCTGATTGCCGCCGCCATAAGGATTTCCTTGTGGTTCCCTAGGAGGAGCACCGAAGTAATCATTGTCGCTTCTTCCGCCACCGCCGCCAGACGCATTTTTCGGTTCAAGAAATTGAACACTTTCTGCTTGAACTTCAGTAACGTAAACACGCTTACCATCTTGTCCTTCATAGTTGCGGGTTTGAATGCGGCCATCTACTCCTGCAAGACTGCCTTTTTTCAAGAAGTTTGCCACATTTTCAGCTGGTTTTCGCCAAACAACACAATTAATAAAGTCTGCTTCACGTTCACCTGCCTGACTAGAAAACGGACGGTTAACTGCTAAAGTAAAAGTAGCAACAGGAACCCCATTTGGTGTATAACGCAAATCAGGATCTTTAGTTAAACGGCCAACAAGCACGACACGATTCATCATCAGAATCAACTCCTTTTCTTTGAGGAGAATGTTTCATGTGAAACATCCAACCAAAATGTATTTATATTAAGCTTCTTCTTTAATTACTAAATGGCGAATGATATCTTCGCTGATTTTCGCAAGACGAGAAAATTCTTGTACCGCGTCAGCTGAAGAGTTAGTTTTCACGATTTCGTAATAACCATCACGGAAATCGTTGATTTCGTAAGCTAAACGACGCTTACCCCAATCTTTTGTTTCAGCAGTTTCCGCACCGTTTTCAAGAAGAATTCCGTTGAAACGCTCTACAAGAGCCTTTTTCGCTTCGTCTTCAATGTTTGGGCGGATGATGTACATGATTTCGTACTTATTCATCACAGTCACCTCCTTTTGGTCTAAACGGCCCAACTTTGGGCAAGGAGCAATTATTCATTACTCACAAGTTAAGATTTTATCATAGTTAATGAGGAAAAGCAAGGTTGTTCACAATTTCTAGTTTTTAAAAGTCTTTCCATATAAAAAGCCTTGCAAACGCAAGGCCAGCCATTTTAAACATTGAAACGGAAGTGAATAACATCGCCGTCTTTTACTAAATACTCTTTTCCTTCTAATCGTACTTTTCCAGCTTCCTTAGCTGCATTATAACTTCCTGCAGCTAATAGGTCATCATATGAAACTGTTTCGGCACGAATAAATCCGCGTTCGAAATCTGAGTGAATAATACCAGCACATTGTGGAGCTTTCATGCCGTGTCTAAACGTCCAGGCACGAACTTCCTGAACACCTGCAGTAAAGTAGGTAGCTAGTCCAAGCAAGTTATAAGCTGCACGAATTAACTGGTCAAGACCTGATTCCTCAATTCCAAGCTCTTCAAGGAACATTTGCTTTTCTTCGCCTTCTAGCTCAGCAATTTCTTCCTCGATTTTGGCGCAGACCACGATCACTTCAGCGTTATCCGCTGCTGCGAATTCACGTACTTTTTGAACATATTCATTTTCGGCTGGATTTGCTACATCATCCTCACCTACGTTTGCCACATATAAAACAGGCTTAATGGTTAAAAGGTGAAGCATTTTGGCAATTTTCAATTGTTCTTCCGTAAATTCAACCGTACGCGCTGGCTTTTCTGCTTCAAACGCGTCGCGAAGCATGGAGAGTACTTCAAACTCAGCAGCTGCATCTTTATCTTTTTGCTTAGCAAGTTTTTCAACACGGCTAATTCTTTTTTCAACAGACTCCATGTCTGCAAGAATTAACTCTAAGTTAATGACTTCAATATCGGAAATAGGATCAACTTTTCCTGATACGTGGGTAATGTTATCGTCTGCAAAACAGCGGACAACCTGGCAAATCGCGTCTACTTGACGAATATGTGATAAGAATTTGTTTCCTAATCCTTCACCTTTACTCGCACCTTTTACAATCCCGGCAATATCGGTAAATTCAAAAGCTGTTGGAACTGTTTTTTTCGGTTGAACAAGTTCCGTTAGTTTTGTTAAGCGGTGATCTGGTACCTCTACAATTCCTACGTTAGGGTCAATCGTACAGAATGGGTAATTGGCTGATTCAGCCCCAGCCTGTGTGATTGCATTAAATAATGTAGACTTACCAACATTCGGCAAACCTACGATTCCAGCTGTTAATGCCATAAAATTCACTCCTCGAGATAAATATCTATTTATAAAAAATATCGTCCAAAAATTATTAAAAAGCCTCTCACAATTATAGAGATAACTAATGAAAAAGACAAGGAAATAAGGAAAGCGGAAGCGAATGGTCAGGCGCTAGTGCTGAACAATCAAAAAACTGCCGCTCACCGCGACAGTTTAGTTCAATTTTTCAATATTCACCAAGCAATCATATAAGGTACTGCCTAGACCATTATCAGACTCTCCGCTTGAGGTTAGGTTATTGACAGAACCGCCGAATCTTTTCCAGATTCCTTCATCAATATTAATGGTGTTAGGATGCGCTTTTGGCAGGATTGAAAGATATCCTTTAACTTCACCGCGGTTATTCCATACACGCACCAACTCACCATCCTTCAGGTGATGTGCATCCGCAATATTTTCGGCAACTTCAATCCTTAACTGAGGTGCTTTTGGAAAAAGATGATAGTGTTGCGAATGGTTAGACCTTAGTGGATGAATGGTTAATAGATTATAAGGGAATTTTTCAGCCAGCTCTGGATTGTTCCATTTTGATTCATCGGGCACAGCTAATTTCAACTGTCCCTTAATACCCTTATTTATCGCTGTAAACTCATATTTTCCAGATGGCGTTTTAAACTTAAAATCATCCCATGGTACACCTTTCACTGGCAATTCTAGGTTATGGTTTTCCTTTAGTTGATCAAGTGACATCCCTTTTTGTGATAATGACTGAAGATACATTTCCAGCCACTGATCTCTTGAGAACTGAAAATCTTCACCAAATCCAAGTCTTTCAGCAAGCTGTGTCCAAATCCATAAATCTGACTTAGCTTCTCCAGGAGCGGAGACGAGTTTCGGTCCATAATTAACATAATGATGGTACATAGACGAATAATAAAGATCATCTTCCTCAAAAGAAGTGGTGGTTGGCAAAATATAATCTGCTAATTGAGCGGTATCTGTCATAAATTGCTCAATCACAACCAGTTTCGAGACAGATGAAAACGCCTTTTCTACAATCGATGAATCAGGGACCTGTGTTAAAGGATTTCCACAGGTAACCACAATCATTTTTATTTCTGGATCAATTGCCGAAAGCACTTCTTCCGCCTGCTTCATTATGGAAAACTGTCGCTGTTTCTCCTTCCGGCTGCTTAGCGCTAGATTTGAAACATCAAAACTTTGGCCAACTTGCAGGTTAGCATAATTAGCACCACCGCCAGTTATTCCAATATTGCCGCTTACCGCTATAAGGGCATCAATCAAACGAATGGTATTCCCGCCATTTTTATACCGCTGGAGACCTAGCCCCATAAAGGTAGAGGTAGGTTTATCTGCAAAGACTTTTGCTAATAGCTGGATCAGCTCTATAGAAACCTCCGTCATTTCACTGATTTTTTCTAAAGTTATACCCTTTATTAGGTCCTCTAGATCCTCAAAGCCGTATGAATGAAGTTCAATAAATTCACGATCTTCTAGACCAAAACGAAGGATTTCCTTTATTATCCCTGCGGCAAGTAATCCATCCATTCCAGGTTTTACGGAAATATATTCATCTGCTACTTTCGCAGTCGCATTGTAAAGTGGATCAATAACATAAATTTTTGCTCCCTTTTTCTTTGCTTCAAGGAGCTTTTCATAAAAATGCATATTCGTCCGCGCTACATTTCTTCCCCAAACAACAATGTTTTTACTATTCAAAACATCCTCCGGTGCATGACCGTACGCATCGCCAAAGTCCCATTTTTGTGCCTCAATCCCAGCTCCCCAACAGAGTGAACCATAAAGCTCTGTTACCCCGCCATACGCATTAAAAAACCGTTGATCTAAATTTTTAAGTATCCCATTGTTCGCATAATCATGACTATGGAGGACAGCCGTGGAACCATATTTTTCTTTTATTTCCCTCAACTCTAAGGCAATTTCATCAAGAGCTTGGTCCCATGAAATTTGCTCAAATTTCCCATTCACCTTTTTTAAAGGATAAAGAATCCGTTCAGGTGAATTCGTCCTTGTTTCGAGCATTCTGCCCCTGCCGCAAATTTTCCCCTTGGTAATGGGGTGGGAAGGGTCACCTTCAACTTTTATTACTTTATCGTTCTCTACCGTAACTTGAAAACCACAGCTGTCCCAGCAATTCAACGGACATGCCGATTTCACAATACTTGCCACTACTCCACCCCCAAAACGATCTCTACTTTTTAACTAGAATAATACAGTTAACCAAAAAAAAGAAGCATAAACTACTGTTCATGCTTCACCAATATTTTCTTCATTTTCCTTGAGAATTCCCGTCTAGGGATCATTACACTATGTTCGCAGCCTTCACATTTGATTCGAATGTCCATTCCCATCCGGATAATTTTCCAGCGATTGGTCCCGCATGGATGCTGCTTTTTCATTTCAACGACATCATTTAACCCAAACTCTTTTTCTTCCATTCAATACCTCTCCTTTTAAATACTAGGTTCATTGATATTTCCAGAATTCTTTGAGTACATGACCATACGTGGATATGGAATTTCAATTCCATGCTCATCTAGACATTGTTTGATATCTCTCTTAATATCCCGAGAAACACCCGCATGCTTCATAGGTAATGTTTCAGCAACGATTCGTAAAACAATCTCTGATGGTCCTAAGGTTTGAATCCCTAGAAGCTCTGGTGCCTTTATTAATGCTTCGTATTTATCCGGCATTGTTTCAAGTAAATCCCTGATGATATTTTGCGTTTTTTCAATATCCTCCTGATATGCAACCGATATATCAATTATCGCAAGGCTGTTATTTAAAGAGAAATTCGTGACCTGAATGATACTGCCATTCGGCAAAATGTGAACTTCTCCTGTCCAACTTTTTAACTTTGTTGTCCGTAAACCAATAGCTTGAACGGTTCCTTCAAACTGATCTATTCGAATATGATCTCCGACTGAAAATTGATCTTCAAAAATAATAAAGAAACCACTTATTACATCTTTTACGAGACTCTGAGCTCCAAAACCAACAGCCAGGCCGACAACCCCTGCACCTGCAATCAATGCTTTTACATCAATGGTTAAGACTGAGAGAATCATCATAAATGCAATAAAATAAACCACATATGTAAGAACATTATCAAGAAGCTTTGCTAATGTTTCTTCTCTTCGTTCTGAGGTTTTAAGCGGCGAACGAGTTCTTAGCTTAAAAACATTATCAATGGCCATACTTCCCAGCTTGATTAAGATCTTTGCCACAATCATAATCGCAATGATCTTTAGAAAACCTTCCCCAATAGCCAGCCATGTATCTTCATTTTGGAATTTATCAACAAATCTCTGAATAATTCTTTCTGTAGAAGTCATTTGAACATCCTTTCCTCTCACACTATTGAATCAATCTTATTTTATCAAGTTTTCTTTGTAGTTTATAGTATTGTGATTTATTCCTTTTTTCAACATTGGAATATCTTTTATTCAGCATGTATAGATTTTCTTAATATTCCGTATACTGTTAGAAAAGCGGAGGCGCCTTGACCAGGGGCGTGAGTCTAGTCGAGCCCGCATGAAGGTTGTTCTTTAACATTCTTGACGGATTGGCTTATGACCCGAGCCCCTAGGCGCTGGAGCTAGACAACACTTAAAAGAAAAGCGGGAAAAATTGGTCACAATTAAGGAGTGTACTTATGAATCTAAAACCTAATTTCTTTGATAGGAGGGCCAATACTGGGCGGATACCCCATGATGATTTTCAAGCTGTTGAAAATTTAGCCATGGAATTGCTTAAGTTCCTGCCACGGGCATCTCAACGTCCTATCGTTTTTGTTTGTATCGGAACAGACCGCTCAACCGGAGATTCATTAGGACCACTTGTTGGATCATTTTTAGAGGAGAAGGACGTACCTTCTTTTCATGTTTATGGTACATTAGATGAACCCATTCATGCCGTCAATTTGGGTGAACGGTTAAAGGAAATAGCAGTAAAACATCAGGATCCCTACATTATTGGTATCGATGCGTGTTTAGGACGAATGAAAAATGTTGGGGTGATTCAGGTGGGTAATGGGCCTGTTAAACCTGGGGCTGGTGTGAACAAAGAGCTTCCTGCAGTCGGTGATATCCACATTACGGGGATTGTCAATGTGAGTGGCTTTATGGAGTTTTTTGTCTTACAAAATACCCGATTAAATTTGGTAATGAAAATGGCAAAGACCATTGCAAATGGGATTTATCAAGCAAGTATTCTCCATTCCAAAGGAAGGCTGCAGGAATTGATTCAAGAGGAGCAAAAAAAGACCAATTAAAAGAGCAGCCGGGATCAGCCTAGCTGCTCTTATTACTATTGTTATATTTGTAAAATTTTACAAAAATAAACGATATAAATAGAGAACGGTTACGATTAATCCTGTTACAACAATAGCAGGGAGGAGGTTTGCTACCTTTATTTTTACTAATCCTGTTAGATTAAGCCCAATAGCAAAAATCATGACACCGCCTGTAGCAGTCATTTCCACAATAAATTGATCCATCAATACCTGGGGAATAAAGGTGTTAATTTGGGTGGCGAATAAGGCAATTAACCCCTGATAGAGCATGACTGGAATAGCCGAAAAGATAACACCCACTCCAAGGGTAGTTGTTAATATAATCGACGTGAAGCCGTCAATGAGCCCTTTCGTATACAAGACGTCATGATCACCGCGTATTCCACTATCAAGTGCCCCTATAATTGCCATAGCCCCAATGACAAAGATCAAGGTTGCAGTAACAAAACCTTCTGCAATACTTCCTTTTCCATTTGAACCTATTTTGCTAGAACCAATTTTCTTTTCGAGCCAAAGTCCAAGTTGATTGAGCTTTTCCTCCAATTGCATGAGTTCTCCAAAAACAGCGCCCATAACTAAACTTATAATCACAATCAGAAAATTCTCGCTTTTTAAACCCATCTGCAGTCCTAATACAATCACTGATAATCCGATTGCATACATAACTGTAGTTTTCATACTTTCTGGAATTCTGTTTAAAAGCTTTCCAATCAGTGTACCAATGATAATTAATAATCCGTTTACAAGTGTCCCTAGTAAAAACATCTGCTCTTCACCTATTCTTCGAAACTCGAAATTAATAATAGTATTAAACTATCACTTTTTAATAGAGTTGGAAAGTTATTTTTTTATAAGGCTCTGTTAAACTAGGCAGGCAGTTGTTTTGCGCTCCAATCAACAGGTTCTAAAATCACCAGTATCCATTAACACAGCCATTTGTAAAAAAAATAAACCATCCAGCGATGGTTTAAAGTGATTCTTCTTGACCCAGCATTTCTAAAATACGTTCTAAATCCTCTTTGGAGAAAAATTCTATTTCTATCTTGCCTTTATTTTTCGTCTGCTTAATGTTTACAGTCGTTCCAAATCGTTCTCGAAGGGAGTGTTCCCGTTCCTGGATAAACACATCCTTTTTCTTTTCAGGCTTTTTTGTTTCACGTGGAACATTTTCATTAAGATTTTGAATTATTTTTTCCAATTGACGAACATTTAATGACTCCTGAATGATCTTATCTACTAACGCTGGCAGCTTCGCCTTTTGACGCAGTCCCAAAAGTGCGCGACCATGACCCATCGAGATTTTCCCATCTGAAATCAGCTCTTGAATCTTTGCAGGCAGAGAGAGCAGCCTGATATGATTTGCAACATGCGGTCGGCTTTTCCCTAAACGCTTTGCTACTTCTTCCTGGGTGAATTTTAACTTTTCCATTAACGTTTGGTAGGCTTGTCCCTCTTCAATGGGGTTCAAGTCTTCACGCTGCAGGTTTTCTAAAACTGCTAATTCCATCATTTGCTGTTCGGTTAACTCTCTTACTACAGCTGGGACAGAGGCAAGTTTTGCTTCCTTTGCTGCCCGGAAACGTCTTTCTCCCACGACAATTTCATAACCTTTAATACTTTTTCGAACGACAAGAGGCTGAAGAATCCCGTGTTCTAAAATAGATTCTTTTAATTCATCAATGGCCTCTTGTTGGAAGGTTTTCCTTGGCTGGTAAGGGTTTGGACGCAAATCTTTTAAACTTATCTCTTGGACAGTCTCTTCCTTACCGGCTTCGATATTTGTGAAAAATGCATTTATGCCCTTTTTTCCTAGACCCTTAGCCATTTGAGACCACTTCCTTTGCTAGATCTAAATAAACTTCTGCCCCTCGTGACTTTGAATCATACGTAATAATTGGTTCGCCATGGCTTGGAGCCTCACTTAGACGTACATTCCTTGGAATTATGGTTTTATATACTTTATCCTGAAAATACTTTTTTACTTCCTCGATTACTTGAATGCCTAAATTCGTTCTGGCGTCGAGCATCGTTAATAGCACACCTTCTATTTTCAAGTCTTGGTTTAAGTGTTTTTGTACTAGTCTTACAGTATTTAATAACTGACTTAAACCTTCGAGAGCATAATATTCACACTGAACTGGGATTAACACAGAATCAGAAGCTGTTAAGGAGTTGAGCGTTAACAATCCTAATGAAGGCGGACAATCGATAATAATATAATCAAATTGGTCCTTCACTTCTTCAAGTGCACGCTTTAAACGGACTTCCCTTGAGATAGTAGGAACAAGCTCAATCTCCGCTCCTGCAAGCTGTATAGTAGCCGGAATCGCATATAAATTTTCAACAGATGTTGGTTTAATAACATCCTTTGCTTCCACATCGTCTACTAAAACATCATATATACACTGTGCTACATCTGCCTTTTCGATACCAATTCCGCTCGTAGCATTCCCTTGTGGATCAATGTCTACTAATAAAACCTTTTTCCCAATGTATGCTAAGCAGGCGCCTAGATTGACAGAGGTAGTTGTCTTTCCAACTCCGCCTTTTTGATTCGCGATTGCAATAGTTTTGCCCACGATGTCACCTACCTTGTTTCAAATAAAGTACTTAAATTCTAGTCATATCAACTAGTTAACCTATCATTTTCGCAGGCTTAACTAGTAAATTATAATTTCCATGCTATTTATTTTAACATGAATCTGATTTATTGTTATTTGTTTTCATAAAATAATCATAACGATTCAAATTAATAAGTACCATTATTTTACAGTCACAAATAAATCTATCCCGATTAAAATGCAAAAATAAAAACCAAACTGCTTATAGTCTGGTTCCATTTTGTAAATATTTTATTTTTTCTTTGGGATTTTTATTGTAAATTGATAGTACTCTTCGAATTCTTCTTCATGTGAGTCGAGATTGATACCGTTATCTGATACCATCGTTAACGATTGCCTTATGGTATTTACAGCAATTCTCATATCCTTACTGAAGGCTTTTCTTTTTGGTTTCGGTTTTTGATTCTTTTCTTCTAGCAGCCGGGCAACTCGATCCTCTGTTTGCTTTACATTAAGATTTCTTTCAATAATATCCTGTAAAAGTAATACTTGTTTCTCTGGATTTTTAAGTGGAATAAGTGCACGGGCATGCCGTTCAGTTATTTCTTTATTTAGCAAGGATTCTTGGATAGGCTGAGGCAGCTTTAAAAGCCGGAGCTTATTAGCCACTGTCGATTGACCTTTTCCAAGACGCTGAGCAAGAGCTTCTTGCGTTAAGTTATGCAGCTCGAGCAGCTTACCATAGGCGATAGCCTCTTCAATCGGAGAAAGCTCTTCCCGTTGCAAATTCTCAATTAATGCCACAGAGGCTGTTTCTCTATCGGAATAATTTTTTATGATAGCTGGTGCTTCTTCCCAGCCCAGCTTCTTCATTGCACGCCAGCGGCGCTCTCCGGCAATAATTTCATAATTTCCATCAAACTGTCGGACCACAATTGGCTGAATGATTCCGTGTGTATGGATTGTTCGTGATAACTCCTCTATTTTTTCATCGTCGAATACGGTTCGAGGCTGAAAGCGGTTAGGAACAATACTTTCAATCGGAATCTTTTTAATTTCCTCATTTTTTTCAACATCTAGTTCTTGTTCTAGCTCTTGTTCCAGCTCTTTTTCAAGCTCTTTTTCTAACTCAACCTTTTGATCTCCCTTTTCGCCGAGGCCAAAAAAGCGTGAAAACGAATTCTTCATCCCCAACACCACCTTTACGAAACTCCCTATTACTTATTCTCTATTATACAGTTTACTTCCTGCCAAACCTGCAGTTTTATTTATACAAAAATATCCTTCTCTATTCGATTGGCATTTTACCAGGTGTCCCTGGCTTTCGTGGATATTTTTTCGGCGTTTGTTTTTCCTTTTTAATCACAAGTATATTTCTTTCACTTTCTTCCATTGGTAACGTGAAAGTATGCATTTGCTCTAATCTTCCTCCAAGAGTCGTAATTGCCTTTTGACCCACTGTTAACTCATCGTTTGCATGTGCAGCCTTCATGGCAATAAAATGTCCTCCTACTTTTACAAGAGGAAGGCAAAGCTCGCTGAGCACAGACATTCTTGCTACTGCCCTTGCTGTTACGAGGTCATATGACTCCCGATGTGCTGGATTTACACCGAAGGTCTCAGCGCGGTCGTGAATGAAATGAACGTTTTCCAATTTTAATACATTTGCTAAATGATTTAAAAAGGAAATTCGCTTATTTAATGAATCCACGATGGTTACCTCCAAATGAGGAAAAGCAATTTTTAAAGGAATGCTTGGAAACCCCGCACCTGCACCTACATCACATAGACGTAGAGGCTGCGTGAAATCAAAGTAAAAGGCAGCAGATATGGAATCATAGAAATGTTTTAAGTAGACATCCTCTTGATCAGTGATGGCAGTTAGGTTCATTTTTTCATTCCACTCCACTAAGGTGTGGAAATATTGATCAAATTGATTTAGCTGCTCATCACTAAGGGCAATCCCCTTCTCAAGAAGCATGGCTTTAAATTGTTCGATATTCATCAGCAAAACTTCCTCTTTTTGTAAAAATTATGAATTACTTGTTCTAGACACTTTTCCTTGTTCCAAATATACAAGAAGAATCGATATATCGGATGGATTTACACCAGAGATTCTAGAAGCTTGGGCAAGTGATAAGGGTTTGATTTGTTTTAGCTTTTGCTTTGCTTCCGTTGCAAGACTTGATATCGCATCATAGTCGATGTTTTCAGGAATTTTCTTATTCTCCATCTTCTTTAAACGTTCAACCTGCTGAAGTGACTTTTCAATATAACCGTCATATTTAACTTGGATTTCAACCTGCTCTTTTATATCCTGGTCTAACTCCACATCGCTTGGTGCTAGTCTTTCGATGTGTTCGTAGTTCATTTCAGGTCGCTTCAATAAATCAGCCGCAAGAATTCCATCCTTAAGCTCACTACCGCCAATGCTTCGAATAAGCTCCTGAACTTCAGTGGAAGGTCTTATTCTAATGGATGAAAGCCTTTCTTTTTCTGCTTCTACCGCAGCTTTTTTAGCTAAAAATCTTTGATAACGTTCTTCAGGTATTAGACCAATCGAATAACCAATCTCCGTCAACCGTAAGTCTGCATTATCATGGCGTAACAAAAGACGATATTCTGCTCTGGATGTTAGCAGACGATATGGTTCATTTGTTCCTTTTGTAATTAAATCATCTATTAATACACCAATATAGGCATCTGAACGACTTAGTATTAAAGGATCTTTTCCAAGTGCACTTAAACCGGCATTGATTCCTGCCATAATCCCTTGTCCCGCTGCTTCCTCATATCCTGAGGTTCCATTAATTTGACCAGCAGTAAAGAGATTTTTAACTACCTTTGTTTCAAGTGTCGGCCAAAGTTGAGTTGGGTTAATCGCATCGTACTCAATCGCATATCCAGATCTCATCATTTGAACATTTTCTAAACCTGGAATGGTTTTAAGGATTTGCTGCTGAACATCTTCCGGTAAACTTGTCGATAAGCCTTGTACATAAACTTCCTGTGTTTTTCTGCCTTCAGGCTCGAGGAAGATTTGGTGACGCGGCTTATCGTTGAAACGGACCACTTTATCTTCGATAGATGGACAGTAACGCGGACCTGTTCCTTTAATCATTCCTGAATACATCGGTGAACGATGAAGGTTCTGATCAATTAATGTATGTGTTTGCTCATTTGTATACGTCAACCAGCATGGAAGCTGGTCAGTAATATACTTAGTTGTTTCATATGAGAACGCTCTTGGAACTTCATCCCCGGGCTGAATCTCCGTTTTACTGTAATCAATCGTATGGCTATTAACCCGAGGCGGGGTACCTGTCTTAAAACGAACCAATTCAAATCCAAGTTCCTCTAAATGTTCCGATAACTTAATCGATGGCTGTTGGTTATTTGGACCGCTTGAATATTTCAATTCTCCGAGGATGATTTCTCCACGAAGATAGGTACCAGTCGTGATTACAACTGTTTTGGCACGGTAAATCGCACCGGTTTTTGTAATTACCCCAACACAGACCCCATCCTCAACGATTAGTCTTTCAACCATTCCTTGAAGGAGTGTAAGGTTTGGTGTTTCTTCTATTGTTCTTTTCATTTCGTACTGGTAGTCAACTTTATCTGCTTGGGCACGCAAAGCACGCACTGCGGGACCCTTCCCCGTATTCAACATTCTCATTTGAATATATGTTTTATCAATATTTCTGCCCATTTCGCCGCCAAGTGCATCTATTTCCCGGACAACAATTCCTTTTGCCGGTCCGCCAATAGATGGATTACATGGCATAAAGGCCACCATATCGAGATTAATGGTGATCATTAGTGTTTTTGCACCCATACGTGCCGCCGCGAGGCCTGCCTCACAGCCTGCATGACCAGCCCCAATGACCACAACGTCAAAATTACCTGCTTCGTATGACATCTCTTTCCTCCTCTTTCAATACTACTTCTATTACTTTCCTAGACAGAACTGTGAAAATAACTGATCGATTAAACTTTCGTGTACACTATCACCGATGACTTCCCCGAGCAATTCCCATGTTCTTGTTATATCTATTTGTACGATATCAATGGGAGTTCCTATTTCTACTCCATTAATCGCTTCTTCTATTGTGTGCAAACTTTGTCCGATCAGAGCAATGTGGCGGCTGTTAGATAGATACGTCATATCTCCAGCTTCAATGGACCCTTCAAAGAACAAGGATGATATAGCTTCTTCGAGCTCATCAACACCGCGATCCTCCAATAATGAGGTGGTTACGATTTTGTGCTCTCTTGCCAGCTCCTTTACACGTTCCATATCAATTTTCTGCGTGAGGTCTGTCTTATTGACGATGACGATAACATCCATCCCTTTAACCGCTTCAAAGAGATTTTCATCCTCTTTTGTAAATTGGTCACCGTAATTTAATACCAACAATATTAGATCTGCTTCTTTTAATACCTGTCTAGATTTTTCTACTCCAATTCGTTCAACAATATCTTCCGTTTCTCTTATACCCGCAGTATCTAGTAGTCTAAGTGGTACGCCGCGAACATTGACATACTCCTCAATGACATCACGGGTTGTCCCAGGAATGTCAGTGACAATTGCTTTATTCTCTTGAACCAGACTATTTAATAACGAAGATTTTCCGACGTTTGGGCGGCCAACGATTACTGTAGAAAGACCTTCACGCAATATTTTTCCTTGCTGAGAGGTTTGCAGTAGTTTTTTTAATTCATCTCGAACATAAATAGCCTTTTCTAACAACATATTATGTGTCATTTCTTCAACATCGTCATATTCGGGATAATCTATATTTACTTCGACATGCGCAAGTATTTCTAAAATTTCCTGACGCAAGCCCCTGATTAACTTTGATAACCGACCTTCCATTTGTCCTAAAGCCACATTCATTGCACGATCCGTTTTGGCTCTGATTAAATCCATTACTGCTTCTGCTTGAGATAAATCAATCCGGCCATTTAAAAATGCCCGTTTTGTAAATTCACCTGGCTCAGCTAGTCTAGCCCCATAGGCCAGTACATGCTGCAAGACACGATTAACAGAAACAATTCCGCCGTGACAATTTATTTCTACTACATCTTCCTTTGTAAAAGTTTTTGGTCCCTTCATAATCGATACCATTACTTCCTCAATTACTTGCTCCGTCCTTGGATCAATTAAATGGCCATAATGAATCGTATGGGTTGAAACCTCTGTTAACCTTTTACCGCCGATGCCTCGAAAAATTTGATCCGCGATTTTAATGGAATCATCGCCACTCAACCGTACAATTGCAATTGCTCCCTCACCCATCGGTGTCGATATGGCAGCTATCGTATCAAATTCCATTACTTTCACCACTCTTTATAAAATTAATCTATATAAAAATGAAATATTTTTACTCCAAATTATTAGAATACCACATCTGTTCTTCTCTGAAAAACCAGAAATCTCAGCGATAATTTATCCACAACCCGAAAAATGTCTACCTATTATTTTAACTTATCCACATGTGAATAACAATAAAACAAGAGATTTCATATAATTGTTATAAACATGTGCATTTTAGACTTAAAAATGACAACAAAAAAAAGACATCCTGCAAACAGGATGTCTATACTCATTTTATTTAACTGGTGAAATAACGATATGCCTGTGTGGATCTGAACCATCTGAAAAGGTTTTAACGCGTTTATTGTCGGATAATGCTGTGTGAATGACTTTACGCTCGTAAGAAGGCATTGGTTCCAAGGCAACATCCTTGCCAGTTTTTACGGCCTTTAGGGCAAGACGATGAGCTAACTGGATCAGCGTATCATTTCTTCGATTTCGGTAATCTTCCGCATCCAAAATAACCGTTAAGTATTGATTAGAAAAACGATTAATGATTAGCTGTGTTAAATATTGCAGTGAATTTAACGTTTGTCCTCTTTTTCCAATTAAAAGAGCGATCTTTTCACCAGTCATAACAAATAGAATTTGTTTTCCATCTCGTCTCGTTTCGATATCGATAGGGGCTCCCATTTGTTCACTAACCTGAAGAAGAAATTTCTTAGCTTCTTCAATTGGATCAATGATGACAGTAACCTTAACAACAGCAGGGCGTGAACCGAAAATCCCAAAAATGCCCTTTTTACCTTCATCAATTATAGCTACATCTGTGCGGTCTTTTGTTGTATTTAACTGAGCTAAAGCTGATTCCACTGCTTCTTCGACTGTTTGTCCGGTAGCAGTTACTTGTTTCACTTTTTTGCTCCTCCCGCTTTACCGGATTCTTGCACTTTTCTCAAGTCCGGTCCTTTAATGAAATAGGTTTGAACAATCATGAAAAGATTTCCGACTACCCAATACAAGGAAAGGGCTGCTGGGAAATTAAAAGCAAAAATGACAATCATAATTGGCATCATCCAAAGCATCATCGCCATTTGCGGATTATGCTCTTGACCAGCCATCATCAATTTTTGCTGAATAAATGTAGTGATACCCGCAATAATTGGCAAGATGTAAAAAGGATCCTTGTCCCCAAGATCAAACCAAAGGAAACTATGATCAGCAATTTCTCTTGTTCTTGATATTGCATGATAAAAACCAATTAGAATAGGCATTTGGACGATTAATGGAAAACATCCCGCCATCGGATTTACTCCGTGCTTTTGAAAAAGAGCCATTGTTTCTTGCTGTAATTTCTGCTGTGTCTTCTGATCCTTAGAGCTGTATTTTTCTCGAAGCGCCTTCATTTCTGGCTGCAGCGCCTGCATTGCTTTCGAGCTTCTTGTCTGCTTTATCATTAGCGGCAAAATCGCTAATCGAATCAGTATCGTAACCACAATAAGTGATAACCCAAAGCTTCCACCAAGTATTTCTGCACCTTTCACAATCACCCAGGACAGCGGATAGACTATGTACTCGTTCCAAAAACCTGTACTTTCAGCATTTATTGGCTTATTAATTTCTGTACAACCAGCTAATAACAAAAATACAGAAACGATGCCAAGCAAAAGTAATATTCGTTTTTTCAACCGAATTTTCCTCCTTGAACAATTTATATTCTATTTAATATTAAAATTTTTTATAAAATAACAAGTGTGATATTCAAATGGTATTTTACCATCTTTTAGAATAATTTACCTCTTAATTTTATAATGAATACAACATTATTTTAGCTGACTACCTTCTCTTGAAAACCTTTCCAACCTTAAAGACGTGGGTTAAACTTTTTTTCACTTCAAAAAAGTCCATATCAGCTGCAGGTTTTCTAGCAATAATCACGTAATCATTCCCTGGAACAATTTGATCTGATAGTTCGAAAACAGCTTGTCTTATGTATCGTTTTATTTGATTTCTCGTTACAGCATTTCCTACCTTTTTGCTGACTGAAAGTCCGATTCGAAAATCCTCTTGACCCTCTTTCGGCAGGCTATAGACAACAAACTGCCGGTTAGCAAAGGATTGTCCCTTTTGAAATGCCTCTTGAAATTCTTTATTCTTCTTTACGCGTAATTCTTTCTTCATAGAAAACACCTTCCATCTACATTAGAAAGATTTTATTAGAAAAAAGACCACTGATGTTTCAGTGGCCTAAGCTGATAATACTTTTCTTCCTTTTTGGCGACGGCGTGCTAGAACTTTACGTCCGTTTGCACTGCTCATACGACTACGGAAACCGTGAACTTTACTATGTTTACGTTTATTTGGTTGATATGTTCTTTTCATATATGACACCTCCCTGAGGAATAGCTGTTACAGACAGTCTAATTTATTATAAAGACGGACCCCCATATTGTCAACCACCCTTAAAATATTGTTCCCCAGTTCCAAATCTTTTTAAGCCAAGATCCATTTTAGTCACCAAAGATTTTTAAAGCGATCTTCTTTTTAAAAATTTACCTGTGGATATTTTTTTCGACTTTTTTTTCGAGGTTTCACAAGATATTGACAGTTTTTGCACAGGAACCACTACTTGTGGACAAGTTTTAATCACATCTTGTTACAGTTGTGGATAAACAGTGAAAAGGCATTGCACACCTGACTTTTATCTGATATTATATTTGTGTTTTCACTCTGAATAACTTCGTCTCTAAAATATGTTATCCACAAATTGTGGATAAGGTGTGGACAAGTTATTCTAGCATACTGCAGAACCTTGTCCACAAGCGGTGGATATTGTCGAAACTCCACATTATTTCCTATATTATGTTTTTCCACAACCATTGTTTCGTATATTTATAAATTAGTAGGTTGTACAGCTTGTATAACATTGTTTTTTCACGGAACTATTGCCCAATTGTTATGGGGTTGCGATTTACGGATACTTCACAACTCTTTGTGAAAAAATATCTCTATATATGGAGTTTAGACAGAAACGAACCTGCAAAATGCATTTGAATAATAGATAGATAATAAAGGAGGGACAACCGTTGGAGAATATTGCGGATCTTTGGAATGCTGCTTTAGCCAATATTGAGAAAAAGATTAGCAAGCCTAGTTATGACACCTGGCTGAAGTCCACAAAGGCCCATTCCCTTCAAGGCAATCTACTTGTGATTACTGCTCCAAATGAATTTGCACGTGATTGGCTCGAGGAGCGTTACTCTCAGTTAATTGCTGGAATCCTGTATGAAATTACTGGAGAAGAGCTATCTGTTAAGTTCATTATTCCGCAAAATCAAAAAGAGGAAGACCCAGACTTGCTATTGCCAGCTAAAAAGGCAAAAAAAGAGGATGATCAGCATGATTTTCCACAAAATATTTTAAACCCAAAGTATCTTTTTGATACGTTTGTTATTGGTTCGGGCAACCGATTTGCGCACGCAGCATCCCTTGCTGTAGCGGAGGCACCCGCAAAAGCATACAATCCCTTATTTATTTATGGGGGCGTTGGTTTAGGCAAAACACACTTAATGCACGCAATTGGTCATTACGTTTTAGAGCATAAACCGAACGCAAAGGTAGTTTATTTGTCTTCAGAGAAATTTACGAATGAATTTATTAATTCTATTCGTGACAATAAAGCTGTCGAATTCCGCAATAAGTATCGAAACGTTGATGTGTTACTAATTGATGATATTCAATTCTTAGCTGGAAAAGAATCAACGCAAGAGGAATTTTTCCATACTTTTAATACTCTTCATGAGGAAAGCAAACAAATCGTTATTTCAAGTGACCGTCCACCTAGGGAAATTCCAACACTTGAAGACCGACTGCGTTCACGTTTTGAATGGGGATTAATCACAGATATTACTCCTCCAGATTTAGAAACACGAATTGCGATTCTTCGGAAAAAGGCTAAGGCTGAAGGATTAGATATACCAAATGAGGTTATGCTCTATATCGCTAACCAAATTGATACAAATATCAGAGAGCTTGAGGGAGCATTGATCCGCGTGGTGGCCTATTCTTCCTTAATCAATAAAGATATTAATGCCGATTTAGCTTCGGAAGCGTTAAAGGATATCATTCCTAGCTCAAAACCTAAAGTAATCACTATTCTTGATATCCAGAGAACGGTCGGTGAACACTTTAGTGTAAAACTTGAAGATTTTAAAGCGAAAAAGAGAACAAAATCAGTAGCCTTTCCAAGACAAATTGCGATGTACCTATCAAGGGAATTAACCGATTATTCATTACCAAAGATAGGAGAAGAATTTGGAGGTCGTGATCATACCACGGTCATCCATGCTCATGAAAAGATTTCCAAGCTTTTGCAAACCGATCTTCAGCTGCAAAAACAAATGAAAGAGCTAAATGAGTTGTTGAGAGTTTAAAAAAATGTGAATAACTTGGACTAGTTTATGCACAGTCTGTCCACATGTGGATAGACTGTGTTTCCATTGTAAAAAATAAGTTATCCACATACTAACAGGACCTACTAGTACTTCTACTGTTTTTTTATTTAAAAAACTTATTATTATATGTTCAAAAATTTTCATTTATGCGTACTTAGAACAAAAATTGCTGGGAGGATTATAAAATGAGATTTATCATCCAACGGGACCGTCTTGTCCAAAGTGTCCAAGATGTTATGAAGGCTGTCACTTCGAGAACGACAATCCCAATTTTAACGGGAATCAAAATTACAGCTAGCAGTGAGGGAGTAACCCTAACGGGAAGTGACTCCGATATTTCAATTGAGTCTTTTATTCCAAATGAGGAAGACGGAGATGAGATTGTAGAAATCAAACAAGCCGGTTCTATCGTCCTTCAAGCAAAATTTTTTAGTGAAATTGTAAAAAAATTACCTACTGACTCAGTTGAAATTGAAGTACTAGGATCTTTACAAACCGTTATCCGATCTGGGAAATCTGAATTTAATTTAAACGGACTTGACGCAGAAGAGTATCCGCACCTGCCGCAAATAGAAGAAAATAATAAATTTCATATTGCAACGGATCTTCTGAAAACGATGATACGCCAAACCTTTTTTGCCGTATCCACATCAGAAACACGTCCCATCTTGACAGGTGTAAACTGGAAGATCGAAAATGGTGAACTGAACTGTATTGCAACAGATAGCCATCGTCTGGCATTGAGAAAAGCAAAAATAGAAATTGAAAATAACGAAAGCTACAATGTTGTTATACCAGGTAAGAGTCTAAATGAACTGAGTAAAATCATAGATGACTCGAATGAATTAATAGATATCGTTATCACAGAGAATCAAATTTTGTTTAAAGCGAAGCATTTATTATTTTTCTCAAGGCTGCTAGAAGGAAATTATCCTGACACTTCTAGACTGATTCCAAGTGAAAGTAAAACGGATATTATTGTTAATACAAAAGAATTCTTACATGCCATTGATCGTGCTTCCTTACTTGCCCGTGAAGGCAGAAATAATGTTGTGAAACTTTCAACTATTGATGGCGGAGTAATAGAGATTTCCTCCAACACACCTGAAGTAGGTAAAGTCGTCGAAGAAATTCAAAGTCAATCCATCGATGGAGAAGAATTAAAGATATCTTTTAGTGCTAAATATATGATGGACGCCCTAAAAGCACTTGAAGGTACAGATATAAGGATTAGTTTCACTGGTGCAATGCGACCGTTTGTTATCAATCCATTGCATGATGAAACCACACTTCAGCTGATTTTACCTGTAAGAACTTACTAGGATAACCCCATGAATAGTCACCATTTTTTTTGGTGACTTTCTTTATTTTTTGTTTTTTAGTAAAATAAAGTATTGAGACCATTTTAGAAATGAGTGATAAACATTGCCTGAAGAAATAAAGCTAAATACAGAGTTTATTACGTTAGGACAATTTCTTAAATTAGCTGACGTTATCCAATCTGGTGGAATGGCAAAATGGTTTTTAAGTGAAAACGATATTTTTATTAATGGCGAACAAGATCAAAGAAGAGGAAGAAAGCTTCGAGCGGGAGATAAAGTCACAATTCCAGGCTTTGGAGAGTTTTTGATTACGAGTAACTAAAGGTTGTGTCGTTTTCATGTATATTGAACAATTAGCACTGAGGGATTATCGAAATTATCAGAGCCTATCGGTCGAGTTTGAAAATAAAGTTAATGTAATCCTTGGGGAAAACGCTCAGGGTAAAACAAATGTGATGGAATCTATTTATGTTTTAGCGATGGCTAAGTCTCATCGAACCTCAAATGATAAAGATCTTATTCGCTGGGACCAGGAGTATGCTAAAATAGAGGGTAGGGTTCAAAAACAGTATAGCTCATTGCCATTGCAATTAATTATTTCCAAAAAAGGAAAAAAGGCTAAATGCAACCATATAGAGCAGCAGAAACTCAGCCAATATGTCGGGAACATGAATGTGGTCATGTTCGCACCGGAAGATTTAAACTTAGTAAAAGGCAGCCCGCAAGTAAGAAGGCGGTTTATTGATATGGAAATTGGGCAGGTGTCGCCCATTTATTTACATGATATGAGTCAATATCAAAAAATACTTCAACAGAGAAATCATTTTTTGAAAATGTTGCAAATAAAAAAACAAACCGATCAAACCATGCTTGAAATTCTTACTGAGCAGTTTATTGATATGGCTGTGAAAATAGTATTGAAAAGGTTTGAGTTTCTCCACTTGCTTGAAAATTGGGCTAAACCTATTCATAAGGGCATTTCTAGAGGGCTGGAATCATTAGAAATTGTCTATAAACCATCTGTTGATGTATTAGAAGACCAAGATTTGTCGAAAATGAAAGCAAGCTTTGAGGAAAAATTTAGTAAGGTTAGAAGTAGGGAAATAGAACGTGGTACAACCTTATTCGGACCACATCGTGATGATTTGTTGTTTTTTGTAAATAATCGGGATGTTTCGACATTTGGATCACAAGGTCAGCAAAGAACAACGGCACTTTCTGTTAAGCTTGCCGAAATTGAATTAATTCATTCAGAAATTCGCGAATATCCCATCTTACTCCTTGACGATGTTTTATCGGAATTAGATGATTATCGTCAGTCACACTTGCTTAATACCATCCAGGGGAAGGTCCAAACATTCGTTACCACAACGAGTGTGGACGGGATCCATCATCAAACATTAAAAGAAGCTTCAACTTTTGAAGTAGAGTCTGGGGTTATCAATAAGGTTAATTGAGGTGGGAAGTGTGTATATTCATGTCGGGGAAGATTTAAATATCAGGGCGAAAGATATCATCGCCATTCTTGATAAAGGGTGCGTGAATTCTTCAAATCTAGTCGAAGAGTTCTTAGAACAGCATAAGGAAAAGCTTGTTAACCTTTCGAAAAACCCCTTTAAATCTGTCGTAATTACTTACGACAAGGTTTATTTATCCCCAATTTCTTCTGGAACATTAAAAAAACGTTCAAATCAAAAGGAAATGCAGGAATCTTGAGATTATTATTTTTCATTTAGGTTATAGAGTGATTTTTTTGAATGAAAGTGCGGGGTGAACGATATGACAATGGAACAAAAAGTAGTCCAGGAACAAGAATATGGTGCGGATCAAATACAGGTTCTTGAAGGTCTAGAAGCTGTTAGAAAAAGACCTGGTATGTATATTGGTTCAACTAGTGGAAAAGGTCTCCATCATCTTGTCTGGGAAATTGTAGATAACAGTATTGATGAGGCTTTGGCAGGATATTGTGACGAAATCAATGTCATTATTGAGGAAGATAACAGTATAACTGTTAAAGATAACGGACGTGGTATACCGGTCGGAATTCAAGAGAAAATGGGCAGACCAGCTGTTGAAGTTATTATGACCGTGCTTCATGCCGGAGGTAAATTTGGCGGCGGAGGATATAAGGTTTCTGGTGGACTGCATGGTGTAGGTGCCTCCGTAGTTAATGCACTCTCCACAAATTTAGATGTTTTGGTACATCGTGACGGTAATATATACTCCATTAAGTTTGAACGTGGAGCTGTGGTTCAAGAATTAGAGGTCGTCGGAACAACAGATACAACAGGTACAATTACTCACTTTAAACCAGACGGTGAAATTTTTACTGAAACATTGGAATATGAGTATGATATTTTAGCAACTCGTCTGCGTGAACTCGCATTTTTAAATCGAGGAATAAAAATCACGATTAAAGATAATCGTGTAGAAAATAAACAGAATGAATATTACTACGAAGGCGGAATTAAATCGTATGTAGAGCATTTAAACCGCACAAAAGAGGTTATTCATGATGAGCCGATCTATATTGAGGGAGAACGCGATGGCATTAGCGTTGAAGTAGCTCTTCAATACAATGAGGGGTATACAGACAGCATTTATTCCTTCGCGAATAACATCCACACCTATGAAGGCGGTACCCATGAATCTGGATTTAAAACCGGTTTAACCCGTGTTATAAACGATTATGCAAGAAAAAATGGTTTGATAAAAGAAAATGATACGAACCTATCTGGTGAAGATGTTCGTGAAGGCTTAACTGCGATTGTTTCAATTAAGCATCCGGACCCACAATTCGAAGGGCAAACGAAAACAAAGCTTGGAAACTCTGAAGTAAGAACGATAACGGATTCATTGTTCTCGAGCCACTTTGAAAAATTCTTACTAGAAAATCCACCAGTAGCTAAAAAAATCGTTGAAAAAGGATTAATGGCTGCCAGAGCAAGACTTGCGGCAAAGAAAGCTAGAGAATTGACGCGCCGAAAGAGTGCTTTAGAGGTTTCAAGTTTACCTGGGAAATTAGCTGACTGTTCTTCAAAGGACCCTTCTATCAGCGAACTGTACATTGTTGAGGGTGACTCGGCAGGTGGATCGGCAAAGCAAGGCCGTGACCGCCATTTCCAAGCAATTCTGCCATTGAGAGGAAAAATACTCAATGTTGAGAAAGCACGTTTAGATCGAATTCTCTCCAATAACGAGGTTCGTTCTATGATTACGGCAATAGGAACAGGTATTGGTGAAGATTTTGATATCGCGAAAGCAAGATACCATAAAATAGTCATTATGACGGATGCGGACGTTGATGGTGCTCATATTCGAACGTTATTGTTAACCTTCTTCTACCGTTATATTCGCAAAATTTTAGAAGCCGGTTATGTATACATTGCTCAGCCGCCATTATATAAAGTTCAGCAAGGAAAAAAGGTTAGGTATGCTTATGATGACAAAGAGTTAGAAAAAATATTCGCCGAGCTCCCAAGTCAGCCGAAGCCTAATATCCAGCGGTATAAAGGTTTAGGAGAAATGAATCCTGAACAATTATGGGAAACGACAATGGATCCTGCTAATAGAACTATGCTTCAAGTGAGTCTAGAAGACGCGATTGAAGCAGATGAAACATTTGAAATGTTAATGGGAGACAAGGTAGAGCCGCGTCGTAACTTCATTGAAGAAAACGCTCAATACGTAAAGAATTTAGATATATAGTTTTGTCTAGCGAACAGCGCTTAGGGATTCGGGGGCTTAAGCCACTGGACAAGGCGCTTCCGCTTTTCAAAAAGGGATAGAGGGGTGACCACTATCCTCCTTTTTTCGTTTATCTTGATCTCATTGGATGATGATTAAAGGCAGATCGTCACCAAAATAGGAGGTACTAAAATGGCCGAAACACCAAATTCTCAAGTGAAGGATATTAATATCAGCCAAGAAATGAAAACATCGTTTCTTGACTATGCAATGAGTGTTATTGTTTCTCGTGCCCTTCCAGATGTTCGAGATGGTTTAAAACCAGTTCATCGCCGTATTTTATACGCTATGCATGATCTTGGCATACACGCGGATAAACCTTATAAAAAATCAGCTCGTATCGTTGGGGATGTAATCGGTAAATATCACCCGCATGGGGATTCAGCCGTATATGAAACAATGGTACGGATGGCTCAAGACTTTAACTATCGTTATATGCTTGTTGATGGACATGGAAATTTTGGATCAGTAGACGGCGATTCAGCAGCGGCGATGCGTTATACAGAGTCTAGAATGTCCAAAATTTCTATGGAATTACTTAGGGACATTAACAAAGACACAATTGATTTCCAGGACAACTATGATGGTGAAGAAAGAGAGCCTTCTGTTCTGCCAGCAAGATTCCCTAATCTATTAGTCAATGGTTCTATGGGTATTGCTGTTGGTATGGCTACAAATATTCCACCACACCAGCTAGGTGAAGTGATTGATGGCGTATTAGCCGTTACTCGTGACCCAGAGATCACTATCCAAGAATTAATGGAGGTCATTCCAGGCCCGGACTTTCCAACCGGAGGAATTATTATTGGTCGAAGCGGTATTCGTAAAGCATACGAAACAGGTAGAGGATCAATCACCATACGCGGAAAAGTCGAAATTGAACAAAAATCAAATGGTAAAGAAGTTATTATTATTAACGAATTACCATACCAAGTAAACAAAGCGAAATTAGTTGAACGAATTGCAGAATTGCATCGTGATAAAAAAATAGAAGGCATTACTGATTTACGCGATGAATCTGACCGCAATGGAATGCGTATTGTTATTGAGGTTCGTAAAGACGCAAATGCAAATGTCCTATTAAATAACTTATATAAACAAACGTCTCTTCAAACTAGCTTTGGTATTAATACACTCGCCCTAGTAAATGGACATCCCAAGGTATTAAATTTAAAACAATGTTTAGTCCATTACTTAAACCATCAAATTGTCGTTATTCGCAGAAGAACAGAATTTGAGCTGCGAAAGGCAGAAGCAAGGGCTCATATCTTAGATGGTTTAAGAATTGCCTTGGATAATCTTGATGCTGTCATTAGTTTAATTAGAAGCTCTCAGACAACAGATATTGCGCGTGAAGGATTAATGACGCAATTTAACCTTTCTGAAAAACAAGCACAAGCGATACTTGACATGCGCTTACAGCGTTTAACTGGTTTAGAAAGGGAGAAAATTGAGGAAGAGTACCAAAGTCTTGTAAAGCTAATCGCGGAATTAAAAGCAATACTAGCTGATGAAGAAAAGGTTCTTGAAATCATACGTGAAGAATTATTAGAGATCAAAGAGCGATTTAATGATAAACGCCGTACGGAAATCGTAACAGGCGGAATTGAAAATATCGAAGATGAAGATCTCATCCCACGTGAAAATATTGTTATTACGTTAACACATAATGGCTATATTAAACGTCTGCCTGTTTCAACGTACCGCGCACAAAAAAGAGGCGGTCGCGGTATACAAGGGATGGGTACCAATGAAGATGACTTCGTCGAGCATTTAATCACGACATCTACTCATGATACAATTCTCTTCTTTACAAATAAAGGTAAGGTTTATCGTTCAAAGGGATATGAAATCCCTGAATACAGCCGTACAGCAAAAGGGCTGCCAATCATTAACCTTCTTGGAATTGAAAAAGGAGAATGGGTTAATGCTATTATTCCAATTGAGGAATTTGTGGATGATTGGTACTTATTCTTTACGACAAAAGAAGGTATCTCTAAGCGTTCTCCATTAACATCATTTGCACATATTCGTAATAATGGTTTAATTGCGTTAAATCTTCGTGAAGGTGATGAACTGATTTCTGTTCGCTTAACAGATGGAACAAAACATATGATCATTGGAACGAAAAAGGGTATGCTAATCCGTTTCCCTGAAACTGATGTTCGCTCTATGGGAAGAACCGCAACTGGGGTAAAAGGAATCACCTTAGATTCGGATGATGAGGTAGTTGGTATGGAAGTGCTTGAGGAAAATAGCAGCGTCCTTATCGTAACTAAGAACGGATATGGAAAACGTACACCGGCAGAGGAGTATCGTATTCAAGGCAGAGGCGGTAAAGGTATTAAAACTTGTCATGTTACCGAAAAGAATGGCTCATTAGTTTCTGTAAGGGCTGTAACAGGTGAAGAAGACTTGATGCTAATTACTACTGGCGGAGTCCTTATTCGTATTGATGTTGCTGGCATCTCGACTATGGGACGAAACACTCAGGGTGTAAAATTAATTAGTATTAAAGGCGATGAACATGACTATGTAGCAACTGTTGCTAAAGTAGAAAAAGAAGAGGCTTCGGAAGAAACTGAATCCGATGATACTGAAGTAATAGAAGGTGCAGAGGTAATCGGCGGAACGGAAGAAGATAACTCAGAAATTGAGTTAGACTCTGAAGATGTTGATTCTGATACGACTACAGAAGAATAAGTAAATGGAAAGGAGCACATACTTAGGTGCTCCTTTTTCAATTTTATTTATATAATCGCTAACTTTCTCTTGATTGATATCACTAATACTGCTATACTCATTTGAGTCGGCATGGAGAGTTCATTTTAATATAATAATGAACAAATAAACGTTGACATTCATTTTAATAGATGATATATTAATAAAGTCGCTTACGAGTGATTGAGTAAAATTGATCTTTGAAAACTAAACAAACAAGAACGTCAACAAACAATTTTTTTAGCTTTTATTAAAAAGCTAAGCCAACGTAACAAATGAGCTAAATCAACTTTCTTGGAGAGTTTGATCCTGGCTCAGGACGAACGCTGGCGGCGTGCCTAATACATGCAAGTCGA
>NZ_JACCBX010000006.1:0-60338 GCF_013409995.1 Neobacillus driksii
GCGGAAAGCGAAGCACCTGGAGCGGAAATCAACAGGCCTTTGGGCAGGCAGAAAAATAAAAATTGCCGAGAGAGATACCTTTCTCGACAATCTGAGGACCTTTACAGGTCCTTTTGCTTTATTCTTTAGCGATAGCTAAGCACAGCACGTTCTGTTCTCTTCAACACTTATCGATAATTGATGATAGGCTTCCAAAAAACGTTCGTATGACTGGCTACCGTAGCGAAATGGCTCATTGTGAAAAAACAGTTCTAAGGTTATTTCTTTTGCCTGTTCTAACGTGCAATTCCGAGAGATCATGACTAAATTTATATAAAAGATAAAATACTCCTTTTTTAACGTACTGGCATGGTTAATGGTCAATCTGACCACCTCCTTATTGATTTGAGTTTTAACAACACACACATTCACAATTGTTTTTTACGATAGTGGTATTCCTTCTGGTTTTAAATCTCGAAATAATCTTTTGCAAAAAAGATTCCTTTTGTAATTTTTCCATCTTCCAAACAATTGCAGCCTTTTTTTCAACTTCCTCTTGTCGTAATTTCATCAATTGATATACTTCATACTCATTAATCATGTTGGCCCCTCCTCTTAATCAAATAATATTGATTTATTAATCAAAAAAAACTGATTTAATACTTAAAAAAAATTAGCAACAAGTTGGTTTAAAGATACAGCAAAGCTCATGTGACAATAAATGATTAAGTTCATCTTGATTCAGTTCATAATAACTCCAGGTGCCCCTTGTTTCTTTTTTAATAATATTAGCATCTAATAAAATCTTTAAATGATATGATAATTTCGATTGAGCCATATCCATCAGGGGAGCCAGATCGCACACACACATAGAACCGTTTTGAGTTAAAATATTCATGATTTGGAGTCTCTTTTTATCAGCAATGGCTTTAAATTTTTGTTCATATTTTTCAAACACTTTATCTAATGATATATCTTGTAATTGAATTTCTTCTTTCACCTTAATCACCCATTTCTTTAATCAAATAAACTTGATACATCAATATTATATCCAATATTTTCATGTGTCAATTTTTTTAATCAAAAAAAATTGATTTAACCATATATTGTATTGTATTTCTGAACAGTTAAAATGGTACAAATAAATAATCAATTTTTTTTGATAAAAGGGTTGTAATTAGAAAAAATTGCTAATATACTGTAATCATAAATCAAAAAAAGTTGATTTATTGATTATAAATCAAAAATATTTGATTTATAAAATATACTTGAGGGAGTGTTAATAATGAAAATGCATGTTGGAGTGAATGTTACTGATCTAGAGAAATCAATTCAATTTTATAAGAAGGTTTTTAATTCGGAGCCTGTAAAAGTAAAGCCAGACTATGCAAAATTTTTACTTGATGACCCAGCCCTTAATTTTACTTTAAACTTGATAGACTCAGTTTCAGGGAACCAGGTTGGACATTTCGGCTTTCAAGTTGAAAATCAAGAGGGAGTTCTGCAACATAAAGAACGTTTAGAAAAATTAGGTTTCTTTGCAAGGGAAGAGATGGACGTTAATTGCTGCTATGCTACTCAAGATAAATTTTGGGTAACCGATCCAGACGGGAACGAGTGGGAGTTCTTTTATACTAAAGGTGATGTTGAAACTATGAAAACTGAATCAACATGCTGTGCATCCCAACCAGTAAAAGTAGAAATCAAAACCTCTTCCTCTTGTTGTTAATAACGATGGAGAGCATTTTTGCTCTCCTTTTTACTCTGCATAAAAATTAATAGTTATAAAAGAATGAATGACCATATAGGGAATGGCTGTATGGTCTTTATTTCTAAAAAACATATCCTTAATAACGATATATAAGGAGAAGAAGTTATGGAGAACACATTTGATTGTATTGTAATTGGAGGAGGGCAGGCTGGATTAGCTTCTGCTTATTACCTGACAAAGAATGGATTGAAGTATATCATTCTTGAAGCTAGTGACCAAGCAACGGGATCTTGGCCCAAATATTATGAGAGTTTAACATTGTTTTCCCCAGCAAAATATTCATCACTCCCAGGATTGCAATTTCCTGGTGACCCAAACCATTATCCCACAAAAGATGAGGTTATATCTTACTTTAATGAATATACCAAATATCATAAACTTAACGTTCGTACAGGAGAAAAGGTAACGAAAGTAAGTAAAAATGGAAAAGATTTTGTGATTGTCACAGAAAAAGGGAGCGTATTTAATTCAAAGGCTATCATAGCAGGTACGGGTGCTTTCTCATACCCAAACATACCTGCAATAGATGGAAGTGAGGATTTTAAAGGTAAGATTATTCACTCTAGTGCATACAAAAACGTAGAAGAATTCAATAATCAAAGAGTTATTGTGGTTGGAGGCGGGAACTCTGCGATTCAGATTGCTTATGAATTAGCTAAGGTTTCAATCGTGTCCCTTGCAATCCGAAAACCAATTTCATATATTCCACAACGAGTCTTGGGAAAAGACATCCACTTTTGGTTGAAAGTAACCGGTATAGATACACTTCCTTATGGTAGAAGGTTCTCCATGAATACTTCAGTTATGGATACAGGAATCTATAAAACAGCTATATTAAATAATAGGCCAGATAGTAGGCTTATGTTCGCTAACTATACAGAAGAGGGTGTAGTGTGGGTTGATGGGAGAGAAGAAAAAGTGGATTCAGTGATATATGCTACTGGTTATAAGCCCAATGTAAGTTATCTAACCCCACTAAAGGATGCGATAAATCAATCAGCTTATCCAGTGCAAACTAAAGGAATTAGTACCACGGTTGATGGGCTATACTATGTGGGGCTTTCAGGACAACGTTCGCTCTCTTCAGCAACTATCCGTGGTGTCGGATCGGATGCAAAATATGTTGTTAAGCATTTAATAAAATACATTAAAGTTTAATTTGATTAGTTTAATTCCTCTTGGTATTGTCCAAGGGGAATTGAAATAATAGAGGTACTTTAAAGAACATTATTAGTAACAAAGCATAATATTTTTGTTCAGAACAACAAAGTAATTGTGAAGAAATTCACTTAAACTAATGGGTGCTTTTATGCAATAACGAAAACAAAGAAAGAGCCTAAAATATGCAACACGGAGATAGTTATCCTTTTACTAAGGTATGTAAACACAGAAAAATAACGGGGGAATTTATGAGTAAAATAAAAATAGCGAAATGCCGTATTTGTAATGCAAATGATGTTGAATACATTACAAAACCCAGTTTCAGTTGCAATGAGTGCTTACCTTATTGGAACCGTGCAGACTCCATTTGGAGTAATAAAAGAAGAGCAGACGTATTCTTTATTCATCGTGTTCATTTTGCTAGACATATCAAAGAACTTTATGACAAGGATAAAACGTGTAAGTACAGTGGATTTATGCTCTATAAACTCAACATCGACGGAACCTTACCTATAGAACAATGGATTTATGATTTATTTAAGTTTAGTGTAGAACGCTACGATAGTGATAAACCTTATGTACCTGGAAATACTATTCTTTGTGCAAATGTCTTTAATTTAATGAAAAACAATACTGAAAAGGACAATTTTATAAGATTAGTTATTAACTTATTAGAACATCAATATAGTGTTGGAGATGAAAATACAAAATATAGGATTGAAGCTTTTTCAGAAAAAGTAATTCAATTGAAGGAAGAAAAAAGAGGAAAACTGACAGAAGCAGAAATGGAAAAATTAATAACGGATAACCTACCTGACGAATAATAATTCGAAATATCTGTTTGAAAAAGCCTGTCCTAATCGACTGGCTTTTTATATATAAAGAACACATTAGATCACAAATCACTTTTAGGATATCGTCTTTGTTGAACTAACAGGGGCAAGAGCTTTAGATCCAGCTGACAGTCTTGGCGGCTTTTCTTTTTTATTAACGGGTGAATTTAATGGAATAAGGAGTTTTACAATAACTAGGTTAATAACATTAAGGATTATCACATGGGGAATTTGAATTTGTAGGAGTTAAGATAAGAAGGATTTCAGCTTTAGTTTGGAATCCTTTTTAAATTATATAAATTTATCCGCTTGTTGACGTATTTTAGTAGTATAATAGTATTGATATTTCTACAAATTTTTACAAAAAGGGGACAATTTATGAAGAAATTAACCTACCTATTTATGGCGTTTTTATTAGTTTTCCTTGCAGCTTGTTCATCAAATGAAACAACTAGCAAAGAGGAAAATGAAACAAAGAAAGAAGAGAAAAAAAAGGAACAGGGTGTAGAGGTCGATAAAGGGCTGTTAAACGTGGAATTAACAATCCCTGCGTCTATGTTTGAAGGAGAGAATGTCGATACAGTAATTTCTGAAGCAAAAGCTGAGGGTATTGATGTTACTAAAAACGAAGATGGATCACTTAAATACAAGATATCTAAATCTCAACACAAGAAGATGATGGAAGAGATGGAAAAGGGCATTAAAGAATCCCTAGAAGAGATGGTTAATGGTGAGGAGTTTGTATCCCTTCAAGAGATTACGTATAACGATTCTTTTTCAGAATTTACGGTTTTAGTTGATAAGGCGGCATACGAGAATAGCTTTGATGGATTCGCTTTACTGGGGTTAGGGATATCTGGAATGATGTATCAATACTACAACGGAACAAATGCTGATGATGTAAAGGTTAAAGTTATTACTAAAGACCAAGAAACACAAGAAGTCATTGGTGAAGTAGTATATCCGGACGCTCTTGAGGAAACGGAAACAGAAGCAGAATAATTTTGGGGGAAAAGTTACAATGAACGCAAAGAAAACTGTTGGTTTACTAATATTAGTACTACTGATTTCAATTCTGGAGCTTGTCAGTCAACCAAAGAAGTGACTGTGAAAAGAAGTGATAATGTAAAAACAGAGGAAACAGATAACGAAAGTAAATCAACGGATATCGAAGAAAAAGAAGTGGCCGAGTCTAAATTAGGATCTCGTTCTAATCCTGTCTTATTCCAACAAACAGCTACAGTCGAAGATAAATTATATAACAACGATGGTGATGAGTTTGCAATCAAATTTGATTTAACTGTTTCTGAGGTTATTCGTGGGGAAGAGGCTTTCAATCAATTAAAGACTATGAATGAATTTAATGAGGCAGCTCCTGAAGGTTATGAGTGGGTATTAGCAAAAACTAAAGTGAAATTTATTGAATCTGAGACACAAGATCTATCTTTTATGATTGATGGTATTATGAATTTTAATATGGTAAGTGAAAGTGGAGATATTTATAGTGGTGATATCGTACCAACAACTGAACCAGACTTTAGTTTTGAATTATATGTAGGTAGTGAGCAAGAAGGTTATATTGGAGGTTTAGTGAAGACTGGCGAAAAAGCCCAACTACGTTATCGAGATATGTTAGATGGACACGTTTTTTTTAATCTACAATAAAAATACAATTTTAAGAGGTGCGTCGATCCGAAAAGGATTAACGCACCTCTTTGTTGAAATCCTTGTTAAGCTAACGGAGCAGGTTAGATTAAGTACAACCTTTCACAAGGTTTAGAAAAAAAGCTGACGTCAACATTTGGAAATCATGAACAGGTTCTAACCCATCGTTTGCCTTGGGGTAAGTATAAGTCAAAATGGATGGAAGAATTCATCGAAGAAGAAAAACTGCTGTAGGAAATCCGGAAGAAGCGCTCATGAAAAATAGGTGTTTTTTTTAGGGAATAAAAAGAATAAAACTACCATCTTATGGGGACAGGATGGCAGTTGACAGTTAAAAGTTCCAAGCTTTTGGCGTCTCGGTACTTTATTATGGGTTATATAAATTTTCCTTATACTGAATTAAGTAAAAGAAAGCCAACCTTATTACTAGATGCAGGGTCTACTCTACATCAAAGTATTAATTAGCTCCTATTTTATTATATGCCTTTTTTAGGGGATTAAAAGCAGTAAAACAAGTCCATATTTTTAACCACCATTCTTGGATGGTTTCGTATTAGATAAATAAACTGAATAAACTTTCATTCATCAAGGTAATAATATGACCATACCAAGATTCCTTAAACATCTTGGTCATGTTACAATCCATCAACAATTGTGTGCAATTTACACAATAGGAGGCAACTAAAAGTGGAAAAAGGTAAAGTAAAATGGTTTAACAGCGAAAAAGGTTTCGGATTCATCGAACGTGAAGGTGGAGAAGACGTTTTCGTTCATTTCTCAGCGATCCAAGGCGATGGCTATAAATCACTTGAAGAAGGTCAAGAGGTTACTTTTGACGTAGAGCAAGGTCAACGCGGACCCCAAGCTTCAAACGTTCATAAAGCATAATTATAAGAACGAATAAGGACAGACTCTTATTTAAGAGTCTGTTCAGATTGTTGAGAAAGTAGTATTTTTTCTTAACCAAAAGTCTTCTTTTCCTTAAATGCTTAATAAAAAGTTGAGTAATCATAAAGATCGCCACGCCTATGCTAGCTTAGCTAGGTGTGTGGCGATCTTTTTCATGTTTTGGCAGGCTGCTGTAAGTAAAACCTGCTCACTAGCATTTTGCAATCCCCGTAACCGGCAATAGCGAAGCCCATGCAGTTCTTTTGAATCTGCGAAGCTTCGCTGTACTTTTTCTTTTCTAAATTTATAAAGCATTTTACCCGATTTAGAAAGCCTGTTGAGGCGGACTTTTTCTTTGTGTTCCTCCCATACATGTCGAGTAACTACTTTTTGCGTATTTTTCGATTTAGTACACTCCTGCAGGAGTGGGCAGTTGGCACATTTCTTAGAGTCAGATTTATACTCTCTATATCCTTCTCTTGTTGTGGTACTATAAGACAATTCTTCTCCATTAGGACATATATAGATATCAAGTTCATTATCGAAATGAAATTTCCATTTTGGAAAGAGCCCTTTTGTGGGTTGATATCTTCTATGAGCAATTACTCCAAATATATTACGATCACTAAGACCTTTACAAATTGGATTTGTTAAATAACCAGAGTCAAGTGCCACTGCTTCTACGTCAAAACCAAATCTTTCGATTTGACGATCGAGGCGGGATAAATAAGGAACAGAATCATGGACATTTCCAGGCGTAACAAAGACATCAGTAATGATATTAAATTTCATATCCGTGGTACGATGGTCAAGGTAACAGAACATTTCCTGCTTATTATCGCGAGACATGAATCCACATTCTGGGTCAGTTGTGCTCTTTCGTATTTCTTTAGTTTCCCTCACCTCCTCCTTATCCTTTAGAGCTTTTTTCCGTGATTCACTCGGTCTTCTTCCACTGCTTTGTTTAAATCTTCTATGTATTCACGTGTTTCAACTTCAACTTCTACCCTAGTAAATTTATGTTTATTTGCGTTTGCTTTTAGATGGGTAGAATCAGAAAACAAAACTCTTCCGCCAACCATTTTGTGGTTAATGGCCTGAAAAACGATCTGATCAAAAATCTCCTGAAAAATATTTGTTTCTTTAAAACGAGTACGTCTATTCCAACTTATAGTTGAATGATCCGGTACTGGATCATTTAGTTTTAATCCTAGGAACCATCGATAAGCTACGTTTGTCTGGATTTCTCGTTCTAATTGGCGTTCAGAACGAATTCCATAAAAATATCCTATAAACATCATCTTGAAAAGTTGTATAGGGTCCGAAGGACGCCCGTTTTTTTCTGAGTAATATGGACGGACCTTTTCACCAATAAAAGAAAAGTCTATGTATTTATCAACTTTTCTAAGAAGATGATCCTGTGGTACCAAATCGTCAATAAAAACAAATTCTGCTTCATTTTGTATCTCTTTTTTTGGCTTATACATTCAATCCACCGTCCTATAATTATTAATTATATTATATCAGATTAACGCGGTGAATCGTTAAATATTCGAGGGAAAATAAAAGGCTATCGAGAGTTTCTCGACAGCCTGGACAGACTCTTATTTAAGAGTCTGTTTTTTATTTTAAACAAAAAAACCCACTATGAGTTAGGTACATGAACGATAAATCGAATGGTACGCTCAGTGTATCATACAATAACGAAATGTCCTATTTTGAATGAGGGAGGCTGAAATGTTTACTCGTTTTATTTACTGCTTTTATCGAACCAAATGAAACTAACAAAATCAGGGTACCCCCAGATTATAATTGTAAAATTGCTTGTTTTTTCTTTACTTCTTGTTTGGTAGAAGATGATTGGAAATCATAATTAAAAATACGTATGTCCTGAAAACAAAATTCTTTTTTGGCAGGTCACTTACAGTGGGATGAGTCGACACTTATATCACCGTGATGCCTATTGTCTGTATTTCCCTTGCACCCGAGGGGTGGATGCTTACTTACCTAATTAGCTTGTAAAAATCAGTACAGATGTGCATTCAATCAAGGAGTTTTGTCTAATATAAAAAATAGTAAACGCATAGAGGGGGTTTTTGAGTATGACAACATTTCAGGAAATGGGCATTAGTGAGCCCATTAAAAGAGCGATTACGGATATGGGATTTGAAGAAGCATCTCCTATACAAGAGAAAGCCATTCCCATAGCTTTGTCGGGGAAGGACATTATTGGTCAAGCACAAACAGGTACGGGAAAGACGGCTGCCTTCGCCATACCGATCTTGGAGAAAGTGGATACGAGCAAAAAATATGTTCAGGCGATTGCAATCGCACCTACGAGAGAATTAGCTATTCAGGTTTCAGAAGAGATCAATCGACTGGCGAAATACATGGGCATAACCTCTCTCCCTATATATGGAGGGCAGTCGATAGATCGCCAAATTAAGGCATTAAAAAAGGGACCTCATATTATTACGGGAACACCCGGAAGACTTTTGGACCACATTAAACGTAAAACGCTAAAATTAGACCGCATCTCATTGGTGGTTTTGGATGAAGCTGATGAAATGTTAGATATGGGCTTTCTGGAAGATATCGAACGAATCCTAAAAGAGACCCCTGACGAAAAACAAACCTTGCTGTTCTCCGCAACCATGCCTAAACCGATTCAAAATCTTGCCGAAAGGTTTATGAACGATCCAGAGTTAGTAAAGATGAAAGCGAAGGAAGTCACCTCTCCAACTGTAAAGCAAATTTATTATGAGGTTAATGAACGGGATAAATTTGAAGTGCTTTGCCGTCTGCTAGACGTGGATAACCCAGAATTAGCGGTGATTTTTGGAAGAACAAAAAGACGCGTGGATGAATTAAGTGATGCATTGAATAAAAGAGGGTATCTTGCTGATGGATTGCACGGAGATTTAAATCAACGACAGCGAGATGTTGTGATGAATAAATTTCGTGAGGGGAACATTGATATTTTAGTTGCGACCGATGTAGCCGCGAGGGGAATTGATGTTTCAGGGGTTACCCACGTCTACAATTTTGACATTCCTCAAGACCCGGAAAGTTATGTTCACCGAATCGGCAGAACGGGGAGAGCAGGTAAGTCAGGGTTAGCAATTACATTTGCTACACCGAGGGAAACCAGACATATCCACAGTATTGAACAAGCCTCGAAAGTAAAGATTCAGCGCAAGTCAATACCAACGGTAGCGGAGGCAAGGGAGTCTATACAGAAAGACGCAGTAGAAAAGATGATTCAATTGGTTGAAGAGGAGGAATACTCACAGTTTAAGCATGCAGCAAGCGAATTACTCGATCAGTACGATTCGATAGCGTTAGTTTCAATTGCCTTGAAATTGTTGTCGAAGGAACAGAGGGATGTTCCTGTTCAGTTAACTTCCGAGACACCGCGATATGCGAGTAAACCTAAAATAAAGGTACAAGAGAAATCAAGGAAAAACTATAGAGGGAATAGGGGGTTTGGGGGAAAAGCGGGAAATGGTAAACGAAAAAAAACTTCCATGACCTTACAGAAAAAGTAACGATTGACCTCAGACTAAAAGTGTTGACGGATCCATTATTAAGCTACCGATTTTAAAAGAAAATTAAAGATAATGTTCTTGCAAATACTTTTCAAAAGTGTTAAAATTTAGAAGAATTATTTTTGTTCGGTGTAAAGGATAATATAAGATTAACTATTCGTCTTGATGATCACTGAGTGCAAGGATAGTAACACATTGTGTGCAAAGCACACAGCAGGAGGAAACAAAATGGAACAAGGTAAAGTAAAATGGTTTAACGCAGAAAAAGGTTTCGGATTCATCGAACGTGAAGGTGGAGAAGACGTTTTCGTTCATTTCTCAGCGATCCAAGGCGAAGGTTTCAAATCTTTAGACGAAGGTCAAGCAGTTACTTTTGACGTTGAGCAAGGTCAACGTGGAGCTCAAGCAGCTAACGTGCGTAAAGCTTCATAATAATAATAATAAAATAAAGCAGACTCTTTATAGAGTCTGTTTTTTTATTATTATTCTTTTAAAAACAAGGAGCCCCACTCACGAATGAGTAGGGCACATGTAAACAAGTAAATCAAATGGTAAACACAGTGTATCACATAATGACGAATTCTCCTAATTACAATTTAAAAGTGCTATTGTAGAAGTGGCTAAAACTGTGAAGTTTTGTACTTAAGCTAACGGTGCAGGATAGTTAAAGAAAGATTAAGCCAAGACAATATGAAAGAGCCCGTTTTTTTCGCCATTTACAAGATAAACCAAATTAGGGCTTTCTACGCCAAGGTAACCGATGCGGTCCGCACAAAACCATTTCGAGTCACGTGAAATTCCGGGGTGGAGCAGCTGATCTTCCTTGGTTACAATACGGAAATTCTGACCGTCTTTTGTCCCCATCATGAGATATGACGGCAGCTTCATGAACACTATATTTTCACCATCAGCAGTCCAGACCTCATGGGTAATCCAATCGCCCTCGGACTCGACGTAGTACGGCCGTGCGGTAGAAGTGGTGACATCAAAAAGCCACATCCGCTGCAAAGCATCGCCACCAGTTTCATGAATGAAGAAAATCGTATTTTCATCGGTGGGACAAACCTGAGCATGCCCCAAATTATAATCACTTTGATAGACTACTTCACTTTTTCCGGTTTGAGGATCCAATGTAACCAAGGCGTAAATGCAGTTTTTTTGTTTATAACTGCAAACGATCTTCCCGCTTTTGCTGGTAGTTAAATGCCCCGTAATATGACCGCCAGCGGGGAGCGCACCCAGTTCAATGATTTTATCGCTGTCGCATTCATAGCGGCAAACGACATTCCCCTTTGTCATCACCCCGTAGTTTTCAAACCTGTCCATGGCAAAACCACTGTATTCACTTCCTGCTACCAGCTTCAGCTCGCCAGATTCGACCTCAGCTTTGTAAAGATCCCCTGTTCCTTGGTAGACCTCATTTTTCAAACCCGAGGGAATCTGCTGGTTGAAGAAGAAATAACGGTCATCTGTAGTAAAATTCTCGGTTGTGAAATACAGCTTAGTATTGCGTTCTTGTCCCTGAGTATACTGACGTATCTCATATCCTGTAACCGAATCCATATAAGTTGTGAAATTTCGCATAAAAATTCCCTCCCATGTGAATTAAACCCATTTTAGAGGATTTGGCGGGACAAGCCTATATCAGCAAGGATGTGGTTTATGGATTTATGTCAGAATGTCTGGTTTGTTGGCGATAATGCTTCGGAGCGGTTCCTATTATTTTTTTAAACATCCTTGAAAACAATAGGGCGTCGGAATATCCCACGGATTGGGCGACCTCTCCAACGTTAAACTGCCCTTTCCTAAGTAGTTCGCAAGCTTTATTCATCCGGTATTGCAGCAGATATTGCTGAGGAGTCATTCCTACCGATTCCTTAAATATGGCGGAGAAATATTTGCGGTCCAACCGAACGAATGAAGCTAGTTGTTCAATGGAAACCTGTTCATGATAGTGAGCATGAATATATTCCATGCCTTGCACGATATAGGTGTCCCGTCTATTTGGGCTTGAACTCGCTGGGACAGAAAGCGGGACAGTTTCTGTGAGCACGGATAAAAATTCATACATAAGTGCTTTGACCTTTAGATCGGAGCCAGGTTCTTTATCGGAAACCAACGTTAATTGATTATACATATCAGGCATGATCTTAATGTCCATAGGAAACACCGGCTGCTCCGGGGTCAGTCGTGTACGCGCTAAAATAGGTTCTACCTGCTCACCAGAAAAGGCCAACCACGTATAAACCCAGGGTGATTGCATGTCCGCCTTATAAAAGGTCAAAACATCCGGATAAATGAGAAAGGCTTGCCCCGCTTCAAGTGAAATGGTATGCTTCCCAACTTGGACGATTCCAGAGCCATTATGAATAAAATGAATGACGTAGATGTCCCGAACCATCGGGCCTACGGCATGTCCCGGAGCACACTCCTCCCTTCCCCAGAAAAGCAGATGCAAATCCGGGTTCACACGGTACGGTGTTTCCGGATTATAATAATAGGTTCTCATTTTGGGGTCCCTCCTCGGTAAAATACTGACATTATACCATAAATGAATGCCTTTAAAGTATTGTTTTTACACTGATTAAGAGGATACAATCTGACACAAGGTGCCTGAGCACTTTAAATCCCAAAAATGCAGGAACAAAGAAGAGAGGAAGACGAAAATGCCAAGGTTTGAATATGATGAAAACAAATTAAAGGAAATGATTGACACCGTAGTCCGAAGAACAATGAATATAGATTTTACATGGAGCTGGTCATGCGGGGTAGCTTTTTACGGTATCGGAAAAGCCTGGGAGGTTACCGGAAACCAGGAATATATTGATTTCATGGTCAAATGGGTAGACGAATACCTTGATTTAGGGCTTCCCCCAATGAATGTTAACGCTTGTGCTATGGGACATACCATGTTGACACTGCATGAAGCCACAGGGGATGCAAAATACCTTGATCTTGCACTGATGAAAGCTGAGTATCTGAGAAAGGATGCAATCCGTTTCGGAGATGGAGTATTCCAGCATACAGTTTCATCAAAGAATGACTTTCCTGAACAGGCATGGGCAGATACTTTGTTCATGGCAGCATACTTCCTGCTTCGTATTGGATTTAAGCTTGATAACAAGGAGTATATCGATGATGCATTGAAACAGTTCTATTGGCATGAGGAGTACCTGCAAGACAACAAGACAAACTTGTTCTATCACGCATGGGATAATGTCAGAAAGGATCATCTATCCGCCATTTATTGGGCAAGGGCAAATGCATGGGCAGCTTACACGATGGCACAGGCTTTCAGAATGCTCAATCCCTTTATGCCAATGTGGATGCAGATTGACGGAGCTCTTGGTGACCAATTGAGTGCATTGGTAAGACTACAGTCAGAAGAGGGTATGTGGCATACCATCTTAAACGATGATACCTCCTACCTAGAAACTTCGGCAACAGCCGGTATTTCCGCTGCATTGACAGTAAACGCACATCCATTGCATCAGAAATATGTCGCAAAAGCTTATGAGGGAATAATATCAAACATTGATGAAGACGGCTCGGTTAGAAATGTTTCTGCAGGAACGGCTGTAATGTACACTGCACAAGATTACAATTTGGTTCCCAAAAAAAGGGTACAGGGATGGGGTCAAGGGCTTGTTCTTGCATTCCTAGCTGCGTTGCTAAAAAAACAAGAATTAAGTCAAAAAACGAAGATAGCGAAAGAGAATGGGAGTGAATCAATTGAAATCAGAACAGGTGAAAAATAAGCTAGCGTCAGAAGTTGGTTCTGCAGTGCAGCTAGAGTATCTGGATCGGGGATTAGCCGCTGCCTCAACATCAGAAGGGATATTTCTTAGCTGGAGATTGCTGGGGAATGAAGTGACTGGTTTTACCGATAAAGGGCTTATTGGACCTGATTTTAACCTTTATCGCGATGGGGTCCTCATCGCAACGATTCATGATAGCACCAACTTTTTAGATCGTGATGGGACAGGTTCCTCATCCTATTATGTTTGCGCAATCGTGGAAGGAAAAGAGTTTGCCCGCAGCGCGGAGGTTACCCCTTGGGAGAGTACATACTATGAACTACCTTTACAAAAGCCGAACGACGGCGTTACACCAACTGGTGAGACATATACTTATTCCGCGAACGATATGAGTATCGGGGATGTGGACGGTGATGGCCAGTACGAATATTTTGTCAAATGGGATCCTTCCAATTCCAAGGATGTGTCGCATTCCGGCTATACTGGCCCGGTTTATATCGACTGCTATAAATTGGACGGGACACTGCTTTATCGGATCGATTTAGGTGTTAACATTCGGGCAGGTGCACACTATACTCAGTTCCTAGTGTACGATTTTGATGGGGATGGCAAAGCGGAATTGATTTTTAAGACTGCACCTGGAACGAAGGTCATTCGATACAATCAGGAAGGAAATGCGGTCTCCGAAACTTATATCACGATGCTTCAAGAGGATGTGGCGGCCGGTTACAGCCATAATGACGATTACCGGATGAGCAGTACCGATTATTACGAGCATCTCGTGGACATGTTCTTGAGTTGGCACGAACATGAAGAGGTAGTTGCTGGTCACTGGCCTTCAACTCTTGAGCAATGTTTTGGGATTGATAACCTGTACTCCTATCCGTTAAACCAGACAGATGCAGAAAAGCTGGTCGAGTATTTTATTGATGTTTATGCAAAGGAGAGGAGCGCTCGTAATAACCTGCGAGCATTCGAAGGTTTTATTTTACATGGCCCGGAATATTTAACAGTTTTTAATGGGCTGACCGGAGAAGAACTCGAAACAATCCACTATAAGCCTGGGCGGCATGACGACGGCCTCATGTGGGGTGATTATGCTTGGAACCGCATTGAACCTGGCAACCGGGTGGATCGTTTCCTTGCCGGTGTAGCCTATCTAGATGGGCAAAAGCCATATGCTGTCTTTGCGCGGGGCTATTACACGAGAGCCGCTGTCGTTTCCTACTCTTGGGATGGGACTCATCTGAAAGAGATTTGGTTTACCGATAGCGGTTGGATCACGATGGATAATCCGTTTGCCGACAAACTTCATTTGGCCGACGGTCGAAGCGAGAAGTTTGGCAGTCTTGCGAAGCAAGGGGCACATTCTTTGAGTGTAGCCGATGTTGACGGTGACGGCTGTCATGAAATCATCTACGGCTCGGCTACGATCGACCATGATGGAACCATTCTATACAGCTCGAAAGGTATTCTTCCTGAAGGGAGCGCGGCGCCGGGTGCAATTGCCAAACTAGGCCACGGGGATGCTCTTCACGTAACGAATATTGATCCGGATCGCCCTGGTTTAGAGATTTTCATGGTTCATGAGAGCGGTGTACGTGGACCTTATGGATATACGCTGCGTGACGCTGCGACAGGGGAAGTGCTGTATGGGGCATTCGCGGCAGACGATATAGGTCGTGGGATGATTGGTCAGGTTGACCCGGATTATCGAGGACTTCAGACGTGGACATTGGAAGATCCTTCAAGTCAAGAGACCTTCGGCTTAATGACGGCAAAAGGAGAACAGATTGATCAAAAGGTACCGGGTACCAATATGAATATTAAGTGGTCTGCTGACATGACAACGCAAATCATCAGCGGTGCTATGGGACAGCCTGTCACAATCGGCGATTGGAAAAGGGGCACTTTGCTTACGGCGGAAGGGACAACCTCCAACAATCATACGAAGGGCAATCCATGCCTTGTTGCGGACATATTCGGGGACTGGCGGGAAGAACTTCTCGTTCGAACGACTGACAGTTCGGCGATTCGAATTTATATGAGCACCGAGGTAACCGACCGAAAATTGTATACGCTGATGCACGATACTCAATACAGAAGCGAGATCGCAAGGCAAAATGTCGTATACAACCAGCCAGGCTACACAAGCTTTTATTTTGCATCCGATATCGATTGGTCGGCCGTCCCGATATCAAACTTTCATACACCGCGCATAGATAAGTAAGGCTCCGCAATAAGAGTAGGCTTCAACCAATGCATGCGGAAGATTCTACGTACTCGTCGATAGATTCTTTTCACAGACGTAATGACTGGAAAACCAAGAACCTACATTAACAAAAAACGGACCATCCATATACGGGTGTCCGTTTTATATGTGAAGTTTCTAAATGTAACTGGACTAGAGCCATTTTAATAGAAAAATAGAATGGAATTCCCTTATTTTGTTCTCGGTTTAGTTGGGGATATAATTAAATAAAACACACCTTTATATAGTCGGTGATTTCCAACAATGAAGGTGTGGTTATCTAGCTTGTTAATTGTGAATTTTTTGAATCCGTATCGAGCGGTTTATTGTTATCCATCCGATTAAATAGGGTCGCTAATATTGGACCAGATATATTATGCCAAACACTGAAAATAGCATTTGGTACAGCAGATAATGGTGAGAAATGTGCGGAAGCAATAGCAACACTTAAGCCGGAGTTTTGCATTCCCACTTCAATTGCAACTGCTTTTTTCTTCGATAAATCCATCTTGAATAACTTTCCAAAGAAAAAGCCCAATAAATAGCCAAGGACATTATGTAGGATAACAACAGCAAAAATGATTAATCCTGTTTTAGCAATATTTTGTTGGTTAACAGATACTACTACGGCTACAATCGAAACAATTCCTATAATGGATACAAGCGGTAGGACATTTACACTTGCCTGTGCTTGACGATTAAATAATTTCTTAACGATTAACCCTAGGACAATAGGTATAATTACTATTTTCACAATGGAAACAAATAGGCCAGCTGGATCTACTGGAATCCATTCGCTTGCAAGTAATAATATAAGTGCTGGTGTTACCACAGGTGCTAGTAGTGTTGTCACTGAGGTAATGGTTACACTCAGGGGCACATCGCCTTTCGCCAAGAAAGTCATAACATTAGAGGAAGTCCCTCCCGGACAGCAACCTACTAAAATGACTCCTACAGCAATTTCAGGAGGTAATTGTAATCCTTTTGCTAGTAAAAAGGCAAGACCAGGCATAATTAAAAATTGACCAATAACTCCGATTGCCACATCCTTTGGACGTCTGAAAACTTCCTTAAAATCTCCTGCAGACAATGTTAGTCCCATTCCAAACATAATGATTCCTAAGATGAGGGAAATATGTGGCGCTATCCACGTAAATGCGGATGGCCAAAAAAACGATAAGGCTGCAAATAATAGCACCCAGACGGCAAAGGTACTGCCGGCGAATTGGCTTACTTTCTCTAAAACTTACATTTTGTACACCTCTGACTTTTGAATTTATGTAATGAAAAGTATTATAGAATACTTTTTGAATAGAGACAATAGTTAGAATATTGGATTAACATAAACCAGGGATAAAATGCCTAAATGTTTGAACCGATAGAACGAATAAAGAAGACAGCCAAAATGTGCGTTTAAACAAGATTGGCTTCCACACTGGTGAGATAATCAGTTTGAAAATATAATAGAGTTATAGAATAGTCAAAACGCGGATTTATCCCAATTTATGATGATAGTCCAATCCATCCTTGCTTTTTAAAATAACATAAGAGGAGATAGCACACAGATAGTACGGGTGGTGGCGAAACATTGTTGTTCCGAATATGGCGGTGGATGTGGCGGTTATGGATACGGTTGCTTTTATGGCGGTAGTTCAATTGTTTGTAAGTCAGCCATATTGTACACTTTAACTGTGCAAGTCTGATTCATTTGATTCGGTTTGTTTTTGAAGATTTGAGGCGAGGACGACTTTTACGAAAAATTTACAAGGAATTTAATGATTTTTGGCAAATTCTATACGTAAATAATAGAAACAGGAGAGGAAGTGGAGTATGAGATATCAACGAACGTTTTTTATGATTAACGATTTGGTTATCGAAGTCAAGAAACCTGAAATAACGTTAAAAAAAGTCATAGTAGCCAAAATTAAAATAGAAAATGAAGAATATAGAATGCTCCGAAAAAAATTCGATGAAGATATATTCCATATAGAGAAAAAGCCTGATGGATGGTACATAACAGAAAAAGAATAAGCATTCTGAATTGTAAAAACCAGGTTATAAAGGAGCTTGCATAAATAAAAGCAATCAACTCAGCATTGGTCTGAGCGATTGCTTTTAGAGTAAAAACAGTGATACAAAAGATTACAAATTAATTTTCGATTACTCCGTCCTCCCTAAATAATTCAGTATTTATGCGTGTTCTTAAAGCGAACTATAAATAACCGAGCGAAGCCGTGGATGATGGTAAGCCTCAAAGTTAGGCAGCATTTGCTGCATATACACAGCGGAAAGCTTTTCTTTTGGGTCGATTAATACCCACGTGCCCGCTAAACCACACCAACCGAATTCTCCAATTGCACTGTTACTGCCAGCTAAAGGCGAATTCATCATGACTCTTACACCCAATCCATAGCCATAGCCCTTCAGATAGTCCCAGTTATAGTATGGCAGCACGTCCGGCTGAAGATGATTGGTGGACATTAGTTCAATCGTCTTTCTTCCTAAAATATTGACACCATTAAGCTCTCCGCCGTTTGCCAACATGTGGGCAAATCGACTATAGTCGCCCAACGTAGACAGCAGCCCTCCGCCTCCACTTTCAAACTTGGCTCCAAGCTGATAATTCTCATCCATTAATGAATTTTTGGTTAACTCCCCGTTTTCACTACGATTGTAAAGGCTGCAAAGACGCTCTTTTTTCTCCTCGGGAATCTTGAAAAATGTATCCTTCATTTCTAAAGGATCAAAAATTTCATCTTTTAAAAATTGTCCAAAGGATTTACCTGACAGGACTTCAATCAGTGCTCCCAAGATGTCATGACTGTAGCCATATTGCCATTGTGTCCCTGGTTCAAAGGCAAGTGGAATCTCGCTGAGCATTTGAGAGAGTGCTCTTACATCTAAATTCACAGAACCCTTGTCGTTATTAAAGTTATTAAGCGCCAGTTTAACCTGACGTTCCGTTTCATTTCCGTCCCCTCCATAGGTTAATCCGGAGGTCATCATGAAGAGATCTTTGACCCTGATTGATTTTGAAGAAGGTAAAATCGACAACTCTCCTTTTTTATTTCTATGGTAAACTTTTGGTTCTTTGAATTCCGGAAGATACTCTTCAAGAGGGTCATTTAGCAAAAACAATCCCCGTTCATATAAAATAAGGGCGGCAACACACGTTACCACTTTGGTGTTTGAATAAATTCGATAAATGGTATCCGATAAAATTGGTTTTTCGGTTTCAAGGTCGGCATAGCCAATGTAATCTTCAAAAACAGTTTTCCCTTGATAGGTAACTGCACTGGCACATCCAGCCGGACCTTTTTCGACAAAGCTTTTTAATAATGGATGTAGTTTTTCAAATGATTTCAAACAGTTTTCCCTCCCTTATTAAGCATCTACATACAGAAAAGTAGATGATACTTCCATTTAACACTGTCAGCCAAAAATTTGCCTTAAGTTTAGACTAGTACATCTGTTTTGGCTAGATTTACTATCTGTTTTGTTTCACCATCTTTTTCTAATTTGAAGCTTACATTCTTATCTTCACAAACAAGATCATAATCACCAAGGAATCCTGCAAATGAAACTATTCCGTTGTCATCTGTTTTACAAGTGACATTGGTATTCCAGTCACCTTTGATCAGTTTCTGTAATACTTTATAGGATGGTTTTAAACTATTATCTTTTCTGATAAATCCGGAAGGAGCACCAATCCAAGCACCGTCATCACTGAACTGCCAGGATGAAATGGCTTCTACCTGAGGATGTTTAAACAGAATAGAATACATTTCTTCTACTTCTTTTGCCTGGCGTTCTTCGTCTTCTGGTGTAGACGGCCAATCTGGAATCTGATAGTCATTCAGATCGTTAATTTCAGGCGGCATAAGGTGTCCGGATACCAAAGAGTTTTCTGTAAAATGAATCGGAAGACCAAAGTGGGAGAAACGGTCCAATACTTCTTCCAATTTCTCACGTCCCCAATAACCCTGATACTGATGGGACTGAATACCAATCGCATCAATTTTGACACCTGCATGTAAACATCCTTCAATTAAGATTTCATAGTTAATGGATGTATTAAAGTCATTTAATAGTAGAGTCGCACCTGGATTGAATTCACGTGTTTTCGCAAACATTTCTTTAATCATGCCAACACGGCCAAGTTCTTTACAAATTCTTGTAATACCGTTGTCATATTTATCATAGATTGGCATGATCACCACTTCATTGATTACATCCCACATATCGATTAATCCTTTGAAGTCAGATACTTCACGTTCAATTCTAGCAAACTGTGCTTTCAGGATTTCTTCTTTGCTCATATCCAAAAGCCATGGGGCTGTTGCTGTGTGCCAGACAAGAGGATGTCCTTTTACTTCTACGTTTCGCTTCTTTAACCATTCTGCAGCAGCCTTTAATTCTTTTGTTCGTGGTTTCCCTTTTTCAGGCTCAAAACCTTCCCGGTAGTCAGGAAATACTCCCCAATAGAATGGCAGTGTCGCAAAGTTAAAAACATCTAAGAACTTATCCATTTTTTCTTCCAAAAATGCAAGTCTGTCTGCTGGTACACTTTTATTTGCTACGTCGATCGTATCAAAAATACCGCAGCCAAATAAAAACTTATGGTTTGTCTGTCTTAGTAAAACTTCCTTTCCTTTAACAGGATTTCCTGATGCATCCAAAAGTTTGATAGTCTTTTGTGCCAAACGGTGTGCCAATTCATTTTTCTGTACCATGAAATAAATTACCCCCATTCTCAACACTGTTTCCATAGTTTATTAAAAGAAAACGTTTTCGTATTTCTTGTTTAAATATTACTAAACTTAATCTATGCAGTAAACTAACTTTATTGTATATATTTAATTTTTTAAACTTTACCTATAAATATTAATAGATTTTGTATTCAGAGCTATTAAAGCATAACAATAGCTTTAGATTCTTAATTAAAGAGGGAGGTTCGTGCCCGAGAAAGCGTGAAAATTCAGGTAGTGGTTACGAAAGAAGTAGATTCGTGCTCGAGGAGCCAAAATTTATTTCTGATTACGAAAAATCTATAAAAACAGGAATAGGGAAGGCAAGCCTCCCCCTAATAACGTGCATGCTGCAGTACTTTTGACTCAAAGTTCTATTCCTTTTTTTATAAACGTTTCATTATGAAGCCAAAAATCATATCCAATAATTCCTGACTCCAGAAAGTGCCCTCGTGCGGTCCATTATTAACCTCAATCATATGGGCGTCTGCTCCACAGTCACACAATTTATGGAACATATTAATACTCTGTTCATATGGCACTAACTCATCTTTATTTCCTTGCACCAGTAAAAATGACGGATATGTAAGACCTTCTTTTACATTATAAAATGGACTCATATCGATAAACACATCCATATTTTCTCTTGGATTTCCACCTGCCAGAGCAATATCGGCTGGAGTCGGATTATCCAGACGAGCTTTCCGCTTTAGTAAATCTGTTGGCCCAAAACAATCTACCACCAGATTAACCCGGTCAGAAAAATCGGCATATTCCTCTGTTCGATACTTTGGATCATCACTGGTAAGCCCTGTTAGTAAAGCCAGATTTCCTCCAGAGGAAGTACCCCAGATACCAATCCTATCAGAGTCTATATGATATTCTGCACTCTTTGCTCTCATGAATCGGATAGCTGTTTTCACATCCTGTAAGCATGCAGGCCACTGGTATCCTTCCAAACTGTTACGGTGAGTAATGGTTGCAATTACATAGCCTTTTGCAGCAAGCTGTGAGAGCTGAGGAATTTGATAATAAATATTTGGAAAAGTCCAACCACTTCCCTGCACGAAGACGATACATGGGTATTTTTCCTGCGAGTCCTCAGGAATCTGCGGAGAAATAATTGTCATTTTCGTACCGTTCCGTTGTGCGAGTGAAAAGACGATATCTGGATATATCTCTGCCAAGCCTTTCAAAGATGGATTGTAATTTATTTTCTTAATTTCTGGATATGCCAAAGCGATTCCTCCTCTATTATTTTTTGTATAACCTTTTATTCTATGTATCTCTTTAAACTCCTTCATTGCCATCACCAGATTCATAGTATAGAACATCAAAATCATTGATGGGTCTATATAGTATTCTAACGAATAGTGCTAAAGATCATGGAAATGATTTTTGCACCAGCACCTCAGAATATTTCAATAACATATAGGAAAAAGTCAATGAGAGAATTAGTAAAAATCTTAAAATTAGTTAAATAAAGTGTAAATGCTTTAATTGAACTCAAAGTTAATATACGACGGATAAAAGTAAATTACATACGGTTTTTATTGTCCTGGGTGCAAAAAGAATAATATAAAGCGATTTTAAAAATACATTGACCTTTCTGAAAATAATAATAAAATGATTACATAAACACTTTGTTTGTTCATTGAATAAACATTGTAATTATCTTTAATTATAACCAATATGCTCCCATTGGATCGGCAACATGTGTCAATTATGAAGATTCACTAGTTATGTGTAATAAAAAATTGATCATTCATAGGAGAGATAGGTAACGATGACAGAAAGTAGATTAATAAAAAATGACGATAGTAATGATGTTTTCAAGGCACCAAAAGATCCAGAGGCAAAACGGGGCAGCTTTTTCGTTATATATGAGAAAGTGATTGAGGCAACTCCCCGTAAAGAAGGTAAGCCTTCACAGGAAATTTATTTAGGTGAAGAACGATTAAAAAGTAATGCAAGACTTGTAGGTGGCGTGAGTGATGAGGAAATTTTAACTCTCCTTGATGATTGTCAGGGATTTCATAAGCTGGTTCACAGTATCGGTGTAGTAATAAAAACAGGAAATGGAAATACAGGAAAAGTCGATTTTGTATTACATCATTATGGAAAGCAAAAAAAATATGAAACTGGAACACTACTAAGAATAGCATGTCCAACAGATGGAACAGAAATGATAGTAAAACTTGGGGATTTCCAATGGTCCAAGGATGATGATGTTCCAGGTAAATTTGCCTTTGAATTTGACCATCCGGGTGAACTAGCTACAGTAAGTGTCAAATTTTATCTGAATGATGCTTATAAGGTGCCTGAGATATCGCCGGAACAGCCGGTCGCATTCAGTTCTGAAGGTTACCAAGCTATGATTAGAAAATCCCTTTTAAGTAAAGGAAACAATCAAAGATTAAAAGCAGCCATTGAAAAAGCAGAAAGAGGCGAGGATATTACCATCGCCTACATAGGGGGCTCCATTACTCAGGGTGCTGGAGCAAAACCAATCCATACTCATAGTTATGCCTATCAATCTTATTTGAAATTCAGAGAAATGTTCGGGAAAGATAATGGGAAGAATGTTCATTTCGTCAAGGCCGGAGTGGGAGGTACACCATCAGAGCTCGGCATGATTCGCTATGAACGCGATATTTTAAGAGATGGAAAAGTAGAGCCAGATGTCGTGATTGTTGAGTTTGCCGTAAATGATGCAGGAGACGAAACAAACGGAATTTGTTATGAGAGCTTATGTTTAAAAATACTAGCTTCGAAAAACAAACCCGCTGTTATTTTATTATTCAGCGTGTTTGAAAATGACTGGAATCTGCAAGATAGGCTATCTCCCGTAGGAAGGCATTATGATCTTCCAATGGTAAGTGTAAAGGATGCAGTGGTAGAGCAGTTTAGGCTTACAAAGGACGCGGGAAACATCATAACTAAGAGGCAATTTTTCTATGACATCTATCATCCAACAAATGACGGTCATACGGTAATGGCGGATTGCCTTACATATCTATTTTCAGAAACAAAGAAATCCATTAGCGATCAAGAGGATATTCAGATAGATAAATCGCCGGTTATCGGTAATTGTTTTAAGGATGTTCAGTTACTTGATAGGAAAGATAACCGAATAGATGCAAAGATAAATATGGGCGGTTTTTTGGAAACAGATGACGAATTGCAGATGGTAGAGATAGATGCGAACCCTTTTGGCACTCCGCAATTTCCAAACAACTGGATGCATACAACTTCATCGGGAAATGAAAGTTTCAAAATGAAGATCAACAGCAGAAGTCTCATTCTTGTTTTTAAGGATTCAGGAAATAGTGAGTTTGGAATAGCGGATATATTTGTGGATGGTCAACAGATAATAACGGCCGACCCTCATGAAGTTAACTGGACTCATTGCAATGCTGTAATTTTGTATCAAGAGAATGCCTGCCGGGAACACCAGGTAGAAATTAAAATGGCTTCCAATCATGAAGACAAATGTTTTACCATTTTGGGATTCGGATATACCTTATAACTACGGAGACTTATTATGTAGGGAAACAGTAAGCAGAGAATCTGGGGACGGTTCATGGTTCCATAGTAGTACTGCCAACAGGAACCGTCCCCACTGGTATATAAGTAATCTATCTACCCATTAACGACTTGTCCACCATTAATATGCAGAATTTGTCCAGAAACATAGGATGAATCTGAATGTGATGCGAGGTAGACAAATGCGGGAGCAACCTCCTCCGGCTGTCCTGGTCGCTTCATCGGTGTATCCTGACCATGTTTACTTACTTTTTCCGCAGTAAAAGTAGAAGGAATAAGTGGTGTCCAGATAGGTCCGGGAGCTACTCCGTTTACCCTGATTCCTTTCTCGGCCAGCTGAAGGGCAAGTGACCTTGTAAAGGATGTAATCGCACCTTTTGTAGAAGAATAATCAAGCAGCTTAGGATGCCCTTTATAGGCAGTGATGGATGTTGTATTAATAATGGCACTCCCTTTCTTTAGGTGAGGTAGTGCGGATTTTGTTAAATGGAACATTGCAAAAACGTTTGTTCGGAATGTTTTTTCCAGTTGTTCTGAATCAATGTTCATTATACTTTCCTGGGGATGCTGTTCAGCGGCATTGTTCACAAGGATATCAAGACCGCCGAGCTCATCTATTGTTTGCTCTACAGCTTTTTTACAGAAAGGTTCATCGCCGATATCTCCAGCGATTAATAGGCATCTGCCACCATGCTCCTCAACCAGCTGTTTCGTTTCTTCAGCATCATTGCTTTCATTTAAATAAATAATCGCAACATTTGCTCCTTCCTTCGCAAAAGCGATTGCTACTGAACGTCCTATTCCACTGTCTCCTCCGGTAATGATTGCATTCTTTCCTTGCAGCTTGTTACTTCCTTTATAGGTCGGATTTTCACTTTCTGGAAGTGGCCTCATATCCTTCTCCATTCCAGGCTGCTGGTTTTGTTCTTGTGCAGGTAATTTGCTTGGGTACTGTTCATTGTTCATTTTGATATTACCTCCTAAATTTGGGATGTTAATTCAGTACCCTTTAGATAAGGAGAATAAACCAAATTCCCCTTATTGATTATCTTCCAATCTTTTAAAACCTGAAAAAAATGTAGAAATTTAAATTAAAATGGAAAACGAAAAATGTTAAAGAGTTCGAGGAAACGGGAATGATTAAAATCAAATACATCTCAGCGGAACTATTGTTGCAAATTAAGTGGTTATTAACTATATGCAAAACCGAACAATACTCTAATGGGGGAATGAATAATGAAAATCTTTAAACCGGAATGGCTTTCATTAAGCAAAGAAATAAAACTGAAGCTAATTCGTTTAGCGATATTGGAGAACCAGAACAGATACTTATCACGTTCATAAGCAAAATGAAAATAGTGCACACTTTCACACCAGTCTAAAGGGGTAATGATGGAGCTGAATAAGACGACATAAATAAGATGATTCCAACATATTTATCAGCAATGAGAGGTTAAAGAGGTGAAAACATGTTACAAAATGTTGGCAGAAGATTCATCTGGTATCTAATCAGAAGTACCATCTTTGCAACCTTTATCGGATATGCCCTGTATAAGGCCGGCCTCATATCATTTCCAGGTAATCCAAAATCACAAAGAGAACTGAATAGTAAAGATCGTAATCGAAGTAGAAGAATTGGTAAAATTCGTGTTTCTTAGAGATTTCTAGATTAAAAATGTATATTCAAAAAGCCCAATTTCTTTTTATTAAAAAATGGAGAAATTTGGGCTTTTTTTATTGAAATAAATTTTTTACTTGTATGTACTAATAGTATAATTAATTGCTTCCATATACCCCTTATTCGCCGACTGGATCATTAATTCATAAGCCTCTTCAAACCTGTGTTGATTTTCAAATAATAAGGCAAGATGGAACATTGAAGGGGGATAATCCTGGTTGACTGCAATTTTATAGTAGCCTTCGGCTTTTTTAGGATCTGATGAAATATCACAGCATCCGAAGTGATATATCCTGCCTATTGTATCTAATGCTTTGTTTTCATTTTGATTTGCAGCACTACTAAGGGAGAGAAGAGCTTGATTTATATCCATCGCAACCCCAATACCCTTAAGATACATAAGCCCTTGGTAATAGAGAGCATCCGCATGTCCCTGTGCTGCAGCAACAGAAAAGTAATTGAAAGCTTTAATGTAGTTCTTGGAGATTTTTAACTGTTCACTCCCATAATAGCAGTGGTATCCCATTTCGTACTCCGCACTAGGAAATCCTTTTCCTAGAGATTTAGTAAAAAACTCTAATGATTCCAAAAAGCGTTCAGCTCTAAAGAATCTTTTATATTCACTAAACAGAAACTGAGGATTATCTTTCAAATCATTATCCTTATTAAAAAGACTACTATTTATATCTAGCATTCTATTTACATTAAATTCTGATTCACCAACTTTCAAATTTTCCCCTCCAAACGTTTGATTATTGAAATTGGATAAATGAGCTTCCCTTGTATTTTCTATCCATGAATATACAAGGGAAGTCTAAACGTTTATAAAATGCTGAATTAGTCAATTTACCTATTCTTCACAACGGAATAGTTAGATAAGGAGTTTTTCTCTGTTTTCACGTTGATTTTTTTTTCAGATCCATCAACTAGTAATCTCACTTGCAGTTTAAGCATTTTCAATGATCGTAGCTACACCTTGACCTCCGCCGACACATAACGTCGCTAAACCAAAGCGGTTTTCTCTTTTTTTCATTTCATGAATTAATGTCACTAAAATCCTTGCGCCGCTCGCACCGATCGGGTGACCTAATGCAATTGCCCCGCCATTTACATTTAGCTTTTCTTTATTGAAATGCAGTTCTCTGTCTACTGCGATCGATTGGGCAGCAAATGCTTCATTTGCTTCAATTAAATCAATGTCTTCTAGTGATAAAAAAGCGGTTTGTAAAGCTTTTTTTACTGCTGGGACGGGACCAATTCCCATAATACTTGGGTCAACACCTGCTATAGCATTTGCTTTAATCACTACCATAGGTGTAAGTTGTAATTCCTCTGCCTTTTTACGGCTCATCACAACAAAAGCGGCAGCACCATCGTTAATTCCTGAAGCATTTCCAGCGGTAACAGTCCCATTCTTATTAAATGAAGGACGAAGTTTTCCTAGACTTTCTGCTGTTGTTCCAAATCTAGGGAACTCATCCTGACTGAATAGTGTTACTTGTCCTTTTCGACCAGGTACTTCAACAGGGACAATTTCATCCATAAATCGGTGCGATTCAATTGCTGCTTGAGCCTTTTGTTGACTCCATACCGCAAACTCATCTTGCTCGTTCCGGGTAATTTCATATTTTTCTGCAAGGTTTTCGGCTGTGATTCCCATATGATAGTTATTCTCGGCACACCACAATCCGTCTTGGATCATGCTGTCCAACAATTTTTGATCTCCCATCTTAAACCCATTCCGTCCGCCTTTTACCAAATATGGTGCTTGACTCATATTTTCCATTCCGCCCGCAACGACAATCTCAGCATCTCCCGAAAGAATTGCCTGTGTTGCCAAATGGACGGCTCTCAAGCCTGATCCACAAACCATGTTAATTGTGATCGCTGGTGTTTCTTGAGGTACACCGGCAGCAAGTGAAGCTTGTCTTGCCGGATTTTGGCCAGATCCTGCTTGTAAAACATTCCCCATAATAACTTGATCAACACTATCATGTGTTATCCCAGCTTTTAGAATGGCCTCTTTTATTACTGTCGCCCCAAGCTCCTTTACGGAAACATTTTGTAGACTTCCTAGAAAACTTCCAATTGGTGTCCTAACAGCACTTACAATTACAACTTCGTTCTTAGTCATTTGAATCTCTCCTATAGTGAATTTATTATACTATGTCTGATTTCAACCATATGTTACTACATATGATGGGAAGTGAAATCATTAATTCATCGACAAATTTAGATTCTTAGTTAATGCACGAAGTACCCGAATGAAGAGGATTTTATTGGCACCAGGAAGGGAAGAGGAGCTAGAAACTGCAACTGGTCAAAGGGAATTAAAGAACGATTTTTAGAATTATAAACTAAGTAACATTTACTCTATAAAGGCTTAAAATATAGTTGAATGTTAGCAGATTTTGTAGAAAAAAATCTGAGAAAGCTATCTTGTTGAATTATTTATCTGACACTTTTTTTGAGAACCTGTTGTTTAACAGTTTGTTAATATAATAATGATATTTTTCTTTTTTTCAAAAAGATTTTGTTAATTTATTTTAATTCCTACTTTACAGGTAGGTATTGTGGGTTTATAATGAAGTTAATCAAATAAATCGTAAAAGTTGTTGTATTAGGTAAAGACTTTATGAAAATTAAGGAGTGTTTCTGATGAGAAATAATGATGAAAAAAAACGCCAAAAACTTATCAATAAATTAATTTTTTTAAACGTATATACTAAAGAAGATCAACAGCTTTATAAGTTGCCACTATCAAAATTACAATTCGAGTTTAGAAGATATAAATTACAAAACCATCCTCATGGTGAGTTTGGGTCTATCCAGTGGGTATAAAATAATTATGGTTTCGTATCATTAGACTGTAATGGTGTCTTTCACCTGCAGTCTTTTTTGTTTGATATAAATGGCATTAAATAATCTCCTAAATGTTACAAATTTGTGATTATGTTGGTTATTTTTTCAATTTTTAGTAATAGCTTAGTAGAATATAAATATAATAGTTATTATCAGCCAGTTTATTTTTCTACCACTAGAAGAATAATTATTTGTTACATAGTTTACAAAGAGAGGGGAAAAAAACATGGACGTTAAAAACAATGGGAATGCAGAAGGGTGCCCGTTCCATCACGGAGGCGCAACTAGTAAAAAATCTAGCGGTACGTCAAATCGAGACTGGTGGCCCAACCAGTTAAACTTGAATATTCTTCATCAGCATGACAGAAAAACTAACCCTATGGGAGAAGACTTTGATTATGCAGAAGAATTTAAAAAACTAGACTACTATGCTCTTAAGCAGGATCTTCAGGAACTAATGACAACCAGTCAAGATTGGTGGCCTGCTGACTATGGACATTACGGTCCATTATTTATCCGTATGTCTTGGCATGCTGCTGGTACTTATCGTACAACCGACGGCCGAGGTGGCGGTGGAGCTGGTGCACAGCGTTTTGCTCCTCTTAACAGCTGGCCTGATAACGGAAACCTTGATAAAGCTCGCAGGCTGCTATGGCCGATTAAGCAAAAGTATGGAAATAAGATTTCTTGGGCTGACTTGCTTGTTCTAGCAGGTAATGTGGCGATTGAATCCATGGGCGGTAAGACGTTTGGTTTCGGAGGTGGACGCGAAGACATTTGGCATCCAGAAGAGGAGATCTACTGGGGAACTGAAACAGATTGGCTAGGTGATAACCGTTACACAGGAGATCGTGAGCTAGAAAATCCACTTGCAGCTGTTCAGATGGGGCTTATTTATGTTAACCCTGAAGGTCCAAACGGCAAACCAGATCCTGTTGCGAGTGCACGTGATATTCGTGAAACCTTTGCACGTATGGGAATGAACGATGAAGAAACGGTGGCACTCATAGCCGGCGGTCATACTTTTGGTAAGGCACACGGTGCAGGAGATGCTGCTCATGTCGGTCCAGAACCGGAAGCTGCACCAATTGAAGCAATGGGTCTAGGCTGGTTAAGCACCCACGGCAGCGGTAAGGGTCATGACACTATCACTAGCGGTATTGAAGGTGCTTGGACCGCGAATCCAACACAGTGGGACAATGGTTATTTTGATTTATTGTTTGGCTATCAATGGTGGCTTACAAAGAGTCCTGCAGGTGCCTTCCAGTGGCTGGCTGTAAATCCGGATGAGAAGGATCTCGCACCGGATGCAGAAGATCCATCAGTAAAAGTTCCAACTATGATGACCACGGCCGATATGGCATTGCGTTATGATCCAGAATATGAAAAGATATCTCGTCGTTTCCATCAGAATCCCGAAGAATTTGCTGAAGTTTTTGCCCGTGCATGGTTCAAACTTCTTCACCGTGACATGGGACCTAAAGCAAGATATCTAGGTCCAGAGGTTCCTAAAGAAGATCTTATCTGGCAAGATCCTGTACCAGCTGTTGATTATGAATTAACTGAGGCAGAAGTAGCAGAGCTAAAAGCAAAGATCCTTAACTCAGGACTTACAGTTAGCGAACTAGTAACAACTGCTTGGGCTTCAGCAAGTACCTTCCGTGGCTCAGATATGCGTGGCGGCGCGAATGGTGCCCGCATCCGTCTTGCTCCACAAAAGGATTGGGAAGTGAATCAGCCGGAGCAGCTAGCAAAAGTCCTTGATGTACTCGAAGACCTACAAGGTAAATTAAATAAGCAAGTTAGCCTTGCCGATTTAATTGTACTAGGTGGAAGTGCTGCGGTAGAAAAAGCTGCACGTGATGCAGGCTTTGATGTAACCGTTCCATTTGCTTCTGGACGAGGAGACGCCACTCAAGAGCAAACAGATATTGAAGGATTTGCAGTATTGGAGCCTATCGCAGATGGTTTCCGCAATTATCAGAAGGCACAGTATCGAGTTAGTCCAGAGGAGCTCCTAGTGGACAAGGCACAACTTCTAAACCTTACTGCACCAGAAATGACAGTACTTATTGGCGGTATGCGTGTTCTTGGGACGAACCACGGTGGAACAGAACACGGTGTATTCACTAATCGTGTAGGAACACTCACTAACGACTTCTTTGTTAACTTGCTAGACATGGGAGTTGAGTGGAAGCCTGTAGAAGAAAACGTATATGTTGGTCGTGATCGTAAAACTGGTAAAGTGGTGCGTACAGCAACAAGAGTCGACCTCGTGTTTGGTTCAAACTCTGTTCTCCGTGCCCTAGCAGAAGTTTATGCTCAGGAAGATAACAAAGAGAAGTTTGTACGTGACTTTATTGAAGCGTGGGTCAAGGTAATGAATGCAGATCGCTTTGACCTTAAGTTGAACAAAGCTCATACATTAAGCATATAACTTAGGACTGCGCAGATAAAGTATGTACCTGGTTCACTACCCGCAATTGTTAATTATTCTCGACAACATGCGGGCTGTGCCAGGTACTATTTATTTTTCGATAATTATTCATACTCCTGAGACGTTAAGGAATTGGAATCTCGAATTAAAATATTTAAACACTGTTGAACAAGGTCCGATCTTTGAAAAAATGGCAGTAAAATTAGCAAAGGTATTTTCTTTATTTGAAATGGAGGATCTTTTTCACTTAAAGGGAGCAGAAATTTATGAAGTGTTAGCCGTGAGTGAACAGTAGGGGATGGTTTATTGTTGTGCTTTTAATCCATCACATGTAGTTCGTTTTAGACCAGAGACCACTTGGTCTTTTTTTTGTGCCCCTAAATTCTAATATAATGGATTGTAATAAATACTAATATGCGATATATTGTTTTAAGAAAATTCTTGCAGCTTGGGTTGAGGTGGATTTAGTGAAATCAATCGTAATAGGGATTTGTGCAGCCTTCTTTTTTGCTTTTACATTTGTTCTTAACGCTTCCATGGAGTTGTCGGGAGGAAGTTGGATTTGGAGTGCCTCGCTGCGGTATATCTTCATGGTCCCATTTCTAATGGGTATTGTAATCATGAGGAAAAACCTGCGGCCACTATTAAAAGAAATGAGAGAAAATCCTGGAAAATGGCTGCTCTGGAGCTTTGTTGGTTTCGGGTTATTTTATGCCCCATTATGTTTTGCCTCTGCATACTCACCGGGCTGGCTGATTGCGGGAACATGGCAAATTACGATTATTTCGGGCGCACTGTTGGCTCCGTTATTTTATGAGACAATCCATACAAAGAATGGGCCACTACAGGTACGAGGGAAAGTACCCTTTAGAGGTCTAATTATGTCAATGATTATTCTGCTAGGTATAGTCCTCATGCAAATGGAACACGCAAAGCAACTTTCTTTTGAGAATGTATTATTAGGAGTGGTCCCTATTCTAATCGCCTCATTTGCCTATCCTCTAGGAAATCGCAAAATGATGGATGTATGTGAAGGGCGTTTAGATGCTTATCAACGGGTGTTAGGAATGACTTTAGCAAGCCTTCCATTCTGGTTATTACTTTCTTTCTATGGCTTGTTTACGGTTGGTTTACCTAGTGGTGGGCAAAGTTTTCAATCCTTATTGGTGGCACTTTCTTCAGGCATTATTGCTACTGTCTTATTTTTTATGGCTACAGATATGGTAAGAGGGAATATGCAAAAGTTAGCAGCTGTTGAAGCAACGCAATCAATGGAAGTGGTTTTTGCATTAGTTGGGGAAATACTCTTTTTATCAATACCTCTACCAACTCCATTATCATGGGTAGGTATTTTAATCGTCATCTCTGGTATGATTCTGCATAGTTATGTTTCAAATAAAAAAGTGGAAAGTTATTTAAATCAGTCAGTAAACATAAATTAAAGTATAGTAAAAGGTTCCGTTTTCGGTTGCTGTCTTATTAAAAGACACAAGAATTGACGTATGAATTGGCATACGTCTTTTTTATGTTGAGGGATCACGTTAAGCTGCCGAGCAGAGCTGGTAAATAGACGGAAGAATTCCGCTTAAAAAGTAAATACTTTTAAAAACAGCTTAATAGACGGAGAGATTCCGTCTATTGACTTGAAAACCGTGAAAAGGGGGGATTTTACTTTGATTAAGCGGAAAACCTCCGCTTATTAACCCCGAATCGAGCTCCATTCTGAATTTAACCGGAAAATCTCCGCCTATTATACACTTTTGCTGGTTGTAAATCCGCACTTACAAGCAACAACCTCGGGTTTGAGTATTTTACAACTTTATCATAAATAAGGAAAAACAGCGCAAGTTAAAAAGTGGGTAATTGTGGTTTATTTAAACTTCCCGAAAAGGATACTTTACTACAGTAAATCGATTGGAGGATTAGTGGATTGACTTCTAAACTAAAAAAATTTCCAGATGGTTTTTTATGGGGCGGTGCAACGGCAGCAAACCAGATAGAAGGTGGATTTAAAGAAGGGAATAAGGGATTAAATATTGCCGATGTTCTACCAGGAGGAAAAGAGCGCCTTAACATTTTAATGTCTGCTGGTTTTAACTTTGAAATCAATCACGAGAAATATGCGTATCCAAATCATGAAGCTATAGATTTTTATCATCGTTACAAAGAAGATATCGCCCTATTTGCCGAAATGGGTTTTAAAGTGTTTCGGATGTCCATAGCTTGGACAAGAATTTTCCCGAATGGTGATGAGCCCGAACCAAATGAGGAGGGCTTGGCATTTTACGACCAGGTTTTTGATGAATTATTGAAGCATGGGATTGAACCTGTAGTTACGATTTCTCACTATGAAATGCCGTTGCACTTAGTAAAAGAATATGGGGGCTGGAGAAATCGCCAGGTTGTTACCTTCTTTGAGAAATATGCAAATGTCATTCTTAAACGTTATAAAGATAAAGTTAAATACTGGATGACCTTCAATGAAATTAATGGTGCCTTGAAGATGCCAATTATGAGTATGGGCTTTTCTCCTCAGAATGAAGAAAATCGTTACCAGGAGACATTCCAGGCCTTTCATCATCAATTTGTTGCTAGTGGGATAGCTGTAAGAGCCTGTAAGCAAATTAATCCTGGTGCAAAAATTGGCTGCATGATTCTTTTTGCACCTGTTTATTCTTATGATTGCAATCCGAAAAACGTTATGTATGCCTTAAAAGAAGAGGAATTGTTTAACTATTTCTGTGCTGATGTCCATGTGCGCGGCGAATATCCAGCTTTCATTAAGCGCTTCTTTAAAGAGAAAAATATCGAACTGGAAATTCATGATGGTGATTTGGATGTAATAAAAGAAGGAACAGTTGATTATATTGGATTGAGTTATTATATGTCCCGTACAGATAAAAAGGAAAAGTCTGACGAGGAAAAGGCACAAGGAAATATTGTTGGCGGAGTGAAAAACCCATTCCTTAAGGCTAGTGACTGGGGCTGGGAGATTGATCCTGCTGGTTTGCGGATCAGCTTAAACAAGCTTTATGGAAGATATCAGATACCGCTATTTGTCGTTGAAAATGGCTTAGGGGCGTATGATCAAATGGAGGAGGACGGCTCCATCAATGATGACTACCGAATTGATTACCTCCGTGAACATGTGCGGGCAATGGGGGAGGCAATCGAAGATGGTGTGGAACTCATGGGTTATACTGCCTGGGGTTGTATAGACTTAGTGAGTATGTCTACTGGAGAAATGTCCAAGCGCTATGGATTTATCTACGTCGACAAGAACGATGATGGCAGTGGAACACTGGAAAGAAACCGAAAAGAATCATTCCATTGGTATAAAAAAGTGATTGAAAGTAATGGTGAGGTTCTATAAGAATATAGGAGTTGTTATAACAGGCAAAACCGTTTACTTATAATGTGACGGTTTTGCCTTTTTAAGAATAAACCATCTATTCTAGTAGGTGTAATCCATGCTCTTGGATCCTATTGATAATTTTCTCCTGAGCAACCTGATTTTCATTGTAAGTTATTTTCACCTCACCATCCTCTGTATCAACCAAGGCTCTTTCGACTCCATCCATTTGCATAAGGACCGTTTCTAATGTTTGAATGGGTAGCATACTTGTTGCTTCTTTAATAAAAAGAGTCATATCTGCCACTTAAGATCTTCCTTCCTGTATTGATTTTTTTCAACCTTAGTATCATTCCCTATTACTATTCACTTGCATACGAGAGAGTTTTAATTCAAATTAAAAGGGGACGTTTCGCTTGAATGTTCTTAATTAAGAACATATAATAATAATGAATTGTTAAATAATGGAGGTGATTGTATTCATGAAACGGCAGGAAGTTGTTATTTTTGCTCGTACATATGATTCCAAGAATGATGAGGGAAAAGTTGTTCAAGTTGGAGAAATTCATATTCTATGTAAAAAACAAGCTCTGTCTAACGAAGATGGTGTTTCCAACGGTCACAAAATCGCACAAATTGAAGTTCCTTTTGACCTTGCTCAAAAGATTATTGGGCAAGTACCAGCAGTCTGTGAAATCGAATATGAGATTACTGTTGTAAATAGTGGGCTCATACTTCTCCCAAGAAATGTTCAAGTGATTAAAGAGATAGAAAGTTTAAATATATTAGAGGAAACGGATTATATTAGCACATTTGGAAGGTAATGTAAGGGAAAAAGGCTGACCCAATGGGTCAGCCTCAGACTATATTCTTATTATCAAAATCTATTAATCCCTAGTTGATGGGTCTTCAATTCTGTTCGTTGATTCTGGAATCGCATCATAAATTGCTGTATCCACATCATGAATGGATCCGTCCGCAAGCCCTTTGAATACCTCAAATAATGGAACTTTAACTGTTTCCTTCAGCATGCCTGCCTGTTTTTGCCCAAGTGTCTGGCTTTGTCCTTTAATTTCAATCAGCATGATGGCTGCATCATTTAAAGCAAACGCTCCAAGTGCTGTACCTGGAAGGTTAACGTCAGGATATTTTTGCACTGCGCCATAATGTGAGTTTCCTCTTTGAAGAGCAAGATTGGCTAGTGCATTAACCTGTTTGCCAAGCTTTAATACCTCTTGGTCCACTTCATATTGTTTACCTGAGAAAGGATCGGTGTATGGATCGGCTACAACTGCTGCCACTTGGACTGGAACGGATCTGTTGTCCTCATCAGAAAGTGTATTAAATCCACGGTGGTGTACATCAACAAAAACATCCGGTTTAAATTCTTGAAAAACCTTTGTCACCGTACGTGCTTCGGCTGTTACATAGAAACCACCATAATTGCTGTTATTTGTTGCTTTGTTATTTAAAAATGCTGCAACTTTATTTTTGTCTTCTTTTTCTACCCTAAAATCCAAATTCGGATTGTAGTCTCTGTTCTGGTCGTAACCAGGGATTCCATACACCACACGGCCTTCATTTGCTTGACCTCTTTCACTGCCATCTGCGTTATAGTACCAAGGCGCTACAGTACCTGTAGGCAGGGCTATATTTTCTGGAAGCCAGGTCTGGTGTGTATAACGAGTAGGGTACCATTTTCCTTCAATTGTATTATCTGAGCCTTCTGGATTAATTCTAGGCATAATCCAAATCGAAACTTTATCTAATATTTCATCAATTTCCTGTCCGCCGCTTGATAGCTTTTGAATAATATCAATGGCAGCTTCTGTTCCAATTTGTTCGTTTCCATGGATTTGTGTTGTGATTAAGATTCTTTTTTTGTTTGGATCCGCATCACCGAATTTAACAACATACAGGGGATCTCCTTTATCTGCTTCGGTTTTATAACCATCTAATGTATGGTTAGAATATCCGACAACTTCTAACTTCATTTTCCCTTTAGAAGAGGCCTCTAGTTTCTGCAGCGTATTGGTTAGTTCCTCATTGGACATGTAGCTTGATAAAGAGATATTTTGTTCTCCCTCAATATAGGGTCCGTTTGGATTTGATTGAGGTCCAGCAAAGGCGGTGCTTGAAAGTGTCATGGTTAATGCCATGGCGGCTGGGATAACAGCCTTTGAAAACTTTTTCATAGAATTTTCCCCCTAATATGTAATAGCTGCCATTTTATTATTTCGGATGTAGAAATAAATGGTAGTTATTTAGTATATTACCAAGGAAAGACTATTGATTACACTGAAAAATCACTATATTTAGAAAAATGAATCAATAGAACTTGTCTATCATGTTATTTCGGACCATTTTACCTAAATTTACCTTTTAGACAGATGGGCTTTTAATCCTGATTCTAGTAATTTAACTTTTGTTTTTCTGTAAAGGATCTTTATCTTTTATAAACTGATAAATATTGATGGCTAAATGAATATTAAATAAGGAATGACTATCATTCAAATTCGTTACTAGAATCTCCTCAATGCGCTTTAAACGATAGTTTAGAGTATTAGTATGAATATGCAAACAATCTACCGTTTTCCGGATGTTTTGATTCTGGTCTAAATAAACTACAAGCGTGCTTAACAATTCTCCTTTTCTAGTTTGTTCGTATTGAATAAGAGGACCTAATACTTCTTGGATAAAATCGATCAATTCTTCCTTTGAATTTTGTAAAATAAACCTCTGGACCCCAAGATCTGTATAACTTATGACTCTATCTTCAAAAGAATAGTTTTTGAGGAATTTTATGCATTTGGTTGCTTCTACAAATGACTCATGGATAAGAGTAAGCCCTTGCTTCATTCTTCCAATACCTATGGATGTGTCTATCTCACTATATTTATGATTAATCTCCAGCTGTAACTTTTTTGAGAGTTCCTTTATTTCAGCAACAATATTGCTAGACGAAACTTTTGAATGCAAGGAAATAAGAGCAACAATTTGATTTTTATCCCTTACCGCGGTTACTTGAAGGTTCCTCCCAAGTAAAGTCCTATTGGTCATATGAAGTAAATTTCTGATAACGGGATCTCCAAAAACTTTTTCCTCATTAGACTTATCCTTAAAATTAATAATAATCGCCACGTAGTTCCAGTTAGGATCAAAATTTAAGTTTTTTGCTTTCTGAATCAGCAGCTCATCAATCTGTCCTGAAAAAAGCCTGGTCACGAATTCACCTCTTAAACGCTGCTGTGTATCAAATACGGCTTGCTCTTTTACAAGTTCAAGGGAAATGACAGTACAAGCATGTTCAAGAGCGGCGATATCCACATTACTAACTTTTTGATGAGAAAGGATGATTAGACCACCAAGAGACTTTTGCTTAGATCCAAGCGGTAAAACAACTAATTGATATGTTTCGTCTATTAATGTTATCTCGGAAACAGTATGTGAGTTTTCTAGTGTTAGGATAATTTGTTTTGCATACGCTTTCATATATTCGGTCATTTCAACAGAAAATGAGGAATGACATGCGGAAGCCCTTAGCTCTCCTATTTCATCAAAGAGAAACAGGTGCTGTCCAATTGTATTATGTATATAATTCAAAATGGATTGAATACCTTCTCCATTCACAACAAGATTCGCTAAGTTTCTATGTATTTCAATGGAATGGGAAAGCGTGTTAACCATTTTTTCTTTTTCAAAAAATAATTTGGATCTTTCCAAGGCCACAGCGGCTTGGTGACCAATCGCTTCTAATAAATGAATATCCTCTTGTTTAAACTGCAAAGACTGTTCAAACGAGTCTAATGTAATGACCCCAATACATTTACCCTTTTGCAATATAGGAGATGAAATGACAGAGGTAAAGTGGAAATTACTCGGAATCGCCTGATCTAATAAATCTCTATTATATGGGGTTAATGTAGACAGTGCCTGTTTAACTTCCCCCTCATCCCAAAAAATGAGACATTTTTTTGCTGCAAAAGCCATCCCTGTCATGGATTCACCGCTAACAAGTTTAATTTGCCTAAAAATATGTGGATAGAATAATCCTTGCGCTGATTTCGCAATCAGTCGATTCTGGTTTTTGTCAAAAATCCATATCGAGCCGCCCCCAGCAGCTTCAACCACGGATATTGTTTCACTCATGATGGATTCAAAAATGGTATTAATATCTAATTTTGAATTTATAACGTTGGACACATGGATTAGGGACTTTAGCTGCCGATGAGTTAATGTATCTTGCATCGTTCATCACTCTTCCTCTATAAAGTTGAATTCTATTACATTTCGGTCCATTTCATGTTTTTTGTGTAAAAGTCACAAATTTATTACAACTATATTCATGAAAACGTACATAGCATAATAATGCTAATCGTTATATTCTGATTATAAGAAAATTTAGACAGTATTGAAAGGGGGGCTGTACATAGAATAGTGAGTTTATAAGTTTGTTTTTATATTTTTTTACTAAAAACAATCAGGAATTGAAAGGAGCTGTAGATAAATGAATTTTGATTTAACGAAAGAACAAGAGATGATTCGCGATTTAATTCGAGATTTCGCCGATGCAGAGGTTGCTCCCGGGGCAGATGAACGTGATCGAACAGGGGCTTTCCCTAAGGAGATCTTTTCAAAATTATCGGAGCTAGGGATCATGGGTCTCCCATTCCCTGAGCAATATGGGGGCGGAGAGGCAGATACAACTAGCTTTGCAATCGTCGTTGAAGAACTTAGCCGCGTGTGTGCATCCACAGGTATTACATATTCAGCACATATTTCATTAGGCGGGGCGCCGCTAAATTTATTCGGAACCCACGAGCAAAAGGAAAAATACTTAACACCTATTTGTACTGGAGAATCCTTCGGAGCATTTGGATTGACGGAACCTAATGCAGGCTCCGATGCAGGGGGAACGCAAACAACAGCAGTTCTTGATGGAGATGAGTGGGTCATTAACGGCTCTAAATGTTTCATCACAAACGCAAGCTACGCTAAGCATCTGGCAGTAACGGCGGTAACAGACCGCTCAAAAGGGATTAACGGTATCACCGCATTTATCGTTCCTACGAATGCTCCAGGATTCAATGTAATTGACAACTACGAAAAAATGGGTCTGCATGCTTCGAATACGACAGAACTAATCATGGAAAATGTAAGAGTTCCAAAGGAAAATTTGCTAGGTACAATTGGAAACGGTTACAAACAATTTTTAGCTACTCTTGATGGTGGAAGGATTGGAATTGGCGCCATGGCGGTAGGTATTGCTCAAGGTGCGTATGAAAAATCTCTTCAATATGCAAAAGAGAGAAAACAGTTCGGAAAAAGTTTATCCAACTTCCAGACTATCCAATTTAAGCTTGCTGACATGGCAATGAATATTGAATTAGCACGGAATATGGTTTTCAAAGCAGCCTGGTTAAAGGATCAAGGACGAGTATTTAAAAAGGAAGCCGCATTTGCAAAGTTATTTGCTTCGGAAATCTGCATGCGTGCATGTGACCAAGCGGTTCAAATTCATGGCGGATATGGATATATGAAGGAATATCAAGTTGAGCGATTCTTCCGTGATGCGAAACTCTTGGAAATTGGTGAAGGCACATCTGAAGTTCAACGAATGGTCATTGCTAAACAAATTGGATGTTAAATAATAAATATCATTGTTAAAGGAGCCCTGACATGGATATCAGTGGAATTTTACAAGTCGTTTCAAATAGTAAACTCATTTATCCAGCAGAAGAAAAAGTGCGTTCAACCTCCATTGGAAGTACCGAAGCTTTTCAAGAACTTCTTAAACAATCCCAAGACGATCCTGCGGCATTCTGGGATCAAACAGCCCGCGAACTTGTTTGGTATGAACCATGGAAAGAAACCATTAGTGGAGAACTTCCTGATTTTCGCTTTTTTACCGGCGGCATTAGTAATCCGAGTGTAAATTTACTTGATCGGCATATCGAAAATGGTGCTGGAAACCGAACTGCTCTTATTTGGGAGGGTGAGAACGGGGACAGCAAATTTTACACGTATAATATGCTTCTTGCAGAAGTAAATCGATTTGCGAATGTTCTTAAATCATTTGGGGTAAAAAAAGGTGATTGTGTCGCTATTTTTCTTCCAAATCTAGCGGAAGCCATTATTTCTGTTTTGGCTTGTTTTCGAATTGGCGCTATATACAATACGATTTTCTCAGGTTATTCCGAAAAATCCTTGACGGACCGATTAATCAATTTTGAACCGAAAGTATTAATTACGGCGGACGCAACAAAGCGTCGGGGTAACTTGATTCCTTTGAAAGAAAAAGTCGATCATGTTGTCCCATCTATTCCTTCTATTGAAGCGGTCATTGTCGTAGATAGATTAGGATTAGAGGTTCAAATGAAAGAAGGCCGAGATTACTGGTGGCATGAACAGACAAAAGCTGCAAGCATTGTTTGTGAACCTGAGAGATTAGAAGCGAATGAGAGTGGTATTGTATTCTATACAAGTGGTACTACCGGTAAACCAAAAGGTGTTGTGCATTCCGGCATGGCTTTTGTCATTCAGAACTACATATATGCCAAGTATCATATGGATCACCGTCATGACGATGTGTTCTGGTGTACCGCGGATATCGGCTGGTTAACCATGCATATTTGGGGAATTACAGGGGCATTAGCAAATGGTGTAACCACCGTTGTCTATGAAGGGTCTGTTGATTATCCAACAAAGGACCGTTTTTATCAAATTATTGAAAAATACAGGGTGAATAAACTGTTTACTGCTCCAACCGCTTTAAGAATGTTAAAAAGTATGGGAGATAAGGTATTGGAGAAATTTAATTTATCTTGTCTCGATGTCATTTCCCTTGTTGGAGAACCATTCGATCCGGAAAGTTGGAACTGGACATATGATGTGTTAGGAAAGAGGAAAGTCTATATTAATAATACGTGGGGGCAAACTGAAACAGCGGGGTCGCCAATTGCAGGAGCTGCTTGGCTGACGCCGATGAAGCCGGGTGCTGCAGGTACTGCCTTTTTAGGTGCTGTTATGGATGTCGTTGATGAAGAAGGCAATTCAGTTCAGCCTGGAAGGTTAGGAAATCTAGTGATTCGAAAACCCTTTCCTATGCTTTGCAGGACACTTTGGAAAGAACCTGAGCGTTATTACGCATCTTATTTCAGCCAAGTGGACGTCTGTTATTATGCCAGTGACCTGGCATTAATCGATGCTGATGGTTACTTATGGGTTGTTGGCCGTTCCGATGATGCGTTTAATGTCGCAGGACATCGTCTAAGTACAATGGAGATGGAGAGCGCTGTACTAGAATGTTCAGGTGTTTCTGAAACCGCCATTATTGGAATTCCTGATGAAATTAAAGGTGAGGTTCCACTTGTATTTGTCCGTCTCGCAGATGGCTATGAGGGTACAGAAGAACTAAAACAACAAATAAATGCTCAAATCATTCAACAAATTGGTAAGATTGCAGCTCCCAAATCGATTATTTTTACAGATATGCTGCCGAAAACAGTCAGCGGGAAAATCATGCGTCGTTTATTAAAGGAAATCGTTATATCCGGAAAGGTCCAAGGTGATATTACTGGACTAGAAGATCCAGCAATGGTTGCACAAATACAAAAAATTGTTGCTGAAAGAGCGTCCGTTAAAAGGTAATATGCAGGCTGGTCATTTGTCAGGAACAGGCCCGGCAAATGACTGGTTCCATTTACAAGATTACGAGTTTAAGATCGTTGAAAAAATAAATCATTAAATTTTTACATATCTTTGTAATAAAGCTTACGAGTATTGATATTGATAGAAGCGCGAGAAAGGATGGAGAGGCATGTTCAAAAAGGTGTTAATTGCTAATCGCGGCGAAATTGCTGTTCGTGTAATCCGTACATGCAAAGCCTTAGGTATAACAACGATTGGAGTATACTCAGAAGCTGATGCGGACGCGCCACATGTGAAATTAGCGGATGAGGCCTATTTAATCGGCGGTTCCCGTGTAGCAGAAAGCTATTTAAATATTAATAAGATACTAGAGGTCGCTCGAGGAACGGGAGCGGAGGCAATCCACCCTGGATATGGCCTGCTTTCCGAAAATGCTGAATTTGCCCGCCGTTGTGAAGAAGCTGGTCTTATATTCATCGGACCCTCTCCAAAGGTTATTTCGAAAATGGGGAGTAAGATTGAATCACGCAAAGTGATGGAGGAAGCAGGTGTTCCTGTTGTACCAGGGATTACCTACCCGCTGTCAGATGCAGAGGAAGCGGTAGAAGTGGCAGATCGCATCGGTTACCCTGTGATGCTGAAAGCTTCCGCGGGAGGCGGGGGAATTGGAATGCAGGTGGTACAGAATGGTGATGAAATTCGAAAAGCTTTTGCCGGAAACCAAAAACGTGCTACTGACTTCTTTGGCGATGGGTCGATGTATATTGAAAAATTTGTTGCAAATCCAAGACATATTGAGATTCAAATTTTAGCTGACGGTTTTGGAAATACCGTTTACCTATGGGAACGTGAGTGTTCCATTCAGCGTCGTCATCAAAAAGTTGTGGAGGAAGCCCCGTCATCCTTTATAACTGAAGAAACACGTACCAAGATGGGTGAGGCTGCAGTCAAAGCGGCAAAATCTATTGGGTATAAAAATGCAGGCACGATCGAGTTTTTAGTGGATGAAGAACAAAACTTCTACTTTCTTGAAATGAATACTCGTTTACAAGTGGAGCACCCGGTTACAGAAGAAATTACAGGATTAGACTTAGTCGAGCAACAATTACAAATTGCTGCAGGTAAACCATTGAATTTTTCTCAGGGAGAGGTAAAGCGTGAGGGCCATGCCATTGAGGTTAGAATCTATGCAGAAGACCCTAAAACATTTTTTCCTTCACCCGGAAAAATAACCAAATTGGAGCTGCCGAACGGACCGGGAGTTCGGCATGAATTAGCCATTCACGGTCAGTCCGTTGTCACCCCTTTTTATGATCCAATGATTGCAAAGCTTGTTATAAAAGGCAGTACTCGTGAAGAAGCAATCAATCGCCTGCAAACTGCATTGGCAGATTATCATATTGAAGGAATTAAAACAAACATTCCTATGCTGCAAGAAGTTGTTGCGCATTCGGCATTCCATTCTGGTGATACGACAACAGACTTTGTCAGCAAGTACTTAAAAACGAATAAAACTAACAAGGTAAAATAGGAGGAAAAATCATGAGTGAAATCATTGCAAGTATGGCAGGAAGTGTATGGAAGGTTTTAGTTCAAGTTGGAGATCAAGTTGAAGAAGGTCAGGACGTTGTCATTTTGGAATCGATGAAAATGGAAATTCCAATTGAGGCTGAATTCGATGGAACGGTAAAAGAAGTAAAAGTGGCTGAGGGCGAATTTGTAAATGAAGGTGACGTCATTGTAGTTGTCGAATAATCCTTGGCAAGGTGGAAAGGAGATGGATCGATGAAGTGGCCGAAAGGTGTAACCATTAAAGAGGTTGGTCCTCGTGATGGTTTACAAAATGAAAAGACCTTTATCTCAACGGAAGATAAAATCACGTGGATTAATCAATTGTCAGAAAGTGGACTAAAACATATTGAGATTACCTCTTTTGTTAATCCGAAATGGATTCCTGCACTTTCAGATGCCACTGCGGTAGCAACTGGCATTACCAAAGTGCCTGATGTCACCTATACAGCACTCGTTCCAAACCTTTATGGTTTGGAACGTGCCTTTCAAGCGAACATCGATGAAGTAGCTGTATTTATGTCAGCTAGTGAAACTCATAATCTAAAAAATATCAATAAAAGTATTGATCAGACTTTCCCGGTATTACGAGACTTGGTCAGAGAAACCATTTCAGCAGGGAAAATCAGCAGAGGTTATGTTTCGACCGTTTTTGGCTGCCCTTATGAAGGCCATGTTGATATTGACAGTGTCATACGAGTTTCCGATAGATTATTTGAAATGGGGATTGCAGAGCTGTCTCTCGGAGATACAATCGGTGTCGCAAATCCAAAGCAAGTTCAAGAAGTTTTGGAGGTTTTATTGAAAAGATTTCCTGCAGATAAATTAGCCATGCATTTTCACGATACAAGGGGATCAGCTTTGGCCAATATCCTAGTTTCATTAGAGATGGGGATTACCATTTTTGATTCTTCTCTTGGCGGCTTAGGTGGATGCCCGTATGCGCCTGGAGCGGCCGGGAACGTAGCGACAGATGATTTACTCTATATGCTTCACGGGATGGGCATTCACACTGGAGTCGATCAGAATAAGTTACTTCATGCGTCGCAATTTATTCAGGAAAAGATCGGCAGAACTTTACCTAGTAAAAGTTTTCAAGCAGCCAGCTCTGGAATGGGCGGAAAACTTGGAAAGACCGTTTGAGGGAAGGTGAAATCTTGAGTAAAACAATATTAGTTAACAAGCTGGATAACGGAATTGTGATGATTACATTAAATAGGCCGGAAGCTGCAAATGCTTTATCAATAGAGATGTTAGAGGGTCTCCGTGACGCACTTCTTACATGTAAATATGATCGATCAGTCCGCTGTATCGTGATTACAGGGGCAGGGGAGAAAGCTTTTTGTGCTGGGGCTGATTTAAAAGAAAGAGCTGGAATGGATGCGGTTCAGGTAAGGAAGACGGTTTCCTTGATCCGCGATAATATCAACTCTTTAGAATCATTACCCCAACCGGTCATAGCCGCTGTGAACGGTGTTGCTTTTGGCGGGGGTACTGAACTAGCGCTCGCTTGTGATATACGCATTGCCTCTGAAACTGCGAAGCTTGGTCTTACGGAAACATCATTAGGGATTATTCCTGGTGCAGGCGGAACCCAGCGGTTACCAAGATTAGTAGGAAAGGGACGTGCCAAAGAGCTGATTTTCACTGCTAGAAGAATTGATGCCGCTGAAGCCATTCAGATTGGATTAGTAGAATATACGGTCACTTCTGCCAGTTTACGAGATAAAGCATTAGAAATTGCCGGACAAATTGTTCGGAATGGCCCAATTGCCGTAGCACAGGCAAAGTTCGCAATCGATAAAGGCTATGATGTTGACCTAAACACGGGTCTTGCCATTGAGCAGAATGCCTATGAAGTGACAATCCCAACTAAAGATCGTTTTGAAGGATTACAGGCTTTTAAAGAGAAACGTACTCCAAATTATATTGGAGAATAAGAATATAGATGAATCGAGGAGGAAAAATGACTGTGGATATGAAACCTCTCCAACAAACGTTAAATGATAGAGTCGAACAAATAAAAAAGGGTGGACCTCCTAAATATCATGAGAAAAACCAAGAACAGGGAAAGTTGTTCGTCCGCGATCGTTTATCATTATTATTTGATTCTGGCCTTGAACTAGAGGATGGTCTATTTGCAAACTGTATGGCGGGAGATCTTCCTGCAGACGGAGTTGTGACAGGGATGGGCAAGATTAATGGCCAGCAGGTCTGTGTAATGGCCAACGATTCAACCATCAAAGCTGGTTCTTGGGGAGCAAGGACGGTTGAAAAAATCATTCGAATCCAAGAAACAGCTGAAAAGCTGCGAGTGCCATTATTATACTTGGTAGATTCAGCTGGAGCGCGGATAACGGATCAGGTGGAAATGTTCCCGGGGCGTCGTGGTGCAGGAAGAATTTTTTACAATCAAGTAAAGCTTTCAGGGAAAATTCCTCAGATTTGTATTCTGTTTGGACCATCTGCTGCTGGCGGAGCGTACATTCCAGCTTTTTGTGACATTGTTATTATGGTTGATAAAAATGCATCCATGTACTTGGGTTCACCAAGGATGGCTGAAATGGTTATTGGCGAAAATGTAACTTTGGAGGAAATGGGCGGCGCTCGCATGCATTGTTCAGTTTCAGGCTGCGGTGATGTTCTGGCAAAAAGTGAAGAGGAAGCTATCTCTATGGCTAGAAATTATCTATCTTATTTTCCTGCCAATTTCTCAGAGAAACCGCCAGTTCGTGAGGCAGTGGCACCTAAAGAATTGAAGAAACCATTAGAAGAGTTAATTCCGGTTAATCAGAATTCCCCTTTTAATATGATAGACTTAATCAATGGGATTATTGATGAAGGCTCCTTCTTTGAAATTAAGAAACTCTTTGCTGGCGAACTGATAACAGGACTTGCCCGTATGGATGGGAAATCTGTTGGAATCATTGCCAATCAGCCTCGAGTTAAAGGCGGGGTATTATTCCACGATTCAGCCGATAAGGCCGCAAAATTTATTAATCTTTGCGATGCCTTCCATATACCTCTATTGTTTTTAGTTGATGTGCCTGGATTTATGATTGGTACAAAGGTGGAGCGGGCAGGAATCATTCGCCATGGGGCGAAAATGATTTCTGCGATGTCTGAAGCGAGTGTTCCAAAAATCTCTGTTATCGTACGGAAAGCATATGGCGCTGGTCTTTATGCGATGGCTGGTCCTGCCTTTGAACCGGATGCCTGTCTTGCTTTACCTTCTGCATCCATTGCCGTTATGGGACCAGAAGCAGCTGTTAATGCCGTGTATGCGAATAAAATTGCTGCACTGCCAGAAGAAGAGCGTGTTGCATTTATTGAACAAAAACGCGAGGAATATAAAGAGGATATTGATATTTATAATCTGGCTTCCGAAATGGTCATTGACGGTATCATACCGGCAAACTCATTACGTAAAGAGTTAGTCAATCGTTTTGAAGCTTACTCCTCCAAATACCTCATTTTCTCAGAACGAAAACATCCTGTTTATCCGGTTTAATGATGATGACCATCATTAAAGAAAAATGATAGAAGTGGGCATCATAGAGGGTTTATAATGCCCAAAATCAGAAGAAAAAGGGACGGCAGTAAAGCCGTCCCTTTCTTAATTCTTAGTAAGATGGAAAATGTACATCATGTATATTTCCAGGCTCTTGTCTTTCATTAAGTTCTGCCAGTGCTGCCATTAGTACTTTCATTTGTGTAGCTTTATCATGAGGTTTTCCTAGGGAGTGTCCGAATTCGAACCCCACTGGATGAATAGCTCGCGGTGGCCTCATCAAACTGGATTGCTCTACATCCAACGTGATTAATACTGTTGGAATTCCCTGGGATTCAATGCCGCGCTGCACTGTAACTACAGTGCGATGACAGAGCGGTCAGCCGGCTGTTAAAAGGACAGCGTCCGCTTTGGAACGAACCACTTCTTTTACTAGCGCAGGAATGGTTTCCTTGTTAATTATATTTAATCTCATGGAATATCCCATCATGGTCATATGTTTCTCGGCCACTCCGCCTAGGTCTCCATCGTCTACCATTTCCCGCAATCGGTCAATAGGAAAAACGCAGTTGATATCTTCTTTCGGGGCATCTGTATTATAATGCTCCTTTGGAGCAGCATGAGTGACTGTTAAATCCTTTGCATCCACATCTCCCGGAATGATACGGAAAGTTGCATCTCCTACAGAGGGATCCGTGTTAAAGGCCTCTTGATCCTTTAGATGAACACCAGAAGTAGAAACAATCATAATGGTCATTTCATGCAGTGGTTTGGTACTGGGTGTATAAGGGATAGCTTTTCTTGAGAGTTCCATACACAATCTCCTATATTCTGCTAACAATATTCGATTTAGAGTTTCCGTAAAACATCAAACAACTCTTCGTTATCAGGCTGTTTATCAAGTGGATGAACATCAATCCATTGAACGATTCCATCTTTATCGATGATAAAGAGTGCGCGCTCTGATGCTCCATATGCCGGTTCGCTTTTATTTTTACGAAGGACGCCATATTTCTCCGAAACTTCTCCATGTGGATAGAAATCGGAACAAAGCGGATAAGATATTCCACCAATTGATTTTGCCCATGCATCATGACTGTGAACACTGTCGACTGAAATACCCAGGACCTGGGTATCAAAATCTTCAAAACGAGGGAGATCATCCTCGTATGAAGGCATTTGCGCACCTCAAACTGGGGTCCAATCTAGAGGATAAAAACAAAGAAATACATTTTTGGATCCGCGGAATTCACTCAACGTCACCCTGCGGCCGCCATGGGCTTCCAACGTGAAATCCGGTGCCGGATCACCAACTTTTAAGGTGCTTGTTTCGGTAGCTCCTTGTGGCATGTAATTATCTCCTTTCTAAATTAAAAATTCACGAACACTGTTTATTATTCCCATGTACATTATGGATTAACCGGAGCATAAGTAAATTGGTTGTTTTATTGCCAATTAAGCTTAGCAGAGAGTTATTTTTACTAAACATATATTATTTGTATTGGTCCAACCGGTTGAAAAATTGGATTAGAAACTGATAGAAATTCTTTTCGGAAGGTCCAATGTCCCTATGTTTGGGGATAATAATCCCAACTGTTCGCATGGCTTTTGGTGTTTCAATCGGTACTTTAACCGTGAACCTGGGAACAGAGTCATAAAAAGTACTCTCAGGTAAAAGGCTAACTCCGATTCCCGCGGAAACCAGTCCTTTAAGTGCATCCATATCTTCCCCTTCCGACACAATGTTCGGTTCAAAGCCAGCCTCATGACAGGCATCTACAGCAATTTTTCGCAGGACATATCCACCAGGAAACAAGACGAATGGATCTGTCCGCAAGTCACTTAAATTCAAACTTCTTTTATCAGCCAATGGGTGACGCTCAGGAATCAATGCCACGATGTTTTCCATAAATAAAATTTTTGCCTCGAGATCAGGTTCCTTCATAGGAACAGGGCCGAGAAAGGCCAAATCGATTTCACCTTTTTTAACCGCATCAATTAAGTAGGCATAGGAGCCATGCCGCAAATGGAAATTAACATTAGGCGCCACTTCCTTATAAGCCGAAATAAGATTTGGTAGCCAATAAATGGAGAGACTTGAAGGATATCCAATATGCAGGGTTCCTCCTAGTGGGTTAAGATATTCTTCTACTTTTTCCTTTCCTTCATCTAATATTTTTAAAGCATTAATCGCAAATTGCAGAAATATTTTGCCAATCGGTGTAATCTTAATGTTCCTGCCCACTCTTTCTAATAACTTAACCCCTAGCTCCTCTTCTAGTTTGGTAATTTGATAGCTAACGGCTGATTGTGCCACGTTAAGATGATCAGCTGCCTCTGTAACATGCTGCCGTTCCGCCACTTCGATTAAATAACGTAATTGACGAAGCTCCATTGTTATTCCTTCTTTCATTTATATAAGAATTAGATTGGTTTGATATAAATTATATATTGTTTGTATAAATTAGAAAACCTAGAATAGTGGATATAAATATTTCGACAATTACACTTACAGGGAGAGATTTGAAATGACGTATCATCAACTACCAAAAGCACAAGGTCTCTACCGTCCAGAGTTTGAACATGATGCCTGCGGGATCGGCTTGTACGCTCACATAAAAGGAAACGCCACACATGATATTGTGGCAAAAGGACTTAAGATGCTTTGTCAATTGGATCATCGTGGCGGACAGGGAAGTGACCCGCTTACAGGCGATGGCGCAGGACTTATGGTTCAAATACCAGATCAATTTTTCCGCCAGGAATGTCCAGAAATAAACTTACCTGAGAAAGGGAAATACGGTGTGGGGATGCTGTTTTTCTCTAAGGATGATCGTGAACGGGAAGAAATTGAAAGCCATATCAATAAAATGGTCGAACAAGAGGGTCAAACAGTTCTTGGCTGGAGAACAGTCCCAGTCAATCCAGAACCTATCGGGGTAACCGCACAGGATAGCTGTCCTGTCATTCGCCAGTTGTTTGTTGGTGATAACGAAAAAAGTACGGACTCATTAGCGTTTGAACGGAAATTATACGTAATTCGTAAACTTTCAGAAAAATGGGCAAAGGAATCAGAATATCGTTTTTACTTTGCTAGTCTTTCTAGCAGAACGATCGTTTACAAAGGTCTGTTAACGCCTGAACAAGTAGATCAGTTCTATTTGGATTTGCAGAATGAGAATTTTGTCTCTGCGTTTGCTTTAGTGCATTCACGCTTTAGTACCAATACATTTCCGAGCTGGGAAAGAGCACATCCTAACCGTTATTTAATTCATAATGGCGAAATTAATACACTTCAGGGAAATATTCACTGGATGAAGGCGCGTGAAAGTCAATTTGTGTCAGAGGCTTTTGGAACGGATTTGGAAAAAGTCCTGCCAATACTTGATACAGATGGAAGTGATTCATCGATCTTAGACAATGCGCTTGAATTTTTGGTTCTTGCCGGCCGAAAGCCAGCACATGCAGCGATGATGCTTGTCCCAGAGCCATGGTCTGAAAATCCTCATATCACAGAGGAAAAACGAGCTTTTTATGAATTTCACAGTACTTTAATGGAGCCCTGGGATGGACCGTCTGCTATATCTTTTACTGACGGTAAACAAATTGGTGCTATTTTGGATCGGAATGGACTACGTCCGGCTCGTTATTATGTTACAGAAGATGATTACATTATTTTTTCATCAGAGGTTGGAGTCATCGATGTTGAACCGGAAAAGGTATTATACAAAGAGCGTCTTCGCCCTGGAAAAATGCTTTTGATTGATTTAGAAGAAGGTCGAATTATTTCGGATGAGGAAATTAAATCACAGTTGGCGAGTCAACAGCCGTATCAGCAATGGTTAAATGATCAGCTTGTTCGCTTGGAAGAGAGAGTAGAGGTTGAGGGAGAAAGCCGGTCTGATTTACTGACCCTTCAAAAAGCCTTTGGATATACGTATGAAGATATTCAAAAGTACATCCTTCCAGCTGTGACTGAAGGCAAGGATCCTCTAGGGGCAATGGGGAATGATATGCCGCTTGCTGTTTTATCAGACCGACCTCAAACATTGTTTAACTACTTTAAGCAATTATTTGCCCAAGTAACCAATCCGCCGGTTGACTCCATTCGTGAAGCAATCGTCACTTCAACCATTTCCTACTTAGGAGCTGAAGGGAACTTACTTCACCCTTCGGAAGAAAATAGCCGTCGGATTCAGTTAGAGACGCCGATCCTGACCAACAGTCAGTTGGAAGGTTTAAAGACGAATGATTTATTTAAAAGCAAAGTAATCGACATCCTGTTCGCAGAGGATTTAGAAAATAGCCTTAAGGAAATTTGCCGTCAAGCAGATAAAGCAATTGCAGGCGGAGCAAGCTTGATTATCCTGTCTGATCGAAAAATCAATGAAAAAGAAGTTGCTATTCCATCTTTATTGGCAGCGAGCACCCTTCATCAACACTTGATTCGTGAAGGATTAAGAACGAAGGCGAGCATCCTTATTGAAACAGGGGAAGTAAGAGAAGTTCATCATTTTGCGGTGCTGCTCGGATATGGTGTTGATGCGATTAACCCTTATCTTGCGTTCGCTACCTATCAGCAAGCTATTGCGGAAGGAGCATTACCATTCACCTATCAAGAGGCGGTGAAAAAGTATATCTATGCCATGACTGAAGGTGTTGTGAAGGTCATGTCAAAAATGGGTATTTCTACGGTGCAAAGCTACCGTGGTGCACAAATTTTTGAAGCAGTTGGGATCGGTTCTGATGTTATCGACACCTACTTCACAGGAACAGTGTCCCAGCTTGGTGGGATTGGGTTAGACACTATCGCCCAGGAAGCGAAGCTGCGCCACGCGGAAGCTTTTGCTGTATCAACAGACCAGACCTTAGAATCAGGCAGTAATTTTCAATGGAGACATGATGGTGAACACCATGCTTTTAATCCTGGAACCATTCATACATTGCAATGGGCTTGTCGTAATGGGGATTATCAATTATTTAAAAAATACTCGACGCAGGCAAATGAGGAAAGGCTTGGTTTCTTACGCAACCTATTTTCCTTTAGTGGAACACGACAAGCTGTGCCGATTGAGGAAGTAGAGTCAGTAGATTCAATTGTCCGCCGCTTTAAGACTGGTGCAATGTCGTTTGGATCCATTAGTAAGGAAGCACATGAAACATTAGCCATTGCCATGAACCGTTTAGGTGGAAAAAGTAACTCAGGTGAAGGCGGAGAAGATTCAAGCCGATTCGGAATCGATGAAAATGGTGACAACAGAGGAAGTGCGATCAAGCAGGTTGCTTCCGGCCGTTTTGGTGTGAAAAGTCATTATCTAGTCAATGCCGAGGAGCTGCAAATTAAAATGGCACAAGGCGCAAAGCCTGGTGAAGGTGGCCAGTTGATGGGTACGAAGGTGTATCCATGGGTTGCTGACGTTCGAGGTGCAACACCGGGAGTTAGCTTAATTTCACCGCCGCCGCACCATGATATTTATTCCATTGAGGATTTGGCACAGCTGATTCATGATTTGAAAAATGCCAACCGTGATGCCCGTATCAGCGTTAAGCTTGTTTCAAAAGGCGGGGTCGGAACGATTGCTGCAGGTGTGGCGAAAGCAGTAGCAGATGTAATTGTCATCAGCGGCTACGATGGAGGAACGGGTGCATCGCCGAAAACAAGCATTCAGCACGCTGGATTGCCATGGGAACTGGGATTAGCAGAGGCACACCAAACGCTTATGCTGAATGGTTTACGTGATCGGGTTGTGCTTGAAACAGACGGAAAATTAATGACAGGTAAAGATGTTGTGATGGCAGCGCTGCTTGGAGCGGAGGAATTTGGCTTTGCAACCGCACCACTAGTTGTCCTTGGCTGTGTGATGATGCGTGTTTGTCATTTGGATACATGTCCAGTTGGGATTGCCACTCAAAACCCTGAGCTTCGCAGAAAGTTCACGGGTGAAGCTGATTATATCGTTAACTTTATGCGTTTCATTGCACAGGAAGTGCGTGAGCTTATGGCAGAGCTTGGTTTCAGAAGCGTAGAGGAAATGGTCGGTCGTGCAGATGTATTAACCGTAAGTGAGCGTGCAAAAGCGCATTGGAAGGCGCAGCATTTGGATTTAACATCGTTACTTCATAAGCCTGAAGGACACCGCACTTTTAAAAATCCACAAAATCATAGAATTAACGAATCACTTGATATTAAACATATTCTTCCGGCTGTTCAACCAGCTTTAGAGCAGGGGACACCTGTTGATCTAAACTTCTCGATTTCAAACATCAATCGCGTGACGGGGACCATCGTCGGAAGTGAAATTTCCAAACGCTACGGAGAAGAAGGTCTACCAGAGGATACCATTACCTTACGATTTACTGGTTCTGCTGGACAAAGCTTTGGTGCCTTTGTACCAAAAGGAATGACTTTAGATCTTACAGGGGACGCGAACGATTATGTTGGTAAAGGTCTATCGGGCGGGAAAATTATCGTCAGAGCAGATGAGCATATGAAGATCGCTTCTGGAGAAAACGTCATCGCAGGAAATGTTGCATTTATCGGGGCAACAAGCGGTGAAGCTTATATTAACGGTCGTGCGGGTGAACGTTTTGCGGTTCGGAATAGCGGCGTCAACGTGGTTGTTGAAGGAGTTGGCGACCATGGCTGTGAGTATATGACGGGCGGGCGAGTTGTTATTTTAGGTGATGTCGGCAAAAATTTTGCAGCTGGAATGTCCGGCGGAATTGCCTATGTTTTAGCAGAAGACAAGGATGCATTTAAGTATTTATGTAATCAAGAATTGATTGAATTTGAATCGGTATCAACTGCTGCTGAGCAGGAAGAACTAAAACAGTTAATCGAAAACCACTTCCGTTACACGCAAAGTGTAAAGGCTAGCTGTGTTCTAGAAAACTGGAAAAAGTGTGTTAGAAAATTTGTCAAAGTCATTCCGAAGGATTATAAACGGATGATTCATTTGATAGAAGAGCAAAAATTAGCAGGATTATCGGAAGAAGAAGCAGTAATGAGCGCCTTTTTAGCGAACTCCTCTGCAAAACCAAAATCATCTAAACAGCAGGAAGCTGCAAATCGCTAAGAAAGGGGAGAGGAACAATGGGGAAACCAACTGGATTTATGGAATATTCCCGCGAAAAAGTGGGAGAAAGAAATCCGTTAACACGCTTAAATGATTGGAAAGAGTATACAGTTCCTTTTTCTGATGAAAAGTTACGTACACAGGGGGCGCGGTGCATGGATTGCTCCATCCCCTTCTGCCATACCGGAATGGAGATTCAAGGAGCAACATCGGGGTGTCCGATTCACAACCTGATCCCGGAGTGGAATGATCTGGTCTATCGGGGCCGTTGGAAAGAAGCGCTTGATCGGCTGTTGAAGACAAATAATTTTCCTGAGTTTACAGGAAGAGTTTGTCCGGCACCATGTGAAGGTTCATGTACGTTAGCCATTTCCGACCCAGCGGTTACAATTAAAAATATTGAACAAGCCATCATCGATAAAGGCTTTGAAAACGGATGGATTACACCAAGGATTCCAAGGTTACGGACTGGTAAGAAAGTGGCGATTATCGGTTCCGGTCCTGCTGGTTTGGCAGCAGCGGATCAGCTTAATCAAGCCGGCCACTCTGTAACGGTTTATGAGCGAGCCGACCGTCCAGGTGGTTTGCTGATGTATGGGATTCCTAACATGAAGCTTGAAAAAGAAGTTGTAGAACGCAGGATTCGTTTATTGACACAGGAAGGTATTGACTTTGTTACGAATACAGAAGTGGGTAAAGATATCACAACTGCAGAACTCCAAACTCAGTTCGATGCGGTCATCCTTTGTACAGGTGCTCAAAGGCAGAGGGATTTAGTGATTGAAGGTCGTGAAGCCAGGGGAATTCACTTTGCGATGGATTATTTAACGCTAACGACAAAAAGTCTATTAGACTCGAACTTTGAGGATGGTCAATTTATCAATGTAGAAGATAAAGATGTCATCGTAATTGGCGGCGGGGACACAGGTGCTGACTGTGTGGCAACTGCGCTTCGTCAAAAAGCCAAGAGTGTCGTTCAGTTTGGAAAACATCCGCAATTACCTAGTGAACGTACTACTGATAATTTATGGCCGGCGTATCCCAACGTTTTTACCATGGATTATGCTTATAAGGAAGCAGAAACCAAATTTGGGGAAGATCCACGGCAATATTCCATTCAAACAAAGAAAATCGTCGCTGATGAGAATGGGAATCTTAAAGAACTTCACACCATCCAAATGGAGAAACTAAAGGATGAAGAAGGTCGGTATTATTTTAAAGAAATCCCAGGCACTGAAAAAGTCTGGCCAGCTCAATTTGTGTTTATTGCAATTGGCTTTGAAGGTACTGAACAGCCATTGTTACGCCAATTTGGTGTAAAGGAAGTCAACCAAAAGGTTGCTGCCAGATATGGGGAGTTCAAAACCAACGTTGAAGGAGTATTCGCTGCTGGGGATGCTAGAAGAGGCCAAAGCCTCATCGTCTGGGCGATTAACGAAGGCAGGGAAGTTGCACAGGAAGTAGAAAAATACTTGATGGCATAGTCGAAATGGGTCTTTCCGTCTAATTTTGCAATGAATAGCGATTTCTAAATTGCGGTCAATAACATTGCATGCATTAACCACTATACCCTCAATGTTCTTTCGAATGGTCAATGATAAGGGAGAAAAGTTGCAGGCATCATTTTCATTAAATGATGCCTGTTTTGTGTTGTATCCTTTATTTACCTCTCATCTAACATCAATTTTATTGAAAGTATCACCTTTAGTAATAAAAGTAAAGCCTTTACTTTGTCGGGTGTTTAAACAAAGTTATTCAAGATAGAATGAATTCAGAAAAGATAGAAAGTTCTTAAACAAGAAACTATTATTAAAATTTATTAAAAAGGAGAATAAAACATGCTAAAAGTTTTACGTAAACCTATCGTTTCTGGATTAGCTCTAGCCTTATTATTACCTATAGGATCGACAGTTAGTGCCGAAACAAATATTTCAAATAAACCAGGTATTAGCGGGTTAACAGCACCACAATTGGACCAACGATATAAAGATTCTTTCACCATAGGTGCAGCGGTTGAGCCAAATCAATTATTAGATGCAAAAGACTCACAAATGTTAAAGCGCCATTTTAATAGCATTGTAGCAGAAAATGTCATGAAGCCTAGCAGTTTACAGCCAGTAGAAGGGCAGTTTAACTGGGAACCGGCAGATAAACTTGTTAAGTTTGCGAAAGAAAATGGAATGGACATGCGCGGCCATACGCTTGTCTGGCATAGCCAAGTACCAGATTGGTTCTTCAAAGATGCAAATGGAAATTCAATGGTTGTTTGGCAGAATGGAAAGCAAGTGGTTGCAGATCCGTCTAATCTTGAGGCTAACAAAAAGCTTTTATTAAGCCGTTTAGAAACACATGTTAAAACAGTCGTTTCTCGTTATAAAGATGATATTAAATCTTGGGACGTTGTCAATGAAGTAATCGACGAATGGGGTGGACATCCTGAAGGTTTACGTCAATCTCCATGGTTCCTAATTACCGGAACGGACTATATTAAAGTCGCTTTTAAGACAGCAAGACAATACGCTGCTCCAGACGCTAAGCTTTATATCAATGATTACAATACAGAAGTAACACCAAAAAGAACGTACTTATACAACCTAGTAAAAAGTTTAAAAGAGCAAGGCGTTCCAATTGATGGTGTTGGGCATCAGTCTCACATTCAAATCGGCTGGCCGTCTGAAAAAGAAATTGAAGACACAATTAACATGTTTGCTGAACTAGGGTTAGACAACCAAATTACTGAGCTCGATGTCAGTATGTATGGCTGGCCAGTAAGGGCGTATCCTACCTATGATTCTATTCCAGCACAGAAATTTATAGATCAAGCAGACCGTTATGATCGTCTATTTAAATTATATGAGAAATTGGGCGATAAAATCAGCAATGTGACATTCTGGGGAATTGCCGATAACCATACATGGTTAAATGACCGTGCAGATGTTTACTATGATGCAGATGGAAACGTTGTAACATTGGCAAACGCACCATATGCTAAAATGGAAGCTAGATCAGGTAAAGATGCACCATTTGTATTTGATCCAGAATACAATGTAAAACCAGCCTATTGGGCGATTATCGACCACAAATAACATCAAAACACACGGGGACGGTTCTCCCTGCCAAAAAGGCAGGGAAAGCCGTCCCAGTAGTGCTTTGTCTTCACTTGCTTTCCGCCACGTTAGATGATTCGTCGGGTCTTTGCCCATTCTGCAAATCGGCAATTGTCAGTCCAAAATCCATTTGGAAATGTGGATAATCTTTAAAATCTTTCCAATCTCCGCCCCACTCGAATCCTAGTGACTTAGCTATTTTCACCACCTCGGACCAATCGGACTTTCCATTTTGATTCCGATCATATTGACGATCCCAAACAACATCTCCTGAAGGAGTTTCAAGCGCGAAATCAATCGCGAGCCCATAATTATGATAGGATTCACCTCCTTTTGCATTCGTGACAATATTGCCCTCTGCTGTACGACCTTGTTCATAAATGGTGTTTTGCTCCTCTATACTGCGGAAACCGTCAGTAATCAAAACGACTATTCCTATTTTTGCTGCTTGTTGCACTAATTGATCGCTGCGTTCCTTTACGATGGGGTGGAGTTCAGTCGGTAAGGGAACATCTTTTTTCTGTTCAATGCCTGTTGCTTTAGACGGTTTGGTTTCGTTGTCTTTAAATATCAAAATAGTACTAATCCCGAGAGCAAGTAGGAAAAGTAACCATTTAATCCTTTTCATTGTGAATCTTCCTTTCGTGTTTAGAAGACTACTAAACTCTTTCAAAACCGAATTTTCGTCCTCTTTCTATTTATCTATCAATCCCTTTAATTGTTCAATATAAACCTTAAACAATTCTTAACTAGTATCTGTTCTATATTAAACAACCATTGTCTTCTAGTAAAGGTTATCTATTAATTTTACCATAAGCTCTTGAGTAGAGTTTTTAAAATTCATCTTGTGTTTTTATGTGTATGAAAAATTTAAGGATATTCCTCTATAATAAGACTTATTCAATCATGCATGCACATAAACGCTAGGAAAGATAGAGTTAGGGGGGATTAAACCGTTAGAAATAAAAGTACTATGATAATACTTGTTATGGGGATACTCGTAGGAGTTAATTATACTTAAGCACAAAAATCAGAGTCTGCACCTACTACTGAAATAAGTTCATACTTTGGTATAACTTAAAAAGGCATAAGTTGGTTTGATTTCCAACTCATGCCTTTTAGGTTACTTAAAATGAACTTCCTTATTAAATGGATGCACGATTTGACTCCAGATTCTTCCTCCATGAAATTTGTGCAAGAACTAAGACGATAAGAGCACATAAACCAACCCCGGCTAAAATGTAAAATCCGGTAGCATAGGTTCCTGTCATTTGTTTAAGTGACCCCAGTATATTAGGAACAAAGAATCCTCCCACGCCACCAGCAGCTCCGACAATACCTGTAATTACACCAATTTCCTCTTGGAATCGCTGAGGAACCAATTGGAATACCGCCCCGTTACCCATTCCGAAACAAAGCATTCCAATGAACAATCCTGCAATAGCAATAGGCAGGGCAGGAAGCTGGCTTATGAAGAACATGGTGATTCCAACTCCAATAAATAAGAAAGTTAACAACCGAACCCCGCCGATTTTATCTGCGATGTATCCGCCGACTGGTCGGAAAAAACTTCCCGCTGCGACACACAAAGTAACGAAATCGCCCGCACGTACCTTTGTTAACTCATATTGATCTACAAAAAAGATACTTAAAAAGCTTGATAGTCCGACAAAACCGCCGAAGGTAACGCTATATAGCAGGCAGAAATATAAGGTATCTTTTTGTTTAAATACCTGAAAGTACTCTTTCATGGGTTTTGCTTTCGGCTGTGATGGGGCATCTTTGGCCATTACTATATATAAAACCATAACAATGAGAAAGGGAATAAGAGCAAGACCCATTACATTATGCCAGCCAATCGTTTCAGCCAGGCGTGGTCCGAATAAAGTAGCCAATAGCGTACCGCTGTTCCCCGCACCTGCAATACCCATAGCCAATCCCTGTAAATGTGGCGGGTACCACCGGCTCGCCATTGGAATGGCCGCTGCAAAACTTGCACCTGCAACTCCAAGAAGAATTCCAATCAAGAAAAGTTCTGTAACAGTTTGACCGTATAACCATCCCCATAAGAGTGGAATGATTGTCACAGTCATCCCGCTGATGGCTGTTTTTTTAGGGCCAATTCGATCCGTTAAGAAACCAAGAATCAGTCGAAAAAAAGAACCGCTTAAGATGGGAACCGCCACAATGAGACCTCTCTCTGAAGGAGAAAGATTGAAATCGTTCGTGATATAAACTCCTAAAGCCCCCAACATCACCCAAATCATGAAACTGATATCAAAGTATAGAAATGACGCTACTAATGATGGTGCATGACCCGCCTTTTTTAAATCTGCTAGTTTCATCTTATCTACTCCTCTCTAGTAATCTTTGTTTTTAATCAGGAGTTACCACCCGATATTTTTCGTTCCTTTTGAAAATAAGACTTTAGCTAGTAAAATGACGAACGAAATCAAACCAATATTATTTTTCATTTTTTATACCTCCTAATTTTTATAGTTTTAAGAATAGTCTGATACTGGTGTTTTGTCTCAATTGCTGTGAAGAAACCTAACACATGTATTTTTTTCTCACATGAAAAATATTTATAATTACAAGGTTTATCGCTAATAAAAATAGGTTTTTCGGAAATATTGCTGCTACATCACTAAATATAGAAACAAAGGTATATAAGGAATGATTGCTAGTGTGAATTCGGACAATGTAACCAGTAAAAGATGGAAAAGATGTCAGGATGCCGGTCACATTCGGACTGTGTAATCGTTAAAAAAGGATAAGGTGTCAGAATGCAGGACTTATTCGGACAGCAAAGAGCGCAAAAAAGGAAAAGGTGTCTGAATGCTGTTCACATTCCCTAATTGAGGACAAATCCATTGAACTCTTAATGAGATTAGTCCTTAATCCCCCTTATTGAGGACAAATCAATGGGACTCTTAATGAGATTAGTC
>NZ_JACCBX010000006.1:60436-416293 GCF_013409995.1 Neobacillus driksii
ATCCCCCTTATTGAGGACAAATCAATGGGAATCTTTGTGAGATTAGTCCTTAATCCCCCTTATTGAGGACAAATCAATGGGACTCTTAATGAGATTTGTCTTTAATCCTCCTTATTGAGGACAAATCCATTGAACTCTTAATGAGATTAGTCCTTAATCCCCCCTTATTGAGGACAAATCAATGGGACTCTTAATGAGATTAGTCCTTAATCCCCCTTATTGAGGACAAATCTATGAGACTCTCAACGAGATTAGTCCTTAATCGTCCTTATTGAGGACAAATCCATTGAACTCTTAATGAGATTAGTCCTTAATCCCCCTTATTGAGGACAAATCGATTGGACACTTAACGAGATTAGTCCTTAATCCCCCTAATTGAGGACAAATCCATTGAACTCTTAATGAGATTAGTCCTTAATCCCCCTTATTGAGGACAATTCAATGGGACTCTTAATGAGAAATCCCCCTTATTGGGGACAATCCTGTCCGAATACCGGTCTTATTCCAACAAAGTAACCCCTAAATAAGGGAACGAAGTCCAAATGCAGGTCTCGCAGGGGTGAAAACAGCAACAAACATTGCGAAAACATAGGATTTCTTAATACAATACAATCCCTACTTGTTTTCGCTGAGAGAAAACAAGTATGTAAGGAAATGTAACGTGTTTCATTTTTTTATTTTGACTTTATGTGATAATTGATGGCATTAAGTTTAATGTCAGATGAAATAACAGCTGGAGGTTTAAAATGGGTAAAAAAAAGCTGGTATTAGTTGGAAACGGGATGGCTGGAGTCCGCTGTATAGAGGAAATTTTAAAGCTTGATCCTACAGGTTTTGAGATTACTATTTTTGGAAGTGAACCCCACGTCAATTATAATCGAATTCTTTTATCCTCGATTTTACAGGGGAGCACTTCTTTTGGAGATATTACGCTGCATGATCGTGAATGGTATGAGCATCATCAAATAAATTTGTTTACGGGAGAAACAGTAATTGAAATTGATAAACATTTACAGGTTGTCGAGACGGATCAACATCGAATGGTTTCTTACGATTATCTGATTATCGCTACTGGCTCTGTCCCATTTTCACTTCCGATTCCAGGTACCGATAAACAGGGAGTGGTTACGTTCAGAACAATGGAAGATTGTCAGAAAATGATAGAGATTTCTAAAAAAAATAAAAAAGCAGTGGTGATTGGTGGAGGGGTATTGGGATTAGAGGCAGCAAAGGGCCTTCTTAATCTTGGGATGGATGTGAATGTTGTTCATATTGGCAGTTATTTAATGGAGAGGCAGTTAGATGAAACTGCTGCAAGAATGCTTCAAGAAGAATTGGAAAGTCAAGGAATGAAATTCCTATTCCAAAAAGAGACCAAGGAAATCGTTGGAGATATTGGTGCGAAAGGTGTTATTTTCAAAGATGGAACTAAAGTTGAAGCAAATTTGATTGTGATGGCTGCAGGTGTTAGACCGAATGTTCAACTCGCGCAAAATTCTGGAATTGAAACAAACCGTGCCATTCTAGTAAATGATTATATGGAGACGAGCGAAACGAACATTTACGCTGTTGGAGAATGTGTTGAGCATCGAGGAATGGTCTATGGCTTAGTACAGCCTCTGTATGAACAAGGTAAGGTATTAGCAAAACGGATTTGTGGTATAGAAGGTCAAGGCTACGAAGGAAGTGTCCTCTCCACCCAGCTGAAGATTTCAGGTATTGACCTGTTTTCAGTAGGAGCCATTCATGATAAGAATTCTTCAATCCAATCTATAAAGATTTATGATGAAGTTCAAAGGGTTTATAAAAAAGTAGTTTTTCAGGATCATAGGATTATCGGTGCTGTGTTGTTTGGTGATACAAAAGAACGAACCAAACTGCTCGATATGATTCTTAAACATCAGGATGTGTCCGATATATTTAAGGTTTCATTCTTTGCACAGGAGAAGGACGATGATTTTTCTATTGCTTCCATTCCCACCAGTAAGATTATTTGTAATTGCAATAGTGTGACGAAAGGAACTATACAGGAGGCTATCCAACGAAGAGGGTTAACTACTGTTGAGGAAATCAAAAAATGTACGAGAGCTTCAACCTCCTGCGGAGGATGTAAACCACTCGTGTCCGACCTATTGTCATATATACAGAATAATGAAGTAGAGAAAATCTCAGAAGAAAAGTCGTGTCTATGTTCTTGTACAACATTAAATGATGATGAAGTGGTTCAGGAGATAGAGAGGCAAGGATTAACAACCATACAGGAAGTTATGAAAGTCTTAGATTGGAAAAATAGTGAAGGCTGTTCTACTTGCCGTCCGGCGATTAACTATTATTTAGGGATGATCAATCCAGAGTATGAGAGTAGACAACAAGCCCTTTTTATTAACGAAAAAATGAATGCAGTGATTCAATCAAATGGGACTTATACACTTATCCCACAAATGTATGGAGGAATCACAAATCCTGAGCAATTAAAAAAAATAGCTCATGTAGCTGAAAAATATCAAATAGATAATGTCGCAATCACAAGTGACCAAAGAATTCATTTACTTGGTGTTAAAAAAGAAGATTTGTCTGATGTATGGGCAGAATTGAACATGCCCTTGAGTTCGACGCAGGCTAATGGTGTCCAAAACATTAAAACATGTATTGGGGAACATATTTGTTCATGTGATAAAAAATCATCTATTGAGCTTGCAATAAGCCTCGAAAAGCAATTAGAATTCCTGACTACCCCTTATCGGATCAAAATGGGCATATCCTCTTGCTTGCATAATGGTGCAGGGTCGACCACAAAAGATGTTGGGATCATTGGGGTTGACCGGGGCTGGGAAATTTATATCGGCGGAAGCAGCGGGAGGAATGTTCGCTCAGGTGAGTTATTATGTGTTGCGGCAACTACTGAGGAAGCGATGGAGTTAATCAGAGGATTTGTTCAATATTATCGTGAGACTGCTAATTACCTAGAGCGAACATGGCAATGGGTAGAAAGAGTCGGATTAGTTCATGTAAGGGAAGTTTTATTTGATGTTGAACTACGCCAGCAGCTGCTCGAGCATTTGGCAGAGGAGATTGCTTTACGAAAGAATTTAGTAGCGAAAAATGGCTTTTAAAAAGTTCATTATAATAATACGCAAAAAAGGGGGAGTGACTGTTGACGGAATTGTTATTGAAATATTTCCGCTCCAAGCAGCAGGAAGTTAAGTCAGAAAAAAGATATGATACACAATGTCCATTTTGCAGTATGCAATGTAAAATGCAGCTGCTAGAACAATCGATTGTTACCAGGAAAAAATATGTAACGATTGGAAAAAATAATCCTACTTCTGAGGGCCGATTGTGTATGAAGGGGATGAATGCCCATCAACATAGCTTTCATAACGAACGGTTGAAATATCCATTGCTTAAAAGAAATGGAGAGTTTGTCCGTGTTAGCTGGGAAGAGGCATTGGAACATATCAAAGTTAACTTTACAAGAATTCAAGCGGAAGATGGGCTGAATGCCTTATCTGTTTATGGGAGTGCGTCCATCACAAATGAAGAAGCTTATTTACTTGGGAAATTTGCTCGGCTCGCATTGAAAACGAGATATATCGATTATAACGGTCGGCTATGCATGTCAGCAGCGGCTTCTGCGGCCACTCAAACGTTTGGGGTCGACAGAGGATTTACCAATAGCCTGCAGGAAATTCCATATACTCAATGTATTATTCTTGCGGGGACGAATATCGCCGAATGTCAGCCTACAATCATGCCCTATTTTGAGAAAGCAAAGGAAAATGGTGCTTATATTATTGCCATTGACCCACGCGAAACAGCGACAACCAAAATGGCTGACTTGCATTTAAAAATCAAACCTGGAACAGATGCCGCTTTAGCAAACGGGCTGTTAAAGGTGATCATCGAGGAAAACTATGTTGATCATACATTTATAAATGAACGGGTTAAGAATTTTGAAGAAGTCAAACAACATCTATCATCTACGAATTTACTAGAAATTGAGGAAATAACAGGTGTTCCAAAAGAGCAAATTCAAAAAGCCGCTCGCAAGTTTGGAAAAGAAGAAACCGGAATGATTTTCACTGCAAGAGGGGTGGAGCAGCATACGGATGGATCAATAGCCGTTCGTAATTTCCTGAATATTCTTGTTTCGACTGGTAAAATTGGCAAGCAGAATTGTGGTTTTGGAGCCATTACAGGACAGGGTAATGGTCAGGGTGCAAGAGAACACGGACAAAAAGCAGACCAACTGCCAGGATACAGGTCAATCGAAAATGAAGAACACCGCACTTACATTGCGAGCGTTTGGGGCGTGGAAAAGGATGAAATACCTAGAAAAGGTGTTTCTGCATTTGAAATGATGGAAAAAATCAATGATGGTGAGATTACTGGAATGTTTTTAATGTGCTCGAACCCAGTTGTTTCTAATCCAAATGCACTATTTGTAAAAAAAGCATTACAAAAATTGAAATTCCTAGTAGCGGTAGATCTGTTTGTGTCTGAGACTGCGAAATTAGCAGATGTCATTTTACCAGCTTCCTCTTATTTAGAGGATGAAGGAACAATGACGAATGTGGAAGGAAGGGTGACTTTAAGGGAAGCTAGCTATCCTTGTCCGGGAGAAGTGAAACACGATTGGCAAATTATTTGCGAGGTAGCTCGTGTTCTTGGAAAAGGAGATTACTTTAACTTTTCATCCGCGGAAGATATCTTTAATGAATTACGTGTGGCTAGCCGTGGAGGAAAAGCGGATTATTACGGTATCACCTATGATCGTCTCCGGAAGGAAGAAGGGATCCTTTGGCCATGCCCGGGGCTTGAACATAAAGGGACAACTCGTTTGTTTGAAACTTCGTTTTCCCACCCTGATGGCAGAGCAGAGATGGTGGCAGTTCCAAATCGTCCAGACCCAGCTAAGGAACAGTTGAGTGTGGAGTATCCCCTCTATTTAACAACGGGAAGAGTGATGGCACACTATTTAACAGGTGTACAAACGAGAAAAAGTCCGGCATTGGCAGCTAGAAATGTAGAATCCTTTGTAGAAATTCACCCTGTTACGGCTAAAAAATACGGGATAGAAGATCGTTCCTTAGTAAGGATTGAGTCCAAAAGAGGTAGTATTGTTGTCAGGAGTATATGGTCGGAAACCATTCGTCAGGATACAGTCTTTGTTCCTTTTCATTGGGCCGACACACAAAATGTGAATCTATTAGTTTCACAAGATCTCGATCCTGTATGCAAAATGCCAGGATTTAAAATAAGTGCAGTAAAAGTAAGGTCTGTACTGGATTTAAATGCTCATTAATTAAGTAGAGTAAATAAATTGGATGGATAGTGGGGTAAAGATAATAGGATCTCGCCCCATTTTTTTGTTTTTATTATTTACTTACTTGATAATGATTGATTCTTATATTGTTTTGGAGTGATTCCTGTAAACTTTTTAAATGTCTTAGTAAAATGGCTTTGGTCATTATAATTTAATAGGGAAGATATTTTCAAAATTGAATAATCAGAAAATGTTAGTAAAGATTTTGCTTCATCTATTTTTGATCGCTGGATATATTCTGGGAGTGATACTCCAACCTCTTTTTTAAATAAGGAAGATAAATAATTTGGATGCATGTTATTCAATTCAGCAAGATTTACTATTGGTAAATGTTCATAAAGGTGGTTAAAAATATAATTTATGCAATGATTAATTGGCTTTGAGTATTTCGTTTGTCGATTTTTTCTAACTCGCTCGGCGAAATCACTTAATGCCTCTACCATATAATGTTCAACACTAGCACTATCATTAAGTTCCTCAATATTTTGTATATATAAATCACTAAGAGTATAGGCAGTCTCTTCCTGTAATCCACCTTCCATGGCGGCTCGTGTACCAAGAGTGATAACGGTGATGGCGAAGTTTTTCTTGTTCCGAAGCTGACTCTTTTTAGCCAAAATCCCGTATTGATTATCCTCATTTGTTAATTTCCAGTGTGTAATAAATTCTTCCTTTCGTCCCTCTTTAATAAATTGAAGTGCTCTTTTTTCATAAGTTAAATCGTGATGAAAAGACACATCTTGACGTCTTTTTGAGATACTTATCGACGGATCCTCAGTGGTCAATGAAATGCTTTCATTCGTTTTATTGTTTTCGATGATACCTGCAATGTCCAACTTTTGTTGATAGATCATGTAATACAAATGCATGCTCAGTTGGATAAATTTAAGATTTGAAATGACAGGAAGCGACTGGAAATAGTCTCGTAAAATCATCTCTTCTTCTTTTCCAATCCTCATTTTCCCTAATGCCTCTGATAGGATGGGAGTTAACATATCATCCGTAAACACAGAATTAATGGTTGGACCAACGATAACGTTTCCTCTAAATTCGTTCTGATCATAAATTCTGATCCCACAGAAACGTTCCATATACTCAGTAGTTTGAAAAACTGGAAATTCAAAAGGTTCATTCTCGTTAAAAAGCTGTACGAGCATCTGCTCTTTAGATGGATATAAAGGATTATGTCTAAAGGATGCACTGTATTCAAATACCAATTCTTTCTTTTCATTTATAAAAAAAACCGGTATATGAAACGAATCATATATCAGCTGGCAAATATAGCTTAAATCATTATAGTTCATATTCATTTTCTCCCCATTTTTATAAGAATGTATAAAGGTAATCGGTAAAAACAGAGTAATACCAAATATCTAAAAATAATAAATAGTAAAATTTTGTCTTTGAAATACACAAAAAATATTTGAAATGTACCATAATTATAAATCTTTATTCCCTATAATCAAGTCATGGAAAGCGTTTACGAAATAAACAATCCTTTTGGAGGTTATTATGATCAATCAAGATATAAAACAATTAATCTCACAAATGACCTTGGAAGAAAAAGCTGGTCTTTGTTCTGGATTAGATTTTTGGAATTTAAAAGGTATCGAAAGACTGGGAATACCCTCGATAATGGTAACCGATGGTCCGCATGGGCTCCGTAAACAAAAAATGGGAGCAGATCATTTAGGGCTGTTTGACAGTGTTCCTGCCACATGTTTCCCATCTGCAGCCGGTTTAGCTAGTACTTGGAATAAAGAGTTAATATATGAAGTTGGGGTTGCATTAGGAAAGGAATGCCAGGCAGAGGATGTGGCGGTACTTCTTGGTCCTGGAGCAAACATTAAGCGTTCACCCCTTTGTGGCAGAAACTTTGAATATTTTTCGGAAGATCCATTCCTTTCATCAGAAATGGCTGCGTCCCATATCAAGGGTGTTCAAGGTGAGGGGGTTGGGACATCACTTAAGCACTTCGCTGCAAATAATCAAGAACACCGAAGAATGTCAACTGATGCGATTGTGGATGAAAGGACGTTGCGGGAAATTTATTTGGCTAGCTTTGAAAACGCTATAAAGAAAGCGCAGCCATGGACTGTGATGTGCGCCTACAACAAGGTCAATGGAGATTTTGCATCAGAAAATAAAACGCTGTTAACGGATATCCTGCGAGATGAGTGGGGCTTTGAAGGATTTGTTGTTTCTGACTGGGGGGCGGTTAATGAACCTGTTGACGGATTAGTTGCCGGGTTAGACCTGGAAATGCCTTCAAGCAGTGGGATTGGTGAAAAGAAAATCATCGATGCTGTAAGAAATGGTCAGCTTTCAGAAGATAAACTAGATCAGGCAGTTGAAAGAATTCTACGTATTATCTTAATGGCAGTAGAAAACAAGAAAGAAAACGCTGACTATGATAAAGAACAACATCATAAGCTTGCAAGAAAAGCAGCAAGTGAAAGTATGGTTTTATTAAAGAATGAAGATAATATCCTGCCGTTAAAGAAAGAAGGAACCATATCGATTATTGGTTCATTTGCGAAAAAACCAAGATATCAAGGCGGTGGAAGCTCACACATTAACCCGACAAAGCTTGAAAATATCTATGAAGAAATAGAGAAAACAGCGGGTCAAAATGTGAACGTTTTATACGCGGAAGGTTATCATCTTGAAAAGGATTTAATCGATGATCAATTAATTGAAGAGGCAAAGAAAACGGCAGCAAAATCCGATGTTACCGTATTGTTTGTAGGTCTTCCTGACCGATATGAATCTGAAGGGTATGATAGAGAGCACCTGAATATACCGGAGAATCACCGTCTTTTAGTGGAAGCGGTTGCGGAAGTACAAAAGAATATAGTTGTTGTACTAAGTAATGGGGCACCGCTTGTTATGCCATGGCTTGATAAGGTGAAGGGGCTGCTGGAAGGTTACCTGGGAGGTCAGGCACTAGGAGGTGCCATTGCAGACATCCTATTCGGAGAGGTTAATCCAAGTGGAAAGCTAGCCGAAACTTTTCCAGTAAAATTAAGTGACAACCCTTCTTATCTCAACTTTCCAGGAGAGAGGGATAAAGTTGAGTATAAAGAAGGCATCTTTGTTGGTTATCGTTATTACGATACAAAACAGATTGAGCCGCTGTTTCCATTTGGATATGGTTTAAGCTATACAACCTTCGATTATAAAAACCTTGTAATTGATAAAAAAGAAATAAAAGATACAGAAACTGTCACAGTTACCGTAAATGTGAAAAATACAGGAAAAGTGCCTGGGAAAGAAATCATTCAGTTATATGTAAAAGATATAAAAAGCAGTGTAGTTCGTCCTGAAAAAGAATTAAAAGGCTTTGGAAAGGTTTCCTTACAGCCTGGGGAAGACAAAACTATTTCCTTTAAATTGGATAAACGCGCATTTGCATATTACAACACGGATTTGAAGGATTGGTATGTAGAATCAGGAGAATTTGAAATTTTGGTGGGGAAATCATCCAGAGAAATTGAACTAACAGAAAAAATTATGGTTCACTCTACTTCCCCAGTTTTCTTGGAGGTTCACCGAAATTCGACTGTCGGAGATCTTTTAACTGATCCAATTCTAGGTGAAAAAGCTAATGCTCTAATTAGAGAGCTAACAAAAGGAAGTCCATTATTTGATACTGGGTCAGATCACGGAGAGGGTGCAGAAATGATGGAAGCGATGTTAAAATACATGCCTTTGCGTGCTCTTATGAATTTTAGTGGTGGAGACATTACCGAAGACAAACTAACTGAATTTATTAAGGAACTTAATTCAACTAATTTTGTAAGCCATTAAAAGAAATGATTACTAAAAATTAAATCTTAGGTCTTTAACTTTTAAATGAAATGAACCACTTTTCATAATTTTATTAAACAAAGATTTTGGTTAGAGAAAAAACGAAGAAAAAGGGAGTAATCAAGAATGTTATACCCAATTATTACTGAAACTCGCAGTATCATCGACTTAAATGGTATCTGGAAATTTAAATTAGATAAAGGTGAAGGACTGCAGGAAAAATGGTATGAAAACGGATTAACAGACACGATCAGTATGGCTGTACCATCTTCCTTTAATGATATTGGAGTAAATGCCAGTATACGCGATCATGTTGGCTGGGTATGGTATGAGCGGGAATTTTCTGTCCCCGCCATCCTTCAATCTGAGCGTGTGGTTTTGCGATTCGGTTCCGCAACACATCTAGCTAAGGTTTTCGTAAATGGTGAACTTGTTGTCGAACATAAGGGCGGTTTTTTACCGTTCGAAGCAGAAATAAATAAGTTTTTACACAAAGGAAAAAATCGATTAACGGTTGCTGTCAACAATATTCTTGATTACTCAACTTTGCCTGTTGGCACAGTAATAGAAAAGGATGTTCCTGGAGTTGGCAAAGTAATACGCAATCAGCCGAATTTTGACTTCTTCAACTACGCTGGCTTGCACCGTCCAGTGAAAATATATACTACACCGACTACTTATGTTAAGGATGTAACCATTGTAACGGAAATAGATGGACAGGTTCACTATTCAATTGAGATAGCTGGCACTGCACAAGTAAAAGTAAAAGTAAAAGCTGTAGACGAATCTGGTGTTGTAGTAGGTGAGGCAGAAGGAGTTGCCGGCAAAATTAACATCCCCAATGTAAGACTATGGGAGCCATTAAATGCTTATTTATACACACTACAGGTTGAAGTGGAAAAGGATGAGGAATCTGTCGATATTTATGAACAGCCGTTTGGTGTTAGAACAGTAGAAGTAAAAGATGGTCAGTTCCTTATCAATAAAAAGCCATTCTACTTTAAAGGCTTTGGTAAACACGAAGATACACCGATTCATGGAAGAGGTTTTAATGAAGCTGCTAATGTTATGGATTTCAATCTGATGAAGTGGAGTGGGGCAAATTCATTCCGTACAGCCCATTACCCATATTCAGAAGAAATCATGCGCCTTGCTGACCGTGAGGGGTTTGTCATCATTGATGAAGTACCAGCAGTGGGTATGCACTTAAATATGTTAGTTGTGTTTCTCGGCGGAACTAAACGGGATACCTGGAAGGAGCTTAAAACATTTGAGCATCACCAACAGGTAATTAAGGAACTAATTTTACGTGATAAAAACCATCCTTCTGTGGTTCTGTGGAATATAGCTAATGAAGCTGCAACTGAAGAAAAGGGAGCATATGAATACTTTAAGCCCCTGGTTGAGCTGGCAAAAGAACTTGACCCACAAAAACGTCCTGTTACGATTGTGACTGAAATACAATCTTCACCAGAAAAGGATCAAGTAGCGGAATTACTGGATGTTCTTGCCTTTAACCGCTATTATGGCTGGTATGTTGATGGCGGGGACTTGGTCTCAGCTAAAGAAAAACTTCGCGCAGAATTGAATGGCTGGCTAAATCGCTGCCCTAATAAACCATTTATGATGACCGAGTATGGTGCTGATACGATAGCGGGCTTGCACGACGTAGAACCGGTTATGTTTACGGAAGAATATCAAGTAGAATTCTATAGAGCAAACCATGAAGTGTTTGATGAATTTAATCATTTCGTAGGCGAGCAGGTTTGGAACTTTGCTGATTTTGCAACGGGACAAGGAATTGTTCGTGTTCAAGGAAACAAAAAAGGTATTTTTACCCGCGACAGGAAACCAAAATATGCTGCACACGAGTTACGCAGACGTTGGACAAAAATACCGGACTTTGGTTATAAAGGTTAAGAACATAAGGGGTTTTACAATGTCAAAGGGGTGACTAAGTCATCACTTTGGCATTGTAAATATTCATAAAGGATTTTCGCTAAGGGGAATTTATTTTTTATCTTTTTAAATGATAGCGGTTTATTTCTAAAGGGGGTAATGATTATGTCAAATTCAGCAAGTAATAATGTGGAAATATCTAATAAAGCAAAACTATGGCAAATAGCCTTTTTTACCCTAAACAACACATCAACTAATCTTCATGCGTTTATCCTAGCGTTTGTCACTTATTATGCTACAGGGATTGCAGGACTTGCTGTTATGATAATCAGTTCGGTTTTAATGGCAGCACGACTATTTGATGGGGTAATTGATCCTGCCATTGGATATATCATTGATAAAACAGAGTCTAAGTTTGGTAAGTATACGCCATTAATTGTATTGGGAAATATAATTTCGGCTGGTACAATCATTATTATTTATACTGTAACGCATATGTTACCAGAATCGATGCAGTTTATTTTCTTTACCGCTATGTTAATTATTAATAAAATTGGTTATTCATTACAAGCAAGCGTTACAAAAGCAGGTCAAACGGTATTAACTAATCATCCAAAGCAGCGACCGCTTTATGCCATTTTTGATAGTATTTATAACATTGGAGTTTTCACGGGCGGGCAAATTTTTGTTTCAAACTCTCTAATTGCTAAGCACGGTAATTTTACTTTACCTTTATTTATGGAATTGAATAGTTATGGGCTTATTGTTTCAGGTATATGTGCTGTACTTGCTATCGCAGGTATATGGTCAAGAGATAAGAAGGAATTCTATGGATTAGCAGAGGAAGGAACAAAGACAACTTTACGAGAGTACTGGGGTGTTATTAAAGGTAACAGGCCATTACAAATGCTTTCCATTTCAGCTTCATTTGATAAACTAGCGATGGGTATTGCTCGTTATAATGTAGTAGGTGTTATGTTTTTTGGGATTTTACTAGGTGATTATACGCTAAGTGGTACCGTTGGTATGATAACAATTGTACCAACTCTATTAATTACATTTTATGTTGTTAATATTGCAAGAAAGACTGGGTTAAAAAAATCATATGTAACTTCTGCGTGGATCGGAATACTTTCCTTTGCAGCCTTAATTGCTTTATTTTTGCTTATTGATAATCCATCAGCAATCTCACTTAAGGATATTGGATTTACGACTATCTTATTCTTAGTTTTATATTCAATAGCAATAGGGTTTGCAAATATTCCAACAACACTAGTCGTTCCTATGATCGCAGATGTTTCAGACTATGAAACACATAAATCAGGACGTTATGTACCAGGTATGCTGGGAACGATTTTCTCTTTTATTGATTCACTCGTTTCATCTTTAGCACCTACCATTGTAGGAGCAGTTGTCGCAATTATTGGCTACAAAACGAAATTCCCTGAAGTTGGGGATGCCTTAACAACACCATTGTTTGTGACAACTTTAGTCTTAGCGTTTGGAATACCAGCTCTTTGCTTAATAGTATCGATTACAGCTATGAGGTTCTATAACCTTGATGCGAAGAGAATGGAAGAGATTCAAAAGGGAATTGCACAAAAGAAAGCAAAAGTTAAAAAAGATGAAATTGCAGCAAGCTAAAAATGAAAACGGTTTTTCTCCTAGAAATTAAATATTTCTGGGAGTTTTTTGTATTTTAACAACGTGCTTCATACTAACACCTCGAAGGAGCGTCCCTTTCCGAAAATCAGAATTTCCCGACCGATACTCCAGTCCTTAGTGAGATTGACAAAGTTTTATTTATTCTTATACAGCCGAGTCATTATATTAAGAAAATTTCATTTACCAACCATACTACAACTAGTTTATAATAAAAGGATGTCCTAATTGGATAACAGGAGTAGATTTCTATGAAGTTAGACAGATTTAAGTAGGTGATTATAATGGACATCATTGAAACAAGGGTGAGAGGTTTTATTGCTGATATTCAACACCCTAAACAGAAAAAGAAGATTAATATTAACGATTTAGAAATTCAGTTGCGCAGGCTTATGGATGATTATTTTGAAATGGATGGTTATTCATTGTTTTACCGTGCGATTGAAACCTTACAAATTGAGGGGCAACTTATCCCTATTCAAAATAATCAATATAATGGCAGAACACCAGCCTTACCTTTATATTACTGGGTTAATATAAAAGTTCAAAGTGCCAAATGGGATCGTTTGGCGATGATGAAATTAAGTGATCAGTTTGATTTTTCCTATTATGAACGACATCCCGAATGGCAGACGAAAGACGAATGGGATCGCATTCAAAATGTATATACATTTTTGCAAACTAGTCAGGAACGAGAAATCGTGTCCGTCGAGGAAAGAAGCCTAGAGCTCTTTGGACATGAAAAATTCTTACTAGACGATGAAAGCTTTCCTGAAGGAAAAGGTTTTTTTACTAGAATAGGAGTATCAGAGGACCAGCTAAAAATGGTGAACTACGGTGAACCATTTGTATTTTGGATGAAACAGGGAAAAGAAATAAATGATATTCAGCGGGTACTGATTGTCGAGAATCTATCTTTCTTTCATACATCTATTAAGCTATTGGAAGCTAATCAACTAGATTATGAACCTGAACTAATTATTTATGGAGAAGGAACGAAAATAGAACGGAGCTTTTCCTTTTTCTTTCGAATGTTTCCTGCCAAAAACTATCTCTTCTACTACGCTGGTGATTTGGATGCCGCGGGATACGGAATCCTCATTCGGCTTATGGAAAAATATTCGGATTGCTGCATTCAGCCAGCCTTAAAAATTTATCGCAAAATGCTAGAATGTCTAGAACAAAGGAACGACCAAAAGCAAGGCCAAACACAAAATCTCAAATACCGTGACGCCTTCTTTCAATGGTTTACCGAAGAGGAGCAAAACCTTCTTTCGCAATTATGGCAGGATAATAAACGGATCCCGCAGGAAGTCTTAACAATTGAAACATGGAGGAGATGGATGTGAACGAATCATGGGAAGGATTTGGCAAGCGAATGCAGCAATTAAATCCACTGTTTGAGCTTGGCAGGGGAATGGAAGTAGGGGAACTGAAACCTCATATCCAAACCATTCTCATGCAAGTGCTCCTCACCATCTTTTATCGAGAGTTAAATGATGATGATCATCGCCGTAAGTCAGATATCAAGTATATGGTGGAAGATTCTATTAAACAAATGAAGCTTTTAGCTGATGATAAACAAATTGAGCGAATTACAAGCGGACTATTATATCAGGGAAAAGAAGAGTATAGTAAACCATTCGAAGCTTTATATTACGATGAAATACGACAATCCTGGGAGACACAGGTCTTTCGATATGTAACCATGGATGAATTATATACGAATTTAGAGATGGGCGGATCGATAGTTTATAAACTGACAGATGTCGCTCAAGAAATGATTTTTATGAGCAGGGAAATGGCTGAAGAATTTTCCATTACAATTGAACAACTCTATAGTATGCAGTTGATTAAAAACGGTAATTTTAGAAAAGCTACTCGAAACCTCGATCACCTCATTTCACGCGTAAACCGCTTAATGGCGAATGAATTCTCTTTCCAAAAGGAAATGATCAACAATCCCAAAATCTTATTGATCGAAGAAGAATGGCAAAGGGCCGACAATCGAGTTGAAATTGAAAAGCAATTTGAAGAAGAGAAAATTCACTTCCGTACGATTACTAGTATGATAGAAAAGACAAAACGTAGAAATGAAGAGGATGATTATATACAGAAAGAATTGATTCTTCTCCAGGAAAAAATTGGCCATACAAGGCAGTTGCATGATCGGTTTGCGAAGTTAGTGATTCAAAATATTTCTTATGAGATCAAATTAAAAGCGGAAGACCCTTCATTGTTTTGGGAAAACAGTCTCGTTTCATTTCGAGAGCATATTTATGAAAATTGGGTAATGAAGGAAGGCGTTCAGGGTTTCTCCGTCATAGAAAAAGTGCTTTCTCCTTTATTCTCACCGAAGAATGAATTTATCTTGCCGCTTGATTGGATTTGGGGTGAGCAAGAACTCAATGAAAAACAAGTAACCGACGCGATTATTGAAGAAGAGCCAGAAGAAAGTATTACTCGACTGCGGGTAACGAACTGGGATTCTGTTATTAAAGCATGGAGTTATGTATTTCAGTTTTTACAAACAAACGGTGAGTTTTCATTAAAGGATTTAAAAGAGCTGCCATTAGAAGTGCAGGATTTATGGTTTGAAGAATCTGAAACGATCGATTTGTGGATGATGTTCGATAAAAAGCCGCTGAAGGTCCAGGTGCTCCATCGAAAGGAAGAAACCTTAACCGATGAGAGGGAAATTCTTCTTTATAAGTTAATGAAGGAATATCCACAATTTGAGATGTTTGAAGGCCTAAAGATTTATACCATCTTTGACCATCGGGCAGAACCATTTCTATGGTATCAAATGAAGATCACCCCTTTTAAAATATGTGTAGAGGAGAATAAGTGATGAATGCAGAAACAATCAAAAAAGCATCAGCTGTCTATTTTACTCTATTAAAAGAAAAAGTAATTGATGAAAATAGTGAACACTTCCAAACCTATTTTGATCCGGAAGTAAGACAGACAGTACTTTTATTAGCAGACGAATCCGGTACATATATCATTGAAGCACCTAAACGTATTCATTTAGTGGTTCAGCCAACTGGTTCGGTCTTTGCAACGAATTTTACCCACTTGAAAGATAAGCATAAGCAAGTTGAAACGAAAAAACATTTTCATCTTATAAGCATCATCATTATGTCTTTTTTAGCGGCCATCGACCGCAACCAGGCGACAAAAATCCGAACGAAGCGGGAAGGAATTAGCTTCTATGCTTTAGAACGCCAAGTGAATGATCTCATCATTAAATGGGAGAGCATACTCAAACATCAACCAACCTTCGGAGAAGAAGAGCGAATTGATATGAAGGAAGTGGTGACCACATGGAAATACATGGAGGTCGATAGTGACGATTTTGGGTTAAAGAAGGGCAATAAACGAACCAGAATCGGTTTAATTGCCGGCGCTATGCGCTTATTGGAGACAGAGGGGCTTATCGTCATATTGGATCGGGACGATATCGCAAAGGTTATTCCTAAGAATGAGCTTTTTGAGCGGATTGAATATTTGTATCACGATTACGACCGTTATGAACTTTTTAAAAAGTTAATGACAGCTGAGGAGGATGAGCATGCCGAAAATCCATCGAATTAGAATTGTCGGCCTGAAGTATGATGGCATGCAAAAGCAATATAAAGATACCACGTTTAATTTTCATAATGATGAAACATCAACTAATGGTCTGATAGCGATGATGAATGGCGGCGGAAAAGGTGTGTTCCTTCAGACCATTTTCCAAATTCTTAAACCCGGAACCTCTTGGGGAAAGCAAAACAATCGTTATTATCAGCAGTTCTTTTTTAATAATAAAGAGCAGTTTATACCCTATACCTTTCATGTTCTCATTCAGTGGGAATTGGACGGAGCGGACCGCCGCCATTTGATAACCGGAGGAATGTTTTCAGCTGAGCAACGGATTTCGATGAGTGAAGAAAACGAAAATAAAACATTGGAACAGGAAGCTAAGATTCTCCCTAATATAACCTTTTATACAAGAGAATTTGAACGGAAGGAAGAGGCAGCGCTTGAGCATATTCCGCTTTATGAAAATGGTGAGGCTGCTGATACCGAAAGCTTGAAAGACTATTTAAAATGGAATGGATATGACGTTTACCGAGATACGAAGAAGCACTATCGCATCCTTGATACATACGGCATTAACCGTAAAGACTGGGATATTATGAAGGACATTAACAAGGATGAAGGCGGTGTTGGGAAATACTTCGAGGGAGCTGAGGATGATCATTCCCTGTTCCAAAGACGAATCATCCCGACTGTGAGTCAGGTGTTACATCGAACCGAACATCAAAAAAACGATCTTGTGGAGATTTTTAAGAGTCAGGCAAGTATTGCGAAGGACCTGCCTGTACTTTTGAAAAGAGAGCAAGCCCATAAAGAGTTTTTAGAAGACATTGTCCCATTTGAAGAGCACTTAGCTAAAGGGGTAGAACATAAAGAAATTGTGCTGGCCAGTATCCAGACAGGCAAACAGCTTCTTGGTGCGTTAGAGCATTTAAAGCAAACAGAAGAGGAAGGTTTGCTTGCTATACAGAAAGACATAGAGAAACTAATCCTAAAGCAGGCCGATTTACGTTATCAAAAGGATAATTTAGAGTTTGCAAAAGCTCACAGAGAGGTCATGGATTGGGAAAAGAAATTAGTCGAAGAAAAGGAAAAACATACTTCCCTGCAAGGGATTGTTAAAGAGAAACTGGAACGAAAAGAACAGCTTGCCTTTCAAGCTTTATTAAAAGAATGGAATGAAAACGAGCAAAGTATTCGTTCACTTTCTCAGCAGATTGCAACATTGGAACAAAACAGCGGTTTAGAGCAAGTGAATCAAAGAATGGATGAAATTAAACAAGTAGCAAGATCGCAATGGGAGCATTCCTTCTTATCGATACAAGAAGGGATTAAGCAGTATTTAGGGTATCAAAAGTTTTTATCTAAAAAAGCAAAGGAACTGTCTCAGCAAGATAAACAGAAGACAAAAGACATTGCACAGCTTAGTACTGAAATTGATTTTCTATATACGCAAATGCATAACTTTGATTCAAAGGAAGCAGCACTCATCAAAGAATTTGGTGACCGCTTAACCTATGACTTAAAGGGATTGACGGAGAGTTTCTTGAAACAAATTGAAGATAAAAAAGCAACATTAGTAGATCTGCAAACAAAAGATAAGGAGTCGAGTGAAAAGCAAAACAAGTTAGCCACTTCACACGGAACGCTCGTCCAATCGATTCAGTTTTCAGAAGAAAAACTTGAGGAGTTAAATCTAGCAAATGAAAAGCAAAGAGAGAAAGAAGCAAAGCTATTAGATAAGCTTCATGGTTTATTAGATGATGTCACAGCACCATTTGCTCACTCACTCTTATCGAAGTATTCAATACAAATAGAAGAAATATTGAGCAATAACCGCCAACAAGCGGAACAAATGAAAAAAGAACTTTGGGAAACACAACTCGATCATTCCTTAAACGATGAGCCCTTTTGGATTGCCAATAAAGATGTAAAGGAATTAAAGGACTGGATTGATGAGAAAACTGGAATTGATGTCTTTTTTGGTACTCAATTTCTGCAATCATTAAGTCCCGAAGAACTCGCAAATACATTAAACACCTATCCACTTCTCCCGTATGGTTTGGTCGTAAGCGGTCAGCAATGGCAAAAAATAAACCAGCAGGTTCTTTCAGGAAGAATGTTTAAAAGCCCTGTTCCGATTTTCTTGCGTGAAGAAATGAACAATGAACAGCACAAGCCATCCTTTGTCATCATCAACGGAACAGAGAAAGAGCTATTAACCGATAAAAATCAATTTACCAGCTGGAAAATAAACATTGCTAAACAAATAGAAGACAAGAAAGATATACTATCTGAAATTGAAAAAACAGAAACGTCCCTGCGTCGTATTTTGAAAGAAATCGATCGTTTTTCATCCAGTGAGCTTTCTAGCGATTTCGAAAAGACTATTGTTCAGGAACAAAACACTCTCCTTTCTCTCAAAACGAAACTACAGGAAATTAAGACACAAGAAGAAAAGGAAAGAGAATTACAACTTGAGTTAAAACAACAGCTAGAAAAGACAAACCGGAAGATAGAAAAACTTACAAAAGATGTAGAGAAATTAGAAGGTTTTGATCAAGAAAAAACACTGCATCAAGAAAACAAGCGGGTGAAACTCGAAAAAGAAAAACAGAAGGATGCCTTAGATTCTCAGCAGCAAGAAATAGGCAAAGAGCACCAGCATACCGTTGAACTGCAAAACCAGTGGAATCAAACATACTTGGAATGGAAACTTACAACCGAACAAAATATTAAGGAGATTTCTTTATTTATAGAAGAAGCTGTTTTTCCTGCTGAACAAAAAGCAGATCAAAGTGAAGAGGTCCCTAAGCTTTCAACACATTTATTACAAGAATTAAACGGAAGTATTGAAGAGTTAAAACAACTGCAAAAATCAAAGGAAGAACAAGCAAGAGAATTACTCGTTCTTCAAGCAAGAAAAGAAACAGAACAAAAGCAGCAGAAGAAATTAGAGAAAAAACTCCATGCTCATGATGAGGATTGGAAAAATGCAGCTGAACCAGAGGAACCAATCAGTATTTTAGAAAACATGCTGCAAAATGCTCAGAAGGAAGCGAAGACCGCAGAAAAAGAAGAACGTGAACAAGGAACGGCGGTAACTGTTGCGGAAACCTCCTTAAAGCATGCAATTGAACAACGTGAAAAATTAGGAAAAAAAGTAGAAAAGCATGAAAAACAGCCAGAAGCCTGGGAAGACCTTGACTTAGAAGTTAAAGAAGTAGAAATAAAAGACCAGACGAAAGTAACGAAAGAGGAAGTAAAGAAGGCTGAGAAAGTTCAAAAAGTAACAGAAACGAATATTGCAGGTTATGAAGGGGATTTGTTAACACTTTCTGTTATCCTAAAAGAGGAAGCAGCCGTATTTACGAATGATGATGTAGAAAAAATTAAGAGTCAAGGAAAAGCATGTATCTTGTCCTGGTGTGAAGAACATCAAGGTATTCAAGAAGAAGGTCAAGAAAAGCATGCGAAAATTGACCAATCATTGCGCAATTTAAAGCTTACGATTGAAGGTAAAGATTGGGAGATTCGTTTTAAAAATGAAGTATTAACCACACTAGACCATTTGGACACAAGGCATTATACGCATATCCAAAGCATTGTTAAAAATATGAAGCGTTTTTCACAAAGTGGATTGGAGCAATTGGAACGCGATAAGGAAAGGGCAGAGAAGGCGCAAAACTTCTGGGCTAGCCGTGCCAGCATGAAAGTGATGAGCATTTCAGAGGCGATTCGTTCGATGGTGGCGAAAATGAAGTTGAAAAATGAACGAGGATCTTTTCCGCTCGTCCAGCTGAAAGAAGATATTTTACCTAAAAAGCCTGAAGATATCGAACCACTGCTGAAGCAGCATTTTGTTTCTGCGATTAACAAAATTACGAAACAATTTGATATGATTGACGATCATAACCGGGCTTTAGACGAAGAAATCAAACAGCTGATCAGTGATGAGCAAATATTATTTGTATCACTCCGAAATCGATATCCTGAACTGCTTGTCTATAACATGCGAACGGATAATGCCTTTATGTACGGGAAGCCGCAAAGAGAGCATTATTCCACCTGGCAGACGATTAATCAAGGATCTAAAACGAAATCGGATGGCAGTGGAGGACAAAAGTTATCCGCCAGAATGGTCATGATGATGATGTTATTATCGGTTAAAAGCGAAACCGATCAAAGCTGGGTTCCGTTAGTCTGTGATAATCCGTTCGGACAAGCGGCATCGGTACATGTCCTTGATCCGATCTTCGCCGTAGCGGAAAAACTGAAATTCCAATTTATCGTGGTTACTCCGCCGGAACTAGTTAAAACGGAAATCAGCCAACGATTTGATGCCTATTATAAATTGGACTTCATTCGTGAAAAAGGAAAAGAAATTGTTTCCGACACAATTGTTCCAGCATTTCGGATTTACCAGGGAGAGGAAGTTGCTCAGGTAAAATAACACAATGGTAAATCGAGAGAACTAAACGAAACAATCTCACTTTCTGTATGGAAGGTGGGATTTTTTTGGTGTAAGGGGGAACGAAGATGATAGTTTGTAAGTTTTTTATGAAAATAATATTAAGAAAAACAGGTGAAATAAGCTATAAAAAAACGATAGAATTTGCCGTTGATTGGAAGAAATCACAATTATTGTTGTATTTTTAATTCTTATCTAAATTAAAAGGCCTATTATATATGAACCATCTATCGGAAATCATACTTTTCTTCTATTTACAATCTTCATAATATTTTAACGAATTCTAGTTATAATCAAAGCCGTAGTAGAAATATGTAATGTGAGAGGGGAAAGATTATGACAAATTTGGATGAAATGATTAGGAAGTTTAACGAACAAAATTTGAAAAAGAATTTAGACCGCCGCAGCTTTCTTCATGGAGCCGGCAAGATCGCTGGGCTATCCCTTGGGCTGACCATTGCTCAATCATTGGGAGGATTTAAAGTAGATGCGGCTCCGAATTTCAGTGATTATCCTTTTACGCTTGGTGTTGCTTCCGGCGACCCGCTGTCAGACAGTGTCGTACTTTGGACAAGGTTGGCTCCGGATCCATTAAATGGTGGAGGCATGCCTGCTCACGTCGTTCCCGTTAATTGGGAGCTTTCAACAGATGAAAACTTCCGCAACGTAATCAAACGAGGAACAGAGCATGCTTCTCCTAATCTCGCACATTCTGTCCATGTAGAAGTGAGCGGCTTGCAGGCAAATACCGTTTATTTCTACCGCTTCAAAACCGGAAATGAACTAAGTCCTGTTGGAAAAACAAAAACCTTACCGGCAGCAGGTGCCAGCGTAGCAAGCATGACGTTCGCATTTGCTTCCTGTCAGCAGTATGAACACGGCTATTTTACTGCGTACAAGCATATGGCGAAAGAGGATCTAGATCTTGTATTCCACCTCGGTGATTACATATATGAATACGGAACGAACGAGTATCTTTCACCAACGGGCAATGTCCGTGCACACAAAGGCGATGAAATTATCACGATTGAAGATTACCGCAATCGTCATGCTCAATATCGTTCAGATGAACACCTAAGGGCTGCACACGCTGCATTCCCATGGATTGTTACTTGGGATGATCATGAAGTGGAAAACAATTATGCAAATGTCATTCCAGAAAAAGGCCAGTCTGTTGAGGCGTTTATCAAGCGCCGTGCAGCTGCGTACCAGGCTTATTACGAGCATATGCCACTCCGGAGGTCGTCATTGCCTCACGATGGCGGCATGCAATTATACCGGGATTTTACATATGGTGATTTGGCCAACTTCTATGTACTTGATACACGTCAGTACCGAGATGACCAGGCAAATGGGGATGGATCAAAAGCTCATACACCAGAATCCTTGGATCCAAAACGCACTCTTCTTGGGACAGAGCAAGAAAAATGGCTGCTGGGTAATCTAGGAAACTCAAAATCTCATTGGAACGTCCTTGCGCAACAGATTTTCTTTGCACAGCGTAAATCAGGAAGCATCACAGCACCCAAATTCAGTATGGATTCATGGGATGGATATCCGGCCGCGCGTCAGCGTATTACCGATTTTGTTGCTGGCAATAACATCAACAATGTTATCGTTCTTACTGGAGATGTTCATGCAAGCTGGGCTTCTAACCTAACGACAGATTACAACAATCCAGAATCTCCGATTTTTGGAGCAGAATTTGTTGGAACATCGATTACTTCGGGTGGAGACGGATCAGATTGGCGTGCAGATACGGCCAAATCTTTAGCTGATAACCCGCATATTAAATTTTTTAATAATTACCGCGGTTACGTTCGCTGCCGGGTCACTCCTGAACAATGGCGTGCAGATTACCGTGTCGTCCCATTTGTAACTGAGCAGGGTGCAGATATTTCAACAAGAGCGTCATTTGTTTTTGAGAAAGATCAGCAAGGGCTCAAAGAAATTGCAGCAACCACAGTGCCTATGGGTGTCCAAATGTCGAATGAAGTGGAAGAAGACCGCCACCGTGCCCACTCCCGCGCGCACGAAAAGCAAATGGAGAAAAAGCGCAAACGAGAAGCCATTACGAATTAATTTTATGGACAGTAAAAGAACTGCGCTTTCCGCTGTTAAATAAAAAAATTAGTAGAAATAGAGCTGGCGGGGGATTACCGTCAGCTCTATTTTGTATGCTCATTAATAGTAATCAGTAGTCGAAAGGTACTAAGGTATCAAGCTGAGTATCTGTCATGTTTTTGTCACAGTTTCTTCATCGTATCTTTATATCCTAAACCTACAATCAATCTGCAGCGAAACAAAACAAAAGAGATTTTAGGAGGATATAAGCGTATGAACATGACACATTATATGGGGTTACTAGCAGATAATCAACCGTGGAATCTGATTATTTTTATGGCGATTCCGGTTATCTGTGCGGAAACAATTGCTGTAACAGAATTAGCTATTTTATTTACTAGGAATCTAACTGGTAAATTAAGATTGGTTAACAAAGTAACCTCTATTTTTGTAGGGATTTATTTCACTGGTATTTTTATTTACTTATTATTTAATGCTGTTATTCCGATAACATCAAACGGAGAATGGCACGGATGGATTGATGTAGTAGCAGTAGGGTTTTACTTACTTGGCATAATTCCATTGCTAGGAATGGCACTTTTGGATTTAAATATTATTCATAAAAACAAATCACAAGAAGAAAAATTAAAGGTTCATGCGATCTTTGTTGGTATGTTTCTAATCTTCGCACACATTGCCATGATCACTGGAATGGTCGATCCAACCATCGTTTCTGACATGCCAAGTATGGGTCATAATATGTAAATATAAATAAAAATCTCACCTTCAGGATGGAAGGTGAGATTTTTGTATTGAGAAATCATCAACTCTACATATTAATGGTTCTTTTGGAAATAATTATTAAGAACATGATACGTAGGGGGAGAATTCAATTTGAGTGATTTATTAATAGCCCGTTCCTTATTTGGAACGACAATGGCTTTTCATATTATATTTGCCACGATAGGCGTCGGTTTGCCGCTCATGATTTTAGTTGCAGAGCTTCTCTATCAAAAAACGAAGGATCAGGATTATGTTGTAATGGCGAAACGCTGGACAAAGGCATTCGCCGTTTTACTCGGAGTTGGGATCCCGACTGGTACGATTGCAGGCGTTCAATTATCGTTATTGTGGCCTGGTTTTATGGAAGTGATCGGTCGAGTAATGCCCCTTCCTTTCCAAATCGAAATCTATGCCTTTTTTATTGAAGCATTGTTTATGTCTATCTACGTCTATGCAGCAGAAAGAATCGCTCCTTGGATGCGGATTGCTAGTTTAGTTCTGGTGGCCATTGGTGCTCTGTCCTCTGCTGTCTTAATTACCAATGTCCATGCCTTTCAGGGTACACCTGCAGGATTTCGCTATGAAGATGGAAAATTTCTAGACATTGATCCTTGGGCTGCATTTTTTAACCCCAGCTTCTTTGTAACAGCCGGCCATGTGGCATTATCTGCCTATGTAGTGGGAGCTTTTGTGGTTGCGTCTGTTGCGTCTTTTAAAATGATGAAAAATAAAATCGGTTCGAGAGTATATCTATTTCATCAAAAAGCACTGGTTCTAAGTCTAGTAGTAGGTGGTATCTTTGCTTTTCTCACCGCTCTAAATGGACATGAATCCGCTCAATACTTACATAAGTACCAGCCGGAAAAGTTAGCAGCGGCGGAAGGGTTATTCGAAACACAATCCCATGCACCCTTAGCGATTGGTGGTTTTACGGACAAGGAAACGAAAGAAATAAAAGGGGCAATTGAGATTCCTTGGGCGTTAAGTTTTCTCGCGGGGAACAGCTTTGATACGGTAGTTGTCGGCTTAAATGATTATCCAGAGGAGCTATGGCCGCCATTATTCATCCATACTCTTTTTAATGGAATGGTGTTCATTGGTTCAGCTCTTATCATGGTTCCTTTACTTGTTTTCGCCTGGAAAAAATTATTTAAAAAAACACAATATCCAAAACTAATGCTATGGGGGCTGGTAACGACAGGTCCGCTGGCTGTGATCGCCATTGAATGTGGATGGATTTTTGCATGTTCAGGTCGTCAGCCATGGGTAATCTACCACATCTTATCAACTGCAGAGTCGGCTACGACCGCAACCAACTTAGGTGCTCTATTTGTTTCGTTTATCATTGTCTACATGATCTTAGGGTTTTCTGTAGTGTTTGTATTACTGTACTTCTTTAGAAAAAACACAGAATTAGATGATATTGAGCGGGCAGAGAAAAAAGGCACCCCATTATTTAGTTCCAATTCATAGGAGGAGAAACAAATGGCTGATGCTCTTATTGCAATTACCGTGCTGTGGGGGTTCGTGTTTATCTATGCTGTTATGGCCACCATGGATTTTGGAGCGGGCTTCTGGTCAATGATTTACATTAACCGGGAAAAAACGAAAGCAACGAACATTGCCAATCGCTATTTATCACCTACGTGGGAAGTAACAAATACCTTTATTGTTGCGTTGGTGGTTGCTGTTTACAGCCTTTTTCCAAGTGCGGCCAATATTCTAGGGACGATTCTACTCATACCCGGCAGCTTAATCCTTTTATTACTTGCATTACGAAGCGCCTTTTTAGTTTTTTCAAATATAGCTACGGAATATAAAAAGCCGCTCACTTACATTTCTGGTATTGCAGGTATTATTATTCCTGGCCTGTTAATTAGCGTTTTGCCGATTACGCATGGACACTATGTTGATTTTGCAGATGGTACTGTGAATTTAAACCTTAATAAACTTTTTTCGAGCCCCAATGAATATGCCTTTATTGGGTTTGCTATCACGAGTACACTGTTTCTCTCTTCATTATTATTAGCGGATTATTCCAAGGCTTCGAATGAAATGGAGGCTTACCGAGTGTACCTTCGTGATGGAAAGATTCTTGGTCCGATATCATTAATTATGGCATTGCTAATTATGATTACCTTAAAAAATGAAGTCGGTTGGATATACAATAAAATGATGGAGGATCTTCCTTTATTACTGATCTCGATCGGCTTCTTTTTAATTATCGGGTACGGTTTATATGCGCGAAACCCTTTTCAAAAAGGGGAACGAGGCATGCCAAGACTGGCTGTGATTGCGGTTACAATTCAATATCTGATTGCAAGCTACGTTTATGGAAAGGCCCATTTGCCATATATCATCTATCCGAATGTTACGATTGAGTCCGCCTTTACAGACCCTAACTCCTTTAGAGCGGTGTTTATCACGTATATCGTCGGCTTCGCAATCCTTTTCCCCGGTTTTATTTACTTTTGGAGTTTATTTATGAATGATAAACGTTATTTGAGGCAAAAGGGAAACTAGTAGGATCACATCCGGATAGCCTGGTCATTGTCGATATAGAGGATTTTTCCCTTGCCTACATACCTGGCAACGCTACCCGTATCAGTGTTAAAGTAGCAGGTGATTTAGCACAAGTTGAAATGAGTGAACTGGTGTAGTAGTATACTGGATAAGAAAAACACATGCGCCCTCTTAATCCCCGACAAGTAAATTTTATCCACCCGGAAAGTCGCTCTTTTACTTTTTGGATGGAGGTTATTTGGCATCGAAGGGCTGGGCGCAGGAGTTAGACAGTTATCGTAAAAAAGCTCTAGTCCAATCTAGAGCTTTTTCAAATACTGTAAAATATGAGCTTAGAAACATACATAGAGGAAATAAAATAAAACATTAATCAAGCTAATTAAAAGTACTTTAAAATGGCATCCGGAGGATCTTGACGATAAGCGAGTTTCCAAACCTTTAAGATATTTTCTTTTGTTACTTTCATCGCTGGTACAACATAGAAAGGAGCTACTTCCTTACCAAGTAATGAATATCCCGCAATAATTGCTTGTGCAACACCATTTTCATAAGGTAATTGCGCTCCAAGACCTTTAATATTACCTCCAGAAGCAATTTGATATGCCGCATTACTTCCCAAATCAACGGTCGTAATGACTATATCAGTTTTCCCTGCTTTACGTGCTGCAGCTAGTACTCCTTTCGCGGGTTCATCCCAAATGGCAAAAATACCATCTAAATCTGGATTTTTTGCTAACATAACAGAGGCTGCTTTTTCCGCATCGTTTGGAGTGGCAATTCCAGTACGTACAACAATTTTAATATTAGGATATTTTTCTTTAATCGTAGTTTCGAATGCTTCTACACGTTGATTATTTACAAAGAAATCAACATTGTGAAAAATAACACCAATCTTACCTTCTCCTTTAAGTTCTTTACCTATAATCTCGGCTGCAAATATACCATTTCCATAGTTGTCAGATGTAACGACGCTCACATAATCTTTGCCAAATTCTAATCCTTCAGGCACGCTATCCATAAAAATTAGTTTGATTCCTGTCTCTGCAGCCTTTTTAAAAGCGGGAGCAGTTGCAACCCGATCAACCGGTAAGCTAACGATAACATCTGGTTTTTTAGCCATGATAATTTCGATATCTGTTAATTGTTTTTCAGGTTTAAATTGTGCATCCGTAACAGCAACAACTTCAATACCCATTTTCTCAAAAGTATCTTTCAAACCATTAATGATCGCCGTTGAAAAATCATTGTCAGTATAGTGCATGGCAACAGCTGCCTTACAATTCATTTCCTTAAGCTTTTTCAGGTCTTTCAACGATAATTGGAGTGTTTTGGCTGAAATAGCCTCCTCTCCATGCGGCCCTGTGCTTAAAATTTCATCATCCGGAATATTTTGGTTAATCGTACTATTCAGCGTTTCTCTTATGATGGTCAAAAACTCTTTTACATTAAAGGGTTTTGTTACATAATTATCAAACCCTTTATCTAATGTATATTGAATATCCTGCGGAAGCGCATTGGCACTTACAGCAATTACTGCAATATCTTTTGTTTGTTTTATTGTTTTTAACTTATCAAATATTTCATAGCCATGGATATCGGGAAGGTTTAGATCAAGCAGAATCAAGTCCACTTTTTCATTCCCTGCCATTTCTAATCCTTCTTTTCCGGAACGAGCAGATAAAAGCGTATAGGAAGGCTGCGATTTCATGATGTTCCTTACTAAGTTTACGTTCGACGCGTTATCTTCAATATACAGCAAACGGTAGTCATCAGCCTTCCGGATATTTTCCTTAGTAAGTTCAACCTCTTCACCCCATCTCATCACAGGCTTTAAATCATGGGGAAGAGGGAGGCTAAAGCAAAAATCAGTGCCTAAACCTTTTTGACTCGTTACACTAATTTGCCCTCCCATTAGCTGGACGAGCTGTTTTACTAAAGACAATCCAATACCTGTACCTTCTTCTTGTGTCCCTTCAATTCGGTAAAAGGGAACAAATACCTTTTGATATTCTTCAACTGAAATTCCGACCCCTGTATCCGCAACATGAATGACCTGCTCGTTTCCTTTGAAATAAGAGAAGATCATGACTTTGCCGCCTTCCCGATTATATTTGATCGCATTATCGAGAAGATTAAGAAAGATTTGTTTAAGACGAATGGGATCTGCAAGAACAAATATGTTTTGCCATTGATCCAATTGGTTATGTATACTGATTCTCTTCATGTTTGCCTGCGGCTGCACGATATTGATACATTCATTGATAATCGTCAGAAGATCAATCTCTTCGATCGACACTTTTATCTGGCCCGTTTCTATTCTTGATAAATCTAAAATATCATTAATTAAACTTAATAAATGTCTCCCTCCGTTTAAAATCTCTTGGACAAAATCACGCTGATCATCATTTAAGGTTTCTTCAATTTCTAATAGCTGTGCAAAACCAAGGATTCCATTCAATGGTGTACGGAGTTCATGACTCATTTTAGACAGAAAGTCGGATTTTGCTATATTTGCTTTTTCTGCCCCTTCTTTAGCTTGAATTAAGGCATTTTCCATGTTTTTTCGTTCGGTGATATCAGAAATGGTAACAAGGGCAGCCTGTTCTTCATTATCACAAATTTTAAGAGGCGTTGAATTGACTGAGATCCATTTAGGTTCCTTATTCCCGTCGTTAATACCTAATATGAAATCATGGAAAGGAATACCATCCTTAAGTGTTATTATTCCTGGTAACTGAGAATAGGGTAACGGTGATCCGTCTTCATTTACATATTCTAGTTGCATCAAGCTGGATTCTGTTAAGAACTCTAATTTAATCCCCAGTATTTTTTCTACATTTTCATTTAGGGCAACCATTTTCCCCGACTTTTCAAGAATCATTACACATTCGGACATGGTCCGAAGAACTTCCTTATATAAATTATCTTTATAAAAGATTTCCATTTTTTCTCCACCATTCCCTTTCGATTAGAAAAAACTACCTAAGCCGGATATACTGTCTTATACTGTAAGCGGTTAGATTGGCTGCTAACTAAAAAATAAGAAGCCATTTATTTCATTTTTTCACATATTATCTAGTTAATACGTTATGTGATATAGTTTAAACCAAACATAATTACATGAGGGATGATTTATGAAAGTTTTGATTGCAGAGGACAATGCACCATCTATAAAATTGTTAAAGCATCTGATTAAATCTGTTCCGAACTATCAAATTGTCGGAGAAGCAGTAAATGGTGAGGATTTAATCAACAAGGTAATGATGGAAAAGCCCGACATCGTGTTAGTTGATATTAACATGCCTTTATTGAACGGAATGGAAGCTGTTAAATCGTGTAAAAAAATTCTGCCAACCTTGCAGGTTATTTTTATCACAGGCCATGATGAATACGCGCTGGAAGCCTTTGGGGTGAATGCGATCGATTACATTGTGAAACCGATTGAGCGAGACAGGCTTTATTCCGCTTTAGAGCGGGCAGCAGTCTTTTCAAAGCAAACGGGCACGGTTACGCCAGCTGCTCCTGTCAAAAAGGATTTAATGATCAAACAGCGTAACCAGTATTCTTTTATTCCGTTAGAGGAGATTATTTTTATTGAAAGAGCTGACCGAAAGTCCGTCATTCATACGGTTAATCAAAAAATTGAGTTAAATGAAGCGTTAACCGACCTTGAAGAAATTCTTGATTCGCGATTTGTTGCCTCCCATCGTTCTTATATTATCAATTTGCAACATTTAACGAAAATTGAAGCGTCTGGCCAATCGTACAATGCCTATTTTAAAAATTATGAAGAGACTGCAAAGGTTTCGAAGAATAAACTTGCAGAGTTGCAAAAATGTAAATCGTTGTAAAAAGTAAGGCTCAGTAATGGAAAATTACTGGGTCTTATTTTTTAAAAAAAATGCTTTTTTTGTTCGAATGAATGAAAGGGTTTTCTGAATGAAAGAAATTAGCAGCCAAATGGACAAAAAGCATGTCTAAAGGCGATTAGACGACAATTTTGTAATCGATTACAATCCAAGTATAGAAACAGGAAAGGAAAAGAGAACAAAGATGGTTGGGATTGTGGATGTAGCAAAAAAGGCTAATGTTTCTACTGCAACAGTATCTCGAGTATTAACAAAGCCTGAAACAGTAAGGGAAACAACGACGGAAAAAGTGTTAAAGGCGATTGAAGCATTGAATTATCAGCCTAATCTCTTAGCGCGCCAGCTAAGAAGGCTCGAAACGAATACGATCCTAGTTGTTGTACCTGACATTACAAATCCCTTTTTTTCAAAGGTGTTAAGGGGGATTGAAGCTGTCGCTGTGGCAAACGGATATCAGGTTTTACTAGGTGATACAGGTAATGATGTGGAACGAGAAAAGGGATATTTAAACATCCTGCAGCAAAAAAAAGCAGATGGAATGGTTTTATTAACCGCCAGAATGGATGCAGCAGCCGTTGAAGAGGTGGCCCGATGTTTTCCGGTGGTGCTGGCTTGTGAATATATTGAGGGCTCCAGGATCCCAACTGTTTCGATTGATAATATCAGTGGTGCCAGAAAGGCAGCGGAATATTTAATCGATTTGGGACACGTAAGAATTGGCTGCATCACTGGACCTCTCGATATCGTATTGAGCCGAGACCGCCTCAAAGGATTTTATCAGGCGATGGCAAGGAAAAACCTTATCGTTGACCCGGTGTTAGTCCAGGAGGGTGACTTCTCATTTGATAGCGGTTTTAATCTCATGATGAAGTTTTTCGCTCTTGGCCAACTCCCAACAGCGATATTTGCTGCAAGCGATGATATGGCAATGGGAGTAATTAAGGCGATTAAATCAAAGGGTCTTAAGGTTCCTGAGGATATTTCGGTTCTAGGTTTTGATAATCTAAAATTTTCCTCCATATTTGAACCGGGTCTTACAACGATTGCACAGCCAGCATTCGAAATTGGTGAGAAGGCGATGGAATTACTAATGAAGCTCATCAACAAAGAGGAAGTCAAACGCGAGCAAATTATCTTAGCTGACCAGTTGGTTGTAAGGGAGTCTGTCAGAACTATTTAAAAATTTTAATAAGAAATGTAATCCTTTGCATTTTTTTGGAAGGCCATGAGATTCCTATTCTATCTCTTTAATGTAAACGATTACTAGATAGAGTTTACTAAACTTTCAATTTATGAAAAGGGGGTGGTGCCACACTTTAGATTCTAAGGGTGGTACCAACAAAATAACGAGCTTCAACTAAATAACTAAAATAGTGGGGGTTAATCAAATGAAAAAGAGTTTTTCACTTTCGGTATTATTGTTATTGATTTTAAGTATCGTAATGGCGGGATGCGGCGGCAATAAATCTACTTCAGGTGATCAAGCAACGACAAAAAAGAATGAAAACTATTCTGAATCAGCTTCAGGTCCATTAACGATCAATCCAGCAATTCCAGACTTAGAAGTTAAAGATAAAGGTCCAAACGGTGAACAAGCTGTTTCAGCAAAGACATTACAGCTTACGGAAGAAGAGCTAAAAAAGATTAAAGATGGAAAATATAAAGCAGCCATTGTTATGCATTATTCTGGTACTGACTATATGAATGCCGCAGTAGGTGCGATGCAGGATACGTTTAAGAAAATGGGTATCAAAGTAGTTGCTGTAACAGATGCACAGTTTAAAGCAGAAAAGCAAGTAAATGATATTGAAACGGTTTTAGCAAAAAAACCTGACATCATGATTTCAGTTCCAGTTGATGCCGTTTCTACAGCACCGGCTTATAAAAAAGCAGTTGCACAAGGGGTTAAATTAGTATTTATGGATGGAGCTGCAGAAGGCCTTGCCCCTGGAAAAGATTACATCAGTATTGTATCTGGTGACAACGCGGGTAATGGAGCAACAGCAGCGGACGTTATGGCTGAAAAACTAGGTGGTAAAGGTAAAGTTGGTATTGTATATCACGATGTAAACTTCTTTGTAACAAAAAATCGTTCGGATGCCTTTGAAGCAAGAATCAAGGAAAAATATCCAAATATTGAGATTGTAGCAAAAGGCGGTATTACCGGTCCAAACGATGCTGAAAAAGTAGCTTCTGCGATGCTTACAAGAAATAAAGATATTGATGGAATCTTTGCTCCATGGGATGTACCTGCTGAAGGTGTTATGGCAGCTGCCCGCACTGCAGGCAAAAATGATCTTGTTGTAACAACTGTTGACTTGGGAACAAACGTTGCAATTTCAATTGCACAGGATGGAATCGTAAAAGGGCTTGGAGCTCAGCTGCCATATGACCAAGGTGTTGCACAAGGGATTCTTTCCGGTTATGCACTATTAGGTAAGGAAGCACCAGCTTATGTTGCTTCGCCATCGATTAAAGTCACAAAAGATAATGTATTAGATTCTTGGAAGCTGATCTACGGGACAGAAGCACCTAAAACAGTTCAAGATGCAATGAAATAAAAAATAGGATAGGGGCTGCCCGAAAAGCAGCCTCTATCACGAAAAGAAGGTGAACTTGGATGGAACAACCTATTCTAGAAATGAAAAATATTAGTAAATCATTTAACGGTATTCCCGTATTAAAAGATGTTAATTTCTCCGTGAAAAAAGGTGAAGTTCACGCCTTGATGGGGGGAAATGGTGCCGGGAAATCGACGTTAATGAAAATTTTAACAGGTGTTTATACCGCAGATAGCGGCGACATTCTGATTGACGGAAAACCTGTGAGTATTAAAAGTTATGAAGAAGCACAAAAAAATAATATATCGATGATTTTCCAAGAGTTTAGCTTAATTCCAACCCTTACCGTTGCCCAAAACATCTATCTTACACGTGAGAAGAAAAACTCATTAGGACTGCTCGATGACAAAGATTGTGAAAAGAAAACGGAAAAACTGTTAGAGGAATTAGGCGTAGATATTAAACCAACTGATATTGTGCAAAACCTTGGCGTTGGCTATTGGCAGATGACGGAAATTGCCAAAGCACTTTCCCAAGAAGCGAAAATTCTTATCATGGACGAGCCAACCTCTTCATTAACTAAAAATGAAACAGAAGTATTATTTAGCTTTATTAACAAATTGAAAGCAAAAGGATATTCCATCATCTATATTTCACACCGGATGGATGAAATCTTTGAAATATGTGACCGAATTACAATATTACGTGATGGGCGGTATATCACAACTGAAACATGCAGTGAAACCGATCTTGACACCGTTATTCAACATATTGTCGGTATGGAGTTTGACCAAGCATTTGAATGGAAGGAACGTGCTTACGCTACTGACGTACCGCCGATATTTGAAGTGAGAAACTTAACAGCCGGAAATGTTCAAGATATCAATCTTAAAATTCAGCCGGGTGAAATCGTCGGAATTGCCGGGCTGATGGGAAGCGGGAGAACAGAATTACTTCGAAGTCTGTTTGGAATTGATCCGATTGAGAGTGGAGAAATCTACGTAAACGGACAAAAACAAAGGATTAATAATCCAAGAAATGCAATCGATGCCGGTCTTGCTTTGATACCGGAGGATCGCCGAATGCAAGGCTTGGTTCTTGAACATAGTGTCAAAGATAATATGATTCTTCCAATTCTTTCGAAGGTTAAAAAAGGAGCTTTTATAGATAATAAAAAATCAAATGACATTAGTAATGATTTTGTTCAAAAGCTCAATATTAAAACGGATCATATTTTTAAACAAGCAAGACTGTTATCAGGCGGTAATCAGCAAAAAATCGTTCTCGCCAAATGGCTGGCGAATGACCCTACCGTACTGATGCTAGATGAACCAACCATTGGTGTGGATATTGGTGCAAAAACAGAAATCGTTGAAATTATTCGAGAAATGGCCGAAACTGGCAAGGCAATCCTTGTGGTCTCCTCTGAACTCCCAGAACTGCTTGCCTTGAGTGACCGTGTGGTCGTCATGCATGATGGGAAAATAAAGAAGGAGATGACACGCAAAGAGATTAAAACAGAGGAGGAATTACAATATGCAATCCAAGGTTTCTAATATACAAAAGCCGGCAGCTCCGGCATTGAAAGGCTTCGAATGGCGCAATTATATTGTTTATTTCGCTTTCGTAGGAGTATTAATCTATTTTTCTATCAGCTTAGGTGATGAAGGGTTTTTAACATCAGGAAACTTGTTAAATATTGTTAGACAAACTGCTACCATTTCCTTAATGGCGTTGGCAATGACATTTGTAATCAGTACAGGTGAAATTGACCTTTCTGTTGGTTCCATTGCCGCTCTTTCTTCTCTTGTAGGTGCATTGGCGATCCAAGCCGGTTATGGCATTGTGGGAGGACTCATCGGCGGTGTAAGTACGGGACTTGTGGTTGGTTTAATCAATGGTTTGCTTGTTACAAAGGTAGCCATTCCTTCCTTCCTTGTAACATTGGGAACAATGGGAGCGGTTAAAGGTTTTGCGATGTGGGTTACAGACACAGCACCAGTTCCAATTGTAGATGCAAATTTCAACTTTATTTTTGGATCTGGTGACATTGGTCCAATTCCGGTTCTTCTAATTTGGACTCTAGTGTTTACGGTTATCGCCCATGTGTTGCTTCGTAAAACAGCATTTGGCCGTCAGGTGCTTGCTACAGGCGGAAATGAAAGCGCTGCAAGATTTTCAGGTGTGAAGACAATGAAAATTAAGCTGATGGTATTCCTTGGAACTGGTGTAATGGCTGGTTTAGCTGGTCTTCTCTACGCGGGTCGTATGAATGCAGGACGTTTTTCCTTCGGTGAAGGGGATGAGCTTTCTGTTATCGCTGCAGTTATCCTTGGGGGAACAAGCTTGTTTGGTGGTGTAGGAACGATTATCGGAACACTGGTTGGTTCGTTAATGATCGGTACGATCAACAACGGTTTGATTATTATGGGTCTGGATGTCAGCCAGCAAATGATTATCAAAGGAATTATCATTATCTTGGCTGTGGCATTTGGTAAAAAAGCAATGAAACGATAATTATTAGAACGTTCGTCATATACCACCGATTGTTGCTATAAAAAAATATGGTTGGACCCCAACAATTGTGAATCTGGCGGAATTCACCCGAAAATCAGCCGGATTAATGATATAACTGGCAGAATTCTCATCAAAGTTCGTGGAATGAAGAGATTAGGCGAACAAAAAACATCAAAGTTTCAACTTTTGACAACACGATTAACTTTTTGAACAGGAGGAAGAAAAGTGGAGAAGATTAAAGTTGGTATCATTGGTACTGGTTTTATTGGCCCAACACATATTGAAGCCATCAGAAGGCTTGGCTTTGTTGATGTAGTTGGATTGGCAGAAACAAGCCAAGCAGTTGCTGAAAATAAGGCGGCTGAGCTTGGAATCCCGAAAGCTTATGCTGATTACCGTGAAATGCTAAAAGACAGTGAAATCCAGGTCGTGCACAATTGCACACCAAATCACCTTCACTTTGCAATTAATAAAGAGATCATTTTAGCAGGAAAGCATGTAGTATCAGAGAAACCGCTGGCAATGAATAGTAAAGAATCAGCGGAATTGCTGGAGTTAGCAGAAAAACACGGCGTTGTCCATGCGGTGAACTTCAATTACAGACAGCATGCCAGTGTCCAAAACTTAAAAGCGATGATTGAAAAAAGTGACCTTGGAAATGTGAATTTGGTACACGGAAGCTATCTGCAGGATTGGTTATTGTATGAAACAGATTATAACTGGCGTTTAGCGCCGGAAGTAGGCGGGAAATCACGGGCGGTAGCGGATATTGGGTCCCATTGGTGCGATACTGTCCAATTTGTAACAGGTAAAAAGATCGTGGAAGTATTTGCTGATTTAGCAACTGTTGTTCCAGTAAGAAAGAAGCCTACAGGAAATGTAGCTACATTTGGAGCCAAGAATAAAGAAGATATGGAATATGAAGATGTTCTAATCAATACAGAAGACTATGCATCCGTTCTAGTTCGCTTTGAAGATGGATCAAGAGGAGTCTTTACGGTATCTCAAGTAAGTGCCGGCCGGAAAAATAGACTAAGCTTTGAAATCAACGGAAGCCACAGCTCTGTTTTCTGGAACCAGGAAGAACCAGAAAAATTATGGATCGGACACCGGGATAAAGCGAATGAAGTCCTTTTAGCAGACCCTGCGTTATTCTCAGCGGAGGCAAGATCAGCTATCCATCATCCAGGTGGGCATAATGAAGGCTGGCCGGATGCATTAAAAAATATGATGTTAAATTTCTACTCTTTTGTTCGCGAAGGAAAGAGCCTGAAAACAGACAAGCATAAGTTTGCGACATTTGTAGATGGCCACATTTCCATGTGTATTACAGATGCGATCTTGGAGAGCCATCAGCAGCAGAAATGGGTAAAGGTTCAGGCAAGCAAGGAGGTTCTAGCATGAAACTAGGTGTATTTACTCCGCTGTATCAGAATCTGCCATTTGAAGAAATGCTGGATAAATTAGCAGGTATGGGTGTTGAAGCCGTTGAATTGGGGACAGGAAATTATCCCGGCAACCATCACTGTAATCCGGATGAATTGCTTGCCTCACCTGAAAAAACCAGAGCATTCCTGCGAGCGCTTGAAACAAGGGGAATGACCATCAGTGGTTTAAGCTGCCACGGGAATCCGCTGCATCCGAATGTAACAATAGCCAAAGAGTCACATGACGTTTGGCGAAAAACCGTTTTACTGGCAGAACATTTAGAGGTTCCTGTTATCAATGGTTTTTCCGGCTGTCCGGGTGATCATCTAAGCAGCAAGAATCCAAATTGGGTTACATGTTCATGGCCGCCGGAATATTTAGACGTGTTGAACTGGCAATGGAACGAAGTCGTGATTCCTTATTGGAGAGAGGAAGCGAAATTCGCAAAACAGCACGGCATTAATCAAATTGCTTTTGAAATGCATCCCGGCTTTGTGGTCTATAATCCAGAAACATTACTGAAGTTAAGGGAGCAGACGTGCGAAAATATTGGCGCAAACGTTGATCCAAGCCACTTAATCTGGCAAGGAATTAACCCGGTCGAGGCCATTAAAAAACTTGGCCGTGAAAAAGCGATTTTCCATTTTCATGCGAAAGACACTTATTTAGATCAAGCCAATATTAGTGTAAATGGTGTTTTAGATACAAAGCATTACAGCGAAATTTTAGACCGTTCATGGACATTTAGATCTGTAGGATATGGCTCGGATGAAAAAATGTGGAAAGACATTGTGAGCGCCTTAAGAGCGGTTGGTTATGATTATGTCATTTCCATTGAACATGAAGACATGCTGGCTTCAACAGATGAGGGATTAAAGAAAGCGATATCTCTATTAAAAGCCGCCATGTTTAAGGAACAAGTAACTGATATGTGGTGGGCTTAATTTTTATGATTCAAACTAACTTATTGGAGGCAGTACGATGACAACAATGCAAGCAGTATTTTTTCCAGGAGACAAAAAGGTAGAAATTCGTCAGGTTGAAGTCCCAACACCAGGACAAGGAGAAGTACTCATTCAATTAAAGGCGTCTGCTATTTGCCGCAGTGATATGAGCTTATACTACGGAACATCTGTTTTTGAAGGTACAAAATGTGGATGTACGGTGCCTGGACATGAGCCTGCGGGAGTTATTACAGAAGTAGGTAATGGTGTATCTAATTTTAAGCCTGGTGATCGGGTTGCCGTTTACTTAGCATTAGGCTGCGGTGAATGTGCTCATTGTAAGAGTGGCTACAAAATGTTCTGTAAAGAATTTAAGTGCATCGGTTTTGACTCTCATGGCGGTGACGCTGAGTATATGGTAGTTCCAGCTGAAAATTGCATGAGACTTCCAGATAGTATGAGCTTTGTAACAGCTGCCGTGTCAACAGATGCAGTAGGAACACTTTATCACGCTCAAAAGAGATTAGGAATTTCCGGAAGAGATTACCTTGTTATTTTTGGTATGGGCCCAATGGGTGGTGCCGGTGTGATGATCGCCAAAGGATTAGGCGCAACAGTTATTGCAGTTGACATGCTGGATGAGCGATTGGAGCTTGCGAAAGAATTAGGTGCAGATTACACCATCAATGGTAAAACGATGAATGTTAAAGAAGAAATTGCCCGTATTACAAATGGTGCCGGTGCAGACGCAGCGATCGATTGCTCCGGAAGCCCATATGCTGAAAATGATGCACTAGATTGTGTGAGAGCGCACGGCCGCGTGGCATTCATTGGTGAAAGCAAAGAAACAACGATCAAGCCTAGTCAGCAGTTAATCCGTAAACAAATTTCCGTGATGGGTTCTTGGTACTTCCCAATTCAAGAGTTCGACGAAATAGCAGAATTCATTGTGAGAAAAAATCTGCCTGTTGAAAAACTAGTGACACATCAATTTAAATTGGAAGAAGCAGAAACAGCATTCCGTATGTTTGATGAAAGAAAAACTGAAAAAGCGGTCTTTGTTTGGGAGTAAGAAAAGGGGAAAGCGATAGAAGGTGGGCGTTACTGTCGGATAATTCGTCCTTACTATCGCACAAAGAGATATTACTGTCGGATGGCAGGGCATTACTGTCGAATCAGCTGCCCATATTGTCGGATAGGCTGTCATTAAAGCGATTACTTATAAAAGGAGCTGTTCACTATGAAAGGAATTTCATTTAATACATGGGTTTATAGTAGTTTTCCAAACTGGCTTTCTTCTTATCCATTAGAGGAAGTTATCAACCGTCTTTCTTCTTTTGGTTACGATGCGATTGAAATTGGCTGTGCAGCCCCGCATGCCTGGCCAGACTATTTATCACCTGAAAGAAGACAAGAAATCAAAAAATTGCTTAAGGAAAAGAACTTAAAGGTTTCATCGATGCTTCCCGCACCAGGCGGCGGTCCAGGGATGAACCCAAGCTCTCCTTTAAAGGAAGAAAGAGAATTTACGATTAAACATTATAAGGAAGTTGTTCGTTTAGCGCATGAATGGGAATGCCCAACCGTTATGTGGATTGCAGGCTGGGTGGTTTTTGGAACTTCACAGCAAGAAGCTTGGAACTACAGTTTAGAAGGCTTAATTGAAGTAGCCAAATATGCTAAGGATCTTGGTGTGACACTTGTGGTTGAACCAACTCCTGCAGACAGCAACTTAATTGAAACAGCTGATGATGCCCTTCTTTTAGCAGAGCAGTCAGGTATGGATAATGTCAAGGTCATGTTTGACACGTTCCATGCATTATATCGAAATGAAGTAGCAAGTGACTATGTATACCGCATGAAAGATAAGCTCCATCATGTTCATATCGCTGACAGCGACCGCCTGCCTCCTGGACAAGGAAAATGTGATTATGATGCGGTATTAAGAGCGTTAAAAGATATCAATTATGATGGATATCTAGCAATGGAAGTTGGATTCAATGCGAGAGCGTCTGAACCAGATTGGTTTGCGAAAGAATCGATTAAATACTTAAAAGAGAAAATGAAAGAAATTGGCTGGGAGTAAAATAACTCTAAGTTAAAAGCGAATACTGGGCGAACTAAGGGTATGAAGAATTGCTGATTCGCCCAGTGAATTTTTACTTATAGATAAGAATGCATGTATTTTATTTAACTAAAAATGTAATCGATTACACCCGAGGAGAGGATGCGATACATAAAAGCAATAAGCATTCGATACTTCTATCAAAGTGTAAAAAAATTATATACCTAAGGGGGAAAATCATGAAAAAGATAGTATCTTTTATCACTATGATTCTATTTATTACTAGTATCGCACTTGTCGGATGCGGCAAGGATAGCAACACTACTAGCGGCGGAAGTAAAGAGGCAGAAAACACTAAAACAGAAGAAACAACTGCTAGTTCAGGTCCAATCACCATAAATCAAGAGATTCCTGATCAAGAAATCCTAAGTAAAGGGCCTAGTGGAGAAGCTGCAGTTTCAGCGAAAACATTGCAGCTTACGGAAGAAGAAGTACAAAAGATCAAAGAAGGTAAATACACAGCGGCAATTGTCATGCACTATGCTGGTAATGACTGGGCAACTGCTCAAATCGAAGGATTAAAAGCAACTTTTGCAAAAATGGGAATTAAAGTAGTGGCAGTAACAGATGCTCAGTTCAAGGCTGAGAAACAAGTATCCGATATTGAAACTGTTTTAGCTAAAAAGCCAGATATTATTGTTGGGATTCCAGTAGATCCTGTTTCAACTGCCTCAGCTTTTAAGAAAGCGGCGGATTCAGGAGTGAAAGTCGTGTTTATGGATAATAAACCACAAGGATTAGAAGCTGGCAAGGATTATGTGAGTGTAGTCTCTGCTGACAACTACGGAAATGGTGTTCAAGCAGCAGATATCATGGCCAAACAACTCGGTGAAAAAGGAAAAATCGGTGTCATTTATCATGATGCTGATTACTTTGTAACAAAACAGCGTACAGAAGCCTTTGAAAAAACAATCAAGGAAAAATATCCGAATATCAAAATTGTGGAACGAGGCGGCATCATAGGACCTAACGATGGTGAGAAAGTGGCATCGGGAATGCTGACCAAAAATCGTGATCTCGATGGAATGTTTGTCGTTTGGGACGTTCCGGCTGAAGGTGCTTTGGCAGCAGCGCGTACGGCAGGAAAGAAAGATTTTGTGATTACAACCATTGATTTAGGGACAAACGTTGCATTGGATATTGCTTCAGCCGGAATGATTAAAGGGCTGGGTGCTCAATTGCCATATGATCAGGGAATTTCAGAAGCGATTTTAGCCGGTTATGCCTTACTTGGTAAAGATGCCCCGTCATATGTAGCTGTCCCGGCGTTAAATGTAACGAAGGAAAATGTATTGGATGCCTGGAAACTTGTTTACCATCAAGAGGCACCTGAATCCATTCAAGGCGCAGCAAAATAACAACCAGCTATAAAATAAAGAGGCTCAATTTCTAGAGCCTCTTTTACTAATAAAAGCTCCTAATTAATCAAATAAAGCAGTCGGAGTGTACCTTTGGTCATAAATGGACTACCTAGGGTGCTCATTTTATACTGAAAGGGGACATACTCGTGGGGAAATCCTCTATTATTTTAAATGCTCCTCGATTTATTGCTACAAATGAAATCAATCACAACAGTCCTAATTGGTATAAAAAACATTACGATACTGACTATACGGAGATTATTTACATCCAAGGGGGTATTGGACATTTTATTTTTGAAGAAAAGCATTTTGTCGGACAAGAAGGAGATCTTATCATTTTTAATCCTTTTAGTAATACCGAAGGAAAATCTTGCGTTGACAACCCTCTTAAAGGGATATCTGTCAGTTTTTCAAATCTGCACATTAATGGTATTGAAAAAGGTTGTCTATCTGATTCTACTGATATTCCTATTATTCATTTGCAAGAAGAAAAAGTGGAGATTAATAACTGCTTAAACGCTATTTTAAGTGAATATGACACGAAACATGCTGGATATCAAGATATTATATCCTCTATATTACAAACCGTTATAATTAAAGTTACTCGTCTATTGAAAAATGCCAATCATCCTTCCCTTTCTTTAGTGTGCCTAGAAGTAAAAAAATATATAGAAGAAAATTTTCGGCAAGAACTGACATTAAACGATTTAGCCAATTTAGTTTATGTAAGCCCCTACCATTTATCTCATGTTTTTAAAGAAGAAGTGGGGTTACCACCAATTCAATACATGATTCAGTGCCGTATAGAAGAAGCAAAAAGGTTACTAGAGCATTCTAACCTTTCTGTGAGAGAAATAGCATCGTTAATAGGCTATGAAAATGCTAATTATTTCAATCTGCTTTTTAAAAAAATTACAGGGAGTCCGCCGGGAAAATATAGAAAGATTAAAGTATAGATAAATGGTTGTAATTTGAATATAGTGTTGCTCAAGGTAAAAATATGTAGTTTTTTCCGCAATATTTTTAATTATATTTTGTTATTTTATCATGTAAACTTTTGGTAATTAAATATGTATTTAAGTTGGTAGGTGGATTTATGCTTCTAGAAATGAAAAATATTCATAAATCATTTTTTGGTACAAAAGTTTTAGATGGAATTGACTTTGAATTAAAAGCAGGTGAAGTCCATTCGATTATCGGACAAAATGGAGCTGGTAAAAGCACCTTAATTAAAATGATTGCCGGCATTTATTCCCCTGATGAGGGAGAGATTTATATAAATGAAGAAAAGGTAAAAATTTCTTCCACTCAGGAAGCACAAAAATTAGGTATTTCAACGATTTACCAGGAACCAATGTTAGTTCGAAGTATGAGTATTGCTGAAAACATCTTTTTAGGCAACTATCTTAAACTATTTGGATTTATTCCAAACTTTATTAAGATGAAGAATGAAGCAAGGCGCTTATTAGAACTTCTTGGGTGCCCAATGAACCCCAATAAACTTGTTTCTTCGATAGATCCTGGTGAACGATATATCGTTTCCATTGCTAGAGCTCTTAGTAAGAAATCAAAAATTTTACTTATGGACGAAGCAACGGCAAACTTAAATGAAGTAGAACGGAACCGATTGTATAACCTAATCAAAGAATTTAAAAAGCAAGGAATAGGAATTATCTTTATTTCCCATCAATTGGATGAAGTCATAAAAATAAGTGACCGGGTGACTATTTTAAGAGATGGCCTGCATATCAGTACGAACGAAATCAAAACCGTAAATAAACGCGAAATGGTGAAACGAATGATCGGAAAGGATATTCGTCATTATTTCCCGCCTATTTTCGATCATCAAGGGGAAGAGATGCTGCAGGTTGAGAATTTGTCACGGGCTCCGGTATTAAAAAATATTAACTTCTCGTTATATGAAGGCGAAATACTTGGAATAACGGGTTTATCAAGATCAGGCCGAACGGAGTTATCTAAAATCATCATTGGACAAGTGACAAAAGATTCAGGCCATATTTATTGGCGAGGTAAAAAAATTAAACTAGAGCATCCTTACGAGGCTGTAGATAAGCATATTGGATACGTTAGCGAAAATCGTCTAGAAGAGGGTCTTTTGACGAATATGGATATATCACAAAACCTTACCATGCCAAGTTTGGATAAATTCAATAGATGGCAAGTTATTCAGATCAATGAAGAGCAAGATACTGCATTAGAAAAAGTAATGGAACTAGATATCAAATTAAAACATATCCATGGTCAAATTAAATATTTAAGCGGCGGAAATCAGCAAAAGGTAATACTAGGGAAATGGTTGGTCGCAGACAGTGAATTGCTATTATTAAATGAACCGACTCGAGGGATTGATATCGGATCAAGATGTGAATTATATTTAGCAATTCATGATCTTGCACAGAAAGGGAAGGGGATCATGGTTATTTCCTCCGACATTACCGAACTAATCGGCTTGTGCAATAGAATCTTAGTTTTGCGTGATGGGCAAATTGTTGATGAGATTCATCATACCCAAGCATCTGAAGAAAGAATTAGGAGAATTGCTATTCAATAAAAAACTTTTTTGTCTTTCCATTAGAAATTATGGAGAGGCTTTTTTTATTTCAAGAAGCCCTCCAGCCCATACGCTGCTAAACGGGCACTTGCTATTTCTTATGAAAGCGTTAACAATAATATGTATTTTTATTCGCAATTTTATTAATTTTTTATCATTTCCATTCCTTGTACTATAGAAATTGTAGTAATCATTATTTTTTCAGGGGGGAAGAGATATAAAATGAAAAAAGGAAAAAAATTTGCATCAATTTTAGGGAGTTCATTACTGATGATTGGTTTGTTAGCAGGTTGTGGGGGAAATCAAGAAGCAGCGAAAGAAACTCCGGCGGCACAAAAGGAAGCCGCTAATGGGTTAGCAGCTTTGCCGCCTTTAAAGGAAGAAAAGGTATTAGGAAAGGCAGCAGGTGTAGAAAGTCTGGAATTAACACCAGAGGAAATTGAGAAAATTAAAGCGATGAAACCATTTATTGGCTATTCTGTACACTTTGGGGACATTGCGTCAGAGAAGGTAATTGGCCAGGCGATTAAAGAGACTGTTGAATCTTTTGGCGGAAAATATGTTCAAACGGATGCACAAAGAAATTTAAATAAGCAAATGAGTGACGTTGAATCCTTAATCCTTCAAAAAGTAAATGGTGTCGTAGCGATTGGGGTAGATACAGCTGCATTTGGACCAGCAGTTAAGAAATTAAATGAAGCAAAGATTCCGATTGTCCTTGGCGGGGGGCCTCCGAACCAAGGTGAATTTACTAGTTTAGTAGATCCAGATGGATATGGCGGCGGATTTGAAGCAGGAAAAGCTTTAGTGAAAAAGCTGCAGGAAGAAGGAATTAAAAGTAAATCCTTAGCAACGATGGGTTTAAGAGCCTATATTCTAACTTGTGAACAACGAGTAAGAGGGTTCGAAGATGCCGTTCGTGAAGAAGGATATAACATTGTGGCAAGGGGTCAGTCAGATACTGCAGACCAGGCTCAGCAAGAATTTGAAAATATCTTAACTGCACACCCTGATGTAGTCGGAGGATTTGGCGTTTATGAAACACCGGCAATAGGGATGGAAGCAGCGGTAAGAACTTCTGGACGTGATGATGTTTTTGTCGTAACACATGACTTAAGTGACCATTTAGCTCAAGGTATGGAAAAGGGAAATAAGATTGTGGTATTCACATCTTCTCAAGACTTGTATGCAGAAGGAAAATACAAGACTTTAGCCTTGTTAAAGAAACTTGCAGGCGGCGAAGTTCCTAAATATGTAACCGTTCCAACATTACCTACTTCACCAGAGAATGTGAAAGAACAATATAAGACAGTATTTCAAAAAACTTTAGCTGAGTAATTCGGTTAAAACTTTGTTTCTGGGTTAGAAAAGATCTAACCCAGAGACATTTCTAGGAGGGGTAATTCTTGGTTCAAAATATCCTTGAAATGAAACAAATAACAAAGGTTTTTTCGGGTTTTAAGGCTGTCGATAATGTCGACTTTGACCTGAGAAAAGGAGAAGTTCATGCTTTGCTGGGTGGTAATGGAGCAGGGAAAACAACCTTAATGAAAATTCTTGCAGGAGTGTATCGCCCTGAAAACGGAAGTATTTTAATAGATGGAAAGCAAGTACATATTAACTCAAGAAGTTCATCTCAAGAACAGGGAATTGCCATGATCTTCCAAGAGTTAAGTATATTGCCGAATCTAACTGTAGCCGGAAATTTATTTTTATCAAGAGAAAAGAAAAAGGATATCAGATTAGACGATAAACAAATGGAAAAAGAGGCACAAACGCTTCTTGAAAGTCTAGGAATGAATTTATCCCCTTCCCAGATTGTAAAGGATTTAAGTATGGGGGAAAGGCAGCTAATCGAGATTGCAAGAGCTATCTCCAGTGATGCAAAAATAATTGTCATGGATGAACCCACTACAGCGTTAACGCAGGATGAACAGGAAAAGCTTTTTGAGATTATTCGAACGTTAACCTCTAGAGGTACAGCCATTATATATGTATCACATCGCATGGATGAAATCTTTGAAATATCCAATCGGCTGACCGTCCTTAGAGATGGGAAAAAAATTCACACCATACCAACTAAAGAGGCTAGCACTACACAAATCATTAACATGATGATAGGCGATAATGAGTTGCTTTATGATACATCAGAAAAAAGCAAAAAAATCAGTAAAGAGGCAGGTCCTGTCTTACAGGTAAACAATCTGTCAGGACAAAAATTCAGCAATTTAAGTTTTGATCTATTTAAAGGTGAAATCTTAGGAATTGCCGGGTTATTAGGCAGCGGCAGGACGGAGATTTTAAGGGCGATTTCAGGAATCGATCCAATCACCTCAGGAGCCATTCAATTAAATGGTGAGATTGTAAGGATAAAGTCGATTCATGATGCTATTCGATTAGGGATTATTATGGTCCCAGAAGATCGAAGAAATGAAGGAATCATTCCTGGTATGTCAATAAAAGAAAATGTTACCTTGACCAATCTTCCTCACCTATTCCCACAAGGTGTCATTAAATTTAGGGAAGAGGACAGGATTGCCAAACAAAACATTGATCATTTAAACATCCGTCCTGGTGATCCAAAGAAAAAGGTTGGGAAGTTAAGTGGAGGAAATGCACAAAAGGTGGTCATTTCCAGATGTTTAAATCTGAACCCAAAAATTCTATTGCTTGATGAACCGACTCAAGGAATTGATATTGTAGCAAAAACAGAATTACAAATGTTATTTCGTCAATTAACCGAACAAGGCATGTCCATTATCGTGGTTTCTTCCGAATTACCAGAGCTTGTGTCACTGGCCGACCGTACGATCGTTCTCTATGACGGAAAGGTAAAGAAGGTACTGAAAGATTCAGAGATTACGGATAAAAATATTTTATATTATGCAACTGGGGGGGTTTAAATGAGTTTAGGAGTAGAAAGACAATCCATCAATTCAAAAACGAATAACAAAAAGGCTTTACAGATAGGAAAAATGTTAACCTCATCACAAGCCATTATATTTATAGGGCTTATAATACTAGCGTTTGTCTTTAGCTATCTTTCTCCTTATTTTTTGACCTTTAGTAATTTTATGAATATCATTCGTCAAATGGCAATGATTGCAATTGTGGCTTTTGGGATGACGTATGTCATCATTGCTGGAGAAATTGACTTATCAGTTGGATCCATTATTGGAATTACTGGAATGTTTGCGGCGATCACACTTCAAAAAGGGATGGATCCCATTCTGGTAATCTCTTTATCTCTTGTTTTAGGTGCGTTGATTGGGTTATTTAATGGGATGATGGTCGTAAAGGTTCGGGTTACAGCCTTTTTAGCCACATTAGTTACCATGTCTGTATTAAGGGGGCTTTCGTTAGCGTCAAGTCCTGGTTCAGCACCGATTACGATTAACTCGTCTACGTATGTTGATTTAACAACCATGAATATTGGACCGATCCCGGTTGTCTTAATCTATCTTGCTGCGATTCTAATTATGGCCCATTTCACTTTAAACAGAACTGTTTTTGGGAGACATATTTATGCAACTGGCGGCGGTCCGATTGCAGCTTCACTAGCTGGAGTGAATGTTGGTAGAGTAAAAATTATGGTTTTCGTTATTTGCGGTTTCCTATCAGCATTTAGCGGGGTTGTTTTATCCGGGCGTCTATCAGCAGGTCTTCCGGATTCCGGTACAGGCTGGGAACTTGATGCGATTGCCGCAGTCGTATTGGGAGGAACAAAGTTTAGCGGAGGTCAAGGTACTGTTCTTGGAACTCTCGGCGGTGCCCTTATCATTGGCGTACTAAGTAATGGTTTAACTCTATTAGGTATGACCTATGCCTATCAATTGATGATTAAGGGTGCGATTATTGGATTGGCGGTCATCTTAGATATTTGGGTTCGTAGAGAAGAAGCTTAAGAGTTTCTAACACTTTTAAAAATGGAGGCTTTGTAATGAGTCAGTTTGATTATCTATTTACACCATTTAAAATTGGAAACGTGACCGTAAAAAATAGAATCGTCTTCCTACCGCATTTTAATGCTCTATGTAATGAAGATGGAATGCCTTCAGAACGGGATGCGTACTACTTTGCTGAGCGCGCGAAGGGTGGTGCTGGATTAATTATCATGTATGCGATAGCTGCTACCCGTTCAGGAAAAATGTCAGAACGGTTCATTCACGGATGGGATCCGAAAATTATTCCTGCATTAAGTAAATACGCAGACCTTGTTCACGAACATGGCTCGAAAATTTTTGGGCAAATCAACCATGGCGGTCATACGACTTTAGTGAATCCGCCGCAACTTTTAATGGCCCCAACACAAATGCCTGAGCCTTCCAGCCCGTTCAATACAAAAGAAATGGAATTGGAAGATATACAAGAAGTAATTGAAGGTTTTGCGAAAACCGCACTTCACTTTAAGCAAGCTGGTTTTGATGGAGTAGAAATAAAAGTAGCCCATGATGGTCTCTTACGCTCGTTTGTTTCCGAGTATTTCAACCGTCGTACCGACCAATATGGCGGTTCTTTTGAGAATCGGCTTCGGTTACCGATGGAAATCATCCAAGCCATTAGGAATGAAGTAGGGAATGACTTCCCGCTTGGCATTCGCCTTTGTCTGGATGAATTCACTGCTTGGGGATATGACCTCGAGTATGGTATAGAGCTGGCGAAAGCATTTGAGGAAACAGGACAAGTTACGTATATCAATACTGATGCAGGCACTTTCTCTAGTTTTTATATGGAAATTCCTCCTGCTTCTGTACCTGCTGGATTTGCTGTCTATATGGGAGCAGCCCTTAAAGAAGTGATTAATCTGCCGATAATTGCTTTTGGACGTATCAATGACCCGATTCAAGCAGAAAAGGTTCTAGCAGACGGACATGCCGATTTGGTAGGTATGGCTCGGGCATTAATCGCCGATCCGGAGCTTCCTAACAAAGCCTTGCAAGGTGAGGTAGAAGACATTCGAAACTGTATTGCTTGTAATGATGGTTGTATCTATCAAGTCATGCAGGACAAGGCAATTCGTTGTATTCATAATCCGGCAGTAGGCAAGGAACGGGAACTTGGAATCGGAACGTTGCTGCAAGCGGATAAGAAAAAATCAATTGTGGTTGTCGGCGGTGGTGCAGCCGGCTTGAAGGTGAGTGAAATTGCTGCGTTAAGAGGCCATAAGGTGACGCTCATTGAGAAAAATGACAAATTGGGCGGGCAAGTGCTATTAGGAAGTAAGCTCCCATTCAGAGATCAATTCCAAGGGGTTACCTCTCATTTAATCAAGCGTGTTCAATCACTTGGTGTGGAGATTATGTACAATACTGAAGCAGCTGAAAATACAGTAATGAATCTTAATCCAGATGCCGTCATCATTGCGACTGGGTCACGTCCATTGGGTTTAGATATACCTGGAGCGGACCAAGAAAATGTTTACAATGTATATGATGTGATCGAAGGTAATGCTGAAGTAGGCGATAGAGTATTATTTATCGATTATAACGGGCATTACAAAGCGGCAGGAGTAGTAGAACTGCTGGCAACACAAGACAAACATGTAAATGTTGTTACACCAATGTCCTTTGTTGGTGAAAATTTAGAACCAGGCAATAGGGTTATGCTTTATCAACGCATTATGGCATTGGATGTAGAAATGACACCGCACTATGAAGTAACAGCCATCGAAGGTGATAGCGCAACCATTAAAAACTGTTATACCGAAGAAGAAGTGACAATTGATGGGTATGATACATTTGTTTATGCGAACCATAATTCTTCTATTGCTGAGTTGTATTTTGCACTTAAAGGCAAATGCCCAGAAGTATACCGTGTTGGCGATAGTGTTTCTCCAAGGATGATTGAACAAGTCATTTGGGAAGCAGAGGAGCTCGGCCGCGCACTTTAAAGGACTGCCATAAGGGGAGATTACGATGATGAATAATGTCCTTGTTTTTCTCGAAGGGGAAGAAGGAAAAATAACGGAAGACAGTAAAAATGTGCTGAAGGATGCTAAAAAACTATCCGATCAATTAGGTGGTACCTTAATTGGTACCGCCTACCGTGAAACGATTTCTCAGCTGCAATTAAACTCTGCGGGGGTGGATGAGTACTGGGAGATTCCCTTTACAAAGTATGAGGATCCATGTGGACAGTTAGCAGGAGAAGCAGTTAAGGAAATAGGAACATGCTCAAAAGTTGGGCTTATATTAGCTATTAATAATTTGCTTGGTGAAAGTTTATTGGGGACAGCGGCTGCCACTTTGAACGGTATATTTTTTCATTCTTGCAGACAAGTATCAATTGATAAAAATATATTTAAAATTCATCAAACAACCTATTCCGGGAAGGTAGATGAAATACGCACCATGATGAGAGGAACAGCCGTCTGCTTAGCAACGATTATCCCAAGTGGTACGGGCAGAAAAAGCCCACTTGGTCGAAATAAAAAAGTCGAGCCCAAGCAAATACAAGAGATGAGCGGTGCCATTGCCCCTAAAATTGTGGATTTGTTTAAGGCGAACCCAGAAGAAATTAACCTAACGGAAGCCGAATTAATCGTTGCGATGGGTGACGGCATTGCGACCGAAAAAGGATATAAGCTGGTTTCAAAGTTTGCTAAGCTTATCGGTGCCACGCTCGGTGCAAGTCGTGTAGTAGTGGACAATGGCTTTCTTCCGCATAGCGGGCTCATTGGTTTAACAGGGAGTATTGTCGCTCCTAAGATTTATATAGGGGTTGGTGTTTCTGGAGCACCGCACCATCTCATTGGTATTAAGGAGTCGGGGGTTATAGTGGGAATTAATGCAAATCCAAACGCTCCTTTATTAAAAGCTGCGGATATTGCGATTATAGGTGATGCTTATGAAGTCTTACCTGCATTAATTGAAGAACTAGGGGGTGAACAGGTTGTCTAATAAATTCGACGTCATCATTGTAGGTGCTGGGTTGGCAGGTATTGCTGCGGCTATCGAAATCGCACGTGAGGGATTAGCTGTATGTATCATCGAACGAGCCATTATCCCTGGGGAAAAGAATGTAACAGGCGGTGTATTATTTTCTAGTGTCCTCGATGATTTTATTCCGGATTGGAAAAATGAAGCCCCGATTGAACGGTGGGTGGCCAAAAAAGGATTAGGGATGGTTTCGGAGAAATCTCTTTCCTTAATGCAGTTTGAAGTAGAAAAAGAATTAGAGGATAAAAAAGCTTTTACGGTAAATAGAAATGCATTTGATAGCTGGTTTGCCCAAAAGGCGGAAGAAGCGGGAGCCACTTTATTAACAAATACTTTGGTTGAAGATCTCATTATTGAAGAAGGTTTTGTAAAAGGAGTTAAAACACACCACTCTGATGGTTACTTAGAAGCTGATATTGTTATCTGTGCGGATGGGGTTAATTCCTTACTTGCAAAAAAGGCGGGGTTGAGAAAACGAGATGTATTACCAAAGGAAATTGGTTTAGGAATTAAGGAGATTGTGTCACTGCCTGTCAATACGATTAATGAACGTTTTGGAATCAGAGAAAACGAAGGATGCGCTTACGAGTTTGTCGGTAATTTTTTAAATGGAGTATTTGGAGGGGCCTTCCTCTATACCAACAGAGATACTTTATCTATTGGAGTTGTGGTGAATTTAGGTTCCGTGGGCGATACTTCAACAAATGCCAGATCCATTTTAGAAAATTTTAAGAATCAGCCGCAAATTAAAAAACTAATTGAAGGAGCAAGTTTAGTAGAATATAGTGCACACTTGGTACCCGAGATTGGCCTAGATATGGTTCCTGATTTATATGGTAATGGAATTTTAGTAGCGGGGGATGCAGCAGGATTTGTCGTTAATAATGGTTTCAGCATACAGGGGATGAACTATGCGATCGCTTCCGGAATAGAAGCTGGGAAAACGGCAGTAGAGGCGATAAGAACGGGAGATGTATCAACAAAACAATTAGCCTCTTATAAAACTAAAATCGATAAATCGTTTGTCGGTAAAAATCTTAAAAAGTATCGAAAAACCCATAAAGTCTTAGGGAACCCACGAATGGGCAATCAATATCCTGCCGTTATGGAAGGGATCGCAAAAAAGTTGTTTGGCTTTGATGATGAAATTCAACCAAATATAGCGGAAGCCGTAAAAAGTACTATACGAGGTAATAATGTATCCACATGGCAGTTAATGAAAGACGGATTTGATGTTTGGAGGTACATGTAAACATGGATATAACTGAAAAACTATTACGCGTTAATTTTTCTACAGATGAAACACCGCATATTAAAGTCAATACCTCGATTTGTGACACAACATGCAGCATGAAAGTTTGCCTTAATATCTGCCCGGCTGAACGGTTTACGTTAGAATCAGAAAAATTAAGATTTGTTGTTGATGGCTGTTTAGAATGTGGTGCTTGCCGCATTTCTTGTGACACTGGAGCAGTTACCTGGTCCTATCCACGCGGGGGAGCTGGGGTACGTTTCCGGCTGGGATAAAAATCATGCCATAGAGAAAGGACGATTAAGATTGAATATCGCTGTCTTAATTCGGGAAAAAATAGATCCTGTTGGAAATCCAATTTTTTCAGAAGATAACAAAACAATAAGCCATTTAAATAAGATTCTATCATTAGATGATTCAGATCTTGCAGCTATGAAGACAGCAGCTAAACTGAAAAATCAAAATCCTAATTCTACTATTCACGTATTTTATATAGGTAATAATCAATATATGCTGCGGAGTGTATTAGCTTTAGGGGCGGATCAAGCAGAATTGATAAAGTTAAAAGATGGTAAGCAAATGTTTGAGATTGTGCAGTTGATTGATCAATTGATGAGTGAGAAAAAATTTGATCTGATTTTATCGGGACAACAGGGTGCGGGTACAAATGGTGCAGGGGCGACTCTTGCCTCTCTAGCAGGTGCAACTTTAATAACAGCTGCCATTTTCCTTGAGCAACTAAAAGATGGCACCGGTGTTGCTACACGTACTCTTGGCAGAGGTCAACGACAAAAGGTTACCTTTACTTTCCCGGCATTTGTGATGTGTGATGGTACCATGAATATTGAGGAAGTTTCTTCGGTTCCCCATTTACTTAGTGGAGCTAAAATCAGGATTAAAGAACATGAGTTTAGAATTCCTAATAAATCAGAACGGTTAACACTTCAAATTCCAAGCCCGAGACCCAAAAAAATCTTTATGCCTGATAGTAAGGGCGGGGCAAGCAACAGACTTAAACAAATATTATCTGGCGGGGTAAAGCAACGAAACTTGGATCGATTAGTAGGAGAACCAAAAGAAATAGCACAGCAATTTATTAACTTTTTAAAAAAGGAGGAAATCATCCCTAAATAAAAGGTTTCGAGACTAAAAGAAGCTTCTGTAATCCTTAACGAAAAAAAGCCTAATTTTCCAAAAAGAAGGAAGGTTAGAGCTTTTTTTTTAGGTATTCAAGATAGTCATATGATATTAGCAAGATAGTTTGGTTTCGGAGCTTCCTAATGGTGTTAGTTTTATTTATGGAAAATTATTAAAGGTCAAAATGTGTCCGATTACAAGAGAGAGATCATAGTACAAACGAAATAGGCATGATTTGTAGGGAGCGTATGCGACTCCAATTGATCAATCGCGGTGAGTATGCAGAGGAAAAGCGCAATGCAGGGAAAATCACTTTTCATGATGCAGTTATTCCTGGAAATCGAGCGATAGAATCTGCAGGCGAAGCAGCCATCATGACTTTTATTAGGTTTCTAACGTCGTCGGAGGCCATGGAGGTTTCAAAAGATAATGGAGCGGTCAGATTAACCCCAAAGGGGCGATTGAGCAGCATGGTCCACATTTACCGTTGATAACCGATTCTGTCATGGTTGAAGTACTCGCTGCTGAAACTGTAGAGCTTTTCAGGGACTCAATCGTTGTCACGCCAACCCTTATGGGGGGGTTCGGAACACCACGAAAGCTGTATTAATTTCACTTGGCAAATAGTGAATCTTGAGATCCAAAGCAATTGCAAAAATTAAAATTAGAAAATAACAAAGGATAGATAAAAGCTCCCCGAATTAAGAGGCTTCTCACAAGATTGTGAGAAGCCTCTTATGTGTTCATAAGTTATAAGAGATAGTGAAAATATTTTAGTAAGCAAACGCATCGCAGGAAAAACACAAGAATATTCTACTATTTATAGGGAATAAGTTCCAGTGATTATTTTGCTATGCTATAATGATGGTAAGTTTAATACATAATGGATAATTTATTGTAACTTTAGAAAGTTTATTGCTGACTTAAGCCGGGAGGATTACATATGTTTGAAAACCTGTTAAATATATCTGACGCTGCCAAGCTATTGGGAGTGTCGCCGAGTACATTAAGGCGGATGGAGAAAACTGGAAATATTGAAGAATATGGCTTAAAGGTTATTTATACCCCTGGCGGTCAAAGACGATATATTCTTGATGAGGTTCAACAGCTTTTCTCTAATCAGGGGTTTTCTGGACAAATTGGATTTGGTACAAAACCTGCTCTGTTAATTCGTGATTTTACCATAGCATTTACTGAACCGCATTCCCAATTAGCTATTAAAATGAATCATCAAATCACTGCCACCCAACAACTTATCGAACAAGCTCTTAACGATAAGATTCCGATAATCTTTAGTAAAACGATTTATGAAACTAAAAATAAGGTTTCTAGATTATGGTGTGAAAAATTCCCCTCGCTTCAAATTTTAGACCGCGAAAGCACATGGGTCAATATTCATCCAGATTTATCTGACTATCCATATGATTTGATTAACGCGACTGTATATATATCTTCTTTGTACGATGATCAAGTAGATGATTTCTTGAAAGACAGACAAATTGATACATTAATATTAGCTGGGACTACTACAAGTGGGAGTATAAGAGCAACTGCAGTAGATGCTCTTCAAAGAGGTTATAGAGTTATCATTCCTAAAGAGGCTGTAGGAGATCGAAATCAAACCTTACAGAACTCAACATTAGTAGATTTAAACGCAAGGTATGCAGATGTAATGAATCTGGATAAGGTTCTTAAAGGTATGAAACCATGAGAGCGCATTTGAATAAAACCATGATTATCCTCAGGTAATCATGGTTTTTTTATTTTTAGAAAAATTTAATAATATTGAATATTGACACTAATAGTGCCGTGAGATAGAATAAAACTATGAAAGCTTTGGTAAGTTTGGTAGCTTAATGCAACTTTTGGTGAAATAATACAACTTTGATAACTTCAAACTATCGGTGTTCATGATTTTCTATTATTTTTAGGAGGAGTACAAATGGAAAATACTCAGGTAGTATCAAAGTTTTTGAAAACGGGTGAAATGTTCAAGGAAAGTCTTCGTGATGGCCGGACAGTATACTATAAGGGTGAAAAAATTCAAGATGTGACCATTCATCCAGCTACTAGCGGCGGTATCAATATTATGGCTAAGATCTTTGATGCTCAGCATAACCCGGAAACTCAGGATAAGCTAACGTATATCAATCAAGAGTCAGGTGAACGAGTCAGTAAAGCTTGGATGATTCCCAGAACGAAGGAAGACCTTAAGAGCCGCCGAGAATTGACTGACTATGTAGCTCGGGAAACCTTTGGCGTATTTGGCAGACCATTCGATTTAGCTCCTCTTGTTCCAGTGGGTATGGCGGCACATCTTTCGAAATTCCGCAGTAAAAGGCCAGAATATGCAGAAAATGTTCTTCACTATATCAACTATGCTCAGAAAAATAACTTGATGGGTCCAGAAGTACTAGTAGATCCTCAGAATGACCGTTCCAAAGCAGCCGCTGCGGGTGCCCGCCTATTCGATGTTGAATTAGGAAGCCAAATAAAAGGAGGCAGCTCTACACCTGCTTTGCTCCGGGTAGTGAAAGAAACTGAAGAGGGGATTTATATTAGCGGTGCAAAGGCAGTAGGTTCGATTTCTTCCCAAGGTAACGAAATGATTCTCTCCAATCTTATGCGTCCAGGGCTGTTACCGGAAGAATCTCTATGGTTAGCTGTTCCTATCAATGCACCAGGAATTCACATTGTCTGCCGTGAATCGGTCTCTTCAGAACCTATCAGTTCTTATGATCACCCGGTTAAATCACGAGGAGAAGAAATGGATTCCTTCTTAATTTTTGATAACGTTTTCGTAGAAAAATGGAGAATATTCAATTATGGTGTCCCAGAACTCAATGAATTGTACGGCGGCGTTGTATTAGGAGTACACTGGCACGTGTTATCCCGTCTAGCTACCAAAGCTGAATTGTATGCCGGTGCTGCTCAGCTAATCGTAGATGCACTTGGAACAGGAAAAATTCCAGGAGTTCGTTCTATCGTATCGGAAGTTATTCAATATGCTCAAACGTTAAGAGCCTATGTTCTAGCCTCGGAAGAATTAGCTGAAATGACTGAAGATGGCGTTATGTGGCCGGATGTAAATATGCTTACAGCTGGACGCCTTTATGGTATCACGCATTATCCGCAAATTATCCATCATCTCCAGGAATTATGCGGACAAGGACTGGTCATGAGATTCTCTGAAAAAGATTATGCACATCCTTTTATTGGAGGAAAATTAGAGGAATTACTGGTTGGACGCGATTTAACTTCGAAGCAGAAAAACTTGTTGATGAACTTCATTTGGGATATTACTACAGATTCCCACGCAGGCCGCGTCGCTCTATTTGAAAACGTTAATGCTTTGCCGGCACCGCTGCTTCGTGAGCGTTTGTATCATGAATATGATCGAACACCGTTTATGAACCATATTCGTAAGTCGATCGGACTTCCTTTGTAGGTGAAGTTTATAAGAACAATAGCTTAATAGGTTCTATCTATTTTGGAGGCGTGTAAATGAAAAAAAATTACCGAATAGGATTAGTTGTTCCTAGTTCCAATACAACGATGGAAACGGAAATTCCAGCAATGCTTCGTTGGAGAGAACAAGTTGATCCGAATTTGTCGTTTACTTTTCACTCAAGTAGGATGCGAATGAAACATGTTACAAAAGAAGAATTAAAAGCAATGGATGTAGAAAGTGACCGTTGTGCTGTCGAACTTTCGGATGCCAGATGCGATGTTCTTGCGTATGCATGCCTTGTCGCTATTATGTGCCAGGGGCCCGGTTATCATATGGAGTCTGAACAGCGCCTATTTAATGCAACAAAAGAAAATGGAGCAGCTACACCGGTTATTAGCAGTGCTGGTGCTCTGGTAGATGGCATTAAAACATTAGGAGCTCAAAAAGTCGCTATTATTACCCCTTATATGAAGCCTTTAACGAAACAGGTGATTGACTATATTGAGGCAAGCAGCATACAAGTAACAGATTCGATTAGTCTGGAAATACCTGATAATTTAGAAGTTGGACGTCAAGACCCTATGCGTTTGCTAGAGATTGTAAAAAAATTAGATATTAGCCAAGCTGATGCGGTTGTCTTATCTGCTTGTGTTCAGATGCCTTCATTAGAAGCAATTCAGCTTGTTGAGAATGAAATCGGAAAACCAGTGCTTTCAGCAGCTGTTGCGACCGTATACAACATTCTTAAAACTCTTGATCTGCACCCGTATGTGCCAAATGCAGGTAAGCTGCTATCAGGGGATATCATCTCTAAACTTCCAATTAAGGAGGAGAATTATAATGGATGAAGTAAAAAATAAATTTCGAGAGTCGATGAGCCGGCTTGCTACTGGAGTAACAATTGTCATGACTGAAATCGAGGGCCGGCCTTGGGGCTTAACTGTTAGTGCGTGCTGTTCAATTTCAATGGAGCCGCCTCTAATTTTAATAAGCCTAGCTACACAAGCAGCTAGTACACAAGCGATAATTAATAACCAACGTTTCAGTGTCAGCGTGCTTGCCGAGGATCAAATTGAAGTAGCAAGATCTGGAGCAAAAGCAGGTGCACCAAAGTTTTTTGAGGAGTTTGCAGAAAGTAAGGGCAGTTTTAATTATGATGTCAAAAATGCTCTAGCCAGTGTTCATTGCAGAGTTGAACAAACAGTGACAGCTGGTGATCATACTATTTTTATCGGGTTCGTGGAAGATGTGATATTAGGTGAATCTAAATCACCATTGCTTCATTTTGATAGACAATTTGGAGAATTTAATACAGCTGTAAGGAACTAATTCAAGTGAATGACTTTCCAAGATTGGTATGTTACTAGTCTTGGAGGGTTGTGGAGGGAGCGTTGTTGTGGTGCATCAGCAAGGTGATGAGGATTTTTATAAAGAAAGAGGTTTTGGAAAAATATTGGGTTTTGGTAAGAAACCAGGGTTGATCGTTGTTGATATGATTGAAGGATTTACTGATCCTAGTATGCCTATGGGTTCCGATTTAACCCCGCAAATAAATAAAGTAAATGCGCTTTTGGAAATTATCCGTAATAAGGATCTACCAGTATTCTTTACTACCATTTCTTATGATGATGATACATTTGCTGATTCAGGATTATGGTACCAAAAGATGGAGGGGTTAAAGACTTTAAAAGCAGGTACCAGTGCAGTGAATGTCGATCCCAGATTAGATTTTCGTTATGGTGACGGCTTAATTGTTAAGAAATATGCATCAGCATTTTTTGGGACCGATTTAATTGCACGTCTAAATGCACAGAATGTTGATACTGTGATAATTGTAGGTTGTACAACATGTGGCTGTGTTCGTGCTACAGCTGTTGATGCGCTGCAATACGGATACAGACCAATCGTTGTGGAGGATGCGGTAGGGGATCGTTCATTAGCATCCCATGAACAAAGTCTTATCGATATGCGCCAGAAATATGCCGATGTATTAACTACCGAGAAAATCATAACAACAGTATCTGCTAAATATCCCAAGGGTTCATTTACAGCTTAAATAAAAGAATAAATTTTTCAATCAACGCTTTTGGCCTTAAACGTTTTGATTGATGAAAAAGAAGGCCAGGTTGGATTCCCTTATAACTAAAACAATAGATAGTGAGGAGGGAAAGTCCTGAAATATTATAAAAATCTATTCAACCCGCATTTAACAGAATTAGAACATGGCTCTTATATAACGATTGGCTCCTTTGATGGCGTACATAAAGGCCATCAGCAATTAATTTCAAGCACTGTATGGGAGGGGCAAAAAAATAACTACCCCACGATTGTCATAACATTTGATCCTCTACCGAAAACCTTTTTTAGCAACACTGAATTACCATCGTCTCTTATTACCAGTCCGCACATCAGAGCGGAGAGAATAGCTGCTCTTGGAGTCGATATCCTCATTGAATATACTTTTGATAATAGCTTTTCAACCATTAGCTCCGATGATTTTGTTGACAGCGTTCTATTGGGTTTAAACCCTAAAAAATTTTTTGTTGGAAAGGACTTTAGGTTTGGCTTTAAAGGTTCAGGAACCCCCGAAGTTTTAAAACAAACAGGTGCCAGATTGGGATTTGAGACGGATATTTTCGAATTTACTCATTTGGCTGATGAGCGTATCTCCAGCACTAGAGTGCGCCAGGCGATAAATAATGGTGATCTTAAGCTTGCTTCTGATCTTATGGGTAAACAACACGAAATGTGCGGCAGGATTGTCCAGAGGTTGAATGATTATAGAGGACTATTTGTGCCAGATGCAGCCCTTATTCTGCCGCCTGCAGGGGAGTATTGGGTCAATTTGAAAAATTCTACTAACAAATACTTTACTAAAGCAATTATTTTCCCTACCAATCAATTTATTGAAATAAATTTAGACCAGGCTGCGATTAATTGTTTTTCTAAAGATAAGGTTACGGTAGAGTTTCTTCAGTCTGTGTCTACAGCAGTTCCTGAGGAAATTGAATTAGAAATAGCTAACCAGCGTCATTCTATACTAAATTAAATTGTTCATTTCATTATACTATATTGTGAGAATTTATTAGAATATTGACACTTTTTGATACTCACCTTAGACTTTATCTATGATAAATTCGACAAGTTTAACAACTTGAGGCTAATATAATAAGCTGTTTAAACTTCGATAACTTCAAATTTGATCGGCAAGGATTCTCGTAAATATTTTTTAGGGGGAGAAGGATGGAAAAGATTTCGGTAGTTTCAAAGTATTTAAAAACAGGCGAGATGTATAAGGAGAGTCTTCGTGATGACAGGACCGTTTATTATAAGGGCGAATTGATTCAGGATGTAACCACTCACCCAGCCACTAGCGGTGGTATAAATATTATGGCTAACATCTTTGATGCCCAGCATAACCCAGAAACACAAGATAAGCTTACGTACATCAGGTCAGACATAGGGGAACGAGTGACCAAAGCCTGGATGATTCCTAGAACAAAAGAAGATTTGAAGAGCCGAAGGGAATTAACGGATTATATTGCTCAGGAAACCTTCGGGGTGTTTGGCCGCCCGTTTGATTTGGCGCCTCTCGTGCCTGTGGGAATGGCGGCATATCTTTCAAAGTTCCGCAGCAAAAGGCCTGAATATGCAGATAATGTCCTCCACTATATTGACTATGCTCAAAAAAATAACTTGATGGGTCCTGAGGTATTAGTTGATCCTCAAAATGACCGTTCAAAAGCCGCGGCAGCTGGTGCCCGCCTGTTTGATGTTGAATTGGGGAGCCAAATAAAAGGCGGCGATTCTACTCCTGCTTTACTCCGGGTGGTGAGGGAAACGGAAGAAGGAATCTATATTAGCGGAGCGAAAGCGGTAGGTTCCATTTCGTCCCAAGGAAATGAGATGATCCTCTCTAATCTGATGCGTCCTGGTTTGTTACCTGAAGAGTCATTATGGTTATCAGTACCGATAAATTCACCAGGCATTCACATTGTCTGTCGTGAAACAGTCTCTTGCGATGCGGCAAGTACCTATGATCACCCGGTTAAATCACGAGGAGAAGAAATGGATTCCTTCTTGATTTTTGATAACGTTTTCGTGGAAAAGTGGAGAATTTTTAACTATGGAGTACCAGAACTTAATGAATTATATGGAGGGGTTGTATTAGGAGCGCACTGGCATATTCTCTCTCGATTGGCAACCAAAGCGGAAATGTATGCCGGAGCTGCCCAGCTGATTGTTGATGCTTTGGGAACAGGGAAGATTCCAGGTGTACGTTCTATCGTATCAGAAGTGATTCAGTATGCTCAAACCTTGAGAGCATATGTATTGGCCTCAGAGGAACTAGCTAAACTAACCGAAGATGACGTGATGTGGCCAGATGTCAATATGCTTACCGCCGGGCGACTTTATGGTATTACACACTATCCGCGGATTATCCATCATCTTCAGGAATTATGCGGACAGGGATTGGTCATGAGATTCTCTGAAAAAGACTATGATCATCCATTTATTGGCGGGAAACTGGAGGAACTTCTCGTTGGACGGGATTTAACATCCAAGCAGAAAAACTTATTGATGAACTTTATTTGGGATATTACCACAGATTCTCATGCAGGTCGTGTTGGACTTTTTGAAAACGTCAATGCACTCCCAGCTCCATTGCTTCGTGAGCGTCTATATCATGAATACGACCGAACACCTTTTATGGACCAAATACGTAAATCTATTGGTCTTCCATATGAAGTGTAATCACTAGTGAAAATGGAAGTCGCTTGATAGAAGAATAGAGCTTAATTTAGGTTCGTTCGCCTGAGAGGAGATATAAATATGAAGCAAAATCATTCTTTTGGGGACCTTTTTGTAAACGGTCTGAATGCAAAAATTCACCTCATTACTAAAGGAGATAAGGCCGGTACCCCCGTCATTTTTTTGCCGGGAATTACTAGTTACAGCCTTTCATTTGCAAAAGTCCTAAATTTAATGCCTGAAAACTACTATTCCTTATCAATGGATGCCAGGGGCAGAGGGCTGTCCGATCGTCCTAAGGAAGGCTATCTATTAAAAGATTATACAGAGGACTTACTGAATATTGTAAACGCTTTAATAGATAATCCCATTGCTCCCGTATTGGTTGGCCACTCCATGGGAGCACGGATTGCGGCTGCATTTGGCAGCCAATATCCGTCTCTCATTTCCGGCATCGTATTAATCGATCCTCCTATTAACGGACCAGGACAGAGAGAGATCTATCCTAATCCATTGTCGATGTTTTTAAAACAAAAGGAGGCTGTTGATCAAGGGGATATGGAATTATTCCGCAGCTTCTTTCCTTCATTTACAGAAGAACAAATAGCTGAAAGAGCGGAAGAATATCGAAACAATAGCTTGCCAGCGATTATTGAATCCTACCAATCTCTGTTATTGGAGCCTTTTCAAGTATATATCAAAATGCTTTCAGTCCCTGCATCCCTATTAGCGGCAGAACATGGAGATACCATTCGTGAAAACGAACTTCAGGTTTTGAAAACGATCAACACTTCGATGCAGGTTGAAAGGGTTAAAGGAGTAAGCCACATGGTGTATAAAGATGCACCAGAACAAACAGTTGATTATATTGTTTCATTTATTGAAGGAATTACAAAAAAATAAACGAGGTGTTAATAAATGACTGTTGAATTTCAAGAAATGGTTTCCCTGTTTAAAAAACAACTTGAATTGTGTAAATTAAAGCGGTCAGAAACGATGGCGGTATTAACTTCTGGCGAGATTAGAGCAGATTATGCGAAAGCGTTCCTGACAGCAGCTTCCGAGATCGGGGCGAACGCCTTTGAATTGAAACTGCCGCCAGCTAAACAAGGAGCTTCTGGTTCGTTTGGCATTACACCGTTAACCGATAACCGAGTTGCAGTTGAATGCTTGAAGAAGGCCGACCTTGTCATTGACTTAGTTCTCCTCCTTTTTTCTAAAGAACAATTGGAACTGCAGGATGCAGGAGTAAGAATTCTGCTGGTTGTCGAACCTTTCGATGTAATTAAAAGAATGTTTCCAAAGGAAAGCGACAAAGAGAGAGTGCTATATGCAACTCAATTATTAAGGAATGCAAAAGAATTAAGATTCACCAATAAGGCGGGCAGCGATGTTACCTATCAGCTAGGTCAATATCCAATCCTTACGGAATACGGTTTTGCTGATGAACCAGGCAGATGGGACCACTTGCCAAGTTGTTTTTCTGCTGCGACATCTAATGATGGCGGAGTTAACGGGGTAGTAGTTTTGGATAAAGGGGACATATTTTTCCCGTTTAACCGATATTTTCAAGACCAAGTAAAGTTAACGATAAAAGGTGGATTTGTTACGGACATTGAAGGCGGTTTTGACGCCATGCTGATGAGGGATTATATCGAAAGTTTTAATGACCCGCGAGCTTACGCGATATCTCACATTGGCTGGGGGCTTAACGAAAGAGCACAATGGCATAGTCTCGCATTCGATGATCAAGTGTTTGGGATGGATGGGCGTGCTTTTTATGGAAATGTCTTATTCTCGTTAGGTCCAAACTCCGAATTAGGGGGGAACAACGATACCCCGTGCCATCTTGATTTACCAATGAAAAATTGTACCTTATATCTAGACGGTAAATTAATTGTAAAAGATGGAGACATTGTGATCGATGAGATGAAAGCTGTTAAACCACAGCTGGCTTGATTGACTAAACTCATTATTCCCTTACGGTAAAAGGATGATTTTGTATCATTGAATATTGAAAAAACTGAATAAAGATGGAATCACTCTACTGCGATTTAATACAACTTCTTTGCGAGAGATGGTACTTTTTAAAGAAATTATGACCATTAAACGGAGGTATGTATTTTGAGCAACCAAACGGTTAAGATGAAAGAACATTCTTCAATTGAAATACGTGGTGTCGATATGATTCCGGAGAATGAGCGGAATTCAAAGGCATCCAATGTATTTTATGTCCTATGTGGTTCGCAGTTTGCTTTTGGCATTATGGCAATCGGTTCATTACCGATTGTGTTCGGACTTGGCTGGTGGGCAGCATTCTGGGCAATGACGGTGGGGCTTACGATTGGCTCCATTGCAATCGGACCGATTTCCATTTTGTCACAGAGAACAGGTACGAATGGAGCACTAGCAAGTGGAGCACATTTTGGGGTAAAGGGCCGAATTATTGGTTCGCTTCTTAATATTGTAATAGCGATTGGTTTCTATGCTCTTATGGTTTGGACAGGGGCTCAAGCCTTCGTCGCGGGAGGTCACCGGTTGTTTGGCTGGTCAGAAGGAACCGGTACATTATTGATAGGTTGTATCATTGTCAGTGTCATAACCGCAATAGTAGCAATAATGGGTCATAAAGTAGTAGTTTTGTTTGAAAAAATAGGAACCTACCTGGTAGGAAGTATTGTCATTCTATCTGTGTTTATATTTGCTTCAAAGTTCAACGTTAGTTACGAAGGTGGTCATTATTTATTAGGAGGTTTTTGGCCGACTTGGGCGCTCGCTATGCTGGTAATTGCTTCGGTACCTATTTCGTATGCACCATTTGTTGGGGATTATAGTCGATATATTCCCAATAGTCATAGTTCGACGAAATTGGCAGGGGCCACATCCCTGGGAATGTTTGTCGGGTGTTGGTTAGCAATGGTACCAGCATCATTTATGATGTCAACGGTGAAGGATTTATCTACTCCATTCGTAACAGGAATTATTGGGGGGGCTCCATCATGGTGGATCGCTCCAATTACAATTGCAGGGATATTTGGTGCTCTGCCGAACGGTGGTTTGTGTTTATACAGTGCCGGACTTTCTCTCGAGTCCCTCGGATGGACGCTTAAACGGGTAACAACCACCATAATTATGGCAATTGTCGGTTTTCTCTTGGTATTCATCGGAGTTCAGGATGTGTCCAATATGATACACCTAATCGACGGGTTTGTTATTATCATTATCGTGGGTGTGTCACCTTGGTTAGCGATCAATCTTGTCGGACATTACTTGGTGAAAGGGCGTTATAAACCATTAGATTTACACAATAGTTCTAAGTCAAGCAGCTATTGGTACTCTAGCGGATTTAATATTCCTGCTGTTATTTCATGGACGATTGGATTGATTGTGGGATTGTTGTTTACAAGCACCAGCATTTTCACCGGTCCATTCGTATCTGCCGTCGGCGGCATTGATTTAAGTTTTACTTCATCTGCGCTTGTTGGGGCAATTGTATACTACGCTTTAACGACTTTGTTTCCATATCGTTCAAGAGAAGTATCTAGTGAAGTTGCTGAGAATATAGTACCCTAAATTATTTAGGGAAGCCATTAATTTTATGATGGTAGACGAACTCCTTTTTAAAAGGAGTTCGTTTTTATTAGGGATGATTCTGTTTTTTATTGGAATATTTTCAAGGAGGTAAGCGAATCGGAAAAACATTACATCCGGTGCCGCAAAAAATTTCAAAAGTCCCTGCACCAAAACACTGGGTCAGTCCAATTCCATAGGTGGCCAATCTGGCGCTGCTGCGGTGACATATCGGGCGAAAGCATAACGGATTGATGCCATTTCACGGACACTCAAGCGTCCAGGGCAGCAGTGAGATGGGGGCAGACCCTTTCAGCCTTCCAGGTGGAGGCTGGGACCTCAACAATGTTGAGCGGATTGACTGCTATCATAACTAAAAACCCAACAAGTAAAAATCATGCCTTTCTTGTGTCTCTCTTTTTTAAAAAAAAAGATAAAATGGGCGGAATGATCATGGTAAGTAGAAAGGCGAACGAAATGAGGTATTCAGGTAATGTCATAAAAGAAAAGGTTCTTTTATATGGCCAGGGAAACTTTTACTACCATCAGAAGAATTAATTAGGAAAGCAAAGGCTATACTTAACCCAAATAATAAGAAAAAGAGCAGGAATTTAGTCATTGTAAAACTACCGCCTTTTACAATGTTTTTTTTTAAAACATTGATAATAATACAGGCTTACCCTTAGTAGGGTCTAATCGCGATTTTTTTATACAATGCAGATGTTTATGTTGTGCAAGCCCAATTTTTATAGGCTGATATACATTTAAGTTCAGGTTGTTGGGGAAAAATGTTTTTAAATGATACCGTTTTATGGCTGATTTACGAAAATTATTGTAATTTTTAATGTAATCGATTACAATAAATGTAAAAGAAACACTGAAAGGGAAAGAAATGCATGGTGAGAATTGCGGATGTTGCAAGAATGGCAAATGTTTCAACAGCCACAGTGTCCCGGGTGATAAGTAATACAGGGACTGTAAAAAAAGAAACAGCTGAAAAGGTCTTAGAAGCAATTAAGAAACTAAATTACCAACCCAATATGCTGGCAAGACAATTGAGAAGATCTGAAACAGAAACTATTCTTGTTGTTGTTCCTGACATAACCAATACTTTTTTTTCTGCGGTGCTGCGGGGAATTGAATCGGTTGCAATCGAAAACGGATATCAGGTTCTTCTTGGAGATGCTCGAAACAATGTGGACACTGAAACCAGTTATTTAACTATTTTAGGTCAGAAAAAAGCAGATGGTTTGATCTTATTAACAGCAAGGACAGATCAAAAGATATTAGAAGAATTATCCCATGATTACCCTGTGGTATTGGCATGTGAATACTATGAGGGCACCCAGCTGCCTACAGTTTCAATTGATAATGTTAGCAGTGCAAGAAAGGCAACAGAATATTTAATTAGCTTAAAACACAAGAGAATAGGACATATCTCTGGACCCTTAAATGTTGTCGTTGGCCGGGACCGATGTAAAGGATTTCATCAAGCGATGGCAAAGCATGGCCTATCAGTAGATCCAAGTTTGGTACAGGAAGGCGAATTTTCTTTTGAAAGTGGATTTAATTTAATGATGAAATTTTTGTCACTTGAAGAACCCCCGACAGCTATTTTTGCCGGAAATGATGAAATGGCAATGGGAGCAGTTAAAGCCGCTAAATCTAAAGGTGTAAGAGTTCCTGAAGATTTATCTGTTGTTGGCTTTGATGATATTAAATTTGCATCGATTTTTGAACCTGCCCTTACAACGATTGCACAGCCAACATTCGATATGGGACAAAAAGCGATGCATTTACTGCTAAAAATTATTAATGATGAAGAATTAGAAAAAAATCAATTCATTCTTTCTGACAAACTGATTGTCCGTAACTCATGCAAAGAACTTACCATAGATGGGTAGTTCTTTGATTTTTGTTAGAAGCAATAAATAAAATTTAATGAAAAGCAAATGGGGAGTAATTCTTGAAAAGGATCACTCCTTTTTCATCGTTATTATAGTATGGGAAACGAATTTAAATCATTCCAAAATAGATTCTTTCAAAAAAGAATCAAGGAAGTTTTAAAAAAAAATATTGAAATCTATTCTGTAATCGATTACAATAAGGATGTCGAAAAAAGAGTCAAACATCCGTATGTAAACAGCAAATAAGAGGATTTTTTTCGACATAAATGTAATGGATTACATTTAATTTATATGTTAACTAATGAAAGTTTCAGTTGTTGAATGGTTTTAATAATAAAAATCTTAATTTTTTTACTCAAAAGTGTAATCGATTACAGTGTTCGCACGGCTTTTAAATATATTCGATTTCGGAGGATGAAATAAAATGAAAAAAATAAATGTAGGAATCATAGGGACAGGTTTTATCGGCCCGACACATATTGAAGCAATCAGAAGACTTGGATTCGTGGAAGTCGTTGGCTTAGCCGAGACTAGCCAAGAACAAGCCGATAGAAAGGCTGCTGAACTTGGAATTTCAAAAGCCTACGGCAACTACCGCGAAATGCTTCAGAATCCTGAAATTCAGGTTATTCACAATTGCACACCAAACCATCTTCATTTTGCGATTAATAAAGAGATCATTTTAGCAGGTAAGCATGTAGTATCAGAAAAGCCACTGGCGATGAACAGCAAGGAATCAGCAGAATTGTTGGCTTTAGCTCAAAAACAAGGTGTCGTACATGGTGTGAACTTTAATTACAGACAGCATGCAAGTGTACAAAATCTAAGAGCGAAAATCGCTAACGGTGACTTTGGGAAAGTGAACTTGGTACACGGAAGCTACTTGCAGGATTGGTTATTGTATGAGACAGATTATAACTGGCGTTTAGCACCGGATGTGGGAGGCAAATCAAGGGCTGTCGCAGATATCGGTTCTCATTGGTGTGACACCGTTCAATTTGTTACTGGCAAAAAGATAGTTGAAGTATTTGCCGATTTAGCAACTGTTATTCCGGTAAGAAAGAAACCAAAAGCAAATGTCGCTACTTTCGGTGCGCAAAGCACTGAAGTAACAGAGTATGAGGATGTTCCAATCAATACAGAAGACTATGCATCCGTTCTTGTTCGGTTTGAGGACGGCTCACGAGGAGTATTTACCGTTTCACAAGTAAGTGCCGGACGAAAAAATCGACTAAACTTTGAAATCAATGGAAGCAAAAGCTCTGCTTTTTGGAATCAAGAAGAGCCTGAAAAATTATGGATGGGACACAGGGATAAGCCAAATGAAATACTTCTAGCTGATCCAGCCCTGTTTTCACCGGAAGCAAAACATGCGATTCATCATCCAGGCGGACATAATGAAGGGTGGCCGGATGCGTTGAAAAATATGATGTTCAATTATTATACGTTCATTCGTGAAGGCAAAGATCCTTTGAAGGATAAAGCTAATTTTGCAACATTTGAAGACGGGCATATTTCAATGGCCATTACGGACGCTATTCTAGAAAGTCATGAGCAGCAAAAATGGGTGAAAGTTCAGGCGAATCAGGAGGTATTAGTATGAAGCTAGGTGTATTTACTGTTCTCTATCAAAACCTTCCTTTCGAGGCTATGCTCGATAAATTGTCAGAAATGGGAGTTGAAGCCGTCGAGTTAGGGACAGGTAATTTTCCTGGGAACAGCCATTGTAATCCGGACGAACTACTAGATAACCCTGAAAAAATCAAATTGTTCCAACGGGCCATTGAAAGCAGGGGATTAACCATTAGTGCTCTAAGCTGCCATGGGAACCCTCTTCATCCTGATGTAAAGATTGCCAGAGAGGCCCATACCGTTTGGAGAAAAACGGTGATGCTGGCCGAGCAGTTGGAGGTACCAGTAATTAATGGATTTTCCGGCTGTCCAGGAGATCATCTAAGTGCTAAGTATCCAAACTGGGTGACCTGTTCCTGGCCGCCTGAATATGCGGAAGTCCTTGATTGGCAGTGGAATGAAGTTGTGATTCCGTATTGGAAAGAAGAGGCTAAATTCGCAGAGCTTCATGGAATCAATCAAATTGCATTTGAAATGCATCCGGGCTTTGTTGTTTATAACCCGGAAACATTACTAAAACTAAGAGAGAATGTAGGATCAAGCATCGGCGCCAATTTCGATCCAAGTCACCTTGTATGGCAAGGAATTGATCCGGTTGAAGCCATTAAAAAACTTGGCCGGGAAAATGCCATCTTCCATTTCCATGCGAAAGATACCTACTTAGATCAATCGAATATCAAGGTGAATGGTGTATTAGATACAAAACATTACAGTAAGGTTTTGGATCGTTCTTGGACATTCCGCTCGGTTGGGTATGGTCATAATGAAAAAGTTTGGAAGGATATTGTAAGCGCTCTGCGTGCTGTTGGATACGATTATGTTCTCTCTATTGAACACGAGGATATGCTTGCATCTATCGATGAAGGCTTAATGAAAGCAATCACGCTGTTGAAGGGAACCTTGTTTAAAGAGCAATTAACGGAAATGTGGTGGGCATAATTTCGAAAACATGATTAGGAGGGGGCTCCTCTTAATCGCCCAATATAAAAAATAAAAATAGAGGTGTTAAAAATGAAAGCGGTTGTGGGTGGGGAACGTACTCTCGGCGGCCTTCCTATGGGAGTGGTTTGGGGATTTGTTGCAACATTAATTTTTATGGCTGGTGACGGTCTTGAACACGCATGGTTGTCACCATATCTTATCGAAAAGGGTTTGACTGTTCAACAATCTGCTACTATTTTTGCAGTGTATGGAGCGGTGTTGGCGATCGCATCTTACTTTTCTGGTGTATTCACAGAGATGTGGGGACCAAGGAAAGTAATGATTATCGGATTGGTCACTTGGTTAATTGGTCAAGTTCTATTTATTGAATTCGGTTTAAAGCTAAACAGTTACGCTATTATGTTACCAACTTATGGTATTCGCGGCTTGGGTTATCCTTTATTTTGCTACTCTTTCTTAGTATGGGTCACTTATCGCAGTCCGGATCGCATTTTGGCTACAGCTGTTGGTCTGTTTTGGGCAGCTTGGAGCGGCGGTCTGTATGTAGTGGGAAGTTATTTCCCAGCCTACATGCTTCCAAAGATCGGATATATCGGGTTGATGTGGAGTGCAATAGCTTGGGTATTAGTTGGTGGAATTATTGGCATTAGCGTGGTGAAAGACGAGGGAATAAAAAAACAAACAAGAGATCCAAAGGAAAAGTTAAAAAGCTTATTGAGTGGATTTACGATTTGTAAAGAAAAACCGAAAGTTGCCATAGGTGGAGTGGTTCGGATTATCAATTCGACAGGTATCGGTGCACTGCCTATCTTTTTCCCGATGTATTTGTCTGATAAACATGGATTCACCACTGAACAGTTTCTGCAAATGTGGGGAACCATGTGGTTTGCAAATATCATATTTAACCTAATCATTCCTTACATTAGTGATAAATGGTTAGGATGGCGCAAAACGATTCAATGGCTTGGTAGCTTTGGTATGGGTGTCATGTTACTGGTTATGCTTTACACGCCGCAAGTTTTTGGCAGCAGTTTCTTGGCCTTGAATATTGTTGGTATTATCATGGGAATTGTTCTCTGTGGTTTCGTCCCACTTTCAGCTTTGGTAGCATCGTTGGCACCTGAGAAAAAAGGGTCTGCGATGGCGATTGTAAGCTTTGGTGCTGGAATGTCCTACTTTATTGCACCGGCAATCGTTGGGTTATTTATCGGACTTATCGGTGCAGAAGGAGTTATCTGGATTTTCGCAGGCACGTATTTTCTTGGTGCCTATTTAATGAAATTTATGAAGCTTCCTTCTGAAGAGAAACAAAATGAAAAAGGAATTCTATTAGAGAAACAGGCAGGTTAATCATTTTGAATAAAGGAACAAGTTAAGGGGGATGAACCATGATTATCATTCATGCAAACATTAAAGTAAAATCGCAGCATCGCGAAGCATTTCTTGAAGAGGCCAGACTTGTAACAAAACCTTCTAAAGCTGAGTCTGGAAATATTAGTTATCATTACTATGAGGATCCGGAAGAGGCTAATAGCTTTATTTTTGTTGAAAAATGGAAGGATGAACAAGCGATTCAACAGCATGAGGAAACGTCTCACTTTAAGAAATTTGTAAAGGAAATTGAAACATTAATTTCTGAACCAATCCATGTAGAATTGTTTGAGGCATCAGTTAAAAAATAAATAGTGGACAAGTGAAGGATTAACTCAGCCGAGTATCAGTTCGAGTTAATCCTTAATTGGTCATGTAAATCGTTTATGCTTAGCGTCGGAATATAAACTAAAATTAGTTTCTATCATAATAAGTCAACCTAGCAAGGAAGGGATATAAGTGAATCTGGAATTAAAAAATAAAACTGCACTTGTGACAGGCGGTAGTAAAGGTATCGGGAGAGCCATTGCAATAGCGTTGGCGGAAGAAGGTGCGAATGTTATTATTTGTGCCCGTGAGGCAGTAGCTCTGAATGAAGCTGCGATGGATATTGAAAAAATTGGCGGGAGTGTGCTCGCTGTTCCAGCGGATTTAACAAAACAAGCCGATGTGGATAATCTTGTCTCTTTAGCGATTAAACGCTACAAAACAATTGATATTCTTGTTAATAATGCCGGTGTAGTCAATCGATTTGATGATTTCCATTCTTTAGAAATAGAGGACTGGCAGAAGCTTTTTGAAGTCAATCTTTTTGGCAGCGTACGAGTGACGAAGGCCGTTATCCCTTATATGAAAAAGGTAAAATACGGACGAATTATCAATATTTCTTCTGAAAGTGCAGAGCAGCCGGATGCGTTTATACCACATTATAATGCTTCCAAAGCGGCACTTAATAATTTTACGAAAAGCTTATCAAAGGCGTATGCTGCAGATGGAATTCTCGTTAATACGGTATCGCCGGCATTTATTATGACACCTATGCTGGAGAACTTGTTAAAAGGTAACGCGGAAAAGCTGAATATAAGCTACGATGAAGCTATTCAACAATTTCTAAAGAAAAATCGTCCGCATGTTGAAGTGAAACGCCCAGGAACAGTTGAGGAAGTTGCATCTGCTGTTGTTTACCTTGCATCAAACAAGGCTTCTTTTATTAATGGGGTATACCTTCGAGTTGATGGTGGATCAGTTGCAAGTCTCTAAGATAAAAAGTTTCATTAGACCCTGCTGAAGAAGGAAGAGAAACGACAACTGTGGTGGAATAAAGCCGCCTAATAAACGTTTGGTGAACATTGTGTGACAATTGAAATATAGGGTTGCATTTTTGACTGTAATCGATTACACTTATTCATGTAAGGGATGCAAAAATCTTTGTTCTTTTCAGGTGATTGGTTGCTTTAAATAAAGCGAGAATAATTCATTGTTCCCTTTAGAAGGCAGTTGCTAATCTGTAAAGAAAAATGTAATGGATTACATTATTAAGTGTTTAATAGTTTGTTATTAAATGCAAAAAATAGCCTAGTGTTATAATTGTTAAAAAAAGAAAAGACATTTTTTTATCAAAAAATGTAATCGATTACTATTCTCAGAGGTGTACTTGCTTCGACTTATCTACTATAAAATATGGCATACTAAATTCCAACATATTGGAGGTAATCGCATGAAATTAGGATATCAAACAAATACATGGGGCGGCGTAGTTGGTCACCCAGCAGGTGTTACTTCTGTTAAGGATCTTTACTACCTTGCCAATGGATCAACAGAAGAAGCATTAAAGGATATAACAGAAGCAGGATATACTGGTTTTGAAATTTTTGACGGAAATCTTATGCAATATAAGGATAAAAAAGATGAGTTATTAAAATTAATGAATGATCATTCTTTAACTTTGGTAGGCGTATATACAGGCGGGAATTTTATTTTTCCTGATATTTTAGAAGAAGAGATATTGAAAATTGAAAGTGTAGCTGCATTCGCATCAGAAGTAGGTGCTCTGCATCTTGTTGTTGGCGGCGGAGCGGTGCGTACAAACGGAATCCTTGAAAGCGATTATACAGCTCTTGGTCATGCTCTTAATAAAGTAGTAGAAATTGCTGAAAAATATAATCTTATTGCAAGTTATCACCCTCATTTGGGAACCAACGTTCAGGCTCCTGAACAGTTAGATAAATTAATGCCTTTAACAAAGATTAATCTTTGCCCAGATACAGCGCATATTGAAGCAGGTGGTGGAGATCCTGTTTCAGTTATCAAAAAATATGTAGATCGTATTAAATATGTACATTTTAAAGATTATAAAAATGGAGAGTTTTTACCTTTAGGGGAAGGTCATCAAAAATTTGCTGAAATGATCAAAATATTAGAAGAAGCAAACTATGATGGCTGGATTACAGTAGAGTTAGACAGCTATGCAGATCCCAAACAAGGGGCTAAAATCAGCCGCAGCTATTTAACTCAATTTGAAAAAGTAAATCAAGCTTAATATTAATAATTAATGTCGTGATACAGAATTATAAGACAGCTAAATAAAACTTAGAGAAAATTAGTCGCAGAAACATACCATTTCTGCAGCACTATTATAAAAATTTTATTAATCTAGGGAGGAACTTAAAATGAAAAAATTAAACGTAGGTATGATTGGCGGAGGCTTTATGGGGAAAGCGCATTCTCTTGCATATGCAGGAATGCCAATGTTTTTCTGGCCAGCACCAGCAATCCCTCACCGTCATACAGTAGTAGATGTTAACGAACAATTAGCAAAAGACGCAGCAGCAAGATTAGGATTTGACAATTATTCGACAGATTGGAGAGCTGTCGTTAACGATCCGGAAATTGATGTTATTGATATTGTTACTCCAAATAATACGCATGCTGAAATTGCAATTGCAGCAGCAAAAGCAGGTAAACATATTATCTGCGAAAAACCATTGGCATTAGGTGCTGAACAAGCGAAGGAAATGTTAGAAGCAGTAAAAGCAGCAGGTGTAAAACATGCAGTTGCCTTCAACTACAGAAGAACACCGGCGGTTGCGCTTGCGAAAAAATATATTGAAGAAGGAAGAATTGGAAAAGTTCTAAGCTTCCGTGGAACGTATTTACAAGACTGGTCTGCTGATCCAAATTCACCATTATCATGGCGCTTCCAAAAGAAAATCGCTGGTTCTGGTGCTCTAGGCGATATCGGAACACACGTAGTTGATTTTGCCCGTTACCTTGTTGGTGAAATTACAGATGTAAATGCGATGACAAGAACATGGATTCCAGAAAGACCAGTTCAAACTGGCGGTATTGATAAACTAGGTACAGTGAAAAACGGTGGAAATGATGTACCAAAAGCGGCAGTCGATGTAGACGATGAAGTGATTACCATGGTTAAGTTTGATAATGGTGCTATTGGAACGATTGAAGCAACACGTAATGCATGGGGGCGTAACAACTTCCTAACCTTTGAAATTCACGGTGAAAAAGGTTCTCTATACTTTAACTATGAGCGCCGTGACGAGCTTCAAGTTTGCTTCGCTGATGATCCAAGCGATGCAAAAGGCTTCAGAACGGTTTATACAGGACCTGCCACTCCTTATGGTGAAGGATTATGGCCAATCCCTGCTCTAGGTATTGGTTACGGTGAAACAAAAATCATTGAAACATATGATTTGTTTAAAGCAATTGCTGAAGATACAGAGTTTTCACCAAACTTCAATGATGGCTACCAAATTGAATTAATTGCAGATGCAATCCTTGAATCAGCTGAAAAAGGTCAATGGGTAAATATTGAAAAAACAGCAGTAACTGCAAAATAAAATATATGAAAAGAGGCTTCTCAATTGAGGAGCCTCTTTTGTAGAAATAAATAAAGAATCTTATAAATTAGGTACTTTTTAGGGTAAGAAAATCACAAATATAAAGGGGAAGAGAGTGAATGGTTATGGAAGAAAAATGGTTAGTTGGTGTTGATATAGGTGGTACGACAATTAAAATCGCATTTATCAGTTTTAATGGCGATATCCTTTATAGCTGGGAAATCGATACTGACAAAAGAGATAGCGGCCGACATATCCCCACTTCTATTACAAGATCGATAGATCAAAAGTTAACAGAATTAAATCAAACCAAAAACCGACTAATCGGTATCGGAATTGGAGCCCCGGGTCCTGTTAATGCGGAGGACGGTTCCATTGAAGTGGCTGTTAACTTGGGCTGGGAGCACTTCCCTTTACAAGCTATTCTCGAGCGGGAAACATCGTTGCCGGTAGTTGTTGACAATGATGCTAATATTGCAGCAATAGGTGAAATGTGGAAAGGTGCTGGCAAAGGGGCTAAAAACTTAATCTGTGTAACATTAGGAACGGGTGTTGGAGGCGGAATTATCGTTAATGGAGAGATTGTGCATGGTGTAAATGGAGCCGGTGGTGAAATTGGTCATATGACATCTGTTCCTAAAAACGGTTCACCGTGTAATTGCGGGAAATCGGGATGTTTGGAAACTGTAGCATCCGCAACAGGCATTGTCCGCTTAGCAATAGAGGAGTTAACTTCTGCCAATTTTATAAGTCCATTACGAGATTATTATGAGAATCATCGAACGATAACTGCAAAACAAGTTTTTGATGCTGCTAACGAAGAGGATGAATTCGCCAAGCGAGTCATTCATCAGGTTGCCTATCATTTAGGATTGGCTCTGGCGAATTTAGCTAATGGCTTGAATCCTGAAAAAATTGTCATTGGAGGCGGTGTTTCGAAAGCGGGTGACACATTGTTGGGACTTTTAAAAGAGGAATTTGTTTTATTTGCGTTTCCGAGAGTGGCACAAGGTGTAGAGATTGTTATTGCCACACTAGGCAATAATGCAGGGGTGATTGGGGGAGCATGGTTGGCAAAAGAAAAACTATTTAATACGTCTAAACTCCAATAATGTGCAAGGATTAGTCGGAATAAATAGGGGGTAGTTTTATTGAAATCAAATGAACAAACCCCTTAAAACATATGAAAATAGTAAATCGGCTCTAGTTTTTGGAGCTGATTTTTTTGAAAATAATAAAAAATTAATAATTGATATTGAAAAATTTATAATTTATTATGTAATTAAATGAAAATTTTGAATTTTTAAAGGAGGCTGAGTTCCATTAAAAAGGTTGAAGAAGCCCCACTGAATTTGGATGAACTAGATTTCGACATCATTAAAAGGTTACAAACGGATGGTAGAACTTCCTATACTGACATTTCAGAGGAACTAGGTGTTACTGTCGGGACCGTAAGAAACAGAGTTCAAAGACTGATAGAAAACCAAATTCTTAAAATTGTAGGTGTAGTCAATCCGTTTAAGACAGGAAGTCCTAGTGTGACCATCTTTGGAATGAAGGTGCGTCATCAGAAATTAGACCATGTTATAAAAAAACTAGTTGCGATTCCAGAGGTCCGCTTTGTAGCCGCCGCAACGGGTGTCTATGACTTATATGTGGAAGTAATTACGTCCTCGAATGAGGAACTTTATCGGGTTATGAAGAATGGCATTAGCGCAATCGATGGTATTGAATCGATAGAGTCTTCGTTGATTTTGGAAATCTTTAAGCAGAGCTATGATTGGGATGTTGGTTCACAATCTTCTCAATAAATTAGAATCAGAAAAGGGGGCTACTATGAACGAGCTCGTCGAAATTCTAAAGGAAAATCAAGCAGAGATGCTTGAGACATTAAAACAAATAGTAGAAAAAGAATCACCTACTCGTGATAAAGAATTAGCTGATGAACTGGCGATTTTCATTGCTGACTTATTTGAAGAATTAACTTCTGGGAAATCATCCATTATTCAAAATGAGCTTTTTGGTAATCATGTCAGAGGGGAATTTGGACATGGCGACGAACAAATTCTGCTCCTGGCACATTATGATACAGTTTGGCAAAAAGGGGATATTTTGGAAAAAATTCCTTTTAAAACTGAAGGAGATATTGCCTATGGACCGGGAGTCTTTGATATGAAAGGCGGTATTGTCCAGGGGGTATATGCACTGCAAGCACTAAAAGATACAAATGCAAAATTAAACAAAAAGGTCGTTTTTCTATGTACATCTGATGAAGAGTTGGGAAGCCCATCCTCTCAAAAACTAATAGAAGAAGAAGCAAAAAAAAGTAAATACGTGTTGGTATTAGAACCAGCAATATCGAGGCAAGGCGCATTAAAGACTGCTAGAAAAGGTGTAGGAATATTCAAACTAAATGTTAAAGGTAAAGCAGCTCATGCCGGAGTGGAACCTGAAAAAGGAATAAGCGCTATTCTTGAATTAAGCAAACAAGTAACTTATTTACATGAATTAACTGATTATAGCAAAGGAACCACCGTCAATGTAGGTAAAATCACAGGTGGAACAACCGTGAATGTGATTGCAGCAGAAGCGGAAGCAGATATCGATTTACGTGTAAAAACGAAAGCAGAATTTGACCGGATCATACCAATCATCAAAAATTTGAAGCCAAGTATGGCTGGTGTAGAAGTTAGAGTAGCCGGCGGTATTAATCGACCTCCATTTGAACGAACAGATCAAGTTATTTCACTTTTTAACATGGCAAAGAAAGTGGCCAAGGAAAATCTGGGTTTTAAATTGGAAGAGAAAGAAACAGGTGGAGGAAGTGACGGGAACTTTACAGCACCATTTGCTCCAACCCTGGATGGTTTAGGTGCAGTTGGTGACGGGGCACATGCTCTTAATGAACATCTCATTATTTCTCAAATGCCGAAAAGAAGTGCATTATTAGCTTTGTTGATTAAGGAGTTAGCAAATTAACCAATAGGGGGATTTTTGATGAAGGTCAATTTAGAATCTATTAAAAGCCAAATGCTTGGGGAAGTAAATCAGGATCTATTAATGGAATATACTCAAAACGTTGCTTCAGAAATTCGTCTATCAGGAACGGAGGAAGAGCTCCGTGCCTTTTATTATGCAAAATCAAAGCTTGAAGAATTTGGCTTAACAACAGAGTTAACATTTAATGATGCCTACATTAGTCTTCCAGGAAAAACGGAGCTAAAGGTTAACGGTCAAAGCTTTCCTGCCATTACTCATTCAATGGCCGTTTCTACGGATGAAACAGGGTTAGAAGGGGAAATTGTGTATTCAGGTAAGTCAGTAAGTGTAGACTATCAAAAAAATCCAGTTAGCGGAAAAATAGTCCTGCTAGATGGTCTCGCTATTCCAGGAGCGGTACTTCAAGCTCAGCAAGCAGGAGCAAAAGCAATTATCTTTATAAATGCTGAATATACGCATGAAATGATCGTTTCACCAGTATGGGGAAACCCAACACCTCATACTTATGACAATTTGCCAAAGATTCCAGTTGTATCGGTCAATTTTCATGATGGACAAAAGATGAAAAGCAATGTAAAAAATCACACCAATTGTCAAGGATGGCTAAAAACTAAGGTTGATACAGGATGGAGAAAAATTCCCACTTTAACTGCTGAGATTCCAAGTAATGACGAGAATGATCAGTTTGTATTATTTAGCGGCCATATTGATTCATGGCATTATGGGGTAATGGATAATGGAACAGCAAATGCAACGATGTTGGAAGTTGCACGAATACTTGCCCTAAATAAAGACAATCTTCGTCGCAGCTTAAAGCTTGCCTTCTGGTCAGGCCACTCGCATGGCCGTTATGCAGGTTCTGCTTTGTATTGTGATGAACATTGGGAAGACCTTCACGAAAATTGTGTTCTTCATATTAATATTGATTCAGTTGGCGGCAAAGGAGCAACGATATTAACAGAGGCTAATTGTATGGCTGAGACTAGGGATCTTGCTAAACGATCAATTAAGGAACTAACCGGAGATGAGTTTGAAGGATCACGATTTGGCAGAGCAGGGGATCAATCCTTCTGGGGGCCTGGTGTTCCGTCACTTTTTATGGGGTTATCTGAACAGCCTCAGTCCAATAATCCAGCATCAGAAGCGTTTTCTCAATTATTTGGAGCAGGAAAAGCCGGCGGATTTGGCTGGTGGTGGCATACAACAGAAGATACACTTGACAAGATTTCTCCAGAAAATCTTGCCCGTGATTGCAAAATTTATTTATCTATCGTGTATGAAGCATGTACTAATAAGATTTTGCCCATTAACCAATTGGCAGCGGTCGAAGAATTGGAAACATGCCTGAAGGACTATCAAAGCAAAACAAATGGCCACCTGAATTTTAGTATTACAAATAACCGGATCGAGGAATTGAAAGATAACTTAACACAGTTTGGCAGTTTGCTAGCGACACATACAGACCCACAAGTTACTCATGCTAACAAAACATTAAAACAACTTTCCAATATTTTAGTTCCCCTTAATTATGTAAAAGGGGACATATTCAACCATGATACAGCATTAAAGCAGCCTCCAATCCCGTTACTAGCGAATTGTGAGAAATTAGCAGACTTGGAGGTAGGAAGTCATCAATATCATTTAGTTCTAACCGAATTAAAACGCAATCTCAATAAAGTAAACTTTGCCCTATTAGAAGCAATCCGGACCATTAACCTCGCCGTTGAGCAAATAAATAACTAAATATTGTATAAAAAAAAGGGAGAATGGTCGATCCATTTCTCCCTTTTTACATAGTCATTTTTAATTTTTCTTTCTTTTGTACCGCAACCATACCAAGTGTAATTTTTAAACCAACCAATAGTAACAAGATAGTAACCGTTACAATCGCATACCACCCAAAATACTCCCAAACAAACCCTAAGACATAACTCCCCAGGCTTCCTCCTGCATAATAGAAAAATAGGTAGAGAGAGGAGGCACTTCCTTTTGCCTCTTTCGCCAGGATACTTACCCAGTTTGTTGCGGCTGCATGTACGAAGAAAAAACCAAAACAGACAATGATAAGGCCGATTAAAATCATTAAAAGCGAACTAAAAAGCGTTAGCAAAACACCCACTAACATAATGAGGAAACCTGCACACATCCGAATAGGAATACTCATAACGGCATCCAGTTTCCCGGATAATGTCGAGCTAAATGTTCCGGCAAGGTAGGATAGAAATAATAGACCGATTATGCTGGAAGATAAATGATACGGTGCCCCGTGCAGATGGTAGGATAAATAATTAAACAACCCCATGAAAATAAAAAAGATGATTCCAGCAATATAATACGCCGATCTTAGTTCGTGATTCTTTAGATGGATAATAAGATGCCCTAAAACTTCCTTAAGCTCCAAAGAGTTGGGGGAAAAATGTTTTGATTTAGGTAAATAAAAAACAAATAACAGAAAACAGAAAATACCTATCAACCCCATTGTTAGATAGGCGTATCGCCATCCCCATAAATCAGAAGTGAATCCACCGATGATTCTCCCGCCCATTCCCCCAATGGTGTTTCCGCTAATATAAAGACCGATTGCAACTCCTATGGCTTTTTTTTCAAATTCTTCTGCAATGTAGGCATAAGCAATAGCCGGCAAACAAGCTAATGTGACCCCTTGGAGTGTTCGTAAAAATAGAAGGAACCAGAAGTCGGTAACAAAAAAGATCGCAAGGGAAAATAAAGATGATGACAAAAGCCCGAAAGACATTAAGTTTTTTCGGCCGATATGGTCAGAAAAAGGGCCAACTAATAATAAAAACAAACTCAATGACAATGTTACAAGCGAAACGGTTAAACTTGCCATTGCGGGAGAAACTTCAAATTCTCTGGATATTAACGGAAGTAACGGCTGTGTAAAATGTAAATTTGAAAATACGAGGAAAGAACCGAAACTTAGTGCTATAGTAGCCTTCCAGAATTGGCTTGTTTTTTCCTTGATATAGAAATTGAGATCTTGTTTCATGTGCTTCACAACCTTTATATTTGTACTGTTCATTAAATTAAAATGCAATTTTTATGCCAATCGAACTTGATGTCCTAAAACTGGCATAGAACTTGCAAGTATTACTAACGAAAACGAAAAAGGAGGAATGACTATGAAAATAGTTTATGTACTGCCAGGACCGATAAGTAGGACGGAACCAGGACGTCAAGAAATGGAGAGAAGATTAGAAATCCTGCGCTCCTATGCAGCGCCTGGTACACATGTTGATATCGTCGATGTAGATGAAGGCCCCGCGTCCATTGAATCTCTTTATGAGGAATACCTAAGTATACCGAATACTGTAGATCTTATGTTGGAGATGGAGAAAAAAGGGTATGATGCAGCCATTTTAGGTTGTTATGGAGACCCAGGTTTGGACGCAGTTAGAGAAGTAACGGGCAAAATGGTGGTAGTGGGACCTGGTGAAGCGGGTGTAATGGCAGCAGCAATGTGTGGTTACCGGTTTTCAATCATAACCGTTACAAATAGCATTATAAATCCACTGCATCACCTAGTGGAAAAAGCAGGGGTTGGTAAGAAGCTAGCTTCCGTGCGTGCCATAAATACACCTGTTCTCGAACTTGCCAACGATCGTGAAAGAACGATCCAAAAGCTAATTGAAGAGGGAAAAAAAGCGATTCAGGAAGACCGGGCAGATACGTTGGTATTAGGCTGTATGTCAATGGGCTTCCTTAATGTTGCAGAAGAAATGTCTAAAGCACTAGGTGTGCCTGTTATCAATCCTGGCAAAACCTCATTAAAGATGGCGGAAGCATTGGTTGGAGCAGGGCTATCACACTCCAAGCTTGCCTACCTTACACCGCCGAAGATTTCAACAGGAACGGTTACTTCTTCTAAAGGCTTGCTTGTGAAGAAAAACAAAATCGTCCAATAATGGAATACCCTTATTCAAGAAAAAGGTTATTGTTAAAAAGTCTAATCAACCCTAAAACAACCTAATGCACCAAAATAAAAGATCATGATTTTACATTTTCCATTTCTGAGGAAGGAGGGAGCTTTTTGTACATTACAAAGGTAGAGGCAAAGATCGTACGAACACCCTTTAATGTCCCTTTTAAAATGACATATGGGAAAATGCCTCCATATCAATCCCATCTTATTGTTCGAATCACCACCAACACAGGATTGACAGGTCTTGGGGAAGCATCCGAATTACCTTTTTTCACTGGAGAGACTGTTGAAACAATGAAGGCCTTAGTGGAAAAAAAACTTGGCCCTGCCATTATTGGAAAACCGGTTTATGCGTTAAGAGAAATACACCATTCAATGGGAATCATTCTCGGGAATGCAACTGGTGCAAAATCGGCTATTGATATTGCTTTATGGGATGTTCAAGGAAAAAGGTTGAAAACTCCCGTATATGAGCTTTTAGGTGGTGAAAGGAAACAGCCTGTCAGAGTGGCCTACGTATTAGGGGATGAATTCCCGGAGGAAATGGCAAGAGCCGCAAAAGAAATGGCGGAAGCTGGTTTTGATACGCTGAAAATTAAAATTGGCAGCGACTTTCGAAAAGATATCGAAGCCATTTCACAAATTCGACAGGCAATAGGTCCAGCCATTCATTTAAGAATTGATGCAAATCAGGGATATAAAGTGAAAACGGCCGTCCAGGTGATTAAAGAAATCGAACCATATAAGATTGATTACATTGAACAACCAGTCCCCGGATGGGATCATGATGGATTAAGACAAATTAGAAGTGCAACATCTATTCCAATCATGGCCGACGAGAGTGCCCATACGTTAAAGGATGTGTATGAGCTTGCAAAAAAGGAAGCCATCGACCTGATCGGTATTAAGCTTATCAAATGCGGCGGTATCACACCAGCTGTTCAAATCGCGCAATTTTCAGAAGCAATAGGTCTTCAATGTGTGTTAATCAGTCCATGGGATACTCTGCTTGGAACCTATGCAAGTCTCCATCTTTCCACTATTTTACCTGGGAACTACTCGCATGAAATGGTTGGTCCTTATTATTTAAAGGACGACCCTTTTGGAGTGGTAGAGATTAAGGGAGTGATGGATATACCGAAGGGTAACGGATTCGGGATGGAAGATATTTTCGATGAGATTATGGAGGAGTAGTACCTTGAATAAATTTCAATGGTTCATGGTCTGTTTCGTCAGTTTTATTCATTTTTTAGCTCTATCTCATCGAATGGAAGTCGTTCCTTTTCTGGTCGATCTAAAAGATATGTATCATGTAGGATTTACTCAAGTAGGAGGGCTTTTATCTTCCTTTTTGCTTGGATACGCAATTTTCCAAATTCCTGCAGGAACTCTTGCAGACCGATATTCACCTGTATCGTTAATCGTGCTAGGATTGTCTCTAATGATGATTTCATCGATGATCTTTTCAATGACGCATTCACTTTATATTGCCCTTATTTTAAGGTTTATTATGGGGGCTTCAGCAGCCATGATCTTTTCTCCAGCGATAAAACTAATTTCAATCCATAGCCCTAAAGAAAAACGGGGATTAAGCATTGGCATACTAGAAGGTGCCGCAGCTGCTGGATCGTTATTAACTTTAACTGTTTTTCCGATTCTATCAATCTATGTAGAATGGAACACATTATTTCTTATGTTATCTATTCTCCTTTTGCCAACATTGCTGCTATTCCTAAAGGTGCCAAAGGGTAAAAACACATCAGAAATACAGGGAAAGAAAGAAGTCCAGCCTAGGGTTTTCTTGAATTTGTTTAAAGATAAAAAAATCCACCGTCTTTTGGGAATTTCCTTTTTTGGCTTATTTGGACTTTATGGCTTTCTGGCCTGGATGCCCACCTATTTGGAAGCGGCTATGGGATATACGAAGCAAGAGACCGGTCTGATCATGGCCATTATGATGATCGCTCAAATCATCGGAGCCCCTCTTTCAGGTAAACTTTCTGATATAGTAGGGCAAAGAAAATCAACTCTCATCATCGGTTCGATCTTAGCGGCAGGATGTTGTTTATGGTTGATATTCCTAAACGACACGGGGATATATTGTACAGCTTTTGTGATTGGCATCGCTATTTCATGGTCTTTAGCCCCGATGCTGACTCTCGCCACTGAAATGGTTCATATTAGTAGCGCGGGATCGCTTATTAGTATCATGAACACGGTTGGTCAATTAGGATCAGCGATTTCTGGATATGTATTTGGTATGCTCTATGATACGTTCGGGAGTTTCCAAATAATCTGGATTGTCAGTTTTATTGCTTGTCTGATTCGAATTATGTTCACTTTCGGTGAGCTTGAAAATCATCAAGTCATAGAATCAGAGAAAGAAATTAGTATTTAATTTTTTAGAATTAGTTTCCAGATTATTCATAACTAACAGAATTTAGTGTCAAGAAAAGATACTAGGATTCTTGAAACGATCAAAAGCGAAATGAAGGGGGAAGTGAAATGAAAAGAATAATCATGTTGCTATTTGGCGTGATGCTGCTTTCGATTAATACCGTTTCGGCAGAAGAAGCAACGCCGGTTTTAAAAAGCGCCAACCTTGAAGTTATGTATGAAGATGTTATCAAAGTAACGGAAAAAATAACAATCGCCAACTCCGAAGCAATCCCTGAGGGAACATTAGAGCATATCGTAACCAAAATCGGGGGTGCGCGGTTTGAAGATTTAGTGATTAATGGAGAGGATCAAGAGCTTACCTATGAGTTAAACGAAGGAAATTCTGTTAATAGAGTACTAGTATCTCTTCCTGAAGGCAGTAAAGGAGAATTTACCTATACGGTAAGTTATCAATTTTCAGATACGAGAAATGAGAAAATTCCACTTGTCGTACCGGCTGTTAATACAGCTGGAAATGGTAATGTAGTCTCATTAAGTATCAATCTGCCAAAGGGGAAATATCTGCATGAATCATTCCCAATCATTGATTCTGGAGATTCGGGGATGGTCAAAGAAGATATGATGAACGTTCCAAGTTACGTAAATCTTGGAACAGGTTCTTCCCCTGCAGGGTTATTTACAACTTCAAATCTATATACCTTTTTCGGATTGGCTGTCATCTTGGGAATTATTTTGGCTTGGATCATCAGTGAAAGAAAAAGTAAGGGTGGTGAAGTAGTAAATGTTTAATCTTGGTGCTCCCTTTACCTTTTTTGTCCTCTATACCGTTGTTTGGATTGCTGGATATTTCCTATGGGCTGTTAAAAGTGAAAAATAACTAAAAGGAGGGGATCGTGAATGTTTGAAGTAAGTACGACGTTTTATGTGGTGTTGGTTTTATATTTTGCTGTCATTCTTGGTATCGGAATTTGGTCGGGAACCAAGAACAAAGGAACAGAGGATTTCTTGGTAGCAGGGAGATCCATTGGGCCTTTAGTAGGTGGTGCTGCATTTGCAGCAACACAAATGAGTGCAGGTACATTTGTTGGAACACTTGGTATTCATTACTTAACTGGCGGGAGCTTCCTTTGGATTTGGGCTGGTCTTTGGTTCGGCTGGTTAATTGCGGCTACCCTGGTCGGACCTAAGTTCCAAGCTTTTAAAGGGTTAACGGTACCTGACTATGTAGGTACTAGATTTAATAGTAAAGCGGCTCGGGGAATATCAGCCCTTTTAATATTAGTAGCCTATACCGTTTACCTAACTGCACAGTACCAAGCTGGAGGAAATATTTTTCAGACACTATTCGGAATTCCGTTCATCTGGGGAGCCATCATAACCGTTGGAATCACTTTACTGTATACGATGATTGGCGGAATGAGGGCAACGGCTTATAGTGATTTCGTTCAGGCGATTATCATGGCTGGCTGCTTTTTTGCTGCCCTTCCATTGCTCTTTAATCAAGCAGGTGGAACAGAATTTGTCGGGAATTTCTTAGCCGAATTTAGTCCTAATATGTTAAGCTGGCATTTCGGTTTTAAGGAGTTGCTTGGTTTTGGTGCAGCCTTTGGGTTTGCAATGGCCGCAGCGCCATATGAGTTAGCAAGAATGTATACATTAAGAGATAGGAAGACCGTTAAATTAGCAATCGGCTTTTCATTTATTTTCCAAGCAGTTGTTGGTATTTCTGTAGCAGCAGCAGGCATGGCCATTCGAGCACTCTTCCCATATATGCCTACACCTGATATTGCTTCTACCATCATGGCCATTAATATACTTCCGCCAGTTGTGGGGTCCTTGATTATTTTAGCAATCCTCTCAGCGATAATGAGTACAGTTTCCGGAATTATGATGGTATCTGCTTCCGCGTTTTCACATGATTTCTATGCCACGATGATCAAGCCTAACGCCAGTGACAGTGAAAAAATGAAGGTAAACCGAATTGCGGTACTAGTACTAGGAATTATCCCAATTTTCTTGGCCTTAAGACAGTTGGACATTGTTCAATTCATAGTCGTTCTCCAGGCATCCTTAACAGCGAGCTTTTTCTTTGCAACGGTAATTCTAGGCCTTAACTGGAAAAGAGGTACAGCAGCGGGTGCAATTGTTTCGATGATCGGCGGCTTTTTCACAGCATTGTTCTGGTATTTAGCAGGTAATCCGTTGGGGATTAATGAGGTTATACCTGGAGTCATGGTCAGCTTCATCTCATTTATTGTTGTCAGTCTAGTTACGAAACCTGTGCCGAAAGAAGCGCTTCAGCCATTCTTTGACGATGTGAAGTAAATGCATGAGGGGAGGAGTTATTCTTTCCCCTTTTTTAATTGTCATTTGAAACAAATATAAGTTCGTTTAGGTTAAAAAGTAGGCCGTGAATCCTCACCTAAATGAACCTAATTCCTATCGAAACTTTAATATATAATAATAAAAACCTTGTTATCAGATTGGCACAGAACTTGCATTAATATTGTTGTAAAGAGAAAGGGGTGCAACCATGAATGTAGCAATTGAAAAAGTAGTAGATTCGATGGGTAATGAAATCGTATCTCTATTGCAAAAAATGATTCAAATTCCTAGTGAAAATCCACCAGGAAACTATGAGGAAATTTGTAACTTTCTAGAAAAGGAACTATTATCGTTAGGATTTGAGGTAAAGGTAGTCAATGTGCCTGAGGAAGAGACGAGGAAATTAAATCTGCCAACACCTCGGAAAAATGTTATTGCTGTCATGAAGGGGAATGGAGGAGGGAAAAATTTAATTTTTAACTCTCATATTGATACAGTTCCAGCAGGAGACTTGGAACAATGGACCTACCCGCCATTTTCAGGAGCCATTGCTAATGGTAAGGTATATGGAAGAGGTGCAACAGACTCCAAAGGGCGATTAACCGCTTATATTATGGCTGCTGTGGCGTTAAAGAAGTCCGGAATTCCTTTTTACGGTGATATTGTGATCACAGCTACTTGTGATGAAGAAACTGGCGGTGTTCTAGGAGCAGGTTATGTCACTGGTCAAGGATTAGTTACCGGTGATATGGTGGTCGTGGAAGGCTACAGCAATCATATCGTTCGCGCTATGGCTGGAGTTCTTCAGTTAAGAATTAAATCAACAGGCCGTCCTGCTCATGCAGCCTTCAAATGGAAGGGAATAAATGCCGTTGAAAAAATGGCAAAAGTCATACTAGAATTAACTAACCTGCAAGAACAATTAAAAAATGAACCATCAGAAGTTGAGGGAATGAGTTATACAACCGTCAATGTTGGAGTTATCAATGGGGGAACCAAGGTGAATGTTGTCCCTGGGACCTGTGAGATTGAGGTGGACTTTCGGGTGATTCCAGAACAAACCCTTGATGATATTTATAATCGGGTATCTACTATGATCGAAAGGCTTCAGATGGAAGATCCAGAGATGAACATCCAGGTAGAGCGAGTGCCGGATTTTCAAACCAATCCAACCGTAACTGAAGCGAATTCACCTCTAATTGAGGAATTGCAATCGGCCATTCAAGAGGTATCACGAACCACACTTCCTGTAGTAGGAATGTTGGGGCAATCAGATACACGCTGGTTTATTCAAAATGGAATCCCAGGTATTAATTATGGCCCTGGTACAAACAACAATAATCTCCATGGTTATGATGAGTTCATGGAAATCGAGGATTTAATCCAAACGACAAAAATCTTAACGGTTCTTGCTAAAAATTTTTGTGGAACAAAAGAATTCGTCACGGAATAGCAGAATTATATCCTAATTTTTCGGAATATAGAAATAATTACAAAAAGGGGTTGGGGAAGAATGGGTACATTTTTGGGGTTATCGGCATCTAATTGGTTTATTTGGATCACAATGGGTGTCTTCATTATCGCCTATTTTGTTGTCACCGAAGCGATCACTAAAAAGGAGGAGAAAAAATAATGGCTATCGCTGTTCTTGTCGCTTATATGCTCGCTGTTATTGGGATTGGATATTACATGAAATCTCGCATCCAAAATGAAATGGATTTCTTAGCGGCTGGTGGGAAATTAGGGGTCTGGGTTGGAGGTATGACGCTTGCAGCCACTCAGATGAGTGCCGGTACAGCCATTGGAACGGTGGGCTTCCACTATCAAGTAGGCTATAATTTTGCTTGGATTTGGCCAGCCATTTGGGCTTCATGGGTCATCATGGCCATCTTTATTGCACCTAAAATGAAAGCATTCTTTAATTCTAATAAGGCCTTAACCATTCCCGACCTATTAGGAACCCGCTATGAAAGTAATGCCATCCGAGTGATTTCTGTTCTTATTCTATTAGTTTGTTACGGGATGACAGTAGTAGCTGAATTAGTTGGAGGATCGTATTTATTAAATGTTGTTTTCGATATCCCTATTACATGGGGTGTATTAATTATTGCATTTATATTTATTGCTTACACTGTAATGGGCGGGTTATTTGCCATTGCTTATACAGACGTGCTCCAAATGATTGTCTTTGCTCTAGGATTTGCGATTGCGGTGCCTTTTGCAGTATCAAAGGCGGGGGGCTTTAGTAAATTAAATGAAACATTATCTTCGATTGATCCGAATCTTGTTGCCACCGGAATGCCTTCATCGGCTTTAACGGCAGTCGCTCTGTCATTCTTTATCATGATGATCGGATATCCTATTATTGCTGTTCGTTTTTATTCAATAAAAGATAATAAAACTATCCGCCGTGCAGTAGGTATATCTTTTATTTTTCAGGCAATTGTAGCGGTTTCTATCGCCATCCTTGGGGTTAGTGCAAGAGTTTTATATCCTAATTTAACTTCACCTGATTTAGCCAGCTCTACAATCGCCATGGATCTATTGCCGCCAGTATTGGGTGGATTGCTTTTAGCTGCGATTTTAGCCGCGATTCAGTCTACTGTAAGTGCCGTTTTGTTGATGCTTGGAAGTTCAATCTCTCATGATATTATGAAAAATGTAATGAAGAAAAAATTAAGCGACAAACAACAATTAAAGATTACCAGAATAGTGGTATTGATTATGGGGATTTTACCAATACCGTTTGCGTTAAACCCGCTGCCATTAATTCAGCAAATTTGGATTAATGCAGCTGCCCTGATTGGTTCATCCTTCGCAGTCTCTATTTTGTTAGGGTTGTACTGGAAACGGGCAACAAAAGCTGGTGCTATTACCTCCATGGTTGGCGGAATAGGCAGCGCTATACTTTGGTTATCACTTGGCAACCCATTTGGATTGGATCCTGTTTATATCAGTGTACCGGTAAGTCTATTAGGAATGGTGTTTGTCAGCTTACTAACGAAGCCGGTATCAAAACAAGCATTACAACCATTTTTTAAAGATGTCCAAGCATCGGAGTCTGGAAACACAATAGCAGGATAAAAAGGAGGAAATTGCATTGCCTTCAACAGATACGAAGCAATTGCTTTATAAGTCAATTGAAGAAATCAGTACATTATATAGAAAAAAAGAGGTATCTCCGGTCGAGATTACGGAAGAAACTTTAGACCGCTTACAGGAATTGGAGCCAAGGCTAAATGCATTTGTTACGGTCCTTGGTGAGCAAGCTATGGCGAAAGCAAGAAAAGCTGAAGCGATTTTCGTAAAAGGGGAAAATGCCAGTAAGTTATTTGGGATACCTGTATCATTGAAGGATATTTTTATGACAAAAGGGATTCGTACTTCACTTGGATCAAGAATTATGAAGGACTTTGTTCCAGAAGAAGATGCTTTTGTTTATAGTGCATTACAGGATAATGGTGCCATCATCATTGGGAAAAATAATATGCTTGAATTTGCTTACGGGTCCGTACACCCAGATTATGGTCAATGCAATAATCCGTGGAATGTAAGCCGTACAGCTGGTGGATCCAGTACTGGGTCAGGCGCGTCAGTTGCCGTAGGGATTGGATATGCCTCAATCGGAACGGATACAGGAGGCTCCATCCGCGTTCCATCTTCCTTTTGCGGTATTGTTGGGCTGAAGCCAACCTATGAAACGGTTTCTCGACAAGGGTTGTTCCCTTTATCTCATTCTTTAGACCATATCGGGCCGCTAACTAGGACTGTCCGAGATAATGCAATTGTTCTGGAGCACATTTCTTCCCGCCGCTTTAATTTCGATTCCTGGGGAGAGATTCGCGGGATAAAAGTGGGCGTCATCCGATCATTAACCGATTCTATTATGAATCCGGAAGTATCTGCGTTAATGGTATCTGCCATTCAGCAACTTAAGGAATTAGGTGCTCAGCTTTACGATGTAGAGATTCCAGGAATTGAATCAATCGAAGAAGCTGCCTTGCCTATTGTCCTTGCAGAAGCTTCGACGTATCATCAAAAATGGTTTGATTCGAGGGAAAAAGATTATTCTCCAAACACCTATGCCAACCTAAGAGAAGGCTATAGGGTTACAGCAGTAAGCTATTTGGAAGCGTTAGAGAAGAAAAAGGCGTTCACAGAAGCAGTTGATCAAGTATTAAAACAGGTGGATGTGCTGATTTGTCCAACGGTCCCATATCCTGCTACTGAAAAGGACCCTTCCTTTGAGGATGGAAATATCGATATTTCTCAGCGTACGATTCCATTTAATATGAGTGGACATCCGGCTCTATCTCTGTCAGCAGGAAATACTGGTTCAGAAAATCTGCCGGTGGGGCTGCAAATCATTGGACGATACTTTGATGAAGAAACCATTTATCGTGTAGGTGATGCCTTCCAACAATCTACAGGCGGCTACAAGCAGCCTCCACTTTAGATGAGAGAAATGGATAAGGCGGAAGAAGGGGATACCATGTTAAAAAACGATTCAATTAATACCACAAAACCTAACCATGTTCCTGATACCATGACAGCTGTTGTCATCAAGGAACATGGCGGACCGGAAGTACTAAAGTATGAATCAATCGCAACTCCCGTGCCGGGGCTTGGAGAGGTATTACTTAAAGTTGAGGCAACTGCATTAAATCACCTTGACATTTTTGTAAGAGAGGGCTTAAAAGGACCTGGGGTCCCAGAAATCACATTACCGCATATATCGGGTGTAGATATTGTAGGAACCGTTGAATATTATGGGAAAGGGCTCCCTGGACAGAAAGGCGAACCTGCCATAGGAGAAAGAGTTATCATCAATCCAGCTATCGGTTGTAATGAATGCCGCTTTTGCCGACGTGGAGAACCAAGTATGTGCCATGACTATCAAATATTGGGGGAACACTTTTGGGGCGGTTTGGCTGAATATGTAGTGGCCCCTGCACGCAATATTATACCTGTACCTGCTCACATTCCATCTGAGGTAGCTGCAGCTGCTCCAGTTGTTTACACTACTGCATGGAGAGCCGTTATGACGGTTGCCCAGGTAAAACCATCAGACGTGGTCCTTGTAGTTGGAGCATCTGGAGGTCTGGGATCGGCCCAGGTGGAGATTGCCGCAGCAGCAGGCGCCACTGTAATCGGAATTGCCAGTACGGAAGAGAAACGTCAAAAAGCACGTCAAAAAGGCGCTGTCGCGGTGTTTGATTCAAATGGTGATTGGGAAGCAGAAGTAATGGAATGGACCAATGGACAGGGGGTCAGTGCCGCTTTTGATGCTGTAGGGGCCCCTACCATAAGGAAAAGCTTGCGCTGCCTAGAGATGGGTGGGAAAATCGTCCTATCTGGAGCAACAGCTGGTGATTCGCCTGATTTAAGCATAAGAGAAATTTATCAGCGTCACCGTCAAATATTAGGCGCACCGATGGGGAATTGGGAAGATTTCTTGCAGGTGACGAACCTGATTTGGAACGGAAAATTACGCCCAACTATTCATAAAGTATATCCTTTCGAGGAAATTGCTGAGGCACAGCGAGAGTTGGAAGAGAGAAAGCATTTTGGAAAAATAGTAATAAAGATAAGTTAATAAAAATTGTAATGGTAAAAACAGCCGCTTGGCTGTTTTTATTTTTTTGAATAGTCTTCATTGACTAAAAAATCAAAAAACTTTACAATATCCTTTAAGATAGGTTGAATTAGGGGGAGAATAGGTTGCCTAAGATTTTAGCGGTCACGAAAGATAATCGTACATATAAATTGTTTTTTAATCAAATTTCTGACTTTTTTAATGGAAAAGTGACCATTTTATCACGCGAGCAATGTCAAGATCATGAAAACGTTGATATCATATTGCTCTCTAATAAAGAGCTTCAAGACGACCAGTACCCCGAAGAAAAAGTCTTAATTGCTAGAAGGACGATAAATATTGCAAGACTAGAAGAATTAATCTCTTTGCCGGCAGGAACTAAATGCCTTGTAGTGAATAACTTAGCCTCCACTGCCTCTGAAACGATCGAAATTTTGGAAAACCTCGGTTTTGAATTAAAGTTCTATCCCTATTACCCTGGAATCAAAACGTATCAAAAAGTAGAGGTCGCCATTATTCCTGAGGCACTTGAAATGGTTCCAAAAGGGATAAAAAGAATGATCGATATCGGGTTGCGCCCATTAGATTTTTCAACCCTCATTGAACTTTCACTTAAGTTAAACATCAATATCGATCGAGCCAATATTCAGTCAGCCAGATACATTCAAGAAATCATAAAATTAAGCAGAAACCTTTCACATTCCTTTAAAGAGGTTGCCCATCTCAATCATCAATTAGATGCGATTTTAAACACTGTACATGATGGAATTCTTGCGACAGATGCAGAAAAGAAGATTATAAAAATAAACAGATCCGCAAAATCAATGCTCGGTATGCATCATTCAGAGAATGAGATCATTGGAAAGAAAGTTTCAGAAATACTTCCAAAATTGAAGCTGGATTCCTACATAAATGATGATTTATCGCAAAAAAACCATGTTATATCCTTTAACGAAAGAAAATTAATTATCAATAATAGTTCCATTGTAGTGGATCAAAAAAATAGTGGAGACGTCACAGCTTTTCAGGATGTAACACGGATTCAGGCTTTGGAGCAGGAAATCAGAAAGAAGATACAAAAAAAGGGGTTTTCTTCAAGGTATTCGATATCAGATATCATTGGTAAAAGTCAGCGAATGAAGGATATCTTGCATATTATTAACAAGCTGGCAAAAACAGACCGGACCGTATTAATATTAGGGGAAAATGGAACTGGAAAGGAATTGTTTGCCCATTCTATTCATCAACTATCATCCCGTCATAACGGCCCATTTATTCCCGTGAATTTTGCCGGGCTACCTGAATCATTAGCGGAAAGTGAACTTTTTGGATATGAAGAAGGGACATTTACTGGCGGAGTAAAAGGTGGTAAACAAGGACTTTTTGAATTAGCACATAATGGTACCATCTTCCTTGATGAAATAGGGGACGCTCCTAAAAACCTGCAAACTCTGCTCTTACGCGTTTTACAAGAGAAACAAGTGATGCGGGTTGGGGGGAGAAGTATTATCCCAGTCAATGTCCGTGTGATTGCCGCAACAAATAAGGACCTAAAAAAGATGGTCGAAGAAGGAAGCTTTCGCGAGGATCTCTATTATCGGTTATTTGTATTGCCGCTGCGCATACCGCCTCTTCGAGATCGAAAAGAGGATATTCCGGAATTAATCACTCATTTTTTTGAAGAGTTTTGTCCCACTATTCCCGCTATATCGGATGATGTCTTGAATGAGTTAGTTAATTATAATTGGCCTGGTAACGTAAGGGAGTTGGCAAGTGTTGTTCAATACATGATTACGGTGATGGAAAATAACTTTATCACTCATCTTGATTTACCGGAACAATTTCACCGGACAGGACCAACTGTTAAAATAGATGATACCTTATTGCAGTTGACTAAAGAAGGAGATTTGGTAGACTTTCATACAATACTATGTAGTTTACTTGAAGCCATGCAGGAGCGGAAGAGCATAGGCAGAGGGAAAATCGTTTCGTATGCTAAGGAAAAAGGAGTCCTCTTAACGGATCAACAAGTTCGGCGCAGAATGGAAACATTGAGGGATCTGGGATTTATTCAATCTGGAACAAAAGGCCAGGGGAGCAGATTAACCCAAATGGGTATGAGTACCATGAAACAAATGCAAAGAATCATAACTGAAAACGAAAAAGTTATGAAAAGGCTGTCCTAATAGGACAGCCTTTTTTAGCCTATTAGACCCTAAATAGGCAGCCTTTGTCGCAGGTGAGTTCTTTATTTCTACGACTTTTGTAATTTGGTAAATTGGCACAATACTTGCATTAATAGTATATGAAACCATGTATCCAAGAAAGGGGATAAAATCAATGTCAACTGTTACAAATATTGCTCATGAGAAAAGCTTATTTGATGAAATTAGTATGGAGGTTCCCAAAGCCGTCCTGGAAAGATTCAGCACGTTAATTCGTGAATCTGGTAGTGAAGATGAAAGAATTGCCGCTGACTTCTTAACGAATTATTTACAAGAATGGGGTGTACCTCATAAGGTCCATCACCCTGAATTATATTTAAGCGTTCCAAAAAAGGCTTATCTAAAAGTAACGGCTCCCTTTGAAAAAGAAATTAGAGTTAAAACACCTTCTTTCTCAGTTGCAACCGGTGATAATTCGGTCAGTGGCGAGCTTGTTTACATAGCTACTGGATATGCAAAAGGCATTAATGATATTTTTGGAACGGCAGTAGATGGCGACTTAGGAGATTTACAAGGAAAAATTGTCCTTACTGAAGGGTATGCGATGCCAGGAAAGGTAAGGGAATTTGCCGAAAAGGGAGTAAATGCGATGATTTTCATCAACCCTGGCAAAAACATTCACGAGGGCATATGTACACCAATCTGGGGAGCACCGGATTTAGAAAACATGAATAACGAACCAACCATCCCGGTCCTTGCGATCAATAAAAACGATGGCGATGAGTTAAAAGCATTAATTGAAAAAGAAAGCCTAACGATTGAATTCAAGACATATCTTGAAAAAGGCTGGATGGAATGTCCAGTAATCGATATTTTTATAGAAGGAACAGAAGAACCAGAAAAATATGTTCTCCTACATGGCCATTTAGATTCTTGGCATGAAGGAATCGGAGATAATGCTACCGGGAATGCTGCATTACTAGAAATGGCACGGATTTTTTATAAGCACCGCGACAAGTTAAAGAGAAGTGTGCGAATTGCAGTTTGGACAGGTCATTCAACGGGCAGATATGCCGGTTCGAGCTGGTTCGTTGACCAATTCGGATTAGATTTAGATAAAAATTGTATTGCACAGGTGAACTGTGACTCTCCAGGATGCCGCTGGGCTACTTCTTATGAGTATATGATGTGGATGAGCGAAGTCGATGAATTCTGTACAGATGTTATTACCGATGCTGTCAATCTTCCTTCAAAAGGATCAAGACCACTTCGTGCAGGTGATTATTCATTTAACAACGTTGGTATTACTTCCTTCTTTATGCTTTCTTCCAGCATTCCAGAGGAGCTTCTAAAAGAAAAAGGCTACTATCCTGTAGGTGGGTGTGGAGCAAACATTGAATGGCACACAGAAGAAGATTTAATGCATGTAGCGGATTTAGATATCCTTGTAAAGGACATTAAAGTCTATATTACTGGGGTGTTACGTGCAGTTAATAGCACGATTCATCCATTTAATTTTGTGAAGACCGCGGATGAGTTTAAGAATACGATTAAATCCTATCAGGACGCAGCAGGCTCCAATTTTGATTTTACTCTAGCATTAAATGAAGTGTCTGCACTTCGCGAAGATTTACTAGCATTCTATGACAAAGCAAACACATTAAAAGGTTTGGAGATCAGCAACCCTGTAGTAAAACAAGCAAATGAAGTCATTGAAAAATTAGCGAGAATCTTGGTTCCAATCAACTTCACAAAGCGTGGGAAATTCTGGCATGATCCTGCTCTTAATGTTCCAGCCCTGCCAGACATTGCACCTGCCTTAAACTTTAAACAGGTACAAGAAGGAACTCATGAGTATAAGGTTTTAAAAACTCATTTAACTCGCGGCCAAAACCGTGTCATTTGGGCCATTCAACAAGCCCGGGAATTACTATCTTAAGAGTGTCTGCTGCTGGGAGTGTCAGGAGCTTGCTGACACTCCTTTTTAGGAGAAAGAATGTAGCATTTAAGGCTCGTCCAGACCTGCCTGACAAATGGAGGAGAAACCGACATGGCCATAACAAGTGCAAAAGATTTACTATTTAAAACAATCGATGAAATTGGAACGTTGTATCGCCGTAAGGAGGTATCACCGGTTGAAGTAACAAAAGCAACTTTGGAACGTTTGGATGAACTCGAGCCTAAGTTAAATGCTTTTATTACAGTGTTGGCAGAAGCAGCCCTAAAGAAAGCTCAAGATGCAGAAGCAGTATTTCTTAAGGGAGAAGCTGTCGGCAAATTGTACGGGGTGCCTGTATCAATTAAGGATATCTTTAGCACTAGGGGAATCAAAACGACATTAGGCTCAAGAATACTACAAAACCATGTTCCAGATGAGGATGCGTATCTATATACAGCGCTACAATCTTCGGGTGCGATTATTTTTGGTAAAAACAATATGCTTGAATTTGCTTATGGTTCTGTTCATCCTGATTATGGTCAGTGTAATAACCCTTGGGATGTCAATAGAACTTCCGGAGGTTCAAGTACGGGTTCAGCATCATCGGTAGCCGCCGGAATTGGGTTCGCCTCGATTGGAACCGATACAGGGGGCTCAATTCGCCTGCCATCCTCATTTTGTGGGGTTGTCGGTTTAAAGCCTACCTATGATAGAGTTTCGCGTGAGGGATTATTCCATTTATCCCATTCATTGGATCATATTGGGCCGTTAACGAGAACCGTTCGCGATAATGCCGTTGTATTGGAATGTATTTCTTCTATCCCAGTAAACTTTAATTCTATTTTTACCGGTTCGATTAAAGGTATGAAAGTAGGAGTTATCCGTTCTTTAATCGACTTATCTGCCATTCATCCAGAGGTAAGAGTACTGGTGAATGCCGGGATTAATCAGCTTGATGAATTAGGTGCTGAAGTCGTGGACATCGAAATACCTGAAATTGCAAACATAGACGAAATCGCTCTTCCAATATTGATGTCAGAAGGATCCTTCCATCATAAGAAGTGGTATCCAGAACGTGCAGTCGATTACGCAGAAGGAACCAAGATCGTTTTGGCAGAAGGATTCAAGATACCAGCTGTAAGTTATGTAGAAGCACTTGCTAAGAAAAGAAAGTTTGCTGAAAAAATCGACAGTCTATTCGATCGTTTCGATGTACTTGTATGCCCAACCTCACCAAGTCCTGCATCGGAACGTGATCCATCATTTGAAGATACAACATATGATTATCTCCAACGAACCATTCCGTTTAACATTGCGGGTAATCCTGCATTAACGGTTTCCGCCGGCCTTACGGCATCTGAAAACTTACCTGTTGGTCTTCAGTTCATCGGGCGTCACCATGATGAAGCAACCATTTATCGTATCGCCGATACATTCCAAACAGCCAATGGAGGATATAAACGGCCGCTCATTTAAGGGCCATTTTTCTAAAAATAAATATTGGGGGTTGTCCATATGTCATCAATCACTATTGCTGCTGTAGGTGATATTACTCTATCGCAGAAAGTTGGAAAGGAATTATTTAGGGGTGTATGGGATGCTGCGGATATTCGAATTGGAAATCTGGAGTCGCCAATCATGCATACACCGGGTGCTCCCGCTGATAAGCAATTTCGATTGCAACAGCCAATAGAAGCAGGGGAATGGCTGAAAGAGTTGAATCCTACAGCCGTTTCGATTGCTAATAATCACACGATGGACTGGGGCCCAGAGGGACTTTTTCAAACACAAGAAGAACTGGATCGAATTGGCGTAAGCTATGCTGGAGGAGGCCGGAATCTAGAAGAAGCCATCAAACCTGTATATTTTCAAGCAGGCGATCATAGAATTGCATTCCTATCTTGGGCCACTACGTTGTCACCAGGATTCCAGGCCATGCACAATCGTCCAGGTATAGCGGGTGTAAGGGTTACATCCTTCTATGAATTAGGACCAAGTCTTGATTTGGAGCAGCCTGGAACAGCTCCGTATATTAAATCAGTACCGTTTGAGGAAGATCTAGTATTACTTGAAAAAGTGATTGAGGAGGCGAATAGGGAAGCAGATCTCGTTATATTAGCTCTTCATTGGGGTGTACCGCCTCAGTGGTGTGTTCCATATCAAGGTGTGATTGCCGAATATCAACCAATCATTGCGCAGCGTGCAGCCAATGCTGGTGTCGATATTATACTTGGGCACCATGCACATGCTCCATATGGAATGGAAGCATTCAAAGGCAAAGATAAAAAAGAAGTGCCTGTGCTTTACAGTCTTGGAAACTACATTTCTCATTACGAATACTCAGGAGTAGGGCTGGATATGTCTTCCTGTACCATTAAATTCCCTCCTAAGCTCCCAGAAAACCGCCAAAGCTGTATTGCAGAAATCAAACTAACTACTTCTAATAAAAGACTTAGTGTTGAACGGGTTACGATCCATCCAGCAGTAATCAGTGAAATTGGTGAAGCAATTGAAACTAGCATCCAAGATTGTTTAGACATTGCCAATCGATTAAATGAGTTTAATAATCAGCGTGGTACGGTAACCATAATTGAAGATAATAAAGTTGTCTGGAATAGCAATAATTAAAACACTGCCTAAATTTGAATGCATGATGTCTAATATAAAAACCAACCGACTAATGATTTGTAGAGACTCAGATAAATGACACAAGGAAAAAACACCCCCCTGAACCGTATTTATACAATATGATTCTTAGGAGGGTGTTTTTCTATGAGCACGAGAGTTCATTACCCAGAAGAAATAAAGTGGGAAGTGATTAAGATGAAACAAGCTGGAAAGACAAACAAAGAAAGCAGCTGGGGTTAAAATAAGCCCCAAATTAAACATGGTTGAGATGGTACAAAACAGGTCAAACCTATTGGTTTTCTCAACAAGTGGGAAAACAATATTCCTACGATGAGGGAACGGATAATAAACTAAATGCTAAAGAGGGAACATTCAAACTTCTGGTTCGAATGTTCCATTTTTTTAATCTTCATTGAAATCGTACCTATTCAAGTATAATACTCTCCTGTTTCTTCCAAATCATTAATCTGCACGATTTGTCTTTCACTATGTATTCCTCTTTCGGATACAACCGACTTGCTTGACGTCTCATCTATGTTCTCAATCCAGACTGGAATTCCATGATAGTGAACAGCAATTTCTTGGTCGGATAATAGGATTTCTTTGGCACGATTTACATTCATATGAACACCTCAAAACTATCCTTTCCGATAGAGCAATTTTATATTCTAATTTTTAGGTAGGAGTTAACTCGAAGAAAATTCTCATTAGAGATAGAAAATGAAGGCCAAGGCATTTTCAAATGTCTTTGATAGATTAATGATATTTCAAAATAGTCAGATTATATGATATACTTCTTTCGTGCATATGGAATTATTACTATTTGAAAGCGTTTACTTTAAGTGTCCTCAACCCGAAAAACTATTGCAAGAGGCGGTGAATATAGAATGATTACCATAGAACAGCCTTTAATAGATTGCTTTCAGAAAGTTTGCAGATCAATCGGAAGTTTTGAAACAGGACTTACGGAAATCTTCCTGCTGACTAACCTTGATGGCTACTATTGCCAATACGATATCCTGAAGAAAAAAATCATAGTTGATGAAAATCAGAGTGATAGGGTGAATCAGGTAAAGTGGGAAGAATACATCCATTCAGATGATATATCTTACGAGGAATCTCAATCCCAATGGATATATACCTGTCCGGTTTCACACAATGGTGAACATAAATATATGTTAATGGTAAAATATCCTGAAAAAGATAATCAGAAACTCATTCTCATCTTAGACATCCTTGCAAAACAGCTAAGTTATCAACTAGTGACCCAGCCTAATCTTCAATCCCTATTTTTACAGAGTAAATATCAGAAGCAAATCACGAACACTATCGATGAAGGATATTTGACTGTTGATAAAAAAGGAATCATCACATTTATAAACGAAACAGGGTCAAATATGCTTGGTATTGGTGAAAATGAAATCATAGGCCAGCTTCTTGTCGATGTTCTTTCTAATTTTAAACCCTCACCCCTTGAAACGCTGTACACAAAAGAAAATTGGGTTAATCGGGAGGGTTTTTTTGATTTGCCGAAAGGAAAGATTCATCTTATCTTTTCAGTCACTCCTTTATTTGAAAAGGGACTTCCTGTTGGGATTGTCGTAACCTTTAGAGAAATGAAAATCATCATGAAAAAGTTAGAGAGTTTTGTCAGCATCAATCCTATATTTCAATTTGAGGATTTAATTTATAAAAGCTGCTCCATGAGGGAATTGGTAAAGACCGCAAAAGTCGCTGCTAAAACAGAATCCAATATTTTAATAGAAGGTGAGAGCGGGACGGGGAAAGAATTAATTGCCCAGGCCATACATAATCATAGCCAGCGTAAAGGTAAACCGTTTATTGTTATTGACTGTTCCTCGATACCAAGAGATTTAGTAGAAAGTGAGTTATTCGGCTATATAGATGGTGCTTTTACAGGTGCACGTAAAGGAGGCAGGCTTGGAAAGTTTGAGGTAGCAAATGGAGGAACTGTGTTTCTCGATGAAATTGGGGAAATGCCTTTAGAAATTCAGGTAAAGCTGCTGCGTGTTCTTCAAACCCGTACGATTACACGAGTTGGAGGGTATGATCCTATCCCATGCAATGTAAGAATTATCGCTGCGACGAATCGACATCTCGAGACTGAAGTTGAAAATGAAAATTTTCGTTTAGACCTTTATTATCGTTTAAATGTCCTGCAGCTCACTGTCCCGCCATTAAAAGAAAGAGAAGGCGATATTCCTTTATTGACCAAAACATTGGTTGAAGTTGCAGCAAATCGAACGAACCGCTATTCACCAATCATCTCATTGGAAACAATGAACATACTTGAAAGTTATTCATGGCCCGGAAATATAAGAGAATTAGAAAACGTCATTGAAAGGGCAATCCTAATTGCACACGATGTGATTGAGCCTGACCACCTGCCAAAATATATTCTTCATGCAGATCAGATAAGTGAAAAGAGAATGTTTGAACCTATAAGTCTTACGGATAAAAGGGCGGTTTCTGTTAAAGAGATGGAAAAGGAGTTAATTATTAATATGCTAAAGAAGATGAATGGAAACAAAAGTTTGGCTGCACGAAAATTAGGGATTTCACGATCGAGCTTATATGAAAAAATAGCTAAATATAAAATCGAATGCGTGAATGAATTTCAATAAGGGGGTGTTTGCGATATGAATATTCAGGCCAGCCTTGTGGTGGAAGAGGTTAAAAAGGTTTTTGAGCAAGTTAAAAACGATAATGAAATAGATTCAAAGCTCGAAATTATCGGCTTGGATTATTCTTATATTTGTCATTATGACCCTGTTTTAGAGGAGGTAGTAGTAGATAGTGGCAGTGCAGTAAACCTGCCCAATAAGCTACCCTTAATCCATAAAACGATATGCTATGATGACCGGGACATCGGAGTACATAGGGATGGTCAATTAGAATATCTTTACTCCTCACCGATTATTCTGGGATCAGAACTGAAATACTTACTTGTTTGTACCTCCACTGCTAAACAAGATTCATTGATGCTTCTTATTTTAGAATTGTTGGCCAGTTTTATAAGCGCACGGCTTGAAACTCACATAAAACTTCAAGAAATTTTTTTAAAGAACGATCATATGAAACAAATTACAGAAACGGTAAGCGCAGGCAGTTTGTCCGTCGATAAATTCGGGACCATTCTGTTACTTAATGAAGTGGGAGCGGAAATGCTTGGTGTAACAGCAGAAGAAGTACTAGGAAAACCAATATTTGAGGTTTTGGATAATCAGGCATTCTCGTTAAACGTCCTGAATACAAGAAAGCCAATCCTAGACAGAGAAATCAAAATTAAAATTAATAAGGGTCAATATTATTTTCTTCTATCTTCCGTACCCCTTTATGATAATTTGAATGATCCGATCGGAGTTCTTTTTCATTTTAAGGATATTAGAAAAGAAGTAGAAATGATTGTGAATACAAAGAGTTTTTTTCACTTTGACGATATAATATATCAATGTGAAGAAATGAAGGACTTAATCCAATTAGCGAAAAAAGCGGCATTACAGGACTCGAGTATCTTAATTGAAGGTGAAAGTGGAACCGGGAAGGAGCTCATTGCGCAATCTATTCATAATTACAGCAACCGTTCAAATAAGCCGTTTATTGTCATAGATTGCTCCGCTATCCCCCGGAATCTTGTGGAGAGTGAATTATTTGGCTATGAAGAAGGTTCCTTTACCGGTTCACACAAAGGGGGAAGAATGGGAAAGTTCGAACGAGCCAACGGCGGGACCGTTTTCCTTGATGAAATTGGAGAAATGCCGTTAGAGATTCAGTCTAAGCTCCTTCGTGTCATTCAAAGCAGGTCGATTACGAGAGTCGGCGGACATGAACCGATACCGATTAATATCAGGATCATTGCCGCTACAAATCGAAATTTGGCGCATGAAGTGGCAGAAGGCAGTTTCAGACATGATTTATACTATCGTCTAAATGTCATTAATTTATTTGTGCCTGCGTTACGTGATCGTAAAGGAGATCTTCCATTACTTATACATAAATTGATGGAAAAGACAGCGAAACGAGAAAAAAGGGAAGTACCCCATCTGTCGAACCGCGTCATGGAGGTTCTTGAAAACTATGAATGGCCGGGGAATATTAGAGAATTGGAAAATACTATGGAACGTGCCGTAATCCTTGCCAATGGAGAAATTGACTATCAACAGCTGCCAAAGCGATTGTTGGAGCTAGAAAATATAAATGTGTCTTCTATCCCTGTTCAGACCGAACATGTTGTTAATCAGACAGCACAAAAGCCTAAGACTGTCATGGAACAGCAATTAATTATCAGCGCCCTTAAAGCGTCAAATGGAAACAAAAGCAAAGCTGCCAAACAGCTCGGAATCGCGAGATCGACCTTATATGAAAAAATGTATCAGTATAAATTACTTTAGAGTTCCATAAAACATTAAAAGAGTCTCCCATTTACAAGGGAGACTCTTTTAATGTATTAACTTACATGTGCTTTAATAGATTCATCTTTGGCAACGTTATCATTTTGATAGGCATTTTTTAATGGAACCATAAAGAGGGCAGCTGCTGCAATCAAGCCTGGGATCGCAAAGGCGATAAAGTTTAAGTGAATGGGTAAAGAAACTGACAATAGAAATCCTCCTAAAAGGGGACCCAGCATTCCGCCGGTCCTGCCTACTCCTGAAGCCATCCCTAATGCTGTAGATCTAATAGATGGCGGATAGTACTGAGAAACGTAAGCCTGAACAATATTTTGTGCACCAATGGTTGCACCTCCGGCGACGGCTACTAACAGATAGATTACTAATGTATTTCCTCCAAATCCTAGGAGTGTCAGAGCCACAGCACCTGAGGCATACATGGGAACGAGCATTTTTTTTGAACCGTATTTATCACAAAGTTTTCCGATTATGAGTGTTCCGATAATTGCTCCGCCTTGGAGTGCAATAAGAAAGCCTAAGCTTGAATTTAAACCATAGCCTGCTTCCATCATCAATTTTGGAAGCCAAGTATTCAAACCATAAACCATTAATAAACAACTGAAAAACGCTGTCCAAAACAACACCGTACTGAAGGCACGCTTCTCCTTAAATAATCCTAATATTGGAACCTTTGTTTCTTGTGTTTTTAAGTCAATAACCTCATCATTTAAACTAAAATGCGATTCGGGGCTTACCTTAGCAAGCGTTGCAATCAATTTTTCCTTTTTACCTGTACGGATAAGATAGCTGGCTGTTTCGGGCAGCTGTTTATACATGATAGGCAAAAATACTAGAGGGAGTCCCGCAAACCAGAAGATTGATTCCCATCCGAATGTAGGCATTAAGAAGATTCCTATTAAGGGAGCAAGAATTCCCCCAACAGAATACCCACATAATACGATACTTACAATCATACTTCTCATCGTTTTAGGAGCATAATCCGTTAATAAAGCGATAACATTTGGCATGATTCCTCCCAAACCTAAGCCAGCTATGAAACGAAAGGTTGAGAAAGTAGTAGGGGTTTTGGCAAAGCCGCATAGGAAGGTAAATAAACTAAACAGTACTAATGTTATAGCAATTACATTCTTTCTGCCAATTCGGTCAGCTAGAGTACCGAAAAAGATTGCTCCAAACATCATCCCAAATAACCCATAGGTCCCAATGGCTCCTGCTTCCACCGATGAAAGATTCCATTCCTTTATCAAGCTTGGTAAAACCGTTCCATAGACCACCAGATCATAGCCATCAAACAAGATAATGATAAAACTCCAGAATAGTAACCCTAAATGAAAGCGGTTAAATTTGCTGTTAGCAATAACTTCAGTAGAATTAATCGGTGTCATATTTTTTCCCCTTTTTAAAAAAATGAAATGATAACGCTTACGAAAGTAAAAGTGAATTCGTATTTGTTGTCGGTTAACACTATTTTCACTTTACTTATAGTTAATATAGTTCTCTAATTAGAGATTATAAACATTCGTAGTTTTATTTTCAATAAATAATTTAAACTTTTCGGAATATTAATACTAAATTAGTTCCATTGAACCATCAAAAATTCAAAAAAAGCGGGGATTATCCGGCTTCTTTTTTGGATGGGCGTAAGTACAATCTTCGGGCATTAATAAAAATTAACGATCCCTGTGTTGGTTTGTTGTACTGATTTCGGACAATTCAAACACATGTGTAGTGTTTTCGGACAAAAAATCACGACAAATTGACTGTTCATTTTTTGAAATATTACAAATGACAGCGTTTTCTGTTTTGGCACGCTTCTTGCAATGTTAGTTGGTATAGGATTCACACACCTTTTTACTATCTACACAGTGTGAAGATTAATTTTTTTGACGCAGTTATATTTGAATCCTAAAGACATATAAAAGGAGGGGTTTTCATGTCGAAAGTAAAAAAGGTTCTTATTGTTGGAGGCGGCATTGGCGGGCTTGCGACGGCGATCGCGTTGCAAAAAGTTGGTATTGAAACAGAGATTGTTGAGAAGCAAAGGGAATGGAATGTTTATGGTGTTGGTATCATCCTTCAATCTAATGCACTAAGGGCAATTGATGCACTTGGGATTACAGAAGATTTATTAGCGGTGGGAACAACACACTCTGCCTTACATATCCGGGACTCTCAGGGAAATATGATATTTGATGCACCTATTCATCCATCCGGGCAGTTCAATATGACAGGAGGTATACCGCGTAGAGACTTTCACGAAATATTGCTTCAAGCTGCCCTTAAAAATGGAACAAAGATACGAATGGGCATTACTGTTGAGATGATTGAAAATGCAGACAGCTTTGTTTATACAAAGTTTACCGATGGTACCTCAGGCACATATGACCTTGTGATTGGGGCTGATGGTGTTAGATCGAAGGTTCGTAATATGGTGTTTGGTGATATTGAACCAACATTTGTCGGACAAGCTGTTTGGCGTTATACCCTAAAGCGTCCGGCTGACCTCGAGAACATTACGATGTTTTATGGGCAGAAAGCAAAAGCTGGTATTGTTCCTATGACAAAGGATAGTTGCTATGTTTTTGTTGTTACCGCGGAACCAGGAAACCCATGGAAGCAAGAGGAAAAGCTGCATGTTCTTATGCGTGAGGCCTTCCAGGAATTTGGCGGCTTAATCGCAGAATTAAGCGAACAAATTACAGATCCGAAGGAAGTGGTGTATCGTCCGCTTGAAACCCTTATTGTCGAGAAACCTTGGTATCGGGACCGGGTTTTATTAATCGGTGACTCAGCCCATGCAACCGTTCCCCATTTAGCACAAGGCGCTGCCATGGCAATTGAGGATGCCCTCGTTTTATCGGAATTGCTGCAAAAAGACGAACCAGTAGTAGATGTTTTAAATGAATTCATGGAAAGACGTTATGAACGCTGTAAATTTGTTGTTGATAATTCCAACACGTTGGTTAATTGGGAACTTTTGCAATTAGAAGGCAGACTGCCAAAAGAGAACAACCCGAACGCCATTGTGGCACAAAGTCTAATTAGAATGACAGAGGTCATCTAGAAGACTTCAGAACAACGTAAGGACTCAAAAAATTATAAAGAGTATGGAGTGTAGTAATTATGTGGCATTATTTTCCTGAACATTATATGTGGTCTTATCAAATTGTAAGGATGTTTAGCCAAGCCCATTTTGGAGGCGGCGAAGTGAACGAAATTCTAGAAGCAGCCGGAAATATTACGCTGGGTGATACGGATAGTTTCCATTATGCATGGATGGGAGCTGGCAATCGGACACTTGCTGTGGCAAATGAAGCCCAGGACAAAGAACAGATTGAAACAGCCCGAGCGGCCTATTTGCGGGCTTCCAACTATATCAGAACCGCTGAGTTTTTCCTTCAGCCGGATGATCCTAGAAAAATACCAACCTATTTAAAAGGTGTGGAATCCTTTAGAAAAGGAGCGGAGATGCTTGAAAACCCGCCAAAGGCAGTACAAGTTCCCTATGAAAACTCTTTTCTGCCAGGATACTTTTTCGCTGTACCAGGCAAAAAAGAATCACCATTAGTGATTATGTTTGGCGGACTTGATTCGACTGCAGAGGAACTTTATTTTGGTCCTGCACAGCTGTTAAATGAACGGGGAATTGCTCTCCTTGCAATTGATGGTCCAGGTCAAGGAGGAGCATTAAGGTTAAACCATATTTCATCTCGCTACGATTACAATGTCGCAGGTACTGCTGCATATGAATGGGCTACAGAAAACCTTGATATCGATCCAAATCGAGTTGGAATCATGGCTGTTTCAATGGGTGGATATATGGCAGCAAGATCAGCAGCCTTTGAACCACGATTCAAGGCATGTGCCGTTTGGGGTGCTGTTTATGATTATCAATCAGTATGGGCAAGGCGCCCGGATAACCATCCGTTAGCAAAGATTCTTCAGCATGTTGTCGGTACCGAATCAATGGAAGAGGCACGGAAAAAGTTAGACCTCTTTAACCTTAGAGGGGTAGCAGAAAAAATTAGTATGCCAACCTACATTGTTCATGGTGAAGATGATCGTCAGGTCTCTGTCGAGAATGCTTACAATCTATACAATGATTTAACCTGCCCAAGATGGTTGAAGGTTGTCGCTAAAAGCAATCCGGGTTCCGCTCATTGCCAGGTGGATAACGTTACCGAGACTTACGAGATGTACGATTGGCTCAAACTTCAATTGAACGCTTAAAAAAATAATTTTCATTTATTAGGAGGAAAAAAATCATGCCAAAAAGAAATCACTTTATCTCTCAATTAGCCCACGTGGAACTTTTAAGTCCAAAACCAGAAGAGTCTGTAAAATTTTTCAAGGATATATTGGGAATGGAGGAATCCGGTAGAATTGGTCAATCTGTTTACATGCGTGCATGGGGGGAGTTTTTTCATCACAGTTTAAAGATAACAGAAGCAAAAACGAATGGGGTTGGACATATTAGCTGGCGTGCGGAAAGTGATGAAGATTTACTGGATGCCGTTCAATACATCGAGAACATGGGTTGCGGTAAAGGCTGGATTGATGGAGACCTCGGACATGGAAGAGCCTATCAATATTACTCTCCAGATGGACATTTAGAAGAAATTTTTTGGGATGTAGAGCTAGCTGAAATCCCAGATCATCTGAAAAGTAAATGGAGATCGCGTCCGCAAAAAAATCCAAGCCGCGGCGCCTCTGTAAGACGATTAGACCATGTGACACTATGGACGAGTGATGTAACACGTCACACAAATTTCTATAAAGAGTTAGGTTTTAAACACAATGAAGGAATTGTTATTCCTAATGGTACAGAGGTTGGTTCTTTACTAGCTGTTTCAAGCTTATCACATGAAATTGCCTTATTTGCTGATTTTAGGAAGGAACATGGACAGCTGAACCATTTATGTTTTGCAGTGGAAAATCGAGATCAAGTGCTTGAGACTGCTGATTACGTTGTTGATAACGGTTACAGGTTAGAGATGAAACCATTTAAACATGCTGTAGGTGAGGCGTTTACGACATATGCGATTGAACCAGGCGGCAATCGGATTGAAATCTATGGCGGTTCTCCACTGTACTTTGCCCCAGATTACGGTCCTAAGATGTGGAAGGTGGAGGAAAATCCGAACGATGCGTGGGATGAAGTCAATATTTTTGAATCTGCACAGTTTGATAGTATCAAAGAAAAAGCTTAAATCTATCATTTTTTAGAGGTTCAATGAACGTAATAAAGGACGTCTAAGTAGATGTCCTTTATTAGTTTTAATAGATTAGGAGATGTGGAATATGAAATTTATTACTTTTCGAAATCCAAAAGGTGAACAACGTGCTGGATGGCTGCGCGGCGAGGAAGTAGTGGATATGCAGCTTGCTAGTCAAGGGAAATTACCAGCTAGTATTCGCGAATTGCTGGAACACCAAGGTGCCTATATGCCAGTTATCCAATCAATAGAAAAAAAGGTTCATCCAACCTACTCAATTGAAGAAGTAGAATTGCTTGCGCCGCTGCCAAATCCATGCACGTTCCGGGATTATGTTGCATTTGAAACACATGTAAAAAACGCAGCCGCAACACATGGAAACACGGTTGCCCCAGAATGGTATGAAGTACCAATCTTTTATTTTTCAAACCCGAATGTCATGAGGGGACCCGGTGAAGATGTGGCAAGACCTAAGAAGTGTGTGAAATTGGATTATGAATTAGAAATGGCTTGTATCATCGGAAAAGAAGGGAAAAACATTAAAGCAAGTGAAGCTGAGGAGTATATTTTCGGATATACGATTTTGAATGATTGGTCTGCCCGAGACTTGCAGGCTCAGGAAATGAAGGTTTTACTCGGTCCAGCAAAGGGAAAAGATTTTGCTACTTCTATAGGTCCATGGATTGTTACAAAAGATGAATTGGAGCCATATAAAATTGATGATGTCTTTGACCTGGAAATGACGGCTAAGGTAAACGGAGAAAAGTGGTCACATGGGAATTTTAAAAACATTTACTATTCATTCGGTCAAATGATCGAGCGGGCTTCCGAGGACGTCACCTTGTATCCCGGCGACATCATCGGCTCAGGAACCGTCGGGTTTGGCTGCGTTTTAGAATTGGGAACTGACAAGTACCGCTGGCTTGAGCCTGGTGATGAAGTAGAATTGGAAATTACGGGACTTGGCGTATTAAAAAGCAGGATTGTTTAATTGTAGGAGATGGTAGGTGGGGAAGAATAGGGGAATTTGATAGAATTGGTCCTCATGGAAGGCTTATGAGGTCCAATATATTGGAGATTTGATAAAAATGGTCCTCATGGAAGGCTCATGAGACCCAACATCACGGGAGTTTCGTAGAAATGGTCCTCATGAGGGGTTCATGAAGCCCAATCTGTTCAAAATTTGACAGGTAAAGGCCCCATGAAAAAAACGTACTACATCAATCGGCATAAATGCTTAATTGGTAAGGTCTCATTTTATCTTGTATGAGGGGGAGACTCAATGCCCAAAAGATTTGAAGGTAAGGTTTGCTTAGTCAGTGGTGCGGGTTCAGGAATCGGACAGGAAACAGCAATTTCTTTTGCAATGGAAGGAGCAAAAGTTATCGTAGCTGACATTAATGATGAAGGTGGGCAGCAAACCTTAGCTTCTATTGAATCAATTGGTGGAGATGCGTTTTTTATTAAAAGTGATGTTTCAAAAAGTGCTGATGGGGATGCGATGGTTCAAGCAGCTGTGGAGCATTTTGGACGGCTGGATCATGCGGTAAATTGTGCAGGGATAACGGGTGGTGTAAGTATTCCAACACATGAGTATCCGGAGGATCGCTGGCATCAAGTGTTAGCGGTGAATCTCACCGGCATGTGGTATTCCGTAAAAGCCCAATTAAACCAAATGCTGAAACAAGGTGGAGGAACAATTGTTAATGTTTCCTCTGCTGCCGGCTTAAAAGGACATCCCAATAATGTTCCTTATTCAGCCACGAAGCATGGCGTGATTGGGTTAACGAAAACAGCCGCACTTGAATATGCAACGAAACATATTCGCGTGAATGCTGTTTGTCCAACCGCAATTGACACACCGATGATTATGGATGGCCGTTTGAATTTAAGAAGTAACCAGGAATTAAGAGAAAAGTTTACAAATGAGCAGGCGATGATGAGGATGGGTCAGCCTAAAGAGGTAGCCGATGTCATTTTGTGGTTGAGTTCGAATGAATCGTCTTTTATTACCGGCCATGCCATGCCGGTTGATGGCGGTGCATTTGCATAGTAGAACAAAATCCTCATTAATAAATAGCTAACAAAAACGGAGGGCGACGTATGTCTAAAATAATAGATTTAAGTGTTTCAATCGAAGAAGAGTTAAAAGATCCACTTCCATTTTCAATCCGATATGAAACGCATGAAGAGGGTGCTGAATTTGGAGCAAAGCTGGTTGGTGTCACACCGAATGATTTTCCAGAGCGAAAGGGACTTGCCGGGGAGTTTCTGTCTCTAACAAGCCATGCCGGCACCCATGTCGATGCACCATGGCATTATTGGCCAACAGCAGAAGGGAAACCTGCAAGGACCATCGATGAGCTCCCACTTGAATGGTTTTTCAATGATGGGGTTGTACTTGACTTTACCGACAAGCCTGCTGGTTATGCAGTAACCATTTCGGACCTTCAGGAAAAATTACAAAAAATAGAATATCAATTAAAGCCGTTTGATATTGTGATGATTCGCTGTGATGCGTATAAAAATAGATACGAACCCAATTATAGTGAAATACATGTAGGGGTATCGGCTGAGGCCACTCTTTGGCTAATTGATCAAGGCATAAAAGTGATGGGGACAGACGGCTGGGGCTGGGATACTCCACTGTCCATTCAAGCAGCGGATTATAAGGAAAATCCACGCCCAGGTGTACTTTGGGCAGCTCATTATGCTGGTAAAGAGAAAGAATATTGCCAAATTGAAAAACTAGCAAACTTGGATCAATTACCACCATATGGATTTAAGGTTTCGGTTTTCCCAGTGAAAATTAAGGGTGCAAGCGGAGGCTGGACCCGTGCAGTAGCTATATTAGATTAAAGCGACTCTATAAATGATTTGAATATATATAGTATTGATATCACTGTAAACGAAATTGTATATTTCTCTAATAAATCATACTGCCCTATACTTTTTATAATTTTCTTCTTATTATCGTTCCTACTTAAGGAAACTGCACCAGTAAAAGTTTCGCCTAAGATTTCAGAAGATTCTGCTATCAACACCACTATCTAAACTAGAAGTCTATGAACGACTAAAGGCACCAGAATTTATCTATTCCAGTGCCTTTAGTCATTCATTTTATCTATCTAATAAAGAATTTACGCCGTTTAGGAATTTTCCTTCAGGCGGCCATACAGAAAGGTCGAATGGATAATCAGATCCTGGAACAACTCTGTCTGCACCAACTGCTTTTACCAGGAATTCGAGACTTTCTTTATTCCACAATACAGTATCATACCAAAAGCGTTTCAAGTATTCAGACGGGTGTGCAGTAAGGTTGGAGGATACAAGTTTCCACTGCTCATACCCTTTGTCCAGCCGGCCAATCTGATAAGGTAAGAAACCTCCGCCATGGGCAAAAAGGATTCTTACGTTTGGGTATCTGTCAATTTGTCCGCTTAATAAAAGATCCGTCGCACAAACAGTCGTTTCCCAGGGCACCCCAATTAAATTGGGCATCATTCTTCTATTTAATCGAGGGTCTTCACACAACAATGGATGGATAAAGACGATTGCTTTTTGGCGATTTGCTTCTTCAAAAAATGGTGTGAAATAATCATCTGATAACATCTGACCAGGAAGGCCAGGACCGATAATGACTCCTTTTAATCCGAGATTCATGGCATTTTGTAAGACTTGGGCTGCTTTGTCTGGGTTCGTAAGGGGTACGGTGCCTAATGCTGAGATTCTCTGGGATGCTGATTTAGACCACTGTGCCAATGAATGATTGTAAACGTTTGAAATATCGGTTGCAATTTCATCAGGAAAATCATAAAGGAAAAGCTGTGGGATAGGAGAAACGACAGAATGAATTACGCCGGCGCTCTCTTGTTCGGTTAAATAGATTTCACTGTCAGTAAAGGCTTTTTTTAGTTCAAAGCCCCATTTTTCGTTTATAAATAAAAACTCATCTTTGTTTTCTTCTTTTCGAATCCATTTGGCATTTACTTTTTTCTTGTTATCCTTTAGCCAGGTAATAACATCAGATGGGATAAAATGAGTATGAAAGTCATGCATATGATAAGCTCCTTTTTATAAAATTAGCCTCTGTATCCCATTCGATCAGAGACTTCCTTTGCCGCGGCTATTATTTTCTTGGCAAAACCTTGAACCTTATGAGATTGAATTCTTTGTTTCGGCCCGACAACTGACAAGGCTGCAATCACTTTACCTCTATAATCGTAAACGGGTGCAGCAATGGAATTCACTCCTTCATTTAGCTCTTCAAAACTAGTAGAATAACCATTTTTCTTAATTTCTTTTAAATTAGCAAGGAGTTTAATGGGGTCTGTAATCGTATTTTTTGTGTATTTTTCTAAGCCTTGTTCGAGGACTGCGTTAACCAGTTCCTCATCTGCATAGGCAAGCAGCACTTTACCAGAGCTTGTACAGTGTGGAGGATTTCTTCGGCCAACATGGGTTAAGAATCTTACGGGATGATTACATTCTACTTTTTGTAAATAAATAACTTCTAGTTTATCTATAACAGAAATATGAGCGGTTTCACCAAGGTTTTCAACAAGCCGGTTTAAAACTGGGTAAGATTCTCGGTAAACATCTGTATTACTATTAACGATACTGCTTAACGATAGAAGTGAGAGGCCAAGACTATATTTTTTCGTTTCAGGGTCTTTGTGAACAAAGCCTTCACTAGCCAGTGTTGCCATCGTTCGGCTAACCGTGCTTTTATTAAGTCCAAGTGAGGTCGAAATATCACTAACTTTTTTTTCAGGCTCATCCATCGTAAAGCTTTTTAATATTCTTAGCGCATTCTTAACAGAGGAAAGATATTGATCCTCTTGATTTTTAAGTTCCAAGTGACTCACATCCTTGTTTCAAAATAGAAAACAATGTTGTTCTATAGTACGCAATATAGCAGAAAGTTTTTTAAAAGAAAAGGGAAAATTAAAATAATTTGAACTATTAAAATTTATTTTAAAATTCTTCATACTTGTTGCATATAGAGCAACACGAGCGTTGTATGTGAAACTGGGAAGCGTTACCATCAAATTGTGAATATTAATAAAATTTTTCCAATTAGGAGGAATCAGGACATGCAAGTAGAAACAAAAGTAAAAGCGATTAATTGCTTACACTTCATTAATGGGCAGTTCGTTGAATCTCAAAATAAAAAATCATTCGAAAATATTAACCCAGCCACAGAAGAAGTGTTAGGAACGGTTGCTGAAGGTGGAAAAGAAGAAGTAGATTATGCAGTAGCAGCTGCACGCAGAGCATTAACCGGAAAGTGGAAAAATATCACAACTGGAGAACGTTCAAAAATTCTTCGTCGAATCGGTGATTTAATTTTGGAAAGACAAGAAGAATTAGCCCGTTTAGAATCATTGGATACCGGCAAACCATTTTGGCTGGCAAATAGCGTCGATATCCCGCGTGCCGCGTACAACTTCCACTTTTTTGCCGATTATATGATTTCTGTTAACACGGATGCCAATCAACAGGATGACCAGGCGATTCATTATTCGTACCGCCGTCCTGTTGGGGTTGTTGGCATTATTAAACCTTGGAACCTGCCATTACTATTACTTACTTGGAAATTAGCACCTTGTCTTGCGATGGGGAACACAGCTGTGATTAAGCCAGCTGAATGGACGCCAATGACAGCAACAGTGTTAATGGAGATTTGTAAGGAAGCTGGAGTACCAGATGGTGTTGTCAATCTTGTACATGGGTTTGGTCCAAATTCTGCAGGCGGAGCGATTTCAGAACATCCAGATATCGATGCAATTTCATTTATTGGTGAACCAGGAACAGGTTCTGCGATTATGAAAGCAGCATCCAGTTCATTGAAAAAACTATCGTTTGAATTAGGCGGTAAAAATCCAAATATTATTTTTGCCGACTCAGACCTTGATGAAGTCGTTGAAACGACGATTAAATCCAGTTTTATTAACCAAGGTGAAGTTTGCTTATGCGGTTCACGTATTTATGTGGAACGCCCAGCCTATGAAGAATTTTTAAAGAAATTTGTTGAAAAAGTAAAAACACTAAAAGTTGGTCAACCGGAAAATGAAGATACAAAGGTTGGCGCATTAATCAGTAAGGAACATTATGATCGTGTAAATAGCTATATTGAGATTGCTCGAAATGATGGTGCGAACATTCTTACAGGCGGTAAACGTCCAGAAGGATTCGAGAAAGGTTATTATTTAGAGCCAACGATTATTACTGGTTTGGACCGCAATTCCCGTTGTGTTCGTGAAGAAATATTTGGACCTGTCGTGACGGTAATGCCATTTGATATGGAAGAAGAAGTGATCGTGCAAGCAAACGATAGCCATTATGGATTAAGTGCGACCATCTGGACCAATGATTTAAGACGTGCCCACCGTGTTGCTCATCAAATTGAAGCAGGAATTATCTGGGTCAATACTTGGTTCTTACGCGATCTTCGTACCCCATTCGGCGGAATGAAAAATAGCGGTATCGGAAGAACTGGCGGCATGCATAGCATTGATTTCTACTCAGAATTATCAAATATAACGATTAAACTGTAGAAAGGGTGTAAGACATTTGACAAGTAAAATAGAAGAGTTTGCAAGAAACCTGGCGGAAGCAGAGTCCACTCGAGTTGGAATTGTACCGCTTACTTCCATTGATTCTGAGCTGACCCTAAAGGAAGCCTATTATGTTCAGCTAGAAAATATAAAGAAAAAGGTAGAACAGGGACAGAAAATCGTAGGAAAAAAAATCGGACTAACTTCCCTTGCCATGCAGAATCTATTAGGTGTGGATGAGCCGGATTATGGACACCTATTAGACAGCATGGTGGTTGAAAACGGAGGTCTTATTTCCACCGATAAAGTGTTACAGCCAAAGGTAGAAGCGGAGATTGCCTTTATTTTAAAAAAGGAATTACGTGGACCGAATCTTACTGCTCTAGATGTTCTTCAGGCAACCGAGTATATTGTTCCAGCGCTTGAAATCGTCGATAGTAGAGTAAAGGATTGGAAGATAAAGCTAGCAGATACAGTTGCAGATAATGCTTCGTCTGGGTTTTATGTTCTTGGAGGCAAGCCGGTTAAGGTTGAAGACGCTAATCTTGAACTAATCGGAATGGCTTTTTATAAAAATGGTGAGTTAGTCAATACAGGAGTTGGAGCGGCCGCATTAGGCAATCCAGCAAATTGTGTTGCTTGGCTCGCCAATAAGCTGTCAGAATTTGATATTCCATTGCGCGCTGGTGAAGTGATTCTCTCAGGAGCCTTATCGGCAGCGGTAGAAGCGCGTGCTGGAGATACATTTACGGCAAGATTCGCACACATTGGGCAGGTAAGTGTCCATTTTTAGAACGGAGGAGAATTTTTAATGAGTCAATATAAGGAAATTGCCAATTACCTCGTTTCAGCGGAGGAAGAAAGGCGTGAAGTTCCGAAGGTTACTGTGAGCCTGAAGCCGGATTTGACGGTGGAGGAAGCCTATCTTGTTCAACAAGAAATCGTAAACCGCAAATTAAGTGAAGGAAGAAGAATCGTCGGTCCTAAGATGGGTTTAACCAGCTTTGCCAAGATGAAGCAAATGGGCATTGAAGAGCCTATTTATGGATATGTGTTTGATTATATGTTGATCGAAAATGGCGGCAAAGTCCGCTTAAGTGATGTGATTCATCCGAAAGTAGAGGCAGAAGTTGCTTTTGTGATGGGGGAAGATCTTGAAGGTCCGGGAATAACAGGGGCGCAGGTTCTCGCGAAGACGGAGTATGTTCTTCCGGCATTGGAAATCATCGACAGCCGTTATGAAAACTTCCAGTTTACGTTGCCGGATGTTATTGCTGACAATGCCTCAACATCACGAGTTGTGTTTGGGACATCTTTGAAAAAACCGGAACAATTTGAACTGGACCTTGTCGGCGCGACGCTTTCGATTAATGGTGAAATAAAGGAATTGGGTGCAGGAGCTGCTGTCCTAGGACACCCCGCCCATTCTGTCGCGATGCTGGCAAATATGCTGGCAAGGAAGGGTGACAAGGTTCGTAAGGGTGACGTCATACTAACTGGCGGCATTACGGCTGCTGTTAAGTTGAACTTTGGCGATATCGTAACCGGAAAATTTGATGGTTTTGGCGAAGTATCATTTACTGTAACTGATTAGAAAATTGTAAATAGAGGGGATTTTCATGCCTATTATTCAAGTGCAAATGATGGAAGGAAGACCAAAAGAAAAAGTAGCAGAATTAATTCGCAATGTAACGAATACAGTTTCTGAAACTTTGGATGCTCCGAAAGAGAATATAAGAGTAATCGTAACAGAGATCCCTAAGACACATTGGGGAAAAGCTGGAGAGCCTGTAGAAAAATAAACAAATGACCTTAGCATGGCGGTTGATACCTCCATGCTAAGAGTGATTCTTTTTAGAAAAAGTAACTTAGATCTTTATAGTGCCCTAAGGGAAGCTTGAAAAAGAATTTGGATCATTATAGAAACCCCATAGTGACCGAAGAGAAGCGGTAAAAAGGATTTGGGTAACTATAAAGCTCCTATATTGACCGACGCTAATCTAGTAGTAAAGCTTTCTAGGAATGAAAAATTGTTTAAGGGGGTTTTATGATGACGATTGAATTTAGTATGTTGGCTCCTCACGTTCCGAGTATGTGTCATGAGGATTTAGTACCGGAATTCCAAAAGGATATGGCTGCTTCAATGAAAGAAATTGGGAAACAGCTGAAGGAAATAAATCCAGATGTAATTGTATTGGTTTCCTGTCATTGGCCTTCTACTTTCTTCCATTATGTAGACTGCACTCCTATTCATAAAGGAATCCTTACTGCATTTGAAGCACCTGATTTAATAAAGGATGTGGCTTATCATTATCCCGGTGATGAAGACTTAGCCAATAAATTAGTAAAAGCTGGTGAAGAAGCTGGATTACAGGTTCAAGGGGTGAATGATCCCTATTATCTTTGGGATTATGGCAGTGTTGTTCCTTTACGATACTTGGTACCGAATGAAGATATTCCGGTAATTAATTTATCTGTCACCTTGGCAGCCAATTTAGAAGAAACATATAAATGGGGGCAAACAATTGCCAAAGTTTTACGAGAGACGGATAAGAAGGTTGTGTTTGTTTCCAGCGGTGCATTGTCTCATAATTTAGTCCGCGGCAGACACAATACGCCGACGGTTACGGAACATGCGATGGATAAACAATTTATTGAATTTATGATGAATAAGAATTATCAAGCAGCTTATGAAATGCTGCCTGAATATGCGAGGCATGCCAGGGTAGAGTCAGGAGGACGTCACCTTGCCATGTTGTTCAGTATGATAGAGGAAGGCTGGGAGCCTGCCTATTTAGCAGATGGTCAATCATCCGGCAGCTGGAATGCTGTTATAACATTTGGAAAAAAAGTAGTTACACTCCCTGAAACGACGGAAGAAACACAATTTGCTAAATAACTTTGGATAGGAGGGGAAAATATGCATACGCAAGTAGGAATAATTGGAGCAGGTCCTGCAGGACTTTTGTTGTCACATTTATTGCATCTGCAAGGGATTGATTCTATCATTCTAGAATCTCGCTCACGGGAAGAAATAGAAGGAACAATTCGTGCAGGTGTATTAGAGCAAGGAACAGTCGATTTATTGAATGCAACAGGTGTCGGTGCCCGCATGATGAAGGAAGGGCATGCCCACCATGGAATAGAATTACAATTCAATGGCAGAAGACATCGAATCGATATGCATGAACTTACCGGTGGGAAAAAGATTACCGTTTATGCCCAGCATGAGGTCATTAAAGATTTAGTTGCAGCACGTCTTGAAGCAGGTGCAAAGATTTATTTTAATGTTAAGGATGTCAGCCTGCATCAAATCGAAACATCATCTCCTTTAATCCGGTTTCAGCTTGAAAATGGGACAGATTATGAAGAATTAAATTGCGATTTTATTGCAGGATGTGATGGGTTCCATGGACCGAGCCGTCAGGCAATCCCGGCAAACCTACGGGTTGAAAAACAAAAAATATATCCCTTTGGCTGGCTTGGGATACTAGCCAAAACACCACAGGTCAATCCTGAATTAATTTATTCTAATCATGAAAGAGGATTCGCGTTAATAAGCACAAGGTCGCCTGAAATCCAGCGGCATTATATCCAAGTAGATCCAAAGGATGATATTACGAATTGGTCAGATGATCGTATTTGGTCGGAACTTCATGCAAGGTTAGACATGGATGGCTGGAGCATCCTGGATGGACCGATTATTCAAAAAAATATTGTTTCTATGCGAAGCTTCGTGTGCGAAACAATGCACTATGGGAATCTATTCCTCGCGGGAGACGCCGCTCATATTGTTCCTCCAACAGGTGCGAAAGGTCTAAATTTAGCAGCAGCCGACGTTCAAGTATTGGCAAGGGGCTTGAGTGAATATTATCATTCCGGTGAGGAGGATACTCTTACTCGTTATTCGGAAATTTGTCTCCGCCGTATTTGGAAAGCTCAAAGATTCTCCTATTGGATGACGACCATGCTGCATCGAAACTTTGAACATAGCTCTTTTGAACATAATATCCAACTTGCTGAGTTAGATTATGTGACTTCTTCACAGGCTGCGGCAACCAGTCTAGCCGAAAATTACGTCGGGTTACCAATGGAAATTCAGACTAATTATTCAATAAGGATTTAAGTTTAATGAAGTTCTGTTCTGAAAGCGAATACATCCATTACTAAAATGAAGTTCCAATCTGTTAATTGATGAAAAACTGGCACCTTCCGCGTAGGAAGGTGCCTTTTACATGTTCATTGCACAATGTCCTTTAATTTTGCATGCAATCTCGCCTTAATAGAATCACAGCTGATGAATATAAAGATAAACTTTGAAATGATTGGTTACATTAATATTCTGGAGGTGATTGTAAATGGCAGATAACAAAAAGAAAAGTCGTTCATCAGAGGCTGAAATACTTGCTAATCAAGCGGAGGCGTCTCGACACCAAGCTGGGTCTTCAGGCAAATATGGAACGGAATTCGCTAGTGTAGATAACAAAGTAACAAGGAAAATTGAACCATAGAAAAAAGGCACCCGCTCATTGGGTGCTTTGACAAGTCTGCGGCGAATAAAAAAAATTAGTGTTAAGTTCGCCTGCCAATTACTTGACTTATACTTAAAAGATTCACTCCAAGTAATGAGTTTTCACTGGGCTTTATTTATGTTTCCTTAATGTTTTTTTTCGTATGGATATAAAGTTTATTGCCTAGTTTGGCTGATATCCGCAAGCCGTATTGAATAACTCTTTCAATTAATAACTGTTTTTTTTCATCTGTTTGGTTGATATCAACGTAACCAATACTTAATGCTCCTATTAATTCGTTGGAGTGATTGAATATGGGAGCGGCGACAGAGGAGGTGCCTTTGGTTTTTTCTCCGTGGCTTTCTCCAAAACCTTTTTGCTGAATGGTGTTTAGTTGTTGTAAAAACGAATCCATTTCTTGTTTCGGTACTAACTCACTTATGATTTTTAAAGCCTCGCCCCTATTCATATGGGCCAGCATGACTTTATTGGCAGCCCCGATATTCATTGGGATTCTAATTCCCAACTGGTCATAAATCCGGATTGGATTATGCGGGCAATCAATTCTTTCGACAACTAAAGCTTCCAAGCCAATTGGCTTACTGAAATAAACACTCTCCTCCACTTCATGCATTAATGACTCCATTTCAGGACGGATCAGCCCGACAAAATCAAAGGTATCATACATTTGTAAGCCATATTCCAGCCAGGAATACCCCAATGAATAGAGTTTAAGATTCGGATCCTGCTGAATTAATCCATGTTTGATCATGGATTGTAGAAGACGATGCATAGTGCTTACAGGCAAGTCACACTCCTTTGATAAATCTGTAATCGAGAACCAATTTTTAGTATCGCTATGCGCTAGAACTTTAATTACTTGCATAGCTCGGTCAATTGTCTGCAATTTATTCAACCCCAATCATTATGTTTATGAACTAGATAAAGAAAGGAATAATTAATTTTTCAGTAAATTCAAAATTAATTGACAAGTATTCCTAATTTTAATAATATCATATTATAAGTTTCCATTAAAAGAAAAGGTTTTCCACTATGCGGAAAAGGGGGTTAAAAAATTTGTTATCATCGATGTACAAAAATCTTAACAAGGTGATTTTAAAACATCCAAAGGATGCTTTTATCAGTCAAGAACATTTGGGGAATGAATGGAAAAGATTTAACTACATGAATGAACCAGATTTCATTAAGGCACAAGATGAATTTGAACAGTTTCTTTCGATTATTAAGGAACATGTGACTGAAATTGAATTTTTACCTACGGCAGAGACTGTTGGATTAGACTCCCTTTATGCCCATGATCCTGTAAAATTTACGAAACAAGGGGCAATTATTTTAAAGTCTGGGAAAAAATTACGACAACCAGAGGCTGAGGCTTATAAACAATATTTACAAGAAAAGAAGATTCCTATATTAGGAGAACTGAGAGGGGACGCGATGGCTGATGGAGGAGACATAGTATGGCTCGATGATCGGACCTTATTGATTGGCCGTGGTTATCGGACGAATGATGAGGCCATTAGACAAATCCAGGAGATGACAAAAGAGTTGGTAGACGAATTCGTTGTTGTTCAATTGCCTCACGACCAGGGGGAAGAAGAATGTCTTCATCTCATGTCCATTATTAGTATCGTCGACGAAAACCTGGCAGTGGTTTATTCAAGGCTTATGCCGGTATTTCTTCGGCAGCTGTTAATCAAGCGAGATTTTCAATTAATAGAGGTGCCCGGTGACGAGTATCACCGTCTTGGCTGCAATGTTCTTGCATTAGCGCCAAGAGTCTGTGTAATGGTTTCAGGTAATCCATCAACAAAGGAGCAATTACTTGAAGCAGGCGCAACTGTTTATGAATATGAGGGAAATGAAATTTCTTATTTAGGAACGGGGGGTCCAACATGTCTAACATGTCCAGTAGTGAGAGGGTAAACAAGCAGAAAAATGTGATGTTTAACAATACAATTGTAAAAATACCAGGTGAAAGCTATGTTGGTGGCTTAACCACTTCTGACTTAGGAAGGCCAAACTTCGAATTAGCGTTAGAACAACACCAGGCCTATATAGAGGCGTTGAAAAAATGCGGAACAACGGTAAAGATCCTTCCTAGTAATATAGAATTTCCAGATTCTACATTCGTGGAAGATACAGCGGTATTGACACCTAATTTCGCAGTGATTTCGAATCCTGGGGCAATTTCCCGTAATGGTGAAATCCAAGAAATGGAACCTATACTCAAGTCTTTCTATGAAACTATTTATACTATTATGTCTCCAGGAACTCTTGATGGAGGAGATATCCTGCAGATTGAGGACCATTTTTATATAGGAATTTCAGCTAGAACGAACCATGATGGTGCGATGCAACTAAAAACGATCCTTGAATTGGAAGGTTACAAAGGCACCATTGTTGAGTTAGATAAATTCTTTCATCTAAAAACAGGTATTGCTTATTTAGGGAATCAAACGATTGTAGTCGCAGGAGAATTTATTAATCATCCGGAGTTTAACCAATATCAAAAAATAGTTGTTCCACCTGAAGAGGAATACGCTGCAAATTGTATCCGTGTGAATGACTATGTCATCATCCCTGCAGGTTATCCAGTAACAAAACAAAAAATAAATACGGCCGGCTTCCACACTATTGAACTTGAAATGTCTGAATTCCGTAAACAGGATGGCGGATTAAGCTGCTTGTCACTACGATTTTAATAAAAAAGGGTTACAGCTATTTTAAGAGGGGTGGGAGAGGGAATGGAACCAGTTAATCAGGTAAGTCAGGAAAATCAATTAAATCGTTCCATGAAGCGCAGGCATTTATTTATGCTTTCATTAGGGGGAGTTATTGGTACGGGATTGTTTTTAAATGCCGGTTATACAATTAATCAATCAGGAGCAGGCGGTGCTCTAGTTGGTTATCTGTTTGGCGGTATCATTTTGTACCTAGTGATGGTCTGCCTAGGAGAGCTAGCTGTCTATATGCCTGTAACAGGTTCTTTTCAAACATATGCCAGTAAATTCATTAGTCCTTCTGCCGGGTTTTCTTTAGGATGGATGTATTTTATCGGGTCCGCTACTACAGCTGGTGTTGAATTTACCGCGGCAGGTATTCTGATGCAGAGGTGGTTCCCAGATGTTTACGTCTGGATATGGTGTGCGTTGTTTATATTGTTGTTATTCGGGATTAATGCTTTAACAACAAGAGGTTTCGCCGAGGCAGAATACTGGTTTGCGGGTATCAAGGTAATTGCTGTCATCTTTTTTATCATTATAGGTGCCGGGGCCATCTTTGGTATTATTCCTCTTGAAGACAGACCTGCTCCACTATTAGATAATCTAGCTCCATCAGGTTTATTCCCGGCTGGGATTGCGATTCTTTTTGTCACGATGATGAATGTGATCTTTTCCTATCAAGGATCTGAATTAATCGGGATTGCTGCCGGAGAGAGCGAGGAACCTTCTAAGAATATACCTCGTGCCATTCGCAACGTGTTATTTAGAATTATTGTCTTTTATTTGGCCTCTATAATTATTTTATCAGCAATCTTTCCATCCGAGGAACTCGGTTTACTAGAAAGTCCATTCGTTACTTTAATGGATTTGGCTGGAATTCCATTTGCACCGGATATTATGAACTTTGTAATCCTGACAGCGATATTATCTGTAGGTAACTCTTGTATTTACGCTTCAACCCGTCTTTTGTGGGCCATGGCTCATGAGGGAATGGCACCAAAACGGTTTGGGAAACTTTCAAAACGGAAGGTTCCATTTACAGCTCTAGTCTTTACGATGATATTCTCACTATTATCACTACTGACAAGTGTTATTGCCGCAGATACTGTTTTTGTTCTTCTGATGTCTGTTGCTGGAATATCCGTGACCATCTCTTGGATCGGAATTGCTCTCTCTCAGTTGATGTTCCGTCGTAAATATTTACAGGGCGGTGGGAAATTAGAGGACCTGCAATACAAAGTCCCATTGTACCCGTTAATCCCATTGATCTGTATCGTATTCTGCGTTTCCATACTTATATTCCTTGCCTTTGATCCAACACAACTAATAGGACTGCTAATCGGTCTAGGATTCCTAGTAATATGCTACGTATCCTACCACTTCAAAAACAAACAAACCAAAGCAAACTCAGAAACAAATATAAAAGGATAACATAGTAGCAACAAACACGGTTGTTATTAATTGGTGAAACAAACATTGGTGACAAAACATCGGTGACAGGCACCGCTCGTGGACAGTGTCCACCTAGGGTGGACACTTATTGGATTGGTAAAGGGGGATAGGATTATGGAACATCTTAGGTGGGGAACACCGGATAGGCTGCGGAGTTTATTGTGTGAACTGGTGAGCTGGAAAAGCATGACGTTAACTGATGGGGAGCGTGAGTTTCCTGGCAAGGTTCAGGCGAAACTTCAGGAGTTAACGTATTTTCAAGAGAATCCCGACCTTTTGGGTCTTTATGAGGCTGATTTGGGGCGGAGATTTTTAGCAGGGTTGTATAAGTGTGATCGTGAGGAACAGGATACAATTGTTTTACTAAGTCATTTTGATACGGTAAACACTGAAGAGTATGGGGACTTAGAGGAGTATGCCTATCTGCCGGAAGAATTGACGAAATTACTATTAAATAGAATGGGTGAACTAGACGGGGAGGCTCTTAATGATCTCCTATCTGGTGAATATTTATTTGGCCGGGGCACAATGGATATGAAGATGGGACTGGCAATGCATATGGGGTTATTGGAAAAAGCAACGGTTGAGAAATGGCCGATAAATCTCCTCCTGCTGTCTGTCCCTGATGAAGAGGTAAACTCATCCGGTATGCGTGCGGCTGTAACGAAACTGTTGGAATTAAAAGATAAACATAATCTCACCTATAAGCTTTTCCTAAATGGGGAGCCGGTATTTACGCAAGAACCAGGTGACAGAAGCTTTTATGTGTATTCTGGATCCATTGGAAAAATTATGCCATCTGCGCTCTTTTATGGAAAAGAAACACATGTCGGCGAACCACTAAGTGGCATTACAGCGCCATTTATTGCCTCATTTTTGACGCAGAGAATGGAGTGGAATTTGACTCTGCAAGAAAAAATGAATGGTGAAACTACACCACTTCCTGTTACCCTCCAGCAAAAAGATTTACGATTGGAATACTCTGTTCAAACGCCTTATCGATCTGCAGCGTTATATAATGTGTTTTTAATGAAACGGACTGCAGATGAAATCATGGAGATTTTTGAAACAGTTGCCATTGATGCTGCAGAAGCTTGCAATCAAGCGTATAAAGAGGTTTGTTTGAAGCATTCTGTTCAGCCAGTGGGCGAAGTCCGTGTTTTGCGTTACGAGGATTTACAAACATATGCGACCCGTAAATTCGGATTGGATTTTGTGGAGGAAATAAAGTCTCAAGTTCAGGAAATGCCCAACTGGGATGACCGTGAAAAATCAATACGAATAGCAGACAGTCTGATGATTGAATGTCAGGAACTTGCACCAGCAATCGTCTTACTCTATGCACCACCTTATTATCCGGCGGTTAATTCATCTGATGATGACCTCGTCAAGAGATGTGTCCAGTTTGTTAGGGACATAGGACAGAGAAGATTTAATTTACCTGTAAAACAGGTTCATTATTTTAATGGAATAAGTGACTTAAGCTACGTTAACTATCATGATGAAGGCGAAGGGTGGACTGCATTTAAAGCGAATACACCAGTATGGGGAAGCAGTTACTGTATACCATTTGATGCCATGAGCCAGCTTTGTGCACCTGTCCTAAATGTCGGTCCATTTGGAAAAGATGCCCACAAACGAACAGAAAGACTGCACATAAAAAACTCTTTCGAAGAGGTTCCTTATCTGGTTGAAAATATGTTAAAAATGATTATTAAGAGCATGTGTCAATCTGTTCATTGATTTAAGAAACTGGCACCTTCCGCGGAGGAGGGTGCCAGTTAACATTTGTCCTTAAATAATTTCTTTCAATTATACTTTTTTTTAATACTCCTCGTTAATATGGGTAAAACAATAAGAAAATCACCTAAATGGAGGCAACTGTCATGGAAGATTCTCCAAAAGAAATCGTTCCACTACCGCAGGAATTTTATGAACAACCTACCCTGGATCTAGCAAAGGCATTGCTCGGGTGCCTTCTCGTAAAAGAAAGCGATCAGGGGATGACTGCAGGTTATATTGTAGAAACAGAGGCATATATCGGTCCAGGTGACAGGGCTGCGCATAGTTACAATAATAAGCGGACGGCTAGAACGGAGATCATGTTCCATCATTCAGGGCTTGCCTATACGTATCTCATGCATACCCACTGCCTTTTCAATGTGGTCAGTGGCGGTGAAGAAAAACCTGAAGCCGTACTGGTCCGTGCTCTAGAACCTCGGTATGGTATCGAGTTGATGAAAACCAGAAGAAGAATTCAAGACCTGAATAACTTGACAAATGGTCCTGGAAAACTGACAAAATCATTGGGCGTTACAATGGATGATTATGGAAGTTCCCTTACACTTCCACCTTTATATATAGCTAAAGGTATTTTTCCGGATTGTATCTCAGTCGGAAAAAGGATTGGAATAGACAACTCAGGTGAAGCCAAGGATTACCCATGGCGTTTCTGGATTACCAATAATAAATTTGTTTCAAGACATCAAAAATCTGAATATGAAATAAAAATCAAAAGCGTTAATAATTAATGAAAATTCAAATAATAATTTCTAGACTATTCACTCAATTGTGTTAAAATGAAATTTATATTTTAGAACTTTAAAAGGATACAATCTCACAATTCAAAACTGAGGCAATAAAACTTTTAATAGATATTGGAGGCAGCTATGAACTTTGTTAGTACACGCGGCAATGTAAGTAAAATTGGTTTTATCGACACAGTCCTAATGGGACTGGCAAATGATGGAGGACTATTAGTACCGGAGAAAATCCCGCAGATTCCTGCAGAAAAGTTAGAGGCAATGTCTAAGTTAACGTATCAGGAATTAGCATACGAAATCTTTTCCTATTATGTTGATGGCGAAATTCCAGACAATGACTTGAAAGAATTAATTGAGAAAAGCTATGCAACCTTCCGCCACCCAGAGGTTACACCTGTTCAAAAGCTGACGGATAACATGTATGTTTTAGAACTATTCCACGGCCCAACCTTTGCTTTTAAAGATATTGCGCTTCAATTCTTAGGAAATTTATACTCCTATGTATCCAAACAGACAGGGGAGTCGATTCATATTCTCGGTGCTACTTCAGGGGATACCGGCGCCTCAGCGATTGAGGGTGTAAGAGGAAAAGAAGGAATTCGCATTTGTATTTTGCACCCACATGGCAAAGTAAGTAAGGTACAAGAATTACAAATGACGACTGTTGATGACAAAAGTGTTTTGAATTTAGCTATTAAAGGAACATTTGATGATGGTCAAAGAATCATCAAAGAATTGTTCGCTGATGTGGATTTTAAAAACAAATACCATATGCGTGCGATTAATTCAATTAACTTTGTTCGAATCATGGCACAGACGGTTTATTATTTTTATGCGTATTTCCAGGTAAAAAAGGAAACTGATTTAACGACGATTAACTTTAGTGTGCCGACTGGAAATTTTGGCGATATCTTTGCTGGTTATCTTGCAAAGAAAATGGGACTGCCAGTTGGGAAACTTATCGTTGCCACTAACGAAAATAATATTTTAGAAGATTTTATCCATGATGGAGTGTACAAGCCCGGTGAATTCCGCAGCACTTTCAGCCCTTCCATGGATATCCAGGTAGCAAGCAATTTTGAACGCTATCTATATTACTTGCTTGAAGAAGATCCAAAGGCCGTGTCGGACTTAATGGAGAAATTCAATTCAGAAGGAAAAATTGTTGTAAGCGACGAGCTGCTTCAAAAGGTGCAGCAGGATTTTGCAGCACACGGTGTTAATGGGGAAGAATGCTTGCAAACGATTAGTAAGTACAATACAGAAACCAGTTATTTACTAGACCCCCATACTGCCTGTGGGGTAGCTGCATACGAAAGCTGTAATAAACCTGGTGAGATTTGTGTCACATTATCAACTGCTCATCCGGCAAAATTTAATGAATCCATTGAGCGTTGTCAGATCCAGCAGACATTCCCTGAGCAAATAAATCAATTATTTAATAAACCACAATATGTAGAAGTTGTTGAAGCTGATAAAGGTGAAATTGTTCGTCATTTAGAAAAGCTTTTTAGTTTTACTACAAAATAAATCCGAAAATTGCGCACCCTCCGGACAGGAGGGTGCCTTTTTACATTTTTAGAACATAGAATATGCTGTCCAACTTTGGATAAAGTAACACTAAAAGAGTAAAAGTAGGTGTTTGTCCTGAAATTTCTTGTACTTGGTGCAATTATTTTTGGTGCTATTGTTTTTTCCTTACTGCCAATATTATCAGCATATTTTTTTCAACCAACTTTAAAAGACAGCATTAGATTTAATGTATATTTTCTCCCTATTTCTTTTATAGGAAACATCGTCCTATCATGGGGCTTCATTCAAGGCAGCAGAGTATTTGGAAATACGGTAATGCTAGGTGGTCTTCAAACTGGGGTATATGCAGTTGTTGTTACATTATTATCGATTTTGTTTTTACAGCAGAAGATTTCAGTTTATTCCATTATTGGACTTTTTCTAATTGCAATAGGTACTATCTTATTAAATAAGTAAGCTTTTGTTCAATAAAGCTGCAAAATAAATACAATGAAAGCTTAGTTCATACAGAACTAGGCTATTTTATTTTTTTAAAACATGATATTTAAATGAATTTTAAATATTTTGTCGAATTTTAAAATGTTAATATGTTATATTAAAAAATAGTAGCTTTAAAAGTACAGTTTTTTATGGAGGGATGGAATTGGTTGGTTCTCATACTTTCCAATCTTCAATAGATTCGAAATTAGTAACAATTTCAGTTATGCACAAAAAAAGTAATCTGGAACATGCTCATAGAGAGATAGAATTGATCTATATGATAAAGGGTAATTTACAGGTCAAAGTTAACAATAAAATCTTTCAAATGAAAAGTTCTGATTTTGTATTGGTGAATTCTAATGAATTTCATTCTTTCCAGTCTAATGAAGAGAATCTATTTATTGTTTTCCATCTTAATTACTTTGAATTAAGCTCACTTCTAGCTCAGAAAAATCTATTATTCATTTGTAATTCAATCGAGCACGATCACTCAGCCAATCAAAAATTGAGAACAGTGATGGAGGATTTACTAACGGTTTATATGAAAGTAAACCATTTTTCACAAGTGGAATTCTTAGAAAATACCTATAAATTCATTTCAACTCTTAAAATGAATTATTTACAGAATCAAAATCAAATGCTGCTTAATACGTCTAATAAGGGTCAAAATGAACGACTAACAGATATCATTGATTACATTCAAAGCAATTATCGAGAGCCATTATCGTTAGAGGAAGTAGCGGGTATTCATTATCTCTCCATTCCTTATTTATCTAAATTTTTTAAAAAACAAACTGGAAAAACATTTTCACAATACTTGAATGAAATTCGTTTGGCACATGCTGTTAACGAATTAGTTAACTCTGACAAACCAATTACAAGAATTGCATTAGATAATGGATTTCCAAATTTAGCTTCTTTTAATAGAGTGTTTAATGAAAGCTATCAGATTAAACCTGTTGAATACAGAAAACAAATGACAGGTTCGACAGTGGAAGAAAAAGACATTTCAAATGATATTAGCAATCTAGAAAACGATGAAGCTCTAACGGAGCTGCGCGATTATCTTAAAAGTACCGAGGAAAAAAGTATTCAATCAATTTCTGAATCTAGAGGTAATACGGAAACGGAAATTGTAAAAGTTGGAAAAACGGATGCTTTTGTAAAGTATTGGAATAGATTGCTTAATATCGGGTATGCAAAAGATTTATTGAATTCAGATATGCAAGAGCAAATTACCCTTTTACAATCGGAAATCGGTTTTACCTACGCTAGATTTTGGGGATTGTTTGGTGATGATATGCTTCTAGAAGACCGCTCTGGCGGATCCATTATTTACAATTTTTCGAATGCAAACAAATTGCTGGATTTCCTCATTAAGAATAAATTAAAACCTTTCATTGAAATGGGTCCGAAACCAAAAATCATTCAAAAAGCCATTGGTGAGACACTTGTAGTCCAAACTATAAGTGAAAGGACACTGTCAGAATGGCAAAATCTTGTGAAGGCATTTTTGTTACAAAGTATCGAGCGTTATGGTATTGAAGAAGTCGAGAGCTGGTACTTTGAAATGTGGCGGCCTATGGATGAATTTAACAGTGAAACACAGGAAGAAAAAGAATTCTTAGCGAAAATTAAGAATAATCAAATCAAAGAGCCTAAATATAGTGAGTTCTTTAAAATATTTAGTGAATTTAAAAGGACTGCGCAAGAACTGGTTCCTGGAGCAAGGATTGGCGGATGTGGTTTAAGTATGGATCTAGAAGGGGACAAACTGGATTTGTTACTTGAACAATGGAAAAAGGAAGAAATTCAGCCTGACTTTCTCTCTATTTATCTATATCCGATTGAAATAGATCGTGATAAATATCGGGTTCCAATTAAAAATTTACATTCTACTAATCCTCACTATGTGCTAAACAAGTTGAATGATGTGAGAAAATCTTTGAAAAAAGCAGGCTTAGAAAACTTAGAACTTAACGTCACTGAATGGAATATTAGCATATCGAATCGTAACTTTCTTAATGACAGCAGTTTTAAAGCAGCCTACATGGTAAAGAATATTGTTGAAAATTTGAATCAAAATCAATTGAAAATGATGGGATACTGGTTATGCTCTGATATTTTTAGTGATTTTCGCGATTCGAAAAACATCCTTCATGGTGGTGCCGGGCTGCTGACGAAAAATGGCATCAAAAAACCAAGTTACCATGCATTTGTCCTGTTAAAACAATTAGGTGAGATTTTAGTGGCAAAGGGTGACAATTATATTGTTACCAAAAAATCCGGCGATCGCTATCAAGTATTATGCTTTAACTATAAGCATTTCAATTATTCTTATTACTTACATCCCGAGGGCAGCACAGGAATCAACGAGCAGTATGATATTTTTGAAAACAATGAACCTTTAAAACTTTCGTTAGAGATCCAAGATATTTCCAATGGGAAATACCGTGTTAAAGAACTAAAATTAAATCGCGAACATGGCAGTATATTAGATGAATGGTTGAAATTCGGTGTGGTGGATGACATCAAACCAGATGAAGTGGATTATTTTAAGCAAATTTGTGTTCCTCATATGAAAGTAGAGCATTCCCTTGTTGAAAATCATTCCATTGTCTTAAAAGGGGAACTTCAACCACATGAAGTACGCTTGTTTGAGCTTAATTTGCTATTTGGAGAGAGATAAAATAGAGGGTAAAAATCGTTATGCGATTTTTACCCTCTATCATTTTATTAAGCTATTTCCACTGTCCTTACTTTACGTCCTGCTAAAGGAACAGGTATATAGGCAGTACGCACGACTACATCTAAAGCAATCTCATGACTCCCGTTGGATAAACCACCATCTTTGAGAACTCTTACTGTTAACGGTTCTCCATATTCCCATTTATAGGATGTGACGGTTTCCATTTCATCTAACGTAAACCAAGCGACCTCATCAACAGAACAAACAATATGTTCACGTGCAATCTTTTCACCATCTACTTCAACTCCAATATCATTGACCATGGATAGCGGAATACCCCGGTAATAAGTAATATTGGTCTTCAATTCAAATCCAGTCACGTTTCCTGCCTCTACTATATTTTTACAAGTGTTTTCAAGGAAAACATTATTATCAAACATATTAATATACCTCCTGGCCTTCTAATTCTTTAATTACGTTTCGAATAAGCTTTTGATGTGCTAGAACCTGCTCTTTTTCCTGCATTGGATGTCCAGGAAGCACCCAGCGGTTTCCTTCATATTCTGTAGAAACATAACCATCGTAGCCTTTATCATGCAAATATTGAAGAATGCCTTTATAATCAATGGAATATTCTTCTCCCTTTTCTGTCATTTCAAATAACTTAAAGTGGAAATGTTTAATGTATGGAAAATATTCATTTAAAACACTGAAATGTTCATTTTCATATCCATCAGCCATATGAGCAAAGAAGTAATCGGCATCGGATTTTAATAGTTGCTTCAATTCAGTTGGAAATCCATTATGTTCTAGATATACTTTTCTAGGATCTTTTCCTTGCTCGAATATATGATTGATATAATCAATTACTTCTTGGTTTGTACCTAAATGCTTACAATAATCAGCCATTACTCTTGGCAGTCTGTTGCAGAAAATTCCTGTATCAATCACTAGACCGATATAAGGAGAATTTAATCTCTTCATTTCCTTAATAAAATCTTGTGTTTTCTTAACATCGAAGCTTAAACCAGCATGAATCTCCAACGCTAAGGTAACATTGTATTTTTCAGCATATGGCAATAATGGTTCGATAACATAAGCGGGTACCATTGACACCAAACGAATCAACTTAATCCCTAAACGATTTGCAAGCTTAATTTCTTCTATTAGTAAATCAACACACTCTTTTTTAGTTAATTCGCGATTTTTATATAAGTTTGTGTTTAAGAAGACGTCTGCAATGACTGGCTTCATTTTATAGGTAGATACTAATCGATCCCAATCTGCTAAAGTTTGTTCCGAAGGATGTGGTGCGTTATGCATCATCTGATCGGGAATGATTTCAATTCCTTCGACTGAATTTTCTGCTAGAAATTTGAAGATATCCTCTAGGCTCATACGCTTATTTAAATATTCATCCTGCAAACTATACAAACTTACGCATGTATTTATTTTGCTCATTAAAAATTCTCCCTTCGTTTTTTCTTATTTGATGTCGCTTACATATGTATCATAACCTGTGTCTCCCTCCATTCCTTTTCATTAATTATCTTAGTAGATAGATATTTTCGTCTCATTTTCCTCTCATTTTATTGATGATAATTAGAGGTTAAAAAAAACAGTTAGATTTTTAACCTCTTCTAAATTTTGGTGCAGTATGAAAACAAAATGAATTAAAATCTACAATAAATTGGTTAACAGGTGAGGAGATGTGCATAAACAAATTGATTAAAATAAGATTGTAAGCGTTACTCAAATACAAATTGTTATATAGATTGATAGACCAATAATAAATTGGAAAAGAGAGGATTAGAAATGATGCAAATTGGAATTATTGCCACACCAACAGAGGAAAGTTTTCAAAAAGCAAAGCGAAAAGGACTAGATTTTATTGAAGTATGTGTGAATGAAGGTCAAGATGTAGACGCCTTTTATCGCAATCGAGATAATTTGAAAAAATGGAAAGATGAATACGGTGTTGCAGTTGCCTCTATAGGAAGATGGAAGTCTTTGCGCATTGATGAAAAGGGAAACGTCATAGAAGAAGAATTAGAGAGATGCTTTCGATTAATAGATGTTGCAAGTGAATTGGGATGCACCAATTTTGTAAGTGGCTGTAATTATGTCGAAGAATTATCCTTTTACGAAAACTGTACAGCAGCAATAAACTTTTTCTCCCTGCTTATTGACTATGCTAAACCAAAAGGAGTAAAAGTCTCTACTTACAACTGCCGAAAAGTAAACTATGTCAATACTCCAGAGGTTTGGAAAATCGTTCATGGTCATTTAAAAGACTTAGGAATTAAGTTTGACCCATCTCACAGCCGTTATTTTGGCGGGGATTACCTACAGGAAACCTTGGACTGGGGAGAACGTTTTAACCATGTGCATTTAAAAGGTTCGATGATCATTAATGGTCAAAGAGTGGATGATCCACCAGCAGGTTTGGATCAAACAGATTGGAAAACCTTCCTTTCATTATTAAGAGTGAAAGGCTATAACGGGGGCTTGAGCATTGAACCGCATTCACCAGTATGGACGGGTGAACTTGGTGAAAAAGGAATCGATTTTACAATCGAATATATGAGGAAGCTTGCATTTTAGAGCATGAAGGAGAGGATTAGACATGAATAATCGGAAATTAAGATATGGATTAATAGGTGCAGGGAGTAATGCGGAAAGAAAACATTTAAATAATTATATGAATCTACCTAATATTGAATTAGTTTCCATCTGTGATGTGAATATTGAAAATGCCAACAGATTAGCTGATAAATATAAGATTGAAAAAGTTTATAGCAATTATAAAGATATGCTTAATGCTGAAGAATTGGATCTTGTAAGTGTTTGTACACCAAACTACCTGCACGCTGAAATTTCTATTTATGCCCTATTAAAGGGAGTAAATGTTCATTGTGAGAAACCGTTAGCAGTAAATGCAATCGAAGCTAAAAAAATCGTTGAAGCAAAAAATAAATCAGGGAAAAAAGTAATGCTTGGCTTAAATAACCGCTTTACAAATGAAGCTGTTTACCTGAAAAAATATATTGATACGGGCTACCTAGGTGAAATCTACCAGGCAAAGGCTGGCTGGATTAGAAGAAGTGGTATACCGGGTAGAGGCACTTGGTTTACCAATAAAGATTATGCTGGCGGCGGAGTTATGATAGATTTGGGTGTTCACTATCTTGATTTAGCCATGTACCTAATGGGTATGCCAGAACCTTCCTATGTGACTGGAGCCACTTATAATAATTTTGATCAAACGACTACACGTAATCGAAATGGATATAAGGGAAATCCAAATGGTATCTTTAATGTTGAAGATTCTGCCATGGGTTTTATTGGTCTTAAAAATGGGGCAACTGTAAATTTTGAATTCAGCTGGGCCTCCAATATTGAAAAAGACAAGCAGTATGTAGAAATACTAGGAACAAAAGGTGGAGTTTCTCTCATAAATGGTGAGTTAAAGATTCATTCTGAACTGCTGGATACCTGTGTAGATATTTCTCCTATTTTGAACCCAAATATTAAATTAAAGAATGAATTTGAACATTTTACAAATAGTATTTTATCGGGTGATCCATTAATGGCTCCTGCAGAGCATGGGGTTTATATGATGAATATTATTGATCATTTTTATCTAGCTGCAAGTAAAAATGAGCCTGTTTTTTTCGAAAAAGATAAAAATAAAATTCTACGACTCTCCTCATCGTTTTGAGGAAAAAAGTATCCTATAGATAGATTTATACAAAATCTACCTATTAGGATACTTTATGTATTTTTATATAAAAGTTGAGAGGGATGATTTTAGTAATGGTAGAAAGGGCTATGCAGGATAAGATGATAGTAGAAGATCAAGAAAGTAAAATAAATGAATTAATTGGTAAAATGACTTTAGAAGAGAAGGTTGGTCAATTAACACAAATTGTTCCATCCCTTTATGGTGCATTTGAAGAAATTATTACAAAATTGGTTGAAGGTGAGATTTCTTATCAGGAATTTCAGGCAATGGAGAAGAATTATCATAAGGATAAAATTAGAGAAGGTATCCTTGGTTCAATGGGTGGAGTCACAGGAGCAGAAATCTCTAATGAATTACAAAAAATAGCCATAGAGGAATCTAGATTGGGAATTCCTATGCTTTTTGGCTTGGATGTTATCCATGGGTATAAAACCATTTTTCCCATCCCGCTTGCAGAAGCGTGTAGTTGGGATTTGGATTTAATCGAGAAAACGGCAGAAATTGCCGCTAAAGAGGCATCTTCTGCGGGGATTCATTGGACCTATGCACCGATGGTAGATATCACCAGAGACCCGCGTTGGGGACGAATTGCAGAAGGTGCAGGAGAAGATACTTATTTGGGGAGTATGATTGGAGCTGCGCGAGTAAAAGGGTTTCAAGGAGAAGACTTATCCGAATTTCAAAGGGTTCTTGCATGTGCAAAGCACTTTGCTGCCTATGGAGGAGCTGTGGGCGGTCGTGACTATAATACTGTAGATATGTCACTTCAAACTCTTCATGAGGTCTACCTTCCACCTTTTGAGGCAGCAGCCAAGGCGGGTGTTGGAACATTTATGAGTGCCTTTAATGATTTAAATGGTATCCCGTGTACGGTTAATAGATACCTTTTAACAGATGTTTTAAGAGAACAGTTAGGATTTAAAGGCTTTGTTGTTAGTGATGCAAATTCTATAGCAGAAGTGGTAGTTCATGGGGAATCGGTTGATCGGAAGGAAGCTAGTAAGAAAGCCTTATTGGCAGGGCTAGAGATGGATATGAGTCATGGTACGTACCAACAGGATTTACCTGAACAAATCAAAAATGGTGATATACCTACCGATGTATTGGATGAAGCAGTTGGACGTGTCTTACGTGTGAAATTCCATTTAGGACTATTTGATAACCCATATAGAACGAGTAAAGAAGTGGAAGAAAAAACTCTGCTTGCTCCTGAACATGTGGAAGTGGCTAGAGAGATGGCACAACGATCGATTGTATTGTTGAAGAACGAAGACAATATCCTGCCATTAAAGAAGAATCATAAGAAAATTGCTGTTGTTGGTCCCTTAGCTGATAATCAAAAGGAAATGTTAGGTACATGGGCGATAACGGGTAATCCAGAAGAGGTAGTTACTGTTCTGACAGGGATCCAATCTGCGGTTGATAAGGATACAGAAATCGTAAATGCAAAGGGCTGTGAGGTAACCGGTAATGAAAATATGGACTTTGAGGCAGCGGTACAATTAGCAAACGAATCTGATGTGATCATTGCTGTCGTTGGTGAGACTGCCGACATGAGTGGCGAAGCTTCGAGCCGTATGGATCTTAACTTACCTGGTAGACAGGAAGATTTATTAAAGGCGTTGCATCATACAGGAAAACCAGTAGTAGTTGTCCTCATTAACGGAAGACCCTTAACGATTCCTTGGGCAGCTGAGAACGTATCCGCCATTGTAGAAGCATGGCAATTGGGCATTCAGAGTGGTAATGCAATAGCGGATGTTTTGTTTGGAGATTACAATCCAAGTGGTAAACTAGTAGCTACTTTTCCATATTCTGTGGGACAAGTGCCTATCTATTATAATCATCCTAAAACAGGAAGACCTGCAGGTAAAATAAAATTCACATCAAAATATATAGATGGCCCATCCGAGCCATTATATCCTTTTGGTTTTGGCTTAAGTTACACCACGTTTGAATATGAAAATCTTCTTATTTCGTCTTCTGAAGTTACGAAAGAGGGTAAAGTTACAGTTTATATAGATGTAATAAATTCAGGTGATCGCACAGGAGAAGAAATTGTCCAGCTTTATATTTCTGATGTTGTGGCTAGCAGAGTAAGACCAGTTAAAGAGTTAAAAGGATTTAAAAAAGTAGCACTTCAGCCAGGGGAGACAAAAACCGTTAGTTTTGAGATTGAGATCAAGAATCTTGGTTTCTTCAATGAAGCAATGGATTACATTATTGAACCTGGTTTATTTAAAGTTTACGTCGGCCCGAATTCGAAGGAAGGGCTAGAGGGAGAATTTTCACTAGTTTGATAATAATTTTTTTAATAAATCGTTTAATTATAGACGCAACCATTAATTTATTTTTTAATGGTTGCTATTTTTTTGACTACTAATTATTCAATTAAGATAGTTAATAATATGATAAAATGCTAGAAAAGGGTCAAATTAACTAAAATTACTTAGAAATTTCCGAATATTTGAACATCAGATTAAAAATAACAGTTTAATTTTTAACCTATTATAAATGAAAGCCCTTTATTTTTGAAAGAGGTTAAAATATGAGAGTTATATGTTTAATAATATGAAGGCGTTTGCATGAAGGGTCAGATACTATAATAGTAACAGTAGCTACTGTAATGAAGAATACACATGTTGGGGTCAGTTCTTAAAAATAGGAGGAGAAATATGGCAAATGTTGTTGTTCAGCAAACTAATGATATAGTTGCACCTCAGACTACTGAAAAGCTAAGTTTTATGACAAAGTTAAGTTATGGATTTGGTGAGTTTTCTGCTAGCGTTGTATGGAGTTTAGCGTCATCCTATTTATTATTCTTTTATACGGATGTTTTCGGTATTGCAGGTGGTGTGGCTGCTGTCATTTTACTAGTTGCTAGGGTTTGGGATTGTTTCGTAGATCCAATACTCGGACTAGTCATGGAACGCACGAAAAGCAAACACGGACGTTTTAGACCATATATTCTTTATGGGGCATTAGCTCTATGTGCCCTTAATATCTTGACTTTTTACACGCCAGATCTTTCAACTGCCGGCAAGGTGATTTACGCTACGATAACCTATTTATTATTAGGTACAGTTCACTCAGTGGTTAACGTTCCATATGGTGCACTTGCCACAGTAATGACAAGGGATACAAACGAAAGAACGAATTTAAACGTTTATCGAGGAGTTTTTGGACAATTAGCAGGTATCCTAACTGGTGCTGCTGTAATGCCTTTAATTACTTTCTTAGGTAAGGGAGATCAACAAAACGGTTTCTTCTATGCAGCAATTGTTTTATCATTAGTATCAGCTCCACTTCTAATCTTAACGTTTAAAAACTGTAAGGAAGTTGTTACTCCAGCAAAAGAAGAAAGACCAACAATTAAAGAATCTTTAAAATCTGTTTGGTCCAATAAACCAGTATTGTTAATTCTAACTAGTCTTTTCATTGTTTTACTTGGAGTATTTGGTAGAATAGGGACTATCGTTTATTATGCTATTTATGTATTAAATCGACCAGATTTAATTGCGGTATTATTTACAATATTATCGGTTTGTGGAGCAATCGGAGCATTTGGAGTTTCTTTTATCGCCAAATACTTTGAGAAGAGAACTCTATTAATTGGTGGATCCATCCTTATGGGGCTTGGTTGGATTGGATTGTATTTAACACCTGTGACAAATTTTACGATGATCTTTATTTTGTCAGCGATTTCATGTATTCCTCTTGGTTTTAGCGGCCTTATGGTGTTCAGTATGGTAGGGGATGCAATCGATGAGAGTCAATTGAAGACAGGCGTACGTGCAGATGGTGCGATCTATTCCTTTACCAGTCTAGTAACCAAAATTGCAAGCGCTTCAGTAGGAGCCTTGAGTGCAGCTATTCTTGGGGCAATTGGCTATGTTGCGAATACACAACAAACTCCGGAGGTAGTGAACGGAATTAACATGTTAGTGAATTTAGGACCGGGTCTATTATTAATTATCGGAACGATTCCTTTGTTCTTCTATCATATTACAAAGGCAAGAGCTATGAGGAATACAGAAGAACTTCTAAAAAGACAAGGATTAACAATGTAAAAACTGCGGAGCTTATAAGTTACACAAATATGTGTAGCTTATAAGCTATTTTAATAGGAGGAAGCATAATGGAAAAGACCATAAAGGACTTAATCAATCATAAAAATGAAAATTACATTCTTCCTTTTCTTTGGATGAAAGGGGAAGATGAATCAATAATCAGAGAAGAAATTTCAAAAATCTATGAATGCGGAATACGAGGTATTTGTGTAGAAGCACGGCCGCATCCTGATTTTGCGGGTCCAGGATGGTGGCATGACCTTGATATTGTTATGGAAGAGGCGAAAGAGCGAGGTATGCGTGTTTGGGTATTAGATGATGCACATTTTCCAACCGGTTATGCCAACGGTTTAATTGAGAAAAAATACCCAAACCGGAAGAAAACTTATATTAACTACAATACTCTTGATATCTTAGGAGCCCAAAATGAGGTAACGGTACATATTACCCCAATGTTAAAACCAAAGAGTTCTTGGCTTGATATTGGTAAACCGAATGACAAAGAAGAACAAAAAAACAATAAGTTAATTAGTGTAGTAGCAGCTAAGTTAGTAAATGACGGAATTATCTATGAAGAGTTACTCGATTTGACTGACAGTGTTGAGGGAGATTTCTTAACATGCACTTTGCTAGAAGGACCATGGAGACTGTTTGTTATATATGAAACCAAAACAGATGGCGGTAACCCGAAATACATTAATATGATCGATGAAGAGTCTGTCAGCACGCAGCTTGAAGCAGTATATGAACCACATTTTGAACGTTATAAGGATGAATTCGGAAAGACTTTTGCCGGGTTCTTTTCTGATGAGCCAGCTTTCGGAAATGTAAATGGATTTGACTTTAATGAAACGATCGGAAGAAAGGATATGCCTTTACCGTGGAGTGAAGAAGCAAAAAATTTGCTTTTAAACGCTCATGGTGAGAATTGGAGAGTGTACCTGCCTTATTTATGGGCTAGTTCTGAGGAAATGAATCAATGTGTCCATACTCGATATACCTATATGGATATCATTACTCGGTTATATCAGAAGAACTTTAGTAATCAACTCGGAAAATGGTGCGAAGAACACAATGTTGAATACATTGGCCACGTTATTGAGGATAATGATCAGCATAGCCGATTAGGAAGCGGGGCGGGGCATTTCTTTAGAGCTTTGTCTGGTCAGCATATGTCGGGAATTGATGTGATTGGCGGTCAGGTAATTTTTGGTGGTGCCGGTCTAGAGAGAAGGGGAGTCTTCAAAGGAGATGGAGAATTCTATCATTATACACTAGGAAAACTCGGGTCTTCTTATGGACATCTCGATCCGAAGAAAAAAGGAAGAACGATGTGTGAACTTTTTGGAGCTTATGGATGGAAACTTGGAGTTAGGGATATGAAGTATATCCTCGATCATTTGTTAGTTCGAGGTATCAATTATCTTGTACCACACGCTTTTTCCATGCGAGAATATCCTGACTTTGATTGCCCGCCGCATTTTTATGCAAGAGGACATAATCCACAGTTTAAGCATTTCGCGCATCTCATGCATTATGCCAATCGCTTATGTCATATTTTTAATAACGGTATTCATGTTGCTCCTGTAGCTGTTTTATACCACGGTGAAAGTGAATGGACTGGGGAATACATGAAAATGCAAAAACCAGCCAGAATACTGACTGAAAATCAAATTGATTTTGATTTTGTTCCGATTGATATCTTAAGTGACCTAGGTACTTATAACGGAAATGTAGAGAATAACGCTTTACACATTAATGGTGAACAATTTAAATGTTTAGTGATTCCTTACAGTCAATATATTACGAAAGAGTTGGCTGCTTTTATTAAGAAAGCGGAAGGCTTGGAGATTATTTTTGTAGACAGAAGACCTGAAGGGATTTCGAATCTAGTAGATGGTCAGGAAGCATTAGAACTTTTGGGAGCTATTGAAAAATGTAAAGTGGTTGCTTTAACTGAGTTGGCTGCTAATCTTAAGGCACAAGGGATATTTGATGTTCATTTAAAGACACCTTTTAAGGATTTAACTTATTATCATTATATGAAAGAAAATAATATATATATGTTTCAGAACGAATCTGCACATGAGACATTTAGTGGTGAAATTAAACTAACCAATGGAGAATTTGCTATTGTCTATAACGGTTTAGAAAATACATTTGAAAATCTGCCAGTAAGAAAAGAAAATGGAAAAGCGATTATTTATTTAGAGCTAAAGCCTTATGAATCTTGTGTGGTGTTTGTAGGTGATGAAGAACAAGCAAGTGAGTTTAGAGATTATCGTCCAGTTTCTATGAAAATCTCTGAGTGTGAAGAAACAATTGATCTATCAACAGATTGGAACTATTCTTTAGTAAAGAAGATTGAATACCCAAATTTCGGCCAACTGAATCAAATGAAAGAATTAGTTCCGATTTCCAAAGAATATCCTACTTTCACTGGAATCATTAAGTACGAAAAGACGATTGAACTAGAAGAAGTAACAAAACAAGGGATATTAACTTTTGAGAATATTTATGAAGCAGTAGAAATATGGATCAATGATGAATATGTGGGGATGAAAGTGTGCCCGCCTTATGTTTTTGAGGCGGCAAACTATTTAAAGAAAGGGACTAATACCATTCGTGTGGAAGTAGCCACCACATTAGATCGAGATCGATTTAATCACCCAGAACCACCATTTATTGTTTGGCACGACGCAATCGATCCTACAGGTATGTTTGGAAAAATAACTCTTTCGATATAATTACAAAGTAGATAAATGAGGTGTGATACACAAAGTATCGCACCTTTTTCCGTTTATTAGGCCCAATATATTAATAGATTAAAAAAAACATTATAATATTTAACCTGATTTTATCTCAAAAAATAAGAAAAATACAAAAAAGACGAAAATCTATACCTGAAAAGGTTAATTAAAGAAAGGGAACATGTGTAAAAAGAGGTTAAGATATATATGTAAGCGGAATCAATGTATAACATTTAATAGAAACAACATAGGAGGAGGAACAGACAGCAATGAAACTTGGATTTAACAGCGCAATTTTGAGTGAATGCAGCTTTGAAGAAGTAATTGACTATGCAGCTGAAAACGAATTTTCATGTGTGGAGATATGTGCATGGCCGCAAGGTAAAGCAGCTCGAAAATATGCGGGTGTCACCCATATAGATGTTGATAACTTAGATGTGGACTATATCAAGAACTATAGCGAAGCTAAAGGAATCAAAATTTCCGCTATTGCATATTATCCCAATGCCCTAGATCACGATCCAGAAAAAAGTGATTACTATGTGGCACATATAAAAAAATGTATTGAGGCAGCCAATAACCTTGATATTAACATGGTAACAACCTTTATTGGAAGAGACCAAAAGAAAACAGTAGAAGAAAATTTGGCGATTATGACTACTGTGTGGAAGCCAATCGTTGAATACGCTGAAGAACTTGATGTAAAAATTGCAATTGAAAACTGCCCGATGCTATTTACTAAAGATGAATGGCCAGGAGGACAAAACCTTATGACAACACCAGCCATCTTCCGTCGAGTGTTTGAACTAATTCCTAATAAAAATTTCGGATTGAACTTCGATCCTTCTCATTTTGTATGGCAACAAATGGATTATATTAAGCCAATCTATGAGTTCCAAGAACGGATTTTCCACATCCACTTCAAGGATATTAAAGTTTACAAAGACCGCTTAAATGATGTAGGAATCATGGCAACACCGCTTGAATACATCTCGCCCAAATTACCAGGTCTAGGGGATGTAAATTGGGGACAATATGTATCTGCCTTAACAGATATTGGTTACCGTGGATATGCCGTCATAGAAGTAGAGGACAAGGCATTCGAAGATTCACTTAAATCTAAAAAAGACTCTATTAAAATTAGTAAAAACTATTTGAGTCAGTTTTTTGCTTAAATAGATTAATAAAATATAAAACTAAAAATCATTTATTAATGAAGAAAAAGGAGAATGAAAATTATGGGTAAATTAAAGATTGGTATTATTGGCTGCGGTGGTATTGCAAATCAAAAGCACTTTCCAGCATTAGCACAATTTAAAGAAATTAGTGAAATCGTTGCATTTTGTGATATCGTCATTGAGCGTGCTGAAAAAGCAGCGAAAGAATTTGGCACACCTGATGCTAAAGTTTACGCAGACTATCGTGAGCTATTGAAGGATGAATCAATTGATCTTGTACACGTTTTAACTCCGAATGTAAGCCATAGCCCAATTACTGTTGCTGCATTTGAAGCGGGTAAGCATGTAATGTGTGAAAAACCAATGGCTCACACTACAGAAGCGGCACAAAAAATGATTGATGCTTGGAAAAAGTCAGGCAAGAAATTCACAATTGGTTATCAAAACCGCTTCCGTCCGGAAGTACAATCTCTTCATAAATCTTGTGAAAAGGACGAGCTTGGCGATATTTATTTTGCAAAAGCACATGCGCTTCGCCGCCGTGCAGTACCAACTTGGGGAGTATTTCCTGACAAATCCCAACAAGGCGGAGGTCCATTAATCGATATCGGTACGCACGCTCTTGATATTACTTTATGGATGATGGATAATTACAAACCAGTTTCTGTAACAGGTTCTGTTTTCAATAAATTAGGTAATCTACCAGAAGCTGTTGAAGGCAATATGTTTGGACCATGGGATCCAGAAACTTATGAAGTAGAAGACTCTGCGTTTGGTTATATTAAAATGGAAAATGGAGCGACGATTTTCCTTGAATCATCTTGGGCACTTAATGTTTTAGAATCCAGAGAAGCGGCTACTACCCTTTGCGGAACAAAAGCTGGAGCACAAATCAATTCTGGCATGAGCTTCCGTACAAATGAATTAGTTTATAATTCTGCACGCAATGGTATGTTAACAGAAGAGAAAAACTCCGCTGGTGGAGCGATTGCATTCTTTGAAGGCGGATCAAATAAACCAGAGGTACTAGAAGCAAAGCAATGGCTAGAGGCTGTTTTATATGATAAAGAACCACTTGTAAAACCAGAACAAGCATTTGTAGTAACGAAAATTTTAGATGCGGTTTATAAATCTGCAGAAACAGGCAAGGAAATTGTGTTTGAAGACGAGACTGTTTTAAGCAAATAGGAGGGTGCAATCATGGCATTTAGTATGAGGTTGCCATTCGTCGATGTTGTTTGTGATGATAGTCTAGTAAACACATATGTGAATGGGAAAAAGCTAGGATATGAATTCCAAATTCGTTTGAGTAACTACCGTGGACATTTCTTATCTTGTATTGAAGAGTTTGTTGTTGCCGTTGATGGTAATGAAGTAAATTCAGATGATATCACGTTTTGTCTTAATGAAAAAGAGTTTACCTTAAGGCAATTACCCAGTCTTATTTCAGAGTTTTGGAATTTAATAGAACCAGCTACGATTAAAGTGTTTGCACCAGGCGGTTTAACTGAAGGAGAACATCACATAGATGTGAAAATGATGCTGCGTATCCCATATATGGCGGTTCCTGGAAGCAAAAAAGAGCACGACTATGCTAAATTAGATTCTTGTGGGAGTAAAACATTATCTGTTAGATAGTAAGAGAGAGGAGGTTATCTCCAAGTGGGGAATATTAAGTTAGGAATTTCTTTATATAGCTTTACAGATGAATATATAAAAGGTAAATTTACATTAGAAGATTGTATTCGTACTGCTGCGGAATATGGAGCAGAAGGATTTGAATTGGTAGGTACCCAAATGCTACCTTCTTATCCATATGCTAGTGACAAAGTATTAAATGAATTCAAAGCGATGACAGATCATTATGGGATTGAATTTGTTTCTTACGGAGCCAATGCGGACCGCGGGTTAAGATCCGACCGTGATTTGACGGAAGACGAATTGCTACAATCTGCCATCATTGATTTAAAAACGGCTAATAAATTGGGATGTAAAATCATGCGTGCCCAGTACCTTTTATCGCCGACAGCATTTGGTAAATTAGCGCCTTATGCTGAAGCTTATGGTATTAAGGTTGGGGTTGAACTTCATAATCCGGAGACACCATCATCTCCTAATATTCAAAAATATGTGGAAGTGATTGAAAAAACTGGATCAAAATATCTTGGAATTGTAACAGACTTTGGAACTTTCGCGACTCGTCCAAATAAACCTCATTGGGATGAGGCTCTAGCGAATGGAGCACCACTTGAATTGCTAGAAATGGCCGCACAACTACGTTATGATGGTGTGTCAAGAGAGGAAGCAAGACAGCGGCTGATTGAAGCTGGAGCTAATGGTCCTGTAATGGGTGCTCTCCAAGGAATGTATGGATTTGTGACATTCTATAATCAGCCTGATTTGGAAGGATTAAAGAAAATCATGCCATACAATATCCACTTCCATGGAAAATTCCATTATATTGATGAGAACCTTCAGGAAGCGAGTATTCCATATCAGGATATTCTACCGATTATCCAAAACTCTGATTTTGATGGATATATTGTCTCAGAATATGAAGATCATCTATCTGGCAGAGCTGAAGTTATGACAAAACGTCATTTAGAAATGCAAAAAAAAATACTAGGACTATAATTTTGTGAGAATACAGGTGAAATTCACCTGTATTCTTTGCCAAGGGTGGGAAAAAAGTGAAAAAATTAATTGGGATTGATTTAGGCGGCACGACTGTAAAGTTTGCCATTTTGACGGAAGAAGGAGAAGTCCAACAAAAGTGGAGTATTGAGACTGATATTCAAGATGCTGGGAAGAACATTGTTCCAAACATTATTGAATCGATTAACCATCGTCTAAGCTTATATGGACTGTCAGCTGATGATTTCCTAGGAATTGGAATGGGTTCTCCTGGAACGGTTGATAGTGAAAAAGGGACTGTTATTGGTGCCTTTAATTTAAATTGGACTACTTTGCAGCCAGTAAAAGAATTAATTGAAGCTGGGACAGGTATTCCGTTTTGTATCGATAATGATGCAAACGTTGCAGCATTAGGCGAGCGCTGGAAGGGTGCTGGTGAAAATGGTGCAGATGTGGTCTTTGTTACGCTTGGAACAGGTGTTGGCGGCGGAATTATTGCAGATGGAAATCTGATTCATGGCAAGGTAGGAGCAGGCGGAGAAATTGGCCATATTATAGTAGATACAGAAGGTTATCAGTGTACTTGTGGAAATAAAGGCTGTTTGGAGACAGTAGCTAGTGCAACAGGTGTTGTTCGTTTGGCAAGGGATTTTTCTGAAAAATTTTCTGGGGAATCCGAATTGAAATGGTTAATTGACGATGGACAAGAAGTAACCGCAAAGACTGTTTTTGATCATGCGAAACGTGGAGATAAATTAGCCTTAATCGTTTTAGATAAATTTTATTATTACTTAGGACTTGCATGCGGTAATATTGGGAACATATTAAACCCTGAAACCATTGTGATTGGCGGGGGAGTATCAGCAGCGGGAGAAATGCTGTTAACAGGAGTGGAAGAATACTTCCATAAGTTTGCCTTCCCAACCGTTAGAACTAGTACAAAATTGAAACTTGCACTGTTAGGAAATGATGCAGGCGTTATTGGTGCTGCATCATTGGTTAAACAATCAAGCAAGAACTAAAAACTTAGAAGCCAACCTTATAAAATAGGGTTGGCTCCTTTTTTTGTCTTATTAAAAATATTTTAGTACTCATATACCTGAATTTTAAAAGTTGATGGCATATCTTTAAACTGTATCATCATCTTTTCGTCACCGTTTAAGACACGTCCCGCTTTCCATTCTCCGTTAACAAATTCGCCTTCTTCAAATCGTAGTAAATCCACGTGTGTATTTTTTCCTGGTTTTGAAAAGAATTGAACCTTCATCATCGTTCCAATAACGACAAATTCATTTTCTGCAACCTCAAAAATCATACCGCCAGAAGTTGGCTTATAGGGTGCTTTCGGTGAATAAGATACGAGAATATCATATTTGTCAAAATGAAGAAGTTTACCAAAGTCATGTTCATTTCTCTTTACAAAACTCTGTAAATGACTAGTGTTTCTATATTTAAAATAAAGCGGCTTGATATTTTCGATAATAGAATAGCTCTTGGCAAGATACGCTGCGCTGCCTTCAATTTCAAATGCTGAAGGGTCAATATTTAATGCCACCATTAATTCTAGTGGTGGTTTGTCAATATTCTCCGGATTCATCAAAAGTTCTTCAATGCCAAATGGTGAGTAACAAATCGCGTTACATCCACCAACAGCATATAAGGCATAGGTAGCAGATACCGCATCTTTTCGGACCTCGGGAATGAATAGTGGATTGCCGTTCTGATAATATTGATCAAGCACATCAGGTACATATGGAACAGAAATGTCCGGTGCCAGACAAAATAGAGAAGGAGCCATTAAGTTCCACATTTTTTGCATCTTCATTACAGGTCCGCCGCTCGGATAGGTTCCTGCACGCCACGGGTATTGTTCCAACCATGCATTAGCGTAACAAGGAAGTGGATACGCGTTTTGTCCAGCCTGAGTAATTTTTTCTACTGCGGATGCAAAATAATAGGCCATAAAGTATTCTGCTGCATCATAGCCAAATGCTTCTTCCCATGTTCCAGAAACTTGGAATTCTTTCGCAACGCTGCCCGGAATTTCCTGAGAAAAAGCTTCATTTCCATTAACAGAATAATCCCGGTCAGTACCTAAAAGTCCGATTTCATTTTCAACCTGCATCACAATAACAGTATTTTCTTCTGAATCAATAGATTTAATAAAATTCATTAAATGATAAAAAGCATTTGCATCCTTCTCAACTGCAGCTTCACATAATGGAGATATGGTATTTATTGCTTCGCCGGTTGCCTTACAGGCACGGAAGTAAGCTTTTGTATCTTGTTTCATCCAGTGTGGTACATATTTAGATTCTGAATTTTTCCATAAGCCAAACCAGAGAAAAATTAGATGCATGTTGTTTTCACGCGCTTGGTTGATCAGTCCTTCAACGAGGCTAAAGTCAAATTGATTTTCTTCAGGCTCGATCAATTCCCAGTAAACAGGAACAATGACGGAATTCATATTTAATGTTGTTATATTTGGCCAAACATTTTTTTCCATATATTCGAGGCTAGAGGCACTCGAATTACGGATTTCTCCCGCTAAAGCAATAAAGGGTTCATCATGAACATATAAAGTTGGAATAGCATTGTTCCTTTTAATATGAGGCAAAGTTGACATAATATAAGCATCCTTTCATAATAAGACTATATTAATATGATAATAAATTATGAGATCAGATAAAATCTTAAAATATTTAAGTGAATATGAATATATTAAGAAAGCGATGGTGCTTCTTTTAGCTATGAAAAAGGTTTTTTTTACAAAATATACCGAACAGAATATAAAACTTCCTTTTGTTTTATATTCTCTAGGATTAGATCATAGGCAGGAATACATTAACAGACCCACAGGCTTGCCTTTATTTCAGTGGATTCAAGCTGTCAAAGGAAGCGGTGTGCTAGAAATAGACAATAAACAGTATGTGGTGGAGGAAGGGAGTGGGATGTTACTCTTTCCCGATGTTGGTCATAAATATTACGGAGTGAACAACGAATGGGATGTTCATTTCATGTGTTTTACAGGCTATGGGGCAAAGGTTTTTTTCGAAAACATAGGAATTAAACAATCAGGTATTTATAAACAAAACGATATTGAAAAAATAGAACAATATATGGAAGAGTTAATTTTTATATTTACACGAAATAGCTCAACGGAAATATATGATTTTTCAAAAGTACTTTATGAAATCTTATTGGAAATTGCAAAATCAACCACGATACACAATGAAAAGTCTTTTCGAAATCAGAATAAGAAAGTATATCTCGTTATGGATTATATAAATGAACATTATAAAGAGCCCATTGTGTTATCAGATTTAGCAGAAGAGGTCCATTTGTCAAAGGAATATCTTTGCCAATTATTTAGAAAGATTAATGGATTTTCTATTTTTGACTATATTACAGATGTTCGTTTAGCACATGCGAAAACCTTACTCATTCAAGATAGAAGTGAGAAAATCAAGAATATAAGTAGATTGTGCGGATATGAAGATGTAAGTTATTTTGGGATGGTGTTTAAGAAAAAAGAAGGTATTACCCCAGCGAAATTCCGAGAACTGCATTAGAAGTATGGAAATGTGTAAATCTGTTAAGAATTAATGAATTGTAAAATAAGAAGTTTTATATGTAAACCCGGATAATGGGCAGTAAATATGCTCCATGTTCGGGTTTTTCTAATTTAGTGGAGTGCGCTTAGTGGATAAAAATTACACATTAATTTTTAACTATTCTTTACTATTACAAGAATGAGACCATAAAAGAAACAAAAATCTACATCTATTAGGTTAATTAAAGGAAAGGCTTAAAAGAAAACAAGGGGTATGATTAATGTAAGCGGAATCATATTTGAATACTAAAAAAAGGAGAGAAAACTGAAATGACTAATCAGGTAGGCAAAACGAAACCGAAACGGGGAGTTTCTCTTTATAGTTATGCTGGTGAATATGGTGTGACTATGAGTTTGGAAGATATGTTTGCGGAAATGCATGATATGGGTGCGAGGGGGTTAGAAATCCTAGCAAACTCACATATTGAAGGTTATCCAAATCCAAGCGAAGAATGGCTGGAGAATTGGGATCGATTGATTAAAAAATATGATATTGTTCCAGTGGAATATGGACATTGGGTAGATTCCCGTCTCTATCAGGGAAGACATCTTACCCCGGAGGAATCTTATGAAATGCTGGTTCGTGATTTTAAACTGGCCAACAGGCTCGGATTCACTGTTCTTCGTACTAAATTAGGTGTAATTGATGATGAACTTACTCCTGTAGAAAACTGGAGAGAGTTTATTAAATTGGCTCTTCCGATGGCAGAAAAATATAATGTGCGCATGTGCCCGGAGATTCATGCTCCTACTCTTCTAAAATCCAAAATGGTGGATGATTATGTTCAGCTTATTGAAGAGACTGGAACCAAACATTTTGGGCTAAACATCGACTTCGGTGTTTTTACAACCAAGACTATACCAGCCAGTGAATGGGGACCAAATGAATTTATCATGCCTGAGAGTGACCACAGCCCGGTAGAGGATATTATCCCATTGTTACCTTATGTATACTGTTGCCACGCTAAATTCGTGAAGATGTCAGATGATTTCGAAGAGATGACGATTCCATACGAAACGATCATTAATACATTGATAGAGCATAATTGGGACGGTTATATGGTAAGTGAATATGAAGGTCCAAAGAAAGATGTGCCCGGCTATGCGGTTGAACAGGTGCGGAAACACCATGTCATGATGAAAAGAATTTTGGGAGAATAGGAGAGAAATAGAATGTTAGAAAGACCATGTATACAATCGAGAGGATTTAAAAATGTAGAAAGTCATGGGAAAGTCATAGGCTTTCAGGTTAATATCAGATCTCTTTATTACCGTGGACTCTGGCTTTCTCAGCTGCGCCCGGCTACGGTTACAGTCGATGGGGAAACGTTCTCGGGTGATCAAATTACTTGGACCATCAATGATGTAACCTATACACAAGCGGAAATGGCAGAACTCGGAGATGTTCACTGGGGACTTTTAGAACCTGCGACTCTAACTGTTGCAAAAGAAGGCGGTTTGGAATCAGGCAGTCACGAAATTGAAGTTAACTATACGTATAGTTGTTCTTATTTTCCTCCAGTGGTCGATACGATTCTGGGCGGAACGCATAAGAGAACTTTGATTTTGGTTTAATTAGTACTTTCGACTGCCCGAATAGTTTAACGGAATCAGTGCCATGGTCACCAATGTTTTGAAAACAAAAATAAGAGGCGATTTATTTGAAGATTAAACAGTTAAATAATCCAATTTTACCTGGCTTTTATCCCGATCCCTCCATATGTCGGGTAGGTGATGATTTCTACATGATTACCTCAAGTTTCTCCCTATTCCCGGGGGTACCGATTTTCCATAGTACGGACCTGGCTAATTGGGAGCAGATTGGGAACATCCTAGACCGTAAGTCACAACTGCATACCACGGCAGATCATATGACAGCGGGAATCATGGCCCCAACACTTCGTTATCATGACGGTACCTTTTATATGATTACGACAAATGTAAGCGACAAGTGGAATTTTATTGTGACTGCTACTGATCCCAAGGGGCCATGGTCAGATCCGTACTGGATCGAAGGGTGTCCTGGAATCGATGCATCCTTATTTTTCGACGACGATGGGAAGGCATACATCACTGGTACGAGAGGAGAAGTCAGTCATGACGGCACTCATGGAAGTCAAGTGATCTGGATTTGTGAAATTGATCTGGTCAATATGCAACTTGTCGGTGGAAAAAAGACAATATGGGGCGGAGCCTTAACGAATTGCGCTTCACCTGAAGCTCCTCATCTTTACAAGAAGGATGGGTATTACTACTTGATGATTGCAGAGGGTGGTACGGAACACTTCCATGCAGTCACGATCGCACGCGCAAAAAATATTTTTGATTATTATGAGGGATATGCTGGAAATCCGATTTTGACCCATCGCCACCTAGGCAAACAGTATCCTATCTGTAATGTTGGCCATGCTGATTTCGTTGAACTGAAAAACGGAGAATGGTATGCTGTTATGCTTGCCTCACGCCTCATCGAAGGCTATCATAAAAACCTTGGTAGGGAAACCTTTATTGCACCAGTCGTTTGGGAGGAGGGTTGGCCGGTCATAAGCCCTGGAACGGGGAAAGTAGAATGGAGCTATCCCGCACCTGAACTCCCTGCCACTGCGCAAAAGCCTAGAGCGGTAAGGGATGATTTTGAGGGAGGAAAGCTAGGAATGGCTTGGGTATACTTCGGCACACCTTATGAAGATTTTCATACGCTCTCAGACAGCAAGTTAACTTTGAAATTGCTGCCGCGTTCCATGAGCCCGGAGTTACGTAAAATCGACTTGTCTGCAACCAAAACGGATAAGGGTGTTCCAAGTTTAAGCTTTATCGGACGCAGACAACAGCATGCAAACTTTCGGATTTCGGTTAGTATGCGATTTGATGCATTATCAGAGAATGAGACAGCAGGACTTGTCGTGATGCAGGCATCTAATCATCAATTACGGTTCGAACGGTCGATGGAAGAAGGGCAGCAAATTCTGAGGCTAATACAGTGTACCAGCGAGCTAACTGGATACCCGCACCAACCGCACTTTAAAGGAGTTACAACTGAAACAGAGCTAGCAAAAACAGTAGTCGATGGTGGAGTTATCTTTCTTAGCATAATTGCGGAGGGGCAAGATTATAGCTTTTATTATGGCAAAGTGGATGAGAGCCTCACCATACTATACGAGAATGCAGACGCGAGAAAAATAAATCCCGAAATTGTCGGCGGGATGGTGGGAACAATGCTTGGCATGTTTGCAAGTTCGAACGGACAAGAGAGTATTAACAATGCAGAATTTGATTGGTTTGACTATAACGGAACTGAACAATAACAGATCGTTGATAGAGAGATTAAAAATCATAGTTAGATTTTTAATCTCTCTATTTTTTAAAGAAGTTCCCAAAAACAAGGATAAGAATCGTACCATTAAGAGATTAAATAAGAGAAATGAAATTAGTGTAATGGCAGGTAAAATTAAATAAGTACCGCTTTAATTTTTAGAACAGGAGAAAGTGAATGCAAAGGTTTATAAAAGTAAAGATCAATATGCCGTTACTAATTCTCATGATCAACACATTTATTGCATTAGTAGGGGTTGGGCTGGCAATTCCGGTTCTTCCAAAATTTATTGTTGAGATTGGTGCCAGCGGTAAAGATATGGGGTACCTCGTAGCCGCAACAGGACTAACTCAGTTTCTTTTTTCACCTCTTGGTGGGAAGCTTTCGGATCATTATGGTCGGAAAATCATTACGATAATTGGGTTATCGATCATTGCGATATCTCAATTTATGTTTAGTGTTGGTACCGACCTCTGGATCCTCTATCTATCACGCTTCATTGGGGGAATCGGTGTTGGCTTGCTTATACCCGCTACGATGGCATATGTGGCAGATGTTACAACAATAGAAAATCGCGGGAAAGGGATGGGGTTACTGGGTGCTTCCATTTCGCTAGGTTTTGTTATTGGTCCAGGAATTGGTGGATTTCTTGCAGAGTTCGGCATACGTGTACCGTTCTATGCTTCAGCGCTCGCCGCGGCTGTCGCAATGTTCGTCTCACTATTATTATTACCTGAGTCTTTGTCAAAAGCACAACAACATGAGTTTAGAAATTCATCGTTGGAACAAAATGGAATGGTTCATGACATCAAAAGGTCTTTTAAGGTGTCTTATTTCGTACTATTACTGCTTGTATTCACCATGACATTTGGTCTCGCAAACTTTGAAACAATCTTTGGATTATATGTTAGTGAAAAGTATGAGTATACTCCTAAAGATATTTCCATCATCATGACCATTGCAGCCTTGATTGGGGTTATCATTCAGGCGCTTTTAGTAGACAAACTTCTTCAACGATTTGATGAGATTAGAGTTATTAATGTTTGTTTCTTCTTATCTGCTCTAACGATGGTTGTTATGTTACTATCTGGGAATTTTTTATTTATGTTGATGATGAATATCTTGTTTATCTTATTTACATCGATTCTCCGCCCGGCGATTAATACGTTGCTATCAAAAATGGCTGGAAGTGAACAAGGCTTCGCAGCAGGCATGAACAATGCGTATAGCAGTTTAGGTAATATTATCGGACCTTCATTAGCGGGAATTTTATTTGATGTATCCTTTAATGTTCCATTTATATTTGGTGCTGTTATTTTGTTAGGCAGTATTGTTATGTGTGTGGCATGGAATCAAAAAGCTAGACAAAATTCTGATTTTGTTTCGATTATAAGCGGGCAAAAATAAACTAGTTAAGGAGAAGATGATATGGCAATGGAAATTGGATTAAATTTATTCTCAGTATTTAAGGAACTAAACGAAGATTACTTTGGTACCTTGGAGCATGTTGCAGAAAAGGGATATAAGAATCTTGAATTGCTAACGGTGAATTTTTCTACGGGAGAGCGATATACAGATGCTTTTTCCCTTCCAGTTATCAAACAGAAATTGAAGGACTTAGGGTTGAATGCATTTTCTGCGCATGAAGGTGTTGCTCCAGGGAGCTCAATAATGGATGCTGATTGGGATCGGATTGTTGAAGAAAATGCAGCACTTGGATGTCAGTCGATTGTTTTTCCAATGGCGTTTATTTCAGACCTTGAAGACACATTGCAAACAGCAGAACATCTTAATCAAATAGGGAAGAAATGCAAAGAAGCGGGTTTAAGCTTTTATTATCATAACCATGCTCATGAATTTAGGAGAGTAGGAGAAACATCATTATTTGAACTACTTGCAGAAAATACTGATCCGGCACTCGTAAAATTTGAGTTGGACCTAGTATGGGTTATGAGAGGTGGATTTGATCCTTTGGCATTACTCGAAAAACTGGGCAGTCGCTGTGATATGATCCACCAAAAGGATTTAGGACAGCATGTAAATCCGGTTACTATATTCCCATCTTCACCTCAAGAATCAGACCTAGATACGATGAAAATTTACACAGAGATTGTAAAACCAAATGATTTTGTTAATTTAGGGACCGGTATCGTCAATTTCCAAGAGACTTACCAAAAGCTCCATCAATTAGGATTCGTTCGTTATGCCATCGTAGAAAACGAAGGACAGCTGGGGAATAAATTCACAAGTATTGCAAACGATTTAAAAATTATGGAGAAATATGTTCAGGGACTTTAAAGACTATTACATTTTTTTGTAGGAATGGTTAACCGCAAAGTTATAGATAAACTTTTGCGGTTTTTTTGAATTTTTTCAAATCTATTACCATATTCATTTGTTCGGGAGGTTTTATGAAATATCCATATGAAAGTGTAGTAGTGAATGAAGAAATACCGATGTTTATGTTGATGACGAGTGTTAAATATGTAGCGATGCACTGGCATGACAGGATTGAATTCCTATTTGTTCTGAAAGGACGAATTCATGTATTTGTCGGCAGAGATGAGTATTTTTTACAAGAAGATGACTTGCTGCTAATAAATAGTAATGAAGTTCACGGAGTAGAATCGAGTGAGGATAATAAGCTAATAGTCCTTCAAATCCCTGTCTCATTAATTAAGAAATGGTACAAAAATATTGAAAATGAAACGTTTCACTGCCAATCCTATCAACATGTGGAACAAGCAAGGTTTAATGAAATTCGGTCGTTAATTGCTCAATTGATGTTATTCTCAAGAAATAAAATGGATGGTTATGAAGTAAAAATACATTCTCTATTGTTAGATATAGTTTACAAACTTCTTTGCCATTTTAGAGTAAAGAATAATCTGCAATTATACAGAAACAGCAAGAAAGGTATAGAAAGACTTACTAGGATTACAAACTATATTCAACAAAATTTTATGCATCCACTTACATTAAATGAAATAGCAGAAAATGAACAACTAACGGTCCCTTACTTATCCAAGTATTTTCAACAGCATATGGGCCAATCCTTTGTAAAATATTTAAATGGTATTCGCTTGGAACATGCTGTCCGAACGATGCTGGAATCAGATTGGCCCATTATTCAAATCGCAATGGAGTCGGGCTTTTCTAACCTAAATACCTTTCATAAACTGTTTAAAGAAACCTTCCACTCAACTCCCTACCAATATCGAAAAAAGCAATCGAATAAAGCTATCAGTATACGACAAAAGAAAAAAGGAGTTGAAGGGTATCAATTAAACGAAGTAGAGGATTTAAACTATTTGAATAAATATTTGTTATTTTCTGAATAATAATAAAAATTGATATCATTTATATTAAAATTCTGGACGTTTTCTAGTAAATTCCTCTCTATAATAGTCAATAATAAACCGCTTTCACAAAGATAGATTCTAATAGTGAAGGAATCTTTCTAAAAGTCGGGTTATTGTTGAATAAAAATAGGGGGTAAATGAATGAGAAAATTGATTAGTATTATGTTAGTAGTTTTTTTACTGTTGATTTCAGCGTGTAGTCCGAAACAGGAAAGCTCAACAAATGAGAACTCTGAATCAGGAGACGACGTACCAGAGGTTAATATGGTATTGTTTTCAGGTTCCGTTCCTAAAGATTTAAAAATAGTTGAGGATGAAATTAACAAGCTTACTAAGGAAAAGATTAATGTAAAAATAAAATTAACACCCATTAACATTGGAAACTATGTTCAACAAACTAATTTGATGCTATCAAGCAATGAAAAAGTAGATTTAATGCTTGTTGCGTCCTTTTTTGGCTACACTTCCCAAGCTGCAAAAGGACAATTACTCCCACTGGATGATTTGGTAGACAAATATGGCTCAGATATCAAAAAGGTAATGGATAAAGATTATTTGAATGCATCAAAGGTTGCTGGAAAATTGTATGCGGTTCCAACACAACGAGATATGGCTTCAGCCAGTGGGATTATGATGCGTAAAGATTTGGTAGAGAAATATAACATTGATGTTAATAAAGTAAAAACGTTAGATGATGTAGAGTCAGTCCTGAAAACGATAAAGGATAACGAGAAAGATATACCTCCACTTGTCCCTTCTAATCCTGGACAGCAGCCAACGATGATCTATAACTGGTTCGATCGTTTAGGTGATGGTTTAGGTGTATTACCTAAATATGATAATAAATTGAAAGTAGTAAACCTGTATGAAACGGATGAATATGCAGAGTTTGTAAAGAAAATGCGGAAATGGCAAAATGAAGGACTTCTCATGAAAAATCCAGGTACCAATACTGAAACGGGCGCAAATTTAGTAAAGTCAAATGTAGGTTTTAGTTATTTAAGTCCGTTAAAACCAGGGGTAGATTCACAGGAATCTAAAAATACTCAAATGCCTATGGTTTCAGCATCACTTGGAGAACCTGTGTCGACAACATTTGGTGTAACAACGATGATGTGGGGCATTCCTCAAAGTTCCAAGATTCCAGAAGCTGCGATGAAATTTCTTAACTTAATGTATCAAGACAAAGAGTTAGTCAATTTATTAAGTTGGGGTATTGAAGGAAAGCATTATGAAAAAGTATCAGAAACCTTGGTTAAGTATCCGGAAGGCGTGGATGCAACAAACAATGGATACAATTTAAATATGAATTTCGCTATGGGTAATTCCTTCCTCTCCTATATATTTGAAGGGGATGACCCAACCCTTTGGCATCAAACGGATGAATTTAATAAAAGTGCGATTAAATCTAAGGCACTAGGTTTTAATTTTGATAGTTCACCGGTTAAAACAGAAGTTACCGCGGTTACGAATGTCGTAAATAAATATACAATCGGCTTGGAGAACGGTGTGTTAGATCCAGAAACGGAATTGCCTAAATTTATTAAAGAATTGAAGGCTGCAGGTATGGATAAGATTATTGCCGAAAAACAAAAACAATTGGATGAATGGGCTAAAACGCAAAAATGATATCCACCAAGTGGAGAGATTAAAAATCCCAATTTGATTTTTAATCTCTTTTTTTATAATGCACTTTAAACAACAAATGGGACAAAGGGGGAATAGGGATGTCAGAAGTTACGGTTAAAAACTTGCAAGCAGATGTCCAATCGCTGCCTGTGAGGAAGGTTAACACCAGACTGATGAAATTGAAAAGGGCTCTGCCGTTATTTATCATGATGCTGCCTGGATTAATTTACTTACTGATCAATAATTATTTACCGATGTTTGGTCTTATTATTGCATTTAAGGATATTAATTTTGCAAAAGGGATTCTGGCAAGTGATTGGATTGGGTTTAAAAACTTCGAATACTTGTTTAGCACAAGAGATGCTTTTGTAATTACGCGTAATACCATTCTATATAATGGTGGTTTTATTATTTTAAATACTGTTTTGGCTATCGCTGTAGCGATTATGTTGAATGAAATCAAAAATAAGCTGGCGAAAGGTTTTTATCAAAGTGTCATCCTTATGCCATTTTTGATTTCAATGGTCATTGTTAGTTATTTGGGATATGCCTTCCTTAGCGAGGATACCGGTTATCTGAACCATACTATTCTACCGTTGCTTGGGCTCGATGAAGTTTCCTGGTATTCAGAAGCCAAATATTGGCCCTATATTTTAACCTTTATCAATATGTGGAAAGGTATTGGTTTCTTGTGTGTCATTTACCTGGCAGCAATTATTGGAATCGACCAAGAATTCTATGAAGCTGCCACATTGGATGGTGCGAATAAATGGAAGCAAATTATTCATATAACTATACCATCCATTATGCCAGTTATTATCATGATGACTTTACTGGCGATTGGAAGGATTTTTTATTCAGATTTCGGTTTGTTCTATCAAGTACCAATGAATTCGGGTGCGATCTATGACACGACAAATGTTATTGATACCTACGTTTACCGTGGGTTAATGCAGCTTGGGGATATCGGAATGTCAGCAGCTGCCGGTTTGTATCAATCCGTTGTAGGTTTTATCCTTGTGTTAGTGTCGAATTATCTCGTACGTAGAAAAAGTAAAGACAATGCATTATTTTAAGCCGGAGGAGGAGCGAAATGTATAGATCAGATCGAATTACAAATTGGATTTCACATAGCTTTTTACTCATACTTGCTGCAGGGAGCATTATTCCCTTAATCCTTCTTTTATCTTCTTCCTTTTCAAGTGAAGCCTCGATCTTGAAGGAAGGATACTCCTTTTTTCCAAAAGAGTTTAGCTTTGCAGCATATGAGTACCTGCTAACTAATTCAGCAAGTATTTTACGGGCTTACGGTGTTACCATTTTCGTTACGGTATTCGGAACGTTTGTCAGCTTGGCGATGACTGCGTTTTTGGCGTATGCACTTTCTCGACGCGATTTACCGTACAGAAACTTTTTTACTTTCATTGTTTTCTTTACACTATTATTCAATGGCGGACTTGTTCCGACCTATCTCGTATTTACGCAAGTATTTGATATTAAAAATACGATTTGGGCATTAATCGTTCCAGGATTGTTAATGAACGGATTTAACGTACTTTTAATGAGAACATTTTTTATGACTTCCATCCCTGAGCCTGTTATTGAATCCGCACGAATGGATGGAGCAGGTGAATTTAGAACCTTCTTCTCCATCATCCTGCCGCTTTCATTGCCGATCTTGGCTACGATTGGGCTCCTTCAAACAATCTTTTATTGGAATGACTGGTTTAATGGACTTGTATATATCACAGAACCATCCTTATTCAGTATCCAAAACATGTTAAACAGGATGCTGTCTGACATTCAATTTTTGGCAAGCAGTAATTTAGGTACAAACACAAGTTCAGCCGCTTCGCAAATTCCTACCACAGGTGTGCGGATGGCAATTGCAGTAATTGGTATCCTGCCGATACTCATTGCTTATCCATTCTTCCAAAAGTATCTAGTAAAAGGGATTGCTTTGGGATCGGTTAAAGGCTGACATAAAACAGGGGAGGGCAAGCTGCCTTCCTTATTTTATTGAATAAATCTAGACCGGATTATCTTGATCGCGGCTATAGTTCTTCTTCAAAAGCCAGTTCAACACACTTTCTTGGTGAATATTCGGCTAGCCAGTCAGGTAGTGTTCCTCGTTTGTTTGATTTAGGGTCGCATTCAATTCTCACCCGTCCTTCCTTCATCCATTCCTGTAAAGTGGTAGGAAAATGACCTTCTTCAAATTGGAATACAGCAATATCACCAATCGCAGGAGGATAGGGACTTTTTCGAATGTGGTATTTCAGTTTCGTTAATACCTTCTCATAATCCATTTCAGAACAAAATTGAAACCATTGCTGAACTGTTTCGTCTTTAAATATGCAATGGGAGTAAACCGATTCAATCAGTACTAAAAGCTTAAATGCCTCTTCCTTGGTCATTGATTTTCCTCCTATAACAAGATTTTACACTCCTGAATCCACCATCAACCCGATAAGACACCGATTCTTTCTTTAATTTTTTTTTTCGTTGGCATTCTCTCCGCTTCTAGTTTTGTCCTAATGACCTTTTCGCAATACGAACGCTGCTAAATTTACGATCGTTAAGCTATTAAAGCGAATAAATCTAAAATATTATTTGTATTAAGTGACATAAACGCTAAACTTATTCGACTAATTTATGAGTATAAAAATTGGAGGACAAATGGAGTTGACCAGCGGATGAATAGTAACATAATTTCGGAATGGTTTTACTTGTACAATAAAGATATATACCATTATTTGGTTTATTACATCGGGTCGAGTGATGTAGAAGATTTGGTGCAGGAAGTTTTTATTCGAGCGATTAAAGGTTTTGATACTTTTCAGCAAAAAGCAAGTCCTAAAACCTGGCTTTTTTCAATTGCGCGCCATGTTGGGATTGATGAAATGAGGAAAAGGAATCGATTGAGAATGAAGGAATGGATTTCGTTCCGGGATGAGCAATCGGATAAGGAAACACCGGAGAAAATTCTCCAACTCAATGAAAATAATAAATTACTATATCAAGCAATACAATCATTAAAAGCAAATTATCGAGATGTAATCATTCTTAGAGGGATTAAAGAACTCTCTGTATCTGAAACAGCCTCGGTATTAAATTGGAATGAAAATAAGGTTCGAACAACCTATCATCGTGCGTTAAAGACATTACAAAAAAATATAGGAGGAATTTCTCTATGAAAGATAATGAAAAGTTTTATGAACTAGAGAAAAAAATTCGATCATTGCCAAAACCAGATTATGATAAAAACTTTACTAAGAATACACAAGATATCATCCATGAAAACCTAATCCAATTTGCCCGTTCTTATGATAAGAAGAAAAAGAGAACTGGAATAATGAAAAAGATCTCATTAGGTTTAGCCAGTATCGCTGCCTTGGTGTTATTCGCCATTCTTATAATCCCGATAATAAATCTTGATTCAAATCTACAAGGGCAGCAAGGTAAAGGAGAACCTACAGTAGATAGCAACAATGATAATGAAGAAATAGATCAGAATGAATCTGAAGAAAACCTTTATGAAAACGAAGAATATGGATTTACCTTTACGTTACCCGAAAGTTGGGAGGGCTATCAGATTGTATCGGATTCGTGGGAAGGTATAGGTGCTGATCAACAACAAATGGAAAATGGTCAAATCCTATTAATAAGACATCCTGAATGGACAGAGGATAAACCAAGACAAGATATTCCGATAATGATTTTTACTCTTAAACAATGGTCCTCACTTGAAAAGGGGGAATTTCATATTGGTGCAGCACCGATTGGACCAACAATGCTAACCCAAAATAATGAATATGTTTTCGCACTTCCAGCTAGATATAACTTTGCATTTCTAGAGGGCTATGAAGAAGTAGAAACCATTTTACAAAACAACCCGCTTCAACCGAAAAATGTAGTAAAGTAGCTTCATTCGCAAACATTTTTTCCAAACTTAACTTAAGCTAGATTATGTTAAAATGATAATACTAACTTGGAAAATGAGGGATTGTCTTGAATAAAGTAAATAACATTTATTGCGTTGGTCGAAACTATGCTGCACATGCCAAAGAATTACAAAATGAAGTGCCGACTTCTCCCATGCTATTTTCCAAACCTACTCATGCTCTTATAGAAGCTGCTGGTCAGGAAATTTCACTCCCTAGTAACCGAGGATCTATTCATTTTGAAACCGAAATTGTTATTAGGATGGGAAAACCATATGAAAAGGGGATAAAAGTAGACGATATAGTAGAAAGTATCGCAATCGGTATCGATTTTACACTAAGGGATGTCCAGAGTGAACTCAAGAAAAAAGGACATCCATGGCTGTTAGCAAAAGGTTTCCCAAACTCAGCGATTGTCAGCAAATATATTCCCTTTCCAGGGATAGAAGAAATGAAGCAGAATGACTTTTCCTTAATTAAAAATGAAGAAAAGGTGCAGCAAGGTAATATCACTAATATGATTTTTGATTTACAGACCATTATCGATTTCACAGCCCTAAACTTTGGATTAGGAGAAGGGGATTTAATCTTTACGGGAACCCCTGAAGGTGTCGGTCCCGTTAACGACAACGATCATTTAACATTACTTTGGGGGAATTCCATCCTTGGTGAATGTTTTATCAATTTTGATTAAATTGTCGAAAAGGTTCTTAGGAATTTCTAGGGCCTTTTTTCAGTCCTAAACCTTATTTTTTTCAATAAATTTAAGAATATCATCCAATGACTGATTACGTTTTTCCGCAGTAATTAGATCAAACAAATCTCCCTCCTCTAGTATCCTTTTCTTCAGGTTGAAAATTGTGAAGTCGGACGGCTTTATGCCCGCTTCAACTTCTTCCCAAGTTAGAGGAGTAGCTACCGTTGGTTCTGATTTTGCTCTCGCCGAGTAAACCACTGGCATTGTCCTTCCTCGCCATAGCTGCAAGTAATCGAAATAAAGTTTGTTTCCTCTCTTGGAAACCACTCGTTCAAGAGTTACGTGCTGCCGCAATTTCTCACCGAAATACTGAGCAACAAAGGTATTAATCTTTCTGGTTTGTTCAAAAGTATAATCGGGTTGAATCGGTACAAAAACTTGCATGCCTGAAGAACCTGATGTGCGAGGGACCGAGATTAAACCGAGCGATTCTAGAAGTTGATTCAACTTTATTGCAACCTCCGACACAAGATCAAAGCTATTATCATCGGGAGGATCTAAATCGAATACGATTTCCAGCGGATAATCGGGTTTTTCATGGGTATCAAATGGAACGTGGAATTCGATTGCACCATAGTTCGCTGCCCAAACCAGTGTTGCCTGATCATTTAATAATATTCTTTCCTTATCTTTATAGAAAGTATGGCTGACCCATTCTGGCGCAGTTTGAGGGACTGATCTTTTTTCGATTTTCTTTCCAGTTATCCCGTGAGGATAAACCCAAATCATTAATAATCGTTCTTTGGCATGCTGTATAAGATAAGATGAAACATCAAGCAAATACTGAATATAGTCCATCTTTGTAATGCCTTGATTTTCCCAAATAACTTTCTCTGGGTGTGTAATTTCGATGTTTCGGCCATCAACCTCTATTACTTCCATACGACTGACCTCCTTTTTCCTATATATTTTCAGTGGTTCTCGTAAAAACTATGTATTATCTAATAATTGGGGTGGTTAAGCTGGAGCCGATTTTTGCAATGGAGCCTGTTAGCAGTGATATGATTCCGACAGGGGAGCAATGGATTGCACAAGTTAAATGGGATGGGGTTAGAATCCTTACCTATTTCGACACACAAGAAGTACGGCTTTATAATCGAAAAAAGAATGAACGGACCTTCCACTTTCCAGAGATTATACCCATTCATGAATACTGTTCCAGCGCATCCGTGATTTTAGATGGAGAAGTTATTGTTTTAGGGGAAGATGGAAGACCCTCTTTCCAACAAGTAATGAGACGGGATGGGTTACGGAACTTAGAACGCATAAAAATGGTTGCAGAATCTGTACCGATTATCTATATGATTTTCGACGTAATTTATTTGAATGGTGAGTGGATTCATAACAAGCCGTTTCAAGTAAGAAATGAACTACTCGCGGACATCATTACTCCTAACGATCATATTCAACTAGTTCCTTCTATCTCTGAAGCAGAAGCCTTATTTCATGCCATTAAGGAACAAGGTATGGAAGGGATCGTGATGAAAAGGCTTAGTTCACATTATTCAATTGGAAAAAAGCGGGATGACTGGCTCAAGGTAAAAAATTATCGTGATATCATCGCCGTCATCGGAGGTTTTACATTAGGGCATGATACCATAAATTCCATTCTACTCGGTCTATATGATAATAAAGGGAACCTTCATTATGTGGGTCATACAGGGACCGGGAAAATGACCGTTGTTGACTGGAAAGAACTAACGAAAGAATTAAGGGGATTGGTAATAGACCAGCATCCTTTTCACAAGACACCTCAACGTCATGCGCATGCCACCTGGGTAACACCTGTAAAAACAGTTAAGATAAAATTCGCTGAATGGACGGAAGGTGGAGCGATGAGGCAGCCAAGTATTGAGGGATTAATTGAGATTCCTCCTAAAGAATGTTTGTTGGAAAGGTCCTAATATTATAAATTGAAACGGGAAAACTGTCGACGTGAATTCGACAGTTTTCTCCATGGATTATTAACGAAAAAACCTTCCGACAGTATCGGTAAAATCATCCCAGATACCATTTCTGTTTCGTCCATTTTGAATATCGTTTGAATAGTTGTTCATTTGAGTGTAGAAATCGTTATCGTAAGAAACATAAACATTGTGAATTTTTTTATCAGCTGCCCTTACTTGGTCAGCAATCCTTTGCTCAAGACGAGTAGATACTTCTTTATAGTTGGTACCACCTGTCCCATTGTTACCATTCATATTCGTACCAGTATTACCTGTATTCGTACCTGTTCCACCAGTACCATTATTACCGGTGTTTGTGTTTGTTCCAGTTATACGATCTGTCCCAGCACCCGTATTGTTTCCGGTTATCGCACCAGTCCCAGTATTCATGTTGGGACCTGTAGTGCCTGTATTTCCAGAGTTCGTATAGTTTCCTGTAAACCCGTTTCCTACGTTCGTGTTGTTTCCTGTGCTCCCATTATTGCCAGCATTTGTGTTGGTTCCAGTAATCCCTGCATTACTAGTCCCGGTATTTTGGGTATTCCCAGCATTATTGCCGTTTCCACCCCTGTTATTCGTTGTACCTGTGCCAGTACCGGCACGATCCCCTGTAGTACCTTGCTGATTGTTTAATCGGACAGCTACATATGCGTCGTTATTACGGATGATTACATGGGCTTGACCCACTTCTCCTAATCGTTCTACATTGTTTGCCGCACGAGTTGAAACTCTTAAGTTTTGGTTCGAAACATTTCTTCCGGTAACACCATTGTTATCATTGTTTCTCATGTTGTTTCTAACGTTATTTACCCCTAAATTTGCACCGTTGTTATCATTGCCAGCATTGTGATTATCTCCAGCACAACCAGTTAAACCGATGAGAGTAGAGGTTAAAACGAAAGTAATCAAGCCTTTTTTCAAGTATTGTCAACTCCTCAAAAAATTATCTTACACTTATATCGTGGCTTATCTAAGTGGAACTATTCGAGTACATTATTGACAAAAAATAGCTTTTTAGGAAATCGGATATTTTACCTTCGTGAACAAAATGAACAAAATGGTTAAAAAGTTTTTAATGCTGTTTAAATGTATAATCTATTAAAAATTCAAAAATTTTGTAAAATTAAGAAAACGTTTACAAGGGGGAATTGAAATGTTTTCTATGAAAAAAATATCAGCAGTTATGGTTGCAGGAGCATTAGCCTTAAGCCTTGGTGCATGCAGCAGCAGTAATGAAACAGCAAGCCCAGGAAAGAAGGAAGAAGCTACTGGCTATCCAACGAAGGCGATTACAGTTGTCGCACCATCAGGGGCAGGGGGCGGCTGGGATTTAACCGCTCGAGCGTTTACGAAAGTGCTGGGTGAAACGAAGATCGTTGAACAGCCTTTGACGGTAGAGAATAAGCCTGGTGGCGGCGGTGCTGTCTTCATGGCAGAATACGCTACCCAGCAGGTTGAAAATAATGACATGCTCTTTGTCAATTCACCACCGATTGTTATTAACAACCTGAAAAAAGAAGGAAACAGTCCATACGGCTACAAAAATACAACACCATTGGCGCAGCTTACAAAAGATTTCGGTGCAATAGTTGTAAAAGCCGATTCCAAATTTACAGACCTAAAATCAGTTTTGGAAGAGGTAAAGAAAGATCCTAGTAAACTTACCTTTGCAGGTGGATCCGCACCAGGTTCCATGGACCATTTAATTTCCATTTTACCTGCTTATAAATATGGCGTGGACCCAACAAAAGTTAAATACGTTTCCTATGATGGCGGCGGTGAAGCAATTACGGCACTACTCGGCGGTAACGCAGATGTCATAGGTACTGATGCCTCAAGTGTTAAAGAATTTTTAAAGGCGGGCAAGGTGCGCGTGTTGGCGATTACCTCAACTGAGCGTTTAACGGGTGATTTTAAGGATGTTCCAACTGCTAAAGAACAGGGTGTAGATGCAGAGTTTACGATTTGGCGCGGGGTGTTTGGTCCTGAAAAAATGTCTAAAGAAGCGAAAACCTATTGGGAACAAGCAATTGATAAGCTCGTTAACTCTCCTGAATGGAAAAAAGAAGTTGAGACGCAAGGCTGGGAATTGGAGTATAAAAACAGTTCTGATTTCAAAAAGTTTTTAGAAGAGCAAGAAAGCCAAGTCCAACAATTATTAACAGCATTAGGAATGCAAAAGTAAAACATGAGGGAAGGAGTTAACTTTCTCCTTCCTCTATTTTTTCTGAAGGGGGATTAGGAATGGTATTAAAATTCGATTACATTGCATCAGCATTGTTTCTTGCCGTAGGTGTTCTATTTATTATTGGGAGCAAGAATCTTGAAAGCTCGTCCTATGGAAGTGCAGTAGGGCCTGATATATTTCCATTCATTCTTGGAAGCGCACTCGTTTTATTAAGTATCCGTTTATTTTATGAAACATTCATCACGAAGAATCAACAGGGAACGAAAGAAAAATTACAGTATAAGCCTTTCTTAATCATATTTGCAGCTACATTGATTTATATTTTAACGCTGGAAACAATAGGGTATGTCATCACTACCTTTCTATTTTTATTCGTTTGCTTTCAAACGATGGAACGTTCGAAAGTGATTCAATCCCTTATCATATCAGCTTGTTTTTCAGGACTTGTATATTTTTTATATGTAGAGGTTTTAAAAGGTACACTGCCAGACTGGCCAATTTGGTTTTAAGCGAGATAGAAAGGAGGACTCAAGATGAGTACACTAGATTATTTATTTCAGGGATTCGGAACGGCACTTATTTGGTATAATATCCTCTTTGCCTTTGTTGGGGTTTTAATTGGGACCGCTGTTGGTGTGCTTCCTGGGATTGGACCAATGAGCGGGGTAGCCCTTCTCATTCCAGTAACGGCTTCTATTACGGGAGGACTCCCACCAGAAAATGCAGCAACGAGTGCTATTATTCTTCTTGCTGGGGTCTATTATGGAGCGATGTATGGCGGCTCGACCACTTCCATACTATTAAATACTCCAGGAGAATCCTCCTCTGTTGTTACGACATTGGACGGTTATCAGATGGCCAAGAAAGGAAGAGCAGGAAGTGCCTTATCGATTTCGGCAATCGGTTCTTTTGTGGCGGGGATTATTACCCTTGTGGCACTGATTGCATTAGCAAAACCATTATCAACTGTAGCGCTTAAATTTGGACCAGCAGAATATTTTTCCTTAATGCTATTAGGGCTGGGGGCTGTCAGTGGATTAGCGGGAAAATCGGTAACGAAGGCTCTAATTATGACTGTTTTCGGTTTGTTACTGGGTACGATTGGCATCGACAACGTATCAGGTATTGCCAGATTTACGTTTAATGTTCCATGGTTATATCAGGGAATTGAATTTTTAACCATCGCGGTAGGGTTGTTTGCTGTCGGTGAGGTTTTTAAAACCATTTTGGAAAAAGAAGAGGAAGATACCGAAATTGCAAAGATTAACAATTTACTTCCATCTAAAGCTGAGCTAAAAGAATCCGCAGGACCAATTGCTCGAGGTTCGATCTTAGGTTTCTTTGTAGGCATTCTACCAGGTGCTGGTGCAACACTCGCTTCCTTCTTTTCTTATATTCTTGAAAAAAAGATTTCAAAAACGCCTTCAAAGTTTGGAACAGGAACGATTGCAGGGGTTGCGGCACCTGAATCGGCAAATAATGCGGCATCTGGTGGGGCGATGATCCCCTTATTAACATTAGGGATTCCAGGTTCAGGTACAACGGCCATTTTAATGGGAGCCCTAATGATGTATAATGTCCAGCCGGGGCCGTTATTATTTGAGGACCATCCTCAAGTGGCGTGGGGACTGATTGCCAGTATGTTTATCGGAAATATTATGCTATTAATTTTAAATCTCCCACTTGTCAAAGTGTTTGCGAAAATTATTCAAACACCAAAGCAATTCTTGATTCCTATGATTATTGCCATCTCGATTTTTGGAGTCTATGCAGTTCAAGTATCAACTTACGATCTCTTACTTTTATTAGGATGTGGACTTCTTGGCTATTTCTTGAGCAAGAATGATTATCCAATTGCCCCTCTTGTTCTTGGACTGGTTTTAGGACCCATGGTTGAAAATAATTTACGAAGGGCTTTAACCATTTCTAATGGGGATTTCAGCGTATTCTTTACAAGACCAATTTCACTTGTTTTTCTTATCATTACCTTCCTTTGGTTATTAATCCCTTTCATGATGAAGAGAAGAGGAAAGGATGTAATTATTAATATTGAGGGCTAAATTTTTATAATAATGAGAAAACTCCTTTATTTAAGGAGTTTTTTTAATATAATATAAATGAGGTGATTGCGTGCGGTTACATTCGAAATTAATGTTAGTTATTCTTCTTCTTATTGTCTCAATCGGAGTTATTTTTGAGGTTACCTTTAAAAACATAATGGAAACCAATCTTAAACAGGAAATAGGTTCTAAAGCCTTATCTGTAGCCCAATCGATTGCTAATATGCCAGATATCAAGAAAGCGTTTCAAGCTGAAAATCCTGCTTCAACGATCCAGCCGATCGCAGAAAACATTCGTAAACAGGTTGGGGCAGAATTTATTGTTATCGGGAATCGGAATGAAATACGATATTCACATCCCAATCCAAAGCGCTTAGGACAAAAAATGGTCGGGGGCGATAATGGTCTTGTTTTTAAAGGAAAATCTGTCGTCTCAGAGTCTACCGGGACACTAGGTCCGTCTCTACGGGGTAAAGCACCCATCTTTAGCGAGGGAGAAGTGATTGGCGTTGTTTCAGTTGGTTACCTACAGACGGATATTGAAAAGGAAGTTTCGGTGATACAGAAAAAAATCTTTTTTGCTACACTGCTTATTTTAGTAGGAGGACTACTAGCAGCTTTACTCATTTCTTTAAATATCAAAAAGGCAATGTTTGGACTAGAACCGAAAGAAATTGCCTGGATGTACCAAGAAAAACATGCGATATTAGAGTCTATTCATGAAGGAATTATAGCAATCGATACCGATGGGCGAATCACTGTAGTGAATGAAACCGCTCATAAAATTTTGAAAGTTCCAAATGAGATTCTGCTTCGTGGAAAACGAATTGAAGAGGTTTTAGAAAATACGAATCTCCTAGAGGTGGTTCGAAAAGGTCAGGCGGAATATGATAAAGAAATTATCATCTTTGGGGATGTATTTTTGGCAAATCGGATTCCGATTTTTAATAAGAAAGGTGTTGTGATTGGGGCAGTTGCAAGTTTACGTAATAAGTCAGAGCTAGCCCAGTTACTGCAAGAATTATCTCATGTAAAAGCATATGCAGAAGGATTACGTGCTCAAACCCACGAATACTCTAATCGTCTCTATACCCTGCTAGGCTTGATTCAGCTTGGCTCATATAAAGAAGCCATTGATTTTATCTCAAAAGAAGTGGATGTCGCCCAGGGCTTCATTCAATTTTTAATGAAGGAAATACCTGATCCTATTATTGCAGGATTTATATTAGGAAAGGTAAGTCTAGCGAGCGAATTGAAAGTTGATTTTTCAATAGATAGACAGAGTAGCTTTAAAGATATCCCATATGAAATCAGCAGAGATTCATTAGTAACCATTATTGGCAACCTTGTCAACAATGCTTTTGAAGCAGTCAGGGAGAATGAAAAAGAAGAGAAAAAAGTCGCACTGTTCCTAACCGACCTTGGTAAGGAGTTGATTATTGAGGTAGAAGATAACGGGAAGGGGATAGATATTAAAAATAATGAACAGGTTTTTAAAGAAGGCTATACAACAAAGAATACGAAGAGTAATGCAGGTCTTGGGCTTAGTCTAGTTCAAAAGGCAATTAAGGGCTTAGGTGGATATGTCACATTTTCATCAAATCTTGGGGAAGGTACTATTTTTACTGTGGCGATACCAAAAAGCAGGGGGAATGTGTATGAAGGGGAAAAGAGATATTGAAGTTTTAATTGTTGAGGATGACTTAAGGATAGCAGAAATTCAGAAGAGGTTTCTTGAACAAATCGAAGGCTTTCAAACGGTTGGCATAGCAGCCAGTTATCTGGAAGCGAAAACCCTATTAGATATTTTGCAGCCCGACTTACTTTTGTTAGATGTCTATTTTCCCGATATGAACGGAATTGATTTATTAAAAGAAACAAAACAACAATCGAAACAAATGGATGTTATTATGATTACAGCCACAAAAGAAATTAATAGAGTTCAAGAGGCTATTAGTATAGGCGTGTTTGATTATATTATTAAACCGGTAGTTTTTGACCGATTTAGGCAATCCCTACTTCGATTTAAGGAGTACCATGGAAATCTTTTGCAGTTAGGAAAAGATAATACACATGTGACTCAGCAGCAGGTGGACAAGCTATTGCGGAAAGTAGCGGATGGTGCTGGAAATGAAAAGTCTTACCTTCCGAAAGGAATCGATCCGCTAACATTAGAAAAAGTAATGGAGGTTCTCGGGAAGGTTGAATATGGACTAACAGCAGAGAGTGTTGCGAAAGAAATAGGTGTAAGCAGAACAACCGCTAGAAGATACCTTGAACATTTAGTTTATAATGAAAGTATAGAGGCAGATTTATCTTACGGAACTGTCGGTCGACCAGAACGTGTTTATATGGTTTTAAGCAAAGCAACTAAGAATTAAGAGATTTTTTACTAGGAGGTTTTCTGCCTGAGAACAATAAAAGTTACCCTACAAACAAAAATATTCGGGCTGGTTCTCTCACTAGGTTTATTGTTAATCATCCTAATGTCAGGATTTTATAGTTATATGGAAAGTAAACAAATTGAGGAAAATAAGGGAAGGCTGGCATTGGAATTATCGAAAACCGTCTCATTTATGCCGACTATTATCGATGCTTTCCAATCGAGCGACCCTTCTAAAACGATACAGCCGATAGCAGAGAAAATACGAAAAGAAACAGGTGCGGAATTTGTAGTCATTGGAAATAGAGATGGTATACGATATTCGCATCCTTTGAACACAAAAATCGGGCTAAAGATGACAGGTGGAGATAATGAAAGAGCACTTGTTCAAGGTGAGTATTATATCTCGAAGGCAGAGGGTACGCTAGGGCCATCTATTAGAGGAAAATCCCCTATTTTTAATCATCAGGGGGAGATTATCGGTATCGTTTCAGTAGGATATCTACTTGAAGATGTCAAACAGCAAATCATAAATAATCTTAGAAGAGTGCTCATTGTTTCTTTCATTGCCCTTTTGATTTCCCTTTTAGGTAGTGTTTTACTCGGACGCAATATCCGCAGGGATACGATGGGACTTGAGCCGTACGAAATCGCATCTCAATATAAAGAGAAAAACGCTGTCCTGCATGCGGTAAAAGAAGGCATCTTAGCAATTGATAAAGAAGGCTACATTACGATGATGAATCAGCAGGCAAAACGGCTTCTACATCTTCAGGGAACAGTCAGAAATATGAAAGTGGATGGGTTATTTCCCTCTAATTATTTGTATGAGGTATTACGGACGGGAAACTCTCAATCGGATAAAGAAATGATCTGGAATGATAAAACGATTATCGTCAATAGTACTCCGATTGTTGATGAAAATGGTATTAAGGGGGTTGTTGCTTCCTTTCGTGACAAAACAGAAATAGAGCAAATGCTAAATACTATATCTGAAGTAAAAAGATATTCGGAAGATCTTCGTGCCCAAACGCATGAATTTACCAATAAATTATATGTGTTATTGGGTTTGCTTCAACTTGGTGAATATAACGAGGCAATAAATATGATCCAAAGCGAAACTCAAACACTGCAATTTCAGAATTCAGTCGTTTTTAACCAGATCAAAGATCCCAAAGTGCAGGCAATCCTTTTAGGGAAATTAGGAAAAGCATCAGAAAAGAAAATACAGTTTGAGATTATTTCAGACAGCTATTTGGATCGTTTACCGTCCCATATTAAACTCTCAAACTTGATCGTAATCCTTGGAAACTTAATAGATAATGCCTTTGAAGCTGTCTTAGAATGTGAGATGCCCACGGTTACGTTTTTCGCTACAGATATCGGTCGAGATATTATATTTGAGATTTCAGACAATGGGAAGGGAATAAGTCCAGTAGAATTTCCTCTTCTTTTTGAAAGAGGGTATACCTCGAAAAAAAGCAGTGAACCACGAGGATTTGGATTATCTAATGCTGAAGAATCAGTATTGGAATTGAATGGAATTATCGAGGTGCAAAGCAACCTAGAAAATGGAACTGTTTTTACAGTTTATCTACCAAAGAATTTGCAAGGGGATGGGAATTTTGGATAAGATAAAAGCGGCTATAGCGGAAGATGATTTTCGAATAGCGGATATACATGAGAAATTTTTAGATAAGTTTAAGGAAATAGACGTGATTGGAAAATCATTGAATGGTGAGCAGACTTTGCAATTATTAGAGCAGAAAACCCCCGACTTACTGCTTCTAGATGTATATATGCCGGATATGCTAGGTTCTGAGTTACTCCCCACTATCCGGGAGAATTTCCCCAAAGTCAGTATTATAATGATAACAGCAGCAACTGATAAAGTTTTCCTTGAAAAAGCTCTGAGGTATGGAGTTGAGAATTACTTAATCAAACCTGTTAGCAGGGAAAGATTCGATGAAGTGATACAGGAATTTATTAAAAAACACTCGCTTCTTTCGGCTTCCCAAGAAGTAAATCAGAATTATGTAGACCTTCTATTTCGTAAAGGAAAAAGTGAAGATTCAGCAAAGAGTATCGGATTGCCAAAAGGAATTGATGAAATCACGCTTGGAAAAGTTAAGGCTGTTTTCAACGGTAGAAGAGAAGGTCTTTCCGCAGAAGATGTTGGTAAGGAAATTGGTGCATCAAGGATCACTGCACGAAGGTATTTGGAATATCTCTCCTCCATACAGGAAGTAAGGACAGAGGTAGTTTATGGAATTGTTGGAAGGCCGGAAAAGAAATATTATCCAATAAAGTGAGGGGGCAAACATTTGCCTCCTTTTCCTATGAACAAAATGAACATAAACTATTTAATTTACGTTAATAACTTTATTTTGGTAACGTTTTCACATCTGAATATTTCGATTATATTTAATTTACTAACAAAAGAGGTGAGGACGATGCTTGCAATATTAGGGTTTTTGATGATTATCACTTTTATGATTTTAATTATGACTAAACGCCTTCCCGCTATGATTGCGCTTATTGTGGTTCCGGTCGTATTTGCATTAATCGGCGGATTTGGCAAAGAAATGGGGCCAATGGCGCTCGAAGGGATAAAAAGTGTTGCCCCAACTGGAATTATGATCCTTTTCGCTATTCTCTTTTTCGGTATCATGATTGATGCAGGAGTTTTTGATCCGATTATTTCGACTATCTTAAGAGTTGTAAAGGGAGATCCAGTTAAAATAGCCATCGGAACTGCCGTTCTTGCACTTTTAATATCCCTTGACGGGGATGGAACTACTACATACATGATTACGATTTCTGCCATGTTACCTTTGTATAAACGTATTGGTATGAAACCGTTAATTCTTGCTGGAATCGCTGTATCGGCTTCAGGTGTCATGAACCTTCTTCCATGGGGAGGACCAACTGCTAGAGCAATGACGGCATTACATCTTGAGATGTCGGATGTTTTTACGCCGGTCATACCTAGCATGGCGGGTGGAATAATATTCGTATTGTTCATGGCCTATTTCCTTGGGAGAAAAGAGCGGAAACGAGTTGGCATCCTGCAGATTGATTACAATACGATGGCGATGACGGCTGCTACATCAGAAGATGCCTACCTAAAACGTCCTAAGTTAATTCTTATTAACTATTTAATTACAATTACTCTATTAGTTGCTCTAATCAACGAGGTGTTGCCAACAACTGTATTATTTATGCTTGGATTTGCTTTGGCGATCACGATCAATTATCCAAAATTAAGTGATCAAAAAGAAAGAATTGCAAATTATGCAGATAATGCGTTATCGGTAGTTTCTATGGTTTTTGCTGCAGGTATTTTTACTGGTATCTTAACGGGTACAAAAATGGTCGATGCTATGGCAAACTCCATGATTTCATATATTCCAGATGTACTAGGTTCCCATTTTGCACTTATTACCGCGATAATCAGTGCCCCTTTAACATTCTTTATGTCAAATGATGCCTTTTACTATGGTGTTTTGCCTTTGCTGGCAAAAGCAGCAAGTGTTTATGGAATTGATCCTGAGTTCCTAGCACGAGCATCACTATTGGGGCAGCCTGTCCATTTATTAAGCCCGCTTGTACCTTCAACATACTTATTAGTCGGTATGGTGGGAGAAGATTTTGGGGACTTACAGCGCGCATTCCTTAAATGGGCATGTGGTTCAACTCTTGTTATGATGGCCGTTGCAATACTATTGTCAATTATTCCTTTTTAACTAGATTTAGAACAAAGGAAAATCGATAGGGGATGAATGTTAATGTGGATAATCACAGTCTATTCAAAGGGAAACAATATATCAATGTTCGAATTTAATTCTGAACAAGAAGCAAGAGAAGCCTTTAAAAATGTTTCAGGTTGTAAAATTCTTTCAGAGGTTATTTATTTTAACGATCAGATAGTATAAGTAGTAGGAAAATGCAATTTATTATTTATTAATAAACTGCATTTTTCCTTTTTTTCATTAGAGAGAGAAGGTAAGTTTTATGACTATTTTGTTTCATATATTACTAGATATTATTTTTCCGATATTCGTGTTAGTAGGGGCTGGCGCTTTATTGCAGCGTTTGATTAGGCTTGACTTATCGACACTGTCAACATTGACGGTGTATTTTTTGTTGCCTGCCGTTTGCTTTGTCAATATATATGAGAGCAATATGTCTAGCAAGTTAATTAGCCGTACATTATTATTTTTAATGCTTTTTAATATTCTCCTTATTCTAACCAGCATGGTTATCGCAAAAGTGAATGGGTTTGACCGTAAACTGGCAGCTACCTTTAAAAATAGTATGGTTTTGAGCAATTCAGGAAATTATGGTCTCCCAGTAAGTGAACTAGTTTTCGCTGCTAATCCAGGTGGGATGTCAATACAGATTATTGTTTCTATTTTTCAAAATCTCCTAACTTTCACATATGGTTTTTTCAACAGTGTCTCTGCAGAGAGCAGCGGTAGAGATATCTTACGTAAAATTATGCGTCTCCCGGTTATATACGCTTTATTATTGGCTATATTGTTGAAATGGCTCCATATTGAAATTCCTGAATTTTTGTGGAAGCCAATTGAAAATTCCTCAAATGCGTTTTTGGCGGTTGCACTTGTCACACTTGGAGCTCAAGTAGCATTTTTAAAGATTACGCGAATTTCTAGGCAAATTGTTTGGATTGTAATCGGCAGACTGATTATTTCTCCACTCATTGGGTTGTTAGTTATAAATATTCTTGGATTAACAGACATTACTGCTCAGGCACTTTTTATCGCCAGCTCGTTCCCTTCTTCAAGAAATAGTGCATTACTGGCTCTAGAGTATGATAATTACCCGGAATATGCGTCGCAAGCAGTCCTACTGACTACCATCTTAAGTGGTATTACTGTTACGATTGTTGTTTATCTGTCAAAAATCCTTTTTTAGACCGTACGGTGATTTTCTCACTCGTGCGTTTTTTACTTTTTAATAAATGGAAATGCATCTCCAGACGGATACTATTTTACGGGGTGTTGCACGGGCAGAGGAACGGATTTTATTAATGGAAGCTGAGGTACAAGCAGGCAGCCAATTTGCGAATCCTTTGTTGCAGGATGATGCGGCTTACCGAAACTATGTTAATGAAGAAGAATTAAATCGAGAGTTAGAAAAACTGAAGACTGAAAAAGCGAGTCTAGTTTAAACAGCAAGTATAAAATGAATAAAAATAGCAGCCTCTATTAAGAGATAGGGGCTGTTATTTTGTGAAAATTTATTACAAATTTTAATATTTTGTTCATAATTTGGTAACAACCTCTGGACATCCTATCATCGTAATACCCAAACTATTATTAGGAGGAATATACAAGATGAGAAAGATGTACATGTCATTTGCCATTGCCTTATTGTTTGGACTTTTCGGTTCCGTCCAGACTTATGCAGCAGCAGAGGAAAAATCAGAAGTACACGGTCGTGGTCATCATATCAAGCACAATCCTGAGTTTATTAAAAAGCAGGCTGAATCGCTAGGAATTGAAACAGAAGGAAAAGACACTGAGACCATTGCAAAAGAAGTTAGGGAAACCATAATTAAACAAAAGGCTAAGGAACTGGGGATTGACAGCAATGGGAAAGATCTTGAGAAGTTAGCGAAGGAAGTATGGGAAACCGAAATTAAAAAGGAGGCCAAAGAGTTAGGTATTGCGACTGAAGGCAAAGATCTACATAATCTTGCTAGAGAAGTCCATGAAACCCAAATTAAAAAGGAAGCAAAAGAGCTTGGTATTTCAACCGATAATAAGGATCTTCACACCATAGCACACGAAGTCCGAGATAAAAGAATATTCCAAGCGGCAGAGAAGTTAGGAATAGAAACAAAAAATAAGTCCTCTGACGAACTTTTTAAAGAAATCATGACAAACCACGCAGATAAGGCGAAGGAGCTAAATCTTTTTCCACACAAAGGGGGAAAGATGCATTTCTTTGACAAGGCAAAAGAAAATTAATTCGAATTGAAATAGGGTAGCTATGCGCTATCCTATTTTTCTTTGTTTAAGCCATTTATGAAGGATAAATGTTTTAATAGCTTTGAAGGATTTGTCCCTCGTATCCATTATGAAGGACAAATGTATTAGTAGCCTTCAAGGATTAGTCCTGCATACCCTTTATGAAAGACAAAAGTTTTAGTAGACCTTAGTTGGAATCATTACGATGACATCATGAAAGTAACAGAGCGGGATAAAAAAGATTACTGGATATTAATACATATAGAAAAAATGTTAACGTTAACAATATATATTTACATTGTTTCTCAGATTTGTTAGACTGAAAACAAAGGATTTTGTTAACGTTAACATTTTATAATAGGATGGTGCAAAATGAAGAAATTTATGGATGAAAACTTTTTACTTAATAACAAAACCGCGATCTCCTTATTCCATGATTACGCTAAAGACATGCCAATTATTGATTACCACTGTCATTTAAGTCCGAAAGAAATCTATGAAAATAAGAAATTTAAAAATATTACCGAAGCCTGGTTGTATGGTGACCATTATAAATGGAGAGCTATGAGAGCAAATGGAATATCAGAAGAATATATAACCGGCGAAGCAAGTGACTATGATAAGTTCCTTGCATGGGCTAGGAACGTACCAATGACAATAGGGAATCCTTTATACAATTGGACGCATTTAGAATTACAGCGGTTTTTCGGCATTTATGATTTATTGAATGAAAAAAGTGCACCAGAGATTTGGGAAAAAGTAAATGCCAAACTTAACGAAGAGGAATTTAGTGTAAGGAATTTGATTGAAAGATCAAAAGTTAAAGTTGTTTGTACAACAGACGATCCTGTAGATAGCCTTGAATATCATCTAAAGTTAAGAGAAGAAAATGACTATCCTGTTAGTGTTGTACCAGGTTTTAGACCTGATAAGGGATTAGAAATAAATCGCGAGGGCTTTATTGATTGGGTAGCTAAGCTTGCAGAGGCTGCTGAAATTGAGATTACTAGTTATGAAGATTTTCTTGCCGCACTTGAATCAAGAGTCCATTTTTTTCATTCGGCAGGCGGCAGAGTGTCTGATCACGCTTTAGATTCTATGGTATTCGAAGAGACCAGTTTTGAAGAAGTGGCTGAAATTTTTGCAGCAAGAATTTCAGGCAGCGGTATTTCTCTTGAAGCAGAAAAGAAGTTCAAAACGTTTACGTTAATCTTTCTTGGCAAGCTTTACGCAGAGCTGGACTGGGCGATGCAATTCCATATCAATGCTCACCGTAACAACAATAACAGAATGTTTAAGATTCTTGGGCCAGACAGTGGTTATGATTCTATTAACGACGACCAAATTGCAAAACCGCTAGTAAAAATCCTAGACTCGTTAGAGCAGGAAAACAATCTTCCGAAAACCATTATTTATTCATTGAATCCAGGTGATAATGTCGTAATCGCAAGTATCATTAATAGCTTTCAAGACGGCAGAACTCCAGGGAAAATCCAATTCGGTACAGCATGGTGGTTCAACGATACAAAGGAAGGCATGCTCGACCAGTTTAAGGCGTTGTCCTCTATGGGTCTTTTCAGTCGTTTCATCGGAATGCTTACCGACTCAAGAAGTTTTCTATCTTATACAAGACATGAATATTTCCGTAGACTGGTTTGTAATTTAATTGGAGAATGGGTTGAAAATGGTGAGGTTCCAAATGATTTAGAGTTGCTTGGAGATATTGTTCGTGGAATTTCCTATAACAATGCCAAAGATTATTTTGCTTTTCAAGAAACATCAATAGTCGAACATATCCCTCACAATTAATAGATGAAAGCTGGCGGGGCAGGGCAGATAAGATATAATAAATGAAAGAGACAATGCAAAAGGAAGGTCAGACTATGGTTACCATAAAAGATATTGCAAAATTGGCCAATGTTTCACATACAACTGTATCAAGGGCACTAAATAACAGTCCCCTTATCAAAGCGCCTACAAGGAGGAAAATCCTTGATATTGCCTCCCAGCTAAATTATACCCCTAATTACAATGCTAAAAGCCTGGTTATGCAAAAGTCGCATACGATTGGTTTATTTTTAACAAGCATAAGCAATGGAACATCGGCAAGCTTCCTTGCTGATACAATAAAAGGTGTAAATAGTGTCATTAGCGAGGAATATAATTTGTTTATCCGTGGTATTGATGATTATCAGGATTATTCGAGTATTAATTCGCAAAGATTTGACGGGATCATTTTAATGAGCCAAAGCGTAAGGGACCATTCATTTATCTATCATGTACTGCAAAAGGAAATTCCTCTTGTTGTGCTTAACAGAGAAATTGAAGAAGATTATATTATCAATATTCTTTCTAATGATACTGAGGGTTCAAGACAAGCTGTGCAGTATTTGATCGATTGTGGACATACAGACATCGCCGTGATTGAAGGAATTCCAACCTTTAAATCTACGCAAATGCGTAAGGATGGTTATCTTACTGCGCTAATAGATAATGGCATTTCGATTCATCCGGAGTATTCCGTTAGCGGAAACTATGATATGGAAAGCGGTTACCTAGGAATGGAAAAATTATTGTCTTTGAAAAATCCTCCGACAGCCGTTTTTTGTTCAAATGACGATATGGCCATTGGTGCAATGAATGCCGTGTTTGCAAGTGGGTTAAATGTACCGAATGATATTTCCATTGTTGGATTTGATGATATCGGTTTTGCCCAATACACAACACCTAAGCTAACAACGGTAAAACGACCAGTTGAAAAAATCAGTGTACTAGGTGCGGAAAAAATCCTTTCACTCGTAACTGGCGAGGAACAAAACGCAACCAAAGTTTTTGCTAATACAGAATTAATCATAAGGGATTCTGTTAAGAAGAGAGGTTAGTTAATACCTTTCTTTTTGAATAGAAATGTTAACGTGTGCATTTTTTGGGAGGGGAAAGATTGGTGCAAAAACTAAATAATAATATTCATCAGAAATATATCTCATATCCAGAAAAGGTTCTCCAGTTCGGGGAAGGAAACTTTTTGAGAGGGTTTATTGATTGGCAATTCCAAGTTCTTAATGAAAAGACGGATTTTAATGGAAGTGTAGTGGTTGTCCAGCCGCGCGGCAATAACAAGATTGAAAGGCTAAATAATCAGGATGGGCTGTTTACCCTTTACTTACAGGGTATAAAAGAAGGCCAATTAGTAAATGAGCATCAAGTGATCGAGTCAATCAGTAGAGGTATTAATCTGTTTACAGATTATCCGGAATATATCAAGCTTGCTGGGACAGAAGATCTCCGGTTTATCGTTTCGAATACGACAGAAGCCGGAATTGTGTTTGACCCAACAGACAAGTTAGAGGATCGACCGCAAAAGAGTTTTCCAGGAAAACTTACTGCGTTCCTCTATCACCGTTTCCAGGCATTTGCCGGTGATCAAAAACGTGGCTGTATAATCATTCCATGTGAACTAATAGAAAGAAACGGAGAAAAGTTGAGAGAAATCGTATTGCAATGTGCAAGCTTATGGAACCTGGAGGATGAATTTATTGGATGGGTAAAGAACGCGAATACTTTCTGTTCAAGCCTTGTAGACCGAATCGTACCAGGATTTCCAACCGACTCCTATAAAGAAAAAACCGAACAACTTGGATATGAGGATGAATTGATGGTGGTAGGTGAGCAGTATCACCTTTGGGTCATTGAGGGACCGGAATGGATAAAAAATGAGCTGAAAGTCAAAGGGACAGGGCTAAACACGCTGATTGTCAATGATTTATCTCCTTATAGGGTACGTAAAGTCCGGATTTTGAACGGTGCACATACTGCAATGACGCCGGTCGCTTATCTTTACGGTGTAAGTACAGTAGAAGAAAGTATAAATCATGAAGAAGTCGGCATGTTTATAAAAGAAATGATCCGAGAGGAAATCATCCCAACTTTAGAGGGTCCGAAACCAGAGCTAACCAGCTATGCAGATGATGTGGTTAACCGTTTTGCTAATCCATACATTAAGCATTATTTAATGAGCATCGCACTAAATTCTATTTCTAAATTTCAGACAAGAAATCTGCCTGCATTTTTGGATTATGTTAAAAAATATAACAGTCTGCCAAAACGAATGGTCTTTTCACTAAGCTGCCTGATTTATTTTTATCAGGGTAAAAGAGGAAATGACTCAATAGAACTACAAGATGATCCAGAAATTGTTGAATTCTTTAAAACTCATTGGGGGAAATTTGAACAGCAAGAACTTGCCATGTCTGAACTCGTGAACATAATCCTGGCGGAGCAAAGGTTATGGGGGATGGATTTGACCTCTATTCCAAATCTAGAAAGTACCGTCAGTACAAACCTCCTTACTATCTATCAAATAGGAGTTAAGGAAGCTCTTAAAGAATTGTTTGAAACATCCATTTAGTAGGAGGCCGCTATAATGAAGGATTTTCTTCAAATCACTGACAACGATAATATTATTCTAGCACTAAGAAACTTTAAGAAAAATGAAACCATTCATCTTAATGGCAAGGATATTCAAATAAAAGAAGACATCAGCCGTGGACATAAAATAGCAGTAAAAGATATTTACGAAAATGAGGATATTATTAAATACGGCTATCCAATTGGGCATGCACTGGGTGTGATTACACCCGGTGAACATGTTCATACACATAACACAAAAACGAATCTTTCTGGAACACAGGAATACCAATACATGTTTAAGGAATCTCAGAATCTATATAATAATGAAAATCGAACATTTCAGGGATACCGTCGCGAAGATGGTAATGTTGGCATTCGGAATGAATTATGGATTGTCCCTACAGTAGGTTGTGTGAACGGGATTGCTGAGAAGATTATCAAACGGTTTGAGCGTCATGTTGGCGACATTACCCCGTTTGACAATGTCCTTGTCTTAAAGCATAACTATGGATGTTCTCAACTAGGGGATGACCATGAAAACACAAAGCAAATACTGATCAATGCAGTAAAGCATCCCAATGCTGGCGGTGTTCTTGTTTTAGGTCTTGGCTGTGAGAATAATGAGCTGCCAGAGTTTAAAAAGGCATTGGGTGAAGTGAATGAGGGGAGAGTGAAATTTCTAATCTCCCAAAATGTTACCGATGAAATCGAGGAAGGCTTTAAACTGGTCATGGAAATCTATGAAAATGCCAAAAATGACAAAAGAGAATCCGTGCCTCTTTCAGAATTGAAAATTGGTTTAAAATGCGGTGGATCCGATGGCTTTTCAGGTATAACCGCAAATCCGCTTCTAGGGAAGTTCTCAGATTATTTAATTGCCCAAGGAGGAACAACCGTCCTCACTGAGGTCCCGGAAATGTTTGGAGCAGAAACAATCTTAATGGAACGTGCTGCCGATGAAAAAGTTTTTGGGAAGATTGTGGATCTAATTAATGACTTCAAGGAGTATTTTTTACGTCATAATCAACCTGTATATGAAAATCCTTCCCCAGGGAACAAATCTGGAGGCATTACCACACTAGAAGACAAATCTCTTGGGTGCACACAGAAAGCAGGAACGAGCACCATTGTCGATGTCTTAAAATATGGCGAAACACTTAATACAAAAGGATTAAACCTCTTAAGTGCGCCAGGAAATGACCTTATTGCATCCACGGCACTTGCGGCAGCCGGCTGCCAAATGGTTTTGTTTACGACTGGTAGGGGAACACCATTCGGAACGTTTGTTCCAACGATGAAAATTTCAACGAACACACAAATCTATGAAACAAAACCACACTGGATTGACTTTAATACTGGAATACTGTTGGAGGATGGAGTTCTCCAAGAACAAGTGTTAAATGATTTTGTAGATTATATTGTTCAAGTGGCAAACGGTGAATTTGTTAATAATGAGAAAAATGATTTTAGGGAGATTTCGATTTTTAAGAGTGGAGTTACGCTATAATCAGAGACTTATAATCCCTTTTGAGTAGACAGTGATACAGTCTTCCAAAAGGGATTTTTTTGGCTGTGTCTCTGATTGTTACGATAATTTGTGGAGCCGTGATTTATCGGCACAATCCGAGTCAGATAGGTACGATAAATTGTGGAGCCGTGATTTATCGGCACAATCCGAGTCAGATAGTTACGATAATTTGTGGAGCCGTGATTTATCGGTACAATCCTGGTCAGATTGTTACCCGTATTATTGTGACCTTGGATTCTCGAGGAGTCTTCGTGCTGTTCGCTCCAATCATCAGGGTGCAATATAAACAATTGGCTTTACACAACCTTTTGTAAAGCGCAAATTAACAGGCAAAAAAAAATGCCAGGCGGATTTCCTTAGCATCTAGAATTATTCCATTTTGCTCGTCTACTACATTTGTAATTGCTTCAATTCATAGAACTTCCCTTTAGTAAACATTAATTCATCATAGGTACCGAATTCTACGCAACGTCCATTTTCGATGACTGCTATTTTATCCGCATTACGAATCGTTGAAAGACGGTGAGCCACGATAAACGTAGTCCGGCCATGACATAAAGTATTTAAGGCTTCTTGTATTTTTTTCTCAGAATGACTATCTAATGCAGATGTCGCTTCATCTAAAATAATAACTTTTGGGTTCCGAATTAAGGCTCTTGCAATCGATACCCTTTGCCGTTGCCCCCCTGAAAGCTTATCTCCATGTTCTCCGATCCTCGTATTTAAACCATCCGGAAGCTTCTCAATGACATCCCACAGGTTTGCAGCTAATAAAACTCTTTTTAGTTCATCTTCGGTAACAGATGGCATGCCATAGGTGATATTTTGTAGAATAGTTCCAGAGAATAGGATGGTTGATTGTGGGACCACTGCTAAATGATGTCGGAAGGATCGTAAATCAATAGATGACATATCATGACCATCTAAAAGAATTCTTCCTTCAGTCGGTTGAATAAACCCAATGAGTAAATTTAGGATCGTTGATTTTCCCGAACCAGATTCCCCGACAAAAGCGACTGTTTCGCCTTGTTTAACCTCTAAGTTAATATCATGGAGGATCGTCTGGTCGCTATTAGGATACCGGTAACAAACCTGTTGAATGGAAAAATTTCCATCTACTTGTTTAATTTTAGGTTTGTTCTCATGATTTTCTACTTCACCAGCTGTTAAAATTTCGCCAATAGAATTTACGGATTCCAGGCCTTTAGCGATTGTGGGTATTAATGTTATTATACTAGATACTGAATTTACTACTGTTGTAAAGTACGTTTGATACATCACCACTTCCCCAGGAGTAATGGAACCGCGTAAGGCCAAAATACCCGTAAAGACTAAACAAATAATTTGAAAAAGTTGAAAACTAGCCCAACTAACAGAACCAAAAAATGATTGAATAATATCTAAATGAAAACCTTTTGTTAATATTTGTTGGAACCTATGATTTAAACGGCGTACCTCTTGATTTTCTAACGCATGCGCACGTGCAATGGGTACTAATTCAATCATTTCAATCACACGCACAGAGGTTTCTTCCATTTCCTGACGAAATTCAGAATTTGAGGTTTTGATTTTTTTACGGAAGATCACAATGATTAGAGCTGAAATCGGTACAGTTAATATGAAAAATAGAAATACAGTAGGACTGTTATATAACGTAATGGCTTAGGCTACTATTAGATTGACAAAAATATTTAAACTACTGACAAACACTTGAGAAGAAAGCGTTTGGACAGCTTCTACATCCCGCATAATTTTTGATTGAAGCCTGCCAGATTGCATTTCCTTTTGATAGGGTATCGAAAGTTCTTGCAGCTTTTTAATAAGCGAAGCACGCAAACCCGATTCGACACTGCGAATCGCATAACTATGCAGTTTAGTATGATAATAATTTGTTACGATGTTTTGCAGTACCAAAATAACCATAATGATCGCATTAAAATAGATCGTTCGAATGCCACCGCCAGCCTGTATCGTAGCTGCATTAATCACATTCGCAATTGCGATGGGCATTACCCAAGCTGGGATATGTTTAATGATAAACAAAACTGCAGAATAAAATATTCTTAAGTAGTTTCCTTTATATAAACCAACTAGTACCTTAAAGGAATTTTTCTGATTTTTGTTATATATTTGCTGTACAAATGTTTCCTCCATTGATCCAACTCCTTATAAAGGTTCATAAATAAAGTAGTTCACTATTTCAGTAGGTTCTTTAGAGGTAAATCACTTTGTTGGATTGCTTCAATAATTAATTGAGCCACTTTTTTTGCTCCCTCTTCATTGAAGTGGGTGTTGTCACTTATCCCCTCAGGATAGTTTTCGGATTGACCAGGTGGTAAATGCAAATAGTATTTTTTTGATTCCTCATCACCGGCTTTTGCCATAAACTCTGTGGTGATTTTATGTATGTCTAAAACAGGTATATCGTATTTTTTGGCAAATTGAATCATGGCTTGAGGATAAGCTCCAACCGACGTGCTATCAAATATATCATCTTCAAACTTTCGACGAGTAACTGACGTTAATAACAAGGGATAGGCATTTTTTTGATATGCTGTCTGAATGAACTTGCCTAGGTTATCTTGATAGTCACCATAAGGGTGAGTTCCTCGTTCAGGATCCTCTATTTTTTGATCATTGTGGCCAAATTGGATAATTAAGTAATCACCGGGTTGAATGCTCTTTTCAATCTTAGCTAAATGACCCTCGTTTATAAATGACTTTGTGCTTCGTCCATTAATCGCCCGGTTATCAATCTTTACATTTTCTTTAAAGTACGCTTGAAATGCTTCCCCCCAGCCAGTTTCTGGCCGTTTTTCTGGTAGTTTTATAGCAGCCGTGGAATCTCCTGCTATATAAATGGTTATTTGAATTTCCATTTGTATTTACTCCCTCATAAAAAATTCTTAGTAATTGCTGCTAAAAGCATATGTACACGTTAACATTTTTATGTTAAAACAAAAATAGAACCTATTTTCTTTGATGAGGGCTATGATAATGAGGATTATGATTGGATTGTACGGATAAATGTTAACGTTAACATTGTATTATCTATCAGTTTTTGTGTCAATATATATATAATATATAAAGATATACCGCTAGATTACATAGTCTTGTAAATATGGAAATTTTAATATATTATAACGTAAGCGTTACCAAATTTTTGAAAATTTAATTTTTTGCAATATGGTGGAAAACAGTAACGAAGGAGTGAAATTATTGAGAAAAGCAAGAGTGTTTTACAAGCTTTTTATTCCGTTTTTCTTGGTGGGGATAGGGCTTGTAATTGGATTTAGCATATTTATCTATAATTCCACTTATCATTCCGTTGAGGAAAGTTTCTTAAAGGATAAAAAAAATTATACAAAACAAATTCTTAACAATGTTGAACAAAAAGTAAGAACCATCGAGTATGGATATACGGCTTACAGCGCAACTTCTAAATTTGAAGAAATCTTTAAAAATCCTTTGTCAGGTAAAGATTTTGATGTATACCGAGATATCAAAAAAGAGATGAGTTACATAGAGATGATGGGGATTGAAGGCAGTAACAATAGTTTAGTAAGCTTAGACGGCAACTGGGGAATCATTAATGGCTCTTTAAAGACGCTAACAACAGAGGAAGTTACCGAATACAAAAATACTTATATTAACAATAATAACAATAACCTTTTTTGGAAACCAATAAAATCCGGAATCGAAATGGTTATGACTTTACCAATGTATAAGAGGGAAAAGTTCGCTTTAGGAATATCCTATATTCCTAGAAGGAGTATTGAACAGATTATAGGTGACCAAAACAATAGAGTAGAAATATATAATAAAAAAAATCAATTACTATACTCTAGCACCATGAAAGATCGTGAAGTGAAAAAAAGTAGTTTTCAAGATTTTAAAGCAGTCTCTAACGAAAGCGGGCAAACTGCCAATGTTCTAGAAACAGAGGATGGAAAGAAATATGTTTACATGCAGTCTGATTATAATCGGTGGCTTTATGTGGTGGAAATAAATGAAAATGAGATTGGCAGTATTATTCATAATACGAGAGTGGGCCTTTTTATAGTTTCAGCCCTTTTGATTTTATTGGTGGGAATTATTTCATATGTGTTGGCGGTATCATACACTCGACCAATTAAGAAAATACAGGCAAAACTGGACATTCAGGGAGTACATAAAAAACAAAATGAATTTTCCTTTTTGGCTGATTCTATCGATAAAATTGTTGGACAAAATGAGCTGTTAACAGCTAGTCTGTCAATTCAGAAACCTCAATTGGAGACATTATTTGTTTTAAGTTTATTTAGAAAACGGATATCTGAAAACGACGTGACGAATCGTTTAGAGCAATTTGGCTACCATTTTGAAGAGGAAAAGGTGTTTTATACAGGTTTGATACAAATAGATAACTTTGATGATCAACAAATTGGAGATAAAACACTTTTATTATTGGCAATTAACAATATCGTAGGAGAAATGGTCCCGAAGGCTGAACGCTTAAACCCGATCGTTTTAAATGATGAAATGCAGGCTACCATCTTTATCTTAGATAAAAGCGACCCAGAACCTGAGCGACGAATCATGAAGTACTACGAGGAAATCCAAGTAGCGGTGAAAAAATCGCTGAATATTATCATTAGTGTTGGAATCAGTCCAATCTATGACACTTTAATAGATAGTAAAAAAGCGGTAGATTTAGCAAAAGAATCGCTTCATTACCGAGTAAATGTTGGACCAGAGTCAATTATTTTCTATAATGATATTTCTTCGATGTTAAATGATGCGTCTATATCCAAATTCCCTGTAGAATCGCTTAATGAGTTATTGAATGCGATTCGTTCTGGTCATGAGGAAGACGTCATGAACTTGGTTGATCGGCTTGTAGAAGAGATTTTTCGTTTAAATAAAAATCCGATTAGCTTAGGGGTGACCTTAATACGAGTCATAAATGAGCTTGTACAATTAGGACAACTATTAGGTGCTGAATCTAAAATCTTTGAAAATATTAAGAAATTGTATCAAGCAGCCATGAATGCCTATTATCCAGAAAAAATGAAGGAAATGTTAATTAACGATTTAATCAAACCCGTTATTATAAGTACCCACGATAAGACAGAAAGAGGATTTAAATCCTTGTCAGAAAAAATCGTATATATTGTACAAACGGAATATGATCAGGAAATTTCCCTGGATATTATTGCAGATCGATTGCATTACAATCCTAACTATTTAAGCAATGTATTCAAAAAAGAGTATGGAGAGAATTTTGTAGACTATCTAATGAACTATCGCCTGCAAATGGCACAAAGCTTGTTAAAGGATACAGATTTGGCCATTAAAGATATTGCAGAACGCTTGCAATATCGGAATTCTCAAAACTTTATTCGATTCTTCAAAAAGAAATTAGGAATGACCCCAGGAGATTATCGTAAGGAATATATGCATTAGAAATTTATTCCAACAAAAAAAGCTTCATGAGAGAAGCTTTTTTTGTTGGAACTTTATTTTATCCTTTTACAGATCCAACTAATGCACCTTTGACGAAGTATTTTTGCACAAATGGGTAAGCAATTAACATTGGAACAGTAGCGATTACAATAACAGCCATTTTAATCGTTTGAGCAGGAGGTACGACATCTACTGAGGACCCTTCGGCTTGCATACCACTAGAGACAATGACAATTTGACGTAATAATACTTGTATCGGCCACTTGGCAGAATCATTAATGTAAAGAATAGCTGTCATATACGTATTCCAGTAGGTGACTGCATAGAACAAAGAAATAGTAGCGATCGATGGTAATGCCAGCGGCAGCATGATTTTAACGAAGACACCAAAATCTGTACAGCCATCCATTTTAGCGGATTCTTCTAAACTATCAGGTAAGGCTTGGAAGAAGTTTCTCATAATAATTAAGTTGAATGCATTAATTGCAACAGGCAAGATTAAAGACCAATAAGAATCAATTAAACCAACGGATTTAACAACTAAGAAGGTTGGAATCATACCGCCACTGAACAGCATGGAGAAAACAACAATAAAATTAATTGAATTTCTCCCCACTAGATATCTTCGGGATAAGCCATACGCCATAAAAGCAGTTAGAACCATACTAACTAAAGTACCTATACCAGTTACTCCAATCGAAACAGCTAATGACTTAAAGAGGGTAGGCGTTGACAAGATATAGCGATAGGCATCCAATGAAAAAGTACGTGGAAATAAGATAAACTTTCTTGCGACCACTTCCTGAGTAGATGCAAATGAACTTGCGATCACATTAACAAATGGAAGAAAACAGATAAGTGCAATCAAAATTAGTATGGTTCCATTAATAATGGGAAAGGCTAGACCTCCTTTGTTTCTTTTATTCTTTTTCGTTTTCTTCATGTAAATCCTCCTCGCTTGAATATAATAAGCCATTTATCTTTTAGTAAGATAAACCAACCTTATCATTCGATCCGAATTCCGTATATAATCAATATCCCACTATTGATTCAACAGCAAAGACAGCGTTTTTAAAGTAAAAAATTTATAATATAAACGGATAATCACAACCATTTAAAAACTATCATTATGGTGGATACCATCCTCAAAAACCTTGATACTAAAGGGGTTTGTAAGCGTAATCATAAAATGATTATGTACGTAATTTTCCAATTTCAGTATGCTTAAAACAAGAAAGGAAAACAAAATGAATAGAGGAGGAGTGAAATGGAAGGTGCTGTAAACCAAAATAGTCAACCCTTGTCCATTATGACAGCAAGGGAGCTAAAAATTAAAAAAAGGCAAAAAATCATTGCGGGATTAAAAACGAATAAGTTCTTATATCTAATGATTTTTCCTGGATTACTTTATTTCATTATATTTAAGTACTTACCAATGGCGGGTCTCATTATTGCGTTTCAAGACTATCAGCCATTCTTAGGGATCTTAGGAAGTCCATGGGCGGGTCTCAAACATTTTATTCGTTTATTTACGGAACCCACTTTCTTCATGTTATTAAAGAATACGTTAATTTTGTTTGCTTTAAATCTTGTAATCTTTTTCCCATTACCAATTATCGTGGCTCTGATGTTGAATGAAGTGAAGAATAGATACTTTAAAGCTGGAATTCAAACGATTATCTATATTCCTCACTTTATGTCTTGGGTAATTATTGTTTCAATCTCATTTATCTTTTTGAATGTGGATGGCGGTATTATTAATGAATTCTTGGCTGTAATAGGAATGGAAAAAATCAGCTTCTTAACAGCACCAGATTGGACAAGGACGATTTATATCGCACAAATTATCTGGAAAGAATTAGGATGGTCAACGATTATTTATCTAGCTGCTATAACAGCTGTGGATACACAATTATATGAAGCAGCTGAAATGGATGGTGCAGGCCGTCTTCGAAAAACATGGCATGTAACATTACCTGCTATTCGTCCAGTCATTATCACTCTATTAATCTTGAAGATTGGAAGCACCTTGGATCTCGGTTTTGAGCATATGTACCTATTGCTTAACTCCTTAAATCGCAGTGTTGCGGAAATTTTTGATACTTACATCTATACTGCAGGTTTAAAAAATGGGCAGTTGAGTTTCAGTACTGCTGTGGGTTTATTTAAAGGGCTTGTTGGATTGGTATTAGTCATTCTAGCAAATAAACTAGCGAAAAAGTTTGGAGAAGATGGCGTGTATTAGACAGGGAAGGAGGGGATATCATGCTCAAATCAGTGGAAAGGTTAAACCACGTTTTAACGATTATCCTTAATTTGGTTTACGTGAATTTTTTATGGATACTCTTTACCATTTTGGGATTAGGTATATTCGGGATAGGCCCCTCCACTTATGCCTTGGTTAGTATCTGCAGGCAATGGGTTCGTGGTCAAAGCCTGCCTATTTTCAAAACCTACTGGAAGTATTACAAAGAGAGTTTTAGAGAATCCGTCATTATTAGCTGGATCTATCTAATAGGCGCGATTGTTTTAATCGTTGATTTAAATCATGTATCCAATTGGTACGTTAGAGTCGCATTATTTGTTATTAGTTTTATCTATTTAGTATCACTTGTTTATATCTTTCCGATTATGGCTCATTATAATTGGAAGGGAATTCGCATTAAAATCAAGATGTCTCTATTATTTGGTTTTTCCTGTTTACAGTATTCACTTGTTTTATTTTTAGTTACAGGTGTAATGTATTGGGGTGCAACCAACTTTTTTCCAGGAGTTTTAACCTTTTTAGGTATTAGTTTCTTATTCTATTTGATTACTTGGACAGCTAATCAAGTGTTTACAAGAATGGAAACGATGGATGCCGAAGAGATAGAAGATAAATATATTCACCAAAATGTAAAGGAGAATTGGGATGAAAAAACAAAAGGTATCAAAGTTGGCCAGTGTTAGTTTAGCAGGTGCACTTCTATTGGCAGGGTGCAGTAGTACAGCTTCTACCGACAAAAATTCCTCAAAGAAAGAAGATCAAAACAGTAAAACAGAAATTTCCTGGTTAAATATTTTGCACACAGCTTCACCACCGACAGATACAGTGTTAGATCAAATAGAGAAAAAAACAAATTCAGAAATTAAATTCTCTTGGATCCCAGATGCTTCAAAAGAGGAACGTCTTAATACAGCATTAGCTTCAGATTCATTAGCTGATATTGTTACGTTAACGATTTTGGAAAATTCTTCAGTACGTAATGCATTGAAATCAGGGATGTTCTGGAATGTAGAAGATTATTTAGATGAGTTCCCTAACTTAAAAGCGATTTCGAAAGATATTCGAGTTTCAGCTTCAATCGAAGGTAAGCTTTATGGGATACCTTTCCAAAAAGATCTAGCGCGAAACGGTGTCGTCATCCGTAAAGATTGGTTAGATAAAGTAGGTTTGGCTGTTCCTAAAACAACAGAAGAATTAATGGAAGTAGCGAAAGCGTTTACAGAAAAAGATCCTGATGGTAATGGGAAAAATGATACGACCGGATTTATGGATCGCAGTGATTTAATTTTTGGTGCTTTCAAAACGTTGGGTTCATACTACGGTACTCCAAATAATTGGCAGGTGGATAAGAAGGGCAACTTTACAGCTGAGTTTGAAACCGATGGCTATATTAAAACGATGGACTACATGAAAGAGTTATATGAAAACGGCTGGATTAACAAAGACTTTGCTGTAACAGCCAAAACAGATCAACAGCAAAACTTTGCTCAAGGCAAGGCAGGTATTTATGTTGGTGCCTTATTTGACGCAAAAAACTTACAAACAATGGCAGCGGGTATTCAAGATAATATGGAACTTGCCTTAGTAAATGATATGACATCTGATTCTAATTCTGAACGAGCCATTTGGTCTGCGGGTAATGGTATTGGAGGATTATTAGCATTCCCACGCTCAGAAGTAAAGGATGAAGCAGAATTAAAACGTCTTTTGAAATTCGTTAATGATTTACTAGAGCCTGAAACCTATACGTTAATGACCTACGGAATTGAAGGTACACATTATAAACTCAATGATGAAGGTGCCTATGAAATTATTAATCAGGATTTATGGCAGCAAGAAGTTCAGCCATTTGCCTCTTCACGTCCGAAAGAAAACGGTTTTGGTCTAAAGGATCCTAACCCAATTAAAGCTCTGGCAGATGAAATGATTGCTGAAAACGAAAAATATGCTGTCTTTAATCCAGCTGTTCCTTTAGAATCACCAACCTACACCACACAAGGATCGGAATTACAAAAGATTATTACGGATGCTACTTATCAGTACATTTTAGGTGAAATCCCTCTTGATGATTTTAAGAAGGCAGTTAAAAGTTGGAATGACCAAGGCGGAAAAACAATAAAAGAGGAATATAAAGCAGCGTATAACGAGGCAAAATAATCACCAATGGAGGTCTTTTTATTGAATTTTGTTCAATAGAAAGTACCTCCATTCTACATCCTGCATATCCAAAAATAGTAATGAGAATAGGAGATTGATTGTGATGAAATGGTCCGTTAAAACAGCAAATTCAATTATGCAAAGACTTCCTCGTTTATATGAGGACAAAGGCTATAAAGGAAAATGGTCATATGATTATGGAGTGATATTTAAAGGGTTTGAAAGAGTCTGGAAGCAAACGGGAGAACAAAAGTATTTTAACTATATAAAGGAAAACATGGATTACTTTATCCAAGAAGATGGGTCCATTAAAGGGTATCGTCTAGACGAATATAATATCGATCATATCAATAATGGGAAAATGTTATTTGTCCTATACAAAGAAACAGGAGAGGAAAAGTATAAAAAAGCTGCTGAATTATTACGCAGCCAGCTTGAAACACATCCTAGAACATCTGAAGGTGCATTTTGGCATAAACAAATTTATCCTTATCAAATTTGGCTTGATGGATTGTACATGGGCTCACCTTTTTATGCAGAGTATCAAACAACCTTTGCAAATGGAGAAGGTTTAGAAGATATCGTTCGTCAGTTTAAGATTAGTTATCAACATTTAATAGATGAAAAGACAGGTCTATTATATCATGCATGGGATGAAAAAAAGGTTCAGCCATGGGCGAATAAAGAAACTGGTTTGTCTGAGAACTTCTGGGGCCGCTCGATGGGCTGGTATTTATTAGCGTTAATAGATACTTTAGAAGTCTTGCCTAAAGATACAGCGGATCGAGATTTTCTTGTACAAATAACAGAGAAAACATTAAAGGCACTAGTAAACTACCAAGATGAAGCAAGTGGGGTCTGGTATCAAGTACCAGATAAGGGACATGAAAAGGGTAATTACTTAGAAGCATCTTGCAGCAGCATGTTTGTATGTGCAATAGCAAGAGGAATTCGTCTGGGTGTTTTAGATCACAAAGAATGGGAAGGACAGTTAAAGAAATCACATCAAGGATTATTGAATGAATTTGTTTTACAAACGAAAGAAGGCTGGGTGAATTTAAATAAGAACTGTCAGGTTGCTGGACTAGGCGGCGATGATCAACGGGATGGTACCTATACTTATTACATTAGTGAACCGATTATTTGTAATGACCAAAAAGGGTTAGGTGCGTTTTTACAAGCTTTAGCTGAATTTGAAGATGTAATCAATGAGGAGTAATGATATGAGCACATACAATATTACCGAATTTGGAGCATACAATGATGGGAGTTTATGCACCCAATCTATTCAAAAGGCTATCGACGAAGCACATAAAAACGGAGGCGGAAAAGTCGTAATTCCGTCAGGAGAATTTTTAGCAGGTGCTTTATTTTTAAAAGATAATATTGAATTACACTTGTCTGCAGGAGCTACCCTGAAATTTTCGGATCAACAAAAGGACTATCCAGTGGTAGTTTCTCGTTGGGAAGGTGTTGTACGAGAGGTATATGCTTCGTGTATTTATGCAGAGGACGCTAACAATATTTCTATAACTGGTTTTGGTACGATTAATGGCAACGGGAAGAATTGGTGGCATATTTTTCAAAATGACCGAGAAAACCTGGCTTATCCACGGCCAAAATTGATTAGTTTTGATGGATGTGAGCACATCACCATACGAGATGTATCCTTAATCAACTCACCTAGCTGGACCGTGAATCCGATTCGTTGTCACAATGTAACAATCGATAATCTTTCTATTATTAATCCAGCAGATTCACCTAACACAGATGGGATTGACCCGGAATCTTGTAAAAACGTAAGAATCAGCAACTGTCACATTGATGTAGGAGATGACTGTATCGCGATTAAAGCTGGTACAGAAGATACTGCTGAAAGGGTATCTTGTGAGAACATTACCATTACAAACTGTACGATGGTTCATGGCCATGGGGCAGTGGTATTTGGCAGTGAGATGAGTGGTGATATCCGGAATGTTACGATTAGTAACTGTACCTTCCAGGATACAGATCGGGGAATTCGATTGAAATCACGACGAGGTCGAGGAGGAATTGTGGAAGATATCCGAATTGACAATATTGTCATGGAAAGGGTAATGTGTCCATTTATATTGAACTTGTATTACTTCTGTGGACCTAAAGGAAAGGATAAATATGTCTGGGATAAAAATCCATACCCAATTACAAAAGAAACGCCATCCTTTAGAAGAATACACTTTTCTAATATTACGGCCCGAAATGTCCATGCTTCAGCAGGATTTATCTATGGCTTAGCTGAGCAATACGTCTCCGATATTACATTTAATAACATTGATATTTCTATGGCAGAAAATGCGATTCCCGGGAAACCAGCGATGATGGCAGGAATAGAGGATATGAATAATCGCGGTTTTTATGTAGGTTTTGCGAAAGACATCCTATTTAACCGAGTAACCATTGAGAACCATGAAGGACCAGCATTCCATGTCGAATATAGTGAGGATGTCGAGATTACCCATTGCAAGTCTAAAAATACAAAAGCTGAAGAAGTACTTCTTAAGGAAGTAGGGGTAGTGTGATAGAGACAAGACGTACACAACTTCTCAATTTGTTAGGAGAACGTTCGAAATCGGCAAGGATATCTGCTGAATTAATAAATGTAGAAAATAGGCAGGGGTTTGTATTAGAAACTTTAATGTTGCAATTAAATGGCATTGAAACGGTCCCTGCTTATTTTGCTAAACCATTAAATGACGTTGAACCTTTACCAACGGTTATCTTTAATCATTCACATGGCGGCAATTTTGACCAAGGGAAAGAAGAACTCTTAACTAGCAGCTCTTATTTGCAAAGTCCTTCCTTCGTAGAAGAGATAATCGAACTTGGGTTTGCGGTTTGTTCGATTGATATGTGGGGCTTTAACCAACGCAAAGGGAAACAAGAAAGTGAATTGGTAAAGGAAATGCTGTTAGATGGCCAAACTTTGTGGGGAATGCGGCTATTCGATAATATGGCCTTGTTAGACTATCTTGAAACTCGCCCCGACGTCAACCCTGACAGAATTGGTGCAATTGGCATGTCCATGGGAGGATTAATGAGTTGGTGGCTGGCCGCACTAGATGAGCGTATAAAGGTGACAGTAGATATAGCAGCACAAGTGGATATTGAAACATTAAAACAGAAACGTGGTTTAGATCATCATGGATTCTATTATTATGTTCCTGGATTTCTAAAACATTTTTCTACATTAGAAGTTCAAGAAATGATTGCCCCAAGACCACGCCTCAGTATGATTGGTAAGGATGATCGAATGTGTCCCATTGAAGGTGCAGAATTTTTAAACGAACAACTGAAAAAAACGTATGAACAACAATGTTTTCCTCAAAATTGGGAAGGCAGAATTCTTACAGGCGGACATCAAGAAACAAAGGAAATGAGATCATTATGGAAAACATTCTTAAAGAAACACCTTTAAACTTTCTTAAAAGTCTAGTAGTTGGAAGAAATGAAATCTGTGATTTTTCTAATATCCAAGAGGCTCTAGATAGTTGTTGTGATGAAAATGGACCGGTAAAAATAACGGTTTTAAGTGGAGAGTATTATGAAACTATTTCCTTATATCAATCTAACATTACATTGATAGGAATTGGCTCAGTTAAGGTGATTGGAAATCGATACGCGTTACAAAAAGATGAACATCTGCGAGAAATAGGTACCTTTCAGACGGCGACTCTGTTTATCAACGGTGAAAATATTAGTTTAGAAAATATCGAGATTATTAATAATGCAGGACCAGGAGAAAAGGTGGGTCAGGCGGTTGCATTATATAGTGAAGGAAACAACGTAACCTTTAAAAACTGTTCCTTTAAAGGCTATCAGGACACTGTTTGTTTAGGACCGCTGCCAGAAGTTCAAAAAAATGGCCTGCCTTTTTCTACTCCTGAAATAAGAACCAAATTTGCAGAAAATAAGAGTCTTTTTATTAATTGCTATATAGAAGGAACCGTCGATTTTGTTTTTGGTGGTGGTGAAGCAGTGTTTCAGGGTAGTGAAATTAAGTCATTGAAAAGACCAAACAACAAAGAAGGCTACGTTACAGCTGCTTCCACTTCAATAAGTAAAAAAGGCTTTTATTTCTATCAATGTTTTATTACTGCAGACGCAGATGTTAAAAATGTCTTTTTAGGAAGACCGTGGCGCCCCTATGCGAAAACTACATTTGCTGACTGTATGATCGGTTCACACATCCATCCAGATAGATGGGATGATTGGGGAAACAAAGCTAATAGAATAACGGTAACTTATAAGGAATTAAACAATCAATATAGCGATCAAAGTGATATGAACCCATTAGATTGGATTGATTTCATACAACTAGATTAATAGGAAAGGAACATGGAGAATGAAGCGAAAATGGGAAGTGATAATTGGAATAGCAGGTGTCATACTTTGTGTGATTTTCTTAGGCGGGTTTTCATTGACGATAACTTCTATGGAGGAAAGTACTTATCAGACAACCGTTTTTCCTATCTTGCAGGAGGGTGTTTCTAAAGAGTACGTTTCAGAGAGTTTTGAAGCGGTGAAAGCGTTAGCTATATGGTTTGGTGTCGCCCTGCTAATCGTAGTTATATTTGTTGCTCTGGCTATTCTATCGATTTGGCGAAATAAATATCCGAAAAGGGGAGCAGTGCTGTTTATTTTTGCCGGCTTAGCAACTTTATTTGGGACCCAGTTTATTGCTTTTCCCATTGCTTTTCTCTTTTTTACAACAGCAGGCTTATGCCTCCTTAGAAAAATAAAGGACAAAGAAGGAGTAGAAAATGTATCAAACAAAAATTACAAATCCGATTTTACCCGGATTTAATCCAGATCCCTATATTTTAAAGGTAGAAGATACGTATTATATTGCGGTATCGTCCTTCGAATGGCTGCCGGGTGTTCGTATTTATCAATCAAAGGATTTAGTAAATTGGGAACATGAAACGGATATTCTATCGAATCAAGTCGATTTACGCGGCAATCCACAAAACGGAAGTATTTGGGCTCCGCAGCTTAGTTACTCTGAAGGTTTATTTTTTCTTGTCTATACCGATGTAAAAAGTACAAAACGACCATTTAAAGACAGCCATAATTATTTAATTTCTGCACCAAGTATTAATGGTCCATGGTCACCGCCTGTGTACTTAAATAGCAGCGGCTTTGATCCGTCTTTATTCCATGATCGTGACGGACGTAAGTGGCTGTTAAACGAAATTTGGGATTATCGAATAGAAACAGGCAATAAATCAGTAGGAGTTGTCCTTCAAGAATACGATCCGGAAAATCACCTGTTAACAGGACCTGTCTATAAAATATTTGACGGTACAGAATTAGCAAAAACAGAAGCACCACATATTTACCGACATAATGATTATTACTATTTAATTACCGCAGAAGGTGGGACAGGTTCCGGTCATTCGGTTACGGTTTGTCGCGCTAAAGAGATTACGGGACCATATGAATTGGATCCACACTATCCGATGTTGACCGCTAGTGATAAACCCGAATCACCTTTACAATGTTCAGGTCACGGCAGTATTGTTCAAACCCCTCTGGGCAACTGGTATATGGTCTATTTATGCACGCGTCCATTAATGGGGAAAGCAGCGATTTTAGGACGTGAAACGGCTATTCAAGAAGTTTATTGGACAGAAGATGGCTGGCTGCGATTAGTGGATGGCGGCAATGGCCCATTAGCAGAAACAGAAATCATTACGGCAGAGCCGGTTGTACAGAGGAAGGATACAAACTTTCGTGATGATTTTACGGGTGTTCTCGATAAAGAGTGGAACAGCCTGCGTATTTTGGCGGATGATTCTTGGTGTGATTTAACAAGTAGAGAAGGATATTTACGTGTAATATCTGGTGATTCCATTCAATCCTTATTTGAACATCATATATTGGCTATTCGCCAAAAAGATTTCCGGTTTCATGCATTTACGAAAATAGACTATACCCCTAAAACTTATAATCAAATGGCTGGATTGCTGCTGTACTTAAATGATAGTAATTATCTGTATGCCTATTTGACTTATGATGAGGAAAAAGGCCGTGTTCTTCGATTGATGAAGTGCAGAGATGGTGAATTTTCACTAACTCCTGGCATAATTCCAACAGAAGATGGTCAAGTAGAGTTAAAGATTGAAGTCAACGGACCAGTTGGAAATTATTATTATAGAATGGCTGGAGACAATCTTTGGCACGGAATTGGAGAATCTCAAGATTTGTTATTCTTGGCTGGAGGATTTACCGGTAACTTTGTAGGAATTGCTGTTCATGATATGGACCGTAAAGCCGGTTCTTATGCTGATTTTGATTTCTTTGAATATCGTGGACTTGATTCACTGTAACCATTATGAAGTCCGAAAATAGTAGGGAGGTTAGGATAGTTGAAAATTTTTAAGGTTAGTATTTATATTTTACTCGCATTTTTACTGCTACTCAGTCAAGTTGGTGCAACAGCTTTAGCAAACAAACCATCTTCTGAAAATGACCTGCATGCTCCAGTAAACCTACTGATACCCAATCTTGCTATAGACGAGGACAGTATAACCCTTGTTTGGGAAAAACCTGAAGAGTATCACGATATTACAGATTTCAATGTCTATATGAATGGAAAGAAAATTGGCAGCGCTTTAAAAGATAATCACGGCCCTGCAAAAGCATATATCGATAATTTCTATAAAAATATTGATAAGGATGATTTCCATGTTGATATTCTTATTCATAATTTCATGGTGGAAAATCTTAAACCAAACAAATCCTATGAATTTTATGTTACCTCGGTAAATGCTGAAGGAATCGAATCAACTCCTTCCAATAAAGTTATTGGGAAAACAACAGCAGTACCGGAAATTTTCAATATTGTTGATTTTGGTGCAACACCTGATGATGGAACAAAAGATACAAAAGCCATTCAAGCAGCAATTGATGCTGCTGCACCAGGGGCGAAGGTACTAATACCGGAAGGGAAATTTATCTCTGGAGAAATATGGCTTAAGTCCGATATGACGCTGCAAGTAGATGGATATTTACTTGGGTCAGAAGATGCGGAAGATTACAGCATGAATTTCTGGCTGTACGATTACTCGACCGATGAGCGTTCCTACTCTCTAATCAATGCTCATACCTACGATTACGGCAGTTTAAGGAATATTAGAATTGTAGGTAACGGGATCATTGATGGAAACGGCTGGAAATATGATAAAAGCCATCCAACAATTGATGAACTTGGCAATGAGCTGCCTCGTTTAGTTGCGGGTAATAACACTAAAGTTACAGGGGATGTAAAAGTAGAAAATGGAAAAATGAGCCCTTTAAATCCTGATGCGGAGAGTACATTTGGAATACTGGCTGCAAATCAGTCTTACGCTGCCCAAGTGATGGGGATGGATGAAAAATCTGCTTATTCCGGACGATCCAATCTAATTACAGTCCGCGGGGTGGACGGTATGTATTATGAAGGCATTACCCAGCTTAATCCAGCTAATCACGGGATTGTGAACCTTCATAGTAAAAACATTGTAGTAAATGGCACCATTTCCAAAACATACGACGGAAATAATGCCGATGGATATGAGTTCGGTGATTCTCAAAACATTATGGTCTTCAATAACTTCGTAGATACTGGAGATGATGCGATTAACTTTGCTTCTGGAATGGGCCAGGCGGCTGCGGACAAAGAACCAACGGGAAATGCATGGATTTTTAATAATTATATTCGTGAAGGTCACGGTGGAGTAGTAACAGGTAGTCATACCGGAAGTTGGATACAAGATTTTGTTGTAGAAGATAACATTATGTATAAAACGGATGTTGGCTTACGTAGTAAAACGAATACACCTATGGGCGGCGGAGCAAGAAACATCCTGTTCAGAGATAATGCGTTAGAGGGAATAGATGGAGATGGTCCTTTTGTTTTCACTTCTGCTTATACAGATGCGAATGCTTCTATTCTTTACGAACCTGCTCAAAAAATATCCCAATTTAATGATATGGAGATAGTCAATACAACAGTACGCAACCAAGGCGGCAGTAAAAAACAGTCGATCCTAGTAAGTGGTAATGATGATGTAGGGGAAGTCTACCACGAAAATATTACCTTCATGAATGTAAAATTTGATAATGTCTATTCTGTAAATATGGATTACGCGAAGGATTTTAAATTCATTAATGTAGCTTTTACAAACGTCAAAGATAATGCTGGAAATCAATGGAGAATCAAAAACTCAACAGGGCTAGTGTTTGAAGATACAACACAAGCTCCTGAAAATGCTATCCAAAAACCGGAATGGTCAGAAACTGCGACAGTCCAAGCTCAAGCTTCATCAGATGGAAAGAGTGTTACCCTAACTTGGGATAAAGCGACCGATAATATAGCTGTTACAGGGTACACAATATTTAAAGACGGAGAAAAAATAGGTTCTAATTATACGACAACGCCGAATTCAAGCTATACAGTTAAGGGATTATCTCCGGCTAGAGAATACACGTTTAAGGTTGAAGCCGCTGATGCAACTGGGAATCGTACTTCAGATGGTCCTGAAGTGACAATAAAAACTCCTGGTACAGCGGATGTAACAGCGCCAGTGCTTCCTGAAAATACTGAAATTTCAGAACCTACTATTAAAATACCTGCTAATGAAACCTTTAGCGGAAAAGAAGCTGATGTTGTTTATGCCGGCTTCACTTGGGCCTCTGTTGCTTGGAACGCCGCGAGTGATGATGTTGGTATTGCAGGATATAACGTTTATGCTAACGGAAAGTTACATGGATTTGTTAAATCTAGTAAATACACGCTAACAAATCTTCAGCCAGGTACAAACTATGAGATTGAAGTGGAAGCAGTCGACCAAGCAGGAAATAAGACACGTTATGACAGTTCGCTTGAAATCGAAACGGCGGTTCCATATGCAATCGGGGCTCCAACCTTTGATGGAGGGTTAACGGCTGCGATTGGAAAGGATGGAACGAGCGTTTCCCTTTCTTGGAGCAAGGCTGCTGCTGTTAACCAAGAAGTTATAGGTTACCGTGTATATGTTGATGGGCAGCCGATAAAGCCTGAAGGGGTTGAATTTACTCCAATCAACGCTGAAATGACCACTTCTGAAACGAATTACACTGTAACCGGCCTTAAACAAGGCAAAAGATATACGTTTAAAGTAGAAGCTGTAGGACGTGGAATCAAATATTCCAAACGAGAAAGACTCTCCGGTACTATTTTAAACGGTCTTGTAAAAGTGGATGGGTATCGCTGGAGCGGCAATGGACCAAGCGCAACGGTTCATCTGATTCCTGGGAAAGCAGTTAGTGAAGAAGCAAAAAATAAGTAACTATTAATTAACTGTAGGTGCTATATGATAAGGGGTCTTTAATCGTTAAAGCCCACCCAAATATGATCATGAGGAGATGATTAAATCTTGAATAAAAGAGTAATTAGAGGAAAGAAAATGAAGGCTTCCATAATAGCTGCGGCAATAACCATTTCAAGCATAGCTGCAGTTCCTATAGATAATAAAGCGAATGCCGTTACTGCAGCGGTTGATAATCTTGATAAAGTACTTGCATTTCCAGGGGCAGAAGGCGGGGGCCGTTATACTTCCGGTGGAAGATTTGGTGAAGTCTATATCGTTAATACTCTAGAAGACTATGGAACTGGAGAAAAGGCTATCCAAGGTTCCCTGCGTGATGCCGTAAGTAAGGATAACCGCTTCATTGTCTTTAATATTTCCGGAAACATCAACTTAAAAGAACCGCTTTCCCTACGAAAACGCAAGAATGTCACGATTGCCGGACAAACTGCCCCGGGTGATGGAATCACCATCACTGGATATGAAACGAATATCAGTGACTCTGAGAATGTGATTATTCGCTATCTCCGATTCCGTCCAGGTGCTGAAAATGTGCATACCGGTGATTCTATGGACGCCATTTGGGGTAGAAGCATGAAAAATGTCATGATTGATCATATATCAACAAGCTGGTCTACTGATGAAACGATGTCGTTATATCGTGCGGAAAACATGACTGTACAGTGGTCAATTGTAGCAGAAAGTTTAGCCATGAGCGGTCATACGAAGGGTCGTCATGGGTATGGTGGAATATGGGGTGGAGTAAATACCACATACCATCACAATCTGGTTGCAAACCATACCTCTCGAAATCCGCGTTTAGGCGGGGGTACTGCCGAGGCAGATGACAACAATCATCTTGGCTTATTTGATATAAGAAATAATGTAATTTATAACTGGGGATTTAACACTGCATACGGCGGAGGCAGAGCCTATGCCAATTATATAAATAATTATATGAAGCCGGGATTAGGCACACGTACAAGTGTGGAATCTCGGGTGATTGATGCAGGGGAGAAAGACAAACCTGGTAAATTTTACATTAACGGAAATGTACTTGAAGGAAATGCAGAAATAACCAACGACAATTCAAAAGGCATTTATGTTTCTGAAAGCGCTGCCCCAACAACAGAGATCGTCAATGAAGAATTTATGATGGATGGAACAACTCAAGAAGCACTTCGAACAACAACTGCTGAAGAAGCATATACAGAGGTTTTAGCAAAAGCTGGAGCAACGTATCCAAAAAGGGACGCCTTGGATGCAAGAATTATAAACGAGGTGAAGAACAATCTAGGGAGATTTGTGAATCGCCATGAAGAAGTAGGAGGTCTTCCATATACTGAAACAATTTCTCGTCCAATAGATTTTGATAAAGATCAAGACGGGATAGCAGATGATTGGGAGCTTAAAAATGGGTTAGATCCGAGTAATGCTAATGATAGCCGAGAATTATCGGCAGATCAAAGCGGTTATTCTAATATTGAAAATTATGTTAATTCCTTGATTGATATGGAGTACAACCCAGAAAACCCAGAAGTTTCATTGAAAAGCCCTACAAATAATCAGATTGTTAAAACAGGTGAAACAGTTACAATTGAAGCAAATGTAACCGGTAAGTCAGAGATTCAGAGAGTAGAATTTTATAATGGAGATCAGATTATTGGAACCGCCGTAAGCGAGCCATTTACTCTGACCACCAAATTCCCAGATGGTACCTATTATATTTCCGCCAAGGCAATTGATCAATCGGGTCTCATGACACAAGCGACAGCATCCGTTATACATGTCAACAGCGATACCAATCTAAAACAATGGAAATCAACGGATATTGGAACACCAAATATTCCAGGTCACGCTTCCCTTACAAATGATGTCATGACGGTAAAAGGTTCTGGAAAGTTAATAGCAGCTGATGATAAATTCCATTTTACTTATCGTAATTTGGCAGGAGATGGAGAATTGATCGCAAGGGTAGAGACTATGACACCTGTTGACCACCATGCTTTTGCTGGATTAATGATCCGGGAAACTCTTGAAAAAGATGCAAAAACCGTGGCGTTAGGTCTTTCCTATACCAAATCTTATTCTTGGAAGGAAAACGGAACAACTTACTATAGAAATCCATGGTCGGCCTATTTAGCCTCACGTTATGAACAAGGTGGAAATATGGACGAGTTGGATGAAAACCTTGATGCTCCTAGTAGCGCAATGGAATCTGGAGTTGCGTTACTAAATGATATTCCATTTAAAGATAAGGACCAGCATTTGGGTTATTATTTAAAACTTAAACGATCAGGTGATGTTTTTAGAGCAGAGGGATCTACCGATGGAATTAACTGGATGATAATAGGAGAAAGAAAGATAGAAATGAATAAGAAAGTTTACATTGGAATGGCCGTTGATGGTAACAAAGTGTCCAACCGTTTAGATAATCTAAATACTGCTACTTTTTCTGATATACATTTCAACTTTTCAAAATCAAGCAAATAATTGACTGTATTCATATAAATTTGTACCAAAAAAAAACTGACAAAATCAGAAAAAACAGCGCTTTCGATTCTTTTTCGATTAAAATAAACTATTCATAAATCATCAAAATCTTCCCGCCCGCCAATCTGGTATCCAATATCATCCGAGAAATCTCAAGCGGGAGAATCAGGAGTTGGTGTTATGAGTATTCAAAAACTAGAAAATCATGTGATTATACGAAATGAGGGATTTATCGAACAAGCAGAAACGTTGAAGCCTCAACTTCATGAAACGATTGTGGAACCAAAAGCAATTGTAGAAATAAAAAGCGATAAAGACGTGATTCATGGCTGGAAATCGGAGTTTGTTGCTCCTGCCTCTACTCTAGCAGAGACAGAATATGGAAAGGGCGATTCAGTTATTCTTGACTTTGGTAATCACCAAGTCGGGTATCTCTCCATCAAGATTCGCCCAGAGGGAAGTCCACCTGATGCACCTCTTAAAGTAAAGCTGACAATTGGTGAAATGCCCGTTGAAATCGCCGAACCATTTGAAAACTATACTGGTTGGCTTAGCAGCTCGTGGCTTCAAGAAGAAACAATTATTGTAGATGTATTGCCAACAGAAATTACTTTGCCGCGCCGGTACAGTTTCAGGTATGTGAAATTAGAGGTAATCGATACATCACCAAAATACCGTATTGTTTTTGAAAAGGTAGAATGTCGTGCTGTGACATCTGCCAATATAAATGACATCCAAACGATTTCCCGCCAAGATAAAGAACTTCAAAAAATGGATGAGATTAGTATCAAGACACTAGCAGATTGTATGCAGGATGTTTTTGAAGACGGTCCAAAACGAGATCGGAGACTTTGGCTGGGCGACTTGCGCCTGCAAGCTTTAGCCAACTATGAAACCTTCAAAAACAATGATCTTGTCAAACGCTGCTTATATCTTTTTGCAGGTGTTCCCGATGACAAAGGAAAGGTTGCCGCGAATGTTTTTGTGGCGCCAAAACTAATTGCAGATGATACTTATTTATTCGATTATTCCTTGTTCTTTGCTTCCACTTTACATGATTACTATTTTGCTTCAAGTGATTTAAAGACTTTACAAGAGCTTTGGCCCACAGCCTATAAGCAGGTTGAACTTGCACTTGAACGTTTGGATAAAAATCATATTTTAAAAGATTCAGCCGACTGGTGGTCATTCATCGATTGGCAGGAAGGATTAAACAAACAAACTCCTTCGCAAGCTATATTAATTTATACGATGAAACAGGGTATTCGTCTTGCCCAAGAATTGAATGCACCTCAACAGAACCTTTTGGAAGACCGTTTGGAAAAAATTGAGACAGCTGCGAAAACATTTTTGTGGGATGAACAGCAGCAATTCTTTATTAGTGGTGCAGAACGTCAAGTATCTTGGGCAAGTCAAATTTGGATGGTGCTTGCCGGAATATTTAGTAGGGAAGAGAACCAGAAACTTATCAATCATCTGTTAACAGATAAACCTGAAGTTGGAATTGCGACCCCGTACATGTACCATCATCTCGTCGAGGCACTTCTTGTTTCTGAAGAGAAAGAACAGGCAATAGCTGAAATGAAAACGTATTGGGGCGGAATGATTCAAGATGGAGCTGATACATTTTGGGAATTGTATGATCCAAATAACAAAGATTTTTCACCCTATGGAAGCCATTTAATCAACAGTTATTGTCATGCCTGGAGCTGTACCCCAACCTATTTAATAAGAAAATATGATTTGTAGAATTTTAGACAACCCAGCAATCTTTTTGCAGGGTTGTTCTTTTTTTTGGTCTGTTTTCGATTGTCCTAAAAAATACATACATAATCAAAAAAATAGTACACTTTCTGTACTCCTAAGGGATAGGCTATGATGTTTATATAGGAGACCGGTCCTTATAGAAAAAAATCAGAATTTTGAAAACGCTTTATATTTGGGGGAGGAAGTGAAAGGAATGAAAAAATCCCACCTCTTTAAGTTGGGAAAAAGAACACTATCAGTCATGCTTATTACTACGCTAACAGCAGGGTTGGTTAACTTCCATGCACCGGAGAAACAGGCAGAGGAGACCATTTTCTTTAAAAAACAAGTCGGCGGTGTATTTGATGGAATGCCGTTATTTGACGGTGTGCCTGAGCATTTAGATGAGTTTGTTGACACTTACTTTGAATACACGGGTTTAGAAGGACCAGCAGTTTATGCAACTGGTTCGAGGAATCATTACACGTTACAGCGTGGTGCAAATGCTGGAAAAGTTATTCCGGGTGCGCTTTCCGCAGCTGATAACGTTCAAGGAATTTCTACAGATTTTCCGGCATTAGTAGGAATGGGCCAAACCTGGAACAAAGATCTCCTTTCTGATATCGGAAAAGTAATGGGCAGCGAAAAAATCAGTACTCTTAAAGTAAAACAAGGCGAATCGAACATTCATGGCGGTGCCAATGCTTCGGCAACGGTTGCATTCACGGTTGTAAGTGATATGCGGATTAATCCATTGAGTGGGAGATTTGACGAGGGATTCTCGGAAGATGCTCATATGGCTGCTGAGATGATTGACGGAATGGCAGCTGGTCTTAGTGGAACGGACCAAGAAAAAAGTGAAGATGGATTCTGGATGCGCGCAGCCGTAGGAACAAAGCATTTCTCCGTCTATAATGCACAGTGGTTCCGCCAAAGTGCGAATAATAGTGCAGGTGCCCGTTCGATTTTTGAATATCAAACGCGCAGTCCTATGAAAGCGCTTAGCACGGGTTCAGTTGCGGGAGTAATGACATCATTTGGCCGCACTAACGGCATACCTAACATCATTTCCCCGTATCAAATTCATGCTAATAATTTCTCAAAGTATGGAGTTTATAGTTCTCCGGACTTTAATGGTGACCAACTTGTCTTCCAAGGAGCACAAGGGAATGGCTACGACACGCAATATGCAACGGACCGAACCAATGCAACGATTTTAATGATTTTGGCTAAGGCAAACGCTGGTCGTCCAGGACCGAACCCGGCGAATGCATTGGCAGATGTTACAGCTCTTGTAGACGCAGTTGAGCAAGGCACATATGGTTTAACGAAGGAACATTTAATAGAAGCTGCTCGTCCACATGTAAACCAATTGGTTCGTGTTGGTGTCTTTAATGAAGTAGATGAAAATGGAATTCCAAAGAACTATCCTTTTGCACAAGAAGCGAAGGATGTAAGAGCGGTGCCAGCCACGTTCAATGCACCTGAACATCAGGAAGTAGCTTTGCGTGCAGCTCAGGAAAGTATCGTGCTCCTTAAGAATGATGGCACACTGCCTCTTGAGAAAAATAAGAAAGCTGCAGTTTCCGGTGTTTATGCAGATTCTAGATTCAAAACTACCTATTCGGTTGGAACAACACCAAGTATCGAAAACTCTGGAATCTCTCCATTGTCGGCGATTATTAAAGCCAATGGGGCAAGCAATGTTTCTTATGACCCGGCAGTTAAAGTGGTTGCATTGAAATCCAAACTGAACGGACAAACCGTTTCAGCGGACGTTAACGCACCAGATGTAACAAAAGGTTCCCAGCTCGTAACGACATCTGAAGCTTTAGATGTGACGAACCCTGCACACTTGTTCGAGGTTTACAATTGGGGACAAGAAGGTTATAGCTTGCGTTCAGTAAAGAACGGACGCTGGGTAACATCTCCTACAGGTGCTAATGCAGCTGTAGAGAATTCAAATAATACAGCATTAAATCTTACCAATAACGACTGGGATCTTGCACAGATGGTCGGACAAACGAGTGCAATCCCGCCAACCATTCGTGTGGAGAAAAATGAAGATCAATCTGTCTCACTGATTGCAAGCGGATTTCGCACTGGTTTCTCAGGGGATTTCACCAATTGGTATTATTCAAATGGACGATATATAACAACAGGTTCTGATGGGAAATTGAAAACAGCTGCCTCAACCCTTGGTAATAAAGCAAATGCCGCTAACCGAAATGATGAGGTGAAATTTGAAGAAACTGTTGTTAAAGAAGTAGGCTCAGAAGCTGTCAAACGTGCAGAAACAGACGACTATGCGGTTGTTTTTGTCGGAGCTATTCCACGCCACAGTGCAGGGGAAGGAAATGACCGTTCTGACTTGAATATGAGTAATGCAGACTACGTACTAGTTGATAAAGTTTCTGCTGCTTTTGCTGCAAAAGGGAAAAAGACCGTTGTCGTGGTAAAAACTAGCTTCCCTGTTGGCATGGAAAAGATCCAAAACAATCCGAATGTATCTGCTATTGTATACCAGCCATATGGCGGACAGTATGATAGCAAAGCGTTAACTCAAGTTCTATATGGTGACTATGCACCAACAGGCCGTTTGTCTTCTACATGGTATGCAGATATGTCATCATTCCCAGCTATCAGTAAATACTCTATCCCTGAGGGGAATACAACGATCAGTCTAGCAGATATTGACCCACGATTTGAGGTAGATATGACGAATGCAGATCCTATTGAACAAAAGCTGACATATATGTATACCGATGCAAAGGTTACTTATCCGTTCGGATATGGTCTTTCATACAGCAGCTTCTCCTACAGTGATTTCACTGCACCGGAAAGTGCTGACGAAAAGGGTCCATTCGAAGTCAGTGTAAAAGTCAAAAATAACGGTAATGTAAACACTTCCGAAGTTGTTCAGTTATATGCAAAAAATAACAAATCAGTATATGGCGATTATGCTCCTCAAAAACAGCTAGTTGCATTTGAAAAAGTTTCCCTCGATGCAGGTGAAACAAAAACAGTGACCCTTTCTGTAGATCCTAAAGATTTAGCCATCTGGGATGTCAATAAAGGTGATTTCATTGTAGAAGAAGGAAACTATACGCTAATGGCAGGAGCCTCATCAAAGGATATTAAAGCAGAGAAGAAAATCAAGGTAGCCGGCGAATCTCTTGCAGCACTGCCTGCAAATAAACCTTTTAATGTGTTTGACCATGCCTTTGCTGCTAACGAAGTGGTTTATCATGAAGTATCTAAACAAAGAACCGCAGAAAATCTAAAAGCTGAGAAAGTCGTGGGCGGATATCATGCTGTCCGTTCGAAACAGAATGGATCTTGGATAGCGTTGCCGAAAGTAGTTCTGACAGGCTCAAATAAGGTAACTGCATCTGTTGCAAGTGATGTGGCCGGCGGAAAAATTACTTTGCATGCTGACTCTGAAAACAGCACTCCTTTTGCAGAAATCAATGTTCCAACTACGAGCAAGAACACATATACCATTCAAAATGCCGGGGTAACGGTAAATGAGTTAGGTTATAAGGAGGTAACGGTCGATTTGGGTAAAAATGCACCAAAAGGACAGCATACGATCTATGTAAAATTCCATGCACCGGACCTTCGAATTGATAGCCTCTCTTTTAAGGTTAAGTAAAAAGTATAACCTGTTTTAAATAATAGAATTACAGCCCTTGTCAATGACAGGGGCTGTGCTCTATTTTTCTATGAGACTCATTTAAAGTAAAAAAATCATATAGTAAAACTCTAAATTTCAGTTTATGATGACAGTATAATAGTTCCGTGCGGAGAATCTTAGGTGAATACATACTTTTGAAAAGGTGGACAATCATGAGAGAAAGATTCAGAAGAGTCAGAAACCATTTTCACAGTGATAAAATTAGATATAAATATTTTTTTATCATGATCTGTTTATCTATTTTTCCACTCATTTTACTAGGTTTTATTTCTTTCAATATTGCCAAAAATACACTAGTTCAAAATCAGTTGGAAACGACTGGAAATAATCTTCAGTCATATAGTGAGGTGACTGATCTATTATTTCGAAACATAATTAATATGGAACGTGTCATATCATGGAGCAAGAGTGTACGCCAGGAATTGGTGGACAGTGCGGCTTTTTCAGAAATAGGCAAGAATGTCTTAGACGAGAATACAACAAAACGGATGCAAGATTTAATATCCAGCTATTTTATAGATACAGAAGATATCGATTCCGTTTGTCTATTTGATGTTTATTTTCGTCCTGTTTGTTACGGCAATCATAATAGTATTGGAAGTTATGATACAAGCCACATCTACAAGGATATCGCAGATTCAGATTGGTATAAAGAGAGTGTACATGCACAAGGAAGGCCGATATTCTACAGTTTTAATGTCCTTGCGCTTGCAGAGGATGATACCACTTTTTCATCAGTCAAACTGTTACGTGATCCACAAAATGTCTTTAATCCAAAGCAAATTGGCTTACTGGTTGTTAATATTAAAAAATCAATGTTTTCTAGAGTCATAAATGATGATAGTGAGAGTGTGATTGCTGTTATTGATTCTTCAAAGAAAGAAGTAAATACCGTTTTTAGTAATCCATCCACGTTGGATTCTGATTTTGCTAGTGGGAAAGACATTCAGGTAACTTTTCAAAAATTGAAACAGCAAGGGTATCTAATTAGCAGTTACACAAACCAAACCACTGGTTGGACTTTCGCCAATATTACGAAAGAAAAGGACCTGCTGAAGCAGTCCAATAAAATTGGAATTATAACAGCGGGTATTTCTTCTATTATCGCTTTTATTGCGCTGTTAATCTCTTTCATTCTCTCTGGAAAAGTTGCAAGGCCATGGGTGCAGTTAAAGAGAATGACCATTGACTGGGCCAAAGGATTGTGGGGGTCTGGTGAAGACCATGAGACTGATACTATAGGAGCAATCGGAGAAACATTTCAACGAATAACGGTTGAAAACAAAGAGTTAAATGAGCGGCTTGTTCATTCACAGTTAAAGGAGCGGGAGGCAGAACTCCGCGCTTTACAAGCTCAAATAAAACCACATTTTTTATATAATACATTGGACTCTATTTATTGGATGGCAATCTTGCAAAACAACCGTGAAATAGCAGAAATCGCAGTGGCCTTATCGGAAAGCTTTAAATTAAGCTTAAATAAAGGAGAAGATAAGATTCCTATAGCAAAGGAACTGGAACATATCCACCACTATTTAACCATCCAAAATCTCCGTTACAAGGACCGTTTTCGGTATATCGAAGATGTAGATCCAGAATTACTAAATAAACCTATTCTTAAGCTGTTGCTTCAGCCGTTTGTAGAAAATGCCATTTATCACGGCTTAGAGCCAAAATTTGGGGAAGGTACAATTGAGTTAAAAGGAAGAATCTCTGGTGAATGGATTCTATTCACGATCTGTGACGATGGTGTCGGAATAGAGGACATGAATGTTACTGAAACTGGTTATGGACTTAAAAATGTCCGTGAAAGACTCCTGTTGTTTTATGGACAAGATAGTTCGCTTAACGTAACGAGTAAGGTAAATGAGGGAACATGTATAGAAATTAAATTTCGCGATGTTCGGGGGGATTAGATTGTTAAAAGCTGTTATTTTTGATGATGAATACATCGTCCTTCAAGGCTTACAAAGGATGATCGACTGGTCAAAATACGGAATAGAATTAGTCGGAACCGCAAGTAATGGGTATGCTGCTATTGATCTTGTTGAAACCCACTCACCGGACATTGTTTTTACAGATATTCGAATGCCTGGAATGGACGGCTTACAGGTTGTAGAGAAAATCCTCGCAGCAGCACCCGAGATTATATGTATCGTTTTTAGCGGTTTTAATGAATTTGAATATGTAAAAAAAGCGATAAAGCTTGGTGTTTCAGATTATTTAGAAAAACCGATAACCATTCCCATGATGGAGGAAACACTAAAAAAAATTCAAGAAAAAGTACAACAGCAGAAAAGCGTGTTATCTCTTGAAGAAAAATGGGAGGATAGCCGTAACGAACTGATAGAAAAAGCAACCTTGGGTTTACTGCTTGAAGGTGTGGAAGCATTTCCTAAGTGGAGGAACAGTTTTGGTGAGGGGGCAAAGGATATTGTAGGGGTTACGGTCCTTGCGCTATCGGAGAAAATTCAAGAGCTGCCAAATGACTCCTCTTATCTTCCAGTCTATGTTCGGAATGGAGCAGAACATTTGCTTGTCATCTTTCATTATCATGAAGATACGACGGAACTATGGAAGCTATTATTATATTGGCCGGGTGAAAATGGGTTATCGGTAGGTTCTGGCCGTACCTATCAAAACCTAACAGATGCACCCAAGGGGTACAAAGAAGCCCTGCAGGCATTGAGATACGGTCACTTTCTAGAACAGGGAGGATGGACACGATTTGAGGAGATTGGAGAGAATCCAAATATCCCTGGTGATCTATCTGAACTAGAAGAATCTATCATTTTCTATTTGCGTACTGGTGATAAAGCAGGACTATTTAAGCAGCTTAATGAATTTATTAGTAAAATCCAATCTCAGCGTTTAAATCCAGATTTGATTGAGAGGGAAATATTAAAGTTGATTTATCTAGGAATGGAAGTAGCGAAAGAAACAGGGGAAGATATTTCGAAAATCAGTCAGGGAAATTACTTGCCCCATATTGAAATTAGGATGCTCAATACAAAAGAAAAAATGTTCAATTGGCTCAAGAATCAAATGGAAATGATAATGGATTGGTTCCTTCTGATTCGCCGGGATAAGAAGCATGAGGCAGTAGAAAAAGCATGCGTATATATTCAAAAAAACTTTTCTAAGGATTTAACTTTACAGGATGTAGCAGAGTATGTGGGGATGAATCCTACCTACTTCAGTCTTCTCTTTAAGGAAGAGATGAAGATTTCGTATATTAAATATTTAACGAAGTTTCGGATTGAGCGTGCGAAGGAGCTTTTACAGGAAGGGTATAAAGTCGCAGATGTAAGTGAAAAAGTTGGATACCATACGTACCGCCATTTTTCTGAATTATTCAAGAAACAGGTTGGAGTAAATCCAGGACAATATCGAGATTCCTTTTAATACTCATTAATAAATAATCAACTACAAATGAAGAAAGAAGCGGGAATGAGTATGTTAATTGTTAGAAAAGTTTTAACACCATTGTCAATCCTAGCGCTATTTTTTGGCGTATTGACAGGCTGCAGCAGTAACGAAGGAAGTATATTAAATACAACCGATCCAAAAGAGAGCACCATTAGTATTTTAATTGATAATCAAATCGAACAGGATGGAATCAGGGCAGTTGCGGCAAATATTGAAAAAAAATATCATATTAAAACAGAAATAGAAACACGCCCGAGCGGTGTTGAAGGTCATGAGGTCATCAAAACCCGATTAGCGACAGGTGATATGGCTGATTTGGTTTTTTATAATTCCGGTTCTCTTTTGCAGGCACTCAACCCAGAGCAATACTTTGTTGATTTAACACAGGAGCCTTTTATCAACAATGTGGTGAACTCCTTTAAAAAGTCAGTAACCGTAAATGACAAAGTATTTGGACTTCCATTTGGGAATGCATTAGCTGGCGGATGGCTGTATAACAAAAAGGTTTATCGTCAGCTCGGACTTTCTGTTCCAAAAACTTGGAACGAATTGATAGCAAATAGTGAAAAAATTAAGGCTGCTGGTAAAACAGCAGTGATCGGGACATACAAGGATGATTGGACATCTCAACTAATCGTCCTTGCCGATAACCATAATGTAATTTCTCAAAACCCGACATTTGCTGAGGATTTAGCTGCCAATAAAGCTAAATTTGCCACTTCACCTGCTGCATTAAGAAGCTTTGAGAAATTATCAGAAGTATACCAAAAAGGTTATTTAAATAGTGACTTTAAAACAGCTTCCTATAAGGATGGAGTAGAAATGCTTGTAGATGGGACTGGTGTTCAATATCCAATTGTCTCAGGTGTTTTGTCGGTAATTAAACGGGATTTTCCAGATAGAATTAATGATATTGGATTTTTCCCTCAGCCTGGCGACAGCGCTGATACAAATGGAATGACGGTCTTTATGCCTGCTGCGATTTATGTTAACAAGAATACTCAGAATTTAGAGGCTGCAAAAAAGTGGTTAACTTATTTTGCATCTTCCGAGGGGGTAAAAACCTTTCTTTCTAATAAAATTATTGTCGGTCCATTAGCGATTAAGGGGACGGAGGTTCCAAATAATATCATACCTGCAGTGAAGGATATGTTACCTTATTTTGAATCCCAAGACACCACTCCGGCACTCGAAAACCTTATCCCATTAAAGGGGCCAAATTTACCACAAATAACAGTACAAGTAGGCAGCGGTCAGCTATCAGCAAAAGCCGGTGCAACATTATACGACCAGGATGTAGAGAAACAAGCAAAGGAACTTGGTCTCACAGGTTGGGAATAGCTAAATTACATGATCAGTCTTCTTTCTATTAACATAGAAAGAGGGCTTTTTTTTATGTTCCTAATCCAAAAAAATCAGACGTATATCAAAAAAAAGCATCACTTAAAAACTCGGTTGAAAGCGCTTAAAATAAAAGTATCACCAAGTAAGAGCCAGTAATTTTAGATGAGACATTTTATAAGGGGGAAAAAAGATGTTCAATACTAAAAGAAAAAAGTTAGTACCATTATTACTTAGCAGCGCACTAATGGCAGGGATATTAGCAGGCTGTACCAGCAAGGAAGAAACCACTTCAGATGGTGGGAAGAGTTCAGCAACAGAAACGGTAACATTTTTAATTGATAACCAAACACAACTAGATGGAATCCAGGCGATCATTGACGAATTTGAAAAGAAAAATAATATAAAAGTAGAAATCGAGACTCGTCCAGGGGGGGCTGAGGGCGACAATATTATTAAAACACGACTTGCAACTGGAGATATGACAGATTTGGTTTGGAATAACTCAGGTTCACAACTGCAGGCACTAAATCCTGAGCAAAATTTCGTAGACCTGAGTAAAGAACCATTCATGGAAAGTATTATGGACGACTACAAAGCAGCAGTTTCTGCAAATGGAAAAGTGTTTGGAATTCCGGGTACTCCGACAAATGCAGGCGGCTGGTTATATAACAAAAAGGTTTATGCCGAACTAGGCCTTTCTGTTCCAAAAACTTGGGAGGAATTAATGGCTAATAACGAAAAGATTAAACAAGCTGGTAAAACAGCCGTTATTGGAACATTCAAGGATACATGGACATCACAAGTAATTGTTCTCGCGGATAACTACAATGTCCTTCAAGAAAATCCGACTTTTGCCGAAGATTTTACTGCAAACAAGGCAAAAATCGCTACTACTCCAGCTGCACTTCGCAGTTTTGAGAAATTAGAAGAAGTATTTAAAAAAGGTTACCTGAATAAAGAATTCTTGGCTACTGGCTATGATGCAGGATTAAAAATGTTAGCCGACGGTGAGGGAGCCCATTATCCAATGATTACGTTTGCATTAGCTAATCTAGCAACAACTTACCCAGATAAAATGCAAGATATCGGAGTTTTCGCTCAGCCAAGTGACAGTGCAGAAAAAAATGGTTTAACAGTGTGGATGCCAGCAGGTATCTTTATTAACAAAAATAGTGAGCATATTGACGCAGCAAAGAAATTTTTAGAGTTTTACGTTTCCCAAGAAGGTGTGACCATCTATTCGTCTAAAATTCCGCCGACTGGACCGTTTGCTATTGAAGGTGTAGAAGTGCCTGATGATGTGTACCCAGCAGTGAAAGACATGATTCAGTACTTTGATGCTGGTAATAATGCCCCTGCTCTTGAATTCTTGAGCCCTGTTAAAGGTCCAAGCTTGGAGCAAATTACAACACAGGTTGGAAGTGGAATTAGTTCTGCAAAAGAGGGCGCAGAGTTATACGACAAAGATGTTGAAAAACAAGCAAAACAATTAGGTCTTGAAGGTTGGTAAAAAATTATTTTCATCAATAATTCATTGGCCCTGCCTAGATTCTAGCAGGGCTGTTAATTTCTAAAGGGTTAAAGGGAGGATCAGCAGGTGAATAAGTTAGCAAATAAAACCTATACGTATTACTTCTTATTACCAGCAGGAATTGTTTATTTTGTCTTTTTCTTGTTGCCAACGATTATGTCCCTGTTTTTCAGTATGACATGGTGGACATTAACAGATTGGGAATTTATAGGTCTAGAAAACTTTAAAACTTTTTTATCAGAACCATCTTTAAATATTGGTTTTAAAAACACATTAATATATGCAGTAGTAACTAGTGGTTTGAAAGTTATTTTAGGTTTATTGCTCGGAGTGTACTTAAGTTCCAAGTTGAAAACAGTAGGATTTATTCGTTCGATGATCTTTTTTCCGACACTGTTAAGTACGATTGCAGTTGGTATTGCCTTTACTATGATGATGCACCCTTCACAAGGAATTATTAATATTGTACTTTCAGGTTTAGGAATTGTCGGTCCTGACTGGTTAGGCGATACCGATATTGCCCTTTTATCTGTAGCCTTGGTAGATGTGTGGAAAGGAGTTGGAATGGCAACCGTCATTTTCATTGCTGGTATTATGTCGATTCCACAGGATTATTATGAGGCACTTAAAATTGATGGTGGAAATGCATGGCATAATTTTAAAAGTATTATCATACCGCTTAGCCGTCCGGCAATGAACACAGTTATTATTCTCTCTTTTATCGGCGGGTTACGTTCTTTTGATTTAATCTGGACGATGACAAAAGGGGGACCAGGATTCAGTACGGATTTGATTGCCTCTATTATATATAAGCAGTATCAAGCTGGCTTTTTCGGTCTATCAACAGCAGGTAATGTTATTTTATTCATACTGGTTTCTGCCTTAGCTTTCCCTCTATATTCGTATCTCAATAAAAAAGAGGTGGATTTATAATGAGTAAGGTCATATTGGGGGATTATAAAGCAAACCCGATTATAGATAAAAAAAGTAAAACAAAAACAGGCAAGAAGCTATGGAACATTTTTATTGAATGTTTCGGGGTTCTGGCAACATTAGCAATCTTTGGAATTCCGTTTTATTTTGTCGTTATTAATGCGTTTAAAAATACACAGGAATCTTCTTTATTAAATATGAAATGGCCCAGTTCCTTTCATTTAATGGAGAATATTCAAGAGGTCATCACAGCGAGAGATGGAATGATTATTCGTGCGTTTTTTAATAGTGCAATGATTACTGGATTGTCTATCATTCTCTTAATCATCCTCGGTGCTGCTGCTGGATATGTATTGCAGCGGAAAGTGACGAAAGTGACTCCTTTTTTTAACTTTCTGTTACTAGCGGGGCTGATTATTCCTCCAGCTGTTGTTCCGACCATATGGGTACTGCAAGAAATTGGATTGTTTAAAACACTGCCGGGAATAGTCCTTATAGAGGTGGCACTAAACTTGCCATTTACGATTATTTTGTATCGAGGGTTCATGGTTACGATTCCAAGATCGCTGGATGAGGCAGCACTAATTGATGGATGTGGAAGGTTTCGGTTATTCTTCAATATCATTTTGCCGTTGTTAAAGCCAGTTTCTGCCACTGTCATCGTATTGACTGCTGTTAGTGTCTACAATGATTTCGTAAATCCTTTATACTTTTTTCCTGGTGCAGAAAACGCCACATTACAGTTAACACTTTATAATTTCATGAGTATGTACATTACAAAGTGGAATTTATTGTTCACGAATGTCCTATTAATTTCAATACCACCGCTGATCTTGTTCATAATCTTCAACAAGAAGATTGTTGCAGGAATGACAGCTGGATCTGTCAAGTAAGGGGATATTACTACTGATTTTAACTATATATATTAAATGAAAAAGAATGGAGACCAGAATTTGCAGTTTTCCTGTATGAACCGGGTCTTTTCCAATGGGGAGGAACAAAATGGAATGGAAAGCAAAATGGATTTGGGATCAGAGCGGTGAACATCCAAGAAATCAATGGTCTTGTTTTAGAAGGACATTCACGGTTCCTTCCGATGCTGAAAATGCAACATTATCATTATCCGCTGACACCAAGTATACCGTTTATATAAATGGTGAGCTTATAGGTTCAGGGCCAGTTCGTGGCTGGACAAACGAATGGTATTTTGACGAGTACGACTTAAGCGGCTTAAAAGAAGGAGAAAATGTCATTGCGGTTTTAGTAAACCATTACGGTGTTGGAACCATGCATTATATAGAAGGACGCGGTGGACTAATCGCCCAAATTGATTTCTATCAAAACAATCAGGTGATTGATCAGATCCTAACAGATGAAAGTTGGAAAACCTCCAATCATGATGGATTTATTAAAGAATCCGTAAAAATGTCTAATTGTTTATCGTGGGCAGAAATTTATCATGCAGAGCTATTTGATAGTAATTGGGAACAGCTTCATTTTGATGATTCTTCTTGGCACAATGCTGAAATTATTGGTGCTTATGGGATGAGTCCTTGGAAAAATCTCGTCCCTAGGGATATACCCCATCTAACCAATGAACCTATATATCCAAAAAGTGTTCTAGCACGTAAAGAAGTGAAACCGATTCCTCAGCACTTTTCGATTGATTTAAAACCTTCCTTTTTTCCGGGTCAATTCGATAATAACTCTGGAAAAATAATTCAAGGTTATGTAGTAACTGAAATCCAAGCCAATGATGATGTTGCTGGATTTATGACCCTGTCTTTTGACGCACATGCAGAAGCAAAATGGGAGTTTAAACTGAACGGGGTAAACTATAAAACGCATAATGGAAAATATGAAACTGTTAATTTAAGAAAAGATGCAAACTTATTAATAGTAGATGTAGGAGGGTCGTTTCACGAACCAACTATTCATTTAGCCTTTGATTTTCCTGAAAAGGTAGAATTTAAAGCACCTTTTTCCCATAACGATTCTAGATTTTCGGTCATTGGACCATTTTATACAGAAACCCGACTGCAAATAGGGCAACCAGTTCAAAGTTCACTCCCACCTACAGAGGAATATTTACAAGTAAAGTCATTGTCATCGCTAAGTGAATTAGAATTATTTAGAAAGCGGATTAAGGACATTCCAAATAACCATGTTTGTACTGATAATGTAAGTCTTCTTTCGATTTTAAAAAAAGAAATAGGAACCCATTCTCTTAACTTCCAGCATCAAAATATGGTTGCAGCTAATCATAGTTTTACAAATGTTCAACCATTGGAACAAGGAGATACAGAATACCTAATAGATTTTGGAAAGGAATATTTAGGATATATAGAATTTGAATTAGAAGCTGAAAGAGGAACCATTTTCGATTTTTTCTTGTTTGAAAGTATCCATCAGGATGGAAGAATCGAGCATACTTTTTCATTGAATAATTCCTTGCGTTATATCTCGAGGGACGGCCGGCAGTGTTATCGATCCTATATCCCTAGGGGTTTCCGCTATATGCTGCTTACGATACGAAAGCTTAAAAGTCCTTGTAAAATCTATAAAATTAAAGTAGATGTAACTACATTCCCAACAGGAAATGTAGGATCCTTTAGCAGTTCTGATTATCAATTAAACCAAATATGGGAAATTTCAAAGCACACGATACGTATGTGTACTCAGGATACGATCATTGATTGCCCAGCCTATGAACAGGCTCTTTGGACGGGTGATTCATATAACATCTCACTGATGAATTACTATGCATTTGGAAACTATGATCTTGTTAGGCGATGTTTAAGATTAATTTCTAGATCCGTTTATCGTTCTCCACTGCCAGAATCCCATGTGCCAAGCGGGTGGCAAAATGTATTAACGGCATGGTCTATTTTATGGATGATGGCCTGCAGGGAATATTATCGCTATTCCGGTGACTTAGAATTTATTAAAGAAGTCTACCCTGAACTAAAGCTGACCGTTCAACGTTTTCAAGAATTTATGAATGAAGATGGGTTAGTGGAAATTTATGCCTGGAACATGTTAGATTGGGCCCCGATGGATACAGGACATAAAATTGTAACCCATCAAAATGCTCTACTAGTCGATGCTCTAAGACAAACCGCTTTCCTGGCCTCGACCATTGGAGAACATAAAGATGAAGCCAACTTTTTGACGCTAGCAAATAGCTTAAAACAGGCAATAAACGAACATTTATGGGATGAAGAGGGAAAAGTTTTTATTGATAGTATTCATGAGAATGGAGAAAAATCTAAAACTCGGAGTATCCAAACCAATTTAATCGTTTATTTATCTGATTGCGCAGAAGGACAACGCAGGCAAATAATCGAGGAATATTTAAGAAAACCGCCAAAAGATTTTGTGCAAATAAAAAGTCCTTTTGTTCTTTTTTTCTATTACCAGGCTTTAATGCGTTTAGGTGAGAACGAGATGATATTAAATAATATCCGGGAAATCTATGGTTTTATGTTGGAAAATGACGCGACAACATGCTGGGAAGGCTGGGAATTAATCGAAGGTGACTTCAGCCGCAGTCATTGTCACGCCTGGTCTGCAGCCCCAACCTATATCTTTGGTGAATTGTTTTTAGGCGTGAAGCCACTAGAACCAGGATTTTCAAAAGTAGCGATTTCTCCGAATTTAAATGGCTTAAAGTGGATGAAGGGATCTGTGCCGATTCCTCATGGTAAGATTGATATTTACTGTAAAGATTTAGGGGATTATATTGATTTGCAAATTACGCTGCCAGAAGAAGTAGGAGCGGAGATTATAACAGGTACAAACACCAAAGTTCAGGTGAATGGTAAATATTACCGAAGTGTTTGAAAGGTAGAAGGGAAACTAGCTTATTTCGAATGGAAAGATGAATGACTTATTGAGGAATATGAATATATTTTATGACTTTTGAACCGCGCAGTGACTTCAACTTGTGCGTTTTTTTGATAAAGAATTAAAATTTTATTTTATTAATATATTGTCACCTAATTATTATCATGTTACTATTAGTTGAAATTAAATCCCTTTAAATCTGGTCCAGAGAGGCCAAAAAGGCGAAGTATACTTCATACATATTTATTATGTCTATGAATGCCTTTTTGTCCTTTGGATAAAAGGGCATTTTTTTTCACTCAAATCTTTTAATCTGAGTCCTGTGAGGCTCGAAAGGAGAACAACAAGAATGGATTATCGTAAAAAAACAGTAGTGGCATCAGTAGCAGGTTTAACACTAGAGGGCATGGATATCATGTTTATATCCTTTGCCATGTCGATGATTATTGCGGAGTTTCATATTGATATGACAGCTGGTGGACTTATTTCTTCTATTACTAATTTAGGAATGCTCGCCGGGGGAGTTATTTTCGGTGTTTTAGCAGATAAATTCGGAAGAGTTAAAGTTTTCACCTATACGATATTATTATTTGCAATCGGTACTGCCTTAACCGGGCTCGCACAAAATATTGAACAAGTATACTTATTTCGGTTTATTGCCGGCCTAGGCGCAGGTGGAGAATACGGGATTGGTATGGCGCTTGTTGCTGAGGCATGGCCAAAGAAGAAACAAGGGCGTGCTTCTTCATACGTTAGTGTCGGTGCTCAATACGGGGTTATCCTTGCAGCACTTCTTAGTGCGATGATCCTTCCGACTTTGGGATGGAGAGGATTGTTTTTTGTTGGATTGGCCCCAGTAATATTCGCCTTTATCGTACGAAAGAAACTAGACGAATCACCTGAATGGCTTGCGTCACAAAAGAAAAAGCAACCAGTTCAGAAGCAAGGGAAATTAAAGCAACTATTTGCTACTCCTAGAATTACAGTAACCACCATCGCATTAGCAATCATGGCAACCGTTCAAATCGCAGGTTATAATGGTTTAATGATTTGGCTGCCATCCATGCTTCAACAATCCCAAGGATTATCGGTTTCAAGTTCGGCGCTTTGGACGATCAGTACCGCTGCAGGAATGATTGCAGGTATGTTAACATTTGGACAATTTATGGATCGTTTTGGAATGAAACGCTCCTATGGAATCTTCTTAGCAGCTTCCGCTGTAGCGGTCTTCCTTTATTCCTATGCTTCAGGCAGCACAGGACTTCTAATTGGCGGTGCAATTGTTGGGTTCTTCTCGAATGGAATGTTTGCAGGTTACGGAGCATTAATTAGTAAGTATTATTCAGTAGAAATTCGTAGTACGGCAACAAATACGATTTTTAACTTCGGCAGGGCTTTAGGGGGATTATCTCCTATCTTAGTAGGATACATTCTGCAGCATGCAAATGTAACGGTAGCAATGACGTATCTAGCATTACTATACTGTATCTCTTTTATAGCAATGATTAGTTTGCAAAAAGGAAACAGTAAACAAGAAGAAATCACTACTTTTTCTGAAGCAGTATAAGGAAATCAAAAAGCCATTCTCTCAAACTTGCAGTTAGGAGGGGATGGCTTTTTCATTGTAAAAAAAATGAATTTTTGGAAAATAGATTGACTCTTCCGAATGAAACATGATATAAACACAGTAAGAATTTAGTACTTTAAAGTATTTGACTTACAAATAATGACAAAATAGGATTTACAGGAGGAATTACTTTCATGGGACATCGTAGCAAAATTTTAGACTGCACCATTCGAGATGGAGGCTTAGTTAATAATTGGGATTTCAGTGTTGAATTTGTTCAAGACTTGTATAATAGCTTAAGTGCAGCTGGTGTTGAATACATGGAGATTGGTTACAAAAACTCCCCAAAACTACTGAATGCCACTGAGCCAAATCCATGGAGATTTCTCGACGATAACTTTTTGAAAGAAATCTTCCCTGAGAAAAAATTCACGAAGTTTTCTGCTCTAGTCGATATTGGCCGTGTCGATCCGAATGACATTTTACCACGCGAACAAAGTGTTTTAGATATGATCAGAGTGGCATGCTACATCCGAGAAGTAGATAAAGGGTTAGAGCTTGTACAAATGTTTCATGATTTGGGCTATGAAACTTCCCTTAATATTATGGCTTTATCGAGCGTACCAGAAAAGCAGCTTACCAAAGCATTTGATATGGTGAGGGAAAGTCCTGTAGATGTTGTATATATCGTTGATTCTTTCGGAAGCTTGGATCCAACAGATATTGAGCACCAGGTAAAAAAATTCCAAGAGTTGATCCCTAACAAACAGCTTGGAATTCATACACATAACAACATGCAGTTAGCATTCGCCAATACATTAGCGGCATTAAACAACGGGGTTACATACCTGGATTCTTCTGTATACGGCATGGGACGTGCTGCAGGTAACTGTAACACAGAACTTCTTGTCAGCTACATCCAAAAGCCAAGCTATGAACTGAAGCCAGTACTAGGAATGATCGAAAAGCACATGCTGGAAATGCGCCAAAAATGGGAGTGGGGTTACATTATTCCTTATATGATTTCTGGTGTACTAAATGAACATCCACGTGTCGCCATGGCTTACCGTGACAGCGCCGATCGTGATAAATTCGTTGATTTTTACGACAAGGTAACATCACCAGAAGTCTCTGTTTCTCCAGCGACGAAATAGGTTAAACAGAAAACGAGTACCTCTCATGATAGAGGTACTTGTTTTGTGTTCACTTTTTTAATCCCCGATATTTTGCTGTAGTTAATTCCTGAATATATTCCTCAAGCTCAGGCATTTCCATCTCTTTCGCTATTTGTATGGATGATTCGATATCGTATGGAACTCGAACAAGCTGTATCGAGAATACTCCATTTTCGCTTTGGTTATATTCTCCTTCAAGAATGGCATAGGAGGCTTGAGTGAGATCAAGCGGATTTCCTACGCTGCCGACGTTACATAATGTTTTACCTTTAATAGTTTGCTGATAGGCATTATGAATATCTCCATAAAAAACTACATCTGGATCTCTTTCTCCTGAGATATTTTCTGTGTGTTCTGTGTTTTCGAACATACTTAAGCGACGTTCAAGAGAGTCCCACGGTTGTATTCTTTCATATACACTCCGCGGTGAAGCATGAAACATTCTGACTAGTTTTCCGCTCATCATAAACTCTACTGAAAACGGCAGTTCTTCTAAATCATTCATTTGTATTTTCGTTAATTGGTTTTGATGCCATTTGATTGTGTTAGACTCTTGGGGTTTAGGAAAGAAATCATCCCAATTGCCTCGAACCACCATTTCACAATGCTTTTGGATCATTTGTATTGCTATGCTTGATTGTGGTCCTTTACCAACTATATCACCTAAACAAATAATTCTTTTAATGTGTCTAGAATCGATATCCTCAAGGACCGATTCTAGTGCAGGGATATTTCCGTGAATGTCTGAAATAATAGCGATTTTATCCATGTTTACAAAACTCCTAACGATTTATATAAAAATAATTCTCGATTTGTCTCTTCATTTCCTGTTTATTTTCTCGAAATTGTTTATGTCGATGACCATTACTCCCTGAAGGATGAGGGAATCCCTTCAAAGTATGTGTATTATTGCCAAAATGGTCAAGTACCTTGCTTACATTCACTCCTAAAGGGATAATTAGTGGATCTTCAATCCTAGAGATATCTTTAATAAAATATCTTTTTACATAGTCCAATAGCATTTCAGTTTTTAAAATATTTGGGCGTGAACCATTATAATTTTGATGATTGAAAAATACAGCATGTGGGAGTATGGAGGTAGTGTAGACAAGATGATTAGCTTTACCAAAAAGTTCGCTTGAAGAAGAAATACCCAGATGTCTTGGTATTTCAAGTTCATCTAGCATCGCTATGAGATTATTTCTCATCGTTCCCTCAAAACTAGCACTTTTTTTCACCTTATGAAGGAGTTCTTCATCATTTAAATGTCTATTCTCAATGACTGTTGTATAAGCTTTTCTCATCTGGTGAAGTCCAGGTGTAATCCCTGCAATAACTACCCTAGCTTTCTCATTTATGTAGTCAAATGGTGTGTAATAAACCTCAAGTTTTTTCTTTTCATCTTTTTCCAATAAAAATGTTGAATTTAAAAGATCGTGATCGTATAAAGGCAAGTCTAGAGACAATATTTTTTCTTTATATAATTGAAATTTTGCTTCAGTAACCATTCCCACTAATATGACCTCCAATTCTTTTACAAAGGTGACCTTTGTGGACACGATATAAACATTATTATGCAAAATAATTTGGCGTGGGCAAAAAAATTTTGCGGTGAATCTACGTAAAGGAATAATAAAATGTATATTTCTTATCGGAACCATCATGGCACACTTATTGCATTATAGAAGAACAAGATATAAAACAATTTTATGTTGCCAATAGTGAAAATCACCGGAGGTGCTCAGGAGGTTTAGTTCTATTATAAAAAAATTGAAGCGAGGGATGTTTGATGTGGGTCATTACGGTGTATTCAGGAGAGAGTATTCAAATGTTTGAGTTTGATAATCAAGAAGAAGCAAGAGCTACTTTCAAGAGTATAAAAGGGTGTAAATTTCTTAGTGAAGTGATTTACTATAATGATTTTGATGTAGTTGAATAAAATATTTAACTGAAATAGTCAGTATTTTAGGCAGACTCAGGCAATTTTATATTTTTGTAAAAAAATATTTTACTTTTCTTAAAATAGCAACTATTATAATATTGAAAATAGTTTCAAATTTCTTAATCGCTGAAACCGTTTAGGCACGGGGGAACCATACTGGATTGTATTCAGTCCAAGGGGTGAATCCTTTTTAAGGTAGGGCTACTCAGGAGGCCCGAATCCGACAGCTAACCTCGTAAGCGTTTATGAGAAGGAAGGTGGAACTTGTGGCACGATTCGTTAGGTGTCTACAAGTCTATTTACCCATGGCTTGTAGACACTTTTTTGTTCCTTTACTAGATTTTCCTACGAGGGGGACATTAATTATCAAAAAGAAAGTATCCTTCCGTTTGTAACCGTTTTCTACTAAAAAATGAAAGGGCTGAAGTAAATGTTACCAGAACGCGAAATTGAAAGATTCCAGCAATCTGCAAATCAACAGGAACAGACATTAAAACGTGAGTTAAAATCCAGGCATTTAACCATGATATCAATCGGAGGTGCGATTGGAACCGGATTGTTCCTAAGCAGCGGGGCAGCAATCAGTTCAGCCGGCCCCGGGGGAGCATTACTAGCGTATGCGATAGTGGGAGCAATGGTTTTTTTTATCATGACTAGTTTAGGAGAAATGGCTGCCTTTATGCCAGTCAGCGGTTCATTTAGCACGTATGGAACGAAATTTGTGGATCCAGCATTTGGTTTTGCGATTGGGTGGACTTACTGGTTTAGCTGGTCGATGACCATTGCAGCTGAGCTGGCTGCCTCTACCATGATCATGAAATTCTGGTTTCCAGATAGTCCTTCGTTGGTTTGGAGTGGTTCATTTTTAGCACTTATATTTCTATTAAACTATTTATCTGTTAAGGGTTATGGGGAAGGGGAATATTGGTTATCCCTAATTAAAGTATCAGCGATTGTTATTTTTATCGTTGTTGGCTTACTAATGATTTTCGGAATTATGGGAGGGGAAGCAGTAGGGTTTAAAAACTTTACAGTTGATAAAGCTCCTTTTTCAGGCGGTATTTTAAGTGTTTTTGTTGTTTTTATAGCAGCAGGTTTTTCTTTCCAAGGAACGGAAATCGTAGGGGTTACAGCGGGAGAAAGTGAGAATCCTGAAAAAAATGTCCCGAAAGCGATTAAAAGTGTTTTTTGGAGGATTCTAATTTTTTATATTTTGGCAATTGCTGTGATTGGTCTCCTGATTCCTTATACTAATCCGAATTTACAAAATGATAATGTAATGGTAAGTCCATTTACCCTTATCTTTGAAAAAGCAGGGATTGCCTTTGCAGCTTCACTTATGAATGCGGTTATTTTAACGGCGGTATTATCGGCTGGTAATTCCAGTTTATATGCTTCAACTCGCATGTTGTATTCAATGGCGAAAGCAGGACAAGCACCACGGATTTTTGGAAAACTTAACAGCAGGGGGGTTCCGGTTGCAGGTATAATTCTAACCTGTGCTATAGGTGCGCTTGCCTTTTTAGCTTCCTTTTTTGGTGATGGCATGGTCTATATTTGGTTAATGAACGCAATCAGTATAACAGGATTTATCTTTTGGCTCGGTATTTCTATCAGTCATTATCGGTTCCGTAAAGCCTTTATCGCTCAAGGGTATTCGCTTGACATGTTGCCGTATAAGGCAAAATGGTTTCCGATTGGGCCAATCTTCGCAATTGCTTGTGGAATTATCGTTATATTAGCTCAAAATTTCCAAGCTTTTCTTGCCGACCAAATTGATTGGGGCGGTGTGGTAGCGGCATACTTAGGCATACCGTTTTTCCTAAGTTTATATTTTGGCTATAAACTGATAAAGAAAACAAAAGTGGTTAAACTTGAAGAAGTGGAGTTTGACTTTGATAAGAAATATAATTAATCAAATTTCGCTTTTTGACAAAATGATTTAAAAAATAGTGCATTTCTTACTTTACTTATTGGATTAATTGGAGTAGAATTTAGAAAATTCATAAATAATTTTCATTTGCCGATTGGACATCCAAAGGCTCCTATACGCATTCCGCGTAAAGGGGCCTTTTTTATTTAATAAAGTTAGAAAGGGGTTGGGAAAATGAATATTGATCATCTTGAAGCTTTTATGTATGTAGTACATTTGGAGAGTGTTCATAAAGCAGCTGAAGCACTATATTTATCACAACCAACCGTTACTGCGAGAATCAAAACGTTAGAACGAGATCTTGGAATCGAATTGTTTTTGCGTAACGGGAGAAGTTTGACACTATCTGAGGAAGGAAAAGCATTTATCCCATACGCGGAGCAAATTATTGGTACCTATCAACAAGGGAAGAAGCGATTGAAGAAGGAAGATAATCCTGATGAAATTGTGATTGGGGCTAATAGTATTACATCACAATACTTTATTCCTTTTGCGCTTCCTTTCTTAAAGAAAGCAAATCCTCAATTACGATTTAAATTTCATTCAGCGACAAACGATGTATTGCTGGATAAACTTCTTCAGAAGCAGGTTGATATCGCCTTTATGAAGGATGTTACTCATCGTGGAATACAAAAGCTTGAGCTTCTAAACAATTCTGTCCGCTTGGTCGTTTATCCTGGACATTCCTTTCAATCCCTAGAGAACTTATCTGTTCAGCAGTTAGCCAGCGAACCTATGGTTTTTTTCGAATGCGGCGCTTTTGACTGGAATCGGATCCATAAATTATTTGAGATGGCAAATGTTAATCCTCGTATAGAATTTTTAGTCGACCATCTTGAAGTAGCAAAATCTATTATTCTAAGTGGAAATGGCATCGGTTTTTTACCATCCCTGTGCATGAAAGATGAGCTTGTGAGAGGCAGCCTAATTGAAGTAGATGTTTCTCATATTCTTCAAATTAACCAGCATATTTTTGCCACACACTTGAATAATGGATTTATGTACCCCGAGCTCTGGAATGATATTCTTCGGTCTGTTAGAGAATTTGAGAAGGAAAGGGACCTGACTTTTATTTAATTTTTTCATGTAAAGATTACAATTTTCTATCAGCTATCTTATTGCCATTACAATCTTCTAGGTGATAGGATTAAACACAATAAAATAACAAGCAATGATTTCTTAATAAAAGAGGGAAACGCACCGTTTTAATTCCTACTATTCAAGTGAGTATTATTGGATATAAAGAGAAAGGATGATTAGTGTGACAACGCAAAATAATAACCATTCGAGGGTATTTGTAGAAGCAAAAAAGGAAAATTTCTTTGAAACAAGTAAGTATCTAAATTTGCCAGATTTACAGTTTTTCAATTGGTGCAATCGACAGTACCAGGTTAACAGAGGTGTATATAATACGATTGATCAATGGTTTTACGAATATGGAATTGTCAATATTCATTTCCGTAGAATTCAGATTTTGGCGTTTTTGGATTTTGTCAAAGACGATATGTTAGAAAAACAACCTAAATTTATCCGCTTTGGTCATGGAGGTCTCTCCAAAAGGCTAAATGAATTTATGAATGATTTTGGTCAAAGCAACAATGTAATCCCCCTTAAGAAACCAAGTAAATGAGATAATTTAAAGATTAATTGATAGATTTTTTTTATTAGTATCAAATATTTTCCTATCGAGTAAAGTATTGCCAATTTATTGTTTTCGGTGATAGGATGAGAATCAATACAAAACACACTTTTCTTATCAATTAGGTCGGAATAAAATCGTGGAGGAGAATTAACATGAGCTATAAGCTAAGTATTTTAGATCAAAGTCCCATTTTTCCAGGGAGCACGGCTTTTAATGCGTTACAGAATACCGTTCGATTGGCTCAAAAAGCAGAAGAATGGGGCTACTCACGTTTTTGGGTATCAGAGCATCACCATACAGATCAATTGGCAGGTTCCTCTCCTGAGGTGTTAATTTCGTATATTTTAGCTCGAACAAATACAATTCAAGTAGGTTCAGGGGGTGTTATGCTTCAGCATTATAGCCCTTATAAGGTGGCTGAAAACTTCCATGTCTTATCAACTCTCGCTCCGGGAAGAGTGGATCTAGGAATTGGTAAAGCACCAGGAGGGCTTCCATTATCAACAAAGGCCCTCCAGTATGGCACGGTTAATGATGGAAAGGACTTTTCTGAACGGCTTTCTTTTTTAAACGAATTAATTGAAAATTCTGTTGATGCTGAACACCCTCTTACTGGAATTCAAGCAACACCGATTCCCGAGAAAAAACCTGAAATTTTTTTACTTGGTGCAAGTGCTAATAGTGCTCAGCTTGCGGCAGAACAGGGGATATCATTTGTATTTGCAAAATTTATTAATAGTGATGAAAGGGTAATTGAACAGGCGGCAAAGGTTTATCGTGATGGTTATCCAAATGGAAGATTCATCATCTCCTTGGCTGTTATAGCTGCTTCAACTCAATCAGAAGCTAAACAACTGGCAGGAGACAGAAAAATTGTTAAAGTCCATCTGAAGAGCGGTCGCTCGGTAACGTTACAAACTATTGAGCAAGCAGAAGTGTTTGGGAAGCAGTCGGGGGAACCATTTGAAATCACAGAACAAAAAGCAGACATTGTGGCTGGAACCCCTGACTATGTAAACGAAATTTTAGAAAAACTTTATCGAACGTATCAAGTGGATGAATTTATTATACATACACCGGTAGAAAAAGAAGAAGAAAGAATTAAATCATTTCAGTTGTTAAGTCCGCTTAACACGAAACGAAATACGGGAATAGAGATTAGAGGAGAGTACCCATATATTGCAAGTAGAATATTTTTAAACCAGTGAGAACTGTTTAATTAAGGATATATTATATTTTAATTCCGAGTATTCGGGTATAAATAATATGAAAAAATTTTACATTGCGAAGTAGTTTGTAAGACTTCCATTTTAAAATTTGAGAAGGAGCGTTTGATGTGAAACTAGTAAATTGGACTAAGGTTATTTCTATCTCAATGGCGTTATTGCTTCTGTTATCTGGTTGTGCAAATAGTGCTAGTACAAAAAATAGTTCAGCAGAAACAAACAAAGAGGCCGATGCACAACCTAAACAAGGTGGGGAATTAACCTATGCTCTCGCAACATCTCCCGATTCACTTGATCCGCATCGAAGCGGTTTAGCCGTAGCGGGACGTGTATTCCGCACCATTTTTGATAACTTAGTTATTCAAGCAGAGGATGGTTCAATCCAACCATGGCTGGCAACGGAATGGACGGTTTCGGAGGATGGAAAAAGTTATATATTTCAATTGCGCGCAGACGTGAAATTTCACGATGGGACACCCTTTAACGCTGAGGCTGTAAAATTCAGTTTTGATCGTATTATTGATCCAAAAACAAAATCAGGAAATGCACTAAGTCTTCTTCGACCTTACGTGTCTTCAGAAGTTTTAGAAGAGTATACGATAAAAATTAACCTTGCAACGCCTTCTACTGCATTCTTAAGTAACTTAAGTCAAAACCAGCTCGGGATTGTTTCACCGACTGCGGTAGAAAAATATGGTGATCAGTTTGGTAAAAACCCAGTGGGGACTGGACCATTTAAATTTGTTAATTGGACAGAAAATGCCGACATTCAAGTTGAGAAAAATAGTGATTACAATTGGGGACCTTCTAACGTAGAAAACAAAGGAAAACCTTACTTGGATAAAATTAGCTTTAAAATTGTTCCGGAAGAGGCAACACGAATTGGCAGTGTGCAAAGCGGACAGGTGCTTGCGGCTGAAACAGTACCACCACAAAATATTGCTTCCTTAAAGAATGATCCTAAAACACAATTACTTACTGTAAACACAATAGGCTTGCCATATACACTCTTTTTCAATCAAAGAAAAGAACCTTGGAATAATGTAAAGGCCCGTCAAGCTGTTCAACTTGCAATTGACGTTGATTCGATTGTAAAGACATTATACTTAGGCACATACGAAAGATCCTGGTCACCGCTGACCCCTGGGATAGTAGGATATGATAAATCACTCGAAGGCAGTGTGAAAGTAGATATCGACAAGGCTAATAAAATTCTTGACGAGCTCGGCTATGAAAAAGGTTCAGATGGTATTCGTGTAAAAGATGGTAAGCAGCTTACATTGAATTATGTAGACGGATCACCTAATCGTGAGAAACGAAATGATATTGCTGTCATTGTCCAGCAGCAGTTAAAAAGAATTGGAATCAAGGTTGAGATTAACATTACAAAAGACGTTGCGTCGGTAATCTATACGAACGCTGATTACGATTTATATGGAAACAGCCAAGTGAATTCTGATCCAAATGCGCTTCGTGCGATCTACCATACACGAACACCAGAGGAGGAAGCTGTTTTTAAAGGATTACCTGGAGGTTCTGACACAGAATTAGACCAGTTGCTAGAACAAGGAACTTCAGAGCTTGACCAGGCAAAGCGTGAAGAAATTTATAAAAAAGCGCAGCAAAAAATTATTAAAGATGCGTGGATCATTCCAATTTATGTATTTCCATATACGGTTGCTGCCTCTAAAACAGTAAATGGTATTACATTCGATGCATTAGGCTATCCATTATTCAATGATGTAAGTATTGAATAAAAGAGAGAAGGAGCTGATACATTGTGACTCTAGTAAACAAGGTATTGTTGAAAATCTCGACTGCATTTGTATCGATTATTGGCTCCTCAATCCTTGTCTTTTCCATCATCTATTTGCTTCCGGGGGATCCAGTGCTTTCTATGATTGATCCCTCAGTTGCAACACCTGAAATGGTCGCGAATTTACGCAAGGAATTGGGGCTCAACCAGCCGTTTTACATTCAATTCTCAGAATATTTTATGAATGTACTTCAAGGTGATTTTGGTCAATCTGTAGTGAATAGTGAGCCAGTACTGCCAAAGATAGTAGAACATTTTCCAGCCACACTGGCCTTAACGATTACAAGCGCGGTATTATCTGTTGTTATTGGAGTTACGTTTGGTGTTCTATCGGCCATTTATCGTAATAAATGGATTGATATTATCGCTCGTATCATCGGATTATTTGGTATATCAATGCCGACTTTTTGGTCGGGGATTTTACTTATTCTTATATTTTCTGTCTATTTAAACTGGCTGCCTAGCATAGGGTCTGATGGTTGGAAAACATTAGTGCTGCCATCCCTTTCATTGGGTTTAGTGGGGGCGGGCTTTATCATTCGGATGGTGCGTAATAGCATGCTTGATGTGATTAATGAGCAATTTATTGTTACTTTGCGTGCTAAGGGTCTTTCGGAACGGGTCGTTATGTATCGTCATGCCCTTCGCAACGCACTTATTCCTGCCATAACCATCATTGGACTAAATATCGGGGAACTATTGGCCGGTACAGTTGTTATTGAAACGGTATTCTCAAGACAGGGGATTGGTCGAATTGTAGCAGATGCCATTATGGCTAAAGACTTACCTGTCATACAAGGTGTTGTCTTCTTCAGTGCTATTGTTTATGTGGTGATTAATCTTTTAGTTGATTTATCGTATTCATTCATTGACCCACGGGTAAGAAGAGCTCATTAAAGGAAAACCAAAATAATAAAGTGGGAGGGAAATGGTGATGAAGGAAGTGGTAAATACCAAAACGGTGCTGCATGTTCCAAAATGGAAATTCACTAAGCAAAAAACAAACTTCTCTGTAGAAAATCTATTTATTTTAGGTGCAGGCATGGTTGTGATATTCATTATCTTGTGTGCCTTATTTCCAAAATGGATTGCTCCCTATTCGCCAACCTTTATGGATACATCCCTTATTTTAAGTCCTCCGAATTCAGCACATTGGTTCGGAACTGATTATTTTGGGAGGGATGTTTTGAGTCTTGTCATCTATGGCAGCAGCGACTCTCTTATAATTGGAATTGCTTCCGTTCTAATTGGAGGATTGATTGGCGGAATAATCGGCTCAGTATCCGGTTATTTTGGCGGCATAATTGATGTGGTCGTAATGCGGTTAATTGAAATTTTGATGACGATTCCTGGTATTCTTCTAGCATTAGCCATCGCTGCTGCACTTGGACCAGGATTAATGAATATTGTCTTAGCAGTTGCAGTTTCATCCATTCCAGGTTATGCACGTGTAATGAGAGGACAATTGATGAGTATTAAAAAGCGCAAATATGTTGAGGCTTCTCGTTCCATAGGTACACCTGAATGGAGGATATTTCTTTGGCACCTATTACCAAATTCCTGGTCCCCGCTTTTAGTCATGGCGACAATTGGTCTCGGTACCTCCATATTAATTGGATCAGGGTTGAGCTTTCTTGGACTGGGTATTATTAAAGAAATTCCAGATTGGGGAGCCCTTCTTTCGCAGGGTCGAGGTTATTTGACTGTAGGCTGGTGGATTTCCACGTTTCCTGGCTTAGCTATTACCCTTTTTGTTCTCTCTGTAAATATAATTGGAGATAAACTTCGAGATACATTTGATCCGAAAACAAGCAGAACTAGATAAAGGAGGAACTTCAGATGGAAAAGCTCCTTGATATTCAACATTTGAAAGTTGATTTTACCATGAAGGATGGTGATCTTACCGCAATCAAAGATGTATCGTTACATATTAACATCGGTGAAACTGTCTGCATTGTCGGCGAGTCTGGGAGCGGCAAGAGCGTTACATCGAAGGCAATCATGAGGCTCATTGATTATGAAAATGGAAAGATATCAGCAGGAAGCATTGTACTAGATGGAATGGACCTAGCCCAACTCTCTCAAAAAAAACTTCGTTCGATTTGTGGGAAAAAAGTGGCGATGATTTTTCAAGAACCAATGGCTGCTTTTGATCCGGTTTTTACGATTGGCAGCCAAATTATCGAAACCATTCTTGAAAACAAGCAATTTACAAAATTACAGGCGAAAGAACGCGCGCTTTATTTATTGAATCGGGTTGGTATTTCCGACCCTGCATTACGATTGAATCAATATCCGAATGAACTCTCTGGAGGAATGCTGCAACGTGCAATGATTGCGATGGCACTTGCATGTGGTCCTGACCTATTGATCGCAGATGAGCCAACAACTGCACTTGACGTCACAATTCAAGCTCAGATACTGAAGTTACTACAAGAAATAAAGGAAGAGTTTGGTATGTCGATTCTCTTAATCACACACGATATGGGTGTTGCTGCACAAATGGCAGACAGGATTATTGTGATGTATGCAGGAAGAATTGTTGAGTATGCAACGGTATCGCAAATGTTTGAGCTTCCTCACCATCCTTATACACGTGGATTGCTGCAGTCGATTACCACAATAGATAGTGATCGAAGTAAAAAACTTTACTCTATAAATGGGTCTATTCCAGGATTGGCTGATCTGCCTCCGGGATGCCAGTTTCATCCGCGCTGTCCATTTGCAACAGAACGCTGTTCAATGGAGTTACCTCCATTAAGAGAAGTGAATGATCGCTATACGGCATGCTGGTATGCAGAGGACTTAGTAGAGTCATTTGATTGGAAACAACCGTCAGGGGAAACAAAAAATGATAGGCACTCTATTAAGGAAATAGTCCTAAGCGATTCAAAGCGTGGCTCTGAACCATTGTTTACTATTCAGCAATTGAGCAAATTTTATCCGATTGGCAAGAAGAGTCCTTTCTCTCGAAATTCTTCCTACTTACGAGCAGTGGAGAATGTGACTTTCACGATTGAGAAAGGGGAGACATTCGGTCTTGTCGGGGAATCTGGAAGTGGAAAATCTACATTGGGCAGGGTTCTATTGCAGTTAGAGAAACCAACGAGTGGAAAAGTATTTTTTCAAGGGCAGGATCTGTCGAAATTGGATGCAAAAGAATTACGTGAAAAGAGAAGAAATATGCAGATGATTTATCAAGATCCATATGGTTCTGTTAATCCCCGTTGGAAGGTTGGAGACATTATTGGTGAACCGCTTCAGGTTCATGATTCGCTTAGTGCAAAAGATAAGCATGATAGGGTTCAAGACTTATTAGAGGTTGTTGGCTTAAATAAAAGTAGTTTTAATCTTTATCCACATGAATTTTCTGGAGGTCAGCGGCAGCGTATCGCCATTGCCAGAGCGATTGCTCTTAATCCTCAGTTTATTTTAGCTGATGAAGCAGTATCTGCTTTAGATGTATCAGTACAGGCACAAATCGTTAATTTACTCCAGGATTTACAGAGGGAGAGGGATTTAACTTATTTATTTATTGCTCACGGCTTAAATATTGTACGACATGTATCTGATCGAATCGGTGTGATGTACTTGGGACAAATGGTGGAAATGGCACCGAGTGAAACATTATTCTTGCATCCTGCCCACCATTACACAAAGGGTTTAATTGATTCGATACCAATTGCGGACCCTGCCCGTACCAGAGAACGAATATCTTTAAAGGGGGAAATTCCATCACCAGCAAATCCCCCAGCTGGATGTAGATTTCATACCCGCTGTCCAGCAGCGACAGCTCGTTGTCGAGAAGAACAGCCTATTTTTAGGGAAATTCATACGGGGCACTGGGTTGCTTGCCATGATCCTCTATAAAGTAAGAGATAGAATCGGGGGAAATAAGAATGAAATTTGTATTGTTTGATCTTATAAGTAATCAACCTAATGGTTTGTCGGGTGAACTATTAACCGCACAAGAAAGAATTCAACAGGTAATCGACCAGGCTGTTTTAGCTGAATCCCTTGGATTTGATGGCTATGGGGTCGGTGAGAGGCATGGTGCTCCATTTTTATCTTCTTCACCAGCAGTATTGTTAACAGCCATTGCTGCCAAAACCTCTAAAATACGCATACTGCCTACTGTATCGGTTTTGAGTATTCTTGATCCTGTTCGGGTAGCAGAGGATTATGCCACACTGGATCATCTATCCGGTGGAAGGTTAGAGATGATGATTGGGAAAGGTAACGATCCACGCCATTACCCGTTATTTGGTATAAAAGAGGAAGAACAATGGGCTTCACTTGCTGAACGATATGATCTTCTGAAGCGCTTATGGACCGAAGAAAATGTCTCATGGGAAGGGACATACCGTCCACCATTATGCAATGTAACGACAGAACCTAGACCGTTTCAAAAAAAGATACCCATTTGGCATGGCAGTGCATCAAGTCCACTTTCTACTGAGCTGGCAGCTAAGAATGGGGAGCCGATCTTTTCATCAAATGCCTTTCATCCAATGGGTAAATATAAAGAGTTAATCGATCATTACCGCGAGAGGCTTGAGTATTATGGCTATGATTCGAATAAAGCAATAGTCGGTGCAGGTGCAGGCAGTTTATACTTGGCCAATACAACGGAAGAAGCAATAAAACGTTTCCGTCCCTACTATGATATTCAAATGAATTCAGATGCAGCAAAACATAATCAATCTCCATTTAAGAACCTTGAAGACCACATTCAACATGGTTCAGCATTAATAGGAAGTGTAGATTTAATAATAGAGAAAATTCTTAACTATCACCAAGCTTTTGGACATCAGGTGCAAGCCATTGGAGTAGGGGGCTTAAGTATCGAAGAACAATATGAACAGCTTGAGAGGTTTGCTGAGGAGGTTATCCCAGTACTTCGACGAGAAATTCCTAGTACGGTTTGGGAAGAAGAACAATCAACATTGATATAGGTAAATGTACTTATACTTAGTAAATAATCCAATAGTATACAAAAGGTCTTCATTAATCATTTATGAAGTACTTTTTATTATCATAATTCCTAGTTGAGTAGTAGGTTTAGTTGGGTTTTGGTAAGCAATTATGAGGAGGTTGGGCCATGAAGTCCCTGTTAGTTATAGGAGGAGATCGTATCGGTAATATTCTTAAAAATTTAGAGGGGGAGGGCTTCGGGGAAGTAATCCATTTAAATGGACGGAAAAAAAAGATGGTTCGCACTGATATACCAAGAAAAGTAGATTTAATCTTAGTGTTAACAGACTTTATCAACCACAATCTCACAGGAGCCATAAAACGTAAGGCACAAGAATATGGGATTCCGATTTGCTTTTCGAAGCGGTCTTGGTGTTTTATACATGAGGAGATAAAAAGAAGTCAAATGAATGTTAATAAATAGCGTGCTGTTTTACTAAATTATTGGATTTGGATCAAATGAATCAACTGTTTTGTTTGATAGATTTTATGAATCAATACAATATATTTTTCTATCAGGTAAAGTATAGAATCTTTATTCTTTACGTGATAGGATAAATCACAAGAATAATTATAGTATTCCAATCAAATAACTTGGAATTAAAAAAGGAGGATATTCAATGTCTATTCAAAAAAAATTGAAATTTGGCGCTATTATTCATGGGGTTGGAGGAAATATTGCTGGTTGGAGACATCCTGATATTCAAGCAGATGCAAGCGTAAGTTTGAAGTTCTATACCAATCAGGCACAAAAGGCCGAAGAAGGAAAATTCGACTTAGTTTTTATTGCCGATGGCTTGCATATTAACGAGAAATCGATTCCGCACTTTTTAAATCGTTTCGAACCATTAACGATTTTGTCGGCACTTGCAGCCGTTACTTCAAATATAGGACTTGTGGGAACACTGTCTACTTCATATAGTGAACCCTTTAATGTTGCAAGGCAATTTGCATCGCTTGACCATATCAGTAATGGCCGTGCGGGCTGGAATGTTGTTACTTCTCCATTAGAGAAGACGGCATTAAACTTTAGCAAAACAATCGAGGAACATCCTGATCATGCGAAAAGGTACCGAATTGCTGCAGAATACTTGCAAGTTGCGAAAGGACTTTGGGATTCTTGGGAAGATGATGCATTTGTTCGAAATAAAGAAACCGGGGTATTTTTTGATTCAGATAAATTACACCAATTAAATCACAGAGGAGAATTTTTCTCCGTACAGGGACCACTGAACATCGGCAGATCCAAGCAAGGCAGACCATTAATATTCCAAGCTGGTTCCTCGGAGGCAGGAAAAGACCTTGCCGCAAGAGAGGCGGATGCTATATTCACAGGTCATCCAACATTATCAGCCGCACGAGAGTTTTATCAGGATGTTAAAAACAGAGCAAAAGCTTTGGGACGTAATCCAGATGAACTCGCAATCCTTCCAGGGATCGCACCAATTATTGGTGCAACGGATGAAGAAGCTGAAAGAAAATATCAAGAAATTACAAATCTAGTATCAATCGATAAAGCTCTAGATTATCTAGGTCGATATTTTGAGCATCATGATTTCTCGCAATATCCTCTCGATGCTCCGTTCCCTGAATTAGGAGATTTAGGTAAGAATAGCTTCCAAAGTCATACTGATCGAATTAAACAGCAAGCAAAGGCACATAATTTAACACTTCGACAAGTTGCATTACAAGAGACAACACCAAAACCAACATTTATTGGAACTCCTGAAAAAGTAGCTGATCTCATCCAGGAATGGTTTGAAGGTAATGGCGCTGATGGGTTTATAATTGGTTCAGCGGTTCCAAATGGATTGAATGATTTTGTGGACTTTGTAGTACCGATTCTTCAAAAACGAGGACTATTTAGAACAGAATACGAAGCTGAAACATTACGTGGTAACCTAGGAATTCCTTATCCAGAAAACCGTTATGCAAAAAAGGTGACAACGCGTTGACAAAACAAAAAATTAGTAAAAGGAAGAGTATATTTGCCGACTAGACAACTAGAGGCTCTCTATTTAAGATGATAAATCTTTTAATGGAGAGCCTTTTTTATAAAAAATAAAAATGAAAAATGATATGGAGGAAAAAAAGATGGGAAAAGAATTATCCGTTGTGGTTTGGGCTAAAGAAGGTTGTCACTATTGTGGTGAGGTAAAACAATATTTAAAAGATAATGGGTATATATATGAAACGATCGATGTTACCCATCATGATGAGCGTAGAGATATTTTGGAAGTTAAGTATGGAGTCAGACATGTACCTGTAGTTGAAATTGGTCAGGGTGAGTTGTATGTAGGGGTAACAAAGGTGGGAATTGACCATCTTGAAAAAGTCCTTGAGAAATTTAATAGTAAAATTTCGAGTTAATTCCGACTAAAAACATATATTTAATAGGTTAATAAACATATAAGTTAAAAGGGATGGATGGAAAATGAAAATGAAGAAAAAATTCATGATAGTAATACTAGGACTGCTTGCTTTAGTCCTTGGTGCATGCTCCTCTCAAGAGACGAAATCAACTAAAGAAGAAAGTTCAGGTAGTGCTAATGAGGGCGCAAAAGTCCAAAAAATAATAGTTGGAACTGGGACACAATTTCCTAATGTTTGCTTCATTGATGAGGATGGAAAGTTAACTGGATATGATGTTGAATTAGTTCGAAAAATTGATGAAAAGCTGCCTGAGTACGAATTTGAATTCAAAACGATGGAATTTTCTAATCTTTTATTAAGTTTAGAAACAAATAAGATTGATTTTGTGGCACACCAAATGGAAGTAAATGAGGAACGCCAAGAGAAATTCCTGTTTAATGAGGAACCATATAATATCTTTCCGCTTCATGTAACGGTTCATAAAGATAATAACGATATTCATTCAATTAAGGATTTAAAAGGGAAAAAGGCTATTGTAAGTGCAACCAGTAATTCAGCTGTTTTTTTAGAAAAATACAACAAAGAAAATAATGCAGGAATTGAAATCGTTTATGCGGGGAATGGACCTGATTCTACGATTAATCAAATAAAAACAGGTCGCGCAGACGCAACGATCACGACACCATTTTCTGTCGATTTCAGTAACGATGCCGTAGATGCACAACAAAAGGTAGTAGGTGAGCCGCTGCTTAATTCAAAGGTATATTTCCTTCTTAGAAAAGATGAAACACCTTTACAAAAAAGAATTGATGAAGCACTGGTTGAATTGAAAAAAGAAGGAGTAGTAAGTGAGTTGAGTAAAAAATGGTTAGGAGCTGACTATACCGTTAATTTTTAAAATGTGGGAGAAGCGTTTGGGAGGTTTGAAACAAAATGGGGAAAGCATTTGATCTGATGTTAATAATTGAGTTTATTCCGACACTTATTCAATACCTAGGAATAACTCTACAGATATTAGCAGCATCTATTATTCTAGGACTTGTCCTCGGTATCGCAGCAGCGATACCGAGACTTTATAAAATACCAATTTTGAATCAACTAGTGATATTATACGTTTCATTTATTCGGGGAACTCCAATATTAATACAATTATTCCTTGTTTTTTATGGTCTGCCAGCAATTCTCCTACTGTTATTTTCTATTGATATTACAAGGATGGAGGCCATTTATTTTGTCATCATAACCTACGCAATTAGTAATGGTGCTGGATTTTCAGAAATTTTTCGAGCGGCCATTCGTGCAGTGGATTACGGTCAGACCGAGGCAGCCTTTTCTGTCGGGATGACAAGCAGACAGAACTTTTTCCGGATCGTTCTTCCGCAGGCCGTTAGGATTGCATTTCCGAATATGGCAAATTCAGTGATCGGTTCTTTAAAGGATACTTCTCTTGCCTTTACCATTGGAGTGATGGACATGATGGGTAGAGGAGATACCCTTATAGCTGCAACCGCACATGCACTTGAAGTTTATCTCTCTCTATCAATTATTTACTATATTATTGTCGTAATGTTTGAAAAGATATTTAGTAAACTAGAAAAATATTTCAATCGCTATCAGAAGGCTGATGTAACGGCCGTTGCTTAGGAAGGAGGATCACTTACATGACAATTGATATTCCATTTATTTGGATAGCATTTAAAGAAATTATTAAGGCGCTTCCTATTACACTGATCCTAACCATTGTTCCCTTGCTGGCCGGTTTTTTAATCGGTATTGGTGTGGCTCTCGTAAGAATTTATAAAATGAAATTTCTCTATCGAATCGCAAATGGTTATGTGTCCTTTTTCAGAGGAACACCCATTATCATGCATATTATGGTCATTTATTTTGGCTTCCCACTATTACTCGATCAACTTTCACTCAGGTTTGATTTAGGTATCCAAACAAATAAAATCCCGATTATTTTGTTTGTATTAATAGCCTTAACATTGGCTGCAGGTTCGTATTTATCTGAAATAATCCGATCTGGTATTATCAGCGTTTCAAATGGGCAAATGGAGGCTGCTTACTCGGTTGGGATGACAAAGTTTCAGGCGATGAACCGCATTATCTTACCACAGGCTTTAGCTCAGTCTATTCCGAATTTCACGAATATTTTTGTTGGCTTCCTGCACACTTCATCAATAGCTTTTCTTGTATCTCAGAAAGAAGTAACGGGGGCTGCTAATATTGTGGCTTCGGTTAACTTGAAATTTCTAGAAGCCTTTATTGCCGCTGGTATTATCTATTGGGGCATTACGATTCTAGTAGAAGGGATATCTTTTTTACTTGAAAAAAAGGTGACTGCTTATAATCGAGGAGGCGTGTCATGATTTATTTACAAGGTATCAAAAAATCATTTAATCAGTTGCCAGTGTTAAAAGGAATTAACTTAAAAATTGAAAAGGGGGAGGTCGTTACCATCCTTGGTCCAAGTGGATCGGGCAAAACGACACTGTTAAGGTGCCTCAATTTCTTAGAAAAACCAAATGCTGGAATAGTTCAAATAGGAAATATAATTGTTGATTCAGAAAAAGCCACAAAAAAAGAAATGCTCGCGATCAGAAAACAATCGGCCATGGTTTTTCAGCATTATAATTTATTTGCCCATAAAACAGTGGTGGAAAATGTGATGGAAGGGTTAATCGTGGCAAAAAAGGTAAAGAAAAAGGACGCAAGACATCAAAGTGAAAGAGTTCTAGAGAAAGTGGGCTTAAGTGATAAACTGCATCACTATCCTTCTCAGCTTTCAGGCGGGCAGCAACAAAGGGTTGGGATTGCTAGAGCCTTAGCGTTAAATCCAGAGGTAATTCTTTTCGATGAGCCTACATCTGCACTTGATCCTGAGTTAGTTGGAGATGTTCTATCCGTTATTAAATCGATTGCACAAGAAGGTATAACGATGGTGGTTGTCACCCATGAAATGAGTTTTGCAAGAGAAGTATCGAATCGGGTGTTGTTCATGGATGAAGGAGTAATCGTCGAGGAAGGTACACCATTGGAAATTTTTCATGCAGCAAAGGAGGAACGTACCCGTCGTTTCTTACAACGAATTTCTGGTGAATCATTTTTTACACCTCTGAAAGAACAGGTGAATTAACAACATCCATAGGGAGGAAGGTGAATGTTTTGGTGACAAACCAAATCATCATTGATGAGATTAGAGAAGATGAAAAGGAACAGGTAAGGAATTTATTAGTACAGAGTTATCAACAGTATGAACATTCCTATAAAGATCCTGAAGTTTGGAAATGGTATTTAGAAAATATACAAGCCTCCGTTGATAATGCAGATGTCGATAAGATATTAGTGGCAAAAAGCAATCAGGATATCCTTGGAAGTTTGCAGCTTTTTCAATCCTCGGAGAAGGCATATGCAAGGCCAGACCTTGAAATTTTCTCACCAATTATTCGTTTGTTAGGTGTTCATCCTGAAGCAAGAGGGCGTGGAGTAGCACAAGAGTTATTAAAAGCAAGTGTTGCCTACGCCAAGGAGGTTGGAGCGACAAGCTTATATTTGCATTCAAGTGATAAAATGCATAAAGCCATCCGGCTGTACGAATGGTTTGGTTTCAAACGAGATCAAACCAAGGAATTTCAAAATCAAGAGATATTAGTAAAATGCTTTCGATTTGATTTATAGAAGGAAGTGAGGATATGGATCGAACTGAATTGGAATCGCACCTCATCTCAATAAGGCGTCATTTACATCAATACCCAGAATTATCAAACGAAGAATTTGAAACAACAAAGTCCATTAAAAAATGGCTGCAGGATAAAGAAATTGATATTCGCAGGACAGGATTGTCAACAGGTGTCTTTGCAGAAATAAAGGGCGCGAATCCAGGTCCTATTGTCGCCATTCGTGCAGATATTGATGCTCTTCCGATCGTGGAACAAACAGGTCTTCCATATGCCTCAAAAGTCAAAGGAAAAATGCATGCATGCGGTCATGATTTTCATACTGCAGCAGCTATAGGTGCGGCTTATCTTTTGAAAGAAACTCAAGCTGAGATGAATGGAACAGTTCGGATTATTTTTCAGCCTGCCGAAGAATCAGGCGGTGGTGCCCAAAAGGTGATTCATGATGGTCAGCTCGAGGGAGTAGAAGCCATAATTGGACTTCATAATAAACCAGACCTTCCTGTGGGAACTGTTGGCTTAAAAGATGGACCTTTAATGGCTGCAGTCGATCGATTTCATATTGTTCTCTATGGTAAAGGAAGCCATGCTGCAATACCGCAACATGGAAAGGATCCAATTGTAGCGGCAGGGCACCTTATAACTGCTCTTCAGTCTGTAGTTAGTCGGAATGTGTCTCCTCTTCAAAGTGCGGTATTAAGTGTGACGAAAGTTGTGGGCGGCAGCACATGGAACGTTATTCCAGATAATATCATCCTTGAGGGGACCATTCGGACTTTTGACAATAAAGTTCGAGCAGACGTAAAAGCAAAATTTTATACAATTGTTCAATCCATTGCCACAGCTTTTTCACACGAAGTTGAAATTGGCTGGTTTCCAGGTCCACCACCACTAGATAACCATAAGTCGGTGACGGAGATTGCAAGGTATGCTGCTAAAAAGTATTCCTTAAAAGTACTTGATCCGGAACCATCAATGGCCGGTGAGGATTTCTCCTACTATCTTTATAACGTCCCAGGGACTTTTGCATTTTTCGGTACAAACGGAAACGAGGAGTGGCATCATCCCGGATTTACCCTTGATGAATCGGCAATTATTAAAGCCGCATATTTTTTATTTGAAAGTTCTAGAGAATTATTAAATAGACCTGTTTCTAGTTTACGAATCTAAAGATTATGATCCATACGAAAACGTTGTATTTATTAAATTATAAATAGGAGTGATTCGGATGGGAGAGATTCTTCGGAATGCTGTTGAAAATAAGCGCAATAAACTAATAAAAAAACTGATTGCTTATAATGTATATAAGAAAGAAGATAAACACCTTTTTGAGCTATCACTAACGGACTTAGAAAATGAATATAAAAGATTTAAATCCCTTAGTCATCCCCACAGTGATATTGGTTCTATCAAATTAACTGGACCTAAATCAGACAAAAAGTAAAAAATGATTTTTGTAAAAAAATCCAACGAGGAAAGGAAGTACACAATAATGAGTAAAGTGACAATTATTTCTGGCAGTCCTTCAGAACATACGAAATTAAATGGGGTTTTACATGGTGTGATAAATCATTTGAATGGGGTTGGAATAACGCCTGAAATCATTAATATCCGCAATCTTCCATCAGAAGATTTAATTCAAGCGAGGTTTGATAGTGAAGAAATAATAAAGCAAAATAAGAAAGTTGAGCACTCAAATCTGGTCGTGATACTGACTCCGGTTTACAAAGCATCCTTTTCAGGAGTACTAAAAACTTACTTGGATCTTCTTCCGCAAAATGGTCTCGAAGGCAAAAGGATCTTACCCATTGCTGTTGGTGGAACTTTCGGTCACTTATTAATGCTGGATTATGCTCTGAAACCTGTCCTTACAGCTCTAGGTGCAACCCATATTTTAAAAGGTGTATTTATTTTAGATAATCAAATAAAGAAATTAGGAAATAATCGTTATGAATTAGATTCAGAAGCGAGCAATCGATTAGTTTCTTCATTTAATAATATAGAAACATTGTTTCCTGGAAAAAGAGTATCTGGTTCGGTGCTTTAAATTTATACTTCAAATACAACTTAATTAATTTTACTAAAAGAGGGAATTATAAAAAATTCTCTCTTTTCTTGTATTAGATTTTTTGATTTGTAGTTCGGAAATCTTACATATATTAAATTCCAGGAAAGATGTATGTTATAATACTATCAAATTATGATACGGCAGACTATTAAAGATATCAACAAATCAATCTATTAAAGCAAGGAGTGAATAAAATGATTATACGAAGTAAAGCAGATGTTGAGCAGTTTTGCGATAGGTTTGGTGAATTGGCCAACTGGGATGGTTCGAAGTACTACATAGCTATACAAGATGAGGAAAACAGCGGAACCCTAACATTTATGCAATATCCTGATGGAAAGCTGACAGCATATAGGAAATATCAATCATATTGGGACATAAATGAGCTTCCGGTCGATAATAAAGACATATGGCGGTATAGAAAAGTTTTAAATAGTTTCTTAAAAAATATCAATAATTAACAAGAGCGACTCCTATTTTCAGGGTCGCTTTCTTTACATTACTCAGAAATCAGGCCAAACACGGCGTCGATAATTTTATTCAGCTGGTATTGGGAATGGTTTTTCATTTAAGAACTTGAACGCCCATGATACGCTGCATACCGTTAAAAGAGCATTAGATTTTTATCATCAAAATGATTCATGGAACGCTAAATAGAAAATGCGATGAATCAAGATTATAGTTGGTTTCAATCAGCTAAAAAATACAATGAAATATATGAGGAGCTGTTAGCAGACTCTTTGGAGTAGGGAAACTTGTTAAGGGATACAATTCGAATTTGCCAAATAAAAGGGAAGATGTAATTGATTTTTAACTTACATCTTCTTTCTTTTATGGGAATTAATATTATACAGTTTGTTGTTTCCGTTGACGAAGTTTTCGTGCAGCAGTTACCATATTTTTTAATGAAGCAATGGTTTCTTCTTCATGGCGTGTTTTTAAACCACAATCTGGATTCACCCAAAACTGTTCTTTCGAAATAATCTCGAAACTTTCTTTTAATATTGTGTCGATTTCTTCTACGCTAGGGACACGTGGGCTGTGTATATCATACACACCTAAACCGATACCAAGTTCATATGGATTTTGTTTTAGTGATTGAATCAGTTCCCCATGGCTTCTAGACGTTTCTATTGAAATGACATCTGCGTCAAGGGCACGAATCGGCTCTATAAAGTTATTAAACTCACAATAGCACATATGGGTATGAATTTGTGTTTCATTTCTGACACTTGAAGTCGCAAGTTTGAATGCATTTACTGCCCATGATAAATATTCATTCCAGTCTTCTTTCCTGAGTGGCAAGCCTTCGCGTAAAGCGGGTTCATCCACCTGAATAATGGCAATGCCTGCATTTTCTAATGCATGAATTTCTTCCTTCAAAGCTAAGGCAATTTGGTTGGCTACCTGTTCACGAGAAAGATCATCTCGGACAAAAGACCAATTCAAGATGGTAACAGGACCTGTTAACATTCCCTTAACATACTTAGACGTTAGCTGTTGTGCTTCTACTACTTCCTTTACTGTCATTGGCGATGTCCACTCGACGTCACCATAAATAATCGGCGGTTTCACACAACGTGATCCATAGGATACCACCCAGGCTTTTTCTGTAAAAGCAAAACCTTTCAGCTTTTCCCCAAAGTATTCCACCATATCAGTGCGCTCAAATTCACCATGAACAAAGACATCAAGGCCAATCTCTTCCTGAATGTGTATCCATCGAGCGGTTTCAGCTTTCAAAAATTCAGAGTATTGTATGTCGGTAATTTCTTTTCTACGCCATGCTGTGCGAGTACGTTTTACTTGATTGGATTGAGGGAAGCTTCCAATCGTCGTGGTTGGAAAATCAGGCAATTGTAAAGCTTCTTTTTGTAAAGATTGACGTTCTTTAAAGGGCATTGGACGTGTAAAATGCTCTTGTCTGACTTGTAATAAAAGCTCCTTCACACGTGGATTGTTCCTTGTCTCATGCTGCTCTAAGGCTTGAATGGCTACTATACTTTGTGACACATTTTTACTTCCTGACCAGTTCTCGTCTGAAACGAAGGAGGTTATATGCGTTAACTCGATGATTTTCTCATCGGCGAACGATAAGGCATTTAGTAATGTCTTATCCAGAGTCTTTTCAGAGTTAGTTGTGACAGGTACATGTTGTAAACTGCAAGAAGATTGAACCCACGCTTCATTTACGCCGCTTAAGGATAAAATAGCTTTGGTCATCATTGCTTTTTCTGCTAAACTTGCACGCCAAATATCACGCCCATTAATGATACCAATCCCTAATACTTTATCTTGTGGGAAACCATATTTACGTAGTGAAGCCATATTCTGATTGGCACCATGAATAAAATCTAGCCCAACGCCAGCAACAGGTAATTGTATTAACTCTTCATACGCTGATAATCCTTCAAAATAGGTTTGTAACATCAGTTTTGCTGCAGGAACATCTTCTCGTAATTGTTTATAAATTTGTTGAACGAGTTTGATATCTTCCGGTGCTAGTGAAAGGACTAATGCTGGTTCTTCCACTTGAATCCACTCTGCTCCAGCATCTACAAGTTGTTGGAGTACTTGAACATAAAGAGGTATGAGTCTTAATATAAATGCTGCTTTTGATTTAGAATCGTAGCCTTTAGATAATTGAACAAAAGTATAGGGGCCTATAATGGTTGGCTTTGTCATTAGACCTAGTTCGAACTTTGCTTCTAAAAAATAATCTAAAATGTAGTTTTGTGTTAATTTAAGTGGCTGACCTTCATACTCAGGTACAATGTAGTGGTAGTTTGTATTAAACCATTTCGTCATTTCAGAAGCCACCACATCATTTGCTCCACGCGCCATTGCGTAATAAGTCGTGTGGTCTAACTTTTCTCCTGTCCACTTATAACGTGCTGGAATTAAACCGAACATTGCCGCAAGGTCCAGCATACGGTCATAAAAAGTAAAGTCTCCGACCGTGATGATGTCTAATCCTAATGATTGCTGGTGCTTCAAATGATTTAAGCGAATGGTTTTCATTTCAAAAATAAACTGTTCCTCTGATTTTTCACCCTTCCAAAATGATTCAACACAACGTTTCCACTCTCGATTACCGCCAATGTATGGGTAACCGATGGTTGTACTTGCTAAATTCATGTACAATTCCTCCTTTTCATTTACATATTTCCAAATACAAAAAAGCCATCTCCGTGAACCGGAAATGGCTATAACAATCAAGTTAAAGGTATGTCTAAGAAATCAAACAACTCATAACTCGTTGCCGTACAAATGAATGTCACCACCTATTTCCACGTAGGTATCTGGTGTGTACTACAAATTGGCAGGTCTCCTGGCTTATCATCAATGCTCCTCACACCTTCCCGTCAAAAGACAGTGGTATTGCGTGATTCACTCCGAATTACAGTTGCGGGACAGCGACGGACTTGCACCGTTCTTCCCTATTAAGCCAAGCCTCAGCTTGGCACCAATTCTTACACGATATGTAATTGCCAATTAATATAACATATAAAAAATCGTTCGTACACAATTTTCTGAGAATTATTTTTGTTATTGTCAAAGTGAAAATAGTATATTATAGTTGAACCTATACAATATTTAGTAGTGAGTTATAAATTAAAACACTAAATATAGATAATAACCAATATGAATGGTGTCTATATAGACTTAATAGGGAATCTGGTGAGAATCCAGAACTGTACCCGCAACTGTAAGTGCTGACGAAATAATGATATCCACTGTCTACGGACGGGAAGGGATTAGAGTAGGTGGAAGCACAAGCCAGGAAACCTGCCATTTCTATTAAGTATTATCTTCTTCGGGAGCTGGGAAGATATAACGAGGGTATCCTACTATTACAGTGAATGAGCCTGTATGATAGATTATTCCACGTTATCAAACCCATCTTCATAGATGGGCTTTTTTTGTTTCACTCACGAAGTCATTATGAACAGAAATGAGGAATATTTAGTATGGCAATAAAAAGTGTTTATTCTGAAAAAGATTCAGTTTTAATGGCAGTGAAAAGAGCATCTGAAAAATATAATCTGGACACCACTGAAATAGATAAAAAGATCGCTAATCTTGAAGACTCTTCATTATATGAACAATCTCTTTTTTACGCATTAAATCAAATTTCAATGACCGAACCAAATTGGACATTTCTAGCAGCAAATCTGTATTTAGACGAACTATATCGAAATGCTTCTAGCAGCAGGGGGTACAAGCCTGAAAATAAATATGGAGACTTTTACTCGCTGATTGCTGAATTAACAAGAATCGGAATCTATTCAGAGGATTTATTACATGATTATACAAAAGAAGAAATTGAGCTATTAGGCGCAGAAATAACAGCTGAACGTGACCATTTGTTTAATTATATAGGGCTGTTTTTACTAGCGGACCGTTATTTGGCAAAGGATTACGAAGGGAAACTATATGAGTTGCCTCAAGAGCGCTTTATGATCATCGCCATGACATTGATGAGAAAAGAACAAAAGGCAAACAGGATAAACTTGGTAAAAGAGGCCTACTGGGCACTTAGCCACTTATATATGACCGTTGCTACACCCACTCTATCAAATGCCGGAAAAAGCTTTGGGCAGCTCTCTTCCTGTTTTATTGATACAGTAGACGATTCTTTAGATGGAATTTATTTAAATAATTGGGATATTGCTAGATTAAGTAAAGATGGCGGCGGGCTAGGTGTTTATCTAGGCAAGGTACGTGCCTTAGGTTCAGATATCAAAAAATTCAAAGGTAATTCTTCTGGGGTGGTACCATGGATTCGGCTTATAAATGATACAGCTGTGAGTGTTGACCAACTGGGCCAACGGCAGGGAGCGATTGCTGTTTATTTAGATGTTTTTCATAAGGATATTATGAATGGCTTTTTAGACTTAAAGACAAATAACGGGGACGAAAGACGAAAGGCACATGATATTTTTACAGGCGTGTCCATACCTGACTTGTTTATGAAGAAATTAGAAGAAGTAGATGAAAATGGACGAAGTGTTGGAGAATGGCATACCTTTTGTCCTCATCAAGTAAAACAAATAATGGGGTGGAAGGACCATGATGGAAATCTTTTGGGCTTGGAAGATTTTTATGATGAGTGTGATGAGAAGTACTTTACCGAAAAGTATGAAGAAGCAGTAAACCATCCGTTTCTTCCTCGAAAAACCTATCGTGCCATGGATATTATGGCGAGGATTATGATTTCTCAATTAGAAACCGGTACGCCGTATATGTTTTATCGCGATGAGGTAAATCGTCAAAATCCAAACAAACATGTTAGAGGAAAGGGTCGTGCGTCGATTTATTGCAGCAATTTGTGTACAGAGATAACACAAAATATGTCTGCCACAACGATTGTTAAAGAATATAAGGACGAAGATGGAAACATTGTCATCGTTCGAAAACCTGGGGACTTTGTTGTCTGCAATCTATCCTCTATTAATCTGCCTAAAGCTGTAAAAGGGAATGTACTTGAAAGATTAATCCCGATTCAAATGAGAATGCTAGACAATGTCATTGATCTCAACACCATTTCAGTCGGACAAGCGGAAGTGACAAATAAGCAATATCGCCCTGTTGGATTAGGTACGTTTGGCTGGCATCACCTCCTTGCGTTAGAAGGTCTCTATTGGGAATCTAATGAAGCGGTTGAATATGCTGATCGTCTATATGAGGATATTGCTTACCTTACGATTCGTTCTTCGATGGCATTGGCTAAGGAAAAAGGCAGCTACGCAAAATTTGAAGGTTCAGAATGGCAAACAGGTAAGTATTTTGAACGGAAAGGGTATAAATCTGAGCGATGGAACCAATTGATGGAGGAGATTTCGAGGAATGGGGTTAGAAATGGCTGGATGATGGCGATTGCTCCAAATTCATCTACCGCAAAGATTGGAGGTTCCACCGATGGGATCGATCCTTTGTATGCTGTCGAATATGCAGAGGAGAAGAAAAATTTCAAATTTAAAGTAACGGCGCCTGATTTGGACCATAACAGTTACAACTTTTATCGACGAACTCGTCATGCATTAGATCAGACATGGAGTATTAGGCAAAACGCTGCCAGACAGCGTCATATCGACCAGTCGATTAGTTTCAATCTCTATGTTCGTCATGATATTAAAGCGGTAGAGTTATTAAATCTTCATAGGGAAGCATGGAAGCATGGCTTAAAAACGACTTATTACATAAGAAGTACTTCACAAACTGAGATAGAGGCATGTGAAGCGTGTCAGAGTTAGTACAGAACAATTAGGGAGGTTTATTTATGATTGATACACCATTAACCAAAATACAATTACTAAATCCTGAATTTCCAAACAAATCCACCGGAATCATAAATGGAAAGTCATCGGGAATCCTTAACTGGAATGATATTGCCTATCCAAAAATGTACGATTTATATCAAACTCTATTATCAAATTTTTGGAAACCGCAGGAAATTAATATGCAGGATGATATAAAACAATGGGATTCCCTTAATAATCAAGAAAAAGATGTGTTTCTACGTATTAATACTCAGCTTGCTTCTCTTGATAGCCTGCAGACACCAACCATGAGCCAAGTCATGGATTATGTGAGTGATTCTAGTTTTAAAGCGATCTTTGCTGTTATTTCACAACAAGAAGCCGTTCATAATGAATCGTATTCATATATCCTAAGCTCGCTTATTCCCATAGGCGAACAAAATGACCGATTTAATCAAGCGAAAAGTGATCACATAGTCCGAAAACGAAATCAACTAATTTTAGATTCCTATGAGGAGTTTAGACAAAATCCAACGCCGCAAACGTTGTTCAAGTTATGTGTAAACTCCATTAACCTGGAGGGGATTTATTTTTACGCAGGTTTTGCCTTTTTCTATCATTTAGCACGTCAGCAAAAAATGCTGAAAACAAGTACGATGATTAGTTATATTCAACGGGATGAAATGCAGCATGCCTACTTTATTGCCCAATTCGTTCGAATCCTTTTAACAGAAAATCCTGAGCTTCATACAAATGAAAATATTAACTATATCTATCGAACGATTAACGAAGCGGTTGAGTTGGAAAAAGAGTGGGCTCACTATATTTTAGCTGAAATCAAAGGATTCGATATAGAGGAATTTGAAAGCTACGTAGAATATTTAGCAAATAAACGGTTAAGACAGCTTGGTTTGAAAAATCATTATGAGGAAAGAAACAATCCAATGCCGTGGATTCAAATTTTTGGAGATGAAATGATGAATGAGACAAAATCGGATTTCTTCGAACAAAAGTCCAGAACCTATTCAAAGGTCTCACAATCCAATGGATTTGACGAACTGTAAATTATCAATTGCGATTGTTTACGCGTCGGTATCAGGTAACACGAAAGAGTTGGCCAAGGAGCTTTATCAAATCTTTTTAAAGAAGTCGGTTGGGATATCTTTTTATAGTATAGAAGAGTTTTGTGTATCTGACTTATGTCATTATGATGCAATAGCTATCGGAACGTACACGTGGGGTAATGGTGATATCCCAAAGGAAATGGGGCAACTCTATAAAGCATTTGAATCGATTAGTAGAAAAGACATGACAACTGCTGTATTTGGAACAGGAGATAGCTGTTATCCCAGGTTTTGTGGAGCAGTTGACCGATATCGAGATATGTTGTACGTTCATACGAACTTAGCTGCGACATTGAAAGTAGAACTCCGGCCACAAATTCAGGATATACAGCGTTGCGAAAAGTTTGTTGAAGCGCTGCTATTGCGTGCTAGAATGTATAGCTATCCGCAAGTAAATTCGGCTATCCGCAAGTAAATTGGGTTATCCGCAAGTAAATCGCGTTATCCGCAAGTAAATTGAGTTATCCGCAAGTAAACTGGGTTATCCGCAAGTAAATTGAGTTATCCGCAAGTAAACTCGCGTTATCCGCAAGTAAACTCGCGTTATCCGCAAGTAAATTGAGTTATCCGCAAGTAAATTGGGTTATCCGCAAGTAAATTCGGCTATCCGCAAGTAAATTGGGTTATCCGCATAATTTCAAAGTGCATAAGACGTGCCTCAGGAGAATAAATATCAACTTAGTGTGGGTATTTTTTTCCTAGGAGGAATAGAAATGGATCAAGTTTTTGAAAGGTCAGCCAGATTTGAACACCGTTTTTGGCTTCAAATATTAGGTGATCATTCTAGGTTTATATTTGAAGCCCTTGCCCCCATTCAAAAAGTTGAGATTGAGCAGGCAGCAAATTTTATTAACATATTTGATACACTTTTAGAACGAGCAAAATCTGCACCACTGACACAACTAGCAGATCAAGTAGAACCAGAGGTACTAAAATTACGGGAATTCAAGTTAGAATTAATAAGACAACACCTTATAGGAAAAATCAAAATTCACCTTTCACCTACGTTTATCAATCATATGGTTAATGAATTAGAAGAATATGCAAGGATTCTAAATCATTTAAAAGAGGGAAGAGTCCCACCTGTTTACCATGAACTACATCATCACCTTTTATGGTTATTAGATGCAGCCGGTCATTCAGATGCTATCTATACAAATTTAGATGGTGTTGAAAAGCAATTAAGGAAGAAAAGTAAGACATTTAAGAAAGAGTTTGAAGGCTTTTATCTAAAAGCAGTAGAGCTGGCAGGATATTTAAGGACCAATTTAACTGAGTTTCCAGCTTTGACAAAAATGACGAATGACGCACAATTAGAAATTAAGTTATTTCAAAATTTCTTAACGGAACTAGAAGAATTAGAACTAAGTAATCAAGCATTAGGAACATTTGCACCGTTGATGGCCGATCATATGTACCGGGAAGAATGTTATTACCTAATGAAATTAGCTGAATCCGCAAACATTGAGCCGCCAAATTGTGATCCTGCTAAACCTCGGCTAAAGGAATGAGAACAATTAATACATTAGCCACTGAAGTGTTCAGGGATATATCCTCCTGAACACTTTTTTGTGTCTAAGTAACTAAGATGTTTTGTTTGATAAAGACCAGAAAAGGGGAAACACTATTCATCATTAATACTTTAGGGGGGAAAATAATGCTTTGGAAAGGAAGACGGCAAAGTTCAAATGTTGAGGATCGCAGAGGTATGGGCATGGGTGGAAAAACGGTAATTGGAGGAGGGATTGGCAGTATTGTGGTTATTCTCCTCTTTGCACTGCTCGGGGGGAACCCAGGAGATTTAATAAACACGACTCCAACCAATCAAAACACTCCTATGAATGTATCTACACAAGAAGAGGAATTGGCGGATTTCGTTTCTGTAGTCCTTGCTGATACAGAAGATGTATGGTCAGCGGAATTCGAAAAGCGAGGGATGGAATACGAGAATCCTAAACTGGTTTTGTTTAGGGATAGCGTTCAGTCGGCTTGTGGTGCGGCTAATTCCGCTGTGGGACCTTTCTATTGTCCGGGGGATCACAAACTTTATATTGATTTAAGTTTTTATCAGGAACTAAAGCAAAGATTCCAAGCACCTGGAGACTTTGCAATGGCGTATGTAATTGCCCATGAGGTAGGGCACCATGTCCAGACCCTTTTACATAGTGGAGAAGAAGCTTCACCAGCCGAGAAGCGGACCAATGAGTATTCAGTTCGATTTGAATTGCAAGCGGACTACTTGGCCGGTGTTTGGGGGCACTTTGCAGAAGGAAAGGGCTACCTAGAAAAGGGAGACCTTGAAGAGGCACTAAATGCAGCACATGCGGTTGGAGATGATACTATCCAGAAAAAAGCGCAAGGCTATGTTGTACCTGATAGCTTTACACACGGAACCTCTGAGCAAAGGGAGAGATGGTTTAATAAAGGATTCAAAAGCGGTACCTTAGAGGGCGGAGACACATTTAACGCAAAAAGCCTTTAAAAAACGGAATGTATTTTGGATGGACTCTATTGGGGTCCGTCCTCATTTAAACGTCTAAAGGAATAACCTCTGTGATAAGCAGTGAGTCCTCCGAAAAAATGCAGTACAAATCTGTCATCATATTATGGATGAGAGCCTTTTTTATTAATAAGCCTTCATATCCCTGTTTGATCAGGCTCTTACGAAATGCTGTATTTGCTTCTTCTTTATTTAAGAGGATAGCACCATCTTTCCAGGTAACGTTTCTTTTTTTTGTACCTAAGTAATCACAAAATTGGTCACGTTCCCTCATAAATAGATCGTATGATTCCTCTGTATTTGATTCGTAAATCTTTAAATTCGGTTCATCTACATAAACTTTATAGATATAGCCGCTAGAAGGTTTTTTATATTGAACGATCTTTGGTTCTCCATTCTCCCAAAACTCTTTCTTTGATTTTTCGATCACCGTCTCAGAACCAGTAGCAAAAGGTTTTGCTGTATGGATATCCGAAGTAAACCAAAATCCAATTGTATTGATATCATTACCTAAATTTTGGACTACCGTTTCTTTGTTGAAATTTTGAAAATTTTTTATCGACCCATGGTAAACAATCATGCTCATGACCTCCATTATTATTTTACCCCAAGTTTTAGATTAATCATCTTAAACCGAGAAAATTTCTAACAAACAGTAGAACCCACTAAATTAATACTAGTGGGTTTTGAGTCTTTATTAAATAAAGTTTGCGAAAATATACAAAATAACAATACTAATTAAAATTGTTATATTGGACATCGTGGCTATAAAACGGGTGCTGTTCGTACTATATTTGAATTCAACCGCAAATGTTAGAGCAGAAGCTGCAACTGGCAGTAACATTCCAATCAGAATGGTATATCGGAACATGGTATCGAAGGGAAGGATGAAGTATAAGACTAAACCAACGATAAGACCTAAACCATATCGGAAAGCCAAAAATTTCATCATAGGCTTTAAGAATTGTTTATCAAATTTAAAATTTAAAAAGAGTCCTAATAACAATAAAGACAACGGCATATTTGCTCCGGAGATTTTACTAGCTACATTAATGATTGTATCTGGTAGCTGGATATGGATTAGATTTAAAATACTAGCAATTAGATAGGTCATTAATGGAATAGACTTGCCCAATTTCTTCAGAATTTCCACAGGATTTAGTTTGAGACCTTCTTCTGAATAATAACTTGCAAAAATAAAACAAATTCCGAAAACGATAAATGATGATCCAACATCAAACATACTAAAATAAGTTAAGCCATCTATTCCCCAGATTGCATAAACTAAAGGAAATGCAAATAAGCCTACATTAAACCCCGAAGATAGCATTAAAAGTGAACCCTTTAGTTCTCTATCTTCATTTTTAAACACGAATAAACCCAAACAGGCTGTGATAATTCCAAAAGCGAGTACAATTACGGGTAAAAGGATTAAAGACGTTTCTATCTTTACGGAATCAAATGTTACAAGAACCAAGGCAGGCAGGGTGATTTTAAAAATAATTTTTGAAATCACTGACCCATCTTTTTCTTGTAAAATATTTAAACGTTTTAACAGATACCCAAATCCAATGATGATAATAATATAAAGAAATTCCTGATTCATAAAAAAGCTCCTCTACGAAGTATCTTAAGTTGAGTTTCTGTCTAACTCTTATTAAACCATAAATTCAATCATTTTTAATAGAATTAGTTCTGCTGTATATTTCTCTTCTGCTCTATAGATAATATAACTGATTAACTAAAGGAGATGACTAGAATGAAGACTAAGGATGATTTTAAAACAGGAGCAAAAGTAACTGCGGATAATCAAATTTACGGAACCCCGAATAGCAAAAGCAAAGATGGTACCGGCGACTCACCGAATGACAATGTTGGTAGGAACAAAAAGGGACTTGATCGTTAATGAAGCAGCCAATTTATATTGGCTGTTTTTTTTCACAATATTAGGTGAGGACTGAATGGGAAATAAAAATCTAAGCGAACAAGAGTGGGTTTTCAATTATCTAAAGAAAAGTAATAAACCCTTGCCTCTCGTTTTAGGTTCGAGAGGCACTTGGGGGATAAATGGAAATAAGGCGATCATTTTAGTGGCATTTAGTCTCCCTGATATAGCTGTTATGAGAGATCTGCACAATGTTAGTAAAAATCCTATACGAGAAATGAAATATAAAGATATCGTTTATTACGCGGTAAATATAGTAGCTAAAAAACAAGTGGAGTACGTGATTGATTATTGGAAAGAATAAAAAACATTCATTAAATGAAAACGAGTATCAGGAGATGGAAGCTATGTCTACATTTTGTCCTGAATTATGGCCAGAGGAACCGACCCCGGATAACCTTGAAAATTGCCGTGAATGTGGTCTTTATCAGCACGGATCACGTATGGTCTGAGGTGAAGGCAATCCAGAAGCGCCCATTATGGTGATTCTAGATAATCCAGGAGCTAGGGAGGACCGTGAAGGGGATCCCGTTGTTTGCGGAACAAGACAAACATTACAACAGGCAGCAAGTGAAGCAGGCTTGAAAAAGGATGACTTGTACGTAACATATATCCTTAAAAGAAGGTCAGTGCGTGCCTATAACAAGGATGAGGTACGCCAAACCTGTATGATTCATTTAGAACAACAAATTGTAGAAAAAAAGCCCAAACTTGTCCTATGCTTAGGGAATGTGGCTGTTCAATCGTTTTTTCGAAACTCGGAAGCAGATGTAAAAGCATTGCGAGGAACATGGCACAATGTTCAGGGCTATCAAACCACGGTGGCTTACCATCCACTGGCTGTAAGACGCCGTCCAAACTTATGGTCATATTTTTTACATGATTTGGAGTTTGTTGCAGAGCGCTATCATAATATGAACTTGTAGGTGTGTTATCAAATTTATTAATATCTATATAATTACTGCTCACTATGATCATTGTTTGGATTTGAAAAATAAGACATGATTAGACTTAGGATGAACTTTAATCTTTTTCCATTATCTAGTATTTACACAAAACTAGAAAGCAGGACAAGGTTTAAGAAAACTGAAAAAATCGAAAAATATAATAATATTTTTAAAACCGACTTGACAGATATGAATTATAAGGATTAATATATAGTTATTCAAACCAAGGTCTTTTTAGTAGATATCAGGTAAAGTAAATCTAAATTCCATACGCTGATTGGTCAACCAAAAGCACGTTTCCCTTTCATCATTCAAGTTTTGAATGCTCTGAAAGAGTTCCGTGCTTTTTTTGTTACATAACGCTTATTTGTCAAAACTTGGATCCTTAAGCACAAGTTGTTTAAGGTAACAGATTGTTTCTTACTAAAACGTTTAAATGTTTAATTTAATATTAAGGGCTGATTGGTCAACCAAAAGCACGTATCCATTTCAACATTCAAGTGTGAATGTTCTGAAATGTGTTCCGTGCTTTGTTTTGTACCTTTTACATGACAAAAAGTAGGAGATAACGCCGATTGGATAACCAAAGGCACTAACCTCTATTTTAATAGAGGTTTATGGATTTTTGGGGAATTTATTAGGAGCTATATTCTTCATAAGGCTTGGAAACGAGGAGGGAAAACATCAAGGACAAGTTAGTTTTAGAAATAGAAGAAATACAGAAAAAGAAATTATTAATAAATTAATATTCCAATAGGTAGAGGAGAGATGACCATGAGAAAGAATGGTAACCGATGGTTTAGTATGATAGCGATTATGTTTTTAATTACAGTTGTGTTATCAGCGTGCGGAAGTCAGGAAACATCAGGAAATGCAACTGAGAAAAAGAATACAGAGCAAGAAAAAATAAGTCTTAAGATAGCAGATATTATATCGAATCCAGTTTTCCAGGTTGCACAAGATAAAGGAATATTTGAAAAATATGGGTTCGAGACAGAGATTGTTACATTTGCAACACCCGCTGAAGGGATCAATGCATTGTTTATTAATCAAGTAGATATTGCTTGGGGGGCTGACTTCCCTGTTTTAAATGCGGTAAGTAAAGGAGACTATTCCATTGTTGCTTCTACCAATTCGGAAAATATGGATAAGAATGCAGTGATGTGGAAGTTGTTTGTAAGAGATGAGATACAAAAACCGGAAGATTTGAAAGGTAAAACCGTAAGTGATATAAGAGGAACCTTTATTTCCTACCTGTGGGATGAATATTTGAAGGAGAATCAATTAAAGATTGATGATGTAAAGTTAGTTGGTCAAGGAGGGTTTGACGAATCCTATGTTGCACTTAAAAATAATGAACTTCAAGCTGTTTGGGTAACAGGAGGAGCGCTGGTTGAAAAGTTTGCGTCTTTAGATGGTGTGCATGAATTAACCGATATGTCAAAAACGAATGTTCGGATTGGGAGTGGAATTATTGCCCCAAACTCATTGCTGAAAGAGAATCCGAAAGCTGTTGAAAATTTCTTAAGCGCGATTGAAGAGACCTCAAAGTATATTGCTGAGAATCCTGAAGAAACTGCTGATATTATGTTTAAAGAAAGAAAGCAGCCAAACGAAATAACAATTAAAGATTTAGATTTCGTGAATTGGAAGATTGAATTTTCTCAGAAAGCATACGACAGTTTAACCAAACAGAAAGAATATATGGTCGACAACGGAATTATTAAAAAAGATTTTGATCTGGACAGTAAACTTTCGTTAGATGCCGTCAAAGAAGTGGTTCCGGATCGAGTAACGTATGAGGAATAAAGGAGGACTTGCGATGTCTCAGGCACCCCAGTTTGATACAAATACAATCAAGATCGAACAACTTTATAAGAGTTATGATACGCCGAAAAAAGGCGAGGTTCATTATATTATCAAGGATGTGAATTTAACCATTAGGGGCGGTGAATTCTTTGTTCTCCTTGGTCCAAGTGGCTGCGGTAAATCAACTCTGCTCAATATGATTGCTGGTTTTGTTTCGAAAACGAGCGGTCGGCTTAAAGTTGGCTCATCAGAAGTTGATAAACCTGGTCAGGATCGGGCAGTCGTGTTCCAACAGGCAGATTCATCATTGTTCTCTTGGTTGAATGTCCGTCAAAACGTCGAGTTTGGATTGAAAATGAAGAAAGTACCAAAAGCGGAGAGGGAAAAAGTTTCTGACCGTTATATTAGCATGGTGGGTTTATCAGGTCACGAGAACAAGTATCCACGAGAATTATCGGGAGGAATGAAACAGCGGGTGCAATTAGCACGTGTATTGGCGAATGATGCAGCGATTTTGCTGATGGATGAGCCATTCGGTGCACTAGATGCGATGACGAGGAAAACCATGCAAAAGGAGTTAAGTAATATATGGCGTGAGACAAACAAGACGGTAATATTTGTTACACATGATATTCATGAAGCACTGTTGCTAGGACAACGCATCGGAGTGATGTCTAAGGGTCCTTCATCACAAATTACAGACATTTATGATGTACCCCTTTCGTATCCGCGTGACTTCACATCAGTTGAATTTAATGATGTATATAAAAAAATACAATCGCACTTTGATGAATGAACAGTGTCTAAAAAGAAAGTAGGTGATGGTCTTGAAGATTTTAAAACAAAAATGGGTAACGCTGCCAATTTTATGGGTGGTCATACTAGCAATCTGGCAATTTGCTGCGATTATATACGGACCAGAGGTTATTGCTGGACCAATCGATACTATGAAAGGGGCAGCGGAGCTTCTAGAAGATGGTTCACTTCTCACCTATATCGGTATCAGTTTCTACCGAGTGTTTGTAGGCTGGGTATTGGGAAGCTTGATCGCAATTCCAATTGGACTGGTTGTTGGTAAGGTAAAGGTAATTCGTGTATTCGTCGAGCCGGTTTTAAATTTTGTCCGTTTTATTCCGCCAATCGCGTTTATCACGTTGTTTCTTGTATGGTTCGGCATAGGAGAACAATCAAAAATTGCGCTTATTACTTATGCGACGTTGTTTATTGTAATCATCAATACATTGACTGGCGTGCTTGCAGTAGAGGAGGACAAAATTCGAGCTGCCAAAAGTATGGGGGCATCTGAATGGCAAATCCTTGTGCATGTGATCATTCCAGCATCAATGCCGTATATCTTCACAGGAGTTAGGTTAGCAATGGGTACTTCATTCATGGCTATAGTTGGGGCAGAAATGATTGCGGCCAACGAAGGGATAGGATATCTTATCTGGAACTCTCGTTTGTTTTTCCGAACGGATTGGATATTCGTAGGCTTAATCAGCCTTGGATTAATGGGCTTTATAACCGATCGTGTCGTAGAGTGGTTTGGCAGGAAGGTATTGTATCGATATGGAGTCATAGGTTCAAAAGCAAATTAAAAAAATTAGGATCTATTTAATTGATAGATTACTAGAATTATAGGAGGAAGATATTATATGGGACATCCAACTATTTATCCTACGGGAGTAACAGTATATAACAAAGAAAAAGCATACAATGGCTATACGATTTATCCATCGGCAAAGGGTGCTTTGCTAATCAATATGAATGGAGATGAAGTTCAGCTGTGGGCAGGATTAGGAGGATTTCCTAATAAGATTTTGCCGGGTGGTTATGTCTTGGGGACAACAGGTGAACGAGACGGTAGATATGCCTTTCAAGATCAAGTAGATTTAGTACAAGTTGACTGGGAAGGAAACATCGTTTGGAAATTTGATCAGACAGAATTGGTAGAAGATCCAGGAGAAAAACCTAGATATGTGGCAAGACAGCATCATGATTACCAGAGAGAAGGTTCCTCTGTAGGTTATTATGGACCTCATGAAAAGCCGCTAACCGATAGAGGGAATACTTTAATCCTAACGCATGAAAATGTGTATAACCGTGATATTTCAGACAAGGAATTATTGGATGACAAGATTATTGAGGTAACCTGGGAGGGAGAAATTGTCTGGACTTGGAGGGCAAACGAGCATTTTGATGAATTCGGGTTTGATGAAAATGCTAAAAATGTTTTGTTCCGAAACCCATCACTAGTAACCGGGGGAGTTGGAGACTGGCTTCATATTAATAGTATTTCAACATTAGGGCCAAACCATTGGTACGATGAGGGAGATGAAAGATTCCATCCTGACAATATTATTTTTGACGCAAGAAACGCGAATATACTGGCCATTATTAGCAAAGAAACTGGTGAGATCGTTTGGAAATTGGGTCCTGACTTTAATGAAAATGAAAAGACGAAGAAAATTGGTTGGATTATTGGACAACATCACCTTCACATAATTCCTAAAGGACTTCCTGGAGAGGGGGATCTGTTAGTCTATGATAATGGAGGGGCTGGTGGCTATGGTGCGCCAAATCCCGCTTCACCAATTGGAACAAACCATGCAGTACGTGATTATTCAAGGGTCCTGCAAATTAATCCGGTGACATTGGAAATTACATGGCAGTATACACCAGAAGAGGCAGGAAATGTTTTATTCACGGATGGGTCAAAATTTTACAGCCCATATATTAGCTCTGCTCAGCGCCTTCCAAACGGTAACACATTGATTACACAAGGTTCTGATGGAAGAATATTTGAAGTGACACCTGAACATGAATTAGTTTGGGAATATATTAATCCGCATTACAATAAAATTGCTGGTAAGTTTTCTGTGAACATGGTGTATCGTGCATACCGAGTTCCTTATGAGTGGGTTCCTCAGCTGGAAAAACCAAAGGAAGCATCCATTGAAGCAATCAACGTTTCAACCTTTCGCGTGCCGGGCGCATCCAATGGAGAGGGAACAGGGAAGGTAACAACCATCGCAGGAGTAGATCCCAATAAAAGGCAGCTAACAGGCGGAGGTCTGAGGGAAGATGATGATTCAGGATCTATTAATTTCTGCGTAGTTTCAATCGATAAAGACAGTGAACCGAAAAACTAAAACAATCATTATTGAATTTTGAAAAATGAACAGAACGTAGATTTAATGAAGAATCATTTTTAGCCATATACTCACTAAAAAAGTGCAGGCACCCTGGGGTACCGGCACTTTTTTCAGTAGAGTAAAATACACACTTTTATGATTTATCTATGAAGCACGCTTGTTAGACAAGTCTGCTTGTTTAGTAGATATAGATTTGATTCTAGCAATAATAAAAATAATTGCTAAAGCTCCTAAGGTAAAAGACACAATAAGAAGAGCTGTCTTCTTTACAGAGGATTGGTCATCTGAATATCCTTCTGTCGATTTTTTACTTTCACCTAACTTGTTGAATGCTGTTACTTTATATGAATAGGTGACGCCACTTTTTAACTTAGCGCTTTTATCCATGTAATTTGGACTTGATAGGTCAGAAGCGATCTGTTTGTAGTCGCTGCTTAAACCAAGGATATTAACTTCTTTCCGATAGACCGTGTAGGATTCTGCTCCAAGGGTTGGATTCCAGCTGAGTGACACAGAATCATTATTTTGCCTGTCCGCCAACACCCAATCTGGCCCGTTTGGAGCTTTCGTTATTTCCGTGTGGAAGGAATAAATTCCAATCTGGTTTACCTTTTCTCCCGATAATGAGGATACCTTCCAGTAATAACGAGTATCTTTTTCCAGGTTCTTTACATCTGCAGTTGGAAAAGAGACAGTTTGATCAACTACAATATTTTTTAAACTTGGATCTGTCGCTACCTGTACGTGGTAACTGTCGACATTAGGCACTGCCGCCCAGTTTAACGTGACCTTGGAAGGGTTCACTCCAGTTGCTCCACTTTCAGGGGAGACAGTAAGCGCTGAAGCTGGCAGTACTTTGATCATACGTGAACCATGAGATGATAACGTAGCGGTAAAGCCTTTATCCATACTTCCTAAATCTTGATGACTCCACAAATCACGTATCAATGCAGCTCTTTTAATCCCTAAATCTGTCCATTTAACAGTCACATCAAGAGTAGAAGAGCCGGTATTAAAAAGCGCTATATTAAAAGAACCGTCTGGAAGGCTTTGGTAAAATACCTGAGTGTCACCCTTTTTATATAATCGCTTTCCAGCGACCCCGCTCTGATTGACACCTAGAATCTCATCATTGGTTAATAGACTTAATCCGAAATCATCCAGCTTAGTCAGGTCGTTTCCAATAACAAATTGCGAAGCCGCAATCGCCCAAAGAGAAACGTATGAAATTTTCTCTTCATTTGTTAACCCATCCTTGCTCCCATTTGCCACATTCAATGAATCTAAATCATTCCAGCCTCCAGGAGCAGCATGAGGCTGCCACTGGGCAACATCATCAAATCGTCTTGTTATCTTTTTCCAAGAAGCAAGATAGGGTGTCCCGTAAGCCTCTACATCATGGTCTGTTCGCCAGCCATTGGATAATTGTTTCCAGGTAGAGATGTGTTTAATATCGAGGTTATTGGACAACTCCACATGTATGGGTCTGCCTGTTTTCTCGAGTGCCTTTGCCCATGCTTCGACATCGGCTATATCCTGGTTTCTAACACCATCAATTTTAATGTAATCTATGCCATACGAGACAAACAGTCTTGCCCATGAATCAATAAATTCCTGTGCACCTGGCTTCGAAAAATCGATGGCATACATTTCATCATAATTAAAGTTTTTCTTTTGCCCTTTGCTAAAGTCCACGATATCCTTCGCATGATAAGGTGTCCCTTCAATTGGTGTATTTTGATCGATCGCTGCTTTTGGAATACCAAGTGTTACATAGTGTCCGAACTTCAATCCCTTATTATGAATATAGTCCCCAAGTGCTTTCATTCCGTTAGGGAACTTCTCAGGGTCAACGGCCCACCTGCCATATTCATCAACTGTAGTTCGCCAATCGAGCATATAATAATCATCAAGATTAACATATTCATAGCCGTGCGATTTAAATTTTGAAGCCAGCACATCTGCTGCTGCTTTAATCTTATCCTCTGTCGGCTTTTTTCGAATCGAACTCCAGCTGCTCCACCCCATAAAAGGACGTTCTGCCAGTTCATTATAGGAAGAAGCACTTGCTTCGATTGGGACTAGGGTAGAAACGGAAAAAATACCAGATAGTAAAAATGAGCAGGAAACAAAAGCTGCGATTATTTTCTTGTGCATAAAATCCTCCTCAAACTAGATGTATATAGATACTATATTAATATAGAAAACTCTAAATTTTAATGAACAATATGTTCCAACTTACATTTCACTTTAATAAACGACTTAATATAAAAAGACTTAACCCCATGGTTAAGTCTTTTTAATCTATTAGAAATTGTTTGGATGACTGCGATTTATTCCTTTCCCTTTTATTTTTATATCTATTCAATCGAGAAGGATTATCCTGTTAATCCTTCGTTTCGATTGTCTTTCTAGTATGAAATTGTTTATTCTTTTTGGAAAAGCTTCTTTACCCTCCCTTCATGATAAAAATGGGTTGGTTCCGATCACCTGGACCGATAAAATCTAATGCGGCAGGAGAAAATACCATAACTTTTCTTTTAACGCCCTCTAAAAGCATTCGGATTGGATCGATAATTTCAGTATCTTCAAAGACGTGGCCTCCTAAGAATATCCTCTTTCTGGCCCTCCTTCCGAAGACAATCATATTGTTCTTTTTAACTGATTGCACTATAACGCTTTCTTTTGGCTCCTCAAAAAATGTCAATGGTACTTTTTCTGTTTGTAAAACTTCTTCTTCAATCGAAGCGACCATTCCAATTTCACGATTATTTAAAACTAAGACGAATTCATATCCTGCTGCTGTTTTCTTTTGCACAACAACCACTTCATCTGTAATAAACGTGACAATATCATCGGACTCATTTGTATGTGAGGCTGGAGAGATTTCTTTTTTCTTGATAACTCGAAAAAAAGGTTTTGCTCCAATTTCTTCATCAGAGAAGTCAAAAGGTTTTATACTCTGTGTAGGCACAAGGTATAAACTATTAACCTTCTCTTTGCTATTTAATTGGATACATAAAGCAACATCTTCATTCACCACCTTTCCCTCATTGTTGGAGAGCATAGGGACATTCATTTTCATTCCTGGAAATTGAACGAAGATGTAGCTAAAGTTTTTCTTAGGCTGTACATCCAGAAGTCTCATAAACTCACAACCTTTCCGATAAGTTACAAGGTTATTTACCTTGTTAATGTATAATTCCACATAATCTCCTTAGTACCTGTTTCTGTATGAAGAGTTTTCATCGTCACTTTCTTATGAAATGTGATGTATCACCCCTATAATTGAGTATTTATGAGCAATTGTTCTATCGAAAAACAAAGAATGGTAAGTATTTGTCGTTATTTCAGATTACTTTACTATATGAGATCCATTTGAGGATGAAGCATAACATCCTGCAATTTAAAAGGATCTACTGGCGGATGGAATTAAAGCCTTTTATTTTAATGAAGCACGATAATCCATGAAAGATGATGGGGAAATCCATTGTGATTGGATGAAGGGTGCGTTATTCTAAGCATATTCCTTTATGAAGGAGGGGGTATGATGAGTAAAAAACCAATCTTTAAGGAGCATTTTGTTCTACATAAATGGAGTTATCTACTGGGTACAATCCTTTTAACTGTCTCCCTTGTGTTGCAATTATTTGTCCCCGTTTTATTAAAATCGTTCACAGATGGGCTTCAAAATGAATCCATTCAAGTTTCTGATTTATGGGAGTTGTCTCTATGGTTTGTTATTGTCGGACTCGGTGCTTTTCTATTTCGGTCGAGTGGCCGCATTTATATATTTAAAATGTCAAGAATCCTAGAGAGGGACTTACGGAGTTCATTGTTTTCACATTGGGAGAGGCTGCAGACCGAATATTATCAAAACCAGCGAATTGGGAATTTGATGGCTCATGCTGTAAATGATGTCAATATCATGAGGCAGATCGTTATGCAGGGATATTTTCAGATGGTTGAAGCTGCCGTGCTTATTTCAATCTCTGTATTCATGATGGCTAGTACAATACATTTCTATTTAACGTTACTGGTCTTATTACCTTTACCAGGATTAACGTATATTGCCTATCGTTTCCGGTCAAAGATTCAAACGCATTCCTTAAAAGTACAAGAAGCGATTGGGACATTGACAAGCCGAGTTCAAGAATTTTGTTCGGGGATTAGTGTTATCAAAACCTATACCCAAGAGGAAGAAGAACGGAAGAAGTTTACAAACGATAATCAGAGCAATGTCGAGGTCAATAAACAGTTAATCCGTGCAAATTCGCTGTTCACCTCACTAAGTCAGGGAATTGTCGGACTAAGTTATTTAATTTCCATCGTATTTGGTTCCATTTTAGTAATGAAGAGTACCATTTCTCTTGGCGACTTTGTTGCTTTTAATACCTATTTATCTTTGTTGATTGCCCCAATTGAAAACATAGGCAAGGTCATAAATCTCCTCCAGCAGGGGAAAGCAGCAGATAACCGAATTCGTGAGGTTTTATCCACGGAACCTACTATTCTAGATGAAGAAGGGATTGTGCCTATAACTGCTATTCGAGGAAATATTAGTCTCAGGAATTTATCTTTCAAGTACCAAAGGGGTAAAGAGAGTGCATTAAAGAATATCAACGTTACCATCCCCAAAGGAACTAGTTTAGCCATTGTCGGAAAAGTAGGAAGCGGAAAGTCAACCTTAGTCAATTTGCTCTTACGATTATACAATCCTCCCAAAAATTCAATATTTATCGATGATCATGATATCCGAGATGTTCCGTTAAGAACTCTGCGGGAATCGGTTGCATACGTCCCACAAGATAATTTTTTATTTTCCACATCCATAAAAGAAAATATTGCCTTTGACCCAAATCCCTATCAAGATGAACAGGTATTCCATGCAGCAAGGCAAGCCCACGTTTATCAAGATATTTCCGATCTCCCTGATAAATTTGACACTGAATTAGGAGAAAGGGGGCTTTCTTTATCAGGAGGACAACGTCAGCGTGTTAGTATTGCAAGAGCCTTGATAAAACCTTCTCCTATTATCATTTTTGATGACAGCCTTTCAGCAGTAGATTCTAAAACAGAAACCTATATTTTAAATACACTGAGAACACAAATGAAAAGTCGAACTTCCATCATTATTAGCCACCGAATTTCTACGATACAGGAAGCCGATCAAATTATTGTATTAGATAAAGGGGAGATTGTCGAAAGGGGCACACATCAGTCTCTGTTAAAACAGGATGGAATTTACAAAAAAATGTTTACTCAGCAAACCACGGAGTTTACCTGGCCAACACTTAATGGAAGAAAAATCCTCATTAAGAAAAGGAGGAGATAAAAATTCGAAGCATAAAAAAGGGAATACATCCCCCAATAGGTGACCGTCAATTATTAAAAGGTATGCTGATGTTCGCAAAACCCTATCGAAAACTCCTCTTTTTTTCATTACTGCTAACAGGATTTATTGTAATAGCCAGTTTAGCTCAGCCATTTATTATTAAAGTGGCAATCGACTCTTACATCAAGATGAACGATTATCAAGGGATGATGTATTTAGGCATTATCTATTTCATATTAATAATGGTTTCTTCTATTTGTACCTATTTCCAAAATAATACCCTTCAATTTACAGGGCAGTATGTAATATATGATTTTAGGCAAGCCGTGTTTAAGCACTTTTCCGTCATGCAGATGGATTTTTTTAGGAAAAACCCGATTGGCAGATTGGTCACAAGGATTACCCATGATGTTGAGGCTCTGAACCAACTCTACTCGCAAGTGATTGTGAACTTAGTAAAAGAAGTATTGATTCTGATTGGAATCATTGCCCTAATGTTATATATGAGTGTAAAACTTACCCTGATTTGTTTTTTGGTAATACCTATCATAGCAATCGTCACTTTTTATTTTAAAAGGGTATTACGTGATACACAGAGGAAGCTAAGGAGTATTCTTTCATCGCTTCTTTCCTATCTAGCTGAAAATCTCTCCGGCATGAGTGTTATTCAACTATTTGCCCGCGAAAGAAAACAGCTGGATCGGTTTAATGAATTAAATGAGGAGCATTATCGGGCTGGGATGCGTCAAACGGTAATCAATTCGATTTTTAATCCTTCCATCGGATTATTTGGAAATATTTCGCTTGCACTTTTGGTTTGGTATGGAGGAAGAAGTGTAGTAGATGAAACCATCACCTTTGGTACTGTGTATGCGTTTACTCATTATGTTAGGCAATTCTTTGAACCACTCAGAGGTTTAGCAGACAGGTTTAATCAAATACAAGCCGCTCTTGCATCAGCTGAACGGATCTTTGAAACCTTAGAAACAAAACCAACGATCGTAAACCCTGTCCAGCCAAAGGAACTTCCAGAAAAAGTTAAAGGAGACATTGTATTTAACCATGTTTGGTTTGCTTACAAGAATGAAGAATGGGTATTAAAGGATGTTCATTTTCGGATCAATCAAGGAGAAACCGTGGGGATTGTGGGTGCAACAGGTGCAGGCAAAAGTTCGATCATTCAACTCATTAACCGGTTTTATGATAATCAAAAGGGGATAATCAGCCTAGATGGAATAAACATTAAAAATGTTCTCTTAAATGACCTTAGAAGACACATCGGAATCATTCAACAAGATGCATTTATCTTTTCAGGGACTGTGTTTGACAATATTCGCTTGAATCATAACGCTGTAAGTAATGAAGAAATTATAAAAGCAGCTAAGGCAGTAAACATTGATTCTTTTTTTAGAATGCTGCCTCAGGGATATAATACGATGCTCGGAGAGGAAGGAACCGTATTGTCGGCGGGACAAAAGCAGCTGCTTTCCTTTTTAAGAGCAATGATTGCAGATAATGATGTACTTATTCTTGATGAAGCGACAGCCAATATTGATACTGAATCAGAACAAGCGGTTCAAGCCGCATTAAGAGAAATGTCCAAGAATCGAACAACAATCATCATTGCACATCGGCTTTCCACCATTCAGCAAGCAGATAAAATCATTGTCTTAGATAAAGGTAGAATTGTAGAAATGGGAAATCACCAACAGCTGCTAAAGAACCAAATGGTGTACTATGATTTATGCCAGAATCAGAATAAAGGTAAAACTTTAAAGATTTAACTATAAGATAGAATTGTTAAAAGGATGGTCTTGAATCTGAACCATCCTTTTTCTATTGGTCTAATAATTTTTGCTCATCACTGAATTGACTAGGGGAGACTCCAACGATTTTTTTGAAAAGTCGACTGAAGTAGAGTTCATCCTCGTAACCGACATTTTGACTTACCTCTTTGACCCTTATATCAGAATGTGCCAGAAGCTCCTTGGCCCGGTCAATCCGTAAATGGGTTAAATATTCAATCGGACTGTAGCCGGTATTTTTTTTGAAAAGTCTGGAGTAGTGACTTTTACTTAAGCCTGCCATTTTTGCTAAGTCTGTTAAGGTAATAGCGTGATGATAATGGTGACCTATAAAATCAATTGTTTCCTCAATCACTTGTCTTGTGTCCTTAGAAATCGATTGAGCATGAAAGTCCTGTATCAAGGTTAGTATAAGTTCTTGAAATAGGATTTTTCGTCTAAAAGCAATCGTTGAGCCTCTGCGTTTAGACAAAGTATGGATTTCATCGAACAATAGTGCCACTCCTGAGCTGTTTTTAATAGGATAAACTCCTTCTAATGGAAAAGATATTTCCTGAGGCTGTTTGAAATGCCATTGCTCTTTTTTTTCATAGGCACCTGCATAAGAAAATCGTATAAAATAAAACTCAAGAGGATTTGAAGGGGAAGATTTTTTGTCATAAACCATACCAGGTGTAAAAACGATCAGTTTTCCTGGTGAAATACCATACTTATTACCATTTATGATTACTTCGCCCGTTCCTTTTGTAATAAACCAAAGTGAATGATAGAGGGGCTTTTTCCCTTTTTTACTCCAATTGGGAGGACAAGTTTTGTAACCTGCTAACAATAAGGAAAATGTTAGCTCATTTAGTTTAGATGTTAGGCCGCCAAAATCCATACACAAAGAGCTTCATCCTTTACTGATAGAGTGTTAATCTAGAATATCTATACGCTAGAAATACAAAAATATACTATGTTCTAAATACTTTGATAGAATCTATAGAAAAGCATGTAAAAAAATCTTGAGAAAATCTTCATTTTTCTCCTACATTAAACTTAAGAAATAATAATTATACTAGATTTATTCATAACAAACGGCATTATAAAGGGGGGGATTTTCTTTATGAATCAATATTCTGTGTTGGTGGTAGATGATGATAAAGAAATTCGTGATGGGATTGAAATCTACCTAAGAAATGAGGGTCTTAGAGTATTTAAAGCACAAGACGGCTTTGAAGCACTAGAAATTCGATCACTTTCCTTAATTTAAATATCTGCAATCTTATCGTTTTCATTTGCTTTCGCTTCATCTATTCTAGGTCGATACTGCATTTCAATATCACTGATTAGTTCAGCTAAGTCACCATATTCGTCCCATTTGTTCTCTATTTCCTCCTTTGATACGGTAATTGCCTTTTTAATGAAGGACCATTAGTCAACGGATCTGAGAATCTGTCTAACCTTATACAAACCAGCACCAATTGATCGATTTGAAGGGAAAATAGGGGTCTCCAATAATGCTCCAGTAACGAATATGGTCATGCAGAATTATCATAATTATGATAATCAAAGAATTTTCTTTTGGATCTATACTTTAGCAGGAATACTTGCATTAGCAGCTAGTGGATTGATAGGATGGCCAAAAGCTTTGGCGGGTATTTGATAATGTAATTGGAAATATAAATATGAGTTAAGTGAAAATATCGATGAATTATTTGAACGCTTTAAACGTGGGGATGAATCACGTTATACGGATGGTTCTGGCTTAGGACTTGCTATTGCTAAGATAATCGATTTACACGAGGGTACCTTAGACATAGATGTTGATGGAGATTTGTTTAAAGTGACGGTTATACTAAGTCTCTTTGATAAATGATTTTTAAAAAATATTCAAAAACACCATGAGACCTTGAAATAGGTTCTCATGGTGTTTACTTTTTACTTAATTTTATCTCTTTTAGCTTCTGATATTGTTCATCGGGCCACCATGCCCCGCAATCATCCGAAACAACGCATGCTGCACATTTTTCTAAGTCATAGACTCTCATCCCGGATATGGGCGGGGAATATAGATGGAGGGTTACCATATCAGTATGATTTGAGGCTTTCATTTTATGGACTGCCTTTTTTGGAGCATAAAAATATTGTCCTTTATGGTGATACTGATAAAACAATTCTTTAGGTAAGCTGTCACCTTTAACTTCATAAACAGAATTAAGGGAAGTACCGGAGATTACTTGGATCCAGCCGTGAGAATTGCCATGATCATGAGGGGCGCACTCTAACTGAGACCAATTCATCACAAGAAGCTCGACTTCTTCATTTTTATATAGAAGTTTTCGATTGTAAGGCTTCCCTTCAGAAGGTTCTGGCAACTGTGCAAGATCATCGAGTTTCATATCAATTTGTAACAATGCATTTTTCAGGTCGGCTTTAGATGGACTTTTTAAGGGATCTAATACATTCTTAATCTTAGCTGTTAAAGTCATAAAAGCTCTCCTCCGATTGCCGTTATTTCTTTAATAAACGCCACAACATAGGCACAAGCTGACCGTTAACAATAATCACTCCAATTATAATTATGATTCCTCCCCCAGCACTTATGAGTAAAACTTTTTCCTTCAAAAGCAGAACTGCCGCAATTAAAGTTGCAATGGGCTCTAAATAGAGAAACATGGAAACCTTGGATGCCTCTAGGACCTCTAATGCTTTCCCCCAATACCAATAAGCAATACCCGATACAAAGACGCCGAGAAACAACAAATGTGCCCACTCTGAATAGTTTAAGAAGGAAAGGTCTTCCCAGCCTCTATTGCGAAGAATAAAAGGTGTAGTAAGAATCAATCCTAATAAACACATATAAAATGTTACAACAAGAGGGGGATAAGGAATTTTTAAACTTTTTACAAGTATTGAGTAAACTGCCCAGTTTAACGTGCTAAGGATCATTAGGAGAAATCCTAAATTGATGGCAACCTGAAAGGATTGTCCACTTCTTGTACTTGAGATAATAAGTACACCCGTTATCGCCATTACCATCCCAACAGCCTTTGTAATACTTAACTTTTCATGCAAAAAAAGCATGGAGAGAATCACGGTAAAGACGGGTGAAAACGATATGAGCCAACCAGCAGCAGAAGCATTTATTGTCAACAAGGCTGTTGCCTGGAGTACCTGATGAACAAAAACCCCAAGAATGCCTAGTACCATTAAATGTGGAACATACTTAATAGATATTTGCAGGCGATGTCGTTGTAATAGCAGAAGCAACAGCAAAAATATGGCCCCAATTCCAAACCGAATAACAAGTAATGAATACGGATCCAGCTTTCCAAGTACAGCTTTAGTCGATACAAATGATACTCCCCAAAAACTAATCGCCATCAATGCATACAGTGATGCAGTTAACTTCAACCTAAAATTAGTCATGCTGAACAGTCCTTTCAGCAAAAAGATAGTTATTTCATCTTATGCTTGTCCGAATACAACATGATTTTTCTTTTTAGGGGAAAACTAACAAAGTCTAGAGTAAATCAAAAAATATATTTACATAAAGTGGAAAAGTAGGGAGGCTAAGGTATGAGAAGGATCAATCCTGGTTCCGTCAATTCTTACATTCGTTATGGAAATGTGAAAATACCCAAGAGCATACAAAGTGAGTGCCCTCAATGCAGAAATATAACGGAATTTATGATTAATGCAAACTTCCAAAGCAGCAAGAATGGATTGCTCACAGAGTCCAGTTGTCCTACGTGTAAAAAATCAACGGTATTTATTATTATGACGAAGGATGGTCAGGATGAGCAAAATGAACATGCTGATACATATATTTATGACATCCAAGCTTCAAAACATCTCATTAATCATTTAGAAAGTCTCCCTAATATACCAAAAGACCTTATTAGAGCTTATCGTTCAGCGATAAATGTATTTGAATCTAGAGAAAATTCAGCTACTGCCGTAATGTCTAAACGTGTCATTGAAAGTATCCTAAAACATTTTCTAAAAGAAAAAAGTAAAGGACAGCCTTTATCGCAACAGCTTGAAATCCTCCCAAATCAAGTTGACCTGGCAAAGCCAATCCAATCTTTAAGCCACCTGCTCGCAACTGATGGATCCTTACATCGGATGCTTGAATTAGAAAACGAAATGGATTACGAGACTACTGCTTTATTAATGGATTTGCTGGAAAGCCTCATTGAATATCTTTTTGTCTTGCCCGGAAAAATTGAATTGACACACAACAAAATCGCAAAAAAATTTAATTAATCACCCCCCCCTGGAATCATAGTAAATGAACATGATTCAAGGGGGGGTTTTTATAAAACCTGGAGAAAGTAGTCAGGGGCATGGATTCTTTGTATGCATACACTCAACATAGAAATTATTTTTTGTTATTCTAGATCATCAAAAATATTTATTCAATCACCCCTTCATAAAATAGGACTATTAGCAGTAAAGGAGCGGTGAAGGGATGTCTATGGAAATAGTAAAATGTCCTCAGTGAAGGAACTTAAGATTGTTTATAGAAGGTAAATGTTTAAATTGTGGTTATTGTTCGAGTGTTAGAGCCTCAATTAATGCCTTGTATTCACAAAGTCAGCCCTCAAAATATGAACAATTTAAAGCCAGAAAAAGGTCGAGGAACAACGAGTAATTCTTGTTACCAAATCAATGGTGTCATCTTATAATCCAAAACATACACTTTCTATAGTAATTATTTTAGTTTAGACAATGAGGAGAGGATAAAATGCAGCCCGAAATGCAAAAAGCGATTATCCTGGCAGAAAATATTATTGGTTTTATAAAATTTGTTCAAAATCAAAGAGATACAAACCACTTTAGAATTGAAAACAATAAGTTATTGCAAATTAAATATCTTATAGAAGAATATAAGTTTCAAATAGTAGCAGATGAATTAATCAGAATAAACCAGTTTGATTGGAATGAAAAATACACACTATATTTAGTGGAACAATTCCGGAAAGGTATTTCTATCATTGATGAATACGTGAAAAATAACTACAATGAATTATTTATTGTAACAGCGAGATTATATACATTAAAGAACCTATGTAGCAGTTTTGATAAAATAGCTTCATAATGACTTAATGTCCGTGCAATCATCTCGTGCGGATTGATTTTTTTGAGGTAAAAATCAGAAAATTTTAAAAAAACTATCTTATGCGTATGGTTTGATAAATGAATAAAATTAGGTGAAAATAATAAAAATAAATAACTTTAGTTAAAAGTTATCACTAGTATTCAAAAAGGCGGTATCTTATATGTTTAAAAATTTTTTCAAAGGTAAAAAGTCAGAAGTGGAAACAACAATTATGCAGCCATTGGAAGGAGAAATCGTCCCTCTGGATGTCGTTCCAGATCCAGTATTTTCTCAAAAAATGATTGGCGATGGCTTTGCTGTTAAACCTACAAACGGCACGGTTGTATCTCCGGTAGATGGTGAAGTGATTAGTGTATTTCCAACCAAACATGCAGTTAGCGTAAAGTCTACAGATGGCAGAGAAATATTGATTCATGTTGGTCTTGAAACAGTATCTCTAAACGGAGAAGGATTTACTTCATTTGTAAATGACGGCGAACGTGTCAAAAAAGGTCAAAAGTTGCTCGAAACTGACTTTGAATTTATTAAAGAAAAAGTTCCTTCCATTATTACGCCTGTCATCTTTACTAATTTGTCAGAGAATGAAAAGGTCGTAATTGATGATCAAGGGGTAAAAATTATTAAATAATTTATCATACGTTGAAAGAGTAAGCTTTTAAGAGCTTGCTCTTTTTTATTTTTAGGAAAATTTGTTCAACTAGATTCAAAAATAAACAAACATATATTATAATAAAACAAAAATAAATAAAAATTAGTAGCTATTGAGCAAGGGGATGGGAAAGATGAAGGTAAGTTTATTTGCGACATGCCTTGTTGATATGTTTCAAAGTAATGTTGGTAAAGCAACCGTTGAGCTTCTAGAAAGACTAGGGTGTGAGATTGAATTCCCAGAATCACAGGTGTGCTGCGGGCAGCCGGCTTATAATAGTGGATATACAAAAGAGTCCAAAGAAGCGATGAAAAGGATGATTGACACCTTTCAGGATGCGGAATATGTCGTTTCGCCATCAGGTTCATGTGCTTTTATGTTTCATGAGTATCCGCATGTTTTTAAAGGGGACCCTGTTTGGGAACCAAAAGCTAAGAAGTTAGCTGCGAAAACATATGAACTAACACAATTTATTGTGGATGTTTTGAAGGTTGAAGATGTAGGAGCAAAATTGGAAGGTCATGCTACCTACCACACCTCCTGTCATATGACAAGATTGCTGGGAGTAAGAGAAGCTCCTATGATTCTATTGAAAAATGTAAAGGGGCTTAACTTTACTGAACTTCCTGGAAAAGAACAGTGCTGCGGTTTTGGTGGAACCTTCTCGGTTAAAATGGCACAGATATCAGAGCAAATGGTCGATGAGAAAGTTTGCCTTGTTGAAGATACAGGTGCAGATTATCTAATTGGTGCTGACGCCGGCTGTCTTATGAATATTGGCGGACGGATTGATCGAAAAGGTAAGCCGATAAAGGTGTTACATATTGCTGAAGTATTAAATAGTCGTTGATAAGATTATAGATTGATCACGAGCAGATAACTAATGTAGAAGTAGGAAAAAGTGGTCACATAAAGCGTTCATGAGACCCAATGAAGCTAAGAAAGAAAAAAATGGCCTCATAAAGCGTTCATGAGACCCAAATGAGCGGAAAAAAGAAAAAAATAGCCTCATAAAGCGTTCATGAGACCCAAATGAAGCGGAAAAAAGAAAAAGTGGTCTCATAGTGTGTTCATGAGACCCAAAAGTAGCTAAAAAAAGAAAAAAGAGGTCTTATAGAGTGTTCATGAGACCCAAATGATGCGAAAAAAAGAAAAAAGAGGTCTCATAGAGTGTTCATGAGACCAATAGGTAACTAAGCGTTTTATATGAAGGATGGGTGAATAACGAATGGCCATGAAAATAGGCAATGAACAATTTAAGGACCGTGTCGATAAAGGGATTCATGATGATTTTATGCGTGGGGCCGTTTCTGGTGCACAGGATGGAATGGGTGTAAAAAGGCGCCTTGTAACGGAGGAACTGGGAAACTGGGAGGACTGGCGCTCACATGGAGAAGAAATTCGCCAGCATGTCCTTGAAAACCTAGATTATTATCTTGAGCAACTTAGTGAAAATGTAGCAAAAAGAGGCGGGCACGTATTTTTTGCCCAAACAAAAGAAGAAGCAAATGAGTATATTCGCGGGATTGTAAAGCAGAAAAACGCGAAAAAGATTGTAAAATCGAAATCGATGGTAACCGAGGAAATCAGCTTAAATGCTGCTTTGGAACAGGAAGGCTGTGAGGTTATTGAAACCGACCTTGGTGAATACATTCTCCAAGTCGATGATCATGACCCGCCATCGCATATCGTGGTGCCGGCGTTACATAAAAACAAAGAACAAATTCGCGATGTGTTTACTGACAAACTTGGCTACACGAAGACTTCAAAACCCGAAGAATTGGCCTGGCATGCACGGGTTATGCTGAGAGAAGAATATTTGTCAGCCGATATTGGCATTACCGGATGTAACTTTGCCGTCGCAGAAACAGGCTCCTTTAGTTTAGTAACAAACGAAGGAAATGCTGATTTAGTTACCGCCTTACCAAAAACACAGATTACCGTTATGGGCATGGAACGCATTGTCCCTACCTTTGAAGAAATGGAAGTATTAGTCTCCCTTTTAACTAGAAGTGCTGTGGGTCAGAAATTAACAAGTTATATTACCGTCCTTACAGGACCAAGAGAAGAACTAGACGTGGATGGTCCCGAGGAATTTCACCTTGTAATCGTTGATAATGGACGCTCTAAAATCCTAGGGGGAGAATTCCAGTCAGTCTTGCAATGTATTCGTTGTGCGGCATGTGTAAATGTTTGTCCAGTTTACCGGCATGTGGGCGGCCATTCTTACGGTTCTATTTACTCAGGACCAATAGGGGCTGTGCTTTCTCCACTGCTCGGTGGTTATGATGAATTTAAAGAGCTGCCGTATGCTTCGACACTTTGCGGAGCATGTACGGAAGTTTGCCCGGTAAAAATTCCTTTGCATAACCTCCTTCACAAGCATAGAGAAGTGATTGTTGAAAAGGAAGGGAAGGCACCAATAACTGAAAAACTAGCGATGAAGGCATTTGGGTTAGGTGCAGCTTCACCTACGCTTTACAAGATTGGTTCCAAGATTGCTCCAACCGCGATGAATCCGTTTACGTCTGGCGACAAGATCTCAAAGGGACCAGGACCATTAAAAGCTTGGACAGAAATCCGTGAGTTTCCAGCGCCAAATAAAGAGAGATTTAGAGATTGGTTTAAAAATCGTGAAAAAGGGGGCAATTAAGATGACGGGTACCATTCAAAATCGTGATTCATTCTTAAATCAAATTGCCAGCCAGCTTGGTCGACCGCGGATTTCCACGAAGGTCGAAAGGCCAACATGGAAATTCAGACCACAGGATGAGGTATTAAACGACGCTACACAAGATGAGCTTTTAGAAGTGTTAACAGAGCAGTGTAAAAAAATCCATACAAGCATTTACTCCACTGACCTTAAAGAATTACGATCCACCCTCAACGAAGTGGTCTCCAATTATGGCGGTGGTCCTATCGTCACTTGGAAGGATGAGCGGTTTTCAAAATGGGGGCTTGATTCTTTAATGAAAGAAGAATGGCCAAGCAAAGATTATGATGTGTACGAATGGGATCATACAAAGGGTTCTGAAAATATCACAAAAGCGGAAAAGGCAAATGTCGGTATCACGATTAGTGAAATCACATTGGCGGAATCAGGGACCGTTGTATTATTCAGTGACCAGGACAAAGGCAGGACTGTGAGCTTTTTACCAGCGACTTATATTGCACTAATTCCAAAAAGTTCGCTAGTACCAAGGATGACACAAGCTGCACAAAAAATGAGGGAAATACACGAAAAAACAGGTCATGTAGCTTCATGTATCAATTTTATTACCGGACCAAGTAATTCAGCGGATATCGAATTAAATTTGGTGGTTGGTGTTCATGGACCAGTAAAGGCTTCTTATATCGTGATTAATGATTTATAACCGAAATACAAAGGAGCGATTTCCATGAAAGTAGGGATTATTGGTACCGGCTGGTTCGCGAAAACGCATGCGGCTATATTAGGAGATATGGATCGAGTAGAGGTTACTGCCTTTTGTGGAACAAGTATTGAAAAGGCTGATAAAGAAGCAAGAAACTGGTCAAATGCAAAGGGTTATTCAAATATAGATGAGATGTTAGAGAAACAAAAACTCGACGCTGTCTATATTTGTGTACCACCTATGGCTCATGGCGCTATTGAATTTAGTTTGATAGAAAGAAACATTCCATTTTTTGTAGAAAAGCCCATAGGAATAGATGAACAGCCGCTTGAAATTGCGAAAAGAATAGAAGAAAAAGGTCTCATTACTTCTGTTGGGTACCACTGGCGTTATAAAGAAACATCGAAGAAAGCCTTGTCGTTACTTCAAGATCGTAAAGTTGGGATGGCCATGGGATATTGGATGGGGGATATGCCAATGGTTCCGTGGTGGAGAGATGTAACTAAATCAGGGGGACAATTTGTTGAACAGACCACGCATATCGTTGACCTTTTACGTTTCTTGTGTGGTGATATTACCGAAGTGTATGCAGCCTATAGCAGCAAGATTATGCAGGATAAGGTTGAAGGAACCACAGCGCCAGATGTTGGCAGTGTCACTATGAAGCTAGTGAATGGTATGGTGGCGACCATATCAAATACTTGTATTCTAACAAATTCTAGTAAGGTCGGCTTGGATTTATTTACAGAAGAAGGAATTATAGAGTTACGTAATGAGCATTTACGTGAAATTAAAGGTAAACATATCCTAGAACATAAAGAACAAGTTAATCCATATATTGCTGAAAATGAGATATTTCTTGAAGCAGTTAAAACTGGTAATCCCACTGGAATATTATCTGACTACAAAGATTCTTTAAAAACCCACACAGTTACACTTGCAGCCAATCAATCTGCAATAAGCGGTCAGCCAATTAGATTGGGATTCTAGTAACAATAAAAAACGAAAGTCGACAAGTCAAAGTGCTTGTCGGCTTTTTATATAAAAAAATCAAAAAAATAAAAAGATTTATTACTTTACTATTCAAAAATAAACAAACATATATTATAATAAAACAGAAGATAACAAACATAATTACAAACAAACGGGGGAACTAGTAAATGGTAAAGAACTTATGGGAAAGTGAAAAAGCTTCACAAGTAGCAAAAGGGGTAGAAGAATTAGTGTATCGTTCCAATTTGATTGGAACAGATCGTGCCGTATGTAACTGGGGTGGCGGCAATACTTCCATGAAAACAACGGAAAAAGACTTCCGTGGACGTGATATCGAGGTTATGTGGGTAAAGGGCAGCGGCTCTGATTTAGCAACGATGAAGGCTCAAAACTTTACGGGTCTAAACTTAGAGGACATTCGCCCATTATTCGAGCGTAATGAAATGACAGATGAAGATATGGTGGCATACCTTTCACATTGTATGATTGACAGCAAGCATCCAAGAGCTTCAATCGAAACGTTATTACACGCTTTCTTACCATTTAAGCATGTTGACCATACACACCCAGACGCAATTATCAGCCTTTGCTGTGCAGACAACGGCAAGCAGATTTCAGAAGAGATTTTTGGAAATCGTTTTGTTTGGGTACCATATGTACGCCCTGGCTTCACACTTTCAAAAATGATTGCAGAAGGTGTAAGAAACAATCCAAATGCAGAGCTTGTATTAATGGAAAAACACGGACTTGTAACTTGGGGAGAAACTTCAGAAGAGTCCTATGCAAAAACGATTGAGATTATCAATGAAGCGGAAAGCTTTATCAATGCAAAATCAAATGAAGAAACTGCTTTTGGCGGTCAAAAATATCAATCTCTTTCCGATGAAGAAGCAACTAGTATTCTAGCAAAGGTTATGCCAATCATCCGTGGTGCAGTAAGTGAAGAAAAGAAAATGCTCTTAACGTATGATCGCGGTGAAGATGTCCTTCAATTTGTAAACAGCCATCAGGCACCAGAACTTTCACAAATCGGAGCAGCATGTCCAGACCATTTAGTTCATACAAAAATGGTTCCACTCTACATCAATTGGGATCCGCAAACAAAAGATGTTGAAAGCTTAATCGCAGCTATTAAAGAAGGCGTTGCTAGCTTCAAAGAAGGATACAAAGCTTACTTCGAGCGCAACAAAAATGAAGGCGACAAAATGTTTGAACCAGCTCCACGTGTTATTTTAATTCCTGGAGTAGGTATGGTGAATTCTGGTAAGGATGTAAATAACTCACGAGTAAGCGGCGCGCTATACCACCGTGCGATTGCGGTTATGAAAGGTGCTACAACTCTAGGAAACTTTGTTTCACTAAGTGAAAACGAATCTTACAACGTGGAATACTGGCCATTAGAATTATACAAATTGACCCTTGCTCCAGCTGAAGCTGAATTTTCTCGTAAAGTAGCATTCATCACTGGTGGTGCGGGCGGTATCGGTAGTGCAACAGCTCGTCGCCTAGTTTCAGAAGGTGCTCACGTTGTGCTGGCAGATTTAAACCTTGAAGGTGCAGAGAAAGTAGCGACTGAAATTAACGAACAATACGGTGCTAACCGTGCATTGGCTGTGAAAATGGACGTTACAAGCGAAGAGATGGTTCAAGCGGCCTATGACCAAACAGCACTTAACTTTGGCGGAGTAGACATCATTGTTAACAACGCAGGTCTTGCAACATCTAGTCCATTTGATGAAACATCTCTTAAAGAGTGGAACTTAAACATGAATGTTTTAGGTACTGGATATTTCTTAGTTGCACGTGAAGCATTCAAGCAAATGAAGGATCAAGGAATCGGCGGCAACATGGTATTTATCGGTTCGAAAAACTCTGTTTACGCTGGTAAAAATGCAGCAGCATATAGCTCTGTAAAAGCACTTGAAACACACTTGGCAAGATGTATTGCTACTGAAGGCGGCGAGTTTGGTATTCGTGTTAACTCGGTTCTTCCAGATGCGGTTCTACAAGGTTCTGCGATTTGGGGATCAAGCTGGAGAGAAGAACGTGCAGCAGCATACGGAATTCACCCTGATCAATTAGAAGAACACTATCGTAAGCGTACGACATTATTAGTAAATATCTACCCATCAGATATTGCTGAATCCATCGCATTCTTTGCTTCATCTAAATCAGATAGAACAACAGGGTGTATGTTAACAGTAGATGGCGGCGTTCCAGCTGCGTTTACTAGATAAGATTAATTCAAGATCTAGACTCTCTATCAATAGGTAGAGAGTCTTTTCTTTGTTTCTGTAAATACCTAGGTAAAAAGTCAATTAGTTATGTTGATAAAAGTGTTTTTATGAGTAAATCTATCTAATGAGAAGTAGGTATAAATATTTATTTTCTAGCAAGCACTGATTTTTAAACAATCTTAACTGTTTTTTTTCTAACTGAAAAGCAACAAATGGGGCTATTATACATGTGAAAACGCTGTCAAAACAGTGTGAAAAGGAGTTGGTTTCAGGGACTACAAAGTTAGTTTATTAGATTAGAATACAGGTTGTAGGGAGGAAATTTGTGAAAATGAAAAGAAAAAGTTCCAGGAAGTATTTTGCAGTTATTCTAAGTTTATTTTTACTATTAACCTCTGTACCCGCTGGCCCTATTCAAGTATCGGCGGAAGAATCTTCAATCTTAAAAAAGTTTGACTTTGGAACACCAACAGGTTCCGTGCAAGATGGTTATACTAAAGTTTCTTCAGACACAGCTTACTCAGCAGAAACAGGCTACGGTTTTGCTGATATCTCCAAGGTAACCTCACAAGATCGATCAACATCAGACTCCTTGAAATCAGATTTTATTACAACAAAAGAGACTTCCTTTAACGTTGACCTGCCAAATGGTGATTATTTGGTCACTATCATTGCAGGCGACAACGACGACACGACAAATGTAGGCGTTAAGGCTGAAAATATCCAAAAGGTTCAAGACGCTTCAGTTTTAAAAGGTGAATTTATTACACGTGAGTTTGAAATTGCCCTAATAGATGGACAATTAAACTTTGAATTTACTGGTACAAACCCAAAAGTAAATGCAATGACCATTGAGAAACTTCCAGAAAGAACAGCGGGTGAACTTCCAACCGTTTATATCGCAGGGGACTCAACCGTTCAGACTTACGATGAATATTGGCGGCCAGAAGCTGGCTGGGGTCAAATGATTCCACGCTATTTCAGTTCTGATGTAACCTTTAAGAACCATGCCATTGGCGGAAGAAGTACAAAGTCATTTATCAATGAAGGACGATTAGATAATGTTTTAAGAGAAATAAAGCCTAACGACTTTTTTCTAGTACAATTTGGTCATAACGATGCAACCATCAGTATTCCTGAACGATATGCATCTGTCCCTGACTATAAAAATTATTTAAAAACGTATATTAATGGTGCTCGTCAGCGGGGAGCGATTCCAATTCTAGTGACCCCGGTCGGCAGACGCGATTTTAATGCCACTACAGGAAAGTTTAATGTCAGCTTTCCAGAGTATGTGCAGGGAATGAAAGAAGTAGCGGCAGAAATGAATGTAAACGTGGTTGACTTAAGTGCACGAAGTGTTGCCTATTACGATACCATTGGGCCTGAAGGAAGTCTTTCTGTATTCTTACATACAGACCCGGGTGTTTATACAGCATTCCCAAATGGTTCACAGGATAATACACACTTCCAAGAGTATGGAGCAATCCAGCTCGCGCGTCTGGTATCAGACGAAATTAAAAATCTGAATATTTCGCTTTCTCAGTATGTTACGGGTATTGAACCCCCTGCAAACCTTCCAGCGAAGCCAGCTGATGTAGTGGTAAGCAGCATTAGTAACGCAGGTGCACTTGTAACCTGGTCAGAGATAGAAGGTGCAGATATTTATAGAGTTTATCGAAAGCTATCAACTGATAGTGAGTATAAATTGATAGGTACCTCTACCATTCCTAGATTAAATATTACAGGAATGGAAGATGGTAAAACTTACGATGTTTATGTAACTGCCTTAAACGGAAAAGGCGAATCCGAAGAATCGGATGTAAAACGGTTTACAACGAAGCAAGCAACGATCAAATTTGACTTTGGTTTAGCAGGAAACCCAATTGCTGAAGGGTATACAGGTGTCAATTTGTCCACCGTATATACTACTCAAAGAGGCTATGGCATTGTCGATCCAACGGGGATGATTGGCCGTGACCGTGGTACTGGTGGTGATCTTATTCGAGACTGGCTAGGGTATTTTAACATAGGCTGGAAATTCAATGTTGATGTGCCAAACGGTCTTTATGCAGTAAAAGTTTATGTTGGTGATATGTCAGGAAGTGCAAGAACAACTCTTGCTGTAGAAGGTCAGGATTATGGCCAAATTTCTGCTTCTAAAAATAACTTTACAAGCAAAGTTGTTTCTCAAGTTTCAGTTAAAGATGGACAAATGAATTTTAGTTTTGGCGGTTCAACAGCGATTGTAAACGGTGTTGAAATCACCCCGATCCTAATTGCTCCGTCCGAACTTAAAGTGGACGAGAAATCAATGAACGCTGAAAATCCATTCGTCACATTATCATGGAAAGCAGTTGAGGACGCAGTAAAATATAACATCTACCGTAAAGTGGCTGGCACAAGTGAATTTACCTTAGTGGGCAGCAGCTCAACAACGTCATTCACAGATAATACCGTCGATGTAGGAATGGAATATGAGTATGTGGCTACAACAATTGATAATGCCACTGTGGAAACGGATCCCTCACTACCGCTAAAAGTAGTAATGGTCGATCCATCACAGCCAGTTCCAGCTGCACCAGATCATTTAAAAGTAGGTGAAGTCAACAAGAATGACCTTACAATTAGCTGGGATCAGGTAGAAGGAGCGATTACCTATAATGTGTATCGTTCAAATAAGGAAAAGGGAACTTACGAATTTATCGGAAAGACGAAAACGGCTTCTTACAAAGATGAAACTGTTTTAACAACGATTCCTTATTTTTATAAAGTTTCAGCTGTTAATGCAGGTGGCATTTCTGAACAATCTAAAGTTTTGAAAACGCCAGCTGTAACGAAACTTAAACGTCAAATGGAAGAGCTTGACCGTGCGCCAGTTGCGATGAAAACAGATGAAGGTGTTTTTGTAAGCTGGAGAATGCTCGGAACAGATTCTGAAAGCATTAGCTTTAACATCTACCGTGATGGTGAAAAGATTAATGCTGAACCAATTGCAGCCAGCACCAACTACGTCGATAAGGATGGAAAAACTGAATCCATTTATGAGGTTCGTGCGGTCCTTGACGGCAAAGAAAGAAAATCAAAGGAAACAACGAAGGTATTAAATCAAAATTACTTTGATATCCCGCTTCAAAAACCAGCGAACGGTGTGACACCACTTGGTGACCCATATTCATACCGTGCAAATGATGCCAGTATCGGTGACTTAGATGCTGATGGTGAGTACGAGTTAGTGTTAAAGTGGGATCCAACCAATTCCAAGGATAACTCTCAAGCGGGCTATACAGGTAATGTTTATGTAGATGCCTATGAAATGGATGGAACCTTAAAGTGGCGTATTGATTTAGGAAAAAATATCCGTGCCGGTGCACACTACTCACCATTCCTTGTTTATGATTTCGATGGGAACGGAAAAGCAGAGGTTGTATTCAAAACTGCAGATGGAACAATAGACGGACAGGGAACCGTAATTGGCAGAGCGGACGCTGATCACCGTAACAGTACAGGATACGTCCTGCAAGGTGCAGAGTACTTGACAGTATTTGAAGGGGAGACCGGAAAAGCACTTGATACGACCGAGTATGAACCTCCTCGAGGGGACGTGGGCGCATGGGGTGACACTTATGGAAACCGTGTGGATCGTTTCCTAGCAGCAGTAGCGTATCTAAATGGAGAAACACCAAGTATTATTATGGCACGTGGTTACTATACGAGATCAGTGCTGGCGGCATACAATTTTAAGAATGGTAAATTGACAAAGCAATGGGTCTTTGATTCAAACGATGAAGGTCAAAGAGATTATGCTGGGCAAGGTTACCATAATTTAAGTGTGGCGGATGTCGACACAGACGGCAAAGATGAAATTGTCTATGGTCAAGCAGTGATTGATGATAATGGCAAGGGATTATACACAACTGGTTTAGGACATGGGGATGCTCAGCATGTGAGTGATCTTGATCCAACAAGACCAGGACTTGAAGTTTTCGCAGTCCAGGAGCATAAAGAAGGTCCATACGGATATGACATGCGTGATGCAGAAACGGGTGAAATTCTTTGGGGTGTGAAAACGGGCCAAGATACTGGTCGTGGTGTTTCAGCTGATATTGACCCGAGGTACGATGGGGCTGAAGCATGGGCAATTTCTGGTGCTTGGAATAGTAAGGTTGGCGGAATTCACACTGCAAAGGGTGAAAAAATATCAGAAAACATTCCTTCCAGTAATTTTGCGATTTGGTGGGATGGAGATTTGTCTCGCGAGCTAGTCGATCATAAATGGAATGATACCACATCAACTGGTGTTGGAACCATTGATAAGTGGGACTATGAAAATAGTAAGTTAGTAAATATTCTAACTGCAGAGGGAACGCAAACGAATAACGGCACAAAAGGAAATCCAGTCCTGCAGGCTGATTTGTTTGGTGACTGGAGAGAAGAAATCATTTGGAGAACAGATGATAGTAGTGCCCTAAGAGTGTACATGACAACAGAGGAAACAGAAAATAGAATTTACACCTTAATGCATGATCCACAGTACCGGTTATCGATTGCGTGGCAAAACGTCGGCTATAACCAGCCGCCGCATACTAGCTTCTTCCTTGGAACAGGTATGGAGAAGCCTCCTGTACCGAGCATTGATGTAGTAGAAATACCAGATGTAAATGCACCGGATACAGAATACGAGCTAACAGGTGACGTGCAGGAGGGGTGGTATCATAGCCCTTTGACGGTGAATTTGACCGGTTATGATTATCAATCTGGTATTAAAGCAACCTATCATTCTTTAGATGGTTCTACTGAACAGGAAGGAAATACCGTAACGATAGCAGAAGATGGCAAACATGTTCTTGAATATTGGAGTATAGATCATGCTGGTAATATCGAGGAAAAGAAATCGATTTCTATTAACATTGATCAAACTGCTCCAGAAATCACGTTCTCCGTTGAGGATGGAACATCATTCACAGTAGATCAACATATTAGTGTTACTTGTCAGGCAACTGATGCCTTATCAGGAGTAGCATCATCCACATGTGAAGATGTTTCTGTACCAGCATACGAGCTTGGTCTAGGCAGCCATACGTATACGGCAGAAGGGGAAGATGTTGCAGGTAACAATTCTATGAAATCAGTTACGATCAACGTCATGGTTAACTTTGACAGTCTTGGCGAGTTGACCAAACTGTTCCTGACTGGTAATGGTGTTGAAACTGCTAAGGTAAACACTGTTGAAGAAACTAATAAAGGAAACTCTTTACTTGTAAAACTAGAGGCAGCTAAAGCTGCTCACGAACGAGGCAATACGAGTGCAAGAGACGGACAACTAAATGCTTTTATCAAAGAAGTTAATGCAAGCATGAATAAAGACTTCACAAATTACCAGGCACAAATTTTAATCAAATTTGCAGAAGTCTTAAAGAAATAATAAAACAGGTCCCAAAGTGTTTCCAACTTTGGGACCGTTTTATTTTGAAAAGAAACAGCAAAAAGATAACTATTCAAAAACGAATTTTCAAATGTTTATATAAGTTTCGAAAAATTTTGTAATAATACTTTGTTTGTCCGATAGACAAACTATAACTCTGTGGCTATAATAAAATAAAATACAAGGTAAGTAAATCATTTACCTTTTATTAGAAGTATCTGTAAGCGTTATCACATTGTACATATTTACAAGTTAAAATGTGCTGGCAGTTCATGACTCCCAGCACATTTCAACTATTTAACATCAAGTTTAGGCGCATAAGACTTTAATAAAATGATAGATTATTCATTCTAATTAATTGGAGGGGAAAATATGTCAAGATTATTGGAAATGCAGGAGGGATCTTTTTATACAGGGCAATATCGCAATCTATTTAAAGAAATTGGAAAAACAGATGAAGAAATTTCAACTAGAATTCAGCGCAATTGGAACGAGTTATTTAATGGAAATGAGGATACTAGAATTTACTATCCCGTTGGCGATGATTTAGGGTACATGCTTGATACTGGAAACCTGGATGTGCGGACTGAAGGCATGTCCTATGGGATGATGATGGCAGTGCAATTGGACAATAAAGATGTCTTTGACCGTTTGTGGAAGTGGACCATGAAGTACATGTATATGACAACGGGAGAAAATGCTGGCTACTTTGCTTGGTCTTGTAACCCAGACGGTTCTAAACGGGCCTATGGTCCTGCACCTGATGGAGAAGAGTTTTTTGCAATGGCGTTATTCTTTGCTTCTCATCGATGGGGTGATGGTGCAGCACCGTTTAATTATAGCGTTCAGGCGAAAGACTTGTTGCGAACTTGTATACATAAAGGAGAAAATGGTGACGGTTATCCAATGTGGAGTCCGGAAAATAAACTAATTAAATTTATACCTAATTGTGAGTTTTCTGATCCATCTTATCATTTACCACACTTCTATGAACTTTTTTCACTATGGGCATACGAAGAGGATCGGCCGTTTTGGAAGGAAGCAGCGGCTGCAAGCAGAGAATATTTAAAAATTACTTGTCATCCAGACACAGGTTTGGCACCTGAATATGCATATTATGATGGAACGCCAAACAATGAAAATGGCTATGGTCATTTCTTTAGCGACTCATATCGGGTTGCGGCAAACATTGGTCTTGATTATGAATGGTTTAAAGGAGATGAATGGGAGCGGGAAGAAGCCAACAAGATCCAAGCCTTCTTTGCCGACAAAGACCCTGCTGACTATCGCAGATATACAATTGCAGGTGAACCATTTGAAGAGAAATCACTTCATCCCGTTGGTTTGCTTGCAACCAACGCCATGGCTTCATTGGCGGCAGATGATGTAGAAGGAAAAAAGTGGGTGGAACTACTCTGGAATACCCCAGTAAGAACAGGAGTCAGAAGATACTACGACAATTGCCTATACTTCTTCAGTATTCTAGCCCTAAGCGGCAACTACAAAATCTGGATGCCGAATAATTAAGTTTAATAAATATAAGGCCCGCAAGGTTATGATTTGTGGGCCTTATATTTAAATCAAAGCATTTATTATCTATGTACGTTGTTGATTAGAGTAGAAAGAAATTCCTGGAACGGAGATTAACAACACAGCTGTATTTGAAAACGTTTTATTAATCATTACTAACCATTGGGAACAGGAGTGGGACGGAAATGAACAAAGTAGTATTAGTAGATGATGAAATGTATTTCCGCAAAGGATTAAGAAATCTAATCAATTGGGAAGACTGCGGATTTCAAGTAGCAGGCGAGGCCGCAAACGGCGAAGACGCCTTAAAGATGATGCATGAAGTAAACCCAGATCTTATCATTACTGATATCCGTATGCCTGTACTAGATGGAATTGGACTTATTAAACAAGCAATCGAAATAGAAAGAGTTCAAACAAAATTTATTATCATCAGCGGACATAGTGATTTTAAATATGCACAACAAGCATTAAGATACGGTGTCCATGATTTTGTTCTAAAACCTATTGATCAGGATGAAATTGAACAAACACTAAGATCACTTTCCAAAACCATTAACGAACAAAAAAAGCGTGATGAACAAAGGCTCGAAGAACAAGCAAATATTCTTTTTAACCATCTGCTTTTAGGGAATGCTGCGGACAATGAACATTCAGCAGGCCTTTTAAATCTCCTTTCGGTAGGGAACCCTAACGAGTTCTTTTACCTATTAATTGAAGTTAATGGATTACTTGGGGAATCTGCTTTAAACAATGAGGAAAGAGTACAACAGATTAAAAGGACATTAAGAGCTGTGATTCGGGATGTATGCAGCACCCATGAAAGAATATGGATCCAGAAAGCAGCACAAGGCGCTGTAGGTGTCCTCATTACCTCTAATCACTTAGCAAGGTTTCAAATGAGCATAAAAAAATTTATGACGTGGGTAAAGAAGGAACTTACGAATAGAATATCTGAGGATTTTACCTTTTATGTTGGTGAAGCTGTTCCTAGTCTTACGTTTTTGAAACAATCAGCTGATGGTGTTGAAAGGGCAAAACAGCATAAATATGCAAACAATGAAAAAGGAATCATTATCTTTGAAGACATTGTCGATAAACCGATCTCTTTTGCTGAACCTGACGAGACCATTTATCAATCCTTAATTGAACATATTGAAGAAGAAACAACACCTCAAGTCATTCATTCACTAGAGACCTTGTTTCAAACTCTAGTATCAATGAAGCTATCTCACACGGCTTTTCTAGCTGTTCTTAATAGTTTTGTACATTCTGTTTTAAAAATTATAAGGAAAATGGGAGGAGAACCTTCAAGTTTACAATCCTATCGAATGATTTATATCTTACATAATTACAACTTGACTTTACCTCAGCTAAAGGAATTAATCATTCATTTTATTATCGAGTGCAAAGAGGAAATAGCTAAATTACGGAAACAGTCTGCTAATGGAGAAGCGCACAAAATAAAACAATACATTGACCTTCATTATCATGAAAACATTAGCTTAAAAACCATAGCCAGCAAGTTTTTTATGAATCCAGTATATTTAGGACAATTGTTTAAGAAAACCTATGGAATCTACTTCAAGGATTATTTACTGCAAGTAAGAATTAATGAAGCGAAAAAAATGCTGCGTCAATCGGAAAAAAGAATATATGAAATTGCTGAAAGTGTGGGGTTTAATAATACAGATTATTTTGTCACTATCTTTGGCAAGTTAGAAAATATCACGCCTTCTGAGTATCGGAATAAATTAATCAACGAAAGAAAAGTGATAGGAAAATGAGGAAAAGCAGAAGTTTTCACAATATTCTATTAAAGAACAAAATGTTAATTATGTACTTTTTTGCTGTATTTATTCCCATTGTACTTACAAATGTAATCTTTTATATCGTTACCATTGAAAATGTTAAAAAACAGCAAATGCAAGATTCCACATTGGCATTGCAACAGATTAATAGAGATTTTAGTACCATTATCGACCAAGCAGTAGGAATTTCCTCCTCTTTATATACGAACTTAAATTTAAATCTATTTTTGGAAAAGGACTATGTCTCATCTATAGACTATATCGAAAGACATAATAGCTTTTTAAGGAACTATAATCAGTCTAGTCCTATAAACCCATCTATTAACTCTATTCGCTTTTATACGGATAACCCGTCTGTCATCTATTCAGGCGGGGTTTATTCCATTGACAGCCTTCAACAAGAATTAACAAACTTTAAGGATGCCTTAACCAATAGTAACGGCTCGCAAATTCTCATTGATACACCATCTGATGAGAATTTTGAAACCTTTAGTATCATCCGTAATTTGGATTATTTTTATAATGATAAACAAAAGTTCGTAAAGGTTGAAATTAATCCTGAGACGATCAGAGATATCTTCAACAATGTAACGTTTAAAGGGGATGTATACTTACTTAATGAAAAAGGAGAGATTGAATACACAAATAATCAATCTCTAAAACAACAGCTCGATAAGCCAATCAATTTCAATCAAGTAGAAAAAGAACATAGTCTCGTTACGATTCGTGCAAATCTGAATAATGGATCTTACTTAAATGACTGGTCAGTGGTTGGAACCATATCGGAAGAAACGATGCTTAATACGGTTAATAAATCTAAACTCTTTATCGTGTTACTGGCTATGATCAACTTTTTAGCTCCAACCATTATTATTGTCATTATCTCTAGTTCGTTTTTGACCCGATTACAAAGGATTATTCGCCATGTAAAGAGGATGAAGAACCAGGACTTTGAGTTAATCCATGATCAGGAATATCAAGATGAAATTGGACAATTAACAAGTGAATTCAATCGAATGACCAAAAAAATCAATGATTTAATTAATGACGTTTTATTAGTCAATATTCAAAATAAGGATTTGGAAATAAAAAGAAACCGTGCGCAGTTAAGTGCCCTGCAAAGCCAGATCAATCCACATTTTTTGTTTAATGCTTTAGAAACGATCCGTATGAGAAGTTTGATGAAGGATGAAAGAGAAACCGCGAAAATTATCCATAACATGGCAAAAATATTTCGTAATTCTCTTACGTGGGGCAAGGACTTTGTATCCGTTAGGGATGAAGTTAATTTAATTACTAGTTTTTTGGAAATTCAAAAATATAGATTCGGAGATAAATTAAATTATCAGATTTATATTGATGAAACTGCAGAAGATTGTAAGATTCCGAATATGTCAATTTTGCCTTTTATAGAAAACGCCAGCATTCATGGTATTGAGCCATTAAAGGAAAATGGAGAAATCTCCGTATCCATCTCGTTATATGCTGATACAGTAACCTGTGTGATTAAGGATAATGGGGCCGGAATTACAGAAGAAAAGAGAAAGCAATTATTAGCATCATTAGAAAATGAGGAAGATATAAGAGAGAATGTGGGCATTAAAAATGTGTATTATCGATTGAAATTATACTATCCTGATCAATTTTATTTTAATATTGATAGTCATCTAGATTATGGTACAACGATTACGATACAATTGCCATCCCAAATAGACAGCACAATCTCTAGTAATTCGGATAAAAATCTTTACTTTATTAAGTAACACCTATACTTTTTAAATGGTGCTGGAGTCCTTTAGATTATACAATGAAAGTGCTTTCACAAATAAAAAGGGGGTTCAAAAATGGCAAAAAAGTTTCTCTCTGTACTCTTAATGCTTATCCTGTTAATCGCAGTTGCGGGCTGTGAAAAGGATAAGAAAACTAGCGGTAATGCAGGCGGATCTGGTGATTCGAAAGAAAAAGTAACATTTACTTATTTTAATGCAGCTTCCCCAGGGAAAGACGGAAACACGAATGAAACGACTATCGGGAAAATTTTTGAAGATCAAACAGGTGTTAACTTCAAGACAGAGTACCTAGTTGGTGACATTAACACTAAAATTGGAACAATGATTGCAAGTGGAAAGTATCCAGATGTGCTTGTTCCAGATATCGCAATTGATAAGGTACTAGACGCAGGTGCATTTATTGACCTTACAGAATTGATTGAAGAGCATGGCCCTAATCTTAAAAAATTATACGGACCGCATTGGGATCAAATGAAAGATAAGGATGGAAAGATTAACTTCCTACCATTCGCAGCTAAGCATGGCTATATTAAAGACCCGAATATCACTCAAGGTGCATTTTGGATTCAACGTGGCATTTTAAAAGAAGCTGGTTATCCAAAAATCAAAACATTAGATGAATATTTTGCATTAATTGAAGATTATCAAAAGAAACATCCAGAAGTGAATGGAGCTTCAACCATTGGTTTTACTGCTTTAACTTATGACTGGCGCTTCTTCGCTCTATCTAACGTTCCTAACCATCTAGCAGGATACCCAAATGATGGTGAAGTAATTGTAGATATGAAGACACATAAAACGGATGTATACGCTGATAACGATATTACGAAACGTTATATGAAAAAACTAAATGAACTAAACAACAAAGGCTTATTTGATAAAGAATCATTCGTTGCTAACTACGATGAATATCTTGCAAAACTAGCATCTGGCCGAGTATTAGGATTCTTTGATTACGGCTGGCAGGTTCAACAATCTTTAGATAACCTAAAAGCAGCTGGAAATGACGATTTACGTTATATGCCGCTTCCAATTACATTTGATGGACAAAAGGACCAATATATCGATCCACCGGCATTCATTAATAACCGTGGTGTTGGTATTACTGTAAGTGCTAAAGATCCAGTACGCATTATTAAGTACTTCGATAACATGGCTAAAGAAGAAAACCAAAAGTTAATGTTCTGGGGTATTAAAGATGAGACTTATAGTGTAGATGATAAAGGGAAATTCTTCCAAACACAAGAACAGTATGCAAAAACAAGTGATGAAGATTATCGTGATAAGTCTGGTTTAAATACTTTCGAATATTACTGGCCAATGGGCGACATGCTTTATAGTGACGGAAACGCATGGGTTCCTGGAAAACAGCCTGAAGTTGCTCAAGTAGCTTACACTGATGGTGATAAGGCGATTCTAGAAGCATATGGCGCGAAGGTATTCTCTGATTTATTTGCCGATCCAGACGATCGTCCTTGGTATCCAACATGGAGTGCTGTTATTGAACAAGGCTCTGATGCTCAAATCTTTGGTCAAAGAAAAACTGACTTAACGAAAGTTTACTTCCCTAAATTAGTACTAGCTAAGCCGGGCGACTTTGATAAAGTTTGGGATGAATATATTAAAGAATTTAATACTTTAGACGTAAAAGCTTTAGAAGACTTAATGGATAAGGTAGTAGAAGATCGAATTAAAGCAGCTCCAAAGAAATAGTTTAGTAGAATCTTGAAAAAGCAGGCCGATATCGCCCCATTGGCTATATCGGCCTCTTGCTTTAAAGCTTAACTATCTTAAAATCATAAGCCGCTCCCTTCTTTCGGGAGTAAATAAGGGGGCAGCTTATGATTTTAGGATATAGATTTTTCAGAAGGAGGAGGGGTAAGAATGCAGATTGGTTCCAAAGCAGCAGTAAAAGAGGTAATAAATCCTTCAGTTTCCATCTCTACAAAAACTAAAAAATCCTTCTTTCAGAGGATGATGTCACAAAAAGCATTATTGGCCATGAGTCTGCCATTCTTGGTTTGGTTAGTTATTTTTAAGTATATTCCATTGTGGGGTTGGTCGATTGCCTTTCAGGACTTTAAACCAGCGAGAAGCTTATTGGACCAGGAATGGATAGGGTTAGAACATTTTAAGTTTTTATTCACCGACGATAATTTTTGGCGCGTGCTTCGGAACACAATCGGCATGAGCACGATTAACCTAGTATTAGGGTTCGTTACAGCTATTGGTCTTGCTCTTCTTATAAATGAAATTAGGCATATAAGATTCAAGAAGTCAGTTCAAACCATCAGCTATCTGCCGCACTTTATCTCATGGGTAGTTGCCGCTAGTATTGTCTCTTACAGCCTTTCGCTCGAAAACGGAATCGTTAATATCGTATTGGTAAACTTGGGGATTATTGATGAACCCATTCTATGGCTTGGTAAGGAAAAATGGTTCTGGGTTATCAACGGTTTAACAGAGGTATGGAAGAATGTGGGCTGGAATACGATCATTTACTTAGCAGCAATTACCATGATTGATCCAGAACAATATGAGGCTGCTGATATTGATGGAGCATCTAGATTCCAACGGATTAAACATATTACACTCCCATCTTTACAGCCAACGATTATCATTTTGCTCATCATGAACTTAGGTTATATTTTAGAATCAGGCTTTGAGGCACAGTATTTATTAGGAAATCCTATGAACCTAGCTTACTCAGAAAACCTTGATATTTATGTACTAAAATACGGTATGTCAATGGGGAACTTCTCACTGGCAACGGCTGCCGGGATCTTTAAAACCGTAGTGAGTTTCATCTTCTTATTTACCGCAAACCATATTGCCAAACGATTTGGTCAGCCAAGGCTTTTCTAGGGGGGAACTATATGGCACAGAGACGATTTTTCAAAGCTACTCGACATCACTCCGGTGTAGGCGATTATCTATTTGATATTTTCAATTATACTTTTTTAGTTTTGCTTTGCGTTGTCATGTTATATCCATTTCTTAACCAGCTGGCTGTTTCTTTTAATGAAGCTAGTGATTCGTTACGAGGGGGAATTTACCTATGGCCGCGAGAATTTACTTGGGCAAATTATAAACACGTTTTTGGTGAAGCGAGTATCGTAAATTCGTTCTTTATTTCAGTTTTAAGAACCATAATCGGTACACTAACATCTGTACTAGGTACGGCAATGGTGGCTTATACCATCAGCCGTAAGGATTTCGTTCTAAAGAAATTTGTGACGATTGCATTTGTATTAACGATGTATTTTAACGGTGGATTGATTCCGAACTATCTACTAGTGAAGGAATTAAATTTACTAGATAGTTTTTGGGTTTATATTGTTCCAGGAATCATTGGAGTATTTAATTTAATCGTCATTCGTTCTTTTATTGAAGGAATCCCAGAAAGTTTATTTGAATCTGCAAAAATTGATGGTGCAGGGGATTTTACGATTTTCATCAAGATTGTCCTGCCATTGTCACTGCCGGTATTAGCGACTGTATCATTGTTTGTCGCGGTTTACCAATGGAATTCTTGGTTTGATGTTTTCTTATACAATTCATCAAGCGCGAACTTATCTACCCTTCAATATGAATTAATGAAGATTCTGCAGAATTCAAACGCATCGATGTCGGGTAAAACCGCTGCAGACGCGTTTTCCAATGCCAATGCAAGTGCCAACATGGTTTCACCAACATCTATCAGGGCTACGATGACCATCGTAGCAAGTCTGCCAATCATCATGGTTTACCCATTCTTGCAAAAATATTTTGTTAAAGGGTTAACTTTAGGCGGAGTAAAAGGTTGAAAAAAGAATCAGATGAGCTCTCTCATCTGATTTTTTTAATAAAATAATAGGTTTAAGGAGAGATAAAAAATGGTGGAAACGACAGTAGAAGTTCCTTCTTTATCAAGAGTGTATGAAGAATATTTTAATATTGGTGCGGCGGTTAATTTAACTACAATTAAGTCACAAAAGGATTTATTGAGAAAACATTTTAATAGTATTACAGCCGAAAATGATATGAAGTTTATCGAAATTCAGCCTGCTGAGGGAAAGTTCACATTTGAAAAAGCGGATCAATTGGCAGCTTTTGCTAAGGAACATGGAATGAAGATGCGCGGACATACATTAGTCTGGCATAATCAGACGCCTGAATGGGTATTTCAAAATGCCGATAGAGAAACACTTTTGCAACGAATGAAGGACCATATTACAACGGTCATGCAGAGATACAAAGGAACGATTTTCTGTTGGGATGTTGTAAACGAAGCGGTAACCGATGAGGGTCCAGAATTACTTCGTTCTACAAAATGGTTAGAAATAATCGGAGAGGATTATATCGAAAAGGCATTTGAATTCGCTCATGAGGCAGACCCAGACGCCTTGCTTTTTTACAATGACTATAATGAATCCAATCCGGAAAAACGCGAAAAAATCTTTAAACTTGTGAAATCATTGGTTGATAAGGGTGTTCCGATTCATGGTGTTGGTCTCCAAGCACATTGGAATCTGGTCAATCCAGGTCTCGAAGATATTCGTACTGCAATTGAACGATACGTATCTCTTGGTTTGAAGCTGCACCTGACAGAATTGGATGTCTCTGTCTTCAACTTTGAAGATAAGCGGACTGACCTTACGGAACCAACTCATGAAATGTTAGAGCTGCAGGCTGAAAGATACCACCAAGTATTTCAATTGCTTCGACAATATCAAAATCATATTACTTCTGTAACCTTTTGGGGCGCAGCCGATGATTATACATGGTTAAGTGATTTTCCTGTTAGAGGCAGAAAAAATTGGCCGTTTCTTTTTGACGAAAATCACCAGCCGAAAGAATCTTTTTGGAAGGTTGCTCACTATTAGACATAGATTAGTAGGGAAGTAAGGCAGGAAAGGGAGAATAACCAAATGTTACCTTTGAACCCAAATCTTCAGGGGAAAATTGCCGTCGTAACAGGCGGCGGCGGAGTTCTATGCGGCTGTATGGCTAGAGAATTGGCAAGACAGGGAATGAAAGTAGCTATTTTAAATCGCACCTATGAGAAGGCAGTAAAGGTTGTTGAGGACATCAAGGGTGCCGGTGGTGAGGCAATCGCCATTGAATGTGATGTGCTAAGTGTTGAAAGTGTGAAACGAGCAGAGGAAATTGTTACTGCCGAATTTGGTGTTTGTGATGTCCTTATCAATGGTGCGGGCGGCAATCATCCTAAAGGAATTACTACAAAAGAAATCTTTGAAAAAAATGATTTGTATCGGGATGATATAACAACTTTTTTCGATATGACGCCCGAAGGTTTTGGATACGTCTTCAATTTAAATTTCATTGGTACCCTGATTCCTACCCAAATTTTTGCAAAAAAACTGATTGAAAACCAAGGGACCATTATTAATATTTCTTCGATGAGTGCTCCGAGCCCGATGACGAAAGTACCTGCATATAGTGCAGCGAAATCAGCAATTGAGAACTTTACGAAATGGCTTTCTGTTCATTTTGCTGAAGCTGGACTTCGGGTTAATGCCATTGCACCAGGCTTTTTCTTGACTGAACAAAACCGTGCTCTTTTAACAAATCCAGATGGATCCAATACAGATAGAACCAACAAAATTCTTGCAGGAACGCCAATGAGACGGTTAGGAAAGCCAGAGGATTTACTTGGTACCTTATTATGGCTTGCAGATAAGGAAGCCAGTGGGTTTGTCACCGGTATCAGTGCCCCTGTGGATGGCGGATTCATGGCTTACTCGGGAGTATAAGAACATAAAAAATCACGGGGAAGAACAGCAATTGATTTTCCAAGGGAAGAAAGCCCGTGGTTCAGTTCCATGGAAGGTTACCGCTTCCAAATCTAAGCCGAATGGCTTCCAGGAAAAGGATGAAAAGGCGATATGGATAGAAACAGCAGATCAGCCAGTAGTATCTGCTAAATAATAGGCGTATTAGTTACGCCTATCCCGTGAAAGGGTGTGAACAATGCCAATTACTGTGCAAGATGTAATTGATAAATTAACGGAACCGGTAGAGCACATTCAAAATACTGTGGATACCCTTAAGGCAGGTGACCCGGCAGCTGAAGTAATAGGGATTGCCACAGCCTTTATGGCTACACACAAGGTAATTGAACAAACTATCGCCTTGGGTGCAAACTTGTTGATTACTCATGAAGGTATATACTTCAGCCATCATGACCACACCGAAGACTTGGAAAAGGACCCTGTATATAATGAAAAACGCAGGTTAATTACGGAGTCAGGTCTTGCAATCTATCGTTTCCATGATTATTGGCACCGCTATAAGCCGGATGGGATAATGACTGGATTAATTGAGGCATTAGGCTGGCAATCTCATATTGTAGAAAATCATCCGGCTGCATCCATTGTAAGTATTCCTCCCATGACATTAGCAGAGATATCAGAGCACATAAAACGAAGATTAGGAATCCCGTCTTTACGATTCACAGGAGATTTGGCGATGAAATGTAAGCACATCGGGCTCTTAGCTGGTTATAGAGGCGGAGGAAGTTTATGCATCCCTCTTTTTGAACAGGAAAGTTTGGATCTGATTATATATGGAGAAGGTCCAGAATGGGAAACTCCGGAATATGTGAGAGATGCCAATGATCAAGGAAAGAAAAGAAACCTGATTGTTCTTGGGCATGCGGAAAGTGAACAACCTGGATTGAATTATTTAGCACAATGTCTGCAAACCATGTTTCCAAGTATTCCAACTTATTTTATTCCGGTCGAGCAAGTCTTACAAGTTATATAAATGGTAGTACTTTAATCAAATTGATAGGCGGTGATAAAGGTTGAAAATGGGATTTCGATGGTATGGGGAAGGAAATGATTCAGTAAGTTTAAAACAAATTAAACAAATTCCCGGTGTGGAAACGATTGTTTGGGCCCTTCACGATATGCAGGCTGGAGAAGAATGGCCGATGGAGAAAATCCTTGAAGTAAAGCAGCAAGCTGAACAATATGGTTTTACTATTGATGTGGTTGAAAGTGTAAATGTGCATGAAGACATTAAACTGGGTCTTCCCTCACGAGATCGATATATAGAAAACTATAAAAGAACCATTGAAAAACTGTCTAAAGCAGGTGTAAAGGTAATCTGTTATAACTTTATGCCTGTATTTGACTGGATCCGGACTGATTTATATAAAGAGCTTGAAGATGGTTCCACTGCTTTGTTTTATGAAAAATCTAAGGTCGATAGTATTGATCCAATAGAGTTAGTTAATAAGATTGCGAATAATCCCGACTATACCATGCCTGGCTGGGAACCTGAGCGGTTAGAAAATCTTACTAAACTGTTTGACGCTTATAAGGGTGTAACAGAAGAAGATTTATTTCAACATTTGCGCTATTTCCTGGAGGCGATAATTCCAGTATGTAAAGAGAATGACATTAAAATGGCCATTCATCCTGATGATCCGCCGTGGCCTATTTTTGGATTACCTCGTATTATTACCAATCAAGCGAATATTAAACGAGTGTTAAAGCTTGTTGATAGTCCTTATCATGGAGTAACGCTTTGCAGTGGTTCATTAGGTTCAAATCCAAGTAACAATCTAGTTAACATGGTCAAAGAATTTGCCGGTCGCATTCCATTTGCCCATGTTCGAAATATAAAAGTCTATGAATATGGTGATTTTATTGAGACTTCTCATCGGGGGCAGGATGGGACCGTTGATATTGTCGGGATTATGAAAGCTTATCATGAAAATGGATTTAATGGCTATATAAGACCGGATCACGGAAGACATATTTGGGACGAAAAATGCCGGCCGGGATACGGCTTATATGACAGGGCCCTTGGGATTATGTATCTTTTGGGTATTTGGGATTCATTAGGTAGGCAGTTGCCTTTAACTTAGGAGTCAATCATCCATTGAGGAGGACGAATATTGAAAAGCGCATTTGAAAATATCTCAAGATATATTACGGATTTATACAAGGAAAAACATAAAGAAAGTTATGCCGCTTGGCTACAGTATACAAAGATTGATGACCAAGCAATAGCAGATAAATATGCTCAATGGTGCCGCTGCCTTACTGTTTTAGGAGATTCTGTCGTCATGGAATCCGCTAAGAAGGAACTCATCCAGGGAATTTCCTCTATGCTAGGGATTTTGCCAGATTCTTGCTCGGAACCACAGCAATCTGGTCTGGTGTTAGCTGTTAAGGATCCTATTGGTGATTTAATAGATGTGGATTTTAATCAACTAAATGATGATGGCTATGTTATTAAGACGGTTACATCTGGTCAAAGAAAAACTATTTTTATAGTAGGAAAAAAGGATAAAGGTGTCTTATATGGTACCTTTCACTTTTTACGCCACATGCAAAATAGGGGGGATTTTCAACAGCTAGATATCATTGAAAATCCTAAAAATCAATTACGTATGCTTAACCAGTGGGATAATATGGATGGCAGTATTGAACGAGGTTATGCAGGAAACTCAATTTTCTATAAGGATAACCAATTTACTCAAGATCTTAATAGAATCGAAGATTATGCAAGACTTCTTGCTTCAGTTGGAATTAATGGAATTGCTATTAATAACGTAAATGTTCACCAGGTTGAGACGAATTTAATCACGGCCACCATGCTGCCTAAAGTATTAGAAGTTGCTGGCATTTTTAGAGCTTATGGAATCACCACATTCTTAAGTGTTAACTATGCTAGTACGATCCCAATTGGAAATTTATCTACAGCTGATCCACTGGACCCTGAGGTTCGACAATGGTGGAAAGAGAAGACAGAAGAGATTTACAGCTATATTCCAGACTTCGGTGGGTTCTTAGTAAAAGCTGATTCAGAACACCGCCCTGGACCATTTACATATGGCCGAAATCATGCAGATGGAGCCAACATGCTTGCTGAAGCACTTCAGCCTTTTAATGGAATCGTGCTTTGGAGATGTTTCGTTTACAACTGCCTTCAAGATTGGCGTGACCGTTCCACAGATCGGGCAAGAGCAGCATACGACCATTTCAAACCGTTAGACGGCCAGTTCCATTCCAATGTTATTTTACAGATTAAGAATGGTCCAATGGATTTCCAAGTTCGTGAAGGTGTCTCTCCATTATTTGGTGCCATGGAAAAAACGAATCAAATGTTGGAATTCCAAGTGACTCAAGAATATACAGGACAACAAAGACATCTTTGTTATCTCGTTCCGCAATGGAAGGAAATCCTTGATTTCGACACGTATGCAAAAGGTAAGGGCTCAGAGGTCAAAAAGGTCGTGGATGGCTCCCTGTTTCAAAACAGATACAGCGGAATTACTGCTGTTTCTAATATTGGAGGTGATTATAATTGGACCGGGCATACCCTGGCCCAAGCTAATCTGTACGGCTTTGGACGCTTGACATGGAATCCAGATCTTTCAGCTGAAAAAATCACGGATGAATGGATTGGTCAAACCTTTGGTGATGATCAATTGGTTAAAAAGCTGGTAAGCAAAATGCTATTAAAATCATGGAGTATCTATGAAAAATATACGTCACCACTAGGTGTTGGCTGGATGGTAAACCCACATCATCATTATGGTCCAAATGTTGATGGGTATGAATATGACGTTTGGGGAACGTACCATTTTGCGGATTGGGAAGGAATTGGAGTGGACAGGACTGTAAAAATAGGAACTGGATACACCTCTCAATATTTTAAAGAAAATGCTGATATGTATGAAAGCCTTGAAACCTGCCCGGATGAATTGCTGTTATTTTTCCATCATGTCCCTTACACACATAAGCTGAAATCTGGTGTAACGGTGATTCAACATATCTATAATACTCACTTTGAGGGAGTAGAAGAGGCTGAGGAATTAGTTGAAACTTGGTTACAGCTTAAGGATAGGATTGATCAAGAGCGATTTGATGATATCTTGAACAAATTACAAGAACAAGCAAATCATTCGAAGGAATGGCGGGATATTATAAACACTTATTTTTATAGGAAATCAGGAATCAAGGATGAGTTAAATAGAAAAATTTATTAGTAAATCTGTTTGATAGAATAAGGAGGAGCAGTTGTTTTGTCACTAATCGTTCATCCTTTACCTATCTTGAACGTAAATAATTGGAGGGTTCATTCAAATGACGAAAAATAATGCTCTAGGAACCAACGTGATTGCGCAAATTGGTATTCTTGTTCATGATATTGAAAAAACAAGCCAGAACTATGCTGATTTCTTTGGAATCGAAAAACCCGAATGGAGTTTAACCGATACATTGGAACGTGCAAAAACAGAGTTTGAGGGGAATCCGACTGAGGCTCGTGCAAAACTAGCATTCTTTGATATGGGCTCTCTTCAATTAGAATTAATCGAACCGGACCAAAATCCAAGTACTTGGCGGAAGCATTTGGATGAACACGGCGAAGGCCCTCACCATATTGCTTTTTTCATAGAAGGAATGAAAGAAAAAATTGCCATTATGGAAAGCAAACAAATGCCCTTATTGCAAAAAGGTGAATACACCGGTGGAAGATACGCGTACATGGACACATTCAAAGACCTAAAAATTATCATGGAATTGTTGGAAAACGATAAATAAGTAGGCTTGGAGGAGGTACTAGAAAGGTACCCCTCTCCTTATTAATTAATAAAGGTGGGATAAAAGATGAGGATTTTGATAACTGGTGCAAATAGAGGTCTAGGATTGGCTTTATCACAGGTTGGAGCAGAAAGAGGTCATCAAATTCTTGCTGGAGTCAGAGATCTCCAAAAAAGCGAAGAAAGTCTAACACAATCTGAAATTTATAAATCAATTTCACTGCTGCCTTTAGATGTAACAGATGAAGAATCTGTTACTTCAGCTGCTAATACCGTGAAAGAAAACTTTGGATTCATTGATGCAATCATTAATAATGCAGGGATTTTGCTAGAACGTGATAAACAGCTCGAGGAATTGGATCTTGACCAAGTGAAAGTAACGTTCGATGTCAATTTCTTTGGTCCTATAAGAGTGGTAAAACATTTCCTTCCTCTTTTAATGATGGGTGATCGTTCATCGATCATCAACATTTCTTCGGAAGCCGGAAGCATGTCCAATGCTTATGGAGGTGACTATGCATATGCTTCTTCTAAAACAGCATTGAACATGTTCACACAGCAATTAAATCAGTATGTAAGAAGTAAAAACATAAACGTTTACTCTATACATCCTGGATGGATAAAGACAGATATGGGCGGCGACCGTGCACCAGGGGACCCAATGGATACAGCCAAAGGAATATTTGACATTATTGAAGGAAAACGAGAGATTGACAATCAAAATGTTTTTATCACCTATGAAGGGCAGCCAATGCCATTATAACAAAGATAAAGAGTGGTGAATGAGTTGATTAGATTAGTAGCAGTGCTTGGCGATTATTATCATTCGCATGAATGGGCGAAACAAACACTTGAAACTGCTTTTAACTTTGGTAAGCAAGACGTGCAAATTGACTATTGCCATCCTGAACAATTACCTGAAGTACTTGGGACTAAGCCAGAAGCGGTGATTCTTTTTAAAGAAAATAGATACAATCCTAAGGACAAAAACCCAGAGACATGGATGACAGAAGAACTCTCATTACTCATTACAAATTATGTTGAGAATGGCGGGAGCTGGCCTGCATGGCATTCTGGCTTAGCGTCATATCCTGTTGCAGGATCTTATGTAAAAATGTTAAAAGGGTCTTTTTTGTATCACCCTGAAAAGCAACAGATAGTCCATTACAAAGCTTCAGAAGGGAATGCTGTCGTTCCAAGTTCCACTTCATTTGAAATTGTTGATGAACATTATTTTGTTGATTGTGATAAGGAAAATACAAATGTATTGCTTGTCTCTGAGTCCATTGATGGTCAATCTGAGGCAGGGTGGTTCCATTGTTATGGAGAGGGAAAAGTATGTTGTTTAACACCTGCTCATAATAAAGACGGATTATTGAACGAGAATTTTTTGATTGTCTTGAGAAACTGTTTAAACTGGCTAATTTTAAAATAAAAATAGTGATCTGCTAATACTCTTATATACTGTATTAGTTCCAGATTATGGGGAAACTAACATATAAAACAGTAAGGAGTGAAACGGAATGTTCATCCAAGGATCAATCATAGCAGGAGAATTTGATTCTTCTTTAAATGAATTTGCTATACAACAAGTGAAACATTTTGAAACAGTATCGATTCTTAATGAAAACCAATTGAACCAAATCTACCATTACCTTAAAAGAAACCAACACCAAGAGGATGGACAAATCATTACGCTATACGATCAAATGCCGATTAGATTATCTCAAGAAGAAATTAACCAATTTATTGATGATTTAGAAAAAGTTAAGTTGATGTATCAATAACTGACTAATGACTTCTTTATAATTCCATTGTGTTGACGTTTTTGTATGTATATTGGAAGATGTAAAAAGCTTACTCAAATGAGTAAGCTTAAGCTCCCTTATAAACACTATCACATGTTCCGGCTTTTGGTTCATAATAACAATGCTGTTTAAACTGACCCGAATGAGGCTGACCGTACCATGTTGGCGGGCATGGAGCATATGGATTAAAATACCAAAGGGCAAATTTTGATGGGTGTTCTCTCCAATAATCCAAATTCTGTTTTGCTAATCTTTTTTCAGCTGATCTTGCTCTTTGATAAAACACATTCCCTTTTTGAACAGCTTCAAAAGAAAAATTTCCTCCTTGGACATGAAAAATGACATCGTTAACGTTTCTTAGATCTTTAAAGTCTAAACATTCTGCTTTAACACGATTAACAATGACATTTCCAACCATTAACATTCCCTGTTTTCCTTCACCCTCAGCTTCTGCCCTCATCATCCTTGCCATTAAGTCTACGTCTGAACTTCTGTAATTAATTCTTGGCATTTTCTCACCCCAAAAATATAGTATGGAAAAGAGCCTGTATTGATGACATTGTTTATAATCAAAGAATTTTAATGCACCATCATCCTATTGGTGTCAGTATCTCTTTCTCAAGAATATCTAGAAATAGCTGAATCGATGGATTCAAATTGTTTTTCTTCCAAGCAATCACGAGTTCACAATCGCTATCCAAAGCACCATCGATTTCTACAAAACGTAGTGAAGAACTTGATACACCTTCGAAACTTTTTGGCAGTATGGAGATTCCGATTTCGGATTCAACCAGGACTGGAACAGTATCCACAAATCTTGGTTGACTTACAATTCTGGGTGTGAAGCCGCTTTGTTCACACAGATGTACAATAAAGTCATAAGAACCTACGGGAGAAGCATGGCGGTTATGTATAATAAAGGGCTCATTTGCCAGTTCTGAGAGTTTAATCTTCTTATGACCAGAAAGGGGATGATTTTTGTGCATGACGATACAATACGGCTCTCTAGCCACAGACTGGATCTCGATTTCTTCAATTCTATCTAATCCAGCTGGCAATGTTAAAGCTATATCAATCTCACCTTCTTCTAATGATTCTTTTAGCATTTTACTAGGAAAGTGGTTCAGGTAAAGTTCCACTTTTGGATGAATCTCACGGAATTGCTTGATAACGTTTGGTAAAAAACTTCGGACATGAACACTTAGAAAACCAATGGAAAGGCTGCCAATGACACCAGCATCTGTTTGTTTTGCTTTTTCAATTGCCCCAGAAGTTTTTTCAACGATTTCAATTGCTTCTTTTAAAAAGACGGACCCTGCGGGAGTTAACTGAACCGATCTTTTGTTTCTAATAAAAAGTTTTAAGCCTAATTGCTGTTCCAAATCAGCAATTTGATGGCTGATAGCTGATTGAGCAACGTAAAGCTGATTAGCTGCCTTGGTAAAGTTTAAATACTCCGCTACTGTAATAAAATAACGTAATTGTCGAATATCCATATGGTCCCTCACTTGCCATATATTTTTAATTATTTTAACATATGATTAACATAAAAGACGAAATACTTAAAGTTTTCTTAAAATAATCCTAATAATATCAAATTCGGATTACAGAAATCGAAATCCTATATTTCCATTTATGTTTGAACCGTATTATGGTTAATGTGAAAGCGCTTAAAACTAGTCGTTGGGATAGGAGTGTGGTTAGATGAGCCTGCAAATTGTTGGCAAACTGCCAAATGAAAAAAAACCGTATTTTATTAGAAATGGAGAGGGCGAACGTTATCTCTTTGGTACTCAAGTTGCGTCCATTGTTGCGACAACTGCAAGTACCGGTGACAAGATGGAAATTGTACAGATATCAGGTGGTAAAGGAGATTATTTTCCGGCACATGTTCATGAAAAAGCTCATGAAGGTATCGTTGTACTTGACGGCAGACTAGAAGTAGAGCTAAATGGACAAGTTCATTTGTTGACAGCAGGCGACTATGTACACATCCCGGCAGGTACGGTTCATGCTTATTGGCTGCAGAGTCATCGAACACGCTTTTGGTCGTTCACGATGAACGGTAATCTAGCAAAATTATACTCTCTCATCGGAGTGCCATTTGATAGATTTGAACGTCCGCCTGTTTCGCAGAATCCCTTAGTTGCGGAAAGTTTTTCCGATCTTCCTGATGATATTGATATTAAATTTGCTCCTAGACAACAAACAAACGGGTTACCTCAGTTGGTTAAAGGCGGTACAATACCTGACTTGGTTCAACCATATGTGCTAGAGGCAGGGGAAGGAATCCATCTTCTTAGCGGGGATACAGTTCATTCTCTACTAACCACGAAAGAGGCTGCAGATGGTCAATTTCTTGCGCTTGTATCGGAAGGACCAAAGGGACTGCCAATCGGTGAGCACGCGCATGAGTATACAAACGAAACATTTATGTGTTTACAAGGACAAATGACACTTTGGGTGGATGGGGAAGAGTTACACTTGCTCCCGGGGGATTTTGCTTATGTACCAGCGAAAACACCGCATCGCTTCCGTTGTGATGCCCATTATACGAAGTTTTTAGGTGTGTTAACTCCTGGGCAATTTGAAGATTTCTTCCGAATTCTTGGCGACCCATACGAATATCCGATTTTTCCAAGTGAGCCGGCGGCCTATCGATTTAATCGGGTTATTCAGCGAATTGAAGAGCTGGATTTGATTTTACTTGGGAAACCTCCAGCCCCTCCTGCTGCAGTAGAAGAGGTTAATCATTAATGGTGTATGACGTAAAGGTTGTTTGTGACCTCGAGTTTGCCGCACCTGATGGAAAACCATTATTATTAGATCTTTATTTACCAATTGGGGCAGATAAACCCTTACCGGTAATTGTTTGGCTGCATGGGGGCGGCTGGAGAATTGGCGATCGAAAACTAGGTCCTGATTTTCGGGTACGGTTTGCTGAACGTGGATATGCAATGGCAAGTATCGAGTATCGTTTAAGCGGAGAGGCTCTTTTTCCAGCACAAATTCATGATGTGAAGGCTGCTATTCGCTGGCTGCGCTCTTCGGCAGTTGAATTTGGTCTAGATAGTGGCAGGATAGGGCTATGGGGCTCGTCCGCTGGAGGTCATTTAGCTGCACTGGCCGGTACAACAGGTGAAGGGATTCTCGAGGATTTAGGATTAGGATGTGCGGATTTTAGCAGTGACGTACAAGCTGTTGTAGATGGATATGGACCTACTGACTTTTTGCAAATGGATGCATATAGCCATAAGGAGATCGCTTTATCTAGTGATCCTGAGTCAGATTTACTGCAACCGACTCTACAACATGAAGACAAGAATTCTCCTGAGTCACAATTACTTGGAGCACCAATCCTATCTGTTCCGTATCTGGTCAAGAAAGCGAATCCTATTACTTATATTAAAAACGGTTTGCCGGCATTTCTAATTATGCATGGGTTAAGTGATACAGCAGTGGCTCCTCACCAAAGTGAACTGATTTATCAAGCTCTTATTGCTAAAGGAAATGAAGCGGCCCTCTGTCTTATTGAAGGTTTAGGACACGCATTTTTTAATAAAAATGAATTGGATGATAACGGACCGTATTCTGCCTCCATTCGCAGGGCGGGAGATGGAGAAACCGAGTATATCCGCAATCGTGAAATTAAAATATTTGAGATGGTAGAAGAATTTTTTCAAAAACATCTTTTGGGAAGCTGACTAATTTATTCCCACGCGGACTTAATTCGGTACGGTAAAGGGAATTGTTAGCTGAGTGGTAACCCAAGAGTTGTTTTGGTTACCTCTAATGGGAAAATAATGACTGTGTGGTAACCAAAGTACCGTTTTGGTTACCTCAAAAACGAAGAAGCTGGCTTTGAGGTAACCAAAGAGTCGTTTTAGTTCCCGCTAAAACGAAAATACAGGCTTAATGGTAACCAAAGACCTTCGATCTGATAAAGAACCAAAACTCCGCAACTAAAGCGGGGTTATTTTTTTGTAAAAAAACTTCAATTATCTGAAATTCCGATTTGTCAAATACAATCTGTGTATTTCAAAAAAGTTTCTCCGTCCTTTATCATGAATTTATAGATAGCAAAACGCTAGGAGGAATTCACATGAAATTACTAACATATTTAACCAATGATCAGCCTTTACGTCTAGGAGTCTTAGTAGATGAAAATACGATTGTTGATCCACAGCAAGCCTATATTGAACTTTTAAAGGAGCAAGGGCAGGAGAGAGCGGAAGAGATTGCAAACGCTTTATTGCCGCATAATCCAACAGAATTTATTGCTAATGGTGACCTGGCACTTCAAACAGCTAAGCAAGCAATCTCTTTTGCCTTAGAAAATAAACAAGAGTCTTCAGCTGTTTATCAGTATGACAATGTACAAATTGGAGCGCCTGTATTAAAACCGAACAAGATCATTTGCGTTGGTTTAAATTACAAGAATCATATTATTGAAATGAATCGTGAATTCCCAGAACATCCGGTTGTTTTTGCCAAATTTGCAACAGCGATTGCAGGGCCAAATGATGTCTTTCCACTCAATTCAAATTTAACTAAAAAGCTAGATTACGAGGCTGAGTTGGCGTTTGTCATTGGAAAAACCGGAAAGGACATTGCCTATGATGAAGCACTGGACTATGTCTATGGGTACACGGTTGCCAATGATATAACAGCACGCGATATGCAAAAAAGAACCATTCAATGGCTGCAAGGTAAGACATTGGATAAGAGTCTTCCTTTAGGCCCAGTGTTAGTAACAAAGGATGAAATCCCTAATCCACACTCCCTTGATATTTCTTTAACCGTTAATGGTGAAGTGAGACAGAACTCAAATACTGAACAGTTGTTGTTCAATGTCAATCACCTAATTAAATTCTTATCCGGGATCTTTACGCTTGAGCCAGGTGATGTTATTTGTACGGGTACACCAGGCGGGGTAGGAGAAGCTCAGAATAAATTTCTTCGAGATGGGGATGTCGTTAAAGTTGAAATCTCTGGAATTGGAGCCATTGAAACGGTCATTAAAGAGGTGAGCCAATCATGAATCACGAACCAATAAGGGATATTGCCCACTTGGCTCATATCGAATTGCTTACACCAAAGCCAAACGAAAGTCTAACCTTTTTCAAAGAATTATTAGGGATGGAAGTAGTTCATAGTGAGGGACAATCTGTTTTCCTCCGAGGCTGGGGGGACCAACCGTTATATAGCTTGAAGCTAACGGAAGCGAAGCAAGCTGGTTTAGGACATGTAGCGATGAGAACCTTTTCTCCTTTTGCACTCGAACAACGTGCTCTAGATATTGAAAAAAATGGATTCGGATTGGGATGGAGAGATGGGGATTACGGGCACGGTCGCTCCTATCAATTCACAGATGCAGATGGACATAATCTAGAAATCTATTATGAAGCAGAAAAATATATTACACCGGATCACTTAAAGCCTGGATTGAAAAATATGCCTGCGAAATACGCGGCTAAAGGTGCATCGGTTACACAGCTGGATCATATCAATTTGTTTAGCTCTGATGTAGACGCTGATAGCCTATTCTTCCGCAATCAACTAGGTTTCAAACTGAGTGAACAGGCGATAACAGATGATGGGAAACAAACAACAGCTTGGCTTCATGTTACGAATAAATCTTATGACCTCGCCATCTCACATGATAAATCTGGCAATAAAGGACGTTTTCACCATGCGGCATTCAAAGTAGAAAATCCTGAAATGGTTCTTCGAGCAGCAGACGTGTTTTTAGATAACGGAATATTCATTGAAGCTCCACCGAATAAACATGTTGCCGGTCAAACGATGTTTGTCTATGTATATGAGCCAGGAGGCAATCGAATTGAGGTATGCGCGGGCGGTTTTCTCATCTTCTCGCCAGATTGGGAAACCGTAACTTGGACGCCTGAAGAACGTAAAAAAGGGTTAGCATGGGGAACTCCGCTGCCATCAACATTTCATACTTATGGAACACCCGATATTCGCAAATAGATAAACAGGGGGATGGGAACATGAATCAAACGTTAAACAGGTTATCCTATGAAGAAGCATTGGAACGTGCAAAAAAATTGGTTCCTTCAATACGTTCGCGGTCACGAGAGGGTGAATTACTTCGCCATCAACCGCTAGAGAACATACAAGAATTCATTGAATCAGGCTTAGTACGTACCATGGTACCGAACCGGTGGGGCGGCCATGAACTCAATTGGAAAACTTTAGCGGATACAGCCATTGAAGTTGCGAAGGGTGATGCCTCTGCAGGCTGGTGCTATTCACTGTTATTGTTGCACAGTTGGATGCTGGCATTCTTCCCAAATAAGGCACAGGAAGATGTATGGAAAGAAAATCCGGATGCATGTCTCGCCACATCAATCAATCCAAGTCCTGATTCACAAATTAAACGTGTGGATGGAGGGTATCGTTTAACAGGTAAATGGGGTTTTTCCTCCGGTATCAACCACTGTGACTGGGTAATGATTAGTGCAGAAGCGCAGACAGAAGATGGAAAAAAGGCATTATATTTTCTGGTTCCCAAAAGCGATTTAAATGTGATCGATATCTGGCGTGTGATTGGGATGAAAGGGACAGGCAGTAATCTATTAGAGTTAACGGACGTATTTGTACCAGAATACAGAATTATGGAGTTAGAACCATGGAATCTTACCGGTCAATCTCCAGGGATGGACCTCAATACAGCACCGCTTTATCGTATCCAAATATCTGCAGTGATGCCTGTTACTTTATTGTCCGTTATTTTAGGAGCGACAAAAGGTGCCTATACGATCTGGCGTGATAGTGTGATTGGTAAAAATAAAACAAGAGGTGGAGAGCAGGTAGCCAATTTAACTCATCAACAAATCCGGCTCGCGAAGGTGGCGGCAAAAATTGAAGCTGTAGATGCTCTTCTTCATAAATCTTTAGAACTTGTGGAATCTGGCACCGTGCTAGATTATACGGAACGGGTACGCCTCCGTTGTAATTATGCCTATTGTGCCGAAATGTGTGCTAATATAATGGAAACCATCTACACTTCGAGCGGCGCGGCAGCCTCCGCTGAGAGCCATCCTCTTCAACAGTTTTGGCGCGATATCCATGCTGGGGCACAGCATACAGCCTTTAATTTTGATTGGGTAGGTGAGATCTTCGGCAAGCTGGAGCTTGGTATTCCAGTAAAAGTCGTTTATTAAGAGAGGGAGAAACAACAATGACTAAAGCTTTAGATTCTTTGACCACAGAACTCGTTGCTTCTTTGCAAGGAGAAAAAATGGTTTCATTGGTTACTTTAGACGCTGAAACTAAGTTACCTCAATTAAGTGTGGTATCGTGGGTGTATGCAGAACCCAACGGTACAAAGATAAAAATAGCCTTGGGCCATAAAGCCTCTAGCATCGAGAACATTCGCAGCAATCCAAATGTTCTCTTAGGAATGATTGGCGCGGGTAGCTGCTATGAAGTACGTGGTACTGCTACTGTCTCACAGATATTTGAACGGACAATGAAACTTTGTGTAGTAACCATTGAGGTTGAAGCTGTAGAGAATGTGATTTTTTATGGAGGGAAAGTTACCGTAGAACCGGCATATGAAAAAACCTATAATGCAGAACTAGCTAAAAAACTTGATACAGAAGTTTACGAGCTTTTTAGACAGAACGATTAACGAAGTTAATTATGCGCCTGAACTGCATTCAGGCGTTTTTTTACGTTTAAGAAGACTAGGATTTGTAAAGGAAGTGACGCAATTTCTGAAAAAATTGACCATTCACTTTATTGTTAGTAGTAATATAAATTTTTTTATACTAAAATCAAATTAACCATAAATAGATAGGATTTAATAAAGTCATGGAAGGGAGTTACAACTGTTGAAGCAAAACATCAAAGCAATCCTTGCACCCATGAGTCCAAAAGAAAGAATAGCTTATATCTGGGACTATTATAAGTTTCATATCATTGGGACAATTGTTGCAATCATTCTATTACTCTCATTGATCAGCAGTATCGGTGAGAAAAAAGAGGTTGTCCTAAATATGACGATTATTGGACAAGGTGTAAATCCAGAAGGTGTGGTTCAATTACAAGAACAATTAACCAACAAGCTTGTGCAAGACAAAGGTGATGAAGAAGTTTCTGTTCAACATTTAACTTATAATAAGACTAGTATGGACGAGGCTTCACGAGCCGGAATACAAAAAATGTCAGCAGAGATTTCGCTTGGAGCAATTGATGTAATGATTGTCGAAAAAGAACTATTTGAGGAAATTTCATCGCAGAATGCGTTGCTAGCATTGAATGAATTCAAGGGAGCCAATAAATTGTTACCATCTGATGAAAAAGTTTATGGGATTAGCACCTCTGATATTCAACTTTTGGCACCATTGGCATTGGATGAAAACGAGATGTTATGTGTACCAAGTACTACGAAAAATTTGAAGAAAATCAATGAATTTTTTACATTCATTTCTAAGTAAACAGAGAATGAGATCCTTTCAACCTGAAGGATCTCCTGTTTATTTGCAAATAAGGACAATAAATTAGTCGAATCACGATATAGGAATATCATATTTTTCTAGTAATATAGAGATATAAGTAAGCGTTCCCAACAGAAAGGTGATGTTAATGCCAAGATACAGTATAGCCGTCGACATCGGTGCATCAAGTGGAAGACTTATATTGGGCTATCTTGAAGATGGTCTGTTAAAACTAGAAGAAATTCATCGCTTTGAAAACAAAATCGTGAAAAAAGGGGATTCCTTCTGCTGGGAAGCCGATAAACTTTTTCAAGAAATCAAAAATGGACTAAAAAAATGCGTGGAATTAGGCATTCAGCCAGATAGTATTGGAATAGATACATGGGCTGTCGACTTTTTGTTATTGGATGAAAATAATCAGCCATTAACGGAAGCGGTTTCTTATCGTGACCCGCGTACAGATGGGATGATGGAAGAGGTATTTGAGCTTTTTTCAAAGGAAAGACTTTACCTTGAAACAGGCATTCAGTTCCAAAAGTTTAATACAATTTATCAATTATTTTCTATCAAAAAAAATAATCCTGAAATCCTAGAAAAAGCAAAATCATTTTTAATGATTCCTGATTATTTCAATTATTTACTGACTGGTAAAAAAGCAAATGAATATACAAATGCCACCTCTACACAGCTGGTAAATGCCTTTACCAAACACTGGGATGGGCAGATATTAGATGTTCTTGGGATTAATAAAGAAATGTTTCAAGAAATTAAAACTCCAAAAACGATCCTTGGGACACTTTCACAGGAACTAGTTTCAGAGCTTGGTTTTGACCTTCAAGTTATTCTTCCAGCGACACATGATACAGGCTCAGCGGTTATTGCGGTACCAGAAGAAGACGAATCGATTTATATCAGTTCTGGTACATGGTCACTAATTGGTGTGGAAAACTATTTTCCAATCTGTGTAACAAAGGCATTGGACTATAATTTCACCAATGAAGGCGGAATCGATTACCAATACCGATTCTTGAAAAATATCATGGGTCTTTGGATGATCCAAGAAGTGAAGCGTAATTACAATGATGAATATTCCTTTGCGCAGCTTGTGGATTTAGCGAGAGAAGCAAGGGATTATAAGGCAATCGTTAGTGTAAACGATGACCGGTTCCTAAAACCTGAAAATATGATTGATGCAATCATGAACTATTGTATTGAAACACAGCAGCAGGTACCAAATACTCCTGGTGAAATGGCGAAATGTGTGTTTGATAGTTTGGCAGTAAGCTACCAAGAAGCGGTTTCTGAAATTGAAGAGATTTTCGAAAAGAAGTTTACAAAAATAAATGTTATCGGCGGCGGCTGTCAAAATGAAATGCTTAATCAGCTAATTGCCGATGTAACAATGAAAGAAGTATTTGCTGGACCTGTTGAAGCGACTGCGATTGGTAACATAGCAGCCCAATTAATGGCTCTTGGAGAAATCCGTGATATTAAAGAAGCACGTTCGATTATTAAAGATTCATTTGAAGTGAAAAAATATCTGCCAACTCAGCCTGTAATCAGTTAATTAAAGGAAGGAAGAATAAACATGACTATTAAAGAGAATTTTGAACTTGCTAAACAAGCATATGCTAAATGGGGAGTAGATGTCGAAGAAGTAGTAGAAAAGCTAAAAAGTGTACCGATTTCCATTCATTGCTGGCAGGGCGATGATGTTGCTGGATTTGAAGTAAACCAAAACGAATTATCAGGTGGTATTGATGTTACAGGGAATTATCCTGGTAAAGCGACAAATGCTGAAGAATTAAGAAGTGATTTAGAGAAGGCATTATCATTAATCCCTGGTAAGCACCGCGTGAATCTACATGCTATTTATGCTGAAACAAATGGTGAAGTAGTTGAACGTGATCAACTTGAACCAAAGCATTTTGAAAACTGGGTAAAGTGGGCAATGGAAAATGGACTTGGCTTGGATTATAACCCAACTTTATTCTCCCATCCAAAAGCGGATGATGGTTTAACCCTTTCCCATCCAAACGAAGAAATCCGTGAATTCTGGATTAATCACTGTATTGGCAGCCGTAAAATTGGTGAATATTTCGGAAGAGAGCTTGGTACTCCAGCGTTAACAAACATTTGGATTCCAGATGGCTACAAAGATATCCCAAGTGACCGTCTTACTCCAAGAAAGAGATTAAAAGAATCATTGGATAAAATCTTTGCAGTCGAAACAGATAAAAAGTACAACTTAGATGCTGTCGAAAGTAAAGTATTTGGTATTGGTTCTGAATCTTATGTTGTTGGTTCGCACGAATTTTATCTGAACTATGCAATGAAAAACGATAAACTGTGCTTGCTAGACACTGGTCATTACCATCCAACAGAAACAGTATCAAACAAAATTTCTTCTATGCTATTATTTAGCGAAAAACTTGCGTTGCACGTTTCAAGACCAGTTCGCTGGGACAGTGACCATGTTGTTATTCTTGATGATGAATTAAAAGAAATCGCGTTAGAAATTGTACGTAACGATGCCTTAGACCGTGTAATCATCGGACTAGATTTCTTTGATGCAAGTATTAACCGTGTTGCCGCTTGGACTATTGGTACACGCAACATGATCAAAGCGTTGCTTTATGCGATGTTAGTTCCAAATGAGTATTTAAAGCAGTTACAAGAAGAAGGCAACTTCACAGAAAGACTAGCATTAATGGAAGAATTCAAAACGTATCCATTCGGTGCAATTTGGGATTACTACTGTGAAAAAATGGGTGTTCCAGTAAGAGAATCTTGGTTAGAAGAAGTAAAAGCATATGAGCAAGAGGTTCTATTAAAACGATAATAAAAGAAATATCAATAGAAAAAGATAGTAGGAAATATTTTCTTACTATCTTTTTTGTTTGTATTATTTTAGAGTTAAACTAACAAATGACATAAGAGTAGGTGATTTTCACATGAATAGTGATGAGCTGCGGTCCTTACTGCTGAATAATAACACAATGGAAGCACCTGACTGGAATGAAATAAAGGAAGCTCATGATGCCAAACCAATAGAGATAGTAAATGGACAGCCCGTTTATTTATTCGATAAAATTTTTGATTTATCATTTAATCCAATCGAAGAAAACGTATTTGTCTGCCAGCAGTTACCCTCTGCTTATGTCCCTATGCATATTCATCAATATATCGAAGTGATTTACGTCTACCAAGGACAATGTACAGTCGTCTTGCAGGAAGGTGAAATGAACCTTTCAGAGGGTGGAATGATTATGCTTGATAAGCATACACCGCATACGGTCAAAGGGATTACAAATTTTGATATTATTATAGATATGAAACTAAAGCATGATTATTTGTCATCCGGAATCCTTAGTCAATTTACCAATAAAAGTATCATCTCACAATTTTTAATAGACTCTCTTATTGATAGTCGACGAGCAAATAATTATCTCTATTTTCCTTTTGCCGAACGTTCAAAAATACCTGGGATCATGGAGCAAATTATGTGCGAATATTTTGATAGAGACTTTTTTTCGAGTGATATGATTAATGGTTATCTTTTTATATTGTTTACGGAATTAATACGCCAAAGTAACAGCTCAACAAGTACACAGATAGACAATATAAAGCAGAAGGATGTTATTGTTTTAGATTTTCTGAAGTATATAGACGATCATTTTAAAGAATGCAGTTTAACGGAAATGGCGGACCACTATAAATATCACCCAAACTATATTTCCGCTGTTCTCAAAAAAGCAACCGGTAAGTCCTTCAAGGATCTTCTCCAAATACAGAGGATAAATAAAGCAGCTCTCTATCTTTTAAACTCCGACCTGCCAATACCTGATATTGCGGAAGAAGTTGGATACACAAGTGTTTCTTTCTTTTATAAAAAATTCAATGATTTCTTTCACCAAACACCCAAAGAATTTAGGGAAAATCAGTCAATGCACTCTATGGCCATTAGAGAAAATGTTCAGCTTTAAACCGCCGCTTGGCGGTTTTTTATTAGGGTAAAAAAGACGGATAGTCTTAGATAAATAAATCTTTGATTCGAGCAATAATCTCATTTGTTTTTACCATTAAAACAAATGAAAACGCTTGCTACAATGTAAGAGTAGTAAGTAAGTAGCAAAATATGAGGAGTGTTTTAAATGGGATTTAATTTTCCACCAGAATTCCTTTGGGGTTCAACAACAGCAGCATATCAAGTGGAAGGAAATAATATTAACAGCGATTTCTGGGCAGAGGAGCACGCAGAGGGGTCACCTTATAAAGATAAATCAGGGGATACCATTGATCATTATCGGCTTTATAAGGAAGATATTGCTCTAATGGCCAGACTAGGATTAAATACCTATCGATTTTCTATCGAATGGTCCAGAATCGAACCAGAACCAGGCTATTATTCACGTTCTGCCATCGCGCATTATCGCGATGTACTTGAAACTTGTTACCAATATGGATTAACACCGGTTGTAGCAATGCACCATTTTTCTTCACCTAAGTGGCTAATGAGATTTGGAGGTTGGGCGAGTCCTGAGGTTCCCGAGCGGTTTGCGAAATATTGTGAGGTTGTGTTTAAAGAAATTGGTGATTTAATTCCGTACGTACTCACAATGAATGAAATTAACCTCCCTGTCATGTTACGTGAAATTTTTTCAAAGATTGGGTTTATCGCTCCGGTAGGCATCGCAAGGGATGCTTGGGAGGCACCTAAATGGCGGGGGTCGGCGGCTAAGTTGTGCGGAACTACGATTGAAAATTACTTTACGTTCCATATGATTTCTGACGAGGCTTCCATCAATATCTTAAAAGAAACTCATCGAAAGGCACGCAAGGCGATTAAGCAGATTCAGCCAAATACGAAAGTCGGCTTATCAATGGCTCTTTCTGATATTCAGTCCATCCCAGGTGGGGAGGAAATTGCAGAAAAGAAATGGCACAGTTATTTCCGACAATATTTAGATATGGTAGAAGAAGATGACTTCCTCGGACTCCAAAACTACACAAGAGAGGTTTACGGACCAGAAGGACAAGTGAAGCCAGAGGAGGGAGCAGAACTTACGCTAATGGGTTATGAATTCTATCCTGAAGCGCTTGGAAATGTGATTCGTAAGGTATCTAAGGATCTATCGATTCCTATTATGATTACTGAGCATGGCATAGCGACCGAAAACGACGAGCGACGGGTAGAATTTATTCGTAAAGCTTTAGAGGGTGTACAAGCTTGTGTGGATGAAGGAGTAGACGTACGAGGCTATCTCCACTGGACTACTTTTGATAATTTCGAATGGCAATCTGGTTATGCAATGAAATTTGGTTTGATTGAAGTGGATCGCTCCACGCAGGAAAGAAAAGTAAAAGGAAGCGCTAATTTTCTTGGAAGTATAGCAAAAGTGAACACATTATTAACCAAATAAGAGATAAATAATGGGGGTTAAGAAATGAACAATACGGTAACGAACAATACACCTTTTATAAGATTAATAGTGGCAGCGATGCTCGGTGTTGGAACATCCATTGCACCTCTAGTTCTACTATCATTTGGACTCTCTACATTTATTGTAATTAGAATTGTTGGACAAGAACATGCAACAGCTGCATTTGCTACGGCTACTGGAATTTCTGGTATTGCTGTCGTCATTTTTGGACTTTTTAGTGGGATAATTGCTGATAAAACGAGATTAAAGATGGGCAGAAGGCGGTTTTGGATGATTGCAGGCAGTATTGGCGGAGCTTTATCCATGCTTGCCCTTACATTCGCTTCATCAATCCCAATGTTTATCATTACCATGTGTTTAGTCAATTTCTTTTATGGTATGGTTTCACTTTCATGCTATGCGATCGTCCCTGAACAAGTAGAACCGGAAAAATATGGTCGGGTAGCGGGTTTAATTGGTGCAGCTGCACCTGCATTCGTTATGAGCGGTCAGATGATTATGGGAGCTTTTGCGGATTCTACCCTTGAACAGAAAATGATTACCATCATAATTGTCCAACTGATTGGCGGATTCTTAGCTGCACTTCTAATTAAAGATAATTCTTTTGCTATTATTACAACGAATGAGAAGAAATCAGTGGGTACTCGTGGTTTCTATCCAAGTTTTAAACAGCATCCTTCTTATACATGGGCGTTATTAACAAAATTGTTTATTAACTTCTCTAATGCAGGGATGGGGATGCTAACTCTTTTCTATATTACAAGATTTCACTTAGGTGAAGCGGATATATTCAAGATAATGGGACTTACCGCTCCAGCAATCATGTTAATGGTTGGAGCTGGTATCCTAGGAGGATTTCTATCAGATAAGCTTAAGAAGCAAAAACCATTTGTTATAGGTGCAGCACTTATTACAGGACTATGTTTAATTGCTTTCGCTTTCTCATCTAACATAACATGGATCGTCGTTGGAAACTTTATTTTCAACTTTGGTTTTGGTATGTATAATGCAGTAGATAATGCTCTTGTAAACCGTATTCTCCCTTCAAAAGAGAATGCAGCAAAAGATATCTCAATAATGAATACTACAACAAGTCTTTCTTCTACATTAGTAAATTTCGCAGCACCCAGTATCATTGCTTTAGGGGTAAGCTTGTTTGGTGGAGATGGATATACGTTATTTTTCTTAGTATTAGCTGTCTTCTCCATTCTTTCAGCTGTTGTTGTCATTCCAATTCCTGAAATGGATCCAAAAGTTAATGTCAATAATGATAATGCTAAAGAGATAATTGCTTAAAATAATCAATGGAAAATGTTTAATTAAAATGAGAGGCACTCTATTCATCATTATAGAGTGCCCCAACCTTTTTGTAGGAAGGAAAGTTTTAAATGATTGATATAAAAGTAGAAGCATTAACTTGCGAGTATCGAACAAACCCGCTTGGAATTAATATAAAAAGACCACGAGTTAGTTGGAAAATTCAGTCTGACCGACGGTGTACAATGCAAACGGCATATCAGATTCAAGTGAGTCCAAATCGGGAGAATTTCACTGAAACCTTATGGGATACTGGTGTTGTTCAATCAGATGAATCAATTCACATAGAGTATAGTGGTCCTGAATTAAACTCTCGAACCAGGTATTTTTATCGTGTAAAGGTTTGGGATAACTTCGACCGAGAATCCAATTGGAGTGAAACAGCTTGGTGGGAAACAGGCTTGCTAGATCCTTTAGAATGGCAAGTAGAATGGATCACTCCAGAACCTAAAGAAATTGATCCACTTACTGAATCTATCTTTCTATTAAGGAAGGAATTTACAGTAAAAACTGGAATTTCTTCTGCACGGATTTATGGTACAGGTGTTGGTTTGTATGAATTATTTTTAAATGGAGAACGGGTAAGCGATGAACTACTTGCGCCAGGGTGGACCAGCTATCATCAACGGCTCCAGTATCAGACGTATGATTTAACTGAACAGCTACGTGATGGTCCCAATGCAATAGGCATTATGTTGGCGGATGGCTGGTATAAGGGAAACCTTGTCAGGGAAAATAATCGAAATATCTATGGAGACAGACGGGCGGCTTTCTTTCAAATCCATGTTACTTATAACGATGGTACTGAAGACATCATTGGAACAGATACTACTTGGAAAGCTTCAACAGGACCGATTTTATTTTCGGAAATTTATCATGGTGAAACATACGATGCAAGGGTTGAACAGGAAGGATGGAGCCAATCCGATTTTAATGATGTGGATTGGGCAGATACAATTATTCTAGAAATGCCCATTACTCGATTAGTCGCACAGGAAAATGTTCCAACCCGTGTTACAGAAGTACTAAAACCAATAGATTCTTTTGTAACCCCATCTGGTGATACTGTTATTGATATGGGGCAAAATATGGTCGGGAGAATTCGCTTTAAGGTTAACGCTCCTGCGGGCACGAGAATTGTCCTAAAACATGCCGAAGTGTTAGATAAGGATGGAAATATTTACTTTGGTAATCTGAAATTCGCAAAGCAGAAAGTAGAATATATTACAAAAGGTGAGGGGACAGAAACCTTTGCTCCGCATTTTACATTCCAGGGATTTCGTTATGTGAAGATTGAAGGATACCCTGGACAAGAAAATGGTTTACCACTTGAAAACTTTGTTGGTGAAGTGATCCATTCTGATATGGAGCCTTCAGGTGAATTTGAATGTTCTAATCCATTAATCAACCGACTTCAGCAGAATATTGTATGGGGACAACGAGGGAACTTCCTTGATGTGCCGACAGATTGCCCGCAGCGAAGTGAGAGGCTGGGGTGGACTGCTGATGCACAGGTCTTTATTCAAACAGCACTATTCAATTATCAAGGAGGATCATTTTTTACAAAATGGCTCCGGGACTTAAAGGCTGATCAACTTCCAGATGGAAATGTTCCATTTGTTATTCCAAATGTTGAAGGGGGAGTCGGCTCTGCTGCATGGGGCGATGCCTCAACGATTATTCCCTGGACACTTTATCAGACATACGGTGATGAGCGATTACTCGCAGAGCAATATGACAGCATGAAAGCATGGGTAGAATATATTCGACGCCAGGGGAAAAATGAAAATCTTTGGAACACAGGCTTTCACTTTGGCGATTGGCTGGCACTTGACGCAAAAGAAAATAGTTTTGTTGGCGCTACACCTAAAGACTTTATCGCTACTGTCTTTTATGCCTATTCAACAAGAATCCTTAGGGATGCTGCTGAGGTCCTCGGGAAATCTAATGAGGTTCAAGAATATAGTAATCTTTTGAATAATATTATTGAACAGTTTAACCATGAATTTGTTTCGCCATCAGGCAGATTAGTGTCCCCAACCCAAACCGCCCATGTCATTACTTTAATGTTTGATATGGTCGAAGGAAAGGCGAAAGAACGGACAGCTCATGAGTTAAATGAGTTGATTATTCAAAACGATTATCATTTGAATACAGGGTTTGTTGGTACACCATATATTTGTTTCGCTCTATCAAAAGGCGGATATCATGAAACAGCCGTTAAATTATTAATGAAGGAAGATTACCCATCATGGCTGTACCAAATTAAAAAAGGTGCCACAACCATTTGGGAGCATTGGGATAGCATTAAGCCAGACGGTTCGTTCTGGAGCGATCAGATGAACTCCTTTAATCACTATGCATATGGTTCGATCGGAAATTGGTTGTATAAAACGATAGCAGGACTGGATATGGATCCTGGTAGTCCAGCGTATAAAAAGATCCGTATTGAACCAAAATTTGCTGGTATTCAATTGACGAATGCAAGAGCTGACTACGATTCAATGTATGGAAAAATTCGCTCTTCATGGCGTCTAACACAAGAAGAAGTTGAAATTGAAGTGGAGATTCCTGCCAATACCACTGCAGAAATCCTTTTACCAAATGCACAACTTTTGGATGTTACTGAAGGTGGAATAAGATTGGGTTCTAGTGACATTCATTCTTACTTGTTTACAGAAGAGGGTGTCCGGCTCACAGTGGGTTCTGGATCCTACCACTTTAAATATCGTAACGCACGTGGTTTAGGACCAGTGTTTACGGAGGAAACGAAACTTATTGATTTCCTAGACTATCCAGAGGCAGTGGCAATAGTAGAAAGGGTTTCCCCAGGAATAACTAAACCACCGCGCATTTTTTCAACAAAAGCAAGAAGTTTAAAAGAATTGGTGGAATTGCAGGAAACCAACCTTTCAAGTGATAAAGTGAAAGCGATTATGGAAGAGTTAACCATGCTTAATGAAAAACAATTCCTAATTAAGCAATAAGTTAATCATGTAAAAAAACAGACCTTATTGAACTATAACCCTAATGGAAAGAATGCATACAAACAAAAGGGGGTAGTTCAAATTGGATCTGTTTTTATTTTTTAGAGGCGGTCATCTTCCCATGCTCTATCATAGTCTTTTATATTGTCATTTTTAGTTCTATTTAGACTTTCTGCAGACTTATTTGTTTTATTAGATTTCATGAGCCTGGTAACTTTAACTCTCTCGTCCTTTTTCAAAATCGCATCACCCCCAAAGGTTAACATTAATATGGAAATTGCGATGAATAGTTATTAAATTGTTTAAACGCCTGATCTAATTTTTGCTGTTCCTCAGCCTCTAGTTTATACCATCCATGCTGGAACATAAGGTTATAAAGCTCCCTGCAGCTCTGATGGGTTTCAGTCAGAATTTGCAAGACATCCGTAAAAAGCTGTTCGTGGCTCGCTTCCCTTACTGCAATATTGAGGCTGTCGGTTAAATATTTACATGTACTAAGTGCGTCATTAAGAAAATCACGATCATTCATGTCGGGAGTCTTTACTTTTGGCAATTCTCCTGTCTGAGGATTCGCAATTTGGTTGCTGTTTTGACTTTGCTGATTTGGCATTACTCTTCCTCCGTTCAAAAATAATGTTACTGCTGCTGTGTATTAGGTAGATTCGCTAATGCAGTATTGTTATCCACCTGAAGGTGAGTAAGTAAGCGTTGATAATGATTTTGGTGCATTTGGCCTGCCTTATTTAGCGCTTCCTTGAATTGAGGATTCTGAATCTGATTAGCCAAAAAATGAAATTTCTTAAATGTTAATAGCTCCCAAGATAAGGCATCCTTAATGTAAAGTATATCTTTTGTCGTAATAGCCCTCGGTGGGTTTGGAATCGGTGGTTGATTATTTGGCATAGATAAACTCCTTTCAGTTAACTTCCAACAATTTTATAATTTGCGAAGTGTATCCATTTTATGCTTTTTATTTTTATTCCTTATTTTTGTTTTTCAAACATTATGTTATAGTAATAATTGAAAACAAACACAAATAAAGGGTAAAACAATATAAATAAAAATAGCGCGGAAGGGTGCAGGACATGCTAGTTGCAGAAAGGCAAAGAAAAATTGTTGATTTAGTGAATGAACGTTTAAGTGTAAGGGTTACGGAACTAAGTAAAATTTTCTCTGTTACGGAAGAAACGATTCGCAGGGATCTTGAAAAGCTGGAAAAAGAGAATCTATTAATGAGAAGTCATGGCGGTGCAGTTAGTATTGAAAAAGACCAAGGTGAAACCTCATATATAGAAAGGGAAGTTACTAATGCAGCTGAGAAGAAAGCAATTGCAGTAGAGGCAGTACGTTTTATTGAACCGGGGGATCAAATTGTGTTGGACGCAAGTACAACGGCATGGTATGTAGCAAAGGAATTAGAGGACATGCCGCTAACTGTACTAACGAACTCGATTAAAGTAGCGATTGAACTGAGCAAAAAAGAACAAATCAAAGTGATTTCCACAGGTGGAACGTTATTGACACAATCTCTATCATTTGTCGGTCCACTTGCCGAACGGTCTCTCGGAATGTACCACGTCAACAAAGCATTTATTTCATGTAAAGGCGTACACCTTGATAAAGGACTAAGTGACTTTAACGAGTTACAAGCTTTGGTGAAAAAGCAAATGATGGACATCGCTGATGAAACAATCTTAATGGTAGATTCAAGTAAATTTGGGACAAGAGCGTTTTCGCAAATTGCTCCTATTGCAAAGATTGACTCCATTATTACTGATTCAAATATAGAAGAAGATTGTAGAAAACAATTGGAAGAAAAAAATATAAAAGTATCCATAGCAAATTAAAATGTTTTAGACCAAATTTTGGTCTTTTTTTCTTGTGTTTACACTTTCACGTTATAATGTATACTGTTATAAAGCTGAATTTAGGTGATAAGATGAATTTTACATATGAAATTATTGAAATGAATAAAGAACTTCCTATACACATTTTTTTGCATAGTGTCGATTATGTAACCAACCATTGGCATGACAGTATTGAAATTATTTTTGTTTTAAAAGGAAAAGTAAATGTTTCGGTTAATGATAAGCGTTTTGAATTGACCGAAAAAGATCTCTTTCTTATCAATGCTAATGATATCCATTCAATTCAGCATCAGGAGGAAAATTTATTACTTGCGATTCAGGTGCCAATTCCTGAATTGAAGCAAAATAGTAAGAATGTGGATTCCTATACATTTTCTTGTAAATCGTTTTTATATGATGATACCCACCAGGAGGAGTTCAACGAACTACGTGCGCTCCTGGCACAAATGATGTGGGTAGTAAATAAAGCGACCGAGGGGTACGAACTTCAAATCAAATCCCTTTATTTTCAATTAATCTATTTGTTAATCAAGAACCTTAAAGATGAGCAAGAAAGGGAAAATAAAATCTCTAGCCAAAAACATATTGAACGTCTATTGAGAATTACATCTTACGTGAAAGAAAATTTTAGGCAGCCCATTACCTTAAATGAATTATCACAAAATGAGTTCCTATCCGTTCATTATTTATCGAAGTTTATCCAAAAGCATTTAGGCATCCCTTTTTCTAAATATGTTGACAGCATTCGGCTGGATCACGCGGTAAAAGATATTGTATTTACCGATATACCACTGACCCAAATCGCTCTTGATAATGGATTTGCGAGTGTAAAAGCTTTTAACCGTGCATTTAAAGAATTCTACCATCAGACTCCAAGTGAATATAGACGCGCAGTTGAAATGGAGCCAAGGAAAAATGATAGTAATAAAGTAACGCTTGCAAACTATGTTGAGATAGACAAAAGTCAGGCATTCTCAAAACTATTTTCCTATTTACCTTCGGGGGATAAAACAATAGAAATAGAAAGTAAATCAGTCACCAAAAAACAATACTCCATTAATGTGAGTAACAACAACACAATGAAACTTCAGCATTCTTGGAAAACACTAATGACGATTGGAAAAGCGAAAGAATGTCTTTATACCGAGGTACAAGAGCAGCTGAAGTTAGTGAAAAAGGCTACACACTTTCAATATCTTCGCTTTCATGGTTTATTTGACGATGAAATGATGATCTATGGAGAAAATGAGCTAGGTGAGCCAGTGTTTAATTTCCTATATACAGACAAATTGTTCGACTTTTTACAAAGTATTGATGTTAAGCCGTTTGTGGAGCTCGGCTTTATGCCGGGAGAATTAGCAGAAAATCAGGATGAAACTGTTTTTTATAAAAAAAGCATAATCAGTAAACCGAAGGATATTGAGAAATGGAATCTGCTAGTAAAAAACTTTATTATTCATTATGAGAATAGATATGGGATAGACGCAGTTCAGCAATGGTATTTTGAGTTTTGGAACGAACCTGATTTCTATGTGTTCTGGAGAGGGACATTTGAGGAATATTGCCTGCTATATAAAACTACCTATCAAACGATAAAAAATCTTAATCCTGCTTATAAGGTAGGAGGCCCGAGTATTGTATCAATCAACAATAGTGACTGGCTGCAGCAATTTCTTGATTTTTGTTTGAATGAAAACTGTGTACCAGATTTTATTACGTTCCATTGTTATATGCATGATGAACTTGATATCAATAAAAAAAAGAAGTTATTAGATGAAGGTTCATTTGAATTTGGTTATATCTCCAGAGACGAAGACTTTTTGAAGAACAAAATTATAAGAATTAAACAAATCCTTGCAGAGAAGAAAATGGATCATGTTGAGCTTCATTTAACAGAATGGAATTCTACAGCCTTCCACCGTGATTTAACGAATGATACTAGTTTTAAAGCGGCGTTTGTAGTTAAAAACCTGCTCGAAAACATAGACACTATTGGAAGTTTTGGATATTGGACTGCATCAGATTTAATTGAAGAACAAAGGGCTGCCATTCCTACTTTTCATGGTGGACTTGGTTTAATAACAAATAAAAGTATTCCTAAACCAGCCTATTATGCCTATGATTTTCTAGGTAAATTAGGAGATGAGATGATTGTAGCAGGTGAAGGCTATTTCGTGACGAAAAGTCCCAAGGGATATCAAATAATCCTCTATCATTATTGTCATTATGACATGCTTTATTGTATGAATCAGCATGTGAATATTGATAGCAAGAACCGATATAATGTTTTCCTAGATCGGGATGATATCCAGTTGAAACTGATTCTGAGCGGGCTGGAGCAAGGTACTTATAAAATTAACCAGCATGTATTAAACCGTGAAAACGGAAGTGCATTTGATAAATGGGTGGAAATGGGTGCTCCAGGTTCACTTAGTCCAGAAGACATAAACTATTTAAAATACTCAAGTGTTCCCAAAAAGCACATTAGTGAAGTAAGAATTGAGAATGATTTTATATTAAATACGATTCTTCAGCCACATGAGGTCCAGTTATATGAAATCCTTCCACAAAGGATACTTTAGGCAGGTATAAAACCTGCCTTATTTTGTTGCAATCAGTTAGGAAAAAAGAACCACTTAAAATGGAAATGACAATTTACCGACCCGCTTTGAACAAATATCGGATAGTGAAAAGGTTTTCATCTCTCTATAATGAAGTACATAAGGAAGCGTTTCCAGTATGAGAATGAAAAATGAATAATCCGAAGATCCTTGCTAGAGGTGAAAAGGCGTTTTAATTAAAGGGAGGTAAAAAAATGGAGAACACTGTAATGAGGAAAACACCGTTTTTAAGATTATTAATCGCAGCTATGCTTGGGGTGGGAACCTCGATTGCGCCGTTAGTTTTACTAAGTTTTGGGCTGTCTACATTTATTGTTATCAACATTGTTGGAACAGAAAAGGCAACCACGGCATTTGCTACAGCCTCTGGAGTTACCGGTATTATGATTGTAGTTTTTGGTTTGTTTAGTGGTGTGATTGCAGATAAAACCCGTATTAAGATGGGGAGAAGGCGGTTCTGGATTATTGCAGGCAGTATCGGAGGAGCTTTATCGATGTTTGCCCTTTCCAACGCTTCATCAATCCCGATGTTTATCATTAGCTTATGTCTAGTAAATTTCTTTTATGGAATGGTTTCACTTTCATGCTATGCGATTGTCCCTGAACAAATAGAACAGGAAAAGTTTGGTCGAGTTTCGGGTTTACTAGGTGCAGCAGGACCTGCATTCGTTATGACCGGTCAAATGATTATGGGAGTCTTTGCTGATTCTACTCTTCATGAGAAAATGATTACGATGATTATTGTCCAATTGATTGGTGGAGCGTTAGCAGCACTTCTTATAAAAGATAATTATGTTACAGTAGCAGCAAAAAGTGAGAAAAAGTCATTTGTACTTAGTGGTTTCTATCCTAGTTTTAAAAAATATCCATCCTATACCTGGGCATTATTAACGAAATTATTTATTTATTTTACAAATGCAGGGATGAATATGTTAACCCTTTTCTATATCGCAAGATTTCATTTAGGTGAAGCAGAAATCTTTAAAATTATGGGGCTAATGGCGCCGACAATAATGATGATGGTTGGTGCGGGTATCCTTGGCGGCTTCCTATCAGATAAGATTAAGAAACAAAAGCCTTTTGTTTTTGGTGCAGCGCTTCTAACAGGAATCTGTTTGATAGTATTTGCCTTCGCTCCTAGTGTAACGTGGGTAATCGTTGGTAACTTTATTTTCAATTTTGGTTTTGGTATGTACAATGCAGTAGATAATGCCCTTGTAAACCGTATTCTCCCTTCAAAAGAAAATGCGGCAAAAGATATCTCGATTATGAATACAACAACAAATCTAGCATCGACTCTAGTAAACTTCGCAGCACCAGCTCTAATCGCACTTGGGGTAAGCTTATTTGGTGGAGATGGATATACGTTCTTTTTCTTAGTACTAGCAGCATTCTCAGTTCTCTCAGCAGTTTTTGTACTGCCTATTCCTGAGATGGGATCAGAAAAAAAAGCAAACAACGCACCAATTAGTGAACAAGCTGTCTAATCATAGGGTTCAGAAAACTAAATAGAAAATTGTGACGTTATGACCAACAAATTGTAATATTTTGTTGGTCTATTTTTATTGATATAATTTAATATAATGTCAACAGGAGAATGGGCAGTATACGTACAAGGAAGGAGCACAAGATATGGGGATTGAAATAAAAGAAATTCTGGCCAAGAAAATCCTAACCGAAGCAAAAGGGTATTTAGATGTTGGGTTTACACATTCATTGAACCCATATAGTGGTTGTGCTTTTTCTTGCCGGTACTGTTATGTAAGAGAAATGCCGATTCAGAGATTCAAAGAAATTCCTTGGGGAGAATGGGTAGACATAAAAACCAACGCAGCTGAAAATTACCGAAATGAAATAATAAGGCTTCGTAAGAAAAATAAACCAATAAATTTATTTATGTCATCTGCAACCGATCCTTATCAACCCATTGAAAGGAAAGCAAACATTGTCCGAGGGATATTAGAAGCAATGATAGATAATCCACCCGATTTTCTTTGGATTCAAACACGATCCCCACTCATTACAAAAGATATTGATTTGTTAGTGACATTAAGAGAAAAATGTAAAGTCCTTGTTTCTATGACAGTTGAAACAGACAGGGAAGACATAAAGCAAATTTTTGCTCCTTCTGCTCCAGGAATTAACTTGCGTTTAAAGGCTTTGAAAGAAATTCATGATGCTGGAATAACTACACAAGCTTCGATTTCACCAGTTTTACCATTTACCCCTGATTTTCCAATGGTATTGGACGGTATCGTTGATCATATTTGGATTGATACGTTAACCATCGGGGATGGTGCAGAGGGGAAACGTTCCGCGCGTTTAGGAATGCCCGCGTTATTTAAGGAACATGATTTATCTAGGTGGTATCGAAAAGATATTCATGTCATGGTAGAGAAGTATTTTTCTAAATATTTTCCTAGTGAAATGATAAGGGTTTCTAAACAAGAAGCCTTTTTAGAATAAAGGGATACTTTTGTTAAAGAGGGAAAAATAACATTGACACCATTATTTGGAAGTGTTATCATATTCTTACTATTATCGAAGGGAGTGAGATTGCTTTATGCCTAATTTAATCAAAATAACCTTGAAATTTAAGTGTCTTGCCTCTCACTCATACGGATTAAAGTAGAATTTAAAACTTGTCTGTAATAAGAGATGGCAAACAAGAAAATTGGCATTTCTTATAAAAAGGAATGTGAAGCCACAGGGTTATTGTATATCCCTGTGGCTTTTTTTTGCTTGTCACAGAATATGTCAAACACCTAAAATATCAAAAGATAACGAGGAGTTGTGGTATATGTTGAAACTAAAATATCTTTTTAATAACGTCGACTTAGCAGAAATGTTATTAAAAAATTGGGAATTTGATAAAGAATCACTTGAATTGTTTAAGTATTACAGAATATCGTCAAACGCTATTTACCCATTTAGAGCGCTGGGCAGGACACAACTTTTGAGATTTTCACCACAAATAGAGAAGCATAAAAAAAATATTTTAGCAGAGCTTGAGTTCATTTCTTATTTACGTTCTAAACAATATGGGGTTTTAGAGACGGTCTCAACTAAGAATGGAGAGGAACTTGTAGAAAAAGAAACTCCCTGGGGCGATTACTATGCTTCAGTATTTAAACGGGTATCAGGTGTGCAGCTTGGCGATACAGATTTAAGCAATACCATCATATTCCATTACGGAAAAGCATTAGGTAAGCTTCACCAATTGTCCAGTGAATATAATCCAAAGACATTCAAACGTTGGTCATATAGTGACGTGTTAAATTGGATGTGTAATGTTCTAGTAGATTTTCCACTTGAAAAAGCAGCTTTAGAGGAAATTCAACTAATAAAGAAATATTTTGATTCGATTCCTATTACCGATAGTAACTTCGGGTTGATTCATTATGATTTTGAATTGGATAATGTCTTCTATGATGAAGAACTCCAATCTTGTAACGTTATTGATTTTGATGATTCTATGTACCACTGGTATGTAATGGATATTGAGCAGGCACTTGCTAGTTTAAAAGATTCTATATCACCTGAAACGTTCTCCCTAAAAAAACAATGTTTTATGGATGGATATCGATCTGAATATGATGTCTCAGACGCTATGTTGTCATTAATACCAGCTTGTAGACGCTTTGCTAATTTATATGGATATGTTCGGATATTATCATCAATGAAAGAAAAATGGGATCATGAACCACAATGGTTATCAAGTTTAAGAGAAAGATTAACCAAAAGTATGAAAAATAAATCCGCTGATTTTGGAACAGAAATTCATTAATGCAGAAACAAATACAAATGGCACCCTCATTATGCGGTGCCATTTGTTGTTTATAGCCTAAAAAGATCGTTATTTTATAATATTGAATTTTTCTCCCTATAACTATACGGGGTATCATGATATAACTCTCTAAACTTTTTATAAAAGAATGTGACGCTGGAATAACCCACTTCTTCAGCGATTTCAGGGATAGGTAAATCGGAATTGGATAGAAACAAAGCGGCTTGGTTTAGACGTTGGATTTGCAGAAGTTCTTTGAAGGATTTTCCTGTTCCTTTTTTTAGTAAAGTGGATAAATAATTTGGGTTGAATCCAAAGGTCTGTCCCATTTTAACCAAAGAGCAGTTCTAATAATTCTCTTCAATGTATCTCAAAAAATCTACTAACGATGAATTGTCATTTTGATTAAGTGGTTCTTGACTTGTCAGATTATTTTTATATCGTATCAGTGTGGAAAACAAAACAATTAAATATGAGTCAATAATTTCTCCAGAACAGAAGTCCCGGTCAAAAAACTCACACATTATATTCTCCATGATTTCTATGGCATTGTTGTGTTCACCTGGTCTGAAAATCAGGAAGTGATTTTGCTTCCGATTGCTTAACAGCGATTCAATCATGAATTGAGAGATAATACTTTTTTGAGAAAATCGGCTTAAAAAGCTTGGTGATAGATAATCCTGTTTAAGAATCATATTAATAACAATATCCTGCTCGGTTGTTGCACCAACACTATGAGGGGTCTCTTTGTTAGTTAATATGAGTTCTCCTTTTTTTAAATCAATCTTTTTTCCCTTTACTTTCACTGTACAGGTACCCCTATAAACAAACATCATTTCAATATAGTCATGCATATGAAGAGGAATAGCTGAATCATGGGGCTGCTGTGAAATAGATACATTCTCTTCAATGGGGAAATCAGTGATATCAAATCCTTTATTAAAAAGATAAACTTGTTCACCACCTACCTCCTTAAACGTTGGTTTATACTCCTTCAATATTTTTTCTTCATCAATCCCAAACTTCAATGAATCCAAATAATTTTCAAGTTCTATTCGTTGCATAAATGCTCCCTGTTATTTGAGTAATGGATTTTTATCTATATATATAACAAATCATAGTTTAAGTTCATAAAAGTGTAAACTGCCAAGGTTGGCTATCATCTGGAATCAAAAAGTAAAAACTATGATTCGAGCAATCAAGACCTTGCTTTTTAATATTATCTAGAGAATAAGCGTTTGCTACTATTTATACATAAGTAAATATAAGCTTAGTAGGAGGCGATTTACAATGAAATATGTTTTTCCAGAAAATTTCCTTTGGGGTACGGCCACTTCTGCTTACCAAGTAGAAGGTAACAATGATAAATCGGATATGTGGGTAGAAGAGTATTCCGAGGGGTCACCATATAAAGATTATTCAGGTAATGCTGTCGATCACTATCATCTTTACAAACAGGATATTGAACTTATGGCAAGTTTAGGTCTGAAAAGCTATCGTTTTTCTATAGAGTGGTCAAGAATTGAGCCGGAGCAGGGTGTATATTCCGAAGAGGAGATTAACCATTATCGTGATGTTATAAAAGTTTGCTATGAAAACAACATCATCCCTGTAGTAACGATGATGCATTTCACCTCTCCTCAATGGTTAATGAAGATTGGCGGCTGGAAAAATCCGAAGACTGCTGACCTTTTCGCAAACTATTGTGAGGTTGTGTTCAAGGATCTTGGAAGGGAGATTCCTTATGTGTTGACGATGAATGAAGTCAACTTACCCGTTATGTTGAAAGAACTGTTTATCAATATGAATTTCATTCCGCCAGTAGGTGTGGATGCCAAGTCATGGACAGCGCCAGGATGGCGTGAATCTGCTGCACAGAAATGCGGAACAACCATTGATCAATATTTTACCTTCCATATGGCTTCAGATGAAGCATCTTTAGAAATTGTGAAAGCGCGAGAAGTTATAAAGAAAATCAACCCAGCTACCAAGGTAGGACTATCCTTGGCATTACCTGAAATCCAAAGCATTGAAGGCGGGGAAGAGCAATCTGCAAAAGTTTGGCATGATTACTTCGGTCAATTCAAATCGGTCATAGAAGATGATGATTTTATTGGTGTTCAGAACTATACTCGTGAAATTTACGGGCCTGATGGACAAGTTCCACTTCCAGAAGGCACTGAAGTGACTGCAATGGGGTATGAGTTCTATCCGGAAGCACTAGCAGGAACTATTCGGAATGTGGCAAAAGAGTTAAATATTCCTGTATTGGTAACCGAGCACGGAATTGCCACAAATGATGACAGACGTCGGGTGGAATTTATTAAGCGGGGTCTTCGTGGATTGCATTCCTGCATTGAGGATGGAATTCAAGTTTTGGGATACCTCTACTGGTCCACCTTTGATAACTATGAATGGACGTTCGGCTATGATCCGAAATTTGGAATTATAGGTGCTAACCGTGATACACAAGAGAGAGTTGTAAAAGAGAGTGGTCGGGTTCTAGGTGAAATATCACAGAACAATGCAGTTAATACAGAAGGGGCTTACTACAATGAATTATATAAATCCTGTTATTAGCGGATTCCACCCTGATCCTAGTATTTGCAGAGTAGGGGAAGATTTTTACTTAGTCACGAGCTCTTTTGAATATTTTCCGGGTGTACCTATTTTTCATTCAAAAGACCTTGTAAATTGGAAGCAAATCGGTCATTGCTTAACGCATGAAAGTCAATTGCCGTTACACCAGTCAAAAAGTTCTATGGGGATATTTGCTCCTACCATTAGATACAACAATGGCAGATTTTATATGATTACTACCAATCTATCAGTAGGGAAAAACTTTTTGGTATGGACGGAAAAACCCGAAGGATCTTGGTCAGATCCCATTTGGCTGGATTGGCCAGGCATTGATCCTTCGCTATTATTTGATGAAGATGGCAAAGTTTATTTAACAGGGACACAGAACATTTTTAGCTCGGAACCAATGGGAATTTACCAAGCTGAGATTGATGTTGAAACAGGTGAAATTCTCACTGAGCGTCGATTAATATGGCAAGGGACATGTGGTGCTCATCCTGAAGGACCACATCTTTATAGAATAAACAACTTTTACTACTTAATGATTGCAGAGGGTGGAACAGAATATGGGCATATGGTGACAATGGCTCGAAGTGAACAGCCTTTTGGTCCTTTCGAGAGTCACCCTCATAACCCAATTCTTACTCATCGCAGCAGTGCAAGCCCAATTCAGGCTACTGGGCATGCGGATTTAGTTCAGTATACCGATGGCAGCTGGTGGACAGTATTTTTAGGAATACGCCCAGCGCCGATTCCGTTTAGCGGGAAGCACCATCATCTCGGACGCGAAACCTTCTTGGCACCAGTGGACTGGAATGCTGGGTGGCCGAGTATCGGTGCTCAAGTTGATTTAGTTATGGATCGAAGAACACTCCAACTAGAAGAAAGAGGGCAATGGTGTTGTAAAGACGACTTTAATAGGAACACCTTGGACTATTCCTGGAATTTTTTGCGTAATCCTGCTGAAGGAAGCTGGTCCTTATCTGACCGACCTGGTTATCTTACGTTATATGGATCTTCGATTAGCTTAAACGACGCGGATTCCCCAGCATTCGTGGGGCGGAGGCAACAGCATTTTGATTGCAAAGTATCCACACTTCTAGAATTTTCTCCCACTTTTGAAGGGGAAGAGTCTGGTTTAACAGTCTTCATGAATGAGAGATTTCATTATGAAATAGCTTTAAGAATACGAGATGGTGTAAAAAAGGTTTTTGTCAGACGGAGAATCGGATCACTTTGGAAGGTAGAGTCTGAGCATGTGTATGGACAAGAAAGTATTATTCTATCTATTCAAGCGGATGCCAAAAATTATACCTTTTCCTATCAGCAGCCATGTGGGGAGTCTACTATTTTAGGCTCAGGTGAATGTTCTCTTTTATCGACGGAGGTGGCGGGTGGATTTACCGGCGTATTCTTTGGTCTTTACGCTACAGGAAATGGTAGTGATAGGAGTAATCCTGCCTATTTTGATTGGTTCGAATATACAAATTAATTCTTAAAGCACCATCTTGTTAACGAAATCCTTAATTTAACCCAAATATTATAATCTAAAGGAAATGACTATCAAAATGTAGGTTATTTTGATAGTCATTTTTATCAATTAATATTCTAAACGAGAATTTTTTAAAATAACCCCTTACACAAAACTATTATTCTATATGGTGTGGTTTTGGCGGGGATACTGTGAGTGGCAGGTCCATAGATAACAATAAGATCTCGGTTCGCAGGGCTTCTTGAAAATGCTTGCCCATTTGTTAATACAATTTGAGTATATGGAGATATATTTAATTGTAATTGTCCATCATTACTCACTAGCTGACTATTAAAATGATCTACTTTTACATTTTGATTTGGGCTATCTTTTATCATGACAAGTGCGTGATATTGTGGGGGGTAGATAAGGATAGTAGGTGCATCCCCATCATAATATCCAGTCACGCGATCTCCTACTGCAACCATAACATGGTCTACAAAGTAAGTTGTAGGTGACACCACGAAATTTACTAGTGCTCCCAATCCGTTTTCTACAGATATTAATTTATAACAGCCTTCTCCTTCACCATTTTGACCTGTAAAAAAATCACTAATCATAGTGATAGTTCCGTGAAATGAATAAAAATTTGTCATACAAACCTCCATTGCTTAAAAAAGCCAGTTTTATTTTTCGACATTAGGAGGGGCTACTTAACTTTGTTCCAAGAATTGCTGTTGCCAATCTTGTTGATATAAATTGAGTGCCATTCCATGTTAAAAGGTTTTCCACATATCCCAAGGTATCCGAATTTGAAATGCCAATAATCCGTCTGATAACAAGTAAATCAAAACTCATGCCTTTTTGATTTGTAACAATTGGATATAAAGCACCAGCCGAAAGAACTTCGCCTTGAACTGATTGTTTTAATTTTCCATTATCATCGTAAAGCTGTGACAAATAATCATATCCTTTATAACTAATGTCAAGGATGAAAAGTAGGTCTAATGAAGGGCTTTCAACATTTACTTTATAAAGATCTTTATAATTGACTTTAAATGTATTGCTATTATTATATTTTTCAAAATCAAACAATAGTCGTGGAATATTATTTATGAAGGAGTAAATATAGAAAATACCGTATCCCCCGCTTCCTCCTGATTCAATACTTACCAGAATATCCAATCTATCATCCTTAGAAAAATCCCCAAGGAAGAGCTTAGCATTGTATCCTGCATTATTTTGAAGATTAATGGTTGAAATTTGATTAGAACGCCCATCTTGGATGACAAGTGTAATTTGATCTGCGAAGATTTCTGTTTCAATGTTTTTTCTTCCATATAAATAAACGAAATCTATTATACCGTCACCTGTAACGTCACCTTGTTTCATGTCGAGCAACGCTACGACTCTAGAATTACTATAGTTACCATACGCTTGTTCTTGAAATTGCCTGTACAAATAACTCCCCCCTATAAAAATTTGCCAATTACTTGGTGTACCTTATGCAGGTCAATGCCTATTTGACACCAAAAGGTTAAGTAAATGTTAGGTAAAGTAATGTGATGATGATTTGTGATTACTCTTTTAGCGTTTTTGACATAGGTTACAAAAATAAATTTACAAAAGAGAACAAATATCGGTATGGTTTCAGTCAAAAAGGGGAAAGCAGGCAGGGGCAATTTCTTATATCATAATAATTGTAATGGGAAACGCTTACAGATTACTTGATTAGTAAGGATGGGAATGATGAAAATTTTAGCTGTGATATTTGATTTAGACGGGGTAATTGTTTCTACTGATGAATTTCATTATCAAGCATGGAAACAAATTAGCAATCAGGAAAAAATCTATTTTGATAGAGAAATAAATGAACGTCTTCGAGGAGTAAGCAGAATGGAAAGTCTTGAAATCATTTTGAGTCATTCCGATAAAAAATATAGTGAGAAGGATAAGCAGCTTCTTGCTCAGCGAAAAAATGAAGTCTATTGTGATCTGCTTAACAAGTTGTCACCAAATGATATTTTACCAGGGGTTATCAATCTATTAATGAATTTAAAAGCGAAAGATATAAAGATTGCAATCGGTTCTTCCAGTAAAAATACTCCATTTATTTTAGAACAAATAGGCTTATCTTCTAGTTTTGATGCAATCGCTGATGGAAATAGTATTATGAACAGTAAACCTGACCCTGAGGTATTCTTACTTGCAGCTGGGAAACTGGGAGTTGCACCAGAGGAATGTGCTGTAATTGAAGATGCGCAAGCAGGAATTGATGCGGCCATTGCAGCTGGAATGAAGGCAGTAGGAGTAGGGACGGCGGCATCTTGTGTTAACGCACATTTGAAGTTAAAAGACCTATCTAATCTAAATATAGACCAATTATTAAACGAGATTAGGAGTTGAGATCATGATTAAGGTAAATGTTAATGACAAGCTAGAACACTTAAAAAACACTCCATTTCTTCTAAACGATAAAGATATTCAGTGGGTAGAAGAAACCCTTGACTCTATGAGCTTACATGAAAAAGTAGGGCAATTATTTTGTCCCATTGGAAGTTCGGATAAGAAGGAAGATTTAGAAACGTTTATTGAGAAATATCATCCTGGCGGCATTATGTACCGTCCAAATACTGGTGCAAAAATACAAGAAACACATCGCTTGTTACAGGAGATTTCACCAGTACCATTATTAATATCCGCTAACCTGGAAGCAGGTGGAAATGGTATCGCAACGGATGGCACCTATTTCGGAAAACAAATGCAGGTAGCTGCAACGGAAAATGAAGAAATGGCTTATAAGCTAGGTGTAGTAGCTGGCCGTGAAGGTCGTGCAGCAGGTTGTAACTGGGCGTTTGCGCCGATTGTTGATATTGACATGAATTATCGAAATCCAATTACCAATGTCAGAACGTTCGGTTCTGATCCAAAATTAGTAGCACGTATGGCTAAATCGTATATGAAAGGTATTCATGAAAGTGGGCTCGCTGCTAGCATAAAGCACTTTCCAGGAGATGGGGTAGATGACCGAGATCAGCATCTTTTACCATCTGTGAATACTCTATCTCCCGAAGAATGGGACCAGTCATTTGGTATGGTATACCAGGAAATGATTGATAGTGGAGCGAAATCAATTATGGCAGGACATATTATGCTCCCTGAATATTCGAGAAGCCTATTGCCAGGCATTGAAGATGAACAAATCATGCCCGCTACACTTGCGCCTGAATTACTCAATGGCTTACTAAGAGAAAAACTAGGCTTTAATGGTTTGATTGTTACCGATGCCTCTCCTATGCTAGGATTCACCGTATCAGAGAGAAGAGAATTTGCGGTTCCAAAGGCGATTGCTTCAGGCTGTGATATGTTCCTTTTCAATCGTAATATTAAGGAAGATTATGAGTTTATGATGAAGGGAATAGAAACGGGAATTTTATCCTTAGAAAGGGTGGACGAAGCCGTTACGAGGGTCCTGGCTCTTAAAGCATCTCTAGGTCTGCATCTACAAAAAGAACAGGGCACATTAGTACCGGGTGAAGAGGAATTATCTGTCTTACAATGTGAAGAACATAAAGTTTGGGCAAGAGAATGTGCAGACCAGTCCGTAACCTTAGTAAAAGATACACAAAAATTACTCCCTATTAGTGCAGAAAAATACAAAAGGGCTCGTTTATACGTATTAGGTGATCAAGGAGGAGGGCTTAAGGAAAGTGGTTCGGTGACCCAGCCGTTTGTTTACTCTCTTGAAAAAGCTGGATTCCAAGTTGAGCTCTACAATAACAAGCAGGTTAATTTTCAAGAATTGTTTATGAGTGTCAATGAATTCAAAGATAAATATGATCTTGTAATATACGTTGCGAACCTTGAAACCGCTAGTAACCAAACAACTGTTAGAATTAATTGGCAGCAGCCATTGAATGCGAACGCTCCATGGTTCGTAAAAGATATTCCAACACTGTTCATTTCAGTCGCTAACCCATATCACCTGCAGGATGTCCCTATGGTAAAAACCTATATCAATGCCTATTCTTCAAATGAATATGTAGTAGAGGCAGTTGTTGATAAAATCTTAGGAAAATCTAAATTTAATGGAAAAAGTCCTGTAGACCCATTCTGTGGGAAATGGGATACTAGATTGTAAATTAGAATAAGCACTCCATTTTTAGGATGGAGTGCTACTCCTATTATTATCTTTGATTCGAGCACTGTTCATCTTTCATTTCGATATTAAATTAAATAAAAGCGTTTGCTAAAATTAAATAAAATATGATTATTACTAATTGAGAGGATCATAAAAACATGAAAATTAAAAATTTGAAATCGAACCGTATCACAAATCCTCTGGGATTTGATTTAGGAAAACCACGTTTATCTTATGTAGCTTATGATACAACCGCTAAAAAACAAACAGCTGCACAAATTCAAGTTTCACTTAATGAATATTTTTCGAACATCGTTTTTGATAGCGGCAAAAGTGAGAAAATTGACAGCCTTGCGTTTGAGTTGCCTATAGATTTAGAACCATGTACTCGTTATTTTTGGCGTGTCACCGTTTGGGGTGATAATGGAGATGTTGCGACGAGTGATCCCGCTTGGTTTGAAACCGCAAAGCTATCAGAGCCTTGGGACGCCAAATGGATTACCCCGGATTTAGACAAGGAGGTTCATCCGGTCCTGAGCAAGGACTTCACACTAACAAAAGGAATTGCTTCTGCCCGTGCCTACGTTTGTGGTCTAGGTTTATATGAAATGGAGATTAACGGTAAAAAGGCTGGAGATGAATACCTGACCCCTCTTTTCAATGCCTATGACAAATGGATTCAATACCAGACCTATGATATAACTGCACTGCTTACATCAGGACCAAACTCTTTGGAGGTTTCTCTTGGTAACGGATTATATAAAGGTCGTTTTGGTTTCGAGGGTGGACAAACGGAAGTTTACGGTGATCAATTTGCCCTTTTGTGTGAAATCGACATCAAGCATACAGATGGGACAGTAACCATTATTCATTCAGATGACTCTTGGAAAGCAAGAAAGAGCGATATCCTCTTCAGCGGTATATACGATGGAGAAATATACGATGCTAACTTGGATGATGGAACCTGCTATGATGTAAAGGATATCGATTTGGGTTATGACAGATTAAAAGCAAGATTGAGCCTTCCTGTAGTCGTAAAAGAAGAGTTAAAGCCAATAGAAGTGATCATCACTCCAGCAGGAGAAACTGTACTTGATATGGGTCAAAACATGGTAGGATGGGTTCAATTTAAGACCGATGCACCTAAAGGAACAGAGATTGTTTTACAGTATGCGGAACTTCTGCAGGATGGCAATTTTTATCAAGACAATCTACGCACAGCCAAAGCCGAACACAGATACATATCAAATGGAGAAGAAGCTATCGTAAGACCGCATTTTACTTATTACGGCTTCAGATATGTAAAAGTTTCTGGCTGGAATGGCGATGTTAATAAGGCTGATTTTACAGGATGTGTCTTATATTCTGATATGGACCAAACCGGAAGCATTGAAACGAGTAATCCATTAGTGAATCGTTTATTCCTAAATGCATTATGGGGTCAAAAAGGTAACTTCTTAGATGTCCCAACCGACTGCCCACAGCGTGATGAACGGATGGGGTGGACCGGGGATGCTCAGGTGTTTTCAGGAACGGCATCTTTCAATATGGATACCTATGCTTTCTTCAGTAAATACGGGTATGACCTCGCGCAGGAACAGTCCTCTTTAGGTGGAATGGTACCCATGGTTGTCCCTATGACAACGGTAAAAGGCGGCGGTTCTAGTGCTTGGGGAGAAGCAGCTACAGTTATACCATGGACTGCCTACCTTCACTTTGGAGATAAAGCCATTCTAGAACAGCAATTCGATAGTATGAAGGGCTGGGTTGATTATATCAAAAGAGCTGATGAAGCTTCAGGTGGTAAAAGGCTTTGGACGACCGGATTCCATTTTGGTGACTGGCTTGCATTAGACGGGGATGATCCAAGTTCACCTATGGGTGGTACAGAAACTGCATTTATCTCTTCAGCCTATTACAGTTACTCCTCAATGCTCGTTGCAAAGGCAGCCAGGGTGCTTGGCAAGGATGAGATCGCGCAGGAATATGAAAAATTATCTAATGAAGTTAGAGCTGCAATCCAAGCAGAATATATTACTTCTACTGGTCGTCTTGCTTTGAGCACACAGACAGCATACGTTGTTGCCTTATTTATGGATATTGTTCCTGAAGAACATAAAAACAGAATTGCGAATGATTTACGTGAAAAATTGAAAAAAGATAAGAATCATTTAAAGACAGGATTTGTTGGTACACCCTATTTGTGTAGAGTACTGTCAGAGACCGGAAACAATGATATCGCTTATACTCTTTTATTAAATAAAGATTACCCGAGCTGGTTGTATGCTGTAACGATGGGTGCAACAACCATTTGGGAACGTTGGAATTCCGTATTACCTGACGGAAAGATTAGTGGAACAGACATGAATTCCCTTAACCACTATGCTTATGGTTCGATTGCCGAATGGATGTATAGAAATGTAGCAGGTATTAAACCTGTTGAAGACCAGCCAGGATTTAGAAGTGTTCGATTGGCGCCACAGCCGGATTATCGATTAAAGTATACTAAGGCTTCGTTAGATTCTGCAGTAGGCTTATACGAAAGTCAGTGGGAACTGATGGAAGATGGTCAACTGTCATTTAAATTTGTCATTCCATTTAATGCTACAGCTACTGTCGAATTGCCGGATGCAAAGCTTGAAAATGTTCTATTGAATGGAAGTTCTTTAAAAGCTGCAGAAGTGACTGCAGGGCAGCAAGGTGAAAAGGTACATGTTGAGATAAACAGTGGAACATGGGAGTTTTTGTATACCCCGGAAGTAGAGTATATAAAGTACTACAGTACACGGCTGGCAGTTAGTGAATTGCTATCCAATGACGAAGTCAAAAGTGTTTTGACAGAGACTGTCCCTCAAGTTGCAGCTTTACCGCAGGATATGATTGCTAAATTAGGTCATCAATCATTAAGAGAGTTGTCACATATGCCGTTCCTGCCAATTTCCAATGAAGCCCTAGACGAGTTGGATAATCAGCTAAAGAAAATTAAAGTAATCGTTTCATAGTAGGTATTTATGGGGATTGAGGAATAACTCTTTCCCCCTTTTTGAAATCTCAAAGCAAGTAATAGAAGGAGTATTTATAGAAAAATAGAATACAAGAAACATACAAAAATTCTCAAAGGAGAACTGAAAATGCGAAAGTATGATGCAATTGACATTGAAAAGCTTCAAAAAGGTACTTCTATTATTGAAAATAACGGAATTCCGGTCATCCTAAAACCAAGTCCTGGTGAAGAAAGACCAGGATATCTAGACCCGATGGAATTAAGCCTAATGGGAGACCATTGGGCGGGAAGATCAAATGGCGAGGAACCTACAGAAATGCCGCCGATGGAAGTGTTAATTCCGATTATGAGGGAAAATATGGGGTTTCCTAATTATAATTTAAATACAGTCGAAATACATACAAAATATGAAGAAATAACCGATAGTGGAAATAAAGTTGGTTTGTGGAGGTACTATCCAAGGAAATCTGAAAAGAATCCGAAACGACCTGCTCTTGTCTTTTTTCATGGAGGCGGTTGGATTGGAGGAAGTGTCTACACAGTAGAAAACTTCTGTAAATTAATTGCTGAGCTAGCTGATGCTGTAGTATTTAATGTGGATTATTCTTTAGCACCGGAAAAGCCATTTCCAAATGGATTAAATGATAATTACTATGCAGTCAAACATGTATACGATCATGCAGAAGCCTATGGTATTGACCCTAAGAAAATTTCTGTTGCTGGAGATAGTGCAGGCGGAAATTATGCTGCAGCAGTCAGTTTAAAAGCAAAAGATGAAGGAACACCAAAGATTGCAATGCAAGTACTGATTTATCCAGCCGTAACAATGGCCGATGCTAAGGTTGAGGGGTATGAGTGGAGCGAAGAATTCTTTGAGGTATCTGAAGAGCATAAAGATATTATTAAAAATGGATTACTTTCACTTGGAAGACCATCAAAAGCTGAAGAGAATCTCTTCTTGGGAGCTTATATTACTAATGAGTCAGATATTTATAATCCTTACGTTAGTCCGATGCTAGCTAAATCGCTTACTGAACTACCGAAAGCTATTTTAGTTGGGGCAGAATTTGACGGATTGCGTATTCATACAGAATTTTATGCAAAACAGTTACAAGAGGCCGGGGTTGATACGACGTGTATCCGTTATAAGGGTATGACACATGCATTTATTGACAAGTTAGGACATGTTCCTCAGGCAGAAGACCTATGTATTGAAATAGCAAATGCTATAAGGAAATTGTAGTAGAAGATTAGTTGAACAACTTTTAAAGATGAAAAAGATTCAGACCAATTTGGTCTGAATCTTTGCATATGGGTTCGTATCAATTTTCTTTCCAATCAAAATTTCCGATGAAATGTACGAATGCCTTAACCACATTCCATTCCAACGACTCTTTATGATAATACATCCACGTTCTTCGCAAAATAGGAGTTCCTTCTAGATCTAATAGATTGATTTTGTATAAGTCTTCAATTCCAGTCACTACCCTGCTCGACAGGATGCCATAGCCTAAACCATTTATGACCATTTCTTTACACGTATCAACTTGGTCAACTTCTATACTGATAAAAGGCTCTTCAGCGTAATTTTCAGCCCACCAGTGATCGATGACGGATTTTAATAAATAATCCCCTCTATAATCAATTCTAGGAAGACGAGGAAGGTCTGTCATATTAATCTTATCTTTTGATGCAATACAGATGGTTTCCTCAAATATTTGATGTTTCGATAAACCTCTCCAACCATAATCTCCACGAACAAAACTAATATGGACATCTTTATTATGGATTAATTGAGTTACGTCCCTGCTCCAGCCCGTTACCACCTTAAATTCCACATGAGGATATTGCTGTTTGAATAGTTTCAAAATATAAGGTAGTTCATAATTCGCAAAAAAATTGGATACCCCCAATTTCAACGTTCCGACCACTTCATTGCTTTCGTTATTACTCATATTTTTGACAGTTTCTTTTACCCTTTGATAATGAGCAAGGGCTTCCTCGGCACAATGGACTAGATATTCTCCTTGTGGGGTGAAGTGCACTCCCCGGCTTTCACGAGTTATGATTTTAACACCCAGCTCTTCCTGCATATGCTTTAATCGATTCGTTAATGCGGGTTGAGTCAGAAATAATAGTCGAGCTGTTTTAGTTAGATTTTTTTGATGATAAAGTTCCTTCAGAATTTCCCAATCACGATAATCCATTGTTCACCCATCTGCCTGATATAATATTTTTTTATCAATAAATATAATTTTTTATCATTTTCTTTATTTCAATTATTACATTATCCTAATACTGAAGCAATTGATAAATACTTCATTAAATCATCCAATCTTAACATAAAAGCAACTTAAACTTGGGGGTATTGTAATGGGAGTGGAGAACCAACCAAATCCATGGGTAAGATTTAATGGTCCTAACCTAGGCTATGTAATAGAACAATATGAACGGTACGCGAACGGTGTAGACACTATTGATTCTGAATTAAAAAAGCTTTTTATTGAATGGGGGTCACCATTGTCTTTTGAGTCAGGTTACATGAAAGAAAGAACCGAACATGAAAAGATTTATCCTGATAATCTGACAAAAATAGAAAAAATAATGAAAGTGGTAAAACTGCTCGGAAACATTCGTTCTCACGGACATTTAGTGTCAAAATTAAATCCGTTAGAAGAAAATCAAAACGAACATGAGTTTTTCAACACTGAAAAACATGGAGTTAGTGAGCATGATTTGAAAGCGATTCCAGCTAGATTGGTTTGGGAGGAAGCTCCGGAAGGCATTCAAAACGCGTGGGATGCTTTGAATCATTTAAAGAATATTTATACCTCTACAATAGCTTTCGAATTTAACCACGTTCATGATATCGAAGAAGTAAAATGGTTAACTCAAATGGTAGAGACGGGTTCACTGCAGCGATCTTTATCAAAAGAAGAGCAAATGAAGCTATTAAAGAGTTTGACAGAGGTTGAAGGATTTGAGCAATTCTTGCATAAAACCTTTGTCGGCCAAAAGAGATTCTCTATTGAAGGTGTTGACATGCTTGTGCCCATGCTGGATGAAGCGGTGCGCGAAGGTGTCGGTGAGGGAGTACGCAACGTCTTGATCGGAATGGCACATCGCGGTCGCTTAAGTGTTCTTGCGCATGTATTAAACAAACCATACAGCAAGATTTTCTCTGAGTTTCAGCACTCTTACGCAAAACAACAAGGTCCGTCAGAAGATTTAGTTGACATTAGTGAAGGATGGACAGGAGATGTGAAATACCATTTAGGCCGCAATCGCTTTGTTGAAGGTCCTAATGCCTTTAGTACACGTATTACCTTAGCCAATAATCCTAGTCATCTTGAATTTGTAAATCCCGTGGTCGAAGGGTTTGCAAGAGCAGCACAAGAGGATAGACAGAAATCTGGATACCCCGAGCAGGATGTTAAAAAAGCATTTGCGATTTTGGTTCATGGTGATGCTGCATTTCCTGGCCAGGGAATTGTTGCCGAAACATTAAATTTGGGCGGACTAAAAGGATACCGAACTGGTGGAACCATCCATATTATTGCAAACAATATGGTTGGCTTTACGACAGATAGCCACGATTCTTGTTCTACGAGATACTCGAGTGATTTGGCAAAAGGATTTGAGATTCCAATTGTACATGTAAATGCGGATGATCCAGAAGCATGTCTGGCAGCTGTTCGCCTTGCATATCAATACCGAGCGCGTTTTCAAAAGGATTTTGTGATTGATTTAGTCGGGTACCGAAGATTTGGCCACAATGAAATGGATGATCCAGCAGTTACTCAGCCACAGGTGTACAAAAAAATTGCGAGCCATCCAACTGTAAGAGCATTGTATTCCAAACAGCTGCAAATGAAAGACATTCTTGACCCAAAAGAAGTAGAGCAAATCAACCTTAGCGTCCAAGTGAAGCTGCAAGCGGAATATGACAAAGTGTCAGAGAAGAAGCAGGGTAAATCTCCTGCCGAAGTCGAGGTTCCTGGGGTTATTGCCAAAGGGATTCCACCTTTGGACACAAGCGTGCCGCTTGATACTCTGCGCGAATTAAACGGTGAACTATTGAAATGGCCGGAAGGTTTTCATGTTTATCCAAAATTAAAGCGGATTCTCGAGCGCCGTGAAACAGCACTTGATGAGAACGGAAAAGTAGAATGGGCGCTTGCTGAAGTGCTGGCATTCGCGGCCATGTTAAGAGAAGGAACGCCGATTCGTTTAACTGGTCAAGATTCGGAACGTGGAACGTTTGCACAGCGTCACATTTTGCTCCACGATTCAGAAACGAATGCAATGTATTCACCTTTACACAATCTTCCACAAGCACGGGCCTCGTTTGGAGTTCATAATAGCCCGCTGTCGGAAGCTGCTGTTGTAGGATTTGAATATGGCTATAACGTATTTGCTCCTGAAACACTTGTCATGTGGGAAGCACAATATGGCGACTTCGCCAACACGGCGCAGCCCCTCTTTGATCAGTTTGTTTCGTCGGCAAGAGCAAAATGGGGGCAAAAATCCGGGCTTACCCTTTTATTGCCTCACGGTTACGAAGGGCAAGGTCCCGAGCACTCAAGTGCCCGACCTGAACGTTTCTTACAGTTGGCAGCCGAAAATAACTGGACAGTTGCTAATTTGACAAGTGCGGCCCAATATTTTCATATCTTGCGTCGTCAAGCATCGATTTTAGGTACTGAGTATGTTCGCCCATTAATTATAATGACTCCTAAGAGCCTGCTTCGTCATCCTTTGGTCTCATCGCCTGCTGCAGATCTTAGCGAAGGACAGTTCCAAACGGTTATGGAACAGGAACAGCTAGGTAAAGAGACAGAAAAGGTAAAACGGTTAGTGTTAACGACGGGTAAGATAGCAATTGATCTAGCTGTAGAAATCGACTCAAATAAAGAAAAGAGAAATTTGGACGAGATACACATTGTGCGCGTCGAACAATTGTATCCATTCCCGAAGGAAAATGTGGAAACCAACATTAACCGTTATCCTAACTTGAGGGAAATTGTATGGGTACAGGAAGAACCGAAGAATATGGGAGCATGGCATTATATTGCACCAACTCTTTATGAACTTGCTGAAGGCAGCCTGACTGTCGGTTACATCGGGCGTCAGTACCGATCAAGCACCGCAGGCGGTGACCCATTAGTTCATAAGAAAGAACAGGAACGTATTATCGAACAGGCGTTGAATACTGATAGTATAGTAGTTACTCAGAATCAAGAAAAAGAGTCGTCTAGAAACAGATAAATCATTACCGAAATACTAAGTAAAAATCCTAATTTGAAAAATGACTTAACCTAATTCCTAGGAGGATATGACACATGATAGAAATAAAAGTACCGGAACTGGCAGAATCCATTTCAGAAGGAACCATTTCTCAATGGCTCATTAATATAGGTGATAGAGTATCCAAAGGGGATAGTGTTGTAGAACTGGAAACTGACAAAGTTAATATAGAATTAAATACCGAACACTCCGGTGTTGTTACAAAAGTATTAAAAGAACCTGGTGATACGGTAGAAGTTGGTGATGTCATTGCTGTTATCGAAGAGATCGCAGCTGAAGGTGTTACTCCGGCTGTTCCAGCGGCAGCTCCTGAAAAAACTGCTATTGAACCATTAGACCAGCCAAGCGGGCATCAAGAGATAGAACTTCCGAAAACGGATCGTCCGATTGCTTCACCTGCTGCAAGAAAATTGGCAAGAGAACTGGGAATCAATTTAAACCAAGTAAGCACTCGTGATCCCCTTGGCAGAATTAGACCTGATGATGTAAAAGCACATACGAGTGCCGCTAATGTAAAGGAAGAACCAAAGGTGGAAAATGTACGTCAAAATCCAACCGTACAACAAATAGATTCAGAGTTTGATAAACCAGTAGAACGTGTCAAAATGTCACGCCGCCGTCAAACGATCGCGAAGCGCTTGGTTGAAGTTCAACATACTGCTGCAATGTTGACGACCTTTAACGAAGTTGACATGTCTGCAATCATGGATTTACGCAATCAGAGGAAGGATGCTTTTCTGGAAAAACATGGTGTCCGTCTTGGTTTCATGTCGTTTTTTACAAAAGCTGTGGTTTCAGCATTAAAGCAATTCCCTCTTTTAAATGCCGAAATTCAAGGCGATGAATTGATTATCAAGAAGTTTTACGATATCGGTATTGCGGTTGCTGCCCCGGAAGGTCTGGTTGTACCTGTAGTCCGAAATGCAAACCATAAAAACTTTGCTGAAATTGAACAAGAAATCAGTGATCTTGGTAAAAAAGCCCGTGATAACGCCCTTACTTTAAAGGATTTACAAGGTGGAACATTTACGATTACCAACGGCGGTGTTTTCGGTTCTTTAATGTCAACGCCAATTTTAAATAGCCCGCAAGTGGGGATACTCGGTATGCATAAGATCCAGTTAAGACCAGTAGCAATTGATAAAGAACGAATGGAAAACCGTCCGATGATGTATATTGCTCTTTCTTACGATCATCGAATTATAGATGGAAAAGAGGCAGTTAGTTTCCTTGCTGCAGTAAAAGAATTGTTAGAAGATCCGCACTCTTTATTATTAGAAGGATAGACCAAAATCCTCATATTTGCTTATTATCCAAAGCAGACCGTTTTGCGGTCTGTTTTTTTGTGCAAACAGAAACAAATAAATATAAATATGTCTAAATTTTAATAAAACAAAACTAAACAAATTAAATTTGTGGCGATATTGTTAACAAAACAAAAATAAAACAACGATAATTTCTTTATTTATGTTGATTTGTATTGGTAATCAGGTTAATATTACAGTGTGAAGATGATACATTGATAATTTGACATATTAAAATGAAATTTTAAAAATAAGGAGAGAGTTACCATGAGTATGACAATGATTAAAGATGCGATATATTCAGCACCATTCTTACAAGAAATGTTGGAAACGACCTCTAATTTATACCGTTTAGGCTGGGATGAACGGAATGGCGGCAATATCAGTTATTTATTAAATGAATATGAAGTTCTTCCGTACTTGAATGTTGATCAAGTTAAAAGAACAGTACCGATGAATTTTGACGCATCAGGACTCGCTGGTCGATATTTCATCGTAACAGGTTCTGGAAAATACTTTAAAAATGTAAAAGGGAACCCGGCAAATAACTTAGGCCTCATTCGTATTGCAGCGGACGGTAAAAGATATGAAATCCATTGGGGGTTTGAAGATGGCGGAGTAGCAACAAGTGAATTACCAACACACCTAATGAACCATATGAAACGCTTAGCCGTTAATAAAAACCATCGAGTGATTATGCACTGCCACGCAACAAACCTAATTGCGATGTCATTTACACATAGTTTAAAGGAAGAAGATTTTACAAAAACCTTATGGGAAATGTGCACTGAATGTCTTGTTGTTTTCCCTGAAGGTGTAGGAATTATTCCGTGGATTGTTCCAGGCACAAATGCAATTGGTGAAGCAACTGCAGAAAAGATGGAGGATGTCCGTCTTGTACTTTGGCCACATCATGGAATCTTTGGTGCTGGTACCACATTAGATGAAACCTTTGGTCTGATTGAAACAGCTGAAAAAGCGGCTGAAGTCTATACTATTGTTTGTGCTCAAGGCGGTAAAAAGCAAACGATCACCGACGCTCAGTTGCAAGAGCTTGCAGACGCATTTGGTGTTGTTCCACGCAAAGGGATTTTGAATCTGTAATCGCTATTTAATACCAGGTAATTTTTAAGGTGTGTTCCTGTAAAAGGGGCATACTTTTTTTTGTTCTAATCAATACAGGGAAATGGTATGATTATATCTTATAAAAAAGCACTTTGTGAAACAGGAAATAGGTGAAAAGAGTGAACCAGGAAATACTAAACGAACTTTTACAACTTACAGATGAAGAAAAAGATATTCTTGAACAGCAAACGAACGTAAGTAAGGATCTCTACACAAGCAAGACGAATTTTATTATTGAGAGTGAAAAATTCTTAAGTAAAGATAAGATGATTATGGTTCGGAAGCATACAAGATTTGTGGATTTCCCCTTACATAAACATGATTACATTGAGGTCAATTATGTTTATAATGGAGAATTGCAGCAGACAGTTGGAGGAAGGCAGATTACTTTAAAAAAAGGTGAGCTGCTGCTCTTAAATCAACATATTGAACATGAAATTAAAGCATGTGACAGAGAAGATATTGTTATTAACTTCATTATTCGTCCTGCTTTCTTTGATTTTATTTTTTCCTATTTAAGTTCTGAAAATATTGTCAGCGATTTTTTGTTGAGCAGCCTCTACAATAATACACAGAATGGGCAATTTCTGTATTTCAAAGTTTCTGAAGTAGAAGCTATACAGGAATTGATAGGAAAAATAATCCATGAAATCATGTTTCCGACCACTTTTTCAGAGTCTGCCATCAAGCTTTATATGGGGCTATTTATGATAGAGTTAATAAAGAATTCTGATCGAGTAGAAAGAAAAGAAGAAGCGTCCATCACTCACTATTTGGTGGTGGAATCACTTAAATATATTGAGGAACACTACAAGGAAGCCTCTTTATATGAATTAGCAGAGCAGTTAAACCAATCACATTATGGTCTAAGTAAAACCATTAAAAAGGCAACTTCTCGAACTTTTAAAGAGCTTCTCCAAGAGAGAAGGCTGGAGAAGGCGAAAGAATTATTACAAGGCAGCGACTTGCCAATTGCTTTAATTGTTGAGCAGGTTGGCTATGATAACATTAGTTATTTTTATCGAATTTTTAAAGAGAAATATGGAAGAACTCCTAAAGAATTCAGAATGAATAAATGATATAATACAATAATATTTTTACACCATAAGGAGATATCACATCATGAATTTTTCTGCAAAACAAGTGGTCTTTATTAGTTTTATGTTGTTTTCAATGTTTTTTGGTGCTGGAAATCTTATTTTCCCTCCATTCCTTGGTCAATCGGCAGGTGATCATTTATGGGCTGCTCTGGCTGGTTTTATCGTGTCGGCTGTTGGACTGCCGATTTTAGGTGTAATTGCCGTAGCAAAGGCAGGTAGTTTAAATGAGCTGAATCTTAGAGTTCACCCTATTTTTGCACTCATTTTTCCATTTTTAATTTATATTGCAATCGGTCCGGGACTTGCGATTCCTCGTGCAGGAAGCCTGGCGTTTGAAATGGGTGCAGCACCTTTTTTGCCAGAAAATTTGGTTGAGAGTTCGGGCTCTTTATTGATCTATACGATTGTCTTTTTTGGATTAGCCGCTTGGTTAAGTATGTATCCTTCAAAACTGATTAGTCTTTTCGGGAAATTGTTGACTCCTATACTATTAGCACTCATTGCGATTATTTTTGTAAGGAGCTTATTTGATCCGATTGGTTCATTTGAATCACCGATCGGGAATTATCGAGAGAATCCAATGTTCCAAGGGATTTTAGAAGGTTATTTAACAATGGATGCTTTGGCAGCCTTGGCATTTGGTATTGTAATTGCTAACACGCTGACTGCACAGGGAGTAATCGATTCAAAAAAGAAATCACGTTATATGATGTACGCAGGATTGGGTGCTGGGTTGTTATTAGCCGTGATTTATCTTATCTTAGGATATTTAGGAGCTGGTAGTTCTTCTTTAGGACAAGCTGAAAATGGTGCCATCATTTTGTCCAACATTATGACTTACCTGTTTGGACAAAGCGGAACACTGCTATTAGGAATCGTGTTTACGTTGGCGTGTTTTTGTGTGTCCATTGGTTTAATTACATCATGCAGCCAGTTCTTCTCCACTGCCATCCCAAAAGTAGCTTATAAAGCATGGGTCGTTATCTTAGCTGTTCTAAGTACTGCAATTGCGAATTTAGGACTAACTCAGATCCTGCAAATTTCAGTGCCCATCCTTGGCATGATCTACCCGATTGCCATTGTACTTATCTTTTTGGGACTCTTTGATGATATGATTAAAAGAAATTCCTATATATACATCACTGTGGTAGGCTTTGTGGCTCTATACAGTATTTTGGACACCATTAATAAATCATTACTAAATAACGTATGGAGTGAGGGATTAGAAATTCTTCCTTTCTATATCGAGGGAATCGGATGGCTAACCCCTGCTGTATTGGGCTTAATTGTTGGCTATCTATTGGGAAAGGTAAAAGGTGCTTCATCTGTAACGAGAACAACTCCATAGTATTTTTTGAAAAACGAGAACCGATTTATATGGTTTCTCGTTTATTAGTACTAATTGATGGAGGGTTTCATGGAGCCCAAAATTGAGCTAGAAAAGAAAAAACAGTCCCCATGAAGGGTTCATGAAGCCCAAACCAGAGCTGGAAAAGAAAAAGCGGTCCTCATGAAGGGTTCATGAAGCCCAAAACAGAGCTGGAAAAGAAAAAGCGGTCCTCATGAAGGGTTCATGAAGCCCAAAACTTAGTTGGAAAAGAAAAAATGGTCCTTATAAGGGGACTAGAAACCATCTTGATTTAAAAAACTATTTCATTAAATAGTACGCACCCGGTAAGTAAAACATAGACTATTGTATCAATATGTAAGGATGTCATATCATGAGAAGGATAAGACAAGTACAACCCATGATTGGGCAGGCTTGGACGGGGAGACACGTGGTCTTGCTTCATTGTACATTGAATAATCAATTCATTGATTTATTTAAAAGCTACCATGCACCAACTGAACCTCCGCGCGAAAATTGTGCAGAAACACTATCACAATTACTAAGTATCGGCTATCGGATTCATGCGATTACACCTATTTCGCCTAATCAAATTCAATATTTTCTTGTTCTTGAATAAAGGTAAGCCGCTTTAGTTATTAGAGCGGCTGTTTCTAATTTCCAGCAGAGTATAATAGAATGAGAGAGACGATACAGTTAGGAGTGGGTGAGTATGGTTTTGACCGAAAAGGACGCAAAGCAATTAGACAGAGACGACAGCCTATCTAGATTTCGAGAAGAATTTTACATAAAACCAAATACCATTTATCTGGATGGAAATTCATTAGGACTGCTATCCAAAAGAGCAGAACGAACCCTTTTAGAATCTTTAAATGATTGGAAGGAACATGGAATTGATGGCTGGACGAGAGGGGAGCATCCATGGTTTTTTTTATCAGAAAGATTGGGAGAGATGATGGCGCCGCTAGTTGGAGCCGAAGTTGACGAAGTCATTGTAACCGGTTCGACAACCGTAAATTTACATCAGCTTGTCGCTACTTTTTATAAGCCGTCGGGGAAAAAGTCAAAAATTCTTGCGGATGAATTGACTTTTCCATCTGACATTTATGCGCTTCAAAGTCAGCTTCGAATTCATGGCTTTGACCCAGATACCCATCTTGTTCGTGTAAAAAGCCGGGATGGACGTCTCTTAGAAGAAGCGGATATTATTGAGGCTATGACCGATGAAATTGCACTGATTATTCTGCCAACAGTACTCTATCGAAGCGGTCAAATCTTAGGCATGAACAGACTAACAGGTGAGGCCAATAAAAGAGGGATCCTTATTGGTTTTGATGGTTGTCATTCCGTTGGTGCCATTCCACATTCGTTTAGTGAATGGGGTGTTGATTTTGCCTATTGGTGTAATTACAAGCATTTAAATGGTGGACCAGGTAGTGTAGGAGGATTGTATGTAAATAAGAAACACTTTGGAAGTGCTCCTGGCCTTGCTGGATGGTTTGGTTCTAAGAAGGAAAAACAATTTGATATGGAACATACGTTAACGCCAGCGGAATCTGCGGGTGCCTTTCAAATTGGGACTCCACATATTTTAAGTCTAGCACCTTTACTGGGTGCGTTAGAAATTTTTACTGAGGCACGGATAGAAAATATTCGGGAAAAGTCATTGAAGATAACTCGGTTTTTAATGGAATTGATGGACCAAGAGTTGTCAGATATGGGATTTAACGTAGGCAACCCTCAAGAAGATTTGCGTCGTGGAGGTCATGTGAGCCTTGAGCATAACGAGGCTGCTCGTATATGTAAGGCATTGAAAGAAAAAGGTATTATTCCTGATTTTCGAGCACCAAATATTATTCGTCTCGCTCCTGTCGCCCTTTATACCTGTTATAGCGAGGTTTGGACTGCAGTTCAGGTACTTAAGAAAATTATGGTAGAAAAGCAGTACGAAAAGTTTAAGAATGAACGTGAAGTTGTTGCATAAAGGTTGATTATATCATAATGTGGGGGGTCAGCAAACTATGAAATCACCCGATGAAAACAGGAAACTAGAATTAGAAAAAAGTATTCAAACAGATTTCCAAAAAGCAATGTCTTACGGAGATTACCTTCATCTTGATAAAATCTTGTCTAGTCAGCACCGGCTTTCTGATCACCATGATGAAATGTTATTTATTATTATCCATCAAACGAGTGAACTATGGATGAAATTGATACTTCATGAAGTAACGGAGGCAATCCAGTTTATTCGCCAGAACGACTTAGAACCATCCTTTAAAATTCTGTCGCGTGTTTCGAGAATCCAGCAGCAATTAATTCAATCATGGAGTGTTCTTTCTACCTTAACACCTTCTGAATACCTGGAGTTCAGGGATAAATTAGGGCAATCCTCCGGTTTTCAGTCTTATCAGAACCGCTTGATAGAATTTGCATTAGGTAATAAAAATGCTCAAACACTATCAGTCTATCAGCATCAACAAGAACTATATAAAAAAATGCACCATGCACTGCATAAACCAAGCATTTATGATGCCGCTATCCAAGCACTTGTAGCTCGCGGAATTCATGTTGATGATGAGGTCTTAAATCGTGATTTATCAAAAAACTATGAACCCAATCTCAGTGTCGAAGAAGCATGGCTGACAGTCTACCGGAATGTTGACCAATATTGGGACTTATACGAGCTAGCTGAGAAGTTAGTAGATATTGGCCATCAACAGCAAATATGGCGATTCAATCATATGACTACGGTAGAAAGAATCATTGGTCATAAACAGGGTACAGGGGGATCATCGGGTGTAACTTATTTAAAAAGGGTTCTAGACCAACACTTTTTTCCGGAACTTTGGAGCATAAGAACCAAGTTATAGAAATAAATTCCACCATTTAATGGTGGATAATGGCTGTCTAGAAAGTCTAGACAGCCATTATCTTTTTTAACTTTAAAAGTTCACAGATTTTTCCTAATATAGGTAGCACGTATAATGCGTCCTGAAAGCCCCCAGATTAAGGACGAATCCCTTCCGGCAGGGCGTACGATTTGTCCTCAAGCCCCCTTATTAAGGACAAATCCTTCCGGCAGGGCGTACGATTTGTCCCCAAGCCCCCTTATTAAGGACAAATCCTTCCGGCAGGGCGTACGATTTGTCCTCAAGCCCCCTTATTAAGGACAAATCCTTCCGGCAGGGCGTACG
>NZ_JACCBX010000007.1 GCF_013409995.1 Neobacillus driksii
CCTCAAGCCCCCTTATTAAGGACAAACCCTTCCGGCAGGGCGTACGATTTGTCCTCAAGCCCCCTTATTAAGGACAAATCCTTCCGGCAGGGCGTGCGATTTGTCCTCAAGCCCCCTTATTAAGGACAAATCCTTCCGGCAGGGCGTACGATTTGTCCACAAGCCCCCTTATTAAGGACAAATCCTTCCGGCAGGGCGTGCGATTTGTCCTCAAGCCCCCTTATTAAGGACAAATCCTTCCGGCAGGGCGTACGATTTGTCCTCAAGCCCCCTTATTAAGGACAAATCCTTCCGGCAGGGCGTGCGATTTGTCCTCAAGCCCCCTTATTAAGGACAAATCCTTCCGGCAGGGCGTACGATTTGTCCTCAAGCCCCCTTATTAAGGACAAATCCTTCCGGCAGGGCGTACGATTTGTCCTCAAGACACCCTATTAAGGATGAATCCTCCTGGCGGCGTGTGTGCATCAGCCCTAAAAAAGAATTTACAATATATAAAGGAAAACGGTTGTTCCTACAAAAAAATTGCCGAGAAAGACCCCCTTCCTCGACAATCTGAATCCACCATTTAATGGTGGATTTTTTATTAATTATACAAATTTACAATGAATTCAGATAAAATGAATTATATCATTCTAAGAAAAAGGTGAGATAATATGCTTCATGAAAAAATAGAGATAAAATATGAACAGGATACCGCAACTTTGTACACATACATACTAGATAATTCTCCAGAAATTGATCCGAATCGAAAGAGACCAATGATTGTCATATGTCCAGGAGGAGGGTATCAACATACATCTGAACGAGAGGCCGAACCAGTGGCGATTCGCTTAAACGGTATGGGTTTTCATACATGTGTCTTAAAATACAGTGTTAAACCTGCAGTATTCCCAACCGCACTATGTCAATTGGCGAAAACAGTCGGTAAAGTGCGAGACCATGCAAACGAGTGGAATGTAGATACCAATAAAATAATTGTTCTCGGCTTTTCAGCTGGAGGTCATTTGGCAGCAAGTCTTGGTGTATTCTGGGACAAGGAATTTTTATCCGAAGACCTTGAATACTCGAAAGAACACATTACTCCAAACGGTTTAGTCCTATGTTATCCAGTCATTACATCAGGACAAAATGCACATCGTGGCAGTTTTGAAGCATTATTAGGAGATAAGTGCCTAGATGATGAAAGTTTAGACTTGGTATCATTAGAGAAACAGGTTACGACTAATACTCCGCCAACTTTCTTATGGCATACGTTTGAGGATATAGCCGTTCCTGTTGAAAATAGCTTTATGTTTGCAGAAGCGCTTTTAAACAATAAAGTACCTTTGGAAATGCATATTTACCCTAAAGGGGTCCATGGATTGTCCTTGGGAACCGATGAAACGAAACGAGTGGATAATGAACTTCACCTACAGCCTGAAGTAACGAATTGGATTGATATGGCAGGACGCTGGATAAAAGGACTATAATTTTTTGCTTAATAGAAAAATACTTACAGCCAATGTAATGACAGAAATTAACTTACTTACAAGAATCAGATAACTAATTGTTTGAGACGCCAAATGAATATGAGGAAGTTTTATTAATGTGTAAACAATAAGAATTCCAAACAATAGTATGATATATGCATGTTTATATGAAGTGTTAATGATTATGCAGCCACGCTTAACTTCTTTTGTATTGATAAGAAAAATGATCTGATAGGACATGACCAATAATAAAAGATAGGTTAACAGAATGATAGCCAACTCAATAGTCAATGGAAATCCTCCTTAACTCTTGTTTTGGTTGAAATAAAATATACTTGAAAAAGCTAACAAAATGAAGATTTAGTCCATTTCGTTAGCTTTTTCACATGTTTAAAGACCAGGACTTTTCTTTTTTTCATGTTGATGTGCAGGAATCGCGATTTTCTTTTTTGTTGATTTACCTTTTTCCCATTTGAAAATATTATTAAAAAATAGAAAGATATTTTTTGATTCTTTTGTTAAAAGCGGCCCAATAATAGCTAATATCAATACATAAACAGCCGTAAAAGATTTGAGAATAGGAAGTAATCCTCCGGCAAGTCCTAAGTTAGCAACAATGATCGAAAATTCACCTCTAGAAACGATTGTTAATCCGATATTGGAGGAAGCTTTATAAGACAATCCAGCTTTTCTCCCGGAAATCATTCCAGCTACAAAGTTACTAATAATTGTTAATATGACTGCACCGACTGCAAGCCAAACAGCTCCACCTAAACTGAAGGGGTCAATGCTTAATCCAAAGCTAAAGAAAAACATCGCTCCAAAGAAATCTCTAAAAGGAATGACTAAATGTTCTATGCGCTCGCGGTGTTCCGTTTCAGAGAAAACTAAACCTAATAATAATGCACCAATAGCCTCGGCAACATGTAGTTTTTCTGAAAATCCTGCGATAAAAAACAGTGAAGCAAAAATAACCAGGATAAATATTTCATTAGATTTAATGTTTAATAGTTTATTGAGAATAGGTGCCCCTTTTCGAGCAATAACAAAAAAGAGAAGCATATATCCAAGTGAAATGAGGACGGAAAGGATTGTTCCACCAAGAGTCGTCGATCCGCCTAGCAATAGACCAGACATGATGGAGAGAAATAGAGCTAGGAAAATATCATCAAATAGGATAATTCCTAAGATTAATTCTGTTTCAGAATTGGCCGTTCTTTTTAAATCGACGAGAACTTTTGCGACAATGGCACTAGAAGAAACACTTAGGAGACCTGCAATGATTAAGGTTTCCATAATAGGAAAGCCAGTAGCGAAGCCGTAAGCTAAACCTAAAGTGAAATTTAGTGCTACATAAATGGAACCGCCTATTACAATCGAACGTCCCGAACGGACCAATTTTCCAACTGAGAATTCAAGACCTAAATAAAATAGTAAAAATAATACGCCAATCCGGCCGAAAAACTCAATGATTTCTGAGCTTTCAATGAAGGTAAGATCAATAATACCGATTTGAGGGGCATGCGGACCAACTGCCATCCCTAAGAGGATAAGAAACGGGATGATTGAAAACTTCAACTTTCCTGCTAATACTGCTGTAAGAGCAACTAAGACTAATGCGGTACCGACTTCAAAAACTAAATGATTCGTCATCGTATCACCCATCCCTTCTTGAGAGTACTTCTTTAACGATCCTTTTTACTTGGTTGCGCTCCCCAGACACGATCACTGTATCGCCTTCTTCTAGAAGAGTTTCCGGACCTGGAGTATGAATTTTTTTATGATTTTGACGTTTAATAATCGCAATAATGTTTACCTCATACGATTGACGGATATTTAACTGTCCAATGGTTTGATTAACAGCTGCTGCATTAGGTTCGACATTAAACCATTCAATCACTAAATCATCAAATGCCATTTCTATCGTTTCTAATGCTTTGGGTGCGTAGGTCATTCCACCAATTATTGCTGCAAATTGTCTTGCTTCCTGATCATTAAAGGTAGTGCTTGCAATTGCTTCCTCATAATCCTCCTGATCGAAATGATAAATGTCTCTTCTTCCATCATCATGAATGATAATAACCAACTTATCCTTGTTATTTGTGATGGCCTCAAATTTCTTCCCAATACCTGGGAGTTCGATTTCGCGAATATTCATTTTTTTATTTCCTCCTCAAATAATTTGCACATGGATAAGGTTTGTCTCTCTATAGATTGACATCAATTTCTGTTTTAATCTTTTCCTCTTTTGAAATTCCAAGATACTTAAGCGTTTCGGATGGGGTTGAATGGTTGAAATGCTTTTGCAGAATAGAAATGGCGATTCCACGTTTATAGGCATGATAGCCGAAGGTTTTACGCATGGAATTCGTCCCGATTTTACCCTCGATTCCAATGGCTTCTGCGGCTTGATGGATGATCCGATAGGCTTGCTGGCGAGTGATGGGTTTGTCAGTTTTAGCAGACTTGAACAAATAATTGTCGAACGTTAATTGTTCATTTTGGATGTAGTGGAGGATAGCTTGCTTTACTTTAGAATTCAGATATATTTCCTTCATCGTTTCATGATGTGGATAGGTATAAAAATTTTTTACATTATCTTCCTTCTCCATTACGTCGCCAACCTTGATATCAAGCATTTCGGTAATTTTCAATCCTGTGTTAATTCCAAAAACAAAAAGAAGATAATCACGTTCAGAATGTTTTTTTAAAACCTTTTTAATTGAATTAATCTGTTTGATGTCCCTTAGAGCTTCAACATACTCCATAAATGATCTCCTTCATCCATGTTACATAATATTATTATAACATGGTATTATGTAACATTCAAATTTTCTGTATAACTATACAATTATTCCTTTTAAATCAGTGTTAAAATGGTGAATATATTTCATTATTTGTTTTTCACAAGGTTTTATTACTTTATAATTAATGATGATATACAAACGAAATGGGGATTTTAATCATGAAGCCAAAAGTAATTGTTTATAAAAAAGTAGATAAAAAAGTATTGGAACTAATTGCAGAAACCTGTGAGGTTATTTATTTTGAGAACTTGGATTCAGAAACCTATCCTGTCTTTCTTAACGAGCTCGAGGGGGCACAAGGTCTTTTAGGTTCGGGACTAAAAGTAGACAAAGAGTTATTAGATCAAGCACCACAATTGAATATAGTCTGTAATATATCTGTAGGTTACGATAATCTTGATTTGACCGCTTTGGCCGAGAGGGGGATTATTGCCACCAATACCCCCGATGTTCTTAACGACACGGTAGCTGATACGATTATGGGATTGATTCTTTCTTCTGCTAGAAGAATTCCAGAATTAGATCAATGGGTTAAAACGGGACAGTGGGAATCTGGTCTTGCAGAAAAGTGGTTTGGCGTCGATGTCCATCATAAAGTGTTTGGGATTATTGGAATGGGCGGCATTGGATCCGCTGTGGCTAAAAGAGCACATTTTGGATTTGATATGGAGATTATCTATCATAATCGTTCGCGGAACGAAGAGGCGGAAGACAAATACGGGGCTGTATACTGTTCAATGGAAGATTTGTTAAAGAAATCAGATTTTGTCTGCTTAATGACACCTTTGACTCCAGATACCGTAAATTTGATAGGTAAAAGAGAATTCGAACTTATGAAAGAGTCAGCCATCTTTATTAATGCTTCAAGAGGGAAAACTGTCGATGAAGAAGCATTAATTGAAGCACTTCAAAAAGGACAAATATATGGTGCAGGATTAGATGTATTTGTTCAAGAGCCAGTTGAAAAAAATAATCCGCTTCTTTCCATGAAGAATGTAGTTACGCTGCCTCATATTGGTTCGGCCACCTACGAAACTCGTTTCAAGATGGCCATGACAGCAGCAGCTAATTTAATAAAAGGGTTACAAGGAGAAACACCGCCAAACTTAATAAAATAATAGCAAAGTTAAACCTCGCCTAGTTTACTGGCGAGGTTGTTATATTTCATATCGTTTTAAAAACATTACTTACAAGCTTATTAATAAATAAACTGCAGTGTTCAGCGATTAACTCTTTATCATTGTCCATGCTGGCCACGTGATAAGAATTATATAACGGAACAACTTCTTTTATTTCTGATTGAATAGCCGACAAAAAATAAGTAGTGTTTTCAGGTGGAACCACGTGGTCTTCTTCTGAACGAAATGCCAGAATAGGACAAACAACACGAGATAGCTTATCCCTTGTTTCATCCATTAGAGAAAATAGTTGATGCATAGATCGTAATGGTACTTTTGAATACGTAATTTCATGAACATTTTTTGCTTTGATATCTGGTTCTCCTTCATGAACATAACGGGGAGTTTCTTTATTTTTATACATTTCCATCGGAGGAATGGAGTTGATTGCTGCATTAATTAACATGATTCCCTTAATATTTTTATACTTTTGAGCTAGATTTAATGTTAAAGTCCCACCCATTGATTGGCCAATGACAAAGATGTCAGAGCAATGTTGTTGTAGAAATTGGAACCCATCTTCTATACTTTTTATCCAATCTTGGTAACTGCACCTTTCCATATCCTCATAATGTGTCCCATGTCCTTTTAATCTAACTCCATAGACTGTGAAACCTTCAGATGCAAGGTATTCACCTAAATAACTGACACTCTGTGGTGTTCCAACAAAACCATGAGAAATTAAAATCCCAATTTCATTTCCTTTAAAGAAAAAAGATTCAGCTCCACGTAACACGGGATATTGTTCAATCATTTGTAAAGCTCCTTCCTTTTATATGTAATAGAAGTAAGTATTAAAAAAACACCTCCTTTTAAAACAAGAGGTGCCTTTTGCTGTCAAATCGGCGAATTAATAGTAAGTATCTTTACAATATACCTATAATTCCGATGTGTCAAGTTGGTATTAACTGAAACTTCCAGAAGATTTATTCGATTGTTAAAAAAAGATGTGCTGCCTCTTTTTTGGAATCCTAATCCACTGTTAAGTAAACACTAAAATTTAAATATATTAAGTGAATTTTTGGAGGTATAGGTATGAGTCGACTAGACAGGCTCAAAATGGGGAAAGTGGAAACAAAGCACTTCCAACAGTTTAATGAGTTATTGAGGTATGTGTTTCAAGTCACCAAGAAAGATTTACAAATGGTGGGCTGGGAGGAACGAGAGATTGCCTTAGCAAAAAAACCAGTTTTGGATCAGGCGGATGTGATTGGCTGGTTTGATGGAGAGAAACTTGTCTCACAGCTGGCGGTCTACCCTTTTCAAGTAAATATTTTTGGACGAACATTTGAAATGGGCGGTTTGACCGGAGTCGGAACCTATCCGGAATACGCTAACATGGGACTAATGTATAAATTATTGCGACAGGGACTTTCGGATATGCAGGCAAGAAAACAATCAATTTCTTATTTATTTCCTTATTCTATTCCATATTATCGCCGAAGAGGATGGGAAATCATATCGGATAAAATGACCTTTGAAGTGAGAGACGTCCAATTACCAAAGATAAGGAAAGTTCCTGGTTATGTAGAAAGATTAAATATCGAGCATTCTGATGTCAGAACTGTTTATAAACTTTTTTCTAGTAAAATGCATGCAGCGATGATACGCAATGAGTTAGCCTGGGATGAATATTGGAGATGGGATGTAGATGAGCTAACGGCAGCTGTTTATTATGATCACACACACAAGCCACATGGGTACTTGCTGTACTGGATCTCTGAGGATGTTCTCCATATTAAAGAAATAGTCTATATGGATGAAGAGGCACGAATTGGCCTTTGGAATTTCATTGGGGCTCATTTTTCTATGGTTTCAAAGGTGGTTGGCAATATTTTTATGAATGAGCCATTAGCCTTTTGGTTGGAAGACGGAGATATCAAAGAAACTATTTCCCCTTATTTTATGGCCCGTATTGTTGATGCGAAACAATTTATTGAACAGTATCCTTTTAGAGCTACAGGAACCGAAAGGAAAGTAACACTTTTGCTGGAAGATCCCATGCTGGAATGGAACCAAGGGATATTCACACTTCTTGTTTCAGGTAATGGCCAAGGAAAATTCATACAAAGCGAGGATAACCCTGCTGTTTCACTAGATATTCAGACACTAACAACGATGCTGCTTAGTTATAAAAGACCATCATACTTGGCTGCTATCTCTCGGTTGAAGGGTGACGAAGCTGCTGTAGACATTTTGGAGAATATCATCGAAAGGCAGACCCCTTATTTTTCAGATTACTATTAATCTTATTGAGCTGTGAGGAGAAAAACAATGGAAAACCTTGATTCTTTCGAGAAAGATAAAAAGATATGCATGCATTATGAGGATGACAGGGACCGTTTTGAGGGTGCAGTTGTTCCGCCCATTTTCCAAAATACGTTAATCACCTACCAGACATTTGAAATGATTACGGACGCTCTCCAAAGTGAACATTCCTATTATGTTTATGGGAGGGGAACAAATCCTACAGTTGAAATTGTAGAAAAGAAGCTTGCCGCATTAGAAAGAGGCGATGTATGTAAACTTTTTTCTACTGGAATGGCTGCCATAAGTGCTGCGGTAATCAATAGTGTAAAAAGCGGCGATCATGTTCTATGTGTCAGAAATCTTTATTATTCAACCATGGAACTTTTGAAATATCTTGGGAAATTTAATATCAGCCATTCCGTTATTTATTCGACAAAAACCGATGATATTAAGGCCGCCTTACAATCGAACACTAGGGTGATTTTTTTAGAAAGTCCAACGGATATGACATTCAGATTGGTTAATCTAGATGAAATTGCAGACCTTGCAAGGAAAAACGGAATTCGCACCATCATTGATAACACATGGGCAACCCCGCTTTTCCAAAAACCCCTTACAAAGGGGATAGATGTCGTCGTTCATTCTGCCTCAAAGTATCTTGGGGGGCATAGTGATGTCTTAGGTGGTGCAGTCGTTACAAGTAAAGAAATCATGAAAACCATTTTTAGGAAGGAATATTTGCTTATGGGTGCAGCTATGCCTCACAATGAAGCATCTCTGTTGCTCCGCGGACTTAGAACATTACCATTTCGAATGCAAGGACACCAAGAAAATGCTTTAAAAGTGTCTAAATTTTCACATAATCATCCTGCTGTTCAAAAGGTGAACTTTCCCGGTCTTGAAACACACCCAGATTATCATTTGGGGACAAACCAATTATCAGGGTACAGCGGATTAATGAGTATCGAGCTAAAACAGGCTGATTTTAATCACGTAAAAACAGTAATAAACAAGATGAGGATATTTAAAATAGGTGTCTCGTGGGGGTCTTTTGAAAGTCTAATAATCTCGCCTAACCTTGGGAATAATGAAGGGAAATTAGTAAAAGAACATATTAGCCCAGGTACGATCCGCCTTGCAGTAGGGCTAGAAAATGCTAATTCATTAATAGATGACTTAGAGCAAGCATTAAGTGAATAAAGAAAAAGGTGATTATATGAAGGACCATGATAGAGAACCGCAATTTCAAAGTGGTGAGAATGTTAACAAGTCTTTTAAAGGATTGTATGGATTAGATCCAGAAATGAGTTTACTATCAGTCAGTTTTGCTACCACTGAAAATCCCTATTTAAATGAACATTATCAAGAGGATCCTAAAGAAGACGAGTTCGAATAGTAGGATGTCATTCTGGTAAAGCTAACTTGGTACTATTTCAATCCTAGGAGGTAATATTTTGTATTTCTATAGAGAAGACCTAATCAATATGATTGTTCCAGACAAACCTGATCCGGCTGCAGCAAAAGTTCTTCAGGAAACATTGGGCGGCAGATTTGGTGAAATGCGTACCATGATGCAGTTTTTCTTTCAAAGCTCAAATTTTAGAGGTAACCAAAAGCAATACCGTGATTTAATAAGAGGGGTTTTCCTAGAGGAAATCAGCCATGTTGAACTTGTTCAAACGACTATCAATCAGCTCCTGAATGGATCGGGAGAAGAGGCAGTTGGAGCAGGTGGAACGATGGGTGCTCCTCTAGAAGAAGCCGTTAAAGAACACGCCAACCCTCATCACTATATTATGGGGGCGCAAAGTTCACTTCCAGTAGACGCTGCAGGAAATCCTTGGAATGGTAACTATGTTTATAGCCACGGTAATTTAATCAGCGATTTATTGGATAATGTGGTATTAGAATCGACAGGTGTCCTGCAAAAGACACGGATTTATGAAATGAGCACAAATAAAGCCTTTAGAGAAACGTTAGCCTTCTTAATTGTCCGTGATAATGCACACCAAAATGCATTTGCTAAAGCGCTAGAAACGTTGGGTGTGGATTGGGGTAAAATTTTCCCAGTACCAAACTATGACATAAATAAGTATCCGGAATGCCGTAAATATGTAGAAATGGGCTTCCATAATGCTCAATTTAATTTTAGATTAGATGAAACACTGATCGGAACAATATTCCAAGGTGAATCACCAAGCAGGGATTCTGGAACATTACAAGTGGTACCACCACCACAAGGTTATCCTGTTCCAGTAATGCCTGAAATGCCGAATGAGCATAGTCCTGGTATTAGTGATTTAAATCGATAATGTAAAAAGGATGAGACACAATTTGTGTTCATCCTTTTTTCTTTTCGTGTTTTATCTTGAAGAGCCCTTAACAATCGCCATGCTTATTAAGATGTAATGGAGGAGGAATTAGCCATCCTTTTTCCTTGTTTAAACGGAGTACTTTTCCCCCGAGCACGACCTTTTGAGCATGGAATTGTGCATACATCATAGCTACGTCTTCCCTGATAGATTTACCGATAACTTGACTGCATAAAACGAGACCAGCAGCAATATCTGCAGAAAGACCAGCAGCTATAGCAGGGTCAAGGATACGAGCACCTACAGGAATATCCTCTAAACAAGCTTCAGGGGGTTCCGGTGATGCAGGCGGTAAGCCAATGCCGTTTTCTTTTAATAGTTCTTCTACTTGCTTTTTTTCCTGTTGGCTATTTTCAATTGCTTCTACTAATAATTTCTTTAAATCATCATCACCAGCATGGTTTAAAGCGGTTTGATATCCAGCAATTTTTGCATTCCCTGCCAAAAGAGAAGACCATAAATCAAATACCTCGCCATAGTGTAAAGGTTCTTCTTTAGGGTTGCCACTTAAAATTCCCATCGTTGCCCTCCTTAGTGTGTATGAAAATTTATTCATTGCAGTGCCACCTTTCTTACAAGCACATCCATAGGGTTTCCAATTCGAGACCCTCTCATTAATTTTTTTCATTTCTTCGGATTTAATGCGCCTATACTTTATTTCTTTCAATTAAATTGCACATGATTATCTTATATTTCGCGATACTAACAGTAGTAGGATGGTGAACATGGATTATTTCACTTGTACTTCAGGTTTTGGCGATCAATCATCAAAAGGGGATAGTAAGGGACAGTTATTATGGTGGCAGTTATCACTGATTGGAATTGGCTGTACAATCGGAACAGGGTATTTCCTTGGATCAGGAATAGGAATTAAGATCACAGGGCCGTCGATGGTCTTTTCGTTTATATTAGCCGCATTAGGGACCTATATTGTGTTTCATTTTCTAGCAAAGATGACCTCAGAGGACCCGCAAGAAGGCTCATTTTGTTATTGCGCTGGAAAAGCGTATGGCCGATGGGCAGGATTTAGCTGCGGCTGGAATTATTGGAGTTCTAAAATTCTGATTATGGGAAGCCAATTAACTGCTTTATCGATTCTTTCCCGTTTTTGGTTCCCTAATGTTCCCTTATGGATATTTGCTTCTGGCTATGTTGTTTTAGCTATAATTGTCGTTTTATTAGGCAGTCAAGGATTTAACAAGGTGGAAAATATCCTGGCAATTACCAAAACTGCAGAAATCCTCATGTTTATTATTCTTGCCTGTGCCGCGTTGATTGGATTCATCCATGGTAAAACGGCGGGTCAACCTGGAATACCAACAACGATTGATACCATTTTTCCTGAAGGGTACCAAGCGTTTTGGTCTTCTCTTATATATGCGTTTTATGCATATGGTGGAATTGAGACCATCGGACTCTTATCTATGCAGCTAAAGAAAAAAGAAGACGCACCTAAATCAGGAAAGGTAATGCTGATTGTTCTAACGATTATTTATGTTATTTCGATAATCCTGGCGATTAGCATGGTTTCGTATCAATCGATTAATCAAAAGGAAAGCCCATTTGTTACAGCGATGTCGTCATATAACCTTGCATTTTTTCCACATGTATTTAATGGGGAGATTATTATTGCCGGGTTTTCCACGATGACGGCTTCACTATTTGCAGTTACAAATTTACTTGTAACATTAGCTAAAGACGGAGATGCCCCGAAGATTTTTGGGAAAGAACTTAAAAAACTAAAGAACCTTCCCTTGCCATCTTTAGCGCTTGCGACCCTAGGTTTATTGGGATCCATTATTACTGCACTGCTGCTCCCGGGGGAAATTTATGGATATATAACCACAGCAGCTGGAATTTTGCAGATGTATAATTGGGCATTTATTATTATTATTTCTGCCCTTAAAATACTGGAAATAAGACGAGGTGATAAAGTATTATCCTCTATTGGTTTACTCCTATTATTATCAGCCATCACTGGGACTATATTTGAAGAGACCATTCGATTTGGCTTTTTTGTAAGTGTAATCCTTGTGGCGATTATTGGAATTGTCACGATGATCATGAATAAAAAATGGAAGAAATCCGAAAAGAAAAAGGGGAAGGTAACCGGTTTAAAAGGGATATTGGAGTAGAATAACCCTTGGATTGCTGGAAGGGAAATGAAAAATGCCGATTCTGGTGATCGGCTTTCTTCCATTCAATAACGAGGAGACTACAAAAGAGTGATATTCCCTTTTCTACATTCTTTAATAATATGGTCATTCCATACAGAAACTTGGACCTCACCAATATGTGCTTTCTTAAGTAAAAACATGCACAATCGGGACTGACCAATTCCCCCGCCTATCGTCAACGGAAGTTCCTTATTAAGGACAGATTGATGAAAATCCAGTGCCATTCGATGTTCAGCATTTGCTAGTTTTAATAGTTTTAGCAACGATTTTTCATCGAATCGTATCCCCATTGAGGATATTTCTACGGCTCTTTCTAATATAGGATACCATAAAAGAATATCACCATTTAGGAACCAATCATCATAATCAGGCGAACGCCCGTCATGTTTTTCACCAGAATCTAAACTCCCGCCAATTTGCATAATAAAAACAGCTCCAAATTCTTTTGCAATCCTATCTTCGCGCTGTTTCGGTGTTAATTCCGGAAACCGGTTCTCAAGCTCTTGAGTAGTGATAAAATAAATCTCTTCGGGAAGGATTGGCACGAGTGAAGGAAATAACTTGTATAAATAATTTTCTGAATTCTTCAGGGCCCGATAAATCTTGTGGACTTCTTTCTTTAATGTTCTGACATTCCGTTGTTTCATTGTGATAACCTTCTCCTAATCCCACTGGTCAACGTAAATAGAATGCAAGTTGTCTAACTCTTCATCCCTGCGTATAGCATTCATATCTGTATAAATTCCTTCACCAATCGTGAATCCATACCTTGCTAAGGCAACCCTTTTCCACTTTGCCAAAGATTGTACAATTTCAATAGGTGAGTTACTGATATCTATTGCATCAAATGTAACCATTCTTTCTACACCATTAAGATCATCATTGATTCCTTGCCCAGCTCTTAACATAAGTGGGGCCGATATGCGCGTTAAGTTTAAAGCATCGGCTAATCCTCTTTCAAAATGGTCTTTAATCTTTTTAATCGCTTGCTCAGTTTCGATAACATCTAGGATTGATTTGTATACTTTTGGGATAAAAATCGGTTTTCCCATAGTTGAAATACCTCCAGAATAAGAATTCGTCTATTTTCTTGATTTATTACTTGTTAGGTAATGAACTATTTTTACAGTATGATTTATTTCTCCGTTTGCCATCAGCTAATGCCTAATGAGTCAAAAAGGACTTCCTAAAACATTTAGAAATTTTTGGACATGTGTCTGGAAAATTTACATAAAATGTACAAGTTGGAAAAAGGCGGAGTGGAGTGGTTTTTTTTGAGTATCAGCATTTTAATGAGTTACATCATTTTGGGTTTTACGTTGGCAGCTCCAATAGGTCCAGTAAATTCTGCACGATTAGATAAGGGGATAAAAAATGGTTTTTGGCATGCGTGGGTGGTTGGTGCTGGCTCAATGGTGGCAGATGGATTCTTTATGCTGCTTGTTTATTTAGGGATGGTTCAATTTTTGGGGATTCCAATTATTCAAATATTTCTTTGGCTTTTTGGCGGATTTATATTGATATATTCAGGAGTCGATAGTATTAAAAATGCAAATACCATTACCTTAACGTATGGCAGAGAGAAAGAATCATTAATGAAGTGTTTCTTTACAGGGTTTATTATGTCGATAACAAGTCCATTATCGGTTTTATTTTGGTTGGGAATATATGGATCAGTCTTAGCGAAAACCGCCCAAACAACTGGTACAGAATCTCTTTTAATTTATAGCAGTATGATTTTTCTTGGATTGACTATATGGGATGTGTTCGTAGCAGCACTCACTACTGGATTTCGAAAACTACTGACTGTAAAAAGTTTAATAGCGATCTCAATCATTTCAGGTGCTTCCCTCATAGTGTTTGGTCTTTATTTTGGATATCAAGGGATTAATGCGCTCTAGAAATAATGATACCTTTCTTATCAAAGACATGTGGGACCACTTGTCTTTTCTGCAATTGAAGGCTAACTTGACTTTTATTAAAAAATGCGTATAATACTCATTTGTGTTGATTATTTTATATTCTTGTTCATATATTGTTCATATTTAACTGCTATTATAAATGATAGATTAATGGATTCTATAGAAACGCAAATGATATTTTTGTTAAAAGGTAGGTGCAACAAAATGAATAACTTAGCTCATAAAGGTCAGGGTATTTTTAATAAATATATTGGCTTTTTCTTTTTGGCTGTTTTCTTTCTTTGGATGAAAACATACTTAGCTCAATTAACTCAATTTGATTTAGGAATCGAGAATACATTACAAAAAATGTTGCTATTTGTTAATCCGCTAGGATCATCTTTACTATTTCTAGGGTTAGCTTCACTATTCAAAGGACGAAAGAAATACATTGCATTACTTGTAATTGATTTCTTTTTATCTTTTCTTTTATTCGCAAATGTGGTCTATTACAGATTTTTTAATGACTTTATTACATTACCAACTTTAACTCAGACCCAAAACTTTGGGGATGTAAGCGGAAGTGTGGTTACACTTTTACGACCTTATGATTTCTTATTCTTTACAGACATCATTCTTTTAGTCGTTTTACTTGCTTTTAGAATTGTGAAGATTGAGCTTAGAGATATGAATCGCAGAAAAGTTGCTGCTGTATTTTCATTAGCATTGGCGATTTCATGTGGAAATCTTGGACTAGCTGAAAGTGATCGTCCTCAGCTGTTAACAAGAGGATTTGACCGTAATTATATCGTCAAATATTTAGGTATGTACAACTACACGATTTATGATGCAGTTAAAAGTACAAAAGCTTCAGCACAGAGAGTTATGGCAAACAGTGACGATATGACCGAAGTCATTAACTATACAAAATCTAACTATGCTGAGCCAAATCCTGCATACTTTGGTGCCGGAAAAGGTATGAACGTGATTTATTTACACCTTGAATCGATGCAAAACTTCCTTATTAATTACAAATTGAATGGGGAGGAAGTAACACCATTTTTAAATTCCTTAACAAAGGATCAAAACACACTTTATTTTGATAATTTCTTCCATCAAACAGCTCAAGGTAAAACGTCTGATGCGGAATTTATCCTAGAAAATTCATTATATGGTTTACCACAAGGTTCAGCTTTTACAACAAAAGGTTTAAATACGTTCCAAGCTGCACCTGCAATTTTAGGTCAGCAAGGCTATTCTTCTGCAGTATTCCACGGGAATTCTGGAAGCTTTTGGAATCGTGATGAAATTTATAAGTCTTTTGGATATCAAAACTTTTTTGATGAAAAATACTACAGTATGAATCCAGAAGACCTAGCAGAGTATGGTCTTATGGATAAACCATTCTTTGAGGAATCTATTCCAATGTTGGAATCATTACCACAGCCTTTTTATACAAAGTTTATTACTGTATCTAATCACTATCCTTATCCGCTTGCTGAAGAAGAAGCAACGATTGCACCACATACTACGGGTGATAAATCGGTAGATACCTACTTCCAAACAGCTCGCTATGCGGATGAGGCATTAAAGCAATTCTTCGATTATTTAAAGGCATCTGGTCTTTATGATCACTCAATAATTGTTATGTATGGTGACCATTATGGTATTTCTGAAAATCATAATAAGGCCATGGAAAAAGTTCTAGGCAAAGAAATTACCGACTTTGATAGTGCAGGATTACAACGTGTACCTTTCTTTATCCGTGTACCTGGAATGGAGGGTGGAGTTAGCCACGAATACGGTGGACAAATTGACATCCTACCTACACTTCTTCACTTGTTAGGAATTGATTCAAAAGATTATGTTCAGTTCGGTACGGACCTATTATCCGAACAGCATGATGATCTTGTACCTTTCCGTGATGGCAGCTTTATGAGTCCGACTATTTCATCAGTAGGTGGTAAGTTCTATGATTCCACTACTGGATTGGAAATTGATGAAACAAGGATGGAAGAGGCAGTGAACCTTCAGAATATCGTGGAAAATAAGCTTGCTCTTTCTGATAAAGTCGTAAATGGAGATTTATTACGTTTCTATACTCCTGATACCTTTACACCCATTGACCGAACACAATACAATTATAATAAAACTGAAGATAGTGAAGAATAAGCTTTAACCTTCAGGGCTGTTTAGGTGATTCCTAAACAGCCCTTTTTTAGCCTTTTTTTAATTTATGTCCAAAATATGAATTTTTTTAATACAAGAAATATAGAAGGAAACGCTCCTTTGAATGTCGAATGAAAATGAGGGACAGTTTCATAAATTGGAAAATTAGGGATGAATAAGATAAAGTAGAAAGCACCTAACAAGGTGCTTTTACCATTAGTAAGTTGTTTGATTTGAAAGGTCTAGAACTAGAGGTATCTGAATATTTACTAATAAAAGCTAGCCAATATAGGAGGACGATTATGACTACATATACTTCCCGACAAGATGTACCTAGTAATGAAAAATGGAACCTTGAGGACATCTATTCTGATTTAGCCAAATGGGAAAACGATCTTCAGCTCGTTGAAAACATGGCGGAAAAGCTTAGGCAATTTGATGGAGCAATAACCGACGGTAAAAGTCTATATCAATACTTAAAACAAAGAGAAGAATTATCCTATACTTTTAATCATGTATATGCCTACAGCATGCTAAGAGTAGATGAGGATACAAGAGATGCAAGTTCACAATCACTATTGGATCGTGCAAAAGGATTAAGTGTGAAGGTAAGTGCTTCAACCTCTTTTTTTATGCCTTACTTACTAGGGTTAGACAAAGAAACATTAAGCAGATATATTGCAGAAGAAGAGGGTCTTAAGTACTTTGAGGAGGATTTATATGAATCCTTTCGCTACAAAACGCATGTCCTTAGTAAAGACCAGGAAGAAGTATTATCTCAGTTAGGGGAAGCTCTGTCAGCTCCAAGTACAACCTTTGGAATGATTAATAATGCAGATATTAAGTTCGGTGATGTTACCGATCATAACGGTGAAAAGGTTCAGCTGACAAGAGGAATGTACTCGAAATTAATCGAGGATGAAGACCGTGATAAGCGAAGAGAGGCTTATAAAGCCTATTATAAACCATATGTTGAATTGAAAAATTCGATTGCGAGTACACTGTCTGCAGCAATAAAAAATAACGTAACGATGGCAAGAATCAGAAAATACCCTTCGGCATTAGAAAAAGGATTATTCGGCGATATGGTGCCTAAAGAAGTTTATGAGAACCTTATTAAAGCGACCAAAGAAAATATCGCACCTCTTCATAGGTACTCTGAAATTCGGAAGGCAAAACTGCAGCTAAATGAACTGCGCCAGTATGATATGTCTGTTCCTTTAGTACAGGGTGTGAAACAGGTAATACCGTATGAGGAAGCATATAAAACCATGATAAAGGCATTAGCTCCACTTGGGGAGGAATATGTATCAATTCTAAAAGAATTCAAGGACGCGCGTTATATCGATGTCCGAGAGACTCCTGGCAAACGGTCTGGCGCCTATAACTTGGGGATTTATGGTGTTCACCCATTTATATTACTAAATCATCAAGACGATCTAGACAGTTTGTTTACCCTCGCACACGAGTGTGGGCATGGAGTCCATAGTAAATTGAGCTCGCAGCATCAACCCCAAATTACAGCTCGTTACAGTATCTTTGTTGCTGAAGTAGCTTCTACAGTCAATGAAGTTTTATTGATTAATTATTTGTTAAATACGGAAAAAAAACTTGAGATAAGAAAACATTTATTGAATCATTTCATTGACCAATTTAAGGGTACTTTCTTTACACAGGTAATGTTTGCGGAATTTGAGAAAATCACTCACGAACTCGCAGAGAAGGGTACACCATTAAATGTTGAGGTATTTAATCAAACCTATGAAGCATTGTTCAGGGAATACAATGGGGATACAGTAGTGTTTGATGAAGAAGTTAAATTTGGCTGGTCAAGAATTCCTCATTTCTATCGTCCATTTTACGTCTATAAGTACGCAACAGGTTTCGCCTCAGCCATACATCTTGCCACAAGAATACTGGATGGTGATTCAGAAACATTACAATCCTATCTAACCTTCTTAAGGAGCGGAAGCAGCGATTATCCTCTTGAGCTGTTAAAGAAAACAGGAGTCGATTTAACCACACCAGAGCCAATCGAAAACGCCATGAAAAAGTTTAGTGAACTGGTAGAAGAATTTTCAGTTCTATAATAATGGCTGTGTTAATAGAACCTGTGATTTTAGAACCTGTTGATTGGCGCGGAAGGCGCTCGATCCTCGAAAATGCTATCGCATTTCCTTCGTGCGGTGATTATTCGATGAAGTAAATTCAAAGTCCTGCGGGATGCACGAGCTGAGTGAGACCCCGCAGGTCGGAACGACCGAGGAGGCTCATGGGCGAGCCCGCGGAAAGCGTAGCGCCTCGGACAGGCAAAGACCGCCTGTCCCTGCGGTGATTATTCCAAGCAGCATTCCTTAATGGAGCGCTAATCAACAGTCTAGTCACAGCCGTGAATCATAAAAAAGATGTCGCAGATATTTGTGGCATCTTTTTTTATCACCCATTATTTTTGCATGGTATGATAGGTATAGGAATATATTTACTCATACGAGATTACCTAAAAAAGAAAATAGGTGATTAATATTTGGAGAAAAATCATTTCCTTTATTGGGATAATATTGATCATTTTTTTAGTCATTCATAATTCCGAAACCTTCAGGCTGCTTAGAATCGGGGACTTGGATTCAATCATCATGTCATTAAAAGATACCACGTTTTCGAAATTCTTCTTTACTTTCATCATTATGGTGATCCAAAATTCATTTACGATTATTCCTCTCATCATCATCATCACAATAAACTACGCGTTGTTCGGGTTTTTTAATGGTCTCCTCTGGAGTTGGTTAACAAGTATTATAGCTGCTGGAATTTGGTTTTTTGGAAGCCGATATTTTTTTAATGATTGGGTACAGAAAAAGACAAATCAGGAACTTTTATCAAAAATGGAGCAAAATGGGCTGCTCTTTGTTTTCCAAGCCCGAATTATTCCATTCGTACCAACAAGCTTAATTAATATTCTCAGTGGCCTAAGTTCCATTAAGTTTAAGCATTTCTTGGTTGGGACCATGTTTGGAAATCTCATATTTTTCTTTGTGTTATCATTGATCCCTGCTGGATTAATGGAAGGGAATATGGAACAAAATATCCTCCTCGGGATTGCACTAGTCCTGGTAGGATTGGTTGTCTTTTATCGTATTAGGAAAAAACAGAAAACTAGGAAACAAGTAAATTAACTCTGCAATCAATGTCGCTCTGGTCTTTTGATGACCAGAGTTTTTTATTGCTTTATTCGAATACATTCAATAAAGTAGATAGTAATTTAACCGATAGTTCGAAAATAGGTGATGAAATTGAGTATCGAAATTGTACCATTAGGTGATTCAGCAATCAGTATTTCATTTGATAATGAAATTAATGAGAGTACTCATCACCAAATCAATCACTTTTCACAAAATCTTAGACGTCTAAAAATTGATGGGGTTATCGAGTGTGTTCCAACTTATACTTCTATTACTATTTTTTATGACCCAATAAAAATAAGGTACAGCCAATTAGAAAAAATGGTTTATTCCTTGATGGAATTAGCCGTGAACTCGATACCGCTAAACCCTATCGTTTACAGGATACCGGTTTATTATGGGGGAAAGACTGGACCTGATTTACCAATTGTTGCAGCGTACCATAACATTAGTGAACAAGAAGTTATTAGCATACATTCGAACAAAGAATATTTAGTACATATGATTGGTTTTGTACCGGGTTTTCCGTACCTCGGCGGTTTAAATAAAATAATTTCAACTCCTCGTTTAGAAAAACCCAGAGCGAAGATAGCGGCAGGTTCGGTGGGAATTGGCGGCGACCAAACAGGAATTTATCCTGCTGAGGTTCCTTCGGGATGGAGAATAATTGGGATCACCCCATTAACACTATTTGACATCGAGAATGTCAAACCCTCGCTATTGTCCGCAGGAAATTATGTAACCTTTTTTCCTGTCGGATATGAAGAGTTTCTTGCTATTAAAGAACGGTCTGAATTAAAAAAGTATGAAGTTATGACTTACAAGAAGGGAGAGCAAATAACGTGAATTACATTGACCTTAATTGTGATCTTGGAGAAAGTTATGGGGTATTTAAAATTGGTAATGATAAAGAGATCTTGAAGCATATTTCATCAGCAAATATTGCCTGTGGGTACCATGCGGGGGATCATAATGTAATGATGGAAACCATACAAATGGCCAAGAAACATCAAGTTAATATTGGTGCACATCCAGGATTACCAGATATATTGGGGTTTGGGCGGAGGGGAATGAACGTAGCCCCTAGAGAAATTTACAATCTCACACTTTATCAAATCGGCGCATTGAATGCATTTACGGTGGCTGAAGGAGTAAAACTCGTCCATGTTAAACCCCATGGAGCTATGTATAATATGGCTGCTAAATCACGACTGATTGCAGACGCTTTTGCACAGGCAGTTGCAGATTTTGATTCTAGCTTAATCCTATTTGGACTGGCGGGAAGTGAATTAATTCATGCAGGAAAAGAAAAGGGTTTAGTAACGGTTCAGGAAGTATTTGCCGACCGGACCTATCAGCCAGATGGAACGTTAACTTCAAGGAATGAAAATAACAGCATCATTCATGATCTGAAATTCGCTGCAGAGCGAGTCATCCGAATGATAAAAGAAAAAAAAGTTACTGCGACAGATGGAACTGAAGTGGCTATAACGGCAGATACAGTGTGTATCCATGGTGATGAACCTGCTGCATTAGACTTTATTTTAGAATTAAAACATGCTTTAGCGAATGAAAATATAACAATAAGAAAGAGCTGGTCTGAAAGATGAGGACCCCAATCTTTAAGGTGATGAAATCCGGATTACAAACAACTGTACAAGACCTTGGAAGGTATGGATTCCGTGAATTTGGGGTCAGCCCTTCAGGGGCCATGGATTCGTATTCTTTGCAGATGGGGAATTTATTAGTTGGTAACGATTTAGGGGAGGCTGCACTTGAAGCGCCGTTTATTGGACCAGTTTTAATGGCTTTACATGATGTCTCTATTGCGATTTGCGGCGGGAATCTAACACCCAAAATAAATGGGCAGGAGGTTCCGCTTTGGAAAAGCATTGTGATCAAAAAAGGGCAAATCCTTTCGTTTGGAGAGCTAAAAGAGGGCGTAAGAACGTATATAAGCATTGCAGGTGGTATTGATGTTCCATTTGTACTTAACAGTAAATCAACGTATATAACGGGAAAATTCGGAGGTTTTGAAGGGAGAGCTTTAAAAGAAGGGGATATTCTTTTTGGAAATCCCTTTACTAGAAGAAATAGATTTTTGCAAACCCAGCTAATTCCAAAGTATACGAACAAACTAACAGTAAGAGTGATCGTTGGCCCGCATACTAGAAAATTTACTACTGCAGGACTGAAAACATTTCTAAATGAAGAATATTCCATTACTTCTCAATCCAATCGAATGGGACATCAATTAACGGGTCCCAAAATTGAACATAGCAGTACGGCAGATATTATATCTGACGCCATTCCTTTAGGTGGAATTCAAGTCCCTGCAAGCGGGCAGCCTATCATACTTATGGCTGAACACCAAACAACGGGAGGTTATTCAAGAATAGGGACTGTGATTTCTGTAGATATTCCTCTTCTTGCTCAAGCACAGCCGGGAACCAAGGTAAGATTCAAGGAGATTTCCCTGCAAAATGCCCAAGACCTTCTAATTGATAGTAGAAACAGGCTGAAATCTTTATACAGATTAACACGGTGATATCTAGTAATATGAACTTGAATTCATTTTTTAATAGATTTATGGTATAATCATAGTAATTATATTTGATTCATGAAGGCTACATAAGTTGGTAATAATAACCTAGTCAGAGAATTAGAAGTGAAGTTCATTCTCCAATTCGGTTTTTATTAATAAATTTTTTATAAGGTGTGATTTTGTGACAGAACAAGTAAACGGAATAGTACAACATCGAAAACTCCCTCTTAGTAAAAAAATCTTTCGAGCGATAGCCATTACGCTTGGAGCAATTTTAATGGCTACCGGTCTAGAGATCTTTTTAGTTCCTAACAAAGTAATTGATGGCGGGGTAACAGGTATATCGATTATGTTATCTCATCTAACCGGCCTCGAACTCGGTATCTTTCTATTCCTCTTAAACCTGCCATTTGTTTATTTAGGATACAAGCAGATGGGTAAAACCTTCGCTATTTCTACTGTCTATGGGATTATCGTTTTATCTGTGTTTACAACATTATTTCACCCAGTACCTGCCTTTACCGATGATATTCTTCTCGCAACCATTTTTGGAGGTATGATATTAGGAATTGGTGTTGGAATTGTTATTCGCTTTGGCGGTGCTTTAGATGGGACAGAAATTCTATCACTCGTCATAACCAAAAAGGTTCCATTTTCCGTTGGTCAAATTATTATGTTTATCAACCTCTTTATTTTAGGTGCAGCAGGGTTTGTGTTTAGTTTTGATCGTGCGATGTACTCCTTATTAGCATACGTAATTGCTGCAAAAGCCATTGATACAGTGGTTGAAGGTTTGGAAGAGTCCAAATCAGTTTGGATTATCAGCGATTTAGCTGAAGAAATTGGAAATGCCGTAAATGCTCGTTTAGGCCGTGGTGTAACATACCTTAAGGGCGAGGGAGCCTATACGGGTGACCATAAGAAGGTCATTTTCAGTATCATCACTCGACTAGAAGAATCGAAACTGACAACGATTGTTGAGGAAATTGATCCAAATGCCTTCTTGGCAATAGCAGACATATCCGAAGTTCGTGGCGGGCGTTTTAAGAAGAGGGATATCCATTAGTTTCATACGATTTAGAAAATCTCAGGGCGGAGTTCCTGAGATTTTTTTGTCCTCTTCCAATAGTTTTTATGTTACAGTTGATATGTAACCGATAGTTTACGAGAAAAGGATGAATTGGGATGTCAACAAACAAGACAAGAATCGAGAAGGATTTCCTAGGACAAAAAGAAATACCGGTCGATGCGTATTATGGGATACAAACGATTAGGGCGGTAGAGAATTTCCCTATCACCGGATATCGCATTCATGAGTCTCTGATTAAAGCGCTTGCAATGGTAAAAAAGGCAGCAGCCATCGCTAATATGAACACAACAAGGTTGTACAAAGACCTGGCAATTGTTATCATCAAGGCAGCGGATGAAATTATTGCAGGAAAGTGGAATGATCAATTTATCGTGGATCCGATTCAAGGCGGGGCGGGTACATCGATGAACATGAATATGAATGAAGTCATTGCTAACCGAGGACTTGAATTACTTGGTCACGCAAAAGGTGATTATTTTCATTTGAGTCCAAACACACATGTAAATATGTCACAATCTACTAATGATGTATTCCCAACTGCAATACATATTTCTACACTAACGTTATTAGAAAACTTACTGATTACAATGGATAATATGCAAAAAGTCTTTAAACAAAAAGCAGTCCAGTTTGAGAAGGTCATTAAGATGGGACGTACTCATCTTCAAGATGCAGTTCCAATCCGTCTTGGACAAGAATTTGAAGCATACTCTCGGGTGCTGACTCGTGATATTAATCGGATTAAGCATACACGGGAGCATTTATTGGAAGTGAATATGGGAGCTACTGCAGTAGGAACAGGATTAAATGCAGACCCTAAATATATTAAAGATGTGGTTAAACAGCTTGCTGAAATTAGCGGTTTCCCACTTGTAAATGCGGAGCATCTCGTGGATGCCACTCAAAATACAGACGCCTATACAGAAGTTTCAGCTGCACTTAAAGTTTGCATGATGAATATGTCAAAAATAGCAAATGACCTTCGTTTAATGGCATCAGGCCCACGCGCAGGTCTCGGAGAAATTCGTTTGCCTGCTCGTCAGCCAGGTTCGTCGATTATGCCTGGAAAAGTAAATCCAGTTATGCCTGAATTAATCAATCAGATTGCCTTTCAGGTAATTGGGAATGACCACACCATTTGTCTTGCTTCCGAGGCTGGTCAATTAGAGCTAAATGTAATGGAGCCTGTTTTAGTTTTTAACCTGCTTCAATCAATTAGTATTATGAACAATGGATTCCGTGTCTTTACTGATCATTGCTTAGTCGGCATTGAAGCAAATGAAGAGCGTTTAAAGGAATATGTGGACAAGAGTGTAGGGATTATTACTGCAGTGAATCCACACCTTGGTTATGAGGTGGCAGCACGAATTGCACGTGAAGCTGTCATTACCGGGAAATCTGTACGTGAATTATGTTTGCAATATGATGTCTTAACAGAAGAGGAATTAGATATTATTTTAAATGTCTATGAAATGACTGAGCCAGGGATTGCTGGCGAAGAACTACTAGATAGGGATTAAGAGTTATATGAGATAAAGAATAAACGTGAGAAAGGGTACCCATTGCGTTGGGGTACCCTTATTTTTTTTATAAGTCCAGTAATTCTGTTAAGGTAACCAAGTTATAACCCATTGATTTTAAAATCGGTATGACCTATCAACGGCCTCAGGAGTATTAATTCCGCCAATATGCATAAGAATGATGTCTCCGTTACTAGCTCCTGTTTGAATTCTCGAAACAATCACCTCAACAGCAGGCTGCTGCCAATCAATTGTATCAATGGTCCATTGGATGCTGTATGGATATCCCGCACCCCCAACAGCTTTTAGTGCATCTGCATTGTAGGAACCAAAAGGAAAGCGGAAATAAGGCTTTGGCGTCACCCCTGTAGCCCTTTTAATCGCTTCCTCTGCTTTGATGATATCCTGTACAAACACATTAGAATTCGTTTTTACTGCGTCGGGGTGGGAGTACGTATGGTTTCCAATATCATGTCCTTCATCTGCTATATCTTTTTGCATAACTTGGAAATTTATCTGCCCAGCTGCCAGTGAGGAAAAAAGTTGCTTTAACATTATGTTTTTTCAGTACATCCAAGATTCCGATTCCAATCGCGTCACTTCCAGCGTCAAAGGTCAGGGCAATTTCTTTTTGCTGAAGGCTGCCATTTGAGACGATAACAGATGGTGCTGTACTTTGAGGCGTTTCTTCCTTTGGCGGGTCAGCAGGTGGAGGAGGTTCCACATTTTTACCATATAACTTCAAGATTTGGCCGACAATAATTTTGTCACTTGTTAACGTATTCCATTGTTTGATTTTTTCAACCGTCAAATTCGCACGCTGTGCAATCGAGAATAAGGTGTCACCTTTTACTACCTTATATTCTACCGTACCATTGTCAGGGACAATGATTTTTTCTGGTTCTGCAGGCGGTTGATCAATTGGATTCTCGACATTTGGCTCGTCAGCATCGGGGTCTTCACTAGCAGGTTCTTCAACCTTAGGATCTTCATCTGATGGAGGATTTTCTTTATCAGGACTTCCACCATCATTTTTTACGGGAGTCTCAGTTTGGGGTGAATTGGGATTTTTATTCCCTGGCTCCGATATGTTCCAATCAAGAAAAAAGAGCATAAAAACCAATGGAAAAAAAGTTATTGCTGATAATGTAAGGTATATCCACTTCCCGCGAGACTTTTGGAAATGCGAAACGATTCCTAATCCAAAAAATAATGAAAATAACAAAACAGTTAAAATCATTAGTATTCCAGTCATTAAAATTCCCCCTTTTTAACCTAATTAGGGAGCTGAATTCAAGTGTAGAATCATTAGTGAAGGCAGCTTCAAATGGATTAGAATAGGGGGAATAAAGTAATAGGTATTTATATCTGCTTTAACTATAACATATGAAAAAAGTTAGGCAGATGACACGGGATAATAAAAAATAAAATAACCGCACAGTGATTTTCACCATGCGGTTATATATGTTATTTCTCGCTTTTCTTTTTATCGTCCTGTTTGTCACTCTTTTTATCACTTAATCCTCGGTATATCTGCGTATACATGCTTCCTTCTTTGATGTTTTCAAGGAAAAATGGACCAATAAGTTCTAAATATTCTTCATCATCAAATAGCCTTTTATTTTCTAATTCCATTTCACCTAATCCATCATAGGTAGATAGTAGTGCGTACGTATGATCTTCACCAGAAATCGGTGTAAGAATTTCAACATGATGGTTATAATTTTCATTTCTGAATTTTTTTATCTCTCTTAAATTTTCTATCGCTTCTTTAAACTTTTCTTGCTTAATAATAAACGTCTGATAAACAAAAACAGACATTAAAGCACCCCCAGAGAAATATACAAGCATACTATCTTTATAAATCTCCAGAAGGTCTGTTTATTATTCGAGATAAGCAAATTTACAATAAAGTAATGTTCGCTTTTGAACAATCCTCCAAAATTTGATCATTCCATACAGAAACCTGAACCTCGCCGATATGAACCTTTTTCAGGAAAAACATACATATTCTTGATTGTCCAATTCCTCCGCCAATGGTATAAGGCAGCTCACGGTTTAAAACAGCTTGATGGTATTCTAAGGACATTCTGTCTTCATTGTTAGAGATCTTTAATTGCTTTTTCAGCGCATCTTCATCTACACGGATCCCCATCGAAGAAACTTCGATTGCTTGTTCTAATTCAGGATACCAGAAAATAATATCACCGTTTAGGGACCAATCATCATAATCTGGAGAACGTCCATCATGTTTTTCCCCAGACAGTAACTGACCGCCAATCTGCATGATAAACACGGCACCAAATTCTTTGGCAATCCTGTCTTCTCGTTCTTTTGGTGTAAGCTCAGAGTACATGGTTTCCAGTTCCTGTGTGGTAATAAAATGAATCTCTTCAGGCAGGACAGGCGTAAGGACAGGATAAAGCTCGTGTAAGTGTTTTTCTGTGTTTTTAAAAACTTGATATATTTTTTGAACTTCTGATTTTAACGTCTCAATGTTGCGTTGTTCTTTTGAAATGATTTTCTCCCAATCCCATTGATCGACATAAATGGAATGCAAGTGATCTAAAACTTCATCTCTTCTAATGGCATTCATATCGGTATAAAGGCCAGCACCTAAGGCAAAGCCATACCGTGCTAAAGCCATCCTTTTCCATTTTGCTAATGATTGAACGATTTCTATATTAGCATTCTTAATATCAATAGCTTCAAAAGAAACCATTCTTTCCACACCATTTAAATCATCATTTAAACCTTTTCCAGATTTTAAAAGGATAGGGGCAGATACTCTTGTTAAATTTAACGCACCTGCTAAGGAACTTTCAAAGAAATCTTTCGTTTGTTTTATGGCTACTTCCGTTTGTAATAAATCTAATTTTGACGAGTAACCTTGTTTTGTAGAAAGTGAATTCGACATATTATAAAAAACCTCCAGTAAAAAAACTTAAAATGAACGATGATTATTTATACAATCAACGACATACGAAATGAATATTCTGAAATTATAGCAAAGTTACGATTGCCTTACCATAAGTTTAGAAAAAAAAATCCCTCCACCATTTACCTCGGTGAAGAGATTTTATCGCTACCTTAATTGATCCCAATCTGGGTAAGCTCCACTGCCTTGGCAGCCCGGGCATTCCACAGAGTTATAATAAGCAAATTCATTATATGGATAAACAGTAAAGCCTCTCCCATAACAATCAGGGCATTTGTCCTGATCTTTCATATGAGAAACATGATTTTGATATCTTGTTTCCCTCCACTGGTTAAAGGAGTTAATTAAACCCATTTCGTTCACCTCGCTGTTTTTAATTAGTATGTCGAAAAATGGAATATTTATGCAGGCGCAGACTCGTATGTTTTTTGCCATCAATCAAAAAATATATGTGAGGTGATAAAAATGAGTGATTGGAATGAACAAGCAGCGCCTAATAATAATATCCCTGCAAGGATTGTTAGACCTTTTGAGCGCCGTGATCAAAGTGTTAATCATGAGTTTTCAGAGGAGTTATCCGATGGCGGTGAACGTGACGAGTTTATCCAAAAACAAAAAAAGATAAAGAAATAGCGATAATAGTGGCGATAATAAAATCGTCACTTTTTTTTATTTTACAAATTTATTTTGATAGTGTAGAATTTCTATGTACCTAATAATTCTAGGTAGGTGAAAACATGTTTAATCGTGAATTGGTAAAAGGTAGTACATCCTTAATCTTGCTTCAATTACTAAATGAAAGAGATATGTACGGTTATGAATTGGTAAAGGAATTAGAACAACGAAGTGATAATGACCTAAGTGTTAAAGAGGGTACATTATATCCGGCACTGCACAAGCTTGAAAAACAAGAGTATATTGAATGCTATTGGGTTGAGCAGGAGAAGGGTCCTGCACGTAAATATTACACGATTACGGATGCGGGAAAAGAAGTCTTAAATGAAAAAACCCGTGAATGGCAGGATTTTGTGAAGGTAATGAACAAGGTAATAGGGAGACCAAAGCATGGAACGGCCGAAGAATAAGTTTTTAGAAGAACTGGATCACAGGCTTGGTAATCATGAAGATAAAAAGGGTATTCTCTTGGAATATGAAACACATATTGAAGAAATTCTTCTTGAATCCTATGGCTGTAGTAATGAAAATGAGTTAATGGAACGAATTATTTCGAGATTAGGCAGCCCTGAGGAAATAGCGTCTCTGTGGAAACAGGAACTTTCTGTTACTCCGAGTAATATGAAATGGCTTTTTATCTTAATGAATATTTTCTTTTTTGGCGGTGGGAGCCTATTGACGCTTTTTCATAATTTATTTCAGTGGAATTGGCTTTCTATGGTTTGGAGGCATTTAACGGCAATCCCATCAATAATCGCTTTCATCTACATGTTTTTTTGGGCGCTGCTCGGCTACGAAATAGGGAAAGGCTTTGGCCACGGAGGAAGAACACTGCTAAAGAAGACTTTTTTACTGTCACTTATTCCAAATCTGATGTTAATGGTCTTAACTGTATTTGAAATCATTCCCCACTCTTGGTTCGAACCGCTTTTAACGAAAACATTTATTATTGCTTGTATCATTTTGACCATCCTCTTATATCCAATTAGTTGGCTTGGATATCGGTGGGGGAGAAAGGCATCGATATAAGCAGCTTTTTTTTACCTATATACATAGTAAAACTATGTATATAGAAATTCTATGAGGAGGTATGATGGTTTATGGAATTAAAATTCGGCAAAAATGATTGGTTGTTTTTATTCATGTGTATTGTTGTAGGAATTATCGCGGAGGAAGCGTTTTTTCGAGCCGAGATTGGGATATCCTACCTGGTTTTTTTAACCGCTTTTTACGCGTTGTTTTTTTACCGTTTCCGAGGATTTTCTTACTCTCACCAGCGGTTCGGATATCTCGTCCTGATCTGTATCTGGCTTTTGGCAGCAGGCTATTTTATTAATGATAATCTTTTCTTTTATGCTTTGAATATCTTTGGGATTCCAGCTCTTGTAATATTTCATCTGGTCGTGATTACAGGCAAAAAAAATATTCGTTGGAACAAACTAGCCTTTATTTCTTACTTGTTTTCAAAATTCGTGGCTTCTTTAAAATATAATTTCGTTTTTGCATCATATATTGGAAAGTTTTTTAAACAAGGAATAGAGGAAAGTAGGTTTCAAGTGTGGAAAAAAGTAGGGATTGGCATTTTGATTTCCCTCCCAGTTTTGTTTGTCGTTTTAATGTTACTGATGTCAGCAGATACAGAATTTGAAAGACTAATGGGGGATATTCCACAGTGGTTTGACATGCTTGACGGTGAAATAGTAGCTAGAATACTTGTTGTATTGTTCTTTACCTTTGCATTCTTTAGTTTCTTGCAGACTCTTATCCAAAAACAAATCAATGCCGTTATTCATAATTCTGATAAACAATGGTTCAGAATGGACGCCATCATCACGATTACTGTCCTTGTTTTAATAAACGCCGTATATGTTCTCTTTACGGTTGTCCAATTTAAATACTTTTTTAGCGGAACATTGCAGGGCGATTTCACCTATGCAGAATATGCAAGAAAAGGATTCTTTGAATTATTATTTGTCACACTCATCAACCTTACCATTACGATTCTCGTTTTAACCTTTGTTGATCGGGCGGCAGGCTTAATTAAAAGATTTATGCAAGTCATGCTCACGGCACTTGTCTTGGCCAGTGCAGTGTTATTAAGTTCAGCTTTCTTGCGGTTAAGCATGTATGAAGAAGCCTATGGGTTTACTTTTATCCGGGTAATGGCGCACTCGTTTATGATTTTTCTTGTGGTCATTTTCATGTATACATTGATAAAAATTTGGATTGAAAAACTTTCATTATTCCACTTTTATTTTATTAGTGCCTTGCTTTATTACACTCTGATGAACGTCATTAATGTTGAGCAGATTATTGTAACAAAGAACATTGAACGCTATGAACAAAGCGGGAAAATTGATGTTCATTATTTAAATAGTTTATCTTACACAGGTATCTTGGGGTTAAACGAGTTATATGAAAAAAATCCTCAGCTTCCGGACTTAAGAAATATTTTACTAGAGAGACAGAACGAAGCAAATCTGAACACGACCCCATGGCAATCCTATAACCTAAAAAGAATTCAAGCAAATGAGGAACTAAAAAAACTACATTTGGAATAAAGGTTATTGACAGATTTGGTCGAAATAAAAGGTATAAAAAATTATTGAGGAGAAATGCATGATGAATCGCAAAGATGTATTACTCGAACAATTCCTTTGTTGTCATAAAAAGAGCCATTGGTTTGTATCGTTTGAAAAAGCAGTGGCCGGATTAACGCCTGAGCAGGCCTTATGGAAAAAATCTGATTGTGAGAATTCTATTTGGGAAATTATTAGTCATTTGGTTTTTTGGAATCAACGGTTCTTGAACCGTTTTAAAAACGGTGAAAACCCTAAATTGGAAGGTAATAATGATAGCACTTTTACCTATTTAAAAGAGTATGAATGGGAGCAGGTTTTACAAAAATTTAATCAGGTAATGACAGATTGGATAGAAACGGTTCTGAAAAGTGAAGATTCGAAGTTTGATGAATATATTAGCGAGCAATCGAAGGAAACATGGTTAGAATCATTATCTAGTATCACCCTTCATAACGCTTATCATATCGGGCAAATTGTTACGATTCGAAAAATGCAAGGTTCTTGGAGCAAGGAACAAGGAGTAAGTTAATTTAGTGCAGCCAAACCGGCTGTACTTTTTTATTGTTAAGTTTTTGCAAAATAGTTCTTTGTATCTCCAAAGTATATGGCTATTTCCTTTTTCAGGTAATATTCTAGTGATTTATGACCTGTCTATTTTTCGAATATTTTGTTAATATTTTTGATTAGAGAGACAAAATAATAATTTCAACTAGCAAGCTGCTAGAAAATCTATTAAGAGAGAGGAATTGTTACGTTGAAAGTATCAAATCCCATACAATGTCAAAGTGAAAAGCATCTAACGCAACTGGCATCAGTTGGTCAAATTGCCGCAGGTATTGCTCATGAAGTTCGTAATCCATTAACGGCTGTTAAAGGGTTTTTGCAATTGCTTGAGCATGATAGTAATCCTGAGTATATTAATATTGCTCAATTAGAATTGGAGAATGCATTAACAACATTGAATGATCTTCTTCAGGTTTCTAAACCCGATCAAGAGAATGAGGAACCCCAAACGTTTCTTATAGCAGTCGAGCTAGAATCAATCTTGAATTTATTTCAAGATAAAATATATGATATTCAAATAAATACAAGTCACTATGATACAAATACACCGATATATGGTAAAAAAAATCAGTTTAAAAAGGCATTTTTTAATCTAATTAAAAATGCATTGGAGTCAATGAATGAATCTGGTTCATTAACGATCAGGCATTTTGCTGAAGGAAATGAAGTAGTGGTATGTATTGAAGATACGGGAGTCGGAATTCCTAATGAAAAATTATCATTACTGGGTACACCGTTTTTTTCAACTAAGGACCTCGGTACGGGGATGGGATTAACCCAAGTGTTTTCTACCGTTTATCAGCATGGCGGCAGAATAAATGTCGAGAGTGAAGTGAATAAAGGAACAAAATTTACCTTAAGAATACCTGTTCGTAATGACTCGAAAAATAGAGGTGTAAAACAGTTGAATTTGACCTATGAAGAAACGTTATCCATCAAGGAATATTTCTTAGCAAATAAGGATATTTTTGAGAATAGACTACTTGAAGAAGCCATAAATGTGAAAAATAAGATTGATGAGATACATAGAATTGGAAATATTAATCTATTAAGTAACGCACATAGACTCGTGTTATTGATCGTAGAGGAACGTGAACATGAATTAATTTCTTTTGCAAAACAGGAAGGGATAGCTTGGGCAAAATACTCATTAACCATTGCATTTAAATTGGAATGGATACAAGCGATCAGAAGAACTGTGTGGGATTTTCTCTATAATTTTGATATCAATAAAAATAATGATCATTCTTCAGAGTTTTATTTTACATTGGAAAAAAACATCAATCGTCAATTTGACCAATTTTTGAATTCATTTTTTATCCAATATAGCCGGTACAAAGATGAATTGTTGGATGCACAGAGAAAACTTTTGGAGAATTTGTCTGTACCCATTATTCCCATCTCACGTGATATCAGTATCCTGCCGTTGATTGGGGCAATTGATAGTTTTAGAGCAAGTACCATTGAAGATAAATTGATCACGGAAATTGGTAACTCACATATTCATACGTTAATATTAGATCTTTCCGGTGCAGCAGTGATGGAGATTGAAGTCATTCAGCATCTTATCCGGATTATTAATGGTGTCTCGATGATGGGGTGTAAGACGGTTATAACTGGACTTCGGCCAGAAATTGTTAAGCTTGTTATTAACTCGGGGGTTACTTTTGAGCACGTCGCCGAGTTAAAGGGGACCTTACAGGTGGCGCTATCTGATTACCTAGGGGAACATAGGCTCTAAAATAAAAAGGGCAGAATGGATTCTGCCCTTTTCCGGTAACCAATGTTAATCGCCATTGAACATATCAAAAATTCCTCTTGCGATGCTGCCTTCATCTTTTCCTCCGCCGCGGTGAGGTGCAGCTGCAAAGACGCGGCTGGCAAGTCGACTAAATGGCAGGGACTGAATCCAAACCGAACCAGGACCTCTTAGTGTCGCAAAAAATAAACCCTCGCCGCCGAAAAGCGCTGTTTTTACTCCCTTAACCATTTCGATATTATATTCGACTCCACTTGTCATAGCTACTAAACATCCGGTATCCACTCTTAAGGTCTGACCTGGAAGTAGTTCCTTTTTTGTAATGGTCCCACCTGCATGAACAAAAGCAAGTCCATCTCCTTCAAGCTTTTGCATGATGAAGCCTTCGCCTCCGAAGAATCCAGCACCAATTTTTCGCTGAAATTCAATTCCAACAGAAACTCCTTTGGCTGCCGCAAGGAAAGCGTCCTTTTGGCAGATAATTTTTCCTCCGAGTTCACTTAAGTCCATTGGGATGATTTTACCAGGATAAGGTGATGCAAAGGAAACATGTTTCTTGCCATGACCTTGATTTGTAAAGGCAGTCATGAATAAGCTTTCTCCGGTAATAACCCGTTTACCGGCACTAAAGAATTTCCCCATCAGGCCGCCGCCAGAAGTACCAGGCCCATCCCCAAATATCGTTTCCATATGTATTTCATCTTCCATCATCATAAAGCTTCCTGCTTCAGCAATAACTGTTTCTTGCGGATCAAGTTCCACTTCAACAAATTGCATATCATCCCCATAAATTTTGTAATCAATTTCATGGTTATTCATGATAATATCCCTCCTAATCCTTTATAAATCTATTTTAATAGAAATAGGAAAAAAGTGCCAATTTTGGTAGGGCCCATCACATAACTTTATGTATACAATAACTCGTCTGGTCACTTAGAAGGGAATGAGAGCCCGATATCAGGTTAAAAATAAAAAAGAGGTCACTTATAAAGGCGATGAGAGCCCGAAATCTTGTTAGATATGAAAAAACGGTCACTCATGAAGACGATGAGAGCCCGAAATCTTGTTAGATATGAAAAAACGGTCACACATGAAGGCGATGAGAGCCCCTAAATCTTGTTAGATATGAAAAAACGGTCACTCATGAAGGCGATGAGAGCCCGAAATCTTGTTAGATATGAAAAAACGGTCACTCATGAAGACGATGAGAGCCCGAAATCTTATTAGAAATAAAAAAACGGTCACTCATGAAGATCATGAGTGACCGAATAACAATCCTATACATAAAAAAAGACGTCTGCATATAGCAAGACGTCTTTTTGCGTATTGAGGCGAAAAACCACACTCCACATAGTGCGCTCCATAAAGGAATGTTTCTCGACTTACACAACTCAGCTCATCGCTCAATTAATATAACACAGGAAGGGTCGATAACACAACTGGAAATTTTTTTTTTAACAAATGTCTTGATTATTAATCTGTATTACACTATATTCAAATAATCAGATATACAAATTTATAAGATAAGAAGGGTTCGTTCATATGTTTAGTGACAAGAGATTCCAACAATATTCCTTACGTAATGTACCAAAAGATGTCCTTTCAGGACTAATTGTCGGTGTTATTGCCATACCACTTGGAATGGCCTTCGCAATTGCTTCAGGGGTGAAGCCGGAATATGGAATCTACACAACAATTGTTGCCGGGATTCTCATTTCTCTTTTAGGAGGATCGAAGTATCAAATTGGCGGTCCAACAGGTGCGTTCATTCCGATTCTATTTGGAATCGTTATGACATACGGGTATGAAAATCTGTTGATTGCAGGCTTTTTAGCTGGAATCATGCTGCTCTTAATGGGAATCTTTAAACTTGGATCATTGATTAAATTCATTCCAAGGCCAGTAACGATTGGATTTACAACAGGGATAGCGATCACTATTTTTACCGGACAGATTGCTAGTTTCCTAGGGTTGACGGGTATTAAGAAACATGAGGAATTTATTAATAATGTAAAAGAAATTGTTATCAACATGAATAGTATTAACTTTTACAGCATTTTAATTGCAGTTATTTGCTTAGCTGTGATTCTTTTGACTCCTAAAATCGCTCCAAAGGTTCCTGGACCATTAATTGGGTTAATGGTTTCAACTATAATTGCAACCTTGTTCTTTCCCAATCAGGTTGCAACAATCGGCACAGCTTATGGGGAGATTCCTAGTACATTGCCAAAGCTGCAAATACCTGATTTAAACTTTGAGATGATTATAACTCTCTTAAAACCATCGTTTGTTATTGCGATGCTCGGCGGGATTGAATCATTGCTCTCAGCGGTGGTTGCTGATGGCATGACCAATAGCAAGCATAATAGCAACAAGGAACTTATAGGGCAGGGGATTGCTAATATGATTACTCCGCTTTTTGGAGGTATTCCTGCGACAGGAGCCATTGCCAGAACAGCGACGAATATAAAAAATGGTGCCGTTTCACCGTTATCTGGTATTATACACGGGGTTGTAGTTTTACTTGTGTTACTATTTTTTGCTCCGTTTGCATCTTATATTCCGCTTGCCAGCATGGCACCAATCTTAATGGTTGTGGCATGGAATATGAGTGAACGGAAGGTATTTGCACATATATTAAAAACAAAATCTACAGATTCGCTTGTTTTAGTGGTGACCTTTTTATTAACGGTTTTTGTGAATTTAACAACGGCAGTCGAAGTTGGTTTGATTATGGCGGCGGTATTATTCACGAAGAGAATGAGTGATTTGATGATTACCGCAAAGGCTTTACCAAACCCTATGCATAAACATGCAAAGGTCGTGTCGGAAATGGTATCAGAGTCACACGATTGTCCTCAAATCAGTATCTATAATGTAGAAGGTCCATTATTCTTTGGCGCAGCACAGACGTTTGAAACATCGATTATGAATACGATTAACTATCGACCAAAGATTTTGTTATTACGGATGAGCAGGGTACCATTTATGGATACGACGGGTGAGGCAAATTTGGCTAGTATTGTGTCCCATTTTTCAAAAAATGGTATAGTTATTATATCGGGAATAAACGAACAGCCTAAAAATGTTTTGGTAAGTACCGGCTTATATGAAGTGATTGGTCAGGAACATTTCTTTGAACATACTGGTGACGCCATTCAATTTGCGTTATCGCAGTTAGAGCAAAATAAATGTCTCGGCTGTAAACACTTCGTATTTAAAGAATGTAAGAGGCTTTCAGCTTCCGAAGTTTTGGATAGCAGCAAACAGAAGCTCTCGGCTACTTACTAGATAAATTAAGGAAGTGGATGGATTGAATCTTGAAATGCAGCAATTTAAAGCGGAATTCTTCAAAGCACTTGCACATCCCTTGAGGATCCGCATATTAGAGCTGTTAGCAGAAGGGGACAAAAATGTAAACGAAATTCAAACCCTGGTTGGCAGTGAAGGTTCTGCTGTTTCACAGCAGTTAACTATACTAAGAGCAAAGAATATTGTCTCTGGTACAAAGGAAGGAAACAAAGTCATATATACGCTTAAAGACCCCATGATAGTCGAACTTTTAGCAGTAGCTCGTCAGATTTTTAATAATCATTTAGTTGACACGATTACTATATTAGATAAGTTTAGAGACGAGGATGAAGAAGTCATGACCACGCCGAAGAAATAACATTCTCGGCGTTTTTATGTTAATTTTAAGGTTTAGAATTACTCATTAAAGATGTCTTCAAAGATATTAAATGTAAAATTGGCAAGATTGATAGAAACCAGGTTTTGGTTACGAATCCGAACAGAAATCATCATGAAAAGTAAGGTGAAAATATAGTGAGATTGCCTTGTAAACCTCGAATTTTGTAGGCTTTTGTCTATAGTACTTTATTGACGTTCACCTGAAAAAATGTTAAATTTTAGACAGCCGTTGCACGAGATTAGATTTATGTAACAAAGCTTGTTCAAGTTTTAACTGAAGTTTGGATAAGAAAGTGGAAGTAAAGCTATCACGTTGTAATTTGGTGAATTTTACACATGGCTTAATCTAAGCCAATAGGAGGATTTTTTTACATGAAAAACGGTAAAGTAAAATGGTTCAACTCTGAAAAAGGTTTCGGATTTATCGAAGCTGAAGACGGAAACGACGTATTCGTTCACTATTCCGCTATCCAAACAGAAGGTTTCAAAACTTTAGAAGAAGGTCAAGAAGTATCTTTCGAAGTTGTTGAAGGTGCTCGTGGACCACAAGCTGCTAACGTAACTAAAAAGTAATTTATGAAGCCAATGATTTAACAGCCCGACCAAAGCGTCGGGCTGTTTTTTGCGTTTAAACCAAAAAAACTCCGCCCAGTATTACCTGTTATTTCTATGATTTCCAACCTCGCAAAAGATGGTATTTTGCTATAATAGTAGTATTGAGAAAAAAGATTCGTGAAGAGAAACAATTCTGCCAATAAAACTATTAAACAAAAAAGGGGACAAGTCTAATGAAGTTTTTCCATACTGCTGACTGGCACTTAGGTAAGTTGGTTCAAAATGTGTATATGACGGAAGATCAGCGCCATGTTCTTCAGGAATTCGTCAAAGCTATTGAAGAAGAAAAGCCAGATGCAGTGATTATTGCTGGTGATTTGTATGATCGCGGGGTACCCCCAACAGAGGCTGTGAATTTATTAGACGAAGTTCTTGAGACGATTGTATTGAAACTGAACACACCTGTATTGGCTATTGCAGGGAATCATGATAGTCCAAGCCGTCTTCATTTTGGCAGCAAGATGATGAAGTCGAACGGATATCATATGGTAGGTCAGATATCCAAGGACCTAGACCCGGTTGTGCTTAGGGATGAGTATGGAGAGGTACATTTTCATTTAATACCCTATGCAGACCCAAGTGTAATTCGATACGTGTTTGAAGATGAGGAAATTAAGACTCATAATGATGCGATGAAAAAAATTACAGATGAGATTGCAGCGAAAATGGATCCCAATGTCCGACACGTTTTTGTGGGACATGCGTTTGTAACCCCAACGGGAGAAAAAGAGGACAATACTAGCCAATCGGAACGTCCACTCTCGATTGGCGGGGCGGAGCATGTTAGTGCAGCACATTTTGAAAAATTTCACTATACGGCATTAGGTCATCTGCACCAAGCCCATTTTGTTTTGAATGAAACAATCAATTATGCAGGTTCACCACTTAAATATTCCATTTCAGAGGAAAAGCATAAGAAAGGATTCTTTGTCGTGGAAATGGATGGTACTGGTAAGGTTACACTTGAAAAACGTTTACTAAAACCCGCTCGTGATATGAGAACGGTTGAAGCGAAAATGGAAGAGCTGTTAAAGCAACCTACGAATGAAGATTATGTATTTGTTCGGTTATTAGATGAAACCCCAATACTTATGCCGATGGAGAAAGTTCGTTCCGTTTATCCAAATGCGATGCATGTCGAACGTGTAATCAAAACTCCTATCGAAACTGATGGTGCAAGTACGAAAAAAGTAGCTAGAACAAAAATGGACGATCTATCCCTATTTAAAGCTTTTTACCAGGAAGTAAAAGGAACAGCTTTAAATGAGGAAGCAGAAACGATTTTCTTAGGAGTCCTTCAGGAGCTTCTACTAAAGGATAGTGAACAGCCTGTTAAACCTTCGAAAGAAATGGTTACAGTCGCAACCAATCAGAAAGAGTAGGGAGAGTAAACGATGAGACCGCTAAAAATAACAATTACCGCTTTTGGACCATATAGGGACCGTGAAGTCATTGATTTTACAGAACTAAAAGATAACCGATTATTTGTTGTTTCAGGTAATACAGGTGCAGGTAAGACAACAATTTTTGATGCGATTTGTTTTGCTCTTTATGGATCAGCTAGTGGGGAGGACCGCAGTGATTCGAAGATGATGCGGAGTGATTTCGCCTCGGATGATGTTCATACTTCAGTAGAGCTAGAGTTTGAGCTTCACAACAAGCAGTATAGGATTAAAAGACAACTGCCCCATGTTAAAAAAGGCAACAAGGGTGCCACAGGGGAGCAATATGAGTTTTTTGAAAAAACGGGAGACGGTGAAATCCCATGCGTGGATCGACAAATCGTATCGGAGATTAATAAGAAGGTAGAAGAGATTGTTGGGCTAACACAGGATCAGTTTAGTCAAATTGTCATGCTTCCGCAAGGAGAGTTCCGAAAGTTATTAACTTCACAAACAGAAAACAAAGAAGAAATTCTTAGGAAAATCTTTAAAACTGAGCCTTATAAGTGGATTAGTGAACGCCTGCGCGAACAAAAAAAGGCTGCCGAGGATGAGTATAAAAGAGAAGCTTCAATGATTGAGCGCTATATAAAAGATATCCAAGCTGCAATACCGATACGCGAGCAGTCAAAGCTTGCTGAAGTGTTTTCTCAGTCCCAATATAATACACATCAAATTGTCGAAGGCTTAGATGTTGAAACGGACTACTATTTAATGGAAATGACGATAAATAAGAAACGTTCTGAGAAAGCAGAAGAAGAATATAACCAAAAACTTGAGGACTATCATCATTCAAAATCGTTAAATGAGCGGTTCTTAGAGCTCGATGAAAAAGAAGCAAAGCTTGAAAAATCCTCTCTACTGATTCCAAGCTTTAAGGAAAAGGAAATTCAATTTGAAAAAGCAGAACGAGCTAGTAAAATAGTAGCCTATGAAAACCAGGTTAACGAATGGCGTACGGATGAAAGGGCAAAAAAACAGGCTCTGCAAGAGGCTGAAATTGCATTAGAAAAAGCAAGAGTAAATCGTGAGAAGGCACAAACCGTTTACGATATAGAAGAGCAGCGGAAAGGGGAGCGGGAGGAAAGTGTCCGCACTGTTGATCGCTTGTATGAATACTTACCAATTGTGCAAGAGATTGATACTAAAAACTCGGAGCTATTAAGAATAGATTCTCAGGTGCAAAAGTTAGCTGAAGACCTTGAGGTTAATAAACTTTATATAAGTGCCAAAAATATAGAAAAAGAAAAGATTTCTACTGATATTAAAAAGATAGAGAAGCTAATTGATGAATTACCAACGAAACAGGTAACCTTACTTGAATTGAGAGAACAAGTAGGAGTCATCAAAGATTATTTAAAGTACTTCCAAGATCAAATAAAACTACAACATGATTACACTGTAAAGCGCGAGGGTTATTTAGCAATTAAAGAACAATACGAAAAACTTGAAGAATCATGGATTAGCGGGCAAGCAAGTATTCTTGCCATGCACTTGCATGATGGGAAGCCATGCCCTGTTTGCGGCAGCCCAGAGCATCCTCACAAAGCTGATGGACAGGACGCGGTTCCTACTAAGGAAGCACTAGATGCAGTGAAGAAGGATTTAGACCATTCGAATAATTTGTATCGCGACGCAGCTGCCAGATTCAACACCAATAAAGAACAGCTTGAAGGCAAAGCCAAAGAAGTTGGTACCATCGGGTATCAGGTTGAGGATGCCGATAATATATATAATCGTATCGTTAAAGAGGGACAAGAACTTAGGAAAGAAGTAGATGGTTTACTAAAGGAAAAGGAAAAGCTAACAACTTTGAAGAAGTCCCTTGAGACCACGGAGAATGTGCTAAAACAAATGGAGGGCACAAGAGAAAAACTCTCTTTAGCTCATCAAGAAAAGGTAACGTTATTTGTTAGGGAAAAAGCTATATATGACGAAAAGGTTGGCCGAATTCCAGATGAAATACGAAATCTAGCTACGTTACAAAAGCAAATCATTGAAGCACAAAATCGAAAAGAAAAGCTTGAGAGAGATTGGAATTCTGCCCAAAGGCAGTTACAAGATTCAAAAGAAGCAGAGACTCAAGCATTTACCTATTATGCTAGTGCCCTTGCGCAGCTACAAGAAAGTAAAGAGAAAAAGGAACGCTCAGAAACCCAATTCATCTCCGAATGGCAAAAGGCTCAATTTGTCTCGGAGGAAGATTATTTAAGTGCAAAATTGCCGGATTCAGCTCGAAAGCAATTAAAAGATTCTATTGACGATTTTAATAAAAATATTGAAACACTAAAAGCCCAAATCTGCGAGCTTAAAGAGGAATTGAAGGATAAGACAAAGGCAGATTTGGACCTGTTAACGAACGAATTAACCAGTAAGAAAACTGAACGCGACATAGCCCTTAAAGCATTAAGTGATTCTGAAGGCTATCAAAATAAGGTATTAGACTTAAGGAGAAAGATACTAAATACGGAAGTAACGGTAGCGGCCTTAGAAAAGAAAATGAATATGATAACAGATTTATTTGATGTAGTTAGAGGACAAAATGGCAGTAAAATATCATTTGAACGGTACTTGCAAATTGAATATCTGGAGCAAATTATTATAGCAGCCAACGAGCGGCTAAAGCGGCTGTCAAACGGTCAATTTATTTTGGAACGCAGTGAACGTCAAGAAGCTCGCGGGAGACAAAGTGGACTTGGTCTTGACGTGTTTGACGCGTACACAGGTCAAACGCGAGATGTAAAAACCTTGTCAGGGGGAGAGAAGTTTAATGCTTCATTATGCCTTGCCCTTGGAATGGCCGATGTAATTCAAAGCTTCCAGGGTGGAGTTTCGATTGATACGATGTTTATCGATGAAGGATTTGGTTCATTAGATGAAGAATCACTGAATAAAGCAATCGACACATTAATTGACCTGCAGCAATCTGGGCGTATGATTGGAGTTATCTCCCACGTCCAAGAATTGAAAAATGCAATACCAGCTATACTAGAAGTAAAAAAGACTAGGGAAGGCTATAGCCGGACAGAGTTTGTTATCGATTAGCTTCTTACTAAAAAAATGAGTGCCCTTTCCTTATACCAAAAGGAGATGGGCACTCATTTTTTTGAACCTAAATAGCTTTGAAGTTTGGAAAAGGATATTGTGCTTCTGCAAGGGTAGATAGATTTGTAAGTTCAGCGACAGCACCAATTTGGTTCCATATCGCCATTACTTTATTTGATTGATGTGCTTGATCAATTGCCTCACTAGACTTCCATTCTGCAATTTCAATAATTGTTCCGTCCTCAGCTTGCAGCGTTAGTAATTCACGTTCGGTTATCAAGCCCTCCTCACGAAGGACCGGGATATGTATTTTAAGGATTTCTTTTAATTCATTCTCTTTTCCGGGTTTCGGACGATACAAAGCCATAAAAACTAACGCAGACATGATATAGCCTCCTAAATTTGATAGTCATTATGATGATAACCGTAAATAAGTATTGTCGTCAATATATCCTAAATATTACTAAAAAGATTAATTTATGGAGGTGTATGAATGATTTAGCTTATTAGGTTAAAGCTAATTATATAGATAAAAGAGGCTATGGTAAATTAGGAGAGATATACCCATGATTGTAACCTTTTATTTTTTCATTAGCTGGGTCCTTATTGGGCTGTTTTTATTTAACAGAATTCACCGGCATGCCTCTGTTAAAGAGGTCACACTTCTTTTTTTACTATGCTGTCTTATTAATACTAATACCTATATTGGATTGTTCGATACGTTTAAGTGGATGAAAACCACAACGGATACAGATTTATATATTGCCACTCTTATTTTTAAGAATGTATTTGTTCCATTATTAATGTGTTGCTTCACCTTACTAATTTATCGAAGCCCTTGGAATAAAAAAATACAATTCTTTTCACTATTTAGCTTTATTACAGTATCGAGTGATTTAATAAACGAATACAAAGGTATGTACACCTTTAAACAATGGAATATTTTTTATACTTTTTTATACTTTTCAATATTTTTGTTGGTTCTATTATTAACCTTGAAATGGTATAGAGGTCTCGATCCATGTTCAAGGGGTGAAAAAAATGTCGTGGACTGAGTCTGGATTTGGTTTTAATGATTATTGTCTACTCGGTTTTATTATCATCGCTTGGGGTGTTTTTTTCTTTCTTCCAAAAGTATTTTCTAAACAATTTACAGTACTAATCTTTCTGTATAGTTTAATTGTTCCTAGTATTATTGATAACTCGTTCGGAATTGCCCCATTTGATTATTATGATATTATGGATGGTCCACAATATACAGGTATGGATCTAGTTTTATATCTCCTTTATCCACCATATGGCTATATTTTTCTTTATTTTTATAAAAAGCTCTGTAAAAGCGATAAATATATTGTCCTTTTTATATCCGTTGCAACACTCGTTTCCTTTTGCTTTGAATGGCTAAATCATAAGATTGGGATATTCCATTATAAGCATGGATATCAAATCATTTACTCAATTTGTTTTTATCTTATCACTCAAACCATTCTGATTGTGTATTATCGAATAGTTGAATTAAAGCATTAAAAAACCAGAAAAAAATTCTGGTTTTTTATTTTGAACCATAGCACATTACTAGCCTCATGGAGCGAAATGAATGTTGAGGATTGGTGAAATGAAAAGCAGGAAATTGCGGATGATTGTCAAATATGTAAGTAAACTAGTCGTTTTAAAGGAGTGGGAAGGATGCTGCGGAACACTGCAGGAATTGATGCTGGCGGTTCATTGATCAAAATGGTTTATCAGGAAAATGGAAGAATGCACTTTAAAAAATTCCCCATAAACGAGCATGATTCAGCGATTTCATGGCTAAAATTGTCTGTTCCATCCTTAACAGTTTCATTAACTGGTGGAAAATCGAGTATCATACAAAAAAAGTATTTTCCCGAGAGTGTGATCATACCTGAGTTCCAAGCAACCTGTGAGGGTACACGTTTTTTATTAGAGGCTGAAAATAAGAGTATTGGAGATAACTATTTAATCGTAAACATTGGAACCGGAACCTCTTGGCATGTAGTGAAAGGTGACAAGGTAGAGCGGATTCTTGGCAGTGGAATTGGCGGGGGGACGTTTACGGGTCTTGGATCACTATTAACAAAAGTACGGGGCTATCGTCAACTCACATGCCTCTCGGAAGAAGGAAATAAAAATAATGTAGATTTAATGGTAAAAGACATATATGAATCAGCTGAAAGTCCCGTTAACGGTGAATTAACAGCAGCAAATTTTGCAAAGGGTATTCGAATGAATCCTTCAGAAGCAGACCGAATGGCTTCGCTCTCCAATATGATAGCAGAAACCATCGTGTTGTTAACTTCGCAGGCAGCAACTATTCATCAGATTAAAAGCGCTGTCATCATTGGAAGTGCCACTGCTGGTAATAAACCATTAAGACATGCTCTTGAGTCTTATTTGGGTATGGTAAGAGTAACACCGGTGTTTTTAGAAAAAGGAGAATACTGCGGTGCAATTGGCGCTCATCTATCTGTCTAAAAATGTTCTCTTGAACTATTAGTTCGTTAAAGATAAAGTAAAAAGGAAGACCTAAAAAAGCAGGTGGCAACTTTGGAAAAACGATATTTTACAATTGGCATGGCAGGACATATAGATCATGGTAAAACTTCATTGACAAAAGCCTTGACCAATGTGGATACGGACCGATTAAAAGAAGAAAAAGAACGACAAATCTCGATTGAACTCGGATTTGCACCATTATATGAGGATCAGGAAATTCAAATTTCGGTGATTGACGTTCCAGGACATGAGCGCTTTATTCGGCAAATGATCGCAGGGGTTGCAGGAATTGACCTAGTTGTATTGGTAGTAGCAGCAGACGAAGGTGTAATGCCGCAAACACGTGAACATTTGGATATTTTGAAATTCTTAGGCGTGAAAAATGGACTGGTTGCGATCTCAAAAATTGACCGGGTTGATGAAGAATTTATTGAGCTTGTGAAAGATGACATTTTAGAAGAACTAAAAGGGAGCGTCTTTGAGGGTGCCCCATTTGTGTTAGTAGACAGCCTATCGAAAAAGGGTATTGAGGAATTAAAAGATTTAATCATTACAACGCTTAAAAAGCAACAAATGAGAGATGCAAAAGGGGCATTTCGCCTGCCGATTGACCAGGTGTTTACGGTAAAGGGCCAGGGGACTGTTGTTCGTGGAACGGTCTATGAAGGAAGTGTAGAAGAGGGACAAACGCTTAAAATCATGCCAGAAGGTCTGGAAGTAAAAGCAAGGCAGATTCAGGTCCATCATAAGCAAGCACAAAAGGCATATGCCGGGCAGCGCACGGCTATCAATCTTTCAGGGGTTTCAAAAGAGGATTTAGAACGTGGTGATGTTTTGGTTTCGTCAGAGCATTTTATCGTTACAAAGACAGTCGATGTAGCGATACGTGTGGTTGAGGACCTTGAACATATGGTGAAACAGAGAATGCCAATCAAGCTCCATATCGGCACGACAGAGGCAATGGGACGTATTGTCTTTTTTGACAGGAATGAGCTTAAACAAGAAAATGGTGAAATATTATGTCAGCTTCGTTTGGAGGAGGAAATTCTTACGAAGCGTGGTGACCGCTTTATTTTACGACGTCCAAGTCCGCAAGAAACGATTGGCGGCGGCTGGGTGATTGATCCAAGAGGAAATAAATACAGATTCGGAAATCAAACGATTGAAGAGTTGGAGAAGAAAAAAGTAGGATCTCCAAAGGAACGGATTACGGCTGCCATATTTGAAGCAAAAAGCTTAACTCTAGGGGAATTAATAAAGCGTACCGCGCTGGATGAAGAAACAATGAATGAGTTTCTAGAAGATGATGATTTTGTTTTATACAACGGTAAAGAGTATACACTCAAGATGTTAATCAATTCGATTGAGGAAGACATCTATGACACCCTGCAAGAATTCCATCAAACGCATTCGATGAAACTTGGTTTGAATAAGGCTGAGCTTCTGCAGTCCATGCAAAAACGATTCCCAAAATCGCTGCTTGATTTTGTGATTGAAAACGGGATTGCAAATGGCACATTTAATCGAAAAGGACAGTTTGTTTCGTTAACAGACTTTGTACCGCATGTACCAAAAAGCTGGCAAAGGCGTACTGAAAACATGCTGAATGAGATTAAGAAGGATGGGCTAAAAGTTCGTTATTATAAGGATTATTTTTCAGATTCTGGAATACCTGACTCTCTAGAGGCAGATTTAAGACGTTTTCTGGAAGAACAGGAGTTAGTGGTTCATTTGGACGAGCAATTTGCTTATCACGGGGACGTCTTTACAGAAGCAGTCGAAAAACTTCGAAGTGGTACAGGTGACGAGTTTGAAGTGGGCAATGCGAAAGAAATCCTAGACCTTTCACGCAAGTATATGATTCCATTTTTAGAAAGATTGGATTCAAAGGGTCTGACAAAACGAGTAGAAAACAAACGAGTCTGGCAAGAATAAATTTGAAAAACCTCAATCCGAATTCGCGGATTGAGGTTTTACTTTTTGGCTGTGTTAAAGAAAACTATTGATTTTAGAACCTGTTGATTGGAGCGGAGGGCGCTCGACTCCTGCGGGTGTACGAGCTGAGTGAGACCCCGCATGTCGGGACGACCGAGGAGGCTCACGGGCGAGCCCGCGAACCGCTCGCGCCTGGAGCGTAAATCAACAGCCTATTTTAACACAGCCCAATATTATGAAAGAAACTCACCAGGATTTAATCCGAGTTCGCGGCAAATATCGCTGACCATTTGCATTTCATTGTGGTCAAAATTGCCGTCTGCATAGCCAATTGCAATACAGTAACGAGCCACTAAACGGGCAATTTCAGGCTTCGATCTTATTTTACCAAGAGCACGAAAAGCTTCCGCTCTTCCAATCATACGATCGGCTTCTATCCGGGATACAAAGTAATTAAATCTCTGAAGGACTTTATTGCTGTCAAAAACTCGTAATTCTTCGCTAGAATGAATAAATTCAACCATTTTTTGTCGTTCTGTTGCGTCCAAGTAACCGTCTGCCATGGAAACCAATGCACAAGCCGCAACGACTGCTTCTAATACATCCTGACTTTTGTAACGATTAAATAATTCCTGCGCTTTTCTTTTTGATTGATTTGCCCATTCTGCATAGTCCGTTTGATTCGGTGACCATGAGTTGCCGCAACTATTACAAGTAAATTTCAACTGATTCTTTCCAATAAATCCACCAAGTAATCCAACAGGTCCGAGAATTAAACCGCCAATCGCTGCTTTGCCCAAACCAAATCCCTTTTGTCCAGTACGAACATTAGTTGAACTACAGCGTGGACAATGAATATCGTCTCCATATGTACGATGGGTGCTACCGTGTGAGGTTTGGGTTGGATATCCAAAAGCCGGCTGTTGTGAATAGGATGATTCCGGCTGTAAATGGATTCGCTCGTGCTGTTGGTTTTGCTGATATGGGTTAGAACCGTATGAGTTTTGATTGTTAAATTGATTTTGATTGTATGAATTTTGGTTATTGTATTGGTTCTGATTATTATATTGATTTTGATTGTTGTTAAATAAATTTTGTTGATCGGGCGGTGTGTTTGCTGGTGTAGGGTCATCCACACTTACCCCGAAATTGCGGCATAAGGCAGCTAGTCCACCTTGAAAACCGCTCGCAATCGCATTAAATTTCCATTCTCCGTTATGGCGGTATAGTTCCGCAGCAACAATTGCCGTTTCTACAGTAAAATCTCTGCCAAGGTTAAAACGAAGTAGTTCCTCATTTGTTTGTTCATTGAAAATACGTACGTATGAATTAGAGATTTGTCCAAAATCCTGCTGCTTCATTTGAGCGTCATGAATCGTAATGGTAAATGCAATTCGATGGATATGGCTTGGCACTCTTTGTAAATCAATTCTGATTTGTTCGTCATCCCGTTCGCCAGCGCCACTTCGGTTATCACCGCTGTAATTAATCGAGCCATTACCGCCAGATGGATTATTATAAAAAATAAAATCCTGGTCGCTTTGAACCTTTCCAGAAGCTCCTAATAAAAAGGTGGAGGCATCTAAATCAAAGTTAGAACCATTATGTGCAATATCCCAACCTAAACCCACGACCACATTTTGCAGACCAGGATGTGACTTTGTTAAATCAACTTTTTGACCTTTACTAAGCGTAACTCCCAAATCGTTCCACTCCTTATCAAGTTTAGTATCCTATATTCATTTATAAATCTAATTATGTAGAAAAGTGAACTTACTTTCAATTCTATCACTTACTATAACACTACGAGGTAAGGGGAGATAAAGTTTCAAATTTATCATTTTTCCTTTATTTATATTTCAAGTCCTAAAAAGAGCACCAAGAATTGAACGTTATCTTCGGCAAGAACGATTTTGAAATAATATTTTATAAAAAATTTGAAAAAAATAGAATAATAATTTATAATTTTAAGAAAATTAAGTATTTTAAATAGGAGGTCTAAGATGAAGTTATATGTATCCGTAGATATGGAAGGAATAACAGGTCTTGTTGACCATACCCATGTTGATTCCAACAAGCATAATTATGAACGGAGCCGAATCATCATGACTGATGAGGCTAACCATGTGGTAACGACAGCTTTTGAGCAAAAGTGGAAGGAGGTAGTTGTGAACGACAGCCACTCAAAAATGAATAACCTGTTAATTGAAAGGCTGCATCCTGAAACACAACTTATTACTGGTGACGTGAAGCCCTTTTCGATGGTTCAAGGCTTGGATGATACGTATGATGGGGCAATCTTTGTAGGTTACCATGCCCGTGCTTCTTTAAAAGGAGTCATGTCTCATTCAATGATTTTTGGAGTACGGAATATGTACATTAATGATGTCACTGTTGGAGAATTAGGGTTTAATGCCTATGTTGCTGGATATTTTGATGTACCGGTGTTAATGGTAGCTGGTGATGATGGCGCGGCAATTGAGGCAGAGAAGCTTATTCCAAATGTTACAACCGCTATCGTAAAAGAGACGATTTCACGGTCCGCTGCAAAATCTTTAACACCTGTAAAGGCAGGACAACTTCTCCGCGAAAAAACAGCTTTTGCATTGAAAAATAAAGAAACTGTAAAACCACTTACGCCTCCTGACCGTCCAATGCTTGGAATTGAATTTGCTAACTATGGCCAAGCAGAGTGGGCAAATTTAATGCCAGGAACAGAAATCGTACCTGGAACAACGATTGTACGTTTTCAGGCAAAAAATATATTGGAAGCGTATCAAGCAATGCTTGTCATGACTGAATTAGCGATGAGAACTACATTCTGTTAAGAGAGGACAAAGCATGAATACATACTTTATCAAACGATTTATCGCCATGATTATTACTCTTTGGCTCATTATTAGCGGGACATTCTTCTTAATGCACTCGGTGCCGGGATCACCATTTAATGAAGAAAGAACAACGAATGAAGCCATTCAAAAAAACCTCGAAGCTTATTATCATCTAGACGAACCTCTCTTAGTCCAATATGGAAACTACTTATCAGCTCTACTACACCTAGACCTTGGTCCATCAATCAAAAAATCATCACAGACTGTTAATGAAATGCTGGGAAGGGGATTTCCGGTTAGTTTTGAACTAGGATTTTATACTCTTATCCTCGCGGTCATTTCTGGCCTTACACTCGGTATTATTGCCGCACTTCGACATAATAGAATAATTGATTATCTTTCGATGAGTATTGCTGTCCTAGGGATATCGATTCCAAACTTTGTAATGGCAACATTTTTGATTGAACAATTAGCTGTTAATTTTCCACTATTTCCGGTTGCAACCTGGACAAGCCCAAAACATATGGTATTGCCAATTTTAGCTTTGGCCACAGGTCCAATGGCGATTATAGCGAGGTTAACACGTTCAAGTATGCTTGAAGTTTTAACACAGGATTATATAAGGACTGCAAAATCTAAAGGGTTATCACCAGTTAAAATTGTTTTTAAACATGCTTTAAGAAATGCTCTTCTCCCTGTAGTGACTGTCTTAGGTTCATTGGCAGCAAGTATTTTAACGGGGACGTTTGTCATTGAGAAAATTTTTGCAATTCCAGGGATGGGCAAATATTTTGTTGATAGTATCAATAACCGTGATTTTCCGGTCATAATGGGTACCACCGTTTTTTATAGTGCTATCTTGATTCTGATGCTTTTTTTGGTTGATTCTGCATACGGAGTATTAGACCCTAGGATCAAGCTCCACAAAAAGGAGGCGAAGTAAATGGAACTGCGTAAACAGGAAGAACAGAATATTTCGCCTGGTATTCCTGATGAATGGTTTGTCCCCAAGGTACAAAATCAATCAGAAGCAGAAGCTGTCGTAAGACCAAGCTTGTCGTATTGGAAAGATTCGTGGTACCGGCTATTAAAAAATAAACTTGCCATAGCAGGGATGGCGTTTTTGATATTGTTAGCACTATTCGCCATTTTTGGTCCAATTATTTCACCTCACTCGGTAGAAACACAAAAGTTAACCTCTCAAAATTTGCCGCCATCGGGTGAATATTGGTTTGGAACAGATGATTTAGGAAGAGATGTATTTACACGAACAGCATATGGTGCCCGTATCTCTCTATTTGTTGGTTTAGTTGCCGCGCTAATTGACTTTATTATTGGTGTTGTTTATGGAGGGTTTGCTGGTTACAAAGGTGGAAAAACCGATAATCTGATGATGAGGTTCGTGGAGATTTTGTATGGTCTCCCTTATTTACTGGTTGTTATTTTAGTCATGGTAGTGATTGGTCCAGGGCTAACAACGATCATCCTAGCTCTGTCGATAACCGGATGGGTTGGTATGGCGAGAATTGTCCGCGGACAAGTCTTACAAATTAAAAACTATGAATTTGTATTGGCATCCAAAACGTTTGGAACGAAAACAGGAAGGATTATTCGCAAGAATCTTTTACCAAATACAATGGGACCCATCATTGTCCAAATGACACTTACGATTCCATCAGCTATATTTGCAGAAGCGTTTTTAAGTTTTATCGGCCTTGGTATTCAAGCACCGCATGCAAGCTGGGGAGTCATGGCCAATGATGGTTTGTCTACCATTCTATCAGGATACTGGTGGCGATTGTTTTTTCCAACCCTTTTTATTTCTTTAACAATGTTTGCATTTAATGTTTTGGGTGATGGGCTGCAGGATGCTCTTGATCCGAAGCTAAGGAGGTAACATCATGGAAAAAATTCTTCAGGTTAAAGACCTTCAAGTGGCCTTTTCCACGTACGGCGGTGAGGTCCAAGCCGTTCGCGGGGTCAGCTTTGATCTACATAAAGGGGAGACGCTGGCCATTGTCGGTGAATCCGGCTGTGGGAAAAGTGTAACCTCCCAAAGTATCATGAGATTGATTCCTGAACCGCCAGGAAGAATTGTAGGTGGAGAAATTCTTTTTAATAATATGGATTTAATTAAGTTAAAAGAGCCTGAACTGCGGAAAATTCGTGGTGCAAATATATCCATGATTTTTCAGGACCCCATGACTGCTTTAAATCCAACCCTTACCATTGGTGAGCAAATTATGGAAGGAATTATGGAACATGAAAAGATATCAAGGGCCGAGGCCAAAATGGCCGCGGTTGAAATGCTCCAGCTCGTTGGTATTCCAAGCCCTGAAGCACGTTTAAAACAGTACCCTCATCAGTTTAGCGGCGGGATGCGCCAGCGGATTGTGATTGCGATGGCGCTTGTGTGCAGTCCTGACGTGTTAATTGCAGATGAACCAACGACTGCTCTAGATGTAACGATACAGGCACAAATATTGGAATTGTTCCGTGATATACAGAAAAAAACAGGTGTCTCCATTATTTTAATCACGCATGATTTAGGAGTAGTGGCCCAAGTTGCCGATCGAGTGGCAGTTATGTATGCAGGTAAGATTGTGGAAATAGGAAGCCGGAGGGAAATCTTCTATCGCCCTCAGCATCCTTACACGATTGGACTGCTTCAATCTGTACCACGATTGGATATTGAAAAGGCTGAGCTGGTCCCAATATCAGGAACACCACCTGACTTATTTTCACCACCGGTAGGCTGTGCGTTTGCTGCACGCTGTAAGTATTCAATGGAAGTGTGTGAACGAGTGTATCCGGTTCAATCCTCACTAAGCAATATCCACCATGTGGATTGCTGGCTGCAGGACGAACGCGCAAAAAAATTGGTTTCAACGTTTGTAAAAATATAAAACACTTATTTAGGGGGAAGAAGATGAAGAAATTTATTACGATGTTGGTCTCTTTCATGTTGTTATTTGCTTTAGCAGCATGTACAGCAAATAGCGATGCTGGTAGCGAACCAAAGGATGATGGAAATGGTGATTCGAAGGAAAAGACCGAAAAAGTCCTCTATCTTAATAACGGACAAGAACCTACCTCCTTTGACCCGCCAATCGGTTTTGATGCAGTATCATGGAATGCTTTAAACAATATCATGGAAGGATTAACCCGTTTAGACGAAAATCACCAGCCAAAAGCTGCTACAGCCGAAAAATGGGATGTATCAGAGGATGGCAAAACCTATACCTTCCACATCCGTGAAGATGCAAAGTGGTCTAATGGTGATGATTTAACAGCAGATGACTTTGTATTTGCCTGGAAACGGCTATTGGATCCAAAAACAGGTTCTGGCGCAGCTTTTTTAGGCTATTTTATTGAAGGCGGAGAAGCCTTTAATACAGAAAAAGGAACAGCAGACGATGTGAAAGTAAAGGCAGTAGATAAGAAGACATTTGAAGTCACACTTACTAGTCCTCAGGCTTATTTCTTAAGCGTTATTGCAAACCCAGCGTTTTTTCCAATCAACGAAAAAGTAGCAACTGAGAATCCAGAATGGTTTTCTGAAGCAGATTCTTTCGTTGGTAATGGTCCATTTACCTTATCAGAATGGAACCATGACAGTGATTTCACAATGGTGAAGAATGACAAATACTGGGATGCCAAAAATGTAAAATTGGATAAAATCCATTGGGCTATGGTTGATGATACCAATACGGAATATCAAATGTTCAAGACTGGTGAGCTTGATAGCTCTGATGTTCCTGCGGATTTAGCAGAATCATTGTTTAAAGAAGGCGACGTGAAAGTAGAGGACCAAGCAGGTGAATATTTCTATCGTTTTAATGTAACGATGGAACCTTTCCAAAATGTTAATATCCGTAAAGCATTTGCGATGGCGGTTGACCAAAAGCAAATTGTAGAACTTGTTACCAAAAATAAAGAAAAGCCTGCTTATGGTTTTGTTTCATATGGCTTTAAGGATGCAGCCGGTAAGGACTTCCGTGAAGCGAATGGTGATTTGCTTAAAACGAATGTAGCAGAAGCGAAAGAGCTGTTAAAAAAGGGAATGGAAGAAGAGGGATACTCAACACTTCCTGAAGTTACTCTGACGTATAATACATTAGATTCACACAAGAAAATTGCTGAAGCCCTGCAGCAAATGTTTAAAGAAAATTTAGGTGTTGACGTAAAACTTGCGAATATGGAATCGAATGTATTTGCAACAGATCAAAAAGCATTAAAATTCCAGCTGTCCCGCAGCTCATTCCTTGCAGACTATGCAGATCCAATCAACTTTGTGGAAAACTTCCAAACTGGACATTCGATGAATCGTACCGGCTGGAGCAATGCTGAATTTGATCAATTGGTGAAGAATGCAAAAAATGAATCAGATGAAAAGAAACGTTTTGACTTGATGTACAAAGCCGAAAAGATTCTCTTTGAAGAGGCACCGATCATTCCAATCCACTTCTATAACCAAGTCTATTTACAGAATGAAAGTGTAACAGGCATTGTCCGTCATCCAGTAGGATATTTAGAATTAAAGTCCGCTGATAAAAAGTAAATTAGGAAAGGGATGTTCGCTGAACATCCCTTTTGTCCTAAAATACTAGACTGATAGGTGTGAGAAAGGGTGTTCTAATGAGTTTACTAAAACCAAACCGTTTGCACATAGGGGATACAGTTGGCGTAATCGCTCCCGCTAGCCCGCCAAATCAAAAAATTCTCAGAAAAGGAATAGAGTTTTTGAAGGGATTAGGATTGCGGGTAAAGGTTGGCAGGAGTGTTGATAAAATATATGGCTATCTAGCAGGATCCGATGAAGAAAGGTTAGAGGATTTACATGCTATGTTTCTCGACTCTAAAGTAAAGGCTATTTTTTGTGCATGTGGAGGCTATGGAACCGCGAGACTGGCAGCAAATATAGATTACGAAATAATAAAAGCAAACCCGAAAATACTCTGGGGCTATAGTGATATCACTTTTTTACATACTGCAATCAGGCAAGAAACAGGTCTGATTACCTTTCATGGACCCATGCTTGGTTCGGATGTCGGAAAGGAGGATACGCATACATTATCAAAACAAGGTTTTCAGCAATTATTTGAGCCAACGGAAGTAAGTTATACAGAGCGTTTTTCTCCTTTGGAGACACTGGTTGAGGGTGTTGCGAGTGGTGAACTGGTTGGCGGAAATTTATCCCTCATAGTCAGCACCCTGGGCACACCATTTGAAATCGATACGATCGACAAAATACTATTTGTTGAAGATGTAAATGAAGAACCAAGATCAGTCGATCGGATGCTGAATCAACTTAAAATGGCCGGGAAACTAAATGATGTAAATGGCATCGTTATTGGAGATTTTTGTGATTGTACACCAAACAGGGAACTGACTTTAACACTTGAAGAAGTTATTAACCATTATGTTTTGTGGGCCAATAAACCGGCCATAAGAGGATTCATGATGGGACATTGTAACCCGCATATTTCCATGCCCTTGGGAGCACAAGCTGTCTTAAATACAAATAATAAAAGTCTAATAGTTGAAAGTGGTATCGTGTAAAGGGGGGAGAAACTTGATAATTAAGGACATTGAAACATTTCGTGCAGCAGTTCCGCTCATCAAACCTTTTAAAACGGCATTAAGAACCGTAACAACAGCAGAAGCTATTTTTGTGAAAGTAACGTGTGACAATGGAATTACTGGCTTGGGAGAAGCACCTCCAACTGTTGTTATTACCGGTGATAGTTTGTTGGGCATTGAATCAGCGATTCTCCACGTCATTAAACCTTTTTTAATAAACAAAAGTCTTCTAAACTATGAATTAATTTTTCAAGGGTTAAAAACGAGTTTGATAGGAAATACAAGTGCAAAAGCCGCAATTGATATGGCCTTATATGATTGTTTATCCCAATTTTGCGGACTTCCGCTTTACCAGTTCCTTGGCGGTTATAAAAAAGAGCTCGAGACGGATTTTACCGTTAGTGTGAATAGTCCTGAGGAAATGGGTGACGATGCGGTATCTTATATACAGAAAGGCTTCAATGTCTTAAAGGTTAAGGTAGGGAAAGATGATATCTCCAAGGACTTAGAGCGAATTAAAGAGATAAGAAAAAGAGTAGGCAATACTATAAAAATCAGATTGGATGCCAATCAAGGCTGGACCGCAAAAGATGCGATTAAAACCATTCGTAAAATGGAGGATAGTGATTTACGAATCGAATTAGTGGAACAGCCAGTGAAAGCAGATGATCTAGAGGGCCTTAAACAGGTTACAGATTCTGTTGAAACCCTTATTATGGCTGATGAAAGTGTTTTCACACCTAAGCAGGCATTCCAAGTTTTAAAGACCAGAAGCGCTGATTTAATTAATATTAAGCTGATGAAAGCGGGCGGAATCTATCAAGCTCAAATTATTAATCAGCTCGCTGAAACGTGCGGAGTAGAGTGCATGGTTGGAAGCATGATAGAAACACGACTGGGGATAACGGCTGCGGCTCATTTTGCGGCAAGCAAAGCAAATATTACTCGATTCGACTTTGATGCACCACTTATGCTGGCGAGGGATATTGTTGCTGGAGGTATTCAATATAATAATAGATTCATTACATTTCCAGATTGTCCTGGCCTCGGAATTAAGAATGTAACAATAGAAGGAGGGGTTACGGTTGGATAAACGACTTGTAAACGTCCCGGTAGCTACAGTCTGGACGTCCTATAACTCTGCAAGAGATTTGGATGTTGCAGCAATAAGCAACCCGGTGGATATCAATACATGGTTAGAAGGGTTAACGTTTGAAACACGACTTGGATTGTGTGAACAAAATCTTGTGCAAACTCAGCTTCTATATGGTGAAGAAGTCATTGTAATCGAAGAGAAAGATAATTGGGTTCATGTAATCATCCCGGACCAACCGACATCAAAAAATAAAAACGGCTACCCTGGCTGGGTTCCGTCATCTCAACTGGCAGAATGTCCATTAGACTGGAATAGTAAAGAAGGTCAAGTTGTTGTTGTCAAAAAACCTAAAACATTGTTAATTGATTCAAACATAGAACTCTCTTATCAAACCATCCTGCCTCTAATTAAAGAAGGTGAAGGGAAGGTACTAGTAAAAACTCCTAATGGAACAGGTTTGCTGAAATCAGACGATGTTACGATTTTTGAATCTCTAGCAAATCGCTATAAGGGAAATGGAAACGATATTGTTGCTGACGGAGAAATATTTCTTAATCTTCCCTATTTATGGGGTGGAATGAGCAGTTACGGATATGACTGCTCAGGTTTCAGCTATTCCATGTGTAAAGCTAATGGGTATATTATTCCCCGCGATGCACATGACCAGGCAAATGAAGGGGTTGAGATCAGTCTAGAGGATATAAAACCAGGTGATTTGCTCTTTTTTGCCTACGAAGAAGGAAAGGGCAGAATTCATCATGTTGGAATTTGTTATGGTGACGGAAAATTACTCCATTCTCCCAATACAGGAAAAACCGTTGAAATTATTCCATTAGCAGGAACAATCTATGAACGAGAACTTTGTGCAGCAAGGCGATATTGGGTTGAGTCGGAGGCATAGAATGGGGAAATTATTACAAGTAAACAATTTAAAGAAACATTTTCATTTAGGTAAAAATGAAATCTTAAAAGCGGTGGACGGTGTTTCCTTCCATATTAACAAAGGGGAGACCTTTGGGATTGTCGGTGAATCAGGTTGTGGGAAATCTACAGCTGGAAGAACGATAATCGGGCTCTATGACCAAACCGATGGAGAAGTTATTTTTAATGGTAAAAACATTCATACATTAAATTCCAAGGAAAGACATACATTTCACCGGCAAATGCAAATGATCTTTCAAGATCCATATGCTTCATTAAATCCAAGATCCACAGTAGCTGAAATAATATCCGAGCCCATGGAAGTCCATGGCTTGTACGCAAATAAACAAGAGCGGCTTAATCGGGTCTATCAATTATTAGAGGATGTTGGGTTAAATAGAAGTCATGCCAATCGCTATCCGCATGAATTCAGCGGCGGGCAGCGTCAAAGGATTGGCATCGCCCGCGCGCTAGCATTAGATCCGGAGTTTATTATCGCCGACGAACCCATTTCTGCTCTTGATGTGTCGGTCCAGGCTCAAGTGGTAAATCTGTTAAAACGACTTCAGAAAGAAAAAGGGTTAACATACTTATTTATCGCACATGACCTCTCGATGGTGAAACAAATTAGTGACCGAATTGGGGTTATGTATTTAGGGCAATTAGTTGAATTAACAGAAAGCAGTGAGTTATATAAAAAACCGCTGCATCCATACACCCAGGCGCTGCTATCTGCGATACCCATTCCAGATCCAGACATTGAGGATCAGCGTGAACGGATTATTTTAAAAGGAGAGTTGCCAAGCCCAATAAATCCACCAAGCGGCTGCGTATTCAGAACTCGCTGCCCGGTTGCGATGGAAGTTTGCTCCTCTGAAAAACCGAGCTGGCAGGAAGTGGAGAATGGTCATTTCATCGCGTGTCATTTATATGATAAAAACAAAACAGGAGACCATGATTATTCACAGGTTGCGGTTACTAGGTAGATATGGAGATATTAAAAGAGAAGATTCAAGAAGAACTGTACGGTTTTCATGGACGCGTCGGATTAGCGATAGAATTGGAAGACACCAAACCTTGCTACCTAAATAGCCAGGAAGTCTTTCAATCCGCAAGCCTAATTAAGATTCCCATTTTACTATCCGTCCTGCTTGCACATAATAAAGATGAAATTAATATCCAGCATCCGGTAACGATCTCAAACGAAAATATAGTAGGAGGGTCTGGGGTTTTACAAGCGCTGTCAAATGGATTGACACTATCCGTTAAAGATTTAATGACCTTGATGATCATCGTATCAGATAATACTGCTACCAATATTCTAATTGATTTATTGGGAATTGAGAGGATTAACACCAAATTTCAAGAATTAGGTCTTAAACATACGAAGCTTAATAGGAAGATGATGGACTTTGCCGCAATGAAGCAAGGGAAGGACAACCAGACAACTCCGGAAGAAATCGTTCATTGCCTCAAATTAGTGAATGATTTTAATGAGTTATTTGAAATCGATGGCCAAAATATCGCCAAGGAAATGTTGAATCATCAGCAAATTAGAGATAAGCTCCCGGCACTTGTTGACGAAAATCAGATCACCGTTTTTAACAAAACCGGGGAATTATCAAATGTTGAACACGATTGTGCAATATTCGAATGTCAGGGAAGAAAAGGTTATATTGCTGTTTTAACCGACCGTCTTAATGACCAAGAAAATGCAAAACAAACCATCAGGAAAATAGGGAAACATATTTCTGACTTTTTCATTAGAACTCAGACTGACTTGGGGTAATCCTTAGTCAGTTTTTGTATATGATAATAAAAATAAATTTTTACCCCGTATCTTTTTATCATCCTTGAAACGTTTAGTAGGTAGAGAGTGTTAAAGGAGTGAACCAAATGACTAACAAGCTGAGCTTGCACAACACAGAAGTCTTACAGGAGGAAACTAGGACTGAGGAGGCTTTATGGCGGGAGTATTATCCAAAACTTCATCAATATTGTCACTTTCTTACCCAAAATAAATGGGATGCTGATGATATTGCACAAGAGGTTTATCTGAAAACAATGAAATATTATACGAATCAGCAATCATTTACCTCAGCCTTATTAAATAAAATTGCTTATCATCATTGGATTGATCAGGTTCGAAAAAGGAAAAAGGAGACCATCGAATTAGCTGATGAAATAGGAAATCTGAAGGAAGAAAATCAAGCTATTGATTTAATGTATTCTGTAGAATTGCTAATAAAGCATTTTACACCAAAGCAAGCAATCATCTTTATGTTGAAAGAGGCCTTTCAATATCAATCAAAAGAAATAGCGGCAATTCTTAGGACGACAGAAGAAGCCGTAAAGTCGAATTTATATCGCGCAAAGAAAAGACTTGAGAAAATAAGTGAAGATGAGAAGACCTTTCCTATGGAATTATACTGGGACGAAGAAGAACGAGAATTAGTAGCAGACCTTTTTTATCAAGCCCTAAAGATTCAAGATCCCTCAATCCTAATTCAATCGATACCACTTATAAAAAGTGTCGATGACACTCCACAAATGGTTACAAGGAAAATACGTCCATTTAACACTCCTTCAAGCACTCTCTGTATGGCTGCGTAGCCAATATCTGCTTTCAAGGAGGAAAAATCAATGAGTACCATTCCTTATGTTATAGAACAATCCAATCGTGGTGAACGTTCCTACGATATCTATTCAAGACTGTTAAAAGATCGCATTATCATAATCGGTGATGAAATTAATGATCATGTGGCGAATAGTGTGGTAGCGCAATTATTATTTTTAGCAGCAGACGCCCCTGATAAAGAAATCTCTCTCTATATAAATAGTCCCGGAGGTTCGACCTCAGCAGGGTTTGCCATCTTTGATACAATGCAATACATTAAGCCTGATGTCCGGACGATCTGTACTGGGATGGCTGCCTCATTTGGGGCGATGCTGCTGCTTGCAGGAACAAAAGGGAAACGGTATGCGCTCCCAAATAGTGAAATCATGATCCATCAGCCACTTGGAGGCGTCAGGGGGCAGGCAACAGAAATAGAAATCTCTGCAAGGCGCATCCTTAAATTAAGAGAACACATAAATCAAATTATTGCTGAACGAACAGGGCAAACTGTTGAAAAAGTCGCCAAAGATACCGATCGCGACTATTTTATGAGTGCAGAAGAAGCTAAGGAATATGGAATTATCGATGAGATACTTTATCCAAAAGTATGAATAAGTAAGAAAATAAAACGCAAAATAACAAGTAAAGGTTAGCGGAAATTGTAAGAATATCCCTTTTGAGTACCTCAAAAAGGATATTCTTACAAAAAACATTGCTGGCCTTTTTTTTATTGACACCTTTTGTAACGTGTCATATAGTTAAATAGGTGAATAGTTTAACAGTTTAACTATTATTTTAATAAATAGAAGCGAGGTGAGAAATGGGCGATGGATAAAAAAGTGATTCAGGAATTAATCGACCGCTATGTGTCCGTTTCTTTTGAGGTCAATAAGAAAGCAGAGGCTTTAATCAAAAGCCAGATAGAAGAAGATCTAACGATTGATCAGCACTACATTATCGGATACATACAGAAGTCTGAAGAGTGCACGTCATCGGAACTGGCAGAGGCCTTTGAGGTCAATAAAAGTGCAATTACCGCAATCATCAATCGATTAGCGGACAGAGGTCTAATTGAAAGAACCCGTGATGAAAACGATCGAAGAGTTGTTTATCTTACCTTAAGTGAAAAAGGAAAAGAGCTGATCCAAAAAACGCAAGAAAAGGTGCACCTTTTAGTGGAGTCTTTTATCACCCAATTTGATGAGGCCGAGATCACCAATTTTATTAATACGTTTGAAAAATTGGCCCTAATATTAACCAACATGAAAAAGGAAGAAGTGGGGGAGTAGAGCGTGAGAGCTATAATAAAAGGAAAATGGTTTGTCCTTTTGTCTTGGATCGCAGTCATTGCTGTTCTTTTTATGTCTGCGCCAAATATGGAACAACTTGTCCGTGATAAAGGGCAAATTAGCGTTCCCGAAGGCTATTCTTCTACATTAGCGGAGGAGATTTTAAACGACGTTCAGTCTAATGAAAATAGCGGGAATGAATTACAAACAGCATTAGTATTCCATAGTGATAAAAAGTTAACAGAAGAAGACTTTTCAAAGGCAGAAAAAGCGATTCAACAGCTAGAAAAAAACAAGAGTAAATTAGGGATAACTTCGATTCTAACTCATTTCAATCAAGAAGAATTGAAGGAACAGCTTGTATCAGCGGACGGAAAAACGATCCTTGTTTCATTGAACGTAACAGCAAATGACCGTGAAGCAAAGGAAATTACAAAAGCGCTATATAATGCTCTGGAAAATGTGGAATTAGACCATTATTATACAGGCAACTGGTTAATATCTGAGGATCTTGTAACAAATTCGCAAGAAGGTCTAAAGAAGACCGAAGGAATTACCGTTGTATTTATTTTAATTGTGCTATTGCTTGTGTTCAGATCAGCAATTGCTCCAATTATACCTTTAGTAACCGTCGGATTCAGCTATTTAGCCGCTCAATCGATCGTTGCTATTTTAGTAGATAAAGTGGATTTCCCATTATCCACCTTTACGCAGATATTCTTGGTAGCTGTATTGTTTGGTATTGGGACTGATTATTGTATTTTGCTGCTTAGTCGTTTTAAAGAAGAAATGTCTAAGAATGATAGTGTTGTAGAAGCAATTGTTATTACGTATCGTAATGCCGGAAAAACGGTATTCTTTAGTGGTTTAGCCGTGATGATTGGTTTTGCATCGATTGGTTTTTCAACCTTTGTACTTTATCAGTCAGCAGCTGCTGTAGCAATCGGTGTTGCATTATTGCTAGTAGCTCTGTTTACCATTGTTCCGTTTTTTATGGCTGTGTTAGGTAAGAAATTATTCTGGCCATCTAAGGGTAAGCTTGAACATGGTGAAAGTAAATTTTGGGGCTTTGTTGGTAGCTTTGCTTTAGCACGTCCTTTAATTGCGCTCCTCATTGTAGCGGCCATTTCAGTTCCGGCGTTATTCACATATGATGGAGATTTGTCGTTTAACTCATTAGAAGAAATTGGTGATGAGTTCAATTCTATACAGGGATTTAATATTATTTCTGATGGATTCGGTCCTGGTGAATCCATGCCGACACAAATTGTCATTAAAAATGATGACGAGCTGAATTCGTCTGAATACATTGCTCTGACGGAAAAGATCAGCCAAGAGCTCAATAAAATCAGTGGAGTTGACACAGTCCGTTCGGTAACACGACCTACTGGTGAAACGATTGATGATTTATATATTTCGGAGCAAGTAAAAAGCCTGGAGGACGGTTTGGGTCAAGGGAATGAAGGACTTGAACAGATTAGCAGCGGTCTTGCCGATGCAGGCAGTCAGCTCGCAGCCAACCAGCCGAAAATGGAAGAGGCTGCTGATGGAATCAATCAATTGATTTCCGGCACAACCCAGCTGCAAACAGGCATGGGAACCATTCAGGAAAACCTTGCAAAAATAGAAGATGGATTAAATAAAGGTGCTGCTGGAACCACTCAGGTAAAAGAAGGTCTAGCGGTGATCAAGACAAAATCTGCCGAAGTTTTGGCGGGCAGTAAACAGCTGCAAGAGGGATATAAGCAGGCAGCAGAGGGATTAACTACACTCGAAGGAAACTATGAAAAGGCTGCGAAGGGCGTAAGTGATTTAAATACGTCCCTAATGGCAGCGAATCAATATTTTACTAATTTAGAAAATCAATATAGTGGTATTGAGGAAAATGATAATTATAAAGCCATTAAAATGACCATTCAGGGATCTCAAGTGGCAACAGCAGAATTAGCAGGAAGCTTAAATCAATTGAACGCGGGATTAAAAGGTGCTCAGGAAGGAATTAGCTTTGCGAATGGTAAATTCTCAGAAGCCATTGCAGGTCAGGAAGCACTTGTAAAAGGAATGGAAGATCTCATAAAAGGTCTGACAGAGATTGAATCTGGACTTTACACCATGGGAAATGGCCAAGGACAAATAGTTGACAGCCTGCCTCAATTTTCAAATGGCCTGAATGGATTGAATAGCGGCCAGCAACAGATTTTAACAGGCTTTAAGGATATGAGCGGTCAAATTACTCAGCTTTCAGATGGGTTAACAGAAAGCGCAGATGGCTTAAATCAGGTCTCGGATGGGTTGGAGTCTGCACAGGAGTATCTAGCTGGGGTGTCGGAACAAGAGCAAAATGGTTTCTTTATTCCACAAGAAGTACTCGATGGCAAAGACTTTAAGCAGGTATTAGACACCTATATGTCAAAGGACCGGAAAGTTATGACAATTGATGTAGTCTTTAACAAGAACCCTTACTCTAATGCAGCTCTTAATACAGTTCCTGAAATTAAGCAAACAGTGGAACGGGTTGTAAAGGATACGAAGCTTGAAAATGCAGAAATAGCGGTAGGCGGTGTATCAAGTATGCACCATGACCTCGATAATATTTCACAGGCTGACTATTCTCGAACAGTAGTACTTATGCTAATTGGGATTACCATCATTCTAATCATCCTATTCCGTTCGATCATTATGCCTTTATACTTGATTGGCTCATTAATCTTAACGTATTTTACTTCTATGGCACTTGCTGAAGTATTATTTGTAAATATTTTAGGCTATTCAGGTATTAGCTGGGCCGTTCCGTTCTTTGCATTTGTAATTTTAATCGCACTAGGAATTGACTACAGTATTTTCTTAATGGACCGATTTAATGAGTTTAAACATCTGCCAGTAGAACAAGCAATTCTCATTTCAATGAAGAAAATGGGAACGGTTATTATCTCAGCGGCAGTCATTTTGGGCGGTACCTTCGCGGCAATGATGCCGGCTGGTGTTTTATCATTACTTCAAATTGCGGCCATTCTATTAATCGGACTATCACTCTATGCTTTAGTGATTTTACCATTGTTTGTTCCAGTCATGGTTAAAACCTTTGGCGAGGCAAACTATTGGCCGTTTAAAAAGAATACCGATACTGTTGTTCATGATCATTCCACACATATGTAACAAAAGAGCACGCTGAAGAATCTCAGCGTGCTTTCTTTCTACTCAACAATGACAGTTCCTTTATACATATTCATCCCACACGTAAAGGTATATTCCCCTTCTTTGTTAGGGGTAAAGGTTAATTTTGTTGTACCAGCTTTTAGATTTACATTATTTAAATTGAAATCCGGCATCATAAAGGTGGAAAAACAGCTATTGTCACCTGGATTTGTAATGTTTAATTCCACTGGTACCCCTTTTTTAACTTTTATTACATTTGGCGAATAGCCAGTGGGCGTTACCATCATGTCTATTTTAGGGTTAGTTTCAACTGTTATATCCAGTTCCGTTTTTGCTGGAGTATTATTTGTCTCCTGTTTTTGAGCTGCTTCGGCCTCACCAGGAATTTTAACAAGATCGCTACTGTATAAAAATAAAAATAATGCAATGAGAACAAGTCCTGCTGAAAAAATATTAAACGGTGAAATCCCTTGCGTATCAAGTGAAAGCTTACCATTTGTATCAACGATGATAAATAAAATAACTAGACTAAGAATAATAACATACAAGCCTAGCAATATCCCAAGCATGATGGTTGGGTTATCGAACTGAAGAATTGCACCTAGTAGGGCACCGATAATTCCACTTATGATACCGGAAACCGATCCGCTTAATATCGCCAAAATCCCAACAGGCTGACCTGCTATAAAACCTAGGACAAAACCGATTAAGACGGCTAAGCCAACTGGAAAAAATAATTCTCCCGAAAGTATTCCACTGATGTAACCGGATAAAAGGCCACCCATCATTGTCAGGACGGTGACGACCATCGTACCTGAAAGTTTGGCAAGTTTATATTTCTTCCGATGTAACAGGAAAATTGAATATCCAGTCAATAAAGCCATCAAAACTATTGTGAAAATCGATAATATATACATGTAACTATCTCCTCTAACTATTAATAAACAATATATGTACATTATAAATGCAATAATTAAAATAAAGATTGTCATTTCGGTGTAGTTTATGAACGTTTAATGAAAACTCTTGCGGAAATAAAAAAAGACGTGATTAACGTCCTTTAGGATTAATATTTTTTTCATTATCTATGGTGTTTTTATAGATTCTTTTTAAAGCTTCATTTTGCATTTTCATAAGGTCTAGTAAGTATCGTTTTTCTTCTTCTTCCTGATCAATCTCATTTGTTTCTTCCTTTTTCAAGGATATCACCTCATTCCTCCTAATTGTAACCGAAATCCAAGCTGGAAATAAAGTATGCAGGAATGTAATCAGAATATTTTTCCATAATAATATTTGACATTTGCGTATTTGAAATATATAATTTCTTCAAAAATACTATTTGAAACTGTGATGAGGATTAGTAAAATGTAAGGTGTCTTACAAAGAGAGGAAACCATTGGTGGAAGGTTTCTTAAGACAGACATTTGAACCTGCCTCGGAGTTCTGTATCGGATTCTTTTTTGAAGATACATGCGGATAAAATCCGTTATCATGTCGAGAGTATAAAGCATTTGCTTTATGAATTTAGGGTGGTATCGCCAGGTCTTGGTCCCTTTTTGGGGCCAAGGCCTTTTTATATTTTAGGCTGTGTTAAAACGTAATATTGATTTTGGCACCTGTTGATTTGCGCGGAAGGCACGAAGACTCCTGCAGGAGGACGGGACAGGGGAGACCCCGCAGACGCTTTAGCGTCGAGGAGGCTTCCCGAACCGCCTGCGGAAAGCGAAGTGCCTGGAGCGCAAATCAACAGTCCAGTCTAACACAGCGATATTTAAAAAAATAATGAGGTGTCAACATGGCTAAGGAATTTGTAAAAGATGTTACCAGTATGGACGAGGATTTCGCCCAATGGTATACCGATGTCGTAACAAAAGCAGACTTAATTGATTATTCAAGTGTACGCGGATCGATGATCATCCGCCCTTATGGGTATGCACTTTGGGATAATATTAAAAATGAATTAGATCGCCGCATCAAAGAAACAGGACATGAAAATGTCTACATGCCATTATTTATCCCTGAGAGCTTGCTTCAAAAAGAAAAGGATCATGTTGAAGGCTTTGCACCTGAAGTGGCTTGGGTTACACACGGCGGTTCTGAGGAACTTGCTGAACGTTTAGTTGTACGCCCGACATCTGAAGTACTTTTCTGTGAGCATTACAGCAATATTATTCATTCATACAGGGATTTACCAAAGCTTTATAATCAATGGGCAAACGTAGTCCGCTGGGAAAAAACGACTCGTCCATTCTTACGTACATTAGAGTTTTTATGGCAGGAAGGTCACACTGCACATGCGACTGATGAAGAAGCGATGGAAGAAACGATCAAAATGCTGAATGTATATGCAGCGATTTGTGAAGAGATTCTTGCGATTCCAGTAGTAAAAGGTCAAAAAACAGAAAAAGAAAAATTTGCTGGTGCAAAAGCTACTTTTACAATCGAAAGCTTAATGCATGATGGTAAAGCCCTTCAATCCGGAACATCTCACCACTTTGGAACAGGTTTCGCGAAAGCATTCAATATCCAATATACCGATAAAGAAGGAAAGCTTCAGTATGTCCACCAAACATCATGGGGCTTTACAACAAGAATCATTGGAGCGTTAATCATGGTTCATGGTGACGACCGCGGTCTTGTGATTCCTCCAAAAGCTGCGCCAACTCAAGTGATGATTGTGCCAATCGCTCAGCACAAAGAAGGAGTTCTTGATTTCGCTTATGATTTGAAGAAGTCATTATCCGGTGTTGCTCGTGTGGATATCGACGCCAGCGATAAAAAGCCAGGCTGGAAATTCAATGAATACGAAATGAAGGGAATTCCAGTTCGTTTAGAAGTTGGACCAAAAGACATTGAAAACAAACAGGTTGTGTTGGTAAGAAGGGATACTTTAGAAAAGGTATTTGTTCCTTTAGATCAATTAGAAACTGAGCTTGTAGAATTACTCGATGATATTCAATCTAATTTATATAATAAAGCTTTGAATCACCGTGAAGAAAGAACATCTGTAGCAGTAACACTTCCTGAATTAAAGGAAAAGCTTGAAGCGAAACCAGGCTTCATTAAAGCAATGTGGTGCGGTGAACTTTCTTGTGAAGAGAAAATCAAAGAAGAAACAACAGCCACTTCAAGATGTATTCCTTTTGAACAAGAACAGGTTTCTGAAACTTGTGTATGCTGCGGGAAAGAAGCAGATAAAATGGTTTATTGGGCAAAAGCATATTAATAAGTTCGTGGAGACTCTTTCTTTTTGGAAGAGTCTTTATTAATGGAGACCTTTGTGAAGCCCAAAATGTAGGGGAAATCGGAAAAGTGGTTGTCATGAAGGGTTCATGAGGCACAAAGTGAAAGGGAAAATAAAAAAGTGGTTGTCATGAAGGGTTCATGAGGCCCAAAATTCAAGGGAAATCGAAAAAGTGGTCTTCATGGAGGACTCATGAAGCCCAAAGTCGAAATTGAAAACTGAAAACGGTCCTCATGATAACCAATAAAGGGGGAGATAACGTGAAACCATTATTACTAGAATTTCCAGAGGAGTTTACTACTGAAAGATTAATAATCCGCAAGCCTTTGCCTGGTGATGGGAAATTTGTATATGAAGCAATACAAGCGTCATTGAATGAACTAAAGCCGTGGATGGCATTTGCTCATATGAATCAAACAGAACAAGATGTAGAAGCGAATATAAGAGATAGTATTGCGAAGTTTATAACCCGTGAAGATTTAAGATTACATCTATTCAATAAGGAAACTGGTGAATTTATTGGTTCATCAGGTCTTCATAGAATTAATTGGGATATACCAAAGTTTGAGATCGGCTATTGGATTGATACTCGTTTTTCTGGGAGAGGATATATAACGGAATCGACTGAAGCCATTACGAAATTTGCCTTTACCGAACTTAACGCTAAACGTGTTGAGATTCGTTGTGATCCACGAAATACCAAAAGTCGAGCCATTCCAGAAAAATTAGGTTTTACCCTTGAGGGAATCTTAAAAAATGAAGGTATATCTGTCGAAAGTAAGGAACCGAGAGATATCTGCGTTTTTGCAAAGACGAAATAATACTATTAAATTAGAGAGTTTTCCGGGAGTTTATGTTCTTGAAAACTCTTTTTTGTTTTTTATTAAAGTATTATAGGAAACTACATAACCAATTATTACTTATATTTATCCAATATAGTATAATTATGGAAGTGCGCTTCATAGACAACGCTAATTTCTTTCATATTAAAGATATTGAAAAAGTTTCAGATGAAGAATTGTATAACAATCTCCTAAATGAATTTCCAGCGTGGCTAACCGAAGCTAAAACCAAGGGTATACTTTAATTTGCTATACAATTAGTTAGTTGAAATATTTTTTTAAGGAGGAGAAAAAATGAATCCGATTTTACTAGAGTTTCCGGAAGAATTCGAGACAGAAAGATTATTTATCCGTAAACCGTTACCAGGCGATGGCATAGCAGTCTATGACGCAGTTCAAGCTTCATTGAATGAATTAAAACAATGGATGTCTTGGGCTCATAAAACTCAAACGGTTGAAGATATGGAAGCAAACATGCGTGATGCACATGCTAAGTTTCTAACCCGAGAAGACCTACGATTGCACCTCTACAAGAAAGATACAGGTGAATTTATCGGATCTTCCGGCTTACATAGAATTAAATGGGACATTCCAAGGTTTGAAATCGGTTATTGGATTGATACACGCCATCAAGGCAACGGGTATATGACCGAAGCAGCCGAGGCAATAACCAATTTTGCTTTTAAGGAACTAAACGCTAAGCGAGTTGAAATCCGATGTGACTTTAATAACGTAAGAAGTAAGGCTATCCCAGAAAGATTAGGATTCACATTAGATGGCATTTTAAAAAACTATGCTATATCGGCCGATGGAAAAGAACTAGTAGATGAATGTGTTTATTCCAAAACAATTTAGTCAAATAATCAGTCAGAGTACCAACATTCTAGTATCTAGGGTTCAATAGGGTCCGCGCTTACCGGTTGAGGAATCAGGTTAAGCATCTGAGTTGATAAATAAGCGGAGAAATTCCGCTTAATTCGTAATTAGTATTAAAAGAAGCTTAAATAGACGGAGAGATTCCGCTTATTGGCTCGGTAAATTCTAAAATAGGGGATTTTGCTTTGATTAAGCGGAAAACCTCCGCTTATATCCCCCGAAACAAGCCCCATTTTGCATTTAACCGGAAAATTTCCGTTTATTTTTTCTTTTGCCAGATACTCGATTTAGGACAAGTCATATTAACTAAAAGAGAGTGAGTTTTTGTGGCTGTGTTAATGAAGTTCTAGTTCTAATTAACCAAATTTAATAGTGTGTGATTTGCATCACTTACTCCAAGTGTGTTTTCTCATATAATCACTATATAAACAGTGATAACTACATAAGGAGTGATAGTTTTGTTAGATCGCAACACAATTGAAATCATTAAATCAACGGTTCCCGTTTTGGAAAAACACGGTCAAGCCATTACAACACGTTTTTACCAAATGATGTTTGGTAACCATCCAGAACTATTAAATATCTTTAACCATGCAAACCAAAAACAAGGAAGACAACAAAAAGCACTTGCTGGTACGGTTTATGCCGCAGCACAATATATTGATAATCTTGAAGCGATCCTACCAGTGGTGAAACAAATTGCTCATAAGCACAGAAGTCTTGGAATTAAAGCCGAACATTATCCGATCGTAGGAAAGCACTTGTTATTAGCTATTAAGGATGTTCTAGGTGACGCGGCAACGGATGAAATCATTGACGCATGGGGAAAGGCATATAACGTTATTGCTGATGCCTTTATCGGTGTTGAGGCAGAAATGTATGAAGAAGCTTCCTCACAACAAGGCGGCTGGGATGGTTTCCGAAACTTTATTGTCGACAGGAAAGTGAAAGAAAGCGATGTAATTACATCGTTCTACCTAAAGCCTGAGGACAATAAAGAAATTGCTCATTTCCTTCCAGGTCAGTATATTAGTATTAAACTTGAAATCCAGGGTGAGGAATTTACACATATTCGTCAATATAGTCTATCCGATGTACCCGGTAAAGATTATTACCGTATTAGCGTAAAACGTGAAGCAGGTACGGCAAACCCCGACGGAATGGTTTCAAATTATCTTCATAATACTGTTACCGAGGGAGAAATCCTAAAGGTAAGTGCTCCAGCAGGAGATTTTGTTCTTGATACTGAAAAAAATACACCTGTTGTGTTATTAAGTGGTGGTGTTGGATTAACGCCAATGTTAAGTATGTTAAAAACAGTGGTTGAAGTTCAGCCGGAAAGAAACGTAACGTTTATTCACGCAGCAGCTAATGGTAATGTTCATGCATTAAGAGGGGAAGTTGACTCACTATCTGCTCTAGACAATGTAAATTCATTTTTCTTTTATGATTCACCAACAGAAGAAGACCGTCAGAACCATGGCTTCGATGTTGAAGGATATGTGACTCAAGACTGGCTTGTCAATAACATTCCTACTTTAGATGCAGACTTCTATTTCTGTGGTCCTGTACCATTTATGAAATCAATCAATACTTCTTTAAAGAATTTAGGAGTTGCAAAAGAGAGAATTCACTATGAATTCTTTGGACCAAAAGGCAGTTTAGAAGAAAGTGTGAAGGAAGAACCGGTTTCCGTTTAGGAAATCGGTTTTTTTCTGTCTTGAAAGTTTGATTCATCCAGTAATTGTGATTAAATAAAAGGTAGAAATAGCCAGAAAGGATGAAGCCATGTGAATAAAAAAGTCATAAAATCTGTAACCTTGATATCAGTAATTTTTTGCCTCCTCTGGCTGGTTGGACTTGGATGGGCTGTAACTGAATATTATGCAGGCAAGCCTGATAAGATCCAAGAGAAAACCAATGTAGAAAGGAAAACAGAGAAAAAAGATGACTTACATATTGTGGCAATAGGTGATTCTCTAACAAGAGGAACAGGTGACGAAACAGGAAAAGGTTATGTAGGGTTTCTTCTGGATGAAATAAAGGAAAAATCAAAGCAGGATGTTCGGCTGACGAATCTTGGCATCAGCGGTCAGGAATCTGACCAACTTAAAGAGCAGATTCAGCAGACCGAAGTGAAGCGGCAGCTGCAAAGCGCAGATATGATTTTAGTAACAATGGGCGGCAATGATTTGTTCAGAGGCGGACAAGGCTTACTAGAATTTGAAAATGCTGATATTGAGGAAATTGAGAAAAAGTTCCTGGAGAATATGAACTTTATTTTTCAACAGATTCGTGCAAGCAATAGTGAAGCTAATGTCTTCTTTATCGGTTTATATAATCCCTTTAGTGATTTAGAGCAGGGGAAAGAAATGTCTGCAGTTGTTCGTCACTGGAACTATCAAAGTGCAGAACTAAGTGCAGCATTTCCAAAAATGGTGTTTGTACCAACATTTGATCTCTTCGAGTTGAAGGTTAATGATTATCTGTATACTGACAAGTTCCATCCGAATACCAAAGGGTACCGTTTAATAGCTGAACGAGTGGCCTCATTGCTAACCTGGTAAGGAGACCAGACATATGGAGAATATTACGTTATCTGTACATAATTTAAAAAAGGTAATTGGAAAAAAAGAAATCATTAAAGGAATTAGTTTTGAGTTAAGGGAAGGCGAGGTATTCGGTTTCTTAGGTCCTAATGGTGCAGGGAAAACGACAACCATCCGAATGCTGGTCGGATTAATTAAACCCACATCCGGAAGTATTCATATTGGCGGTTATAATATTGTCGACCACTTTGAGGAAGCCATGAAGCATCTTGGCTGTATTGTTGAGAATCCCGAATTATATCCGTATTTGTCTGGTTATGACAACCTGCTCCATTTCGCACGAATGCTGGATGGAATAGGGGAACAGCGGATCAGTGAGGTAACGGAACTTGTAGGTCTAAGAGATCGCATTCATGATAAAGTTAAAACCTATTCCTTAGGGATGAGACAGAGACTTGGGATTGCACAAGCCCTTTTAGGAAGACCTAAGGTTTTAATACTTGATGAACCAACGAATGGACTAGATCCTGCTGGAATTAGGGAAATGCGGGAATTTATCCGCTTTCTTGCCGAAGAAGAAGGACTAAGCGTTCTTGTTTCCAGCCATTTATTAAGTGAGATCCAATTATTATGTGACCGTGTGGCAATCATTTCCAGAGGAACTGTAATTACAACCGACACAGTTGATAACTTGTTATCCAATCGTGAACGCGTAGTATGGCGTTTCCATCCGCTTGAAAAGGGGAAAGAGGTGTTAGGTTCCCTCACTGCCATTGAAGAAAGGGAAGATGGTACCATCACGACGGAATACGATGAAATCAAGACTGCTGAATGGAATAAAAAGCTGGTAGAAGCAGAGGTATCCGTGACTGAAATGTATCGAAAAATGCCAGTATTAGAAGATTTGTTCCTCGAACTAACCGGGGGTGATTCGATTGAATAAGCTTATTCAGAATGAAATGATGAAACTGATTGCTAAAAAAAGATTAGTGGTAATCGCAATCATCATAGGTATATTGGTTGCTTTATTCACCTATGCACAATTTAAAGAGAATGAACGGCAAAGAGAAAAATTGGGAACAGATGATTGGCGGACCATCATTCAACAAACGATTATTGATCAGCAAAACCGTATTAGCAGCCCTCGGATATCAGATGAATGGAAACAACAGCTCCAAATAGCCTTACAGCAAAATCAATATTATCTTGATCATGACATAAACCCATCAGAGCCAGGAGCTCCTACGTTTATGAGGATTTTTTTAGAGAACTCCATTGAATTGTTCATTCCTTTAATGGTTATGGTGATTGCCAGTGATATCGTGTCTTCTGAACACAGTCAAGGCTCGATTAAGCTGCTGTTGACGAGACCGGTTAAGAGATGGAAGGTCCTTCTAAGTAAGTACATAACGCTCATACTTGCCATCTCTTTAATTGTTGCCATTGCCGGACTGCTGTCCTACAGTATTTCAGGATTGGTTTTTGGGTATAAAGGCTGGGGAGCTCCGGTATTGACAGGGTTTAGTGTAACGGACGCGGGTCTAAATACTGCCAGCGTGAAGTTAATCGATCAATGGCAGTTTTTATTAATGGATTTTGGACTTGTTTGGCTGGTGGCCATTGTAGTGGGAACACTTTCCTTCATGTTATCCGTACTCATTCGCAGTACAGCTGCCGGCATGGGTGTAATGTTAGCTGCACTCATTGCTGGTGCGATCCTAAGTAACATGGTTTCTTCCTGGGAATCAGCTAAATACTTCTTCATGGTGAATTTAAAGTTAACAAATTACATGAATGGAAATCCACCGCCAATCGAAGGGATGACATTGTCTTTTTCAATGATGGTCCTTCTCATTTGGTGGGCTGCGGGATTATTTGTTTCCTTTTATGTATTTACAAAAAAGGATGTCTATTAATAAAAGTAAAAGAGTTATTCCTGGAATATGAATAACTCTTTTTTTTATTGGTCATCTGATTTTTTTCTTGCTTCTCTCAGGTATTCTTTAATTCTATTTAACATCGTTTTCCTGCGTACACTCTAATATCAAATTGATTTTCTTCGAGTGTTAAACGGGGAAATGCCTGTTGAATAATAAACCTTTTACCATCAAGCAGGTTATTTTCAATAAACTGATACACTTTGGTTTTTCCTTGAATGATTTCAGAAAAGCTTCCCTATTCGATTTGAAAGTGTTCGTCATCTAAAGAAGTAACTAAAATCGAGATTTTATTGTCATGACAAGGATGTAAGTATACTTGATAGTACTTATTTACATATTCAAAACAACAGCTCTCATTTAGTAATGCTGTTTCTGGTAAGTGTGGAGCAATCCTTTTATCTGATATTAAGTGGGAATACGTGCTGAATTTTTCATTTATGACTCTCACCATGGATCATTCCCCTTAAATGTAGCTTTCTTATTATACTATTCAGGTGATTCTTAAAATGGAGGGCAGAAGTCCTATTAAGAAAAATAATCTTGTACAAAAAAACCACCTTCAGGTCGAAAGGTGGTTTTGTTGCCTGACATTGGGGGATATAGGCAACGTATTTATTAGGGATATTCTAATCAATGGGAAGAAAGGGAGGGAGCCTTACTCCATTGGTTAAACTGAATTACTGATTTGCAGTCACTTTAACTGGTTCTTTACTAAATCCAAAGTGTTGTTTAATGATGAGGGAAGGACCTCCAAGGTTAAGTAAATAGCGAGCTTCAATTACTTGTTTCATAAAGGAACCAAATAATCCAGAAAGTCTAAAATTACCAACCTTCCCTACGGCAGCAAAGTTTCCAATAGACGCCACAGAACCTTTGTGATGATATTCAAACGAATTTAAGGTTTCTCCTCGCAGGGCAGCAACAATATTTTTTGCACATACATCAGCTTCCTGAAGTGCCACCTGGGCTGTTGGAGGCAATGCATTTTTTTCATCCTTCATGAATAAAGAGCAGTCACCAATACTAAAGATGTTTTTCGTATCCTTAACGCGGAGATATGAGTCAACAGGGAGTTTACCTTTTTCAACCGGTAACCCGCAGTTTTGAACAATTGGATTGCCCTTTACACCACATGACCAAATTAATGTTCGTGTTGGAATCTCGATATTATTTTCAAGTACAACCTTTTCAGGTGTACACTCTAAAATTTTTGTAGACATATACATGTTGATATTAAACTTTTCTAATATTTCCGTTGTATATTGAATAGATTCTTTAGGGAAAAACGGAATGACAGAAGGTGCAGCCTCGACAGCCACAATTTTTACTTCTTCATATGGGACATCATACTTTTTACAAAACTTTGGAAGTCCTTCTGCTAGTTCACCTAGCATTTCAACTCCTGTAAATCCACCGCCAGCCACAACAAAGGTAAGACGGGATGGATCCTTGTCCTCTTTATATTGGGTTAATTGTCTTGTAATCTGATTATAAATAGCTTTGGTGCTTCTAAAGCTTCGGATAGCAAAGGCATGTTCCTTAATTCCAGGGATGCCAAAGGTTTCGATATCAAAACCTAAAGCAATTAAGAGGTAGTCATATTCTACAGATACGCCGTCCTCAAGGTATACGGCTTGATTTTTAACATCAACACTCGTTACACTGCCTTTAATAAAGTTTGTTTTTTGTTCATTAATCAACTCTGGGATTTCCATCGCAATTTGACGGTCGGCTGCAGTACCCGCTCCAGTTTTATGCAGTTGTGTCGTAATATAATGGTATTCATGTTTATTAATTAAAGTAACGTCTGCTTCTCCAGATTTTAGAAGCTTCTCAAGCTTCTTACTTGTGATGATACCACCGTATCCGGCTCCTAAAATTACAATTTTTGGCTTATTCATATTAATCTCTCTCCCAACAATAGGCAAAATTATCTACAATTTCTATTGTGCATTACTTCACAAGAAGCCTGAAAAAATATAGAGCCTTTCTGCTCATTTGTCTTGTGAAATGTTTCACATATCTTCTATATTCATAGAATACGATATCCTATATGAATAAACAAGTAGGTTAATACATTAAAATTTGTCAAATTGGTAAATTTTTTTTGGACATAATGGGTATGATAAATTCGTGCAAATTTAATGATTGGTTAAATTTTGAACGAATATAGGAAAGAAAGTAGGAGATTGAAATGAAATTTAGAATGTTGATCATGATTCTAGGATTATTACTTACCATGCCAGGTTTTACATCTGCGAATGTTCAGACACCTAATGATAGTGAAAACCGAGCTGAAAAAAGAACGGTTCCAGGCTCTCAGGATAAAGAAGAGGACAAGGAGTCAGAAGAATGTGATTGTGAAAAACAAAAGCATAGTCACAAAGACTGGCAGGCAAAAATGGCTGAGCGTGAACAAAAACTGCTAGCATGGGTGGATCAATATACTCCCAATAAAAAAGCAGAATGGACAAAGGTTTTAGCGGAGAAGAAAGAACTCAGAACGAAGTGGCTAAGTCCCGAAAATGCACAAAAGCGTGAGAAGTGGAAGCAAGAAAAAATGGCAAAAATACAGGAGTTAAAGAAACAATTAGATGAAGGAAAAATCACAAAAGAGGAATTTGTGCAAAAGGCACATGGCGGTAAGGCTATGGGGCATTGGAAAACGTACCATGAACTTAAGGCTGCAGTTGAGGCGAAAAATGATAAGCAGGCTGCTGTTCTCTTAAATAAATTACTAGAACAATCTAAACAACATAACGAGAAAATTAAAGCAATGGTAGCGGAATAATCTTGTAAATAAGTAAGACACCAAACCTTTAACGATTTGGTGTCTTTTCAATTTCCTCTACATTGATAAGGATATAATCCTTATAATACACAATTAACTCATTTTTGGAATGAGCAGCTTTTTGTATTACACAATGGTTTCGGCAAAAAAGGGGAATCTCTATTGAACCATCATGAAAAATCATAAAAGTAAATTCATCCGATAATGGTGACTCTTCATTCCGAATCATGACAAACGTTCCTGTAAATGAGGAGAGGTTTATACTATTTTCAGTTTCTGCTTTTCTTGCTTGAATAAGGAATTTGTTATTTACCTGTTGATAGAGATTTTTTAAAAAAATAAGTAGTGCGATAAAGCCGGAGAGTAATACGGCCACCATATAGGTTTCAGGAATGGTGGGTATTGTAAGAGAAATTCCGAAAAATAAGAGGGCAGCAAATAAATGATAATACATTTAAAAACACCTTCTTTTATGGGGATGGAAGGGTAGAGGAATCTGGATGTTCTTTTTATAATTATCTTTATATTTAGAATACTATAAATAATTCGTGGCGTAAATTGAAATAATCTGTTGCTGTTAAAAAGATTAATTTGAGGGAACATTTAAGTAGTAAAGTAATAAAAGGAGGGAAATTAAGATGGCAAGAAATCGAATGCTTTTGACAACGGCAGCATTAGGGGCAGCTTATTTACTGAGAAATGAAAAGGTGAGGAAGAAGTTAGTTAATCAACTTCAGGCATTTACAGGTAAATCACGGCGATAAAAAAGATGCAAGCTGCCCATGCAGCTTGCACTTATTTTTTAAGGTCGATTCTTTCCTTTTGTGCCTCTTTCAGGTCATCTTGAAACTCTTCTTTGATATCATTTGTGATTCCTTCCGTTGCACGCTTAAACTCGCGAATGGACTTCCCGACAGCACGGCCAACCTCAGGCAGTTTATTCGGACCAAAAACAATTAACGCAAGGACTAGAATTAAGATTAATCCGGGTACACCAATATTTGAAAGCATAACGTGATCTCCTTTTTTATATAACTAAATTAGATTGAACATAGTGGTATAAAAGCTTAGCTGTATTTTCAATCGATGATTCATGTGTGCGTTCAAAGGCATGTGAGGAATCGATCCCTGGACCAATTAAGCCGTGTACGATATCATGACCAGAACGAATCGCTGCTGAGGCGTCGGACCCATAGAAAGGATAGATATCGAGTTTATATTCAATATTGTTTTCTTCCGCAAGCCGTACTAGATTTTTACGAAGTGCATAATGGTACGGTCCGCTGGCATCCTTCACACAGATAGAAACGGTATATTCATCGGTTGACTGGCCATCACCCATGGCACCCATATCAACCGCTAAGTACTCAACCGTTTCAGGGGTGATATTGGAGTTGCCCCCGTATCCAATTTCCTCATTGTTTGAGATTAAAAAATGTGTTGTGTATGGCAATTGAATATTTTCCTCTTTTAATTGCTTCATTAATTGTAAAAGGATCGCCACGCTGGCTTTATCATCTAAGTGACGTGATTTAATAAATCCGCTGGGAGTAACTTCTACCCGTGGGTCAAAGGAAACGAAATTGCCAACCTCAATTCCAAGGGCTCTAACATCCTGTGCATTATGTACTTTTTCATCAATTCGGATTTCCATATTTTCTTGATTGCGCTCCGCTTTTCCAGCGTCTTTATAAACGTGGACAGAGGTCTGGTGCATAAGAATTGTACCTGTGAATTTTTTACCGGTGCTCGTTTCGATTTGGCAGTATTCACCCTCGATTGAGTTGAACTTAAATCCACCAATTAAGTCGATTTTTAGTCGTCCGTTTGACTTTATTTCCTTGACCATGGCACCAAGTGTATCCACATGTGCAGTAAGCATGCGGTGCTGACTTGAATCCTTTCCATCTAGTGTTGCGATAAGACCGCCTTTACGGTTTCTTCTTGTTTCAACTTTTAATTCTGCGAGGTATTTTTCTACGTAGGAAATCACTTCATTGGTATTTCCTGATGGACTCGGGATTGATACTAAATCCACAAGTAATTTCATTGTTTCCTCTGTGTTTTTGTTTGTCAAAGCTAAATCCCCTTTCTGATTAACACTCTTTCCTATTATAACATCATATTTAAAAATCAATCTAAAAACAAAACCTGGCAACTTTTGCGTTGGTTCTGCATAGTTTTGAAAGTGATGGACTAATCCTTGGAAATACAGTTATAAACCGATAGAACTAGCTATAAGAGGGATAAATCCATATGATCAAATAACTAAAGGTTTGTGGAGGAGAAAAATGAGCAGGCTTGAACTATATCACAAAAAGACGAAGCAATTTTCTTGGAAGGGACCAATTTTTTTGATTCTAACTTTTTTCATAGTGGCAGTCGGCTTCTTCTTGTTTCGATATTATTATCAAAGTTCGATAAAAATTGAATCGCCGGAAGAAAAATTAGGTTCCAAAGTGGTGGTCCATCTTCCAGATGGAAAAGAGGTATTTACTTATGAAAATTATATTTTTGAAAAGGACGGAAGAACTTACTATAAGGGTGAGCGGAACACGATTGATTTAACAGGAGGAACGGTTACGTATGAAAATTGGGAATGAACGGTAAAAAGACTAGGGGGGTCCTAGTCTTTTTGCTGTTTTTCACGTAGATACTGCTAAAACCATCCTTTTTTCTTAAACCAAAGAAACAGAGAAAATCCAATAATGCCCATCAACATAAGAGAAAAAGGGTAGCCGTACTTCCATGATAATTCGGGCATATTCTTAAAATTCATTCCAAAAATTCCAGCAATAAAGGTTAACGGAGCAAATATAGAAGTCATAATGGTTAGAACCTTCATGACATTATTTGTCTGATGTGAATTTAAAGATAGATAGTTATCTCTAATGTCTGCCGTGATTTCTCTGTTTGCCATTGTCATTTCCGATAATTTTAATAAATGGTCGTAAATGTCTGAAAAATATTCTTTACGTTTAATAATGGTTACCAAATGCTGCGAGTTTAACATCCGGTAGAGGAGATCACGCATTGGATTAATGGTATGCGTGAGGTTCAATAACATATACCGTGTTTCAAATAAACTTTTGAGGAGATTGTTCATTGGATTATTTAGCGTGTTATCTTCAATTTCATCCAATATATCCTCAATTTTATAAATAATGGGAAAGTAATTATCTACTATTTTATCAAGAATTTCATAAAACACATGATGGGTAGTGAAATTCTTGATGTCTTTTTGGGTGGTTAGTCTTCCCATCACTTGAGAGACCTCAATAGAGGGAATGAGGTGAAATGTAACGATAAAGTCTTCTCTTACAAAAAAGTCCAGCTCCTCTTTGATAATTTCTTTTTCGACTTCACGAACAATATGGGTTATAAAAAATGTGTAGTCATCATAATAATCCAGCTTTGGTCTTTGCGGTGATTTGTATAAACAATCTTCAATAGCCAGCGGATGGAATTGAAAAGTTTCTGTTAAATGCTGAACCTCTTCATTCGTAGGTTCACTAAAATCTACCCAGAACCATTTATATTTATCGAGATTCAAATCATTAATAGAAACTTGTTTTTCTATTTTATTGTCTTTTGTAATACCTATTAGGCTCATCATAATAAAACATCCTTCGTTAAAATAAATCAATATACATAATCATAACGATAACCAACGCTTTTTTCAAAAATTTACTGTCAGCATTTTTAAAGGGTTGGTCTTTTTTGCGGAATAAAATGCCATATACTAAGGAAAGGTAAGGATATTACTTTTTATGAGGGATAAAAATGTCCATTCAACATGTTAAAGAATTATTAAAAGCAAAAATCCCAAAGGCTGAAGACCTGGTTATGAAGGAATTGCAAGCCACAGGAAAACATCTAGAAGTGATGTATTATAAAACCTTAAGTGATGAGGCATAATTACAAACCTATCTAATCAAACCTTTTTATGAAATATCTACTCCAGATCAGTTTTTAGCGTATCTTCAATCACATCCGAAAGTGAAATCCATCGAAAGTGAAGAAAAAGTACCGGAAGAGCTTATCAGAGGAATTAGCATACTTTTCTTTCAAGAAAACGTATTTTTATTAGATGTAAAACTGGAAAAAAACAATGCTGTAAGTGATACATCAGCTGAAATTACGATTCTTGGTCCGCAATCAGGTTTTAGCGAAAGTCTTCCAACTAATATTGGGCTTATCCGCACAGCGTTATCCAGAGGAAACATTAATGATTGAATCAACGAATATAGGTTCTATCTCAAAAACAGTAGTTAACATTATTTATGATTCAAAGAAAGTGGATAAAGACGTATTGAAGCAAGTAAAGGATTTTCTTTCTGCCGTTGAAATAGAAATGTTTCAATCAGGTGAGCAATTGTTAGATTTTACAAAAAAGTCACAACATGTTCTGTTTCCTACGATCATGGTAACGGAAAGACCTGACAGGACAGTTATAAACATAGCGGCAGGGAAAATAATTTTACTTGTTCAAGGATCGCCTTTTGCCGTTTTAATGCCTACAGTACTTAAAGATCAAATGGCGTCTATGGCTGATATTTACCAAACCTATTGGATTGGGAAATTTTTATTACTTCTGCGTTATATTGGTTTATTTACTACGATCACATTGCCAGCATTGTATGTAGCACTTGTAAGCTATAATCCAGAGGTTTTTCGAGTCCAGTTGGCACTTTCTGTAGCTGGCAGCAGGCATGCTGTCCCATACCCATCTTTTGTTGAGGTCATTCTGATGTTAATCATGATGGAGTTATTGATGGAAGCAAGCATTCGTCTTCCAAAAGCTATCGGACCAACCGCAACAACGGTAGGCGGATTAATTTTAGGACAGGCTGCAACAGAGGCAGGACTTGTTAGTACAATTATGATCATTATTGTCTCTTTAGGGGCGATATCCAATTTTGTTATCCCGATTAGTACCTTTAGTTTTGCAATTAGAGTATCTAAGTATTTTATTTTATTATTGTCTATTTTTTATGGGTTAGTTGGTGTGATTTTGGGTTTGTTTCTCCTTCTCGCCTACATGGTTAGTCTTGATAGTTTTGGAAAACCATACTTAACCTTTAGAGAAGAAAAAATATAATTAAGGCTTTACTCGGAATCGGATGGTGGGTATGGATCGCTATTTTTTATATTTAGTTTTATTAAATATGCTGACGAATGTCATTATTTTTGTACCCAGATTTCTAATTCAATACCGATTTGACGGAATGTTAATTAGTATTGTGATAGCCATTGTTGCTGGGATGGCTTTAATGTATGCAGATACTGTTATCTATGCTAGGTTTCCTGGACAGGGTTTCCCCGAAATTATCAAAAACAGACTAAATAAACCGTTACGTATATTGATACTAATAACTTTTGCGGTTTTTTGGTTTTTTGCTGGATTGTTAACCCTTTTAGGGTACATAGATATCCTTCATCGGTTTATTAACCCCGAGCTGTCAAAGGTGTTACTTTTAACGTTTTTTTTACTTATTCTCTGTTTTGTCATTCAATTTCCAACAAAAAAAGTGATGTACCTGCTTGAAATCATTCTGTATATTAATGTTCCGTTTATTGCGTTCATTTTTATAAAAGCTGTTACTAGTGATTATTAAGTTGGGATTCTATTTTTGAGGCGGGGAACCATTTTTATAGCATGCCTAAAATTAGTGCAGTGGCAGTGGCAAGCTATATTTTTTCTGGCTACGCTAATATTATTATTTTTAATCGTCTGTTTAAAGTAAAAATTAAACGAATTAATTTATTGGTGATTTTTGAGATTTCGCTATTAACTTTGTTTACTTCCGTTATGATTCCTATAGGTATGCATGGTATTGATTCTGTAGGTGAATACATGTATCCATGGATTATTATGGTAGATACTATCCGCCTTCCTTATAGTCCAATTGAACGTGCACTGTTTATCTTTTTAATGTTATATGTCAACATTTCATTAATTAGTGTGGCAGTCCATTGGCATGTGGCGTTCGAATTGATCAAAGGAACTTTTTCAGAGAAAAATACAGAAAAGAAAAATAGACTAGTATTGACGCTGTTTTTTGCATTCTCGATCCTTGCTGTTATTAGGATCGATTATATGCACCCAGAAAAGTTATCCATGTACTGGCTCGTTGCCAGATTGTTTTTTGAAGTTCTTGCAGTCTTTGGTTTTTTCTTTTTCCTTAGGAGGAGGAAGGCATGAATCAAAATGTAAAAATGTTGAGCGGTTTACTTATCGTCTTGCTCATGGCGTGTTTCCTATCAGGATGTGGATTTAAAGACATTGATAAACGTCTCTTTGTTGTAAGTGTAGGAATAGATCCTGCAAAAAATAATTCGAAGAAATTTCTTGTTAGTCTAAAGTTTGCCCTTCCAACTGGTGAAAAAATATCAAATGAATTCTTAATTATCTCTCAAGAAGGGGATACCATCGCCGAATCGGTTAGAATAATGAAATCAAAAGTGGACAAAGAAATTGATTTTAGTCATGCAAAACTGATTGTTTACAATGAAGAGGTTATGAAGGCTGGACTGGATCCAAATCTTTACTATTGGTTTATCAGAAGGCTGGATTTCCAGGAGATGTCATGGGTAGCGATAGGAAAACCTTCTGCATTAGCGGTGCTGAAGGGGAAGCCTAAATCAGAACGTCTGCCTTCTAATGCACTATTCCTTGCGTTAGGAAGAGATGGAACAGAAACGGCTTATATTATCCCCGAGTTTCTATTTGATTTTAAAAAGCGATTCGGTGAAAAAGGACTTGACCCTCTGCTGCCTATTATTTTTGCAAAAAAGGATAATTTTGAAATCAACAGTGTTGCACTCTTAGATAAGAATAAATTGAAGTTGAAGTTACAATCGAAGGAAACGATGATTTTGAATTTGTTTTTAACTCAAAACCAAAAAACAGCTTTGAAAATCAATGGTGGTGAAGATTCATTCGTGATTGATACGCAAGCGGTAAAAACAAAATATAAGTTAATCACAGAAAATCAAAAACAACCTTATATTAAAGTGGACTTGAGTGTAGATGGAAGAATAGAAGAAGCTCGGTTTAATGTGAGTAATAAAGACTTGGATAAATATGAAAAAGCGGCAAAGGGTTATGTAAGTAAACAAGTCAAAGCAGTACTAGTAAAAATGCAAAAAGAAAATGTTGATCCTATCGGATTTGGTTTGCGCTATCGGAGCAGACATATGGGGAATGATGATTGGAAAACTTGGCAGCAATTATATCCAACAATAAAATTTAAAGTAAATGCCGATATTAATATTTCAGATACAGGTTTAGTGGAATAAAATAGGCATTCCAAGGCTGGAATGCCTGAGTAGTTCTATACTGTCTGTTCAGCTTTATTACGCATGGATTGAGGGATATACACGCAGAATGGTTCACTTTCCATATAGTCACCGGTTACTGCATAGGTTCTAGAACGGGAACCGCCGCAGATTTTGTTGAATTCGCAGACTCCGCATTTACCTTTATAGTTGTCAGGCTGACGAAGATCCTTAAATACCTTTGCCTCACGGTAAATTTCAGCTAAAGGAGTTTCACGGATATTACCACCAACAATAGGAAGCAAGCCGCTAGGCATCACATCTCCAATATGGTTAACAAAAACAAAGCCATTTCCGTCATTTACACCCTTCGGTGCGCGTTTTAAGCCATCATGCATCGAAGCAAAATCGGTTGTAATGGAATCTTCGTAGCGAATTTCACCTTTTTCGATTAAATGGTCACGTGCTTTTTCTTGTAAAACAACACGACGATAATGTTGAGCAGCTGTTGTTTTAATATCATACGGAGCAGTTTTGCTTAGCTGATATAACCAACGGAAAACTTTTTCGTGCTCTGCAGGTGTGATACACGCATCCATTTGACCGCGTCCTGTTGGCACGAGTAAGAAGATGTACCACATAACCGCACCAAGTTCCTCTACTAGCTTAGACATTTGTTCAAGATGATCATAATTATAACGGGAGATAACTGTATTAATTTGCAAAGGCATTCCTAAGTCATTTAAATATTTAATTTTTTCAATTGTCAAATCGAAGGAACCTGGCACGCCACGGAACTTGTCATGAATCTCTGCTGTCGGTGCATCAAGACTTAAGCCCCAGCGTGAAAGACCGACTTCCTTGGCACGCTGCATTTTTTCCTTTGTAACATTCGGTGTTGCACTAGGAGTCATACTAACGCGCATCCCTTTTTTAACTGCATAGTCAGCAAGTTCAAAAAGGTCTTCTCGCATCATACAATCTCCGCCTGAGAATACAAGCATCGGATTATCCATTTCATAGATTTGATCGATTAAGTTAATGCCCTCTTCATGCGTTAATTCGCGAGGATCTGGAGTCAGTTGCGCATCAGCACGGCAGTGTACACATTTTAGCTGACATGCACGTGTTACTTCCCAAATAACAATAAACGGGTTAACGTCATAATCAATTTTTTTCATTCCATGCGGATGTCCCATAGTATGTGGATGTCCTTTACTTATTCCTTGCATACTTATCACCAAGATTCATAGTATTTTTTAAACCAATTAAAAACCATTAAAAATGTTTCTATAGGTTTATTATAAATTTGTCTCTTCGTTATGCATGAAAGGATTGTTACAATATTTCATAAGGTTTGTTACAAAATTTCTACAATTCTATTTCAAAAAAGTACCAAACTACTAATATGGTTCATGTTGTCACTAGAGAAGGTGAAGGGAAAACCTTGGTGTATATGGGTTGGAGGCATTTCTAGGGTTTGTTACTAGAGGGCTTTCATTACCTTTGCAGGGATATACTTCCTAAATACCCATATGTTGAGGATACAAATAAATAGGTGCTCTCCTTTATCATAGATTTATCAACGAATAGAGGAGAGCAACCATGAAAAAACATTTACTGACAGTCGCGGCAGCTGCCGGCATTTTGTTTACAAGTTTTAGTGGATCTGTAAGTGCACATGAGAATGTCTATACGGTTAAATCAGGAGATACGCTTTGGAGAATCTCGCAGAATAATAATGTTTCAGTTACAAATTTAAAAGCGTGGAATAATCTTTCCAGCGATAGCATCTATGTAAATCAAAAACTATCATTATTGGCACCTCACTCGCATGTTTCCACTTACACTGTTCAAAAAGGGGATACACTATGGGGGATTTCCTCGCGGCATAATCTAACTGTTGCACAGCTGAAATCTCTTAATAACATGACTGCGGATACCATTTATGGTGGACAAGTTCTTACCGTTTCTGGTACGGCTGCAACACCGACTCCAGCACCCATTTCTACTGTTTCAAAAGCGCAAATGGTGATTACAGAAGCGAAGAAATATATCGGCACTCCTTACCTATGGGGTGGTAATACTCCAGCTGGTTTTGACTGCAGCGGCTTCTCAAAATACGTTTTTGAAAAAGTAGGAATCTCACTTCCGAGAACAGCAGCAACACAGTTTTCTGGTCTTAAGGCTGTTAGCAATCCAAGCCCTGGTGACCTAGTGTTCTTTACCACTTATGCACCTGGTCCGTCTCATCTGGGAATTTTTATTGGCGATAACAAATTCATTCATGCTGGTTCATCAACAGGTGTTACCATTACCGATATGAATAATCCATATTGGAAGCCAAGATACCTTGGCGCTAGAACCGCATTTTAAAACAATAAAGAAAGACCTTTATCATACCGATAAAGGTCTTTGTTTGTTCCGGATAAATCTGAAAATATATATTTATGAACGGGGTATAAACCCTTATACTTAATAGGAAGAGTAATTTAGATTAGGAGAAATTGATGTATAAAAGAATCCTAAGCATATCACTATTAGTAATTGTTATTGCCATTGGCTTTTTGCAAAAAGATGAATTGATTTTATTAATTAAGGAAGGAGGAATCCTTTCTATACTTATCAGTATGCTGTTTGTAGCCATTTGCGTGTTTTTTCCTGTCATTCCTTTCCCTGTCCTTGCAGGCGTCATCGGCGGTGTTTTTGGAACGACTCAAGGAGTATTCGTTTCCTTGACGGGGGCCATGGCTGGAACAATGGCATTCTTCTTTTTAAGCAGATACGGTTTCTGGGATTATGCACAATCTAAGTTAATGAAATATCCGAAAGTTCAAGAATACGAAGAGTTTCTTAATCGAAATTCATTTGTTGCCATCTTAACCTGCCGTTTGATTCCTATCATCCCAGCGCCTGTTGTCAACATCATCTGCGGTTTAAGCAAGGTGAATTGGCTAACGTTTTTTACTTCCACAACGATTGGGAAAATCCCGAACATCTTAATTTTATCGTACGCAGGTGCTTCTTTTACCAGCAATAAGTTATTTTCTTTTGGTTTATATGGCAGTTATATTCTGGTTGTTTTCATCATTTACTCCATTGTCATCTACCGTAAAATGGCAAAGGAAACTGTCGACTAAACAATGTATTTTACTGGAAGTTCTTTTTCTTCAATTGTTATGACTTCTTTAAAGAAGCTTTTTAAAATAAACCATCGTGCCGGATAGGTATTAATAAAGTCTTCCATAACAAAAGGCGAGTATTGAATCAAACAATCAAGGTAGTTTCTATGCTTTTTTAGATCATGTAATAGGGCATGCGGAATGGTGTAGTAGTCATAAATTTGGTAAGGATTTAACTTTACGACTTCAATATTATGTTGTTGAATGTAAGGTAATATGGATTGTTCTTGAAGTTTAAAGCTTTCTTCCTTCGAAAGCCCATTTAAACTGATCCGATCATTGATAAAGTAGATTCCCTTCATACCATGACACCTCTTTCTACTAGCGTTTGGTATTGTTATTGACAGGGATGGAAGGAAGTATACTTCAAGTGAAACAAGATAGTAGTTTATTCCTAAATTTTGGAAGGTGATGGAACATGTCAAGTTGGAAAAAGGATGGTTTTACGATTAGTACAGATAAACAATATCTTGATACTGATGTGATTCACCATTTTTTATGTGTTGATTCTTACTGGGCCAAAGGTATTACCATGGATAAAGTGCAGAAATCGATTGAGAAATCCTCGATTTGCTTTGGTATGTATGAGGGAAATCCTGCAATAGGGGAAGCAAGGCAAATAGGTTTTGTCCGAGCGGTAACTGATTTTGTAAGATTCGCTTGGATTATGGATGTATTTGTCCTTCCTGAATATAGGGGAAGAGGCTTATCGAAATGGATGATCGAAACGATGGTCGAGCAATCCGAACTAAAAGACGTTCGGAAAATGATGTTATGTACCTATGACGCACATGGTTTATATGAACAATATGGTTTTCAGACACTCGATGACCCCGAGATTTTTATGCAACGAAAAATATAGTTCTTCTTATAAAGGCTGTCTGCTAATTAGTAGACAGCCAGTATTATTATGTTTAGGAGAGAAAAGATGATTAGTGCTGCAATTCACGGATTTATCTTAGCCTTCGGGCTAATTTTACCTTTAGGGGTACAAAATGTTTTTGTATTTAATCAGGGTGCTTTACAGCCACATTGGCCTAAAGCATTACCAGTGGTAATCACAGCTGCACTTTGTGATACACTCTTAATTTCGTTGGCAGTTTTAGGAATTTCCGCAGTTGTAATAGAAATTAGCTTTTTAAAAATAGCCTTAAGTGTGATTGGGATTGCATTTTTACTTTATATGGGCTATGTAACATGGAAAAGTAAACCTAGTACAGAGGAGAATAGTGTTCAATTATTTTCAGCAGGGAAACAAATCACCTTCGCGGCGTCTGTTTCATTGTTAAATCCTCATGCCATTATGGATACCATTGGTGTAATTGGAACGAGCTCATTAACGTACACAGGAATAGAAAAGGGAGTTTTTATGATTGTCTGTATTTTCGTTTCTTGGTTATGGTTTTTTGGATTATCGATAGTTGGCAGATTGGTAGGAAAACTTGATCAAAGTGGCAAATTCATTCACACGTTAAATAAAATATCTGCTGTTATTATGTGGGGAACTGCGGTGTACCTAGTGTTTTCGTTATAAAAAATGTACCCGGCGAATTGCCGGGTATTGGAAAAGAATCTATATAATAAAAGGGGGGGAGGATCGGTTCTTGTTAAGGAACCTATTACTATAATAGAGGACAAATATGAACAAACTATGAATGAATAATTAATAGATTGGTAATTTTGTGGAGGAGATAATAATGAAGGACTTTCATTACTGTGCTACCTGCAGACATTTTAAAGCGGAGAGAAAATCAAATGGAATGGTTTATTACTGCAGTCGTTTAGGATATGAAACGAAAACTCATTATAAATTTAACTGCTGGACTCCAAAAAAGAGCATAATAGAGTTAATGGAGAAATTGAAGAAGAGTTAATAAAGGAGTTTTGAATGCAATGGCAAACACACACATTTTTTCACGAAATGAGGAGGTTGCTAATTCGATTACGCACGGTATTGGGGCCATTCTTAGTATTGCTGCTTTGGTTATTTTAATCGTTTTTTCCTCCCTGTATGGAACGGCATGGCACATTGTAAGCTTTACAATCTATGGAGCATCCATGTTCATCTTGTATATGTCCTCTACATTGGTACATAGTTTTCCAGAAGGTAAAGCCAAAGATATATTTGAAATCTTTGACCATTCCTCGATCTACTTTTTTATTGCAGGAACCTATACACCATTCTTGCTGGTTGTGATTAGAGGTCCTTTAGGCTGGTCGTTGTTCGGGGTAGTTTGGGGACTCGCGATCGCTGGTACGATTTTTAAGTGTTTTTTTGCAAAAAAATATTTATTTACCTCGACGATTCTCTACGTGGTAATGGGTTGGATGATGGTTTTCGCGTGGAATCCATTAGCAGCTAGACTGCCTTCTGAAGGGATGACCTATTTAATGATTGGCGGTCTCCTTTACACATTTGGGGCAATTTTTTATGTATGGCGCGGGTTTCGCTATCACCATGCAATTTGGCATTTATTCGTAATCGCCGGAACTGTGCTTCATTTTTTCTGCGTCTTGTTTTATGTATTACCCATTTAATAGTGTAAATCCAAAAAGGCGTCTGAATATAAGTACAAAAGGTGCCGTTTTGAGGTGCTTCTCTCGTTTGAATGTAATGTCTTGTCCTAATCGAGTAACCAGCTAAAGTAAAATAAGCGGAGAATTTCCGGCTAACTGCAGAAAGGGGCTCGTTTCGGGGTAAATAAGCGGAGGTTTTCCGCTTATGCAAAGAAAAATCTCCCATTTTCGAATTTTTCTAGCCATTAGGCGGAATCTTTCCGTCTATTTTATGCTTTTTCTAATGATATTTACTTATTAAGCGGAATTCTTCCGTCTATTTATCAGATCGGGGCTTAGCTGTATCCCCAAAAATAAAGAAAAAGACGTATGCCTGTTCATACGTCAATTCTTGTGTCTATTAATATGGGTGCACCAAAACGGAACCCTCCTAAAAGTATCAGACGCCTTTTTCAATTTAATTTTTCTTCATTGCAAAGTAGGTATCCATCACTCTTCGGCCGATAAGAAAGTTTGCTCCATTATCGGTAGTACCTTGGTACGCCCAAGGGACAATCACAGCCATTGCCACTTCAGGGTTGGTGCTTGGTGCGTAAGTAACTAAGCTTAAATTCATTACAGGAGGCGGTTCTTTCCCGAATTTAGCGCGTTCGGGTCCATCATAAAACGCCTCCGCGGTCCCAGTTTTCCCTGCAGGAGAGTAGGAGACGCCTGTAAACCGTCTAAATGCTGTTCCCCCTGGCTCCTGGAATACTTTTTTGAAGCCTAGTTGAACTCGGTCCATCCATGCAGGTTCGGCATCAATTGTATTCAGGACAGTTGGTTTAATTTCTTGGAAAACAGGTCCGATTTCGTCTGTATTATTATCAATCGGCTCACGTATTTCCTTTACAATGTGAGGTTTCATCCTTTTTCCGCCATTTGCAATCGTTGAAATGTATTGTGCTAATTGCATAGGCGAATAGGTGTCATATTGTCCAATAACTAAGTCCATGATATGACCTGGGAGGCGGCTAGACCCCTTTAGACCACTGGATTCATTTGGCAAGTCAATTCCCGTTCTAGAACCAAGCCCAAAGCTTGCAAAGGAATTACGTATGATGTCAACTGTATTTGGTGCAAGACTTAAAGGCTGATCAAATTGGTAATTCCCTTTACCAATTCGAATAGCAGTATGGAACATATAAACGTTTGACGATAATTTTAACGCTTCGACATCATTCAGCGTCCCAAGGTAGGAATAGGACTTTTTCAATGGAGTGTCCTTGATTTTAATACCTGTATCATTTATACGGGTTCCTGGTTTAATCACGCCTGTCTTGAAACCTGTTAGAACCGTAGCACCTTTTACAGCTGAACCTACATTATAGGTAGTCGTAATTGTACCCAATGCGTCATCTTGCATTTCTAATTGGCCAGTTTCTGGATTTTTAACGATTCTTTTTCCTGCCATAGTTAAAACCGCTCCATTATTTGGATCCATTAACACGACATAGGCGCGATCCAACAGGGAGGTATTAGGTGTTTTTTTCAATCCCCAAAGCTCTTCCTCAATGATTTTTTCTACTGCTTTTTGTAATTCCATATCAACAGTGAGGACGAGGTCCTTGCCTCTTTTTCCATCTGTAACTACTTCGGTTTCAATAACATTACCTTGCTTATCTGTAACTGTTTTAACCTTTGATTTGTGACCATGGAGAACATCTTCGTATTGCAGTTCAAGTTGGCTTTTTCCAACTCTGTCATTCCGGTTGTACCCTAACGATAAAAAATAATCCAGTCGGTCTGCGGGCAGACCCTCCTCTGTTTTCGTAACGTTTCCTAGGATTGATTTTAAAGTTTGGTCAAAAGTGTAAGATCTATCCCAGTCTGTAGTAGTATCAATTCCAGGGAGAGATTGTAGATTCTCACTTACAATCGCAAATTCCTCAGGTGTGACATCTTCATTTTTGACAATTTGTGGGGTGAATTTATAACCGCTCGAAAATTCAAGATATATGGACCAAACTTCTAAATCTTCTGGCGTTAACTGACTTATTTCTTCCTCAGTGATCCGTTCAATCTTTAATTTATATATATCATTATCCTTTAATTTTTTTGCTTTCACTAAATCTAATTCTTTTTTTGTGACTTTTGCATCCGCTTTTTTGGGATATTTGAGGATCCAAAGATCCTTTTTTTCTCGTTGCGTCATCTTATCATAATTTTTAAAAATTAATTTCGCTAATTTTTCAGCCGTATCCAGCATCTCTTTCTGGCTGGCTCCCATATTTGTGTATGTAATGGCGCGTTTTGGAATATTGTCAACGATGACTCGGTAATTACTATCAAACATTTTTCCCCTTGGTACAGGGTTGTTTATCGTAATATCTTCTTTTCGCTCCAATTCACGTTTGAAATTTTCTCCGTATACGATTTGAACAAATCCCAGGCGCAAAATTAGGATGGAAAATAACAAAAATACACTAAAAAATAGCAGATTAAGGCGGATTGGAAAATGAGATTTCTTCTTTTTCTTTTTCTCCAAGTGTTTTCACATCCTTGATACTTTTTGGTTAGTATGTCCTCATAAGAGAATTGGTAATTATTATTTATTTTACGTTTACATTTGAAAAAATGTAAAGGATTTCCTCTTCAATTGTAACCTTTGCGTAAATTTTTCGTGTTCTATTTAGATGTTACCATTTGTTAGAGGACTTGAAATTTTAGCCATTTTCGAAAACATCATTTATAATGATATGGCAATCCTCACAAATAGAGAATTTTAGGAGGTTACATATTGGAAAAAGTAGTGGATCAATCGTTACAGGCTGCTTTAGAAAAATTTCATGCTTTAGATCAGAAAATCACTCATTTTTCAAGTATCATTGGTCTGACTGATTGGGACTCAAAAGTGATGGCACCGAAAAAAGGCAGAAATGTGTTTGCCAAAGCAACTGGAACATTAAGGACGGAAGTGTTTAAGCTCCAGGTATCGGAGGAAATGGGAGACTTGCTGGCAGTTTTAACTTCAGCAGAAAACTCAGAAGTATTGGATCAAGTGACAAAAGCAAAGGTAAGAGAGTACAATGAGTTTTATCAAAAATCAAAAAGTATTCCAGCTGACCTTTTTCAGGAGTATTCTATTTTAACGGCCCAGGCAAATAACGCATGGGAAGAAGCTAGAGAGAAAAATGAGTTTGCTATTTTCCTTCCGTATTTAGAAAAAATCGTAGATTACAAGAGAAAGTTTGCTGAAATATACGGCTATGAAGATCATCCATATGACGCTTTATTAGATGAATTTGAACCAGGTTTAACAGTAAAAAGGTTAGATCCTTTATTCGCGAAACTTAGAGAATCAAGTGTAAATCTTTTAGACCGGATTAAAAAGTCAGGAAAAACTACACCTGAGGAAGTGTTCGAACAGGCATTTGAGATTGATAAACAGAAAGAATTTAATCGTTTTATTTTACCTATTATTGGTTTTGATATGGAAGCAGGCCGTCTTGATGAAACCGTTCATCCATTTGCACAAACGGTTACGATTGGCGATGTTCGTTTAACTACCCGCTATGTAGAAAAAAATGTCCGTTCTGCACTTTTTGGTACGATTCATGAAGCAGGCCACGGTATATATGAGCAGCATGTAAATCCAGAGTATGAAGAAAGCGTCCTTCAAAGCGGCGCTTCATTTGGTATCCATGAATCGCAATCAAGATTTTTAGAAAATATGGTTGGACGCAGTAATGAATTTTGGTATTATTTTTACCCTCATCTGGTTAAATATTTTCCAGCACAGCTTAAAAATGTTTCAGTTGATGATTTTTACAAAGCAGTTAATAGTGTAAAGCCATCCTTTATTCGTGTCGAAGCGGATGAATTAACGTATAATCTTCACATTATGCTTCGATATGAAATTGAAAAAGCGTTAATTGGCGGTGTAATCGAAGTGAAGGATTTACCTGCAGTATGGAATCAAAAAATGCAGGACTACCTTGGAATTACACCACCTACTGATAGTGAGGGCGTACTTCAGGATGTGCATTGGTCGTTTGGCGGGTTTGGTTATTTCCCATCCTATTCATTAGGAAATCTCTATGCCGCTCAAATCCTTCGTACCATACAAAAGGAGATCCCAGATTTCTATGCCCATATTGAAAATGGCCGTTTCGAGGTTATTCAGGAATGGCTGCGTGAAAATATCCATCAATATGGAAAACTGTATACGCCTAATGAGTTAATTATTAAAATAACAGGTGAACAGTTAAACGCCAATTACCTTGTTGAGTACCTTGAGAAGAAATATTCCGAGGTTTATGGGTTGTAGAAAAAATTTGGTATTGACTCTATAGTGGATTTATCATATAGTATTAGTAATAAAATATTTCCTTTTAAAGGGGAGTAGCTGGACAATAAAGTCGTCATTCCGAGAAGTAATTTCTCCGGCTTTATTGGCAACGTGATGTTGTTAGCAAGACCTTTACTGCAAAACGGTAAAGGTCTTTTTGTGTTTATTGAGGCCTTTACCGTTGGAAAAAGTTCAACTTTTTCCTTGGTAAAGGCTTTTTTATTGCAGCAAGAGGGATATTTTAGAAAAAAACTTACTTTACAGGAGGACTTATTGATGGACTTTTCTCTATTGCTGGAATATGGATGGGTGTTATTGGTGTTAGTGGCACTGGAAGGATTATTAGCAGCAGACAATGCCTTGGTGCTTGCCATCATGGTAAAGCATTTACCGGAAGAAGATCGGAAGAAAGCATTATTTTATGGGTTAGCGGGAGCGTTCGTGTTTCGATTTGCTTCATTGTTTATTATTTCTTTTCTCGTCGATGTATGGCAGGTTCAAGCAATCGGTGCACTTTATCTTTTGTTTATGGCAGTTAATCATATTATCCGAAAAATCGCTGTCAAAGGAAAATCGGAGGGTACCCAAGGAGAAAAGGCTGTTAAGAAAAGTGGATTTTGGTTAACTGTTTTTAAGGTTGAATTAGCAGATATTGCCTTTGCGGTGGACTCCATCTTAGCGGCGGTTGCACTCGCAGTCGTACTTCCAGACACGCCGCTTCCTAACATTGGCGGTTTGGACGGTGGTAAATTCTTAGTTATTTTTGCCGGTGGAATCATTGGTCTTGTAATTATGCGATTTGCAGCAAATCAATTTGTAAAGCTATTAGAGAGAAGACCTGGTCTTGAAATAGCGGCATTTGGTATCGTTGGCTGGGTAGGTGTTAAGCTAGCAGTTTACACACTTTCGCATCCATCACTTGCAGTTTTAAGTGAAGAATTCGCCCATTCTACAGAATGGAAATTAACGTTTTATGCCGTGTTAGTGGGAATTGCAGCAGCTGGCTGGTTCTTTTCAAAGGATCAAGTCGCAGAGAAGGCAAAATTAGATACAAAAGCCTCATAATTTACTCGCGATAGAGGAAAACTTAAAAGAATAAGATTCGAAAGGAAGCTGCATTCAAATCGATTGCAGCTTTTTTTTCAGTAAAAAATACTGATTATGGGTATGAATAATGTATACATATATTTTTATGGAGGTGTAAGCCTTACATCATGTAAGGTGAGCCATTGACAATTATAAATCTTCTATTAATTGCTTTATTAATTGCGTTAACTGGATACTTCGTGGCGACTGAATTTGCAATCGTGAAGGTACGGGGATCCAGAATTGAACAATTAATCGCAGAAGGTAAAAAAGGGGCAGAAGCGGCTAAACATGTGACAACCCACCTCGATGAATACTTATCAGCCTGTCAGCTTGGAATAACGGTTACCGCTTTAGGTCTTGGCTGGCTGGGTGAACCAACGGTTGAAAGCCTATTGTTCCCGCTATTTAAACGGATGGAGTTAAATGAGGCGATATCCCATGTTCTATCGTTTGGTTTGGCATTTGCGTCCGTTACGTTTTTACACGTGGTGATTGGCGAGCTCGCTCCCAAAACTGTTGCCATACAAAAAGCAGAGGAAATTACTCTTGCGACCTCCAAACCATTGATTTGGTTTTATAAAATTATGTACCCCTTTATTTGGATATTAAATCATTCTGCACGGGTAATAGTAGGATGGTTTGGATTCAAATCTGTTTCAGAAAATGAATTGGGATTGTCTGAGGAAGAACTGCGAATTCTATTGTCAGAAAGCTATGAAAGTGGAGAAATCAATAAAAGCGAACTGGAGTACGTGAACAATATTTTTGAATTTGATGAAAGAATTGCAAAAGAGATTATGGTTCCAAGAACGGAAATGGTTACCTTAAATATGAATGACAGTTTTGAAACAGTCAGGGAGGTTATAAAAAGAGAAAAATATACACGTTACCCCGTTGTGGTCGATGGTGATAAGGACAATATATTAGGTCTTATAAATATAAAAGAAATTTTAACGGAGGAAATTAGGAGGGAAGAAATCCTAAAGGATACCACCTTGCAGTCAATGTTGAGACCCGTTATTCGTGTTATTGAATCCATTCCAATTCACGACTTGCTGGTGAAAATGCAAAAGGAACGATCTCACATGGCCATTCTTCTTGATGAATATGGAGGGACTTCTGGATTAGTAACCGTTGAGGATATTTTAGAGGAAATTGTCGGCGAAATCCGTGATGAGTACGACACAGATGAAGTTGCTGAAATTCGAAAAATTAACCCTGACCACTACCTGTTTAATGCCAAAGTATTAGTGGGAGAAGTAAATGATGTTTTGGGTACAAATTTATCTGCTGAGGAAGTAGATACGATTGGCGGTTGGTTCCTGACTCGTAACTTTGATGCAAAAAAGGGCGACCAGATCGAGGAAGAAGGAATTATTTTCACTGTAAAAGAAATTCAAGGACATCATATTCTATTAATAGAAGCAAAAAAAGTATTTACTGCAGAAGAAAAAACATAAACAAGCAATTCCGCCTGATTTAGGAATTGCTTGTTTTAATTTGTCAAGAATGGGTGAACGATTTATCAAAAAAAGTTTGACAATTTTGTGAACACGAGCAATAATTAATAATATATAGAAAGGGGATATGTTGTTATGAAGGGAAGAGAGAGATTACTGAATGCGGTAACCTATGTTGGGCTGATTGTTCTAACACTTGGAATTTTAACTTTTATGGCAGGTTTAATTGTAAACGGTTTCAGCATTTTGGTTCCAGTCGGTATTGGAACATCCGTTGGTGCAGTTTTTATTTTTCTGATTGGCGTGTTTTTAGTCGTAACAGATGAGATGTTAGAAAAATCATATATCGGAACGAAAGTGGTTCCATTGAAATCAAAAAAAGGAGCACCTATTCAATAGGTACTCCTTTCTTTATTTACATATCCCAAACCATCGCGAGTAAGGTTCCGAATACTGTAACGAGTGCAATGATCAGACCGTAGAATACATTTGTATAAATTGCACTTTTATCTTTTGTTTCTCCGGCGTGCATAAAGACAACTAACTGAAGTCCCGCTTGAATAAATGCTGTGACAAGAAGGATTGTCATGCCTGCAGCAAAGGACATATCAAGGAAGTAAACCGCTAATGCAACGGTTGTCAGGAGTAACGAGAATACAAAACCAAGTACTTGTTTCATCGGAAATAATTGGCTCATATTACATCATTCCTTTCAAATAGATGAAGCTGAAGATGAAAATCCAAACGACATCTAGGAAATGCCAATAAAGCGAAAAGATGAATGCTTTATTGGTTGTTTGTGGGGTTAATCCACGTTTTTTGATCTGAAGGATAATGAACAATCCCCAGAAAAATCCAAGTGTAACGTGTGCTCCATGTGTTCCAAGGGTTGTTAAGAGTGCACTTGTAAATGCGCTAGTTTGTATACCAGCACCTTCATGTACATACGTAACAAACTCAAATATTTCCACTCCTAAAAATGCTAGACCGAGAAGAAGTGTGATGGAAAAGAAGGTAACCATCGCTTTTTGTTTTCCAATACGCATCGCATGAATACCAAGTCCAACAGTAAAACTACTCGTTAAAAGTATGATTGTTTCGAATAGAACAGGGGTGATTTGGAATATCTCTGCTCCAGTTGGACCGCTGCCAGTTCTATTCTCTAACGTGAAATAGGTGGCGAAAAGGGTAGCGAAAAGCATAATTTCGGCACCAAGGAAGATCCAAAATCCTAAGATTTTTAAACTGTTTTCTTCGGTACTGTATTCTAATGGAAGCGAGTTATCTATTTTCATTTTTTAAGCACCTCGCAAATTTGTTTCTGTTTCTTCAATTTCTTTAACTGAAATATAGCGGCCATGGTCTTGTTCAAATGAACGTAGAGCCATACAAACAAAAATTCCAATGGTTGTAAGGATTACAGGAATCCACAAGCTGAAAACAAAGGAAAATCCCCAAACAAAGAAGATACAGCTCATGATGAACGGGATACCGCTATTATTTGGCATGTGGATTTTTTGGTATTCGCCTTTAAATAATACATGCCCATTCTTTTTTGCGTCCCATAATGCTTCATTAGAGCGTACATCTGGTAAAATCGCAAAATTGTATTCTGGTACTGGTGTATGTGTGGACCACTCTAACGTACGAGCATCCCAAGGATCATTACTGATATCTCTTGATTCATATCGAGTACTATAGTAAATATTGTAGACGATTAATACAAAACCAATCGCCATGATTGCTGCTCCGACGAAGGAAATCATATTCATTAAGCCAAATCCAGCAGCTTCAGAGTATGTGTACATACGGCGTGCCTGACCATCTAAGCCGGAAACATACATAGGCATGAAGGCTAAGATGAAGCCGATTGAAAGTAGCCATGCTGTCCATTTACCAATTTTCTCATTTAACATAAAGCCAAACATTTTTGGCCAATAATAATGAAGCCCTGCAAGCATTGCATAGACAACACCAGGAATAATAACGTTATGGAAGTGAGCAACTAAGAACATCGTATTATGATATTGATAGTCCGCTGCAGACATCGCAAGCATTACCCCGGTAACTCCGCCAAGTGTAAACAGCGGAATGAATAGCATGCTATAAAGCATTGGCGTAGTAAAAACAATTTTTCCTTTTCTCAGCGTTAGAAGCCAGTTGAAGATCTTGACTCCCGTCGGTACGGCAATCGCCATAGTTGTAATCGAGAAGATACTATTTGTAAAAGCGCCTTGACCCATGGTGAAGAAATGGTGAGCCCATACTAAGAAGGATAGAAGGGAGATAATAACCATCGATCCTACCATAGATTTATAGCCATATAGGTTACGACGAGCAAAGGTTGAGATAACTTCACTGTAAATACCAAATGCCGGCAATATTAAGATATATACTTCAGGGTGTCCCCAAACCCAGAAAATGTTGGCCCAAAGCATATCCATACCGCCATTATCCATGGTGAAGAAATTTGTTCCAAATTGACGATCCAGCGTTCCCATAGCTAGTAACACAGCTAAAACAGGGAATGCGAAAACGATGATCACGTTCGCGATTAAAGCAGACCAAGTAAACATTGGCATTTTCATTAATGTCATACCAGGTGCTCTCATTTTGAGAATAGTAGTAATAAAGTTGATACCTGTCATTAATGTACCAATACCTGCGATTTGAATCGCAATCATATAATAATTGTTACCAACAGATTCACTAAATTCGGTACCTGCAAGCGGGAAATAAGATGTCCAGCCTGCATCAGGTGAACCGCCGACAACGAATGAAATGTTGAATAACATCGCACCCATAAAGAATAGCCAGAAGCTTAATGCGTTCAAGCGTGGGAATGCTACGTCACGAGCTCCAATTTGTAATGGAACAACAAAGTTCATAAAGAACATTATGAATGGCATTGCCATAAACAGGATCATAACAATCCCATGTGTTGTGAAAATTTCATTATAATGCTGTGCGTCAAGGAGCGTGTTTTCTGGTACTGCCAGCTGAGCACGCATCATGATAGCGTCAACTCCGCCTCGGAATAGCATGAGGAGGGCAGAAAGTAGATACATAATACCAATTCGTTTGTGGTCAACAGTTGTTAACCACTCACGCCATAGGTAGCCCCATTTTTTAAAATAAGTTAATCCGGCAATTACTGCGATGATGGTCAGTCCAATTGCCGCCATTGAGGCATAAATCGCAAGACTTGGATGTGGAACGGCAAATCGATCAAAGAAATCCATTTATTATATCTCCTTTCAAGGGAAGATTACTTTTTTATTATTAATGACTCATACCTTCATGTCCGGTATGGGATTCTGTGTGAGTCTCTGTTTCAGGTGTTTCTGAAGCTTCTTCACTATGATCATGACCAGCTGGCGGCGGTGAAAATTCTAGGTGAGTCCCAGTGTATGTTTGCTGCCCAAGATGACCTGGTTCTAATAATTCTTCAAATTTTTTCTCTGTAATCGGCTTAGCAGTTTCCTTCACTTCTTTTACCCAGTCGTCAAAATCCTCTTGGGACATAGCAGTTACATTAAAGGTATTTTCAGCAAATCCTTTACCCGAGAAGTTTGCGTTTCGCCCCATAAATTCACCAGGGACATCTGCAGCTAAGTGTAAAGTTGTTACATGGTCACCCATTGCATATTTTTGTCCCCCAAGTTGAGGAATCCAAAAACTGGTAATTGGTCCGTATGAATACAGTTTAAATTCCAGTGGTCGGTCTGTTGGGATATATAAGTAATTTACTGTTTCAATGCCTTCTTCTGGGTAACTAAAGTGCCACTTCCAGTTTGAAGATGAAGCATAAACGACTAATGGTTCCTTATCTTCGTATCCTTTTGGTTTTGCCTCAACAATATAGTTACTTTGGACGGATACATAAGATAGGAAGGCAACGATTAATACAGGAATTCCAACCATAACGACCTCAACCCAAAGGTTTCCTTCAATATGAGGTGGTTCATAGTCTGCTCTTTGTTTAGAAGCGCGATATTTTACTAACATGTAGACTAACAATGCAAAAACGACCAAGACAATGACAGACATTACTCCTATCGATAATAGGATGTCACTTGCCTGTCTTTTTGCTTGAGGACCTTTAGGATCCAAGACTAGTAATGGCTCACATCCAGCTAATAAGGTGATGATTGTTAAAAACACTGAAAATAAAGCCACTTTAATACCCTTTTTGTGCATGTTTTTATAACTCCTCTCATTGATAATCACTGTGGTTATTCGTGAATTCATTCACAAACTTATTTGGAGATTTATCTAAAATAATTACTTCCTAATAATAACTATATAATTAGTGTTATTATCCCGTACCACAATATTAACAACAAAGGTGTGATGTTTATATACGTTTTTTGAAGAATTTGTGACAAATTTGTTAAGGTTTTAAATTCCAATGAAAATCGGAGTGGAAGTTGAAATACTAAAATAATTGTCTATTTTTGCATAATAATGGGATAATGAATATGTATACTAATGGAATAGGAGAGACAAACATGAAAGTCAAAATTAATCGCCATGCAGCGAAGGCATTGAAGAAAATGTTGGAAGGTCCAGAAGCAGAAGGGAAAATGTTCCGTGTGTATGTAACCAATATGCATGGCGACCATGCTCATTATGATTTAATGCTAGATACTCCAACAGAACATGATGAAGTGGTAAAAACTGATAAGGACATTGATATCATTCTTGATGCTCGTGAGGAATATCTAGATGGAGTATGGATTCAACTGTTTCATGTCCCAAAAGAAGAATGGCTGATTACCAACCCAACAAAGGGCGGTCATCACCACCATCATTAATAAATAAAAAATAAAGACTTCCACCTGAAGGTTTTCAGGTGGTTTTTTGATTGTAATTTTCAAAATATTTTCATATAATCCAAGTACTTAACTAAAAAGGAGATCTGCGATGATTCGACGTTTCTTTTCCTATTATAAACCTCATAAAAAGCTTTTCCTTCTTGATTTTAGCAGCGCAGTTGTGGTTGCTGTTTTAGAATTAGCTTTTCCAATCGCGGTATCGTGGTTTATAGATAAGCTATTGCCAAGCGGCGACTGGCAAGCAATCGTGCTCGTAAGTCTTGGACTGTTTACAGTTTATGTTTTAAGTACCTTATTACAATTTGTGGTGAATTACTGGGGGCATAAACTTGGTATCAATATTGAAACAGATATGAGACAAGAGCTTTTTGAACACGTGCAAAAACAGTCCTTTCGCTTTTTCGATAATACGAAGACCGGGCATATTATGAGCAGGATTACAAATGATCTTTTTGACCTTGGTGAACTTGCTCACCATGGACCTGAAGATGTATTTATTGCAGTGATGACTTTTATCGGTGCATTTTGGATTATGCTGACGATCAATGTGAAACTAGCGCTAGTTGCTGTTTTAATTTTACCGTTATTGGCATTATTAGTTGTAGTCTGCAATCTAAAGATGAATAAGGCCTGGAGTCAAATGTACACAAGCATTGCAGATGTAAATGCTCGAGTGGAAGATAGTGTTTCAGGGAGCCGTGTTGTTCAATCATTTACAAATGAAGATTTTGAGATTGCGAGATTTCGGAAAAATAACCATAAATATAGAAATGCAAAACTAGTTGGATATCGTGTGATGTCTTTCAGTTTATCTGGTATTTATATGATGACAAGACTTATTACAATTATTGTTCTAGTGTATGGAGCATGGCTAAGTTTTACAGGGCAGCTTTCTTATGGGGAGCTCGTAGGATTTGTCCTTTATGTAAATGTTCTGTTTAAACCAATTGATAAAATTAGCGCGATTATGGAATTGTATCCTAAAGGTATGGCTGGATTTAAACGTTTTATGGAAATTATAGACTCTGAGCCAGAAGTAAAGGATACGGATGATGCTATCGAAGTCGCTTCACTAAGCGGTGATATTGTCTTTAAAGATGTTTCCTTTAGTTATGACCAGCAAAAATCAGTACTTGAAGATATTAACTTGGACATTCGTGCAGGCGAAACGATCGCGTTTGTCGGACCATCTGGGGCAGGTAAAACAACCATTTGTTCCTTAATTCCTAGGTTTTATAATGTCAGCAATGGCTGCATAACAATTGATGGATTCGATATTCGTAATATCACTAAAAAATCACTGCGCTCTCAAATAGGTATTGTTCAACAAGATGTCTTTCTTTTTACTGGGACCATTAGAGAGAATATTACATACGGAAAGCGAAATGCTACCGATGAGGAAATTGTAAAAGCAGCGAAGAGCGCTCATCTTGAGAAATTTATTCAATCATTGCCTGATGGTTACGAAACTGAAATTGGAGAACGTGGATTAAAGCTTTCAGGCGGTCAAAAACAAAGACTTGCGATTGCAAGGATGTTTTTGAAAAATCCACCGATATTAATTTTAGATGAAGCGACATCTGCACTTGATACCGAAACAGAAATGGTCATTCAAGAAGCTTTGAACGAGTTGGCTAAAAACCGAACAACCTTGATTATCGCACATAGGCTTGCTACCATTCGGAATGCTGACCGGATCATTGTCGTAACCGAAGATGGAATTGCTGAGGAAGGCGGTCATGACGAGTTAATCGAACATGGCGGTATTTTTGCAAGCCTTCACCGGGTACAATATCAGCAGTAGAAAGGAAGTATCCCTGTTATAGTCGCAGGGATATTTTTATATACTCTGATTTTGAGATCACTACAATTGATGTTACTCTAAAGAAGAATTGTTGAAAGGAGTTGAAATACATATGGAGAATTTCAAAAGTGATGTTGAAATTAAACTGATTGCACTTGATATGGATGGAACTCTGCTAAACGATGAGCATGAGGTCTCGGAGGAAAATCGAAAAGCGATAAAAGAAGCACAGGAAAAAGGCGTATTTGTAGTCCTAAGCACGGGGCGTTCACTAAGAAACTGCCAAAAGCATGCTGATTCACTAGCGTTAACTTCATATTTAGTAACGGTGAATGGCAGTGAAATTTATGATGATCAAAGAGGATTAGTAGAAAGAAATCTTGTAACTTCGGAGTCGATACAGTGGATGCTGGAGTTAACTCAAAAGCATAAAATTCGATATTGGGCCATCAGCACCAATCGAAACTATTTTGATGAAATGCCGGACGATATTCACGCTGAGGAATGGTTGAAATTCGGTTTTAATATAAAGGATGTACCAACAAGAGATATGATTCAAAAAGAATTGGAGGCAAGAGGGGAATTTGAATTAAGTAACTCAACTCCAACCAATATTGAGGTAAATCCAGTAGGAATTAATAAAGCGAAGGGTCTTTCACTTGTATGTGAACGCCTCGGAATTGATATGAAAAATGTTATGGCAGTAGGTGACAGCCTAAACGATTTAGCGATGATTAATGCAGCCGGATTAGGTGTGGCTATGGGAAATGCTCAGGAAACAGTAAAAAAGGCTGCTGACTGGATTACGGCTAACAATAATGAAGATGGTGTAGCTGTGGCTATTCGTAAATGGGTACTTTAGGGATATCTGTTACGAAAGCAGTGACAATATACGGAAAAGATATTTCTTTTTTTAAAAATAAATTCCATTTGAATGGGAAATACTTTCTATACAAGAGGATTTTGTTTAAAATGATTTTCTCTTGGGTATAATAATCGGGCAAGACTATATTGCAATTTCATGTAATTGTTACATGCTAGGAGGAGCTACAAAAATGGAACATGGTAAAGTAAAATGGTTTAACGGTGAAAAAGGCTTTGGATTTATCGAGCGTGACGGTGGAGATGACGTATTCGTACACTTCTCAGCAATCCAAGGCGAAGGCTACAAAACGCTAGATGAAGGTCAAGAAGTAACGTTTGAAATCGAAAATGGACAACGTGGTCCACAAGCGGTTAACGTTCGTAAAGCGTAATAAACCTTCTAAATCAAACAGACTCCAATTGGGAGTCTGTTTTTTATTTTTCTGTAAAAGTCGGTAATGAGAGCCGGAAAACCTAAAACGAAGAGAAAGAGGTCACTCATGAAAACCATGAGAGCCCGAGAACTGTAAAAAGGAGAGAGAGCGGTCACTCATAAAGGCGATGAGAGCCCGTGGACGGCAAAAAGAAGACAGAACGGTCACTCATAAAGGTGATGAGAGCCCGAGGACGGCAAAAAGAAGACAGAAAGGTCACTCATAAAGGCGATGAGAGCCCGAGGACGGCAAAAAGAAGACAGAACGGTCACTCATAAAGGAAATGAGAGCCTGTGAACGGCAAAAAGAAGACAGAAAGGTCATTCATCTAGTAGCCAGTAAACTCCCTAGATAAAAAAACCTCCACGAAAAGTGGAGGTTCAATATGTGATAAGTAAAATGGTTATTTATAGTATAGGGTTAATTCACGAAATTCATACCTAAGGGTAGTTCATATTACCGTTAGGTAGATTTTGAATTCACTATTTCCTGCACTCTGCCAACTTGACCATCCATTAACCTTACCTTTATCCCATGAGGATGGTTCTTCGAGTTTGTTAATATATCCTTCACGACACCACTTGTGAGTTTTCCGGTTCTTTGATCAGCCTTGAGTACAATTTTAACCTCTGTACCGGCAGTGATGTCTTTTCTATTTTGACCGTTCATTAAACACCCATTTTCCTGCGTGTGTTACTCACTTTTTTGGTCTGCTGGCTTTTCATTTTTTGGCCATTTTGAAGACCACCCTGGGTGTTATTCGCTGCTGCAGCTTTGTTCTTTTTATTTGCTAGCTGCTGCTTCATCGCTTCCTGTAAACTCATTTTCTTTTTTGGTTCTTCATTTTGGTTTGTTTGATTGTTTTCTGACATTAGGAAATCCTCCTGAAAAAATGTACTTTCATATCCTCAGTATAATCTATTTACACTTAAATTAACAATCTAATCCGGATAGATACTAGAGGTTTAATTCACAGAATATTCTTTTTAAGAAAAGTACAAATTGGTTAAAAATTGCACATGTAGAATTCCCATATTAAACTAACTCTTGCAGAAGTGAAAGGGAGATTATTACATGAATCACAAAACAGCTATAGTGACCGGTACATCAAGTGGATTTGGATTGAGTACCTCTATTGAATTAGCACGAAAGGGTTTTACCGTTATTGGTGCTATGAGGAACAGACATAAAAGTAGCGGCCTGTTGGAAGAGGCAAGAAAGCATGGGGTACAATCCCGAATTATTGTTTTTGAATTAGATGTTACGGATGAAAACTCTGTCCTCGCGTTCCGAACGCGAGTACTCGATGAGTTTGGAAAAGTGGATGTTTTGATTAATAATGCTGGTTATGCCGGTGCTGGCTTCGTTGAAGAAATTTCAATGGATGAATACCGAAGACAATTTGAAACAAATGTTTTTGGGGTTATAGCCGTCACCAAGGCCTTTTTACCTGTGATGAGGAAAAATAGCATGGATGTATTATAAATGTTAGCAGTATAAGCGGTAAGGTTGCATTCCCCGGACTGTCACCGTATATTGCGTCAAAATATGCCCTTGAGGGTTGGAGTGAAAGCCTTCGTTTAGAAATGCAGCCATTTGGGGTAAAGGTGATTTTAATTGAACCTGGGTCCTACAAAACGAATATTTGGTCAAGTGGTAAACAGGTTGCAGTTAAATCTTTGGAGTCAGATTCTCCGTATCAAGAATATATGGAAAGCATAGAAAGATATATTGCAAATGGAGAAAATAGCTTCGGAGACCCGCTGGATGTAGCAAAAAAAATAGCACAGATTACATCAATGGATACACCTGACATTAGGTACCCAATTGGTCGCGGAGTTAAGGCTACTATATTAGTGAAGAATTTATTACCATGGAGAATATGGGAAAAAATCATCATAAGTAAACTGTTCAAAAAATAGTATTAGTAAAGCAGCGTCCTTTGTAAAGTATTCATGAAGTTGTCGATTTTAGGAAGGAATTTCAAGGATACAGTGAGAATAATAGATAAATAAACAACCTTAGAGGAGGGATATGTTTGGACATCCAAGTGCTTGAAAAAGAAGAAATGAAGGTAGTTGGAATTTCCTGGAGCGGCACCTATTCACAATTGAATACCATTCCAGAATTTTTTGATGTGATGAAAGAGCGGATTGATGAGGTATCTAATCAAACGAATACTTCAATCTTAATTGCTCCCTTTCATAGCAGAGAAACCGAATTGACCTATTATGTAACAACACCTGTGGAAAAGCTGGAAAATGTCCCAGAGGGTATGGTAGGGTTCACAATTCCTCGTAAAAATTATGTTTGTACTTCGCATAAAGGGAGTCTGGAAGAAGTAGAAAATACATATCGGCAGACATTAGTTTGGATGCAGGAGTATGGTTATGATTTGGATAACAATGCCCTGAGTTTAGAAGTGTTTAAACAAAAAGATCTTGATAACGATGGAAATATTCAATTTGAACTTTATCTGCCTGTAAAAACGTATGGAAGCGAATATTAGTATGATGTGAAGGAGTAGATTTCGACTTCTTTTTCTTTTTTTAGCAATTCTCACAACTATAAGGTATACTAGTACTAATCATATAGTTGAATAATTCCTTCGGGGTCAGGTGAAATTCCTAACCGGCGGTGATGAAGCATAGCTTCTTAGTCCGTGACCCGTTTAACAATCGTTAAGCGGTGGATCTGGTGAAACTCCAGAGCCGACAGTTAAAGTCTGGATGGGAGAAGGAAAAAAATCCGGTTTAACCAAGGGAGCAGTCTACCCTTTTTTAAGCCCTATTTTCTAATTGCCTTTTCCAAGGACCCTGAAGAGTTTCATATCTTCAGGGTCCTTTTTTCTTCTTTTATGATCGTAAGTGAGGAAAAAAATTGCATGAACTTGCAAAAGATAGGGAGGGAGAACAAAAGCTATGTTTACCGGCATTATTGAAGAATTAGGAGTAGTAGCGAATATCAAGCGAAGCGGAGAATCTTTTGTTTTGACAATTGACGCAAAAACAATTCTCAAGGATGTCCATCTTGGCGACAGTATCTCGGTAAACGGTGTTTGTCTTACTGTTACTAGCTTTACTAGCAGCCAGTTTACGGTAGATGTAATGCCTGAAACCGTGAAAGCATCAAGTTTACAATCTTTGAAACGTGGCGTGAAAGTGAATCTCGAAAGAGCCATGGCAGCAGGAGGTCGATTTGGAGGTCATTTCGTTTCAGGGCATATTGATGGTACTGGGGTAATTAAAAGTAAAAAACAGGTAGAAAACGCGGTTTATTTCGAAATTGAGACCTCGCCGGAAATATTAAGGTATGTCATTGAAAGAGGTTCGATTGCCGTAGACGGGACAAGCCTGACAGTATTTGGAGTCACTGACGAAACATTTACTTTATCACTCATTCCCCATACATTATCTGAAAGTATTATTGGTCTTAAGGAGTCCGGGGATATTGTCAATCTAGAATGCGACATGATTGGTAAGTATGTGGGGCATTTTTTAACGAGAGGACAAAATACTGGTAACAAAAAAAGTTCATCCGGTATTAGTACGAGTTTTTTAGAAGAGCATGGATTTGCTTAATTACATAGAAAGGAGAGATGACACGTGTTTGATAAAATTGAAGAAGCTCTGATTGATTTACAAAACGGAAAAGTTATCATTGTTTGTGATGACGAGGATCGAGAAAACGAAGGTGACTTTGTCTCCTTAGCAGAAAAAACCACGCCTGAGGTTATCAACTTAATGGCTACACATGGCAGAGGCTTAATCTGTGTTCCGATTGACGAGGAATTAGCACTGAAATTAGAACTTTTTCCAATGGTCGTAAATAATACGGATTCACATGGTACGGCATTTACCGTCAGTATTGACCATAAATTTACAACGACAGGGATATCTGCATTCGAGCGCTCTGCAACGGTACTCAGTATGCTCGATCCAGAATCAAAGCCTTCTGATTTTAAGCGTCCAGGGCATATTTTCCCTTTGATTGCCAAAAAAGGAGGAGTACTACGGAGAACTGGACACACCGAAGCGGCAGTGGATTTAGCAAGACTATGCGGCTCTAAACCTGCTGGAGTCATCTGTGAAATTATGAATGAGGATGGAACGATGGCACGTGTTCCCCAGCTGCGAAAAATTGCTGATGAACTTGACGTTAAGATGATTACCATTAAAGATTTAATTGAGTATCGCAACAAAAAAGACAAGCTGGTCAAACGTGAAGTTGAAATCAATTTGCCTACGGAATTTGGTGAATTTAAGGCTGCAGGATACTCAAACGTCATCGATGGGAAAGAACATTTAGCGTTAATTAAAGGGGAAATTAATCCTGAGGATCCTATTCTTGTTCGTGTTCATTCCGAATGTTTAACCGGTGATGTTTTCGGTTCTTATCGCTGTGAATGCAGGTCTCAGCTCCATGCGGCATTAAGTCAAATTGAAAGAGCAGGAAACGGAGTTCTCCTTTATATGCGTCAGAGCAGTGGTTTAGTCAATAAATTGCGGGCACACGAGCAGCAAGAGGATGGACACAACAGTATTGAATCTGATTTGCGTGAATTTGGTATTGGTGCTCAGATTTTAAAGGATTTAGGGATTAGCAAAATGAAATTGTTAACCAATAACCCGCGAAAAATAAAAGGAATTAAGGGATTTGATCTTGAGGTCGTTGAAACCGTTCCTTTGCAAATGGAGATCAACGAAGAAAAGGTAAAATAAAAACTACACAATCATTTGGAGGTATTAAAATGGGACATATTTATGAAGGTAATTTAGTAGGCTCAGGTTTAAAGATAGGAATCGTGGTAGGACGTTTTAACGAGTTTATTACCAGTAAATTATTGAGCGGTGCACAGGATGCCCTTAAAAGACATGGTGTAAGCGAAGAAGATGTTGATATTGCTTGGGTCCCAGGTGCATTTGAAATTCCGTTAGTGGCTCAAAAAATGGCAATTAGTAAAAAATATGATGCTGTTATTACACTTGGAACCGTAATTCGCGGGTCTACACCACATTTCGACTATGTATGTAATGAAGTGGCGAAGGGTGTTTCAAGAATTAATCTAGATAGCGGCATTCCGGTTATTTTTGGAGTATTAACAACAGAATCAATTGAGCAGGCAATTGAGCGTGCAGGAACAAAGGCTGGAAATAAAGGCTGGGATGTTGCAACGGGTGCTATTGAGATGGCAAACTTATTGCGAACTTTCGAATAATATAAAGTTTTTTGGTGAAATTTGCTTAAAAATATAGCTTTCATTTTTATTTACTATATAATAAATCTATCATAAAAAAATTATTGAAGAAAAGGTGCTGAAGATCTTAATGGTTTTTAGCTTAAAAGGGAAGTTGGTTAAAATCCAACGCGGTCCCGCCACTGTATATGGGAGCAACCTGCAAAATGTCACTGTCAAATCGATGGGAAGACGCAGAAAGCGATGACCATGAGCCAGGAAACCTGCCTTATTCTAGTGCCCCAAAAGAACCTACGAGGATAGGGAGGTGTGGACGACTAGAGTCATTTATTAATGGCATTTAATCAAACCAACATCTCTACATTACGTGGAGATGTTTTTTTGTTTGAATTTTTTTAGAGGGTGCAGTTTTTTGTGATGTATTTTGGCGCAAGTCATAGGGGGAAGAAAAATGAAAAAATTATCAGCGTTATTATTAATTCTTTTGTTAACAATAGGTGCGCTTGCAGCATGTGGGGAACAAAAAGAAACGGTAAAGGATGAAGGAAACAGCAGCACAGAGCAAAAAGGCGAGGAAACGGCATATCCTGTAACCATTAAAGACGCATTAGACAATGATGTTACGATTAAGGAAAAGCCAGAGAAAATCGTTTCATTGATTCCTAGTAATACAGAGATTGCTTTTGCACTCGGACTAGGGGAACAAATTGTAGGTGTATCTGATTATGATAATTATCCTGATGAAGCAGCAGAAAAAGAGAAAATCGGCGGGATGGAAATTAATATCGAAAAAATCATATCATTGCAGCCAAATTTAGTGTTAGCACATGCTTCTGCCATGAATGGGACAGAAGGCCTGCAGCAATTAAGGGATGCTGGGCTGACAGTTTTAGTTATAAATGATGCCCAAAATTTTGAGCAGGTTTATGATTCGATTGCGATGATAGGAAAGGCCACAGGTGAAAACAAGAAGGCTGAAGAACTAATTAAGAGTATGCAGGATAAACTAGCAGAAATTAAAGCCAAGGCTGGAGAAATTAAAGAAAAGAAAAAAGTATTTGTAGAGGTATCTCCTGCTCCTGAAGTGTTCACAACAGGAAAAAACACATTTATGGATGATATGATTAGTGTGATCAATGCTGAAAATATTGCAAGTGACCAAGAAGGCTGGATTAAGATCGATCAAGAAGAGATGATTAAACGAAATCCCGATGTAATCATTACTACATATGGTTTTTATACAGATAATGCTGTTGAACAAGTGTTATCAAGACAAGGCTGGGAAAATGTCAATGCCATTAAGAATAAGCAAGTCATCGATGTGGATTCTGATCGTGTGACCCGCTCTGGCCCAAGGATTGTTGAAGGAGTAGAGGATCTTGCAAAGGCTGTCTATCCAGAAGTTTTTAAATAATAAAATAGCAGCCTACTTACTTGCGGGAAGTTTCCTTCTCTTTTCAGTGTTAGTAGGAATTTCGATAGGAACCGTTTCGGTTCCTATCTTTACCATTATTGAAATTATAATTTCGAAGCTCTTTGGATCTATTTCAATGGATCAAATTGACCCCATGTTTTCGAGTATCGTTTTAAATATCCGGCTTCCGCGGGTTATATTGGCTGGTATAGTAGGTGCTTCTCTTGCGATTGCAGGTGCAGCCTTTCAAGGATTATTAAGGAATCCTTTATCAGATCCATATACGTTAGGCGTATCATCCGGTGCATCTGTTGGGGCAGTACTCACTTTATTTTTCCAATTATCAATCCCCGTCATCGGCAGCTTTACCCTTCCATTACTTAGCATTTTGTTTTCTTGGGCTACGATTTTCTTCGTGCTGGCATTCGCCCGAAAAATTGAACGCTCCATGAGAGTGGAGACGATAATTTTAACGGGAATCATTTTTAGTTCTTTTCTCGGTGCATTCATTTCACTCATGATTGCTTTAACTGGCGATGAGCTTAGACAAATTATTGGCTGGCTGTTGGGAAGTGTATCAATGAGAGGCTGGGAATACATAAGAATTATTTTACCTTTCTTTATACTAGGTTCCATCATACTTATTTTGAATGCCAAAGAATTAAATGCCATGTCCTTTGGCGAAGAACGTGCCCACCATTTAGGGGTAAACGTTCAAAAAAGAAAACTAATCATCTTAACTGCAGGATCAATTTTAACTGGTGCGGCCGTTGCCGTTTCAGGAACGATTGGTTTTGTTGGGCTGGTTATACCGCACCTTTCAAGATTATTATGGGGACCAGACCATAGGCACCTGCTCCCACTATCGATCCTTACTGGAAGTGGATTTTTAATTTTAGCAGATTTAATCTCAAGAACGATTATTTCTCCAACTGAGTTACCGATTGGAGTCATAACTGCATTAATCGGTGCCCCGGTATTTGCATTAATTCTATTACAGAGAAGAAGAATGGAAAGAAGTGGATAAAGGGATGCTTAACGTTCAACATGTTGCAGGCGGGTATTCAAATGAACATATATTGAAGGATATTTCTTTTGAAGTGCAAAAAGGTGAATTATTCGGGATCTTGGGACCGAATGGAAGCGGTAAGACCACCTTATTAAAAATGATAAGCGGAATCCTGCCAATTGTAAAAGGTGATATTTTCATATCAGGAAAAAGACTGCAGGAATATAATTCAAAACAGCTGGCTCAAATCGTAGCGGTTTTATCTCAGCATTCTTCGCAATCGTTTTCCTATACCGTAAAAGAAACGGTCTCGCTTGGCCGCTATGCTCATCAAACAGGCTGGTTTCAGACTTGGGAAGAAAAGGATGAAAAGATTGTACAACGGGTGATGAAGCAAACAGGCATCACTTCCTTAAAAAATAAAGCGATTCAAGAGTTATCCGGCGGGGAAAAACAAAGAGTATTTTTAGCGCAGGCACTCGCCCAAGAACCCGAAATTCTCCTATTAGATGAACCAACGAACCATTTGGATTTATCTTATCAAAAAGAATTACTCGATTTATTAAAAAATTGGACGGCAGAAACAGGTTTAACTGTCGTATCTATATTTCATGATTTAAATCTTGCAGGCTTATATTGTGATCGATTGCTTTTGCTCGAAAACGGCACGATTAATATCAACCATATCCCGAACGAAGTGCTGAGAGAAGAAAGAATACGTGATGTTTATCATACCGACATTCAGAAGCATCCACATCCAAGAGTACCAGCACCACAAATGGTGTTAATACCAAATGAGAGGCAAGAAAAGGAGATCATTCAAATTGATGAAAGTTTGTTACGCGTAACAAATGAGTTTATTGAGTTAAAATCACCTGTCCCATTAAGGACGATGTCGTCAGGAGTTGTTGGATCAGGAACAGGATGGCACCATACGTTTGTTAATCGACATGTTGGAAAGGACTATAACTGCAGCGATCATCGAAAGGAAATGGCCACCTTTTTAAAAGCAAACGGCTTCGAACCTTCTGAAACAGTAGGAATGATGACCGCAGTCTTCCTTAAGGATGTTACATGTAAGCATCTTGAAGGGAATGGATTCTCTCTATTTGTTGTGGTAACTGCAGGTGTTGGAAACGCGATCGATGCTTCCAAAAGTGAACTTCATACCTTTGAACAGGTGCCAGGCACCATCAATACGTGGATCTTCGTTAATGGTGAATTAACCGAGGAAGCGTTTATCCAAAGTATTATGACTGCTACGGAAGCAAAAGCAAAAGCGCTCCATGATTTAAACATAATGGATTCGGTGACAGGAACCATTGCGACCGGTACTTCTACCGATAGTATTTTAATTGCGGCTACCCAGGCTGGTGACAGGCTGGAGTATGCAGGGACGATTACAAATTTAGGTAAATTGATTGGGAAAGCTGTATATGAATGCACGTTAGAGGGTATTCGGAAATCTCAAAAAAGGAAAGTAATATGATGATCTATCATTTAACTGCCATAAGTTTTGCGTATTTTATTGATAAGCTTGTAGGAGATCCCCCTCAATGGCCGCATCCTGTCAGATGGATAGGATCATTGATTTCATTCTTGGAGAAGTACTTAAATCATGGGAAAAATAAAAGATTAAAAGGAGTCTTGATGCTCCTTTTTGTTTTATTGATCGTATTTTCAATTGTACTTTTAGTAATTGCATTCAGTTATCGAATTCATCCTATCGCTGGCATTGCCATTGAAAGTATCATCATTGCATCAACGATCGCACAAAAAAGTCTAAAAGAAGCTGCTCTCGAAGTACATGCCCCATTAGAGAAGGGGGACTTGGCAGGAGCTAGAATCAAATTATCTTACATTGTTGGAAGAGACACAGATTCATTAAATGAAAGTGAAATTGCACGTGGTGCAATCGAAACCGTTGCAGAAAACACTAGTGATGGGGTAACGGCACCCTTGTTTTGGGCACTATTTGGGGGAGCGCCTCTTGCAATGGTCTATCGGGCAACGAATACCTGTGATTCCATGGCAGGTTATAAGAATGAAAGATTTAAAGACTTCGGCTGGGCTTCAGCTAAATGGGATGATGTGATGAACTGGATCCCTAGCAGGATAACTGGAGTCCTAATGTTAATCGGAACAAAGCCTATGAAAATGGAGTATCAAAGGGCGTGGAAAATATTATTCCGTGACGCCAAGAAACACCCGAGTCCCAATAGCGGCTGGGGAGAAGCGGCGGTGGCTGCTATTTTGGGGATTCAGCTTGGCGGCATCAACTATTACAAAGGAATCGTTTCAAACCGGGCAAAGATGGGAGATCCATTAGTCCCCATACAAGCTGATCATATTTTATCAGCCAATAAAATCTTGGATAAAACAGTCTTTTTGTTTTTACTATTGTTATGGATCGGAGGGATGATGGTTGAATTTGCCTTCACATGGTTCAAATCCGCAGCACCTTTTTAAATCGCTGGGACTTTCGCTCCCAGAGAAGTATATTGATTTTAGTGCAAACATTAATCCACTTGGTCCTCCTCCTGCCCTTAAAGAGAAATGGAATGATTTCTTTCAGGAAATTACCGTGTATCCAGATCCATTTGCTGAAAAGCTTAGGAATAGGATTGCGGAAACGGAACAAATTTCGGCTGATTCTATTCTAATTGGAAACGGCGGGGCAGAACTTATTACTCTTGTTGCAAGATTTCTTTCCGGAAAAAGGGTTATAGTGGCGGAGCCGTCTTTTTCTGAATATGAAAAGGCATGTCGTGCCAACAATTGTGAAATACAGTACCATCCATTAAGGGGACCTCATTTTGAGTTACATATAGATGAGTTACTCCCAAGTTTAAGCAGTGCAGACGCATTATTTTTATGTAATCCAAACAATCCTACTGGCATTCAATATCCGGTGTCAACGGTTCTTTCAATCATACAAGAATGTGAAAGACAAAATTGCTTTGTGATTGTGGATGAAGCTTTTTATGATTTTTTAGTAAACTATGAATCTTTTATACCATATATTAATAAGTTCTCAAATTTGATCATTATCCGGTCGATGACAAAAATGTTTGCTATTCCGGGAATTCGTTTAGGATATTTGGCTGCAGGTCCAGCCTTACTGGCAGAAATCAGCAAATACCAGCCTCATTGGAGTATCAATACGATTGCGTTATTGGCAGGGGAATTATTTTTACAAAATGAAGAATTTATTAGAATGACACAAGTCTATATTTCGGAAGAACGGGAGAGATTGTTTACATTTTTTAAGAAGCATAATTATGAAATGACTTCTTCACAGGTTAATTTCTATTTGTTACGCGATTCAAATCAAAAAGAACAAAATAACTTATTTGAATTCTTATTGCAGAAGGGAATCATTCCCCGCCATACCTATAACTTCCCTGGTTTAGAAGGAAATTGGTTACGCTTTGCTATTAAAAGTAAGGAAGAAAATAGTAAATTAATGGAGGTATTGTGGGAATGGCGGCAGCTTCATTAATTTTTATAACGGGCGGAGTAAGGAGCGGGAAGAGCAGCTTTGCCGAAAAAATAGCTGTAGAATACGCAAAGGAAAATGGCGGGCAATTAAACTATTTAGCGACCGGTGTTGCTTCGGACCCAGAAATGAGGGAACGAATCGTAAAACACCAGAATGACCGGGAATCTGGTAAGTCTCGTTGGCGAACGATTGAACAGTCGCAAACGATTGGTGAGAGCGCAGCTTATTTTAACAAGGAAGATATTATTCTAATCGATTGCGTGACGACTCTTTTAAATAATGAGCTGTTTTCTTACAATCAAGAATGGGATGATTGTTTTTTAGCACATGTGATGGAAACAATCATAACAGGTATAAATAAAATACGAGACAGAGCAAAAGTTTTAATTGTGGTGAGTAATGAAGTTTTCTATGAGTCAATCGCAGAGAATAATCTCGTTTTCTTTTATTCACGAATCCTTGGAAAGATCCATCAACAGCTGGTGAAGGATGCCAATCAAGCCTTTTTGGTTGAAGCAGGAATACCCATCAACATGAAGGGAGTCAGGTAATGAAAGGAGTTATGATACAAGGAACCTCATCCGACGTCGGTAAAAGCCTTATTGTGACAGCACTTTGCCGAATGTTCGCCAATGATGGGATAAGAGTTGTACCCTTTAAATCTCAAAATATGTCCAATAACTCTTATGTGACAAATGACGGAAAAGAAATTGGCAGGGCGCAAGGGATCCAGGCGGAGGCTGCAAAAATTGAGGCATCTGTATGGATGAATCCGATATTATTAAAGCCTCGTTCGAATCAAGATTCAGAGATTGTGTATTTAGGAAAGTCGTTAAAGACTCTTTCCGGAAGAGGGTATCGGGATACTTTCTACGAAAAAGGACTTGATGTGATAAAGAAGTCTTTAGACCAGTTATCGAGTGAATATGACCTAGTAGTGATTGAGGGGGCTGGAAGTCCAGTTGAAATCAATTTGAAGGATCGAGAACTTGTGAATATGAAGGTTGCTGAACTGGCGGACGTTCCAGTTGTACTTGTAGCCGATATTGATAGAGGCGGGGTTTTTGCCAGTATTGTTGGTACACTTGAGCTTTTGGAGCCAGAAGAAAGACAAAGAGTGGCTGGATTAATCATAAATAAATTCCGCGGGGACATCAGTTTATTTGAAGATGGTATTAACTGGCTGGAAAAGAAAACGGGGATTCCAGTTTTAGGGGTTTTACCATTTGTAGAGAATCATATGATTGATGGTGAAGATTCTTTGTCATTGAACAATCAATTTTCCAGCAGGAAAAAAGGAAATCTGGATATTGCAGTGATTTGGCTCCCCTTTATCTCAAACTATAGTGATCTGGAACCGTTTTTATATGAAGAAGATGTGTCGATCCGCTGGGTGAAACAGGCTTCTGAATTTGGCAGCCCTGATGCCGTTATTATTCCTGGGACAAAGAGTACAATCAATGATTTGAACAGTATAAGAGATAGAAAGTTAGACTTTTTGATACAAACCCATATTGAAAATGGCGGCTATGTTGTCGGTATTTGCGGCGGATATCAAATACTTGGGGAAGAAATCATTGATGAAGCTGGTTCAGATACAGGGATTCCCAACAAGAAAGTATTAGGATTGGGATGTATTCCAGGGACAACAATCTTTTATCAAGAAAAAGAAACGGTAAGAGGGGCTGGCGTGTATCACGAACATACAGGGTTGCCCGCTGATAGGAAGCTGGATGGGTTTGAAATTCATTTAGGAAAAACCGTTTTACACCAGGAAGGGTGCTCATTTTTATCGCTTGATAATGGTAAAGAAGAAGGTTATTTTAGCAAGGATGGTCAAATCATTGGGACGTATCTTCATCATCTTTTTCATAATGATGAATGGAGAAATACTTGGTTAAACCTCATTCGGAAAAGCAAAGGATTACATACAAAAGAAACTTCTTACATGAGGGAACACTTAGATAAAAGATACGATGAAATCGCACACAGACTGAAAGAACATTTAAACTATGAAATGCTAAATGACATCATCAACAAGTGGTGCATGAAATGAGAAAACTTTTAAAGGGTTTCTTAATCAATGTGCAATTTTTCACTGCCCTTCCCGTACATCTTGAAATACCAATGGACAAACCACATCTAAAAAGTGCTGTTCAAGCTTTCCCGCTGCTGGGTCTGTTTCAAGGTGGAATATATGCTGGGCTTTTTTATTTTTTACTAGAATATACTCCTTTTTCGAATCTCGCTGCTGCCTTCTTACTTTGGCTGATGAGTATTCTTTTAACAGGCGGAATCCACTTGGATGGCTGGATGGACGCAAGTGACGGCTATTTTTCTTACAAAGATCAAGAAAAAAGACTAGAGGTAATGAACGACCCAAGAACTGGTGCATTTGGGGTTATCTCGATTATTGTTTTGTTAAGCAGCCGTTTTCTCTTTATCTATGAGATCACCGTTAATATACATGCTGCTTCATTTCTGCTGATTGCTGCAATCCCTCTGTTTAGTAAAAGTGTTATGGGTCTGTTGTTATTAACCGTAAAGTCTGCAAAACAAGCTGGTCTTGGAGCGCTTTTTCAAAGTGCGGCCTTACCCAGGGATTTATGGACCTATCCTGTATATATCATTGGATTCCTAGTTCTTGTGATATTATTTGTTGGCGAATTCTTTTATCTCTCCATATTGCTTGTTGCAGCAATCCTTATTTTGCTTTTTTGCCGCCGCAAAGCGATCAAGTGGTTTGGTGGCATTACGGGAGATATTTTAGGGGCAGCCGTTGAAGGGACTGAGTTATTTCTATGGATGACACTGTGGTTGTTGCATTATTTCGTCATGGTCTAACGGAGGAGAATAAACGGAAAGCTTATTTAGGGTGGAATGATTCCCCTTTATGTTCTGAGTCAAAGAAAATCTACACAAACAACAGATACGATAGTTATTTTTCTAGTGATTTACCAAGGTGTATAAATACTGCAAATATACTTTTTCCAACGAATGATTTGTACCTTCTAAGTCATTTGCGAGAAATGAATTTCGGTAAATGGGAAGGAAAAACCTATGAAGACTTAAAAGAAGTCCCTCTTTACCAGCGCTGGCTTTCGGATCCTATATCTTATAGTCCTCCAGAAGGAGAGTCTTTTGTGGAGTTTACTAGAAGGGTTTCTATTGGATGGGAAAAGATTACTAAAGATATTTTTTCTCAAAATATTCAACGATGTGCAATTATTACACACGGCGGGGTGATTCGATATTTATTATCTGAATTTGCACCACAACACAGAGATTTTTGGTCGTGGCAGGTACCACACCATCATGGATACGAACTTGTTTTTGCAAAAGAAGCATTGGGGAGGCGAGAACGTTGCACTTTATTACGGGAGGTGCCTTTAACGGCAAAAGAGCTTGGGTAAAGGGAAATTACGGGATAAGTGGTACTTGGCTTTCAGCCTATCAGGGTCATCATCTAATCACTGATAGTAACCAAATAGAAAGTAATTTGCTCATTTTAGAAGGTATCGAGTTGTGGCTGAAGGATTTAACGAAATCCCAAGATTCTTACAACTGCCGTGAAATCTGGAATAGCTTCATGAACGATTGGCTTTTCTGGGAAAAAGCAGAGTTTAACAGAAGACTTGTTGTAATTGGAACGGATACTACAAAGGGAATTGTCCCGATGGAGAAAGAAAATCGACTATGGCGCGATGTAACAGGCTGGGCTTATCAAGATCTTGCTGCAAAAGCTGATCGAGTAGATATCATTTGGTATGGTTTAAATCAAACAATCAAAAAAACGGGGGATGGGAAGCTATGAGACTTTATACGAGAACTGGTGACAAAGGAAAGACAAGTATTATTGGAGGAAGAGTCGACAAGGATGATATTCGCGTGGAAGCTTACGGAACCGTGGATGAAGTAAATTGTTTTGTCGGCCAAGTAATGACTGAACTTGATGGAGAGGTATTTAAGGACGTACTAACTGATCTTGAAAAAATACAGCATGAATTATTTGATTGTGGCGGGGATCTTGCCAATATTTCTGACAAGATTGAGTATAAGCTGCGGAACGAAGCCATTGACTATTTAGAAACCAAGATTGATGAATATATTCAAGAAGCTCCAGAGCTGGAAAGGTTCATTTTACCTGGTGGAACGAAGCCAGCAGCTTCGATCCACATTGCTAGAACAGTAACGAGAAGAGCAGAGAGATTAGTTGTATCATTAATGAAGACCGATGAGAAAACTCCTGAGTTAGCACTAAAATATTTAAATCGTCTTTCCGATTACTTCTTTGCGTTAGCAAGAGTGGTAAATTTTCGACTTAACGTAAAAGATGTAGAGTATGTTCGAAGTGCGAAAGTATTCAGGGATGGGAAACGTAAAGATGACAAGTAGATTGCTAAGTTTACTGGCATTGTTTTCTGCACTATCCGCAGTTGGTGCAGCGGTAAAAATTCCTGCGGTCGTAGGCAGTGTCGCTTTTGATGTATTTCCAGCTCTGCTTGCTGCAGCCTTACTTGGCAGCAGAGCAGGAGCAATTGTAGGTGCGTTAGGGCATTTATTATCTGCTCTAATCTCAGGTTTTCCATTAGGACCAATGCATGTGTTAATTGCAATCGAAATGGCTCTTCTTGTTTTTCTTTTTGGTGTTCTTTATAAGAAAAACAAAAAAAATACTGCTGGTATTCTCTTTATCCTTCTGAATACATTTGCAGCACCATTACCGTTTATTATTTTAATGAGCAAAGCATTTTATGTTGCATTAGTTCCATCATTGTTAATCGGTTCAATGATTAATACAGTTATCGCAATGGTGACAATTCCGCGACTAATTTCATTGTTTAAACAAGATTTGATGAATAAAGATGTGAGATTATGAGGGATATCATTACCATCCCGTTAACTAGTACCGATACGCTTATCATCGCAAGTGATAATAGCGGCGGCATTGGTATGAAAGCAGGGGATCGTGTACAGGTTTCATACGAAACGGTTGCCTATTATTCATTTAGAGTAGCAGCAATGGAATGTATCGCAGCAGGAGGAGTTCCACTTTCAGTTGTTCTTCATAATTTTTGTGGAGATCACACTTGGAATGACCTAATAAAAGGCATTCAAAAAGGTTTAGCAGAATTAAATCTAGAGGATATACCCATAACAGGCAGTACAGAAAGTAATTTCCCGTTACAACAATCCGCGATTGGTTTAGTGGTTCTTGGGCAACGGTCTTTTACAAAAGAATCGGAGAACGTTCTTTCTGCTAATCTTAAGTTCGCCGTAATTGGCAGCCCATTAGTGGGGAATGAAGTGATTGATCAGGCAGACAAGGTCTTGCCTTTATTGATTTTTCAAGAAATCTCTAAACTGGAAAAATTAATGGTTTGGCCAGTTGGCTCAAAAGGAATTCTATATGAAATCAATCAGATGTTTCCAAATAAAAAATTTACAAAAGAAATGCTTCATACGAAACTTGACGTTTTAAAATCCTCTGGACCTGCAACCTGTTGTATTATTGCCTATGAACAAACTCAAGAAGAGAAATTGAAAAAAGTCGCTGCTGGGTATTACCATTTCATTACTGTTAAATAAAATAGCACGCCGCAATGGCGTGCTATTCATTTAAACCTTTAATTTTTTGAATGATCGTATCAATACCTTTTCCAATTGAAAACATTGTCTCCTCTAAGCCTTTTTTCCAAACGGGAGCCTGTTCCTGAAGCTTTTCACCTAGTTTTTGTGCATTTTGATTTAATTCCTCTTTTATTTTTTCAGCCTGCTTTTTAATTTCTTCCCTTGTTTGAACTTTTCCAGCCAATTGGTCATTTATCGAAATAACATCAAATTGTTCATTTTGTCTATGCGGGAGTGACGCCTTCATGATTTCTTTGAAAATCGGAACCACATTTCCAGAACCGTTGCTTGGCAGATAATGTTGTCGATCTGTTTGGTCATAACCAATCCATATGGCAGCCACCAAGTTAGGTGTATAACCAACCATCCATTGATCCTTCGTGCCATTAATATCATTAAATGGAAGCTGGGTGGAACCTGTTTTTCCTGCGATCTGAACGTCTGGAATATGTGCGTTTTTGCCGGTACCAGTTTCTACCACATTCAGAAGCATGGCGGTCATCTCATCAGCATTCTCTTTTGACGTTACCTTTGTAGTTTTAGGTTCGCGTTCCGCAATGATATTTCCGGTAGGACCGACAATTTTAGTGATAAGATGACTGTCTTGCCGCTTGCCGCCATTTGGAAATGCAGAGAATGCATTTGCTAATTGAAGCGGAGAAATTCCTTTACTCATTCCGCCTAGTGCTATTGCCAGGTTTTTATCCTCTTTTTCGACTGGCAATCCAAAGGTTGTAAGTTTGTCCAATCCTTTTTCAAGACCGATCTCGTTTAAAAGCCAAACTGCTGGAATATTTAATGATTCCTCTAAAGCTTTGTACATCTGAACTTTACCCTGGTAGGTTTTTGAAAAATTTTCTGGTTTGTATTCACCCAAAGTAGTAGGCTCATCAACGAGTTCAGAGTCAAAAGTATAACCTTCCTCAAGGGCAGGTGTATAAACCGCGAGCGGCTTAATCGTTGAACCTGGCTGAGCCTTTAATTGTGTAGCACGGTTAAAGCCTCTAAACACATGTTCACCTCGTCCGCCAACAAGCGCGAGAACACCCCCTGAAGCCGGATCCATTAGAACGGAACCGCTTTGAACCATACGTTCGCCAGAACTTCTCGGGAATAATGATTTATTATTGTTTACTTTTTCGAGACCAGCCTGCAGGTTTTGGTCTAATTCGGTATAGATCCGATAACCCCGCGTTAGTATCTCTTCCTGTGTTAATCCATATCTAGAGATTGCTTCATTTAGGACCGCATCCACATAATAAGGATACTTCCGTTCAACCAAACTTCCACTTCCGATAGTGATCTTAATCTTTTCGTTTTTTGCCTCATTGTACTGTTCCTTGGTAATCATACCAAGTTCGTTCATCTTGCCTAAGACCAGATTTCTCCGCTTGATTGCCACGTCATAATTTTTTGTTGGATCTAGGTAACTCGGTGATTGCAGCAATCCAGCGAGAAGTGCTGCCTCACTGATCGTAACATCCGTAATCTCTTTATTAAAATATCTTTTTGAAGCATTACTAATTCCCCATGCGCCATTTCCAAAATAAACTTGATTTAAGTACATTTGTAAGATTTCATCTTTTTTATAGACTTTTTCAATCTTTACGGCTAAAAATAACTCTTCCGCTTTTCGTTTATAAGTTTGTTCTGGGGAAAGCAATGCGTTTTTTGCTAATTGCTGTGTGAGTGTACTGCCTCCGCCAGTAATCTCTCCCGCAAATAAATTGTTGAACAAAGCCCTGGTAATGCCCTTAAGATCAAATCCGTTATGTTCATAAAAACGCTCATCTTCAATGGCCACAACTGCTCCAGGAACATACTCCGGAAGATCTTCAATCTTTATCCCTGCAGTTCGATTGGTAGCAACATTAGTAGCCACTTGTTCATCTTTATCATAAATGACAGTTGGTTGGCTTAGTCCCTCTTTTAATGACTGAACATTTGCTCTCGTTGCAAGCCAGCCGAAATAAACAATGGTAACAAGTACAACAATCAAAATCACTAATAATAATAGCTGTGTGAGATGCTTCTTTTTCCAGAAACGGACAATCATTTCCCAATATGGGCGTAATTTTTCCATTGTGTCTCCTTTCCTTCAAAAGGAATTTTGCTTTATTCATTATAAATTTTTTAGCAAAAAAACTCCAATAATAGCCTTTTATGGTGAATACCACAAAAAATTTAAAAATCTGTAGGGGTTTGGTAAAGGGCCATCGTCTATTAAGGTGAAGTAGGGGAAACAGGAGGAAACGATGATTACAATAAAACATTTAAGCCATGAATTTGTGGTAGGTAAAAAGGGTAAACAAACATTTATACCTGTTCTAAAGGATATTTCTTTCGAGGTGAAAGAAGGAGAGATTGTCACCATCGTTGGTCGGAGCGGGTCAGGTAAATCCACTTTATTAAATCTAGTCAGTGGTTTTATTCATCCAAAAGAGGGTGAAATCTGGATTAATGGCCAAAAGGTTTCGCAAATGAATGAGACGAAATTTGCCGATTTTAGAATTAAAAACCTTGGCTTCATTTTTCAAAGCTTCCAGTTGATTCCTAGTATGACTGCCTTTCAAAATGTGGAACTTCCATTAATTTTAAAAGGTGTCAGCGAAACTGTAAGAAAAAAACAGACAGAGGAGATGCTGGCGAAGGTCGGTTTGCTAGATTACCAGGACCATTATCCAGGGGAATTATCAGGGGGACAACAACAAAGAGTAAGTATTGCTCGTGCTTTAATCGTAAATCCACCTATCATTCTAGCGGATGAACCAACGGGAAGTCTTGATAGTGAAACGGAAGAAGATTTATTGAAGTTTATCAAAGAGTTAAACACTGATTTAGGAATAACATTTCTAATCATTACACATGACGAAAAGGTTGCTAATATCGGCCACCGGACGATTGAATTAAAAGACGGACGGATTATCGAGGGGGTGCTAGCATGAAGCTTAGTGATCAATTCCGTTTCGTCCGCCAAAACATGAAGAAAAATAGAACGCGGGTTTACATGACAATCCTAGCGACAGCAATGGGCTGTGCATTCTTAATTGTCCTTGCGTCTGTTGGTTTCGGATTACAAAAATCTGTAGTTAAGGAAATGACAGAACGACGAATCATGACACAAATTGATGTCTACGGTCAAGAAACAACTGAGAGTGGCGGGTATCGGCAGTTAGATGATAAGGACGTTCAGGAATTTGAAGAAATGTCTGACGTAAAAGCTGTAACGAGAAGAAAAATGCTGCAGCAGGAAGGTTTTTATTTGATTGGAAATTACCAGCAGAGCACACAAACGGTGGTAGCAAACTTTCCCTCTGAAATAAAAGCTGGTTTTGAATTATCGGCAGGAAGCCTTGCAAAGGATAAAGCTGAAGTAGTGGTTGGATATAATTTCCCACTCAATCTTGGTGTTAAAGGTGAACAAACGGAAGAAATGTTTGATGAACAAGGTCAATTAAAAGAAAAATTCCGCTATAACGGTAAGCTAATTGGAGAAACCATTGAATTAACGGTTAGTAAGATGGAAGATGGGAAAAAAATAGAAAAGGTTTTTCCAGTAAAGGTCGCAGGGATATCTAAAAAGCCAACAAAAGAGTGGGCAGAAGACAGAAGTGTCTATATTTCGGAGGAACTATTAAAGGATATCGAGGCGTTTACCGGAACACCAAAAGGAATTGTTTTAGATTCCACTGATCAGGTAAATTTAGCAGATTTAGAAGCTTCAAAAAATACCTTTGATGATGTAAAGGTCTATGCGAAAAACATGGAAGCGGTCCAGGGGATTGTTGATGAACTTAAGGAAAATGACTATGCCACCTATTCCGTAGTCAATGAATTAAAGGAAGTTAATTTGATGTTTGCAATAGCGAAGGCAGGACTTATCTTTATTGGGACCATTGCAATCCTAATTGCCTCTATTGGAATTTATAATACGATGACAATGGCCGTAACAGAACGTGCACCTGATATCGGAATCATGAAAGCAATTGGGGCAAATCCTCGTACCATTAAGAGAATCTTTTTATTAGAAAGCAGTTATATTGGTTTGATTGGGGCATTCATTGGGACTGTCGTTTCCTATGGAATTAGTTATGCAGTCAACTTTGTGATACCTATAATCATTAAACAGGCTTTTGGGGAAGAGACACCTCCTGAAATTGTTTTTAGCGATATTCCACTTAGTCTTCCCATTATTTGTATCGTCATCTGTTATGGAGTAACCATACTCTCAGGTCTTCGTCCTGCCCAAAGAGCAACAAAAGTAGATGTACTCAGAGCCATGAGAAGAGAAGTTTAATTGTCGATTCTGTGATATTGGCGGACAACCATTTTCAGTCCAAGCATATGTTAATAGAAAGACGTCTTTAACATAGAAAGGGGATGTGGGAATGATAAACTGGAAGGTCCGCTTTAAGAACCGGAGCTGGGTGATGGCGTTTGTGGCTCAGTTGATGATCGTGGCGCAAATGCTATTGCAAGGTTTAAATGCATTAGGGATTACAGATTTTCAACTAACAGATTCGATTCAGCAATCTATATTAACCTTTATAAATACTGTATTTATATTATTATCATTGATGGGAATCGTACAGGATCCAACCACCAAAGGTATGAGTGACAGTGAACGTGCAAAGACATATAAAGAACCCAACTAATCATAGAGACAGAAACGCTCGGTTGCCTAACTTCAGGCAAAGTTCGAGCGTTTTTTTATTTATGTAGAATTTTGTAAAAATTAGAAGATTGAAATTCCTGAAATGTCGAAGGGGTTGGGGGTATAATGAAGATGGAAACAATTTACAGATAAGGGCAGGTAATACATGAGAAAGGGGTTCTTGATATGTGGTATTGGATTGCAATGGCGGCAGGAATATATATACTTTTTATTCTCCTTGAGGAGTCTGTTTATTACTTTTGGAATCGTTATGTTTACGGACCAAAAGAGAGAAAAGCAAGACGTCGGAGTAGAATCATATTGGGAATGGCCTTTATTATTCAATTACACCTGCTAGAATTTAGAAGAAAACATACACATAAAGTAAGTTCAGGTAAACAATCGGCATAAAAAAGTTCCTTTACAATCCGTAAAGGAACTTTTTTTATGATGTTACTATTGACTGGCTGGTGTCAGTTGAAGCATTTTGTACCACAGGTAAAGTGATATTAACGGTTGTTCCATGGCCGATTTCACTATCGAACATAATATTTCCTTTATGTGACTGTACAATTTTATAGCTGACGGTTAAGCCTAAGCCTGTCCCTTTTTCTTTTGATGAATAGAAGGGTTCGCCGATCTTTTGTAGTAGTTCCTTTGAGATACCACAGCCTTGATCTTGGATGGTAATGCCTAATCGGTTATCATCCATTAAACCAAGAGAGATAGAGATTTTACTATCACTTTTTGAAGCTTCAATTGAATTCTTAATAAGATTAATAAATAATTGTTTCAACTGATTTGGCTCACACTCAATGATGATATCCTCTTTTGGAAAATTCGATTCTATTTGAACATTATATAAAGTTGCTTCGACTGCTAATAAAGAAATGACATCATTGAGTATTTTTTGAATCGCTAATTTTGAATATTTTAAATGCTGCGGTTTCGCTAAGAGCAGGAGCTCGCCTACAATATGATTAATTCGATTTAATTCATCGAGCATTATTTGATAATAATCTTGGTGTTTATCATCTTCCATTTGCAATAATTGAACGAAACCTTTTAATGAGGTTAAGGGATTTCTGATCTCGTGGGCGACGCTGGCAGATAATTCACCGACAACCGAAAGCTTTTCCGTTCTGCTAAGACGCTCTTCTGCTTGTCTTAGAGTCGTAATATCGCGGCCAATAATAACTAGTCCTTCCCTCGTTCCATCCTCATGAAACAACGGAACTTTAATGGTATCAAATATTTTAGATGTTCCATCGGGCAGTGGAACGACCTCTTCACAGCGTGTTACTGTACCATTTTTCCACGTTTCCTCATCAGATACTTCACAGTATTTGAGTGCGTCTGAATAGAACTCCGTGTATTCTGCCAATTCAGAGTCTTTTTTTCCCAAGTAATCAACATTCTCCAGCTGAAATAATTTCAGTCCAAAATCATTGGCTCGAATCCAGCGACCTTCACCATCTTTAAAGTTTACAAAATCCACCATTGAATTTATGAGGGTGGATAAGCGTTTTTCTTGTTCCTTCGTCGTATCAAGCTCTTCTTTTTTTAGGATGAAAAAATAAAATATTCCACCCGTCACTAGAATATAGAAAATTTCTTTCCCTCGTTCAAAATAATTGTCAAGGGACGAAGGGATATAATGTGTCAGTATATAGTTACTAGCATAAATCCAAATCAAGCTAGTAATTAAAAAAAGAAGTACTAATTTCGTTTTATTCATTTATTTCTCCTATCCTCTCTTGGAAGGAAATTTCCTGGATTATCATTGTTGCCTATTCTATACTACTAAAAATTCAGGTAATATGGAATATCTGAAAGCTGGAAATCTACATAATTACATTATAAAGGTTACAAATTGGTAACATCCACGTATAAAAGTGGTTACCGATGTGTAACCCTTTTTTTGGTAAAAAAAAGTATGATGTGGTAGGGGATGAAATACCTATTCGGAAGTTAATTGTATTTAATCTACAAAGGTCAAATTTTCAGGTAGTAGAAGCGGGGGACGGGAAAGAAGCAATTAAGCTTGTTCATGACCAGTCCCCTGCTTTTGTATTGTTAGATTTAATGCTCCCCGATATGGATGGGTTTGAGATTTGTACCAGGCTAAGAGAATGTAATCCGGAATTGCCAATTGTTATTGGATCGGCTCGGGGGCAGGATATGGAAAAAATTATGGGGTTAGAGCTCGGTGCAGATGATTATATTGTAAAGCCATTGCTGTTTTTCCTGTCGTTGACTTAATTATTGGATAAGAGAAAATAAGATTTATCATAATAAAAAACTTGTGTTATCTGAAAGTTCAGAATAAAATTAAACTAACATACCAACCGGTAGGTATGTATCCGGTTTTGCCAGCATAATTATATTTAGCGGCTATTATACTAAATTCTAAAAAAATGAATGGAGTGAAAGGTATGCATTTACGTTTGACAGATGAACAAAAGATGGTCCAAAAAACAATTAGAAGATTCGTAGAAAAAGAGTTAATTCCACTTGAGAATGAAGTATTAAGAAATGAAAGAGAAGGTAAGCCAAGTCTTCCTCCTGGAGTACTCAAAGAACTTCAGTTAAAAGCGAGGGAAGCTGGCTTCTGGGGCATAAATACACCAGAGGAGTATGGCGGAGCAGACCTTGGGCAGATGATGATGGCGATTGTATTGATGGAGGTTTCAAAGACGTTTGTCCCATTTAGCTTTGGCGGATCCGCAGACAATATCCTTTATTACGGTAATGAAGAACAAAAGAAGAAATACTTAATTCCTACTATTAACGGTGAGAAGAAGTCTTGCTTTGCAATGACAGAGCCAGGTGCAGGATCAGATACTAGGAATATTAAAATGACAGCAATGAAAGATGGAAATGACTGGGTGTTGAATGGTGAAAAAACATTCATTACAGGTGGAAATGAAGCAGACTTTGTTATGGCAATTGCCATAACAGATAAAGACCTGCACCAATCCACACAGGGGCGAGAAGGGGTTACGTGTTTTATTGTCGACCGGGATATGGGCTGGAAATCTGAGTATATACATACCATGGGAGAATGGGGACCAGCCGGCCTAGTATTTGAGAATGTTCGAGTACCAGAAGAGAATATCCTTGGTGAATTACACAAAGGGTACAATCTAGGATTGGAGTGGATAGGATTTGCGAGATGGGTAGTCGGTGCCAGAGCTGTAGGTGCAGCAGAGCGCTTATTACAAATGGCCATTGATTATTCGAAGGAACGGATCACCTTTGGAAAGCCAATTGCAGAAAGACAAGCGATACAGTGGCAAATTGCTGACTCTGCCGTTGAGATCGAAGCTGCTAAGTGGCTGGTATTAAATGCTGCCTTCACGCTTGATAACGGAGAAGATAATCGCCACCTGGCTTCGATGGCAAAGCTTTATGGATCGAATATGGGTAATAATGTTGTCGACCGTGTTTTGCAAATTCATGGTGGCATGGGCTATACAAAGGAATTGCCAATCGAGCGCTGGTACCGCGAAGCAAGACTCTGGAGAATTTATGACGGTACAGATGAAATTCAACGCATGATTATTGCGAGAAATCTAATAAAAGGACATGTTAAAGTTGGTCAATACGTTTGATAATTTTTTTGAAAGCGTTATCTATAAAACTATGTTAATAGATTATGTTTGGGAGGAATAGAAATGGCAGGGAGATTTTCAGGAAGAGTAGCATTTGTAACAGGCGGAAGTCGTGGAATTGGAAAAGGAATTGTTGAACGTTTTGCGGAAGAAGGCGCAAAAGTAGCGTTTATTGATTTAAATGAAGAAGCACTTGCAGCGACAACAAATGAACTAAGAGAAAAAGGCTATGATGTTTTTTCAAAGGTAGCAAATGTAGTCGATGCTGATCAGGTAGAAGGTGCGATCAAAGAGACGTACGATGCATTTGGCTCGATTGATATTCTTGTTAATAATGCAGGAGTAATTCGCGATAACTTACTTTTTAAAATGACAGACTCAGATTGGCAGATGGTCATGGATGTTCATTTAAAAGGATCGTTTAATGCCGCACGAGCAGCACAAAAGTACATGGTGGAAAATAAATATGGCCGTATTATTAATATTTCTTCGACTTCAGCTCTTGGCAATCGTGGTCAGGCAAACTATGCTGCAGCAAAAGCAGGATTACAGGGCTTCACAAAGACACTTGCGATAGAGCTTGGGAGATATGGAATTACGGCAAACTCTGTTGCACCTGGGTTTATTGAGACTGAAATGACAAAGGAAACCGCTGATAGAATTGGTGTTCCATTTGAACAATTAATTCAGCACAGTGTAGCCAGCATTCCTGTTGGAAGAAGTGGAAAGCCTGCAGATATCGCCAATGCAGTGGCATTCTTTGCCGATGAACAATCTTCTTTTGTGAATGGTCAGGTTATTTATGTTGCCGGCGGACCAAAAAATTAATCGAAAAAGTGAGGCGAAGATAAATTGTTTAATGAAACAGTTGGTAAACGCTCCAATAAAGTGAAGAACGTTGTCGAGAGAGGAGCAGTTAAAAAATTTGCAGAATCAATTGGAGATCTCCATCCGATCTACTTTGATGAAGAAGCAGGCAGAAATTCAAGGTATAAAAATAATATTGCCCCGCCTACTTTTCCGAGGACGTTTGATTATGGTGTGATTGAGGGATTAAATCTGCCAAATAAAGGATTAATTCACGGGGAGCAAACCTTTCATTATAAACGACCGCTTGTCGTTGGTGAAGAACTTCTTTGTTATTCCGAAGTGAAGAAATACTTTGAGAAAAAAGGTAATTTTGGTGATATGGGTTTTCTTGTCTTGGAAAGCTTTGGTGAAGATGCAGCTGGCAACGTGATATTTAGTTCAACATCAACGGTTGTTATTTCTGAAGCTGTGAGGAAGGTGCTGACAAAATGAGTACTCTTTTGCAATTACAAGTTGGTGAATCACTTAAAGAAATTCAGTTAGACCCGGTCTCCCGGATCGATTTAATAAAATATGCAGGTGCCTCCGGTGACTTTAATCCGATTCATACGATTGATGAGGAAGCGAAAAAAGCTGGATTACCAGGGATTATTGCTCATGGTATGTGGACGATGGGCAATCTTGCAAAGCTTTTCACGCCGTATTTTGAAGATGGATTTGTTCAGGATTATTCGATCCGATTTAAAGGAATGGTCTTTTTAAATGATGTCATTACTCTTAAAGCAACCTTAAAAGAAGTAGTAGACAATAAATTACGCTTTCAGGTTCAAGCTGTTAACCAAAATGGAAATGAAGTTTTAAAAGGGGAAGTCTTGTTTACCCAATTCTAAGTAGTCATTGATAACCCGGTCAAAAGAGAGATACCTGCTTATTGGCTGGGTTTATTATAGTTGAGATGGATGAAATGAGGTGATTAAGATGAACTTTGAATTTGATGAGGATATCTTATTTTTAAAAAAGAATGTACGTGATTTCATTCAAACCGAAGTAGAAGCTGTTGCCATGCAAATTGAAGAAGACAATCAAATTCCCGAAAAAATCATTCAATTATCAAGGGAAATGGGACTTTTCGGACTCAGTATTCCAGAACAGTTCGGTGGACTTGGTATTGGGATGGTTGGAAAATGTGCGTTGTATGAAGAAATCGGTCAAACGCACAACGGCTATACCACTTTAATTGGTGCTCATACAGGAATTGGTACAGTGGGGATAGTGGAAATGGGTAATGAGGAACAAAAGAAAAAATACCTTCCTGCAATGGCGAGCGGTGAAAAATTGGGAGCCTTTGCTCTAACAGAGCCAAATGCCGGCTCGAACGCCGCCAATTTAAAAACTACTGCAGTCCGAAAAGGAGATAAATTCCTTATCAATGGGTTGAAGCATTATATCACCAATGCAATTGAAGCCAGTGTGTTTACGGTAATGGCTGTTACTGACCCGGGAAAAGGAGCAAAAGGGATTACTTCGTTCATCGTTGAAAAGGATTTTCCTGGCTTTCAAATTGGGGCAGTGGAGCGGAAAATGGGGTTAAGAGGCTCACATTCAGCAGAATTAATTTTTGAAGATTGTGAGGTACCTCTGGAAAATGTCCTTGGAACCGAGGGGCAGGGGTATGTCAATGCGTTGAAAATATTAGCAAATGGTCGTGCTGGTTTAGCGTCTAGGAATCTTGGTTCCTGTCAAAAATTGCTAGACATGTCTGTGAGGTACGCGAAAGAACGTATCCAATTTGGCACCCCGATCATTAAACACCAGGCAGTCAGCCATATGTTAGCGGAAATGGCGGTCGAAATTGAGGCACTGCGTTCGTTTACCTACCGTGTGGCATGGATGGTTGACCAAGGAATGAAAGTAATGAAAGAAGCTGCAATGTTAAAGCTTTATGGTTCAGAGGTGTATAACAGGGTGGCGGATAAAGCTGTTCAAATCCATGGGGGACTTGGCTATATTGCAGATTATCCTGTTGAAAGATTTTATCGGGATGCACGAATTACGAGGATTTATGAAGGGACCTCGGAGATACAGAAAAATATCATCGCATCGCAACTGGATATTGAGTATAGCGGATTATAGTGACCGAAGTGCATTTGGAAAGAGAAGTTGGGTCAATCCAGGAACCTTGAAGTGACCGAAAAACATTCAAAAAGAGCATTTGGTTTAATGCTGGAAACTTTGGAGCTACTCAACAGATAAAGGAGGTATGACCGTGAAAGATATCGTAATTCTTAGTGCAGTTCGGACGCCAGTGGGGAGATATGGCGGCGCTTTAAAAAGTCTTAATTCTGGACAGCTGGGTTCAATCGTCATTAAAGAAGCGATCGACAAAGCAGGTATCTCAGCTAGCCAAGTGGATGAAGTAATACTAGGGGAAGTAAGGCAAACCACAGAGAGTTCCAATGTTGCGAGAGTAGCCGCATTACGAGCCGGCGTACCAGAAACGTCACCTGCTTTCACTGTAAATCGTCTCTGTGCTTCTGGTATGCAGGCGGTTGCTTCAGCTGCTCAGCAAATTGCGTTTGGACATGCAAATATTGTGGTTGCCGGCGGTACCGAAAGCATGAGCAATGCGCCGATCTATCTAAGGAATTCTCGTTTTGGCGGTGATAATCCTAAACTGGTTGATTCTAACACTGAAGTGGGCCAGCAGCCAACAGAGCAATATGGATATCATCTTGGCATGGGTATCACCGCAGAAATTGTTGCAGAACGATACTCGATTACGCGGGAAGAACAGGATGTATATGCTTTAGAAAGTCAACACCGTGCTGCCAGTGCGATTGAAAGTAACCGATTTTATGCAGAAATTATTCCAGTTGAAGTAAAAACGAAAAAAGGTACAATCTTGGTTACACAAGATGAACATCCTAGACCGGAAACCAGGATTGAATCCCTGGCAAAGCTTAAGCCTGCATTTAAAGAAAATGGAACCGTTACAGCAGGTAATTCATGTGGCAGAAATGACGGTGCGGCAGCAATGGTGTTAACCTCAGATGAATATGCTAAGTCCCTAGGATTAAAACCAATTGCTAGAATCGTAGATTGGGCGGTTACAGGGGTTTCACCTGAGGTAATGGGAATCGGACCTGTACCTTCAGTGAAAAAGCTACTAGAGCGTACTAATCTATCACTTGAGGATATTGACTTATTTGAATTAAATGAGGCATTCGCCTCCCAGGCAATAGCTGTAATACGAGAATTATATTTAGATAAGGCAAAGGTAAACGTCAATGGCGGTGCCATTGCACTTGGACATCCACTTGGCGCTTCCGGGGCAAAGATCATAACAACTTTAGTGTATGAATTGATTCGTCGTCAGCAAAACAGGGGTATCGCTACCCTATGTGTCGGCGGTGGCCAAGGCATGGCTATCATGGTAGAGGTGATTTGACTTTTTTTAAGCTATAGAAACGAGAATTTTGGTGAAAAAATAGTATTGAATATTATAAATATTTTGTATATTATGTCTTTAGCAACATACTAACTAGTTAGTATGTAAAATCTAAAATAGAGTGAGTAAAAATGGTCCTGGGAGGAAACGTCGATGCATGTGAAAGAGTTATTTGATTTAACAGGAAAGGTTGCCATTGTGACTGGTGGTGGACGAGGTCTAGGTCAGCAAATCGCTGAAGGATTTGCGGAGGCCGGTGCCAATGTAGTGGTATGTTCAAGGAGACTAGAGGCGTGTCAGGAAGTAAGTGAAGGATTAAAGAAAATCGGTGTGGATAGCCTTGCTATAAAATGTGATGTAACCAATCCAGAGGATGTAAAGAATGTAGTTGACCTTACGTTAGAAAGGTTTGGAAGAATCGATATCTTGGTAAATAATAGTGGAGCGACTTGGGGAGCCATGGCTGAAGAAATGCCGCTTGAGGCTTGGAAGAAAGTAATCGACGTCAATGTAACAGGAACATTCCTTATGTCACAGACTGTGGGAAAAGTTATGCTAGAGCAAAAGTCAGGAAAAATCATAAACATTGCCTCTGTAGCAGGTCTTAAGGGAAGTAATCCTGATTATATGAATGCGATTGGCTACAATACTTCTAAAGGAGCGGTCATTACTTTTACAAAGGATTTAGCGGTTAAATGGGGTCCGCACGGTGTTTATGTCAATGCAATAGCGCCAGGGTTTTTCCCTACGAAAATGTCGAAAGGATTGCTAGAGAAAGGCGGCGAAGGGATTCTACAGGGCACACCATTGCGTAAGTTTGGTTCAGATACTGACCTAAAAGGAGTTGCATTATTCCTAGCAGCACCCGCATCTGATTTTATCACAGGAGACATTGTTGTTGTAGATGGCGGCGCACACGCTATGTAGAGTGATCACTTGATAGAAGGGGTGAAGAGAAATGAAAAGGGATGCAGTTATCGTCTCAGCGGTAAGGACAGCAATTGGCAGGCAAGGTGGTGCTCTTGCAACGATTCCAGCACATGTGCTAGGAGCAGCGGTTATAAGAGAAGCCGTTAAACGAGTAAATATCAATCCAGAGATGATAGATGATGTGATTATTGGGAATGTTTTATCAGGTGGGGGAAATATTGCTAGATTAACAGCATTACAGACAGGACTATCTATAAATTTGCCTGGTTTAACGGTAGATCGCCAGTGCGGTTCCGGAATAAATGCCATTAATCTAGCAGCACAAGCTATTTGGGCTGGCGATGGTGATATCTTTATTGCAGGTGGTACCGAAAGTATGAGCCGGGCTCCGTATTTAATGGATCGCCCAGAAAAGCCATATAGTGCTACGCCCCCAAGCTTTAGAAAATCACAACTATCACCAAACGACATCGGAGATCCGCCTATGGGGATAACAGCTGAAAATCTCGTTGAAAAATATAAGATTACGAGAGAAGAACAGGATGAATTTGCAGAGACGAGCCAATACCGTATGAAGGCTGCTATGGAAGAAGGACGCTTTAATGAACAAATCGTTCCGATCGCCATTCCAGTAAAAAAGGGTGAACCATTCATCTTTAAAACAGATGAACATCCACGCCCACAAACGACGATTGAGGCATTGTCAAAGCTCCAGCCAGCTTTCCTCAAAGGCGGTACTGTAACCGCCGGTAATAGCTCCGGATTAAATGATGGAGCGTCCGCTCTTGTGATTATGTCTAGAGAAAAAGCGGAGGAATTAGCTATCACGCCGCTAGCGGTTATCCGTTCTTATGCAGTTGCAGGGGTTGATCCTAATATCATGGGAATTGGACCTGTTCCTGCCGTAAGAAAAGTTATGGAAAAGGGTGGACTTTCTATAGCGGACATGGATCTGATAGAAATCAATGAAGCTTTTGCAGCACAGGTACTTGCGTGTAATCGTGAGCTTAATATGGATTCAAATAAAGTAAATGTCAATGGTGGTGCTATCGCACATGGTCATCCACTTGGAGCAACAGGCGCCATCTTAGCAACCAAAGCAGTTTATGAACTTAAACGTTCAAATGGCAGATATGCGCTCATTACGGCTTGTATTGGTGGGGGTCAAGGGATCGCTACTATAATCGAAAGAGAGTAAAAGTGTTTAAGGCAGAAATAATGGACACTATTTTCCATCTTCTTAATGTGAATGTTTTAAAACTTTATAAGGGTCAGTAATGCCTCATGGGAGTAGCCAATCTCGGGTTTGCTCCCATATGAAATCGTTGGATAAAGAAGGAGGGAACCAATGGAGATTCTTATTCAGCAATTATTTAATGGCATGACAATTGGAAGCGTTTACAGTTTGGTGGCTTTAGGCTTAACGCTCGTTTATGGGATCCTCCACATACCGAATTTTGCACATGGTGCACTATACATGATGGGGGGATACATAACACTAACAATGATGACCAAGTATGGACTACATTATTGGCTGGCTATCTTTGTTTCGATATTAGTAGTTGGTGTGATTGGTGTGTTAATGGAAAGGTTCGTTTTCCATCCTCTTAGAGAAGCGCCGCCGATCCATGATAAGATTGCAGCGATTGGGATCCTATTATTCTTAGAAGCTTTCGCTCAATTCGTCTGGGGGGCAGAATTCCAAAGCATGCCAACTCCATATGGTCAAGTTGTACAGATTTTTGGATTAACGTTTACTATGCAGCGCTTGCTTATTGTTATTTCTGCCATCGTCGTTATGATTCTATTAACTTTATTCTTAAAAAAAACTTTTACTGGTTCAACCATTATTGCAATGTCACAAAATCGAGAAGGTGCAAATTTAGTTGGAATCAACACGAATAGAGTCGCCATGCTTACATTCATGATTTCTGGTGGTTTAGCCGCTATTGCTGCGTCGTTAAGTGCACCTATCAATCTTGTATTTCCAGCAATGGGACAGCTCGTCATTTTAAAAGCGTTTGTTATCATCATCCTTGGCGGTATGGGAAGTGTACCTGGAGCCATTTTAGGCGGCTATATTTTAGGATTTAGTGAAAGCTTAGGGGCAACCTATATTTCCAATGATTATAAGGATATCATTGCCTTTGTCCTCCTTGTTCTAATACTATCTGTTAAACCTACAGGTCTGTTTTCAAAGGGGGGCCATTAATGTCAAAAGTTCAAAGAATTGCTATCCTTGTTCTTATTTTACTAGCGATTATCTTTCCAATAATCAGTCAGAATGATTATTTCATCCACGTGATGACACTTTCCTTTATTTGGATGATTGGTGTTTACGGCCTTAATCTGCTTGCGGGCTATACTGGCTATCTTTCCTTGGCACATGCCGGATTCTTTGCAATAGGAGCCTACTCACTTGGTTTATTAACCGTCAAAGCAGAAATGAATTTCTGGCCAGCACTTCTTCTATCCCTAGTTATTACGGGGGTCATTGGTTTCTTTGTCGGCCTCATCTCACTTAGGACAAAGGAGCACTTTTTTGCGATTTATACGCTCTGTGTTGGCTATATTATCTATCTTGTCATTGATAAATGGGACAGCTTAACCGAAGGTGTTCGGGGGCTGATTGGAATTCCTGCACCGGCAAACATCGGACCACTTTCTTTTGAAACCTTACAAAGCCACTACTACTTAGTTCTATTCTTCCTACTCCTAGTCGTCCTCATCATGTATCGTATCGTTCACTCACTTTCAGGCAGAACCTATATCGCAATTCGCAATAGTGAAGATTTGGCGCAAACTATCGGGATTTCCACCATGAAAAATAAACTAACGGTATTCGTGATTTCAACAGTAATAGCGGGATTATCTGGCGCACTGTATGCCTCTTTTGTCCGTTTTATTGGACCAGATATCGGTTCAATCGCGATTGTGTTTGATTTTCTAACCTATTTACTAGTTGGAGGAATTGGAACCTTAAGTGGTCCCATTGTTGGTACGATCTTAATTGTTGTCCTATCACAGCGGCTTCAATTTTTACAGGATTATCGGATGCTCGTTTTCGGACCCGTGTTAACTCTGTTAATTATATTCTATCCGCGCGGAATTGTCGGAGCAGTCGTAAGCTGGACTCAAAAACGAAAGGCCTCTGTTCATCAACCAATCATTCGTGCTAAGAAACTGCCTGAAGAACAAGTAAAGGAGGGGTAAGTGATGATTTTCTTGGAAACGAAGAAATTAACAAAAAAATTTGGTGGATTAGTGGCTGTTAACAATGTTGACTTTACGATAGAGCAAGGAAAAATTAACGCCATCATTGGTCCCAATGGTGCTGGTAAGTCGACTTTTTTCAACTTAATCAGCGGCTTTCATCCTCCAAGTTCGGGGCAGGTTATCTTCAAAGGGCACGATGTTACTAAATTACCTTCTAATAAAATAGCACAGTTAGGGGTTGCACGGACCTTCCAAACGACGAATCTATTCGAGCAATCTAGCGTGTTGGATAATATTATTGTCGGTCATAGGTTACGAACAAAGTCCAATTTATTTGATGCGATCTTCCGGACGAAGCGACTTAAAACAGAAGAAGCCCTTTGCCGTGAAAAAGCTATGGAGGTTATTGAGTTTGTTGAATTAGAAAAAGTAGCATATAAACCCGTTGCAGGTTTATCACAGGAGGAGAAAAAACGAACAGCTTTTGCATTGGCACTGGCCACTAACCCTGAAATCGTCTTTCTTGATGAACCTGCGGCAGGAGTTAATCCCGATGAGACCGAGGGGTTAGCGGTTTTAATGAAAAAAATGACGCTTAAGGGAATTACCGTTTGTCTGATTGAACACAAAATGCAAATGATTATGAAGCTAGCTGACAAAATTATGGTATTGAATTATGGAGAAAAGATTGCAGAGGGGAAACCTGAAGATATCCAGAATAATCAGGCTGTCATAAAGGCTTATTTGGGAGGTGGGGCGATTGCTTAGTTTGAAAAACATCTCGGTCAAATATGGCAGTTTTGCTGCGGTGCATGGTTTAAATATCGAAGTCAAAGAGGGAGAAATCGTCGTTCTATTAGGTTCAAATGGTGCCGGCAAAAGCACTACCTTTCGTGCGATCAGCGGGCTTAACAAGCCAGCAGAAGGAGAAATTCTTTTTGAAGGAAAGTCATTAAACAAAGTGTCCGCGGACAAAATTGTTCAATTAGGGATTGGTCAATGTCCAGAAGGAAGAAAGCTTTTTCCAGCGATGTCTGTCCAGGAAAACTTAAGAATGGGTGCATTTGTTCACAGAAGGAAGAAGGATGAAATAAAAAAGTCTTTACAGCACGTCTATCAACTTTTCCCGATCCTCCATGATAAAAAAGACGACGCTGCCGGTTCATTAAGTGGCGGGCAGCAGCAAATGCTTGCCATAGGCAGAGCGTTAATGTCGAAACCGAAATTGATGCTTCTCGATGAACCATCGGTTGGTCTTGCTCCATTGATTGTGGAGCAAATGTTTGAGGTTATTCAGCAAATCAATCGTGAGGGGACGACCATCCTCTTGGCAGAGCAAAATGCCAACGCTGCTTTAAAAATTGCAGATAAAGGCTATGTTTTTGAAAGTGGCTCCATTGTCCTCCAAGGCACATCACAAGAATTATTTGCTAATGATGAGGTTAGGAAGGCGTACATAGGAGCTTAAAAATTTGTTTGTCTTCTAAGGGGGTGATGGTTCACTTTCACCAGGTACCGCGACTGAAATTTATATGAAAATACAAGGGGGAAAACCATGAGGAAAATGAAGTGGCGTTTTATGTTCAGTATGGTGTTCGTATTAATTTTCAGCCTAGCAGCCTGCAATAGTTCAACCAATACATCCGGAGATAATGATCAAAAGGGGGACGACAATAAATCAGAGGAAGTAGGTACTGTTAATATCGGCTATACAGGTCCATTAAGTGGCCCGGCTGCCTTCTATGGTGAGCGAACATTAAATGGTGTGAAAATGGCAGCGGATGAAGTAAATGCTGCTGGCGGCTTTGAAGTGAATGGCAAGAAGTACAAATTAAATATCGTTTCTTTAGACGATAAATACCTGCCAAATGAAGCCGGAGCGAATGCCAAAAGATTGGTTCAAGAAAATAAACCGCCGATTATTTTTACACCGCATAGCGGAGGGATTTTCGCGTTACAGGTATTTAATCAGCTAGATAAATTTATCATTGGCGCCTATTCAAGTGAACCACAAATTACCGAAGTTGGAAATAAATTAACGATTCGAATCCCGCCGCGATATGACGGGTATTTACAGCCATTCACTGAGTATGCAATGGAGAACTTCGGTAAGAATGTGGCATTCCTGCCAACCGCCTCTCAGTACGGTAAGGACTGGGGTGCCAAATTAAAGACTTACTGGGAAAAAGAAGGCGGTAAAGTTGTTTATGACTCTGCGATTGATTTTAGCAAAGAAACAGATTTTTTCACGATTTTAACAAACGCGCTCAAAGAGAAGCCTGATGTATTGTTTATCGGCGGTGCCTCTGAGCCGACTGCGAAAGTAGCAAAACAAGCTCGTGAGCTTGGCTTCAAAGGCGGCTTTATCGTGATGGATCAGGCGAAATTTGATGAAATGAAGGCTGTTACAGGATCTTATGACTTATTAAATGGCTCGATTGGTGTTATGCCGCTTGTTGATTCCCAAGAGGCAGCCATACCTGATTTTGTGAAGCGATACCAGGAAAAATACAATGAAACTCCAGGATCTGAAGCAGGACTAAACTATATTGGCATGCATGTATTTGTTGAAGCAATGAAAGCTGCTGGTTCGGTGGATGATGTTGAGAAAATCCGCGCTAATATGCAGGCTGGATTAGACAATTTAGCAGCCGACAAAAAGATCTATGCCGTTGACAAAATTGGTGAGGATGGCGGATTTGAATTTGATTTATCCGTCGCAGCAGTTGAAAATGGAAAAATAGTTCCAATCAAAGTAGATTAATAGCGCTAGTTTAATAGAGCAGTGCATATCTTTTAACGTCCCTCTTGTGTTTAGTAGAACACAAGTGGGGACTTGTGTAATTGGAAAATCATCTTTTAAAAAGTTCCTTTAGAAGGAGTTGGTGTTGTGAGGCTAAGTGATTTGCTTGAAACTAACATCAGTAAGTTTGGTGAGTATCCTTTTTTACATTATAAAGAAACGCAATATACCAATTTGGAATGTAAGAAATTTGCAGACAAATTTGCAGGCGGGCTCAAGAAGAAGGGTATTACTGCTGGTGATAGAGTGATCGTTTGTATGCCAAACTGTCCAGAAGTTATTTTTGCTTATCAGGGGATAACGAGGGCAGGCGCTATTATCGTACCGGTTATGTTTACTCTCCATCCAAAAGAACTGCATTATATTGCATTAAATTCTGGGGCAAAAGCAGTCATTACCTCCTCACCTATTCTAGGAAATGTAGAGAAAGCGCTTGAAGGGTTAGCTTCTCAACCAATAGTTATCGTGGTAGATCAGCCCACAAGTGAACGTGCGTTAAACTTTTATGATGTATGGAGTGAAGGTTCTTTTGTTTCAGGTAATGAGAGGAAGGAGGACGATACTGCTGTTATTCTCTACACATCTGGTACTACAGGAAATCCAAAAGGAGTTCTTTTAACTCATAAAAATTTAACTAGTAACGCCGAAAATTCAGTCATGCATAATGAACTTGAACGGGGAACAACGATTGGTGTTCTGCCGCTTGCACATGTCTATGGGCTGACCATCTCTAATATTTGCTTATTAATGGGCAGCTCGATTGTTATTTTTTCAAATTTTGATAGTGGAGAAGTATTCAAAGCAATTGAGAAATATGAAGTGAGGAACTTTTCGGCAGTGCCAGCGATGATTCATGCGTTAGTTTCTTATCCTCATGCTGATGACTATAACACCTCAAGCCTTGAATCAGTAAGTTCCGGTTCAGCACCGCTGCCTGTCGCTTTATTGCATGCTTTTGAAAAAAAGTTTGGTGCTAAGGTTTTTGAAGGCTACGGGTTATCGGAGGCTGCTCCTATTGTGACAGCTCATAAAAATGGAATTGAAATTAAACCTGGCTCTGTAGGAATCCCGATTCCCGGAGTTGAAGTGAAAATTGTCGATGACAATGGTAACGAGGTGGAATGTGGTGAGGTTGGTGAGCTTTGTGTTCGCGGTGACAACGTGACGCCAGGCTATTATCAAAATGTTGAAGAATCAAGTAAGGTCCTGATCGATTCTTGGTTACATACCGGTGATATGGCACGCATGGATGATGAAGGGTATGTCTATATTGTTGACCGCAAAAAGGACTTAATCATTCGTGGTGGATTTAATGTTTATCCACGAGATGTTGAAGAAATTTTAAATAGTCATGAAATAGTATCTGAAGTCGCAGTGGTGGGCGTTCCTGATGAAAAAATGGGGGAAGAAATGGTCGCCTGTGTTGTAGTGAAACCGGGTGCTGTTACTTCTGAAGAGGAATTAATCACTTATTGTCAGGAGCATTTAGCAAAAAACAAAACACCGCGAAGAATTGTTTTTCTCGAGACGCTGCCGAGGAACGGCGTCGGAAAAATATTAAAAACACATCTGCGCAAAACTGTCGCAGAAATAGAGATTAGAAACTAGGAGGGCTAAAATGACAGAGAGAAAAATGTTGACGACGAGTAAAAGAGGATTATTGGAGGATTCCTTCCCGTTTCGTTTATATCAAAAGGCGAAAAGATTAGGAACCTGGAATCCAAGTGATATCGATTTTAGCCAGGATGCTAGAGATTGGAAAACACTAAATCATGAACAGAAGGAGGACATTCTTCGATTGATCTCACAGTTCCAAGCTGGGGAAGAAGCAGTAACACTCGATTTACTCCCGCTGATTATGGCGATTGCAAAAGAAGGGCGTCTTGAGGAAGAGATGTTCTTAACAACATTTTTATATGAAGAAGCAAAGCATACAGAGTTTTTTCGGATTGTACTGAATGCCATCGGCGAAAAAGGGGACTTATCCCATTTCCATACAGAAACATATAAAAAGATCTTCTATGAAATCCTCCCAACTACGATGGAACGTCTTTTGACAGACCAATCTTCAGAAGCAATTGCAGAAGCCTCCGTTGTTTATAACATGTTTGTTGAAGGTGTCTTAGCAGAAACAGGTTATTATTCTTTTTACCAAGCGTTAGAAACGGCTAATATTATGCCAGGTCTTTTAGAGGGCATTGGGAAATTGAAAAAGGATGAATCCCGGCATATCGGCTATGGCACCTTCCTGCTTCAACGATTAATTTGTGAACACCCTCATCTCTTTGATTTTGTTGCGGCGAAAATGACTGAACTTACTCCTTTATCTCTTAGATTAAATGAGGAAGGAATAGCGGGAAGGGGGGTAAGCGCATTTGGTGGTGATCCAGCAATGGTGATGGATTTTACACTCAAACAGCTGTCAGTTAGGATGGAAATCCTTGCACGTGCAAAAGGAAAAAAAATTGAAGAGATTTATAGATTCTCAGAAAGTGAATTAGGTGTATTATAAAGGCCTTTATAAAAGGAGGAACGGAAATGACAGTAAAAGTCGAAGTTCAAAGTTTCCCGCTGTTTATTAATGGAAAGTGGGAGCCTGCAAGTAATCAAGAAACCTTTGATGTCTTTAACCCAGCCACTGGTGAGCTTGTGGCAAAAGTGGCAAAAGGTACTGCAACAGATGTTGATCGTGCAGTCCAGGCAGCAAGAGACGCGTTTGATAACACTGACTGGAAAAATATGCACCCGAAGGACCGCGCTAAGGTACTCTATGCGATTTCCTATCAAATTGCTGCGCACGCTGAGGAGTTAGCATATTTAGAAGCAATTAGTTCTGGCGGTACAGTTCGTAGAATCGGCAATAGCGATATCTTGCAAATGGTGGACCTATTCCAAACACTTGCCAATTTCACCCTGGAATATCCATTCTCCGAAACATTGCCAGTACCACCATTTCCAGGACCAGCACATAATTTTGTCTGGCGGGAACCAATTGGAGTGTGTGCTGCCATCACACCTTGGAATTTACCGATGGTCATTGCCACTTGGAAAATTGCTCCTGCGTTAGCAATGGGTAATACAGTTGTGATTAAGCCTGCAACCTATACACCTTTATCCACCCTAAAGTTGGCTGAATTAATTTCCAATGTTGTACCGCCAGGAGTGATTAACGTTGTCACAGGTCCTGGTGCTGAAATTGGTGAAGCGCTAGTTCGTCATCCAAAGGTAGACAAGGTAGCCTTTACTGGCTCAACAGAAGTAGGCAGAAGGATCATGGGATTGGCTTCCGAGACCATTAAAAATACAACATTGGAATTAGGAGGGAAGTCACCAAACATTCTTTTAGAGGATGCGGACCTAAATATCGCACTCCCAGGCAGTCTTTTCGGAGTGTTCTTACATTCTGGTCAACTTTGTGAGAGCGGAACACGTCTGTTTGTACCAGATTCCTTGTACGATCAAGTCGTTGCAGGTCTAGTCGCTTTAACAAGTAAGCTGAAGCTTGGAAATCCATTAGACCCGATGACGGATGTAGGACCAGTTATTTCTAAAAAACAAAAAGAAACCATTCTTTCTTATATTGAGGTTGGTATACAAGAGGGAGCCACTCTTGTTTGTGGTGGAAAGGAAGTTAAGGTAGCTGGCTGTGAAGATGGATTTTTTGTAGAACCAACGATTTTTACTAATGTAACGAATGACATGAAAATTGCACAGGAAGAAATATTTGGACCAGTCTTATGTGTGATTCGCTATTCAGAGTTAGACGAAGCGATTAAGATGGCCAACGATACAATCTATGGATTGGCAGCAGGTGTCTGGACACGTGATGTTAATAAAGCGTATGAGGTGGCTAGAAAACTTCAAGCTGGTGTCGTTTGGATTAATGACTGGCATATGCTTAGAAGCGATGCGCCATTTGGCGGTTATAAACAAAGTGGAATTGGCAGAGAAATGGGGCAGCAATCGCTAGACGCCTATACACAAACAAAGCATGTGCACACGTCTATGTCTCCGGAGCTTGAAAGACGCAACTGGTATGGTATTCTGTTTGGTCAAAACTAATGAAGAGGTGAAGAAGATCATGAAAACTTCCTTATCACAGTTTATGCTTCGCACTGGTATTTACAGCGGTTCAAATTCACGTGCCATGGTACCAAGCTTGTTTGCAGGCCTAGGTGCCAAAAGAGTCGTCCTTTTAAGTGACAGAGGGCTCGAGGCAGCAGGTGTCGTCCAAAAGGTTGCAGAAATATTTAATCTAACTGGTCATGGAAGCGGACCGCAGTTGGTTGGTCAATTTCTAGATATCTCTCAGGATGCAGAAAGCCGCTGTATCAATGATGCTGTCCGCTATGTAAAGGAAGTAGGCGGTGACGCCCTCCTTGCCGTTGGCGGTGGAAGTGTATTGGATACTGTAAAAGGAGTGAAATATGCACTTCATAAAGGATTAGCGGATATAAAAGATGCGATTCCAGGCGGTCTATTATATGAACAATTTCCAAAGGCTAACTTTATTCCGATTCCACATATTGCGATCCCAACAACTGCAGGTACAGGGTCAGAAGTTTCACCGATAGCGGTTATTTTCAATGAAGATATTCAAATGAAGACAAATATCATCAATCCATTCATAAATGCTGATATGGCGATCCTTGACCCTGATTTAACGGTTGGACTTCCGCCATACATTACGGCCTTTACTGGCTTTGACGCCTTAACACATGCCATTGAAGCCCTTGCTTCACCAACTGCAACAGCCCTTACTGACGCTTATGCACTGCATGCGATTCGGTTAATTGAAAAAAATCTCCCAGTTGCGGTAGCCGAAGGCACAAATGTAGCCGCTCGAATGGATTTATTACAAGCAAGCCTAATGGGGATAACCGCCTTTAGCTTTGCCTTAAATGCGATTCCGGTACACAACCTGGCACACGCCTACGGTGCTTTGTTCCGTATTCCACATGGCTTAGCCAATGCTGTATTCCTACCGGTTGTAATGGAAATGGTTCCTGCATTATACCTGCCAAAGGTAACGGAGCTTGCTTCTGCATTAGATGTTGAGGTGAAAGGTGATACTGCTGAAGCGGCCTTGGCAAAGGTGGTTGAGAAGATTCGATTGCTGCAGCATAAGGTGGGTCTTCCTGCAGATTTCCAACAATACAATATTACCGAAGAAAATCTCGCACAAACAGTGCCAGCCGTCATGAAAGACCCGGCAGCACTAAGCTTCCCGATGCCAAAAGAATTAATCGCAGCAATTGGACAAAGAGTTGTTCCACTTGGAGTAAAATAAGTTTGAATGCCTAGCTCAATCGGCAATTGAGAGCATTTTGAATTAGGACCTTTTTCATCCCTGCCCTTTTTGATATAGTAATAGATAGTGATAGTAATAGGGCTGGGATAAAACATGAAGAAATTAGTAGTGGGAATGGCGATATTTTCTGTAACGTTATTTAGTACCGAGTCGATCCTTCTAGAAAAATTACAGGACGTACTTCCATGGAATAAGGAAGGAAGCACCATTTTAACGACGAGAGAATTAGCCATTACTCAGAAGGATTCCTTTTTTCCAACGAATAAATTGCTTGATGTTCCACTTCTGAACCAATTTGAGGAGCCACATTTAAATAAAGGCTGTGAAGTGACTAGTCTGGCTATGATCCTTAATCATCATGGTGTAAACGTAACAAAGAATGAATTGGCAGCAAAAATTAATACGGTTCCTTTTGAATATCCCAACAAGAAAAAAGGAAATCCCCATGTTGGTTTTGTTGGAGATATGGCCGATGGTCCGGGGTTAAGCGTCTACAATGAACCTATATTTGATTTAGCCAAGGAGTATGCAGGGGATAAAGTCGTAAATTTAACCAATAGTCCCTTCGAGGATCTATTAAGAAAAGTCGGCAGGGGAGTTCCTGTTTGGGTAATTATTACAACCAAGTATTCTCCAGGTACTGCAAAATTTGAAAAATGGGATACCCTACAAGGTACTATTTATGTAACTTTTAACGTTCATAGTGTAGTGATTACGGGCTATGATCAAAATTACATTTATATGAACGATCCCTTTGGCTTTAAAAATAGAAAAGTAGACAAAAAGAATTTTAAACTTGCCTGGGAAGAAATGGGCAGTCAAGCAATCGCAATTGAAAAATAAAAAATGGTCCAATCAAATGTCAAATGATTGGACCATTTTTTTATTTACTTTCACGTAATATTACAATATTCACACGTCGATTTGCCTGCCGATTTTCTGCAGTATCATTCGGATACATTGGTTGAAATTCTCCATGGCCAGTAAACTGCATGCGGTTTTCTGCAATTGATTGTGAAGCAAAATAATGTAACACACTTACTGCTCTGGCAGAAGATAGCTCCCAGTTTGAAGTATAGGCTGCATTTCCAATTGGAACATTGTCAGTATGTCCTTCAATACTAATCGGATTGGGCAGTGTATTAACTAATTTCACAATGGCACTCAATGTGGTAAACGAGCTTTCTTTTAACACTGCTTTTCCTGAATCAAATAGCAAAACATCCTTTAAGGCAATTTCAACTCCACGCCTGGTATCTTGAAGGGTAACGACAGCTTCTAGATTATTGGCCGCAATATATTTCTCTAATTGTGCTTTTAAGTTATCGAGTTCGGCATCCTCAGCTTCATTTGTGGGAGGTGCAGATTCTTTGGCGGGAGCCGGTTCTATTATAATATCCTTATCGAGTTCACCTTTTTGATTAACAGATAAACCTGAATAGGTACTTTCAATTTTTGTACCGGTTAATTCAGATTGAAAAGCCTCCATAATAGAACGAAACTTCGTTTTGTCAATTTCACTAGAAGCAAACAACACGATAAAAAGTGCTAATAAAAGGGTTAATATGTCGGCATAAGGAATTAACCAGGACTCATCAATATGTTCCTCATGCTCTTCCTCGAATTTTTTATGCAATCTGCTCATTAACATCGTCCTCAGTTTTCTTCTCAAACTTCTTGCGTTCCTTCGGATCAATATAAACCACAAGTTTTTTCTCTAAGGCGCTTGGGGATACTCCTCGATAGATAGCTAGTAATCCTTCAATTGTCAAAAGCTTTAGTTCTTGCTCTTTTTTCGAAATTCTTTTTAATTTATTGGCTAAAGGGTGCCAAAGAACATATCCAGAAAATATTCCAAGTAATGTTGCGATAAAAGCAGCAGAGATTGAGTGTCCAAGCTTTTCTACATCATTAAGGTTACCAAGTGAAGCAACTAGACCAATTACAGCTCCAAGAACACCCAGAGTAGGGGCGTAGGTTCCTGCTTGGGTGAAAATAAGAGCACCTGTTTTGTGGCGCTTATCTATAGCAGCTACCTCATCCAATAAAACTTCTTCAATAAATTCTAGTTCATATCCATCAATGATCATTTCCAGTCCTTTTTTGAAGAAGGGGTCTTTTGTATTGTTTGAAATTTCTTCTAAAGCAAGTATGCCCTCTTTTTTGGCAATTTCTGAGCATTCTACTAAACTTGAAATCTGGTCAGATTTAGAAGGTAATTTCGGTTCAATAAAGGCAATTTTTAATAGTATAGGAAATTTTTTGAATTCGCTAAGTGGGAACGCAATCAGTACAGCGGCAGCGGTCCCACCAAAAATAATTAGATATGCCGCAGGATTGTATAATGCTGCTAGTGAGGCTCCCTTTAAGACCATTCCTATCCCTATAGCTAGTAATGCAATAATAATTCCAATAATACTAGACATTATTTTCTCCTTTTTAAATGTTCAAATTAATCTATAATGTAATTGTACGTCACTCATGAAAATACGACAAATGTTTTTTGTTTTGTTTGAAAAAAGTATCAAACTAATTTATCAAACAAAAATAAAAAAACTATAAGTTAAGATTATAGTGGAAAAATTATTTTATACTAACTAAAACCTCCAACTACTGATAGAATAACAGTTATGGAATATATTGTGATGTTATTAAGGCAAAAATACTAACCTAGAAGTACAAATAATAACCTACTCAAAAAGACCAACTCAACTAAAATAAGGTGATAAATATATGGACGATAATGGACTAGTAAGATTGAGCCACATAATTAAAGATTATTGTGGATTGAGTTTTAATGAACGGCTTTCTACGTTAAAGAAGAAGGTTGATAATAGAGTTACAGAATTGGGTGTTTCATATGCTGACTATTGTGAATACTTAACTCGAAACCCATCTGAGTGGGATATCATGATTGAGTTAGTAACCATCAACGAAACATATTTTTATCGTGAAGAAAATCAATTAATTGAATGCTGTTCGGTAGTCCTGCCTTTGTTGAAAAAGAAGAGATATGGCGGTCCTATAAGAATTTGGAGTGCAGCCTGCTCTACCGGTGAGGAACCTTATACACTAGCCATGCTCATACAAGAAACGGGCCAGTTCCTTCCTGGATCAATTGAAATTATAGCTACCGATATCAATAAAAAAGTGCTTGAAAAGGCAAAAAAGGGATGGTATCACCAAGGCTCCTTTGCGTTTAGGAGAATTCCTGAAAATCTGATGAAGAAATACTTTACACCCACTGATGCAGGATATCAAATTAACGATACAATTAAAAAAATGGTTCATTTCCAACATCTAAATTTACTTAACAAACAAAAAACCGCTCAAATAGGTGAAGTCGATATTATTTTTTGCAGGAATGTTTTAATCTATTTTGATCAAATGACAACAAAACAGGTCATTGATAGTTTACATAGAAATTTAGCATCGGATGGATATTTGTTTCTTGGACATGCCGAATCAATAACGGACAGTGATTTAGGTTTTCAAAAAGCATATTCAGAGAACACTTTTTACTATCGAAAGGAAACGAATCAAAATGAAACAGTACCGTATTTTAGTGGTAGATGATTCTGCATTTATGAGAAGGGCTATTAGTTTAATACTGGAAAATGATCCACAATTATCTGTGGTTGGGATTGCTAGAAATGGTGAAGAGGCGGTAGAGAAAGTAAAACGACTCCAGCCAGATCTGGTGACAATGGATGTGGAAATGCCAAAAATGAACGGGTTAAGCGCGTTAGAAGAAATTATGAATTCCAATCCTGTTCCTGTTGTAATGCTAAGTTCGCGTACTGGGGAAGGTGCGAAAGAAACGCTAGAGGCACTTGATTTAGGAGCGGTTGATTTCTTTTTAAAAGATTATTTACTAAATAATCATGGCAAAGGAAACCACACTGACGAATTCTTAATGCGTATAAAAGGGATTCTGGAGACAAAGGATTCAAATCCCCTGGCTGTCAAAACTATTCAAGACAAAAGAAAAAAACTGAGAAAAATGAGCCCAATGGATTTAATCTTCATCGGTTGTTCAACGGGGGGACCATCTGCTTTACAAAAAATACTTCCGCATTTTCCAAAAGACTTCCCGATTCCTATTGTGGTTGCACAGCATATGCCACCAGGTTTTACGCAGCCACTTGCAGAGAGGTTTGATACATTATGCCAACTAAAGGTGACAGAAGCAGAACATGGTCAGTCTGTAAGTGCGGGTACCATATATATCGCCCCTTCAGGTTATCAAACTAGATTTGAGAAAAAGTCTGATGGTTCGGTTGTTTTTAAGGTGGATCAGCATGAATCCGATAAAGCTCTATATAAACCATCCGTTGATATTTCATTAGAATCCGCAGCTCCTATTTATACGGACAGACTTTTATCCGTTATTCTTACTGGAATGGGGGCAGATGGTATGCGTGGATGTGGGTTTGTAAAAAAATATAATGGAAATGTGTTTGTAGAAGCTGAAGAATCGTGTATTGTCTATGGAATGCCAAAAGCAGTTCTTGAAGCAGGTTATGTTGACGGTCAATATGAAGTATCAAAAATGTATCAGGAGATTATGTCGTTTTTTTAATAAATAACACAAAATCTATCAAAAACAGCTATAAGGTATCCATAATAATCGAAAAATCTCATGACGAAGAGCAGGTCTATGAGTTATAATATTTTTTATTAGAAGAAGTGAGTAAACCGGAGGCGATTGATTTTTGGATATTACACAAAGTCTCATCAAAATAAATCAAACTAATACTTCTGAAGCTGGAATTCAAAGGTTATCCAAACAAGTTGATGCCCCGGAGAAGTCCTTTAATCAAATATTAGCTATGTTTAATTTAAATGGTAATGTCTCCAAAAAAGATGAAGAAATGAATACAATCCCAATAGATAATACTGTGGTTAATGATTCTATTAACCTCAATAATTGGGAGAACAGAGAAGTAGACCTAATGGAATTGGAATCAATTTTGAACAATTTTTTGAGTGAAATCAAAATAGTTAAAGATTTTCCCAATTCTAATTTATCTAGTAATCTTCATCATAGCAGCCAATCCATTGCATTGGCAGAGCACACTGCAAATGAACCTTTTCAAGAGATTGAATTAGAGTTTACTAAACGATTAGTAGATTGGTTTCAAAATATAGAAATTAATGATAAACCTGTTTCAATAGATTCAGATCATATTTTAGAGAAAATCAATAAAATAGTGGGAAGCCTTCAGATTAAAGATGATCAAATAAATTTTGATATTGAAGATGATATTGTTCAAAAGATTCAACTAGCATTGGAAGAAGTAAATTCATATCTGGGCAAAGCAGAGACGACACCAAAAGCAAACATACCATTGTTGGCAGAACAGAATACGCAAAAAAGCTTTAAGACAAAGCCTTTAATGGAAAGTGAGTACATAGTCGATAGCGTGGAAAGCAATCTTTCTTCAAAGAGTGAAGGCAACATCAAAATTGCAAACACGGTTTTTAATAATACAGATAATGGTCAGTCAATGAAAAGTGACCTAACGACCATACCTTCTTTTAAAAACAGTCCGATAATAGAAATTAAGTGGAATTCTCCAAATACCGGGGACAATGAACAAGGATTAATAAATGGAGAGATACCTCCAAACGAGATTGAATCCATAGATACATCTAAGAGTACAGAATCTTTACCATACAAAATAAGTCATGTTGATAATGATGGAGAAAATGGTCTTAATAATTTTGATAATAACCATGCCATTGAACATGAAACGTCAGTACCAGACAAGCCAGTAGAAGGGCAGCCACATAAAAGTGAAGTACCAATGCCCAACAATGTAGCAGATAATCGACAGACACAAAAAAGTGAAATGCCCATACCAAGCAATCTAGTAGAAGGGCAGCCACAAAAAACTGAAGTGCCAGTGCCTAACAATGTATCAGATAGTAGACAGACACTAAGAAATGAAACGCCAGTGGCCATCAAGCTAGAAGAAGGACAGCTACAAAAAGGTGAAGTACCAGTGCCTACCAAGCTAGAAATAGGACAGGCTCTAAAAGGTGAAGTGTCTGTGCCAAAAAAGGTAGCAGATGGACCGCCGTTAAAAATTGAATTTTCAAGGCCGGACAAGCTAGAAGATAGACTTCCACTGGATAGTGAAGTGTCTGTGCCAAATAAACTTGAAGATGGACAGATACTAAAAAGAGAAGTCTCGGTGTCAAGTAAAATAGAAGAAGGACAACCTCTAAAAAGGGAATTCTCAGTTCCGGACAAGTTTGAAGATAGCAAGTCACAAAAAATTGAAGTGTCAGAGCCGGACAGGCTAGAAGGTAGCCAGCCAGTAAAAAGTGAAGCGGCCCTGCCCAACAAGTTAGAAGAAGGACAGCCACAAAAAAGTGAAATGTCAAAGTCGGACAGGCTAGAAGGTAGCCAGCCTATAAAAAGTGAAGCTGTCCTGCCCAACAAGCTAGAAGAAGGAAAGCCACAAAAAAGTGAAATGTCAAAGCCAGAAAAGCAAGAAGGTAGCCAGCCAGTAAAAAGTGAAGCAGCCCTGCCCAACAAGCTAGAAGAAGGACAGCCACTTAAAAGTGAAATGTCAGAGCCAGAAAAGCAAGAAGGTAGCCAGCCAGTAAAAAATGAAACGGCCTTGCCAAACAAGCTTGAGGAAGGACAGCCACTTATAAGTGAAGGGTCAGAGCCGGACAAGCAAGAAGGTAGCCAGCCAGTAAAAAGTGAAGCAGCCCTGTTAAACAAGGTAGAAGAAGGACAGCCACTTAAAAGTGAAGGGTCAAAGCAGGACAAGCTAAGTGAAGCGGTCCTGCCAAACAAGTTAGAAGAAAGGCAGCCACAAAAAATTGAAGTGTCAGAGCCGGATAAGCTAGAAAAAGGACAGTCATTAAACAGAGAAGTGTCAAAACCGTATAAGCTAGAAAGTGGACAAACACAAATGAGTGAAGTGCCAGAGTCTCTCCAGGTAGAAAGCGATCAGCTACTAAAGAATACTGAGTCACTGTCCAACGAGATAGAAAGCGGGCAGACCCTTCCTCTGCTGCACAAGAATGAAAGTGGAATACCACTAAAGAGTGAAGAACAACTACAATACAAAGTTCAAGATAACCAGTCATTGAAGGCTGAAGAAATCATACCAAACAGAGTTGGAAAAAGTCAGTTTTATCGTTTAGAAGATACATTTCAGGTTCAACTAATTAATCGACAACCTATAGTCGGTGACATACCAAAAAAGAAGTTAGATAGAGAATCGCCAATTATGCTGGTGGAACCTGTACAGGATTGGTTGTATGGAAGACAGAATAGGATAGATGGGAATCTATCATTCAAAACTGGAGATATAAAACCAATGAAAGTGGAAGGTTTGGTGAATCAATCTAGACTTGAATGGAATAAGGAAGACAATCCAGTTGTTTCACCAGTTATAAACCAGACAGATGGTGAAACATCCATAATGAAGGGATCTATCTCATTTTCAAAAAATTTAGATGAATTTTCGTCCAGACTTGATACAGTGAGCGCGACAATACCCCAGCCCAAAAAGGATACTAGTATTGATACAAAAACTCCACAAACCTCGCAAAACCTTATGTTAACATCGTTTGTTCCAGAGGTTAGCAAGTTTGCAGATCGCTACTTAAGAATATTAAAGGGGCAATCAGGAAGTACAGAAGCTAAATTTAATTTATTTCCAGAACATTTAGGCCATCTTGAAGTTAAAATTGTTTCACAAGACGGACAGGTTCAAATACAAATCGTTACCGACACTTCAGTTGCCAAAGAATCCTTAGAAGGTCAGCTGCATCAGTTAAGACAGTCGCTACAAACCCAAGGTTTACAGGTTCAAAAGCTGGAAATTGTCCAACAATTACCAGGTTCTTTCGATTCTAGTCAAACTGGATTATCGTTTTCACAAGGAGGTTCAAGTTCTTCTCAGCAACATCCCACTTATAATCTTAACCGTGAACAGACCAAAAATGGATCGAGTGGAGAGGAACAAGAACTAGAAAAAGAGCATGTGCCGCTGACATACGGAGGAATTACAACAAAATCAGCCACAAGTATTGATTTCACTGCTTAGAAGGAGAGAAGAAAAATGAGTAGTTGGGTAGATATTGCTAATGTGCCAAAGAATATTTCGATTTTTAATAATATAAGCTTTGAACAAAAGAGTTCACTTGGTAAGGATGACTTTCTTCGTATTCTTACGACCCAATTATCACATCAAGATCCGTCTAGTCCCTTACAGGATAAAGACTTTATTGCTCAAATGGCTACTTTTAGCTCTCTTGAGCAAATGATGAATTTAAATAAAGCATTTGAGAAGGTTGCAAATCAGCAAATAAGTCAATTTGCGAATTCAATAGGAAAAGAGATCTCCTGGTCACTGGATAATTCTTCAGCTTCTGGTGTAGTAAATGGTGTATCAGTTCAAAATGGCAATTATTTCTATATGGTCGGAAATGAAAAAGTACCAGTAGAATCAGTTACTGAGATTAAGGAAGTTAAGTAAAAAAAATATGAAGAATTTATTATAGGAGGATTTTCAAATGTTAAAATCACTTTATTCAGGTGTTTCAGGTATGAAAGGGTTTCAAACGAAACTAGATGTTATTGGGAATAACATTGCAAATGTCAATACAGTAGGATTTAAAAAGAGCAGAATTATGTTCCAGGATATTATCAGTCAAAATATTTCTGGTGCTACACCACCTGCTGGCCAGCAGGGTGGAATCAACCCAAAGCAAATCGGTCTTGGAGTAAAGATAGCAGCTATTGATACGGTACATACACCAGGAAGTCCAATGGCGACGAATATTGCAACAGACTTAGCCATTGATGGAGACGCCTATTTTGTAGTAACTCCAGAAAATCCTGAAGCAAATGGTCTGAGCTTTCTAACAAAGGCTGGAAATTTTAATCGTGATGCCAATGGAGATCTAGTCAATGCCAATGGCTTTTATGTTATGGGGTTAGCGGGCCCTGAAGGTCAACAGCTAAATATTCCTATTAATATTACAGAAGATCAAAAAGTTACAAACGCTGATGGTGATTATTTGAAATTCACCTCCTATTCTATAGATTCTAATGGTTATATTAACGTTGTTCGTGAAGATGGAGTGAGTGGTAAATTAGCATATAATGCAGCATCAGGGTACCATTTAAATGAAAACTCTAGTGTGGATGATAATATTTCGATTGCGACAACTGTTGTTTCAAATCCAGCTGGATTGAAAAAAGTTGGTAACACGATGTTTGAAGTAACACCAAATACCGGTGTAGCTACAATTAGTAGGATAGCAGACAACAAAGGCGGTCAAATTAATTCTGGTATTTTGGAAATGTCAAATGTTGATTTAACAGAAGAGTTTACTGAAATGATTATAGCGCAACGTGGTGTCCAGGCAAACGCTAGAACGATTACGACTTCAGATTCTATTTTAGAAGAAGTTATCAACTTAAAACGATAATTTAATTTAGTATAAATAGACTTTTATAACTCATGGAAGAGTTAGGGGGTATGGCCATTGGCAGATATATTATCGCAACAAGAAATAGACGCCCTTTTATCGGCCATAAATAACGGCGATTTACAAGCAGCAGATGTAAAAATAGAACAAGAAAAAGTAAAAGTATATGATTTCAAACGTGCAATGCGATATTCCAAAGAACAGCTAAGGAGTATCACTAGAATTCATGAGAATTTTACAAGAATGCTAACGTCCAATCTTGCTACGCAACTGAGGACAAACGTTCAAATTGAAATCGATCTGGTAGAGCAAGTGACCTATCATGAGTTTATAGCTTCGCTTCCATCAAAAACAATTTTGAATATTTTTGAAGTGAAACCAATGGATGGAAAGATGGTCTTAGAGATTAATCCAAATGTGGCCTATGCTGTGCTCGAAAGATTATTAGGTGGACAAGGTGACCCTTCAGCGCGTGATGGTTCATTAACCGAAATTGAAATGGTACTCATGCAAAAGATATTAAGAAGAACATTTGATTTGTATCAAAATGCTTGGAATAATGTTGAAAGACTAAATATAAAGTGGGAAGCAATGGAATCGAATCCGCAATTCATCCAAATTGCTTCCTCTAACGATACGGTGATTGTAATTGCACTTCGTGTTACGATCGGGGAAACGACAGATCGGATGACGATTTGTCTTCCTCACTTAATCGTTGAACCAGTGTTACCAAAATTATCGAATCAACAATGGTTTTCTTACTCTATGAAAGCCAATACCCCACAACAAGATAAATTACAGCAAAACCTTGATCATGTTCGCGTACCTGTAATAGCTGAACTAGGAAGGGCAACCTTACCTGTTTCAGACCTGGTTAACTTGCAAATTGGCGATGTAATTGGAATTGAAAGTGATAAACTTCAACTTAAAGTTGGCCAAGTTACTAGATTTTTAGGGAATCCAGGTGTTCAAAAAGGTCATTACGCGGTTCAGATTGAACAAGTAATTAACACGGAAGGAGATGATCTATAAGATGAGTGGAGCAACATTATCACAAGAGGAAATCAATGCACTATTTAACCAGATGGAAAATAGTGGCCAAGATTTCTCATTATCAATCGACGATTTCCTTAGTTCGATGGAGAAAGATGCGTTAGGGGAAATTGGAAATATTTCATTAGGAAGCTCTACCACTGCTCTTTCCGCTTTGTTGAATCAGCGAGTCGAAATTACTACACCTACACTCTCTGTAATAGAGCAGGCTCGAATGGAAGAATTGATTCAGGAGAAGCATGTTGCCGTACATGTGGACTATACTGAAGGAATCCGTGGGAAAAATTTATTAATGATTAAAGAAAATGATGCCAAAATAATAGCTAACTTGATGATGGGTGGAGATGGAACAACTCTTGAACCAGAACTATCTGATATGAGTTTAAGTGCAGTCCAAGAAGCGATGAATCAAATGATGGGATCTGCTGCTACATCCATGTCGACGCTGTTCAGTCAAAAAGTTGATATCTCGCCGCCTACGATTGACGTACTTGGCTTTCCTCCAAAAAAGTTAGAAGCTCTTCAGGATGATATTATAATAAAAGTATCTTTCCGTTTAGCTGTAGGAAGCCTTATAGATTCACATATGGTTCAATTTATTCCTCTTTCATTTGGAAAAGAGATGATTGGAAAAATACTGCAATATGAAGCGCCTTCTGCTCCGGTAAAAGAGGACATAAAAAATGCTGCGGCAATACCTCCATCACCAACTGGAGCAAATTATTCGGCACCTGCTCCATCTATGGCGATGCCTGAGATTCCTGCTGTACAGGCAAATGCGAATGTTCAAAAGGTTGAATTCTCTACATTCCCTTCATTTGCAGAAAAGTCTCAAAGCGTACCTAGCAATATCGATTTATTATACGATATACCCTTAGAAATTACGGTTGAGTTAGGTCGAACAAGTTTACAAATTCGTAAAATTCTCGAATTAGGACCAGGAGCGGTCATCCAACTAGATAAATTAGCTGGGGAACCAGTAGATATCTTAGCCAATCAAAAGTTAATTGCAAAAGGTGAAGTAGTTGTGATTGAAGATAACTTTGGTGTACGTGTAACGGACATCATTAGCCCTATAGATCGTCTAACAAAAATGACTAACTAATATAACATAAAAGAACGGAGGAATTTCTATGTCAAGGGTACTAATTGTAGATGACGCCGCATTTATGCGAATGATGTTAAAGGATATTTTAACAAAGAATGGGCTTCAAGTGGTTGGTGAAGCGGTAAATGGATTTGACGCAGTTGAAAAATATAAAGAACTTCTGCCCGATGTAGTAACCATGGACATTACGATGCCGGAAAAGGACGGAATTACGGCCGTAAAGGAAATTAGAGCGATGTACCCGCAAGCGAAGATTATCATGTGCTCAGCTATGGGACAGCAGCCAATGGTATTAGAAGCAATTCAAGCTGGTGCTAAGGACTTTGTAGTAAAGCCATTTCAGCCAGACCGTGTAATGGAATCGATAAAAAAAGTGTTGGGATCATAGTTCCTGACGGGGAGTGAACTTTTTTGGCTGCACCAAAGTTAGGCAATTGCCCAAAATGTAGAAAGCTTTATTTGCGGATAAGAGACATTTGTGAAGACTGCTATCAAAAACAAGAAGATGATTATCTGAAGGTAGCCTCATACCTCCGTGAATATCCAGGAACTACGCTACAAGAGCTTAGTGAGGAAACCGAGGTAAGTGTTGCTAATATTCGCCATTTTATTATCATTGGAAGAATAATCACAGCTCATTTTCCTAACCTATCTTATCCATGTGAAACGTGTGGAAATATGATTAAGTCAGGGAAAACCTGTTCAACGTGCAGAAAAAAAATCGATCAGCTAACCAAAAATAACGAGAATTCAGACATTATTTCTGATGTAAAGTTGGCCGGGGGCTATATTACTAAATATTTAGACTGAGTAAATGCGAGACGTCTGTGCACTTTGTGTCAGATGTCTCGTTTTTTATTTGATTAGTTCTATCGAAAAGTCAAAAAAATATCAAAAACAATACGCTATATTTGGTAATTATTGTGATATCATTTGAAGGATAATTCGGTAGCTATGTTAAAAATATGAATTGAAAAGGGGAGGAAAAATGTTTAAGAAATTATCAATGAATGTGAAACAAGCTGGCAGTTATGTCATCATCGTTTTATTTTTAATACTGATAACCAATACATCCTACAATAACGTTCTGCATTTAAGAGATCAAACACTACAGATAGGACAAACAAATTTACCGTTGATTGTCACAACAGTGAACTTAAAAGAAGAGTTTACACTTCTTAATTCCTACACAGCAAAGCATGCTTTTGTACAAAACAATGTAGAAAAAGAAGAGTTGGAGAGCAAGATAAAGGCGGAAAGTACTACGATTAATACATATATTAAAGAATTAAACGCCATGAAACTATCAAGCAAAGAAGCTAAATTAGTAGAGGATTTTAGTAAAACATTTGATCAATACCTTGAAGTTTTGCCAATTTTTTTCGCTGAATCAAAGACAAATGAATTTAACAGGATAAATTCAGAAATCGAAAAACTAGAGCAGCTAGGCAGCCTGGCTGTGTCAAATCTAAATAAATTATATGTAAAAGCCCAAAATGATGCAGATGTAACCATACAGGAATCATTGAAGGATTCAAATTTTTTCAACTATGAAATATTATTCTTATCTGTAGCTGCATCCATTTTTAGTGTCTTAATTGCCTTCTTCATGACGAGATTGATTAATCGGTTGGTAAAACAGGTTGTAAAAAATGTAGAAATTTCCACGCATTCAGCTGATGAGATTAAGAGATCGATTGATTTATCTGCGGCCAGTGCAAATGAATTAGGAACATCTATGAATAAAGCGAACGAATCTATAAGTGAGCTGGTTACTTCCATTCAGCAGGTTGCCGGCAGTACAAATATAACCTCTTCTGGGGTGGATGAAGTTTCAGCAGCAGTAGAACAAATGAGTGCTACCATAAATCTAGTTGCCATGAGTGCAGATCAATTAAATGTTTCTGCAGAAGAAACTTCATCTGTGATACAAGAAATGATGGTTTCTATCGAACAGGTAGCAGAAAATGCCGGAAATGTTGGTGCAAATGTAGAAGAAATTTCTGCTGCTATTGAAGAAATGAGCAAATCTATTAAAGGCGTTAGTGAAAATGCAGTAAATTTAACACAGACAGCAGAACAAACGTCAGAAACTGTTGAAGAAATAGTTGCCTCTATTAAACAAGTGGCCGCAAGTACACAGACTGTAAAAAAATTAACAGACTCTGTAGAACAGGACGCGGAGGAAGGAACCATCTCCCTGAATGAAACCTTGAATGGATTGAAAGAAATATCCAAAGTTATTAATCAAGCAAGTGATGTAATGGCCAGACTCGGAAAAAGTTCTGAGGAAATCGGTACCATAATTGAAGTAATTGATGATATTGCGGATCAAACCAATTTACTTGCGTTAAATGCAGCGATTGAAGCCTCCAGAGCAGGCGATCATGGTAAAGGATTTGCGGTGGTAGCTGATGAAGTAAGAAAACTGGCAGAACGTTCAGCGCGTGCTACAAAAGAGATATCAATCTTGATTAAAGGAATTCAAAAAGAAACAAGTGTTGCACTAACTTCAATCAAAGAAGGAACTGAAAAAGTTCTAATTGGAAATCAACTAGCTGCTAAAACGAACCAAGCGTTAAAGAAGATTTTTGAGGGTATTGAACAAGTTACTGAAGAGATGGACCAAGCCTCAAAAGCTACAGCAGCACAAACAAAAAATAGTGTATATATTATGAAAGCTGTTGAGAATGTTACCAAGCAAGCTTCCGAAATGACCTATTCAACTAGAGAACAATCGATTACAGCCGAAGAAATCGTCAAAGGTATTATGAATACTAAAAATCAAGTCCAACAAATAAGCTTTGCGACAGCTGAACAGGCAAAAGGCAGCCAAGCCATCATTTCTGCAGTAGAAAATGTCACAGCTCAATCAAGTTCAGTGACAAATGCTACAAGAGAACAGTCATTAACTGCTGAAGAAATTGTTCGTAACATCATTTCTATGAAAGAAATGGTTCAACAAATTACGGTTTCCACAAATGAACAGGCGAAATATGGACATAAAATCAGTCTGGAGGTAAGAAATGTTTTAAAACAAACTGATTCCCTAAATGAGAGTATTGAAACCCAAACCCAAGAGGTTGAAGAAGTGGTGCATGCTATAAAAGATGTGAAAGTCCAGATTGATAAGTTAAAATAATTAAATTTACCTTCTGGAAAGTGTGGCAGGGTTTGGTCTCTTCCTACTGATCAGAAGGTTTTTTATCTTTGAACCAATTTTTTAGCAAAAAAACTAAAAAACTATCAAAATCCATAGAAGAATAGTCAAAATATATGCTACTATATGACTATTATAAATATTTTTTATTTGTTATTTGTAGAGGAGAGGAATAAATGGTAAAAGGGCTTTCAAAAATCATAAATAAATTTAAGAAAAAGGATTCTAATGCACAGCCTGACAATAAAGTAACAATAAATCACCAACAAAGTGAAGATGAGGGAGGCAAACGAAATAAACCAACCAGTCAGCAATTTTGGGCAGTGATAAACTCTGTTCCGTTGAAAGTAAAGTTGTGGGGCAGTTTTATTATCGTTCTTCTTTTCCTTGTTTCGATTTCGCTTGTATCATTCAAGAATATCAATCAATTAAATGAACAGATGCTCTACATAGGAAATACTCAGGTACAAAAAACTCAAATTATTGGTGATTTAAAGGAAGAGGTAAACAATATACGTCAAAATGCTGCAAAGCATGCTTATGAGCGGGGCTCTGGAAATAAAGTCATAATGGAGAATTTTATCAATAAAGATATTGAAAATATTAGAAAGAATATTAAGTCACTAACGAAACTTATTGATTCAGATAAAGATAAAAAACTTTTGAAAGACTTTAATAAAAACTTTGAAAAAATGGCTGAGTTTTTACCCTCTTTTTATGAAGGTTCAAGAACGAATGACTATAGCATATCAGATGTACAGATGAAGTTATTGGCACAAAACGGAGGAAGTACAATTCTTGCATTAGATCGCCTAGATGAAAATGTCAATAAAAGTACTAGCACGCTTGTAAAAGATTCAGAAGCAGATTCTACAGAATCGATGAATGAAATCATAATTGTATCGTTAATTGGTGTTGTTTTAAGTGTTATTATTTTATTTTTCTTAACTAGGTTAATTGCACGTTCTGTTTATCGGGTAGCAAAAAATGTAGACATCTCAAACGTGTCTGTTGAAGAAATAAAAAGTTCTATTGAACGTACTGCAGTAAGTGCCCAAGAATTAGATACTTCCATGAACAAGGCTAATGATTCGATCAATGCACTAGTTGCTTCAATCCAGCAAGTTGCCGCGGGTACAGATGTGACAACAGATAGTGTTGATGAAATATCTGCAGCGGTTGAGCAGATGAGTGCTTCCATCAATATAGTAGCAGGCAGTGCGGATTACTTAAATGCAACTGCGGAAGAAACATCTGCAGCGATTCAAGAAATGATGGCTTCGATTGAGCAAGTTGCGGGAAATGCGGGAGATGTAAGTGATAGTGTCGAACTTTTTGCAACTAGAATTGAAGAAATGAGCAAATCGATTTCGGGAGTAAGCGACAACGCAGTTAGCCTAACACAAACTGCTGAAGAAACGGCGGAGACCATTGAAGCGATGGTGGTTTCTATTAAGCAGGTCGCAGGCAGTGCACATAAAGTCAATGATTTGGCAATCTCTGTTAAGCAAGATGCCCTTGAAGGCGCATTATCCATAAATGAAACCTTAAATTTTATGACAGAAATCTCTCAGGTTATCCAACAAGGAAGCCAAATTATGGAGAATTTAGGTAAAAATTCTGAAGAAATCGGCATGATCGTGAAAGTAATTGATGATATCGCAGATCAAACGAATCTTTTAGCACTTAACGCAGCAATAGAAGCGGCACGTGCCGGCGAACATGGGAAAGGATTTGCAGTTGTAGCGGATGAGGTCCGAAAATTAGCTGAGCGCTCTGCTAAAGCTACGAAAGAAATTTCAAAAATTATTAAGGGCATTCAAAAAGAAACATCTATTGCCATAGCATCCACTAAAGAGGGATCTAAAAAGGTTGAACTTGGAAATCAATTGGCTGATAAAACAAACCTAGCCATTAAAAAGATTTCAGAGGGTATCTCACAGGTAACCGAAGAAATGAATCAAATTGCAAAAGCTACAGAGGAACAAACTAGAAACAGTGAATTTATTACCCAAGCGGTTGCAAACGTAACACAGCAAACAAATGTAATGACTCATTCGACCAAAGAACAATCGGTTACAGCAGACAGAATTGCAAAGGGAATATTACATGCAAAAGAACTTGTTAATCAAATTACCATCGCAACTGCGGAGCAGGCTAAAGGCAGCAGTGCAATTGTATCAGCAGTAGAAAGTGTAACAACTCAATCAAACTCCGTTACAAATGCTACAAAGGAGCAAGCATTAACTGCGGAAGAAATTGTACGTAACATCACTCACATGAAGGATATGGTCATGCAAATGGCTATGGCTACCAATGAACAAGCTAAGTATGGGAAAGATATTGCCATTGAAGTTGAGAATGTCCGCAAACAGACTGAAGAATTAAATGACAGTATCGAAACTCAATCAAAAGAAGTAAATGGGGTAGCTGGTTCTATTCATGATGTAAAAGTGCAAATAGAAAAATTAAAATAATGATTTGAATAGGAAAAGGCTTCGCTTGATCGCGAATCCTTTTTCTTTTACTTTTTGTTATGTGCTATCAAACTATATAATTTTCATATGAAAAAGTACCTAAAACTATCAAAATAAATCAAATAAACGGCTTTATAATATGGTAATATGAGGTATATGTACTATTTTTGTATGTACTAAAAGCGAGGGGAGTTTGAAATGGAATACAATGATTTTTTAGAGATGTTTATTGAAGAATCAAAAGATCATTTACAGAATATTAATGATGAGCTATTAAAATTAGAGGCTGATCCAGATAACACATCGATTGTGAATGAGATCTTTCGCTCTGCGCACACACTAAAAGGAATGGCAGCAACGATGGGGTTTGAAGACTTAGCATCTTTAACTCATGATATGGAAAATGTCCTAGACCTACTAAGGAATTCAAAATTAACGATTACTTCTGAAATAATGGATATCATATTTACTTGTGTTGATTTTATAGAAAAAATGGTTACTAACATCGAACAGGGTGGAAATGGAAAAGAAAATGTAACGGATATTGTATTCCAACTTAAGAAAATACAAGATCCATCACTTGCGATGAATCTTGAGAATCAAGCTATAAATGAGACGGCAGCCACAGCACAGTTAGTAATGGACGAATTTCAGCTTTCTGTCATTAATGAGGCAATTAAATTTGGTAACCATGCTTATCAAATCTCGGTTACGTTAGATGAACAATGTGTGATGAAAGCGGTCAGAGCTTACATGGTTTTCCAAGTATTAGAAGAACTTGGCGAAGTTCTGCAAACCAATCCACCCGTGGAGCAAATTGAAGAAGAAGGTTTTAATGATACATTTAGTATTTTACTTTTATCTCCTCAGGAAGCACAGGATATTCAAAAGCAATTGTTGAATGTGTCAGAAGTAAAACAAGTCCTTGTTGTTGAGCAAGGCAACCAACAAGGAAAAATAGATGAGGAAGTACTAGTTAAAGAGGTCGAAAAAGCGGATCCAACACCAAAACAAAATGGTAATGAAGAAAGTGATTCAAGTAAGAAAAAGCCGCGTTCAAAATCCATTCGTGTCGACATTGATAAGCTTGATCAGTTAATGAATTTATTTAGTGAGTTAATTATTGATCGTGGAAGACTTGAACAAATAGCCCAAAATACGCACCTTAATGAGTTGACAGAAACGGTAGAGCATATGACTCGTATATCTACGAATCTACAAGAATTGATATTAAATATGCGTATGGTTCCTGTAGAACAGGTATTTAACCGATTCCCGCGGATGATTCGCGATCTTGCCAAAGAATTGAATAAAAAAATAGAGTTAATTATAGAAGGAGCAGAAACCGAATTAGATCGAACGGTAATTGATGAAATCGGCGATCCTTTGGTCCACTTAATTCGAAATGCATTAGATCACGGTCTTGAAACAACAAAAGATAGAATTGAATGCGGGAAACCGGAAGAAGGCAAGGTTGTCCTAAAAGCGTATCACAGTGGGAACCATGTCTTTATTGAGGTGAAGGATGATGGAAAAGGAATAAATAGGGAAAAAGTATTAAGTAAAGGTATTGAGCGCGGAGTGGTAACACTGGAGGATAGTCAGAACCTAACTGACTCACAAGTGTATTCGCTGTTGTTTTCATCAGGATTTAGTACCGCGGATAAAATTTCTGATATATCTGGACGCGGGGTTGGTTTGGATGTTGTTAAAACAAAAATCGAGTCTTTGGGCGGAGCAATAAGTGTAGATTCAACACTCGGACAAGGGTCTATCTTTCAAATTCAATTGCCGTTGTCTCTATCTATCATCTATGCCATGTTAATAAAAGTGGCAAATGAAACATATGCCATTCCATTTAACTCGATTGTAGAAATTACCAATGTGGCTCGAGATGAAGTAGTAACTCTTCATGGACAAAAGGTTATCCAATTTAGAGAACAAGTAGTGCCGTTAATTTATTTACAAGAAGTGTTCCACGTTCCTTCTGCACCAAACGAAACAGAAGTACAAGAATTATTTATTGTTATTGTCCGTAAAGGAGACAAAACCGTTGGATTGGTGGTTGACTCAGTACTTGGACAACAAGAAGTGGTACTAAAATCTTTAGGGAGCTATTTAACCAATTTATATGCAATCTCGGGGGCTACGATATTAGGCAATGGCGAAGTGGCACTCATCATAGATTCCAATCAATTTATTAATTAGAAAGGATGGTCCTAGTGGAGAGTTTCAAAATCGTAGCCTTTAAATTGGGAGAAGAAGAATACGGATTGGATATCACAAATGTCCAATCCATTGAACGAATCCAGCAGATTACGAGAGTTCCCAATGCTCCTCATTATGTAAAAGGTGTTATCAATTTGCGGGGAACGGTTACACCTGTGATAGATTTACGAGCTAAGTTGGACTTTGATTGTACGGATTATACAAAAGATACGCGTGTCATCATTACAAAAAATGAGGAAATACAATTAGGTATTATTGTTGATCGAACAAGCGACGTATTAGACATAGCAAAAGAAAATATAGAAAATGCAACCTCGTTAAGCGGAAATACAGAATTCTTTGAAGGCATCGCCAAACTAAACGGACGCTTAATCATTTTATTAAACCTAGAAGAATTAATGAAAACAACAAACTATTAATCTTATGACTGTGTTAAAGGATACTATTGATTTATGAACCTGTTGATTGGAGCGGAAGGCGCTTGACTCCTGCGGGATGCACGAGCTGAGTGAGACCCCGCAGGTCGAAAGACCGAGGAGGCTCACGGTCGAGACCGCGGAAAGCATAGCGCCTGGAGCGCAGATCAACAGCCTTATTTAACACAGTCAATACTAAAAAAAGAGGGAATTGTATGAAGGCTGAGGATTGTAAATCACTTGTTTTTCGGGTAGGAAGCGAAGAATATAGTATTCATATCACACAGGTGGTATCGATTGAAAGAATGCAAGAAATTACTTCTTTCCCTAACCGTCCACCTCATGTAGTGGGCTTCACATCTGTGCGCCATATGGTGATTCCTGTAATCGACATGCGTGCAGCTTTAATAGGGAATAACAAAGGTGCTGATGAAACTTCACGCATTATTATCGTGATGGTAAAGGATCAAGAAATTGGTCTAATCGTAGATGCTGCAACAGATGTCATAGATATTTTACCTGAAAGTATTCAGCAGCCTGATTTAATGTTGCAAGCTAAAGAGACATCCTATTTAAAAGGAGTTTCTAAACTAGAAAGTCGTATCATCATTCTTTTAGATATTGAAAAGTTATTAGAGAACACAACAAATCTAGATGAATTAAAAAAAATTAAAGATTCTCTATAAGAGAAAGTAACAGTGGATGCTACTTATAAAAGGGGAAAATGAAATGTATAAAAAATGGAAAATGAACATACCGATGACTGTACAACAAAGAGGCAGTTATGTCCTTATCATCTTATTTTTCGCGTTTTTAGCTTATTTCGCATCAGATAGTATTAAAAAAATTGGTGAAGATGTAAATAATATGGGGAAAACACAAATTCCCAGAATTGAATTAATTGGAACAGTTAAAGAAGATTACACCCGCGTCCGCCTCTATTTAATGCAGCATGCATTCGAGCGTGAGGCAGTTGATAAAGATCAAATGGAAAAATTACTCAATGAAGAAATAGAAAAAATACGGGTTAGTATTAAAGAATTAGAGAAATCCAATAATTCTAAGAGTGATGACAAGTTATTGGAGGAGTTCAATCAAGACTTTGAAGAATTTGCTGCGATTACTTTTTTCTATATCAGTCAATCAAAAAGTAACAACTATGAGTTGGTAAAAAAGGAAATGGAAGTTTTAGGTCCTCTTGAAGAAAAGACACTTGCATCACTTGATAAACTTGCGGATGATATTAATCAAGAATCAGATACGATAATCGATCATTCAAACCAGAAAATTAATAGTTTTATCAAACGTATCATTCTTATTGCAGTTTTTGGGGGACTTATAAGTATCTTAATCTCAATTGTTATGCTTAGAATTATTAAGCGTTCAGTTAAGAATGTCCTCACAAATGTAGATAGAACAACGCATTCAGGTAATGAAATTGCCTTATCAATCAATCATGTGTTTGAAAGTGCAAATGAATTAGATACTTCCATGAATAAGGCCAATGCTTCGGTAAATGAATTGGTTGCTTCTATACAACAAGTGGCGACCAGTACGGATATTACAGCGTCTAGTGTGGATGAAGTATCTGCAGCTGTTGAACAAATGAGTGCCTCAATCAATATTGTGGCTGGAAGCGCTGATTATTTAAATGTTTCAGCTGAAGAGACATCTGCAGCGATCCAAGAAATGATGGCTTCTATTGATCAAGTTGCTGCAAACGCAGGTAACGTTGGGATAACGGTGGATGAAATAACTGAAGCCATTGAAGAAATGAGCTTATCCATAAAGGGAGTAAGTGAAAATACTGTAAGTCTGACTCAGACTACTGAGCAAACAGCAGATACGATAGAAGATATGGTCCGTTCTATTCAGCAAGTTGCCGCAACCACACATACTGTTAAAGAATTAACGGAAAATGTTCAGCAAGACGCAGTTGAAGGAACAATCTCTTTAAATGAAACCTTAAACGGTATGAAAGATATTTCTCTTGTGATTAACCAAGCAAGTCATGTAATGGAGAGTTTAGGTGAAAGTTCTGAAGAAATCGGAAGTATTATTGAGGTTATTGATGATATTGCAGAACAAACCAATCTATTAGCACTCAATGCCGCAATTGAAGCTGCACGTGCGGGTGAGCATGGAAGAGGGTTTGCTGTCGTTGCCGACGAAGTTCGGAAATTAGCAGAACGATCAACGAAAGCAACAAAGGAAATAGCCGATCTAATCAAAGGGATTCAAAATGAAACGGCAGCTGCTGTTTCCTCTATCAAAGCTGGAGAAGACAAAGTTAGAATTGGAAATCAGTTAGCAGAAAAAACAAACCTAGCGATTAAGAAAATTTCAGAAGGAATTGCACAGGTATCAGAGCAAATGGTACAAGCTAACCAAGCTACTTCTGAGCAAACTAAAAATAGTGAACTTATCTTACAAGCTGTTGAGAATGTAACCAGGAAGGCTGGAGAAATGGCACATTCTACACAACTACAATCAGCTAGTGCTGAAGAAATTGTAAAAGGAATCCTGAATACAAAAACTCAGGTTCACCAAATTACTCTCGCTACTGCTGAACAAGCAAAAGGCGGTCAGGCAATCGTTTCTGCTGTTGAAAATGTCACCACTCAATCGAGCTCTGTTACCAATGCCACCAAGGAGCAGGCGCTTACTGCAGAAGAAATTGTTCGCAATATAAATAATATGCGAGAAATGGTTCAACAAATGTCCATTGCTGCAAGTGAACAGGCTAAATACGGTGCAGTGATTGCCAAAGAGGTTGAAAATGTTCTGAAGCAAACAGAAGAATTAAATGGCAGCATAGAATCACAATCAAAGGAAATGGCTGAGGTTGCTGTTTCGATAGGGGAAGTAAAAACGCAAGTGTTGAAATTAAGATAAATAGTTTAGTTCAAAAACTCTCGTATCCAATTACGGGAGTTTTTTCATTTTGTAGGAAAGTATATTTTCATAACCCTAATGAAATTAATAGAAAAGTAAGGTATAATGACTAGGTATATTTTGATGAATTTTGATAGATTTTTTTGATGAGTTCCGGAGGATAATTATAATGAAAATACAAGAACCAGTAAGGATTAATTTAAATGATCCAAGGCTGAATGCGACTGACCGGACATCGAGTCAATCACCATCCTTTCAAAAAATAATGAGTACATATTCAAAAGATTTGACAAAAGATCACCTCCAACAGATTTTGGAGAATATTGATCAGCAAGGTCAAAAATTGAGTGAAAATCCAACTTTTCATGAACTTAGAAAATACAAAGATTTGGTTAAGCAGTTTATGGGTGAGGTAACTAAAAGCGGAGTTGCACTTTATCAAACAGAAACCTGGGACCCTTATGCAGGAAATAAAACATTAAAAACCGTGCAAACCATTGATTGGAAACTAATTGAATTAACGAATCAAGTGTTAAATCAACAAGATAAAGGCTTATCTATATTAGAGCGAATCGGAGAAATAAAAGGGCTATTAATTAATCTTTATACGTGAAAGATTGATTTGGGAGGGGATTGAAAAATGATAAGAGGCTTATATTCAGCGGCTTCCGGAATGATTTCTTTAGAACGACGACAGGAAGCGTTATCTGATAATCTAGCAAATGCGCAGACACCAGGATACAAGAAGGACGACACAGTCCTCCGTGCTTTCCCTAATCTATTAATGCAAAGAATACGTGATTTTAATGATAATGGAACTGGGCAAGTTCCTGGTGCACCGAACATACCAGGTAGGCCTGTTCAAATTGGGGAATTGTATAATGGCGTGTATCTACAAGAACGAGTTCCGAGCTTCAGTCAAGGGACGCTCGTCCAGTCTGATAATCCCCTTGATATCGCCATCGATGACCAAGGGCTTGCGCCTCAGTTAATGAATGGTAAGCAAGTTAAACCAGCAGCATTTTTTACAGTTCAGTTGCCTGATGGAACCGTTGGGTATACGCGGAACGGAAAGTGGGATGTTGATTCTGCAGGCAATTTGGTCACGTCTGATGGATATCGTATTCTTGGTGCCAATCAACAGTCAATTCAACTTACCGGTAGTATCAGTAAGAGTGACATACATATTAGTGCAGATGGGCAGCTAATTGCCTATCCTGGCGACCTAGCAAGGACGAGGGTTGCCGGGCAAATAGGCATTGCCACAGCCGAAAATCCAAATGAACTGCGCCGAATTGGCGGGAGTACCTTTCAGTCTGATATTCCACTAGCAATAAACAATCAAGGAGTAACAATTCAACAGGGATTTATTGAACAATCAAATGTAGATCCTGGTCAAACAATGACCGAAATGATGGTAACTGTACGGGGGTATGAAGCAAATCAGAAGGTAATTGGCGTTTATAACACTTCGTTAGAACAGCTTTATTCTGTTGGAAAAATTAACGGCTAAACCATTTAGAATGGGAGAAAAAAAGAAATGAATACTTCATTATTTATCTCTTCTGGTGCTATGCAAGCATATCAGCAAAAAATTGATAACACCGCTAACAATGTAGCGAATGTAAATACAAATGGCTATAAACGTAAAGACCATAGCTTTTCGGAAATATTGGCCTCACAAATCAATCATCAGGGCCGTACCGATCAGGAAGTTGGCAGACTAACGCCCGATGGACTTCGGGTGGGATATGGAACACGTATTGGGCTTACACAAACGAACATGGAACAAGGCCAGGCAATTGCAACAGGAAATCCGTTTGATTTAATGATCAAAGGGAATGGCTTTTTTCAGGTGGGATATCCTGGAGCTGTAGGCGTAAATGGTGAAGTAAGGTTTACCCGAGATGGGAGTTTCCACTTAACACCGAATCCCTATGTAGATGGAAGCTATCATTTAGTAAATGCCAATGGCGGTTACCTGCTCGATCAAAATGGACAAGCGCTTGAATTCAATGACCAATACGAAGTGAATTTCACAGAGAATGGTCAAATTCAATTGAGAGATAAGAACGGTCAGGGAATTGCCTTCCGATCACCACAGCAAGTAGGAATTGTCGATATTCAAAATCCCAATGTATTAGAGAACTTGGGGAATAATGAGTTTGGGATTAATGCTGCTGAATTGCCAGCTGGCACAACAGTGGATAATCTTGTAAGGATGATGCAGCCTGGAGAGGCACAACTATCATCTGGGTATCTAGAGGGCTCAAATGTCGACTTAACGACTGAAATGGTTGAATTGATGACCTCACAGCGGAGCTTTCAAATGAATGCTCGAGCAGTCTCCTATGCTGATCAAATGATGGGGATTGCCAGCAACATTTTAAGATAACAATTTTGAGACGTAGTAATTGCGTCTCTTTTTTGCTATTAACTTTTTCTAAGAGTTACCGATAGTAATAGATAAGGGGTATTATGTCCTTTGTGAAAAATGAAAAAGGGGGTACCAACGATGATTGAAAACAACAATACATTAAGGGTAACGGGACTGGCGTCTGGAATGAATACAGATGAAATCGTAACAAATCTCGTAAAAGTCCAAAGCGCTCGGTTAAACAAACTAACACAAAACAAAACACTCGCGGACTGGAAAACAGATGCTTATAGGGACGTAAATAAAAAGGTTGATGAATTTCGTAAATCAATGGAAGCTTTGAGGCTGCAATCCACTTTTAATAAACAAGTTACAACATCCTCAAACGACAGTGTGGTTTCAGGGACTGTTAGTGGAGTACCTACACAATCTTCCTATGAAATTTCCAATGTTCAACAAGCAAAACCTGCAACCGCGACGTCTGTTAAATTTTTCTTAGAAGGTACACTAGACACAACGAAGAAACTAAGTGAATTAGGTGTTGTTGGTAATGCTAATGGGGAAGCATCATTAAAAGTTAATGGAAAAACCTATACATTTAGTATCGAAGATAATTTATCAAAAGTTTTTAGTGAGATTAATATTGCGGGGACTTCAACGTTATCCTATTCTGCAACAGAGAAATCCCTTACGTTTAGTAATAAAGAATTGGGCGAATCGGATATTACAATAAGTGGTTCTCCAAATCTACTTAAAGCTTTAGGCATAGTGGCAGGATCTACTAGTGATCAAAGTTATCAAAATGCTGCTAATATGTCAGTAACCAAAGGAACTAGCGCAACCCAAGCAAAAATGTGGATTAATGGGTTAGAGTTTCGCTCTGATACTAATAAAATCACCTATGATGGGATGACTTTCGAAATTAAAGATAATATGACTGGAACCCTAACTGTAACAAATAAAAATGATACTAGTGGCATTTTTGAAAGTATTAAGACGTTCGTTGATAAATACAATGAGTTAATTGCTGATTTAAATGGACGGTTAAGTGAAAAGAAATATCGAGATTACCCACCATTATTGGACGAACAAAAAAAGGATCTAAAAGAAAATGAAATAAAGCTTTGGGAAGAAAAGGCTAAGAGTGGATTATTAACAAATGATTCTACTATTCAAACCTTAATAAATGAAATGCGGAATAGTCTTGGTTCAGTAATCGAGAGCTCTACGGGTTTCAAGTCTTTTAAGGAAATTGGTATTAACTTCTCTAACAATTATATGGACAAAGGAAAATTAGTTCTTGATGAAGCTAAATTAAAGGGTGTTCTCGAAACAAATCTAGAAGATGTTAAGAAACTGTTCACTTTCAAGGGAGGGGATGACTCAAGTTCCTCAACCACCGTGACTGACAAGGCCAAACATGATCAAAGTGGATTCGCCTGGAGGTTATACGACCGCATAAATGTAACCATAAGCCAACTTGGTTCACTAGCTGGTTCGCCAAATACCTCTGTTGATACGAAAAGTTTTATGGCTAAACAAATAAAAGCATTAGATGAAAGTATTGATCGAGAACAACACAAAATTAGTGCTTATGAGGCAAGACTATGGAAACAATTTAGCATGATGGAAAAGGCATTACAGCAGCTTAATTCTCAAGGATCATGGCTGTCGCAGCAATTAGGAATGTAATAATAATAGAAGCCCAACTATCAATTTTTGATAGTTGGGTTTTTAGTATAAAGAAACAGAACATATAAATAGTAGTGTCGATTAAATGAACTCAAAATATTTTTAAAAGGTACTAAACTATTTGTTTGATACACCGATAAAAATAATAGAACAAGAGGTGGTCAAATAATTTCAAATAAAAAGACTAAACTCTTTGTTAAAATATCCGATAATAATTAATACCAAGGTATTCCTTGTTTACCAGTTTTTAGAGAAATTTTACATCATGCTAAACAATCCTATTAATTTTCCGATAAAAGAATTGTACCGGTAATAATATCATTGGAGGCTGGTAACGTGCTTATTGTAGGCAGGGAAATTGGACAATCCGTAATCATTGGTGAAGCCGTTAAAGTGACTGTTCTACAACTTGGTTCTAAACTTCGGATTGCTATTGACGCACCAAAGGGTTTTCCTATTACACAAGTGAAACAAAATGAAATAGGAAAGAGTAAATTGAAAAAAGGGGCAAGAATCATCGGTGCCACAACACAAATTGGAGAATACATAAAGGTGACTGTTATCCAAACTGAAACCGGCCTCTTACGTTTTGCAATCGATGCTCCAAGAGAGGTTAATATTTATCGAGAAGAATTGTATAAAGGCGATCTTTTCAAAGAAAATCAAATTGTTCAAAGGTCTTTGGTAATTTGATACATGCAATAAAATAATTTGTTAATGGACCCAAAGGGTTTATTATAGATAATTTTTAAACAATAAAAACCAAAATATAGGAGGAAACAATAATGCGTATTAACCACAATATTGCAGCACTAAACACACACCGTCAGTTAAATGCAGCTTCAACTGCACAAGGTAAATCAATGGAGAAATTATCTTCGGGTATGCGTATTAATAAAGCTGGGGATGATGCAGCGGGTTTAGCAATCTCTGAAAAAATGCGTGGACAAATTCGTGGATTAGATCAAGCTTCTAAGAACTCTCAAGATGCTATCTCATTGATTTCAACTGCTGAAGGTGCATTAAATGAAACTCATGATATCCTTCAACGTATGCGTGAATTAGCTACCCAAGCAGCTAACGATACAAATACAGGAACAGATCGTGGAGAAATTCAAAAAGAGATTAACTCATTAACATCAGAAATTAACCGTATTGGAAATACGACTGAGTTTAATACTCAGAAATTACTAAATGGTGAGAAGAATGGTGCAGGTTCTGCAGCAGTTACTGCAGTTCAAGGTAAATTCTCAGTAGCTGTAACTGATACTGTTACTGCAGGTATTACAGTTGATGGCACTAATTTTAAAGGCGCAGATATAGATGCTGTTGTAACCGCTATGGGTGCTGATGCTGCATTTTCTGCAAAATTCACTGCTGCAGCAGGAACAGGTGCTGATTTAGGTAAGATTATTCTTACTCAAGTAGCTACTAAAGAATCTGCAACCGCTCCAACTGTTGCAGGTGGTAACATCACTACACAGACTGCTGGTGTTGTTGGAAAAGCGGCAGTAGCGGCTGACGATAGTAAGAGTTTAAAATTCCAAATTGGTGCTAATGAAAAACAAAGTTTAACTCTTGATATAGCTGATATGAGAGCTTCTGCTTTAGGTCTTACAACAGCTGGTACATCCGATAAACTTGCTGTTACAGATGGTACTAGCAATGTAACAAAAGAACAAGCATTAGATGTATCAACCCACGCATCAGCAGCAGATGCAGTAACGAAAATCCAAACTGCAATCGAAACAGTATCCGCAGAGCGTTCTAAGTTAGGAGCTAACCAAAACCGACTAGAGCACACAATTAACAACTTGAATACTTCTTCAGAAAACCTAACAGCAGCGGAATCTCGTATCCGTGACGTAGATTATGCTTTAGCTGCTTAAGAGCAGTAACAAGCACAGTCGTCCTAGCTGGTAACGGCTAGTGAGTATTATCGGGTGAATTGCTGGAAACCCCTTAGAGCTTTTCTTACCACAACGTAGTTGGAAACGACAAGCGTGATGGTTTGAAAAAAGAAAAGATTTGGGCAATCAGCAGCCAAGCTCCTTTCTCGAAAGAGTGGAGAAGGTTCAACGACTAGGATATACCATCTAATGCGAAAGCTATGGTGATGAAATCTATAGGTGAAACAATGTACATCAGCATTGTGAATCCGAAGTGCCCGACCCCTACTAGATTGCTAGAGGGTGAAGATATAGTCTAGTCATTTATGAAAGTAAATGTTCGCACGATGGCGAAAGAAATGATGAACCAAACTAAGAATTCTATTCTTTCTCAAGCAGCACAAGCAATGTTAGCTCAATCGAATCAGATGCCTCAAGGTGTATTACAACTTTTGAGATAATTGATAAGAAGGGCGTCTAGCTTGGTAACGAGCTAGAATATAACTGGGTGAATTGCTGGAACTTCCTAAAGCTACATCAACCACAACGTAACTGGAAACGGTAAGCGTGAAGGTATGAAAATGATGAGGATGAAACAATGGATAATCAGCAGCCAAGCTCCTGTGAGGAAACTCTGGAGAAGGTTCAACGACTAGAGAATACGGTCTAAGGCAAAAGCTAGGACTATGAATCTCGTAGGGCAGCAAAAGCTGTTCGAAGTGCCCAGCCCCAACCAGTAATTTGGTGGGTGAAGATATAGTCTATTCTATGATTCGAAAGACATAGTCGCAAAGCAAGCGAACCAACAACCACAAGGAGTTCTTCAACTTCTTCGTTAATAAATATTTTAAGATTTTGGAATCCTGGGCTTTCTGGGATTCCTTTTCCATATTACAAAACATCATATAATCTTCCACATTTAAACTCTTTCTCTAAACTTTTCCACGAATTATCCGATAATTAGGTTAACATATTGTCACTAAGGGGGATGTGAATGCTAGATAAGATTACGATTGCCAATAATTTATCCACCGATTCTCAGCTAAAACCAATTGAGAAAGTGGAAAGTGTACCTCAAGCGAAGCCGGTTACACCTGAAAAACAAGAACAACACCAACAACAGGGACAACACTCCAGGGAGAAGACGGAAAAAGTGATTGCAAGTATGAATGACTTTTTAAAGGCGTCAAATTCCCATTTGAAATTTGAGTTTCATGAAGATCTTCAGGAATACTATGTTACGCTTGTAGATGATAAAACGAATGAAGTAATCCGCGAAATCCCATCAAAGAAATTACTCGATATGTATGCAGCTATGACGGAATATGTAGGTCTTTTAGTAGATAAGAAGATTTAAAAAGGTGGTGCTCTTATGCAGGTCCCTCAGATACGTATGCAGCAAACATATGCACAAATAGGGCTTCGAATCACCCAGCCCGTACAAGAACTTCAGCAGGCACCTGCTCAACTTTCCATCAAGCAAACTCCAGCATCCATGAATGTGACACGTACACCCTCTAAGCTTGATATTAATCAAGACCAAGCACGTAATGAAATCAATATGAAAATGCCTGATGTATTTAGTAGAGACAACGCGGAAGCAGCAAAGCAGCGAGGATTAGAAGCCATAGCCGAGAAAGTTCAAGAAGGCAATCAACTAGCCGCAATCGAAAATAAAACCGACGCACTAGCAGCAATCGCTGTAAATAAATCATTACCCGAACCAGACGATTACAATATCGCCTTTATCCCCAGCCCCGGATCAGTCCAATTCGATTACACCCCAACCCAAATCCAAATAGAATGGGAAAAAGGAGGTGCGGAGATACACGCAACACCAAGTGAAATCACCCACCAATACACGCCAGGCAAGACAGAAGTATACCTCCGCCAAAAGAATCAACTTCAAATCGACTTTGTTGGAGGAACTATTAATACACAATCATAAAATAAATTTGTTAGAGGCTGACTCAAAGACCGTTATATGACGATTTTTGAGTCAGCTTTTCTTTTAAATTACTTTACTAAACAAAGGAATGAGAAAAAATTATTACCATTCCGTACTGAAAACATAATTTTGGCACTCTGTTGATTTCCGCGGAAGGCACGTAGACTCCTGCGGGAGGACGGGACAGGGGAGACCCCGCAGTCGCATCAGCGACGAGGAGGCTCCCCGAACCGCCCGCGGAAAGCGAAGTGCCTGGAGCGGAAATCAACAGAACTATAATATAGAACATAATCTAATGAAAAAAACAGTACATTTTGATACAATAAAACTGGCTCTGTTAGGACAAAGAAAATTCTTTTATAAACACTACTAAACTTTTAATCATTAAATCCGATAATAATAAAAAAAGGAATAAAGGGGAGGGAACCGAATATGAGAATTAACGATACGAAATATGGTCTTTATTCCTACCAAAATCAACCTAAAAATACAGTAACACCACATACAACAAAAAAAGCATCCGCCTCTGCGGAAGTCCAAATATCATCCCGTGGCCGTGAAATGTCACAAGCCATGATGTCTGATCAGGCTCAAAGACAGCAACGCGTGCAGGAACTAAAACAACAAATTGCAAATGGGACCTACCAGGTAGACAGCAATAAAGTTGCCAATAAAATGCTCGATTTCTGGACCAAGAATTCCCTTTAGGAGGAATACATCATGGAAGATGTTAAAAATCTCATCGAAAATTTGGAACAAATGATTGATGCTCATAAACGTATGCTCGACCTAGCAAAAGATAAAAGAACATTGCTCGTTGCGGGTGATAGTGACGGCTTAAGAGAAGTAGTTTATCGCGAAAGTTCCTGTGTAGATGAGATTCAGAAGCTAGAGCAGCATAGAAAACAACTGGTCCAAGAAATTATGGTGAATAAGGGACATTCCGGACAATCTTTTTCGCTCGAAGAATTAAGTAATCTTAAGGGAAGTCCTTTCGTAAAGACCATTTTACAATCCATTGCGAAACAACTCCACGGTCTAATTCAAGAAATTACCCATTTGAACGAGAGCAACCAACAACTAATTCAAGCATCTCTTTCCTACGTTCAGTATTCGATGGGAATGCTTGTTAAAAAGGAACCGGCCATCGGTTATGGTCCTAATGCCAAAAACCGTTACTCCAGTATGTTGGATGCGAAAATTTAGATAGAATATTAGGTTAAGATAAAGGAGGGAACAGCATGACTTCAACTTTTCATGGCTTAGAGCTGGGAAAAAGAGCTCTTTTTGCCCAACAAGCAGCCCTGTCTACAACCGGACACAATGTTGCCAATGCGAACACTACGGGTTATACACGTCAGCGTGTTGAAATGCAGGCAACAAATGCCCTTTCACTGAACAAGTACCAATTAGGAACGGGTGTAGAAGTTACCAAACTAGTGCGTCTAAGGGAGGAATACCTAGATGTCCAATTGCGCGGTGAAAACCAAAAGCTCGGCTACTGGGAAGCTAAAAGTGATACTCTTACCAAAATTGAAGAGCTGATGAATGAGCCCTCTGATCAAGCTTTGGCACATACGTTAGATGAGTTTTGGAAAGGGTGGCAGGATTTATCCAATAATGCAGATAGTTCAGCTGCTCGTTCAGTTGTCAGGCAAAAAGGGGTAGCGGTAACCGAAACCTTTAATCATATTTTGAATTCCTTAAACACAATGCAAAGTGAACTCAAGGACGTTATTATCACGAAAACGAAAGAAATTAATATGCTGGCAACACAGATTAGCGGCCTTAATGATCAGATTGCGCGTTTGGTTCCAAACAGTTATGAACCGAATGATTTGTACGACCAGCGTGATGTCCTGATTGATCAATTATCCAAATTAGTGGATGTTAAGGTCACCTCAACTAACAATGGCATGGTAGATGTCTCCGTAGATGGTGCATTGTTGGTTTCAGGTCAAAAGGCCAATAGCATAAGTGTTGACTATGATCCGGTGAGCGGCCTAGTGAATCCTTCAGAAATAAAGATTGCAGGAAAAAATATAAACTTAGAATCCGGGGAATTATTGGGTGTCATGGAATCGTATGGGGTTGTTGGGAGCGAATCTAAATCCATCATTCCTACGATGAAGGATAAGATAAATAGTTTAGCAATGACCTTTGCGAATGCGGTCAATAGCGTTCACGAAAGTGGCTTGAACTTAGACAATATTAATGGAGTTTCAGACAATAAAGTACCTTTTTTTATTGGCACCTCCGCACAGGATTTAAAGGTAAATCCTGAAATCATGAAGTCATTAAACTTAATTGCAGCTGCAAACGAGGAATCTCTTGGACAATCTTCCGCCGGAAATGGGAAAAATGCCCTTGATATCGCGAATATTAAAATGGATGGTAGTCTTTCATTTCTTGACAGTACATCCACCATGGATGATTTTTACCGTAATATTATCGGACAGTTGGGGATTGATTCACAGGAAGCGCAGCGAATGAAAGATAACACAGAAGTCATTGTCCAGCAGGTAGAAAATAGACGATTATCCGTATCAGGGGTTTCGTTAGATGAAGAAATGGCCAATATGATTAAATTCCAGCAGGCGTACAATGCAGCTGCACGAATGGTAACGGTCATGGATCAATGCTTGGAAAAAGTCATTAACGGTATGGGTCGAGTAGGATTGTAAAAGGTGGTATAGAACGTTGCGAGTAACTCAAAATATGCTGAATCATAATTTAATCTTTAATTTAGAGCGAACCAATCGAACGATGGAGAAATATCAAGAGCAGGTTTCGACAGGTAAAAAGGTTAGCAGGCCATCGGACGATCCTGTTACAGCAGTTCGTGGGATGTATTACCGTTCCACACTAAATGAAATAGATCAATATAAAAGGAATGCCGATGAAGGACTTTCATGGATGTCGACAACAGATGAAGCCCTTGGCGAAGTAACCTCAGTATTGCAGCGGGTGCGTGAGTTAACTGTTCAAGGCAAAAATGGCACAAATGATGAAAGTGGCCGTAATGCAATTGCCGAAGAAATTGACCAATTAAAAGCGCATTTAGGAGAAATTGCAAACTCGACATTTGGTGGAAGGTTCGTTTTTGCGGGTACTGATGTGAAAACACCTCCCTATCGTGAAGATGCAACAATACCGAACTCTTCAAAAGAATTTCGAAATACGAGTGAAGAAAGCTTAAGCTTACAAGTTGGTCCAAATAACAGTGTTTCCATAAATGTTCTTGGTAAAGATATCTTTAACAATGATAGCAATGGTGGAATCTTTAAGGTTTTATCTGATATCGTTTCTGAATTCAAAAATCCAACTGGCAGTGATAATGACGATTTAAGTCAACTAGACAGCCAAATGGATAACTTGCTTGGACATCGAGCAGAATTGGGAGCAAGGATGAATCGTATAGAACTAAGTATCTCTAGACTTGAGGGGTTAGAAGTATCCACTACGAGCCTTTTATCAAAGGAAGAAGATGTTGATATTGCACGTGTTATTATTGATCTAAAGGCGCAAGAGAATGTGCAACGGGCTGCTTTATCTATAGGAGCGAAAATCATTCAGCCATCCTTAGTTGATTTCTTACGATAATTTTCTTGGGGTGACACTGCCAAACATGGGTGTCAGCCTTTTTTTTGTAGACAAAAGGTAAATGATTACAGTTTTTCCGATAAAAAACATTTTATCTCGATCAATTACTCTATGAGACAGCAGGGGGGAAGTTTATCAATGTATCCAAAAGTGAATCAAAATATTTTACTTGAAATAAAAGGGACAGACAAAAACTTTAGAACGATTGTTGCAGAGATTGGTGAGAAAGAAATTTTAATAGGCTTCCCTATGGATTTAACCATTTTAGGACTCCTTCCAAGGGGGACTATCGTCTATTTAATCTATTCAATAGATGAGCATTTATATAGATTTCAGACGACGATTCTCGGAAGAAAAAATGATAATATGCCATTGTTTCGCTTAGTTAAACCGAAAGAAGAGGATATAAAAAAAATCCAGCGAAGGAATAATTTTCGCGTAAAAGCCAATTTGCCTATCATGCTAAAAGATAGTGAAGTAACGACGGTGGACATAAGTGCAGGTGGTATCCAAGTATCCTGCAAAGAAAGTTTTGAAATTATTTACGGAGAAGTTGTTTCAGGAATACTGCATATTCCAAGTGAATTAGAAGATGTTCATTTTCAAGGAATTGTGAAGCGTATCAGCAGAAATGCAAATGAAGAAAGAAAAAATGTGGCGATCGCTTTCACTAAATTGAACCAAGGCGATCAGGAGAAAATCACACGATACTGTTTTGATAAACAGCGTCAAATGCGGTTAAAGACGAAGTGAATACATACTGTAAAGTCCTCATATGGGGGCTTTTTTCTTCGACATTTTTTGTCAATAGAAGTCGATTCAATATTTGAAAAATTCCTTCAAATAAATTTGCATATCTTTACAAAAAATGTATAATGAACATATAGTTTGATAGATTTCATATAGTAGATTGAAAAACTCAGCATTACTTTTTTTAAATATTTGATTTTATTTGATGTACACCCTCAAAAAAAACCTCTTTGATACGAACGTTATAATAAATCAAGATCTAAGGTAAGAGTTTTATTGAAAAATTAGTACAATCATGTGAACACAATGAGTCAGAATATTTATTAGAAAAGAAAAAGTTTTGCGGGAGGTAATCATATGAGTTTGAAAACTGCCATTTTTGAAATAAAAGAAGGTATTATCAATCAGAAAATTGGTCATTCCGAAGATGAATATATACAAAATCTAGAATTAAAATATTCTTTAAACAAGGGTAAATTAATATTTTATTTTAACTTTTTGATGATTTTAACGATGAAGTATGCTGAAATGTTGAATCCTGCTTCACAGTCCACAAAAAAAATTAATCGAAAGTGGACAAAGGACGAAATTGAATTCATGTTTCAATATATTACTGATCGCCAGGAAGAAGGAGCACTCAATATTACCGAAATCTTAGATGAAATTGCTCAACTTATTAATCGAGGCTATCAATCAGTAAATTATAAATATTATTCACTTGTAAAGAAAAAAGAAGAGAAACAAAAAGCGAGCCCTAAATATCAGTTTACGACAATTTCACAACATGATGTTCCTGTATTATCAGCTGAAATCATTGAGAACACTCCAGTTGAAATCTCAGTGAATCAAAACAATCAGGGAAATACGGACGACTTGTTGGATATTTTATCGGGTCTAATCACAAATGTGCAGCAGCTCCCGGGAATTCAATTAAATGAACTTCTTCGAAGCTTGTATCAATTGACAAATATGGCGCTTCAAAATCAGGATGCTGTTCAACAAATTGAAAATGTAAAGTTAGAAAGTGATCTCGAGAAAAAGGCGCTCAAAGAAAAGTTAGCGGCCATGGAGGAACAGGTAGCTCTTGAAAAAAGACGTAATGACGAACTCCAATCTGAGGTTAGAAAATTAGCAAAAGAAATTATGACCTTTAGCCAGCTAGGGGATGCAGCCAAAATTCAAAATCTTAAATCGTATAATCAACGACTTAACTATATCCTAGACGGTTCCGGCGTAGTAGTCCAAGTGGGTAGTTAATGTATATTAAAAAGTTATTCCAATGGAATAGCTTTTTATTTTTTTACCCTTAACTATTTTTGATTTCGACCGATAAATAAACTATTAAACTGGATTTAGAAAGGAGTAAGCATCATGACATTAAATAATCCATATCAAACTTATCAAAGACAAGCAGTTACTACCTCTAAACCGGAAGATTTAACGTTGATGTTATATCAAGGAATGGTAAAGTTTATCCGTTTGTCCAAAAACGCTCTTCAAAAAAATAATTTTGAGGAATCAAATAAGAATAATGTAAGAGCACAAGATATCCTAAGTGAACTAATGGTTACCTTAAAAAAGGGGTACGAAGTTTCGGAATCATTACTTTCATTATATGATTTCATGAAGTTTCGATTAATTGAAGCAAATATTAAAAAAAGCACAGAAATACTAGAAGAAGTAGAAGGTTATGCTGTAGAGTTAATGGAAACATGGGCAACAGCTATGAAACAAGCAAAAATAAAGGAATAGGTACAAAAGCGAATGGATGAATTGATTGAAGATATGTATGAAACAACTGTTCAAATGCACAAAGCACTAATGGAAGAAAACATTGAGGAATTCGAGGAACTTTTATCCAAACGAAATGAAATGATGATTGCTGTTGATGAAAGGAAAGCTAACTACTCTGATTACATGTATTCAGCTAAAGCCAAAACGATTTTTGAAGAGATTATTCTTATAGATCAGCAAATAACTTCTCTTGTGCAGAATGAAAAAGATAAAAATCAACTGTCATTAAATCAACTGAAAAATAACAAACAAGTTTCGAAGAAATACCAGCCTTATAGTAAACAAACGTATGGGGTATTTGTGGATAAATCAAAATAAAAACGTGTGTCCAAAATATGGACACACGTTTTTTTATATTTTTTTATTATATTTACAAACTAAATTTAAATAATCCTATATATTCCTTCAAAAATACCATATGAATTTTTAACTAATTATGGTTAAATAAATAAGTAACAATTCGACATATTCCTGTCGTTATTGTCTTATTCCTGTAACTTTAAAACGATTTTGTAAGATTTTTGTCTGTTTTTGTAAGTAAAGTTATCATAATAGTGGCATAATAAACTATAAATATAGGAAACTGTAGTTAGCGGAGAGGAAGATCTTCATGTCCCGGAGGCAGCATTTTTTCATTAATGAACGAAATCAAACTAAAATTTATCATTTAATGGATTATAAAATACATAGGCCTTTTTTCTCAGAACCACTCAAAATAACGATTGGTAATCCATTGAATGAGACCTACTATATGATAAAAAATATCGTCTATAGAGAAAAACAGATTTTAGCCTTAAAACGGGATGAGGAACAAAATACTATCATTTTAGTGGAAGCGAAAATTGATGATGGAAAATTAACCTATATATCAATGTTAACGGACGATGTATTAACGGATGTTAGCGAAATAATAGAGAATTATATTCAGTAAATTGTCAGGATGGAGGCATATTCTTGATTATTGGTGATGATTGGTTTACAAAAAATATGCTTGTCAATTCATTATATAGAAGTGAAAGTTTAAGAAACAAGCTAACTTCACAAACTGAAGCTAGTGAGCTTTTTTCACAGGTCTTAAATCAATTATTAAACGGAAACGATTTGCATTTACCAGATACCGCCCAGCCAAAGATTAATTCTTTTGATTTAAATTTATATAGTTCTATTAACCCTTATAGTAATATGCCTGCGATGCCAATTAGTACTGGTGAGCCATTTCGATATCAATATATTCATCCTGAAAAAATCAATCAAGTTTTGGATAGAAAATTAACTGGAATGGGCGAGGCAATTGTCCGAGCAGGGCAGAAGCATAATATTGATCCTGCTTTACTGGCTGCTGTTGCGATACATGAAACAGGAAACGGCACATCAAAAGCTGCAAACGAAAAAAATAATGTGGCAGGGATGATGGGCAAAAATGGTTTGAAATCATATGCATCAGTCGAGGAAAGCATTATGGATATGGCTAGAAATTTAAGTAAAAATTACTTGGGTGAAGGGTTATCGAGTATTTCACAAATTGGGGCAAAATATGCGCCTATAGGAGCAGCCAATGACCCAACCAACTTAAATAACCATTGGGTTACTGGTGTTACTCGATTTTTAAATCAATTGAAAGCGTAGCAATTCGTGTTTTACTAAGTGGAAATGAACATATGTCTAATGGATTGTATTTTCATTATTTCCTGTCAAACTTATGACAATACAAATTAATGATAGATAATCATGCCTTTTATATTGTAAAATTGTTTGAAGTTGTTTTTTGATAGTAATCAAAATATATCAAATAAATTTAGATGGAGGGACATCACTATGACAAATATCAACCTCCTGCAATCTGCATTAAACGCATCTAGCTTACGGCAGCAAGTTATTTCTAATAATCTATCAAATGCAGAAACGCCTGGATATAAAGCTAAACATGTAGTTTTTGAAGATATTTTAAAACAACATATATCCACTCAGTCCAATTTTGTCGGTAAGCAAACAAACGCCAGTCATATTGGAATTGGGAAACCGTCCTACATACCCAAAGCCATAACGGTAGAAGACACACAGACCGTTATGCAGAATAATGGTAATAATGTGGATGTTGATGCTGAAATGACCAATATGGGGAAAAACGCATTATGGTATTATACGTTAACACAGCAGCTTACCAGTGAATTTCAGCATTTATCAATCGCGATTAAAGGAAGGAGTTAAGTGCTATGTTTAATTCATTAAATATAAGTGCATCTGCACTGACTGCTCAGCGCTTAAGGATGGATGTTATTTCTTCAAATATTGCTAATGCATCTTCAACCAGAGGGAAATTAGTAAATGGAGAATGGGAACCTTATCGCCGGAAAATGGTTGCAATGGAGCCCAGGGAAAAATCCTTTAACCAGGTATTAAATGGAGAATTACAAAAACAATCACAAAATTCCTTGCAAGGTGTTCGGGTAACCGGAATTGTTGATGATCAAACACCTTTTAAATTAGTCTATGAACCAACACATCCTGATGCCACTGCAGAAGGATATGTGAGACTTCCTAATGTAGATTTGTCTAAAGAGATGGTTGATTTACTTGCTTCATCACGAGCCTATGAAGCAAATGTAACTTCTTTTAATACAGGAAAATCAATGATGTTAAAAGCGTTAGATATTGGTCGTTAGGAGTGAAGTAAATGGAAATTTCAAGATTAAACTCAATCAAACTAAATCAAAATCCTTTTCAAAAAATTGAAACAAATAAACCACAAACATCGTTTTCTAATGTACTGCAAAGCTACTTAAATAATGTTGATGCAACGGTTAAACAGGCTTCGAATCTAACTGTTAAAGCTGCTGCTGGTGATGTTGATAATATCCATGATTTAACCATCGCCTCACAAAAGGCAAAGTTAGCATTGGAACTTACCGTTACCGTTCGGGATAAAGCAGTAGAATCCTACCAAGAAATAATGAGAATGCAATTCTAAAGAATGATAGAAAGCTGGGCAGGGTGAGAAATGAAGCGATCATGGATAGATCAAATCAAACATACAAAAGAACTCTTCAGCAGTTATTGGGGTGCACGTAGTTCTAAACAAAAAGGGATGATAATAGGGACCTTCTTATTCCTAATTATTTCCCTATCGGCCTTTATTTTTTTTGCGTCTAAAACAGAGTATATCCCATTGTATACGGGACAATTGTCACAACGTGAAGTCGGGGATATTAAGGCCGAACTTGATAGTCAAGGATTTACAGACTATAAAATTTCAGATACCGGGACAATGATCTTGGTTCCAGAGAAAGAAGCACCTGACCTTTTAGTTAATTTAGCTTCTGCTGGATATCCAAAAGATAACAAAATTAATTTTGATATATTTGGAGAAAATCTTTCGTTTGGCGCAACGGATCGACAATATGACATTTTAGAACGCGAAGCCATGCAGAACAAATTGGCCAAAGTGCTGACAAATGTAGATGGTATCAAAAGTTCAGAGGTTATTTTAACGATGCCTGAAGACTCTGTGTTTGTACGTTCAGAGGAAGAAGATAGTGCTAGTGCATCCGTAATGGTTGAGGTAGAACCAGGAAGTAAACTTAGTTCTCAGCAGGTGAAGGCACTTTATACATTGGTATCACGAAGTGTTCCAAATCTACCAGTTGAAAACATTACCATTATGAATCAATACAGTGAAACCTTGGAAATGCAGGAGAGCGATAGTGACGATCAGTCATTAGATAAATTTAGTGAACAGCGGAAAATTCAACAAAATGTTGAACGTGATATTCAAAAGAACCTTCAAAGTCTGTTAGGAACAATTTTGGGAACTGATAAAGTCTACGTTCATACGTTTGTACGAATAAACTTTGATAAAGTTAAAGTTCAAGAGAATCTAGTAAAGCCATCAGAAGATAGTGATAAGGGTGTTGTAATAAGTTCAGAAAAGGATTCAACAACATCTACCGGGGCTGGAGGAAGTGCTGGCGGAGTAGTGGGAACAGGAGAAGAAGATGTTCCTGGATATACAGGCAGTGAATCTTCTGGTGACAGCAGTTATGAAAATCTTCAAGAACGGGTTAACTATGAGGTTAATAGAATTAACAACGAAATTATCAAAAGTCCGTATCAAATAGAAGATATCACGATAAATGTTGGTGTTCAATCTTCACCGGATTCACCAAATGAACTGCCGCAAACGACTCAAGACAATATCAAAAATATTGTCGCGAATACCGTTCGTACGGCTCTCGGACATCCTGAAATGTCTCAAGAAGAAATTGACCAGCGCATTACGGTATTCCCACATGCTTTTGCACAGAACAGTGCAGATGAAAGTAAAACAGAATTAAATTGGATGTATATCGTTGCTGCAGCGGCAGCAGGAATCCTTCTGGTTGGCGGGGGCACTTGGCTGGTAATGAGAAGGAAGAAGAAAGAACAAGAGGAAGACGAAGAAGAATTTGGATTTATTGAACCTGTGGAAGAGCCAGATTATTTTGCTGAGCAGGAATTAGATGTCCAAAGTCAATTGAAGAAATTGCTTGATCAAAGACCAGAAGATTTTTCAAAGGTTATTAGAACTTGGCTAAATGAAGAGGAGGCGTAATTCCCTATGGCGACTGCCTATAAATTGAGTGGTAAACAAAAAGCAGCAATATTGCTTATATCAATGGGAAAAGAGGCTTCCTCTAAGGTGTTTAACCATTTACCTGATGAGGAAATCGAACAATTAACCCTAGCAATTGCTAATATACACAAAGTGGATCCACAAGAAAAAGAAGAAGTATTAAATGAATTTCATGAAATGTGTATTGCACAAGATTATCTGTCAATGGGCGGTATTAGCTATGCCCAGGTTGTATTAGAGTATGCCTTAGGTAAAGACAAAGCGGTTCAAATTATTCAACGGTTAACCTCACAATTGCAAGTTAAACCATTTGATTTTGCTCGTCGTGTGGATGCAACTCAAATCTATCATTTTTTACAAAATGAGCACCCGCAAACCATTGCACTTGTTTTAGCGCATTTAGAGCCGCAGCAATCTTCTTATATTCTGGCATCACTGCCTGAGGAACTACAATCTGATGTTGCTAGGAGAATTGCCTTATTAGAGCAGGCATCACCTGAAGTGATAAAGGAAGTAGAGAATATACTCGAGCAGAAACTAGCCCAAACGGTACGTCAAGACTACAGTGTGGTTGGTGGAATTGAGTCGATTGTTACCATCCTTAATGGGGTGGATCGTTCGACAGAGAAGAGTATCTTAGAGAACCTCGGAATGAAAGATCAATCACTGGTAGAGGAAATTAAGAAGCGGATGTTTGTCTTTGAAGACATTATTAATCTTGATAAACGTGCCATTCAGCGTGTGATTCAAGAAGTTGAAAATCAAGATCTTATGCTTGCATTGAAAGCTTCTAGTCCTGATGTGAAGAAAGTCATCTTTGATAATATGTCCACTCGTATGGTGGAAACCTTCGAAGAGGAAATGCAATATCTTGGACCTGTTAGGGTTAAGGATGTCGAAGAGGCACAAGGAAGAATTGTTTCTGTTATTCGTAGATTAGAAGAATCTGGTGAGCTTGTGATTTCTCGAGGTGGCACGGATGTCTTATTCTAAAGTTTTCAAGGCTTCACAGCTTTCAATCATGAATGATGTCAAAATCATTTCACAGCCGACAGTAAAATTTGTTTTTGACGGAGAATCTCCGCTACCCTCACATAATGAGGAAGAGGAGAGAACCTCCCATCAAGTTCATTTAATGCTGGAAGAGGCACAAGCAGAGGCACAAGCGATCATTAATAACGCACGGAAACAGGCACAGTCGATTGAAGAAGCAACAGAGGTTAAGGTAAATCAATGGTGGGAAGAAAACCAAAAGCAACTTGAGGATTTATCTTTTGAAGCTAAACAGCAAGGGTATCAAGAAGGATTTGAGCTAGGCCGGAAAGACTCTGAAAATGAGCTTAAACAGCAATACCGTGAGAAAATGGAACAAATTCAGTGTCTACTAAATCAGGCTTATCAGCAAAAAGAAGAAATCATTGCTGAAGCAGAACCGTTTTTGTTGGAATTAAGCACGGTGATTGCCTCTCAAATTATTAAACAGGAACTTGATGAATCTCCAGATAAATTTATCGAGCTTATCAAACAGCATATTCTCCGAGTGAAGGAGAAAGAATCCATTACGGTGTGTGTTCATCCTGGTGATTTTGATTTTATTCAAGCACAACGCTCCCACCTCGTAGCAGTGGTAAATGGAGAAACCGAAATTAAAATTTTCCCGGATCAATCGATTTCATCTAAGGGCTGTGTGATTCGTACGGCATTTGGTAGTGTTGATGCCCGAATTGATACACAACTAGAAGAAGTAAAAAAGGTAATTTTAGAGGCAAGAAGGGTGAATGACCAAAATGTTGTCAGCTGATCATTATGTCAAATTGGTGCGGGGAATGGACCCTGTACGTGTCAACGGAAAAATCACCCAAATTATTGGACTCACCATAGAATCACAGGGACCAGATGTAAGAATTGGAGAAATGTGTTCCATATATCCCTCAGGATCTCAGGAGCCGATTCAAGCTGAAGTTGTTGGAATCCGAGAAAACAAGGTTCTGTTAATGCCGCTCGGAGAGGTAAGATCGATAGGTCCAGGATGTGATGTTGTTGCCAGTGGAAAGCCGATGACGGTGAAAGCCGGACACCAATTACTGGGCAGAATCCTGGACGGATTAGGTCAGCCTCTTGATGGAAAGCCACTTCCGCTAGGATTAGAGGAAGTTCCGACTCATGCACAACCTCCTAATCCCCTATCTAGACCGAGAATTAAATCTCCATTAGGTGTTGGGGTAAGAACCATTGATGGGCTTCTAACGATGGGGAAAGGTCAGAGGATGGGAATCTTTGCAGGAAGCGGTGTCGGAAAAAGTACCTTGCTGGGAATGATTTCCCGCAATACAACAGCTGATGTTAATGTCATTGCCTTAATTGGAGAACGAGGGCGAGAGGTTCTTGACTTTATTGAGCAAAACTTAGGTGAGGAAGGGTTAAAAAAATCGGTCGTGATTGTGGCGACATCGGATCAGCCTTCCTTAATTCGAATTAAAGGCGCCTTAACGGCTACATCGATTGCTGAATATTTTCGTGACCAAGGGAAAGATGTCCTCCTAGTGATGGATTCTGTTACCCGATTTGCAATGGCACAAAGAGAGGTTGGACTGGCAATAGGGGAGCCGCCGACGACAAAAGGGTATACACCTTCGGTATTTGCCATGCTTCCACAACTCCTTGAGCGGGCTGGTACAGGACCAAAGGGCTCCATATCTGCCATTTATACGGTGTTGGTAGATGGGGATGATATGAACGAACCAATTGCTGATGCTGTGCGAGGTATCTTGGATGGTCATATCATCTTAAGTCGTGCAATCGGGGCAAAGGGAATTTTCCCTTCTATTGATGTTTTAAATAGTGCGAGCAGGGTTATGACAGAAATTACCTCAGATGAACATTTACATGCTGTCCGAAATTTTAAAAAGCTCCTGGCTTCTTATAACGAAGCTGAAGATTTAATTAATATTGGTGCTTATAAAAAAGGTTCCAATCGAGAAATTGATATGGCCATGCGTTTAAAACCGCAAATGGATAATTTCTTGCGGCAAGGTATTTATGAAGGTTCACAGTTAGAGGATGTTCAAACCTTATTAACATCTCAATTTGGAGCGATTATGCGATGAAATATAAATTTTCCTATCAAAAAGTGCTAGACTTCAAAGAAAAACAAAAAGAAATTGCTGAGCAGGAATTTGGAACAAGCAAGCTTAAACAAATAAAAGTTGAGGAACAACTCGAGGATTTAGCATTGGAAAAAGAAAAAATCTTCAATCAGTACAATGATATGAATCGAAAACCAGTATGGCAAATATTAGAGGTTCAGCATGAAATTGAACATGTTAATTTACAATTGAAGAAACTTGAGCAAAAATCAGAACAAATTCTCCATGAGGTAGAAGAAAGACATAAGACCCTCATCGAAAAAACGCAGGAAGCAAAAATTTGGGACCAATGGAAGGCAAAATCAGCGGCTGCTTTTCAAAAACAGATGGATCAAAAAGAACAAGCTTTTTTGGATGAAATGGCAGTGCTGCGGAATGCACGAAGAATATAAGGCGGGGATAACTAGATGGTAGAGAAAACTCGCGGAAAATTAGCCTCTTTTTTTTACATAGGCGTTATTCCGTTCATTATATGTATTGTAGTACTTGGTACTGCTGTGAATTTTATGGGAGTTCCAGTTTGGCAAACCATGAAGGAATGGGGAAGCTCACTTCCTATTATTAGTAAGATTATTCCAGAAGGTGAGACAAAAGCTTTAGCGAAAACCCCAGAAAACGCTGAGTACTGGCAGCAGCAGTACCTTAGTGCAGATGAGAAACTGAAGGAAAAGGATCTTGAAATTGAGAGTTTGAAAAAACAGATAGATTCTAATCAAGAAGGTCTAAATGAATTAAAGAAGAGTAACCAAGAATTACAGTTACAAATGGAAACCAAGCAGAACGAGGAAACCAAGAAGCAAATGGAACAAGTAGCTGCTATTTATGCTGATATTTCCCCATCTAAAGCAGCATTAATGTTACAGAACATGTCTTTAGATGAAGCTGTATATACATTGATGCAGCTAGAACAAGATCTACAAAGCAGTATCATTGGAAGTATGAAGGATGCGAAGAAAGCAGCACAGGTGACAACCGTGCTTCGAGATGCGGTCATGATAGTGGAGACCGATCCTGCATTGGTGAAAGAACAATTAGGAGAACTTGTTAAAAAACAAGAAAATCCAACAACCGCATTATCAGAAACAATTGCTGGAATGAACCCGGCACAGTCAGCCAGTATTATCCAATCGATGATGAGTACAAATTCACAAGTAGCTTACGAGATTTTGAAAAACCTTACGACCGCAAGTCGTTCCCAAATCTTAACGGAAATTGCAAAGACCGATGCAACTACAGCGGCTCAAATTACAGCCAATTTAAAATAAATCGCTCAGGACTCCAAGGAAGGAGAAAATCATGAAATACCTCATGTTGTTATTTGTTATGCTTATAAATCTAATATCTTTTCAAACTACTATTCACGCCGAAGAACCGAAATCTTCAGCTGAACCTTCCGTCTATGACTCTATTCATAAGGATGAGGTGAAAACGACACCAGCATCGGATAAAGAAATGAATAGTTCGTCATCTTCTATTTTCCCGCTATTCTTAAAATTTATTTTCTCTTTCCTTTTGGTGATTGGATTATTGTTTGCGTTACTCCGCTTTCTTTCTAAACGCAGCACTGGATCCCAATCAAATGGTTCCATTATTCCATTAGGTAATCATATGCTCGGTAATAATCGCTCCTTGCAAATTCTCCTGATTGGAAAAACCATCTATATTGTTGGGGTAGGGGATACCGTTACACTCGTCCGGACTCTTTCTGAAGGTGACGAGTACCAGCATCTGTTAAAAAGTTATGAAAATCAAGCAGATACCCTTACACCATCAGAGTTTTTTAAGGATTCTACTCAAAAATGGAGTTCCATTTTACAAAAACAAATAAAAAAAATACAGCGCGAGAACGATGAGGTGTAGGAACGATGATTAAAAAAATTGCCTTCTTAGTTCCGCTCCTTACATTTGGTATCTATTCGATAGCACATGCGGAATATTCCGTTGGGTCGATTCTGCCAGGAATCGATTTGGGTTCAAATGAACCAGGTCAGGTTTCTAACACACTAAGAATTATCATCTTATTAACCGTAATGTCGATTGCACCATCCTTTTTAGTGTTAATGACTTGTTTTACAAGGATCGTAGTTGTATTGGGATTTGTCCGGACTGCCTTAGGTACGCAGCAAATGCCGCCAAACCAAGTAATCGTGGGCTTAGCCCTGTTTATGACTTTTTTTGTGATGGGACCGACTTTTTCTGAAGTGAATAAAGATGCCCTTCAGCCATTTATGGACGGAAAAATGACACAACAAGAAGCATTTGATACAGCAAGTGCTCCACTTAAAGAATTTATGACCAAACATACAAGAGAAAAAGACCTGGCGTTATTCATGGATTATGCAAAAATGGACAAGCCGAAGAGTATCGACGATATCCCATTAACGGCCTTGGTACCTGCCTTTGCAATAAGCGAACTTAAATCAGCCTTCCAAATGGGATTTATGATTTTTGTTCCGTTTCTGGTTATCGATATGATTGTAGCTAGTATTCTCATGTCCATGGGGATGATGATGCTGCCGCCAGTAATGATTTCGCTTCCGTTTAAAATCTTACTTTTTATTTTGGTAGATGGATGGAATTTAATCGTTAAATCATTACTTATGAGTTTTTAAGAAGAGGTGTAATCCATGACAACAGAAGTCATTCTACGAATTGCTCAAGAGTCCATTTATACGATATTAATTGTCATTGCTCCCGTTGCCGGTGTAGCCTTAGTGGTTGGATTGTTAGTTAGTATTTTTCAAGCCACCACTCAAATCCAGGAACAGACATTAGCCTTTGTTCCCAAAATAGTAGCAGTATTTTTAACGATTCTATTTTTTGGGTCGTGGATGCTGAATTATGTGGTTGATTTTACTCAGAATCTATTGGGTAATCTTTCGCAGTTTGTCGGGTAGGTGATCCCCATGGATGAAACTGCCTGGTGGACTTTTTTACTGATTTTTGTTCGGATTACAACGTTCATGCTTACTGCACCAATTTTCTCCGGCAGGCAAATACCCGTGATCTACAAAATTGGCTTTAGTATCGTCTTAAGTTTCCTATGTGTGGGTGTGGTGAAAGAACAGTTTGAGTCCTTATCTCAGGGTGCACTTATTCTATTAATTATAAAAGAGTTTTTTGTTGGCATTGTACTAGGGATGGTCGCCAATATCTTTATGTATGCAGTGCAATTTGCTGGATCGCTTCTCGACTTTCAAATAGGGTTTTTCATGGCTAATTTATATGACCCTACATTTGGGACAAACACACAGCTCACAGGACAGTTTCAAAATATACTCGCAATCTTGGTTTTACTAGCAACCAATGGTCATCATTTAATTATTCAAGCCATATTGGCAAGCTTTGATTGGATCAGTTTACAAGATTTAGTGCCAGCTTGGATGGATGGTACAATCTCTACTTTTTTCTTAGAAAGTTTAGTGAAGATGTTTTTGATTGGATTTATGATGGCTCTGCCCATCGTGGGAACATTGTTTTTAGTGGATGTTGGCTTAGGAATCATGGCCAAAACGGTTCCACAAATGAATATATTTGTGATTTTTCCTCCTGTCAAAATTCTCATTCACTTTTTGATTTATATCGTCATTTTGCCTAGCCTTTTTTACTTATTGAAGGTGCTTTTTGAAAATATGTATGAAGCCATGTATTCGATACTGAACATAATGGGGGGATAACCAGATGCTACTTCGTCTAGACCTGCAGTTTTTTGCGGATGAAAAAACAGAAAAAGCGACACCGAATAAGCGGCGCGAAACGCGGAAAAAAGGGCAGGTTGCGAAGAGCCAGGAAGTTTCTGCCGCCTTAACATTGTTGATTACTTTTGGCTTTTTTATTGTCGGAGGAAAAAGTTTTATTGAAGGATGTTTAAATATTTATCGTCATAGTTTTCAGGAATATTTATTATGGAACCTTTCAATAAAAAGTACTCAGTTGCTTTTTAATCAGCTTTTGTTTGATTCAGCGATTTTGATCGCCCCTATATTTGTAGTTGTTCTAGTCGCGGGATTTGTTTCTAACTATGCACAAGTAGGATTTATGTTTAATACGGAGTCACTTAAAATGAATCTTGGAAAGATTAACCCGATTGAAGGGGCCAAAAATATATTTTCCTTGCGGTCGATTGTGGAACTTTTAAAGTCGATTTTTAAAATTGCTGTCACCTCGATTGTGGCATATCTATTAATTTGGAATAATAGAGGCGAATTATTTCAATTAGGCGAAAAAAACATTTGGGATGCTACTAGTTTCATAGGATCTCTCGTCATAAAGATTGGTCTCTTCGTCTCAGCCAGTTTGTTTGTCATGGCTATTGCCGACTATATGTATCAAAAATTTGAATTTGAAAAAAAAATCCGGATGTCAAAACAAGATATTAAGGATGAACACAAGAAAATGGAAGGTGATCCTTTTATTAAAGGACAAAGGCGGGCAAAACAACGTCAAATGGCAATGAACCGCATGATTGCAGAGGTGCCAAAGGCCGATGTAATCATCACCAATCCAACACACTTTGCCGTAGCCATTCGCTACGATGTTGCAACCATGGACGCACCTCAGGTAATTGCAAAAGGCCAGGACCATGTTGCCTTAAAAATTAAAGAAATTGCAAAAGAACATAAAATTATGACCGTCGAAAATAAACCGCTCGCACGAGCACTGTTTGCTGCCGTGGAGATAGGTGAGACAATTCCAGAGGAACTATTTAATGCAGTAGGAGAGGTTTTAGCGTATGTTTACTATCAAGAAGGCCGCTATAAGGGGATGATGGCATGAAGACAAAAGATATTTCTGTTTTGTTGGTTGTAATCTTAATTGTTGCGATGATGATTATCCCGATGCCTACGCTATTATTGGACTTTTTGTTAATTATCAATATTTCCGTGTCACTGATGATTCTATTAGTGGCAATGAATACAAAAGAACCGTTGGAGTTTTCCATTTTTCCAACAGCCATCTTGTTGACTACTCTTTTCCGTTTGGCATTGAACGTGTCAACCACTCGTTCAATCTTGTCACATGCGGATGGGGGAGAGGTTATTGAAACGTTTGGGTCATTTGTTATCGGCGGGAATGCTGTCATCGGTTTTGTCGTTTTCTTAATCCTCGTTGTCATTCAATTCATCGTCATTACAAAGGGGTCTGAGAGGGTAGCAGAGGTTGCAGCACGTTTTACATTGGATGCGATGCCAGGAAAGCAAATGAGTATTGATGCGGATATGAACGCAGGTTTAATTAGCGATAAGGATGCTCGCGACCGCCGCCGAAAAATTGAAATGGAATCCGATTTTTATGGAGCAATGGATGGTGCAAGTAAATTTGTTAAAGGCGATGCGATTGCCGGTATTATTATCCTTATTATTAACGTTATTGGCGGTTTCATTATCGGTATGACGATTCATGGAATGGGCTTTGCTGAAGCTGCTAGCACTTTCACTCTATTATCAGTCGGGGACGGACTAGTCAGTCAGGTACCTGCATTATTAATTTCAACTGCGACAGGTATTACTGTTACACGAGCAGCAACAAACGGCAGTCTCGGTTCAGACATTATGGGGCAGATTTTCAGCTACCCAAAACTTCTATATATTGTTGCTGGTACCATTTCAGTTCTTGGGATTTTTACACCGATTGGAATCTTCCTTACCTTTCCAATTGCAGGATTACTGGCATTCGGTGGATATACACTACAAAATTCAATCAAAAAGCAAGAAATTTTACAAGAACAAGCTGATATGGAAGAACCTGTTGAGGATATCGGAAGTCCAGAAAAAGTCATTAATCTGCTTCAACTGGATACACTGGAATTGGAAATTGGCTATGGATTAATCCCACTGGCAGATCAAAAGCAAGGCGGGGACATACTTGATCGGATTGTAATGATTCGCAGACAATTTGCCATCGAATTAGGCTTAGTAATACCAACCATTCGGATTCGAGATAATTTGCAATTAACACCTAACCAATATGTCCTTAAATTCCGTGGCAATCGGATTGCTTCTGGCGAGGTCTACCTTGATCACTTTTTGGCGATGAGTCAAGGTGTGGAAGAGGATGGAATAGAGGGTATCCATGTTGTTGAACCAGCATTTGGTTTACCAGCTGTCTGGGTCAATATGGAGGCTCGAGAAAGAGCTGAGTTAATGGGATATATTATCGTTGACCCTCCATCTGTGATAGCTACACATTTAACGGAAGTCTTAAAACGCCATGCGTATCAATTATTGCGCAGAGAAGAAACGAAAGAGTTAATTGATAACCTTAAGGAACGACACCCGAATCTGGTGGATGAACTTGTTCCAGGTTTATTATCCGTTGGAGATATTCAAAAGGTATTGCAGAATCTGCTTCGTGAACAAATTTCAATCCGTGATTTGGCTGCAATTTTTGAAACATTGGCTGATTTTGCTGTTTATACGAAGGAACACCGTGTGTTAACTGAATATGTTCGTCAATCGTTAACCCGTCAAATTACTGAACAATATGCCGAAGATGGAGTTATAAATGTGTTAACAGCAGGAGCAACGCTAGAAAAGGGAATTGCTGATAGCATCCAGCAATCAGAAGCTGGGGTGCAGTATTTATCCATGGATCCTCAAATTTCTCGCAAGATTACTGAAGAATTACATGAACAGATTGAACGTGTGGTCAAATTAGGGGGACAGCCAATTTTCCTTACTTCACCATCTATTCGGATGTATTTGAAACAGTTTGTTGATAAGGTTATGCCGACAGTACCCGTACTTGCTTACACAGAACTAGAACCAGATATCGAAATCCAAAGTATAGGAGTGGTAAACATATGAAAACAAAAAAGATAATCGCAGATACCATGCCACAAGCTTTGAAAATGGTTCGGCAGCAATTGGGTGACAACGCCATTATTGTAAATACAAGAGCAATTAATACGGGTGGGATATTTGGATTTTTTACGAAACAGAAATATGAAGTCACTGCCTATACAATGGATAAGGAAGAGGTTGTGCAAGAACCTCCAAAGAAAAAGATTGAACCAATTGAAAAACAAATTGACCCCATTGAAGAGAAACTAAGGGAAGAAATCATAAAACCTGATGAGGTAGAAAAACAAAATTCTGTTTTCCATAAGAACCCTCAAAAGCTATATCAATTATATTCGCAGCCTGAATCAGTTAAAGAAAATAAAGAACAACAAATTCAAACAGAACAAAGAGAAAGTGTTAAAGAAGCAAATGCACCACAACCGCCACGGACCGAAACGGTAAAACTAGTACAAGCACCACAAAAGTTAGAGTCGGGAGCAGTGGAAAATGAGTTACTCACTGAAATGAAACAAATGAGAAAAATGATGATGACATTGTTGATGGGGGAAAAACAAGGAAACAATCTCCCTTCAGGGTTGCTCACCCACTTATCCCAATTGAGAAAACAGGGTGTAACGGAGGAAGTCATTGAATATATTGTTAATAGTTTTATTGTCAATAATCTTTTAAAACAGAATGAGTCTGTTAATGACATGAGTGAGGATGTTATTAAAAAAGAGATTCTTAACATTATAGAAGAGATTCTTAGAAAAAGAATCTGTGATTCAACAAACATAAATGAAACTACACGTATGATTAATTTAATTGGTCCAACCGGAGTCGGAAAGACCACTTCCATTGCAAAACTAGCTACTGAACAAATTTTAAAACAAAAACGCAGGGTTGCACTAATTACAACCGACGTCTATCGGATTGCTGCAGTAGAACAGTTAAAAATGTATGCAGGAATCTTAAATGTTCCAATTGAAGTGGTTCATTCTGCAAATGAGCTAGATACCGTCTTGCGTAAACTAGAACATTTTGATCTTATTTATATGGATACAACGGGACGGAATTACAAAGAAGTCCAATACCGTGAATCAATCAATGGCTTTATCAATCATTCGGTTAATAGTGAAAATTATTTGGTTTTAAGCTTAACAACAAAATATGAGGATTTAGAACTTTTGCTGAATGAGTTCACAGAAAGTCCTATTAAGAAACTAATACTAACAAAGTTTGATGAGACCAGCAGCTACGGTTCTATTCTAAATATAGCCTATAAATACCCGTATCAGTTAGCGTATATCACGAATGGACAAAGTGTACCAGAAGATATTACAAGAATTGATCCTACTCTACTTGCAAGACTCCTACTAGGAGAGGAAAAGTAAGATGGATCAAGCTCAAAGTCTAAGAGAATATATGTCTCGCTATAATGATAAGCAGCAGATACCCCAGTCCTCTCGTGTTATTACGATTACAAGTGGAAAAGGCGGAGTAGGTAAATCTAATTTTACTTTAAACTTTGCACTTGCCCTGCAAGGAGCAGGGAAAAAAGTTGTTATCTTAGATTTGGATTTATCTACTGCTAATATTAATATTCTTATGGGAGTTTCACCGCGTTATAGTCTAATAGATGTTTTATATCAGAAGAAAGAGATCTGGGATATCATTCAAAAAGGGACATATGGAATTGAATATATATCCGGTGGTCTTGAAATACAGGATTTGATGGAGTTTGACCAAAACAAACTTTGGTATTTTTGGAGGCAAATTCAAAAACTGCAAGCTTACGCAGATTTTATTTTACTTGATACCGGAGCTGGTATATCAAAAGAACTGGTTGATTTTATCTTAGCTTCCGACGAAACGATATTGGTTACAACACCTGAACCTACGGCCATCGCCGATTCTTACGCTGTCGTAAAAACAGTATTACAATTTTCTCCACAAGTGCCAAAGTTACATTTAGTGGTGAATCGTGCCCAATCTTATCGAGAAGCTGTTGAAACCGCAAGAACGTTAAAAAATGCTTGCAGTAACTTTTTAAAAATCAAGTTAAACAGTTTAGGTTTTTTAATGGAAGATGATCATGTACGAAAGTCGGTCATTTCACAAATACCGTTTTATATATCGTACCCAAATTGTGCGGCATCAAAAACAATCAAACAAATAGTCAATACCTATTTACCTGATATAGATTCAAGCTCTCTTACGGTGGAACCAAAAGGGATTCGCGGCTTTTTTGAAAAAGTAATCTCTTTCGGGAAACTGACACAATAGGAGGTTTTATATGTTGGCTAAGTTGAAGATTAATATGACAATGGGTGTTATAGCATTTCTTTTTACCTATTTATTCTCGTTTCTTAACAATACATGGCAAACTTCTCTCTTTAGAGCAATTGGAGGATTTATCATATTTTTTTTACTAGGATTTGTTCTAAGCTTTATTTTGAAACAATTGGCTGGGAACAAGAATGTCTCGCTGGAAGAGGAACCGAAACTAGTAGTTGAAAATAACAGTGAAATTGAAAAAGATCATCCCAAGGTTGAAGAGTTGACGGAAGAACCGGGTTTCCAAGCTGTTCCTCTCCACTCTTTACATCATCAAGGGAACGGTAAATAAAATGGACTCAAAAATAGGGGGGATAATTGTTGAGACCGGCTGTGAAAGAAACCATTCCGCACTTTTCTTTATGGAAGGCTTATCGAGAAAACCAAGATCCTAAATCGCAAGATCAGCTTGTAAAGCAATATTTGCATTTGGTTGACCAAATGGCCAATCGATTGGGCTCAAGTATCCCGCAGCATATTATTCAAAAGGAAGACTTAACAGGATTGGGCTATATTGGATTGATCGAAGCCATAAAGAAGTTTGACTATAAAAAAGGATATCAATTTGAAACCTTTGGACTGTGGCGCATTAAAGGAGCAATGCTTGATGGAATACGTCAAATGGACTGGGTTCCCCGTGGATTAAGGGAAAAAGCAAAACAACTAAATTCTGCTTTTCGCGATTTGGAACAATCCCTAATGAGAACACCATCTGAAAAAGAATTAAGCGAGTATACAAAGCTTTCCATTGAGGAAGTGGATCAGGCAATGGCTACCTTATCTGTGTCAACGTTACTTTCTCTTAATGAACCTATGAAAGTTAACGATGAGGATGGAAAGCAGAATAGCAGAATCGATCATATCACAGATAATAGCGCCATCTCCCAGGATGCTAAAATCCAAATGGACGAATTTAGGGGATTAATAGCAAACTCCATTGATAAAATGTCTGAAAAAGAAAGATTGGTTATTACGCTTATGTACTATGAGGGTCTATCTCAAGTGGAAATCTCAGAGGTTCTGAGTCTAACAAAGGGACGGATTTCTCAAATTCATTCGCAAGCCATTCTTAGGATGCGTAAAAATTTTGAAGCAAAAGGCTTTTCACTAGACTCCTTTTTATAATGAATTTTCTAAGCACTCACTTATCATGGGTGTTTTTTTTTATTTTTTTAGGTTCTTACCTAAACCATGAGAGCGTTTTACCGATAATTATACTATTCGGATTTTCATATATATTTACCAATTGTTCCTTATGGGGCATGTGGCACAAATTAGACAACGATGATTAAATAAGGATGATTGAAATTATAATGAAATCTACAATTGAATTTTACAAATCACTCTATGCAAAAGTTTCAACAGAAAAAAACAATTTAGAAGCTATCGTTAATGTGCAAAAAAAAGTGATCGCTATGTTGATTGAAAAGAAATTCTCCCTTAAAGAGATATTAGATACAATCAATATTCAGTTTGAACTGATTTTTGGTGAAGGTATATGTTCCATATATCTATTTGATAAGGAGAAAGATACTTTCTTTTTACACTCTGCACCTAAGCTTCCTGTAGATTATTATGATTACATAAATGATATACTAAGCGATTCGAGAAATGAGGACGAAAAGCATCCATTATACTTAGAACAACGAGTTGTCGTTTCGAATATTGAAGCTGCTCCAATGTGGAGTGATTGTAAAGACAAGGCGCTGCAATATGGATTCAAAGCTTGGTGGTCCAAACCTATCCGTGACCATGAACAAAATCTTTTAGGTGCTTTTTCTATGTATTATCACTATCATAATACGCCAGATGAACGGGATTTACAGATAATAGACCAAGCTGCGAACCTTATTAGATTGGTCATTCAACATTTCCAGGCAGAAGAAAGAATAATCTTTTTGAAATCTCACGATGAATTAACAGGATTACCAAATCGAAAACGATTTAAGGAAAAATTAACGATTGCAATAAACCTATTTAAGAAGACACATGGAAAAATGCTGGGAGTTATGTATTTTGATTTGAACCAGTTTAAATTAATTAATGATACTTTAGGCCATTCCATTGGTGACCTGCTTCTAAAAGCTGTTGCAGAGAGATTAAAAGAGTGTACCCGGGAGAATGATATTGTTTCAAGGCAAGTAGCGGATAATTTTTCTATATTTATCGACCATGTTTCAAAACATGAAGTAACGATTATCGCGAATCGAATACACAATGTCTTAGCAAAATCATTTACTATTGAAGGTCATGAAATATTTGTTACACCTAGTATAGGAATCAGTCTTTTTCCTGCGGACGGTAATAACGCCGATGAGCTTCTGAGGAAAGCCGATGTAGCTTTGAATCAGGCTAAGAAAGAAGGCAGTAATACCTTTCAATTTTATGAATCCAAGTGGGATGAAAAGACTAATGAGCGCTTACTTATTGAAAATGAATTAAGAAAAGCATTGGATAAACAAGAGTTCAAACTTCATTACCAGCCAATTATCGATTTATCCTCAGGTAGGATTACCGGAGTCGAAGCATTATTACGCTGGTACAACCCTAAATTAGGTTTTATACCGCCAGATCGTTTTATTCCAATTGCTGAGGAAACTGGATTAATTGTTTCAATCGGTGAATGGGTTTTAAGAACGGCGTGTCATAAACTAAGGTATTGGCAGGATAATGGTTACTTAATTTCGACCATTTCTGTTAATATTTCTATCCGGCAATTTTATCAGCCTAACCTGATTATGGTGATTGACCAAATTCTGAAGGAATCTGGAATTAACCCAAGCAGTCTTACAATTGAGATTACCGAGAGTATGACGATGGATGTTGAAAAAGCCACAACCATTTTAAAAAATCTAAAAGGTATGGGAGTAAATATATCCATCGATGATTTTGGAACTGGCTATAGTTCATTAAGTTATTTGAAAAAGTTCCCTATCGATTATTTAAAAATTGACCGGTCCTTTATCAAGGATATCGATAAGAGTAAAGATGATGAAAATATTGCAACCACCATCCTGTTAATGGGACAGAATCTGGGATTAAATGTAATTGCTGAGGGAGTAGAAACTAGTGAACAACTTGGGATACTTAAGTCTAACAACTGTAACGAGGCTCAAGGTTATTTGTTTAGTAAGCCGATTTCTGACGATGAATTAGAAGAGTTAGTTGCAAATCTTTCACGGTAAGAATAAAAAATTTTTGAATCATCTAACTAAATCATATATAATTTGCGTTAGGGTCAACAATTTGTCCTACATAATTTTACACGATTAGGAGTTTTATTAATGGAAAAAGTACTTATATTTGGTCACAAAAACCCTGACACAGATACGATTTGTTCTGCAATTGCTTATGCAGATTTGAAAAAACAACTTGGAATGGACGTAGAACCAGTCCGTTTAGGCAGCGTAAATGGTGAAACACAATATGCTTTGGACACGTTCAAAGCTGAGGTACCACGCTTAGTTGAAAATGTAGCTTCTGAAGTAAACTCGGTTATTTTAGTTGACCACAATGAGCGTCAGCAAAGCGCCAATGATATCGCAGATGTACGTGTCCTAGAAGTAATCGATCACCACCGTATCGCTAACTTCGAAACAAGTGATCCTTTGTACTATCGTTGTGAGCCAGTGGGCTGTACAGCAACAATCTTAAATAAAATGTACAAAGAAAATGGCAAGGAAATCAAAAAGGAAATTGCTGGACTTATGCTTTCAGCGATTATTTCCGATTCATTGCTGTTTAAATCCCCAACTTGCACACCTGAAGATATCGCGGCTGCAAAAGAATTAGCTGAAATTGCCGGTGTCGATGCAGAAAGCTATGGCTTAGAAATGCTAAAAGCTGGAGCGGATTTAAGTGACAAGACAATTGAACAATTAATTTCACTTGATGCAAAAGAATTCGAAATGGGTTCAAGCAAGGTAGAAATCGCTCAAGTAAACGCAGTAGATACTGCTGAAGTTCTAGCTCGCCAAGAAGAGTTAGAAGCTGCGATTACAAAAAATATTGAAGAAAAGAACCTGGACTTATTCTTATTCGTCGTAACAGATATCTTAACAAATGACTCTGTTGGTTTAGCATTAGGAAGTAAAACCAATGCAGTTGAAAAAGCATACAATGTTACCTTAGAGAATAATACCGCTGTTCTAAAGGGCGTTGTTTCCCGTAAGAAACAAATCGTTCCAGTTCTGACTGATATCTTTAATCAAGGAATATAATAAAGAAAACCGTTCTTATTTAAATAGGAACGGTTTTTCATATTATTTTTCCGAATATCCAGGTGGATAGTAATAAGGCGGGATTTTGAGCCAGCCTCGCTTACTCATTAACTTTTTTAAGCTGCAACCGAATTTAAATATCTCATACTGGATTTCAAAGAACAATTTACAGATATCATCTCGTACGCAAACCGCTAATGCTTGGCCAAGCAGGGTAATTTCAGCAGAAATTTTTGCAGAGGTTAAATTAGCTAGTTCTTCGTCCGTATGTTTTACTCCTAAAGGAATGGCATCGGGATCCGATAAAGGTTTATCCTCAGACGCAGGCGGCAGGGGTATACCTTCTTTTCTTAAAAAAGTACGTAACTGCTCTGCAATATCTGTAGCAGCCTGTTGGCCATTTCTTAAAGCATGAATTAATTCATCATCCTTGGTTGTGTTTAAGCTTTGCTGATAAACCGTTAACCCTTCTTCTATCAATGTAAGCAATACCCACGCATGAGTCACCTCGCCAACATGAAGTGGATTTTGCTGTTGATCAGCTGCTTGAGGGGTAAATAGGTCTTTCATCGATTCAAATACATTGGTCATAATGAACCTCCATTCACGTGTACATAGTTTGACTATTTACATATATTTCCATGCGCGTGTATTGGAAAAACCGATAGGACTGGAAGTAATAGATAGACAAAACTACTACGTTGACTGTACAGTTTTGTTTATGATAATATTATATAATAATAGAAAGGGGTGAGTAAGTTGGGAAGTTGTATCGTATCGGCGAGTTAGCGAAATTAATGAAAATCTCCAAAAGAACAATCGATTATTACACCCAAATAGGCTTACTAAACCCTATTCGGACAGAATCAAATTATCGATTGTACGGAGAAGATTGTATTAAAATCATGAACTTAATTGAACACTACAAAAATCTTAATATGCCGCTTGAAGAGATTAAATCTTCAATTGAATTAATTAAGGATGAAAACTGTCTTGACAGACAAAAAGTAGAAAAGCATTTTGAACAGATTGGGGTTCTAATGCGGCACCTAAAGGAAGAAATTGAAGCCATTGAACCCGTTCTCGATAAACTAAACGGCAGCCAGAAAGAAATGGTGAGAAATAAACTTTCTTCTCAAGGTGTTCCATTAGCTCAAACCTTATTATTGTTATTAAGTTAAACTCACATTTACAAAAACCAGGAGGTGTATTCCTTACTATAAGTTTTTAGTAAGGAGACCATTGACCATTATAAACTTGATTGTAATTGCTATTTTAATTGCGTTTACGGCATTCTTCGTGTCCTTCGAATTTGCCATTGTAAAAATCCGTAGTACACGAATTGATCAGCTCGTATCAGAAGGTAATAAAAAAGCAATTGCGGCTAAGAAAATTATAACAAATTTAGATGAATATTTATCTGCATGTCAATTAGGTATTACTGTTACTGCTTTAGGATTAGGTTGGCTGGGTGAACCGACCGTTGAACATATACTACACCCATTGTTCACTCATTTGAACATACCTGAATCCGCAGCAGGAATTTTATCCTTTGTGATTGCTTTTGCATCGGTTACCTTTTTGCACGTTGTAGTCGGTGAATTAGCGCCAAAAACAATTGCCATTAATAAGGCTGAAGCCGTTACATTACTTTTTGCTAAACCTATGATTATCTTTTATAAAATCATGTATCCGTTTATTAAAACATTAAATGGTTCTGCTCGTATCATTGTTGGAATCTTTGGTTTGAAGCCTGCTTCAGAACATGAAGATGCACACTCAGAGGAAGAACTACAATTAATTATCTCTGAGAGCTACAAAAGCGGTGAAATCAATCAGTCTGAATACAAATACGTGAACAATATTTTTGAATTTGACGATCGTATTGCAAAAGAAATTATGGTTCCTCGTACAGAAATAGTTGCTTTTGACAAATCGCAAACATTAGCGGAATGCTTGGAAATTGTGAAAGCAGAAAACTATACAAGATATCCGGTTATTGATGGTGAAAAAGATAACATTGTCGGTATGCTGAACATGAAAGAAGTATTGACTGATTATATCAGTGGTAAAAACCTTGAGACTTCTATTGAAGAATATACTCGTCCAGTAATCCAGGTGATCGAATCGATTGCCATCCATGACCTATTGGTTAAAATGCAAAAAGAACGCGTTCATATGGCTATTTTAATGGATGAATATGGCGGTACAGCCGGATTAGTGACAGTTGAAGATATTCTGGAAGAGATTGTCGGAGAAATTCGCGATGAATTCGACGAAGATGAAGTACCAGAAATCAACAAAATTAGCGAACATAAAACGGTTGTGGACGGGAAAGTACTAATTGACGAAGTAAACGACTTATTTGGACTAGATATTCACGATGATGAAATGGATACGATTGGCGGATGGATTCTTTCTGAAAAAATGGATGTAGTCGAAGGTGATAAAGTCAACTATGGTGATTATGAATTTAAGGTTCTTGAAATTGATGGTTACCATATTAAATTATTAGAAATTGTAAAATTAATAAAGCATGAAGAATCTATCGCTTAATTCTTACCCTTCTTGTCTTAAAGGCAAGAGGGTTTTTTTGAGGAAAAACTTATATGAATGGTGATGGTTGGTGGTATTTGTCGAACAATTCATATAGGGATTTTGGTAGTTATCACTTACTGTTTAGTGTAATAGTATTACTACCAAAGTACTATTATTTATAGGTAAATAGTGCTATTAATAGTATCCGATGAATAGTATTATCTATAATCGGAAGGGGGAGCATCTTGAAAAAATTCAGTCTGATGATTTTTAGTTTATTAGTAGTGTTAGGCAATCGATTACTACTTTTGAGGAAGAAACCATCGCCATGGACCTATTAACCCACATTGCAGATTTTTGTAATTATTTATTTTTTTGCATATTAGTTGGATTTGTTGTTTTGCAATTTGTGCCATCATCGAAAAAACCAATGATTCACTTCCCTAAATCATTATTGCTTATCAGCACTCTTGGAATTATTATCTTTACGTTTGTTCCAGTATTGTCCTTAATTTTGTTTTTTAATGATAAAGTCGGATTTGCGGATGCTGCCAACTCGGTTCTATTGACGACCCAACTCGGGCAGGGCTGGTTGTTTATCACTGTGTTTTCCATATTCTTGTGGTTAACCTTTTATCTGGAGCGCTCTAAATACATACAGGCTTTCTGGATTGTTTTGATGGTCATGGCAATAGGGTATGCCAGTCATGTTTCTTCTAAATCGTTTGTGGTGGGGATATTCTCTCATACCACTCACTTTCTAATGGTAGCCATTTGGGTGGGGGTCCTGCTTCATGTCTCGTGGTTTTCAAAAGATAAGGAAAATTGGTCTGAGTTTTTACAATGGTTTACGCCTCTTGCCATAGTCTGTATGATTAACATTTTTGCGACAGGGTTTGTCATTATGTCCACCATTGAAAAACCTACAGAGTATATAAATGGCTGGGCAACACCTTACGGCAGATTGTTATTGTTGAAACATATAAGTATTATTCCTGTTTTGATCTTCGCTATCATAAACAGCATTCTTTCTAGAAAAGCTTCTACATTCTCTCATTATGAACCCCGTACATGGTTAAAATCTGAAACTTTTATCCTTTTATTAGTCTTCTACTTTACTGCGGTTTTAGGCACATTGCCACCTTCTGATGAAATTGCTTACGATGTGCAATTAGCTTCAGCTCCGACTTGGATTGATTGGCTTTTAGCAAAAAATATACTTGTACCTATAGAAATTGAATTTGCTCCAACACTCTTATCGATCGTATTAATTACAGCAGCCTTGTTATTTTTGATGTTAATAATTTTGAGATATAAAAGGATGAACCCAGTTTTTGCGACGGTATTGGGGGCTTGCTTTATTCTAACTTTATACTTAGGACTCATGTTTTCTTGTGTGCTATATCCTATTATATGAGCAGTTGACAGGGCAGCTCTGTTTTTCATTTTTCCCAGATTAAATGTAAGTGTGAATGAAAGAAGGTATATAAATTTTGAACTGTTCATATAAAATTTTATAGCAGTTTGGACCTATGACTTACATACTATTCGGAAGTGTGAAAGGGGTACAAAGTTTGAAGTGGAATATGTCTTATTTATTATTTTTTAGTTTTCTAGTTCTATTTTCAGTTGTATCTCTTTCGGTTTTTTTTATCATTCATTCAACCGAATTAGAATACGCGCTGGCTTTAGATAAAGTCAAATCCACTAAAGGGCCTGGTAGAAGGTAATGCAACAGGAGTAGCGACAGTACCAGTTGTTAACTGTTCAATCTGAAATAGCAGTAACAGCCGGTGATACGGTCAAACTGGATGCGAAAAATACTGGTGGTGAAGTAACTAAGGTTTTATGGACACAAGTGGGAGGACCACCAGTGGCTGAGTTACGAAATAGTAACACACTAAATGCCTCTTTCGAAGCAATGGAAGCTGGTAACTATAAATTTGAGGTAACATTAACTGGACCTGGTGGTGAAGCAAAAGCTTTCATCATAGTAACAGTAATAGAACAGGCACAGGAGCCTCCAATAGCGGATGGCGGAACAGAAAAAACAGTAAAACAAGGATCAACTGTAACATTAGATGGCAGTAGTTCTGTTCGAGCACAATCTTATAAGTGGACACAAGTATCCGGTACGAAGATCACATTAAATAATGCTAATACAGTTAAACCAACTTTCGTATTTCCGAAAAAGCTTGAATCATTAGTCTTTGAACTAGAAGTAACAGCAGCTGACGGGCAAACTAAAACAGACCAGGTAACTATAAACTCAGAGAAAGATATTTTAACTGTAGGGCCATCACCAACGTATAGTACACGTACTGGCAGGTGGAATATTATTGGTACTACGGATGTTTTTGGGCCTCTAGTTACAATCGATATATTTAGAACCAATGGTGGAAAAAAGATTGGAACAGCAGTAGTTGATGAGCTAGGAAATTGGAGATTCAGGGGAACAAGCCAAGGGTTTTTACGAGGAGAAACAATATATCTTAAGTCGAGCTCAGGTGGAGAGTTGAATAATATTCCGGTACAAGTGGTTCGCTAATAAAAACAAAAAGCTGGATGGGTACAGATTAATCTATACCTTCCAGCTCTTTTTATTTTCAAATACGTTATTATGTCATGTTGGACACGTAACACTTATTAGAATTAATCGTCAAATAAGTAACCGATATATTTCCGAAAGGAAGGGTAGCTATGTTTTTCTTAATTTTATTTTTAATTGGGTTGTTTATCCCGTTTTTATTAATAAAGATGAATCCAAACTGGATTGTTTGGGTTCCTGCCACAGTATTATTTTTATTTGCAATTGTTATCTATACTAAGGCTGAGTTTTTTCCAGCTGATGGGATGGCAGACCTAGCTGAGCGGCTGTATTTTATGATTTTTGGAGTAACGGCAATTGGCAGCTTTGTTGGCGGGATGATCGTTCATTTTATAAAAAGAAAATAAGCAATCATTTGGAGTCAGGTCCTTAATACAGAGGATTCTGGCTTTTTTCTTGTAATGCATCTGCATGTAACTAGGAACAGAGTCATATGGTGTAAAAAGGAGGTATCAAATGATTAGTTTAAATGGCCGAATTGTCAAGCCTGAGGACCTTAGTAAAGACATTACAAGCACCGAGCAAAAGGTGATTATAAAACAAATGGCTAGTTACCCTGTGATTTATCACTATGAATCCATACAGCAGCTAAAATTTGAATTATTATTTAGAGTAAATACTGTTAAAGCAGCAACGGCATTAGAGAAGAGCGGTGCCAAATTTACGACCTTCGCGTATTCCTTTCCTAACAGAAAATACTGGTATCGATTACCAAACGGAGGGTTTCTTTTACGAGAGGGAATAAACCCTTCAGAGGGAATCGAAGATATCGTGAAAAATGGTGAGCACTATGCCTTTGAATGTGCGACCGCGATTGCCATTGTTTTATACATTGCTGCCTTGTATACGATTGGACCAAGGGCATTTAATACGTATTTTAGACGTCTATACTTAATGGATTGGCAATTTGACGAGGATCTCCCGGTTTACCAAAAAGATGGAGAGGATTTCCTCATTGGGGATGTTTTACATTTTAAAAATCCTGATTTTAACCCGAAGCAGCCGTGGTGGAGGGCAGAAAATGTAATCTTTGTTGGTCATGATAAATTCTATGGGCATGGAGTTGGAATAAGAGATTCTAAGGCTATTATTAACTTTTTAAACGGAAAGAGAAAAGTAAACGCTGATGAATCTGCTTATCTTATGCGCATGATAACAAGACCAAATTATAAAACCATTATCTTGTTACGATAAAGAGTAAGGAGCTTCCATAGGGAGGCTCCTCTTATATATCAACCGTGTAGTTTTCCATCAAAATGTGCGTACAGCTGTTTACATAACAGGTGGTCCAGCTCACGCCGTTTTTCAACTTCCATTCTCACATCTAATTTACGTTTATAGACTTCATAACAAACTCCATGTGCACTCAGCAGACCTTTTTCCATTTCATTTGTATACTTCATTTTCAAATAATGGATAATGAATCCCTCCGGTTTTTGCCGTTCATTTCGGCTTATTGTTAATGCAGTACTAATGATAACACTGCAGATTTTTCCTTACAAAGTCGAAAAAACGCCATATCTAGCTGTCAGCTTTGCTGACATGGATACTCGTGAATATATCTCACAGGTTCTTAAAATAGGAGCCATATCCTTCCATTATGAGCTTGTAATGTAATTTTCCCTACAAAAGAAAGCCCATTGCTTAGTCTGCAATGGGCTTTCTAAATGTATTTCTTTATTAATTCATAGATTTATCTAACATGAAATCAGCTTTTGGTAAAGTAATAATTTTACCACCGATTTGCACGTGTACGGTATCGTTGAAAATGGCTTTTACAATTCCCTTTAGTGAAACACTTGAGTTGATTGAGATATCTTTTTTATCAGATTGATTTGCCATATTAATCAACACCTTCCAAAGTTAATTATAAAATATTATATATGAATAAAAACAAAAAAAGCGAGTAAAAAGTCTCGAAAATACAAAAAATAAATAATTTGTTCATGTTATTTACAACCAATGCCAAGGGGTGTGAACAAGGGTGGAAATAACATGAACTATAGTTCAAGTATTACATGATTAAGAGATTCTGTCAATGGAAACATGAACTGGGGTTCAATATTTATGTTTTGTGGTATAATAGTGTCGAGGTGAGAAAAATGTCAGACCGAGAAGACCAGTTGGTGGGTGAGTTTCCATTAATACCTAAGCAGGAACGTGCCCAACTAAAGAGGGATTTGCTGCTAAAAAGTGGTCATGAATTATTTATTTTAAAAGGATATGAACATACAACGGCAAAGGAAATTGCAGCAAATGCAGGGGTAGCAACCGGTACTTTTTATCGGTACTTTTCGGATAAACGACAGCTATTAATGTCTCTGTTAGAGGATCAAATCGAGATGTTAATGCCGCCTGAACCAAAATTGGGTGTATCTGATCCGGAAAGCACGTTGGCTTCCCTCTTAGAAGCACATGATAAACGGATTAAGGAAATGGGAATGCAGCGGGTGCTTCCAGAATTACTGGCTAAGGATACTGAATTTGCTGAGGTATTAGCAGCGGCGAAACGAAAAATTTTTACTAGAATTCTTTCAGGATTAACTAAGGCATATGCGAAGGGATTAACTTGGAAAGATTTGGATCTTAACACAGTAACATGGTCGCTGATGACATTGGCCGAGCATGCCCCTGAAAAAGTGAAACAATGTGGGATTGTGACAGATTATCGTGAAGTCGCAAAAGTGATTTGCCGCTTAATTTTTCCACCAGAAGTGATCAAAAATTTACAATCAGAAGTATCTATAGTAGAAAAAGAGTAAGGAATATGAAAGGATGTAATCGCAAGGAATGGAAAAGACCCTTGATTTGAATAATTTGAAAGCAATAAAAATTGAACTGACTCGGTTTATGATGGCCTATAAATTTGCTCTCGATGAGATGACGACAAAAATTAATATACTTAAAGATGAATTTAATTATATTCATGATTATAATCCAATAGAACACATAAATTCACGATTAAAATCACCAGAAAGTATTTTTAGAAAAGTGCAGAGAAAGCAATGTGACTTTACATTAGATAGTATTAAAACAACTATTAAGGACATAGCCGGAATGAGGATTACCTGCTCATTTATTTCCGATATTTATGAAATAAGCCGGATGATTGCCAATCAAAAAGATATTCGGATTATAGAATATAAGGATTATATAAAAAATCCAAAACCCAATGGTTATCAAAGTCTGCATATGATTGTTGAAATACCAATTTTTATGTCTGACCGTGAGGAGCAAATTTCGGTTGAGATTCAAATCCGTACCATTGCAATGGATTTTTGGGCAAGCTTAGAACATAAAATTTATTATAAATACAATAAAGAAATTCCGCAGAAGATGCTTGATGAATTAAAAGAAAGTGCTGATATGGCTGCACATTTGGATCGGAAAATGGAAGGTATTCATAAAGAAATAGCAAAAATGAAGAGAGCAGAAGAGACTGAAGATACATTTATCCTTCCGATTGGAAGCGGGAGTAACAAACTTAAACTTTTAGAAACGTTTATGGAAAATCAACTGGGGATTAAGTAGCAGTAAGCCTATTTTATAAATAGGCTTCTTTCCTATATCGCTTTAGGGTACGGGGGTATGATATAATAATTTTAAAAAATGAGGTGATGGAATGTCTTTTGACCATGAAAATGAGGAAGAAATGAATGATGACTCCTGCTGTGCGGCTCCAGGCAGCCACCGTAAAAGCCATCATTCTGATAAGGTGAAGAGTAACCTTGTTACAAGGCTCAATCGAATTGAAGGTCAAATTCGCGGAATTAAAGGAATGATCGAAAAGGACACCTATTGTGATGATGTTATTACGCAAATTTCAGCGACTCAATCAGCATTGAATAGTGTTGCAAAACTCTTGTTAGAAGGTCATCTGAAAACGTGTGTAATTGAGAGAATACAAGAAGGGGACAATGAGGTTTTAGACGAGGTCCTCGTAACCATTCAAAAATTAATGAAGAAATAGTAGAGCCTAAGTCGTACTTTTTGTACGTCTTTTTTTATTCCTATTAAAGTACTTTGCTAGAAGGAATAAGAAAATATATGAAGAATATTATAGTTATAATATTCTGAAAACTATTGAGGTGAGGGATATAAGGGCGACGAAAATAATTCTTATGGTATTTGCTGGAATAATACTGGCTTTTAGTTTTTACGCTTATACTGTGTTTTACGGGACACCGTGGGGAAAACAAAAACATGAAACAAAGATGCAAAGATACATTACTGAAAAATATCATAATGAATTTGTCGTAACGAAAATGAGCTACAATTTTCTAAGTGAATCTTACCAAGGATATGCCTATCCTAAAGAGTACCCAAACCTCTTATTTATTATTGAGCAAGATAAAGATGCCCCTCTTGGCTATTCCGATAATTATCCAAAAGTTATGTGGGATAGTGAATTAGCAGCCAATCTTAAAGCACAAATAAAAAAACTATTTCCAAATCTAAATGAAGGAAGGTTTAAAGTACTTCAAATTAAGGACAAAGGGGAATTCTTGGGTCCGAATATTCCTACCTATCAAGAAGCAAACGTTTCGATTGTCTCCACCTCCATTCCGATTGATATAAAAGCAAATTGGACACAAGTAAATCAACAAAACGAAATCCTAAAAATGAAAAGGCTTAGTCAATTTTTACAGGAGGAGGATTTTCCTGTACTAATGGAAGTAAGATATTACGAAAACGAGATGAATGAACAAGCGAAGGTCTTTTTTATAACGGACAAGGGAAAAATCTTTGAAAAATAGTGCTGCCACTTATCGTGGAGCACTATTTTTCATGGTTGTAACAATTTGTGATGATGATTCAGTAGATTGTTGTTTAATGATCTCCTTCTAATCTTGAGTAAGCCGAGGTTGTTATTGGTTTCCATAATCGAATGATTTTCTAATGTTTGATAATTTACGATATCCTTCCATAAATAACTGTTTGAGTTATTCCCTTTACTGACTTCCTTAATGAAATAGGAAGGGGTGCAAACACGATGAATTTCGTTGTTTTTTCTTTTTATAGCTTTAAGGGCCATTATTTGTTTCATTAAAATACCCCATAAACCACCGAAGCTCATATTTTTCAATGGAGAACTTGTAAATTGGTTAATTGTTAGTTTTTGCCCATTTTTAAAGGAAACAGCAGCTTTAACAGCAGAGGCATAATGAACATCTCCAGATAAAATAATACACCTGCTCGGTTTCCAAGCTGCCACCTGATTGAGGAATTCAGTAAACCCTTTTCCATTATACTTCCACGCTTCAAAATCAAACCTAGTATTCACATTTACTCCCAATACTCTTAACGGATAAATATAATCATGTAAAAACGTTTCAATAAGACCCATTCCATAAAGGGGTGTAGCCGAAACGATGATTAAAGGGCTGCCGCTTTTCCATCCGGTATTAAACAGAGTGCTGGTTACACGCTCCCAGCCTTTTTTACTAATCAACTGCGGAGCCCAGATAGATTCCTCGATGAGTTGCCCAAACTTCTCCGGTCTTGGTTCCATGTTGTATTCCCTTTGTGTCCGTGTGTTCAGGAAGAGTGCTTTTGGATTTGTCGGGGCAACAAAATGCCAAGTATCAAAGTTCCATAGGGTGTCTTTCCACTCTGGTTGATACGTCATGATTTTTCCATTACTCAGCAATTTAAAATAAGTTTTCATCAACCATAGGAATTTATCATCATAGGATTGTGGCGCATTACCCCATCCTTGAAAAGCCCAATAAGCAGATAATCCATTGGCGATTACATGACTTCCTAAGGCTGAGTTTCTAACATTTTCTTTCCACTTAAAGGATAGATTCCAATCATCGGTAATATCATGGTCATCGAACATCATGTAAGTGGGTATGTTTGCAAGAAGTCGTCGTATACGATAAAGAGAATGCTGAAAAGATATCAGTGTCTCCTGCTGCTCAGTAAAACGATTCGTTAGCCGAAGCTCCTCGTTTTTGTTTTCCTTTGCATATCGCTCTTCTTTTGGAAACACAAAATACATCTGATTTTTTTTGACACAGTCATCGTAGTGTTCAAAGAGTGTATATTCTTGGGCAGTTTCCCATAGTTGCGGGCTCCATGCGAGCAGATACATTGCTGCATACTCTCCGAATGTCATTAGGTGGTTGCTTGCATGGGAAGAAGTAAAATGGCAAAAATTCTCCATAATATATTGCCGGCCGTTGATTTGGTTCAATGCTGTTTGGAAAGGCTCCTGTTTTAGCCTCTCATCGATTAATTCGAGGGGCTCTCTCGCACCGATTAATTCATCGCTTAGTTTAGTAATTACAGGAATCAATGGGTCGGCAACATCATCTGCATAGATTTGGTCTCCCATCAGAAATAATGTGCTTGGACGAACTAGCAAATTATGATATTCCTTTTCTAGCAATAGGTCCGCAGTGGAGAGTGTATCTTCATCATCTCCATGAGGTTTCCGACATGAGCCATAAAGGACATTGGCGTGTTCTGAAGAGCTGTTGAGGAAAAGGGTAGGATAGTCAAGGCTGCCGTAGGTGATGGAATCTGGATCATTCTTTGATAATAGTCCTAGGGATTTTAGGTCATGAAGTTCAGAGCCTCGTTTAAAATGGATATTGTATCCGAGTAACATATTGGTTGGGAAAGTATCCTGATGAGGGGAGAGTTGTATCAAATGAATAAACAGTTGTTTACCCATCCGAATCATATTCGTCTCACATTTCGCTTGGATAACATGATAATCAAAAGAATTAGAATCCTTATCTGAAGTGATACGATAAATCTTCGCATGAATTCGGCATCTTTTACTTGTCGCAATCCAAATGGTTATTTGAGTAGGTTCTGCTCTTCGAACGATTGGTCCAGATAAGATCATTGGCAGGGTAATGGAATTCATTTTATCACCTCTGATCATTTATTTGTTCTAACTATTTTATTCCAATTCTTAGAATTTGGTGTGACCACTTGGTTTGCTTGTGAAGGAAGTTGAATTGTAGAAATATTGCCAATATTTTTTCGGGATATTGATTCATGCTGCTTTATAATGATAGTAAGACAACATAAAGTCGACAGTATAACTTGTTCGTATACGATGTAATAAATTTCCATGGAGGGTAGGATGATTTATGAAGACATTGATTGTTTATTGCTCATCTCATGGCACAACAGAAAAAGCTGTCCAAATGGTGAGTGAGTGGATGGAAGGAGAAGTTCTGGCAGTTGATTTGAAACGGGATAAGATTACTTTTGCTGTAGGCGATTATGACTTCGTAATCATCGGAGGCTCGATCCATGCCGGAAGTATCCAAGGGAAAATAAAGCATTTTATCGGTAAGCATTTTGAAGAACTGTTAACAAAGAAATTGGGTCTTTTCCTTTGCTGCTGGCACGATGGAGAAACAGCCCTTGAACAATTTGACAAGGCATTCCCTGAGGAATTGAGAAGGATATCAATCGCTAATGGGATTTTTGGCGGAGAATTCCTTGTCAGTAGAATGAACTTTATTGAAAGGCAAATTGTGAAGAAGGTTAGTGGTGTTACAGTGGACACATCGAATTTAGATACGACTGCCATCATGTCCTTTGTTATGAAAATTAATACAACCCTTTCACTTGTATAATAAATGCCTGACCCATTTTTATGGGTCAGGCATTTTGTAATATTAACAGATTTTTTGTATCAGTTCTATGGAATTGTTTTTTGGTGAATTAACCAGTGGGCTCACTTCATAAGCTTCCATCAAAGTATGATCGAGCGGTTTAAGCAATGGGTTAAGCTTAGTTGTGTCTGTAATAGAAGGATCGAGCCAGTACTTTTCATCTTCTGGATTTAATATTACAGGCATCCGGTCGTGAATATCTTGCACTAACTCATTAGGACTGGTGGTTATAACAGAGCATGAGTAGATTGATTTTCCCTCTGGGGATTTCCAGTTTTCCCAAAGACCAGCCATTGAAAATAATTCATTCGATTTTAGTTTTATCCGCATTGGAATTTTGTTTTTACTATCAAGCCTCTTCCATTCATAAAAACTATCAGCCAGAATCAAGCATCGTTTTTTCTTATAAGCATTTCGAAAGCTAGGTTTGTCTGTTAAGGTCTCAGCGCGCGCATTAATCATTTTATAACCAATCGACATATCCTTCGCCCACGGCGGAATTAACCCCCAGCGTAAAAACCCCATCTTATTACGAGCACCATCATTAATCACAGCTAACACCGACTGAGAAGGAGCCACATTATAACTAGGATTATATTCCTCCTCCTGAAGAAAAAACTCAATATCAAACCGGTCAATCAACTGATCAACCGTTGCAGTCAACGTAAACCTTCCGCACATCCCTAACACCCTCCTTTGTGGAGCAGCCATTTATTTGCTGCCCCTTTTGGTGCCTCTTTTGGTGCCTGTCACCATTTATACATTTTACCCCAATTTATTCATAGTTACAGCAAGTAAAATGTATAAAATGTAGTTTATTGGCGAATAATGGGTAAGGTTTTTAGAATTTCAACGAGAAAGAGGTAACGTATGAGGATTTGGTTTAATAGGTGGTTTACGACTGTTACACATTTTATGGAGCTGATTCGTTCGAATGATGAGGGGCGCAGGTTTGAAATATTTGGAACGCATTCAAATATGGACGCTCTCTATTTGCAGTATTGTGATTATGCCTTTACAGAACCCACCGTATCTGGTGAGGAATATATTGAGTTTTGTCTTGCGTTTTGTCGGAAGCATAAGATTGATATTTTCATTCCAAGAAAAGAAAATGTCTTGATTTCAAAAAGGCTCGCTGATTTTGAAAAAATCGGTGTCAAAGTGCTGGTATGTCCAGATTCTGATTTAATGGAAACATTGGATAATAAGGCAGCAGCCTATCACTCGATCCTGCAGAAGGAAGAAAATGGGGCTGAACTTGTAGCAATACCGGATTTTTACGTCGTCAATAATATTAATGATTTCAAATTAGCTTATGAAAGTTTACGGGCCAAAGGGCACACAGTTTGTTTTAAACCCGTTGTTGGTGAAGGCGCCACTGGGTTTCGCATCATTGAAGATAAAATAGAAAGTATTGACCAGCTTTTTAGGAGGGCGAGCAGCCGCCGCCTCCCGTATCACTATGCCTGTGAAATCCTAAGTCAGCAAGAGGTTTTCCCAGATTTAATGGTGTTAGAGTATTTAGACGGTCCGGAATTCAGTATTGACTGTGTTGCATCGACAGAGCAGTTGTATGCCGCAATTCCAAGGATGAAAGGGGAGGGAAGAATAAGAGAAATCATTGATCATCATGAGCTTATTCAACTGGCACAAAGGTTTCACCAGCATTATCATATACCGTACCTCTTTAATATCCAGGTGAAATATAATCAAGGTGTTCCTAAGCTGCTTGAAATTAATCCGCGAATGAGCGGAGGAATGCATTTTAGCTGCTTAACAGGTCTTAACCTTCCATACCTGGGAATTAAACTATTACTGGGTGAAGAAATTGGCCAACTAAAACCTAGATTTGGTATTAGAGCAAGTCATCTCGAGAAGGAAATGATTCTCGATAAAGATCTTTTTGCATGATAGTAAACAACGCCTTAGGGGAGTTCCCAAGGCGTTATTTGCTATGTTTGTTATTTAGGAAATGCTTGGATTTTTTCAGTTGTTTCTGGCACGCGCATTAAAACGGCGCCGCCTAGAATAAATAATATAACTAAGCTAAATACGCCAGCGTTTGTATTACCAGTGATTTGGGCGGTGAAACCGACTAAAGCTGGTCCAAGGATCGAGGCGAATTTATAAAAAATATTATAGAATCCAAAAAACTCATTTGCATTTTCCTTCGGTACTAACTTAGCAAAATAAGAACGGCTTAAAGCCTGAATCCCGCCTTGGGAAGAACCAACAAGCATTGCTAAAATCCAGAAATCTAAGGTGGTTTTCATAAAATAAGCATAAATACAGATTATGATATAAATAAAAATGCCAACTAATAACATTCTTTTACCTGTGAATTTATCCGCTAATTTACCATACAACATCGCAAACGGAGCTGCAATCACTTGAGTGGCAAATAGAATGATTAACAGGTTTGTGGATGAAATCCCAAGATCCGTTCCATACGCTGTAGACATAGTAATTATCGTATGGACCCCATCAATATAAAAGAAATAAGCTATAAGGAAAAGAAATAAAGGACGGTAAGCCTTAATCCGTTTAAGTGTTTGGAAAACCTTTTTAAAGCTGATAGAAACCGGATTTGCCACTCTCTCGACGTAATATACCTGTTGAACATTTTTTAACATTGGAATCGTAAAGGTTCCCCACCAAATAGCAGTGATCGCAAAGGCAATTTGCGTTGCGACGGTTACAGACAAGGGCAGTATCTCTTGCTGTGATAATAGAATCAGAGCAATGCCAATGATGAAAGGGATGGTACTTCCGATATAACCCATCGCAAACCCACGGGCGGATACCTTATTCATTCGTTCTTCACTCGTAACATCCACCAGAAAGGCGTCATAAAATATATTGGCTCCTCCAAAACCAATGACAGTAATAACATAACAAATTAAGAGAATAAGCCATTGGTTGCTTGGGACCACGGCCAGTAGTGCAGTAAAAGCAATCCCCAGAATCACAAAAAAGGTAAATAATCTCTTCTTTAAGCCTCTAAAATCCCCAATGGTTCCTAAAATCGGTGCACAAATAGAAACAAGCAGAGTCCCAAAGGAATTCGCATACCCCAAATATGCAGTAGAGGTAGAACCAGCCAGACCTGCACCATCTGCTGCTGCTTTAAAATATAAAGGAAAAATAGCGGTTGTAATTAAGATGGAGTATGCAGAATTCGCCCAATCATAAAAAACCCAGCTCTTTTCTTGCTTCGTCAAACGACTCATAGAGCGTTCCTCCTATTTAGGTGTATAAAGTTTCTAAATGATTTCTGTCTTTTATATAAATATATGCGGAGCCAACACATCTTTTACAATTGGCCTTTCAATTATTTATCTTCCCTTTAGCATTGGCTAATATAAGCACGTATTGACTGTAAGTTTTAGCGCGCTTGCTAAGACACTCGATGAAAACCTCCCAATAGAGTTTATCTCCTATTCCAATTGTACAATAAATAACTGGCTATATTGTTAATTTTTTCTATAATTTTAACCTGTAAGATGTATTTCTGTCGATTTTGATAATAGTTATTATCCATTAACTCGTTTTGAAAAATAATATATTTTCTTTTTATAGTTAAGTGCCTTTACAATTTATGTCCCAATTGAATTTATTATAGTAGGCGGTATTTACGAGGTCTTTAGTTAAGACAAGCAGGTGAATGTCCAGGATGCTGCCAAGTTAATTACATGAATCAAGCTGCCAATTTGAAAAGGAAGGAGTGAATATATGAATATTCAGAATTTAGAGCAATGGATGCAAAACATTAAAGTAACAAACATGGTTAATGCCGATGTGGAAGTAGTGAATAACTCACCATTGGTTATGATGGGAAAAGGACGCCAAGGTGCAGTTTTTCAAATTTCGGACGACATCTGTGTAAAGGTGTTCGGGAATACAGAGGATTGCGATCGCGAATATTATGCTTTATCCCTTGGGCAGCAGACCACTCTATTTCCAAAGCTCTATGGGAAAGGTCCTCTCTATATAGTGATGGAAATTATCAGGGGTGTTGATCTACGCGAGTATTTACAATCACAGCCATTAACACAGGCACTTTCTGCAAAATTAATTGAAATGCTAATCACGTTTAAAGAAATTGGATATGAGAGAATTGACCATCATAAGCGTCAAATTTATCTGCAGCCTGACGGCAGTTTAAAGGTAATTGACGTAGCAAGAACGATTTGGCGTGATCGTGTCTATCCATATCCACGTAAATTATTGACTTCCTTAGGGGAAGAAAATAAAGCAATCTTTATGGCACATGTACAAGAAATGGCACCGGAATTATACGGGGAATGGCTCCACTATATCCGTATGGAGGAAATTTCTCGACAAATAACGGCGTTACTTCTCCCGCAGAAACCGGATAAGAATAAGGTTAAAGATCTAAGTAACAGCCTGTTGACAACTGCAGACGAGAAAAACTATGTGATCAAGCTGCAAGGATTAGTGCACAAGGTTTTCAAGGAAGAATGGGTGAAAGCAATGCTTGCACGTGGAGTAGATCCGGAAAAAGTAATGGAAAAAATCGATGCACATTGGGACAAACTCGAGCAAAGTTTTGAGTCAGGACATCCAGAAGGTGATAGCGGTTATGAGGGTGAAAGACGTTTTGAAGGAGAGCGAAACTCCAAGGAAGTTCGTGACTCCAGAAGGGGGAAAAGCTTCGAGGGCGATAGAGGGCGTCGTAGTAAAGGTGCTAAAGGCGGAAAGGGTGGCAGATACTTCGCAGGAGATAGATACGAGACCCGACACCGCTATGATGAGAAGCGAGACAAGAAAAAAGGCAAGGATAAAAAACGTCGTTAAACGACATTAAGGGTTGAACATAGAGACCTAACAGGGTTGAGGAGGAGCCTAATGAAAACGAGGAGAAACCATCATGAAAGTATTAGTAATCTGGCGTCTGCTGACGGTTGGCGGGGTGAATGCCGGCTGGCGTAATCGCTCGAATTATTTTAAAAAGCATGGAATTGATACAGAGTTTTTATATACTACCGATCACGGCGGGCTTCATATTATGGAAGATGTGGCCCCCGTTTATTTGACAAAGGATGAACAGGAGATTATCAAAATAATTAAAAACAACAGCTATGACGCCATCATTGTCGTTGACACTGGTGCTGCTTTTAAATGGCTTAAGAAAGCAAACTATCGAGGACCGGTATTGGTAGAGGCACGCACCCCGGAACTGATTAAGCTTAGGCCTCATTTAAAATCATTCCGAGGAATTGAGCCCGAAGCGATCATTGTTCCATCACACTATCAAAAACGATTAGTTTCAATCCTAACGGACGAGATTCCGATACATGTCATTTACAATGGCATCGATACGTCATTTTACCGTGCATTAACGTGTAAAGAGATAAATTTTGATAGTGACCCGATCCTCCCTAACAGTAAGAAAATTATTGGCTGGATTGGCAGATTGGACAAACGTAAAAACTGGCAAATGCTATTAGAAGTGGCAAAACTCATGAAAAATCAGCGTGATGATATCGAGTTTTGGGTGATTGGCGGTGCCCAAAGTGTGCAGCGGGAGGAATTCGCAGCAAAATGGCAGGAGGAACAGCTCACAGACATAGTTAAGTGGTTTCCGGTGATACCCTATCAGCAAATGCCGCATGTTTATGCGAAAATTCGCCAATCAGGCGGCTGTACGCTTGCCACTACGAAGACCGAATCGTTTGGAAATACCTTTATTGAGTCGATGGTATGCGGGGTACCTGTAGTGGCATCGAATATGATGCCAGTCACAGAATTGGTCCTCCACGGTGAACACGGACTGCTATTTCGTGGTCAAAACGTAGAAGATACAGTAAATCAGCTATCGGTTATTTTGGATGATCCCAGCCTTCATGAACAAATGTCAAAGGCAGCAATCGAACGCGTCCATGAAAAATTTGCGATAGAAGTTGTGGCAGAACAATATGTCCATCTTTTGAAAAAAATAGGCAGAATCGACTCCGATGAGGTGAATGGAGAATGATTAAACCAGTTGCATACAAGAAAACACTAGAAGGAAAATCGAATGCTCACTTAATAACATTTAATGATGGTCGGGACTATGTCGTAAAATATTTCCAGCCTGGATTTGAAAAAACGCTGGCGAACGAATGGGTCGGCTATTGCCTTGCACGTTACCTTGGACTGCCCATACCTTTTGCCAAATTAGTAGAAATCCCCCAGGAGTTTTCCTCACAATACCCTGAACTCTCGCAAATGATGCACACACAGTTTCAATTTGCAAGTCTTTACGTTCCAGACTGTTTTGATGGACATCAAGTGACCGAAGTTCCAGCTATTACAAACAAAGAAAATCTAGCAGGTATTATTTTATTTGATTACTGGCTGTGCAATCGTGATCGAACACGGAAAAATATCATTCTATGCGACGACACACCATACTCCTATCGTTTGCGGATCATCGATCATGCCGAAGTGTTCGCTTCCTATAACTGGACACTGCAGGATATTGAAACACTGCCGATAACGATTCTAAAGAGTACAACCCATCAAATTATGGCCTGTTTTATCGAGAATGAGCAGGAGTTTTACGAGCAGCTAGAAATCATTCAAACGCTGCCCATTCATTTAATAGAAGAAATTGTAGCAGTTATTCCTGAAGATTGGCAGGTTACGAGTGAAGAAAGAAAAGCGATTGTTACTACACTGCACACACGCCGTAAAAGAATACTCAAAAAATTGATGGAAAGGTTTATTAAACGTGTTTATCGGCCGATACATGAACAAGAAGAATGACTCCCTTGGCTATCTTTGTGAAGGGAGTTTTATTTTATAGAAAATGTCCTTTTAAAAAAACGATTTTAATAGGTTACTAACGTGACCGGAGTTTGTCCCTTTGCATATAAAGGATAAAGGGGAAAAGGAAAGGAGGCAGCATATGAAAATCCGTAAGGCCATTATACCAGCAGCTGGCCTCGGTACTCGATTTTTGCCAGCAACGAAAGCACAGCCAAAAGAAATGCTGCCGATTGTTGATAAGCCAACCATTCAATATATCGTTGAAGAAGCCGTGGCTTCCGGTATTGAGGAAATTATCATCATCATCGGCAGAGGAAAAAGGTCCATCGAGGATCATTTCGATAAATCGTATGAACTAGAGGATACACTTTTTAAAAAGAACAAACTTGATATGTTAGCAGATGTTCAAAAGATATCAAACTTAGTAAATATCGTTTATGTCCGTCAAAAAGAGCCGAAAGGGCTAGGACATGCTATTCTTTGTGCGAAAAGCGTCATTGGCGACGAACCATTCGCAGTTTTACTTGGAGATGATATCGTCATGTCGGATATTCCCTGTCTAAAGCAGGTCATAGATGTTTTTGAATATTATAATAGTTCCGTTGTTGCCGTACAGACGGTAAAAGACGAAGATGTCAGCAAATATGGAATTATTAAACCCAAAGGAACGATGATTGAGTCGGACTTATTCCATATTGACTCGTTAATAGAAAAACCCAGTATAGAAGAGGCGCCTTCAAGATATGCGATTATGGGACGTTATGTCCTTAGCCCGAAGATTTTTGAGATTTTGGAGAGAATTCCTTTAGGTCGAGGGGACGAATTACAGCTGACAGATGCCATCAATGAACTGAATAAACATCAGGCCGTCTTTGCCTATAATTTTGACGGCAGCCGCTATGATATTGGAGATAAAATTGGCTTTATAAAGGCAACCATTGATTTCGCATTAAGCCGCGAGGATATTAGAGAATCAGTGTTAGCCTATTTGCAAGAAGTTACTAAGAAAGAAACCTTTGAAAATAGTAAGAGAGAGATTGATTGATATGAAGATTGCTGTTTTAGGTACAGGCTATGTAGGGCTGTCAACTGGAGTTTGTTTATCGGAAATCGGTCATCATGTGACATGCATTGATATTAATGAACAAAAGATTAACCAATTACTTCAAGGAATTTCTCCTATTTATGAACCTGGTCTTGAAGATTTACTAACTGCGAATATGGGAGCAGGCAGGCTGCATTTTACCACCTCTTTAAGTGAGGCGTTAGCTAATGCAGAAATCATTGTAATTGCCGTTGGAACGCCTCAGGGTGATGACGGGGCAGCGGACCTTTCATATTTGGTACAAGCTGCGAAAGATATATCTCCATATATAACTCGTGACACCATTATTGTAATAAAGAGCACGGTGCCAGTCGGAACCAATGATTACGTTAAAAATATGACTGAAGGCCTATGTGGGTTTGCAGTGAAAATGGTTTCGAATCCAGAGTTTCTCCGCCAGGGATCTGCCATTGAAGATACGATGAAAGCTGATCGGATTATTATTGGCTCAGAAAGTTTACAAGCGGCAGGGAAAGTTAGGGACATGTATCAGCCATTAAATGTGCCTGTGATTTTAACAAGTACAAGAAGTGCTGAAATGATAAAATATGCCTCCAATGCGTTTCTAGCTACGAAGATTAGTTATATCAATGAAATAGCCAATTTATGCGAAGCAGTTGGAGCAGATGTCACAGATGTTGCTAAAGGAATGGGGAAAGATAAAAGGATCGGCGAAGCATTTTTGAATGCTGGTATTGGGTACGGTGGCTCTTGTTTTCCAAAAGATGTCAAAGCCTTGCTCCATACTGCCGGATTAAATGGAGCAGAATTTCCGCTATTAAAAGAAACCATTGCCATCAATGAATACCAACGAAAATTGTTGGTAACAAAGGCAGTAAAAAGGTTTGGAGGATTAAAAGGGAAGAAAATTGCGCTTCTAGGACTAGCTTTTAAACCAGAAACGGATGATATGAGAGAAGCACCGTCTATTCCGATCTCAGAAGCACTAACCAAATTCGGGGCAGAAGTCGTTGCCTATGACCCAGTTGCCACTGAGAACGCTAGAAAAATTATTGGCGATCAAATTCGATATGCAGGATCCATTGATGAAGCGATTTTTGAAGCAGACGCAGTGTTCATTGTAACCGAGTGGAACGAGATCAAAGGTCTGGATGTAGTGAAGATGGTAGAGAAAATGAAAGAACCTATCATCTTTGACGGTAGAAACTGTCTTTCAGAAGAGAAAATCCGAGCCTGCAACTCTGTAGAATACTATCCAATCGGTAAACCACCGATTATCATCTAGCAACCAGGCATGACCTTTTGCAGACAAGTTAAACTGCAAAAATCATGCCTAAGCTTTTTTCAATACCAGAAAACTTTGATACAATAAAAAAAGTATCAACACAAAATACATAAAGAAATCAAATGGCGAAAAAATGTCCATTGGAGACGGACATTTGTACATTAGTGGTGCCTGTCACCAATGTGAGCAAAATAGAGAGGTGTGAATATATGGCTATTGAGCATGAGCAGTTAGAGCGGAGTAGTTTGACTCGTTATGTTTCTCCGAAGGGAGATTTTATCGGGTTTCGTGATGATGATCATTATAAGGAGAAATTGAAGGAGTGGGGGCTTTCTTCTGGGAAGGGGGCAAAGCGGGAGTTTTTGTTTAAGGAACGGAATTACCAGCGTGTGGTTACGATTAAGGGGTATGAAACGTACGGGAAGTCTGACGAGTTTAACACACTTGTGATTGAGTTCCAGGATGGGAATTTGTGCTGCATCAATTCTGCTTTTCTAAAGGAAATGCAGGCTTCCAGTTTTGGCAAGGAGAGTATGCTGCAGGTAGAAGAGAAGGATTATAGTACGGCAGAGCAGGGTACAGAGACCCAAGGTCAGGAAGAAAAACCAGAGCCAAAACTGGAAGAAAAACCTGAACCGAAAAAGCCTAAAGCTGCCAAACCAAAAAAAGAAAAAGAACCGAAAATTGAGCTCCCAGCAGATAAAGTTCACTTTACGGCAAGTGTTAAACAGTTCGCTCTTACCTACAATCCATTTAATGAAGAAAATGATGAGGTGGTTGTACTGGAAAATGTGGTCATCGTCGAAGAATCACCGATTGAACTTGGGCTTGCATGGTGCAGTCACAGTAAAACGCTAAAGAAGTTCGAACTGCAGCCAGGTGACAAGCTTGAATTCGACGGGAAGGTCGCTAAGAAGAAATTGGCAAAAGGGAAAGATGTAGAAGAAGAGTTCATCGTTGAAGCTGCAGTCCAATACAAAGTCAACAATCCATCAAAAATTGTGAAAAATGGATAATAAGCAAAAGAATACATTGAGTTGAAGAGATCTTCATTTATTGGGGTCTCTTTTTTATTTGCAAATAAATCCCCTTGATAAGAGCACCTGTCCATTCAAAATATCCGATCATTCATATTTTATAGTAATCGTTACTAAACGATGATGACTGAGGTAAAAGAGAAGCATCACCTAATACAGCATCAAAGAATAATTTATAACGCTCCCTCTTTAGCTGCAGTCAAATGGAAGGAGGGGATATAGATGGCTGCTATTCAAAAAAGTGTAGACTCTTCAAGCTTAGCCGAAGTAATTGACCGTATTTTGGATAAGGGTGTGGTTATTGATTTATGGGCTCGTGTTTCTTTAGTGGGAATCGAGCTTTTGACAATCGACGCCCGTATCGTTATTGCCAGTGTAGATACATGGTTACGATACGCAAAAGCGGTTGGTCTGCTGAAAGATCATGATCTCCAAGATTTTGCGGTAGAGACATAGTAATGGTTTGAATAGGATCGGAAGGAGCCGAGGCTTGACTGTGCCTTGGCTCCTTTTTTTACCAAAATTAAATTGTTAGGAGGAAAAATGTTGAATTCATCTGATAAAGGAATCGTGACAGGGGATTTTGTGAATACTCCTTTCTTCGAGGACATCATTTCAAGAAGCCATCAGTATTTACAAGCTGGATTTCCTGTCCATTTTGTTGGGCCTACTGGTGTAGGAAAAACTAGCCTAGCGATATTTCTTGCTAAACAACTAAAGAGAAAGGTCACGATTATTCGTGGTCATCATGAATTGTCCAATAAAGACCTATTGGGTCAATATTTTGGTGTTAGAAAAAAGGAAATAATCGATAACTATATTCATTCTGTTTTTAAGAAAGAGCAAGAAGTCAAACCCATTTGGGTCCAAGGACAACTGATCGAAGCAGTAAAAAATGGACATGTGGTAATTTATGATGAATTTTCACGTTCCCTTCCTGAAACGAATAATATATTTTTATCTCTATTAGAGGAAAAGGTTCTGCCTGTATACGGCAATGGAAAGGAAACAAATATAAAATGTCATCCTGACTTTTCGATTATTTTTACAAGTAATCCAGACGAGTATGTTGGAACCTTTAAAACCCAAGACGCCCTCTTGGACCGACTAATTACCATACACTTAGATTCTTGTGACAAGGAAACTGAAATTGAAATTTTAAAACAAAAAACAGGATTAAACAATCGTGAAGCACAAGAGGTTACCAGATTAGTTTCTAATTTAAGGTCTTATGGGAAGGGATTTTGCCCTAGTCTGCGAGCGACATTAATGATTGCGGCAATATCAAAAAAAACAAACATCCCCATTATTCCTGGGAATATAAACTATCAAGCACTATGTATCGATGTGTTAAGCAGACCCATGAAACAAATACTTCCTGAGCTCTCCTTTCTAGAAGTGAGGGAATTGATTCAAAAGGAAATCCTGAGAAAGGATGAAAAATAAATGAGTACACATGATGGCGTGTACCTTTTTTGTGCGATACATGAAAAGGAGCCCAAGAAATTTGGAAGTGTACAATTAAATGGCAAGAAGGGCGGGGTATATACGATTCACTTCGAAAATGTTGCCATGGTCGTATCAAAGGTAACAGGTGATGTTTTGCCAACTCGCCCTAACTTAATGGCACATCAACAAAAAATCACGGAGGTGATGAAACAATATACGGTAATACCCATGAGCTTTGGAAATGTATTTCATTCCAAAAATGACGTTCTCCTAATAATGGAGCACTTGAACGAGGAATTTGAAAATTTGTTCTCACAGTTAGATAACAAAATGGAAGTTGGCTTAAAAGTAATTCCTAAGAAAGAATGGATAAACGAAGAAATGAAGAAAAATCCACTCTTACTTCAGTGGAAAACTTCAAATAAAGACATGGAAAATCCAGCTACTTTTTATGACCAAATACAGGTGGGAGAACAAGCCCAAAATTTTATATTACATCTGGAGGAACAGGCGGCAGAGGAAATTTTTGAACCATTGTTAGAAATAGCCGAAGCGGGGAAGCTGAATAAAACCATTCCGGGAAAGACACTGCTGAACGCTGCCTTTCTAATTGATACCAGTCATGAAGAATTATTTGATAAGAAGGTTAATGAACTTTTTGAAATATGGAAGGATAAAGTGGAGTTTAAGTATTCTGGGCCATGGCCAGCCTACAACTTTGTGAATATCGTGTTGAGGATTGAAGGGAAATTATGATATTTAAATTATTTTCGCTGCCAATTCGGTCGCTAATTAAACTGGGTGAGAAAATTCAGGAAGAAGTGGATCAAGAGCTGTATGATCTCACATTAATACAGCAACAATTGATTGAGCTGCATATGATGTACGATATGGAGGAAATTGATGAAGACGCCTATATAGAACGCGAGCAAGAATTACTTAACAGATACAAAATCGCGAAAGAAAGAGAAAAGAACGGGATGTAAAATTAGCGTTAAAAGGAGGAGGTAAGCATGACTCATACTCCGGTGGGGACCGATTTTATATACTTGTATGGTGTGATTCTTTCGGAGGAACTACAAAAGGCAGAGGTTCCAGTACTAATCGGGATAGACCAAAAAAAAGCATCCGTACTAAAGTTTAAAGAACTAGCTGCGATTATTACCCCAGTTAATCCTCATCAGTTTTCCCAGCAGCAAATTGACCTTCAATTAAAAGATCCTGAATGGTTAAAGGAAAAAGCGTTTCATCATCATGAATGCATTTCGGCATTTCATACCCAGTTTACAATCCTGCCAATGTCATTTTGTACCATATTTCAAAAAGAAGAGAATTTGAACACCTTGCTTCATGAGCAATACGATGCGATTTTGCAGCAGCTAACTAGATTCAAAGATAAACAAGAATGGAATCTAAAAATTTATTGCAATTCTGAGCAGGCGTTTTCTTATGTCGTTCAACATAATCCGAGTGTTCTTGAGTTAAGAGAAAACATTGCAAGTATGCCAAAAGGAAAACAATTTATTATGAAAAAGAAGCTCGACCAGCTGATTACAAATGAGTTAGAAAAAGAACAATCTCAATGGTGGCAGAGGATTGAACATCACCTGCAGCCCTTCTTCTCCCTTTCAAGGCTGCGAAAAAATTGGGGAAGAGAAATAACAGAGCGAAAAGATGACATGATTGTAAATTGCGACTTTCTTATTGATAAAAAGGAAACGGAGCAATTCCTAACGAAAGTTCAGGAACTCGAACATACCTTTTCGGCATTAGGCTGCACATTTCAAGTAAGCGGACCATGGCCGCCATACCATTTTTCGAAGGAGAATTAAGCATGGAGCAGTATCATCTTTTTCAAAATAAAGAAATGACGCTGTTAGATCTCCTTGACGGAATCATTGATACAGGCGTGGTGGTGAGTGGTGAAATATTAATATCGGTGGCCAATATCGATTTAATTGTGGTGGATTTAAAACTGCTGATTTCGTCGATCGAAAGTGCCTATGGACCATATGAGCGAAAAATAATTGGGGAGGCATTAGGCGATGGAAAGGTTACCACTTGATTCTAATCAGGTAGAGCAGGGTTTAGCAAAACTAGTACTAACCATTATTGAACTTCTCCGCCAGCTGATGGAAAGACAGGCGATGCGGAGAGTCGAAAATGATTCTTTAACAGATGAGCAAATTGAAGAATTAGGTTTAACGTTAATGAGGCTTGAAGAGAAAATGGAAGAACTAAAGCTGATTTTCGGTTTAGAACATGAAGATCTCAATATTGAATTGGGTCCTCTTGGAAAACTGTTATAACCATTGTTAGGAGGAATCATATGCCGATTCATCACCCGCCGCAATCATCGAATTTACTCGATGTACTTGAAAAGATCTTGGATAAAGGAGTTGTAATCGCTGGAGATATTAAAATATCATTAGCGGATGTCGATTTATTAACGATAAAAATAAGGCTGCTCGTCGCCTCGGTAGATAAGGCTAGAGAAATTGGAATGGACTGGTGGGAAAAGGATCCATATTATTCATCAAGAGGGAAAATCGCCGAACAAGAACACACCCATTTAATTGATAGAATTAATCGATTAGAGCAGGTTATTGAAAAAAATGCACTGCCTCTTCCACTGGAAAGTGACACTTTTGCCAACCGAAGTGAGGAAAGCTCATCTTCTATTCAAATGGAGGAAAGCTCGTCACATTATCAGCCCCCTCATAAGTCAAAAAGGAAGGAAAAGTGAAGAGGAGATTATCCTCCTCTTTTTTCTGCTTTCTAAACTACTTTCATTACCTTTCCAAATGGTGCTTTCGGAACAAATTCAGTCGGTACCAGCCAATATACCTCATAAGGTACCTGCATGTCTTCTGGTAAAAAGCCAGTCAAATCAGTGATATAGAAAACCGTTTCGATATTCTCCTCTTCCGCCCATTCCAATGCAAGGGTATAGGAAGCCTTCCCATGTGTGTGATATTTGATTTCCGTTCCTTCTGTGATTGGTTCTGTGCTACGGATTTTAAAATCAGCCTGAACAAGTGTGGTTTCCGGAGTTAGTTCTTTGAAAAAAGTTACAATATTTGCGATGAGGTCAATTTTCGTTTCATTTGTTGAGGTATCCACGACTAAAGCTAGTTTTTTCCCTTGGCGGTCCTGTATGATTTTAAGCAAATTTTTGTGCCATTTCATGTCTTGATTTTCCCCTCTCTTCAATAGTCACAAAAATTATTATGCTCATAATGAACCTATGAATTCTATTTAAATTATTGCATTTCTTGAATAAGAATTAAAAATGAATTTTACTTGTAGATTGCCACTTAGGATGTATACTTTTATTATATTAGTAGCACTATTTTTAGATAGGGGTGAGTATCATGGAAGGAAAATGGCTGATTGCTGATCGCGATTTAAATGAACGAGAAGGATTAAAATGGCTGTTAAAATCATCTTCTATCCCTGTAACAAGTATTCTATTATCCTCTAATTTTAAGGAATTTATCGTTACTTTTGAAAAAGAAACCCCAGATGTCATCTTTTTAGAACTGGATATGGTTAGCAGAGAGGATTGGTCTAGCTTCCGAGAATTAATGCAGATTTATCAGCCTATTCTGCTGTTAACAAGTGCAGAGGCTACCTTTGAAAAGGCCCGAATGGCGATTGACCTTCAAGCTTTGGAGCTGATGATTAAACCTTTTTCTGCCACTAAAGTTAAATTGGCTTATCAAAAAGCAACGAAAGCACTAGATAAAAAACATAATTCTAAAGAGAAACCGATTGCCCAATTCCGCAGCGATTCAACTTATGAGTCACTGTTTATTTCCGATTCGGTAGTTTTAGAAGACTATATCATCTCAGTACTTAAAGTGGAAAATAGTGAGAAAGTTGGATCGCTATATTCCTTCTTATCAGATTACCCTTTTAAGGCACTTCATGGTATTTTCCCTTTAAACGATAGGGTTGTTCTTCTATTTAAGGAAACTTGCCAAAATAGTAAAGAGCAGTGTCAAAAGGCAATGAGAAAGTGGGAAGAGGAATTCTCTGAACCGCTTGCAGTTGTTATTAGAAGCAATAAATCACCACACATAAGTCTTCATGAAAAGTTTATAGAAACGCAAAAAATGCTAGAGTTTACCTATTATCATGGTTATCAGCAAATGGTTGAGTTTGAGTATACAACCGACTGGGTACATATCGATCCTTTTTTGGCTCCTCCAGAACAAAGGACTTGGGTGGACATGCTGGCGAATCATGATATAGAAGCTATTAAATCATGGTTATACGATGAGTTTCTCCAATTAGATGATCACTATCCAGATCCGGGATTGGTTAGAATTAGGCTAACGAGTATTCTGGCACAAATTAGACGATTCATGAAGACTTATGATTTAGATGAACAGCAAAGCTACGAAAACGAGTATCGATATATCTTCCATTCGATTTTGTATGATAGCGTTCTCTATCGGTCCGTACAAAATCTAATCTTGTTTATTCAAAAGATATTTTTAGGTGTTGATTCCAGCCAACAGATGGTTAAACAGGATCCAATTGAACGCGGTATTTCCTATATTGAGTCTCATTTTACAAATCAAGAACTAAAGCTAGAAGATGTGGCAAAATACGTCGATAGGAATTCATCCTATTTCAGTCATTTGCTGATTTCAAAAACTGGCCGAAGCTTTACGGAAATCCTGACAGGGATAAGAATAAAAGAAGCGAAAAGATACCTGCTTGAGACCAGCAAGCCAGTAAAGGAAATTTCACACTTAATTGGTTATCATAATCCGAACTACTTTAGCAGAACGTTTAAGGAAATAGTCGGAGTATCACCGAGAGAATTTCGGATGAATAAGGGTTAAGAAGATAAGATTCAGTGACAACTGAATCTTATTTTTTATAAAAAATTTACTATTTCCTAAAAATAGTGAAGTTTTAGGCTAAAAATAAACGAGTTATACAAATAAATAATGCTACTTTTCTAAGGAATGATTTGTATTTTTCAGAAGATTTTATTTTTATAATAAAGGAGAGATAAAAGGACATAGAGGAGTGAATAGGATGGAAGCGAGTACAGCTAAATCAAGAGTGATTAAAAATTATAAAGGAACAGAACTACATGCAAAAGGCTGGATTCAAGAGGCTGCACTTCGGATGCTAATGAACAATCTTGACCAAGAAGTAGCTGAACGCCCAGAGGATTTAGTGGTATATGGAGGAATTGGTAAGGCTGCACGGAACTGGGAAGCTTATGACGCGATTGTCAAATCACTGCTTGAACTAGAAAACGATGAAACACTGTTAATTCAGTCTGGTAAACCTGTAGCAATTTTTAAATCACATAAGGACGCACCCCGGGTATTGTTGGCAAACTCCAATTTAGTACCGGCTTGGGCGAACTGGGAGCATTTCCACGAGTTAGATAAAAAGGGATTAATGATGTATGGACAAATGACAGCAGGCAGTTGGATTTATATTGGAACGCAGGGAATTGTCCAAGGAACTTATGAAACGTTTGCGGAGCTTGCTCGCCAGGAATTCAGCGGGTCTTTAAAGCATACGATTACTTTAACTGCCGGACTTGGCGGAATGGGTGGAGCTCAGCCGCTAGCGGTAACCATGAATGATGGTGTTTGTCTAGCCATTGATGTTGATGAAACAAGAATTGATCGCCGGATTGAAACCGCTTACCTTGATGTGAAAACGAGCGATTTAGAAGAGGCTATTAATCTAGCACAGGAAGCAAAGAAAGCAGGAAAGCCTCTCTCAATCGGTCTTATAGGAAACGCAGCTGAGCTGCTGCCGATTATGATTGAAAAAGGTTTTAACCCGGATGTGTTAACCGACCAAACATCTGCCCATGATCCGTTAAACGGTTATGTTCCTATAGGTTTTAGTTTAGAAGAGGCAGCCTCTCTTAGGAAAGAAGATCCTGCTAAATATGTAAAACTATCAAAGCAAAGCATGGCAATCCATGTAAAGGCAATGCTGACGATGCAGCAAAAAGGGGCCATAACCTTTGATTATGGTAACAACATTCGTCAGGTGGCTAAGGATGAGGGAGTAGACAATGCCTTTCACTTTCCAGGCTTTGTACCTGCATATATCCGTCCGTTATTCTGCGAAGGAAAAGGACCTTTCCGCTGGGCGGCATTGTCGGGGGACCCTGAGGATATTGGAAAAATTGATGAAGTCCTGCTTCGTGAATTCAAGGATGATGAGCACCTTTGTAAATGGGTGAGAATGGCTCAGGAAAAAATCAGCTTCCAAGGACTTCCTGCTCGTATATGTTGGCTTGGATACGGTGATCGTGCCCGCTTAGGAAAAATCATTAATGATCTTGTAGCCTCAGGTGAAGTATCGGCGCCGATTGTTATTGGCCGTGACCACTTAGATGCAGGCTCTGTTGCGTCTCCTAACCGGGAAACAGAAGGAATGAAGGATGGAAGCGACGCTGTTTCTGACTGGCCAATTCTCAATGCCATGATCAATGCAGTCGGAGGTGCCAGCTGGGTTTCACTTCACCATGGCGGTGGAGTAGGAATGGGTTATTCTCAACATTCCGGAATGGTCATAGTTGCAGACGGTACGAAGGATGCAGAAATCCGTTTACAAAGAGTATTAACAACAGACCCTGGGATGGGTGTGGTCCGTCATGCCGACGCAGGCTATGAACTAGCAATTAAGACAGCAAAGGAAAAAGGCATCAAAATGCCAATGCTGAAACAAGACTAAAGAGGTGGTACGGGTGAGTAAGCCAATTTTTATAAGGAATGCTTCACAGCTCGTGACCTTACAGGGGAGTTCACATGCTCCTCTTGTAAAGGAAGCGATGTCCGAGTTGGGTCTGGTTAAAAATGGAAGTGTTTGGATAGAAAATGGTGTCATTTGTGGTGTAGGACTAGATGAGGAGCTTTTTGTAAAATATGAAAAGCGTCTTGGGGAAGCGGAGATAGTGGATGCCAGTGGAAAGCTTGTTACTCCAGGATTAGTTGATCCTCACACTCATCTTGTTTTTGCTGGAAGCAGAGAAAATGAGTTTAATATGAGGCTACAAGGTGCCACCTACATGGAAATCATGAACAGTGGCGGCGGGATTCATGCAACAACAAAGAAGACTAAGTCAGCAAGTCATGAAGAGCTTTTTAATGAAAGCTTTGAACGCTTAAATCAATTCCTGCGTCACGGCGTGACAACAGTCGAGGCGAAAAGTGGTTACGGGATGGAGTGGGAAACCGAGCTTAAGCAGCTTGAAGTAGCTAAAATGCTCAATGAAAAGCATGATATTGATATTGTTCCTACCTTTATGGGTGCTCACGCCGTTCCAAAAGAGTATAAAGACAATCCTGATGATTTTGTGGAGCTGTTGATTGATGAAATGATTCCAAAGGTTGCGGAGCTGGGTTTGGCCGAATTCAATGATGTTTTTTGCGAGCATGGTGTTTTTACTCCAGAGCAATCAAAGCGGATTCTTGAGGCGGGTAAGAGACACGGACTGATACCGAAAATTCATGCGGATGAAATTGAACCCTATGAAGGAGCAGAGCTAGCCGCCGAGGTAGGAGCGATATCCGCTGATCATTTATTAAGGGCGTCTGAAAAAGGCATGAAAGCGATGGCTGAAAAAGGTGTGGTCGGAGTACTTCTGCCGGGGACGGCTTACTTTTTAATGGCGGAGTCCGCCAATGGCCGTAAAATGATTGACCTTGGGGTACCTGTTGCCTTGTCCACCGATTGTAATCCTGGGTCATCCCCAACGGTTTCATTGCCATTTATCATGAATTTAGGGTGTCTGAAAATGGGAATGACACCTGCAGAAGTGATTACCGCAGCAACAATTAATGCAGCACATGCAATCAACCGAGGCCGGGAAATTGGCAGTTTAGAGGTTGGAAAAAAGGCAGATATTACAATTTTTAATGTGGATAATTATATGAAACTTCAATACTCCTATGGAGTGAATCATACGCATACTGTCGTGAAGTCCGGAAAAGTAGTTTTAAGGGGAGGTCAATTAATTGAAGAGCTTTCTCTATCCAAAAACTAATTCGCCCAGTTTTACGTGGCTGCGGCCAGAAAATGGGGTAATAAGTAAAGTTCATGAATGGATACAGCCCATAACAGATGTGACCAATCCAGAAGAGGCTAAGAACGCCGAGGTGGTAATCCTCGGTGTTCCCTTATCTCGGTCATCGATTAGTGCATCAGGCGCTTCCGAATTTCCTGAAGCCTTTAGACGTTCATGGAGGAGCTTTGCAACCTACAATCTTGATGAGGATGTTGATTTGGCAGAAATGACTGCACTTGACGCCGGGGATGTTCCCATGCATGTCACGGATATTAGAAAGTGCCATGACAACATCATTCAAGCAGCCGCATTGGTCCATAGCCATTTTCAAGATTCAAAGGTGTGTGCGATTGGCGGAGATCACTCAATCACAGCGATGATGGTGAAAGGAATGCACCAGGCAAAGCCTTCTGAAAAAATTGGAATTTTACAATTTGATACTCATTTTGATTTGCGAGATATGTCAGATAATGGTCCATCAAATGGAACACCTATGCGTAATTTAATTGAAAGTGGAGTAGTTGACGGCAGTAATATGTACAACATTGGTCTGCATGGCTTTTTTAATACGAAGGACTTAAAACAATATGCAGATGAAAAAGGGGTTAATTATTTTACACTTCGTACAGCTCGAAAAAAGGGGATAGAAGAAACCGTTCAGCAATGCTTAGAAGAACTATCTTCAAAGGTTGACACCATTTATTTAACAGTAGATATGGATGTATTAGACATTTCCTATGCTCCAGGGGTACCAGCATCAACCCCGGGGGGCATGACAACGGAAGAGTTGCTAGAAGGGGTACTAGCAGCAGGTCGTCATCCAAAAGTAAAAGCAATGGACATTGTCTGCCTCGATCCATTAAAGGACACACTCGTCCAGCCAACCATTAAACTAGGAACACACGTATTCCTTACTTTCCTAACAGGAGTCATGCTTCGACAATGTGCTAGCAACTAGATAGCAAGTGGATATCAAGCGATAGCGGATAGATAGTTGTGGTGACAGGCACCACAAAAAGACATTTCATCCAATTTGTCCACCTTAGGTGGACAAATTGGATGAAAACAGGAAGGTAAATTTATACTAGGGGGATGGGTATGGGTGCACCAAATCTTAAGAAAAAGGTAGAACCAAATGCTAAACAAATTTATTCTGCAAGGAATATTCTGAAATTTGTGATTTATAGTCTAATAGGAAGTTTTATGTTTTTTATTCCTATTACCTTAAATAATGTTTCGTCAATTCCTATTGATCATATGGTGACGTGGATTAAACAAAGTTTCCCTTCTTATGTTTCTGTTTATGCTTTCATTGTTATTTTATTAGGGGCTGTTTATCCTTTTATTTCAAAAACATGGAAAAAGGACAAGGTCACGATGGTTTTTTCTATCTTAAAAGTACTAGGATTTCTTGTTGCCATTCTAATATTTTTCAAGGTAGGACCTGCATGGTTGATGGCTCCAAATATGGGCCCTTTCCTTTTTGAAAAGTTAGTTATATCAGTAGGTCTAGTTGTTCCAATAGGTTCTTTATTTTTGGGGCTCCTTATCGGATACGGTTTACTAGAATTTATCGGGGTACTCATGCAACCGATCATGAGACCGATATGGAAAACACCTGGACGTTCAGCTGTAGATTTGGTAGCTGATTTAGTAGGTGGTTACTCTCTTGGATTATTAATGACCAACCGTCTTTATAAAGAAGGAAAATACACGGCAAAGGAAGCGGCTATTATCGCAACTGGGTTTTCAACCGTTTCTGCAACATTTATGATTGTGGTAGCAAAAACACTCGGTATTATGAATATATGGGGTTTGTATTTTTGGGTCTCATTAGTGATCACGTATGTAGTTACCGCACTTACCGCAAGACTTTGGCCACTAAATAAAATGAGCGAAGTGTATATTTCGGATAAAGCAGACCCAGAAGTAGTGATTAAGGAAAAGTTTTTGCAGCATGCATGGAAACATGCAATGGAAGGTGCAAACAATTCCTTAAGTCTTGGGAAGAATTTATGGGAAAACCTACGAGATGGGTTTATTATGACCATGGGTATTCTACCGTCCATTTTATCTGTCGGACTTATTGGTTTAGTTTTGGCTGAATATACACCTGTATTTGATATACTAGGCTATATTTTTTATCCATTTACTTGGGCTTTGCAAATTCCAGAACCTTTCCTTGCAGCAAAAGCTTCTGCAGTTGGAATTGCTGAGATGTTCCTGCCTGCGCTACTGGTGGTCGATGCTCCTTTAATAACAAAGTTTATCATCGCAACGGTTGCCATTTCATCCATTCTATTCTTTTCGGCATCTATTCCTAGTATCCTTTCAACTGAAATACCAATAAGTATTCCAAAGTTAATCGTAATTTGGTTTGAACGAACAGTATTAACATTAATTTTAGTAACGCCAATTGCTTTCTTGTTCCTTTAATTGAAAGGCTGAAAAAACTGTTCTTTTTATAATTAGACTGCACCCGAATTATTGGACACTATCTAACAATTATGGGTGCATTTTTTTATGGCTAAAATTAGTGTAAGGACGAATTAGCGACTGTTCAGTACTCGCAAAGCGAGATTTTTGCTAAAGCGATTACTTACGGTAATGCTGATTCAAAAGAGACATTTAAAACAATGTACCATGCAGCAGTAAAAGGTGACGTCAGAAATATTAAAGAATATTATTAATATAGTTTAAATTATTATTGTACAGATCAGCTAGATGATATTAAACATCCGATATTATTGGATTATGGGAAGAAAGATAAATCTTTTCATCGGTATGCGAATCTCTTAAATAATAAATTGCCATGCAGCGAATTAAACTTTTTTGATAACGTAAAACATCAAATTCCTACAAAACCTTCTGCTGAATCGAATCGATTGATTGTACATTTTGTAGAAGGACATATAATTAAATTTTTAAATATTCAGGAAATTAAGAAAGTATTTCTTGGGAAAGCGCAAGAATAGACATATCCGGCTTTTAATTTGTCAAAAAATGTTGTTGTTTTCACGTTAAAGAACAATCTAAACATGAAATTTGAATTCTTTTCAGAAAATAAAGAGGGGTTAGAATGAAAATTGTCGTAATTTCAGATACTCATTTACCAAAAAGAAAAAAGGGCTTACCAGCTAGGTTGATAAAGGAGTTGCAGAAAGCTGATATGATTATCCATGGAGGTGACTGGCAGACCATTGATGTCTATCATGAGTTGCAGACGTATGCAAGAGTTGAAGGTGTCCACGGAAATGTGGATGACGAAGAAATACTTGGATTATTGCCTTCAAAAAAAATTGTAAAAGCGGGCGGTTTTACCATCGGTATTACCCATGGGCATGGTAAGGGAAAAACAACTGAGAAACGTGCCATTGCAGCATTTGAAGGGGAGAAAGTAGATTGTATAATTTTTGGTCATTCTCATATTCCTGTCAAGAGGTATGAAGGGGATATATTAATTTTTAACCCCGGTTCGCCAACCGACAAGAGAAGACAAAAGTTTTTTTCCTTTGGGGTAATCAGCTTAAGTGATAAAATAACGGCAGAACATATTTATTTTTAAGAAGAGTAGCATGGTTGGAAGGAGAGGAACCAATGGGAAAAGGTGTTATCGTCTATACGACAAACGACTGTATTGAGTGCACAATGGTTAAAAAAGTCCTTACTGAGGAAGGGATTCCCTACGAGGTTAGAGATATATCAAAAAACGCCGAATATCAACTAGAAGTTGAAAAGTACGGCTATTTAGGTGTTCCGGTAACAGTGTTAGGAAATAAAGCAGTAAAGGGTTTTACGAATGAATTGAAGGAAATTATCGAAACAGCAAAAAAGAGCTAATTGTGTACTGCACCCCAAAAGTTAGAGTTAAAATCTAACTTTTGGGGTGCTTTTTTATGGCAAAATATGGTGAAAAATTTAAGTTAATGTTAGTAAAAGAATATCAAGAGGGGAAATTGGGATATAACCCTTTAGCCGAGAAGTATGGTATGAAAGGCAGTGCCCAAATTAAGAGATGGGTCAAAGTTTACGAGAAATTCGGAGCTGAAGGGTTAATGAGTAAGAAACATAAGGAAACTTATTCTACTCATTTCAAGCTGGATGTATTAAGATACATGGAGAGAACAGGTTCTTCAGAAACGGAAACAGCCCTGCACTTTGGGCTAACAAACCCTCCCATAATAGCTGCATGGAAGAAGGCTTATCTGGAGGGTGGTGCTGAGGCCCTGGATAAACCGAAAGGACGGCCTCCCATGTCTGATAAAGCAAAGAACAGAAAAAGTAAAAAATCTGCAGTTGAAAAAGTAATGACGTACGAACAAAAATTGGAAAGAGAAAATGAACTTCTTCGTTTGGAGGTAGAATACTTAAAAAAGTTACGAGCTTTTCAGATGGATCCGGAGGGCTATCTCGAAAAGCACAAGCAGCGTTATCATTTGAACTCAAAGAAACCTTCAAATTAAAGGATGTTTTACAAGTAGTTGGCATTCCTGAATCCTCTTACCATTATCATATTAAGAACATGAAGAAGGAAAATCCAGACCAGGAATTGGAGGGAATTATTCGGTCCATTTTCGAAGAACATAAGGGGAATTACGGTTATCGGCGTGTTCATTTAGAATTGAAAAACCGTGGAATCAAAGCGAATCATAAAAAGGTTCAACGCATCATGAATAAGCGTGGGCTCAAGGGGGATAAGTTCAGATTAAAATCACGTAAGTACAACTCTTACAAAGGATCGACGGGAACTGTTGCCAAGAACCTTATTAATCGCCGCTTTGAAACAAATGTGTGTCATCAAAAATTAACGACAGATATTACAGAATTCAAGTGTTCAGACGGTGTAAAGCTATATCTAAGCCCGATTATGGATATGTTTAATCGTGAAATTCTATCTTACGGGATAAGTATGCGCCCAACCTTAGAATTAGCGCTCAAACCTCTTGAGGAAGCTCTAGAAATTGTAAAAGATTCAAAGTTTAGAACAACTGTACATTCAGATTAAGGATGGCATTATCAACATAATAAATGGGTAAAAACGCTGAAGAAAAACAAGGTGTTCCAGAGTATGTCGCGAAAAGGAAACTGTTTAGATAATTCGCCCATGGAGAACTTTTTTGGATTACTAAAACAAGAAATGTATTATGGGGAAGCACTTTGCCCATTTGAGGAATTAAAAAAGAGAATTGAAGAATATATCAGTTATTATAATAATAAGCGTATAAAGCAAAAATTGGCAGGCATGAGTCCGGTTGTCTCCATACCAGCCAATTAGCAGCTTAAGCTAAAACTCTAACTTTTGCGGGCACCTCATTGTAAGTTAGCTCTTTTCGTTATATTAAAAACCTGCTAGTTTTTTACCATAAAGCATATTGGTTTTTAAAATCTCATAGTATAGGTCCGGATCCCCAGCTACTAACGCAATATCGTGTGCGGGGTTGCAGTGGTCAATCTCTGAAATCCAGATATCACCTAATTCTCCAACCGTTATATCAACCGCTGCATTTGCCAAATGCACCCCCATACCTTCTAATTCATTTACCGTATCAACAGCTATATGGTTCAATTCTTCATAAGTCAAGGAAGCGTGCAAATCGCTTTGATGCAAGAATTCTTTTACCATTTCTTTTTCAAATTTGACTATTGGCAGTAATCTGCCATCATTCTTTATCGATTGGTCGCCTCTCGTAAACGACCCCATTACCTGCCATTCACCTGAATAGTTTTTAACCGTAACAAACCGTACAGTAATGGTTCGATATCCGGTTACATCTATGGATTCTTGGATGATGTTTTCTCCCTCTTTAAAATATTTACTAAAGATAGAGTAGGCCTGATCCCGATTACTAAATCGATAATTCTTTGATTCCATATTTGATAAATTTGTTATAACGAGAGAGTTTGTATCCTTTAGTAAGACTCGATAGGCATGCCGATTAGCGCTGTTTAGCGGTTTCACCGTTAAATTAGGAAATTTCTTTAAAAAATAGTATAGATCTTGAGGTGAACCATACAGATTTGTATCCGGAAGATAACATTTTACACCGATGGAACTTGCCAATTTCTTGTGGATACTCCAACGATTTAGAAAGAAATCATTAAAAATTACATTGCCAATGATGGATTTAAAATGCTGTATCCATGCGGAGCTCACAGAAGAAGTCATCACAAAAATAGAGGCAGGATATGGGTATGTTCCTTCTTCCCATTGTTTTGTTCGAGGATTATAAAGATAGCCTGTGACGAGTTGGTTGACTTTATCAACATGGTCAAGAGAAAAAACAAGGATGGCACCCTTAATTTCACGATAAAGTAACACATAATCACGTAGATGATCGAGATTTTTCTTAATCGAGCTTTGATAATAACCTGCAAGTAAACCGATAAAGGGTCCAATTTGTAATTCGTTGCCATTCTGCTTGATTTCAAGACTGCAATGCTGTGGTATATTCAGCATGTCCAAAATATCTTCAGATAGGCTTGCCCCATTTAGTGGCAATTCATCAGAAATGTCTACAATAGATTGATAGGTTTTTGCACCAAATCTGATTTTTCTAGCCGTAATTTGAGTAATTCCCATAGATTCTGCTAACTTGGGATGTAACGTTAAAATCCCTCTGTTAGAGGTGTTTCTTGATAGCAGAATAACATTTTCCATTCCGTTTCCCCCCAACCATAATACTGGATAAGTTATTATATGTACCAATAACAAAGTTTGTCTTAAAAATGGGGGATTTCTTACAATTTGGACAAGTGTACCATTGTTATTGTGAAATATATACGGTGGATTAATCGTCTTCTTTATGATTGTTTTTATCTTCGTTTTTTTCAACAGGACGACCGTATAGCTCATTGATTTCATTAGCCAATTCATCTAAAAATTGATCTGTTAAAAGCGGCTTTTTCTTTTTAGACATATATATTTCTCCAATCTTTATTTTTTTTAAAAATTTTGATTTACATTTGATAAACACAGGAGTATGATAATCACAGTTTCATATTTCTAAATCGCTGAGACCAAATTGGTGCGGGGGACCCATTCATATGGATAGTATATCCAAGGGGTGAATCCTTTAATAGGTAGGGCTACTCAAGGGCCCGAATCCGACAGCTAACCTCGTAAGCGTTAATGAGAAGGAAGGTGGAGCTTGTTAGACAGTTCATTCATGTCTGCAGGTCTATTAACTTTGACTTGCAGGCATTTTTTTGTGCTTTTTAAGCATGATAATGATAAGACAGAACAAATAATTTTATAGAAAACACGGTGGTGCAGAAATCCATGGTTTCTTCAATCAAAAGATTGTTAATAGGCAGACCTTTAAAATCAACAGAACTAGGGGAACAGAAGCTCAATAAAACAAAAGCATTGGCGATACTTTCGTCTGATGCCCTATCATCGGTTGCCTATGGGCCAGAACAAATCCTAATTGTACTCGTAACAGTAAGTGCAGCGGCATTTTGGTATTCCATTCCGATTGCTATCGGTGTATTAGTTTTATTAGCAGCATTAATTTTATCTTATCGACAAATTATTTTTGCTTACCCGCATGGGGGAGGAGCTTATGTAGTATCAAAGGAAAATTTAGGTATCAATTATGGACTTATATCGGGTGGGTCTTTACTGGTTGACTATATTTTAACAGTAGCTGTTAGTGTATCGGCAGGAACTGATGCGATCACATCTGCCTTTCCAGCTTTACATGACCATAATGTGGGTATTGCGATTATTTTTGTCATATTTATTACTACTTTAAACCTAAGAGGTGTAACGGAGTCTGCTTCTATTTTAGCATATCCCGTCTATTTATTCGTGCTTGCTTTATTTATTTTAATTGGTGTGGGACTTTTTAATGTTTTTACAGGGCAAGTTCCAGCAGAATTACATACACCAGTTGGAACTCCGATTGCAGGGATATCTTTATTTCTTCTTTTGAGGGCATTTGCTTCAGGCAGTTCTGCGCTTACAGGTGTTGAGGCGATATCAAATGCGATTCCAAACTTTAAAGCGCCAGCTCCAAATAATGCTGCTAAAACGTTGGCAGCAATGGGGGGATTACTGGCGATATTATTTTCGGGAATTGTATTGTTAGCCTATTACTATGGGATTACGCCGAATGAAAAGGTTACCGTGGTTTCTCAAATTGCGGAGCAGACATTTGGACGCAACTTTATGTATTTCTTTATTCAAGGCACAACCGCTTTAATCTTAATTCTTGCGGCAAACACAGGATACACAGCGTTTCCATTGCTGGCAGTCAATCTCGCCAATGATAAGTTTATTCCAAGGATGTTTAAGATTAGAGGTGACCGATTAGGGTATTCGAATGGAATTCTCACATTAGGTTTAGCTTCAATCTTATTAATTATTTTTTTCAAAGGACAAACGGAGCACTTAATACCACTGTACGCGGTTGGGGTCTTCATTCCGTTTACTTTATCCCAAACGGGAATGATGTTAAAATGGCTTCGTGAAAAGCCTCAGGGCTGGATGTCGAAGCTTATCATTAATACAACGGGTGCTATCATCTGCTTTGTTGTTACGATTATGTTCTTTTTAACAAAGTTTGCGCAGGTTTGGCCTGTGTTGGTATTCTTACCAGTGATTGTTTATGTCTTTTACCGAATTAGAAAGCATTATGAAGCAGTGGGAGAGCAGTTAAGATTAAATTGTGAGGAGCCTGCAGTTCCTATTGAAGGAAACGTGATTATTGTTCCTGTAGCTGGTATTACCCAAGTGGTAGAAAACTCTCTGAATTATGCAAAATCACTTGGAGCGGATCAAGTACTTGCAGTTTATGTTTCCTTTGAAAGGGACGATGAAAAGAAATTCGAAGAAAAATGGAACAAGTGGCAGCCAGATGTAAGACTTGTCACCCTGCACTCTCATTATAGGAGTATTATCCAGCCACTTACCAAATTTGTTGATACCGTCCAGCATAAAGCTAGTGAGGCGAATTACCGTGTTACCGTGATCATTCCACAATTTATACCAAAAAAAGGCTGGCACAATATTCTGCACAACCAATCAAGCTTATTAATTAAAGCCTACCTGTTATACAGAAGAAATGTGATTATCACAACCGTCCCATATCACCTAAAAAAATAAACAAAGAGCAGCTTCCATTTTGGGAGCTGCTCAATTTTTGTTTTCAGAATTAGTGAAAATACAGCCTGGAACTTCGAAGGTTCGACCATTCGCGGTTAAAGAGATGGAACAGATGGCATTACCAATAATGGTCTCATGTAGAAAATGTATGTTTAAAAGAATAGCATTGTCATGAAAGTTGACTCCAGAGGCTTGTCCTTCCGCTGTTAAGATTTTACCGACACCGCCGCCTGATACGGGTTCACAAGTGGGGATACCAGGTGCAGCGGATTTAAATACAAAGCTGTTATTTTGATTCAAATCGTCACCATAAAGAATGGAAATAAAACTGTTATTGGCTGTACAATCAACTTCACAAATTCGTGCAGATATAGTAATTTTGCCTCTAGATGAAAATCGATCGATTAAAGTTTCGACTGGTACAGCAGATGCGGTTACTGTTGCACGACAATTACAACTTTCCATAAAACACCTCTCATTTACAATATTAGTTATATATATGTGACAGCTTGTCTTTTGGATTGGACAGAGAGTAAAGTAAAATGGAAATGTACAAATATTATTAATGATCAGGGAAGACTTTTTGGTGTTGTGGTTTGATTGGAAGTACCATAGTATGGGAAAATATGGCGAGGTGATAAACAATGTTGAAATTTGATTTACATACCCATCACGATCGGTGTGGTCATGCAAGGGGAGGAATTCGAGATTATATCGAGGCAGGTATCGAGAAGGGGTTAAATATTATCGGAATCTCTGACCATACCCCGTATTTTTCAAGTAAAGAAGACCATCCGTTTCCTCACATAACGATGGCAACAAGTCAATTTCCTGAATATGTAAAGGAAGTCCTGAAGTTAAAACAAGAGTATTCTGGAAAAATAGATGTCCTTTTAGGAATTGAGGCTGATTTCTTTCCTGAACATGTAGAGAAATACCGTCCGCACTTTGACCGATATCCATTTGATTATATTATTGGCTCTGTTCATCACGTAGATGGGGTGAGCATTTTTAAAGCGGAGCGCTGGGAAGGGCTGAGTTCAAAAGAACAAATACAGACCAAAGAATCGTATTATTCATTAATAGAACAATCTGCGCGCAGCGGCATGTACCAAATTCTTGGTCATATTGATGCGATGAAAGGCTTCTACCCAGAATTTTCAAATATTCAAACGGCAGCAGTCGAACACACGCTAAAGGTCATAGCGGAATACGACGTCGCAATTGAAATTAACACCTCCGGAAAAACCAAATACGTGGGAGGTTGGTATCCAGCCGATGACATTCTAGAAATGGCACTCCATCACGGAGTAAAAGTCACCTTCGGCTCAGACGCCCATGACCCAGAGAGAGTCGGCGACGAATTCGAAATCGTCCAAGCCCGCCTCAAACAAATAGGCTTCAAAGACTGGGTCTACTTTAACGAACGAAAGAGATATGCAGTAAAATTATGAATAAATGCGAATAAATGAATAAATGGTGACAGGCACCGAAAAAGGCACAAAAAATGTAATGGAAACCACATCCATTACATTTTTTCTTGTTTAGGTGTTTGTTTGCGTTTTTTGGTTAGGGTTCTAATGAGGTAAATACTGCCAATGAGTGCTAGTAGATTCAGTGAGTCTCCCAGGTTTATGGTTAGGTTGAAGTTGTTGTTTACGTGTACGGTGTTTTTATTGTTGGTATGCGAGTGCGACTTTGTTTCCTGGTTTTCTTTTGACATAAGGACCACCTCCATATGACTAGTATATCAACTAAAGTCTACAGAAAATGCCAATTTACTAGATAAAAATTGCTAGTTTTTTACTAACAACGTTTTTGTGAATTTCCTAGTACGAGAATACATGAGAAGAAATACAAAGGCACTTCCAATCCTCATAAAGGAATTCAACTCCATTGATTTTTGTATGCCTAGTCCTTCTAACAGCATAATCCCAATCTGTGGGGCTATAAAGGCGACAAAGGAAAGGAGTACATTATAGGTAGTGATACAATATGTTTTCGTTGCTTCTGGCGATTGTTCAAGCAAAAGGTTAAACAATAAGAGCACAACCCCAGAAATGAAAAATCCAGATAGTGCCTGGATACAAGTTAAATAGAATAGATTGGTAGACATAACGGTTAGAAATGGAACAAGCGCCATTCCGAGCGCAGCCCATACGAGCATAAGCGTATTAGATTTTGCCTCTGCCCATTTTTTCCACAAAGGGAAAGTAAAGATTTGCACCAACTGACATGCTACCGAAAAGATACTTATCCAAAGAATGGTGGCTTCTGCGATTCGAACATGATAAATATTGAATATCCCCCAGGACATCTGCCAGGTGAAATTAAAACAGAGTGCCGCAATTAGGAACCATTTGTACCCATGATCTTTAAAAATGGACCAATCCATCGACGACTTTTTTGTAGATGTTACGGCTTGAACTGTCTCTTTATGTTTCATTAAGAAAAACACTTCAAGTATTCCGAAAAGTAACGCTGTGAAAAATAACCACTGGTAGGCGGTTGCATTATTTGATTGGTTCTTCATAATAATCCCGATTATAAGTGTGGAGATCATGCCAGCAATCGTTAATAATCGGTTGCGATCACTAAAAAAAGAACCCCTACGATCGTCTTTTATCATGCCGCTAATTAATGTTTGCCAGCCAATGTTTGCAATGGTGGCAGGTACATTCATAAATGCGATAATGATTAAAAATACCCATGCTTGGTAAGAGGTAGAGATATAGACAACTCCGATGAGAAGTAAAAACAATAATCGAGCCCCTAATACTGACATGGCAACCGTTTTTTTCTGCGTCTGTAAACGATTTAATAGAACAGCAGCAGGAATGGTCATCAAAAGGGCAATTAAGGGTGGAAGGGAACTAATTAATCCAACTTGATAATTGGTAGCTCCAAGAATCGAGATAGCAAAGATGGGATAAAAGTTGCCTGCAAGGTTAATAGCAATGATAGAAACCATTCCATGATAGATACTAATCTTTTCATTATATGTACGCACGATGCTTCACCAGTTTCTCTATTAATCAATAACGATAATATTATACTACGGTATCCGAAATTTCTATATAATACTTTTGAAAATTATTTAACAAAAAAATAGACTGGGTAGAGCAACAAATCATACTCAAGTCAGCCAAAATCCAGTATAATAAAAATTTGGCTTTGATAATTCATTTTTCCTAGGAGTTTTTTATATGAATCAGACGTTTACATTAAAAGAAAAGACAAAACAAATTTTTATCATGATAATACCTATTTTAATCACTCAGCTCGGTATGTTTTCGATGGTGTTTTTTAACAATATTATGTCGGGAAAATATAGCTCCTCAGACCTGGCCGCTGTTGCCATTGGTTCGTCAATTTGGAGCCCGATATTTACAGGGATAAGCGGAATTCTGCTGGCGGTTTCTCCCATAGCAGCTCAACGCTTTGGGGAAAAGCGAGGCAAGGAAGTGGCTTCGGTTGTAAGACATGGACTCTACATTTCCGTTATGATTACGATTGTGGTCATTCTGCTTGGTGTATTCTTTTTAGATCCACTTTTAGATAAAATGAACCTTCCAAGTGACGTACAGGAAACTGCCTTTGACTATTTGGTTGGTCTTAGCTACGGAATTCTTCCGCTTTTTATCTTTAACGTGCTTAGGTCATTTATCTATGCATTAGGAAAAACAAGGATAGTAATGTATATCTTGCTTCTGTCTTTACCAATCAATTTCTTTCTGAATTTTGTGCTGATCTTTGGATATTGGGGTTTCCCGGAACTTGGCGGAGCAGGTGCAGGATATGCCACCTCCATCACGGAATGGCTGATAACGGGAATGACAGTGTACATTGTAAAAACACAGGAACCATTTTCAGGCTTTGCTGTGTTTGAGAATTTGAAGAAATTCTCATTAGCAGAGTGTAAGGAAATACTGAAAATCGGTGTACCTATGGGACTATCAACGTTCTTTGAAACCAGTATGTTTGCTGTTGTAACCATTCTATTAAGTAAATTTAATGTCACTACGATTGCAGCCTATCAATCAGCTTTAAACATCGTTTCTTTCCTATACATGATTCCGATAAGCATATCGATGGCGCAAACGGTCCTAGTAAGTTATGAAGTAGGGGCACGAAGATATAAGGACGCAAAGAGTTACAGCTGGTTAGGTATTTATCTTGCTATCTTAATCGCTCTTATTACTGGGGTGTTGGTGGTTTTATTCCGTTACCAAGTGGCTGGATTTTACTCGAATGAAACTGAAGTCATTAACCTAACGGCGCATTTCTTAATTTTTGCGTTGTTCTTCCAAATCAGTGATGCCATCCAAGTAACGGCACAAGCTGCCTTACGGGGATATAAGGATGTTAATCTTGCCTTTGTCATGACGTTAATCGCGTACTGGTTAATCTGCCTTCCAGTAGGCTACGTACTTGCAAACTATACAGGACTGGGTGCGACAGGATATTGGCTTGGTCTTACAGCAGGATTATTAGCGGCCGGAATCGCCTTATCATGGAGACTAATCTACATCCAAAAACGAAAATTCATCGACACACAAAAATTAGAAGTCGTATAACATGCAGCCAAAAGTCCTCATCACTCTGGAAAGGTGATGGGGACTTTTCTCAACCTACTGTCCGCCTGAGGTGGACAGTGTCCACGAGTGGTGACAGGCACCAAATGACGGCACCAAATGACAGTGTTGTCATCGTGATTATGTGATAATGTATTTATTCTTAAGGGAAGGAAGAGGTTAGGGTGACGAGGTATTTTGTTTTTGTTTATGGGACGCTTAGGAGGCATGAGCGAAATCATTATTTATTAAAGGATGCGGAGCTTGTTGCAGAGCAGGCTTGGACGGAGGGGAAGTTATTTGATACGGGTTTTGGCTATCCCGCTCTCCAGGAGTCGGCTGCGGATGTGGTCTATGGTGAACTGTATCTCGTTACGGAGTACCAGCTTCATAGATTAGATGAGCTGGAAGGTTATAGTGTGAAGGCGCGAGATAACTTATATAATCGTAATATACAACTGATCTCTCATGATACTGGTATAACCAAAGCCTATATTTATACCATTGCAAAACACAATAGTCATATGTTGAAAACGCCGATCAAGAGTGGTGATTGGAAGGAATATCATCTACGTAAACAAGACCCAATCCTTTATTTTGCCTATGGAAGCTGCATGGATCATGCACGATTTAAACTAGCAAAAGTGGACCAATATTTTCAAAAGGTGACAGGCGCCGGCATCCTAAACGGTTATACATTACGATACTCAGTAAAAATGCCTGATGGCGGTCGTGCTGACATTGTCGAGGAAGGCGGCGTGGTAGAAGGGAAGGTATATGAGATTCCCACCGATTGTGTTCCATACCTTTATAGGAGAGAAGGGGTAGGTTCACGCCTATATCGGACAACATTTGTGGATCTTTTCATAAATGGAAGCGTATACAAAGATGTGTTGACCTTTACCGTTGTCAATAAGGAAGCAGAAACAGCGCCGCCCGAACATTATTCTGATGAAATCATTAGAGGCGGGACAGGATTCTTAAGTGAAGCCTATCTTGAAAAATTGAAGAATCACATAAATATATTATGTAAACAAAGATAAAACAAAAAATCTTACTCGATGAAAGGGTAAGATTTTTCTATTTCTCAGAGAAAAAGGCAAATATGTATTTTATGTGCATTTATGAATTTTCAGTTAACAGGCTAAAAAGTTCATTATAATGGCTAATAACGTGCTAAAAATAGAATTTTTTGGGGGTTAAAATAAATGTCGAACCATGTCTTTGTAAATAAAAGCATTATTCAGGAATAAAAAATATTTATTATACGTTCAAATATAACGTTCGTCAATATGGTGAATTAGCGTTGAAAAGGTAGGTGTGAGTGACCTGAAAATTATTTGTAGATAACGTTTACTTTATATATTCTAGTAAAATATACTATTTTTGAGGAGGAATTTTGTGGAAATGTTAACGGAAACGTGAAAAAGGATCACCCTCAGGTTATGATCTTAGCGGAACGAAACCCCAAGGGCAATGCAAGTTGAGTATACAACTTTATGGTTAGTATACTCTTATTCTTAAAATAATCAACTCTATTACAAGAAAAGAGGGTTATTAATTTATGGACGTAAGAAGTAGACACCTAATTAATGAAAAGACGGTCTTACTAACTGGTGAGTACAATGATCGAGGAGAATTATGGTCAAGAGTGATTGAAGGGGAAGAAACTTTCCTCATTCGGAAAAGTCCAATAACGGTTATCGAGGAAACCTTATTACACTTGGGATCCAATTTCCTTGGAGCCAGGCGCAGTGCAAAATATCTGCTAACGCCAACAAGGATGCACCCTATAAGTGTGAATCCGCAAATGGGCATTCTATTGTTTCCTACAAAGAATATAAAGTGTCATTGCAATATATGGTTTTCACTTATTCATGTTAAAACAATAAACCCTGTTGGAATCAATCAAATTGAAGTTCTAACGAGCTTTGGTCATACAATCTTAATCGATATGTCGGAAAGAGCCTTTAACAACAAGCGGCAAAAGGCAGTTCAGCTTCAAGAAGCCATTACCCATAATCTAAATTGCCCCTTAAATTTCTATGTCGAACCAAAGAAGGGATTTTATATAAGTAAAAGTCCAAAAGAAAATAATTATTCCCTAGAGAAAAAATAACGAAAGAGAGCTGCGTCCATTAACGGAGGCTGCTCTTTTTAGGTGGAGGCGAATCCTTCGCTTTGTACCAAATAGTGGAATAGTTTAGATAAGAATAAACAATGATAATATAGGAAGATTATTGTGTCTTTTTAACGGAATTTATCACATTAGGACACTCTCTTGAAACAACAAGTGAAGCCAGTAGGAGTGGTAACGTACATGAGACGTCCATTGTTTAAAAAAATAAAAACAAATCAATTAGAAATCAGTGAAGAGTTGTTACAAAGTGATGAAAGCGTCAAAAACGACTACATTTCTGGAAATCTCCTGCTTGATATACCTAAAATAAAGGAGCTTTACTCTTATCCGAAAAATATAGACTTTAAAGTGAGAGAATTCACGATTCATATGATGGGCAGGAAGGCCGTTTTATTTTTTATTCCATCTATGACTGAAACGAAGTTAATTGATGAGGAGATCATAAAGCCACTAATCTTAGCAGCCAAAGAAATTATTGATATTCCTTCTGCAATAAGTATTAGTTCAATAAAAGAAGAGAAGTTGATATCCGCAGCTGTAAGTGAATTAAACACAGGCGCCACTTTGTTACTTGTGGATGGCCTGAATGTGATATATGTGTTAAATACATCATCTTCAGCAGGGCGTAGTGTTGAGAAACCGCAAAATGAAACTACGTTATTAGGGCCAAAAGAATCTTTCGTGGAAAGAGCAGACCAAAATATTTCGCTGATTCGGAAAAAAATTCGCTCTGAAGATTTTACTGTTGAAAAAATGATCATTGGCGGTCGTTCCAAGAATGAAGTCTATATCATTTACAACAAAGAATTAGCCGGTGAAAAAGTCTTAGCTGAAGTGAAATCAAGAATTGGGGCAGTCCAAAAAGATGCGGTCCAAAATCTCGGTCTCCTGATTCAACATATAGAAGATCGATCCACCAGCTTATTTCCGACCATTTTACAAACGGAACGACCTGACAGAGCAGCCTCTTTTATCGAAGATGGTCATGTTATTGTCGTGATGAACAACTCCCCGTTTGCGCTCGTAACACCAGCAACTTTTTGGTCCTTTTATCATTCTGCCGACGATCATTATTTAAGATTTATATATGGTAACTTTACAAGGTTACTGCGGATGACAGCGATGTTTATTACCTTGTTTACACCTTCTATTTATATCGCAATAACAAATTATCACATTGAAATGCTGCCTGCGGATTTACTTTTAGCGATCGCTGGTGCACGTGAGATGGTCCCATTCCCAGCTATTTTAGAATTACTTATGATGGAAATGGCATTTGAATTAATACGGGAAGCAGGGATTCGAGTACCAACTCCGATTGGTCCAACCATTGGCATTGTTGGAGCATTAATTTTAGGTCAGGCTGCAGTTGAGGCAAATGTGGTTAGTCCCATCGTGGTGATCGTTGTGGCGTTAACGGGGCTCTCGTCCTTTGCGATAAGTGATGTGAATTTAAATTATGCCATAAGGATAGCTCGATTTGGCTTTCTTTTATCTGCTAGTTTATTTGGTATTTTTGGCATGGTGGGTATCTTTATGATCGGATTATTTTATTTATCGGTTGTTAAAACGTTTGGTGTCCCTTATTTGGCGCCATTGACACCGAAATACAAGTCTTCAAAAGATACATTATTTCGGAGAGTATTAAAGAATGAAAAATTTAGACCCGCCTTTGTAAAAACGAAGGATTTAACAAAAGAGCCTGTTCAAAATGAGTGAAAATAGGTGGTAGTTTGGTTAAGGTTGAGAAGGATTTAATAGGTATAAAGGAGTTTTTTTCCGTTATTGTTTTTATGATTAGTACAAAGGCGACAGATATGACGACAACAAAACTTTTCGAAGATACTTTTAATGCTGCCTGGATGGTTATCATTGGGTCCTTTGTCATCATTCTTCCTTCTATCATTGTTTTAAATCTTGTCCTAAAAAAACATCAAACGAAAAATCTCCTCGAAATCCTGCAATTAGCGATGGGGAGGCAAGTAGCCTTTGGAATTGGGTTCATTCTGTTTTTATTCTTGTTAGTTAATACATCAGTGGAAAGCAGGAGTTATGCAGACCAACTTATTACCATGAATTTTCCTAAAACTCCGTTATTCATCCTTTACTTTGCGTTTTTATTATTTTGTTTATGGGGGGCTAAAAAGGGATGGGAGTCTCTAGGTTCTGTGGCATGGATGATCTTCCCTTACGTTACAATTGCTTTAGGAATATTGGTTTTTCTTCTTGCGAAAGATGCATATTTGAATCGGATATTTCCTTTGTTTGGATCGGGAAAATGGGAGGTGGCGAAGGCAAGTTTTAACTATGTCACTATTTATGCAGAAGCATTTTACATCGCTATGTTGTATCCCTTTGTCAAAGATCATAAAACCTATACAAGAGGGCTTTTTGGCTCGTTGGGGTATACTGTTCTGATGATGATGATCCTATATCTTTGCTACACGTTAGTTTTTGATTACCGGAGTGTTGGGAAAATTACCTACCCTTTTAACGAAGCAACTAGACTAGTGACAATAGGAAGAGTCATCACCAATATAGAAACCTTTTTTTTAACTTTTTGGTTATTGGTGATTATTGTCAAGTTTGCTGTTTATTTATATTTGGTCAGTATGCTGTTTGGCTTCGTTTTTAATATAAAGGAGTTTGAGCATACACTAATACCGATAACGATACTGGTCCTGTTACTTGGAATGATTCCCACAAACCAAATAGATAATATCTTTATTTTTAAAGAAAAAATTATGATGTTCTCGAAGTACATTTTCTTACTCCTTCCTCCATTTCTTTGGCTAATCCTCAAAGTAAAGGCGGTAAGGAATGGATGAGAGCAATAAAATTGCTACTTTTATGTATGGGAATCGTCTGTTTGCTTGCTGGCTGCTGGGATCGTAAAGAATTAGAGCAGATGTCATATACCATTGCAATTGGATTAGATATACCTGATCATATCGATTTAAATGAGAAACAAGCAGTGGATGTCACCTTCCAATTTGCTAATCCAAAACTTAATATTAAAGGAGCCCCAGGTCAAGAGGAAGATCCGGAGAGAAATATTGTTACCTTGACTGCACCAGATTTTGTCACCGCGAAGAATATGGCAAACTCTTTTGTAACAAGACAAATATCGTTTAGTCACGCGAAAGTAATCGTGGTTTCGGAGGAACTCGCCCGAACGGATCATTTTTATCGTTTTATTGGTTCTGCACTGAAGGAAAGAGAGGTCCGTAGAGAAACGAATATCATTGTAACAAACGAGAAGGCATCAGAGTTTATTAAGAAAAACAAACCGGAATCACAAATACGGGTACACAAGTTTTACCAGTTTATTATCGATCGATCGATTGAAACAGGTTTAGTACCAGAGTCAACGATTAATCGGCTACTAGCGATTACAGATGGAGACGCAGACTTATTTTTAGCGATGAATGGCTCAGTTGGTAAAAAAAACAATGGTGATACTTTTAAAGAGGAAGACCAATATTTAGCTGGAAGTGTTCCGAAAAAAGGCGGGAATATGGTTCAGTTAATCGGTTCTGCGGTGTTTAAAGAAGGAAAAATGATTGGTAAATTAACAGGAGAAGAGACCCGAGGTGCTCTTCTACTTGATAATACATCGAGGATTGAAGATATGTATGTCAGTTATCAAGATCCATTGAACGAAAAATATATGGTAGCATGCAGAGTTAAGAAAAAAACGGCCACCAAGGTAAAAGTTAAATTACGAAAGGGACCGCCATTAATTAATGTCACGGTACCTATTGAAATTGAAGTATTATCTACCCCAAGTATGGAAAATTACGCTGAAGACTTAGCGAAACAGTCAATCTTAAAAAAGAAGATAGAAAGTGAGTTAAAAGAAAATTTAGTTGCACTAGTAAAAAGAACCCAAGAAGAATTCAAATCAGAACCTTTTTATTGGTCTTTATATGCTCGGCCGTTATTTAGTTCAACGAAAGAGTACGAGAAGTGGGACTGGACCAATAAAAATTACCCTTTTGCAACGGTGAATATAAAGATAGATGTAGAAATTGTCGGATTCGGTAAGCAGATGAAAGAATCTGAAATGGAAAAGGTGAGGGATTAGTGAAGATCATTCTATGGATGGTAGTGCTATTTGGTGGACTTTATAGTTTCGCACATGCTTATTTCCTTCTTAAGGATAAAAATAAACTAGGTGCTTTCGGCATTATCTTAATTGGCTTGGTCATTTGCGTGTGTCCCTTTTTCATTAGATTAAAGTAATACAGGAAAATAGAGGTCTTTCTAGATTTCTGTTTTTTTATCTCAATAACCAATGGTCAAGGAGGAATAAAATTGGTGAACTGGTAAAAATTATTAGTTAGGAGGTGGGAGTGTGTCCTTTTTTCGAAAGAAGAAACGAACCGTTAAAAAACCACAATTATTAACTCCGAGTAAATTGGTTTCACAAAAGGAAAACACACCAACTTCTAGCTCATTAACGGAGACTGAGAAACAAATCAAAGATATTCTCGGTAATAACGAAGATTTAAAAATAAAACATTTTAAGATTTTTGGCCAATTCTCAGCAGCTTGCGTATATTTTTCTAGCTTAGTTGATAAAGATTCTCTTAATAAGGATATACTGAAGTCTCTCATGTATGAACCTGATCATTTAATGGGAAAGGAAAAACCACTTACCCAATTGATCGACATGATCCTAACAGAAACGATTTATCATAGTGAGGCAAAGGTTGGAGATAGCATTGATCAATTAATTCAATTGATGCTTCGCGGTGAAACGGTGATTTTTATTGATGGCATCAAGGAAGCCATTCATATTGGAACACGAAAAGTGGAAAAAAGAGCGATTGACCAGCCTCAAACCGAACAAGTCATTTTAGGACCAAGGGAGGGTTTCATTGAAAGCATCGCTACGAATATTGCCTTATTAAGATACAGACTTCCAACACCAGACTTCCAAGTAAAAACCATGAAAATCGGCCGGCTGACAAAATCAACGGTGGCCATTTGTTACCTTAAAGGAATTGCAAATGAGACAGTGATCAAAGAAGTGGAAAAGAGGCTTTCGGAGATTGATATTGATGCCATCCTAGATGTGGGATATCTAGAACAATTTATTGAAGATAATCCTTTCTCACCATTTCCTCAGACCCAATCCACAGAACGACCAGATAAAACCGTGGCAAATTTAATAGAGGGACGAGTGGCTATTCTAGTTGATGGCTCACCATTTTCTTTATTGGTACCGGTTGTTTTTAATCAATTTTACCAAACAACAGAGGATTATTCGTCAAGGTTCTTAATGGGAAGTTTTGTTAGACTGGCGCGGATATTGGCATTAGTGTTTTCACTTATTTTTCCGTCACTCTATGTATCCCTTATTTCCTTTAATCCTGAATTACTGCCGACAGAATTTGCAGTAGCTGTTGCTGGCGGCCGGGCAGGGGTTCCTTATCCAGCGGTAATTGAGGTTCTAATTATTGAAGTTTCTATGGAAATATTGCGTGAAGCGACGGTCCGGCTTCCCAAACAAGTAGGCGGAGCCTTATCCATTGTTGGGGTGCTGGTAATCGGACAGGCTGCTGTTGAAGCAGGTTTATCCAGCCCGATAACAGTAGTGGTTATTGCCTTAACAACAATTGGTTCGTTTGCCACACCCACCTATACAGCAGCGTTTGCGCTAAGGATGCTGAGATTTCCTATCATGATTTTGGCTGGGATTTTCGGACTATACGGCGTGATGGTAGGTGTTATCTTTATTTTCAATCATATGCTCTCTTTAAAATCTTTTGGTGTCCCATATATGGCACCTGTTTCTCCCTCTGACTATGAAGGGATGAAAGATGTAGTGGTACGGAGTCCGTTATGGTGGATGCCGAAAAGACCGGACTTTCTTCATCCATCTAACCAATCTAGACTTTCAGAAAATGAAAATAAGATGTTAGAGCATAGCAAACTAGGAAATGATCAGCGGGAGGGAACAACTGATGGGGGATCCGAAGGAAATAACAGCACTTCAAGCCACAACGATCTTAATTAGTACGATTATTGGGGTAGGTGTTCTCCCATTGCCTTTGTTTGCTGTCAGAGCAGGGGAAACGAGTGCTCCATTCGTCACCCTGACTGGAGTTTTTTTGGCAGCTATTGGATTAATGATCCTAACTTATCTTGGGATTCGCCATCCTCATAAAACCATTATTACTTATAGTCAAGATATCATTGGGAAATGGCTGGGGAAGATTTTTAGCATAGTTGTTATCTTCTTTTTTTTAATATTAAGTAGTCTGACAGCACGAGAGTTCGGTGCTGTTGTGGTAACGGCAGTGCTAAGAGAAACACCCTTAGAAGTAACGGTTATTGTTATGCTTTTATTGGCAGCGATTAGCTGTCGGAACAATATCAATGTTTTTGCCTATATCCACAATCTGTATGTCCCTATGATATTAGCACCCGTTTTAATTGTCGTTGCCTTTTCATTGAAGAATGCCAATCTCTTATATTTACGTCCAATTTTTTTAGGAAATGATCTTTGGAATATGGCTGGAGGGATGCTCACCGTTTCAGCGCTATTTCAGGGGTCCTTCATTATTACGATGATTATTCCTGCCATGAAAACGCCCAAAAAAGCAATGAAGGCTAGTTTATGGGGAATCCTGATTTCAGGAGGACTATACTTATTAATTGTGATTGCTACGGTGGCTATTTTTGGACCAGAAGAAATTAAACAAATCTTTTGGCCCACGTTAGAACTGGCTCGGACAACAGCAATTCCAGGTAATATCCTACAAAGGCTCGATATCATCTTTTTGGCGGTATGGGTTTTGGCTGTTTTTACTACCTTATTCTCAAGTTACTACTTTACCATCCATTCTATTAAAGAGCTTTTCAGACTGAAAGACCATAAAGTACTCTCTTATTTTATTCTGCCATTTGTGTTTTTTTTGGCGATGGCACCGCAAAACGTTTTACACATGTATGAGATTATCCAATTAATTGGAAGAGCAGGTTTACTTATTACAATTATCTATCCTGCTTTCCTTTTACTAATCGATTTCCTCAGGAGCTGGAGGAGGAAAAAAAATGTGGCTAAACCATCGTAAGTTAATAATTATTATGTTTTCTATTCTCATACCATTATTCCTATCTGGCTGCTGGGATAGTAGGGAAATCGAGAAAAGAGCAAATGTTTTGGCAATTGGAGTTGATATAGCGAGTGAAGAGGATCGAAAAAAGGAAGATGAGATCTCTCATTTGAGCAAAGAATTTCCGACTCCTGATGAAGAGATGATTAAGGTTACTGCCCAAATTGCTGTCCCTGGAGAAATACCACTAGGTCCACAGCAGCCTGGTGGTTCTGCAAAGCCAGTATTGGTTGTAGAGGTGGTTGGCCATTCCTTTCAGGATGCGATGCTAAATCTGCAGCAGGAAGTTGCGAATGAATTGTTTTTAGGTCATTTACGGATAATTGTCTTTAGTGAGGATATAGCAAGATCAGGAACAAGCCGTTTTAATGATTTTCTAAGACGTAATCCCGAGATTCGCAGAACTGCCTCACTAGTGGTGTCAAAGGAACCAGCATCAAAATATATGAACATAACCCCAGAGCTGGAACGTATTCCATCCCTATATTTAGCAGAACTGGTTGATAATTTAACGGCATTAGGAAAATTTCCACCCAGCTTCATTGGCCTTTTTTGGACCATTTACTCTAGTAAGGGCCAGGATCCTTACCTTCCATACTTAGAATTAAAAGGAAAGTCTGCCATACAACTAAACGGTCTAGCTTATTTTCATGGTGATAAGATGGTCGGTAAGACAAATCCACTGGAAATAGGTGTTTTTATGTCCGTAAGGGGAATAGGCAGAGGCGGTTATGGTGCATTTGCCGAAGTACCTGGCAAGGATGAATCCGTCTTAGTAAGGACAGTCAGCCGAAATACAAGAACGAAAGTCGGTATTAAAAATGGTAAACCGCATGTCTCAATTAAGATCCAGTATGAAAGTGAAATAGATGAAAAGGAAAGTGCAGCAATACAGCTATCGGATTCAGCTATATTGAAAAAAATTGAAAAAGCAACTTCTAAAGATGCCAAAAGGTCGATTGAAAAATTAATAGCTACAACGCAGAAAACAAAATCTGATATTTTTGGGTTTGGTGAACATTTTCGGGCCAAATTACCGCAATATTGGAACCGAAACGTAAAAACAAAAGAAAAGTGGGATGGAATTTACCAGAATCTTACTTTTGATGTAAAGGTTGATTCCCATATTCACCGAGTTGGCATGAAATCTAAATAAGGAGTTTTTTATGTATATCGGATATTTAAATTATGTAATCGTACTCTGCTGGGTAACAGGGGGATTAATCCTACTTACCGATGTAAAAGCTTATAAAAATGCTTCGCTCAAAAAAGAACAGAAGGTGTCAAAATTTTTAGGATTGGTAAATATTTCAATTGGCTTTGGGTTAATTGCTGGAGATTTCATATTTTCACATTTCATGTGGTGATTTGGTTTTTGGACTTCATTCTGAGGTCCAATTTTTTTATGAATTTTGAGGGTAAATGTATCCGTTATCACCTTGATAAAATAAAGGTTTTTACGATACTTTATCCGGTTAAAGTAGTGAAATAATGTGTTAGATAACCTTCCAAAGTCATGTAAATAAAGCTGTCATGATGTTATAAATAATTCAGATAATTCAAAACGAATAAGGAAGGTGTTCACATGATAAAACAAAAGCTAGTTCTCATAGGGAATGGAATGGCAGGAGTCAGAGCGATTGAAGAAGTGTTGAAAATAAACCCAGATGGATTTGAAGTTACAATTTTTGGTACAGAACCATATCCAAATTATAATCGAATTCAATTATCAAAGGTGTTGCAGGGTGGTACTTCAGTGAGTGACATTACCTTAAATGACTGGGAATGGTATCAAGATAACATGATTCGCTTTTATCCAGGAGAGACAGTTACAGCCATTAATACAAAAACAAAAACGGTCAGTACTGATAAAGGGCGAACAGAATCCTATGATCAATTAATCATTGCTACTGGCTCCAACCCATTCATGCTTCCATTACCAGGCGCCGATAAGGAAGGAGTTAAGGCGTTTCGGAATATAAAAGACTGCGAAGAGATGATTGAATATTCGAAAAAACACAAAAAAGCGGCGGTCATTGGCGGAGGCCTGCTGGGATTGGAAGCGGCAAGAGGACTTCTTAACCTCGGAATGGAGGTAGATGTCATTCATATTTTCGATTACTTAATGGAGCGTCAGTTAGATCGAACCGCAGGGAAATTACTGCAAGCAGAACTAGAAAAACAGGGAATGAATTTTATTTTACAAAAAAATACTGCAGAAATTACCGGCAGAAAACATGTCACAGGACTAAAATTTTCGGATGGAAGCAGAATTAAAGCAGATTTGGTCGTGATGGCGGTCGGGATTAAACCCAATGTCGCGTTGGCACAAGAAGCGGGTATACCTGTTAACCGAGGTATTCTTGTAAATGATTATTTAGAGACAGACATCCCAAATGTGTTTGCGGTAGGAGAATGTGCCGAGCACCGCGGAATTGCCTACGGATTAGTGGCTCCTCTATATCAGCAAGGACAAGTATTAGCGAAAAGACTCTGTGGCGTGCGAGATAATGGCTACCAAGGTTCTGTGTTATCAACCCAATTAAAGGTGTCTGGTGTCGATGTTTTCTCGGCAGGAAAAATAAACGAAGATGAGAGTACCAAAGTATATAAAATGTACGACGATTGGAATGGGACTTATAAGAAAGTACTCATTGAAGACGGAAAAATTGCAGGTGCTGTCCTGTTCGGTGATACAAAGGATGGAAATAAGTTATTCGACTTTATTAAAAAAGGGGCACTGATTGAGGAGTATTTAGAGTCATCTCAAAGTGCTAATTCTGAGGTTAATTTAGTAGCAAGCATGTCTGATGAGGAGATTATTTGCGGCTGTAATGGTGTCACAAAAGGAAGTATTGTCGAGGCAATTAAAGCAAATGGATTAACGACCGTTGATCAGGTGACAGGCTGTACGAACGCTTCCCGCTCATGTGGGGGCTGCAAATCTCTTGTTTCTGATTTACTTGCATGTACACTTGGAGAACACTATCAAGCGGACCAAAAGGAAGCAATTTGTGGCTGTACCACATTATCAAGGGATGAAGTCCTTGCGGAAATTCGTGAAAAAGGTCTCACTCATATTCGCGAAGTAATGAACGTGTTGGAGTGGGAGTCTGATGGCTGTTCAAAATGTAAACCAGCTTTAAATTATTACTTAGGAATGATCAATCCACTGAAATATCAAGACGAGCACGAAGCCAGATATGTTAATGAAAGAATGCATGCGAATATCCAAAAGGATGGTACCTACTCCGTTGTTCCAAGAATGTATGGCGGCGTTACAACCTCCGAAGACCTAAGGAAAATTGCCGATGTTGCCGATAAATATAAGGTTGGCATGATAAAGGTTACGGGCGGTCAACGTATTGATTTACTCGGTGTATACAAAGAAGACCTGCCAAAGATTTGGGCAGAACTTGATATGCCATCTGGGTCAGCATATTCTAAAGGACTTCGCACTGTAAAAACCTGTGTAGGTGAAAATTTCTGCCGGTTTGGAACGCAGGATTCAATTGGAATGGGAATCAGACTAGAAAGGAAGTTCGAAGGTCTAAACACTCCGCATAAAGTGAAAATGGCTGTGTCAGCCTGTCCCCGTAATTGTGCAGAAAGCGGAATTAAAGATGTAGGTGTGGTCGGTGTGGAAGGTGCTTGGGAAATGTATGTAGGCGGCAATGGCGGGACTCATCTACGTGAAGCGGATTTATTGTTTAAGTTCAAATCAGGTGATGAGTTGGTCGAGATGATTGGGGCATTCCTTCAATATTATCGCGAAAGTGCTAAATACCTAGAAAGGACTTCAGCATGGGTGGAGCGCTTAGGGATCGACCATATTAGAGAGGTGCTATCGGATGAATTAATGGTCAAGGAATACAATAATCGAATCGATGAGGCACTGTCTGTGGTTCAAGATCCATGGAAAGAAGCGATTAATAATAAAAACCTTTTAAGAGACTTATATCAAAATGTAAAGGTACCTGTAGAAACGAAATAATGGGGAGTGGATCTTATGGAAAAAACATTACGCAGCGTCTTCATCGGGGAAGTAGCAGAATTACCGCAAAAGTTGGGAAAAACAGTCATCGTTGGCAATAAGGAAATCGCCGTTTTTAAAACGGAAAATGGCGATATCCGAGCCATTGAGAACCGCTGTCCCCATAAAGGCGGCGTCCTTGCAGAAGGTATACTCAGTGGGGAATATGTATTTTGCCCCATGCATGATTGGAAAATAAGTGTTAAAGACGGCAATGTCCAGGCGCCAGATGTAGGTTGCGTTCAGACTTACCCAGTGGAGGTTAAGAGCGGTCAAGTCTATGTCTTAATCAGAGAATAGATGGGGATGTCGGTCTCGTTCGTTCAATAGGTTCATAGTGATCGAGTCAGGGCAGCGAACGTGGTTTCGGTCACTATGAAAAAATGAAACAAGTTCATAAAATTTTGGGGGTGAAAAAGATGTCGAGAATAAGTCCAAATCAAGTAGTGGAAAGTATGATTCAAGCAGGAAAAGTAAAGGCAAAATTACCTGTTAAGGATCTGCTCATCAGGGGTGCACTAGGTGGAGCCTTGCTCGGATTTGGCACGACATTGGCTTTTACAGCTGAGATCCAAACAGGACTAGGGATTGTCGGGGCATTACTTTTTCCTGCTGCATTTGTCATTATTATTCTCCTTGGATTGGAATTAGTTACAGGAAGTTTTGCTCTCATTCCCGTTGCAGTAATGGCGAAAAAAGCAACAGGAACCGAGATGTTAAAGAATTGGTTTTGGGTCATTGTTGGTCATGTAATTGGAACTGTTTTTTACGCCATTTTATATATAGTAGCTGTTACACAGCTCGGTCAGGTCACCAATCATGCAGTTACTGCAAAGATCCTTGCAGTGGCGGAAACAAAAACGCTGGGGTACAAAAGTCTCGGTCCAGAAGGGTTGCTCGTCGTATTTGTAAAAGCGATGCTCTGTAATTGGATGGTGACACTTGGTGTTGTAATGGCAATGACGACAAAGTCCGTAATTGGAAAAATTGCGGCAATGTGGCTGCCAATAGTAATTTTCTTTGCCCAAGGCTTTGAGCACGCAGTTGTCAATATGTTTGTCATCCCAGCAGGCATGATTCTTGGCGCAGATATTAGCATAGCTGATTGGTGGCTGTGGAATCAAATACCTGTGCTAATTGGGAATTTAGTCAGTGGGGTTCTTTTTACCGGATTTGCGCTTTATTACACACACGGGAAACAAGAATCGAGAATGGTTTTGGAAATGCCCAGAACAAAAGCAGCTGTATCGAGTACACAGCGATAAGAAGGAGCGATGGTTATGGGGAAAGCGTATATTGTTGGAGCAGGCCCGGGTGACCCGGAATTAATAACGGTAAAGGCATTAAGATGTATCCAGAATGCAGATGTTATTCTTTATGACCGTCTGGTTAATCCAGAACTGTTAAAGGAAGCAAATAGGGATTGCCAGCTGATTTATTGTGGGAAACAACCAAATTATCATACATTACAGCAAGAAACGATCAACCATCTGCTAGTCAAGTACACCAAACAAGGGAAAACCGTTGTCCGCTTAAAAGGCGGTGATCCCTTTGTATTTGGACGCGGAGCAGAGGAGGTCGAAGCTTTGGTGGCAAAGGGGCTTCAAGTTGAAGTGGTTCCAGGCATAACAGCAGGAATAGCCGCTCCAGCCTATGCTGGAATCCCCATTACACATCGAGAATTAGGAAGCTCTTTTGCTGTCGTCACGGGGCATAAGCCGAAGGGGGAGCCAACCGATATTAATTGGAAAAGTCTCGCAACTGCAGTTGACACACTGGCTATTTACATGGGAATAACCAACCTCTCGTATATATGCGAGGAATTAATGAAACATGGAAAAAATGAAAATACCCCTGTTGCGATCATTCAGCAAGGAACAACACTGGCACAGCGAACGGTTACAGGAACACTTAGCTCCATTGTCAGCGTCGTTAAAAAAGAAGGTATTCAAAATCCTGCTATGGTAATTGTTGGAGAAGTTGTCACCTTCCGTGATAAAATAAGTTTACTAGAAGCAGAGGGGAAGGCTGAAAGCTATGCAACAATGGCTTAAAGAAGTCGCAAGAGGAAAAAGAGGGTCAAAAGATTTAGATTATCAACAAACAAAAGAAGTCGCTCAAACGATTATTAGCGGCAAGGCGACAGATGCCCAAATTGCAGCCTATCTGGTTGCACTCCGATTAAAAACGGAATCTCCGGAGGAATTGCTGGCGTTTGTGCATGCCTATCAGGATGTTACGAATAAATTTGAAGTGTCAAACCAGTCGATTATTGATCTAGCCAGTCCGTATAATGGAAGAAATTCCTTTACTGGGACTATTCCTACTGCTATTTTGATGGCGGAATACGGGTTTCCAGTGTTTTTACATGGCAGTGATTCACTGCCGCCGAAATATGGAACAGCGCTCAAGGAAATTCTTTTACAATTAGGTCTAAATGTTTCTCAACCGCCGCAAAGATTGACAAAAACAATTCAAGAAGCAGGAATTGCTTTTGCAAACACAGAAGAATATTGCCCTAGTTTAGGAAAACTCCGGAGGATTCGCAAAGAGTTGGGGGTAAGAACTCTTTTTAATACAGTAGAGAAGTTATTAAATCTAGCCAATGCAGAATCACTGATGATGGGAGCTTATCACCGGACAGCGATTAACAAAATTGCACCCATTTTTAAAGAACTTTCCTTTAAAAATGTTTATGTGGTTCAAGGGATGGAAGGTTCTGAGGATTTGCCTGTTCACCGCAATAGCTTTATTTATAAAATAACAGACAATAATATCGAATCATCGATTGTAAAACCAGAGGAATATGGGCTGTTGGTGCAGGAGTTTGATAAAGATGCCAAGCTATCTGCACGAGAACAGTCTGACATTACGCTTGCGATTCTCAGCGGGGATCAATCCAAATCATTACAGCCCTTTTACAATCAGGTACTTTTTAATACCGGCATTCGCTATTACCTGTTTGGTGTAGTCAATGATATCGGAGAAGGTATAGAGGTAGCTAAACAACAACTAAATGAACAACGTGGTTTAAGGCAATTAGAAAAATGGAAGGTAAGTCAGCCTGAGAATAGTACTTCGTAATATAAGCGTTCTGGACGAATATCTGTCTAGGACGCTTATTTTTTATAAGGCTAAAAATGTAGACAAATTAATTTTTCTTAATTTTGTATTTTTTCATTTACATAAAACCTATTGGTATGGTAGGATTAATTTCATCAATTACAAATACTTATCAAGAGAGGCTGAGGGACTGGTCCTATGAAGCCCGGCAACCTGCTGTGCAAGGTGCTAATTCCAGCAAAATGATCTTCATTTTGGGAGATAAGGCGTTTAACTTTCGTGAGATGCCTTTCCTTTTCGGGAAAGGCTTTTTTGATAAACAGAGGAGGTTTATAGTAATGACTATAACGGTAACATATGAAAACTGGAATGAGATATCCGATCAATTCTCTATTGAGGATAAAACAAAGGGAGCAAAATCGGTATTGGAGTGGGCATACAACTCTTATCCAGAAGACCAAATTGTCTATGCATCCAGTTTTGGTGCTGAAGCGATTGTGTTAATCGACCTCATCCAACAGGTCAAGCCAGACGCGCATATTGTTTTCTTAGATACTGGCTTACACTTTCCGGAAACATATGAGGTTATTAACAAAATCGAAGAGCGTTTTCCTTCATTAAGGATTGAACGAAAACTGCCAAAGCTAACATTAGATGAGCAACGCGAGCAATATGGGTCAGCACTATGGAAGAGGGAGCCTAATCAATGCTGTAATATCCGTAAAGTCATTCCATTAAGGGAAACACTGACGGCTAAACAAGCGTGGATTTCAGGGCTGCGCCGAGAACAATCACCCACTAGAGCTAACACTCAATTTTTAAATAAAGATGATAAGTTTCAAAACATTAAAATCTGTCCGCTTATTCACTGGACATGGGACGAAGTTTGGGCCTATATCAAGGAAAAAGATCTCCCTTACAATCCTTTACATGATCAAAATTATCCTAGTATCGGCTGTTTTCCTTGTACACAGCCTGTTACGGAAGATGGTGATTCACGTGCAGGACGCTGGGTGGGAAGCGGCAAGACGGAGTGTGGCTTACACACATCCTAAAAGGGGGCTTTTAGTTTGCTCACAGTTATAGCAGTAATAATAGGTTTATTTTTTGCAGTCAATATTGGTGCTAGCGGTGCCGCTGCTTCGATGGGGATTTCTTATGGAGCGGGTGTAGTAAAGAAAAGGCTGGCATTGTTAATGTGCGGTGTTACCGTATTCTTTGGCGCATGGCTAGGAGGCGGCGAAGTAGTCAAAACCATTGGCAGCGGAATAGTTCCGAACAGCACGTTTACCGTACCTATTGCTCTTATCGTGTTAGCTTCAGCAGCACTATCGTTATTCTTGGCGAATATATTTGGGATACCACTTTCCACAAGTGAAGTAGCAGTTGGGTCAGTGGTAGGGGCCGGTATTGTTTATCAATCTGTGTTTGTTAGCAATCTAGCATGGATTATGGTCTTTTGGCTGCTTACTCCTTTCGCAGCATTTGTGATTGCCATCCTAGCTGCGAAGCTATTAAAAATTAAAACATTGAAACGATGGATGGAGGCGCCGAAAGCCATTCCTATCCTATCCGTACTTGTCGTATGTATGGGGTTATTTGAAGCTTTCTCAGCGGGAATGAACAATGTCGCCAATGCGGTTGGACCACTAGTCGGGGCGGACATCATGTCGACAAGTTCTGGGATTTTCTGGGGCGGACTTTTTGTCGCCGCTGGTGCCATTCTGTTAGGTCATCGTGTTCTCGAAACAAATGGTAAAAAAATAACCAAACTTCGATTGGAAGAGGGCTGTGTCATTTCTGGAACTGGAGCAGCAATAGTTACTGTAGCCTCTGTCTTCGGTATTCCTGTACCACTGACACAAATCACGACATCGTCAATAATTGGCATCGGCTTTGCCAAGCATGGCAAGTCTGTCTTAAAAAAGGGTATAGTGGTTCAGCTACTTACGGTTTGGATTGTGTCACCTGTTTTATCCATGGTGCTTTCTTATACACTTATCCAATTGCTGATTGAACATAACTTTTATCCGATTGTAGCAATGGCAGGCGTTTTAATCTCCGTATTTGGAGTGTCGTCATTGATGAAAAGGTCAAATCAACCAGTCATAGAAACGGCAGAAAAGTAGTTTGATAGCTTCACTAAAACATTTTGATTTCAACGATAAATTCTTTATCGCTGATATAAATCTCTAATTTAGAGGCTTTTTATAAAAAAAACGTAAATTCAATGAAGAAAGGTTTGATTCTGTTGTCATTTTTACCAGCACCTCATGGAGGTAAACTAATCCAAGCATTTGATCCAAACTATGATGTTACATCTATCGAAAAAGACCTAGAAATCGACGCTATTGCCTTAAGTGACCTTGAGTTGATCGGTGTTGGGTTATTTAGTCCCTTAACCGGTTTCCTTGGAAAAGCAGATTATGAAAATGTTGTAGAGAACATGCGCCTTAGTGACAATACGATTTGGTCAATTCCTGTTACACTTCCAGTTTCTTATGAAACAGCAGCAACACTTGAAGTTGGGGAGAAAATCAAGCTAGTTTACAATAAAGAGGTATATGGAGTTATTACTGTTTCAGAGTGGTATGAACCGAATTTAGACAAGGAAGCCGTAGAGGTCTATAGAACACTTGAAACTGCTCATCCAGGAGTAAAGCGTCTGTATGAAAGAGGACCTGTCTATGTGGCTGGTGAAGTAGTGTTAGTTAAAAAGCCGGAAAAAGGAATCTTTGGCGACGTTTGGTTTGAGCCGAAAGAAACACGTGCATTGTTTGAAGAAAAAGGCTGGAAAACAGTTGTCGGTTTCCAAACAAGAAATCCTATTCACCGTGCACATGAGTACATTCAAAAAGCAGCACTTGAAACTGTTGATGGACTTTTCGTGAATCCACTTGTTGGCGAAACAAAGTCTGACGATATCCCAGCGGATGTTCGTCTAAAAAGCTATCGTGTCCTTCTTGAAAACTATTACCCAGCGGAACGTGTACAGCTTGGTGTCTACCCAGCGGCAATGAGATATGCAGGACCAAGAGAAGCGATTTTCCATGCAATTGCCCGTAAAAACTTTGGCTGCACGCATTTTATCGTTGGCCGTGACCACGCAGGTGTAGGTAATTATTATGGTACGTACGATGCTCAATTAATTTTTAATGAATTCCCTGAAGGGGAACTTGGTATTAAACCATTATTCTTTGAACATAGCTTCTATTGCACAAAGTGTGAAGGAATGGCTTCTGATAAAACTTGCCCGCATAGCAATGAAGACAGAGTGATCCTTTCTGGAACAAAGGTAAGAGAATTGCTTCGCGCAGGCCAGCTTCCACCATCCACTTTCAGCCGTAAAGAGGTTGTCGAAGTGTTGATTGAAGGAATGAAAGAAGAAAAGGCGACGGTCTAAGGAGGAGAAACAAATGACAAAAGCAACGAATATCACTTGGCATGCAAGTACCGTTTCAAAATCCGACCGTCATGCTCAAAATGGTCATGGAAGCTGTGTACTATGGTTTACAGGACTTTCTGGTTCTGGTAAATCCACGATTGCAAACGCCGTATCAAGCGCATTGTACCGTCAGGGTATTAATGAATATGTTTTAGATGGTGATAATATCCGCCATGGATTAAATAAAGACCTTGGTTTTTCAGACCATGATCGGACAGAGAATATCAGAAGAATTGGCGAAGTTGCCAAATTGTTTGTAGATAGCGGTGCCGTTGTAACGACGGCATTTATCTCGCCATTCCGTTCCGACCGCGACCAAGTTCGGGAGATTTTCCAAGAAGGCGAGTTTATCGAAGTTTTTGTTGACTGTCCAATTGAAGAATGTGAAAAGCGTGATCCAAAGCAGCTTTATGCAAAGGCTCGCCGCGGGGAAATAAAGGATTTCACGGGGATCGATTCCCCTTATGAAGCACCGGAATTTCCGGAAATTACAGTTCGTTCTGACCTTTTAACAGTGGAAGAGGCAGTGAATCAAATTTTAAGTTACCTCCAAGAAAAGAACATTCTCTAACATGAGTCGCTAAGAAAGGATGGCTGATCAATGGTTGGCAAGGTTTATTTAGTAGGTGCGGGTCCTGGAGATCCAGATTTAATTACAGTAAAAGGATTACGCTGCCTCAAGCAAGCTGATGTCATCCTCTATGATCGGCTGGTAAATCCTGAACTTTTGGAGAATGCAAAAGAGGGAGCACAACTTGTCTATTGCGGCAAGCTTCCACATTATCATACAATGAAACAGGAAACCATTAATCGTTTCCTAGTGAAATATGCCAAAAAGGGGTATCAGGTTGTTCGCTTAAAAGGAGGAGACCCTTTTGTTTTCGGACGTGGCGGCGAAGAAGCGGAGGAATGTGCGAAGCATAATATTCCGTTTGAAATCGTTCCAGGTATTACAGCTGGAATTGCTGCTTCTGCATATGCAGGAATTCCTGTTACCCATCGTTCCTTGAGTAAAAGCTTCGCATTTATTACCGGACATCAGGCTGGTGATGCCTGTGCCGAACATCAGTGGGAACATTTGGCGAAGGGTGTAGATACGATCTGTGTGTATATGGGTATAGCCCATCTTCCGATGATAACCAAACACTTAATCGTAAACGGTAAATCACCACAGACTCCAATTGCTCTGATTCATTGGGGGACATTACGTGACCAGAGGATTGTGGTAGGAACACTTGAAAATATTGAAGAAGTGGTGGAAAGAGAGCAAATTACCAATCCGAGTATGATCGTAATTGGCGAGGTTGTTAGTTTGCACAAAAAATTAAATTGGTTCCAAGAAGAAATTGTACCAAATATTCCAGTAGCTAACCGGTAACAACTGAAGGGAGCACATTGTATGAAAGCAATTCTTTATATCGGCCACGGTACGCGCTCAAAAAAAGGTGCGGTCGAAATTAAAGCCTTTATTAACAAGGTTAAGGAGCGAATTGATGTACCAATTCAGGAAGTCAGTTTCCTTGAGTTGACAGAGCCGCTGATTGAAGAAGGCTTTGAAACATGTGTTGAACAAGGTGCAACGGAAATCGATGTCGTTCCTCTGTTTCTTTTGGCAGCGGGACACATAAAACGGGATATCCCTGAAGCCTTGTCACCTTTAATGGCTAAATATCCTACTATTCCGGTCAAAATAAAGAATCCATTTGGCGTGCAGGAAGTTATTTTGGATGCGGTCGCTGAGTTAATTAAGGATTCAGCAGGTGAAGTGCTTCCCGCTGACAGGTTATTGATTGTCGGTGTGGGCAGCAGTGACCCTGATGTTCATGTGAACTTTGCTAAGATTGCAGATGGCATCGGGGGGCGGCTTGGACCTGAAAAGGTAACTGTTTGCTATTTTGCAGCCACTGAACCGAAGCTGAGTGAGGGATTAGAGACGATATCGGAAGGAGCTAAAGGCCGAGTAATTGTCGCTCCTTATATGCTATTTACCGGTCTCCTTCTTGCAGAATTGAACAAAATCGTGCGATCTCGTCAAAAAGAAGGTCAAGAGATTCTTTGTACTCCAGCTTTAAGCAACCATACCGTAATAGAAGATATTGTAATCGAACGTGCGGTTGGTGAGCAGAAACAAAAGAATTTAGGTAACTAAAACATATAAATAGAGAACTGGGTCATTAAAAAGACTAATTTAAATCTAACAGCCTCTAAAAAATTACTGTATGATAAAGTTTATATTCCATAGTGAGGTGGATAACGTTGCAACTTCAGGTAATGAACAGTCCGTTTAATCAGGAGCAGGCGGAACTCCTAAATCGTCTCTTACCTACTTTTACTGAATCTCAAAAAGTTTGGTTGAGTGGGTATCTTGCGGGTGCAGCATCTGCGCCATTGGCTTCAGTCCTCGGGGTGCCAAGCCAGCAGGGAACTACAGAGGGGACAGCTTCAAAAGAAGTGACCATTCTTTACGGATCACAAACAGGTAATGCACGAGGCTTAGCAAAAAAGGCAAGCACGACACTTGAAGGAAAAGGATTCCAAGTAACTGTTTCCGCCATGAGTGATTTTAAGCCAAACAATATTAAGAAAGTAAAAAATCTACTTATTATCGTAAGTACCCACGGAGAAGGCGATCCACCGGATAATGCCCTGACATTCCATGAGTTTCTACATGGCAAAAGAGCTCCGAAGCTTGAAGACTTAAACTTTTCAGTGTTATCGCTTGGAGATAGCTCATATGAATTCTTCTGTCAAACAGGTAAACAATTTGATGCTCGACTAGAGGAACTGGGTGGAACCAGACTTTATCCACGTTTCGACTGTGATCTTGATTACGATGAACCAGCAGCAGAATGGCTGGAAGGAGTCATCAGCAGCCTTGGTGAAGCAAAGGGTGGAATTCCTGCACTAACTCAGGGTACGGCAACTCAAACAGTTGAATCGACCTTTTCAAGAACCAACCCATTCAGAGCAGAAGTGCTTGATAATCTCAACTTAAACGGCCGCGGATCAAATAAAGAAACACGCCATCTCGAGTTATCGCTAGAAGGGTCTGGCCTTAGTTTCGAACCAGGGGATGCGCTTGGAATCTATCCAGAAAATGATTCTGAACTAGTTGACCTTCTTCTAGAAGAATTAAAATGGAGCCCAGAAGAAAGTGTAACTATTAATAAACAAGGCGAAGTTCTTTCGTTAAAAGACGCGCTGACAACATATTATGAGATTACAACATTAACAAAACCGCTTCTTGAAAAAGCAGCAAAACTTACCGCAAACAATGAACTACAGGAACTTCTAAATGATAGTGAAAAAGTAAAATCCTTTCTTGAAGGACATGATTTACTTGATGTAGTTCGTGAGTTTGGACCAGTAAATAGCTCTCCTCAAGAGTTTGTTTCAATACTTAGGAAAATGCCTGCACGCTTATATTCAATTGCAAGCAGCTTAAATGCAAATCCAGATGAAGTTCATTTAACAATAGGTGCTGTCCGTTACAATGCTCATGGTCGTGACCGCAAAGGTGTCTGCTCCATTTTTACAGCAGAACGATTACAGCCAGGAGACACGGTACCAGTCTACATTCAACATAACGAAAACTTTAAGCTCCCGGCGAATCCTGTTACACCAATCATTATGGTAGGACCAGGTACAGGTGTAGCACCATTCCGCTCCTTTATGCAAGAGCGCGAGGAAACTGGAGCAGAAGGTAAGTCTTGGATGTTCTTCGGAGACCAGCATTTCGTGACAGATTTCCTTTATCAAACAGAGTGGCAAAAATGGTTGAAAGACGGTGTATTAACTAGGATGGATGTTGCTTTTTCACGTGATACAGCTGAAAAAGTTTATGTTCAGCACCGTATGCTTGAACAAAGCAAAGAATTGTTCCAATGGCTTCAAGAGGGTGCTCACGTATACATTTGCGGTGATGAGAAACATATGGCACATGACGTCCATCAAACACTTATTGGAATAATCGAAAAAGAAGGAAGCTTGAGCCGAGAAGAGGCAGAAGCCTACTTAGCAGATATGCAGCAGCAAAAACGATACCAGCGCGATGTATATTGATACAGTAGTGGAAGGAGATTTTTCTTAAATGGTGAAGCAAAAATTAAAGGCACCTGAAGGCGCGCCAAGTGATGTAGAGCGTATAAAAAGAGAAAGTAACTTTTTACGCGGAACACTAAAGGAAGTAATGCTCGACCGAATCAGTGCAGGAATTCCAGACGATGATAACCGCCTAATGAAGCACCATGGCAGCTACTTGCAGGATGACCGTGACCTCCGCAACGAGCGACAAAAGCAAAAGTTAGAGCCTGCTTACCAGTTTATGCTTCGTGTTCGTATGCCTGGTGGTGTAGCAACTCCAGAGCAGTGGCTTGTCATGGATGACTTAGCTGAAAAATATGGCAATGGTACCTTAAAGTTAACTACTCGTGAAACATTTCAAATGCATGGCATCTTAAAATGGAATATGAAAAGCACTATTCAGGAAATTCATGCTGCTCTTCTAGACACCATTGCCGCTTGCGGTGATGTAAACCGTAATGTGATGTGTGCATCTAATCCTTATCAGTCTGAGGTTCACTCAGAAGTGTATGAATGGTCGAAAAAATTAAGTAATGACCTATTGCCACGGACAAGAGCTTATCATGAAATTTGGCTTGATGAGGAAAAAGTCGCTGGAACACCGGAAGTAGAAGAAGAACCAATGTACGGACCGCTTTACCTGCCGCGTAAATTTAAAATCGGTATTGCAGTACCGCCATCAAATGATATTGACGTTTTCTCACAGGACCTAGGTTTAATTGCGATTGTTGAAAACGAAAGGCTTGTCGGCTTTAACGTAGCAATTGGCGGCGGAATGGGAATGACTCACGGAGACAAAGAGACCTACCCGCAGCTTGCCAAGGTAATAGGCTTCGTTAAACCAGAACAAATCTACGATGTGGCAGAAAAAGTGATTACGATTCAACGTGATTACGGAAACCGTTCAGAACGTAAAAACGCTCGTTTCAAGTATACTGTCGACCGTTTAGGACTTGAAACAGTAAAGGAAGAACTAGAAGAACGCCTAGGCTGGAGTCTTGGTGAAGCAAGACCTTATCATTTTGATAACAATGGCGATCGTTATGGCTGGGTAAAGGGCATTGGCGGAAAATGGCATTTAACATTGTTCGTTGAAGGTGGACGTGTCGCAGATTTTGATGATTATAAGCTAAAGACAGGCTTACGGGAAATTGCCAAGATACATACAGGTGATATCCGTCTGACATCCAATCAAAATATAATCATTGCCAATGTATCAGCACAGAAAAAGAAGAAGATTAATGAATTGATTGAACAATATGGTCTAACAGATGGTGAGCATTATTCAGCGCTCCGTCGCAGCTCGATTGCCTGTGTTGCCCTGCCGACATGCGGTTTAGCAATGGCAGAAGCAGAACGTTATTTGCCACGTCTTATCGACAAAATCGAAGATATTGTGGATGAGAACGGTCTTCGAGATAAAGAGATAACCATTCGGATGACAGGATGTCCGAACGGCTGTGCACGTCATGCACTCGGAGAAATAGGCTTTATCGGTAAGGCACCAGGCAAATACAATATGTACTTAGGAGCAGCCCATGATGGCAGCCGCTTAAGTAAAATGTACCGAGAAAACATTGGTGAAGAAGAAATTTTAAGTGAGTTGCGTGTGGTTCTTTCCCGATATGCGAAAGAACGCAACCAAGACGAGCACTTCGGTGATTTCGTTATTCGTGCAGGAATCGTCCAAGCTACGACAGATGGCACAAATTTTCATGCGTAATATCGGAAAAGAGACAGAAATCCTGTCTCTTTTTTTGTGCTGTGTCCGAGGAAAATGATGATTTTAGAACTTGTTGATTTGTGCGGAGGGAGCGAGACTCCTGCAGGAGGACGGGACAGGGGAGACCCCGCAGGCGCTTTAGCGCCGAGGAGGCTTCCCGAACCGCCTGCGGAAAGCGAAGCGCCTGGAGCACAAATCAACAGACTTATTGAACGCGGCCTTTCGTAAAAATATTCAGAAATTTTAAATATCGTCTAGTTTTGTCATAATTTAACTTGTTTTAGCGAAATGATTTAATAGATTTAAATACATGCTATAATACTTTCCATGACTAACATATAAAAGCAACTAGATAATTAATATTGTTTAGAGGTGTGTTTTTGTTATGAGTATAGTAGATTTAGAAGAAGCAATAAATGAGAAAAGGGCTAAAATGATAGAATTAGGTATGGAAAAAGGACTGTCTTGTGAGGAAACAATAGTATGCAGCCAAGAGCTTGACAAATTGCTTAATGACCATAGAAAATTAACAGCGAGGCAGGGCCGATTTAAAGCTACCTCATTTCAAGAAGATCTTTTAACCTTTATTTTTCACTTTCAAAGATTGATAATGAGACCTGATAGACTGTTGCTTCCTTACAAAAGTAATAGATTCTCTTAAGTTCATATGTATGCCTTAGTAGGTAATTTTAGACCCACCCATTTAAAAAGATGGGTCTTTTTTTTGATTATTATGTTTAGGTTCGCTGAATCGTAGAAGTTGAAAAACTTTTTACCATTTTTTGCAGGTTTCTATGCGCTTCTCTTAGTTTGATTGTTTCTTCAATAATTCTTTGAATGCCTTCAATGTCTCTATCAGATGCATTTAAAAGTGTCTTTGGTACTCCTTCAGCAATTTGTTGTAGGGTAATATCTTGGCTCATAGCTATGACCACCTTTCAACTTATTCAATAGACTATTTTTTTTCGTCTACTCTAATAGTTTGAGGTAGAAGAGTGTTTCTCCTGCCATGACTATAAAAAACTTGTCTACATGAATCACCAGAATCTATTAGAAAAAGCAATGTTCTAGCAAATAACGACGGGAATCCATTAGGGTTGTTAGACCTTTGTAGAAAAATATTTAAAGAAAATTCAGTTAATATATATAGAACTGATACTGGAATAAATAAATAGCATAATGAAAGAATAATAGTTGACTTAACAACTGTTTGTAATATAATAAAACCAATGGTTTTACTGGGGATTTAAAAAAGAGGTGAAATATAGATGTACTTAACGATAGAAAAGATTCAAAAGAGTTTTGTAAATGATAGAAAAGAAAACGTAAAAGTACTTGATGGAATAAATTTGAATGTTAAAAAAGGAAGTTTTGTTTCAATTGTTGGACCATCTGGATGTGGGAAGTCTACATTGCTCTACCTTGTGGCGGGACTTGATAAAGCAGATAGCGGCGAAATTCGCGTTAATGGAGACTTGGTAACGAAACCTGGTCGTGAAAGAGTGGTAGTGTTCCAAGAAGCAGGTTTATTTCCTTGGCTGACTGTCTTAGAAAATGTAACCTATGGGCTAAATTTAAAAAAAATGCCAAAGGAAGAGGCAAAAGCGAAGGCTCTTGATGTATTAAAAATGGTTCACCTCAGTAAGTATGTAAATTCCTATCCACACGAATTATCTGGCGGCATGAAGCAAAGGGTTTCCATCGCTAGAGCATTAGTGATGGAGCCTGACATCCTGTTAATGGATGAGCCTTTTTCAGCATTAGATGAACAAACGAGAATGGTACTTCATAAAGAGCTGCTTGATATTTGGAGAAAGACCAAAGTTACCATCTTTTTTATCACCCACAATATTAGAGAAGCGGTCCTTCTTTCAGAAGAAGTCGTGGTTTTTGCCACACGTCCCGGAAGGATCAAGGAAATTATTCCTGTTCCAACCATGAAGGATGGGGTTACACCTGATAGTGTGACGTTAAATACTGAACAACGAATCTTGTCTATATTGCAAGAAGAAATTGAAAAAGTTTTGAAGGAGGAAATCGGTGATGACTACAGCTTTAAGACGGATCATCTTCATCGCGGCGATAGCGGTGATATGGGAAGTCACATCTAGATTTTCCAGCCTTCCGGATTTTATGTTTCCCAGCCTGAGTCAGGTTTTGGAAACACTTTTCAACGGCTTAATGAGTGGTCAAATTACGCTGGCAATCGGTAAAAGTATGGGGCGTATCCTCCTTGGGTTTACGATAGCCATAGTTGTGGGATTAATATTAGGGTACTTCATTTGGCGATATAAACTGGTCGAAGACACATTGGGATTTGTCGTAACGGCGCTTCAATCAATTCCAAGTATTGTTTGGTTCCCACTAGCGATTATCTGGTTTGGTTTAAATGATTTTTCGATTCTTTTTATTGTTACAATCGGAGCAACGTGGACCATGACGGTTAACGCAACGAGCGGTTTCAAGAATGTCCCTCAGCTTTATCAGCGGGTGGCAAAGGTCTATGGTTCCAGTGGTTTTCATTTCCTTCGAACTGTTATCCTTCCAGCATCTGTACCGCAAATCATTTCAGGGCTGCGGATTGCATGGGCATTTTCATGGCGCGCCTTAATGGCAGGTGAACTGCTTGGCGGCGGCGGAGGACTTGGACAGCTGCTTGAAATGGGTCGTTCTCTCGGTCAAATGGATTTAGTTATCTCTGTCATGATTATCATTGCCATCATCGGGACTATTGTCGATAATGTTGTTTTTTCCAGACTTGAACGTAATGTAGAAATAAAATGGGGTATTCGAAAAAGAGTTTAATAAAAAAATAGCCAGGAGAGAAAAAAATGTTAAAAAAATCGATGCTTTATCTATTTATCACGATCTTATTTATTGGACTTTTAAGCGGCTGTGCCCAATCATCCAACGAAGGTGAAGGCAAAAGCAATAGCGGAGAGGCGAAAACGGTTAAGATTGGTTATTTTCCGAACCTAACTCATATCGCAACAATTGTCGCACTTGAAAAAGGCTATTTTGAGGAAGCTTTCGGTAAAGATGTAAAAATTGAAACAAAAACGGTTGCAAATGGCGGATTATTTATGGAAGCTATGGCGACTAAGGCAATAGATGTTGGTACAGTAGGTCCAGGGCCATTACTTAACTTCTATGTAAAAAACAAAGAATACCACCTCATCTCAGGTGCGGTAAATGGTGGAGCGGTTCTAGTGGCTGCAGAAGGCAGCGGAGTTGAAAAATTAGAAGATTTAGATGGAAAAAAAGTAGCGATTCCGGTTATTGGAAGCACGCAGGATGTAATGTTACGTAAAGCATTAAAAGACGCAGATTTAAAAGCGAAAACAAGCGGCGGTACAGTTGATTTATTTGCAGCAGCTCCTGCTGACACAGCATCTCTTTTCATCCAAAAACAAGTTGACGCAGCTGCTACACAAGAGCCTTGGGGATATGTACTTGAAAACCAAGCAAATGGTAAACTCCTTTTAGACTGGGACAAATTTGCATGGGGTAAGGAATCTACCAATACAGTCGTTGCTGCTAGAGCAGACTTTTTGGAAAACAAAGACTTAGCAAAGCAATATTTAGACGCTCATAAAAAAGCGGTGAAATTTATTCAGGACAATCCTGAAGAGAGCAAAGAAGTTGTCATGAAGCACTTAAAAAATCTTACAGGTAAAGAGTTAAATAAAGATGAAGTAGACGCAGCATTCTCACGTTTAGCTGTCACAACAGACGTTAACGAAAAAGTCATTCAGGAAATGGCAGATATCAGCAAAGAAGCTGGATATATTCCAAGCAGTGACATTAAAGGTTTAATCGACTTATCATTATTGAAGTAATAATGGAAGGTTTTGGACTCAGGTTATGGGTTCAAAACCTTTTTTTAAGGTAAAATAAGGGTGGCAATACATAGAGGAAAGGGATGGTAGAAATGAAATCAACAATTACATGGACAGGGGATATGTCTTTCACTGGAACGACACCTTCAGGACACGAATTAAGAATGGACGCTGCACCAGAAGTTGGTGGTCAAAATAGTGGACCTAGACCGACAGAGCTACTCCTTTATTCGCTTGCAGGCTGCACAGGAATTGACATCGTGATGATTTTGAAGAAAATGCGTTTAGAGTTAACTGGTTTTTCCATGGAAGTAGAGGGAACACGTGCGGATACAGAACCGAAGAAATTTACCGACTTTCATATTCACTATTCAGTAGAAGGGGACCTGCCAGAAGAAAAGGTAGTCCGCGCCATCCAATTGTCAAAAGACAAATACTGCTCCGTGTCCCATTCATTAAGTGCAAACATAGTCGCAAGCTATTCGATTAACGGAGTCAAAAGTAATCAAGTCTTATAGGTTTTTAATATTAGTTATTTCAAGAAGCACGAATCAGGATAATAATGGACCTCATAAAGAGTTTATGAGGTCCAAATTAATGATAAAAAGAAAAAGTGGACCTCATAAAGTGTTCATGAAGCTCATATCAAGGATAAAAAAGAAAAAGTGGTACTCATGAAAAAAGGATTCAGCTTTTTGCTGAATCCTTTACCTTTTCATAATGTTCATAAAACACTTTAAATAGCCGTTCATCTCCGCCTCGGTCAGGGTGAAGGGCTTTTAATAATTTTTTGTATTCTTTCCTAACAACATCCATATCTGCACCAGGATCTAATCCTAATATCGAGGTTAGGGTCAACGGCGGAGTATCGGTAAGCTCATATTCTGCTTTTAGCATTCTTTTTAAGGATCGATTTTTTGCTTGTTCGATCCGAATTGTCGTTTTTAACTGGTCAATTTCTTCTTTCAATTTTTGATTGTCACGAAACGTTTTTTCCCAATTGAGAAAATCTACTCCGAACTGCTTGGTTTTGTTCTCTATCTTTTTTTCCAAAATAAAAGACGCTAAATCAACGGGAGTTATGGAGTATTCGAGATTTAGGTGCTTTGTTCTTCTGGCTTTAATTTTCCCATCGAGAATCCAACGAATGACAACCTGTTCACTATCCGTAATCCCCTCAGCTCGAAGCTGTTCTGTAACCTCTTTGACATTTAACATGAAATCAACTCATTCTACATTCGTCTAGTAACTACTAAACTAATGTATCACATGGAAAATGTTACAGGTTTACAAGACTATTTAATTTTTGTTGCAAAAAGTTTTCATTAACGATTATCGACTTTTTCCGGATAAAGGTCATGGTTCATTAAACGGAAAGTGGCCATTTCTTCGAACTTGGTACCTGGCTTGCCATAGTTGCACCATGGATCAATAGAAATACCGCCACGTGGCGTGAACTTACCCCAAACCTCAATATAGCGGGGATCCAAAAGTTTAATTAAATCGTTCATAATAATATTAACGCAATCCTCATGGAAATCACCATGGTTTCTGAAGCTGAATAAATAAAGTTTTAGAGATTTACTCTCAACTATCTTTTTATCTGGAATGTATGAGATATACATCGTTGCAAAATCGGGCTGATGGGTAAGCGGACAAAGACTAGTGAATTCCGGGCAATTAAATTTTACGAAATAATCACGCTCTGGGTGAAGATTATCGACTGCCTCCAAAACCTCAGGTGCATATTCAAATGAGTATTGTGTATTTTGATTTCCTAGTAGTGTTAAATCTTTTAATCCTTCTTCGTGGCTGCGGCCTGACATAAAAAAACCTCCAAGTCAAAATGTATATTCAGAAAGCCCAAGCAATCATTCTATTACAAACTAGTTGGATAAAAACAAAAAGCCATGTCCGCATATGGACATGGCATAGAGTCATGAATCCATAGTTTTTTATAGAGGGTATCAGCTATGAACCTCTCCCGTATAAGTACGGGTATTATCTTCTCCATATGATAAAGGACACTCAGCCAAACGTCAATTGAAAAATATTGGACAATAAATAATCCCAATATTTAAAAGATTAATCTTTTACTTTTATTATGGTATCATACTAACAGAAAACAACAGAGGTTCTAGCACCCCTCGTTAAAAAAACTAAGAAGAAGCAGTACTTCTATCTTGGGGTACTGCTTCTTCTATTTTGGAAGGAGTTTCATTACTCATGTTAAAAGATGAAAAAGCCATTGTCGTATTTAGCGGCGGGCAGGACAGTACTACTTGTTTATTTTGGGCATTACAACAATTTAAAGAGGTGGAAGCCGTCACTTTCGACTACAATCAACGGCATAGTTTAGAAATTGAATGTGCCAAAAATATAGCTAATGAACTAGGTGTAAAACACCATATTTTAGATATGTCTTTATTAAATCAGCTTGCACCGAATGCATTAACACGCTCAGATATTGAAGTGAAAGAAGGAGGAGAAGGTGAACTGCCTTCAACGTTTGTTCCAGGAAGAAATCTATTGTTCCTTACCTTTGCAGGAGTATTAGCCCGTCAGGTTGGTGCCAAGCATTTAGTCACAGGTGTTTGTGAAACAGATTTCAGCGGCTACCCAGATTGCCGCGATATTTTTATTAAATCATTAAATGTAACCTTAAATCTTTCCATGGATGATAACTTTGTAATCCACACCCCATTAATGTGGCTGAATAAAGCGGAAACATGGGCATTAGCGGATGAATTAGATGCATTTAATTTTGTACGTGAGAAAACATTAACCTGCTATAATGGTGTTATTTCTGACGGCTGCGGCGAATGTCCGGCATGTGTGTTAAGAAAACGCGGACTTGATGACTTTCTAAGTGGGAGGTTTTAAGAGATGTACGGCTTTAGAATCGTCGATAAATTGCAAAAAATAGATGAGGATATCCAGCGAAAAGAACTCAAGTATCATAATAAGCGCGTATTAGTCAGCAAGGAATTTACTTTTGATGCGTCCCATCACCTGCACTGCTATGAAGGTAAATGCAAGAATCTTCACGGACATACCTATAAAGTGGTCTTTGGGATTAGCGGCTATGTAGATGACAGAGGATTAATGATGGATTTTGGCGATATCAAGGAGATATGGAAAAATGAAATTGAAATTCACCTTGATCACCGTTATTTAAACGAAACCCTTCCTCCTATGAATACTACTGCCGAAAATATCGTCGTCTGGATTTATGAAAAAATGCAAGAATCATTAGCTAAAGAGGAAAACAAGGATCATTATATTGGAGCTAGAGTAGAATTTGTCCGTCTTTTTGAAACGCCTACCAGCTATGCAGAAGCGAGAAGGGAGTGGATGGAGGAATGAACAGAATTCCCGTATTAGAGATTTTTGGCCCAACGATTCAAGGAGAAGGAATGGTCGTTGGACAAAAAACAATGTTTGTTCGAACAGCCGGCTGCGATTACTCCTGCAGCTGGTGTGATTCAGCCTTCACGTGGGATGGCAGCGCCAAAGATGATATTAGGCAGATGACTGCAGAAGAAATTTGGACAGAATTAAAAGCCCTTGGCGGGGACAATTTCTCATTTGTTACCATCTCAGGGGGGAATCCTGCACTTTTAAAAAATCTAGATTCACTGATTGATTTATTAACAGAAAATGAGATTAAGATTGGAATTGAAACACAGGGAAGCAGATGGCAGGATTGGTTTTTAAAAATTGATGAACTAACTATCTCGCCAAAACCTCCAAGCTCGAACATGGAAACAAATTTTGAAATATTAGATTCAATTTTTATAAATTTAGATGAAAACCAGTTTGAGAATAATGTTAGTTTAAAAGTCGTTATTTTCGATGAAACTGATCTCGAATATGCAAGAATGGTCCATAAGCGTTATGAAGGCATACCTTTTTATTTGCAGGTAGGGAATGACGATATTATGAATGGTAATAATCAAGAACTAATCCAAAAGCTGCTTAATAAATATGAGTGGCTCGTCAATCGGGTAGTCGAAGACAGTCAGCTAAACAATGTCAGAGTACTGCCTCAACTACATGCCCTGCTTTGGGGTAATAAGCGCGGTGTATAATCGAAAAGCCCACCTAATTGATTAGGTGGGCTTTTCCTCTTTTTTTAACAAATTCTTTTTAAAAATCCATCTTAGCAATGGAGGTACAGCAAAAAAGATAAATAGAAGCCGGAATAATTGAAAGCCCGCCACCATGGATAAATCCGCTTGGACTTCATGTGCGAGAATAGCCATTTGATCTGCACCTCCAGGAGTTAAACTTAAAAAGCTTGTCGAAGGTGTGATATCGTAAAAATGGACAAGAAGCATGCTCATCCCTAATGATTCCAAAACCATTACAATTCCGCTAACGATCGCCAGTGAGAGGATTTTTGTTTTATTCTCAAGCTTTTCTGGTTTTAACATTAAGCCAATGTAGCTCCCAATCATGAATTGAGATAAATCTAATAGGATGGTTGGCAGTTCCGGACCGTGGAAACCAGAAATGGTCAAGATACCAGTTCCAACAATTGGTCCTAATAAAAATGGTGTAGGGAAATTCAGCTTTTCCTATGAAAGCAAAAATCACACATATTACCACAAATAGAAGGATGTTAGGAAAAAACAATCCAGTGTTTTCAGCAAGGTCAAGAGTGGGTTTACCTGAAAGATGATCAAATATTGGGCTACTAATTAAAAAAGGAACCGAGAAAATAATGATAATTACACGTGTTACTTGTAGAAAAGTAACAACAGTCAGATCAATCCCCTTTGCCTCTTCTGCAAAAGTAATCATTTGAGAAAGTCCTCCTGGAATACTGCCAGTGAGGACGGTAGGGTAACCAATACCTGAAAGCTTAGAAACAAAAAAAGCAATCCCAGAACAAAAGGCTATAAGAATGATGGTTAATAAAAGCATTAAGGGCAGTTTTCCAAAAATTTGGATCAAAGCCGTTTTTGTAAGTGATAATCCTATCGAATACCCTAATAGCACCAAGCCTGCGTCCCGAATCTGTCTTGGCCACAATCCTTGAAATCCTCTTGATTTGGAAGAAATCAAAACAGCTGTCATCGGCCCGAGCATCCAAGGAATAGGGATTCCTAAAAGCGAAAAGAAAATACCTCCAAGAGAGGCAATAAACAGTGTTATGTAAAAGCGATTTATTTTCTTATTAAGACTTATCAAAAACATCCCCGCTAACTTCTTTTTATTTATCATATCAAAAATTGGCTAAACCGTAGACCATTAATAAAAATACAGTTTATTATCTTTTATTAAGTTAAGATGAAGTTTAATTTAAGAGTAGGTAAAGATGCTAAAAATCGACACACACCCACCCAGGAAAAGTTTACAATCGGATAGGTAACTTAGGAGCATTAAAAAAACTGGAGGTGACATGGTATGAAGAACATTCTTCGAACCGCAGTCCAGCAAAGAAGGCAATTTCTTATAGATAAATTGCTTAAAGTCGGTGTGTTTAAAAAAGAAGATCGACATCTGTATGAATGGACCTTAAGTGACTTAGAGGAAGAGTACAAATATATTGAAACCAGCAGCCTTGCAAAAGGAAAGATGGACCAAGATAACCAACTACAACAGTAAAGTCATAAATACTTAGGTAAACACAAGAAAGGCCGGTTACATGACCGGCCTTTTACATACAATTTCACTTTTTTTCGGTCCCTAACTCACCACGATCTGCAGCCATCGGCGGTTGTTCCATCCATTTATGATTGATCATGATATTAGCGCCATCCTCTGAATACAATTGAATTTCTAACGATAATCTGTTATACATGACCCCCAAATCCAGCCGGGGACTTTGAGCGACACCAGTACCGTAATAACCGATACTTAATCCAATCAACCCGCTCGTAAAAAACATCATCAATTTATCAGAAAATGTATAGGATGTACTTGTTGTTACTTCTGCAGCTAAGCTAGCCGGAACGGGGAGATTACATTCCGCCAACTTTTTCCCAAACAATTTTATATGTTTCTTACCAATGTCAATCCCTCTTAGAAAAAATTGAATAACTTCCTTGTCCTTCGCCACCTGGCTAAATCCAATTAGAGTGGCTTCACCTAGAATATTTCGCTGAACGTTTGCATATAGATTGCCTACTTCTGCGACGATTAATGGTCTTTTTTCACCGATTGCATCCCAAAGAAAGGCCTGTTTATTGACAAATTCCACCTTCTCCATTGGTAAATGTGGCGACCTTACATACAGGCCTTTCTCCAATAATAGATCCTTTGAAACTTTGTACAATTGCATCGTTTCAGAAAGACATTCTATGTAATAATCTGTAATGTCGGATCGTACCGCTGATGCCACGCTGGCTGAATATGTGGTAAGACCAATCTTTGACATTTGGTGGATAAATTGAAGAACATAGCTGTCTGAATATAACTTCGGAGCGGCTAAATCAACATCCTCATTTACATTAAAACCATAAGGGACAGGATAATCCTCTTCATTAAAAAAGACCGTTAGTTTTTCAATATGTTTTTTAGATAATTGTAATGCAAATTCAATAATAGGTTTTATTTCTGGGTCTTCCACCTTTTCCAAAAAAAATGTAAGAACACAAGCGCTGCCGCTGTCATTCATGTATTGAGACCAAAGCTGAGCAAGTTCTGCAGATGTAATCATTACTTTCTTGTCTACTTCCATTATATAACCTCCAATTAGCGGATACCTATTTCCATCATTTCCTTTAATAATAAAAATATGTATAGTAATTTACTTAATCCTACTCATTGATCGGGCTCTATTGTTAGGGTTTGTTTAAGGTTTCCTTTATAAAATGAATCCATGGTCATGAGATACCAAAACCCCGGATTTGTTAGAAATGAAAAAAGGAGACAATAGGATGAAGAAAAAATCAATGTTATTAAAAGCAGGTTCAATCATTTTATGCTCAACACTTTTGTTTTCCTGCAGTAAAGCTACAGATTCCACGAACGAATCTAGTACAATTGCAGCTGTAAATACGGAGGAGTTAAGTACAATTGGAGATAAAGAGGTTAGTGCAGTTATAGGTGAAACTATTTCCTATAGCGATGACGATTTTTACACGGATTGGGAAAATGAAAATCCAACTTATATTGAATTAAATGGAGCTAGTGCTAGCTTTAATGAGCAGTGTTCGTAACGAATAATGTTGTTACCCTAAGGGCTGCAGGAGTATATGTTATTAGCGGTAATCTAGATGACGGTCAAATCATTGTTGATGCAGAAGATAAGGGAACTGTTAAGCTCGTATTAAATGGTGCCTCAATAAACAGTAGCAATCAAGCTCCGATTTATGTGAAAAATGCAGGAAAAACCGTTGTATCTCTTCCGGAAGGTACGGATAATACGCTATCGGATGGAACCGAATATGTGCTAGAGGATTCATCTGATAAGCCGAATGCAGCCCTTTATAGTAAGGACAACCTAACGATTAATGGTACTTGTAAACTAACGGTCCATGGAAATTACAATAATGGAATAACGAGTAAAGACGAATTAAGAATCACAGGCGGTACCATTGAGATTGATTCAGTAGATGATGGATTAATGGGCCGAGATGTGGTGGGAGTTAAGGAAGGAACGATTACCATTGAGGCCGGCGGAGATGGAATCAAGTCTTCAAATAATAAAGATTCGTCGAAAGGAAATATAGCCCTTGAGGGTTGTAGGTATGATATCACAGCAAGTAGTGATGGAATCCAAGCTGAAAGCTCTTTATTAATTGCTGATGGAGACTATACCATTTCTTCTGGTGGCGGCAGCCCAGAAACGGTAGCAACGAAAGGATATGATATGAGACCGACTGGTAATGAAACCACAACGGCAACCACTCCAGTAACAGAAACTGAAAGTGCAAAAGGATTAAAAGCAACGGTAGATGTGGCTATCGGTGGGGGACGCTTTAAGATTGATTCTTCTGATGATGCGATACACAGCAACAATAGCGTCACCATTGCAGGCGGTGAAATGACGATGGCATCAGGAGATGATGGTATACATGGAGATACAGCTGTTCTTACAAAAGGTGGAAAAATAAACATTACCAAAAGCTATGAAGGAATTGAGAGTAAAGTCATAAGTATAGCCGATGGTGAAATTGACGTTACTCCAAGCGACGATGGGATCAATGTTGGCGGCGGAATTGACGGTTCAGGTATGGACTTCCAATCCACTGAAACGGATGACAATTTATTATCGATTTCAGGTGGAACTGTTACCGTTAACTCAGCAGGTGATGGACTCGATTCCAATGGTTCAATCCAAATGACTGCTGGTACGGTTTTAGTTAATGGTCCGACAGACAATGGCAATGGTTCACTTGATTACGATCAAAGTTTTGAAATGGCGGGTGGTTTCTTGATTGCTGCAGGTAGTGCAGGGGTGTTACAGGCTACTTCAGAACAATCAATCCAGAATGCTATGGTTATGACCTATCCTGAAACACAAGCAGCAGGTACACTCCTTCATCTTGGAGACAGCGATGGAAACACAGTAGCAACGTTTGCACCGGAGAAAGATTATCAAGCAGTATTTATCAGCTCACCAAACCTCGAAAAGGATAAGGATTATACGCTTTATTCAGGGGGAACATCAACAGGTAAAGAGGCAGATGGTCTTTACAGTGATGGAGATTACACTGGCGGTACCAAAGTAGTAGAATTTATGATTTTGGACTCTGTAACGTGGCTTAATGAATCCGGTGTGACAACCGGCAGCAGCGGCGGTCCTGGAGGCGGAGGCATGAGAGGCGGTGGTCAAAGACCTGATCGTGGACAAACACCTCCTACAGGAGAAGCGCCAGATGGCAGCCAGACACCACCAACCACTAATCAATAACATAAGGTAACGAAAAAAGATCATGCCAATAATAATTGGTATGCTCTTTTTTTTATTGATAATGATATTTTAGTCCTACCAGAATGTAAGGCTTATTTCTCATTAACTTTCATAAATTTCGTTTTAAAATAGAGCAATATGTAAAAAGATAAATGCAGTTAGTAGAATTAAAGGTGGTCAAAGACGTGGGACGAATGGAACAAAGACAGCAAAGAAAGGCGTCTAAACAACGGGATTGGAGCCAGTTTTTAAATAAGAGTTTAGTTAAGAAATTGATTATAGCAGGAATCATAGTTGCCTTATGTGGTTTACTTGTCGTCAATATCTTTATCTGGACGAGTGATGTTAGTAAATTAAATAAGCCGGCACCACTGCCAACGATTATTTACGATCAAAATGGCGAGATAGCCAGCAAAATTTCCAACTCGAGTTTTGAAGGTGTAGGAATTAAGCAAATCCCGGAAGAAGTGATACATGCAGTGGTCGCTACCGAGGATCAACGTTTTTACAAGCATGGTGGAATCAATTATTTTGCGATTATGAAGGCTTTTGTCAAAAATATGTTAAGTGGAGATATTGTTGCAGGCGGTAGTACCGTTACACAGCAGTTGGCTAAGAATGCATTTTTGACTCATGAACGAACCTATACTCGAAAGATAAAGGAACTCATCATTACAAAAAAGATTGAACGAACCTACTCAAAAGACGAAATTATGGAGAGATACTTAAATCAAATCTATTTCGGTGAGGGTGCATGGGGAATCCAAAGAGCTGCGAAAACGTACTTTGGGAAAGAAGCAAGTGAACTAACCTTAAGTGAATCTGCCATGCTCGCTGGTTTAATTAAAGCACCCTCTATCCTATCACCATTTAAGAATATGGAAAAATCTATAGAGCGACGAAATCTTGTTTTATCTTTGATGGAACAGGAAGGATATATTAGTGCATCTGATGTTAAAAAGGCTAAAGAACAGCCGGTGGTGTTAAAAGAGGAAGAAGTAGAAGACGAGTATGATGGAAAATACCCTTATTATGTGGACCACATTATTGAAGAAGCAATGACGAAATATAAGCTCACAAAAAACGAAGTTCTTTCAGGTGGACTTCATATTTTTACAGAGTTAAATCCAACCATCCAGAAGGCGACAGAAGAAGTTTATCAGAATGATAATCTATTTCCAGCTAGTCAAAGCGATCAACTTCTTCAAAGCGGTGCGATTTTTATTGCTCCTGAAAGTGGAGGAATTCAAGCGCTTGTTGGTGGAAGAGGCGAACATACTTTACTTGGCTTTAACAGGGCTACACATTTAGTGAGACAGCCTGGATCAACGATGAAACCTCTGGCAGTATATACACCCGCATTAGAACAAGGCTACGAAGTCTTTGATTTATTACAAGACAGTCCACTTAATATTGAAGGTTACCAGCCAAAGAATTTTGATAAACAATATCGTGGCGAGGTAACGATGTATGATGCTGTCGTGAATTCGTACAATGTTCCTCCGGTTTGGTTATTAAATGAAATAGGTCTGGAACAGGGGACAAAATCAGTAGTGCGTTTCGGTATTCCTTTACAAGAAGAAGATCGTTCTCTTGGAATTGCACTTGGTGGAATGCATGAGGGAACATCGCCTTTATTGATGGCCCAAGCATACACAGCATTTGCAAATGATGGAACAATGGCAGAGGCACACTCCATTCAAAAAATAGAAGATGCTGATGGAAAGGTAATTGCGAAATGGAAGAACAAGTCTACGAAAGTAACAGATCCTGAAATCGCACAAAAAATCACCTACATGCTAAAAGGTGTCGTACAAGAGGGTACTGGGAAGAAGGCTTTTATGGATGGCATTGATATCGCTGGTAAAACAGGGTCCACCCAGCTGCCTTTTGCTAACGAAGCGGGTACAAAGGATCATTGGTTTGTTGGTTATACGCCTAACATAGTTGGAGCTGTATGGCTTGGGTATGATCAGACGGATGAAACTCACTACTTAGGTACATCAAGCAGTGGAACCACACCTGTTATTTTTAAAGAAATTTTATCGAAAGCAAAATCAGAGCTTTCAGATGAGAAATTTGCACTATCAGGTATTGAGAAAAAATACAAAAATGAAATGAAAAAGATAAAAGAAGAAAAGGAAAAAGCAAGGAAAGAGCAGGAAAAGGAAAAAGAAAAGCAAGAGAAAAATAATGGAAAGGGAAAGGGAAATAAGGAAAAGAACAAGGGGAAAAAAGATAAAGATGAAGAAGATGAAAATGAAGAAGATGAAGAAGATGAATAAAGGTTAATTAGTGGTTTAAAAGGCTATGCGAGAGTAGTTCCTCGATTGCGGTGTAACATCATCTGTATTTATAAGTTGAAAGACCAAATCACATCCGATTTGGTCTTTTTTATTACCTTTTGAAAGGTTAGGAATTAAACCTTTGCCCCGGGTAAAATACCTCGTTGATTTCCCAAGACTCAACGATCCTGTGGGCCATGTTAGGATCATATCCCATACCCATAAGGTAGGTAATAGCTGCAACCTCTCGTAATGCATGGGCATAAGAAGTGTGTTTTGCTTCATGTAATCCATATTGCACAAAAGGCTCGACAGTTCTTAATACCGTGTGTTTATTTGGGTTTGGGTTATATTGCTGAGTTTGATTAAAGTGATAAGGATTGTATTGGTAAGGGTTATACAAATTACAGTCATCTCCCTAGATAAATAATTTGGAAAGTCATCATTAGTCTATGTAAGTTTTATCATGTGTGAAACGGATGGAAAAAAATTAATAATAGTCACGATAAATAATTAAAATCAAACGCTCAGAGCTATAATTCTCTAGTCGTTTGATTTTGCTCATTCTATTTTTTGTTTTAATAATCATTAAGCAGTAAAGTTGCCGTCATAGCTTAACATAATCACTGATTTAACATCTTCTATACTTGAAATATGATTAATAAAATCTAGGTCATGATCTTTGACTCTTATTTCATAGGTTATTTCAAAATCGCTGCCTGGCATCGCAGACTTTGATTTAAGAGAATTCTTTAGGGCATGTCCAGAAATAACATGTTCAAGTGATTTTTCAATCGAAGTGCTGCTGTATCTCACAACTAATAAATAAGGGTTTTCAATCTTTATCTTGTTAATAAAGACAAGTAAGACGGCTCCAATCAAAATGGATCCAATAATAGCAAGAGGGACAAATCCAGCTCCACACAAAATTCCTGCCACGATCGCCCAAAAGATATATACGATGTCCATAGGGTCTTTAATAGGTGTTCGGAAACGGATAATCGATAAAGCCCCTACCATCCCGAGTGATAACAATGCATTAGAAAAGAATCCCATGATGATTAGGGCCGTTGCCATTGCCATTGCCATGATAATTAACGAAATATTAAAAGTGTGAGAATAGATAACACCCGTGAAAGTTTTCTTGTAGACGTAATAAATAAGCAAACCTAGTCCAAAAGCGGCCAACAATCCAATCAATGAATCTACTATCGAAAAACTACTTGTTTTTTCTAAAAAACTTGATTTGAAAATATCCTTGAAATTTAAACTTTCCATTTGTAAATCCTCCATTTATGTGTGAATTAACCAAACATTCTGCTGTATTGATATTTTGAATAGCCGCCTTTTCGTCGATCGATAACTTGAAGTAATTGTTTGATCACTTCAGGTAAATATTCATCAAATTTCACTTCAAGAACCACGACATTCGGAGTAGTCTCAACCATGGCTAAATCTGGGTTTAAAAGATCGTTATTGCGAAAACTCGTTTTTATGCAGCTATCAAATGTGACCCGGACGTTGCCATATTCATAAATGAACACTTCACGTTGATAGTCGACAACCGTCATCGGTTTTAATTGATAGAGTTTCATTTGGACGTATAGGTCCTTAACGAGAGGTCTTGTGTCATGTTCCATCCATTCAATGTCACCAAATTGAATCCGTTCATATTCCTCTGCCGTTAAACGGCATTTTTGTTTAAAGGTTAAATTATCACGTTTGCTCTTTTTTTCAAGATTAAGATAATCCATGTTGTAATCATATAACCTGACTCTAAACTTATCTCGATCAAGTAAACCTTCTTTTTTCTGCGACAAAACCTTATTATCAAAGTTATCGAAGTAGACACTTCAAATTAAGTATTTTCCATTGTTTTTCGCATGAGGGTCCGATTTCATAAAATGCTTTAATTTATGTCGAAGCAGATAGCAATCCAATGAAGTCACTTCATGCTTTAATTCTCTCCTGCCCTTCACTCCATTTAAGCTCATCGCCTTCAACTTTTCTCTCTCCAATCTGTTAACAACTTCTTGAAACCTATTATGTTAGGTAAACCTTAAACAAACCTTAAATGTTATAAAGAAAGAGAAAAAATACATACAATGATTTCAAATGGTAATAATTAGATAGTATTATTTCTAGCAATGGAGGGCTAAAAGTGGAAGAAAATCAAGACAAGAAGGGTACTGGTGAAAGTTCTGATTCCTTAACCAATCGCCAGGGCCATCCTGTAACAGATAACCAAAATATCAGAACGGTTGGCAATCGTGGACCATCCACGCTTGAAAATTATGATTTCATTGAAAAAATTTCTCATTTTGACCGTGAAAGAGTGCCAGAACGGGTGGTTCATGCACGAGGAGCGGGTGCGCATGGATATTTTGAAGCCTATGGAAAAGTAGGAGATGAACCAATTGCAAAATACACAAGAGCAAAGCTATTCCAAGAGGCAGGAAAGCGTACACCGCTGTTTGTTCGTTTTTCTACAGTGGCAGGCGCAATGGAATCACCGGAAACAGCGCGAGATCCGCGGGGGTTTGCCGTTAAATTTTACACTGAGGATGGCAACTGGGATCTTGTTGGGAATAACTTAAAAATATTCTTTATCCGCGATGCAATGAAATTTCCTGATATGATTCATGCGTTTAAGACCGACCCGGTTTCAAATTTAAGTAACCCTGAGCGGATGTTTGATTTTCTTTCACGTACACCAGAAGCTACACATATGGTTACTTTCTTATTCTCTCCTTGGGGAATTCCGGCGAATTATCGCCAAATGCAGGGATCAGGTGTAAATACATACAAATGGGTGAACAAGGATGGAGAGGCTGTTCTCATCAAATACCACTGGGAACCGTTAAAACAGGGTATTAAAAATCTGACTCAAAAGGAAGCTGAACAAATTCAAGCTAAAAATATCAGCCATGCTACCCAAGATTTATATGAGGCAATTAAGCGTGGTGATTACCCTGAGTGGGAGCTTTGCGTTCAGATTATGAGTGATGACTACCATGCTGAGCTGGATTTTGATCCATTAGATGATACAAAATTATGGCCAACAGATAAGTTCCCATTCTTAAAAGTCGGTAAAATGGTATTAAATAAAAATCCGGAAAATTATTTTAATGAAGTAGAGCAGGCTGCCTTTGGTACAGGAGTCTTGGTGGATGGATTGGATTTTTCCGATGATAAAATGCTTCAAGGCAGAACATTTTCCTATTCAGATACACAGCGATATCGCGTAGGAACAAACTATTTACAGCTTCCTATTAATGCACCTAAAAAGCGGGTGGCAACCAACCAGCGGGGCGGGCAAATGTCCTATCACGTAGATTTGGCACCAGGTCAAAGTCCGCACACCAATTATGAGCCTTCCGTTATTGGAGGTTTAAAAGAAGCTGAACAGGTAGGGAAAGTTCATGAACCACACTATAATGACAAATTGGTTCGTGAAAAAATTGACCGCACCAATGATTTTGGACAAGCTGGTGAAACATATAGGAGTTTTGAGAAATGGGAGAGAGATGAGCTCATCAGCAATCTTGTCGACGCACTCAAAGTATGTAGACCAGAAATCCAGGATAAAATGATCGAGTATTTTACGAATGCAGACGAGGATTATGGAAGACGTGTCAAAGAAGGCGTAGCAAATGCAATGGAAATGAGAAACGATACCACACATACAAGCAGTGCTGAAGCAGATGAGGCGACAGATAAGGTAAAACAAATGGGACATGAAGCAGATCCATATTAAAAATAGAAAGGCCGAACTCTTTCTGAGTTCGGCTATTCTTACATTGTTTATTTACATGGGTAGTTTTATTTTAAATGTCGTGCCTCCATTTTCATTGGAGCTGACTTTAATACTGCCATCATGAGCTGAAACAATCCATTTGGCAATAGAAAGACCTAACCCTATTCCGCCTGATTCTCTGGTCCGTGCTTTGTCTTCACGGTAAAAACGATCAAAGATAAAGGGAATATTTTTTTCTTTGATTCCGATCCCCGTGTCACTGATTTCCAGTATAACTTTATGGTCTTCCTCATATGTTTTCACACCAATACTGTCATGTTCGGAAGTGTATTTTAATGCATTGTCGAGCAAAATGACAAGCAGCTGATGAAGACGGGTTTCATCTGCATTGATTGTATGGGTGCTGTTTAAGTTTAACCAGAAATGCTTTTCCTGTGATTCAGCGATTTCGATATAAGGTGAACATACTCTTTTAACAAAACTGTCAACATGAACCACTTTTTTCTCCAGCTGAGTTTCAGAAGAGTCGGCCCTTGCTAACGTCAACAAGTCAGTTGTCAGCTTCGATAGTCTCCTAGTTTCAGATAGGCTTAAGGCAATATTTTCAAATTTGTTCGCTATTTTTTCATGAGGTGTGGTCAGCATTAACTCTAATTTGTTTTGAATAATGGTTAATGGCGTTCTTAACTCATGGGAGGCATTTTCAACAAACTCGGCTTGCTTGTTCCAGGACTGAATAGTCGGTTTCATCATCTTTTTTGATAAATAATAGCTGGCAGAAATCGATAGTAATATAAAGAATGATGATGAGTTTACTGAAATTATTTAAGATATTCTGCTCCGCGTCAATATTAATCAGCAGCTGAGTACAGACAACTTCATCTCATCGTCATCATTGGTATCTTCAAATAAAATATTTGGAATAATTGCAAAATGTTTTAATGTAGGGAATAGAAGGAATTTATCAAGATGTGGCGAAAAATGTATATTATAAAACTTTTTTTGAAAGGGAGTTTTTGTATGTATCGTTTTAAAGCCATTGATCACATTCAACTTGCTGCTCCAAAAGGTTGTGAAGATACTGCCAGGAAGTTTTTTATAGATATTCTAGGATTTGAGGAAATGGAGAAGCCAGAAGAATTGAAAAAGCGCGGCGGCGTTTGGTTTCGAAATGGCAGTACACAAATACATATTGGTGTTGAGGAACCATTTGCACCAGCAAAAAAAGCGCATCCTGCCTTTGAGGTGGAAAATCTTGAAGCGTTAAAAAAACATTTACTAGTTAACGGAGTAGAAGTGATGGATGACAATAACCTTCCGGGGGCCAATCGTTTTTATACAGCTGACCCCTTTGGCAATCGTATAGAAATACTTGAGTGGATCTAATCTTTCATTGGGGGAGGGACAATAATGAGTTTAAAAGATAAAACCATTGAAGAATTAGAAGAGATTGAAGAAGAGCTGAATGAGCAGGAAGAGGATCATGGCTTTTCTAATTATTCTATGAAAATTGAAGTGTACAAGGAAATGTACCGAAAACTCTCCCAGCTTGTCCGGAGCCGCAATGAGGATGTTCAAAGTTCGCTAGATTATGTAAAAAGGAAATTGATTTACTGTCTCATTCATTATGGAACGTATTTGAAGACCGAATATCAAAAAGATGATTACTTGGCAACTCGCTGCTTGGAGGAAGCGTTAAAGTATGATAAAACCAATCCATTGGCAGCCTATCGACTAGGTTTCTTGTCTTATAAATTTAATGATTATACAAAAGCGATTCAATATTTTCAAAATGCATTAGATAATGACCATTACCATAAACAGCATCTCTATCATTTAAATGAACAGCAGCAGTTAAATGCCCATTTGTACTTAACCAATTGTGCGTTGCATATTGCCAAGGAAACGTATGAAAAAATGAATCAATTACCACAAGCGAAGACGCAGAAAATACCGAAACAGGAGTTATCTCCATTGTTTAGCAGTTTAATAGAAAATGAACAATATTTAATGCGCCATGCGTTTTATAAGGTAAATAAAGAGGGAAGAACGACTTGTTCTAAAGCAGAATGTGAGAAACTAATTGCCAGTCCGCCGCATGACACCCTGCTGGTTTATTTTAGTGATCGGACAATTATGGCTTTTTTTAACGGGAAGGAAGCTTCACTTACTCAGGATCAAGGAAATATGCTGAGTTACTTTCTATTGAATAGTTCAGAAGATGTGCCAGCCACAAGGCATGATTTCTCGGTCGTGGATACCATTATTCCCAACACGTATATCACCAATGTAAGCAGACTACGCAGGAAATTAGTACAGCAAGGAATTCCATCCATGATTTTAACCAAAAGGTATCAAAATGAAACGGGCTACTATTATGATGGATCCTATCCATTTTATATCATGTATCGGTCAGACGAAGAAATTGAATATCGGTAAAGAGGCGGTGACATGGGGTCATCGTCTTTTTAGTTTGACTTGAAAATATATTTTGAATATTCATGTCTGAAATGAATATTAATGAGGTAGGTATTTTAACTTGAAGACCTTCAAAATGGAGGGGATCCTTTGAAAATTGAATACCAACATTCTTTTGGTTTGCCGAGAAAGGTTGTCTGGAAGTACATTAAGGATGAAAAAGTTCTTGGTAATACAATTCCAAACTGCAGGACATTTGTAAAAAGCAGAAATGGGGTATATCAAGCTGAAATCGACATTAACATAGGACCATTAAAAGATGTATTTACACTCGAGGTTAAGCTGGAAAAAGAACAGGCACCGTCTTATTATCATCTGCTTTTGAAAGGAAAAGGTAATTTAGGAGAAATCAGTGGCAATGCTGATTTATTTTTCAAAGACCAACAAGGAAGCACACAGCTTACTATTCACGCAGACGTAAAAGTCACTGGGATCCTGTCTGGTACAGCAGAGCGAGTCATAAGTGGAGGAGCAAACAAGGGAATAGAGAAATTTTTTCTGAGTGTGGAAAAAGAAATAAAGAAAAACCTTTATCTTTTGCGAAAAGGTCGAAAATGAGAAGCAGCAACGTTATTAAACGTTGCTGCTTCTCATTCATGATCTATTCATGCTCTGGGTAATTAGCTAATTCTTTAATTCCTTCAATCCAATCTTTGAAATTCGCATACTTGTTTGCGTCGAAACCAAAGTGCTCTTTAATTAAAGTGATGGATTCTAGTTCATTTTCATGAACAATTCCGTCTGAATAAACCAGGCGAAGGATTTCAGTTAGAACAATATGTTTGGAGCGTTCTTCTTTAAAAACCTTAAGAATATCATCTATTGCTAAGCCTTTGATTTTATAATCCTCAAGATCCATTTCCTTTTGATACTTCGCGATAACTGGGTTTTCAAATACCGAGAATTTCCCATCAACAGTGGCCATTAAATAGGCTAACTCAAGAAACGCTTCTTTCTCCTCTTGTTGAAGCTTTGTCAAAAACATTATGTGTAGCTCCTTTTTCAATAAATGAATTATGTTATTAGACATCTTACCAAGTTTAAATACCATTTGTCTATTCTTTAAATGGTGGAAAAAGGAAAATTTCAGTAATGAAGCGAATAAAATATAGATTGGGCAAAAAAGGAGGTAGTAATGTTTTGGAGATATTTCTTCCTATGTTTGTAACATCGCTACTTGGAGTCTTGTTGTTTATTAATTTTGTATATTTTAGTAAAAACACAAAAGAAGAAAAAAGTACTCATAATCAAACGATCTTGGGTTCGATTCTAACCTTCTTTTTTATTTTTTCTTTTATGTATTTCATTCTAAGTTTGCATTAAACTTATATCTAAAATAAAAAAATCATGAGGGGCTGTGCTGTTTTGGCGAAAACAGTTATTTTAGGTTTAATATCATTCTTTCTGATTAGTTTCTTGCTGCTTTCAATTGGCTATAAGTTTCAGATCAAATGGTTAATTTTTAAGTATTATGAAGAAACTCCAACAGGTTTCTCGACGGGTGGTTCTGTCATCCCTTTTATCATCGCGATTATTGTCACTTTTTTTATTGGAGAGTCTTATCAAAAGAGACAAAACAGTAAATAGTCTAGACTTTTGTAACGATATTGATTAGGAGGCTATGGTCCTAGATAAGAATTAGTATCAAGGGGATGTTTTTTTGCTGGAAACACAACGATGTGTATTGTTCCTACAGTACATAGGACTTCATAAATACAAAATCTTTGAAGACCCATTTCTTATCACCTCTCTTTACACTTATATGAAGTTAAGAGAGGATTTGAAACGGCCAAGTATCTGTTTTTTATACTTTGAATGGACAATGTTTCAGTGAGATTGTCGAATATAGACATTCTTGATATAAGGAGGGAGAAAATAGAATGGAAAACAAATTATTAAGGATTGGAACCACTTATTTACCTGTGAAAGATGTTGAGTTATCTTCACAATGGTATGTAAACAATCTAGGTGCAGAGCTAAGCTATAGAGATGAAGACAAAGCAATAATTAACCTTGCCAACCAAAGTTTCTTCTTGGTAAAGGCAAAGGAAAATCAAAGTGCCAACTTCTATAATATATATGGTGAAGAGTGTTTTTCTCTCACATTTGAAGTGAATGGATTATACTCTCTAGAAACCATTTATCGAGAATTTAAAGAAAAAGAAATAAAAGTGGAAGAAATAGAGAACAGAGGACATAGCGGCAGAAACTTTGTTTTCTATGATCTAGATGGAAATAAATTTGATGTGTGGAGTGAACTGAGTCCAAATTTTAAAGAAAAGTTTCTAACTTAATAGTTTGTTGATCATTGAGGTTTACATTAAAAGGAGTGGACACATGATTAGGGAACATACTTTACATATTTTAAATGGACAGGCTATGTTTGATTATTTTAAAAAAACGCATTTCCTCATAGATGAAATAATGGTTCCTTTTAATGAAGCGATGTGTTTTGGGTACATATCAGATGAGCTATTCACACAGGATTTTGTCGAAAAACGTGCCAGTGTTCATCATGTTACCACGGAACAATATACTGAAATTACATTGAATCCGTTAGAGCCACTCTTTAGTAAAGATTTTACTCACATAGAACTGTGGTTTGACGAGGATATGTTTTGTCAAATCAATATACTCACGATTCTTGCTTGGCTCGACAAAAACGGTCACAGTAAACCCATTAACCTTCATATTGTTGGGGATAAGTTTCAACCTATCGAAAGCTACACGCTATTAGCAACAGGTTATTATGAACTTTTTAAACAGGTAATGATACATAAAACGTTACCTGACTCAATCAATCTAGCTCCTTTAAAGAAGGGCGTTGAGTTATATTTATCATATCTTCAAGAGGATAGTGACCTAATAACATATATTAAAAATCACGAAAATATGTCGGAGAAAGAACTTGTATATCACCTTTTAGTAAATTTTAAAAAGTATGGATTGGGTGATGTACAATATTTAGAAATTATTAAGGCACAACGGTCTTTGTGAAATTTCTTAATTAGTGAAGCGAGCGTCTCCATGCAAAGCAGAGACGTTTTTCTTTTGCCTGTACAAGGAATCAATATTTAGTCAAAATCTCTTGCCTATTCAACTAACTATTTCATTATTAATCATGTTTGTAGCTTATCTAGTTAAGGTGTCAATTTATCCGGGAAATTTTGCTGCTTTTACATTATAAACGCCCAATTTCAGCTTTAATTTTCTCCATTCCTATCATTATATTCTTTGTCATTTTTTTAAAAGTACCGATTTATTAACAGAAATGAGAATATATTACGGAATCTAGAAAAAACTAAAGGTAAAATAAGGATAAGGGGAATATACATGGATTTAATGAAGCCGATTAACATTAGTTCAGATAAATTAGCACCAGAAAATCCTTTTACGGCTGTCGAAATGGGAAAGCTATGGGCTACCTATGTAGGGAATAGTATGTCTAATAAGATCCTGCAGTATTTTCTAAAGCATGTTGAAGAAGAGGATATCAAGACTCTGATAGAAAATGGTCTTTCTCTTACTGTTGACTTCATGCAAACCATTGAGAAATTTTTTAAAAGGGAAGACTTCCCAATTCCTGTAGGATTTACAGATGAGGACGTAAATCTTGGTGCCCCTCGCTTATTCGAAGACCAATTTTATGTACATTATTTGAAGTATGCAGCAAAAGCGGGACTTAGTTTATATGCGATTGCCATTCCTTTGGTCATGAGAGAAGACGTACGAGAATTTTTCATTCATTGTAATGATACGACCACGATATTGTTGGGGCAACTCAACAACGTGTTGATTGAAAAAGGATATATCTTGAAACCGGCAGCGATCCCAGTACCGAAAAAAGTCGACTTTATTAAGAAGGAAAACTATTTGAACGGCTTTTTCGGCGATATAAGAGAATTACATGCACTCGAAATCACGCATCTATATGATAATATTGAAAACAACATCACGAGTAAAGCTCTTTTAATAGGCTTTAGCCAAGTGGCAAAAAGGGAAAAAGTGAGACAATTTCTTGTAAGAGGGAAAGCAATTACTGACCGGGAAGTTCAGCAGTTTCAGGATAAACTCCACAAGGCAAATTTACCGTTTCCTTCCCAAATTGATCATCTAGTTACGGAGTCGACTTTTTCACCTTTTTCTGATCGAATCATGGTGTTCCACAAAGTAGATATGTTTTCGATTAAAATTCGTTCTTTCGCAAACTCATTGTCTTTGAATGGAAGAAAAGATATTGGGTTAATGTATATGAAGGCACTTTCGGAGGTTGCTTTATTTGTGGAGGACGGGGCAAATATTTTGATTGAAAATGGATGGATGGAACAGCCTCCAAAAGCCATTGATCGCGATGAACTGTCTTCTAATTAATCTTCTTACTTAGTGACCATGGAGAATTTTTTAATGTAAAGGGAGAATGAGATGGAACCAACCCGAATATCTTTAACCGCTCCAGAGGTTTCCAGTTTATGGACTCAATTTATGTTTGATACTATGTCGATCGGTTTTATTAAGTATGCACTTGAACACATAAAAGACGAAGATATTATTGAAATTTACAAACATTCATTAGAGCTTTCCGAAGGACATGCTCAAAATGTGAGGGAGTTCTTTGTAGGAGAAGGTGTACCCATCCCACAAGGATTTACACACGAGGATGTGAATATACATGCTCCCCGCTTGTTTCAGGATCCATTTTATCTGTATTATATGTATATAATGACCCTGCAAGGGCTGACAGGGTATTCCTTATCTCTCAGTACCTCCATACGCGCAGATCTTCGTAAATACTACATAACATGTAACACGGAAACGATGTTGCTTTTTGAAAAATTCATCGATAGTTTGCTGACGAAAGGGCTATTTTCAAGACCAGCTGTCCTGACGCCTTCTGAAGCAATCGATTTTGTTAAACATCAAAGTTTTTTAACGGGATGGTTTGGCGAGCGGCGTCCGTTAACGGGGATTGAAATAGGAGATATTACTTTTAATATGAATAAAATGCATATGCATGTGGCATTAAAGGTTGGTTTTAGCCAAGTAGCGGCTTCGAAGAAAGTTCGGCAGTATATCAATTGAGGAATGGAAATTTCTACTAAACATATTGCTGCATTTGAAAAAATCTTTCGTGAGGAAAAGCTGAATTCTCCTGTGTCCTGGCAATCCCATGTGACCAGCTCGACGACTTCACCCTTTTCAGATAAGTGGATGATGTATCAAGTCCAACTGTCGTCACAGATTGCTATTGCCTTTTATGGGACGGCATTGAGCGTCACATCGAGAGCTGATATTGCTGAAAAATATATGGCGATGATTGCTGAATTGATTCGATTTGCAGAAGATGGTGTGAATCTCATGATTGAAAATGGCTGGATGGAAGAACCGCCGAAAGCCAGTGACCGTAGAACATTATCAAAAGGAAGAAAAGAAGGTATTGAAAATAATATACAGGAAAAGTAAATTAGGTAAGGAGGGTAGATTCCAAATCTATCCTTTTTTATATGAATAAGAAGGTGGTAGAGGGATGATAAAAGGGTTAAATCATTTTTTATTTTCTGTGACCGATTTGGAAAAATCAATTGAATTTTACCAAAATGTGTTTGAGGCGAAGTTGTTGGTTAAGGGGAGGAGCACGGCTTATTTTGATCTTAACGGGATATGGCTGGCGCTTAATGCTGAAAGAGATATACCTCGAAACGAAATAAGTCAATCTTATACTCATATTGCTTTTTCAATTGAGGAAGAAGACTTTGAGCGAATGTATGAGAAATTAGAGAAATTGGGTATCAACATACTAACTGGCCGCTCAAGAGATAGTAAAGATAAAAATTCTATTTACTTCACAGATCCAGACGGTCATAAATTTGAATTCCATACAGGGACATTGGAAGACAGAATGAATTATTATAAAAAAGAGAAAACACACATGGAGTTTTATCAATAAGCGTTTTTCCATATAACGCTAGATTTTTATTTTATTATTTAGAATAATACAATTATAATAGTTTTATGTACCTAGGGGGATTAGAATAGTTAAATGGGAGAGTAATTATGAAGCGTTTTGCAGTTTTAACAGATATACATGGAAACGCACCTGCTTTAAAAGCGGTACTAGAGGAAATTGACGAAAGAAGTGATGTAGACCATATCTATTGTTTAGGAGATATGCTTGGAATTGGCCCTGATTCCAATGAGGTACTGGGTATGCTTTTTGCCAGAAAGGACGTTTCGATGATTACAGGGAATCATGATGAAGCGATTTTAGCCTTGGCCAAGGGAGAGGAATATCCGCAGAGTCATATTCATGTTAAAGAACATCATCAATGGCTACTAGATAGACTAGACCAGTCTTTTATACCGAAATTAGAGCAGCTGCCCAGGCTTCTGAATGTCTCTATCGATCGTTATTCCATCCTAATGATTCACTACCAGATTGAAAATAGCAAACTAGATGTCCAGATAAGCAGGGACCATTTTTCTTCAATTGTCGAACCTAGTACGGAAAACATGGAGACATTATTCTATGATAAAAAGGCTGATTTGATTTGTTTCGGTCATCACCATCCGCTTCATTATTTTACAGGGAAACATACAGTATACCTTAATCCAGGATCACTGGGTTGTAATCATAAATCACGTGCTCCTTATGCAATCGTAACGGTGAAAAATAATGATGTTGAAGTGAATTTGAAAGAATCCGTCTACGATAAAACTGCCTTTTTAAAATCATATCACACCCTGCAAGTCCCTGAGAGTGAATTTATTTTAAAAGTGTTCCATGGAAATCAACTATAGAGGTGATTATTTTTTGCGAACAGATTATGAGAATTGGGAGCCATTAACGGTTTCGAACATAGTTGCACTCTTTACTGATCTTCCTATTACCTGGTGTTTGGCAGGGGGATGGGCATTAGATTTACATTTAGGTAAACAGAGCAGGGAACATAGTGATATCGATGTAATTATTCTTCGAGACGAACAAGTATCCGCGTATGATTTTTTAAGCAGGGAATGGAAATTATATAAAGCTCAGGACGGCGTTCTTATGCCTTGGGTTCAGGGAGAGTTCTTAACTGACACGACCGATGTTTGGGTTAGTAAAAATCAAGATTCACCATGGGCTTTTCAGGTAATGTTAGTAGATGCTTTCGAAAACCAATGGATTTATCGAGGAGAAAAGTCAATCAAAAAGCCATTGAACGAAATAATAGCAAGGACAAATAAGTGGACTCCCTATCTAAGACCAGAAATCCAACTTCTATATAAGGGAGGTTCATCAAAGGTTCGAGAAAAAGATTTCTTTGACCTTCAAACCATGCTTCCAATTCTGTCAACACAAGAAAAAGAATGGCTAACATTATCTTTACAGCAACAATTTCCAGAAGGACATCCTTGGATTGATTTAATCCAAAAACAAATCCCATCTAAAACACTATATAACTACGCTAAAAGGAGCATTAAGGAATGCTGACGAAAGAAGAATTGAAAAATATAAAAGTGCTTCAGCAAATTTGTGAGGAAGAAGGACAGCTTCAGTTGAAGCTTAATTTTGATATGCTTGAAAGCAGGTCAGGAAAGCGTAAGGAAGACTTCTTCCGGTATGAAGATGGCAAGCTTGTTGGTTTCCTTGGAAGCTATTATTTCGGTAATAAGGTAGAAATTTGTGGAATGGTGCACCCGGATTACCGAAGGAGAGGAATCTTTTCAAGGCTGCTTGAAGAGGCACTTGAGGAAGCAAAGAAACATGAGGCTAGAACCATTTTATTAAATGCTCCAAGCGAATCTCAATCGGCAAAGGAGTTTTTAAAGGTTATCCCTTGCGAATTATCTATGGTAGAGTATCAAATGAAATGGCAGAAAACGGAGTTGCATGAAAATCACACGATTACGGTAAGACCGTCTATTTCGGTAGAGGATACTGAAGCGGAAATTCAACTTGATGTAAAATGCTTTGGGTTAAATGAAAAAGAAGCACGCCAGTATAAGCAAGAAAATAAAGACCTTAAAACCGATTTAAGATTAATTATTGAAACAGATGGAAAAATTGCAGGGAAAATGCGACTCTCCGAAATGAATGGTGAAGCCTGGATTTTTGGATTTGCTGTTTTTCCAGAACTCCAGGGAAAAGGGATCGGCAGAAAAGCATTATCGAATGTGGTAAAAATGGAAGTCGAAAAAGGATTTTCTATTTTTCTAGAAGTTGAGGCTAAAAATGCCCATGCGTTAAGGCTCTATGAATCATGTGGATTTAGAAGCTATCATTCACAAGAATACTACAAAATGAATCTATAAAAGTGAGGGGTTTTTTAAACCCTCTCAGACAATTTTTACTATTATATTATTTAATTTCCAGTATTTAATAGGAGACATTTGTAACCGTTTACATTATAATAATAGTAAGAACTAGGGGAGGGGAAACAAACCATGGAACTTTTATTCGAACAATGTGAACATAACAAGTCTGAAGAACCTTGTGAAGAGTGTGCCCCAAATAAAGATAATGATGAAAACATGGATCTATATGAGTATGATTATTATAAAAGGATATGGTTTTAGGTTTTACAATTACTAGTTAATAAAATTTGATAGATTAATCTAACAGGAGCTGTCTCATGACGGCTTTTCTTTTTGCCAAAAAGTTAGATTTAATGGTTGGCATTGGGATTGGAAGAAAGTTGAAACGAAAGTATCCTTTTCACCGTCTAATAATAAAAAGCCATTAGGTTGGTGAAAGAATGAAAAAGGATAAGGGTTGGTTCGATTTAAAGCAAAGACAAATCCAGAGAACCTATAGGGAAAAGGTAAAATAAGATCATGATCATGCGTTTTTTTTATTGTTTGTTGGCTGTTTTATAAGTGGTTCAGTCCTGTTAGCAATAGCTTCATTTATTTATAAATCCTTTCGTTAGTGTGAAGACAGAGGTGGATCGAATGAACAATTTGTGTTTACAGAAAAGTCAATATACAAGAAATGACGTGTATAAAGCACACGTCATTTTTTTTCGATTCAAAACTAGTGTAGTAAATGTTGCAGCTGTTCGATTTGTTTACGGCTTGTGTCAATGACTTCTTCGGCAAGCTGCTTGCTTACAGGGTCGAGGTCACCCCTGACGAGTTCCTCAGAATATTGAACTCCATAATGATCTAAGCCTTTCAAGGCGTCATCAATTATTTCTTTTGAATCATCTGGAAGCATGGCTTTGTGCAAAAAACTATGCATGGTACCAGAGAAGCCTTCATCGTCAGCTGGGACACCGCCAAGATTTTGAATCCGCTCAGCAAGTTTTTGAGCGTTCAGTTTTACCTCTTGCTGCATACATTGAAAGACCCTTTTTAATTCATCATCTTCAGCCTTTTGGATATAGTGTTCAAAAGACCGAATCCCCATATATGTTCCCCTTAATAGAGTATTTAACTCCTCTATAATTACTTCATTCGACATGCCCGCACATCCTTTCATTCTATTTTGTTACCATGACAGGTGTTTTTATTCGAGAATTGTATACAACTCATTCATAATTTAGGAAAAAAGATTTTTATTACGGAACTGATGAGTGGATTGCTACGTCTAAGTTTTTGGAAAGAGGGGGGGTATGAATGCTTGTGAAAAAGAAAGAAACAACTTCATCACCAATAGAAATCCATGTGTTAACAAAAGAAGATCAACTACGTTGGCTGATGGAAGAGTATGGGATATGGTGGTTGATCCATATGAGCTGACTATTTATGGTCAAGATAAGAAAATCATCAACCGGTGAAATACAAAAAGGTGCAAATCTCAAAAGATTAGCACCTTTTTTTGTTTGAAATTTATTTAGCATGGTATTTAAACGTTTTTTCTCTGTTTTTTTATGGGATTACAGTTTAAATACATGTTGGCCAATTACATGTGTGGTGGCTCTTGAATCAAGCCAACGGCTGGTAGCAATAGTAGGATTGTAAAAAAATAATGCCCCTTGAACTAATTGCCTTTGATTAGAAAGGGCTGCCTTTACCGCTTTAATAGATTCTTCATCCGCTGGCTTATTAATTTGACGATTTTGTACTGGTTGGAATTGACCAGGGGCATAAATGACTTCCTTAATAGTGTCAGGAAATTGGGGACTTTCGACTCTGTTAAGAACTACACAAGCGACGGCAATCTTCCCCTCTAAGGGTTCCGTTTGGGCCTCAGCCCTAACTAATCGTGCAAGTAAATCTATTTCTTGGTTTGATAGACTTAGGTTCACAGGTTCTTCTATTTTTGGATCATTAGACCTAATCGTTTTATTTGTATTGATCTCTTGACCAGGATAAATGAGATTTAAATTGGAAATTTGGGGATTCTCATCAGCTAATTCCTGAAGGGTTAAATGATGTTCTCTAGCAATACTTGACATCGTGTCTCCAGGCTTAACTGAATAAGCAAATGCGGGGGAAGCAAAAAGTAGTGAAACGGCTAGTGTTAAGAATGTGATTATTTTTTTCATCAATCTAGTCCTCCAAGTTGGTTTTAATGTATTTAAATCTATTACTATGAATTGAAAAAATAGAATAGTATTACAGTTAAGTTACATAGAGAAGACAATTTGAAGTCTATGAGAATGGTGGAAGTATATTCCAAATTAGTAGAATTGGCGAACCGTCTTAAACGTAGGGGAAGAGATAAACATGAAGTGGAAATTTGAATTCATGTGGTGAATCATTTTATCAGATGTGATACATGATAAATTTAGAATTATTAAAAAAAGCATATAAGTTTGTTTCTTCTATTTCTATTGTTACTATAGAAATACACCTTTAAAAAGAAAGGACTAATAAATAAAATGGGAACTTTTAATATACCTGTATCCGTCTTAAATCTAGCTCCAATCCGCGAAGGACGGACATCTCAGCAAGCAATTGAGGAAATGGTGGATCTTGCGCAAGCTACAGAGGCAATGGGCTATAAGCGCTATTGGATTGCTGAACACCATAACTCCCCAACACTTGTAAGTTCGGCCACAGCCATATTAATCAAACATACATTGGAGCATACCAAAACAATCAAGGTAGGTTCTGGTGGAATTATGCTGCCAAACCATTCGCCGCTAGTCGTAGCAGAACAGTTCGGAACAATGGCAACCATTTATCCAAATCGAGTGGAACTTGGGCTTGGTCGTGCACCTGGAACAGATATGATGACTGCCAGTGCGCTGCGCCGCTCAAAAAATGACTCCGTATATACGTTTCCAGATGATGTTCAGGCACTGCTGACTTATTTTGGACCAGAAGAGCACCAAGGTTATGTTAAAGCCTATCCAGGTGTGGATACCAATGTTCCAATTTATATTCTAGGGTCGTCCACAGACTCCGCTTATTTAGCGGCAAGCCTAGGTCTGCCATACGTATTTGCATCACACTTTGCACCAAAATTCATGGGTGAGGCAATTAAGATTTATCGTGAGCGATTCCAGCCTTCTGAGTACCTAGACAAACCATATATGATGGTGTGTTTAAATGTCATCGGCGCGGAAACGGATGAAGAGGCAAAAATCCAACAAACCACGATGCACCAGTTTTTCCTAAATGTTGTTCGGGGGTCACGTAATCCGTTGCAGCCACCAGTTGAAAGTATGGATGGAATTTGGACTCCAATGGAAGAAGAAATGGCAAAGTCCATGTCAAGTGTTACCTTAATCGGAAGCAAAGAAACCATCCGCCAGCAGCTGACAAGCTTCCAAGACTACTATGCAGTTGATGAAATTATGGCAGTGTCGTATATTTATGATGTTGAGAAGCAAAAACGTTCTTACGAACTATTTAAAGCAGTGGTGGATGGGAAGTAATTCTTCACCTTCTAGCCATGATTGAGTTGCCGAATACTTGGTTATTAGAATTTGGGGCATAATTAAGGTAGATAGAAAAAGATGACGTGAAACTAACGTCATCTTTTTTTGTGATCTTCGTATTTCGTAAAATAACAATGATTGGGCTTATGTAACCTAAATTAGTCACGCACCTATCCTTTCCCTCATAGGATGGATTATCACAAGCGGGGTGATTTGGGTGAATAATTGGTTGAAAGCCGGTATTTTACTATATCTTTCGCTGCTGTTTTTTGGGAGTTTTATAGCAATAGGGATCGTATGGACTGGAGCACTTGATGAATCACTGCCATTTATTGGTGACATAAAAATCTTTTTGTATTACTTCTTCGCTGGATCCATTGGAGGCTCACTGCGACATTTATATATGTTCTGTTCTCACTACATGAAAGATGAATTAAATGACTATAGGGAATGGATTATGTACATCTTTTATCCGATATTTGCAACAGGTACCGCAATAGTAGCAGTCACTTTAATCCAAAGCGGAATCTTTCTAATCGAATTCGTCGACTTCGATGAAACCCCTTATGCGCAAATAAGCTTCGCCTTTTTCGTAGGATTTGGATTCAACCGCTTCGTAAACAAACTAAACGCCGTATCAAAAGATATCTTCAAAACCAATCAGCAGCAAACAAAAGAAATAGAACCAAAAACCAAACAGCCAGAGTCCGAATAGGACTCTGGCTGTTTGGTTTTGGTGACAGGCACCATTTATACATTTTTACTCGATTATGCTGCTTTTTTTGTATGGCGGCGATTTTTGTGCTGCTTTGCTACTGGGCCGTAGAAGAAGATACCGCTTGCGAGCAGGGCGACTCCGAATAGGAAGGTTTTGATGTCTGCTGTTCCGGCGTAGATGACCCAGATGGAGTAGGTGGTTGCGAGTGTTCCGATGATACCATCTATTATTTTTTGTTTTGGTTGTTTTGCATAGGTTTCACCTGTAAGGACAAGTTTCAGCTGGAATGCTGATGCGATTAGATACGGAACCAAATACGATAAGGTAGCAATGTATATTACGAAATCAAATGCTGCTGAGATTGAGTTCGAAATGGTTGAGAAGATAAATAACTGACCCAATGAATTCGTGATAATCATTGAGAATACTGGAAGGTTCTTTTTATTTTCCTTTAAGAAAGAAGGTAAGAACAGTCCTTGTTTTGCCGCTTGGTATGGTACTTCCGCACTTAACATTACCCAGCCAATAGTTGAACCGAATAAGCTGATCAATCCAATTCCCGCTAAAACTTTGCCTGCGTTTGGTCCTAAGATTGACACGATTGCATCAATTAATGGCTTTTCAGAAGCGATTAAGGCACCCTGACTTAAAACACCCATTACAAGTGTACTAACACCAATATAAATGGCTAGGGCGATGAACAATCCTAGGATTGTTGCTCTCTTAACGTCAACCTGCCTTTTTGCACGGCTAGCAAATACGACTGCAGACTCAACTCCTATAAATGCCCAAAGAGTGGCAACAGCGGCATTGCTTACTTGACCGACTAGACCAATGGCTTGGCCGCCTTCATCCAACCGGGGTTCAACCATCGGTAATATATTTGAAGTTTCAAAGGCAAACAGTGCGACGATAATAAAGATAAAGAATCCGGCTATTTTAGAAGCAGTCACAGCAAAATTTAATTTACCAGCATTTTCGAGTCCTCTTAAGATAATAAGATGAGTCCCCCATAGTAAAGCGGTACATACTGTAAAGGTTAATGCATTCCCAACTTTTAATGTAAAGGAGCCAATGGTAAATAGCGGTGCAGTGCTTGTTAAGATAGGGAAGAAGGTTGATAGATAACTAGCAAAGGTTGTAATAATCGCAATATTTCCAACTAAGTTTCCGATCCAGTAACCCCATGAAGCCATAAATCCAGATAAAACCGATAATGGAGAATCCTTTTTGAAGAGCTCTTTCGCATAAATTTGTGGGCCGCCTGAGAGATTGGGTTTTCTTATCCCTAAATTACCGAACACGAGAGCTGTCACTAGTACACCAGCTCCAGTGAATAACCACGCAAGAATAACTCCAGCAGGACTCGCTGCTTCAGATAATGAACGTGGGAGCATAAAAATACCCGAGCCCACCATATTTCCAACTACTAATGCAGTTAAGATTAGTAATCCTAGTTTATTTTGTTTTCCCATAATAATAATATCCCTTCCTTCGTGTCCCTCATATTATGGATAGAGGCTATCCGATAGGTATATAAAAAAACACACCGTTATCTTGGATACGGTGTGTTCCTAAAAACCGCATCAGATTAATGGATAGTTCAACATAGCCATAAAAAAGCTATGACAGTCCTGCACCTATTAAATGCAGTCCCAGCTGCTATAGACAGAGACCTATAGCGCTTCGGCAAAATTCCCTTTCGGTTTGACCTCATAGAGCTTCTCTGGCTCTCTGTCAATCTACTATTGAATTTCGCGACCTCTACCTCATCACGCTGATGAGGACAATATTAAATTTAAGTAAATGCTTTTTTAGAATAAGGAATATCTATAATTTTGTCAATGATTTATAAAGATGTTTTAGATTCTAGCATTTGATAAATTTAAGTAATAATCCTGTATGCAATACAACGGTCTTTTTTATGACAGAAAACATAAAATTTTAAAGGTACTTGAATAAGTTTGAGAGGAGAGGCAGTCATGTGGAATCTACAAGGGTATCAAAATGGACCATTTAACCTATACAGTTACTATGTCGGCTATAATCCACCAACTTCAGTAAATCCATATCCTCGGTTTCCCATTATTCACAATCAAGCATTTTTAAGTCCTTTTACGTATGTGGTTGGTGATGTAACCATTCAAACTAATACCTTCATCGGACCATTTGTAAGTATCAGAGCTGATGAGGGAACTCCTTTTTATATTGGGAGCAATAGTAATCTTCAAGACGGCGTGATTCTACACGGCCTAAAAAATAAGTATTTTGAAAAGGACGATAAAAGGTATTCTATTTATATCGGGAACAGGGTTTCTGTTGCGCATGGTGCCCTGGTACATGGACCATGCCGAGTGGATGACGACGTATTTATCGGCTTTAAGGCAATCGTTTATAATGCTATTATTGGGAAGGGAAGCTTTATTTCCTCTGGAGCAGTGGTTACCAATGGAGTAGAGCTGAAACCAAACAGCTTTGTACCGCCTGGAGCTAACATTGATACCCAGGAAAAGGCGAATTCATTAGCAGCGGTCCCGAAAACAGAAGAGGAATTTGCAAAAGAGGTCCAGCGAGTGAATCAGGAATTTCCTGCGGCTTATTCATTGTATTTTGGAAAAAATAAATGTACATGCGGCTTAGCATGTTAATAGACGGAATATAATCCTGCAAATCTGTGCAGGATTAGTCGGATGTGTTCATTTCGATTCTGCTATTCTTTTAATGAGAGGAGGTCATTCATGGATTCGCTAAGAAGATTGAACGAAGCAATAGGATATATTGAAGAAAACATGCTGGGCGATATTGATTATAAAGCAGTGGCTAGACTCGCTTATTGCTCGGAATATCATTTTCAAAGAATGTTTTCTTATCTAGCTGGTGTATCACTGTCTGAGTATATACGACGGAGACGCCTTTCACTTGCAGCTTTTGAATTGATGAACAGTAAAGCAAGGATAGTGGACATAGCCATTAAATATGGATATAACTCACCAGACTCCTTTACAAGAGCTTTTCAGAACCTGCATGGAATTACACCCTCGGAAGCAAGAAACGGCGGTCAATCGTTGAAAGCCTTCCCAAGGATGACCTTCCAACTATCGATAAAAGGAGCTAGTGAAATGAACTACCGAATAGTGGAAAAAGGACACTTTAACCTAGTAGGAATTAAAAAGAGAGTTCCCATTATATTTAATGGTGTAAATCCGGAAATTGCTGCAATGTGGCAAAGTTTAGATATGACCAAAATTAACAGACTTATGCAGCTTTCTAATGTCGAGCCAATTGGGCTCCTTAGTGCGTCCACGAACTTTTCAGAATGGCGAATGGAGGAAAAAGGGGAGTTAGATCACTATATCGGAGTAGCAACAACGATGGAATGTCGTGATGATTTAACGAAACTGGAAGTACCTGCCTTGACTTGGGCAGTATTTGAAGCAGTCGGACCATTTCCTGATACGCTTCAGAATGTATGGGGTCGAATCTACTCAGAATGGTTTCCTTCGTCAAACTATCAACTTGCAGTTGGACCTGAAATGTTGTGGAACGAGCATAAAGACGTAACTTCTCCAGCTTTTCGCAGTGAAATTTGGGTGCCAGTTACCTCTAAAAAAGAATAGAGTTCTATTTTATCACTTGCACAATTGGACAAAGTTTTCTTTTTGAAAAGGAAGAATAATCAACTTATGGCCCTCAGTTACATAACTGAGGGTTTATTTTCATATTTAAACGTTCACAATATTGACATATATTTTCGCAATTTTCGAAATACATTTCGACAAGAATTGGATAATTTCTAGTTTTAATCTATTTCATAGGATGAATTTCATGCATTTAACAATGAATTTTGTAATATTACGTTAGAAATGGTCGACCTTTTTAATTTTTCAATCAACAATATATTTGATAAAATGAAAACACAATTACAATATATTAAAATTAGTGTTCATTAGATAAAAAAGTAGAAATGTGTAGAAGTATTTGGGGGCTCCAATCATAGTTAGGAGGGCTTTTTATGTATTTCAAAGTAAGGATTTGGAGAAGATTAACCAAAAAACAGAAGTTAAGATTACTTAGACAAAAAGCTCACATTAATTCAGCTAGTAAAGGTTTTATTGCATAAGTAGAATTTATGGATTGCAATTATGTCATTAGACTTGAATAATTAGCCATTAAACAAAACACCGTCCAATAGGGCGGTGTTTATTTTGTCCATCGAACTATTTATTAATTATTTTTTATTAAATAATGAGAGTACAAGATAAGAAACAACTAAAATGATAATATTAGATTTTTTATGATATTAAGTCGGCTTGACCGCTGATATTTAACATGTTACTATAAGGTCACATGAAATATATGTGACTTTTTGGTAACATGTTTTTTAAATCCTTGAAGAAAGGGTTTTAGTAATGGACGAAGAACTTTCAACGGTATTTAAAGCATTAGGTCACCCGATCCGAAGGCAGATTTTGGATATCCTTAAGCAGTCACCTAAAACCACGGGTGAATTAGACGAATACTTTCCGGATGTAACTAGATATGCCATCATGAAGCACTTAAGGATTTTAGAGGAAGGCAATTTGGTAGTGGTCAGGCGTGAAGGGAAGTATAAACGAAACTTTCTCAATGCGGTACCTCTGCAGGAAATGCACAACCGCTGGGTAGGGAAATATATGCAAACAACTGCCAGCTCTCTATTAAACCTACGGTCGACAGTAAGACAAAAAGGAGGAAAAGAAAAAATGAGTGAATTTCGTATTGAACAGGAGCTTTTTATTGACGCACCACGTGAAGAGGTGTTCAAAGCTTTAACGGAAAAAGTGGAGGATTGGTGGGAGTTTCGAATCGCTCCTAAAGGTGTAACCTCTCACTTTACTTTTGATCCTGTTCCAGGAGGACAATTTATTGAAACATGGGGTGAAAACGAGGGTGCCATTTGGGGCAATGTATACTATGTGAACGCCCCTGCAGAAATTCGCCTGTTCGGTCATCTTGGTATGCAAGGAGCAGTAAATAGTGCCTATACTTATCGTCTTCTTGAAAAAGAGAAGGGTACGGTACTGCAGCTTTCACATACAGCCTCTGGTGTCATCCAGGAACAATGGGAACAAGAGCACAAAAAAGGCTGGGATTACCTTCTCGGAAACTTACTTAAAAATTACGTAGAAAAGAAATAAGGTGGGATTCGATATGGTAGATGTCGTTACAGAAATAACCATAAATTGTCCTATTTCACAGGTCTCAGAATATGCAGCGAACCCTGACAATGCCCCTGAATGGTATATAAATATTGATTCTGCTGAATGGAGAACACCAAAACCGCTTACTTTAGGCTCACAAATTGCGTTTAATGCAAAATTTCTTGGCCGTGATCTTGCCTATGTGTATGAAATTGTAGAACTTATTCCTGAAAAGAAACTAGTGATGAGAACGTCCCAAGGACCTTTTCCAATGGAGACTATCTATACATGGCAAGCGATTAATGATAATCAAACACGAATGACTTTAAGAAATAAAGGAAATCCAACTGGCTTTTCAAAAATAATCTCGCCGTTTATGTCTTCTATGATGAAGAAAGCCAACATGAAAGATTTAAAAAAAATTAAAGAAATTCTAGAAAATAATCGTTAAACCTGCAAAACACACCGTTCAAAACATAAACGGTGTGTTTTCCATTTCAATTACCCAATTAATATTTTTTCTTCTGCGTATTTTACCTTAGCTTCTTTTTTAGGATTTAATAAAGCAAATGCCATGGTTAGTGGACCAAGTCTTCCTATGAACATCATAATGGTAATCAATATCCTTCCGAAAGGGGAGAGTTCTGGTGTGAAATTCGCTGACAATCCCACTGTCCCAAAGGCTGAAATGGTTTCGAATAAAAGCTTACTCATATCCGCTTTTTCAGTAAAAGTTAATAAAAAGAATATAAGAAAGATAAAAAATATGGCTGCCACAACAATCGATAGCGATTTATTTACCAATTCCCAAGGAATTCTTCTTTTAAAGAGGTTCACATTGTCCCGATTGGTCACGACTGCCCAAAAAGCTAAAGTAATAATGGCGAAGGTGGTTACTTTAATTCCACCACCAGTCGAACCTGAAGATGCACCTATAAACATCAGTGCCATCATAAAAACTAGAGAGGACAGGTTCATCTCTCCAATGTCAATCGTATTAAAACCAGCAGTCCTGGTTACGACTCCTTGAAAATAGGATGCCCAGAGCTTATCTTCAAACGAAAGGTTTGCAATCGTTGCTGAATTGCTATATTCCGAAAGCAAAATCATTAGAAATCCTATAATGTTTAAAAAGAGCGACATCAGTAACGCAATTTTTGAATGCAAAGATAGTTTGCGAAAAGATCTTTTAGCCCATATATCAAGGATAACAGTAAATCCAATACCTCCAGTAATGAAAAGAGAAGTGATGGCAAGGTTTACAGTAGGGTCACCAACCCATTTACTTAAATTATCAGGTTCAAGCCCAAATCCAGCATTATTGAATGCGGAAATCGAATGGAAGATTCCATAATAAATGGCTTTCCTCACTGGCATTTCAAATGACCAGCGGATTGCTAAGACAGTAGCTCCTATCAATTCCACAATAAATGTAATAAGAATGATTCGCTTAACTAAGGTGACAACACCTGCAATAGAAAACACATTTAAGGAATCTTGGAGCAGTAAGCGTTCCTTTAATCCAATTTTTTTCCCTAAGATAATGAACATAAATATTCCTGTGGTCATAAATCCCCATCCGCCAACCTGAATCAAGCTAAGGAGAACAATCTCTCCAAACAAAGTAAAGGTTGTTCCTGTATCGACAACAGCCAAACCGGTTACACAAACGGCTGAGGTTGCTTCAAATAAAGCATCAATAAAGTTTAGTCCACGACCTTCTTCATAAGTAGCAATTGGCAGCATAAAAAGAAAAGTCCCCAATAATATAAGTCCACCGAAGCCCAGAACCAAGATTTGGGCAGGGTGCATTGTAATTATATTTCCTTTTCTTTTATAGGTCTCCACGTTTTAATCTCCCTTGATAATCCATATTGAAATTCTGTTATTGGTAATAATACCAAATAGAGGCCAGTAAGTGATAGTGAAAATCTTACTTCTTTTTAGTTTTTAAAATATGAATGTCTTTATTTTGGCAGGTTGTAAAAAAACTTGGTAAGATATAATACGATGATTTGAAAAAGTGAAAAACGGGGGCAATAAAATGTACAGCTTTAAGAATGATTACAGCGAAGGGGCACATCCTAGGATACTAAATGCATTACTAGAAACCAACCTGGTACAGGATGAGGGGTACGGGGAGGATAGATACTCAAAAGAGGCAATGGAACTGATAAAGGAGAAAATCAGAAATCACGACGTAGATATTCACTTCATATCAGGTGGAACACAAACCAATCTTATCGCGATTTCAGCTTTCCTTAGACCGCATGAAGCGGCAATTGCGGTTAGCAGCGGACATATTCTTGGGCATGAAACTGGTGCCATTGAGGCAACCGGTCATAAAATACTATCAGTTGAGGGCAAAGATGGAAAGCTATCACCAGCAGATTTGCAGGGAGTTCTTGACGGTCATCCTGATGAACATATGGTAAAGCCGAAATTAGTTTACATATCGAATTCAACTGAAATTGGCTCCATCTATTCTAAAAGCGAACTTCAGGAGTTACATGACTTTTGTCAGCGTAATCAACTCATTTTGTACATGGATGGTGCAAGGCTTGGCTCTGCGTTGTGTTCGGAGGAAAATGACCTCGACTTGAGCGATCTCCCTAACCTAGTGGATGCTTTTTACATTGGCGGGACAAAAAATGGCGCTCTGATTGGTGAGGCATTAGTGATATGCCGTGATACTTTAAAGGAAGATTTTCGTTACCATATTAAGCAAAAAGGGGCGCTGCTTGCAAAAGGAAGATTGATGGGCATACAATTTCTTGAACTCTTTCGTGATAATTTGTTCTTTGATTTGTCCACACATGCGAATCAAATGGCAGGTAGGATTAGAGATGAGCTTGAAAAAGCTGAAATCAAGTTTTTGACCCACTCACCTTCCAATCAAATCTTTCCGATTCTGCCAAATGCAGTCATCACCGAGCTTCAAAGCAACTATGCTTTTCATGTCTGGGAGAAGGTAGATTCTGATTCATCTGCAATTCGTCTCGTAACATCGTGGGCAACAAAAGAGGAAGATGTACTTGGCTTTATTGAGGTATTGAAGAGAGTACTATTTTAGTAAAAAATAATCACTGCTTTTAATAGGTGGTGTTTTGTTTTTTTTGTTTGTACCTATATTAACTTATGAAAGGGGAATAGTTGAAGAAGCGTCAGTGTAAACTAACACCACATGAAATCGTGATGAGGTGGGTAGTCGATGACTTACCAAGAGGGCTTAAAACAAGTAGATAAAGCAACTAAAATGATCAATGAGGCAAACCAGTTAATTGTTGATACAGTTATGAATGCCTTTTTATTTACTTGGCAGTGGTGGACAGCATTTGCTATGATTGTTGCCCCTTGGATTATTTGGGGGATATTCCGAAATCGTGAAAGTACAGCTCGTTTATTTTCTGCAGGTTTATTGGTGATGGTATTATCAGAAATCCTTGATACGATTGGAGTTAGCTTCGGAAAGTGGGCTTATCCGGTAAAGGTAGTTCCCGTAGCTACAATAAATTTTTCATACAGACTTTCTGTTTTACCTGTGTTTGTAATGCTATTGTTGCAATATAAGCCTAACTTTAATCCATTTCTAAAAGCAGTTTTTTTTGGAGTTCTCGGTGCCTATGTGGGTATGCCTGCATTGGAAAAATTTGATTTATACAAGAAAATTGATTGGGCTTTTACATATTCATTCTTGATCCTAACCTCTTTCTATTTATTGGCACACTGGTTTAGCCGATTGAATTCCTTTGAAAAGTTAGAAAAAAAATAAGGTTGACTTTTAAGGATTTTTTATAAATTTGTTGAACAAGAGGATAATCTGGTGAAAATATTGCTGCCATGAAGGCAGCTTTCTTCTTGTTCTGTAATAAAGGATATTAAATTAAAGATGACAAAAACATTAGAAATGGAGGATAATGTCATGAATATTAATGATTTGAATAACCTGGTTTCAAAGCTTGGTCTTATACCACACCCTGAAGGCGGTTATTACAAAGAAACCTTTCAGTCAGAAGAACAGATTAGTGATAGCGAATTATCGGTTACCTTCGAGGGAAGACGTAAGCTTTATACCAGTATTTATTTCCTTTTAACCTCAGATGATGTGTCCCATTTTCACCGGCTTAAATCAGATGAGCTTTGGTATTATCACGGTGGAAGTTCTTTAAGTATTCATGTTATTGAAAAAAGTGGCGAATATAAGGAAATAAAGTTAGGGATGAATCTTGACGCAGGTGAAGTACCCCAAGTCTTAGTGAAGAAAAATTCGATATTTGGGTCTTCGGTTTCGGAGAAGGATACTTGTTCACTAGTGGGATGTATGGTTTCCCCTGGTTTTGAATTTCAAGACTTTGAAATGTTTACACAGGAAGAACTAATGAAAGTTTACCCGCAACACAAGGAAATCATTATGAAATTAGCTTATCAACAGCTGCCAAGTTCGTTGAAATAGGTATAGAAGAGTATTTGCGCAGGTTATGATGAATAATTAAGGTTTATTACATAAAGGTACAAATTGGAATCAAGATGACGATTCTAAACATGAACTCACGCATGCAACATCCTCCTCATAAATTGATCCTTGTTACACTCATTATAGGAGACAATTGTTAAGACACAGTTGGTGAATTGTAAATTTTATGTCAATTCTCAACCCTACAAAGAGTGTTTACAAATACTAGCAGGATATCCCATAGAATCCTTTTCTTAATGAAGTAAATAATAACGTTAGATTATTTTAGAAAATGGGTGAGAATGTAAAATGGGTGAAAAAGCTAGTAAGAGTAAACGAAAGGGATTATCGGCGTGGCAGCTAACGATGATGGCGTTAGGCAGTGTTATTGGAGGTTCTTTTTTCCTTGGATCTTCGGTAGCAATTAACGCAGCTGGTCCTTCTATTTTACTATCGTATGTTATAGCCGGCGGACTTGTTTATCTTATTTTATATGCCTTATCTGAGATGACCATAGGTGCACCTACAGTAGGTTCCTTTAGTACATTTGCCGCAAGGGAACTTGGACAAGGTACAGGATTTGTGGTGGGCTGGCTTTATTGGACGGGAACTGTTCTATCGATGTCGAGTGAGGCAACAGCGATTTCATTATTAGTTCGTGAATGGGTCCCCAATGTATCAATCGCTTTGTTAGGTGGGTCCATTATTGTAGCTGTCACTCTGCTTAATTTATTAGGTGCAGATAAAATAGGGAAGCTTGCCAGCGGGTTATCTGCGGTTAAAATATTTGCGATTATCTTTTTTATTCTTACGGCAATTGTATTGATTGCAGGTTTAATGCCTGGAACCCCTGCGATTGGTGCAGGAGAATTGGCAAGGGAACCAATCATGCCGGGTGGGGTACAGGGCATTGCCGGAAGTATGCTGCTAGTTGTTTTTGCGTATGCAGGCTTTGAAATAATAGGATTAGCGGCAACTGAGGCCGATAATCCAACTGAGACGATCCCGAGAGCGATTCGCTATACCGTCTTTTCACTGGTCGGATTATATATCCTTTATGCGGCAGTGCTTCTGCCACTTATTCCTACAGCTGAACTAAGTGAAAACGTCAGTCCCATGGTTGCTTCACTAAATCGATGGGGGATTGGCTGGGCCGGTACAGCTCTTAATTTGGTATTGATTTCAGCCATTCTCTCAGCGATGCTGGCATGTATTTTCGGATTAGGAAGGATGATCCGCTCCCTTTCTGATGAAGGTCATGCACCCCATTGGCTGAAGGACAAGAGAGATGTTCCCTACAAAGGTATTATATTTTCCGGTCTTTCCATGCTGATTGGATTATTTTTCGGTCTATTATTTCCGAGAGCCTATCTTGTATTAATTACATCAGGAGGATTCGCTCTAATCTTTACCTATGCCGTAATCATGGCGAGTCATATCCGCTTCCGTAATAGAGAAGGGTGTCCGCCGGGCGGGATTTGTCAAATGCCAGGGTTTCCTCTTACATCTTGGATTGCCTTAATAAGCTTAATCATTGTTCTACTATGTATGCCATTTATTCCGGGTCAGACAGCTGGGCTCATAACTGGAAGTAGTATGGTAGTCATTTACTCGCTCATTTATTTTGTCATGAGCTACATGCGACGTACTAGAGGAAATGAAACAACTAAAAGAGAAACGTCACCGGAGTTCCATCCAAACTACGCCACAGAGTTAGCACAGGAAATAGCTGAAAGAGTTGACGAAAGAAACAATGATAAATAAACTAAAAGAGGTTTCTTTTCTTTTAAAAAAATCAGAAAACTTAAGGGTGAAAGCATCGATCATGAAACAAAAAGAACCTCTTTTAGCATTTGAATTTGCAAATTCAAACGGAAATATAAAACCATTTACGTTTCAACATCCGGTCAGAGTGATTGCCGCACATAAAGTGGAGGATATCCTGCCGAGCTTTCAGCTTGTCCAGGAAGCTGTGGAAAATGGGTATTATGCTGCAGGATTTTTATCATACGAAAGTGCTCCCGCATTTGATCCAGCCTATAACGTTAAAAGCGGGGGTTCTTTGCCTTTGCTCTGGTTTGGTATATTCTCAACACCTAAGGAAAAACAAATAAGCAGTCATGGAGATTTTTCCGTGGCTAAATGGAAACCGTCTATTACGATGGAGGAGTATAATCAAGCAATCTCCTCTATTAAAAAATCAATACAGTACGGGAATACATACCAAACCAATTATACCATCCGTCTCCATTCACAATTTAGCGGTGACAGTCTTGCATACTATAATAGGCTAAAAAAAGCACAAAGCTCTAATTATTGCGCTTACATACATACGGGTGAACATAGTATTATATCTGCTTCGCCGGAGTTGTTTTTTCACTTGGATAATGGAAAAATTACGACTAGGCCAATGAAAGGGACGGTTAAAAGAGGGGCGTCATTTGAAGAGGATGAAAGAAACGCAAACTGGCTGCTTCAATCTGAGAAAAATCGTGCAGAAAACCTTATGATTGTTGATTTGCTCCGAAATGACCTCGGAATGGTTGCTGAATCAGGAAGTGTTGAGGTTGAGAAATTGTTTGAAATTGAACAATACCCGACGGTTCATCAAATGACCTCCACCATTTCTGCAAAGATAACAGAAAACACGACCCTTTTAGATATCTTTAAAGCACTTTTTCCATGTGGGTCCATTACAGGTGCACCAAAGGTTAGCACGATGAATATCATTGCAGACTTAGAAAATGAACCACGTGATGTTTACTGCGGTGCTATTGGCTATATTACACCAGATAAAGAAGCGATTTTTAATGTACCTATTAGAACAGTGCTGATTGACCATTCAACTGGAAGCGCCGTGTATGGTGTTGGCGGAGGAGTTACATGGGATTCCACATCAGAAGGGGAATACAATGAAATTCTTGCAAAAGCAAAGCTGTTAGAGGAAAAACCATCGGAATACCAGTTGTTAGAAAGTTTGCTGCTGGACAATGGGGATTATTTTTTGCTTGAAGAGCACCTTAAACGCCTAGAGAATTCAGCCCGGTATTTTGGGTATCCTATCGAAGTTGAAAGGATAAAAGGATTCTTAAACGAGTATAGAGATAAACAACATAACGGGATGATCAAGATTCGATTATTATTGGCTAAAGATGGAGAGTTAATGATCGAAGGTCAACCTATCACCCAACAGGATGCAGTGTTAAAAGTGGTCATAGCAGATGAGCCAGTCGATAAAACCAATCCATTTCTGTACCATAAAACCACCAATCGCGAAATCTACGAAAAGTTTCAAAAACAGAAGCCAGCAGAAGCTTTTGATGTCCTGCTTTGGAATCAAGACGGAGAAATAACCGAATTTACAAATGGCAACGTTGCCCTGGAAATTGACGGTGTACGATGGACTCCGCCCGTAAACAGCGGTTTACTAGCTGGGACTTTTCGTGACAGTTTACAACAAAATGGAGAAATACACGAAAAAGTACTCACACACTCTGATTTAAAAAAAGCAACAAGAGTCTGGTTTATAAATAGTGTCCGAAAATGGAAAGAGGTTGACCTAGTATAAAAGTAAAAAGCAATGTAATCACCTTCCCACAGGAAAGGTGATTTTTATTGTTTAAAAAAGTAGAAATCAAAAAAGATTTTGCATTACATATAAAATAAACACTCCTAAAAGTTAAGAATATCTTAAGGATTCTATGAAACTTTTCTTAAGTTTTGATTTGTATAGTAACTACATAGAAGTTTTCTTGAGGAATTACTGAGGAGGCTAATTATGGTAGAAAAAAGGATGTACCTTCTTTTAACGAATACGGGTTCATTTTTAACAAAATGTATAAAGCTATATACAAAAAAACCATACAATCATGCATCCATAGCCTTTGATAGCCAGTTATCAGAAGTATATAGCTTTGGGAGAAAAACTGTCCGAAACCCTTTTATTGGGGGCTTTGTTAAGGAAAATGTGAAGGCAGGTTTATTTAAACATGCAGACTGTGTCATTTATTCTATTACCGTATCTGAGGGCCAAATTCAAAAGATGAACCAGGTTTTAAAAGAATTCGTATTACAAAAGAAGGATTATCGATATAATTTTTTAGGATTATTTGGCGTTATGTTTAATAAACCGATAAAAAGAAAAAATGCCTTCTTCTGCTCTCAATTTGTTGCTTTTCTCCTTAAGGAATCTAACATCATCGATTTTGATAAGCCGCTCTCACTTATTACACCTCATGATTTGCAAAATACATCCAGATTTCAATTCGTCTATGAAGGAAAGCTAAAAGATTATATTAGTGAAGATAAAGCTGAATTTCCTTTCCATTTTGTATCAGTTTGAAAATTTAACTTGTGAAAAGAAATTCTGATTAGTGAGATTGAACAACTTTTTGTTTTTTGCAGGTTTATACAAGTTTAGTGTGGAATAGTAGTATTGAAATTTTAAAAATCTAAGAAAAAAATGGAGGTATACATATGTCAATTTATGCTTTCCAGGCTGAGCTTTCAAATGGTGATAATATTAGTTTAGAAAACTTTAATGGAAAAGTATTGCTCATTGTTAACACTGCAAGTAAATGTGGATTAACCCCGCAATATGAGAGTTTGGAAAAATTATTTAGGACCCATAAAGATCAGGGATTCTCTGTTTTAGCCTTTCCTTGTAATCAATTTGGCGGGCAGGAACCTGGTACGGATGAGCAAATCCAAGCATTCTGCTCCGTCAACTATGATGTAAGTTTCCCTATGTTTAAAAAAATAGATGTAAACGGGGAGCATGCACTTCCGCTCTATCAGTATTTACGTGAGCAGGCACCAGAGGATAGTAACGTAGATACTGACAGTAGATTATACCAGCATCTCCGTAACAATTTTCCACAGATTCTAGAGAGTGCTGATATTAAATGGAACTTTACTAAGTTTTTAATTGATCAAAATGGAAATGTTGTTAAACGCTATTTTCCAAGCACCCTGCCTGAAGAGATAGAAAATGAAATTGAGAAGTTATTAAAATAATTCTTAAACCGAAAGGGCCGTATTGGTCCTTTTTTTGCACCTATGAGAAAACCTGTGACACAATATTGAAACAGATGGTTATATTGAAGAATGATAAAATATAATAATCTAGAGAATAAAAGAGGTAAGTCAGATATGAACAAAACAGAGGTCATTGCACGTCGAATACTTGGATGGAAATTAAATCGGTATGACAGATGGTATGATGCAGAAAAAGAGGAATTTATTTATGATTTTGAGCCGGTGGAAAACCTTGAACACGCACTTTTAATTGTTCAGCGATTAAAAAGTTTCGGCTATACATATTCAGCAGCAGGCGAACATGAGGTTTGTTTTAATGATGTTTGCGCGAGTGGTAAAAGCCTAGCACAAGCCATAACCAATGCAGCGTTTTTACTCGCCGACAATAGTACAATAGATGAGGGATGGTTATAGAAAAATAATATGTAAAGGATTCGATTAAAAAGAGCACCTCGAGAAAATGGAGGTGCTCTATTGCATTATCCTTTTATTGCATCATGTTTGAAACCGTTCTGGGTGGCATAGATTTCATACCATTCGTATTGGGGAGATTTAAACCATTCATACTTTGGCATATACACTAGGTATCTAGTATTGCCATCCGCATCAAGGATCGATTTGAAGATCGTTACATTTCCAAATCCAAACGTCTTGTCTAAATATCCTTCCATTCCATCTCTGACGATATTCTTTTTGTCTTCCTTCTCTTGCTTATGTAACTCCAGTACTCCATCAATAAACATACTTAACACGACCAAAGTAATAAGGATTACTACGAAAATAAATAACTTTAACAATACAAAGCCTCCTTTAATTTTTGATTCAGTATTATTTTACATTCGTGGGAAAGTGGAAGATGTGATAAAAATAACAGGGGGTAAAGGATTTCGCTATTAAATTTTGTTACTTAATACAAACTTTTGTTTTAGTGGACTTTTTTGACCCTGTCCATTATGGTTTCTTATCCATATATAAAGGGTGAATGGATAGGGAACTTAAAGGATGGGCTGTGATGGTCCAAAAATCTTGAAAAAGTTCCTTTTTCAAAAAAGGGAGGGTACTTTATGTTGAAAATATCTCACGCTGCAGGACATGCACTTGTCACTCCAGGAAAACAGTCACCCGATGGATATAAAGAATGGCAGGTTACCAATGAGATTGTGAAGCTTGTCATGATGGAACTTGAAAACTATGAAGGAGTAAGTCAAAAACGGATTGATGATCCTACTGGGAGTAGTGATCTTCCGCTAAACAAACGCTGTGAATTAATAAATACATGGGGAGCTAATGTTCATATCGATTACCACCTCAATGCGTATGGAGCTGGTTGGAATCATGCGGGCGGAACTGAAACGTACACGTACAAGACGAAGCCAATAGAGGCGGCCGAACTAGCCGAAAAGATACAAGTCAATTTAGTGAAAGAATTAGGGTTTAGGAACCGCGGCGTAAAAACAGCTAATTTTCAGATAGTAAGGGATACCAACATAACGGCAATATTAATCGAATTCGCCTTTATGACGAACCATAATGAAGCTATGAAAATGAGGACAACGGAGTACCAGAAAAAAGCAGCGATAGCAGTGGTGGAGGGGCTTACTGCTCAGTATAAGCTAGTAAAGAAATCAGTTGAAACTCCATTAGCTAATGTAATTTATCGCGTCCAAGTAGGGGCATTTGCAGATATCAATAATGCAAAGGTCTTGGTCGAAGAGTTGAAAGCAAAAGGATATCCAGCGATACTCATTAAGTGAATTATTTAGGATTTAGAAAAAGGAGGTTTGGACCTTTTCATTTCCAGTCTATCATTTTGAGAAAATAATTTTATTAGTCATACTTGAGAATATTTTACATCTCTTATAAAGAGGTGTTTTTTTAATGAAAAAAAAGTTCATTTGGTCTATTATTGTGTTTGTGTTTTTGATTGCATTTTATGATGTGATGTTTCGAACAAAAACCGTCACAAATGTAGGTGAGGATAAGAATTGGTTGATAAAAATAAACGCTTCAATAGTCGAATTGAATAGCAGCTATCGCCTCGAAGTTCAATATAAAGGGAACGAAAATATTGAACTTGTTAATTTTAATATTCATCCTCATTATGAAACTGGTTTGCCAACATTAGATGAAAATGGCTATTACTTATATGAATGTGAAGATGATTGTAATTATCATGATAAAGACTCTAAACTTCTGTTATTTATTATTTGGATGGAAAAGAACCATTCAGTAGAAAATATGGATTTTATAGAATTGAAGAAAAAGAAGTAGTTTGGGAAAAAATAGGTCTAACAGTCTATTAATTTGTTATATCTTTATATGTAATTGCATATGATTACTGTACGAGCTATGATTATTCATAGAAAAGAAGTTTTGTATAGGAGGGAATTTGAATGGATTTTATGAGCAGAGTAGCACCAGAATTAAAAGAAATACTTACAGTTTTCCCGCCGCTTAGTCTTCCTGAGGGTTTGGAGGCAGCAAGACAAGCACCAGCTATTTCAATTGAAAAACTTGAAAGCGTTAACATTACTACACGCAGCATAGCTGGCGGTGACGGCCAGGATATGAAGGTTAAAATTTATGAACCGACACCTCGGAATGGAACAAAGCTTCCAGCTCTATTGTTTATCCATGGAGGAGGTTACGTATTAGGAGACGCAGATGGTTCGGACGGAGACTGCCAAGAGTTTGCACAGGAAGCTCAGTGTGTTGTCGTTTCCGTGGATTACCGTCTTGCACCTGAACATCCATTTCCGGCACCACTCGAAGATTGTTATGCTGCATTGGTATGGATGACGAAGGCAGCTGATGAGTTGAATATCGATGTGTCGCGTGTCGCTGTTGCGGGTCAAAGTGCAGGAGGAGGCTTGACTGCCGCGTTAAGTTTGTTAGCCCGTGATCGAAAGGGACCAGCTATCTCTTTCCAAATGCCGTTGTACCCAATGATTGATGACCGTAATGTAACACCTTCCAGCTACGAAATTACGGATGAACGTGCAATCTGGAACCGTGGAAATAATCTAGCAGGCTGGAGAATGTATTTGGGCGAACATGCAAACGGAGAAATTTCACCATATGCAGCACCTGCCCGTGCAAAAAATCTGTCTAACCTGCCGCCAACCTATACTTGTGTAGGTCAGTTAGATCCTTTCCGTGATGAAACGATAGAATATGTAGCAAAATTGGCGCAAGCAGGAGTTCCAGTGGAATTCCACCTGTATCCAGGTGCTTACCATGGTTTTGAACTATTAAATCCAACTTCCGAAATAGGGAAGAAAGCAAAAAATCAATATGTTCAAGCATTGAAAAAAGCGTTACAGCCACAGCATGAATCAATAAGTATTTAAAATAAATCTAGTGCAATGGATGAGTTTTGGTCCATTGCGCTTTTTATTTTACAGTCTACTTATAAAAGATTAGAATAAATGAATGAGTCTTCAGTATATTTTTTTTACATAGGGAGGATCCTTAAGTGCTTGTTGATACCAAAGAATTCACGATAAATGGTTTACGGTATATTATCAGGTCAGCAATGGAGAAGGATGCGAAAAGCTTGTCTGAAGTCCGAGTGCAGATTGATGGTGAAACAGAGAATTTGGATAGGGAACCAGGCGAGGCATACATAGATGAATCAGGTTTTAAACAGGTTATTAAAGAGGATACAGAACGGGCTAAAAACTTATTTTTGGTAGCTGAAGTAAATGGTAAAATAGTAGGTTTTTGCCGATGTGTGGGGAATCAATTAAAACGCTCCTCACATAAAGTAGAATTTGGGGTCTGTGTGTTAAACGACTACTGGGGTTACGGCATAGGAAAAAGCTTTTTAGAAGAATCGATTCAGTGGGCAGATACTAGTGGTATACAGAAAATCAGCTTGAATGTTCTAGAGACCAATGATAAAGCCATTAAGCTTTATCAAAAATATGGCTTCGAAGTGGAAGGTACGTTAAGAGATGATAAATTGCTTTCAGACGGAAATTTTTATAATACCATTTTAATGGGAAGGTTGAATCAGTCGTGATCTATAGTGGTTTGGTTGGTCGGGAATTTTACCCAAGGCCATATGGTATAAGTTGTAAAAAAGGGCGATGCTGAAATGGGCATCGCTTTTTTACAGGATTACTTTTAACTTGGGTCATTTTCATCTAATGTTAAAACCGTAACATTCGTTGATTCTCCGTTCTCGATTTCTTCCTGGGTAGCCTCTTGATTTAAGATATCCTCTGTATTAACTCCTTCTGCAAGAGTGGGTTCCCCTTTTGATTTGTTATCTTTTTTCATAGTAGTCACCTCTATCGATTTATTTGTGTTAGAAATAACACTAGAATTATTGTTTGCAAAAAGTAAAAAGACATTCTTCAAAGTGGTTCCGATATGGTGAAATTGGATCAAAGTTTTAACAAATAAAAGCTGTTAATCCCATTTCGACTGCTTTTTTGACACCAAGTTTTGTATGTATCAATGAAGGAATTTTGTAACAAAAAGAGAATTTATTATCTTCATAGTGTATAGAAAGTTTTAGGAGGATTTTATGAAATTTGTTTTGATATTTGGTCCACAGGCTGTTGGAAAAATGACGGTGGGTCAAGAACTAGCGAAAATAACTGGTTTAAAACTTTTTCATAATCATATGACGATTGAATTGGTTACGCCAATTTTTGACTTCGGTACGAAGGAAGGACAAAGATTAGTAAGCTTGTTTCGGCAGGAAATATTCGAGGCCGTAGCAAAGAGTGATTTGGAAGGATTAATTTTCACCTATGTCTGGGCCTTTGATCATCCTTCAGATTGGGAATATGTAGACAAAGTCTGCCAGATATTCCAGTCAAGAGGAGGCAACGTTTATTTCGTCGAACTTGAAGCAGATTTGAATGAAAGACTACAGCGAAATAAAAGTCCACACCGCCTTCTTCATAAACCGACCAAAAGGAATATTGAATGGTCAGAAAATAACCTAAAGAAGTCGATGGAAAAATACCGGTTTAATTCTCTCGAGGGTGAAATTACAAGACGAGATTATATCAGAATTAATAATACAAATATGAGTCCGGAAGAAGTAGCGAAAGTCATAAAAGATAAATTTCAATTATAAATATATTTATATTTGATTTCCAGAAGAGGAGACCATCATGAAGACAAATTTTTTGAAATTAACGGAACCTACCCAATCGCTTGTTGACGTATTTAACCAATGGGAAAACAATCCCGATTTAATCCCGTTAACCCGCCCTAACCAAGACAAGGTAGCATTGGAACGACGTGACACCTTGACACTGGAAGAATTAAAACAAAGACTGGAACACCATCACACGTACCTGATTTATCTGGATGACCAGTTGGTCGGTGAAATGAACTATATGGTTGACCCCGAGCACCTTTATAAGAATGAAGCAGGAACTGCATGGATTGGCATTACCATTGGAGAATCTGCAGGTAGGGGGAAAGGGATTGGGTATCAGGCGATTCAATTTCTAGAAGAAGAAATAAAGAAGGCTGGATTAACCCGTGTGGAATTGGGTGTGTTTGAATTTAACACCCAGGCTCGAAAGCTGTATGAAAAGCTAGGATACAAAGAGATTGGACGTATCGAAAATTTCACTTACTGGGCTGATAAAATGTGGTTTGATATCCGAATGGAAAAGTATTTATTAAAGGATGTATGAATTATGACCAACATAAAAACACTAGACACTCCAACCTTGCTGTTAGACCATCAAAAACTGTTAAAGAATATAAGTGACATTGCTGATTTTGCAAATGAACAGGGTGTTTCTTATCGCCCGCATATCAAAACACATAAATCTGTGAGAATAGCCCAGCTCCAAGTGGAAGCGGGAGCAGTTGGAATAACAACGGCTAAAATTAGTGAAGCAGAAGTAATGGCGGCCGGAGGAATTAAGGATATATTAATTGCCTATCCCATTTCAAATCCAGACAAGATTAATAGATTGATACAGCTATTAAAAAAAGGGGTTCGCCTGAAAGTTGCCGTAGACAATCCTGAATCATTGGGTTATCTACAAAGAGGACTAGAACATACACCATTTACACTAGAAGTATGGATAAAAGTCAATTCTGGTCTCAATCGGTGTGGAGTGGAACCAGGGAAGGAAGCTCTTCTTTTAGCAAAGGCAATAATGACTCATTCCAAGCTTAAACTCGGTGGGATTTTTACACATGCTGGACATTCGTATGCAGCAAAAACATACGAAGAAATTGAAAGCATAGGCTTACAGGAAGGATTAGCAGTGGTTGAAAGTGCAAATGCATGTGAACAAGCAGGCATTCCGATATCAGTTCGAAGTGTTGGTTCTACACCAACATTCAAGATTGCAGGAAAAGTACCCGGCGTAACAGAAATCAGACCTGGTAATGCGGTGTTTTTTGACGCCATTCAAGTTGGTCTAGGTGTAACAAACTTTGAGAATTGTGCGGTCACTATACTAGCATCGGTTGTTGGTGTCTATAAAGATCGGATTATTTTCGATACCGGCAGCAAGTCTTTATGTTTAGACAAAGGTGCACATGGTAATCAGACTGTTAGCGGGTTCGGCGAGATTATCGGGCATCCTGAAGTACTGATTGAACGTTTATCCGAAGAGCACGGAATTGGAGTTTTTGTACAAGAAACGCATTTAAAGTTAAATGATAAAGTCCAAATCATTCCGAACCATGCCTGTACTGTCGTCAATCAGTTCGAAGAATATGTGTTTCATGAGAATGGACAGGTAATTGACGTTTGGAAAGTCGACGCAAGAGGAATGGTTAAATAATTTTCTTTGGCGTTTAAAGCAATGGATCTACAAGGACTGTAAAGATAATAATATAACCGTTGGAGAAATCGTAAATATTCCTGACGGAAGAGTGTTTAACTTTGCAGATAATGAAGAAAATTACTTTGCTGTAACAGAAATAAAGTAAGAAACCTTAGTACCGCCATCAAAATTTGGCGGTGTTTATTTTTTTCGGAAGCCAAATTTGATAGATACAACCTTGTTAGATATTATAAGGGAAGGAGCCATATGAAATTTGCTTAGTTCCTACGAGTTAAGCGTATTTGAGGGGAGACCAACACTGATAATGGAATATTTACTTATTATTTTGGGCGTGCTAGCTATTGGAATCATTCTATTTATTACCATACACCCGACGTTTGGAGGCAGCCCTAGTAAACAGGATATTGAACGGTATCTAAATTTTAACCATTATAAAAATGGGAAATTTGTCAATCAAAGTCCTACGGACATGAAGATGGATGTATCTACCATTCTTTCATTAATGAAAGACTCCTTAACAGGAAAAAAGAATCGGAGTCCACAAAACCCTATTCCGATTTCTATTGATTGGAACAAAATCGATAATGTCGAAGACAGCCTGACGTGGTTTGGGCATTCAACGATGATGCTTACATTAGACAAAAAGAAAATTCTGATTGATCCCATGTTTGGACCTTCTCCTTCACCGGTCTCATTTGTTGGCACCAAGCGTTACAGCGAGGATCTATTATATGTGATTGAGAAATTACCACAAATCGATGTTGTGTTAATCACACATGACCATTATGATCATTTGGACTATCCATCTATTATTAGGTTAAAAGATAAAGTGGGTCATTTTTTCGTCCCTCTGGGTGTAGCTGCACATTTAATGAAGTGGGGCGTAAAAGAAGAACGAATAACAGAATGTAATTGGTGGGAGGAGAAACAGTGGGATGGATTGACAATAGCTTCTGTTCCATCACAGCATTTTTCCGGCAGGGGATTGTTCAATCGTAATAGTACCTTATGGAACGGCTGGGTCATTCTTGGAGAAAACCTTAGAATTTATACGAGTGGGGATGGCGGATATGGACCGCATTTTAAGCAAATCGGTGAAAAATATGGTCCCTTTGACCTCACGTTGATGGAAGGCGGCCAATATGATAAACGTTGGTCTCAAATCCATATGCAGCCAGAGGAATCCGTTCAAGCTCATCTTGATGTAAAAGGTAAGAACATGATGCTGATTCACTGGGGTGCTTTTACATTGGCGTATCATAGCTGGACAGATCCAGTAGAAAGAGCAATAGGTGCCGCTAAACATAAAAAAGTAAATTTGATTGCACCCAATATAGGAGAAACGGTTATCTTAAATGGAATTTTCCCCGAACTTAATTCTTGGTGGAAAGTGCTCAGCACGAAAAACACTCTTGAATTAGAATCATCAACGCCACAGTAACTGTCAATAATTCAATGTCAACCAAATTGACATCCAATATTGGATTTTGTATAGTAAGGGGTGTAGATTATGATTGGAGTGAATCAGTTGATCCCAACCTCTGAATTACAAAAATTAGATTTGATTGACTTATTGAGCGAACGTCATTCGTTAGTACGAAAAATCTCAGAGAAAGCCTGGAACAATCAAAGTGAGATTCATATTTCTAATTCTGAATGGTATATCATGGCTAGAATTTATAAAAAGAAGCCTACTATATCGTATATCACAAAAAATGTAGAAATTTCTCGTCAAGCAATTCATAAATTCATCAATAAACTTGCTGAAAAGGGATTAGTCGAAATCGATAATGTTGAAAACAACAAGAAGGAAAAGTGTATCCAGTTAACAGCTTTCGGTGAAGAATGCTATGAAAAAAACGAGGCGCTTAAAGCTAAACTTGAGAATAAAATCGCCGGAAAAATAGGTACAGAGAATGTAAAAATTCTTAAAGATTTATTAAAATTAGATTGGGATATAAATCAATGAAATCAAAACCCTCGCTTTGTTCGCACAAGGCGGGGGTTTTGATATTATTTTACATATACCATGAGCGGAATATACAACAAGGCACCTCATATTATACATATACTATTCCTATATTTATCGTCAACTTAGTTGATAATAACTCAGGGAAAATATTTTGTCAACTAGGTTGACGTTGAGGAAAATTTTTTGATATAGTTAACTGGTTCGTTCGTAAGTGGGGGTGTACAACGGGGATTGGATAATGGCTGATCATTGAAATTACGACAATCATTTCAGCACTATAGATTAATATAAAAGGAGATTTATATGAGTACACAAATCAAAGTTAAGAATCCTAAGACAATGGCATTTATTTTAATGTTAGGCGCTTTTGCCGGGTTATTTGGTGAAACGGCATTAAACATGGCATTATCAAATATTATGGAACAATTTTCAGTCACAGCAGCAACCGCACAGTGGCTTACAACAGGATATTTATTAGTATTAGCGATTTTAGTTCCGATTTCAGCACTATTAATGAAATGGTTTACGACAAGACAACTAGTAATTGGAGGACTTGTTATTTCAATGCTAGGGGCAATATTAGCAGCGTTAAACTTCAGTTTTAGCGTTTTGCTGCTTGGCCGTGTCGTACAAGCAGTCGGAACCGGTCTAATATTACCGGTCATGCTTAGTGTAATGCTGCTTATTTTCCCCATTCAGAAACGTGGAGTGGTAATGGGGCTTATGGGTCTTGTTATTACACTAGCTCCAGCCTTAGGACCAACACTTTCAGGTGTTATTATTAGTACGTTAAGCTGGCCATATATTTTCTGGTTTAGCGCTATTGCCTATGTGTTATTGATCCTCGTTGCAGTAGCTAAAATCGAAAATGTTTCAGAAATTACGAAACCTAAAATCGATGTTTCGTCCATTCTTTTATCAACAATCGGATTTGGTGGATTAATTTTTGCCTTGAGTACAATGGCTGAAGTAGCTATTACATCACCTAAAGTATGGGTACCTTTACTAGTAGGTATAATCGCACTTCTGTCTTTTGGTCTTCGTCAAAATAAAATGGCTCAACCCATGGTAAATTTACGAGTCTTTAGATACCCAATGTTCACATTAGGAACATTAACGATGTTCCTTGGTATTTTAATCATTTTATCCACGGGTATTTTACTGCCACTTTATTTAAAAGGTGCTTTATTATTTAGTGCTGCGATGGCTGGTTTATTATTACTGCCTGGAAATGCAGTTAACTTCATTTTGTCACCGATTGTAGGGGCGCTTTTCGATAAAGTTGGAGCGCGTAGTTTCACTATTGCTGGCTTTATCTTAGTTTTAATTGGGAATATCGTTTTTCTTACCACTATCTCAAGTCAAACACCAGCATGGCAAGTAGTCGTAGCGTTTATGATTTTATTCTTTGGCTTAACGATGGTGATGATGCCAGCCCAAACAAATGCAATGAATCAATTACCACGTGAATTATATGGTGATGGATCAGCAGCAATGAACACATTAAATCAAGTTGCTGGGGCAGCTGGTACTGCGATTGCAATCACGGTATTTACAAGTGGACAAAACAGTTATGTAATGGACTTTCCGAATGCCACTCAGCCTGAAGTTTTAGCTGCTGGAGTGAAATATGCATTCTACTTTATTACAGGGATTTCTGTAGTTGGATTAATAGTTTCATTCTTTGTAAAAAAACCTAGTGCAGTAACAGAAAAGTCACCAGCTATGGTGCAAACAGCAGAACCTGTCCGCAGGTAGTAGCAAATTCCCAAAATCTATGAAAATATCAAGAAACCATTCGTCTTTTCATAGCGAATGGTTACTTTTTTGATGAAATAATTTTTTTCGATATATTATGGATTATGTCTCCTCTGCTTAACACACCAATAACGCGGCCCGCACCATTCACGACAGGTAGTTTTTTGAAATGATGACGGGATAATAAACGGATGGTCTTATCAAACTCTTCATCAGGAGATACGAATAGAAGATTTCTTTTTGTCATGATATCTTTTACGGATGTATCCAATTTTTCTTGTAATACATCCTCAATTTCTCCATCTTCTATAATATAAACAAGACCCGCAATTCCAAGGGGTTTTGGAGCTAGGTAGCGTAATACGTCACCATCAGATACCATTCCGACCAATTGACCTTTATCATCGACAACCGGAACACCGCCGATTCGATTGGAATTGAGGATATCTAGCAATTCTTTGACAGTATTCGATGGTTTCACAGTAAAAACTTTTCTGATCATGAAGTCTCTTACCTGCATGTTTAAGTCCCTCTCTTCATGTTGTAATCGCATACATCTATATTTAACACTAGCTTAACACAAATAAAACACTGTTCTCTAATAAAAAATAATGTCGATTTTGCGCCCGCTATGTTTTTTCTGATATAAAGAGGATAAATTGTCAAGTATTACTATTTTTCTTTTTGAACAGTATAATCAGGGATGGGAGTTGAGATAAATGAATGCTAAAGACATAGCTAATATCCGGAAACAATTTAAGTTAAACAACAATCTCATGCAAATACGAGAGATTTTAAATGTGTATGTTCAGAAAGAATCAGGTGAAATCTACCATTCCGTCATTTCACCATTTGAAATGTTAGACCAAGAGTCCCAAGAATTATTTTTGATGAATTTCAAAAAGGTGTTAACGGGACAGCTCGATGCAAAACTATTTGAACTGAAATTTAAACGGGATGTGGAAGACAGCACTCAAATCATCCTCTTCGACGGGTTACAGGCAGCAACCACCGATGATTGGATCGACAGCATGCATCAAATTGTCGGTAAGATGTTTGCTCATACTGTTTATGAGTTTGATACAGTGGTGACGTTCATACGAGGTGAATATCGAAAAGCGACTAAGAAACGGGACCCAGAATCCGAAGAAGGCGGGGATGATGAAGTTTATTCAAACCAGTTTATCCTGTGCAGTCTGAATAGAACGGATCAGCCGAAAAGAGCCTTGGTTTTCGATTATGTGGAAAGAGAATTTAGATCGAGTAACGCCTTTGATCCCATCATTAATTTAGCTTCTCCGATGTCAGGATTTTTGTTTCCTGCTTTCAATGACAATGCTGCCGATGTGAACCACATTCTTTATTGTGCAGGTAAAGCGAATCAACCAGATGAGACATTTATGGAAGAGGTACTCAATTGCGAGGAAATTATTACGGCATTAGAAGAAAAGGACAGCTTCGAAATCATTCTTAATAAAGTAATCGGTGACAAAGTAGAATCCCAGGTTATTTCGAATGTCTATGAGGAAATTGACAGGGTAGTCCAGGAGAGCAAAGAAAATGAAGAAAGTGAAGCCCCGAAATTGGATTCTCGTGATATCGAACGAATTTTAACGGTCAGCGGGGTTGAAAATGTAGATACCGCCAAAGTGGAACATGCTTTCAAAGCTATCTTGGATGATGAAAAACATGAACTTAAAGCGAGTAGTTTACTTCCTAAAACAATAAAAATTGAAACAAAGGTTGCAAATCTATCACTAAGTCCGAAAGACCTGAAACATGTAAAATATATTATGTTCCAAGGAAAACGGTGCTTAATGCTGGAAATTGAAGATGATGTAGTCGTGGAAGGATTCACCTTAGAATCAGAAATAATGTAAGTGGTTTTGTGACAGGAAAGTTGGTTCACTACTAATGGTAGGAACCAACTTTTTTGTTTTGACGACCTTCAACTTGTTAGCGGAGATACTGATTTGATATCATTTGTTTAGGTGATTAATTTGGAAGAACTGATTAGTAAGTGTTGGCAAATTAATAAAGCGTTTCAAATAGGTGTACAAGCACTAGATGAAGAAATGAAGACAATCATACATATTGCGGATGATAATGAACCCTTAATGGTGATCGAATCCCGAAAAAGTATGTTAGGGGAGATTCAAAAAGAGTTAGTTCCAGCAAATAAAGGTAGTTTTTGTTATCAAACCGATACTTTTCAATTGTCGTATTTGGCTGTACCTATAAACAAGGATAAACGTTATATGGGTATGGTTGTTGTTGGTCCATTTTTAAATGAACGGGTTTCTGATCATATGATCTGGAACGTAATAAAGGAAAACAATCTTGAGAATAATTGGTTAAAAAAATTAGAAACCTATTATAGATCATTACCACTATTAGCACAGTCCTACTTGGCAATAGGTGATTTAGTAGTCAATATAGTAATGAACCCACATGTTAAAGCCCAAATCATTGCCTCTAAACATAGTAGTGAGGAATACCGTCTAGATGTCGAGCCTAACGACTATGACCAGAGTGGGGTGGAGATAAAAAAAAGGTATGAGGCAGAAAAGAAATTATTACATTACATTGAAAACGGTGATGTAGAAAATGCAATGAAAGCGATGCTTGATCATCATACTGGAGATTTTTTATATCGAGTGCCTGGTAATCCATTACGAGCGAGAAAAAATATTACCTTTTCAGGTAATACCATGTACAGAATTGCTGCTGGAAACGGCGGTGTAGAACCACAATATTTACATGCAATTTCGGAAAAATTTGCGCTTAAGATTGAATCCGCAGTGACAATGTCCGAATTAAATAAAATCGACGTAAGCATGATTGATGAATACTGTGAAGCAGTAAAAAATTACGCAATCAAAGGGTATAGCTCTGTTGTAAAGAAAGCGTTAATGTATATAAATCTTCATTTTCATGAATCGATTAATTTGCAAACCGTAGCAGATGTAATAGGATTTAATCGGACTTATCTCGCGAAAAAATTTAAATCAGAAATGAATCTTTCAGTGATTGATTACATCCAGAGAAAGCGAATCGACGAAGCAAAGTTTTTAATTGAATTAGGTCGGTTATCGACAACAGAAGTTGGATTGCAGGTCGGTTTTAGTAGTTATAATTATTTTTGTAAAGTGTTTAAAGAAATAACAGGTATGACAGCTTCCGAGTATAAACGCAACAAACAAGTAGAATTAGAGGCAGATGCATAAGGCATTGCCTCTTTTCAATGTTAAAAAGAAATGATTTTTTTTGCAAAATATAAATTTATTTTTAAGATAGTCGCAATATCGTATAAAAGACAACAATATTGGGTGTGGATGCTTCGTCAAATTGCTAATATTAACAGTAGGAGATTTAAACAAGTTTAGGAGGCATTACATTGGAAAGTAACCAGAAACAACCGAATTTAGAGGTCAGAGTTAAAAATATCATCGAGGTCGATGGGTTAAAATTTAAAGATTTAAATAATAGCGGAAAACTAGAACCGTATAAAGATTGGCGCTTAAGTCCCAAGGAACGGGCTGAGAACCTAGTCTCCTTGATGAATATCGATGAAAAGATCGGTATGATGCTGATTAATACTCGTAAAATGGGTCTTTCTCAAGAAGATAAGACTAAGACAAGTCATGATGGAGTACTTGATGAAGCAATCGTTGAAAAAGGTGAAAACATATTTGCGGTAGCAAAAATATATGGAACTACTCACACAATTGAAAATATGCATTTACGTCACTTTATTCATAGAGACAACCATAGTCCAGCTGAAATGGCAGAGTGGATCAATAAAATGAATGAAGTAGCCGAGGGTACTCGTCTTGGTATTCCTTGTTTAATCGCCTCCAATTCACGAAACGAAAATGGTGAATCCATCTTTGGGATGAATGATGCAGTTGGGATTTTTTCAACATGGCCAGGAACGTTAGGGCTTGCTGCTGCAGCTATGGGAGAGATCAAAAATGGCGGCGATGCCACGCTGATTAGCGAATTTGCAAAAATTGCACACGATGAGTGGGAAGCTACAGGGATAAGAAAAGGTTACATGTATATGGCTGATACGGCCACAGATCCTAGATGGCAGCGTACCTATGGTACATTTGGGGAAGATCCTGAATTTATTTCAGATGCAATTGGCCGTATCATAGACGGATTCCAAGGAAAAGAGTTAGGGAAACACAGTATTGCCATGACAACGAAGCATTTTCCAGGCGGTGGTGCAAGGGAAAATGGATTTGATCCTCACTATGCAGAAGGAAAATGGAATCTGTACCCAACTCCAGGAAGTTTAGAAAAGTATCACTTACCGCCATTTAGAGCAGCGGTCGAACATGGAACTTCCTCCATTATGCCATATTACTCAATACCAAGTATCAGCAAGAGTGTCGTCCAAGAATTCGAGGGTGAAGACATTCCGTTTGAAGAGGTCGGCTTTACATTTAATCATTATTTCTTACAACGTATCCTTCGAGAAGGACTAGGTTTTAAGGGCTATATCAACAGTGATAGCGGCATCACAAATAAAATGAGCTGGGGCGTTGAAGATAAGAGCGAAGCAGAACGTTTTGCAAAAGCAATCAATGCCGGGACCGATCTTGTTGCCGATACCAATGACATCGAAAATTTGAAAATTGCAATTGAAAAAGGCTGGATTAGTGAAAAGCGTATTAACGAAGCCAATGTACGACTTCTTACTGAAATGTTTACATTAGGAATTTTTGATGATCGTACCTACGTTTCACCTGAAAATGCAACTGAAGTGGTTGGTACTCCAGCGCACTGGGAGGCTGCATACGAAGCACACAAGAAATCCGTAACGGTTCTTAAAAATTCAAATGAGACATTACCGTTAACAGTTGAAAAGCTTACGAATAAGAATGTTTATGTCGAAGTTTTCCATAAGGATCCAAAACTTGCAGCTACTTATACAGACCAAGCTAGGAAAGAATGTAAGGAAATTGGAGTTTTTACTTTAACGGAGAATCATGAGGAAGCAGATGTAGCGATTTTGTTCTTGCAGCCAAAATCCGGATCTTATTTCAATGCGACACCTGGACTGTTAGAACTTGAATTATGCGAGAATAAAACGATTAAAGCTTTAGATGGCTCGGAGTATCAAGAAACGACTTTGAGTGAAATTGAACACCTAAAAGAAGTGTGTAATACGATTCGTAATCGTGGTGGTAAAGTTGTAATCAGTATAAATGTGACATTGCCATGGATTCTTGGAAATGCTGAACCATTAGCGGATGCAGTGATTGCTGGTTACGATACCATCTTTAAGCCGCAATTTGAGGTAATCGCTGGCCAGTTCCAACCAGTGGGCGTCCTGCCGATATCTTTGCCAGCAAGTGAAGAAGTAATTGCTGTCGATGAAAATGGTGATTGTGTGTCGCCAAACGATGTACCAGGCTATGACAAGGACAAATATATGCCTGAAGGACTTTCTTATTCTTATAAAGATAGTGATGGAAATGTCTACAAGCTTGGTCATGGATTAAGCTATTAATAATTGATTTTCTTAAGCTAAGGTGAATGCCTTAGCTTTTTTTGTACACCCAAAAATATGGATAAAGAAAATTAGGTAATAGGGACTAACAATCCATACATATATTTAGGAGGGAAGTGTATAGTTAAGGAGGGACAACATGGCAAACCCGATTGTTGCTCGGTCATTAGACGAAATTAAATTTTGGTCTCGGATCATGAAAGAGCATTCTTTATTCTTAAGTCTTGGCTTCACGTATGAACAGAAACAATTGATTGAAGAAGCCCAGCAGTTTATGGATTTATTCGAGCGGATTGAGGAGAAGCTTTCTAGATTTACAGTAAATTCGGATCTTCGTCAAGTTCAAGCTTTTAATACTGAGGTATATCAAGCAGCTGCAGCGATTTATGCGTATAAAAGAAAGATATTAGATTTAACGCTGCGCTGTCAAATCAGACACAATAATTTCCCTTTATTAGTTGACCATATTAGCAGAGAAGCAGCGTATTTTGCAAATCGGTTAAAAGAATTAAATGAAGGGATATTAGCCCCGACACCAGATACGGTTATTCAAGAAAATGTATTTTTCTTAAAAATCATGGCTGACCACGCAAAGTTTATCGGACACCTTTTAGATCCTTCAGAAAGAAAATTAGTAGATCAGGCTAGAGAGTTTAGTAATGATTTTGATAAATTGTTGTTTCAGGCAGTAGATCTAGACTATATGCGGCCACAATCTGAAACCAAACCATTGCTCGGTCAGTTTTTAAACCAAAATAAAGTATCCGTAGTTTCATTAAGGGATTTTAAGAAAACAGCAAGAGACTTAATCGAAGAATGCCGAATTAAGAGCATTATACATCCTCTCTTAGCTGACCATACATTTAGGGAAGCTTCAAGATTTATAGAAATCATAGAAATGTTTGAGGCTACTCTTAGCGGAACGTAAATAAACGAAAGACCTTCCACCATTGGGGGAAGGTCTGTTTTCATTTCTTAGGCCTCTTTTGACTTATTTACATATTCTATTAGTTCGCCGACAAATGAAATTTCTTTAATGGTTACCAGTAGTTCTCCGGTTGGGATTTTTATGGATACCTTATCACCGAGATTCTTAAAAAGCAGCTGCCTGCCTACTGGAGATAAAAAGGATATATAGCCGAAATCTGGATCTGACTGTTCTGGGTAACAAATTACATAATCCTCTGTTTCATTTTCATCATCATATAAAACTGTAGCCTTTGTTCCGATAAAAACCTTTGGGAAATGTGAAATGATTTCATTTCGTTTATTTGTTTTTAATAACTCCTCAACTTCCATGACATATAAATTAAAAAAGTGTTTTAATCGTTCTTGGACAGGAGTGGAAGAAAGATAGAGATTTGTTAATTCCTTGATGTTTTCGTCTATATAATTTAACTGTTGAACATAGTAATTCTTAGTGAGGTGTAGACTATGGTTCATAGTAGATAACCCCCAAACTTGGATTGAACTTTTTGCAAAACTTCATTGATTGTTTCATTAATAACTCCTCCTAAATATAAAAAATAAACCTTCCTTACAGAAAATAAGATAACCACCGTAAAAGTGGGGTTATCTGTATTCCTGTACAATAAAGAGGACAAGCCCCTTTATCTATTGGAAGATATTAGTTCTATTTTACCATATATCAACAGAAATAGCATGAATATCAATTATTGTTGAAAGGTTTAGAGAAAGGTAAAAAATTAATAAAAAACAGTCCCTTTAAAGAGACTGTTCGTAAAATAAAGTTTGGTTTATAAAACAGACACACTTTACTTTTTATAGTGGCGCCAAACTTTCTTAAAGATGAGTAAACCAAAAACAATGATAACCAGGAAGCCGATTAATCCAAATACGAAGTTTAAAATAGGGGCAAGGGCACCTAAAGTCAGGAGACCAAGCAAAGTGGTAAAAACATTTAAAGTGACAAGCAGCAACCAAATAACACCTGTTAAAAATCCTAGGAAAAGTCCCAAAATGCCACAGGAAGAATGACCATTACTCATGTAATTCACCCCCTCACTATGGTAGTTCAATAACATACTATGCAGGGGGTGAAAAGCATGTTTTACAAATCCAGTAAAAGGGGCGGAAAATAGGCGAGGAAGAGCTAGGTGATATAATTAGTGATGACAATATTGGTGACACAAAAATGGTGACAGGCACCGCTCATGGACACTGTCCACCTCAGGCGGACAGTGGGATTCATATTGTAATTATAAAATGGAACATTAAATATCCTAACTCTAATTTGGGAATTCTAAAAGTTATGGAGGGATATGTCATGAATAATAAAGTAGAGATTGTTAAATTAACGAGTGCTGAGATATCAGCTCTTTGGACAGCCAGTGTAAATATCAGTGTAGTTTTCTGCATGGTGACTCACTTTATAGAAACCTGTAAAGATCCTGAGATTCTAACACTTTTAGAAGAATCAAAGCATTTGGCTGAGACACATAAGAATCAGATTGAACAGTTATTTATACAAGAAAAAATTGTTATCCCTGAAGGTTTCAAGGTGGAGAAACATGTTGTCCCAAATGCAGTCAAACTTTTTTCTGATCTCTATTACATACAGTGCATCCTTCAAATGAGCAAATTTGGGCTTGCTTCTCATGCTGCGGGTTTAACCGTTTCCGCGAGGGAAGATGTGCGAAAGTTATTTAATACCCTCATGGATGATGTGGCTCAGTTATACCATAATGCAGTAAGCAAAATGCAGGAAAAAGGAATTTATGTGCGAATGCCTTACATGAATTACCCAACAGAAATTGATTTCGTTAACAAAGAAATTTTTCTGACAGGCTGGCTAGGACGCAGACGTCCGCTATTAGGAATTGAGTGCACACATTTATTGATAAATGCTATCCAAAATGAAATGGGGATGCAAATGTGCACCGCGTTTTCACAAGTATCACAGGATCGTGAACTTCGTGAATATTTCCTTCGGGGAAAGAACTTGTGCAAACACATCTTAGGCTCCATTCATGATGTATTACAGGAAAGTGAAGTCCCCGCGGCCAACTCATGGGATTACGGCGTCACCGATTCAACGGTTGCTCCGTTTTCGGAACAATTAATGCTATATGTCATTGGGGTCCTGTCAAATCTAGGAATGGCAGCATACGGTGCTGGTTTAGGAACTACCATGCGCAGAGATATTAGCGCCATGTATGCAAATTTTATTACCAAAACCGGAACTTTTGGGGAAGATGGAATGAATTTAATGATTGAAAGAAAATGGCTGGAGCAGCCTCCTCAATTTGAAGCTGCGAAATGAGAAAGATTTCTTAGAAAAGAGCGGTGGCTACTGCTCTTTTCTTGTATCAATCGATAACGGTCTGTAAAATATTTATCAATCACACAGACCGAGGTAGGTATATGAAAAGATATCGATTAATGAAAGATTATAAAGGTATATATAAGAAGGGTACTACTTTCTTTGTTATATCCGAATCAGAATTTATTGGTGTAAAAGAGTTCGTTCTACAAACCAAGAATTTAGACGGAAAAATTATACTTTCTGAAAAAGAACTGAAGGACCACTTTAGGCAAATCTATTAATCTTTTATGTAGAAAGCAGGAAAACAGAGTCTGGTCCAAAGATGGAATATGTTGTTAATAGTGTTAAAATGGTAAAATAAGATTGTAGGTAATTGCTCGCAATAAGATTTTTTGGAAGTAATGTGAAATGCCAAAAACTAAATGGGGGTTAATGAAATGATAAAAGTAGTGGCAAAATGCAAATTGAAATCAGATGTAAAGGTAGAAGAATATTTACGTGATGCTAGGGAATTAGTGGCAGAAACAAGAAAAGAAGAAGGGTGCATTACATATGCTCTTCATCAAGATATTAATGATCCTTCTATCATTACTATGCTTGAAGAATGGGTGGATGAAGAGGCTTTGAATCAACACAATAAAACGGACCATGTTAACAGAATTGTCCCTGAGCTTAGGAAACTACGAGAAAGCACAGAAGTTAACATTTATAGAGAAGTAGAGTAGTTTCGTGGAAGGGGGAACATCATGAAGTTGGATAAAGTTCGTTGGGGCATCATCGGCTGCGGGGATGTAACAGAAGTAAAAAGCGGCCCGGCATTTCAAAAAATTAATAACTCCAAGCTTGTTGCGGTAATGAGGAGAACAGGGAAGCTTGCGAAGGACTATGCGGAACGCCATCAAGTTCCCAGATGGTATGACGATGCAGACCAACTCATAAACGATCCAGATGTAAATGCTATCTATATTGCTACACCTCCTGGTTCACATAAGGAGTATACCTTAAAGGCAGCTAAGGCAGGGAAGCTTGTTTATGTAGAAAAGCCGATGGCACGCACTTACACGGAGTGCCAAGAAATGATTGCTGCATGCGAAAAAGCAGGAGTTCCATTATATGTGGCTTATTATCGCAGAGCACAAGCTCGATTTATTAAAATAAAAGAGTTGTTAGAAAAAGGGGCAATCGGCGAGGTTCGATTCGTATCTGCCACGCAGTATCAAAAGGATTTTGAAGCGGGTAAACAACCTGAGCAGCTCTCTTGGCGTGTTCAACCTGAATTAGCGGGTGGAGGTTTGTTTTTTGACTTAGCCAGTCATACTCTCGATATTTTCGACTTCTTGTTGGGGCCGATTAAGTCTGTTCAAGGAATTGCTTCAAACCAAGCAGGCTATTATTCGGCTGAAGATATTGTTTCAGGTACATTTTTGTTTGAATCGGGCGTTCATGGTGTAGGGAAATGGTGTTTTACTGCCTTTGAAAATGAGGATATTAATGAAATTATCGGTAGCGAAGGGAAGATTACCTTCTCCACCTTTGGGAACGAACCAATACGATTGACCACAGAACAGGGTACAGAAGAGTGGAGTTTCGAACGGCCTCAGCATGTTCATCAACCCTTAGTGGAAACGATTGTTTTAGACCTAACCAGTGAAAGTAGCGCGTGTCCTAGCACCGGAATGTCAGGTGCCAGAACGAATTGGGTTATGGGTGAAATGGTGAAGAACTATTACCAGTAACCAGGCAGGGGTTGTTGTTGTGAGTGATAGTAAAGTAAAAATCATTAAGTATCAACCCAACTATGCGAAACAAACAGTTGAAATGTGGCGGAATAGTAAGGAAGCGGCACTTGGTCAGAAGGAAATACACAGCTTTGATAGTCACGTTGATTTTCTAAATCAAATCCTAGCAAAACAATATCAAGTAGATCTAGTATTAATGGATGAGATGATAGTCGGAATGATTGCTTATAACGAAGGGGAAATAAGCCAGCTTTACATTCATATAGACTTTCAAGGAAACGGTATTGGCCAAACTTTATTAGCTAGAGCGAAAGAACAATCAGCTGGGCGATTAATACTATATACATTTGAAGTCAATAAGAAAGCACAACGCTTCTATGAAAAACATGGATTTATTATCATTGGCAGAGGGTATGAAAACGAAGAAGATTTACCTGATATACTTTATGAATGGAAAAATACTTAGAAAAAAAGTAACCAACCGAAGGATTGGTTACTTTTTTAAACGATTAAACTAATATAAGTCTCAGGGCTCCGATTAAGGCAAATCCAAGAATAAGAGTTTGGAAGGCTTTTTGCGGGATAAGTGGTACCACTTTTATTCCAATCACAGCTCCTATTAATATAGTAGGAATCAACCACATATTAAACGTAATGGAATCAAAGGTAATCAAACCTAAACTGATATAAAACGGTACTTTAATCAAATTCACGAACATGAAGAACCATGCCCCTGTTCCAACAAACTCTTTTTTCGGCAATCCCTTCATTAATAAGTAGACGGCCATTACACCGCCTGCTGCATTTCCGATCATCGTTGTAAATCCTGCTAACACTCCCATGGAGAGGGTAAACCATATTGACTTCGGCAGAGCCTCCGTAAACTTTTCTCCAAATCGTTCACGACTGATATGCAAAATAATGAGTGCTAACACGATGATACCAATCAGTGGTTTTAACTGGTCGCTGTTTATCTGATTAAGGACAAAATAACCGATAACGATTCCAATCAATACCCAAGGAATCAATGAAATAAGATATTTCCAAACCACACTTCGACGATAAAAAATAACTGCAAAAAGGTCACCCACGACTAACATTGGCAGCAAAATTCCTATGGATTCTTTTGCTGGAAATACGTACATAAGAATCGTGGCAACAAGGATACCCATGCTGGATACTCCGGTTTTTGTAAAACCGATAAACACTGTGCTTAAAATAACGACAAACCATTCGATGTAAGATAATTCAAAAATGATGACTCACCTCAATTTTTTAATAATTCTCTATATTATTTTAAAGCAGAAAAGGATTAATTTCTATGATTAGTTTTTAATTAATTCATGTACCAAGATGTATCTATATTTTATTATTTTTTAATCTCAGGATTTGCAGCGTGTGTAAAGATAGCATCGACTGTTACAATGAGAGAATAGAGAATATAACAGGATGTAGAAAGGAGTCTGACATGGAGAAGATTGATGAGTACTTCGAAACTGCGATGGAAGCCTGGAGTATGATGCAAAAAACTTCGGATGATGAAGGGGCAGAATGGGCAGAAAGATTTGAACGCTACTTTTATGAATTTATCGACGAATTAAAGAAATGGTGGACGACACTTGATCCAAAGCCAAAAGATATAGAAGAGGCTGAGGAATTACCTGAAATAAAAAAGTGGATGGAACAAATTCCAGCTCCTGTTCAACTAAATTTTCTTACGGAGCTAGAGGATATTGTGGATGGAGTAGATACAGTGAGGTTCGATTAATCAATGAGATAGAAGCTAATGGTGAAAATAAGGAAAACTCCCTTGTAAATCATGGGAGTTTTCCATTTTTTATAAATTTGTTTGCGCTTATCTAGTTCTTTTTAAACTTGCTGCCTTTACTCCTAGAACGAAGCTTTGCCATCATATCATCCACATTCTCCTGTTGTGTCTGAGTAGTTTGCTCGTCCAATTTCATTGATATAATTTTATCGTTTTCGATCGTAATCTCAAAATAGGACTTTTCCTTGCTTCCTGCCGGCAAGTCCTTGACTGGAATAATAAATTCTTTTCTGATCTCCTCTGCTAAAATAACAGCAAATTGTTTGTCTTCGATTCTGTCTAAGTAGCCCTTAATCATCCTAACCTCCTACGCAAGCAAGTCCTTGCGATTTTATATCTGCAATCCTTGCTGGACCAATTCCTTTAATTCTTCCTAAATCATCCACTGAGGAAAACGGCCGTAAGTTAATTAAATCTTGTGCACGTGCTGGCCCGATATGCATGATTTCCTGAAGCTGTTCGATGGATGCCTTATTTATGTCGATACAATTGCCAGCAATCGGAGCAGGTTCCACTTTTACCTCATCATGAGTTGCTTTTCCGCTGCTAGAGGGTGTTATGGTCCCGTCTTTTTTCGTCAGGATTGAATAATCTTTTCCGTCTGTTTCTACAATTACCGTCCCATGAACATCTGTCCCATAGAGCTGGATATTTGAATTTTGAACAAGATTAACCACTTCTTCATGGGGATGACCGTATGTGTTGTTCAAGCCGGCACTGTAAATTGCCACAGCCGGATTCACTGCCTGCAAAAAAGAAGGGTGCGTCGATGTAGAAGACCCATGATGACCAAGCTTTAGAATGTCAGCTTTAACATCGATACCACTTTGAAGCATTTTTAACTCATCATCTGTGGTCGCGTCTCCTGTTAAAATAAATCTGACGTCACCATAGGTTAGTTTTAACGAAATCGACTCTTCATTATCCTGTTCACTAATCGTTTTAGGATATAAGACATCAATGTGGAGCGGACCAACATCAAACTGTTCTCCCATTCTCGGCTCATAATAGTCCACTTTTTTCTCATCAATCGCTTTTAATAGTCTTTGAAACGTTTGAGAGGGATTGGTGTTCCCTGATAACCAAACCTCACCAACATTGAAGGAATTAATCACCTGATCTAACTGCCCAATATGATCGGCGTCTGGATGTGTTCCAACCGCAATATCAATTTGTGATACCTTCTGTGACCTGAGATATTGGATGACCTCATCACCAGTCCAGTTGCCAGCGTCAATGAGTATCGTAAAGTCTTCACCACCCTCAGAAAACTGAAACAATGTGGAATCACCTTGACCAACGTCAATGAAGTGAGCTTTAAGTCCTGATAAATCGGAAGGTGCTACATTATCCTCTTCAGGTGTTTCACCGTTTTCCAATGGGACAGACTTTTCTACGATGTTTTCTTTCCGTTGCGCCAAATCTTTTGATTCATGATGTTCTTGGCCGCAGCCACTTAAGAGTAAAATAAAAATGAAGCTATATAGAGCAAAAAGGTAACGTTTTTGCATGCAATTCCCCCTTTTCACCTATTAGCTTAACACAAATCAACCATTTTCAGACAATTCAAGTGCCGACTATTCGTTTTCAGTCTAGTCAAAAATAAAAACAGGAAATTAGTATTTGTAAAAAGGGAGAGTGGATTTCATTGGAAGTCATAAAATTGAAGAAAATGGATCTTCAAAATGCGCTTGATTTAGTTTGGATCGTATTCCTGGAATTTGAAGCACCTGATTATTCAGTCCAGGGGATTGAAGAATTCAAGAAATTTATTTTTTATGATTCAATGATGAAACAATTTGAAAAAGGAGAGATCACCTTTTGGGGTTGTATCGTTAAAAATGAATTAACTGGGGTAATCGCAACAAGAGGAAGGAATCACATTTGCTTGCTTTTTGTAAATAAAGAGTATCATAGACAGGGGATTGGGAAACGTTTATTTCATACAGTACTAGAGGAATGTAAAAGTAATTCGAATTGTAACACCATTACGGTGAATTCATCCCCTTATGCAATAGAAGTGTATCACCGTCTCGGTTTTGTTGATCTTGATCAGGAACAGACTGTAAATGGACTAAGATTTACACCAATGAGCTATTCAATAATATAATCTTTGCTATGAAAAACCAACAGACGTTATTGTGGAAAATTGTAAAATGTTGGTTGATATAATGATAATTTCCAGATTTACAATATAGTTAAGTTAGATTGAAGGTTAATTAAATTAATATAGTAATTCGTTTATGATGTTAGAAACAGCAGGGTTTCAAACTGTTTTACTAAACATGGACATTCTTAGACATTCTTCTGTATCGGTGCTATAGTTGATTTATGGAGAAACTTTATAGAATGTCAGAAGCTGCACAAATATTCGGGGTTACGGTCAAAACTCTACAAAGATGGGAATCATTCGGGAAAAGCTTTCTTTATCCGTACGCCTAATGGTCAATGAAGATTACCAGAAAGCGAGCTTAATCGCTTAATAGGAAATGAAATGAACGAAAATAACCGAAAGCATGTCGTTATTTATGCTCGGGTTTCATCTCATGAACAAAAAATGATAGGAGATTTACTGCGCCAAATTGATTTTATGAAAGATAAAATGGATTTGGAATCGTTTGAACAGGTAACGATTATTGAAGATGTCGGTTCAGGCTTAAATGACAAACGGAAGGGCTTAGTCAAAATTATGAAACTGGCACAGGAAGGAATACTTTCTGACCTAGCCATTCGATATCGTGACCGTCTCACGAGATTCGGTTTTCACTATTTACAAATGTTTTTTGAAAGTCATCATGTCACGCTTCATATTTTAGATAATCAAACAGATGAAAAGTCAATTCAGGAGGAGTTGGTGGAAGATTTAATCGCTATCATTACCAGTTTTTCAGATAAATTGTATGGTACGAGGAGTCATAAAAATAAAATAGTTGAAGAAAAAGTTAAAGGGGTTTTGGAAGATGTTGCAAACCTACCACACGAAAATAGTAAACATTTCACAACATAACGGAATCTTATCCGACAGGTACCTTCTTGAGTATGCAGAATACTTCGGCAGGTTGGAGCGGAAGCTATTTGTCCAGTCTCACATCAAAGGGGCTTCCTCGTCCAGTCTTAAAAATACCTTTCTTACCCAATTTGGAATCACAGCCAGGCAATTCAATTCATTAAGGATGCAGTTGGATGGCAAGGTCTCCTCCTTTAACGAAAAAAGAAAATTGGATATTCATGAGCTTCGATCCAAAACGAGTTACTTACAAAAAGTCATCAATAAGAAAACCACGCAAAAGGAAAAACTTCATCAACAACTCCAGAAAACCCCACAAACTCATCGGTTATTCTCGAATAGGTTAAAGAAATATCGTAACCTCAAGTTTTACCTCCATCAAAAAAAGCGCAGATTGAGGAATCTCCTACAAAAACTAGAAAAGCTTCACGTGGATGTGACGAATAAAAAAATTCGTATATGTTTTGGTTCGAAGCAACTGTTTCACAAACAATTCCATGTGGAGGAAAATGCATACAAGGATCACGAAGACTGGAGAAAAGTCTGGCGGGAGGCTAGGAGTAGTCAATTTTTGGTGATTGGATCCAAGGATGAAACCTATGGAAACCAGTCTGCAATCTATGATATGAAGAACACATTAAGACTGCGTGTTGCCAATCAATTTACTGATAAATATGGGGAGTATATAGAGTTTCCCGAAGTGATTTTCCCTTATGGACAAGAGTGGCTGGATAAGGCAAAGGATTCCAATATGGGGCTCACCCGTAGTGGTCGCCTTCAAAAATACTATACTTCCATTACCTATCGTTTTATCAAGCAGGAAAAAGGGTGGTATGTAAACGCAACCGTTGAACGGGAGACACCTAAAGTAGGAACTTCCAATTTAAATGGACTCATAGGAATTGATATCAATGCCGGATTTTTTGCCATTTGTGAAATTGACCGGTTTGGAAATCCAATCAAAAGTTGGAGAATTGACATCCCTATGTATAGCCGGAGGAAAAAACAAATCATGGCGTCGATAAGCGATGCTATTAAGGAGATACTGGAATACGCCGTTTTGGTTCAAAAGGATGTCATGATTGAGAAGTTAAATTTTTCGAAGAAAAAGACACAGTTACGAGAAAAAGGTCCCGCCTATGCCCGAATGCTTTCGGGGTTTGCCTATTCGACCTTCCAGCAACTAATCGCTGCAAAAGCGAAAAAAGTAGGCGTAAGAGTAAAACAAGTCAACCCAGCCTATACGAGTCAAATTGGACAAATGAAATTTATGGCACGATATGGATTAAGTTCCCATGCTGCAGCAGCTCAATTTTTTTGTGTTGACGGGTTGGCCAAGGAAATAAATGGTATAATTTAAAAAATAAATCAAGGGAGAAGTGAGGTAATCATGATAAATTATAACGGTCGTAAGTTTGTATCAATTGAAAATACTGAAAATGGGGAGGTGTCTTCACAAACAGTCTTTGAATATAAACAGCAAGGAAAAATCATCTCAGCAACGTACGGCGGTGGCGAAATTATTCAAGGGACATTAATTGGATTGCTCCGGGAAGATGGCAGCTTAGAATTCAGATACAATCATGTGAATTCAAAGGATGAAATTAGAGGAGGAAAATGTGTATCTACTCCGAATATCTTGCCTGATGGAAGAATTAGACTATATGAAAAGTGGAAATGGCTTGATACTGAAAATGCTGAGGGAAGCTCCATAATAGAAGAAGTTAATGGATAAAAAATGATGAAGAAGTAGTAGGTTAATATAATAGGAAGTGCCAGGAACTGTTCGTACAATCAATGTTGCCTGGCACTCTTGTTTATTTCCGAACACTATTGATCGAGTTTTCCTTGATCGATGTCATAGAGCCTCTCCAAGATTCTCCGTTTTCGGAATAACATTTTTCCTGCTTCGGCAACATCATTAATGGAAGAGCGATTAATAAACGCACCAAAAATCATTCCTGCAATCGGAATCATTTGAAATAACTTTTTCCATCCAAAAGAATCACGGTAAGTTGTTACGACCTCTCGCCATCCCTGCAATTGCGAGATCATTTGTTGGTTTTGCCCACCTTGTCTAAACGAAGAAAGCTCCTCTAAAATAGCCTTTTTCCCAACAATATCCGAAGAAGTAAATTGGAGACACTTCACGATAAAAATTCTTTCCGATTTTTCTTTTGGGTCATATCCATAACAGATAGAGATTTCTTGCAGGACTTTGAGTGATAATCCTAATAAAACGGGAATATCAATCGCCAGCGTAAAAAGCCCGCCGATTCCAGTTGTCGCGCCTTGCACCGTTGCCATTTTCGTTCTTGAACTTCTTAGTTCATCCGCAATTTCATCCATTTTGCTAATGGGAACCTGTTCGAGTATTCCAATGTCAAGTTCATCGGATGACAAATCAGGTGCAAATTTCTTCAATATATTTTCTTCTTTAATTAAATACTGTCCGCCTGTCTGGATGTAGTTCCCGATCTCATCGATGGCCAAGCCAATTTTATCCTGAATAAATTTTGGGGTTAGCTTATCAAGCAGCATGAAAGGCAAACGGCCAATTTTTTCCCAAAACCATAAATCCTTCTGTTCCTTTTCCCAAGCTTCAATTTTTTTTAATTCATCATTTAAATAATCTATAGATTCTACCTGATTCAATATATTTCCACTCCATTTTCATCCACTGTAAATAGGTCCTTTTGTATATACGGTAAAACATCACATAAGTTTCATCCTTCATTTATAGAGATATATACGAAGGAATAATTCAAGCAAAATGTAAATATTTATATTAAAAGTAAGTCTGTCCATCCCTGTAAGATTTTAGAAGGGAGCAAAGTCTTTGAATCGGAATCGAAATAGAAATGTTCAATTAACTATTTTTTTGCTATTTTGCTTACTTATTGTTCTAATCGTTCATGCGGTTCTTCATATTAAAATTTATATTGTGTACAGCACAGGACTTGGTCCTATATTCGTCATTGGATTAATCATCTTCCTGATCGTCCTCCTATATTACAAAGGATAAAAAAATTTAACAAATAATTTGAATTTATAATATTTAAATGATAAAATATAGCTCCATAGTGAATGGAAACATCTGCAAAAAAAATTGTAGATGTTTCTTTTTGTGCCTGTTCGACAGTCGGAAACTTTTATTTGGAAAGGTGGCGGTTTAAGAGAATGAGTTCAGAAAAACAAAAATCTGTTCGTGACCACAAAGATTATCAATTAGAAATTGAGCGTTTAGAGTTTACCAAGGAATACATAAAAAATGTTTTGGAAATGTCAAAGGGTAATAAAGAACAGTTCGTAGAAAACTTGAAGGAAGCCTTTGCCGATCTGGACACCTCAGACAGCAGTTTAAGTTACATGACCTTACTAACGAATGCTCAGTATTTAGAATTGGCACAGAGTGAATTGGAAAGATTGGCGAGCGTCATTGGGAAACCGTACTTTTCTAGAATTAATTTTAAAAGCAGCGGTGATACCGATGAAGAAATTCTGTATATTGGGAAAGCATCCCTGTTCGACCGTGTCAATCAAATTCCCATTATAGTGGATTGGCGGTCTCCGATTGCAAATGTTTACTATGATGGCAGGCTAGGAGAAGTTACCTATGACGCCTATGGCGAAACCCAAAGTGGTTATTTATCTCTAAAAAGACAATATGAAATCGAGGACGGTTTTCTAAAAGAGATAAGAGATATTGATTTAACCACACATGATGAACTATTGCAGAAATCCTTATCTGGTAAAGCCGACAACCGGTTAACCGAAATTGTCGCGACCATTCAAAATGAACAAAATGACGTCATTCGAGCCTCTCTTAAACATCCGATCATCGTTCAAGGGGCTGCTGGCAGCGGTAAAACAACGATTGCACTCCATAGAATTTCTTACTTTCTCTATTCTTCAGGATATCGATTTCCTCCAGAAAAATTAATGATTCTTGCACCAAACCGATTATTTATTGATTATATTTCCGCCGTACTCCCTGATTTAGGGGTAAACAAGATTAAACAAACCACGTACATAGATTTTATGAGGAATTGCCTTGGGAAGAAAATTAAATTATTAACCCCAAACTCAAAATTAATGGCCCTAATGAAAGGGGAAGAAAAATCAAAATGGTTACAGTGGGTTTCGGGTTATAAAGGATCCCTTGATTTTAAAGAACTAATCGACAATTATGTAAAAGAAATCGAACATAATCTAGCACCAACGAAGGATTTTATTATTGAGAAATCGCTTCTAATGAGAGGGCAAAAAATCAATAAACTATTTTTAAAGGAATTTAACTACTTACCAATCTATAAAAGACTTGATAAAATAAAAAATTTATTAGCCAATGATTTACGATTAAAAAAATCCATCATCCTAACCAAGATTAATAGTAAATATGATGAGGCTTTAGAAAAGGCACTTTACAGCACGAGGATGAATGCTGATAAAAGAAAAGAAAAAGTCGTCACCATCATGGATACAAAGGAAAAACGCATTCGTACCGTTGAGCAGGAATCGAAGGCGGCGATTAAAAATTATATGGATCCTTTTGTGAGAAAAGATATTTTTACATTATATAAGGAACTGATGACATCAGCTGAACTTTTACAAAAGTACTCACACACTCTCACAGAAAAAGAATGTAAGAAACTCAGCCTATATTGTCGAAAGATTTTTGCCAAAAAGGCACTCGAACTCGAGGATTTAGCTCCATTGTTTTATATGAAGGCGAAACTTGAGGGCATTGATGAACCATATAAAATGAAGAGTATATTCATAGACGAGGCGCAGGACTACAGTTATTTCCAATTTGCTGCAATGAAAGAAGGGTTCGAAACAGACTTGTTTACGATTGTGGGGGATTTAGCCCAAGGGATTCATTCCTATCGCGGCTTGAACAGCTGGGAGCCGCTAGTCACCGAGATTTTTCCTAATGCTAATTATCATGCCTTACAAAAGAGTTATCGAACAACGGTAGAAATCATGCATTTAGCGAATGACATTCTTTCGATCATGGGCAAAGACTTGCCAATCGTACAACCAGTTATCCGGCATGGTGACAAACCACGCTTTACAAAAATTGACCCTGGCAGCCTTCAACAATTAAGAGAAAGATTAGAAGATGATATTCAATCATTGAAGGGACAAGAACTGAACTCAATCGCGATTATAGGAAAAAACGACAGCGAATGCTTACGTTTATATAAGATGCTGGAAAATAGCAATCTGCCAATTCAGCTGTTAGAAGAGAAAGAAGATATGAAAAAGGGCAGTGTTGTGATTGTACCTTCCTACCTTTCAAAGGGATTGGAATTTGATGCGGTACTTATTGTCACCTTGGAAGAAGCATATTCCGAAGAGGAGTTAGATATCAAATTGTTGTACGTTGCCATGACAAGACCTATGCATAAGTTGTATTTATATGGGAGTTCGCTATCGGATATGTTATTAGACAATGTTACATCCGTTCATTTTGATCAGTAATGAAATTAAGAAAAGTGCCAGGCACCCTCCATTTTTTATCGGTGGCTGGCACTTTTTTTATGTATAAATAAAATTAAAGGGTCGCAGTAAAATACAGTTCATTATAAAAAAAACATTTTTTAAATCTTTTTAGAATTTGGCACCGAAAATTTTCCTTTGTGAAGTAATTAAGATACTCCTTTTCACATTGAATGTACTCACCTTTATCATTTGATTTCATGAACCAATTGCTGACCGGTGATTTTTCAAAAAAGCATGGTTCTAATACTACAATTCTGCCGTTGGGTTTTAAGACACGCTTGAATTCTTTCACATAGCCTGTAATCATTTCTGGAGGTATATGATGTAGTACGGCAATAATTAATATATAATCAAAACTATTGTTTTCTGTAGGAAGTTCATTCCCTTTAAATGCTTCAAAGCGGTACTGATTGTACAATCGTTTGGCATATTCGATACGATACGAATCTGGGTCTATCCCAAAATAATAATCAGGTGAACATAGGGTGCAATTTGCCCCGGTTCCTGCACCAAAATCCAGTACTTTTTTATCTGTAAAATTAAAATGCTGCTGAATGTTATTTTGAATATAGATTTTTGTCAGCCATTTAGGCCGAATCAATGAGTGATAAATTCTTGGTGATAATTGCAATCAGATGCACCTGCACTTTTATTTTCGATAGGTTTATATTTCGTATTTGGAAAGAACAATTTTAGGTTAAGTTGGAAAACGATTTTTTATGTCTGCCATTTACATCCATCAAGAACTATTACTTATAATCACCATTAATTCCCGGTAATATTTCCTTCTCTATTTCTTTATAATAGAAACGGAGGAGGAGATTCTATTGCTATTATTCTTTTTAATTCTAGTGTTTTTAGGTACTTCGCTCCTTTTCTATCGAGCTTATAAAAATACTCATAAAGTTGCTTTAAATAAAGTTAATTTATCTACTATAGATTCTAATCATTCACAAGGACCACAATTAAATATCTTACAAATCTCAGATATGCATTTGGAGAAAATTTCTATCTCACCAGAACAACTTTATAAAAAGCTCGTGGGAGAGAAGATTGATTTAATTGCACTTACAGGGGACTATCTCGATAAAAGACGGAGTATTCCAAGACTAATTCCATACTTGAAGGTATTTAACCGGTTGAACCCACGTTATGGTATTTATGCTGTGTTTGGAAATCATGATTACAAATTAAAACAAACGGACTTTAAATCATTGAGAAGCTTAATGGAGGAGCATGGATGTATTACACTTCAAAATGAGAACAAGACCATTTTTGTTGAAGGAAAACCACTTCATATAATTGGAATTGACGACTTACACACAAAAAGGAGCGACCTCCGATCATCATACGCTGGGCTGAATGAGGGATATCATTTAGTTTTAACTCATGATCCTAACATCGTGCTTAAGATGAAAAATTGGTCATTTGACTATCTTCTTTCAGGACATTTCCATGGAGGACAAATTTATTGGCCAAAGCCATATCATTTAGCGAAACTAGGAAGATCTATGATGAAAATGGATATGATTAAGGGACTGCATTATTATGAGGATAAACCCTTTTATATTAGTGAAGGTTTAGGACAAACATCCGTTAATTTAAGAGTTGGCAGTCGTCCGGAGATAACACTTCATCAATTATCTATAAATACAATCCAACAAGTAGAAGATCAAAAGGCAGTTTAATTGCCAGACCTAAAATAGATGATTGGCCTTTATCAATTAAAAAATAAGTTGTTTGAAGATAAAAAGACCTGATTCTTTATAGAATTAGGTCTTTTTTATGTAAATACACATGTATTTGCATTTTTATAAAAATTTTATTGATTAACAATCCGCTAAAACCATTTCAATAACTCCTCATATGCATTCAACAGCCATTTGTTTTTAGAATAGGAGTATGGAATATATAAGAAAAGTGCCAGGCACCATTCAATACGAATGGTGCCTGGCACTGTTTTCTATTTTTTAATTGGGAAATTTATTTAATTAAATTAACACCGTGCACCTGCCTTTGATGAGAACAACCAAGCGTTACTTGTAAAGGTTAGCTCAAACTAGGCTTCCCCGCGGCACATAGTAGTGGCTACTTATGGCTGCTTCCTTCCGGACCTGACCAGATTCATAGGTACCATTGCGCAGGACCCAGTTTTTCAACACTATTTTTACAAGGCAGACCTTACAAGCTCAAACCTCAGGAAGGAGTTCAACCCCGCTATGGCGGATTGCGGGTTACAGGGCACCGCCAACTCCCCGTCTAGCACGGTATGTATATGCTAGACTGTTACTTATGTTTGTTGTAAAAAGCCGGCGCATGAAATGGCTGTAAGCCAGGTTCTGTTCCTGTGTGCTCAAACGATGCCAATCTCGCACAACAGGTGTAATCATATGACTATCAGTCACGAAGACCAATCCATCCGTTTGGTTCATGATTCCCGCGGGATGGTGCCCCTACCAAAGTTTGGGTTGCTCGCTCGTGGGGTTTACCCGTTCCATTTCTCCTGTTTCCAGAAGAACTCGTCACTGTGGCACTTTCAGGGTACTCGGAGCATATCCATGAAGGACTTAGCATCATTTCCCCGCCGTCAGCAGTAAAAGAACTGCTGCCCACCTTTGCAGATGGCACGAACACTCCGGGCATCTCAGCACCGGGCGAGCCTGGACTTTCCTCAACTCATGTAAACATGAGCCGCGATTACTCACCATTTCATGTTTGTTAACGACTACGTAAATCAATATAACATAATAAAGAGAAAGTAATCATTAGGAGAACTGCTCCAGAGATGGAATATTAAGGGTTATTAGATGACAAAAACTTTCTTAGTAATCAATATGCGATATTATTTCCATTTGGGTTCCCAGTTATAAATGAAAAGCAGATTGACATAGATTTACCATATTTGGGGGAAAGTATTGGAAAAAAGGTCAAATGGAGAAAAAAATGAATATTATTTTTCGTGGTATTAAGAGACACATAAAAAAAGATTTCAAACAAGTTCCTTCTAATCAGAAGTCTAAACCCTTTGTAGGGGTATTTACTTCAATAGATGAAAACATTTCATTTATTAAAAATATTTTTTCCTGTTCAGATGATTTAATAATCAAGGAACTCAATGTAAGAAATAAACGGGGGATTCTTGTCTTCTTAAATACGATGACTGATTCGGACAAGATTCAAAATAATATTTTAAGTCCTGTTCTGGAAGCGAATGGGGACCAACTCGACAGTGTACTTAAATCTAAATTTCTAAAATCAGATAACTTAATTAAAGCGAAAGAAGAACTTTTAAATGGGTCCTGTATCATCCTCTTTGATAGAGATCAAGAATTTTACAGGTTGGAAGTGGCCATCTCCAAAGCTCGGGCAGTCATAGAACCGAATAATGAACAAGTGATCAAGGGATCTCATGAAGGTTTTATTGAAAATCTTTTGATCAATCTCCATTTAATTCGAAAATCCATAAGAACTCCAGACTTAATTATGGAACATTTATCAGTGGGTGAGCATATCCAATCCAAACTAACCATGGTTTATATGAAAGACCTTGCGAATAAGGAAATAATTAAAGAATTTAAACGAAGGATCGATTATATTTCTATGGATCATATACCCAGTATTGGATCTCTTCAGGAATTAATAGAAGATTCGACCTGGTCACCTTTTCCACAGATTTTAAGTACAGAGAGAGTAGATCGTGTAATAGGTCATTTGAATGAAGGAAGAGTTGCGATATTTATGGAAGGGAGTCCTTCTTGTTTATTAATACCTGTCACATTCTTTGCATTCTTTCATTCACCAGATGATTATAATTCACGATGGATGATTGGAACGTTTATCCGTTCCATGAGACTCATGAGCATTGCTATTGCGGTTAATTTACCTGCTATTTACATTGCGGTCATTGGTTTTCATTTCGAAGTACTGCCGGACGATTTAGTTCTCCCGGTGGTAAGTTCTATTCGAAATATTCCATTTCCCCCATTAATTGAAGCACTTGTCATGGAGTTAACGATTGAGCTGATTCGTGAAGCTGGGGTACGGCTGCCAGCAAGAATTGGCCAAACGATTGGTATTGTCGGAGGGCTAGTTATTGGAGATGCGGTTGTCCGTGCTGGACTCGTTTCGAATACCATGATTGTCGTTGTGGCGATTACGGCGGTTGCTGCCTACAGCATCCCTTCAACAGAAATGAGCGATGCCGTTCGATTTTTACGTTTTCCCCTTATGATTCTTGCTTCAACCTTTGGATTTGTTGGGATTGTTTTTGGCTTTATGTTTACTTTAGCTCATTTATGCCGGTTAGAATCATTTGGTACACCTTATTTTGCACCTTGGGCACCATTTCGATTAAAAGATTTAAAAGATACGTTTATTCGTTTACCACTATGGAAATTTAATACACGTCCGCTCGATTCAAATCCGAAAATGTTGAGAAAGCAATCCTTGTCAAGAGGGTGGAAGACTAATGAATCTAACCGCGAATAAAATCACTAATAAACAGCTAGTATTTATGATTATCCAGGCACAAATTGGTGTAGGAATATTATCATTGCCCCATGATGTAGCATTAATAGCGAAACAGGATGCCTGGATTTCCACTATAATAGCAGGAGTCTTTTCACAAGCGATTATTTTCGTCATTTGGGGACTTTGCCGAAGATTTCCTGACCTATCACTGTATCAAATACTTCCGAAATTACTAGGGAGAGTGTTCGGGAAAATACTGATTCTCAGTTACTCATTATACTTTATGGTAACTGGGAGCTTAGTTCTGGCGAGATATAGTGACATTATCGATAAATGGATTTTGCCGCTTACCCCTAATTGGATCACCATGCTTTTAATGCTATTAACCTGCATTTACATCGTCAGTGAAGGTTTAACCAGTATAGCAAGATTCTATGTACTGGTATCGCCCATTTTGATTGTATTAGTAGCGTTGATTTCGTATGCGATGAAAGATGCGAACTTACTGTATCTCTTTCCAATAGGGGAACATAGCATTCCAACGATATTGAAAGGTTCAAAAGAAGCAGCTTTCTCGATGTTGGGCTTTGAACTTTTTCTCTTCATCCATCCCTATGTTCAATCTTCAGGAAAAGAGAAGCTCGTTGCCATTACTACAGCAAACATGTTTGTCACAATCTTTTATACCTTTATGGTGATTGCAAGTCTTATCTTTTTCGAACCCAATGTGGATATTGCACTTACTCCTGAGCCATTATTGTATATGATTAAGGCTTATTCGTTTCAGGTTCTCGAAAGGACGGATTTATTTTTCTTATCACTCTGGCTTGTCATCGTTGCTACTTCCATTGCAAACTGGCTTTTATTATCCTCAATGGGGTTGGCAAGCCTTGTTCGAAAAAAACACTACGCCCGCTTTCTCCCGATTGTGGCTGGGATCTATTTAGTTTTGGCCCTTATCCCCGATCAAGGGAAAGACTTTGAACGTTTTAATCAGGTTCTTGGGCCTTCGCACTATATTTTTATTGTCATTATACCGGTACTTCTATTTATTCTTTCGTTTATTTTGACAAAAAAAGAAGTGGTGAAAAAGGTATGAAAGGCATAAAGTCTATCTTGCTAGTTCTATGTTTTTTACTTACTGGCTGCTGGGACCAGCACCTGATGAAAAATGCGGTATTGGTTCAAATCTTAAGTTTTGATTTAACTCCGAAAGAGGAACTTTTATTAGGGGTCTCTATTCCCATCATTGAGGAGTCCTCCGGGGGTCCGCAAGCCATGGTGAAAAGTGAAACATTTTCTGCTAGCGGGCATACACCGAGGGACAGCCGTCTGAAAATCGACCATGAAATAGCTGGAATATTAGATACATCTAAAAATAAACTAATCTTGTTCGGCGAACGGATGGCTGGTACCGGTATTTATCCCTCGTTGGATGTCATTTGGAGAGATCCACGAAATTCACTGGGTGCTACACTAGGGGTTGTGGAAGGGGAGGCAGTTGATCTGCTTGGTATTAAACCAAAACATGAGACAAACGTAAGCGAATATATACAAGACGCTCTAACCAGCGCAGAAGAAAACTCGGTCATTCCGAGTCAAACGATCCAGACACTTGCTTCAGAAATGATTGATCCGGGAGAAGATACCGTCCTCCCTTTCCTTAAAATGAATAAAAAGAAAAGCGCAGTGGTTGTAGGATTAGCCCTAATGAATGATAAAAAATATTCAGGAAATTTACCACCACAAGAATCAACCCTCCTGCTTTTATTGGAAAACAAAAAGGGAAAAAATGCACGATTTACAAAAAAAGTAAATAAAGATGACCAGCACGTAGTAAATGAGTATATTTCTTTTAATGTCCAAGATATGAAAAGAAAATTAAAGGTTCAAGTTAAAGATAGAGAGGTCTTTGTTTCAATAAATTTAGATTTAAAAATAAGCGTTGAAGAGTACCCAAAAGGGGATGTTCCAAAGGATATAGAACGTCTAAATAAGTTATTATCAAAAGAGCTTACTGAAGACGCGAAGCAGGTTATAACAAAAATACAGCAGGCGAATTGTGACGCATTTGGAATTGGAAGGAGACTGATCGCGTTTCACCCCAAAACCTGGGAGGTTCAAGATAAAAAGGATTACTTTAAAAATATAAAATTTAATACCACTGTTAAAGCTGAAATAATCAAACACGGAATTGTCCGGTAACAATTAAAATAGAAACTACGAGCTCTACATGGCTGCGTAGTTTCTTTTTTGAAAAAGACGGAATATTCTTGAATTAAAAGTATATATGTATAGAGAAAGTTAATAACCTCATGAAAGGATGATGTCTGAATGGATTGGCTATGGCTGGTTGGTCGGGCGGTATTTGGTCTTTATTTTGCTTATTCTGGTCTAAATCATTTCATCCAATTTCAAGGTTTAAAGCAGTATGCAGCTTATAAGAAGGTCCCAGCACCAGGACTATCAGTAGTAGTAACGGGATTAATACTCCTAGCAGGAGGATTGAGCGTCCTTACTTCATATTGGATAGAATGGGGACTATATTTATTGGTACTATTCCTCGTAGTTTCAGCTTTCCTAATGCACAATTTCTGGAAGGAAACGGATCAGAATGCAAGAGTAGGCGAAATGAATCAATTCCTAAAGAATATTGCCTTAGCCGCAGCAACTTTAATGTTACTGTCCATTACCAATTGGACTTGGTAAATATATAATAATTTAGATCTGAGAAAGGATGTTCTACTGATAATTAGTTACGTGTAACTATTGCAAAGAGTAAAAATGTAATGCAAGCATGACCTTCAAATTTTAATGAAATTTGGAGGTCTATTTTTGTTAAAAGAAAGGATATCTGAATGTTGATTTTACTGAGTATGAAAAATAAACCGAAAAATTCCGGCTATATTGGGAAATACCTATATTTCCTTTAAAATAAGAGGGGTTTTTCCGCCTATCTTATCTAAATCTTTGGATTTTGTTTTAATTAGAGCAGTTAACCGGGATATCTCCGCTTATCTCTACTTCTTCAGCTTCCCATATCTACATTAACAGGAAATTCTCCGCCTATAATCTTCATTCCTGCACCAAAATTGATATTTGCCTTACAAATTGCCCTACTATCGCTTGATTGATCAATCTTCCTCTAACGAATCGAGCCATGAGGCAGGACCGCATGGACACCTTTCACACCATTGACCACTTGCGAGATCAACGGCCACACTAGCAATGCGGAAAGAACTGTGGGGATTTTGACTAATCAAATCAATTTTGTGAATCAATGAGTTCACTCTTTAACAGTTTGAAGTGCTAGTTCTACTAGCAGTATAACGATTTAACTATAAACAAAATAAAAATAAAAGGTAAATTTTAAAAGTTTTACTTGGATATGATTTTTTACGAAGCGCATAGTGTCAGCTCGACCAATTCGGCACGTAAAATAATATTTTGGCACGTAAATTTGAGAAACGGCACGTAAGATATTAATTTGGCAGGTATATTAGAAAAAGGGCACATAAAACTAAAAAACACTAAAAAAGGCAATATAAACTGTCTAAGGGTTGTACAAGATTGGTCTGGGATTAGCCCGAACTTTGTTATTGGATTTGACCTTTGCATAAACCAGCTCATTTTATAAATTTTTGATAACTGTAATAGTAGTTTGGCACGTAAATTGATAAATCGGCACGTAAACTGGAAAAATGGCACGTAAAAATAAAATTCCGCACGTACGACTAATAGAGTAAGTAAGTGAAAGCCAAATGGCACGATCCTCTAAGAAGGATGTGCCATTTTTACTGCTTAAGGCAATCTTTGTAAAAAATATTGACCAAAAACAAATACTGGAATATACTTTAATTAACAATTAACAAAACGTTAATTAATAAAAAGGGGTGAATAATAAAATGAAAAATCAATTTACAACACCAGATGGTTATACCAGTGATATTGCGGTCTTTACGATTACATCTGAAAGTAATGGTGAATATAAGCCTCCCCTAAAAAAACTGAAAATTATGCTGATTAAACGAAGTGAAATAGACCATGAAGGCAATCCAAATATCGAAGCAGGGAAGTGGGCACTTCCAGGTGGATTTGTTCGGCCAAATGAAACTGCTTTTCAGGCAGCTGAACGCAAACTTTTCGAAGAAACAGGAGTGGATGGACTTCGCATCAAACATTTTGGCGTTTATGACTCACCTAGTCGGGATAACAGGGGATGGATTATTTCAAACGCTCACTATGTAATCGCGAATGAATCTTCCTTAAAAAAACGCAAAACGACTCTCGACGCGCAAGATATCCAGCTTTTTTCTATAGAAGAAGCGCTAGCTCTCGAACTTGCATTTGACCATCGCGCCATAATGGACGATGCCCTCTGGTTTATCAAGAAAGATATGGCCCTCACCACACTTGCAAAACATTTCCTCCCAGAAGAGTTTGTGCTTTCTGAGCTTCAAGGAGTTTTGCTTACCGTTTTGGATGACCCATCCATCTCAACTGATGCCGCATTTTTTAGAAAAGCACCAACACTACCTTTTATTGAAGCAGTATCGGAAAACGGAAAACTTAAGAAATCAAATGCATATTCGAAAACACCGGCACAGCTTTACCGTTTTACAGATTTTCAACCGATTGTTTCGGTCTATAGAAATAAACTAAAATGTTAGGGGAGAGTTACAAATGGGGATATTAAAAAATTGGACGCGTTTTGAGATAGGTTGGCTGTTCACCTTTACCTTGATTAACATTTACCTGTTCTTCGCTTGGTCAGACTCACTGCTTGGTTTGATTTCATCGATTAGTGGTATGCTCTGCGTGGTTTTAGTGGCAAAAGGAAAAATCGCCAACTATTATTTCGGGATTGTCCAAACGTTAACCTATGCTTATATTGCTTATGGCTATAGCCTTTATGGTGAGGTTATGTTAAATGCATTGTTCTACTTTCCGGTACAATTTATTGGTATCTATATGTGGAAAAAGAACAAAACCGAACATGGAGTTAAGGGAGAAGATGTCATAATTAACAGCCTTACAAAAAAAGGTTGGTTCTATACAGTATTGTCTATCCTCATTCTTACGATTGGATATGGCTTTTTCTTGAAATTCCTAGGTGGCAATTTAGTCTGGACAGATTCAGCCACAAATGTATTATCAATCGCTGCACAAATCTTGATGTTGAAGCGATATACCGAACAATGGCTATTATGGATTGCAGTCAATGTATTATCGATCTTTCTATGGCTGGGTGCTCTTATTTCTCAAGGAGGAAATGATTTTTCCATGCTAGTGATGTGGTCAGCATTCCTAGTAAATAGCATTTACGGGTATCTAAATTGGAGAAAACTATCGATCAAACAAGTTCAGGAGGCGGCCTAAATGACAGTTGGTTTTATCGGAGGAAAATTCCTACCATTACACCTTGGCCATGTGTATGCCATAGTTCATGCTTCAACAATCGTGGATGAACTGTATGTTATTTTATCTCATAGCGAACTGCGAGACAGAGAGCTTTGTCAAGATACCAAAATGAATTTTATTCCAGCTCCCATCCGGTTACGCTGGCTTTCACAATTAACCAAAGATATGCCACATGTAAAAGTAATTAGCATAGAAGATCAACAAGATAACGACAACTATGATTGGGCTGAAGGGGCTCAATTAATAAAAGGTAAAATCGGAAAGCCTATTGATTACGTTTTTAGTTCAGAAATTCAATATAATGATATTTTTAAAGAATTATATCCTACTTCGAGGCACAAGCTGATTGATCCTCTGCGCTCCCAGGTTAACATCGCTGCGACAACCATTCGGACGGAGGGTGTCTTTAAACAGTGGGAGTTTATACCTGATTTTGTTAGACCTTATTTTGTAAAAAAAATTGTTGTGGTTGGGACTGAAAGCTGTGGGAAATCGACCCTCATAAGAAATCTTGCTAAAATCTACAATACAACTTATGCAGCAGAATATGGCCGAACGCTTTGTGAAGAATTAGGCGGCTGTGACGGGATTATGGTAAAGGAAGATTATCAAAGGATTGCTTATGGGCATAAGATGGAAGAATTTAAGGCTATTGAAAAAGCAAATAAGCTTGTTTTTATTGATACCGAAGCCATTGTAACCCAGTTTTATTCGAATCTATATAATGATGAACACCAGGCGATACTAGACGAAATTGCAAAATTGCAAGATTATGATCTTTGGTTATTCCTCGAACCCGATGTTAAATGGGTAGATGACGGGCTGCGAGTTCATGGCGAAGAGTCAGTTAGAGAACAAAATAATCAGCACCTAAAGACATTATTAAATAAACATCATATTGACTTTAGGGTTTTGAACGGTAATTATGAGAACCGGCTTATGGAGGCTATACAATATATCGAAAAAGTAATCCAGTAAATTTTTTCTTCTGTCTATTACGCAAAATTTTACTAGTGCATGTTAAGGCTAATCTGAGATAATAGTTGCATGTGTTTAATTTAAGTTGAATGGACGGAGAAAACATGACATCGAATATGTTTTATTATTTAGGGTTAATTTTTGTATCAATTGTTTGGGGGATCAATTTTGGAGTTTCCCGTTGGGCTATGGTCGTGTTTCCTGCTGAGGTGTTTGTATTTCTCCGATTTGGTCTAGCCTTGCCTGTCTTATTTCTTATTTTAAAGTGGTCAGAAGGAAGTATAAAAGTGGAGAAACGTGATTTATTAAAACTTGCTATTATCGGCTTAATTGGCGTCACAGCGTTAGAAATCATGGTGATGTACTCTATCAAATATACCACTCTTGCGAATGCATCTTTATTAAACGTTGCTCCGTGGCCCATTTTTGCTGCTCTTTTTGCACCATTATTTACTCGGGAAAGAATTACCGTGAGAGTGGCCATTGGCGGATTTATTGCGCTTGTGGGAGTAACGCTGATCATCCTAGGGGGAAAAGATGGCTTTGATCTTAGTTCGGAGTATATGATCGGCAATTACATTGCTTTAGCTATCAGCTTAATCGGTGCACTATTTAATTTGGCATGTATGCCGCTGATGAAGAAGTACTCACCTCTTCGTGTAACCACTTGGTACGTTTTATTTGGTTCACTATTTTTATTTCCGTTTACTGTTGATAAATGGAGTGGGATCCAATGGGGTAATCTTTCCATCGTCACATGGGGAGCCGTTGCTTACAATGTGTTATTATGCACTGTCGCTGCATTTGTTATTTGGAATATCTGTATGAAACATGTAGGCGCTGCCAAAGCAAACTTCTTCCGTTATTTCGTACCAGCTGCGGCGGCTGTGGCAGGTGCGTTATTCTTTAATGAATCTATTTGGATTACACAAATCATTGGTGGTTTAGTCATTGTTCTTGGTTTAGTTTGGATTGGAACGGAGAGAAAACAGCAGATTCCACCCGTTATTAATATCTCAAACTCGAATAGATAAGAAATCACACTAACATGTATGAATAGAAAATAGAAAAAGAGCAAGAACTACAATACTATCTTTTTACAAAGGTATCGACAGATTGATGTGAAAAGTGTAAAATAAGTGAATCCTAAATAAAAATCCACGTACTGTGGTCGAGGTTGTAGCACCCCTCGCTAAAAAAACTAAGACGAAGCAGCATTTCTCTTAGAGGTGCTGTTTTTTTGTTGTTCATCTTAGAGAGTAAAGGGGGAGTGGTTTTTGTGAGAATATTATTATATTTAGTTTCAATCGTGACTGCCAACGTAATAACGGCTGCATTTACACCATTGGTAATGGGGATTTTCATCGTTCCAATGGGAACATTTTTAATCGGGGCTACATTTATCTTCCGTGACCTGGTACAAAACAAGTACGGCAGAAAGAAGACGTACATGTTTATTGGATTAGCACTATTACTATCAGCAGTGGTTTCATCTATTCTCGGTGATACATTAATCATCGTATTGGCATCGGCAGTTACTTTCGCGATAGCGGAAACAACAGATACTGAAATTTATACAAGACTGAAATTACCTATGAGCTTACGTGTTCTTTACAGCGGAATTGTCGGAGGGGTCCTGGATTCTGCCATTTTCGTGGTTCTTGGTCTGAGCCCGTTAGGTGCAAACTTCCTTCCATGGGAAGCCGTTCCAGCAGCAATCTTAGGTCAAGTCATTGTTAAAACAATCATTCAAGGAATTGCAGCGCTTATCATTCATCAAACGAATAATATGAGCAAAAATACAGTAGCACATTAAGGTAAAAGCCCCAACTCTTTTTAGAGAGTTTGGGGCTTTTATTTATATATTACATAGTCCAACAATGTCTAGTACGGACTATGTTAGGAATATATTCTTATTATCCTTCAGAAAAGAGGTGTTTGTTATTATGTTTTCTGTTACCGGAATGCAGACTTTCACATTCTTTTCAACGCCACATGTGTTGACGTTAATTCTCTTTTTTCTAACCTGTTTTCTTTTGGTGTATTATAGGCGTGGTCTTAAATCATACCAAAATCTCATAAAATGGACATTGTTCACTACATTAGTTCTTTGTGAAGTTTCCTTCCATTCGTAGTTAATCCTAACGAATCAATGGGAAGTGGCTGATATCCCGTTACAGCTTTGTTCACTCAGTACGTTTTTATCACTGTATTTATTTTTGAAACCTAATCAGAAAGTGTTTAATCTGTTATTTTTTATCGGACTTCTTCCTGCGATATTAAGTATGGTCACACCGGATATCGTCTACCAATTTCCTCATTTTCGTTTCTTAAAATATTTCCTTCATCATTCAGCCATTCCACTATCTGTTTTGTACTTTATTCTCTTCGAAGGGTACAGAGTCCCTAGAAAAGCAGTTATTACTAGCTACCTTACTTTAAATGTGATTGCTGTACCCATATTTTACTTGAATCGGTTGTTGGACACTAACTTTTTCTTTTTAGCCAACCCGTCGGAATCAGAAACCTTACTGTCATTCTTTGGTAGTGGGATTATGTATTACATTAGCCTTGAAGTAGCCTCGATCATTGTGTTTGTCATTACCTATATACCAATGGGTATTTTACTAAAAAGAGAGAATGGTACTACAAATTGAATGGCAAAGTGTACAGCTTTATGAAAACCGTACAGTCTCTACAATAAAGTGTACAGCTTCTACAAAAAACCATACAGGTTCTACAAAAAACCATACAGGTTCTACAAAAAACCATACAGGTTCTACAAAAAACCATACAGTTCCTACAGAAAAGCGTACAGTTTCTACAATTAACCGTATAGTGCCAACAGTAACACAACTGATTTGTGTCTAATTTAATTCTTCTTTGTAAATAACAGGAAAACGCCTTCCCCTTCTCGAATATTTTTAAATAGCAACATGTAGAGTTTGTACTGAAACTTCTAATTTGAGAGGAGAAGCGTAATGACGAACACAATTGTTGAAAGCGTTTACGGTAAGTTGCAAGGAGAACAAATCAATGGTGTATTTACATGGAAGGGGATCCCATATGCGAAGCCTCCAGTTGGATCACTTCGGTTTCGTGCTCCAGAGCGGCCAGATTCTTGGAAAGGTATTCGGAATGCGACCTCTTTTTCACCTGTTGCCCCACAATCACAACGAGAAATAATGGAGTTTTTTGGAAATGATATTTCAAATATGAGTGAGGACTGTCTGTACCTAAATGTATGGTCAAAAGGAGCCGATGATAAAAAGCGGCCAGTAATGGTTTGGATTCACGGCGGTGCATTTGTGTCTGGATCAGGGTCGAGCAGCTGGTATGACGGCGCTTCATTTGCTGCGCAAGGTGATGTCGTTGTCGTAACGATTAATTACCGCTTAGGAATTTTCGGTTTCCTTCACCTTGGAGAAATTGGCGGTGAAGAGTACGCGACTTCCGGAAATTGCGGCATTCAGGATCAGGTTGCAGCATTGCAGTGGGTGCAGGAGAACATTGCTGCGTTTGGAGGGGATCCAAATAATGTAACCATATTTGGAGAATCCGCGGGGGCAATGAGCATTGGTGTATTACTTGGATTCCCATCAGCACAAGGTCTATTCCATAAAGCAATTCTCCAAAGTGGTGCTGCAGCAAATGTACATTCTTCGGAAAAAGCTACAAAAATTGCAGGTCACCTATTAGCATATTTACAACTAGAACCTACGAATCTTTCAAAATTAGAGGAATTGTCAGTAGAACAGTTAATTCAGGCAGCCGACCTTGTTCCTCCAATGAGCTTAGGGCCAGTGATTGATGGTGTTTCACTGCCAAGACACCCGGAAGAGGCGATTGCTGATGGTTCTGCAAAGGATATCACCATCTTAATCGGGACAAATAAAGATGAATACAATATTTTTAGTGTTTTTGACCCAGAGTGGAAAAACGCAGATGAAACAAAAGTTACACAGCTTTTTGAAAAAACATTTGGTCCATTAGTGCCGCTTATTTCAGGTTACCTCGGAGGAAATCAGCCACTAACGCAAGAACTGTATAACAAGCTGCTCACCATGAGTGTCTTTACATATCCTGCACAAAAATTAACCGAACTGCAGGTAAAACAAGGTGCTCCTGTTTGGATGTATCGCTTTGATTGGGAAACACCGGTGTTTGGCGGTGCACTAAAATCAACGCACGCCTTAGAAATTCCATTTGTTTTTAATACATTAGATACACCAAATACGGAAAATTTCACAGGCTCTTCTCCAGAACGTGAATTGGTAGCCAGCCAAATGCATCAGGTATGGATAAACTTTGCCCGAAACGGCAATCCAAATTCAGAAAGCCTTCCTGAATGGCCTCAGTATAATTTGAACGACCGATCTACTATGATTTTTAATTTAGAAAGTGCGGTAGATAATGATCCAAATCGTAAGGAACGGATGATTTGGGAACAGGCAACAATGATGATGAAATCCTAAAAGAGTGCCAGGCACCATCTTATTAAAAGGATGGTGCCTGGCACTTTTACAGTCTAGACCCCTATTTTGTAAAAATTTCACCACACATATTTGCTATTACATTACAAAATTAAAATAGTAGTTTGATCTTTTTACACGCTCAGTGAAAGGAACTTAATAATACCTGAGAGAATAGTAGATAAAGGAGAATAAAATTGAAGAAGAGATTGACGAAAATAGGGATAGCTATTGTTTTACTTTTTATAATAGGAATGGGATTTGCCGGTAATTATTTTTACAATGTCGGTATTAATCGCAGCCAAGAAGGACCCAACCTTCATGGAGGGGGCAGCTCGGCAGCGGCGGCTAGTATTGAAGGATCAGAGGAACAGCAGGCGAAGATAGCGGCGTTAATGCAATGGACAGAGCAACAGAAGTTTGAGATCGTTCAGATGAAGTCTTATGATGGCATTAAAAGGGCGCTTTTTGAAGAACCCTAATTCTAAAGGCAAAGTGGTTATTCTGGCACATGGGTATAAGGGCAACAGCGAACAAATGCCCGGGATTACAAAGGATTACTATGACATGGGATATGATGTATTAAAGCCTGACGCCAGAGGACATGGTATGAGTGAAGGCGACTATATCGGGTACGGCTGGCATGACCGAAAGGATTATGTGGATTGGATTGACTTTTTAATAAACGAGAAAAAAGAGAATACTATTTTTCTCCATGGATTTTCAATGGGGGCCGCAACCGTCCTCATGACTTCCGGTGAAAATCTCCCTAAAGAAGTAAAAGGAATGATCGCAGATAGCGGTTATACAACGGTTAAGGCAGAGTTATCACATCAATTAAAATATCTCTACCATCTTCCAGCCTTTCCGCTCATGGAAGTAACGAGTGTTATTACAAAAATTAGAGCCGGATATACCTTTGAAGAAGCTTCGGCATTAGAGAGTGTAAAGAAAAATAAACTACCATTATTTATTATTCATGGCGACCAGGATGAGCTTGTCCCAACTGAAATGGGAACTGAAATTTATCAAGCAGCTTCTAGTGAAAAAGACTTATGGATCGTAAAAGGTGTAGGTCACACCGAGGCATATACGGTTGCTGAGGAAGAATATAAGAGAAGATTACAAAACTTTCTAGATCGTTCGATTCGAAAATAATTCCCAAAGCTCCCTTCATCAAGGGAGTTTTCTTATTTTTCCTATTAACTGAAGTCATATATATGCCCATGGGTATTGGTCTAATCCTGGGACAATCAAGGTACATAGTATGAGATTGTGGTTATTTAGTATGTGACAAATGACCAATTCATTCGTGAATGAAAATGTTGAAATATACAATTTAGGTGGGGGAATGAATGAAAATGAATGAACAAAAACATTACCGAGATGATTTGTTGGAATGGTGTTATGCTGTTGAGGAAAATTGGGATAGTATGAAGCCGAGGTTTTTAAAACTCTATACCATCGAAATCATAAAGGAATGGGAAGAATCTTGCAGCCAATTAAAAACGAAGTTATCGGAAGACATAAATGCCGAAATCGAGGACTATGAAACTGCAAAAAATTTATATGAACAATGGGAACTGCTTTATAGAGAATCAATTGCTTATCCAGAAGAGATTGAAGTGGATTCTGAGTATTATGTGGAAAAGGATGGACAAATCCAAATCGATGAAGATTATTTGGAAACAAACGCTCATCGTGAAGAGAGTGAGAGTGAATCTAAACAATATATAGATTTGGAAGAACTAAACCAATACCGAGAAAATTTGTTGGAATGGTGTGATAATCTGTACACAAATTGGAATAAAAGTAAACTCAGATTGTCAAACATTGTTGATAATGAAACTTTAGAGATTTGGGAAGGAATGTATTCCGAATTCAAAGAGAGATTACAGGAAGACCTGCCATTAGAATACGAAGATTTTGAAACAGCTAATACCTTGTATGAACAGTGGAAAAATCTTCTTGACGAATCGTACTCTAATCAAAAAGAGGCTGAAGTTGAATGAAATGAGTTCGCAAATTCTGATCGAGCCATAATGGATAAATAGAAGAAAACTCCCTCTAAAAGTGGAGGGGTTTTCTTACCGATTCTAAATGGTGAAAATGAGGAAAAAGTAGCAAATTTTGCATTTTTGTGGCCTATCCAGCATTTTCATGTATAGTAGGGAGTAGAATCAATACACTGAAAGGCTGATAATATGAAGGTTGCAATTTTTGATTTTGATGGAACATTATTCCCTGAGGAGACTTTCCCGCTTTTGATGAGTCATTTAAAGAAACATCCTATCCATTTTCAAAAGTACCGGAAATTCTTCCTAAGAATTATGCCGGTCTATATAGCATACAAATGTAAACTTTACCCTGAACAAAAAATGAAAGAGTACACTATGTGGTCGTATATTTCTGCATTTGGTTCTTCTTCCAAGGCGGAAATTGAGGAGTTTTTTTCTCAAATAGGCGGGAAGATGAGTCAAAACCTGAGTAATCAGATGTTACATCGATTAGAACAACATAAAAAAGATGGATACTATACGATGTTAGTCTCCGGAGCATATGTGCCGCTCCTTCATTCGGTCACTGAGGATGTTACTTTTGATTGTATCATTGGAAGTAATATACCCTATGAAAATGAAAAGCTGAGGAAGAATGCTCCAATAAACTACATATACGGTGAACGAAAAACCGAATATATTACTAACCATTTAGCAAACATGAAAGTGGATTGGCAAAATAGCTTTGCATATGGGGACAGTTTTACCGATTTAAATGTGCTTGAATTAGTTGGAAATCCTGTAGCGGTGAACCCTGAACCTCGTTTATTAGAAATTGCTAATCATAAGAAATGGGAAATCATATCGTAACCAAACAGCTTTTTGACAGACAAAACGAGAGCGTATCCTAATCAAGGATCGCTCTCGTTTAAGTTACAAGGCAGATAAGACTATAACGACCACGAGCGGGAAGAAAACAATGATATAACCGATTGGATTAGCAAAATTGAGGGTCCAGCCAACGCCAAAGCGTTTTTCTACAAAAATGGAAGGATCATTTCGGTTGAAGTAAAAGATTCCGCCTTTCCAATGTGTATCATCGTCGTAATCTGTTATTTCCTCTTTCACCTCATCGATAGATTGTTTATCAGAACGCCCGACCTTTACAGCAAAAACAATGGTTCCCGCTAAAACAATCACAAGGAAAATAATTGGCGTTACCATCATGACAGTACCTGCAAATAAATCAGGGTGAATCGTGGTTAATTGGAAGAAACTAAACATAACTGTTAGCAATAAACTAATTCCAAACATCAGCCAGCTTGAGTTTTTCCGTAATGTTAGCTGGCGAGTGCGTGATGCATTCAAACCGGTTGCACTTAATTTAAAGCCAGATTTATTTTTTCCAAGATTGATTCCTAAGAACATTGCTTGCATAGCTAATAGTGTTAGCGGCATTAAGATGGCTGAGATTGGCGTTTTCTCTGTAAAGGCATCCGCTTCACCATTTATTCCCCAGTGAGTTGGAATTTGTTCCGGCAATAGGTCATATTGGAAAATCGTATATCCGATGACCCCGACAGTAATCATCATAGGTAGTAAAAATACATACCAAGGAAGCATTTCATCTTGTGAACGAACCGTTAAATCAGATACTTTAACCTGTGTTAAGTTATCCATCCAATTATTTTTCTTTTTTAATTGAAGTGTCTTTCCATGATAGAAAAAATAAAAGGAAAGGCTGAATAGAATAATGCCAAATTGAATCAATGTCCCGATTAACACGGTCTTTTCTTCACCTTGAGTACTCATTAGGACCCAAATCATATAGCTGGCTAGAACGATAAATGAAAAAAGGGCAACCATAAAGGTGTATCGCTTTTTATAAGATAAGAGTTGTTCATTTTTTATGTGCTTTTCTGGGACTGTGACGCCAAAGATGATGGTCCGTTTTACTAAATAAGGAGTAGCGGTTTGGATGCAAACTAGGATAATGGAGATAAATAGAAATATGGCTAATGTCATATAAGTTCCTCCTTTTGTTTTAATTCTTCTTAATGTCATTAATAATGATTGAAACAAGCTCCAAAATTTGTTTTTGAGACATTCCCACCACAAGTGATTCTGCAATAAGAGGCATATATTCATCTTTTAGTCTATCGAGAGAGGATTGATTGAAATCTTGAGGTGAAGAAATAATCGCGCCTGATTTCGGAACAATCTTGATAATTCCCTTTTTTTCTAACAGGTGGTAGCTTTTATTAACCGTGTGCATGTTAACGCCAAGGTCAGAAGCAAAAGCTCTAACAGAAGGCAGTGAATCGCCTGGCTGAATCACTCCTCTAGCAATTCCTTCGATTATTTGATTGGATAGCTGCTCGTATATTGGGATGTCAGAATCAGGTTCAATTCGAATAATCATTTATTACTTCCTCCAATCTGTTCTATACATATTATAACACATCTGTTCTATTGTTTCTAGAACAATAACTTGTTTGGTCTATTACAAAATGCAAATGATAAAAATTAATTCATTTACCCATAAAATTACATTTGACATATTTAACTGTAAAAATTAATATTACAGTATAGCCATTGAGTTTAGCTCTCTAAATTAGTTTTTAAATGTATTGTTTCTTAACTGTAATGTTTTTTGTTACATTTAGGCTGTTAAGTAATGGTTGAATGATAAAAAGGGAGTGTGTAAAGGTATGGTAACGGTATTTACAACACCAAGCTGTGGTTCTTGTCGAAAAGCAAAGGCGTGGTTAGAGGAACATCAGATTGAATATATGGAAAGAAACATTATAGCAAATCCCCTTACGATCGATGAGATTAAATCGATTCTTCGACTGACAGAAGAAGGGACGGACGAAATTATTTCAACGACCTCAAAAGCTTATCAGGAATTAAATGTAGATATTGAATCTCTGCCACTAAATGCCTTATATCAATTAATTGCCAACAATCCAAAAATGTTGCGCCGCCCAATCATCATAGATGAAAAAAGATTACAAGTTGGATATAACGAGGACGAAATAACTAGGTTTTTACCACGTAAGCTTCGTACATTTGTAAACATTGAATCGCATAAAGAGGCTAATTAATATTCTGAATCGAAGTTAAGTTGCCTCCGATCTGTAATATTTATCATTGTAGTATAGTAAATGATATAATAATAAATAGTAGTAAAATCTATAATAGAAAAATGATGAATGTATAGGAGGCAGGTTATGAACAGTGATTTTACACTTGCCATTCACAGTTTAACTCTACTTGCATTACAGCCAGACCGGATGTCAACAAGTGAATATATAGCAGAAAGTGCCGGTGTCCACCCAGTTCGTATTCGAAAAGTATTAAGTTTATTAAAAAAACATGGTTTTATTAAATCAAAAGAAGGAACAGGCGGCGGCTTTATTTTTGCATTAGAACTTAGTGAGGTTAGTCTATGGGACATCTATAAGATTACTTCAGAAGGTGCACTTCAGCCTAAATGTCCTGAGTCAAATGAACAGTGCATTGTGGGGGCAAATATGCAAAGCGTCCTGTTTACCATTTTTTTAGGTGCTGAAAACCATCTGGGTGAATATTTAAAGGATTACACCATCAAGGAAGTTGTTAGTCTTATTAATCAAAAATAATAAAGAAGAATGACTGGGCTTTTACAACAGGATTCTTTTTAAAAAAACTGTAATAAAATAAATTACAGTTGATGAAGGTCTACGTAGAGAGAGCATGTTTAAAGCAGTACTATACTTTCCAAGCAGGTGAAAAATAATGGTAAATAAAAATAATGTTCCAATGTTAGAAACAGGTGATTGGGTTAAGGGAAATTTGCTGAGTGGGGAATTAATTATTGGTTTTGTTGAATCGCTGAGCAATGTAGAAGGGGTGGCAAAAGTCACGATAGTAACAAGTGACAATAAAGAAATAAATGGCAAAACAGTAGCATTTTTAACCAGTCAGCTTAAACACCTGCCTGCTGCAAATGTTAACAACAAGGAACAAATTCTTTTCCAAATTGATTTAGCGTTAGCAACCGGGGATGAAGAATGGTTTAATGAGCTATCAGCCAAACTGCATTCAATTAATCAACTGGTTAAGGCGGTTAATGCATAGGAAGATTATCCATTGAGGAAAAACTGACAGGTGTGGACCATAAAGGCTTCCGTTTTCGGATGCTTTCTTATTGATTGACGCAAGAATGACTTATGAACTGGCATTTGCAGTGCCGCTTTGAATAGCAATTTTATTGATCTTTCCCACATCTAGGATTAAGAGGGTCCGCGCTTCTCGGATAGGGGTCAGGTTAGATTAAGCACCTGAGTTTATAAATAGACGGATAAATTCCGCTTAATTAGTCATGATATTAAAAAAGGCTTAAACATACTAACATTAGTAGCACAAACCAAGGCCATGGTTTGTGCTACTATTTTTTTATAGTAGAAGTGAAGGAAGGTCGATCCGTCTATGGGA
>NZ_JACCBX010000008.1:0-107796 GCF_013409995.1 Neobacillus driksii
GTAGTGAACCTTCGACTAGTAGTAGCACCAAGAACGTTAGAAAAAATAGCTCTAACCAGAATGGGAAGAGAACTTTCGTTTCCAATAAATCTTTTTCAAACTGTTGTGGTAGCCAATTTTGATGAAAACGAACCATCGTTGCATAAAATCCAACCAACGTAATCGCTAAAAACCAACTAAACAACCGAAGTAAACGATGAGTAAAACGACCAGCCTTTGAATAAAATTCGTCTGGATGTTGCAAATAATCGATAAAAAGACATGGAACGATTAACGTATAAGGTGTTCCGTTTATTAAAATCACAACTCTTCCCTGTAATAACGCAGAAACTGTCGTATCTGGACGTTCAGTAGTTAGCACAAGAGGAAAGAGAGTTTTCCTTTCTTCAAGCGAATCTTCAATCACTCTGGATTCTAATAAATATTTAACGTCAATGTTTCTTATTTTCTTTCTGGTTTCTTCCAATGCTTTCTGATCAACAAGTCCATCCATTGACAATATAGCGACTTCTGTTTTTACTATCGAACCGACCTGTAACAATTCTATTGTTAACTTTTGTGCACTGTACCATATGTCGGATTAAATTAACATTCACCTTTAGTAGTTCATTAAACCCAATAGACGGTCCTTTTGCAGAACGTTCGGCAATCGGTTCAGAAACGGCTTTTTTCTGCCAATCAGACGAATCAGCTAAAATTCCTTTATGAAAACCATCGATTAGGATTAATGTTTGACCTTTTGATAAACCTGTCAAGGTGTCATCAAATTTTGTTGTAATGGTAACATCAAGCACGTAAAGGTTATTTGAAACTACGGATTCTATGCTTTCTATATTTTTTTGTATCAATGGTTTAAATATGTTCTCTTGAACATTTTCTATATTCGTAATTCCGTCAAGAAAAATAATAGCAGATTCTCGACATTCGCCCCCAATATTAAAAGTTCGTATTTTTAAATCGGAAGAGTGAAATTGTTCTTTCACCATTCGAAGATTATCACTCAGAACAATAGATATACAAGATGGTTCAATTTTATTCATCTTAATCTCCTGGTTTCTTTTTTTGTTATTATGCACATGCTTTTAGCCCTTTATCACTTTTCATTGTTATTTCTCCCTTTATAGGATGAGATTCTTATAATCATAAAACCTCTAAATTCAAAAGTATTCGCTGCAATATCTTATTAATCCTTCTTAAGCTAACCTGCCCTTTTAGTTGAATAAGAAATGGGATACTTTTGTTTAGCCTTTAATCGTTTTAATTTTCTTTTATGGGTTCTTATAGCTGTTTTCGTATCTTTTATACTTGTTGTAACCACTCCATTGCTTTCTACTACCACCAAATTATCAATTCCGCCTTGATAGTTTTTATAGGAAATATACATAAATATCATCCTTCCATTATGAATAATATTTGTCTTTACTTAATTTATTTTTTTCGGGTATTACATCTGGTTACTTACGATAATTCTAGCCTTTATTTTTTTAGTTGAGATTAAAAAGTCGTAAAGTTTTCTTTAATTATTGCCGAATAGACCACTCTATAATGTGCTTAATAGTTGCAAATTACGACATTAAAAAATTATATTCTCCTCCTGTTCTTCCACTAAGCTGCCCGTTACTTTAAGCATATAAAAATCAAAATTGGGTATCAAAAAGATATATGCAGGATAGGGGTTGACTGATCTGTGGAATGGAGGAGTTGCTCATGGAAAAGATGAATCGAGGAATTTTGACGGCGCTGTCGGCGATCGGCATAGCGCAAGGACTTAAAATTATAACTCACAAGAAGTTGACGGGAGATTGGGACTTGAAGCAGGCTTTCACAACGGGAGGTATGCCTAGTTCGCACTCCGCGGGTGTAGCAGCTCTAGCTTCCTATGTGGCGGCGAATAAAGGATGGCGACATACTGAGACATCTCTTGCAACAGTGTTTGGCGTGATTGTGATGTATGATGCTCAGGGAATTCGTCGCCATACAGGCGAAATTGCGCAGCTCGTGAACGATCTTGAAGATAATCTAGTGAAATTTTCGGGTGAATTTCCTAGCTTTGAGTATGTGGAGCGAGAGAAAGAACTGAAGGAAATTCTCGGTCATCAGCCGGTGGAAGTAGGAGCTGGTGCGTTGCTTGGCATTGTGCTTGGTCTTATTTCGGCGAAAATCGAGGATGGTAAGCAAATGAAACACGAAGAGCTGGAATTAGAAGTATAAATCATTCCAATACGCTTTTTTAATATTAAATGAGTCCTATTGCGACACTGTGTTGTAATTGAGTTTATGGGAAATTTGGAAATAACTCTGAACAACATGAATACACATGTAGAAATTGAAAAAGCCTTCCTAACGTTAGGAGGGCTTTTATGCTGTCCAATGCTCTGAAGAAGGTATTCGCAAGAATCCCTTCTTTGTAAGGTCGCGATACTTCACGACTCCTTTTAGCTTTGGCAGAATATCGGAGTTGACGGAATTTCAGGTCACCCTGGTTCGTTAATTTACTATAATGATAGCTATCTGACGTTAATGGTGAGAATGGAAAAAACCGCCCGAAGTCGGTAGTGATTAACTGACTTGTTTATACGATTTGAAAATTGTTTTCTTCATAATGAATCGTCTGTCAATACAGATAGCTACCAACAAAGCTAGTAAACCGGTTAGAAGTACATTGCCGTAAGTTTCAAGAGGAAATGGTTTGCCCTCAAGGTGGATATCATTGGAACGATATTCGAGTCGTTTCACTGCATGCTTGGCAGTTAAAAGGTCTTCTTGTTTAGCTAAGTCTTCCAATGGTGCTTCAAATACATATCTATTTGGTGAATCGCTATGAATGAGGTTCGTCTCTTTAGAATTACCTTTTTCACTCCAAAGTTTTACCTCGGCTGCCGCTAGGGATTTTGCGTTGCCACCTGGTATGATCATTTTATCCAATCTTGGAGCATTAGATATTTGATGCCTAGCCACTATATTAAGGTGATGTTTTGTAGCAATGGGTGCATCCGAACTCGAAACGGTCAAGACTTGTGTCGTTCCTGTGGCTGCGTAAGTATCAAATATAGAAGATAATGCGATTTCATCCATGTCGTTATAAAGTAGTACACCTGCCTTTGTCTTATTCCACTGGAAGGAAAGATTCAATAAAAAAGTTGCAAAATATATGTCCTTTTGAAAAGGTTCTACTTTTGGGTTTTGAACGAAGTGGTAAGAAGGATAACTGATTTCTTTCGATATTTTTTTAGCCATGGGTTCTCCTAGTTTTTGAGCTATCAGATGCAGCACAGCATCGATACCTGCAGTTTGACCCGCTGAAGTTAAGGTGTTACCTTCGTGGACATACCGCACATCCTCTTTCCAATGAGTGTCAGGATATTGCTTGCTTAGTAAAGATATCCCTTGCCAGTGTGTGGTGGCTGATTTTCCTTTTAATAAGCCTGCATCGGCAAGATTCTCTGATCCACTGCAAATGCTCAAGATAGTAGTTTTACTGCTGGAATGTTGTTGAATCCATTCCCGAGTGGGTAGATATTTCTTTTCATCAAATATCGGCATGTAAGGAACGACGATAATGTCGGGACTTTTGCCTAATAATTTATCTAATTCTTTATAAGAGTAATGGGGGACTACATCCAGACCGCCCGATAACGTCTTTACGTTTTTGTCTGGAGCAACAGCAAATACATTAAAAGCGTTTGTTCTAGATAACAAATCATAGGGAATCATAAAATCAAATACCTCAGTGTCTACATTCGCTAATAGAACTGCTACTGTAGGTTTATTAGGATCATACTTTGGTGGTTTAACACCATGTAGAGAAGGAACTGGCTCATGGCGGACATTCTTGAAAAAATCATTCTGTGAACGAACAAATCCGAGGAATCCCACCCCTCCCACAAACACGGCAAAAATCAATACATAAACAACGAAACGTACTACTAACCTTTTCATTTTATATTCCTCCTCCGGATATGAATGTTGTTATTCTTTAACGCGACAAAATCTCCAGACTCCAATGAATAAACTTTTGATACATCCTGAACAAAAATCATTTTCTACCTCCAAAATGTGGTTATTTGTTATTGAATACCCCTGTATTACATTTTACTTAGTTTGACCATGATAAAAACCGCACTCTTTTTGGGTATTACCGTAAAATTTCGTGGTACCCCCACAGGGTATTTGTTGTTATCTTGATTTCATATTATCTTTTTTCTAAAACCTTCATAATTGTGCTAGAGCTTGATTTTTATATCAGACTTCAGATTTAGCCGGTTTCAGACCACAAAAAAGACAGAGACTGAAATAGTCTCTGCCTAAGATATTGCCTTAAAAACCGATATCAAGTTAAAGAACTAGACCCTAACTTGAACAATAAATAATTACTTCGCTTTTTGCGTCAAATGTGAATAAAAAGGGAGAGAATTTTCCACTCTCTCTTCAACTAAACTGCTTCCTTAGCTTAATAAGAACTGCCGTTTCAATTTTGTCAATCCGGTCAATAATTCCTGTAAAAAGATAATTAATGGGAGAGATGAAATTGTTATTATCTAGAGCATGGGAAATGTATGAAGCTGATAAAAGAATTGAAGGCTTTTCTCCACAGACATTAAAAGCATATAAACTGCAATCCACCTTACTTTCACGATTTTATAAGGATGTGCAACTTGATTCGATTACGACCGACGATTTAAAGACTTACTTGGCAAAATCAAGCGAAAACCTCAAACCTGCCAGTTTGGCTCATCGAATTCGGTTTATCAAATCATTGTTTCGATGGTCACATGAAGAAGGACATATCTCGAAAAACCCTGCAGCCAAAATAAAAGAGCCCAAATCAGGAAAACGAATCCCTAAGTTTTTGAACGAAATGGAAATTGAACATTTGCGTGAAGCCTGCTACAGCCCTATGGAAAAAGCTTTGTTTGAATTCATGTTCTCTACCGGATGCCGAATAGGAGAAATTGTTTCCTTAGATAGAAACAGAATTAATTGGTCGAACCGTTCCGCCGTTATAAGAGGTAAAGGCGATAAGGAACGTGAAGTCTATTTTAATATCCGCAGTGAAATTTGGTTAAAACGATATCTGGATAATCGTTTAGACCGGGATCCTGCCATTTTTGTCACGGAACGTGATCCGCATCGAATGAGCATTGCCCAGATGCGTTACATTATTAAACGCATTTCCAATCGCGCCAGCATTAGCAAGGACATTCATCCACACCAACTTAGGCACAGCTATGCCACCCACCTATTGAATAATGGAGCCCCACTGGATGTTATTCAAAGCTTATTAGGTCATGAAAAAAGTGAAACGACCCGGATTTATGCGCAATTAAGTGGAAGCATCAGACAGGAATTATATAGGAAATATTTTTAACATTAAAATAAGCAACGGGATTGCGTTGCTTTATTTCACTCTTGCAACCGTTAGTTTAAGTGCAACTCTTCACAATATATAAGGATTGAAGATACATAATTCATAATTCATAATCCCTAATGACATTAAAATAAGCCCTTACAGCTTATTTGCAGAAGGACTTTAAGGTATTTTATGATTGATTCTTTTTCTTTACTAATTCATCCCTATCTGGTGCCATTGGAGGTTGTTCTAACCATTCATTTTTAATCATGATATTAGCTCCATCCTCAGAATATAATTGAACTTCTAAGGATAACCTGTTATACATTGCAGCAATATCCCCTCTTGGACTTAGTGCAATACCTGTACCATAATAACCAATACTCAAACCAATCAAACCAGTTGTAAAGAACATCATGAGTTTATCAGAAAATGTTTTAGTTGTACTATTTGTTATTTCTGAATCCCAACTCATTGGTGCTGGGAGTTTACTTTCCTCTAATTTCTCTCTAAATAATGTAACATGTTTATTCCCAATTTCTAGACCTTTTATAAAGAACTTTTTTACCTCCTTGTTCTGTGCAACCTGACTAAATCCAGTAAGGGTGGCTGCTCCAAAAGCATTTCTTTGAAGATTAGCAAATAAGTTATCTACTTCTGCTGCTACTAATGGTCTTTTTTCGCCGAACACATCTAAAATAAACCATTGCTTTTTTACATACTCAACCTGCTCTAAATTGGGCAAATTAGGAGACCTAATAAACAATCCTTTTGATAATAATAAATCCTTTGACTTTTCGTATAATTGCATTGTTTCTGTAAGGCAGTCCTTGTAATAGGCTGTAATGTCCTGTCTTACAGATGTTGATACACCCGCTGCATATAATGTAAGACCATTCTTAGACATTTGGTTTATAAAATTTAAAACAAAACTGTCTGAATAAAGTCTTGGAGCTGTTAAATCAACATCCTCTTTAATACTAAAACCATGTGGAACTACATTTTTTTCTTCTGTTAATACTGATGCTATTTTTTGAATATGTGACATAGATAACTCTAAAGCAAATTCAATAATAGGCTTAATTTCATCATCCTCAGCCTTCTCTAAAAAATATGTAAGCACACATATACTTGAGCTATCATTTAAGTATTGAGACCAAAGTTGAGCAATTTCTCCTGCTGTTAGCCTAATCTGTTTTTCCTTGTGCTCCATCAAAGTGCCCCTCCAAAAAGATATTCTATAAGATACACTCCCCATAAATTTCCTGTAATATGTATTAGTTCCTTTGATACTCTCTTAAGCAAAAAAGTGCCTAACCAATTGCCGATGCTCATATAACTAATTTTATTTCCTTTTTAACTCATAATAATCCATGTTCTTTTTCCTTATCCTACTTATACTAAACTGCTTCGTTAGTTGACTAGCAAAAAGACCGCCGCAGCGATCACATCTTCTTGAACAAAAGCACCCGTTAATTCAATAACAACCTTAAGAACAGCAGGTTACTAATATTTAACGAATGTGGTAACGCTTCGTTTTGATGCAATAGTTCGTCTGGAAAGCTCTTCTTTCCATTTCTTTGAGTCTAATTGATATTCACCGTATTCATCTTTGTAAGTTTTTTTTAAAAGATTAATTGTTCTGGACTCTTCTGGATAATTATGTGATAAGGGATAACCCAGTCGTCCTTCCTCAAATATATATAGTTCTACAACGTCCCCTATTTCCATAAATGAGTCCAAAAATGTAATAAATTCAATATCTTCACCTCCAAGTTCATAAACATAAGGGAGGGTAAACGGTAAACTTTCCTTATACGCTTCACCATTTAGAAATGGATAATTATTTTCACTTGTGTGATATTCAGGAATAGGTTTTAATGTAGCGATAAAATAATGAGCTGTCATTGAAAAATCCCTTTCATCAATACAATATTCTTATTAAAGCAACCCAATCATAAATATAACCTTGAATAATATCAATGTTAATTTTCTCTAACGTCTTATTGAACTAACCTGCCCTGTTAGTTGATCAACGAAAAAAAAGAGCTGCGTGCCGCAACTCATCTTCAACTCAAGCACCCGTTACTTGAATAAGGATTGTAATTTTTAATCAATCAAATTGCCGTTATACGGGTTTGCATACAAATCAATATCAAATTCGGCTTTAATAATATTAGCGAATTCAATTTGTTCATTATCGAGGTGCAAACTTGGTGTATCCCCATTTTCAATAATTATTACGATTGAGAAAACGCATTCCAGTTTGTACTTTAATTTTAACTGATTAATTATAGTTGCCTTATTTTTTAATGGTCTTATAATCTGGTCCAGTTGTTCCTTCACATCATAGGATTCTTGATAGTCTGTACCTAGTTCCCAGGCAGTTTCTTTTCGTAATTGTTCTTTAGTGGGACCGACATTTGACTTACGTTTTCTTACTATGACATCACCCTTTTTATAGGAATTGGTTGGTATAATTCCTAGTAATTCAGTGACATAATCAATTGGAAAGTCATCTCCAAACAAGCTGAAATAAACCTTTACTTGGGTTTTATCCAAGTGAAAAATCCCCCCATAAGCCACATTTTCCATCTTTTTATATTCAATTATTATACCATTCCTTCTTCAGTTAACCTGCACCGTTAGTGGAACAATAAAAAAGGCTGCCGCAGCAACCTGACTGTTCAACGGAGGCACACCGTTAAAGAACGTTAATTCATTGACCATGCAATTTCTAACATTTTTTCTTTCGTTAATCTTGAACTATTCATTTCTAAATAAGTACCATCTTGTACCCAATTAAGTAAGCCACCAGTAATGGTGTCTCCATATTTATCTACTTCACCACTATCTATCCATTCCTGAAAATAACCTTTGTTTCCATTAATATCAAATTGCTGAGAATGAGGAAAGTCTTCATCAGATAATGGAAATCCTCTTCTCAAATCAATGGCGACCATCAACTTGGAATCCTTGCTGTCCATATAATGTAACATTATCCAAGGGGTAGTTTTTGTATCTAATGTCCAATCGTCAGGAATCTTTCTTGGAGTCAAAATAGTAAAATCAACTTTTTTCTTTATTTCTGAAATGGTTTCGCTGTTGTGATTATACTTAATTTCTTTAGCCATAATTAACAGTGGATTATAATATAACAGGATAAGGACAATAAATATACGAATCATCAAGAACAATTTACTCCCTCAATTCTATATGAAATTTTAGGTATTAGTATCTCCGAACAGTCTTTTCTTATTAAACTAACCTGCCAGTTAGCTCAACAAGAAAAATAACCGCAGCAGCGACCATTGCCTGATATTGATCCTTCACTAAAGCACTCCTATAGTTTAAGTACAATACATCACAATCTCATTCAACCTGTTAAATCAGGAATAAGACATACCCGTTTTTCCTTTTCATCGATAGTAATAGTAAAAACTGTATCTGTGTCGATATTGCTTAATCTTCTAATTTCAGCCGGTATATGGATTGTTCCTTTTTGATTATAAGTACACTTATTTTCTTTTTCAAATCCTGTTTTACTTGTTAAGACAATTTTTTTACCATCTATAAATATATTAATAATGTCACCTACTTTAATATTTAATATTTTAGTAAGAGTTTTAGGAATGTACAATTGTCCAGTTTTTCTTAATTTTACTTTATTCAATTCAATCCCTCCCTAAAAATGTTTAGATTAAAATACAAAAGGTAGATGTAGGCATTTATTTTTCCATAATAAAATTGAAACGGGGGTCTCCAACATAAAATGAATGAGCCTACATTAATATATTGTAGGCTCGTTCATATTTATTTAACTGCTGTAGTAATATTCCATACGAAGGGATCATTCATTTTATTCCAATTTTGTGTCATCTCTTCTTCTGTCAATAAACAGCGATCTAAAGAAGTTTTCACAACTTCTTTATCCATGTGGATTCCGATCACAACGATTTCATTTTTCCGATCTCCAAACTTTTCATCCCAATCTTCTTTTAATGTCGGGTCTTCTTTAAAATATTGGGCTTGTTGCTCTGGGGACAAGGATGCGATCCAATAAGATACCGGATCTAATTGCACCGATGGACCTGCTTGCGAAAATAATAAAGCTAAGTCATTCCTGGTTGCACACCATACGATTCCTTTTGCCCTCACAATTTCTTCTGGCATTTCTTCCACCCAGCGATTGAATCTTTCAGAATGAAATGGGACCGAACTTCTATAAACGAAGCAGCTGATTCCATACTCTTCAGTTTCCGGAGTATGCTCAGGCGCTTCCAATTCTTTAATCCAGCCGGCAGATTCGCTTGCGGCGTCGAAATTAAACAAACCTGTATTTAAAATCTCTGATGGGTGAATATTCCCCTTAATTGAACGATGAAATTTCGCTGTAGGCTGTAACTTTCTTAAAAAAACCTCCAGCTGAAATAATTGTTCCTCTTCAAGCAAATCGCATTTATTAAGGATCAAGACATCACAAAACTCAATTTGGTCTATTAATAATTCCGCAACCGTTCTTTCATCCTCTTCACCTACAGCCTGGTTTCTTTCCAGAAGGAGATCTCCTGAGGCAAAGTCATGCCAAAACCTGATTGCATCAACAACTGTAACCATTGTATCGAGTTTACAATGTTTTGTTAGATCAATCCCCAACTCTTCATCTATGTAAGAAAAAGTTTGTGCAACGGGTACTGGTTCACTTATACCAGTTGATTCAATCACAATATAATCTATATTTCCAATTTCGACAAGTCGTTCCACTTCTTTTAAAAGGTCTTCTCTTAATGTACAGCAAATACACCCATTTGATAGTTCCACAAGCTTTTCTTCCGTTCTGTTTAACCCCCCTCCCTGTTTTACCAGTTCTGCATCCACATTAATTTCACTCATGTCATTGACAATAACTGCAACTCTTAATCCATCTCGGTTCTGAAGAATATGGTTTAATAAAGTGGTCTTCCCTGCTCCTAAATAGCCGCTTAAAACAGTTACCGGAATTCTTGTGTCTTTCATGATAATTCTCCCTTCCGTTATTTGCAAATAATAACCATTACGATTTATAATTTATACATATTTTAATTAACTTGAAATTACTCAGGTATTAAAGGACATTTATAACTATGCTATTTTCTTACTTTGTTTCTCTGTGTATCGTATAGCGTTTCAACCGAGGAGAATACTTCTTTAGTTCGAGTCTTTCCGGATCATTCCGCTTGTTCTTTGTTGTAATATAATTTCTGTCTCCAGTTTCTGTACATTGCAAAGTAATTTTTACACGCATCTTACTTTCCTCCCTAATTTTTCATTTTCAAATCAAAATGATTACGATTTGCACTTTATCCTAATTTCGTTTTAATGTCAAGCGGTAGAACGATAACTTCTTGCCATAAAAAAAATAAATCGAAATGATTCCTAAAGTCATTTACAAACGCATAGATATATTTTAGAATGTAAAACGTAACGATTTCGTTTTGTTACATTGTATAAAAATCTTAATATATCAAAGGAGTAATTCTATGAAAATATCTACACTTATGTCTGCCTCAGTTCTAGCTTTAGGCCTTTTGTTAACAGGTTGTGGATCAAAAGAAGTTGTAAAAACTGGAGAAAATAAAGAAAGAAACTCTCTAATAGTCTATACCACCATTTATCCGCTTGAAGATTTCACTAAAAAAATTGGCGGAAGTTACGTCGAAGTCCAAAGTATTTATCCTCCCAATGTAGATGCCCATTCCTATGAGCCTTCTACAAAAGACATGATTAACCTAGCAGACTCAGATTTATTTATCTATACAGGTGTGGGGATTGAAGGATTTGCTGAAAAAGCAACAGAAGCTTTGGAAAAAGAGGATGTACAAGTTTTAAAAGCCGCAGATGGAATCGATCTCATTGAATCCACTGATGATCATCATCATGATGATGAAGAAGGACATTCTGATGAAAATGAAGGTGAACACACAGAATCGGAAAACCATGAAGGTGAAGAACATAACCATGGTGACGTAGATCCCCACGTATGGTTAGATCCTGTCCTCTCTATCGCTTTAGCAAATAACATTAAAAACTCTTTGAGTAAATTAATGCCAGAACACGCAGCAGAGTTTGAAACCAATTTTAAACAGCTAGAAAGCGAGCTCGAAAAACTGGATCAGGAATTTAAAACGACCATCGAGAGTTCAAAAACGAAAAATTTATTAGTTTCTCATGATGCTTATGGATATTGGGAAAAGCGATATGGAATTGAAACGATTGCCATATCAGGTTTATCACCGACACAAGAACCAACTCAGAAAGAACTGCAAGCAATCATTGAAGAGTCTACAGAACATAACATTCATTATGTGATTTTCGAACAGAATGTTTCACCAAAAATAGCAAAAATCATCCAAGAAGAAATAGGAGCTAAGTCTCTTACTCTCCATAATCTAGAAGCTGTAACTGAAGAAAACATTAAACAAAAAGATGATTACTTCAGCATCATGCGTAGGAATTTAGAAACCATCAAAACAGTTTTAAATAACTAACAACAACGTGCGACTTAACTATCCCTGCTATTTTTGCAGCAGGGATTCACTTACATAGATCAGCCATAGGTATATATATAATTTTTTTTCATACTCTATTAAATGTACAAACTATTTAATAGAAACAGGAGGTATTTATGTATCGAGTTGTTCGTAATAATATCATAGAATTTACGGGTATTATGCTCATTGTTTTAGCATTATTACTTCTTTCTTTCAGTACTAGCTTTAAACTCTCATTTGATATACCTCCATCTTTATTAAATTTAAACACGATATTTCTTAGTATTTTAATAGAGGCCCTGCCATTTGTTTTAATAGGAGTCCTCATCGCCGGTGTGATCCAAATTTTTGTAACCGAAGAACATATTCAACGCTGGATTCCCAAAAATAAGGTTTTAGCTATAATCATGAGTTGTATAATTGGAGCTCTCTTTCCTGCATGTGAATGTGGTATTGTTCCCATCGTCCGTCGTCTTGTCGGGAAAGGCGTACCAATCCATGCTGCCATCGGCTTTATGTTGACAGGTCCGCTCATTAATCCCATTGTGATTGCCTCTACTTATATGGCGTTTGGGAACGATTTTAAGATTGCGGGATTAAGAATGGGGTTAGGTTTTTTTGTTGCTTTGATGGTTGCATTGTTTGTTAGCGTTATTTTTAAGGGAAAACAATTAAAGTCTCCTATCCATACAAGTACTTCACAAACACGCTCAAAAAAAGAATCTCTTTCAACAAGATTTTGGTCCATGTTAACCCATTCCATTGATGAGTTTTTTGATATGGGTAAGTACCTAGTTATGGGAGCCTTTTTAGCTGCATTCGTACAAACCTATCTTCCGGCAAAAGCTCTCTTGGAAGCTGGCAGCGGAACGGTATCATCCCTATCTGTCATGATGGGCTTAGCTTACGTTTTATCACTTTGTTCTGAAGCAGATGCGTTTATTGGTGCCTCCTTCAGCAATATTTTTCCAACTTCAGCCATACTAGGATTCTTAATCTTTGGTCCGATGATGGATTTAAAAAATACCCTTATGATGCTGAGCGTATTTCGAATGAAGTTTGTTATCGGTGTGTTAGCTTTAATCATTTCGATTATCTTTATGACGATCATGCTTGTGCAAAGCTTTATTTAAGGGGGGAAAGTCGTGCGATTCCATTTTCAGCAGGCTGTCAGAGCCTTTATTCTACTAGCTTTTTCAGTCATGCTTTTCAAGCTTCATTTTACTGGCGAAATGACAAAGTTTATTAATCCGAAATATGAGGGGTTAAGCCAATCTGCTGCAGTACTATTTTTAATTTTGTTTATTATCCAAACGACAAGAATATGGACTATTAAAGAGAACAGCCATCATCACCATTGTCATGATGATTCTTACGACCATAGCTGTAGTCACGATCATGGAGATTCACCTTTTAATACAAAAAAATTAATCGCTTATGTTATTATTGTTTTTCCGTTAGTCACGGGGTTCCTGCTCCCTGCGAAGGTGCTCGACGCCTCAATCGCTGATAAAAAAGGTGGTTTGGCTGTATTAACCAATCAGAAGTCAGAGAAGGAAAAAGATGAAAAGCCTGCACCTAACAATAGTCAACAGAAAGACCCTGTTATTAATGGAGATCTTGTTGACCTTTCACGTCTCGAAGAATTAGTTTATACAAAAGATGAATATAATCAATTAATACAACATCTTTTACAAAGCTCGACTATTAAGATGAATGATGATATTTTTTCTACTTACTATGACGAAATTCAAACGGACATCGAGAAATTTAAAGGGCGAGAAATCGAGTTAAAAGGATTTGTTTATAAAGAAGAAGGTCTTGAACAAGACCAACTTGTGCTATCAAGATTTTTGATAACCCATTGCGTTGCAGATGCCAGCATTATTGGATTCATATCAGAGTTACCGGAGGCCTCATCACTTAAAGAAAATACTTGGATTGAAGTGAAAGGTGTTTTGGATACCACGAACTTTAATGGGACAGAGCTTCCTATCATAAAAATTACCACCTGGAAAAAAATCAATGAACCAAAGGAACCTTATCTCTATCCGATAAGTGTGAAAATTCTTTAGAAAAATAGCCTTAGTTCTTTGAACTAAGGCTGTTAATATTGACGATACACATAAGGATCCTCTGGTGGACTAATCGTCTCCCATGAAGTCACTTTGAGATACGGGATGGTTTTCTTAAAGGGCTGATAGTAGATGGTTTCGAGTTTTCCACTTACCGTAAGCCACTCATCATTTTTGGGGTTAATATCCTCAGGAAGCTCCACTAACATTCCAAACACGCCCGAATCTGCAACACAGTGAATAATTCCAAATCGAAATAGAAATTTTTGGTTCGCAGCTAATTCATCTGTGCTATAGGAGAATCCTGTTATTTTCACTTCTTTGCCAATAAATTGTCCAGGATAATTATAGATGGATTCTAAATCGGTTAAATAGTTGCTTTCATTAAGTTCAAGCGTATCTTTTTTCAATAATTTCTTTAACGATTTAGCCATTAAATCATCGTAGTCATCTTGTCCATAATAAACACTTGTATCAGGTTGTAAAAATTGCTGCTTACTAGTTGAATCGCTGTCTTCATAAACAGGAAAATAAAAGCCTTTTTTCTCAACAATATTCGAATCAAGCGTTGCGACAGGCAGAAACAGACCTGTCAAAATCGGAATAATAAATACTCCATTGGTTATTGCTCTTTTCCACCAAGTATTTTCTTCATGTGAATGTCCACAATCATCTCCACATTGATCATGATCATGTTGATCTTCTTTTATATAAAAATAAATACTAATAAAAGTAAAAATGGCCAGAATATAAATGGCAGAATAAGAGAGATATGAATATTTCATATTGATATACTTGGAGATATCACCTGAGGCGTGCAAATGCATAAATAAATACGTTAATCCAATTAATATGAGTGTTCTTAACATATCAGCACCACCACCTCCCTACTTAATAAATAACGTTATTATGGCGACCAAGATAGTTATATAGCCCATCAAATACACAACAAATTTCGCTTTGAATGTTCCTAAGAGCATTAACGTATTCTTAATATCCAGCATCGGTCCAAAAACAAGAAAGGCAACAAGGGAACCTGTTGAGAATGTACTTCTAAATGATGCTGCTACAAAGGCATCCGCCTCTGAGCATAACGAAAGAACATAAGCGAGACCCATCATAACGAGGTTAGAAGATAACGGACCTTGTCCAATGTCCAGCAAGGTAGCTGTTTTTACCGTGGTTTGAATGAATGCCGCAACAAACGCACCAAGGATTAAGAATTTCCCAACTGAAAACAGCTCATCAATTGAGTGCTTTAGCATGCCAATAAATTTTCCTTTAAATGATTTCCGATGAACATGGTCAGCTACATCATTCTTTAACTGAGAATCCTTAAATTGAATGGAAAGTAACCCACCCACAATGAGTGCAATCAGTAAGGCGATCCCTCCACGATACAAGACCATATCCCAATTGTTCCCAAATGCAATATAAGTGGAAAACAACACGATAGGATTTATCACTGGACCAGTAAGCATAAAAGGGATTGCTGCATAAAGTGGAACACCTTTTGCCATTAATCGTCGCGTAATTGGAACAATTCCACACTCACAAGCAGGAAAAATAGCACCTATGAAAGCAGCAGAAAAAACGGCAAGTATTTTGTTTTTCGGAATAATCCGAGCCATCATTTCTTCCGTTACAAAAATCTGGATAATCCCTGATATTAATACCCCTAACAAGATAAAAGGCAATGCCTCAATTAATATACTTATAAAGATCGTATTCATTTGCAAGAATAATTCGCCCTTCATATTCAACGACCTCTCTATTTTAGTCTTTTTTCAAGGATAAAATATAAAAATATGAAAATCACATTAAAGAGCACCTATAAAATTCTATAGGTGTTATGAAATAAATTCAACAAAATGTTAATGTATTAATTGGAATTCATTTGAAATACTTTATAATATTCATATTTAGGTAGGTATTTTGATTATTCAATACTAATCCCCCAAATCCTAATGCTGTTGCAGTACTGACTGCTATAATGGTCCATTTCACTTTTTTATTCATCCTAGAATTCCTCCAATACATTTTGAGTTAATTTAGTTGCACCATGATTTTCGCTTCTTATGCTCTTACTATTGACACGGTTGGTCAAAACTTAGTGAAATTACACCCTTTAAAACAAAAAAGCATATATCGGAGTTCCGACATATGCTTGTATCATTATTTTTTAATAGAGTCTTTTTGTATAGCTTTCTCTTAGCCTTTCTTCAATCAATTCGGTGCTGCTGCCAGGTAAATTAGCATGTCCAAATAGTATTTTGGCTACAGACGGTAATGATTTTTCATCCAACCACGAATTTGGATCCCATACACCAGAACGTTTAAAAGCTTTTGCGCAATGGATAAAACATTCCTCCACCTCTACTCCAATTCCTAGTAACGGCTTCCGTCCTTTTACTTCCATTTGTTCAAGCAGCTCGTTGTCCCTAACCAAACAAGCTTTGCCATTAACTCTCAGCGTCTCTCCTAATCCGGGAATCATAAATAACAAACCAACGAGTGGGTTAGCAAGAATATTTCTCATCGTATCTATTCTTTTATTCCCTGGCCGCTCAGGAATAATCAAATATCTTTCATTTAGTACTTTTACAAAACCAGCCATATCCCCTCTTGGTGAAACATCGCAATTTCCCGATTGATCAGAGCTCGAAATCACTAAAAATGGGGATTTGGAAATGTATTCTTCACAATTGTGATCTAGGTATGTAATCATTTTTCTTTTAACTAATTCACTTGGAAAACCAATTAATGTACGCAATTCCTCTTCTGAATGGATCAATTCCTTAAATTGTTTATCCATCTTTATACACTCCTCTGCAATTAAAAGAGGCAACCCAGATGGTCACCTCGTTTACATCACTTCATTCCGCTTCTTTAAATACCGATACAAAATAATACTAAAAACAGAACATAAAACCCCACAGACGCCAATAAAAATAAATCCGGCCTGAAAACCTCTCATGAGACCCATTTCAGCTCCAAGAAGACTCGTAAACAATCTTTTAAAAAACTCAATCAGTGCTCCTAGGAATAAATTGCTGATAACCACCACAATTCCCATTACGGTTACAGTAACGGTAATCGCAGCGTCAAGTCCAGTAGGATATCTTTTGGCAATCAATGCCATTACTGTCGGATAGACGGGAGCAATACCGAAACCAGCTGCCGCATATAACCATACCCCTGATGGTCCAAATAATGTGGCCAATATCGTTGTAATTCCAGCTAGACCTGAAAAAACAATGATTGAGATCATAAAACCTATTTTATCGGTAACAGATCCTAAAAGTAACCTTCCTACCATAAAACAGAGGAAAAAGATCGATAACATACCAGAGGCTGCCGTTGAACTCCATTGAAAAGACCTCTCTAGAAAGTTAACAAGCCAGCCGGCAATTGAAAGTTCCAGGATTACTCCAAATGAAAGAATGATAATAATGAACCATGCTACCCGATCCTTTAAGAACATCTTAATAGGCAGGCGTTCGTGAGACGTTGTATTATCCACTGGAAGTGTACTGAAAAATGCTGGGATCATGGGGATGATACATAATGAAAGCATCAATAAATACATTCCCTGCCAGCCTAGCTCACGTCCCCCCAAAAATGTCACGCCCATTAAGCCGGCCGCCATCAAAGGAGCAGCCGTAGAACTAAGTCCATAAAAGAAATGAGACAGGTTCATCATAAAACCAGTATTTTTTGTAAAGATTCTTGCAGCCAAAATCGCCAGGGCTATTTCTAACATCCCATTTCCTAAATACATAATGAAATAGGAAACCGAAAAAACGGCAAAATTACTAGAAAAATAAATGAATACACCTGATAATGCCATCATTCCAAACGCTAGCAGACTCGTAAGCTTAATGCCGGCTTTAGATGAAAAAGCACCAGTAAAGCTACAAGCGATTAAAAACCCAATTGAGTTAATCGCTAATAGAAAACCAACCTGAAGTTCATCGATTCCATAATCGATTTGCATTTGAGGAATCGCAGGTCCCTTGATATTCTCAGATAACCCAAAAACTAGGTATCCTAGAAAAATAACAAAAAATGAAAGTGGTATGTATTTCTTTACCGGTTGTGTTTGTGGCAATGTTTGCATAGTATAGATCCCTTCTCTTGTTTGTTAATACCACTTACCTTCTGAAATGACAATAACGCGCCCGCCAACTTGAATGAGATAGTGGTCATCGGTCTTTTTGGCATTGATTTTTAGTAAAGATGGTCTGCCAATAAAAGCCCCTTGCGCGACACGATAGCTGATTTCATTGGAATGGAAAAAGTCATGTTTTAATAGATAACCTGCTAAATTCCCATTCGCACTTCCGGTTGCCGGGTCTTCTAAATATCCAGAATTACTCATAAACAACCTTACGTTTAGATCGTTCTCAGGGCTTGCAGTTTCAGTTGTAAAAACAAGTAAATTAACTTCACCAATATCCTTTAAAAGCTTCTCAAAAGCAATAGGATTTATTTTACAACGACTTACGGCATCCAATGAATTCAAATGGACAATAACACTAGGCAATCCTGTTGAAACCACTTCAATTGGATAATCAGTATTAATGTCTTCACGATTAATTTGAAGTGCGTCTACAATTCTATCAATCTCAACATTAGCGCCGAATTCAGGTTGGTTTTGGGTCATCCAGGCGTATTGATCTTCAAAAACAACAGGAACCTGACCAACCGTTAAATTTAATTTAATGTCACTACGTTCGGAACGGTCGAATAAGTTTTTAATCACATAGGCTGTTCCAAGAGTCGGATGTCCTGCAAATGGTAATTCAGAATCAGGGGAGAAAATCTTAACATCATACCCTCCATTATCCTGTAACCCCGACATAATAAAGGTTGTTTCAGAAAAGTTCATTTCTCGCGCAATTTTTTGCATTTCGGTTTGTTCCATTTTTCCCTCAGGAATAAAAACAGCCAATTGATTTCCCTCATATTTGTTTTCAGCAAACACATCAACAATATAATACTTCACCTTAATGTCCTCCTTAAGTTTGATTAACAACAATAGTCATAGGGATGAAGTGGAGGATTTGCAGGAAGCAGCCATTTTGGCGCAAACAATGGATCCTTCCAATGCCAAGCTCCTAAGGCAGCTGCACATGCATCAATTGTATGACTTTCTTTATCTATAAATGCAGGCAGTACTTTTAAATGTTGCTCTCCAAGCCAGTTTCGAATAAAAGTTCTCGCAGATAAATCCTGTTTGTAGTCCAATACATATTGTTTATCTTCATGAAGAAGTCTTGAACCGATGACAGCGCCTGGATGAACTTCGACAATAGATATTGGGTTGAAAGTTTTCATATTTTCAATTTCTCTTGTAAGTTTAATCCCTCTCAAAGTAAGATAGACCATTCGATTAAAAGTCGGAGGCATGATGGATCCAGATTTCATTCCCAATGAAATAATAAATTGTCTTAGAAGCTTATCGCCTTGTCTATCACCTCCGCCATCCTCATAGGACAAGGGGGCATCGATTCCAATGATCACTTCATCGATCTTACTTTGAGTCTCAATTTCTTCTAATATTTGAAAATCACTTACATCTTTCATTAGTTTAAGAAATTTCAATTCCCTTTCCTGTTTTTCAAATAACGATAAAACTGTATCTTTATGATTACTAGGCCCCGATAAATCAATACCTACCACTCTCATGAACAATCCCGCTTTCAGCGTTAAGCTACTTTTTATAATCTTCAACTATTTTCTCCAAACGTCACAATTAAACTCACAGGATATTAGTGAAATTTGGAGTATTTATAGTTTTTTTATAAATTTTTATAATAAATAACAGTGGTATCTAGTTCTCCTTCACCTGATAGAGCGAAGTTAGGAATTTTCCCAGCAGGAATAAATCCAATTGATTGATAGAGATGATTGGAGGGATCGCCGTCTCTTGTATCTAGGACAAGTAACGTTCTTCCCTCACTTACCGCTCGCTCCTCCGCAACTTTCATTAATGCACGGGCTACCCCTTTGCGTCTAGCAGTGGGACCTGTCATTAGCTTTGCAATTTCAGCTCGATGAAGACCGTTCTGCTTGGTACACAAATGAACTTGGATGGTTCCAACGATTTCATTATTTATTTTCGCAATAAATAAAATGACATCTGGATTTATTACAGTTTGCCAATATTGTCTCGCAACTGATAGCTTCATAGGCGGTAAAAAACCAATGGATGCACCGTCATCCACCACTTTTACCAATAGTTCAGAGAGCGGAACTATATGGGACTCGATCGATTTAATTTCTTCAATTTTTAGCACATTAAACACCTCTATCGGAAAAATTTGTAGATATATTTAAAACTGTGTAGATATCGAATGAACTTGTGTAGAAATATTCAAAAAGTGTGTAGATATCAAATGAGTTTGTGTAGAAATATTCATAAAGTGTGTAGATATCTCTTGTATACTCAAATAAAGTGTTAATATAATGAAGATTATACTTTGTAATAAAGGTGCTGCCAATGATTTCTATAAATGATTCTCATAATAATCCATTGAGACCAACTTATTTTATTGCTGTTATAATAACAATTCTACTTGGACTGGCTTCTAGAAAATACAGTCATCTATTATTCTCCTATTTAGCAGAGAATGCTGGTGATGTCCTATGGGCAATGATGGTTTATTTCGGCTTCCGGTTTTTATTTTTGAAAAAAAGTATGGTAGCAGCCGTCTTTTTCAGTTTTGTGTTTAGTTTCGGTATCGAGTTCAGTCAGCTTTATCAAGAGGATTGGATTAATCAGATTCGCGGAACTATACTTGGAGCGTTGATACTTGGTAAAGGCTTCCTTACAGTAGATTTAATTCGCTATACAATTGGAATTGTCATTGCCTCCACATTGGATCGTATAATGATCATAAAAAAACAGAAGAACAAATAATTCAATGTTCTTCTGTCCTAGATGTAAATCCCTTAATAATGTTTTTCACACGTGATTTCGATTCGATTTTACCCTCTTCTAATAGCAATTTATGAATCTGTTTCAGCTCTGCTTTCTTTGTATCAATCCTTTTTAAAAATAATCGATATTCCTCATCCGATTCAATCTGATTTCCATATCGAACCCTATAATAGACTGATTGGATGAGCTCATCCTCTTTTACTCCTACTCTACTAAACCATTCCCCTATCGTTTCCGATGAATATCTTCCAAGTTGGAGCTTTTCAGCCATTTTCTCCAGTCTATAAATTTCTCTACGGACACGATAGGAAGGCAGTTCCCCATGCCTTTTATTTTTGGAAGAACGGGTATCCTTATCGCCTTCATCAAAAGATGAGCTATAAAATCCATTTTCGGAAGAATCCAAAACTTCAGTACTTCCTTGGAATTTCTTATAAAGGAAAATAAATACTAGAATACAAAGGATCATCAATACTGCAATGTACAAATACGTAAAATCAAAATCCACTTTTGAAGCCAGTGCTGATTGATCATGAATCAAACTAGTACTCTCAACCTCCACTTCAGACTGTGCGTTTTGAATTTGAGCAAACGGATTCGCTTCTCCTGTCAGTTCATAATTCTCAACCCAATTAAATATGGGAGACATAAAAAAGGATGCTGCTAATACAACTAATTTTAGGATTGAACCAACCAACCATTTAAGGACATCCCTAAAGGTGACAACAAGCAGACTTATAGCCATCATCATACCCATGATCGAAAGAAAATTTCTAAGCAGGAGTTTTTTTACTTGTTTGTTCTCAACTACCGATAACCAGTTCATCAAAAATCCACCTACCACAATAAAAGTAAGGTTTAAAATGATGATGATCATCAATGGGTTTTGATAAGGATAGTCTTGGATATGAGCGATAATGAGTAAAATAAAGCCCAAGAAACCGTTCAAAAACAACCATAAGCCCGTTTGCACTCTTTCCCTATCACTATTCATGATCGTGGTTCTCCAGTAAATCAACATCGACAATACTAAAACAAACACGATTGAAAAGTTCAACCATAACCCGCCGACCACAACCAAAGGGAAGACAATAATAAAAAATAACAATCTACTCTTCTCCCGGTAAGTATGAATCAGGAAAATAAAGAGATAGGTAGATGGGATGGAGACGGCTAGATAATATAGAAATGGGATCTCCTGTCCTTGAAATAAATAGTAAAAAGCGAAGACAAGACTTCCAATCAAAATCTCAATCGTTTTATAATAAGCCAAATACCAAACATTGTTTTTCATGAAGACATCTCCCTTCTTTGCGAGAATGACTTCTTAACAATTGAAGCATTATGTTCATTGACGATAAGTTCGTAAATACCTGTTCCTTTTTCGGCGATTTTCTTGAGGATATCCCCTTTTTCGGGAATGTATGGTCCTGCAAGCAGGAAAAACGGCTGCGATTCTAAATGACTGTCATAATAGGCCAGCATTTTTTCAAAAGGATAAACAGAGGTCTGTACATCAATATGAGCGATCGCTTCCAATACCTTTTGTAAGTGCTCTCTGCCAGTACCCGGCATAATATAATAAAAAGGTGTTAAACCCACATGACGGATATTGATACAAACGGAGAATGGGATATTCTGTTTCACATAAAAATAGGCTAAATCTGCAACACAACTTAAAATTTCTTCTAGATTATTGGTAACAAAGCGGTCATCGCCTGTATTAATTGCTATATTCCAACCGTTCTCGGTCACTTTATCATAGATCTTCGTTTGTAATGATTGCTTTCGTGCGCTTGCCTTCCAGTGGATTCTATTAAAACTGTCTGAATAGTGGTATTCTCGTGTTCCCGCTGGAGAAAGCGTATCCTCAAAAAGGGAATGAGGAACAGGAGATTCGCCTTGCTTGGTGGTAAGTAGCGTATGTTTATTGTTTACGACCAATGTAGTCGGATAAACAAGCGCTTCTTGTATGGAATGAAACTCCTTCTCTAATACCGTTTCACCAAAACCAAAGAAGTGTGGAATCATTAACTCAATCTTTCGAATCCTTGCAACACCTCTTTTTTCAGCTGTAAATGGAATGGTCACACTTGTTTTTTGACGATTGCTGATTGAAAATGGGACTGTAACCTCATAGATAGATGATTTCTTAATTGCACGTTGATCGTGTGGTGTGACAGAATCATGGAAGCTAACACTTAGCTTTGCCTTCATGATGGGCACACCTGTATTATGAAATTCGAGTACCCATGCACCATCTTCACTAGGAAAATACTTCCCTCTTACCTTCTTATTATTAAAGAGTAAACCCTCTCCAACTTTCCTCATATACAAATGATTGAAGTAAATAAGGAGGATCATAAACACGCCAACAAAAAAGACCAGCCAGGATTGGAAGAAAAAAGAAGCAATGCATAAAAAGAATGCAAACGCTCCTGTTATAGGCAGATAGTTGTTCTCAATACTATACTTACTCCATCCCATTATACTTAAGCGCCCATCTCTACGGGTACTGGGACGGCTTCCAATACTTCCTTTAGTACACGTTCAGGAGACTTTGTAAAAGACGCCTCAGTTGATAAAATAATTCGATGTCCTAACACATAGGGAACCATCTGTTTAATATCTTCAGGTACCACATATTCTCGATTTCCTAAAAATGCTTGACCTTGTGAAGCCTTCATTAACGCCAATGCCCCACGTGGACTCACACCTAGATCAATTTCAGGATGCTGTCTGGTCTGTCTTACGATTTGAAGTAAATAGGATTCAACTGTATCATTGATTTTGATCGTTTGTACCTTTTCCTTCAACTTCTGAATTTCTTCATGACTTAAAACAGCATTTGTTTTCTGGCTGCTCCCAAGGCCTCGTGCTTGCTTTAAAATTTCCTTTTCACTTTCAAGGCTTGGATAGTCCATTGTCAATTTCATAAAGAAACGGTCCATTTGTGCGACAGGAAGTGAGAATGTTCCTTGCTGTGCTTCAACCGGATTTTGGGTGGCAATGACCATAAAAGGGTCATCTACTTTGACCGTAATTCCATCAATCGTAACTTGCCGCTCCTCCATTACTTCAAGTAAACTGGATTGAGTCCTTGGTGTAGCGCGGTTAATTTCATCCGCAAGAACAATATTTGCCACGATTGGTCCGGTTCGAAGTTCAAACTCCTGTATCTTTGGATTGAAAAATTGAATCCCGGTTACATCGCTTGGCAGGACGTCTGGGGTAAATTGAATCCTTGAGAAGACGCCATTAATACTGCTCGCAAATGATTTAGCGAGCATCGTTTTACCGGTGCCTGGCACACTTTCTAGCAATATATGTCCGTTAAATAAGAGAGAGATAGTGAGAAGGTCAACCTCCCGATCCATTCCCACCATTACCTTTGAAATTTCTGACTTTACTCTATTGACGTGATTCATATATAGCCACCTACTACCTTCATAATGATTGAATGAGCATTCATTTTTTATGTAAAAAAATAAACAGTTACTTTTTACTAAAATCTATTCCGCTAATTTTGGAAATATTTAAATTCTTCGATTTCTACGATTATTATTAATAATAAAGGCGGACTCTAAGGAAAGAGTCCGCCAGTTTGATAGACAAAATTATTCTCTAAGCGTATTTTATACCAGCAAGCTTGATGTTATTGATATCGTTTGACCCACAAGGTGTTACAGCATAAGTCATTTCACATTTGGGGCAATTCATAACTACAGTTTCTAACGTAAAGGTTTCTCCACACTCACAGGTAATCTCGTGCGCCACTGCAGGTGAAAAGTTTTCTTTCCCTTTACTTTTTACATGATCGACGATGTCTTTTCCATCTCTAATATGTGATGAACAACCACAGCTCATTTTAAAACCCTCCATTAAATATAGTACTTTGTGAATTAAGAATAGCATGGGAATAGGGAATTCAATCATTCTAAAATCAAACAGTTTATGAATTATTCAATCTCAGAATGTAAAAAAAGAAGACTTCTAAACTAGATGTCTTCTTTAGAACGTAAATTAATTTAGTTTAATGTACTCGAATGATTTCAAAAACATCCTCATCATGATGAACTCTTGTATGCTTGGATTCAATCCGTTCAAACTCTTCTATCTCTTCATTATACATTGACTCGCCAAACCACCAATTTTTGAATTCAAGAAAAAGTTCTGTAAACATCTTGATTTCCTCCAGTTACGGTTAATGGATTTCTTATACCCTTATTATACATGTGAATCTATTCACATAAAAGCGCTTACAAAATAGGCGGAATAGGAAAATAATAGAGAATAATTAGAAAATATTAGAATATCACGTATAAAAAATAGGACTCAAAAAATTAAGTCCCCTCATGATTACTTTGTATGGTTATCAACTGCAGCCACTGCCTCGATTTCCACTAATTGATTTTTATATCCTAATACGGTTACCCCTGATAAGGTGCTTGGAACATCATGATCACCGAATTCTTTTCTAATGGTTTCCCATGTTGTCACTAAGTCAGCCTGGTTTTGACTAGCAACAAGAATTCTTGTATAAACGATGTCTTCTAAAGTTGCATCACATTCTTTTAATGCTTCTTTCAAATTCTCCACACAAAGGTTAGCCTGTAGCTCATAATCACTAGATTCAGGTACAATTCCCTCTTTTGTTAGTGGACAGGCCCCCGCTAAAAATAATAGATCCATTCCTGCTGGAACCCGACTAGCATAGGCATAATCCACTTGAGCTAAATGGTTAGACAGAAAATTCATTCTGCTTGTATCCTGCAGATTCTGCAGGAAAATTTACATTATTCTGTATTATTGTGTTAGAATCTAATGCTGGCACATCTGTTCAAATAGGGGGAATGAATCCTTGCTTTTTCATTCATATGATTTTCATAAAATAATTTGACCAGATGTACGAATCGTATAGAAATTGGTAAATATTAGACCCATACATACATTGTTTACTAAAATGACCTAACGTATAATTCATAAGGCGAACCAAAATTTCAGAAAATTTAGAATGAACGGTTCGAGAAGGCTAAGAGATGATCTTAGCCCATTTTTTAATCCATTTTGAAAGGAGCAAAGATGAAAATGCACAAAAAAGGCCTAACGTTATTTTTAACCTTTGTTCTGTTGTTAGCCTCCATTACTCCGGTACTGGCGGATTCACAGAAAAAAGGAACAGCCAAAATTGTCCGCGACAATTATGGTGTCCCGCATATTTATGCCAATAATAACGAGGACTTGTATTTTACCTATGGGTATGTAATGGCTGAGGATCGGTTGTTTCAGCTGGAAACGTTTCGTCGGGGGAATAATGGGACGGTAGCTGAAGTCTTTGGGGAGAAGTTTTTAGCCAGGGATCAACAAATGAGAAGAGATGGCTACACAGATCAAGAGGTCCAAAAGATGATTACAAAAATGGATGGATTCTCAAAAAAGGTCATCCGTAACTTCGCAGCAGGTATCTCTTTGTATGTAGAAGAAGCATTTAAAGATCCAGACGAGAAGCTGTCAAAAGAATTTCATGATTACAAGGTAACACCTAAAGCTTGGACAGAAGTGGATGTATTAAGGTTGTTCATGTCCTCTATGGGGGTATTTATGGATTCAGAGCAGGAAATCCAAAATGCTAAGATTTTAGCTCAATTGGAAAAACAATATGGCCCTGAAGCAGCGAAAAAAATGTTTGACGATATTTTTTGGGAAAATGACCCTGCCTCACCTAGTACTCTGCCGGATGAAGGAGCTGTCAATCCTGTTAAAAAGGATACAAAAAAAGCTGCCAATCAGCAGTTTCCGGGTATTGAAAGAGCATCTGAAACAGTAACAGAGAAGCGCAATGATTTCGTTGCAGCCTCAGAAGAGTTAGGACTTCCGCTGAAAATTGGCAGCAACGCGGTTGTGATTGGTCCTGAAAAATCAGCTACAGGCAATGCCTTGCTGATGGGTGGACCACAGTACAATTTCTCGGCCCCAGGTTCAGTGTATGAAGTAGGCTTACATGCTCCAGGAATTGATATTGAAGGTTCCGGGCTGATCGGACTACCGATTATCATGTTTGGTACGAAAGAATACTATGCTTTTACCTCCACCTATGGAGTTGGGAACTTAGTTGATATTTTCGTAGAAACATTAAACCCAGAAAATCCATATCAATACTTATATAAGGGTAAATGGTTGGATATGGAAAAGAGAGTCGAAACCTTTACGTATAAGGACAACAATGGCGAACTTAAAGAAGTGACTAAAGAATTTTACAGCACGGTTCATGGTCCTGTAACGTTATTGGATAAAGAAAATAACACTGCCTATAGTAAGTCATGGTCCTTCCGTGGAACAGAAGCACAAAGCTGGTCCGCTTATTTAGAGTCGAACTGGGCTGATACTATTAAAGAGTTTCATAAAGAAGCACAAGAAATGACGATGAGCATCAACTGGTACTATGCAGACAAGGAAGGAAATATCGGTCATTTTTATACAGGAAAATATCCGATTCGTGATGAACGAGTAGATGTAAGACTTCCAACTCCAGGTACAGGCGAATATGAGTGGAAAGGATTCATCAAAACAAAAGATCACCCCTATGCCATTAATCCGAAAACCGGCTATATTGTTAACTGGAATAACAGGCCTGATTCAAATTGGACGAATGGTGAATTAAGCTTTATGTGGGGTGAAGATCACCGCGTACAGCAGTTTATCGATTTAGTCAACGCTAAGGACAAGTTAACAGTAGACGATATTGATGATATTAACTATCATGCAAGCTATGTTAACTTAAGAACAAAATGGTTTAAACCGATGCTGATGGAAGCTTTGGAAAAAACAAATGACCCAAGATATCAGGAAGTTTATGAAGCCCTTCAGGATTGGAACAATCTAAACGAAGATAACAATAAAGATGGTATGTATGACAGCCCAGGATTAACGATTTTTGAAGCATGGTGGCCGATTGTCGTGGATAATCTTTACAAAGCTCAGCTTGGGGATGCTTATCCTTCGTTAAAAGGGATCATCGATCATCGGTATGGGTCAAGTCTTACGTTAAGAGCTTTGGGAGGAAGTAACGGCCCGCTCAAAACAAATTATCAATGGCTGAATGAAGACACTGACCGATTATTGCTTACAGCATTAGATCAAGCGCTTGAAAAGCTCGAGGAAGAGCACGGAACACATGTAAGCACCTGGTTGAAACCGGCACGGATGATGGTATTTACTAATACTTCATTAGTCGGCCTTCCGCAATACGGATCCGAAACAAAATTACTAGAAGCAAACCGCGGTAGTGAGAACCATTATATCGAACTAACCAAAAATGGCCCTAATGGAGTCAATGTAAATCCTCCAGGTCAAATTGGTTTTATCAAAAAGGACGGTACATTGCATACACATTATGAAGATCAAATCGAGCTGTTTGCAAATTGGGAATATAAACCTGTCTTGTTTACAGAGCAGGATGTGGAAAAATACGCCGTGAGTACTAAAGTACTTGAAATTAAAAAATAGAGCGATATGAAAAACACAGGATCCTATCCTGTGTTTTTTCGCGATACCCATCTTATTCATCCTTCTTTATGAAACGCTTGAATCAATTGATTGTCATATTTTAACTTGATAAATAGTTTTTCTACTTTAGGATAGAAAAAGGCAACAATAGGTCCCAGAGAAACAACCATAATGAACGTTCCAATGCCGACGGGCCCGCTGAAAAGGAAGCCGAGCGTGACGACTGCTAGTGAAAATAATGTCCTTGAGGTAGAACGGTTCATCTTCCAAATTTCCTCAAGAAGAAGTATCATTCCGTCCGGCGGTGCAGGCGAAAATTTTGCTTGTAAATAAAGCGATACGCCTAAGCCAATGAATAGTAACCCAAAACAAAGGAACAAAATTTTACCGGGTAATTGTTCGGGAATATAGACTTGTTCCGTGACATAAAGCCACATATCAATACTTAAGCCGGTCAAAAAGGATGTTAAAAAGGCCAGGATATCGGGTCTGCTTCGGCGTACAATGGCCATAATCGTGACCAATATGGCACCAATAATAAACTCCCAGCTGCCTACCGTTAGTCCAATTGTTTGCTGAAGACCGACCTGTAATGAAGGCATTGGAGCAGCTCCAAGCTGGGAATTTACCGAGCAGCTGATGCCAAAGGAAAGCAGCAGAATGCCAATCATATAGAAGGAAAAGCGAATTCGAATGTTTCTGTTAACAACCAATGACATCACTCCTTATAACAAGTTCATTTTAAAAAAAGAGACGTAACAAAAAAACTTCTACTTTTTCAAGATAAAATAGAAGTTATGGATAGAGAGTAATGAAAAATAATCATAGGTCACAATATTCCGAGATTTTATTGACAATCAATTTGAGGTGAGATAAAAATCCAATTCACGATTGTAGATGCGAAACTCCGGGCCGGCAATACTGATCGCTGTAACGGTGTTTCCCATAAAGTCTTTAATTGGCACCGCTAAACAAAACTGGCCTACCTCAAATTCCTGATTATCGATCGCCATATCCCCGCTTTGACGTTTTTTCTAACTTTCTAATGAGATCATCATGATTTGTGATCGTATTTTCTGTATATTTTTGCAAAGGAATATCGTAGATTTTACTATTGTCACGGTCAGGTTGGTTAGCTAATAGAATTTTTCCTAAGCCGGTACAGTAAACCGGTTTATGCGTACCAATGGATGTTTTGATTTTAACCGGTTTTCGTTGGTTCTACTTTAGCATGATAGCTGACTTTATCATTTTCCTGAACGGCTAGATGGACCGTCTCATTTGTTTTTCTCATCAGTTCATCTAAATAAGGTGATGCATTATAAAACTTATTGTACTGCCTAGAGACAAGGTTCTCGCAGCCCAACAGCCTGGGCTTAAGCGATATTTTCTATTCGGCGTCCTGACGAGAATTCCTTAACTGTGCAAAGTCTTGATGATGTGATGATCGTACTCTTATCCATCTGTAATAAGGACGAAATTTCAGATACGCCATCTCAGAATTCTCTACGGAGAAGCACTCGATAATGTTCACGGCATTGTTAATCGAATTGATCATCATCTTACTTACACCTCAATTTAATTTTTTACAAAAGGTTAAAGGCCATATATGTTTGTAAAGAAATCTGAATCTCAAATTTTGATGACGCCTTCGACAAATCCACTTGAATTAATTCTTCGATGCGATTGATGCGATAGCGCATTCCGCTAATCGAAACATTCATTTCTCTTGCTGTTTTATGAAGATTACATTCATTTTCAATATAATAGTATAGCGTCCTGACGAGTTCTGTGGAATTTTTCCCATCATATGTTTTTAGATCAAATAGAAACTCATTAGCGTACTCCAATAACTCCTCCGGTTTCCTAGCATCCAGCAAAATCATGATATGTCCCAATTCATCCGCATGAACGACACTACTGTTGGATACATTCATTAACCGGTTTTTCGCCTTTGCTACCTCAATGGATTTATTGGCTTCTTTAAATCGCTTACTATATTGCCCCACGTCTGAACAGAGCTTACTTACCCCTATATAGATTGGGGGTGTGCCATCATTCCTTTGCAGCAATTCATAACAATGCTGCGCAAATTGCTTTATACCGATTTTTTTCTTCTGAAGGTACTCATTTGGAATTAAAACGGTTACTTTTCTATACTTTTCAAGCTTAATAAAGGTTGTCTGATAGTAAGTTTCTTCTCGATTAAAAAAGTTCATTAATTCCTTCGAGACATTGTTAGCCTTGCTTTGGGTATTTTCCTCAAGGTATGGGAATAGTGATTGATTTGGGAATTCAATTGTTAACACATATTGAGACTTGTTTATGTTATAGCCAAAATAAGAGAATCGCTTAATGATATTGTCCGGGTCTGTTTCACCCTTAAAGAGTTCCTCCAGCAAGTCCCCCTTCATTCTCTCCTCGGTTTGAATGGCAGTCCGTTCATTTAACATTTTTACTGCACAAATGCTTGCGGCCCTTTCTAGAAAGTCTGTCTCAGCATCCCCGAATGGCGCCCCTTCCCGATAAATAGAAATATAACCGTACACATCATTTTGAATAATAATAGGAGAGATTAGTAGATTTTGATCAGGCCCGATTTCAAATGGCTCGGTTTCAGTCAAGACATGTTTCGAAAACTGTTTTTCAATAAAGTCTTGGATTTTCTCCCGATTATACTGCTGTACATGTGGACGGGTTTCATCAAAGTAATGAGCTATGTAATCGAAATATTGGTTTTGGATAAGAACCGGCATGCTTAAGTCTTCTGCTAGCATTTTTGCGAAATCGTCCATCCCCTTACCTTGAAGTAGAGCAGACGTTAGATTCTTGGTTATAGACGTCCCAACATGTAGGACTTCACTTTGTCTTTCGACACGGCGATACACGATATCTAGTTCATCAGCAATGTCTTGTTCCTCGTAATTAATGATTTCATCTTCAATTTCAGAACCCCATTCTTCCACCGTTTTTGCGACATAGCTACATTGTTTATCTCCTTTTCCTACACAGTGCATCTCCTTGAAAATAACCTTTTTTCCAAGGCATTCACTAGTATAGCCGCCTCCATAACCGATAAGAAAATAACAGATAGGTTCATGGTGCAAAGAATAATGCTGCAAATGCTGCTTGGCTTCATACGAATCAATCCAGTGCCCAGAAACATCAAACGTTCCTTTCTCCATATCAACCTCAAAGTGCTCAGGATAAGAAAGGACACGTCCGCCAATTTGATGCATTTGCGTACCTGCCACAAGCCACTCTAAGTCACTTTCCCAGTTCACCAAATCTTTTAGCATCCTTGCCTCATTTTTTCCGCAATTCCATCCGTAGCGAAGAAGAAACCTTTTTGCGCGTTGGATTCCTAACGTGTCAATTAGGTCCTTCCTTAGCACCCCCCATGCATCAGTACTTGAAATGACCATTCTCTTTTCTTTAAAATAATGATCTCCCCCATGATTGAAAAAGGAAAAGATGTTTGTTAACTTGTCTTTATTAGTAGTTGTCAAATCAACCTACCTCTTTCTCCTTTTGATTTGTTGTAAATAATTCAAGGTTATGTTTTACTCCTCCTTTGCCAAACTTATAAATCTTGTGTTTTCGCAGATAATCTAAAAAGCTGAGGATTGTATCAGGTCTTGATTCAATATCTTGATAACCATGATGATAAAACCAATGATCTATTACATTGTATACCCCTCTATTAATTCCAAAGAGTTCATGACATAGGTCAAAGAAGGCTTTGTCAGGAAGTTTTAAAAGTAAGGATTCTTTCACAATACTGTTGGTTGGGCTCATGTTATTTTTTCCAACTCTATACTTTGAAAAGACGCCGTTTTATTTAATGAAGTCCTATGGAACAGCGTTTTTGTGATTTAGAAACAGCAACTGGTTCTCCTAATATGATTTCTAAATAAATAATAGAATATTCCCAAAATTAAAACCACTACATATTAGGTCTGAATATTATGACTCTTTTAACACTATTAATATAGTGCTTATTTTCATTTTATAATACACATTAGAATTTTTTCTATTTATAACAAGATATATGGGAAAATTTTTTGTATGATTACGATATACAAAAAGTACCCTGTTAAAAGGAAAACCTGCAGCATTTGAAAGGCCTACAGGCTTGGATTTGTTAGGAATTAATTTTTAGTGAGTAGATTTTTTCTATATTATTATAGATAAGGAGTCTGTTTTTCGTTGTTTAGAGGATCTTTAGTATAGAAGAATCCGAAAAATGGGTACTATTTGTTTTATCCGATTCTAGCACTACTTCATGAATATCATTATAGATTCCTGACATTGCTTCAAATGGGGTATAAATATAGGCCTTTTTCCTTTTACTAAGATTCATACTGTAATAAATGTCTAGCACTGCTAAGAATATAACAATTATATACCCTATGGTCAGGGACATTTCGATAACTTCCTTTCTTTTCTATATGGCGACAGGGCTTCATTTTATTCAGCAGGGGTTAGAACCTCCACGCAAGTTAGAATATTTTCTTTGCATTCATCCCCCGCCAATAAAAGTGGGGGATGAATGCTGAATGAAGTTAACAGAGTCTTATTTAGTAATGTAGGAACCCAGGTAATGATCGACAGAATTAAATGTAGCCGCGAAACGGCTGTACGCCCAGGAATACTGATCCAGCGCCGTCATACATACTTTCGTTAAGGAATGCGTGCTGGGTTACGACCATTGCATCGCGTAGATAGCGCTGCAGTGGGTGCCCGTCGTAGATTGCTAAGGTGCCAGCGAGCATGTAGGCTGTCTGCACGGCACTTGCACCTTCACGAGCAGCTTGTGCCGCTGCTAAACGCACCATGCTTGTTTGCTCAGCAGAGACACCGTCACCCTTTAGGATTGATTCCCAAGCAGCATCAGTGGCCTCGTAGAAGAAAGCACGCGCCGACCTTAGAGATGCTTCTGCCTTTGCAACGCCAACTCGCAAGTAAGCACGATCGGCCATCTTTGGTGCACCGGTGATGCTAGAACGGCCTGCCATCTGAGAAATTTCATCAAGCGCAGCACGGGCTATGCCAAGATTGACCACCGCCAGCACCTGTGCTGCATAAGCGATAGATGGATACTGGTAGATCGGCTCATCAATAGAAGGCACTCCGCCACGGACAAAGGTCCATTCGTCAGAGACGAAGGCGTCTTTCACCCGAAGGTCATGGCTACCCGTTCCGCGCATCCCAATCACTTCCCAGTTCTCGACGATTTCCACATCCTCAGGTCTCAGCACCGCAGTAAGCGGCTTACCGCCTTCCCCAGTGCCAATACCAACACCGAGAATGTCGGCACCCTTGCAGCCGCTCGCAAACTTCCAGAGACCGTTCACGCTCCAGCCTCCCTCGACCTTCTCTGCAGGCTGGACCGGAAATAAGCCGCCTGCGAAGGCCACGTCCGGTCCATTTGCGTAAACGCATGCGAGCGTTTCACGTGGAAGGGCCGCTAGGTAGATTGCAGCAGAACCGAAGCTCGCCACCCATCCGGCAGATCCGTCAGCCTCGGAGATGGTCTCGATCAGCTTGAGGAACTCCGTAGGAGAGGAGCCATCACCGCCAAAGCAACGCGGTGCGTGAGCACGATAGACGCCCAATTGTTTAAATTGCTCGATCATGTCCCGAGGCACATGTCGCTTCGCTTCAAATTCGTCTCGTCTGGCGCGGATTTCGGATAACACACGGTCAATCTGGTTTTGATTTTGCATTTTAACAGTCATGATTCATTCCTCCCCATTATTATCTATCGTTTCACCTAATGATTAATTGGTTTAATTCTATAGAACACCCTTATCTCATAAGCCTTCCGCCATTAATGTCAAAAGTTGCTCCGGTTGTAAATCCACCAGTATCAGAGGTTAAATAGGAAACTAAATCTGAAACTTCTCGCGGTTCTCCCACACGTCTAAGTGGAATGGTCTCTACCATTTGGGCTAATTTAGCTGGATCCATTTTATCCATCTCTGGTGTACGAATGGCAGCTGGAGCAACCGTATTAACAGTAATTCCATAAGGCGCTAACGATCTAGCAAAGACTTTACTTAACGCAATTTGTCCTGCCTTGGAAGCAGAATAATGGGCACCCGAAGTTAGTGGACCTGCCTGCCCTCCAATTGAAGACATATTGATTATTCGTCCCCATCCTCTCTCTTTCATTGCAGGAATAACAGCTTGTGAAAAAAAGAATGTGCTTTTTAAATTGACAGATAAGACTTGATCCCATTCTTCCTCATGGATCTCTTCTATTGGAGTTTCAAAACGGATTCCTGCATTATTTACTAGAATATCGATTCTACCCCACTCGTTTAAAACCTCGTTGACAGCACTTTTAATTCCGTTAATGTCAGATACATCCAATTGGATGAACATGACTTGCTTCTGTAATTCTTCCTGTTGAAACCGATGTCTTGTTTGTTCAAGATTCGCCTTATTTCTGATCACAAAAACGACCTTTTTTCCTTCTTTTACGAAATTTTCGGCGACAGCTAAACCTAGACCTTTATTTGCTCCGGTAACTATTGCGACTCTTTGTTCATTCATTTGCATTAAATTTCTCCCCTTTTCAAAAAATTGAAAATTTTATAGACCGCAAGAATCCTATACTTAGCAGCTATCTTTTACGCGATTCCGTATTCCTTCAAAAAGACGGAATAAAATTTACAATACAATTACGATATCCTCGTGTATTATGATCCGAATTTTGGCACGCTATCAGATCAGCTGCTAAAACGTTTTCATAGAGTAATTCTATTTATCTCTATAATAATAGTAGAATATTTGGAAAATTCTAACCACTGCATATTAGGTTTGAATATCCTAAAAAATTTAGTATGATTAGTATCATTTTGAAAAAATCCCTTTAGAGAAAAAAGAAGCTGATTACCATATCATATGTGATAATCAACTTCTTTTTGTGTTTATGCATTCTGGACTGTATCGGTAATCTTCATTTCTATTTTTTCTACTTGTTTCGGGCGAATTGCAGCCCACGCAAGTCCTCCAGCGATTAGCAATATAAAGGCGCAAATCTGGAAGGAATAATGAAATCCTGCTGCTGCACTTGAAGAGTTTTCTACAAGGTAACCTGTAACATATGGACCAACGATGCCGCCTAATGAGGTAAACGCCATAAACCATCCTTGAATTTTTCCTTGATGTTTCTTAGGAGACAGTTCTATTAATATAGCTGGTCCAAGTACGATTGTAATAACTCCAAAGGTTAAACCGAGGGATAATAAAACAATGGCCAACCAGTTGGAACTTGCCATAGATCCAAAAAAGTAGCAGACCGCCCCAGCTAACAATACAGGACCAAGTACAAATACACGACCTTTTACGACACTTTTCGTTTTACGAAAAAGGCGGTCAGAAATGGTTGAGAATGTTAGTAGTGATATCGTGATGAGAATCCATGGCAAAGCTACAACGATTTGTAATGTCTCTGCACTTAGTTGAAGAACATTCTCCATATAGTTAGGAAGCCAGTTCAACCCCAACGTAAACGCCCAGTACGTAGCAAAGCCACATAAAGCAATTAGAATGAAATTTTTCGAAAGCAAGAAAGATGAGAATTTTGATGATTCTTGTTCGGGTGTCAATGGGTCAGAGTTGTCTTTTACCACTGAAGACTCTTCCTTTGAATCCGCCTTCCCTTTTACGACCCATAACCATACAGACATCCAGATAACTCCAACAACTCCGGTAGCTATAAAAGCTGAACGCCATCCATAATTTCCAATGAGATTCATTAAAATAGGAGCTGATATCGCTACTCCAAGAGGACTACCAATGGAAACGATTGAAAGACCAATTCCGCGTTTTTCCTTAGGCAGCCATTGGGATGCTGCCGTCACAGCTAAAGAATAGGAAGGCCCTTCTCCCATCCCTAAAATGATTCGTGTAATTAGTAAAAAGGCGAAACTTGATACAAATATAGTGGAAAACTGAACAAGAGACCAAATCACGACCATACAGGCTATAACAATTCTTGTTCCAAATTTATCGGCGAGTGCTCCACCTAAGACTGCTGAAAGCGAGTATAATAGAAAAAATACACTGCCTACTATACCCCATTGCTCCGGCGTTAATTCTAATTCTTCCATGATCGGAACCGATGCAAATCCAATAATGGCCTTATCAACATTACTGATAGCTGTTAGTAAAAACAATAGTGCAATGACAATCCATGCCTTTTTTGACATTTTTGATTCTTTCATGTTCTTTTGAGCCATAAATTGACCTCCAATAATATATAACATCAACATATTTAATTTTACTAAAATTTCCACTAATTTTAAAAATACTGATAATATTCAGAAAATATAGCCTGTGATTTTTTCATAAACGTAACCTTCCTATTATCATTATTCTTATTTTAAAACATGATCTAAGTTCTATGTTTCATTTATTGTAGGTTTCAAACTTTAGACTAAAAAAGGAACGATCTGCGGAAATACGATAAGGTTGGGAACAATTCTAGTATATGTAACGATAAAATACCCAGTCCCTTTAAAACAGTTGTAATTGAAATTTCCTTTGATATACCTTTCACGATAGAAGAGTTGATAAAAGCGTTAACTCCAACGGGCGGCGTATTTCCTACCCAGGCTCGTTATACGATTCGTAGAATGATAGAAAACCAGACTCTGATCTTACAAGCCTCACAATGGTAGGGAAAAAGATTGGTATAGACAGGATTGAGAAGCCCCATGTATCCATGTGGGGCTCCGCCAATTAGTCTTCTTATTTTTCAAGTAAGAAAAACGGTCTGCCAATTACAGCTTCTAAACGGAAATACTTATCCAATCCAGTTGCACGGAATGAATTGGTCATATCTGCAACGGTTTGTAAATCTGGAACATTATAAAGGAAACTTGCATGCCAACCAGCACTTCCAGCATGTCCAGCTGTTAAAATATCTCGGTCAATGGTGCCAAGTAACTCTGACCCATTCTCTCTCCATGAAGAAATAATTTCATTTAATACAGGTAGAATCTCATTTGTTTTCTCCTCACCCGTTGTGTTAAACCACCCTGTTGATTCAAAATAGAACATTACTCTAAGTGGTGATGGTACTTGTGGTGCATCGTGTTTAATTCCAGCCATTTTTATATTCCTCCCTTTTATCTCAGGTAATAATTCACTATTAATATCAATTGTTGATCCAGCGTAACTAAGTTGACTCAGAAGCTAAAGTTAAGACAAGTTTAAGACTACTCCTCTTCCATAGCCAACTATACTTTTTATCACTTTTACCACTCTTAACAAGAATTTTTTACAAAATAGATTGTAAAACTCTTAGAGCATTTCCACCCACAATTTTCTCAATATCTTGTACCTTATAATTTTTCTTGATCAGCCATTTAATCATATTACTCATGGCTTCAGTTGGGTTCTCTAATCCTTTGACAAAAGGAGAACTGTCATAGTCTTGATTCCCATGTGACTCATGAAGCGATAACATCGAATCGAAAGCGTCTTGCAGGGCTACATGATCTCCAAAAAATGTATCCGGTCCTAAACCAACATGTTCAATCCCGACTAAATCTATTAGATACTCTAAATGCTCCATAACCGATTCAATGGTATGTTCATTGGGATTCTTAGAAGAAAGAGTGGTGTTTGGTGCAGCACAAACCCCGATAACCCCACCTTTTTCAGCACATGCGAGAAGAACTTCATCCCGTTTCATTCTTGATGAATCCCATACTTTCCTCGCTCCAGCATGGGTAATCATGACAGGTGATTCACTTGCTTCAATAACATCTAGGCTTGTTTGATCACCGCAATGCGAGATATCGATAACCATTCCAAGAGTATTCATTCTTTCTACTACTTTTCTGCCAAACTTCGTTAATCCGCCGTCGAATTTTTCAGTTAAACCGGACCCTAAAGTATTGGCTTCATTATAGGTGATCCCCATGCAGCGAATCCCTAGGCCATATAGAACATCTACCCGATCGACTTCATTTTCTAAAATACTTGCAGCTTCCAATGATGGTAGAATGGCCACCCGTTTTGATACCTTCGCTTCCTGTAAGTCCTTAAATGTTTTAGCAAGAAAGACGGTATCTTGTTTGGCTATGTCACAATAACGTATCCCCAAGGTTAAGATGACATCGTTCCACTTTAGCCCATTTTGCGATGTGATAATGGAGATTCCATCCATAAAATTCTCAAATACAACATCAATGCCAGAGCGGGCTAAGCCCTCATAATCAAATTCTGTATGAAGCTGACGGCAATAAGGAATGATATCATCCGGAATTTTGGGAACTATAAATCCGTGGTCCCTTAGAGAAACGATCGGATAATATTTTTGAATCGTATTGAAAATACGTTCCTCCGATTCTGAAAGCTTCATCTCATAGGTATTTCGGTATCTTTCCGATTGAGGGAGAGGATACGGTTTATAGTGTTTGCCAGGTGTTAGATATTGAAATGAGCGGTATCCATCATAATGTTTTACTGTCATAATCATCCCCACACTTTGTGAATAGTTATTTCCTGCAGTTTGTTCATGTAACCGTTGCCTCCACTAGGTTCGGAGTGTCCACATTTGATTAGGTTTTAATAACTTTCCTTTTAAAAAGAAGAAATATAGATTTTTCACCTTATTAAACTAGTATTTCTTTTAATTTGATCATTTATTAAATTATTGATTGTTCGCCGCAGGAATAGAAATGCTACAAATTTTCCCTTTATAGAAAAGAAGCGGTTGTTTCTCTTCTTTTCTAGAGATTGCTTTCACTAAACCCGTTACGATCCAATGGTCGCCGCCTTCTAGTACTTCATGAACATCACAAACAAGTGTTGATAGATTTTCTTTTAACATCGGAACTCCATCTTCAGAAAGTTCGTATTGTGCATTGGCAAATTTATCGGTGCCTTTTTTCGCAAATGTCCAACAATCACTTTCCTGCTCCTCAGATAAAATATTTACGACAAACGGACGGCCGGTTTGGAACGCCGGTACACTATAGCTATTCTTATCAATGCAAACTAAAATTAAAGGCGGGTCCAGCGACAATGATGAAAAGGCATTTGCTGTTAGCCCAATATTTTCTCCATTTTCGCCTTTAACTGTGATGATCGTAACTCCTGTCGCAAATGTTCCCAATGTATTTCGAAATTCTCTTTGATCCATAAAAGCCCATCCCCTTTTTTCTTATTCAAACTCCTATAATGACGACAATCCAATCATTCACGCGAAAAATGAACTTTTTTGTATCCTGCCGATAATAAATATTCTAGAATATTCCGAACATTCAAACTACAGCATAATCGGTCTAAATTTCTCGTTCTATTTAACACTATTAGTATAGTGTTATTTATTGTAAGGTAACTTATCCTCTTAATCGTTCGTTAACTAGATAAAGTTTTTGTTTCAATTTGTTGACATATTTACCGTATTTTTATCTAGCAAAACAGGTTGCCCATTCCCTCTTTCCAACATTTTTATTAAAAGATAAAGAAGACGATTATAAGGCATAGGAATTTGATTAAGCTCTCCTTTCTTCAACAAAGCACCATTCAAATATTCAATTTCGGTCGGTTGACCTCGTTGTATATCTTGATACATCGATGAAAGATGACTTCCAGACATAGAAGGATTGAGTGCAGCAATAATAGTTTCGGTAATATATTTTTTGTTCAGTTCTATCCCTTCTACTTCCGCAACCTTTATGATTTCATCTAAAATAGGATCTATGATTTCATAAAAATGGCAATAAGTCCCTATCACTCCAGCCGAACTTTTCGTTAACGTACAAAGCGGATTCATCACAGAATTAAAAGCCACCTTATTCCAAATACTTTTGATGACATTTTCAGAAATGATTGCATGAATGGCTGAATGATTGAATATCTGAATAATTCGTTCAGCCTCTTCTTTCTGTTGGCCAGTCACATCCATGATTTCGGTTTTTCCTGAACCAAACGCTTCAACCATTCCAGGTCCGCTCAATTTTGCTGAGTACGTCGTAACACCTACAAATAATTGTTCTTTGGATACATATTTTGTTAATACCTCTATATTTCCAAGTCCATTTTGTAGAGTGAGGACTTGGGTGCGTTCTGATATCAGATGCAAACAACTTTTCATCATGGATTCTGTCTTTGTTGATTTCGTAAGGATGATCAATAAGTCTACTTCCCCCGCACAATCTTTCGGAAGATGTGCTGGTATGTAGACTTGTTCCTTACCCTTTTCATTTATTACCATTAGTCCATTTTGTTGGATGGCCTCAACATGCTCCTCCCAATCATCGATTAGCTGTACATGATAATCATTTTTATAAAGTGCAGAACCCACACGACTTCCCATTGCTCCAGCACCTACAATCACAATGTTCATTTGATCGTTCCTCCTTTTTACCAAACGATTTTTATGTATACAATCTTCCGTTTACTTTTTACTAGAAAATAACAAAAAGAAGTAGTGGTTATCGACTGACATCCACTACCATATATTTTTCGAACGAAGCACTAGATCATGTTTCATGCGGCTACAAAGCTAATATTTTCGTCCAACGTATCAGGGGCGAGATAGGCTTTTACACTGGAATCTATCTCTCTAGTTGTATTGTTTTTTAACATCTGTCAGATACCCTAGATGCTTCAGCAAATCCACAAATTTCTGAAGGGTTTCGACTTGATATTCATCGATATTTTTCCCTTCAAATGAATAAAAGCCTTTCCCTGTTTTCATCCCGATTTCGCCTGTATTCATTTTATTTTCAATAATCTCTGGAGGAGCAAATCGTTCTTCACCCATCGAATCTTTTAAATAGTGACTGGCATGGTAGAGCGTCTCGGCACCGCCCCAATCGATAAATTCTAAGAGTCCTAGAATAGCAAAACGGAGACCGAACCCTACCGTAGATGCCTTATCAATATCTTCAACGGTTGCGACTCCCTCTTCCACAAGACGAGATGCTTCATTCATAGCTAGCGCTTGAATTCTTGGTACAATAAAGCCTGGTGAAGGGGCACAAATTACAGGAACTTTCCCTATGCCTTCAAGTAAGCTGGTCATTTTTTGCAAGTATTCAGAACTAGTTGATTCCGATGGACTTACTTCTACTAACGGCATTAAATAAGCAGGATTCAACCAATGGGTATTCATAAATCGTTCTTTCCCTTGAATATATTCAACTAAATCATTGGCTGAAAAAGATGAAGTGGTAGAGGCAATGATTGTATTCTCTGACAGAATCTCACAGATTGAGGCAAATACGGATTTTTTCACCTCTAAAATTTCTGGTACTGCTTCAAATAGTACATCTGAGTTTTGCCAGGAAAGATTGTGGTCTTTCATCGAACAGACTTCAACTTGACTTAAAATGGTCTCAACGGACTCTCTTGCTATTACATTTGTCGCGACTAGAATCTCTGATTGATTCCTTAATTCGTTATAAACCTGTTCTTTTAACTGGAGAAACTCTTCCCTTGTTCGTTCTTTAATATCAATCAACGTGACAGGATACCCTTGATTGGCGAAAGAAAGGGAGATTCCTCTCCCCATCCTTCCTGCCCCCGCTACCGCAATGGACCCATTAGTTAATTTCATATTGGATCACGCCTTTTTCCAAAATCTCTTTCACTTGCTCTACCGTTTTATGAGAAAGTCCTAAGTTCTCCATCGTTCTGCCTTTCTTGCGCAAATCTTCCCCTAACACACTGGATGCAATAGCCAATAGACCGGACGCAACTGGTACAGGAACCTTTAACCATTCACCTAAGGAAACAAGGAAAGCAAGTCCGCATGCCACATCTTCTCTCATATAGCGGTGATGATAGAGATTAAGAGGTTCATGCCAATCATGTCCATCTACGAGCTTCTCGTGTGCACCGTTTCCATACATCCACTCGTCTCCGTCATGATTATAGTGATCCTCGAGCGGAAAGTGAGGGGCCGTATATCCTAATGCTTCACGAATGCTGATCCGTTCTGCATCAAGTGCTCGATGAACATTTCGAATTGCAGGCTGGGTGCCTTCATCATGAATATCCCATTTATCAAAATGTTCAATGGGTCCTGCATTCATTAAGATAAGTGGCGGGTGAATAATCGGTCCAGCATTCATCAAAGCTCCATCAAGAGCATCATGATTCTCTTCAATCGCAGGAAAGGCTTCTTTTAAAATCCGAAAGGCATAGTCTGCTTGGTTACTAGGGAAGACCCCTGTTGGAAGCCTTGTCCCGCGTCCTGAAATTGAAACCGTTTCTTCATCGTGTTTTCTTGCTAAATAAGGCAGGGTTCCTGTTTCTGCAAACATCACATTTGCTTTACAGCCTTCCTCTACAAGAACCTTGGACATTAGGTAGCTGCCGAATGTTCCAGGTGGTAAGAAAATAACTTGGCCATCTTCTAAAATCGGTGCCAACTGTTTGGCAAGTGAGCTTTGCGTGACCGCGGGTAGAGGAATGACAATGAGCCGTACCCCTTGAATCGCCTCTTTCAGATTAGTCGTAGCATTCGCTAACGTAACCGTCCTATTTCCCTTAAAGTCTTTTACATTAATCGTTTTTGTTTCCAATACGATTTGAAAGGCTTCTTCATTTCGTCTCCATAGATTGACCTCATGACGTTGTTCCGTTAAATCTACTGCTGCCGCATAAGCCCCATTTCCTCCACCAAGAACCGCAATCTTCATTTAACTTCCTCCATTCATATTTTGATTATGGGTATTTTCTTTCTTACTTCGAGTATTGTTGGACTAATTCTTTGATTCGGTCTCGGTATTCTTCACCAGGTAACCCTTGTTTCTCAGCTTTCTTCACTGCTGCCTCTTGAACCGGCTCAATCTTATCATCCCAGCGTTTTGCTTCTTCCTCTGTTAAAGGTACGATTTTTAACCCTTCGGTATCAGAACTCCATTTAATGGACTCTGCTGTGTGTTCATCTAAGTATTGTCCTGTGAAGACGGTCATTTCTTTATTCAATTCATCTATCACTTGCTTAACGTCATCAGGAAGACTTTCCCATTTATCTTTATTCATGACAGCTACAAAGGTATTAATCGTTAAAGGATAATCGGTTACATATTTAACGTATTCAGCTAGTTTTAAATCCTTTAATACTTCACGAGAGGAAACATTTCCATCTACTACCCCTGTTTGCAACGCTTCTGGTACTTCTGATTGCGCCATCCCCACTGGTGCTGCTCCTAGTGCTTCCATCACTGGCGTTAACGCACCTGAAATACGCAATTGAGTTCCAGAAAGTTCATCTAATTTTGAAATACTCTTCGTGCTTTGGATATAAGCAGGTTCTGTTGCAAAAGTGGTAATAATTTTAAAATCTTTCAAAGCTTCTGGTGGATACTCATTAATTAAATCTCCCATCACTTGGCTAGCTACTTCAGAATTCGGATAACCATTTGGTAAATCTGAAATTTCTAACAATGGAAAACGTCCAGGTTCATATGTGGTAGAGGTTAAACCGATATCCGCGGTTCCATTAGCCACTCCATCAAACATATTATCTGCTTCAAGTAACGTTCCACCAAAAAACATATCCACCTCTACTTTCCCATCGGTTCTCTTCTCCAATTCCTCTGCCCATTTTTTCATTTGAACAGCCGGAAATGTATTATCTGGTGCAAAAAAGGCATAAGATAGAGTAATCTTTTCGCCATCCCCGCCACCTGAAGAACTGCTTGAACTACATGCCCCTAAAAAGGCAACCATGGCTACACTTAGTGATATCAAGGCTAGTTTCATTCCAAACTTTCTTTTATACGTCATACCTTCATCTCCTCTTATTTATCTATGAAACTAAAACTCTTTTCCCCTTATCCATCATGCAGGTCAGACGATTCATCCTAAAGAATAAACGTCACGATTTGCGGGAATAGAATGAGCAAACCAATAAACACAAAATATGGAATAAGAAAATAGGATGTTCCTCTAAAAATAGTCGTGATTGGTGTAGTAGGTGTTAACCCTTGGACGACAAATACATTTACTCCTACTGGTGGAGTGATCGCGCCGAGACTCGTTACGACACAAAGGACGATGGCAAACCAAATCGGATCGTATCCTAAAGCTAGCACTGTAGGATAGAATATCGGTAAGGCAATGGTTAAGAAGCCCATTGCATCCATAAGCGCTCCACCAATGATAAAGATGAAAAGAATGGCAAGGAGTATAACGACAGGAGGCACGGCCAATTCACTCACCCATTCCGCCACATCAAAAGGCATTCTCGTAATCGCTAAGAACCGTCCAAACACCATCGCCCCAACAATGAGCATCCATACCATAATCGATGAACGTAACGTACTTGCGATTGATTCCTTAAAGTTCTTCCACGTTAATTTACGCATAATAAGAGCAAGAACAATGGAACCAAAGGCACCAAAGGCAGCTGATTCTGTTGGTGTAAACCAACCTAAGAACAGACCGCCAATAACAAATACAAATAAAATGCCAATTGGAATGACTCCTTTTAATGAACGAATCCGTTCTTTCATATTCGTCTTTTCCCCAGCAGGGCCAAGATTCGGATCTTTCCAACAAATAAACACAATCGTCAAAATCAATAAAATGGTTAATAGAATTCCCGGAACAATACTCGTTAAAAATAAATCTCGTACCGATTGCTCCATCTGTAACGCTAATACGATTAACACCGTACTAGGTGGGATAATAACGCCTAACGTTCCTCCTGTAGCGATACTACCAGTACTTAGGGCTTTATTATAGTTATATTTGTTCAATTCTGGTAACGCCATCGTTCCAATCGTAGCGGCTGTTGCAGAGTTAGAACCACTAATAGAACCAAAGACAGCACTCGCTAACATCGTAGTACTTGCCATCCCGCCTCTGTGATGACCTACCCATGTATAGGCCGAATAAAAGAGCTTTTCTGCAATTCCTGTTCGGTATACCACTTCACCCATTAAGATGAACAAAGGAATAACGCTTAAGGAATAACTCGTAAACTGACTCCATAAATCAGCACTTAGTACATTGTTGGCTGCCTTAGGAGAAGCTGCCAAGATTAACCCAACATACCCGACAATAAACATCGCAAAACTAATCGGCATGCGAAGAAACATCAACACAAACATAATGATAATTCCGATGATGGATAATAATATTGGATCCATTCTGTCACTCCTTCCAAATGAAGATCGTTTCTTTAATGATGGCAAGAACTATCCCAATGAATCCAAATGAACATAGTTGGACAATAGGATAAAATGGAATTCGCAAGGTTTCAGATACCACTCCGCTCCCCATCATATTCAACCCATGCTGGAATATAAGCCATCCAGCTACGAGAAAAAATAGGGCACTCACGATATTCACAAGGGTGTGAATGATCTTACTGACCATTTCGGGGAATTTGTTAATCAACAGATCAATAAATACATGACTTTTATGCAATTGTGCATACCCAAGTGCAAAAATACCTGAAATCGCTCCAAGCCAAGTGGCTATCTCCACGGTTCCAGCAAAAGGATCTGAAAACATCCGTTTGATGGCATTAAAAACAATTAATAGCATTAATAAGACAACTGCTGCACCTGCAATCCATGCCAAAGCCTCATTCATCTTATCGATCATGGTAAAAAATAGATTGATAGATTTTGCTTTTGTCTTTTTAATGGTTTGATCATATACAGTCACTTTTGCCTGATCATCTATGACTGGAATTGATTGATCCCTATCCATTCTCACACCTCCATGTATATTGTTTTATGCTTTTTTATCAGGAAAGACGCTTATCACAATCCTTCCTTCTCAATTCAATATCTTCGATTTTCACCACTACTTGCGATCTCCTTATTTTTCCAACAAGGAAAATGGACGGCCGATGGACGCTTCTAATCGGAAATAGCGATTCTTCCTTTGACTTTTTATCAAAAAATTCAATCTAGTTTAGCAAGCTCACCATTTCAGGTGTAGCATGTTAGCTATTGCTACTGTATCCCCTCTGATGCCCTGATCTGCCTTGCGAAATGTTTCGTTAAGGCCAATGGCCCTAATTTCGACGCACAATAGTAGGCACCCGAAGTTAATGGCCCTGCTTGTCCTCTGAAAGAGGAAATATTTATAATTCGGCCACTGTTTTGTTCTTTCATCATCTTCAACACATTTTGAGAATAGTAAAACGTTCCGCCAAAATTGACGGATAATAGATGATTCTAATCTTCTGTTGTAATGTCTTCGATCAATGTTTCTTTACGAACACCTATGTTAGTGACTAAAACATCAATTCTTCCCCATTTTTCTAAAATGATATGGATACAGTTTTTAATCGAATCCACATCAAAGACCTCTACGGTTAAAAATGAGTGGAGGATCAAGTGAGAGGGATGAAAAAAGCATTTGCTGTTAGGCCTATTAGCTGTCCCTTACTTTGTGTGGTTATGACTGTCACACCTTTTGCAAATTGACTAAGCGTATTTCTAAAAAAAAGAGCATTGGATTGGCTAGGTGGTTTCTTGTATTATTCTGGGTTTTGCATTTCGGCATAGATTCCTAATTTCATATTCTTTCATCCTCCTAAAATTGAATGGATCTTTCTTTTTGTTGCAATTGATAGAATTTTTACAATCTTCTTTATTTTCTGTCCATGTTTGAATTATAGTTTAACCATTCTTCTTAATCAATTACCGATTCGGTTGGAATTTTTTGTTTTTACTACCTTATTCAGACTGTAAAATATGGGAACGGTACTCAAATTCCCCTAATTAATACCAACTCACAAAACTTTGAGTATAGTTTTCTAATTTTTATTTTGTTAGAAGTAATTGAAAGAATTAGAACTTGGAAACGGATAAGTTAGGGCTGTTTATTCTTAGATCAAAATATGAGGAGGATTCAAATGTTTTTTACACAAAAAAGACGATTAAACTGCTTATTAATAAAAAAACGTAAGCCCGAACTATAAAAAATAAGCGCACCTTTCCGGTACGCATCACAAATAGCCGTATATCATGATTTTTTTAATCAAATATACGGCTTATACTGGGCGGAAACTGTGTAAGTTAACGTGTCAATCACCGGTAACAATCACCGGTTCAATCACCGTCAAACCCTTGTGAGAGTAAGAACGTTGGCGGGACTGCGTCATTCTTTCTTCGGTAATATCATTAGTCGTGAATGGTCAAGTACTGCACCTTATCAGAGACAGGGGTAGGCTCGGAAAGATTACTAATCCTTTAAATGTGTTTGACAGCAGCCACCTCGAAAAATATAGAAAAATAACCTCCTATTAGGGCGTCTAGTCAGGATTCGAACCATTCTAGTGAATATAATAAAAAATCCACTGTCTCGAGTGTGAAAAAAGATTTGAGAGTGCCCAGAAAAATTAAAATACTTATAACGTTCGAATGGATATTAGTTACTCCGGTTGAGTTTTAAAAACAATACTGAATTTGCTAAATATCTAAACAAACATATCGAAGCAGTGATAATTGAAAAATAAACTACATTTTCTGAGAGTGATTTTATAGCATTTTGTAAATTATTTGAAACTTCTTATGTAAGGTGAAAAAATCACGGCAATAAATTTTATTTCTTGTATTGACAAATTCATTTCAAAGGGTTGTGTTATTTCCATCTTAAGAAGGAGTGATATAAACATGAACATGATTTTTGCAATCTGGAAAGTTGGACAACCACAAACCTACAAAGGAATTACCATTGACAACATCGTTATCCCTACTACAGGGGACTTAGTAAAGGACATAGAGACGCTAGGCGTAGTAGTGACACAGTTACCAGATAATTCGGGTATTCTGGACAGAGTATCTCGATTAAAAGGCCCTCTACCAGAGAAGCACATTTCCTACTAGCATAAATTAATAACGACGTTCTGGCGAATAAAGCGAACTCCCCTTCTCTTCTAACACAACGCAAGTTGTGTTGGTAGGAGGATCGAATAAAGTGCAGCACGTTCCATGGCTCGAGGACTTCTCCCCTAAGTACTTCATCTACCCTAGGAATTTTATGAAGTTATTTTAAGCCATAAGGAAACTCGCTCCTTGAAACTTGCATACTGGAGCGGGTCATACTATATAACTTGGAACAAATATGAATTGGACTGAATTAAGCGCTGGCAACTTTTAGTATAATTTGGCTTGGTGAATCGATTGAAATAAGGGTAAATCCACCTTGGATTAACACACCTTACTTTAAGTAAACCCTTTCACGTTCTTCTAATAAGAAAGAAAATGTCTTAATTACAAATACGATTATATGAAATCTCATCGACAAATTGGCATTAGCAAATTACTGAAGTATCTCGTTTATAAATTCTATGACTTGCTCATTCTTAAGATAGTTTTCGTGGTTCACACCATCGAATATCTTTATGTGTGCATTTGCAAAACAATCTTTTACTTTATACTGCAGGCTTGCATTTAGCGTTTTATCTGAATTTGAGCCGATTATGTAGGTATTCAAATTAGCATTTTGAGCATAATCAATCAGTCTAATATCATTTGATATAAACACTTTGGCAGGTCCCCAGAAAATCGGAATAATCTTGTTATATAAATCCGATAAATCACGATATGCCGCCATAAGAATAAGGCTATCGCAATTTCTAACACTTGCAAGATAAGCAGCTATTCCTGCTCCGTAACTATGTCCCATAACAACTATATTTTTATTAGGATAATTAATCTTTGTCCAATCATATAAATCTATTGCAGTATTCTGCATTGATTTTAAATTCATTTTGCCTTTACTGTTCTGACTTCCATAGAAATCAGCAGATATAAATGGACAATAAAATTTTCCACCAAAGGATCCGACAGAATTAAAAGCAATATAATTTGAACCGCCAAAAAATAGAATAATATTATCAGATTCACTTAGAAGATTATAACCATAACCCGACAGTTTTTCGCTAAACTGAATATACTCAGGGTTAAAGTCATTCTCTTCCATTTTCTTTGCACCTTTATAAAAGGAATAGCTTATTGTCTGCATTACGAAGTTACACCCAAAGCCAACAACCAAAACCCACATCAATATTTTTAAAATACTTCTAAATAGTTCCATCATACTTTTATCTACCATCCTCACCAAGTTCCTATTTATCTGCCTATTGTATAACCCCCTCACTTTTCAATATTAATGTGCAAGAATCCTCGGTTTTTTGTATATTTCTTTTAGAATATTAATTGGAATAGGCTTATTTTAAGAATATACTTTGTTTATTTATTTGCAGTTGACTTGATGTCAGTTGAATGATTAATTCCTCGACTGCCGATACGCTTGCCACAAAACAAATTATATACATCAATAGAGATATCGAAACAAAGGGAAGCATTATAGGAAATATGATTCCTGTAAATTTATTTCCGTAAGTGTGAAGGATTGCGAAGGTTTTTTAGCGCTACCACCATAGATACTAATCTGATAAAAATAATTGAAATAATCCAAATGACGATTTCGGCTTTAGGATTTACGATTGGATAGAGTAGAACAAATAATACCACTGTCATAACCATGTCAGCCATAGAATCAAGCCTTTCTCCAAGACTGCTAGTTTTCCCAGTTCTTCTTGCAATAAACCCATCCATAATATCACTGAAGCCACAAAAAATATATATGGCATAAAAGGATGCACTTAACGGTTGAACAAAAAGCAAAAATAAAGAAAAAATGATTCTGCTAAACGATAAGCAATTTGGCATTGCTTTCATCAACTTCCCGGGGCACGAAGCTGCTAAGATTAAGCAAACCAATCACATCTAATCACCCTTTGTATTTTTTATTTCTTCATTCGAGTTCAATCCTGCCTGATACTTGAATAAGAAAAAGCGAATATAACCACCAAAAATGCGTTATTTCCAGGGATTAACGCACTTTAAAATACATAACTAAAAGATTTCTTCTTAATGTTTTTGCTAATAAAGAGCCGGCTTATTGTATTGCAACTCAGTGATTTCTAACTCAAACCAATTAAATTCTCCATCTTCCTCAAACCAAGTAACAGCAGACTTACTTGGTATTCGTATGCCGTCAAATTCTTTAAATTCCTTATTTATTCCTCCCCAATCACTTAAGATGTATCTTCCATTAACTTCTTTATATCTTTTTCCCACGAACTGGAGAATGTCTCCTTTTTCATTAAAATGAAATACGCCAGAGACTGATAGACCTTCATGTTCCATTGTTGCTTTAGCGGAGTTTCGATCAATTTTTTCCCACTTTATATGAGGACTTAGTGCTGCAGTTGGAAACCACATCATTTCAGCAAGGTAACGCATCATTGTACTGGAATCCATTTCAGGATCCTCTGAATACACAACAGGGAATAAAGAGAGGAGTTTTATTTTCATCTTCCCTTTTCCAGCTTTAAAAGTATCCATTCCTGACAAATCAACCAAAGGTGCCATTTTAACATCCGCTATCCAAACAAACCCCGGTTCTTCGACTGTAAAGTATTGCTCTGCCTTAGATGGCATCCATGGACCATTTTGTTTTATTCTCATCTTTCCCTCTTGTTTGAGGCGAACGGTTTTTATTCTTTCTTTTCCAATTACATTGGAATTCGTTAACCAATTTTTCACTGGATACGGTAGGTCTTTAATGTCATCTTTATCAATTGTTTTTGTCCTCTCTCCCTCAATACCATTAAATAGACTAATAACTTCTTTTTCTGCACCCTTTAAAAACAAAACCTTGGCTATTCTAGAGATTGCAACCGATAAAAATAGGATTAAGGCGATAACAATTAATAATACGATTATCCATTTTGGCATGGTGACCCTTCTTTCTTAAGCGGGTGTATTTTGCTATATTCTTTTTAGACCTAGAAGAACCAATTTTTCTTGAAATCACTCTCTATGTAATTTCTTTGTCGCCTTATTAATTGTCACTAAGCAGAAGATCATATTGATAGGGACTAATTCAGTGATCACACGCTTCACATTTAACTTTTCTTGGGCACCATCTTGGGTTAGTGGGTCTTAAAAAAGTTACTTGTTAATATTAAAATTTTAAATTATTTATTGTTGGTGTAGTGCTCTATAACAGATGGGAGAAGAGTAATAGATTGAATTATAAGTCCCAGGAATATGTAGAAAACGTGAATAAACGCTACTCCTTGTATCATATACAATTCGACCGTAATCCAAATGATTAAGATAAAACCGAGGTACAACGAACTATTCCATGACCAATGTGTTTCTTTATAGAGTCTGAGTTTTTCAGCGGTTTTTAATGGCTTTTCAGAGATAAGGAAAATTGCAGTGATTAGTGGGAGAATGCCCAATCCAACAAATAGTATAAGTCCAGGGATGAGAAAATTATTAAAGGGGCTATTTTGTAACATCTTCAAAGGCATTGACAAAATCGAACCATCAGGAGAAACAATCAATACACCTCCACCAAAAAGAGCACCTATTCCAAGAAAAATGTGTAAAAAAATTAACAAATGACACGCAAAAGACTTCTGTTGTTTCACAATCATTAGAATCATCTCCTGAAAGATTGTGTTATCAGATTAATTTTACAATATTTCAAAAATTTCAAGATAGTAAGTTATGGAGGAACTGTGAATATTCTTAGGGGTGGCACCTTTATTAAAGGCAACATGTATTCAAGATTCTCAGGTATCCGTTCTACCAACAAAGCAATCAATCAGGCTTTTTCAAACCACTGGTGTTTTGGTGTTGTTTTTTCCTCAGATCACTTTGCAAATTTTCTAATCCACTTAGCATTCTTAACTAAACTTTTTTCCAACTTTTTATCAATTTTATTGCTCATATTATATACCTAACCTCAATACCTATATATACTTACTAATCATTTATGGTAAAATAGTATTCCTTGGCAGGGGCATTTAAAGAGCGAGTTGGCAACTTATGACCAACTCGCTTTTATCTTTATGAGGTGATTCTAAAGATAAGTGTCAGGCACCTTCTATTTTGGATGCATCAACTATTTAAATGCAACCAACTTTTCTTTCATTTCACTAGGAATTTAGATTCGTGTCTTATGAATAAAGCGGCTTTTTTCTTAGGTTATACTCCTCAACTTACCTCACAGTTAATTCAAAAAGAAGCAGCGATGCCTTGCTTAGGGATCACCGCCATTAGTTAAAAATGATTAAGAGTATACTCCTACTAATATTTAGTTCCATTGAAATCAGAAATTTTAAAAATTTTTATTCATCTTTTAAATGTAATAAGTTGCTTTGCAATTACCCACGGTACCTCTGGGTACTGTTGTTCCAAGTGCATCTGTAAATACCCTACTTTATTTTCAATTTGCAAATCAATCCAGTAAGGATCTACCACATAAAAGATACTAAAAGAAATCAGATAAACAACAGACAATCCCTGAATAATTTTCCTCCATTCATTTTCCTCTCAAAATGAAGATACCGATAAATAGACAAATTACCAGACATTTCTTCCGGTTTTAATACCGTTGTGGATTCCAATTTTCTGAAAGGTTTTTAACTAAGAGAGTCAAATTGTTTGAATATTTTTAAAAAAACACAAATTTTCCTAAAAAAAACCTATGCTAAATAATTTTTTAGACTTTTATAATTAAAATCATTGGAAACGTTTACACCAAAAAAATGAAATTAGTTTCTAATATATGGGGGTGTGATTGTTACATACAGTTTAAACGAAGAAAAAAAAACAAGGAGGGATATTATGAAAATTGGTAAAAAGGTTACCAAAGCTGTTCTTTCAGCAACATTGTTATTTGGGCTTCTTAGTGGCGGAAGCCTCTCGGCAACGGCAGCGAAACATAGTGACCTGCGAGTACAGTCTGCAGTAGTAAATGCAGATGCACACAAAGATTTCGGTAAAATAAAGAAATCTATACAAACAATTCCATCAATTAAAGAAATTCCTTATGGTGATGGCATGACTTTCCACAGCGAGCCTACTAATATTAGTCACCCATTTAGCTCCATGTATAGTTCCAGTGGCCATGTAGACATTTGGAATGACTACGGCTACGAAGAAAAGGAGTTTTTCCAGTCCGGCAAAGGTAATATTTATAGCATCAATAAGAAGGATGATCCATATATCATATCCTCGAACAATGATTACACGACAAGACTTTTAGTAAGATATCCACAAGATCCTTCTAAATTCTCTGGTCGAGTATATGTAGATATTCTAAATGCTTCCAGCGGTGTCGACTTAGAAGATACTTGGGGCAGAAGTTATGATTGGTATATGAATGAGGGACATGCTTATATTGGTATAACTTCGAAAACCAATACCGTTAATGCATTAAAGAAATTCGACGTTACAAGATATGCAGACTTAAACTGGAAGGTAAATGGTAAAGATGAAAACGGTCTGTTCTGGGACATGCTTTCCCAATTAGGCTCTAAACTGCGCAGCAATAGTGCTGGCGACCTATTAGGCGGGCTAGAACCAGAAAATGTTTACTTAACAGGTCAAAGCCAATCAGGAATGTATTTAAATACTTACATCACCTTATTTGATGATATCCTTGGAAATTCCTATAAAGGAAAGCCCATGTTTGACGGATATATGAATCTAGTCGGACCTGGAACAACCTATGTAAATTCGGGTGGACCACAACCTAGTACTACCTATTCAGATACGAGTGTCCCTTATATGGTAATCATGTCTGAATTTGAACACAAGTTTGCTAACTTACCAGGAATGCCTGGGATATCTGATATGGCAGAATATGAAAGAAAGCCAGACTCTTCTACTGCAAAAAACAAGTTTAGATTTTATGAAGTAGCTGGTACTCCGCATACTGACCCTACCCTAGCGGTTATTCCGAACAGTGCTGAAATTGCTCTTGGTAACGGTACTGGCAGACCGCCAAAGGAATATGACCCGGGTAATTATGAAAGCGATTTAAATCTCCAAATCTATGTAAATGCTGCACAGGAAAACATGCATAAATGGGCAACTGAGGGGGTCCCTGCTCCATCTGCTGAAGATAAATGGATTAACTTTAATGAAACTACTACAAATGGCAAAACAGTATATACTCCAAAAACAGATGAACACGGAAATGCATTAGGCGGCATTCGTGCACCACAAATGGAGTATCCAATTGCAACGTACTTTGCCAGCAGAAATGGACTTCCTTTTGAATCAAATGGCAGCATGGTCTTCTTTACGGCTGATAAAATCGCAGAATTGTATCCTGATTATGATCAAGATTACAAGAAGCCGTTTATTAAACAAGCTCAAAAACTATTGGATGAAGGCTATATTTTACAAGAAGGCTTTGACAAGCTTGTCAATTATGCAGAGGAAAAGAAAGGCTTTGGCGGACCTGATGCTGAAAAAATTTACGCAATCGCCAATGAAAAGCCAACCAAAATCGTGGAAAAGCCTTTTGATTATGAAGCGATTGGTTTCCACCAAGAAGAACCAGATGTTGCGGCAAATCCACACCTAAGCCACCCTTATAATTCTATGCTGGATTCAGTCGGCGCTGTCGACATTTGGGGGGACTATGATTATACCGAAAAGGAATTTTTTCTATCAGGGAATGCCAATGTTTATGAGTTAGGAAAAGTTGAAGGTAATGATGTTCCAACGATCAAATCCGGACCACATGATTATACAAACAGAATCATTGTGCGGATGCCTAAGGATATGAAAGATTTCTCCGGAGCAGTTTATATCGATATTCTCAATGCCTCCAATAATTCTGATATGGAAGATACATGGAGAAGAAGCTGGGAATATTACATGGAAAATGGGCATGCTTATATTGGCATAACATCTAAAAATGTAAATGTAACTGCGTTGAAAAAGTTTGATCCTGTACGGTATTCAGACATTGATTGGGAAGCTGATAAGCCTGGAGTTTACGAAAATGGTCTATTCTGGGATATGCTGTCACAGTTGGGTGTCGCACTAAATGACAAAGAACAAAGCGAGCAAATCCTTGGAACCAAACCTGAATTTGTATTCCTTGGAGGCCAAAGCCAATCTGGTATGTATTTGAATACGTATACCAATGTGTTCCAGCCATACTTGTATAATGCAAAAGCAAAAGAATACATGTTTGATGGCTATTATAATTGGGTTGGAGCGATTCCAACTGCGATTCAGCCAACAGCGGTAATTCCAACCGCAAATGACCCAAGTCCGAAATCCATTTATAAGGCAATGGGTGTTCCGACCATGGTAGTTATGTCGCAAGCCGAATTTGGATTCAAAGAAGGTGCAGGTCTATTCCCTTCTTATAAAACCAAAAAGGACCAAAACAGTGAGCATGATATCTTCAGACTTTATGAAGTATCAGGTGCACCTCACTCAGATGCCATCTCACCGATCATTCAAAACAATGATGCACTTGTTAAGGCTGGGGTAAATCCAAGAAAATACCCGACCAGCTCGCTGCCAAATACTATTAAGAGTGATTTGCACATTGATATGTTTGTAAGTGGTGCGATGCAAAATCTGTATGATTATGCAGTTGCAAGGAAAAATAATCCAAATGCAGATCCAAAGCAATACTTCCCTGCTGCTGACGATAAATGGATAAACGTTGATCCAGCAACAGGTAAATTCCCAAGAGATGATCATGGCAATGTTATAGGTGGTATCCGTCATCCTCTTGCTGATAATCCATTAGCTACTTACATGGTGCAAAGTGATTTTATGACCATGTTTAGCGCTGACAAACTAAAAACGCTATATGGAACAAGGGAAAACTGGGTTAATAAAATGAACGCTTCCGTTAATCAATTACTGATTGAGGACTTAATTCCTCAAACAGTTGCCGATTCCTACAAAAATGTAATTGCCAATAACCCAACATCTTGGGATAAAAAATAAAATGAAGAAAAAAATGTATTCTTTGGTGTACATCTAAAATACGTACAACCAAATAAGCACATTTTGAGCAAAATAACGGTGCTGTCCGATAAGTCCCTAAAATAAGGCAAGTGGAGAAAAACACACCGTTTTCTCCACTTGCTCTTTGTATTATGATATCATCCTCTCAAAATACCCCACTTGTTAAAACATTCATGATCTATATAAATTCCCTTAAAAAATCCACCCCATTATTTGTTTTTCATGCAAACACCCATTAAATCCCCAGTTTGTCACATAATTCTCTCTGCTCCAGATATTGATTTTCCCCTCTTTTGCTAGATTCTCCTCCTTCCTAAATGTTTCAAGGTATTTATAGGGTGGATTCATGATAAAAGCCACTCGTGCGTAGCCCTCTTTTAGCAGCGTTCCTTGAATCGATTCTCCATCGACAAAAACATAGGCTAACAGTCGTCCGTAGGAATCTCTCATGTTTCCCTGTTCAAACTCCAAGGTTAACTTTCCGCTTTTCACTAGCTCGCTATTCCGTAAGAATGCTTCTTTTGCATAGAATTGGACACACGTATTTGGATTTTTCGACTCTGGTGTATCGATCAATAAATAGCGTACCGTTTCCATATTTCCATTAACATTCACTTTAATGGTATCGCCATCAATGATATTTATTAACTTAACAGGAACTTCACTTCCTTTATTTTCAGTCATCTGAAGGGAGTTCTCTGGTGCAGTTTCTTCTTTTTGTGAAGGCATGGAATAGAATGCAATACAGGTAGCTGCTGCGATCATGGCAATACCACCCTTTCGTTTTCTCATAAATATTCCCCCTGGCATTCAAGTTCCTATCTAATATGGCTTCACAAAAAACCCCGCTATGGCAGGAAAACACTTCCAATCCTTCTTCATATCCCGAAACGAAATCACATCATTTCCTCTAGCAATCTGAAAATCTAGTGAATATTCGTGACAGTTCAATGGGGTTAGATGGAATTTTTCGCAATAGAACTTGATGGCAGCTTGCTCGCTGGTTGCAAAGATAAATACAAAATCCTTTTGGTTCATCTTCAATGAGTAGACACGAATTTTATAAATGCCTAATACATTGTTTTGAATCATTTCCTTTACTATCTGATGATCAGCCTGTTCTAAGTTGATCTTAGTCATATCGTCATCCAATGATATTTTCTTCTCTATTAGTAAATGATGAATATAGTGGGCCAATGCAGATTCTTCAAAACGTAAACTATCTAAGTAAGCGTCTTTTACAAGCATGTGGTTACACCTCGGTCATTTATTTTTTAATGGCTATATGAATGTTCACAAGGAGGTGACACTATTCCTTGTGGTCTTCTATTCTTCCTGTATGCTCGTTGTAATTCACTGCGATTGTTCCGACAGGACCATTGCGGTTTTTCGAAACAATGATTTCAAGGGCTTGATTCTCAGCTTCCTTGTCATAATACGCTTCACGATATAGGAACATTATGACATCCGCATCCTGTTCCACACTGCCCGATTCCCGAATATCAGACATCATTGGCCGTTTATTTGCCCTTGATTCAACCGATCGATTCAGCTGCGCCAAACAAATAACGGGGCAATCAAAATCCTTCGCCATTGCTTTAAGAGATTTGGATATTTCCGTTACTTGTTGATGGGAATTCCCACCGTAAAATTGACCAGAATGGATCAATGTTAGGTAATCGATAAAAAGGATTGGTTTCTTCTGTGGAAATTGATTCATCATTTTTCTCGTTTTCGCTCTCATTTCCGCAATCGTTTGTACGGACCCATCAAAAATTTGAATATGCGTTTCAGTTAGATCTCCCATTACATCTGACCATTTATTCTTTTGCTCTTCACTTAGCATTCTTTTTGGATCTCGCATTTTTCCACGGTTAAATCCCCCTGTCGAAGCAACTAATCTGGAGGTTATTAGCTTTTCAGGCATTTCCAGGGAGAATAGTAGTGGTAAATAACCCGCCCAACCCGACATTTTAGCAAAATGAAGCATGACATCGGTTTTTCCCATTGATGGTCTAGCTGCTAAGATGGTCACTTCTCCGCCCTGAAAGCCTCCCGTCACTTTATCAAGTTCTTTAATACCGGTTGTTGCACTTCTCAGCATTAGTGGATCCTCCCATGGTGCCTCATAAATATCTGATAACGCCTGCTGTAAGGAGGTGTGATCGTCCATCCTTGCTTGGTTAATTTTATCCAATTCTCCCATTACCTTAGCAATCTCCCAATCATTCATGGAGGCAATTGTTAAAATATTTCTCTTTTCCCGTTCCTTCCACAGATCAAGAATGAGCTTCTCCATTCCGTCAAACTTCACAAGATCCGCATACGATAACAGCTCAGAAAGGTAAGACATTCCACCTAGTGCATCAAGGTCGGGCAAAGTGGTAAACGTGATCAAATCAATATTCTTGCCGGCATGGGTTAACTCTAGCATTCTTCGCATGATATCTTTATGCCGTGTATTTTCCAGCTGTTCAGGCTGGATTACCGTATCCTTAAGCAGGTATTCCGCCTTCATCAAGCTTCCTAAAAATGCTTTTTCTGCTATACTCATCACTCTTCACCTCTCGTAAGATCAAGTTCAAATCGAGCAGGTATCGCTCTTCCGGAAGGAACACCTTGAGTTGATTGCTTTTGTCTTACAACGGGCTTTTGGTTTTCAAGGTAGGAATCAATTTCTTCAATGGTCAGTAACGATTCATTTTCCCAGTTTTTCAGAATTCCAACGACATAACTCAGCCTTCGCTTGTTATTGGCACAGGCAATATTCATCGCTTTTAAAATCATCGCTTTCGGCTGTAAAAAACTAGAGTCATCTAACCAAGCTAATAACTGCTGTTTCGCACTGACATTTGTAAAACCAAATCCATTTGCATCCCAAAACTCGATAATTTCTTTCACATCGTTTCGACTCTGCTGCATAGGATTTCCGATGTCTAAATGATTCTCTAAATCTTGAAAAGGAGCATTTTGATGTTGGTTTTCTATTTGTCTAGTAGAAACCACACCATCAACCTCTTCAAGGTCAAAATCTAAATATGTATCGTCTTCATCTTGATTGATATCCTCCTGGTCGTTAACCGTTATTTCGTGATCACAAAAAGATCTATACAAACTACGAATTTCCTGTTTCTCAATCGTTTCTGACACATATTGAATCAGTGAGGTATCCTCTACTTTCTTTAATTCACTTATCATACAATCCATGACTGGTTTTCCTGCTTTATTCAGGTTGTCATTCCCCCAGCTTCTAATCGCAAGTTCTCTCGTCACAGGATTGTATCGAATTACCTTGTGATGGTGGGTGAAACGTTCCAGTAATGAATTAACAGTCTCCTTGGAAAACCCTAACTCAAATGATATTTGTCCTATGGTAATCTTATAGATTCCAATTTGAGTCGTATTTGGATTCGTAAGGATGTAAAGGTAAAATAACTTGTCCTCTGGCGTCATCTCTTCCAGAACAATCGGGTTCTTCCAAAATTCATTACGTACGATTCTAAACTTTGCCATCTTCATCACTAACCTTTCTTTACTTAAGAGTACTTTCACCCTGTATATATAGAAAAAGGAAGAAAACGGACAGGGTGATATTCCTTCAGATGTGAATGATTTGTGACAATGGAAATAAAGGTTCCTATGACTGTTGATTTAAACTCCATACAACTGATCTGAATGGTTTGGCTACTCGATACATTTTTCATACAAAAACACTCACAAACATTGATAGTTCAACATTTGTGAGTGTTTTAAAGTTAGTAAATATTCTTTTGTGAAAACAATATGTCAGCTTATTTTTATCTATTTGGATTTTTCTCTTATTTGGGTAAAAATCTTCTTGTTGTTGTTTTTCTTTTTCTTTTTCTTTTTCTTTTTCTTTTTGCCCACGTATCGTAAAATTTCCATGGACGTATCGTCAAACTCTTCAAATCCTTATCGATATAAAAAAAGACACTAGCACAATTTTTAACCTTATTAGACGATAGAGAATAAACATCAGAAAATACGGTTATAACCCCCGTAAATGCAAAAAGGATTATTTACCATTATTATAGTTAGCTAACCTTTCTCCAATCGGTGTAACGATCCCATCCATACTTATAGAATTCTTCTTTTTATGATATTCCTCTAAGTCATGTTCACTTTTATTGGTAGCCCATTGTTGAAGAGTATCTCGTTCACCATCGTATGAGTAGAACGGTACACTATATCCACATGATGTTTTTACTGTTTCAATCTTTGCATGTATAATTTGTCGAGCACCAGGAAGTATATCAAAATGTTTCGCCATATCAGTCCATTCTGGTGTGCCAGGTAATATCACATTACCGCTGCCATAAAGCCTTAAAATCATAGGAGGTCCTTCAAAAGCTAAAAACATAAAAGTAATTCTACCGTTTTCTTTTAAATGTGCACTTGTTTCATTTCCACTACCAGTTAAATCCAAATAAGCTACCTCATTTGAGGAAAAAATTCTTAATACATCATGACCTTTCGGTGAAATGTTAACATGACCATCTGCTGTTAGAGGTGCTGAACCAACGAAAAAAATCCGTTGTTTTCTTATAAATTCTTCGTGTTTTGGAAGTATCGATGAATAAACAGTTCCCATATTAAATTCCTCCTCATCTAACAAAAGTTAAAAATCATATTAGAACCTCCTAAAAGTTACAAGTCAGTACTAATAACATATTTTACCACAACCAAAACTATGTTACTTTACAATGTATCTCTTCAACTGCTCCGTAAGTAGTAATCTGTTATTCTAATTAATATTCCGATCTATGACATCCTTGGCATTGTTTTCAACAATTTCACATTCCTTAAAAGTGATGTAATTGCAAAGCAAGTGGTTGGCAAAACTCCTTATGAATTGGATGGTTCGTTACATGAAAAATTCCTTTATGATAGTTGTGATAATCTAAAAGTAAAAGAGTAAAACGAGTACATACAAGTAAATTCGATTAAAGGAGTCGATAAATATGACATGGACCATTGCACTTTCGGTATTACTCGGAATTGTGCTTAAAATGGTAATGAGTCCTCCAAGTGCAGTTGTGGAATGGATTTTTAGTAGATTTGCACTTCATCAAAAACTTAATTCAAAAGATGTTACTGTAACTTATATTGAAAAGCTCTTAGAAGAGGAAGAAAAAATTCGATTGATTGAAAATTTTAATGAAGCTACTTTTTTAAAACAATATGATATCTTTCCAGGCAAAGAAAATTTATTTTTACATCCAGAGACCAATGTTGCTCCATTTGTTATCAATTTAAAAAGAGGGGAAAATGATAGTAGAATCTTTGTTTATTGTTTGACTGATTACGTGTATGTAGTCAAGCAGTCCTATAAGAAAGTAATTGCTTATAATCTTAGATCTGAAAATCTACAAAATTCCACTTTATCTGACAGGGTTATAACTAAGGATGTAATATAAGACAAAATTGATGTACAATAATATCCCAATACCTTGTCATGTGCTCGCATACAAATAGAAGCTGTTCAGGATTTTTGAGCAGCTCTAATTTAATACTCCAATATAGCAGATCCACATACCATACAAACCTACACCGAATGAAACCATGTTTACTTCAAAATAAAAAGAACCACGATTAAATCATGATTCTTGGTAAAGTAAAATATAAGCTGAAATTGCTGTTAAAGAGAATGAAGAGCTTCTGCAAACCTTTTAATTCCTTCATGTATTGACTCCTCATCTTCCCTAGCGAATGTAAATCGCACAAATCCCTTTTTGGATCCCATCGTGGAACCAGGGACATAAATAACTCCCCTTTTAATAGATTCCTCCAGTAATTGCATTTCGTTAAAGTCTTTTTTTATCCGGCACCATAAATGAATGCCTCCCTGAGGGATTGAAAATTCAACTTGTTCCTTTAAATAAAACGTAAGGCTAGTAATGATTTGATCCCTTCGTTTTTTTAACTCTTTCACCAAACTATTGAGATGTGAGTGAAAACTTTCTGATTCTAAAAAATCATTTGCAATCCATTGAGTAAAGCTAGCATGCCCGAAGTCGATTTGTTGTTTCGCATCGGATAGTCTTTCAATGACTGGTTTTGGTCCAATAATCCAACCAATCCTTAACCCAGAAGCAACAATCTTTGATAAAGAGCTTATATACAAGACATTGCCATGAGTATCCATTGATTTTAATGTTGTAACCTCTTCCCCTGAAAATGAGGTTAAACTATAGGGATCGTCTTCCACTACCGGAATCCCATGTTCAGAAGATAGCTCTAAAATCGCTTTCCTTCGGTTTTCCGTAAGTAAGGTCCCAGTAGGATTTTGAAAGGAAGGGTTTAAGAATATCATTTTAATTCGATGTTTTTTATGTAAAGTTAATAATTCTTCTGGGTTTATTCCATCCTTATCAACGGAAAGAAAATATGGTTTTATTCCGGCTGATTTAAAAATTGGAAGATTATAATTATAGGAAGGGTCCTCTAAAGCAACGGCATCTCCAGGCTTTAACAGGCATTGAACGACAAGGTGTAACGCCTGCTGCGCGCCAGATGTAATTAATATCGAAGAAGGATCGGATTCAATTCTCCGAAATTGCTTTACATGCTTTGTAATGGTCTCCCTAAGAATAAGGTTGCCTTGTGGATGATCATATCCTAAGCTTCCGATAAATGATCTAGAAGCGGTTATTTGTCTTAAAGAATCTAATGGAAACAGATTTTCTGATAGTTCTCCACTGGCTAAATTAATGAGTTTATGTTCAACTGCTTCTTTTCGGATCCTTTGGGTAACAGGTAAATTTGGTAAAAATGATCCTGCCTCTATGTACCTGTTCCAGCTCGGAATACGTTTCTTCGTAATCCCCCAGATATCCTTGCTTATGGTTGTCCCGCTTCCTCTATTTCGTTGAATCAGCCCATTGGATTCTAACTCATCATAAGCGGAAACCACTGTACTTCTGTTTACGTTAAGTTCCTTAGCTAAGTATCTTTCTGATGGCAATGGTTTATCAGGCGGAAATGTACCATTGGCAATTCCATTTTCAATATATTCAGCAACCTGTTTATAGATGGCTTTTTTAGCCTTACGATCTGGTTTCCAATCCATTGACTACAGTCCTTATGATTTTATTTTTCTACTTATATTATTTTTCTATTTCACGTTTTTACTCTAGAGTTATTCCCTACCAGAAAAACTATAAAAAAATAACCTACCGAATTATTGAGTCAATAGGTAACAAAACAATATAATTTATGCGAAAAATCTAATATAGACTCCAAGTGAAATTAGAGATAAGGTAATAACCACAACATAAATTAACGTTAAGTTTGTGGTATTTCTTTTTGTCGATCCTCTATAATTTTCATCACTTTTTCCTGTGATTAGCAGTGTCGAAACAATTGCTATTAATAAAATAATAATGACCAAAACATACATAAAACTCATGTTCCACCTCTAAACGTAATATTAAACTACTTAATAATAAGCTTAAGTAGTTAACTAGATTTGCATTCTTCTTAATGATAGCCAACTCTCTAAATAATTTATATTATAATATATATCTTTATATTAGTTACCATCCAATTAATAATTATTTTACCCATCCACTTTATTAACTTGTAACCTTAAATTCCTTTATTTTAAAAGAGGCATTAACGGCTTTCTTTCCTAGCAAATACAAAAAACCGGGCAGAATCCGCCCGGTCCAGTTTGAATCGTTAACATCCGAATAAAATTATGCTGCTGGGTTAACTTCTAATTCCACTTTAATTTTGATGTCTTTCCCAACAAGTACGCCGCCTGTTTCAAGAGCTGCGTTCCAAGTTAGACCGAATACTTCACGGTTAATTCTTGCTTCTGCTTCAAATCCATAAACTTCTACGCCCCAAGGATTTGTACCTTTACCATTAAATTCAACAGAAAATGTTACTGGTTTTGTTACCTCTTTAATCGTTAAGTCACCAGTTACACGATAGTTATCTCCATCTTTTGTAATGCTAGATGATATAAAATCAATCGATGGGTTATTTTCTACATCAAAGAAATCTGCAGATCTTAAGTGGTTATCACGATCGTCGTTACGTGTGTTGATGCTTGCAACGTCCAATTTGAATGCAATGGAAGCTGAAGTTAAATCTGTTAAATCTGCTGCTTCTACTTCTGCTATATAAGATTCAAATTGTCCTTTCACTTTAGATACCATCATGTGTTTTACTTCAAATCCTACGCTTGAGTGTGATTGGTCTACTGTCCATTTTGCCATTTTAAAATTCCCCCATTTTGTTTTTATAGTTGCCTCGAAATCGAGATATTTATCCAAAAAAAATGTTTACACACATATTTTTTGGTAATCAGCTGAAATCCTCAAACCCATTATTATTCTTAAATGAGTTATCTCGAATTCAGTTATTTTTAACTTGAGATAAATTTACCATATAATCATTTAAAGTGTCAACACTTTATGATTTTATTTTTTGATCAACAAAATTAACAAACCAACATACAAAAAGACGCCATAGAATTAAGGGCTGTGGCAATAGTCCCTCTCCAGTTTTTAAAAGAATCAGAGATAAGAGCATAACTTGTAATGGTCTTAATATTTTAAAAAAGCCGTACACATCCATTTGATGTGATACGGCTAAGAAATTAAAATTGTTTACTTTGTACTGTTAAACTGCTTTTTTATGTTTTGATTTAGTAAGATTTTCTTTATAATTTATGAGATTCTCATACCCTATCTTGTTATTTCCCCATGTTTTTTCATATTCCCAGCCTGTTAATTGTTCAAAAACCTGACGGGCTTCTGGTGTAACATCTTTTTTTGAGCCGCCATTTTTTAACCGTTCAATCTCATTTAGGAGAATAACATGATTTTCTTTTGTTAATTTGTAACGATAGGAGATAATTAATCCTCCCACTAAAAAGATGAGTGTACCAAACAACAGGATAGAAATAATCATATTTACAGCTGATTCTGGTTGAGATCCTTGTCCGGATACAAAGCCAGCTTCTTGCAAGGCCACACTTACTAAAAAGACAGCCAACGCTTGTGTTCCCTTCCGGATTAAACTCATGACACCGGCAAAGACCCCTTCACGTCTTTGACCTGTTAACGCTTCATCTACATCTGGAATAAAGGCGTAGTTATTCCAAGGAATGTAGTTCAAACCACCACGGCCCAAACCACAAATTCCAATCATGACAAACAATAAAGCGGTGCTATTTAGTGTACCAGTATATTTCAATACAATGAATCCAACAATTCCAGCAATAAAGAAGAAAATTGCTGTTCTAAAAGCCGGTGCAGGATTCAATTTAATCGTTAATGTAAGAGCAATCCATACACCAAATATCTGCATGGCATACATAAACGTTAGTAAGTTAGAAGCATCAACAGCACTTTGCATGAGCGCAAAGACAACAAAATAAGTAAATACTGCATTGAATACGTCTTGACTTAAATATCCTCCTAAATACATCCCTAGATGGTGACGGAATGTTTTTACACGTAAGGTTGAGAACAAGTCGGCATAAATCTTATGAACATTTTGAACGAACGTTCTTTTACTTATCGTTTTTTCTACAGGTATTTCATCAAGTGGTCGTTCCCAGGTATTTTTGTATAACAGAGTTAAAACAATTAAAAATATTACTGTGAAAATGATGCCAGAATATAAGAATGTCAGAGGATCATCTTTCCCTAATGCTTCTACAAGTCTACCAGGAATAAATGCTGCGAATACAGCAGAAGCTTGCGCCACGAACATTCTTGCACCCGTAAACTTTGAACGTACTTTATAGTCATTACTCATTTCGGCTGCAAGAGTATCATAGGGAATTAAGATCATTGAATACACAAGTTCAAACAATATATAGGTTAATAAATAATACCAGTAATTAAATCCATCAACCCAAATTAATGTATACACCAGCACAAGTGGAATGGCAGCCAATATAAAGAATTTACGTCTGCCAAAACGGCGGCCTAGTTTTGTTTTATGAAAATTATCGGTTATATACCCCATTGTTGGTGCTGCAATGGCATCGACAATTCGAGCAATCGCGAAGATAGAACCAGCTTGAACAGCCGTTAAATTACAAAAAGTTGTTAAGAAGAAAAGTAACCATGCAGCTGTTAGTGCAAAGGCTCCTGCCCCTAAAAAGTCACCTAAACCATAAGACAAATAATTAATAAACTTCGGTTGTCTCTTCATTATTTCTTCTCCTTCTATTTGAAAAGATGTGATAACCTATTTTTCAACTAATATAAGTATTAAGAAATTCTGCTAATGCTAAGATCGCCAAGGATTGACCATATGGCATCGTGGTGATTCTGATTTCTTTGTAAAAATCAAGTGTATCTCCCATCCCTGTTCCGACTGATACTTTTTGTAATGCACCTTCTTTATTCACTTCATTGATGAGTCCCTGAATGGCCTTGTAGGCTACTTCTTTATAATCCTGGCTAACATATCCCTTATGTACCGATTTTAAAATTCCATATGCAAATCCTGCTGTAGCAGATGCTTCTACATAAGAGGTTGAATCATTAATTAATGTATGCCATAATCCGCTTACATTTTGGTATTTAGCAAGAGCTTCGATTTGCCTGTTCAATGTATCGATTAGGAAATCGTGAAGAAAATCGCCTTTTTTCAATTCCAAGATTTCAATAATCTCGGGAATCGCAATCGTAATCCAGCAATTTCCTCTTGCCCAAAGTGCTTCGGCATAATTATGATTTTCTTCGAATGTCCAGCCGTGGAACCATAAACCTGTTTTTCTGTCTGTTAAATATTTGATATGGATGAGAAATTGCTTTTTGGCCTCTTCTAAGTATTCTGGTTTGTTTAGCAGTTTTCCAATTTTCGCTAATGGCAGCACGGTCATCATTAATGTGTCATCCCAAAGCTGATTTTTGTTTTCTGGTCCATAGGTCATATGCTGAAGACCATCTTCGCAAGTACGAGGCATATCATTCATAACCCATTCCGCCCATTCCTCTAAATGTGGCAGATAAGTCTTGTTCTTGGTATCCTCATATAAAAATGCCAATGTTAAAAATGGTGCCATTGTATTGACGTTTTTAGGAGGAACACCTTCTTCGAATCTTGCATGAAACCATTCATTAATAATATCTAAAGCTTTTTGATCCTTGGTCAATTTCCAATATTTATAGATTCCATAGAGCCCTACACCTTGAGGCCAGTTCCAAACATGCCAGCTTTTATCGTCAACGATTAAGCCGTCAAAATGAAGTAAAAATTCACCTGTTTGATCTTTAATTTCTGTTAGATTATTCATTAATAAATTTATGTATTGAATAATCTCTTTCTTTTCGATGACATTAGCCTGTATCACAATAATCCCTCCAAATGAATGAACTTTGTCTTTTAAACCTGAAAACGTTTTAATGCTATACATCGATTGTAAGGAAAGCGCTTAATCAGAACAATTAAAATAACAGAGGTCTAGTATTAAAAAACATACTTATTCCAAAAGATTGAAAATTCCTTACCCAATTTTAGACCACAAAAAAACCAGCACATGGGCTGGTTTACTCAATTGATCTCTATCTTGATTACCTATTCATTCCAAGAATTTTTTCTGCTTTTTCTCTAAATAACCTTGCTCCATCTTCAGGTGAAATCTTATTAAATAAAATCTGTTCAGATAAATCTTGCAATACTTTTATTACTTCTGCACTGCCCAGTGGATCAGGAGAGTCGGATGCGCTTACATTTCGAGAAGCTTTTTCAACATAATCAAAGATTTTGGTTTCCTCTTCTGCCAATTCCGGCTTGATTGCTTTGACGACCTTCGAAGATACCGGCACTCCACGGTCACCTTTAATTAACTTATTCGCTTCTACATTGTTTACAAAGAAATCGATGAACTTGGCAGCTTCTTCTTTTTGCTTCGAACTCTTTGGAATGGAAAAGAACATACTAGGTCTTAAAAATAAAGCGTTCTCTTTAGCCTGCTCTGGTGGTAGATGAAGTGATAAAGAGCTTTGAGCCGCCTGGGCAAATGCTGAAAATTGATTGGACCAGTTCCAAGTCATTGCTGCTTCTCCTGCAACAATAAATTCATCTTCAAGTCCTTTTATATGTGCTTCGACATCTGGAGTGGGGAAAGCATTGGCATCCACTAATCGAAGCTGCCTTTTGAAGTACTCAATAAATAATTGGTCGTCCGAATAGCCAAGACCGGTACCATCTTCATTGTAAAACCGCTCACCTTGTGTCCTTAAATAATATGGAAAAAATACATGTGCAGGATTCATTCCATTCGTGCCATACTCCCCCGTACCTTTTTGGATATCCAGTGCTATTTTCTCAAATTCGTTCCAGGTCCAGTTTTCATTTTCCACTTTAATGCCGGTTTCATCTAACATATCATCATTGGTTATAACAGTAAGAACATTGGAACCAAGTGTGAACCCGTATAATTTTTCAGCCATCAATCCGCCAGAAATCGCATACTCATCGATTGTGCTTGTTTCAATCGTCCCATCTACTAGATACGGCGTTAAATCCTCGAGCAAATCTTTTTTACCATATTGAAACAGATAGGCTGTATCCATTTGTATAACGTCTGGCAGCTGACTGGCTGCAGCCATTGGCGCAAGCTTCTTCCAGTAATCATCCCAGTTGGCATATTCCGTTATAATTTTCACATTTGGGTTTTTCTTCTCATACATTTCAATCACTTTCATCGTATAATCATGTCTTGGTTGTCCTCCCCACCAGGCGACTCTAAGTGTGACTTTTTTATTTCCATTGACAACACTGCCTTCAGTATCCTCTTCACTGCTTGTACTGCATGCTGTGAAGGAAAGGAGTAACAGTAAACTTACTAATGACAAGCCAAACTTTCTCAAGATTTATCCCCCTTTTGACAAGAGCTTATATCATTCATTCTCCCGCTCTTTGCCAGCGACCCCTAAATTCAGGTAGCTTTTCGGTATTCAGATGGTGTATAGCCAGTGTATTTTTTAAAAACCTGGCTAAAATATTGTGGATTATCACCAAAGCCAATCATTTCCGCAAGTGTTACCATCTTAACATCGTCCATTTCCACTATAAGATCCACTGCCTTTTCAATCCTAAGTTTCGTAAGATAGGCTGAAAATCTTTGCCCCGTTTCTTGCCGAAACAGTTTACCTAGATAATCAGGATTCATATAAAGGATATTATTTGCTACCATTTTAAGGGAAAGATTAGGATTACCCAGATTCTCTTTCACAATGTCTATTACTTTACTAATGACGGAAACCTGTTTGGACTTAAACCTATTATAGTAGTCTATCGTTATTTTTTTTGCGGTTGTTTCGATGTATTCTTGAATTTGCTGCACTGTTTCCATGCCCAACAATGCGGATGTCCCCATAAGGTAGTCTTGCATACTCTCTGTATCAACAGTCTGGACAATGGTCATGTAGAGCTGTATACAATATGATTTTGTCATATGAATACCCATCCGCAAATCAGCCATTTTTTCAAATATACGGGTAAGTTCGTCACCAACATCCTTCAAATGCCCTGACTTGATTTTTAAAACAATCTGCTGTTCATCCATGATAAAATCTTTAGAGAAATCTGTTTGAGCTGGTAAGATATCTTTTTTGCTAATAATACTTCCTTCCCCCAAATAAAAACGGTGCTCCAAACACTCGATTGCTTCACGGTACAAACTTCTGACGTTTTGGACTTTATCCCCATCGCTTATGGCTACAGTGGTATCGCTTTTGTAGTATTGACGAAATAGTTCTCTTATTCTACCAATTTGATCATGAAGCTTTTCCAAATTTTGATTATCTTCGATTAGAAAAAGTTCATATTCCCCAATATTGGTATTTAACAAGGGAGAAGTAAATATTTCTGCGCCAATATTTTTGATCGCAAACAAATGCTCATAAGAAAATTCACCTTCAAGTTTGAAAAGAATCAGCCTGACTTGTTTATTATTCATTTCGGTATCAAAAAGCAGCTGATAGAAGTATAAATCCTCATTTGAATGGTTTTTACTTAACAAGAATTCTGTGAGGTATTGCGCTTTCATATAGGGCCGAGCTTTTTCATATTTCTCACGAAGTTGACGGATAAATGTATCCTGGTCCTTTTTATCCCTTAATTCATTTAGTACATCCCCAAGTGCGGCCGTAATTTTCTCCACATTACATGGCTTTAACAAATAATTCTTGACACCATAATGCATGGCGGTCCTTGCATATTCAAACTCACTGAATCCGGACAATAGAATAAATTTCACCGTTGGATCATTTTCGTAAACCTTCTTTACAAGACTAAGACCATCCATCCCAGGCATTCTGATATCACTGATAACAATGTCAGGCTCATTGGCGACAATTTTTTCATATGCCTCAATCCCGTTTTTCGCCGTTGCCACAAGCTCCAAATCAAGTGCAGCCCAATCGATTGCACTAGAAATGCCTTCAACAATAATCTTTTCGTCGTCTGCTAATAACACTTTGTATGCCATGGTTTCACTCCGTTTGAAAAGGTAGAACCACCGTAATTGCGGTCCCTTTTCCTAAAAGATTTTCAATTCGTAAACCATACTGTTCTCCTGTGAAAAGCTTAATCCTATTATCAATATTATTCAGACCAATTCCTGTTCCTTTCGGCTTCACTGTTCCCTCTTTTACTTTTTGGAGAATAAGGGGGTCTATGCCCGGACCATTATCTTCAACCCGAATAAAAAGCTTGTCCTGTTCCTGATAGGCTTGCAATTTAATCACAGACGTATAGATTGAAGTTTCAACTGCATGTTTGAATGAATTTTCAAGTAGCGGCTGCAGGATTAATTTAGGAATCCTGCATTTCATAAAATCTGAAGGGATATCCAATTGGAATTCCAACCGATCGTCAAACCTGTATTTTTGAATCGTTAAGTAACTAGTAACAATTTCTAGTTCTTCCTCGATTGTGATGATATCTTCTTTAAAATTTATCGAATTTCTCATCAAATTTCCAAGGGCTTCAACCATACTTGAAATCTGCTTCTGTTTGTTGATTATTGCCAGCCAATTAATAGATTCCAACGTATTGTACAAAAAATGGGGATTTATCTGGGACTGTAGTGCTTTAAATTCTGTTTCCTTAATTAAAAGCTGCTTAGAATAATTCTCTTTAATCAACTCATCTATTCTTTGAATCATGGTTTTAAAATTCCGATATAGAACCCCTACCTCATCTTCATAAATCTTAGGGGGATTTAGTGTATTAACGATTGTAAAGTTGCCGTTTTGAACTTTTTGCATGGTACCGGCCAGTTCTAGAATTGGCTTCGTAATTCGACTAAAAAAATTAAAACTAAGTGAAATCAAAATAATGAACATCAACACAAAAACCAACACCAAAGAGTATTTCACAGCCGTTATCTTTGAGAACAGCTCGTTAAATGGAATAATGCTCCAGTATGTCCACCTCTCAAAATCAGTTGTGAAATAATTAACAAAGGATCGTTCCCCTTTGATTTTTTCAATCCCGTATCCTTGATCATTTTCAGAAACGAAATGATAGGTATCTACATCATCCATCCCCTTTTCGGAATAAAAAACGTGATTCCCATCTGAAATGACAATATTTCCTGCTAACTCTCCAGTTGGTTTGGGTAAATCGCTTACAATTGTATCTAAATTAACACGAATCAGAAGTTTGCCGACATTATCGAAGTTAAGGTTCTCATACGAACGTATTAAGCGGACTGAAGTTAAATTCCCGTTATAGCCTTTTATCTCCATCCAATGGTTTTCACCCTCATACTTAACTGCCTGATTAAGAGCACGCTCTTTTTCTGTCGCGTTTAGCGGGTTACTGCTGGAGCCAGCTAAAAATTCTCTTCCTTGTGAATCATATAGATATATGGATTGTATATATTTCTCAGAACCAGCGTATTTCACTAAGAGATCTTCAATTTCCTGTTCGAGACGGTAAAAATCATACTTCTCTACATTTCCTTGAAGTTCTATTAAAATTCTTTGAAGGTTTGGGTCGACGGCTATTTCATAGCTTACTTCTTCGACTTGTTTAAGTTTCTCTTCTATGCTGTTCGAAGACATCATCAACACTTGTGAGGATTTTGCATAGATTTGCTCATCATAAAGGGAAAATGCATAGCGAATGCCTCCCAGTACAAACACCAGTGCGGTCACCATAATCAATGACATGGTAATAAAAAGCTTAACATTCAGCTTTGCATTGTTGTAGATTTTCGTAAAGTACAACCAAATCTTTTTCATGTTAGTTATAAAGCTCCTCAAATTACTTTCTTATTTTATCATAATAAAAAAAGCAAATGGTTCCCATAAAATAACAGACATCATTGTTTAAAAAACAGTGAAATCTGTTTTAACAGAATATAATGAATGTCTTTCTATTCAAATAAACCAGATCATTGAAAAACATTTACTGCTTTATTTACATCTAGCAAAGTAATTTAGAATAATTCCTAAGTTAATTATGCACCTGCTTTATCAAGTCTAACTCTCTTTTCGAATTATTCATTTGAAGAGATTTTTGCAAATGAATCATCTCATTCTGAATATTCAGTAATGCTTCTATTTCAGGATCTTTTTTAATAGACGAAGACTGTCTTCGTCGAGTAGCATTTGCCATCGTTTCACAAACATATAGCATTTGGGAAAGCTTTTCCTCTGAATGAAAAAAGGACACTAGCACAATTAACGAGTAATTGTATTAGTGTCCTTCTTGAATATCGTAAAAGGATCTCCTTATTAGGTGAAAGCAAATTAACGTTGCTACGATTCATGATTTATTTCCCTACACCTTACCTCCCCCCACAATTCCTCAATCTTATTTTAAGAGTTGTTTAGTTTTTCTATAATCTTCAGGTGTATCAATATCCATACCCCAAAATTTGTGATCAAATGAAAGAATTTTTGTATCGTTTTTATATTTATTTATTATTTCTTTACCACCTTGGTCACCCTCTAAATTTAGAAATTCATCATATAAGCTTCTACCAATTAAAATCGGATGACCGAAATTGCCATGATACTGGGGCCGTATAATACGTGTATCTTTACTAAACTGTTCAATCATTGACCGTATGACCAAATCGGGAACAAATGGCTGATCGGCTAAAAAAATGAAGGTGGCATCTGTACGATTCTTAATATTTTCAATCCCTATTTTTAGTGACGATGACATCCCTTTTTCATAGCTAGGGTTATAGATATATTCCACATTTAATAAATCCGAGGATTCGGTTTTAAACGACTGTATGTGTTGGCCCGCTATTAAACAGATTGGCTGAATGTGATTTCTCATTGCTTGTTCAAGTGGATAACGAAAAAGTGGTTTTCCATTTAGGGGCAATAAAAGTTTAGGCTTGCCCATTCGTTTAGACAATCCAGCTGCAAGAATGATAGCTCCGATCTTAGGCATGGATTTTCAATTTCCCTTTTAGTGATTTCCCCTCACGATTGGATCGTACCGCCATCAATTCAGAAACAATACTTATTGCCACTTCTTCCATCGTTTCTGCGCCTATGTCTAGACCAATAGGTGAAAAAATCTCTTTCCCTATGGTTAGGTCCTCTCCTATATTTACTATCATTTCATGTGTTCTTGATACAGGTCCTAAAACACCAATGTATTTCGGATTACTTTTTAGGGCAAGATGGAGAGCCTCTTCATCGCGACTCTGCAAATGATTCATAATAACCCACCATGCATTACTTACATTTTCTGGATTTATATTTTCTGGCAGCTCAACAAGATGATTGGCAGCAGGGAAGTAGCGTTCTTTATTAAATTCACTACGCGGATCTAGAACAGTTACAGAAAATCCTGCTTTTGCAGCAAATTCTACTACAGGTATTGCATCCTTTCCAGCACCTGCTACTATTAATTTTTGGCTTGGACGAATGGCATCAACCACAAATTTCCGCTCTTCCCATTTAACAATTTCAGCTCTCTTCTGTGATTTGAGGCTCTTTAGTGCACTTTCGTACACGACGGAAGGAAGGTATTGACTGTCACCAATGATATCTCCATTTTTTGTGACTATTGCTTTAACTCCTGTTTGTATTTCAATAATAAAGGAAAATTCCTCTTCGTCGTTTAAAAATTTGTCAGTCAACTTCCAAAATGGATCCTCCCTTTTTGCAGGAAGGATGAGAATTTCTAATGCCCCTTTACAGCCAATTCCCAAACTCCAGATTTCGTTGTCACTTAAATCATAGTTTTTCATCATTGGTGTTCCTGTTTTGAGAGCTATTTCAGCATAACCATAAATATCACCTTCTAAGCATCCACCGCTGATTGTTCCTATCATTTCTGCATCCTCTGCCATCATCATTTTTGCGCCTGGCAATCGGTATGCTGATCCATTAACACCAATTAACATAACAATAGAAGCTTTTTTATCCTTTTCCCAAACAGATTTAAGCGCATTCATGATTGTACGAAATTCTATTAATTGTGACATAATCTAGCTCCTCCCTAGTGATGGCGCTTTATTGTTATCATATACTTTTTAAAGAATATTTTCAATTATCTGTTAATTATTAGTATTCCAGATTTGCTTAGTTTAAATAAACAAATAAGCTTTTCCTATTTCAAAAAAAAGGTTTATTTCCATCGATGCGGGTTCAATCTAATTTCTGCTTCACATTAATAGTTTGGATAAGGATAGCACTAGCGAGTAGGAGTATAATACAAAGCCACAGTGTTGATATATAGTTTAGTGAGACACTAAATAAAAACCCTGGAATTAACGAACCAAATGCTGCTCCGATTTGGTGAAAAAAGCTTACCATTCCAAAAGCTGACCCCATTCGGTTGATTCCAAAAATTTTGGAACATACCATTGTAAATGGGGCTATAGTGGCAATATCAGTACACCCATATAAGATTGCAAAAGTAAATAACAGTACAGGTTGATCCGTATTTAGCAATAGTAGTAATGCTATAATCCTAATTATAAATAATATAGAAAGTAATTTTTTATTACTGAATCTATCAGTTATATACCCAACGGCGATTGTACCAACAATATTTGAGATTCCATATACTAGCATAGCATTGCCAACGAGAGACCGAGAATATCCCATACCTTCCCCTAGCGGAACCAAATGGGTATAAATCAAACCAACATCAGTAAATCCACATATAAAATAGGTTGTGATAATGACCCACGTGATTGGATATCGAAATATTGTAAATACGGCATCTTTAGTTGGTTTCTCCTTAATTTTAGTATTGTTGCCTTCATCCAGCTGATCACTTTTCGGGTGGTCTCGAAAAAATAGGGCAAATAGGGGGATTAGAAGTAGAGCATAAACCCCGCCATAAAGGACAAACAGCCATTTCCAGCCAATCTTTTCTATTAAATACACATTTAATGGTGTGCAAATCATCGGACCAGCTGCCATACCTACTACCACAATACTAATCATTAGTCCCTTCTTTTCCTTAAACCACCTTACAATCGCAACGGATACAGTAATGTTTGAGGCAAATCCAAATCCAATAGAGCCTATGAAACCATATAAAATGAATATATGCCAAATACTTTCTGCAAAATATGAACCTAGCAAGCAAAAACTTATTAGAACCATGCTGTAGGTTAAAACTTTACGTGGCCCAATTTTATCTGCAAGTCTCCCAGCAACGACAAGGCTAATACCGTAAATAAAAAGACTAAAGAAAGATACAATGCTTACCGATACGCGACTAACTGAAAAGTATTCTTCCCATGGGGTAACAAAGGTTCCAAAGGTGCCACGGATTCCCAAGGCTGCAAACATAGCAGTAAAAGAAAGGGCAACGATAATATATCCATAATAAAATCTGGGTTTACTTTCTACCACTGTAAGAGCAGCCTTTCCCATATATTCACCCCTTTCCTGCCTGTTTATCTTTTTTCATTTCTATAAAATTTGCTATTAAAGCTCCTCCTGCTAACGCCCATACAGGTGCACTTATATAAAATACACTTATGTTTGACATGGCAATAACAAAGGTAAATGTAACACTCATTATCATGTTTGGTTTTGAAAAGCTTAGATTTAGGCTGGAACCCAAAACGCCAATTAGAGCAATTCCTGCAAGCATTGACACAAAATCGCCCGGTAAGGATTTAATAAAAGGCACCGTCCACCAGGAAAAAATACCGAACAATAAGATAATAGCCCCTGATACTATAGCGGCTATATACCTTTTTTCTTTCAAACCTGTTTCCTCTCCTGAGCAAATAGCTGTCATCATTCCCGCAACATTTGCAGACTGGCCGCCAAACAAATTTGCAAAGAGAGAAAATATTCCACTTAACGTAACGATTCGATTAATGGGAGGCTTATAATTGTTTTGTTCCAATACGCCGATTCCTGGTGCCGCGTCATTGCTCAGGATTAATAAGGCCAAAGGCACTGAAACGGTAAAAACGTTTAAAAGATTAAATTCCGGCAGTTGTAATTGTGGCACCACAAAACCAATTGTACTTCCCGCTGTAGAATCAAAATTATAGGTTAGAAACAAAACGAGGAATCCAGAGAAAACGGCAGCTATCACGGGCGGGACTCGTAATTTCCACTTTGAAAACAAAAAATATGTGAGCAAAGCGGTTCCCCCAATCAGAGGCAGGTGTTGTACAGAAACAATTAATCTTACAACATAGCTTGTAATGATCCCTGCCATCATTGCTGCGATAATTTGCTTTGGAACATATTTCATAAATTTAGAAAATAACCCGAGAATCCCGATTAAAAAGATTAATAGACTTGAAATAATATAGCTGCCTATTAATTGATGGTAAGGTACCTGCGAAGTTATGGTTGCTAAGAAAGCAACACCTGTGATGGAGTGGGCACCTACAATGGGAATCCCATAATATATTGGAACCACAATACTAAAAAGTCCTCCAAAAAAATAGACGGAAAACATCCAAAAAATTGTTTGAGCATCTGAAAAATTGCCACTTGCTGCTGCTTCTAATATAATCACGGGCGGACCAGTGACTGCAAGTAATCCAGAAACAATACCCGACGAAAGATTCTGGGGATGAATCGATGCCATTGATTGTTGTAATGAAGGTAATTTTAGCGGATGTAAATCGCCCTTCCTCATTTTATATACCCCCAAACATATTAAATAACAAAGAGGCAAATTCCTATCTTTGCCTCTTTGTTTCCTATATTTTAACTATTCCGAATTTTTATTCAAGAAAATCTGCAGTGAAGAACTCGTTTTGTTTCCATTCGCCATCTTTAACTTCCATTAAAGCATAGGAAGCTAATACATTACCGTGTTTGTCAAAGTCAATTGGACCAGAGGCACCTTGATAGTCAATATCGTTTCCTGCACGTAGTTCCTTAAGTCCTTCTTCAAAGGTCGTAACTACCTTGCCTGGAGGGTTCGTGACTTCACGGATTTTTTTATTAATCGCACTGCCACTTGCTTCACCCGCTGCTTCCATAGCCAAAGCAGAAGCAATTAATAGGTCATACGTATTGGCATTATAGTATCCGCCAGATGGTTTAGCGTTAAACTTGGACTCGTAATCCTTATTGAATCGCTTGAAGCCTTCATTGTTTTCATCTTCCATTGGAATAATGGTCTTAATTCCTTCCGCGATATCCTTACCAATAACATCAATAAATTCTTGTACAGCAACGTCTGGTGTTACATACCATTCCCAATTATAACCTCTTTGCTTTGCTGATTTAAAAATAGTAGGTGCAGTGTCAATCGCACCAGAGTAATATACTAATTTTGGATTCGCATCGGCGATCTTTTTCAATTCACCATTGTACGTATTCTGACCTGTATTAAAGGTTACCTCTGCTAAAATCTTACCACCCAAACTTTCATACGTTTCTCTAAATCTCTCAACATCACTTTGGGCACCTTCATAGTTTCCTACCATAACAGCTATTTCTTTAATACCGCTCTCTATCAATACCTTTGCGCGAACCTCCCCAATCGTTGAATCCGATGCGGCTGTCCGGAATGCAAAATTCCCACCAACCTCATCAAGTTCTGTTGAGCCTGCAAAAGCGGACATAATCGGCACTTTTGATTTTGGCGCTTCTTTTAATAAAGCAAGCATAGATTCAGTTTCGGGTCCAATCGCTGCAACAGCCTTATCTGCGTTGACCAGCTTTTGATACCCTTTAATCGACCCTTCAACAGTAGAAGCTGTATCTACGTCGATAATATTAATTTTCTTCCCTTCTAAGATTCCACCTGCGGCGTTAATTTCATCTTTTGCCAACAAAATAGAATTGATATTCTCCTTTGTAAACGCTCCAAGCCAGCCAGTAAGCCCTGATAAAAATCCAACGTTAATATCACCACCACTGCTTGAGCCACTATTTCCTGAACTTCCTGTAGAGCTTGCGCACCCAGTCATAACCGTTAATGCCGTACAAATGGATATAGCAGCCATCGATACTTTCTTCATTACTTTCTCCCCCTTAGTGGCCCAAGAATAATTCTTCGAAATTTTCTTCTTCCAAAAACTGTTTTCCAGTCCGTTCCATCTTAATGATTCCAGAGTCCATTAAATAAACACGATCAGCATGCTTTAGCACTTCTTTTGGATTTTCCTCAACGACCCATATTACAGTTGTGCCTTTATCACGAATTTCAACAATCATATCGATTAACCCTTGAATAATTTGAGGAGCCAATCCGGTTATGGGTTCATCTAGGAGAAGAAATTTAGGGTTCACAATCAATGCACTTGCTAAGGCTAACATCTGTCTTTCTCCGCCGCTTAACGTTCCAGCTTTCTGATTAATCCGTTCTTGTAGGCGGGGAAACATCTCAAACATCTCATCTATTTTTTTCTTAGGTTTTTTTAGCGTGTACGCACCCATTTCAAGATTCTCAAAAACAGTTAATTCCGCAAAGACATTTTTTCGCTGTGGAACATATCCTAAGCCCATCTTTGAAATATCACTTGGGGATACATTGTCAATCCGCTTCCCTTGAAATGAAATCGAACCACTCATCACAGGAAGCAAACCGCTAATGGTATGCATTAAGGTTGTTTTCCCGGCACCATTAGAACCAATAATTCCCACCATCTCCCCCTGATTTACATGGAGACTGAGCCCATGTAAAATGGGGATTTTTCCATAACCCGAAACAACATCTTTTACTTCAAGAAAGCTCATTTTAACTCGCCCCCAAGTATACAGATTTAACCTTTTCATTATTGGAAATTTCTTCTGGAGTACCTGACGCGATTAGCTCTCCATTTGCAAGACAATAGATCCGGTCACATATCCGATAGATAAAACCTAGATTATGGTCAATTACAAGAAAAGTCATTCCTTCACTTCTAAGTCTTAAGATATGTTGTACCATTTTATCAAGCATGCTTGGATTTACACCTGATGCGGGTTCATCCAAAAGCATGATTTTTGGATTTGCCATTAACTGGCGGCATAATTCCAGCAATTTCAATTCTGCCGCACTTAAATTTTCAGCAAGTTCATTTCGTTTTTCATATAAATTAAATTGCCGGAGCAGCGCGCAAACCTTATCATAATGTTCTCGCTCTGTGCGGATAATTTTCTTCTTTTTATAAAAAATAGAAAACAATCCTTCGCTTTCATTGGGAGGTACTACCATTAAGTTTTCTAGTAAAGTTAATTTTGAAAACCCTACTGGAGTCTGAAAAGTCCTTAATAGCCCTTTTCCCACTACAGTCTCTGGAGTAGAGGTATCAATTTTTTCATCCAAGAAGGAGATTTCACCAGAATTTGAAGGCATAAATAAACTAATCATATTAAAAAGGGTTGTTTTTCCTGCTCCATTAGGACCGATTAGTCCAACAATTTCCCCTTTATTAACCTCCAGCGTTACATTTTTAACCGCCTGAACGCCTCCAAAGTTTTTACTCAGCTCCTTGACTTGCAGCATTTTTTCCTACTCCCTTCGGTTCAAGGATTAACGAATTATCATGGAACTTGAATAGCTTCTCAACAGATTTAAACTTTTCAGCGATCAATCCCTGTGGAAGGAAGCGTAGTACAAGAATCAACATCATACCAGAGACAAATTGTCTTAACCCTGCTAATACAACACTATATTCAGCTGGTACTGGAATAAAGCGTGTCGCTTCTTGAACAAGGATGAGTACGAAGGCACCAATAACAGCTCCACGATTATTTCCGATCCCACCCAATACAAGTGCTGTCCAGACCGTAAACGTAATAGCAGAAGTAAACATATTCGGTGCAATGATCGACATGTACCAAACATAAAAGCAGCCAACTAAGCCAACCATCGAACTACTTAAAACAAACACTTTTAGCTTTGTGGCAAATATTTTCTTTCCTATCGATTGCGTTACGATTTCATTTTCACGAATAGCCCTCATATAACGACCCATTGGAGAATCGGCCAGTCTTTGGGCAAAGAAATAAAATATGGCCAAACTTAGTAGAACTAAACCTGTGAAAAATAACATGTAATTTGCACCAGGAATGAATTCTTGAAACGGCTTTTCTAGACCAAAAAATCCGATGTTTCCATTTGTTAACCATTCTTCATTTCCAGCAACAATTCTAATGATTTCAGCAAAAGCGAACGTTGTAATTAAAAGATATTCACTCTGTAAACGAAGTGAGGTATAGCCAATAAATAAGCTTAGTAACCCTGTGATGATGACCGAACCAATAACACCCGCGATCATTGGAAGCCCAAGTCCCTCAGGAGCATCTATCGTAAGCAATGTGTAGGAGTATGCACCCACTGCGAAATAACCGACAACCCCTAAATCCCAAAGCCCCAGTAGTCCGCCATTTACATTTAATGCCACCGCAAGCATGGCATAAATTCCGCCTAATGCAATGAGACCTGATAAGAAAACTAGTATCTCCATTTAATGTGCACCACCCTTTGACAGTCCTTGAGGACGAATTAAAAGGACAAGAATCACAATAACGAATGCTATGGCTGTTCTGTATGAGGTAGGGACGATCATTGTGCTAACATCCATACTCAGCCCGATAATTAATGCAGCAAGCATCGTACCGTATAAATTCCCCATACCTCCGACAATCACGACTGACATGATGATCAAAATCTGCTGCCATCCTAACTCCATATTAAGAGTACCGGACATGGCCAGTAGAATGCCCGCTAGTCCTGCCAATCCCGATGATAGTAGCCAAACATAATTGGATAGTTTCTTAGAATTTATTCCCCTTAATTGTGCTAGATCTCGATTTTCTGCCATTGCTCTGAAACCTTTGCCATTTTTCGTTTTTGTTAAAATAAAATGTAGACCAACCACACATACCACCGAGATAACAATAATCAACAATTCCTGATAAGAGAGAATCTGGCTGCCAAACACTTCAATCATATTGCTCGTCTCAAGTCCAAATGTTCGAATTTGCGGACCCACTATTGCCTGAACAATACCGTAAATTACCCAAGAGAGACCTATGGAAGTAAATAGCAATACTAGAATTCCACTTTTCCGCACTGGAAAATAGAATACTTTAGCTAACAATAGCCCTAACACAGCGGTAGCGATGACGGAAAGGACCATTGCTAATGCAAATGGAAGGTTGAGTACGCTTTTGAAAAGATAGGCCATATAGGCCCCAATTAAAAGCATTTGACCATGTGCTATATTTAAGAAATTTTCTGTTTTCCAAACCATCGAGAAACCAATGGAAGCAATGATTAAGATACAACCAGTAATGATTCCATATATAACGTATTCCATCTTCAGCCTCCCTCTACTTTCTGTATACATGGTTTTTTCTATTTAATGGTCAAGGGTCAAGGGTCAGATCCTTTAATAAGGCTATTCTCACCCTTGATTTGATATTTTTTATTATCACTGTGCATATGTTGTTTTCCTGTTAAAAAAATTTCTAAAAAGCATTCATGATTTTGCTTATTTTAATACACTTTCTGCATTTTCCGCTTCTTCTATTAAACTTCTTAATTTATTTGGGCTAATTGGGAGAGTGTTGATTTCTATCTTTAATGGCCTCATCGCATCACAAACAGCATTGGCGATTGCAGCAGGCGGGCTGATGGCACCACCTTCTCCCACCCCTTTAATCCCCATCGGATTGTGTGGAGAGAGAAACTCTTGGTGACCCATTTCAACTTCAGGGACCTCCATGGCAGTAGGGATTAAATAATCCATATAGGTACCGGTCACCAATTGACCGTTTTTATCGTAAATAATCTCTTCATAAAGAGCACCGCCAATACCCTGTGCAACTCCACCTTGAATTTGACCATCAACTATCTTAGGATTTATGACCCGGCCACAATCATGAACGACAATATAACGCAAAATATCGACAAATCCTGTTTCCTTATCAACCTCCACAACTGCTACGTGAAAGCCAGAAGAAAATGTCACGGTTGGTGGTACAAAGTAATAGGTTGCACTTGCACCTGGTTCGATTCCTTTTGGAACCTTGCAGCGAGGGCCAGGTTTAGCTGCCTGAGCAATTTCCTGTAATGTAACAAATTGGGAAGGCGAAAGTTTTACATATACTTTACCGTTTTGCATTTCCAATTCATCGATTGTAACTCCAAGCATTTCCCCTGCTATTAATAGGAACTTTTCTTTTAATTGTTTGGAAGCACCATGAACCGCTGATCCAGCTGTAACAGCACCCCTGCTAGCAAATGTCCCCACACCATATGGAAGCAGACTTGTATCTCCTGCCCGTACGGATACTTGCTCCGGATTTACGCCGAACACATCGGCACAAATTTGGGAGAGAGTGGTTTCATGACTTTGACCGTGTGGACTAGAGCCAACCCCAACCAAAATATGTCCGGTTGAGTCAACTTTTACTGCAGCACCTTCAAACGGACCAATACCTGTTCCTTCAATATAAGACGAAAAACCAATTCCAATATTTTTGTTATTTTTTCTGACTTCTTCTTGTTGTTGACGGAATTCTTCATATCCAGCTATTTTCATCGCTTGCTGTAAAGATTTTACGTAATCGCCATTTTCAAGTACCATATTTGCTCCATCACGGTAAAAAATACCTGTTTCATACGGCATTTGTTCAGGACGAACGAAATTTCTCATTGATACTTCCACTGGGTCAAGATTTAACTTGTCAGCAATCATATAAATGATTCGGTCCATAACATACACAGCCTCAGGTCTCCCTGCCCCGCGATAAGGTACGTTAGGTGTCTTATTTGTTAAGACGATTCGACCAGTAATGTCATAATTTGGTATATGATACATCCCCCGCAAATGGGCTGCTGAGTTATAGGCACAACATAGAGCAAATGAGTTATGTGCTCCATTATCTAAGAGGAACTGATCTTTCAATCCAAGAATGGTTCCATCATTTCTAAACGCCACTTCAACGTCATGTACCTGATCACGCGAATGTCTAGTACTCTGCATATGCTCAAGACGATCTTCAATCCACTTAACTGGACGTTTGTATTTCATCGCAAGATAAGGAATCATAATTTCCTCTGGATAGACCGCACATTTCGGACCGAATCCACCGCCGACATCCGGCGCAACAACACGTATATTGCCCTCGACCAACCCAACTAGCTTTGAAAGATAGGACCGAACCATAAATGGTACTTGAGTAGATGACCAAACATCAAGTTGTTGATTCCGTTCTTGGTACTCAGCAATTACTCCTCTAGTCTCAAGCGGATTTCCCGAAACTCTTGGAGTTTTTATTCTTGTTTTTATTATGTGATTTGCCTGCCTAAAAGCATGGGTAGTATCTCCAACCTTTACCTGAAAATGTGATTGAATATTATTACCAAGCTCTGGATGGATAACGGGTGCGTTTTCCTTTATGGTTTCATAAGGATCTGTAACAACAGGCAGGGGCTCATAGTCGATTTTAATCAATGCTAGTGCATCCTCAGCAACATACCGGTCTTCAGCTAATACAATGGCAACCGCTTGACCGACAAACGTTACCTTATCTTCTGCTAACATTGGTTCAGGGTTTTTCTTAATCGTGGGTTTTATATCAGCTTCTAGCTGTGGAGGCAAGGTGAATTCTACAAATTCAGTGAAAGGTTTTACTTTTCCTTTTAAATCAGCTGCAACGATGACATCAAGGACACCCTCAAAATCTTTTGCCTGGGAAAGTTCAATGTTTTTTATCTTTGCATGTGCATAAGGGCTCCTGAGAATAGCTGCTTCCACCATATTTTCTATTCGAATATCAGCTACAAACCTTCCAGAACCAGTAAGCAGCCGATGATCCTCTTTTCTTTTTACATTTTGTCCAACAAATTGCTTCACGCTCGGGTCCCTCCTTTGGTTAACATTTGAGTACGTATGCCTCTTTCACAGCTTTAATAATATTGCTGTATCCCGTACAACGGCAAAGGTTACCTGAGATCGCTTCTCGGATTTCATCATCTGTTGGTAGGTCCGGATGAGTTTCCATGAAGTTTTTTACAGACATTAGAAAACCTGGAGTACAAAATCCACATTGTAAGGCATGATTATTAGCAAATGCTTGTTGGATTGGATGGAAGGTACCATCTTCTTCAGCAAGTGATTCCACGGTCTCAACTTCTAAGCCATCAGCCTGAACAGCAAGCATTAAGCAGGATCGGACAGGCTCACCATTTAGTAATACCGTACACGCTCCACAAACACCATGTTCACAACCCACATGAGTTCCGGTCAGACCAAGTTTATCCCGCAAAAAGTCTGATAATAGCCATCGAGACTCAACCTCTTTTTCTATCACTTCACCATTTATTTTAATTTTGACATTACAATAGCTCATACGAATACTCCTTCCCTGGCTCGTGCAATCGCTTTATATAATGCCCTTTCTAGTAAAACACCTGATAAATATCTGCGATATTCCTTCGAGCCATGGATATCTCCTTCTGGATCCAAATCACCTAATTGAAGAGTAGCAGCTTCTTTAAGAATGGAATCGTCAGGCATTTTACCTATTAAAAATCCCTCTACAGCTTCTGGGATAAAAGGGACTGAATTTGCACCACCTAAAGCGATTTTTGCATCCGCTATGGTCCCATCTGCTTCAAGCTCTACGACGGCCGCCACCTCAACTAGAGCAAAATCCCCGTGTCTCCTAGCAACCTCTTCAAACGCGTAGCCACTACCTTTTTTGATTTTTGGAAAGCGAATTTCCTTAATAAGCTGATTTGGCTCGAGGGACGTTAATAAATAACTTAGGAAAAATTCTTCAGGTGATACGGTTATTTCTTCCTCCCTAGACATAATAACGATTTCTCCTCTTAAGGCCGTTAACATACATGGCAGCTCAGCTGATGGATCTGCATGGGCGATGCTTCCGCCTATCGTGCCTCTTGATCTGATTTGATTATGTCCTACCCACGTGATCCCTTCTGTTAGAAGTGGACATTTTTCCCGAACTAGTGCTGACTTTTCTACATCAACATGTCGAGTCATTCCGCCGATCACGATTACATCTTCTTCTTCTCTGATTCCTTTCAATTCTTCTACTCGGCCAATATCTATTATGTAGCCAGGTGTTGAAAGCCTCATGTTTAATAATGGAATTAAACTTTGGCCTCCAGACATAATCTTGGCGTCGTCTCCATATTCAGCCAACATATCAAGAGCTTCTTGGAGACTATTTGGTCTTAGATAGGAGAACTTTGGGGGCTTCATTATGATGACCTCCTTTTACTTGGTTCATTTTTTCAATTAATATTTTCCTGATAATAAGCTTCCAGCGTTAGGAACAAAAGTTTCTAGCTCCAATTGCTTCAATATTTTATAGACGGTTGAAGTGGCTGCGGTCAATACTGGCAGTCCTAGCTCATCTTCGACCGTTTGGACTGCTGGAAGAGATGGCATTTGTACACATGCAGAAAGAACGACCGCATCAGCACCTTGAATATTTAACTTTTTTGCAATCTCAGAAAGATTTTTTGGATCTAATCTCCCAACTTCCAAATTGTCAGGGACCTCGAGGCTGATCGAATCAATCACTTCGATTCCACTTTGTTCCAAATAATCAATTACCATCTGAGTTAAAGGTTTCATGTATGGGGTAATAATCGAGACTTTCCTTGCATTTATGGTTTTTATGCCCTCCACTAATGCCCCAGCACTGCTGATTACCGGTGCTGCGCCACCGTTGTCAACTGTTGCACCGTACAACCTTTTTTCCGAGCTTAGATGATAGCCTGCACCTTGGCACATTATCGCCACCAAACAAGCATAGGCAAGTACATCACAGCGGGCATCAGATAATTCCACTGCACATCTGTCACTTTCTACATCCATTTTTGATAATTCTTCTTTTGAAACATGCTTCATTCTCATTCGACTGGAGTGAAAGGTGAAAGAAGCCTCAGAATATTCCTTCATTTTAGCGTGCAACATGGCTGGAATCTCAGTTTCCATTGTTGTATTAGAGCTTGGGACAATCAGTCCAACTCGATAATGTCTTGTCATTCTTTTTACAACCACCTTTAATTTAGTGTAGGTAGATTTGCTTTTATGGAGATTCAACTAATTATAAATGCTATATTCGAAGAGTATTATTCAATGTTAATGGCAGAATCTACAGTGGATTCAATTGGTGCAGATTTTACCGCTTTTTGAATATCCTTAAAAAACTTTCCGGCTAAAAATTTCGCCACCCCGCCAAGAACTCGGTTTCCGACACTTGCAATGGTACCGCCTATTTCCGCATCACAGTTCCATTCAAGTCTAGATCCGCCATCTGCCTCAAATAATCGGCAATGCATTTTTGCTTCTACATGACCAGGAGTTCCACTGCCAGATGCATGAAGAATATAATAGTTTGGTTTATCTACACCTTCAATTTTTACTTTTCCTACATATTCTCCCTTGACTGCAGCCACGCCCAATTTTAAAACTACATCGTATTCACCATTTTCTTTTAAGACCAATTCATGACAGCCAGGAATGACTTTTTTCAAAATTTCCTCATCTAGAAGTGAATTCCATAACTGATTTACATCCATTGAAAATTTTGCTTCTCCTTCAAGATTCATCTATTCAAACACCCCTTGTAATCTATTAATAATGCTCAAGATTAGGAACAATTAACTAGTCCTCCTAACTTGATTATATATAATTCCGTATTTTCTGAATAGTAAAAATAACGACACAATATGACATGAACTATTAATGAGGAATTTTACCAGCATTATTGCTTGTAAAATTTTTATCCATTTATTGTCAATAGTTTTTCAACTGGAATTTTTACAAGTTGGGAGAACTTTTCAAATGCTAGATTTGCATTTAATTCTACACCGATTAAAGTGATAAAAGGTTGGCCTTCATATTCCATAAAGACTTCCCAACTCAGCCTATTCCCACTGAATTGAACTAAATAAATGCTATTGTCTTCTTCTAAAAAGACAAAGCCTTTTGCCCTAATTAGGTTGGGCTTTAGACAAAAGAAATAATCCTCTATGATGATTTTAGTTACTTTAATTGGAACAGGAATAGCAATGGTAGATAAATATTCGTAAGAAGGTGGATTTGCGTGCTGCTCCCTATCCTCTGAAGCTTGTAAGGAAACTTCATGCTGTTTTTTTTCGGTTCTATTAATAGTAAGTAGTTGATCCAGACCCACCTGACCGCTAACCGTGAATAGAAGCTCAGCTGAATCATTTATCTCTTTGATTAAGTTTTCAATTTTGGATTTATCCAATTTCTCTACCAAATCTACCTTATTTACAATAATGGAATCTGCAGAACATAGCTGTTTGGTATAGGTGGTCCTCATATCGAAAGACGTTATCCCTGAAATAGTTTCAGCATCTACAAGCGAAACCACACTTTTCACATAAATTCGAGAAATTAATTCTTTTTTCAACATTTCATCCATGACTTCCTCTGGATTAGCAATGCCTGTTAATTCAACAAAAATAATGGTTGGGTTTGTCTTTAATAGTTGTTCAAAACTATTTATCAGTTCACTTTTTTTACTGCAGCAGATACATCCGTCATTTAAAGACTGAATTGGTATAGAACTTCTCCCATTAATAATGTGGCTGTCAACGTCCATCTTTCCGAATTCATTCATGAGTACCCCAAACGTCATGTCCTTTTGCTTTGATTCCTCAAGCAAATTTAATAATAAAGTTGTCTTGCCACTGCCTAAAAATCCACTTAAAATAATAACCGGCACTCTGCTCATAGATTTCTACCGATTCTATAACAAGAAGCTCAAGTTTCCGATAAATTCGTTATTATTAATGAGCTCCACTTTTTTAGAGGCAATTTTCCACGAGTTCCCGTTGATCCTCAGCTTATGTTCAAATCTGCCAGAATATATGGTTTGGATACTCCTCCTTAATTCCACAATAATAAAATTAGAGCTTACGATAATGGCTTGATCATCTTGACCTAGAACTCTAATATTTGTGATTAAATGCCTCGTTTTTGATTGCGGATCTTGACCATATGCTAAACCACTTTGTAATCGCCAAACTCTTTCTCCCAACCGCTCTTTGTCGTCGTATATGATTGATACATGAGTATTCGGATCATAGTGATCTTTATTTGACGGAATCCAATAAGAGGCGTCCTCTGTAAATAAGTCCAGCCATTCACTAAATTTCCCATCATCCAAATAAGAGGCTTCATCTATAAGAAAAGCTTCTACATCCTTTCGGCCTATAAGAACTCCATTCATTTTCATGCCTCCTATTATCCTATTATTCTTTCACCATTAATCGTCGCCATTCTTTGTATAACGACCTCGCCGATACCTCATCACTTGAAGTGGCAGTAATAATCCCGTTTTCATCTATTTCTTCGCGATTCATTCCTCGGCTGATTTCAAGCCATTCTGCTCCGTTCACCCTTGCATTAAGCCCCTCCATGACTCGATCAAATCCAACCTCGAGGTCATCTACAGTACCAAAACCAGCTGGCCCATAGAAACCTTCATGTTTTCTTAACCTGCTGGCATTCTCTTCTATAGAAACCCCTTTGAGCATGATTGGATATAGGCTGACATACGTCTTGTTAACGGATATAGGTCTCGTTACACGAACTTGAGAACCAACAAAGCCTAGGTTAGGGAAAATAATCAAATTAAATGGTAATGCCCCAATGCCAAGGTCTCCATCTAATTCATATAAGGAGTGTCCATTTCCCAAATCGCGTATTTTTTCGTTCTTGTGCATTTTTGAGAAATTAATTCTTTTTCCCGTTTTATTTGCGACAAGATTAAAGAAACTCCTATGGGTGACACTTAAATGATACGGATCAATCGTGTTTTCTACCTGAAGCTTCCAATTGCCGTCAAAGCTGTATTTATGAACACCTGCATTTAGTGCAATACCTTCTGGTCCGGTACTAACCACATAATCGATATATTTACGGGCATGCCCCAAATAGTCTTCCAGACTAGGAACATCTTCAGACAAACTAGCAAAGATAAATCCCTGGTATACTCCAACCTTTGGCACTTTGATTAACCCCATTTTACAGCGATCAAATTTTTCATCATACCCGTCTTGAAATGGCATTCCTGTCAGATCACCATTATTGGAATATGTCCAGCCGTGGTAGGCACAACGGAAATAGTTTGCATTTCCTTGCTCCTGTTGACAAACTGTAGCAGCTCTGTGCCTGCAGCGGTTTAAGACAACATGTATTTCTTCTGTGTCAGAGTCGCGTGTAACAATCACCGGATTCGTTCCTAAAACCGTTGTCTTATAGTCCCCTGCATTAGCTATCTCACTTTCATGTGCTACATATACCCATGTATTTTCAAAGATTTTCTTCATTTCTTTTTCAAATATGGCTTCATCTTTATAGACATCTCCGTGGACTGCTCCGGTTTTAACTAGATCCGAAATGTTCAATGTTTCCATCTTCAATTTCACCCATCTTCCTATAGAGAATCGTTTACAACTGCAACATGTATGCATCCATCCTCACCGTATGCATGCATCCTGACTGCTTTGGCTGCCTCTTCGATAGAAAAACTGTGCGTAACCATCTTTTCAAGAGGGTATTTTCTTGATTCGATTACCCGTAATGCAACTCCGACAGCTTTCTTTGGCCTGCCAAGTACTCCTTTTACGGTCAGCAGCTTCCAAGTGATTTTACTAGACATAAGATTTTGGGATAATTTTTCATCCGTACCTGAGTGAACGATAGTTGCTCTGAGTCCTGCAAGGTCTAATGCAGTTACCAGCTGTTGAGGGGCAGTTGCTGCGTTAATAATGGTATCTGCCATTTTACCATCAGTTACTGCATGAACTTCTTTAACGAGATCCTGAGTATCTGCAAAAAACGTGTGTGTCGCACCAAATTCCTTTGCTAATTTTAGACGATGTTCGTCTTTAGACATACCCGTAACAATGATTTTACCCGCCCCTGCTTCTTTAGCCCCGATTACTGCACCTAAGCCCATTGGTCCTGGTCCTTGAATCAGGACGGTATCACCTACTTTCGTATTACCCACTTCTTGAACCCAGTGGATACCGTTAGATATCGGAATATATAATTGTAAAAGCTCCGGTGAAACTTCAGAGCTTGCTTTATGAATAATAGAATTAGGGTGCAGATACATATATTCTGCAAATCCTCCCCATAATGCCGTTTTTTCATGGTCTATTCTCATTGCTCCATACCGTAAATCAAAACATTGTTGATAGTTTCCGGTTAGGCAATTATTACAGGATCCACAGGGGATATACTCTTCCACCACCACACGGTCACCTTCTTGTAACCCCCAGCGTTCTGCAGCCTTTTGACCTAAATTTGTTACCCTTCCAACTATTTCATGTCCAATCACACATGGGAGTTGAAATACCCCATTTCCGCCATTTAAATAAGCTTCACTGTCAAATCCACATACGCCACAGGCTTCAACATGGAGAAGGGCGTCATTTTCACCTGTTTCAGGGATTGGAAATTCCTTTATTTCTATCGTTTCCTTTTCTGTCAGTACAGCTGCTTTTACTTTATTCAAATGATTTTACCTCCTACTTAAATCCGCTCTAGTCAACCAACTCTTCTGAAATATGCTATATGTCGTCTGCTTCATCAATCCATCTTGTTTGAGAAGGATCTAAAAGAGAAGTAAGATCCTTGTGCGAACTCCATAATAAACTTTCTAATTCAAGGGGATCGAAATAAGAGGTTTTTCCGGTTCGGATATCCTTTATTAATAACCGATCCCCATTAGCAGTCCTGTCTAGTTTTACGGAAACATGTGCAAATTCATTTTTTAGGACAAAGCCTTCGCTCAATTTCATTCACCTGCATTCAATTGAAGTTAGTTAGTGCCCACTAACATAACATTACACTTTTGCACATTTTTACATATTAGTTATCAATATATTAACAAAATTCTGATAATATAAAACGTAGTGTGTTAGATTAGCTAGCAACAATTCTCCATTGGATATCTTCTTTTTCAGTGCCTTCTATGATTTCCTTTGCTTCTTGACGACTTTCATAGTCACGGTCTTCTATTCTTCTTCCAGGGACGGAAGTATCAAATTCATCAGCAAATGGGAACGGATGAATAAGGATTTCTCCATTTCCTTTGGATTTTATTGTTAAGTGAACCGGTTCACTTTCTCTGGTCATTCTCACTGGCCCTAATGTAACTTCATTCTTTTCTTTAGGATTATTTAACCCCATGAATAAACCTAAGCGATCCATAACTTGAAAATACTCATATTGCATCCAAATGTTATCTTCAAATTCACTGCGTTTATGTTGTGCTGCCCAATACTGCTGCTTAATATCAACCCATTCCTTTTGGATACTGTTAATTGTATCATTCATAAAGCCTCTGAGATCATCGGAAACTTTATAGGTAAAAGTTGGATCATATCCAAACCTACTTGTATATAAACCAATCCAGTGCATACCCAACATCATCCCTGCATAGGGGTCCTGTTTTAAGGTATTACGATAGCCAATTTCGTAGAAACGAACATGTTCAGGTAAATTTACTTCTAAAAAGTTTGTTGGGCGTTTTGTAGTTTCGTTAAATAATACTTCATCATCAGGCTGCTTCCATCCAGCGTCATGTTTTTCAATTCCAAGACTTACCGATTCATGGTTTACTAACTTTTGAAACTGTTCGTTTCCCCATAACCTAGATACGGTTCCCATTTGGATGGCATGTTCGTCCTGCCTAACCAACACTAATTTTCCGTCCTGCTTAGAGATTATCATTTACCTTCCCCCTCAAGTTTAAGCGTTTCCAAAAGGGATATAACCTGTTGAACAGGTATGACATCACCGTACTTTTGTTGTATATCAAACAAGTTAATCGCATGGGTCGTAATGCCACGATCAAATGCACATTCTTCTGGAACCACAACTTTATAGTTATTTGAAAAAGCGTCAACTACAGTTGCTCTAACACATCCGCTTGTTGTGCATCCTGTCACGATTACACTATCTACTCCCTTTGCTGTTAAAAGAGATACTAATGGAGTTCCAAAAAAAGCACTTGGTTTTTTCTTTGATAGAATGATTTCACCATTGATCGGTGCTAATTCTTCAACTACTTTAGTTCCTTTTTCTCCTTCTAGGAGCAGCGGGTGATCAAAAATCTGACCCTTAATTGCTACACGGTCATTATGACTGCTCTTGGACCCTTCGATAATGGTATAGATCACTGGTAGTTCTTTTTCTCGGAATGTGTCTAGTACTCTTCTAATATGTGGAATGGCTTCCCAACTCGCTGTTCCACAACTAGTTGGATAGGTTTTTATTGCCTCTTCAATCTCCTCTGGACCATCCCCTGTGAATCCATATTGCACATCGATAATCAAGAGTGCTGGTTTTTTTCCCAAGCCATACATCGACCCTAAACCAGCGCCAGAGTAAATTTTTGAATCCCGTTCATCTAAGTATTTTTCCCAGATTCTAGCCATTCGCTTTCACCTCTCTTACCCGTAAGTTATGACCTTATCACAAGCAGCGGTCATTTCGACTAGCACACTAGGAGACCCTAATTCTATTTTTTTCCCTACTAGCTCTTCGTCCGTAACACCTCTTGCCCCGCAGGATACTTTTGATAGAACAATTCGTCCCCCAAGTTCGAGAATTTCATTAACAGAGTTTCGTAACTCCGTTGCCGTTACCCCTACACCAAAAACAGTGTCAAGATTTTCTTCCTTAAGTAATTGGACTGCACTTCCTGCAAGAAACATAGAGGCCTGATGACCATCCCGAAGAGCTGTTTTAGCAATTAGAAAAGCCCTGTCTGCTTGGGTTGGTGCCTCTGGACCGTGTGTTAAGTGTATTAATAAATGCATGTTTTTTCCTCCTCAATTAATTGACTTTTCCATTTACCTGACTGGGAGTTAAGTGATCAATAAATACCTGGACACTTCCTTTTATTACATCCTCTTCGGAAAGGGAAGTGATGGTTTCTCCTGAAACGAAAGATCGGGATATAAATAGACCATAACTCATATAAAGAAAATTCATTGCTGTGAGCTCATAATCACAGTCTCTGATAAGTTCCCTTTCATTCATCTCTTCTAAATATTTAACAATCAATTCCTTTAATTGCCTTGGATGCTTATTAACCTGGTCAAGCAGTCCCGGTACATTATGGCCTTCTTGAATGGCAATCTTTATGACATTTTTATTCTTTTTCATGATGGTGTGATACGTCTCGGCAATCATCAATAAATCTTTTTCTAGATTCCAAATTAACTTATGTTCAAAAAGCTCCTTCATCTGAAAACTATAATAGTAACGGTCAATAGCTGCTTCTAATATTTTCTTTTTGTTCGGAAAATGTCTGAAAAGAGTCATTTCACTCACAGCAGCTTTTTCAGCTATTTGTTTTGTGGTGGCTCCTTTAAATCCTTTTCTCGCAATCATATCGATCGCGACTTTCAAGATTTTTTCATCCGTCGTCATATTCCTTCTACCTACCTAACTATGTTTGTTAGTACTCACTAACTTTCTCTTATAATGAATGTTATAATAGTGACAAAAATGTGTCAATACATTTTCTGAATTATTTAAAAATTTTAAATGAATAATCCCTTACGAAAAAGTACCGGCACAACTTGTACAGGCGCTTTCAATTGTTTGGTAACTGTTGATAGCGTTCCAATAACTCAATAATTACTTTAAAACCATGAATTCCCTCATCTAGTAAACACGATATGTCTTACCTGTTTGACCACCTTCTACACTCTTTTGATAGGCTTTAGCCACGCGGTATGCAGAAACAGGCTCGAATCCAGGAAAATAAGGACCATATTTTTCAATTGATTCAGCTAAGACCGTTGGACTAATGTTATTAATCCTGATTCCTCTCGGTAACTCAAATGCCACCGATTCCACAAAGGCTTTTATTGCTCCCCCCACCATGGCCGCAGAAACACCACCCACAATTGGGTCCTCCATAATAATACCGGTTGTTAAGGTAAAACTACCATTATTGTTTACATATTCATGACCAAGAAGAACTAAGTTTACTTGGCCTTTTAACTTGCTTTGAATCGATAATTCATTCTTTTCAGGCGTAAGTTCTGTCAGTGTGCCAAAGAATGTGGCACCCGCTGCACAAATAACGGCATCCACCTTCCCTATTTTTACGTACATCTCTTTGATGCTATCTGGCGATGTAATATCGACCAGTAACTCTGCTCCATTCCGCCCAGCAGTCACCACTTCATGTCTCATTTCTAATTCTTTATGAACCGCACTGCCAATTGTCCCATTGGCTCCTATTAAAAGAACTTTCACTTTGAAAACAGCCTCCTCAAATTAGGTGACAACTAATTTACGTTTTTTAATTTGGTATTTCCTTCCTATCATGATGATAATTATATACTATATCTACCTATCCTATTTAATCAACAATAAAATGGATAAAGTGGAAATTTATCCAAAACCTACTTTCATTCCCTTGGAATCAATCTCAAGGATAGGTTTTTTACTCCACTTAAGTCTAACAAGGTAATTGGAGGATTGGCTTAAAGAATGTATTCTAAAACTAACGAAGAGTCGTATTTCGTGAACAAGTGGTTCAAGCCTGTAACGGTGTAGGCTTTTCACAAAATATCGCTTTCGAAGGGAAAGTCATTGACGCATTAAAAGGGTTAGTATCTGCAGGCTTGGGTGTAACCTTAATGCCTGAGATGACATTGGTCGATAACACACCACGATCTACTATCGTTATTCTCCTTTCAGATTCGAGGCTCACACAACAGATAGAAACAGGAGGATTACTATGTCATTATCAAATATAAATCTACACATTTGGAAGCCAATTTCAACCTGTTCCGAAATCATGGGAAACCGAAGTGACAACTTCAACTGATTCTCCTTTTTCGGATAAATTAATGTTGTATCATATTGGTTTCTTATTTAAAGCTGCACAAAACTATCATGGTGCAGGTCTTACATCATCCATGAGAACGGATCTTGTGACAGCTTATGAGGGTACGATCCTAAAAAGTCTTATGATCACAAAAAAATGGTTTGATTTGATGATACAAAATAAATGGTTAGAACAACCGCCTCTTGCTCCTAATGGAGAAGAAATTGCAGAACAAAAATAATAACCATATCTCCATTTACATAAGGAGTGCTTTTTTTATAAAAAATTCCTATTCAAACTAACCAGGTAGAATAGAAAGACACCGTTGGTCGTACGGTGTCTTTCTTGGTGAAATAATTTATATTTTTAAAATTCACGTCAAGTTATTCTTCTTACTTGGTGTCTCATCCATTGATATGCCCAATCAAACTATAAAATTTTATTAAAAACGCTTGGAGAATAGTTTCCCTCAGTATACCTAGTTGTTTTGACCTCTTCAGTTAAATTTCCTTTATCGGAGCCTTTTAGACTGTTTTTATTTTTCCATTGGTCGTACGTTAAGAGGCCCATTTTGTCATCGTTTAAATAATTAATATAGTCTTTACCATAAATATACATCCAAGGTTCACCTCCATTGTACACTAACAATGTATGCACTTTCATTATTAAAAAACACCATAACAAGGCTAAAAAAGTGTCACAAATCCCCGTAGTTATATTCCTACAAGGAGTTTCGATGGCCAATAATTCTACTAACTGACGCCGTTCCCTTGCTTCTATATAATCGTTTATAAAAAATATTAAGTTCTGTTGTTTCATCCCTCTTCTCAACAAAGGCATAGCCGTTGGCATCTGTGACCACATCCAATGGAACCTCATAAAAGGTTTGGTAATACCTTTTTGGTATAAATGAGTAATGATTCTCTCGATCTTTTTTGTTGGAAGTCTTACCGTTATTTCATACATCGTTATTTCTCCATTCGGTTGGCATTATCTTTATCGCCAGTTGGACGAAAATAAAAACCTCTTACATGACAAACACTGAAGACGCTGTTTTATGACTTTCTGATTAACACTTTTATAATCCTCTATTTCGGCTTTATATAACTAGATAAATAACTTTAAAATATTGACTTGGTTAGTATTTTAAAGCTTCAGTTATGTTAATATTTATTTGGGCTGAAGCATCAAAAGCGACATCTATAAAAATTAAGACTTAATTGAAGGAGATCGTATATGATTATTCGAGAAATTAAGAAAGTAGATAATGCAAAAGTTAAAGAAATCATACAAGATTCATTAAAATCACTTGGATTAGATATTCCTGGAACAGCTTATTTTGACCCGCAGCTTAACGACCTTCATCAATATTATAATAATCTAAAACATGCGAACTATTGGGTAGTAGATATGGAAGGAGAAGTAGTTGGTGGAATTGGTATAGCACCGTTTAATGAACAGGATAAGATTTGCGAATTGCAAAAGCTTTATTTAGCTACAAAAGCACAGGGCCTCGGACTTGGAAAGAAGTTAATGGAAACAGCTTTGTCATTTGCCTCTAAACATTACGAAAAATGCTACTTAGAAACAACACATGATTTAAAAGCTGCATGTATTTTATATGAGAAATTTGGATTTACACTTTTAGAAGAACCACTAGCAGGTTCTGACCATTCTGCTATGAATGCTTGGTATTTAAAAGATTTGAGTAACATGCCTAAATGGCAGTCGGGTTTGACATCATAATTGGTGTGTAAAAGAGCAAAGCTCGCCATCGTAATGGGCGAGCCAGCTCTTTATTAGAGTACTAATTACCAATGGCATCTAAACGTTTCGTGTTGGACTTGCTTTTGATGCTCCATTACCTTCTTGTGCGAAGGAAGGAATAACGTCATGATTCATCTATTCATCGGTATAATTAAATATTCTATAGGGATAATAGGTACGTGAAAATTATTCGTAGGAGGTGCTATAGGTGAAGTCAAACGATGAGAAATCAAATAATGAATTAAATAAAGTCGAAGAGTTTTTACTTGATAAAACCGACAATGTACAGATTGATAAGAATATCACTTCCGCTAAAGACGGATTTCGATACGATTACAATGATTCATCGGATTTTAATGATGACAATAACTAATCATGTTGAACCGCGAGTGGACATTTGAGTAAAAACTCACTCTCTTTTAGTTAAGAACTCGTGTCCATTATCCGAGTACCTAGCAAAAGTAAAATAAGCGGAGCTTTTCCGGTTATATGCAGAATGTAGCTCGTTTCGGGGTGTATTAGCGGAGTTTTTCCGCTTAATCAAAAAAAAAATCTCCCATTTTCAAATATTTCGAACCAATAGGCGGAATCTCTCCGTCTATTTCAGCATTTTTTAATACTAATTACTAAATAGGCGGAATTTATCCGCCTATTTATCACCTCAGGTGCTTAACCTGATCCCCAACCGATAAGTGAAGACCTATTAATACCTTATGATCAGGAACCCCAAAAGATTTTAATAATCCAAAGCCAAAGGAAGTGCTCCCCGAGGTCCGCAAACTGATATTTGATGGGAAATATACAGAAGCAGATCAATTAATTATCGCTTTTATCGGTGTCTTCCATTCGCACAGCATACAATCAAACTATTTATTTTTATTAATAACGCTTGAAGAATAATTTCTCTCAGGATTCCTAGTCTTTTCGACCCTTTCGGTTGAATTTCGGTTACCTGCGTCCAGTAGACTGTTTTTATATTTCCATTGGTCATAGGTTAATAAGCCCGTACTGTTGTCGTTTAAATATTTAATATAGTCTTTCCCATAAATATACATCTAAGGCTTCACCTCCATTGTATAGTAACAATGTATGCGCTTTCATTAATAAAAAACACCAAAGCCATAAATAAAAAAAGTGTCACTTTTCCATGTAGTTTTCCTACAAGGAATTGAGACACCTGTTTGATCAATATATATTTCATTAATAGGCTTTTTAAGGGCACGTAAAAAGACATGTCACCCATTCGTTACTTTGTTTCTTTTCCTTCAACAAGAATCCTGCCTCTTCAAATAAAGTCTCTACCCGATGGGAATTCCATTCAAGCATTCCGGACGTTATAAAAGTAGTGTCCTTGCAATCTAACAGTCTCTGAGCGTTAAGGATATCGATATTTTCCTGCGTTCCGATATTAAGGAAGATCCAATCATATTTTTTATTCATTCGATTTTTATTCTTGATTAAATCACTTTGGATCACATTCACCGGCCTGACACCATTTAATTCACACTGATAAAGTATTTCCCGTTCGACCGGTTGGATGTCATATGTATCGATCGTACTTGCTCCCTTGAGTACTGAAGCAACACTTAATACTCCTGAACCTGCTCCGATATCCGCAACGCTCAACCCTGTAAAATCATTTTGTAATATGAAGTACAAACAATCTTTTGTGGTTTCATGATAGCCTGTACCAAAATTCCCTTGGGAGTCTAGTACAATCCGTTTTTCTTTGTCGTAATGATTCTTTCTATCCGGTGTCGTGATGACCCAGCCATTCTCGAGGAAAATATCATCAAAACTCTGCTGGTAATTCAACTCTTCAATTTCCTTAACCACCAAACTGGACTCATCAATCGCTAATAATTCTACCAACTGACGTCGTTCTCTTGCTTCGATATATTCATCTATATAGATATTAAGTTCTGTTGTTTCATTTCTCTTCTCAACAAAGGCATAGCCGTTGGAATCTGTGACCACATCTAATGGAACTTCGTAAAAGGTTTGGTAGTAGCCTTTTTGATATAAATGAGTAATGATTCTCTCGATTTTTTTAGTTGGCAGTTTTACGGTTATTTCATACATGGTTTTTTCTCCTAGCAGTTGGCATTATTAATCATACTTTTTATCATTATCGCCAGTTGAACGGGAATAAAAACGGCTTAGATGACAAACACGGAAGAACTGTTTTATGATTTTCTGATCCATGCAAAAATAGAGATAAAAAAATGCATTATCGCTATTGGATAATATCGTAGAAGTACGACCCGACAAGATATAGGAATCATAGAAAAACACCTTACGTTGTATATTAGTATTGATCCCAATCAACGGAGAGGTGTTTTTTCTATGGTTATGGTGTAAATGATGACGCTCGTTCGATTCTCATGCATTTGATGAACGAACAATTAATAGGGCTAAAAGTGCACCTGCTAATGCAACCATTCCACCCCAGAAAAACGCTTGTTGGTAGCCCTCGTTTAGAGCGACTAACGGGTTCCCTCCAATTGCGGAGGTTGATGCAGCAGCAATGGAAACCCAAAATGGCTAAGCCAACTGCCGATCCTACTTGGTACGTAGTATTATATAAACCTGATGCAAGACCGGACTCTTCTGATTTAGCTTCCGATACAGCTGCCGTAGTTGCAGGAAGATAGGCAAGGGCATTTCCGAGAGCGGCCAATAGAAGTGGGATGAACACATCACTCCAATAGTGTCCATTAATCGTATTTCCAGAAAATAAGAGACCAGAAATACCTAGTATGATAAATCCGATGAACATTGTAACCTTCATACCGAATTTTGCCATTACTTTTTCAGCTAAAACAACCATGAATATGGCCATCAGAACAGGTGCCGGTAACATGCCCATTGCGGCCATGAAAGGTTCAAATTCCAATACCTGCTGTAAATAAAGAATAAGGAAATAAATAAGCGGAAACCAAGATGCCGCTAACAAGATAAGAGCAAAGTTGCCCGCTGCCAAGTTGGGCGTCCTAAAGATACCAAGCGGCATTAACGGTTCTTTTCTAAACACCTGAATGAGAATAAAGAGGATGAATAAAATCGCTCCAATCGTCAAAGGCAATAAAGTAGAGAGCGCTTGCCAGCCATTATGTTCTGCTGTAACGATACCGTAAACAATCAGAATCAATGCTGCAGTAACGGAAATAGCACCTGCATAGTCAATCCGACCAACTTTCCTCGTGCCTTTCTGCAGGAGTCTTGGCGACATAATTAAAACGAGAATACCAACAGGAACATAGAATAGTAATGTCCATCTCCAACTGAGTAACTGTGTAAGAACTCCACCAAGAACAATCCCAATGGAGCCACCCGCCGCCCCGGAAAGTCCCCAGAATGCAAGCGCCTTTCCCAGTTCCTTTTTGTTTGCACCAAACAATATCATTACTATCGAAAGTGCAGCAGGTGCAATCATAGCTGAACCAGCACCTTGGATTGCTCTTGCTACGTTAAGTGATATTTCATTCCAAGCTAACCCTGCGAATAAAGACGCAATGGTTAAGATTGATACTCCCCACATGAAAATACGTCGGTGACCGAATAAGTCTGCCAATCTTCCCCCTAATAATAGGAGTCCTCCGAACAAAATAAGAAAGGCATTCATTACCCATTGCAAGTTTGCCTCCGTATAGCCTAGTGAGTTTTTTATCGCAGGTAAAGCAACTTGGATTATAGCGGTATCCATCATAACAAGAAAGTTCGCAAAAGCTAATAAAGCAAGTGCTTTCCAGCGTTTCGGATTAGGTTGTGCTATTGTCTGTGATTGTGATGGCATAAAACAATCCCTCCAATTTTTGGTGTTTAATGTTTCTCTAATTTTAGAAATTGTGAAGAACTTCTCGTATTTCATCTCTTCCATTTCTCTTTAGAAATTTATTGAATGTCTCCCGGTTTTTACCCTTTTGTGAATATACCTCAATGATCTTTTCTACTGTTTCGTACAATTCTTCTGATGTAAGTTTCTCCATTAGCAAGGAACCAACCTCTGCGTCTTTCCCTTTTGCCTTTCCTCCAACATATAAATCGTAATAATCTCCAATTTTCATAATGCCTATGTCGCTTAACATTGGTTCACCGCAACCAATAGGGCAACCTGTGTAAGCCACCTTTAGCGTAAATGGTACTTGTTTCCCTGCTATACGGTGATTTAACTCTTTTGCCACCGGCATACCTTCCTCTTCTTCCCCTTTGCAAAAATTACAGGTTCTCAAACTTTTTACGTAGTTTCCAACCGGATAACATGCTAATCCAACCCGTTGAAATTCTTCTATGATTTCTTCTTTTTTATCTTCCGGGATTTCTATATAAAAGTTGCTGGAATGTTGTTAACTCAATTTCCTCATCTTCAATCATATATTTTGAAATCGTCACTAGCTGTTTTGCATTTAACCTAGCACCAAACCCAATTCCTCCATTTACGGCGTATTTAATTTTTTTTACATCGTTCTCCATATAAATCTCTCCTCTGTTATTAAAAACTCAAATTCTATTTAATAGTTTACTAGTTACCATACTGCAGTAGGGTATATAAAATAGTCAAAAATATACCTGCTCCAATATACTGGTAGGATATTTGATTATTTATATGTTTCAAATTTTTTTAGATTTTTTTCAAATTATACCAATAGGGGGGGGTATAATTTATTGTTAAAGATAACGTGCTAGCCATAGCACGCTGGTTGTTTATTTATCGGATCCGGTGACAATTTTCATTCATCTAACATCAAATCCGCATTACTAATCTACTATACCCCCATATGGTATGTCAATGGTTTTTTAACAGCTTTAAATTAATGAAAATAGGCTTTACTCGATTGAAGTAAAGCCCTCGTTAAACTGTTACATTTCTATATCAATTTCTATTTCACGAATTGCTGTAACCTTAATTGATTTAATTTCTGCGATTTGGTTATTGATTACCTCAGCTCTTGCTGCCATTGGTGAATCACTTTTGACGAAGCTGCCCTCTTTTAATGGCGAAATATAAATATACATTCCTTTTGCTATTAGGTCTTGTATATGCTGATTTAGGCCGATTTCCCATGTATTATTATTACAAAAATTATCATGAATGAGCTCGCCATCGATAAACGCATACCCAATATCGCCGACATATTCAATTTGAAGGAGAAGTTCCTTCACATCGTCAAAAGCTTCAGGCTGAAAATCAATCATTGCTTTATTTTGGTTGACCATTTTAACCTCTAAGCCTGAATGAGTATTAATGAGCGATTTCTTATATTCCTTAAATAAGCCATGGTTCCGACAAGAAATTTCCTCTCCGGCTATTTTAATCGGTACATTAAAGCCAGGAAATGATTTTATTTCAACCGTCTCTAGCCCTTCGCTTTCTAATCTTATCTTTTCTTCGTCTACAAGTAAGGTTGCATTCGTAATGAAGACCTGCTCTTTTCCTCTAAAATGAAACTTCCAAAATTTTAAGCTTTGTTCATGTGTTAACGTACAAACATGAAGCCTCTTACCAGATTTCAACGTGAAATCAACTAGACTAATCTCCTCATTACTTACTTGTATCAACGTATATTCATCCGAAATGATGTTTCCATTATCTACGCTTACCTCTTGGATATCACTACTTTCAAAATAATACTCACCATTCATTCCTTTTGGAGTGAAGAAGAAAAAGTATGTTTCACCCTGATGCTCTATGCTTGTGAGTAATTGTGTTGTCGAATATTTAAGATTTAGTCCTTGCAGATCCAAGTTGAATGGAAGGATACAGCACTCATCCTTTGCTAACGACATACTATCGGTTTTAGGAAGGCATATCTCTTCATTCTCGAGGTTCACTGTGATCGTAATGTCTTTTTGGTCTTTTGTTTTAACATGGTCCTGATAATTATTAATAAAAACAAAACCAGAATCTTGATGTGCTCTTACAGCGAATCTTAAAGTTTCAATATCACATGGGTCCATATCTTTCGTATCATAGGGAAGGACTGTTTTGGTTCTGCAAAAGCTTTCCTCCACTGATTTATAAAAGTAGTGTTGACGCTTTAGTCGCTTATATGACTCTCTTATTTGTCCAAACTCTCCAATCGGAGCTTGATAGTCGTAGGATATTTTAGGTGTAGCGTTTTCATTCAAGAAAGGGTTCTTTTTCCCCTTCGGATTTGAACCACCATGGAAAACATAGTAGCCAACAAAGTTACATCCACCGGCTACCTTCATTTCCGCCATGGCATCAACACTTTCATAGGGTAACTTAAATCTATATTTATAAAATACAGTCATCCCTCCACCCATTTCACAGCAGGCAAATGGCAGGCTCTCTGGACGATAAGCAGGATCAAACCCGTAGTTTTTCTGTTCGTCATTATGATAGTCTCTAAAAATGAATTCAGGTGTAGCCGGGTGCTCCTTCACATCACCATAGAAAATCCATGGCCAAAACGCGTAGCCTCCCCACAATGGGAGCACCTCTTCAACAGGGGCTGCTGCACCTCCCCAGCCTGTACTTGTATAGATTGGAGTATCGATCCCAGCTTGAGTGGCTAACTCTTTTAGTTTAATAATATGTGCTTTTCCATCTCTACCTGCGGATACCCACTCATTGCCTGTTCCATTGGTGATTTCCCACGGTGCACCTGCGTGTTCATACTCATTCTCAATCTGGGTTCCGATGATAGGCCCCCCGTCTTTAAAAAGTAATCCTAGAACCTGTTTGCCGATTTCTTGATAAAACCTCTCCACATATGTCAAATACTCTTGATCATTCGAACGCAGCTCAAACGGTCTTCCAAAGAGCCAATCGGGAATTCCCCCATTTCTCGCCTCACCATGGGCAAACGGACCGATTCTCAAAATGACACCCAACCCATGCTTTCCGCAAAGCTCAACGAATCTTCTCAGGTTTTTATTCGCATCCCAATCAAATATTCCTTTCTCCTCTTCATGATGGTTCCAAAAAATATAGGTTGGGATCATATTAATCCCTGCCATTTTCATTTTGATGATTTCATCTTCCCATTTTTCACAGTTATATCGACTATAATGGAACTCACCGCTTATACCGAAAAACGGCCGGCCATTTTTCTCCATATAGTAGTTTGTAAAACTATATTTTTCTCCTGTTTTATTTACTTCACCAAGCTTTGTTTCAAGCGGGTATATCTCTTTTTGCGTGTTTTTTACGTCAATACTATATGCTCTCATGAAACGATTCCATCCTCCCAAATTGGCAAACAGGCTTTAAAACCTAAATTTCTTTAGACCCGTTCCCATAAGGAACGAGCGATCCTTGCAAACAGCAGTGCCTGTGTCCAGCGGTCGCTCACCTCGCACTCGACTCCGTCCGTGCCACGCACTGTGATTGAATAAGGTGGCGGTCCCAGTTCGCAGATAAACGGCAGCACCTCGCCTTCCTTTGCCGCTTGATGCCAGCTCCGCATACCTCCAAGCCACCAACGTTGGAAATGCTTCAACATCGGGTCTTCGGACTCGATTTCACCTTCACCCACATTCTCAAACATGGGTATATCAATCTGCACCTGCTCCCCGTTCGATACGCGAGCATGTATACTCTTCGTCCGAGAGAGCAGCGTCTGGAGCAGCTCTTCAGCCTCGCCCGACACCGTTCGCATTTCCCCGGCAACGACATAATGTGAGAAATCAATCGTTAATTCAAGCTCAGGCAAGCGCTCCGCATACTCCACCGTGCGCAGGAGATCCTGAGTGATGGTGCCGCGGTGCGTTTCGATATACGCTGGGATGCCAGCGGACCGCGACAGCTCTGCCATTTCCGCAAGCAGTTGAACAGCATGATCTCCGACCAGAAACGGCCTCATCACCTGTACGTTGACGAAATCGACCCTTCCAAACGATTTTGCCTTGCGAAGAAAAACATCCAGCTCCTCCGCCGTTTTCGGATACGCGTTTACACTGTATGAAAGGTTGTATTGATACAGCAACCGTTGCCATTGTTCTGCCTCCTCGCCCTCTGGCAGCATTCCGTTAATACCGTCGTAGCCCGCTTCGGCAATGCGCCGCACCTTCTCTTCCATGCTCCATTCATTGCCAGCCCCATTATGACCTCCTAGCCCGCTCATCCCCCACCAGGACATTAACACCTCGAGCCGTGGCTCGCGCTTAGTGGACATACGGTGAATCGTACTCAACTCCGCACGGACCTCCATCCGGATTGCTCTCCAGTTCCACAGGCGTTCCATCAACACGGAACAGAGGACGATAATGTGTGGCAATGTGTGTGGCCGAGCTGTTAGCGTAGTGGCAAATAAATGAGCGGCGGAAACGATCTTTCGTCTTATTACGGTAAGAGCCGTGAATTAAATTCCCATTGAAAAAAAGCACATCGCCCCTCTCCATGACTACAGGAATTGCCTTCTGATCCTTTGGCGGCTTTACATAGTGAGTAGTGAACGATTCCTTGGAATCGGACAACTCAGGACATACGATATCATATTCACTCGTCTTTGGAACAACTAACAGCCCGCCGTTTTCCTCATCCGCCGAATCAATCGCAGTCCAAGCAGCGATACAATTGCCTGGCTCGACCTTTAAGTAAAAGTTATCCTGATGAAGCGCCTGGCCCCGTGCTCCCGGTGGCTTGTAATAGAACATGCTTTGTGCCGCCAGTGGTTCTTCCTCATATAAATCAGCAAGCACATCCATGACCGGTGGATGGAGCATATACCGTTTAGCTGTTTCATTAAAACGGTGTGGATGCATAACTCTCGGATAACGCTTTAGCGGGTCGGCTGTTTCCTTTTGCAAATCCGGCTCAAAATACCCCGGAATCACCTTATTGCTGATATCCTCAAAGGTTTTGTCAATCTCCGCCAGGTTCTCCTCCGTAAACAGTCCTTTAACGATTAAATAACCTTCCGTTTCAAACTGTCGTTTTTGCTCATGCGTTAACACTCGATGTTTATACACCATGTCTTCGCCCTCCCCTAATTCTACTGAAGTGATATTTATCACACCTTTATTATACGGATGAAATAAAGACTAGAAGAAGGATGAATCTTGCTAACAATGCATACGATTCTGCTATTTTTTCAAAAGTGCACTTGTGGGATACCCGCAGTTAAGCTAAACTATCCCTGAGAAAGTATTATTAAGAAAAAGGATGAGTGCCATGAAACAGGACAGCCGCTCCAACGATAACGGATCTATCTACAGCATGGTAATTGCTGGACATTACCATGAGAGTGACACCTATTCTATTGCACGTCCGGACGGAATGGGTGACTGGCTTATCACTTACACACTAGGCGGTGAAGGTTATTTCGAGGCGGATGGCTGCGAGCAGCGGGTAATTGCCGGTGACGTAACCCTATTGAAGCCGGGAACACCCCATCGATACGGTACGCCTAAAGAAAAAATTTGGGATTTTGTTTGGGCACATTTTACTGGCGGATTCATGGACGCAAGTATACTGCCACCCGATGCTTTGACCATCAAGCATATTGAACAGCAAGGATTAAGAGAGCGCATCTACCACGGTTTTCTCCGAATTCTATCAGATTCCCGGGAACAAGGTGCTTATTGGCACGAGCTGTGCTTGGGTGCATTGCGGGAGGTCTTGATGCTGCTCGCAAAGCAGCAATCCAGCGGGTTTGACCCGCGGATTGAAGAAACGCTTTATTTGCTCGCCCAACGGATGCAGGAGACTGTTCGAGTTGAGGAGCTGGCCCGTAGTGTTGGGCTCTCGGCATCGAGACTATCGCATTTATTTAAAGAAAACACCGGCGAATCCATTGTGGAGGCACTTAACCGCATGAGAATTAAACAGGCTGCATTGCTGCTTGCACATACGAATCGGAATGCAGCGGAAGCGGCCCATGACGTAGGCTTTCAAAATTACAACCACTTTACCCGGCAGTTTCGCAAATATGTAGGTGTGACTCCAAGCGAGTTCAGCCGCCAAAGCGCCCAGACCAAAGAGTAGCAGTGTCCGAATTAGTTGATTTTGTAATTCTGACAGATTGGGGAAATTTCCATGGAGCAAGTGTCAGATTCGAGGGTTGGCGTTTATAATTTATGCGGTTTTAGAAAATGGAAAGGGCGGACAGTTTAAAATACTGTCCGCCCTCAGGCTGTCGAGAAAGTTCGACAGCCTTTTTTTCATACCTATAGCAAATGCACTGTGTTTTTCTAATGTAGGTGGAGCGTTCGATTTATCTTCAAGACCCCTGCTAAAGGACTAATCCTTCTTGGCAGTACGTACGATTTGTCTTCAAGACCCCCGATTGAGGACTAATCCTTCCTCGCAGCGCTTACGATTTGTCTTCAAGACCCCCGATTGAGGACTAATCCTTCCTCGCAGCGCTTACGATTTGTCTTCAAGACACCTGATTGAGGACTAATCCTTCTTGGCAGTGCGTACGATTTGTCTTCAAGACACCCAATTGAGGACTAATCCTTCCTCGCAGCGCTTACGATTTGTCTTCAAGACCCCCGATTGAGGACTAATCCTTCCTCGCAGCGCTTACGATTTGTCTTCA
>NZ_JACCBX010000008.1:107893-300243 GCF_013409995.1 Neobacillus driksii
TCAAGACACCTGATTGAGGACTAATCCTTTCGGAGGCACGTACGATTTGTCTTCAAATAGTAGCATGTAACAGGATTTAATGCATAATCGGTTGTAGGTCTGACATAGAAAATAACAAATTGCCGAGAAGAATACTCTTCCTCGACAATCTGAGGGCGAACAGTTTAAAATACTGTCGGCCCTTTTCTTTTAGATAATACAGATCCTTTGTGTTGCTCTAGGAAGGTTCTTTCAAATTCTTCACCCGATAGCGGAGGACTGAGCAGATATCCCTGTACAACCAAACAGCCATTTGATTTTAGGAATAGTAACTCCTCTTCAGTCTCTACACCCTCTGCAATCACATCAAGATTTAAATTATTGGCCACTGAAATAATCGTTTTTACAATAGCACGATTTTCAGAATTGCTTGTGATATCTTTTACAAAGGAACGATCAATTTTTAGAGAATTAATCGGAAACTTTTTCAGATAACTTAATGAAGAATATCCTGTTCCAAAATCATCAATTGAAATCGAAATCCCCATTGTCTTTAAATCATTTAACCTGCAAATCACAGAATTGATATCAGCCATCGAAATACTCTCCGTGATTTCTAAATCTAGATAGTGAGCGTCAAGATTTGTTTCTTTTAAGATATTCATCACTGATTCTACAAAGTTACCCTCATTAAATTGCCGCATGGAGATATTTACGGATACTGGTATAGGAGTGTATCCCATATCTTGCCAAATCTTATTTTGAAGACAGGCTGATTTCAGAACCCATTCCCCTAGAGGTAATATGATTCCAGTTTCTTCTGCTAAAGGAATAAATTCAGAAGGTGATATCATTCCTAATTCTGAACTCTCCCATCTTACTAATGCTTCCATACCAATGATACTGTTCGTTTCAATATCAATTTTTGGTTGGTAAACCATTTTAAGTTCATTGGAATATAATGCTTTTCGCAGAGCCTTTTCTAATACCATTTTCTTCTGATAATCATGATTCATCTCCTGCGTAAAGAAGGAATAAGAATTTCTTCCCGATTCTTTGGAACAATACATCGCAATATCCGCATTTTTTATTAATATATCTGGGTGATCACCATCTGTCGGATACATACTGATGCCCAAACTGGAAGTGACATATAGTTCATGATCTTTTAGCATAAATGATTTCTTGAATATATTTAAGATTCTTTTTACAAAGATGGTTGTTTCATCCTTTGTTACACTAGATAAAATAAAAGTAAACTCGTCACCGCCGAGTCGATAAACTGAAAAATCGGTCACCCTTTTATCATCCGCATTACTTAACCGTTCTGCTACTTTTTTTAGGAGAAGATCCCCATTTTCATGATTGAGGGTGTCATTAATAATTTTAAAACGATCTAAATCTAGAAATATGACAGCTACATTCTCATTATTTAGTGCCGCTGTTTTCATTTTTTCGTTTAAATCTTGATGAAAGGCACGTCGATTAGGTAATCCGGTGAGAGGATCATGAAGAGCTTCCCACTCTCGCCTTTTTTCATTGATTTTTCGCTGTGTAATATCAGTCGCTACAGTAAGGACTTGTTTATCCCCTGATGAAACAATAGGCAGCTTTACCGTTTGGATCCACCTTTTATTTCCCTGTGCATCAATGATTTCATTTTCCGGTATATGCTTTTCTGCTAAGGTTGTTAATACCTCGTAATCAATATATGCATTCTGCATTGCCATATCCAGATCCGGATTATAATCCATTTCATGATTTCCGATAAGGTCTTCGGAATTCACCCCAAATAGTACACCATAAGCCTGATTGGTTACTGTATATTTTCCATCTTGACTTTTGGCATAGATATAGCTGGGATTCAGATCAATTATTTTATGAAAAAATTCTTTTTGATCTAAAAGTGCATTATTCATCTTCGTAATGATCTTTTGGTGCATTCTAATCACTGGAATCAGGATCCCAATCGATAAAAATAAAACAGCGATACTGCTAGGTAATAGCAGATAGCATTTAATCATATTTAAGAATCCAATACAATATCCAACTGTTGCTATGATAATAAAATAACGGATAAACGTTTTGGTTTCAGAATCCTTGAGTTTTTTACTTAATACAAGTGATATTACAGTGATAATAATGAACATACATGTATTAAAGTTAAAAATCCATGACCAATCTCCATAGACAGGGTACAAGAAACTTACCTTTATTAACCCCTGGGATTTTACTAATTCAAAGCTTTGAATGCCTTTGTGGCTCCATCCAATCAAGTAGACAAAGGTTGACCAGATATAAAGAGTGACTACCGTAATTTTATTCACTGTATATTTTACCATTCTAGATTCAATCATTTGTGTTTGGTTAATGGCCGTATAGATAACGGCAAATAAAGTTGGAGCCACCATGATTGAACCAAACCGAAATAACTGAAATAAAAACTCAATTACACTATTTGAAAAAAATTCATGAGCATGTAAAAACGAAACATCGATTTGCCAAAACGAGGCAAAAATAAAAAAGATAAATAAAAGCTTTGATAATTTCGTTTTTCCCAGTATATAGATGGTTGTAATTCCAGCTGCTAAAGGAAATAAGGCAAAAGAAATCATTAATAGAAAAATCATTGCTTCTTCCTCAATTTTGTTTTGTCATAAATAAACATGTATTATTGCCACTAACCCCATGGTTAGTTATTGCAACACTTTCGACATTTTGATACTTCGTCTCAAAGACAATTGGCAAGTCATTAAAACCGTCTCCACTCGTTTTAATCGTTGGTGGAATAAATCCATATTCCATACTTATTAACGAAGAGACAACTTGCATCGCTCCCATTGAGCCAAACATATGACCGGTCATCCCTTTTATAGAAGTAATAGGGACTGTGGATCCAAAGAGATTAGAATGAGTAATGTACTCAATCATATCATTCTGTACTAATCCAAGCGCTTGACTGTTTACATAGGTAGGGAGAGAATCGCCTATTGCGCTTTTTAATGCAGCTGTCATTAAGCGGCCAGATGCATCTGACTGTAATATGGGTAGAGCTTCATTATTTGAAGCACCGCCGCTGACTTGCCCCCATATCTTAGCGCCTCTTGATTCTGCATCCTTTTTCCGTTCCATGATCACAACGGCGGAACCCTCTGATTTAACAAAACCTTTGTGAGAAGTGGAAAAAGGTACTCCGGTCTCTTCAATTTCAACATTCTCGGCAATCGTACCTGTCTTTAAAAATCCATAGGTAATCCAATCGCCTAGAAGAGCATCAGAACCGCCAACGATACAAATATCTGCATGGCCAGCTTCTAAGAATAATTTGCCCATAAGTATCGCATCTAGACTTGCAGTACACCCTGTAGAGATGGTATAAGCCTGTCCATTTATCCCAAGGTGCTTAGTGATTCCAGAAGATAATGTATGCGGATCACCTACAGGTATATAGTGAATAGGTACTTTTTTAAGGTTATTACCATGGTTAGAGAATTTTTCAGCTTCTAACATTCCTCCACCTGATGTACCCATTATGACGGCAACACGTGCAAAATCTGCATTTTGAAAGTTGGCCATTTTATAAGCCTCCTCAGCCGCTGCAATTCCCAACCGGGCTGTGCGTGGGTACCTTTTATAATTTTGACCAGAGATGGTGTCCAACTCTTCATGAACCACTCCACATACAATATTAGAACCGTTATTGCCACGGCCGTGGAGTATTTCCTGTGTACAGATACCCTGTTCTAACACATATTTATATTGATCGATATTACTAATACCCGGGGCTTTAACTCCAAAACCTGTAATGACAATTTTGTCCATAATCGACCTCAATTATAATAAATTTTATAGTAATCTATAAAAATTTAATTATATGAGGTAAACCAACATTTAGCAACAAATCTCGACATAAATCCCTCGCCATTTTTCCCCAGTTGAACCATAAATTTATGTTCGGTCACAAAGAAAATAAATCCTTTCATTAATATTGTGGAAGCCCTCATGCAAAAAAGCCAGGAGCAATCCATTTATCGGATTTTCCTGGCTTTTTGTCTTTCTTCCCAATAATAAATCCAGAAAAGACTAACCACCTATTTTAGTAAAATATTGAAAGAATAGATCGTACGATTACCCACATCTATCCTTATATTATACTTACCTGCAGACATTGACTTTGTGCTGAGATTGAAAATATATTGATTTTCAGTAGAATCATAGCGGAACAGATTATCTTCTGCTGCTGAACTTGTAGATACTCCTTTTGCGTTTTCCACATATATCTTTGCAGTTGCTCCAGTAAGGAAGTTACTTGCATCATCCTTTAATTGGAATTTTATTGGAAGCGTACTCCCCGCTTTGTAAGTAGTAGACTCATCCGTTTTCACAGGTGGAAGAATTTCACTGGCACTAATTGTTTCGCTTGCTGCCACAATCGGTAGATTCGATTCACCTTTGTTATTTTCAGCCGTTACTTTATAATACGATGTACCAATAGGCGCTGTATTATCAGTAAACTCTGGGATTGTAGAAGTTCCAATCTTTGTAAATTCACCATTTGGAGTGGATGAACGATAAATATTGTAGTTTTCTATACCTAATATAGGAATCCAACTTACGTTAATATCAGCACTATTGTTTACACTTGCCTCAATTCCTGCAGGAATAAGATTTTTAATGGTTAAATCATATCTGCGGGAATCATATCTGCTGAAATTGTAGTTTCTGAAGTCTGGCATACGGGTAACACCTGTAATATGTTCCTTTAAATTGCTTGTACCATTGGAGTAAATGGATACTGAAAGGTCTCCTGTTAGATTATAAACGATCAGCTCATCCCTGGAATCTCCAGCCATGTCTGCTACCATTACTTGCTCTTTTGCATCCGTATGTTTATCAAAGGTAACAATAGGATTAAAGTATCCATCGTAAAGCTTTGGTACCACTCCATTAGGATTATCTGCATCCACACCTCTTCTGTATGAAGTTATTAGCGGTGTATAGCTTCCTGTCCAGTTGTCAAGAGGACGTACGATACTTCCCCAATCTCCCATCGACCGCTGCTCCTGGTATAAAGTTTTACCTTCTGATGTAAAAAGGAACATTCCATCACGACCTGGTTTTCCTCTGTTAATTCTATCCAGTCCTGCAAGCTCTAAGCCTGGAGAGTCGATGCGGTAATCACCTACTAGTATCTGTTGTGGCTCGACTGTATCACCATTTCTCAATAATTGGTTACCATTAACATCGAAGGCAAACGTATCAGAACCACCCAGAATGATCTCATTTTCTCCATCACTGTTTATATCTGCGACCCAGTGGGTATCGACATGATCCGGTAAATCCTTTCTCCATAACTCCCGTCCGTCGTATGAAATTAATGAATAGTTATTAACTAATTCATCTCTTCCATCTCCGTCGAAGTCAAAAGGCAGCAAGCCATGTCCAGTCTTTCCTGTATAATGCCAAAGTTGGTTAAAATCCTTGTCCATCGCCCATACGTCCGAATATCTGTCCTTCAATAAGATATCTTGTGGAGTTGGGTTGCCAGAGAAATTAGCGATAAAAATGGCATCATGAGCTCTTTGACTTGGAAGTTCATGCTTTTTCTCAATCTCACCCGTTTTTCCATCAAAAATATAAAAATACTTTTCTGTATCTTCGCCCATCTGCATTACGGTCAGTACTTCATTTTCACCATCTGCATCAATATCATAAATCTGAACAGGCTCATCTGCTCCACTGGTTGTAACTTTCGGATCTACTGTTCCTTGCTGCCACAATAGTTTCCTTCAATATCATATGCAGCTAAATGTCCTACATAACGCGGATTGCGAGCGTCATCTCTTACATTTGCCGGCTGTACCATTAAAATATCTTGGCGACCGTCACTGTTCATATCGCCGATACGCATTCTATTTCCAGTGCCCGCTGCACTAATATCAATCTTACTTACCAGGTTTGGGAAGGACCATTCTGTCATGCCTAACACCTCAACAGATTTTTCCCCTTCTCCGGAACCATTTAATGCAGAAACCTTATATTTATACGTGGAATCGTTTTCAACATTATCATCAACAAAATTTGTAGTTTGTGAGTTACCAATTAATTTATAATCCTTATATCCCAATTTAGTACGATAGATATTATAGCTTTCTGCCCCATCTACTTCGTTCCATTTCAATGAAATAGAGGTTTGAGTTACAGAAGGGATTACAATATCACTTGGAGCTGATAGAGATGTATGTACTTCAGAATCAGCATAAACATTAACAGGTTGATTTATAGGACCAACTTCAGACATCATGGTTAGTGTTAACATAGTAGCAAGTATAGTTTTAGACTTTTTTAACATGATTTTCCCCCTACAAAAATAGTATTATGCCGAAACAAGTTGTCTATAGATTATTGATCACCCCCTTACTTTTCTTTTAGTGATTTATTCTACCAATTGCCTAACAAGATGCAGTATTAGGAAATTGGTATTTAATTATGTTAATAGTTTCACTTTTTACAATTTACTGGAATATTTGTAAAATTAGACCTTACCATCGTAACCCTTCAGCAAAATGCAGACAAGATGCCTATTTTACCGACTTTTCAAATTATTCGAAAAATTAATGTGGTGAATTATTACCAATTTATCTTATTAAGATAAAACTTTATTACCAGACAATTATTACCTAGACCAATAAGAAAGGGGCATGCCTGGTTCCTGCAGGCACACCTCTTTTACTTTTTTATAGAGATCTATCGGTTAAGACCCTTCCAGCGAATCCATCTTCATGAGGACCTACATAATCAGATTTTAATTCAAAGGTACCTGTAAGACCTGGATACTCACTCACTTCTTTTTTCAAGTAATTATGTAAAAAAAGTGGTAAATACCCAGCAAATGTACATGGTTTAGTATTCTTCCCACTTCATATAAAAATAGCAGAGGGTATAGCCAAGAAATAGGAGTTCCAATCCATTTACCAAATTGTGCAGGAAACCATGTACTTTTGTAGGTTTTTCTCTAACTAACATGGGGCAAAGACACCATTTGTAACCACAATATCTTGTGTATTACTTATTAAATTACATATAATGTTATGAATTTTAAATCTAGAACCTCAACCGTTAGTTGAATAAGATAAGGCCAACAAGAATTTTTGGTAGCTGGATTTCGTATGGTGCCCCCGTTAGTCCAAATTCAAACTTCTCAATTTCATGAAGTATTCCATGGTTCTTGGTAGACAACACATCACTTTTTTACTTTTATTTTCTCAGGTATGGTCGTCCAGTACTTTGGGTCTTCTAAGCCAAGTCGCCAAATCCCAATTCCCCGTAAGTTATATTTTTCTACAAGGTCTAGCTTAAATCTCAGACTGTGGCTATTCTCAAACCAAGCCTGGTGGCTATGTTGTTTTTTATCTACGTAACTGAAATGAGGTGTTTGCGAACGAGAGTCCCATATCACTTTAGCTTTATATTTTGTTATCTGACTCATTAACATTGCATGGGAGCTATATAAGGTTTCACTTGATGTTGTATCCCAGTCCCATCCATAACCAGCGATACCCAGTAAAATTTTTGATGGTGGTACTCCTTGTTTCAAAGCATAGCGAATGGTTGCTTCTGTCCAATTGAATGATGCGGATGACCCAGGTGTTGTTCTTGGGTTGTGCTCATCATATGTCATTAGCATTAACCTATCTGAGTATAAACCAAGTTTTTCGTAATCAAACCAAGGTGACCAGGGATTAGCACGGGAATCACCAGTGTTTGCCGGGACAGAAACCGTAACCACTTTTCCATCACTATGCAGAGCATCAGACAATTTTTTAATCAGCAGGCTAAAGGAATCTCGGTCTTTCAAATACAAATTTTCCATGTCAATATTAATACCGTCATATTTAAACTGATTGATTTCATTCTGTAAGTTCTGAATAAAAACATTGCGGTTTTTATCGATATTAAGTATATTACTCGCTACCTGCTTTCCCTTCTCCTCGGTTTCATAAAAGAGATTATGTACTACCATATATACCTTTACGTTTTTTTCATGAGCACTCTCTATAACGATTCTTTTATGATCGACTGTAACCGAATCGATAAGATTGCCTGGTTGCTTATCATCAAGCTTATACCAAAAGGGTGCAATGATACTTATATTAGAGAATTGTGAATTAACTGTTGGTTGAGACCCTGGTAACGTTCCTTCCATTTCTGTGTAGAAACCTAAAACCTCTCTGGGAATTTTTTTCGTCCTGTATTCTGCCTCTTTTCTTTGTGACTGACTGCAGGAAGACATTAGTAATAAGACCATACTTAAAGTAATGATAGTGAATTTACGATAGCAATTTTTTGCCATAATACACCTTCTTCTAATTTGTATATTTCTTAAGTTGATTACAAAAGTTGCAACTTATTCATGATTTGACTTTTCCCCAATTCTTCCTTACCAGGATTGTCACTGTTTTAAGTTTGCAGAATTCCTTTTCTAAAATGTATTTGCAATATATAATTTAATAATTAATAGTTCCGAAATTTTTGATGAATGCATGCTTAAACGCATGAACCTGGAGTGGTAAAAAATGGAGACTAGACAAATACAATACTTCCTGGAAGTAGCAAAAAGAGAGCATGTAACAGAGGCTGCAGATGCATTGCACATTGCCCAATCGGCAATTAGCAGACAAATTGCGAATTTAGAAAAGGAATTAGGTGTAGAGCTTTTTATCCGTGAGGGAAGGAGCGTAAAGTTAACCCCTCTAGGAAGAATTTTTTATGAACGGATTAAACAAGTATGGTATTTGATGGAGGATTCAAAGAGAGAAATTAGAGAATATTTAAATCCTGAAAAAGGGACCGTTCGAATTGCCTTTCCGATTAGCATGGCAGCCCATACTTTGCCTCACATCATTTATTCTTTTCGTACGCGTTTCCCCGAAGCAAAGTTTCAAATGAGCAATGCTCTTTATTATGATTTAATTGATGGCGTTGTAAATGGTCAATTTAATTTGGCGATGATTGCCCCGATGCCGAATCTCGAAAAAGAAAAAAAGATTAAAGGGGACATTCTTTTCACAGAGAATATTGTGGCACTCATCCCTCTTCATCATCCGTTATCGGACAGGGAATCCATTCGATTACGGGATTTAATGAATGACCAATTTTGCGTCCTTCCTGAAGGGTTTGTATTTCGTGAACAAGTGGTTCAAGCCTGTAACGGTGCGGGCTTTTCACCAAATATTGCATTCGAAGGGAAAGATATTGATGCATTAAAAGGGTTAGTATCTGCAGGCTTGGGTGTAGCCTTAATGCCGGAGATGACATTGGTGGATAACACACCACGGTCTACCGTTGTTATTCCACTTTCAGACTCGAGGCTCACACGAACAGTCGGTGTTATCTATCCTGCCGAACGTGACCTGCTTCCAACCGAAAAGCTGTTTTATGATTTTCTGATTGAAACCTATGAAAGATTGAATGAGTTTAAAAACTAGAAAAAAAAACAATCCGATTTGATTCATCTTCACCAGGAAAAATAGACACTAGTAATATGTTAATAGAAATTGGAGGATTATTATGCCATTAACAAATATAAATCTATACATTTGGAACCCATTTTCAACATCACCGCCACCTCCGTTTACTCCAACTGTCCAGTCAGTACTGAATAAGCTTATATTAAAAACAGATTAAGAATCTGCGAAATATAAGCTGTTTCGTAGATTCGAAGGAGTAAACGATGAAATCTAAAATACAGTTTATATTATCAATGATTATTTTCGGTACAATTGGTTTAGTTGTTCGATACATTGATCTTTCTTCGAGCGAAAGAGCTTTACTAAGCAGTTTCATAGGATGCATATTTTTAACATTAATACTCTTCATAATGAAGAAAAAATTATCGTGGAATTTAGTTAAATCGAATGCTTTATTTTTGTTTCTTTCCAGTATCGCGTTGGGTGGAAATTGGATCTTTCTTTATAAATCGTACGACCATACGACAATTGCGAACGCAACGCTAGGTTATTACTTTGCACCTGTCTTTGTGATGATTCTTTCACCATTTGTACTTAGGGAACAATTATCTTTTAAAAAGATGGGATGTATCGGTTTCGCGATAATCGGCATGTTATTGATTGTTGGAGAAGGTGTAAGTGCGTCTAAATCAGAAGATATCCTTGGGCTTTCTTATGGATTAATCGCAGCTGCTTTTTATGCTGCATTATTGTTATTAAATAAATTCATTAAAGTTCTAGGAAAATTAGAGTTGACAATCATTCAGCTCGGAACAACAGCTTTACTTCTCACGCCATATGTTTTCTTTACTGAAGGCTTTGGTATTCTTGAAGTATCCCGTTCTTCCGTTCCTTTTATCTTAATTTTAGGTGTCATCAATACAGGTATAGGATTTTGGTTGTTCTTCTCAGGTATGGAGAAGTTGAAAGGACAAAGTATTGCGATGCTAAGCTATGTCGATCCTTTTGTGGCAATACTTATTTCGGCAATTATCCTTCAAGAACAAATGACATTTATTCAAATACTTGGTGGTACATTACTTTTAGGCTCAACTTTTATTAGTGAAATTAAATCTGTCACATTTTCAAAACTACTAATGAAAACGCCAGTTAAATAACGTAATACGCAGTGGGAAGCATTAGTTTCCCACTGTTTTTTTAGTGGTTATTGAACCGTTAGCGGAATAAGAAACCAGCTGCCATATATGCAAATAGATTTGTTGAATCATAACACTTACTGAATTGGTAAATAATATTGATGAGGTGATCGTGTGGATGAGAATAAATTAAAACTCACATCTTCCGAAATAGGAACTCTATGGGGAGAGTACGTGAACGGCACTATGACAGATGTAGTAAATCGGTATATGGTTTCTATTATTGAAGACGAGCCAATAAAAGCGATTTTTGAGGATGCTATTACTACATTTGAAAAACAAAGGAGACAAATCGTAACTTTTATGGAGATTGAGGGATTTCCAATTCCAATTGGATTTACTGAATCTGACCTCTTTAAAGGCAAACCAAGATTGTTCACGGATATATTTTGCTTAAATTATTTACATATCATGACATTACATGGTTTGCTGGGGCATAGCACTTCCTTAGCTGTATCGGTTAGAAAAGATTTAAGAGATTTTTACGATTCTTGCGATAACGACGCAAAAAAAATGTATCATCAAACCATTGAGTTATTGCTTGAGAAAGGAAATTTTCAAAGAGACCCATTATTTTATCCCGCTCAAAACCCTGAATATATTTCAAGCCAAGATTTCACAGACGGTTTTTTCGGAAAGGGTCGAAAATTAGCAGCCACTGAAATCATTAGTATTTCTTTGAACCTTAAAAAGAGCATTATGGCTAAAACACTTTCTATCGCATTTAGTCAAGTCGCTCAAACAAAAGAAGTAAGAGAGTTTTTAACGGATTCAGAGAAGACAGCTGATCAACAAATAAAAACATTTACAAAAATTATGCAAGCGGACAATTTACCAGTTCCGAAATCATGGGAAACAGAAGTGACAACTTCAACCGATTCTCCTTTTTCGGATAAGTTAATGTTGTATCATATCGGTTTCTTATTTCAAGCTGCACAAAACTATCATGGAGCAGGTCTTGCATCATCCATGAGAACTGATCTTGTGACAGCTTATGAGGGTACGATCCTAAAAAATCTTATGATAACAAAAAAATGGTTTGATTTGATGGTACAAAATAAATGGTTAGAACAACCGCCTCTGGCTCCTAATAGAGAAGAAATCGCACAACAAGAATAATGACTATCATGTCCATCCACATAAGGATGGGCATTTTTATTTACAGATTCAGAGTGGTCAATAGATCGTCTAGACCTATTGCCACTCTAGAAATGCGTTCTTATTAAATATTGAATTCAATCTCTCAGAACCTAGGAACATTATTACAATGAAGCTTACAATAACAAATGGGAAGATTCCTATTGTTGAGTTTGCTGCGACGAAACCTAGAAGAGGTGGCAGGAACGTACTACCTGTATAAGCAACAGCCATTTGATAGCCCATGATTGTCTGGGAATGTTCTTTCCCAAATCGTGTTGGCGTTTCATGTAACATACACGGAAATATCGGTGCTAATCCTAATCCAACCATTATAAAACCTATAAGAGAGGACATGGACGGCAATGGCAGGAATAGAAGTGCGGCACCAATTATTGCGATGATTTGTCCCATCCGAATAAGAGTACGGTTACCTATTTTTAACGTAATAAAGCCTGTTATAAATCTACCAATAGTAATACCGGCGTAATACAAGGAAACCCATTTTGCTGCTGTATCTACGGATAAATCTTTCACATTTACTAGGAAACTACTTCCCCAAAGTCCCATCGTTGCTTCTGCACCACAATAAAACAAGAAAGATAGTAAAGCAAGTTTAACTCCCTTAATTTGCAAGGGTTTTTGTTTTACAACATCCGCTTTATTTGTATTTTCTGGCTCTTGAGTTTTGTTAACATTGTTGTTACCTGCAACCTTACTCCATAAAGGCAAAGTGAAGAAAAGAATAACTACTAATACAAACTGAAGACCTGCAATGGCAAGGTACCCGCTTCTCCAAGAGTGTTGCCCTGAAATATATTGAGCCATAATGACGGGACCTAGTGTAGCTCCCACTCCCCAAAAACAATGAAGCCAACTCATATGGTGAGCTTTGTAATGTGAAGCAACATAATTGTTTATTCCCGTATCCACTGCACCTGCACCTAATCCAAGTGGTATGGCACAAATGAATAACCAAACAAGCGAAGGAGCAAAATGGAACCCAAGCAGTGCACAAGCAGTCATTAAGACGCTGACAAATGTGACGATTCCGGTTCCAAATCGATTGAGCACAGCTCCACTAACAAAACTGGAAATGATTGTTCCTCCAGCAATTGTCATAAATAGCAAGCCAGCTGTCTCAAGTGGTGCTCCAAATTCCGGCTGCATTAAAGCCCAAGACACGCCCAACAGTGAATCAGGTAAACCCAAGCTAATAAAAGCCAAATAGATAATTACTAAAAAAAATGTAGCCATGTTCTTTTCTCCCCCTTATTTATATAGGTTTTAATTCTCTTAGTTACGAATATCGGTAATCATGAGTTCAAGCCCAAGACTTTGTAAGCCAACTAGATAATCTTGTTTCCAATCACTCATTATAATTTCTGGAAGATGTTCTACCGGAATATACTTTGAGCTTCTTTTTACAATTTTGTCGATAATAAATTGGTTGACTTCATCATCGCAAAAAATAATGGTGTGAGGGTTAATGATAGATACAAATGCAGCTACTAACCTGCTTATGGCATCGACCTCATTCTCCTCATTTGTGAATGCATTCTTAGTCCTGATTTGATTTCCCAAAGCCTGACCAAAATTCCGATCATCATAATGTGGAATGAATGAAACCTCTCCTGAAAAATTAGTACTGCCCCTTACTACGACTCCATTTACCATAATACCAGCGCCAGGACCATTTTGGCCCGAATATAAATAAACTAGAGATTTATCTTTCCTATTTCCCTTCCTATCGTGATATCCAAGTACTGCCGCATTCATATCGTTTTCAATTACAACAGGTACTGAAAACCGATTTTCCAAGTATGTTTTTAAATCAAAGTTTTGAAGATGCTCATACCCTGGTATATAAAAGATCCGCCCATTATCAACGGAACCAGGTACACCAATAGATACAGAACTAATTTTTGGATATTTCTCTTTTATCGCTTCAACATAATGGGTTAATAATTTTAAATCCTCATCCATTAATACACTTGAGGTTTTTCCAAAATCCTTCACTTCTCCTAAACAGTTAAAAACAATATAATTTGTCTCTGATTTCTCTAAAAAGATTGCCAACCCTAACATATACTCTGGATTGTATGTATATCTTTTTGCTCTTCTTCCACCGCTCGAATCATCAAGGCCGACTGAAAAAAGTTCACCTTCGGCTTTCATCTGTGATAAGAATTTACTTATTGTAGGAAAACTAATTCCCAATTTATCGCTAAGTTCAACTTTGGTTGCACTTCCAAGTTCTAAAAGAGATTTACGAATACCGCGTAGGATTTCCTTTTTCATCGATTTTGGAGTTGTATTCACAAGGTTCACCGCCTATTAAATTATACTTATTAAATTAGTTTAATAAGTATCCATCTAAAAACTTATTAAACTAATTTAATAAGTAATGTTGATAATATATCATAAAAAGTTACCTGTAACAATAGAGATGATTATTTAAATATTGTTAAGTAAAAAGAATATGGTGCCGTTTATTGTGGTATCTTTTTTGAATGTAAAAAGCCGTAAAATTTGCAAAAACGAATGACAATTTGCATATTTTCGGCTTATTGATAATTTAGGAAGATTTAACTCCTATTTAAGATGATTTATGTAAGTGCATAAATTCTTCTACTTCCTTTTTGGTTGGCATTCCCGTTTGTGCCCCTAGCTTCGTAACCGAGATGGCCCCAACAACATTGGCAAAACGACAGGCCCCTTCAATATCAAGCCCCTCACATAAAGCAGTGGCCAATGCACCATTAAATGAATCACCTGCACCTGTTGTATCCACAGCCTCAACCTGGATGCTTGGAATTTCAATTTTTTCACCATTTTTATAAATCATAACGCCTTTGGACCCTTTGGTTATAATACACTTTTCCTTAAACTTTGCTAATTCTTCCACTGTCCCATCTATGGAATCAAACAACAATGTTTGTTCATGTTCATTCGGTGTTAGATAATCCACCATTTCTAGTAATTCCTTCGGAAGCTTTTGAATAGGTGCCGGATTTAATATTGTTCGTATTCCATGCTTTTTCGCAAGCTCCACGGCCCTAGTGACACTTTCAAGGGGAATCTCTAATTGTAATAAGAGAATATTACTATTTATGATTTTATCCTCATGTTTTTTGATTACCTCCGGCGTTATATGATTGTTTGCTCCGGGTACGACAATAATACTGTTATCGGCCTCCGATACTATAATAGAAGCAATTCCAGTAGAGGTATCGTCCACTTTCATGATATTTTCTGCGTTTATTCCTTCTTTTGTTAAATGTTCCACTAGTGTTTTACCAAAAGAATCGGTCCCTACAGCGCCGATCATCGTTACATCTGCACCAAGCCGGGCTGCTGCAACCGCTTGATTCGCACCCTTACCACCCGGTATGGTATGAAACGAATGACCTAACACGGTTTCTCCAACCTTAGGTATTATAGTGGTAATCGTGACTAAATCCATGTTAATACTTCCAATTACGGTTATTTTTCTACCCGCCATATCCCACCATCCCTTTTCTATACTCGAAATATACTACTACTAAAATTACCTAAACAGGAGTAATTATGTCAAAGTAATAGAATTAGGCTTATAATTACTGTAAGAGGTGAATTGTAATATGGGAAATATACAAAATACTTTTGGATTAAATAATTTTAAAACGATGAAAGAAACATCAAAAGCTGTTGAATTTAAAAATATTGTAAACAATGAAGTAATTTACTTACTTCCAAATAAAGAGATTACTATTGTTTTAAATCCAAAAACGGTTGAAGCAAATAAAGAACTAGTGGAAAAATCTACGGGGTTAAATCATAATACATCTTTCCTAGAATTTCCTAAAAGAGAGCACACTGGTAATGGACCGATTTGCTATGGGTATGCTTATAAATTTCAATCAAATGATGAATTAGATGTTTTTTTACGTAAGTTAAATAATTAAAGTTGCTGTGTAGTCTGCATCTTCATCTTATTTTTTATGGCTAATTAAAGTAAAAGTTGGCATGATAAAATTCATCATACCAGCTTTTTTATAATGTTTACCCTAATCAATACCTAGAAGATTATTTAACAACCTTCCAAGTAGTAACAGTATCCGCGACATTCGTTCCATCTGCTTTTTTAGCTGATGCAATTACTACATTGCCACTTTTATTTAGTTCTACACCATCCCAAACAAATACACCTGGCTGCTGCATTCTTCCCTTACCGTAATCCTTACCGTTTACAGTTAAAGTTACTTCCTTTAGGTTTGAATAAACTTTTACAGGAATAGTATTTTCTGTTCTATCAGAATATCTTCTGCTTGTGATATATACAAATAGGTCTTCTTTATTCCATTGTGCTTTATAGAAATAGAATGCATCCTTCTTAAGCTGGCGATCATGTGATACGAGACCCTTGGTATTAATACCTGGTGTTGATGCCTCATTTTTACCGGCAACGCCAAAATCAAACATATTCCAGATATGAGTTGCCCATAACCAAGGACGTTCACGAATGATGCTCCATGCACTTTCATGAAGATAATTTTGAAATTCTTCTGGCTGCCATGGACCACGGGAATCCGCCCCATCCCAGTTGTTGATAAAGTCTTCATCAATGACGTCATGCTGATATGGGTTTGCACCGCTGCCATACTCGGAAATACCTAGTGGAACATTTGGATGCTCTTCATGTAATCTGTCAAGATAGTCCGCTAAATCTCCAGCTGTATTATAATACCAACCAAAATAGGCATTAAAAGAGGCAGTATCTATGCTTCCACTTTCATTCCAAGCCAAATGTCGATCCAAAACTTCCTTATAACCTTCAGGATCACGGGAATTATTCCCCTGAATAGCGTGAGTAGTCGGTCTGTTAGGATCTAATTCTTCTGCTTTCGTTGCCAAACGATCAATCAATTCCGTTGCCGCAGCATACTGCTCTTCAAGACTTTCACTAGCATTCCTGCTAGTATAAAAGCCGTTACCACCAAATTCATTTTGAAGACCCCATGTTACAATGGACGGGTGATTATAGTTTTGTTTAATCATCTCAGTTAATTGCTTTTCGGCATTGTTCGAAAATTTTTCTGTTAGTGTCATTGTGTTTACCAATGGAATCTCAGCCCAAACCACCAACCCCATTTCATCAGCCTTATTGTAAACATACTGGGAGTGTGGATAGTGAGCGACCCTAAGTGTGTTAGCACCAATTTCCTTAATGAGTTCAAAATCCTCTGCCCTGACATCATTTGGTACTGCATTACCATAACCTTTTCTATCCTGATGGATATTTACACCATGAAGTGGATAACTTTTTCCATTTAGAAAGAATCCTTTATTAGGGTCGACAGAAAAATAACGAAACCCTACTTTTTCATTTACCCGGTCAATTACCTCGCCTTTTCTTGTTACCGTAACTTCAACAGTATACTGGTAAGGATCCTTTGTTCCATTCCAAAGGTGTGGTTTATTTACTTTCATTGTACCTGTAAATTCGAGATTACCTCCTGAAACATTTGCAGATTTTAACTTTTTCCCATCAGCCTTTAATTCTATTTTTGATCTGACTTTACCCTCTGCATCTTTAATTTGAGCTCTAACTTCTATAGAGTTTGATTTGCTTTCAACATCATTACTGTTTACTTTAACAGGTACTGTAAGTGTTACTTCAGCATTTTCCTCAATAGATTTATTATTAGGAATGGTCACATATACACCGCTTGAGCCATAATCTTCTACATCAATATGAGTTTTATCAGTAACTAATAGATTTACACTTCTGTATATACCACCAAAAAAGGTGAAGTCTCCTTGAAGTGGAGCTGAATCTTTCACTTCATTGTTTACTCTTACCGCTACAGTATTGTTTTGTCCATAGCTTACATAGTCTGTAATATCAACTGTAAATGCAAGATAACCACCTATGTTGGTATCTACAGACTTACCATTAACAAATACTTTTGCTTCTTTGTTTGCAGCTTCAAATTGTAAGAACAATTTTTTGCCCTTGTAAGTTTCAGGAATATCCAGTTGCTTTCTGTACCATCCATCTCCTTGGTAATTAGGAGCTATTCCACTACCATCTTCAGCGTTCCAGGTGTGAGGAAGGCTAATCATTTTCCAACTACTATCATTGAAATTATTTGCACTAAAATTTTGGTCTACATCTTGAGCACCCTTATAGAATGTCCAATCATTATCAATATTTTCAACAATTCTACCTGCATTGACTACTGTGTCTTTAAGATTGCTTTTTACCCCTTGATTGGCGCTTACACCTGGTATTAGAAGCGTAAATACCAGTAAGATAACCAGCATAAATAGTACCGATTTTTTTAAATTATTTACCATTAAAAACATCTCTCTCTCCCTTTCAATTTTTCTCTGTTAAAGCACTTCCACTTTGTTAACCGTTTTGTACCTTAATTGAATCACCACCTTTCATTTGGAAACCGCTTGCTTATCCTAATTTTACAAATTTAATAAATATTAAGTAATGTTGATTATTTAGGCGACTATATGTTTTATTAAGGTGGTAGAATATTTACATTAATGGCCTACTTTATTTGAGAAAAAGGAATCAAAAAACTCCCACCATTTTGGCGGGAGTTTCTTCACTTTGAAATCAACATCAATTTTAATGATTACTCTTTTTAAAAGAAAAAAATCGCTTTAATAAACTATATATTTCTTTAAGCCATTACTCCGCAACCAAATTTAACGGATATTATGTCTTTTTTTAACATTCCTTTTCCGAAAAAAAGACAAAATCCGTTATTTTGCCTTTAACTTACTATTTTTTATTATATTTGTCTTGTATTGTTTCGGAGTCATACCGTATGTTTTCTTAAAAACTTTATAAAAATGACTAATGTTTGTATAACCTACTTCATATACGATATTTTCAATTGTCATATCTGTGTTTTTAAGTAATTTGCTTGCTTCTGACATTCTCACATCTGTGAGTAAATCCATTAAATTTTTACCAAATTCTTTTTTAACAAGACTGCTTAAATAACTAGGATGAAAATGAAAATAATCCGCCATTTCATTAAGATTTGTATCTTTATGTCTATCTCTAATGTAGGTTGAAATTCTTTGCTTTAACCAATTTTGTTCATCCTTTATAAGGTCACCAGTACTATTAATAATTTCTCTTGAAAGTTCTGTAAAAAGAATTAGGAGATAGCCGTTAATAGCCGCTGAAGATTTAATTTCTGTTGAATAATATTCGAGTAGGAGGTTCTCTAAAATGATTTTTATGACAGAATCGTCTTTTACATGGTGGGTTAAGAAATTTTGTTCCTTACTCTTAGAGTAAAGACTATTAACAATAAAATTGGAAATAAAGTTATCATCCGACAATAAATGCATGAAAATGCCATCAAAAAATTCCGGAGTCAAGATAATATTGACAACGACATCAGAACCACGTAAAGGTAATGAACTATGTTCGACATTTTTGTCTAAAATACATAAATCCCCTTTATTCATCTCGATCTGTTTTCCTTTTATTCCTTGAATAAAACTACCTTCTAAAACATATATAAGTTCAATATACTCATGTTTGTGTTTTAAAATTGGTATGTATTTTGTTTTTCTCCTGATTGCGAACTTATTGGTTTTAAGCTCTTTATTAGGATAAGATGTTACAATTCCTTCCTCGTCTTTATCCATAATAACTTTCCTGTTGTTATCCCCTAATTTATTTTCAAGAAACAAAGATTGTTGTTTAAGATTTTTCGGAACCTTTTCTGGATTCTGCATTAAATATTCTTCTACGTTGGTTCTTTTGTTAATTATCCCCAACAAATTTTTAAAACCTTTGAGTCTCATTCAAATGCACCCCTATCTGATGAGGAAATAAAAGCGGTTTTATTTTTATACATTCTACCATGTGTATAATAAATTAAGTAGTCATAAAATTATTACTCTTTATAAAGCAAATAGAAGGGCCCAGCCTTGTCGGATGGACCTTTCTATCTATTCCATTAAACAACTTTATCGCCAATTTTTTATTATTTTATGGCTGCATGAGCAGGTGTTCCTGTTTCCCCTCCATGATCAGGTTTTCCTACCTCTTTTCCTTGATTATAAGAAAGACCAAATCCGTACGTATAAACATCACCAGATGTATTTCCCCCTCAATAGTTACGCTATAAAGGAATCCATTCATATTCGGACCCATCCTATCTATTGAAATCATAGATAGAAGGAATACTAAACTATATCACTAATATCTTCCCAACCATACAGAGTTCGGAGAGTTTTTCCCCTCCTATTTCAGCTTCAACAGTATCAATTTTTTTACCGCCTAACGCTTCATAAAACAGTCGAGAGCTATTCTCTTGCATAACGAAAACAAGCATTGAATTTAACCCTATCCCTTTGATTTCATCAATGATCGGGTTCACGAGGTCTCTTCAGATACCATGTCCCTGATATTCTTTTAAAATATAGATTGCATATAACTCTCACTCATCCCCATTATATTTACTACTTCTTTCTATACCGCCAGAAGCGAATCCAACTACTTCCCCTTTATTGTTTTCAGCTACATATACAATGCCAGAGGGTATAATATTTTGCCAAAACTGTTCCTTCCTTCATAATCTAAACTATTTAAGTATGCGTCTGGAACAATATTGGTATATGTAGTTTTCCAACTATCAACGTGTACTTTAGCTATGCCTTTTGCGTCGGTTAAAACAGCTTTCTTATTTTCATACTCCGATTGTCCACTCAATCCATCTCCCCTATAACTAAATTCATAAAACAAGTGATTTGATCATGATAAAGTCTATTTGTTCTTCATCCCCCATATAAAAGGAGTGACTACCAGCTTGCACGAATCCTAACTTCTTGTAAAAGGCAATTGCATTCTCGTTTTTTTCCCATACACCAAGCCAGATTTTGCTTTTTTCCTGTTCCACCGCTATTTCTATCGCCTTATTAATAAGATATTTTCCAAGACCTAGTTTTTGAAATTTGGCCCTTATATAAATCCTCTCGATTTCAAGTGAATCCTCACCCATATTTTCAGACTGAGCATCCTGGGTATTCACCTTTAAATATCCAGCGACTTCGTTTTTAAAATAAACAAAAAAGAATTTTGAAGAAATAGTCGATAATTCTTTTTCTAATTGTTTAAGGTTGAATGCCCTCTCCAAATAAGCGTTCATATTTTCAGGTGAATTCTGTTCCTTAAATGTTTCAATAAATGTTTCATAACTAATTTCTTGAAGCATGGGTAGGTCTTCGATGGTACATGGTTCTATATTTATATTCATAAAAATTAGCTCTCCTTTATCTAATCAATAATTTCTCTTATTTCCCTTTTTTACAAATTCCCAGTCTTTTTCTATATTTTTTCTTACTCTTTGAAGAAGGTTGAAAATGGTGTCTACTTCTTCTTCGGAAAATCCCTCTAATGCTACGGAATTGGAATAATCATTTTCAGATTTTATAAAAGGGTAAACATTTTCCCCTTTCTCAGTTGGAAAGAGTTTTTTAATTTTTTTGTTATGTTGATCGTCTTTCTTTTCTATAAAGCCGTTCATCTCAAGTTTTTGTATAGCACGTGCTGCTGTTGTTCGGTCTACCTTAATCAATTCAGCTACCTTTTCTTGAATAATTCCAGGGTTTTCACATATTCGGACAAGGTACAAATACTGACCTTTAGTAAGCTCAAATTCTTTAAATTCAATATTACTGATAGAATCTAATGCTCTAGCGATCATTCCAATTTCGCGTAAAATTTCCTTCATATTTTCTCCTTAGCCAAAGTTTTTGTTGCAATTACAACATATTTATTATAAATTTAATTTAACCTAATATCGCTGTAAATACAACAAAAAAATTTAAAGGATTGAAAATAATGAAGGCAAAAAGGATAACCATTGAAGAAGATTTAAATAAGGCATTTCACATAAGGAAAGCGGTATTTGTTGAGGAACAAGGCGTTCCCTTAGAGGATGAATTTGACGAATTCGACAATTTGAATGGTCAATGTGAACATATCTTGGTCTATTATGAAGAACAACCTGTCGGAACTGGACGGGTACGATGGGTTGTTGATTTTGGTAAATTAGAGAGAATTTGTATTCTAGAACCATACCGGAAATTCGGTCTAGGTAAAGTCATTATTACAGCATTAGAGGAAATTGCACAGGAAAGAGGAGCAAAGAAGGTCAAATTACACGGTCAAACACAGGCAGAGGGCTTTTATAAAAAACTAGGTTATCAAACTTCATCAAGTGTATTTATAGAGGATGGAATTCCCCATTATTTGATGATTAAAGAATTATTAAGCCGGTAATCAACTACTTATTTAAAGTCCATCCTGCTGTTAATACTATTTTCTTAACAGCCCGTAATGTTAGTCACTTTACTACCATTACGGGCTGTTTTTAATGAGGGTAGTTCATGGGACGATTTTGGTTGATTTTGCCCTTTCTGCTGTCCGGTTTATCCACCCTCCCAAAGGCCGTTTTAGAGCTAGTGCCAAAAGGAAGCTAATGCCAACAAAAATGAGCAAATAAAGGGTGTCTCTTATCACGACCGCCTTAATCATTCCGCCAACCGTTTCACGCAGTATACTGACAGCATAGGTGAACGGCATGAACGGGTGCAATGCTTGAAAAAAGGCAGGTGTCAAGCTAACCGGAAAGGTTGCACCTGAACTAGAAATTTGTAATACCAACAAAATGATGGATAGCCCCTTTCCAATATTGCCAAACACCGAACAAAGCGTATAAATAATAATGGTAAATACAATGCTGATAAAAATACTAAATAGTACAAACCATAGTTTGTCCGCGACATACGCATCGATTATATACAAATCTCCTATTGATACGATCACCGCTTGGAGAATGCTGATTGTCAAAAACGTTAATAGTCTTCCAAAATAAATTTGGTAGTGCTTAAATTGACTTTCCACATCTTCTACATCAACTCGCAGTGAAGACACTAGAAGTGTGCCGCCTACCCAAAGTGCCAGCATCGTATAAAACGGTGTCATCGCTGATCCGTAATTTGGAATTGGAAAAATCCGCTCGGTTTTTAATAAAATCGGTTTTGCTAAAAAACTGCTTTCCTTATTCGGATCATGCTTTAAGTATTCAATCAAATCGTAAATATTGACACTGCCTTTAAACTGTCTAAGTCGATCTGCTGCATGCCTTACTTTTTCTTCAAATCCCGGCAGATCATTTCTGGCAAAGTCAGCTGCCTTGTGGATCGCTTGTTCTGCTGCTGGAAGCTTGGTACGAACAAGGTCTGAGGCTTCACGTATATCGGACTCCAATTTAGGCAGGTCGTTCCGTACAAAATCAGCTGCCTTATGGATTTTTTGTTCAACTGTGGGGAATACATCTTTAACAAAATCGGCTGCTGTATTAATCCCACCCGTTACCTGATCTACCTTTTGCTGTAAATCCATCCGGGTATTTTGAATGATTCCGTGGATGTTCATTAATTCATTGTATAATGGAGTTAACTGCTCCGAATTGGTACCTGTTTGATTCGCCTCATTGACACTATCCATTGCTTGTTTTATTTGTGTTTCGATTTCGGTAATATGAGTCACAACGTCATTGATAATGGCGGTGGTTCTAGAGATATCATTGAGCCTTTCCTGCATAACTAACACTTGTTCCCCAGCATCCTTGACAAGTGGCAGGCTTGCCTCGACTTTTAGGATACTCTGTCCCACCTGGTCAAGTTCCGGAATCCTCTGTTCCAAGGCAATTATTTGTTGTCCTTTCTCATGAATTTCAGGGAGTTTTCCTTCTAATTCTATCGCTTTACGCCCCATTTCTTCAATTTGCGGGAGTGCCTTTTCAAGCTCAAAGATTTGGTTTTCCACAGAAAAAATCGACGGTAAATCCTTTTCGAGCTCCACTCCTGCTTTATAAAATGCCGAGAAAATCGCGTCTCCTACTGTTTTGATAAAAGCTTCACTAATTTGGGCGGTTACACCTGTGGCACCGGTGGCAGCAATTTTAGGGGCAACGGCATTAATTTTTTCATTTACACCAAAAACAATTTGCGGCTTTTCTGGATTCGCTTCTAAAATACTTGTAATTTTTTTAGAGAAATCCTTTGGAATAATAAGGTAGGCATAATAATCTCCATGTTTTACGCCACGTATTGCTTCTTTCTGGTCGACAAAAACCCAGCCAAGCTTTTTATTCTTCTTTAGATTTTCTATCGTTTCATTTCCAACATTAACCTTCTGATTGGTGATTTTAACTACAGCGCCTTCATCTTCATTGGCAACGGCAACGATGATCCCTGAAGTATTCCCATACGGATCCCACATCGACTTGATGTTAAACCATGCATAGGCGGAAGGAAGCAGCATAAGTCCAACTACCAATAAGGCTACTGTTGGAACACTGAAAATATTTTTCCAATCAGAAGTATAGATACTCAAAATTTTCCTCATTTATCAAAACACACCCATTTCACAACATACTATTTCTATTGTTGGAAAAAATGGTGTTTTTATCCCAAATCAAAATTGCAACGTGCATGTTAATTTGGGGGGTGAGGTTGTTTGTGATAGCGAATTAATTAACTATTTTTTGTAAAGCTTTGTTAAATATCATTGTTGATTATTAGTACCACGGTATAAAAGGTCGATGAAAGACAAATCAGGAGAGATCCCAGTGAGATTCGTCCTTCATAAGCATGATGAAAGACTAATCAGAAGATTCCTCATTGAGATTAGTCCTTCATCAGCATGATGAAAGACTAATCAGGAGAGTTCCCAGTGAGATTAGTCCTTCATAAGCATGATGAAAGACTAATCAGGAGAGTTCCGCAGTGAGATTAGTCCTTCATAAGCATGATGAAAGACAAATCAGAAGATTTTTCATTGAGATTAGTCCTTCATCAGGTCTTCGTGAGAAAAATCAACATCTTTCTATAACAAAGCCTTTGTAAAAAAAAACACTCACAACTATTGATAAATCAATAATTGTGAGTGCCTTCATTCTATTTTTATAATACTGGGGACGAACACCCCCCCTGTACCAATCAAGCTCTTTTCTTTAAGCGTCCTACAAGAGGTATTACGATTATACCAGCAATCGCGACCTGCATGATGTTTCCAGGGATGGAGCCGAATGGCTGTATCCAGTTGCCATAAAGGAGCACTTCCGTAAAATAATAGCCAACCACTTTAATAATAAGTGCAGTTGCAACGGCTAGCGTGTTAACAAACATCCTTTTCCCCGGTACTTTTTCGGAGATAAGTCCGACAACGAAGCCCATTGCACCTACAATGATAAAAGTAAATGGTGCCCAAAGTGCCCAGCCAGAGAGAAGATCAAATAAGCCCATACCGAACGCACCTGCGACTGCCCCTGTTTTTTTACCGTAAACAATGGCTGCTATAAAAAGAGGAACGTTACCGAGATGGATGAGTCCACCGTTACCCATGATTGGGAGCTTAATGTTGATGAACATCGTAGCTACAAGGGTTAATGCGATGAAAAGAGAATTGATGACGATGGTTTTTGTTTTTGTTGATTCTGTCGGTGCGAATAGTGAATTCATATGATAACCTCTTCTTTTTTTAAAAATAATATCACACAATTATATACAAAATAAATAGAAAGTTCTAATAAAACTTATAGTGTAAGCACAATTTTTCAGATTCCTTTCATTACATATAACATTTTTTTATTTAATCTAGGAGTATACATGACTAGGAATCCAGATCGCCCAATCGTGTAAACAATGAAAGCCAGCCATAAGCCATGATTATGCCAGATAGGTGTTGCTGTAATTTGTATAAGGATATAGACAATCATTGCGTAAAACATGGAGTTGCGAACGGGAGCTATTTCTGTTGCTCCGGTGAAGGCACCATATATGACAAGGCCAAAACATGCAGCAAACGGGTAAAGGATAAGCCATGTTCCATACGTCGTTGAAAGTTCAAGTACACGTGGTAGATTGGTAAAAAGCGAGATAATTTGTTCTTGAAATAATCCATATACACTAGCTATTATAACAGCAGTAATCACTGACCATTGCTTTGATAATGTAAGTGTTTTTTTATATAATTCCTTGTCGCTTGCTCCTACCGCTTTGCCAACGAGAATACTAGTGGCATTGGCGAACCCCTCGAAGAAATAGGCCATGATATAATGTATTTGAAAAAGCACAGCATTTGCAGCAAGTAAGTCTGTACCAAAGGAAGCACCTTTTGCTGTAAACATATTAATAACGACTAATAAACAAATCGTTCGAATGAACAAATCCTTGTTAACGTTAAACATCTTTTTCAAAGACTGTGTGTCTACTAGTTCTTGAAAGGATGGTAATCTCCATTTAAATGGAGATGCTTTCATAATAATGAGTAATCCCAATATAAAGGCTGTCACTTCAGCAATCAAAGCAGCCGCAGCTACCCCTTTGACAGCAAATGAAAATACATGGACAAAAAGAATGGCCAAAATCATATTCAAAACATTCATTAATACTTGTAAAAACAATGATTCTTTAATCTTAGCCATCCCCATTAACCAGCCGAGGATAACATAATTCATCAATGTAAAGGGTGCTCCCCAAATTCTAATTCGAAAATATTCAGCCGCAAACTTAGTGACATCAGAATCGGAGGAAAACAAGATTAACGCACCATATTCAATCGGCCATTGCAAGAGAATAAAACACACCCCAACTGCAACAGCTAAAAGGAATGGACGAGCTAAAGCAAGTATTCCTTGAGCAGGATCACTTGCCCCGCTCGCTTGTGCAGCAAAAGCAGATGTGCTAACCCGTAAAAACCCGAATACCCAATACAAAGTATTAAATATAAGAGTCCCTACTGCAACTCCTCCTATATATGCCGAATCGGGAAGCTGCCCCACAACGGCTGTATCTACAGCACCTAACAAGGGCGTTGTCATGGTCGAAATCGTCAGGGGAATCGCCAATGCTAGGTACGCACGATGATTCATTAGGAAGTTCCTCCTTCTATCATTACTAATCAAAACAATAGCCCCGATTTTAGAAATGAAATCGAGGCATTCCAAATATTTTTACTTAAGCACGTCTAACCGAACGAAAACGTGGGTGCTCTGCCAGCATTGAATCTCTCAACTCATTTGCTACAGGATGTTCTGAAGTAAAAAACTGTTTCTTTTCATCGTAAAGCTCGACCAATTTTCCTTTTTCTAGTACACCTAATCGATCACTAATTGTATAGGCAGCTTTAATATCATGCGTAATAAAGAGATAGGATAATCCGAAGTTTGCTTTTAACTCCTTTAGTAATTCTAAAATTAGGGTTTGAGTCACCATATCTAGACTACTGACAGATTCGTCTAGGACTATCAGCTTCGGCTTTAATGAGATGGCTCTTGCAATATTAATCCTTTGCAATTGACCACCGCTAAATTGATTTGGATATTTTTTTAAGTCCGCTTCACTTAACCCTACTCTTTCTAATAATTCAATAACGGTTCGTTTTTGCTCAGCAACGGTTAGCTTTTCATAGTTTTCTAGCGGCTCTGCAATAATTCGTTCGGCCGTCATTCGAGGATTGACCGATGAGTATGAGTCCTGAAAGACAGCCTGAAGATCACGACGAATTTTTTGACGAATTTGCTTATCTGCGGTATAAATATCATGCCCTTGAAACAAAACCTGTCCATATTGTGGTCGTTCCAGACCAAGAATCACTCTTCCTAAGGTACTTTTACCGGCACCACTCGAACCAAGCAATCCTAAACAGGTACCTTCCTCAATAGAGAGAGAAATGTCGGAAAGTATATTTTTTGAGCGGTCTTTCCAGTTGAAAACCGTTCGGGATCCATAGCTATGAGTTACTTCATTTATTTGTAATAAACTCACTTTTCCACCCCTTATAGATGCCTAGGTCAAGCCAAATGAATGACAGATTCATCTGAATGTAATGTTGAGCGTGCATTTAATAGTTTTTTTGTATACTCATGCTGTGGCTGATCAAATAGTTGGAACACATCCGCTTTTTCTACGATTCGGCCATTCTGCATAACAGCAACTTCATCTGCCATTTCGGAAATGACCCCAAGATCATGGGAGATTAATAATATGGCAGATCCATATTCAGAGCGAATTTTATCTAAGTGGTACAGCACTTTCTTTTGATTATTTACATCAAGTGCAGTTGTTGGTTCATCGGCAATAATAACGGCTGGATGTAAGCATGCTGCAATGGCAATCATGACACGTTGAAGCATACCGCCGCTCAATTGAAAAGGATAGTTTTTTAATAGTTTAACAGGATCTGGTAAATTCACATTATGGATTGCCTCAATCGCCAGCTCTGTTGCTTGTTTTTTATTCCATTTTGTGTGTGAACGTATGGTTTCAATAAATTGATGACCAATCGTAAAAACAGGCGTAAAAGCATTCATCGGATTTTGCATAATAAAGGTGATATCCTTGCCACGGATCTCTCGCATTTCTTTCTCACCTAAACCATTTAATTCACGTCCAAGTAATTCAATACTGCCTTCAATCGTGGTCGTTTTCCGATTGAGAAGCTGAAGAATCGACATACTCGTAACGGTTTTACCGCATCCACTTTCCCCAACAAGACCAAGTACCTGCCCACGTTTTAGTTCAAAATTGATATCCTCAACAAGCGTGGTAGCACCATTTTTTGTTTTTACATGTACGTGTAAATCTCTTACTTGTAACACATTCGACTGTTCTGTACCCAACATTCTCATTCCTTTTTAAGATCGACGTTTGACACCGTAACGTTCGGATAACGCTTCGCCCAATAAATTGAATGTCACAATCACGAGCATAATCATTAGACCTGGATAAAGCATTAATTCTGGATTCGTTCGAATATACGACTTTCCTTCGTGAATCATCGCTCCCCATTCAGGAGTGGGCGGTTGTACTCCTAATCCAAGAAACGACATGGCGGATATATCCATAATGGCCCAACCCATTTCTAATGTGCCCATGACGACCAGCGGAGGAAGTACATTGGGAACAATATGATTTCTAATAATCTTCCATTGAGACGAGCCGCTTATTTTCGCAGCAGCAATAAAGTTCTGTTCTTTCAGACTAAGTACCATTCCTCGGAACATTCTCGCATAATAGACCCATTGCACAAGCATCAGCGCTAAAATGACCTGCGGAAGACCAGGACCGAAAATACCAACCAGTCCAAGTATAAGGATAAGACTAGGAAAAGCCATCACACCATCACAAAATCTCATCAAAACCTGATCCACAAAGCCGCCCTTATATCCTGAAAAGGTTCCAATCATTAAACCAATCGTTAAAGATGAAATGAAAATAAGCATAGCGAAACCTAAAGATATTCTTCCCCCATATAAAAGGCGTGATAAGTTACATCTTCCCAAATGATCAGTTCCTAATGGGAATTCCCAGGAGGGCGGCTGTAGTTTAAATGCTAAATTGACCGCAATCGGATCATTGGGAGCTATCCAGGGAGCCAACATAGTAATGATGAAAAGAATTCCTAATATAACGGAACATATCGGAATCACTTTTTGACTTATAAAGATTCTGCGTATACTGGTTATCATCGTTGTTGCCCTTCCTTCCTAGATATGCGCGGGTCAATATACATTTGAATCAGATCCACCAATAGGTTGCTAAGGATAAATAGACTAGCGGCTATCAGTACATAGCATTGAATGATGGGTATGTCCCGATTAAAAATCGCTTCAATAAAATAACGGCCAAACCCAGGCCAAGAAAAAACGGTCTCCACGATAATCGTTCCAGTCAGAAGTTTCCCAAGATTCATCCCCAGACCAGTAATCATCGGGGAAATCGCAAGCCTTAAGATATGCTTGGCCATAATCGTTTTTTCTTTTATCCCCCTTGTCCTCGCGAATAATACATAAGGCTCTTGTAAGTTCTCAAGAATGCTTGTACGCAATAATCTTGTGTACATCGCAATCAAAGGAAGCGCGAGTGTAACGGAAGGCAGAACAAGATGCTGCCATGTCCCAATCCCCTCGACCGGGAAAAGATCCAATTTGACAGAAAAGAAAAAAATCAATATATAACCCAGCCAAAAAGAAGGAATAGATGCCCCGAAAAAGGAGAGTAATCGACTAAAATGATCAATCGCACTGTTTTTCTTTACTCCTGCAAAAAAACCAAGAGGGACACTGACGAGCACTGCTAGGAATAAACTCCCAAGAGCTAACTGGAGGGTCGCAGGTATTCGGTGTATCACCTCGTCCCAAACTGGCTTATTCGAAACATAAGATATGCCAAAATCAAGTTGGCATATCTTTATAATAGAGTTTATATATTGCATGAAGAATGGTTGATCTAAACCAAACTCATGTCTTTTCTGGGCCAAAATTTCATCAGTCTGTTCAATATGAGCTGCTGTTAAATAGGCCTCGGCCGGATCCACTGGTGAAAGGTGAATCATCCCAGTCGTTAGAAATGCGGCCAAAAGAAAAATCGGGATAATGGACATTATTCGTTTTATTATATAAGTGCCCATAATAGCCTCCTACCTGCTTACTACTTGATGCTAATTCCTGTGAATGGATTTTCGTCACGATTCGCAGAGAAATTGAAGTTCGTGACATCTTTTTGATAAATTGCTGTTTTCTTAATGTAAGAGATAGGAAGAATCGCTCCCTGATCTTGCAGTGATGTTAAAACAGATGTGTAAAGCTGTTGACGTTCTGCTTCGTCTGTTGTCTGCGGAATCAGTGCGATTTGTTTAAGTATTTCCGCTTTGTTCGGATAAGCTGAAATGGCTTCATTAAATCCAAAGCCTTCTTTTGCCACTATGTTAATAAATGTATGCGGATCATATGGCGCACCATAGTTACTAAAGAAATTAATCTCAAAATCATTATCTTTAAATCTCTGAACTTGAACGGCAAGCTCCACTCCAACAATATTTAATTTTACACCAATGGCTCCCCATTCGGATTGGAGCGTTTCTGCCATTGCTTTTTGAATAGATTCAGCAGAATCGTACATCATCTCTATTTCAAGCAGCTTTCCATCTTTTTCACGAACCGTTTTCCCCTTAGGAAGAATCCAGCCCGCTTCGTCTAATAACGCCTCAGCTTTTTTAACATCATAGTCAATGGACTCAACATCAATATCGGAAGTGTAGGGCAAGTTTGTCGGTAGAATAAAATCTGCTGATTCTTCTAGTCCAGAAGTGATTCCTTTTACCATTGCTTCCTTATTAAATCCATAATGTAATGCTTGGCGAACACGTTCATCGGAAAGCGTTTCTCTTGTTGTATTTAAAACAAGCTGCCTCGTAGCAACTGGATCAGAAATGGTAGTTTCATATTTACCAGTAGATTCCAATTGCTTGAAAGCGTCTAAACTGATCACACCTTCTCCATAAATTAAGTCCAGCTCACCTTTTTCAAACGCTAGTACTCTCGTTTCCGCATCAGGAATGACTTTCACTTTAATTTTTTCTACGTTTGGAAGCTCACCCCAATAATTTTCATTTCGTGTGAAAATTGCATATTCATCTTGTTTATACTCATCCAAAATCCAAGGACCAGTACCAACCGCTTTTTCGACACCTTTGGAGGTATCACCATCTGCCGGGAATCCAGCTTCACCTAAGATACGAACTGGTCGTACAACAGCTAACTCCTGAATGGTTGGATAATAGGCTTCCGTTAATGTCATTTTAAACGTAAATTCGTCGATTACCTCCGTACTAGCTATTTTCGAAAGAAATCCTAACCAACTATGTAATTCCATATGGTTCAATACTGTATCAAAATTCTTTTTCACGATATCTGCATTAAAGCTTGTTCCATCGGAAAATTTCACATTTTGACGTAAATGGAAGGTATATACTTTGCCGTCGGTTGAAATTTCCCAAGACTCTGCTAGATTCGGTTTCAGCTTTCCGCCTATCCCGTAGCTTACCAACGGTTCATACACCATTGACTGAGCAAATAATTGTGAAGGATTGTAAATATGTGGATTCATTGCGCCAACATCCCTCGGCCATGCGATTGTGAGCATGTTTTCATTATCGTCTTTAGACGTTGAAGCTTCATCACTAGCATTTGTACAACCAAGTAATATTGTTGAAAATAAGAAAATAAAGATAGATGTTAATAAAATATTCCGACGACTTATCGTATAAAACATATAGTTGCCTCCCAATTGAAGTTGATAATCATTTTCAATTGTAAAAGCATCACAAAGTCTTGTCAATATACTATTCTATTGTTATAACATTTTATGAAAAAGCTTCGCATCCTATCTGAAATTCCCTTCCGTTTCTTTTAGAAAAGCATTTAAACAGTGAGCCATTGAAAAAGCATAATACCAGTTGTTAGTCATGCCAGTCTCGATCCTCTCTATAACTACCATAATAATTAAACTACTTACTTTAAAAACTATAGATAAGCATAACGGTTAGTTTACTGGATATACAAAGTTTGATAAACTTTTGTTGAATTGCGAAAGCGTTTTCTTTTAGTAGAACTGTGAGAAACGGTATGAAAATGGAGGTAGGAAAATGGTACAAACAAATGAATTTGCACACCGAATGGCGAGCAAGACCCTCAAACTTGTCGATAAGGAAGGATACCCTGTTGCAGGCAAAGAAGTAAAACTTAATCTGACAAACCATAAGTTCTTATTTGGTTGTGGTATTTTCGATGCAATCGAAGTGGCAAACAAAAATGTACCGGCAGACAGACTTGCATTTCAGGAAAACAAACTGGAAAAGTTCTTAGATGTATTCAATTCTGCAACACTACCTTTCTATTGGGGAACATTCGAACCTGAAAAAGGAAAACCACGTACAAAAGAATTAAAGGTTGCAGCTCAGTGGTTGAAAGAAAGAAATGTTACCGTAAAAGGACATCCTCTTTGCTGGCACACAGTCACGGCTCCATGGCTTCTGGATATGAGCAATGAAGAAATCCTAAAGTCTCAGTTTGATAGAATTGAACGTGATGTAACAGACTTCAAAGGATTAATCGATACGTGGGATGTCATCAACGAAGTGGTGATCATGCCAATCTTTGATAAATATGACAATGGAATTACAAGAATCTCCAAAGATCTTGGCCGTGTGGGCATCATTAAAGAAATGTTTGCAAAAACGCGTGAATTCAATCCAGGAGCAACACTCTTATTAAATGACTTTAATACTTCTATTAACTATGAAATCTTAATTGATGGCTGCCTGCAGGCTGGTATTTCCATTGATGCGATTGGCATTCAGTCACATCAGCATCAGGGATATTGGGGACGTGAAAAATTAGAAGAAGTACTAGACCGTTTCTCCCACTTTGGTCTTCCCCTGCACTTTACAGAAAATACATTGACTTCCGGACATCTTATGCCTTCTGAAATAGAAGACCTAAATGACTATCAAATTCCTGAATGGCCATCTACACCAGAGTTTGAAGAACGACAAGCAAAAGAAGTGGAAGAAATGTATTCAATTCTGTTTAAACATCCTCAGGTAGAAGCCATTACAACCTGGTCCTTCAGTGATGATGGTGCTTGGCTTGGTGCTCCAGCTGGATTTGTCCGAAAAGATAATAGCCCAAAACCAGCTTATGAAGTATTGAAGAAACTGATTAAGGGTGACTGGTCCACAAATGTGAAATGTAAGACAGATGACAATGGAATGATTTCATTTGAAGGATTCCTAGGTGATTATGATCTTGTTTGTGGAGATAAGAAACGAAGCTTTAAACTAGACAAAGTAGCTGAAACCGTACAGATTACAATCTAATTGATGTACTAAAAAAGAATTAAAGTTTACTGCCAAATTCCGTAAAGAATTCCTTTTAAAAAAGACACAAGAATTGACGTATGAATTGGCATACGTCTTTTTCTTTATATAATGGGTTTCTACGAAATTTCATTAACATTGACATAAGATCTATGATTAAGTAGGTCCGCACTTACCGGTCAGGGGTGCAGGTTAAATTAAGCACCTGAGCAGGATAAATAGACGGAAGAATTCCGCTTAATTTGTAATTATTGTTAAAAAAAGCTTTAATAGACGGAGAGATTCCGCCTATTAGCTCAAAAAATTTAAAAATGGGAGATTTTGCTTTACATAAGCGGAAATCCTCCGCTTATTTAACCCGAAACGAGCTCCATTTTGCATTTAACCGGAAAATCTCCGGTTATTATTTTACTGGGTTACTCGATTAAGGACAAGTCATCTTATTTAATGAGTAGTGAGTAAAATCCAAGAGAACCTCATTTTGATGGTTTATATAAATAAGGCTTTTGTATTCCTACTAAATAATTTTCATGTAGATTATCACGATTCCATGGCCGGCAAGCTTGCAGAAGCTACCTCCGTAGAGATCCCCCTTCGTTTATGACCCATAATCTTATTTAGGATTTGGCTGACAAGTTTCGTGAATAGAGGGTGGTCTCGGTGCCGTGGGTAAGGAAGACGGACAGGAACTTCGAGTACAATTTTGCCTTCTTCGATTAAAATGACGCGGTTCGCTAGCGCTACAGCTTCCTCAACGTCGTGGGTAACGAGAATCGCGGTTAATTGCTTTTCACTCCACAATTCTTCAATCAATTCATGCATTTCTAGACGTGTCAAAGCATCCAAAGCACCAAGCGGTTCATCCAGTAATAGCAGTTCCGGCTCATGAATCAAGGCTCTTGCAAGTGCTACCCTTTGCTTTTGACCCCCGGAAAGCTCAGAGGGCCAAGAAGAGGCACGGTCCGCCAATCCTACTTGTGTCAAAACTTTATCAATCTGCTCTTTCTGGGCTTCCTTTTTTAACCCGAGTGCTACATTATCATATACTTTTTTCCAAGGGAGAAGCCTTCCATCCTGAAACATAATTTTGGCCAAATCATTACGCCCTTTTAATTCTTTACCGTTTACGACTAATGTACCTGAATTGGGGGCTTCGAGCCCCGCCATAATACGCAGTAAGGTGCTTTTGCCGCAGCCGCTTTTTCCAACCACTGCAATAAACTCTCCTCGATTCACCTGTAAATCGATACTTTTTAATACCTCATTCCCATCAAATTCTTTCCGGATAGTTGAAAGTTCTAGTATCGGTTGTTTTGTTGCCATCTTCTTTGCCTCCTCTTACATCTGATGGCTCGGATGCCATTTCAAAAATTGTTTTTCCGCTAGCTTTGCCATCACATCAGACAGCTTTCCTAATAGTGCGTAAAGCAGAATACTCAATATAACGACATCTAGCTGCATAAATTCCCTAGCATTCATGGCCAAATAACCAATTCCTGAATCAGCGGCAATCGTTTCCGCTACGATTAATGTTACCCAGGTAATCCCTAGTGCAAATCTGACGCCAACAAGGATGGATGGCAGTGCAGCGGGAAATATAACATGCCAAAACAAAGAAAACCCTTTTAGTTCATATACATACGCCATTTCAATCAAGGAAGGGTCAACCGAACGAATCCCATGGTAGGTATTGAGATAAATTGGGAAAAACGTTCCTAGGGCAACAAGAAACAGTTTCGCTTCCTCGCCAATCCCAAACCACAGGATGACAATGGGCAGTAAAGCGAGATGCGGGATATTACGGATCATCTGAATGGAAGAATCTAGCAAACTTTCTGAAATTTTGGAAATGCCATTGACCAACCCCAAAGCAAAACCGATTCCCCCGCCAATCAAAAATCCAACAAAGGCCCTTTTGGTACTGGTCCAGACATCCGATACCAGCTGGCCGCTCTTTAAGAGGTCGACTGCTGCGGTAAAGATATCCACCGGATTTGGGAGTACTCTATTGGAAAGAATCCCAATAGAAGATGAAACCTGCCAAGTGATCAGTAATACTATTGGAATAATCCATGGTAAAATCTTTTTCGTTTTCATATGCCTCCTACCTCACTGCCTTTTTTTGGGGTAAGATGTTATTCGCCATAATCTCACCAAATGGACTTACAATGGAAGAAGGTCTCATTCCCTCTAGATTCAAGTGTGGGAATAATAACTCCGATACGCGGTAGGCCTCTTCCAAATGCGGATATCCTGATAATATAAACGTCTCGATTCCAATATCCTCGTATTCTTTCATTCTTTTAGCCACTGTTTCTGGGTCTCCGACAAGTGCCGTACCTGCACCGCCACGTACCAATCCGACCCCAGCCCAAAGGTTAGGGCTGATTTCTAAATGATCTCTCCTGCCTCTATGAAGTTCGGACATTCTCTTTTGCCCTACAGAGTCCATCCGGGAAAAAACCTCTTGCGAAGACGCTATCATATCATCGTCAACATATTTGATTAACTTGTTGGCTGCTTCCCATGCTTCTTGTTCTGTCTCCCTAACAATGACATGGAGGCGGAGGCCGAAACGGAGTTTCCTTCCTCTTTCCTCCGCTAATTTTTTTACGGCTTTTATTTTTTCTTCAACTTGCTTTGGCGGCTCGCCCCAAGTCAAATATACATCCACATGATCAGCCGCAATTTGCTGCCCAATTTCCGAAGAGCCTCCGAAATAGAGTGGAGGATATGGTTTCTGAACAGTCGGATATAATTGCTTTGCCCCCGAAACATCTAAATGGGTTCCTGAATAATTGGCTTCTCCTTTTTCCAGCAATTCCTTCCAAATCGTTAGGTATTCATCGGTCAGCTCGTACCGTTCTTGGTGAGATAGATGGACTCCATCACCGGCTAGTTCCACAGGGTCGCCCCCGGTTACGACGTTAATAAGAAGTCTGCCATTCGATAACCTGTCAAAGGTTGCAGCCATACGGGCTGCATTGGTTGGCGACATAATACCGGGACGAACCGCTACCAAAAATTTCATACGTGATGTCACTGGAATTAACGAACTCGCTACTACCCACGCATCTTCGCATGATCTTCCAGTCGGCAGTAATGCACCAGTAAACCCGAGATTGTCTACTGCTTGAGCGATTTGCTGGAGATAAGGAGTATTCACTTCTCTTCCTCCGGTTGTTACACCTAAATATCGTGAGTCTCCATGTGTGGGAATAAACCAAAATACATTCATCTTTTTTCCTCCTCTTACTTTTTTGGTTTCCATTGTGCTTCAAATGTGTTAATTTCCGTCGGAATTAACTGTAGTTCAAAAAATTTGTCGGCAATTTCCTGTTGATCCTTCATTCGTTCCTTTGTTATCTGTTCAATGCCAAATGCTCTGCGTCCGAGTACAACTTCGAGTGTTTCCTTATCGATTCCAATTTGCGGAGCTAAAAATTCAGCTGCCTCTGATTGGTTATCCTTTACCCATTGTTCTTCTTTCCCTAATTCCTCAATGAGGATTTCAAGGACCTTCGGATGTTTTCCAGCAAATGTTTTAGAGGCAAGGAAGAACTCACGATTGTTGACTAGCCCAGTACCATCTGCCAAAATACGTGCTCCCGTTTGTCTTTGCGCTTCTGCTAAAAATGGATCCCAAATCACCCAGGCATCCACAGCCCCTTTTTCAAAGGCAGCTCTTGCATCGGCTGGAGGTAAAAAGGCCGTTTCGATATCTTCATACTTCAGTCCATTTTCTTCTAATGCTCTTACTAACAAATAATGAACATTGGACCCTTTATTTAAGGCTACCTTTTTTCCTTTCAAATCTTTAATACTCTTAATCTCTGAATCTTTAGGAACAAGGATGCCCTCACCCTTTTGATTAGCTGGCTCATTAGCGAAATAGACCAATGGTGCGCCTGCTGCCTGAGCAAAGATAGGAGGTGCCTCACCAGTATGCCCGAAATCCAGGCTGCCTACATTTAATGCTTCTAGCAGCTGAGGACCCCCTGGAAACTCAGTCCATTCTACCTTATATCCCAGAGGCTCTAGCTTCTTTTCCAATGTTCCTTTTGCTTTTAGAAAATTTAGTGAACCAAACTTTTGATATCCAATGTGAATTGTTGTACTTCCACTCTTATCACCGGAAGCCTTTTCTGTGGAGTTTTGATTGGTGCATGCACTAAGTAAAAATAAAAACAGGGTCAAGCTAATCAGCATGAATTTATTTAGTTTTGACTTCATGGTATACCTCCTGATTTTTCTGTATTTTTTAATAATTAATTAAGAGATTTAAGGATGTCTGTAATTCAAGCACCGCTGATTCCAGTCTTTCTTTAAGGTGAAGGTCAATGAAATTTAACTGCTCACCGGAATAGCTGAACTGTGAATCAACCAGATAGACTCCTTGAGAAATTTCACGTGCGCCAAGGGTAGAAAATAAAGGTTTAAATGCATATTCGAGCGTCAACAAATGTGCAATGCTCCCACCAGAAGCAATCGCCAGCACTTTTTTTCCCTCTAGACTTTTCTCCGGCAACAAATCAAAAAAGCTTTTCAAAATTCCTGGGAAACTTGCTTTATAAACAGGACTCACCACAATCAGTGCATCTGACTGTTCTACTAACTGTTGGGCTTTCTTTATTTCTGGATGGTTAAACTGTGCATGAAGCAGAGCTTCAGCAGGCAAATCCCTAACGGAAAGCCTTTCTACCTCATTTCCCCCTTCTACGAGGATATTACTAACAAAGGAAGCAATGGCTGCCGTTCGTGAAACAGAGGCAGGGCTCCCTGAAATAATTAAGATTTTAGTCATTTTCATTGGCTCCTTTTTAATTGATTTTCATAAAAACAAAAAGGCCCCTAACTCTTTACTAAGTTAAGGACCTTCAGCTGTCTGATCGGTCGGCATGACTATGCGATTTGCCCCTAGTCCGGGGATAGGATGATGTTTTGTTAGATAGATTACTTTGTCTCCCTTCTTTACAGCTTTCTTAGATTGTTTCCCACATGTTTCACTTTCTAAATACTAGTAAAGGAAAACAAAATAGGCCCTGCAATATTTAATCGTGTGATTTCAACATTGCAAGGCCTTCAGTGGTCTGATCGAACCTTCATTATTCCGATTGGTTAACTACGGATTAATTTATCAAGATTTCCCAACATTGTCAACTATTTTTTTACGAGCTGAATCTTGAGTAATTCAGTCAAGATTACATGGTGGGTAACTTAATTGATAGGTTTAATCTATGGGAGAGCCAAATAGGATGTGATAAAAAAAGGCTTGGTACAGACGACTTACTTAGATATACAACGAAACCATGAAGCACCATTATTATTTCAATATATATATACAAGTGCACCTTACTTGCATGAATAACCTTCTCAGGTTATTATATAAGTTTGGTAAAATCGTTTTCGTTATCATGTTTTTCTTTTTATATTCTAGGAGGAAACGAAATGAATGTCATTGAGGTTCAAAATTTACGAAAAGAATTTAATTCATATACGAGCCGACCCGGTTTGGCCGGAGCGTTTCGCGATTTATTTACGAGAAATTATAAAATCCATGCAGCCGTTGATAATATTTCCTTAACCGTTAAACAAGGTGAAATGGTAGGGTATATTGGAGAAAATGGTGCTGGTAAGTCAACTACCATTAAGATGTTAACCGGCATTTTAACGCCTACATCCGGTTCCATTATCGTGAATGGTATGAATCCCCACAAGCAGCGAGAAGAATTCGTGCGAACCATTGGTGTGGTGTTTGGGCAGCGGTCACAGCTTTGGTGGGATATCGCGGTTCAAGAATCCTTCCGGTTATTAAAAAAGGTATACCGAGTTTCGGATGAAGACTATGACCGTCATATGGGCCATGTGATAGAGACGTTAGAAATCGGTCCTTTACTAGATAAACCGGTACGAAAGCTGTCTCTTGGACAACGGATGCGCTGCGAATTGGCTGCCGCTCTTGTCCACAATCCTCCGCTCCTCTTTTTGGACGAGCCAACGATTGGACTAGATGTATTGGTGAAATTAAAAATTCGTAAGTTTCTACAGGAAATTAACGAACAATATAAAACCACCATTCTCTTGACGACACATGACTTAACGGATATTGAAGCCCTATGTGAACGAGTGGTGTTATTAGATGAAGGAAAAATTATTTATGATGGCAAGCTAAATCAGCTTCAAGAACATGCGGTGGAAGGAAAACAAATCGAGTTTGAATTTTTGTCAGAAGTCCCTCGCAGCTCCCTGCCTCGTGTTGAAAATCTTCAATGGGAGCAAAAGGATGCGACGACCTGGCTCGGATATATCAATGGGGATGAACAAATGGTCTCTCGATTGATCAGTGATGTTGTCCAAAGGAATCCGATTAAGAATGTTCGAATCAATGAAATTTCAACGGAAGAGATTGTCCGGAAGATCTATGAAGAAGGTATGGCCCTCACATGAGTATGTATATAGAAATGATTCGGGTTCGCTTTTTAATGATGCTCGCTTATCGGACAAACTATTATAGCGGGATATTAATATATAGCATTAATATCGGTGCTTACTATTTTTTATGGTCAGCGATTTATGGAGGAAAAGAACAAATTCAGGGATTGTCCGTCGCTCAAATGACCACGTATGTGGCTGTCGCCTGGATGGCACGAGCGTTTTATTATAACAATATCGATCGGGAAATTGCCGCTGAAATCAAAGACGGCAAGGTAGCGATTGAAATGATTCGCCCGTATAATTATTTAGGTATGAAAACCATGCAGGCACTAGGCGAAGGCGTTTTTCGCTTATTGTTTTTCTCCGTCCCAGGTATGATTATTGTGGCCTTGATTTTTCCGGTCCGCTTTGATGCTAGTTTGACCACGTGGCTATTTTTCTTTATTTCACTAGTTTTTAGTTTTATTGTCAACACGCACATCAACCTATTAACGGGTATTATGACATTCTTTTTATTTAATAACTCAGGGTTGATTCGAGCAAAACGTGTTGTCATCGATTTGTTCTCAGGTTTACTTCTCCCTATTTCTTTTTATCCAGACTGGGCTCAAACTTTAATGTCATATTTGCCTTTTCAAGCGATTAGTTATGTTCCTAGTATGATTTTTACAGGAGGCTTTGTGGGGCAGGAGATTTATAAAGCTTTACTTTCACAAGTATTCTGGGTAGTCATTTTACTTATTCCAATCCGACTATTATGGTCGTTAGCAAAAAAACACTTAATTATACAAGGAGGCTGAACCAATGTTTTATCTATCATTGTTCTTTCAATACGCCTCTCAATATTTAAAGACAAGGCTTACTTATCGTGCTGATACGATTATTGAAATTCTTTCTGATCTATTATTTCAAGCTGTCAATTTAATTTTCATCGTAATCGTATTTCGCCATACAGCCTTTTTAGGCGGATGGAACCGAGATGAAATCATTTTTATTTATGGATTTTTCCTCGTTCCTTATGCAATCTTTTCGTCCTTTTTTAACATCTGGGACTTTAATGATCGCTATATTGTTAAAGGAGAAATGGACCGTATCTTGACACGCCCGGTTCACAGTCTGTTCCAAATTATCTTGGAACGAATTGAGCTGGAATCGTTATTCGGTGCGATCACAGGCTTATTGGTAATGGGATATGCTATTATGAACCTAGACATAACCTTAGCTTGGTACGATGTTTTGATCTTTATTGTCATGGTAATTGGCGGGGCTTTTATTTATGCCGGGATCTTTATTTCGATTGCTACGATCGGATTTTGGTCCGACAGTCGTACCGATATTATGCCAATGATGTATAATATCAGCAATTATGGCCGCTACCCTATCAACATTTACAATAAGGTGATTCAATTTGTGTTAACGTGGATTTTACCTTTCGCCTTTGTTGGTGTGTATCCAGCTTCTTATTTTTTAAATCGTGAGGAATGGTATGGATATGCCTTTTTCACTCCTGTAATGGGAATCCTTTTCTTTGGTATTGCGATTCTTCTTTGGAATGCGGGAGTGAAGAGATACCGTGGGGCTGGGAATTAATATACATTACACAGTAATTAAAATGAAGTGAAAAAGCATCCAAGAAAAAATACTAACCATGAACGGAAAAGAAGAGCTCGCCGGCTCTTCTTTTCTTTTTTACATTGATTTAAATAGTTGATTTTTATAGCTGGTGGATGGTAAGCTGCTGATTCCTGCATTTAGGATCAAGAGATTCCGCACTTATCGGTTGGGGAATCAGATTAGATTAAGCACATGAGCTGATAATAGACGGAAAAATTCCGCTTAATTAGTAATTATTTTAAAAAAAGGCTTCCAATAGACGGAGAGATTCCGCCTATTGGCTTGAAAAATACGAAAATGGTAAATTTTGCTTAGCATAAGCGGAAAAGCTCCGCTTAAATCCCCCGAAACTAGCTCCATTCTGTATTTAGCCGGAAATTCTCCGATTATTTTACTTTTACTAGTGATGAAAGTGTTGATATTTTCATCGAAATAATGTCTCCTCGAATCTATTATTTATAAAAAAATTTTCTGTCCGCTTTTGGCACTTTCTAGAGCTCCAAAAACCATCTCCATACTCTTAATGTTATCCGCGCAGTCAGTTTCCGCTAGACGGTTTTCCTCAATGGCACCAAACATTTCATCAAGGCAACCCCAGTGGCCTTCCCGACCTTCCCAGGTGCTAGATGCGGTCTCAAATTTTGTTTTGCTCATAAATTGTATAGGTCGAGTGGTATCCACTACTTCATAAACAGGTAGATTTGATCCATCCCAGCGCACTGCTCCTTTGCTTCCTGTTACCCGCCAATCTGATTCCCATGAAGTATTCGACCCCTCTGCACACCAAGATCCTCGGTAGGAGAATACGGATCCATCACTCATTTCATAGATGATAATCGCTGATGCGTTTCCTTTATACCATGAGCCTGGCGGATTAAACTCGTGACAATAGACAGAAACCGCGTCAGCTCCGGATATGAAACGTGCCTGATCGAATGTATGAATAGCCATGTCCACAATAAGCGGGCTATCCATCTCATCACGGAACCCACCAAAATGCGGCCCAAGAAAAAAGTCAGCATGTAGTGAACCAATCGTACCAATCGATCCGCTTGCTAAAAGGTCTCGCAACGCACGAATCTGTTGGTTATACCTGCGATTTTGCATGACCGTATATTTTTTCCCCGTTTCTTGAGCTACTTTTAACACCTTCTTGGCGTCTTCTAATGATTCCGCCATTGGTTTTTCCCCGAATACATTACATCCTGCTTCCAACGCAGTTGTGACAATTTGTTTATGTGCAGCAGGTATCGTGACATCAAAAACGAGGTTTGCGTTTGTTTCAGAGAGTGCTTGTGATAGATCTGAAAATAATGGCACTTGTAAATTTCTTCGTTCTGCCATTGCTTTTGCCGCATCTAAAGAGACATCAACTAATCCTACAATTTCTGCGTTATTTCTTTGTTCCGCATAATCCAGCCAGGTATTTGACATGCTCCCACACCCAGCTACAACAATTTTATGTAAAGTCAAAGAAATCTCTCCTCCTTTATTCGATGACAAATACTTCTACTCAATATGGAAGAAATAAATCATTTGCATCTTATTTCATACTTTTCTCTTAAACTATCAAGAAGGTCAACTATTGTCAACGCTTTCATACAGATGAGGTTTAAAATTGTGAATTATCACGAAACTTTACATTGTTGTTAAAAAAATCCTTCTAAATATAGATCTAATAAAAAAGCATTTCTCCATCACTGGAAAATGCTTTAGGTTCATGACTATTGATTATACTTATACCCTTTCTTTGCCATTAAGATTTCCTCCTATGTACAAATTCAAAAGTAGTATGCAAAACTTATAGGTAAATGATACTCTTCTTAAAAATAAAAAACTGGTCTGATTTAGACCAGTTTAAGACTTATCAGATCGATAATGATGGTGATATTGGTTAGCCAACACATCAAATAATGGTATGAGGGTATAACCACTACAGCATTGTATTTAATTCAATTATTATTTTACTTTGTTATATTCCTCATCTGATACTGGTTCCAACCATTCTGGATTACCTGCAGTGATTGCAATGTGTACAAACCAGCTATCTTTTGTTGCTCCATGCCAGTGTTTCACGCCATCATGGGTGACAATAACATCACCCGCTTTTAATAATTGAGCAGGTTTTCCCTCTTCTTGGTACCAACCTTCTCCACCAGTTACCAATAAAATTTGAAATCCATCATGATGAATATGCCAGTTATTCCGGCATCCCGGTTCAAAGGTTACATTCCCAACACCAACACTAACGTTAGGATCAGAAACTAATCCTTTAAGATAACTTTGTCCCTCAAAAAATTGTGAATATGGATTTTCCTCGCCTACTGGAAAAATAACGCCATTTTTTACTTCTTCATATTTTGCCATTTTATTTTCCTCCAATAAATATCATTCATATTTGTATCCTTTGGATGATCAATTGCTATAAAAAGTCCCCATTCATGACCTGTTTACTTTAATTTCCCGCCAAATACCGGGAAAAAGCTATGCTCACCATAATTCTGGATTTGCTCTACATTCTTTAAAGTCTCCATATCTGCATCGCTGATAACAAAATCAAGCTCTGAATTGTTTCTCATGTGTTCTGGATTTGCCGTCTTAGGAATTACTACAAGACCAAGCTGGACATCATAACGAAGGCAAAGCTGAGCAACAGATACTCCATACTTATCAGCCATTACCTTAACCTCTGCATGATCGAGAACCGCACCGTGTGCAATTGGTGAATATGCCTCTACCAAGATGCCATTCGTTTGGCAGTATTTAATTAGCTCCAAAGGAGTATTGCTCACATGTGCCAATATCTGGTTTACCATAGGCTTGATCTCACAGCTTGCAAGAATATTCTCTATATCATCCTGAAGGAAGTTAGAAAGACCTATTGCCTTTACTTTGCCTGTCTTATAAGCATCCTCTAAAGATTTCCATACTTCTTTGTTTTCCTCGAAGTAACGGTTCTCCTCACGGAACTCCTTCCAAGGCTGTGGGCTGTGGATAATCAGAAGATCAATGTAATCTAGTCCCAACTTTGCTAAAGATTCATCAATGGACTGCGCAACTGCATCATAGGTCTTTGCTTCTGCAGCAACCTTTGTTGTGATGAATAGTTCTTCTCTTGCGACACCGCAGGATCTGATTCCTTCGCCTACACCAGCTTCATTCATATAAGCCTGAGCAGTATCAATATGGCGATTTCCGATAGATACCGCATCACGCACAGCCTGTGCTGCCTGTGCATCATCAAGCAGCCAGGTGCCAAGACCTAATTTTGGAATCTCTACACCATTTGATAATTTGTAAGTTTCTTTAAACATGCTTTTGTCTCCTTTACCGTTAATTTTCAGGAATTATTTCATTGACACAAGCTAATGCGTTAAGTGTCCTCGGAAAGCCTATATATGGAAGGCAGTGGGTGATGGCGGAAATCAATGTTTCTTTTTCGTTCCCCACATTTTTGTTACCCAGAACATGTGACTTTACTTGGCTTTCACAACCGCCAAGAGCACTGATAATACAAAGTGTCAACAACTCTCTTGTTTTCAAATCAAGTGCGCCACGTGTGTAAAAGTCTCCGAAACAAAAAGCAGAAAGATATTCCTGGATATGCTTTTGATTTGCTGGGGCAGCCTCACGCATTTTTGAAATAACATCACCAAAAATCTCGACTTGAGTTGCAAGTCCTTTCTCAAAACGACTATCTTCATCTACCGTCTTTTGGCTTTCTAGTGGTAAAACGATATTCTTTGCTTTGAAAACTTCATTAAGTTCATTGATGGCGTTTAAAGTTTTAGGAAATCCAATGTATGGAGCACACTGGTAAACCGCCTCTTTGATTTCTACCGGTGTGAGCCCGACATTCAGCGCAGCACCTACATGTGCCTTAAGCTGTGGTAACGTCTGATTCGTAGCAAGCACAACCAGAGTAATAAGCTCGCGTTGTTGGTCATCAAGATTACCTTGATAAAAAACTTCCCCAAAAATGAAGTTGCTAAGAATGTCCTGAAAATCAGGATCGGTAGCGTATGAGGCTGGTACGCTCTCGCCAAATAGCTGTTTGTATTTTTCCTTGCTCTTTTCAACACGGTCCATTAATAAGCCTCCTATTTGAAGTAAATCTGCTTTTAGTATTCCAAAAGTTAGCTAAACATGTTGCTTTAAAAATTAATATTGATTGATTAATCAACAACTGTTTATAATTATAAAAAAGTCCTTCATACTTTCAATGGTTAAATTAACGCAATTCGTTGATTACTGAACAAATCAATTAAAATTGTTGATTATTTTTAGAAAGAGTGATGAATTTCAATGGCAAAAGTAGATAGAAGAATTGCTAAAAGCCAAGTTGCGATAAAAAATGCTGTAACGGAACTAATGTCTGAAAAAAGTTTTGACGACATTACCATTCAGGATATTGCTGACAGAGCAGATGTTAATCGAGGAACCATTTATCTTCATTACACGGATAAATATGACCTCCTGGATAAGATGATTGAAGAACATATCGAGAATCTAAGAGAACTATGCCAATCGGCATCTGAGATGACATTTCAAGAAGGTAATTATGTCTGGTACGAGTACTTTGAGCGAAATTATTTATTTTTTTCAACGATGTTAGCGAGTAAAGGTGCACCGTATTTTCGTAGCCGTTTTCTTGACTTAGTCATCCAGGAGTTTAAAGCTGAGGTGGATATAACGGTGGAAAAAAACAACGGATTAAATGAAGTAGTCATTCTTCAATTTTTTGGCTCAGCCGTCGTTGGGTCGGTGGAATGGTGGTTCAAGAATGGAATGCCTTTGTCAGCACGTGTCATGGCAGAACAAACCGGAGCATTGTTAGATAGGAACCTAGAATAAAGTAAAAAGCCCATCTTCCACTCTGGACAATGGGCTATAATCTTCTTCCCTTCAATGTTACCAATCAATTTGTTTTCCGTCTCTGAAGAATCCCCCATTGGGTCCTTCAGGTCCAATCGTCGCTAACCACAGGATAGACTGTGCTGCTTGCTTTGGTGTTCTTGGAGCAGATGGCCCACCCATATCTGAGCTTACCCATCCCGGATCAACTGCATTTATTTTGATATCACCACTGATTTCAGCTGCTACCAATCGTGTTAATCCATTTAGGGCAAATTTAGATAACTTATATGCTCCTACTCCTGGATATGACATGTCGCTCATCGCCCCATATTCAGAGGAAACATTAATAATTCTTCCATAGCCTCTTTTTTCCATAAGGGGTATAAAGGAACGAATCACATGATAAGCACCGAAGAAATTGGTTGCCATCGTTCCCTCAAGAATAGAAGGTTCCATATTTAATAATTTTCCATTTTTATCTAAATACACCCCAGCATTATTAATCAATACGTCTAATCTTCCAACCCACTCATTCACTGCAATGGCAGCTTGACTGATACTTTCTTGATTTTCTACATCGATTTCCACAAAAGAAACATCAGATTTGATTCCTTCAGTTTTTGCGCAGCTACTTGACCCGTCTCTGGATTTCGACTTGCCATTATGACCTTAAAACCTTGCAACGCCAATTGCCTGACCAGCTCATATCCAATTCCTCGATTCCCGCCGGTGACAAGTGCAACTTGTTTATCCTGTGACATTTTTAAATCCGCCTTAAATGGAAAGTTGTTTTGTCGGACTACCCATATAGTTTCTAAGAAAAATAGTTACCAAACTTAGTATCAATGATAGGAATCCCACCAAAACGACGTATGGTGTACCCAGCTCTGATATGAAAAATCCGCCTATAGCAGCCCCAAATGTTGTTCCTAAATTAGCAGATGTTAAAAATAAACCATTTGCGAAATCTGGGGCTTCGGGAGCTGAGGACGTAATCCAATATTGATTAATATTACCTCCTATTCCAGCTAAAATTCCCCAAAATAAGGTAATGATTATCATGGGGACGGTAAATTGTCCAAAAAAGAATAATATGACGTAAACAACTCCCAATGCAAAAGGAAAAGTCACTACAGATTTGATTGCATTTTTAGTAAGTAACTTCCCCGCAACAATGCTACCAATAATATTGGCTCCGCCGTAAACGAATAATAGTAAACTAATAGAATTCGAAGACAGATTCGTAACGGTTTTCAGATAATCAGCAAGATAACTATAAACACCAAATACGGCAGAATTTAATAAAATGACGGTTACGATGGAAAGCCATGTCATTGATTTTTTTAATACCGATAATTGAGTTCCGTAGGCAAGTCTTGCCTCAACCGGCATAGATGGTACAAATAGTAATGTAGCAATGAATGCTACAGCATTAACAGCAGCAAAAAAGACCATCGCCATTTGTAAAGAAATTGCGCTAGCAATTAAGCTTGCCACTGGTACACCAACTACCATACCGGCAGAAACTCCAATAAATACTTTGGAAACAGCTTTCGGAGCTTCTTCTTTACTTACTGACGCGGCAGCTACTGAAAAAGCCAACGAACAATAAATGGGATGAAAAAAGGCTGGTATGATACGAGCTAATAACAGAATGGTAAAGTTAGACGTAAATATGGATACGATGTTCCCCAAAACAAAAACACCTAGTACCAGTAACATAACCTTCTTCCGATTGATCCCTGAAAATAATAAAGGCATCGTTGGGCCAGACACTGCAACAACCAGGGCAAAGAAACTCACCAGCCATCCTGCTTTTGAAACACTGACATCAAAATGATCAGCAATATCTGGTAATATCCCAATAACCCCCATTTCAGTATTTAAGATGCCGAAAACTCCTATCGTTAATATAAAAATCAATAAATTATTTCGTTTTATCAAAAAAACCACTCCAATTTTCAGCATTTAATCGACTTTTGTTTCGTTTTTTTCGTGTTTAACCAAAAATCAACCTTTGTTATTTATTCTAGTAGATTCCTTGTATATAGCAATTACTTATATCTTATATCAAGATATGCTTGATTAGCATATCTGAAATATATATACTAAAGCATTATAAAGGAGGAGTAATAGATGGAATTAAGAGTTTTGCGCTATTTTCTTACGGTCGCAAGAGAAGGGAGCATGACGGCGGCTGCTAATTTTTTGCATGTTACACAACCAACCTTGTCAAGACAATTAAAAGATCTTGAAGAAGACTTAGGAAAAAAGCTATTTATTCGCAGCAGTCACAGTATCATCCTTACTGAAGAAGGAATGTTGCTGCGAAAGAGAGCAGAAGAAATCGTTGATATGGTCGATAAATTAGAGTCAGAATTTAGTTCCATGGAGGAAACAATTAGTGGGGATGTTTACATCGGTGGTGGTGAAACCGATGCCATGCGACAGATTGCACGGGTAGTTAAAGATTTACAGTTACGTTATCCAAATATACGGTATCACCTCTACAGCGGTAACGAAGACGATGTCACTGAACGGCTTGACAAGGGATTGCTTGACTTTGGTATTTTAATTCAACCAGCTGATTTATCAAAGTACAAATACATTAATATCCCTGCCAAGGATGTTTGGGGCGTTGTTATGAGGAAAGACAGTCCTCTTGCTCTCAAAGATTCCATTCAAGCAAGGGATTTATTAAATGTTCCACTCATCTGTTCACGCCAAGCTATGAAACAGACATTTTCTAAAAATGAATTTGCGGATTGGTTTGGTGAAGATTTTGATAAATTAAACGTCGTTACGACATACAATCTTGCCTATAATGCGGCAATTATGGTGGATGAGGGCATTGGTTATGCCATAACCCTTGATAAAATAGTAAATACGTCTAGTGATAGTAACCTTTGTTTTAGACCACTAGAGCCAAAACTTGAATCTGGTTTAAATATTGTTTGGAAGAAGAACCAGGTTTTTTCCGCTGCTACTGATATGTTGTTAAAAGATATTCAGGCGAAATTTTCAAATCTTTGAACCGACCGCATTATTCTTCTATCGTAGTATCCGTTTTAATATGTTTGTGGGTTATTAGCTTATCTTGTAACTAATTAACTTTTTTAGAAGAGAAAGAATTAAACGATCTTTTTAGAAGCATTCTATATTTGTATAGCAAACTGACTATTAAAACAATAATCGAGGTGGATGAAAAATGCCCAATGAAAACACAGACTCACCCAATAACATTAAATATAGTATATGGAATACACGGACGAACGAACCTATCCCTGAAATCAAAGATAAAATCATTGAATCCATAGACAAACCTATCCTTAAATCAAAAAACACAGACAACGCGATTAATTAATTAAATGCACCCGATCGTAATATAAGGTTAGCCAGATTTTTCTGGTTGACCTTTTTTATTATAGTAAAAATGTTGACAAACTATTTGCTGGTTTGGTTTAAGTACAATTTTTGACAAACTCAATCCAAAAAGACTGTGGTAGTTTTTATTTCATTTCACTAATTTTTACATCAAAGATGCTTAATAGCGATACTATTATTATTATTGATAAAAGCCAAGCTACCTGAGGTCTTTTTTGGTGTATGGGTAAGATAACGAAAATAATAACTGTAAATAGAACAGACCACCACATATTCCATCCATTATGGTATGTAATAAACCCAAACTTACTGTTTATATACTCAACAGATAAGTATATTCCTACCCATAACAAAAACCATAATAAACGTTTATTCCATTCCTTTGGGAACCTCCCTAAATATATTAATACGGTTGCAGAATAAGAAACGACCATAGCTAAAATTGTAATAATTGTATGGTTAGGTAGGATTAAATCGTGAAACAACCACATTGATTTTTTATAAAGGAGAAAGTTATATAGAAAATCTCCAATGATTAAGAAGAGTATTGTCGGATAATAAAGTTTCCAATTCCTCCAATCTCCCCATTTAAACGTTGCTAACAAGTATAAAATATTAATTAAAATATACATAAAATCAATCCTTAAAAAATAAGTATTCCTATTCTCTCCAATTAATAGGAATTTACTAAAAACCCTTATCCACTGACCACTTTCGAAAGAAAGCTGGATAAAGAACGGCCAATTTGATAGTTAAGGTTTTTCTAAAGAAAAAAGAAATAAGCAGCCGATAAGCTGCATATTGTGGTTTCGTAAAAAATGTTTTTGAGGGCATTTACAATATCCGGCTTCTTTTCTAAAATATTGAAGTTATTACATGCAGAAAAAAGTGTAGAGGGTCTACCATTATACTGATTAACCTGTTCACTATATATACATTTACTTTCGTAATACAAAAGCAGGTTTGTTACAGTTCCCTTCGTTTGTGCAATTTATACGGATATTCCTAGACCATTAATTTTCTTTCTCCTATCTCCTTAAGACCGGCACGGATGAGTAGAAAAACAACAATCCATGAAGCTATCGTTAAAAAAGTATGTCCATAGGGGAACATTCCTTGTATAGGAGTGTCCCATAAAGCATGGATCACAACCACCAAGATAAAGACGCGTAAAAATTTGAAACGGAATATCATACTAAGATTAAATCGATTGTCCCCTTGTACTCTGCAGAATGCTGCACCAGTCAGAGCAGCCCAGGCAACATGCCCACCAGGAGCAAAGATGCCTCGGATAATAATCGTATTGTAGAGATTTGCGCCATCCCCTGAAAGCAATGACCTTAGAGCATACCCAGCGGTTTCAAACGCTGCAAAACCTGCTCCAACAGCAGCACCAATGAGAAGGCCGTTTAGTATATATTTATATTTTCTATATCGAACAAACGCAATGACCATTATTGCTTTAGCAAGCTCCTCAACAATACCAATCGTAATCGGATTAATATTATTTTTAAGAATATCAAAAAAAACAATGGCGGCTAACATGGAAAGAATCCCGCCGGTCAATACGTAATAGATAACTCGGTAAAAAGCAATATTTTGCGGAGCATTCATCTCCCAGAAGAACATTAACGTTGAAAACGGAACAGCAAATGCACCAACAATAATAACTCCAGGTATAAAATTCCAATTTCCAAAATAGCTAACACCTGTGTAAAATCCAGCAAATATAAGTAGCGCAATGATGAACACCCTCGCAAAAAGCCAAGGTTTTGGCCAAGTCTCTTTTACTTCCGAAATCTTCGGTGTCGTAAGCGCTGTTCCTACTATAAATAGCCGTTCAGCTTCCAATTCACTATGCTTACGGAAAACACGCGAAAATATATTGTCAAATTTAGGCTCAATTGACCGTTCGAAATTTGGAAGCATATCAACATAATGGGCAAACTCATAAAAAAAGCTGTTTTCATCCTCTGAACTGTTATTTTTAAAAAACTTTTCGCCGCAGCTTAAGCAGAACTTCACTCCATCAGGATTAGAATACACACATTGCGGGCATTTCAAAAAAACTTACCCCCTCTTGGTTTCATAAGTTTTTACGACGGTTTCATTAATACAGGAAAAATATCCTCAAAAAGAGTATGCTCAAAAAGAGGTAAAATATTTAGACGATAAAAAGAGTCACCTAAACATAAGAGAACCAAGATTGTGTTATTTAACAATCTTGGTTCTCTTATGTTGATTTATAGTTCTTTTCTCAACTAACCTAATCATTTTTAGAAGGCATTCCTCAGCCGCCTTCTATGCTGATTACTTTCCGTGCTCTGTCACAATAGGTATCTTAATCGTTTTATTATAAAAATCAATCTTCGGAGTTAAGTCATATGACTTTTTTTTAAATTCAATTACCCCTGCACTGGTAATGCTAAAGCGAGCTATATAATCATCCTTATGATCCATAATTACAAATTCTTCTTTGTTTTTAAATAAAGCAAAATTAAATTGCATGATGATTTTCCAATTGTGAACTAAATCGTATCTATCCAAAGGGATGATTTGTTCGTCCTCTATTTTTTCCTCATTCGACTTTTGTTTATGTTTACTTTTATTCCTCACCTATGACTTCTTCTCCTCTCTCTTCTACTCATTTAGATAATTTATGATTGGTTTTGTATCAGAGTGTGGATGTTTGTACAAAAAGTAAAAAAAGAGTCTATAAATATACTCCGCAAGTTATTTACATGTAGTGCCAACGTTTCTTTTCAAACAAATCGCTAATTTTTCTTAACTCTATGGTAAATGTCCAATCGATTCTTGTCTTTAGAAATATATATAAAAAGAATATTTATTCGGATCATCTTAAAGGTGGTGAAAATATGGGCTTTGGATTCGGTTGTGGCGGCGGTTATGGCTATGGTGGTGGCTATAACGGCAGTAGCTTTGTACTAATCGTTGTATTGTTCATTCTACTGATTATCGTACTTTCCAGTTGGTGTTAATGTTCAAACTAGCTTTTTTAAGAAAATCTGGAGGTGATATACATGAGTGAAGGAAGAGGATATGGAATGAGATTTGCTTTAATTGTTGTATTGTTTATTCTCCTTATCATTGTCGGAGCTTCTTTTGTGGGTTACTAATTTGTACGTAAAAAAATGACAGGTTATGTTCATCTGTCCTTTGTCATACAGATTTCTGAAAGGAAAGGAGGGTGAATGCAGTGTCATTTTTTGGATTTGACCGAAGAGATCGGATTTTTCGTAACGACTTTAGAAGAAGACTGTTTTTCCCCTTTGTATTTGTATTTGATATCGAGAGAAGAAGACGTTTTGAATTCGACAGAGAAAGAAGAAGAAGACGTAGGTTCTATTAATAAATAGGAGCTATATTTCCAGATGGTCGGGTAAGAACGAGCTGCCAACATAAAAACTCCTATATTTAGGGATAGACCTTAACGTATTCTACGTAGGGTTTATCCCTTTTTATTTTTACTAAAATCCACAATTCAATTCTCCTTAAAATCATCATTTTTTAAATATTCCTATTTAATCTTTCTTAAGAATGCTAAAAAAGATGTCCCAAAAGCTAGGCTTTTTAGGACACCTTATAAATACCATTAAAGCATATGATTGACGGAAATCACATTGTGCTAATATCGATTACAAATCGATATTTCACATCTGAAGCTAAAACGCGTTTATATGCTTCGCCAATTTGATCGGCCGAGATCACTTCAATATTAGGAACAATGTTGTGTTCTGCACAGAAGTTCAACATCTCCTGAGTCTCACGGATTCCGCCAATCATCGAACCTGCAAAGGAACGGCGATGACCGATGAGAGAAAACACATTTAATGACAATGGCTCTGCAGGCGCACCGACATTTACTAGTGTTCCATCCAGTGCTAACAGAGAGAGGTACGCACTAATATCAATTTTTGCACTTACAGTGTTAATGATTAAATCAAATGTACCGGCAAGTTTCTCGAATGTTTCAGGGTTGCTTGTCGCATAGTAGTGGTCTGCGCCGAATTGCAGGCCATCTTCTTTTTTGCTCAACGTTTGTGACAGAACGGTAACCTCCGCACCCATGGCGTGTGCAATCTTAACAGCCATATGACCAAGACCGCCCAACCCAACAACTGCGACTTTCTTATCTGGTCCTGCTTCCCAATGGTTTAATGGAGAATAGGTGGTAATCCCTGCACAAAGTAATGGTGCTGCAGCGTCAAGCTCAATGCTATCAGGAATTCTGACTACAAAGTCCTCAGTAACGACTATGTGGGTTGAATATCCACCTTGAGTTGGCTCGCCATATTTGTCAACACCAGCGTAGGTGGGAACATTTCCGTTAAGACAATATTGTTCCTCTCCTTTACGGCAGTTCTCACATTCGCCACAGGAGTCAACCATACATCCAACCCCTACCCGGTCACCAACCTTGTATTTTGTGACCTCTGCTCCTACTTCCGTTACAATACCCGCAATCTCATGACCAGGCACGAGTGGATAGTTCACGGGACCCCACTCGCCATGAGCAGTATGGATATCAGAATGGCATATGCCTGCAAATTTAATTTCAATTAGAACATCATGTAAATCAAGATCACGACGTTTAATTTCAGCAGCTCGAAAAGATTTGTCTGGACCGTCCACAGCCCGTGCTTTAGCAGTTATCATGAATAAAACCTCCAAGTAATCTATATTTTTTCAAGAGGATGCTCTTGTTCAGGGTTCAATTACCCTTTAATTCATTGCTGTCCTACTTTTTCTCTTGCAAAACAATATTAATCCTTAGAGTTAACTCTAGGTCAATACCTTATTTTAAAAAACTACTAATTTTCTTGAATGTAATCTACCATTTGACATTTTGTCTACAAGATGATAAATTCCCTTCATCCGTAGAGTTAACTCGAAGTCTATATTATTAAGAATTGGAGATAAAAAATGAAGACATACACGATCAGTGAAGTTGCAAAGGAATTGAATCTTACCGTATATACCTTGCGTTACTACGATAAGGAAGGACTTATGCCTTTTGTAGAACGGACACCAAACGGAACACGGCGGTTTAAGGAATCCGATATTGACGCTTTAAGAATAATTGAATGTCTGAAATCCACAGCGATGCCCATTAAGGAAATCAAAAATTTCATTGATTGGTGTTCTGACGGGGATTCCACGTTGCAACAAAGATACGACATGTTTATGGACCGAAAAGCTATTGTAGAAGCACAGATAGAAGAACTCAAAAAACAGATGGAAGTTATCGAGCATAAATGCAACTATTACAAGACTGCATTAGAGGCTGGAACGGAAGATATCCATAAAAACGATAAAATGGTAATTTCCACTACTTAAAATGAATATAAAACCACTGTGTTTCGGAGGAACTGGAACGACTGTTTCAGATCCCATAGGTCATCGCATCCCACCGCCGGCAAAATATTTATACAAATAAAATAACGTTTCTTTTTCTAACGCTAGGATAAAATCAACCCGAAAAAGTCGAATTCCTTTAAGGATTCGACTTTTTTTAAATGGCTTTCTTCCCGTTATAAAAATTGATTATTATCTATTCTGGTGGAGTTATTGCTTCCCTTGACCTGTTTTAACGTCGCAACGATAAGAAAACTAACAATTACTAATAAAAGCCATGAACTCACCTTTCCAAGATAAACGAGACTCCATGCTTCCGTTTGGTTTGGATATTCCCAAGCGCCAAAGAACGTTGCGATATTTTCGGCTATCCAGATAAAAAATCCGATCAGTACAAAAGAAAGTGCGAGTGGCATACGGTAACGAATTCCACCCACCTCGTATGTGACCCATGATCGCCAAAAGACAATCATGACAAGAGCTGACAACCACCAACGAATGTCAATCCAATAATGGTGAGTGAAAAAATTCAAATAAATCGCAGCTGCAAGAGGTACAACCAACAAAAACGGCGGCCATTTAACCAGTTCTACCTTCATCCTCCTCCACGCCTGACAAAGATAACTCGCAACACTTGCATACATGAACCCGCTATACAAAGGTACTCCGAAGATTTTGAAATATCCTTCCTCCGGATACGACCAGGAGCCCATATGTGTCTTGAAAAGTTCAAGCGCAAGTCCAATCAGGTGGAACAAGGTGATAACCTTCAGTTCATCACGAGTTTCAAGACCAGAACGAACCATCCACCACTGCATGAGAAGGCAGATGATGAGCAGCCAATCATATCGTGGCAGGAAAGGAAGCGGAATAATTTGCGTTATAGCCAATGAGGCAAATATAACGACAGGAAACACACAAGATAGGGCCTGCTCCCAACCAAAACGAACCAGTTGTTTAAATGCTCCCATGAACTTTGCCTCCAAAGTTTTTAAAAAACCTTATGGTGTTTCCTCATCACTTCGGTATTCTAATATATCTCCGGGTTGACAATCTAAAGCCTTACAAATCGCCTCTAGCGTTGCAAATCGAACCGCCTTAGCCTTTCCATTTTTTAATATAGAAAGGTTCGCCATTGTGATTCCAACTCTTTCCGAAAGTTCTGTTACACTCATTTTCCTTTTAGCCAGCATCACATCAATATTGATTATAATCGCCATAGTTATCACCTCAGACCGTTAAGTCATTTTCAGATTTTATATCAATCGCTTCTTTTAAAAGTCTTTGAAGAACAGCAGCAAAGACGGCGATTACCATTGAAGCAAAAACAGGAACCATTCCAATTATGACGAGACCTGGTGCATCATCTAGCTCTGCTACAAGAAAAACAAATGGCAATATTACCACATACAAACCACTGATTATCAGTGCATAGATTTTGATATTCTTCAGAGCTTTTACAGACAATTCAGAGAAAGCTTGGTTCTTGTCAATATAGCTTAAAAGTTTAAAAGCCTGAACCAATGCTCCGAAAAACGGTATTGCCGATACATACATACCGATTACAATGGGGTATAGTATATGGGCATAATCTGGATTTGCCGGATTTTTCGGTAACCACGTTAACCCAAATATACCTAAAGCGAGAACTGGAGTTCCAATAAGAAAAACAGCCATTCTTAAAAATAATGTTGACCCTCGTTTCATAAAAAGCACCTCACTAATTTATTTTCTATATGATATTAGCACAATATTTATCGTTTCACAATAAATAATTATCCTTTTTTACAACATTATTATTGTTAATATCCATAAAAAGAGCATTTCTTATGACAAAGAAATGCTCTTTAACTTTAACTATTCAATTTATAACTGGATTTTATCCCTTATAAGCCTTCTGTAATTCTGTAAGATCAAATTTCTTCATTTTAAGAAATGCTTTCGTTAGACGCTCTAGTTGCTCAGGTGTCCCCTTGCTCATCATTTCATCCATCTGAATTGGTACAATTTGCCATGATAGTCCAAACTTATCTTTCAGCCAGCCGCATTGCTCGGCTTGAGGAACTGCAGAGAGCCTTTCCCAGTAGTAATCAATCTCTTCTTGTGTGTCGCAGTAAACCATAAATGAGATTGCCTCGTTAAAATTGAATTCATGCTTGTGCGCACTGTCCATTGCGGCAAACCATTGATTTTCTAAGCTAAAATCAGCGAACATGACTGTTCCTTCTTTATCCGGTTCCATGCCGTTAGAGTACCGGACAATATGTCCCAGCTTTGCATTTTTAAATACTGATAAATAAAAATTAATCGCCTCTTCTGTTTTGCCGCATTGATCTCCCACGAACAAAAGTGACGGCACGATTGTAGGGTGCTCTTCACCTTCTGGATTGGTAAGCATTAATTGCCAAGATAAACCATATTTATCCTGAATCCAGCCAAATTTCTCACTAAACGGATACTTATCAAGTGGCATTAACGGAGTGCCGCCATCGGACAATTTGTTCCAAACCTCATTAATTTTTTCACTTGCGTCATTTTCTCGTGATGGGTCAAAATTAACAATGAAGGACACAGATGGATTGATTTTGAAATATGGGCCTGCACTGATTGCCATGAACCTTTGCCCCCAAAGCTCAAACGTTACGATATCGGAGTCGCCTGATGGTGTGTCGTGGATGGTTTTTACATCCGTAATTTTTGAATCCGGGAATATGGAAACATAGAACTCAGCGGCTTCTTTTGCCTCTTTGTCATACCATAAATGCGGTACAATTATCTGTTTTGAATTTGACATGGGTAGTTCTCCTTTATTTTTTAATAATTTTTAGACAATATGAGTATGACCTATTTTCGTGTATTTGTAATCATTTCACAGATATGTTCCCTTATTCGATTACTTAACTTTCTATAAATAGCAGGGGATTCTATCCTTATGGAAATAACCTCTCCGACGTGCGAGGTGATAAATATTTTCATTTTCTATAATATTATAGTTTAGTATAGGACAATCCTGATAGAATGAAATAAGTTGTAAAAAGCCATAAAGGGGAAAGATATGAATGACAGAAGTAAAGGATTGGAAAAATGGTGCCCACGGGCATAAATTTATAGCTTCTTTTAGCGGAGGAAAGGATAGTGTCTTAGCTCTCTATAAAGCTATGAAGGTTGGAGAAGCAATGGGTCTTATTGTTATGCTGGAGGAAGAAGGGAAACGTTCCAGATCTCATGGAATGCCCCCGGAGCTCATCCATGCCCAGGCTGCCTCGATAGGTTTGCCAGCATATACCGCTGCTGCCAGTTGGACAGATTATGAAACTGTATTTATGGGTTTATTAACAAAAGCTAAAGCCCAAGGAGCAGAGGTGTTAGTAACAGGAGATTTGGATATACCTGAACATGGCTGTTGGCATGAAAAGGTTGCGAACAATGCTGGTTTAAAACTTGGTATGCCTTTATGGGATATGAATCATCGTGAAGCTGTCGAAGAATTCATAAATCTTGGATTTACAACAATCATTGTGACAGTTAATTTATCATTGGGAATGCGAGAAGACGACTTAGGGCGAACCTTTACCCACGAATACGTGAAGGAACTTGAAGCACGTGGTATTGACCCCTGTGGAGAAGGCGGAGAGTTTCATACAACCGTCATAGATGGACCCATTTTTAAGCACCCTATTCCAGTTCGTAAGGGAGAGATTATTAAAAACGGAGAATATGCCTTTTTGCCTTTGGAGCTTGATCAGATTTAGCTGGATGGATTTAGTTTCTGACTCATCACCAAGATATAGAAGATCATCTTATTACAAATTAAAAGAGTAGCTTTTTCTATTCGTTACCAGCTTGCTACTTTTCAAGCAAGAACGGGTACGATTAACCTCTATTCGTTACCGCTAACACCCTTTTTTAGCCTGAGTGGGCACGATTAGCTTTATTCGTTACCGTTAAACTCTTTTTCCAGCCTGGGCGGGCACGATTAGCACTTATTCGTTACCGCTAACCCCGTTTATCCAGAAAAACGGGCACAAATACCTTTTTTGGGAAAAAACCTTCTATTCCAAAAATACCCAGTCAATAATTTGGCTGATCTCTCACAAAACCTACGCACATGGATCGGATCGTCACAAAAAATTTAAAACCTTAGTCCGCATACAAAGGGCTAAGGCTTTTCCTATGTTGGATTATATTAATCTAGTAGAACGAGTCGATAGCCACGGATCAATCGCAAACGCAAACTGGCCGGTTAAGCAAAGGGATACATGCCCTGCTTCCACATGCTGATAGGTTTTATCTACACTTGAAATAAGGTCCATGATAGGAAGGCTTTGTGATTCTAGCACTAATTCATCCCGAGTGGATGTGATCACCAATGTACTGCATTTAATATTGCTTAAATCCACCTTCTGACCGCCAATCTTCATTTCACCTTTTACAAGTTTGTTATCTTTGTATAAATCATTCATCATTTGCTTAAATGCAGCACCTGAAAATGTAACGGCATCCTTCATCCATTTGTCCATATTCCGCCACTTATCAACATACTTTTGATCGTGAGCACGGGTGACTAGATTTACTGTTGGTCCAACGTTAAAGCCTTGAAGCGCCATAAAGATTGCATATAAAAACTCTGATGGAATAACCTCGTAAGCATCTGCAAACCGGTCAAAATTTAGTGTGCCGTTTTGAAGTGCTTTCACCCATTTATTCGGAATAATGGCATTGCTGTAGTCAATTGGAACTGCAGCCAGAATGAGATTTTTGATTGGCAAATCTGTTAGTGATGTTAGCATTGCCGAAAGCATACCGCCAATACAATACCCTACCAAAGATATCTCTTTTGCAGCTGAATGCCTTATGGCTCGTTTTACTGCAACTTCCAAATAGTCGATAAGGTAGTTATCTAAAGTGAGATCCTTGTCCTCCAAACCAGGTGAACCCCAATCTAGCAAATAGACATCGTAACCCTGTTTTGTAAGGTTGCCAACCACACTTCCCTCTTCAGAGATATCAAGAATATACGCTTTATTTAATAGAGAATAAACCAAGAACAGTGGCGTACTATACTTCTTCTCTGGAGCAGCGTGATACCACAAAACAGCTTTACCTTTTTTCCAAACCGCCTTTCTAGGTGTTGATTCAATATCAGGCTTCGGTTCGCTCAAAACTTTATAAATATTATTCCACCGCTTCTTCTCACTTTCAAGATTGAGAACAGGGATATTTACTAATGATTTAACCGCCATCATTTATTCTCCTTCACCTTTATTTGGCTACTAGAACTGGTTCTTCCTTATCTTTCTGCAAAAGCTTCTTCATCTCTTCAAATTCATTTTTCATCTCAGATAGTGCAGCAAGCTCCTGTGAAGTTTTTTGCCATTCAAAGTGGATATGTTTGGTGAATTCTAGTATTTCTCCAAGCACCTTATTTTGCTCTTGTGTTGCTAACGCAAAACTATCTTGTAAATTCCAGATTTGCTCTTCAAGAATATCGATCTTTTCTTCCGCTTGCATCGTTTGTTTGACCGCATTGGCTACATCATTTTTTGTTGGTAGATTCATATAACTTGCCATTAGTTCTCGGTTTCTTTTTAACAACTCAATATATCTAGAATTCGCCTCTATGCCCAACTTCGTCACTTGTATTAATGGATTGTTATTTATCGATTGAAATAATAAGCCATTTAATCCCTTTTCCAACATTTCACTTAATTGCCTAAAAGAATCGTAAGGATTCATTTCTGACACTTCCCTCACCTCTGTTTAATATTGTGTACTACAACCCTCTATTTGCGATGTAAAATCCATTCTCCTTCCCAATGAATGAATACTCATTCATTACTAATTACCTGTATTTTACATCGAAAAATAGTCACTTACAATAGGTGAAATTGAAGATTCTGAAAACAAATAATAGATTTTTATCTGCTTATGCTAAATGTTTTCTTTACAAAGTGACCGATTTCTTTCACAGCCTTGTTCGCTTCAGGTAATCCAGCACTGATTTGCCATACATGCCACATACCCTTCCAGACTTTGAAATGAACCTTCACCCCTGCCTGACGTGCTTTATCCGCCAGCATTTGGGCGTCACTTAACAAAATTTCAATACTACCCGTCTGGATAAACATTGGCGGAAATCCACTAAGGTCTGCAAAAACAGGAGAAATTAGGTGATTGTCAAGAGACTCACCCCCTGCATATTGCTGAGCTGTTTTTCGAACAAGATCGGACCTCAAATACGGATCTTTTTCACTGTTTTCCTTGTAACTTTTACCAGAGCTCGTTAAATCAACCCAAGGGGACAAACATACTAACGCTGCTGGAAGTGGATTATATTGGTCTCTAAGCACATGAGTGGCCGCCAACGATAAGCCTCCTCCTGCTGAATCACCGGCAAAGATGATATTGGAAGAGTTATAACCCTGCTTAAGTAGCCAGCGATAGACAGTAAGAGTATCTTCAATCGCTGCAGGAAATGGGTGTTCAGGCGCAAGTCGATATTCCGGCAGGAGGACTTTTACACCTGAATCAATCATGATTCTCGCAGCCAAGGTTCGATGGGTATCCGCAGAACAATACAGATACCCTCCTCCGTGCAAGTAAAGAATCACCTTTCCTTCCACACTTTGATTGTTGGAAATCCACTCTGCGTAAATTCCTTCAATCTCAATCTGTTCCACCTTACAGCCCTTTGGGAGCTTGGAGAACTTCCGAGCAAACGAATCAATGACCTGCCTGCTTTCACCCACTTCCTTTTCTTCCAATTTCAGTTTCTTTGCCCCTGCCTTAATACCTTTTTTTAAAATATAACTACTAATACTAGGCAAAACAATCCTCCCCTTCGGTTTTTAACAACCTCGAATGAATTATTTGTAATCGTCTTTACACCCAATTTTACCAAAAACTGTTTTCATGGGAATATTCACTTTTGACAATATTTTGTAAGAATAATTTATACTTAATCCAAGTTCATTTCATTTAGTATTTTCTTTAATTGAATTAACTCCTCTTTTGACAAGGTAATCCCTTTGCCCATTTTCTCATGTGTTTGGTCCCAATCCCGCAAATCATATTTTGGCTCGCGGTCATTCCAACTGATCAGATTTAGTTCCTTGTTCCATCCCTTTGCACCTTCTGATATAATACCCACGGTTTCTACTATTTCATATTTCAAATTCGCCATAATTGCACCCCTCTTATTTTCTATAAATTAATCTTCCCTTTTAAAAAAAATGTAAAAGGGCTTTCCAAAGGAAGCCCAATTTGTTTCATTTATGATTAGAAAATATTAGCCACTTAAACGCGTTTCAGCAATAAAGTTAGAGACTATAAAAAATTAATGGAGGTGAAAGTCAACGATGATACTATCCTCCATGCCTATCTTCTTCAAATAGGTGACAATCTCCTGGTGTGCGGGATGGGGACCATAGTGGTCCAATGAAGCTTTGTCCTCAAATCTTACCGTCAATCCGATTTCATACCCTTGACTTCTATTAGAAAAATTAAAGCCCTGTTGAATGTCCAGAATACCTGGAATCATATTTTTTAACTGTAAAGTCCTGCGAATAAGTTCTTCCTTTTGTTCTTTCGTGGTTTCAGGTGAAAATTTTATTAGGACAATATGTTCTACCATTATTGAACTCCAACTTTTCGGTTTAGAATATCTTTGTCAAAGCCTGCAATTTGCTTGTACTTACTCGCAATTTCTTCTAATTCACGCTGAGAAATAACATCGTGTAGATTCACGAAACCATTTGGAGCCCGATCTTCTACAATTTGCATAACTTCTTCAGGACCATTCTTTCGATTTGCAAAAACAATCTTGGAAGTTGGTTCTAGTCTCGCATCTTCATATGCTTTCAATGCCATTTCGGCGCTGTGATGCACCAGTATGGCTTGTCCTAAAGCATCTGCATCGAGAATTGCCTGCGAAGCACCATTTGATCCAATTGGATACATAGGGTGGGCTGCATCTCCAAGTAGCGTTACCCGGTCAAACGTCCATTGAGGCAGAGGATCCCGATCAACCATCGGAAATTCAAACACCGTATCCGTCTGCTCAATTAATTTTGGCACATTGAGCCAGCCAAAATCCCAAGATGAAAATGCTGGAGCAAATTTCTCTTTTTCGACTTTCTTGTTCCAATCCGCGCGTGACGGCATTTCATCTTGGACTGTTAGCTCCGCAATCCAGTTGACGAGTGAACGCCCTTTTGCAGCAGTTTCTAGACACACCGGATACGCAACAAATTTTTGGTCTTGGTAACCTGCCATAATCATGGACCTACCTGTTAAAAATGGAGTAGACTCTGTCATACCACGCCATAAAATCCGACGGCTAAATTTGGGTAATCCTTCATCTGGATAGTAGAATTTCCGCACAGTCGAATGGATGCCATCGGCTGCAATCAAAATATCTGCGCTATACGATCCTAACCTTTCCCCTGTCTTTCGATTTTCAAACTGAGCTGTTACTTTGTCACCCATTAACTGAAAATATTTTAAATGATGTCCGGTAAATACAGCATTTGCTCCCAATTGTTTTTTAACAGCATTTAGCAGCAGCATTTGCAGACGTCCTCGATGTATCGAGTATTGTGGCCACTGGTATCCAGCGTCTACTCCCCTCGGTTCCTGCCAAATATTTTTCCCGAATTTATTTACATAAATAAGTTCTGCTGTTCGTAAACCGATTTTATGAAGTTCATCAGCCAAACCTAATTCTGTCAAAACTTTAACCGCATGGGGTAGTAGATTGATCCCTACTCCAAGTGCCGTTATATTTTCCACACTTTCAAAGACTCGCACTGACACGCCAACGCGTTGAAGCCTGAGAGCAGTCGTGAGCCCTCCAATGCCGCCTCCAACAATGATTGCACTTTTAACTTTAGACAAATCCATCCCTCCAAGAAGCAAAAGATTTTAATATGTATTTCGTTAATAGATTTTTGAACTATTCTTAATTTTACAATAGTAGACAAATATTTCAACATTAATTTGTTATCTTCCAACTTTCGCTTCAACCGATAGGTACCAACTCTTACTCTCGTAAAAAATAATTCTAAGAAAAATATCCGATTTTTAAAAAAATGATGGTCATTTTTATTTGTTGTGTTATATAATAACTAATAATAATAAATCTGTTATATAACATTTAGAAAAGAGGTAATGGAGATGAACAAAACAGATTCAATTGCAAGGAGAATTCTAGGTTGGAAGTTAAATCGGTGGGATCGTTGGTTTGATTATGAAAAGGGTGTTTTCATTCATGATTCGGAATTTCAACCTGAGGATAACCTTGAACATGCGATGTTGATTGTTAAAAGGCTGGAGGAATTCGGGTTTACTTTTTCTACAGCTGGAGAATCTGAAGTCAGTTTCAATAACATTCGCGCGAAAGGTGAAACATTAGCACAAGCCATAACTAATGCAGCCTATTCCATCATTGAACAACACTCCGTTGCCACCACCACTAGAATTTGGAGCACCTTGTGCTAACAGATTTGTAAAATTCCTCCATTTTAAAATATCAATCTACTAAAGCCTGTAGCTATGATAAAATCTAGTAAGATATAATACACCTGAGAGGAATAAACAACGATGATATACGTTTGGGCAATGATAATAAGTGCGGTAGTAACCATTCTTTTTGATATGATTTATTCCAAAATTCAACATGAGCGAGAAGTAGAAAAATCGTGGCAAGCTTTGAATGATCAGCTGGAACGCGAAGGAAAACCTCGTTGGGATCAAATGAACCATGATGATGAAGGTAAATAAAATGCAAAAAGAGTCCCAAGACACTTTATGTTTTGTCTTAGGACTCTTTTTAATTTATTCTTTCTCACCGACAACAGTAAATCTTTCATTAAGGTGCTTTGGCTTTTCAACTTCATCTACTAATGCAATGGCAAAATCTGCATAGCTGATATAACTTTCCCCTGTGGAATTAACAAGAAGGTGATCCTTCCCTGACTGATAAGATCCTGTTCTTTTACCTTCCGCATTAAATACAGCCGAAGGACTAATAAATGTCCAAATTAAATCATTTGTATTTTGTAATTCTTGCAGGTTCCTTCCTTGTCCGTTAGCTGTTGGTTTAACGAAATCCGGAAATTCAGGAGTATCAATCAATTTTAGTGTTTTGTTCTCGTCGACAAAAAGACTTCCTGCTCCTCCAACAACTAATAATCTTGTTTTTGTTCCTTTTAACGCCTCGATTAACGCATGACCCGCATCCACATGAGCTTGTTCCTCTCCAAGCGGAGCTCCAAAGGCATTTACAACAACATCAAACGCAGTTAAATCATCCCCTGTTAAATCGAATACATCTTTCTCAATGACATCTACATTTTTATCTTGAAGTTTAGAAGCATTTCTTACAATCGCTGTTACGTCATGCCCTCTGCTTACTGCTTCTTTCAATATTAGACTTCCTGCTTTACCACTTGCTCCAACTATTGCAATCTTCATTGTGATTCCTCCAATTCATTATTTACTTGTTGCTTTTTTTATTACTGGGACAACCTTAGTTGCTAATAATTCAATGTTTTTCGCTACTTTATGATAAGGTAACCCGCCTATATCCACTTGAGCTAGAAAACGTTTATGACCAAAAAGCTCATGCTGATGAAGAACCTTCTCCACAATTTGCTGTGGACTTCCTACGAGTAAAGCGGTATTAGGACTTGCCATATGCTCAAAGTCCGCCCTTGACATCCTTGATCCCATCCCTCTTTGACGATTCACATAGGTCCAATAATTTGAATAGTAAGGGAAGAACTCGTCTTTGGCTTGCTGAGTTGTTTCAGAAATGTAGGCATGACCTGTTACAGCCACTTTTAAAGCTTCAGATGAATGACCTGCTTCCATTCCCGTCTTCCGATAAAGATCTACCAGCGGTTTGAAACGCAATGGATCTCCGCCTAAAATAGCCAGCCCCATTCCAACCCCAAATTTCCCGGCACGAACGGCACTCTCAGGCGTCCCGCCAACACCAATCCAAATCGGTATTTTTTTCTGTATAGGTCGTGGTGAAATTTCTGCATTTCTTAACGGAGAACGAAAATTACCCGACCAAGTGACTCTTTCATTTTTGTTTAGTTGCAAGAGCAATTCCATATGTTCTGTAAAAAGCTCATCATAGTCGTTGGTACTGTATCCAAATAGTGGAAATGATTCAATAAACGCTCCCCGGCCAGCCAAGATTTCTGCACGTCCATCAGAAAGCAAATCCAAAGTCGCAAAATCTTCGAATAAGCGCACAGGGTCAAGCGTACTTAACACACTTGTCGTACTGGTTAGTTTAATGTGTTTTGTTGCTTGTGCAATAGCAGCTAAAATGACCGCAGGAGAAGAAGAGGCATAATCCAAACGATGATGTTCTCCTACCCCTAAAACATCCAGACCAGCTTCATCAGCAAGTTTTGCTGCTTGAATCATTTCATTCATTCGCTGTTTGGGTGTTATAGTTTTACCCGTCAAGGGATCCGGACCGATATCAGCAAGTGTATAAATTCCTATTTCAATGCCAGTATGATTAGTGATAGACATTCGGAGTCCTCCTTATCTTAAACTGCTAACTCGACTTGGTTTCCCGAAGGGTCATGGGTGATAAATGCATTGTTTACTTCCATCACATTTGCACCAATTGCTTTCAAATTAGATACGCATTTGTTACGAGCTTCTTCATTCGGTAAAATGAGTGTAAACGATTCTAAACCTACACTATTTACGGCTGGAGTTGGTGCCCCTGCACCGTTCCATGTATTGACCCCAATATGATGATGATACTTTCCAGCGGAAAGGAACAGTGCCTGCCCGCCATATCGATTGACCACATCAAATCCAAGTCCTTTTACATAAAATTCTTCTGTTTTCCTTAATTCAGAAACATGTAAATGAATATGACCCATTACCGTTCCTTCTGGCATTCCCTGCCACGTTTCACCTGATTTAACAGTTGTTAAAAGATTTTCAAAATTTAGTGGATCCACCGTCATTGCTACTTCTCGGTCTTTCCAGCTCCATTCAGAAGAATCCCGGTCGATATAAATCTCGATACCGTTTCCATCTGGATCATTTAAATACAATGCCTCACTTACAAGGTGATCGGAAGACCCAAATTTTATCCCCTTGTTCACCAAGTGAATCACAATTTTGGCTAAGTCCGGTCTTTCTGGTAGCAGGATAGCGAAATGATATAAGCCAGTTGTTCTTCCCTGTTTCGGAATGACATTGTCAGGTTGTTCAAGTGATAAAATGCTTGTTCTTCCATCACTTGTTAGTTTTACTGTTGAATTGGTTTGTTCTAAAATATCAAAACCAAGAACATCTTGATAAAATTTTAATGAACGTGCTAAATTTTCTACCTTTATTTTGACATGCCCCACAAATGTTGTTGGTTTAGTATGAAATCCCATAAAAACCCTCCTAAAATCATTTTTCTTATGAAAATTTGTCAGCTGCAAAGAAAATATAAGTTAGTTACTTTATGTAAGTAAGTATATTAATGTTATTATATACTGTCAAGTAACTAGATTTACTTTTATTAACGGATGACATTTTGTGGTATACTATTTATAAGAGAGGTGTAATGTAGAATGAAACAACCTACTATATGTCCAAAATTTGAAAAAGCCATCTCCCTACTTAGTCAAAGATGGAGTGCATTAGTTATTTATCAACTATTATCTGGTTCGCAGCGGTTTTCTGAGATTCAGTCTGCTATTGGCATAAGTGGAAAAGTATTATCCGATCGTTTAAAGGATTTAGAACACCAAGGAGTAGTAAAACGTGATGTAATACCCGAAACACCAGTGATAATTGAGTATTCATTAACAGAAAAAGGTCGTTCACTCGAACCGGTCTTACGAGAAATAGAAAGCTGGTCTCAGCTTTGGGTCAAACCGGAAGGTGACCTATCCTAAATGCTGACCTATTATGGAAGAAAACAATAAACCGAAAATGACATTTTCAAAAAAAAGAGCAGGATACCTACGTAAGGTTCCTGCTCTTGTCTATTTCGTTTAGTCAATGCTTTTAAGCAAATTTTTAAAATAGCTCTTCAGCTAATAAGGTATAAGACCGGATTTTGTCCTGAAAGTTATTGATATTTGTAATAATCATGAACTCATCGGTTTGGTATTTTTCACTCAACCGTTGAAGTTCTGTTTTGACCTTCTGTGGGGTACCAATAATCATCCGTCTTCTATTGTTCTGTATCTTCGTTCTTTCATCGGCAGTTAAGGTGAGTTCCTTTGCTTCTTCGACCGATGGAATCCTGGTTTCGATCCCCTTTTCAACACCAAGCAGCCATAAATCCTGACTCACCGCTAATTCTTCCGCTTCTTCTTGGGTTTTGGCACATACCACAAATACACAAACATTCGTTTTAGGTTCTTGTAAAAAAGGCGATGGCTGAAAATGAGTGTAATAATAGTCCATAGCCCGGAGACCATTATCCGGAGTAATGAAATGTCCATATGTAAATGCCGTCCCATGTTCCGCAGCTATCCTTGCCCCTCGATGCGTAATGCCCAGAATCCACATTTCCGGTAAACTTTCTATAGCAGGATAGGCTTTAACATCATGAAAACTGTGCTCATTTGGTAGTTGATTTAGCAAAAATCCCTGTAAATCTTGAACCTGTCTAGGGAATTCATTCATGCTTTTGCGCAGCCCATCGGTTAACGCCATCCGTGTACTCGGGGAACCGCCAGGAGAACGCCCCACTCCGACATCGATTCTGTTTGGAAACAGTGCCTCTAATACCTTGAAGTTCTCGGCAATCTTATAAGGGCTATACTGCGGGAGCAGGACACCGCCGGATCCCACGCGAATTTTTTTAGTATTTGAAGCGATATGAGAAATCAGAACCTCTGGTGAGGAACCAGCGATTCCATTTGTATTATGATGTTCCGCTACCCAAAACCGTGTATATCCCAGCTTTTCTGTTACTTGAGCAAGTCTTACCGTATTTTGTAAAGCAGTGCTTGCTGAATCCCCTTTACTGATGACTGATTGGTCGAGAACACTTAATTTCAATGAATCCCCTCCACCATTTTAGTTTTTTTCAGTCAAAAAACGAGCCTTAAGATAATAAGAAACCCCATCTTCATCGCATGTGAATTCAGTAACGTCATCTGTGATTTCTTTAATTCGATCAGGAGCATTTTTCATGGCGACCGAATAATGAACGAGTCTCAGCATTGGCAGGTCATTATCACTATCGCCTATTGCCATTGTTTCTGTCTCTGACAAATTAAAGTGTTTTAACATTTGCTGAATCCCTGTTGCCTTATTCACGTTAGCTACCATGACCTCGACGTTATGATTAGACGAAATCGAGGTGGTAAAGTCTATTTCCTTCTTTAATTGTTCTAGTTCTTCTTTCCATCGATTGATATGTTCTTTTGACTTAGCAAAGAAATAGAACTTAGAAAATTCATGCCCAACAATCTCATCAACCCACATAATTTTCTCTTTAATCGCTTCTTTCCGGGAAAGCCACTCATTGATGCCGACTCTTTCGGGCTTTGGTTCTGTTATCTCATTTTCAACATAACTTTGATCCTGTTTTAATGTGATACGGTCATATCCATACGGAAATAATTCGTAATAGACTTTGCTTTCCCTTGCTCTTTTAATTACTTCCTCCACCAGGTTAAGCGGAAGAGAATGTTTAAAGATTACCTCATTACCAACATATCCGGCCATTCCATTTGAAGTTACGACTCCATCTACTTCAAAACCTGCCGGTACAATTCCCTCGATTTCATCAAACGCTCTGCCGGTTGCGATAAAAACATATATCCCCTGATTGCGCAGCTGTTCAATGACATCCTTCGTATGTATACTTACCTGATTTTGATGATTTAAGATCGTGCCATCCATGTCTAAAAAAATCACCTTTGGTTTAAAGTCCATCTGTATTCCCCCTATGATCTGAAAAAGTTCATTAAGTAAGTATACACTTTGGCAATACCCGAAACAATTTAGAAAAAAATAACTACTACAAGCAAAAAAATGAGTAAGGATGGAAGTCCCTACTCTTCAGCAAACATTTTATTTAACCAGCATTTCGGTATCTTCAGTTTTGACCAGTCTATTTTTCCAATTTCGTAACCATGCGATCATTATTTCTTTTAATTCAGAATCAATAGGTTGTTTCAGTGATTTTTTATTATTATTCATGATTTTGCTGAAGCTGAATTCCACATCTGTTTTCGAAGCATATGAGTCATGTCTTGTATAATATGCGTTTCACATTCCCCCTGAACAAGCCTCTTTATCTTTTCTAAATCACTAACCTTTACGTTTACATCCTTTGTACCAGTTATAGCAAGAACAGGACAAGTGACATTTTGCAGCGGTTTTGATACGTCAAAATGTATATGCTCTCTATTCCATTTCGCATTGATTTTTTTCCCTTTATACTTTATAACCGGCTCATCTGATGCAAGTAGTGCCTGTATTAAGTCTTCATTCTTTTTTGTAATTTTTTGATCTACTTTTAATAATCGAATTATCCATCCTTGAAATCCTTTTACAGATCTTACATCCTTGATTATTTCCTCGCGTTGCCAGGTCAAGGTTTCTGATAACGGTTCAGCTGTACCTGCAAGAAGAATCATTCCATCTACTGAAACCTTTTCATTCACGAATGGTGCGATAATACTTCCCTCACTGTGGCCTAGTAAAATCACATTCTCTGAGTCTATGTTTGGATGCTGTTTAGCAAATTCTACTACAGCCTGTGCATCGTTGATTAAATCGTGCACGCCCATTTCATAAAAGTCCCCTTTACTGGCACCTATCCCCCTTTTATCATACCGAATACTGGCGAATCCTTCTGCCACCACTAGATCACTTAATTGCTTAAAGATATTCATAGGCATGCCTTTAGCATTCGAATCTCGATCCGTTGGACCACTTCCATGTACCATAACAACCAAAGGGTACTTTTCATTTGACCCTTCTGGAATCGTTAAGCTTGCCGCTAACGGAAATTCTCCTTCTATCATCACTTCCATCTCTTTACCCATCACTCGCATCATCCTTATACATTTCATTTTAAAATAATCAATTACAGATAGTCCGTCTAGGGCAGGAAAATTGTTCATCATTTTTTTAAAAAGATTCTATAAGAATTTATTCCAAGAGTGCAGCCAGTATGAATGGAAGCCATGGATTGGTATGTCTGTTTAAAAAACTACAAAAAAAGACTATTGAAATGTTTTACAAATCAATAGTCTTTTAGAGTTGACATACCATTCCTAAACGCTCTTTGCATTTGTCGCAAATGCTGAAATTTTTCGTTTCTTTATCATCTGACGAATATTGGAAATGCTGAAGATTACTAAAGCCAGCCAGATGAATGAAAAAGTAACCGCATGATCCTTCGTAAACGCCTCTCCATAAATAAGGACTCCAAGCAGTAAACTGATAGTCGGAGCAATATATTGTAAGAAGCCCACTAGGTAGAGTGGAATCTTTTGTGCTCCAATCCCAAACCATAAAAGCGGTAAGGCTGTAGCAATACCCGATCCTAGTAAAAATAAATCATTCTTAAGAGACCCGGTTGCAAAGCTATGCTGACCATTTACACCTAAATATGCTATAAACAATAAAGCGAACGGTACAATAAACAAGGTTTCCAGCAGTAAGCCTAAAATCGAATCTACTTTTATTAGTTTCTTTGACAGGCCATAAAAACCAAAGGATAAGGCTAATATTAGCGCAATCCATGGGAAAGTTCCAAGCGATAGTGTCATATAAATTACACCGATTCCGGCTACCACAAATGAAACTGCCTGCCATTTATTCATCTTTTCACCTAGTATAAAAACCCCTAACAATACCGCAACAAGCGGATTGATAAAGTAGCCTAAGCTAGCCTCCACGATGTGGTTCGAATTCACCGCAAAGATATAGACAAACCAGTTAATACTAATTAATAGAGAAACAAGGAAAAGTCCCAGCCATGTTTTTTTCTGCTTCATTTGAACTTGGAAAAAGTTTTTTAATAGTTTTCGCTTCAAAAGACCTACAATCAGTAAAATGAAAACAAACGACCAAATGACCCGATGCGCTAAAATCTCAAGCGCTGAAACTTGGTCAATAAATTTCCAGTAGATCGGTAAAACTCCCCAAAATATATACGCACCTGCAGTATAGTAAATGCCTTTAGTATTTTCACGTTCCATCTCTGTTTTTCACCTAGTTTCTGTTTTATCGTAGCTGGTAACTCATAAAAAACACATGTAATTATATCACACTATTCTTTTTATGCCAGGATTATAATACTTCTCAATTACTGTAAATGTACTATTACCAATGAATCATTAACAGGAAGTATCTTCATGTTAAACTTTATGGGAATGTTTTTTACCAACAAATACATAATTTTTGGACGAGCAAGAGGAGAGGATATATGTGAAACGACATAGCTTTTTGTTATTGCTGCTCATTTCATTTGTCCTATCGGCATGCAGTAATGAAAAAGAAAATGCGACTACAAAACCTGTTGTGAAGCTAGACGTAGAAAAGCAGGAAACTAGGTTAAAAGAGGTAGAGAATATAAATTTAGAAATATCTAAGGAAACTTTGATGAGTTTGCCATCTGGGACGTTAATGGCAGATCTATCATATGAAGAAGATATTGAAGAGATTGGCAACGATATTCCTGAACTCGATCCTAATATTAAAAGCCAATTACCATCACAGCTGGAACAATTGACAAAAGACTCTGATGATCTGGACACTATAAAAAAAGGATTGGTAGGCCTGCTTGCCAGTCCCCACTATAAACAGGTCATTGAAAGCAGCATCGCTTATCAACCTAATTTTGAAGAACCATACCTGCCGGATCCGACCAGGTCTGAGGGTGACGAAGAAATAACAACTACCAAAAAGGCAATTATCCTACTCGATGCCAGTTCGAGCATGCTGCTGCAATCAGGTGACAGGGTAAAAATGGACATTGCCAAGGATGCTGTTAAAAGCTTTGCGCAAACCATCGGGCAATCTAGTGAGGTTTCTCTCGTAGTCTATGGTCATAAGGGTTCAGAAGCAGAAAAAGATAAATTCGAATCATGCTCTGCAATTCAGGAGCTTTATCCAATGGGAAATACTCCAAACAAGATTTCCAGACAGCAGTTGACTCATTTGAAAGTAAAGGTTGGACACCACTCGCAGGTGCGATTCAAAAGGCTGCAGAAATGAGCAGTAATTATCTGGAAGGCACAACGATTTATATTGTCAGTGACGGAGCAGAAACATGTGACGGGGATCCTATCCAAGCCAGCAGACATTTAGCTGCAAAAAACAGTAACAATACCGTCAACATCATCGGCTTTGACGTTGATGGCAATACAGAAGACCAATTGAAAGCTGTTGCTGAGGCAGGAAATGGCGAGTACTTTAAAGCTGACAGTCCAGAAGAATTGAGTAAAACGATCCAAAATGAATGGCTTCCCTCCACACTTGATTTGGCATGGGCCTTTACCATGGCACCTGATGGTTGGGAATTAGGTGATGAGTACAAAATTGGGGAACAGTATCCATTACAGCTATGGACCATCGGCCGACGCGAGTCACATCGTTTAAGAGATGCCATTACCATAATGGGTGAAAATAATTGGATTACCGATGAACAGGAAACAGAACTAAGAGATTGGGCAATGGAACGTAGTGACGCTATAAAAGAATTCTATATTTCAATGGCTAAGGAAAATCGAGATAAAGCCGATGCCAAAAGCAAAGAAATTCGGCAAAGAATCGATGAATGGGTTGCAAAGATGAAGGAATTGAAACAACAGCGTGGAGATATTTGGTAGGAAGTGAGTAAGATTTTTTTAGAGTAACACAATGAACCTGGTAATAACATACCTTTAGTAGGTAAGGGAGGACAGTAATTATCTGTTCGCCCTTACCATTTTCAATTGAGTTTTCTACTATTATTACTTGTAATGAACATGTAAAAGATTCCAGTCAGTGTTTGAGTTAGTAAAAATATCGGAAAAGAATACGACAAATGATAGTTATTTTGATAGGTAAGAATATGGAGGAGTGTAAATACCCATTGGACAGTAATACCAATCAAAGACCAAGCTGTAATATAAAAGATAAAAGTAATTTTATTAATCTGTAACACATGATAAAAATACATAAAAAAGTAACCAAACGGTGCAAATAGCGAATAATAGAACAGGTCAAATAATTCATAGTGGTTCGTATCATTTTGCTTGTAAAAATCTACCAGACCTCCACCAATCGTAAAATCAAACAACATACCGGTAGATACACCTGCAAGTACACTTATAAATGCTACTTCCCTACTTAGTTTTTTCGGTAAAAATGTCATTAACGAGTAGCCGATCACATTCATGACGATGAGGGATATTTCATTTAGGCTAAAGTTTCCAATCCAAATCATTTAATTTTTAGCTCCTTTTAAAACAAATGAATTGTAACAATATAAAATAAAATATCCTAACAAATGTAACAAGATATAATATAGATAATCATAAATTAAATTCCATTGATGAAAATGGACCACATCAAAACTTAGGAGAACGATTTTAATTAAAACTAAAACAAAGGAAGAAATAAGGATTGCAGAAATTTTCATAACTATCGACGAGTTTCTAGGTATACTATTCATGCCAATTACAATATAGAATGGAGTAATAAAGGTGCGATGAATAATATATGCAGAAAAATTTAGTGGAACATTTGAATATGTAATATATTTTAGTTCATCATTTGTAATCCAACTCCGGTTAATATCAATAATAAATATGAAGAAAATGATTGCCGAAATTTCGATTTTTGAAAATGGTTTCTTCATAGCGTAAAGGATTGTAATACCTAGCCACGCTAAATAGATAATGATTGATAATGCCATCGTACATCCACCTCTTTTTTCTTTCATCACCTACATTTAAGCTTTGAATAAATGAAATCATTTATTCAATTAAATGCCAATTTTATTTTTTTGACGTTTAAGAAATTCTGAAACATCGGATAAACCCATGTTCTTGGTAGACAAAACTCACATTAATAAAAAATGACATATGTCGGTCCATATGTCATTTTCCCGGATGAATACCTTAATGGGAGTACTTTTCTGCTCTGGATTTGCGAATATAATGGATAATAAATGTCACTATAAATGATAAAACCAAGAAACCGATAAAAATTTCGTTTGCAATGTGAATATCCACGAGGGTTAATCCCATTTTGATCGCAATAAAGGTAATCAAAATATAGGCAGTTGTTTCAAGCTCAGGTACTCTGTCCATTAATGCAATGAAGAAGGTTGCCACACCCCTCATGAGTAGGATTCCAATCATACCTCCAAGTAAGATGACCCATACTTCTTCAGAAACGGCAAGTGCTGTCAAAATACTATCGACGGAAAAGGCTAAATCCATAAGCTCTACAGAGATTACCGTGGCCCAGAAGAAACCAAATGTCTTTACCAGCCATCCTTTTGGTTGTACCTGTTCCTCTCCTTCTCCACCTTCCTTTTGAAGCAGCTTGTCCTTAAAGAATTTAACAGCAAGCCACAACAAGTAAAGTGCCCCGATTAATTTAATCCACCAGAGTTTTATTAAAAATGTTCCCAATCCGATGAAGATAAAACGGAATAAATAAGCTCCCCAAAGACCATATACTAAGGCTTTCTTTTGCTGCTCTTTTGGTAATGGTCTTACAAATGCAGACAACACTAACGCATTATCCGCAGATAAGATACACTCTAGTACGGCTAACGAAAGTATTAATCCCCAAGCTTTTGGTGACGTTAAAACCTCCGCCCACATATGCCAATCTAACATCGAAGCGTAGGTTGATACAATGCCTTCCCACATTATGCATTTCTCCTTTAAGTTTTACAGTCTACGTTCATTATGCATTTCTTCTTTACCATTTAGTCACTAGGCTCAGTCCATATTTTCCAGCAATTTATTTAATTTTTTGAGACCATTGATGATTTCGTGCAGCGATTGGTCTGTTTCCCCTTGAATGGCTTTTGAAATTTTCTGGATCAATTCTGAATTGATCTCCTCTACCACACTTTTGCCCTTATCTGATAAAGCCACCTTTACCACTCTTTCATCGCCTTCATCTCTTACACGTGCAAGGAGTCCTTTACCTTCAAGCTTTTTGCACATGGTTGAAATATTGGTTCCAGCAATATGCAGCCGGGTGGCTAAAGTGCCGATTGTGTGCGAACCATGCTGCTCTATTTCTAGAAGAATTCTCCCTTGCAACGTGGTAATCCCATGGTGATCACATAGTGTGCTAATTAAATTACTAGTTCTTTCATTTATTTGCCTTGTATAGCTCCAAAGGATATTTTTAAAATTGATTACATCCATGGCTACCTCCTTTAGATATAATTCATAATATATATAATCTATATATATTATAGTTCATAATGTTTTCTTTATCAAACTGTTATGTTATCAACACTTTTCTAAAAAATGGGCAATTTATTAGCAATGTTATGGAAACACTAACTGAATATGTATAATCACGATATTAGAAGGAGGTAGATGTTTTGGAACATACGTGGCTCTCTCTTTTACCATTTATCATCGTAATTGCCATGTCCATCTGGCTAAAAAACATCTTACCGGGTCTAGTCGTTGGACTTGTGGTTGGTTCTTTGATCTTCACATCGGATTTATTAGATGGAACGATTCAAAGTGTTTCCTATTTGGTCACCACCCTATCAGATGAGACCAATATAAAAATTATTGGATTTCTCTACTTGTTTGGCGGTCTGGTGGGAATGATGAACATTTCTGGAGGGATTAAAGGTTTTTCAGAATGGGTTGGCACGAAGATAAAGAATGAACGCGGACTTCTCTGTTTGATCTGGCTGACTCTCCCCTTTACTTTTATGATGCCGATGTTTCGAATTATGATGACAGGTCCTGTCGTCAAATCTCTTGCGAAAAAAATGAATGTCTCGAAGCAAAAAGTTGGATTGACGATGGACATATCAACGGAATCCGTCATCGTCCTCTTACCAGTGGCGACCGCGTTTGTTGGGTTTATGGTTTCTTTGGTAGAAGGCAGTATTCGGGATTTGGATTTTGGCATGTCGCCCTATGAAGTATTCTTACTAAGTATTCTGTTTAACTTTTTTGCGATTACCACGCTGATCATCGGATTAATTCAAACCTTTTGGAATCGTGATAAGAAGGATTCGAGCGTAAAAGGTGTTCAAGAGCATTTAGAAGAGGAAGAGCATGAATTTCACCGCATTGGTATTAAAAAAGAATTGTCGATGGTAAAAGCGCAGCCATGGAACCTGATTGTGCCAGTATTCTTACTGTTAGGATTGTCTTTGTACTTATTATGGCAGGACGGAAAAAGTAAAGGAGCAAAAACCGTATTCGATGCCTTTTCTATCGCAGACGCCACCTTTGTCATGCTATTAGCGGTTTTTATCACACTGATCCTATCCTTCATTTTTTATATTATTAGAAGGCAGCACCTTAGTGAGTTATTGTACCATTTTTATGATGGCGGGAATCAGATGATGGAAGCCATTAGCTTACTGGTATTGATTTGGTCATTAACCCTTTCAGCTGAGGACCTAGGTTTTTCTACCTTTATAAGTTCAACTTTAGGTGCCTTTCTACCAGCTTGGTTAACTCCGGCAACGATCTTCCTCCTCGGCTCAGTGGTAGGCTACTTTATTGGTTCCTCGTGGGGAACATGGGGATTATTTATGCCGTTGGGTGTTAGTCTGGCAGTCTCAACCGGTGCATCCATCCCGTTAACCGTAGGTGCTGTGTTTGCTAGTGGAGCCTTTGGGGCACTTGCCTCACCTTTAGGAGACACGACGATTACGACCGCTTCCATAATGGATTTGCCAATTGTTGAATACGCGCGATATAAATTGAAGGTCTCTGTCATAGGAGGAGTGATTTCAATCGTCTTCTATCTTGCGGCTGCCTTCTTTATATGACTTGTGATATGAATTAAGCACAGAAAACTATTAAAGGATTTGTCCTTTATATAGGGGATTAAGGACAAATCTCAGTATGCTACTCATTGATTTGTCCTTTATAGAGGGGCTTAAGGACAAATCTCGGTAAGCTACTCATTGATTTGTCCTTTATATAGGCTCTTAAGGACAAATCTCAGTATGCTACTCATTGATTTGTCCTTCATAGAGCGGCTTAAGCACAAATCTCTGTAAGCTACTCATTGATTTGTCCTTTATATAGGGAAAGGTCTAAGAATTTTATAAACGAAAAGAAAAAACCACTCAGCGTGGTTTTTTAATCTTGCATGGCTCCAGCCTCTCGGGAAGTCATAGCACCTTGTCCCTGGCTTACATCTTTTTGAATTTGTTGCTTTACCTTCTGTGCATCTGTTCCGGCAAAATTTGGCTGCATAATAGAACTAGTATTCTTTTTAGCTTGGTGATCAGGTTGCATCGTAGTCCTCCTCCATAATCGTGTCACTTTCTTATTATTTACAGAACTCCGGCAAAATTAATCTAGCTCATCCCTAAACAACTCAATAAATAAATTTCCTTTTGTCCCTACGACAGCGTAAGAGATTTCATGAACAGTTAGGTTCCTTTTATTAAGCTCAGCCATTAACCATTTTTCATCGTAGGTATGTTTGGTTAAGTTTTCGTATAGGATGTTCCCATCATAGACCAGTTCTACCGGTGCATTTTCGGCAGTGCGACGTAAATTTAAATCTTGCTTGGTTGTATTTTGATATTGTGGTTTTTTTAATACAGAGAGTGAGCCATTTACCTCTAAAATAGCGCACTCGACCTCTTCTATGTTGAAGATATCTTTCCCCCGCAATGCCTGTTTAAGAGAATCTAGTGAATACCCCATACGTTCCATTGACTCTTCAAGAATTTGTCCCTTTTCAATTAAAGTAGCAGGTTCTCCAGCGATCCATTTTCGGAAGCGGTGATTTCGAACCGCAACAAGATTCAGCACAAACACGATACCACCCATGATAATAATGGCGATTATAAAATAAAGAAATTTAACTTTTATATTGAATGCTAGATTTCCTGCAATAGTCCCCATTGTAATAGAAGCGATATAAAGGTGATAGGTCCTCTGGGCAATGGTCTGTTTACCCAGCAGCTGGACAAATATCCATAATAAAATAAAAGAAGTAAAGGTCCGAAAAATAATTTCTACAGATCCTAACATCGACGTTTCTCCCTTTTTTAAATCCAAAAAGTTCGTTTGTATAGTTTGTTCCTAAAACATGCCCTTTATAAAAAGCATTTACCTTTAAAATCAGTTAGAATGACTCTTACTCCTAAGTAGGGGGATATCTACTACATATAGGGTTTACCAAAACAAAAAAACTCATCACGTTATAATGAGCTTCTTTGTTCCAGATTATATTTTCACTTAGGATATTTGGGGTAACAGAATTATAAACTCAGTCCCAACATCCTTTTCACTGTTCACTTGTATTTTACCTTTGAAGGAATGTATAATTTGAAAACTCACCATCATTCCCAGTCCTGTCCCACTTTCCTTTAAGGAATAATACGGAGATCCAAGCCTATCAATTTGTTTTTTTGTCATTCCAATTCCTTGATCCTTAATGGAAATCTTAATATACCGATCATCTGTTGTACATGTAATCCAAACCGTTCCACCGTTTGGCATAGACTCGATCGCATTCTTTAATATATTAATTAAAGACTGGTTCAATCTTTGAGGATTCACATATATCCAACAGTTTTCTAGAATATCAGTTTCTATCTCAACATTACGATTTAAGGTGTAGCTGTGAATAATATTTACTACACGCTGTATCTGATAACCTATATTGATCCTTTTCTTATCTTCTATGGATGGTTTGCCAAGAGATAAAAAATCATTAATTATTTCATTTGCGCGGTCTAATTCTTCAAGGGATATTTGGATATATTCCTTCTTTTTATCGGATAAATCAGGCTCATTGAGAAGCTGCAGAAATCCGCGAGTTGCTTGCATTGGATTTCTAATTTCATGAGCGAAAACACTGGTTAACTCTCCGATAACACGTAATTTTTCCGAGTTTTGCATTTCTAAGCGCAGCTGGTGTATTTCTCTTATTGCTTCAATTAACATAGTGAAACACCAAGTGACTAGGACTGCAAAGAAAAGATGAATAATCGGAACCGTAAGATACTCCTTTGAAAAACCTCTTAAAATACCTAACAACGTTAGGCCAATTAGACAATAGTAAAAGGAAAGACCTACAGCAATTTTAACTCTCCTATCTTTTTTCGAACTGGCAAACGATTTTTGAAAATGCACGATGACTGGCAGTGAGAACAGTAAGACAAGGACTGTATTATAGAACCCTATATCCAGTCCAAAGGAAAGTCGATAAAAAATGATAAGTGCTGAAAGAAAGATTCCTGGCAAAAATCCGCCATATAACGTTCCTAACAATGAGGAATTATTCTCAACTCCAAACGAGCATTTTGACCAAAAACCACAGGAAAGGACATGCATGCTATTATTGATATTCCCCATAAAATGGTCATTGTTACTTTTCTATTTTTATAATTTTTTACCCTTTCTGTAATAAATGTATAGTAAATAAATATGGGTATAAGCATAAACGTAAGCTGCAGCAAAAAATCCTTTATTATACTCATCTTTGGTACCTCTTCAATATTGAATCCTTCACTATTTATGTGTGTTCACTCAAACAATATTATACTTTAACTTGGACCAATAATATTATTTTTTTCATTACACATTATACTTTATTATTACCATAAAATGGTCGATATTGTTTTCTTCTTCATTAAGGTCCTGCCTTAATGCCTCACTTTATCATAAAGACTCGATGAAAAACCGCACGCACTCTCCACAATGTATACAACAGAATCCCACTCTAATTAGTAATAATATGGTATGATAATCATGATTTGTTAACCAGTTTATTATTCCTGTTAACATTAATTCAATTGAAACTGTATGAATGGGGGAAAATTTATGTTTAAGCTGAGAGGCCATCATCTATTTTGCCTTTTGGGCTATCGGGGAATGGGCTATTCCCAAGAATACGTTGAAAATATGACACTCCTGCACCAAACCTTGAGAGAAAACCCCAAGAGCAAAATTCAACTTGTCAAGGGTCCTGACCAGTTATGTGAAAGGTACCCAAACTCAGGTGTGTACCACTGCCAAGATGACAATATTTATGAAAGAGACGCTGCGATTTTAGAAGAATTAGGGCTTAAAATTGGACAAATTTTGAATTGGGAGGACATTGAGTTTCTTATCCGAAGGCATATCGTCCCCACCGATATAGAACGTGTATGTAAATCTTGCTCATGGAGATCCTATGGTGTTTGTGAAGAAGGAATTCAAGAGATACTTGATGGGAAAGGGTTAAGGGAAGTTAAATAATCCCGCGAAAAAAACCAGTAATTTTTAACTATTTAGAATAGCGCAAACATGGAAATTCAATTACAATATAATCAGACTTCTTTGAGACAAACCGCATAAATAATATTGGTAATAAGAGAGGCGGTAAAAGAAATGGAAACATCAAAAAAAATAGTCGTAGAAACAACGGTCCAAGCACCAGTAGAAAAGGTCTGGGAATATTGGACAGAGCCAACTCATATCAAGAAATGGAACTCTGCTTCAGAAGAGTGGCACACTCCATTTGCTGAAAATGATTTGAAAGTTGGCGGGAAATTTCTTTCAAGAATGGAAGCTAAAGATGGCAGTTTTGGATTCGACTTTGGCGGGGTTTATGATGATGTTCGATTAAATGAGGTTATTGCTTACTCCTTAGAAGATGGAAGAAAAGTTACGATCAATTTTATTCGTCAAGGAGACGAAACAAAGGTAATTGAAACTTTTGACGCTGAAAACAGCAATCCTATTGAAATGCAAGAAGCCGGCTGGCAGGCGATTTTAGATAATTTTAAAAAATATGTTACTGACTCAAAATAAAATCACGATATAAGGTATAGAACCGGGCAAAGGAAAGTATTGACTCTTTAATTTTGCTCGGTTCTTTCTTTATTTCTCCTGTAAACACAACTCCATAAATATACTGAACTTTATTTATACAATATGTCGTCTCGTAGGGATGCCACTTTTGTTAATGCTGTATCGATATCTCTTTCATTCACTCCAAAGTGAGCAAGCGCGTCGTGAAGATGTTTTACTATTGCATTAAAATGCTCTGGATGCAAATTCATCCCTTCGTGAGCTTTTGCCATAGATTGTCCAGTATATTGATTTGGACCGCCTAAAGCAAAACTAATAAATTTTGACTGATGACGGCGTTGTTTTTCCATATCTGTTTCTTTAAAAAATTGATTTACTGTATCATCCTTAAGAACCAACTCGGAGTAAAAATAGTCCACCACTTTTGCAATCGATTCTTCTCCGCCAACTTTTTCATAAAGGTTTTCTTCCATATGTACACTCCTAACTAGAATTTAATAGAAGTAGTTTTCTTCAGAGAAGTTGTATTTATTCTATAACGATTTTTAAAACCTTTCCGATCGTAAACTCTAGTTTTTGTTTTATGTTCCGCAATAGGTTGTTATAATAGTGGTTATGAAATACTTAGGAGGTTGTCACAATGACCACATTTGAAAAGTTAAAGCCTATTATCGCAGACCAACTTGGTGTCAAAATGGAGAATATCAAAATGGAATCATCATTCAAAGATGACTTCGAAGCTGATTCACTTGATATGGTGGACCTGACGATGGAAATAGAAGATGAATTCGCTATCGAAATTAGCGATAAAGTAGCAGCGACGCTTCAGACAGTCGGCGATGTTGTTACCTATATTCAAAACCAACGTAATAAATAAGAAGACAAATAAATATAAATGAATAAAAAAATCCTTCTCGGTTAAGAAGGATTTTTTGTTATTCCATTTTTTCATTGATTGTAATCGATTCGCTGGCGTCATGACTAGATTCTCCATGTCCTGGTCCAAACAAATTTAATATTACAACTCCAGCAAGAATCAGTATGATTCCTGTAATGCTGGCAGAGTTAATTTTCTCTTTCCAAATTAAAACTGAAATAATTGTCGTAGCCACAATTCCAACTCCTGACCATATTGCATACGCAGTATTTAATGGAATTGTTTTCAATGACAATGACAAAAAGAAAAAACAACCAACGAAAGCTACTATTACCCCTATTGTAGGAAAAAGTTTTGAGAATCCTTCTGATGCTTTTAATAAAGAAGATCCAATAAGTTCCCCAACTATTGCAAGTGCTAAATACAGATACGACACTGTTTCCCATCCCCCTAGGCAACTTTATTTCTTTGCACAACAAAGCACCGCTGTTTGCGGTGCAAGTTGAGATAAAATTACTTTAGATATTTATATAACTCCTTAATTATCAAATGGACACCATAATTTTTCAATAAATAGTACCTACCCAAATAAAGTCATAATAATAACTTGTTATTTTTGTTTCGTTTTTAATAGTCTATATAAGCCAAAACCGATTCCACCAAGAATTACTAGCCATAAAACAATCGGAAATATCGTACCAAATGTTTCCAATTCATTCATCCCTTTCCTCAACTATACAAAATTTTTTCCAATACATCATCGCTAGCCTGCTTAAACCCTTTAAAAAAACAGTTTATATAAAACATAACCCGCTATTAAAACAATAATTAAGATTCCTGTTCCTTTCCAACCTAAACCACCAACTAAATCTGCTAAATTTCCATTTTCAGCTCGATTAAATCCATCTCTTAATGCACCACTCGGATTTTTATTTAGTTCTTTTTGTCTTAATTTCTCTCTTTTTTCTTCGGAAGTTTCTATCGGATTAGTCAAGTCTACACCCCCTATGAATAACGTATTCTCTAATTTTCTTAGTAATACCTTCTTTCATATCCTGCCTTTGTGTTCCATAAAAATTATTTGATTAGTAAGTAGTTGTATCTTACCTTAATCCTCATAGAAAATAAGCCAATAATTACAGGATTTTATGCAAATCTGTAGTTATTGGCTTCCTTATAAAATTCTCTTTATTAATAACCCCACTTGTTCTGCCATGACACGAGGCGGATAAGGCATTTCTTTCTTGAACCACCATTCAACTACCTCTACATAAGCAGCTGCAACAAATCGGAGAATAATCTCTTCACTTAATCCCTTATTTTTGCCTTCTTCTGTATTCACTTCACCCTTTAGAAGTTCAACTGAAAACTCAAGGTATTGAGTCCGAAATTTATCGGCTCCACCGCCGACCAACATTGTTGAAAAGAATAAATAATTCTCTTGAAAATATTCAAAAATTGCTTCTCCACCAGTGATAAAGTCCACATCAGATAACTCTTCAAACATTTCTTGCAGCTTGTTAATGTGTTCTTCGATAATTTTTTCAAGCAGATCAAATTTATCCATGTAGTGAAGGTAAATAGTCCTTCTGTTAACATTCGCTCTATCGGAAATATCTTGTAGCGTAATTTTATCGAAATGTTTTTCATTCATTAGTTCAATTAATGCTTTTTTTATGGCTTCTTGAGATTTGGCTATTCTTCTATCCACTTTAGTCACCTTGATTGACCTCCAAACTCCTTGTATTTATTGCACAATTTTATCGAATTCGTGTATTAATTCTCGAATCAGGATTATTTGGCAATTGAGTACGCCCTTTTTTTATTTTATATTATACACAGTTGTGAATTAAAACCACAATACGAATTTTTAATATGAAACATTTTAAAATTAGTTAAATCAAGATTTAAAAATAAATGAGATTTCGGAGGAAGAAACATGACATAAACAAATTTAGAGAAAAGAATTGAAGAATTAGAAAACGTAAGAGCCCTTAGAGAACTTGTTGATAATTTCTCAATATTGGCAGACAAGAAAGACGTTTGGAAGCAAACGGAGCTTTTTACTAAAGATGCTACTGTAGAATCCTATGTAAATGGACAGTTAACATCAAGTTTAAACGGGACTAAACAAATAGGAGAAGCTTTTGAGGCCTTCTTAGCGAATTTCGAAACGGTTTATCATATTAATGGTCAACATGTTGTGGAAATAAACGGAAATAAAGCTGAAGGGACTCTCTATTGTAGAGTAGACCTAATTGGTTCCGAAAATGGGAAGAAAATAAATAACGCTTCAGCAGTTTCTTATAAGGATGAGTATATCTTTGAAAACGGACAGTGGTTGATCGCTAAAAGAACATCCACTTTTGTGTGGAATGATAGACAAGAATTAAACCAGTGATTGCTTAGTTTGAGTAAATTCCGAAATGGGTTATCCAGTTAATGGATCGACCCATTTACGGCTTTAAAGGCAATAAATCCCATAAATTTATCAAATTCATCAAAAAAATAGTATGAGAACTATAAAGGAGTTGTAAATAATTGAATTCGAAAACAAATAACCATCAGGTTAGATTTGCCCTTTTATTAGCCGTCTTTTGTGCATTGGTGCCATTCACCGTTGATATGTATCTTTCTTCATTTCCCGAAATTATGAAGTTTTTTGGAACAAACGCATCGATGGTCCAAGCTAGTTTAACCTCCGCCCTGTTAGGATTAAGCTTAGGTCAGATTGTAATCGGTCCTTTAAGTGATGTTCATGGCAGACGAAAGCCTTTGCTATTCTCTATGATTCTATTTTTCATTTCCTCTGTCGGCTGTGCCATTTCACCAAACGTGGAAGTTTTTATTATTTTGCGTTTTATACAAGGATTCTCAGCTTCTGCAGGGCTTGTTATAGCCCGTGCAATCGTTCGTGATCTATATAATGGTGTTGAATTAACTAAGTTTTTCGCACTGCTTACCACCATTACTAGTGTTACTCCATTACTTTCACCACTTGCAGGAAGTGCCGTCATTTCTTTTACTTCGTGGATAGGAGTATTTATCGTTACAGGGATTGTTGGAATATATTTGACCATCATGACGGTTTGGAGAGTAAAAGAAACATTACCAAAAACCAATCGTATCTCAAGTGATTTTAAAATATTAGTAAAAAACTATAAAACCTTGCTTAAAGATAGAAGATTTATGGGTTATGGTCTTGCATCTGGCATTTTATTTGGAGGCTGTTTTGCCTACATTTCAGGAAGCCCTTTTATTTACCAAAACATTTAAGGTGTATCTCCTCAGATGTTTTCAATCCTCTTTGCTTTAAATGGAATTAGTTTAATGCTAGGGGCTCAATTCGAAAAACGATTGGCAGGACGAACAACTCCACATACTATTTTTCAGATTGGATTGTTATCTTCCTTAATTTCTAGTATTGCTGTACTTATTGTGGTTCTTTCTCATGGGCCGTTAGCTGCTTTGGTTTTCTCACTTTTCTTATCCAATGCATCATTAGGAATTGTTGGACCAATTTCTTTTACGTTAGCAATAGAATCACAAGGGCACATGGCTGGCAGTGCATCTGCACTTTTAGGAATCCTACCCTTTTTATTAGGCTCAATTACTTCCCCACTTGTGGGAATGGCGGGTGAATATTCTGCCATACCATTAGGAGTAATTATCTTTGCAACCAGTTTGTTGGCTGTCTTTTTTAATGCCGTCCTAATAAAAAACGGAAAACCTGTGCCTGCTCCTCAAGAAATAAATTTGGATTAATTACGTTTAGGAGCGGGGTAGCTTGTTTAATGTGTCTAAACCGTTTTCGTTAAGATAAAATAGAAAAAAAAAGCCGATTATCCTATTAAGAAATCGGCTTTTCTTTGTCCTTTTTGAAGAAATATACTTAAATTCCTAAAGTTCTTTACATTTTTTTACTTCATCAGCAGCAATACCCATACAAATGCAATGGTACGAGCAGGAGATAATGGTTGTACGAACGACAACCTTATCTCTTTTCTTTTCGATTTTAATCTTCAATCTTAAACCATGGACCTGAAGCTTGAATGACCCCCCAAAGTTTTTCTGGAAGCTCAAGATCGCTCATTTGTGAAGTCTTAATTGCTGTCTTAATTTCAGCTTCTTTTCCATTCTGAACCTTTTCTACCCAGTCTGGATTCATGATTAACGTATGACCAACTGCTGCTAGGGATAAACCCTTATTTAAAGCAGATGCAACATCATCAGCAGTTACCATAGAACCTGCAGCTATAACAGGAACTCTTCCGTTTACATGTTCAACAATTAATTCAAGCCGTGTTTTTCCATCTTCAATGCCTCGTGGTTTTGAAGAAACATCATCAAGCGATACATGGATGTAATCCAAATCCTGTTCAACCAGATGGTCAATAAATTCATAGGCTTCTTTCATCCCATAACCCCCTTGTTCTTCAGGTGATATTCTGTATCCGAAAATAAACGGCCTTGTTGCATGATTCTTAATCACATTTTTCATTTTCTGAATGACTGCCAATGGGAAACGCAAGCGATTTTCTAGGGATCCACCCCATTCATCTTCACGTCGATTGAAGAAAGGGGAGAAGAAGTTTTGAAGTAAAAATCCGTGTGCACCATGAATTTCAACACCATCAAAACCAGCTTCAATCGCTCGTCTTGTTGTTTCTCCAAACGCATGAATTACTTCCAAGATTTCATCATGAGACAGTTCCCTAGGTAATACTGAAGGTGCAAATCCCGTAGCTTCAGTTTCTACCGCACTGGAACTAACCACCTCACCATTTGGAGTTAAAGATGGCAGTGCTTTGTTGCCTGCATGGAAAATTTGAAGTAACACAGGAGCTCCACCACTTTTGGCAGCATCAGCTAATTTACGTAAACTTGGAATAAATTTATCGTCGTAAGCTGCGAATTCATGCGTAAAACCTATACCGTTTGGTTGCACATGCGTACAGCCAGTTATCACAAGTCCCACTCCATTGACTCTTCTTTTATAATAATTAACTTCTTCGTCTGAAATCGTGTAATCATCATTACTGGACCAAGTTGTCATTGGAGCCATTACGATCCTATTACTAAGGGTGATACCATTTTTAAAAGTAAAGGGTTCAAATAAGTTGCTATATTTTGTGTTCATTTTTTACCTCTTTCAATTTGTTTTTTATCAAACTTTCATATGTTTTTTATTGGTGCAAGAATAGATTAATCCTTAGAGTGGACTCTAAGGCAAGTATTTTACTATTTTCTATAAAAAAATGATTTCGATAGCTATCTGTAGGGGTATCAAAAAGGAGGCAAACGGAAAAACCATTTAGCTGCTTAATTTGTAGAGAAACAGTCTCCTAGTTCATTTTCATAAAAATTAATTTTATTATCCAGATGCTCTAAACTTTGACGAAGCTTCTCAAATTCCTCTACTACTTTTTTTCTATGATTTTTAAGTAAAGCTAACCGTTCTTCCATTGTTTCATCCCCAATATGCCCCCACATTGCGAATTGTTTCATGTCTTTTAGTGACATCCCCGTATTTTTTAGGTGGAGCAAAGATTCAATCCATAATCTATTTTCATCCGTGTAGATTCTCACATTGTTATCGTCTCTGTTTACTTTTATTAAGCCTTCCTTTTCATAAAACCTCAATGTATGTTCGCTTAACCCCACGATTTTAGAAAATTCTCCTATAGAATATGTCAATATAACCGCCTCCAATAAATCAGATATATCTTATTTCCATTAATTTGTGATACAAAGAAAGGGTAATACTTAGAGTTTACTCTAAGTCAAAAATTTTTAATTCTTCTGTCCGTTTTGAGTTGATTCCCATCGTTAATGGCATATAAAAAAACAAAAATTCACCGCAGTAATATTTGTGACTCTAACCTGCCATGTATGCGTACAAGTTTTTACCAAAAGATATTATCTAAAGGAGGAATGGGCATACATTCGATTTTCTTAACCTCATCCGTTATATCCTCTGTTCCGTTTACAATAACCTTTTCGATTAATGTTGTACGATAACCGGTCTCTCGCTTAATGTCTCGTACAATCTGATATGCCACCAATGGAATTTCACTTTTTTTCCTAGTTGCAAACCTGCCCTTAGATAACATCCTTGTTCCTTCGATGCAAATATGGACTTCCAGATTGAAATACACTCTAATCCCCCCATTTTTGTTGTTATTTTAATTATAGAACATATGTTTGTTTTTGATGCATAAAAAAAGCTGAATGAATCAGCCCAAGATATTAAAACAGATTAATCCCTATTCAAATGATAAATTAGCTGGACAACGCCAGAGGAGAATGATCTTGTATTGACTAATTTCAAATTTAACCTCTCTCGAATATCCATAAACAACGGCTTTCCTTCTCCTAAAACAACAGGGTGTACAGATAATCTAAATTCATCTACAAGTCCTAACTTAATAAACCTTGTAATAAGACTGGATCCGCCATATAACCAGATGTCTTTCCCAGGCTTATTCTTTACTTTACTTCCTCAAGGATCTGATCATTTATAAATATAGCTTTATCATCCGTCCCTTTTTGCGTTCTTGAAAACACATATTTTTGTTTACTATGTACTGCTTCCCATAATTCTTTTTCAATATCCGTCACTTCTGTTTCTGGAGTATATTTCCCCCATAACTCATAGCTCTTTCTTCCATATAAAATGGTATCAATTTGGTGTAAGAAATCAATAAACCCCATGTCCGAGTCTATTATGCACCAATCCACTTCATCATTTTTTCCTTCAATAAAACCATCTAACGTAACGGCTAAATCTAAAATGATTCTTCTTCGCCTTCCCTCTATAGACATCGTTCTGCCTCCTTTTCGTTATATAAAATTGATAAGTGCAAAGAAAAGCTGGAGATAACTCGTTAGATCTTCAGCTTTTGCTCCGTTTTTAATTTGATTAAATGGCTGATCTCTTTCTTAAGAAGGTCTCAAAAGGTCCTCTTATCGATCGTCCATGCATATAATTAGCAACGAATACTGAAAGCACCCAAACGAACACCGCAATCAAATCACTCTCCAATTGACCAATGTGTCCACCAAGACCACCAGCATAAGGAGCTAAAATGATCACAAACAGAACAGACTGAAATAGATAAAAACTCAATGAACGTTGTCCAAGAGCTGCAATGGCATTTGTTATGCTGCCACTTTTTCCTTCCAGTTTAATAACTAGCAATCCAATCAGCGCCGTCCATCCAACTCCACCTGCATAACCTGTGAGTGTATGAAGTGATTTTGCTGTTACTTCCCATACATCACTGTAACTTATCCAAACCAAAGATGACATTAGGGCCATCGGGATCCCGCCAACTGTCGATAGTAAAAGTCCAAAACTAGCAACTTAGATAAGTAATTTCTTATGGCTCAAAGGGTTATCTATTACCTGAAAACGTGCCACTAAAATACCTATTAGCACCCCGGGAATGACTTGATAACTCAGTACAGGTGTGTAAAACATCCAATCAAACATTCGAGTCATAGAGGCCTCAATAGGGTCTGCAATCGTAGCCGAATTCGTGACTTCCATATTTAATACATCAAAACCTCTTGGCATGTACGGAGCAAATACTCCTACCAAAATAAGAAAAAACACAGCTATAATAATTATATTCCGATTGGATAATCGAAGAAATAAACCTGCAAATAGGAGAGCGATAAATCCATAGACCCCGATAATATCCGCGAGAAAAAGAGTTGCATGGAAAAAGCCTATCACTAACATCCATGCTCCTCTACGTCTAAAAACTTTTTTAGTATCCTTCCAACTGTTCCCTTTTCTCTCTTGGCCATTTAATACTTGATGGAGCCCATATCCAAAAAGGATAGCAAATAAAGGGAAGGCACGTCCATCAATGACAACTTGCCGAAGGCATACTGTTACCTGGTCCGTAATAGTAATTTCTCCGTTAGCAAATATAAACTGATTTGCATGTGCCAAAGCAATAAACAATAACATAAAACCACGTATTAGGTCTGGTGTTAATTTTCTTTTATTTACAAATGAAGTAGTTTTCATAAACTTTTCCTTATAATAGAATATTTAGATTTACTTTATTCTCTATCTATCCTTAAACATATCATAAAAACAACTAATCCTATTCACAACCCTACTTTGATAAAACATACGAACCACTTCAGAATCTTACAGGTAAGTTCGTGAGTTTACCTTATTTAGCTAAATAAGATTCATTTTCCTTTACTTCAAAACGTTGCTTTTTTATCACTATTACAAATAGACTTGCTAATAAACAAAACATTCCTGCTAAAGCAAATGCCCATGAATAGGAGTTGAACATCTTGTATACTATTCCTGCTCCACCTGCAGCTACAGCTGAGCCTAATTGATGGGCTGCGAAAATCCATCCGTACACCACCACACTTTTCTCCATTCCAAAGATTTGTCTAGAAATGTTAACAGTTGGAGGTACAGTAGCAATCCAATCTAAGCCGTAAAACACAGAGAATATTATTAGAAAAATATAGGAACCATCAGAAAACGCAAATGGGAGAAACAAAAGTGAAGCTCCTCTTAAACCGTAATACCAAAACAACAACCATCGATTATCAAACCGATCGGATAACCAACCAGAAAGAGTTGTTCCTATTAAATCAAACACCCCCATTAATGAGAGCATGGATGCTGCAGTTACAGCAGTAAAACCAAAGCCTATACAATAGGAAATAAAGTGAGTACCAATCAATCCACTTGTCGAAAGCCCACAGATAAAAAAGCTCCCTGCTAGTAACCAAAACTCCTTTACTTTAATAGCTTCAAATAAAGTTTGAAAGGCAATCGTTACTGGATTTTTCTTATGTTCTACCTTATTTATAGCTGAAGCCTCTTCTTGCCCATATGGAAGAAGCCCCACTTCCCGAGGTGAGTTTTTCATAAATAATAGAATGATAGCCAGCATAATCAGGCTAAGGATAAGAATTAGGCCCATTGCCCATTTCCAAGAATGGGTTTCGACAATTATTGCTAGCAATGGGAGAAGAATTAATTGTCCTGTAGCTGTACTCGCTGTTAAAATACCTAGGGCAAGTCCTCTTCTTTTTTCAAACCATTGATTTGCAATATATGGGCTTAGCACGGTTAAAAACAAACCAGAACCCAAACCGATAATGATTCCCCAAATCAAAATTAACTGCCAAGGTTCTACCATAAAAAAGGTGAGCAGGATACCGACCAATAATGTTGCCATTGCAAACATCATCATTTTCTTTAGGCCCATCGTCTCTATTAAAGCAGCCATGAAAGGGCCAGAAATTCCATATAGAAGAAGGCTAATCGCAAATGCAAAAGAAATTGTTGAGCGTTCCCAACCGAAGTCAGTTTCAAAAGGGACTATGAAGACTCCTGATGAGGAACGTATGATACCTGCTGTTATTATAGAAAAAAACGCAATAAATAAAATAACCCAACTATAATGAATACGCTTCAAGCCTTCACCCCTCATTTATTAAAATTAAAATATATGCCTTTTCTCTTTGGGTAATCAGCTATATATACTATTTTCTATCTTAAACCCTAATATTTAATTCGGCTATAGAATATAAAACTGCTCTTCCAGCCATCTTTACTCGTGTATCCCCATGTTTACAATATAGCGTTCCACCTCTACTAGATAATTGTCTAGCCACCAATTCCTTTTTTCCTAGTCTATTTCCCCAAAACGGAATTAAGCCACAGTGTAAGGAACCTGTTACGGGATCTTCATTTACTTTTAACTTAGGGAAAAACCCTCGGGAGACAAAATCAAATTCTTTTCCTTGCGCCGTAATACAAACACCCAATCCTTCTGGCAATTTTTCTAATTTGGCAAAGTCAGGGCTTAGGTTTCTCACTTCTTCCTCGGATTCTAATACGAAAACAAGATCTCTATTTAAGTACGTTTCTTTTGGTACAATTCCCAAAGCGCTGATCATTTGCTCAGTAATGGAGATTTCATCTAAAGGAACAGAAGGGAAATCCAATTCATATAAATCACCTTGCTTATTAACGGTTAACTCTCCACTAATCGTATTGAACTTCACAGTCTCTAATTGCATTTCATAATAATTTAGAATGATAAATGCTGTTGCTAACGTGGCGTGCCCACAAAGGTTAATCTCTCCTCCAGGTGTAAACCATCGCAGTCGATAATGACCTCCTTCTTTTACAGCAAAAGCTGTTTCCGAAAGATTATTCTCAATCGCTATTTTCTGCATGAGTTCATCTGATATCCAATCAGTCAAGATACATACACCTGCTGGATTTCCTTCAAAAACCTTTTCTGCAAAAGCATCAACTACAAAATATTTCATCTCATTCCCTCCAGTGTTATAATGTATTTTACAATTTATCGATAGTTTACATCTGTTTATATATAACACTCAATACCTATGTATAACACTTAAAAGGGGTGAAACACATGTACATTGAGATTCAACGTAATGCTGACATTTCCATAACGAAACAAATATATCATGCAATCCTCGATCATATCCGTTCCGATCTCTTAGAAGAAGAATTACAATTACCTTCTGTACGCGAACTCTCTAAACAGCTTGGTGTTAGTTTAGTTACTGTAGTAAAGGCCTATCAAAAGCTAGAAAAAGAGGGATTTATCACGTCTGTTCAAGGAAAAGGAACGTTTGTTAGAAAGACAAAAAAGGAAGAAACAGAAAGAAAAAAAGGAACCAGTTCATACGATTGGCAACTTTCCGTTCAAGATTATTTACCAAGGTCTCAATTTGCTCGTTTTCATCAAGTCCCTGAAAAAATTCATCTTTCATCTTCTATGTTAGATCCTGGACTTCTACCTAATCGATACTTAGAGCAAGAGATTCATAGGATGCTTTCTGAAAACCCAAAAGTTCTCTCACAGTACGGAGAGATCCAAGGTGATAAAGCACTAAGGAAGGTAATGGTTGAGTACTTACAAATGATGGACGTGCCAACTTCCCCTGATAATATTTTAGTTACAAGTGGGTCACAACAAGGAATTGACCTAATTGCTCGTACGTTTGTTGGACCAGGTGATGTCGTAGTTATGGAAGCTCCCACTTATCCTGGAGCTATTGATGTGTTTCGTGGGAGAGGTGCTACCATTCTTACCGTTCCCGTTGACAACGATGGAATGAGAGTAGATTTACTTCAGAATTTGTGTGATAAATATAAACCAAAAATCATTTATACAGTCCCTACGTTTCACAATCCAACTGGTGCTGTAATGCCCACAAAACGCCGCAAACAAATTCTTGAGATAGCTAAAAGTACGCAGTGTTTAGTGATTGAGGATGATCCATGGAGTGAAATCTATTTTGAAAGAAAGCCTCCTGCATCAATGATAAGTCTGGACAAGGACGGTCATGTCATTTACTTGAAAGGTTTAAGCAAAATACTAGCTCCCGGTTGTAGAATTGGAATATTAGCTGCTACTGGTTCTATCTTCAAACGTCTATTAGCAGCAAAGGCTAACACCGACTTAGGGAGTCCTTTACTTACACAGAAAGCCATCATTCCATTTATTACTTCAAAAAGAATGATGGACCATCTAAAAAAATTAAGAACAGCTTTAAAGATAAGGCGCGATCTTGTTCTCGAGATTCTGTCACAACATTCACCTGAAGAAGTTTCTTGGTTCATACCAAAAGGAGGATTAAACCTATGGCTCACTCTTCCTTCCTGGATTAACACGGATAACCTCTTAATAGAAGCTAAAAAAGAACAAATCACTTTTTTACCCGGGTCTGCTTGTTACCCTACAGAGCAAGAAAATCATCATTTACGAATAAGTTTCTCATATATGAATGAGCAACAATTAGAACAAGGTGTGACAACTATTTGTAACATCCTTCAATTAGCAATTGACTCAAAAATTAAACAAGATAGCTCTCCACATTTTTAAATAGAAATTGAGATAAAATAAGAAATACCCCATTTTAAGAAAATGGGGTTATTTCCGTTCAAATATATCTGGTTCTTCACCAAAATGGTCTTCCCTCATTTCGATAACGTTATCAGTAGATGAGCCCCATACAGTTCCAAAAACAACTAAGACTGCAGCAAGCCCGGCATTTGTTATTAACTGAGACAGCCGATGGCGTTGATGTTGCATTCCGGGTAGGTTATGAAAGTCCATCACAATTCAGCCGTGAATACTCCCGACTATTTTGTCTGCCACCCATAGAGGATATAAAACGCCTTAGAGAATCCTATGACCAAAGGATAAACGTGTGAATGAAACAGGAGCAGCGTTTTAGAACACTGCTCCTTGTTTCAGTTTAAAGTAACATTATTTTTCCTTTTTCTGATTGTTAACAAGAATGGTAGTTATCTGTAATTATTATGAATGGGTTGAAACAAGTCTTCTTCACTTTTTCGAACAACTGCAAAGTTGTCGACATTGTAATGCCCATGCAATGTTTTATTATGATGACCTATGATTTGTTCTGCAGTTAGAACGGATGAATCTCTTGTAGAATGACCATCTGCTGCTAATGTTACATCAAAACCATTAATGGTAGCGGTTCTCACTGCTGAATCAATACAGTATTCCGTTTGACATCCCATAATGACAAGATGTTCGATTTCATGATCTCTCAAGTAATCTAGCAAACCTGTCCCATAAAAGGAGTTGGTGGCTTTTTTATCAAAAATCATGGAAGTGGGAGGAATATTAATTTTTTGATGAACTTGAAACCCTTCTCCTTCACCGCCAGCCACATCTTTATCCCTAACAAAAACCACTAATGCTTCCGCTTCCTTTGCCTTTTCAATGACCAAGTTAATATTTTTCAAGAGTTCCTCTTTACTAAAAACACTGCTCTCATTTTCATTTCCCTCAATTAATTCCTGCTGGGCATCAATTACGAGTAAAGCTTGATTCACTGCCAAAACCCCTCTCAACATAATGTTTAGCTTGATATTTAATTCTACAATTCAAGTCTACTATCCTTTTTTTAAAATAAAAGCCTTCATTTAATTCGGAGGTGAATTGTTTACTATGACACTTAATAAATCTACAATTTGGGCTAGCCAAAGTGCGATGAATCCAGTACCTCGCTATAGCTACCAAGGCAAAAATTCCAATCAGCTATAATTTATCATCGTCAAATTTCAAGAACATTACTTCCCCTCAGTCTTCATTATGTTAATTTTACCATTAAACTCCAAACTTTTAGACCTAGCTACGTAGAATATTTTCGAACTGTTTTGAATATTAGAATACGATGGCATATGAGAGTAATTGGAGTGATGTACTTGCGGATATTGGTTACTGGTGCTTCGGGGCAGTTAGGTTTAGCTTTGTTAAAACAACTGAAAAATACTGATTTTCAAGTCAAACTAACATCAAGAAGAAAGCCGGCGAACGTAATTTTCGAGTGGGTTTATAGTGATTTAATGACGGGAAAAGGTCTAGAGGAAGCCATAAAAGCTGTAGATGTCATTATTCATGCTGCTACAAGTCCAAGGAAAGATTCGGATATGATTGATGTTTCAGGACTCAAGAAGTTATTGGATATGAGCAAAGACATCAAACATTTTATTTATCCTTCTATTGTCGGCATAGAAGATATACCAATGAAATATTACCGGAATAAATTTCAAGCAGAAGAATTGTTAAAAAACAGTTCTGTTCCACATACAATAGTCCGTGCAGCTCAGTTCCATAGTTTTGTAGAGAATTTATTTTTATCCAAACCTCTTTTTAAAAGATACCTTGTGCCTGGAGAGATAAAATTTCAAAGTGTGGATGTAGGTGAATATGCAGCTTATTTAATTCAAATGATCGATGAGGGTGCAAAAGGAATAAGAGAAGACTTTGGTGGACCAGAAATACTAACATTAAGAGAAATGGCTGAACTGAAAATAAAGGTAAATAATGAATCGAATAAGGTAGTAAATCTCTCTTTTCCAGGAAAACTTTATAAGTCTTTATTAGAGGGTAAAAATACAAATAAACATCAAAAAGTAGGAAAGATAACATTTGAAGAATATCTCAGAAATAGAGCGGTACACAAATAATTATGATTTTTACCGAGTCATTGCTCATTCCAGTTTTTCAGGCACAATTAACCTCGGATAGTGCCCGTAACTAGGTATCATTCTAAAATTGGGTAACAATCCACCCGTGATTGTTACCCAACGATTGCCCTTTGCCTTTTTTCGGGTCCAATCCCTAAGATATCGTTAATTTTCTACTGCTTCGATTCATTTTCCTTTTCCCACTTTGCCACTTCTTCACGAACAATCGGTGCTACTTCTTTTCCTAATAGTTCGATGGACCTCATTACATCCTCATGCTGCATGGTACCGACTGGGCAGTGGAGCATAAACCGTGTAACTCCTACATTCTTGCGAAGGTTAATGATTTTTTCAGCCACGAATTGTGGATCCCCTACATACAAGGCTCCATGTAAACTGCGAGCCGCATCAAAAGTCGTTTGGTCGTATCTTCCCCATCCACGCTCACGTCCTAATTTATTCATCGCCTGTTGGGTAGATGGGAAAAACTTCGCCGCCGCTTCTTCTGTACTTTCTCCAACAAAACCATGTGAATGCGATGCAACTCGAAGCTTTGAAGCATCATGACCAGCATGTTCCGCTGCCTTCTTATAAAGTTGAACTAGCGGTGCAAAATGCTGTGGACTTCCGCCAATGATGGCTAGTACAAGTGGCAACCCGAGCAAACCCGCACGAATAACAGACTCTTGATTACCGCCGCTTCCAATCCACACTGGAAGTGGATCCTGGACCGGTCTTGGATAAATACCCAAATTATTTATGGATGGCCGGTGTTCACCTTTCCAGGTTACCTTCTCAGACTTTGTTATTTTTAATAGCAGATCAAGCTTCTCTTCGAATAACTGATCATAGTCCTTTAAATCATACCCGAACAATGGGAAGGATTCGATGAAGGATCCACGACCGGCCATTATCTCGGCACGTCCATTTGAAATGGCGTCAAGTGTCGCAAAATCCTGAAAAACTCTTACTGGATCATCAGATGAAAGAACAGTAACCGCACTTGTTAACCGAATTCGCTCTGTTTGTGTTGCCGCGGCAGCTAACACGACCGCAGGTGATGAAGCTGCATAATCCTCGCGATGATGTTCCCCTACTCCAAAGACATCCAGCCCAACCTGATCTGCTAGGACAATTTCCTCCACCACTTCACGTATCCGTTGTGAATGACTAATAACCTTACCGGTTTCAACATCCGGTGTAGTTTCTACAAACGTACTTAATCCTATTTCCACAAAATTGCCTCCTACTTATAAATGTTCCATAGCCAAATTAGTAAATGTCTAATTCCTTATTCTAAAATCGCTATAGTGCCACTGTCACTACTCGAAGTGTATCATAGTGATTATGTATCGTGCTAGGCAATGAACTTGCTACTATGAGGACATTTTCCCATGTTCCTAAGATTTCGGGCTTCATGAATGATTCATGAGGACCATCTTTTCAAATTCCTTTTCATTTCAGGCTTCATGAACACTTCATGAGGACCATTTCCCCGAAATTCCTTTCATTTCAGGCTTCATGAACACTTCATGAGGACCATTTTCCCGAAATTCCTTTCATTTCAGGCTTCATGAACACTTCATGAGGACCATTTCCCCGAAATTCCTTTCATTTCAGGCTTCATGAACACTTCATGAGGACCATTTTCTCGCAATTCCTTTCATTTCGGGCTTCATGGACACTTCATGAGGACCATTTTCCCACCCCCCTTTCATTTCGGGCTCTATTGACACTATAGTTTTTTAACAATCCTGTTAAACTACAAAAAAAGAAAGCAGATACAGTATGAATTACTGGTCTGCTTTCTAACTATTATTTAAAAATACTATTTAGGTCTTTATGATTAGTATTGTGGTAATAAGATTCAACTTTCTATTTACAACACAAATGTACTTATTAGTTTTAAGAGCCATAATCAATCCCAGACAGTAAATAAGGAATGGATGGTTTAAAAAAATTTTCAGGCGGTATAGTCATACCCTTTCGTTTCCATTCTACAGAAGCTCCGTAAATCCCCCAACTTAAGATGACAGCATTAATTTTTGATGCTTCCTTATCTTCCGTTGTGGATTGTTTTACTAACATTTTGTAAAAAATGATTTCGAGCTGTTCCCTAATGATTCGGGCAATGGTATCTTCGTATCCTCTGTGACAACGATTGGATAATGACTTTTGAAAATTTGTGATCGCTGTGAAAATACGAATGAACGCTTCTTCATTTAATTTGTCAGTCTTGTAGACATCTTCATTTAAATTCACTAACAAAACCTCTGATAATGCCTTCTCTAATAAATCATAGATATCTTCAAAATGATAATAAAAAGTGGCACGATTAATCATTGCCTCTGTTGTTATATCCTTTATCGTAATATCCTTAAATTCTTTTTTAGCGGAAAGTTCAATGAAAGAATCCATAATTAATCTCCGAGTACGCAGAACGCGCGGATCCGTCTTTGATTGAGTCATTTTTGGTGTCACCTCTGCTTTTTGCGACAATTTGTTCAATGTGTTGTATATACGACATATCGATTGAACTATCGGTATTGGTCACTTTCATTATTTACTAAAATGCATTTATAAAGCAAATACAAAGAACTTTAAAAGGAGTGAATATCAATTGATGAACAATAATATGATTTGTGACTTAGAGACAGGTGTTTGTGGAACAGGTGGAGAGGAAGTAATGGAAATTGTAGATTTTAATCAACCAAAAAAATCGATTGAAGTTTATTATGTAACGGACCCCATTTGCTCCCATTGCTGGGCAATTGAGCCCGTTTTACGCCGTTTCAAAGAGCAGTATGGACACTACTTTAATTTTCTTCCGGTTATGGGTGGATTACTAGAGAAATGGGGTGACGGCCCTGTGGATCCTGCTAACGGCATTTATGGTCCTGCTGACGTTGCCCCTCACTGGAGGGAAGTTGGAGTACATTCCCGCATGCCCATTGATGGATCACTCATGATTGACAATCCCGTTCAATCATCCTTCCCGCCATCCCGTGTATATAAAGTGATTCAAAAAAATCATAACGATGCACTAGCTTATGAATATTTACGACGTGCTAGAGAAGCCCTATTCGCATTTAACCAAAATATTTCGGATCCATCCGTAATGATTGAAATTGTAAATAAACTCGGTCTTGATGGAGAAGCGATTGTCAAAGAAGCGGAACAGCCTGCAGGACAACAATTATTAAATGAAGATTTCGGTCTTGCAAGAAACCTAGGTGTTAGAGGATTTCCAACGATTGTTATGATCAATCAGGAAAATAAAGGGGTAAAAATGGCTGGCGGACGCCCATTTGAATCTTATGTCGATGGATTAAAGCAGGTTCTAAACCTGGAAGAACTCCAGCCAAAACCACTACCTTCTCTTTCTAGTTTACTTGAAAAAGAAAAACTATTATTTTCAAAAGAAATTGAAGTCATGTACGATCTTGAACAATCGGATATTAACGCTTTTGTTGAACAAGAACTCTCACAAGATCGATATCATAAGAAAGAAATTCTAGGCGAATCTTATTTTACAAAATAAAAGGAGACTGACTTATGGCATACGTATTACAGGTAGATTTTACAATGAATGGACCATTCGGAGATGTAATGGCTGCGGAGTTTTCTGGTTTAGCACATAGTATTAATGAAGAAGAAGGATTCATGTGGAAAATTTGGACGGAGAGTCCTGAAACAAACCTAGCAGGCGGCATTTATATTTTTAAAACAAAAGAAACTGCTGAAAAATACTTAGATATGCACACAAAAAGATTGGCTGGTTTTGGGATAACAGATGTCAACGCAAAAATCCTTGCGATCAATTCTAAACTTACTGAAATCACGAACAGCCCAGTAAAATAAATCATCGACTAGTGTGAACAAAAGCAACTACTCTATTTAAGTTGCTTTTGTTCATTTCTGATTGTTTTCTTTATTTCATTTTATCTAACGTTACTTCGAATATCATGCATAATAACAGGGTAAAAGGAATTGAAATGAGTAGTGCTAGAATAGGTCTTGTAAAATGTATTCTAATGACAATAAACATGACTATCACAAATAATAGCGACCATCCGAGATTCCATCCATAATGATAAGAAATTGCGCCCAATTTTACAGATATATATTCTAACACAATAAATACTATAACGAAAAATGAAACATAAATGCCCTTTTTATATATATTTGATTTATATGGGTATTTCGATAAAAATACCCATGTTGATAATGGCATTCCAACTAATATAAGCAGCAACATTGGGATTATGGAGTAAACTACCCCATTCGGTTCCATCCTCCACAGTTGATATTTATAACAAAGGATTTCATACAGTGCATTCCCTAGTGCAGCAAATAACATAGAGGGATAATATTTACTCCAATCACGATCTCCAAATTTCATGGCCGCAATTATCCATGATATAGAGAGAACGATTGCTACCATAACCGAACACCTACCTTACAGGTAGTTTTCCAATAATAGTAAATCTTAAACCCCTGTCTCTTGTCATAAGTATATCCAATAACACAAAAGCCCTTCTAAACCTGAAGGGCTTTTTGTTATTCGTATTTTTTCATTTTTATATGCAATTAACCATTTCAGTTGAATAAACCCTTATTGTTGAGGTGCAGAAGGAGTTGAGATACTTTGTAATGCTTGTTCTGCCTCGTTTGCATATATATTTTGTACTGCTAAATCACCTAGAGCAACCATTCCTACTATTTGTCCATTTTCGGTTACCGGTAATCGGCGAATTTGCTGCTGTGCCATTAAATCTGCTGCTTGATGCACATCCATATCAGGTGTACCTTGTACGATTTTCTGTGCTGTCATGACTTCAGATACTGGTGTTTGTGGATTTTCTCCCTGTGCAGTCGTTCGAAGGGTAATATCACGGTCGGTTACAATTCCAACTATTTCTCTGTTGTTATTTACTACTGGAATAGCCCCGATATTATATTCGCTCATTAATGCGGCAGCTTCCTGTACCGTCTGTGTTGCGTTAACTGTAACAACATTTGATGTCATGATATCTCTTAATTGCGCCATGTAAGTACCTCCAATTATATTTATCCTTTATAGGATGAGGAACATTGGCGATATTATTTATGGTAAATTTTATAAAACGAAATCTCTTCAAATATAGCAGACGATGATTACAAATACCTTTCTTATCATCTAACATATTTTAGACGATCGACAATTTTTACTGCTTCTTTAATCGGACCTTTATAAGAAAAGTGATAAACAAATCCATCACTTGTCTCCCAAGAAATGCTAGTGTATGCTTCGCGTCTTGTGCCTTGAATCGTGATATGCCCATCGTGAATCACTTTGCTTTTTAGCCAATCTGCTTTCTTCATCGCTTTAAACAACTCATCTGCCTGTTGGTATGGCTCATCCCCTTTATCCCCATCAAAATGCATGATCCAAGGTCCCCGCTTGGCATAGATGATCGATCTTATCCACGGTTGAATCCATAACGTAACGCCATCTTTCTTTTTATAAAAAACAAAATCACTCGGTCGCACGCCAGGAGTCATAGTGCCAACATTACCAGATAGTTCTCCGATTTTACTTGACTCTCGCGGATGAAATAATGCTGGATCATTTGCCCGATAATGCTTATCCATCGATAAAAAATATATAACATAGCCATTTTCATAGGCTTTTACTTTTACAGCGGTATGCTTCTTTGGCTTTTTCGATTGTTCTTTCCAATAAGTCGGCAGAAGCACGGGGACCTTTGTATTTCTGGCAGACCTTTTGCAGTCGATCGCAAAAAGGTAACCACTTCGTTGGGCTTAGAAAATGCGGTGAGAAACAATATACCAATTAGAGATAGTAGAAATAGTTTCTTCATAAATAGCCCTCTTTCATGACAAGTTATAAATTATTATTTGGAATAACCAAAAGAACTATTTATGAAGATATTTTATGATTTTAATGAATTTTATATAAATTTATGATGCCTGCTCATGCTGTATGGTTGGTTACAAAATTTCTTTTAACGCTTTTAAGACAATATCTATTTCATCCTTTGTGGTATATCTGCCTAAACTAAAACGAATCGCACCCATTCCGACCTCTTCAGGTACGTTCATTTCCTTAAGCACTGGTGATAATTCAATACTGCCGGCATGACAGGCGGAACCTGTAGAGGCAGCAAGCTGAGGGACTGCATCCAATAAATCCTGCCCAATCCTTCTAACAAAACTGACATTTAGGGTATTCGGTAATCGTTCCTCTTCATGTCCATTTAGCACAACCTGATCGCCAAACGCAGCTTTTAATTGCTGCCAAAAATAATCAGTCAACTCCTTTTGCTTATTGGTACCTAATTGAGAACCTGCGATTTCACATGCCTTCCCTAATCCGACCGCCAATAAGGTATTTTCAGTTCCTGCACGAAGTCCGCGTTCATGTCCAGCACCATGAATCAGCGGTTCAAGCTCAATGCAGCCGCGAACGAACAAAGCTCCAATCCCCTTTGGAGCATACAGTTTATGACCAGCAATCGTTAGCATATCCACTTTTAACTCATTCACATCCACTGGAACTTTCCCCACGGATTGCGAAGCATCCGTATGAAAAGCAATTCCATGCTTATCTGCTATCTTCCCAATTTCATTAATAGGCTGCAGGGTGCCTGTTTCATTATTGGAATGCATAATCGTAATTAAGATGGTTTCTTTTGTAATCGCCTTTTCAACTTCTTCAGGTGAAACCCTGCCGTATTGATCCACACCGACGTATGTTATCCGCGCTCCAATTTTTTCAAGGAACTTACAAGGATTTATGATTGCAGGGTGTTCAATTTTTGAGGTTATAATGTGGTTCCCTTTATGAACGTTTTTAAAATAAAAGCCTTTAAGTGCAAGGTTATTGGCTTCACTTCCACCCGAAGTAAAGATTATTTCTCCAGGAGAACCGTTTATAAGGTGCGCAACTTGTTCTCTCGCTTTATGTAATAGTGCTTTCACAGGTTTTCCCGCCCAATGCAGTGCTGAAGGATTCCCGTAATAATCATTAAGCAGTGGCTGCATCGCGTCAACTACTTCAGGTGCCAATGGTGTACTAGCGTTGTAATCTAAATAAATTTTTTGCATCTGAAAAACCATTCCTTCCGCTGATAAGCTTATATCTAGTTATATCTTATTCTACTAAAAAAAATGGTTTGATAGTTCTAATTTGGTTCTAAATAATAACAGGTCCATTTACAGCTTGTACGGAGTACTTTCTGAAATGGACTTTGTTTCAACGGTTTTGGATGAATTCTTTGTTTGTACATTTAGGTTTACATAATTAAATTATGGTTTCACAATTAGAACTTATGATTTTCCCGCTGTTATATCGTTGTATGGCAGGATCAGCTTTCTCACTCTATCGTAGTTCATTGAACTAATTTCACGGATTAATCTTGGAATCGCTGCTTCAGGGTATCCATAATCACGAAGCAGCTTTTCCATCTTTTTAGTTTCTTCCATACAGGTTCCTCCTAAATGGTTGTTCATGGTTCAACGAAGTGTCACTCTTACTATTCCCTTAATGATGAAAGAGTTATATGGAAAAATTTTTTCTGTACGGTAAATCCAACTGAATAGTTCAGCCATTATTACATAACCTATTTCTGTTTAGGAGGTGAATCATCATGGCAAATAAACAAAATAATAAAGGCGTCGCTGATGGCATTAAAGAAACAGCGGGTGCTGCTTTCCATGCAGTTCATAGTGCATTAGAAACAACAGAAAACGTAGCAATGAATGCTGTTGACGCGGCGAAAAACGCTACAGATAATTTAACTGGTAACCGAAATGAAAAGGGCCAGCGCAATCAAGATTAAGCAAGGAAAAAATCCCTTTGAATTAAAGGGATTTTTTCTTGGGTATCTTTTACGTTTAGGTGCTCATTTATTTTGTAATTTTGTAATTTTTATGATTGACAATCGTGATCAGAGGTTCATCCTTATCCTTTGACATACCGTATTGAACCATAACGGAATTTTCCCTTACTCCCGTAACTACACCTTCTAAAGAATTCCCATCACGTTTAAAGGAAATCTTATCGCCAACTTTTGCATTAGCCATTCTATCACCTCGCCTATATATTTTCCAAAAATTACAATTAAAATACTAGTGTTCTCCATCAAAGGGATGATTAAAAAATAGTGAAAAAAGGAAGAACGAGGATAGCAAGTGTTAGAAAAAATACAGCTAGTGCACTTACCTTTTGTTTTTCCTTCCATAGAGTAACACCAAACCCAAAGGTATAGATTGTAATCGCGACTAGAGTACCGATTGTAAATAATTGCACCCGTTACTCCCCCAACCTTTTAGCATTTCTTGTTCGATTTCCATAGTCAACCATTTTAATATCCACTTTTACATGGATGTCAGCACGCGGGTAAGCTTTCACCCAATTGAATTTTTTATATTCTTGTATGGTTGCAAAGTATTTTTTTGAATATACAGGCAAAGGATATGGAATTCCTTTCAATTCTGTCTGTGTCTTCTTTAAAAGTTTTATATTTCCTTTTTCAAAATGATTAGCGATATGTTTTTTGATGATGTGTTGGTTTTTTTGCTTCGCAAAGTTGACCATGCTAGGATTAGACATAATCTCTATTTGTAAAGGAATGGTGATGAAAATCTTGGGTGTGATTCCCTTCAAGTTCATTTTGATTTTATTGTTTTCCGTTTTCATAATTCTTGCAGCGAATTGCTTCTTATTATCGGAAAAAGGATCTGGAATATTCACTAATATATCTTTTATATCGGTAGTATCATCTAGAATATTGATTGTACGGGTTTCTTGACCGGTTAGTGTAGCAAACATTACACCACTCTTAAAAACAGCTGATCCAATAAATTGTGTGTCATCCAGTTCACCCGTTGCATTTAGTTCCCCTGCCGTATATTCATCCTCCCTTTTTATTTCAGGATCTTTTTGCCTTTTAGCAGTTGTATACATGGCCAAAAAGAGATCGCTTCCTCTTTCCGCCGTTTGGAAATATCGGAATAGGTTAGAATCAGGAATGAGCCCATTTTCAATTCCGTGACTGACCATAAATTGAAAATATTTATGCGGCCTTGTTTCCATTCTAGGTTTATTATTCATAAAATACTGTGACGCCTTTTCTTTAGAAACGGCGATATAACTATTTAGGCGGATTTCTTTATCTTTTAAAACATCAGTAAATGCAGTAGAAAAACTTGAATCTCTAGCAAATTCTTCGGAAACCACAAATATTCTTAATAGTTCGTAGCTAATATTCCGAGAAATGATTGAATTTGCAGTTGCTTTTGCTGCGATGAAATCATTTGCATCAAATGTAATGATTTCCCGCGGTTTCTCTGTTGAACCTCCGCCCCCTTGCATACTTCCCACTTCAGGGTTAGCAAGTAACATTGTAATTTTAATTTTATCTTTATCTTTAGAACGATCAAGTCCTAGTCCGATGACATAGGCTTTATCCTCTAGTTCTTCCCGATCCCAACACCCTGATAATAAGCAAACCATGAGGAAAAACAACAATAATCTACATAGTGTTTTTGTTTTTTGCATGTTTAAATTCTCCCCTTATTAACGCAACTAGCCATAAAAGTATTGAAATTCCAGCGAACATAGGACCTACCGTACTCCATATGATAGGTTTAAATTGCAGACTGACATTAATCGGCGCTTCAGGAATAAAGCCTAGCATCAAATAAATCGTCGCCAGTGATGGGATTAGGTACTCAAAGTCTTTAATTTTAAAAAGATTACCAAACATAAGCGCATTTATGTATAAAAATGCGGTAAAACGAATAAATGCCGCCATGATCCAGATGATGAAAAAAATAATTTCAACATTCGGAATGTATTGGCCTAGTGAAATATAACGAATCAATGTGTGGAAAGGGTAGGCAGTTCCCCCTAAGGATTCGTCAAACATGCAGACAAAAATAAGAATCGACATACTAATTTGAATGCAAATATATATATAGGAAAACCAAGTTCCTTTTTTGAATGCTTTGTTTGATTTGAGATATGGTAAAACCATGGTCAATAGAAAAAAATCGGCAAAGATTGTGACCTTTTGTGCTCCTTCCTTCACCAGCACAAATGCTCCAGAGCCCCAAAGGGGAAACATCGAATTAATATTGGCATGCTTTGTACCTAGCCATAAGGCCACATACAAAGATACTACTGCATAGAACACAATTAGATAAGACACCGACCCAATGTGTTGAAGTCCTTTCTTTGCGCCATATGCACAAATAAACATTAAAATGGCGTAGATGATGAGAGTAGGTGTTGTCGTAAAGTAAAATGATCGAATGATATTGGTATACGTTCTGGTATCAAACGAAACAGCAAATGAATTGATGATAAAAATCACAAGGCAAACCATAAAACCTAGGTATTTTCCGAGTATTTTTTTAATGACGGAAAATAAATCCTTTCCTTCATACAATGACATTGTTTTTATTAATAAATAAAGAGGAATAAAAAAGAATCCCGCTGATAGAAGCGGAATCATCCATGCTGCATTTTGTACATGACTGTACAGATTGGCCGGAGTATCCTCAGTAGCTTTCGTCCCAACCATTAAAACTGCGATGGAAACATATTCACGAACGCCAATTTTTGCAGATTGCTGTTTCATATCGTTTTATCCCTTTCTTTGTTTAACCATATCCCTTGGTTTTAAATATCCGGGCCGGAACCTTTCCTTTATTGGAATATGGCGTATCAGCAGGTCCTTTGATGAAAAGGAATGTGGTGTCATTGGTGCAAAATAAGATGTGCCAAATGATTTCAATGATACTAAATAAAAGAGTCCTCCAATAAATAAAGCGGTGACGCCATATATTCCCATGAATCCGGCTGTGAAAATAAATAAAAAACGGGTAATCCGAATGGCAAAATTCATACTTATGTCAATGATAATAAAAGAGCTTAACCCGCTTAAGGCAATAACGATAATGACGATTGGACTTATGATATTCGCTTGAACAGCTGCTTGACCTAAGATTAAGGCACCCACAATCCCAATCGTTGGACCAATCGGGGATGGTACACGTAATCCTGCTTCACGTATTAGCTCAAAGGCAAGTTCCATCATCAACACTTCAATAATTGATGGAAAAGGTACCCTTTCCCTTGTTCCTGCAATCGCCATCAATAAATCCGGAGGAATCATACCTACATGAAAGTTCGTAATCGCAAGATAGATTGGGGAGGTAAAAACAGCAACAAAAAGAGCTAAGAACCGTAATATTCTTATGAAATTACCGTATGGGACCCGTAAGTAATGATCTTCCGGTGAATGAAACATCGCCCAAAAGGTAGCAGGCAGGATTAAACAGCTTGGTGAATTTTCCATCAGTAAAATAATATGACCTTCTTCAATAAAAGCGGCAGCGCGGTCAGGACGTTCTGTATATACGATTGTGGGAAATAAGGATCTAGGACGTTCCTCTAGATATTGCTCTAAGATGCTTAAATCAATCGTACTATCAGTATCAAATGATTTTAGCCTTTCTTTTACATTTTGAAGCAGCTCCTCATTTACAAGGTCCTTTTGATAAACAAGAAATACAGTATTTCTCGATCGTTTTGAAATGGTCTGCGTTTTAACGATAAGGTTTTCATTTTTAATTTTTTTCCGGATTAAAGCTATATTGTCAATGACCTTTTCATTAAAGGCCTCTTTTGCCCCTTTTACAATGACCTCATTTTCAGACTTTTCAATCGACCGGCCGCGAATTTTTGTCGTTTCAAATAAATAGCAATCAGGATCGCCATCGACAAAAAGGGCCGTGACCCCTGCCGCAATAAATTCCGTTATATCGCCAATATTGGTAGATGTTTTTTCAATTGGGTAGGAAACGATATCTTTGATTTTTGATCCAGGGTGCTCGCTATCAATCAATGGCCCTTCTATGCCTGCCATAATATTATTTAAATCTGCCATTGTACTGATATAAAGGAGAAATGCCTTACGGTTAAGCTGTTGTATCGTAAATTCTCGTAATTTGACATCTGCATTATCCGGTACTGTAAATATCTTCTTAAATGTCTCTAAGTTTTTCTCAATATCAGTACTTATGTCTTGTTTTTTTATTTCAATGTCCTCTATATTGGATTCTTCGTTAAATTCAGGTTCAGTGTTGAGACTTTTCATCAACAATTTAGGAATTTTTTTCTTCACAATAAACCCCTCCCAGTTTTTATATCGTTTTCCATCTAAAGGCGTTTTATGTATGAATTGGTCTACTAAAAATAAAATGAAGTTCAAATGCAATTTTATATTTCGCAACACGAAAAAGATGGTACAATACAAGTTATTAAAATGATTGGTTAGGGGATTGGAATGAAAAAGAAATGGATGATTTACGGAATGTTGTTTATCGCCACGGCTACATGGGGTAGTGCCTTTATTGCAGGTAAAATTGCCGTTCAAAGCTTTGAACCGGCCACTGTTGCATTTTTGCGATTTTTTGGGGCTGCTGTCCTATTGTTTCCGATTATGTGGGTCATGGAAAAAAATCGAAAGAAACCGACACTCAAGGATTATGGACTATTTGCAGTTCTCGGCTTAACGGGTATTGCACTCTATAATATTTGCTTTTTTATTGCCACCAAACAGGCACCCGTTATTAAGAGTTCACTCTTTATCGCCTCAAACCCGGTGTTAATCGTCCTTTTATCGGGGGTATTTTTAAAAGAAAAAATCACGAAGAACCATATTATTGGCATGGTGATTGCTTTATCAGGAGCAGCGATTATTATCACCGATGGACATATCCTTTCCTTGTTCCAATTAGGCTTCCAGACCATTGACTTCGTTTTACTTGGCGCCGTTATAAGCTGGGCGTTGTACAGTGTAGTTGGAAAGGTGGTTTTGAAAGAATATAGTGCCGTTGAATCTACCACCTATGCGGTTGCTTTTGGTACTGTTTTCTTAGCACCGTTTGCATTTGTTGAAACATCCTGGCAGGATATCACCCAGGCTGATTTCTCAACATGGGTGGCGATTGCGCATATGAGTATTTTTGTAACCGTAGTTTCATTTATTATGTATTATTATGGAATCAAAGAGGTTGGTGCTGCCAAAGCTTCGATTTTTATTAATGTCATGCCAGTATCTGCGGTATTAATGGCTACCCTCTATTTAGGAGAAACCTTCACCTGGGCTCACGGAATTGGAGCTGGGTTTGTATTAACCGGAGTTTTTATTGGAACAAGTACGAAGTTATTTAATCGGAAAATACCTGCAGTTAAAGTGGCGGATTCCCGCTGAATAATCTTGAAGTTTAGTTGAAACCTTTTTTTCCGTTCCTACAAGTACCCTCAAATATTGTTAATCAAGCTTTTTTGTCCTTTAATTTCTTTTCGTGATTGTAATTTTAATATATTGTGTTTGCCTATATTGCTAAAAATATAGGCTTCCCTTGCAACTGGAGCAGCATATAAAAAAAGAATTATGTTCGGTAGACTTTAAAGAATGGTAGGATCAAGTAAAATACATCCGATATCCAATTATAATAAGTAAAACAGAAAGCATTTGAAAAATAACTTTACTTGGTATTTTCTGAGACGATATGACACCTAATTGGGAACCTATTGTGACTCCTATTCCTCCCCAAACAACTATCATCCAATCAATGGTGCTATAAAAAAGATTAAATATAATACCAACGATCGAATATATGCATAAACTAAAAATGGATGTAGCCGTTGCATGTTGAGGAGAAACATGCAAATAGTAGACTAACATTGGAACAAGCAGCCATCCTCCGCCTATACCTAAATAACTGGATAAAATCCCCATCAAGAAACCTAATGGGAGTAACTTTTTTAGTTGAAGACTGGGTAAATTCGAAAGATCTCTATCCGCCTTGCGGGAAGATATCCGTTCATCTCCATCCTCCGAAACTGGATGAACCCATTCTTTTCTTTTTAGTACAATTGGAGAATTTTTAATAAATAAAAATATTCCCAGACAAACTAAAATACTTGCAAAAATAAAATAGAAGGAATTAGAGTAGAACAATCGCAGTAACCAAACACCGATTAGGGTACCCGGTAATGCTCCTATTCCTAGGGTAATTCCCAATCGGTAATAAATTTTCTTTTTCCTTGCGTAACCAAAAACTCCAGAAATGGCATTAATAAAAACGATAAACAAACCTGAACTAGATGCAACAGCAGGCTCAATATGAAAAACGGTTAATAGGACAGGAACAAAAATAAACCCTCCTCCGGCACCAACAATTGTTCCATAACCGCCAGCTAAAATTCCGATTAATAGAAGCATTAGCCCCGTTGTTAAATCCATTTTCATCCTCCTAAAGAGTCGACTTTCCTATGGAATACCTATTTCTTTCATTGGCCCCTCCTAATGGTATAAAGCTGGGAATGAACCCCTCCCAGCTTTCATTGTCTTAGCAGGTCAGTAAACCATCTCTGCATACATCTTTTTTAATTCCTTCTTATCAACCTTCCCAATATGTGTAAGTGGGAGAGATTCTTTGAAATAAACTGCCTTTGGAACCATATACTTTGATGTGCGCTCCTTGCAAAAAGTAATGATTTCTTCCTCTGTACAGCTGAATCCATCTCTAAGTGTTACAATTACACAGACAGCTTCGCCCCAATCTTGATGAGGGACTCCAATGCAAGCGCTAAAGGCAACACTAGGATGCTGATTTACCACTCTTTCCACTTCTGAGGAATAGACATTCATACCGCCGGAGATAATCATATCTTTCTTTCGATCTTTGATATACAAAAATCCATTTTCATCCCACATCCCTATATCACCAGTATAGAACCATCCGTCACGGATTGACTCTTGGGTAAGCTCCGGTCTCAGGTAATATCCTTTCATCATTGCAGGTGATTTTACTACAATCTCTCCAAGTTCAAGTGGCTTTACATTATTCCCTTTATCATCAATAAGTCGAATCTCAGTTAAAAGGCATGGCTTACCACAGCTTTTCAAGGCTTCAGGATTATTATGGAACGCCCAAAGATGGGCACTTTTCGATAATCTGCTAATGACGATATTACATTCCGTCATCCCATACTGCTGGCGCATGATTGGGCCAAAGATTTCAAAAGCTTCCTTCAGCCGTGCTGGGGAAATAGGTGAAGCACCATAGTATATATTCCTCATAGAGCTTACATCATAAATCATCTTCTTCGTCTGATCGATAAGCCTGTATAACATAGTTGGGACCAAGAATGTGGTGGTAATTCTGTATTCTTTAATCGCATGAATGAATTGTTCAGCATCGAAGGAGCGCATCAAATGGACATGAACCCCTGAGACGAGCGCTCTCCAAAGAAGCGAACCTGCAGAGTGCACGATGGGAGTGCTTAGCAATAAACGGTCCCTATCATCAAGCGGATCTTCGATGGAAGCAGAGATGATTGAAGCGCCTAATCCAGCTTGCGAATGCATTACACCTTTAGGAGTACCGGTTGTTCCACCTGTGTAAGATAGTAGAGCAAGATCTTCTTCTGAGGAAACCGGCAGTGCCATGTCTGTTTTTCCTTCCGGCATTAGGAATACCTCAAACTTTTCCGGATAACTGACACCAAGACCCGGAAGACCGATAATATGTACCCCAGAATCGTTTGATTTTTCCAAGTATTCTAGAATGGTTGAAACATGGGGCTGTGTTGCCATAATTACCACTTTTGGTTTAGCTTCATTCAAAATAAAAGCAACTTCACGAGTACCTAAATTTTCACCTAATGGTACTAAAGTCGCACCGCATTGCTGAACCGCTAACCCAAACATTACTCCCTCTAAACTATTTGGGATGATAGTTGCAACATGAGTACCTTTTCCTACACCTAATCGCAACAAATAATAGGATAGCTGTTCTACTTTTTCCAATAACTCCTTGTAAGAAATGGTTTCCTCTGATGGCAGCAAAGTAATAGCTGGCAATTCTCCGAATCTATTTAATCCTTTGAATATCAATGACTGAAATGTCAACTGTTGCATGATAATTGTTCCCTCCTTCCGAGATTCGTAGAATTAAACTTTTAATAATTCCTTTGCAATCGTATTTTTTTGAATTTCTGAAGTACCGGTAAGAATTCTGTACATTCGTGAACTTCTGTACATTTTTTCAACCGGATGCCCTTTAACCAACCCTTGAGAACCAAATATTTGAATGGCCTTATCTGCCACGCGATTGTTTACTTCTGAAGCAAAAAGCTTAGCCATGGAGGCACCGGCACGATCCTCCTCTCCGCGGTCAATTTTCTCAATCACATCATAGACCATGCACCTAGCCGCATAGATTTCAGTTGCCATTTCCGCTAGCATATGCTGAATTGCCTGAAAATCACCTATCGGCTGCCCGAACTGAACCCTTGTTTTTGCCTGCTCCACTGCGAGATCAAGTAAGTGCTGCGCCATTCCAATAAATCCTGCAGCATGCGAGACTCGATTTGTATTAATTCTTTTTAATCCTAGCAGCAACCCTTTACCTGGTGCTCCAATGATATTAGAGGCAGGAACTCTGCATTGATTAAAGAGTAATTCTGCATGAATACGTTCACCTGATATTGGTACTTGAATATTTCCGAGTTCAAACCCAGGATTTTCCGAAGTCATTTTATCTACAATAAAAGCTGTAATTCTCGGTTTCTCGCATTCAACTAATTCTTTCGCGATGACAATCGCAAAATCTGCGTAAGGCGCGGCACTGATAAAATGCTTCTTCCCATTTAATACATAATCGTCCCCGTCTCGCACAGCTGTCGTTTGGATAGCAAATGCATCGGACCCAGCATTCGGTTCAGTTAGCGCAAAGCAGCAGCTAGTTTCTCCTGTAATGACTGGAACAACATATTTTTCTATCTGCTCCGGGGTAAAATTTTCCAACATCTGTCCAATTCTTAGCGGTCCGCCAATTTCTCCGAGGACCTGCCCCCAGAGAACAGCCCCCGAGCGTGCCAGCTCTTCTTTACACAAACATAATCCTTTTAAGCTGATATCCTGACCTCCATACTTTTTTGGAAGATTAATACCATAAAACCCTAATTCTTTTGAACGTTTTCTAACCCAATGTATGGCTTCCATGGGAATATCATCTTCAGCATTTAACTGGTTGTTTTGTTCATATGGAAGCAATTCATTTTGGATAAAATCCTTTAATTTTGTTTGAAGTACCAATAACTCCTCTACTGCAACCGTTGTCATTTTTCCCCTTCTCTCTTTTTGTGAATTTTTATAATCTTAAGTAAATTATATATATAAATTTAATTGAAGTAAAATAATGATATATTATATAAACTTAAATAAAATTGATATAAAAAAACAGAAAAAAGCTTCCTATTTTTAAGATAGGAAACTTTTATTTTAGAGTAGCTGTGTGGATTTCAAGACATCTTATAAACTCTTTAGCAGCTCTTGAAAAATGTTGTTTTTTTGATCGAACCCAGCCAAACTCCAAGGAAATCATATTTGTATCGGCAAATGGAATGGGAACAAGTTCACCACTCAGGTAATATGGATCATTACCCAAGCCCATATCATAAGAAAATGAAATTGCCAATCCTTCAGCAACTGATTTTTTTATTATTTCTGTGTTATTAGTATAGAATAAAACATTCATCTCACCATATTGATCAAAAAAGTCCTGGATAAACGCTTTCATTTTTGGACCGTTATATACCACTAGATTTTCATTAATCAGTTCTCCCGGTTTAATGCTTTTTCGACCGGCCAAAGGGGAATTTTTACTAACAGAAACCACCACATTTGCTTCCATCAAGGATTGAAATTCCAACTCTTCCTCTTTTGGTTTTTCTTTCGGGATATTTAACAAACCAATGTCAATTTTATTATTTAAGACATCATGAATGACCTCTTGTCCGCCTTTTTCTTCGATTACAATATTTACATTAGGATACTTTTTCTTAAATAAGGCTAATGATTTAGGTAAAACTGTTAGAAATAAGCTTTGAGTGGACGACACTCGTAGCTCCTTTTCCATAGTGTTCGTTTGTAATTGGACACTTTCCCTTATTTCTTCCAACTTGCTCATTACCTCATAAGATTTTTGAATGATTTCCATTCCTTCTTCTGTAGGAACCGTACCTAACCGAGACCGTTTGAAGATCTTTATACCTAACTCTTTTTCTAGGCTTGTTATTGCCATACTAATTCCAGCCTGGGAGATATGCAGGCTCTCTGAAGCATTTGATATAGAGCGCGTCTCAGCAACCTTAATGATATATTGCAATTGTTCTATATTCATGTATGATTCCCCTTTAATTCCTCATATTAGAATCATACCTCTAATAGAAAACCCATTCAATAATAGGGAAATAAATTTTACCCATCATATTACAAACAGACAACTACAGATTCTCCCTAATCTAAAAACGATTGATGACTGCCGTTTTGTTATCTAATTCTTTTATAGGTTTTTTCGAATGATTCTTAATAGATAATGCAACAAATACACCGGCCAATGCTGCAAATACTAAAAACCAAAACGCTGCATTATAAGAGCCATTAAACAGTGTAATGATAAAACCGATTGCAACCGGCGAAACTGCACCTGCGATTTGACCTGCAAAGGTCACAAGCCCAGAGGCCGAACCTGTTAGTTCCTGTGGTGCATATTTAATGACAATTGTATAAAGAACGGTACCGAAGAAAGAAAGAGCTACTGAATTAAGAGTCAGAAATGTTATGAACATTCCAACAGACGTAGCATTAGACATAAGGTAAAGAAAAATAGCAGATAATATAGCTCCTGCAGCAGCTAAATACTTCTCGCGACCAACCATATATTTATCCAATACCCAGCCGCTTACATTAAACATAAAGAAACCGACAACATAAGGAATAGCCATTAGACCCCCAGCTGCTACAATATCCACCCCTTTTTCCTTCACTAAATAGATAGGCATCCATGAAATTAGACCATAGTTAATGATATTTGATAAAAACTTAAATGAAACTAACTTCCAAATGTTCTCTATTTTTAATAATAGCTTTAGTGGAACTTTCTTTCGTTTCTGGGTGGTTATTGTCGTTTCCCCAGATTCTTTAGGCTTAAGGATAAACCAAAATCCAATTGACACCAAAATACCGAGAATACCAGCAATGATAAACATCCCCCTCCAGCCAAACGCGACCACCATTGACGCGGCAAGAGCGGTGCCTAAGATTCCGCCTATATTTTGGGCAGACAGGAAAAAGGAATTGGCGCGGCCTCGTTCATTTTCAGGAAAATTATCCCGTATGGTTGACATACTTGCTGGGTAAAAAGGACCTTCCCCTATCCCGAAAACGAAACGAAATAATAACAGTGTAACAAATGACCAAACAAATCCAGTCGCAAGAGTAAATAAAGACCAACTTAACAGGGAAACTGTAATCATAACTCTTGCTCCGAATTTATCGGTCATCCACCCTCCAAGTGGCTGCATTAAAGAATAACTGATAAAGAATATACTAATTGCCAAGCCTGTTTGGGAGGTAGTAAGATTAAACTCATCCCCCATAGGTATTATCGCAACATTAAGGGCAACACGATCAAAAAAGCTTAAAACCATTCCAATAAATAAAAGACCACTAATAGTCATTTTCCGTTTCTTACTAGCAAACATCTCCATAAACCGTCACTCCATTTTATTTAATTTTTTATACCGTTGCTAAGGTGTTACGATATTTACCTTTTGCATGGCTAAGACTAATGACAATGGTACTCACCGATTCTGAGGAAGATGTTCACATTACAGTTTAATTGCTACCTTTGTAATGTTGAAAGCGCACCCAAAATTATCAATCCTGTTTTACCGCATGTCTCCATATACAAGGGTTAACTGTATGGTCTGCTGTAATAATTTCTTTTTTATCCACCTCACTATTTGAATAGTTTAAATATATTGTATATTTAAACTATTCTTAAGTAAATTTAGTATTTTTAATGGTAACTTCAATTTTATTTATATAAAAGAAACATTATAAATGGGAAAGTTACAGACTTTTAATTCGCAGCAAATACGAATGGGTATTGTTATTCATATATTTAATAAAAAACACTCTTCCGACGAATCTGGATGAGTGTTTTTTGATCGTTCGTTTATAAATCGGAACCTGTCACTACTTACTAATACTTCCATTCCTTTGCTAACATACTATATGTAACGATGTCTTCGTAATGGTCATATAGCCATTGCCCGTCACGTTTAATTCCTTCACTAACAAAACCCAATCTTTCAGGAATCGCAATACTTTTATGATTATTCACTGCAACTTGAATTTCCACTCTATTGAGATTTAGTGTTTCGAATAAGTATTTTAACAACGATGATACTGCCCGTGTGATGATCCCTTTGCCCTGTGCTTCTTCAGACAGAAAATAGCCGATGCTGGTTGCACTATTTTTCCAATCGATATAATGGAGCCCTATCATCCCTACTAATTTTCCATTGTATCGAATCCCTGCGTCGAATCTATTATTATCGGCGTAATTTCTAATCCAAATTGGAATGATCATCTCAAAATCATCCGCCGATTTGCGTTTATCCACCCACAATAGCCATTTTCTTAGATGTTCACGATTAGAATCGATTAATTCATATAATTCTTCCTTCTGATGCTGCTGCAATAATTCAATTGATAGTTCCTCATCTACTTTGAATGAAAACATGGAACCTTCCCCTTTTACCCATTGTTCAATAACGCTAATTTTTCCATTTCAATTACTCTTTTTAAATAGTCATATTCTGCTTTTTCGAGGATATCTATTTCCCGGTTTGTTGCCAGGAGAATTTGATCTCTGCATTTTGCGATTCTTTGTATCATTGGATGTATCGTTAAACTAGATAGATTCACAAAGTCGTACAGATCATTTAAACAAACGGGCAGCTTATAGCCTTTGTTGCTGGAAGCTATTAGTAAGCCCTGGTCGCGCAGCTTCGAAACAATGTTTGATCGAAAGTAATGCTGCTTGATTTTATTTACTCGAATAGCATTTAGGTTATCAAGAATTTCTTCTGTATACACATAATCATCCGGGTTTTCTTTCAAATTGAATAAAAGAAACTTCAGTAAATCAATCCGGACTCTTTCATCCTCTTCTTCACTTTTTCGATGTTTCTCGATGTATTGATAAGCCAAGTTAACAGCTTGTTTGATAATAATCTGATCGGTTTCTGAGTCCGTTTTTTCAAAATGGTAGTCGTATAGGTAGTGCTTGTAATCATGCGGCCAAAGGTTAACCGTGATGATTTTATTTTTTAATAGTCTATAAAACGATGGATACTGATGAGAGTGATGTTTTGCGTCATACCCTTTTGCAATCGTTTCAGCGATAAATTCTGCCAATTCGAGGAGAATATCGGATTCACTGCTGTTAAAACCAAACGTTGAATAATTAAATAAGTCTGGAATGCACTTCTGTTTTACATATGCAATAAATTCCTGGGTAAACTCCTTTGATCCCTGTTCATCCGCGACAAGGTCAAGTGAATCAAAGGTGCGATATAAATCATCAAAGATTTTTCGATTGAAAAATTTAATAAATGTTTTTTCATAGGTAACGCCACTATCTTCTCGAATTTTCCGCTTATCAATGACATAGGCATAAACCTTAAAAGGTAAATCCTTTAAATTCTGTAAGATTTCCATTCGAAGACTGTCGTCAATTTCCTTTTTTGAAAGGTGTTTCCGTTTAATTTTTTCTACTTCCTGCTCGAGAAATTCTCTATCAGAATCTTTTACTAGTATAGAAACGATTATAAAATGGGTCGAAGTCTCAGGTTGATCAAAATCGAATCCGTAATGGCCAAATTCATTTATAAAAGCATATTGGATATCATTCAATTTTTACCTCACCTCACCAATGGAAAAACTTACTATACTTATTTCAACAAAAAATCCTATAAACCTTTTAAATGTGTTATTTTTCCTAGCAAATCCTTTGGAACTCAGGAGAATGTATCGGTTGGAGGTAAAAACAGGGAGAAGTTCGTAGAAAGGTGCGTTTTTTGATTATTTTCAAAAATAATTAGGGATTGCGTTAAATGTGTGCTATACTGTGTCTACCATTTGCTTTACGTTTTACGTTTTTCGATTACCTGCCCTGCTCAATTCCTGAGCAGGGTTTTTTGTTTACAAGTATGTAAATCCTTGATGGTTATTAGAGATTATGGCATGATTAATTTTTTATTCGTTACCGCTAACCCTGCTTTTCTTAGTTTACGGGCACAAATAGCTCCTATTCGTTACCGCCAAGCCCAATTTTCCTCGTTCACGGGCACGAATAGCTCCTATTCGTTACCGCCAGCCCCACTTTTCCTCGTTCACGGGCACGAATAGCTCAGAATCGCAGCCACTAAACCTTATTTTCCTCATCCAAGGCCACAATCCCCCTAAAAGAACGAAAAAAAGACTCTCAAAAGAGAGTCTTTTATATATGTCGGTTCAATTATGCTTTACGAACGTTAGTAGCTTGGGGTCCACGTTGACCTTGTTCTACTTCAAAAGTAACTGCTTGACCTTCGTCTAAAGTTTTGAAACCTTCGCTTTGGATAGCTGAGAAATGTACGAATACGTCGTCTCCTGCTTCTCTTTCAATGAATCCGAAACCTTTTTCTGCATTAAACCATTTTACTTTACCTTGTTCCATTTGTTGTATCCTCCTCGTGTGCTGTGCACACATTGTGTTACTATCCTTGCTCAGTTCTTTAGACGTAAAGTTTGAAAACTTTTTAATCCAACTGACAAACAAAAATAATTCTTCTTTACTATAACAGACATATCCAATTAAAGCAAATCAATCTCCAAAGTTTTTTCTAGACCGTTTCAAATACTTTTTATAACATCGTCCGTGCTGGGCAAAATTGGTGTGCTAAGAGGAGGCTTTTTCAATACATGCGTGGTTTGACTGCCTCTAGTTAATGCCTATTTGTTGCACCCTTCAATGGGATTCTCCCTCTTCCCCTAATTTTTCTAGATAATATTTAACTAGCTCCTGATACTGCTGTACTTCAAGCCTGCCCTTCTCAGTAATCGCATAGGTACCTCTCTTAATCCGTTCAAACCATCCATAATAGTTTTTTGTTAAAATAGAGGGAATTTTATCACCGGCACCCAAAATCTTTAAAGCCTTCGGGGATAGGGGGCCCAGTTTATCTAGAAAACAAGCAATTTGGATACAATTTTCTTTGTAGGCGGTCATAATTTTTGTCCGACTGCTTCCCCCTACATTAAAATCAGCACTGCGTCCGCCTATCTCTTTCAAGATAGCATCTCTTTTCAACTTATTTCTCCCGATTGCTATCTTACCAGTATAGGGAGTTGGGTGGACCAGTATATCTGCTTTCGAGCCATTACCTGGAAAGGAAACGACAATTAAGCCTAGCTCTAATCTTTTCACTAGATGACATTTTTCAGCCCATTGCTTAGAATTCAGCCGGCCTTTTGGTCTAGGGATTGCTATATAAACTTGATGGGTTAATTTTTGTCGTTTTACCGCCTGAATAAGAAGATCGACACTTAAAGTGAGTTTTAATTCAACTATGATTAGCTCATCCTCTTTCACTGCGACGATATCACAGTCCTTCACTTCACCGTAAACCTCATAGCCTTCTCGTAAAAAAAACCTCTGAATCGGTTTATATAAATCTACCTCTTGGAGTTTCTTCTTTTCTTTCATATATATCTCCTAAAACACAGTTTTCTCCTATTATCTTACCATGAAAATGCCTTTGAGGATTATCTAATAGCAGGTTAAATCACTACTAACATTTTTTTACAAAGTCTTTGTATTTGAAATAGCCTAATCTATCAGAATTATGTTAATATTGTTTAGTCAAACTAAATAGAGAACTTGAACATGTTTCATGGGGGTCTAATATGAACAAGAAATTCGCAACTAAGCTACATTGGATTGTACCAGGGATTATTATGATAATAGGAATACTCCTATTATTCTATGAAAACTTTTCTGATGTGACTGAACACCCTGCAGATGATTGGAGCAGGGCTCTGACAATAGGAGAAACAGAACTGAATCAACTGCCACCTGTAAAGGTGACGGAAAATGGAGATTTTATTTTCACACGATTTGAAGATGGAAAATTAGCCACTACTACTTTGGGCAAGGATTTCACAGTAAAAAAAGAGAAAACCTACAACATACCGGTAAATAAATGGACGCAGGTTTATCAAAAAGAAAATACGATTATCTATTTTGATTTTAAAAATATTTATGACGAAGATAGGAATATGCTCGTCTCCGATGTTGAGAAGTTTTATCCTTTAGAAACGACCACACTTTATGTGAAAGATCATGTGCTTTATCAACTATCACCAGAAACGAAGACATCTGAAAAATTAATGGAGATTGATTTAGATAAGCTCGATATCATACCTCAAGAGAACGAAGAGGGAGTAAATCTATTGACCTATACATCCGATCCAACAGGAGTCGATGTTACACTGCAGCAGCATGCAAATGAAAAATTGACGACCGTATACCAATCCAGAATAAATGTCGACCCAGGAAAAGCTGTTAATGATATTGCGTTTGCATTGGATGGTCAAACATTAACACTGTTACTTCAGGAAGAACTTCAATCCACACAAGGCGGGAATCCAGAGTTTTTTAACTATTTTTTACTAACAAGTATTACAAATCCGAATGCGCAAACTCTAAACCAGTTAACCTTTGAAGATCCAGCTGGACAAAACAGCTTGAAGGAAGTTTCTGATGTCGTTCTTACGTTTCGTAATGGGAAACCAACTATTCTTTTTCACGCGAACGGGCAAACACAAACTCAATTCAATGACAGCACGACCTTTAATATCTATTCTGCGGAAATCAGTGAAAGTGGCACCACTAAAACGGAGCGACGAAGCAATACACCAGAAATTTCAACCAAACCACAATGGATAAATGAAGAAATCATTGCATGGGTAGATTTAGACGGTGATGACCATAAAATTAAAGTATCATCTTCGGATATTAAAACAGTCGATTCATTAATTAAGTATACACAAGACGATTGGCTTCAGGCACTGGGTAAGACATTTGGTATGATCACTTCATCCTTTTTCGGAATTGCCTTTGCTGTCATTTGGTTTATCTGGCCAATTCTTTTCGTTGTATTTATGTATATCTTTAGAAATCGAATCGCTGATCGCGATCCCGTTTGGTATTTTTATACAGGAATTGGGCTTTACGCTGTAGCAGCACTCATTTGGAAGGATCGATTTTTCTTAGATACCATTTATACGAAAGCACCGAGTTACTTAACCTTTACCGGCAGTTCGTACGTTTACATGATTTTATTTGCGATCATCGCTTTTTGGTTAACAATGCATACTAAAAAAGCAAATGATTGGGCAGGTACGGTAAGAATAAGCTATTTTGTCGGCCTTCACATTTTACTATTAACAATTTTCTTCGGACCTTATATTATCTAATGAAAAAATCCCCATTTTATGAAATGGGGATTTTCCTATCTATGGAACATTCACCTGTTATAGCGTTTTAAGCCTTCTCATTTTTTCATCCAGCAGTTGAAAGACTATTTTTACATCTTCCTTAGGCAGCGTGGCATACAAATCACCAATGCTAACTTCATAGTAACAAGTTGTCTTGTTGACTTCGCGTACATAACCGGTTAAGCCAATACCTGTTTCTTCGTAGATTGCTGCTAGAATCACTTCCATCTCGTCTTTTGGTGCTTCAAAATGGACATGAAACATATTAGAGACTGGTTCCAAGGGCTTGGTCGAAACACGATAACATTGGTTCAAGCATTGGGCAAGTTCTTTTGCTTCTTCGTAGTACTGATTCATGTTTGATAATCGTTGGTCAAAATAATAATCAGCACTTATGATGTACGGATACAGGCTGATTAAATCTCCGCCATGGCGTCTTTTCCAAACCTTTGATTCTTCCGTAAAAGCTTTATCCCCAGCAAGTATCGCTCCTGCAATCCCGCCAATCCCTTTGTAGAAAGAAACATAAACACTATCAAATAGAGCACAGACTTCTGCAGCCGATTTTTGATAATAGGGGAGAATTTCAAACAGTCTTGCTCCGTCTAAATGTAATTTGATCCCCTTTTCCTTGCAGAATGCTGAGATGTCTTCCAATGTTTTATAGTCAGGAAGCTGGCCGCCAATCTCCCGTTGCGGCAGCTCGAGCAATAAACAAGCGATTTCCACTTCTAATCCTAGTACATCTTCCAGCTCAATGACGCTATCTTTATCAGCTAATAAAATCGTTTCAATATGGTGTAATTCCTTCAATCCGTCTTCCTCATGAATCTCCAAATGACTTAATGGATGATATGCTACTTTTTTGATCCCCTTTTGGTCACACCAAATCCGTAAGGCAATTTGTTGTGCCATTGTACCGCTTGGAAAGAATACAGCGGACTCTTTGCCAAGGTATTTTGCCATTTTCTCTTGGAAGTCGTCGATGACCTTTCCCTTTCCGTACATCTCGCTTTCCATCTCTCCATCGATATTCATTAATGCCTCTTTTAGCACTTGGACATTCCTAGAACCATGACCAGGCACCTTATACTTTGCCTTTTTATAAGCTTCACCCAAAATATTTATCGCTGACATTGCGATTCTCCCTTCAAGACTACTGTCTAATGGTATTTTATACTAAAAAATGCGAAAAAGGACATCATCTATTAGATGACGCCCAAATATTCTTTTATCCTATTTATTGAACTGTTTCTTTTACAAAATCGACTTCAAATCCTAAATCTTTCAGCATTTGGTGATCTGCGGTCGTTTCTTGTCCTGAAGTTGTTAAGTAATCTCCTACAAAAATAGAATTTGCTGCATATAATCCAAGTGGCTGTAAACTTCCTAAATTAACTTCACGTCCACCTGAAATTCTGATTTCTTTCGTTGGATTCACATACCGCATAAGAGCTAAAACCTTTAAGCAGTACCTAGGATTCAATTCCTTAGTACCTTCAAGCGGGGTACCATCTATTGCATGTAAAAAATTAACGGGTATGGAATCGGCGTCTAATACTCTTAGACTCATCGCCACGTTCACTACGTCTTCCTTCTTTTCCTTCATGCCGACTATTACTCCTGAACACGGAGATATTCCAGCTTCTTTTATTAGCTCAACTGTATTCACTCGATCCTGATAGGTGTGTGAAGTCATGATGGAGTCATGGTGATTTTCTGAGGTGTTAAGGTTGTGATTGTAGCGATCGACACCAGCTTCTTTCAGCATGGCGGCTTGTTCTGGTTTTAAAATTCCAAGGCAGGCACAAATCTTCAATTCATATTTATCCTTTATTTCCTTTACTGCTGAAACCACTTGGTCCACTTCATGATTACTTGGCCCGCGTCCGCTCGCTACTATGCAATACGTACCAGCCTGAAGCTGGTAGGCTTGTTCTGCTCCTTTAAGGATGGTATCTTGATCTACCATTCGATATTTTTCAATCGGTGCATTAGAAATACTAGATTGCGAACAATAGCCACAATTCTCAGGACATAGACCTGATTTTGTGTTAATTAACATATTTAGCTTTACCTTATTTCCATAATAATGATGGCGAATTATGTAAGCTCCATGCAACAGTTCTAATAATTCCATATCGGTGGAATTTAGAATATCTAATGCTTCCTCTTTTGAAATTATATGACCATTTAGCACCTCAAACGCTAATTCCTTCCACTTACTCATCCAATCCCTCCATTACTTAACTCGCTTTATTAACATTCCTAAATTGACTTTTTGACAAGGTTCGTTTTAAGCGATGGCCCATCACACCTGCTAAAATGGCTAGAATAATATCTTTTGGCAGCGGAACCACCATCCATAGCCAAGCCAACTTGTAGGTAAAGCCATCTGGTGCTGCAGCCCAAATTTTATATGCGGCGTACATCCAGTTCGTACCGAAAAGATAATTAATTGCCATTCCTACGAGTGCCGCAAATACAAATACCCCAACGGTATTTTTCATTTTTTCAATTATGTAACCAGTAGCATAGGCCGTAAATACATAAGAGACAATAAAGCCAAATGTAGGCTTTAAGAAAGTCCCAAATCCACCGCCAAATTGAGCAAAAACAGGTACCCCAACTAAACCAACGAACATATAAACCATCATTGCAATCGCACCCAATCTACTGCCAAGTACCACGCCTGCTAAAATTGCAAAAAATGTCTGAAGCGTAATCGGTACTCCCCCTACGACCATAAATGGAGCAATCGAAGTAATATTAGCCCCAACAGCCATTAGCGCAACAAACATCGCCGCTGCTGTTAGATCAGTTGTTTTAAGTTTCATAAACATCCCCCTAAAATAATTCTATAAATTAAGAATAATAGGTCCAATAATTTATGTCAACTTGTTTTAAGTATTAGTTTACATATAAAAAATTCATCAACTGTAATCTTTACTAAACGTTCTGTGTCCGCCGCTGCTAAACAGCAACAAATTCCACCTTGTTTCATACTATAAAGTGGGTATTCGACTAGATTAATGGATTGGACTTTTTAAGTTTTTAAAGGAGATGAGATGCACGGTATGACGATTAGAAAAGCAACTTACGAGGAGACTCGAAGTATCTTAAATTACCATTTAGAGGTATTAAAAGAAGCCACTATGGGTTATGTTAAACCTAGTCGCGTAAAAGCGATAGAAATGATGACTCCTTTTTTAACTGGCGGTGGATATTACCTTGTTCGAGTTAAAAATAATGTTATACAAGGATGGGTTGGTTTAGGTCGAATTATCGATCAAAATACGGATGAAACGGTCGGTTTTATCAATGAAATGTATGTACTTCCACCCTTTCGTAAACAGGGGGCAGCTGAGAAACTATGTAAGGCTGCTTTCATACAGTTACGAGCTGAAGGTCATAAACAAGTCCAACTAAATGTTTATGCCGGAAACCATGCGAAACACCTATATGAAAAGCTTGGATTTACAGACGTTTCCACTTTAATGACAAAGAAATTAGAATAGTAGTATTCACAGTAAGCAAAAAAAGTGGTCGTCAGAAAAAAACTGAAGACCACGTCCTTACAATTTATCTATGCTTTAAAATGTTGCACGACCTTCCCTTTACCGTCCTCTACTTCTAGTTCACCAAATGCTCCGTTGACAAATGTGATTTGTGGCGGCATATGTCCGCAATCGACATCATAAATAATCGGGATTTGGAGCTCATTGGACAAATCTTGGTAAACATCCACAATCGTATAGTTCTCCACTGGTTCATTGGCAGGACTACGGCCAAATAGGATACAGGATGTATGCTCAAACCAGCCTGCTAATTTCATTTGTACTAACGTCCTTCGTAAATCCGTTGTTTTTAACTCACAATTTTCTAGATACCACATAATAGGTTCATCGTTGATATATTTTTCCCTGAAACTTTTCACGTCACCATACGGGGTACCGATTAAATGTCGGATGACATCGATACATCCTCCAAGCAAACGCCCTTCTGCTTTAACCTTTTTACCCGAAACGGTCTTCCAATAAGTTGATTCTGTTAAATGGAAAACACAAGGAGACGGGTTATCATGCTGCCATTTTTTTTGATATTTTCTAGAAGAATACTGAATAATTGAGTCTCCGGCTTTTGTTGATAATACACTTTGCCACATGGCAGTTGTATCATCGGAGTACTCGCCTCTTAAATCGATTAAGTTCGTTCCATTTGCCGTTGCAATACCGGTCTTTAACGTGATTGCCAGCAACAATACACTTGTATCAGAGTAACCCAGTACCCACTTGTTCTTCAGCTTATCAAAATCAATCTCTTCTAAAATCTCAATAAGCAGCTCTCCGCCCCACGGTGGAATGATGAGGTCAATCGCTTCATTCTTCATCATCTCATTAAACTCTTGGGCACGCTTCGCTGCCGGTGCAGATTTGGCTTTGTCCTGGGTCCAAACCGTTTCACCGCAAATGACATGAAAGCCTCTATCTTTTAATCGACTAGATGAACTCTTCACAAGTTCGTGCAATTCTTCTTCGACTCCAGAAGAAGGAGCCGTCACTCCAATTGTTGCGTTATTTTTTAAAATCGGATATGTAATCATCTTGAATCCTCCCCTTAAAATAGAATTTATTACCATAATTCTACTTTGTTTAGGGTAAGAGGACTAGCTTAATTTGTAGGATTCTTTATGGAAAGATGCCATATACTTAAGACAGTCTTCTCCTTTTATTGGTGTTGCAGGCTTACCCTTAAGATAAAGGACCATTGCCATATAGTGTTGGGGACCCCATTTGTAACAATGTTTATAGTCATCTAACAGGTGAAACCCACATTTTTCCCAGAAATGAATTCTTGCATGATTCTCAGGTATGTCATCACATTCTACTTCAACTAATATTCTTTTGTATTGCGGCTCCGATTTAGCCCATTCTTTTATATAATCAAAAAATTCCTTTCCAATACCATGACCACGCAAGTTCTTACGTACCGCCAAATAATCCAACAGCAGTACACTCGAACCTGGCATAGAACCTGTAAGTGCCATTGCCAGAACCTCATCCTTCTCGATTAACACATGAAGTGCACTTAGACCCCTGGCAAACATATTTCGGATAATCTTTTCTGGCTTGGTGGCATGTTCACCAAAAGCAACGTTATATATACCTCTAGTCTTTTGCCATAATTCCTCATCCCACTGTTGGGTCGTGATAAATTCCATCGTTGTGCGTTCCTTTATTTTGAAGTTTTTACTGATCTTTTTAACATTCTGCTAGCAAGCTGCGGTTGTCGCTGTCGCTCCATATACCATTGAAAAAACCAGATAGATGCAGCAAGCCAAAAACCGCTGGCAAAATAACCACCAATGATATCACTAGGATAGTGGACTCCTAAATAAATCCTGCTAACCCCAATCATGATAATAAAAAAGGAGCTAAAGAGAAGCAGCAAGATTCGTCCGCTTCGATTAAATATATGCCTCCACAATAGAAAAGTTAGAATCCCATATACAGTAAAGGCATTCATGGCATGCCCACTTGGGAAACTATAGCCGCCAATTTCAATCAGCCGATGTAAATCTGGACGTGCGCGTTGGAAGATTTCTTTCAACAATGTATTTAGAATGGGTGTTCCAACAACAACTCCAATAAATAATAGTAATTCCAGTCGATGGTGCAGAACCTTATATAAAAAAAAGATAATAAAAAGGCATAAAATCACAACGATTTTAGTTGAACCAATTTCGGTAAAAAACTTCATTATAGATGTTATGTATGGCGCTTCCTGCGATTGAACAGCCCCAATAACAGTACGATCAAAATCAACCAACTTATCTGCCCTCATCAAAATCGCCACTAAACAAAAAAACATCAGTGAAAATAAACTAAAAACAAACACACGTGTAATCTGAAACTTAACATTCATATCGTTAACCCCTTCATAACCGATAACCATATAATTTCCCATTTTCTACAATCCTAATAATTCTACCACACAAAAAAGGGCACCAAATATACAAAAATCGCTGCATAAGCAGCGATTTTTGTATATTTGGTGCCTGTCACCGTAAATGTCAACATCAAGCAAATTTCTCGTATAAAGTTGTTTCTTGTTTGACTTGCATGATTTGTTGTGATTTTATTTCGTTTCTTCTGTTCATTTCAAATACCTTCAAATGTTCAGAACGTATATTATTTTCCATTAATGCTTTGGTTAATATTGGTGCAAGGATATGGGCGTCTTTCATTCCACAATTTATTCCAATTGCACCCGTTGGGGTCATGGTATGTGCAGCGTCCCCAATGAGGACTAATCCGTCCTCTACCCACGTTTCGCAGCGGGAGCTTTGTACCTTTAAACAAACAAAGTCACTCCAAGACTGAAGGTGTTCTCTCACACCTTCTTCTAGCTGTGGAAAACTTTCAATCAATGGTTCAAGAAACGGCTGGATTGAACGTTTCCTTAATGCAGGAAAAGATCCTTCTGGAATATTCCAGCCGATTTGAATCAATCCTCCCGTTTGGCTAAACAATGCCAGCTGATGACCATTAACCAGTGCCATTCTTGTTGTCGGTTCCCATCCTTCTGGAGCTGGAATTTTTGCCCACAGGACATCATATCCGTGTGTCATTTCGATTGTTGGTATCTTTGCAAGCTTCCTAACAGTAGAATAACGACCATCTGCCCCTATTGTCACTTTGCTTGAAATCGTAATTTCTTCGCCATTTTGGATGGCTTTAACACCTGTATAGATTCCCTGGTCATCCTGAATTAATTCTTTAACGGTTGTATTAAATAATAGTTGGAATTGATTATTGTGTTCTGACTCTTGAATGATGGCATTTAATAAATGCGCTTGTGGTACATGGATTCCAACGTGATCTTCATGGACACCTGGAGAAATACTCTTCACCATATTTCTACCAGAGTAGTATTCTACTTTTTCCATTTTGAGGATACCTAGCTCTTCTATTTTCTCAAATAATTTATGCTCTTTTAGGATGGCTTCTGTTTCGGCATTAATATGCTCGCCCCTGAATTGCCTATTCACTCCAGCAGATCGTTCTATTATGATAGTTGATACACCGTTTTTAGCTAATAAATGTCCGAGTAATGTTCCTGCAGGTCCGCCGCCAACGATACAAACATCTGCTTGTAAGTTCATTTTACCCACCTTCTACTTTTATTATATTTTTCTATATATTAATGTATTTTTGGACTACATATTTGGTTTTAAAAAGTTTCATGATAAGAAAAAAAGTTAAGTATAGAGTAACAAAATTATTAAAAACGGTCAATCTTTTCTTTACCGTAACTATTACCAATGTCCTATATAATCCAGCCTGATTGATATGCGAATCAAGTATTTTAAATTATTTGTAAATTTTACTTCAAAATGTTTGAGGATTTTTAAAGAAGAGGTTAATGAATGTTAAGAAATGGCAAATTGAATCTATTTCATCTCAGAAGCTTGTATGATAATCCTGTAGTACAAATTGCTAGCATTCAAGGAGGAATTTTTGAGATGAAAAGTTTCAAGACTTGGTTAGTTGCTATGATGTCTGTTTTAATGTTGCTTGGAGTTGCCACTGGTTGTGCTGATACTGGAAATGATGAAACAGAAACAGAAGAAACAGAGCAGAATGAAGAAGGTACTGAGGAAGGTACAGAAAATACAGAGGAATAAGGATAATAAAAATACTTAATATCTAACATGAAACAAGGCGGCCGACTGCCGTCTTGTTTTGTCTTTATTTATGTCTAATTAGAACATTGGGTCTTAAAATATTTCTTCTACCATTTTTCAACTTATCTCTAAATGATGAAACAATGATCGAACTGCCCAGCCAGAACAGGAGCCCAAGAACAATACTTAGTGTCCAGTTGCCTCTGACTTGTAGTACGGTCCATACCGTAGCCACACACACCACACCGCCAATCATACCAAAAACAGACCCATTTGCAATCTTGGCTGCATTTTTTGAACCAGAAGCAATCCCCACCATTAACACCGCTGTAATCATCACAGCTGGAAATGCTGCAAAGATTCCGGCTAAGATTTTCCACGGAGAAATAACCGTTATCAAATAGCTTACCATTACGGCAGCACCGCCAAGAATAAAGCGGATTAGTAAATCTTTATACATATCTAGCACCCTTCCGTTATGAGTATGTTGTAATCATCACAACCGCCATGGATACAACCAGCCAAAATCCCATTGCTTGTAGAAGTCCGCGTTTCCATCCTTGTCTAGGAAGCAGATATCCAGCAAGAATTGCGACCATAATATTAATTCCCATGCCGACTATGGCACCTTTCGATAATAGAATGGAATGGGCTACTAGTTCATCACCACTAAAGTCCAAGCCCACTGTCAATAAAGCCGCTAAATACACAGCTGGAAATGCTGCAAAGATTCCTCCAGCCTTTTCACCTAAATTTCTAGCAACTAATGTCGAAACAACAACAGCTGCTCCTCCTAAAATGAATCTTATTAGTAATGCACTTATTGATAGGTCTCCCATGGTGATCCACCTCTGTTATTTTTGAAGATATTTTAACTTTTGTGAACTATTTCACATAAATCTAACATAAATTTATTTTACCTTATTTTCACGCATTCACATGTGAACATTTCTTTACTATTTTTAAAGCGTTCTCATATTAAGTATTTTAGAAAACCTTTGAAAAACAAAAAAACCCTAAATTAGGGTTTTAGTTGAATCTACATTAATAACCTTTTTTTGTTTCAACAATATTTTTTAGTGGCCTGTTTTCGTCAATGTTCTTAAGGGTTTCGAGAAAGCAAGCAGCCCCCTCACTTGGGGTTGTAACGGCAGAAATATGTGGAGTGATCTGAACCCTTGGGTGATTCCACAACGGATTGCTGTTTGGAAGCGGCTCTTGTTCAAATACATCAAGTACAGCAAAACTAACTGTGTTGTCATTCAATGCCTGTAGCAGTGCTTCCTCATCTATAGAAGCACCTCTCCCTACATTTATAAATCCCGAATTGGAAAGTTGATTAAAGATGGCACTATTAAATAATTTCTCTGTTCTTTCCGTCAAGGGCAATGTATTAATCACATAATTCATCTCATTTAAAACAGAAAAATGAGAATCAACCGTCAAAACCTCTTTAAAATCAGCTTTTTCTTCCCCGCTTAAAGATACACCGTACACGTCAACACCTAATGTAGAAAAAACTTTCGCAATCATGTGCCCGATTTCTCCTGTTCCATACACAAGTACTTTTTGTTCTCCTATTAATTTCGGTGTAGACTGAACCCAATTTTTCTGCTGCTGTTGCTCTTTAAAGCGGTCATGTAGCTGTAAATCTTTTAGGATGTAACTCAAGCAATATTCTGCAATCCTTTGTCCAAAAGAACAAATCGTTCTTGTTAAAAGTATCTCCTGATTCCAATCCTTCTTATGTAAAAAACGATCAACGCCTGCGCCTAACGAGTGAATCCATTTCACAGAACTGTAATCATATTCAGCTTTTAGATTAAAAGAGACCAGTGCGTCTGCCCAGCTTAAATCTTCCTGTGATAGCTCTTCCTCGGGCATAAAACGGAAAGTCTTATCTGGGATATTCTTTTCAATTAACGCTTGAAGTTCTCTAAACATCGGACTGACTAGTAAAATATTCTTTATTTTCATTTTCTTCCCCTCTCCCTCATTAATCTTACTCTTTCGGCACGTCAAGCGCTTGGTATGCTGTCTGATATCTCCCGCCGTCTGCTACTTCTGAATGATATAAAGCCTTAAGAGCAAAGTTTTTCTCAAGTTCATGTTCGTTAATCAACTCTTTTAAATGCACCTGTAATTCTTTATTTTCTTTTACTAACTGCTTCATTTGTGATTTAAAATACTTCATTTCGCTTTAAATCTCCTCTATTATGATTAAAAATAGGGACGATAAAATCGTCCCAGTCTTGATCGATTATTTTAATGCCTTACTTACTTTCAGTTTCTTTCCTTTGACAGTTGTGTGTTCCATGGCTTGCAGGACTAGTGAACCTTTGCCGTTAAGAATATCTACGTAGGTTAAGTTGTCCTGGATAGTAATAATTCCAATGTCATTTGCTGATATTCCCGGAATATTGGAAATGGTACCCACAAAATCCACCGCGCGCAATTTTTTCTTTTTGCCGCCGCTAAAGTGGAGCTTGGTAATATCCTTGTTAATTCGAGCTGTCTTATTGTTTCTGACTACCCTTCGTCCGCTAAGCTTTTCTTCAAATGCTGCTTTTCCACTCGCAACCTCATCTTGGGTCGGAGCGTCGATGGGAGGAATTTCGAAGCCAATATATCTTTCAATTGCTTTTAAGAATTTCCCTTCAAATGGTGTTACGAAGGTAATGGCTTTTCCCTTATTTCCAGCCCGGCCTGTTCGACCAGTCCTGTGAACATAGCTCTCTTTTTCCATCGGAACATCATAATTAATAATCAACGTCACATTATCAATATCGATGCCCCTTGCAGCCACATCCGTTGCTACTAAATAGCGAAAATTACCCAATTTAAATCCATCCATGACAGCAAACCTGTCCTCTTGTTCTAGCCCGCCATGTAATCTTTCACAGGAATAATTGGCTTTTTCCAATTCAGTATAGACATCCTCTACATTTTCTTTTGTTCGGCAAAAAATGATACAGCTATCAGGATTTTCAACGACTGTTATATCCTTCAGCACAGAAATCTTATCTTCATCCTTTACCTCGATAACACCATGTTCAATTGTATTCGTTGTCACACCTGTAGCAGCAATCTCAATATGAATCGGTTCTTTCATATATTTATGGCAAAGGTTTTCAACATCCTTCGGCAGAGTTGCAGAAAAGACCATGGTTACCCTATTCTCAGGAAGTTCTTTAATGATCGCTTCAACTTCGTCAATAAAGCCCATATTTAGCATTTCGTCTGCTTCATCGATGATTAAATAGTTAATTTTATCTAATTCGAGAGTTCCTCTTTCAATATGATCGATGGTTCGACCAGGAGTTCCCACCACTACATGCGTTTTTTGCTTTAATTCTTCCTTTTGTTTCGAAAAAGGTTCTTTCCCATAAACCGCCATCGCCTTGATCCGTTTAAACCGGCCAATATTCGTTATGTCATCACGAACCTGGACAGCCAGCTCACGAGTCGGTGTAAGGATTAACGTCTGAGGTTTTTTCTCCTCCCACTCCATCATCTCGCAAATTGGTATCGCAAAGGAAGCTGTCTTGCCGCTGCCTGTTTGTGATTTTACAACCAAATCTTGATTCTTTAATGCCTTGGGTATAACTTCTGTTTGCACTTCTGTGGGATTCTCGTATTTTAGCACCGTAAGCGCCCTTCTTATTTCCTCGCTTAACGAATAATCCTCAAACTTTTTTTCACTCATGCAGCAACCTCATTTTTAATTATTATCCAACTTCTATATAGGATTTCTCTGAAAGAAATATCATATGCAAAATCTGAATATGTTCATTATACTTGAAATAAAACAGTTTTCGACTTTTTATTTCAATGTATTGTTACACAACAGCTTTACAACACTAAAGAGAAACGGTAAAGTATTTTAATAAGCTGCCTTAGGGTTATTGTCATCTCCTACAATTAAAAAACAGAAAAGTCCAAATTTTTCTCAAAAATCTGTTATAATGGAAATATCCTGCTATAAGGATATTATAGATCACTCACTGGACAGCAATTTCATACATCTTTGGATCTCTTTTTTTAATTTACTAAATTTTTTTCAGGAGGTAATCTATGTATAAAATCAAAGATAAGGAAAAGCTTTTCATTTACACTGGACCCGATGGCTCTGGGAGAAAAACGATTGCCAAAATGGTCGCGACCGCGTTTGATATGGAAACTGTCCTCTCTTACACGACTCGTCCTCCCCGTCATTACGAGCAAGATGGCGTAGACTACCATTTTGTTTCGGAAGAAGAATTCAACAAGCTGAAAAACAACGATGAATTCCTTGAAAGCGTAGACATCGATGGAATTCATTACGCAATCCGCGAAGAGGATATCGTTAAAGCTTTTGAAAATCATAATCTTGTCTATTTAACATTAAATCCAGAAGGCACTGAAAAATTGAAGGACATGTATGGTGACAAAGTCATGCGCTTTTTCATTTTTGCTGACCGTGACACGGTTATTGCAAGACATGAGGCACGAAAGGATACAGAAGAGGATATTCATAGGCACTTAGCACACTATGATGAAATCATGGCTTATAAAACTGAATGCGAGCATGTTTTTGAAAACTATGATTCACCACAGGTATCTTTTCAGGTGAGTGAAGTCATTGAGGCTTTCCTAGACAGAAATCGAATTGTGACTGATTACTAAGAAAGGGTCCAGTTGATAGGATGTTATCCTGTCATTGGACCTTTTTCATGTTTACTAGCCCAATTAAAGATAACCGCTTGAAATCGTCGCAAGTACCGTGTATAATTAAGTGTTGAAAACATTATTTAGGGGGAACTCTTTTTGTCGATCGAAGTAGGCAGCAAAGTACAAGGTAAAGTAACGGGTATTACTAATTTTGGAGCGTTCGTAGAATTACCAGGTGGCACAACGGGTCTTGTGCACATCAGTGAAGTAGCTGATAGCTATGTTAAAGACGTTAATGATCATCTAAAAGTAGGAGATCAAGTTGAAGTTAAGGTAATTAGTGAGAAAGACGGTAAAACTGCCTTGTCTATTAAAAAAGCTATTGATAAGCCAGAAGGTCAAACTTCTTCTTATTCCCAGCGTCCACAACGCCAAGGAAGAGATAACAGGCAATCAAAAGACTTCCGTTCAAAAGGCGGCAATTTTAAGCCAAAAGAGAACTTTGAAGATAAAATGGCAAAATTTTTAAAAGCTAGTGAAGAAAACTTATCCAGCTTAAAGCGCAACACCGAAACGAAACGTGGCGGACGTGGCGGAAGACGCGGATAATTATAGATAAAGAAGGCATGCCCACTATGGCATGCCTTCTTTTACTCTAAGGAATATTTCTTATATACTCCCCTAATTCTTTGCCAAATCTCTTCGATTGGCTGCTAATGGCGGCTGCTCTAACCATTCGTTCTGAATCATAAGATTGGCTCCATCCTCAGATAATTTCAGAACCTCTACATTAAACCGTGAATAATCAACGACTAAATCTGTCCTCTGACTCTCCGAAATCGCAATCCCATAGTTTCCTACTCCGGCATAGATCATCAAATTAAAGTGAAACATCATTAATTTATCAGAAAACGGTGATTCAGTGGAATCTGTTACTTCCTGTTCAAACCCCATCGGAATGGATAGTGAATCCATTTCCAAATAGCTGCTTAACACCTTAATATGTTTTAAGGATACATCTTTTCCTCTTAAAAAATATTTTCGGACCTTATTGGACTTAGCCACTTGGCTAAAAGCCATTGCGATTGCGATACCTAGCCGATTGGTCAGAACGTCTGCATATAGATTGGTAACCTCAGTGCCCGTAAGTGCTTCCCTTCTTCCCAACCCTTCTAAGATAAAGGACTGTTTATGGACAAACTCTAATTTTTGTGGATACGGAATTACAGGCGGACGCATGGCCAGTCCTTTTTCTAATAAAATCATCGCTGCCTTTGAATCCAGTTCCAGAGTATCAGTTAAACATTCAGCATAAAAAGACCGAATATCCTGGCGATAGACATTTTGTAATACTCTTCCATTAGTTACTAACCCGCCCTTAGACATGTTCCGAATATACCTTAGGTAAAAAATATCTGAAAATAACCGTTTAGCTAATAAATTTACATCTTGTTCGGTAAACCCTTGTGGAACCTGTATTTGTTCCTTTGTAAATATCCCACGAATGAACTCAACATGTTTTTCAGACAATTGTAATGCGTAAGTGGTAAGGGATTTAATATCATTGTCATCGATATGTACTAGAAAATATTTCAAAACGCAGACGGACATACTATCAGCAAGATAGCTTGTCCATAAATAGGACAATTCAGATGCGGTTAACTTGATATGGTCGAGGTTTTTATCCATAAAATTTCCTCCTATTATCTTCAAGCATAATATTTCCAGAATAGGAGGAATTTATTTATGGTATTGGTTCCATTTACACAACGATTTCATTAATTGATCTATGAACAGCCCGCCGGAATGTCCAAATGATGTCGGTTAACATGTCTGTTTCCACCTTTATTTCTTTTATGTCCCAATATAATTCATTTTTACGATGATAATAGAAAATGCCATCCTTTGATTTCATGATTGTCAGGATTCCCTTCGGGTTTTCTGTTTCCATTGTAAGAAAATGTTTTTCTCCGTCCCAATTTGCAAATGCTTCGAAAATGTTTAGAAAGACCTGGACTTCCCTTCTACTCTCTAGCACAACATCCACTCCCCTTTTTTTAAAATAAAAAATGATGAGTCCTCCACATTCGTTACCCTTCCAATCAAGTAGTGTTTTGATTATAGTGAATGAAACAAGCAGCCTTCCATCATCCTGTGAGAAAGACTAACATGGTTTTGATTTTTTCCGTTAGAACTCTAGCTACCATCATTATAGAGGCCAAAAAATGGACGATTTTAAATAGACTATCTTGGTGAATAAGATTGTTACAGTATTCGATAACTATCTAATTTTTCTGGTGCAATTCTTGCCTGATTGTTACCGTAATCATAGTCCACACATTATTTCTGGCACCATTCAATTAATATAAAAAAAACATAAGGCTGTCCAAAAGTCTAATAGACTTTTGAACAGCCTTTTATTTGTCTTATTTATTGTTTAACTCATCTAATAGCGGAAAAAGTTCTTCTAGGTGTTGAATTTCATAGGTTGGAATAACTTCATTTCTTTCTTTATTATGGCGGTTAATCCAAACGGATTTAATTCCTACACGATTGGCACCGAGAATATCAGTCATTAAATTATCCCCTACCATTAATATCTCATCCTTCTCTAATCCCATAAGTGACAAGGCGTGCTCAAATATCGTCGGATCAGGCTTCCCTCTTCCAAACGCACCTGAAATGACAATCTGGTCAAAATAGGGGACTAGTTCTGGTGTAATCGATAGTTTCGTATTCTGCAAATCCGGGGAACCATTTGTCAAAAGAAGCAATTGGTACTTCCCTTTTAATGAATCTAGAATCGTAAATGTTTCCTCATATACGAACGGTAAGTTCCTGCGCTCCTGAGGAAACCTTTCAGCTAACTCATAACCAAAATCAGGATCATCTATTCCCAATGCCTTCAATCCTGTCGTCCATGTATCTTTTCGATAGCCAGGTACAATTTCTTTCATTTTCCGAAAGTCATCCTGTTCATCTAAAAAATTCCCCCATAAGCCTTCAAACGGATTAATTCCAATCATTTGTGTAAATGAATAGGTCTCATAGGAGGAGTAGAGATCCCTTGCTGCCTCACGAACTGCTTCTTCTAGTTCATTTGCGTCTACCCCACAACGTTCCTCCGCTACTTTACAAGTCGCAACAAATGCTTCCTTAATACTTTTTTGATCCCAAAGCAGTGTATCATCTAAGTCGAAAAAAATCGCTTTTATCATTTCCTAAGCCTCACCTTTCACACAAATATATTTTACTAGTTTACCATTATTTAAATTAAATGAATATTCTTTCACAAAATTAATTTAAAATGTTTTCGGCTGCCATTATCAAGCATCTCTGTAGCAAAGGATCTCCTACTTCTTAAATATTTTAAGCTGCAGTATATACTTTTTTATTGTATAAATTAATTCAACATATTCCTTTTTCTTTTCTCATAAAATGGACAAGGGAGAGGTAGTCCAAAGGGGGAATGAAAGTGGAAATCACGACTATACATTTGAGGATCCATTTATACTAGTTATGAAAAAAACATTGTTGACTTATTTTTGTTTATTATTAGGGGCAACCCTACAGGGTATTGCGATGTCTGTATTTTTATTTCCACATTCCATCCCATCTGGCGGCGGTGCCGGCCTTGCCATCCTAATCAATCATTTTTTCCATCTATCCCTTGGGTTTTCTTTATGGCTGGCAAATGCTGTCTTTTTATTATTTGCGCTCCCTTATTTTGGATTTACTTGGACCTTTCGCACGATTATTTCAGTCGCGATTACCGCTATGACGGTAGGTTACATAACCTCTCACTATCCCCACCCACATATTAATATTTTCATATGTATTGTGGCTGGAAGTGTTATTTTTGGCTTTGGAGTCGGCTTGTTGATTCGTGCCGGTGCCTCTAGTGGCGGGATGGTCATTCCATCGTTAATGATTGCCAATTACAAACAGTGGACACCAGGCAAAGTCATGATGGGAATTAACCTGATTATCTTTTTACTAACGGCTGTGGTAATTGATATAAACATCGTTTTATATGCAATTATTTGCCAATTTTTCTCCACCAATATTATTGATTCTATCTATGATCTAAAACTCCATAAGATAAGGATATTAACCGCAAACTGGAGAAAAAGATAAGAAGATCCATTATAGAATCTTCTTATCTTTTAGGTAATTTATTATTATCTCAACCGATTGAGCAATGGACGTATTATCAGTTTCAATGACGATCTCAGGTAGATTAGGTTTCTCATACGGTGAAGAAATCCCTGTAAACTCCGGAATTTCTCCCTTTCTTGCCTTTTTATATAACCCCTTTGGATCCCTATTTTCACAAACTTCAATCGGACAATTCACAAAGATCTCAACAAATTCCTTTGTCTCAAACATTTGACGTACAAGTTCTCTATCCTCTCTAAATGGAGAAATAAAGGCTGATGAAACGATTATGCCGCTGTCAACAAATAGCTTTGCCACTTCCCCAATTCTCCGGATATTTTCTTTTCGGTCTACCGGACGAAAACTTAAATCACGATTTAATCCATGACGAATATTATCACCATCTAAGACATAGCTACTAAATCCCTCATGAAATAAAGCGTAATCTACGGCATTTGCTAAAGTGGATTTCCCTGACCCTGATAAACCCGTAAACCAAAGGACGCAACTTTTATGCCCATTCCTATCATGGCGTTCTTTTTTGCTTACACTCGAGTGATGCCAAGTGATGTTTTGACTATTTTTCATGTTCTACACCCTTTATTTCCTTTGTGTAAACATGCTGCATGCCTTGAATAAGAATTTCAATTACCTCCGGTCGACTGAATTCCTTAGGCGGATGCACCCCATTTTTCAACATCGCTCTTACCTTTGTACCGGACAGGACGACATGATCTCGTGAATCATGTGGACATGTTTTTTCAGAGGCCATATTTTCGCACTTTTTACAGTAAAAGCTATTCTCAAAGAATAGAGGTTTAATTCCTAAATCGGATTCGTTAAATTCCCTAAAAATTTTCTGTGCGTCATATGTTCCATAATAATTTCCTACACCAGCATGGTCTCTCCCTACAATAAAATGAGTACACCCGAAGTTTTTGCGGACTATTGCGTGAAATATAGCTTCCCTTGGTCCTGCATAACGCATGGCAGCGGGGAATACAGACAGGAAAACCCGATCTTTTGGGTAGTAATGTTCAAGTAATACCTGATAACTATTCATCCTAATATCACTTGGGATATCATCTGCCTTTGTCTCCCCTACCAGGGGATTTAAGAAAAGACCATCGACTGTCTCTAAAGCAGTTTTTTGAATATATTCATGTGCCCGGTGAACGGGATTTCTAGTTTGGAACCCCACTACTGTCTTCCAGCCAAGATTCCTAAATTTATCCCTTGTTTGAATAGGATCTAGATAAAAACGTTCAAACTCACTGTTATTGATCCTTCTAACCATCGTGATAGGACCTGCCACATAGAGTTCATCCCTCGCAAACAGTTTTTTTACACCTGGATGCTGCAAATCTGTTGTTTTATAAACCATTTCTGCCTCTAAGATTTTATCAGGAATGTAAATTTCCTCTACATTCATGACGCCATATATGACCCCATCTTTTATTAGGTTAATGGTTTCCCCGACCTTAAGTTCGATTGCTTTATTTTTATCAATCGCTAATGTAATCGGCAGCGACCACGGAAGCCCGTTAGATAGCCTCATATTTTTTACGACTGATTCATAATCGGTTTTTCCCATGAAGCCTTCTAAAGGGCTATAGGCACCATTTGCAATCAATTCCAAATCACTTAATTCTAAATTATCTAGTGATACCGATTTCAGTGAAAAGTCTGTAGGTAGATTTAAATTTATCCTATTTATTAATTTGCCACCATGTGGCACACTTTCACTCATGATTCTTCCCTCCAAAATCCTACTAAACTATTAAAACGGCTGTCCATTGGCAGCCTGTTATGACTCATGAAGTCCACATTCTGTTTTTGATAGACCCGCCCATCTGCCTGCGCGCGAATCCTTTTGGTTTGAAACAGGTTTTGTACAAGGAGCACAGCCAATACTTGGGTAGCCTTTATCATGCAGTGGATTATAAGGCAGCTTATTTAGTTGAATATACATCATGATATCTTCTGAGGACCAGTGAATGAGGGGACATATTTTTATTTTTTGAAATTTATCATCTTTATTAATATATTCTGTTTTGCTCCTTGTGGGGGATTGTTCCCGTCTTAAACCAGAGATCCATGCCTTTACATCCGCTAGGGCTTCCTGAAGGGGAACCACCTTTCTCATATGGCAGCAAAGATTAGGATTATGCTTCCATAATTCATCACCATACCATTTTGCTTGGTCCTCCAAGGAATTCTTCGGTTTTAACATATTGATCTGCAAGGATGGGTATCGATTTTTAACTTTTTCAATTAATTCATAAGTCTCAGGAAAATGTAGTCCTGTATCAAGGAAGATGATTTTGGCCTCTTTATTTACCTTCGAAATTAAATCGATTAGGACGATTCCCTCGGCACCGAAGCTGCAGGCGTATACAATTTCGTCATTATATTCTCGAAAAGCCCACTTTAATACATCCAAATAATCTGGCTGACTCTCCCTAAAGGAGGTAATTTGTTTTTCATCCCATTTATCATACGTTAACAATCCGCGGACCCCCATTCCTCTCTATCCCTTAGGTTTCAATGCTCAACGTGATACAGGCATTATTCACCACTTCAATCTTATTCATCTGGTTAATGTCGCCGTAATTGGCATAAGAAATCATCGCTCGTATCCAAGAGCCATGACCAAACGCAAGGATATTTGTATATTTTTGATATTTATCTAAAAACATGACAATCCGTTTTTCTAAATTCTTTAAACTCTCACCTAGCACCAATTCTCTTGGGTTTTCAAACCATACCTCTCCATATTTTTCAATCAAATTCTTCTTCGGTACTCCTTCAAATGGCCCAAAATCTAATTCATCCAATAATCCTTCTAGTTCATACGTATATCCGTAGAGATTGGCTGTTTGGTGGGTTCTTTGTAATGTGCTTGCTAAAACAAGATCAAATGGTGCTAACTTATGGAGTACTTTTTGATTGACCGCAATTCCTTTTAATAGTCCTTCCGAAACTTGTGATAATTCGATATCCTGCCTCCCTTGAAGCCATGTTTTTTTATTCCATTCCGTTGGAAGGTGTCGAATCACAGTGATTTGCATTCATCTTCCTCCACATAAAAAGTTTCACTCCGCAGTCCGCGGCGTTGGGTTTCTAATACTAAAACATCTTGAAGTTTTACATTGCCTAAATTAACGTTGGGTCCAACTTCTCTAATAAAATACATTTGATGTTTGCATGTTGGCGCCTCAAAGATAATCTTTTTACTATCGATATCTTTAATTAACTCCTGAATCAAACTGGATTTAATGCTGCCGGATTTTTCATAAATACCAGATGTTCCTGAATCTCGCCCTTCGGTTATCACATAATCACAACCTGCCTGTAATAAAAGATTTATTTCTTCCTTCCAATCACAAATGTCCATATCCTTATTTGAATCCTTTGAGCCAACCTCGGCTATAACATGAAAATCCTTTTTTATTTCCGAGATCATTTGGAGGCGTTCTTGAAGTGGAATATCCAGCGTTCCGTTGGAAATTTCAATCCATTCAATCCCTAAATCACGTAAATGCCTTAAATATTCAGGGACTTTATTTTGATAAAAACATTTTTCAAATAGTGTTCCTCCACAATAAGGCTTTATCTGATACTCCTTATAAAGTTCAATTTTTTTCCTAAGGTTTGGAGTCACATAAGCTGACCCTATTCCTATCTTAGCTATATCAATGAGGTATCCATAATCATCTAAGATATGTTTTAATTCACCTATTGGGGTGCCGAAATCGATCACCGAGGTCAATCCGTATTTTCTATTTCCTGACGTCCTTTCTGGCAGTATTAAGAAATCCATACCTAAAGCGCCTCCTCTATTTTTCTAGGATAGATTATTCAAAAAATAGGTGATTGTGTAGATATTAGGCTTGAAAAGCAGAAATTAGGCATTTGTCTTGTATAAACTCTGCCGTCACTTGAAACAATAAAAAGGCTATTCTCACAGTTAGGGGTGTACATCCTTGTCAAAGCAAAAACATAAGGGTTTGACGATTCTGGCCATTAGTTCCATACCGCTTATACTTGTTTTAGGAAACTCGATGCTTATTCCAGTTCTTCCTAAGATGAAGTCAGAACTCGATATATCTCAATTTCAGGTTAGTTTAGTCATATCTGCATTTTCAATTGCAGCAGCCATATCCATACCTGTCTTAGGTTATTTGTCCGACAGGTTTTCTCGAAAGGCCATTATTATCCCTGCCCTCATTTTATATGGGAGTGGAGGACTTTTAGCGGGTGCGGCCTCCGCTTGGTTTGACAATGCTTATACATGGATCCTTGCAGGCAGGATTATGCAGGGTATGGGTGCTGCAGGGACTGCCCCTATTGCCATGGCCTTAACAGGTGATTTATTTAAGGGTGCCCAACAGAGTAAAGTCTTAGGCTTGGTCGAAGCCTCCAATGGTTTTGGAAAGGTTATCAGTCCTATCATAGGGTCGCTTTTAGCCTTAATCTTTTGGTATGCAGCGTTTTTCGCCTTCCCGATTTTTTGCCTTATGTCCTTATTATTAACGATCTTTTTCATTAAGGAAAAGAAAACCAAAAAGGAACCCCCTCCGGTTGGTAAGTATGTGAAGGGTCTTGCCTCTGTTTTTAAAACAGAGGGACGCTGGTTATTTGCCGCTTATATTACAGGAGCTACCTGTTTATTTACACTTTTTGGGATTTTATTTTACATTTCAGACATCTTGGAAAAGGATTATAAGATTGATGGTGTGTTAAAAGGATTGATTTTAGCCATTCCTCTTCTCGTCATGACCACCACATCCTATATAACCGGAAGTAAAATTGGTAAAAAGATGAAGCTGATGAAAACATTAATCGTAATAGGGTTATTGCTCATGACCACCTCATTTGCATCACTTATTTTCTTTAAAAATTTAGTTCCATTTTTCGCTGTCCTTTCAGTAAGCAGTATTGGAACAGGCCTTGTTCTTCCATGTATCAATAGTTTTATTACTGGTTCTGTGCCAACAGACCGAAGGGGTTTTGTAACCTCCTTATACGGTTCTGTTCGATTCCTGGGGGTAGCGATTGGTCCCCCTGTATTCGGCTCCTTAATGGCATGGTCGAGATCCGGTATGTTTTTAGTTACTGCTGGGTTGACGTTAGTTTGTGCATTGCTTTGTATGTTTCTGATTCACGTAGCGAAAACCAAACCATCTGAAGAAAATGAAAGTGACTCGTTATTTGAAAAGTTGCAGTTCACTTAAGATATGTAAGATATAAAGGAGAAGATTTAATTGCAAATATATTTTTCACCTGAGGTTATCACCCCTGAATATCAGGTACTAAATGTCGTTAATTCAAAAAATAAGGGTGTAGGAAACGTTGCCTTTTTATTTGATGAAAAGAAGCTGTATGTTTACGGCATTTTAGAAGATGAAGAAGTGGGTTCTGATTTTAAAGATTTGGTTACTCCCTATATAAAAGGATTAGCAAAGGCTAAACCTGGGCTTGATATTCTGTCCTGTCTGTATGTCGGCTGTAAAAAAATTAAGCTAAAAGAAGAAGAGCACGAAGAAGAATAAAGAAATCATTAGAGGACGTCATTGACCGTCCTCTTTTAATTTGGGTTTGGGCAGTAGTAACAAGGCATTTAACCACTTCATAACTTATTGGTAAGCAGTTAGACAAATATGGAGTGTGTGGCCTAATGAGTATTGGAATCATTCTAATGGGGCTATTAATCGGATTTATGGTGGGCTTGACCGGTGTTGGCGGTGCAGCATTGTTAACACCCATATTAATATTACTGGGGATTAGTCCTTCCATAGCAGTAGGAACAGACCTAGTTTATAATTCTATCACCAAGCTATTTGGATCCTTCCAACATTGGAGGCAAAAGACGATCAATCTTACGCTGGTGAAATATCTTGCTATTGGCAGTATACCTAGTGCAATTTGTGCGGTGGGAATTCTCCATCTGTTTGACTCGTTTTTTCATAACCAAGAACAAGTAATCAAACATGCTTTAGGATACGTTTTAATTTTAGTAGCGTTGACTACTCTAATTAAAACGTTTGCTAAAGGTAAATTAGAAGAAAATACCTTCCAAAAGAAGCCGCTTCATGAGAAACGCGGTTTAACGATTGGTATTGGGGTTATCTTGGGCTTTATTGTTGGTTTGACCTCTATTGGTTCTGGTTCTTTGTTTGCCTTGGCAATGCTTTATCTATACAGAATGAGTCCTTCAGAGCTCGTCGGAACAGATATTGCACACGCATTTTTACTAGTTACAGCCGCTGGCTTTATGCATGCAGGGATTGGGAATGTTGATTATTTATTGATGATCAACCTGCTGATGGGTTCCATTCCGGGTGTACTGATTGGAAGTAACTTATCCTCCAAATTCCCAGCTAAACCTTTAAGAACCATTATGGCTATCATGATTTTGATTAGTGGTGTTAAACTGATATAAGAAACACGGCGCCGCCGTGTTCTCTTCTTTTTTTTATGAAAATGAAAAACCTGTCCTTCTCCTGAACAACCAATCATATACTTATGGTAGAAATGGTAATTGCAGGAGGTCATTATGTTTATCATTATTGAAAAAGTAGTACTCGGAATGGCTTTTTTACGTTTAATATCTGGTAGCATTGAAATATTTGCAGCTATCCTCATGATTAAATTTAATACGGTGGAAAAAGCACTGATGGTTAACTCTTCACTCGCACTAATCGGTCCGGTTATTTTAGTTTTAACGACATCTATTGGGTTAATAGGATTAGTCGAGAAAATATCGATTATGAAATTCGTCTGGATTGCCCTTGGAGTTAGTTTCATTTTTATAGGGGTAAAGTCCTCATGAAAAACTACATAAAAGAAAGCCTATCATAGACGAATGATAGGCTTATTTATGGGATTGTCTCGTTGCGTCTTGTGGATTCAGCATTCTGGCACGGGTATTTTTTAGGGGGATTGGTGTGCGAGCAAGCATTATCCGAAAGTCCTGCGGATTAAACGGGATGAATGGATATAAATACGGAGTATTCATACTCTTTGTTCTTGCCAGCATTATAATCCACAATGTAATTCCGATTGCTAGACCTGGTACGTTAAGTACAGCGACCATGATTAAAAAGAACACACGAAACAGTCTGTTTGCTAGACTCAATTCATAGCTTGGTGTTGCGAAGGTTCCGATTGCTGAAACCGCTACATAAAGGACTACCTCATGCGTAAAGATTCCCACTTGTACTGCAACATCTCCAATAATTATCGCCGAAACGATACCGAGTGCTGTTGCAAGGGCGTTGGGGGTGTGTATGGCAGCCATCCGCAGTATTTCTATCCCGATTTCAGCAATAAGAAATTGCCATATCAATCCAATTTCCCCTGAATCTTTTACACCAATAAACTTCCATCGGTCTGATAGCAGCTGTTCATTGGAAGCATAGGTATACCATAACGGTAAGAGGAATAAGGAGGCCAGCACCGCAATAAATCGTGCCCACCTTAAGAAGACACCTACTATTGGCTTTTGGCGGTATTCCTCTGCATGCTGTAAATGGTGCCAATAGGTAGATGGGCAAATCATCACGCTAGGTGATCCATCGACAACAATTAGGACATGACCTTCCATTAAATGAACAGCACTGGTATCTGCTCTTTCCGTATAACGTACCATTGGATATGGATTATAGTTTCTGCCAAAGACAAATTCTTCGATTGTTTTTTCACCCATCGATATTCCATCAACAGAAATACTTTCAAGCTTATCCCGTAACATTTTTACATGTTCAACATCAACAATGCTATCAATGTATACTAACGCAATATCCGTTTTTGACCGCTGACCAACCTGAACATATTCCATGACGAGAGACCGGTCACGAACACGCCTTCGAATCAAGGCTAAATTAAAAACAATGGTTTCAACAAAACCATCGCGCGGACCGCGGACCACACGTTCAATATCTGGCTCTTGAGGAGAACGAATCGGATATTCACGTGCATCAATCAGAATAACTTGCTTACAGCCTTCCACAACTACTGCAGTTTGACCTGCAAGTACTTGAGCAATAGCTTCTTCTAAATCCTCTGACGTATTAACCTCCACATGAGGAATAAAGGTTTTAAAAAGCTTGTCGATTGGATTGTTTTCAAAATCCTCTGGTTTGCGCTTCTCAATTTCCTTCATAATTAACAGTAGGATATTGGCTGTAGCGAAACCATCAACCTGGAACATCCCAAACTTCAGTCCACCATACTCAAGAGGCCGGTGAATGATATCAAAGTTTTTCCCTATACGCAATTCTTTTATTAAGTACTCAATGTTATCTTCAAACTTTTCTTTCACTGGAATTTGCGTTCCCTTTTTTCCCAAGCCTGCCAACTCCTAAAATTTTCATATTGGTATTTTGCAGCAAGCTTGAGTGTTATATACTTACGTTTCGTGTTTTTCACATGTATTTATTCTATTAAAAACTTTTCAATTGTCTTTTGTATTTCATTTTCTGTATAAACAAATGAAATTTCACTGCCCTCTTTTAGGGATGGCAATTGCTGTATCGCTTCCTCTTTTAACTGGAAGGCGACCATTTCACCTTTGATATCCACCTAAATGGAATGGGGATCGATTTGACCTGTAAACACACCTGAAGCTTTTGAGAATAATGATTTTTCAACCAATAAATCCATTACAACCTTAGCTTGCTCTTCCTGTGCTGTTAAAAAAACTTCAATTTTATAAGCTCCATTATAAAGGTCAGAAATGGTAAACGAATTTTGAATTTCTTGATTATTGTCAAACGTCATCTCAGTAATTGCCTGTGTTGACATGACTTCCTCCGAATACTGTTTTACTTTTTTCCCTTGCTGATCATAAACGATATAATCTGCCTGTAACCCGCTTGCAAACGATAGTTTTATAGGTCCGCCAGATATATTTTTGACTTTGTAATTAATAATCGTAGAATTATTTTCTTCCTTTATTTCAATTGAGGGATGAACTTTTGCGGCAATTTCACTTTTGTTTGGATTATCCATTGTGTTCTCTTTTTTCACAACCTCATTGTTACCATTTGTTTCATTTCCAGTACCACAAGCACTTAATAGTCCAACTAGTAAAACAATCATTATTATTTTAAATGGCATAAAAAAATCTCCTTTTAATCGAATTACATTAATAGTCGATTAAAAGGAGGATAGAGTTACACGTTTATAGAAAGATTTTTTGATCCTATAGACCACCAAGGTAGGCTTTTTTGATTTCTTCACTTGCTTGTAATTCTGCTGCTGTTCCGGAGATTTCAACTCTGCCCGTTTCAATTACGTAGGCACGGTCGGCGACGGATAGTGCCATATTCGCATTCTGTTCAACTAGAAGGATGGTTGTTCCATCTTTGTTGATTTTCTCGATGATTTGAAAAATCGTTTTTACCATTAACGGCGCCAATCCCATTGAAGGCTCATCGAGTAAAAGCAACTTCGGCTTAGCCATTATCGCTCGTCCCATCGCAAGCATTTGCTGTTCTCCTCCGGAAAGGGTTCCCGATAACTGCTTTCGCCGCTCTTCCAGTCTTGGGAAAAGCTCGTAAACGCTTTGGATATCTTTACGGATTTCCTTCGAATCTTTTCGTAAATAAGCACCCAGTTCCAGGTTTTCCTCGACACTCATATTAGCAAATACACGACGCCCCTCTGGTACATGTGAAATACCGGACTTTACAATCGACTGGGGAGCCTTGCCGGAAATCGAACTGCCTAGGTATTCAATCGTCCCTGACTTTGGCTTAAGCAGCCCCGATAATGTCTTTAGCAGCGTACTTTTACCTGCTCCGTTCGCTCCAATCAGGGTAACAATTTCCCCTTCATTGATTTCTAATGATACACCTTTAAGGGCGTGAATATTTCCGTAAAAAACATCAATTCCATTTACTTTAAGCATTGTCACTCGAAACCTCCTCTCCTAGATAAGCCTCGATTACTTTCGGATGATTACGAATTTCATCAGGAGTTCCTGCTGCAATGAGCTGTCCATGGTCTAATACATAGATTCTTTCACAAATTCCCATAACTAGTGCCATATCATGTTCAATTAGTAGAATCGTTAGATCGAATTGTTTTCGGATAAATGCGATTAATTCCATCAGCTCGTGAGTTTCCTGAGGATTCATACCAGCTGCCGGCTCATCAAGCAGCAATAATTTTGGACTCGCTGCCAAGGCTCTGGCTATTTCCAATCTTCTTTGCTGGCCATATGGTAAATTTTTCGCTTTTTCATCTTTATAACGGTCCAATTGAAAAATCTTTAAAAATTCCAGTGATTTTTCCTCCATCACCTTTTCTTCGGAGAAATGAGAAGGAAGGCGAAAGATGGAACTTAAAATGGAATGCTTCGCTAAAGAATGATAAGCCACTTTAACATTATCTAATACGGATAATTCACTAAATAGGCGGATATTCTGAAACGTACGGCTGATTCCATTTCGTGTTACCTGGTATGGAGCAAGACCATTTAGTCTTTTCCCATCAAATAAAATGTCACCCTCTGTTGGGACATATACACCAGTCAGCAAATTAAAGCTTGTTGTTTTCCCGGCACCATTTGGACCAATCAAACCGACCAATTCTCCTTGATTAAGTTCCATATTAAAGCCTGAAACCGCCTTAAGCCCGCCGAACTGAATTCCTGCATTTTTAACCTGTAGTAAAGCTCCCACGTTAATTTCCTCCTTTCACACTTTTCTTCTTACCAAAGAAATCTGTAATTTCACGGGTACCCATTAAGCCCTGTGGACGATATAACATGACAACAACCAATACGATACTGTATATAATCATACGAGTCTCAGGATATTGCTGTAAGTATGTTGAAATAATGGTTAAAAGGATAGCAGCAATTACGGAACCGGACATACTTCCGAGTCCGCCTAAAACCACAAAGATTAAAATATCAAAGGATTTTAAGAAACCAAAGTTGGTTGGCTGGATAATGTAAAAGTTATGAGAAAATAATCCGCCGGCGATTCCTGCGAAAAAAGAACCAATGGCAAATGCTGCGACTTTATAAAAAGTTGTATTAATCCCCATCGCGTCTGCCGCAATTTCATTTTCCCTAATCGCAATACACGCTCTTCCATGCCGTGAGTTCGTAAAGTTGGATATCACAAGAATGGTAATAACGAGACACACAAATGCGCTTGTCCAAGTCGTCATATTGGATACCATCATTCCTGCAGCGCCGCCAACATACTCAATATTTAAAAACACAATTCTGATAATTTCACCGAATCCTAGAGTAGCAATAGCCAGATAATCTCCTCGAAGTCTTAAAGTAGGAATACCAACAAGAAGGCCAGCTAATGCCGCAACAATTCCACCAATAATAATAGCTAAAACAAAAGGCAGTTCAAATTTCATGGTAATGATCGCTGAAACATACGCTCCTACTGCCAGGAATCCAGCATGCCCAATCGAAAATTGTCCGGTAATTCCAATAACTAAATGAAGGCTGACCGCTAAAATGATATTAATGATCATTAAGATCAGCATGTTGCTATAAAATGCATTTAATATACCTGTTTGAATCAAGCCTTGGCCAATTCCATAAATCAGTACTGCTAAAATGAGAAATAGCCAGAATTTACTTACCTTTTTCATCTGTCTATCTCACCTACACTTTCTCTCTTGTATTTTTTCCAAAGATGCCAGAAGGTCTAAAAATAAGAATCAGGATTAAGATAATAAATGCTGCAGCATCTCTCCAGAGTGAGAATCCCATTGCACTTACCACTGATTCCACAACTCCAAGGATAAGACCGCCAACCATTGCTCCTGGGATAATTCCGATTCCGCCTAAAACAGCTGCAACGAACGCCTTTAATCCAGGGATAATCCCCATTAATGGTTCTATCTTCGTATAATAAACACCAAAGATAACACCGGCAGCCCCTGCTAATGCAGAACCAATTGCAAAGGTATAGGAGATGGTCCTGTCTACGTTAATCCCCATTAAACGTGCAGCATCCATATCATGTGAAACGGCACGCATCGCTTTACCGATCTTCGTGCGGTGAACGATAAATTGTAAAATTATCATTAAGCCGACAGACACGCTAAGGATGAAAAGGGACTGACTGCTGATTTGAGCTCCGAAAAGGTTAAAGCTTGTGCTTGGTAACACATTATCAGGATACGCCTCAGGCTGTGCTCCACGAGCGTAAATTACTCCGTATTCAATTAATAGCGACATTCCTATTGCTGTTATTAAGGCCGCTATTCTAGTAGCATTTCTAAGACGTTTATAGGCTATTCTTTCAATCAATACTCCAAATACTGCACAAAATGCCATTGAGAATAATAATGCTGGAAAGAAGCCTAGACCCCATCCCTTAATCGCATAAAACCCGACGAACGCACCTACCATAAAAACATCACCATGGGCAAAGTTAATTAATTTTATGATTCCATAAACCATGGTATAGCCTAATGCGATTAAGGCATAGATGCTACCGAGTGATATTCCGTTTATCAATTGTTGTAACCACTCCATTGTTCTCACTCCTATTTTTTCCAGAATAAACTCTTTACAAAAGTAAAATGGAAGGATTATCCTTCCATTCTACTAAAATAGTACTTTTAAGGATTTACTTTTGTGTTAAACACTTGTTTACCATCTACATATTCTAAAATTGTTGCTGTTTTGATTGGATGATGATTTTCATCAATTGTTACTACTCCAGTAACAAGGCTTAAATCTTTTGTTTTTGCTAATTCTGCCTGAATCTTACTAGAATCAGTGCTGCCTGCACGCTTAACCGCATCCGCTAAAAAGTAAACCGTGTCATAGCCAAGTGCATTAAAGGCATTAGGTGCTTCGCCATTATTCTTTTCTTTAAATGCTGATACAAAGTTTTGTACCTTTTCATCTGGATCTTCAGATGAGTAATGGTTGATTAGGTAGGTATTATTTAATGCTTCTGCTCCAGCCAAATCAACTAACTTTGGTGAATCCCAGCCGTCAGCACCCACTAATGGAACATCGATTCCTAATTCACGCGCTTGCTTTACAATTAAGCCAACTTCTTCATAATATCCTGGGATAAAAATGAATGAAGGATTTTTTGCCTTGATTCGTGTTAGTGTTGCACGGAAATCTGTATCCTTTGCGACATAAGCTTCTTCCGCGGCAATCTTACCGCCAGCTGCTTCAAACGTTTCCTTGAAGGCGTCAGATAATCCTTTAGCATAGTCACTTGAGTTGTCAGCGAAAATCGCTGCATCTTTAATTTTTAACGTATCTAAAGCAAAGTTCGCAGCAACTGTACCTTGGAAAGGATCGATGAAAGAAGTACGGAATACGAATGGTCTTACTTTCCCTTTTTCATCTACAGTAACAGTTGGGCTTGTACCACCTGGAGCAATTAAGACCGTTTTCGTGTCATTTGCAATTTGCGCTTGAGCAACTGTATTACCGCTTGTTGCTGCTCCAATTACAGCTGTTACCTTGTCTTGGCTTGTTAATTTAATAATACCGTTTGTAGCTTCTGCTGCTTCTGATTTATTATCTACTTTCACAACATCAAACTTTTTACCATCAACGCCGCCATTTTTATTGATTTCATCAACAGCCATTTCAATCCCTTTTGACATTGATTCACCATATGACGCAACGTTTCCTGAAAGCTCTAAGTTAATACCCAATTTAATGGTATCTGAATTGCCGCCTCCTGAACTTTCTTTTGCTCCACCTGCACACCCTGCTAATACTCCAGCAAAGATGGTAGATGCCATAAACACACTTGCTAATTTCTTTTTCATGGAATTTCCCCCTTTGATTGAATTTTCAGATACTAAGAATCATAGATTAGTACCTTTTTTGACCCCATGAGATTTGTTTATAGGCTAAATTAATTAACATAAGTTATTGTAGTACTTTTTTCATTGTTAGTCTAGTATATTATTTCAATATTTCAGAACTTTTTATTTTTTATAAAAATTAAAGCGCTTACTTGTTGTTATAAGGCATTTTCATTGAAAATATATATTGTTGCGAATTAGAATTTTTTCTTAATCATTATTCCAATTTATGTATTCACGTTTGAAATATTTTACTTATATATACTTTTATTACCATCTTATTGATTTCCATAAAAAAGAAAGAAGACAAATTTCGTCTTCTTTCTTTTTACTCAGATGTATCCTTTACCACCTATGCGCCTTTGCATTTGATCTCGTGATAATGTTATGTTGAGAAATTTTTGTGTGTCCGTTTACCTGAGAACTAGCACGCTTAGGCCTTGTCCAATTATTGAAGAACTTTTGAGAATGTGGATCCAAATGATCTTGAGTACTCACAATGAATCACCTCAACAGTTAGTATAGGGATACTCTGAAAAACGATATTACAGGAATATCAATTATAGTATTTGGTTTTGGATATATAAAAATACACATTATTTAAAGCATATCCATGATTTGGCTAAGGAGCTTAAAGAATGACGATAACTTGGCCAACATGATTTTCTATGGAGTTTCATATTTACACTCTAACAAAAGATCGCGTGGAGATTCCCAGGTGTCATTTTTATTATGACATAATTCTTTTTTCCCCTTCGATGGCTTTTATAGGATCAATGTTTTGCGTAAATTCAAGTGTCCCCATGTATTTACCACTCTCATCTCTAACAGCAAAATAACGGATGTATACATATTTATCACGAAACTTGATCCAGAAATCTTCTGTATCCTTCCTCCCTGCTTTAAAGTCAGCTAAAAGTTCCTCCACCACATGTACACTTCTTGGTGGATGACAGTTTTGAACTGTACGACCAATAACTGCCTTTGTTCGAGCAAAAATTCTTTCTTTCCCATGAGAGAAGTATCGTACCACATCATCTTGATCAATGAACGTGAGATCTACGGGTAAATGATTTAACAGCAGCTCTAGCTGATTTAAAGATAATATTCCTGTTTCCATTTTAATGTATCCTTCGGAAATTGCTTTTTCATCCAATGCATGTCTTTCAGGCTTCCAAACCTCTGTTGGTGCAATCAAGCAATATCCAATTTCGTCACTCTCTCGTGCAATTTTCACCCATTCATCTTCGGTAAAATTGTTCAATGCCATCGGGAAAAGAATCTTCTCTTCTCTATAAATCATGGTAATAACTTCTTGAATAACAAATTTAATCACTTCGATAACGGCCTGTTTCTCACCATTATAAGTGGCCAATTTTTTCCTTGCTTCTTTAATCGCGTCACGGATAAAGTCGTTAATCCGCCACATGTTATTTGTTGGCCCATAAATGCCGTAGGTTTCTAAATAAGGGAATATTAAATTCTCCTTCCGGCTATAGTGCTTATCAATATCGAGCAGTAAATTGATGTCTTCTAAGAGGAGAAGTACATTTTCTTGATTATCTTCAATCTCAAACTGATCCAAATGAACTTGAAGTTGAGTATTTACCAATTTATCTAATTCTTTATTTTCTACTATAAATGTGTGTATCGGGTGGCCATGTTGTTCCTCTGGCTTGTTTGTTTTTTCTACTTCTTCAATTGCCCCTTTAAAAATTTCTGTGTGTTTTGCATGTAAACGGTGCATTTCTTCTACTGATAGATCCCCGAAATCATGCTGAAGTTGTGATATTTCTTCAATTGTAATTTTTCCAATAAACGCATCAAAATGAGCTTTTACCTCATTAACATTTTTTCCTTCGTGAAGATCTTTAAATATTTGCTTTAAGATAGCCTGACGTTTATTTGGATTATTCGTTAATTGTTCACGGTTATTAATTAATTCACTCATTGGAATTTCTCCTTCGAAAGTTGGTTATTTATGCTATTGATAATTAATCTCATACATAAAATAACACCTTTTAAAATGTCTGTTTGTGATTAACATCATTGATACAGAAATAACTTTGTAAATGTGATAAATTTGAGAACGAATGATGGCAGAGAAATTGACAGCCGTTTTTATCCGTGTTATATTTATCTCGAATTAAAGATAAATATTTTTGAGATATCTACTATCACCCTGTCCTATGGAGTGAATTCGACTTTAAAAGGCAAAATAAATAAAGACATGTAAATGGAGGAATAAACGTGAACCACTTTAAAGGTATACACCATGTAACAGCAATAACAAGCAGTGCTGAGAAGAATTATGAATTTTTTACTTATGTATTAGGCATGCGTTTGGTTAAAAAAACAGTCAATCAAGATGATATTCAAACCTATCACTTATTCTTCGCAGACGACACTGGAAGTCCTGGCACTGATATGACATTTTTCGATTTCCCCGGAATTCCAAAGGGTGTGCATGGAACAAATGAGATATCAAAAACTTCCTTCAGGGTACCTAGCGATGTCGCATTAGATTATTGGGTGAAGCGTTTTGACCGCTTGAACGTAACCCATACCGGAATAAAGGAGCAATTTGGTAAAAAAACCTTATCGTTTGTTGATTTTGATGATCAACAATACCAATTGATTTCTGATGAAAACAATAAGGGAGTTGCCTCTGGTGTACCTTGGCAAAATGGCCCGATTCCATTGGAATATGCGATTACCGGGTTAGGTCCTATTTTTGTACGGATTGCTAATTTTGATTACTTTAAAGAAATGATGGAGAAGGTGCTGCTCTTTAAAGAGATTGCTCAAGAAGAATCCTTTCACTTATTCGAAGTAGGTGAAGGAGGAAATGGCTCACAAGTAGTGGTGGAATACAATGCGGTCCTTCCACAGGCAAGACAAGGATTTGGTACGGTTCACCACGCAGCATTCCGGGTTGAAGATCGTTCCGTACTAGAGGAATGGGATCAGCAAATGCAGAGCTTTGGATTCCAAACATCTGGCTTTGTGGATCGCTACTTTTTCGGTTCACTCTACTCAAGAGTGGCTCCACAAATCTTATTTGAATTTGCAACTGACGGCCCTGGATTTATGGGTGACGAACCATATGAAACCCTTGGTGAAAAATTATCACTCCCCCCTTTCTTTGAATCAAAACGCGATCAAATCGAAAGACTCGTTCGTCCCATCAATACAGTAAGAAGTACAATTAAATTTAAAAAAGAATAAAAATAAGCGGATCCTTCGGGACTCCGCTTTTTTCTTTGTTTCCAATCGTTTATACCTTACATTGAAAAAAGTGCCAGGCTCGAATGCTGGCACTTATAGTCATTATTATAGTGTTGTAATGATTGGTCCATTTTTCGTTAGGATGATGGTATGTTCGTACTGCGCTACAAAACTTTCCTCTGTCACATAGGTCCAGTCGTCACCTTCAACTTGAAAAACTTCCTCTTCTTTGGTTGAGATGAAAGGCTCGAATGCGATTACCATACCTTCCTTTAAAAGTTCGTCATCCCACGTATCATGGTAATTATAAATATGATCTGGAGCTTCATGAATTCTTCGTCCAATTCCGTGTCCTGTTAGGTTCATGATGACTGTTAATCCGTGCTGTCGCGCCGTTTGGATTACGGCTTTTCCAAGTCCACTTTTCTTTGAACCAGGTTTTGCTTTCTTAAGACCAGCTTCAAAAGCCAATTTAGCCACATCACAAATTTTAGTTAATATTTCTTCGCCTTCACCTACTACGAAAGAAATCCCTGTATCAGCGAAGTAGCCATTCTTTGAACCAGATACATCAATATTTACGATGTCACCTTCTTTAATGACTCTCTTCCCTGGGATACCATGGGCCACTTCCTCATTGACACTAATGCATGTGTAGCCGGGAAAATCATATTCACCCTTTGGCGCAGAAACGGCACCGGCCTTTTCGAAAAGCTGTCCAGCTATATCATCTAGTTCCTTTGTAGTTATACCAGGTACGGTTCTTTGTACCAATTCATCTCTAATTTCGGCACAGATTTTGCCGATTTCTTTCAGCGCTTGAATATCTTCTTCTGTTTTTGCAATCATGTGTTTTCCCTACTTTATCATATTAATATCGTTGTAAATTTTCCATTCTTATATTTTAGGCTTACTTATAGTAAAAATTCAAGTATGTTTCCTTAGTGTGTATATTCAAAAAACTAGTTTCCTTACGACCAATGAGCAGGCTTTACTAATGTGGCTGGTAATTTAGTATGTTTATTCCCTATAGCGGCATTCACTTGAGCCTGAGTAAGAAAAATACTCCCAGTAAGATTTGCTCCACTGATATCCGTATCCCTAAAATCCGCACCGATGAAATCGCACCATCTAAGATCAGCATTTCTAAGGTCTGCTGCAATTAGTAAGGCACCTCTTAAATTTGCACCCCTTAGATCGGCGCCCTTCAACTTTGCCCCTATATAATCCATTCCCCGCCGTGTATCTTTATCCTTTTTAGTGACTTGAGCTCGAACCAATTCGCTAGTACGAATCAATAACTTGTTTACTTTAGCTCTATGCTCATTCATATCTATGCTCAATATGAATTCTGGACTTTTACCGGTCAGTTCTTCAATCTCTACAAGACAATAATGTAATTCATTATAGATTGGTTTTGCCGCGTCTATAGTTAGTGCTTCATTTAAATACCATAGCATTTCATGGAGTTGTTGCATCATTGGATAAACATCAAACATCTCTTGAGCAATATCTTTGTTCGTCCGCCAATCCTTTCCATTATATGTACTTTGAGATACCTTTTGACCAGCCCCAAAGCATTCATAAGCCGAACAGCCACGAAACCCTTTATTCCGAAGGTCATTATGTATACCGCATAAATAATTGGATTGTAAATTACGGCAAGGAGTTCCACTGTCTTTATCAACGGCGAAATCTGCTGATTTTGCATAAGGCAGTGCCACACAGCACAAACCAAAACAATTTTCACAGTCAGCACGTAAATGATTAATAGTATTGTCGTCTATTATTAATGCACTAGACAAAATAAACACACTTCCTTCTATTAAAAAACTAGCCTATTATCCTCTTTTGAAAAATTTCAACCACATATTATCTTAACACAGAATCCATTAGTACGTCTTTTCCTCAACTATGTATCTTTTTTCTATTTTATAGAGTTAAAGGGGTGTACGATGAACTGACATGGATTACCGTTTTCTCTGTAAATAAAACTGCACTTGGTATTCGTTACCATTTTTTCTGAAAATAGAACTGCACAGGCTTGATTACCTGCTACTCGTTACCATTTTTTCTGAAAAAGAATTGCACGGGCATCATTACCTGCTATTTGTTACCGTTTTTTCCGAAAATTGAACTGTACGAGCATGAGTTACCTTCTATTCGTTACTATTATCACTATAGATAAAGCTGTTTTATTTGTCCTTCGGGGCAAACAAAAAAGAACAACCTTTTTAAGTTGTTCTTCATTGTTATTTTTACGCACCTTAGAGGATTCGAACCTCTGACCGTACGCTTAGAAGGCGTATGCTCTATCCAGCTGAGCTAAAGGCGCATATATATATATGGCGGAGAAGGAGGGATTTGAACCCTCGCGCCGGTTACCCGATAAAAATTAACGCAAAATTGAGCGGACACTGATACGGTCATTTACCGAACTTTCGACCGTTTTCAGTATAACACGACATAATATAGAAGAAAAGCGGTTAGGATTATGTAAAAAGAGCGGACGGAATCACGTCCACTCCACGAAACTAGGCAGACGTAGTAGTCCCGACTTGGTTAAATTTCGATATTTCACACGGACACCAATCGGCACAGCTAGGTAAGCAACGTCGTCCGTCTCTTTCGTTATCTCAGCGCGATACACCCTCGCTCTTGCTTTCGCTGGCACACCGAGCTCCATAACGCCCATATATTTGCCGTCAGAATCCGCCAATATCCATCCGAAGTCTTTCGGTTGCTTCCGATAGCCAACAACCAACATTTCTGCGTATTGATAGTTAATTACCTTCAGCCACGAATGACTTCGCTTGCCTACCTCATACCGCGAGTCCTTGCGCTTCAGCACAATACCTTCGAGGTCTTGCGCCTTAACAGCGCCAAAGTAAGCCTCACCGTGCCCTTCGATAAATTGCGTTTTTGCAAGTACTGGAGTATCCGTCGGAATGATTTCCGTGAGTATTTCTTTTCGCTCAAGCAGAGGAAGATTGCTCACTCGCACACCTTCGTGCTGAATAACGTCAAACACCACGAAGCTAATAGGTGTCTTATCGCGCGAACTCATAAAGCGACCCATCATCGCCTCAAAATCTGGCTTACCTGCGTTGTCACTGACGATCAATTCGCCATCAAGTATGGTACCGGGAGGAATTTCAAGGCAGTGCAACTCGGGGAACTTTGCAGTTACTTCATTATTATGGCGGGAATAGAGGCGTACTTTGCCTGCGTTGTCTACAGAATATATTAAACGTATGCCGTCGAGTTTTAGCTCCGTGATGTAGTCCGAGGAGTCGAACGGCTGGTCTGATTTGTGTAAAAGCATTGGCGATATAAACAAGTAAATCACCACCTACAGTTATTGAGCCTTTATTTTATCACGTTTAATAGATCCGGAGATTAGGAGGTTTTTGGAAATAAAAGACCCCTATGCTATAAAGACATAGAGGTATAATGAACTACATAAGCGAATTTATTTCCGTATAGGTTTTCTCATCGCAGCGAATATGTACCGCTACTTCCTCGTTAGTTTCGGGCTTCATAAGGTAAACAAACGCCTTCGAGTTATCCTTTTTACGACCACCAATCGCAGCTCCAGCAATAGTGCCCAGCGGTCCAGCGACTAAAGTTCCTGCGATAGCGCCAACAGCAGCCTTCCCTCCGCTACGTGTTGCAGATTCTTCCCACTCAATTCCGGTCAATATGAACGGTGTTTTCGATAGCATAGGCACTTGGGCAATGACCTCGCCGCAGTTATCGCCTTGAATTAATACTGCGTTTTTAATCGGCACCTGGAGTTGTTTTTCCGATAAATTATTACCGCCCGCTAGAATATCGAGGTTAATCCGTTTTTTCCCTGCATTTTTAAATAAGTCTTTTAAACCCATTGCTAACCCCACCCTTTTTACCGTATTATACCATATGTACGGAGAGACCTACGTAAAAGTTTCGTAGTCCCTCGAGAAAATTATTTTTCGTCCTTAAACCCAGTACCGCTTGTCGGATTATTAATAACGCCCGCAAGTATCAGTACATAAAGAATCTTTTCGACGTAGTTATCGAAAACTTCCGTATTAGCAATTACGCCAAAGTCAACGAGCGCCATACCCGCAACGGCTGCAATCGCAATCCATAACGCATAGTTTTTAAAACGATTCATGCTCGTCACCCTTTCGTGATTAAAACGTTATTATTTGGCGTAAACTTCACCTGGTCTTTATATACCCATCCGCCGATGTTGTACCAGCCGGTAAGGTAATCGTGGACTAGAAACTCTCCTTCGCCTGGCTTGATTGCGCGAATAATATCGGCAGTATAGACGGCCTCTTTACGTATTACCGTGTTTTCTATAATAGAAAGAACGCCGATTCCCTGAGTTTGTTTTGACGGCGTGACCTTCGCTTCAACTGGCATCGGCGCCTCTTTGCGTTTCAGTCCGTACAACTTAGCGATAGCATGTGCGACACCACTTCCGGCAGATTCTAAGACCTTATCATCACGGAGCTTCTTAATATCTATCGTAGAGTCCATAAAACCTCCTTCGATTAGCACTGCCGGCATGTTAGTTTTGCGAAGGATGTGTAGGTGCTGGCCGTTCTTGATTCCGCGATTCGTTAATCCATATGCGCTTACAATTGCCGGATGAACAGCTTCCGCAATTTTCTGCGACTGACCGCTACCCCAAGAAAACGTCTCAACACCCGACCACGTTCCCCATTTACCTGTGTTTGCATTATGGTGGAATGATACGTAAAGGTCTGCGCCCCAGGCATTTGCGCCGTTAGTTCTAGTCGCTAATGGAACGTCAGTCCTTCCCGTCGGATCATCGAACCGCCTAACATCTACTCCTTCGTATTGTTTCAGCGTTTTCTCGAAAGCGAGCCATACCTTGTTGTTAAAGTTCCACTCGAACTCACCGTCCGGTGTCCGCTTACCTAGTGTGACTCCAAAACCGCCATGACCTCCGCAACCGCCAATTCGCAACGTCATATTTATCGCATCCTTTCCTTATTTATTAGAGTCCATTTATCACGATACCGGCAAGACTTAGTACCGCGGTGATAGTTAACCCAATAGCCCACTTTGCGGTAGTTTTAATAGCAGCAATATCATCTGCCAGGTCGTCGATCTTTTGCAGTGCTTTATCGGCCTTCTGTTCCGCGCGCTCGGCCGTTTTCTTCGAATCCATTACGAAGTCCATTTTCGTGTTCATTACGCTGAGATCAATCGCCATTTGATTAATTTTGTCGTAAAGCTCCCGAGTAGTTGGTTCCGTCATTGTTGAACCTCCATTCCCTCCCAAAAATAAAAAGAGAGCCTATAAGCTCTCTTTTTTGATTAATGTTGGTTTCATTTTTACTATTGCCACTTTGTAATTAAACGCATTAACCGCGACTTCCTCTTCTACAATGAAGAAGAAATCGTACTCTCTGTCGGGAATGATGTTGTGCCCATATAGCGATTCGGTAATGTTGCCTTCATCGTCGGTATTTACATATAACAGCATTGAATCACCCCTCCAACCATGCTCGTATTTTTCGGAAGTACACATTTCCGTTTGCAATATCTTGATAGCCTTGCAGATATACCGAAACTACTTCCCCAGTCGGGACACCGAGGTCGACGGTTAATATCTCACCCACAACAGCTGCCTGATCCGAGATTCCATTCGTAAAACTTTTGCCAACTAGCAGAATATTGCCGTTCTTAGCAATACGAATTCCGCCCGTGTTACCGTCACCGGTTTTGTAGAACGCCACCTGCATTTTGAGGTATCTGGCAGTATGCTTAAAGGTATAATAGTTACCGGATACTGGCACTGTCGAAGCAGTTGTAAACCAATACCCATTAATGTTCACACCGCTGTCCCGGAACGGAGGATCGTGCATGTCTGTCGCAAACTCGAAGTTCGCAACACCATTGTTAATTAGTTTGTATCCATCTGGTCGCTCTACAGTAAACGCCGTCCCTTTCGCAAAAAAACCATTCGCGTCAATTAAGGAATAATCGGTTTCGCCGCCCCCTCGAACGCTGATATTATTTGCGTCAATCTGCCCGGCAGTCAACACGTCAGTTACCACGCCTTGCGAGGTAATCGCTTGCCTAAACGTTTGACCTCCGTCTGTCGATATCCCCAATCCCGCAGCGTTAAACAGGACTAAAAAGTTCGGATTGTTTTTGTCCCGCGCAATAATTCCGTTATCAAACTCCAGCTCCGTCTGAGCCGACTGCAGCGCTTCGGTCGCCCGCTTAACCGCCGCGTCCAGCACGTTATACTTCACCTTGCCGTCGCTTCCGATAATATCGCTGACTTGCTTCTCCACGCTTGCCCACCGGTCCACCACCGAATCACGAATATTACCGAGCGTAACCGTCGTTCTAATCGGCAGAAGGCTATCCTCCGCAAATTCTTCGTCGATGTCCACCAGTCGAGTCTCAATGTCAATTCCGATTGGCTCGTAGATTAAGAACACGTCGTCGCCTTCAGACGGTACATCATACGGAAAGCCGGCACGGCGAAGGTCCGCAAAGTCAATCGTAATCGATACTTCTGGCTCGTCGATAAGTTCCGCCTGCAACCTCGTATTTAATCCCTCAACTGTCGTATAGCGCTCATCACGTACTGGCTTTGCGTGTCTGATTCCGAAGACAGCCGCGTTCGGCGAAGTGTACTCCGCCTCGACTGCGTACGTTCCGTCCTCGTTTTTCTTTCCGAAGCCCTTAATGTACGTCGATAAGTTGCTCGTCTTGATATCGCGCGTTATCGTTTTGACATTGTAGTTATAACGGAATTGGAAGTCAGTCGCATTACCGATTCGCTGGCGAAAAGTTATGTGCGTGCCGTTTAGCGTGAATTCCGCTCCGTACCGCTCGAGCAGTGTTTGGAATAGGGCAAGCCGGTTTTCGTCGCCGAAGTTTTCGAAGTCCTGTGCATAGAACTGGTCGACGATGGACCACGTATATTCCGTGTCACCGAGTACGAATTGGACCGCTGAGGCGAACGTCATTGAACCGGAGTGAAGCGCGTAAACATGATCGTCAATTAAGTCGAAAAACGTGTGTACCGCGATGACTTCTTTAATAAACGTGGTGCCCCTCGACTTTTCCGCGATTTGTTTAATTCGATAAGGCTCGCCGTCGAAATCGATAACGGATTCCTCGGATACCATCGGATACGAGTGCGCGTTTTGCTCCGTCGGTAAAATTAAAAATGCCAACGTTTTTTCTCCGTTGACATTACGATATCTTTTTAACCCTTTATACCCGGTTAATGCCTCTGTATTCCCGTTTATATCAGTAATAATGAGCAAGTTCTCACCGCCTTTTTTGCAGATAAAAAAGAGCCCTGAAGGGCTCTCGTTAGTGGGTACTTATTCCGTTTTCGCTACGATTCTTTATTGTGCTTCTATTTCTCCATCTAATTTAAGCAAAAATATTTTCCGCATGTTTCATGTTCAATGATTTCTTTTTCCTTTTCAAAATCTATGAAAGGACTAAATACTTCCACGTAAAAACCTGTTCGTTTTTCCAGAAGATAAAAATTGTTTAATTTGGGTCGCTTTACTATTTGAAATAAATCTGACACAAGTAGCTGATGTTGAATTTCTAAAAACACCGGAGTCAAAATACATTTTTCCTTAAAATCATATTTGAAGTTACAACGAGCAAATTCTTCTTCTATCATTTGAAAGATCTTAATGATGGCTTGTCTTCCCGTAAGTGGTGTTCTAACTGTAGACAAAGTTTTCTTTAATCTTCTGTATAGTTGATAGGTATTCGGATGTGTTTTTCTAATATCGGGTTCATATTTCAAAAATTCATCAGAATTTCTATAAAAAGATTCCACCAATGTAAAGGAATTCTTAATAAAAGTAAGCCGATCATCTGGAAGAAGGTTAGTTAAATAGTTTTGTAGAAAGTTGATATTTTCTTTTTCGTGCATAACTTTTAACTCATTCATCATTGGATATAAAAGTACATGTTGAGACAGGTCTTCAATACTTTGGAATAAATCTTCATCCAGATTATCATATTGTATTTCAATACTCCTATTTATTCTAGGAAACCCTATCAAGAAAAACTCTGCATGTATTAATTCATGTAACAAAATTGCCTCTTTTTCTTCATGAACTAAAGGGAGAGTTATTTCAATTTTTTTACTACTGTAATCCACATAATGGGAACCCAGACCCTCTTCATTTGAAGTATCTTTTTCGTAAATGTTTAAAGAATAGCCCTTACTTATTGCCATCTGCTTAATGATTTCTAGTTTTTTTTCAATTGATTTATTCATTAATAAGATCACTTCTTTTTAATACCATCTTAACAAATTAAGTTATACAATGGTATACGTTTGAATCAATTTATATTTCACAAGTTCTTCCGAAAGTGCATTATTGATTGTAAAAAAATACCTCTCTGATAGAATGAAAGATGTTGAGCCTGTCATTTTTCCAGAGAGGAGGATATTTTTGTTAATTATTGTGGACACCTACTAACTCAAGCCTATTTCGCAATCGTTCGCTCTTCGGTGTACGTGCGATGCAACCACATATTATTATCATACCCAAGGAGATTATGAATGACAACCAAAGCATCAGTTTTTAAAAATATAGATGACACCTTAAAAACAGTTGAAATTGCATTGAAAGATTTAAAAAATGAAATTCCAGAAAGACGGATTGCATCAATAAGAAACATAATCACTTTTGGAAGATCTGTTACATTTGCAATTCAGAAATTGAAAAAACACGTTGATGGCTTCGACAATTGGTACAAACCTAAACAACAAGAAATGATTTCAAACCCTCTTTTTAAATACTTTAAGGATATTCGAGATGAAATCATCCATGAAGGAAAACTCAATACAAATGTTTCGGTAAATACGACATTCTTTAGCCCTTTATTCTTGCAGTACATGCCAAAACCACCAAACCATTCAAGTTTCTTTTTAGGTGACCAAAATGGTGGTTCTGGATGGATCGTTAAAAATGACGACGCTGAAGAAGAAAAATATTATATTACTTTAAATAAAGATTTCGTTGATGTCCAGTTAAGCTTAGAAGGACTTCCTCAAGATCTTCCATATGAAGATACTTCAATCTTAAACTTGTGCACCATTTACTTTGACTATTTAAAGAACCTTGTTGTTGAAGCAAAGGAGCTCTTTTCTTAACTAATTATCAAAACCCGGTAATAAATTTAACCGGGTTTGTTTTTATTTTCATTTGGTGAGTATCATTTTGTTCCAACTGCGCATTAGGCATCTATTGCTCCAAACGATTTCCAAGTTCCCGGTGTTCCGGCTGTCGTGCAAATCCAACCCACTTTACCTCCAGCGACTGGAGCCGTATTATAATAAATATCACCTACTGCCCATGTTCCTGTTGTAGGTGCCGCTGTACCAAAGTGATGTCTTTTTCCACCTAGCTTCATATAATCTATATCATCAATGTAAGCTCTTGAAAGTTTAACAGCGTTTTTCAAATAACTGCTACTTCTTTGAGTGCCGATAGATGGAAGACTCCACACATTTGTTCCGTCCGTTACAGTGCTTTCACCGTTTGCAAAGAATAGAAAAGGATTGCCCCCGCCTAAATAATGAGGTGCAAGCGTTAATATCGTTGCTCCTTTGCTTTGGAAATTTGAATCCAATACCATAGAAACTTTATCGCTGTAATCAACCCTAGTGTAATATTCAAAAGTTCCGGTGGATGGTGCTAAGAAAGTAGTATTAATCAATTTGAAGCTTCCGTTAAACTTAAAACGTAAACCGATCTTTTTGAAATCTTCAATGTTGCAGTTTAGTAGCGTGATATTGAAAATGGAGTTTTTTCCGTCCGTTGCTACATCTTGACCGAAAACACCCCAAATATCTGCGTTGTCCACTCCGTTACAATTTATCAGGGTAGCTGAACTATAGACAACGTAAGCCGCTTTCCCGGTTGCTACCGAGTGAACATAACAGTTTTCTAGTAATGTGGTGTTTCCACCTTCGATTTCAATTCCATTATCTGCAACGAAATCAACTTGTATGTCCGTGAACCGACAAGAAAACATGTTAGGAATATAAACGCCTTTTCCTCTAAATTCACGAACAAAGATGTTTTCAAACACGCAATTCATCGTTTCTTTCGTGCCTGAATTGATTCCAATGGCATGATAACCACTGTTAGTATTCGTGATTAGTCCTGCATCTCCTTTTATCGTCATATCGCGCAATTTAAAATTATTTATATACGTATCTGTTGGGGAAACAAATCCAGAACAACCGATAAACTGAATAATCGTTTTGCTTTTGCCGTTTCCTTTTACTTCTACATTTGATTTAACGAGGATGTTTACAGTGCTTTTCAGCGTGCCTTTGGGTAAGTAAACAACACCGCCACCATTTGAAGCTACAAAATCAATTGCCTGCTGCAAAAGTGAACCATGGTCGGATACACCTGTGAAATCAGCCCCATAATCTTGCATTAAATCAATTGCGATATTGTTTAATTGTTTCGCACTTTGGGCCAAATTCGAAGTAAGGTCGTTCAGCCGATCGCCCAGCACCGGAAACCCTCCGCGAGAATCAACCACCTCGCTTGGCTGCGGTGTTCCTACGATTAAATCATCTACTCGTTTTTTCTGCGCTTGGATATCAGTGTCCACGTCGTCAAGCGCTTTGTTTAACGTATTACGGAATATGCGGTCAAACGCGCTTCCTAAAGTACCATACTTTCCCACGTAGCCGCCTCCTTTATAAATAATAAAATCTAAAATCAAAACTTAACGTAAATAATCCGCTCGCACCCGTTATGACGAAATCGTTCCATCCAGGCACTATCGATATTACTTTGCGATTAGTGTCACGGAATATTGACAGCCCGTTCTTCGTCGACTGAATGCTATCTAGTTTTACGCTATCGCCAGCAGTGGTTACGCCTGTATACGTCCATTCCTCGCCAGTCGTGACGTTCTGGATTTTCAAATTATTGGACGCCCCTGTGAACGTAATGACTAACGGGTGTTGGCGTGGATTGACCGTCGTATCTCCGAGGTTATAAATTCGGAACGACGACGTTGTATGCGTATAGACCAATCCGTCGTCTATTATGCCTTGCCCGATTTGCCATAGTTCCGTATCGAATGTCAGAGGGTCCAGCGTTGTTCCGATTGACTCTGCGTAAGGTATTGCCGCCGTGAAATCAACGTCAAACCGGCCTTTTTTAGCAGTTAATTGCTCTACAGAAAATCCGTTTGACCGAACTTTCCACCGTTTCCCTGGTTCGCGTGAGTCTATCAGATAAAACTCCTCTACTCCCGCAAAGATTCGAAATACCTCGTTTCGTAATAACGCGAAGTCAATGCTATCCACGGCTGACATATAAAAAGATCCTCGAAGTTGTCTCGAATCATATACCGCGCCTAAGTCGAGGGTTCCGTCTCTTCCTTCGACAACCTCGGTATAAACACGGGGCGATGGCGCATCAATCTGGAAGTCTAGCGTTTTAATTCCGTAATCAGCCAAGTTATACAAAGCGCCAGTTAAGCGCTGAATTGCGATTTCCATCGTTTTACCTCACCCCGTTGAATCGTAGTTTAAGTCCTAGCCGGTCGTTTAGTCCGCGTTCGACGAAGTTAAGCATGTCGTTTGCGTCTTCCTCTGAACCTGTACCGTTATAGTTGAGCGTTAAGTTAATTGTCGGTCCTGCATTGGCTGATTGTTGTCCTCCGCCAATCATTCCTGCTATCGCTTCTGCAAACGGTCGCATACGACTCTTATTCGATAGTGGTACGATAGCTTCATCGCCACCATTTTCGCCGACACCTACGATTGTTCCGCCGTTAGAACCTTTGACAATACCGCCACTTGCAAACCAATCAATACTGAATGTTGGTACTGAGACTGCGGGGATACCACCCTTACCACCAAACAATGTCTTACTTCCCACATTGATTTTAGGTAGTTTTGGTTTTGGAATAGAGATATTCATGTTGCTAAAAGCACTCTTGATTGTCTCTACAACCCCAAGTATTGTTTCTTTTGCTGATGTGATAGGACTTGTAATCTTCTCCTTAATGGAAGAAAAGATTTCAGAAGCCTTCTGCTTGGCACTATTAAATTTGTCAACAATGCCGTCCTTCAAAGCCTGTGCCTTTTCAACTACACTATCTTTCAAGGAAGTCATCTTTTCAACTACACTATTCTTGAATTCAATGACCTTCTGCTTTGCACCCTCAAAGGATTCAACTGCCTTATCCTTGATAGATTGCCATGTTTGCTTCAACCACGCAGAAACCTTATCCCAATTTTTCCAAAGTAGAATACCTACTGCAATCAAAGCACCAATAGCAATTGCAACCCAAGTAATCGGGTTAGCTAGTAAGGCTGTATTGAATCCCCATTGCGCCAAAGTTGCTAGTAAAGTACCTGTCCTTAAAGCACCGATTAATTTAGTAAAAACACCGATAGCAGTGTTAATTCCCGTAATCATATTAAAAGCTAAGAAAGCCCCAGCTAACCCACCTAATGTAGCAGTTACAAGTTCTGCGTTTTCTTTAATATAGCCGAGTGTTTCTTTGAAACCTTCGAATAACGATTTAGCAGTTTCCAGACCACCTGTTTCCTTGAATTTATCCCACAGAAATTGAAGACCGTTTTTTAAATCTTCGAATGCTGGTCCGAAAGTATCTTTCATGTAGCTGCCAAAAGTTGCAAATCCTTCTTGTACAGCCTTAATATCAATGCCTTTAACAGCTGATGTTAAGCCTTTTAACTTTTCGTTAACAAACTCAAGAATTGGACTACCAAACTCTGCTAACAATTCTGACCAGGTGTTCTTTAAGTTGGCGACTGTGTTGGCATATGAACCAGCTTCTCTTTCACCTTGCCCCACAACACCCGCGCTTGTATGTTGTCTTACGGCCTCTTGAACCTTCAATTGTTCCTGCTGAGCTACTGATAACTCATCGAATTTCTTTCCATACTCTTTTAATGCTATATCGTTCATCATGGTAGCAGACAGGTTAACCATGGCTGTGTCCAAACTGTCATACTCACCTTTGATACCACCCATAAATCTTGCTGTGGTGTCCTCCATACTTTCATTAGCAAAAGCATTGGCGTCAACAGTTGCGTTTAAATAGCCTTTAGCTAAATTATGCGCTTCACCTTCTGCAACACCTTTTGATTTTAAGATTGCTACGTACTGCATGTAGGTCTTTTTCAACTCATTTGGGTGTTTACCCCATGCTTTACTCATGTCTCCGAGGTACTTGTCTGTGTCGTCTTTCATGCCGCCCATGACTTGCGAATACTGAGAGTTAAGTGCCTCGAGGTCGGCTGTAGTCCCTAGGATCGTTTTCCCGAATCCAACTACAGCGTCAACTGCGAAGGCTGCAGCAATAGCAGCGCCAATTCCTTTTAACGCATTTTTAATTCCGCCAGCACTTTGGGTTACTTCCGTCTGGACATCATTCATTGCTCCGCCAACTTCGTTTCTTACGCCGTTTAACTCGCTTTCGAGTTGTCCCATCGCCTGTCTAAACCCGCTAATATCTGCGTCAAACCTGACGATAATCTCTCTTTCAGACAAAAAGCCTCACCTCTTTTCCAAGCAAAATAAAAAGGCTTAAAATAAGCCCTTAAGGTAGTCTAATTCAGCTTTTTTCTGTACTTTGGTGACTCTTCCTTTGCTTTCTTCTTTGCGATCATCGAACATCTTAATCCTTCGACCTTTCTTAACGCTTGCATACCCTGTAGCGAAAGCAAACGCAGTAAGCTCGTAATGTTCTCGTTGGTCCTCTAAGTAATACTCGTTTAACGTCATTATTTCGCCAGGCGTATACTCATCCAGCGCACCGTACGGAAGTTTCAAGCGTACCGTTGCGATATAGAGTAACCGCTCTCCGTCAATAAGTCCGTTAATTTTTCGAGGGAGGCTGGGCTTTACCGCCAAACGCAAACCGAACCGCTTCGCCTACTTTTTTCGAAAGCTCTTCAAAACCATGCTTCTCAATTACTGCGTCCATGATATCGCCGGTTTGTTCAAGCGTTAAGTCCTTATCTTCCCATCTTAATCCGACATGAATCATCGTTCTTAAATCTGCGAATCTCATACCCTCGTCTAAAGCCATGACCGAGCGACCTAGCTGATCCTCAAGTTCAATCATTTGGTTCGAACTAAATTTAAGGTTCCTTGCTTTATCTGCGTCAATTAATACTGTTTTAGCCAATCTATAAACCCCCTTCAATATTTTAAAAAAAGAGAGGCCGAAGCCCCTCGTCCAGTTATGCTGTGATTTTGTTAAGTGCCCCGTCGCCCAATAGTGTTATTGAATACGTTGCAAGGTCGTCATACGGGACGTCAACTGGGAAGTCAGTGATGATTGCAAAACCCTCGTATTTATTACCTCCAGCCGTAACCATTTGGACTTTTACCTTTTCGTCATTCATAAATGCGTCCTCTAATGCTGTGTAACCTGCATCAGTTTCTACGAGTAGGCCTTCGCTGGAAAGTTCCCAGTTCTTAAATCCGACCTCGTTTTCTAACCAACCATCGGAGTCTTTAGATGTTCTGTCAAACGTGTCAGCACCGCGACTTAAAGAACCTCCACGCTGTCCGGCTACTTTTGTCCAAACTGGAACTCCTTCGGTACCCGTATTAACGTTTATGATAAAATCAATGCCTTTTGCCATTTATTAAACCTCCTGTAATCTGTATTCGATTTGGGTTATTCCGTGGTATACAATTGAGTTTCCATCTTGTTCTTTTAATGTCTGATTCAAGTCCAAAGCACTAAATAAAACAACAAAACCGTCTACGATTAGAGGCGCATCGATCAAGGAGGTTTTAATGAAATGATTCATTTCCTTAACTTCCTTTGCAGAAATTGATTTACTCCACGTATGGACGGTTATTAAATGGCTTGTTATTTCTTCTACTTTTGTACTTATATCAAGAAGCGTTTCCTCGCCGATAGTAATAAACGGCATGGCTACGCCTTGTTGAAACTGGTCGTATACTTTGTAATCCCCACTCTTCAATGCGTTATTTACCGAGCGCTGTAGCTCTATAGAAGGTATCATTATTGATTACCCCCGTTCTATTAATCTCTCGAAATGTTCTTTAGCCTTAAAGTACGCAGGCGTCATAAACTGCTGAGCTTCTTGTTTTGACGTCCCATACTCGACGAATAGCGAATACTCAGCGTGAGAAATGACTTCCGCACTAAGTCCGCCATCCTTAATATGTGTTTTTATGCTTCCCCGTAAATACCCCGTATCAACTGGCGCCAGTGCCTTTGCTTGCGCCTCTAACAAGTAAGCCGACTGACTAACGGCTTTTTTCGCAGCCTTCTCTTGATCCTTTTCGATTTGCCGGAGACCGCTTATGACGTTGTCTAACCCTTGGATATACCGTGACATTACAACGCCTCCAGTAGCATAAAGATGCGTCCGTGCTTATGGTTTTTAACCTGGCGAACAACATAAGTCTCACCGTTGATTTTGTATCGGTTTTTATCGTTAATTCCAGCCTTCGTTATGACTTTAACAATCTTATTCGATACGAAACCGTAGGAACGAAGCTGTACTTCCGCTGATACTGGTGCGACAACCGCATCAATCTCCACGCCGGATTCAACCCAGTCCGTGGAATCAGCAAAACCGTCGTTAACTTCGACAGGAACAAGTTCCTTTACCTTGTCGTCATACCGCATGGCTATAACATCCTTAAGCGATTGGCACCGCGAGTATCGCTGTATTGATCGAGATAAGGCATATACAGACGGAAAACATCATCGTGGTAAGTAATTGCCAGTCCTTCGATAGATTCCGATGAATACCCTTCAGACCCAAGTTGATTGTATTTCGCAACAACCACGGACTCTGTGACGAAAGATAGTTCGGCCGGCACTTCGGACAGTTTGGTATAATTACGGATGGCTTGCTCTGTATGTTCGATTAAAACTTCGAGGACTTGGTATTTTGAAACGTCGGTGATTCCAAGTAACGTTATTACGTTATCTATCGCCGCCATGACTATTCACCCTTCTTTTTAGCAGGCTTCTTCGGTTGTGGCTCCGGTTTAGCGACCGCTTTTGCTTCTGCTAATTTCTTTAACTGATAATGTAAAAGCATTAAATCACCCCATCCATAAAAAGAGCAGTTACCCGAAGATAACCGCTCATAAATATTTCTTACTATTAAGCAGTGATAGTAATCTTTACAGCTTTAGAAGCGTCACGTAGGTGAGTAGCAAAGTGTTCATCTGCCGAAACAACAGTTGCTTTCGCAAGGATGTCGCGATCAGTTTCAACTTGTACGTCTTTAGACAAGTAGAGTGCTACTGCTTCAGGCTTAACAATATAAGCAGTTCCAGAAGCAACACGATTAGAAACTAAGACTTGACAGTCATAAATAGCGTTATCTTCTTTAACGTAAGCTGGGTCTTTCTTAACGTTTGCTAATTGGTTAGGGTTGATAAGAAGGTACTTTTCGCCGTCTTGGTCCTCGCCGAATAAAGCTAATCCGCCTAATACGCCGTCACCAGTAACTTTTCCGCCAGCAGCAGTTGCAAATGTAAGAGTCGCAGTTGCTAAAGCTTCGAACATTTTCTTCTCTACGCCACTAGCGATAGATTTTGTTAATTGATTTTCAGCTTCTCCAACGGGGTCGCCGAAAGAACCTTTTGCAGCTTCGTCAGTGATATTTACTGCTTTACCTACTTTAATAACTGGAATGTCTTCGCTTGTTTGGTTTAGTAAAGACGGGTCGATTGCTACGCCTTCAGCAATTACGTCAGCATCGCCGATGTATGCGTATTTAGGTACGCGAATAGTTCCGGATTGTTCACCTTCGAAATTTTCTACGTATGCCAATGGTAATAATTTAATTGCGTTTCCTAATTTTGCAGATACCGCACCCGCAAATACCTCTGCATTGATTAAGTTTGTAGTTTTAGTTTGTGCCATAGTTAAATTCCTCCAATTTGTATGGTGCTTCTTTTATGTCTAGCCCGAAAGACAATAAAAATAGCCGTCCTATTGACGACCGATTAATCGTTTATATAAGTCGGGGTCTTGGTTATAAATCGCCATTCGTTGCGCGTAATTCATTTTCGCAAAATCCTCTGCCTTAATTGTTGCGCTTGTATTTGCACTTTTCGGAGTTGATCCTTTTAGTCGCTCATCGACTGCTTTTTCAATCGCCTTTTGCCACTGCTCTTTGAATAGTTTTATGTTTTCGCTAATCTGCTCGGCTGAATCGCTCATCACAAATTCACTAAACTCTGCCGGTAACTCCTCTGATTGCAGCGTTTTAACCGTCTGCAGCTCGAGCTTTTCGCGTAAAAATGACTTGCGTTCGTCTTCAAATGCCTGCTTTTGCTTATCGAATTCCAATTGTAGTCGTTCCGCCTCGGTCATTTTCGCCAGTTTCTCTGCTTCCGTACGCTCTTTTTGTATTTTCTCAGTAACTTCTGCTTCCCATTTCTCTCGAGCAGTCCTTAATGCTTGCGTAACTCGTTTGTCAGCCGAAGAATCAATCATTTTCTGCAATTCTTCTCGTGATACAGTTACTTGCTCGTTTGTTTGCGCCTCTTCAGTTCCTTGCTGGCCCTGTTGATTCGCATTATCTGTTTCAGTTGTATTAGTTTTTGTAGTTTCACTCATAATTTTGATAACCTCCGATAGTCCTCAAAGTTGCCGAAGCCCCTACGAGTCCAAGTTTGGTAGATTTGGATTCAGTTTTACGTCATGAACCGCTTTGGACGAGTGATTCTTTCCATTCCTTATACGTCATATCTTCAACAATATAATTACGACCAGTTTCCGGGTCCCTCGCACGTCTTGCTAACCCTTCAATTTCGGGGATATGTGGTATTACAGTCGTTCTGCAGTTCGGATGATAAGGCGGATAAGTCTTTCCGACCACTCTCTCCGATACTTTGTAAACATTTCCGTCCTGCGATTGACAGATACTACTAGTCTTTGTGTCTAGCGTTGCGAGAACTCGATAACTTTCCATGCCATTCGCTTCGTATCCGCGAGCCGCTCCTTCATTTAATACGAAGTTAGCTTCGGTACGAATAATGCGCTCAGTATTCCGAGCCCCAGCGTCCGTCTTTTCGTTTAATTGCCGGCTCATCGTTTGAATAGATGTTCCTTGAATTAGCCCTTGCTTCAATATTCCGGTCATTTCTCGGACCATCTTGTCGCGATTCACCCAAATACGCGAGCTATAGTCATCGCCAGACCAAGGATATGCGATAACTTGTTTTATTGCGTCCTCATTTATTGCCTGGACCGTAATAAACGCTCCGACTCCGGCTTGAACAGCGAACGCAGTCTGTAAATATGCTTCCGTAAGGGTTTCGCCCAGATGTTCGGCAACAGTTGCGTCAACTTTAGAAGCAAGCTCGATAGTCCGTGCTGCTATTTCATCCGATAAAGCCTTCAATCGAGTCACGCGAGCAGAAGAGACTAGCTTTTCTATTTCCGCAAGCGCCACAAGGTTGCCAGTCTGTTGAAACATCTGCCTGTAACTTGCAATTCGTTCGCGATAACGGCTTAAGTCAGCGCCATGCAACGCGAGCTCTGCTTCTTGCAAGGTTAAAACATTATCGGTCGCATACCTCGAATAGAAGGCACGCAACTGATCGTCGATGTCCGCCTTCGCCGCATCGTATTCTTTCTTCAACTCCCGATATACCTTCGTTGAATTACGGTCGATATCGTTTTCTAGTTTCTCGGCGCGTTCTTGCCAATACTCAGCGCTTGTTTTCGCCATGTGTATTCACCTACTCGCCTAAGGTAGCGTAGTCGTTGCTTAATTCGCTCTCGGCCTTCTTGCGCTCCATCTCCGCCTGGACATTGTCGACGAAAGGTAATTGCGACAATAACGTTTGCTCGGACACGATTCCGAATAACTCTTTAACTGACGTAATTTTCTCCGCAAGATTGACCGGCAGGTTACGTTCAAAGTGCAGCGCGATATCCGTGTAGTTGAACGACTGCCCTTTCGTGTTCAAGATGTTCGTGATTAATTTAATTCGCTTCTGCAACGCCTTTTTAAAGAAGCGCTCCTTTGTAACCGCTAATTGCTCTAGCGCCATCAATTTATAGCGAATGGCAATGCCGGACAAGTCGCTCGTAAATCCTTCCGCCTGCATGTCGGCCACTTGCGCAAACTTATGAATGTCGCGCTCGAGTCGCACTTTATATGTTTCTAGCGTTTGGACATCTGCCTCTTTGACTAGGAATTCCGCCTTTCCGTTTTCGCCAAGTAGCATTACTCGATTCTCTTTCATAGCGATGATGTCTTCCGGCTCAGCCGTCAGCCCCGTTAAAACGAGGTAGCAGTCGCTGAAATATTCGAGCATGTTCGAGTGGTCCGACACCGCATTATCGTAAGCGTCAAATAACGGGATGAGTCGTTCCCAGTCTCCGATAAGCTCAACGTTGTTACGATAGACAACTACCGGCACGTCTTTGAAGTAGTGCTGCTTTCGGTCCGCTTCGTAAAAGCCGTCCTTGTCCTCCAGGTAGTAAACAACCTCTTCCTTCGTGTATAGCTCCGCATGGTTCGCAATTTCACCGCTTACATAATCCTTGCTAGCGTAGAATCGAACAGCGCCGATAATCTCAGGATCGATTGAATCATCGTAAATAAGTACGAGGTCTTTCGTGTCCAGTTGCGCAAACCTGATGTCGTTGTTCTCATTCATATAAACGAGCTCGGCCGACCAGCCTGCGACACTTGCTTGCTTCGAGTGCTGTGCGTTGATGTGCGACTCGTCATTGCGTTGGAGAATGTCTCGAATCGTAGCCATTAACGTTTCGTCGTCGCTTGTGTACGTTACTGGCGCCCCCATAAAATAGCCGTTCACCGTGTTCGTGATATAGGTACCGAATGGATGTACGATCTTATTGTTCGGCTTCGTGCGATCTTCCATGGTTCGGTTAAGTATGTCGTGCTTTCCGCTGTAATAGCGATTCAATTTCTCTATGCGAGGTGATTCTGCGAGCTGGTAATCCGCGATAACTTGCTGAATAAATTCCGGATTATCTGCAACGGATATGTCGCTCACTTTAACCGGTTCCCACATTCGCAATCGCTCCTTTCGTTGTTTAGATTCCAAATAACTTTGCGCTTAGTACGGTTAGTCTATTGTTCTTGCGGAACGGCTCGAGTGAATACCGCAGCGCATCGATTAAATGGTTGTAATTGTCCATCGGTTGATTCGTGTACTTGCCGGTGGCCTTGTCCTTTTTGTACGAGTAGTTCTCGAGCTCGTCTATTGTATGAATGCACGAAGGATGGACGATGATATCGAACTGCTGGACGTACTGTATGCCGGTCATAATGGAGCCCGCGCCCTTTGACGCAGCTTGAATCCGGTACAGTCCATAGCCGCGCAACTCATCGATTGACTTACGCTCAGCACTATCGGCCACTATGCGTTCCCTGGCGTAACCCATCTCGGTCACACGCTGAGCCAGTTCGTTGTTCAGCAAGCCGTGCTCGTAAAGTTCGTCGAAGATGTAGAGCTTGCGATTCTCAACGTCTACCAGCGAACATATCAGCGTTGACGGGTCCGAGATGTAACCGAAGTCCATCCCTACCGCCATCTCTAGCGCGTTGTTCTGCTTCATTAGCGAGGCCGTAGTGAAGTCTTCGACCTTCCAGTTATCGAATACCTTGCGCCCCATAACGCCCCAAGAACCAAGCGCATAGACGGCGTATTTGACCGGGTCACGGTCCTTTAATTCCTCGAGAGAAGCGATGTACTCTGCGTCAAGGAATCGGTTATCTTTGTAAGTCGTATGGCATATCGTAACCCCGTCGAGAGGGTTATCGAAGAACTCGCGTTTAAGCCAGTGCAAAGAGCTGATCGGATTGAATGATAAGTAAAAGCGCTTCTTACTGGCACCGCCACGAAGACGTAGCTTTAACTGGCCCCATAAGTCGTACGATATCTGCGAAGCCTCTTCGACCCAACACATATCTACGCTACTTATCGAGAGTAACTTCGTCTCGTCATCGCCACCTTTGAAGATAATCTCGCTGCCGTTTGGAAACTTAATGCTCAGCGTTGACTTACTGATCGATAAGAAGTCGGTTATCTTGAACACGTCGAACACCTGCAGAAACTCCGTATATACTGAGTCACGTATTGAGGCGAACGTCTGTCGCACTACGAGTAGCTTCGACTTCTTCTTCAGCAGGTCGAGCGTTAGCTTCATCGCAAGGAAACGGGACTTGCCGGAGCCGGCGCCACCGTAGAATATGTTGTATCGATTATCGTTGTCCAGGTACGGCAAATAGGCCGAATTGAACATCGACCTCTTAACGTTTAAGTTAATATTTTGCGACATGGCGCCACCTCCTCCCGTTTATTTGCGCAACAAAAAAAGCCGACCTATTGGCCGACCCTTAACCCGGAAATAATCACGGGAATTATGCGATAGTTTATGCAATCCTTGCGACTCATCGGTCGTATTACATCCTCTACAAACCGCATTAAATCAACGATGTATAAAAGATTGCATTTCGTCGTAATTTACGAAACGAAAAAACGTTGATATAGAGCGTTTTATATTTTACAAAATTACGTAAAACGGTGATTATGCGCCGTTATGTTGATTATTTATTCATTCGTATACAATCCGTTAGGCATTAGAATTGTCTTCGTCTTCGTCGTCTTCTAGCGAAACATTAATCGTTACTTCGCCCGTATTTTCGATACGATCAGTAAATAACGTATGATACTTTCCTAGTAATTCCAGCGCGCGCATTTTCTCGCCGCCCTTAATCGACTTTAATGCGTCCAATTGTTCCGGCGTTAGAAACGCAATCGATGCTAGCTCGTCGAGAATACGTTCTGCGCTTATATCTGCCTTAGTCATCTTCTTTTCGACTCCTTTCGATACTGCTTCCGCAATATGAGGTTTTTTGAGGAGCTCATACCCTATCTCTGCGGCCGTTTTCGGGCTGTATCCCGCACGTTTAGCGCTCTCTGTAGCGTTGAGTGTGCCGATGTAATACTTAACAAATAAGCGCTGCCGTTCGTTAAGTGTCGGCTTTTCCTTCGCCATGTCCTATCGTCCTCCTTTACGCAAAATTAACGCCAAGTAATCGATCCGGCGCTTTTACATACTAAAAAAGCACCCCGAAGGATGCCTCATTAATTACTTCGTTTCTAAGTGATCTAATATCGCTAAAATTTCTTTCTTGTCCTGTTTCAAGATTGCAATTTCACTGTCGACATCGCCTAACCTATTTGAGAACTGTTTCAGCAATTCGCCTCTAAGTTTATTCGGTATTTCCATCAATATCTGATACCGCATAGTTAATACGTCTTGTTGATAGCGTGCTTCATTAATCTTTTCATCAATATCTCTTAAATCTTCTTGTAAGCTTGTCATCCAGTTTACTATTTCCTCGCTGCGATTAAACTGCACAAAAACCACCTCCCCTAGCCGATAAATTTCGCCAAAAAGGAAGGTATTTCCTGCTAGATATCTATTATCTTTTATCTTTATTATCGCATATCTCTTTTCGCATAATATCTTTATCAATATAATCATAGCAATATATGAGCTTGCGAATGTATTGCAATGTTTTATATGTTCTTAGTATCTTAGTTCTTAGTAATATAGTTCTTAGTACTACGTAAAAATTACGTTCAGCTGTTCGTAAAAATTACGTTTACCTGTTCGTAAAATTTACGTTCACCAACTATAGCCACTCTTCCAACTCGTTCTCGACCGCCTGTTCCTCTTCGCGAATCGCATCTAGCACGGCCATCTTGCGCTCATATTCCCGGCAAGCTAACGGAAACTTCGCCTTGAACTCCGCAATGGTTGCCGGCTTCGGAAAGGAATAAACGTGGAAAGGTCGGTTATTGCGGTATCGTCGGTCAACGCTGATCAATCCGACATTCTCAAGCGCAGCAATATGTCGCGCCAACGTCTTGTCCGCCATTGCCAGTTCGACCTGGAGGCGCCTCTGTGACGGCCATGCTTTACGGAAATGCTTATGAGTCTCGTTCGTATTGCGGTGCTGAAATATCGCCCGGAATACGTCTAGCGTTGCGCTGGTCACCTTATAGTCAGCGTAAGTATGTTCGGCTGGCATCCACGGCTCGCGGGCGTCCTTTTTGGCGTGGCCCGTTATCGCATATAGCCCGACCTCGTTCTCATAGCGGACGAATCCGCCTTCGTATATATGATTGTAGTAGTTTTTCTCCACTTAAAAACACTCCTTCGAGTTTATAAACATTCCAGATTAAAGGATTAAATTATTTATTCGGATTGTTTGCGGTATACTCAGCAAGAACGTCTTCGAATTCTTTCGTTCTACGATACTGGTAAAACCTTCGCATTGTATTCTCGTTAAGCCCTACGCAGATATATCGAAGCCCTTTAGAACGTAAAAGGTCATGTAAATTTGTTGAGTAACAGTAGAAAAATTCGTTAGTATTGTTCATTTAAATAGCCTCCGGCTTTTCTTTTTTCGCGTTTTCAGCCTGGCATTTCTTGCAATATGTCTGCAACCCGTCAGGATTTCGTGAATGCTTTGCATACTCTTCGCGTTCTTTTCCTTCGCCACAACAAGGACATACTTTAAAAGTGCAAAGCCCTTCGTCGTTGTATATTCGGACGGCTTTCGGCCTTTGCGTGCGAACTGGGCCACCTTTAATTGAACGTCCAACAAGGTTGACTTCATCCCATCGCGCATGGCAGTTTTTGCATTTCTGCTGCAGTCCGGCATGAGCTCGGTTATCTGCGCGAAAATATTCGGCAGTAGCCAGCGTCATCTTTCCGCATTTTGAGCATCGCTTTCCTACCACATTGCCAGTTGAGTCCTTTAAATGCTCGGTCTTGCGACCTTTCGGCACTAGTTTCAGCTTAACTTGATCCCCGTTTACCGTTTCGCCGTACCAGCCATTTACTGACTGATATATCCATTTATATTCCAACGTTTATTCCTCCTTTGATTTAGCGTAAAATGATGCAAAAGCCGACCATCGCGACAAAATTTTCGATAATGGATTTCGCTGTCGGCGTATGCATCGTTTATTTTCTAACTCGTTTATCCCTTATAGGAAGGGCTATTCCACTTGAAACATATGTTCTTACATGAATTCACCTTTTTTAAAAAGAATAAAATTGACCGGCCCTATTCGCCCTCGCTTCTTCCAAGCCGTGTACTTTGCGCCGCACATGGACTTAGCCCGACCTCGGTAGTCCACGTTATCCATGAACCTTCGAGATTGAAGGGAAAAGCGCAAATATTCGTCCAAGTAACACGTCATCGACCTTCCGTTCGTATAATCGAGGTATACCCGGCCGCAAACCGCGCACTGTTTCCATCGATTCTCCTTAATCCAGGTAAAGTCACGCCAAGTCAGTCCGTAGCCTGGCGCAATGTCCTCTAAAATCCGGTCTAATGTGGCTCGATAATCGCTCAAGTCACTGCGAAAATCGGCAAATTCTTCCCGGAACTCTTCTAAGCTACTAAAACGATCGCCGAGAATTTGATAAAACGAGACGGTAAGGTCTGAATAAAAGCACCGTTTCGCCTCGACATCAAAATGCGATATTTGCTCTACAACAGGTGATTTTGGCATTCGGTATCCCTCCGTTTATTTGTAAATTTTGGCCTTTTTTACGTGCATGACTCCGTCTTTATCCTCGAAAATCACCTTACGACTCCCCACGACCGTACGTCCTAACGCTATCCGGCCCATTTCTTCGTTGTTCATATACGTTGTGTTAAGACGCTTATCCATTCGTTCAAGCTGATTCCACGTATAGCATGGGTATTGTGCTTCCTCAGACCTTTCGTCGATAAACACTGGCGGACCTTCCTCGCGCTGCCTTAGCGTCTCCTCGGCCAATTCATCGCCGTTTTCCGCAAGCCAATGCAGTAATTCGGTATTTATATCAGCCGGAATGTGATATATCGCCGCCTTGCCGTCTCCGACCGCGCTCAACCATTCGGCAGGAGTATATTTAACACGAGGATAAACCGGCAATTCCTTCGTCTTATAGCCCATCAAAACTGCCGCTATTTTCTCGATTGCTTCTTCCGTTGCGTCAATAAGCACGTGTGTCTTAACTTCCATTAGTTTTGCTGCTTGGCGATAGTTGAGTTGCGCATAGTAGATAAGAGTGATTGTCTGGCGTTCTATTGGCGTAAATATATCCGTATCTAGCGCCATTTCAAGGTCTGTTATTAGCGTTGTAGCAGAAGGGTCGAACTTGTAACGGCTACGCTCCGCAATTTCGAATACCGATTTGAGCAGACGCTCTATTCCATATGAATCTCGTAAATATGAATTCTCAATAACTTCTGCCTTACTTTGTACGTTTGAGCCTGATCCCATTTAAAATTCCCCCGTTTTAGTTAATTTTGTAGTTGAAAAAACACGGGGAACGCGATACAATATAGTTGGATAAATATATATGCGCTCCCGTGATAGTGAGCAATTAAGTGAGCTTGATGTTTGCCGACATCGAGCTTTTTGCCGTTTATAACACATCGCTGACAGGCACGATACCCATCTCCGCAAGTAGCTCGTGAATGAATAACCGCCCTTTTTGCGTCCATTGAGTGTGCATTCTCGCTCCGTTTTCTCCGATTGAGAACGTCTTCGACTTTGTTAATCCCTTATTTCTATACTGCTGGTATAAGACCCACTGCCCGCCAACCCTTCGCTGTACACGCTCTTCGTTCAAGATTTGATTCAAATGTCTAGCGCTTAAGCCGTAATCCTCTGCAATTTGTCCGATATTCACTGCATTTTCCGATGATAAAATCGTGTCATAGTACGTAACTTTCGGCTGAACAACGGCTATTTCATGCTCTAACTCCAGCGTCTTTGCTTCCAGTGCTTTGCTGCGTTCTTTTTCTTCCTTAAGACTCGATAATAGACCTATCATAAAATCAGGATTGCCAATCGCTTGCTCAAGCACATTTTCCGTCATATAGGCGCCGTGCTTCCGGATTGTTGGCAGAACTTCGTGAGTTACCCAGCGTTTGAACTGCTTAGCTTCTGGCTTCCGGCTACCTAACACTAGCGAATATAATCCAGGTTCATTGACCAAGTTCGTTTCACCTGATAAGCCCCCTAGATTAAACCTAGTCACCTCGTCATTATCTAACCGTTTTAAAGCATCGGAGGCATTTTTAATTTCTAGGACATCGCATATGTCTTTTGCCACAAACCAGATATCGGATTCTAAAACCACCGTGCGAACAGGATTCTCATGATAATTAAATAGTTTTTGAATTTGTTTCATTTAACTTCCCCCTCAATTTTTAATTTCGTTGATTAATAACTTAATTGATACAAGTTTTTCATCCGTAAGGCCAAACGTCTCAACGACTTTTTTCTGAACATTTTCCGTTAGCCGGCGATCACCCTCAATGGCCGAAATCAACGCATGACTTACGCCTAATCTTTCGGCAAACTTCCTTACAGACAGCTTTCTTGATACTCGTATAAATCTTAGTACCTCGCGATTCATCCAATACCAGCTCCTTCGTAATAAAACGGTCACATCGACCGCGAAAAAAATTTACCTCCTACCCTAAAATACGAGTGAGAAAGGCATCCCGCGCAACCCTTTCAGACCGTATGTCGCGACAGCATGCAAATTCGGGCCGATTTCCGGCCAATTTTCGCTATTTGTAACACGAATGTAATATTTCAAGACACCTATTCCGTCAATAATGTTTGCTGTATCCAAATTTCAGGAGGGATTAGCGTGAAAGAGATTCGTATAGGCAATACGGTAGGGAGAATAGTTTCTCCATTAATGGAGTTAACGAAGGAAGAACGGAAAAGATACTTCGAAGAGGAACTTCGCAAAGGGAATCCAGTGTTAAAAGAACTCGAACGGATCGTAAACGAAAGTTATTGGAGAAGAAACGGAAAGGGTCGGAGGTCCTAAAATTGAAAAAGTCAAAAATCGGAAATGCAACCGTAATAGTACATTCGAAATTGTGGGCGATGACAGACGAAGAACAGAAAAAGTGGATAAAAGAAGAAACTGAAAAAGGAAATCCGGTTCTTAAGGAAATTCGCGAGGCAATAAAAGATTGTTATCGAAAGCGAGATTAAATAAAAATAACGGCTTTCCCGCGCCCGCCTAATTGCGCTGAAAACCGTCTATTTTCCGATATGACTCCCGTTGCAACCCCGAACCTTTGCCGAGGTGTTTGAGGCTCCAGCGGAAGTCATTATATTTGCCCGACCTGCCTAAAACCGTCAGACGTGATTGCCGTCATTGTCTGCGGTGATCGAGCCGTCACTACCCGTTTACCGGCCCAATGTTGCCGCATCAGAACGGGTTAATGTTTATTATTTCGCTTCCCCTATAATTAGATTAACGACAAACTCCGGATTATCAGATGAAAGGTCTTCCGCTCCCTCTTTAACCAAAACGACATCATCCGAACCTTCCATCATCTTGGCTTCAAATAGTTCGACTAAGCCGTATTCATCTACCTGAATGACGATACCGCGTTCTTCAAAAAATACTCCGATATTGGGCCACTCGTGGTCGATTTCATTTTTAAAATAATGCTTAACAGTTACTCTTCTCATGTGTTATACTCTCCCTATCGATATATTTTTTCGAGGCTCAGTCGGTCTGCTCACCGCTGGGCTTTTTATTTTGCAAATTTACATATGAATTCTAGAAATGTACTCTTTGCCAACTGTCCGAAATCAATTTGATCGAAAGATTGGTCTAAATTAATCTCGAATCTTGGACAAGTCGCACGGTCGATGTATATAGTCTCTTGATTATCTGCGACGGGTTCTTCTATGATATAAAACATCGCGTCAGTTTCGTCGTACTTTTCAACTACTATGGCCGGAGATAACACGATTACCTCATCTTCTACCGTACCGAATTGCGGATCATCGCTTGCGCTATATATTGCCTTTATTAATCGGGCCATTTACTCACCTCCTTTAATTACGTTTTGCGTAACTTGTACCTTTATATTAATTCCGTTAAACGTAATTGTCAACACTTGAATTACGATTTGCGGAATTTATTTTTTAACTGTATAATCTAAGTAAGAGAGCGACGGGGAGATGTACATATGAGGAGAGTAGAAATTAAACTTAAAGACCTTCTTAATGAGAGAGGCATAGAGCAAAAGAAACTTGCCGAAATGACCGGCTTAACTGAGCGTACAATAAGCGAACTAGTTAACAACAAGGTAAAACGTGTGCCTAAGGAAGCTCTGGAAAAGATTGCAGACGCATTGGATATCGACAAGATGAGCGACATTCTTACTTTCGTAAACGAAGAAACCGCGGAATAATTCCCGCGGCTTTTTTAATTGTTAACGACTATTTTAACGCCACTTAGAAGCGGTATTGACTTCGCTGGCTGCGCCGTTAACGACTGATTAAATTGCGTAAATGTTTCGGCTTGAAATATCTTAAACGGATATTCACCGTCAAGCGCGTACCTCTGATCCGATAATATTAAGATGTGAGGAAACGGCTTTGTCATAATTCCAGCATTATAAAAGTCGACATAACGGGCCAGTTTCTCCGACATCTGCTTATCGGAATAAAGCGTCTTTTGTACTTCTATAAAAAATGGCGTATTCCTATACATAGCGAAAATATCCGGCTCGGCATTGCCTTTACTGCCATATTTCGGCTCGACCAGAAAAGTTTCAAGCTTGCCGAGTTTCCGCATTTCTTTATATACATTCAAGATTGCGAGGAAATGTCCGATCTTGGCGCTGTTCTTCTTAATCTGCGACTCTGCTCCGAAATAAACGAACGGCTGAAAGCTAGTCGACCTCTGAATCTGTCCGTCTCGAAGTAACCGGAGCAAAACGGAATTTGCTGCCGTTGTAGGATTTTTAATGCCTGCAAAATGTAGTTCGGCAATGCTATCGCGATCCATCACACGGAATCTATTTAAGTCGCGAATAATTGCTTTATCGCGGCTGGTCAACATCGTAAAACACATCCTTCTCGGTTAATTCTTCGGTTTTGGTTGTCGGAATTTCCGACGTACTCGACCTCGCAAACAAATCCTTCCAGCCGTCTATTCGATATGCAGCGAGTATCTTATCCGCCTTCTCTTCCGTTAGATATGGCGCCTGCAGTTCGGTTAGTTCATCGCGTTTAATAAGGAATCGACCTGGCGTTTGCTTGCTAATGCGCTCACTGCCCGGTGTTCCGATTATCTTCGAGTTGGAGGCGTCAGTGGTCCGGAATCCCATTCGCACCGTTAACAGACCGCGAATCTTCGTATCTAGTATGTCGTGTGAAGGTCTTTGTAGCGACAGTATGCAGTAAATGCCTAGCGCCCGACCTAGCGAAACTATTTGAACGAGTTGCTTTTTCATTTCCTTGTCGTCCATGATCATTACGATCTCATCAATCGCAAGCAGGAAAAACGGAGTCTTTTCAGGCACTTTCGTAATGTGAGTGACCCGGTGTTTATTCAACAATTCGCCTCTTCGCTTCAATTCTCCGTGTATGTGCTTCAGCATTCGTGCCATGTCTTCCGGATAAACGCAGACACTTTTGACGTGCTCGACGTCCTTAAACAGAAAGAACTCGCTCATCTTTAAGTCGCCTAGGTAAATATGCAATTCGTCAGGCGTTCTATGCTGTATGAGAGTCGCCAGGATACTCCGGAGCTGTGTACTCTTACCAGCGCCAGGTTCGCCCGACACGAGGCAATTCGGCTCGGTAATGGCGTTATATACCATCCAGTTTCCTGCGCTATCCTTACCGCATACAATCGGCATTTCGAGCCCTTCGAGCTCCGGTAGTATCTTCGAATAATTGTAGGTGAGCTCCTTCGGCAGCTCTCCGTTATTAATCGTTAGGGTAAACCGTTTGATATCGCCATCAAGCTCGACGTTTTGACCGAAATATTGTTCGAATACATAGTAGTTCTTTTGCAAAAGTTTGGGATCGAGCCCATTTGGGAGTGTGAAGGTTACGGTAGTAGAGGTGTCATTGATAGATACATTGCGGATTTTGGGAAGGATTAAGCGTTCATTGCCGTCGCTCATTTTATAGGTTAAGTGAAGTCCGCCACTCTTAAAGGCTTTGACTAGTTTGCTACGCGTTTGTAATTTCGCCCATATGCTCATCGCAGCCACCTCAATAACGCGTTAGTTTCAAGGAAGAAGATAGCGAACAATATTGCAACGATTGGCACTACTAATTTCAGCGTTGTGCTCAGCCAAGTGATTCCGAAATCTTCCGCTGTCTTTTCTAATACAACAATCGTAATGAAGCTAGCTCCAGCGATTAATACTCCCGGTCCAAACAACATTTTGATTCCTCCTAATTTTCTGATAACTAAATTGTCTGATTATTTAAATATTCGCTTGGTTTCCCCGGACCCCCTTCCCTTCCTTCCCGCCTTCGGCTCATTCTTTAACAGATTTTCTTTTTCGCATATTGGCAGCGTCTAAGAGCCTTAAACTGCGGTAATCCTAATGAGTAGTTACTCGTTAATAAACTATGTAGGTACTTCAGTAATATTGCCTGTACCGACTAATTATTTACCGAATTGGCAAAAGACAACCTAAGAATTAGCGCCCTAGCTTGGCGCCTCTTCTGTTAAATAAAAAATGTCGTTGACTGGCCGTTTCACCTTTTCGCTAATCTGCAGCGCGATCTCGAGCGTAGGCTGTCGAGCTTCTTTTTCATACCGATTGTATTGATAGATGCTCAGCCCTAGAAAGTCTGCAAATTCCGTTTGATTCATGCGGTGATCGTGGCGTACTTCTTTGAGCCTGTTGTTTACTGGCATTGATGTCACCTCGTCTATTAATTCGACAAAATGCGGTTTATTTCCTTTTTTGGAGGTGGTTTGATTGATTGAATATATCGTATTTTTTGGGTTGCTTGCTGCGGGTTTGCTGGCATTCATATTATTCCCTAAAGCCGAGCCCATATATAACGAGCGCTTTAAATGCGAAAGTCCAATCGAGCGGCAGTTGTATGACGCATTGGAGAATCGTGGCTATGCGGTAACGTCACAGGTGCCATGCGGAAAGTATCGGATTGACTTGGCGTTAATTGGTCCGCGTATTGCGATTGAGTGCGATGGCAAGGCGTATCATTCCTCGCCTAAAGCAAAGGCTCGGGATCGTCGCAAGGATAAGTGCTTGACGGAGAATGGATGGAAAGTACTGCGGTTTACCGGTCGGCAGATAATGCGTGACATGGGGAACGTATTACAGCGTATTGAGGAAGTAATGAGTATACAGACGAAAAGCCCCGTCGATTGACGAGGCTATTTTTGCGTTTGCTGTTTTTGTAACTTTTCCATCAGCCTGGTTATCGCCAATTTCTCCGCAGCTTCCTCAGTATCTGCGTAACAATTATGTACACCGCAGGTACCATCGTGCGCCATCGCCATGTAACCTTCATCGTACTGAAAAATCCTTAACTTAATCGGTAACCTCTTCGAAATATAAGCCATCGTTTGATCGCCTCACTTTCCTACGTTAAGGAATTCGGTAGGCCCTGGACCATACCTGCGAGGAATTGAGAACGTTGTGTGTCCGTTACTTACCCTTCATTTTTTCAATAAGTAACTCAACTTCTTTCAGAAGATATTCTTCAATTTTAATTTCCCCTAAATATACTCGTTTTCTAATTTTTATTTTAGGTGTAGGTTGTTTCTCCACATTAGTCATCTCTGTAACAATTTTGGATGGCTCTCCGAATGTTCTTCAGCACCGGATTCCCTTTTTCCGTTTCCTCTTTAATCCATTGCCTCAATTCTTCCGAAGTTAGTCGCCACAACTCTGAATGGACCATAACGGTTGTATTGCCCGTTTTCGAAATACTTTTAAACACTTCTTTCCTCAGTCTCAATACTCTAAATCGTTTAAAGGTTTTGGATTGAGTAAGTTCGCTTCTACGGATAAACTTCGTCTTTTTAATCTCCATCGCTATCCCTCCTTTATTTCGCTTATTATATAGAAAGATTGTCTAGCGTGGTTAATCGTTATATTTGCGTCGGGATAGCGTTAAAGTTTGCGAATTGACGTCCGTGCTAGTTCATGTCTACGACCTTCACCGCAGTAACATCATCGAATTTAACGCGCTCGAACTCCCCAGGCTTCGTCTCAATCCGTAGCTGCTTCGTTATAGGGTCTACGTAGTGAATACGCCCTATAACCTCTGAAGTAAAACCGTCATTCCAAACGGTTAACTTTATTGCGTGATTATACTCCATCGCATATACAATACGCAGGTCGAACTCCTCCGTTTGGTACTCATCGAGAATAGGCTTAGCTTGGCGCGCTTGGTCCCGGTACATTTCGCGAGTCATAGCGAAGCCTTCAGGCATAAATGATGCAGGATTCCACTTAATTTTACCGCGGTCACGAATTGCCACATCGATCATCTCCTTCGTATTAATATTACTATTATATACGAACATTCGTTCTGTATGTATAAAAAAATAAAACGCCAGCCCATCGTAAGGCTGACGCATTGTTATAGTTATAAATATTTACGCAAGTTCTCCGCAATCTCTTCCTTATCGAGGTGTAGGTATTGGGTAGTGACGGCGAGATTACTATGGCCTAATGCTTTTGATATCTGCGCAATGTTAGCGCCTTTATTCAGCAATGACTTAGCGAACCCACGTCGCAGTGCATGCGGATTGATATTCTTTAGTCCGTACTGCTTAGCGTACTTATTCAAGCGCTTCTGTATGTTGTTATGCGTGGGGCTATTCGATATGATTCCGCCCTGCTTCGTAATAAATACGTAGTTATTCTTCACGCCATAAGCGCGCCTAACCGCCTCATTCTGTTTTATCAGAACGGTCAGCAGCCGACAAAGCGTATCATCGAACGGCAGTAGGAGCTCGGAATGATTCTTCATAATAGCGCCATCGAGTCGGAGCAGCTTCGCGCTAAAGTCTATGTGCTTATTTTCGAGCAGTACGATCGTGTTAATCCTTATGCCCGTCTTATACATCAATAGCGTGGCCGTGGCATCGCGTAATTGCACGAAGTCACCTAAATCTAGTACCGATAATAAAACCCGAATATCGCGCTCTGTGGCACCCTCTTTAATGCGCCCGTCGACCTTAACGTTAATCTTTTTCCAGAAGCGAGTCGCTATCCATCCGTTGTCAAAGCACCGCGACAGAAACGCCTTGAGGCACTTTACGCGAGTAAGCTTCGTTTGATTGCTTACGTCCATTCCCTCAAGCCAATCGTAAACATGGTCGGATGTGATTTCGTCAATGAACGTGAGCCCCGTGGCTGCTTCGAAATGCTTGACATATATGCCGTAATCACTAATAGTGCGCGGGCGATTTCCGCTTATCTCCATCTGGCGGACGATGGTTGCCAGCGCCCTCTCAATCGTTAAACGCTCCGCTTCCGATGTGGCTTTCGGAACTGGCGCAGGTAATGGCGCGAACAAATCGCCTAAATTTTCCTCGATAATAAAAACGTCTTTCTTTTTTGGCAAATAAAAAACCTCCTATTTCGCTACGTTGATTTCGGGTGCATTCGGTAAATTGACCGTTACACTGACCGATTCATTTAGCGTTATAGAAGGTTGACTTGACGGGCTTTAGCGCCCTTTTCCGAACGCACCTTAGAGGATTCGAACCTCTGACCGTACGCTTAGAAGGCGTATGCTCTATCCAGCTGAGCTAAAGGCGCATATATATATATGGCGGAGAAGGAGGGATTTGAACCCTCGCGCCGGTTACCCGACCTACACCCTTAGCAGGGGCGCCTCTTCAGCCTCTTGAGTACTTCCCCATAGACATAAAAATGGCTCCGCAGGTAGGACTCGAACCTACGACCGATCGGTTAACAGCCGATTGCTCTACCACTGAGCTACTGCGGAACAATGGAAAATTATTTTGCTTCCAAAAAATTCTGGTGGGCCTAAATGGACTCGAACCATCGACCTCACGCTTATCAGGCGTGCGCTCTAACCAGCTGAGCTATAGGCCCATATGGAGCGGGTGATGAGAATCGAACTCACAACATCAGCTTGGAAGGCTGAGGTTTTACCACTAAACTACACCCGCATTTCTAAAAATTGAAGACTTCTTCCTTACCACTTGGCTATGCTGCCTTTAAGCATGGCTGGGCTAGCTGGATTTGAACCAACGCATGTCGCAGTCAAAGTGCGATGCCTTACCGCTTGGCTATAGCCCAATAATAAAAATGAAATGGGGCGACTGATGGGAATCGAACCCACGAATGTCGGAACCACAATCCGATGCGTTAACCACTTCGCCACAATCGCCATCATGGTTATTTTCACCTTTGTGAAAAAACTTTGGTTATTTTGATTCGCAAAAAATTATGGTGGAGGGGGACGGATTCGAACCGCCGAACCCTGAGGGAGCGGATTTACAGTCCGCCGCGTTTAGCCACTTCGCTACCCCTCCACATAGGAGACCTTACTGATCATTACATTAAATGGTGGCTCAGGACGGAATCGAACCGCCGACACAAGGATTTTCAGTCCTTTGCTCTACCGACTGAGCTACTGAGCCACACAATCTATATCAACGGTAGTTAACCTACCGGGATAAAAATGGCGGTCCGGACGGGACTCGAACCCGCGACCTCCTGCGTGACAGGCAGGCATTCTAACCAACTGAACTACCGGACCATATTGCGGGGGCAGGATTTGAACCTACGACCTTCGGGTTATGAGCCCGACGAGCTACCAGACTGCTCCACCCCGCGACAATACTATTATTAAAATTAGCTAATGGCGGAGGAAGAGGGATTCGAACCCCCGCGCGGTTTAACCCGCCTGTCGGTTTTCAAGACCGATCCCTTCAGCCAGACTTGGGTATTCCTCCAGATAAATGGACCCTGTAGGACTCGAACCTACGACCGGACGGTTATGAGCCGTCTGCTCTAACCAGCTGAGCTAAGGGTCCATTAACACTAACATTAATAACAACATTAGTATTAATTTCATATATAGCGGCGGAGGGGATCGAACCCCCGACCTTACGGGTATGAACCGTACGCTCTAGCCAGCTGAGCTACACCGCCATTTTCAATAACTATAATGGAGCCTAGCGGGATCGAACCGCTGACCTCCTGCGTGCAAAGCAGGCGCTCTCCCAGCTGAGCTAAGGCCCCATGTTATTAATGTAATCTTCGACTGGTCGGGAAGACAGGATTCGAACCTGCGACCCCTTGGTCCCAAACCAAGTGCTCTACCAAGCTGAGCTACTTCCCGTAAAATATGGCGCGCCCGAAAGGAGTCGAACCCATAACCTTCTGATCCGTAGTCAGACGCTCTATCCAATTGAGCTACGGGCGCATTATATTGAAAGTTGCTTTCGCTATCTCAAAAAAACTCTTATATATTTTGCTTCGCAAAAATCTTTGGTTATTTTTCTCGGAAAAATAACCTGGTGCCGAGGACCGGAATCGAACCGGTACGGTAGTCACCTACCGCAGGATTTTAAGTCCTGTGCGTCTGCCAGTTCCGCCACCCCGGCACTATTGGAGCGGAAGACGGGATTCGAACCCGCGACCCCCACCTTGGCAAGGTGGTGTTCTACCACTGAACTACTTCCGCACAAATTTATATGGTGCGGGTGAAGGGAGTCGAACCCCCACGCCTTGCGGCGCCAGATCCTAAGTCTGGTGCGTCTGCCAATTCCGCCACACCCGCATTTTAAAAGTTATATTGCGGCGCAAAAAACTTTGGTGAGCCATGAAGGACTCGAACCTTCGACCATCTGATTAAAAGTCAGATGCTCTACCAACTGAGCTAATGGCTCAAACAAAAATGGTGCCGGCTAGAGGACTTGAACCCCCAACCTACTGATTACAAGTCAGTTGCTCTACCAATTGAGCTAAACCGGCACATATTATGGTGGAGGATGACGGGATCGAACCGCCGACCCTCTGCTTGTAAGGCAGATGCTCTCCCAGCTGAGCTAATCCTCCATATAAAGGAAAGTTATTTTTGCTAAAGAAAAAACAATGGTGACCCCTACGGGATTCGAACCCGTGTTACCTCCGTGAAAGGGAGGTGTCTTAACCACTTGACCAAGGGGCCAATCAAAAATTCACAAAATAAAAACCCCAAAGGGGCAATGCCTGGCAACGTCCTACTCTCACAGGGACAAAGTCCCAACTACCATCGGCGCTGAGAAGCTTAACTTCCGTGTTCGGTATGGGAACGGGTGTG
>NZ_JACCBX010000009.1 GCF_013409995.1 Neobacillus driksii
CTTGGGAGGGGTACCCCTCCCAAGTACATCTAAATAAAAAAACATAAATGAATTAACTGAAATACACTTGACTAATCGTAAGAAATAGACGGAGAGATTCCGTCTATTGGCTCGAAAAATGCCAAAATGGGGGATTTTGCTTTGCATAGTCGGAAAATCTCCGCTTATATTCCCCGAAACAAGCTCCATTCGGCATTTAACCGGAAAATCTCCGGTTATTTTACTTTTGCAAATTAAGGACATGGTACCTATTTATATAACAATAACGATGCCAATATGACTGTTATTTCGCCACATATTATAAGAAAAGTACTTCAAAACGGAAACCTTTTGTGTACCACGCCTGTCTTTTTTTACAAACCATCTAAATCGCATTTGATTTATATGGCTGTAGAAGATATTGTTCTATAAACTCCGCTAATCCATCATTTTCATGGTGTCCAGTAACAAAATCAGCTGAAGCTTTTACCTTTGCACTAGCGTTGCCCATTGCCACACCTGTACCCACATGCCGAAGCATTTCTATATCATTGGGTCCGTCTCCAATGGCTACGACTTCATCAGGACGAATTCGAAATTCGGTAAGTAAGCTTTTAATAGCAGACCATTTTGAAACATTAGGAGCAAGCAGCTCAAACCCGTCATTCCAATCGACCACTTCTGCTTCCTTTTTAAACAAAGCCGAAATTTGCGGGCTAGGTTCTCCAGTCCGAACACTATATTTAAGGACATCTTGATAATTCGCCTGTCTTAAATCTCCAATATATCGTGGCGGAATTCGCCCAACTTTTGTCCAATAATCGATTTCTTCATTTGTTTCCTTACAGTAGAGTCCATTTGCTGTATGGATTATAACATTATAAAGACTTTCAGCGGTCAGATGGTGGAATCGTTCCTCGTTCAATCGGACAGTTTTCATCTCGGTAATTATTCCTGTTTCTTCATGGTGTATAGCAGCACCATTCAAACAGATCATCGGTGTTCGTAACCCTAATTCTTTATGGTAGGGTGCGGTTACTTCATAGTGTCGACCAGTGGCTAGAAAAACATGTACTCCTTGATTTATGAGCCCATAAATGGCTTGCATATTTCGGCGTGAAATGCAGTTTGAGGCTTTAAGTAGTGTACCATCCATATCAACAAATATTGCACGAACATTCATTTAATCTGCCTCCTCATTGGTTGTTAGGCCAATCATATCATTTGAATATTAAAGCTTAGTAAACACTGTGTATAGATTAAGTGAAGTTAATTGGGCAAGCAGGACAAGTTCCTCTGCAAGTTGTTTTAAAAGAGTGTTCAGAGTAGTATGTAAAATCAGTAATGGCTCCACCTACGCCAACTACCATGATAGCCACACATGCTATCCCCACTAATAATAGAATAATAAATCAATGTTAAGAGCCTGTTTTGTTGATGTTAAGGTTATGTAAAACTATTATAAAATCGCTAGGATAATAAATAAGCCGAAAACATGCATTTTTTTATTCATCTCTGCATGTTTTCGGCCTTGTTATATTGCATACGAGTCTACTTACATTTTTGGATCCAATCAATAAGGTGAATAATACTTTTTTACATTTGAATCTGCTGTTCGGTTGTTTCTGCCATTCTTTGTTTTTTTGACTTTTTAAAATACAATAATTCATATACACATGGGATGACGATCAACGTCAAGAGGGTAGCGAGGGCCAGCCCGCCAATCACGACAACCGCCAAGCTCTGGGAAACTAAGCTTCCGGACTGAGGTTCCTTAAGCAAAAGTGGAATCATCGCACATATAGTTGCAACGGCAGTCATCAAAATCGGCCTCATTCTGGTAGCCGTCGCTTCGACCAGTGCTGCGCGAATCGTCATATTTTCTTCATTTTGTCTCACACGGTCAATCAGAACAATCGCGTTGGTCACGACAATTCCAATCAGCATAAGTGCTCCAAGCAGGGCGGTGATGTCAACGGATATCCGGCTGATCAAGATTCCTAAAATAGCACCGATGGCCGCAAGCGGCAGGGAAGTTAAAATCGCGATTGGCGCTTTAATCGACTTAAACGTGATAACCATAATCAAGAATACAATTCCGATGGAAACAAGCATGATTAAGAATAAATCGGTAAAATCCTCCATTTGCTGCGCACTTGCTCCTCCAACAAGAACTTCCACATCTTCAGGAATATCCAGTCCTTCATTGTCTTTTTGATCTCCGAATAATTCTAGGTTAATCTTTGTCGAGATTTCAGAGAGCTTAGCAGGATCGACGGTTGCTGTAACACGAAGGTAGGTCTCTCCATCTTTATGAAATTGACTGGTTGAGCTCTCAGCTTCTTTTAATGTTGCAATCTCAGACACAGGTATCATCCCGTTTTCGGTCATAATTGGAATGTTTTTCAAGTCAGCTTCCGTTTCTGTGTTTAGTAAAGGTTCAAGAACAACCATGGTTTGTTTTTCATTTATCGTGATGGTTCCAAGATGTGTTTGATTTAGCATGACCCCAAGCTGCTGGGCGATTTGCTGTGTATTTCCTTTTGCAGGATCTACGACTAAAGAGTAGACGGTTTTCTTTTCATCTTGATTCGTTGTAACTTCCTCCACACCGTCAATATCAGATACGGTTTCTTTAATACTGTTTGCTGTTTTTTCAAGCTGGGCGATATCCTCACCAACCACATCGATGGTAATATTGGTTGCTGAGCCGCCCATCATAAACGAAGCAGTGGCGACTTCCAATACAGCATCCTTATAGTCGTCCTTTTTCTTTTCAATTTCTTCTAATACTTTATCTGTATCATCTTTATCTTTTAATAGAATACTAATGACCGCTTCTGTTGGCGAACCGATTTGACCAAATTGAGCGCTATCCGCCGAAGAGCCGACTTGGTTAAATACATATTCAACCTCATCCATTTCAGTTATAGACTTTTCAAGCTCAATAGCCTTTTCTTTGACCTTTTCAAAAGGTGTTTCATTTGGGTATTTCAAGGTGGCTGTAACAAAGTCGGCAGTAGAATTGTCAACAGCACCCTTCGGTACGGCAAAGTAAGCACCAATCGATCCGGCAAACAATAGGAAGCTAATCGTAAATACAATCCATTTATGATTTAAAGACCATTTCACTGCTTTTGGAAAGCGTACCGCCGGTTTGTGTTCTGGAAGTTTCGTATTTTTCAATAAACCAGCACTCATTAACGGCACCAATGTTAAGGCAACCAATAACGAGGCAAGCAGGGAATAGGTAACCGTTAAGGCGAATGGTAAAAGGAATTCCTGCAGTCCGCCGTTTAATAAACTCATTGGCAGGAACACCGCTACTGTTGTTAACGTGGAGGCTGTAATGGCAACACCTACTTGTTTTGTTGCGTCAATCACCATTTGAACAGAGAATTTCTCTGTCTGCATTTTACGGTAAATATTTTCAATGACAACGATACTGTCATCGACAAGCCGCCCAACCGCAACAGCCACACCGCCGAGTGTTAAAATGTTTAACGTGACCCCAGAACGTGAAAGCAGGAATAGGGTAAAACAAAGTGATAACGGAATAGAAACAATCGTAATAAACGTTGTTCTGATATTGCGTAAAAAGATCATTATCACAATGGTTGCAAATAAAGCACCTAGTAGGACTTCTTTCATCATCGTTTGCACAGATGTTTCCACCATATCAGCTGAAGCAACATAGATGGTAGATTCTTGTGAATCGTATTTTTTGTTAATTTCTTTTGTTACTTTTTCAATTTCTTTACTAATGGTTACAGCGTTTGAATTACTGTCCTTCGTGATACTGATGCTTAATGCTTCGTTCCCGTCGAAACGATTAAGAAAATTGGATTCGGTTGTTTCCTCAATCGAAGAGATGTCCTCAAGAGCTACATTTGGTGCCACTGGCAGGCTTTTAAGTTTTTCGAGACTTGATACGTCGCCAATCACCTTAATATTGCTGGTTTTTCCGTCAATATTCTTTTCGCCGACTGCAAGGGCGCTGTTTTGACCTTGAAGAATTCCGAGTACCGTTTCAAGAGATACCTGGTTTTCAGCTAACTTTTGATTATCAATTTTTACTGAGATAACAGGATCAACCAATCCATAAGTTTGAACCTGGGCCACACCGTCAATGTCTTTATATAACGGTTCGATTTTTTCTTTTACCAATTCTAGGTTTTTGGTCGTGAGGCCATCTTTAAAGGTTACAGCGATGTTGGAGATAGGAATCATGGAGGTATTTAGCTGCGAAATGATGGGCTTTGATATGTAAGCTGGAAGTGCCACATTTGATAATGCCTCTTGAACATCTAGTTTTGCTTGTTTCATGTCTGAACCAGCTTCAAAAAATAAATCTACTTTTGAAAATCCGTCTCCCGTTGTGGAATAAATCGAATTTTTCCCTTTAATTCCGGTAACAGCCCGTTCAATCGGAGAAGTAACATCACTTTCCATTGTTTTTGAATCTGTTCCTTGCCCCATCGTAATAATGGTTACTTGCGGATTGTCTGCGGAAGGCAAGAACTCCATAGGTAATCTAAAATAACTAACAACCCCAATGATTAACACTAATATCGTCATCAATGAGACAGCGGCTTTATTTTGAAAAGCCCATTTCGTAAACATCGACATAGGTACATCTCCCTTTTGATATAGATAGAAAGTCCAAAATGAATCTTAACACAATTTTGTAAAACCAGCCATTATTTACCATAATATTTCAAAAGTTTAACAATTTCTTAATGAATTTAATCACACCTCCTCCATTGGTAGTTCTATTTGACTATTTCGTCGATCCTGCTACCTAAATATCCCATATTTTTCTTGTTTTGAGGAGACTGAATTTTTTCTACGACTTAAGTCTTAGCTGATTGTAAAACAACATTGACTCAGCAAAAAGAAAGGAGAAAAAGTAAAAGAGAAAAAAGTGCCAGGCACCATCCAATTTTTTTTAGGTACCCAGCACTTTTGTATTCTACTAAAAAATGTATTCAGTTGTTCATCTACAGTTCATATTCCGATTATAAACTATCAATGTAAAAAGAAATGGGAGGAATGAAGATGAACATGGCTTGGAAAGAAATGAAAAAGAATAAAATGAGATTTATGATTTTAGGTTCTATTGTTTTTCTTGTTAGTTTATTAACTTTTATCATATCTGGTTTGGCGAATGGATTGTCACAGGATAATGCTGCATTAATAAAAGATTTGCCTGATGGACAATTTTATATGTCTACAGAGGCGGAACAAACGATTAACCTTTCAAAAATAGATACTGATGTCCAAGGTAAACTATTAAACAAACATAAAGAAGCAGTTGCATTTTCCATTCAGATGGGGTTTTTGAATGATGAGGATGAAAAGCAGCAGAGTGTGGCCTTTGTTACGTCGACCGAATCTCAGTTGTTTGAAAATGTCCAAAAGGGAGAAGTTGTTTTAGATCAGTCAATGCAAGACAAGGGGATACAAGTTGGTGATTCCTTAACGAGTAATCAGTACAGCGGAAAGTTCATTGTAAAAGGTTTCTCTGATCAAAAAAAATTCAGTCATGCACCTGTTGCATTTATCAACACCGAAGACTACAGAGAAATGTACCGCGCTACTGAAATGCAATTGATTTTTGTACCAGGAAAGGATTCTCCTGATGCAGCCAAAGAATTAGAAGTGTTTACTAAGAAAGAATTCCTAAACACCATATCCAGTTACAAGGCAGAGCAGACCTCCCTAAATATGATTGTTTGGTTTTTAGTTGTTATTAGCGGTATGCTTTTCGGAATCTTTTTCTACTTGATGAACGTTCAGAAAATGGGTTTATACGGAATCTTAAAGGCAATCGGAGTAAAAACAAGAACATTATTTAAAATGATGTGGACACAAATGATATTTATTACCGGGATGGCCTTAATGATCTCGATTACACTAAGTCAGGTTTTAAACATGCTTGCACCTAAAGATATGCCCTTTCATTTGACTCTAGAAACAACACGACAATTATCTATCGTCTTCTTCATGATAGGTTTTATTGGGTCTACAATTTCTGGCATACAGATCAAAAAAGTCGAACCATTACATGCGATTCAACGAGGAGAGGTTTAATATGACACTATTTACTATCGATAACGTGAGAAAAACGTTTACAAATGGGGAAGTGAAGGAGGAAATCCTAAAAGGAGTCAACCTTACTCTTAAAGAAGGTGAGTTAACCGCATTAGTCGGAGCTTCAGGATCTGGTAAAAGTACACTGCTAACTATTGCAGCTGGACTTCAATCTGCGTCAGATGGAAAGATACTATTCGAAGGTGGAAATTTGACCGAAATGAATGGAGATCAAGTTAGAAAAATTCGTGCCAGTAAATTTGGCTTTGTCTTTCAATTCGCCCATTTGGTTCCTTTTCTCACCGTAGAAGAGCAACTGCTCCTTATGCTGGATGTATCAGAATCTAAAATAAATAAAACAGAACAAAAAAGGGGAATCGACAACATCCTTACGTTAGTAGGAATGGACCATCGAAAGCATGCCTACCCGTCAACATTATCTGGCGGGGAAAAGCAACGGGTTGCGATTGCACGTGCCATCATTCATAAACCAAAGGTTTTGTTCGCTGATGAGCCAACTGCCAGCTTGGATTCAACAAAATCAAGAGATGTGATGACATTACTACGAGATTTAACAAAAAGTTTGAACCTGACTACATTAATGGTAACGCATGACGAGGAAATACTTTCCAATGCGGATCGTATCATTAAGATGAGTGATGGACTGGTTTTAGGCAGGTAACATTAAAATCCAACGATTGTAAGGGTATAATGAAGCAGACACTTTTGATTTTATGGGAGAACAGATATGACAACTATTTTAATTGTTGATGATGACATTCATATTTTAAATCTAGTCAACATTCAACTAACGAATGAAGGCTATAACGTACTCTTAGCAAAAGATGGGGTTGAAGCCTTGGCAGTACTTAAAAAGAAACCTAGTGACTTAGCCATAGTCGATGTGATGATGCCATTCATGGACGGCTTCGCATTAACAAAGGAAATTCGTAAACAATATAACATTCCTGTCCTCATGTTAACGGCAAAAAACCAAATCGAGGATAAGGAGCAAGGATTTCTAGCCGGAACAGATGATTATTTGGTTAAGCCCTTTGAAACAAAGGAATTACTTTTTCGAATAAGAGCAATATTACGGCGATATGAACATCAAGTAGATAAAACCATAATGCGTATTGGTAATACAACCATTAATAAGAAAAGCTATGAAGTTCAAATTGGAAACCGAACCGTGCTCCTGCCCTTAAAGGAATTTGAACTTTTATCGTATCTATTTTCTTATCCGAAGCAAGTGTTTTCCAGGGAGCATCTGATCGAACAGATTTGGGGAAGGGATTATGAAGGAGATGACCGAACGGTAGATGTTCATATAAAAAGATTAAGGGAACGTTTTTCAACATTAAGTGATGATTTTCAGATCAAAACAGTACGAGGGGTCGGCTATTTCTTGGAGGGCCAAAGGAAATGAGAACCCTTTATGTAAAATTTATTGTGATCACCACTGGCATGATGCTGACAAGTTTTATTTTTGCCTTTTTAATCTCAAATGCCTATTACCATCAAAAAATAAAGCCTTTTAATGACAAAAAAAACACAACCGTTGCCCTAAAAATTGCCACCTTTGCAAACGAACATCCTGATAACAACTTAGGGGTCTATTTAGAGAACATTTCTGAAGTTGGCTATCAACTATATTTGGTCGATAGCCTTGGGAATGAACATTATTTTGGTGAAACTTTCAGAGATAAAAGTCTGCCTGCTTCAACCAAAGTACATGTATTAAATGGTGAAATTTTTCACGGTATTCTTCACTTCCCACGTGAAACCTTTGTTACAGGCTTTTTTGCCAATGAACTGAGGAACACAATTGGTGTTCCATTAAAACATAACGGAAAAGAATATGCCCTTTTTATTAGACCAGATATAAAATTTCTTTTCGGTGAGTTGCATGTTTTTTTGGGGTGGATCCTTCTATTAGCCATTTCTTTGACCATACTGATGGTATTGATCAACACCAGATATTTAATAAAACCTATTTCAACACTAACGAAAGCAACAAAGTCACTTGCAAATGGTAATTATAAGGTGGACCTAGCTAGTAAACGTGATGATGAGATAGGGCAACTTTTCCAAAGTTTTTTACAAATGGCGAGAAAGTTAGAACTAATGGAGGATATGAGAAAGGAATTTATCTCCAATATCTCTCATGATATCCAATCACCACTTTCGAATATAAAAGGATACACAAACCTATTGGCACAAGATTCTATCAGCAGGGAAGAGAAGACTCAATACGTATCCATTATTAATAGTGAAATTAGAAGGCTTTCTTCATTAACGAAACAATTATTACTTCTTGCTTCTTTGGATCGAAATGAGAATATCATGAAGAAAAAATGTTTCAACATTGGTGAGCAAATAAAGGGATTGATACGAAATTACCAATGGGCAATAAGTGAAAAAGGATTAATGCTTAGTTACTCCATACCTGATATTGTGATTATGGGTGATCCCTCTTTACTTGAGACGGTTTGGGATAATCTTTTATCCAATGCGATTAAATATAATATACCTAATGGCAGCATAGAGATATTCATTGAAGAAAGAGGAAATACAGTCTTCGTGACCTTTGTTGATACAGGTTTAGGGATGAGCAGTAAGGCAGTGGATAGGATATTCGAACGCTTTTACCGTGCAGACACATCACGTACAAGAAGTATTGAAGGGACAGGATTGGGACTCTCAATTGTTTCAAGCATTGTCAAGCTGCATAATGGGGCTATAACAGTAAAGAGTAAAGAAAGAGAAGGGTCTACTTTTATTATTGAATTGCCAGTTAAATAGAAAATTTATCATAGATATAGCAGTAGCATTTTTTGTGCTTCTGCTGTTTAAATCAAAGTAGGGATTAATTTCGGTTGATTACCTTAACTCCTCTATAGAAAGCAATCTTGCTACCTAAATATCCCATATTTTTAATCTTTTGTGGAGACTGAATTTTTCAATGACTTAAGTCATACTGATAGCGATGTGGCAGGATCACGGCACGATAATCCAAAATTTATAATGATGGAAATGTTTGATATGATGATAATGGAAGGAAGTGTTAACGATGGATTTCGAAATGGTTATGCAGGAACTGGAGTCACTGGGTAAGGAACGAATGAAAAAGATGTACATAAGCAATGGAGCGCATGAACCGGTATTTGGGGTGGCTACAGGTGCCATGAAGCCGATTGCAAAGAAAATTAAGAAAAATCAGCCCTTGGCAGAGCAGCTATACGCGACTGGGAACTATGATGCTATGTATTTTGCGGGCATCATTGCAGATCCAATGATAATGACGGAAGCGGATTTTGAGCGGTGGATGGATGGAGCGTATTTTTATATGCTATCCGATTACGTAGTGGCGGTGACTTTGTCTGAAGCCAATATTGCGCAAGTAGTTGCCGATAAATGGATTGCAAGCGGGGAGGAACATAGAATGTCAGCAGGGTGGAGCTGTTACTGCTGGCTTTTGGGGAATCGGCCGGACGTTGAATTTAGTGCAGCAAAGATTGCCAGTATGCTGGATCATGTGGAAAAAACAATTCATACATCTCCGGAACGGACAAAATCTGCTATGAATAATTTTATCTACACAGTTGGCATATCATATTTACCACTCCATGATAAGGCGGTTGAAACCGCCAAGGCTGTAGGTCCAGTTGAAATTAGACGGGACAAGAAAAAACCAAGTATTTTGCTTGCTTCCGAAACTATTCAAAAGGAATTGGATAGAGGGAAGCTTGGTTTCAAACGCAAATATGTAAGGTGTTAGCATAGCAACGAATGGAATTACTGGCGAAAGTTCAAGCTTAATGGCCATTTATGAGATAAAGAATGATTTGATTGCAAAGGTTTGGTATATAAGGGAATAATGAAATATATCTATTGTAATGAATCCGCGACCATGTTAATATAAAAATTAAATTGTGAACAAATTGTGAAATATCATTTCTCATAAAATATGAGACTCTACTAATACGAAACAGCGACCCTGTTTATCGGTTAAGAGAGCTTTCTCTCATATTGTAGGTACATACCATAACTGTTGGTACTTAGCAGCGTTCCTGTTTAAGGCAAACCGTTATAAGGATTCTTTTTGGATTCCGTTTTTTGGAATTCTTGATATGAATCTTTATGACGGTTTTTTTGTTTTTTTTTACGATTTGTTTAATGAAAATGTTTACATTGGGGAGAGGTCTTAATGAAAAAGAGAAAAAACCGGTGGCTAATTGCCTTATCAGCGGTCGGAATTCACATTTCAATTGGTTCCGTCTATGCTTGGAGTAATTTTACTGCCCCGCTAAAAGAATTATTTGGCTGGTCTGATTCAGAAGTGGCACTAACATTTAGTATTGCGATTTTATTTTTAGGCTTGTCCGCTGCTTTCCTGGGGCACTTTGTAGAGAAGCATGGTCCAAGAAAAGCGGGATTACTTGCAGCAACATTCTTTGGTATTGGTATCATTGGTTCAGGACTTGCTGTTAACTTAGGTTCAAAATGGTTATTATACTTTTTTTACGGTGCGCTTGGCGGCATCGGCTTAGGGGTAGGCTATATTGCTCCCGTTTCAACGCTGGTAAAATGGTTCCCAGATCGACGAGGATTAGCGACTGGACTCGCGATCATGGGCTTTGGGTTTGCAGCTGCAATCAGCAGCCCGATTATGAACATGCTGATCACTTCTGTGGGTGTTGCAAATACATTTTTCATACTAGGGAGCTCTTATTTTGTCATTATGACTCTTTCTTCTCTTTATCTTGAAAAGCCAGAGGAAGGGTGGATGCCAGAAGGCTTTAAAGAAAAAATCCAAAGTGGAAAAGCGAAACCAACAATGGATTTATCTCAGCTTATGGCGAATGAGGCTGTAAGAACAAAAAGGTTCTGGTATTTGTGGATGATGTTATTCATTAACATTACTTGCGGTATCGCCATTTTAGCAGTTGCTAAACCGCTTGCGATGGAAAGTATCGGAATTGAAATGGCGGCTGCAGCAGCCCTGGTTGGAGCAATTGGAATTTTTAACGGTCTAGGTCGAATTGGCTGGGCAAGTTTTTCAGATATAATTGGCAGACCAACTACCTATACTACTTTCTTTATACTGCAGATGGTTATCTTTTTTATCCTGCCGGATGTATCGATCAAATGGTTGTTCATGGGCTTGTTAATTGTCGTTTACACCTGTTACGGAGGTGGCTTTGCTGCTATACCGGCATTTATTGGCGACATTTTTGGTACAAAGCAGTTGGGAGCTATTCACGGTTACATCTTAACCGCATGGGCAGCAGCTGGACTCGTGGGTCCATTATTTACTGCATGGATTAAGGATACAACAGGAAGCTACTCCGGCAGCTTAACATTCTTTTCAGCATTATTCGTAGTCGCATTTATTATCTCCATCCTAATTCGACTTGATATTAAGAAATTGAAGGCACAACAAGGTGTTGATTCATCATTAAAAAATCAAGCAAGTTAGTAATCTGGCTAATAATATTGTATACTTATCCCATAAAAACAACATTAGCACAGTGAATATAAAGATTAAATGTAAGTGAAATGAGATGAAATCAAAGTGAATAAATATGAAGCCGAATTTAGTAATATTGTTCGCGCGTATCGAAAACGCCATATGGGAAAAGGCCCAAGTCAAGTGAGAACAACCTTTTGTAAGTGCTGGGCAATTTCTGAATTAGAAGGAAATTTATCACCGATTGAAAAATTTATTGCAACAGCAGATGATGGAAAACAAATGCTCCGTGCTGCTAGAACGGAAATGGTCAAAGAGATTTATAAGAAAAACCATCCTGTTGAAATGGAGGAACTGTTAGGTGCTAACTTCCTTCATGTATTTGTCGATATTGATATTGAAGAGGACAGAGGGATGTCGATCTTCGTTTTTGATCAAGATATTGAAAAAAAGTTTACAGAATTGTAACGAATACTTCTACCCAACTACATTTTGTTGGCACTTGGCAGCGAACCTGTTAAAGACTAACCACCTCGGAGAATTCATCTAAGTATTAGGTGCGCTCCCTGGTGGTTTTTTATTGGTTTTTAGAACTGGGAACTCTAGAGGAGGAAATATAAATGGGAAAAACATTACATCCTGGACCACAAAAGAAAGCAAAAATGCCTGCTCCTGAACATTGGGTAAGTCCAATTCCGTTTGGGTTAGGAAAAATGAAGCCAAAACATATTCGTGATACGATGAAAATTGCATGGGATAATCGAGATAACATAGGCTATGCAGCAAACATTATTACGAAAGGTGTTTGTGACGGCTGCGCACTTGGTGTATCTGGTTTATATGATCAGACATTGGAAGGACCGCATGTTTGTACCACACGTATGAATGTTTTAAGGCTAAATACAATGCCTGCTATTAAGCCGGAAATTCTTCATGCCGATATAGATGAATTAAGAAAGTATGATAGCACGGAACTCCGAAAGCTCGGCCGTATTCCTTATCCGATGATTCGCAGAAAAGGAGAACGAAAATTTTCTCGGATTGAATGGGATGAGGCAATGAATTTAATAGCTGACAAAATGAAAAAGTTGAATCCAAAGCAATATTCGTTTTATCTAACTGCTCGTGGAATTACCAATGAAAGCTATTATGTTGCTGGAAAAGTAGCCCGTTTTCTTGGAACAAATCACATAGATAACGCTTCAAGAATTTGTCATGCTCCAAGTAAGACAGCTTTAAAACGCTCGATTGGAGTAGGGGCTTCGACATCGAATTATTTGGATTGGATCGGAACTGACGTCTTATTGTTTTGGGGGAGTGTCGCTTCAAACGCTTCACCTGTATCTTCAAAATACATGCTTGAAGCAAAGAAAAAGGGAACCAAAATTATCGTTGTCAACCCATACCGTGAGCCGGCAATGGATAAATATTGGATTCCTTCTAATCCTGAGTCTGCCTTATTCGGAACGAAAATTGCCGATGATTTCTTTCAAGTCAATATTGGCGGTGATATTGCCTTTATGCATGGAATTATGAAGCATTGGTTTTCGATGGAAGAAAAAGTATATGGTTCAGCGATCAACCATGAGTTTGTTAAAGAACATGTGAACGGATATGAAGAACTGAAGATCAAAGTCCAAGAGCAAGGCTGGGACGAAATTATTGAATCTTCTGGTGTATCAAAAGAACGGATTATTGAATTAGCTGAAGTTTTAGCAAACAGTAAAAACGCTGTGTATGCGTGGGCGCTTGGACTAACGATGCACTCCTTTGCAACAGATAACATCTCGCAAGTGGCAAATCTGGCACTGCTTCGCGGCCACCTTGGACGTAAACACGCTGGCCTTATGCCATTCCGTGGACACTCCAGTGTTCAGGGAAGCGGTGAAATGGGAGCAGATCCATTCGTACTGCCTGGCGGCGGCTGGGATGCGAAGAATGTGGAAAGAATGGAGCAAATTTGGGGATTTGAGCTTCCAAAATGGCAGGGCGATATCGTTGGGGTGACCTTGGAAAACATCGTGCTTCCAGAAGACCATGAACGGAAAGTGAAGCTTTATTATTTATCTGGCGGTAACTTTTTAGAAACGATGCCGGATCCGGATTTCATTGAATATGCCTTATCAGAGCTTGAAGTTCGTGTGCATCAAGATATTATTCTAAATACCTCCACATTAGTGGATGCAAAAGAAGCGGTCATCGTACTGCCAGCGAAAACGCGTTATGAGCAAGAGGATGGAGGGACGAGTACATCAACAGAACGGATGGTTTACTTTTCACCTGAAATTCCAGGTAACAAAAACAAAATTGAAGAAGCACGTGCTGAATGGAAGATCTACATCGACCTTGCAAAGCGGGTAAAACCTGACACAGCCCACTTGGTTGATTTTGCCGATGGTTTTGAGATTCGAGAAGAGATTGCGAAAGCAAATCCGGATTACGACGGCATCCAGCACTTGAAGAAGCAAGGGGATGTATTCCAGTGGGGTGGAGCTTGGCTATGTGAAGATGGTATTTGTCCAACCCCGGATGGCAGAGGAAGCTTAATTCCAGTAGATATTCCAGATTTAAATAAAAAGCCAGAACAGTTCATCGTCACCTCCCGTCGAGGCAAACAGTTCAACTCGATGGTATATAAAGAGGTTGACCCTTTAAACGGTGCAGGTCGCTATGACGTATTAATGAGTCCTGTGGATGGGCAAAAATTAAGTATCGCTGACGGAGAAGGAATCGTTGTATACAATGGTTTTGGTGTCTTCCAAGGTACGGCAAAGTTCGTTGATATTGCTCCTGGGAATATCGAAGTACACTTTCCAGAAGGAAACTTCTTGCTGCCGCGTGGCAGGTACGAGAAATTTGCAGGAATCCCAGATTACAACATTACCGTAAATGTTGAAAAAGCAGAGCGGTATAATGCTCGGAAAGATACCCAATATGTAGAAAAGCCAATTGAAGATCTTGAAACAGAGGTTAGTTAATAGGGATAAACGAGGAAAAGGGGCGACATCTTTGTTAAAGGAGATTACAACTTCTCAAAACATTGTCAGATATAATGGACAAAGCTTTTTCGAAGAAGAGGATGAGATTGCTGTTGAAACAGCCTTAACGATTATTTTAGATGGTGACGAGTTTGCCACCATGGTTTGTACTCCTTCTGAACTGCAGGAATTGGTTGTCGGTTTTCTAGCATCCGAGGGTGTGATACGCTTTTATCAAGACATCAAATCTCTCCACATAGATGAAGAAAAGGGATTCGCATATGTTGAACTTGTGAATAAACACAATATCCAAAAGGATTTGCACTCCAAGCGTTTTATTGGTTCCTGCTGTGGAAAAGGGCGACAATTTTACTTTCATAATGACATGAAAACCGCAAAGACGGTGATGACGAAATTGACCGTTACACCGGAACAATGCCGTGATCTGATGAAGAAAATGCAGGAAAGCTCTTCTCATTTTCAACAAACAGGCGGTGTTCATAATGCGGCATTATGCACCAGTGACGGAATCGTTATCTCAAGAACCGATATCGGCCGCCATAATGCCCTAGATAAACTATTTGGTTATTGTATTATGAATCGTATTCCATTAAAGGATAAAATTATTGCCTTTAGTGGTCGAATTTCATCAGAGGTGTTACTAAAGGCCGCTAAGATCGGTGTCGGAATTATCCTGTCCAAATCGGCTCCTACCAACCTAGCGTTAAATCTAGCAGAGGAACTTGGAATTACGGCCGTTGGTTTTATACGAGGTAACGGATTCAATGTATATACCCATCAGCAAAGGATACAAGGAATTGAATATGATCGTTCATTTGAGGTGTTATAAGTAGATTTCCGTAATAAGAGAGTCGGTTTATAGGTGCAATAAAAATGATAGAAGAGTAACTTATCTACAAGTAATAATATTTGTAAAGAACAAGCTCCAAACTTAGGAAAGTAAGTTTGGAGCTTTTTTTTCATCGTCAAGATTTTATCTAATCTTTTTGCTATTAGTATACGAAGGATGCACCAACAATAATTAAAAGGATGAAAAGAACCACGATTAATGTAAAAGTAGATCCATTCCCATATCCATTTGACATAAATGTTACACCTCCCCTTTTAAAAGGTCATATGGCATTCCAAAAACACTATTTCGAATAGTTATTACATGAATGAAGCTCCGACAATGATAAGAAGTATGAACAATACTACGATTAATACAAAGCTACTGCCGTTATAGCCACCTCCGTAACCATAACCATTGGATCCAAACCAACCCATTTTTTTCACCACCTACTGGATGTTAAAGTAAAGATTACTTTCCCCTTGTTATATATATTTCTCAACACAAGGTGTGATTGGACAAATATCATCGATGAGAACAAAATAAGCATAGAATTGTGGTAACCCACAAAGACAGTGTGTTTTTTAAAGCCCATTCTTTCGAAACCCCTGGCTTAGCGTAACAACAAATTTCTATTAAATCATATAATCTCTTATATAATTCATCGATTTATTGTTTTTTTTAAGAAAGAAGGTGTAAACCAATGAAGGTTGAGTCTTTTTTTAGTGCTGCACCTCATAAAAGTGTAAGTGAAGATTCAATCGTATTAAATGAAAAGAATAACGTTTATGGTGTCTTTGATGGGGCAACTCCATTAATGCCATTCAAAGATGAAAACGGGATGAACGGTGCATATTTAGCATCTAATATATTTAAAGATTATTTCCTTGGACTCTACCGAAGTAACCATTCATTAGTGGAAGGAATCATGGCTGCTAATAGAATGTTGAGAGGACACATGGAAAAATACAAGGTCAATCAGGAAAAATATGAAAATCTTTGGTCGACATGTGCTGCAATAATAAAGATTGAAGAAGAAGGAAAGATTTCTTATGCTCAACTTGGTGATTGTATGATCATTGCTGAGTATCAAAACGGAACCGTAAAGGCCTTAACAAGGGATATGGTAAAAGATATAAGTTATCGAGCGAAGGCATATCGTGAGGAACTAAGAAAGCAAGGAGTTAAAATTCCAGATGAAGAGTATTATCATGATCGTACTCACCAGCTGCTCTTTAATCGTTCATTAGCTAATATGGAACATGGTTACACTGTAGCCAATGGAAAAGAAGAAGTCTTAAATTTTATTCAGCATGGTCAAGTCAATACCAGTGAAATCAAAACATTATTATTAATAACAGATGGCCTATTTCATCCAAAATATTCAATTGAAGAAACATTTACTAAGATCCAAACATCTGGTTTACATGCATATTCTAACGAACTAGAACAATATGAGAAAAGGAATAATCTTCGTTCAGATGATAAGTCTGGGATCATGATTAGCTTATGCTATGAGGAGAGGTCTAAATGAAAATAGAACCAGGATGGATTAATGATATAAATCTATCGTTTAAAGAACCCCTTGTTGCTTTAAAAAATGTCATGTACATCATTGTACACCATACCGAGGAAATAGGTTGGGATATTAATAAGACCCATAGGTTTCATCAGGAACATCGTGGATGGAGTGGAATAGGATACAATTTTTTTATTGAGGAAAATGGTGAAATCATTAAAGGAAGAGGGTATCATGTTGGAGCACACGCCTATTCATATAACCAAAAATCAATTGGTATATGTTTAGCTGGAAATTTTGATATTCATATTCCCTCAATAGAGCAGCTAAAATCATTGAGTAAACTCTGCATTTTCCTTTTGGAACAATATAATTTATCAACTACTCAGATTCTTGGACATCGTGAATTAAAAAGTACCGCAAAAAGTTGTCCAGGTAAAAACCTTAATATGGACCAAATCAGAGAATCTATTAAAATTCAGTGGTTAAAATATAAAGGTAAAAAGTAATGTCATTCAAAAAACATTATAGGTTCTTTAAAAATGTGAAGCTTCGAGGCATTAATAAAATAGAAATTAAAAACCAAGATGTATTTTAAGTACATCTTGGTTTTTAACATTTAGTGATTAAAAAAAGGTGGTACCTTAACTAATCAAAATAAACAGCTTGATCGGGATTTTTTAAGTATTTAAATGCCATTTCAATTTGTGATTTTGTATTCCGAGCCGTAGACAGAGGTGGCAGTTCGTTTTCAGCAAAGAACTTCACTTCACTTGTCTCAATTCCAAAAGCTGGCTGCCCGCCAATTATTTCACATTGTATAAATATTTTATAAACATGATAAGCAGACGGAGGGTGTGGGTGGCACTTTTTATCGGTTACCGCTATTACTCTGATCGGTTTCACAGTATATCCCGCTTCTTCTTTTACTTCCTTAACAGCGACCTCACCTGGGGTATGTCCAATGTCAGCCCAGCCGCCAGGTAATGCCCAATTCCCATCGCTATTTTCACGGACCATCAGAATTTTATCATCCTTAAAGACAACGGCCCTAATATCCACCTTAGGAGTTGGATAACCAGTTTCACTTGCAAATAAATCTTTGATTACTGGCCTGTCCATGTCTGTGTAATGCGCTAAAATGTCAACACTAATATTTCTTATTAATTCAAATCTCTCCAAGTCATAAACATCTTTTGAATACGTTAATCCCGCCTGCGCAATGGATTGAAGCTGTTTCGCCCAATCCAGCCAATTCGGTTCCAATATCAACACCACCAGCTTGTCTAATAATATTTGCTATTACCATATATATGAATCAAGCAAAAATTTGCTACTACTTTTTGAACTAAGTCTTCATTTAATGGTTTAAGTTGCTAATGCATTACTTTTGACAATTGCTTTAAATGTGAGTAAGGTAACCTAGTAAGGTACTAGGATTAGTGGAAGATGTATCTTTTTATTATTTTTTAATGAGATTTTCTTAAAATGTTCAAAGTATAGTTGAACGAAACGATCAAGATGTTACTAGGAGGAATTATAATGTCAAACTCTCAAACTATAGAAAAGATTGAACAGCAAATGTTTTTAGATGTTATTCGTGAACGTCGATCTGTTCGTGCATACGATCCAACCGTAAAGATTTCACGCGAAGAAATGACTGAAATACTTGAACTGGCAACGTTGGCTCCTTCGTCTTCGAACCTACAGCCATGGCGTTTTCTCGTCATTGATAAACCCGAGTTAAAGGAAAAGCTTTTGCCTATCGCGTTTAACCAACAGCAAGTAGTGGAAGCTTCTGCCGTTATTGCGGTACTTGGCGATGTGGAAAGCTACAAAAAAGCTGAAAAAATTTATGGACAGGCTGCTGATGCAGGTTTTATGCCAAGAGATACGGCTAAATCATTCATTGAACGAACAGTTGGCATGTACTCGAGCTTGCCTCCTGAAACGGCTCGCCAAATCGTATTTACAGATGGTGGACTAATATCGATGCAACTCATGCTTGTCGCACGATCCAAAGGGTACGACACTGTTCCAATGGGAGGATACGATAAAGCGAAGTTTGTTGAAGCGTTCGGAATTTCTGAACAGTTTGTGCCAGTCATGCTTATTGCTATTGGTAAAGCAACGAAACCAGGACATCCTACTACACGACTTCCTATTGAGGATGTAGCGTTCTTTAACGAAATGCCTTCAGATAAAGAATGATAGAATAAAAAGATTAGCATAAACCCCGTTCTTTCTTAGAACGGGGTTTTATATGTTTACCATTAACAACACCAGTCATAAGCTCTGTGCATATAAACATTAAGAAGCTGAAGTAAGCTTTATTAAATCTATATGCTTTTTTACATTCTTCACTAAAATTATATCTGTATGAACATATTTTGACCTGAAAAGTTTATGTAATTCGGAGAGAGTTAATTGACTTCCATTTACTAGCTCATTTTTGATATAAATGTATACTGAAAAATGTTGATGTAAAAACCGCAAAAAGTCATTTACATTCACTCCAGACTTTTCTATATACTCACTATTAAACTCAACAAAACCTAAAGCTGAAGCACTTTGCTGAATTAGTTCTGTCATTCCTTTTAAAACAAACGCTTCATAACCCTCGACATCAACTTTAAATAAAATATTTTTGTTCGTAAAATCTTTTTCGATTATTGAATCAATCGTTACTGAGCTAACGGTTGTTTGTTCAGTCATATCATGTGCAGGACGATAGGCTGCAGAAGATGTACCAGACCAATGTTTGTCTACATAAAACGTTTTTTCTTCTGCTTTATCAGCAGCAAAAACATTAAAGATTTTTATTTGCTCTTTATTTCGATGAACTTCTTTTGATTGATGAAGATACTTTAACAATTCTCGATTCGCTTCGATTCCAAATATTTGTGTATGGTTAGGATAATTTGTCGAGAAAATACATTCTCCATAGTTTACGCCAACATCAATTACCAAATCTGGTGAATATTCATTCACAGCTTTAATCCAAAAATTTGTCAAACGTTTCTGAGTCGTCCCATTGCTGATCAACAATGCTCTACCCCGATTTTCTTCTGAATTGACAAAAATCGTATTGGAGGAAGGCAGCACAATTTTATTTGGAATTTTACTAGTATTCAAGGTCTTGTATTTAAGAAATATCCCTAAATCAATTAAAAACTTCCATATCTTCGGATAATTTTCCCACATTTTTAAAATGAAAGTTTTTCCCCCAGAAGCTCTCGTGTTCATCGTTTTCCCCCCTGTATATGTAAATAACTACATTAAAAGAATTTTCTTTAATATTTAAAAATTCCTTCACAGTTCAGAAAGATTAACAATAAATTTACATTTATATGTTAGCCTTATCGTAAGTCAACCTGAAGTCTTAGATGAAATTAAAGCGAAGGACTGTTAAATGAAAACCCGATTATTTGTATAGTTATAATTAAGAACTTGAAAAGAGAGGTGACGTATGTATTTTAGAATAATTCGCAATGATATTTTAAGGAGCAAAGTGATAACTCTGACAACAATGATATTTGTCTCTGCCGCAGCAATGCTTGTTTCGCTCGCAGCGATACTCATAATCAATCTTTCAGGCGCGCTAGATACTCTTATGACACAGGCAAAAACTCCGCATTTTATGCAAATGCATTCCGGTGAAATTGATACTGCTCGACTTAAATCCTTTGCAGAACAACATAAAAACGTCGAAGAATATCAGGTAGTTGAGTTTCTAGGCATGGACGGCTCGGAGATTATTTTAGGAGATCATTCACTATCGAATAGTGTTCAGGATAACGGTTTTAGCGTACAAAACGAAAAATTCGATTATCTTCTGGATCTAAACGGGAACATCATCAACGTATCTGACGGCGAGCTTTATGTTCCAGTAACCTATATGAAGGAAAAGACCACATCCATCGGTGAAAAAGCCATAATTAACGGGAAGGAATTTACCGTTGCTGGATTTCTCCGTGATTCGACTATGAATTCCTCGTTATCTGCTTCAAAAAGATTTCTTGTAAGCAGCAATGATTTCGCTGAAATAAAAGACCTTGGAAGTATCGAGTATCTCATTGAGTTTAGACTAAAAGATTTTTCAGAGATAGGCGAATTTGAAACAGCTTATGCCTCCGCAGGACTTGAAGCAAACGGACCAAGTGTTACCTATACACTTTTCAAAACAATGAATGCCATTTCAGACGGAATGATGATTGCTGTGATCCTTCTTGTAAGCGCACTTGTCGTTACGATTGCATTTATGTGCATACGCTTTACGCTCCTTGCGAAAATCGAAGATGACTACCGTGAAATTGGTGTTATGAAAGCAATAGGGCTTCGTATTTCCGACATAAAGAAGATTTACCTTGCGAAATACGCTAGCTTAGCAGCGGCAGGTAGTATTCTTGGGTTTATTTTTTCGCTTATGTTCCAAGGCATGCTACTTGAAAATATACGGCTTTATATGGGCGAGGACGAAAATACTTCACTTGCTGTGAGTGTAGGACTTATTGGCATCCTGCTGGTATTTATTTCTATTGTTGCATTTGTCAACGTTGTTTTGAATCGCTTTCGGAAAATATCCGCTGCACAAGCAATACGCTTCGGTTCTTCTCAGGAAATGAAACCCGGTGCTAAGCATTTTTCCTTAAGTAATAACAACTTATTTACCACTAATATTTTTCTGGGGATTAAGGATGTTCTTGCAAGAAAAAAACTTTACGCCACAAGCTTGGTGGTCCTGATCATTTCTGCATTTATCATGATTGTTCCCCAAAACCTCTATAACACGATTTCCTCAAAAAGCTTCATTCAATATATGGGGATTGGAGATTACGATTTACGAATTCAAACTAGTAGCTCTGCCAAAACCGATGATATTGTGACATTGATAGACAGCGACAGTGATATATCAAGGTATGCTGTTCTAACAACTAAGACTTTCAAACTAAAAACGAGTAACGAGTCAGAGGAAAATATAAAAGTTGAACTCGGCGATCATTCTGCATTTCCGATAGAGTATTCTGAGGGTAGTGCACCTTCCCGTGATAATGAAATCGCACTGTCGACGATAAACGCCGATGAGTTGAACAAAAAGGTCGGTGATGTCATTACGATGGTGATTGAAGGGAAGGAGAAAGATCTAACCGTATCTGGAATTTACTCTGACGTTACGAACGGCGGCAAAACTGCAAAGGCTGTATTTATCGACAATTCGGCAAAGGCCATGTGGACCATCGTCTGTGTTGAACTTTATAATAAATCCCTTGTTGAAAGCAAGGTTTCAGGATTTTCGAACAAATTTGATTTTGCAAAGACTTCAGACATAGATGAATTTGTTTCTCAGACACTAGGTTCGACAATAAGTTCTATCGAAATGGCTTCCTACGCTTCTATTGTCGTTGCTCTGGTTATTACAGTGCTAGTTACACTATTGTTCATGAAAATGCTTGTTGCAAAGGACAGATATTCCATTGTCATAATGAAGGCCATCGGTTTTACAATTTCGGATATAAGAGCGCAGTATTTTTCTCGTTCGGTTTTCGTACTGATTGTCGGAATTTTTCTCGGTACGCTTCTCGCTAACACTCTTGGAGAGGTACTTGCAGGCGTGCTTATTTCTTCGTTTGGAGCGTCATCGTTTAATTTTAATGTTAATCCAATTACAGCGTATTTGCTTAGTCCGTTGATGATGATATTTGCAGTACTTATCTCCACGATGATCGGCACATCGGGTACGGGAAAAATAAAAATATCCGAAAATATAAAGGGGTAAGATGATGAAGAAAATGATTATCGGTAAAAATATTGTAAAATCATACGGCAATGGTGATGAACAGCGCAATGTTCTTGATGGAGTATCTGTTGAAATAAACGAGGGTGAGTTTGTTTCAGTAATGGGCCCTTCGGGGTCGGGAAAATCGACACTAATGTTTTCGCTGAGCGGAATGGACGGAATAGACAGGGGGAAGATTGTTTTTGAGGGCATGGATATATCGGCGGTCGGGGATAATGAACTTTCAAATATACGTAGAACAAAAATGGGGTTTGTTTTTCAACAGCCGACTATGTTAAAAAATCTAAATATCCTTGACAACATCATTCTTCCGTCAATGCGCGGCAATAGGAAGAACACCGCAAAAATTACCGAGAAGGCAAGAGCGCTTATGAAAAGGGTAGGAATTGCAGGTCTTGAAAAGCGCGACATTATACAGGTTTCAGGAGGTCAGCTTCAGCGTGCGGGAATATGCCGCGCACTTATGAACAACCCGAAAATCATCTTCGGCGACGAGCCTACAGGCGCGCTTAACTCAAAATCAGCGCACGAGATTATGGACATATTTTCCGAAATCAACGCAAACGGTACTGCATGTATGCTTGTAACTCACGACGCAAAGATTGCGGCGCGGACGGAGCGTATTATGTTTATGCGTGACGGAAAAATCGTGAGTGAGCTGAAACTTCCGAAGTTTGATGGAAAAGATATTGATGGCAGAGTGGAAACTGTAACAGTGAAAATGAGAGATATAGGAATATGATTTATATGAAGTATTTTGATAGAAGGCATTGGGGGGAGCTTTATGATGATACTACAATATTTAAATTTAGCTGTTAGGTTCCTATTAGAATTATGTGCTTTAGCAGCAGTTGGATATTGGGGGTTTCGAACTGGGAATGGAATGATAAAGTGGGTGTTAGGAATTGGGACTCCTATTTTCCTGGCAATGATATGGGGAGTATTCGGATCACCGAAAGCAATGATTGTGGTTCCAACGCCATTGCATATTTTCATAGAAATCATTGTGTTTGGGATACCTGCAATTGCATTATACGCTGCAGGGAAATCCCAGCTTGCTTGGATTTATGGAATATTGTAGTGATAAATCGGCTGCTGATGTTTCTATGGAAACAATGAGCATATGTTCCGCATGATTGAGTTTCTCACGGTCTTGGATGAGGAGTTATATACTGCCAGAAGTATTACAAGGTCTCTGATTTAGCCGTTGGTGAATGTTTACATTCATAAAACAGTTGGTTTGTTTAATTCATAATTTTATAGATTGAGTAAAAGAATCCGGGTTACAACCATCGTAACCGGATTCTTTTTTTGTGGGTAGTCAATGGTTCAAAGGAAGCATGAAACCCGTCCCATTGATTTCTAATATTTGTTGTCTTTTTGTATGGTGCCAAGCATGATAAAATGAATAACTATATTACAAAGAGGGTATTATTTAGATTAAGATTTTACAATAGTAATAGGTGTGATAAATTATGAGGAGAAAAAAAGCATCAGTGATGAATTTTTTTGGTATTTTGTTATTTGTGGGAGTCGTTTTATATTTACTTTTGCCTAAGAGTGATCCAGTAAAGATTGAAAGAGTGAAGGCTATTACTTCCTTTAATCAAGACCAACCAGAAATAACTGAAGCCACAGTAACTGAAGATGCTACAGCTGATAAAGAAATACAAGCTGAACAGGAAGAAGAAACGGATAAACCTATAACGGAAGATATTAAAACTAAGGTCAGGGAAGTAGTGGAAATTGCCTTTGATTTTTTCAAAAATGATCAAAAGATTGTGGCAATCGGGGACTCTCTAACCGAAGGTGTTGGTGATGAAACAAAGAGTGGTGGTTATGTTGGAATCCTTAACCACACGTTTGAAGGCAATAACTTAAATATCTCCGTTGAAAACTTTGGTAAAAAAGGAAACCGGACAGATCAATTACTGAAAAGACTGGAAAAAGAAGACGTTGCTTCCACTATTAAAGAGGCTGATGTGGTTTTAATCACAATTGGTGCCAATGACATTATGAATGTATTAAAAACCAACTTTATGAATGTTACGATGGAACCCTTTCAAGAGGAAAGGGTGAAATATATAGAGCGATTAGAGGCCATCTTTAGTAAAATCAATGAACTGAATCCAGATACTCAAATTTATTTAATTGGTTTTTACAATCCATTTGAACGGCATTTTGGTGAAATAAAAGAACTGGGCATGATTATTGACAGTTGGAATGAGGCTGGAAAATCCCTTGCAGAAAAATATGATCATGTAAGGTATATTCCAACAAAAGACTTATTCAGTAATACTAACTTGGACTTATTGGCAGAAGATGAATTTCATCCAAACACAACTGGTTACAAACTAATGGCCCAGCGAGTTTTAGAATACTTGGAAGAACCCAATAAAGAAACTGAGATTAACTCAGTAGAAGTTCCATCATAGTCAAAAAGAAGCAGAGGTTTCTAGGTGGTTTGTTACTGTGAATTTATAATAGTGTTTAAATTCAGAAAATTAGTTTGACATCTTGATATTGATAGACTAGTATATATTTAAATTCATATTAGCGGATGAATATTGTGGGAGAGACTAAACGCATTGTTTAGCACCGAAGGAGCAAGTCCCAAAAATGGGCTCAATCTCTCAGGTAAAAGGACCACAATAGGACGCGTCTCTGGAGAGCGCCATGTGCCACCAAAGGAGTTAAACTCTCAGGTAAAAGGACAGAGGAAAATAGGGAAACGCCTATTTTTCTCTGTCCTTTTTTGTGGAGAAAAATAGAGAAAAACAGAAAAAGGAGGGTGCTAAAAGAGAAAATTTCTAGTTGGGGAGTCCATTTTTTTCAGTTTCCAATTGGGTTGATCTGGTTAACGATTTACTTTTTAAAAATGTAAGCGCTTATTTCTGCAGGTTTGACTAATGGTAAATTAAACTTTGATAGGGATATAACCTATCCTGGAAAAGAAGAAAGAGGGGATTCATTTGCAGGAACAAAAATTATCGCGAGGACTAAAAAACAGGCACGTTCAACTCATCGCTATTGGCGGGGCTATTGGAACAGGATTATTTCTAGGAGCAGGAAAATCTATTCATTTAACAGGTCCATCGATTTTATTTGCGTACTTGATTACAGGTGCCATTTGCTTTTTAATCATGCGCGCACTTGGAGAATTGCTTTTATCCAACTTAAAATATCATTCTTTTGTGGACTTTGTTAGAGACTATTTGGGGAATATGGCGGCCTTTATTACGGGCTGGACCTACTGGTTTTGCTGGATTTCAATCGCAATGGCCGATTTAACAGCAGTGGGTCTCTATACCCAATTTTGGTTTCCTGATGTACCACAGTGGATGCCTGGGTTAATTGCACTAGTCGTTTTGCTTCTTATGAATCTTGCAACCGTAAAGCTTTTTGGCGAAATGGAATTCTGGTTCGCATTAATTAAAGTAATTGCGATTCTTGCGCTAATTGTTATCGGAATATTCATGATTATTAAAGGCTTCTCAACAAATTCCGGTGCATCCAGTTTTACCAATCTTTGGAGCCACGGCGGAATGTTCCCAAATGGCATAAATGGTTTTATTCTGTCATTCCAAATGGTAGTGTTTGCGTTTGTTGGCATTGAACTTGTAGGACTTACTGCAGGTGAAACAGAAAACCCCGAGAAAGTAATTCCTAAAGCAATAAATAATATCCCTATAAGAGTATTGATTTTCTACATTGGCGCCCTCATTGTCATCATGAGTATTTATCCGTGGAATGCGATTGATCCTGCGAAAAGTCCATTTGTCCAAGTCTTTGTGGCGGTTGGAATTGCAGCAGCAGCTGGTATCGTCAATTTTGTCGTCCTAACCTCAGCAGCGTCGGCCTGTAACAGCGCAATCTTCAGTACAAGCCGGATGGTATACTCTCTTGCAAAAGATAAAAATGCACCTGTACCATTAGCAAAACTTGATTCTCGTAAAGTACCTTCCAATGCATTGTTCTTCTCCACTGTTGTCATTCTAATTGCCGTAATATTGAACTATGTTATGCCAGAAGGAGTATTTACGCTGATTACAAGTATTTCTACAGTATGTTTCATCTTTATTTGGGGAATTACTGTCATCAGCCATTTAAAATACAGAAAAACCAGACCGGATCTAGCGAAAGTGAACAAATTTAAATTGCCGCTTTATCCATTTTCCAATTACTTAATTCTTGTTTTCCTTGCGTTCGTGCTTGTTGTACTTGGGCTTGCCGAAGATACTCGTATCGCCTTGTTTGTAACACCTGTTTGGTTTATCATGCTGATAGCGATTTATAAAATGGTGATCACGAAGGTGGATTATGCAGAACAGGAGAATCAACAAAATTTAGCAGAAATTAAGCGATAACTAAAAAAATAATGTTTACGCTTTCAAAAAAAGCTTGACGTAGATTCCTGTTACTATTATTCTGAAAATAATAAAAATTAATAAGCGGAAGATGGTTGTGGGAGAGTGCAAGTTTACACGCCACCGAAGGAGCAAGTTCCAAAAAGACCCTTGGAATTAATCTCTCAGGTAGATGGAACCACAATTGGACGCAACTCTGGAGAGCGCATATAAATGATATGCCACCAAAGGGGAAGGTTCTTAATCGAACTTAAACTCTCAGGTAAAAGGACAGAGAAGGGTAGAAGAAAGCCTAGTGCTACCCTTTTCTGTCCTTTTTTGCGTGCAAAAAAGTAGGTTTTTAACTACAGATAGAGGTAGTCATTACAACAATCAAGGGGGAAACGGGAATGAGTTTACAACAAAATGATTCCACTATTTTTGCAGCAATCCAGAAAGAGCAGCAACGTCAGCATCAAACATTGGAACTGATCGCATCTGAAAACTTCGTAAGCCAAGATGTTTTAGAAGCAATGGGTAGTGTGTTGACGAACAAATATGCAGAAGGCTATCCAGGAAAGCGTTACTACGGAGGCTGTGAATTTGTCGATGTGGCAGAACAAGTTGCCATTGACCGCCTAACTCAACTGTTTGGTGCTAAATATGCCAATGTCCAGCCTCACTCAGGTGCCCAGGCAAACTTCGCTGTATTTTTCGCTCTCCTTCAACCCGGTGATAAAGTGATGGGGATGAACCTCTCACATGGCGGGCACTTAACGCACGGAAGTCCTGTAAGTGTTTCAGGAAAATGGTTTGAAGTAGTGTCCTATGGTGTCAGAGAAGATACTCAATTGATTGATTACGATGAACTGGAAGCAATTGCGAAAAAAGAAAAACCGAAATTGATCATTGCAGGTACCAGTGCTTACCCTAGAACGATTGATTTTGCACGGTTTAGACAAATTGCGGATCAAGTTGGCGCGAAGTTTATGGTAGATATGGCGCATATCGCAGGACTAGTTGCAGCTGGTCTTCACCCATCACCAGTTCCTTATGCAGATGTTGTAACGAGCACTACGCATAAGACGCTCCGAGGACCGCGTGGCGGCATTATTTTAACAAATGATGAAGAGATGATAAAAGCCCTTAATAAATCCGTGTTTCCAGGAATTCAAGGCGGTCCGCTGATGCATATTATTGCAGCTAAGGCAGTTGCATTCAGCGAAGCATTGCAGCCAAGCTTTAAGGATTATGCGAAACAAGTCATTGAAAATGCTGCAGCATTAGGAGAAACATTAAAAAAACATGGCGCAGCCCTTGTTTCCGGCGGAACCGATAATCATATTGTCCTTTTAGATTTACGTCCATGGAATTTAACTGGAAAAGTAGCAGAAAAATTATTAGAAGAAGCCGGTATTACGGTCAATAAAAATACGATTCCTTATGATCCTGAAAAGCCTTTTGTTACAAGTGGTATCCGCATGGGAACTGCGGCTTTAACGACACGTGGTATGAAGCAGGATGAAATGGTGAAAATCGGGGAAGTAATCGCAGCTGTTCTGAAAAGTAAAGGCGACGAAGCAGTTCTTGAGAAAGCAAAAGAAACTACCAAAGCAATCTGTAGTGGCTATCCGTTATTTCAACAGGCAATCACAGTTTAAGAAGGGAGCATGAGGATGGAATTTCAGAGTTGTTTTGACATTATTGGTCCTATTATGGTGGGACCGTCGAGTTCACATACAGCAGGAGTCGTATCCATCGGGAAATTTATTTATGAACTGGTAGGAGATTATCCGCAAGAGGTCAATATTGTATTTTATGATTCCTTTGCTGAAACCTACCAAGGACATGGAACAGATAAAGCACTTCTTGGCGGATTGCTTGGGATGGATACCGATGATACACGCATTAAACACTCATTGGAGTGGGCAAAAGAGGTTGGGATGGAGTACAAATTCGAATTTGCTGAAAGCTGTGAGTACTATGATCATCCAAATACAACTATGGTAACAGTGAAACACGACGATCGTCTTGTAAAGGTAGGCGGTGCGTCACTTGGCGGCGGCTTATCCAAGATTTTTATGATTAACGAGAAGATGGTAGATATTCGTTTAAATGCAGGCGATGACTTTACGGTCCTTGCTCGTTCTTATCAACCAAGAGGGAAAGTACTGATGGAGGCAATAGGATGAAGATACAGTCGATGAAAGAGCTGATTGAGGTTTGTGAAAGAGAACAAAAAACCATTGGTGAAATCATGCTGATGATGGAAATAGAAAAATCAGGACGAGACAAAGAAACCATTATTAGCATGATGGAAGAGCGCTTGATCAAAATGAAAGAAGCCGTTGATAGCGGTATAAAAGATGCTTCAACCGCACCAAGTGGAATTTCTGGCGGTGATGCCGTGAAAATGGTTGATTACGTACAGCAAGGGAAATCTCTGTCTGGAAATTATGTCAGCAATGCAATGAGCTTTTCATTGGCAACTTCTGAAAACAATGCACGGATGGGGGTTATTGTTGCCACTCCAACTGCTGGAGCTGCCGGCATATTGCCTGGTGTATTGTTTTCGCTTCATAAAAATGATGGCACCCCCTATAAAAATTTAGTCATGGGCTTATTCACAGCAAGCATGCTCGGGTTTGTCATTGCAAATCGTTCATTCATCTCTGGGGCAGCGGGGGGCTGTCAAGCAGAGGTAGGATCTGCAACAGCTATGGCAGCTGGAACCATTGTAGAGTTAAAAGGCGGCACGCCACAGCAGGCTGTGAATGCGACTGCCATTGCCATGAAGTCACTCTTAGGATTAGTTTGTGATCCAGTCGCAGGTCTTGTTGAAGTGCCTTGCATTAAGCGTAATGTAATCGGAACCTCCATCGCTTTTTCAGCGGCTGATATGTCGCTGGCTGGGATTGAAAGCCGCATACCATGTGATGAAGTGATTGAAGCAATGTATCGAATCGGAAAAGATATGCCTCGGACACTTCGGGAAACAGCGCTTGGAGGTCTAGCAACGACAGAAACAGGTAAACAGGTGAAGGAACGACTATTTTGTAAGAAATCTTAAGGAGGAGATATCTCAATGGGTATGGCAACAGCATTAAAGCAAACGCCACTTTTTGAAGTTTATGGAAAGTTTGGTGCGAAGGTGATAGATTTTGGAGGCTGGGCACTGCCAGTTCAGTTTTCTAGCATTTTAGATGAGCACGAGGCAGTCCGAACAAAAGCAGGACTTTTTGATGTCTCTCATATGGGTGAAGTACTTGTTGTAGGAAAAGATGCAGAGCGTTACATCAACTACCTATGCACGAACGATGTGACAAAGCTTGTCATCAATCAAGCACAATATACTGCAATGTGCTATCCAGACGGCGGAACGGTTGATGATTTATTAGTGTACAAATTAGACAATGAAAAATATTTACTAGTGATTAATGCGGCAAACATTGAGAAGGATTTCGAATGGATGCAGCAGCATGCAAAAGGAGAGATGGCGCTCCAAAATATTTCGAATGAGGTTGCGCAGATTGCCATCCAGGGTCCCAATGCTGAAGGTGTTTTACAAAAGTTAACAGAAACCGATTTATCGAAAATTGGCTCTTTTAGATTTGTTCAACATGTCAACCTTGACGGGATTACTGATGTGCTCGTATCTCGCACTGGTTATACAGGGGAAGATGGTTTTGAGCTTTATTTATCTGCTTCTCAAGCGGAAGCACTCTGGGTAAAGCTTTTAGAAGTTGGAAATGATGATGGCTTAAAGCCATGCGGTCTAGGTGCACGTGACACCCTACGTTTAGAAGCACGTCTTGCCCTCTATGGTCAAGAGTTATTGCCTGATATAAGTCCTCTTGAAGCGGGAATCGGCTTTGCAGTAAAAACGAACAAAGTGAATGATTTTATCGGTAAATACGCACTATTAGCACAAAAAGAAGCCGGATTAAAGCGAAAATTAGTAGGAATTGAAGTAACAGGCAGGGGAATCCCTCGTCATGGGTATAAAGTAGTTTCGGAAGATGGAGAGGCTATTGGTGTAGTAACATCTGGAACCCAATCACCATCATTAAAGAAAAGTATTGGTCTTGCACTTATTGCAGCTGAACATACTGAAGTGGGAACACCATTGAAAGTGGAAATCCGTAATAAGTTGATTGAAGCGGTTGTGGTTAAAACACCTTTCTATAAAAAGGGATAATAGAGTCATAGAGTGTTAGTTTGCATGAGCAGATAGGCATTACGAAAGTAAATAAAAATTGGAAGGAAGAGAAATAATGACGAAAGCAACAGCAACTTTACTATATAGCAAAGAACATGAGTGGGTATTACAATTAGACGGAAATCGAGTACGCGTTGGAATTTCTGATTTTGCACAAAAGCAATTAGGAGATATTGTCTTCGTTGAAACCCCAGAATTGGATGATGAAGTAACAGCAAATGAATCAATGGGAACCATCGAATCAGTTAAAGCAGTTTCAGATCTATATTCTCCTGTATCAGGAACGGTTGTACTGGTAAACGAAGAGTTAGGAGATGCACCTGAGACGATTAATGAACATCCATATGAAGCAGGATGGTTAGTAGAAGTGGAAATGTCGAATCCAGATGAATTGGAATCACTTTTAAATGAAGAGGCATACCAAGCATATATTAATGAAGGAGAGGAATAAAATGACTTCTACTTATCGCTACCTCCCTGATACGAAACAAGATCAAGAGGAAATGCTATCTTTTTTAAATATTTCTTCGATAGATGAGTTATTTGAAGATATTCCAGAAGAAATCCAGCTGAAATCAGAGCTAAATATCCCAGCGGCTGTCCCTGAATCACTTCTTTCGAAAAAAATGAATCAGCTTGCTTCTAAAAATAAAAATGCGAATCATTACCCGACGTTTCTTGGTGCGGGAACCTATGATCACTACATACCAAGTGTGGTCAATCATATGATATCACGTTCCGAATTTTACACAGCATACACACCATACCAACCGGAAATCAGCCAAGGTGAATTACAAGCGATTTTTGAATTTCAAACGATGGTTTGTGAGCTTACAGGAATGGATGTAGCTAATTCTTCCATGTATGACGGCTTTACTTCACTTGCAGAAGCTGCATCACTTGCTGTAGCGTCGACACGACGTTCCAAAGTTCTTGTGTCGAAGGGAGTTCATCCTGAATCACGTGCCATCCTAAATACGGTAGCAGATGGCCAAGGTTATAATGTTGAGGACGTCAATCTTATTGATGATGAAACAAGTCTAGTGCAGCTTCAAGGACAAATTGATAAAAACACAGCTGCGGTTATTGTACAATACCCAAACTTTTTCGGTTCCATCGAGGATTTAACAGAAATTAAGAATATCGCTGATTCAAAAGGAGCGCTTTTCATTGTAAGCGCCAATCCATTGGCACTAGCACTCTTGCAATCTCCCGGTAAACTTGGAGCAGATATTGTGATCGGGGATATGCAGCCATTAGGAGTCCCGATGTCCTTCGGCGGCCCGCACTGCGGTTATTTTTCAGTAAGTAAGAAATTTATGCGAAAAATCCCTGGACGAATTGTAGGGCAAACGCGTGACGAAAAAGGACAACGTGGATTTGTATTAACCCTGCAAGCACGTGAGCAGCACATTCGCCGAGATAAAGCATCGTCTAATATTTGTTCAAACCAAGCATTAAATGCACTTGCTTCTGCGGTTTGTATGAGTGCACTTGGAAAGCAAGGAATTCGTCAAATGGCGCAGCTAAACGTTGAAAAAGCAGATTACATGGCAAAATCGTTAGATAAAAAAGGCTTTACTATTATGAATAAAGCTCCATTCTTTAATGAATTTGTTGTCAAGCTTCCTCGTCCAGTAAAGGAAGTCAATTCAAAACTTCTTGAAGCTGGTATCATCGGCGGGTTTGATTTAGGAAATGATTACGGCTTAGAAGATCAAATGCTTATTGCAGTAACAGAGCAGCGGACAAAAGAAGAGATTGACCAATTTATCGAGGTATTGGAGGCAGCTGTAAATGGTTGAATATAATGATCTAATTTTTGAAATTAGTCGTGAGGGACGTGTTGGTTCAAGTCTTCCAGAGAGTGATGTTGATTATGTTGATCTCAATGATAAACTACCGAAGCATTTGATTCGTGATCTGCCGGCAGAACTCCCAGAAGTATCAGAGTTACAGCTTGTTCGACATTACACCGCGCTTTCGAATAAGAACCATGGGATTGATAATGGTTTCTATCCACTTGGTTCTTGTACGATGAAGTATAATCCGAAAATAAACGAGGACGTAGCACGTTTGGAAGGGTTTAGCCGCATTCATCCCTACCAGCCAACTGAAACGGTCCAAGGCGCATTAGAAGTTTTATATGAATTACAGGAAGAATTAGCTGTCATTACAGGAATGGATGCCGTGACGTTACAGCCTTCAGCAGGTGCTCAAGGAGAATGGACCGGGTTAATGATGGTCAAAGCCTATCATAAGCAAAAAGGTGAGGTAAGAACCAAAGTCCTTGTTCCAGACTCCGCACATGGAACAAACCCTGCAAGTGCAACGGTTGCTGGCTTTGATACGATAACGATTCCATCCAATGAGCATGGGCTAGTCGATTTAGAAGAATTAAAGAAACATGTCGATGAAAATACAGCAGCATTAATGCTGACAAACCCAAATACTCTCGGTCTATTTGAAAAAGAAATAGTAGAGATTGCTAAGGTTGTTCATGAAGCAGGCGGCTTACTATACTATGATGGAGCCAATGCGAATGCCATCTTAGGGAAAACAACTCCTGGCCAAATGGGATTTGACATCGTGCATTTAAATCTTCATAAAACCTTTACAACACCTCATGGCGGGGGCGGCCCAGGTGCAGGCCCAGTCGGTGTGAAAGAGAAATTGATTCCGTTCTTACCAGTACCTCGTGTTGAGAAAGTAAATGAAGTATATGTACTAGACTCTAACCAGCCACTTTCTATTGGCCGTGTAAAAGGATACTATGGAAACTTTGGTATTCTATTGCGAGCGTATACCTATATTCGAACTATGGGGGCAGAGGGTTTACGTCAAGTATCGGAAAGTGCAGTACTTCATGCCAATTATCTGCGCAAAAAACTAGAACCATATTTTGAAGCACCGTATTCGCAAATTTGTAAGCATGAATTTGTGTTATCTGGATCAAGACAGAAAAAGCTTGGTGTCAGAACACTAGATATGGCCAAACGCCTGCTGGATTTTGGCTACCATCCACCTACCATCTACTTCCCGCTAAATGTAGAGGAATGTTTGATGATTGAACCAACAGAAACAGAGACAAAAGAAACACTGGATGCTTTTGCGGATGTCATGATTCAAATTGCAAAAGAAGTGGAAGAAAATCCAGGAGTCGTATTAGACGCACCACATACGACAGTAATTGGCCGGTTAGATGAAGTACAGGCTGCTAGACAACCAATCTTGCGCTATACAAAAGAAAAAGTAGTAAATAAAGAAACTGTAATGTCATAACTGAATGTTTAAACATGAACCATCAAGAATGAATAGATGTTCTTACTATATCATTCTTGGTGGTTCAAAATAGCCTAAGCTTCATGACAGTTCATAGGAGTGGTAAATATGTCAATCGATTATGTTCGCAAACCAGAATGGCTAAAAATAAAATTAAATACAAATGAAGAGTATACGGGCCTAAAAAAAATGATGCGTGAAAAAAAGCTTCATACAGTCTGTGAAGAAGCGAAATGTCCTAACATCCATGAGTGCTGGGCTGTACGTAAAACGGCAACCTTTATGATTTTAGGAAGTATATGCACCCGAGCCTGCCGTTTCTGTGCGGTTCAAACTGGGCTGCCGACAGAGCTTGATTGGGATGAGCCAGAACGTGTAGCGGAATCAGTAGAACAAATGGGACTAAAGCATGTCGTCATTACCGCAGTTGCTCGTGATGATTTAAAAGATGGCGGGGCAGGAGTATTTGCCGAAACCCTACGGGCAGTAAGACGACGCAATCCATTTTGCAGTATTGAAGTCCTCCCGTCCGATATGAAGGGTGAATATGACAACTTAAAAACATTAATGGATGCCGGGCCAGACATTTTAAATCACAATATTGAGACAGTGAAACGTTTGTCACCAAAAATTCGTGCACGTGCCACATACGAACGTTCCCTTGAATTTTTAAGACGTGCAAAACAAATGAATGCTGCGATTCCAACAAAATCAAGCATTATGATTGGTCTAGGAGAAACAAAGGAAGAAATTATCGAAACGATGGATGATCTTCGTGCAAACCATGTAGATATTATGACAATCGGTCAATATTTGCAGCCAACCAAACATCATTTAAAAGTCCAAAAATATTGGAGTCCACAAGAGTTTGAAGAACTAAAGATCATTGCCATGTCAAAAGGCTTTAGCCACTGTGAAGCAGGTCCGCTCGTTCGCTCCTCTTATCATGCTGATGCACAGGTCAATGCAGCAAAAGCGAATGTGTCATCCATGTAAAATAGCGAATAAGGAGGAGTGAGTTCCTATGTTGATAAAAATGACAGAATCGGCGATGAATAAGCTAAAGGAAATGGTTGTCAATGGAGAGCGGACTCCCCGGATTGACGCTGAAGTCGCTGGCGGCTGCGGTGTGACTGTTAAGTTTTCCATTGTATTTGATGAACCACGACGAAACGATTTTATCATTGAGATGGATGGGATTCAGATTCAACTGGATCGTTTTACAAAACGTTATTTAGATGAAGTAACACATATTGATTATAATGACGAAAACGGTTTTCTAGTTGGAGAAAGCTTCTCCTCTAGTGCATGTGCAATTGAAATAGATTAATAGTTTTGCAGTCTATGAATTTATGTAGCCCCTGTTGGGACTAATAATCTAAGTTTTCCTAAGATATAAATACATATTTTGATAGAAGGGGATACGAACATGACAAAAGAATATGATGTTGTAATTATCGGCGGTGGAACAGGCGGATACGTGGCTGCTATTCGCGCTTCACAATTAGGATTAAAAGCGGCGGTTATTGAAAAAGGAAAAATTGGCGGAACATGTCTTCATGCTGGTTGTATCCCTAGCAAGGCTTTACTAAGAAGCGCAGAAGTGTACGCCCAAACTAAAAAAGTAGAAAAGTACGGTGTCATTGCACCAGAAGTTAGACTTGATTTTTCAAAAGTACAGGCACGAAAAGAAGAAATTACGGAACAGCTTTTTAAAGGTGTCCACTATTTGATGAAAAAAGGAAAGATCGATGTTTATGAGGGGAAAGGCAGTATCTTGCAGTCAAAAGATGTTTTAGTGGAATTGAACAATGATGAAGATGAAATCATTTTAAGCCCACGGAATATTTTGATTGCAACAGGCTCTCGCCCAAGAACACTTCCAGGACTAGAAGTAGATGAAAGCTATGTGATGACATCGGACGAAGCCTTGAAAATAGAGACACTTCCAACTTCTATTATCATTGTTGGAGGCGGTGTGATTGGAATCGAATGGGCATCCATGCTCGTGGACTTCGGATTACAAGTAACCGTACTTGAATATGCTGATCGTATCTTACCGACTGAGGATCAAGATGTATCAAAAGAAATCCAGCGTTTAATGAAGAAAAAAGGCGTAAAAATTGTTACTAGTGCAAAGGTGCTGCCTGAGACTTTAGAAAAAGGTGACGGTGTTTCGATTAAGGCGGAACATAAAGGAAAAGAAACGTCATTTTCTGCTGATAAACTTTTAGTATCCGTTGGACGATTACCGAATACAGAAGGCCTTGGGCTGGAAAATACCACTATAGATTTCAATCGTGAGTTTATTAAAACAAATGAATTTTATCAAACCAATGAACCAAACATTTACGCGATTGGTGATGTGATAGGCGGCTTGCAGCTTGCGCATGTAGCCTCACATGAAGGAATGATTGCGATTGAACATATGGCTGGGGAAAACCCTGGACCACTTGATTCGACTCTTGTTTCAAAATGTGTATACAGCAGCCCAGAAGTAGCGAGTGTTGGGCTAACAGAAGAGGAAGCAAAGGGAAAAGGGTATCAAGTAAAAACTGGTAAGTTTTCATTCCGTGCCATTGGAAAGGCTTTGGTTTTTGGTGAATCAGATGGTTTTGTTAAATTGGTTGTTGAAGAAGGATCTAATAGACTGTTAGGAGCTCATATGGTAGGTCCGCATGTAACGGATATGATTACGGAAGTGGGTCTCGCTCGTGTATTAAACGCAACCGCCATGGATATTGCTCATACGATTCATCCCCACCCGACCTTGGCTGAAGCAATTGGTGAAGCGGCCCTTGCCGTAGATGGAAAGGCAATTCATGCCTAAATCAAAACCGAAGAATGGAGGATAGCAATGAACACAAAAGTAAAGCCGAACCGTGCAAAATTATTAATCTCTTGTCCAGAAAAGCCAGGGATTATCTCGACTGTAACGAATTTTTTATTAGAACACAAAGCCAATATTGTACATTTTGATCAACATACAACAGATCCTCAAGCAGGTATATTTTTTATGCGGATTGAGTTTGATTTAGAAGAATATGATTCTACTTATAAAAAAATTGAAAATGATCTCGATGAGCTGGCGCGGGATTATGCGTTGGATTGGCAGTTGAGCAGTAATGAAAGAAGGAAGCGAATGGCCATCTTTGTTTCCAAAGCGGACCACTGTCTCACTGAGCTTATTTGGCGGTGGAAATCGAATGAAATTCCTGTGGATATCCCAATGGTAGTCAGCAATCATCCTGATTTAAAAGAGATGGTTGAGGGGTATGGCATCCCTTTTTATCATATCCCGCTGTCACAAGATTCGAAAGAAGAGGCCGAACAGAAAGCCTTAGAATTGTTAAAAGGAAAAGTGGATTTTATTGTTTTGGCCAGGTATATGCAGATTCTTTCTCCTAAATTCATTTCCCATTATCCAAAACAAATCATTAACATTCATCACTCTTTTTTACCTGCTTTTGTTGGAGCAAACCCTTATGTAAGAGCGTTTAACCGCGGGGTCAAGTTAATAGGAGCCACCGCACATTATGTAACGAATGATCTTGATGAAGGACCGATAATCGAGCAAGATGTCCAGCGTATTAATCACCGCTATACAGCAGCGGATTTAAAGACCGCGGGACGTCATGTAGAAAAGAGAGTTCTCGCCGAAGCCGTTTCCTGGCATGTTGAAGATAAAGTACTAGTTCATGGTAATAAAACGATTGTATTTGCATGAGTTGCTGATCATTGTTCATAGGAGATGGTACTAATGGCAGGAGATGAACATGTACTGGACTGGATTCATATCGTTTTAGCTATTCTTTGGATATGGATATTTCTTAAAAATAAACGAAAGCGCAGATTAAACTACATACATTTCATGCTGCTGCTTTTTGCCGTGGGATTATTGTTTCAATCAATATTGAAGTGGACATAGGGTTTCATGTGGACGGTTCTAATGGTTTAGCTTAAACAAAAATGTTGATCGATAGAACCGTCCACATAGTTTTCAGGTTTTTAACTACTTTACATCTAACATATTATCAGTACATAAGGTGATCAGCTTGTTTTTATTATCCATAATCCAATTACATCGTATCGCACACTTTTGAATATATTCCTTAACAATGTCAAGGGAGCTGACCTGATCCAAATAACGACCAAAAAAATGAATGAATACGTCGAGACTCCTCAGTTGGATGAGGGTGGGAACAGCTTCAATTTCAGCTTCTGTTAATTTTAGTGATTGCCCATAACCGGAAAGAAATGAATGAATATTTGCCCAAGTAGTGGTTGCTTCTTCGCTAGGTTGGATGAAGTCTGATAAGCAAACAGCCAGTTCCATCACCCGTAAATCGTTTGTAACAAATTCAAAATCAAGAACAGCTGTCACAATATCATCTTGATTGACGAGAATGTTGGACGCGTTCATATCGCCGTGGACAAGCTGATGTGGCAATTGTCTTATAGCTGGAACTTGCTCAATGAAAGAATTCAGCTGTTCATGTATAACTAATAAATCTGTTCTCAGTTCCGAAAATTCCTTCGGAGGATTTTTGCAAAAGCTTAGGACATCCTGTAATGAACAACGAGGATGAGTACTTTCAATCTCATAATACGGTCTGTAGGCCGGACGCTGCTGAATATGTACCTGTGCGAGCGAAGCTGACAATAGTGCAGCAGTTCTCCCAAATGAATGAATCTTAGCTGCTACATCCAGAGCAGGGTTTACACCATCCAAGTACCGAAATAAACCGGCAATCTTTCCATCCCCTGTTCGAACAAACGTTTTTCCATTCGTTGTTTGGATGGGCTTGGATATAGAAAAAGGTAGAGGCATTTCTGCTAAAGCAACTAAAATAGCATGTTCATACTTCACCTTATCTACATCCTGATGGGTTTCGTAAACGCGGAGTACATATTGTTCATGATCAACAAGAACAAATCGGGTCGTATTGTTTACACCACTTTGACCAACCCTTGTTACCCAACTGCTTGCGGGGAAGTATTGTACCAGTATTTCATCAATGTATTTATTGTTATGTACCATTATAATCGTAATCCTTTGCTATTTTTGTAGAACTCAAGACTCCATGGGGAAGGTGCTTAAAGGTTAAAATAGTCTTTTCTTATTTCATTAAATCGTTTTTCATCGATGTTTTCCTTATTCAATGTACGATCGACCCATTGTGTAAACGAAGTGTCAGTTAAGGTTATGTTTCCTTTATCTGTTATCTTTGTGATTAAAGGTTTCTTATTAAATGCAGATTCAGGATGTTCCACGATAATTCTTTGAACTTCATTTAATTCAGATATATTTTGAATCGACTCTTTAGAATTAAAAGCGTAACCTATTTTCCAATCCTCGTCATTGCGATTTAATTTCATGTACAAAATATTATCCCCATGTTCACTGTCTGTTCGTTCCACTCTAAATTCTCCATTACTAGAGGAAACAGTCTCTCCGCTTAACGGAATAGGTTTTAATGGTAAATTCCCTCCGAAACCAGTATCAACAAGATAGATCTGCCCATTATGAGTAATTAGATTGAGCACATGAGTATTCCCAGTCCCACTCCATTGTTGACTCATATGATTATAAGTGACTCCGCGGACTAGGGAGGGGCTAATCCCATTTTCAGTCAAGAAAAGGTAAAGAATTGTATTAAGTTCGTAACAAAGCCCGCCCTCGTTTTGTTGAAGTAATTTACTCGTTAAATTTTCTATTGTAATTTCCTTCGTTCTTTTTTCGATAATACATAGGTTCTCAAAAGGAATGGTCTTTGCAGTTTTTTCAAGTACTGTATTTAAATAGTCAAACGTGATTTTTTTTTCTTGAGCGATACCTACTCTATCACGAAATAATTCGTTTACGTTGTTCATTCCACGTCCTCCTTGGTACTACCTATGTTCAATGATAGCAAAAAGTTCCCAGTAACCCAAATACGAAATAATCTTAGGCAGACTAATAGTGTTAATGATAAAATTATGGAAAACTCCAGAGGGACAGTTTCTCTTAGCTTGATGAAACAAAAGGTAGATCCACTGGAACCGTCCCCATGGCCATAGTGAGGTGAGAATAATGGAAGCAATCGTCTTAGCTGCTGGATATTCCAGTCGAGCGAATGCATTTAAAATGATGTTGCCCCTTGGGCAAAAGACTGTGTTGGAGTATACGATTTCTAAATTTGAAGGAGTATGCAGCAGAGTCATCGTCGTAGCTGGGTTTCATGCTCAGTTTATCAAAGAGGAAATCGAAAAAATCAATAATAAAAATAGTTATTCATTTCAGTTAAAGTTTGTTTACAATGAAAACTTTAACCAAGGAATGTTCAGTTCCATCCAAAAGGGATGCAACGAAGTAAATGTCCCAACCTTCTTTATAACACCCGGAGATTGTCCGCTTGTTAAAAGGGAGACAATTCAGCTGCTAGCGGACCACAAAGGGGATGTTGTGATTCCTAGCTTTCATTATAAAGGTGGTCATCCTATTAAATTATCAAGATTAGTAAAACAAAAAATTCTCGAAACCGATCCGGAAAGTAATTTGCGTATGGTGCTTAATGGTTTCAATAGGGAATACATCAGTGTAGATGACCAGGGGATAATCATGGATGTAGATACTCAGGAAGATTACCAACAAGCCATTGATTATTATAAGAAAACGTAAGTTTCACGATATATTCGCGTTTTATCAATTATTATTTAAAAATATAAATATAAAGGAGAACACATTTCCGTAACCAGCGAATGTGTTCTCCTTTATTTATCTTCTCTTAATCTTAAAAAGATCATATGTGTAGGATTATTCCTTTCAATCTATTTTAAACTAAGGTTAATCCGTATATCTAACTCCTTTTAAAATCATATTTACCTTTAATTTAGTATCTTCGACAATAGTTTTTCGAAGTGCCTTTGCTTTTTTGAAGGCTTCCGTCATTCCTGATGCTATGATCTTTATTTCTTTGTTACCCACCGGTTCTTCAAGAAGAAATATATATTCTTTCATGCTGTTTCACCTCTCAAGTTGTAATTTTAATATAATTATAAACGATTTTGAAAGCGATTACCACATTATTTTGTGAACGTTTTCACTTTTATGCCCAGGGAAACGTTAAATCAAAATTCTTTGTCAAGATCCCTTACACAGTTAAGTAATGTTCCCCGACTTTAAAATATAATGAAAAGAACGAATTTCTTCGATGAAATTTATCATAAAACATCATTCTGATTTATAAAATCGTAGGAAGAGGTTCTATTAATCTTGTATCTTCTTTAAAAATGAGTCGAAGGGTGTTGTTGGAACGTGAATCTTAAAAACATAAGCACCTCAGTGCCCAAAAAGGACCATAAAGGTAAGGTATCTGGCCAGTTGGCTTATATTAGTGATGTGAAAGTGGAAAATATGGTTTATGGTGTTTTGTATCGTTCGCCCATTGCTTATGGAAAAATCAAATCGATACAACTGCCAGACCTTCCTGAAGGATATGAAGCGGTTGGTGCAGAGCATATCACCGGACCGAATTATGTCAAAATTATTAAAGAAGATCAGCCCATATTTGCCAATGAGTGGGTCAATTATATTGGTGAGCCGATTCTCATGCTCGTAGGAAAAGACCTTGATATCTTATACCGTTTGCTGGATGAAGTGAAAATGGAATTGGAAGAACATCAGGCGATTTTTACATTGGACGAAGCAATCAAACAAAAGTCATCACCCGGGGTAACTATGGCAAGCTATGAATTTGGGGAAAGCTTAGAAAGCATTTCAGCCATTGAGCAGGGTGCATGTCAAATTATCGAAGAAGAATATAATACGGGATATCAGGAGCATGTTTACCTTGAACCGCAAGGAATGCTGGGCATATATAAGGAAGATGAAATTGTAGTCCAGGGATCGATGCAGTGTCTCTACTATATAAAAAATGCATTGATAACCGCCTTAGCGTGTGGCGATGATGATGTTAGGGTGGTTCAAAGCCCAACTGGCGGTGGTTTCGGGGGCAAGGAAGAGTTTCCTTCGATGATGGCCTGTCATGTAGCCGTTGCTGCAAAGGCGGTCAAGAAATCGGTCATGCTCGTGTTCGACCGTTCTGAGGATATGGTCGTCACTACGAAAAGACATCCGGCCAAACTCAAATATCGAACAGCACTTGATAAGGAAGGAAATATCATGAGCATGTGTGTAGAGGTATTTCTCGATGGCGGAGCGAATGTGGGATTGAGCTCAGTCGTACTGCAGCGCGCCTTACTAAACAGTGCTGGTGTGTATAAAATTCCGCATTTTCATGCAAAAGGCTATGTCTTAAAAACCAATACTGTACCGAACGGTGCCTTCAGAGGCTTTGGTGCGCCGCAAAGCTTTGCTGGAATCGAAAGTCATATCGGTCATCTTAGTAAACGAGCAAACATCGACCCACTTGACTATAAACGAAAATACCTCGTTCAACAGGGAGACCCCACGATTACCAAAGGAAATTTCCGCGATCCAATATTAATGGAAGATATGATTGAGGACTTGCTAAACGCATCCAATTACAAAAAGAAAAAAGCAGAGTTTCAAACCTTTAATCAACAAAACCAGCGTTATAAAAAAGGGATTGGAACGTCGTTGTTCCTCCACGGGTGTGGGTTTACAGGCAGTGGTGAACGAGATCACATAAAAGCAAAGGTTAAGCTCTATAAATCTAAAGACAATCAAGTGTCACTTAAAATATCAAATTCTGACATGGGACAAGGCATTTTCACAACGCTGAGTAAAATCGTCGCCAAAGAACTCGACCTCCCATACGAAGAAGTTTTGTACCCTTATCCCGATACAAAAGAGGTCCCCGACTCAGGTCCGACGGTAGCCTCTAGGACGACAATGATCGTCGGAAAGTTACTGGAACGTGCTGCAAAAAAACTAAAGGCTCAGTGGCTAACAGGGGTAGAACAGGAAGTAACGGAGGACTATGTTCACCGTGAAATGATTCCATGGGACGAAAAAACATTTACAGGAGACGCCTATCCGGCATATTCATGGGGCGTGAATTTTGTGGAAGTAGAAGTGGATACGTTAACCGGAAATGTAAAGCTGGAAAAAGTATATGCCAATTATGAAGTAGGAAAAGTCATTGATGACAGGGTGATGAAAGGGCAAATTGATGGTGGCTTAGCACAAGGTTTAGCCTACGGGTATCTAGAAAAAATGACCTCAAAAGAAGGCAGGATACAACAAAAAAGCATTACGGACTATGGACCGCCGACTTCAATGGACGTGGTTACTATACAAAGCAAGGTTTTTGATAACCCGTATGCGGACGGTCCATACGGGGCAAAGGGTGCAGGTGAATTGACGTTAATTGGCGGTGCTCCTGCCGTCCAAGCGGCGATTGAGGATGCATTACAAACTTCTTTTCAACAAATTCCAATCACACCTGAAGTCATTATTGAAAGTCTTTGGATGAAAGAAGGTGAAGAAGGATGATAAAGTTCAACCTAAATGGAAGAAAAATAGAAACTGACGCTCCTCCAACTGCAAGATTATTAGATGTAATAAGAGAGGATTTTACCTTAATAGGTACAAAGGAAGGCTGCGGAGAAGGAGAATGTGGAGCCTGTAGTGTTTTTGTCAATAACCTATTGCAAAACAGCTGTCTGATTCCAATTGGCTCCATCGATGGAGCCGAAGTTGTAACGATTGAGGGAATCATGGAGTCAGATCAATTTAAGATTTTAGATGAGAGTTATTCCGAAGCCGGAGGAGTCCAATGCGGTTACTGCATACCCGGGATGGTCATGGCCAGTGCAGCTTTATTATCCCAAAACCCACATCCTTCTGAGGATGAAATTCGTGAAGGGATATCCGGAAATCTTTGCCGATGTACGGGCTACAATATGATTGTTGAAGCAATCAACATGGCGGCTAAAAAAGGGGACGGCTTATGGAAGAAACAATAATCGCCTATCGATTTGACCGTTTAGAAGAAACCTTGAGCCAATTGAATAAAGCAAACTGTGCGATTGTTGCCGGGGGCACCGATGTCATGGTCATGCACAAAAGTCGTAGGGGTGTACCGCCAAAAATTACGAAACCCATTATTTTTATTGATCATCTTCTTGAGCTAAAGCAGGTGAATCAAAATGGTAACGATCTCCATATTGGTGCCTGCTGTACGTATAGCGAATTACTCCGAGACCCGTTAATCCCAATGCCGTTGAAAAAGGCAATCAAAACAATTGCAGCTCCGGCGATTCGAAACAGAGGGACATTGGGAGGCAATATTTGCAATGCCTCTCCAGCGGGTGACACACTGCCTTTATTGTATGTATACAACGCAAAACTTTTGCTGCGCTCAGTTAATGGGGATCGAATCGTTCCGATTTGTGAATTTATTCAAGGTGTGCGAAGAGTGCAGCGTGAGCCGAATGAAATTCTGACTGAAATAATTTTGCCGTCGGTTTTAGAAGAAGGTGCTCATGTGGTTTTTGAGAAGGTGGGCAACCGCAATGCAGATGCCATAGCCAAAGTAGGGTTTGCAGGATATATCCGGACAAAAGGTGCTGTCATTGAGGATGTTCGCTTCGCTTTCGGAGCGGTTGGACCTACGATGATCCGTTCCAATGAGATTGAGAAAAAGCTGCTAGGTAAGACCATACCAGTAACAGATATGGATATTGCAAAGGTTGTAGCTGCCTTTGATAAAATCATCAAACCAATCGATGATCAGCGTTCCACTGCTATATACAGAAAAACAGTGGCTTTAAATCTATTACGTTATTTCCTTACCAACTCAACACATATTCAACACATTTAAGGTTAAAGGGGGGAGCTTATTTATGCTGCTGATGGAAAAAGTCGCCATGCTGAATCGTCAAAACGAAACTTTTGCACTAGCCATGATTATTGAATCAAAGGGCTCGACTCCCAGGCATGTTGGAAAAATGATTGTATTCCGGGACGGTACAATTGAAGGTACTGTCGGAGGGGGCTTGGCAGAACACTTTATCATTGAAGAGAGTGTTAAAGCACTCCAAATCGGCAAATCGAAAATCGTTGAATACAAACTAAATAAACACGCAAAAGATGGAATTCAAATGAATTGTGGCGGAACACTTAGGGTGTTTATCGAGGTCTATACAAGCAGACCTGAACTCGTTCTGGCTGGAGCCGGTCACTTAGCACATGCGCTATCAAAGCTTGCCGATTCCCTTGAACTTCCTTATTGCATTGTCGATGACCGGGTTGGTTACGCAACTAAGGAACGCTTTCCAAATGCCACAAACATTTTCGTCAACGAGGATATTGAAGAGGCATTACTAGCGGCAAACCTAAATGAAAAGTCCTATGTGATCATTGTGACAAAAGATGGTGATGACCGAGTATTAAAAACAGCACTGCAATTTCCAATCGCCTATGTTGGGATGGTGGCAAGCAAACGCAAGGTGATAACGATATTTGAGAAATTAAAAAGTGAAGGTATCGCACAAGAACAGCTAGAGCGGGTTCATTCTCCAATTGGATTGGAGATTGGTGCGGAAACAACAGAAGAAATTGCGATAAGTATTATGGGTGAAATCATCAAATTAAGCAAGGAAACCAAACCTATAAAAGAGAAACAATTAATTAGATAGGTTGATTTTTTAGAAAACGTTTCTTGTATAATTGTAAAGGATTCCGTTTTGAGTGCTTTTCTTGAGATACGTAAAGAGATGAAAGTCGTATTGGCATCAAAAATTAATCGAGTAAAATAAGCGGAGTTTTTCCGGTTAGATGCAGAATGGAGCTCATTACGGGGGAAATAAGCGGAGATTTCCGCTTAACCAAAGAAAAATCTCCCAATTTTGAATTTTTCGAGTAAATAGGCGGAATTTCTCCGTCTATTTACTCTTTTTTTAATACTAATTACGAATTAAGCGGAATTCTTCCGCCTATTTATCAACTCAGGTGCTTACCCTGATCACCCAACCGATAAAAGCGGTAAATTCTCAAATGGTAGAATATAACTTTTTAACTAGTCAAAAATAACTATATTGTTTTACTAGCATTAAGATGATATATTTATATATAATAAATATATCAACTTTAAAAGGTGAAATGCGTATGAGTACTCCCTTATATGAAAAAATATATGAATATATCATCGATCAAATTAAGCAAGGTCATTTAATGGAGGGAGATCGAGTACTTTCGGAAAAGGAATTGGCTGTAGAATTCGATGTAAGTAGAATTACATCAAAAAAGGCATTAGATTTGCTTGCTCAAAATAACATCATTGAGCGGATAAGAGGAAAAGGCTCATTTGTCGCCCATCAGCAGCAAGAAAATATGGAGTCCTCTTCCAATGGCTATCAAAGTTCCAGTCTTACAACTAGTAAATTAGTCGCCCTTATCATACCTGACTTTGATAATGCATTTGGGTTAAATCTAGTAAAAACGATAGAAAAAATTTGTATGCAAAATAATTGCAACTTGATTATCCGACGTACTGGAGGGAACACCAAAGAAGAGGAAAATGCTATCATCGATCTTGTAAAAAGTGGTGTGGATGGACTCATCATCTTTCCGGTGCACGGCGAACATTACAATACAGAAATATTAAAACTAGTGGTAAAGGACTATCCAATAGTATTAGTGGATCGTTACTTGAAAGGTATTCCTGCTAGCTCCGTTTGTACAAACAATCAATCCGCCTGTGAAACCTTAACGAATTATTTATTCACGTTAGGTCATAAGGAAATCGCATTCCTTTCACCGTCTCCTAGCGGGAATTCTACGCTAGAGGAGAGACTCCAAGGGTTTCATATTGCTTTTTCAAAGCAAGGTTTGAAAATGAATCCTGACTTTTTATTAATTGATCTGATCAGTTCCTTACCACAGTACGTGGATCACTCGGAAAGTAATATGAAAGCCGACTTTCATTCGATTAAACAATTTATTCTAAATAATCCGGAAGTCACGGCCTTTGTGGTGAGTGAATATTATTTGTCTTTAACGCTAATGAATGTATTAAAAAAGCTGGGAAAAGAAATTCCCGAAGATTATTCTATTGTATGTTTCGACTGCCCAGAGGACCGTTTTGATCAGTCGCTTTTTACGCATATCCATCAACATGAGGAAGAAATGGGCAAAAAGGCCGTTGATCTATTATTGAAGCAATTAAAGGGCGAGAAAATTCCCAAGCATACTGTGATAGATTTTACTTTGATTGAAGGAAAATCATCTGCGCCAAATCAGCGAATATAAATACGAAAGCAATCCTTTGTGAAAGGATTGCTTTTTTTGTTGCTCTCTAAACAAAAATACTGTAAAAATGCTTAAGAACTAAAAAGAAAGAATTTTCAAAAAGTATGTTGACATGTCTGTGTGTAGTTGGTAATCTATCAATATACCATTAATAATAACAAGTTATAGTTGTTATACCATTTAACTTAGATTTTTTAAAAGGTAAATTTGAAAGCGCTTTTATTAATGATTCAACTATGAAAGTACATAAAAAGGAATATGAAAAACTAATAAGAAAGCAGGGGGATGGACATGAAGCAAAAGAAAAAAAGAATTGGAGCAATAGCATTAATGATCGTGCTGACTTTATCTATGATTCTTACTGGATGCTCCTCCAAATCGAACTCTTCAGAGAAAGGGAGTAAAAATCAAACAACTGTAACTTTTTGGCACCCAATGACAGATGTTACGGGCGAAGCGGTGGATGCAGTCATTAAGGAGTTTGAGAAACAGAATCCAGATATCAAAATCAATGCTGTCTATACAGCAAATCAAGGTGAAGGACAAAATGAAAAATTAATGACGGCCATTTCCGGTGGAAATCCTCCAGATGTCGCATACTTCGACCGTTTTGAGATCGGATCCTGGGCAGCGCAAGGATCTTTGGAGGATTTGACACAATTAGCGGAATCCAGCGGAGTTAAAAAGGAAAGCTACTATCCTTTTGCTTGGGATGAGGCCAGTTATCAAGGTAAACTGTACGGAATCCCTACCACTACGGATTCAAGGCTTGTGTATTTTAATATAGACCATTTCAAAGAAGTGGGATTAGACCCAGAAAACCCTCCAACAACCATTGCTGAATTAGAAGCTGCTGCGGAAAAATTAACGAAGAAAAAAGGTAAGCGCTTTGAACGAATTGGCTTTATTCCATGGTTTGGCCAAGGTTGGTTTTATGGCTGGGGTTGGTCATTCGGCGGAGAATTCTATAATCCTGAAACAAATAAAGCTACAGCAAATGATCCAAAGTTAGTAGATGCTCTTCAGTGGATGACCGATTTTGCTAAGAAATATAATGTTGAGGATATCGCTGGTTTTACTGATTCACAAGGTCAGGGTGCCATGGACCCATTCTTAACGGGCCAATTAAGCATGAAGGTAAGTGGACCGTGGGAGGTTTCCGCAATTAAGAAATTCAAACCGGACTTGAAATATGGGGTATTTCCTATCCCAACTCCAACAGGTGAAAATCATACAACTTGGTCAGGAGGATGGTCCGTTGTCATTCCTAAAGGTGCGGAGAATAAAGAGGCTGCATGGAAATTTCTGAAGTTCTTCGGCGGGGAAGAAGGTCAAAAGATTTTCAGTGGCATCGCGAGAGACTTCTCTGTCATTGATTCCGTCAATGAAGAACTAGGTTATAAAGAAGACCCAATCTTAAAAGAGTTTGTTAATATTTTACCTGTTTCTCACCATCGACCAGTAATGACACAAGGCTCGTTATATTGGAACGAACTGGCCAGTGCGGTAGAAAATGCAACTCGTGGAAATGGAACGCCAGAAGAGCTATTAACAAAAGTGAATGAAAAAGTAAATAAAGAACTAAGTAAATAAGAACTTACTGGATAAGAAAGGGAGGAGTTTTTCTCCTCCCGGAACAGAATATTCGGGAGGAGCGGTGATTAATGTGAAAGGTGACATACCATTGGCTGAAAATATGAACTCTCCTAAAACAGGACCTAACAAACAAATAAACATCACTGCTAAGAAAAGGCTGGGTAATTGGGGGGAATACAAAACCGGATTTTTATTTGTCTCACCTTGGATTATTGGTTTACTGGTTTTTTACGCAATTCCTTTGTTTTCATCCATCTATTTTAGCTTTACATCCTACAGTATCCTTCAGCCTGGTGAATTCGTAGGTTTGCAGAATTACAAAAATCTAATGAATGATGAATTATTTTGGAAATCGGTTTATAATACCGTTTACTTTGCGGTGTTTTATGTCCCATTAGGAATCATCTTTGGTGTGGCACTCGCCATGATGCTGAACATGAAAGTAAAAGGGATGGCTGTTTACCGAACCATTTTCTTCCTTCCGACTCTCGTTCCACATGTAGCATTGGCAGTTCTATGGATGTGGCTGTTAAATCCAGGGTTTGGGCTAGTAAACGGAGTTTTAAGCACGATCGGTATTGATGGGCCGTCATGGCTTGGAAGTGAGACATGGTCTAAGCCTTCATTGATTCTCATGTCATTGTGGGGAATAGGTCAGGCAGTAGTCATCTATTTAGCGGGGCTGGGAGATATTCCAGAAGATTATTATGATGCAGCAGAAGTAGACGGAGCGAACTGGTTCCAAAAAACCTTTCATATTACAATTCCTCTACTAACACCAGTTATCTTTTTTAATTTGGTAATGGGAATTATAGGTGCCTTCCAGCAATTTACACTGCCTTACACATTGACACAAGGGAAAGGGACACCAGCCAATTCATTAACATTTTATGTCATGTATTTATACGATAATGGCTTTAAATTCTTTAAAATGGGCTATGCATCGGCCATGGCATGGGTTTTATTTGTCATCATTATGGCATTAACGGCCTTTGTATTTATCACATCCAAGCGATGGGTTCACTATCAAGGCAAATAAGGGAGGAGAAAAAATGGATGGAACCAGGAAAAAGAAAGTAACACGTTTTTCAGCACATTTGGTACTAATCATCGCATCGTTTTTCTTTATGATTCCATTTATCTGGATGGTATCAACGTCATTAAAACCTTTGACACAAGTATTTACTTTTCCGCCTGAATGGATTCCGAAGCCCGTTAAGTGGAGCAATTATATCGATGCCATGAATTATATCCCATTTTTTACTTATCTAAAAAACACCACCATTATTACCCTGGTCAGTACCATTGGAGCTGTATTATCATGTCCGATTGTCGCCTATAGCTTCGCGAAACTAAAGTGGCCAGGAAGGAATATCCTTTTTATCATTACCATTGGCGTCATGATGATTCCTGGGCAAGTAACGATGATTCCATTATTTTTATTGTTTGAAAAATTAGGGTTAGTAGGTACGCCTTATCCATTAATCATCCCAGCATTTTTCGGAATCCCTTTTTACATCTTCCTGTTAAGGCAGTTTTTTATGGGCTTACCTGATAGCTTAAGAGAGGCTGCGAAGATAGATGGCGCCAGCGAATTCAGAATCTATTGGCAAATCATGCTTCCACTAGCAAAACCAGCGGTATTGGCTGTAGGTTTATTTCAATTCATGGCCAGTTGGACAGACTTTATCGGACCATTACTCTATTTAACCGATTCTGTGCAATACACTTTATCTCTAGGTTTACAGCAATTCCAAAGCCAGAAGGGTTCTGAGTGGGGACTTATGATGGCTGTATCAACGATGATGACAGTACCTGTTATCATACTATTCTTCTTTTTACAAAAAACATTTATTAAAGGAATTACTTTTAGTGGAATTAAATAGGAATCTATTAATATTTATTTTAAATAGTAGGAGGTTGTTCATATGAATAAGAAAATAGGAATGAGAATTTCACCAAAGATCGGTGCCGAAGGAATGGAGTCTGTCGCAAGATTCGCTGCTAGTATTGGCCTAGATGTAATCGATGTTCCAGTTTATAACCAAGAAGTGAAAGATGTATTAGAAAATGCTGGGCTTGAGGTCGGATCGATTGATGGTGTAGGAGCGGTTGGCAGCACAAAGCTCTTAAGCGCAGATACGAAAAGTCGTGAAGAAGCAGTGAACGCTCTAAAATCTCAAATGACAGAAATTTCTGAGCTTGGTGGAAAAGTCATGTTTATGTGTCTGGTTCCGGAAGATATTACGATGCCGAGAAAAAAAGCGTTTGAAATCTGGAAAGAAACATTTCCTACTATCGTGAAGCATGCGGAACAAGAGAACATTTATATTGCCTTAGAAGGGTGGCCGGGGCCAGCTCCGTATTATCCAACTTTAGGCTGTACACCAGAAATGCTAAGAGCGATGTTCAATGAAATTCCGTCTAAACATTTCGGAATCAATTATGATCCTTCCCACTTAGTAAGGCTAGGGATTGACCATTTACGGGTTTTAAGTGAATTTGGTGACAGAATTAATTATTGTCATGGTAAAGACACTGAAATTTTATATGATGAACAATATGAGTGCGGCAACATTACTGCCACTTTTGGAGTAAACTATGATTTTTCTGAAGGATCATGGAGATACACCATTCCTGGGCAAGGAGATGTGGATTGGGCAAAGGTAGCTGTGCGTTTAGAAAAGGTCGGTTATCAGGGTCCGATTAGTATAGAACTAGAAGATCATCGCTATTGGGGGTCTTTAGAGAAAGAACAGCAAGGAATTATCAAGGCTAAAGAACATCTTGCTATTTATTTTAAATAAAAACACAGGAGGACTTAAAGATGACAAGAACAGTAAAAGTAGCAATTGTAGGTTGTGGCGGTATCGCAAATGGAAAACATATGCCAAGTTTATCTAAGCTGAAGCATGTTGAATTAGTTGCCTTTTGTGATGTTCTGATTGAAAGAGCTGAAAAAGCGGCGGCCGAGTACGGAATTCCTGACGCAAAGGTGTATAAGGATTATCGTGAACTTATCCAGGACAAAGCGATTGAGGTGGTTCATGTCCTTACGCCGAATGATTCTCATGCGGAAATATCTGTTGCTTCGCTGGATTCGGGTAAGCATGTGATGTGTGAAAAGCCTATGGCAAAGACGTCTGCTGAAGCACGAACCATGGTTGAGGCGGCAAAACGCTCTGGAAAAAAACTGACAATCGGGTATAACAATCGTTTCCGACCTGATAGCCAGTATTTACATCAAGTATGTGATCGCGGGGATTTAGGGGAGATCTATTTTGCGAAGGCACATGCGATTCGCCGACGTGCCGTTCCAACATGGGGTGTGTTTTTGGATGAAGAAAAACAAGGCGGCGGCCCGTTAATTGATATTGGTACCCATGCCCTCGATTTAACATTATGGATGATGAATAACTATAAACCTAAATCTGTGATGGGTAACACGTATCATAAATTAAGCCAAAAGAAAAATGCTGCCAATGCATGGGGGCCATGGGAACCTGAAAAATTTACCGTTGAGGATTCTGCATTTGGCTTTATTACGATGGAAAATGGCGCTACCATTGTGCTCGAGGCAAGCTGGGCTTTAAACTCTCTAGATGAGGATGAAGCAAAATGCTCACTTAGCGGTACAGAGGGCGGAGCCGATATGAAGGATGGACTTAGAATCAACGGGGAAAGCTTCGGAAAGCTTTATACCACCAATGTTGAACTCGGTGCTGGGGGAGTAGCCTTTTATGATGGAGATTCAGAATCAGATGCCGATCTAGAAGCAAGACTTTGGATTGATACAATTCTCAATGACACAGAGCCTGTGGTAAAGCCGGAACAAGCATATGTAGTCACGCAAATCTTAGAGGCTATCTATGAATCTGCTAAAACAGGAAAAGCCGTTTACTTCCAAGAGAAATCTTCCTTTGTTACGAATTAATGAGGGTTTTAATAGGATTCAAAGTGGGGTGTAAGAGATGGAAACTGTTAGAGTAGGTATTATTGGAACGGGTGGTATTTCTCATGTGCATGTCAAACAATTGAGGGAAATAAATACCGCTCAGATTGTTGCGGTAGCTGACCCAAGTCTGGAAAATCGCAAACAATTGATCGGAAAATTCAACCTTGAGCAGATTGATGAATTTAACGATCATCAAGATATGTTGGAAACAATCCCAATGGATGCGGTGCTTATTTGTTCGCCGCATACCCTGCATTATCAACAGGTGGTGGATTCGATTCAACATGGATGCCATGTGTTAATTGAAAAACCAATGGCTTGTACTTTAGATGAAGCAGAGCAGCTGATTGAATTGGCAAAAAAGGCAAAGAGGGTTCTGCAAGTATCTTATCAAAGACATTTTGAGCCTAGCTTTCTTTACATTCGGGAAGCACTCTCAAAAGGAACAATTGGAAAGCTTACATCAGTCACCGCTTCTTTATACCAGGATTGGAAACACTTGACCACAGGTACCTGGCGGCAGAATCCATCGTTATCCGGCGGCGGAATGCTGATGGATTCGGGAAGTCACATTGTCGATGTACTTTTGTGGACGACGGGTTTAAAACCGCTTGAAGTCGAATGTAAATTAGAAAAGCATAAAACGCATGTAGAGCTGGATTCTTTTACAACGATCCGCTTTGAAAACAATGTAGTGGCAGGTTTAAATATTGTTGGAAATGCTCCATGCTGGCATGAAACCTATGTTTTCTGTGGAGAGAATGGAGCGATTTTTTATGACAATGGCAAGATTGTTCTTCGCCGATTAGGAAATGAAGCGATTATCCATGAGCTTCCTCCACAAACAAACAATTCAGACAAAAGCTTTATCGATGCCATCCTAGGCATTACTGAAGTCAAGGTTCCTGGGGAATTCGCTAAGGAAGTCGTCGCACTGACCGAACAGATTTATAGAGCGGCAGGCTATCAAGCTATTACTTCAGTAAAATAACGGAGGAAAGAAGATGTCAAATACGGTCAAGATCGGAATTATCGGCAGCGGCGGAATTGCTGCTGCACATGCAAGAGCTTATAAGCAAATGCCGGATGTAAGGGTTGTAGCGGTTGCCGATGTCATTCCAGGCAAGGCTAAGAAATTTATTGAACAGCTTGAATTAACAGAAGCAAAGGCTTTTGATGACCATTTCGAGCTGTTACATATGGATCTCGACGGTGTCAGTATATGTACCCCGAATGTCGCACATCATAGCACAAGCATTGATTCCCTTAATGCAGGCAAACATGTGCTAGTGGAAAAACCGATGGCCGTGACCTTAGGACAGGCGATAGAAATGGTAGAGGCCTCCAAAATGGCAGATAGAATGCTGACGGTCGGGTTTCAACCACGATATGATCCTAATATGAAAGCCGTAAAAGAAATCGTTCAATCGGGTGAACTAGGGAATGTCTATTATGTTCAAACAGGCGGGGGACGCCGGCGGGGAATGCCGGGGGGTACCTTTATCAATAAAGAATTAGCAGGTGCGGGTGCAATGGCCGATATCGGTTGTTATTCATTAGACCTGGCTTTAAATACGCTGGGCTATCCTAAGCCCTTAACCGTTTCTGCCTATACGTCTAATCATTTCGGTACGAATCCTTTATATCACAAGGAAGCGGATAAGTTTGAAGTAGAGGATTTTGGAGTGGCGATGATCCGTTTAGAAGGCGGTATTGTTTTAAACTTTAAAATATCATGGGCCATGCATATGGACTCTCTAGGTCCAACACTCTTCCTTGGCATGGATGCCGGTTTGAAATTAACACCAGCAGGTAGCGGACCATGGAGCGGTGTATGGGACGGGGGAATCGGCTCGATCAGCCTTTTCCATGATATTAAAGGGCACCATGTAGAATCTGCCATTCCTATACAAAGACATCAGTTAAATATCTTTTATGAAAAGGTACGCGACTTTGTTTTGGCGATTCAAAATGGTAATCCAGCACCAATTCCTGGTGAACAAATTGTCATCAATCAAGCAATCATTGATGGAATTTTACGTTCCGCGGAACAAGGTTCTGAAGTGAAAATCGACATTCCTGAATTTTAGGGCACAAGAGGGACGGTTCTGATGGTTCAACTGTGATTAACACTGGTCAAAAATAACCATTAGAACCGTCCGCTTTGCTCTAGGAAACCAAGCTGATTAAGTTAAACAATTAAATAGATAAGTAGAATGAACGTTTCTTGCACATTGGAAGGAACGTTTTTTTATTAATCTGTAATACTGTATTAGAAAAATATCGTATAAGTACTCTATCTTTTGAGTGAAAGCATTTGATTTAAATCCCACGAATTTCTCCAAATGCCAATATGGGTTGAACAAATTACCATTTACAGTATCTTACAAATTAATTATCATGATGTCGAGATTAAAAATTCAAGAAAACTACGGTAAACAAGTTCTTTACCCTTCTAGACCGTATATGGATACTATGTAAACTACAACACCAGCTAATATATTCTGAGAAGACGATATGTCTTATAATCGTATTAATAAGTTTAGTTTTAAAACAAATTATTGTAAAATGAAGGAAAGACCATCGTTTTATTATAAGAAAATTTGCAGTTGAATTCATTTTCCGGTATTTTTATTATAATAAAAGATGTAACAAAAGGGAGAACAATGTGAGAACATTACAATTAACATTACAAGAAGCGATTGATATCTGTAAAGCGCTCGCAAATGAACACCGGATGGAAATGATTCGGTCGTTAACTGGCGGTCCCAAAAATGTGAATGAGCTTTCTGAACTATTAAACATCCCGTTTTCTTCGGCAGCGGTGAATGTAAGGAAGCTGGAGGAAGTAGGTTTGATCACGACTGAGATCGTACCCGGCCGCGGGAGCCAAAAGGTGAGTTCAAAGCGCTATGACCGTATCATTATAGATCTTGAGGAGAAGGCCCCCGCGAAGGAAGATGTGTTAACCTTTGAATTAGAAATTGGCGAATACGTTCGATGTGATATTGAGCCAACTTGCGGCCTCCTTAGTGAAAAGGGCATCATCCATATCCTTGATGATCCACGGTCCTTTTACGAACCAGAGCGGAAAAATGCCCAGCTTATCTGGTTTCGTTCCGGTAACATTGAATATCACTTCCCAAACAGGATTCCATACGGAGCGAGGGTCGAGGAGCTGAATTTCTCCGTTGAATTATGTTCGGAGGCTCCATATCATAATTTAGACTGGCCTTCTGATATCACCTGCTGGATTAATGGGAAAGAAATTGGCTACTGGACAAGCCCTGGAGACTTTGGTGGCGAGAGGGGATTTTTAACACCAGGTTGGTGGGAAACACATAATACTCAGTATGGTGTGTTAAAATATTGGAAAATCAACCATGAAGGCAGTTTTATTGATGGAGTGAAAATTTCTCCGGTGACGATTGATGATTTGAAATTGCAGGAAAAGCCTTACATTTCACTGCAGCTCGGGGTAGAAAAAGATGCGAAAAATCAAGGTGGTATTAATTTATTCGGCTCGAAGTTCGGAAATTATGAGCAAGGATTGATCATGAGAATTCAATATGCTGCAGCAGGTTAATACGCTTAAGGAGAAAGTTGATTGGATGTTATTCCGGTCAGCTTTTTTATTATAAAAAATATTATAATAAAAACACTTGATTTGTAATAATAAAATATGTAATAATAACTTCGTAAAGTTGAAAGCGTTTTAATAAAGGGTTACAAAGAAAAAGGACCTTTCAACCGAAGTTAATCTATTTCCTAGGGGGAAAACAGAATGAAGTCTTTAAAATGGCTAGTTTTATTAATTGCTAGTGTCCTAGTATTAGGCGCTTGCTCAGGCGGCAATGGTGCGTCAACTAAGTCAAAAGATGGCAAGATTCAAATCTCGTTTATCAACGGTTTCACCGGTGGTGACGGGGCATACATGAAAAAGATTACAGATGGATTCAATGCTTCTCAGGACAAGTATGAAATCGTCGAAAGCCAAGAAAAAGAACACTATACAAAATACAAATCCGGTGACTATGACCTTGTTGTCATTCATGGAAATAACCTAGAAACATACCGTCTTGACGGCATGATTCAGGATGTTGGCTCTCTGTATGAAAAAGCAGGTTTGAAAGAATCTGATTTCCACAAAGCTGGAATGGATCTTGCAAAATTGGATGGAAAGCTTTACGGATTCCCGATTGATATTCATCCTTTAACAATGTTCTATAATAAAGAATTCGTAAATGAAGCTCCAAAAACGTATGAAGATATCTTAAAGTTGAATCAAGAGCTTCAAGCAAAAAATAAAGATCTATACGCACTAGGTGTACCGTCAACAGGTCTTGTGGAGTTTTACATGCTGATGATCGCTGCGCAAAACGGTGTAGATCTGAAGGATGGCAATGCCTTGAACTTTGCGCAGCCTGAATTTGCGGATGCACTGATGACGTTCCATGACATGGTCTGGAAAGATAAAGTTTCTCCAGCTGGCTTAGGTCTTGATGGAGAATTTAAAACCTTCATGAAAGAAGCAGAATCGGGCAAAGCAGTTCAATCAGCAGTCGCTCTTACAGGTCCTTGGTTCTATGGGGCAGCCAAAGAAAAATACGGGGATAACCTAGGAATTGCGCCAATTCCGCAAATCGGCAAGCAGCCTGCCGCTTATGGTAATGCTCACATGCTTGCGGTTTCCGCAAGTGTTAAAGACGAGCAGGTTAAAGAAGGAATTGCTGAGTTCGTCAAATATATGTTCACTCCTGAAAATCTGATCAACTGGGCAGATGGAGGGCAAGCTCCTGTTCACTTGAAGACTATCGAAAAAGTGACAGCTGAACAGGACAAGTATCAAATTGCGTACCAAAACTCATTACAGTTTGATTCTTTTGTCGCTCCGCCACAAGTGTATCAGTATGGCGAACAAATCCGCTACATGAATGAAAAAGTCTTCAGCAAGCTTGTAACAACTGAAAAACTGACAAAAGAACAATTAATGAAAGAACTTGAGTCTGCAACAAAGAAAGCACAGCAAATTGCAGAGACAGAACCGAAGTAATCATGAAAACAGGCAGAGTGGCGCGGGAATTTCTGCGCCATTCTCGCTAAAATCACGAATTCAGCAAAAAGGTGAGCATAAGTTCTCCTACTTATTGGAGGGTGTATAAAATGCACAAAGGAACTTCGACAAAAACATGGGCAATCCTGATGGTTTCCCCATTTATACTTTGCTTTATTTTATTCTGGCTTGCACCGATGTTCTTAGGGGTATGGGTCAGTCTTCACAATTGGAATCTTTCATCGGGCAATAACGGCTTTATTGGTCTACAAAACTACATTGATATTTTAACCCCTGGCTCTCTCTATAATGAAGCGTTTATGCTGGCATTGAAAAATACGCTAGTATTCGTCGTCATAAGCGTTCCTCCGCTTGTGATCATCGCTTTAGGACTTGCGCTCATTCTCGATCATCTGCCAGCGAAGCTTAAGCCGGTATTCCGAACCATTTACTTTGTTTCTTATTCAATTTCAGTAACTGCTGTATCTGCTATCTTCTTGTGGCTCTTCAATGAGAATGGCGGTTTTATCAATAATCTTTTGGTCAGTATGGGTATATTGGGCAAACCGATTAACTGGCTTAGTGAGCAGCCCTATGCTTGGGTGTCCGTTCTTATAGCGACTGTCTGGTGGACGATTGGATTCAATATGATGCTGTTCATCAATGCCCTTGATGAGGTTGATCCAAGTCTTTATGAAGCGTCTGACCTAGACGGAGCCAATGGGTTCAAGAAATTTATTTATATCACATTGCCGCAGATCAAACATGTCGCATTTTTTATCATTATTATGACTGTAATCGCGTCATTCAACTTGTATGGGCAGTCAAGGCTCATCACGGCAGGGGGTCCGGAGCAGTCGACTACCACATTAACAATGAGCATTCAGAATGCCGTTTTCGGTATGAACCAGCTTGGTGTTGGTTCTTCGATGGCCATTTTAATGGGCATTATCATGCTTCTTGTAACTGCTGCTCAGTACTTTATGTCTTACCGCAAAAAGGAAGTGAATTAACATGAGACGAAAGCAAAAAAACATCATCGTTGTCACACTGGCAGTCCTAATCGCCGTATTGTTTCTTTTACCACTAGTCTGGATGGTTTTCACTTCCTTTAAAACATTAAGTGAATCCATGTCCAGTTCCGCCATCCTGCCAAATGTTTGGACACTGCAAAACTATATCGATATTTTCTCGCCAACTAGTGATGCCCCAATCCTTCTCTGGGTTTTTAACACAGCTGTTATCACGATTATCGGAACAGTTCTTGTTGTTGCCATTGATATTCTCGCGGCATACTCTTTGGCCAGATTACAAGTGCCTGGTAAAAAAATCATCATCGGGACGATCATAATCGCCTTGACAGTTCCAGGCATAGTAACACTTTTCCCAGCGTTCTATATGTTTAAAAGTTTTAATTTACTAGACACCTTTATTCCACTGGTTCTACCATATACAGCAAGCACAATGGGTGTGTTCCTGATCTACAACTTCCTTATTAGTTTTCCAAAGGATCTGGAAGAAGCGGCCTACCTTGACGGAGCTTCTCAAATGCAAATCCTGCGCCATGTCATATTCCCAGCTATCAAGCCGGTAGCGGTAACACTGGGCGTTATCACGTTTATGGGGATCTATAACGATTACCTTTGGCCGTCACTCGTGATTAACTCTAATGAAATGAAAACGATGACTCTCGGAATTGCGACGCTGATCCAAGGATCGAATTTTGTCAATCCCGCTGGCATGATGGCTGCGACCGTTGTAGCAACCATCCCGGCAATCGTTGTTTTTCTAGTGGCCAACAAATATTTTGTAAAAAGTGTAACGAACTCGGGAATTAAATAAAGGTTTGTTGCTTCAACATGAATAAAGCAGTTAAAGGAGACTAATGTTATGATGCGTCAAGAATATCCTAGACCACAGTTGAAAAGAAAGAATTGGTTAAATTTGAATGGAACCTGGCAGTTTGCCTTTGATGATCGTAATGAAGGGGTAAAAGAAGCCTGGCAGACGAATGCGGCTGCTTTTACGAAAGAAATCAACGTTCCATTTGCCTATCAGACAAAATTGAGCGGTGTTGAAGACCACAGCTTTCATGACCATGTCTGGTACCGCCGCGAGTTTACGGTTCCGTCTGACTGGAAAGGGCAACAGGTCATCCTTCACTTTGGGGCGGTGGATTACCGGGCGTGGGTTTATGTGAATGAACAGCTCGTAGGTTTCCATGAAGGAGGAAATGTCTCCTTCTCCTTTGATGTCACCCATTATTTAAATGGCGGGACTGAGGTTGTTGTCGTAAGAGTAGAAGATCCTTCAACCGATGAAACGATTCCAAGAGGCAAGCAATATTGGATTGAAAAGTCTGATTCAATCTGGTATACACGGACTTCTGGAATATGGCAGACGGTTTGGGTGGAGGCGGTCAACCCAGTCCATTTTTCAAAGGTGAAATTTACGCCTGATGTGGATCATGGTGCAGTACACCTCGAATTAGAGGTGGAAGGGGATTTTGTCGGCAAACAGGCAGTAGTGGAATTCTCCTTTAAAGGAGAGACTGTTGCGAAGGATGTAATCCATTTATTTGAGAAAAATGCTCAGCGTTCCATTAATCTATTTCAAAATAAAATTTTCCGTACTCCGTTTCACCACAATGGCTGGTGCTGGACGCCGGAGAACCCGAATTTGTTTGACGTAAAATTGACGATAAAAGAAAACAGTTCCATTCTTGATGAAATTGAAGCATACTTCGGCATGAGGAAGATTCATGCTGAAGACGGAATGGTATACCTAAACAATAAGCCATACTATCAAAAGCTTGTGCTTGACCAAGGTTACTGGCCTGAGGGATTGCTGACGGCGCCAAGCGATGAAGCGTTAAAGCTTGATATCGAGCTAGCAAAGGAAATGGGCTTTAATGGCTGCCGGAAGCATCAAAAAGTGGAGGATCCTAGATTCCTATATTGGGCGGACCAGCTCGGCTTCCTTGTCTGGGGTGAATGCGCAGCATCTCCTTCTTTTAACGATCAAGCTGCCGCCAGACTGACAAGGGAATGGATAGAGATTGTTGAACGTGATTACAACCATCCGTCTATTGTTGCATGGGTGCCGCTCAATGAAAGCTGGGGCATCCCGAATGTGCGCGAAGACAAACAACAGCAAAACCATTCGCTGGCTATGTACCACCTTGTTAAATCTCTTGATGCTACGCGCCTTGTGATTTCCAATGACGGCTGGGAACTTACTCGATCTGATATTTGTGCAATCCACAATTATAATCATGGGAATGATAATGAAAAAGCAAAATATGAACACTATAAACAGTCCATTTCCACGAAAGAGCAGCTTCTGCAGTCTCAGCCGGCTAAACGGAAAATTTATGCCAATGGCTTTGAACATCAGGGAGAGCCAATCATCCTGACCGAGTTTGGTGGAATTGGTTTTAAAGTTGGCGAAGATGCGGGCTGGGGTTACACTTCTGTTACCGGCTCTGATGAATTTACGGCGGATTATCAGCGAATCATGGAAGCGGTGTACGCTTCAAAAGCGCTGCATGGGTATTGCTATACCCAATTAACGGATGTTGAACAGGAAATCAACGGATTGCTCACCTATGACCGTAAGCCAAAATGCGAGCTGAAAGAAATCCGGAAGATTAATGATATGTGGCATGCAGAAATCGTGGAGGGCTAAATAATGAAAAAAGGTTTCCGTACCGTACAAAAGCTGAACCGGGAAGAAATCCATATGAGGGACCCATTTGTGTTCCCATACCCTGAGGAAAATAAGTATTATTTATTTGGGACTACATTTGCGGATGGCTGCGGTGACAAAGATCCCGTTTTTGAAGTGTTTGTGAGCCAAGACTTGGAGACATGGGAAGGCCCTTATATTGCCTTTGAACCGCCGCACGGTTTTTGGGGCGTGCGCCATTACTGGGCGCCTGAGGTATTTTCGATTGATGGCCGGTTTTTTATGTTTGCGACGTTTAAAGGTGGGATTGGCGAACACCGCGGGACAGGTATCTTGGTAGCTGACCATCCGGCGGGGCCATACGTTCCGCACAGTGATGTCGCCGTCACACCTGCTGAGTGGGAATGCCTTGATGGAACTTTTTATGAAGACAAGGATGGGCAGCGCTGGATTGTATTTTGCCATGAATGGACCCAGGAATATGAGGGGAAAATCAAGGCGCTAAGACTGACACATGATTTGAAGCAATCATATGGGGAACCGGTCGATATTTTAAATGCAGCGGAAATGAGATGGATTAGGCTGTTCGGAGATCCAAGGATTGAAAAGAAAGGATTCCTAACCGATGCTCCGTTCATGTACCAAGCCCAAAACGGCGACCTTCTGATGCTCTGGTCGAGTTACTCTGTTCCGAACTATGGGGATAGAGGCTTTGGAGGCTACACGGTGGCCGTTGCTCGCTCCAAGTCAGGAAGAATCGAAGGTCCTTGGCATCATGAAGACGAGCTGTTAATGGACCGGAACGCAGGGCATTCAAGCCTTTTCACCGGCCTTGACGGCCAAACCTATATTTCCACCCATTATCCTGATACCCCGCACGGAACCGAGCGGCCACTGTTCATAACAGTAGAAGAGCTGGCTGACAGGCTGCGAATAAAAGAATAATAATAGTAAACCCGGCATCCTTTTCGATGCCGGGTTTGCCTTTATTGTTGACAATTACGGTTAGTTAAATGATTTAAGATAGACGTTTAGAAACTGTTAATACATGATAATATGCAACTATTTAAAACAGTGTAATTCCGTCACACATATAACACTGATGTTAATGCTAATAATTTTGTTAAAAAGAACATTATTTAGTAGAAGTCCTCTGCTCAAAAGGAAATTGAAACGACTTCAAATGTTTTGAGATGTGATAGTGAACCACAGCTAATATACCGCCAGCTAAGTCGGAAATTAAATCAAGGTCTGTATCTAAGAGGCTAGGTTGATTTTTTATCTTCGGTTTAAAAACTTCATCTTCTATAAACTCCAATAATTCATATATGGTTCCCAATGCTAATGCTAGACTAAAAATATATAAAATAGTCAGTCTTTGGTTTTTTAATTTAAGCTGTATAAATTGCTGGACTACAAAAAATATCCAAAGTGTTAATGCATAGGTGCCAAAAAGATGTTGCAAACGGTCATATAAACTAGATGTTACATACCAATTTAAATATTCCCCTAAGTAATCGTTAAAAGTTATGGAAAGTAAAGTGATAATCCTAATGTAAAGCGGAATCCTCCACCCTTCTTTTTTTTCTAAAATCATATAAATGATCCAGAAGAAAAGATTACCTAAAGCCATTCTCATATAGTCAAAATTCCCATCACTAAAAAGAGCAATAATACAAATAATTTGTATGAATATAAATAGCCAGTCCAAAACTTTTTCTATATATGTTTTTGATAGTTCAAACACCCCGAAAATTTTTGCCTTTTTATTCAATTCTGTTTTCTAAATGCCAATATAGTTGTTTTCATTGAAGCGTAGGAACCAATTGCAGCATATCCATAGAACCACCCCATAAAAACACCAGCTATAAGATAGTGGCGATGGCTTATAAAAATGGAAATGCTTAACCCAACAATAAGAGCTATTGTTGGAACATACTTTTTCTTCACTTTAAATAAAACTTTTATAAGTTGTGTAATCAACATCACAATAGGAACTGCAATTACTGCGTCCCAAAAATTCGTATGGATGGTGGGAAAGTCCACACTAATTCACCTGCTTACCTTAAAATTTTTCTATAACCAATGAATGCCAAAAATTGTATCAATATTAATATTTACAAGATAAGGTTTTTTTATAATAGAATTTATTTTAAGGTAAGTAACTTGTACGTTCATGTTAAAAATTTATTTTTAAAAGTTGTTCAACAAGTTTGTGATTGGCTATTGAGAATTTACTAGAATTATAGTATTGTTTAAGAGTAGTTAGCTTGCTAACCCCAATATGTAAGCGGTTAACTGATTGTAAGTACAACTTTTCCTTGAATGGAGGGCAGATAAGTATAAGTTAACAAATTGGGGGATAATTGGTCCGTATATTTGCGCAGCTATGAATTTACATAATAAGATATTTTTCGCTCTACTATGTTAAAAAACTAGGATAGGATTACCTCTTTTATTCAAAATATTAGGTAAATTTTACTAGTAGTAATACCTATGCTCTAGTATAAAAGTTTGGTAGAAAGAAAATATAGAAATGAATGTACTATCAAAGGAGGAGAAAGAACGAAATGAAGATTCATTTTAAAAGATTGATATTTTTTTCTCTAGTATTGCTATTGTTAATACCAAGCGGTGTCCTAGGGAAGAAGCAAGTAAATAATACTAGTAATGTTGAGCCGCTAGAGTTTAGGAATGCTTCTGTTCACGACCCTTCCATTATTAAAGATCCCAAAACGGGTACCTACTATGTGTATGGTTCACACATTGACGGTGCAAAATCAACAGACCTAGTCAATTGGGATCGATTCACCAATGGCTATACTACTCCAGATAATAAGGTTTATGGCGATTTGTCAGCAAATCTTGCTGAGTCTTTTATATGGGCTGGAGAAAATGATTCAGATAGCAGAGGCGGCTTTGCCGTTTGGGCTCCGGATGTTTTTTGGAATAAACATTTTGTAAATGAAGATGGTACAAAGGGTGCCTACATGATTTACTATAGTGTGTCTTCTACGTATATCCGTTCTGCAATTGGGATAGCGGTGTCAAAGAATATTGAAGGTCCATTTAAATATGTCGACACCATTATGTATTCAGGATTTACCAACAAAGAAGCTTATGATCGAAACAGTGTCGTGAATAAGCATTGGGAAAATACGAATATCGCTGATCTTATTGAAGATGGTGTGATTGATGAAATAAATCCAGATTGGTTTACGGCGAATGGAGACTACAATAATAAACTGTACACCAACGCCATTGATGCCAACATTCTACAGGCAAAAAACAATAAGTTATATATGACATATGGCTCCTGGTCGGGTGGTACCTATATTTTAGAATTAGATAAGAAAACAGGGCTGCCAAAGTATCCAGGTAAAGATGGTAAAACAGAGGATGGCCGTATGATTGACAGATATTTCGGTACAAAAATTGCCTCCGGCTACGGCAGATCGGCTGAAGGAACTTATGCGGTATATGATAAGGAAACAGGCTATTATTATCTATATATTACTTACGGAGGTTTAGCATCTGATGGCGGTTACCAGATGAGACAGTTTAGATCAGAGAGTCCTGATGGTCCATATGTAGATGCTGAAGGTAACCCTGCAGTATTCCCAGAGACATTTGATATCGGTGTAGGTAACTTCCCAAGTAGAGACGATCATAAAGATATCGGTAATAAGATGATTGGAAACTTCTTATTTAAAAGAGATCTTGGTGAAGCAGGCACTGGAATTGGTACAGGCTACCTTTCACCGGGGCATAACTCATACCTAATTGACGAAGAATTAGGCAAGGAATTTATTGTTACCCATACTCGTTTCCCACAGCAAGGGGAAATGCATGACGTTCGTGTCCACCAGACATTTAAGAACAGTGATCAATGGCCAGTGCCAACACCGTACCGTTATGCTGGTGAAACAATTGAGAAAGTGTCCGAGGTCGATGTAACAGGTGACTATAAATACATTAACCATGGAGAAGAAATTACGGGTAAATTAACGGAATCAACATGGGTAAAATTGAACGAAGATCACACCATTTCTGGTGCTGTTACAGGTACATGGAAACTTTATGACAACTACCGGGCAGAATTAACAATTGATGATGAAGGTACGTATGATGGCGTCTTTATCCGCCAATATGACCCTACGTCTCAAAAGTGGGTGATGACGTTCAGTGCGATGTCAGATGAAGGAATTGTTATTTGGGGAAGCCATGTGAAAGCGTCCTCAGATACAGAATTAGTACATGCTATTAAACAAGAGTTAAGTACAAGTTTCCCGTCTACTGTCATTAGTGATTTGACGCTGCCGACTGTGGCTACAAGAGGAGCGCAAATAACATGGGAATCTTCTAATCCAGGCGCAGTGTCTGTTGATGGAAAGGTTACTCGACCAAGTTCAGATTCGGAAAATGCAGTGGTTGAATTGACCGCGACGATTCAATTAGGTGAAGCAAGCGAAACATTACAAGTAACTGTTACCGTACAGAAAAAGGAAGTAGGCGGCTTATCAGCTTTCTATAGCTTTAACGATGGTTTAAAAGATACTTCTGGTAAAAAATCTGACGCCACGGTAACAGGAGACCGATTAAATAATACTGGCGGACAAATTACGTTTGCAGAAGGTAAAGTGGGACAAGCAGCTAAATTCGATGGGAATTCTGGATTGCGGTTAGCGAACGGCTTAATAACGGGTGATACTTACACTGTATCTTTGTGGTTAAAGCCTGAACAAATCACTGAATTTACAACCTCCTTCTTTGGGGCAGAAACAGTGAACAATTGGATTAGTGTCGTACCTAAAACAGGATGGGGCAATACAATGGTATGGTCACACAACGGAGACCAGTGGTATGACGCCGTTACGGACAGGGTCATACCTGCAGGTGAATGGTCACATCTAACTTTAACCGTAAAAGAAGGCGGAGTTGTGTTTTATGTAAATGGTGTAGCGAAATTTAAAGGGACCAACTTCCCAAATGTATTCACCTCCATTGATGCGGAATTTGGTTTAGGTGTTAACTACTGGGATATACCTTTTAAAGGGTTAATAGATGAAGTTCGTGTATATAATGGACTAGCGCTTTCGGCAGACCAAGTACAATCTATTTACCAAAATCCTAGTCAAGCTGAATAGAACTTTGACCTCTTAAAGGTGATACATTTTTCTGTATCACCTTTTTGGGTTGTTTGAATTTGTTGATTGAGGTAGAAGTGTACAGTTTCTACAAAATTGAAAAATTTTTCTACACTAGTACACAACTTCTCTAAAACGTTTGATTGGAAATTACAAGGAAAACAAGGTAATCTGTAACAGTATCTTTTTTAATAAGGAGTTGGATGAATGAAGAGTTCAGAAAATAAACAATCGTTGATTGTCGTCCTTTTGCTAGCAGGGGCTTTTATCGCGATTTTGAATCAAACGCTGATGATAACAGCAATTCCTCCAATTATGGATCAAATGAGCGTTACCGCAAATAGTGCACAATGGCTTACCACAGTCTTTATGTTGGTGAATGGGATCATGATTCCAATTAGTGCATTTCTATTAGAAAAATTTACCACAAGACAGTTATTTATCTCTGCTATGAGTGTTTTTGCGTTAGGAACAGTTGTAAGTGGAATCGCTCCTAATTTTGAAATTCTTCTCACAGGCAGAGTTATTCAGTCTGTAGGAGCAGGAGTTATGCTGCCATTAATGACAACCGTTTTCTTACTAATCTTCCCGGTCAATAAGCGTGGGGCTGCAATGGGTCTTGTCGGCCTTGTCATATCCTTTGCACCAGCCATCGGACCAGCATTGTCTGGATGGGTGACATCGCAATTTTCATGGAGGGTGTTATTTTTTATTATTTTGCCTATAGCTCTGATCGATATTGTTGTCGCATTCTTTTTCTTGAAAAATGTCACAGAGGTTTCCAAGCCAAAAGTGGATGTCATTTCAATCCTACTATCGTCCTTTGGTTTTGGCGGTCTTCTTTATGGATTTACGAGTGCTGGAAATTACGGTTGGACACATGCTGCAACCCTGCTATCACTTACAATTGGCAGTATATCTCTGATTGTATTTATTTTCCGCCAATTAAGACTAAAACATCCGATGCTGGAATTTCGTGTTTTTACGTTTTCAATATTCCCTTTTGCCATAGCAATTGGAATGATCAGCTTTATGGGCTTAATTGGAGCAGAAACTATCATCCCGCTCTTTATGCAGAATATGAGGGAGTATTCTGCCTTTGAGGCGGGGCTCGCATTGTTACCTGGGGCACTGATTAGTGGGTTTATGTCACCCATTGTTGGAAGGATATTTGATAAAGTTGGGGCTAGATGGCTCGTGATGATTGGATTAACCATCATGACTGCTGCTTCATTTGCGTTTACGACGTTAAGCCCGACGACCACGTTGACCTATATTACTGTCCTATATGGAATTCGAATGTTGGGTCTTTCTATGGTAATGATGCCGGTCACAACAGCTGCCTTAAATCAACTGCCAAAACGATTAATTTCCCATGGGGCGGCCATGGATAATACGATGAAAATGATTGCCGCTTCGGTTGGAACGGCTATCCTTGTTACCGTTATGACAACAATAGCGGATACAGCAAAACAGCGCCCTGAGATTGCCTATCCGGATATACACGGTGCGAACATCGCCTTTATGGTCGTTTCCGTACTTTCCTTAGTAGGACTGATTCTTTCCTTTTTCATTAAGCATAAACGCCTGCCGGAGGGGGAAGCAGATGGAAAAAGAAAGAGAAATGTACAAGTGAAACTTCAGGAGTAATGAAGGTAAGTTATCTCTAATGAACTTTATTAATTGAATGAAACGTTCCTTACATTTTGTAAGGAGCGTTTTTTTATTGACATGTCAATTTGGATCGTTCGGGTTGAGCAAAAGTAGCCCCTATTTTCGTTTCTAGCATTTATTCAAAAAATAGGAGGAAGGTTATGGGAATTTGTTCTCGTTTAAGAATAATTAATTAATAGTATGATAGAGGTGTAGTAGTGTAAATTCATTATTAGATTATGTAAATATTATTAATGATTTGTATAAAGTGAGTAAAGTTTTCGTTAAATAGAACGAAAAAAACAAAGAGAAATGGTAAGTTTGGAATATATCTGTGGTGCTTCCCTCTATAAGAAAGGAGGATAGGTTTAATAGATTTGGAAGATTATGTGGAAGTACTACTTTTATAGAGGTAAATAGATTAAGAGGAGGAATACTCTTGAAGAGACTTAGAAAACAGTTTTTTGCTATCACCACAATGTTTGTCATGTTGCTAGGGATGGTGCTGCCATATCGGGCACAAGCTGCTGAAACAATTACTGTTGCACAGGCTATTGCGAATAATTCGGGGACAGCGACTGTTGCAGGATATATTGTAGGTTATACATCAGGTGGCAGTGGAGGGAAAGCTACATATGATTTCGAGGCTCCATTTAAAGATGATTTTAACTTTGCCATCGCAGACAGTCCTGCCGAAAAAGATGCAACAAAAATATTACCCGTTCAAATCTCTTCTAATTTCCGCTCAAACTATGGATTATTTACAAATCCATCAATCGTAGGAAAGATGGTTTTTGTAACTGGTTCACTTGAAACTTATTTTTCAGTACCTGGCCTAAAATCTCCATCGGCCATTTCATTCGATGGCACAACACCACCTCCAGGTGAAGATCCTATAGGCGTAACAGGACTAAAAATTCGTGACATTCAAGGGAAATCTCATATATCACCTTATAAAGATAAAAATGTGGTAGATGTACCAGGGGTAGTAACCTATGTAGAAGACGGCAGCAATTTTTATATGCAGGACCCTACGGCAGATGACAATTCTGCTACATCAGAGGGTGTTCTCGTTTATAAGCCATCTCACGGTGTAGCTGTCGGAGATAGTGTAACCGTATCAGGACTTGTAAAAGAGTGGGTACTAGATGGTTACGACGAGAAACTCCAAACCGATTTAGCGATGACAGAAATTAATGCCCAATCAGGAAAAATTACAAAGGTTTCAAGTGAAAATCAGCTTCCTGCTCCACTGGTCATTGGAAGGGACGTAATCCCTCCAACTTCTGTCATTGATAACGATCAACTCAAGACATTTGATCCGTCAGAAGATGGCATTGATTTCTATGAAAGCCTAGAAGGTATGCTAGTTTCTATTGAAAATCCAACAGTAACAGGTCCACAGAAATATGGTGAAGTACCTGTCATAACGGGTCAAGTAAATGGAAAAGCATATACAAAAGAAGGAACGCCTCTATTAACAAAAGAAAATCAAAATCCTGAGAAAATGCTTCTTCAGCTTGATGATCGCAGCTTTGTAACCAAAGCGGGTGACTCATTTAATGGTACAGTCACAGGAGTGGTCAGCTATACCTTTAGTAATTTTAAGATTCTAACAAAAGCAGCTGATTTACCTAAACTAGTAGAACGCGAAAGAACGAATGAAGTAACCACTATTCAAAAAGAAGAAGACAAGCTAACCATTGCTGGCTACAATATTGAAAACTTCGTAGCAACAGACACTGCTAAACGTGATAAGCTGGCAAAATCAATGGTCGAGAACCTAGGATCTCCCGATATAATTGGGCTAGTTGAAGTGCTGGACGAAAGTGGGGAAACGAATAATGGTGTTGTGAGAGCTGATGCAAACTACAAGTCTTTAAGTGATACGATCAAAGAATTTGGAGGACCAACCTATGCTTGGACAGAAATTGCTCCAGTTGACGGCAAAGACGGTGGAGTACCGGGAGGAAATATCCGCGTAGGCTATCTATACAATCCAGAACGTGTGACGCTAAATGAGGCACCAAAAGGAAATGCCGCAAGCGCTGTTGCCTATGAAAATGGTTCTCTTACCTTAAACCCTGGCCGCATTGACCCGACAAATGCAGCCTTCAACAGCAGCCGTAAGCCACTTGCCGCTGAGTTTACTTTCCAAGGTGAAGAAGTTATTGTCATTAACAATCACTTCAACTCAAAAGGTGGGGATCAGCCTTTATTTGGAAAAAATCAACCGCCGTACCTTGAAAGTGAAGCACAACGTGTGCAAATTGCGACCATCGTTAATAACTTTGTTTCTGATATTAAAGAAAAGAACGAAGACGCCAATGTAGTCGTATTAGGAGACTTAAATGATTTTGAGTTTTCTGCACCATTAGCCGCTTTAAAAGGTGATGACTTAACGAACTTAGTTGAAACGCTGCCTGCTTCTGAAAGATACACATACAACTATCAAGGAAATGCACAAGTATTAGATCATATTTTAGTATCCAATAACTTAGCCGAAGCAGCGAAACTAGATATCGTGAACGTTAACTCTCCATATATGGAAGAACATGGCCGCGCCAGTGATCATGATGCACTTGTGGCTCAATTAGATTTAGCCGTAGAAGAAGGACCATTTACATTGTCTGTTCTTCATACAAACGATACACATGCATATGTAGAGCAATTCCCTAAGTTGATAACGGCAGTAAACGAAATGCGTTCTCAGAAGGAAAATAGCCTGTTGTTAAACGCAGGGGACGTGTTCTCGGGAACATTATATTTTAGACAGTATTCAGGTCTAGCAGACTTGTATTTTATGAATCAATTAGGCTTTGATGCCATGACACTTGGAAATCATGAGTTTGATAAGGATTCGGCGACACTAGCGAACTTCATTAAGCAGGCTGAGTTCCCAATTGTGTCTGCCAACGTAAATATGGCTCAAGATGCTGACCTAGGGCCACTATTCAATACCTCAATCGGAGGAACGGATGAACAAGGAGAAATCTTCCCAGCCATCATTAAAGAAGTAGATGGAGAAGAGGTAGGGATCTTTGGTTTAACAACAGAAGATACAGCGTTCCTAGCGAATCCTGGAGATAACATTGTTTTTGAAAATGCTGTTGAAAAAGCCAATCAAACAATTGAAATGCTTGAAGCACAAGGTGTAGACAAAATTATTGCTTTATCTCACTTAGGTTATCAACCAGATTTGGATTTAGCAGAACAGGTAAACGGCATTGATGTAATTGTTGGAGGGCACTCCCATACAAAACTGGATGCACCAGTTGTTGTAGAAAAAGAAGAGCCGACATTAATCGTTCAAGCCAATGAGTATCTAAAATATCTTGGCGTTCTTGATGTAACATTCGACGACAATGGTGTAATCGTGGATTACACTGGTGAATTAAAGGATGTAAATACGTATGCAGAGGATGCAGCTGCCAAAGCGAAGGTAGCTGAATATAAAGCGCCATTAACAGAACTGCAAAAACAGGTGGTAGGAAATACGTCGGTTGCATTAAATGGAGTCCGTGATGATGTTCGCAGCAAGGAAACCAATCTAGGAAACTTAATTGCAGACGGAATGGCGGCAAAAGCTAATGAGTTCCTCCCAACGTATATTGCGATGCAAAATGGCGGTGGGATCCGTGCTTCCATTGATCAAGGAGATATCACGTTAGGAGAAGTGTTAACAGTGCTTCCATTCGGTAATAACCTAGTTACTCTTGACCTAACAGGTGAAGAAATACTTGCCGCATTAGAACATAGTGTAAGCGCACCTGGTGCAGGTGGATTCATGCAGGTTTCAGGGTTGAAGTTCAAGTACGATCCAACGCAACCTGTTGGTGAACGTGTTTGGCATGTCGAGGCTTTAACAGATGATGGTTATGAAGAACTCCAACTGGATAAAATGTATCGCGTAGCAACCAATGCCTTCACTGCGGACGGCGGTGATGGGTACAGCATGTTTAAGACAGCGAAGGACGAGGGTCGTATTTCTGAGTTATACATTGTAGATTTTGAAGTGTTTACTTCCTATTTAGAAAAGGTAAATCCTGTTTCACCAGCGGTTGAAGGTAGAATCGTACAAGAAGTTGCGGACAGTACAGCTCCAGATGCTCCTTCAGTAAACGAAGTAACCGACCAATCGACACAAGTTACTGGAAAAGCAGAATCAGGTGCAACAGTTGAAGTGTCTGTAGATGGAATCGTTATTGGTTCAAGCACTGCATTAGAAGATGGTAGCTTTGTAATCGAAATTGCAAAGCAAACAGCCGGAACACAACTTGGAGTTACTGCAACAGATAGTTCTGGCAATGAAAGTGAAGTGACGGTAGTGACTGTTGTGGACGTAACACCACCAGATACACCACGAGTCAATCCAGTCATTCATAATGATACGTATGTCACAGGAACATCAGAAGCCGGAGCTACGGTTAAGGTAATGATAGGTAATGTGGAGCTAGGAACAGCGGTAGTAGATACAGACGGTAATTTTAAAGTATCCGTGCCAAAGCTAAAACATAAGAATCTATTAACTGTGACGGCAACCGACGCTGTTGGGAATGGTAGTAAGGCAACGATTGTGTACGTGTTAAAGAAAAACGAGAAGTAAAGAAGAGGGCAGGTTGCTTTGCAACCTGCCTTCTTTGTAATTTCCCTCGTTAAAATTCAATTTCTTTCATAATAATAAGTGCTTCAATTAATAGTAGTAAATAAGCAGTGGTATAAGAATCTTTTAAGTTTATCTGAATAGTTTCCTCGATTTTTCGAATGCGATATTGGATTCCACCCATCGAAAGGTTTAATGCTTGCATTGTCCTTTCTAACCTTTTTCCATTTATTAAGTAAATATATAGTGTATAAAGCAGTTCCTGCATTTTTGGTTCGGGTATAAGCAAATCTTTTAATTGCGTTGAGGCGGTTTTCTTAAGTGTTTCAGTATCGATATTATTTAAGAAATCCCCGAGCAGTCCAAGCTCACTATAATATGAGATTGATTTATTGCGTGGTAATGAGACGGCTTGTTTGGCTTGCTTTAAATGTTCGGAGAAGAGCTCGAGTTGAGTAAAAGGATGACTAACTCCAATTGTATAGTGAAGATCAGGATTATTTTTCTGCATTTGGTTAAGTATTTTTAGTAAAGGTTCTTCGATATTCTGATGTGTAGATGTACTAAAAAGCACATAAATATCCTGGTTGGATATGCTGAAAAGTGCATTTAAATAGTGTAGTTTAAATATCTGTGAAAATTGAAGCAATTGATCATAGTAGTCAATTGGTAAATAAGTATCCTTTTTATTATTACAACGTATTACTAGGCTTGCGTAAGGTTCCTCCATCTTGTCTGTTAAAAGACGGAAATGCGTTTTGAATTCCTCTTCAGACTCGTGCTTCATATAAATAAGACGATCCAAGATCGATATTTTTAAGCGTTCAGTTGTCTCAAAACTAATTTTCTCCTTTAAAAAACAAAGAGCACAAACGGTAGATAAGCGCTCTAAAAATAAATAATCATTCTCATCCAATGATTGAGGATTTTCATAAAGGAATGAACAGGTAGCAAATACCTTATTATCTAAATAGATAGGGGTTGTCATTTTATAAATTTCGCCTAATTTTTCGAATATCGTTTCATTATGTTTACTAATCGTTACGGCCTTGGGTTCTTGCTCCAATAGATTAGTATAAGTAGTTAAATCGATTCCTTGCAAAGCAATAGTTTTATCATTTGTTTGTTTAATGATAATTGGTATATTCAAAATATTATAGGCTGTGGTTAATACGTGAAGTAAGCTATTTTTCTTCGCTACACATTCAGTAAGCTGGCTATGATAATTAGTGACCTTGTCGAGTAATAGTTTTTGACCTAATAGCTTATCGTATGTGATTTCAAGTTCTTCAGCTACTGTTTGGTGATCGAATTCGTTAAGAATTAAAGGGTTTATTTGCAGCCATTGTTTTTTCGTATTTACCTCAAAAGTACAATGTGGATAGCCCATAGCTTTACATGATTGTTCCACTACATAAATATCAATTTCATATATCTCTGATAAATAGCCGCTAGCATAGCCGCTTAAAATGTGACAAGCAGATGTGTTAGATTCTCCATGATAATGAGTATGTAAATCTGCTTCAAAAGAGTCAAACCATTTACCTATTGAATCAATAAAAATAATTTCGCCATTTTCATTGAGTATGGAAGATCCATTAGTTTCTACCTTTGACACATGACCTAAATTAATATGTGTTAGAGGAGCCCAACGGATTAATTCCTTCTTATCAGAATAATATTGCTTTAATTCTAATGCCTTTTCTCTTCCAAGCTTATATCCAAATTGCAATAATAATATTTTAGCCCTCTTTTCTCCAATATTCTCGTAAAGCGTTTTACGAAGTAAACCAAAGCCCTCGGAAGAGAAGATAATATCGGAAGAATGGAACGTTTTGTTATTTTCCACTATACTCACTCCTTTTATATAACTACTATATATTTTAAAAATTCAAAAAACAATGAAAATTAATGTTTTACACTATAAAAACAATGAAAATCGATATTATATTGTTTTAATTTTTAGATTATTATGAAATTACGTTACATGCATGTAAATAAATTTTAAGAGGTGAAGATGATAGTGAGTAATTATGAAACAAGGAAGGTTAAGACAGGTAAGTTTAATAGCTATTATTGTGAAGGTGGAAAAGGAAACGAGAGGACATTAATATTTCTACACGGTTCAGGTCCTGGAGCGAACTCGGAGTCAAACTGGAGTCGAGTATTAAATGAATTAAGTAATAGGTTCCATGTTATTGCGATCGACATGGTTGGTTTTGGTAATACAGAGTTACCTGAAAATACAAATTTAACTTTCTGGCAATGGACTACTGCCCGTGTTGAGCAAATCCTTGAAGTAATGGATTACAACAATATTGAAAAAGCAAGCTTAATTGGAAATTCAATGGGGGGCGTAGTTTCTCTTAATGCGCTAATGTATGATTCATCTCGATTTGAAAAAGTCGTATTGATGGGCAGCGGAGGAGGCGGCGGTAAGAATGGTCCGTCACCTGAGATTGTACGTATGACTCAATTCTTCAGGGATCCAACAATTCAAGCTTTTCGTAATCTTATTACGTGGTTTATGTATGATGAATCGGTTGTAGAAGAGCAGCTGGAGGAAATTGTTCAAACGCGTTATGAAAACATTATGAAGCCAGAAACCAGAGAACTATATCCTTCCTTATTTGCGACAATGCCTCATGAATTGACAATTCCACCAAGTGCATTGCGTCGTATTAAGCAGCCGGTTCTTTTAATTCACGGCTATGAAGATCAGTTTGTTCCTCGTGAATCTAGTTTAGCAGTATTAGAGCACCTTCCGAACGCAGAGTTAGTATTACTTAAACAATGTGGACATTGGGTTCAAATCGAAAAGTATGAGCGGTTTATTCAACTTATTGATCAGTTTTTTGATGAAACAAAATCTCGCTAATTTAATAGCCTAAGGAGTGTTATATGAGAAAAAATCCATGGTTCATTTATTCAGTACTGTTGCTGGGAATCTTTGTTGCTCTTGAAGCGAATGCATTTACTACTCCTGCTCTTCCCTATATTAGTGAATATTTTGGTGTGAGCACTGCGAATAGCGGCTTATTAACGTTATTATCAAGTGGTGCGGCCATTGCCTTAGCGCCCCTATTCGGTCGACTTGGTGACCAAGTAGGGAGGAAGAAAGTAATTATAGTTGGTTTAGTTGTTTTCTGTCTTGCACAGACGATGAAAGTATTCACTCCTGTTAGTTGGATTTATCTAATTGGTGCATTATTGCAAGGAATCGGATATGCACTTATTTTCCCGAATGTGTTTGCCTATATTCCAGAACTATTTCCTGAGCAAAAGAGAGGACGAGCAATTGGTCTATTCATGTTGTTCTCTTATATTGCAACAGGAACTGGTGGAGCAATAGCAGGTGCTCTAATTGATGTATGGGGCTGGCGTTCGGTCTATGCAACTAGCGCAACAGTATCGGCTATTGGATTAGTTCTTATTAGTATTTTCATACCAAAAAGTGAAAAAGGAAAACAAGTGGCACTAGATTATAAGGGAGCAACTCTATTTATGCTACTAATCACACTCTTTGTGGCAATGCCGCTTGTTTTAACAAATTTTGGTCTGATGATGCTTCTAGCAAGTGGAATAGTTTTTGCAGTAATGCTCGGTATTTTCATTTATATGCAGAAAAAGACAGAACACCCTGTAGTAGATTTGCAGCTTTTAAAACTAAAAGGTGTATATATTCCAGCTATTCTCATCGCATTCCAGAACTTTATGATGTTAAGTATTCTAATGTCCTTAACTTTTTTAACGGCAGACAATCCAAACATGACGGCACTACAAGTTGGCATGATTACAACGGTGCTATTTTCCTCCGCTGCAATATTCTCACCAACGATCGGGGTTTTATTGGATCGTTTTAACCCGGTATATCTAGTTTTTATTTCACTGATAACAGGTGTAATCGGGATTGGGATGTATTTAGGTGTCCATATGGGATCTTCTATTATGTATATCCTGGCTGTTATGGTATTTGTTGGAATCTGCTCAAGCTTCTTGAATGCTTCATTGATGAAGGTCATTCTCCTCTTTACACCAGAGGATAAAAAAGGTGTAAGTACCGGTACCTTCAGTTTATTTAAAGATTTAGGGTTGCCGGTAGGTGCTACGTTGGGTTTGACTATTTACGGTATGTCAACTTCAAGAGGCTTTGAAAGTACGATTCAAGCTAAAGCGGAAAGCTTAGGATTAACAGGTGATCAGGCTAGACAATTAATAGATGCACAGGTAACGGGTAGCACTTCATCTGAACTTCAAAGTACTCTAGCTCAATTGAATATTGAGGTCACAGAGCTATTAGCCCAAGCTACTGCAGAAAGTGTAGCCTCTGGTATTCATACATTAGGGGTAATTAATTTAATCATCTTTATAGGGCTTATTATCATCAGTTTAGGGTTATTAAAATTAAAAACGGCACCAGTACAAAGGCCAATTGATGTATCGATAGAAAATATAGCAAATGAAGTGTGAAAAAATGCATGAAATGAAAGCGCTATTATTATATTTATTATGCTTAGTTAGGGGAGGAAAACGATGAAAAAGTTTGACAAGGCACCTGAAATTGCAAAGCTTGGACATGTGGCATTAGTATCCGCAGATATAGAAAAATCTTTGTGGTTCTTTAAAGAAATTGTTGGTTTAGAAGAAACCATTGAGGTAGACGGTGTTCATTATCTTCGTGCGTGGGGTGATTTTGAACATCATACAATGTCTATTACCTCAGGACCGGAATCCCGTATTGACCATATTTCTTGGAAGGCAAAGCGACCAGAGGATGTCGAGCATTTTGCCATTCTTTTAAAGGATGCTGGCGTTTCAATTGAATACGTTGAAGCAGGAAGAGAGACAGGACAGGGAGAGGCTATCCGTTTCCAACTGCCAAGTGGCCATCATTTTGAAATTTACTTTAATATGGATAAGCCAGTTCCCGAATTACATCGACGCGCCGTGTTAAAAAATCAAACATATAAGGCATGGGCAAAGGGGATCTCACCGCGTCGTATTGATCATGTCAATCTCGCAACAAATATAGATTCTAAAATTGTTACGGATTTTCTTGCTGAAAAGCTGGGGTTTAAAATGCGAGAATATTTAGTTGCACCGGATGATAGGCAAATCTCTGGCTGGATGAGTGTTACCCCATTAGTACATGACGTAGCCGTAATGTCTATACCAAATGCGGATTCATCTCATCAGTTACACCATTTCTCTTATTGGCTAGATAATGCACAGGATATTCTACGTGCTGCAGATATTTTATGTGAACATGGCATTGAATTCGTAGGACCGGGTAAACATGGTATTTCTCAAGCGATGTATATCTATGTACTGGATCCAGGTAGCGGTGTTCGTCTAGAGCTATTCTCAAATGGCTATCTCATTTTCGAACCTGACTGGGAGCCGGTTAAATGGACATTTGACGAAATGGCGGTAGGTTTTACCTACTGGGGTGAGCAATCTGGCACGACAGGTAAGAAAGAATTACTGTTAAATGCGGGACCAGTGAAAGAGAAACAAGGAATTTAATGAGACTTCAGGCTGCTCTGCTGATGGATAGATGAGCAGCCGTAGTCTACAATCGCTCAGGAGAGAGAGGAGAAAGGGTGGATGACAGTGACAGTTAAGGTAAAGGATCAAGAAATTTATGAGCAGCTTTTAGAAAGTGCACGTCGCATTGGGAAGGCTGCTGAAGCAGAGTCATTACAAGCGGATTTAAATTCTACGTTATCTGAAAATATTATTAATATTATTCGTGAAGAGGAAATCAATAAATTAATTTTGCCAAAGCAATTTGGTGGCCCGCAAATCAACTTTACGATGTTTGCTGATATGGTTCGAGAGGTAGGGTATTATAATTTATCAGCGGCGTGGTTAACGTATTTCTTCTCGTTACACAATGCATGGGTAGCTTATCTACCTGAACACCGTCAGCACGAGATTGTAAAATCAGGTGGATTATTAGCAGATATTTTTGCCCCCGTTGGCAATATTCAAAAGGTAGATGGTGGCTTTTTAATTAGTGCAAAGTATAACTATGTAAGTGGAATTAACTATTCTGGCTGGGTAGGATTAGGTGCACTTTATCAGGCAGAGGGGGCTAGTAATCCGTCCATGCATGGATTTATTGTCAATACAAAGGATATTAAGATTATCGAAAACTGGAATTCTTTGGGATTACGTGGCTCAGGAAGTAATAGTATCGTAGTGGAAAATGTTTTTGTTCCAGATGACATGGTTATTAATCTACAAAGAATGGCAGAAAATCCAAGACCTGCGCATGAAAACTATGATTCAGACTATTTATATTATCATGTCCCGTTCCATCCAGCCTTCTTTGTTGGGTTTCCAGCTATGTCTATTGGTGCCGCCGAAAGAGCATTATATGAATTTAAACAATCAACAAAGGGACGTGTTCGCTTCAATGGTGAAGAGGAAATGGCTAGCCCAAGAAGCCAGCGAGTACTAGCTACGTTAACTTTAAGGCTAAAATCGGCAAAAAGTCTAATGAAGACATATATCGAAATGTTGGAATCAAAGGATGAGGTCTTTCATCCAAGTGAATATAAAGCAATCCGGGCGGAAATTATTCAAAATTGTGTTGATATTTCAGTGAAATGTGTTCTAACCTTAGGTGCTTCAGCCTTAATTAAAGGTCATCCAGTTGAAATGATTACGCGTGATTTAATAGCAATTGGGACACATGTTACCTCATTATATGAAGATGCCATTGATGTATATGGTAAATATTTATTTGATCAACCAGTCTTTGTTATGGGGTAAGTGGCACTATTTGAAGAGAAATGCCCCATAAGTTGAAAAGATTCACAGTCTCTTCTTGATAAAAAGGGGCGAAAAGGATGGAACGTCGTCAGTCTATTATTTTATATATTCTTATGTTTAATATGTTCATAACTATGGGAGGACTGGGAATTATTGTTCCTGTCATGCCTGCATATTTAGAAAAATTTCAAGCAGACGGCCAAATTTATGGCTTCTTAATTGCAACCTTTTCTTTTGCGCAATTTATACTTTCACCCATTATCGGAAACTATTCAGATCGCTTAGGTCGAAAAAAATTTATAGTTATCGGCCTAGTGATCTATGGGACGGGCCAAATTCTTTTTGGGTTAGCGCATGAAATTTGGATACTCTTTGTTTCTCGTTTTTTAAATGGGGTAGGCGCCGCTTTTGTTATGCCGACCATTTTAGCTTACGTTGGAGACATTACAACGGTTGAACAACGTGGAAAGGGAATGAGCCTGATTGGTGCATCCATTAGTTTTGGTTTTACTATTGGTCCAGCGATTGGTGGTTTATTATCAAGCGTTAACCTAACCTTTCCGTTTTTCTGTGCAGGTGTTATTTCAATTTTGTCAGCATTACTTTCATTAACTTTGTTACCTGACATAAAAACAGCTACGTTCGTTCAAACAAGAAGAGAAAGTTTGGTTAAACAAATGCTTAGCTCAACCAAATTGACTTATTTCATCTATTTAATCGTTGTGTTTACATTTAGCTTTGGAATAGCTAATTATCAAGCAACGTTGTCGCTTTATTTAGATGATAAGTTTCAATACACACCGCTAGTAATGTCACTTATTTTTACGGTTGGCGGATTGGCAGGTGTAATCTTACAGCTATTTTTTATTGAAAAACTCTTTACCTATTTCGGTGAGATTAAGATGATTATGGTGAATTTGTTTATCGCATCCATCACTTTACTTCTATTAATCTTTGTAAGTGGATATTTCTTGATTGTTTTGGTAGCTTCACTTAACACGATTGCGGCAACCTTAATCCGTCCGGCAGTTAACACCGTAATTAGTAGAATGGCAGGTAGTGAACAGGGTTTTGCTGCAGGCTTGAATAACGCCTACATGAGTTTAGGGAACTTATTTGGTCCAATTTGTGCGGGTACTTTATATGACTGGCACATGGACTCCCCGTATATCTTTGGAACGTGCGTATTAATGGCCTGTTGTATATTAGTCTTTACATGGTCTGTAAAAAACAATAAGCGAACATACTTAGAATCTTCTAAAATATCATAAGTTGAAAAAAGAACCAAGAAGACATATTCAAAATAGCAGAGAGGGGTTATTAGCATGGATGATCGTGAATTTCGAACCGCAATGGGGAAATTTGCAACCGGTGTTACCGTGATTGCTACAGATGTTGATGGTGATGTACATGGCATGACTGCCAATGCGTTCATGTCCGTGTCTTTAAGCCCAAAACTGGTTGTTATATCTATTGGGGAAAAGGCACGGATTCTTGAAAAAATTAAACAAAGCAAATCCTTTTCCGTCAATATACTAGCGGCAGATCAGCAAGAGCTATCGATGATATTTGCTGGTCAAATAAAGGGACACCGTGAAGTATTGTTTGACCGGCTTGATGATAAACCTGTTTTGGCTGGGGCGGTAGCCCAAATCGCTTGCGAGGTGTCGGCAGAGTATTTGGAGGGTGACCATACATTATTTATCGGAAAAGTAACCGATATTCAGCTTACAAATGCTGACCCTTTAATTTTTTACAGCGGACGTTATCGCGCTTTAGTTAATGAAAATCCAGTTACAATTTAGAGTAAAGAGTTTTATAGGTGGACTCCTTGTTTCTAAGGAGTCTTTATGTTAATTAAATTTAAATTTGAAGGGAGACGAAATGATGGGTTTCCAAGTGGTTAGATTTGAAAAAGACCATAAAGAACAATGGGGAGTTGTATCTGGAGAACATATCCTCGTACTTAAAAATTCATATAACAGCAGACAACAACTTTAGGAAGGGAATGTCAAGGAGGTGCCCTATCTTATCGGGCACCCATACGAAATAAAATGTGTATGTGTCGAATCGGTTTTAACACCCTATTCAAACTATACACTCCCTACTCCAGGACACTATGAAGTTACATTGAAAAATAAGCGAAACCCTTTGCGAACAGAAGTCGTTGTAAACGAAAAAAGCGTAAGGATGGTGAGTAAAAAACTTATAAGCCTATCATCATTTACTACAGGCCAAAAAAAACAAAAAGTCTGTCGCCCCGCTTACGGATTTGTATCCTGATATCACAGCAATCACAGGTATCGTAATGGTAAAACTAAGCTAAGGGAAAATACAAACGGAAAAAGCCTTGTGTTATTGAATTGCTCAAGGCTTTTGCTATTTAGTAAAGTGTAGGGGTAGGGTAACAGGCAACAGCATCAATAATCCTTGGATCAATACCATAAAACATCCAGATTACACCATTCCATCTATATCCAGAAACTTCACCATACTCGACGCGAGTGGGGTAAAACCAGAAACCTTCCCCGTTTATAAGCCAAACATATGTGTTATTAAATACACAGTCTATAATATATGATGGAGTAGTAGGCTTTTGTGGAATGAATGTGGGTGGAGGGGATTGTGGTTGTTGTCTCATTGAACCTTGAGGTGGAAAAAATACCATATGATTTACCTCCTTTTTAGATATGTCTTCAACATTATATGTATTAACACCCAGAAGGTTAAATAAGGAAGAAACAACATTAACAAACGAATCCCAATTTGATGTACCTTTAACATACTGCCTCTCTCAAACTAAGGAAAAAACAAAAATATATAGTTAATTCGAATCCCTGAAATATGCCACGACCCATTCTTTATTCACTATATAAAAAATAGTAGTGCTAACCAATGCCTTGGTATGCACTACTAAAGGAAACGTTGCTCGAGGGATAGGTTTTTCTATGATTGTTAATCAATTGACCCGGTTTGTACAATTTCAACATCTGCATTTACATGAACTTTTACGTTGGGATAATCCTCATTCCATTGTTTTTCATTAAATCCACGAAAATGTTCTTTATATTTTGCCCCCAAACCTAAAGGATCAACTCTATGCTTTTGAAATTGAGAGACCATACTTAATGCACTTTTTTCTAGTACCTGTTCAACCTGCTTTTGATATTTTTTTTTATCAAAAGCCTGCCTTTCTTTTTCTGAAGCAGCAAACTCTTGTAGTTTTGTCTTCAATTTTAAGTTAATCGTAAATTCTGGTCGCCCATGTACAATGTTCACTTTGTATTTAGCATTTGAATTAATTGTTTCAAGAACAACCTTATCTCGATTCGCTAAAATAAATTGGCGTAATCCTAAACTGTTTTTATCAACTAACGCTTTAAAAATAAAAAAATCTTTCATTGGAATAGATGTGACATAACGATCATCCTTAAAAATGGCCAAGCCAGTAATCCTAATGTTCTCGGCTTCCTTTTTAATCAAAGGTAAGTATGGATCCTGTCCAATTTGAAAAAATTGAAATAAAAAGGATTGTAAATTCGTTTCAGGAAGTAGCCCCATTTTCATATTTTGCTCCAGCAATTCTTGAATATGAACCGAAACGTTATCATTTTTATATTTTTTCATTTTATATAATTCATTCGCATTGCCATCTACAATAGCCATTTGAACAATGCTCCCAATGGATGGATCACGGTGTAAGGTATCTACAAAATCATTAATCCCTTTCTTTGCAAGATTTTTTCCATAAAGTGCTACACGTAGCTGACCGCTTACCAATGGATAGCGAGTTTCGTTATTTAAGATAGACCGAATCTCTTTACTGGATTTCCCTATAGCAGCTCTGACTTCTGTGGTAGAAGTTTTGTCTTTTTTAAAAATAGGAAAGACAATCGTTCCCTTTATGTTCGTTTTATCGCTCAGATCATACCCTACCCCCTGAGCCATATCGATTTCATTGACAATGTTGGTAGGGAGAAAGCTACACCCTGACAATAATAAAATAAGAAACAAACAAAACGCTGACCTATTCATCATTTTGCTTACTCCTTTTTAAAAAAGTTAAAACAAGTAAGAGTAGAGGGATATAACAGTAAAATACCCATAAATTCATTTGAATGATATATTTATTCAGCATCTCTTTAAAGGAACCGTCAAAATGACAAATGATAACACTTAAAAGGCAAAGAAGGATTAATGTATGCTTTTGCTTCCTATTAAAAATGATTTTTAAACCTCTGCTGGAGCACCATAAAAAAAGTGCGATTAAAGAACTAATAATAATCAAATACATGGATATATATAGGTATTCAAATCGCTCCAAGAAAGACAGTGTAATTGTTTTTGTTAATGAAAGTTCAGGCCAAATTGTCGTTTTTAACTGTTTTTCACTAAAAAAGGTAAAGGAAACAATGGCAGAAATGGTATACAGTAAAGTAGTAAATAAAACACCCAAATGTGCGAATTTTTTTGAAGCTTTAGCATCTCTTATAAAGGGATAGTACATCAACAATGCCTCGGTACCTGCTATTGTATACAGGGAGCTTTTGATAGAATCGATCAAGTCCATGAAGGAATGGTTCATGATCGGCAACAAATTTGAAAAGTGTGCAATTTTTAACGGGAAAATAAAAAGGGCGATAAGCAAAATTTGCGGAAAAATAAACGACAAAAAAGACATGCCGACAACAGCCCGAAATCCTCCAGAAACACAATAATATACGGATAGTAAAATTATCATAGAAAGAATCCATGAAGGCATGGTAGGAAACATCCATACTTGAATGATCTCTATAAACCCAATTAAAACAGAAAGACTTGCTAACCAATAATAAATCATGATAAAGAGGCTAAGAAATTTACCTAGTCCATTTCCAAAAATAGTGGTATGAACATCGATAATATCTCCATTTGCTTTCCCCAAAAGTTTGTACAGCACCCAAATAAACGCTTGTACTAAACACCCAGCAGCTAATACACCAATCCAGGCGTCATATCCTGCTTTTTGTGCAATTGTCCTTTGAAAGCTTAAAATGCCCACACCAACCTGCGAATTATAAATGAGAAAAAAGACTAAATAGGGAGAAACTTGATGTCTAATATTTGCTTGCATATTGTTTTCCCCTTTACGATTTATTCATAAAAATCGTTCGCCGGTCCCATTTTCTTTCCTTTACCTGTTGATTTCCACTTCTTTTGAGGTCTTAAGGTTGTTGGGTTTTCTTTTTGCATGGAAAAAGGGAGCCTAAGCCATAAATCTTGAAAGGAAGTATTCCGTATTGGATACTGACTTAAATATGGACGCCCAAGTGACGTTAACCGTAGTAAATGGATCAGTGTTAATTGAAAGGCTAAAAAAACCCCAAGCAAACCAAACCATTGGGCAAGAAAAATGACTGGAAACTTGATAAACCGAATCGTATTACTAAATTTATATACAGGTGAGGTGTAGGAAGCTAATGAGCCCAGTCCTACTAAAATTAGCAGTACATTACTAGTTAATCCGGCTTCTACAACAGCTTGTCCGATTACAATACCACCTACAACACCGAGGGATTGTCCAATTTTAAGCGGCAGACGGATTCCGGCCTCTTTGACCATTTCAATCATCAATTCTAAAAAAAGCGCCTCTAAGAATGGAGGAAAAGGCACGGCCGCCCTCGAGCCAACCAGCGTCTCAAGTAAACGAGCCGGAATTAATTCATAGTGATAAGTCATAATGGCTACATACAAAGGACTTATCATTGTCGAGATAAACATAGCTGCTAGTCGTAATAACCGAAAGAAATTTGAAATGATCCAAGAATAGCTATAATCTTCCATGGCTATAAAAGATTCCATTAAGGTAACGGGGAGGATGACAAGATTGGGTGATCCATCTGCTACGATGATAATTTTTCCCTCTGTGAGTCCAGCCGCGACTCGATCTACCCTTTCTGTTGATATGGATTGTGGAAACAAAGAATTAGAATTGTCTTCAATCATCGACGCGATATATGAGCTGTCCTGTATATGATCATATTGAATATCTTCTATTCTTTGGATGACCGTGTTTATATTTTCAGGATCAGCAATTCCATCCATGTAAAGGACTGCTACCTTTGTTTTGGATAGCTCTCCGACCTTCATTTCTTTGACGTGCAGTTCTGGAACAGGCAATCTTTTTCGAACTAGGTTGATGTTAGTGTCTAATTCTTCAATAAATCCAACCTGCGGTCCTAGCGCCGAGGATTCCATATTTGGTACGCCGACATCGCGAAATTTACTATTAGCAATATTAATTAATAAGCATTCTACATCAGACTGATGCTTTTGAATGGCCATATGTCCATTTAATATATTTTGGATAATTTCATTTGTATCTTTCGATAAAATAATTTCTTGAACGGGGATTCTACTTTTTAACTCAGCTAATGGAATCTGTTCCTGTAAATAGGGTAGGACATCTTTGTGTAAAATGTCTGATGAAATAAGGGTGCGATAGTATGAAATCCAAAAAGGCTCATCTTCTCTGAAAGAAGTATGCTCATGAACGAAATCATTTGATTGGGATAATCTTTCGAGCCAAATGGGATCGGTCCTCCTGTTGGAGCCTTCGCCTTTGCCCTTATCACTATTTTTTAAATTCATAAAAATCCCTCTAAAACTTTTTTTCTAATTATGTGTAAAATTAGGAATTTTATTCTTTCTTCATTATTTTAGTAAACGAAAATAGAATACCCTATTCAAATGTTGAATAGGGCATCAAATTATAACGGGTTTACTTTTGGAGTGCGATCAAGCAAATAACATACTAATACACACGCTACTTCACAAAAGAAATAGCGTGTGTATTTTGATACAGGGTTGCTAGGTATGCGGAGTTCATACTTAAAACGATCTTCAATTGGAAGATCGTTTTAACATAAAAAATCTTAACATTATGCCAAAATGTAGTACCCTAACAAGTGCACCTTTTTATAATATTAAAAAGGAGTTCGATGACAAAATGGAGATTCTCTCCGTTTATTTAATTATCGGTGTTTTGATTAGTACATCATTTTATGTGGTGGCAGATTTTCGACCTTGGTATTTCTTTTCTGCATTGTGCATAGGATGGTTACCATTAATATTCATTGGAATGATTATAACGTTATTTATGGATATAGAAGAAATCTCCAATAAGCTAAACAGATAAAAGCACAAAACCAAGAAATAAATCCAAAAACCGTGACAATTGTAGTTTCGGACCACCCATATTTTAAGCCAAAGTGATAGTGTATCGGTGTCATTTTGAAGATACGCTTATGAGTAAGTTTAAATGAGGAAACTTGTAAAATAACCGAAAGTTGTTCAGCAAAATATATAAAGAATAAAATGGGAATTAAAATTTCAACTTTCTCAAGAACAGCAAGAAATGAAAGCGACCCCCCTATAGCTAGTGATCCCGTATCTCCCATAAAAGCTTTGGCTGGATATATATTATATATGAGAAAGCAGAGTAAACATCCAATCATAATTAAACAAAAAATTTGCACCTCTGATCTGTCTGAAACCATAAAAAAGAAAAAGTATGTTGGGATTGCAACAACTCCTAAAAGACCGTCTAATCCATCCGTGAAATTTATGGCATTTGCAGAAACTACGACAAATAACGTAATGACAATGACATATAACAACATCGGAAGATCCAAGGAAATATTTTTGAAAATAGTAATGCTGGTGTCGATTCCTAGTTCGTTGATCACGTAAAACAGCAAAGTACCCGTAAAAATAAATTGAAAAATAAGTTTGGTCTTACCCGATACGCCTCCTGGATCTTGACGAGAAGCTTTCCAAAAATCGTCCAAAAAGCCAACAAAACTAAAAAGAATGTAGGTAATAGACAAGAAATACATCAATGGAGTAGGTGAAAAGAGAATTGATACCATAATTCCTACAAAAAGAATAATCCCAAACATTAACGGAGTGCCTTTTTTTAACTGATGATCTGAAGGAAGTTCTTTTCTTATCGGTTGAAGGAGCCTAAGTTTTCTCAAAGCAGCAATTAATAGTGGAGATAAAATTGAAACAACTACAAAAGCAATTAACGCTGGGATTATTTGGTCTCTCAATTTTCATTTTCTCCTTTTCTCTTTATTATCAATAATAAGTTCTATAAAACTCATTTATTTCCTCTATTCCACGATAAAGAGACTTTTGTTTGAAGGTCTCTTTTTGTTATGTGTTTTTAAAAGAACCAAATGTATCCTATCAAACTAATACTGTATTTTACCTTGTTACAATGATTTGATAAAAGAGGCATGTCGCTAAATGAGACATGCCATTTCTATTTATTGATTAATCAAGATATGTGCCATCTTTAATGCCCTGCGAGTTTTTTTCTGATTAAAACAATAATTAAATAATTCTTTTTCGGAACGTTTAATTAAATAAACAAAACCAAATTTTTTAAACAAAGGTATTGAATATTCGGACAGGTATTGATGGTATTCCTGTTCTTTATCTTGAATTAAATAACGGAGTAAAGTAAATAAGTTTATATATAATTCTTCATTTTTCTTTAGAGCTCTTTCGAGACCTTCATTTGCCAATTGCAATAATTCGTCTTTTGGAAGTAAACTCCCATAGTATGCACTCCTAATATAGCCTTCAAAAGAAAGTAAGTAAGGGCTTGAATCATTATTTTTAAGATTCATTGACTCATTATAGTATTTATGGGCTAATTCATAATTTTTTCTTCTAAAGTATTCAAAAGCCAAGTTGTGTAATACCTTAGCCTTTCGATCAGGTGAATGACAAAGTTCACAGCTTTTGATTAAGCTTTCAAACCTATGAATCGTTTCTTTAAAATCCCCATCATCTTTTACTTGAATCGCCATAAGCATTTCTGCATCAATGACTCTAAGATAGTTATTAATTTCTTTAAAAAATTGTCGCGATTTATCTGCAAAAAAATAAGCCATAACTGGTGATTCATTTAAATGATAGGCGACTGCTAAATGATAGGTATATTCCTTATTAGTGTAATCTGTATCATTTATTGATTTTAATACTTGAATGGCTTTGAGATTTTCATGTTTCGCTAAATAGTAAACTCCTAAAACGTGTTTGAAAAGATTAGCTTCATAGGAGGATAATTTATGTTCTTTTTTTTGGAGTTCATTGATGATTTCTAATGCTTCTTCCGTCAAATTATGCATGAGTAAATATCTAACCCTAAGTAATTTGTAAAGATTGATAAAATCAGAGATTTGAATTAAATCGTCTTGCTCAAGTTCATGATTAATAAGATTCATTTCATCAAATAATTGCATGACAATAACATCATGCCAATGATTTAAACGATTTTTAATAGTATTCAGCTTAATTAATTCATTTTCGATATTTATCCCTAGTCTCTGGGATAAAAGGGTGATAATTTCAGGTGCATATTCAGTATGTAAACGCTCAATTTTACTAATATGAGTTCCGGAACAAATCCCTTTTCCTAATTGTTCTTGTGTCATTTGGTATTTTTCCCGATAAAACTTAATGATTTTCCCCTCATTCATAATTGAATTTCTCCTTTTAGAAAAATATTTGGATGTGATTGAGTAGTAGGAAAACCAAGATTCCCCCAAGTACAAAAATGATTTTTTCGATATAGTTTATTAATTGTCATTTTCTAGAAATCAAATGGTTGAGATTTTACAAAAAATCGCTCACATTCTTCTAATTTTGACAATATCCCACAAGGCTTTCGACACATTCTGCAGTGGAAGAAGGAAAACTAGTAGAAAAATTCCCCCAATTTACCGCAAATAAAAGCTCCAGTACAATATGAATTAATAGAGTTGTCTAATTATTCATACTCTTATTTTACACTATCTATCTTTCGGGAGGAATGTGATGCTCATAGGAAGATGTAATCATTTTAAAAGGGAAAATTTGCTGGATTATTATGTTTAAAAAGTAATAGATTTAAAATTTGCAGCAGAAATCAAAGTAGTAGAAGGAGCGTTACTTAATGAAAAATCGAAAGAAACAATTTCTTAATGTTATGGTATCAGGTGTAATAGCCTCTGGCATTCTTACATCTTATTTAATGCCTCAGCAAAAATCTTATGCGATTTCAAATTCTGCTGAATCGATCTTAAAAGGACTAACTGAAGAGCAACGACAGTCTATAAAAAAATTAACCCCACAAGAAGGATTCATCATTGATCCAAGTTTATTGTCACTTAAAGAAAAAACCGCCAATGTCATTGTTGAGTTCAAAACAGCTCCGGTCGAAAATGCACAGCCATCAAAAATAAAAGGTACATCTAAAAATAAAGCAGAAAAGATAAAAGGGGAACAAGAATATTTTAAACAACGATTAACTGAAATTTTTAAGAAGAAAGTGGAGTTAAACCAAAATATAAAAGAAAATTCACTTCAATATCAAATTAAACAGACGTACCAGAATGTATTCAATGGAATGGCTATGACGATTCCCACAAGTGAAATTAATACTTTGCTTGAGACGGGTTTAGTTAAAAGGATATGGAAAGACAATGTGGTTCGTTTACCGAAAAATGAATCGACTACTACACAAGAACCAACACTTGCAAAATTAATTCCCCCAGCGCTTCCTCATATAGGAGTTGATCGTTTACATAATGAGGGCTTAAAAGGACAAGGAATAAAAGTTGGAGTACTTGATACAGGGATTGACTATAATCACCCTGATTTAAAAGATGTTTATAAAGGCGGATATGATTTTGTTCAAAATGATTCTGATCCAATGGAAACAACAAGAGCCGAGTGGCTTGCATCTGGTCAACCTGAAACGATAAATGGTAGTGCATACTATACAGAACATGGAACCCATGTCGCTGGAACCATCGCATCTAATCCTAAAAATGATGTTGAATATGCCATGACAGGTGTTGCTCCGAATGTTGACTTGTATGCATATCGAGTATTAGGAGAGTATGGTTCAGGATATGATTCATCGGTTATCGCAGGTATAGAAAGAGCAGTAGAAGATGGAATGGATATTATTAATCTATCATTAGGTAATAATAATAATCATTCCCTAGACGCTACATCTGTAGCAATCAACAATGCAGCATTAAAAGGAGTCATACCGGTTATAGCTGGAGGAAATGCAGGTCCAAATCCAGGTACGTTAGGTTCACCAGGTGCTTCTCCACTAGCCATCACTGTTGGTGCTAGTGATGTGCCGACAGATATTCCAACCGTTAAAGCAAATTTAGCAGATATTTCAATTCAAAATACGTTAATGGGGCATGGTCTTGGTAACGATTATCTACAGTTACTAGATAAAGAGTATGATGTTGTTGAGGTAGGAATTGGTACAGAAGAGGATTACAATGGCAAAGACGTAAATGGGAAAGTGGCATTAATTTCTCGTGGTACGCTTTCATTTGATGAAAAAATCCGACTTGCGGAGGAAAAAGGTGCTGTTGCGGTATTGATTTATAATGATACCGATGGAGAGATTCCATTTTTCTTAGGTGAAAATAATGGTTATGTCCCAACCTTTAAAATGTTAAAGACCGACGGAGTGAAACTATCAGAAAAATTAAAAGCAGACCCTACTTCTAAACTTAAATTTACAGACTTACAGTCAAATATGACAACAGGTGATGTGTTAGCTGATTTTAGTTCACGTGGACCAGTTAGTAATAACTTTGATATTAAGCCAGATGTAGTAGCACCTGGGGTGTCCACATTCTCTACTGTTCCAGAATATATTAATAGTCCAGAAGATGGTGTCGATTATTCCAGTGGTTATGCGAGTTTAAGTGGAACTTCCATGGCAACACCACATGTTGCTGGGGTTGCAGCTTTATTATTACAATCACATCCAGAATATACAGTTGCGGATGTCAAAGCAGCGCTAATGAATACGGCTGATCCTTTAAAAGGTCGTACGTATAACGTGAATGAAGTTGGAGCAGGACGTGTAGATGCTTATGAGGCAGTCCACAATACAACGTTAGTTGAAGTACAAAATAAGACGACTTCCTTGGACGAAGAAGGACTAAAAATAGAAATCGATGACATCTCAGGATCTTTACCTTTTGGTAGTATTGCACAATCAAGTGAGACTCAAAACAGAACAACATCGATTGCTATTAAGAATTTAAGTAGTGAACTTGAAACATATAATACAAGGGTAGAATTTTTAACAATAGATGGTGTCTCTAAGGATGCTGCAAAGAGTGGTGTGACCATTCAATTACCATCTACGATTGAAGTGAATGGAAATGAGAGTAAAAATATGAATGCAGAAATATCCATTCCAGCTAATGCAGAATTGGGTGTATATCAGGGATATATTTATATTGAAAATGAATCAAAAACTGCCGAATATCAAATTCCTTTCCATGTTCGGTATTCAAAACCTGGATTCGAAAAAGTAGAATTTTTTAAACATGCAATAACGAATGACCTTAGTAACTTCCATCCATACATTGAGCCGTTTACACCAGTCAGTTTCAAGTTAAATAGTCATATGAAAACGATTGATATAGTCGTTAGTGATGTAGAAGGAAAACCAATTGGGTTTTATGGCACGTTTAATTTAGAAAATGCATCAGTTGATACGGATTACTTAATTTTCTTCGGATTTTCAGGTGAAGTAAAACATTTTACAGGTGATCCAAATAAACCTTTAGCACTTGAATATGAACCACTTAAAGAAGGTAAATATATTGTTTCTTATATTGGTACAGGAGAAGATGGTAAAACATATAAAATCGATAATGACATGGTGATCGATAATACAGCTCCAACACTGGAGTTTGATAAGAAAACAGGACTCCAAGAACTTTCAAGTTCAGATTTAACCACTGAAAGTTATGATGGACAGGATTATACAGCGTATTGGGTGCATGGCAAATTGTATGATGATACGATTGACTATTTAAAAAGTAGAGGGCATGACATCACGCAAGAGGCAAATCACGTGTACGCTTATCAAGATTCTTTTTGGCCAACAGCTGAATTTTTCCCAACTGCAAATGGTGAATTTAAATTTGGTGTCCTACCAGAAGAATATGCAAACAATCCAACAAACGTAGCTATTTATACGTATGATTACGCTACAGCAGGTAATCCGACTTTCCCAGACTTCACTTTTATTGATAAAGGAGATCAATATTCTACCATTAAACCAAATACAAAAGGTGTAAGTCTTGGTTCAGAGTTTGTCAATACATTTACGGTTCAAAACGCACAAGATTTAACAAGTGCTTCAGTTACAATCGATGTCCCTGATTACTATAAAGTTGTAGACGTTAAGCCATCAAAACAACTAGAGGATCTTGCAAAGAAAAATAATTGGACTATTAACGTTGCAAAGCCACAAATTACAGAAAATACTTGGTCTAATCTTTCTACATTTGCTGTAGATATTGTAGACAAAAAGACAAAAATACCAGTTTCGATTAATGATGATATTGATTTATTAGATATCACATTAAAGGTAGTCGACGACCATAATTACTTTGTAGAAAGTGGATTCTATTATCAAGAATCTTCTTATCAAACAAGCTCTGGTAGTAAGACTTCGTTACCAACATTTGCTGAAAGGTTTAAATTCATCTCTCAGCACTCATGGGTAGAAGGTTATTATCATGGTGAAGCCGTTAATTTAGACAACTATGATTTAGATTATTCAAAGATTGGAACAAAGGCTTATCTGGTCGATAAAAACGGTAAAAACCATCCTGCGGATATTTCTGAAAATGGGTATATGACGTTTACAGATATTCCAGCGGTGAAAGATGACTATACGTTAATCGTAGATATTCCTGGTCATTTCCTATACAGCAAAAAATTAACTTTAAGCAGGACAATTGATGGAAAAATCCAAGGCAATTTCTATACTCTCTATACGGATACGGCTGCAGCTGGAGATGTCAATGGAGATCATGTAATTGACATTTATGACGCAAAGCTTATTGCAAATAATGCTGGAATTTCAGGGGATAGATTGAAAGAAGATCTTAACAAGGATGGGGTCGTTGACATTATTGACTTCAATTACGTCGAAAAGAATTTCATGTCTATCAATCCATACTTCCCAACATCCAATAAGCCAATTGAAAAAACAGGTAAACTTACTCTCGAAGACTTAAAAGCACGTTTTAATTAAATCTCAAAAAGAAAACTCCCGTCATTAATATGGATGGGAGTTTTCTTTTTCAATAATTCCTATGATGAATATGTTAGCATTCGAGAATGGAAATTAAAATGTTCTAAAAACCTCTATGTGATAATAGAAAAATCATTATTATCCCAGCGTACCCATCCTTTGGGGTTTCTGAAATTTCAGAAGAGTATGTTAAAATGAGAGAATAGAATTTTTTCATAGTATTATATAATACCAGTTCATTTTTCTATTGAGCACGGACTAAGGGGTTGAGTAAAATAATGAGTTCTAAGCAAATGCACATAAAGAATGCTTTTGAATTACCGAAAGAAAAAGTAGTGAATGAATTTTATGAGCGAATTATTACCATCCCGATTGAAGCAAGAACAAATTTGAAAAATGAGCTCATTACCATAATTGGTGAAGAACGAACGAGAGGAGTGTTTATTCGCTACGGCTGGCATTGTGGGGTGAGTGATGCGGAAAAAGCCATGTCGCTGGAATGGGACGATGAGTTAGATTTAGCATTAGCAGGCCCTAAATTCCACATGCTGCATGGTTACTTAGATAAAGTGGAGATTTTAGAAATGAGCTTTGATGAGCAAAAGAAATGCAATTTTATAGAAGTCCTTTGGATTAATACGTTTGAAGCCTCCCAATATTTAAAAGCCAAAGGCCTCAGTAAAGAGCCAGTTTGTCACAACTTGTGCGGTTATGCAAGCGGTTACTTATCGAAAGTGTTACAGCAGCCAATTTTGGTTAAGGAAGTTGAATGCCGTGCAATGGGACACGAGCAATGCAAATGTATTTGTATGCCAATTGATAAATGGGGAGATCAAATTACAAGTGACCTAAGTTACTATCAAGCGAATAGCATGATCAAGGAACTCGATGAAATAACAGCAAAATTAAAAATGGAGCGGGACCATTTAAGTAAAGCGAGTGATATACACCGGCAATTAATTAAGGAACTACTGTCAAACCAAGGAATACAAAAAGTGGTTGATATTTTATTTGAAACGACGGGTTTAACCGTCTTTATTGAAGATGAATATAATCAAATCATTGTAAAATCAGGAAACCTTCCGGATCAGCTTGCTTTAAATAAATATAGAGATTCGAACACTACATTTGTACGTTATTCCGAAAAGCTCTCATTGTTACGCACCCCCATTTATTATGGCCAACAAATTAAAGGCTATTGTTCTTTCGTTTATATAGGAGAAAATCACCCTAATGAGCTGGATTATATGATTATTGAAAATGCAGCCATTACGTCTTCACTGATCTTATTCAATGAAAGTATAAAGGTTAATACAGAACAAACGATTAAACGGAGCTTTTTAAATGATATCTTAGAAGGGCGATTAGCAAAGGAAGAAATGTATAAAATCGCCTATTATTTAGATTTTAATCCTTCTTCAACCTATTGGATGCTAACGTTTGAACGATATGTAAAGGAATCAAGCATTGAAAATGAATTAGCGTTTAATGAAGAAATGATTGGTCATATTCATCTGTTTTTGAAAGAACGCTCTATCAACTCGATCGTTTCACAAAAACTCAACAAAATCATCATATTAATTGAGTACCCGTCGTTTGAAAGACTGCATATATCTCAGTCCTCGTTTATTGATCAATTGTTAAGACATTGTTCACGGCGCTTCCAAAAATATAGGATCTCTGTTGGTGTCAGCTCTGTCATCCAAGAGTTTGCCCAAACGGTAACACTTTATAACGAAACATTGGCGGCATTACGTACAACGAACAATCGAAAAAATGTCTATTATTTCGAAGATCTGGGAATTGAGAGCGTTTTATTTCAATTGCAGGACGATGTGTTGATTGAGCGGTTCGTTAATCAACATATTGGCAGGTTGTTAGAAGCAGATAGTAACGAATTTGAGTTAATCAAAACGTTATTTGTATATATAGATAATGGAAGCAGTATTAACAATACAGCGAAGGAATTATCGATGTCGATTAGCGGTTTACGCTATCGCCTGACCAAAATTAGTGAGATTTTAAACCATGATCTTAATGACACACAATATGCCTTCACACTTTATCTAGCAATTAATATTTTAAAAGCTAAAGGGAAAATTGAGATTTAACAATTAGGCAATGTAGATTTAATGAAAAGGGTTCCGTTTTCGGGTGCTTTCTAAAAAAATGACACAAGAATTGACGTATAAATTGGCATACGTCTTTTTCTTTATTTATCAAGGTTTATTCGGAATTTGTTAGGTAGTTACATTTTTTTAATATTCTTCCAAAAAAACTATTTAATTGAATAAAATTAATTTATAATGAATTTTGTGTTTTTATTCAAATATTGTGTAGGAGACTCGTGGTAGCATGAATGCGGATGAACATGATTTTATACTTCTAAATTGTATAGATAGAATGAAGAGTAAAATGATTGAATTAGCAAAAAAATACTAGTTTGAAAAGTGAAGAGACAATAAAATGTAGTCAGTGTCTTGATATATTAATTAATCAACATATGAAGTATTCTACAAATAAAGACATAAATACACTTATTAATGCTTCATGAGAACTTTAAAATTAGTCAGGAGTTTCTTGACTTTCAAGAATTTGAGTTGTAGATTGAGTTGCCAATAGCAGCTCTTTTTTCTTTTTAATTTAATGAAAGATTACTTAAAATTTTGAAAGGCTTCCCTTAATGGTAGAGACGTCCTAAATTATTTTTTTAATGTCCTACATTTAGTACTTATTATCTAAAAACCATAATATTCTTTTACGTAGATATCGTAAAAGGAGAGATATGATGGATCAATTTGATGTAATTATGATTGGCAGCGGCCATAATGCGTTAATCACGGCTGCCTATTTAACACGGGCAGGAAGAAGTGTATTAGTTTTAGAAAAAAATGACCGTCCGGGAGGATTTCTGCGCACAGAAGAGCTGACACTGCCAGGTTTCAAACATGATGTCTATGCTGCTGCTCATCCGCTTTTTACAACCGGACCAGCGTATGCAGATTTAAAAGAGGACTTAGAAGCGCGCGGGCTACGCTATTTAAATACAAACCTGCCGACGGGTGTTTCGATGGAAGACGGACGTACAGCGGTCCTTCCTTCTTCTTTTGAGGAGCTCATTGCTGAGGCCGAACTGTTGGCACCTGGTGACGGTACAGCCCTGGCAGGAATGTTTGAACAGCTGAATCCTTATGTAAACGATGTTTTTGGGTTATTTAACATGGATCTTTCCAGCCCGGAAGCTGCGCCTATCATCCAGCGTTTACTTCATCACGAGGGCGGCGTGGGTTATTCACCAATTGCAGCATCGCTTGTTTCAACAGCCCGTAATACGGTAAGTTCGCTTCAGTCACCAGTGACGAGGGCGATGCTTGCTTCTTGGGTTACTCACCTTGGCCGCACACCAGATGAGGTGGGAAGTGGAATTTGGGTGCCGCTCACCGTGATGGCATTGATGGGCGGCGGAATGCCAACACCGGAGGGCGGGAGTGAGAAGTTAGTTCATGCATTAGCTCAGCTTATTAAGGACAAAGGCGGGGAAATTCTAACAGAGACTCAGGTCGAGCGGATTTTAGTGGAAAATGGCAGAGCAGTTGGCATAAGGACCTCAAAAGGGAAAAAATATCGTGCTAAACAGGCGGTTGTCGCCTCAACCACACCTGACCAGCTGTATCTCTCGCTACTAGCCGATACCGAAATATCACCACCACTGCGTGCGCAAGCAAAACAGTATCGATACGGCAGAGGCTGTGTGCAAATACATTTAGCTCTGAGTGAGCCGCCAAACTGGCCGGATAAGCGATTTAACCGTGTCGGTCAGCCACATCTAACAAATGGGCTAGACGGATTTACCTTAGCGATTGCCCAAGGAGCAGCTAATCTGCTTCCGTCAAACCCAACCTTTACCGTTGACTGTTCAACAAATCTTGATCCTACGCGGGCACCTGTAGGAAAGGCCATCATGCGTATTCAAGTCTTAGAAGTGCCTATCAGGCCAAGAGGGGATGCTGCAAATCTCATCGATGTGGGGGATGGGAGATGGTCGCGTGATTTGACAGAGCGTTTTACAGAACGCGTGCTAAACGTGGTCAGCAAGCACATACCAAACATCCCAAGCGCGATTATCGGCAAATACGTAGTCACACCAGACACCATTGCTAAATATAACCCGAATGCTGGTCCGGGAGATCCGTATGGCGGTGCACATGATTTAGGTCAGAGTTATCTTTTGAGACCATTACCAGGGCAGCCGGGCCATCAGACTGCAATTCCAAATGTGTACATGCTCGGGGCCGCAACTTGGCCTGGACATGGGATTAATGGAGGATCGGGTTATATAGTGGCTCAGAAACTATTAACACAATAAGACAGATTAACTTATGGAATAAAATCCAGAGAAATTTACTTCGTACACAAAATGGCATCACACTTTTTCTAGCAATCAATATTTTAAAAGCAAAAGGGAAAATTCGGATTTAACTATAGGGTCTTGTCTATTGATAAGGGTTCCGTTTTTCGAGAGCTTTCTTAATAAATGCACTCACGAATTGACGTATGAATTGGCATACGTCTTTTCGTTATTTATTATGGTTTAGCGGATTTTCATTAACTTTGACCTACACTTCATTCTAGCCCCTGTTTTTGTTAAGAAACTCCATTACATAATTTAATGCTTAATTGTAAAAAACTATATTACTACTATGTTATCGGAGGTGTATTGAAATTGGCATTTGAGAAGGGGCTCGCTCAATCAGAAAGAGCATATAATCAGTTAAATGAGGTCAGTTCCTTATTTGCAAAAATAGTGAGGGAAGAATTTTTCACAACATGGCAATGGTGGTTTGGTCTCGCACTATTTATTGTTCCATGGATTGTTTGGTTTAGACTTAGGAAGAAAGATAGCACGGGACGGCTCCTTTTAGGCGGCCTGCTCACTATTATATTATCACTTACAATAGATCTTGCTGCCCTATCTTTAGGGCTCTGGTCATATCCTATGGTAATTATCCCTCTAGCACCTTTTCTATTTTTGCCCTATCACTTTTCTTTAGCACCAGTTGCAGTAATGTTAGCGCTACAAATTAAACCAAAAATGAATCCCTTGTTAAAGGGTATCATATTTTCTTCAATTGCGGCATTTGGAGGAATGAATTTCTTTAATGCCATCGACTTCTACAACCCTAAGGACTGGTCTACTCTATATGATTTTATTATTTTTTTAACTTTTTACTTTGCAGCTTATTCGGTTACAAAGATTGAGAACTATTCTAAATTCGATAAGGGAAAAGACTGAAAATGTATCAGGATTTAACAGGGTAAATAAATAAGTTCATCTAATTAAGATACTCGCCAATCATTTTGGCGAGTTTTGCTTTTGTATTTACCAATAACCATGTCAAAACGACAACCATTTTGGCACTTATTTTTAGAAAATCACCTCAATACCGGCCTCCCTACATTTAATGGACACGGCTTTTTCTTCGTTAATAAGAAAATTGGTCGTTTGATTCTTCTTTTTACCATAACAATTTAGCTTACATACTTTCTTTAAAAATAGACTTTCGCATTCCAATTAACTATAGAAAGAAAATATTTAATAGTAAATGTGTTAAAAACAATCTAAATTCAATATTTTCCGTATGTATATTTAAAATATTCGAAATATTATAATTCAAATCAGAAGCAGATGTTTTATAAGATTTGAAAACGTTTACTTAAGAGGAGGAAGGTATATGGCAGTTAATCTTTTAGAAGTTAAAAAGACTCCTAACAAAGAGGAACTTCTTAAAAGGGCAAAAGAGGTTGGATTATTGGCTGAAAAATACGCTTTAAAGGCGGATCAAGATTCAAAGCTTCCAGATGAAGTGATAGAAAAAATTAAAGAAGCTGGTTTTCATAAGCTAATGCGACCGAAAGCTTATGGTGGTCAATATTTGGATTACTTTACGTTTGGTGAAATCATCCGGACAATCGCCAATCATAGTGTCGCTGCTGCATGGTTAAGTTACTTCTTTGTGATTCATGAAACCTGGGTTGCGTTTTTGCCAAAAGAAAGCCGTGATGAATTATACAATCATGGTGGATTAATGGCCGACGTTTTTGCTCCTGTCGGGAAAGTAACAGATGATGGCGAAGGCTATCGCCTTTCAGGTCAATGGAACTTCTGCAGTGGAGTGCTTTGGAGTGATTGGATTGGTTTAGGCGCAATTGCCAAGTTAAAGGATGGCACAGAGCCGGAATATTGCATGTTTATCTTGAATAAGGAGGAAGCGGAAATTATCCATAACTGGGATGCCATGGGCTTGCGAGGCTCAGGAAGTAACGCGGTAAAAGTTGACAACGTTTACATACCACCGAATCACATTTTCCATGCCACGCGTGTCATTAACGGTGCTGCTGCCGTAGATGGCAATTTTGAACAGGACTATCAAATTTTCAATGTCCCCTATATCCCTTGGTTTTTAATGGGTTTCCAATTTATTCAGATTGGCGGGGTTGAACGGTTGATTCAAATTTTCCAAGAAAAAACAGAAAACAGGATTCGTATTTTCAATAATAATGCAAATGAAAAAGAGGCAGGCAGCAGCCAGCGAGTACTGGCAGAATTAAAACTACAATTAAGTGCTTTAAAAGGCTTAGCAAATGAATATTGCGAGAAGTTAACGTATTACGAGCAAAATGGCATGACAACATTAGATGAAGAAGAACGTGAAAAATTGTTTGGGATCCGTGGGCATATAGCGAAAACGACTTCCGAGATGGCACTACGTATTTTACTCACGTTAGGAGGGAACTCCGTATTTAAAGGTCAGCCTACTGAATTATTTGTACGTGACCTTATGACAGCGGCTTCTCATCCGACGCACCATTACGAAGATGCAATGGCTTCATACGGCAAGTCAATCTTTGGATTTAAAGGAAACCCAATTTGGTAATTAAAACACTGGAGGGAATGGATATGATAAAAGAACCTATTTTTGATGTCGCACATTTGGCACATATTGAAATTTATAGTCCGAAAGTAGAAGAATCAGTTTGGTTTTTTAAAGAAATTTTAGGGATGGAAGAATCGCACCGACAAGGTAATTCGGTTTATATGCGTGCTTACGAGGATTTTTATCATCATACATTGATCATTACCGAAAATGAGGAAGCGGGTCTTGGGCATGTTGCCTGGCGTGCCACTTCTCCGCAAGCGCTAGAGCGTCGTGTACGAGAAATTGAAGCGACAGGTTATGGACTAGGGTGGATTGAAGGCGATGTTGGACATGGACCAGCGTATCAATTTACAACACCAGATGGTCATAAAATGGAAATTCTTTGGGAGGTTGACTATTTCAAACCGACTGAAGAGCAAGCAACACCGCTTCTGAATCGTCCGCAAAAACGTCCATGTCGCGGTGTACCCGTACGTCGCTTAGACCATGTGAATGTACTCGCGAAGGAAACAAATAAAAACGTTGAGTTTTTAGAAAATGCACTTGGATTTAAAGTGCGCGAACGTATTCTTAATAATGATAATACAGATGTTGCCGCATGGTTAAGTTCAAACTCATTAGTACATGAAGTTGCCATTATGGGAGACGCGTTAGCTGAAAAGGGAAGATTGCACCATATTTGCTACTGGTATGGGTACCCTCAACATTTAATGGATGTCAGTGAATTATTGGTGGAGCACGGCTATAAAATTGAAGCCGGTCCCGGAAAACACGGTGTTTCGCAGGCTTACTTCCTATATGTAATCGAACCTGGGGGCAATCGTGTTGAATTATTCGGAGACACAGGTTATCAAATTTTTGATCCAGCCTGGAAAACGGTTGAATGGAAAGGGAAAGATTTAGAGCATGCAATTATTTGGTACGGCTCTAACTTACCACAAGAGTTCTTTGAATATGGAACACCGGTGAGGAAAAAGGAAGCTGCACCTATAAAATAATCGTTGGTGCAGAGTTGAAGGTGAGTTTTTTGATTTGGGAAACATGGACTCCCCACTAACGTACAAGCTCACAATGAATGGAAACAAAAAAGCGAGAGGAAGCTTTCCATAGTTTCCTCTATCTTTTTTAATAGATGGAAGGAGTAATGCGTAATGACGATTCAATCAAAATATATGGATGTTAGTGGGATTAACACACACTATCATGAACAAGGAACAGGTGCAGAAAAAATTATTTTAATACATGGTTCAGGACCTGGTGTATCTGCCTTCGCAAACTGGCGCTTAATTATCCCGCGATTAAGTGAATCCTACCATGTATTTGCACCAGATATTATTGGTTTTGGTAAGACAGATAAACTCCCCAATCACCAATATACTGTTGAATTATGGGTACAACATTTAATTAGTTTTATAGAATCTGTGTCTGATGAGCCTGTGCACTTAGTCGGTAACTCGATGGGCGGTGCATTAGCACTCCATGTTGCCTATCAAAGACCGGATCTTGTGAAAAAATTAATATTAATGGGCAGTGTCGGCATCAAGCACGAAATTTCAGAAGGGTTAGAACGTGTTTGGGGATACGAGCCAAGTTTGCAATCTATGCGCGAATTAATAGAATTATTTTCTTACGATGAAAGAGCAGCGAAAAATGAAGAATTAGTCCGTCTCCGCTATGAAGCTAGTATGGAACCTGAGGTGAAAGAGGCATTTTCAGCGATGTTCCCAGCACCTCGCCAACAAAAACTAGACGAATTGGCATTAAGTGATGAACAAATCCAAAGCATTAACCTGCAAACACTATTATTCCATGGCTTGAATGATAGAGTGATTCCGATTAAAGATACAAGCTACCGTCTTATAGAATTGCTTCCACATGCAGAACTACACGTATTTAATGAGTGCGGACATTGGACACAAATCGAAAAAACCGAGCCGTTCGTGGAGAATATTTTAAGATTTATTAAATGATGGATTTAAAAATTTCACTCGCAAAGTATAATTTCTATCTACTATTATTAAGGCTCTGTTAAAACTGAATGTTGATTTCACTGTGTTTAGAAATAAGCGGAGAATTTCCGTTTATATTGGGAAATACTCATATTTCCTTAAAAATAGGCGGAGTTTTTCCGCTTATTGTATTCAAATCCTTGGATTTTGTCTTATTTAAAGCAGTTAACCGGAATATCTCCGCTTATATCTGCTTCTAAAGCCTCCTTTATATACAATAGCCGGAAATTCTCCGCCTATCAACCCTACACGAAAATCAACAATAAATAATAATAGCGTTATTATTAAAAAAATCTTAGGAGGCAACAGTGATGGATGATCATCAGTTTCGAACGGCAATGGGAAAATTCGCAACAGGGGTAACCGTGATTACCACAGAACTTGATGGAGATATACATGGGATGACGGCAAATGCCTTCATGTCTGTATCCCTTGATCCCAAGCTTGTTGTGATTTCAATTGGAGAAAAAGCGAAAATTTTAAATAAAATTAAGGACAGCAAGATCTTTACCGTAAACATTTTGGCTGCGGATCAACAAGACCTATCGATGATTTTTGCGGGACAAATCAAGGAACCACGTGAAGTTGTTTTTGATCGTCTAGATGGGAAACCCGCGTTAGCAGGTGCGTGTGCACAGGTGGCTTGCGAAGTATCTACGGCCCATGTTGAAGGAGATCATACGTTGTTTATTGGAAAAGTAACCGATATTCATCTTGAAGAAAAGGAACCTCTTGTTTTCGTTAACGGGAAATATCGTGAACTGGCTGGTATAAGCTGACTTTATCATTGGAACATGAAAGGTGACTGCATGAAAACTATCTATTTAAATAAGGAGAATTTGGCTGCTTATCAGGTCTTGGCAAGCTCAAATGTTATGGCAATTGGATGTTTTGACGGTCTCCATCGTGGGCATGTAAAAGTGATTCACTCCGCATTGCAGGAAGCAAAAGAACGAAACGTACCATTTTCAGTCATGAGTTTCTTTCCTCACCCGAAAACAGTCATCGAGGGGAAGACGTATTTTCAATATTTAATGCCGCAGTCTGAAAAAGAAAAAAGGCTGTGTGAACTAGGTGTTGATATTTTTTACCTTGTAGAGTTTGATAAAGACTTTGCCGGGTTGTCACCTCAAGCATTTGTTCAAGAATACCTCATCAAATTGGGTGTTATTCATGCAGTAGCGGGATATGACTTTTCTTATGGCAGCCGCGGTTCAGGGAATATGGAAACATTGAAACATAATTCCGGGGGGCGAATAGAAGTAACTACGGTTGAAAAGGTCGAGTACAAAGGGAAAAAAATCAGTTCGACTCGTATCAGACAACAACTGTTAGAAGGGAATGTCGAGGAACTGCGCAATCTTATCGGGCACTCTTACGAATTAACATGTGTATACAGTGAATGTGTTTTAACACCTGATTCGAACTTTACACTTCCTGCTCCTGGACACTATGAAGTTACATTGAAAAATAATCGAAACTCTTTGCGAACCGAAGTGGTTGTAAACGAGAAAAGCGTAATGCTTACGAGTAATAAGCAGATTCCATCATGGCTTGAAGGAAAGTTGACCATAGTCTGGAATCGGCAGATAAAGGATCAACGGGGGAGGTATTTTATGAATATACAAGAAACGAATCAAGTGCATGAAGCCTATCAGCATTTACTTCAAGCAGAAAAAAACAAAAAGTCGGTTGCACCGCTTACGGATTTGTATCCTGGTATCACCATTCATGATGCATACCGAATTCAAATGCAAAGTATTGATCAGAAGGTTAAGGACGGACAAAATGTAGTCGGGAAGAAAATCGGGTTAACTTCGTTTGCGATGCAAAAACTATTAGGAGTGGACCAGCCTGATTACGGTCATTTATTAGATAGTATGGAAGTTCCGAATGGCGGTACTATTCCAATGGATGCCCTTTTTAACCCTAAGGTAGAGGGCGAACTTGCTTTTGTATTGAAAAAGGATTTAATCGGGCGAGCTACTACAGTAGAAGATGTACTAGAAGCAACCGAATATATTGTTCCATCTATAGAAATTGTTGACAGCCGCATTACCGATTGGAAAATTAAATTAGAAGATACAGTGGCAGATAATGCTTCTTGTGGACTTTTCGCTCTTGGAAGTAAAAGGTTGGATCCAAATGGAATGGATTTAACGAAAATTGAATTGAGTCTTTATAAAAATAGAGAGCTCATGAATAAAGGGACAGGAGCGGATGTATTAGGTCATCCAGCAACATGTGTTGCATGGCTGGCAAATATGCTGGCAGACTACGATGTTACGTTAAAAGCTGGGGAGGTCATTTTATCTGGAGCCCTATCTGCGGCTGTTGCGGCTCAAAAGGGAGATGTCTTTACAGCTGAGTTTAGCGAGTTAGGAAAAGTTGAGGTATCTTTTGGTTAAGTGACGTATGGTTACTATTAATATAGATAAAAGAATTTTAATTGCTCACAAATGCTTTTTGTGAGTATTTTTTGTTTAGAAAGGGTTTTGAAACGCCAGAGTAACTGTTCTTATGGTTTAATTATGATAACACTAAGTAATTTGGTGTATTACAACAGAGATTAGTCATTTCCAATATATTTAAATGTGTAAATATGTGTTATCGTGAGATCAATGACTTCTAGGATAAATTTCTCTTGGGTTTCTTTGAAGTCATAAAAGGCAATAGGGTAAAACCTTAGTGTTATTATTTTATATAATATAATTTTCAAAAAAAATATTTTAAAAATTTAAGTTGAAACTTATTGACAAGTCTGAATATTTAAATTAATCTAAATACATCAAATATACTTTCCTTGATTTTATCAATCAGACTTTGAAAACGCTTTATTTCCAGGTTTATAGGTATACTATTCATCTCTTTCATTTGTGTTTTTATAGTTTAAATCAATCTTAAATGGTATATACCATATGGTGATTGAGATTTGATTTTGGTAAAATAATACACAAGTGAATGATAAGTTTTATAGAAATCATTAGGAGAAATGGAAGATGAATAGAATGATAAGAGATGAGGAGACAGTCCCTTTTTATAAACAATTAAGAAATAAAATACTCGAAGATATTGAGAGCGGCAGGCTCAAGCACGGGGATAAGCTGCCATCTGAAAGGGAAATGGCCGAGCAGTATAAAATCAGCCGTATGACGGCCAGGCACACCCTGTCGGTATTAGAAAGAGAAGGGGTAGTTGAACGGCGAGTTGGCGCAGGTACTTTCATTACTAATAACAAAATTACCATGGACTTTGTTACCTTTAACAGTTTTACAAAAAACATGTTAAATAAAGGATTAACTCCCAGTACACAAATATTATCTATAAATGAGATGGAAACAACACACAAACTAGCACAAAAACTTCTTTTGTCCCAGGGAGAGATAGTAATAGCCCTTAAACGTCTGCGTTTTGTGAATGAGACCCCTATTTCTATTGAAGAATCGTTTATTCCAAAAAAATACAGCCCAGGTCTATCAAAAATAATAAAGGATAATGACTCGTTATATGAAATTTTAGAAAAAGAATATGGAGTCGTCCTTGTAAAGGGTACTGAATTTATGCAGGTTACTTTTTCTGATGAGACTGAAAGCAAACTGTTAAGAATTCGATCTGAGAGTCCATGTATTTTTCAGGAAACCGTAGCATTTGATAAAAATAATAAAGAAATTGAATTCTCCACCTCATTAACAAGAAGTGACATTGTTAAATTTTATTCTGAAACAAATCTGAAATAATATTTATTTCAGATTTAGATAAAATGGTATATACCAAATTATAGAAAATGGTATATACCAAATTTAAAAATAGGAGGGAAATAATGAGGGTAATTGGAGTTGGCGATAATGTAGTAGATAAATATTTGTATAAAAAAACGATGTACCCAGGCGGGAATGCCTTAAACTTTGCCGTTTATGCAAAGCAGTTCGGGATTGATTCAGCCTATATGGGTGTGTTCGGAAATGACCGTGCAGCAGAACATATAGTGGAGACGTTAAAAAAGTTGGAAGTAGATATTTCTCATTGCCGTCACTACGAGGGTGAAAATGGATTTGCAGCAGTAGATTTAGTGGATGGTGACAGAGTTTTTATTGGGGGGAATGAGGGGGGAATTCAAAAGGACAATCCGCTTGTTTTGACCCAGGAAGACCTGGAATATATTAAAACCTTTGAAATTGCCCATAGCAGCATCTATAGTGATATGGATTCAGAGTTACATAAGTTAAAAGAATTGGGGCTAATGGTGTCTTATGATTTTTCTAGCGATTATAACGATGCCCTGTTAAAAAAGAATTGTCAATATATTGATGTTAGTCTTTTATCCTGCGGTCAGTTGGATGAAGAGGAAGTAGAAAATCTATTAAAACAGGTTTATTCCTATGGCAGCAAATTGGTGATAGGGACAATGGGTTCAAGAGGTGCTCTTGTTTATGACGGCTCAGCCTATTACCGGCAAAAGCCGCACTTTATACAGCCTGTGGATACACTTGGTGCTGGGGATTCCTTTTTTACAAAGTTTATTCTGCATTATCTTGCAGGGAAAAAGGATAATCCAGAGGGAGATCACGCTCTCCTCCTAATAAGCAGCTTAGAAGAAGGGGCAAAGTTCGCAGCGAAAACCTGCCTGGTTGATGGTGCTTTCGGTTACGGTATCCCATTTTAATTTCCTTTTACTAGAGGAAAAGAAATTTTAAATATAAATATCCGGGGGTGGAGTAATTACTAGAATTTTTTTATCAAACATTCTTTGAAAAAAATAAGGAGGGTTAATGGAATGAAATTAAAAGCAAAACTTTTGTTAGTGGCAATGTGGGTACTTACTCTTTTAGTAGCTGGATGTTCGAGCTCTTCATCCACTAATGAAGAAGAATCTGGAAAAGTTGTGTTAAAGTTTTTGCATAAGTGGCCTCAACCAGAATTTGCTCCCTATTTTGAAGAAGTGGTAAAAGAATTTGAGAAACAAAACCCTGATATAAAGATTAAAATGGAAGCGATTGCAGATGAACCAATTAAAGATAAGCTACGTGTCATTCTAGGCGGAAATGAAGTTCCGGATATTATGTTTTCTTGGTCCGGAGAATTCTCTCGAAAATTTGTCCGAGCCGATGCAGCCTTGGAATTAACACCTTACCTGAATGAAGATGCAGCATGGAAGGATAGCTTTATCCCTGCTTCTCTTCAGCCATTCTCGTCAGATGGTAAAAATTACGGTATTCCATTACGATTTAACGGGAAATTCTTTATCTACAACAAGGAAATCTTTGAAAAATATAACCTCGAAGCCCCTAAAACGTGGGATGAATTTTTGGATGTTTTGGAAACGTTGAAAAAGGGCGGCGAAACTCCGATTATTCTCGGAAATCAAAGCCCATGGGCAGCGATACACTATTTAACAGGCTTGAACCAAAAGATGGTTTCACAGGATGTAAGAATGAAAGACTATAATCCTGGTTCTGGAGAATTTACTGATCCTGGTTATGTTAAGGCAATGGAAATGTTCGCAGATTTAATTAAAAAAGGATATTTTATGAAAGATGCTAACTCTAGTTCCCATGATATGGCAAAGCAATTATTTTTTGCAGGAAAAGGGGCTATATTCTATGTAGAGTTAGAGGAATTCGCGGATGCGGATAAAAATATGAAAGGGAATTGGGGCTTCTTCCCTATGCCGTCCATTGAAGATGGCAATGGCAGCCAAAACTATATTACAGGTGCGCCAGATGGATTTATCGTTTCTTCCAAAACTAAATACCCTGAAGAAGCGATTAAATTCTTAAAATTCCTCACAAGCAAAGAAAGTGCTTTAAAACTTGTAGAACAAATTGGCTGGCCGAGCCCTATTGATGGGGCAACAAACCCAGACACTGCTTTAAAAGAAGTAGCAGAAGGTGTAGATTTCATGAAACAAGCCGAAGGTATGGCAGAATGGCTTGATACAGATGTACACGCAAAAGTAGCAGATGTGTATTTAACAAATATCCAGTTGCTTCTCGATGGATCGAAATCTCCTGATGCCATTATTAAAGAGGTTCAAGATGTAGCGAAGCAGGTACAAAGTGAACTGGAATAACAAAAGGGGAAGACAATAAATGAAAGAGAAAGGGTAGGCGGGACAGCCTGCTTACCCCCTCTAAGGAGGGAGAAGGTATGACAAGAACATTTCGAAATAGACGCACTGCATTACTGTATATATTACCAGCACTATTTCTAATCCTATCTTTGGTATTTCTTCCGATTGTGTTAAATCTTTATAATAGTTTATTTAGATGGAATTCCTTTGATGCAGGAAGAACATTTGTTGGTTTGGAGTATTACATTAGGCTGTTTAAGGATCCTGTATTTTATACTGCGTTGAAAAACAATTCTCTCTACGCCATTATTTCGCTAGTGTTTCAAGTAGGCGGCGGGTTAATTATTGCCGCGATTTTAGAAGATAAATTGATTAGAAGGTTTCAGCCATTTTTTCGAACAGTCTTCTTTATTCCCTCTGTTATTTCCATAGCTGTAGTAGGCTTATTATGGCAGTTACTTTATAATCCAGAAGTAGGTTTAGTCAATGGTGCATTGAAAGCCATTGGGCAGGCGGAATGGGCTCGTTCCTGGCTAGGAGATAGTGAGGTTGCGATTTACGCAGTGGTTGCAGTTTCACAATGGCAGTACACAGGGTATATGGCTATGCTTTTTTTGATAGCTATGCAAAAAATTCCGTTTGAATATTATGAAGCAGCCATGATTGATGGAGCTTCTCGGATAAAAACATTTTTTAATATTACTGTACCGCAGATCAAAGAAATGCTTTTAGTTGGATCTGTAATTACTGTTATTGGTGCGTTCAAGGTATTTGATGAAGTGTATATTATGACTTCCGGGGGACCAGGCCGGTCTACGGAAGTTTTAGGGACCATGCTTTATCGATCTGCTTTCCGGAACGATGAGATGGGATATGCCTCCACCATAGGAACGGTTGTTTTCGTCATCACTCTGACCCTTTCCTTAGTCCAATTAAAATTAGGAAAATCGGGACAGGAGGTGTAATAGAATGACTGCAAAGAGTAACCCGATTGTTAAAACAGATAATGTCACGGAATTTAGACCGGGCAGCCCTAAACTTAGCATGACGATAAAGAATCGAATCTTCCAAAGTGCTGTCCTAGTATGGTTTAGTATTTTTGCATTGGTTATCATTTACCCTATCATATGGCTCGGACTGAGCGGACTAAAATCAAATAGTGATTTTTTCCTTAACACATGGTCTCTTCCAGAAGAATGGTTTTGGAGAAATTACAAAGCCGCTTGGGATGCAGGAATAGGACAGTTTTTCTTAAACAGCGTTTACGTAACGGTTGTCTCGGTCATTACGGTCTTATTGCTGGGATCAATGGCTGCCTATGGATTAAGCCGGTTTCAGTTTAAAGGTCAGAACCTGGTATTAATTCTAATCTTAAGTGGCTTGATGCTTGCCCCGCAAGTGAGCTTAATTCCTCTATATAAATTATTGCAGGGGTTTGGGCTTTACAATACGTATTGGGCATTAGTTCTACCTTATGTAGCGTTTCAATTACCTTTTTCGATCTTTTTAATGCGATCTTACTTCTTATCGATTCCAAGGGAGTTAGAGGAGTCCGCGATTATCGATGGATGTAATACATGGAAGGTCTACCGTCATATTATTATTCCAATGGGGAAACCGATTATTGCTTCCTGTGCACTATTAACAGGAATGAATGTCTGGAATGAGTTTATGTTTGCATTAGTCTTTGTAGAGGACTCCAGCCTCCGAACCATTCCTGTTGGACTTATGAATTTAAGGAGTCAGTTGAATACGAATTTCGGAATTCAGTTGGCTGGTTTGGCAATCTCTGCTCTGCCAATGATTATTGCTTATATCATCTTCCAAAAACAATTTGTTCGCGGTTTAACAGCGGGCAGTGTAAAGGGGTAATAGCAACCGCAAGATTAGAGGGAACTGAATAGGAAAGCATGCTTACCTTCCTATTCGTTCTTGCAATCTTTTATCACTAATGGCAATTTAAATGGTATATACCGATTCACTTGCAATATAAATGGTATATACCATACTGATGATGAAATTATTTTTTTAAAAGGAGGAATCCAATGCGAAGTATCAAGAGGTCTCAAATCACAGGGATGAACTTTCATTACTTACACTACCCTTTAGAATGTTTTTTGGATGCTATGGTGAAGTATCAGGTACAACAAATTGAATTATGGGGAGCAGCACCACACTTATATGTTGAGGATTTAACTATTTCGGAAATCAGCAATATTAAAAGAGAGATCGATCAGAGGGAGTTGAAAGTAGTCTGCTTTACTCCAGAACAGTGCATGTACCCTATTAATCTTGCGGCAAAGGAAAAGAACCTCCGCGAAAGGAGTATTGCATATTTTAAAAAGTCAATCGATACAGCGGTGGAATTGGAAACACCTATGGTATTAGTAACAGCCGGCTGGGGGTATCGTAACGAAAGCAGGGAAGAAGCCTGGAATAGAACAAAAGATTCGATCGAGCAGCTAACTGAAAAAAAGGGTATTGTTTTAGCGTTAGAGCCTTTACAAAAAATTGAATCCAACCTGATTAATACGTTACCAGACCTGAAAGAAATGCTAAATTCCATATCTTCACCTTTTTTAAAAGGTATGGTGGATACCATCCCACTTGCGGTGGAAGGTGAGAATTTAGCGGATTATTTTGAACAACTGCAGGATGATTTGATTCATATTCACTTTATTGACGGCAATCCAACAGGACATTTGGCGTGGGGAGATGGCAGCCTGCCATTGGACGACTATATTAACACCCTTGTTAAATATCAATATATTGGGGCGCTCACCTTAGAATTTACTTCTTCACAATATTTATTAGACCCAAATAAAGCATTTGAAGCTACTCTAAAAACCCTGTCACCATATTTCATGTAATGGCTGGTTGTTCTTAATTGGAAGCCTGATATAAGGGGTTTTTACTGATGTCATTTTGGAGAAATTATCCAAGAAATTTTAAAGTTTTACTTATTGCACTGTTCATTAATTCAACAGGAATGGCTTTTCTTTGGCCACTTCACACCATTTATATTACCCAAAGCATGGGCAGGACGTTATCAGAGGCTGGTTTTGTCTTAATGTTTCATTCCGCAGCTGAAATTTTTGGCAGCTTCCTTGGCGGATATTTGTACGATCGGATTCGTGGGAAACGAACACTGCTCTTTGGAGTCATATCATCGGCTTTACTGATTTTCTTTATATCAATTGGCCTGCCATGGCCCATCTATATCGTGGCGATGTTTCTCCTTGGACTTGGTATTGGAACCATATTTCCACCTATCTATGCACTTGCAGGTATTGTGTGGAAGAAAGGCGGGAGAAAAAGCTTTAACCTAATTTATCTTGTTCTTAATCTTGGCGTAGCAATAGGGACAGCGTTAAAGGTGGAACCGTTGCCCAATTTTCGTTCCAATATGTCTTTTGGGCCAACGGAATAACCTATCTCATCTTTATTTTTGTGATCTGGTTCGGATTGAAAGAGCCAGAGCAAGTTCATGAATTAACGAATAGGAAAGGTCCGGTCAATAAGCTAAAAATTGAAAGGCGATATACCCCAAGCTTTTATTCTTTACTCATTCTTTGTTTAGGCTTTATGTTTTGCTGGGTCACCTATATTCAATGGCAAACCAGTATTTCAACCTATATGCATCTGCTAGGTTTTTCCTTGTCAGCTTATAGTACTTTGTGGACTATTAACGGCCTGCTCATTCTATGTGGCCAGCCATTGATTCAATGGCTGATGGCCAGATTAAATATAACAATGATGGTACAGCTATTATGTGGTGTCATCATGTTTATGCTTACCTTCGCGGTACTTGCGAATAGTCAAGCATATGGAGGATTTGTAACAGCAATGGTGATTATTACGATAGGTGAAATTCTTATATTTCCAGCAGTTCCAGCCATTGCGGACCGTTTAGCCCCAAATGATAAAAGTGGTATGTATCAAGGTTTGGTCAGTGGAGCAGCCAATGCGGGCAGAACAATTGGCCCTTTGTTAGGCGGTTTATTTTATGATGGGTTTGGTCCATCTGTACTCTTGTATTCTTGTATTTTCATATGTGGATTTGCCATCATTTGTTTTGGAACATACCAAAGGCTCCTAAATACACACCATGAAACTGAAACGGTGAAGTTCAACAAATAAAAGGAGGATTAAAATGTTAGTAGATGTACAAAAAGCATTAAATGCTTTCAAGCAACGAGATATTTCCAGAGTCTTTTTAGTGGCATGCGGCGGTTCATCATCTCTTATGTACTCCAGCAAATATGTGCTAGATCGAGAGAGTGAAAACATAGATTCTTATCTTTATAGTTCTAACGAGTTTCTTTATCGAAATCCGAAAAAACTTAATGAGAAATCATTAGTTATTTTATGCTCACACTTTGGAAAAACGCCAGAAACAGTGGAAGCCGCCCTTTATGCTCGTGACAAAGGAGCTCTAACGGTTGGGTTAACGTTTGATGGTGACTCACCATTAGCCAAAGCAGTTGAACATGTGATTGTCTATGATGACCGAGAGTCAGCTAGTTATTTGAATGAGTCTTCCGCTATCATGCTGGAACTGGTTTTTGGGCTCTTAGCTGCCAAAGATGGAAACGGGAAGTTCATGGACCTGATTTCTTCTTTAGAAGATCTAAGATCTTTAATAGATATAGAAAAGGCGAAGTTTTTACCCCAGGCCCAAGAATTAGCAAAATCCTATAAAGATGAAAAAGTAATTTACACGATGGGAAGTGGTGCTAATTACGGAATTGCATATTGGTTTGCGATCTGTATTTTGATGGAGATGCAATGGATCCACTCCCATGCGATCCATGCAGGTGAGTATTTCCACGGTCCGTTCGAAGTTTTAGATAAGAACGTTCCATTTATTGTTCTACTAGGGTTAGATGAAACCCGCCCATTAGAAGAACGCTCACTAGAATTCACACAAAATTATGGGGAAAGAGTCATTGTCCTTGATGCCAAAGCTCTTAATCTGACAACTATTGCTGACAGTGTAAAAGGATACATCGCACCGTTTGCATTACAAGCTCTTCTCCGCCAATTCGCAGACGAACTGGCAAAAGAGCGCAACCACCCACTTAGTACCAGAAGATACATGTGGAAAGTGCCTTATTAATAGGAAGAAATGCAATTAAAATAATTTTCGATTGGTGCCTAGCACCGAAAATACAAACTTAGGAGGCTGGAAATTATGTTGAAGTTTGATCGCGATTTGTTCTTGAAAATTGTCGGGAAGGAATCTTTGGAGAAGAGAGGGGAAATTGAGAGGGCTGTTGATGAGGTTTCCGCTAAGGGGTTTAAAAATATTTTCTTGATTGGCTCCGGCGGTACGGTTGCGATGATGTATCCATTTGAGTACATCTTAAAATCTAATTCTTCTCTCGAGGTTCATGCTGTGATTGCGGCGGAATTAATGGTAATGAATCATCGCCATCTTTCTAAGGATTCTGTTTGTATATTTGCCAGCGTAACCGGTACAACTCAGGAAACGGTAGCAGCAGCACAATACTGTAAGGATAAGGGGGCAACGACCATTGGATTTGTGGCTAAACCAGATACTCCATTGGCGCAAACTGTTGATCACTGCATCCTGGCTCCTGATGAAAAGCACTCATTTGATACCTTCTTTGTTTACTTACAGCTGCTGACATTCCGGTTTATCCATAATCATGATGAATTCCCGCAATATGATCAATTTGCAGAACAAATTGCCAATTTACCTGAAGGTATGGTTCAGGCAATGGAAGCATTCGATTCTCATGCTGAACAATTTGCAATTAAGCATAAAGATACGGATTACCACATGCTAGTAGGTGCAGGGAACCTATGGGGGAACACGTACTCCTACGCAATGTGTATTTTAGAGGAAATGCAATGGATTAAATCTAAATCGATTCATGCAGCTGAATTTTTCCACGGTACACTCGAATTAGTGGAAGAAGATACAAGTGTTATTCTTTTTAAGGGGGAAGATGAAACACGCACGTTAGTGGATCGCGTTGAACGATTTGCTGAAACAATTACAAAGGAACTTTTTATTCTGGATACAAAGGATTATGAACTAGAAGGTATTAGCGAGGAGTTTCGAAAGCATCTTGCTATTAACCTGAATTGGGCTTTAACCGGCCGTATCAGCGTGTACCTTGAGCGTGAGCGGAATCATCCATTAGAACTTAGAAGATATTATCGTAAAATGGCATATTAAGGAGGTTAGGGATGTTAAATTTTGATGCTGAGAGGTTTTTAAGAATACAAAATGGTGCAGTAGCTTTAAAGGATGAGCTTGATCAGGTGATAGATGCTGTCTTCGAAAAAGGCTTGGAAAATGTATTTTTTGTAGGTACAGGCGGGGCGGCGATTCTCATGTTTCCGGCTGAATTTATCTTAAAAAACCACTCCACCTTACCTGTTTATACTGAAATCTCGTCTGAGCTAATGTTGATGGATCACCAGCACCTCGGTGAGCGTTCTTTAGTGATTTTGCCTTCACTATCTGGTACGACAAAAGAAACGGTTGAAGCTGCGAAATTTTGTAAAGAAAAAGGAGCAACAACCATTAGTTTAGTAGCACATGCCAACACTCCATTAGCTAATTTAACAGATTATACGCTTGTAAACTATGCAGCAGATGATACCTCTTGTGAATCGTTTTATATCCAGTCTTATTTAATCGCGTTTCGATTAATGTATAAGCGGAATGAATTCCCTCAGTATCATCAATTTACTGAAGAAATGAAAAAACTTCCTGAGGCTCTATTAAATGTAAAAAAAGCAACGGAGCAGCGTGCTGCAGCATTTGCCCAAAAACATAAGTATACTCCTTACCACATTCTTTCTGGAACAGGTATTGATTGGGGTCAGACCTATTATTATGGAATGTGTATCTTAGAAGAAATGCAATGGATTAAAACTAGACCAGTACATGCATCAGATTTTTTCCATGGGACGCTAGAATTGGTTGAACATGATACCAGTATTATTCTATTAAAAGGTGAAGATCGTTCACGCGCGCTTACCGAAAGAGTCGAACACTTTGCGGACCATTACACAAATGAATTAACGGTTTTTGATACGAAGGATTATGAATTTACTGGAATTTCAGAAGAGTTAAGACGCTTTATCTCCCCAATCGTACTTGCGACCTTACTAGAAAGAGTAAGTTGTCATTTAGAAACACAACGGAATCATCCACTGACAACCAGAAGGTATTATAAAAAAGTTCCATTCTAGTTGAAACAATGCAATAAAAGGCCTGACTAGCACCTACCCGCTAGTCAGGCCTTTTTCCACGCAAAACTTTCGATTGTCTCCTTTAAGAACCGCACGTTAAAAGATGGGGAAGTCATTCTATCTGGCGCCGTATCTGCAGCTGCTACAGCTCAAAAGGGAGATGTCTTTACAGCAGAGTTTAGCCAGTTAGGAATAGTGGAGGTTTCTTTGGGTTAAGTGAGCCAGGGGGACGGTTCTGGTGGTTCAATTACTATTACAATTCTTCAAAAAACCTTTAGTACGGAAAAAATGTTTTAATATTTGATTGCACATAATTTATATTGTGTTAACTATTGGAATTTCATTGCACGTGGGTAAAAGGACTTTTGCTTTGTGGTCCACTATGAGATAGGTAAAAAACGAAACCAAATCTGTTTTGATTCGTAGGTATTCATAATAGCGTCTCTACCTATCGGGGTGGCCACCTTAGAAACGGGGGATTAGATGAAATTATTGCTTAGTGTTATTCTCTTATTGATCATTGTGTATCAAAGCTTTAGGTTTGTTCAACTCTTGATAAAAATGAAACAAAATATTTTCCTGCCAACAACGAATGAGGAATTGTTAACAATTAGGAAATATCCTCAGAAAGCAGTTGTTGAACTGGCCTATTCTAAACATAAAGTTGGAATTATAGTATATTTTTTTATGCTTATATACTTAGTGGTGATGCTTATGATCGGGGTAGTAAATAAAAATATGGATTGGTCATTTTACTTGTTGTTATTCCTCCCCTTAATCTATTCACATAATCTATTAAACGTATTTGCAATCGTTAATGGTGGCGTGCTGAGTGGAAGTCGTTTTGTTGCTTGGCGGACAATAAAATCATTTGATATTATCCCCATTGATGCAAATCATAGGCTTTATGGCTATTCAAAAGAGATCAACAACGGATATGAATTGAAAATTAAGACAAAACTCTTTCCGATAAGCTGTATCATTACTTCAGAAGAAACAAAAGAGAAGTTGACCAATATTCTAAGTAAACATGCAATGGCAAATGGAAAAGAGATCATAAAATAGAATTGTAATTGCTCACAAATGATTTTTGTGAGTATTTTTTCGTTTTAAAAACGCCTGAGGGACGATTCTGGTGTTCAAATATGATTAACACTGTTCAAAAAAACCATTAGAACCGTCCCTAAGGTTTTTAGAAGTATATTGTTAGTATTTGAAAGCCTTTTCATATATTGAATCCTTCAGTATAATAAAAACTATTAATCTTCTTAAAAAGCATAAGTCAATATTCTTTCATTCACTCGCAGGTAAGATTTACTTTGTTCTTAACGAAATAAGAAATAAAGGAGCAATGGAATGAAAACACTAAAACTAAATGACTTATTACATATTCGCCAAGAGAATGAGTTATGGTATGCAAACAATGAACGATCTGTTTTTGTTTCAACAAGGGCATTTGGGGCGATGCAACGAGATTTAATTCAGAATATTGGCATTAATCGGATGAAAACCTTTTTCTTTAAGTATGGCTATCAATTGGGAGTTGAAGATGCTGAAGAGGTAGCAAAAAGAGACTCTCTGAGTTCACTTGAAAAGATCGAATATGGTCCGATCATTCATGCATTAAAAGGACATGCGAAATCCCGCATTACTGAAAAGGATTTTGAAGTGGATGGAAACCAAATTGTATCGTTTCGTTTTAAAGGAATTTGGGAAAATTCTTTTGAAGCTGAACAACATCTTCAAAATTTTGGAATAAGCCAAGGCCCGGTTTGTTATACGTTAACTGGTTATGCCACGGGATATGTTACTCGTGTGGTTGGAGTGGACGTCTTTTTCAAAGAATTGCAATGTCAGGGACAAGGGGCACCGTGCTGTGTATGGGAAGGGCGACTTGTTTCAGAATGGAAGGAAGAGTCGGAGGAATTCTTTTCTTATAGTAAAGAACTGCCGATTTTAAAGGAACTGGAGCAAACAAACGAAAAGCTAATGCTGGAAAGAAATAATCTCGCACTTGTGTCGAAAACGTATAATGAGATGACCAATAAACTAATCGAAGGCAATAGCATCGAATCGATTCTCGATATTTTACATAAGCAAAATCACGTGCCAATAGTCGTGGAGGATAGTCGTCAAAATGTTATAGCCTATAAAGGCATTACCCTAGAAGAATTTGAATCTATTAAAGATACATTTTCTGAGATTCCAGATAAAAAACAATTCCATTCTAAGGTGAGTATTTTTTCTTTTGAAAAGGGGATTAGTCTGAAGACTCCGATTTATCTCTTAGGCAAGATTGTAGGGTATTGCTCTTTTCTATACGAAAGAGAGTTAACCCCGAATTATGAGATTGACTCGATGATTGTTGATCGCTTAGCGTCGATTTGCTCGCTTTTGTTTTTAAAGGAAAAAACAGAAGTAGAATCAATGGAACAAGTGAAAGGTCATTTTCTAGAAGAAATAATGAGTAGGAAATATACGCAGCAAGAAATAATGAGAAAAGCGGATTTTATTCAGTTAGATTTATCCGATCACTATCATATTGTGGCATTGAACTACAAGTTTTTAAATTCATATGATGAAAAGGAATTCACACTTCATAAAAAAACATTTGAAACGGTGTCTGCTTACTTACGTGAAGAAGAAAACCTCAATGTGTTAATCGGGCAGCGGCCTGACACATTACTTCTCCTGATTACGGAAAAACAAGTCAGTCAGGAAAACTTGGAGAAAAAGATTCGGACTTTAGTAATATTTTTAAAGAAGCAAATAAAAAATGCTCTATTCTTAGCAGGAATAAGCTCGCAAAACAGTAACATCCTGGAAGCTGGAGCTGCAATGGAAGAAGCTTGTTCCGCAGTGCGCCTTTCTTCCAGGGATGAACCGATTACATTTTTTAGTGAATTAGGCGTGCTTGGAATCTTAATCAATGACCAAAATGAACAAGCCATCAAGAAAATGATCCGAGAACAACTTGGTGTTCTGTATAAGAATCTTGATAAGAATAAGCTAGAGTTGATTGAAACACTCTACCATTTTCTTGAGCAAGGCGGAAACTTGGATCAAACAGCGGAATCACTAGCACTTTCTAAAAGCGGACTTCGTTACCGCCTCAACAAAATTACCGACCTTCTTGATCGTGACTTACGAGATCCACAAAGACAATTTCAATTGATGATGGCGTTAAAAGCATTGAAAATTGTTGAGTATGAAAGAATCAAAAAAATTCAAGCAGAGTAAATGGATTGATTCGAAAACAAAAAAACATAAAACCTATTCTTCTATCTATTTGCCAGATTTCTCACAGTAGTGGGGGGTCTGGCTTTTTTTACGTAACTGACACGAAGTGGCAGTATTTACTATGTTTTCTGTCATCTTGTGTTATTGTTAAGAATTTTCAGATAAATTATCATAAAACTAGTGATGAACAAATCAGTCACAATAAAAATAGTAAAATTTTAAGAATGGAGTTGAAGAAATGTACACAGGTAAAGAATATTTGGAAAGTCTCAATGACGGCAGGGCAGTTTATTTAAACGGAGAAAAAATTAAAGATGTCACAACACATCCCGCTTATCGGAATGCTGCTCGTTCCTATGCAAGAATGTACGATGCTCTTCATGATCCAGCGACACGTGATATCTTAACAACCACAAGCGAATATGGCGACAGAACACATAAATATTTCAAAACTCCTACTAGCGCTCAGGATTTGTTAGAGGCAAGAGATGCCATTGCTCATTGGGCAAAGCTAAGCTATGGATTTATGGGACGTACCCCGGATTATAAAGCTTCTTTTACTGGTCACCTAAATGCGTTTGGTCATTTTTATGAAGGTTTCGAAGACAATGCGAAAGCTTGGTACAAAAAATCAACAAAGGAAGTACCATTCATTAATCATACAATTATTAATCCGCAGGTGGATCGCTCAAAACCATTACACGAGAATAAAGATGTCTTTGTTCGTGCGGTTGCGGAGCGTGATGACGGCATTATTGTAAGCGGTGCCAAAATGGTAGGAACAGCTTCTGCATTGACTCATTATAACTTTGTTGCGAACTATGGACCGAAAGATTTAGGCGGCGGCGATGATAGTCATGCACTGATCTTCTTTGTTCCTATGAATGCGGAAGGCCTTAGCATGATTAGTCGCCAATCCTACGAATTACATGCTGCCAAGAACGGGACTCCCTTTGATTATCCGTTATCCAGCCGCTTTGACGAAAATGACGCAGTGATTGTGCTCGATAACGTATTCATCCCTTGGGAAAATGTGTTGGCATATCGAAATATTGAGGTGTCGAATAACTTCGCAAAAGTAAGCGGTTTCATTCCGCGCTATACCTTCCATGGCTGTACTCGTCTCGCCGTAAAATTAGATTTTATGACGGGGCTGCTATTGAAAGCAACAGAAGGAGCAGGAACGAAAGATTTCCGTGGGGTTCAGGCAAAAATTGGCGAAGTCGTTGCATTACGAAATATGTTCTGGGGCCTTTCTACCGCAATGGCAACGGATCCTGAAAAAGGGCCCAATGGATTAGTGATTCCAAACTCTTATTCAAGTTCAGCTTATCGCGCATTAGCTCCATTGGCTTGGGTGAAAGTGAAAAATATTTTTGAGCAAGTCGTAGCTGGCGGTTTAATTCAATTGCCTTCAAGTTCAAAAGATTTCCTCAATGAAGATTTAAAACCTTATTTGGACACCTATTACCGCGGTACAGGGATTGGCGCTGAAGAACGCGTGAAATTATTAAAAATGGTTTGGGATACGATCGGTACAGAGTTTGGCGGCCGTCATGAACTATATGAAGTCAACTATGGTGGAAACCATGAAAACATAAATATGGAAGCATTATTCCATTATGAGGCAACAGGTGCTGCCGATCAGCAAAAAGCATTCGTCGATTCTGCATTAAGCGATTATGACCTTAAGGGCTGGACAAACAAAACATGGGCAGAGGCAGCAGAAAAAGAAAGGGTTATCAAATAGTTTTATAGGAGGAACCAGAATGGATGATCGTCATTTTCGCCAGGCTATGGGGAAATTCGCTACGGGTGTCACTGTCATTACGACTGAAGTAGAAGGAGAGGTTCACGGCATGACGGCTAATGCCTTCATGTCGGTCTCTCTTGATCCAAATCTAGTGGTGATTTCCATCGGAGAAAGAGCGCAAATGCTTGAAAAAATCAAGAGCAGTAAAAAGTTTGCTGTCAATATTTTATCAGGAGAGCAGAAAGAATACTCAATGCTCTTTGCAGGTCAGATAAAAGAAAAAAGAGAAATCGATTTCGATAATCTTGCTGGACTGCCAGTCTTAGCAGGAGCCATCGCACAGGTAGCATGCGAAGTGGTAAATGAACATATCGAAGGAGACCATACCTTATTTATCGGAAAGGTCCTCGATATTAAGCTTGAAGAGGGAGAGCCGCTCATGTTCTTTAATGGTCAATATCGCTCTTTATCGTCTGAAGTGAGTCTCACAAATAAGTAGTCTATTTCAATCAAAAAATATCTAATAGGAGGATTACCATGACTTCTTACCAGGAACCAATTTTTGATGTAGCACAGCTTGCCCACGTGGAACTACTTTCTCCGAAGCTTGAACAATCAGTTGAATTTTTTACAAGATTTTTAGGAATGGAAGTAGCCGCTCGTTCTGAAAAATCCGTTTACCTTCGTGCTTACGAGGATTTCTATCACAATACGTTAATCATTACAAAATCCGAACAAGCGGGAGTAGGCCATGTGGCTTGGCGTGCTACTTCTCCGCAAGCGCTAGAGCGACGTGTAGCGGAAATTGAAAAGACAGGATTCGGCAAAGGCTGGATTGATGGTGATATCGGACATGGAAGGGCCTACCAATTTACAAATCCTGATAGTCATTTAATGGAAATTCTTTGGGACGTTGAATATTACCATGTAGAAGAAGGACAAAGATCAAAACTATTAAATCGACCATCCAAACGCCCAGATCGTGGCGTGCCCGTTCGCCGCTTGGATCATATCAATCTCATGACTTCGAATCCAGGAGCCGATACAGACTTTATGCTCGATACTCTCGGTTTTAGATTAAGAGAGCAAATCCAAGATAATGGTCATGTGCTAGGGAGCTGGATTAGTGTTTCTAATCTTGTTCATGAAATTGCTTATATGCAAGAGCCTAACGGAGTAAAAGGAAAGCTGCATCATCTTTGCTACTGGTATGGAATTCCTCAAAATCTTTATGATGTGGCAGATTTGCTTAAAGATCATGGTATTAAAATTGAAGTTCCACCGAACAAGCATGGAGTCAGCCAAGCGTTCTGTATGTATGTGATTGAACCAGGCGGAAACCGCATTGAATTATTCGGAGATGCAGGATATATCATCACGGACCCAGCATGGAAGCCGGTGGTTTGGGATATGAAGGACGTTCCTGGCAATGGCGACACTTGGATTGGAACCGAATTCCCACAATCATGGTGGACGCAGGGAACACCGCTCACACCTGTGAAAACAGAGGAAGTCATGAAGTCCTAATAGATTTATATGTGAAGTGCATAAAGAGATAAGTATATTGTGAACAATGGAGGGAGCTATCTTGGAATTCATTCATGTGACAAGCAACAACCGCGAACAAACTCTTTTACGAACAAAGCCCTGTGTGATGGCTCTAGGATTTTTTGATGGAGTTCATTTAGGTCATCAGCAGGTGATAAAAGAGGCTAAAAGGGCTGCGGAAGAGCAAGAACTCCCTTTGGTGATTATGAGTTTTTTCCCTCATCCGAAAGAGGTCCTATCAAATGGGAAGAAAATCATCCCTTATCTCATGCCGATAAACGAAAAACGAAGAATCTTTGAAGAGTTAGGAGCAGATTATTTTTATTTGATTCAGTTTACGAAGGAATTTGCTGGGTTATCTCCAAGGGAATTTGTTCAAACCTATCTTTTAGACTTTGGAGCAAAACAGGTGGCAGCTGGTTTTGACTTTACATATGGACACCGGGGAGAAGGCAATATGGGTACCTTGAAAAGCGATTCAGATGGAAAAATTGAGGGAATCAAGGTGGATAAAATAGAGTGTGAAGGGGAAAAAATCAGTTCTACGCTCATTCGAAATCTGGTTTTGGCTGGTGAAATGGAAAGAATCGCTTCATATCTAGGGAATGATTATCAAATTGAGGGCAGAATTGTATTCCGTAAAAAACATGTAGAGGTAGTACTCCATCCTTATTATTTGATGCCAGCTTCAGGCTGGTATGAAGTCACCGTAAACCTTCACCAGGAGACGACCACGCAAATCGCGGTCGTTCAAGACGGAAGGCTTACTTTACTACAAGGGCAATGGTTTCCTTTTTATGAATGGGAAAGTGTTCGACTTTCTTGGAAGAAACGATTGCCTAAAGGGTTTGTTCACGAAGAGGTTTCAAGACAAGTCTATTTAAGCTCCTCTTTAGTGGGTCTATGAGGGAACTTATCTTTTCCAGTAACCAAGTCTCTCAGAAATTAAATTTCCGGAAGTGATCAATTCACTCGCAAAATACTGAATTCGTTGTTTGGAAATTCGTGGACTAGGTCCTACTAGATTAATAGCAGCAATGACTTTTCCGGTATGGTCTCTAACAGGTGCGGACACAGATGTCCGTCCAATGGTATATTCATCGACACTAACGGAATAGCCGTTCTTTAAGATTGTTTTCAATTCTTCCTTGAACACATCTGGATCTGTGATGGTCTTCGGTGTGATGGGAATGAGTCCATTTTGAATCACTAGATCGACCAAGTAGTTTCCACTATGGGCAAGAAGAAGTTTTCCTGAACTTGTACAGTGAGCATAATTATGTAATCCCAAGTGAGATGGTACTTTATTGGAGGTTTTACTTTCGACTTTGTCTAAATAGACCACATGATTTCCATCTAAGATTGCCAGATGGGCGGTTTCCCCGCATTTATTGGCAAGGTCGGTTAGAATCGGATGTGATTCTGTATGCAGATCGATGTTGCCTAGGACAATGGAGCTCAATTCAACAACGGAGAGACCTAACTGAAATTTATTGGTCTCTTTATTTTTTTGTACTAAACCTTCGGATGCAAGTGTTGTAAGTATTCTTTGGACACTGCTTTTTCCTAATCCAAGCTCATTCGCTAGCTCACGTACCCCTTTTTGTGGTTGATTCATTTTAAAAGCACGCAGGATTCTAATTGCATTTTTTACAGAAGAGAGCAGCTTTTCTTGTTCTTGCATCTTATTTTCCTCCAAATAGTAAAAATTATATAAAAATTCAGAAAGTGTCCCGCATAAAGGGACACTGTCATTGTGAGCATCGTACCAACCCTTTAAGATTGAAGCATACATCAGGTTTTCGACAAATGAAGAAGAATTTGGTACCGAATATAATGAAAACGGTATCACTATTCAGTATATTTCGTCAATATAGTTTGTTCATGTTTTACAAAACTAAAAAAATTAAAAAGGGAATTTTAGGAGGAACGGACATGACTATTTTTAAAGAACCAATTTTTGATGTAGCACAACTCGCACACGTGGAGATTCTTTCTCCAAAACTAGAACAATCTGTTGAATTTTTTACTAGATTTCTTGGAATGGAAGTAACGGCTCGTTCTGGAGGTTCCGTTTATCTTCGTGCTTATGAGGATTTTTACCATAATACATTAATAATCACTGAATCAAAACAAGCAGGGGTTGGTCATGTTGCCTGGCGTGCAACATCCCCTCAAGCACTACAGCGCCGAGTAGAAGAAATTGAAAAAACAGGCTTAGGCAAAGGCTGGATTGACGGAGATATCGGTCATGGAAAAGCATATCAGTTTACTACACCTGATGGTCATTTAATGGAAATTCTTTGGGAAGTCGAATATTACAATGTTTCAGAAGAGCAGCGCTCAAAACTATTAAACCGCCCATCTAAACGTCCAGATCGTGGTGTACCGGTTCGCCGCTTGGATCATATCAATCTTATGACTTCCAATCCTGGAACCGATACGGACTTTTTAATCGACAAACTCGGTTTCCGTTTAAGAGAGCAAATTCAAGATAACGGACATGTGCTTGGAAGCTGGATCAGTGTCTCCAATCTAGTTCATGAAATTGCCTATATGCAAGAGCCAAATGGCGTGAAAGGAAAACTGCACCATCTTTGCTACTGGTATGGCATTCCGCAAAACCTTTATGACGTGGCTGATCTGCTTAAAGATCATGATTTTAAGATCGAAGTTCCACCTAATAAGCATGGTGTTTCCCAAGCATTCTGTATGTATGTGATTGAACCAGGAGGCAACCGCATCGAATTGTTCGGAGATGCAGGCTATATCATTACCGATCCAGCTTGGAAACCAGTGATTTGGGACATGAAAGACGTTCCGGGCAACGGCGATACTTGGATTGGGACCGAATTCCCAGTATCCTGGTGGACGCAAGGAACACCACTAACATCTAGTGAATCTGTTGAAAAAGAAGTTGTAAAACCTTAATTCATTCATTACTAGAAAGCGAGGTGCAGGGTCTTGACGAAAGTAAAAGCAGCGATTTTAGGATCTGGAAATATTGGGACAGACTTAATGTATAAAATTTTAAAAAATGATGGAAACATGGAGTTAGCCTTAGTATCAGGGATTGACCCAAATTCTGAGGGTCTAAAAAGAGCGAAGGAAAAGGGAATTGCAGTTAGCCATCATGGAATTGATGCAATTCTAGAAGATCCAGAAATTAAGATTGTGTTTGATGCAACAAGCGCGAAAGCCCATAAGCTGAATGCGCAAGCACTACGAGATCAAGGGAAATTAGCTGTTGACATGACACCGGCGGCGGTTGGACCGTTTGTTGTGCCAACCGTTAATTTACATGACCATCTTGAAGCAATGAATGTTAACTTGATTTCTTGCGGCGGCCAGGCGACGGCACCACTTGTTTACGCCGTCAACCGCGTGGTACCTGTTCATTATGCAGAAGTCATTGCGACAGCGGCCAGTTTATCGATTGGACCGGGAACAAGACAAAATGTCGACGAGTTTGTTCGCACAACGGCAAATGCGGTTCAACAAATTGGCGGAGCGAAAATCGCAAGAGCCATCCCTGTATTTAATCCTGCGCAGCCGCCTATTAATATGACGAATTCTGTCTATGCAGTCATTAAAGAAGCATTCGATGAGGCTGCAGTCATTGAGTCGGTTCAATCGATTGCCGCTGAGATTTCTAGCTATGTTCCAGGCTATCGCTTAAAAGGTACGCCGTTTGTTGATTATCGTGAAACTCCTTGGGGCCGCTTGCCAACCGTGGTCATCATGAATGAAGTAATTGGAGCAGGGGATTTATTCCCTACCTATGCCGGTAATTTGGATATCATGACGGCTTCCGCCTACCGAGTCGGAGATGTCTATGCCGCACATTTTCTTGGAGTTAAGGAGGTAACACAATGAAGATTCCTAGACTGACAGATACTACCCTACGAGATGGCGATCATGCGGTTAGCCATAGTTATACACCTGAACAGGTACGGGCAATTGTAAAAGATTTAGATGAAGCAGGTGTGCCAGTTATTGAAGTGAGCCATGGTTCTGGATTAAACGGCTCGACGATTCAGCAAGGGTTCTCTATTCATTCTGAATATGACTTGATTAAAGTAGCAGTTGAAACTGCGAAACAAGCTAAAATTGCTTCTTTATTCGTTCCGGGGATCGGGACGAGCAAAGAATTAAGAGAAGCGGCCGAACTCGGTATTTCGGTACTCCGGATTGCCGTACATTGTACGGAAGCAGATGTTACCGAGCAGTACTTCCGCTTAGCCAAAGAATTAGGACTTGAAACCGTTGGTTTCCTCATGATGTCTCATACCCAGCCTGCTAGTGTGCTTGTGGAGCAGGCAAAGTTAATGGAATCGTATGGTGCCGATTGCGTTTATGTGGTTGATTCTGCAGGTGCCCTTGTTCAAAGCGGCGTTCGCGAAAGAGTGTCTGCTTTAAAAGAAGCGTTGTCCATTCAAGTTGGTTTCCACGCTCATAATAACCTTGGCTTGGCGATCGGTAATACGATAACGGCACTAGAATCTGGTGCCGACCAAATTGACGGAACACTAAGAGGTCTAGGTGCGGGAGCTGGAAATGCACCAACGGAAATCCTTGTTGCGGTACTAAATAAAATGGACATCGAAACCGGAATCAACCTAGCAATATTAATGGATGCTGCAGAGGAAAAGGTAGCTCCGCTTATGCAGACTCCAATCGTAATTGATCGCGGCAACTTATCAAGCGGCTATGCCGGAGTATATAACAGCTTTTTATTACACGTAAAACACGCTGCCGAAAAGTTTGGTGTCGGCGTATCCGAAATTATGGAAGAGCTTGGCAAAAGGCAAACTGTTGCTGGCCAAGAGGACTGGATTTTAGATGTTGCGGTTGAACTAGCAGAGAAAAAAGGGATTACAGTATAGTTCCAGGGGTAGGAGGAGACAGGTGTGTCGATCATTCAAGAAGCAGCCACTCGTTTATTGGAAGCAGAGGAAACAAAGCAGGTGATCAAGCCGTTAACAGTATCCTATCCAGGGATTACTGTAGATGAAGCATATCATACGCAGTTAGAGATTATCCGTAGAAAAGTTGAAAATGGTGGAATCATCGTGGGGAAAAAAATTGGCGCAACAAGCAAAGCGATTCAAAATATGTTTGGTGTCAATCAGCCTGATTACGGTCATTTATTAGCAGATATGATGGTTGTGGAAGGCGAAGCGATTTCACTAGAACACTATATTCAACCGAAAGTAGAATTTGAGATTGCCTTTATATTAAAAAAGGATTTAAAAGGCCCGAATGTTTCTATCCTTGATGTCATCGAGGCAACTGATTATATTGTTCCTGCCATTGAAGTGATTGATAGCCGGATTGAAGATTGGAAAATCAAGTTTGAAGACACGGTTGCAGATAACGGCTCCTCTGCTTGTGCGATTATTGGCGGGAAACCGACAAAACTTGATGGTTTAGACCTTACTCATATCGGGATGGTCGCTTATCGAAATGGAGAAATGATTGATTCTGGAGCAGGGGCAGCCGTCCTTGGAAATCCACTTCGTTCGGTCGCTTGGCTGGCCAATTCATTAGGTAAGTACGATGTTTCTCTTAAATCAGGGGAAATCATTCTTTCGGGTGCTTTAACCAGTGCGATTGAAGTGAAGGAAAATGATACGTTTACGGCGGAGTTTGCCCATATTGGTTCAGTCACGACGTCATTTATTAGATAGGCTCTGTTAGGATTCATTGTTGCTTTCGTATAGGTATGAGAATTCTTAGGCGGAGAATTTCCGGTTAATGTATATAGAAGAAGCTTTTGAAGCAGATATAAGCGGAGATATTCCGGTTAACTGCTTTAAATATGACCAAATCTAAAGATTTGGATCATATAAGCGGAAAAACTCCTCTTATTTTTAAGGGAATATCGGTATTTCCCAATTTAGCCGGAATTTTTCCGTTTATTTTTCAAACACAGTAAATCAACAACAGCTTTAACAAGGTTTAAAGAATAAACTGGTATCTCGATCGCGCGGGGCTTGATCCCGCCCCGATCAATGGGAAATCAAAAGAAACTGGGTGATAACATGATTAAAACAGAAGTAATCGATCAAATTGCTTATGAACTTTACCTGGCTGAAACACAGAAGAAAGCAGTAGGCAAGTTTGTTGATGCCTATCCTGAACTGGATGAAGCGCTAGCTTACCAAGTACAAGAACGCTTAGTCGAAATGAAATGCAAACAAGAAAACACTAAAAGAATCGGCTGGAAGCTCGGATTAACGAGTAAAGCGAAACAAGAGATGATGGGCGTACACGAGCCATCTTACGGGGTTTTGCTTGAAAGGATGCAGCTGTTTGAAGGGGAAAAGATTTCGCTCGCACCTTTCATCCACGCCAAGCTGGAGCCGGAAATTGCCTTTATTTTTAATAAAGAATTGAAAGGTCCGCATGTAACAGTAGCGGATGTACTTCATGCAACGGAATATATTGCACCGGCAGTTGAAATCATAGACAGCCGCTTCCATGGGTTCAGCTTTACCTTACCTGACGCGGTGGCAGATAACTCATCTTCTTCCCGATTTATTATCGGCGAAAGGTTCTATTCACCGAAGGATTTCGATTTGAAATTGATGGGAATGGTGTTTAGACAAAACGGAGAAGTCGTGGCGACAGGCGCGGGTGCAGCGGTAATGGGGCATCCAGCAAGAGCCATTGCTTGGTTAGCCAATCGATTATACAAAGTTGGGCAAAGTATTCAACCAGGAGAAGTTGTGTTAAGCGGCTCCTTATCAGCAGCAATTAAAATTGAAGCAGGTGACCATTTCACCGCTGGGTTTGACGGACTAGGCAGTGTTGAGGCGGTATTCACGGAATAAACTTCAAGGTGAAGGGAGAGGTTTTTATGCCATTTATTCAGATTAACATTCTTAAAGGCAGAACACCTGAAAAAAAGGAACGATTAATAAGAGAAGTTTCTGACTTGGTATCAGATGTGTTAGATGCTCCCATTCAAAGTGTTCGTGTGATGATCAATGAAATAGAACCTGAACATTGGGGCATTGCTGGAGAATCAGTGAAAAAGAGAAATGAGGTTTCAAAATGACAAACGTTCAGACTGGAATTAGAGAAGTAGGTCTTTATATAAACGGGGAATATGTAAAAGCAAGCGATGGTGCTACTTTTGAAGTGAAAAATCCTGCGACACAGGAAATCATTGCGAAAGTCAGTGAAGCCTCACAAGAAGATGTGGATCGTGCCTGCCGGATTGCACGGGACGCTTTTGAAAATGGTCCGTGGAGAACGATGACTGTAGCGGAGCGCTGTGCAAAGCTTCGTCGTATGTCCGAAATCATACTTGAGCGCAAAGAAGAAATCGCTCGCTTAGATGCGACAGATGTCGGAAAACCATATCATTCTACAGTCCACCATGAAGTTCCACGCGCAGCCAATAATATCAAATTCTTTGCGGACTTCATGGAGCAGCAAGGCGGAGAAGTGTATCCAATGGGCGAAGAGTATCTAAATTATACTCGATACGAACCAGTTGGGGTAGCTGCACTCATTACCCCTTGGAATGTTCCGTTTATGCTAACTACATGGAAGCTTGGTCCTTGTCTTGCGGCGGGAAACACAGCTGTTATTAAACCAGCTGAAATGACTCCGCTTTCTGTTTCACTTCTTGGAGAAATTGCGAAGGAAGCAGGTATTCCGGATGGCGTAGTCAATGTTGTGCATGGTCAAGGAGGAGTAGTTGGGACGGCTCTGACTACCCACCCGGAAGTAGATCTCGTTTCCTTCACGGGCTCAACCGCTACAGGAAAGCGAATTATGAAGAGCGGCGCCGACACGTTAAAGAAGGTTTCTTTTGAATTAGGCGGAAAAGCGGCGAATATAGTATTTGAAGATGCCAATCTTGATAAAGCCATTCCTGTATCGATTCATGCAGCGTTCATGAATTCCGGTCAAGTCTGTCTTGCAGGGTCAAGAATCTTAGTGCAGCGCAAGATCTTAGATGAGTTCCTTGAAAGATTTAAGAAAGCCGCAATGGAACTAAAAGTCGGTGATCCGCAAAATGTCGAAACCAAAATGGGACCAGTGGTGAGTGAAGAGCATTATAAAAAGGTCACCAGTTATCTTGAGATTGCCAATGAAGAAAATGCCACGCTAATTTGTGGTGGAAAACGTCCGTATTTACCGGAGTATTTACAAAATGGTTACTATTTAGAGCCTACTGTTTATCTTCAAGAAAATCCTAAGTCTCGCATTTGCCAGGAGGAAATTTTTGGCCCAATCGTGACGATCATTCCATTTGATACCGAAGAAGAAGCCCTTCGCATTGCTAATGATACAGAATACGGATTAAATGGTGTGGTTTGGACAGAGAATCTCCAGCGCGCTCACCGGATTTCACATTCTGTACGTGCGGGTACGATTTGGGTGAATTGCTGGTTTGTTCGTGATCTCCGTGCTCCATTCGGCGGTTTCAAAAAGAGCGGCGTCGGACGTGAAGGCGGCCATCACAGCATGGAATTTTTCACAGAAGCGAAAAATATTTGTATCGCTTTGAAATAGGTAATTTATAGAATGAATCTCGGAAGGGGGACTCCCCCTTTTTTTTATTTGCGATAGTAGTTGCTAGTCCAAATGAAATTTTATGAAAGTAGGATGCAGTACTTACAGCAAAATTGTTTAAATAAATGGAGCAGCTCTCGTTTTTAGCCGGTCGAAAGAAGATGCTTGAAAATCCAGAGGAGAAGAGGTAAGAAAAATCTGAAAAATAGATTGACGAAATAATAAATATTATTTATTATAATAATCAGATAAATAATATTTATTACAACAAGATGTACTCTTCAAATCGCCTTAATCACAAGGGGGTGTTATTGACTTTCGATTTAAAATGAATCCGTTTTCAAAATTCGAATCTTAATTTTTTACCTTCTATCCCAAAAAGTCGGAATACCATTGTTGGTTGTGGTATGGTTAAGACATAGTAAGGATAGGAGTGTTTGCGCTTTATGAAAAATCGAAGTGAACAATTAGTTAGTGAGATTGGACGTAAAATAGTAACTGGTGAGTTAAAACGTGGAGAAATCCTCCCAAAGGTAGAGGATTTAGGTGAAATATATAATGTAAGTCGAACGGTAGTCCGTGAATCCCTTAAAACGTTATCTACTTTGGGGCTTGTAAGATCGAATCAAAGGGCTGGTACAATTGTTCTTCCACGCTCGGAGTGGCAATGGTGGAATTTAGAACTCATTAACTGGGTGCTTGATGATGAGAATAATCGAGATTTTCTCCTGCATTTAACCGAGGTTAGAATGGGGTTAGAACCCATGGCAGCAGCTTTAGCAGCAGAGAGAGCAAACGAGGAGGATTTGGCGAGCATTAAGGATGCCTTCAATCGACTTGAACAATCAATCGGAGATGAGAAGGCATGGGCTATTGCCGACTATGATTTTCATGAAAGAATATTATGTGCTTCTTACAACGATTTAATCATCAATACAGTTAGAACGCTCCGGAAAGCACTCGTATTTAGCCGGGAAAAAACCTTACACGCAGCGAAGGATTATCCGGAATCTCCATTTGATACTCCGACCAGCGAAGTATTAGAAAGACACCGTTCTATATATGAAGCCATCATGGTGCGTGATGAAAAATTGGCACATGATAAAATGATTGAATTAATCCTGCGGGTTAAAAGGATATTGGAAAAAATATATTCTTAGTTTCTCTAAACCTGCACAAACAAAAAAAGTAGGGGGCGTTAAATGTGGGAATTCAAGTAGTGAGATTTGAAAAGGAAAATAAAGAACAGTGGGGAGTTGTAGCAAATAATCGTATTTTGGTATTAAGGGATAGCTATTCTTCATTAGCCCATTTTTTAGAAGAGGGGGTAGAAGAAGCTAGAACATTAAAGGAACTAGGACAAGGTGAATCTCTATCATTAACTGAGGTGACTATCCTAAGCCCTGTTACTAAACCAGCAAGAATTGTATGCCAGGGTGCTAATTATTCCTCTCATCGTGCAGAATCTGGAATGGAAGCAACTCGGCCGCCTTATAATATGTTTTTTAGTAAAGCAGATAGCACACTTTGTGGTCCCTATACAGAGATTATTCGTCCGTCTCATGTGAAGCTATTAGACTATGAAATTGAGCTCGGACTAGTCATTGGAACTGAGATTTCTTCATCCGTTGAAGTCACAGATGAAAACCTTCACCTATATATTGCCGGGCTTGTGATTATGGATGATGTTTCTGCAAGAGATGTACAACTCACTGAGGGGCAATGGTTAAAAGGGAAGAGTTACCGTACATTTGGACCTACAGGACCGTTTTTATACTTACTTGATAAAGAAGAGGTTCCACTCATTCATGATCTAGAATTGAATTTATGGGTAAATGATGAATTACGTCAATCAGCAAATACGAATCAATTATTATATAAACCTGCTGAAACTCTGACAGAGCTATCCGAAATAATGGATCTTTCAAAAGGTGATTTGGTTATTACCGGTACAACTGGGGGAGTGGCACTCACTCTTACTCCAGAGATACTCGGACAAATATCAAGCCATCAGGTCCCTTACGCGGAAAAAGTAGATTTACTTGTTGAAAGTCAAATCAATAACGGAAAATATCTGAATGATGGAGATGTGATTCGTTGTCAAATAAAGAGTAGAGATGGAAAAATTGATTTAGGTGAACAAGTAAATAAGGTGGTTCCTAGTAGAGTAGCAATTTCCTAAATTATTCAAGATGCTGGGATTTTCGATCCCAGCAACCTCTAGTTCTTACATAATAAATTTAACGTCCATGTAAATGAAGTAAATTAGTTTGATTGTTCGCACGAATGTATGCGTTTACAATTTAGGGTTTTGATTAAATGTGAGGATATTTATATAGGGGTGTGGATCATGAAACAAGAAATGGTTGACGTTGCAATTGTTGGTTATGGACCTGTATCCAAGCTTTTAACTGCATTACTTGGTCATAAAGGTTGGAAGGTTGGGGTATATGAAAGATTTTCTGAAGCCTATCCACTTCCCCGTGCTGTTCATTTGGATGATGAGGTAGCTAGAATGCTGCAAACGATTCTTCCAAAAAGTGAACTAGAAAGAATTTTACAGCCAGTCCCTGATTTATATGAATGGCGAAATGCTGAAAGGCAATTATTGTTGGCCCTTGATTTTTCTCAAGAAGGTATTTCCGGGTGGCCTGGACATTTATTTTTCAATCAGCCAGAGCTTGAAAAAGTAATGGATGTTGCTTGCAGTAATCAGTCAACCGTAAATGTGAATATGGGAAAAGAAGCCATTTCGTTAAGGGAATTTGATGATCATGTAGAGCTGACGGTGAAGGACCAGGAGGGGGAAGTTCGTACCATTCATGCAAAGTACGTGGTTGGGTGTGACGGTGCGAACAGTTTTGTTCGACAAACCATGGATCCAACGATAACGGACCTTGGATTTGCTGCAGATTGGCTAGTGGTTGATATCGTTACAAAAGAAGAAAGAGAATGGAACCCGATGAATTTGCAGCTTTGTGATCCAGCCCGCCCTACAACCGTTGTCTCAGGCGGCCCAGGGAAAAGGCGCTGGGAATTCATGGCTCTTCCTGGTGAGACAAAAGAAAAACTTAACAATGAAGATGTAGCATGGCGCTTGCTTGAACCTTGGGATATAAATTCTAGTAACGCTGTATTGGAACGGCATGCTGTTTATACATTTAAGGCATTATGGGCAGATGAATGGCAAAAAGGACGGCTTATTTTAGCAGGAGATGCAGCTCACTTAACGCCGCCATTCATGGGACAAGGTATGTGCTCTGGTCTTCGGGATTCCATGAATCTCGCTTGGAAGCTAGATCTAATTCTAAGTGGAAAAGCAGCAGATTCTATTTTAAAAACGTATACGGCGGAGCGTAAACCTCATATTCGTGAAGTGGTTGAAGCAGCCTTGTTTCTGGGAACCGTCATTTGCGTAACAGATCCACAAGAAGCTAGAAAAAGAGATGAGGCCTTTTTTACAGGCAGTGTCCCTGAATTTCCGGAATTCCCATTTCTAACAGAAGGCATGCTCTATCAATCTACTGATGGGAAAAATAAATACACGGGAAAACTTTCGTTCCAAGGTCAGGTAGAGTATAGAGGGAAAACAGGGTTATTTGATGATGTAGTAGGAAATGGGTGGACGATTATGAGTCCTCTGAATGATCCTAAGCAGGTATTAACGGAAGAACAGATGGAGTTTTTAGCGTCCATCGGTGCTAAATTTATTGAAATTTCAGAATCATTAGAAGGCAAAGAGGTATTATCTGATATTGCTGTCGATGTTGATGGAAAATACAAACAATATTTTAATGAAACAGGTCTTGAAGCAGTTGTGGTACGCCCGGATTTCTATATCTTTGGCGGGGCTGAGAGTTTAGCAGATTTGCCTTTACTGGTTGAGGATTTATCCAAGCAATTCGATAGATTTAAGATTCCAGCATTGAACTAGTCAGATTCCTTATGAAGGTTTCAAAATTAAATCAAATGGAGGAATGGGATATGTCTACTGTAAGTGTATTTAGATTAGTGTATATTGATTTTTATTCTAAAAATGCGGTTAGCATGGTGGATTATTATACAAATACGATGGGGTATCGAATTTCAGAAGAAGTGGACGGTATAACGTACTTGAGCAACGCGCTGGATCATCATAATATCGTCATTACCCCTTCTGATAAAACAGGTATCCGCCGCTATGGATACCAATTAGATGGCAATCTAAGCTTAGAAGAAGTACAGGAGAAGCTGCATGTACAAGGAATCAATTCTACGATAAAAGACGATGCGAAACCTGGTATTTCACGATTGATAGAGTTACAGGATCCGGCAGGAAATACGATTGAATTATTTACAAAGATGCAACAAACTACGGTTGGCTTTGGCTCTTCAGGGATTGTTCCTCATAAATTAGGACATGTTGCCTTTTATGCGAACAATTTTAATGAAACCATTCAATTTTATAAAGATGCATTAGGTTTTGCATTCACCGATAAAATTGGTGAAGGCTTTGCAAATTTCTTAACTTGTAACAATGATCACCATGTCCTCAATATTATCGCATCAGACGAGACACGATTACATCATATCGCTTTCCAATTAAAAGATGCCAGCCATCAATATGCCAGCTCAGATTTATTATCAAAACAGGGTTATCCAATTCTTTGGGGTCCTTCCCGTCATACTGCAGGACATAATATTGCAACCTACCATCATGACCCAGAAAAAAATGTGGTTGAGTTATATACAGATATGGACCAGTATATTCCAGAACTTGGTATTTTTGAACCGCGTCCATGGCACGAGGAACTCCCTATGAAACCAAAAGTATGGGAAGCATTAAGTGCCTGGGGAACAGAATTTGAAATGGATTTGGCCAAGATTTAAGAGAAAATGTTGTAATGTTTTTCAAAATTAACTCTGAAGGGAATTGAATAGAGTGATAAATGAAAATCTTATAAAAGACAAAACGAATGAGGCCGAGGAGCTAGTAAAACGTGCAACAGAGCTTGTTCCCCAACTATGTTCACAGGCAAAAGAAATTGATGATATTCGCAGAATTCCTGAAGGGACAATTGAAGTGCTAAAAGAGGCGGGATTGTTCAAACTGACTATTCCTAAAATCTTTGGTGGTCATCAAGTAAACATCCGGACATTTATTGATGTTAATTCTGAAATCGCACGTGGAAATGGTTCTGCCGGTTGGGTGACGACATTGACGAACGTTTGTAATTGGCTTGTGGCTGCTCTTTTTCCAAAGGATGTGCAACAGGAAGTCTTTGGAGAAGCTAATGCCCGTACATGCGGGGTACTTGAACCAAGAAAATGCGAAGTTCGTCGTGTTGAGGGCGGCTATGTAATTGAGTATGGTTTTTGGGGATTTGGTTCTGGCTCACTACATGCAAATTGGGCGGCTCTTGGGATTCCAATCGTTGATGAAGAGGGGAAAATGATTGACAATGGTCTAGCGATCCTACCAATGGAGGATGTTGAGATTAAGGACGATTGGTACACTACGGGTCTGCGCGGCTCGGGAAGCAATAGTCTTGAGGTTCGGAATATCTTCATTCCTGAACGGAGGGTTATTTCGGTTTCTAAGGCCATTAATGGGGAGTATCAATCAGGTTATTCAAAGGAAGAAACACTTTATCACTCAGCACTTGTACCTGTCCTGGCCCTTGTGCTCTTATCTCCTCCACTTGGGATGGCACGTGCAGCGTTGGAGCTCTTCTTAGACAAACTGCCTAATCGGAAAATTCAATACACATGGCACAATTCGCAAGCTGAAGCAACGGTTACCCACTTAAAAGTAGCAGAAGCTGCAATGAAAATTGACTCTGCCATGCTGCATATATACCGTGCTGCAGATGATATCGATCGATGGGCTGCTAGTGGTGAATATATGGATTTCCATAATAGAGCGCGTGTTCGAATGGATTCTGGCTATGCTGTTAGATTATGCTGGGAAGCGATTGATATCCTAGCATCTGAAAGTGGCGGATCATTAATTGCAGAGAATAACCTTTTATCACAAATTATACGTGATGCCCGCGGTGCGACAAATCACGGAGTAATCGTTCCTACAACAAATCTGGAGTTATACGGGCGAATCCTATGTGGTCAGGAGCCTAATACCGTCCTAATTTAACAGTTTATTTGACTAAAACGAAATATCATAAGTATTTTAATAGAAATTTGTCTTCTAAATACCAATAAAATTGGGATCTGACTAATATCCTAAAAAGGGTAGAAATCAGGTCCTTGTTACTTATTCTTACTTATTTTTGTGTTAAGTAGAACTGAGAAAATCCAATAGAGTGGATAGAAGGAGTGAAAAAAATGGAGGAATCCCGTCGGACTTACAGTAAATTCTTTTGTATCTGTTTCATGCTGTCCCAAATTAAAAAGGGATCCAGGTAGACATAAAACCTAGTAAGTAAGATTCGTATTTTTAGAGTCATTCATTCGTACATCAAACTGAAATTGTAAGGGGGAAGAATAGATGGAAACGTATATCGTAGATGGGGCAAGAACGGCTTTTGGTTCGTTTGGCGGTTCATTAAAGGATGTCAGCGATATTGAACTAGGCGTCGCAGCAACAAAGGAAGCCATTAAAAGAAGTGGTATTCCAGCATCCGATATTGATGAAATCGTGTTCGGCAATGTGATCCAAACGGGAGAGGCTTCTGCTTACTTGGCAAGACATATTGGTTTGAAAAGCGGAATGCTAGAGTCTTCTGCTGCACTAACCTTAAATCGTTTATGCGGTTCTGGACTACAGTCGATCGTAACCGGTGCACAGTCAATTGCATTAGGAGAGGCAAGAGTCGTAGCTGCGGGCGGAACTGAAAATATGAGTTTAGCTCCTCAAATATTAAAGGGTACCCGGTTTGGTTCGCCAAATAAGGCACCTGTGGTCATTGATATGCTGTGGGAATCACTAATTGATCAATATGTTGGCTGTGGTATGGGAATGACGGCAGAAAATCTTTCCGTGAAATATGAGATCTCTCGAGAAGAACAGGATGAATTTTCGGTTGATTCGCAGGCAAAGGCGATCAGAGCAAGGGATACTGGACGTTTTGCAGAAGAGATTGTCCCTATTGTGAAGAAAGATAGAAAAGGCAAAGAGCTCGTCATTGAGGTGGATGAATATATTCGAGATGGTGTAACACTTGAAGACTTGTCTAAGCTCAAGCCAGCTTTTAAGAAGGACGGAAGTGTTACACCTGGAAATGCAAGTGGTATAAACGATGGTGCAGCAGCTGTTTTATTAGCATCAAAAGAGTATGTCCTTGAACATGGACTAAAACCACTTGCAAAAATTGTTTCCTGGGGAGTGGCAGGGGTTGACCCGAAAATTATGGGGATTGGACCAGTTCCAGCCAGTATCAAAGCACTGAAAAATGCGGGATTATCCTTAGGTGATATTGACTTGTTTGAGTTTAATGAGGCATTTTCTGCACAATCTCTAGCAGTTCTGAAAGAATTAGGCGTTGACAGGGAAAAAGTAAATGTCAATGGCGGAGCGATTGCTTTGGGACATCCGCTTGGTGCTAGCGGTACAAGAATTACATATTCATTAGCCCTTGAAATGAAAAAACGAAATGCAAAGTATGGATTAGCCTCTCTATGTATTGGCGGTGGCCAAGGCATCGCCATGATTTTAGAAAGGGTATAACGCTAGTATAAAAAAAGAAAGAAGGTTTGTAAGTGGAAAATCAATTTGTTCAGTTAACGATCCAAAATCATGTGGGAATTGTCAAATTAAACCGTCCGGAAGCTGGAAATGCCATTCATTTAGAAATGGCAAAGGAACTGATGGATGTTGCGATATTTTGTTCAGAAAGCGAAGAAATTAGAGCAGTAGTGATTACAGGTGCTGGAAATAAGTTTTCAGTCGGTGGGGATTTAAGAAGCTTTGCTGAGAAAGGGGAACAAATTAGTTCTCACCTAAAAAGTGTTACCGCCTACCTGCATCAAGCGATTTCCTATTTTACTAGAATGAATAAACCTTTTATTGGAGCGGTGAATGGAGTTGCAGCGGGTGCAGGAATGAGTCTCGTATGTGCCTGTGATATGGCGTATGCTGCTGAACATTCTAAATTTGTCATGGCGTATAACAAGATAGGATTAACACCGGATGGTTCAGGAAGCTATTTCTTACCTCGTCTTGTCGGGATGAAACGGGCACTTGAGTTAATGTATACAAATCGTCCATTGGATGCCAAAGAGGCAAGTGAGTGGGGGATTATCAACCATGTAGTTGCCGGTGAGCAATTATTTGAAGTTGTCCTGGAGTTAGCAGAGAATCTGGCGAAAGGACCCATGAATGCATATGGTGAAACAAAAAAGCTCTTTTATCACTCGCAGCAAGAAACACTGGAGTCCCAAATGAGTAAGGAGTCTGTAGTGCTTGCTGAGAGAGCAAGCAGCATAGAGGGAAAAGAAGGGATAGCCGCTTTTCTAGAAAAACGTGAGACAGACTTTTTAAAAGAAAGAGTTACCTCTAAATAATTTTTCAAGTACCTATAACAATTCTGCAAAGGTTGGAGCATGATGCTTACCACAGTATTGGATTGATTTTGATAGGGGGGATAGAATTGAAAACGGCCAATGATAGTGGAAATTTACTTTGGGAACCCTCGCGTGAAATTCAAGAAAAATCAAACATAATGAAATTTATGTCATGGCTAGATGAAACGCGTGGGCTAAAGTATGAAGAGTACAATCAGTTATGGGAATGGTCCGTTAAAGACGTAAAGGGATTTTGGTCTGCCATTTGGGATTATTATAAGATTATGGCCAAGACAGAATATGAAGAAGTTTTATCTGAAGGCAAAATGCCAGATGTCGAATGGTTTACTGGTTCAACCATAAACTATGCGGAACATATATTCAGGAATGAAACTCCAGAAAAAGCCGCGATCATTTATGAATCGGAAATCCGTCCACAACAGGAACTATCATGGGCAGAACTTAAACAGAATACAGCTGCAATTGCAGGCTATCTAAGGTCTAAAGGGGTAAAGCCAGGTGACCGGGTTGTGTCATACTCCCCTAATATACATGAAACGGTAACTGCATTTTTGGCATGTGCCAGTATCGGAGCCGTGTGGTCAAGCTGTGCACCGGAATTTGGCATCCAAAGTGTGATTGATCGGTTTAAACAAATCGAACCGAAAGTAATGTTTGCATCAGATGGCTACCAATACGGAGGAAAGAAATACGACCGCCTTGAATTAGTAGGAAGAATTCAAGCGGAATTACCTACTTTGGAAGAAACCATCATTATACCTAACCTGCAAGATCAACCTGAATTAACAGGGTTGAAGGATTCCGTACTTTGGAATCAGGTTATAACAGAAAATTGTAAAATACCATTAACCTTTGAAGCTGTTCCATTTAATCATCCGCTTTGGATATTATATTCATCTGGAACCACAGGTAAACCAAAGGGCATTGTTCAAAGTCAAGGTGGAATCCTGCTTGAACACTTGAAATTCCTTGGACTTCAAATGGATTTACAAAGCGAAGATAGATTCTTTTGGTACACGACAACAGGATGGATGATGTGGAACATTGTTGTTGGAAGTTTGCTTACCGGTGCGACGGTCCTTTTATATGATGGAAATCCAAGCTACCCGAATGATGAAACCCTGTGGAGGTTTGCGGAATCTACCAAAATGACCATGATGGGCACAAGTGCAAGCTTTATAGTTGCCAATATGAAATCAAATTTGAAACCAAGAGAATTTAATCTCTCACACTTAAGAAGCATGGGCTCAACAGGTTCACCATTGCCTGAAAGCGGGTTTGAATGGGTTTATCAAGAAGTGAAGAAGGATATTTGGCTATATTCTACTACCGGAGGAACAGATATTTGTTCTGGTTTTTTGGGGGGAAGCCTGTTAATGCCTGTTTACTCTGGAGAACTACAAGCTCGATCTTTGGGAGTTGCTGTTACTTCCTTTAATGATGCAGGAGAAGAAGTAGTGGATGAAATTGGGGAACTTGTGGTTACAAAACCAATACCATCCATGCCGATTTATTTTTGGAATGATGTTACGGGGGAACGTTACAAAAACAGTTATTTTGATGTATTCCCTAATATTTGGAGGCATGGTGATTTTATTAAGATAACCTCTAGAGGTTCTGGTATTATGTATGGTCGTTCAGATGCAACCATTAATCGGGGTGGAATTCGGATGGGGACAAGTGAAATATACAGTGCTTTAGAAAGTATTCCCGAAGTTCACGATAGTTTAATTGTCGACATCCCGATTAATAATGAGCAATCATATATGCCATTATTTATCGTTCTAAGAGAGGGTAACCCATTTTCAGTGGAATTGAAAATGCATATTAACAAAACAATTCGACAAAACTGTTCCCCTAGACATGTACCGAATGAAATTTTTAGTGTAAAAGAACTTCCTAAAACATTAAACGGAAAAAAAATTGAGGTACCCATTAAGAAAATACTTATGGGAATTCCTATCAATCAAGCTGTTAACTTAGATTCTTTGCTAAATCCACAATCGTTACAATATTTTATTGAGTTTCAGAAATTGATAGAGTCTATTTGAAATAGGTAACTTGCAGACGTCTGATTAATGTGAACTGAAATTCTATTGATAGAAAGGCGTATGTCATTAAGCACTGTACGCCTTTTTTCTTGTCACGATAATGATCAGAAAAAACCTAAATGATTTGCAATCTATTTAAAATAATCTTCTTTAATTGTTTAATTCGATAAAAAGAGATAGAAGCATATATGGGGAGGGAGTTTGATTTTATGATTAGTGATTTTAAATCTAATTTTCCAAATCTCTTTAAAGCATCCGTTTTTGGATCTGCTTTATCGATGATGGCTGGCTGCTCGGCGAACTTTGCTGGTGAAAGAGTGGTAAAGGCGGATTCAAATCCAGATAAATTAACCAATAATAAGAAGCCTGTGAAGGAAGAGGCACAAGGGGAAAACCCAAATGTAATCTACATTGTTTTGGATGACGCGGGTTATTCAGATTTAGGTGCCTTCGGTTCAGAAATCAAGACCCCGAATATTGATCGTTTAGCTGAAAATGGACTTCGGTACAATAACTTTCATGTGACGCCAGTTTGTTCGCCAACAAGGGCATCGTTGTTAACTGGAAGAAACAGTCATGCGGTAGGAATGGGGCATGTTTCCAACTTTGACTTTGGTCCAAGTTTTCCAAATCGAAGAGGTGAACTAGTCCCTGAAGCAGGAACCGTTGCGGAAGTACTCTCTGAAAACAATTTTACGAACTACGCACTTGGGAAGTGGCATATTCTGCCGACAGCAGAAGTTACGCCTGCTGGGCCGTATCATAACTGGCCATTGGGAAAGGGATTCCATCGCTATTTTGGAAATCTAGAAGATTCCTCGGATCAATATCGTCCAGAGCTTGTAGAAGACAATACGCATATTGAAACGCCTATCAACGAAGACTTTCATTATTCTAAAGCGATTGTAGAAAAAGGCAATCAGTATATTATTGACCATGTTTCTACTCAACCAGAGAAGCCATTTTTTATGTATCTAGGATTTGGGGCACAACATATGCCACACCAGGTACCACAAGAATACATTGACCAGTACGATGGGGTTTATGATGAAGGCTGGGATGAGGTACGAAAAGAGCGTTTTGAAAAACAAAAGGAAATCGGTCTTATTCCTAAGGAGGCTGAATTAGCTCCTCCAAATCCTGGCGTTCAACCTTGGGATGACCTGTCTAAGGACCAAAAGGAAGTCTATACACGTTTCATGGAAACATATGCTGGGTTCTTAACGCATACGGATGAACAAGTTGGAAAAATGTTGGATGTTCTCGAGAAAACCGGGGAACTAGACGATACCATGATTGTGTTAATATCAGATAACGGCGCCAGCTCAATTGGCGGTCCCAATGGTGCTACAAATCAAGCTATTGCGTACAATGCGATGCAAGAAGATTTCGAATCAGTGCACCCAAAGGTTGGTGAGATCGGCGGGGAATCAACAAATGCGGATTATCCTGCTGGCTGGGCACAAGTGAGCAATACACCATTTAAAATGGTGAAAAGTACAACATATGCAGGTGGTATTAGGACACCAATGATTGTACATTGGCCTGCAGGAATTGAAGATGAAGAGGAAGGAAAAGTAAGATCTCAGTTTACGCATGTGAGTGATATTACGGCTACAGTTTATGATGTACTTAAAATTAAGTCTCCTAAAACTCTAAAAGGAGTCGACCAAATGCCGGTCACTGGGACAAGCTTTGCTTATACTTTCAAAGACGGCAATACCAAGTCTAAAAAGAAGACGCAATATTTTGAAATTACGGGAAATCGAACGATCTATCATGAGGGCTGGAAAGCCATTGCCTTCCATAAAAAAGGTCAGCCGTTTGAAGATGATGTTTGGGAACTATACCATGTGGATGAAGATTTTTCGGAACTGAATAACCTTGCAGACGAAGAACCAAAGAGATTGGAAAAGCTAATTAAAATATGGGAGAAGGAAGCAAAGGAGAATAATGTCCTGCCACTTACCGAACATTTTCTAAATTCATTAGCGAATCTGCCGGTAGATTCACCGCGGGCAAGAAAAACGTTCACTTTATATCCTGAAATGACACACTTAAGTGAATCGGCAGCACCTTTCACAATCAATCGGTCATACGAGATTTCGATACCGTTTGAATATAAACAAGGTGATCATGGGGTTCTGTTAGCCCTTGGAAATGATAAGAGTGGATACACTTTCTATGTTAAAGACAATCATTTAATCTATGAACATAATTCTGGATTTGCTCGATATAAAATTGTTTCTGATAAAGAGTTAACGGATGGAAAAATGACGCTGCGTTTCCAATTTGATAAAACAGCTAATAATGAAGGTACTGGTACCCTTTATGTCAATGACGAAAATGTAGGGAAGACACAGATTAAAATGTTGCCTTTCAAAGTATCCTTTGAAGGCTTAGATATTGGGGAAGATTTGCTGTACCCAGTAAGCCCGGAATATAAAAACCAAGGGATATTCCCTTATACAGGAATAATAGAGAAAGCCGTATATTCATTTGAAGAAGCAGCTGTGGTTACGATTCCGTAAATAACAGGATAACGAGGTACAAAGGCAGTGTCTTTGTACCTAATCCATTATGTGAAAGAAGAAATGGGGGTACAAAAATGAATCTATTAAAACTACGAGAGGATAATTTTCATATAATTGCAAAACCAAGTGGTCCACTTTGTAACTTGGACTGCCATTATTGTTTTTATACAGAGAAGGAAGCCTTGTTTCCAGGACAACCTAGCTATAAGATGTCTGATGCTACATTAGAAAACTTTGTCCGAAATTACATAAAATCGCAAAAATCCCCAGAAATCCCTTTTGTTTGGCAAGGGGGAGAACCCACCTTAATGGGGCTTGATTTTTATAAAAAGGCCGTTGAATTCCAGAAAAAGTATGCGGGTGACAAAAAAATATCAAATTCCTTACAGACAAATGGTACGTTGCTAAATGATGAATGGTGTACATTTCTAGCAGAGAATGACTTTCTTGTTGGATTGAGCATCGATGGGCCGCCGGATATTCATAATTATTACAGGGTGAACCGTGGAGGGAAACCGACGTCAGATCAAGTTCTTCGTGGTCTATCACATTTGCAAAAGTACAAGGTAAGTTACAATGTCCTCACCTGTGTGACGAAGGAATCTGCTTCACGGGCACTAGAAATTTATCGATACTTTAAAGAATTAGGAGTTCAATATCTTCAATTTATTCCAATCGTTGAACGATTGCCAGATACAAAAGCCTTGAAATTAGGGCTGCGTCATGCAACACCGCCATTATTGACGCAATCAGAAGTACAGAAGGCAGTTTCTCCTTGGACGGTAGGTTCCGAGCAATACGGGGACTTTCTGATTGAGGTCTTTGATGAATGGGTTCGCAATGATGTGGGGAAAGTTCATGTGATGAATTTTGAATGGGCACTTGCTGCTTGGCTGGGTCTTCCTTCGCCCATCTGTTTATTTTCAGAAACCTGCGGAAATGCAGGGATCATCGAACACACAGGGGACGTTTACTCATGCGATCATTTTATGTACCCAGAATATAAACTCGGTAATATCTCCGAAGATTCCTTAAAGAAAATGATGAGTTCTACAGAGCAGAAGGAATTTGGAAACGTGAAAAGAGAAACTTTGCCAAAGCAATGTCAAACCTGTGAAGTACGCTTTGCTTGTCATGGTGAATGCCCGAAACATCGCTTCCTTCTCTCTGATGATGGAGAGCCTGGTTTAAATTATTTATGTGCGGGCTATAAAAAATATTTCTCTCATATCCACCGCTACATGAAAGTCATCGTCCAATTACTCGAACATAACCTGCCAGCTTCTGACGTCATGCAGGTGATCAAAGGTCCATTGATAGTTAGAAACTGATTTGAGGTGGATCAATGACGATTATTGAAAGTATAAATCCAATTAAATATTATATTTAATATCTATAATCATCATTTCAGTCATTTAAGTATGTCTGACATGATGATTTCTTTTTTAAAATTAATTTTTGTCCCACATAAAGGGACGATGATATTCTCTTAAAGGAAAATGGAGCTTATAGTAATCCATATAAGTATTAAGCGTTTTTGGAACTTCTAGTTCGCAAAAAATGAAAGCGCTTAATAATAGAAAAAATAGGAGGTTGAAAGATGGAGAAACAAAGTGGAATCACAAAAGAAACTCTCTTGAATTTGAAGGAGAAACTAAAGGCTGGAGTCTTGCCGCAGTGGGTCTTAGCTGATCGTGATATGTATGACTTAGAAATAAAACAGGTTTTTGGTCGAACGTGGCAATTTTTAGCTCATGAATCGGAGCTTAAAGAGCCAGGTTCTTATGTAACTCGCTGGATTGCAAATGACCCTATTCTCCTTACCAAAACCAAGTCCGGTGAAATTAAAGCCTTCCTCAACTCCTGTACTCACCGAGGTACGCTGTTATGTACCGCTGACTCAGGAAAACAAAAATCCTTTACATGTCCCTTCCATGGTTGGACGTATAACAATGAAGGAGATCTTGTTGGAATCGCTGTTGGAAATAAGGTTTACGGGGAAGAGATGAACAAAGAAGATTGGAATCTGCGTCCAGTTCCTAATGTTGATAGTTACCAAGGAATGATTTTTGGGAACTTAGATCACAAAGCGGAATCGCTCAGTGATTATCTTGGCAATATGAAATGGTATTTAGACATGATGTTAGGCAGAAGTGATGGAGGAATGGAGGTACAGGGATCACCACAAAGGTACGTGGTGGAAGCGAACTGGAAAGTAACAGCCGAAAATTTCGAGTCAGACCCTTACCATGTTCAATTTACCCATAAATCATCAAAGGAATTAGGAATTGCTCCGAATGATCCTTTCTTCCCAGGTCATGGTCATCAAGTCGTCTTAGACAATGGTCATGGAATTAATCTTGTCCAATTAGATGATACGGGGATATCTCCGATTCCATACCAGGGAATGCCAGAATCGATGTGGCCGATGTTTCAAAAGAATTTAAACAAAGAACAAAATGATATGGTGAAGGATACCTTTTTTGTAGGCGGAGTATATCCTAATCTAGGATTTTTGCAATTTACCTTTCCACTCCTCGATTCCGACAATGGTTTTTACAACTTCTTGAACTTTAGGGTTTGGAGACCATTAGCACCGGACAAAGTGGAGGTTTGGAGCTGGCACTTGATTGATAAAGATGCACCACAAGAATACAAAGAAAAATCGTATGTAAGCTTCCTAAGTACTTTTGGTCCTTCTGGACTGCTTGAACAGGATGACGCTGAGATTTGGAGTCGAGTGACTCAAGCAAGTAATGGAATCATGGCCCAGGATAAAGATCTAAGTTATAACAGTTTCCTAAATTATTTGATGGGGATGGATCGTGTCCAGCCAAATGAAGACTTTCCTGGCCCAGGTGTTGCGTACCCGCTCTGCTTCCTAGATACATTATCGCGAAGTATGCATAAAAGATGGATCGATCTTCTGCTGGCAGAGACACCTGTCAAAGAGGAGGTGCGATAATGAAACAACAAGAAGCTGTAAAAGCCTTAACCATCAGTTATGAGGTTCAAAATGAGATTACTCAGTTTCTCTACAGGGAAGCACATTTATTGGATAGTCGGAATTACCGGGGATGGCTGGACTTACTAGCAGAGGATATTGTCTATCAAATGCCTGCCAGAATTACAACAGAAGGAAAGCATGATACTCCAAATATAGATTATAAGTCACGTTACTTTGAAGAAACAAAACAATCGCTGCTTACAAGAGTAAAGCGGTTAGATTCTACCTCTTCTGCATGGGCTGAAATCTCAGGCCCGCGCCAACGTCACTTTATCAGCAATGTTTTTATTGAAAAAGGGGTTATGAATGAGGGAGGGAACGAGGAGTATTTCGTTCGAAGCAACTTCCTATTTAAACGGAACCGAGGTTCTGCTCTTACTTCTGAAGAGTTATTTGGAGCGAGGGAGGATGTAATCCGAAAAGAAAATGGGGAATGGAAGCTTGCCTCACGTATTATCTATCCTGATCAGACTGTATTGGGCACCATCAATTTAAGTATGTTTTTGTAAGAGAGGAGCAGAGATATAATTATCATCGACAAGTGCACAGGCACTTGTCGATTTTTTTGGTATAGAAAGATTTCCAGCTGCCTGGGTCCACTTTAATATAGGTAAATAATGAAACCAAAACAGTTTTAATTCGTTTCATGAACCGACCTAAAATTCTAAGTGAACATGCGATAGGGAATAGAAAAGATTCCAAATACTAGTAACCTCAATAGCTCACAAATCCTTTTTGTGAGTATTTTTTTTGTTTAAAAACACCAGAGGAGCGGTTCCGATGGTTCCATTATGATGTACACTGGTCAAATTAGCCATTAGAACCGTCCCCAGGTTTCTATAAAGAACCACCGGTATTATCAAATTCATTTTGTAATGCTGAATTTGCCACTTTTAAGCTTCTTTGGATATGGTTGTTCATTTTTTCTACAGCTTTTTCAGGATTACGTTCCTTCAAGGCTAGAAAAATTTGTTCATGATCATCCACTAGAACAGCGAAGCTATCGGTACGTTCCTTCAGTATGCAATTGCGGATATAAAGAACCTTTGCGTTAATAACTTCAAATAAATTAATGAGCTGTTTATTTTGTGAAGAGAATGCAATCGTATCGTGAAACTGTTGGTTAAAGATAGTATGCTTATGAGGATCATTATTAGACAGTGCTTCTTTTGACTCTTTGATGATACATTCTAATTGATCTAATTGCTCATCTGTGATGTTTTGAGCTGCCAGTTTTGCCGAAAGAGATTCTAGGCTTTTTCGGCATTCGTAAATATCTAATATATCCTGTGCATTCGGGTCATACACGAATAAGCTATTTTCTTTTTGGACAAGTAAATCATCTTTTGTAAGCATTCGGAATGCTTCCCGAACAGTTCCTCGGCTAACTCCTAAACTTTCTGCCACTTTTGTTTCAACGAGCCTTTCGCCTGGCTGATATTTTCCCTCCATAATCATCTCTTTTACAATATGATAAACCTGGCTATGAAGCGGTTCGTTTTTTTTAATCTCTCTCATAAAAATCCCCCTGCAGTTGTAATGATTCTTGTATTTCGTATCCATTATTAAGGTAATGGGGTTCCGGTATTTTTTCCTATGGGTATCCTTGCAGCCTTAAATCTCTAAATTTTTTCAGTCATATTCTATATAAAATAGTGTACTATATTTCAATTTTATATAAAAGCATTTCATCCAACGGGACTTTTATCTTCTTTAGGCATAGACCAATTAAAGTATGAAAAAAAAAAATATTGAGATTATTTCAATTGTTAACTGTTGACAGTCTACCATTACGAGGTTAATATAAAAATGGAATCGCTTACTAAAACATATTGAAGAAACTATTTTTTAAGATGTATTAACCTATATAAATTTCTAATTTAGGAGTTGTTTGGAATGGGCAAAAGAGCACTTGAAGGTTTACGAGTGTTGGAGATGGGGCAATTGATAGCGGGACCGTCCGCTGCTAGGATGCTTGCTGAATTCGGGGCAGAAGTTATTAAAGTCGAGACTCCTGAGCAGGGCGACCCCATCCGCAACTGGCGCGTTGTTGAAAACGGAACAAGCCTCTGGTGGTATGTGCAGTCTCGTAATAAAAAATCGATTACGGTCAACCTTCGAGAAGCTGAAGGACAGGAATTGATTCGCAAATTGGTAAAGGAAATCGATATTTTAATAGAAAACTTCCGACCAGGAACGATGGAGAAATGGGGATTAGGATACGAAGACTTAAAGGCTATTAATCCAGGGTTGATTATGATTCGTGTTTCGGGTTATGGGCAGGATGGACCATACCGCGATAAGCCAGGATTTGGTTCTATAGGAGAGGCTTTGGGAGGTCTCCGTTATATTACCGGTTACCCAGATCGTCCGCCAACACGTGTCGGAATCAGTATCGGAGATTCGTTATCCGCGCTTTTTGCGGTTAATGGGGCATTAATGGCTGTGTATCATCGCGATGTGAACGGAACGGGGGAAGGTCAAGTAATCGATGTTGCGCTCTATGAATCTGTCTTTAGCATGATGGAGAGCACCCTGCCTGAATTCGACCGGGCTGGAGTGATTCGGGAACGAACAGGCAGTACATTACCGGGTATAACACCTTCGAATACGTACATGTGTGGGGATGGAAAATATGTAGTTATTGGTGCAAACGGCGATGCGATCTTCAAGCGTCTGATGAATGCAATGGGCCATGAAGATGTAGCTGAGGACCCTCGTTTTGAAAATAACTCAAAACGGTCAGAGCATGCGGAATACCTGGATTCTTTGATTGAAGATTGGACTAAGAGTATGCCCTTTGATGAAATAATGACATACCTGGATAATGCCAATGTTCCAGCGGGCGCTATTTACTCAATAGAAGACATTGTGAATGACCCGCATTATCACGCTCGTCAAATGATCCAAGAAGTAAAAGTGGAAGAGCTCGGAACGACTTTGAAAATGCCGGGCATCATCCCGAAAATGAGCGAGACACCAGGAACGATTGAATGGGCAGGTCCTAAATTAGGACAGCATACGAACGAAGTGCTAGGAGACAAAATAAATCTTTCCGCTGATGAAATACAGAAACTGAAGGAAAAAGGGATTATCTAGGAAGAGGTGAATATTGATGGGAATGACGATGTCAGAAAAAATTCTCGCAAAAGCTTCAGGACAGACAAGTGTAAAGGCCGGAGATATTGTATGGGTCAAAGTGGATATAGCCATGATGCACGATTTATTAGGACCATGGCTGGTAGATGGGGGCTTTCGCCGATTAGGCGGGAAGTTATTTGATAAAGAAAAGGTTGTAGTTGTATCTGATCATTGCACGCCTCCGGCAACGGTTCAGCAGGCAGATATCCTTAAATTTACGAGGGATTGGGCCCGTGCTCAAGAGCTTCCTTATTATTATGAATTTGAAGGGCCTTGCCACCAAGTCATTGTAGAACATGGACATGTCCGTCCGGGAAGATTGATCCTTGGAACGGATTCTCATACGTGCATGGCAGGAGGATTAGGGGCTTTTGCTACCGGTATTGGTTCCACGGAAATGATCGGAGTCTTATTGACAGGTGAAACTTGGCTAAAGGTTCCAGAAACGATCAAAGTGGTTTGGGATGGTAAGCTGCCTCACGGAGTTTACGCAAAAGACATCGTTCTTAAAACCATCAAGGATATTGGACATGCGGGTGCTACGTATCAAACCATTGAATTTTCGGGTACTGCGATTGAGGACTTGTCCATGGATGAAAGACTGGTTTTATCCAATATGGCCGTAGAAGCCGGCGCAAAAACAGGGTTAATTGAACCTGATCAAAAAGTGGTAGAATTTTTAAGGTCAAAGGGTGTAATGGAAGAGATTGAGATGATTTCTAGCGATCAAGACGCCGTTTATACACGAGTTTTACATTACGATGCTTCTGAATTAGAACCTCAGGTAGCCTGCCCACATGAAGTAGATAATGTTCATCCAGTGAGCGCGGTAGAAGGTAAGGCGGTTGACCAAGTTTATTTAGGTTCCTGTACAAATGGCCGAATCAGTGATCTACGGATCGCCGCTCAAATACTGAAAGGGAAGAAGATTTCGAAAAACATCCGGTGCCTTGTAGTACCTGCATCCCAGCATATCTGGATGCAAGCGAACAAGGAGGGAATTCTCGATATTTTGACGGAAGCAGGATGTATTGTAAACATGCCATCATGTGGTGCCTGCGGTGGATTCACTAGCGGAGTAATCGGGGCCGGGGAAGTCGTTATGTCTTCTTCAAATCGGAACTTTAGAGGCCGGATGGGAAGTCCAAAAGGCGAGGTCTATCTTGGGTCGCCTGCAGCAGTGGCTGCAACAGCGATTGAGGGGAAAATTACAGACCCGCGCAAGTATCTGCCGAAGGAGGTAATGGTGTAATGTCATTCATCATTAGAGGAAGAGTCTGGAAATATGGGGACAACATCAATACTGACATCATATCTCCAGGGCAATATATGAGTTTACCAGTTGAAAAACAGGCCGTGCATGCTATGGAGGCAATTGATCCAACATTTGCTGAAAAAGTACAACCAGGGGATATTTTGGTTGCCGGAAATAATTTTGGTTCAGGTTCCAGCCGAGAAACAGCACAAATGGTATTGAAGCACCACCAAATCGGAGCGATTGTCGCAAATTCATTCGCCCGTATTTTTTATCGCAATTCCATTAATGTAGGCCTGCCGGTTGTGGAGATGCTGGATACCACTCTTATAGAAGAAGGCGATGATCTTGAAATCAACCTTCTAGAAGGAAAAATCATCAACCATACAAAAGGCGCAGAATACAAAGGAACAAAGCTGCCTGAACATTTAATCGAAATGGTAAAGCTTGGCGGTTTGGAGCCTTATCTTGCGAAAAAACTAGGAATCTCATAATTTGTTACAAGGAGAATGATACCTATGAAACTGCCAAAAAAGGTAGAACTTATAGAGGTAGGGCCCCGAGACGGGCTTCAAAATGAAGCGAATTTTATCCCGACAGAAAAGAAGATTGAAATGATTAATGCCTTAAATAAAACAGGAATTAAACGGATGGAAGCCACTTCATTTGTGCATCCAGTGTACGTTCCGCAAATGAAGGATGCCAAAGAAGTGTTAGAAGGCATAGAACAAGATCCATCTATTCAGTACATGGCATTAATACCGAATGAAAAGGGATTTGAAAGGGCTGTAGAAAATGGGGTGCGTTCCCTTTCACTCGTAGTTGGGGCTAGTGATAGCTTTAATTTGAAAAATGTCAAAATGACTAGGGACGAATCAATCAATAAGTTTTCTAGTGTCGTAGAAAAGGCAAAGGAGATGGGAAATTTCCTTCGCTATAATATTGCCACCGCATTCTGGTGTCCATATGAGGGAAGTGTGGATTCCGAGCTTGTTTTGGACATGGTCCGTCAAATTGACCGTTCAGGGGTGGATGAAATTGTCATCTGTGATACAATCGGCAGGGCAAACCCCGCTCAGGTTTTTGATTTATTCAGCCGTATTTTCAAGGAACAGCCGAATGCGTTAATCACTGCCCATTTCCACGATACATATGGGTTAGCCCAAGCAAATATTATGGCTGCCCTCCAAGCAGATGTTACACGATTTGACACCTCCATTGGCGGACTTGGAGGATGCCCGTTTGCCCCAGGAGCAGCAGGTAATGTGGCTACTGAAGATGTGGTCTTTATGCTGAATGAAATGGGAATTGAAACGGGAATTGATCTTTCATCACTTCTAGCTTGCGTCGAAAAGGTAGAACCATTAACCAATCGAGAATTAACCGGCCATTTTCATAAAATAAAGGTTGTTCAAAATCAAATTTAATCAGGGGGATATCATGATGAGTAAAAATTATCGAGTAGGCCTTATCGTACCCAGCTCTAACACAACGATGGAAACAGAAATTCCGGCTATGCTTCATTCCAGAATGCAGATTAAACCAGAGGAAACCTTTACATTCCATTCTGCACGTATGCGGATGATGCATGTAAATCCGGATGAATTAAAGAAAATGGATGTAGATAGTGACCGTTGTGCAGTGGAGCTTTCCGATGCACGATGCGATGTGCTGGCTTATGCATGTCTAGTTGCCATTATGTGTCAGGGTCCGGGATATCATCACATTTCTGAAGAACGCTTAGGAAAGGTTACGGTCAGCAATGGTGGTGCAGCTCCAATTGTCAGCAGTGCAGGAGCATTAATTGAGGGCCTTGAAACGATTGGGGCGAAAAAGGTTTCCATTATTACACCATATATGAAGCCATTAACTAAAACGGTAATTGAATATTTAAATGCTGCTGGCATTGAAGTCATTGATTCAATCAGCCTCGAAGTTGCGGATAACCTTGAAGTTGGCCGCTTGGATCCGGAAAACCTAATAGGCCATGCAGACCGTTTGAATATTGAAGGAGCAGATGCAGTTGTCCTATCAGCATGCGTTCAGATGCCTTCTCTTCCAGCTATTCAGGCTGTTCAAGACCGTTTGGGAATTCCAGTGTTGTCTGCCGGAGTTGCAACAGTTTTTAAAATTCTCAAGGAATTAAACCTTCCAACAGAGGTACCAAATGCTGGACATTTACTATCCGGTAAATTTTAGATAAGTAATATAGGATAACACAGTGGATTGCCATCATTCTTCGATAATATCTATCAGCTATACGTAAATTAATGTTAAATAGGAAAGGAGTGCGACAGATTGAAAAAAGTATATAAAATTGCGATTATTGCCGGAGATGGGATCGGACCGGAGGTGATCAACGAGGGAATAAAAGTTTTAAACAAAGCAGCTGAACTGGACGGTAAGTTTGAATTTGACTTTACTCACTTTCCATGGGGCTGTGAGTATTACTTGGAACATGGAATAATGATGCCATATGACGGCTTAAACCAGCTGCGTTCCTTCGATGCCATTTATCTAGGGGCAGTGGGAGCTCCAGGTGTTCCTGATCATATTTCATTATGGGATTTGTTATTAAAGATACGCAAAGGCTTCAATCAGTATGTTAATCTCCGCCCGATTACATTATTAGAAGGCGCTCCATGCCCTCTCAATGGTCTTAAGAGGGAGCAAATTGATATGTTAGTCATTCGTGAAAATAGCGAGGGCGAATATGCTGGTGCAGGAGATTGGCTGTATAAAGGTCAGCCCCATGAAGTGGTTTTGCAAACCGGAATTTTTTCTAGGGTAGGGACGGAACGGATTATACGTTACGCCTTTGAAGAAGCAAGGAAACAGGGCAGATCACTGACAAGCATTAGTAAGGGCAATGCTTTAAATTATTCGATGGTGTTCTGGGATCAAGTGTTTGAAGAAGTGGCAAAAGATTATCCTGATGTGGAAACACATTCCTATCTAGTTGATGCTGCTGCCATGTTCTTTATCAAGCAGCCATGGCGTTTTGAAGTAGTGGTCACCTCTAATCTTTTCGGGGATATCCTCACTGATTTAGGGGCAGCGATTGCCGGAGGTTTGGGGCTGGCAGCGGGAGCTAACATTAATCCGGAACGTGAATACCCATCCATGTTCGAACCGATTCATGGATCCGCTCCAGATATTGCCGGGAAGGGGATAGCAAACCCGTTGGCTGCAATTTGGTCGGCAAGCCAAATGTTAGACTTTTTCGGTCATGAGGATTGGGGAAAGCGAGTCCTGCATGCGATGGAACAGGTAATGGTGGAAGGGATTTTTTTGACACCTGATATGGGAGGTACGTCAAACACTGAACAGGTGGGAGCTGCAGTTACTGAGAAAGTATTGTATAACCATCAGAGTGAATTGGGAACAGTGCCAAATACTAGATAAGGAGTTTTACTCTTATAAGGAAGGGGAGGGGCTTGTGGGTTACATTCTCAAAGGATCAAAAGAATATACTCGGGCAAGCCTTTCGCTATTTTTAGGAGGGTTTGTTACTTTTTCGATTCTTTATACAACTCAGCCATTGCTTCCGGTCTTTGCTAATGAATTTGGTGTTTCGGCGCCACTGGCTAGTTTAACTGTGTCTTTGTCGACTGGATTGTTGGCTATTTCTATGCTGGTTGCGGCTGCCATATCAGATGTGATAGGAAAAAAGAAGATCATGGTGCTTTCCATGTTCTTTACTTCTTTTCTTGCATTGCTAACAGCATTAAGTCCGAACTTTATCACACTGCTGGTATTTCGCGCTTTACTGGGAATTTTTATAGCTGGTGTCCCATCGATAGCCATGGCATACATCGGGGAAGAATTTCATCCAAAAGGCATTGGCAGAATCATGGGGCTTTATATTAGTGGAACAACGATAGGAGGGATGGCTGGAAGAATATTAATTGGTGTGTTGTCTGATATTTTTACTTGGAGAATTGCTTTAATAGCTGTAGGGGGATTAGCCCTGATTTTCAGTGTTTTATTTTTAATTGCTCTGCCTAAATCTCAATATACGGCAAAAAATAAACCGGACTTAAAATCTGTCTGTCTGGCTTATAAGATACATCTGAATAATAAACAATTAATCTCGTTATTATTGCTATCATTTTTACTAATGGGGAGTTTTGTAACATTATATAACTATATTGGATTCTTGCTGGTAGAGCCTCCCTATGCGTTGAGCCAAACACATGTAGGTTTTATCTTCATCGTCTATATCTGTGGGACTTACAGCTCAGTTTATATGGGGAAAAAGGCAGATGAATATGGTTATTCCACTATTTTGAAACTATCAATGGCTATTATGTTGGCAGGGGCTCTTATCTCTCTTGTTCCCTCATTAATTGGGAAAATTGCGGGGATTTCTATTTTTACGTTCGGTTTTTTTGCCAGCCATTCCATAGCGAGTTCCTGGGTTGGTGAACATGCCACCCAAAACAAAGCACAGGCGTCTTCTCTATATCTTCTATTTTACTACCTGGGATCAAGCCTAATTGGTTCCTTCGGGGGCTATTTTTGGATACATTTTCATTGGCATGGAATTATTTCTCTTATTCTGTTTTTATTAGTTATAGGATATCCACTAGTATTTATTGCTTCACAGAAACGGGTGATGAAGGTTTTTAGCAAATCGAAGGTATAACCTGGTAATAAATAAATTAAATCGTTATAAAGCACTTAGGTTTATTTTTTTACTGTAGACTGTTGACAGTAAACACACAAAATAATATAGTGATAATAGACAGAATATTTATAAACTTCAAATTAGGTTTGGGGGATTGATAGGAATTTAATTTATTTTATGTTTTTTGTTGTTAAATCCTTTTTCCATAAGGGAAATCTTGTATACCACCAAAATTGGAGTAATTAAATGATAGAATGGTATAGATCTTATTCCCAAGAACTTATATTCTATCAATTGATAGGGAATTATTTTTCTAAATAGATGTAAGCGCTTAAAACATTTTTTATTATAATCATAAGTTTCAAAAGATAAACAAAATACGCAATTACATAATTTAATTAGGAGGCGAAATCTATGAGTTTAGAAATTATTACTCTTATTGTTTTATTATCGATGTTCATCATCGGATCGGTTATATCAGTTAACATGGGAGTATTGGGCATTGTTGCTGCATTTATCGTCGGTACATATGTTAGTGGGTTATCCATAGATGACCTTTACGCAGCTTTCCCAGTAGATATGTTTATTCTTCTTGCAGGGGTTACCTATCTATTCGCAATTGCCCTGAAAAACGGAACACTCGACCTGATCATTTCAGGTGGACTTAAGTTAGTAAAAGGAAACGTTGGTCTGCTTCCATGGGTCTTGTTCTTCCTGAGTGCACTCCTGTCTGCAGTAGGAGCCTCTACTGTTGCAGTTGGCCCAATTTTATTCCCAATCGCTTTACGCTTAGCATTCCAGCACAAAATTAATCCAATCTTGATGGGTACGTTAATTTCTACCGGAATGTATGCCGGATCCTTCTCACCATTAAATATCTTCGGTTTAGTTGTAAACGGTATCATGGAATCTGAAAAGATTCCTCATTCACCAATCATGCTTTTTATCAACTGCTTTATTTTCTACGTATTGATTTCTGTGGTTGTGTTCCTCGCATTCGGAGGACTTCGATTGCTTAAACACCACAATAACAGGTCTGTATTGGAAGTAGCTGCTGCGGTTGAAGGCGGAAATTCTGCAGTGATCAAAACGAATGATTATGGTGCAACTTGGTATAAAATTGCCACATTGTTCGGAATCGGACTCCTAATTACATTGGCTCTGGCGTTCAAAATGAATATGGGCTTTGGGGCATTGATGATTGGCCTTGTATTGGCATTAATGGCCCCTAAAGACCAAGGGGATATCATCAAACAAATGCCTTGGGGCGTCATGCTAATGGTTTGCGGAATCATGACTTATGTTGGTGTTATGGAAAAGGTAGGAACAATGGAGTTTATGACGAATCAAATTGCCGCTATTGGTAATCCTGTAATGGCATCCCTAATGGCTTCCTATGTAGGAGGGATTGTCTCAGCATTCGCTTCGACAACAGGCTTCTTAGCTGCTGTTATCCCGCTCTCAGCACCTATCTTGCAAGATCCTACTATGTCATCAATCGGGGTTGTATCTGCTCTTGCGGTTGCGGCTAGTGTTGTTGACATCAGCCCATTCTCTACAAACGGCGCACTTATTATGGCAAACGTACAAGGTGTGAATGAACGTTTATTCTTCAGAAAGCTCTTGATGATCGCAGGTCTTTTCATTGCTCTTGGACCAGGACTTGCTTGGCTCATATTCGTTTTAATAGGAACCCCATGGTAATAAGTGATTTATCTGAAGTAAAGAAAGAGAGGAACTCCTAAATGAAAACGGTTATTATTTCTGAATTTGGCGGACCTGACATGCTAAAATATACGGAGGTTGAAAAACCTACGATAGGGTAAAGACAAGTATTAATTCGTGTTGCGGCAACTGCTGTTATTTTTATCTTGAATTTTTAAGAAATTACAAAGTCAGGTGAATAGTGATAAGATAATGTTAATTGCTCACAAATACTATTGTGAGTTTTTTTGTTTTAGAAGCAGTTATTGTATTTAAAATGTATGTTTGCACTCAAGGGTGGTTACTTTAAGGTGACTTCATAACTTACTAAAATATCATATGGACGATAGTAAGGATTATAAAGTATGATTAAAAATGAGAAAATTTTTACTAGTCTATGTAATTTAGGAATGAAACAATATGATTCTACTAGTGGGAGGCATTATGAGATTTCGTACGAAGCTCTATACGAGCATAGGGTCATTACTTTTGTTTATTACGATTATTGTGATGATCTTAATGAACATGCTAGAACAATCAACGGTTAAGATGAATGTTGTGATTAATGAGTTAAATGAAAGAATTGAAATTGCTTCCACGCTCAAAGATGAAACGTCCTTATCATCAAATGTGTTAAATGCCTTGTTAAACAATCGTGAAGCTGCACTCAATATGGATTTGACGAATGCATGGAAAAATTCAAATTCAAGTTTACAAATTGCGATTGAATCACTGGAGAAAAGGGACACCCAAGAGAAATCTCAAGAACTCATTAGTAAATTTAAAAGCTTACATGAATCTTATCGAAATATGGGCGAGCAAGCGTTGATGGAAAGAAAAATCAATCCTAACGCTGAACTTACTTCTGCTTTTTTGACTGATATGGAACGAACCAGTCAGAGGATGGATCAAATGGCCGAGCTACTTCATGGCATACAAGAACAAGGGTTGAAGAATGAATTGTTACGTTCCAAAGATACCTATAATTGGGCTGTTGAAAATATTTACATATACCTTGTAATCGGCTTAATCATTGGAATAAGTTTTGCCATATGGATCATAAAAAGCACCAGCAACAACCTTAACAAGGTAACAGACGTGATGAAACAGGCAGCGGCTAGTGATTTTGATACACTACCACGAATTGAGATCTCCTCAAAAGGGGAACTGAGTGAAATCGCGGTAGCCTTTAATAAAATGGCCCAAGCACTTGAGAAACATAGTAGAATCGAGAAAGAAGTAAAAGAAGAAGCAGAAGAGTTGAGCTGGCTGAATAGAAAAATAGCTCAAATTGCAACAATGTATCCGGAAGTAGAAAATGTGCAGATGTTAGCCGAAATGCTCATCACTAAGTTGATACCTATGGTGGGAGCGAGCTACGGAGTCTTCTATTTAAAAGAAGTTAACAAAAGTGACCAGTATTTAACAAGACTGTCTTCCTTCGCCTCTTTGGGTAAGGAAGAAGAACGAAAGCAATTTCGTTTAGGAGAGGGATTGATTGGGCAATGTGCTCTTTTAAAGCGCCCCATCCATCTAAATGAAGTTCCGGACGATTATCTAAAAATCGGTTCAGGTCTGGGAAAAGCTTCTCCTAAAACAATAATGATTTTACCCGTATTATTTGAAGAACAAGTACTTGCAGTGATTGAAATTGCTTCTTTTGAGACGTTAACCCCAATACAAATAAAGCTGCTTGAAAAAGTGAATAACAATTTAGGAATTAAGATTAATAGTATTATCAACCACATGAAGGTAGAACAATTATTGCAAGAGTCACAAGCCCTTACAGAAGAACTACAGGCCCAATCAGAGGAACTCCAGATGCAGCAAGAAGAGCTAAGGACAACTAATGAGAAACTAGAGGAACAGTATGAAGCATCTAAACAACACAACTTCGAAATACAAGAAGTCAGTGCGGCACTGGAAGAAAAAGCACAGCAGCTGGAGCTTAGTTCTAAATATAAAACCGAGTTTCTAGCTAATATGTCACATGAGCTAAGAACGCCTCTCAATAGTTTGCTCATTCTAGCACAAATCCTCTCTGAAAATGGAGAAGGGAATCTGACAAATAAACAACAGGAATACATTAAAACCATTTACTCTTCCGGAAATGATTTATTGAATTTAATCAACGATATATTAGATTTGGCCAAAGTAGAGTCTGGTAAACTAGATGTGATATCAAAAGAAGTAGAATTGAATCAGTTAAGAGATATCATCTACCGTCAATTCTCACCCATTGCGAACAAGAAGAAAGTTCATTTTTCAATCGAAATAGACAAAGCATTACCAATGACGATCATTACGGACGAGCAACGACTGCAGCAGATAGTAAAAAATCTTCTAGCCAATGCGTTTAAATTTACGGAAAGTGGCAGTGTCTCCTTACAAATCAACAGTGTGATGAAAAACATCACCGGCAACAAAGGAGAAGAACAGCGACTTGAACGAATGTTTGCTTTTTCTGTGATTGATACGGGTATTGGAATTGAGGAAGAAAAACAAGAGAGTATATTTGATGCTTTCAAACAAGCAGATGGGACGACAAGCAGGAAATATGGCGGTACGGGATTAGGTCTTTCAATTTGCAGGGAACTTGCTCAGTTATTGGGCGGGTTTATAGAAGTTACAAGTGAGATTAGGAATGGAAGCACATTTACGTTATATTTGCCGAATCGTCAAATGAATAACAACATCGTAAATATCTCTACGGCTCGGACGGAAGCCGCGGTCAGTATGGAAGCTAACTATTTAGTAAACAATGATGATCAAGTTTTAAAGGAAGGTTCAATGCTCAAACATGGGAAATCGATTCTGAAAAACAAGAAGATCCTTATCGTCGATGATGATATTCGTAATGTATATGCATTAACGATTGCGTTAGAGAATTATGATATGGAGATCTTGGTTGCAGAAAACGGCAGGGAAGCGCTGCAGGTTTTACAGGAGCATCCGAATACGGACCTGATATTAATGGATATTATGATGCCAGAAATGGATGGGTTTGAAGCCATCCAACATATTCGTAGAATAAATATATTTGAAACGATACCGATCATCGCCCTTACAGCAAAGGCGATGAAACACAGCAGAGAAGAATGTCTGCAGGCTGGAGCTACCGACTATATTAGCAAGCCAATCAACTTAGAACAGTTGTTCTCATTAATGCAAGTATGGCTGTTTACGAAGGAGGGCTAGAAAATCGCACATGTTAAATTTCATGAAACTAGTAGTCTAGTTCAGACTGAAGAGGTCGAGAGAATTGAAATCGATTTATTACTTGAGGCAATCTTTCGATATTATGGGTATGATTTCAGAAACTATGCCTTTCCTTTTATCCAAAGGAGAATTAACCATCGCGTTCACATTGAGAGACTTTCAAGTATATCCGCGCTGCAGGAAAAAATCCTTCGTGAACCTTGTGTGATGGCAACATTTCTTTCCGATTTTTCCATTAATGTGACGGAGATGTTTCGGGATCCATCCTTTTTTAAGAGTATCCGGACAAATGTGATTCCTTTAATAAAGGATTATCCTTCTATTAAAATTTGGCATGTCGGCTGTTCTTCCGGTGAGGAAGTGTATTCAATGGCGATACTCCTTCATGAAGAGGGCATTTACGATAAAACAAGAATCTATGCAACTGATATAAATAAGAATATTCTCGAAAAAGCAAATCAAGGTACCTTTCCGTTAGAAGAAATGAAGCTCTATACTAAAAACTATATTGAAGCAGGAGGGAAACGGGCCTTTTCTGAATATTATAAAGCCATTGACGATAAGGTTTGTTTCCACCCATTTCTTCAGAAGAATATGATTTTTGCCCAGCATAATGTAGTATCCGATCATTCTTTTAACGAGTTTGATATCATTATATGCCGAAATGTTCTCATCTATTTTAATAAGAACCTTCAAAATGATGTTCATCAATTAATATATGAAAGCCTAAGTACGTCAGGTTTTCTTGGTTTAGGAAAAAGAGAGGGGGTTAAATTTACACGTTATGAAGACTGTTACGGAGAATTTGATGGACCCGAAAGGCTCTATCAAAAAGTTAAATAAAACGCCTTCTCAAAAGGTGAATATTTTAATGGTGGATGATCATCCAGAAAACCTTTTAGCATTAGAGGCAGTGCTCAATTCACCAAACTACAATCTAATTAGCGCACATTCAGGAAAAGAAGCGTTAAAATGCATGCTTCAACATGATTTTGCGGTGATTTTACTCGATGTTCAAATGCCGGGACTGAATGGATTTGATACTGCCAAACTTATAAAGGCGAGAGAAAAAACGAAAAATATCCCGATTATTTTTATTACAGCGATTAGTCAAGAAATCGAACATGTGCATCAAGGGTACTCTGTAGGTGCGATTGATTATATTTTTAAACCCTTTCAGCCCGAAACATTGAAAAAGAAAATTGAACAGTTTGTCAAAATCCATCAAAATCATCAAGAAACGATTATTCAAACAGATTTAGGACATTTACTAGAGCTGAATAAGGTTAACAAAAGGCTGGATAGAACCACCCTGAATTTACGACGGACTGAGGCATTATCGAAAGCCGTTAGTGAAACAATAACCGATACCATTGTCACGTTTGATAATCAAGGTTGTATTCTTTCCGTAAATCCTGCCGTCACTAGCATGTTTGGCTATCAGGCCAAGGAATTGCTGGAAAAACACGTTTTAAAGCTTTTTCCCAAATGGGAGAATGAAGTGTCATGTCATTCACCCCTCTCATTTATTTCTACGATTAGACAGTCCGTTGGAAAGATCATCGAAGTGGTTGCCAGTCGGAAGGATAAAAGCTGTTTCTATGGTGATCTATTAATTGCATCCACCATTATTGAGGATGAACAGATATTTGTTTGTACGGTGCGGGATGTAACGGAAAGAAAAGAAATTGAAAAAGTTAAAAAACAGCGATTTCATAATTTGGAACATGTGGTCGAAGCGCGGACGCTCGAGCTGACCAAGTCAAACAAGAAACTGCAAAAAGAAATTGAAGAACGAAAAAGAATGGCCGACCATCTGTTCCGTTCTCAAGAAAGGTTTCGAAAAATCTTTGATTCCAGTCCCTTATTAAAGGCGATTTTATTACAGAAGGATCTGACATTTATTGATATCAATGCCAGTTGGACAAAATTCACTGGTTATAGGAGTAACGAATTGATACATCAAAAAATTAATCGGGAAAATTTTATTGATGAGTCATCAGGGAAGCCTATTGATTTAAAAAATAAGATTCGAAATAAGAAAATCAGGTATGAAACGAAAGACGGGGAAGTCCGCTCAGGATTATTGTCCACGGAGATGATTGATATTGATTCCGAGCCATGTACCCTCGTCGTATTGAATGATATTACAGAAAGGGTCCATCTTGAGAACGAAATGTATCGGTTGGACCGATTAAATTTAATCGGCGAAATGGCCGCAGGTATTGCCCATGAGATCAGAAACCCGATGACAACCGTTCAAGGATTTTTGCAATTATCTAGGAATAGAGCGGACAATTTATCTACTGATTTCATTGATTTAATGCTAGAGGAATTGAACAGGGCAAACTCAATTATCACAGAATTTTTGAATCTAGCTAAAAATAAAATCAGTGTCAAAAAGAAACAGAACTTGAATGCTATTATTGAAGCTTTATCTCCTCTGATTCAAGCAGAAGCGTTCCGTTCAAATAAACAGCTTAAGCTGGACTTAGGAGAATGTCCTGACATCTCTCTGGACGAAAAAGAAATCCGCCAGCTCATCTTAAATATTGCCTTAAATGGATTAGATGCCATGACTTCCAATGGTAATTTGACGATTAAAACCTTTCAAGACGATGAGACAGTGGTTCTGCAAATAAAAGATCAAGGCCAGGGTATCAACCCAGAGGTATTATCAAAATTAGGGACACCTTTCTTTACCACAAAGGAAACAGGAACAGGTCTGGGGTTAGCCATATGTTACAGTGTAGCCAAACGGCATGACGCTCAGATTGAAATTGAAACGGGTGATGACGGGACCACTTTCTCTATTCGATTTCAGATCAATCCCATCTTAAACACCGTGTAGGTACATTCTTTAACACAGAAGAGAGGGGGATGTTGCCGTGTTAAAGAAAGGGAAAATTACGTTGGTTATTGGTACGGTCATTTTTATCATCGTTCTAGGTTTTATATCCGTAACGTTTGCTGATAAAAAGCCCACTGTAGTCGTTGTATTAAAAGCAGCAGACTCACAATATTGGCATATTATGAAAGCTGGTATGGAGAAAGGGTTTAAAGACTTTGGGATTGATGGCAAAGTGATGGTACCAAGTGAAGCATCACCACAAAAACAGGTAGAATTATTAATTAAGACATACAAAGAAAAGCCCGATATTATCATAACGGCTCCGTACAGTTCATTTGTTAGACCGACATTAGAAACATTAACGGATATTCCTATTTTGCTAGTAGATACAGACCTTCCCATGAAAAACAAAAAGGCTTATATTGGAACCGATAATAACGACTTAGGTAAGAAAGCAGGAGCCTTTTTAGCCTCCCAACTGCAGCCAGGCGATAAGGTTGCCATTATCGGTGGTGATATATCTTTCCCGGTATTTAGGCAGCGACTCGAAGGTGCTACCAATTCTTTACAGAATGCAGGAATCGAAATCTCCATTACCAAAACGGGAATATCGGATGATCCCAAAGCAGTTCATAAGGCGGTCTCAATGGTTTTGCGTGACCATCCTGATATTAAGGGTGTGGTGACCTCACATGACACGATCGCATTACCGGTAATCAAGGAGTTTGAGAAACAGGGGCTTTTAATACCTGTCATTGGGCCAGATGGTCTGACCGAGATGCTTAAGTTAATTGCCGACGAAACCCTCCCTGGTACCATTGCCCAAAACCCTTATGATATGGGCTATTTAAGCGTAGAAACCGCCATGAAAGTAATTCAAGGAGAAAATGTAGAACCCTTCGTCGACAGTGATGTCGATATAATCATAAAAGAGAATGCGCAGCAAAGATTGAATTTTTATGAGAAATTAGTGAAGTAAAACATTCATAACGTGTGAGGGTTGCAATAACATGCAATCCTCTTTCTGTTGTGAGAAAAGGCCACCGAATAGTGGGGATTAAATCAAGAAACTATCATCCCATATGAGGCTTGAGTAAATAGTAAAGGTTAGGATTTTATACCTGATTTAAAGTAATAGGTTAGGATTCTGTATTGTCCTAGTATGTAAAGTGACTATATAATAAACCTAGTTAGATTAATCTGATTTTTCTGAACACGTTAGTATAACTAATGTTTAATAAGGGGGAATGCCTACATAACAGTTATTTTAAAACCTTAGGTATTTGTTTAGGCTAAGAGATTAACAGGTATAAAACTAGCTTTCATCTGTCTTAGATACTTAGAAGTTAGAAATTAAGAATATAAATGTTTTAACAGGTTAGAATCTTTTAAAATGTAAGCGTTTTATCACTCCGTTACTTACTCTAATGATAATGATAATCTATTATTTACCCTTCTTAGACAAGTTCTCACTAGTAGAAATCTATATTAAGTTATTAAAGTTCTTTCTGTTTCTAATGATGTGTTAGCAAATGAATTATAAAAGGGGGAAATTAAAAAATGAAAAAAGGTTTTAAATGGGTACACTTGATCATGATTATTTCAATCATTGGGTCACTCCTTGTTGCTTGTAGTTCAAGCTCTTCAGGTACATCAAAAGACGGAAAAGTCACCTTAAAGGTTTTGGATTGGAATAACACGAATACAAAAGAAACTGAAAAAATGATTAAAGAAACCGTCGAAAAAGAGTTGCCAAATGTAAAGCTTGAATTTGAATACATAAACTGGGACACCGATTTTAGTTCAGTTATGCAAACTAGAATTGCCGGGAAACAATTACCAGATATTATCATGATTAAAGGTGGAGATCATCCGAAATACACTGAACATTTAATGGACCTTTCTACAGAGGAATTTATGAGTGAATTCCCTGAAGATATCAGAAAAGCCTTGCAGATAGATGGGAAGGATTATGCAGTTCCCTATACATCGAATTTCCAAGGAGTATTCTACAACAAAAGAATTTTTACAGAAAACAACATTGAAATCCCAAAAACATGGGATGAGTTAATGGCAGTAGCTGAAACATTAAAAAGTAAGGGAATTACACCATTTACTTCTCATTTCAAGGATTACCAGATTGGAAACTCATTCAACCAGTTTGCAACCATTGAAGTGTATTCAAAAAATCCAACTTGGGGAAATGATTTACAAAAAGGGAAGGTATCATTTGCTACTTCACCAGAATTCAAAACAGTGTTTGAACATTTCGAAGAAATATACAAATATTCCAACAAAGATCCATTTGGCCTAGATTTCACAGGGGCAGCTGAAATGTTTGCAAAAGAGGAAACGGCAATGTGGATTATCGGAACGTGGTCGACTGCTCAAGTGTTGAAAAATAATCCCGATCTTGAAATTGGATTTTTCCCAACTCCAGCAACGGATGAAAAAAATACAAAAATCATCATGCAACCCGACCACACTTTCTCAGCAAGTGCGACAACAAAGCATCCAAAAGAAGTGAAACAAGTTTTAGAAGTATTTGCTACAAATAAGGATATGGCGAAAAAGTACATTGACATTGTTCAAACAGAAAGCTTAATACCTGATGTGGTTTCCGCTGTTCAAGCTCCATATGTAGAAGATATCAACAATTATAAAAGCATTGGCGCAGCTGATGCAAACCTCGGTAACGTACAAATTCCTTGGCCATATCAAGAACAAAGTGGAAATTATATTGCAGAATGGCTATTAGGAAATAAAACATTGGATAAAGCACTAAAAGCATCAGACGATTTCAAATCAAAAGTGAAATTTTCTACCAAATAAAAGACTGGTTAAAAAAAGGGAGAACGAAATTGTTCTCCTCTCTACTTTTATTGTGATGGGGTGTTGTTTATGAGACTTGAAGGAAAGAATACTCAGCCGATGAGTATCACGATTTCGAGTAAACCAACTTCTATTGTGCACAAAAAGAAAAGGGTTAATGCTAGGAATATTCAATACTTTCTATTGCTGTTGCCCCCTTTGGTTTTTTTTATTGTGGCCATGATTATCCCTCTTATAATGGGAATTTATAATTCTTTTACAGATTGGGATGGAATTAGCTTAGAAAAAAATTGGATTGGATTTACTAATTATATTGAAATTTTCAAGGACGAAATGTTCATTGAATCTTTTAAATTCACTGGATTATTTATGATTTTTAATACAATCATTCAAAACGTTGCAGCTTTCTTTTTTGCTGTCATGCTAGATAGCAGTATAAAGGCAAAAAATTTCTATCGGACGATCATTTTTGCACCTGTTTTATTAAGCCCGATTCTAGTCGGTCAAATCTGGACAAAAATGTACGGGACGATCTTACCAAGTATTAATGACTTATTTGCCCTTAGTATCAATTTTAACCTTTTTTCAAGCCCTAATACTGTTTTAACAGGACTCCTTGTTGCCAACAACTGGCAATGGATTGGCTATTGGATGCTCATTTACTTAGCGGGACTTCAAGCAGTTCCTAAAGACATTTATGAAGCATGTACAGTGGATGGCGGGAATTGGTGGCAAAAGTTTATTCATATTACAATACCTATGTTAGGGCCATCGATAACAATATGTACCATTGGGATTGCGACAGGAAGTTTAAAAGTGTATGAATTAATAGTCGCCTCAACAGGTGGAGGTCCAGGGGATTCATCTAAATCGACAATTATGCACATCTATGACACTGCCTTCATGTCACAGCAGTCCAGTTATGCTTCTGCGATGAGTGTTGTCTTTCTTCTTGTCCTGCTCATATTTGCTTTCATTCAATTAAAGGTGCTGCGTAAGAGGGAGGTTGAATTATAACATGAGTAAAAAGTACACCAAGGGAACATTCCTTATTCAAAGTATCGTGTCTGTTATTGTAATATTTTATTTACTCCCATTTTTAGTCGTTTTCCTTTACGCGTTTAAGTCGCCACAAGAGATAATTGGTTCCTCTCCTTTTTCTTTACCCGAAAAGCTAGAATTGGTGAACTTTACCCAGGCGTTTGAAGCACTGAATTTTTTCCAAAGCTTTGGAAATACATTTTTCATTACAGCAAGTGCAGTTTTACTCCTTATTTTACTTAGCGGGATGGCGGCGTATTCAATCGTAAGAGGTGGAAATAAGTTTTTTAATGGGACATATATGTTCTTTATTGCAGGAATCATGATTCCATATCAAGTCATTTTTGTTCCGATGTTTGTGCTTGGCAGCAATTTAGGATTCATTAACAACCTTTTTGGCGTCATATTTCTATATGTTGGTACTAGTCTTCCATTTGCTATTTTTGTCATGGCAGGATTTATGAAAACAATACCGAAGGAAATTGAAGAAGCCGCTTTTATCGATGGGTGTTCCATTATGCGAACGTTTTGGATAATTGTATTACCAATGTTAAAGCCAGTTGCAGCTGCACTAACGATTATTTTATCGTTACAAATTTGGAATGATTACCTATTGCCACAGCTCTTTTTATCGGACAACAGTATGAAAACCCTTACTGTTATGCAATCGACCTTGTTTAGTGCATTTGAAACGAATTTTAATGTAGGATTTGCAGGTATTATTCTTTCTTCGCTTCCAATATTAATTTTATTCCTTTTCATGCAAAAACATTTTGTAAAGGGAATTACGATGGGTTCTGGAAAATAGTTAAGTATTCCTGTTAGACGGAAATTAGAAAATATTCGGAGGTTGTTTTGAACTATATTAGTTTATACCAACGTGAATTAGTAACCAACCATTATCAGCCTAAAGTTTTTGCCTATTATTTTAAGCAGTGGGAAAGTTATAATATGCCATTTCATGCTCATAAAGATGTAGAAATTATGTATGTCATTGATGGCAGATGTATCGTTGATACGCTTGATGAATCAATTTCGATGAAAAAAGGTGACTTTATTTTACTAGATTCTAATGTTTCTCACCGATTAATCGTAGAAAAAGAGTCTCCTTGCCGGATGTTAAACGTTGAATTTTCCTTTATTCCAAAAGAAGGCTGCTTCCCATCAATAAAGGACTTAGCTAACGAGAACAGTAACTTAGCTGAATTTCTTTTACTTGGTCGTCCCTATGCTGTATTGAAGGATCCTAATGATATCTACTATACTTTAAAAAATTTAGTTCTCGAATTGGATAAGAAGGAAAAGGACAAAGAAATAGTGATTCAACTCCATTTAGCACAACTTCTCATTCAAATTTCAAGAATGGTCATTGAGGAAAGGAAGAATGAAAGGGATCACCAACAGGCAAATGTTTATGTAAAACAGACAATTGAGTATCTTCATCATAACTATGACTGTAATATCCAAGTGAAGGATATTGGTGACACGGTAAATATTCATCCTGGATACCTTCACCGAATTTTTAAAAAACAGACAGGATTTACGATTATGGAATATCTGACTTCACTAAGAATGGAAAAAGCAAAAATGTTATTAGCCGATACCGATATTCCAGTGATTGAAATATCTTATTATGTGGGTATTAACAGTCGTCAATATTTCAGTAATCTCTTTAAAAAACACACAAATATGACACCTATTGAATACAGAAAGTCTGTCAGTCAAGATATAGTGAAATTTAGTAGATAATCACAGCCAGCAGTGAGATTCGTTATTTAAAAAGGTTATGATTTTATACATTTTTTTACTAGAAAGGTTATAAAATTGGAAACGTTTTCTACCTTATGGTGATAGGATTAATATATAAAATAGTATAGGAGAATGCTAATATGACTTTTAAAATTACTTTCATTGGCGCTGGCAGTATCGGGTTTACAAGGGGGCTACTACGAGACCTTCTAGGTGTACCAGAATTCAAAAATATTGAAGTGGCGTTTACGGACATTAGTGCTCAAAATCTAGATATGGTTACAGAGCTATGCCAACGAGATATTGATGAAAATGGGTTAGATATTAAGATTCAAGCGACACAAAATCGTAGAGAGGCTTTAAGAGATGCAAGATACATATTTTCCGTTGTCCGAATCGGCGGTCTTGAAGCCTTTCAAAATGATGTCGATATTCCACTTAAATATGGGATTGATCAGTGTGTAGGGGATACACTTTGTGCGGGCGGTATTATGTACGGGCAACGTGGGATTCCTGAAATGTTAAATATTTGCAAAGATATTCGTGAAGTTGCAGAACCTGACGCATTACTTTTAAATTATGCGAATCCAATGGCGATGTTAACATGGGCTTGTAACAAATATGGCGGTGTAAGAACGATTGGTCTTTGTCACGGGGTGCAAGGCGGACACAGACAAATTGCAAAAGCATTTGGACTAAAAAAGGAAGAGATCGACATCATTTGTGCAGGAATTAATCACCAAACTTGGTATGTAAGCATCAAGCATAAAGGTGAAGATCTCACAGGGAAACTGCTGGAAGCGTTTAAGAATCATCCAGAGTTTTCAGTAACCGAGAAAGTCAGAATCGATATGCTAAGACGATTTGGCTACTACAGTACGGAATCAAACGGTCATTTAAGTGAATACGTTCCGTGGTACCGGAAACGACCTGAGGAGATAAATGAGTGGATTGATCTTGGTACATGGATAAATGGTGAAACAGGTGGATATTTACGGGTCTGTACAGAAGGCAGAAACTGGTTCAAAACTGATTTTCCAAATTGGTTAAAAGAACCAGCCATGGTATACAATCAAGAAAATCGTGGCGAAGAACATGGATCTTACATTATTGAAGCACTAGAAACCGGCCGTGTATATAGAGGTCATTTCAATGTGGTTAACAATGGTGTAATTTCAAATCTTCCAAATGACGCGATTATCGAGGCTCCTGGATATGTAGACCGCAATGGTATCAACATGCCCCATATCGGCGATTTACCACTTGGACCTGCGGCTGTATGTAATGTGAGTATTTCCGTCCAAAGACTTTCTGTAGAAGCTGCGGTAACAGGAAATGACTTCTTACTACGTCAAGCAATGATGATGGATCCACTTGTGGGAGCTGTGTGTAATCCGAAAGAAATTTGGCAGCTTGTTGATGAAATGCTGGTTGCCGGGGAACAATGGCTTCCGCAGTACACAGAAGCAATTAAAAAAGCGAAAGAGAACTTATCCACCCAATCACTAATCCCAACGAAGGATTATAAAGGCGCTGCACGATTGAAGGTTAAATCAGTCGAAGAAATGGCACAAGACAAAGAAGGTGCTCGTAAAAATGCCGGTGAATCAGATAAAGCCATTGAGCGCCCATCTGCCGTACATTAATTTTATTTTGATTACCAATGGATTTGGAAAACGAGGATATAGTGAAGTAGGTACCTATTGAAATTTTTAAACAAATAAACACTCACAAATGCTGATGTGTCAAGCTTGTGAGTGTTTTTTATTTGTAGGAAATGTAACAGGGCTTCAAAATTCCTGCATTAAATCAAAATATTGATATTCTATAGTGACTGATTGGTTAAATAACGATTTTGGTAATATTGTAGCGGAACATAACTCAATATGGAAAATGAAAAATGGCTCAGTTGGAAAGGCGTATGGAATCTTGAGCCCGACCGAAGAAGCGGTGCTAGTAAAGGAACAATTTGGAGTTAAGTAATAAATTACGTGTTGAATAAGGAATATAAAGAGCAGAGGTCAGATTACCTCACTCACTAATACAAGAATAGAAGAAAGTACTTGAAATTATTTAGTGTATAGAAATATTTGATTGACAATTTGCTGAATTTAAACTATTATCACTTTATTAAATTAAAAGTTAAATAATATTTTTCTTCTTATCCAGAGAGGTGGAGGGACTGGCCCTTTGAAACCTCGGCAGCAGGTTCGTATGAATACTGTGCTAATTCCATCAAGCATATGGCTTGAAAGATGAGAAGAGGGTTATCAAACTCTCTTCTTTGGAGGAGAGTTTTTTTAATTTATACATAAATCCAACTTAGCTAATGGGAAAACTAGATTATTAAAAAGAGAGGTAATAGTAATGAAATATGGTTTTTGGTTACCGATTTTTGGAGGCTGGTTACGAAATGTGGATGATGAAAATATGCCGCCAACCTTTGAATATGCTAAAGAGGTCATTCAATCGGCTGAAAAATGGGGTTACTCCACTACGTTAATCGCTGAATTATATTTAAATGATATTAAAGGACCGGAGCATGCTTCTCTTGAAGCTTGGTCCACAGCCGCCGCACTGGCAGCGGTTACGGAAAAAATTGAGATTATGACCGCGATTCGTCCTGGTTTTCATAATCCTGCGGTAGCAGCCAAAATGGCAGCAAATATTGATCAAATTAGTAACGGACGTTTTACGCTAAACGTGGTTTCGGCTTGGTGGGCAGAAGAAGCGCGTCAATATGGCGGTATTTTTACAGAACATGATGAGCGTTATGCTCGTACCGAGGAGTTTATTGATGTTCTAAAAGGATTATGGACAGAAGAAACCTTCAATTACACTGGCCAGTTTTACGACTTAAAGGACACGAAGCTTGCACCTAAACCGGTTCAAAGACCAAACCCAATTCTTTATGCAGGCGGGGAAAGTGAAAAAGGCAAGCAAACCATTGCAGAAAAATGTGATGCCTATGTGATGCACGGTGGTACCGTTGAAGAGATCGATCGAAAAATAACCGATATGAAGGCACGCCGAGCACAAACTGGCAATGCGCCATTTAGTTCTTTTGGAATGGCTGCCTATGTTATTTGTCGTGATACAGAAGAAGAGGCTCTGGCTGAGCTTGAAAAAATCACGACGGTGAAGGATTCTAGCGGTTATGCTGGCTTTAAAGATTTCACGACAAAATCACATTTAGAGCAGCAAATCCAATTACAAGATTACTCGGTATCGAATCGCGGTCTCAGACCAAACTTAGTAGGAACACCAGAGCAAATTGCCGATCGAATTCTACAATATGAAGAAGCTGGCTTAGATTTATTGTTATTACAATTTTCACCTCAACTAGAAGAAATGGAACGCTTTGCAAAGCAGGTTATACCGTTAGTTGAACAAAAACGTAGTTTAATAAAGAACTAGAAAGAGGTTATATAAATGAGTAAAGTATATGTAATACATGAAAATAGTGAGTGGACAGTCCATTTAACAAATAGGTTAGAGGAACTTGGTGTTCCATATGAAGAATGGCATTTAGACGAAGGAACGGTAGATTTATCAACAGAACCACCAGAAGGAATTTTCTATAGCCGTATGAGTGCTTCTTCTCATACACGTGATCATCGTTTTGCTGCTGAATTTTCTGCACAAGTATTAGCTTGGCTTGAGGCACATGGGCGTACGGTGTTAAATGGGACCAGCGCGCTAAAGCTAGAAGTTAGCAAGGTATTACAATACTTAGAGTTAAACAAGTATGGTGTTAAGACTCCAAATACAATTGCTGCAGTTGGAAAACAAAACATTATTAATGCAGCTAAAAGCTTTGCAGGACAGTCATTTATTACGAAGCATAACCGGGCCGGTAAAGGGTTAGGTGTTCAATTATTCCATAGTATAGAAGCTTTAAAAGCCTATGTAGAAGGACCGACTTTCGAAGAACCAGTCGATGGCATTACACTTATTCAAGAATACATTCAATCTCCTGAAAGCTACATCACTCGTTGTGAGTTTGTAGGAGGAAATTTCGTTTATGCCGTTAAGGTTGATACTTCGGAAGGATTTGAATTGTGCCCGGCGGACGCATGCCAAATTGGTGATTTATTCTGCCCGGTAGGAGAAGAAGTAGAAGAGAAGCCTAAGTTTCAGATCATAGATGGTTTTGAAGACAAAATTTTAGAAAAATATAAAAAGGTGCTAGCAGGTAATCAGATTCAAGTTGCGGGCATCGAATTTATAAGAAATGCTGACGGTGAAATTTATACTTACGATATAAATACAAACACGAACTATAATTCTGACGCAGAAGCAAAAGCTGGAAAATACGGAATGCTCGAAGTTGCTTCATTCTTAAAGAAGACATTAGAAGAAAAATATGTGACAACAGTGACCGCTTAATTTGGTGAAGTAACGAATAGATTCTAGAAATTTTCAAGGAGGCTCAAATAATGAGCTTCTTTTTGAAAAATTGTGTATAAATGACTAAACTGGGACTCAATCGTTTTAGAATGGAATAAAATGATCGTGTTGCTAAGGATGGGATCACATTGGTCCCGTCCTTTTATTTATTTTCATATAAGAGATTGTGATCGAATTTACTTAAATGTAGTGTAGTGCTTTAATCAATTAATGATAGTTCCTAAAAACACAAAACCGCCTACAAGAAAATAGGTGATTTTTGTGTTTTTAATAGACTAAAGAGTTTGATAAAAATAAACCTAATTTTTAATTCCTGTTAAAAGCTAGTTTTTTTTGATGGATTTTTTAAATAAAGATTATCCATTACAATACCGCAAGCCTTAGCGTGAAATATCGGATCGTATATCTTTTTATTTTTTACAACTGTATAAATAAGAGCTGCTATTTACCTCAAAGATGACCAATCTCCTTTTTCTTATTCATTCCTTCTTTAACCTTACGGTCATAATATACTTTGAAGACGGTAGGGTGCTTTTGACCATTTGCTAAAACAATTAGAGCTATTAAATCAATTAAATTACTACAGAATCTATCGGGGGCTTATTCTAAAGAGGGGAATGCTTCGGCCAACCATTTTATTAATTAGTGAAATTATCTTTAGTTTAATAAGTATTCTTACCATATGGAATAGTCTTTTTTTATTAATACAGGAATATCAGTAAAGAAAGGTTTTTCCTATACATGTTTAGAATAAGTAGTTATTTCTGTTAAAGGTGGGTGTTTGGATGCTTCAACACGAGTATGGATGGGTTCGACAGACTAGAGGCACTCTGTTAGATTTTTGTGGGAAAATAGATTCTAATCATTTTACTCATACAAATGGTTTCGGATGGCAAAGTGTAAGAGACACATTGGTTCATATAGCAGATTGCTATGTTGCATGGCTTGGTTCATTTGTTTTGATGAAGACAAATAAACCACTTACTCCAAGGGAAGAATTACATAATCTCAGTTTAGAGGAAATAATAGCACGATTTGAACAAGTAGATTCAATAGTAAATGAATTATTAGAACAACATGGACATGAATTTAACGTGCTAATTGAAAGAGAAATCCCTTGGAGAGAAGCATCTGAACTATTATCTATTACTCCCCGTAAATTGCTAATGCACACCATAACTCACGAGTTTCATCATAAGGGACAAATAGTAGCAATGCTCCGTCAGATGGGGTATGAGCCCCCAAATACAGATGTTTTAGGAACAGAAGATTAATATATTCAGAGGTATTTTGGTGATGTTTAATGGACATTGCCTTAAGGACAGCTCCTCTCAAACATTGACCTAGAGAAGCTGGTTATTTTGATTGTTTAACTGTGTGAACGAGGGGAAAAGGGGGCGATAACATCAAACTTTTACCTTTTTGTATAAAGAAAGCTACTGAATTTTATCAGTAGCTTTTTTTAATTAATGGATGACCTTTACGTTGAAATATTTATTCTATCACGGAAGGATCCTTGTTATTTAATTTAAGTAATAATTCGTGAAAAATGTGTTGGTCAAAATCCTTTGGCTTATCCAATAGTATCCCTCTTCTTGAAGCAGCTGCAATAATTAGTCCTAGTTCATAGTACATATTTTTAGAAACTAAACCTGTTGAAGTCATCTTCTTTACTTCATAATAAAATTGAATCAAAACATCACTTGGTAATTTTTCATACAAAGACATTTTCGAAAACACCTACTATTCCTACTTTTCTAATAGGAATAATATCAATTAAAACTGAAATTGAAAAGAGTTTTTTGCAAAATTGAACGTTTTGTCATTAATACTGCTGAAATCTTGATGAACTTAACCTACTAATAGGTAGTCAATATTTTTCAAAAGCTATACTAAAATTGTGCTGCCAATAACCTTCCATTAGTCTGGAACACAAAAAAATTCCTTACATTGTTGTCACTTTTGAAGAAAAATGCAATTCAACAAAAAAACCACCTAGAAAAGAGGTAGTCAATAAAGGTCGATGTAAAAAGTGTGTTTTTACAATACAATTTCCTTTTGTGATTGGCTGAGGTTACTTGATTGCCTATCAGCAAATTTCCTAATTACACTCATAAGAAACCTAACCAAAATAAAAGTGGAAGAGATAGAAATAAAACTGTGTAACGATGTCCATGATTTTTTATAGGTAATTAATTTTGTGTTTTTTTCAATCCAATCCTCAGCTAATGCTGAAGGGGCACTAAATAAAATGCTTTTAGCAAGTATGCCTATGGTACTTGAATTTTTGGTTGCTTGATTAAAATAAATACAGCTTACAGGAAAAAGTAGATAGCTAAACAAAACGCTAATATCAAAGGTTTTAAATAGGTTTACTGGATACTTCAAATACCCTTTTTTCACCAATATGTTGTCTAAAATTGAAGCAATATAGCTTTTCAATAAGAAAATAATTAACCAATCTTTTACCGGGGGCTTTCTGACTGAGAATAAAAAAGAAACGATTCCAAATAAAAATAATAATCTTAATACTTTTATTTCAAACTTTTTACCCATACTACCTCTCCTTAAGATGTTTCCATTAGTTTTACCAAAAGATGAGATAAAATCACTTATTAATTGGTATATGGATGTTGGGTTACGATGTTACTTTTGTTATACCTAAGATGAGGTGAACCTGATCTTCTGAGACCCCCTGATCAATTAATGTTGAAGCATCCATTGATAATGCCGTAGAGGATCATTCGACTGCGTAAAGGATACTAATAATCAGCAGTGGAACCCAAATTTTTGGGGTGTGCTTCATTCTTTCAAATTGTTCACTCGGATTTGTATGAAGTTTTTAAGGATTTGTTATATTGTCCAAAACTGGTAACGAGTACATAACCTATAGTTGGATGGTTAAACTAATCAAAAATTACCATAGGTGGATTTGATGAACCAAAAGCTTATTCATGCTGTTCATATTTATATATTATTAATAATCTCAACAGGTTTCATGGTACATGTTCTAAGTCTTTCTGCTTTATTATCTATTGCAAAGAGAGATTCTTGGCTAAGTGTTATCTCGAGTGCCATTCCAGTCACGATTTGGATTCTTTTAGTTTTTTATATTTATAAAAAACTAAACAATCAAGATTTGATTTCCTTTCTCGAGAAGTCTTTTAGCAAATGGGTGGTTGTTATTTTTTCCGCCATGTTTTGTAGTTACTTTCTACTAACTGCCTTTATGACTCTTAAATTTACGGTTTATTGGGCAAATGATAACTACACAATGGATATTCCAAATTATGTTGTTGTTTTACTGTTTTCGCTCGTATGCTACTACGCATCTGCTAAAGGACTGCGGACGATAGCAACAATGGCCTTTCTGGTACTTCCCTTTGTGATTTTATTTGGAATTTTAGTTGGAGTCGGAAATACTCCAAATAAAGATTATGAGCAATTATTCCCTTTATTTGAGAATGGCTATAAGGGCTTTTTTCAAGGTATAGCCTATGCATGTGCAGGTTTATTTGAAGTTATCCTTATTCTGTTCTTAACTAAAAGTCTTAAAGACAAACTAAAGTTGAAATGGCTCATCTTGGTTGGATTGTTTCTTGTTGGATTATTCTTCGGTCCTTTAGCAGCAGCAATTGCCGAATTTGGTTCAACAGAAGCGGGAAAATTGAGGAATCCCGCATACGAGGAATGGAAATTACTTACAATTGGCCATCATATAACGCGCCTTGATTTTCTTTCTATTTTCCAGTGGCTTTCTGGGGCATATATCCGAATCAGTTTATCATTATTTATAGCCGCAAAAGTTTTATCACCTAAAAACGAAAAAAGGCAGATACTTCCCATCCTTTACATCATTTTAATCGTGGCAGCATGTATTCCTTTGGATTCCACCTCGTTTATTTATTTTATGAAGAATTTTTACTTTCCCATTAGCCTTTTCTTTCAAATTTCCACCATGCTGTTCCTATTACTATTTACAAAACTAAAAGGTGAGAAGTCATGAGAATGCATCAAGCAACTAGTAAAGTCCTCTACATTGACCAATTGAAAAGCTGGTTCGAAAACTCTACCGATATTGTTAGTAAGAAAAGAATATATAAAGAAAAAGCAGCGGCTGTTTCTTTGGAATTCTTGTATTGTTCCAATTTAGTGGATATGAAATATATAAATGAAGTCATTTTTCCAAGTATTCATAGGGTGGTGGAAGAGGAAAATGACTTTAATATTGATCAATTAAGAGTTCTGATCGATGTAGGCGGTCTTAAAGATCAAAACAATGTAAAAAGTGAAGTTGAACAGAAGTTGTTTTCAGGCGAATTAATCATTTTTAGTTATGAATTAAACGATCTTTTTTTTATCCCTGCATCCAGCATTCCAAAGAGAAGCCCTGAAGAATCAAGCTTAGAGCCTTCTGTAAGAGGGCCAAGAGATGGATTTGTTGAAAACATATCGGATAATTTGGCATTAATTCGGCAGAGGTTAAAAACCTCCTCCTTAAAAAGCATCGAATACACGATAGGAGAAAGAAGCAGAACGAAAATACTATTGCTTTATATCGAAGACATTCTGAACCCCTCCATTCTCGAAGATGTAAAGAAACGATTAGAATCCATAAAAATTGATATCGTCGTAAGTAGTTACGAGATTGAAGAGCAACTATATGACAATGTATTTTCTATTTTTCCCCTAATCGACTATATTGGGAGGCCAGACTTTGCGGTCCAATCCTTGAATCAAGGAAGATTCGTAGTTCTGGTTGAAGGGAATCCAACCTGCTTAATCGGCCCGACAAATTTCAATCAGGTTCTTTACTCGCCTGAAGACTTGAATGACAGCTTTTTTTATATTAGTTTTGTTCGTATCTTAAGGATGATTGCAGTGTTCGCCACTATTTATTTACCAGGATTTTACATTTCGTTAATTACGTATCAACTCGATCAAGTCCCTTATTCCCTACTAGCAACAATATCAGTTTCTCGATTGGGGCTCCCATTACCCGCAGCCGCAGAAGCGTTTATTATGTTAATTTTATTTGAATTATTTAAAGAGGGAGGGTTGAGGCTCCCAAAAGCAGTTGGTATGACTGTGACTGTTTTGGGCGGTTTAATTATCGGAGATGCAGCCATTCGTGCAGGATTAACTTCACCAACCATGCTAGTGATTGTGGCCATTACGGTCATCTCGGGATATACACTGATTAATCAAAATATGGCAGGAAATATCGCGATTCTGCGATTTATAGTCTTATTATTTTCAGCCTTCCTAGGATTGTTCGGCTTCTTTCTTTCATTCTTTCTCATTACAACATTGGTGGTTTCTTTGGAAAGTTTTGGTCAGCCCTATATTTCCTATTTGTCCAAACCCCATAAAATGGATATTATAAAAAACTTTGTAAGGTTGCCATACCGTTTTCGAAAGAAGAGAAATCAAGCTTATAGTCCAATTGACCCCGATAGTCAAAAGGAGTAGCGTATGAGGAAAAAATTTTTACTAATGGTAAGTTGCTTGCTTTTAGCCCTTGCTGGTTGTACTGGTATTAAAGATATTCAAAATCAATCGTATATTACGGCTTTGGGACTGGATTATTCCAATGGTGAGTTTATTGTGTTTACTCAATCATTGAATTTTTCCAATATCGCAAAACAAGAGGGGGGTTCCGGACTGTTGCAATCCGCACCCATTTTAATCGGGCAATCAAAGGGAAAAAGTATTCAGGCTGCAATAAGTAAATTAGAGCAAAATGCAGCTTTGCCGCTTTACTATGGCCATGTGAATACCATACTCTTAAGTAAAAATGTGTTGGAGAAAGAATTGCCATTGGTTATTGAATTTATAGGGCAAAATCCCTTCCTCAGATATAACTGCTGGCTTTATGGGACAAACTCAGATATTAAAGAAGTTTTATTAGGTGAGGGATTCTTCAATTATCCATCTTACTATACACTCCTGCATCGTCCAGAACCATTAATTAGAAATAATTTTATTATGCCGATTGAAAAATACAATCGGTTCATCTCCAAATACTATCAAGCGGTCGGTGCCTATATCATCCCCTCTATTGATATTAAGAAAGGGGAATTTCTAGATGATAAAAAACCGATAAATATTGTAACTCTTACTGGCGGCTATGCTATCTCACAGCAAAAATACAAAGGCTGGGTGAGTAAACAAGACATTGTAGGGTTAAAGTGGTTTTCTAAAGAGGCTACTGACATCCCACTCTCTTTATTTAAGGAAAGAGTGAGTGTAACACTCAAGAATCCTAAAGGGACCATTAAAGTACTACAGGGGAGAAATCCGTCCTATCAATTAAACGTAAAAGCCAATGCAGTAGTCGTATATAATGAAGAAAATATGAGTGTAAATAAAATTGAGGAAGAATTATCACAACAAATAAAAAATCAAATTGAAAAAACCTTAAATAAAAGTGATGAACTGAAGGCAGACCTGTTAAATATCAGTGAAAAACCATATCGATATCAAAACAAAACATGGGATAAAAATACAATCAACGATTTTAAGAAAGATTTAATAAAGGACATAAGAGTAAAGGTGATCATTAAAGAAACGATAAATTATAAGCGTTAAAACTTGTTTGTATATAAATAGTACAGGGTTGACTTCGTTTTCAGTATTTATAACAGTGCCCGAAGACCACCTGCGATAATCCGGGTGGTTTTGTTTAGTCAACTAAGGTACATATAATTAAAAATAACATGAATGCAGCATTTTTTTCATACAATATTTTGGGAGGTGATAAAATGCCAAGAGTAAGGGCTAGAAGTCATGAAGTAGATGAAATGGCAAGAATGATGAGAGCAGAAGCAGAAGGTGAAGGACCGCAAGGAATGTTATATGTTGGAAATGTAATAATAAATCGTGTTGTAGCAGAATGCTTAGATTTCAAAAGAGTAAACAATATTCATGATGTAATATTTCAGGTTCAAGGAGGGAATTTTTCTTTTGAAGCAGTGCAAAAAGGGAATGTATTTTATCAAAGATCAAGAACAGCTGAAAGAAGATTAGCACAACAAAATATAAATAGTTGGAGAGATCATCCTGCGAAATTTGCTCTTTGGTATTTTAATCCAACGGCGCCAGGGTGTCCTCCTACATGGTACGATCAACCTCATACTGGTGCATTTAAAGAGCATTGTTTTTATGAACCAAAACCTGGAACATGTGATAGTGTTTATAGAGGTTAAGCTTACTCTTTGAGTAAGCTTATTTTACATATTCAGAATACTTACACAAAGATTGATGGTTACACGACCCCCGGCACTTTCATGTTTATAATAAGAGACTTGGTATGCTTATCATCTTCTTTTTTAACTGGATTCCTGAATTTTCGAATAAGCTGATGGTAAGAAGACCCTACTGTGATTCCATTATTATGAAGAGGCTTCTTCATAAAAAAAGTAAGCACCAAGTATGTGCTTACTTTTTTTATGAAAATGACAACTTATTCAATTGTTGTTTATTAATTTATTTCGGTATTTTCATCACATCATCGTTATATGCCATATTCATATTAATGGTGTACATACCCATGCTTACTTCTTTTAATATTCGCAGGAACATAATGTCGAATCCATTATCGAATAACTTGGGGGCTTCTAAATTTACATCTTCTTTTTTAAATCCAGCGGGAATAGCCACACCCTGTTGTTTAAATATTTTCTCAATTTCTAATACGTAATAATGTAACTCTTGCCAAAAGCCTCCCAATATATTCCTCGCCTCGTCATCATCGGCTTTTTTGATGCAATATTCTAATATTCTCTCATAATAAGAGTTTTTTCTTGGTATGTAAGCCAAAGAGTTCCTACCTCTGACGCACTTATAGGATTTTTTAAAATCAAAAGAATCCCACCTTTATCTAATTAATATTATTATTACCAATGAAATGGTAAATATATTTAATTTACAAACAAACGAGTGCTTTTGTCAGTTTAAGAAATGTTTTGGAGGATAATTGTGTTTATAAAATTCTCATAATCATATAAATAATATAATGATTGGAAATTAAAGTAACATACCATAGGGGTGTGTAATTTATGAAGAAATTAATTATAGGACTTTGTATCGTGGTGGTTGCTCTTTTAATTTCATTTATTTCAAGCGATTTCACTTTGTTGTATAAAATAACTGGGGCTATCGCATTCATTTCACTGATAGTAAGTGCCTTGTTATCTGGGGCGTTCTTGGATGGGGAGCGATTGGGGAGAAATCTACAATCTGAATCAAAAGAGGATAGAAATCAAAGATTTACACTAACTAATTCTATATTATTAATCGGCTTACCGAATTTATTAATTTCAGTGGTTTCCTATTTTCTAATGAAATAAATCGAGTAAAGTTTTCTATTTCCTCTTTCTTGTTAAACTAAATCCGTTTGGTAATAGACAAAATGGGAAAGCAGGGTACACCTTTCCCATTTGCTTTTTATTGTTTTACGCCATCTGGATAATTACTCACATAATGTTTGTCACCCATATGTTTAAAATCCTCAATGGTTTTTTCTAATTCAACGATAAGGATTCGTTTTACATCATGCATACTTCTGTAAAAAGTATGTTCCTTATCTCCATTTGGTTTAATCCCAGCGAGTGAGTTTAAAGATACTATCCGTCGATGCTCATCCACTAATATATCAATTGCTTCGAGTACATGCTGTGTATATTTTACTATTTCTTTGTGTTCCGTTTGGTCCTGAAGCTTTTTAATATGTTTATCCACTTTGTGTCCCTCCATTTTTGTCATTGTTATAAAAGTATCATCCCCAAACTGTTGCAAAAACCAAGTTGGGATTTTTTTATCCACTACATTATTTGATTTTGGCTACGTTTAGCAATTACTTCAGGAACTTGTTGAAGTGAATCTACAGTTAAAAAAACACTTTTATGATCAACGTTAACTTCAACCATGTTATATTGCCATTCATTTTCTGCTGGAATGTAGATAGCATGGATATCCAATTCCAGTGCTGGGACAATATCAGTTCTTAATGAATTTCCAACCATCCATGTTACATCAGGGTCCGCTTTAATCGTTTTTAAAATATCAGATAGAGCTGTTGTATCTTTATGTTCCGAAATAAAAATCCGATGTTCAAAAAATGTAGTCAATTCTAACTGGGTAATTTTTCGGCGTTGATTCGCCTCATCTCCTCCTGTGTGCAAATACAATTCATGTCCCTCTTCTTTTAAACGTTGTAGCGTTTCATTCATGTGTGGAATAGGTTCAACGGGGATATCGAATACCTTATAACCCAACTCTCTTAAATATTGGATTTCATCCTTTTTCTTTTCCCGCCCAGCTAAGTCGCAATAGTATTGATAAGTACCAACAAATGACTCGGGAAACCGATCTGATTTTAGACCGTGCTCACTAATCGCTGCAACATCAAGTTGAAGCTGCTTCTGCTTTATATCTTCCGCTTTAATTGAGTCAAACCACACCATCATTTGGTCAGCGAACTGGTTTATTACTAGATTAAAATATCTATTACAGTAAGATAACGTATCATCAAGGTTAAATAAGATGTTTTGTTTTTGCATTTTTTACTCCTTTTCAAATATAGCTTTACCTATTGTTCCACTATTAAAAGTTAATATTACAGATAAAGTAAGCAATATATCAGAGCTATTCGTTTAATGTGAAGGTGACTGAAAGAGGGATTATTCATTTGGATATTGTATCTCTTTAAGGAATTTCTTTACATCGTTGTTAATAATAAATTATAATTTGAATGGATAATTAAGATTATTTAAAAAGTTTCAGGAAGAGGAGGTGTAAGGAAATGCTTAATGGTTTACGTTTTATAGTTAATTGTATAGTAGAAGGTCGTTCCATCTCTTATGTATTTATGTCTACCGGGAGCAGTGTGCCCTGTGTTAACTACAAAACGACGGATCAACCATAAGTTTTCCTTACCCATTCTTTCATTTAATCAAAAGGCTGTGGGCAGGTTTAACTTGCTCACGGCTATTTGTGCTTTTTAATCAGTAAAAAACTAAGTCTGACAAAATGGATGTCAGTGAGAAATGAGGAAAAAAATTGAAAATGACTTTACAGGCTTATCGGAAGATGGATCGTAATATTTGGATTCGTTTTATTGGTGAATCGATTAATGGTATTGCGATGATGATGTTAATGCCTTTTTTTGCCTTATATATGAGTGATAAGGTCGATCATTTTTGGCAAGTTGGTGTTGTTATGGCAATGGGGCCAATTGCCGGAGTAATTGGTTCGTTAATAGGTGGAAAGCTTGCGGATCAATATGGAAGAAAGCCTATTATGATTGTTTCAATGGTTGGAAATGGGCTGGTTATGCTTGGTTTTATTTTTTTTGATGGCTTCTATCCTTTCTTAATAATATCGAGTTTTTTTGGTCTGTTTAATTCTCTTTTTCATCCTGCTGCATCAGCCATGGTCGCGGATGTGACGGATGAAGAGGGAAGAACGGAAGCATATGGTTTACTGCGGATGGGACACAATATTGGAGCGGCAATCGGGCCACTGCTTGGGGCATCCGTTGTGTTTTTATCAAAATCAGTTATTTTTATGATTGCTGCTTCATCTGTTTTTATTTATTCCCTTTTTTTAGCTCTCTTGCTTTCCGAAACACTGCCGAAAAGTGAACGAAAAAAGGAAACGAAAAATCTTGATGAAAAAGAGAAACTGCCATCTATTTTTACAGTGCTCGTCAAAGATAAAATTCTATTTTTCTATATTATGACGGGCATTGTGATTTCGATGGGATTCTCACAAACGGAAGGGATGCTTCCACTGCATTTTGATCAACAATTGCCGGCACTTTCCGATGCCCAAAATCCATATCCTTATTTAATGGCATTTAACGGGGCGCTGGTCGTATTCTTCCAATTTGCAATATCGAGATGGGCAAGTAAGCGCAAGCTTGGAAAAGTCATGCTATATGGTTCGGTTTTATTTGGTTTTGGGCTGCTTGCAGTAGGATGGCTGCCAATCTTTTTTACAAAACTCCAGTTTTCCTATTGGAGTATTCTTTTAGTTCTTATCATTATCTATGGAATCTACACACTAGGGGAAATGCTCTTATCTCCGGTTCAAATGACATTTGTCGCGAATATCGCACCTGAACATTTACGTGGTACCTATATGGGGGCTGCAAGTCTTCAGTGGATCGTTGGCAGTGCAGTAGGTCCCATTCTTGCAGGTTTTTTACTGGATGATCATCTTGGTCAGGTTCTATTTACCGTTCTAGGAATAGGTTGTATCGTTGCCGGTATTATTTATCTATCACTTGATAAATGGGTTTCCGAAGCCAAGGAAAAAAATCAAACCCTTCATGTTAATAAGGAAGTTACAGCAGAACGAATGTAATATAGTTTGATAAAGTTTAGGTAATTCAAAAAGGGGCTCGATTCTATATTAAGAATAGGGCTCTTCTTTTTTATGTTAAGGTTTTTATAGTTTTGGCTCTGTTTATAATGTTTTTGGATTCTCTGAGGTAAGAGAATTCATAGGCGGAGAATTTCCGGCTAATGTAAATGGATACAGCTTAAGAGGCAGATATAAGCGGAGATATTCCTGTTACCTGCTCTAAATTTGGCAAAAATTAAAGATTTGGATCAGATAACCGGAAAATCTTCCCTTATTTTTAAGGAAATTGAGGCATTTCCCAATTTAACCGGAATTTTTCCGTTTATTTTTAGTTCTAGATAAGGGGCAAAAGATTGACGAGTGTGAACTAGAGGAGTTTGACAAGAGCATTTTGTATAAATTGGCGATAAAGCTAACGGTATAGGACGACGGCTATTTTAAAGTGATTAACAGGATTTATACATTACACTAATCAGTACCAATTGTTGAAAGGATCTTCGTTAATGACTGCTATTATATTCACTGCCAACCTTAGGTTTAGTAAAAACCTTCCCATTGTTTAACTCACACCAATCTTCTAATTCTTCATAATTTTCCTTGATTCCATACTTTGCTAAAAAATCTTCTTTTGTTTCGAATACTTCCAATAAACCATCTTCTATTAATGATATCATTTGAAAAGGGTTTAATTCAAAAACTTTAGAGACAGCTATTAATTCACCTATATGAACAATATTAGCGATATTTTCCATTACTTCATCTCCTTTTACATTTAGAGTTATGCCTTGTTCATTCCTCACTTTATAGATAAAAACATAACCTCGCTGTTATTATTTTCAGTTTTTTCGGTACTATGTAATACTTCACTAATGTCGTACAAAAATGGAAGATTGAACTTATGCTGGCGGTGCCTTTAGAACATTTTTTAAGCTTGTGTATTCTTTTGAACAATCTACAAAATATCGAAAATCACCACGCTTCAGATAAAACAGCTAATAGTTGATTTGAAAGAAATTTGGAAGGAATTAAGTGGGTGAAATCGCTGCTGCTGTCTTTTCTTGCTGTGTCATCGGGGATGTTTAGTAGTGAAAAAAAGAGGAGACATCTACATCAATATAGAATAAGTATTTAAATGTATTAATTGATGTGGGTGGTCTAATTTGAAAAATAATATACCTAAAAAAATACATATTATTGGTTCTGTTGGAAGTGGAAAAACAACATTAGCAAAAAAATTATCCACAAAGTTAAATATCCCATTTTATGAATTGGATAATGTTGTTTGGAAAAGGAAAAAATCTGGAGATATAAGAAGAACAGATGAAGAAAGAGAAACAAATTTGCACTCTATTATTGATTCTGAAACTTGGATTATTGAAGGAGTTCATAATGAGGATTGGGTGGCGAGTAGTTTTCGAAATGCTGAATTGATCATTTACCTAGATACAAAATATTCAATAAGAACCTATCGTATAATAAAGAGGTTTGTATTACAAAAACTTGGATTAGAAAAATCAAATTACAATCCTACAATAAATATTTTCTTTAAAATGTTTAAATGGAATAGACACTTTGAACAAGTTGGCAAACCTAATTTTTTTAATAAGTTTGGAATATACAGTGAGAAATTACTAGTTGTAACAAATAAAAGAAGTATTGAGAATTACTTCAAGTAATGGAGCGCATTTATAATTCAGCTGCCATTTGGAGGCTGTTTTTATGCTGCTAACGGTAGGTTAGTAGAACCCACGTGGATATTTTCACACTTAAAGTTATTCTAATGAAATGGACTTAGATAGAAATTTCGTTTGGAGGGGAAAGTGAAGAGAGTTCTATTGATAATAATTTTACTTACTATTGTAGTTAGCAGTTTTGGTTGTTCAAGCGGAGCATATAATTCAGAGGAAGCAATTAAAAGAGGCGACATTGTTTATCATGCTAAAGTCGCTAATATAGAGAGGTTTGAACAGTTTTTAATTAACCTATCCAACAAAAAAGAAGACACTATACGAGTTACAGGCTATACAGACGAAGGAGACCCCATTTTCCAAGACCTGCGATTTGATGGGAAGGTTATTCAATATACTTATGATAATTCAAACGATGAGTATGCTGGAAAAGATAAAGGAATAGAAAAAGATGTTTGTACAGAAATAATTAAGAAGGAAAATGAACAAAGTGATGTTGAATTTTTAATTAGTGGCTGTTCAAAAGGAAATGACCGATTTCTAATTAGTGTAGATAAAGATAAATTAAAACTCAATTGACCGAGAATTTAAACAAAATAATAAATAAAAAGAGCATTAGTTTTCAAAACCGACACTCTTTTTGATGTTTCATTTATATCGGTTATTGTTTAAGGCGTTTGCTTGTACTTGCTTTTTTTTTATGAATGAAGCCGCAATCGCTATAATCCCAAACCCTATTATCTTAATAGTTATATTGCCTAAATAGCTTATATCCTCAACTGTTGTTGCCGTTAAAATAGAACCGATAAGAATAAATGGAAATGCAATTAACCACCTCATTTTTTCAATCCTCCACTCTAAAAAAAGCAGGTTTTATGGGTTTCAGCATATTGAACAGTATTATTAAATTGGAATATTTTGTTAACTTAAGTTTATCATAGAACATGTTGGTGGAGAACTTTGAATGTTTAATTTCTTTTATGTAATATCTAATTGTTTGTATTAGCATGGAACTCAAAAGTACTTTTAGTTTAATGAGGAATACATATTAGAAACTGGTGTGGTGTCACTGGACAAGCAACCGTATGTAGCATAGATGAGAAAATATATTTAATTAAAATGCGGCGGTCGTACTTTTTCACTGAACCCTTGTTTTTATAAGCTTGTGTTGCACTAGCCGAGCAGGCTTCTTCTATAGTGGAATTTTTTTAATGGCAATAGCCATACAAGGAATAATAGGAGGGGGATTTATTGCCGATTTTGTATAGTTCTTTTGCAGGGTTTCTGTTCTTAATGGTTGGTATTTTTGCTTTTTTTCCTCCTCCAAAATTGCCTTGGGTAATGAGATTTTTTATTGTTTTTATAGGTGTAGGAATTACTTTATATTCTCTACTAAGAATTTTCGGCTTAATTTCTTCTTAAAAGTAACCAGTGGTTGAGTTGGTCAAGGGGTTGCTGCCGCAACCCTTGATTCTTGTTACCACTAAAAAGTTGTTTCGTTTGCATAAGGAAAGTGGTTAGTTAATTAAACCTTCCAGCAGTATCGCCATTGCTCAAATTAGTAGGATCCGTTTCTTTAACAGATTTATTAGCTTCCTTGTCAGTACCTTTATTAGAATATTCGTATTCCACGTCTCTATCCATATTGCTTACTGCGTTTTTTAAAAACTCCTGCTTTCTCATGGGTTGCACGCCTCCTATTTTTCTTTTTTTCTTAGCTTAACCAATTATGGATTTATCATTTGTTGGAAAATTTCTATGGTTATAAAAGGTAAGGTAAATTGAAGAAGGGATGAAAAAACAGAAGGACAGATTAAACTACCAACCTGTCCTTTTTCCGTAGTAGAAACCGTTACTTGATGACTGAAATTAAACATCATCCTCTCGGATAGTGACTACATTTTCATGACCACATCGGTTACATATAAACCAAGTTGCAATATATCCCCATCCATCGGGTCTCTGATTTGTTTCTTCATAAACGTGACCTTTTAATTTACAGTTGATTTTCGCTAAAATACCCATGATAAAAACCTCCTTCAATTAAAAGTTGATTTTTTATTTTTTTAAATTTATGCTCCAATGCTTGTCATCGTTGTTTTAAGTTTTCACTACAATCATTACAAAGAATGAAATTATCTGGAATGGATCTACTTTCTTCGTATACAACGCATAACAGATTGGAGGGGACTAAAAAAATTGTGAAGTATTACACTTAAAGTAACGAAGCAGTTTACTTCGAGAAGGAAGAGTTTTATGTTAAAATTTGGATATGAAAGAGACAGGAGGGGGATACATTTTGGGGAAAGTTATTTTAATATTATTGCTTTTGATCAATATTTCCTACTTAGTTAGTTTTCTTGCTTTCTTTGGGGCTTCATTATTAAATAATTTATGGCTCGGTACTTTTATAGTTAGTTTAATATTATCTTTTTATTATTTAATGCGTACTAGAAAACAAAAGGGCTACACGCCTTATTTATCAATTGCAGTAATAAGTTTTAGTATGGGTTCGTTTGGACTTTACGCTTTTATATACTATCTCTCCAATCTATTAGGATAGATATTCAATTTAAGGAGCTGCTGTTACGACAGCCTTTTTGTTTTGAGCTAAAGGAGCAGGTTAGTCGAAGAAAAAATTTTTAACTTGTTCCACAATCTGGCCATTTGATGGAGCAAGACCTATTGAGCTCTCAGCGGTAGCTGTGTTTCAGCCACTAGGGATGGCAAGCTTACCAAGTGCAGCTATTATTTTCTTCGCTGTCAGCAAACTATCAATTACTAATCGAAAAGAGAACCTTGTTAAAAGAGAATGCAAATTTTGGTTGGTGCTATTGTAGGAGTAGTCATTGGATTTAGATTAACTTGGTTGGCAGATGGATTAGTAGGATTAAATATCCCGCGGTGACCATTGCTTGTAACGTCAACAGAAATGATGTCTCCATTTTATCGGGATTGGGTTACGTATCCTCCCCGGCTTATATGAGAAAGGGTAATGAACAAAAGCAATTGTCACCTTGGGGAACTTGGAATGACACTTTACTAAAAGAGAGATTAGATGAAGGCTGGACATAAGATAATTGGATTTAGTTCTTCATCTACGTGGCGTTCTACAAAATGTGGGACGCTTTTTTCTTATTGAAGTAACTGGGCAGGGAGTTGAAGAACAAAGAGAAGAGGCTTTCCCATAAGGAGTCAGACACCTTATGGGAAAGCCTTTTTTAACAGATATTTTCTTTAGTAGCAATATCCTTCACAACATCTTCTAAAGTAACATTTCTTAAAACCTTTTCCATTGCAAATTGAGCTGCTGCGAATAAGGGTTCAATTGTATTCTGGATGTTCCTGCCTACGGGACAATCAGGATGTGGACTTTCATGTATACTAAACAATTCTTTCTCCTGTACAACATTCACTGCCTTATAAACATCGAACAATGTAATATCAGATAATTCCTTTGCGAGTTTAGCCCCTGCAATACCTGGATGTACCTCTATCAAACCAGCTTTTTTTAACATTCCCATTAGTTTTCTTATCACGGCTGGGTTCGTGTTAACACTTGAAGCTAAAAATTCAGAAGATGTTACTCCTTCTTTATTAAATTCAATTAGAGTCAATATATGAATTCCGACAGCAAATCGGCTGCTAATGGACATGTTTTTCACCACCCCTATTAACTTTTCCGTTATTGATTTTATTACTTCATCATGTAATTAATTTGATTACAAGTTTATTATACCAAATTACGAAAAAAATAATAAATAGCATTATGCATACATGTTGACAAATCGATTACATGTAATTAAAATTATTACATGTAATCGATATTGTTACAGGTAAATCTGAATTGGAGGAAGACAAAATGAAAATATTAGTTACAGGAGCAACAGGGAAATTAGGTTCAAAGGTTGTAGAATCATTATTGAAATCTATACCTGCAAAAGAGTTGGCAGTAAGTGTTAGAAACCCAGAGAAAGCAGAAGGACTTCGTAGTCGTGGGGTGGAAGTTCGTCATGGAGATTTTGATCAACCAGAAACATTAGAAAATGCTTTTAAAGGGATTGACCGCTTATTAATTATTTCTGCGGATGGTGACAATGAAACGAGAATTCGTCAACATACTAATGCTGTCCAAGCAGCTGATCATGCAGGGGTAAAATTTATTGCTTATACAAGTTTAGCAAATGCAACAGAAAGCAAAAATTTAATGGCTCCTCCTCATGTTGCGACAGAAGCAGCCATCATCAAGACAGGTATCCCATATTCTTTCTTGCGTAACAATTGGTATTTGGAAAATGAAATTGGAAGCATTCAAGGAGCTATGGCAGGAGCTCCTTGGGTAACATCTGCTGGAGAAGGTAAGGTAGGCTGGGTACTGCAACAAGATTACGCAGATGCAGCGGCAGCAGTTCTTGTTGGAAGTGGTCACGAAAATACAGTATATGAACTTTCTGGTCCACTTTTAACTCAAGAAGAATTGGCAGCTGCTCTTGGTAATGTATTGGGTAAAGAAGTACCAGTACAACAAGTTAGTGACGAAAAATATGCAGAGATCATGAAAGGCTTAGGTTTACCTGATTTTGTGATTCCGATAGTAGTAGGAATCCAAGAAAGCATTCGGAACGGTTCACTAGAAGTTGAAAGCAATGACTTTAAGAAAATTCTTGGTCGTCCAGTTGCTCCAATCAACGAATCACTGACCCAACTTGTTAATGCAATTTCACAAACAAAATAAAAATCAATTTGAAAACCGACTTTAAGTCGGTTTTTTTTGCTGAATTATTCAGTTGTAATTCGAAAAAGGAAATTAAACATGAAAAATAATTATCAGATTGTTAAAAAATATACTTAAACTAATCGGTGCTTTGATCTAAGAAGGATTAACGCTTCTCTTTTGTTGAAGATGTTGTACTACGTGGCAGTTTACTTGAATAAAAGGTATAAATTAGTCGATAAAATTGGGGGGTGGAATGAATGGGGATAAGAAAAGCGAAGGTTGAGGATTGGAAGCAAATTTCTTTGTTATTAAACCAGTTGGACTATCCAGATACGGAATCATTTATAAAGGAAAAAGTTGAAATACTTCTTATGGATCCGAATGAGGTGTTATTAGTGTTTGAAGAAGATCAGAGTGTTATAGCTTTAATTTCGGTTCATTTTATTCCTCAATTAGCTGTAAAAGGAGATTTTGCAAGGATAAGTTACTTTGCAGTTGATAAAAACATTAGAAGTAAGGGGATAGGGCGTAAGATTGAAGAATATTGTACTGGTTTAGCTATAAAAAGAAATTGCGATAGAATCGAAGTGCATTGCCATTCAAGGAGAAAAGATGCACATAGGTTTTATATGCGGCAAGGGTTTACGGAATCCCCAAAATATTTTATTAAAATGTTACCTCAATCTGACTAATATCCGTATGTTTGTTCAACTAACGGAGGCAAGAATTAAGAACAGAGCTGTCATTGAGGCAGCTTTTTCTTATTAAGCTAACGGTGCAGATTAGTTTAAAAAGGAATTCAGAAATTTCTTCATCTGGTCATTTGCTTCTAAAGCAAACACAGTTTCAAGACTGACTTATTAAATTTCGAAAACAATCAATTCCATCATCTTTTCGTTTAGAAAAACTTATTAAGAAACATGCACTAGAAAAAATATAAATCATATATAGGTGATATCCCGTTTAAACGGGTGAGGAGGATATCATGAAACCTATGCTACCTAGTGAAAAATATTTCGGTAAATTAGAACTAGTTTATGCATTTTATGGCACTATGCCTACCGGAGTTAGTGTTTCAGAAACTGGTCGTATTTTCATTTGTTTTCCGAAATGGGGAGACGATGTTAAATTTACGGTGGCGGAAATTGTTGAGGATAAATTGCAGCCTTATCCTAATTTACAAACCAATTTGGTTAACCCCGAGAATATCAAAATGACTTTCATCAGTGTCCAAAGTGTAGTTACTGATGGAAGGGGAACGCTTTGGGTATTAGATACAGCGGCACCCAATTTTTCTGAACCTATTAAAGGTGGGGCAAAATTAGTCGCTGTTGATTTAGAAACCAATACAATAAGAAAAGTATATACTTTTACAGAAGATGTTGTCCTGCCTACAACTTATCTGAATGATGTCCGTTTTGATTTTCGTGTTGGAAAAGCAGGTTATGCCTATATAACCGATTCTTCTTCACGAGGACCAGGAGCTATTATCGTCGTAGATTTATCAAATGGAAACGCGTTTAGACGGTTAAATGGGGCAAATTCAACTTCACCCGATCCCTATTTTTTACCGAAAGTAGAAGGTCAAATTTTAATGAATCGAAACAAAGACGGTTCAACTTCTCCATTTAGATTGGCGTCTGATAGTCTTGCGATTTCTCCTGATGGAAAGATATTATATTTTGCTCCACTAACCAGTCGTCATTTGTTCTCTATCTCAACAGAAGCCCTGAGAGACAGAACGATACCGGACATGGATTTACCTTATCATGTGAAGTATTGGGGAGAAAAAGGTGCGTCTGATGGAATGATCACCGATACAAAGGGAACTGTTTATGCTGGAGATTATGAAAACAACAGTATCCGTAAGATATTGCCAAATGGCATAATAGAAACTATCGCACATGATCCGAGAATTTTGTGGCCGGATACTTTTTCAATTGGTCCGGATCAATATTTGTATGTCATTGTGAACCAATTACATCGACAGCCTAGATTTCATTATGGAAAAGACTTACGACAGAAACCTTATAGTTTACTTCGTATCAAAATTGATGAATTTCCTGCTCCGACCATTTCATAATAAAAATAGTCAATTAATTGTTTTCATTATATAGTGTAAAACAAATACGAGTATGCAAGAAGTATTAACTTTATTTACTTCTGCCAAAACAACTCAAAATGGTTTAATAGGAACAGTTTATTTGGTGAGTATTAAACTGTTCCTGGAAAATTTTTATAATGTCGGTAAGTTCAATGCTGTATTGATATTATTTAAATCCAAACTGATCTGTTCGTTTGTATTCCAAGCATGGTACCATCCTTTTTCTACCATATATGCGGATATTATTTCATGCATATCCAGAGCTTCCACTAAATGGCGAGTGAGAATTTCTTTAATTTCCGGTGTTCCTGATTCTGTTACTGCCATGGCATAATTTCTAACTCCACTTTTAGCTGAAATGAGTAGGTCCATTGCAACGACTTGATCCGATAGTCCGTCCATGCCAGTTAAAGTTTCAATGATTGGATTCATGTTCATTCATCTCCTAATTTACTGCTTAGCGTTGGAAAGGATAGAAGCATATTCTTGTAATTGTCTCGTAGATACATCAATGTCTTGCTGCATAATATCTTTTAATAGCTGATCTGTAACTAACGCTTTCATCGTTTTGGATTTAGTTAAACAAGTGGTCTTAAATGCAGCCATCTCATGGACCTCAAGAACTTCATGTAAGGCGTAGTTCATTTTTTATACCTCCTTCCTCAAGGTTTCAATATGACTTTTATACAATCATCCATTTTTGTGTCAAAAATCTCATAGCCATGCTTTGCTTCACTAAGTGGAAGTACATGAGTCACGACATCTCCTGGATCAATTTTTCCTGTCGAAACTAATTCAAACATATATGGCATATAGTGAATCACAGGTGCTTGCCCAGACCGGATATTGATATTTCGCTGCATAATATCTCCAAGAGGGAAACCATTATATCTGCCGCCGTAAACGCCAGTAACTTGAATTGTCCCGCCTTTACGCACTGCTTGTGAAGCCATGATAAACGCACTTAATGCTCCGCCTTGAAGCTTCATTCCGCTCGCAAGGAACTCCATATCAGTCATTTTACCGTCCATACCAACTGCATCAATGACAACATCCGCACCTCCTTTGGTGATTTCCTTCAGGTAACTTCCTACATTCTCATGGTCCTCAAAGTTAACAATTTCTACTTTGTTGGTGCGCTTGGCGTGCTGCAGGCGATAATTGACATAATCAACGGCAATGACTCGCTTTGCCCCTTTTAGCCAACAGAATTTTTGAGCAAAAAGACCAACCGGACCACAGCCAAGAACAATAACTGTATCTCCATCCTTTACGCCTGCATTGTCAACAGTCCAAAAACCAGTAGTCATCGCATCGGCAATAACTGTTAACTTTTCATCTGGTTCTTCACAAGTCTCTGGAATTTTGAAATGAGTAAAGTTGGCAAATGGCACTCTTAAATATTCAGCTTGCCCACCTGGATAGCCCCCCGTCGTACCAGAATATCCGAAATAGGCACCCATATCACCATTATCATTAGAATTATCACATTGGCTTTCCAAATGGTTTTTACAATAAGAGCATTCACCGCATGCTATATTAAAGGGGATAATTACTCGATCTCCCTTTTTTAGCTTAGTCACACCTGGACCAACTTCTTCAACGATTCCCATTGGTTCATGGCCAATAACATAGTTTTCTTGCAGGTTAGGAATCATGCCATGAATTAAATGTAAATCAGACCCGCATATAGCTGTACTCGTTACTTTAATAATCATGTCATCTGGTTTTTCAATCTTTGGATCTGGAACTTCTTTGACTACAACATTTTTAATACCTTGATATGTTACTGCCTTCATTTGTTACAGCCTCCAGTGTTAGTGATCATCAGGTGTCCGGTCAAACATACCTTTTCTATTGGTCTCAACAGGGAATAGATTCATTTTCCCAATCATCAATGTATTGTTGGCAGAGAGTTGATCTAGTTTATACTGTTCACTTAGTTCGTATGGATGGAACCATTTTTTATTAATCATTAGTTCTGTAATTTCTTGGTGCATGGCAATCCCTTGCATTAACTGGTTTCGTAAGAGGGTTCTAACATCAGGTGATGCAGACTCCGTTAATGCAACAGCAATATTGCGAACACCCTCTTTGGCACGAAGGAGGAAATCCATGGCAAATGTGGTATCAGCTATCTCAGGTACATGTAACGAGTTTATAGGGTCTAAATAGTCATTATTCAATGAATTTTCCTTCCTTTCAATTTATTATTGGTGTTGGCCGGTTTGGAGGAACAGGAGCTTCAAAAGGTGCACGTTGATAGATTGCCTGTAATTCTACAAGCGCTTGCATGGATTGTTCAACATCTTTTTGCATTAATGCTCTCAAATCATGATCAAATACAAGTCCTTGCATTAGTTTTGATTTCGCTAAGCATAGGGTTTTAAAATTAATAACTTCATGTAGATCCAAAGACTCATGATGGGCTAATTTTTGAATGTCCATTTTAGGTTACCTCCTTATTAACTTCTACAAATGTATAGTTCCAAATTTACGCTAAATCATTCATTAATAGTTTTTTAAAATAGGTTTAAAAAAAGATATAGATTAGGAAAAAAATCTGAAGAAGAAGATGGAATATGGTTTTATTTTGAAAAGGCAAAGCAGAGGGTGACTATAACCAGGTTGCAATAAGGGTTTTGAATTTACTTAACACATCGGATACTTTATGGATTTCGAATTTATTTAAATGAAAGCCCTATGGTGCTAACATGGCAGGTTAATTACATAAAAATAATTCATCGTATAAATAATGATAATATGGTTGATATTGTTGTTATTTAAAAAATGAGGTGTTCCTCTTGGTGAAGCTATTTATAGTGACAGTTATATTAGTTCTTTTAGTTGCCCTCAAACTGCCCAGAAAAAGAACTAAGCATGAGTTACTAGTTACAATACAGTTTGCATTGTTAATAAATTTTGTAACTGATTTGTATCTTGATTTAAAGTACAAACTTTACTGGTATTTTGATAAAGAACAAATAGAATGGTTTTACCTAGCTGTAGCCCTTGGTGAGGTTGCTGTACTGGTTATTATTTTTAATTATTTTCCCCTGAATTCTAATGCCAGTAAGAAATTTATATATATTTTGGGATGGACCTACATTCTTGTATTACTTGAATTGTATGCAGTTTATATTAGAGTTTTACATATGGTGAATGGAATATTATCTATTCGGCGGGGGTTTACTTTATTTCAATGTACATCCTTTATTTCGTATTAGACTACACGGCGGATAGAAGAGAAACTCAGTAATAAAGTTACAATTTCTTCTTGAACTAACGGGAGCAAGAGGGCTGTCGTTGCGGCAGCTTTTTCTTATTGTGCTAACTGGCAGGTTAGCTGAACAAGAAAATGATATAAATTTGGCATAAAACGAGAAAAAGAAAAAGCTTAGGAGGATAGATCTTATGGGCTACAAAGGTCAGGTTACTTATGATAAGGAAGTAGAGATGGGCTATATTTACTTTAGTGAACCATCAAAATATACTATTACTCATACGGAAGAACTTCCAGAAAACGATGATATAATGTTAGATTTTGGAGAAGAAGTCCCAATTGTTGGAATAGAGGTAGAAGGAGAAACTGCAAGGAAAATTGAACTGATTGCTGATAAAGTACATATTTTTAAAAAGGAAGTTACTACTGATGGAAAGACTTATTATTCTTTTAGACTGAATGATGAAATAACAAGAAAGTCTATTTCTCATCCTGATGTTGAATCAATAGTGTTTCATTTTTCGGATACTAACTGTGAAGATTTTATAGGTATAGACATTTTTGATTCCAAGTCTTATTCCGAGCAGTACCTAATTGGTAAATAAATAGTTCTTCTTTTACTAACGGTTGCAAGAGTTAAAGATTGGGAGGGCTGCGGCGATCCTTTTTCTTGTGATACTAGCTGGGCAGGTTAGTGAAATTAAATGCACGAAGTAAAGAGCACCCCTTTTACAAAGGATGCATTCATAAATTTTCATTCGGTTTCAACCTTCTGCTTTTGAAATCAATAGCCCGCCAGTCTTCGGAAACCTTATTACTAAAAGTAATGGTCACTACATCATATGGAGGATTATGGGCTCCCTCAAATGTTGTTACCTGCACAGTGACATTAAATAGGTAGCTGCCTTCTCTTAACTTTTTGATTTTGAGAATCTTTTGGTTATAAAATTGTTTAGGTTCGCCGTAATGGTTCTCGATTTCTTTATAAATAAAGGGAAATAGTAAATAGATGATCACGTCATCACGCAAATGTACATCATTTTTAGTTATGGTTTCAGCTTTGATCTATAAGAGAAAAAAGTGAAGCAGGCAATCAATATTAAAAGGCTTTTTTTCATAAAAATCCCCCATTCCAAGTTACTCTTAGAATGAACAATTAAAGAAATTCTTATGAAGCTAACGAGGGCATTACTAGAACAACAGTAATGCTTTCTCTTGATTGAAGTAACGTCGCAGGTTACTTGAAGAAGGATTTAAAGATTTTTTACCGAATTAAAAAGAAAAAAATGGAATAAAGGTGAAAATTATGAATGAGATAATTGACTATTACAATCAATTTGATGAGTGGGGAAGACTTGAACGTGAACCGATTGAATTCCAAGTAAATTGGCATTATATAAAGAAATATATGCCCCAAACAGGGTACATCCTTGATAATGGAGCTGGACCAGGTAAATATTCAATGGAACTTGCAAAAGATGGTTATAAGGTGACACTGACCGATTTAACACCAAGATTAGTAGAAATTGCTAGAGATAACGCAAAAGAACTTGATTTAGAAGGACAATTTGAAGGGTTTTATGCAGCTGATGCCAGAGAACTTAATATGATAAAAGATGAACAGTTTGACTCATCATTAATGCTTGGTCCTATGTACCATTTACAGCAAGAAAATGACCGTATTATGGCAGTAAAAGAATTAAGAAGAGTTACAAAAAAGGGAGGCTTGGTTTTTGTTGCTTTTATGCCTAGAATAAGACACATACTGACATCTCTCTTATTTCCTGAAAATTGGAGACCCAACGATAACTTAGACACCATAATTCAGTTCTCTCAAACAGGATGCTTTAACCACGCAGATGAGGGACGTTTTACAGGAGCGTATTATTTTAATATTGAGGACATTAATCCTTTTATGGAATCTCAAGGATTTGAAACATTAGACTTAATAGGGTCCAATCCAGGTGCTATCTTAAGCAATGATAATTGGAATTATTGGGGAAGAAAAGGTGAACAGGAAGTAAAAAAAATCATTAATTTAATAAAAGAAAAAGCAACAGACCCATATATTCTGGGGATTTCAAGCCACTTGCTTTACATTGGTAGGAAAAAGTAACGTTAGTATGATTTCTTATTGAACTAAAGGGTGCATTCCTTCAATAAGGAATGCTAATTGCAGCTAAAACATTGGTGTTGCTACTTTAACTTACCTTGACGAAAATAAATAATGAAAGCCAAGCACCATCCTTTCTCTACATTTTGTTATAGGGGAAGGGTGGTGTTTTATTATGGGAATTACAGACACCGGATCTTGATAGAAAAAATTGTAACGTTTTATCTTCTTTTGTAGAAAACAACCAACTAGCACATTAATCATGCTAAAGTGAACAAAACATATCTGAGGAGGAAGGGTAATGCAGTATATTGATAGTTTCGGTTGGAGCTTAAATATAATTCTAATGATTTGTTTTGTTATAGCATTATTGGTACTAATGAGAAAACCGAAAGAAAACCGAAAAAACGCAAAGAAGAAAATGTGAAGTAATGTACTTAAACAAACGGGTGCGTTTCTTTAAAAAGGAATGCTCTTTTCGTATCCAATTAAAAGGAAGTAAATGTTATTATTATATTAAAGCTGGTTGCTCTTCTATTTATAGGTGGAGAAAGCTTTAATACGATATATACTACAATATTAACTTTGGAGGCACACCACTGCAATAAGACTTATAACGAAATTAAGTTCTTGATATATCCCATCAAGGACATATTATGAAACAGTGCTTTAATAAAGGAGTTGTATAAAATGAATGAAAATAAAGGTACAGAAATAAAACGCTTTTCAAAAGCAGAAAACATTCTACCTCAGATCAATAGTAAAACTAAGCTAGGCGACTTACGAAAAATCGCGAAGGACATTAAGAAAGATCACGAACTAGCTATCGAACTTTGGTCAACCGAAGAGTTTTTGCCCAGACTATTAGCAATCTTAATTATGGACAAAAAACTTCTTTCACAAGATGTGCTAAATAAGCTTGATAAGGATATGCAGACTCACGCTTTTGATGAGCGAAATAACTTAATGGATTGGTTAATGGCTAATCAGCTCACCAAAGACAAGAAGAAAATTGCATTGATGGAGTCATGGGAAAATAGTCCTTCTGCTCTTCAAAGGCGAGCTTTCTGGTATTATCAAGGGCGATTAAGATGGACTGGACAAACACCGCCTGATAACACCGCATACTTGCTATCTGCATTAGAAGCTAATATTACGCAGGAAGAACCGGAAGTTCAATGGGCTATGAATTTCACCGCAGGCTGGATAGGCGTTTATGATGAAAAGAATCGTGCACGTTGTATTAAACTTGGTGAGAAAACGGGTCTTTACAAAGATGAAATAGTAGCAAAAGGATGTACTCCCAGCTATTTGCCGGAGTTCATTACAATTGAAGTTAACAAACGACTTAATAATTAGTTAACTCTGAAAAATTTATTAGGGTTTAATGCAAAAAATAAAGGAATTCAAAGCCTCAAATTAACCCACTATCTCTTTTTGGTCTGTAGGGCGCTTATCTTTAAGAAGAACAACTTTCCAGCTGAACAGTACAACGATACTGTTCAGCTGGAAACAAAAAAGGACGATTTCCACATAAATGGTGATCGTCCTTCTTCAACTAACGGGGGCTTTCCTATAAGAAGGAGAAGTCTTTTATTTATTTTGTTGAAGATATTGTACTAACGATGCAGTTTAGCACAATAAGACATTAACTAAATGTAAATTTAATGGTGAAATTTTCAGAAGATAAGTATTGACAAATAATTTTATTTGTGATATAATTATAAATTTATGTGTTGAAAATATCCTCTCTCGATGGTAAATTAATCCTGAGTAATTTCTCAGAAAAAACTTACTTATAATTTGGGGGAGATTAAATGAGAATCGATAAAGGATTGGCAATCTTAGAATTAAATATTCAAGGTTTCGGATTAAACCCAACATTGATATGGGATGATGAAATGGCTGTTTTAGTTGATACTGGTATGCCAGGACAAATGGAACAAATACACCTTGCAATGAGTGAAGTCGGAGTCTCCTTTGATAAATTGAAAGCCGTAATTATAACTCATCAGGATTTAGACCACATAGGTTCCCTCCCAGAAATACTAAACCAATCCAATAACCCTATAGAAGTGTATGCACATATTTTCGACAAACCATATATTGAGGGAACGATACCTCTTATTAAAACAGACCCAAATCGAATGAGTAAAGAACAATGGTCAGCATTACCAGAACAAATACAATTTTTATATAAGAATCCCCCGAAATCAAAGGTAGATAAAACATTAGAAGACGGTGAAGAACTTTCATATTGTGGTGGTATTCAAATTATTTTTACACCAGGGCACACTCCTGGTCATATTAGTCTCTATTTAAAGCAAAGCAAAACTCTTGTTGCAGGTGATGCTATGGTAGTAGTAGATGGTGTTTTACGGAAACCCATACCACAAACGACATTGGATTTGAAAACTGCAATTGACTCTCTTGAGAAATTTTTAGACCTTGATATTGAAAAAGTGATTTGTTACCACGGGGGGTTATGTAAAATTAAGGATAAAAAACAAATTAGAGACTTATTAAGCTAACTGGGTGCAAGAGTTGAACATCAAAGCTGTCAATGAGGCAGCTTTTCTTAGTGTGCCAGGCATGGCAACTATCTAGGTGGTGAAAGTCCACTGTGGGGGTACACATCGACCAACCACTAAGGAAGCGCAAGGTACTTACCGTGAGGTAAGGGCTGGAGGAAGCGTGGAATAAAATCTTGGCTCGACGAACAGAAATCTGATACCAAGGCTCTATGAAGGGATTAGACTCCTAAGCAAGTTAAAGTCCAAAAGATGTGCGTAATTTTGTAGAGTAAATCAGGCCAGTAAAAGAGGAAAGATAGTTGTCTTACCCTGGGAGGTCTTGCGGATGTACAGAAGTACAGTCGAAAAAGGTTAGTCGCAAGAAGTCAGCAGAAGCCATAGTAATGAAATAATTTCATGAAGGGCTGAACAATTTATAGTGTTTCACCACCACGAATGCGTGAGTGACGAAAACTCCGAATGTGTTAATGGTAAAAGTATGAGCGTATCTCAAAGGATAACCAAAAGGGAGCTATCACTTACTACGTGAGAGGGAAGGAGAAACGAGTGTGGAACTTTTAGAACAAATCCTAAGTAATCAAAATATGAACGAAGCCTACCTACGTGTCTATAGAAACAAAGGCGCCAGTGGTGTTGATGGTGTAACAGTCGACGAACTAAAGCAATATCTGAAAAAGAACAAAGATGAGTTGCGTCAGCGCATCAGAACAAGAAAATACCAACCACAAGCTGCTTTATGAGTGGAAATCCCAAAAGAAAACGGAAAGATGCGCAAATTGGGAATACCAACAGTAGTGGACAGAGTCGTTCAACAAGCCATCCATCAAGCTCTCAGTCCGATATTTGAAGAACAGTTCAGCGAATTTAGTTACGGTTTCAGACCAAAAAGAAGTTGTGAAATGGCGATTATTAAAAGCCTGGAATTTCTGAATGATAGTCATGATTGGGTAGTCGACATTGACCTTGAAAGATTCTTCGATACCGTCCATCATGATAAACTCATGCGAATTATATCCAAGACAATAAAAGATGGCGATGTCATCTCGTTAATCAGAAAATACTTAGACAGTGGAGTCATGGTAAATGGTAAATATGAAGACACACCTGTCGGTACTCCGCAAGGAGGAAACCTCAGTCCACTATTGAGTAATATTATGTTAAACGAACTTGATAAGGAACTAGAGAAAAGAGGACTAAGATTCGTGAGGTACGCTGATGATGCCCTTATCTTTGTGAAAAGTGAAAAAGCAGCGAACCGAGTAATGAATTCAATCGTGAGATTTATAGAAGAAAAATTAGGTCTGATAGTCAATGTTGAGAAGAGTAGAATCTCACGTCCAAAAGAATTAAAATTCTTAGGATTTGGGTATTAATACGACATTAATAACAAGAGATATCAAGTGAAACCTCATCAAAGTTCGGTACAGAAGTTTCAAAGGAAGCTTCGACAACTGACAAAGCGAAACTGGAGTGTTCCACTAGACTACCGAAAATTGAAATTGAAACAAGTAATATTTGGATGGGTAAACTACTTTAGAGTAGCAAACATGAAAAAAGTGACTGAACGAATAGACACAAAGCTTCGCTCTAGAATTAGGGTCATCATCTGGAAACAATGGAAAGTAGCGAAGAAACAAATTAAATCGCTTATTCAACTAGGGATTCAGGAGGAAGAAGCGAAAGGATTAACCTACTGTCGAAAAGGTTACCGATTCATAGGATTATCCAAAGTCGTCCAAAGAGCAATCTCAAACAAAAGACTAAAGCAGAGGGGAGTCCCTCTGCTTTAGAACATTATCTAAAAGTGCACACTGTGATATAAATTGAAACGCCGTATACGCGAACCGTACGTACGGTGTTGTGAGAGGGGCGATAATAATAAATTTATTTTCCCTCTACTCGATTCGTACTAACGAAGCAGAATAGTAAAAGAAGAGTACATATAATCCATTAAAATACATAAGAAATACTTATGATATTTCATAAAGAAATAACTATCAACTTAGAGTGTTTAATGAGGTAGTAAAAGTTATAAACTGTTCGTTCATCAAGGAGGGAATTTTATTGGAAAAAGAAATCAGGTTTAGAATTGCTACTGAACAAGATTTGGTTAGAATTGTTGAAATGCTTGCGAATGATGAATTAGGAAGGAATCGTGAGCGTTATGAACAACCACTTCCAGAAAGTTACACAAAAGCATTTCATGCTATCACTTCTGACCCTAATAACGAGTTGGTAGTAGCTTATCAAGGTAATGAAGTGATTGGTGTACAACAAATAACATTTACTCCATATATTACACACCAAGGTGGTTGGAGAGCTACTATTGAAGGGGTCCGAACAAGCTCATCTGTCCGTGGCAAGGGAGTAGGAACCGAACTGATAAAATGGGCAATTCAACGTGCAAACGAACGTGGTTGTCATTTAATTCAACTTACTACTGATAAACAAAGAGTCGATGCATTACGTTTTTATGAGCGATTAGGTTTTAAATCAACGCACGAAGGGTTAAAAATGAAATTGAATTAGTTAGCTTATTCAACTAACGGGGCAAGAGGTTTAGATGGGATCGCTGCGGCGGTCTATTTTTGTTATGGAGCTATCGGTGCAGGTTAGTTCAATAATCGTTTAGAAATGATATAATAAAAAGAATATTCAGGTATTTGATATTTACGAGGTGAGATAGTTATGGAAAAAACAGAATATGAATGGGTAAAACAAACAAGACAGATTTTATTAGATCAGTGTAAAGAATTGAACGAAAATGATTTTACAAAAGAATTTGGATTTGGTTTTCAAAGTATAAGAGATTCTTTAGTTCATGTGGCAGGTTGTTATCATGCTTGGCTGGGTTCTTTTACACTTTCAGAAACAACATCACCCCTATTAACAAAGGAAGTAATCAATGAGATGCAAATAGGCGATATTCAACGTTATTTTCAACAAGCGGACAAATATGTAGATACTGTATTTGAACAATTCACTGATAAATTTGATGATATTATCGAAAAAGAACCTTCTTGGAAGATAGGCAGTGGAGCTATAAGGAAAACGCCACACCAATTACTAACTCATTCTATTACACATGAATTTCATCATAAAGGGCAAATTGTAGCAATGCTGCGTCTACTGGGTTACATACCTAAAAGTACAGACATATTGTGGGCTACCTGAGAGGGAGTTCGTAAAATAATAAAAAAACAGATTTGAATAAAGATAGCCTAAAAAAATATTTTTAGGCTTTTTTAAGCAAGTTTGTGAACAAATACACTTACACTAACGGGTGCTTTACTTTAAGATTAGGGGCTGCGGCAGCCTTTTTCTTTTTGTGCTAACGAGCAGTTTAGTTTAAGATACTCCTTCAAAAATTCAGTCAATTTTGGAGCAGAAATGTTGTAATAGTGGAAAGAAATTGAGCTATTTATTAGGAGTGTATCAGTTTCCAATGTTTTAGAACAAGCCAATTTTCCAAAAGGAAATCAGCTTGTTCTTTTTTTTTGCGGGCTATTAGAATTTATTGATTCCCATTCTTTAGGATTCGTATCATCTGGGACTACACCATTGATAATATCAAGGTAGTGATTTGCTTTTTCTTCCATATATTTAGCTCTTTGTTTTGCCTCCTTTAACTGAGTCAGAGCGATGGCTTTTTGTTTCATAATGATTTCATAGCGTTCATGAATGGTAGAACGTCCTTCCAAACATAGGTCTACATAGGATTTAATGTCTTCCACTGACATACCACATTGTTTTAGATATTTAACACCTATAAGCCAACTGATTGATTCTTCATCAAAAAGTCGAATATTGTTTTTGTCTCGCTGTACACTTGGAACTAATCCTTTATCCGTATAGAAACGAACGGTATGTTCAGTCAGATCAAGTAGCTTGGACACTTCCTTCACAGTATGCATTTTAACCACTCCCTAATAATTTTTTATTAAAACTTTTTAAAATCCCTTGCCTTCGTGTTGCTCGAAGGTGATAGGATTATCATAGTTCAAGTTACTGAAATTGTAAATCACAAACCATAGAGGACTAAATGGGATAAAATCAGTAAATTTGAAATTTTACATTTAAAATACAGGAGGAATTATAAATGCAAAAAGTAATTTTAAACAACGGTGTTGAGATGCCTATTCTTGGCTTTGGTGTATATCAAATTGAAGATCCAAACCTATGTGAACAGGCAGTTTATGATGCCCTTATTGCAGGTTATCGCTTGATTGACACAGCAGCAGCTTATATGAATGAAGAAGCAGTAGGCAGAGCTATCAAGCGAAGTGGTGTCCCAAGAGAAGAAATATTTATTACGACAAAACTTTGGATTCAAGATACAGGTTATGAGAATGCCAAGAAAGGATTCGCAAAATCACTGGAACGATTACAAGTAGATTATATCGATTTGTATTTAATCCATCAGCCATTTGGGGATGTATATGGTTCTTGGCGTGCGATGGAGGAATTGAATCGTGAAGGTAAGATTAGGGCGATTGGAGTCAGCAACTTCTATCCAGACCGTCTGGTGGATTTGATTGATCATAATGAAGTAGTTCCAGCAGTAAACCAGGTTGAAACCCATCCTTTTTGCCAACAAATAGAAAGTCATACCCCTATGAAAGAGAACAATGTACAGATTATGTCCTGGGGTCCGTTTGCCGAAGGAAAAAATAACATGTTCCAAAATGAAGTATTAGCATCAATAGCTGAAAAATACAATAAATCTGTTGCCCAAGTGATTTTACGCTGGTTAACACAAAGAGAAGTAGTCGTCATTCCAAAGTCAGTTCATAAAGAAAGAATCATTGAAAACTTTAATATCTTTGACTTTGAATTAAGTCAAGAAGATTTGGAGACGATTGCTACTTTAGATACGAAAGAGAGCGTGTTCTTTTCACATAGAGATCCTGAATTTGTAAGATGGCTTGGAAACGTTAAATTTGATGTTTAATGTTATTTATCACTGAAAAACCGAAATTCCAAATTTGGAAATTCGGTTTTTACCTTTTTGAATACATTCCTTATAAGGGGGAAAAACGCAATGAGAAAGAATTTCAGGAGCAAATCAATCAATGATACTTTTATAAAAGAAGGTAACTGCTCTGCGGTTGTAGTTGGTGCGTCGCTTTCTGGACTAATGACAGGGATTGCTCTTTCACGAGCTGGACTGAAGGTTACTATTTTAGAGAGAGCTGGGGCGAAACCACGTAGTGGTGCTGTTCTTCAAGTTGACAGTGGGGAAATTGATCGAACAAAAACAGCTAAATTCTTGAGAAAACTTGCTTCTGGTGGATATAGATCGGCTGAGGCTTGGTCATCTATACAGTTTCGATTACGCACAGAAGTCGAAGCTGATTCCAGAATTGACTTACGTTATGATACCCGTGTTCAAACTGTTAATCAGGACGACAACTCTGCTTGGGTTGTGACGGATAAGGGTGAAACATTCCACGGAGACATTTTGATTGGTGCTGATGGTCACCGTAGTATTGTGCGACGTTATGTTTCACCGCATAAACCGAACGCCACTTTTGCGGGATACTTGATATGGGTAGCCATTGTAGTTGAGAAAGACATACCTGAAAAACACCGACCTAGCCTCAATGCCCCGAAGTTTACTATGCCAGATGGTATCGGTGACTTTTTACTAGGTTCCATTATCGCTGGAGCCGACGGTTCTACAGCTCTAGGAGATCGACGACTGGGATGGGCTTGGTACGATAACACTCAAAATGATTTGTTACGTCGTCTTGGATGTGTTGAAGGAGACGTTGTGCAACATTTGCTTCATGCATCAGACATCCCTGAACAGACATTGATTGAGCTAGCTGAAAAGGCTTCTGATAGATGGGCTCAACCTTGGTTGGATGCAATTCTCCATAGTATTCAAACACGTAATCTTATCGGAACACCGATTTGCCGAGTACGTTCCTGAAAATCTTGTGAAAGGGCGTATAGCAATCGTTGGAGATGCTGCACATCTACCTACACCACTAACTGCGTCAGTATTTTATGCTTCCTTACAAGATGCTTCTACCTTAGCTGAATGTGTTGCAAAGGGGATACAAGGAACTGAAGTATCTGAGGCTCTACTGGAATATGAGTCTCTCCGTCTAAAAAATGCACGTCAAATTGTGCAATCTGGACAATCATTTAGTCAATCATTTGGACGATAAAAGTGGAGTAAACAGCATACGATAATTTGTGAAGCATTACACTTAACCTATCGGGGGCGATACTTCAAAAAGGTCGCTTTTTTTGCATGGAAAATTGTGAATTGATGTATCTAAACTATCCGGGCAAGTTAGTAGAATAACGATTATGGTAAAATAAAGTAAAAAGAGGCAAAATAAAGGTAATATAATTTAATATGGTAAAGGTGAAAGTGTAGGTGAGGGCCAAATGTCAGAAGATGAATTATTCTCATATAAGGCATCTAATGTTTATGAAATATATTCAAAAATACTCGATTCATTGAAAGAAATAGGACCGTTTGAAATTGAGTTTAAAAAGACTTCTATACATCTTTTAAATAAATCTTCCTTTGGAGGAGTTCATCCAAAAAAGAAATGGTTAGATTTTAATTTAGTAACAAACCATCAAATTGAACACGAGAAGATAACGAAGATTGAACAAGTTTCCAAAAACAGATTTCACAATAACTTTAGATTTCATAGTGTAGACGAACTAACTAAAGAGTTTTTAGTTCTTTTAAAAGAATCATATCAATTGATGAGTTAGTTAAAGAAAGGAATTTAATACCATGGGCAGTATTTTCTTAGGAATTATATCTGGTCTAATATTTGGTTTAATATCTGTAATAATAATGCTTCCGATGAAATTCGAAGATAAACGTACTGCTATTATTGGTTCTTTTATAAATCGTTTTACGATTGGTTTCTTGATATCAGTAACTGTTCTTCCTATGTATGGTTGGACAAAAGGAGTATTGATAGGATTGTTAATTAGCCTCCCAGACGCACTTATTACAAAAGCCTATTTACCAATCATTGTCTTAGGAGTAATCGGAGGAGCTATTATTGGAGGCTTTATTGGCTAAGGTGGTTTGAGGGGTCATAACGATAATCTTATTGATCTTAGGGTGCGTTGATCCAGAAGGATTAACCCCCTTTTTTGTTGAATTAATTGACTAAGATTAAGTCCAGGAATTCCTTATTCGACTAACGTGGCAGTATATGTAGTATGAATATCTACCGTATTCAACGTAAGTAATGGTACAAAAATGATCGAATTTCTTATCTTTTGATTTTACCATGATTTACAAATTTCCTCTATTTGATATAGTAGAATAGTAGGCAACTTAATATATTTCTAGGTGAAATCGTGATGGAGAATAAACGGAAATGAGAAAATTACGTGATATTACAGGGGAACGGTTTGGAAAGTTAACTGTACTAAATGCTGTAAGAGTTCCCATAGGTGATGGGAAGTTTCGTACAAAGTGGAATTGTATTTGTGATTGTGGTAAACAAAAAATAGTCGATGGTTCTTCTTTGACATCTGGAAAAACTAAAACCTGTAACGGGTGTTTACAAGTAGACATATCCATTGGACAACAATTTGGTAAGTTAACAGTTATAAAGTCAGTTAAAATACACGAGAAAAATAGTCACAGAACCATGTGGGAATGTAGATGTGAATGTGGCAACATTCGATTAGTAAGGGGAACTATCCTACAAAACAGAGGTTCCCACTCATGTGAAAAATGTATGAAAAGTCAAAATCTAACAGGAAGACGTTTCGAAAGATTGCTTGTGTTGGAAAATGCTAAAGAAGATGGTTATTGGAAGTGCGTTTGTGATTGTGGTACCACATCAACAGTAAATTATACAAGTTTATTAAGAGGAATCACAAAGAGTTGTGGCTGCCTTGCAATTGATTTGTTGAAGGAACGAAATAAAGCATCAGGTACACATCATATGACTAATACTCGCTTACATAATATATGGGATACCATGAAAGCCCGTTGTCATCGTCAGAACAGCAAGGACTACAAAAATTACGGAGCCAGAGGTATAACTGTTTGTGAGGAATGGAGAAATAAGTTTGAAAACTTTTATCAGTGGGCAATAGACAATGGGTACGAAGAGTATTTAACACTGGATAGGAAAGATGTAAACGGCAACTATGAACCTACAAATTGCCGTTGGGCAACCACTAAGGAACAGGGTAACAACACAAGATACAACCGTTATATCACCATTAACGGAGAAACCAATACAATTGCAGAATGGTCACAGATCACAGGGATAGGTCCCAAAGCCTTAAGATATAGAATAGAGTCGGGTTGGGATGAAAAAGACCTATTATTACCTGTTGGTGTTCATAAAGTGTATATTACAGTAGGTAATGAAACCAAGACCATTAAAGAGTGGTCTAGAGAAAAGGGTATATCAGATACAGTAATTAGCAAGCGCTACAAATCTGGTATTAGGGGAGAAGACCTTTTTGCGTATAATCGAAAAATCATTCTAGTTGAAATCGATGGGGTTACCAAGTCCTTATCTGACTGGTCAAAAGAAACTGGCATACGACTCACCACACTATTACAGCGATATAATAAAGGGAAACGGGGCAAAGACCTTATTGCCCAAACGAAGAAACAAACAATAGAGCAACTTGCATGGGATCTTTAAACGCCTAAATGAGCTTGGAATTTGCCCCAAGCTCATTTTTTACTGGCAAATCAATCATGTATGTTTTACCAGTATGACTATTAAACATCATTAGCCATTCTCATTTGTTGTGCCAAAAAGTGTAAGTGCTACAAACGAAGGATATGAAGTGGTATAGAAGCTAACTAAAGAAGAAATAGTCTAGTACGCTAAGAAAATGAACGGGTTTTATCAAGACTTCAAAATTGATTTTAAAGGAGATACTTACTTCAGACCTTTTTGGATGAGTGTTCCAAATCCTCCTATGCCCCAGAACTATTTTACGAAGACATTAACAAAGATGGAAAAAAGGAATTAATTATGATGACCACCAGCAGCCTTCTCCACATCTTGAAGGAACTCTAATAACCTTCCTAAACCTTGAAGATCGTGTGTAATACTAAAACTCTTATGATGTGGTTTACCTTTATCTAAAAACGCTTGAACCTGACTTTCTCCTTTCGATACATCCAGACTAATCAATGGATTCATTAATTTTCTCCTTCTCATAGAAATACAAATTAGTCGGTAACCCGTAAAGCTCCTTGTGATGTCATAAGTTCGCTTGTTAAACGGGATTATGGTCCCAAACAGCCTGAAACATGTTTATACAAGTAGGGGGGAACAGTTTAGTTGACGGAATCTAGTCCCACGGGTGCGCCGTTTTACCCCGACTGTAATAATAAAACCATAAACAAAAAGGTCAACAGAAAATCTGCCTAATCTTATATTACGAACTGGTGCTTTAGTTTAACAAAGAAAATACTAAAAGTCGGTTCCTTTACAGGAATTCTACTTTTATGTATTGAATTTACTAAGCGTTGTAAATTCGCATTTTCCTGACGCTACCCTATATGGGGATAAATCTTTCTTCATGTTTAAAAATCAGCAATAAATGGAAAATAAAGAAAGGAGGGATGAGTATGAAAGTACTTATTATTGGTGGAGATGCAGCAGGGATGAGTGCTGCAATGCAAATTGTACGAAACAGTTCTGGACATGAAATCACTGTTCTAGAAAAGGGTGGAGTGTATTCGTACGGACAATGTGGCCTACCTTATGTGATCAGTGGGAAGATCGAGTCCACAGATAAGTTAATAGCACGTACACAGTCTACTTTTAAAGAGAAATATGGCATTGATGCACGAGTATATCATGAAGTCCAAAATGTTGACACGGAAAATAAAATGGTAAGTGGAATAAACCATAGTAATGGTGAAACATTTAGCTTTCCGTATGACCGCCTTCTTATTGCAACCGGCGTAGGCCCGGTCATTCCAAAGTGGGAGGGTGTTAAACTTCCAGGTGTCTTCACATTAAAGGCAATTCCTGATGCAAAGACAATCATGGATTATCTTGAGAAAGATATAAAAAATGTGACAGTGATTGGTGGCGGATACATTGGACTCGAAATGGCTGAAAGTTTTGCGGAGCTCGGCAAGAAGGTAACAATCATTGAAAGAAATGAGCAATTAGCAAAAATATTTGATAAAGAAATGGCAGAACTTATCCATGAAGAAGCAGTGAAGCAAAACATTGTGTTAAAAATGGGTGAATCTGTTGAAGCATTCCGTGGTATTGAGCATGTTGAATATGTGAAAACCGATAAAGGGAAGTATGAAACAGATTTAGTATTAGTCGCTATAGGTGTGAAGCCAAATATATTATTTTTGGAAGGGACTGGAATCAAAACAAGTGTTAATGGTTCTATTCAAGTAAATGCGTATATGCAAACAAGTATTAAAGATATCTATGCTGCAGGAGATTGTGCAACACAATATCATCGAGTAAAAGAAATGGATGATCATATCCCATTGGGAACACATGCCAATAAGCAAGGTCAAATCGCCGGATTAAACATTGTTAATATACATAAAACATTTAAAGGTGTTGTAGGCACTTCAATCATAAAATTTTTTGATTTAACTTTAGGGAGAACAGGAATAACAGAAACAGAGGCAAAAATGCTGAACATCCCATGTGGTTCTGTAACAATTATATCGACAGATATCGCTGGATATTATCCTAATAATAAAAAAATGAAATTGAAACTTGTTTATCATAAAGAAACACATAAAGTTCTTGGTGGGCAAATTATTGGGGAAAATGGGATCGACAAACGAATCGATGTTCTAGCAACTGCAATATTCCATTCGATGACAACCGATGAGCTGCTTGATTTAGATCTTGCGTACGCACCTCCATATAATGGTGTATGGGATCCTATTCAGCAAGCAGCTAGAAGAGTAAAGTAGCTTTAATACTAACTATTAACTATATAATGTACTATCGGAGTGCTTTTCCTTATTAACAATCTACAGCATTCAGGCGCATTTCCTAATAAGGAATGTGTCTCTTTTTTTCAGATTTAGAGGATGTTAAGTAGACCAGGAAGAATACGACTAGAATTATGTGAAATATTACACTTAAATTAACGGGGCAGTTTAGCTGAACAAGGATAATCGCATAATAATATCGGAGGTGTTGGGATGATTACGGTTAAGCAAACCGAAAGTTATCTTAAAAATAAGATTGGTGAAGATACCGATGATATAAAAAAGGTTTGGGAAACATTTAAGATTTTTTGCAAAGAGCCAGTTGAGGGAGAAGAGGATAAAGAAATCCTATTTCAATGTGGTGTTTATGATTTTACAGGAGAAGAACTATTTCACCTTGATTTTGTCCGTCAGTTTACTGTTTATGAAGAAGATGAATATTCTCGAATGGAACAACTCCACTGTGAATTTTTATTTAGACCAACAGATGAATTGAGTAAGTTAGAAACAGAAGAATGGTCAATGGATTATGATGAAGTAGATGATTTTTTTAATCATATAGAAGACCTTCAGGAGTTTAAAATACCTTCGAATTTAAAGCCGATAAAATTAGAAATATATCAGGAAGAAGTTTAGACCTTTCTTCACTACCGAGTGCGTTGATCCAAGCAGGATTAACGTCCTTTTTGTTGAATTTCTTATTGAACAAACGGGCAGGTTAGTAGAAGAAGGGAAATGACTCCTTAATGTCGCATTTGACCCATATGTGAGGTAAAGAAGGGTGAAGATATGTTAAGATGGAGTTATGAAAATATTTTAAAAGAATTGAAGACCACGTAATTCAATTGCATTATTAGGATGGAGGGCAGAGGGGCTAACTTGGTTAATAATGTCGATTATACGTATTTATCCATGCAAAAAAAGGACCCTAAGGATCCTATTTTTATTTAATACTCTAATAAGCGATCTTTTAGCTTTGAAAGGTTTGGAGTAAACCATTAGATTAAATAAATCTAAATACTAATCTTTTCTGTCATTTTTTCTTCTTAAACCCAACAGTCCTGCTAAACCTAGTAAACCAATCCAACCCCAATCGGTATCATCGTCATCGTCGTTATCGTTAACGTCGGCTACACGAGTGATTCCATTCATATCGTTGTTGTTGTTGTTATTATTATTTTGTGCGTTAACATTTAACCCAAATAGCATGACAACAGTGATAGTAATGGCAACAAACAAATTCAAAAATTTTTTAATCACCATATTACCTCCTTTCAACATTAATAACTTTAATGTTTCCCCCCAAAAAAACATTATTCGTTTTTAAAAGTGAACTTCTTTCTGCATTTAGCAATAAGGACTTTTTTTAATATCATATGAATTATGTCTGGATATATTGTGAAGAGTTGCACTTAAACTAAAGGGTGCGTTAATCCAAGAAGGATTAACGCTTATTTGTGTTGAAGTTATTGTACTAACGAAGCAGGTTAGTTGAACAAGAACATGACAATAAATGTAGAAAAATTTGTCTCAACCAGATGGAATTACTTTAATATTTTAGGTCAACCTAAAATAAGAAAGTTTTTAGGGAGGTATCGTTTTTGCCAGAAAAACCTGCAATTACGTCATCAGAACTGGGTACGTTATGGCTTACATATCAAGAGAAAACAATGATTTTACGAATGCTAGAGCATTTTATAGAGAAAGCCGATGACGAAAAAGCCAAGGGTATAATGACTAATCTATATGGAGAAATCGATCCTTATGTTGGTAAAATAATGGAAATTTTCAAAAGTGAAGATGCAATTATTCCAGTCGGATTTTCTGCACAAGATGTCAATAAAGACGTGCCAAAGTTATATGATAATGGTTTCGATATAATGTTCGTTCGTCTGTTAAAAGAAATTAGTATGGCGTTGCATTCACTAAATTTAACGATGTCATATCGAGAAGATATTGTAATGATTTATAAAGACCTTACTGCCATTACACAAAATTATTACAATCTTTGCACACAATATTTGCTTGAAAAAGGGATGATCGCTCGACCTCCTTATGTTTCAATGCCTAGTTCAGTTGAGTTTGTTAAAGATACAAACTATTTAAGTGGACTTGCCATTAATCCATTTACTGAAAAACGGACATTAAATTCGGTAGAAGTTGCTCATCTTCATCATTCAATTGAATCAAATATTACTGGGATGCAGATGATTACAGGTTTTGCTCAATGTGCAAATGCAGAGGAAGTAAAAAAATTCTTTAATGAAGGAAAAGAACTCGCTAAAGGTATTATAAAAGAATTAAGCGAAACCTTACTAGAAGGTGATATACAAATTCCTCAATCATCGGGTGGTAATGCAACCCGTTCAACGGTCGCTCCATTTTCTGATAAATTGATGATGTATTGCACAAGTCTTTTTTGTAGTTTTTCGATGGGGAGCAACTCATTAGGAACTGCTTTTAGTTTACGAAATGATTTACCAGCAAAAATGACTATTTTTATGAAAGATATATTTGAATATGCCCATAAAGGTGGGAAAATAATGATTAAAAATGGTTGGATGGAAGAACCGCCTCAGATGGAAGAAAGAAAGCAAATAATTAAAAAGTAAAAGTCCTAATACACTTGTGAAATAAATTTTTCATAAGTGTTTTTTAATCTAATTCTCCTTTTTTTATTAAAGTAACGGGTGCTTATGTTAAAGATGGGGTTGGTTCGGCAATCCCTTTTGTTATGTGTGCCAGGCATGGCAACTATCTAGGTGGTGAAAGTCCACTGTGGGGGTACACATCGACCAACCACTAAGGAAGCGCAAGGTACCTATCGTGAGGTAGGGGCTGGAGGAAGCGTGGAATAAAATCTTGGCTCGACGTACAGAAATCTGATACTAAGGCTTTATAAAGGGATAAGACTCCATACCAAGTCAAAGTCCAAAAGATGTGCGTAACTTTTTAGAGTAAATCAGACGAGTAAAAGAGGAAAGATAGTAGCCTTACCCTGGGAGGTCTTGCGGATGTACAGTAGTACAGTCGAAAAAGGTTAGTCGCAAGAAGTCAGCAGAAGCCATAGTAATGAAATAAACTCATGAAGGGCTGAACAATTTATAGTGTTTCAACACCACGAATGCGTAAGTGACGAACTCCGAATGTGTTAATGATGAAAGTATGAGCGTATCTCAAAGGATAACCAAAAGGGAGCTATCACTTACTACGTGAGAGGGAAGGAGAAACGAGTGTGGAACTTTTAGAACAGATCCTAAGTAATCAAAATATGAATGAAGCCTACTTACGTGTCTATAAAAATAAAGGTGCAAGTGGGGTCGATGGAATAACAGTCGACGAACTAAAGGAATATCTGAAAGAGAACAAAGATGAGCTACGTCAGCGCATTAGAACAAGAAAATACCAACCACAAGCTGCCTTAAGAGTGGAAATCCCAAAAGAAAATGGCAAGATGAGCAAGTTGGGAATACCAACAGTAGTGGATAGAGTAGTTCAACAAACCATTCATCAAGTTCTTAGTCCGATATTTGAAAAGCAGTTCAGTGAATTCAGTTACGGCTTTAGACCAAAAAGAAGCTGTGAGATGGCTATTATAAAAAGCTTGGAATTTCTGAATGATGGACACGATTGGGTAGTAGACATTGACCTTGAAAGATTCTTCGATACAGTTAATCACGATAAAATCATGCGAATTATATCGAACACAATAGATGATGGTGATGACATCTCGCTAATCAGAAAATACCTAGTCAGTGGAGTCATGGCGGAAGGGAAATACGAAGAAACACCCGTCGGGACTCCGCAAGGAGGAAACCTTAGCCCGTTATTGAGCAATATTATGTTAAATGAACTCGATAAGGAACTAGAGAAAAGAGGACTACGGTTAGTGAGATACGCAGATGACGCTCTCATCTTTGTAAAAAGTGAAAAAGCAGCAAACAGAGTGATGGAATCTATCGTGAAATTTATAGAAGTGAAATTAGGATTAATAGTCAATGTAGAGAAGAGTAAAATCTCTCGTCCAAAAGAATTAAAATTCTTGGGATTTGGGTTTTACTACGACTTCACAAACAAGGGATACCAAGTGAAACCTCACCCAATCTCAGTACAGAAATTCCAAAGGAAGCTTCGACAACTGACAAAGCGAAATTGGAGTATTCCGTTAGACTACCGAATATTGAAACTAAAACAAGTCATATTCGGATGGGTAAATTACTTTAGAATCGCAAATATGAAAACTTTAACGAGTCGGATAGATGAAAAGTTACGCTCAAGAATAAGGGTAATTATCTGGAAACAATGGAAGATACCCAGAAAACAAATCAAATCCTTAATTCAACTAGGGATACCCGAAGAAGAAGCGAAAGGATTAACCTTCTGCCGGAAAGGCTACCGGTATATAGGATTATCAAAAGTTGTTCAAAGAGCAATCTCAAACAAAAGACTAAAGCAGAGGGGAGTACCCTCTGCTTTGGAACGTTACTTAAAAGTTCACGCTGTAATATAAATTGAAACGCCGTATACGAGAACCGTACGTACGGTGTTGTGAGAGGGGCGAAAATATTAATTTATTTTCCCTCTACTCGATTGAACTAAAGGGGCAGGTTAGTGGAACAAGGGAATTTAAAATTAGTATGAGCTTCTGCGACTTCTGGGCTCATTTTTCACATTGCCGAGCATAACCAACCAATACATATCAGAGGTAATTTATGGGGATGGTATTTATAGTATTTCTATTTTGGAGGTTTGCTTATGGAGGAAAATGGAGTCCAGATACGACTAACTGCGGGTGAGATGGCTCAACTTTGGAACCAATACTTAAACGATAGTGCAAGTATATGTGTCCTAACATACTTTAGAGAAAAAGCAGAAGATGATGAAATTAAACCGATCATCGACTTTGCAATAGAGCTATCCAAAAGACATGTTAAAACAATTACATCTATATTAACAGAGGAAAAAAATGAAGTTCCGCATGGTTTTAGTGTGGAAGAGGATGTTCATTTAACCGCTCCTAGGCTTTATTCAGACAGTTTTGTACTCAACTTTATAAACCAGATGTCAAAGGTCGGACTTACTTTATATGGTGCCGCTGTGGCAGCATCCGTAAGAAATGACATAAGGACGTATTACACGAACTGTCTGACAGAAACAATGAAATTATATAATCTTTCAACAGAATTATTACTGTCCAAAGGATTGTTTATCAGGTCACCAAACCTGCCTAATTTGGAGAAGGTTGAATTTGTGAAAAAGCAATGGTTTATGTTAGATGTGATTGGAGAAAAAAGACCGTTAGTCGCTGCAGAAGTCGATAATTTATTTGCGAATCTACAAAGAAATGCTCTTGGAGTAGCGGTACTTACTGGATTTAGCCAGGTTGCAAAGAACAAGGATGTAAAACAGTTCTTTTTAAAGGGTTTGGAAGTTGGAAATAAACACATTAAATTATTTAGAGGGAAGTTAGAGGAAAGTAAACTCCCTGCACCAATGGGGTGGGATGCAGAAATAACAAACAGTACCACACAAACATTTTCCGATAAACTTATGTTGTACCTTACATCTGGTTTAATTTCTATGAGTGTTGGTTATTACGGTACAGGTGTCAGTCAAAGTCCAAGAGGAGATCTTAGTTCCATGTATAACAGGCTGTCCTTAGAAGTTCAGATGTATGCGGAAGATGGTGCTAATATCATGATAAAAAATAAATGGTTGGAACAGCCGCCAATGGCATCTGATCGTGATGAATTAATAAGAAGTAAGAAGCAAATATAATTGATATTCGAGTCCTTCTGTAAATAAACAGTAAGGGCTTTTTTATTCTCATTTGGAATTATGCAAATTCCTTCCTTATATTATTCGAAGAATTTCACTTAAACTAAGGGGCTACCAATCTAGGCGACCTTTTTCTTGAACTAACTGGCAGGATAATTTAATAAATAGGGAGATATAATAAGCTTAATATTTGCTTAAGGGGTTTTACTATGTCAAAGAAAAACCAGATGTTATTAAATATCACGTTGGTTATGGTATCTTGGCTTTCAATCCCTTTCTTAGGATCGAGAACCATCAAGAGATACTTCCCAGCGGCTATTCTTTCTATTGTATTATGTAGTTTAGACCTTCAAATTGGGAAACGCCGAAAATGGTGGACTTTTTATAACAATCCTCATTCCTCTTTAAAAAATGAACTTCCTTTTCTTTTCGGTCCTATGTTTGCGATGGCATTCTTGACATTAAAATGGTCCTATGGGAATTTCAAAAAGTTTATGTTGTTAAATGCTATTGGTGGAGTGATCTTTACTTTCCCTGTTACGCAGTTTTTTACAAAATTAAAATTGTATAAATTGGTAAAAATAAACCACCTTCAATTCTTTCTTTATTTTTATTACAAAGCTTTTTTCTTATATGGATTTCAATATTTGTTTGAAAAATATAAAATCAATAAAATGTAAAACATTCCTTTTTAGGGATACAAATTTTACAATTTCAAAGTTTACGCACTGTATTAGGTGATTGTGGGCTTTTTCGCTTAAGATTTGAATATCGGATGGCTATTCTTCAAAATGGAGAATAGCTTTTCTTATTGATGTAACGGAGCAGGATAGTTGAAGAAGAGAGATGGAAAATTCATCTCTCTAACAATCTAACTAAGTATCCAAAGTTAAATAATCCTTCAGTTACCCCTAAGTTGTACATATAAAATATCCCAAACGCTACACTAATCAAGCCAGTTATTTGAGTTAGTGTTCTATTTAGCCTTAATTTCTTTGCACTAAAAACAAATGGAATCCCAATAATGGTAGTAAAGAAAAGCATTCCAAGAACTGTCCCTACACCGAATATAAGGATATAAATAGCGGCCTCCCAAACACCTTTAACTGTACTCATAGTTAATAATACCATTGCACCACTTCCAGCAAGTCCATGAACAAAGCCAATCATCAAGGATTTCGAATATGAAACATTTTTATGTTCATCTTTATGCTCATGTTTACTACTATGTTTATGTGAGTGGACAAGGTTATGTAGTTCTCCAACATGTTCATGCTGGTGGACGTGGATATTTTTAAATGAACGAATAGTTGTAACACCGAGATAAACAAGCATAATACCTACTAGAAACTCTAACGACATAGCCCATTTTTCTGGCATTTCACCTTTCATAAGGATAAGTATAATACCGATAATAAATAAGGTTGCAGTATGACCTATTCCCCAAAATACTCCTGCTAAAGAAGAACGAAATAATTTTTTGCTTTGACTAGCAATGGTAGACACGGCGATTACATGGTCGGGCTCTATTGCGTGCTTGATACCAAGCACGAACCCTAAAGCAGAATTGATAGAAAACCTATTTCCATGAAATTTCCTCTTTAAATAATATATGATAATTAAACAAAGCTACAGCATATAACAATTTTTAGTTTCTTAATTCAAATGTAGAACTTAAAATGTACAATTTAGATAGTAACACACATTAATTTGTTTAGTAAACAAATTAAACATCTAATCGTATATTTTCGAAACAAGTCAGCGTTCATAAATCTCTTTCTTCAACAAACGGGTAGCTCTAGTTTAAGAAACCACTGACTATTATCAGTGGCTTTTTTGTTTGTTAGATGGAAGACCTCTTACGATAACTATTTATCAATCACGGCGGAATTCCATTAATAGTTCGTGGACAATGTGCTGTTTAAAATCTTTTGGCTTATCCAATAGTATCCCTCTTCTTGACCAGCTGTAATTATAAGTCCTAATTCATAATACATATTTTTAGAAACTAAACCTTTTGAAATCATTTTTTGCACTTCATAATAAAATTGAATCAAAAAATCACTTGGTAATTTTTCATACAAAGACATTTCCGAAACACCTACTATTCCTACCTTATTAATGGGAATTGTATCAATTAAAACCGAAATTGAAAAGAGTTTTTTCTCCAGATTCACAAATTTTTCATTTAATTACAGACAGGTTTGACAATACAGCTTTAATCTTGTTGAACTAAAAGGCAGGTTACTTTCATGCAAGGCAAATCTTTATCGGTTAATAAGGTTCTTGTGAGACTAATAGAGGTTCACCTCCTACGGGAGGCACCGACTTATTGAAACGGAAGAATTGAGACACGGATGATGTTACGACTTCAGAAGTGTTGATGATTAAATTGAATTGGATTAGTTGGAACGCCGTATGCGGTGAAAGTCGCACGTACTGGTGTGAACAGGGGGAAAAGGTGGAGATAATTTCAAAGCCTTACCTATCTGTATGAAGAAAGAAGGGGAAAAATAATCTCCCTTTAAGTCATATTTTGAAAGAAATTACGGCGTAAGGGAGAGGTGAAAAAGGAATGATGTTAAACCAGTTATTGACTGCATTATCACTGAAATTAAGCGAAATAGATGAAATACATTAGATATGGACATAGCCAATGAACTTAATGAACTAATTGAAAAAATTGTAGCGAGTATTAAATAGTTTCACATTTCGAGGAATTGACAAATAATGCGTTTATTTAGCCCCACTTAAAAACCAATACAAAATATAAATAGCACCAAGGAACTGTATACCAAAAATGATGCTGAGGATTGTTAATTCCACCGTCTCTCTGCTCTTAGTTTTTTCATTTAAGGGGTTAACCCAACCACCAAGTTTGTTTAGTATTTTCCTATATGAGTGGATTGTTGTAAAGGTTTCACTAAAAATAAAAACAAATAACCTCTTGACTAAAATTTTTTTATTCAATTCTCTCATTCGAAAAATGTTTCATATGAAGGTTTAGTAAATTATCTAACTCTTGACTGCATTTTATGGTCTCTTGACTAATAAAACCTGATCTAGATGCAGTTTCAACCATTTTCTTCTTCATATCATCTATAGCTTTTAGAAGTAAAAAATCAACCGAACATGTCATAATACCTATACTCCTAACAAGATTTTGTAAAAACGTGACAGAAATTATTATATACAAAATTTTGTATATTGGGCTAAATTCGACAAAATTTTTAAAAATACCTCAAAAATGCCTGTCTTTCGCTCGAAAAAGAAAAGTAATCGTTAATACGCATTTCGATTCTATTGTGAAGAAGTGTACTTAAAGTAACGGGTGCAAGAGTGAAAAAAGCAATGCATCTCGACTGCATTGCTTTTTTATTGCTAAAAATACTTCCTATAACATTCCTGTCTGATGCTTCCGCTTAATTGGGCATAAATCCGGGTAGTTTCACTTTTTTCATGACCTAATAAGCTTTGAATAACATCGAGAGGTGCTCCATTATTCAATAAATGGGTTGCATAGCTGTGCCTGAGTTGGTGTGGATGAATGTCTTTGTTAATGCCAGCACGGTTGGAAATCCGCTTAATTATGTATCTCATCGTGGCAATGCTCATTCGATGAGGATCCCGTTCCGTGACAAAGATAGCAGGATCCCTATCTACTCGATTATCCAGGTATCGTTTTAACCAAATTTCGCAGCGAATATTAAAATAAACCTCACGTTCCTTATCGCCTTTACCTCTTATAACAGCTGAACGGTTCGACCAATTAATTCTACCCCTATCTAAGGTAACAACTTCTCCTATTCGGCATCCAGTGGAGAACATGAATACAAACAGAGCCTTTTCCATTGGGGAACAACAGGCTTCCCGTAAATGTTCAATTTCCATTTCGGTCAAAAATTTAGGAATTCGTTTTCCGGTTTTAGGTTCTTTTATTTTAGTTGCTGGATTTTTGGGAATATGCCCTTCTTCATGAGACCATCGAAATAAGGATTCCATAAAACGAATTCGATGAGCCAAACTTGCAGGTTTAAGGCTTTCACTTGATTTTGCTAAATAAGTTTTTAATTGATTCGTAGTGATCGTATCAAGTTGAACATCATTAAAAAAGCGTATAAGTAAGCCCGACTGTAGTTTATATGCTTTTAATGTTTGCGGCGAAAAGCCTTCAATACGCTTATCAGATTCATACGTTTCCCATGCTTTAGATAATAACAAGTTCATCTCTCCCCAAAAAATTCTTTTTTCAGGAATTATTGACCTGTTTCACGAAATTGAAACTGCAGTTCTTATTAAGCTAAAGGTGCAGAATAGTTTAATAAGAAGTGGGTACTATAAGTTCATTAGGTAGACTGGTGCCTTATTTCATATATAAAAGTGTCGTCCTTTATTACGTATAAAATTATATATAATTTAAATACTAAATTTGTCCACATTAAGATTAAGGAATGATGATATGATCCGAGATAGGATGTTAAGAATAGGTATATTAGGTGTACTTTCAACAATACCAGGAGAGATTGCTTCGAGGATATTTGTACATTTTGGTTTCGGAAAGTTTGGTATTTATGAATTATCAAGTCTTATTATTACATTTAACAGACCTGTAATTACCATAGGATTAATGGTAGATTTTTTAGTTAGTAGTGTTTTTGCAATCTTACTTTACTTTATATTTGAAAAGTTTGGTTCATGCCATTTGGTTATAAAAACGACCGTGGGCAGTTTATTTGCCTGGTTAGTATGTGAACTATTATTCACAACATTAATAGAAGGTAAGTATATCGATATTAGACCCATCAATGATTATTATTCTCATATTTTCAGCACCATCATTTTTGGTATTACATTAGGATTGTTGCTAAAAAAATTTATATTCAAGAGTTAACCCTATATTAGGAGTTATATTAAATGTAAAAGAGATTGTGAACAATAGCACTTAAACTATCGGGTGCGATTGTTCAATAAAGAGCAGTCGCTTTTCTTGTTCCTCTAACGAAGCATGTTACTTTAAGAAGGAAAATGTTGAACAAAGGAAGAAGTTATTCACTCCTTTTAGTATAAATTACCCTACTTAATTTCATCATAAAATAAGGAAGTTGTGTTAGAAGAGGAGGGTAACTTTTAAAATGACAAATCTGAATGATAAAAAAGTAATGTCTGAAAGCAATATTCCACTTACTGCTTCGGAATTAGGGTTTCTTTGGGCACAATATATGAATGATACGTTAGATATTTGCGTAATGAATTATTTTAAAAATATTTGTGAGGATAAAGACATTCTTCCTCTTATAGAAAATTCCTTAAGTATAGCAAAAAATGACATTAGAATTATTTCAGAGATTTTTGCGAAAGAAAACCACCAGATCCCAGTGGGATTTACGGACGAAGATGTTAATATAAATGCACCTAGGCTGTATTCCGATTCGTTTATCCTTATGTATATTCAAAAAGTAGAAATACTAGCAATGGCAAGTGTTAGTATGGCAATCGGTCTTTCTGCCCGTTCAGATGTAAGCGACTTTTTTAGAAATTTACTTATTTCTGTGTCAGAATTACACGATAAAGCTAGAAAAGTTATGTTATCAAAAGGTGTGTACGTCCGATCACCGAAAATTCCTGTGTCAAATCAGATTAACATTGTAGAAAATCAAGGTTTCTTGATTGATTTTTTTGGGAAGCATAAACGACCTCTAACAGCAATTGAGATTACACATCTTTTTAACAATATTCAAACAAATGGAATGGGTAAAGCGTTGATGATGGCATTTGCACAGGTATGTAAAAACGAAGATGTTAAGCAATTCCTTATAAAAGGAAAGGAAATTGCAAGTAAACATATGAAAAAATTTGGTTCAATCCTAATTGATGAAGACCTTCCAGCACCTATGGGTTGGGACGCACACGTTACAGATAGTACCATCGCACCCTTTTCAGATAAATTGATGATGTTTCAAACAACTTATATGATTGCAGTTGGGATTGGGAATTACGGTATGGCTGCTGGCACTTGTCAAAGATTAGATGTAAGTGCTACATTTGCACGCCTTGCGGCTGAACTAGCTTTATACGCGGAAGATGGTGCAAATATACTAATAAAACATGCTTGGTTAGAAGAACCGCCGAAATCAGTTGACCGAAATAAACTCGCCAATCAAAGTGAGTGAAGGCAACTCCACTTGAAAGAACCAAAGGGAATATACTGCTTATGCGGAAGATTGTGAAGAAATGTATTTTAACTATTGGGGTGCTAGAGTTAAAGATTGGGGGTTGCTGCGGCAGCCTTTTTCTTGTTCCACTAACGGAGCAGTTTAATTCAACAAGGGTAATGGATTTTTGTGGTTAAATTTTCTGGGGATGATTGGTCAATTTACAGGGGGTGTTTATATGCAAGATAACAAAGAAACTCCTGAGCAAAAGAGAGAGATTAAGACAAGAAGAACTGAAAAGAAATTCAATGGGTAATATGAACGATGCTTTTAATAGATCAAACAATGGAAGTCTTGTGGATTTAGTAGGCAGTTTGGGTTGGAAAGGCACGGGGATACTTATTCTTGTAATCATAATAGGATTTATTCTCGCATCACTCTTCTTTAAGTAACGGGTGCTTGATCCAGGGGGAATTAACCATCTTTTTTTGGATTCCTTATTGAACATAGGGGGCAGGATAGTTAAAAAAGGGGTAGCGTCAGGAAAACGCAGATTTACGCCGATAAGTAATTCTGAATTTAGGAGCTGTTGTACTTGCAGTTCCTTCTGAGAAGTAAGATATTATTAATCGAATAAGTAGTATTATAAGCCATCTAACCTACATACAACATTCTGGAACAATCCGATAAGAGGTTGTTCCTTTTTCCATTTATACCTTAGATTATAGAAGGTCATAAAAATCCAATATTTTTTCAAACCAGATGAAGGTTAGCTACGTCTATTATATGTGAGAGGGTGATAACAAGATGAATGGACTAAATCAACTGGCGGTGACAGATGAAAGTATGTTGCTTGAGAGAGAGGAAATAATTGATCAATTAATGCAAGAATATAGCGATGATATCCTGCATCTCGTATATGCATATGTTAAAAATCGAACGACAGCAGAAGATTTAACGCAGGAGATATTTTTAAAATGTTATGAAAAGTTAAATCAGTTTAATCAGCAGGCAACACTAAAAACATGGGTATATCGTATTGCTAGTAATCATTGTAAGGACTACTTAAGAAGCTGGCATTATCGCAAAATAACGCTTAGCGATAAAATTTTGGATTATATACCTTCGAAATCAAAACAGGTTGAAGAAGAGATTATCGCGAATAGTGAAGAAAACATCTTAACAAATGCTGTCATGAATTTACCTCTAAAGTACAGAGAAGTAGTATTTCTGCATTATTATGAAGAACTATCTTTAGCCGAAATAAGTAAGATTACGACAGTAAATATAAATACAATAAAAACTAGATTAAAGCGTGCAAAAGAATTATTAAAAGACAAGATGATCGAGGAGGTTTAGGAGATGAATGATCCATTTACTAACCTGAAGAGTTCGATGAAAAAATCCATTTTCAAGGATTTTTCTTTTTCCAATGAAAGAAAAAATGCGGTGAAAGAATCCATTCGTATGAGACAATCTCAATCACAATTTCATTCTTGGAAGATAGAAACCATCATAGCTATATTAGAATCGGTTCAGCATGAATCAAAGGATGGCTACAATATTTCTACCCAACTTTTTCAAAAAAATGAACGTACTTTCCAAAAAAATGAAGGGCAGCTTTATTCACTTCTACATCTACTAGAAAATAAAGAAATTCTTACTTCAAAATGGATAAACAAAAAGAAATATTACTCCTTAAATTCCAAAGGGGAAAAATACTTAGCTACCTATAAACAAGATAAATCAAAACAAGAGTTATCCCTTAAACACTTACTAGAGGAGGCGTCCTTATGAGTTCTCCCAAATTTGAAGAATTTTTAAGTAAAGTAACGTCCAAAGTGAAATCTAAGGAAGCCCACAACATGATAAAAAAAGAGCTTATTCATCATCTGCAAGAGTTAAGTCAATCTTACAAAAAGAGAGGGTTTTCTAAAGAGGATGCAGAGGAAAAGGCGATTCAAGAAATGGGAAATCCATTTACCATTGGGGAGAGATTAAATCCCCTACATAAGCCGAAAATGGATTGGGTTCTAATTGTTTTATTTATTCTTTTTGCTGGTATTAGTTTTCTCCCGTTAGTTGATGGGATTCCTGAATTTTCCCTATCAGGTACCTATTTTATGGGGAGACAGGCGATTTGGTACACCCTGGCTATTCTTGTAATCATTGGATTCCTTTTCTTTGATTACCAAAAATTAAAGAACGGATGGATATACTTTTATGCGATAGGCCTATTGATCCATATATATCTTCATCTTTTTGGAATAATGACCAACGGAGCAAAGAAGTGGGTTTCCCTCCCAGGCCTGACGGTCGATGGAACCATGATGAGCTTATTTTTCTTTTTTCTTGCTTGGGCTGGTATTTTTAACAAAATAAATGAGTTTCGTAGTTGGGAAAAACAAGGTTTACTTTTTGTTTTATTTTGGATTCCCATCTCGCTCTACATGATGGTGCCAGACTTTATGGTTAGTATTATTTACTTCTTCTGCATACTTGGGATGTTTGCTTTCGCTCGAATCCATAAGAAATTAGCTGTAAATCTGACCCTAACAAATCTATTGGCTGGTATTATTTTCATTATTATGTTCTACATGTCCTCACGTCAAAGTTATTTGTTAACTAGATTATCTGCTTTTATAAACCCTACTGCCGATTCAAATGGAGCAGGATATATGTATAAGGCGGTTAGGAATGTCCTATCAGAAGCGGGATGGTTCGGTAACGGACTTTCCAACGAGTTGAATTTTCAATTGTTACCAGAAGCACATACAGATTTTGCTTTTCCCTTCCTCGTCTATTCTCTTGGTTGGGCTTTCGGATTCGTTCTATGTTTGATCCTACTGATATTTATTTCAAGGATCTCAAAAAATGCGTTTAAAACAAAGGACCTCTATGGGAGATTAATCGTAATAGGTGGTGCTACATTGTTTGCGGTTCCTACTACCTGGAACATCTTGATGAGCTTTGGAGTCGTGCCTATAATGGGGGTTTCTCTGCCTTTTATTAGTTATGGAGGTAGTGCGATACTCTTTTACGCTGCTGTTTTAGGACTCATTTTAAATGTTTATCGAAGAAAAGATCTTGTAGAACCCACGATTGCAGATGAAATTAAAAGTTAAAGTCGAACATGTAATTGCTGATAAAAAGGGCGACAGCTAAAGTAATAGTTGTCGCCCTTCCCTTATTGAACTATCGGGTGCGTTGATCCAAGAAGGATTAACGCTTCTTTTTGTTGAACTCTATTGAAGTAACGGTGCAGTTTAGTTGAATAAGGTTTTGATTTAATTTCGAAAATAAAACATGTTTACTTCTCCATAATGAATTAATACTTTGAAAACATTTTGTAAATAATAAGAAAAAAACATTGGAGTGTTAAGAAATAATGGAGCATAACCCAGAACTTATTTCTTCAGAAGTTGCAGCATTATGGAGTGCCTTTATGCAGAATTCAATGGCTTATTGTATTGTCCAGCATTTTGCCAACGTAAATGAAGATGAAGATAGTACAGACATTATTCAAACTGCTATGAAAAATTGTAATTTTGTTGTAAATGAAGTCAAACAAATCTTTGAAAAAGAAACCCATGCGATACCTATTGGATTCACACATGAAGATGTAAACTTAAATGCGGGTCGATTATATTCAGACCTTTTTACCTTGCGATATATTAAATACATGGCTGCGACTGGTACAGTAGCCGCAGCTGCTTTGCTTGAAGTGCTGGCACGAAAAGATATAAGGGGATTTTTTGCGAAAACTTCTGAAATGTTTATGAAACTTTACAATGATACTTGTGACTTACTTCTTAAGAAAGGTGCTTTCATCCGTTCACCTACCATTGCTCCAATGGAAAAAGCTGAATATCTTCAAAGCGAATCATTTCTATCAGGATTAATAGGTAAACATCGACCTTTAACTGCCATTGAACTAGCACATATTTGTAAAAATACAGAAACAAACTCAATTGGTAGAACATTTATAGCTGGTTTTTCCCAAACTGCTAAATCACCTGAAGTTAGAAAATATATGGAAAGAGGTGCGGAAATAGCCGCTAAGCATGAAACTGTTTTTAGACAAATATTGGTTGAAGATGAAGTGCCGTTACCAAGTACCTGGGATTCAAACATATCTCAATCCGCTGATTCACCATTTTCAGATAAGCTAATGATGTTTCATACTCTTAGCCTGAATGAAATTAGTGTTGCTGGCTACGGAGCTGCAATTGGTGCAAGCCTTAGAAAGGATATAGGTGGGCATTATACAAGGTTAGTGGCTGAAATACTTCAATATGCTCATGATGGAGCTCAATTGATGATTGAAAACAGGTGGTTGGAACAACCTCCGCAAAATGTAGATAGGGATTCATTAAGGAATAGAAGTATCTAAACAATCAGTGTCTAATACAGCGATTCTTTTGCAGGTCGCTTTTTATTTTTTGTTGTTCAACTAAAAGGTGTTAGAGTTTAACAATGAGTTGCTACGGCGGCTCTTTTTCTTTGTGAGCTAACGTTGTAGGTTTGGGAGTTGAAGAATGGAAAAAAAACTAATAAAACATTTTTCAATTTTTATGTTGAACGGTACTATACAATAGGTGAATATCAATAATTGTACAGATTAACTAGATAACTTGTCCCTGTCAATAATTACGATTTTTGCATTCAATATACTAGATAATAGATTTTTTGAAAGGTTGTGTTTGCTATGGCAACATTAAGTACGGGACCTTTTGTGGTTCCCAGGCATACTTGCAACGGAAATCCTGTCAACTTCTTTTTTATAAGCTTTACAAATTTGAGTAATCGAATATTGACGGTAACATTAAAGATTCACCAAGTCTTCATTCAACCAAATGCGATTCACTCATCCTACACAAATCACCCACCATCACCTTGTACTCTGATACACCCACCAGCACTAATCAGAGTTAAACCAAATTCAGCAGTTATGCTCTCTCAATCGGTTGTCCCTCCTTTACCAATTAACAACAGTAATACGGCTTCAAACGACCAATTAGTATTGATCATTTCAATTAGTGGAAACGTAGATAAATCATCAAGAGACTTAATTCAAATCTGTGTCACAGGTGGTTTTTCATCTGATGGTGGCAGTTCTCTGAATGAGGCAGAACCAACAATGTTTTTCCGATATGCTGACTTTGTGGTAATTCATCGTAATGACTCCCCTAATCCTCCTCATCATCCCTTAGAACCTAATCATGATAAAGACAGCTAGATAAGATTTGAATAGTATTTTTAGACAGTTAATTTCTTAATGAGGAGGTATATTTGAACCATTAAGGGTCTATCCCTGAATCCTAATCAACTAAACGGCTGAGGCTCAAAATCAAGCTGTCATTTCGGCAGCTTTTCTTAATGCAATAAGGATGCAGGATAGCTCAAGAAAAAGTCACAAATGATGTTGTTGAATTACCTTTTATCACTGAATACTGTACTCAATCACATTTTCAATGTTATAAAAAAGCTTGGAATAAAGGAAAATGAAAATTATATGTAATTATTCCTTAACAAACCTACATCGTTAGTTAAAGAAGAAATAAAAAAGGAGCAACTTCTCAGTCACTCTTTATTAACTATTTTTTGATTTTTGTTTATTCTGTTTGTAAATATAATCGATCCTGCTCATTGTCCTATATCCTAAAATACCAAGGATTATTGTATATATCGTTGTTAAAATTAAGCCAAGTATAGCAATCCAAAGTAAGGATGTTATCTTCTCTTTTTTGTTAAGCACACTAATAACCTCCTCCAATTAATCGTTATTATCTTGCACCTATTTAGGGAGATTATTCCAAGACCAAAATTTGGTATGTTTACAAGGTTCGTGCTGCCATTCACGGCAGTTTTTTATATGGTTAAGGGAGTGTAGGCAAGAGAAACAACTGTTAATTATTTTTTTCTATGGAACACTTATTTAGATACGTTAAGTCTCAGGGAATTATATAAAAAAATAAAAGGGGTTAGTTTATAATTAAGAAAAAAAAGTATTTTCCTTAGCTATGATAATCATTCCGTGGCTTTCTGTTCTGTTTGTGGATAAAAAGTCATTCTTCAGGTATTTACCAGTGGCAAGTTTTGTTAATTTATTTATTAGTGTTTTTAGTGTCATCAGTAATAAGAGAAGATGGTGGATAAATAAAAATCCATTTTCACCAGGAAACGTAGATTTTTCATACATTTTAGGACCATATTTTGTAGCAACGTTATGGATTTTTAAACTAACTTACGGTAATTTTCCAAAATATTTGATTACCAATGTTTTACTAAATACTCTTAACGCTTTTCCAATGGCATATGTGTGGGAAAAGGTTGGTACATTTAAATTTAAAAAGATTAATCACATTGGTTGGTATTTTATTTGTATAATACTTTCGATTATTATTTACGGTTATCAATATTTAGTTGAAAAGACAATTGTAAATCAAAATAAGGTGAAATCAGAATTATAATATCCCTAAAGAAACATTTTGTACGTCTAACGGTTGCATTTCTTCAAGAAGGAGAAGTGCTCTTTTTTATTGAACTAAAGGGGCAGGTTAATTTAATAATTTGGAAGGAAAGAAACACAAAAAAGAGAATTATTTGATATACCAGATTAAAGTAAGGAGAGGTAAATATGAGTAAATCATTTATTGAGCAAGTACATTATATTAGAATTCCTGTAAAAGATTTAGAACAGTCTACACAATGGTATAGAGATGTATTAGGGATTCAGTTATTAAACATTACTGACGATCCATTTGCGATTTTTAAAGTTAATGAGGGAGCTTTTTTACTTATCTTAGTTCCAACTGACGATGAAACATTTGCCCACTTTACAATTAATAATGAATCAGCTTTTAGTATTGGCTTTACAAGCCCAGAACTATCCGAATTTCGTCAACACCTAATTAATAATCAAGTTAAAGTCGAGGATATACAAGAAAATATCGGTCATTCGTATTTCCACTTTTATGATCCTAATGGTAATAAACTTCAAGTACACTGGTAGGAACGAAATAAATTTCCTTATTGCATTAACGGGTGCTTTTGTAAATGATGATGATCGCTGTTGCGGTCATTTTTTCTTGTTGGACTAACGAAGCAGGATACTTAAAGAAGGTACAATTAAAAATAATAGAGAAATACTTATAGTATTGTAGGGAGGGGTTTTATGGATTTAAGAATACATAGTGATTTTTCTAAATTGAGTCTTGATGAAATGAAGGAAATATATTCTTCTGTCGGTTGGACAAAGCATACAATAGAGATTATCAAGCAAATTTTCGAAGCAAGTAATGTCATAGCATTGGTTACAGTAAATGGTCGGATTATTGGATTTGGTAGGGCGATGACAGATGGTGTTTTTAATGCAGCAATTTATGACGTTATAGTACATCCAGAATTTCAAAAACAAGGGATAGCGAGACAAATTATGGAGTATTTACTCGATAAACTAAGTAATATATCGTGCGTTCATTTAATTTCTACCTCTGGAAATGAGGATTTTTATAAGAAACTTGGATTAAAGAGAATTAAAACAGGAATGGCAAGGTACTTAAACCCTAATCTAGCCAGTGAGTATTTAGAATAACCATTTTCTTGTTGTACTGACGGTACAGTATAGTGCAACAAGTATTAGGGTTTTGTAACGAATTTTAAGGAGAGTTATTGTTGAAATACATAGAATTTGGTATAGGAAACACATGGTTGATAAGGACGGAAACAGAGTTAGAAGATGGGACTGAATACGAGGAGAAAGGTATAGTAGGACCAATAAGATTCCACTCTTTGTACTAAGAATATGGATTGGTAATTCCGTTTTAATAATTGATTTAATAGAGGGTATCAAGCGAGTGAATAAAAGCCGTAAAGAATTTAAATTTATTTTTGGTGTAGTCAGCAATTAAATATCTTCTTCAATAAACGGGTGCTTTACTTCAGTAAGGAGTAGAGCTTTTTGTTGTTCCACTAACGGGGCATTTAGTGAAGGAATCAGATTAAGCTCTGTAATTCTGGCGGGGACAAGCACCTGGATTTAGAAAAAGGCCATTACAAACCAAAACATAAAATATGTCTTGGTTCGTAAAGGCCTGATTACTTATTTGATTTCCTTTTGAACTAATCAATCAAAAGAACCCATAGTCGAAGTATTTCATTTGACGGTCTACATATAAGGTTCCGCTTGGAAGGCAATTTCCTAACCCAAATGTTTCTCAACCTTTTCAATTTGCTGATCCATATCCATTTGTTTATCCGTCCGATGGTCAATATTAATATTGGTAACGATTCGTTCCGGACCCACTTCAAGTGCTTTTTGATGCATTTGTTTGGCCGCTTCCCACAAATCGTCGATGTCGCCTTCTAAAACGGTTGATGTAGGTGTCAACTCATACTTTAAATCTTTTTCCTCAATGACCCTTACTTCATCGGTTACCTGTGTACTGAAACTTGGAGAATCTGTCCCAACTGGAACAATACTAATCTCTAATAATGGCATGTTTGGCACCCCTTTGTTATTTTTCCAGTGGCACGTATCGGATACATTGGAATTTTGATTAGAAGTTTGATTGTTTAGGTTCGGCAGGATTCGAAATATTCTTAAGGGCTTGTCCAGCTTCATAAGTCGACTGATTATTAACAGCTAGATCACCTAGAGAGACGATTCCAACCAATTTGTCATCTTCCACAATAGGGAGACGGCGAATTTGGTGCTGGGACATGAGTCTTACCGCTTCCTCCACTGACATTTCTTTGCTTCCTTTTACAACATTGTCGGTTACTAATTCAGAAATCATGGAGTCACTCGAAAGATTATTGACAAATCCCTTTATAACAATATCTCGGTCGGTTACAATTCCTACTAATTTTTCATTATCACAAATTGGAACGGCCCCCACATCCAGTTCTTTCATTTTCATAGCAACCTCTTTACAAGTACTTTCCGGACTACAGCTATCAACATTGGTAGTCATTACGTCAGCGACATTCATGCTCATTCCTCCTTTATGATGGTTCATTTTATTTACTACCCTCCACACCATATGGTTAAACGTGATTTCTGGCATTAATCTTCGCTAATAATGTCATTAAGCATTTATTATGGGACTTAAAGTGCAAGCGGAATGGGAATTGGATTGAAGTAACAGGGTAGATTAGTTGAAGAATAATTTGGATATTTGTGGTAAAACCTTATTAAAAAAAGGAGATAGAATACAATGCGAAATTACTTGGGAGTTGCTTCAATCACCATTTTTATTTTAACTTTTCTCTCTATGCAAATTTTTGTAATAGGAAAAGTATCAGGTGCAACAGGCAGTGCCATTCTAATGTTCGGCGTAGGGCTTTCAATTTTATTTGCATTATTTAGTCAAAAAGGAAGAATGAAAACAATCGTTTTAAGCCTTTATGGGGTACTAATTGTTGGCTTTGTAACTATATCTATTCTCTTTGGAGTTGCTCATATGTAAATAACAGCGGGTGCATTCCTTCAAAAAGGGATGCTTTTTATATTGGGCAATTTAGTTAAAAAACCCTGTGGTATATAATTTTGTTTCTATATTCTCGTGGAGGTTGCTATGAAGGAAATATTAAATAAGTTCAAAACTGAAATAAAGAAAATGGTGGATTTTATTAAGCTCTGACGAGAAGGAATGACTTCTTCGGAAAAAACGAATAATAGAGCGTGCATATATAAAATGTATAAGGGTGTGCAAATTCATGCGTGCAGTTGTCATCAATGAATATGGTAGTAAAGATGTGTTAGAAGAGCAGGAGCTGCCGAAACCAGTAATAAAAGCAAACCAAGTACTTGTTGAGGTGTATGCAACTTCGATTAATCCAATTGATTGGAAGCTTCGTGCGGGTTACTTGAAGCAGATGCTTGATTGGGCATTCCCAATTATCCTTGGCTGGGATGTAGCGGGTAAGATAGTTGAAGTTGGAAGTGAAGTGAAGGATTTTCAGGTCGGGGATGATATTTTTGCGCGGCCGGATACTACCGCTAAAGGTACTTATGCGGAATTTACGGCGGTGGATGAGGAATTGCTTGCAAAAAAGCCTAGCAATCTGACATTTGAAGAAGCTGCCTCAATTCCATTAGCCGGTTTAACCGCTTGGCAGTGTCTAGTGGACAATACAAAAGTCAAGCATGGAGATAAAGTACTCATCCACGCTGGAGCTGGTGGTGTAGGTAGTTTGGCCATTCAAATGGCAAAACATTTAGGTGCCCATGTCGCTACAACAGCGAGTGAACAAAATGAAGCATATGTAAAAGAGCTGGGTTCAGATGAATTCATCAATTACCGCACACAAAAATTTGAAGAAGTATTACGTGATTTTGATGTGGTCATTGATACGATGGGCGGCGACATATTAAATAAAAGCTTCCAAGTATTAAAGCCTGGCGGCAGACTAGTAACGATTGCCGGACAACCCGATCCAGCATTAATAGAAAAGTATCAAGTAACGGCAAGCTCCTATTGGTTGACGCCAAATGGGAAACAGCTAGGGGAATTAGGCGAACTACTTGAGAAAGGTATACTTAAGCCTCAGGTGGGCAGTATCTTTGATTTTTCAACAAAAGCGTTACAAAAAGCACATGAATTAAGTGAGACACATCATGCTAAAGGGAAAATTGCCATTAAAGTTAAATAATCGGTACATAGCCCCTGCTTATTAAATAGCAATGAATCGTGATGAAACGGAAGGACTCACGATATGAAGTCGGAAAACGCAGCTCATTTTGGCTAAAATTCATGGCAGGGTTTCTTCGGGATACCGTCACTTGTGAGAATGGAAGTAAAATAAATGCAATAAAAGGATGGGATCACCACAATGGTCCCGTCCTTTTATTATGTATTTGCATCGATTTGGAACTTTTTACAAACTGAATCGTATTTACTAATAGGTAAAAACTAGGGGGAATGGTATTGAAAAGAATTTTATTAAGTATATTTGTTATATTTTTGCTCGTATCGTGCTCAAGTAAAACCCCATATGAATCTAGGAGTGCACAGTTACCTGACGACATTAAAAATGAAATCAAACCATTTCCAGTTGATATTAAAGATGAAATGCTTTTCCCTACTAAGTTACTTTCAGAAAAATATACAGTCGATTTCGGATACACAAGTGAACCTGTAAATGATCCTAATGGGAACATTGTGCTTAGTTATTTTATTTACGCCGATGAAAATAGTGATTGGAATATAACAATAAACACATTTCATAATCCTAGTTCCCCGAGTCACGAATTTAAAAATAATGAAACTGTGAAACTTAAAAACGGTATAGAAGCCACTTACAGTGAAACAAAAAACGGTTTACAAAAAGTAGTTTTATGGACGGATGACAATAGTACACAAGAAATTTCATTGATAGAAAATCCCGATAGAAATAAACCGATCTATACAAAAGAAGAATTTTTAGATGTCGTAAGCACCTTTAAATAAAACATTGGGTACGATGTTCAAGAGAGATAACAGGGGCGATAATTCAAGAAGGATTAACGCTTCTTTTTGTTGAACTTTACTGAAGTAATGAGGAAGGAGTTAAATACGTTTCCACTTTAAATGTAGAATTACGGAAACCCAGCTCCTATCTATTACTATAAAGCTGCACCTGAAGAGCGAGAGAATAAATAGACAAAAAAACGCTTGGCTCATAACCAAGAGTTTTCAAAACAAAACGTAGTTTTCATGGTGATCTTTATTGAAATAACTGTACAAGTTACAGGGAGATTATGCATTATTATTAGAAGTCATCGTATAATTCTAAAAAGAAATATAAAGAAAAATTTTTAATTTTGTGGAGGGGATGAATGTGAATATTGGAAACGAATACTTGAGAATTGTAATTGAAAGATTTAAAAGTGTAAAAAGCCTTGGTGATAAGACATTAAATCAATTATCGGAAAAGGAAATACAATGGACTTATAATAACGAGTCAAATAGTGTTGCCATAATAGTAAGGCATTTAAGCGGAAATATGGTATCAAGGTGGACGGACTTTTTAACTTCAGATGGGGAAAAGGAATATAGAAATCGTGATCAAGAATTTATTGATGATATATCTTCGAAATCTGAGTTAATGAGTGTTTGGGAAAAAGGTTGGATAGTCCTAATCGCTACACTAACTAGTTTAAGTGAGCAAGATTTATTAAAAAATATATACATTCGTGGAGAAGGTCATTTGGTTATAGAGGCAATAGAAAGACAAATGGCACACTACGCATATCATATTGGACAAATTGTTTATATTGGCAAACAATTAAAGGATAGTAATTGGAAGAGTCTCAGCATTCCAAAGGGGAAATCTGAAGAATACTTAAAAGAAATGCTTGAAAAAAACCAAGATAAATAGAGCGAGGTTACATTTAAAGGGTACTTAGCAATTACTAGGTCCTATGATTTTTCCAGTTTTTTGCATGCTCCACCAAGCAAGTATTTACATCTGATAAAGAATATCATTAAATAACCAGGCAGCTTATCAGTTGATGAATGATTAACCATCATGAACATCGAATACTACCTATATTAAGTCGAAGGCACTAGTCCCGATAGCAATAGGTTTGTGATAAAGGGGTGGAAGTATGGAAGAGGATAACAAACCATTTAATGATGCAATAGATCACTTTAACAAGATAGAAGGAAATGCTGCAAATCTTGCAAAAACAGATTTAAGAAAATTGCCGAAATTATTAAAATTCTTTGGATACTTTATGATCGGTTTCTTTTCAATATCTATACTGTTAATAATTTTGTTAAGTTTATTTGATTAACTTTTACCTCAGTTTTTTAAGACCTGCTGCCCATTTTGGCGGCTTTTTCTCCTTATAGAGGGTAGAAGGGGATGGATTGTTCATACAACCATACGATTTTAATCCTAATAATAATTATAATTAAAACGTTATCCTCTATTAGTTTTGTAGAACGCAAATAGGGAGCAACATTTATGCTGGCATCAGTTTTTTTTGATGTGATCAGAGAAAACCTCGAGTAAGAAATCTTGATAACAATAAGGAGGAAAAAAATGATCACGACACAATACAAAATCACATTACCAAGTGACTATGACATGAATATCATCAAGGCACGAGTCATAAATAATGGCCATAAAACCGATGGATTTGATGATTTAAAATATAAGTTGTATCTAATCACGGAAAAAGGAAAAAATCATAATTTACAAAACAGTTATTGCCCGCTTTATCTATGGAAAAATCATAACGGCCTTAACAAGTTTTTGTTTGAGGGCTATTATGATAACATTCTTACCTCTTTCGGATGGCAGCAAGTTCAAGTGGGGATACCACTGGTTAATCCACCAACAAACATAAGCCCTTATAAATATCTGTTTCACCTTACAAAACCTATACCACCACAGGGAAGTTTGCGTAACACAAAAGAAGAAATAGTTAAGGATCTACCAAAGATCAAAATTCAGAATTTATGCTGACGTATAATCCTGATAAGTGGGAATATGATGTATTTTACTTTTTAAGTGATGTAAGTAATTATATTATAGAAACATATGGAGTGCTTTATTCGATTCTACATATTTCACATGAAAAATAGCTGATATTTTCATTGAAGACCTCCACCCTGAAATATGCTAGCATATAAATAATAAAATACTGAATGGAATTGGAGGAGCCTGTCACCAAGGGATTAATATGTCCTTTGGTAACTGGCTCTTTTTGTATTTTTATCAAACTAAGACAATCTATAATAATGAAAGGTGGTAATTTAAGTGTTAAAACTATAATTGGCCATTATTCTTATTGCGTCAAAAGGTGCCGGAAGCCTCAGTGTAAGATTATGGAAGCCTTCTGTTTTTGGAAAACTTCTCATTGGAATTGTAATTGGACCATCGCTTCTTGGATTAGTGAATGAAACTGAAACAATAGTTTAATTTAGTCAAATTGGAGTTACATTATTAATGTTTATTACTGGTTAAAAGTCCTTTATCGTTGTTGTATTTCGAAGGTGGTGACAAAGGGTTAATTTAGGAACTCTGGCTCATTATTTTATTACATACTCTCTTCTTGGGAGGAGAGTTTTTTATATTTATACATTAATCCAAGTTATTTAATGTGAAAACTAGATTATTAAAAAGAGGGGTTAATAGCTGAAGCAGCAAAAATAGTAGCAAAAACAAAAATAGGGCGCCATTCTAGTCGTTTTTTACTTTGTCTTACCAATAAAGTACAATAATTGTATTCATAAAATGGAAGAATGAGAGGATACATAATGACATTTTTAGAAAAAATTAAACCGCATTTGATCAGCGATGATATATTAATCCAAGAGGTAGTGCTCCATGCTCTGCATGATTATCCGAATGTCCCGGAAGAATGGACCAATGAATTACTGAAAGAAGCATTTAGAAATAAAGACAAACAAACTTCAATCTTCATTTATTTAGAAAATCAATCCTTCAATGAAGAGGCTGTAAAGATTTTAGTTGAAAATGTTCCTTCAATGGAACCATCCAACCGTCATTTAGCGTTGAACCTGGTCCACCGGATCGAACCGGAACTTGCACTTAAATATAAAGAACAGCTTCAAAACTATATTCCAAAGGAAACCTGGTCCTTATATGATCTGTTGTTACATGGGAAGGACGAAGAAGTGTACTCGGAATATGGTCAAATCTTAAATGACCTTGAGCGGGCTGGTTCAGAACATCACCATTACCTCATAAAAGCAAAAAAACTAGCTGCGTGTTTAGTGAAAAATGGATGGGTTACAGAGAATGAAATAGACCTTGTACTTGAAGAAGAATTAAAGGAAAAATGGTTTTCATTCAATGGAATCTTGACGGTTTACATGATTGGATTGTTAAAATTAGAGAGATATATTCCGTTATTGGTTAGCCTGTTGGATCGCGATGAAGATAGTTTATTAGAAGAACTGTCTGTAACGTTAACCAGTTTCCAATCAGATGAGGTGGTAAAGGAAGTAGCGCCCTATCTAAGGAAAGATAATTCTATTATCTATACTGCTTCCATTGTTGAAAACATAAAATCAGACTTTGCAGTTGAGGTTTTAAGAGAAGCTTACCGTTCTGCAAAAGAACTCGACCAACAAGACATTCTAATGGAAGCACTTTGTCACCAGTTTTCGGAAGAAGCTCTACCTGAAATTACCGCACATATGGAACTAGAATATACTTCTGGCCTTGTTGATGTTGAACAGACCGTCTATGGCTACTTTTCGATCTTGGGGTTAAAGCACCGAGAATTAGCCCTATGGAGACAAGTAGCACTGGAGAGAGAACTCGACTTTAGACAGAAGGGGAATGATCTCCCACTTGCTCCAGTCCGAAACGAAATGAAAGTCGGCCGAAATGATCCATGCCCTTGTGGAAGCGGCAAAAAATATAAAAAATGCTGCGGTAAATAGTATTGGCTGGGTGTCTAGCTTAATGTAGAAAGTAAGGAAATCAGCAAAGTAATATAAGCGGAGATATTCCGGTTAAATGTAAAATGAAGCTTGTTTCGGGGTAAGTAAGCGGAGCTTTTCCGCTTAATCAAAGAAAAATCTCCCATTTTCGAATTTTTTGAGTCAATAAGCGGAATCTCTCTGTCTATTTATGCTTTTTTTAATACAAATTATTAATTAAGCGGATTTTCTCCGCCTATATATCAACTCAGGTGCTTAAGCTAACCTGATCCCCATACTGTTAAGCGGGGACACTATTGTACCTTAGGACTTCTTTTTTGAACAGACGTTTATAAATTATATAATTATGATATAAAAGGATAAGATGTCAATAGTAATCACGTGCAATCAACAGTAAAAAAATATACAAGAGGTGTAGATCATGTCAGTAGAATAAGTTGTTCAACAGCAAATAGAATACTACAACATCCAAGATATAGAGGGATTTGCTAGTACATATGCGAACGATATTACCGTTTACACCTTCCCGGATAATACCATTACCTTAAGCGGAAAACAGGCACTGATTGAAAGATATACCGAAACCTTCAAAAAGAAAATGTTCGCAGAGATCAAGAATCGTTCGATCGTCGGAAACAAGGTCATCGATTGGGAAATCGCTACAAATGGAATTACAGAGGAGAGTACCAGCTTAATGGCGATTTATGAAATAAAGGATCATCTGATTTCCAAGGTGTGGTTTATCAGAGAATAACGATTTTACTTGGTAACTAAAAGGGCATAAGATCCCTCTTTACTTGAATATATCTAGGTAAAGACTTTAAATGGAGGGATTCTTATGGCATTCATATCGATTTATACGGTGGGCAGGCTACAACACCCCTATGACCACCCCGCCTCTCGTGGATTTTTTGAAGCGGGTTACGAGGTAATGCAACAGGCTGCTAAAACAGGGCAACTAATAGAGGAGTTTTCACCTTTTGGTGTCCCTATTCCCGAGGAAGCTGCCAAAGGGGATGGTTACCCGGTTCTTACACTTACAGTATGGAAAAGCCTTCTAGGCTTATATCGTTTTACCTATTCAGGTAAGCACAGGCTAGCGATGAGAGATAGGAGCAAATGGATGGAGCCTTATCAAGAGAAACACCTTTCATATGTCGTCTGGTGGACCGAGCAGGTGAAAGATGTCTCATGGCAGGAGGCTTTCAAAAGATACAATTATTATGTACAGAATGGACCCACTTCTTTTGCGTTTGATTTTAAGAACGCATTTGATGAAAAAGGGGAGAGGTGTGTGGTTAAGTAACCGGGGTTCTATTGGATTGTACATAGACAGGAGACACTGATTCATTTGGATTAGTGTCTCTTTTTATAAAAAGAAAAAATATATTCACCTCTACTTCTTCTAACTATGTTAAATTAGGAATATACGTTCGGTATAAAGTCAAATATACATATTTCAAGGAGGAAGATGATGGAGAATACGGGATATCAAAAAGTATGGAATTTAGATAATATTTTCCAAGGTGGAAGCAAATCAAGTCAATTTCTAGACCATATTAAGCGTTTGGAGGTTCTTGTATACGATCTAGAAAAATGTGTTGAATCATTTACTACTCCAATAGCAACGAATGAAGTCGTAAACTTGGTAAACATAGTGGAAGACATTGGAAACATTCGTGTGAATTTGTCACAAGCTAATTCATTTATCACATGTCTTCTAGCACAATCCCCCAAAGATCAAGACGCTGCAATTTTACGAGGAAAAGTTGCACAAATAGAATCCCGTTATGAAAAAGAATTATCGAAAGTGAAAAATATAGTAACCAATACAAAGCAAGATGTATGGGAAAGCTTACTTGAAATGAAAGAAGTAGAAGATTATAGATTTATATTAAACGAATGGCGTGAGAATATAGATAAGCATTTATCCAATCATGAGCATAATTTAATATCTGATTTAATGGCTGATGGATATCATGCTTGGGGTCATTTTTATAATGCACTCGTAAGCAGTATTACCGTAAATGTTCAAGTTGATGGAAAAGAAAAGAATCTATCAGTCGGACAAGCACTCAACTTAAGGTCTCACCCTATTGAGGATGTCCGGAAGGGATCTCATTACGCCTTAGAATCTATATGGCAAGAAAAAGAAGAGTTATTTGCTAAAATATTAAATCACATTGCAGGCTTCAGGTTACAAGTATATAAAAAATCTGGAGTAAAAAGTGTTTTAGAAGTACCTTTGAAAGAAAACAGAATGAAAGAAGAAACAATGAATGCCATGTGGTCAGTAATCAGTAAATATAAAAAGCCTTTCTCGAATTACTTGAAGCGAAAAGCTGAAATGATGGGTGATTCTAGTATGAAAGCATATAATTTTTGGGCTCCCATTAGCACTAATAATCAAAAGATAGAATACGACGAAGCAGCTGTTTTAATTACGGAACATTTTAGTCAGTTTGGAACCGAATTAGAAGGTTTCGTTAAGCGAGCTTTCAATGAAGCTTGGATAGAAGCCGAAGACCGCGCCAATAAATCCGCTGTTGCGTTTTGTGCTGGTTTTCCACTTACAGGTGAATCAAGAGTTTTTATGACATTTGGGGGTACTTTTTTAAATGTGTTAACGCTTGTTCATGAATTGGGTCATGCTTTCCACAATTATGCAATGAAGACTGTTTATGGGCTGAATAAACGATATCCAATGAGTGTTGCAGAAACTGCTTCAACCTTTTCAGAAATGATTATATTTGATGCAGCTATGAAAAAGGCAAAATCAATAGAAGATAAATTGTTTATATTGGATGAAAAATTAAAACGTAGTGTAATGAACTTTATGAATATTCATTCCAGATTCTTATTCGAGCAGAGATTTTATGAAGAACGTAAAGAAGGGATTGTTTCAGCAAATCGTCTAAATCAGTTAGTGGGGGATGCCATACATGAAGCTTATGATGGTTCGCTAGAACACCCTTCCACTTATTCCTGGGTTTGGACACCACATTATTATATTACACAATCTCCTTTTTATAATTTTCCATATACTTTTGGGTTTTTATTCGCTTTAAGTATCTATGCAAAGGCAAAGGAGAAAGGAAAAGAGTTTGAAAAGGATTATCTGAACTTACTTCGTGATTCAGGAAGAATGACTGTAGAAGATTTAGTTATGAAACATTTAGGAGAAGACATTACTTCGGAGGAATTCTGGGAAAAAGGAATGGAAATATGCGTGAAAGAGGCTGAAGAATTTGTAAAATTAAGTTCTTCGGATGATATAGAATAAGGAGTTGTCGATTCGAGCACTGTCGGTTTTTGCCCGTTTTTTTATTAAAAGAACACTATCATGAGCAGAATTAAATTCACATAAAATAATTATCAAACGTAACAAGGTTATGATACAGTCAATATGTTATTCATTACCTTTTGAAAGGACTACTACATATGAAAGTCAAAAAAAGTAAATTAGGATTTGTTATGGCGGGGCTTTTATTAAGCATCCTCATGGCATCAATGGACAATACAATTGTCGCAACCGCTATGGGAACCATTGTAGGGGAACTAGGTGGATTTGATAAGTTTGTTTGGGTAACCTCAGCATATATGGTAGCGGAAATGGCGGGGATGCCGATTTTTGGTAAGCTTTCGGATATGTTCGGGAGAAAAAAATTTTTTATATTTGGTTTGATTGTATTTTTAATTGGCTCCATGTTATGTGGGCAAGCTGATACAATCACAGAGCTTAGTATTTTCCGAGCAATTCAAGGGATTGGAGCAGGTGCACTTATCCCAATCGCCTTTACAATCATGTTTGATACAGTTCCGGTAGAGCAAAGAGGAAAGCTTGGAGGACTATTTGGAGCGGTATTTGGTTTATCAAGTATATTTGGTCCATTATTAGGAGCATACATTACCGATTATATTAGTTGGGAATGGGTGTTTTACGTCAATATCCCTCTTGGTATTTTAGCTATTGTTTTCATCGCTGTATTCTATAAAGAATCTCCTGTGCACACGAAGCAGAAAATTGACTGGTGGGGTGCCATCACATTGGTAGGTGCCGTTGTCAGCGTTATGTTTGCATTAGAACTAGGTGGAAATGAATATGCATGGGATTCAGCGTTTATCTTAGCCTTATTTGCTGCCTTCGTTGTTCTTTTCGTTTTGTTTATCATAATCGAACGAAAAGTAGAAGATCCAATTATTTCATTTTCGATGTTTAAAGTTAACCTATTTACAACTGGGAATATTATTGGGTTATTCAGCGGGATGGCGTTTATTACGGCTTCCGTCTATATTCCAATTTATATTCAAGGTGTACTTGGTGGAACAGCAACAAACTCTGGTTTAGTATTACTTCCAATGATGCTTGGATCGGTTGTTTCTGCTACAACTGGTGGGGCGTTAATGAACAAATGGAGCTATCGCAAAATACTGATTTTCTGTACTTGTATCCTTGCACTTGGAGTTACTTTATTAACAACGTTAGAAGCTGACACAAGTCGAATAGTCGTTACAATCTATATGATTATTACAGGACTTGGTATTGGTGCAACGTTCTCTGTCTTACCGAATGCTGCCATTCATCACTTTGATCCGTCACAACGTGGTTCTGTAAACTCAACCGTTTCCTTCATTCGTTCACTCGGTATGACAATAGGAATTACGGTGTTTGGTATCATTCAAAGAAACGAATTTACAGCTAGCTTAACGGATATTTTTTCAGGGATGGGTGGAGAAGGAGTGGATACCCCGATGTCAATTGACCCGAGAGCGATTCTACAACCTCAGGCACGGGCGCAAATTCCTGAACCGATTTTGGAAAAAATCACAGATGTTCTATCATCGTCGATCACCTATACATTTATGTGGGCAATCATTCCATCTGCAATAGCGATAATAGGAGCGATTCTTATGTCAAAAGAGAAACTAAGTGAATCAGTAGAGTATCAACAAGGAAAACAGTCGTAACCATCTTTGAAGAGAGCAACCTGTAACGGGGAAATGCTCTCTTTTTTATAGTAAAATAATTTATAAGTTTTTACTAAGGTTAAGTGTCTAGTTGTAGTGGTATTCAACTATCCTTCCTCGATAGCATTATAAACAAAGGGATAGGCACAATTCAGTATGAAAATTCTTACTTTAATGCAGGAAGTAAGGATTTTTTGCTGAATAAATGAAGTTAATAGATTATGGAATATTTTTCTTATAGGAGAGGTTAATATGTCGTTTATGTTGGTTAATAAAGAATTTAAGCTTGTTGGATTAAAGGGTAGTGGGGAGTTTGTTAACTTTGGTAATGAAGTACCCTTCCTTGCAAAGCAACTATTAAGCAGCTCAAACGAAATCCTAAATCCAACAAAGACTGAAATTGCATTATTTGAGCCTAAAAAAGATGAGAAGCATAGGATAGGTCATTATTATGTAGGGTTACTTGTAAGTGAGAAATTAAATGAAGTACCAACAGGAATGAATTATATTGTAATCAATAAAAGTTACATAACTACAAGAGGGAATATATCTAATTTGGGAGAACTACATTTAAAATTATTGTATTGGGCAGAGGAACAAGGTTATCAAAGAGATTTCGATTCTTATATTATAGAGACATATCACCCTTTGGAGAATGGAGATGAAGAAGTAAAGATTTATTTGCCAATTCAAGCATAAAAATCCAGTTCAAAAATCATCTTCAATACACGGGCAGGTATGACGATGTAATTTGTTGTAGTTAAACGTAGAATAAATAAGAAAATCAATTCTTCGATGATGATCTTATGGTTTTAATTTTATAACTATATTAATCCAATGATTGTTTTTTAATAAGAAAAGGATTTACGTTTTGCGATAGGAAACGGAACCCGCTAGGGAGATCGAAGCTCTTATTTTCACCTTTCTGCGACTCATATTATACAAACTCAATCAATCCAAGAGAAAAAAATTAAATTTAAAAATACAGAGTTGACATTATACCCTAGTGGGTATAACATAGAACTTGTCAATGACATTGGTTCATTGTAGGGGGAATAGATGACACTTAAAATTTTAGCTGCAATAGTTGCTAGTATTTTTTATAGAGGGTATTTCTCGGTTTTTGGTGTCCATTGTATCAACTTGAACGATCTTAATTTGGATAAGATAAAGGTAATTGAATTAAGAAATTATAATGAATCATATAAGAACCCAATAAAAGGAGCACTGATTATTCCTATTGCTTATCTTAAAAGAAATTTCATAGAAATACCAAAGAGGGAACTGCATTTAATTGTATCAAGCCCACTTGAAAAAAATATAGGAGTACGTTGCTTAAGAAAAAAGGGTTTTTGTGTTGTTGGATATACATTTGTTAATCATCAACAATTAATATCAAAGGAGAATTCCTTAAAAATAGAAATTAATTGTTAAAAGGAGGACAAACCATGGATTACAATGATCAAATGAAAAATAGAGTTAAGCGCATTGAAGGACAGCTAAGAGGGATTTTAAAAATGATGGAAGAAAATAAGGACTGCAAAGAAGTGATCACCCAGTTATCTGCGACTAGAAGTGCCATTGACCGGACGATTGGGGTCATTGTTAGTTCCAATTTAGTGGAATGTGTTCAAAAAGCAAATGAACCAGGGGAAAAAAGTATGGAGGAATTAGTCCAAGAAGCAGTTAATTTACTAGTAAAAAGTCGATAAAAAAGGGTTGACACCCTCTTTTATTTTTACTAATATATATACCCATAGGGGTAATGGTAATTTAGCAAATGGGAGGAATCAAATAATGAATATAACAAAAGTAGTTGATGCCAAAGGTTTAGCTTGTCCAATGCCAATTGTTAAAACAAAGAAAGCGATGAATGAACTTGAATCCGGTCAAGTTTTAGAAATATACACAACGGATAATGGTGCTATGAATGACCTTACAGCCTGGGCAAAATCAGGTGGTCATGAACTGTTAAAACATGAAAAAGCTAATGATATTTTAAAGTTTTGGATTAAAAAAGGATAATTTTTTTACTTTTATAAATACCCATACAGGTATAGGTTTAATGATTACATCCAGGAGGTCATAACATGACAGAAAAGAAAAAGACAACAATTGTTTTATTTAGTGGAGATTATGATAAGGCAATGGCTGCTTATATTATTGCAAATGGTGCGGCTGCTTATGATCATGAAGTAACCATTTTTCATACATTTTGGGGATTGAATGCCTTACGTAAAGATGAAAATATCCCAGTAAAAAAGGGATTTATGGAAAAAATGTTTGGAAAAATGATGCCTAGAGGCGCTGATAAAATGGGACTTTCAAAAATGAACTTCGCCGGATTTGGTCCTAAAATGATCAAAGATGTCATGAAAAAGCACAACGCGATGACTTTACCACAATTAATCGAAATGGCACAGGAACAAGATATAAAACTTGTAGCATGTACGATGACAATGGATTTGCTGGGTCTTCAACAGGAAGAGCTAGTAGAATCAATCGAATATGCAGGAGTGGCTGCGTATTTAGCAGATGCAGAGGAAGGTAATGTAAATCTGTTTATTTAAAAAAGGGGGATCACAAATGGAATATGTAAATTACCTTGTTACGGCAATATTGATATTTTTTATAATCAAGCGGTTCTTACCAACAAAGGGTGTTAACCACATTTCCAAAATTGAATTGAAATCAGAATTAAAGGATAAAAATAAACAATTTGTGGATGTGCGTACACCTGGGGAGTATAAAGGAAACCATATTAGCGGTTTTAAAAACATCCCTCTCCAACAACTTGCTCAAAAAGCAGAGAAAGAACTTTCAAAGGAAAAAGAAGTAATTGTCATTTGTCAAAGTGGTATGAGGAGTGGGCATGCTAGTAAGATTCTAAAAAAACAAGGTTTTTCAAAGGTAACTAATGTCAAAGGCGGCATGAGTGCTTGGTCTTAAACAAAGTAAAAGGAGGAAATTATAATGAAACAAATGACAGCAAAAGAAGTTGAAACATTATTAAACGAAGGAAAGAAAGTAAATATCATTGATGTACGTGAAGTAGATGAGGTTGCTGCTGGCAAAATTCCTGGTGCTGTAACCATGCCATTAGGATTGGTTGAATTTCGTATGCATGAGTTGGATAAATCAAAAGAGTATATCGTGGTTTGCCGTTCAGGAGGCAGAAGTGGTCGTGCCGTACAATTCCTTGAAAGCTATGGATTTAATGTGATCAACATGACTGGTGGAATGCTTTCTTGGGAAGGAAAAGTTGAATAAATTTTTTTAACAAAATTAATACCCATATAGGTATATAAACAGGAGGGTCCATCATGAATAACATAACAGCGAATATGATTTTAGATGCAAAAGGATTAGCATGTCCGATGCCTATTGTAAAAACAAAAAAAGCTATGAATAACCTAGAGGCAGGACAAGTATTAGAAATTGAAGCGACAGATAAAGGATCCAAAGCGGACATGAAAGCATGGGCGGAGAGCTCAGGGCATCAATATTTAGGAACAATTGAAGAAGGAGAAGTGCTAAAGCATTACCTTCGTAAATCTTCTAATGATGAAGCCATTGAAACAAAGCATCCTAATCTTATCCATAATGAAGAATTAGAGAAAAAACTTGATTCAAATGAAATGATTGTAGTAATCGATGTTAGAGAAGCAGCAGAATATGCGTTTAATCATATTCCTAACGCGGTCTCCATTCCACTAGCCGAATTGGAAGACAAACTAAATGGACTAAACAAAGAAGATGAAATTTTTGTCGTGTGCCGTACTGGCAACCGAAGTGATCTCGCTGCACAAAAATTAACGGAAAAGGGATTTACGAATGTATTTAATGTAGTACCTGGTATGAGTCAATGGACTGGGAAAACAAAAGGAATCAATAAATAATCCAGAACTAGTAAAAATGCGGTTGTCACTTTAACTTTTTAATTGATTAAATTTTTTTAAATAAAGAAATACCACGGGGGGTAATTTCGGGATGACTGTAAATGTAATGACTCCAAAAGAAATAACGAAAAAAGTTTTTAATAAAGAAGAGTTATTTATTCTTGATGTTCGAAATGAAAGTGATTTTAACGATTGGAAAATTGAAGGAGAGAACTTTGAATATTTAAATGTCCCTTACTTTGAATTGCTTGATGGTGTAGAGGAAATCATGGAGAAAATTCCTACTGATAAAGAAGTATTAGTTGTTTGTGCAAAGGAAGGCTCATCAGTCATGGTGGCAGAAATGCTTTCCGAAGCAGGTTTATCGGTATCTTACCTACAAACTGGGATGAAAGCATGGAGCGAACATCTAGAACCAGTTAAAGTAGGCGATTTAAATAATGGAGGCGAAATTTATCAATTTGTTCGAATTGGTAAAGGTTGCTTATCTTACATGGTTGTTTCTAACGGAGAGGCAGCACTAATTGACGCAACACGTATGACGGATATTTATCTTGATTTTGCGGAAAGTATCAGTGCTAAAATTACTCATGTATTTGATACTCACCTTCATGCCGATCATATTTCTGGCGGGCGTACAATTGCTTCAAAAACCGGTGCAACCTACTGGCTTCCGCCAAAGGATGCAACCGAAGTAACCTTTGATTACCAACCGTTAGAAGACAGTAATGAGGTTACAATCGGAAATTCTATTATCAATATTTACGCATTATATTCTCCAGGTCATACGATTGGCTCCACTTCCTTTGTAGTGGATGAAAAGTTCCTGTTATCAGGTGATATCCTATTCATTGATTCAATCGGAAGACCTGACCTAGCAGGTATGGCAGAAGATTGGGTAGGAGATTTAAGGGAAACTCTTTATAAACGTTACAGAAAATTATCAGAAGAACTAATCGTTCTTCCAGCACACTTTATGATGATTGATGAGTTAAACGATGATGGAAGTGTGTCAGAAAAATTAGGAACACTTTTTGCTAAAAATCACGGACTCAATATTGACGACGAAAATGAATTTAGAAAAGTCGTAACTGAAAACTTACCACCACAGCCAAATGCATATCAAGAAATTCGTGAAACGAATATGGGGAAAATCAATCCAGACATGGAGCAACAACGAGAAATGGAGATTGGACCTAACCGTTGTGCAGTTAGATAAGATTAAAATTTTGGGGAACCAATAAAGGTTCCCTTTTCTAAAAAAGGAGGATACCATGGATATTAGCTTTATGATAACGATCTTCCTAATTGGATTTGTAGGTTCTTTTATTTCAGGGTTGCTAGGAATAGGTGGAGCAATCATCAATTATCCGATGTTGTTATATATTCCAGTGATGCTTGGGGTGGGGCAATTTACTGCTCATGAGGTTTCAGGCATTACAGCCATCCAAGTCTTTTTTGCAACAATTGGTGGTGTTTTTGCTTACCGAAAAGGTGGTTATTTAAATAAAGCACTTATTGCCTACATGGGTATAAGTATTTTAATTGGAAGTTTTATTGGGGGATTTGGGTCCACTCACATGCCGGAAAGCGTCATGAACATTGTATATGGTATCTTAGCATTGATTGCCGTTATTCTGATGTTTATACCGAAAAAAGGAATTGATGATACTCCATTAGAACAGGTTAAATTTAATAAATTGATTGCCATACTATTTGCCTTCATCGTTGGGGTTGGAGCAGGTATCGTTGGTGCGGGAGGGGCATTCTTGTTAGTGCCGATCATGCTGGTTGTCCTAAAAATTCCAACAAGAATGACGATTGCTTCTTCATTAGCTATTACCCTTATTTCATCTATTGGTGCTGTATCCGGGAAAATTTTTACGGGGCAAATTGCAATAGTACCTTCACTTATATTGGTGGTTGCAAGTTTAATTGCTTCTCCGGTAGGAGCGAATGCAGGCAAAAGAATAAATACGAAAGCTTTACAAGCCATTATGGGGATATTAATCCTAGCTACAGCAGTGAAAACATGGATGGAAATTTTGTAAACAATCATTGAAATAAACGGAGGAATAGACATGGTTAAAATGACACCTGCTGCAATTAAAAAAATAACAAACGAAGTTCAGGATATTATCGATGAAGGGAAAATACCCCTTATCCGTTTATCAATGGGAATTGGCTGAGGGGGTCCACAACTTCGACTGGCTCTGGAGGAGACAGCATTAGAATCGGATGAAATAACAGAACAAGATGGAATACAATTCTTAGTGAATAAACGGGATAAAGTTTATTTTGATAATGCCAAAATTGATTATATAAAGACCTTATTCGGAGGCGGACAATTTAAAGTGCTTCGAGTATAATCGTTTGAATTGGGTAGCCCTCGATTAAGGATTAGTGAAGGAATAATTATTATAAGAATAGGGATAAGAATCGCCGTTTTCATTTTTTAGATTTTCCTCGTGTTCCATGTATTCAACCTCTTGGGTAATGGCATTAATTAATAGCACTGCACCAATAAATTGAATCAAGCTACTAACTAAAAGAATTTGGTCTCCTATTACATTTTTTCGTTTATAACATAAATGTTACCGATCGCCCCTAAAAAAGAGCCTAAAGAAACGAAGCTATTTTAAGATTGACTGTGTAGCCAATCATAGTACATGACTTCGCCTGTTTCGAGCACATAGCGTGTCGGCTTACTTTCACTAACTTCAGTTAATTGATTCAGGAACAGTTCTTTAAATTTGTTGGATACAATTCCATAAAAGAAGGCAATTGGTTTTACTACGGATTTAGTAGATTTCAGTTTACGGATCAACTGCTTAAAGGACTGAACGGCAATACTAAGAATGTCGTCTGTATGTTGAGCGTATTCAAAGCGAAACGCAGCGATTTGGACCATATGCCAATATTCTTGAATCGTTTTAGCATCAGCAAAGAAGTATTTTACGGCTTGAACAAAAGCTTGAGGAACTTTTTCACTAACAAAAGTGTGATCGAGTTTAATCGGCGCTTCGTTACGTTTAGTAATCTTTTGATTATTTGTTTTTAAAAGATTAGTAGTTTCTTTAGGGTGGTTCAATTTTTCCGCCTTGGGTGGTTCACTTTGTGGGAAACGATTAAAGCTGTAAAGATTACTAGACTGTGAACCATTTTTCCGTTCTGTTTCATAGATGCTGAGGATTCCTAAATCTTTGGCTTTGATGATCATCCTTTTATAAGTAGAGCGGGAAATTCCATTACCTTGATACTCTTCATTAATGGCTTTTAGCACAGTCCCAATTTTGGCATTACAAACCCCAGGGACCTTTGCAGAAAAACGAACCAGCCGTTTTAATCCGACGAGCTCTCCCTTCGAAAACTCATCCTTCTTTACAGCCAACCACATCTCGATATGCGTATTAAACTCCTTCACACACTTAAACTGAGAATACCCTTCAAACCCTTCAATTCTGCCAGATTTCAAATTCATAAAAATGCACCAGCCTTTCTACCCTCTATATATAAATCAAGAGGGCAAAAGGACATGGTGAAATATAAGAAGTTGTTACAGGATTGTGAACGGTTAATGTGAGTCCGAGTCCTGAGGTACGGTTCTCCTGGTACAAGGTTGGAAAAAAGGACCGTGAGAACCGTCCCCTTGGTACGATTGATTGTTATACGATACGTGATTAATTTTTACACGATACGTGGGCAAAAAGAAAAAGAAAAAGAAAAAGAAAAAGAAAAACAACAAGAAGTTCTTTTAAAAAAAATAGAGGAAAATCCAAATCGGTGCGTTATCGTCATATCTTTTCACAAAAGGTTTTCCAGACCTTAACAAAGGAGTCATTGGAACATTAATGCATTTCACAAAATATTCACATGTAGATAAAATTCACCCTGTCCGTTTTCGGCTATTTTTCATATATAACCTGTGAAAGTAATTTTACTAGAAGAAAGGTTAGTGATGGAAGATGACAACGTTTAGAATGATAACAACAAATTTTTGGAGGAATCCGTTTGTATTAGAAGAGATGACACCAGAGGACAAATATTTTTACCTTTATCTACTTACGAATTCTCAGAGCACTCCAACTGGCAGCTATAAGATTACCAAAAAACAAATCGCTTTTGATTTGGGCTATTCGATCGAGGAGGTAAATTCATCAATCGAACGATTCACCAACCATCACAAGATAATTCGTTACAATTCTGAAACGAGGGAACTCGCATTTAATAACTGGGAGGATAATAACCTGTCTAAACCAGAAAAACCTGATATAGATCATCTTTTTCCTGAGGAGGACGAGGCTATCTCAATGATTTTCGAGGCTCAATTAGAAATAGGAAATTCGTAGTATGTATCTATCTTTATGTAGGCAAGTAAGATTGTTATCAACCCGGAGGATATCGATCAAAATGAACACTATACATTATTGGCAATAGACTGAAATTTGCTACTATTTTCCACTATTTTAATCCCTTTGCTCCCTATTAGAATAAAGTAAACATAGTTTGCTATTTTAATAGGAGAGGCAGGCATTGCCATGAAACCACGACTACAAAACTGTTTTAAAATCTTTATTGTTTTCTTTTTAGTGTTGATCAGCCTTACAAGTAATTTCACTCATGCAGAAGCTGCTAAAAAGGATCGCACTGCACCAACTGCACCAACTAATTTAAGGTCAGCAGGAATAACTTCTTCCTCTGTTTCATTAACATGGACGAGCTCTACGGATGATAGTGGAGTTAAAGGTTATGACGTTTACAAGAATAATAGCTATATCGGGAATACTGCCTCAACCTCTTATACAGTGGGGAATTTAAGTTCTAATACTTCTTATAGCTTCTACATAAAAGCTCGGGATGCTAGTGGAAATGTTTCTGCAGCTAGTAATACGATCAATGTTACCACTTCCGCACCGTCAGTAGACACGCCTCCACAAGTAAGCAATTTTCAGGTTACTCCTTTTGCGAGTGATGGTCAAACTATAGGTGGAACGGTTACATTATCTGTAAGTGCAAGTGATGATAAAGGAATCAGCAAGGTTGAGTTTTACAGCAATAATGGCGGATATCTAATTGGAACGCGAACGACAGCGCCATATAGTGTGAATTGGGCTACAGATCCATGGGTGCCAGATGGCAGCCAAACGTTAAAGGTGATTGTGTACGATACGGCCAATCAAACTGCACAGGTTTCTAAAACAGTTATTGTAAAAAATACTGTTACCCCTGAACCTGTACCAACTGCCTATAAAAGAGTCGGATATTATACGGGTTGGTCGACTTATTCAAACTTTCAGCCAGCCGATATTGATGCCAGTAAACTTACCCATATTAACTATGCATTTGCCAACATTTCTTCAGATGGAAAAATTGCAATAGGCGACTCTTGGGCCGATGTGGAAAAACCATTTCCAGGTGATACCGCTGATCAGCCTTACAAGGGGAATTTTTATCAATTAACCAAGCTGAAACAGCAATATCCATATTTGAAAACACTAATTTCTGTGGGCGGCTGGACTTGGTCGGAAAAGTTCTCGGATGTAGCCTTGACGGAGCAGTCGAGGACAATTTTTGCTGAAAGTTGCCTGCAATTCCTATTGAAATATGGCTTTGATGGTGTTGATTTGGATTGGGAATATCCAGTAGGCGGTGGAGAAGCAGACAATATCAACCGTCCTGAGGATAAACAGAACTTTACCCTTCTATTGAAAAAAATAAGAGAAACCTTGGATGCTCAAAGTGCACGGGACGGGAAGACGTATTTGCTAACGATTGCAGCTGGAGCAGGCAGCTCCTATGCTGCCAATACAGAATTGAACTTGATTCACCAGTATGTGGATTACATTCAACTAATGACCTACGATATTCACGGATCCTGGGAGAGCATAACAGGCATGAATGCCCCTTTGAACCGTGATCCCGAATCTAGATTCACTTGGGAGTGGAGTGTACAAGATACCATCAACCTTTATCTCAATAAAGGGGTACCTTCAAATAAACTCATCATGGGGGTTCCCTTCTACGGCAGAGCATACAACCAGGTAACAAATAGTAATAACGGGTTATACCAGTCCTTCACGGGCGGTGGATCTGCCATCAGTTATGCGAATCTAGAAGCGAACTACGTAAACAAAAATGGATTCATTCGATACTGGGAACCAGATTCCAAAGTTCCATGGCTGTTTAATGGATCTCAATTTATCAGTTACGATGATACTGAATCAATGGGATATAAAACTACCTTTATCAAGGCAAACGGCCTAGGTGGTGCGATGATGTGGGAACTTAGCCAAGATCCAAATAGAGTGTTGTTATCGAAGATATATGATGATTTGAAATAAGACATAAAAAAACGAAACAAATAAGAGGCTGGCTCAAAAGATTGTTGAATGACGTCTCTTTGGGTCAGTCTCATTTCATCGAAGATTCACAACATGAATCTGCTATAATAAAAAGTAATAATTGATGGAGGTGAGCGACAATGGAAAAAGTACTTAATTTGATTTTGGCTGATCAAAAAAGACAGGGTCATTTATTGCATCAATTAATAAATACTGTTGCAGCAACAAATGTAAATGTTGCAGATATATATGGCAAAGTTAGTCGGAATAGATGGAAAAATAGTGGAAATGGATAGAAAAATTACCGAAATAAATAAAAAAATTGCCAAAATAAACGGAAAAGTGACTCATTGAAAAAAACTAGATTCCGTTTTCGGGGAGTTTAAGAAATAAATGTAACAATGGAAACAAAACATGACCTCGGATACTATGACCAAATGTTTTCAGAGCATTCTATAGAAATTTATAAACTAAAAAATCATTAAACCTCTCCAATGAGACTCCTCAATAATATCATAATCCAATCTAAGAATTTCCTAACCAATTTTGAACTCCATTAAGATGGTACTCAAAAGTAAGTCCTAGTAGAAGAATGAAATCGCGTTAGCGATTGCGACCTTCTCATGGCTTCAATCGGCAAAAAGTAAATATCATATTACGTTTATTCAAGTACAATATATTAATGAATTAACACTAATGCACAAAATTGTCAAAAAGCGCGATAACTATAATTTCAATAAAATATAGTTAGTAAGAACCATATTTCACAATCATTCCCAAATTATTGGCTCATTACGAATTGCCTAAATGGATAGATTAAAAGACATAGCTTCTAATGATAGGGAAGACAGAAAATGAGCATCCAAAATTAGTAGTTAGTTAGATAAGCTTCCATAGTATTAAAAAAAATAAATTGCTGATACTAGGGGTAAAGTTTGGAGGAGGTGCTGACATGGTTCCTTTTATTTTCTTTGAGTATCTAAAAGAAAAACGAAGAGAGAAAAATTTTCAAAGGGGAATATGTGCCGATTGTTCAGGTAGAGGGTTTTTTTCTTCAGGTTTTGAAACAGTTCATGTCGAGGATTGTAACACTTGTTTAGGGACAGGAAAGGCTTTAAAGGATTTTTAGTTGGTAATTTTCAACGAACGGGGGGCCTTCCCTTATGAACAAGCTTCCATTTCGGTGGATTTTCTTATTGAGCTAATGGATGCATGGTTAGCTCAATAAGAAAAAAACTCCTTGTTAAAAGGAGGCTTTCGAATTAGTCTTGTTTGAATACAAAGGTTTGTTTGAACTTTCGTGCGGGATACTTTTCTCCATTTTTCATTTGCTCATATGGTTTTTCTCTCCAAGTGACAACAACTTCTATTACTTTCGCCTTAGTGGAGACAGGGAGATTTTGATGGTGAAAAAAGTCTTTTTTTATCGGCATGTCTTTGCTGGATATTAAAGAATACTTTGTACGAGTATTCGGTTCACTTCGATATACTTCAAATATTGGGTCGTATACCTCATCCCCTATGTTTTTGACATCTATGCTATACAAGTTAAAAACACCTTTTTCTGCTTTCAAATCATCTGTTACAGGTTTATCTAGCGTTACTTTCCAATGGTCAGATGATTGGGATACAGGGAGTTCTCTTGCTGAAAAAGCATTAGCAGAAAGAGAACTACTAATTATGAAACTTACAGTAGCAAAAACTAAAAATAAAACCCTTTTCAATATATTTTCCTCCAAATATTAAGAAATATATGATTAATATTTCCTTCAATCCAACGAAAATACGCGTTCAATAGTGGAAGTGAGGAATAAATTGGATGTATAAAGATATGGATTAAAGCGTTAAGGGACTTACAGCACTATCAATGATTCCGCACCTTTAGCAATTTACTAGTACATTTCATTTTCTAAAATGATCACATTATCATTGTTGGAAGTGTTCGCGACATGTTTCGTATTTTCCACCAACCGGTAGATATTGTCACAGCATTGTTTGGCGCCTATCACTAATAAAGGGACGCCAATGATGTCAATATTCAGCCGTCTTGAAAACAATCCCCCAAGTGACATAGCCAATGGAACCGTTGGAGAGGTATTGGAAAAAACAAGTTTTTCGTTTAACTGAAATTTTTCTCGAAAGAGCAACGCCAATTCTCTCATGGCTGGCACCACATATTTGTCTCGTTTCCGGCCAATGGAATAAACAGAGTTACCTTCCTCATCAATCCCGTGAAAAAGAAGTTTTCCAAAATCCTTTTTTGTTAACTGATTAAAATATTGGACATTAAGGATTTCTTCCTTCGTCAGCTTTCTTTCTGATTGAGGTAATTTTTTCAAATGGTAGGCCGCTGCCAAAGCAGTGGAGTGCGTCCCCGCAAAATCATTATAGATATATAACATCGGAAATCATCCTCTATATATTCTCTTACCTATAATATGGATATTTTTAGTATTAACATACATAGCGGTAAATCCATATTGTTTTCTACTACGTAAATACGCACCGGATCAAGGGATAACATGTTATTCCAAGATAGAAATGAAGAAGTTAATTATAACGGAACTATTATAGCTAGCGGAGCATTATTAGTGTTAGAAGAATTGATGATGTGTGAAATATTGAAACTAAATTATTTATATCAACGTAATAGAATGTATAGGATAGAGGAGGGGAAATATGATTGTAATTGGCATAATATTTATTTTAATTGGTTTCTTTATGGTAGCAATACCCGCTGTGCTTTGGGATCTAACTGAGAGATGGAAATCGAAGGAAGCAAGAGATCCATCAACTTATTATATTTGGTCTTCGAGAATTGGTGGAGTATTTTTAATCCTTATAGGTATTGCTGAAATTGTAAATGTTTTTATTTGAAAGTATTTAAACAAACCACTGATAGAAATTGTTACTCACCACCATCGTCATCGTCGATTCCGTCTCCATTGCCATCATCATTTTCAAAATATTCGTTAATCTTGTTGATAATCGTTGTATCTTTTGAATTAAGACTGTTTTGATGCAAAAAGTCTCCTTGAGAAAAACTTTCTACTACTTGATCCATGCCATTTCGAATGAATAAAAAGATAACAAATATTAGTATCAGTAATATAATCAATATTAAAATGTTCAAAGGATACACCCCCATATAAAAATCCTATTCGAATGTGTAAAAAAAAGAACGGTGACCACTGCGGTGTGACTATGGGGAAGGGTCTAATGGCCTTTTTTATATCCATAAGAACTGCCCCTAAAATACTTAAGGTACGTGTAGCCGACCCCCTTTTTCATGTATAGTAGAGTAGAACACAAATTGCAGAGGAAATTCGTAATGGCTTTTATTTTGGAGTGGGGGATATAGATGAGAAGAATTATTTTAACGACAGAGAGTGGTGCGGATTTACCAGAAGAATTAGCTAAAAAATATAATGTCCAAGTGGTCCCGATGCATGTAATTATGGATGGAAAGGATTATTTAGATGGTTCGTTAGCTGTAACGGAAATTTATGATTATTACGAACGGACAAGGAAAATACCTTCGACAACATCGACCAATTCGCATGAATATCTTGAATTTTTCACAAAGATCAAAAATGATTTTCCTGAATGCACCATTGTGCATATTGGTTATACTTCGAAGGCATCTTCTTCCTTCCAAAATGCGATTATTGCAACTGAGGGTTTGAGTGATATTTTTCTAATCGATGCTTTGAACGTTACAGGGGGATTAACGGCGATTGTGATGTATGCGGTTACCTTATTAGAGAATGAACCTTCCATTGACCCTGAACGGTTAGTAGAGATGATTAAATTAGTGGTTCCGAAATCAAGACTAGCTTTCGTTCCCGGCAGCTTAGATTTTTTAAGAGCAGGTGGACGAGTTAGTAATCTTGCTTATCTCGGAGGGGCACTGTTAAAAATAAAGCCGCGGATTGAATTAGTTGATGGAAATCTTACTTCAACCAAAAAATATCGAGGGAGTATGGACTCAGTTTCAGAAAAGCTGATGCGAGATTATTTAGATCATTACAACATTGATAGAAAGCAACTTTACCTTCTATATTCAATCGGACTTGATGAAAGGATTAAACAGCGGATGACTGAAATCGCGAGTGAAGCTGGTTTCAATAATGTAATATGGATCCAAGCAGGCGCAATGATTTCAACTCATGCGGGACCTGGAGGTGTAGGGGTTTCAGGCTTGGAGGTTTAGGAAATGACAAAAACAAGTAGGTAAGGTTGATTAAAGATACAATAGTCCAGGCACCTCAAATAAGGTGGTGCCTAGTACTATGTTAAGGGACTAACAGCACTCTCCATGATTCCGCACCTTTAGCAATTTACTTGTACAATTCATCTTCTAAAATAATCACATTCTCATTGAAGGAAGTGGTAGCGACATACTTCGTATTCTCCGTATTATCACAACATTGCTTGGCGCCTATCACTAATAAAGGGACGCCAATGAGTTTCATCAACATCTTTTTTTATGCAATTAATTTCAAAATTATTGTATGTTTGTCCAAGCACTTTTCTTCCTCTTGAATCTTATGTAATAGAAATGGAGGTGGAAAGTAATGAATAATGAAGTTGTTGAAATTGGTGCTAATTGTGTAGTAAGAATTGGAAATCGGTTCTTTTTACTGGTAGAAATTGAAGTGGAAGATATTGATTTGGAAGAATTTGTTTTTATCAGAATTTCTGAGCGGGAATTTAGAACATTAATAAGAGCTGGTGTCCAACGTTGTACAATCAGAGAGCGTATTCCACGTAACAATGCAGAATTCATTTGTGTTTTAATAGAAAATGGCCAAGCATTCTTGGTTTTCGACGTGGAAAACAATCAAGACGAAGCTGTCCTTGTTAGAATTTCGTTAACAAGAGCAGAGGAGTTAATCCGTAGAGGAGCAATGAGATGTACTGTAATTAATAGATAAAGAAATTATTAGTATAGGAAAGTTAATTTATCAAATTGAGTCGTTTATACGGCTCTTTTTTAGTAAACAAGTATGTGAATTATTGTCCATAACCGTGGTCGGCACACTCCCAAACAGAAAGGGGGTGATGCTGGATGACAGTGATTGAAGCGTTAATGTTAGTGATTGGTTTTGCTAGTTTAATCGTAACCATACTGTCATTTAAAACAACAAAAATAATCCACCCATGAGTTACTGGCTCTGGTGGATTATTTCGCCTATTAGCTGACTCCCTTAAAGGGAACCGTCTATTGCTGGACCGGACATGTAGCTACATGTTCGGTCTTTTTTTTATGTATTCAGAACTAAATTTTATTAAAAATGAATTATTGTGTGCAAAAATGAAAAATAGTGTTCCAATGAGGGGAAAGAAAGAATGAGGCCGATAGGGAAGGAAAAGAGTCATAAATAAAAATTGGGTGGTGCCTGGCACTTTTTTGATAAAATAGTATTCATGTTTAGTCAATTTCTAAATAGGGAGTTGTCTATGTGGGAAGTAAGAAACGAGGCCATTACTGTATAGGATGTGGGGATTACCTGCCCAATGAAAAATTTAGTGGGAAGGGCCACCGAAATCATCTTTGTAGAGAGTGTAAAAGGAAAGGAAAAACGATCAATTCAGTGTCAACTTCAGATTATGATCGGAAGCTACATCTTCTATCCAAAGCTATTAAAAACTGTCTGCTATTCTATATGGAAAATGAAGGTTTCTTCTTATTTGAATATCAAGGATCACGTTATACGATCAGTGATGACTTTGATTCTGGAATTTTTGTTTATCAAGAAAATAATGAGCAAAAATTCAACGTATCTAAAGAACTGCAAAAAAGTGAAATAGTAATGGAAGTTTTATACAAAAAATATTACGAAACAATGGAAAACGGTCATGTTCTTGACTATGAAGATATGATGGATGAGGAGTATTTAGAAATCTCAAAGAAACGTAGACAATTTCTAGAAGTAGTATTATCAATTCAACAGTTATACTAAGAGCTGTAAGTAAGGCGAATCAATGATGACTTACATTAGGAGGATAAACCATTGGGTAGACACGTTACTTTTACATTTAATAGTAATAAATATCAAGGTACAGGGGCTACAGAAAGATTTACTTTTAAACAATTAGGAATTGATGAGGATATAGATGATAAAACATTAAAAAGAGAAATAGATAAAAAGTTTCAGGCTTGGGTTTGGGATAAACTTAATATTTCTTTTAGTATCGTCATAGGTGAAGAAGACGAACTTAATTTATAGAGTTGGAAAATATGAATTGAGGATGATCATAGTGAGTAAAATTATAAAAATTAAAGCTCTTAAATTCCCAGATATTCTCCACTATGAGTGGGAAGGTGAACTACTTCGCCACACCCCAGACTATGTACTTGTCTTATGTAAACCAGGCCGCAAATTGATTCATCATACCAAAAATAAGGTTTTTACTGTCAATAACACGTCATTAGAATTTTTTTCTTTGAGCGAATGGTTCACTGCTGCGATGGAAATTGAAGACGGAAAGGTTGTTTCGGCATATTGCAATGTAGCAAAACCTTCCTTCTTTCATAACGGTGAAATAAGTTTCATTGATTTAGACTTAGATTACATTCAGGAAAAGTATAAAGAATGGAAAGTAGTGGATGAGGATGAATTTGAGTCAAATAGTATTAAATATAAGTATCCAGTAGAATTAAAGGATGAGGCTTTAAAAGCACTAGCAAAGTTAAAAGAAGAAGTAAGAATTGGAAATTTCCCTTTCAACAGTAAAGTTTTGTCCCAACTCAAAAACCATTATTTTCTAGACTAAACTGAGCGGGATCTTCTAATTGGGATTCGTGTACAGAAGAATATACATAACAAAGAAAGGGGAATTGATATGATGGGTATACTTAATCTTGGTAGTCTCATACTTGGACTCATTGCTTGGATACTTCCTTTAATAAATCTAATGAGGTATGAAAAGCATAACCATAGGAAATCGGTCGTTTTTTCCATATCAAGCTTAAGTTCTTGTGCTATTTCATTATGTTTCCAGATTTATTATTACTATCACCTAGTAAAGAGTGAGGATTGGACTGCTCTTATGGACACTACGGGTGCCACGGTGACCGCCTCAATAGTTCTTCTTATCGTTACCATCCTATTAAATACAATTACTTTGGTGGCATATCATCGTAAAACAGCAATATAGGGAAGTCAAATTACGGTTTATATGGGTGACTGTGAAATAGGGTATTTAAAGTAATAAGACTCTTGAACAAACAATACAGACTACAGCCTAGTTCATTGGGACTAGGCTATTTTTTATAAGTTGCTGTTATATTACGGTTTTAGGAGGCATTCTACAAATTGAGTTGTTGGACTTTAATCTTATGCCAAATAGTCTTCCAATTCTTTTTAATCATTCGCTCCTCGTAAATGGCAGCAAGTTCTTTTGTTTCAGTAAAATAGGGAGTCGGTTTCACCTCTAAATTTATGACATCCTCTAATCCCCAAGGAGCAGTAAGAACTAGATTATTTTCCTTGTCGATTTTTACTCCTAGAGCTGTCACAGTTTCTGGAAACCTTGAAATAGCATCTTCTGAAGAAGTATAGGGAGGAAGATCATTAATAATGTGCATCCTTGCTTGATTTTTAACGGACCAAGGGATAGTAGGCATCATGCTTACTAGCTTTTTCTCTTGTTCCTTTTCAACGTTCTCATTGATGTTTTTGAGATCAAAATAGATTACATCGACATCTTGGGTCTCTGTTCTTTTGTTAAATCCGTGAAGGGTGTCCCAGATTTTTGAACGCACAAATCCTGCACATATCCACCAGTCAGGTAAATTCAGTGTGCTTGCAACTCTAATAATCTCCATCATTTTTTCATCGCTTCGAATTAATTTTATTACATCTTCTTTATACTTTAACATCTTATCCCTCTTTTTTCAGAACATATATTCCATGCTAACACGTTAACGTGTTTAAAGGGAGAAAATTCCATAAAAAATTCCTATCCATTGATAGGTAGATTTTTTTTACATATACAGAACATATGTTTGTGTATAATGGTAGGGGAGGAGTGAAGATATGGCAATACGAGATAGAGGAAAAAAGAAATGGCAACAAGCTTCATTTATGCCGGTAGGTTTTGAGATGACACGTGCCATGTTTAAGGACCAAGAACGGAAATTGAAACCATTACTAGACGAATATGAGAAGGAGGAGTTTGATCGGAGTATTGCCTATGCGATGGAATACAATCTTCCGGTGAAGATTAAAGTTTGGAGTGATGGGTTTACAGAAACGGTTACTGACCGTATTCATTATGTTAATCCGATTACGTTTCAGCTTTGCATTGAGATGACAACTAATAAAATTGAACGGATAGCTTTCGACCATATAGTCGGACTAATTGTTGTAGAGTAGTTTTAACATTTCCCTTTTTTCTGAGAACAAATAGGACTTTAAAACATGTGTAACTTTGGGGGATGGGGACAAATTAGAAATATAAATCATATAAAAATAAAAAGCTGGTAGGTGCAAGGGGATTTTGATTTGAAAATGATTACTTGGAATGTAGCTGGGCGAGTAAAAATGCTGCCAAGACAGATTGAATATTTAGCAACGCTTCAGCCAGATATCATTACACTGCAGGAAGTAACAAAGACAACCGCACCGCTTTTCAAAGATCTGCTGCCTTCCTTAGGATTAAAGCATATTGTTTGCAGCTTAGACTTTGTCATAGATTCATCTTATTTAAAGGGACCAAGAAGATACGGATTAATAATCGCCTCAAAATGGTATTTATCCAATCCCGAAATTGGCGGAGAGCTAATTACGTGGCCTGAACGATTTTTATCTGTAACGGTAGATACACCTTATTTACCTATAAAAATCCACACCACTCACATTCCACCTGGGAGTTCCAATTGCTGGATTAAAATTGAAATACTGGAAGGGATATATCAAACCTTAGTGGCTGAAGACTACCCCTATCGCATACTGACGGGTGATTTTAATTTGCCTCAGGAAGAATTGCCGACCGGAGAGGTAATCACGTGGGCATACAAAAAGAATAATATTGGTAAATACATACCTGGGCGGAGAAACGAAAGATGGGACAATAGTGAAAGAAACATTATCATTGGACTGAAAGAACATGATTTAGAAGATGTGTACCGTAAGCTGTATGGGTATTCAAAAGAAGGTTTCAGCTGGCTATTAAAAATGAAGGAAAAAACATGGAGGAGAAGATTTGATCATGTATTTGCTTCAAATGACCTGCATCCAGTTGAGGCAGCGTACCTGCATGAAGCACGAATCGAAAAAGCAAGTGACCATGCCATGCTAGAAGTTATGTTTGATATTTAAAAGACTATACTAATAGTGTTAGGGTCCTTAGAAATTGAATTTTTAATAAAGAAGAAAAATACTCGCTCCTAGTAGGTCTACATCAACAAAATTACGAATGGAATTTCATGAACATTCTCAGTAGAATTATAATCCAGCTAATAAATGAAAGAGGACAGGGAATTAAAACAAGCGGATTTTTAATCGGTGAATTTTTATTTTATTACGATAATTATTACGGTAGGTACAAAATGCAACCCCTATAATTAACTAGGAGGAATAAAAACATGAAAACTTTCGATTTTAAATCTGGCACAAAAGTATAGGTGAATGAGCATCAAATCGTTATTGAAAGATCTGGCGGGAAAAGTGCAATGAAAGGTTTGTTTTGCTGGCAGATCTATGAGACAAATGACAATCAAAATGTCAGCTCTGACAGGATTGATATTCTTTGCAGATTATATGGTCATCTGTGCTTCCGGGCTACCTTCGCCAAATGATTTTAAAATATCGAGCATTGCTGAAATTAAACAGTATCCTAATTGCATTGTGGTTAAAGAGCAAAAATTGGAAGAGCTTTATCAGTACCTTACCGGGTTTATATAATAGCCTTATTTGTTCGAATAGAATGTAAAAATGGTGTGTTAGATGGCATCATATTAGTAATATATTAGGAGAAAAACTAGAGGGCAGCGGTAAATCCGTTGCCTTTTTTCGTCGTAACATTAAGTCAGTAATAGGTAACATTGCAATATTTTGGTAAGATAAGATTATGACGAAAAAGCAAGTTAGTGGGAAATTTGAGAATAGGGAGGAAATAGGGGCAGAAGCAGGAGGTCTCTGCTTTTTTATACCGTACTGTGGGGCAATTTGTATTTGTTTTTAAAATTATTTGTTTGTTAGGAACGGAGGTCAGTTTGATGCATAATGGAAGCATTTTTATTATCAAGGAGGATAATACGTTAGTAAAAATGGAAGAAACTTCTTATGACTCGGAGGAGATTCTTCAAAAACTTTTAGATAGCTATCCAGATTTACTTGCGGGTGATCAAATGAATCGAGATAACCCAAGAAAATGGCTACCGATTGCTAGAGAGTTTGGGATACCCTCGGGAATGAACGCAACTTCCCAATGGAGCATTGATCATTTCTTCATTGATCAGAATAGTATTCCCACATTCATTGAGGTAAAGCGGAGCTCAGATACCCGAATTCGAAGAGAAGTGGTAGGGCAGATGATGGATTATGCAGCAAATGCCACCAAGTACTGGCCAATGGAGTCCATTCAAACTGCTTTTATTGAAAAGTATGTAAAAGATGGGAAAGATCCGATTCAGGTTCTGAATGATTTACTAGGTATAGAAGCAGAAAACGAGGCTGACATCGAAGAATTCTGGTCCAAGGTTCAGGAGAATCTGCGTAATGGTGTAATCCGAATGTTATTTGTAGCAGATGAGATTCCAGAGGAACTAAGAAGAATCATTGAATTTATGAATGACCAGATGACAAAATCGGAGGTCCTTGGGATTGAAATTAGACAATACGTAAATGTAGACAATAATCTCAAAACACTTGTTCCGCAGGTGATTGGTTTAACCTCGAATGCCATAATAACGAAGAAGCCTGCACAAAAGCACCAATGGAATGAAGAACTGTTTATGAATGGAATTAGAAATAAACTAGGCAGTGAGGCAAAAGAAGTCTACCAGGATATTTTCAATCATCTTTCAAGCGGCACTTATCGGATATGGTATGGCCAGGGTCAAAAAAGTGGCTCTATTTTCTTTTTATATGAAGGAGTAAATAGTCATAATTTATTTTGTATGTGGACATATGGTGCATTTGAACTTCAATTTCAGCATTTGAAGTTTCATCCACCATTCTCAGATTTAGAAAAGAGAATGGAGTTCCAAACTAAATTAAAAGAATTATTGGGTGTTGAACTTACAGATGATAGCTTAAACAAACGTCCTTCGTTTTCATGGGAAAAATTAAAAACGGAAGAAGCTAGAAAAAATTTCTATGAAATATTGGATTGGGCAGTAAAAGAAATAAAGACTTATGAGAATGGGGATTAGCAGAGCAAATACCAAAAGTTTTGGTCCGTCTTCTATTGCCCATTTTTATAAAAAGAGATTGAGGAATGATATCCTGTAGAAATACTAAGATAACAGTATAAATAATAGAGGTGATTGATATTAAAAGGATATTAGATTGTAGAGGTTCTGATTTTCGGCAAATGGGCAGAAATGAATTAAAGCAGGCAATCCGCGCAGCGGAAGGAAGAACGATTTTGGCTGAAACGGTCGTGACATCACAACCCTTACTCCCAGAGGTATCCAACCCGGAAGTGATGAAGGCATTCGGAGCGGATATGATTTTACTAAACCTGTTCGATGTGATGAACCCTAAAGTAAATGGTGTGGATTCATACAGTATATTTCAACCAAATGCAGCAGGCAGTGAAGTAGATGAAAACATTATTCAAAAAATAAAAGAACTAACGGGTCTGCCAGTCGGCATAAATCTTGAACCTGTTGATCCGAATGCGAATGCTTTAGAGAACTTACATTCGTTGCCGGAGGGACGTACAGCTACTGAAAAATCACTAGCGATGGCAAAGCAATTGGGATGTGATTTCATTTGTTTAACGGGTAACCCAAAATCAGGTGTGACCAATGAGAAAATTGAACAGGCGATTACATTAGCGAATAAACATTTTGGCGGGCTGATCATAGCCGGCAAAATGCATAATGCTGGGACAGCAGGAAGTGTGTTTGATTTAGATGCATTTTCACGCTTTGCAGAAGCAGGGGCAGATGTGATTCTTTTCCCCGCACCTGGAACAGTCCCGGGTGTTCGTGAGGAAACTCTTGCGAAGGCAGTCGAAAACGTAAAAAGTAAAGGGGCATTAACCCTTGCGGCAATTGGCACCAGCCAAGAAGGAGCAGATGAAGAAACCATTCGCGCCATTGCGTTAAGTTCGAAAAGAGCAGGAGTGGATATTTTTCATATCGGGGATGCTGGATATTCCGGTATGGCACTACCTGAAAATATTCAAACCCTTTCGATTACCGTTAGAGGTAAGAGACACACTTATATAAGAATGGCGGCATCTGCCTTAAGATAATAACTAGATTTTATCCCTTTCTCTTTAGGAAGGGGATTTTCTGTCGAGTGGGTAATGAATTCAGGAAACATACACAAATAATCCGAATATGGTATTCTTTTGGTATATTTCAAGATTGAAAGGTTGATTGTGATGTACAAGAAACAAGATTTATTAAATCATCTTAAAGAATTGGAAATCGACGAAAATGGGGTATTACTTGTACATTCATCGATGAAAAGCATTGGGCAAGTAGAGGGTGGGGCGGATACTGTCCTTGATGCACTCTCGGATTATATGAAAAATGGTCTTTTGGTTTTTCCTACCCATACATGGTCGTATATTAATGCAGAGAATCCACGATTTTATGTCAATGTCTCACCGTCTTGCGTTGGTCTATTAACAGAACTGTTTCGAAAACGTCCGGGTGTTGTTCGCTCATGGCATCCAACGCATTCGGTAGCTGCCCTGGGAAAAGGAGCACATGAATTTATTGCCGGAAATGAACAATTCGACACACCTTGTGCACGGCAATCAAGTTGGGGGAAAATACTCGATCAGAAGGCATTCATCTTGTTAATCGGAGTCGATTTACGAAGATGTACATATATTCATGGAGTCGAGGAATGGCTTGATATACCAGGTCGCTTGACCGATGAACACGAAATGCTTTACACAATATTACCGGATAAAACGGAAATCTCCATACCTCAAAGAAGACATATTGGTCATACCTCTGAAAAATACAATCGAGTTGAAGATATTTTTCTAAATCATCAAGCTATGTACAAAGGGCAATTTGGCGATGCAACAGTAAGAGTATGTGACACAGAAAAAATGACAGACTTGCTAAATCACTTACTTAAAGAAAAACCAGAATTATTTTCTTGATTTATGGGTTCATTTCTTTAAGGGGACAATCAGAGGTTTTGCGTGGAAAAAGGCTTGACTAGTGGGTAGGTGCTAGTCAGGCCTTTTTCATTCCTGATTGGAGACATATTATTGAAACGATGTCATCCATCTTTTGTTCATACTGTTCATCCCATTCATCCCAACCTTTCATTTTGCCGATCTGATAGGAAACTACACACACAATCCCAATACCTAGTAACATCACACCACTCCACATATTAATATCCTCCTCTCATTGCCCAGCAGTAATCACAAATATCAACATCATTTGTAAACAGATACTCACTCCGTTCCTGGTTACAGTCTTTGCAAATTTTCATGTTTTCCTCTCCTTTTGTACATTTCATCCAATAGCTTATTTTGTAAAAAATCCTTTTCCACACCAGTAAATTCTGAATGAATGGCAGAAGATAAATATGAGGAATCGCCGCCTTGTTTGATGTAATCCATCATTTCTCCCAAGTTAATACCTTCAGAAAAATGATTGAAGTGTTCAAACATATAACGCTTTGTATGTTTATCCACTCTAACCCTCCCAGATTTTTTCAATAATCTTCTTTTCGATATTTTTATAAGGTGCAACCCTTGTTGCGTCGTGCCTGTATAAATGGTCTAGTATCTGGTTTAAATGGTCTTTATGCTTTGCTTTGTTTAACAGTTCATTTAGATCTGATACCTCTAACAACGGAGTTGACGTTTCCCCAATCCAGCAATCCATAGACCAATTTAACTGCTCAAAGCTTCTATCTACCTCACTTTCTTTTTTTGCATCCTTGTATCCTTGAAACAACGACCATACAAAATTATTTAACATCCCGTATCCCCCTTTCGTTGTTCTGTACTCTATGCTTATGCCCATTCGGAATAGATATTGTCTGTCTATCAAAGAAAAGTTAAATCTTTTTATAACTTTTCTTAAAAGGATATTTAACTCATTTGTGGAATTGGTTATAAAAGGTAGGAGGACATACATAATGTTTAATAATAAGTTGGATTACTGGATGGAAAAGAGAGGATTAAAAAACAAACATATTTCTAAGCTTTGTGGAGTGTCGGAAACAACTTTTTCAAAATGGAGACAAAACAAGACGCAACCTGATATTGAAGCTGCGTTAATAATCGCAAATGCTTTATCGATTACAGTGGATCAATTGATTAATGGAGAGGAAGAGGATTAAAAAATGAAGAAAAACATTTCAAAAGTTTTATTTTTTGCAGGGATTGCTGTTATGATTTTGGGGATTATTTCAAATGTGGACTCAACTTTACATTTTCATGCTACTCAGTTTGTTCCAGAAGGAGAAAAACCAGATCCTTTACGAGTAGGACAATTCATCCGTGATATTATTTATCCTATTTATGACGGACTAATATTAATTGGTTTGTCTTATTTATTGAACTTTGTAAAAAAGGATTAATTTAAAATGTATGTACTAATCGAAATTCACTACATATGCAATGATAATCGTTCCTATAGAAAAGGATCGTTTCCATTACGAGGACAGAAAAAAGAGGAAGTTGCTCTGGAGTTTTGGAATTGGATTAAGAAGGAACATCCTTTTGAGTGTGAAATTGAAAAAATTAAATGTGATGGCGACGATATAACAGATAAAGGTTTTAGAGGAAACAGGGAGTAAAAAGAAAGAAGATATCATGAATGACTATTTACCATTTTGAAGCCCCTCTCGATTGAGAAGGGTTTAGATTTTGATTAAGGTAACAATAACTAAATAAAATACTAAACTTACTGAATCTTATTATAGAATATTTTACAATTAGTGCTGGCTTTTGATTTGTCATTTACAAGGTCAAGAGCTTAAGACAGAGATCGCTGCGGCGATCCCGTTTTCTTATTGTGCTAACGAAGCAGGTTAGTTGAAGAAGGATTCCTTAATTCTTTTATAGAATAACAGTTAATGGTAGTAAGTAACGTGCAAATTTGAGGAGAAGAAATATGGAAATATCATTGATTAGACACGGAAAATCACAACTAACTGAAAATGATAAAATAACTGGTTTGGAATTTAAGAAGTGGGTTGAAAAGTATGATTACCTTGGAGTGTTTGAAGAGTCAACATATCCCTCGGAAACCCTTGAAAAAGTTTCAACTGCAAAAATCATTATTACGAGTGAATTAAAAAGGGCTGTTGAGTCGGCAAGATTATTAAATCCAGTAACGAAAATCATTTCTGACCCTTTATTCCGAGAAACAGAGTTACCTTTTAATTCATCACAATTATTTAATGTAAAGTTAAAGCCAAGTATCTGGGCGATTGTATTAAGAATACTATGGTTCAGTGGATATTCAAACGAGTGCGAGTCTTTGAATCAAGCAAAATTTAGGGCAAATAAGGCATCACAACTGCTAATTGACTATGCTAATGAATATAAATCAGTCGTATTAGTTGGACACGGTTTTTTTAATATGTTAATTGCTAAAGAGTTACAGAAAAAGGGCTGGAAAGGTACGAGAAAAAGGGATGCAAAGCATTGGAATTGTATGACGTTTTCCTTGTTCAACTAACAGGTGCAAGAGTTAAAGAACGAGATCGCTGCGGCGATTCTTTTTTTGTTATTGAGCTAACGGGCAGGTTAGCACAAGAAGGATATTTTTTTACTAATCTTGAATACATAATAAAGTGCTGATTTTTTGGGGGGAATGTTATGATTGATAATCGACATTTAAAAGAGTTTGAACACGAAATGGATGATTCTTTGCAAGGAATCTCTGATACATCAATCTTACTGAATTTCCAACAAGCTATTGCCAGTTTGTATCCCCACTTAATACCAATATCTGCTTTCGCCTATGACTCTTGGGATGATATTGTAATGCCGTTATTTTATGAGATGGTTTACAATACTTTTTCTTTTAAATACGGGATTGATATTGATTGGAATGAAACCCATACGTATATGTTTACTTTAAGATGCTATAAAGGGATACATCATATTGAATGCACTCCGAAACATCATACGTTCAAAGCTCTGGTAAACTGTGAGTGGATTGAGATGGATAAAAACGATTTGGATGAAAAAGTGATTGTTTTTAAATCATTTGGGGATGGGAAACATTTTTTAACCGGTGGACTGGATATTGAGGAGGCTTACAATGTAAGGTTTAATCTTGTTGAGATTGATATTGTTTCTACATTAACGGGTTATCCTTCTAAGACAAGTGTATTTATTCATAAAGACGATTTAGACTTTGAGTTTGTCGCTGAAACATATGACAAGGATATACAAAGTTAATTTCTTGTTGAACTAACGGTGCAGGTTAGCTTAAGAAGGATTAATAAGATATTGCAGCGAATACTTTTGAATTTAGAGGTTTTATGATTATAAGAATCTCATCCTATAAAGGGAG
>NZ_JACCBX010000010.1 GCF_013409995.1 Neobacillus driksii
GTTGATAGGTCAGAGGTGGAAGCGTGGTAACATGTGGAGCTGACTGATACTAATCGTTCGAGGACTTAACCAATTTTTAAAAGCGAACTCGTTTTACACACTTCTTCTGAAATTATCTAGTTTTGAGGGAATGAATTTTTTTCAAAAACCTCTTGAAAAATATCGAAAAAGACAATATAATAGATTTTGTCTTTGAGAAATTAGTCTGGCAATAATGGCGAGAAGGTCACACCCGTTCCCATACCGAACACGGAAGTTAAGCTTCTCAGCGCCGATGGTAGTTGGGACTTTGTCCCTGTGAGAGTAGGACGTTGCCAGGCTTATATATGGAGGATTAGCTCAGCTGGGAGAGCATCTGCCTTACAAGCAGAGGGTCGGCGGTTCGATCCCGTCATCCTCCACCATATATGCCGGTTTAGCTCAATTGGTAGAGCAACTGACTTGTAATCAGTAGGTTGGGGGTTCAAGTCCTCTAGCCGGCACCATGCTTTACTTCGTTGGTTCATATCAGCGGCAGCGTAAAAATAGTTATCATATAAGTGCCAATTATATGAGCCATTAGCTCAGTTGGTAGAGCATCTGACTTTTAATCAGAGGGTCGAAGGTTCGAGTCCTTCATGGCTCACCATTTTAAATGAATATGCGGGTGTGGCGGAATTGGCAGACGCACCAGACTTAGGATCTGGCGCCGCAAGGCGTGGGGGTTCGACTCCCTTCACCCGCACCATTTAGTTTAATATGCGGAAGTAGTTCAGTGGTAGAACACCACCTTGCCAAGGTGGGGGTCGCGGGTTCGAATCCCGTCTTCCGCTCCAAAGTTGCCGGGGTGGCGGAACTGGCAGACGCACAGGACTTAAAATCCTGCGGTAGGTGACTACCGTACCGGTTCGATTCCGGTCCTCGGCACCATTTTGCAAGCTTAATGTTATTACAATATTGCGCCCGTAGCTCAATTGGATAGAGTGTCTGACTACGGATCAGAAGGTTATGGGTTCGACTCCTTTCGGGCGCGCCATATATTACGGGAAGTAGCTCAGCTTGGTAGAGCACTTGGTTTGGGACCAAGGGGTCGCAGGTTCGAATCCTGTCTTCCCGACCATTCTTCTAATATAACAAAATGGGGCCTTAGCTCAGCTGGGAGAGCGCCTGCTTTGCACGCAGGAGGTCAGCGGTTCGATCCCGCTAGGCTCCACCATAACTTAATTCTATATTTGGCGGTGTAGCTCAGCTGGCTAGAGCGTACGGTTCATACCCGTAAGGTCGGGGGTTCGATCCCCTCCGCCGCTACCAAATAAATTAGTTATAGAACTTCAAATTGGACCTTTAGCTCAGCTGGTTAGAGCAGACGGCTCATAACCGTCCGGTCGTAGGTTCGAGTCCTACAAGGTCCACCAGTAATTTTATATAATATGGAGGAATACCCAAGTCCGGCTGAAGGGATCGGTCTTGAAAACCGACAGGCGGGTTAAACCGCGCGGGGGTTCGAATCCCTCTTCCTCCGCCATATTATTAATTCTTCAGCACAAGATTCATTTATATTGTCGCGGGGTGGAGCAGTCTGGTAGCTCGTCGGGCTCATAACCCGAAGGTCGCAGGTTCAAATCCTGTCCCCGCAATTTGGTCTGGTAGTTCAGTTGGTTAGAATGCCTGCCTGTCACGCAGGAGGTCGCGGGTTCGAGTCCCGTCCAGACCGCCATTTTTATTAAAACCTAATGGTTTTTATAGGAAGGCTTATTAGTGTGGCTCAGTAGCTCAGTCGGTAGAGCAAAGGACTGAAAATCCTTGTGTCGGCGGTTCGATTCCGTCCTGAGCCACCATTTATTTTTAGATGGTATCTATTATGATGGCGATTGTGGCGAAGTGGTTAACGCACCTGATTGTGGTTCAGGCATTCGTGGGTTCGATTCCCATCAGTCGCCCCATAGTTTAATTTATTATTTGCGGGTGTAGTTTAGTGGTAAAACCTCAGCCTTCCAAGCTGATGTTGTGAGTTCGATTCTCATCACCCGCTCCAATTTATGGGCCTATAGCTCAGCTGGTTAGAGCGCACGCCTGATAAGCGTGAGGTCGATGGTTCGAGTCCATTTAGGCCCACCAGAACTTTTTGCGACAGCAAAATAGGTAGAATTTTTTGCAACAGCAAAATATATTTCTATTGTTCCGCAGTAGCTCAGTGGTAGAGCTATCGGCTGTTAACCGATCGGTCGTAGGTTCGAGTCCTACCTGCGGAGCCATTTTTTATGGGGAAGTACTCAAGAGGCTGAAGAGGCGCCCCTGCTAAGGGTGTAGGTCGGGTAACCGGCGCGAGGGTTCAAATCCCTCCTTCTCCGCCATAAATTAAGGCCCCTTGGTCAAGTGGTTAAGACACCTCCCTTTCACGGAGGTAACACGGGTTCGAATCCCGTAGGGGTCATACAAAAAGGCTGATGATATTTTATCATCAGTTTTTTTGTGCTTATTTTTGTCAGTGAAAATGACAATACACCGATCGATATGTATAATTCCATAAGTTCAAAGTCTATAATGAACGTAAAATAGCAGCGGACGGAAATCAACCAATCATCAAAGCGCTCCAGTAATCCAATACCATCTTCTAAATCAAATTGAGTCTTCTCCTTTGACCGGGTAGAGTTGTGACGCCTTTTGATATGCTCAGTGGGTTTTTCCAGTTATCGTAGAGTGACCATGCCTTCTAAATCTCCCATTAAACAACAACCTTCATCCTAAAAAATCTCCCGAAAAATTTGTTGTTATATAAGAAAAACAAACATTCCAATACTCTATAATGTCCTTAGCTTGTCAAAGACATAAGAGCTCTTTTGTGAAAGTGAAATGATATATTGAAATAACATTCTTTTCGGCGTATTTTTGGCAAGAATATTGATAACGCTTACATCAAGTGAATATTTAGCACTTTTACATGTTAAAGTTTCTTATAATTTAAATAATATTTTTTACCCAAAATCGCAAAAAAACTTTATATATTTTTGTGTTTTTATGTAGGATTTATTGTTAAATTTTGTCGAAAGGTGCAGTTAAACCTCGCAATATGACAAACGATAAGTTTTATTGTCAGAAAAGATAAAAAAGTTTTACAAGAGATATTTCTAGTTTGCATTTATAATTAACCCTTGAAATACATTTTCACAAGGATGAGGTTAATAATGGCAGTGAACACTTTATATCCAACAGACTATCAGTTGCATTTATTTCATGAGGGGAACCTTTTTCAAAGTCACCAGCTGTTTGGAGCACACGTTTTTAAAGAAGCCGACAAAGTCTACACGCGATTTTGCGTATGGGCTCCAAACGCGAACAAAGTAAGGCTGGTTGGAAATTTCAATAACTGGAATGGAGAAGGTTACGATTTACATAGGGTAAACAATGAAGGTGTATGGATTATTGTCATTAATCAAGACCTAAATGGATGCCTCTATAAATATGAAATAATTACAGCACAAAACGAAAGACTTTTAAAATCAGATCCATATGCATTCTATTCTGAACTGCGGCCAAATACAGCATCCATCGTATATTCATTGAGAAACTACGATTGGCAGGATAATCATTGGATGCACCGAAAGCAAAAAAGAAACTTCTTATCTGAACCACAGATCATCTATGAGGTGCATTTTGGTTCATGGAAAAAGCATGAAAATGGTGATTTTTTAACATATAAGGAAATGGCTGAAGAACTCATACCTTATGTGCTTGAACATGGATTTACACATATTGAATTATTACCGCTTATCGAGCACCCCTTTGACGGATCTTGGGGATATCAGGGTACTGGATACTTTTCGGCAACGTCTCGCTACGGCACACCAAAGGACTTTATGTACTTTGTAGACCAGTGTCATCAGAATGGAATTGGCGTCATTCTTGATTGGGTTCCTGGTCATTTTTGTAAGGACTCTCATGGTTTATATCGTTTTGATGGTTCGCATATTTATTCCTACGAAACAGAGACTGACAGGGAAAATCAAGTATGGGGAACAGCAAACTTTGATCTCGGAAAAGGCGAAGTGCAAAGTTTCCTCATCTCAAATGCATTTTATTGGATTGATTATTTCCATATCGATGGCTTTAGAATGGATGCTGTTGCAAATATCATCTATTGGCCAAATTCAGCCGAGAATCAAGAAAATCCATTTGGCATTGATTTTCTAAAAAAATTAAATATACAAGTTCATGAATATGATCCAACCTTTGTCATGATTGGAGAGGATTCAACCGATTTCCCTAATGTTACTGCTCCTGTCCATTATGGTGGATTAGGGTTCGATTATAAATGGAACATGGGCTGGATGAATGACATTTTAAAATATATGGAAACTCCGCCATTTGCACGTGCAAGTGTTCATACGAAAGTAACTTTCTCACTCCTTTATGCCTTTTCAGAGAACTTTATGCTCCCGTTATCACATGATGAAGTGGTACATGGAAAAAAGTCGCTTTTAGACAAAATGCCAGGAGATTACTGGGAGAAATTCGCCCAACTACGTTTACTTCTAGGGTATATGTTTGCACATCCTGGTAAGAATCTATTATTTATGGGATTCGAGCTTGGTCAGTTTGCAGAATGGAAAGACAAGGAACAGTTAGATTGGAATCTATTAGAATTTGAAATGCACCAAAAAGTAAATCAATATGTTAAACAATTAACAAAGCTTTATAAACGTTCTAAGGCTATGTATGAACTTGACCACATGCATGATGGATTTGAATGGATTGACTGTGATAATTATAGCCAATCAGTCTTTTCATTCATTCGGAAAGGTAAAACAGAAAATGATTATTTAATAATCATTTGTAATTTTACAGGCGTGCATTATCCAGAATTTAAAATAGGCGTACCTGCTCAAGAAGAGTTTCGTGAAATATTTAATAGTGACGATACAGACTTTGGCGGCGCCGGTTTTATTAATAAGAAAACATTTATGGCTTTAGAGGAGCCATTTCATGGAAGACCATATTCCGTTAATGTGACGATACCGCCTTTTGGCTTTCAGATCATTCGACCGGTGAAAAAACGAAAGGAGAGAAAAGGTAATGGGAAAGAAAAAGTGCGTGGCAATGCTATTGGCAGGAGGGAAAGGAAGCAGACTTAATTCACTTACAAAGGATTTGGCAAAGCCTGCTGTTCCATTTGGAGGTAAGTACAGAATCATTGATTTTCCTTTAAGCAATTGTACGAATTCAGGTATAGATACAGTGGGAGTATTAACTCAGTATCAACCATTGCTATTAAATTCTTATATAGGTATTGGCAGTGCATGGGACCTTGACCGAAAAGATGGAGGGGTAACCGTTTTACCTCCGTATGCTGAAACTTCAGAGGTAAAGTGGTATACCGGTACCGCAAGTGCTATTTATCAAAACCTTAATTATTTGAAGCAATACCAGCCTGAATATGTACTTATTCTTTCTGGTGACCATATTTACAAAATGAATTATGAGAGTATGCTTGAATATCATATTGAGAAAAGAGCAGACGTAACCATTTCCTTAATTGAGGTTCCTTGGGCGGAAGCAAGCCGTTTTGGAATTATGAACACTAACGAGGAATTAAGAATAACAGAGTTTGAGGAAAAGCCAGCAGAACCGAAGAATAATTTAGCTTCGATGGGCATTTATATTTTCAGCTGGAATATACTGAAAGAATATCTAGAGATGGACGCTAGAAATACGAAATCCTCCCACGACTTCGGTAAAGATATTATTCCAACTCTGTTGGATGAAAATAAGAAGTTATATGCCTATCCTTTTAAAGGTTATTGGAAGGATGTTGGTACAGTTAAGAGTTTGTGGGAAGCAAATATGGATCTATTGAATGACGAATGTGATTTAGATCTATTTGATCATGATTGGAGAATTTATTCTGTCAATCCTAACCAGCCTCCACAATATATCTCTCCTGAAGCCATTGTTAAGGAATCTTTAATTAATGAGGGCTGCACGATTGAAGGAGAAATTGATAATTCTGTTTTATTTCAAGGGGTAACTGTTGGTAAAGGATCGATTATTAAGGAATCTGTCATCATGCCGGATGCGGTAATTGGTGAAAATGTTAAGATTGAAAAAGCAATTGTTCCTAGTGATGTAATTATTCCTGATGGAACCGTAATTCGTTCATTTGATGATGAAATTATTCTTGTTACTGAAGAAATGTTAAGTGGGTTATATCCTGCTTTTTAAAAAAGTGCTATCTAGCTGCGGGCACCATCGGCTCCAGTCATAACCCAATCACTTCGGAAGGCAAAGCCACGCCTTCTGTCAGTGCTTGTCTTATGTTTGTCGCCGATGAGCAGGCGCCCTACGCTTTAATATCGGGAGGGACTAGTATTGAAGAGAAAGCTATTAGGTGTTATTGACGCAACAACGTACCATGAAGATCTAGAGGACCTTTTAACACATCGGTCACTTGCGGCCCTGCCATTTGCGGGACGTTATCGTATTATTGATTTTGTACTTTCCAATATGGTGAACTCAGGAATTAGAAGTGTAGCAATCTTTCCTAAAATGACCTACCGTTCGTTAATGGACCACCTCGGTTCAGGAAAGAATTGGGATTTAAATCGCAAGCGTGATGGGCTTTTCTTTTTTCCAACTCCCGTTGTTGATTCTGATATCAATAAAATAGGAACATTTGAAAACTTTGCTGCAAATTTAGATTTCTTTTATCGCAGTTCTCAAGAGTATTCTATCATTACGAATTGTTATACGGTTTTCAATATGGACTTTAAACCATTGCTAGATTGGCATATCCATTCTGGGTGCGATATTACTGAAATTCATCATGAAGATGGCACTCCGATGGAAATGTATTTAGTGAAGACATCGTTACTTATTAAGTTAATTGAAACGAGAAATGAAACAGGATATACATGCATGAGGGATGCGGTCCTAGACCTTGAACATCAATATTCCGTTTGCAGTTATGTATATTCCGGTTATGCAGTCATGATCGATTCTATCCAAAACTATTTTTCTACTAGTCTCAATTTATTAAATTCAGATGTTTGGAAGCAATTATTTATTAAAGAGCAGCCTATCCTGACAAAGGTGAAAGATGAGCCGCCAACACGCTATTTAAAAGGTTCAGTTGTACAAAATGCCATGATAGCCAATGGCTGCTTAATCAATGGTACCGTTGAAAATAGTATCATTTCAAGGGGCGTTAAAATTGGAAAAGGCGCAGTTATTAAGAATTCTATTATCATGCAAAAATGCGTGATCGAAGATAATTGTTACCTTGATTCCGTTATTTTAGATAAAGATGTAAAGGTTGAGGCTAGTACAATCTTAACTGGTACAGCCAGGGACCCTTTTGTTGTTCGAAAAGGTACCAAACAAGGAGCGCTGATGAATTCGTGAAAGTATTATTTGCAGTATCGGAATGTGGTCCATTTGCAAAATCAGGAGGGCTTGCGGACGTGGCAGGCTCTCTGCCTAAAGAGCTGAAAAGTCTTGGTACAGACGTAAGGGTGATTCTGCCGAAGTATGGCACTATTGCCGATGACTTTAAAGCAGATATGAAAAAAATCAAAGAATTTACAGTACCTGTTGGCTGGAGAAATCAATATTGCGGTATTGAGGAGCTTTCCTATGAGGGAGTAACCTACTACTTTGTTGATAACGAGTACTACTTCAAACGCGAAGGATTTTATGGTTATTACGATGATGGTGAGAGGTTTGCTTATTTTAACCGAGCTGTATTGGAAGCTTTGGCACATCTAGATTTTTATCCAGATGTCCTGCATTGTCATGACTGGCATACAGCGATGATTCCATTTTTATTAAGAATGGAGTATTACAAGCGAAAAGGCTACGGACTTATTCGTACGGTTTTCACGATTCATAATCTGCAATTTCAGGGCATTTTCCCAAGAGAGGCACTTTCTGACCTGCTTGGATTGGATTGGGGAGCCTTCAACCCTGAACATTTAGAATTCTTCGGCTGTATTAATTTTATGAAGGGTGCTCTTGTAGCAGCTGACGAAATTACAACAGTGAGCCCAACCTATAAACAAGAAATCCAGACGCCTGTATATGGTGAAAAATTGGATGGTCTTTTAAAAACTAGAGAAGAAGATCTTGTAGGAATTTTAAATGGTATCGATGATAAATTCTATAATCCTGCCGACGATTCCCTAATCTATAAAACGTACACAGTTAACAGCCTTGAAAACAAGGCAATTAATAAAAGTGAGGTCCAAAAATTCTTTGGGCTGCCTCAAAAACCAAACACACCATTAATGGTGATGATTACGCGGCTGACAAAACAAAAGGGATTAGATCTCGTTAAGTGTGTTTTAAACGATATTCTCCATGAAGATATACAAATGGTGGTTCTAGGTACAGGAGACTATGCTTATGAAGAGTATTTGCGTCATGCAGCAAATTCCTATCCAGATAAATTAAAGGTTCATATCGGTTTTAGTGAGGGACTTGCTCACAAGCTTTATGCTGCGGCAGACCTGTTTCTCATGCCTTCCTTATTTGAGCCATGCGGTCTTGGCCAATTAATTGCAATGAAATACGGTGCGGTACCAATTGTACGTGAAACAGGCGGGCTAAATGATACGGTTCAATCTTGGAATGAAATAACCAAGGAAGGAACTGGATTTTCTTTCAAGAATTTTAATGCCCATGACATGCTATATACGATTAGAAGGGCATTACACTTTTATCATGACCCTGCTTGGAAAACCATCGTTCAAAAAGCGATGGAGAAGGATAATAGCTGGGCCCAGTCTGCATTTAAGTACAATCAGCTTTATGCAGAGCTGATCTCGAGGAGTGAAACCCATGTTTTCTAGTACAACAGAATTTAAAAATACTTTTTTAAAGAGGTTAAATATGGTATGCGGTAAGAGCTTCTCAGAAAGCTCTGAGCGTGACCATTACCAAACACTCGGTATTATGATTCGTGAATTTGTTAGTCATGATTGGATCAAAACAAATGAACGATACCTTGCTGCGAAAGAGAAACAAGTATATTATTTATCAATTGAATATTTATTAGGTAAATTGCTGCGCCAAAATTTAATAAATTTGGGAATCGAAGAAACAGTACAAGTTGGACTTAGTGAACTGGGTATTGATTTAAGTAACCTAGAGGAATTAGAAAGTGATGCAGGATTGGGAAATGGCGGCTTAGGTAGATTAGCCGCTTGTTTTCTTGATTCCCTAGCTTCTCTTAATCTTCCAGGTCACGGTCATGGTATTCGCTATAAGCACGGTTTATTCGAACAGAAAATTGTGGATGGATATCAGGTAGAACTGCCAGAGCAATGGCTCAGAAGCGGTAATGTATGGGAAGTTCGTAAAGCAGACTTAGCCGTTAAAATTCCCTTTTGGGGCAAGGTAGAGGGACGTACCGAGAACGGTCGACTTGTGTTCCAACATCTAAATGCAGAAACGGTGACAGCTGTTCCGCATGATATGCCGGTGATTGGCTATAATTCAGAAACAGTAAATACGTTAAGATTATGGAATGCAGAGCCATCTCAATTCCCCATTCATGAGGATATTTTGAAGTACAAACGTGAAACAGAGTCTGTATCAGAATTCCTCTATCCCGACGATACCCATGATGAAGGGAAAATACTCCGACTAAAGCAGCAATATTTTTTAGTTTCCGCAAGTATTCAATCTATTATCAAAACGTATCGAAAACAACACGGTAACTTGAAGGAACTTCACCAACACGTTTGCATTCACATTAATGATACCCACCCAGTTTTGGCTATTCCTGAACTAATGAGAGTCTTAATTGATGAGGAAAGATTTGATTGGGACTTAGCATGGAATATTACAAGGCAAACCATTTCCTACACAAATCATACGACCTTATCGGAAGCATTGGAAAAATGGCCAATTCGAATCTTTCAGCCGTTATTACCTCGAATTTATATGATTGTAGAAGAAATAAATGAACGCTTTTGCGGTGAATTATGGGATAAATACACAGGAGATTGGGATAGGATTGCAAAGCTAGCGATCATTGCCGATGGTTTTGTGAAAATGGCTCATTTAGCGATCGTCGGGAGTTTCAGTGTTAACGGAGTTGCTAAGCTCCATACAGAAATTCTCAAGACTCGTGAAATGAATCAATTTTATCAATTGTTTCCAGAGAAATTCAATAATAAAACGAATGGAATTGCCCATCGCCGCTGGCTGCTAAAAGGAAATCCAGATCTTTCAAACTTAATTACGGATTCCATTGGTTCTTCATGGACTCAATCACCTGCCGACTTAATTCAATTACTTAATTATCAACAAGATTCATCCTTCATGGAACAGCTCTTGAAAATAAAAAGAGAAAATAAAGAACGGCTTGCTGAAGTAATCCAGAGTAAGAATGGGATTGTTGTAGATTCCTCTGCTATCTTTGACGTCCAGGTTAAGCGCCTGCACGCCTATAAGAGACAGCTTCTGAAGGTATTACATATCATGTATCTTTATAATCGGATTAAAGAGGATTCTAGTTTTTCAATGGTACCAAGAGTATTTATTTTTGGGGCAAAGGCGTCCCCGGGTTATTATTATGCAAAGAAAATTATTAAGCTCATTAATACGGTAGCAGATAAGGTTAACAATGACCCATTTATTGGTGATAAAATGAAAGTGGTTTTTCTTGAAAATTATCGCGTTTCGCTGGCGGAAAAAGTCTTTCCGGCTGCCGATTTAAGTGAACAAATTTCAACCGCGAGTAAAGAGGCTTCTGGTACCGGTAACATGAAATTTATGATAAATGGAGCACTTACAGTAGGAACAATGGATGGGGCCAATATTGAGATTCATGAATTGGTCGGAGATGAGAACATCTTTACATTCGGACTTTCTGCAGATGAGGTACTTCACTATTACCAGCATGGAGGCTATCAATCGATTGAATATTATCACCATGACAGCCGTATCCGCCAGGCTGTTGATCAGCTCGTAAATGGGTTCTTCCCAGGTGTTTATAACGAATTTGAACCGATATTTGATTCATTATTAGAGGAAAACGACCAATACTTTGTATTAAAGGATTTTGCTTCCTATGCGGACACTCAAAAGACAATTGGTGAAACCTTTAGGGACCAGCAAGTCTGGCAAAAGAAGTGTCTGGTAAACATCGCCCACGCCGGTTATTTTTCAAGTGATCGGACAATCAAAGAGTATGCGGATAATATTTGGGGAATTAAGCCTCAATAATAAAAAGGCATCTGCTGAAATGCAGATGCCTTTTTGAATAGTTATGAAACAAAGTGTCCAAGAAAAATTCCAATGGCCAGTAAAAACCCAAAGATAGTATTGGTTTGTGCTGTTGCTTTCATGGCAGGTGCCATTTGAATTGGTGTCACACCTGATTTAAAACCTTTAATTGCTTTCATTGCCTTAGGAATACTGAGCAGAACGATTAGTGTCCAAATTGGAGCAGCACCAGTGATAATTAGACCTAATATCCATATAAATGAAAAAATAAACATATAACCCATTAACGTAACGGCCTTATTTTTTCCTAATAGAATCGCTAAAGTTTTTCGGCCATTTTCCTTATCGCCATCTAAATCCCTAATATTATTTGAAAAATTAATTGCACCAACCAGAACCAAAATAGGAACTGATACAAGGATGCTATATGTTGTTACTGTTCCAGTTTGGATAAAAAATGAAATTAAAATGATTAACATACCCATAAAGAACCCTGCGAATATCTCTCCGAACGGTGTATACGCAATTGGAAAAGGTCCCCCTGTATACAAATAGCCCACCGCCATACATACTAGCCCAAGCACGGCAAGCCACCAGCTAGTACTCATACAAATATATACACCAATCAATAAAGCAATTCCATAGAGGCCGAGGGCTAGCTGCATAACCGTTTTCGGCTTAATGCCGTCACGTACAATGGTACCGCCAATTCCTATTGAATTCTCATTGTCAAGTCCACGTTTATAATCATAATACTCATTAAACATATTAGTAGCCGCTTGGATTAATAAGCTAGCGATTAACATGGCAAAGAAAAGACCAAAATGTATCCTTCCATGTGATAGTGAAAGTGCCGTACCAAGCAAAACTGGAACGAATGAAGCAGTTAAAGTATGGGGACGGGTCATTTGCCACCAAACCTGAAAACCGCGATTCGATTCTACAGCAGGCTTTGTACTGTGCTGTAAATTTGGCTGCATAATCTTCTCTCCCTTTATAAAATTTTTTCTTATCTATAGTAATTTCCTTAATTTGCACTGTTGTCTGTAAAGCACTGTCCAAACCTTAGTTTAGGGAATTTGGCAACGACAGTCAATTATTTTTTATTAGTCAAATTAGTAGATAATTCCTTCTTGATTAGTAATGAGTTTTTGGAGGGAAAATGATAGTAAACGAATGTAAATCAAATACAACCCTGCTCGGAATGAATTAAGATATAATAAGGATTGGTGAGTATACTTAGTGACAAGTATTACTGACTTCATTACAATAAAGTAGTATCTTTAAATTAGGCATAAAAATGAATGGATAACAGTCACTTGACTGTTTTGGAGGGATTTTTTTTGGTTACCATTCAGGAAACAGAATTAAAGGATAAAGGTATCTTAGCAGTCAGAACTGCTCAAAAACTAGGTCGCCCTATTTTAATTAGCGAAGTCCATCAAATGGACAGTATCGATCCCTTATCCTTTTTCAATAGTGGAAGTGTGCGCTATTTTGGGGAACGTTTCTACTGGAAAGACCCATCAGAAGAAGTTGTGCTTATTGGCATTGGCATATCAAAACAAATTCAGTCGGATCAGGCTACTGACCGCTTTTTTCATGTTGAAGAAGAGTGGAGAAATTTCTTAAAGGATGGCCTAATCTTTAATCCATTTAATGAAAATGGCTTAGGACCTGTTATGTTTGGCGGATTTTCCTTCGATCCACTTAAGGAAAAGACAACTCTGTGGTCTAACTATGCTGATTCTCTATTTCATGTTCCTAAATATATGTTAACACTTGTTAAGGGACAAACGTTTTTAACGACGAATATTGTTTGTACCCCAAATGATGATTATTCACTTTTTGAAGAAGAAATGAACGAGCGAACTCAGTTGCTCTCATCTCTAAATTTAAAACAAGATACTGATATGAAACCAGCTAAGCTTCTTGAAATGAAAGAAATTTCACCGCAGCAATGGAAACAGACAGTTGATGATGTGGTAGAGGAGCTGAAAACTGGTTCATTGAAAAAAGTTGTTCTGGCACGCGAATTAAGATTATTGTTTGATAGTCACGTTAAGGCCGATGTTATTCTTGAAAATTTATACCATCAACAGCGAGACAGCTTTATCTTTGTTTTTGAATCCAATGGAGATTGTTTTATCGGTGCAACACCAGAAAGGCTTGTGAAGAAACAAGGAGAAAATGTATTCTCAACATGCCTTGCAGGTTCGATTAGACGTGGTAAAAATGAAGAAGAAGACAATATTTTAGGGCAAACATTATTAAATGATCAAAAAAACATTAGTGAGCACGCGTTTGTGGTGGAAATGATTAAAGAAGCATTAGAAGAATCATGTGAGGAAATTATCCTTCCAGAGAAGCCTCAATTAATGAAAATCCGGGATATTCAACATCTATATACGCCGGTTATCGGTAAATGTCAAAAGGATGCTTCTCTCCTTTTATTAGTTGAAAGACTTCACCCAACTCCTGCCCTAGGGGGTCTTCCTAAACAAGACGCTGTTGAAAAAATTAGACAAGTAGAGGAGCTGGATCGTGGTTTCTATGCTGCACCGCTTGGCTGGGTCGATTATCGAGGAAATGGCGAATTCTCGGTTTCTATTCGTTCTGGTCTTATTCAAGGAAAAGAGGCTTCATTATTCGCAGGATGTGGTGTAGTTGCAAATTCTGACTCAGAAAGTGAATACCTAGAAACGAGCCTAAAATTCACACCGATGCTTCGTGCTCTTGGAGGAAATTAATATGAATCATCAGATATCTTTAACAGCTTATTTAGCAGCATTTGTAGCAGAGTTGGTACAGACAGGAATAAAGGATGTCGTCGTCAGTCCAGGGTCAAGATCAACCCCAATGGCAATGGTAATGGCCGAACATCCAGAGATTAATATCCATATTCATGTGGATGAACGTGCTGCTGCTTTCTTTGCTTTGGGAATAGCAAAGGTTACGAATAAGCCAGTCGCGATTTTATGTACTTCGGGGACGGCAGCGGCAAACTATTTTCCTGCTATTATTGAGGCGCGCTATTCACGTGTACCGTTACTGGTCTTAACCGCTGACCGGCCACATGAGCTGAGAGAAGTAGGTGCACCACAGGCGATTGACCAAATACATTTATATGGACAACATGTAAAATGGTTTGCAGATATGGCGCTGCCTGAAAGTAGTACTGAAATCATCCGCTATGCCCGTACCGTTGGGGCACGGGCGGCAGCCATTGCAAACCAGTCGCCAGCAGGTCCAGTCCATTTGAACTTCCCCTTCAGGGAACCGCTCATACCTAAATTGGATGAAGATATCTTTCAATTGGAAGAGCGGCCAATGGGTTATGTAAAAGTTCGCAACGGAGAATTAACGATTCGTGAGGATGAATTAAAGGAAATTTCATTAAAACTGAATGGTTATAATAATGGAATCATTGTTTGCGGTAATATTGCTGATGACCGTTTTGCTCAGGCTGTAACAGACTTATCCAAAATGTTAAAGTTTCCAATCCTAGCAGATCCATTATCACAACTTAGAAGCGGACAACATCATTTGGAAAATATCGTGGAAACATATGATACATTCTTAAGAAATGAAGACGCCAAAGTTTATTTGAAACCCGATGTAATCCTGCGTTTTGGGGCAATGCCTTTATCCAAAGCACTTACAATTTTCTTGAAAGAAAACCACCAAGCTGAACAATTTGTCATAGATGGTGCTGGAGGCTGGCGTGACCCATCATCTTTATCAACGGAAATGATTTACTGCAATGAAAGCTTCTTTTGCGAGAAAGTTGTAGCTTTTAGTGAAACAAGAACTTCAGGAGAATTTTTAGAAAAGTGGCTGGCAGTTAATAATCTTACAAAAGCAAATATGGCGCTAATTAAGGATAGTCGGCAATTAAGTGAAGGGCGATTGTTCTATGAATTAGCGGATTTGCTTCCTGAGGGGGCCACATTATTTGTTGGAAATAGCATGCCTATCAGAGACTTAGATAGTTTCTTTCACAATAACAGTAAATCAATAAAAGTAATCGCTAATAGAGGAGCAAACGGTATTGATGGAACGGTTTCGACGGCAATAGGTGCGAGTTTATACTCACAACCTTTATATCTTGTCTTAGGAGATTTAACATTTTTCCATGATTTAAATGGGTTAATTGCCTCGAAGCTATATAATATTGATGTTAAGATTATTGTTGTTAACAATAATGGCGGCGGTATTTTCTCCTTCTTGCCGCAATCTGAGCATCCTAAGCATTTTGAACTTTTATTTGGGACACCGTTAAACTTAGACTTTGAGCATGCTGTTAAGATGTTTAATGGTAACTTTACTAGAATAAAGGATTGGGAACATTTACAGGAACTTATGAACCTTTCAACCGAGGTAAAGGGATTAAATGTATATGAAGTGGTCACAAACCGTGAGAGTAACTTAGTAGAACATCGCGATTTTTGGCGTATTGTTTCCGAGGAAATATCAAACTTTGTCAAAGGTGCCGATTAATGAGGTTAAAGGTTAACGATACTACCTACCATGTCGAAGTGTGCGGAGAAGGATTTCCATTCCTTTTATTACACGGTTTTACTGGGGATTCATCTACCTGGACACCTTTTTGTCCGGTTTGGGGCACCCATTCAAAATTAATTATCCCGGATATTATCGGCCATGGTAAAACAGACTCGCCAGAAGATACAAATTGTTATCAAATGGAATCGGCTGCTAAAGACCTAATTTTTCTATTAGATCAGCTAGATATTGAAAAAATCGATCTCCTCGGTTATTCAATGGGTGGCAGATTAGCGCTAACTCTTGCTATTCTATACCCCGAGAGAGTTAGAAAGTTAATTTTAGAGAGTGCTTCACCGGGACTGAAAACAAATGAAGAAAGAGTACTTCGCCGTATGAAAGACGAGGAACTAGCAAACTTTATTAACGACCGGGGGATCGTATCCTTTGTTGACTATTGGGAGACAATTCCTCTTTTTTCTACTATGAGCAGACTCCCTAATTCCATTAAACAATCCATTAGGGAGCAGCGGCTTTCCAATAAGACTAAGGGTCTTGCGAATAGCTTGATAGGAATGGGGACAGGTGCTCAAGTCTCATGGTGGGGAAAGTTGGACCTTCTTAGCTCTGAAGTGTTATTGTTAACAGGAGAAAAAGATGAAAAGTTCTGTAAGATAGCCGAAAATATGGTGGAGAATATGCAAAAAGCTTCATGGATTGTAATTAATGATTGTGGTCATGCAATTCATGTGGAACAAAAAGAAAAATTTGGTACAATAGTAAGTGACTTTTTGTCAAAGTAAAAACTAAGGAGGAAGATCATTTTGACAGTAGAATGGATTGCAGGACGTAAATATGAAGAAATTCTATATGAAACATATAACGGAATCGCAAAAATTACGATTAATCGCCCACATGTACATAATGCATTCACACCAAGAACCGTTGCGGAATTAATCGATGCTTTTGCCTATGCACGTGATGATTCAAGTGTAGGAGTAATCGTACTAACAGGTGCCGGAGACAAAGCGTTTTGTTCAGGTGGAGACCAAAAGGTACGTGGACATGGTGGCTATGTTGGGGAAGACCAAATTCCTCGCCTAAATGTTCTTGATCTTCAACGTTTAATCCGTGTGATTCCGAAACCAGTCATTGCAATGGTTAAGGGTTACGCTATTGGTGGCGGACACGTCCTTCACGTAGTTTGTGATTTAACGATTGCTGCAGATAATGCTGTTTTTGGTCAAACAGGTCCGAATGTAGGAAGCTTTGATGCTGGTTATGGATCAGGTTATCTTGCTAGAATTATCGGTCATAAAAAGGCTCGCGAAATTTGGTACCTATGCCGACAGTATAATGCACAGGAAGCACTTGATATGGGCTTAGTAAATACGGTCGTTCCACTTGAAAGAGTGGAAGAGGAAACAATCCAGTGGTGTAATGAAATTCTAGAGAAAAGCCCAACAGCGCTTCGTTTCTTAAAGGCTGCTATGAATGCAGACACAGATGGCTTAGCAGGTCTTCAGCAATTAGCTGGTGATGCAACACTTCTTTACTATACAACTGAAGAGGCCAAAGAAGGCCGTGACGCCTTTAAAGAAAAACGTAAGCCAGACTTTGGTCAATTCCCACGTTTCCCTTGATTTTAAATGTTGCAGCTTGATGGACTCCATCAGGCTGTTTTTATATAGAAAAGACGCAGCACCCAAGCACTAAAGCCAAAAATAGGGCAATTAACTAGAAGCAGGTGAAAATGAATGCAATACGAAACCATGCCTAACTTTCTAAAAAAAAGAGCCTTCCTCACACCTGAAAGAACGGCCGTTTATTTCAATGAACAGACACTATCTTTTAGAGAATTATATGAAAACTCTTATCAGGCTGCTGGACAGCTTCAAGGTTTAGGAGTTAAAAAAAATCAATATATTGGTGTATTACTTAAAAATCATCTTGATACCATTGTGATATTATTTGCTCTTCAGCTAATTGGAGTCAAGGCAGTTATCTTAAATAATCGATTGTCGAAAAAAGAAATTGTGTGGCAGATAAACGACTCAAAGGCAGCGGCGCTAATTCTTGAAAATGATTTTTACGAAATGATGCAGGATTTAGAAGTGCCAGTTATTACAAAAGACCGGTTGTTTGCTGCGGCTTTAGAAACTCCCGAAATACTAGAAGAAATTAATTTAATTGATGTCTGTACTGTCATGTATACATCAGGTACAACAGGAAATCCAAAAGGCGTTCTTCATACATTTGGAAACCATTGGTGGAGTGCGGTAGGTTCTGCATTAAATTTAGGGTATACCGATAGTGACCGCTGGCTGTGCAGCGTTCCGCTTTTTCATATAAGTGGTTATTCCATCTTAATGAAAAGTGTTATTTATGGTATGCCTATTATCCTCCATGAAAGCTTTGACGCTGACAGAGCGATAAATGATATTAAAAACAATCATGTTACGATTATGTCAGTGGTCGGAACGATGCTCTATAGGATTGTTGATGCCCTTAAAGATTCTAAACTGCCAAATCATTTCCGCTGTGCGCTCTTAGGAGGCGGTCCTGCACCGTTACCACTTCTAGAGGCGTGTAAGGCAAAAGAAGTTCCAGTTTTTCAGTCCTATGGGATGACGGAGACGGCTTCACAAATCGTTACATTAGCTCCAGAGTACAGTATCACAAAACTAGGTTCGGCTGGTAAGCCACTTTTTCCATCACAAATTAAAATTATTTTGGAGGATGGAAAAATGGCATCAACCAAACAAGCGGGTGAAATTATTGTAAAAGGTCCAAATGTGACAAAGGGGTATTTAAATCGTCCTGATGTCATAAAGGAAAAGTTTGACCAAGGCTGGTTACATACAGGAGACATTGGCTATTTGGATGAAGAAGGCTTTTTATACGTGCTTGATCGGCGTTCTGATCTCATTATCTCAGGAGGGGAAAACATTTATCCTGCCGAAATAGAATCAGTCTTATTAGCTCATTCAGATGTCGCAGATGCAGGTGTTACAGGAATCAATGATAAAACATGGGGTCAGGTTCCAGCAGCTTTTATTGTTCTCCGCAACAATGCACATGTGACCGAGGAAGAACTTAAACAATTTTGTTTAGAAAACTTGGCGAAATACAAGGTACCAAAATCATTTTATTTTACGGAAAAGCTCCCAAGGAACGCTGCTAAAAAGCTTCTTCGCAGAAAGCTATCTGATTTGCTTCAAGAGAGCTGGAATCATAAATGAAGATTGCGCAAATTAAACTCAAAGTCATAAGTATGCCATTGAAGTCCCCCTTTCACACCCACCTAGGTACCGTTTCAGAACGTGAGGGGATTATCGTAGAGGTAATCGATTCAGATGGCATTTCCGGATATGGAGAGGGTGTGGCCTTTTCCACACCGTGGTACACAGAAGAGACTGTCTCGACTAGTTTACATATTATGAGTGATGTATTGATTCCTTTACTCAAGAAGCGGCCAATTAAACATCCCAAAGACGCAGCGATTCTTTTCCAGTCTGTAAGGAGAAACCATATGGCTAAGGCAGGGTTAGAAATGGCCATTTGGGATCTATATGCAAAAAGAAATTCATTATCGCTTTCTAGAGCCATTGGGGGAACTAGAAGGGAAATTGCTTCTGGTGTGGTGGTGGCTGCAGATTCACTTACTAATTCTCTCAAACAAATTGAAAAATATTTGGGAGAGGGATACCAGAGATTTAAGATTAAGATTAATCCTAGTCAGGATTATTCTGTTCTAGAAGCAATTCGCCGCTATTATCCAGAACTTCCGTTAATGGCTGATGCAAATTCTGCTTATACCTTAAACGATACGGATAAATTAAAAGCACTAGATGATTTTAATCTTTTGATGATTGAACAACCGCTGGCTAGTGACGATATTATTGAACACTCACTACTTCAAAAAGAGATAAATACACCGATCTGTTTAGATGAAAGTATTGTCAGCTTTAATGACGCAAAAAATGCTATTGAACTTGGGAGCTGTAAGATTATTAATATTAAAGCAGGCAGAGTGGGAGGACTTTACGAAGCAAAAAGAATTCATGATTATTGCCTTGAGAAGGGAATTGAAGTTTGGTGCGGGGGAATGATCGAATTTGGAATATCCCGTGCCCATAACATTGCGCTTGCTTCACTGCCTGGATTTACAATTCCAGGTGATATATCTGCTTCAAATCGATTTTGGGAAGAGGATATCATTTTGCCTGAGGTATGTGTTAGGAATGGTTATGTGTGCGTCCCAGATACATCGGGTATAGGGTTTGGCATTAATAAAAAGAGGCTAAAGGAAACTACTCAAATAGAAAAGGTATTTAACTTCGAAAACAAATAAACCAGACAAAAAGTCTGGTTTAATTTATTATTTATAAATCTGAAGGTTCGAATGTTTTGCAATCAGTTTCTTGACTGTTATCAGCTGTTTTTCCTTTGTGGCTGACAACATATATGCTATCTGCACTGCATTTATTTCCTTTTGCCCAATAAGAACAGTTGTTAACTTCACATAATACATCTTGTGCCATTTGTATCACTCCTTTTAGTCTTTTGTAATACAAACATAGCTTTTGATTTTTTACTTTTTCTCATTCCTGTAAGTTAATGGGCAACGACCTATTCGTTTAAAGCTGTTTTTAGTGATTCTAAATTTTTCTCCATGAGAGAGAAATATGTTTCTTTATCCTTGATATTTTCTTTTGTTAAGATCCCTAAATTGTGAACTGGTAAAGCCTTAGCTCCAATTTCCTTTTGAACAATCTCCGCTAATTTTGATTGGACGTTTTGTTCAAAAAGAATGTAATGCAGTCCTTGTTTTTCCGCAAGTGAGATAATTTTTTCTAGTTCACGCTGGGTTGGTTCATTCGTTGTAGAAAGACCAGAAATACTGATTTGTTCAAGCCCATACCTTTGCTCCCAGTAGCTAAAGGCAGCATGCGTAACAAGAATCTCTTTATGTTTAGCATTTTGAATGGTGTTTTCAAATTCCGAATTTAATTGGTCTAACTCATCTGCAAGCTTCTGATAATTTTGATCAAACGTCTCTTTATTTTGAGGCATTTTTTCAATTAAAGAGTCCCTAATAACAGCTGCCATTTCCTTCGAATATACTGGGTCAAGCCATACATGTGGATTAAAATCTCCATGACCATCATCCTCGTGGTCATCATGTGCTTCAAGTTCTTCTGCCGGATCTAAAATCAGATCCTCAGCAGTTGGAATCAACGAGACGTTTTCATTTTTTAATGATTCCTTTGCACTCTCTACAAAGCCTTCTAACCCTAAGCCGATATAGAAAAATAAATCTGAATCAGCCAGTTTAATCATATCCTTTTGGGAAGGTTCAAATGTATGCTCATCTGCTCCTGGAGGATAGATTGTATTAACAGTAACGTATTTTCCACCGATACGCTCCGTAAAATATTGAAGAGGGAATACGGTGGAATATATGGTTAACTGATCTTTCTGTTTATTTGATTGTTCATTTTCAGCACTGCAAGCAGTGATTACTAAGCTAATTAGTAAAATAAAAGGTAAAAGAATAATTTTTTTCATTATATGCTCCTTTAAAAGTTTATAAACCGAAGTTATTACGATTTATATTCGAAAAATTTTTAGTATTAAGATTATAGAAAAATGTATAATACGGAACGATTCCGATTTCCTTATGTATCTTACAAAAAAAATGAGTTAAATGCAAGCATAATATTGTAGCATGCGGTAGTATTTATGTATGCTTAATATAAACAAAGTTAAGGTGGGATAACTGTGACATTATTAAATGAAATTCTAGACTATAACCAAAAATTTGTAGAAAGTCATGAATATGAGAAGTATGAAACAACAAAATTTCCAAATAAACGAGCAGTCATACTAACATGTATGGACACACGATTATTGGAATTGCTGCCAAAGGCAATGAACTTAAGCAACGGTGACATAAAGACGATTAAAAATGCCGGGGCATTGGTTTCTCATCCATTTGGAAGTATTATGAGAAGTATTCTTATCGCTGTATATCAGCTGCAAGCGGAGGAAGTGCTAGTCATTGCCCATCACGATTGTGGGATGAGCGGATTAAAGGCTGAACCGGTTATCGAAAGTATGATGAGCCGTGGAGTAACAGAAGAAACGTTTGATACTCTTACTTATTCAGGGATTGATATTAAAAAATGGCTGCATGGATTTGATAATGTTACAGAAAGCGTGGAGCATAGCGTGGATGTAATAAGAAACCATCCCTTAATGCCAGAGGGTGTTCCGGTGCACGGGTTAGTCATTGACCCTAAGACAGGAAAACTTGACCTTGTTGTCGATGGTTATCAAGATTAATTCTCCTTTTTCTCTGGCACAGGATCTATGCCGCCCGGATGAAAAGGATGGCATTTAAGAATTCTCTTTAATGTAAGCCAGCCGCCTTTTAAAGCTCCAAACCGTTGAACAGCCTCCAATCCATAATGTGAACAGGTGGGATAAAAACGGCAGCTTGGCGGTTTAATAGGAGAAATAACTACTTGATAAAATCGAATAACAGAAATAAAAATTCTTTTAAACATAGGGGAAACTCCCTTCAACAAATTACTTAAAAGATATCACAAATAGAAAAAAACGTCTAAATTGTTAATTATAACTAAGTAGATGAAAAAACTCGGAATTTATAGTATCATACTACTAGACGTATAAAAGGAGTGGGGATAATGCCTTCAGTAGAAAGTTTTGATTTAGATCATAATGCCGTTAAAGCACCTTACGTGAGACATTGTGGTGTCCATAAAGTAGGAACCGACGGTATAGTTAATAAATACGATATTCGTTTCTGCCAGCCAAATAAACAGGCGATGAAGCCAGATGTCATCCATACATTAGAACATTTGCTTGCATTCAATCTACGCGCACATGTAGAAAAATATGATCACTTTGATATTATCGATATTTCACCTATGGGCTGCCAAACAGGCTACTATTTGGTTGTGAGCGGTGAGCCAACTGTAGAAGAGATCATTGATCTTCTTGAAGATACGATGAAGACTGCAGTTGAAATAACTGAGATCCCAGCAGCAAACGAAAGACAATGCGGTCAAGCAAAACTTCACGATTTAGAGGGAGCAAAACGCCTAATGCGTTTTTGGCTTGAGCAAAGTAAAGAAGACTTAAAGCAAGTTTTTGCTTAAGAGTAAAAATTCCTATTCGTTTGAATAGGAATTTTTTTACTGCTTATTTTCGGTTTCAGGATGATTTTCGTTCTGTAAATAAGGATTATCGTCCAATGGGTCTACAGTATGTTTAAATTTATATGCTTTTGACGTAGTAATTACAGCAAGCAATAATACCACTATAATGATAATAATGCTTACTACAAGGATCATATACATTTTTTTACTCCTTCCTTTTCCACTTTTTTATTTTAGCATGGTTTGCTCCCTTTTTAACAAAAAAAAGGAACTGCATGATGCAGTTCCAAAAATTTTTGTGGTATGTAATTTAAATATTAGTGGATATTTCTTGGATAATAAGTATGGGTGCGCTGCTGGCCATATTCTTCCTGGGCGAATTTCCCTTTTAAGCTCTCGATTAAATAAAGCCCCATTAAATCGTATAATTCTTGTTTATCCATCTCTTTAATTAAGTGCAGCAGATCCTCATGTGACATCTCTTCTAAGAAGGCGAAAGCTAACATATCAATATCCTCTTCATCACCTGTCAGCTTATCTCGATACATCTGAAATAATTCATCTACTAACCTCATTCCGTTCACCTCCAAAGAATTTTTTAAAATTTTTTTCCTTACTTATTCAATTCCCTTAATGATGAAAAATATCCTCTATGGCAGAAGCGAAAGTTTGTAAAAATGGTGAAAATCCATTTTCTTAATATTATGACAATTATACATCATTCAGTTCTAAAAAATGAGTCGAAATTTGAAAAAGAATAAATTTTATTTGATTGTGGGAAATTCTAAATAATATTAATAAGGGGATGACAAAATGGATCAGCAAAAAAAGACCTATTATATAGATGTTGGGCACGGACAAATATCTCAAAGTGCAACAGCTTCTGCCTGGAGCTTTAAGATTCAGGCTAGTGATGAGGAAATTACCCAGCTCCGTGAGCTGTTTGACCAAAATTATTCAACAGAATGGCAAAACTTCTTCAGAGCGCATGTTCCATATGTTCAATATCATTATGACCGTGAAAATGACGCTTATGACAATACGATTGAACAAGTTTATGGGATGATTTATAAACTGGGGGATAATGAAGCTAGAAGTCATATTGAATCGATGAATATCTTACCAAAACAAGGGTAATAAAAGCGGAAAATCCTATATACAAGGATTTTCCGTTTTTTTCGATTATAATAAATAATCAAGAGGTACCTAGGGGTGAGGATTGGTGAAAAATTTTATAGATCGATTAGGGAACAAGGTAGAGCTATCATTCTCAAGCAATGCCTTTGGGCAGGAAGCAAAGCATGTACTTGTGATTTGTAAATATTTAGATGATTGGTTATTAACTATGCATAGCGTTCGAGGACTGGAATTTCCGGGAGGTAAAGTGGAACCTGGAGAGTCCCTAAAAGAAGCGGCTATTCGTGAGGTTTATGAGGAGACGGGAGCCGCCTTAGAGGACCTTACACAAATAGCTGAATATAGAGTTGCTGACGAAAAAAATACTTTTGTAAAGGCTGTATTTTGGGGGAAAATAAAATCATTACATAAAATGAATAGCTACTTCGAGACAAAAGGGCCGGTATTAATAAAAGGTGATTTGTTAGATTTGCGTTTTGGTGAAGAGTTCAGCTTTATTATGAAGGATGATGTGGTTGCAGAATGTATAAAGTATATCTATGAGGTGGTACACGAAAAAGAATAGCAACAAATTTAGATAAGCCGCTATTCCTTGATAAGTTTTTTTTCCAATAGTTCTACAAGCTGGTACATGATTGTTGCAACAACTGCAATAACCAGCAAGGACAAAAAGACCAGGGTAAAATTAAAGACTTGGAAGCCATAAATGATGAAGTAACCCAGTCCCCTGGATGAAACTAAAAATTCACCAACGATTACACCGACCCAGGATAATCCAACATTCACCTTTAAGGTTGAAATAATCGTTGGAAAACTAGCTGGAAGTATAGCTTCCTTAAAGCATTGAAGACGTGTCGCTCCGAATGTTTGCAGTACTTTTAAATAGTTAGGGTCGACTTCTTTAAAAGAAGTATAAACCACAATCGTGGTAATGATAACCGAGATGATGGCTCCCATTGCAATAATGGAGGGATATCCTGGTCCAAGGGCTACGATTAAAATGGGACCTAAGGCGACCTTTGGCATCGCATTTAGGATGACGAGATAAGGGTCAACAATTTTTGACAGCATCGGTGACCACCAAAGCAGTGCTGCAAGTACGGTTCCTAGTAACGTACCCAAAATGAATCCAAAAATCGTTTCAGTTAAGGTTACACCGAGATTGGCCATTAAAGAACCATCTTGTAATTTTTCAAGAAATAAATCCCAAATTTTCGATGGAGAGCTGAAGAGTAAAGGATCGATCCAACGTTTTTGACTCGAAATTTCCCAACTAGAAAAAAAGAGCAGGAAAATGACGATTTGATAAAAACGTACCCATCTTTTTTTAATTGTCAGAGAATGTAAATAATTTTTATGGAGGAGGCTCACGTTAGTTTTTCCCTGTTTCAAGTGAATCCAACTCCTTCCAAATTTTCTGAAAGATACTCGAAAATGCTTCATGGTTTCTTGCGTTAAAAGGAGATATGTTTCTTAGTTCCTCTGGCATTTCAAAAACTTTATGAATTTTGCCTGGACTTGGTGAAAAAAGCACAACCCGGTCACTCATCGCTATCGCTTCACCAATATCATGTGTGACAAGAATGGCTGTTTTTCCAAAGGAGTCGAGCGTGTTCGATACTAAATCTTCTAGCTTTAACTTCGTTTGATAATCTAACGCTGAAAATGGTTCATCCAGCATCAGAAGCTTTGGCTCCGTGGCAAGTGTTCTTACAAGCGCAGCACGCTGCCTCATGCCACCTGAAAGCTGCTTAGGGAGCTGTTTCTCGATACCCTTTAAACCCATTTGATTTAAAAGGTCTAATGCGGCACTTTTTGTTTGCTCGTTCAATTGTTTGGATAACTTTAGACCTATAAGGATATTTTCTTCAATTGTTTTCCACGGAAAAAGATAGTCTTGTTGGAGCATGTAGCCGATTTGGTTTTTTAGCCCCGTGATTGGTTTATTTTCAAGCAAAATGGTTCCTTGCGTTGGTTTTATAAGCCCAGCAATAATGGAAAGTAAGGTTGTTTTTCCACAGCCGCTAGGGCCGAGGAAGGAAATAAATTCCCCTTCCTCAACATGCAAACTTATTTCCGAGAGGGCCGTTGTTGCAGAGGCTTTTGTGAAATAAGTGTGATGGATATCTTTAATGGCTAAAAAACTCATTTGGACGGCCTCCCATATTTTTTATTCTTCTTTCACTTTTTCAGCTATTTTTGTGTTTACAAGTGTTGAATGATCAACCTCTTTTGGTAGTTCACCTGCTTCGTCCATAATGTTCTGAAGATTGTTCCACTCTTCCACATCAAGGATTGGATCAGTTGCGAACGAACCTTGCTCTTTATAACGGTCTACTACTGTGCTAATGAGTTTGACGTCTGTATCAGGGAAAAAGGTTTTAATTGCCTCAGCGATTTCGTCAGAACTATGTGTATCTACCCATTGCTGTGCCTTGTATACGGCTCTCGTGAATTTTTCTACAATATCCTTGTTATCTTTCATGTAACTGTCCTTTGCCATAAAGGTTGTATATGGAACATGACCAGATTCTGTTCCAAAGGAAGCAATAATATGTCCTTTTCCTTCTTGTTCAAAAATGCTCGCCTGTGGTTCAAATAATTGAACAAAGTCGCCTGTTCCTGAAGCAAAGGCACTTGGAATATTAGCAAAATCAATGTTTTGAATGAGATTTAAATCTTGATGAGGATCGATTCCATGTTTCTTAAGAACAAACTCCCCAACCATTTGCGGCATACCGCCAGTACGTTGGCCTAAAAATGTTGATCCTTTTAACATATCCCAGGAGAAATTATCTATTTTTTCTCTTGAGACTAGGAAAGTGCCATCGGTTTGTGTGAGTTGTGCAAAGTTAATAACCGGATCATTGGATCCTTGGGCGTAAACATAAATAGAAGTTTCAGATCCTACCAATGCAATATCTGCACCATTTGATAACAGTGTTGTCATGGTTTTATCACCGCCAAAGGCTGTGGACAGTTCAACATCTAAGCCCTCTTCTTCAAAAAAACCTTTTGCAATTGCCACATATTCAGGTGCATAGAAGATAGAACGAGTAACTTCTACCAATCTAACCTTTTCTATTTTCTCTGGATCCGTCTTATCGGTATTGTTACAAGCAGCAATTGTGAACATGATAATAAATATGAGAAGTGAAGAAAAGCTAATTTTTAGCGATTTTTTCATACCAAAACCTCCTTATTACAATAAAAATCTGGGCTGTTGACCTAACATATCGTATGAAAGAGAAATAAATGTGTGAATGCCTACTTACATAAATTTTTAAGGAATCATGGAAAGGTGAAATGTAGTGAACAAACTAAATGGAAAAATCATCGAAATTTTTCGTTTTCCTTCACCCAATCCCAATGTGGAATTAAGGGAGATTACGTATCTTTCAAATGGATTGAGAGTAAAAGGATTACTTGCGGAACCGAAAATAAACGGAAACTATGACGGCTTTTTATATTTGCGCGGCGGCATTAAAAATGTTGGAAAGGTAAGACCTGCAAGAATTGCTCAATTTGCGTCTGAAGGATTCATTGTGTTCGCTCCTTATTACCGAGGGAATCAAGGGGGAGAGGGGAATGAAGATTTTGCCGGAGAGGACAGGGAGGACGCTTTTGCAGGTTATGAGCTTTTAAGGTCACTTCCTAACGTAGGCTATATCCATGTCTTTGGCTTTTCGCGAGGTGGTGTCATGGCATTGATGACAGCACTTCAATACCCAGAGGCCGCCTCCATCGTTACTTGGGGAGGGGTTAGTGATATGACGTTAACCTATGAGGAAAGAAAAGATTTGCGGAAAATGATGAAAAGGGTGATTGGCGGGACACCTGGAAAATATCCTGAAAGATATGAAGAGCGGACTCCCCTTTATGAACTCGAAAAGCTTTTAGCTCCTATTTTAATCATACATGGAGTAAATGATCAGAATGTATCGGTGGAGCATGCCTACAGACTCGAAAGAAGACTTAGGATGTTAAATAAACAGGTGGAATCCTGGTACTTTGACGACTTTACGCACTACTTCCCTCCCGTAGTAAACAGAAAAATCGTCAAGGATTTATCGAATTGGATGAAATGTCAAATCAAAAGATGATAAAATAGAAGTAAGTCCAATTACAGAGGAGCGAGTACATATGGGTATGCCCCTTGAGTTAAATACGATGATCGTAACCAAAGGCAGAGAAAAGAGAATTGAAGAAAATCTATTCGTATTAGAAAAAGAAGGCTATCGACTTTATCCGATTGATATTCCCATTGACGTGAGAAAAACCATTGAAAGCGATACGAGCGGATCTGCGGTCATAAAAAAAGTAGAGTGGCAGGAAAGCCGCACTTGGTTAACTTACCAATTAATTTCATTGAATTCTACAAATTAGTAAAAAGCCCTTATCGACAGCGATAAGGGCTTTCTTTTTTAGGCTATTGGACCGCCTTTTACCTCAATGTCTGAATCCACTTTAGTGAATTTTTTATAGTTTTCACGGAATTTATTCGCTAACTCTTTTGCTTTCTTCTCATAGGATACTGGGTCTGCCCAAGTCTTACTTGGCTGAAGAACTTCATCAGGCACACCTGCAATGTGGAGAGGAATATTTAGTCCAAAAATAGCATCTTTTACGGTTTCCACGTTGTTGAGTTCCCCTTCAAGTGCTGCCTGAATCATCGCTCTTGTGTAGGATAACTTCATGCGGCTTCCCACTCCGTATTCTCCACCTGTCCAGCCAGTGTTTACAAGAAAAACATTTGCATTATGCTCAAGAATTTTTTCACCAAGCATTTCTGCATAACGTGTTGCAGGTAAAGGTAGGAATGGTGCACCAAAGCAAGTGGAGAAGGTGGCTTCTGGAGAAGTTACTCCGCGCTCCGTTCCTGCTAGCTTGGATGTATAACCACTCAAGAAATGATACATTGCCTGCTCTTTTGTTAATTTTGAAATTGGAGGCAATACCCCAAATGCGTCTGCGGTTAAAAAGACGATGGTATTCGGGTGGCCCGCAATGCTTGGCTGAACTATATTTTCAATGGCGTGCATCGGATAAGCAGCCCTTGTATTTTCAGTAAGAGTGGAATCGTCATAGTCTGCAATTCTTGTATCAGGATTAAGAACAACATTTTCTAATACGGAACCAAAATGGATGGCATCAAAAATTTGCGGCTCTTTTTCTCTGGAAAGATTAATGGTTTTTGCATAGCAGCCGCCTTCAATATTAAACACTCCATTCGATGACCAGCCGTGCTCATCATCACCAATTAAGCGGCGTTTTGGGTCTGCAGATAAAGTGGTTTTTCCTGTCCCAGAAAGACCGAAGAACAAAGCAACATCACCTTCAACACCAATATTAGCAGAGCAGTGCATAGAGAAAATATTATTCTCAGGCAGCAGGTAGTTCATAATTGAAAAGATTGATTTTTTCATTTCACCAGCATATTCCGTTCCGCCGATTAAGATCGTCCGTTTTTCGAAAGAGATAATGATAAAGGTTTCAGACTTTGTTCCGTCTATAACAGGATTCGCTTTAAAGTTAGGAGCGGAAATGACAGTGAAACCGGGTTTATGTGTCAGCAATTCTTCTTCACTAGGCCGAATAAACAATTGATGGGCGAATAAATTATGCCAAGCATATTCATTCACAATTTGAATCGGCAATTGGGTCTTTTTATCAGCACCTGCAAACCCTTTAAAGACGAATATTTCATTTTTTTCTTTTAAGTAATCTAAAACTTTTTGATAGAGATTATTAAATATTTCTTCTGAAATTGGCTGATTCAAATTGCCCCAATCAATTTTATCCTTAATGGATTCTTCCATTACAATAAATTTGTCTTGGGGAGATCTTCCGGTATATTTACCTGTTGATACACTTATCGCACCAGTTGAGGTTAGTTTTCCTTCATTCCTAGATAGGATTTTTTCCACTAATTGAGGAACAGACATTTGAATGTGCACATGGCTTTCTTCCAGCAATTGGCTTAATTCATTTGGGACATGTACTGAATTCATCAGAACGAACCTTCCTTTTCAAGTTTTTAATTGTCAATATATTCATAAAAAGTATAACACATTTAATTTAATAGTCTATACTAATTGGTAAATTTGGGTTGTATTATTAAGTATTAAATTAAAATGGAAAAATTTCATATATTTATCCTTAATTTGCTAGCAAATTCGTTGACAACGCTCGACAGGTTCAAGTATGATACTAATTTGAACGGATACTCTCTTATCCTGAGCTGGTGGAGGGACAGGCCCTATGAAACCCAGCAACCTGCTTTATGAGAAGACCAACCTATTTATTGGTCCTATTCTCAAGTGCGAAGGTGCTAATCTGACGCAAGGCTTTGACCTTGAACGATAAGAGTGAAAGGACCGGAACAACCTTTCCTCACAATGGTAAGGTTTTTTGTTTTGTATAGACCTTTTATCAATAGAGTTACTAATAAAAATCCTTTGTTTATTTCATACTAAGGGAATGAGTACCGTATCAATTTCAGTGGTTCTAGAAGTATTCCTGTCACCTTCAAATGGACCTTGATTTATCTCATAATATAGGAGGAAATCAGATGTCAACAAAACGTCGTCGTTTGTTCACTTCTGAATCAGTTACCGAAGGTCATCCAGATAAAATCTGTGACCAAATATCTGATTCGATTTTAGATGCCATTTTAGCAAAGGATGCAAATGCCCGGGTTGCTGCTGAAACATCCGTTACAACTGGATTAGTCTTAGTTGCAGGTGAAATCACTACATCTACTTACGTTGATATTCCAAAAATCGTTCGTGAAACAATTAAGGGTATTGGCTATAATCGTGCAAAATATGGCTTTGACTCCGAGACATGTGGTGTTATCACTTCTATTGGTGAGCAATCTCCTGACATTGCGATGGGGGTCGATCAGGCTCTTGAAGCACGTGAAGGGCAAATGTCTGATGAAGAAATCGAAGCTATTGGTGCAGGAGACCAAGGTTTAATGTTTGGTTTTGCTTGTAATGAAACCAAAGAATTAATGCCTCTTCCCATTTCCTTGGCACACAAGCTTGCACGTCGTTTAACAGAGGTTCGTAAAGAGGATATTCTTCCTTACTTGCGTCCAGACGGAAAGACGCAAGTAACAGTAGAATACGATGAGAATGATAAACCTGTACGTATTGATACCATTGTTATTTCAACACAGCATCATCCTGAAATTACGTTAGAGCAAATTCAACGTAACATAAAAGAGTATGTGATTAATCCCGTTGTTCCGAAAGAACTAATTGACGAAAATACAAAGTATTTCATTAATCCAACTGGCCGCTTCGTTATTGGCGGACCACAAGGGGATGCTGGTTTAACAGGGCGTAAAATAATTGTTGATACGTATGGCGGTTATGCACGTCACGGCGGTGGAGCCTTCTCTGGTAAAGATCCTACAAAAGTTGACCGTTCTGCAGCCTATGCTGCTCGTTATGTTGCGAAAAATATTGTAGCAGCAGGATTTGCAGATAAGGTTGAAGTGCAGCTTGCCTATGCAATTGGTGTAGCAAGACCTGTTTCCATTTCCATTGACACATTTGGAACTGGTAAAGTAAGCGAGGAGGTCTTAGTTGATCTAGTTAGTAAAAACTTTGATCTTCGCCCTGCTGGAATCATTAACATGTTAAATTTACGTCGCCCAATTTACAAGCAAACAGCTGCATATGGTCATTTTGGCCGTACTGATGTTGATCTTCCTTGGGAGCGTACTGATAAAGCTGATACATTACGTCAGCAAGCGAAAATTTAACCAGAAAAACAGGGGAGTTGCATTTTACATGTAACTCTTTTTTTCATATACTCGTCAAAGTTTAGGGCAATGTGTTTAGGTGAAAACTGTTTATACCTGAATTTTCCTACCTTTCACACTGACATTTTAAGATGAAAAGTGGTAGGATAAGAGAGTATGTTTTTTAAGTTTGGATATTTAGATTGGAGTAGGTGAAGTACATAATGTGTGGTTTTATTGGTTGTGTACACGACAAAGAACAACATTTTCGTGACGAGCAAAAACAACAATTCAAAAACATGAACGATATTATAACCCATCGTGGACCTGATGATGATGGTTTTTATTATGATGATCATATTCAATTCGGTTTTCGCCGTTTAAGTATTATTGATATTGAATGTGGGCATCAGCCATTAACGTATGAAGATGAGCGCTATTGGATTATTTTTAATGGCGAGGTTTATAACTACCTAGAACTTCGTGAAGAATTGCTCAAAGAAGGCTTACAGTTTGCAACAAACTCTGATACTGAAGTTATTATCGCTTTATATAGCCATTTGAAAGAGAAGGCTGTTGAAAAACTGAGAGGGATGTTTGCATTCACGATTTGGGATAAACAAGAACAAACGGTATTCGGTGCAAGGGATCCTTTCGGAATTAAACCATACTTCTACTTTGAGGATGGGGAAAGAACATTTTTTGCTTCTGAAAAGAAGAGTATCCTTCTTGCGCTAGAAAACGATGTTTTAGATTATGATTCCCTTCAGCACTATTTAACGTATCAGTTTGTCCCAGAACCAAACACGATGTCAAAAGGGATTTATAAGTTAGAGCCAGGGCACTATTTTACAAAGAAGATAGGCGCTCCAATGGAAATTAAAAGATATTGGAAAGCACATTTTAACCCGGTTCAAAAATCCGAATCAGAGTTTATCAAAGAAATACAAGATGTTTTAATTGATTCAGTTAAAATGCATATGAGAAGTGATGTACCTGTTGGGTCTTTCCTTTCCGGCGGTATTGACTCTTCGATTATTGCTTCGATTGCAAAACAATTTCATCCAGCCATTAAGACATTTTCAGTAGGTTTTGAGCAAAATGGTTTTAGTGAAATCGATGTTGCAAAAGAAACTGCGGATAAACTTGGGGTAGAAAATATAAGTTATGTGATTACACCGCAGGAATACATGAATGAACTGCCGAAAATCATTTGGCACATGGATGATCCACTTGCCGACCCTGCAGCGATCCCGTTGTACTTTGTCGCCCGTGAAGCAAGAAAGCATGTTACGGTTGTTCTTTCTGGTGAAGGTGCCGATGAATTATTTGGCGGTTATAATATTTATCGCGAACCACAGGATTTAGAAGTGTTTAATAAAATCCCAAGAGTAGGAAAAGTATTGTTAAAAGGGATTGCAAACATCATGCCTGAAGGAATGAAAGGGAAGAGCTTTATTGAGCGTGGAGTAACTCCTATGGAAGAACGTTATATTGGTAATGCTAAAATGTTCACAGAGGAAGAGAAAAGAGACCTGCTATCTGTTTACCGTGAAGGTTTAGATTACACTGATATCACCAAACCACTTTATGCTGAATCAAAGGGCTATGATCCAGTTGATCGTATGCAATTTATTGATATCCATACATGGATGCGCGGCGATATTTTATTAAAAGCGGATAAAATGACGATGGCTCATTCATTAGAGCTTCGGGTTCCATTCTTGGATAAAGTGGTTTTTGAAACAGCATCAAAAATTCCGACTAGCTTGAAAACAGCTAATGGTACAACAAAATATATTTTACGTAAAGCAGCAGAAGGAATTGTTCCTGAGCATGTATTGAATCGTAAGAAACTCGGATTCCCAGTGCCGATTCGCCATTGGCTGAAGAATGAAATGAATGAGTGGGCAAAAACGATTATTCGAGAAAGCAGCACAGATCATTTAATCAATAAACCTTACGTATTAAGACTTCTTGAAGACCATTGTCAAGGGAAGGCGGATAACAGCCGTAAAATATGGACCGTGCTCATCTTTATGGTATGGCACCAGGTTTATGTGGAGGGTAAATACTCCTTTTCAGGACAAAAAGAACTCTTGACTATGAAAAATTAAACCACGAAAGCACCCATAAGAAATTTTATGGGTGCTTTTTAAATGATATTATTTCTGTAGAGACTTATAATATTGAGCCTTCTCTGCATATTCTGTATAGATTCTGTCCATTTCTTTTTTGTCATGTTCATTTAATTCTCTAATAACTTTAGCGGGTCTGCCAAATGCTAATGTATTAGGAGGGATTTTTTTGCCTTGGGGTACAAGACTGCCTGCACCGATAAAAGCACCTTCCCCGATTTCGGCCTGGTCTAGAATGATAGAGCCCATGCCAACCAATGCCTTTTTTCGAATAATACAGCTATGGAGTGTCACCTGATGACCAACGGTTACTTCATCTTCTAAAATCAATGGATTATTTGGGCTTTGGTGCAGAACGCAGTTGTCCTGAATATTTACTCTACAACCGATGACTGTAGGCGCGACGTCTCCTCTTATGACAGAATTAAACCAAACGCTTGATTCTTCTCCTATTTCAACATCGCCAGTAATGGTAGTAAAATCTGCAAGGAATACAGATTCAGCAATTTTTGGGTTTTTACCTTTGTATGGATAAATCATTTGGGTCGCTCCTTTTTGACTGAAATACATATTCACTTTAATATTATACTAAATAGAATATTTTTCTAGGGGGAAAAACGATGTGGAAGTGGGAAGCAGAAGGGGAAGCGAAGGCCGTAATCGTGATGGTTCATGGTGCAATGGAACATCACAGACGATATGGCTGGCTCATTGAAATGTGGCGCGGGTCTGGTTTTCATGTCATTATGGGCGATCTTCCTGGGCAAGGCATGACAACAAGATCCCGCAGAGGCCATATAGATTCATTTGAAGAGTACATAAGTGAAGTGAAGGAATGGGTTAAAGCAGCCTTTCGTTATGAGATACCTGTGTTTATATTCGGCCATAGTATGGGCGGGTTAATTGCGATTCGTTTGCTTCAGGAAGAAAAATTTGACTTGGCAGGGGTCATTCTCTCATCACCATGTTTAGGCTTAGTCCATACTCCCCCAAAAATTTTAGATATACTATCATACGGGATAAATGTGATTTTTCCTTCATTCAAAATGAATTCAGGCATAACCGTTGATATGGCTACCAGAAATCAAGATGTTATTGAGGCAGATAAAGATGATACCCTCTATATCACAAAAGTTTCTGTTAGGTGGTACCGTGAGTTGGTCGAGGCTATGAAAGAGGCTTTCCTGTCAATCGAAGGCACAAAGGATGTTCCAATGCTTGTTATGCAAGCCGGTGATGATAAAATTGTTAATAAGATACCTGTAAAGGATTGGTTTAACCATGCACCCCTATCAGAAAAAAGATTTAAAGAATGGCCAAAGTTTTATCATGAAATTTTTAATGAACCTGAACGAGATGATATATTTGAGTACGCCAAGGATTTTGTTATCAGCCAATTAAAAGCAATAGGTTACATTGTTTAAGAAAGGGAAGATAGTCTCCATGATGCCAATTAGACTCATGTCGAAAGTATATCGTCGAATCATCCCAGCTGTTCATCAAGAGCTAAGGTTTTGGAGGTCCCGAGCAGAAAGTATTCCTAATGAGGAGCTTAGAACGCAGGCATTAGCGAGTATTGAACATAAAACCTTTCACTGTGAAGGTGGAGGGATTCTAGCGCTTACGGCGAATGATCAGTATAAACAGGCAGTAAAATTTATTGTTGCTTATCAAACCATTAGTGATTACTTAGATAACCTTTGCGACCGGAGTACTTCGCTTGACCCAAAGGACTTTGAAGCCCTCCATGAATCTATGCAGGATGCTCTTACACTTGAAAGTGAACCAAAAAATTATTACCGGTTTCGTGAGGATCAGAACGATGGTGGTTATTTAAATGATTTAGCAGAAACCTGCAGATCTGTTTTAGGAGAACTGAAGCATTATCATTTGATAAAAGAGTACCTGTTAGAGCTTTGCGAATATTACTGTGACTTGCAAATACACAAGCATGTAATTCAAGAAGAAAGAGTACCTCGATTAGAAAAATGGTTTGAAGTCCATCAAAATAAACTTCCTGAAATGGAGTGGTACGAATTTTCTGCTTGCTCGGGTTCAACCTTGGGGATATTTTGTCTTATTTCATATGCAATGAGAGAAGATTTTCAGGCAGAGGATGCAGATAATATACGTAAAGGATATTTCCCCTACATACAAGGGCTTCATATACTGTTAGATTATTTTATTGACCAAGAAGAAGACCGTGAAGGCGGCGACCTGAATTTTTGTTTTTACTATGAGAATCAGGAAACACTGTTTAACCGTTTAAATCATTTTGTCCATGAAGCAGACAGACATACTGAATTTCTGCCCCATAAAAAGTTTCACCAGCTCATTAACCGCGGGCTGTTAGGAATTTATTTATCGGATGGAAAGGTTCGCAAACAGAAAAAGGTTCGAAGACTAGCTAGAGGCCTCATAAAGACTGGCGGGATAGTCAGCTATTTCTTTTATATCAACGGACTGGTCTATCGTTCCGTACAAAAATGGATACCTTCATTTGTAACAAGGCTTATCTTAAAATAAATAAACCAGGCAGAGCCTGGTTTATCTTTTTTCAATTGCAACAATAAATGGGGGATTATTTTGTTGATTGATAAAGCGATATTGAAGGACATGCGCACACTTCTGATCAATATCCTGACAATATGCCAATAAAGCGTCCCGTTCAACTGCTCCCTCAGTATGACCATGGTAAATCACAAGGATAATTATTCCTTCTGGTACCATAATTTTAAGCAATTGCTCAATTGCAGAAATGGTAGTTTCAGGTCTAGTTACAACTGATTTATCACTGCCTGGTAAATAGCCTAAATTAAAAATCGCAGCTTTTACCTTACCATGATGTTCTTTAGGTATTAAATTGGAAAGCTCTTCATGACCGTTGTGGAAAATGGTGACCCGGTCTGCCAGCCCGTGTTGTTTCAATCTATCTATACTGGTTCGAATGGCATCCTCTTGCACATCAAAACTATAAACGGTGCCATTTTCACCTACGAGGTTAGCCATAAAAACAGTATCATGACCATTTCCTAGCGTTGCATCAACTACCACATCACCACTAGTTATAGTTTTTTCAAGTAATTTCTTTGCATAAGGGAGTATCCGGTCAAGCCTCACGGTTAATTCCTCACTATACTCTTTTGATAATATTTCCCTTGATAGCTATCTCTTCTTTTTAACTCAGCGTCGATGGCATTTAATACTTCCCACTTGTTTACACTCCACATAGGTCCCACCATTAAATCAATTGGTCCATCCCCAGTAATCCGATGAACAATCATTTCTGGCGGTAATATTTCTAATTGGTCACATACTAAATTTACATAATCCTCTTGAGCGAGAAATTTGAGCATGCCTTTTTCATACTGTTTCACCATTGGAGTGCCTTTTAGTAAGTGAAGCAAGTGAATCTTTATTCCTTGGACATCAAGCTTAGCCACTTCTCTTGCTGTTTCCATCATCATTTCATATGATTCAAGCGGCAATCCATTAATAATATGGGAACAAATTCGGATGCCATGTTTTCGAAGCTTATTAACACCTTCGACATAACATTGAAAATCATGGGCCCGATTGATTAATAATGCTGTACGTTCATGTACCGTTTGCAAGCCAAGCTCAACCCATAGATACGTTCTTTGGTTTAATTCGGCTAAATATTCAACCACATCATCTGGGAGACAGTCTGGACGAGTTGCAATCGATAAACCAACTACTCCTTCCTGTTTAAGAACCTTTTCAAATTTTTCGCGAAGGACTTCAACAGGTGCATGCGTATTGGTATAGGCTTGAAAGTAGGCCATATATTTGCCATCTTTCCATTTTGTATGCATTTTTTCCTTAATTTCAAGGAATTGGGTCTCTAAATCATCTGTTCGGTCACCTGCAAAATCTCCTGAACCCGCGGCACTGCAAAAAGTACAGCCGCCGTGTGCAACCGTACCGTCACGGTTTGGGCAATCGAAGCCGCCATCTAAAGCAACCTTAAAAACTTTATGGCCAAATTGCTGGCGTAAGTGATAGTTCCATGTATGGTAACGTTTATCGTCAGTAGCATATGGAAAAGGGTTGGTCTGAGTCAATTCAGAAACCTCCTTTGAGATTTTTATTGTGATAAAGCTAATTGTTTAGTTGCACCCTGTTGATTTGTGCGGAAGGTGCGAAGACTCCTCGAAAATGCTAACGCATTTTCTTCGTGCGTGGGCGGATTCGAGGAAGAAATTCAATGTCCTGCGGGAGGACGGGGCTGGGGAGACCCCACAGGCGCTTATGCGCCGAGGAGGCTCCCCGGACCGCCCGCGGAAAGCGAAGCATCTCCGGACAGGCAGAGAGCGCCTGTCCCTGCGATGATTCATCCAAGAAGCATTCCTTAGTGGAGCACATATCAACAGGCCAATTTAACAGCCATTTTTTTAAGCATAAAATCAATTTTATCACGAAAATATACGCTTATCCAACTGAATTGTTTACCAGTAATTATCACGTTATAGGAACAGGGAGAGAGAACAAAATAAGATATGAAGCACTTTGACTCATTGAGGGAAGTGTTTTACCAAAAAGAAGGGGGTCCTTAGATGGCTACTCGTGCTTCAATGGATGCTTTAATACAGCAATGTGAGGATGTTATTCGCTATGCACAGGATCAATTAAAAGAAAGCAGCCTTCAAGAACATTACAACAATGATGATTACACGAACGCCTTACAGCAGCTTGAACAAACCTATCAAGATATTGCAAAAATGGCACATAGTGCGAATGGGCAGCAGCGGGATCAACTCCATCGGATGAGACTTCAAATTCAGCAGCTTCAAAATAATATGATTTTAGAGGGTCAGGCATTTAGAGGAGGAGATCTTTCTTGAAAAAGCGATCTAAACAACAAAACCCTGAACAAAAAACCCGAAATGGGAATAACAATCAGGATCTTGAGCTTGGTCAGGATGTTGATCTTGTTAAACAATCAAAAAAGAAATATGAAAAAACTGGCGGCCAGCCGGTAAAGTCGAAGTTCCATCAAGAAAAGGATCAATCATCTTAATAATCGCCATCAGACCTTCAACGTCCTGTTGAAGGTCTTTTTGTGATAAAAAAACCATAAAAACACTGTGATAATAAGGTAATATTGCTGTTCACAAATTAGAAATAACTCATTATCTTTTTGTGATTTTGGTCACAGAATGGGTTTGGGTATCATGGGATAAATAAAGTAAGAATTATCGACCGTATGTGCGTTAGTAATGATGAATCTTGTGAATGCATTCACAAAAAATTCACAAGTGAAAGGAAGCAACTGCGATGAAAAAATTATGGCTGACCATAAATATACTCCTGTGCTTTTTGCTGCTATTAAATCCGGCAGTTACATCCGGTGAGTATCAAAACATCTTAAAAATGGAGGAACTTTCAATAAAAGTAATGCCGGAATTTGCTTACCATCCCAAGGATGGCAAGAAAGTTCATCCCCCGCTATTAATTGGCTATCAAGGAACCATGAGGAATCTTTCAGAACAGCCGCAAAAGGGCCAAGTTGAACTTCCACTGCCTATGGAAGAAAATAATTTTCGGATTGGCTATGTAGCTGATTATTCCAGTGATTTATCGAAGGTGTTTGAAATTGAGTACATAATCGACCAAGAAAAAGGAACTATTTCTTGGACAACAAGCGAAGAAATTCAACCAAATGATGTTTATAAATTTGTTGTTGAATTTTATACAGATACCATAAAGGTCGACAAAGAAAAGAAAACACTTTTATACCTGTTTAAAAGCTTTGCAGACATAGATTTATTCAATATTTCATTTATACAACCCCCTAATGCAAAAAAGGTAGTGCTTACTCCGGCACCTGAAGAGAAAAAGACTCACGCAGATGAGGAAGGAGTTTACTCCTATTTCTTTCAAGGTGTAAAAGCTGGAGAGGAGAAACGTTTCACACTTACGTATGAACGAAATGAAACGAAGCCTGCTATTGAGATGATGGACAAACAAGAACAACAACCAATTGATTCTTTCAAAAATAAGAAAAATCCTGCTTTCCTTTCTATTGCAGCTGTTAGTGGAGTAGGTTTACTAGCAGCAGGTCTTGCTTATTTTGTTAAAAGAAAACGCAGGAACAATTATTAACGTTGCAAGATCATTCCTTTTGGCAATAAAGTACAAAAGTACTTTGTTCAATAAATTAGAGAGAAATAGAGATCTATATTGTGGGAGGTGAAAGGATGTTAAAAAAATCGTTTAAAAAATTACTGGCAATTGATAAAAGAGTTTTACTTTTAGGTGCTCTTTTAGCCGGCGTACTCTTTTCTTTTGGAACTGTTAAAACTATGGCTTACCTAGATTCACCTGGTTTTTGTCAAAACTGTCATACCATGAAATCTGTGTATACGTCATTTGTGGATTCCACTCATGCAGAATTGCAGTGTAATGACTGCCATTTACCACATGAGAGTGAGGTGGGGAAATTATTTTTTAAGGGCCGCGCCGGGATGACACATATTTTTTATAACACCCTGGGTACTGAAGATATTCCGGACAGAATTTATGCGACAACACGGACATTGAGGGTTATTAATAAAAACTGTGCAGAGTGTCATAAGAGCACCGTTGATAATGTCTCACATGACGCGAAAGAAAACTGTATGTCATGTCACCAGACTGTACCTCATGGAAGCGACTTCAAAGATGATAGTTATGATCAGCCGCCTAAGTCCGGTGAACTATTAAAAAATAAGGGAGGATTTTAAGAATGAATAGGTTCCGTTATGGGGCATACCTCCTTCTACTAGTATTTGTACTCATCATTACTGGCTGCAGCAATTCCAGTGAGAACGCAGGTGAAAAAACGGCAAGTGCTAAGGAAGCGACGGGGAAAACAGGCCTTTCTAAGGATGAAATAAGCAATGAAGCTTTTAAGGAGTTATTTCCACTTCAATATAATAGCTATATGAAAAATGAGAAGATGGAAGATACTACTTACGGAGGTTCTATGAAACGTAGTAAGTATGATCCAGATAAAGAGCCTTTACTTCCGGTTCTTTTCAATGGTTATGGGTTTGCAACAGAGTATAATGAAGAACGAGGGCACGTTTATGCTCTTGAAGATATTCGCAATGTTAAGCGGATTACCGATAAATCTGTTGGTTCTTGTTATACGTGTAAATCCACAGCAGTCCCTAAAATGATTGAAGAAATGGGCGACGATTATTGGGGAGCCAATTTTAATCAAGAGATTTGGCCAAAAGGGGAAGCAATGGGACACTCACCAATTGGATGTTCTGACTGCCATGATCCCGAAACAATGGACTTACGCGTAACACGACCAAGCTTCTACAAAGCATTAGAGGCACAAGGAGTAGATGCCTCTAATCCAACTAAAAATGATATGCGAAGCTATGTTTGCGGCCAGTGTCATGTAGAGTATTATTTTGCAGCTGATAACAGTGAAGTTACTTTCCCATGGTCAGAGGGCTTTAAACCAGAAGAAATGTATGAATACTATAATACGGTTGCTAAAGATGAAGGGTTTGAGAAGGATTGGGTTCACAATATCTCTGGAGCACCAATGTTAAAATCTCAGCATCCTGAATATGAAACTCATACTTCCGGAACCCACGGTAAGGCGAATGTATCCTGTGCGGACTGTCATATGCCATATGAGCGTGTAGATGGAAAAAGAAAAATCACATCACATTATTGGACCTCACCTCTTAAGGCAATGGATACATCTTGTGGACAGTGTCATGGTGATCGTGATCTTGATAAATTAAAAGACCGTGTTCTCGAAATTCAAGAAGCTAACGTCAGTGCACTACATGAGGCACAGGATATTTCAACCACAGCACACTATTATATTAATAAGATGATTACTTCAGGAGTCAGCCAAGACAAGATTAAGCAGGCTCAAGAATTTGTACGTAAAGGTCAATGGTTCTGGGATATTATTGCGGCAGAAAACTCTTCAGGTTTCCACAATCCACAGGGTTCTATGGATTCGTTAAGAGAATCAGTTGTACAATCAAACAATGCAATTTCTCTTGCAACAGAAGAGTTAGTGAAAAAAGGTGTAAGCATAGAAGAAGTTAAGGCTGAAATTGAAAAAGTGAAAGCAGTCGTTCAAGCTGAAACGGTAAATGAGAAGAAAAAGGATCATGCCGTTAACAGCTACTTCCCTGCTCAGCAGCCAGTAGTGCCAGCAGTAAAAAAATAGACCCTTTTAACCCATTTTCCTAATCGTCCCGCTAAGAAGGATTAAGAGATGTTTGGAAAGAGTCCATAATTGATGTTGTAGAAAACACTGTTTCTATTTGAGGAACAGTGTTTTCTGTAGTTATTTTGAATAATTTACGTCTCGCTGTCAATAAAACTTATTTGGTATTGGTCTAAAATGGATGGAAATTAAATATTTTATAAGGAAAATCCATTATGAAATAGGTGAGGCTCATGTATGTTGTCCACTTTTTCGAAAACAAAGTAGAGATATTAAATCAGCTTCTTGGAAATGTTCCAGCTCTTGATGAACCGGTTACCATTAAAGGTCGTAAAGGGAAAGTCACTGGTGTTAATCAGGTTGATGACAAACATGTCCATGTACAGATTACGGTAGAAAAAGCAGCAGTTAAAAATAAACCTACAGCCGCCGACCTAGCAAAAAAGAAAAAGAGATAGATACCGAAGCCAAAGCCCTTTTTCATTGAAGGGCTTTTCTTTTTGGTGATAGCATTGTTATTTTAATAAACTAAATTTTCGCTTTATGTAATTTTATTCAATAATACAAGATTATTATTTAAACAGCTTAAAGAAAAAGATTGTCAGGATTCTTGAATGGGTCTAAAATATATTTTTGGAACTTGTTATTGTTATTGTAAAGGAGCGTTTTTCATGCCGCGTGCCTTATGGCTCTTAATTATTGGGATGGCAGTGAATGTAACAGGCAATTCTTTTTTATGGCCTTTAAATACCATCTATATTCACGATCATTTAGGGAAGTCGTTATCGATGGCTGGGGTTGTATTAATGTTAAACTCCGCAGCGAGTGTTATTGGAAATCTGTACGGCGGCAGTCTTTTTGATAAAATTGGCGGCTATAAATCTATACTTCTAGGAATATGTATCTCCCTTTCAGCCCTAATTGGGTTAACGTTCTGGCATGGCTGGCCGGAATATATTATTTTCCTTACTATTATTGGATTTGGCAGTGGAGTCACTTTCCCAGCCATGTATGCGATGGCTGGAATGGTTTGGAAGGAAGGCGGACGTAAAGCCTTTAACGCTGTATATATCGCTCAAAACGTTGGGGTAGCGGTCGGAGCCGCACTTGGCGGTATTCTTGCGGATTACTCATTTGAATTAATCTTCCTTGCTAACACAGTTATGTATATAATCTTTTTCCTAATCGCTGTTTTTGGCTATAAAGGGATTTCCACCGGATCGGCGAAACAAGCGAATAGCCTTCAGGACGGAGCCCTTGTAAAAGGCCGAAAAAATCTCTATGCATTATTGGTTTTATGTTCAGGTTATTTGCTATGCTGGGTTGGCTACGTTCAATGGATGACAACGATTGCTTCTTATACTCAGGAAATTAATATATCATTATCGCAATACAGCCTCCTATGGACGATAAACGGTGCATTAATTGTTCTTGGCCAGCCATTATTAAATGGCTTGCTTAAGCGTCTTGCTGCCACCCTAAAGGTACAAATCCTGATCGGGATTGCTATTTTTATTGTTTCATTCCTTATAGCAGGAAATGCAAGCGCATTTTCAGGATTTCTAGTAGCGATAATTATTTTAACCATTGGGGAAATGTTTATTTGGCCGGCAGTACCTACAATTGCATTTGACCTAGCGCCAAAAGGGCGTGAAGGATTTTATCAAGGAATTGTTAATAGTACTGCTACCGGGGGAAGAATGATTGGACCTTTACTTGGCGGAATGCTCGTCGATTTGTACAGTATGTCAGCACTATTCCTTGTCTTAATTGGCTTATTCTTTATCGCGATTGTAACAACCTTTTTGTATGATCGTATTTTAAAATCAAGAAAAAAATTATTAGATAAAAATCTGCCGGTCTCATGATGAGTCCGGTTTTTATTTGTTTAAAAATAATTACTATAGGACATACTGATTTGGGTGAATGTTTACTTGCATACTGACGGGAAATTTATTACAATAACCGTAATACTTTTTATAATGAATGACAGTGATTAGGAGTAGTAGTGAATTATACCTGTTTCTTAGAGAGTTGACGGATGGTGAAAGTCAATCGGGTACATCATGAACTCGCCTATGAGTTGCAAACATGAACATAGATAGTAATGTTTGCCGTATTCCGCGTTAAGGATGAATGAAGCGAGTGTTTTACAACACTAATGTGGGTGGTACCGCGGGAAGATACATAGACAATCCTCTCGTCCCTTTTTTGGGATGAGGGGTTTTTTTAATTTTTTGGCTGTGTTTTAAAGCTGAATGTTGTTATTTGCACCCTGTTGATTTGCGCGCGGAAGGCACGAAGACTCCTGCGGGAGGACGGGGCAGGGGGAGACCCCGCAGGCGCTTAAGCGCCGAGGAGGCTCCCTGGACCGCCCGCGGAAAGCGAAGTGCCTGGAGCGCAAATCAACAGGCCAATTAAACACATTGAATTTTTTAGAGAAGGAAGGAACTGACAATGAGTTTCGATCATCAGCATATCGAGAAAAAGTGGCAAAAGAAATGGGAAGAAGAAAAGACATTTAAAACAAGTGAAGAATTTGATAAACCAAAATTCTACGCATTAGATATGTTTCCATATCCATCGGGAGCAGGACTGCATGTTGGACACCCTGAAGGCTACACCGCTACAGATATTCTTGCACGCCTAAAGAGAATGCAAGGGTATAATGTTCTACATCCAATGGGCTGGGATGCATTCGGTTTACCTGCAGAGCAATATGCATTAGATACTGGAAACGACCCAGCAGAATTCACAGAAAAGAATATTAACACGTTCCGCAGACAAATTAAATCATTGGGTTTCTCATACGACTGGGATCGTGAAGTAAATACAACCGATCCGGAATACTATAAATGGACGCAATGGATTTTCTTGAAGCTTTGGGAAAAGGGACTTGCGTATATTGATGAAGTAGCGGTTAACTGGTGCCCAGCTCTTGGTACGGTATTGGCAAATGAAGAAGTCATTGATGGTAAGAGTGAGCGCGGTGGTCACCCAGTTGAACGAAGACCAATGAAGCAGTGGATACTAAAAATTACTGCTTACGGTGATCGTTTACTAGAGGACTTAGAAGAGCTTGACTGGCCAGAGAGTCTTAAAGAAATGCAGCGCAACTGGATTGGCCGTTCTGAGGGTGCTGAAGTAACCTTTGCTATTGATGGACATGATGAAACATTTACTGTGTTTACCACTCGTCCTGATACCCTTTTTGGTGCAACATATGCGGTGCTTGCTCCTGAACATTCCTTTGTTGATAAAATTACAACAGTAGAGCAGCGGGCAGCAGTTGATGCATATTTAGATAAAGTAAAGACGAAGAGTGATCTTGAGCGAACAGATCTTGCGAAAGAAAAAACAGGTGTTTTTACTGGTGCTTATGCTATCAATCCTGCAAATGGCGAAAAAATGCCAATCTGGATTGCTGATTATGTATTAGTAAGCTATGGTACTGGTGCAATAATGGCGGTACCGGCACATGATGAGCGCGACTACGAGTTTGCAAAACAATTTGACCTTCCGATCAAGCAAGTGGTAGCAGGAGGAAGTGTTGAAACTGAAGCTTATACAGGTGATGGCGGGCACATTAACTCTGAATTCTTAAATGGGTTAAATAAAGAAGAAGCAATCACTAAGATGATTACCTGGTTGGAAGAAAAGGGAATTGGTACGAAGAAGGTAACGTTCCGTTTACGTGATTGGCTGTTCAGCCGCCAGCGTTATTGGGGTGAGCCGATTCCAATTATCCATTGGGAAGATGGTACGATGACTGCCGTTCCTGAAGATCAGCTGCCGTTAACGTTACCGAAAACAACCAATATTAAGCCTTCTGGAACGGGAGAATCACCGCTTGCCGTGATCGAAGATTGGGTAAACGTCGTGGACCCAGAAACCGGTAAGAAGGGACGTCGCGAAACAAATACAATGCCGCAATGGGCAGGAAGCTGCTGGTATTATTTACGCTATATTGATCCAAAAAATGATCAAGCACTTGCTTCAAAAGAAAAATTAGAACACTGGCTTCCTGTTGATGTTTACATTGGCGGGGCAGAACACGCTGTTCTTCACTTATTGTACGCTCGTTTCTGGCACAAGGTCCTTTATGATATCGGCGTTGTATCAACAAAAGAACCATTCCAAAAACTGTTCAACCAAGGAATGATTCTTGGTGAAAACAATGAAAAGATGAGTAAATCAAAAGGTAATGTTGTAAATCCTGATGATATCGTTGACAGCCATGGTGCAGATACACTTCGTTTATATGAAATGTTTATGGGACCACTTGACGCTTCGATTGCGTGGTCTACAAATGGTCTTGATGGATCCCGACGTTTCCTTGATCGGATTTGGCGTTTGATGGTGGAGGAAAATGGAGAATTAAATCCAAAAATACTAGAGAATGAAGACGCCTCTAATTTAGAAAAGGTTTACCATCAAACAGTGAAAAAGGTAACCGAGGATTATGAAGGCTTAAGATTTAATACCGCGATTTCACAAATGATGGTATTTATTAACGAAGCATATAAAGCAACTGTTCTTCCAAAGCACTACATGGAAGGTTTTGTAAAAATGCTTGCCCCAGTAGCTCCTCATGTTGCTGAAGAACTTTGGGAGAAGCTAGGGTCTAGCGGTACCATTGCATATGAAACTTGGCCAGCATATGATGAAGCGAAATTAGTGGATGATGAAGTTGAAATTGTCATCCAAGTGAATGGGAAGGTAAAGACTAAATTACTTGTACCAACAGATGCCAGTAAAGAGGCATTAGAAGGAATCGCAATGGATGATGAACGAGTAAAAGAACAAATCGAAGGTAAAACGATTCGCAAAGTGATCACTGTTCCTGGTAAACTTGTTAATATTGTAGCTAATTAATTGGGAATCCCCCTGTACAACAGGGGGGAACCCTTAAATAGGGGTGGAATTATGGAAGAAATTCAGATTATTACGCCAGAAGAATTAAAGAAAAAGCTCGAAGAAGGGGAAAAACTTGAGCTTGTAGACGTCAGGGAAGATGAAGAGGTAGCACAAGGAATGATTCCTGGTGCCAAACATATCAAAATGGGCGAGATTCCTGCTAACCTCGACTTTTTTGACAAAGATAAAGAATATATCTTTATATGCCGTTCTAGCCATCGTAGTGGAAATGTATGCTACTACCTGCAGGAACAAGGCTATAAAGTTCGTAATATGATTGGCGGAATGCTTGCATGGCCAGGAGAGGTAGAATAAACGATTCCATTAGAGGAATCGTTTTTTTATGCATATAATTTTTAATTTTCAGAAAAAGTGGGAAGAATGTTAGAAGACCCAAAGGAGGGAGTCCAATGATTCAGGTTAAATTGTTCGACCGTGAGCATGAAAAAGATTTAGAGAAGGAAATGAACCGCTTTTTAAGGGGACTTGATGAAAAGAAATTGCTGGATATTAAATATAACGTAGCAGCATTACCAGAGGATGAAGAGGAAGATCAAATCTATTGTTTTTCAGCAATGATTATTTACAAGGCCTGATAACAATGATCAGGCCTGATATGATTTCTTTGCAGAAATAGCTGCATTGGTCCCGGCAAGCCGACCTGTAACCAATGCTGAGGTAATGTTGTATCCACCTGTATACCCATGGACATCAAGAATCTCACCGCAAAAGTAGAGACCACCCATCAATTTTGATCCCATTGTCTGCGGTTCAATTTCTTTAACGGAAACGCCGCCGCCGGTTACGAATGCCTTTTCCAACGGTAAGGTGCCATTTACTTTAATTAAGAATTGTTTACAGCTTTTCACAAAGGTGCGAATTTTCTCATTTGAAATTGTTGCGCCCTGTTCTGACGGATCAATTTCATTTTGCTCCAGCAGAAACAAAAGATACCGTTCCGGGACAAGCCCTTTTAATGTGTTTTTTATGCTTTTTTTCGGCTCGCTTTTTACGAGCTTCACAATTTCTTGAAAAAACTCTTCTTCTTTTTTATCTGGGATTACATCAAGACTCATGGTGGCCTCGTGTAACTTCCATTTTTTCATTGCCTTCACCACAAATTGACTGCAGCGAAGGACTGCTGGACCACTAAGTCCAAAATGGGTAAAAATCATATCCATCCTGTGGGTAATAATCGCTTTTCCTTTTGGATTCAGGACACTTAACTCAATATCCCGTAATGACAGACCCTGGAGTGATTTATTTTTAATAAAGGGTTCATTTGAGGTGACAGGCACCTCAGTAGGAAACAGTTCCGTAATGGTATGACCGGCTTTTTCAGCCCAAGCATAGCCGTCACCAGTAGAGCCAGTATGAGGAACTGATTTACCGCCGACTGCTATGACAACAGATTTTGCTTCAATTTCAGTGCCGTTTTTTAATTTGACAGAAGAAACATGACCATCTTTATAAACAACATCCGCAACTGGGCTATTGGTGTATACCTTCACCTTAAGCTTTTCTAATTGGTCCAAAAGGGCATCGACCACTGACTGGGCTTTATTCGAAACCGGGAACATCCTGCCATGGTCCTCTTCCTTTAAGGCAATCCCCAATCTTTCAAAGAACTTAATAATATCTTCATTACTAAATATTGAAAAAGCACTGTATAAAAATTTCCCGTTACCAGGCAAATGTTTAATGATTTCCTCAACAGGGAGACGATTCGTGACATTACAGCGGCCGCCTCCGGAAATCGCCAGCTTCCTTCCAAGCTTGTCTCCTTTATCAATTAATAGGACGTTTAACCCCTTTTCTCCAGCCGCAATCGCAGCCATTAGACCTGAGGGTCCACCGCCGATTACAACAACATCGTACTGCATACATCCACCAACTTCATGTAAATTCATTTCCTGCACATTCTACCATTATAAACATATTTTACGAAATTTAGCACGGCTGTGAGTGGCATCGAAGCAAAAAGAGTTGTAAACTACTAATAGTGTGCAAAATTGTGTTTTCCTAAAGATTGCTCATATACACACAAACTTTTTCTTCACTGGGAAGGGATCCTAATTTTATGTCGTCAAAGCTTATAAGAGGAACATTTATTTTAACATTGGGTACCATTATTTCCAAGGTACTTGGCTTATTATATGTCATACCCTTTTATCAAATTGTAGGCTCAGAAGGAACAGCACTGTACCAGTATTCTTACATACCCTACACGATCTTTATAAGTATAGCCACAGCGGGTGTACCGCTTGCTGTTTCAAAATTTATCTCAAAGTATAATGCACTAGAAGAATATGCTGTTGGGCGGAGATTGTTCAAATCTGGGCTAGTGATGATGCTTTTAACGGGAATCGTTTCATTTTTAATTTTGTATTTTTCAGCACCGTTAATAGCTGACATGATTATCTCCGAAAAAGATGATGTCGAATCAAGGGTAAACGATATCATCACGGTTATTCGTGCGGTAAGTTTTGCATTGATTGTTATCCCGTTTATGAGTTTAATAAGAGGATTTTTTCAAGGGCATCAATCAATGGGACCATCCGCTGTATCTCAAGTGGTGGAACAAATTGTTCGGATTACCTTCACACTTGCAGGAGCCTATATCGTCATAAATTTTTTAAATGGAAGTATTGTAACAGCCGTAAGTGTTGCGACCTTTGCTGCGTTTGTTGGGGCAATTGGCAGTTTGGTGGTTTTATTTTGGTACTGGTATAAACGAAAACCACATTTAGACGAGCTTCTCCAACACGATAAAGGAACTGCACAAGTATCGTTAATGGAAATTTATAAAGAAATTATTATCTATGCAGCACCGTTTGTATTTGTTGGGGTTGCCAATCCATTATTTCAAGCGATTGATCAAGTGACTTTTACCCGTGCAATGGAGGAGATTGGTAATAGTTATAAGGCAGCGGAGGCTGCATTCTCTATTCTAAATTTTGAATCCCATAAAATTGTGATTATCCCTGTATCTCTCGCGACAGGTTTCTCATTGGCTCTTGTTCCAAGTATCACGAAGGCATTTGTTGAAGGTGATCGGAAAGCGTTAAAACAGCAATTAAATCAAACCTTTCAAGTCTTATTGTTCTTAACACTGCCGGCAGCAATCGGACTTTCTATTTTAGCAGAGCCGATCTACACGATATTTTATGAGCATAAAGAACTTGGATTCGAAGTACTAAGAGCCTATGCCCCAGTTGGAATTCTATTTTCTTTATTTTTAGTAACGAGTTCCATTTTGCAGGGAATCAATGAACAACGATGGACAGTATTAAGTTTGTTAGTAGGTTTGCTTATTAAATTGTCGCTTAATATTTCGCTAATTACGATGTTTGAAACAAAAGGTGCTGTATACGCAACAGCTCTTGGATACATCGGAGCGATCGTGATTCAATTACTTGTTATTAAGAATTATGCAAAATATCCATTTTTATTTGTTTGGAGAAGGAGCTTGTTAATCGTTATTTTTGCTGGAATTATGTGGGCTGGGACCGAAATTGTTTATCAGCTCCTATTGTTCGTTCTAACTCCGGAGTCTAAGTTCCAATCACTAGTCATAATCATTGCTTGCGCAGGTGTAGGAGCTGTCATCTATTTTTACCTAGGATTAAAATCCGGACTTGTAAACAGACTATTCGGTGATAGGGTTGACCGAATTAAGCGGAAATTAAGATTGACCAATTAAACTCCTAAAAAAATGAAGGAGGATTACGATTTGAGAATCGATAAAATGCTCGCTAATTTAGGTTTTGGCAGCCGTAAAGAAGTAAAGCAGCTTTTAAAAAGCGGAGCTGTTAAAGTTGACGATGTGGTCGTAAAAGACCCAAAACAGCATGTAGATTCAAATAATCAAATTGTTACCTTAAACGGTGATGTAATTGAATATAAAGAATTTATCTATTTAATGATGAACAAACCACAAGGCGTATTGTCAGCAACAGAGGACAGCGCTCAGGAGACAGTTATTGATTTATTGGAACTAGAGGACCAAGTATATGAGCCGTTTCCAGTCGGAAGATTGGACAAGGATACCGAAGGCTTATTACTGATTACAAATGATGGTCAATTGGCTCATAAGCTGTTATCACCAAAAAAACATGTTCCGAAGACCTATTTTGCAGTGATAGACCAAGAGGTAACGGATGAAGACATAAAGGCTTTTGCAGAGGGAGTTACCCTTGATGATGGGTACGAAACAAAACCAGGTGAGCTCAAAATTTTGAAATCTGGTATGCGTTCAGACATCGAACTGACGATCACCGAAGGGAAGTTCCATCAAGTCAAAAGAATGTTTGAAGCCGTTGGAAAGAAAGTTGTTTACCTGAAACGGATTTCTATGGGACCATTACCTCTAGATGAAACACTTGAACTAGGGGAGTATAGAGAACTAACGGATGAAGAGATAGAATTACTGAGGGACTACCAGGTGAAATAAAGTAAACATAAGGAAAAGGACAAGGCATCGTGCCTTGTCCTTTTTATGCTTGTAGGAAGGATGTTAACATCCAATTGTGTTTACTTAGTTTTTCGATTAATTCTGTGAACATGTCACTTGTTACCACGTCATTGCTCTGTTCGGCAACCATCTTACCTTCCTTTAACTCAGAGATAAGCTGGGAGAAATCATGAACAACATTTTGTACCATTTCTTCTGCCGTCAGGTTCTCAGGAGTTTCTTCAATAGAGGCAAATTGGATGTACTCCTTTAAGGTTGAAATTGGCTTTCCACCTACAATTAATAATCGTTCAGCTAATTCATCGATCGTTCCTGCTGCCTCTTCATATAATTCCTCGAATTTCGCATGTAAAGTGAAAAAGTGTGGTCCTTTCACATACCAGTGGAAGCGATGAAGTTTTGTATATAATACATTCCAGTTTGCGAGTTGTTGATTCATTACTTGTTCTAGTGTTAATGTTTGTGTCATTGTTTCATACCTCCTAATTTCTTATCTGGTTTAATTATAACACATATTAATTAAAAGTAAATATTAAATTATAATAATTATAAATAAGGTCAGTTTGATAAATGTAAGTAACAATTTATTAAAATGGGTAATCTAAAAATATTTACTACAGAATCCCACGTTTTGAAAATATAAAAGGGGGAAGGTCACATGAAACTGACACCTAAAGAAACCATTGAATTACATGGTTTTAATAATTTGACCAAGTCATTAAGTTTTAATATGTACGATATTTGTTACACACGATCGAGAGAAGAGCGTGAGGCATATTTAAAGTATATTGATGAACAATATAGTGCAGAAAGATTACAAAAAATCCTAACGCATGTATCTGATATTATTGGAGCACATGTATTGAATGTAGCGAGCCAGGATTTTGAACCAGCTGGTGCGAGTGTAACACTGCTTGTCTCAGAGGGACCGGTTGAAAATGCGCCTTCAGAGCATTTTGAAGAGTCACCTGGACCGCTGCCAGAATCGGTGGTAATGCAGTTAGATAAAAGCCATATCACGGTTCATACATACCCTGAATATCATCCTGATGAAGGAATTAGTACCTTTAGGGCAGATATCGACGTTTCGACCTGTGGGGAGATTTCTCCGCTTAAAGCGTTGCATTATCTGATTCGTTCTTTCGAAACGGACGTCATGACAATAGATTATCGTGTCCGTGGTTTTACAAGAGATAAGGATGGATATAAGTTATTTATTGATCATGAGATCAGCTCGATTCAGAATTATATTCCTGAAGACGTTGGCGAACTATTCGACATGATTGACGTAAATGTGTATCAAGAAAATATTTTCCATACAAAATGTAAGCTTCGGGAATTTGATTTAAACAACTATTTATTTGGCTATAAAAAAGAAACATTACAACCAGATGAGTTAATTGAAATTACCGAGAGAATAAAGGTTGAGATGGATGAAATTTTTTATGGCAAGAACATCCAATAAATGACGATTTTACTGATCGCTTTTATATGTCGAATGGTGGCCAAAAGGAAAGTACGCAGCTTTACTAAAAAGTAAGGCTGTTTTTTGCGTTGATGGTGTAAAATGGAATTCATAAGATTTTAATAAGTAGGAGAATCGTATGTTCTTAAAAAAAGTGACATTATTAAAAGAAAAGATTCAAACCTTTAACCTCTATCCCTTTTCGATACCAGCAATTAAGAGCCTAGATGAGATTAAAATAGACAGGAACGTTACCTTTTTTGTAGGAGAAAACGGGTCGGGGAAATCAACTTTATTAGAGGCAATAGCAGACAAATGCTGCTTTAATACAGCTGGAGGCGGAAGAAATAATTCTTATGATGTGTATGAAACAGATTCTGAGCTTAGCCAATTCATAAGGCTTTCCTGGATGCCAAAGGTAACAAATGGTTTCTTTTTACGTGCAGAATCATTTTATCATTTTGCTACCCATATTGATGAGGTGGATGAGAATGGATTTAAAGATTACGGTGGAAAATCATTGTTACAACAATCCCATGGAGAATCCTTTTTGTCACTATTTTTAAATCGATTTAATGGGGAAGCCATTTATCTGTTAGATGAACCGGAGGCTGCATTATCTCCTGCAAGGCAATTAACCCTCTTGAAAATCATTCATGACCTCGAAACACAAGGTGATTCACAGTTTATCATTGCCACTCATTCTCCTATACTATTGGGGTATCCGGAAGCAGACATCTATAGCTTCGACAATGGTGAAATTTCAAAGATAAACTATGAAGATACAGACCATTACAGCATAACAAAATATTTTTTAGAAAACAGAAAGAGATTTCTTCATGAGCTTTTTAAAGAAGACGAATAGCTATAGAAAAAGAAGTGATACCCAAAGGAATGGATATCACTTCTTTTTTGCTATGAATGATAGAACTACCAGCATTCCCACTATGATAAGGGAGACGGTCGAACCAATTAAATTGTTTGGAGTTAAAATAAACCCAATAAAGATGAGACTTAACGCTACTGCGGCGATGATTGTTGTAAATGGAAACCATTTAACCTGAAAAGAAGGCTTAACCTTATACTGTGGTCTAAGCTTTAAATGGGCAGAACATATCCCAATCCAAACCAGCATAATGGTGAAACCAGGAATAGTCATTAGGTAACTAATAATATTACTAGGACTAATATAAGCTAGGAAAACACCAACTAAAAGACAAAGAGTGGTAATCATAAGCCCGATAATGGGAATCCCATTTTTAGAGGTTTTCATTAACCCTTCAGGAGCCACTCCGCTTTTGGCCATTGAAAATAGCGTTCTCGATGTTGCGTATATCCCAGAATTGGCCGCTGAAAGAACAGCTGTTAATAGAATAAAATTCATTACATGTGCTGCACCTGGCAGTCCCGTAATGTTAAAAACTTGAACGAATGGACTGTCTTGACCAGTAACAGAATTCCAAGGCATAATACCGCAAATAATTAAAATAGGGAAGATATAAAAAATAATAACCCGCCATACTGCACCTTTAATGATACTTGGCATGACACGCTCTGCATCTTTAGTCTCGGTGACCGCTACCCCAATTAACTCAGCTCCGCCGTATGAAAACATAACAACTAAAAATGCACTAAGCATTCCGCCAATACCATGAGGGAAAAACCCGCCATGCGCAGTGTAGTTTGCTAAAGGTTCCTCAATATCACTAGGCAGAATACCAAAAATAATGAAAGCACCTAATATGATAAAAGCCACTAAAGCGATTATTTTAATCCCTGCAAACCAAAACTCGAGCTCTCCATAATATTTTACAGGGAATAAGTTGATGGCAATAATTACGGCCGCACATATCAAACTAAGAAGCCATAACGGCGTAGATGGATACCAAAATTGCAGAAAACTTCCTGCAGCTAATAATTCAACGGTGATGACAATGGTCCAGTTAATCCAATATAACCAGCCCGTAATAAACGACAGCTTAAAACCAAATGCTCGATAAAGAAGTAGCTGTACATTGTGATTGGGGAAAGCAATCGCCATCTCTCCTAAAGCAGCCATCACGATAAATAATAAAAGCCCCCCAATTAGATAGGTAAAGATAACACTAGGTCCTGCAATATTTAACGTATCGGAACTACCCTTGAAAATTCCTGTACCAATCATGCCAGCTAATGCTATAAACTGAACATGTCTTGGCAATAATCCTTTTTTTAGTTCATGATGTTTATTTTCCATTTTGTCCTACCTTTATTTATAAAGTTATTACTATCTTGCTTAAACGCTTTTAAGTGCTAAAGTATTATATTAATATATCATAGTATAATAGATATTCAACCTTATTTTAAAAATAAAAGCAACCAAGCAAGCGAGAAAATCGCATGCCTGGTTGCTTTTTATTGTTTATTCATCTATTACGAAGACATTTTTACTTTTTTTTGTGTTGTCGTCCATTTTCCGCGGCTTGGGCTTATTACCAAGTCATTATAGGCTAAAACATTTAAATCTCGTTGTATGGTGCGAGGAGTGATACCAAATTCCTCTACAAGTTCTTGCGTCGTGACTGTGCCTTTGTTACGTATAAACATGTAGATGCATTTGATGCGGTTTAACATCCGGTTAGTCGAAGGTTTCAAAAAACCACTCCCTATCCTTTTTTCAAACCTATGGCTTAATCCCTCTACCGACAGCCTCTTTGATTAGTATGTAATTTTCTTCCCGCAGACAACTCCTTTTATCAATAGATAGTTGCAGTGGATACCCCGATGACTTACATTTATTGTACCCACAAAAACTGAAAATTTCCACCATTAGCGAAATATTTACATAAAAAACATCACTTCGTAACAATAATTGTTCGGTTTTTCTCCTCCCTTTCTTGATTCTTACTATAGTCTATGGGTGTAAATATTAAGTTTATGACAAATTAATAGAATTTTTAGTAAATTTACTGCTCCCCAATAGCGGAAATTATTTCGTTTTTTTGGTGAATATTGATAAAATATCTGCATGGATATAAATTACAGATACAGCTTGTTAGGAGGTCAATACAATTGACGAAGATTAATTGGAAGGATGAAGTAGAAAAGAGAAAAGATCTTCTAATAAAAGACACACAAAATTTATTACATATTAAGAGTCTGTTAGACGAAGAAAATACATATCCAGACGCACCGCTTGGGCAAGGTGTCAAAGAAGCATTAGATTTCATGCTGAATCTCGGTGAAGAGGATGGGTTTATTTCGAAGAATGTGGGGAATATAGCTGGACATCTAGAATTTGGAGAAGGCGAGGAGCTGCTAGGAATTCTAGTACATGTTGATGTGGTTCCAGAAGGTGAAGGCTGGACGAGTGACCCTTTTGCTGCTGAAATACATGATGGTAAAATATTTGCTCGTGGTGCCATTGATGACAAGGGACCAACCATGGCCGCTTACTACGCAATGAAAATAGTAAAGGATCTCGGGCTTCCTCTAAAGAAGCGTGTCAGGATGATTATTGGAACAGATGAAGAAAGTGACTGGAGATGTGTAGAGCATTACTTTGAACATGAAGAAATGCCAACTCTAGGTTTTGCGCCTGATGCTGACTTTCCTATTATAAATGCGGAAAAAGGTATTGCAGATATGGATATCGTTCAGAAAATACCAGTAGAAGAAGCAGAAAAAGTAAACATTGAGGTTATTAGCTTTACTTCAGGTAAACGGTACAACATGGTTCCCGACCATGCGACAGTAACATTAAACATTACTGGAAACCAAATGGATGTTGTTCAGAGGTTCGCCGATTTTATGAAACGACATCAATTGGAACACCATTCACATGTTAAAAACGGTGAATTAACTCTGGAAGTGAAAGGAGTATCCGCACATGGAATGGAACCCAAAAAGGGAATTAATGCAGGTCTATTTCTAGCAGAATTTCTTTCAAAGTTAGATCTAAATTCTACTGCTTCAACTTATTTCAAATTTGTTTCTCACTATTTTCATAATGACTCTAGAGGTGTAAACCTTGGTATAGCCTACTCTGATGATGTTTCAGGAGAATTAACCATTAATCCTGGGAAACTACAATACACCCGTCAATCCGGTGGAAGCATAGGGTTGACCTGTAGATATCCAGTCACCAACAAAATGGAAGAAACGAAAGAGAAGCTTGATCAGCTATTATTGGAAAAAGGCTTTTCAATTGAAAAGTTTAAAGATACTAAGCCGCATTATGTCGATGAAAATGAATTTTTAATTCAAACCTTGAAAAAAGTTTATGAAGAACATACGGGAGTAAATGCCTATTTAATAGCAATAGGCGGAGGGACATATGCACGTTCATTAAAAAGTGGAGTTGCGTTTGGTCCTTTATTTCCGGGGAGACCGGACATTGCCCACCAAAAAGATGAATATATTGAAATTAATGACTTAGTGAAAGCAACCGCTATTTACGCACAAGCAATTTATGAATTGGCTAAATAACAGGAAATTAAAAAGGGGAATACATGCATGGAATTTGCTTTATTAAATGGCTCCATTATTGAACGTTCAGAAGCCAAGGTGGATGTGGAGGACCGTGGTTATCAGTTTGGTGATGGTGTGTACGAAGTAATTCGTATCTATAATGGAAAAATGTTTACGGCAACAGATCATCTTAAAAGATTCTTTAAAAGTGCTGAAAGTATAGGGATTTCAATACCGTTTACGATTCTGCAGTTAAAAGAAATGTTACAGGAACTCCTTATTAAAAACAATCTAGAAACAGGTAACATCTATATGCAAGTAACGAGGGGAACTGCACCTCGAAATCATCTATTTCCAACTGAAAATGTAGTGCCAACGCTTGTAGCATATACGATAAAAGGCGTTAGACCTCTGGATAGTTTGAAATCGGGAGTAAAAGCAATCTTAACGGAAGATATTCGCTGGCTTCGCTGTGATATAAAAAGTTTAAATTTACTTGGTAATCTCTTAGCTAAACAAAAAGCGAGCGAGCAAGGCTGTTTTGAGGCCGTTCAGCACCGCGGTCAGGATGTAACAGAAGGCAGTTCCTCTAATATCTTTATTGTCAAAGATGGGACAGTCATTACCCATGAATCGAACCACTTAATATTAAAAGGAATCACAAGAGATGTTATTTTAGATCTCTGTACAAAAAATAATATTCCGGTGCAGGAACGGACATTTACATTGACTGAAATCGAAAGTGCAGAAGAGGCATTTTTATCAAGTACAACAGCCGAAGTAATGCCGGTAATAGAAATTGACGGCAAGAAAATTAACTCTGGAATTCCTGGACCTCTCACTCGAAAATTGCAGAATTTATTCAAATTAGAAATCGAAAAACAATGTGGAGTCCTTGTTGATAACTTTTTGTAAGCAAAAGAGCGTGCAACAGATAAAAATCTGGTGCACGTTTCTTTTTTGTATTACGCACTAAAATACATACATGTTGGAAAAAATAGTCTAAAATAAGAAAAGGAATGATAAATATGAACAAGCAAACACATTTTTTCTTTGCGATAAAAATACCCCAAGAAACAAAGCTGATCATGAAAGAGAATAATGAGAAGTTAAAAGAAATTCTCCCCTTTAGCCGATGGGTTCACCATGATGATTTGCATATTACATTGGCTTTTCTCGGAAATGCCCCTTCGGAAAAACTTACGAGTGCGATGGAAAAAGTTCACGGAACATTAAGCGGGTCAAAAGGATTTATATTAGAAATAAACAAGCTTGGAATCTTTGGAAAACTAGATTCTCCACGTATTTTTTGGGCAGATACAAAGGAGAGTAATGAATTACAGACGGTTAGGAAAAAAGTTTTCACGGCATGCTTAGATGCGGGTTTTCAACTTGAAACAAGACCCTTTAAACCTCACATCACCCTTGCGCGTAAATGGGCGGGGGACCAACCTTTTCAAAAAAATCTCCTTCAAATCTGGGATGAACTCCAGCCCGAGCCGCTCTTATTTAAAGTGAGCGAAGTAGTTTTATATCAAACACATCTTGATAAAACACCAAAATACGAGGAAAAAACCATTTACAAATTGGAATAATGGATAAATTTTACTGTAAAAGGTTGGTTGTATGAAACAAATCTACTTTATTATCAATCCAAAAGCGGGAAATGGCTACTGTTTAAATGTTTGGGGAAAAGTTGAGACAAAACTAATGGAGGATAAAATCCCTTACTTTGCTTTCTTTACAGAGTACCCTGGTCATGCAATCAAACTGGCGTCACAAATTGCTGCAAGTAATCATGAGCAAAAAGTCGTGATTGCCGTTGGCGGGGACGGAACCATGCACGAAGTTGTGAATGGGATTGTAGAATATAACAATATTACTCTTGGTTTTGTTCCTGGAGGCTCTGGAAATGACTTTTCTAGAGGCTTTCATATCCCCTCAGACCCAGAAGAAGCTTTATCGGTTATTCTTCGGCTGATAAAAAAGGAAGCAGCAATCATTGATATTGGAGAAGTCACAATGAAGGATGATTCTCAAGCGTATTTCATTAATAATATGGGTGCTGGGTTTGATGCATTAATTTCCTATGAGGTAAATCATTCTAAAGTCAAAGCTTGGCTAAATAAACTGTCTTTAGGCAGGCTGGTATACGTGTATTTTTTACTAAAAAAACTATTTTCTTATAATTGCACAACAATTGATTTATCAATTGACGGCAGAAGGCATATACTTGAAAAAACATGGTTTGTAACTGTTTCCAATCAACCCTATTATGGTGGAGGAATGATGATTGCACCTAAGGCGCACCCAGCTGATGGTCTCTTAGATATTACAGTAGTTCATAATTTATCAAAGTTGAAGCTATTATTGGTTTTTATTAGTGTATTCTGGGGTAAGCACATTCAGTTTAAAGAGGTAAAAACCTTTAAGGGACGAACGGTTTCTATTCAATCCTCTTCTTCCTTGTATGTCCATGCTGATGGCGAGAATCTAGGATACACTCCCTTAAATATTCATATTCAAACAAAAACACTAAAAGTTTTAACGAGGGTGGGAAGTATGCGAGAAACTGGTCTGAAAGAGAGGGACTCGAATGAACTCCAATGAACGTATTTTCCTAGCTTATTTAGATGAGATGGACATCATTACGATTCTTCTTCCACTTTCCTATCATCAAGGTTTGTCTTCCACTTTCTCGATCACTGACGAATCACAACGTGTTAGACCTTTGCAAATTATCAAGACGCAGCAAATTGAAAATCATAATAAATATATTTGTCGGCTTGCTGAGGAAATTTCTTTTGGGCATCCCCATTGGGTAATAGATGAGCATGGTGGAAGAACAGATCTTCAAATAGGCGCAGTGATTCGAACACCTGCATTTGATAATCGCTTTTTCTATGATGGAAACGACCTTGGCGTGAAATGCAGTGCTAATCAAACGCAATTTAAACTTTGGGCACCCACCGCCACACAAGTAAAACTAAAATTACGAAATCCAAACAATTCTTTTTCCGAAATTCTCAAGATGAAACGTGAAGCTAAAGGTGTTTGGTCAATCACGGTTAACGCTGATTTAGAACTTTATCAATATACCTTCCTAATCCTTGTAAACCAAGAGTGGAGAGAATCAGTAGATCCTTATGCTGTTGCTGTCACAGCGAATGGGGAACTCGGAGTTATTGTAAAGCTAGAGAAAACAAGGGTGGAAAAGGTCATGTTACCTCCCTTTGAAAATCCGGTCGATGCGATTATTTACGAAACACATATCAGGGATTTCACCATCCATCCAAATAGCGGTGTTAGACATAAAGGCCTCTATTTAGGAGCAAGTGAGCTAAATACAAAAGGGAAAGAAAGTGAGCCAACGGGGGTCTCCTATGTAAAAGATTTAGGAATTACTCATATTGAATTTCTGCCATTCAATGATTTTGCAGGGGTAGATGAATTGGAACCACATAAAGATTATAACTGGGGATATAACCCGATACACTTTAATGTTCCTGAGGGATCCTATTCCACAAATCCATCCAATCCTTATGCAAGAATTATTGAATTGAAGCAATTAATTGATGCGATTCATGAGCAGGGAATAAGAGTGATCATGGATGTAGTTTACAATCATGTCTACATTCGCGAAACTTCTTCCTTTGAGAAAGTCGTTCCAGGTTATTACTTTCGCCATAATGAGCTTGGCTTCCCATCGAATGGTACAGGAGTTGGAAATGATATTGCCTCAGAGAGGAAAATGGTGAGAAAGTTTATCGTTGATTCCATCCGTTTTTGGATGGAGGAATATCATATTGATGGGTTTCGTTTCGACCTAATGGGGATTTTGGATGTTGAAACCATGAAGGAAGTTAGGAAGACATGTGATAGCATTCAGGAGGGAACCCTGATAATCGGAGAAGGCTGGAACCTTAATACCCCGCTTCCTATTGATAAAAAAGCAATTATTCGCAATCAATCAAAGCTTCCTGACATCGGTCAATTTAATGATAAATTTCGCGATACGGTAAAGGGCAGTACTTTTAATTTGTATGATAAAGGGTACGTATTAGGTAATGAGCATTACTATGAGGGCGCTATTGATGTCATTACTGGAAGCATTGGATTCAATCAAGAAGATGGAGGTCTCTTAACTGAACCATATCAGTCGGTAAATTATGCTGAATGCCATGACAATCATACGATATGGGATAAACTTACTTCTTGCCTCCCAGATTCAGACCATGCTCTTCATATGAAATATCACCGGCTGGCAACAGGTCTTGTACTATTATCTCAAGGAATTCCTTTTCTGCACAGTGGTCAGGAATTCTTCCGGACAAAACGAGGCGATGGGAATAGTTATAAATCACCAGATCATATTAACCAGCTCGATTGGGATCGAAAACATCTTTTTAAGGACAATGTTGACTATATAAAGGGATTGATAAAAATCCGTAAAGAGTTACCTTGTTTTCGAATGAAAAGTGCTGATGAAATCCGAGCGAATACTCTTATTTTACCAATGCCGGCGCCTCTGATTGGAATTTCCTTTCAGATTCAGAGTAATGAGATCAATCAGGTGCTTTTACTCATCAACCCCTTAAGGAAGAAACAATCAATCGAAATTCCGGATGGAACCTGGACAGTAATTGCCAATGATAAAATAGCGGAAATTTATTCCAAACAGAAGGTTCAAGGAACAGAAATGGTACTAGAACCAGTTTGCTTAACCATTTTAGCAAAAAAATAGTTTCTTTAGATATACTTGACTATCAAAGCTAATTGGAGATAAAATTTAGTAAGATGGCTATTGTGTGTTATTGTCCAATAGCTTTTTTTATTTTTCTAAAATATATTTACTTAATTAAACTACTAAATGGAGTTTTGAGACCCATTTGAGAACGGCATAAATTGAAGGTGAACAATTTTGGAACATATATTAGGACAAGAATGGGAGATTGTCCCTGCGGGGGGCGCAACGGGAGAAGCCTTTTATGCTAGCTACGAAGACCAAAGGCTTTTTCTAAAACGCAATTCCTCTCCTTTTCTAGCAGTACTATCTGCAGAAGGAATCGTCCCAAAGCTTGTTTGGACAAAGCGATTGGAAAACGGAGATGTGATTACAGCACAGCAATGGCTGCCTGGACGAGAGCTAAAGCCGCATGATATGAATCATGAACGTGTGGCTAGAATGTTAAGGAAGATTCATCGCTCCGAACCAATGGTAGGGATGTTAAGCAGACTTGAAAAGCAGCCTTTACAGCCAGATGCAATTTTTCAATCTGTTGTCGTTGATTTGGATGAAGAAGTGTTATCATTACCGGTTGTGAAAAAAACGCTGAATTTTCTCTTAAATGAAGTAGCAAATGTCGTCAGTAATGAGAAGGTCGTTTGTCATGGTGATGTTAACCATAACAACTGGCTGCTTACGGAAGACAACCAGTTGTATTTAATTGACTGGGATGGTGCGATGATCGCAGACCCAGCGATTGATCTTGGGATGCTGCTTTATTGGTACATTCCGGAAGATAATTGGAATAGCTGGTTAGCAATGTATGGAAAACCGTTAACGGAAAACTTAAAACTTAGAATGAAATGGTATGTGGCACTTCAAACACTGTCTTCGATACAATTTTACAAAAACAAAGACCGTATTCAGGAAATGGATAAATGGATTGCTTTTTTAGATGAGCTTTTGTAATCAGGAATAACTGTCTATATTAGAAACCCATTGGGATAAGTTACCTTGATTAGAAAGAATATGCTCATCTAGGTCAGCGGTTTGAGCACCATACTGACTGTAATTATATACCTCCTGCAAAATGCTTTTAACATTTTGATCAATCTGTGTGTTCACCATTAGAGATTTTACTAATCGTTCCAATTGTTCACATTCAGAAACAGACCCACAGCAATCGGTTTGATGATTATTTAATATATCTTTTAGTAATGAAACTTGGTCCTGATGATTTAATGGCATGTTGGTACACCCTTTCAAGTGAAAATAAAAAAGAATTCACAGTTAGGTTGTGGATTCTTTTTTTGTTTATACATTAATGGGAACCCCCATTATTACCAATAATAAAAATATTATCTTTTATAGGAGTGGCATAATGAGACTTAGGAATAAACCTTGGGCGAAGGAAATGATTGAGAACCATCCACAATATATTGTTGCGAATCCCGAAAATTTTAAAGGAAAGTGGCATGAAGTTTTTCATAATAAACAGCCTCTTCATATAGAAGTTGGGACAGGTAAAGGCCGCTTTGTTACAGAAATGGCCAAAGCGCATCCTGATATTAATTATATAGGTATAGAACTTTACGATTCCGTTATTGTTGCTGCTTTAGATCGATTAATTGAAGCCGATTTACCAAATTTAAGGTTACTCAATGTCAATGCCAGTGAATTAAATAAATATTTTGAAAAAAATGATGTGGATAGAGTGTATCTTAATTTCTCCGACCCATGGCCAAAGACCCGCCATGAAAAAAGAAGGCTGACCTATAAGGACTTCTTAAAGCTTTACGAAAACATATTGGTTGATAAAGGAGAAATCCATTTTAAAACCGATAATCAAGGCTTATTTGAATATTCATTGAAAAGTTTTTCCGAGTATGGATTATTATTAACTTTCCTTAGCCTTGACCTTCATAAAAGTGATTATGAAGGAAATATCATGACAGAGTATGAACAAAAGTTCTCCGAAGCGGGGAATCGAATTTACCGTTGTGAAGTAAAATATCAAAACTAATCACCGGACAGTCTTATTCAAAAGACTGTCCTTTTTGAATATGGTAAAATATGAATAATCAATCAAAGGGGGCAGGGCATGGAGACTTTACTAATTGGCAGAGTTAAGCTTACGTGGTTAACAGGTGGTGTTACAAACCTAGATGGCGGCGCTATGTTTGGTGTTGTTCCTAAAGCTTTATGGTCGAAGAGGTATCCGCCAAATGACAAAAATCTGATTGAACTTCCTACCGATCCAATCTTAGTCCAAATGGATGGAAAGAATATTTTAGTAGAAGCAGGACTTGGAAAGGGAAAATTATCGGAAAAACAACTTCGGAATTTTGGTGTTACAGCTGAATCGGACGTACAGGGTTCATTACAGCAGTTAGGGTTAACTCCAGAGGATATTGATTATGTATTAATGACTCATATGCACAATGATCACGTTGGCGGACTGACAAAGTTGGAAGATGGGGGTTATAAATCAGTCTTTCCCAATGCTAAGATCATTACCACAACGATTGAATGGGATGAAATGAGAAACCCAAATATACGATCAAAAAGTACATACTGGAAAGAAAATTGGGAACCCATCCAAGCGCAAGTGATTCCATTTGATGAAAAATGGAGTTTAGGGGCTATTAGCATGTATCATACTGGCGGTCACAGTAATGGACATTCGATCCTTGTTATTGAGGATGAAGGCGAGATGGCTATCCACATGGCAGACTTAATGCCTACGCATGCTCATAAGAACCCATTATGGGTCATGGCCTATGACGATTATCCAATGGACTCTATCGCTGCGAAAGAGAAATGGAGTACCTATGCTGCCGATAAAGATGTATGGTTTACTTTTTACCATGATACCTTTTATCGTGCTGTAAAATGGGGAACTGATGGTCAAATCCTAAACAGTATAAAGAGGGTTAATTAAGGTGACGATATAAAAAGCCGTACCTCTTGGGATACGGCTTCTGTCTTTTTAAAGGGCAGGCTCTGTTGTGGACTTTACATCTAGAAGGGTTCCGGTCGAAGCGTCGGCAATGAATTCGAACTGTTCAATAACTCCATTTTGACTTTTAGAAATTCCGCCCTTATAAACTTGATAGGTAATTTGGTGCTTCTCAAAAGGCTCTGTTACCATATGTATCCAAGAGCCGCTAATCGGTCCATTTTGGTTAAATTGTTTTTTTACGTTTTCCAAAACTTTTTCAGGGGAAACATATGTTTTTTGTGAAATGATTTCCTTTACTGCATAGCCGCTGATTACTCCAACTGCTGCACCAAGGAAAAATGATTTCCAGTTCATAAGGCACCTCCAAAATTTCAATTTGCTTTATTTCCAGTATATCTCATTTATTAGCAAGAACATAATAAATCCTTGGTAAGAGGACATAAATTTCAGTAATATAAAAATATACATATTTAATTACATACTATTAAGGGGGAAAATACGTTGAATGAGCAAACATTAAATTTATTCAAAACTTTAACAGAACTCCCAGGAGCACCTGGAAATGAGCATTTGGTTAGAAACTTCATGAAAGAGCAATTATCTCAATATGCAGATGAAATAATACAGGACAGATTAGGCAGTATTTTCGGAGTCAAAAAAGGTAACCAAAATGGACCAAGAATTATGGTTGCCGGCCACATGGATGAAGTAGGATTCATGGTTACGCAGATCACAGATAATGGGATGCTTAGGTTTCAACCGCTAGGAGGCTGGTGGAGTCAGGTCCTATTGGCTCAGCGCGTTCAGGTCATGACCAATAATGGACCAGTTATTGGTGTCGTAGGATCAATTCCTCCTCATCTATTGGATGAGGCTAAACGAAACAAACCAATGGAAATGAAAAATATGCTAATCGATATTGGTGCAGATGATCGTGAGGACGCAGAACGAGTTGGAATTAGACCGGGCCAGGCAATCCTGCCGATTTGTCCATTTACACCAATGGCGAACGAAAAGAAAATACTTGCAAAGGCTTGGGATAACCGCTATGGCTGTGGGCTTGCGATCGAATTGCTTCAAGAGCTAAAAGATGAGACCCTGCCTAATACTCTCTATTCAGGTGCGACAGTGCAAGAGGAAGTAGGCCTGCGCGGCGCACAAACAGCAGCTAATATGATTAATCCAGATATCTTTTTTGCGTTAGATGCGAGCCCGGCGAACGATATGTCAGGAAGTAAATCAGAATTCGGTCAATTAGGAAAGGGAGCGCTCCTCCGGATTCTTGATAAATCAATGGTGACACACCTCGGAATGAGAGAGTTTATTCTTGATACCGCAGAAACAAATAAAATTCCTTATCAATATTTTGTTTCACAGGGCGGTACGGATGCAGGACGTGTTCACCAATCCAATGAAGGTGTCCCAAGCGGCGTAATCGGTATTTGTTCTCGCTATATTCATACACATGCTTCCATCATCCATATCGATGATTACGCAGCTGCCAAAGAACTAATCGTAAAACTAGTCAAGGCTTGTGATCAGACAATAGTAGACACCATCAAAGCTAAGAGCTAATCAGGAGGCATTTTTTGCCTTCTTTTTCTATGAAGAAGGAGTGTACGTAATGAAAATAGTAATTGGGTCGAATAACCCTGCAAAAATAGCCGCAGTAAAAAATGCTTTTCATTATCAACAAACGGAATTTCTTTCATTAGATATCCACTCAGGGGTCAGTGAACAGCCATACACAGACGAAGAGACGATCAAGGGTGCCATCAATCGTGCTGTTGGTGCTTTGGAACAGGGAAACGGAGATATTGGAATCGGACTGGAAGGCGGTGTCCAAGAGACTTCTTATGGTCTGCTGCTGTGTAATTGGGGAGCACTAGCCTCGAAAGATATGGAACCGATTATTGCTGGAGGTGCCCGTTTTTTACTTCCTCCGGAGATTGCAGAACGATTAAGAGCCGGCGAAGAACTTGGACCAATCATGGATGACTTTGCTAAAAAAGAAAATGTTCGAAAAAATGAAGGCGCAGTTGGTATTTTTACCAATGGATTAATCAACCGTTCAGAGATGTTTTCACATATAATGAATCTCCTAGTTGGTCAATATCACTATAAAAAAGCCGCTAGGTAGTAAAATTAGCTGCTACTAAGGATTTCTTTCTTTTTTCGACAACAAATATCGACAAAAGACTTGTCTTCTGAATATTATGGAAGGTATGATATAGATAGGACAATAGTCGTATTAGGAGGCGAAGAAAGATGAAATTCTTTAATGCCATTTTGATCATAATCTTATCTATGCTTATACTAAGTGCCTGTGGCAAATCAAATTTTAGATCCGAAAGTAAAGAAACCATTAGTGCAGTAAAAGAGGCTCTTAATGAAAAGGCGAAAAAAACAAACAAAAAAAGTGGAGATATTAACTTTTATTTACCCTTTGGATATGAAATTGAAGATGAATCTCCTAATAATATCATTTTAAAGAATGGGTCTAAACAATATATTCTTTTTAATAATCCGCAAGAAAATAAAATGAGCAATGTAGTTTATAAATCAACTGTTGCACAAAATAAAGACCTAGATATAAATGAACAGTTTAAGAAAAGTGGCCAGTTTGGCTACCTAATTATTAAAAAACTAGACGACGATATGAATGAAATGACGATTGGGATTGGCGGTACAAAGATTACAACATTGATAAAAACCAGCAGTATGAAAAATGAAGCTGCAGTAATGACACAAATGGTAAAATCAGTTTTAAATGACAAAAAATAAAGAAGGAGCGATACTGGTGAAAAATTTAGAGTCTATTGAGCAATTTGAACAACTCCGTGATGGAGGAAAAACAATATTTATGTTCTCAGCTAACTGGTGTCCAGATTGTCGGGTTATCGAACCTATACTTCCAGAAATTGAAGAAAAGTATAGTGAATTTACTTTTATTCATGTTGATCGAGATGAGTACATCGACTTATGCCAACAGTTGGACGTTTACGGTATTCCAAGTTTTCTTGCATTTGAAAAAGGGAAAGAGCTTGGCCGTTTTGTAAGTAAGGATCGCAAAACACAAGAGGAAATAGAAGCTTTTATTAACGGGCTAAAATAATACCGCCTTACTCCTCCATCTTTTTTGAGATGGGGGATTTTTTCATGTACAATTGGTGGGTAGGCTGGAGGGATAAAGATGAAGATGGATAGTATTAAAATGAAAAGAGAATTAGAAAAACGCTTAACTGCGGACAATCGGTTAATTACGTATGATCGTGAAAAGGATCAATTACGTATCGAAAATAAAGCCCTTGGAAAAGGAATCACTATCACGCTTGGGGGGATTGTTGCAAAGTGGCATTCTGAGAAGGAAAAGGCCATTGATGAAGTGGTTTATTATGTGGAAGAGGGACTAAGGGCCATGACGGACACAGTCCAGTTAACAGACCATGAGAAAAAGATTTTTCCGGTTATTCGCTCAACATCATTTCCTATCGAATCAGAAGAAGGTGTTGCTTTTTTAACGGAGGATCATACGGCTGAAACAAAAATCTATTATGCCTACGACATGGGGACTTCATACAGATTAATTGATTCACGAATCATGGAAAAAGAGGGATGGCAGTCTAGCCGCATTAAAGAAATTGCTTTATTTAATGTAAGGTCCCTAAAGACATCATTGAAAGAAGATCATGTTGCAGGCAATACCTTTTATTTTCTTAATTCAAACGATGGATATGACGCAAGCCGAATATTGAATAAAGGTTTCTTACATGATATGCGGAAAAAAATCACAGGGACAATGGTCCTTGCTGTACCACATCAGGATGTTTTAATCATTGCCGATATTCAAAATAATACGGGGTATGATGTTTTAGCACAAATGGCCATGAGCTTCTTTGCTAGCGGGCGTGTACCGATAACGGCGTTGTCATTTTTGTACGAGGATGGAGAATTAGAACCAATTTTTATCTTAGGTAAGACACGAAATGAAGACCGAAAAGGATCACGGTAAGTGGTCTTTTTTGCTTATTCTTAGATTTTTTGTCGAAAAATTAATAATACCTGTTAAAATAGAGTGATAGAAATAGTGGAAAGAGTGATAGTTTTGAGCTGGATCCAAAACTTTTTTCAAAAGTTTATAAAGGACAATCAGGATGAATATGCTGAATATGACATACATACTAAGCAGATGGAAAGGTCACTGCCTCAAAAAATAATCGAGGGCAGGTATCAACTTGATACAAAAATTTCCTATCAGTATCCTAAAGGAAAAAGACATATGTACGTGCAGCCAGAGGATCCGACTGTAAAATCAGAAAAAACGAATCGTCAAAAGAGAGTAGAGCTGCGTTCTGAAGTGCACAGTCCTGAAATAAGAAGAAGTTCTGACAGTAGAAGCACAGATACAAAGTCTAGGGAGGTAATTAACAAAAGTACACCTCCAATTAAGAAAAAACCGTTCCAGCTGACAGAAGTTCCTTCACCTGTTTATGGCTTTAGCAGACCTGCTAAACCTTCAGAAAACATTGTCGAGCATGAGTTAAGTCATTTCCTAGATGATGGTTCTGATAAACTATTGGTTTCAATTTTAGAAACAGAGAAAGAGCCTATGCCTGAAGTGGAAATAGCTGCCTCTGAGACAGCTGTTGCGATAGCTGAAATTGAGGTTATGGAAGAGCTTCCTGTAAATCAGCCAAAGGTTGAAGAGCAAGCAGCCCCGAGCAGCCTGGATGTACCACAGGATTCTAGAGAGGCACACACCCGAAAACGGTCCCATCTTCCTTTCAATGTGATGATGTTAAAACAGGATAAGTTAAAATGGGAAGAAAGAAAAAGCAGAAGAACTTTGCCTGAGCAGGAAGAAAAGGGTAAGGGAGAAACAACGGGAGTAAAGATAAAGCCAGAAAATATTGAATCAAAAGAGGAAATTCAGGTAGAACCCCCAAAAGTTGAAGTTTTCGCTAATAAACCGATATCGATTCAACCTGAGCTCAAAGTTGAAACCGTACCTGCTAGCAATATTTTAAAAGTGGAACCGATAGTAGAATCAGATTCAAGTTCATATGAATTTCCTCAGATGAACTTGTTAAACCCGCCTGTTATTGTAGAAGACGATACGGAATGGCTGTTGTATCAAGAAGAGCTATTAAATCAAACCTTGCAGAATTTTAATGTTGGTGCGAGTGTTGTTAATGTAACGCAAGGACCAGCTGTGACTCGTTTTGAAGTCCAACCCGAGCCAGGCGTGAAGGTAAACAAAATTACAAATTTAAGTGATGATATCAAACTTAGTCTTGCGGCAAGAGATATACGAATTGAAGCACCGATTCCAGGTAAACATACGATAGGTATTGAGGTACCAAACCAAAAATCACGTCCTGTGTTCATCAATGAAATTATTCAGAGTCCAGTATTTCGTGAATCAGCTTCTCCATTGACTGCGGTACTAGGTCTCGATATTTCAGGAAAACCAATTGTTACAGATTTAAAGAAAATGCCTCACGGGTTAATAGCTGGTGCGACAGGTTCTGGTAAGAGTGTGTGTATTAATACGATCCTAGTAAGTTTATTATTTAAAGCAAGTCCAGAAGATTTAAAGCTATTATTGATTGACCCTAAAATGGTAGAGCTTGCTCCCTATAATCGAATACCACATTTAGTTAGTCCAGTCATAACGGATGTAAAGGCGGCCACCGCTTCCTTGAAATGGGCAGTAGAGGAAATGGAGAGACGTTATGAGTTATTTGCGCATTCAGGAGTTCGCGACATAAACCGATTCAATGAGCTTGCCATCAAGCATAAACAATACTCGGATAAACTGCCGTTTATTGTGATTATTATTGATGAGTTAGCAGATTTAATGATGATGTCACCTGCAGATGTGGAAGAGGCGATCTGTAGGATTGCTCAAAAAGCAAGAGCATGTGGAATTCATTTAATTGTTGCTACGCAAAGACCGTCTGTGGATGTTATTACGGGATTAATTAAAGCCAACATTCCAACACGAATCGCCTTTTCCGTATCATCACAGGTGGATTCTCGTACCATTATTGATATAAGTGGTGCTGAAAAATTACTCGGTCGCGGAGATATGCTATTCTTAGAGAATGGTTCATCAAAGCCTGTACGTCTGCAAGGAACCTTTGTTTCAGATGAAGAAATTGATCTTGTGGTCGGGCACGTGAGAGAACAGCGTGAGCCTGATTACTTGTTTGAACAAGAGGAACTGTTAAAGAAGGCACAGGTAACAGAAGAAGAAGATGAACTCTTTTACGAAGCATGTGAATTTATTATCGAACAAGGGCTGGCGTCAACCTCTAGCTTACAGAGGAGATTTAAAATCGGTTATAACCGCGCAGCAAGATTAATGGATATGCTTGAATCTAATGGTTTTATTACCAGTGCTAATGGAAGTAAACCACGGGAAGTCTTGATTACGTTGGCAGACTTGGAGTCCTTGCAAGATACTGGTACAATGAACTAATCTTAGGTATTCTTTGTTAAGAAAAAACAAAAAATATACTGTTAATGAAGTATCAAATAGTTTTTATTGATGAACAATGATATAATACTTAAATGTGAATCACTCATTTATTTTCGTACATTAGCAAGTTAAAGCGCCAATGCGCTTTAGTATTAAAAATTAGCATTTCAAGATAGATGTCATATACTGTTTTACAGATAGACGTTGGTTGGAGGTTCTTTATATGACTATTTACCATTTTGTAGGTATTAAGGGGTCAGGAATGAGTGCACTAGCACAAGTTCTCCATGATATGAATTTCGATGTACAAGGCTCCGATGTCGAAAAGCGCTTTTTTACTCAACTGGCCCTTGAAAAATCAGGAATAAAGATTCTCCCCTTTCAAAAGGAAAACATTAAACCGGGGATGACTATTATTGCTGGAAATGCATTTCCTGATACTCATGAGGAAATTCAAGAGGCTATGAAGCTCGGGCTGCCGATTATTCGTTACCACCGCTTTTTAGGGGATTTTATGCAAAATTTCACCAGTGTAGCCGTAACTGGTGCACACGGTAAAACATCGACAACGGGTTTGCTGGCACATGTTATCAAGGGTGCAAAGCCGACTTCATTCTTAATTGGTGATGGTACAGGTAAAGGTGAAGAAGGCTCAAAATATTTTGTTTTTGAAGCGTGCGAATACAGAAGACACTTTTTGTCCTATTTTCCTGATTATGCGATCATGACAAATATAGATTTTGATCATCCAGATTATTTTGCCAATATAGATGATGTTTTTTCAGCATTCCAAGAAATGGCCGTTCAAGTTAAGAAGGGGATATTCGCTTACGGGGATGATGAACAACTTCAAAAAATTCAGGCAAAGGTCCCTGTTTTGTTTTATGGATTTGGTGAGGAAAATGACTACCAAGCCAAAAATCTTGTGAAAAGTACTAGTGGAACGACATTTGATGTATTTATTCGCAATACATTTTATGATACGTTTACAATTCCTACTTTCGGTGAGCATAGTGTATTAAATGCGCTTTCCGTTATTGGGGTATGCCACTATGAAGAAATCGATGTGTCAATTGTAAAAGAACAATTGGAATCCTTCCAGGGTGTGAAAAGAAGATTTTCGGAAAAAAGAATTGGATCACAAATTTTGATTGACGATTATGCCCATCACCCAACGGAAATTAAAGCTACCATCGATGCTGCTAATCAAAAATACCCAGATCGAGAAATTGTAGCCGTGTTTCAGCCTCATACGTTCTCGAGAACTCAGGCTTTTCTAGAGGATTTTGCGAAAAGCTTGAGACTTGCCGATAAAACGTATTTGTGTGAAATTTTTGGCTCTGCTAGAGAAAATCATGGGAAGTTGACGATAAAGGATCTTCAAACAAAAATTGAAGGGGCAGAAATTTTATCGGAAGAAAATACCTCCCTGCTTGAGAAACATAAAAATAGCGTCATAATCTTTATGGGTGCAGGAGATATCCAAAAATTCCAAGAATCCTATGAAAAGCAGTTAACTCTATAAAAAAGAAAGGATGCCAGTCCAACTGACATCCTTTCTTTTTTTAGAATTGTCTAGCTCCAGCGCCTGGACAAGGCGCTTCTGCTTTTCTACTTTAAATTCTCGGGGTTAAGACCTTCGAGTTCTGGTATAACGAAAAGACCATCTTTACGAATTAACACATCGTCAAAATAGATTTCTCCCCCGCCGTATTCCGGACGCTGGATGTTAACCATATCCCAGTGAATATCAGAATGATTTCCATTAAAGGCCTCATCATAGCATTGACCTGGTGTAAAGTGGAAGCTGCCTGCGATTTTTTCATCAAATAAAATATCCTGCATTGGGGTTAAGATGTATGGGTTAACGCCGATAGCAAATTCTCCTACATACCGTGCCCCTTCATCTGTATCAAATATTTTATTGATACGCTCAGTATCGTTAGCAACAGCCTCTACGATTTTACCATCTTTAAAAGTTAACTTTACATTTTCAAATGTAAACCCTTGATAAGGAGATGGGGTATTGTAGGTAATCACTCCATTTACTGAATCACGTACGGGTGCACTATATACCTCTCCATCAGGGATATTCGCGTGACCTGCACACTTTATAGCAGGGATATCTTTTATAGAGAAGGTAAGGTCTGTTCCAGGTCCTGTGAGACGAACTTTATCAGTCCGGTTCATCAATTCCACAAGGCTGTCCATGGCTTTATCCATTTTTCCATAATCCAGGTTACAAACATCGAAATAGAAGTCCTCAAATGCCTCTGTGCTCATTTTTGCAAGCTGTGCCATATTTGATGTTGGGTAGCGGAGGACAACCCACTTTGTTTTCGGAACGCGGAAATCGCGATGAACTTTTTTACCAATTGTACTGCCATGAATTTTAATCTTATCGTCTGGTACATCAGCCTGCTCGTTGATGTTATCACCCGAGCGCAGTCCTATGTATGCATCCATTTTGCTCATAACATTTGCTTCAAAATCAGCCATCATGTTGAATTGCTCTTCCTGGGCACCTAGTAATAACGCACGGTCTACTTGTTGGTCCTTTAAAAGTACAAATGGATATCCCCCAGCTAAATAAGCTTCCTTAACAAGTGCCGTAACAAGCTCGCGCTGCAGACCAAAGTTTTCAATTAATACCTTTTCACCTTTTTTCAATTCTACCGAGTAGTTGATCAGATTTTTTGCTAGTTTCTCAATACGTGGATCCTTCATGTTTAAACCTCCAACAAAAAAATGTAAATACATACTCTATTGTAACCGATTACGTCACAAAGTGAGAAATTATGAACTTAATACTAAAACGTATTGTAATCCTTAGCAGGAAAATGAGACAATCATCTTGAAGTAGTTTATGATACCTATTTACGTTTAACACTGCCTTAGATAGGTAATACATAAGGATATAAAAGCGGAGGTAAAAAACAAATGGAAATTATTTTATATTTAAGTGTCGCTTTAATTGCGATTGCATTCTTGGTGCTAGTAATCTACTTAGCAAAAACGCTTAACTCTCTCCAAGAGACTCTTTCAAGTGTTTCCACGACCTTAACTGGATTAGAAAAACAATTGGATGGAGTCACAAAAGAAACCACTGAACTCTTACACAAAACGAATGCTCTAGCGGATGATATTCAGGAGAAATCACAGAATTTAAATAGTGTTGTCTCTGCTGTAAAAAGTGTTGGGACGACAGTAAATAAATTCAATGGCACCTTAAAAACACTAACAGAATCTTTTGATATACAAGTTGAAGAAAATAAAGAAAAAATCTCCCAAATTGTGCAATGGGGTAATGTTTTTCTTGAACTAAAAGATAAATGGATGGCTAAGAAGCAGGAAAAAAGTGCAAACCATGTTGAGGAAATTAAGAGGGTTAGGTCACATTAAATTTTTATAAGGGAGGAATCCAGAATGAGTAGTAAGGATTATGAATTGCGAGGAGCAAACCAAAATAAAAGTCAAGATTCATCCAGCAGTTTTTTGTTAGGAGCACTGATTGGCGGACTAGTGGGGGCCGCTGCAGCTATTTTTTTAGCCCCAAAATCAGGCAGAGAGCTTCGTAGTAAACTTAACAGCCAAGCGGAAACATTAAAGGAAAAAACGGTCCACCTTATGAATAAAACAAAGACACCAGTGGATACCGAGGAAGACAATTATATTTCAATTGGCGGAATGCCAAAAGCAGCTAGTGAAAGTTCTGTGGATGAACTTTCGATAAGAAAGAAATTAGAAGAAGCAAAAAAAGCTTTTGAAGAGGAAGAATATAAAGTAACACATTAAGAGAATTTCGAAGGAAAATTCAATTATTTGTATCAAAAACGGTGAAGTGATAGAATGACTTCACCGTTTATTATTTGGAGGAAAGAATATGTTGAAAAAAATTGATACTTTAGACCAATTTGAAGATCTAATAAAGCAAGAGGACAAGTTTTTTCTTTTAAAACATAGCTTAACTTGTCCTATTAGTCATGCCGCTTATCAGGAGTATGAAAAATACGCAGGCGGGGATGAAAGTTTACCTACCTATTATTTAGCTGTTCAAGAAGCACGCCCATTATCAAATCAAGTTGCGGAGAAGTTTGAAATTAAACACGAATCCCCTCAGGCACTCTTGATTAAAAATGGAGAAGCTGTCTGGAATGCTTCTCATTGGAAGATTACGACCAAATCTTTAACAACTGCAACAAATGAAAATTTATAGTACTTTTCTTAAATTCCCAGCATATGATGACTTATTATTAGATGATTTGCTTTAGTGCTTAAAAGCGTTTAATCGTTAAAGAAAAATGCGTGACAAATAAGTTCTTATCAGATATAATAAAGCCTAATTATTGAATAATAAAAAAATTAATTTTTATGGGAGCTAGCTGACAGTATTTAGTCTTTCTGCAATCATTCTGTCAAGCTATTGAAAGGACGGGGACAATAAATGAGCAATAGTAATTTGGAACAATTAAGGACACGTGTCGATGATTTAAACTTAGAATTATTGAAACTAATTAATGAAAGAGCTCAACTTGTCCAAGAGATTGGGAAGGCTAAAGAAAGTCAAGGAGTTTACAAATACGATCCGGTTCGTGAAAGAAAAATGCTTGATCTGATTAAAGAACATAATGATGGACCATTTGATAATGCAACGATTGACCATTTATTTAAGGAAATCTTTAAGGCTGGCTTAGATTTGCAAAAAGATGATCATCAAAAAGCACTTCTTGTTTCTAGAAAGAAGAAACCGGAAAATACGATTGTCAACTTAAAAGGTGAAACGATCGGAGACGGAAAACAGCATTTTGTTTTTGGTCCATGTGCGGTTGAATCCTACGAACAAGTAGCGACTGTGGCCAAAGCAATGAAAGAAAAAGGGTTAAAGCTGCTGCGCGGCGGTGCCTATAAGCCTAGAACATCTCCATATGATTTCCAAGGCCTTGGGGTTGAAGGGTTGAAAATCTTAAAACGAGTGGCAGATGAGTATGATATGGCTGTCATTAGTGAGATTGTAAATCCAGCTGATATTGAGATGGCTATTGATTATATCGATGTGATCCAAATCGGTGCACGGAATATGCAAAACTTTGAATTGTTAAAAGCTGCAGGTGCAGTGAATAAGCCAGTTCTTTTAAAACGTGGTATTGCTGCAACGATTGAAGAATTTATTAATGCTGCGGAATATATTATGGCACAAGGAAATGGGCAAATTATTCTTTGTGAACGTGGTATTAGAACATACGAACGTGCTACCAGAAATACACTTGATATTTCTGCAGTACCGATTCTTAAGCAAGAAACACACCTACCAGTAATGGTCGATGTGACTCACTCAACTGGACGCAGAGATTTACTTCTTCCTTGTGCAAAAGCAGCACTTGCAATCGGGGCTGATGGCGTTATGGCTGAGGTTCATCCAGACCCTGCGGTAGCACTTTCAGACGCTCAGCAGCAAATGAACCTTGACCAGTTTAATACTTTTTATAATGAACTGCTTGCTTCTAATTTCGTTAGAATTTAATTTAGTCAATGAGACCCTCTGCAGTCCTTGCGGAAGGTCTTTTTTTAATTATGCTGTGTACAGGAGACTTTTGATTTTAGAACTTGTTGATTGGAGCGGAAGGCGCTTGATCCTCAAAAATGCTATCACATTTTCTTCGTGCGGTGAGTATTCGAGGAAGTAAATTCAATGTCCTGCGGGATGCACGAGCTGAGTGAGACCCCGCAGGTCGGAACGACTGAGGAGGCTCACGGGCGAGCCCGCGGAAAGCATAGCGCTTGGAGTGGAAATCAACAGCCCATTTTAACACAGCCTTTGATAAAATAATGAAAATATCGTGAAAATGAGAACAAATATCATTGCGACTTATTGGTTCTTATCGTATGATTATACATATTAAAAGTTTGTATATTATCTCACAATGACTAAATTAGTGAAAATGCTGTAAAATAAGAGAAAATACTTATCGTGTTTAAGGAGAGTGTTAAAACGTGAATATTACAATTTATGATGTTGCACGGGAAGCAAATGTTTCAATGGCAACCGTTTCACGTGTCGTCAATGGAAATCCAAATGTAAAGCCTGTTACTCGAAAAAAGGTACTAGAAGTCATCGATAGACTGGGTTACCGTCCTAATGCAGTTGCAAGAGGATTGGCTAGCAAGAAAACAACAACCGTTGGTGTCGTAATTCCAGATATCTCGAATATCTTTTTCGCAGAACTAGCACGTGGTATCGAGGATATCGCAACTATGTATAAGTACAATATTATCTTGAGCAATTCCGATCAAAACAAAGAGAAAGAATTACACTTATTAAATACCATGCTTGGTAAACAAGTGGATGGTATTGTCTTTATGAGTGGAAATATTACCCAAGAGCATGTCGAAGAATTTGGGAAATCACCAGTACCAATTGTCTTAGCCGGATCGATTGAAGAATCAGAACAGATTCCTTCCGTAAACATCGATTATGAACAAGCTGTTTATGATTCAGTGAAAGAATTTGTTGAAAAAGGTCATAAGCATATTGCATTTGTAGTTGGGCCATTACAGGAGCCTAGAAATATTCACAAAAAACTAAAAGGATATCAGCGCGCACTTGCAGATGCAGGTATAGATTTTAATGAGTCACTTATTGTCGAGGGCGATTACACCTATGACTCTGGCTTAGAAGCGTTCGATAAATTATTAGAAGCTCCTAATAGACCGACTGCAATACTAGTTGGCTCTGATGAGATGGCACTTGGTGTCGTCCATGGCGCCGAGGATAAAGGATATAAACTTCCTGAAGACTTTGAGGTTATTACATCAGATAATACAAGGCTTTCTTTAATGGTTCGTCCGCAGCTAACCACAATCGTTCAGCCTTTATACGATATTGGAGCTGTGGCTATGCGTTTACTTACCAAATTAATGAACAAAGAAGAGGTAGAGGAACAAACCGTTGTTCTTCCACACCGCATCGAGCACCGACAGTCGACTAAATAAGAAAAAAGGAAGCGCCATTGTTTATGTGCGCTTCCTTCTTTTTAGTCTTCCATCGTAGAGAGGTCACCTGTTGGCAGGTTAAGTTCCCATGCTTTTAAAACACGTCTCATGATCTTACCGCTTCTTGTTTTTGGAAGCTTATCTCGGAAATCAATTTCTCTTGGAGCTGCGTGTGCTGCAAGACCTTGTTTCACAAACAATCTGATTTCTTCTTTTAATTCATCTGATGCTGTATAGCCATCTCTAAGTGCGATAAAGGCTTTAATAATCTCGCCGCGCACAGGGTCTGGTTTACCGATTACCCCAGCTTCTGCAATTGCAGGGTGTTCGACAAGTTTACTTTCTACCTCAAATGGACCAACACGTTCACCAGAGGTCATGATCACATCATCTACTCGTCCCTGGAACCAGAAGTATCCGTCCTCATCCATATAGGCAGAATCACCAGAGAAATACCAGCCGCTTGGCATAAAATAGGAATCAAATTTTTCAGGGTTATTCCAAATGGTATACATCATGGAAGGCCAGCCTTTTTTAATGGCGAGATTTCCCATGCGGTAAGGTGGAAGTTCATTGCCTTGGTCATCCACAATCGCCGCAACAACACCCGGAATCGGTTTACCCATTGAGCCTGGTTTAATTTCCATACAAGGGTAATTACTAATAAGCTGTGCCCCTGTTTCCGTCATCCACCAGTTATCATGAATTCTTTTGTTAAAGACTTTCACGCCCCATTTTACTACCTCAGGGTTTAAAGGTTCCCCAACACTCAAGACATGGCGAAGGCTGCTTAAATTGTATTTCTTAACTATTTCATCTCCAGCCCCCATTAACATACGGAAAGCCGTAGGAGCACTATACCAAACGGTCACTCCAAAGTCCTCAATCATTTTATACCATGTGTCAGGGCTGAAACGACCGCCGACAATGACGTTGGAAGTTCCTGTTAGCCATGGTCCAAAAATACCGTAAGATGTCCCTGTAACCCATCCTGGGTCGGCTGTACACCAATACACATCATCTTCTTTTAAATCTAATACCCATTTAGCTGTTTGAAAATGCTGGATCATCGCATTATGTACATGCAGGACTCCCTTTGGTTTACCTGTAGAACCCGAAGTATAGTGAAGAATGAGCCCATCCGTACGGTCAACCCATTCAATTCGGAGCTGGTTGCTTGCAGCCTCGAATTTTTCTAAAAAGTTAATGTACCGCCCACTTTCTTCGATGTTTTGACCAACAAGAAAAATGTGCTTTAATGCTGGAAGCTCATCTACCGGTACACGATCCAATAATTCAGGAGTAGTTACCAAGACTTTGGCCTCACTATCTTGCAAACGATCGCGAACAGCACCCTCCATAAAAGCTTCAAATAATGGACCGACAATCGCTCCAAGCTTGATTGCACCCAGTACAGTAAAATATAGTTCAGGTGAACGTGGCATAAAAATGAATACACGGTCGCCTTTTTCAACGTCTCCGTAAGTTTTTAGCACATTACCAGCTTTGTTTGAAAGCTCTTTCATTTCTTTGAACGTAAACTTTTCATTCCTAGTGTTATCGCGGTAATAAAGGGCTACTTTATTTTTTCGAAATGTTTCTGCATGGCGGTCGATCGCTTCATACGCCAAATTCACAAGTCCAGTTTCATGCCAGGAGAATTCTCTTTCAGTCTCCTCCCAACTGAAGGTCTTATACTTTTCATCATAGTTTGATAAGTTATGCTCTCCCTGCATAACCGGCAGCTTTTCCACTTTCATTCCATTTCCCCCTTATGCTAGTATGAGATTATTATAGTACAAATAGAAACTATTCTCAATTTTTAAAATAATTTAATTGATTTCGAGAAATTGTCACATGCGTTTTCTAATTAAACAGAAAATTATGGATAGGGGCAAAAAATTGATAGAAATTATGTATAATAGAGATGATACGCGAATGATTTTTCAGGTGGTGTAGGGATGGAACACAAAAAAACGTATAATGCCAAAGAACTCAAAACTCCCCATGGAAGCTTAATTATTGAAGGTCCAATTTCCTCAGATAAACTTGCTGGATATGAATTTCACGAACATCTTACCGCTTTTCGTCCTCCTGAACAGCAGCATCAAGCGCTCGTTGGGATTGCACAACTGGAAGAGGGACGAATTATTATCGCAAGGCATCACCATACCATTGTTGGCTATGTAACATACCTTTTTCCAGATCCTCTTGAAAGATGGTCTGAAGACAAAATGGATAATTTAATTGAATTAGGTGCTATTGAGGTTATTCCTAAATTTAGGGGCTGTGCGGTCGGAAAAAATCTCCTCACCGTTTCCATGATGGATGATGCTATGGAGGATTATTTAATTATTACGACAGAATATTATTGGCATTGGGATTTAAAGGGAACAGGTTTAAATGTTTGGGAGTATCGCAAGATTATGGAGAAAATGATGAATGCAGGCGGTCTTGTGTGGTATGCAACGGATGATCCTGAGATTTGTTCACACCCTGCTAACTGTTTGATGGCGAGAATTGGAACAAGGGTGGATGTAGAGACAATCCAAAGGTTTGATCGACTTCGTTTTATGAATCGATTTATGTATTGATCCAAAATTTCAATTGAGGAGGCCATTCGGATGATAGTAGAAGAAATAATGAAAACGGAGGTTGTTACCGTTACTCCCGCCGTTTCAATTGCTGACACAATGAGATTAATGGAGTCAAAAAAAATCCGGCATATACCCGTTATCGATTCCAATCAACAGCTTGTTGGCATTGTAACCTTATCTGATATACGAGATGCAGCTCCATCTATTTTTCGCGCAAACGACCATTTAGAAGATCTTGAAAAACCCATTGACTCAATCATGAAAAAAGATGTTATCACTGGCCATCCTCTTGATTTTGTAGAGGAAATAGCAGCTCTGTTTTATGAGCATAAAATTGGCTGTCTCCCGATTACAAACAATCAAAAGCTTGTTGGGATTGTTACCGAAACGGATTTACTCCGAACGCTCGTAGAGTTGACCGGTGCCCATCAACCCGGGTCCCAAATTGAAATAAGGGTACCGAATCTTGCAGGGAAGCTTAGTGATATTACTAGTATAATAAAAAATCGGAAAGCTAATATATTGAGTGTACTTGTTTATCCTGATAAAAAAGATGATCAATTTAAAATTCTCGTGATAAGATTGCAAACTATGAATCCTACTGGACTGATCGAGGATCTAAAACAATCTGGCTATGACGTTCTTTGGCCAAATCTTCCAGGTGTTTCCCTATGACCGATTCCTGTTCATTTGTATTTTCAGAAGAATTGTTAAACTATAAATTCAGTAATAACCATCCTTTTAATCAGTTTCGACTGAAACTTACTGTCGATTTGTTACATAGATTAAATGCCTTAGACAATAGGCAGGTGGTTCCTCCAAGAATTGCGACAGACGAAGAACTTAGTCTCGTTCATGATCCAAGCTATATTGATGCTGTAAAAATGGCAGGGGAGGGAAAACTTCCACTACAAGTGGCTGAAAACTATGGGTTAGGAACGGAAGATACACCAATCTTTCCTAATATGCATGAAGCTAGCGCTCTGCTAGTTGGGGGGGCATTAACGGCAGTCGATCAAGTCATGACAGGACAGGCAGTCCATGCCCTTCACTTAGGGGGAGGATTGCACCATGGTTTTCGCGGAAAAGCTTCAGGTTTCTGCATTTATAATGATAGTTCAGTTGCTATTAAATATCTGCAAAAAAAATATAATGCAAGGGTTCTTTATGTGGATACGGACGCCCATCATGGTGATGGAGTTCAGTGGTCCTTTTACGATGATCCCAATGTCTGCACACTTTCCATACATGAAACCGGAAGATACCTATTTCCGGGTACCGGTAATGTGAACGAAAGAGGGCAAGGTAAGGGGTATGGTTATTCTTTTAATATTCCAGTAGATGCATTCACTGAGGATGAATCATGGCTTCATGTCTATACTCAATCAATAAAGGAAGTGGCAGCTTTTTTTAAACCGGATGTTATTCTGACCCAAAATGGTGCAGACTCTCATTATTATGATCCTTTAACTCATTTATCCGCATCAATGAAAATCTATCGTGAAATCCCAAAGCTGGCTCATGAGATTGCCCATCAATATTGCGGTGGTAAATGGATTGCAGTTGGCGGTGGGGGTTATGATATTTGGCGTGTGGTTCCTAGAGCTTGGGCACTTATTTGGATGGAAATGACTGAAAACTCAAACTGTTATGGAAGTTTACCCCGGGATTGGATCGATTATTGGCAAGATAAGGCACCAGTCAGCCTTCCAAAGAATTGGGACGATCCAGATGATATGTATAAGCCAATTCCGAGAAAATCCGAGATAACTGAAAAAAACTTACTCACGCTCGAAAAGGCGTTGTATCCAATTAGAAATAATCAAAAAAGTGAATCTAAACAATAAAGGAGCTTGGATTTCCAAGCTCCTTTATTGTTATTTATTGAGGTGCAGGTACAGGTGCAAGAGTAACGCCAACATCCACTTTGTTAGATGGTCCGGATTCATTTCCTGCAATATCTACCGCTGTTACATAATATGAACCGTTAGATGCTGTAAAGGAAAGACTAGAACCACTGGTGATACTACCAACCTTTGATCCGTTATGATAGACTCGGTAGCCAACAATATCATTATCTGCTGGTGGTGACCAAATGAGATTATTACCAGATAGTGAAAGGGTCACCCCGTCTGGCCGTTTTCCGTTATCGACGATTTTATCAGTAGGAACTAGGAGTTTACTCCAACGATCCATTTTCGGTATTAGCTGACTGTAATTATTAAAATTATTTCCAACCATTTGTTTAATGAAGTCAGGATTTAAGATAACTCCTTGCTTAGAAAACTCTGCTGGTGTTGAATCTAAAGCTAGATACTTTTTATCACCAATTTGCACATAATTTCCTGCAATCAAGCTGTCATCCTGCTTAGTCGGTACATTCTCCGCATTAAAATAATCACTTACAACTAAACCAGCCTGAGAACAGGCAGCTGAAGGTAATAAGCCTGAAACTGCGCAAAACGAGCGCTTCACGATTCCAGTTGGTACTGGAAATGATTCAGCAGGACTAATTAACTCGGGTTTAATATCATAAGCGGCATTCATCAATTCAGCCCATAGATTATTCGTTCTTTGTGAGTAAGACATTCCGCCATTATTTAATGATTTTGGCGTGTCATAGCCCGTCCAAATTCCAAATGTTACACTTGGATTGGTGGCTACAAACCAAGCGTCATGGAAATCATGACCCGTACCTGTTTTACCTGCCCAATCAGCTCTGAACTTTAATTTACTATTTATACCCTGAGCCGTACCACTTTTGATGACATCTCGCATCATATCGAGGGTTAAAAATGCCGTTTGTGGTTTAAATACATCGACAGGCTTCACTTCATGTTGATAAATAGTTTTACCGTTTTTATCGACAATCTTTTCAATCATGTATGCATCAATAAATTTACCCTCATTCGCGAAGGTACCAAAGGCGTTGGTGTTTTCTTCGACTGTTACGCCATTTTTCAATGAACCTATAGAGGTTGAGAGATTGGTATAATCGTCACCTTTTAGAGATGTAAAGCCCATTTTTTCAAGATATTTTGCAGGCTGCTGGTCTAATATATCTTTATATAGCTTAACAGCAGGAACGTTATAAGATTTTTTTAGTGCATATCTTGCTGAGGTGATACCACTGTACCTCTTGTCATAGTTGTTCGGCCAAGGTCTTGAAATGGAAGGTTCGAGCCTTAAAGCTACATCCGGTAATGGTGTCCCTGGTGAGGCTTTCCCCAATTCAATTGCTGGTGCATAAACGAGAAGAGGCTTCATTGTAGAACCATTTTGTCGAACAGCGCTAGTAGCATGATTAAGTTCCTGCTTATTGTGGTCTCGTCCACCGACAAAACTGATGATTTTCCCTGTTTTATTCTCGATAAGCATAGCACCGACTTCAACCGGTTCCATGACAGTAATCATTTCCCCAGTTTCGGGATCCTGTTTCTGTTCTGGCTTATCAGGTCCGTAGTTTGGGTAGTTATTCTTTACAACCTGGAAGGCATCATATATATCTTTGTTGATCGTTGTATGAATTTCGTATCCATTTTGTCTTAAATTTTGCTTGGCTAATGTTTTGTATTTATAAAAAAGATTCTCATCTTCTTTTAAATCATTTTCCTCATAGCCGTCGTTTTTCGCCAATGCATTGGTTAGGACTTCGATAGCCCGCTTTTCAATTTCAAATGATAAGTAGGGATATTTTTCTAGCGGGTTGTCCCCTGCAGGAATAAAATCCTTGGTAATATCATAGGATGAGGCTTCTGCATACTGTGTTTCAGTGATGTGACCGCCATCATACATTCTTTTTAAAACCGTTTTCATTCGAGTAAGCCCCGGTTCTAGATTGTTTTTCACTGTACCCTCTCTTGTAAAAGGTGTGTAGCCAAAGGGACTTTGTGGCAAGCCTGCAATAAAGGCTGCTTGAGGGAGGGTCAATTCACTTGCATTTTTCCCAAAGATTCCTTTTGCTGCGGCTTGGACACCGCCGATATTTTTACCAGATGAATTTCTTCCAAATGTTGAAACGTTTAAGTAAGCCTCTAGAATTTCCTTTTTGCTAAAAAACTTCTCTAGACGCAGAGCAAGCAAGATTTCATTTGCTTTTCTTTCAAATGAGACTTCATTTGTTAAAATTTGGTTTTTAATTAATTGCTGTGTCAATGTACTTCCGCCTGATTGAGTGGCAGAGTTTGTTACCTCTTGGAAAAGTGCCCGAAAAACTGCTTTTGGGACAACACCTTTGTGTTGATAAAAATACTCATCCTCTGTTGCAATTACTGCTTTTACCAGGTAATCCGAAACTTGATCAATTTTTACTTCTTCACGTTCAAGTTCTGTACGGAGCTTGCCAAGATAGACGTTGTCAGAAAAGTATAAGTCCGATGTTTCCGTATAATTATAAATATCTTTTTTCATGCTGTCGTAAGAACGGACAGGTTCGTCCTTAACAAGCGAGGCGAAATATCCCGCGCCCACACCACCTGCAAATGCTCCCCCAAGGATAACAACTGTTAGTACAAGCAGTAAAAGGTTCCAAAAGACCTGGTACGTTATTCGTGCACTTTTTACAGTTTTTTTATGGGTAAACAAGTTGGTCATCGACTTGATTTTCTCTATCCACGCTTGAAATTTATCATTCATAGAATCACCTCTTTTAAAATCACATATATTATAGCATAATGATGATTGCAAAAATGACAAACTTCTACATTTTTCTGATATTACCAATTCTTGTTTGACAGTGGGAATAATTTATGGTAAAAATTCTATAAGTTATCAATTTAATAATTAAGCTACGAAGGGAATCTACTGTAGGTCTTCTATCCCTGTTTTTTAGAGAGTCAGCGGCTGGTGAAAGCTGATACAAATAGAAGAGTGAATTACGTCCTGGAGCTTTCTCTGTGAAATAGAAGTAGCAGAGAACGGACTAAACCGTTAATTTTTCGAGTTGGAGTGTTTTTTGCTCAAGCCGGGTGGTACCGCGCGTTATGCGTCCCTGCATTTTTGCAGGGGCGCTTTTTGTGTTAATTAAGCTCTTTTCTAAGAAAAGAGCTTGCAAACTTAATTTCAGGCACCAAAGGAGTTTGTTCCGCGTTAAAATCGGCTTTTGGATTTTAACAACAATAATTAGGAAACAGCCTTATTATTAGAATTTGGAGGAAAATACAATGGATTTATTACAAGATTTAGCATGGCGTGGGCTCATCTACCAGCAAACAGATGAAGAGAGCCTTAAGGATTTGATTAGTAAGGAGAGTATCTCTCTATACTGTGGTGCAGACCCAACAGCAGACAGCTTGCATATCGGTCACTTAGTACCGTTTTTAACGCTGAGAAGATTTCAGCAGCATGGTCACCGTCCCATTGTCCTAGTTGGCGGTGCAACAGGGCTTATTGGGGATCCAAGTGGAAAAAGTGAAGAGCGAAACCTGCAAACACTTGAAGCAGTCCAAAAAAATGTCGAGGGGATTCAGAAGCAGTTAGCAGCTATTTTTGACTTTGATGGTCAAAATGGAGCCGTAATGGTGAATAACTATGACTGGGCAGGATCGATGGATATTGTTACATTTTTACGTGACATCGGTAAACACATTGGCGTCAATTACATGCTAGCAAAGGACACAATTGCTTCACGCCTTGAATCGGGGATCTCATTTACTGAGTTCACGTATACGATTCTTCAAGCAATGGATTTCAATCACCTTTACGAGAACTTCAATTGTAAATTACAAGTGGGGGGAAGTGACCAATGGGGTAATATCACTTCCGGATTAGAACTAATTCGTAAAATGCAGCCAGAAGGTGCTAAGGCATTTGGATTGACGATCCCTCTTGTTACAAAAGCGGATGGAACAAAATTCGGCAAAACTGAAGGTGGAGCTGTTTGGCTTGATGCTAAGAAAACAACACCTTATGAATTCTACCAATTCTGGATTAACGCAGCGGATGCAGATGTTGTTAAATACTTAAAGTACTTTACGTTCTTGTCTCACGAAGAAATCGAAGGACTTGAAAAGTCTGTTCAGGAAGAACCTCATTTACGCCTTGCACAAAAGGCATTAGCTGAGGAAATGACTCGTCTGATACATGGGGAAGACTCACTGCAGCAGGCAATAAAAATTACGGAAGCGTTATTTAGCGGGGATGTTCGCAGCCTGTCTGCTTCTGAAATCCAGCAAGGATTTAAGGATGTTCCTTCCTTTAATGCCTCTGAAACAGATGGCAACTTGGTTGATTTATTAGTGGCTGCCAAAATCTCTCCTTCGAAGCGCCAGGCTAGAGAAGATATCACAAATGGTGCAGTTACAGTGAACGGCGAACGAATCACAGATACTGCTTATGTATTACAAGATTCGGATCGAATCGAAGGACAGTTTACGATAATTAGAAGAGGGAAGAAGAAATATACATTAATTCAATATTAATCACTAATTGTACCAGCCGCATGAAAACTTTATGAGGCTGGTTTTATTGTATACTAGAGAGTTAGTTTAAGTTGTATATTGTGGTGGGAAAAGTGAAGGAAACCATTCATGAGAACCATTTTCCAGGATAATCGGATTTTTGGGCTTCATGAACGCTTCATGAGACCTGTTTCCCTGGGGTGAACTGTTTTTTGGGCTTCATGAAAGCTTCATGAGGCCGTTTTTCTGGAATGATCTGTTTTTTTGGCTTCATGAACCCTTCAAGAGTAAATGTTCGGTCATAATCAATCAAAGATTGTAACAATAACCGAAAGGACAACGTCTTATTGGGTAGAGAGTTCATTTCGGGGGTGATTTTCATGAAATTTCTAGTTCATACTTTTTTTATCATTCTCATTTTACTTGTTACTTTCTTCGGGCTAGGTCCAGTTCTATATGCTGATGGCGTAATCCAAGAGCGAATTTGGACAGCAGCAATGGTCATCTTACTATACGCAATACTTGTGTTCTTATATTCAAGAACAATTAAGTGGATAAAAAAGAAATAAAAAAACCGTGCCATTGCTGGCACGGTTTTTGAAAAATTAACGTGGTAAATCCTCAACGGTAACAAAAACCCTAGTATTAATGGGGTTTAGAAGTGGTATTTTCATAACCTTCCCCAAAACTTCCCCCAATTTAGAAATTTAGTCCCTCTCAAATGCAACCACTGATTCTTCTTCCAATGCTTTAAAGTTATGGCCATATAAATCCAAAATCATCTGTGGCGTGTTTCCTAATCGCTCAGCAATCACTTTAACTGGGATTCTTTGCGGTCTTAAAGAAAAACTAAAAATATTTTTGATTGTTGCCTATAGCGAAACTAGCTGATTGTTCGTGGGCCATAACCACTTTATTATAACTTTAGAAAATATATTTCAGAAAGGGAGGAGAATTAGCATAACCGTAAGAAAATTTCTATTCATTTTTGTATGCGTTTACGGATTATTATAATTAAGTTTGGAGCTGATAATTATGCGTACAGTAAACCCTTCTGAGGTTGTTGCTGCAAGTAAATTTAACCGCTTTCATCTTCTTGTTTATCTTTGGTGCTTTTATGCCATTATGTTTGATGGGTTTGATATTACAATGTTTGGAGTCAGTTTGCCTTGGCTGATGGAGGAATGGAATTTATCACCGGTTCAGGCAGGGGCGGTAGGAAGTTATTCGCTGGTGGGCATGATGGTGGGTGCGTTTATTTTTGGACCTTTGGCTGATAAAATCGGCAAGAAAAAGGTTTTAGGTATTTGTATGATTCTATTCAGTGTCTTCACTCTTGGGGCAGGGCTGGCACCTAATACAACATTCTTTACGGTCATGCGTTTTATTGCTTCTCTTGGAATGGGCGGTTTAATGCCAATGGTTATTTCCACGATGACAGAGTATTCACCCAAGAAAAACAGACCATTAATCGTGGCTACAATGTATTGTGGATACTCTCTTGGAGGAATCCTGGCAAACCTTATCGGAATGTATCTGGTCCCATCTACTGATTGGAGAGTCATCTACTGGATTGGGGTGATTCCATTTTTTACCTTACCATTCTTTTTTAAGTATTTTCCTGAATCCCTTTCATTTAATGTTATCAAGAAAAAAACAGACGAGCTTGCATCCGTCCTAAATCGGGTTGACCCTGGTGGTAATTATAAAAATTCGGATTCCTATCAATTTTCAAATGGTCAAGAGGCTTACAAAGGATCAACGGTTAAAAAGATATTTGAAAATAATCGTACCGTAAGCACTATTGCGATTTGGTTTGCCGTCTTCAGCTGCCTGCTGATGGTTTATGGTCTAAATACTTGGCTGCCTAAGATCATGCAGCAGTCAGGTTATGGTATGACTTCAAGCTTATCTTTTAATCTTGTGTTATGCTGCGGTCAAGTGCTTGGTTCCTTATTTGGCGGATATTTAGCCGAGAAAATTGGACATAAGCGCATTCTCATCAGTCTTTATATATTAGGTGCAGTGTGCTTTGTATCCTTAAGTCTCACTTCTAACCTATTTCTTCTATATATCTTGATTATGATTGGCGGGGCATGTACAGTCGGTAATATGAATCTGGCGAACCCATACATTGCGGAGTATTATCCCCCAGAAGCCCGCGCAACGGGTATGGGCTGGGCCCTTGGATTTGGCCGGATTGGTGCCATTTTAGCACCAACATTGATTGCCTATATTCTCGCCATTGGGATTGCACCGCAAAACGCGTTTATTGCCTTTGCCATCCCAAGTATTGTCGGAGCTATCTCTCTATTAATTGTTAATGAAAAGTATGGCAGCTTTGATAAATTAACTGAAGAAAAGGCTGCGATGAAGATGAAAGCACCAGTTAATGCTTAATTAGAAAGGTCCTTTGTAATAAATAAAAAAACGCCTTCCGGTTTGCTTTATTCCGGAAGGCAAACTGCGTATTTTTTATACATAGGCTGTGTTAATGATTATTGTTGATTTTGTCCAATGTTGATTGGAGCGGAAAGCGAAACGCCTGGAGCGCAAATCAACAAGCAAGTTTAACACAGCCTATACATAAAAAGGAGGACGATTACATGATCAAGAAAACATTGAATGAAAAGGCTTTTCATTTGTTAAAAGAAAAGATGGAACAAGGTCTATTGCCTCAATGGGTCATTACCGATCCAGATATTTATGATTTGGAAATTGAAAAGATTTATGGACATACATGGCAATTCCTCGGCCATGAAACAGAAATTAAGGAGCCTGGCAGCTATGTAACACGCTGGATGGTGAATGATCCTGTTCTTCTTGTCAGGACACGTCAAGGGGAGGTCAAAGCATTTCTAAATTCCTGTACCCACCGCGGGACACAGCTGTGCACGGCTGACCGCGGGAATAAAAAAACCTTTACGTGCCCGTACCATGGATGGAGCTACAATCTTGAAGGTGAACTAGTCGGTATCGTTGCAGGAAATAAGGTTTATGGAGAGGAAATGGACAAGTCAGAGTGGGGGCTTCGTCCGATTCCGCAAGTGGCAAGCTATCAGGGAATGATCTTTGGGAATCTGGACCCGAACGCTGAATCTTTAGAAGATTATCTTGGCGAGATGAAATGGTATTTTGATATTCTACTAGGCAGAAGCGGCGGCATGGAGGTAAGGGGACTGCCGCAGCGATGGGTCGCAAAAGCCAATTGGAAAGCGACAGCCGAAAACTTTGCTGCGGACCCGTATCATGTACAGACGACTCACCGTTCCACGGTTGAAATGGGAATCAGCCCTGAAGATCCTCTTTATGCAGGATATGGGCATCAAGTTGTCATGAAAAATGCCCATGGAATCAATGTCATTACCTCAAAAACGGGAAAAGCAAGAGTTCCTTTCCAAGGTACTCCCGAGTCAATGTGGCCCTTGTTTGAAAAACATTTGACTCCTGAGCAGCTCGACATACAGTCAAAGGTGACGGTTTTTGTAGGCGGTGTTTATCCTAATCTTTCATTTGTCAGCCCGATTCACGGAACAGAAGGGCATTTACATAATTACTTAAACTTCCGAATGTGGAGGCCGATTGCACCTGACCGGGTGGAGGTTTGGTGCTGGTTTTTAATCGATAAAGCTGCTCCAGAAGAATATAAGGAAGACTCCTATCGTGGTTATCTTGGTTCGTTTGGTCCGAGCGGAACGTTGGAACAGGATGATACAGAAACATGGGCACGGATTGTGGAAGTAAGTAAAGGGTTGATGATGCGGGATAAAGAACTGAATTATAACAGTGTCAGCAACTATTTGATGGGATATTCCCATGTGAAACCAGATGAGAATTTCCCTGGACCGGGAACAGCGTATCCAACCACCTATATTGATGCCTTATCACGAAAAATGCATGAGCATTGGCTTGAACTAATATCAAAAGACATGTTTGAGAAGGAGGTAAGCCGATGAGCTTGAACGTCCAAAACAAAGTAACAGCTGATATTCATTTGGAAATAACCAACATTCTTAACATGGAAGCTTATTATTTGGATAACCGAAAATATAAAGAGTGGCTTGAGCTTTTAGCAGATACCATTACCTACAGAATGCCGCTGCGTGAAACCGTGGAAGGTGTTGGTGTTTCCAATATTGCCGAGGATTCTTCCTTTTTCGAGGAAACGAAGACTTCGTTGAGAACAAGGGTCAATCGATTATATACGAAATCCGCCTGGGTCGAAAACCCATCAACTAGACAGCGTCATTTTATTACCAACATTTATGTTGAAGCGACTGCTGATCCGGATGAATACAAAGTACGGAGTTATTTCCTTTTCATGCGCAGCAGAGCATCTACTTCAGATATTGAGCAAATGTTTGGAGAACGCCATGACATCATTAGAAAAATCGATAATGAATGGAAAATTTGTTCGCGAACCATCTATCCTGATCAATCCGTTATTACCACGATGAACATGAGTATGTTTTTATAAAAATGCTTTGTTCATTTTTAATTGTCACTAGGACGGGGGTATGCGTATTTGAAGCTTTAAAATTAAATCCCTTATTGTAATCTAGATTATCTTGACATTTCCTTATTGCGGGTGGTGACAGTTTCGCTGGTACTACCTCAATATATAAGCTAGAGTTTAAGAAGATATGCTGTTTAGAGCGCATTTTTTCACTATCTAATGGGGGACACTTTGGGGACAAATTTGGGCAAACTGTTCCCAATATCAAAGACTGAATCATAAAGAGACTTAATAAAAACCTTGTTATATCAATACTTTCATAATTAAACTGTTATAATCATAAAGTATATCTATCATTGACAGAGTGAGCTCACATAAAGCCCTGATATTAACCAGGGCTTTTCTTTTTATTTTGAATATGGTACATGTTATTTGGATTTTAAAGAAGCTGAATACGTCTGTCCACTGAATTAATTTTGTTGGAAATCCTCCCCAAACAGCCCCCAAAACCTCCCCCAAATAGTTAGGGGAGAATACATGATTATACAAAGTAGAAATAAAAGAAAAAACCCTAGAAGCGTTGATATAACGCGGTTTCTAGGGTTTTTGTGAATGCTCTTTACAGAGCATTTCAATTAACGTGAGTAGAACTCGACGATAAGAGTTTCGTTAATTTCAGCTGGTAATTCAGAACGCTCTGGTAAGCGAGTGAATGTACCTTCAAGCTTGTCTGCATCAAATGTTAAGTAGTCAGGTACGAAGTTATTAACTTCAACTGCTTCTTTAACAGCAACAAGATTACGTGATTTTTCACGAAGAGAGATAGTTTGACCAGCAGCTAAACGGTATGATGGGATATCTACACGTGATCCATCAACTAAGATGTGGCCGTGGTTTACTAATTGACGAGCTGCACGACGAGTACGAGCTAAACCTAAACGGTAAACTACGTTGTCAAGACGTGATTCAAGTAGGATCATGAAGTTTTCACCGTGAACCCCACCTAATTTACCAGCTTTATCAAATAGGTTACGGAATTGGCGCTCAGTTACTCCGTACATGTGACGAAGTTTTTGCTTTTCTTGCAATTGCAATCCGTATTCAGAAAGCTTCTTACGTTGGTTTGGACCATGTTGTCCAGGAGCGTAAGGACGCTTTTCTAATTCTTTACCTGTGCCGCTTAGAGAGATTCCAAGACGACGAGAAATTTTCCAGCTTGAGCCAGTATAACGAGCCATGAATGACTCCTCCTTAGTGTTTTTATTTTTTGGTAAAATAAAAACCGTTATGAAACATCAATGATAGCCATTTTGTTTTCATGCACCTTCGCCCTAGCAGCAGAGGGTTACAAGATACACCATCAAATGAGTTCAATGACTCATGAGGAACAAAATGAATCCATTCACGTGTTCACATAGGCTGCAGTTATTTTACACAAAGGATATTATATAATTTTATTCATCAATATGTCAAGTTAATTTCAGGAAATGAATAGTATATAGAAATGAAGAGGAATGACAGCGTTTTCAATTAGGAGGAGTCACATTGGGTAATGAAAATTTTCGCTTTGAAACGGAAGCTGTTCACTCTGGGTATAGTTCCGACGAACACCAAGGAAGTTTAGTTCCTCCCTTGTACCAAACTTCCACCTTCACCTTTTCAAGTGCAGAACAAGGGGAAAGAAGATTTGCAGGACAAGAGGAGGGATTTATATACTCCCGTCTGGGAAATCCCACAGTAAAAATTCTTGAAGACCGAATGGCAAAGCTGGAACAGGGTGAAGCCGCTTTGGCATTCTCATCAGGGATGGCAGCGGTTTCTGCAGTGTTAACCGCATTAACTAAAACAGGTGACCATATCCTGTGTTCACAGGGTGTATATGGTTGTACGTTTGGATTATTGCAATTGTTAAAAGAAAAATATAACGTTACCCATGATTTTTCGTTAATGGCATCAAAAGAAATGCTCGAAGAAGAGATTCTCCCAAATACTGCCTGTATTTATATAGAAACCCCGATTAATCCTACCATGAAACTAGTTGAAATAGAATTAGTTTCAAAGCTCGCCAAACAACATGGTATTCCTGTTGTAGTGGATAATACATTTTGCTCCCCGTATTTGCAAACACCTATTAGCCTAGGTTGTGATATTGTTATTCATAGTGCAACAAAATATATTTGTGGTCACGGTGATGTGATTGCAGGAATTGTTGTTGGCAGCCGTGATTTCATCAAACAGGTGTCTAGAACCACACAAAAAGATATTGGCGACACCATCTCACCGTTTGATGCCTGGCTATTATTAAGGGGGTTAAAAACGCTCCCTGTCAGGATGGACCGTCATTGTGACAATGCCAATCTGCTTGTTGAATTTTTACGGAATCATCCAAAAGTAGAAAGGCTCTATTTTCCTGGCAATAGTGATTTTATAGAAGACAATAAGATTATGCATAAACAAATGAAAAAACCAGGCGGAGTAATTTCGTTTTCAGTAAAAGGAACAAAAGAAACAGCACAATATTTTATGAATCAATTACAATTGGTGAAAATTGCTGTTAGTTTAGGGGATGCAGAAACGTTAATCCAGCACCCTGCAACCATGACACATGCTGTCATTCCAGAAGAAGAACGAAGCAAAATGGGTATTGATGATACATTACTCCGCCTGTCAGTCGGTCTTGAAGCATGGGAGGATATACAAGAAGACTTAGAACAAGCACTTGAAAAAATATAAAAAACTCGCCGCGCGGCGAGTTTTTTTACAAATGATTAACGAGAATGGCAGTAAATTCTTCCAATTGCTCTTGGTCCAGCTTATCAAAGCGACTTTTCTCAGGTGAGTCAATGTCTAAGACACCGAGTAATTTACCATCTTTGATTAGCGGTATAACAATTTCGGAATTTGAAGCTGCATCACAGGCAATGTGTCCAGGAAATTGATGAACGTCTTCTACTCGGACGGTTTCCATTTTCTTTGCAGCTGTTCCACATACACCTTTTCCTAGCGGGATACGAACACATGCCGGAAGTCCTTGGAAAGGTCCCAATACTAATTCGTTGTTCTCATCCATTAAATAGAAACCAACCCAGTTTATACGATCAAGAAACTGATTTAATAAAGCTGACGTATTGCTAAGATTAGCGATTTGATTAGTCTCGCCATGGAGAAGAGCCTGTAATTGTTTTTTTACCAATTCATAATTTTCTTGTCGGCTCCCTTTGTACATTTCGACATTAAACATGTTTTTTCACCCATCCATCATTAAATTTCTTATATATTTTATCAAATTGACAAGAAAAAGAGCATACTTTGTCGATAATTTCATGAAGGAATCAACCGTCCAAGCAAGAATTGTTATAGAAAGATAAAAAAACTCGTGTATACGGAGGTGTACGATGAAAAAGGACTCTAAAGAAGAAATAGTGAAAGCAGCGATAACGCTTTTTAATTCAAATGGATATGCTGGAACATCGATACGAGATATTGCAACCTTGGCAAAAGTAAACTCTGCAACCATCGCTTACCATTTTGAGAATAAGCTTGGTTTATTAGAATATTGCTTTACTTACTTTTTTGAGCAATATCTTAGTATTATTGAAGAAAAATTTTCTTTAATGGATACAGGTGTTAAGGATTGTTTAAAACGAATTACAGCTGACTTGCTTCACTATCAATGTGAAAATATTGAGCTTACAAGCTTCGTATACCGAGAGATGTCAATGGATTCTCAGGTGGTCAGAGAAATTATGTCTACCTATGCATTAAAGGAGAAATATTATTTTCAAAAGATCTTTGAAAAAGGGTTTGAACGAAAGGAATTCCGTCCACATTCTATTGCATATTTAATTATTCAATACAAAGGCTTACTTATGATGCCGTTTATTAATGCACATTATTTACGAGAGGTATTATATATTTTTCCAAATGAAAGATTCTTTGAACAGAAGTATCTAAAGGAAATTAATAGTTGGATTGAAAACACGCTGGGAACTAAGATAATAGAAAAGAAAGAGGCTATCCTGTAATTGAACCAACGATTTAACTATTAAATTTAAATGGTAAGCACTAGCTGAAACCTAATTTCCTTCAGCAAGTGCTTTTTAATTTGCATTTTAACGAAATATTATCTTTTCACAAGGTTTTTGCCATAAAATAGTAAATTAAAATTTCTTTTACAAAAAAATTGAAAATACTAGTCAAAAAATGTCGTTTACATGGTATCATAGATGCATTGAACTTTACCGTAGTTAATGGTTTTTAATAGATTAGGATATAGTACTTAGAAGATTTAAATGAAGTGTTTGAAACAGGGGGCTTGAACGTGACATATTTTATTGGATTTATTATCCTGCTACTAGCCTTATTCGTATTGGGGTATTTTATAAAGAAAAAGTATTTTAAAGAAATGGATAGGTTAGAAGCCTGGAAAATTGATTTGTTTAACCGGCCGATTTTGGATGAAATGTCAAAGGTAAAACAATTAAATATGACCGGACAAACCGAGGAGTTATTCGAGGGCTGGCGAAATCAGTGGGACGATATCATAACGGTTAAATTGCCAGATTTGGAAGAGATGTTATTTGACGCTGAAGAATTTATCGATAAATACCGCTTTGCCAAAGCCAAAGCTGTTCAACAAGAAATTAACGATAAATTACAGTCAACTGAAAATGAGATTAATAAAATAGTTGAAGAACTACATGAACTTGTTGGAAGTGAAGAAAAGAACAGGACTGAAATTGAGCAGTTAAAAGAATTGTACCGGGAAACGAAGAAAACGCTGCTTGCTCATCGACATAGTTTTGGAAAGTCCGAAAAATACTTAGAAGCTCAACTGGATGACGTTACGAAAAAGTTCCATGAATTTGACGAGAAGACTGATCATGGTAACTATCTTGAGGCACGCGAGCTTGTATTAGGTATTCTCGATCAATTAATGAAGGTTAAAAACAATATGAATACCATTCCTCAGCTGTTAATAGAGTGTCAATCACTTATTCCAGCTCAATTGTCAGATATTCTCGAAGGATATCGTGAAATGACCGAGAAGGGGTATTACTTAAGCCATATTCAATTAGAAAATGAAATTGAAAGTCTTCAAGAAAAATTGGCTGCGTATTTAGCACTGATTGAAGAGACGAAAATCGAAGAGGCGCTAGAAGGAATAGGTGAAGTTAAAGAGCGAATTGATATTCTGTTTGATTTATTGGAAAAAGAAGTGAATGCCAAACATTTTATCCTTCAAAATGAAAAAGGGATGAGTGGACTTTTATCCTCGGTCCTTGAGGAACATGATCATCTTTCTAATGAGGTAAAGCATGTGCAAGAAAGCTATCACTTGACGGAAAGTGACTTTGAAATCCAACGCCACTTAGAAAAACAGCTTGCTACTGTTACAAAGCACTATGAAATTTTGATGGAAAAAATGAATATCAATGAAACGGCTTTAACGATTCTTTGTGAAGAACTAAAAGAAATAAAAATGCATATAGAAATGATTCAGGAAGAGCAGGAAAATTTCGCTCTTAAGTTACAAGCCCTAAGAAAAGATGAGTTTGAAGCGCGTGAAACACTAAGGGAATTAACCAAAAAAGTGGGCGAAACCATTCGTTTAATATCAAAAAGTAATATTCCGGGATTACCAGAAGACTACAAATATTTATTGGAAGATACAAATGAAAGCATACAAAACGTAAAGCTTCAGCTTCAAGAAAAGCCGCTTAACGTATCAGCTCTAAATCAATATTTAGAGATTGCAGTCTTAACCGTCGAAAAATTATCAACTACAACAGTTGAACTGATTGAAAATGTTTTGCTTGCTGAAAAGGCGATTCAATACGGAAACCGATACAGAAGTCTGTATCCTTCTGTTGCCAAGGGACTTAGTGATGCAGAAAATGCATTTAGACATTTTGAGTATCAGGAAGCTTTAGAGCAAGCTGCTGCTTCTCTTGAATCTATTGACCCAGGAGTCTTGAAGAAAATCAAGGCAACAGTTGTAAAGCAATAAGTACTAACCTTAAACCGATTCTGCTAAAAAATGGCAAATCGGTTTTTGTTTGTCTATATCACAAAACTTTTTCAATTGATTAAGTTTGTGGTAAGATTTAGTCCTGCAAAGGTGAGGTGTTAAAAAGATGATTTATTTTGATAATAGTGCAACGACAAGACCATATAATGAGGTTTTAGACTCATTTGTGAAGGTCTCAAGTGAATTTTTTGGCAATCCTTCATCCCTGCATGGACTAGGACTGCAAGCTGAAAAACTTCTCACACAGGCACGGACACAAGTGGCTAACCTCTTATCTGTAAAACCAACAGAGATTTATTTTACTTCTGGGGGTACCGAAAGTAATAATTTGGCCATTAAAGGGACAGCAATGATGCATAAGAACAAAGGGAAACACTTAATTTTATCCAGTGTTGAACATCCTTCTGTCCGTGGAGCAATGGAACAGTTACAAAAGTTAGGTTTTGACATTACCTATTTGCCGGTTGATCAATATGGAAGAGTAATGGTAGAGGATGTCAAAGCTTCTATAAGAAAAGATACAATACTTGTTTCAGTTATGCATGTAAATAATGAGGTAGGAACAATTCAGCCAATTGCAGAAATTGGCAAGCTCTTGAGGCAATATCCAACCATTCTCTTTCATGTAGACGCTGTACAAGCTGTCGGAAAGGTTCATTTAAACTTAACGGAAGATGGAGTGGATTTATGCTCATTTTCGGCGCATAAGTTTCATGGATTAAAGGGGACTGGTGCGCTCTTTATAAGAGAAGGTACTAGATTGGGTCCACTGCTCTCAGGCGGAAATCAAGAATGGAAAGTCAGAAGTGGAACGGAAAATGTGGCAGGAGCTGTCGCAATGGCTAAGGCTCTAAGAATGACGATGGTGAAAGGCGAATTAGGAATTGAAAAAATGAAACGGGTGAAATCCCTTTTGCGAGAAGGGTTAGCCAGGATAGATGACCTTACCATCAATACGCCTTTGGAAAATACTGCCCCACATATTCTCAATTTTTCTATCAAGGGAGTAAAAGCAGAGGTTTTAATCCACACTCTAGAGCAAACAGGAATCTATCTGTCGACAACAAGTGCCTGTTCTTCTAAGAAACAATTACCAAGTCAGACACTTTTAGCAATGGGTGTACCTGATGATTTGGCTGACAGTGCATTTAGAATAAGCTTGTCCTACGATAATACGGAGGATGAGGCACGAATGGTAATTAAGGCAATCGAAAAAGGCGCAAAACAACTAAGAAAGGTTATGAAATTACATGAATTATGATCGAATATTGATTCGCTATGGTGAAATCTCTACCAAAGGCAGAAATAGAAAGAAATTTGTAGACAAGTTAAGAAAGAGTGTTCGAATTGCATTGGCTTCCTTTCCGAAGATAAAAATCCGGGCTGAGCGTGACAGGATGTACGTGCTCGTAAATGGTGAAAACGTTGATGAAATCATCAAGTCATTGAAAAATATTTTTGGTATCCAATCCCTTAGTCCAGCGATAAGGGTTGAAAAAGATCTTGACCAGATGAAGGAGGCTGCTCTTTCTTTAGTAAAAAGCCTGTACAAAGAAGGACAAACCTTTAAAATCTCTCCCAAACGTTCTGATAAAACATTTGAATTAGATACAAGTGGCATCAATCATACATTTGGCGGGTATATTCTTGAAAATATTCCAGGCATTAAGGTAGATGTGAAAAATCCTGATATTAACTTGAAAATTGAGGTTCTTAGCGAGGCTATCTACATGTCTTGTGAGAACATCCTAGGAGCTGGGGGACTGCCGGTTGGCTCAAGTGGTAAGGCGATGTTGATGCTGTCTGGAGGAATCGATAGTCCGGTGGCCGGGTATTTGACAATGAAACGCGGAGTGGAAATTGAGGCTGTACATTTTTTCAGTCCACCGTATACAAGTGAAAGATCAAAGGAAAAAGTAATTGACCTGGCAAAGAAACTAGCTGAAATATTTGGTTCGATGAAACTTCATATCGTTCCGTTTACGGCTATTCAACAATCGATAAAAGAACAAATTCCTGAAAATTACTCTATGACAACGACAAGAAGATTTATGCTTCGAATAACGGATGAGATTAGAAGAAAACAGGAAGGTCTTGCGATTATTACGGGAGATAATCTTGGTCAGGTGGCAAGTCAAACATTAGAGAGTATGTATGCGATTAATGATGTTACCAATACTCCAATTCTGAGGCCTTTGCTCACTATGGATAAAAATGATATTATAAAAATCGCCAAAGATATTGATACCTATGATATCTCAATAAGACCTTTCGAGGACTGCTGCACTATATTCGTTCCATCATCACCAAAAACAAAACCAAAAAAAGAAAAAGTACAGCACTACGAAAGCTTCTTCGACTACGAACCACTAATCCAAGAAGCAGTAGAAAACACAGAAATGCTCACAATCAGACCAGACAGCAAAGAACAACCTTCTGAATTTGATGATTTATTTTAAGGCTGTATAATCATACTTGTTGATTGGTGTGGAAGGCACGAAGACTCCTGCAGGAGTACGGAGCAGGTGAGACCCCACAGGCGCTTTAGCGCCGAGGAGGCTCACCGCAACGCCTGCGGAAAGCGAAGTGCCTGAAGCGGAAATCATTAGCAGACTACGTACACAGCCTTTAACATGAAATTTGTGAAATATTTGTGAACAATTACCAATTCTAAAAAAGTATATAGCCATGTGATTCTACACATTCTATACTCACAAGGAGGTGATATCACATGGCTAATAACAACAACTCAAATCAATTACTTGTACCTGGTGTAGAGCAAGCTCTTCAACAAATGAAATATGAAATTGCTCAAGAATTTGGTGTAAACCTTGGTGCAGACACTACTTCACGTGCTAACGGATCTGTTGGTGGTGAAATCACTAAGCGTTTAGTATCAATGGCTGAGTCTCAATTAAGCGGATTTTCACGATAACAAATGAATACGATGGCTACAGAGAGTGGGATTTTTCCCACTCTCTTTTTCTTTACTTTTTTTCAGTATAATAATTTTAAATTTTTGAATAATTTAGTATAATAAGTCTTGTGATGATGTATATATCTGGAATGAGGGGGAGAAACATGAACCGCGAAGAATTAATTGCACCAGAAAAGTATAATCTTGTATCGGAAGTAGAACGATTTGCAAAAGATCCCAACAGATTAGCATTAAAATGGGAAAATGAAGCAGGGGAAACAAAACAGGTTACATATGAAGAATTAATAAAAAAAGTTAATCAAGCGGGAAATGTTTTCATACAAAATGGTTTAAAAAAAGGCGATGTAGTCTTAGTAATAATACCAAGACTTATTGAAGCTTATGTTGTATATTTAGCTGCATTAAAAGCCGGTCTAGTTGTTATTCCAAGTTCAGAAATGCTGCGAGAGAAGGATCTTCAATATAGAATTTCACATGGTGATGTTAAAGCTATAATCAGCTATTTTCCTTATGTGGATCAATTTGAAAATATTACTAGTCCACAACCACTGTTAAAGTTTTCAGTCGGCGAAAAGCAAGAAGGCTGGATTTTTTTAGAAGAAGAAATGAAGGCGGCATCGCAGGAATTTGAATTTGCTGAAACCCTTCGCGATGATATGGCTTTTTTATCCTATACCTCAGGAACAACCGGTAATCCGAAAGGTGTTGTACATACACATGGATGGGCATTTGCTCATTTAAAAACTGCAGCACCAAAGTGGCTTTGTATAGAAGACGGTGATACAGTATGGGCAACTGCGGCTCCTGGCTGGCAAAAGTGGATCTGGAGTCCATTTTTATCTGTACTTGGTTCAGGCGGAACGGGATTAGTATATAATGGTAAGTTTGAACCACAAAAATACTTGAGCCTCTTAGAAAAATATTCTGTAAATGTTCTATGTTGTACACCCACCGAATATCGGTTAATGGCGAAGGTAGAAAACCTTGATGATTTTAAATTACCTAGCCTTCATAGTGCTGTTTCCGCCGGGGAGCCGCTTAATCGAGAGGTTATCGATACTTTCAAAAGACATTTTAATGTTGATGTCCGTGACGGCTATGGACAAACTGAAAATACCTTGTTGGTTGGCGTAACAAAAGGAATGGAGTTGAAATCTGGTTCAATGGGCAAACCAACTCCGGGCAATCGAGTGGAAATTATAAATGAGGAAGGCCAAGTCTGTCCTGTCGGTGAAGTTGGGGATATTGCCGTACATGTTGAAACGCCGGCATTGTTTAAAAATTATTATAAGGACCCGGAAAGAACCGCTATGCAATTCCGTGGTGATTACTATATTACCGGGGATAAAGCAAAAAGGGATGAAGATGGATACTTTTGGTTTGAAGGCCGCAGTGATGATATCATTATCAGCTCAGGCTATACAATTGGACCTTTTGAAGTAGAGGATGCACTGGTAAAACATCCATTTGTTAAAGAATGTGCGGTAGTGGCAAGCCCTGATGAAATTCGCGGTTTTATTGTAAAGGCTTTTGTTGTCTTAAAAGACGATGTCGATGCAAATGACCCAGAATTAACAAAGACACTTCAAGAGCATGTTAAAACACTTACAGCTCCATATAAATATCCAAGGAAAATCGAATATTTATCTGAACTGCCAAAAACCACTTCAGGGAAAATTCGACGAATTGAACTCCGCCAGCAAGAACTGCAATCTATCAAACAATAGTGCTGAAAAAAGGCTGTCCATTTTAGACAGCCTTTTTGTTATTAGCTGTGTTAAAGCAAAATTTAATAGTTGCACCCTGTTGATTTGCGCGGAAGGCACGAAGACTCCTCGAAAATGCTATCGCATTTTCTTCGTGCGTGGGCAAATTCGAGGAAGAAATTCAATGTCCTGCAGGAGTACGGAGCAGGTGAGACCCCGCAGGCGCATGCGCCGAGGAGGCTCACCGCAACGCCTGCGGAAAGCGAAGTACCTCGGGAACAGGCAAAGACCGCCTGTCCCTGCGATGCTAATTCCAAGAAGCATTCCTTAGTGGAGCGCAAATCAACAGGCCACTTTTAACACAGCTTAGCTATTATAGAAAAGTTCTTTTAACCTTTTCCCAAAAGGAATTATCTTTTAGCTTTAGAGTTTTAATTTTCTTATCACTGAGTCTAATTTGAATTTTATCCACATGACGAATGCTTAATGCCTCATTGTCTAAGCCCATTGTAGGGTGCTCATTGCCTTCCGAAATAATTTTAAGAGTTAGAGAGCGTTTGCCGCCTATCACAAAGGGAGCTCCTAATGTACGATACTTATTGTTATTAATGGAAGCAACCTCGCTGACCTGCATGCAGGGGATTAAGGGGTCAACGACCGCACCATTAACAGATTTATTGTAAGCCGTACTTCCTGTTGGTGTAGCAACAATCAATCCATCTCCACGGAAGGTTTCAAAATGTAATTCATCAATAAAAACATCTAATTCTAGCGTTCTAATGATGGAAGAGCGAATACTAAACTCATTGAGGCATGGAAATATCCCTTGTCCATCGACCATGACTTCAATAATCGGATAACGCCGTACCTTTAAATCTTCATTCGTAACAGCCTCAACCTTAGAAACGGCTTCAACCATTTTAGAGGAATCATTAATTTTGAAATCACAATACATACTTAAACTATCCTTTGTTGTGATCCCACAATAAAGGACATCATCACGAAAACCTGTTTTCCTTACTGCTTGAAGGAAAGTACCATCATCACCGATGCTCGCAATAATATTGGCATCACGGTGATCATTTACAATTGTTAAACCATATTGCTTTGCGGAATCATCTAAATTCCCTATCCTCTTCAGCATGTCTTTTTCTAAATGATGATAAAAGTAGATATTACGTCTATCTCCCATATTGCCCTCCAAATTTTAATTATTAATTTTGAGAAAAATTCCCATGGAACTTTTTATTTTTGTTAAACTTAGGAAGTCTGCTTTAATTTTAGCATTATTTTGAAACAATATTAAATTATGTAAGGGAAAATTCATAAGAATTAAAGGAGGAGTCTAACGCATGAATGGGAAACGATGGGCAGCCCTTGGTATTGCTGCGGCATTATTTTTTGTATCTGTCGGGATTAACTTTTTATCTGCCTTTGCTTTTAAAGGGGTAGAAACCGATTTAAGTGAGCTCTTAGCTACGACAGAGCTGCCTTTCACCGAGGAAGTTGTCCAGGAAGGAAATGAAATGAAAAAGATTGCCGTACTCGACGTTGATGGCGTTATACAAGATACAAACAGTGCTGAATCTTTTTTTCAATCCGCTGGATATAATCACCAAGGATTTATGAAAAAATTAGAGTACATAAAAGAAGATGATACCGTAAAGGGGATTATACTTAAGGTTAACTCTCCCGGTGGCGGTGTAGTGGAAAGTGCTGAAATTCATGATAAATTAGTTGAAATTCAAAAGGAAACAAAGAAGCCGCTCTATGTTTCAATGGGCTCGATGGCTGCTTCTGGAGGCTATTATATTTCAGCTGCAGCCAAAAAGATTTTTGCAAGTGAAGAAACGATGACAGGTTCTCTTGGAGTCATCATGCAAGGAATTAATTATGAAGGATTGGCTGAGAAGTATGGCGTAGATTTTGTGACGATCAAAAGCGGCCAATATAAAGACATCATGAGCCCAACTCGCCAAATGACAGAAGACGAACGGCAAATTCTCCAACGTATGATTGACAATTCCTACGAAGGGTTCGTGAAGGTGATTTCAGAGGGAAGGAAGATGACCACGGACCAAGTAAAACAGATTGCAGATGGAAGAATTTACGATGGAAGACAAGCCAAAGAGTTAAATTTGATAGATGGCTTTGGATATCTAGATGATGTAATACAACAAATGAAGAATGACGAAAAGCTTAAAGACGCTAAGGTTGTCCGTTACACGGAGGCATTAGGTTTCGGTTCTCTATTGAATTTAAAGGTTCAGAAATTAATCGGTACCGAAAATGATATGACCGGAATTATGGAAATATTATCAAGGCCTAATTCTCCACGTCTAATGTACTTATATGCAGAGTAGGGGGGTAACTAGATGGAAATTGAAAATCAAGAGGAATTTGCTAATTCAATGACAATTAAGGAACCCAATACTTCCTCCATTCGTTTTGCTGGTTTTTGGATGCGATTTTGGGCATACCTGCTCGATTTGATTGTTATAGGGAGCATAGAGAGATTAATCATTAATCCTCTATTTCGAATCTTGGAGATTCCATTAGTAGAATTTAATATGTTTGCTCCTATTTCAATCGCTTCAGCAATCATATTTTATTTATATTTTGTGTTAATGACAAAGTACTTTCATCAGACTCTTGGAAAAATGGTATTCGGATTAAGAGTGGTTGATTTGACAAGTGAAAAATTATCCTGGGGAACAATCCTTTTTCGTGAATGGATTGGTCGATTTATCTCGGCAACAATCGTTGTAGGCTATATTGTCGTTGCTTTTTTACCAAAGAAACAAGGTCTTCATGACCTATTTACAGACACTTCCGTTATCCATGTAGAACGATAATTTTTGACCCGCCAACGCTTGTTGGCGGGTTTATTTTTTTCTCTTAAGGTGATACTAATAGGCTGAAAGGGTGTGAAAAAATGAATTGGCTGGTTATAGCACTCATTATTATCATTTTATTCATTCTACTAATCATTTTTTCGAAACTAACGATTCGCCTTAATTATTTTCATCATAATGATAACGATGAATTGAAAATACAGTTTAGAATCTGGTTTGGCTTAATTCGATACACAATGAATGTACCCCTTGTCAAAATTGATGATGACTCCCCAAGCATTGTCGTGAAGGGCAATACAAAAATGGGGGATTCAAGTGAAAAACAGTCCCCGACAAAGGAAGCGCAAATCACAAAAGATGGTATCATATCAAATTTTACTAACGCAAAAGAAATCTTCCAGCATGTGGTTAATGTCAATATCATCGTAAAGAAATTTATGAAAAAAATAGTAATCAAACATTTTGAATGGCATTCGTTAGTGGGGGTAGGTGATGCTGCACATACAGCGATCATAACGGGTGCACTTTGGACACTTAAGGGAAGTATTATGGGGATGCTCAGTCACTTTTTGAGGCTGAAGGAAATGCCGGTACTATCAATCACACCCCATTTTCAATTGGCTATTATCCAAACCCATATCACATGTATTTTTCAGTTTCGTATCGGGTATGCTATTTTAGCAGGATTAAAACTAATTAAATTTTGGAAGGGCGGACGCCCAAATCTCAAAATGGAAACTGCCTGTTCAAAGGAAAAAACTAAACCCGTGTAAAAGAGGAGGAAACAGCTATGTCTGAACATCCAATTCAAGGTTTAATGACGACTGCGATGGAAAGTTTAAAAGAAATGATTGACGTTAATACGATTATTGGTGATCCTGTTGAAACTCCTGACGGAAGTGTTATTCTTACCGTCTCCAAAGTGGGCTTTGGATTTGCCGCTGGTGGAAGTGAATTTAAACTAGACGGGTCACAATCAAAAGGACAAGAAGAAGGTAAAGGTTCTCCTTCAAAGCTTCCATTTGGCGGAGGTAGCGGTGGCGGAGTCTCGATAACTCCAATTGCTTTCCTAATTGTAAACTCAAAAGGTGTAAAAATGCTTCATCTTGATGAAAGTACCCACCTATATGAGAAGATTTTAGAATTGGCACCTCAGGCGGTGGATAAGATACAACAAATGTTCTCGAAGAAAAATGAGCAGCAGGGCTCTCAACAAAGCTCTCAGCAAGGTTCGCAGCAATACAAGCAAAACGAATCCCAAAAGCAAGAATTTGATATATAGGATAAAAAGTTAACTTCCACATAAACAAGGAGGTTAACTTTTTTCGTGAAAGTAAGAGCTTAAATCATTGCAAAAAGAATTCTGAAAAGATATATTTACACTGTACATAATTGTAATGAAGGCAAAATGGATTTGCTTTTGTTCGTACGAAAAAGGAGGATGTTAAAATGGCAAACGTAACTTTTAAGGGGAACCCAGTAACATTACTAGGTAACGAAGTAAAGGTAGGAGACAAAGCTCCTAATTTCAGTGTATTGGCGAACGATTTATCACCTGTAACCTTAGAAAATACAAAAGGTCAGGTACGTCTAATTAGCGCAGTTCCTTCTTTAGATACTGGCGTGTGTGATGCAGAAACTCGTCGTTTTAATGAAGAAGCTAATAGCTTAGGTGATGTAAAAATCCTAACTGTCAGTGTTGACCTGCCATTTGCACAAAAACGCTGGTGCGGAGCAAACGGAATTGAAAATGTTCAAACATTATCAGACCACCGCGACCTTTCCTTCGGTGAAGCATACGGTGTTGCAATTCAAGAGTTAAGATTATTAACTCGTGCAGTCTTTGTTGTAGATTCTACAGACACTGTTACGTATGTGGAATATGTAAGTGAGGCAACCAATCACCCAAACTATGAAGCAGCACTTGAAGCAGCTAGAAACGCAAAGTAATTTTTAATGGCGATTACGGCCTCGTCTATTGGATGAGGTCTTTTCTTTATTTGGAGGTGTTAGCATGAAAATCGCTCCAGTGGAACAGCTTTTCACACTATTTAATGAAACAGCTCTTGTTTTACAGGAAGAACTATCATGTACATATTTAGAGGCATTAGCCGAAACAGGTGAGAATTTATTTCACGGCTCAATCCTTCAGGAGGAAGTAAGTGAAATAACGGAAAAGAGACTCAATAAACAATACAAAGAAATCAATTTAGACAATTTTACAAAAGAAGAGATTCGTAAAGCGTATCAGCTGGTAATCTTAAAGGGAATGAAAGAAAATGTTCAGCCTAACCATCAGATGACACCTGATAGTGTGGGAATGCTGATTAGTTATCTAGTGGATAAGTTTATGGCCCAATCTTCCTTCCGATTATTAGATCCTGCCATCGGAACAGGTAATTTAGTAACAACGGTACTAAATCAATTGCAAAAAAATGTACAATCCATTGGTATTGATATTGATGACTTGTTAATTAAACTCGCCTATGTGAATGCAAATTTACAGGAACATCCGATTGAGCTTTTTAATCAGGATAGTCTCGAACCATTATTTATTGACCCCGTCGACGCGGTGATTGCTGATTTACCTGTTGGGTATTATCCAAATGATGTTCGCGCGTTAGATTACAAATTAAAAGCGGAAAAAGGTCATTCCTATGCTCACCATTTATTTATGGAGCAAAGTGTCCGCCACACCAAATCGGGAGGATATTTATTTTTTATCATTCCAAATGGCCTCTTTGAAAGTGATCAAGCACACCAGCTTCGTGATTTCTTTAAAGAAGAAGTCATTATTCAAGGGGTACTTCAACTGCCAATCAGTATGTTTAAGAATAAAAATGCAGCGAAAAGTATCTTAATCCTGCAGAAGAAGGGCGAAGGAATAGCTGCACCGAAACAAGCCTTACTTGCCAATCTTCCAAGCTTATCAAGTGCAGTAGAGATGGACAATATCTTGAAAAAAATTGATAAATGGTTTCAAGATAATAAGCGATAAAACCGGTATTTGTAACGGTTTTATCGCTTTTTTATTGGTTAAGAACAATTAGAATAATGTGAATAAATTTTCATTTTAAAGGTAACCGTTTCCATCCAATTTCCTCCTTGAAATGTAATATATACAGTGATTAAATGAGGTGAAGAAGCAATAAACGATGTCGGTTTCGCGCAAAATAACCTTGTACGGAGTATTGCCTTCCCGAACCGATGTTGTTTTATAAAAGGAGCGGTAAACGAAATGTCTAAAATTATTGCGATTAATGCAGGAAGTTCTTCCTTGAAATTTCAATTATTTGAAATGCCAAGTGAAGATGTTATTACGAAAGGGATTATTGAGAGAATCGGATTAAATGATTCAATCTTTACTATTTCTGTTAACGGTGAAAAAATTACCGAAACCATTGATATTCCTGACCATGAAGTTGGGGTAAAAATGCTGCTTGATAAGCTTACTACTTTAGGTATTATTCAATCATTAAATGAGATTGATGGAATTGGCCACCGTGTAGTGCATGGCGGAGAAGAGTTTAATGATTCCGCTCTAATTACAGAAGAAGTTCTTAAGAAAATTGAAGATTTATCAGAATTAGCTCCATTGCATAATCCTGCAAACGTTACAGGAATTAGAGCGTTTCAAGCTGTACTTCCTAACGTTCCAGCTGTTGCTGTTTTCGATACAGCTTTCCATCAAACTATGCCTGAAAGTTCTTATCTCTACAGCCTTCCATATGAATACTATGAGAAATACGGTATTCGTAAATATGGCTTCCATGGGACAAGTCACAAATATGTTTCCCAGCGTGCTGCTGAACTTCTAGGGCGTCCAGTGGAACAACTTAGACTCCTTTCTTGTCATTTGGGAAATGGTGCCAGTATTGCTGCTATTGAAGGTGGAAAATCAATCGATACCTCAATGGGCTTTACACCATTGGCTGGCGTAACTATGGGTACACGTTCAGGTAACATTGACCCTGCACTCATTCCTTTTATTATGGAAAAAACGAATAAGACTGCAGAAGAAGTTCTCGATGTATTAAATAAAAAGAGTGGAATGTTAGGTGTTTCTGGATTTTCTAGTGATTTAAGAGATATTGAAATTGAATCACGTAAAGGTAATGAACGGGCTCAGTTGGCGTTAGACGTTTTTGCTAATCGTATCCATAAATATATTGGTTCATATGCTTCACGTATGTTTGGTGTAGATGCGATCATCTTTACTGCTGGTATCGGTGAAAACAGTGATGTCGTACGTGAAAAGGTCTTAAAGGGTCTAGAATTTATGGGCGTTTATTGGGATCCAGCTTTAAATAAAATTAGAGGTGAGGAAAGATTTATAAACTATCCTCATTCACCTGTAAAAGTAATCGTTATTCCTACAAATGAAGAAGTAATGATTGCACGTGATGTTGTCCGTTTAGCACAATAATTGTTTAATAAAGGCAAACTGTCGTAAAGACGGTTTGTCTTTTCACATTTTTTAAGTATATTTCTTTGTGATATACTGGAAAGAAATAAGGAAGTTAGGGGGATTGCCTATGCCATTAACTGACCGGGAAACAGAGGTATTAAATGCAATTAAAGAGTGGGAGATGCAATTATTAAATTACGAGGCCAATGACCTGCAGCTTACGTATGAAAAATATTTAGAGCGTTCTTTCTCTTTATTACCTGAAAAGGTTCAAAATCAATTTTTTTCAGTTATTGATACCTGGTTGTTCCATTTGCACGGTATGATTCAGGGCTCCCAAATACAGATGGATGCAAAGGAAAGAATCCTATCTTCAGGTCGTGTGTTTCGTAAAGAATTGCACCAAATTGAAGATTTGAAAAAATTAGATATTGATCAGTTACAATACATAGCCATGCAGCAAATTGCAAGGCACCGATTATACTCGTTTGCACAGGGGGGCTTAGCGGGGACAGGTGGACCGCTTCTTTTGGGTACAGACATACCAGCGATGGCCGTTATAAATTTGAGGGCGGTACAATTAATTGCCATGACATATGGTTTTGAGGTGAATACACCCTATGAGATGATGAGTTCTTTAAAGGTTTTTCATACCGCTACATTACCTCCCCGTCTTCAAAAACAGGGGTGGGTGGTGTTGATGGACGAAATGAAAACAAGCCGTGATCATTACTTTTATGAAGGAAATGAAGAAATTACAGATGTAACTTGGCTGGAACAGCCCATTCAACAATTACTTAAAGCGATGGTCATTACGGTGTTCCGAAAAAAGCTGATTCAAGGTATTCCGCTAGTTAGTATGGCCATTGGGGCAGGGACTAATTATCAGTTAACAAGAAAAGTTACAGAATTCGCCCATAACTATTACCAATTGCGCTATCTTAATCAGAAAGAGGAAATCTAACATGAGTACAACGGAACATAAAGAAGGAGCTCCAAAAATTGTAAATTGTAAAGTCATTACCGTGAGTGATACAAGAAACAAGGACACAGATAAAAGTGGTAAGCTGATGATAGAATTGCTAGAACAGGCGGGGCATGCCATTGTTGACTATGTAATTGTAAGAGATGAAGCAGCTCCTATAAAAGAGGCCATTTTACAAGGATGTGAGCACGGTGATATTGATGTCATCCTAACTAATGGAGGGACAGGAATAGCAAAGCGCGATGTCACGATTGAAACTGTTCAAAGTTTATTAGATAAAGAAATAGTTGGATTTGGAGAATTATTCAGGATGTTGAGTTATCAGGAGGATATTGGCTCAGCAGCTATACTTTCACGTGCCATTGCCGGTGTAGTAAAGAATAAAGGTGTCTTTTCTACTCCAGGCTCTACAGGGGCAGTTAAGCTTGCAATGAATAAGTTAATCATTCCTGAGATTGGTCATGTAGTAAGAGAAATAAAAAAAGATTTATAGAATAAAATGAGCTCCCTACAGCGGGGAGCCCCTACTCAATTATGCATTTTTTCTGATACTGTTTGATTTGCTCGATACCAGAGCCATAAATCATTAATGATGGAAGCCAGTTCAGCTATCTCACTGTTTAATTCGCATGATTTTTTAAAATTACTTTCATTCGAAAGTTGTGCTTGCTTTTGATTAATCGTACTTTCAAGTTCTGCAATCCGATCCGGAATGGAACCTCGAATTTTTTCCCAATGAAATAGGATTTCCTGCTGTGTTTCCTCGCTATATTGTGCCCATTCCAATGTTAGATTGGGAATTGAAATACCGAGCCGTTGATCATATGAAAAATGTTCTTTCATGTGTTAGCCTCCAAGACAAGTTATTCCTTTTATTCTACAACACATCGAGAAAGCATTCACGATTTAATTTAGTCTATTTCAAGAGCTTTTTGTGTACGGACAATGAGGACATCACATGGGGAGTAACGGGTAATATGTTCTGAAACACTGCCAATCAAGAATCTTTCAACTGCATTCATACCAGTTGCTCCGCAAACAATTAAATCAATATCATGTTTTTTAGCGATTTCCTTTGGAATCTTCACTTTCGGAGATCCGTATTCGATTTCATAGTGGACATGGGTGACTCCTGCATCCAAGGCTTGGGTTTGATACTTTTCCAGCATATCAATGGCAAGTTTGTTCGCGCGTTCGGCAATATCTGGATCATATGAATCAATTAACAGAAATGACCTTGTGTCGATAACATGTGCTAATAACAATTTTGCTTCGTTTCTTTTAGCAATTTCAACCGATTTCTCTAGCGCCCACTCAGATTCTTTTGAACCGTCGATGGCAACTAAAATATGTTCATATCTTCCTCCCATGTTAATCCCTCCTCACCTAAATTATACAATATTTTCTAGGAGTAAGATGTTTCAATTTTTCGAAAAATAATAGTGGTAAAAATACATCGAAGGGAGAATGAATAATGCCTAAACGAGATCCAGGTAAGTCCTTTACATTTGAATTTAATGAGCAAGGAGCCAATGAGGTAAGTGAACAAATCTTAGACTCATACAATAGTGGCTTTATTGGACAAGATTTTGAAGTGACTAACGAGAATACGGCACAGAACACAGTGGAATAGGTATTTATAGAGCTCGCCACAGGCGAGTTTTCCTATGTAAATGTCTATTAATTTTCATATAGCGGGGCATTTACCCAAGAATCTCATTTTAAGCCTGCATATTCTTTTAATGTGTAAGGAATAAAAATGAGGAGGAACTAAAATGCAAGAAATGACTAATTATATAGGGGCAATTGATCCTAACGATCAAAGGTTTGGTTTTGGATTCGGCAGACCAGGATTTGGTTTTGGTGGCTTTGGCCGTCGCCGATTTGGTTTTGGATTTGGTTTACCATTCTTAGGGGGATTAGCACTAGGTGCAGCATTAAGTCCAAGACCATACTATTATCCGTACCCATACCCATACCCATACCCTTATCCATATCCATATTACGGGTATCCATACTACCCTTGGTATTAAGTATTGCTAATGAAAAGAGCTTTGCGACCGCAGAGCTCTTAATAATGATTTTAAGAAAAATGCAATTTATAAAAGGTTTGGGATTTCTACAATTTTTTGGTAAAATTAAAGTGTTTTCAAAGTAAAGTATTTATTGGGGGTAAATAGATGCAAATCGGTATACCTAAAGAAATAAAAAATAATGAAAATCGTGTTGCGATGACACCAGCTGGAGTTTTTAATATACTTAAATTTGGACACGAAGTTTATATTGAAAAAGGAGCAGGGCAAGGTTCCGGATTCACAGATGAAGATTACGTGTCTGCCGGTGCAAAAATAGTAGATACTGCTTCTGAAGCATGGTCAATGGAAATGGTGATGAAGGTTAAAGAACCTCTGCCAGATGAATACCAATATTTCCGTGAAGGATTAATTTTATTTACATACTTACACTTAGCTCCTGAGCCTGAATTAACAAAGGCTTTAATTGATAATAAGGTAGTTGGTATCGCATATGAGACAGTACAACTGCAAAATAGATCCTTACCTTTATTAACGCCAATGAGTGAAGTGGCTGGGAGAATGGCTGCACAAATTGGAGCACAATTTCTAGAAAAAGTTCATGGCGGAAAAGGAATTTTACTTTCTGGAGTACCTGGAGTGCAAAGAGGGTCTGTTACAATTATCGGCGGTGGTGTAGCAGGAACTAATGCTGCGAAAATGGCAATTGGACTTGGTGCAAAAGTTACGATTATTGACCTAAATCCAGAACGCCTCCGGCAGTTAGATGATATCTTTGGCTCGGATGTTACAACCTTGATATCCAACCCTTATAATATCGCTGAAGCTGTAAAGGGTTCTGACGTTGTTATCGGTGCAGTACTAATTCCAGGAGCTAAAGCGCCAAAACTAGTAACAGAAGAAATGATTCAATCGATGAACCCTGGAAGTGTAGTAGTTGATATTGCAATTGACCAAGGCGGGATTTTTGAAACAACTGACCGGATAACTACACACGATAACCCAACATACATTAAACATGGGGTTGTTCATTACGCGGTTGCGAATATGCCTGGAGCGGTACCAAGAACATCCACCATCGCTTTAACAAACGTGACAGTACCTTACGCCATCCAAATAGCCAATAAAGGTTTTAGACAGGCCTGCCTAGAGAATGAAGCATTGCTTAAGGGGATTAATACACTTGGCGGCTTTGTAACTTATGAAGCAGTCGCAGAAGCTCACGGTCTGCATTACTCGGATACAAGAACTTTACTTGGACAAATGTAATATAAGTAGAAAAGGAAGAGATTGATCTCTTCCTTTTCATATGCACAAAAATAAAGCCAGCTTCAAATCGAAGCTGGCAGTTGAATTTCATAGATTATAGAGCCGCATTTGCCGTACCTCATATAAGAAAGTTTTAAACCACCACTCCTCAAAGTGGGTGTTCGCAGAAGCCTTCCTGCTTGTCCTCCATGTCGTATAGACAGAGGCTTGTCATTATAGCTCCGATAGTAAAACTCCCTTTTACAGCTTAAAGGTTAAAACTTTATTATCACTACGAGCAACGCAGCTTGTATAAGAATAATACTTCAATTTCCTCAATAGTGCAATGGTAAAAGTAACTAAATTATCTACCTAATGATTTGTAATTCCTTAGGGAATTTGGTCAAAACCTTAGCTCCATCCGTGGTAATGAACACATCGTCCTCAATACGTACTCCTGCTACCCCAGGTACATAAATGCCTGGTTCGATGGTATAAACCATTCCTTCTTCAATAATCAATTGATTTGTTTCTGTCATCGAAGGATACTCGTGTACACTGATTCCAAGTCCATGACCGAGACGATGCGGGAAGTATTCCCCGTAGCCTGCTTCTGATATAATTCTTCGCGCTGTTAAGTCAATCACAGCAGCAGTTACCCCTGGTTTACTAGCCTCTATAGCAGCAAGTTGTCCTTTTAGGACGGTATCATATATTTCTTTTTGTTTATCATTTATATCACCATACGCAACGGTTCTTGTAATATCTGAACAATAACGGTCTACTACTACACCTAAATCGAATAAGACTAAATCACCCTTTTGGATTTTTGTGGTTCCTGGGTTTCCATGAGGGGACGCAGCGTTTGCTCCTGTCAGGACCATGGTTGAAAATGACATTTCTGTTACGCCTTTTTTCTTTAGCGCATATTCAACTGCGTTTAGAACATCTAATTCTGTTCGACCTTCTTTAATTTCACTGCAGCCAACTTCGATAGCAAAATCAGCCAATGCACACGCTTCCTCAATAATTTTTAATTCCTTTGCATCTTTAATCATCCGCAGTTTTCTCATTTTTTCCTCAGCGGAAGTAAAAGCAGCATTTGGAAATAACGATGTCAAACGCTCATAACGTTCTACGTTCATATGTTCTTTTTCAATTGCGACGGTTCGGACAGTACTGATTCTATTATTGATTGAGGTATGTACTAATTCCCATGGGTTATCGATATCGCTATAGCCGATAATTTCTTGGTTCCAGCCTGAGCTTTTGACATCATGGACCTCCATTCCAGGACACACAAGGAAGGGCTCTTCTTCTTGAAAAACGGCTAGAGCAAGTAAACGTTCATGTGGATTTGAGAAAAATCCGCTTAAATAATATACATTTTCAGAAGAGGTGATAAAGCTGACTTCAATCCCATTTTCCTTCATCCATGCTTGAAGCTTGTGCAAACGTTGATTCATTTTTTTTCTCCTCCTAAACTATAAATTCCTATTTGAGGGTATCAATTTTATGTCCATGTGTAAACAATCTTACTATAGCATGTGCTAATTTACCCTATTTATGGATATAAATGAGGAAGGATTTTAGAAATTTTTATGGAAGTACATACTATAAAGTTTTTGGAGGAGATGGCTGATGAAAATATCTTATCATGGACATTCGGTTGTTCAAATTGAATTGGATGGGAAAAGAATCATCATTGATCCATTTATTAATGGTAATCAATTAACGGATTTAAAAGTGGAAAATCTAAATTTAGATGTCATTATCTTAACTCATGGTCACAATGATCACGTCGGTGATACCGTTGAGTTAGCCAAAAGAAACAATGCACTAGTAATCGCTAATCATGAGATTTCTACATTCTTAAGCTGGCAGGGTGTCAATACGCATGCTATGCATATTGGCGGGGCCCATCAATTTGATTTTGGAAAAGTAAAATTAACACAAGCATTTCATGGATCAAGCTATACCACAGAAAATAATGAAATAATCTATTGCGGTATGCCTGCGGGTATCCTATTTATGGCAGAAGGAAAAACAATCTATCATGCTGGTGATACAGCATTATTTTCGGATATGAAACTTATTGGTGAGAGACATCCGATTGATTTAGCATTCCTGCCAATTGGTGATAATTTTACGATGGGGCCGGAGGATGCAGCCTATGCAGCAAACTTGTTAGGAGCTAGAACAATTGTCCCAATCCATTACAATACATTCCCGCCAATTAAGCAGGATCCTAAACAGTTTATTGAAATGCTTGAAAATAAGAATGGGAAAGTTCTAGAGCCTGGCGAATTTATAGAATTATAATACTTTTTTATCCCTTCTATGCATAAAGTAATACAAGCAGTTAGTATGGAGGGGAGACGAAAACAATTGAAAAAAAACAGATATTTACTTTGCCTTTTACTTTGTGGATTCATGCTTTATTTTGCTGTTCCAAGACTATCGATACAAGCAGAAGGTCTTGAAGGGATTTTTTCGATTTCATGGCTTGCGTTTGCGTTAATTGTTATTGCGGGAAATCTCACAGCAATGTTATATAGCCCAAAAACAGCAGCCAAAAAACGACAGCAGCTTAGAGTTAACAAAAAATCACGCTCTTATTATTGATAACCATACTACAAGGGGAGCCTGTAAAAACGGCTCTTTTTGTGTTGGTTTATTATTCAAATTAATGGTATAAATAATATATCAATTCTTATTATTAATTAAAGGGTTAAAGAAATGGGTGAAGGTCTTGGCTACAAAACATGAACAGATTTTGCAATATATTGATGAACTTCCTGTTGGGGAAAAAATATCAGTACGGCAAATCGCCAAGGCGATGACTGTTAGTGAAGGTACAGCTTACAGAGCAATCAAGGAAGCTGAAAATAAAGGCTATGTAAGTACAATCGAACGTGTAGGTACGATTAGGATTGAACGAAAGAAAAAAGAGAATATTGAAAAGCTTACTTTTGCAGAAGTCGTTAATATTGTGGAGGGTCAGGTTTTAGGCGGCAAGACTGGCTTACACAAAACGCTGAATAAATTTGTTATCGGTGCCATGAAACTTGAAGCAATGATGCGCTATACTGGTCCTGACAATCTGTTAATCGTCGGAAATCGTACACAGGCTCAGGAACTTGCATTGAAAGCTGGTGCTGCTGTCTTAATAACCGGAGGATTCGATACCGAGGACCATATCAAGAAGCTTGCTGATAGTCTAGAAATGCCGATTATTTCAACAAGTTATGATACGTTTACAGTGGCTACCATGATAAACCGGGCTATTTATGACCAGTTGATAAAGAAAGAAATTATACTGGTGGAGGATATCTTAACACCACTTACTGAGACTTTTTATCTTAAAACTTCTGATAAGGTTTCTAGGTGGCATACTCTTAATCTTGAAACTACACATAGCCGTTATCCGGTTGTAGATCAGAACATGAAGATTCAGGGGATGGTAACTGCTAAAGATATCATGGGGCAGGAGTCTGATACGACCATTGAAAAGATTATGACAAAACAGCCGATGACTGTTTCTGGTAAAACAAGTGTGGCATCAACCGCACATATGATGGTCTGGGAAGGAATTGAAGTTCTTCCGGTTGTTGATGATACCAATCGTCTTGAAGGGATCATTAGCAGGCAGGATGTATTAAAAGCCTTACAGATGAATCAGCGTCAGCCGCAAGTAGGAGAGACACTTGATGATATTGTTACAAACCAAATGGTGTTAATGCGTGGAAAAGCCAAAGGGGAAGAAGTGTATACCTGTGAAGTTACTCCCCAAATGACAAACCATCTGGGTACGATTTCTTACGGGGTTTTTACCACGGTTGTTTCGGATGCTGCGAACAGGATATTACGGAGCTATAAAAAAGGTGATTTGGTTGTTGAGAATATGACCATTTACTTTTTAAAGCCTGTTCAGATGGAAAGTATTTTAGAAATTTATCCGAGAGTGCTGGAAGTGGGCCGTAAATTTGGTAAGGTCGATGTCGAAGTCTTTAATGATGGGATCTTAGTTGGTAAGGCTATGATGATGTGTCAGCTGATTGATCGAAATTAGAAAATGAAAAAGCCGCTTGAAAATAAGCGGCTATCATTTATTTAGCATTGTAACTGGCTGCTTCTTCTTCGGCATATGGGAGATAATGTTTATACTTTTTAAACCCAACCCAAGTAAAGATTCCGCCATACACAATAAAGATGATTGAGACAATTAGGGTGACCGTCGTTTGCGAAATAAAGAATAAATGATTAATGCCAAATAAGAAGACAAATAGACCAAGTGCTATATTCGATTTGGCACTGAGCCATTTCTTTTCCACTGGACGGCTGGTTCGAAAGTATTTGGTTTTATAAAATAAATAAAAAGCAAATAGTATGACTATGAAAAAAACTAGAACTGACATTACCTTTCCTCCAAGTTAAAAATTCTCTTATTAATTGTACATATTATTTTAAAAAAATACTACCCTTGCTTCAAAACAATAGAGAGGTGATCACATTGAATGAAAAAATTTTAGAAATGATCGAACAATATGAGACCATAATCGTACATCGCCATGTGCGTCCAGATCCAGATGCATACGGTTCACAATGTGGATTAGTTGAGATTCTAAAAGCATCATATCCAAATAAAAAGGTGTATGCAGTTGGAAAAGAAGAAAGGTCGCTCCATTTTATGCGCCGTCTGGATTCTATTCCTGATGAGGTATACAAAGGAGCACTGGTTATTGTTTGTGACACCGCTAATGAGGAACGAATTTGTGATAAAAGATATTCATTAGGGGATAAACTAATCAAAATAGACCATCATCCCAACGAAGATCCTTATGGTGATTTATTGTGGGTGGATACAACGGCAAGTTCATGTAGTGAGATGATTTATGAATTTTATTTATTTGGTAAGGATAGAGGGTTAAAATTAAATGATGCTGCTGCAAGGCTTTTATTTGGCGGGATTGTTGGTGATACAGGAAGATTCCTATTTCCAAGCACGACAGACAAAACCTTTGCTTATGCAGGGGAACTCATTCATTATGATTTTTCTCGTACCGAGCTTTTTGACAAAATGTACGAGCGTGATACCAATATTATTAAATTAAACGGCTATATTCTTCAAAACTTTGAAATGCAGGATAATGGTGTAGCTTCTGTGATGCTAACAAAGGAGCTATTGGATGAATACAACGCAGAGCCATCAGAGGCTTCATTACTAGTTGGGACTTTAGGCGATGTAAAAGGTATTAAAGCATGGGTGTTTTTTATTGAAGAAGAAGATCAAATCAGGGTACGTTTACGTTCAAAAGGTCCAGTCATTAATGGTGTTGCAAGAAAGTTTAAAGGCGGGGGACATCCACTTGCTTCTGGTGCATCAATCCATTCGTGGGATGAGGTTGAGAATGTAGTAAAAGAACTAAGCGCTGTTTGTGACAACTATCAATCATAATGCAAAGAATCGGCCGCGTACGCAGGCCGATTCTTTGATTATTGTTCGAATTCTATTTCTAATTGAATGGAAAGGGTGGTGAAGATAACCATTTCCTTGACCTTAAGTTTGTATCGTTTGTCGTTTATTTTAACGGGTTTATTTTGAATAATTTTCTTGATTAATTCTTTGCTTTTATAGACGGTATCAATGTCCTTTGCAAGCATCATACTAATATCATCTTTTACGGAGTCTTCAATTTCAGAAACACTTAACATATCCAGTTTGTATTTTTCCCCGTTGATTATTTTGACGTTGATTTTTTGAGTCGTCAACTGCTCAATCGTCCGCTTATTTATTTCTTTATATTCTTCCTGCCAAATCTTTTTTTCGTTTTCAAGGTCAATAATTTTTTCGCTCTGTTTATCAATGAGTGCAGTATGCTTCTCTTGCCACACTCCAAAAATATAGATAAAAATACACCAACTTATAGCGCCGCCTATAGCCATTCCTGCAAAAAAACGCTGCCATGAAGGTCGTCGATAATAGGGAGGAATTCTCACGATATATACTCCTGTGTTAACCAATTAATAATGAGTGCGCCTGTCTGGGCACCGCCTAATGCTGAAAGGATAATAAGGAGCTGTTTAAAAATGTCCCTTGTTTCTGCATTAAATAACCCTCTCTCAAAGGTGTAAACTGCATCAAAGGTTCCGCCGATAGCAGCGACAATTGCCCATATTCTTAAGTCTGTCGACAGCCTGTAAACAGCTGTAAGCGGTGGTTGTCCAGTTAGAAAGGCAGCGATTCCACCAATTAAGGAACCGCCTAGAATAACGCCCAATGCAATAAAATAACTTTCAATAAATGTAGGAAAAAAACCAATTTCTTTCATAACCTCAACCGCCCTCACGGAATATCAATACCCTTATACATTTATATGGACAAACAAGCTTGATTATGAATTTAAAAATAAGAACATATTTTCCTTTTTTTGAGTTTGGCTCTATAATATAAGTAAGAGTTTTTATTGGAAGGGGTGACAAAATGTCTTTTATTCACCTTCATGTTTATAGTGCTTATAGCTTGTTAACAAGCACAGCTTCGGTTCAAGAATTGGTTCATAATGCAAAGAAAAAAGGATTTAAGGCGATTGCATTAACCGATAGAAATGTGATGTATGGAAGTATTGAATTTTATAAATTATGTCTCAAAAACAATATTCAACCGATTATGGGGTTAACCGTTGATGTAGAAAGTGAACACAGGGAGGAAGAATCATTTCCATTAGTCCTGCTTGCTGAAAATGAAAAGGGGTTTAAAAACCTTTTAAAAATTTCTAGTGCCGTTCAAACGAAAGCGGCAACCGGTATTCCTTTTAAATGGTTAAAACATTATGCAGAAGGACTTATTGCCATTTCTCCAGGGATTGAAGGAGAGATTGAACAAAATCTATTAAGCAATCAACCTGAAGAAGCGATCGCTATCATAAAAAAACTTCAGCTTATCTTTGGCAAAAAGTCATTTTTTTTATGTGTCCAAAACCATCACTTAGAGGACGAAGCAATCGTAACAAAGAGGATTCAAGGTATTGCCGAGGAGCTAAGTATTCCATTAGTGGCTACAAATAGAGTTCATTACATAGACCAAGAAGATATGTTTGCTCATGAATGTCTATTAGCAATAAAAAATGGTGATAAACTTCAGGATGAGCACCGGGAAAGACTTGAAAGCGATCAATTTTATTTAAAAAGTGCAAATGAAATGGTAGAGGCATTTCCTGAATTACCCGAGGCCTTAGAGAACAGTATTACAATCGCAAGAAGGTGCATGGTAAATATCGAATTGAACAAAACCTATTTACCTGAATATCCGACAGAAAATAAGCTGTCAGCGGAAGATTACTTGGAAATTCTCTGTCAGAAAGGGTTAAAGGAGCGCTTTACTTCCCCTTCTAAAGAACACTATGAACGATTGTCTTATGAATTGTCAGTCATTAATTCCATGAAATTTAGTAACTACTTTTTAATTGTTTGGGATTTTATGAGATATGCCAGAGAGCATGGTATTTTGACCGGTCCAGGCAGGGGATCTGCTGCAGGATCACTTGTTGCCTATGTTTTGTATATTACCGATGTGGACCCGTTATCACATCAGTTATTATTCGAACGCTTTTTAAATCCAGAGCGAATATCGATGCCGGATATAGATATAGATTTTCCGGATCATCGTCGGGATGAAGTAATTGAATATGTTGCAAAAAAATACGGTGAATTACATGTTGCACAAATTGTTACGTTTGGAACCATGGCTGCTAAGGGTGCGCTAAGAGATGTTGGCAGGGCTTTTGGATTGAATACGAAGGAATTAGAACAGCTGTCTAGACGCATTCCCGCGCGTCTGGGAATTAGCCTTAAAGACGCCTATAAAGAATCGCAGCCACTTAGAGCCTTTATTGATGAAAGCCCAATGAATCGAAAACTCTATGAAACCGCATTAAAACTTGAGGGACTACCTCGCCATACTTCTACACATGCTGCAGGTGTCGTTATTAGTGAGAAGCAGCTCATTGAGTTAATTCCCATTCAACAGGGACATAATCAGGTGTATTTAACCCAGTATTCAATGGAGCATCTTGAGGAAATAGGCTTACTGAAAATGGATTTTCTTGGGTTGAGAAATTTATCATTAATCGAATCGATCTTATCTTCTATTCAAAAGAAAACGGGAAGAAAAGTGGATATTAAAACGATATCATTAAATGATGAAAAAACATTCGAACTTTTGGCAAGAGGAGAGACCACAGGTATTTTTCAGTTAGAATCAGACGGGATGAGGAAGGTATTATCGCGCTTACAGCCGTCACGCTTTGAAGATATCGTTGCTGTTAATGCTTTATATCGTCCAGGACCAATGGAGAATATTCCGCTTTTTATTGACCGAAAACATGGGAACGAAGCAGTGGAGTACCCGCATGAGGATTTGAAACCAATCCTGGAGAATACATATGGAGTCATTGTATATCAGGAGCAAATAATGCAAATTGCCTCAAAAATGGCCGGTTTTTCCCTCGGTGAAGCAGATTTGCTGCGGCGGGCGGTAGGGAAAAAACAAAAGGATGTTTTGGACAGGGAACGAAACCATTTTGTCCAAGGTGCTTTAAAGAAAGGTTATAATGTCGCACTTGCAAATGATATTTATGATTTAATTGTTCGATTTGCAAATTATGGTTTTAATCGAAGTCATGCTGTGGCATACAGTTTGATTGCATACCAGCTTGCCTATTTAAAAGCCAATTACCCCCTTTATTTTATGGCTGGGTTGTTAACATCCGCAATTGGGAATGAAACCAAAATAGCCCAATATATTTTGGAAACAAAACAAAAGGATATTGAAATCCTGCCTCCTTCCATTAATTACAGCGGGTTTTCCTTTCAAGTAGAGAGGTCTGGTGTCAGATACAGCCTTGCAGCGATTAAAAGTGTAGGTGCGGCAGCATTAAGAGAAATTTTTCAAGCAAGGAAAAGTAAAAAGTTTGAGGATTTATTTGATTTTTGCACAAGGGTATCTTCAAAAGCAATTAATCGAAAGACACTGGAGGTTCTCGTTCATTCTGGAAGCTTTGATGAATTTAAAGAAGATCGTGCAGTCCTGCTTGCAAGTTTGGATGTTGCCCTGGAACACGCGCAATTATTTAAGGTGGATGAATCAAGCCAAGTGGAATTATTTCATGAGGAATTCCAGCTTAAGCCGAAATATGTCCAAGTAGATCCTATTAGACTAGAGGATAAGCTTGCTTTTGAAAAAGAGGCTCTTGGCTTTTACCTGTCAGATCACCCAGTCTCGATTTTTGAAAAAAGACTTAAACAAGCTGGAGCAAATGCTTTATTTGAATTCTCGGCGAACCAAAGACGAGCTGCTGCTGGTGTGTATATAACATCTATACGGAAAATCAGAACAAAAAAAGGGGATTCCATGGCTTTCCTAAATGTAAGTGATTCAAGTGGTGAAATGGAAGCTGTTGCTTTTCCAGCAGTTTACAAAAAATATTCTCACTTGATGGAACCCGGGGGGTTTGCTGTTATAGAAGGGAAAGTGGAGGAACGTGAAGGGAAGCTTCAATTTATTGTTCAACAAGCCTCTGAAATCGATACATGGTTGAATACAAAAACAAAGCAGGACTCAATATTATATTTAAAAATAGCCAATGAAAAACAAGACGAGCACTCCCTAAACCACTTAAAACAATTATTTAAAGCAAATACTGGGCAAACGAAAGTAGTTTTACACTATGAAACCAGCAGGAAAACGATCAGACTGGGTAGTGAGTTTATGATTCACCCAAGCGATAATCTCATGAAAGGATTACGTGATTTTCTGGGAACAGACAATGTAGTTTTAAAAGAATAATTCTTTACAACTCTTGCAGATGTGTTATAGTGGTAAATGAAGATGGTGTGGTCTGACCACTAAAAAACAGACTATGATTCATTGTATTTATCGATATCTTTTTGTACTAATTGAAGGGGTGACATATCTTGACATTACGGGAAGAAGCACTACATATGCATCGAATTAATAAGGGAAAGCTTGAGTCAAAATCAAAAGTACCAGTAAGAAATGCCAAGGATTTAAGTTTAGCGTATTCTCCGGGCGTTGCCGAACCGTGTAAAGATATTTATGAAAAGCCTGAAACGGTTTACGATTACACAATGAAAGGCAATATGGTTGCTGTAGTTACTGATGGTACAGCAGTGTTAGGTCTTGGTAACATTGGACCAGAAGCTGCGCTCCCTGTAATGGAAGGGAAAGCAGTTTTATTCAAAAGCTTTGCCGGCGTCGATGCCTTCCCAATTTGTTTAAACACAACCGATGTAGAGAAGATTATTGAAACTGTTAAGTTGCTCGAGCCAACATTTGGCGGCGTGAATCTTGAAGATATCGCTGCACCAAATTGCTTTGTTATCGAGGAACGATTAAAAAAAGAAGCGAATATTCCTGTTTTCCATGATGATCAACATGGTACCGCTATTGTTACAGCAGCTGGTCTTGTTAACGCTCTTAAGCTGATTGACAAAAAAATCACTGAAATCAAAGTGGTCGCAAATGGTGCTGGAGCTGCTGGAATTGCCATTATAAAATTATTACACAGCTATGGGGTTCGAGATATTGTTATGTGTGATACGAAGGGTGCCATTTACGAAGGACGTCCGCAAGGTATGAATGACGTTAAGGCAGAGGTTGCAAAATTCACAAATCGTGATAATCTTACTGGTAGCCTTGAAGATGTAATAAAAGGTGCTGATGTATTTATTGGTGTATCGGTTGAAGGTGCTTTAACAAAAGAAATGGTTGCTTCAATGAACAAAGATGCAATCATATTTGCTATGGCAAACCCTAATCCAGAAATTATGCCACAGGCAGCAAAAGAAGCGGGAGCAAGAGTGGTAGGAACGGGTAGATCTGATTTTCCAAACCAGGTAAATAATGTCCTAGCCTTCCCTGGAATTTTCCGTGGTGCTCTAGATGTCCGTGCCACACACATAAACGAGGCAATGAAAGTGGCAGCCGTTGAGGCAATAGCCAGTTTAATAAATGAATCTGAATTAGATGAGGATTATGTCATCCCTGCACCATTTGATCCTCGTGTTGCTCCGGCTGTTGCTGCTGCAGTAGCAAAAGCAGCCATGGAAACAGGTGTTGCACGTATTAAGGTTGACCCTGAAGATATAAAAGAAAAAACAATGAGGCTCGCTATCATAGGTAAAAGTGAGTGATTGTTAAGTGACGAATACTAAAGTATATCTTGAGATTGTGAAACAGCTAAGAGAGATGATAGCTGCAGATAATTTGAAATCTGGAGATAAAATCCCATCTGAGCGGGAATTATCAGAGCGCCTGAATGTCGGGCGCTCTTCCGTTCGGGAAGCATTAAGAGCATTAGAACTGTTAGGCTTAATCGAAACGAGACGCGGTGAAGGCACCTTTATACGCGATTTTCGAGGAAATCAACTTGTACAGCTGCTGGGGACCTTTATTCTTCAGGATGAAAAGGCAAAGTTAGACGTTATTGAAACAAAGAACCTAATAGAAATGGATCTTCTTCGGTTAGTCCTAAATCGAGCGGATGAACAGCAGGTAGTAAAGCTAAAGAGCTTGGTAAAAGCCAAACAATTAAATGATGATCAATTCTTTTATGAACTTATTGAACTAGCAGACAATTATCTGTTTTCAAGAATATGGTTAATATTAAAGGACTATCACCATTCTTTGAGTTTACAAAACGAGGAGTACAATCGTGATAGCTATTTAATGTTAATCGAAGCCTTGATTGAAAAAGATGAGGAAAAAACATTATCTGCTTATCGCCAATTAAGAAATTTGTCTATTTTAACCGACAAATACTAACAGATTTTGAAGTATTTTTCCTTTATAGTGATAGACAAGCAATCAAGCCCAATTGGAAGTGGGCATTTTTAGTTTTTGGGTGGTCTGACCAATTATCGAGGTTAGGTTTGAATTGTCATTATTTAAGGCAAGACTTCAAATAAAGAATGATAAAAAAACTTGCCGATTGGCAGATTTTCGAACAAGGAGGTTTGGACAAATTGCTTAAAGATCTTTTTACAAAAAATACGGTAAAAAAGAAAAAATATGCAACGATTCCTACTGAGGCTGCTAAAAGTGATGTACCTGAAGGGATTATGACTAAATGTCCATCATGTAAGACGATAATGTATACGAAAGAATTAAATAAAAATTTGAAAGTATGTCTACATTGTGGATATCACTTTGCCATGAACGCAAAGGAGCGTATCATCAGCTTTTTAGATGAAGACAGCTTCATTGAAATAGACGAAAACATGGTTTCCGAGAATCCATTAAACTTCCCAGATTACTTGGAAAAAGTAGAAAAAGACCGTCAGAAAACGAAGATTAATGAGGCAGTCGTAACAGGCTCGGGAAGTGTCAACGGAAATAAAGTTGTATTGGCTATTATGGATTCTACTTTTAGAATGGGCAGTATGGGTTCTGTTGTAGGTGAAAAAATAACTCGTGCGATCGAAAAAGCTGATGAAATGTCAGTGCCTTTTATTATTTTTACTGCCTCTGGCGGTGCTAGAATGCAGGAAGGTGTCCTCAGCTTAATGCAAATGGCCAAAACAAGTGTGGCATTAAAGAGATTTAGTGAAAATGGCGGACTTATTATTTCGATTATGACGCATCCTACAACTGGCGGTGTTTCTGCAAGCTTCGCATCATTGGGAGACTATAACTTTGCAGAACCAGGTGCATTAATCGGTTTTGCAGGGCGTAGAGTTATCGAACAATCCATTCGTGAGGAATTGCCTGAGGACTTTCAAACAGCAGAGTTTCTCTTAAAGCATGGTCAACTGGACGCGATTATTACTCGTCCAGATTTAGTTGATAAAATCACAAACTTACTCGAAATTCATCAACCTGGAGGTGAGCTCGAATGGTAGGGGAATTAGAATTTGAACGCCCAGTCGTGCAATTAAGAAATAAAATTGCCGAACTTAAAGAGTTTACCAAAACTGCAGATGTAGACTTATCATCCGAAATTGAAAAGTTAGAATTACGACTTGAAAAACTTGAAAAAGATATTTATAACAATATAAAGCCATGGGACCGTGTTCAAATTGCCAGACATCCAAATAGACCGACTACATTAGATTATATCTCTAATCTATTTGACGGTTTCTTTGAATGTCACGGAGACAGAACATTTGGTGATGATGAAGCTATTGTCGGCGGTGTGGCCAAGTTCCGCGGGCTTCCAGTAACCGTCATTGGTCATCAAAGAGGAAAAGACACCAAAGAAAATATCCGCAGGAACTTTGGAATGCCTCATCCGGAAGGCTATAGAAAAGCACTTCGTCTAATGAAACAGGCAGATAAATTTAATCGTCCAATTATTTGTTTTATTGATACAAAAGGTGCCTATCCAGGAAAAGCTGCAGAAGAACGGGGACAAAGTGAAGCCATTGCCCGTAACCTATTTGAAATGGCCGGTCTTAAGGTCCCAGTTATTTGCATCGTTATTGGCGAGGGTGGAAGTGGTGGTGCGCTCGCATTAGGGGTGGGCAACCGCATGTACATGCTTGAGAATTCCACGTACTCTGTTATTTCACCAGAAGGTGCTGCTGCTATATTATGGAAGGATTCTGCACTAGCGAAGAAAGCAGCGGAGTCCATGAAAATTACAGCACCAGACCTAAAGGAACTGGGAATCATCGATGATATAATCCCAGAAATTAAGGGTGGGGCACATAAAGACGTTAAGGGTCAATCAGAAGCAATTGACAATTTCCTTAAGAAATCTTTAAAGGAACTTTTAGAACTCTCAGAAGAGGAACTTATTGCAGATCGATATAATCGATTTAGAACGATTGGTGAATACTCATTTATAAAGGATTATATTAAAATTTAAACGTGCTCTAAGAGCACGTTTTTGTATTTGGGACTTACTTCCTTTTTCACATTTATGTCAAAAATTATCCAATAAGTGTAAATGACTGCGTTTCCATTTCTTGGTTAAGCGGTTTCACTTTACAGATTATTTCGCCTATTTTTTTTACTAATATGATTGAGTTGTTATAGGGGTCTATTTAGTGGTATTTTATAAATATTACCGGCTTTTTAGTTTATAATAAATGAAGTACACGTATAAAGATAACTTCTATTTAGATATACATATTTTAGTAAATCCCATGAGGTGGTAGAAATGAAAAAAATTGGTGTATTAACAAGTGGTGGAGACTCACCAGGAATGAATCCTGCGATCCGGGCTGTAGTTCGAAAGGCTATATATCACAACGTTGAGGTATACGGAATATATGGTGGATACACTGGACTAATCTCTGGAAAAATAAAAAAACTTGAGCTCGGCTCTGTCGGTGATATTATTCATCGCGGTGGTACCATGCTGCAAACAGCACGATGCCCAGAATTTAAAACACCAGAGGGACAGCAAAAAGGAATTGAGCAGTTAAAAGCACATGGTATTGAAGGGCTAGTTGTCATTGGCGGCGATGGTTCTTATCGTGGTGCAAGAGCTTTAACTCAACAAGGATATCCATGTGTAGGGGTACCTGGTACGATTGATAATGATATTCCTGGAACAGAACTAACAATTGGATTTGATACTGCATTAAATACAGTTATTGACGCCTTGGATAAAATCCGCGATACGGCTACATCACATGAGAGAACCTTTGTGATTGAAGTAATGGGCAGGGATGCTGGTGACATCGCTTTGTATGCTGGTCTCGCAGGCGGTGCAGAAACCATCCTTATCCCTGAAGAAGGCTACGATATGGCTGAAATTACAGAAAGGCTCAGGAAAGGTCAAGAACGCGGTAAGAAGCATAGTATCATCATTGTTGCTGAAGGAGTTTGCGGTGGCGATGAATTTGCCAAACAGTTAAAAGAAGCTACGAACTTTGACACTAGAGTTTCTGTACTTGGGCATATTCAACGCGGTGGTTCGCCAACTGCAGCCGACAGGGTACTCGCAAGCCGCTTAGGTGCAAGAGCAGTTGAATTATTAATCGAAGGTAAAGGCGGACGTGCTGTAGGGATGGAAAGTAATCGTGTGGTAGATTATGATATCGTTGAAGCATTAGAAAGAAAGCACGTGCTGGACCTAGACCTTGTTAGGCTTTCAAAAGAATTATCCATCTAATTAGTACTAGTTGAAATATAGGAGGAAACAAAGAATGTTACGTAAAACGAAAATCGTCTGTACGATTGGTCCTGCAAGTGAGAGTGTAGAAAAACTAACACAATTAATCGAATCCGGTATGAATGTAGCACGATTAAATTTTTCCCATGGTGATTTTGAAGAGCATGGACAGCGAATCCGAAATATCCGAGAGGCTTCTAAATTAACAGGGAAGACTGTGGCCATTTTACTTGATACAAAAGGTCCAGAAATCCGCACGAATAATATGGTAAACGGTGCAATTGAACTTAAATCAGGGGAAAATATTATTGTCTCGATGACGGAAGTCGAAGGTACAACTGAAAAGTTTTCAATTACATACCCAGGATTAATTGATGATGTTCATGTGGGCTCTAAAATATTGTTAGATGATGGTTTAATTGGCCTAGAAGTCCTTAATATTGATAAGGCACAAAATGAAATCAAAACAAAAATCCTTAACAGTGGAACATTGAAAAACAAAAAAGGTGTGAATGTACCAGGAGTTTCTGTCAAACTTCCGGGTATTACAGAAAAAGATACAAATGATATCATTTTTGGAATCGAACAAGGTGTTGATTTTATTGCCGCTTCCTTTGTACGCCGTGCAAGCGACGTAATGGAAATTCGTCAGCTATTAGAGGAAAAGCAAGCTACACACATCCATATTATCCCTAAGATTGAAAACCAAGAAGGCGTCGATAACATTGATGAAATCCTTGAAATTTCTGATGGTTTAATGGTTGCTCGTGGAGATTTAGGTGTTGAAATACCTGCTGAAGAAGTACCACTCGTGCAAAAAATGTTAATCAAGAAGTGTAATGCACATGGTAAGCCTGTTATTACCGCTACACAAATGCTTGATTCCATGCAGCGTAATCCGCGCCCAACACGTGCCGAGGCTAGTGACGTGGCAAATGCAATATTTGATGGTACAGATGCTATCATGTTATCTGGTGAAACAGCAGCTGGAATTTATCCTGTTGAAGCTGTACAAACCATGCATAATATTGCATCTAGAGCAGAACAAGCATTAGATCATAAAGAAATTTTATCAGCACGCAGTAAAAATACCGAACACAATCTTACAGACGCAATTGGTCAGTCTGTTGCACATACAGCACTAAATCTTGATGTAAATGCAATTGTTACACCAACTGAAAGCGGTCATACTGCTAGAATGATATCAAAATACCGTACAAAGGCACCAATCGTGGCAGTTACGTACAATGAGCAAATCTGCCGCCGTTTAGCGCTTGTATGGGGTGTATATCCTAAGCTTGGAAGAATCTGCAGCTCTACGGATGAAATGCTGGATAGTGCTGTTGAGGAAAGTGTAAACAGCGGTCTTGTTAAACATGGTGACTTGGTTGTCATCACTGCTGGTGTACCAGTTGGCGAAGCTGGAACGACGAACCTAATGAAAATTCATGTTGTTGGGGATATTATTGCTAGAGCTCAAGGAATCGGTCGTAAATCTGCTTTTGGTAAAGTAGTTATTGCCCATGATGCAGGGGAAGCCATTCAGAAAGTTAAGCCAGGTTCCATTTTAGTTACGCTTGGTACAGACCGTGATATGGTACCAGCGATTGAAAAATGTGCGGCTCTTATTACTCAAGAGGGCGGGTTAACAAGCCATGCAGCAGTAGTTGGTCTAAACCTTGGTATTCCTGTTATTGTTGGTGTGGAAAAAGCACTTGAGTTATTTACTGATGGCCAAGAAATCACAGTAGACGCAACAAGAGGTGTCATTTATAACGGGCACGCTAGTGTATTATAGAATCAGAAAGAAGGGATTTCCCTTCTTTTTTTCTTTCTTCGATGTATAATAGACAAAGCTTGTTTGAAGGGGATGGAACAATGCGCTATTTAGCTTTATTCATTATTGTAATACCCGCAATAGATATCGGATTCCTGCTGTTATCAGGTAAAACAATAGGATTTTTGCCAACCCTGGCTTTTATCATTCTAACAGGAGTAATTGGTGCCTATTTGGCCAAGAGAGAAGGATTGCAGACGATAAAAAAAGCACAAGAACAGCTTGCATATGGTCAACTCCCTGGTGAATCTGTCTTGGATGGTATTTGTATTTTAATTGGAGGAACCCTGCTGTTAACACCTGGATTTATTACGGATTTATTTGGATTTTTATTGTTATTCCCTCCATCTAGAAAGCCCTTTAAATGGTTGATCATTAACGCTTTACGAAAGAGAATACAAAAGGGGAACATAAAAATTATCAAATAAAAACGTCAACTTCCAGTGGAGGTTGACGTTTTTACGTATTAGCCTTTAATAAATGTCCAGATATCGTGAAACACATTTGCTCGATAGAGTGTGTTAATAATGACGAGAGTCACAGGACCTAAAATCAGTCCTAGAAAGCCAACTAATTTAAATCCTACGAACAAGGCGATTAGTGTGGCTAATGGATCAAGACCGATATTAGACGATAGTATTTTTGGCTCCATAATCTGTCTTTGCACGATTACCAGTAAATATAAGACTCCTAAACCTATTGCAAGACTAATATCACCTGCAATCACCTCATAAATAATCCATGGTACAAAAACAGCTCCGGTGCCAAGATATGGAATAATGTCTACGATACCTGTTATCAAAGCGATGGTAATCGCGTAATCAACGCGAAGTACAAGCAGCCCAATAAGTATAATAACTGTTGTAATGGAAATTAGGGTTAATTGGGCCTTAAGAAAGCCAAATAAAGCTTTCTGTAAATCTACGAACACAGTTTTCCCGCTTGTTTTAGCTTTCTCAGGTAAAATGGAACTGCTCATACGTGAAAGTCTGTACCAATCCTTACTAATAAAAAAGGTTGCTAAAAAGGAGAAAATTAATACAGTTGCGGCATTTGGGAACCATGATAAGATGACTGGTATGTTGCCAAAAAGGTTTTGAATAAAGTTTCCAGCATTTGTTCCAATGGTAGAGCCAACGTTTTTAATATTAGATATGATTGTGTTTTGCTGCCCATCTTCTAATTGGTTAAACATACTTGTTAATTGATTATAAAGAGGGATAATTTGTGCTGTTATATACTCCTCGATATATCCGATTAAGGTATCCAAATGCTCAGGGACAACGCGGGCAAGATAATTTGCACCGGAAACCAATTCAGCTACTAAAAGTGTAACTAACCCCGCAACGAAGGCAAAAATGATAATTAATGCCACAAAAACAGCTAATCCACGGGGCATTCGAAGTTTTTTTTCAAAAACATTAACAATTGGGTTAATAAAAAAGGCAATTACTAAGGCAATAAGAAATGGATAGGTCACTTTTGACAAATAATAAAATGATAGAAGCCCTAGAAAAACAATGCTAATCACTAAAATGAATCTAAAGGATCGATACAAGTACTTTTTATCCAATAACATGCCTCCTTAACCAGTCAGATAGGTAGCTCTAGTTTAACATTTTTTGTACAATGCTGCATGATTTTCCCTATTGTAAGTAGGAAGGATGGAAATTTATGTTTAATCAGCCATTATTGTTTTTATTACTGCTTTTAGTCATTGGACTTATCGCAAAAAATAACTCATTATTAATTGCGATTGTCGTTTTACTCATATTAAAATTAAGCGGGCTTGAAACAAAATCCTTTACCTTTATACAAAGTAAAGGGATTAACTGGGGAGTTACGGTCATCACGATCGCAGTTTTAGCTCCAATTGCATCGGGTGAAATTGGTTTTAAAGATTTGACTGGTGCCTTTAAATCACCACTGGCCTGGGTAGCTCTTATTTCAGGCATGGCTGTTGCATTATTAGCTAAGGGTGGAGTATCTCTCTTACAAAATGATCCGCATATTACCACAGCTCTTGTTCTAGGGACTATTCTATCCGTTTCCATATTTAAAGGAGTGGCTGTAGGCCCTCTTATTGGTGCAGGAATAGCCTATACAGCGATGAAAATAATTGATTTTTTTAGTTAGCTTTTTTGTAAAATAATATTTTTTTTGAACTTTTCAGCCCCTTTTCATTCACAAAAATCTGATAATTGTTTATAATAGGACTTGAAAGCGCATCCTTTTTTACATAAGTCACATAAATATGCTAGATTACTTGTAAAGTAACTTTTTATTAAATAAAAGTTATTCCGCTTGCTGGATTTTTTCCGAGCAAGCGCTCAATCTAGATATTGTTTAAAAAGAGCGCTAATCATTCATATTTGAAATGAAGATTTTCTTTCAACATAGCTGTGACCATTAACAGTTTCAGCTGATAAAAATACTTCTTTTAACAAATGGGTAATGGGGAAATTAGAATGAGAAGGAGAGATTTTCTATGACAGTAACTCGAGGTCTTGAAGGGGTAGTGGCAACAACTTCTTCGATCAGCTCAATCATTGATGATACGTTAACCTATGTTGGTTATGACATCGACGATTTAGCTGAGAATGCGAGCTTTGAAGAAGTAATTTATTTATTGTGGCACCGCAGATTACCAACAGAGCCTGAATTAGCAGAATTAAAAAAACAGCTATCAGAAAATGCAGCACTTCCACAACAAGTGATTGAGCACTTTAAGATGTACCCTATTGAAAAGGTTCATCCAATGGCTGCATTACGTTCCGCTGTATCCTTACTGGGTCTTTATGACGAAGATGCCGACACCATGGATCCAGAGTCAAACTATCAAAAGGCGATTCGCCTTCAAGCAAAAATGCCAGCTATTGTGACAACTTTTGCACGCGTTAGAAAAGGGCTTGAACCAATCGCACCAAGAACTGATTTAAGCTTTGCGGCTAACTTCCTTTACATGTTGACCGGAAATGAACCGGATGAAATTGCAGTTAATGCCATGGACAAAGCCCTTGTATTACATGCTGATCATGAACTTAATGCATCAACATTTACTGCTAGAGTTTGTGTAGCTACATTATCAGATGTCTACTCCGGTGTAACTGCTGCAATCGGAGCTCTTAAAGGACCATTACACGGTGGTGCAAATGAAGCAGTAATGAAAATGCTTAAAGAAATTGGTACAATTGAAAATGTTGAGCCATATGTTCGTGGAAAACTTGAGAAAAAAGAAAAAATCATGGGCTTTGGACACCGTGTTTATCGCTCAGGCGATCCTCGTGCCAAGCACTTAAGAGCAATGTCCAAGAAATTAACGGAGTTAACAGGTGAGCCGCATTGGTATGAAATGTCTGAAAAAATTGAAAGCATTGTTACCGGCGAAAAGAAATTACCGCCAAACGTTGATTTCTACTCAGCGTCCATGTACCATAGCTTAGGCATTGACCATGATCTATTTACACCAATCTTTGCAGTTAGCAGGGTTTCAGGATGGCTAGCTCACATTCTAGAACAATATGATAACAATCGATTAATTCGTCCACGTGCTGAATATATAGGTCCTGGCATGCAGACATATGTACCAATTAATCAAAGAGGTTAATAAATATTTACTTTTTTCAAAAAAATTGTTCTAATAGGATTGTGGGAAAAGGTTAAAGCGTCAAATCTTTAACCTTGGACCCAATCTCTTTAATACGAAAAGGGACAAATGATTATTACCATTGATACATAACTAGGAGGGAGAACAACTATGCAAGGCGAAAAAATCACAGTAACAAACGGAGTATTAAACGTACCAAACAATCCAATTATCCCATTTATTGAAGGTGACGGTATTGGACCAGATATCTGGGCTGCTTCCGAGAGAGTATTAAATGCAGCGGTAGAAAAAGCATATAAAGGCGAACGTAAAATCGTTTGGAAAGAAGTTCTAGCTGGAGAAAAAGCTTTTAACCAAACTGGTGAATGGCTTCCACAAGAAACTCTTGATGTAATCAATGAATATTTGATTGCCATCAAAGGTCCACTTACAACTCCTGTTGGAGGCGGTATCCGTTCATTGAACGTTGCGCTTCGTCAAGAGTTAGATTTATTTGTATGCTTACGTCCAGTAAGATGGTTTGAAGGTGTTCCTTCTCCAGTTAAGCGTCCGCAAGACACTGATATGGTTATTTTCCGTGAAAACACAGAAGATATCTATGCAGGTATCGAGTATGAAAAAGGTTCAGAAGCTGTTAATAAACTAATCAATTTCTTAAAAACTGAAATGGGTGTAAACAAAATCAGATTTCCAGAGACTTCTGGTATCGGTATTAAGCCTGTTTCTGAAGAAGGAACTTCACGCCTTGTACGTGCTGCCCTTAATTACGCAATTAAAGAAGGCCGTAAATCATTAACACTCGTGCACAAAGGTAATATCATGAAATTTACTGAAGGTGCATTCAAAAACTGGGGTTATGAGCTTGCTGAAAAAGAATTCGGCGATAAAGTATTTACTTGGGCTCAATATGACCGTATTAAAGAAGAGCAAGGTACTGAAGCAGCAAACAAAGCTCAAGCTGATGCTGAAGCAGCTGGCAAGATCATCGTAAAAGATGCGATTGCGGATATCTTCTTACAGCAAATCCTTACTCGTCCACGTGAGTTTGATGTTGTTGCAACAATGAACTTAAACGGTGACTATATCTCTGATGCTCTTGCTGCACAGGTTGGCGGAATTGGTATTGCTCCTGGAGCAAACATCAATTATGAAACTGGCCATGCGATTTTCGAAGCTACACATGGTACTGCACCTAAATATGCAGGCCTTGATAAAGTTAATCCTTCATCTGTAATCCTTTCAGGTGTATTACTACTTGAGCACTTAGGATGGAATGAAGCGGCTAAAATGGTCATTAAATCAGTGGAAAAGACGATTGCTTCTAAAGTAGTAACGTATGACTTTGCTCGTTTAATGGATGGAGCAACAGAAGTTAAAACATCAGAATTTGGTGATGAATTAATTAAGAATATGGAATAATTGGCAAGCTAGTGCACCTAGAGTAAGAAACGTGACAAGGAAAATCAGGGCTGTTTTCGAACAGTCCTTTTTTCGAATAACGACAATAATACTTTCAAAGGGGAGAGTTAAAAATGTCATTAAAGCGTAAAAAGGTTTCCGTAATTGGTGGCGGTTTCACTGGTGCTACAACTGCATTCTTACTTGCACAAAAAGAATTAGGCGATGTCGTTCTAGTTGATATCCCTCAAATGGAAAACCCTACTAAAGGGAAAGCATTAGATATGCTTGAAGCAAGTCCAGTTCAAGGATTTGATTCAAACATAACTGGTACATCTAATTACGAAGATACTCGTGATTCTGACATCGTTGTCATTACGGCTGGTATTGCACGTAAACCTGGAATGAGCCGTGATGATCTAGTTCAAACAAACCAAAAGGTAATGAAAAGTGTCACACAGGAAATCGTAAAGTATTCCCCAAACTGTACAATCCTTGTATTGACAAATCCAGTTGATGCAATGACGTATACTGTATTTAAAGAATCTGGATTCCCTAAGAACCGGGTCATTGGCCAATCTGGTGTACTAGATACAGCTCGTTTCCGTACTTTTGTTGCGCAGGAATTAAATCTTTCTGTTAAGGATATAACCGGATTTGTCTTAGGTGGACACGGTGATGATATGGTTCCGCTTGTTCGTTATTCCTATGCTGGTGGTATTCCATTAGAAACATTAATTCCTAAAGAGCGTTTAGAAGCGATTGTTGAGCGCACTAGAAAAGGCGGCGGTGAAATCGTCAACCTTTTAGGCAACGGCAGTGCCTATTATGCTCCAGCAGCGTCATTGGTTGAAATGTGTGAAGCAATCTTAAAAGATCAGCGCCGTGTGCTTCCTTCCATTGCTTACCTTGAAGGAGAATTTGGATATGAGGGTATTTATCTTGGAGTACCAACAATCCTCGGTGCAAACGGAATTGAGAAGGTAATTGAGCTTGAATTAACGCCTGAAGAAAAAGCAGCGTTAGACAAATCAGTTGAGTCCGTTCAAAATGTAATGAAAGTATTAGTATAAGTGAAAAAATTCGGGGAATATGTTCCCCGAATTTTTTCAACTAAATATGAAACCGTTTACAAAGGGGCGTGACGGAATGCTTTTAGGAAAAAAGAGAAAGTTAGGAAGAGAAATTAAAGAAATGTCTGTTGGAGAAAAACTAGCGTTAACCGAAAAGGTGGAGGATAAGGATATTCTACTGTATTTGGGATTAACCGATGATGCAAATCCACTTTTTATTCAGCATGATTATGCTTCACAAACACCTTATAAAAAACCGATTGTTCCTAGTATAATGCTGACGGGTATGATTACTTCTGCTATTTCAAGGTATTTACCCGGACCTGGAAGTCATATTTTAAGTCAAGATATCCAATTTCCTAAGCCTGTTTATCATTATGCAACGGTTCAGTTGTTGCTAGAGGTTGTCGAAGTAAATCATGATGACCACACAGTGATGATGACGGTAGTGGGAACAAACGAAAAAGACGAGGTAGTGATTAATGGAAACTTGAAAGTTAGTCCTCCTCATCGTTTAGGCAGAATGGATGCAAATGTGTTAGATAACTTTTAATGCTCTAAGGAATGTAGCCCACATTCCTTTTTTTTTTGTCTTAAGGGTCGATAGTGGGTATTCTTTTTTATTCTATATTATAATGGTGGAAGGTGGCAAAATAGACAAAACACTCGGAGGTTTTTATGAAAAATAAGGTACTAGTTGTTGACGATGAACAATCGATTGTAACTTTGCTTCAATATAATTTGGAACAAGCTGGTTTTGAAGTAGTAACCGCAATGGATGGACTAGCGGGAAAACAATTAGCTGAAAGTATAACACCGGATATCATTGTTTTAGATCTTATGCTCCCGAAAATGGATGGAATCGAAGTATGTAAGCAGCTTCGGCAGCAGAAAATTATGACTCCAATCCTAATGTTAACAGCTAAAGATGATGAATTTGATAAAATATTGGGGTTAGAGCTCGGCGCGGATGATTATATGATTAAGCCATTTAGTCCAAGAGAAGTGGTGGCACGCGTAAAGGCAATTTTAAGAAGAGTTCAAATACAAACCAACAGTAATGAGGCTGAGCAACAGGATGGTACTGACATTGTTATTGGAGATCTTCAAATTATCCCAGAGAAATATGAAGCCTATTTTAAAAATCAACAATTGGAACTGACCCTGAAGGAATACGAATTACTTCATTACTTAGCACAGAATAAAAATCGCGTCCTAACCCGTGACCAATTATTGAGTGCTGTTTGGAATTATGAATTTGCTGGCGATACTCGTATTGTAGATGTTCATATTTCCCACTTAAGGGAAAAAATTGAAGTTGATACAAAAAAACCGGCTTATATTAAAACCGTCCGTGGACTTGGGTATAAGCTTGAGGAGCCGAAAGGTGAATGACCAAATTCCGCACAAAGCTTCTTCTTGCGCTAATTTCTTTACTAATAATAGGATTAATCGGACTTGAAATATTACTTGGACAACTTTTAAAAGGCTACTACCTTGATACATATAATGAACGTTTAGATAAAGAGAGTAATCTCCTAAGCTTGCATATTGAAAATAACGGTGGCGTGAATTCATTTAATCAACAAAAAATAATGGAAATAAGCAATATCCTAAATGTGAGACTTGCCATCACAGATCCAAAAGGGAAGATACTGTTTGACAGTGACGAAGTGAGTCCTTCTAAGATAAAAGGGATAAAGGAAATTATTAATGAGGTCTTAAAGGAAAAGCAAAAAAATAAGACCGAGCTTGTTGAGCGTGAGGAATACGACTTACACTATTCGTGGAAACCAATACAACAAGCAAATAAAAATGAAGGATATTTGTTCATTTTTACTAAAACGAGTGAACTGAAACAAGCATACGGGCAAATATGGTGGATTCTTTCCATTAGCCTGTTGATGGTGTTTATTGTCTTTATATATCTTGGATACAGAATAACTGGAAGGTATACAAAGCCAATAGAAGCTGCAACAAATGTCGCCATTGAGCTGGCAAAGGGGAATTACCGGGCAAGGATAGAAAGTAATAAATTAAATGAAACGAGTATGTTGAGTACTTCAATCAATGTTTTGGCCCAAAACCTTCAAGAAATGAGTAAAGCTCAAGAAATACAGCAGGACCGTTTAAGTGCATTAATTGAAAATATGGGTGCAGGACTACTATTAATGGATAGCCGTGGCTTCATCAATCTAATTAATAAAGGTTACATCGAGATTTTTCATGTGAACTCTTCTACCTATTTAGATAAATTGTATTATGAGGTTATTGAGCATGAGGAAATATGCAATATCATAGCGGATGTGTTCAGGACAGAACAAAAAATTAGAAAACATCTCCTTCTTCCATTGGGGATTGAGAGAAGATACTTTGATGTTTACGGTATACCAATTATAGGAATTAATAATGTGTGGAAAGGGGTTTTACTCGTTTTCCATGATATTACCGAAATCAAAAAACTTGAAGTCATGAGAAAGGATTTTGTGGCAAATGTGTCACATGAATTGAAGACGCCTGTTACCTCTATAAAAGGTTTTTCTGAAACGTTGTTAGACGGTGCGATGAATAATCAAGATACACTTGAAGCATTCTTATCGATTATTAATAAAGAAAGTGAGCGAATGCAATCGCTTATTCAAGATCTACTGGATTTTTCTAAAATTGAGCAGCAGGAATTTAAGCTGAACATCCAGGACTTTGACCTATTTGAATTAATAAAAGAAGTAATCACCATGCTTAATAAAAAAGCAAAATCAAAAGATATTCGTCTTGAACTTGAGTTTCAGAGGGAAGAATTATATATACAAGGAGACCATGACCGCTTAAAACAGGTATTTATCAATCTGATCAGTAATGCCATTTTGTATACTCCTCCGGGAGGCTATGTGTTCGTTTCACTGTTTGAATTCGAAAGAACCGTGAAAATCCATGTAAAAGACTCCGGTGTAGGTATTAAACAAGAAGAAATTCCACGTATTTTTGAGCGATTTTATCGTGTTGACCGTGCAAGAAGCCGAGACTCTGGCGGGACAGGCCTCGGATTAGCGATCGTAAAACATTTAGTTGAAGCACATCACGGAAACATTTCGGTAAGAAGTACCCTAGGTGAGGGCAGTGAGTTCATCATCGAACTACATAAATATATGAATTAACCTGAAAGGGGTAAATAGATGGAAAAGAAGAAGTTAGTATTAATAGATGGGAATAGTATCGCTTACCGTGCATTCTTTGCTCTGCCCCTGCTTAATAACGATAAGGGCGTACACACAAACGCAGTATACGGTTTTACCATGATGTTGAATAAGATTATCGAAGACGAGAAGCCAACGCATATACTAGTGGCATTTGATGCGGGCAAGACAACATTTCGTCATGCTACTTTTGGTGAATATAAGGGTGGAAGGCAGAAAACACCTCCTGAATTATCGGAACAATTCCCTTTTATTCGTGAACTTCTTGACGCATATGGTATCCAGCGATATGAGCTTGAGAATTATGAGGCAGATGATATTATAGGGACGCTGTCATTAACGGCTGAAAAAGAGGGTTATGAAATCAAGGTAATATCAGGAGATAAAGACTTAACTCAGCTTTCCTCGGAACATACTACCGTTGGAATCACTCGAAAAGGAATTACCGACATTGAGGAATATACTCCAGAACATGTTATGGAGAAGTATGGTTTAACGCCTGAGCAAATTATTGATATGAAGGGGCTGATGGGTGATCCTTCAGATAATATTCCAGGTGTACCAGGCGTCGGTGAGAAAACAGCGATTAAACTGTTAAAGGAATTTTCAACATTAGAAAAGTTACTAGACTCGGTTGATCAAGTGACTGGAAATAAGTTGAAAGAAAAGCTTGAAGAATTTAAGGATCAAGCAGTAATGAGTAAGCAGCTTGCTACTATAGAAAGACATGCACCAGTGGAAGTATCTGTAGAAAATGTCGCTTACGAGGGTTTTGAAAGAGAAAAACTCGTTGCAATTTATAAAGAGCTTGGCTTTCATTCTTTATTAGAAAAATTAGGTGGAGACGCTGCTAGCACTGAACAGCTCGAACTTGAAGACATTGAGTATGTAACCCCTGATATGATTAGTGATGATTTGTTTGCGGACGATAATTATTTCTATGTTGAAATGCTCGATGATAATTATCATTACGCCGATATCATTGGTTTTTCGCTCGTCAATGAAAAGGGATATTATTATTTACCAACTGAATTAGTCTTAAAGTCTGATAGTTTTAAAAAATGGGCGGAAGATGAAACAAAAAAGAAAACAGTCTACGACGCAAAGCGTTCCGAGGTATCTTTAAGAAGGTTTGATATTCATTTAAAAGGGGTTAATTTCGATACGTTAATGGCTTCTTATATTATTAATCCTTCTGAATCGATTGATGACCTTTCAACAATAGGGAAAAAATACGGGATTAGTATTCAATCAGATGAGTCGTTTTATGGAAAAGGGGCTAAGCGGAAAATACCAGAAGCTTCACTGCTTGCAGAGCATTTGGTCAGAAAAAGTCTTGCTATGTTTGATTTAAAACAAAAATTGGAAGACGAATTAAAAACAAATGAACAATTTGAATTATTTACTGACCTTGAAATGCCGCTGTCACTCATTTTAGCTGATATGGAATCCTGTGGGATCAAGGTGGATAGGGATCGTCTGCAAAGAATGGGCGGCGAAATTCATGATAAGTTGATCGAAATGGAAGGAATTATTTATGAGCTGGCTGGTGAAAAGTTCAATATTAATTCAACCAAACAATTAGGTGTGATTTTATTTGAAAAATTAAACCTGCCAACCTTTAAGAAAACAAAAACAGGCTACTCAACGTCAGCAGATGTTTTAGAGAAATTAGCAAATGACCATGAAATCATTGAGCATATTCTTACATACAGACAGCTAGGCAAGCTCCAGTCAACTTATATTGAAGGTTTGCTCAAGGTTATTAATCCTAAAACAGGTAAAGTTCATACACGCTATCAACAAACATTAACCGCAACAGGTAGATTAAGCTCCATAGACCCGAACTTGCAGAACATTCCGATTCGATTAGAAGAGGGTAGGAAAATCCGCCAAGCATTTGTACCATCGGAACCAGGATGGATCATTTTTGCAGCCGATTATTCGCAAATCGAGCTTAGAGTTCTTGCAGACATTGCTGGGGATGAAAAACTGATACAAGCCTTTAAGGATGACCTTGATATTCACACCAAAACGGCGATGGATGTATTCCACGTAAATGCGGATGAGGTAACATCCAATATGAGAAGGCAGGCAAAGGCGGTTAACTTCGGGATTGTCTATGGAATAAGTGACTATGGTCTTTCACAGAGCTTAGGCATCACACGTAAGGAAGCTGGTCTGTTTATTGACCGCTATCTTGCAAGCTACCCTGGGGTGAAGGATTATATGGACGACATTATTCATTCAGCCAAACAAAAGGGTTATGTATCTACTCTTCTGCAAAGAAGAAGGTATATCCCAGAGATTACACATCGTAATTTTAACATCAGAAGTTTTGCTGAAAGAACTGCCATGAATACCCCAATCCAGGGAAGTGCAGCCGATATTATAAAAAAAGCCATGATTGATATGGCGGAAGCATTAAAGGATTATGGATTAAAAACAAGACTACTGCTTCAAGTGCACGATGAACTTATTTTCGAAGCGCCAGAAGAAGAAATCGAAACACTCAAGAAACTCGTTCCAGATGTCATGGAAAATGCCCTCGAATTAAAAGTGCCATTAAAAGTAGACTATTCCTATGGTCCAACATGGTTTGATGCAAAGTAGAAAAGAGGAAGAGCTTAGGCGCTTTCTCTGGATAGCATAAAAGGGAGTTGCTTTATGCCAGAACTACCGGAAGTAGAAACAGTAAGAAAGACGTTAAAAAAGCTTGTTTCAAATAAACAAATAGAAAATATAACCGTTCACTGGCCTAAAATTATTAAAAATCCAGTTGAGGTTGAACAATTCGTTGATGCCCTTAGAGGAGAAATAATTGAGGACGTCGGTAGAAGAGGTAAGTTTTTAATTATTTATACCACCACGTTTGCCCTTGTTTCCCATTTAAGGATGGAAGGGAAATATGGGCTCTATGCAAAGGAAGAACCATATGATAAGCATACTCATGTTATCTTTCATTTTACCGATGGAAGTGAATTGAGATACCGAGATGTTCGGAAATTTGGAACCATGCACCTATACCTAAAGGGGGAGGAATTTGAGAAACCTCCACTTATTGACCTTGGACCAGAGCCTTTTTCAGAAGAATTCACAAAGGAATATTTATCCGACAAGCTGAAGAAGACCAACAGAAAGATAAAGCCTGCTCTACTGGACCAAAAAGTTTTTGTTGGGCTTGGAAACATTTATGTCGATGAGGCCCTGTTCCGTTCTGGAATACATCCTGAACGGATTGCAAACTCTTTGAGTGAGGAAGAATTAACAGTGCTGCACCAAGAAATTGTTAAGACATTGGAGGAAGCCGTTAAAAAAGGGGGAAGCACGATTCGCTCCTACGTAAACTCACAAGGGGAAATAGGGATGTTTCAGCTTGAATTATATGCCTACGGCCGTAAAGGGGAAGAATGCAAAAGGTGTGGAACCCCATTAGAAAAAACAACAGTAGGAGGACGAGGTACTCATTTTTGTCCTAAATGCCAAAAACTTTAATCTTTAGAAGTGAGATGACAATTTAATAACAAAGGATAGGCTCCTCCCATATACTATCGTAGTGATTGACGGAAGGAGCTCTAGACATCATGTTTCAATTGTTCTCACTTCTCCTGCTGGCTTTTGCTCTCAGTCTTGATAGCTTTAGCGTAGGGTTTACGTATGGACTAAGAAAAATGGTACTGCCGCTTAAATCAGTGCTCATCATTGCAACCTGTTCTGCCAGTTCTTTAATGATTGCGGTGTCAATCGGGCATGGACTAGAAAAAATCCTATCTCCTAGTATCACGGCAAGCCTTGGGGGAATTATATTAATCGCTCTTGGCGCCTGGGTATTATATCAATTTTTCAGGCCAGAAAAAGAAAAGGACTCAGAACTGCTCGAACATGAGAAGCTGATCATAAATTTTGAAATACGCTCCTTAGGTATTGCCATAAATATCTTAAGGAAGCCAATGTCAGCCGACTTTGACCGTTCGGGTACGATCACTGGAATTGAGGCATTTATGCTCGGCTTTGCCTTATCCATTGACGCGTTTGGTGCTGGAATCGGTGCTGCAATGCTAGGATACTCTCCTATTTATCTAGCCGCCAGTGTTGCTGTAATGAGTTCTTTATTTTTAGTTTTAGGAATAAAAAGCGGTGCTTTTTTTCATAAATTTAACATGGTCCAAAAGCTTACCTTTATACCAGGGATTTTATTAATCATCATTGGAATTTTGAAATTATGACCGTTCATGTGGAAAGGAACAGAGTATGTCACTAGTAATCGGACTAACAGGCGGAATAGCCAGTGGAAAAAGTACAGTCTCCAATATATTAAAAGAAATGAATATCACTATTATAGATGCAGACGTAGAAGCCCGCCTAGCCGTTGAAAAAGGGGAACCTGCTTATCAAAAAATTGTTGCTGAATTTGGTAATGATATTTTACTAACTAACGAGGAAATTGATAGGGTGAAACTCGGTTCCATCATTTTTCATAACGCTGAAAAACGACAGCTCTTAAATAGCATTGTTCATCCTGAGGTAAGAAAAAGGATGAACAATCAAGTCGAAGCAGCCAAGGAACGCGAGGAACAAGTCATTATCCTTGATATTCCACTACTGTTTGAAAGTAAACTAACGCATATGGTCGAAAAGACCATCCTTGTGTATGTTGATCGAGACATCCAGTTAAAAAGACTGATGGAAAGAAATGATTTATCATTGGAGGAAGCAGAGGCCAGAATAAAATCCCAAATGCCTCTTTTAGAAAAAGTAGCCCTTGCCGACGCCGTCATTAATAATAACGGCTCCATCGCCGAAACCAAAAAACAGGTAATTGAGGTTTTAAATGGCTGGGGAATAACAAGACTTATTTGAGAAGGGGCCATCCCCTTCTTTTTTGGTTTGTTTATGAAGCCCAAAATCAAAGGCTGAAGGTGAAAGTGGTACTTATGAAAGGCTCATGAAGCCCAAACTTGAAAAAGTGGTACTCATGAAAGGTTCATGAAGCCCAAAACCAAAGGTTGAAGGTAAAAGTGGTACTCATGGAAGGTTTATGAAGCCCAAACTTGAAACAGTGGTACTCATGAATGGTTCATGAAGCCCAAACTCAAAGGCCGAAGGTGAAAGTGGTACTCATGAAAGGCTCATGAAGCCCAAACTTGAAAAAGTGGTACTCATGAAAGGCTCATGAAGCCCAAACTTGAAAAAGTGGTACTCATGAAAGGTTCATGAAGCCCAAACTCAAAGGCTGAAGGTGAAAGTGGTACTCATGAAAGGTTCATGAGGCCCAAACTCAAAGGCTGAAGGTGAAAGTGGTACTCATGAAAGGTTCATGAGGCCCAAAATCAAAGACTGAAGGTGAAAGTGGTACTCATGAAAGGTTCATGAAGCCCAAAATCAAAGGCTGAAGGTGAAAGTGGTACTCATGAAAGGTTCATGAGGCCCAAAATCAAAGACTGAAGGTGAAAGTGGTACTCATGAAAGGCTCATGAAGCCCAAAATCAAGCGTGAAATGAAAAAAGGGTCCTCATGAAATTGTTCACAAGGCCCCATAATTTAAAAGCGATTGAATTAACCTATTGCTAAATAGGATTTTTACTGTCATCTACAAAATATGAATACTTACCATGCCCTTTAAGTATAAAATGTTTTAATAATATTTTCCTAATCTTCTTTTTTGGTGTAACCACCTTACACCATTCAAAAACAAGATTAGTGGTGATCTTTATATCTGGAAAAAGTTTCAACAATTCCTCCACATGTCGTAATACGGCTGCTTCCATCCGCTCCTCGCAACCACAATCCTTACAAGCTATTTTCGTTCTAGAGACAGAGACATCAAACGAGTGGCAGGAGCCACAGGTAATCCCTTTTACCACTGTGTCATAATCATATTTTGGTAATCGCACATAAGGGTTTTCAGTTTTATGCAAAGAAACTAACAGGTCTGCGAGTTTATGGTGCACATCACTTAATTTAGAGGGCATTTTATATAGCTTTTTAATAAAGGAATTAACTTGTGTTGGTAAGATAATCTGCGGATTTGGTGATGGTTGATACAAGGTAAACTGGGGGTTATTGAATACGAGAAAGGCATCAATGGGATAATTATATCTATATTTTTGAAGTAATTGCCGGAGTTCGGAATGACATCTATTTAACTGTAGCATAGGATCCTTCTTTTCACTTCCAGCTATTGTTTTAAACAGGCCATCTTCATAACAATATTCTCCTTCATAATATTTGATATCAATTAGATAAATTCGTCCATAAAAGATAATCAAAGTGTCAATTTGGAAAAATGTTTCACCGAATTCGAGTAACAATTCATTAATAACCAAAGTATCTAAGTCGCGTATTAAGCAATCAAACTCCAATTCCCCTGCATAACCCTTCTCTTTGTTAGAAAGTTGCAACTTTTCTTTTTCCGTTAATTTCGTTCTATAATTCAAAATTCTCAACTTAACCAATTCTGGAGGTATAGGTCGTTCTTTTTTAAACATGTTCCACTTCCTTTCTTAACTCTGATTCTATCTAACTTTTTAACCAAATAACATGGATGTTTTGTTAAATGTGTTAACATGTTACCTAAATTGTAAAACATTTTTAAAAATCCGCACTTTATATATTACATATTAAATTAAATATGTTATACTAATTACATCAAAACAAGTTAATAAGTATAACATATTACGGAAGGGGCCGTGAAATGAAGGCGAGAATTGCAATAAACGGTTTTGGGAGAATTGGAAGGATGGTTTTTAGAAAAGCGATCCTTGAAAATACGCTTGATATTATTGCTATTAATGCAAGTTATCCTGCAGAAACATTAGCTCATTTAATAAAATATGATACGGTTCATGGACCGTTTCAAGGGGATATCATTGCGCTCGATGAAGAGCTAATTGTAAACGGTAAGCGAGTGAAATTATTAAACAATCGAAATCCTGAGCTGCTTCCATGGAAAGAGTTAAATATTGATATGGTAATTGAAGCGACTGGTAAATTTAACTCACGAGACAAAGCAAGTCTTCACTTAGATGCAGGAGCAAAAAAGGTTATTATTACTGCACCCGGCAAGAACGAGGATATCACGATTGTTATGGGTGTAAATGAAGACAAACTAGACATCACTCAACATGATGTTATTTCCAATGCGTCTTGTACAACAAACTGTTTGGCGCCTGTAGCGAAAGTGTTGGATGAAAAGTTTGGAATTGAAAATGGTCTAATGACAACGATTCATTCGTACACAAACGATCAACGAAACATTGACAACCCACATAAAGATTTGCGAAGAGCTAGAGCATGTGGACAATCTATCATCCCGACCACAACTGGAGCGGCTAAAGCGTTAGCGCTGGTACTACCACAGTTAAAAGGGAAGTTGCATGGAATGTCACTTCGTGTACCTACACCAAATGTTTCACTCGTGGACTTAGTAGTTGATTTGAAACAAGATGTCACAATGGATGATATCAATCAAGCCTTTTTGGAAGCAAAAAATGGTCCATTAAAGGGTATCATCGACTTTACGATGGAGCCGCTTGTATCCGTTGATTTCAATACAAATCCGTACTCAGCGATTATTGATGGATTATCAACCATGGTAATGGGTAACAGAAAAGTAAAAGTGCTTGCTTGGTATGATAATGAATGGGGCTATTCTTCCCGCGTTGTCGATCTCACCTTATATGTCGCACATCTATTAGCCAATTCAAATCAAGTAAAAGTTGGATAAATCTTGAAAAAACACTGTCGATCGACAGTGTTTTTTTGTAGCTCTTAAAACCAATCGTACATAATATAGTTTGTAATTTGATTTTTGTCTTGAGGAGATAAGCTCTCTAAACACAGACACTGTAAAATTTTAGTATGATAGGTTGCAAAAGAAATATAAACTTAGTATACTAGTCATCGTGAACTTCTTGAAATTGGTAGCGATTAATTACTTAAAGGGTTAGGACCTCTCTGGACTAACTTTCCCCCGTGGTAATTACACCGATACTGGTAATAAACGATTTCAAGAATGAAGCAAAAATGTTTAAAGGGGGAAAATGAATATGGAAACAATGGGACGTCACGTGATCTCTGAATTATGGGGATGCGATATCGAAAAATTGAATGATTTGAATTTTATTGAACAAACTTTTGTCGAAGCAGCTCTTAAATCAGGTGCAGAAGTCCGCGAAGTAGCATTTCATAAGTTTGCACCCCATGGCGTAAGCGGTGTGGTCATTATTTCTGAATCCCACTTAACGATTCACAGCTTCCCTGAGCATGGATATGCTAGCATTGATGTATATACTTGTGGCGATTTAAATCCAAATATAGCAGCTGATTATATTGCTCAAAGCTTAAATGCGCAAACACGTGAAAATATTGAAATTCCACGTGGTATGGGTCCTGTTCAACTAAAACAGGCAAAAGCTCTATAATTTTAAAATAAAAAAGCGACGAGGGGTGTATTTATAGTACACCTCTTTTTATTTTTTTCGTAAAGTATTGTAAAATTAGATAAAAGACTATTATTGGAGGCGCACATGTCTATACTTGGAAATTTATTTATTCGTTTCAGAAAGCAAGTTGAAACCTCAGATCATCAAAAAGATAGTTCCTTAGCTACCCGTTATTATAAAGCTACTTTCAACCAGCTTTTTCAATCCGTTGAAGAATTATTTCGCCAGGATGCAGATTGCCGAATTGTTACAGTTTCAAAAGACCATGGCGAGATAGCTGTTGAGATTAATAAACCGATTCCTTGTTTTCTAATCGTTACGGTAGTTTCTGTAAGAGGAATGGAAACAGCAGTGGATTTTAGTATTTCTTCGGAAAAATTTTCACCCATCGGATTATACCCGGTTTTAAGAAAAAGGCTCGTTTCCTATTACGAGAAAATCGACAAATTACATACTCTAGTTAGAGTCGGAAAAAGCTCATAATACTTCTTGTGTTACCGTTTTCTTTCTAATAAGATAAAGAGTGGATAGTAATATTTATGAATGGATTGATTTGGGAGTTGATCAAATGAAGTGCCCTTCATGTCAAAATTATGGTACACGTGTGCTTGATTCCCGGCCGGTAGATGAGGGTCGTGCAACTCGAAGAAGACGTGAGTGTGAAGAATGTGGTTATCGTTTTACGACATTCGAGAAGATTGAAGAAATTCCACTCATTGTCGTAAAAAAGGAAGGTACGAGGGAAGAATTCAGCCGGGATAAAATCCTTAGAGGCTTAATTAAAGCTTGTGAAAAACGCCCTGTCGCGTTAAAAGAATTAGAGGATATTACCCAAGGGGTAGAAAAGGAATTACGCAATCAAGGAATTTCAGAAATTAAAAGTGAATTGATTGGTGAAATGGTTATGGACAGGCTTGCACATGTTGATGAAGTGGCATATGTGCGCTTTGCTTCTGTTTACCGTCAATTTAAGGATATAAATGTTTTTATTCAAGAATTAAAAGAACTGATTAACAAGGAGAAATCCTAGGGAGCTAAAGAACGTCTTTGGCTCTTTATTACTTTTTTAAAGGGTGAATGATATGGCGCAGCATTGGCAGGAATTGATTCCGATTGACCGTTATCTTGTTACGTCAAATGGATTGCTGCATGAATACGACCGCAAAGTGCTGACATTTTTGTATCAGCCCTTAATCGGCTCCACTTGTTTAAGTTTATATATGACTCTCTGGGCAGAGCTTGATGAAAATAAATTATGGTCTGAATCCTCCACTCATCATTTGTTAATGAATTTGTTAAGTGTCAACTTAAAGGATATCTACGAGGCTAGGTTGAGTTTAGAGGGGATTGGATTGTTAAAAACATATGTAAAAAGTGATGAAACTGGACGCTCATTTATATATGAACTTTATCCACCATTGAATCCAGAGCAATTTTTTCTAGATGGAATGTTAAATATTTATTTATATCGTAAAATCGGGAAAAATCACTTTGCGCGGTTAAAACGCTTTTTTAGCATAGCTAAAAAGCCTTTGGATGAAGATTATTTAGAGGTAACCAGAGCTTTTCAGGATGTGTTTGCGTCGGCAACTCCAGGCAGTCTTCAGTATATGCAAGAGCATGCAGAAGATTTGGGTGCACAATCCAATCAAGAATTTATTGGCCGTCAGGACCAAAAACCAATTCAAATTGATACCAATACGTTTGATTTTGAACTGTTAATGGCGGGGCTAAATGAATCACTGGTCCCTCCGAAAGCACTGACCAAAAAGGTAAAAGATGTTATCAGTAACCTTGCCTTTCTTTATGGAATCAGCCCAATTGAAATGAAAAACTTTATTTTAGGGGCAATCAATGAAAAGGATGAAATTGATATCGAGGACCTCCGAAAAGGTGCACGTGACTGGTATCAATTCGAAAATTATGATCAACTTCCGAGTCTTATTAATAGAACACAGCCAGCGGTCCACCAGGTCCAAGTAACGGAACCGAAAACGCAGGAAGAAAAATTAATTCGTTACTATGAAACCACACCTCCCATCGTTATTTTTAAAGAACTTTCAGGTGGAGTGGAGCCTTCTGCTGCCAATTTAAAAATACTAGAGGAAATCATGATTAAATATAAACTTCCTCCTGGTGTTGTAAATGTGTTAATCGAGGTTGTTCTTAGAAAAACAGATATGAAATTTACCAAGGGATTTGTTGAATCAATTGCAAGTCATTGGGCTCGGCTTAAAATAAAGACTGTAAAAGAAGCAATGGAAGCAGCTAGGAAAGAAGAGCGTGGCTTTCAAGAAAGCAAAAAGACTGGAAAATCAACGAAACAAAAACCAATTCGTACAGAAGTTTTACCTGATTGGTTTGATGACAGCGGAAAAGCAAGTGTTAAGGCAGAAACGAAAGACCAGAACACAGAGCTTGAAGCAAAAAAGCGTGCGATTGAAGAAAAGCTAAAAGCATTTCGCAAATAGGTGGTGAGAGAAATGGAAAGGATTAATCGAACAATTAAGCGGTTAGCCTCAAATGAGAATTTTTTAAAACGCTATGAAGAGCAGCGAAGGCAAGTGTTAAGTCATCCTGATATCCATGCATTCCTGACAGAACATGAAAATGAGCTCAATCAGAATACGATTGAAAAAAGCATGAGCAAACTTTATGAATACACGCAGCAAAGTAAAGAATGCAATCGCTGCGAGAGTCTGGATGGTTGTATCAATTTCATGAAAGGGTATCATCCCGATTTAGTACTCGTACGAAACTCTATTGATGTGGTTTATAAGCGATGTCCAAGAAAAGCGATGGCCGACGAGCAAAAGAAAAATCAAAAGCTTATTAAAAGTTTATATGTACCTCGAGATATATTGGAAGCTACTTTTGAGGAGTTTGAAGGTGACTTGGGCCGTCTGGATGCTGGAGACCGTGCCGCTACGTTTTTAATGAATTATGAGGCGGGATTAAAGCCGAAGGGATTGTATCTATATGGAAAATTTGGAGTGGGTAAATCCTATTTATTAGGAGCCATAGCCAACGAGCTGGCTAAAAAGCAAATTCCAACGATGATTGTTTATGTTCCAGAGCTGCTGCGCGAAATGAAAAGTGCGATTGGTGATTCTACATTAAATGAAAAAATTGAGGCATTGAAAAAGGAACCCATTTTAATGCTCGATGATATTGGTGCAGAAGCAGTTTCCAGCTGGACACGGGATGAAGTATTAGGTCCGATTCTGCAGTTCAGGATGCTTGAAAAGCTTCCAACCTTCTTTACTTCTAATTTTGATTTACAAGGGTTAGAGCACCATTTAACCTACAGTCAACGTGGTGAAGAGGAAAAGATGAAAGCACGAAGAATCATGGAAAGAATTCGTAGTTTAAGTGATCCTGTTCTTGTTGATGGCCCTAATCGCCGTGATTAAATGATAAATGCATGTGGATTACCGATATATTTTTCGGTAATCTTTATTTTTTTTCACAATATTGGTGCATTCATGATGTATGAACTTCTATTTTGGCCAATCCCCCCATATAAATGTAATACAGAGTATGGGACAAAGGGGGGATTTGGTTGGCAGAAATCATCTTCCGAAGCAAGATGGATGCGATGAGATGTTATGATCACTTGCTGAAGTGCTTAAAGTATCATCCAAATAATGAAGATATTCTTCTTTTAGAAGATCGACATATAGTAAAAATTTCGGAAAGCATTGTAAGGTTTGGAGAGGTCAAGGAAGCATTCTATGAATTTATTATAAAAATTAAACGAGATGACTGGTTTAGGGCTATTTTACAAGAGCAGTATTTCTTTGAGGATTCAGAAGAGCAGGAGCATATTATCGAGATTATTTATTCTGTTCTTGAAGGTCAGCGTGAGGACCTGGCTGTTTTCATTAAGGAAAATGCGGAAGAACCCAAAATTAGAGAAGCAGTGGAGGAAATCTTTCAGGACCATATTTCCTTTTCATTCGACTCCTTTTTTAAATTTCGATTGCGCCCTTATTTGAAATTGCTAGAGAGTTACGTAGAAATATCAATTGATGAATATAAAATGGAACAAGAATATCAAATGTTTATTCAAACATTAAGGGATTTTTTAGCCAGCCGTGATCCTAAAATGGACACTCTGCACCTTTTATTCGATGAGGAAATCACCTTCTTTGATGAGCAGTTTGAAGAGATAAAAAGGGGAGAGTTGATGAAAATGATTGACCGGAAGCTTTTGTTTAACCATCCGGTTTATGTCGATTCTGCTTCCATTGCACCTTTATTATCAATCGCACCAAAGAACATTCACCTTTATACAAAAAATCCCGAGGAGCCGCTTGTCAGGACCATTAAAAACATCTTTGAAGAAAGAGTATTGATAAAGTCATACAAAGGCTTGCGGCATACAAAAGAATGGATTCAGCAGAAAAACTCCGCAAAGGAAAACGGTGCTTGAAAAAAAATGAAAAAATTGTATGTTTGCTGTATTGATTTTTCAAAAATTAATCATTATAATAACCTACATAGTAAAATATGCGGCAAAAAGTAATGATAAGGACAACAGTATTTATTCACGGTTACCAGAGAGGGAGGACTCAGGCTGAAAGCCTCCTAGCACGGATTGAATGCTTACCACCTTTAAACTTCAGCGGTGAACGCTTCTTTGAAGTGAGTAATCGTCTGACGGGAAACAGCCCGTTACCCTGTCCTAAAGTCATTTTTAAGGCTGTTTTTTAAAAATGAAAAATTGGGTGGAACCACGTGTTTATTAAACTCGTCCCTTTTCCAGGGACGGGTTTTTTTATTTTAAAAAAAAGCGTACTTTGGACAAAATTTGTCTCGAGCGCTCAAATCAAAGGAGGAGTTACCATGTCAGACGTTGTTAAGATTTCGTTTCCAGATGGAGCAGTAAAGGAGTTCCCTCGTGGAACAACAACGGAAGATATTGCTGCTTCCATCAGCCCGGGACTGAAGAAAAAAGCAATCGCTGGGAAATGGAACGGTCAATTATTTGATCTTCGCCGTCCAATCGTAGAAGACGGTTCAATAGAAATCGTTGTACCAGAATCAAAAGAAGCTTTGGAAATTTTGCGTCATAGTACAGCTCACTTAATGGCTCAAGCGATAAAAAGACTGTATGGCAAACAAGTCAACCTGGGTGTAGGACCAGTAATCGAAGGTGGATTCTATTATGATATCGACCTTGAAGAATCGATTACGCCAGAGGACCTTCCTAGAATTGAAAAAGAAATGGCAAAAATCGTTAATGAAAATATTGAGATTGTTCGTAAAGAAGTCAGCCGTGCCGAAGCGGTACAGTTCTTCAAAGCTGAAGGTGACCCTTACAAGCTTGAACTAATTGAAGCGATTCCTGATGATGAGCAAGTTACAATCTATGAGCAGGGTGACTTTGCTGACCTTTGCCGTGGTGTTCATGTTCCTTCAACTGGAAAAATTAAAGAGTTTAAATTGTTGAGCATTGCCGGAGCTTACTGGCGCGGTGACAGCAAAAATAAAATGCTGCAGCGTATTTACGGCACTGCTTTCTTCAAGAAAGAGGATTTGAAAGAGCACCTTCGCTTACTTGAAGAAGCGAAAGAACGTGACCATCGAAAAATTGGAAAAGAGTTAAACCTATTTACTAGCTCTCAATTAGTGGGTCAAGGGCTGCCATTATGGCTACCAAAAGGTGCAACAATCCGCCGAGTGGTTGAAAGATATATCGTGGATAAAGAACAGCGTCTTGGCTATGACCATGTTTATACTCCAATCATGGGAAGTGTCGATTTATACAAAACTTCCGGTCACTGGGATCATTACCAGGAAGATATGTTCCCGGTAATGGACATGGATAATGAGCAATTGGTTCTTCGTCCAATGAACTGTCCGCACCATATGATGGTTTACAAAAATGCGATCCACAGCTATCGTGAACTTCCAATCCGGATTGCTGAGCTTGGAACAATGCACCGTTATGAAATGTCTGGTGCATTATCTGGTCTACAGCGTGTTCGTGGAATGACTTTAAATGATGCTCATATATTTGTGCGACCAGACCAAATCAAAGATGAATTTAAGCGGGTTGTTAATCTTGTGTTAGAAGTATACAAAGATTTCAACATAAATGATTATTCCTTCCGTTTATCCTACCGTGATCCACAAGATACTGAAAAGTATTTCGATGATGATGCAATGTGGGAAAAAGCGCAAAGTATGCTGAAGGAAGCAATGGATGACCTTGGTCTTGATTATTATGAAGCAGAAGGAGAAGCAGCTTTCTACGGTCCTAAACTGGATGTTCAAGTGAAAACAGCTTTAGGAAAAGAAGAAACACTGTCTACAGTACAATTGGATTTCTTGCTTCCTGAACGTTTTGATCTAAATTATGTTGGGGAAGATGGCAAGCAGCACCGCCCAGTGGTTATCCACCGTGGAGTCGTTTCAACAATGGAACGCTTTATCGCATTCCTAATTGAAGAGTACAAAGGGGCATTCCCAACTTGGCTGGCACCCGTGCAGGTCCAAGTCATTCCTGTTTCACCTGATGTACATTTTGACTTTGCGAAGCAGGTACAAGAGCAACTTCAAAACCAAGGCTTCCGAGTTGAATTAGACGCCCGTAATGAAAAAATCGGCTACAAAATCCGTGAAGCCCAAATGCAAAAAATCCCATATATGCTCGTTGTCGGCGACAAAGAAGTAGAAGAAAATGCCGTAAACGTCCGCAAATACGGCGAACAAAAATCAGAAACAAAGCCATTTGACCAGTTCCTTGAGTTGTTACTGGCAGAGGTTAAAAGAGGATAATAAAATTATCAAAGGGAGGTTTTCTCCCTTTGTTTTTTTTGAAAAGAAAAAATTTCTATTGAATAATTTTTCGTTTCTTGGTAGAATAAATTTCGTTGTCATAGGAAATGCATGTTTGACATCACGTCTTTGCTTATGTTATAGTAACTAAGGAAAATTGAATACTAGTTTTGGGAAAAGAAGAAGCACCCGCTTCTCACCTGATTGACGCGCTTGGCAGTTGGCAGGTTTTACGTGAACTATTTAGTTTATTTACTTTTGTTTCGTAAAGTGTGGGTGTATTCATCCGCACTTTTTTATTTGTGTAAAACAAAGAATCTAAAGTTGTTCATTACTTGCCGATGCAACAAACGTCAGATCTTGACCCAATGTTGTATTCGTGAAAACCTTGGAGGTGGCTAATTATTAGCAAAGACATGTTGTTAAATGAGGGTATTCGCGCTCGCGAAGTTCGTCTAATTGATCAAAACGGCGAACAATTAGGTATTAAAACCAAATTTGAAGCGTTGGAGATTGCCGGACGAGTGAATCTTGATTTGGTACTAGTTGCACCAAATGCGAAACCTCCGGTAGCCCGAATTATGGACTATGGCAAATTCAAATTCGAGAATCAGAAGAAAGAAAAAGAAGCTCGAAAGAATCAAAAGATTATCGTTACAAAAGAAGTTCGTCTCAGCCCAACAATTGATGAGCATGACTTTAATACAAAACTTCGCAATGCGATTAAGTTTTTGGAAAAAGGCGACAAGGTAAAAGCTTCTATCCGCTTCAAGGGCCGGGCGATTACCCATAAAGAAATCGGTCAACGTGTATTAGACCGTTTTGCTACAGAGTGCAAAGAAGTGGCAACAATCGAATCTCATCCAAAAATGGATGGACGAAGCATGTTCCTCGTTCTAGCACCTAAAACTGAAAAGTAATAAGGAGGACTATCCCAATGCCAAAAATGAAAACTCACCGTGGCGCTGCAAAGCGTTTCAAGAAGACTGGTTCTGGTAAACTGAAGCGTTCACACGCTTATACTAGCCACTTATTTGCAAACAAATCTACAAAGGCTAAGCGTAAGCTTCGCAAAGCGTCTCTTGTTTCTAAGGGCGATTTCAAACGTATCCGTTTCTTATTAACAAATCTTAAGTAATCTCGATCGATTGATATATAGGAGGGAAATTCAATGCCACGTGTAAAAGGCGGTACTGTAACGCGCAAGCGTCGTAAAAAAGTTATTAAATTAGCAAAAGGTTATTATGGTTCAAAACATACATTATATAAAGTAGCTAACCAACAGGTTATGAAATCTTTAATGTATGCATTCCGCGATCGTCGCCAGAAGAAGCGCGACTTCCGTAAACTTTGGATAACTCGTATCAACGCAGCAGCTCGTATGAACGGTCTTTCTTATAGCCGTTTAATGCATGGCTTAAAGCTTGCTGGTATCGAAGTAAACCGCAAAATGCTTGCTGAATTAGCAGTAAGCGATGCAGCAGCATTCACTGAATTAGCAAATGTTGCAAAACAACAACAGAAGTAATTAATCAAGCCATTCTCATTACGAGGATGGCTTTTTCTATAAAGGGAGATGGGAACATGATTTTAGGTGCCTATATCGTGATGAACCTAATTGGCTTAATCGTAATGAAACTAGATAAAGAACGAGCGAAGAAACATCAATATCGAATCAGTGAGAACACTTTGTGGCTAGTGGCTATATTCGGCGGAGCGGTTGGTACAACAGCAGGAATGCAGCTCTTTCGTCATAAGACGAAGCATGTAAACTTTAAAATTGGCTTTCCTATCCTTGCAGCAGCTGAAGTCATCCTTTTAAGCTATTTTTTCACGTTGTAGACATAACAGCATGACCCTATCTATATGCTTAATTAACAAGCAAGATAACACCTAGGGGGCATGTTACATGAATGAGGACTTGTCTTTGCTGTTAATCATGGTGGAAGCTGGCGGCATTATGGCCCCGCTTGCTTTCGTTGTATTTCATTTGCTTAGATCATTCTTATTAATTCCTGTATCAGTTGTCATCGTTGCAGGTGGGGTTCTGTTTGGAACTTTATGGGGAACTATTTATTCGGTTATTGGTTTAATGGGAGTTAGCGTCTTTTTCTATGTTTTTATTGATAGGATGCCAAAGACCCAGGAGCGCATTATAAAAATAAAAAATCGCTGGTTCGGTGAATATCGGAATCTAACCGTTGGTCAAATTGCTATTTTAAGACTTATTCCATTTGTACATTACCATCTATTAAGCTTTTGTTTAAAACAAAGAAAACCTAAATTTAAAGAGTATATGAGGGCTTCTTTCGTAACGAATATTCCAATCGCCCTTTTTTTTACAATCTTTGGAGAGTATATCAGCACTTTTACCCCTTCTGTTATTGGAATGATTCTTATCGGTTTAACTTGTCTTGTTTATCTGTTGAGAGAGAAACAAAATGTAATTAAATGGAGGGACTTCTTTAAAAGAAAAACAGAAAAAGCCGCTGGCTAGGCGACTTATTTTTTTTGATACAAAAATTCATGTATCGGACTTTTCCAGTTGATTTGTGCTAATGGATATTTTTCATGAATCTTTTTTTCGATGAAATAAAAGTCTTCCTTAGCCATTCCTTGAATGGAGGTTGTATGCTCCGGTGAAAGTGAAATAGAAACAACATCTATACTGTTTTTCGTGGCACCTAAGTATTTTTCACCCGTAAAAACAGCCCCGTTGTAGGTAAGTTGAAAATTCTTAATTACCTCATCATTATCTAACAGTAAAAAGCGTTTGTGTTTTCGTGCTGCTTCTAATTTACGGGTTGGTTTGAGGAGGAATTTAATCGTCCCAAATATCAAGAAGATGCACAAGAAAACTAACAGTAAGCGCAGCAGCCAAACCATGGTAATGCCTCCTGACCTTTTTCCTACTATACGAATTGTAATGAGAAAAGTTTCATTCTCCCCACAGTTTGATATAATTTTGCTTAGGGAGTGATAAAATGCAACTGGAAAAATTATTTAAAATGCAACGTGGTTTGGATCAGCATATTGAAGAAAAACATGGATTGCAGAATGAAGATTTATTCGATAGAAAGGTTTTGGCATTGCTGGTAGAGCTGGGAGAATTAGCTAATGAAACGCGCTGTTTCAAGTTTTGGAGTATCAAGCCATCGTCGGAAAAAAGTGTTGTTTTAGAGGAGTATGTTGATGGAATTCACTTCATTTTATCGTTAGGAATTGAATGTGGATTTCAAAACTTAGATTACACACTTGATATCGAACCATCAGCAGCGAGCACAACAGAACAATTTCTTTTGATTTATCAAGTAGTAAATAAATTTAGGGACACAAAAAGCGAATCTGATTTCAAAACCCTGCTACAATCTTATTTACAACTTGGTACCCTGCTTGGAATATCTTATGAGGAAATGGAAAAAGCATATTTTACAAAAAATGAAGTAAATTATCAAAGACAGCAGAATAACTATTAGCTGTAGATATACATTGTTTTCTGTATAATAAATTTCGAACATACATAAAAAGGGGGCGAAGCAATGGCTAAAATGGATGAAACCTTGACCATGTTTAAGGAACTGACAGATGCCAATGGCATTCCCGGCAACGAGCGGGAAGTTCGCGAAGTAATGAGAAAGTACATAGCACCATATGCGGATGAAGTCACAACTGATGGACTTGGTAGTTTAATTGCCAAGAAGGTCGGAAAAGAAGGCGGCCCGAGGATTATCGTGGCAGGCCACTTAGACGAAGTTGGCTTTATGGTAACTCAGATTGATGATAAGGGATTCCTGCGTTTTCAAACAGTAGGAGGCTGGTGGTCACAGGTTATGCTTGCACAGCGTGTGACGGTGGTTACCAAAAAAAGGGATATCATCGGTGTCATCGGGTCAAAGCCGCCGCATATTTTACCGGCGGAAGCTCGTAAGAAACCAGTGGAAATAAAAGATATGTTTATTGATATCGGTGCATCTAGCCGTGAAGAAGCAATGGAATGGGGCGTCCTGCCAGGTGATATGGTCGTTCCATATTTTGAATTTACGGTTATGAATAATGAAAAATTGCTTTTAGCAAAAGCGTGGGATAACCGAATTGGATGCGCGATTGCAATTGATGTAATGAAGCAATTAAAAGGGTCGGAGCATCCGAATGAGGTTTATGGTCTTGGAACAGTCCAGGAAGAAATCGGCTCTCGAGGCGCACGTACTTCCGCGGAAAAAATTAATCCGGATATTGGTTTTGCAGTCGATGTTGGGATTGCTGGGGATACCCCTGGGATTTCTGAAAAAGAAGCAATGAGTAAGATGGGGAAAGGACCGCAAATCATCCTATACGACGCAACCCTTGTAGCTCATAAAGGCTTGCGTGATTTTATTATCAATGTGGCTGAAGAGTTAAATATCCCTTATCAATTTGATGTAATTCCTGGCGGTGGAACAGACGCAGGTCCGATTCATACTACACATAATGGTGTTCCTTCCATACCAATTACAATCGCAACACGTTATATTCATACACACGCTGCTATGCTCCATCGTGATGACTACGATAATGCGGTTAAGCTGATTGTTGAAGTTATCAAACGATTAGATCGAGAAACAGTTGATAAAATCACCTATGAATAAAATGGATCAATCCTCGACACAGTGTCGGGGATTTTTTATTACATTAGTGGCGGAAGGCGAGATATACTGGCGGATGGCGAGAAACACTGGCGGAAGGCGAGAAACACTGGCGGATAGCGGGAAACACTGGCGGATGGCGAGAAATACTAGCGGATAGCAAGAAATACTGGCGGAAGGCGAGAAACACTGGCGGATAGCAGAAAATACATGGTGAGAAACACTGGCTTATGGCATGAACTTACTGGCGGATAGCGAGAAATACTAGCGGATGGCGAGAAATACTGGCGGATAGCGAGAAATACTGGCGGATAGCGAGAAATACTGGCGGATAGCGCAGAAACACTGGCGGATAGTGGGAAACACTGGCGGATGGCGAGAAACACTGGCGGAAGGCGAGAAACACTGGCGGATGGCGAGAAACACTGGCGGATGGCGAGAAACACTGGCGGATGGTGAGAAACACTGGCGGATAGCAAGAACTTACTAGCGGATAAGCATAAAAATAGCTGCCGAGTAATATCGGCAGCTTCATCTAAATTATTTTAATCCACTTTCAAGCGTTGCAAGCATTTCTTTCTTTTCTTCCTCAGAAGAATTTTTCCAAATGACTTCAAATAAAACCCCTAAGCCTGGCAACATTTTTTCTTCTCCATTTTGGATGGCGTCAACGATTGTATCTTCTAATTCGTCTTGTGAGTTACCAGCAACATTGTGGATAATGGCATTTCGTAAATTTAAGTTCATATGAATTCACTCCTTATTTATCCTGTATTACTCTAATATGTTTTCTAATTTTAGTTTTATTATGTATTTTTTTTGGGATATAATGAGAAAAAACACTGAAGGAGCACAAACTTGAAGCATATTGAATCCATTCAAAATCTAAAAGTAAAACAGTGGAAAAAGCTGTTAACAAAAAAGGAACGAGATAAATCGGGGACATTTTTAGTCGAAGGTTTTCATTTGGTAGAAGAAGCATTAAAACAAAGTGATCGTGTGATGGAGATTATCGTTTCTGATAAGACTGGTCTACCGCCGCGCTGGGATTCTGGTGAAACACCAGTCACGATTGTAACCGAGGAGATTTCAAATTCATTATCTGACACGGAGGCACCACAAGGGATTTATGCCGTTTGCCGGCAGGTTCAACTAGAAGTACCAGACGCGAAGACGTATCTTCTTATCGATGCCGTACAGGATCCAGGAAATCTAGGCACAATGATTCGTACAGCGGATGCGGCTGGCATTGACGCTGTGGTAGTAGGAAAGGGAAGCGTTGATGTTTATAACTCAAAGGTACTTAGGTCCGCGCAGGGAAGTCATTTTCATCTGCCAATCATAAGAGGGGATCTTCATGAATGGATCGAAAAGCTTCAAGAAAAAAATATTTCTGTATACGGTACAGCACTTGAAGGTGCTTCAGCATATACTGATATTTCAACAGCTGAGTCCTATGCATTATTAGTTGGAAATGAAGGAAATGGTGTTAGTAAAGAACTGCTAGCGAAGACGACCGCGAACCTTTACATTCCGATTTACGGAAAAAGTGAATCATTAAATGTTGCAGTGGCAACAGGTATCCTGTTATATTTTTTGAAAAAATGACGATACTAGTTTGAATCAACAAGGAAAGTATTATATAATAATTTACATTATTGAAAAATAACAAAGACGTTGACGGAGAAAAGTAACTAATCAAAAACCATTTAGGGAGAAAGTGCCGTGACTGAAAGCACTTTTATGGGCATGATAGGTGAAGTTCACCTCCAGAGTTGACATCGGGACCACGTGCACAAGCACGTGTAAAGATGTACCGGCCTAGCCGTTATCCGAATGAAGCGAACACATGTGTTTTATACATACCGTGTTTACAAGGGTGGTACCGCGAACTATAAACCTCGTCCCTTTCCAGGGATGGGGTTTTTTTGTTTTTTGGAAAGAAGCTGCCCGAAATTTGCACATTAAAAAGGAGGAAACACGATGCAAGAACGATTAAAGGAATTGCAGCAAGAAGCTATTCAAAAAATTGAACAGTCTTCAAGCTTAAAAGAATTGAACGACATTCGCGTTGCCTATTTAGGAAAAAAAGGTCCAATCACAGAAGTATTGCGTGGAATGGGTAAGCTTTCAGCAGAAGAACGCCCAATTATGGGGGCACTCGCAAATGAGGTTCGTGAAGCGATTGCGACTGTATTAGAAGCGAAGCAAAAAGAGTTAGAAGAAGCTGCCGTTTTAGAAAAGCTTGCTTCTGAATCAATCGATGTAACATTACCTGGAAGACCTGTTAAGGTTGGTAACCACCATCCATTAACAAGGATCATCGAAGAAATTGAGGATTTGTTTATTGGAATGGGTTATCAGGTAGCGGAAGGCCCTGAAGTGGAGCAGGATTATTATAACTTTGAAGCCTTAAATTTACCGAAGGGTCACCCTGCTCGAGATATGCAGGATTCCTTCTATATTACAGATGAAATTTTACTGCGCACACACACTTCTCCCGTTCAGGCGCGGACAATGGAAAAGAACCAAGGGAAAGGTCCAATCAAAATTATCTGCCCGGGTAAAGTATACCGCCGTGATAATGACGATGCGACACACTCTCATCAGTTCATGCAAATAGAAGGACTTGTGGTTGGTGAAAACATCCGCATGAGCGACCTTCATGGAACATTAGAGATTTTTGCGAAAAAAATGTTCGGTGAAGACCGTGAAATAAGATTGCGTCCAAGTTTCTTCCCATTTACAGAGCCTTCAGTTGAAATGGACATTTCTTGTATGATTTGCGGCGGACATGGCTGTAATGTTTGTAAGAAAACAGGCTGGATTGAAATTCTTGGAGCAGGAATGGTTCATCCAAACGTTCTTGAAATGGCTGGCTATGATTCTAAAAAATACACTGGATTCGCGTTCGGTATGGGACCAGAGCGTATTGCTATGTTGAAATACGGTGTCGATGATATTCGTCATTTCTATACAAATGATGTTCGGTTCTTAAAACAATTTTCTAAACATGAATAGGAGGTAGCGAAATGTTCGTTTCATATAAATGGCTCCAGGATTATGTAGATTTATCCGGAGTGTCAGCTGTTGAATTAGCTGAAAAAATCACAAAAAGCGGGATTGAGGTTGAGGGAGTAGACGTCCTTAACGAAGGAATTACAGGCGTAGTCGTAGGTCACGTCGTTGAACGTGTGCAGCACCCTAACGCTGATAAATTAAGCAAATGCCAGGTGGACATTGGTCAAGGTGAACCTGTTCAAATTATTTGCGGCGCACCCAATGTGGCACAAGGTCAAAAGGTAGCAGTTGCGACCGTTGGTGCGGTACTACCGGGTAATTTTAAAATTAAACGTGCGAAGCTTCGCGGCGAAGAATCAAATGGAATGATCTGCTCATTAACAGAACTGGGTGTAGAAGCAAAGGTAGTACCAAAAGAATATTCTGAAGGAATCTTTGTTTTTCCTCAGGATGCAGAGGTTGGTACGGACGCAATCGCATTATTAAACCGTGATGATGAAGTACTTGAGCTTGGCTTAACACCAAACCGCGCAGATTGCTTGAGCATGCTGGGTGTGGCTTATGAAGTAGCGGCGATTCTAGGCAGAGAAGTAAAGCTTCCAGAAATCGATGTTCAGCCAGTAACTGAAAAAGCGACTGATTATATTACAGTAAAAGTAGAAGCAAATGAAGATAATCCTTTGTATGCTGCTAAAGTCATTAAAAATGTAAAAATTGGTCCTGCACCACTATGGATGCAAACTAGACTTATGTCTGCAGGAATCCGTCCACATAACAACGTAGTCGATATTACTAACTACATTTTATTAGAATATGGCCAACCGCTGCACGCGTTTGACTATGATCGTTTAGGTTCCAATGAAATTCTAGTACGTCGTGCTAACGATGGTGAGAAATTCACAACATTAGATGATGTTGAACGTACATTAACTTCTGACCATTTAGTGATTACCAACGGCACAGAACCAGTTGCATTAGCTGGGGTAATGGGCGGTGCAAATTCAGAAGTAACATCTGATACAACTACTGTATTGCTGGAGGCGGCTTATTTTACAGGAGGTACTGTAAGAAAAGCTTCAAAAGACCATGGATTACGCAGTGAAGCTAGTGCTCGTTTCGAGAAGGGTGTCGATCCAAACCGCGTACGAGCTGCGGGTGAGCGTGCTGCTTACTTAATCGGGAAATACGCTGGCGGCGAAGTGTTAGAAGGGGCTTCTGAAGTTGATACACTAACGGTTGAACCTGCAGTTGTTTCAATCACGCTAGAAAAAATAAATAATGTCATCGGTACAAATTTAACTGTTGCCGATGTAGAAGCAATTTTCGAACGTCTTCAATTTGCTGTAAGCAGTGAAGGGGAAACTATTACAGTTACAGCTCCAACACGCCGCGGTGACATCAAAATCGAAGAAGACTTAATTGAAGAAGTAGCGCGTCTATATGGCTATGATAACATTCCTAAAACATTGCCAATCGGTTCCGCTACACCAGGTAAATTATCAGATTACCAAAAAAAGCGCCGAATTGTCCGTCAATATTTAGAAGGTGCTGGTCTTTTCCAAGCGGTTACGTATTCGTTAACAAGTGAGGAAAAAGCTGCACAGTTTGCACTTGAGAAACGCGATTTCATTCGTCTGGCAATGCCGATGAGTGAAGACCGCAGTATCCTGCGCTTAAGCATTATGCCGCAGCTGCTCGAAGTTGTAAAATACAACAGTGCGCGTCAAAACGACAGCCTTGCTGTATATGAGACAGGTGCAGTATTCTTAGCAAACGGTAACGAAGCCTTACCTGAAGAACAGGAGCATTTAGCAGGCGCGATTACTGGCTTATGGCACAGCCATTCATGGCAGGGTGAGAAAAAGGCAGTAGACTTCTATGTAGTAAAAGGCATTTTAGAAGGATTATTTGCAAAGTTTGGTCTTACTGAAAGTGTGACATATGTTCAGGCTAAAGTGGATAATATGCACCCAGGAAGAACGGCTGAAATTCACTTAAATGGTGAGAGAATCGGCTTTGTCGGTCAAGTTCACCCGACTATGCAAAAAGAATTAGATTTAAAAGATACGTATGTTTTCGAGCTTTCATTGAAGGCAGTCCTTGAAGAAGCAACAGCAGCACTAAGATACGAAGCGATTCCACGTTTCCCATCCATTACAAGAGATATCGCTCTTGTCGTTGATAAAGAAACAGTATCAGGCGTGTTGAAGGACGTTATTCAACAAGCAGGCGGCAAACTTCTTAAAGAAGTTAGCGTTTTTGATCTATATGAAGGTGAACGCATGGAAGAAGGTAAAAAATCCATTGCCTATTCACTCAAATATATGGATCCAGAACGTACTTTAACAGACGAAGAAGTAACAAAGGTTCATACCCAAGTGCTTGAAGCATTGAAGACTCAGGCTGGAGCAGTATTGAGAGGGTAATAATAGATAGAAAAAATGACCTAGTGAAAATCAACTAGGTCATTTTTTTATGTTATAGTTCATGAAGCCCAGAATTAATGTGATTCAGTCAAAAGAGGTCTCATGAACGGTTCATGAAGCCGAAAATTAAAGTAATTCAAAAAAAGAGGTCTCATGAACGGTTCATGAAGCTCAAAATTAATGTAATTCAAAAAAAAGAGTTCTCATGAACGGTTCATGAAGCTCAAAATTAATATAATTCAAAAAAAGAGGTCTCATGAACGGTTCATGAAGCCCATAATGAATGTAATACAAAAAAAGAGGTTTCATGAACGGATCATGAAGCCCAAAATTAAAGTGATTCAAAAAAAAGAGGTCGAATAAACCGTTCACATACAAGAAACAGTGGAATAAATTACCTTTTCTTTTTATTCACAAGAGTCATGGCTTTTTCGGTATTTGCAAAATGAAGCTTTACAAATTGCGGCAATACCTCACGACCCTTTTTCAAAATCAGCTTTGCTGCCGCCTCATCGACCTGAGATCCTGCCCCTTTTGGGATTTTAAAGCCTGCGGAGTCACTAAGCTTATCAAAATACTGAACAAAAGCATAACGTGCGAGAATCGATGCTGCTGCTACAGCAAGATGGATTCCCTCAGCCTTTGTGCTAAAATAAACATTTTCCCTCGCAACTTCTTTTTGATTTTTAACATGCTGGAAATAGGTGTTTTCTTGAACAAATTGATCGATTAGAATCGCTTCAGGTTTCACCGGTGAAATCTTCTCAAGCACTTTTAGGATGGCTTGGTTATGTAGAATGGCTTTCATTTTGCCCTGGGACATACCGGACTTTTGCAGCTGATTATACTTCTCATTTTTTAACGTCATTAGACTAAATGGAATAATATCTTTAATTACCTTTGCAATCGCGATGATTTTTTCATCATTTAAATCCTTCGAATCTCTGACCCCTAATTCTTTTAATAAAGGAATATCTTCCTTCTTCACATAGGCAGCTACAACGGTTATCGGACCAAAAAAATCACCGGTACCGACTTCATCGGAGCCGATAACGGACCAGTTGCTAAAACCTTGTGGAAGATTACCTTTAGGAGCACTAGCTTTCACAGGAGCTTTTGCAGCCGTCTCACCCCATCTACTGGCTTCTGCTTCACAGCCACTCCCTTGAAATAAAACTTTCCCAGACTTATAGGCAGTAATCATCGAGCCAGAAGTCTTGGCAGCAAACACACTTCCTGGAGGAGTTTTCTCTAGCAATTTACCTTCATAGTAGCTTTTCATTTTATTAATTTCAGACATACTTAGATTTAACACAACATTTCCCACTCCCAAAACACTCCTCGACATTATTTTAAAAAAAGTAAAAAAACTCCAGTTAAAACTGTTTCTCTGTCTAGCTCCAGCGCCTAGCCCTCGAGGTCGCTTCGGTCCAACTGGCGAAGTCAAAAGGTGCGACTTCACCTGTTGGCCATCCAGCGCTTGTTCCGAAGGCGCTTTTGCTTTTCTCTTTTCGACACACATCCGTTCGTGTTATATTATAAATTAGGGATTTCTTCGAATCGAATGGAGGCAGTAATTTGTCAAATACAGAAAAAACTAGAACAACCGTTGATATTTACGGAACTCAATACGTAATATTAGGAACCGAAAACCAAAGTCATGTTCGACAAGTCGCTTCCTTAGTTGACAAAAAAATGCGCGAAATTGGTTCCAGGAATCCATTACTAGATGTAAATAAACTCGCTGTATTAACTGCAGTGAATGCAGTCAATGATTATATTAAAATGAAGGAACAATTAGAGCGGCTGCAATCTGAACTACAAAAGGAAAAGGACTGAATAAGTCATGTTGGATTTAGCAATTATTTTATTATTAGTTTTTGGTTTTTTTATTGGATTAAAAAGAGGTTTCATATTGCAGTTATTCCATTTAACAGGTTTTATTATTGCATACATCGTGGCAAATTTATACTATGATGATTTAGCGCCCAGATTAACGCTATGGGTTCCGTATCCGAATCTAGGTACTACTTCCCCTCTAAAACTATTAAGTGAAGATGGGAATATGGAGGTAGCTTTTTACCGTGCGATTGCCTTTATCATTATTTTCTTTGCCGTAAAAATCCTGCTGCAAGTGATAGCATCGATGCTCGATTTTATTGCCCATTTACCAATTCTAAGGCAATTAAATGTATGGGCTGGCGGAATACTTGGATTAGCTGAAGTCTATTTACTTCTCTTTATTTTATTATATATTGCTGCGCTAGTTCCAATGGAAGTTTTACAAAAACCATTGGATGATTCCATTATGGCGAATCTTATTGTTAATCATACGCCGTTTCTATCAGAACAAATTAAGAATATTTGGATAGAATATACAGCTGCATTGACTTCTCTCTAAGGAGAGAATGCCCTTACTTCTCTCTAGGAGAGAAGTTTTTCTATTAAAAGGTTAAAATAATGGTAAGGTAGGTGGAAGTAATGGAGGTAAATAAAAAAGACTTAATTCGATTATTAGAAACGATCGCGGTTTACATGGAGTTAAAGGGTGAAAATCCCTTTAAGGTATCCGCATTCCGTAAAGCTGCGTCTGCACTTGAATTTGATGACCGCAGTTTATTGGAAATTGAGGATTTTACGTCCTTATCAGGAATTGGTAAGGGGACCGCTGGTGTTATTGAAGAATACATAAATGAAGGCACTTCCACGGTATTAAATGAACTAAAGGAAGAGGTTCCGAAAGGGTTAATTCCTTTATTACAATTGCCTGGACTTGGCGGTAAAAAAATTGCAAAGCTCCATAAAGAACTGGGAATTGAAGATGTCACAACCTTGGAAGAAGCTTGTAAAACAAGCAAAGTCCAAGCATTAGCAGGGTTTGGAAAAAAGACAGAAGAGAAAATTTTAGGCGCGATTGCCAATGTAGGCTCTAGACCAGATCGCCTGCCGCTTGCTTATATGCTGCCAATTGCTGATTTAATAGAGGCAAAACTTGCTGAACTTCCTGAGATTCATCAATATTCTCGTGCTGGAAGCTTGCGTAGAGTACGGGAAACCGTAAAAGACCTTGATTTTATCATTTCAAGTGAACAGCCGGAAATAGTAAAACAATTTCTGCTGGAATTACCTAATATAAAGGAAATTATTGGCGCTGGAGATACAAAGGTATCAATGGTTTTTGGATTTGAGTACGATGTATCGGTAGATTTTCGTCTCGTTAAACCAGAGGAATTCATCACAACTCTTCACCATTTTACTGGTTCAAAGGGCCATAATGTCCGGATGAGACAGCTGGCTAAAGAACGTGGAGAAAAAATAAGTGAGTATGGTGTTGAAAATGTTGAGACTGGCGAAATTCTTACTTTTTCATCAGAGGAAGAGTTTTTCAAACATTTTGACCTGCCGTTTATTCCTCCAGAAATACGAGAAGATGGAAAAGAAGTAGAGGATTTTCCTGCTTACGAAGGTGAGTTAATTGAACTAAGTGATATAAAGGGCGACCTTCATATGCATTCCACATGGAGCGATGGGGCTCACACGATGGAGGAAATGGTAGAAGCTTGCCGTTCAAAGGGCTATAAGTATATGGCCATAACCGACCACTCCCAATACTTAAAAGTGGCTAATGGACTCTCGCGTGAGCGACTATTGCAGCAAAAGGAAGAAATTAAAAAATTAAATGAAAAATACGATGATATACTAATTTTATCAGGAGTTGAAATGGATATCCTGCCAGATGGCACGTTGGATTATGAGGATGATCTGCTTGCTGAAATGGATTTCGTTATCGCGTCCATTCACTCCGCTTTTTCACAGCCAAGAGAAAAAATCATGGAGCGGTTACGCACGGCATTAGAAAACGCGCATGTGGATTTAATTGCCCATCCGACTGGACGGAAAATTGGCAGACGTGAAGGTTATGATGTCGATATCGATATGCTGATAGAATTAGCAAAAGAAACGAATACTGCTTTAGAGCTTAATGCCAATCCTAATCGATTGGATCTGAAAGCTGAATATTTACGAAAAGCACAGGACGCGGGAGTTAAACTATTTATTAATACCGATGCTCATAAAAGAGAAACGCTGTCCCATATGGGTGTAGGGGTTTCGACAGCGAAAAAAGGCTGGATAAAAAAATCATCGGTAATTAATGCACTTGAACCGAATGACTTACTAGAATTTTTGCATAATCGAAAATAGGGGGTTCATCTCCATGCAAGAAAGAACGTTAAAGGTATTGGAATTTACCAAAGTGAGAGACCAGCTCATTGAACATGCAGCTTCGTCTCTTGGAATAGATAAGTTAAAAAGATTAGTACCATCAACAGATTTTGAAGAGGTCGTTAAACTTCAGGCAGAAACAGATGAGGCAACGACCGTGTTACGAATAAAAGGAAACGTCCCGTTATCAGGAATTCACGATATTCGTGCACATATTAAACGTTCGGTCATTGGGGGCGTACTTAGCTCGCATGAGTTAATTCAGGTTGCGAGTACCATCCATGCAAGCCGGCTAATGAAACGGTTCATTGAAGATATTGCGGAAGAAAGAACGGAAATTCCTATCTTAATGGAACAGGTTGACCGTATTATTCCTCTAGTTAATTTGGAGGAATCGATCAGACATGCGATTGATGAGAGTGGTGAAGTCCTCGATAGTGCAAGTGACCTGCTGCGTTCATTAAGAAACCAGCTGCGCTCGAATGAAGCACGAGTGCGTGAAAAACTAGAGAGTATGATTCGCTCATCGAATGCAGCAAAAATGTTATCAGATTCGATTATTACCATCCGAAATGACCGCTTTGTTATACCTGTTAAACAGGAGTATCGAGGTCATTATGGCGGTATCATCCATGATCAGAGCTCATCAGGGCAGACTCTATTTATTGAACCGCAAGTGATTGTGCAATTAAACAATCAATTACAAGATATTAGAGTAAAAGAACAGCTTGAGATTGAAAGAATATTGACTGAGCTCTCTGCAAAGACCGCTGAATTTGAGTCCGAGCTGCAGGTAATTGTTGAGGTTCTAGGCAATCTTGATTTCATCTTTGCAAAGGCAAGATATGGCCGGAAGATGAAAGCAAGTATGCCTCGAATGAATAATGAGGGGCGAATTGCCTTATACAAAGCTAGACACCCGTTAATTCCGATTGACGAAGTGGTAGCGAATGATATTTTGCTTGGGAAAGACTATACAACGATTGTCATTACCGGACCAAACACTGGTGGTAAAACGGTAACCCTAAAAACGCTTGGTTTATGTTCAATAATGGCCCAGGCGGGCTTACAGGTTCCTGCCTATGACGGCTCAGAACTCGCTGTTTTTGATGCGATTTATGCGGATATCGGCGACGAGCAATCCATTGAACAGAGCTTGAGTACCTTTTCTTCTCACATGGTAAATATCGTGGATATTTTGAAAAAGGTCGACTTTAATTCCCTTGTCCTATTTGATGAGCTTGGTGCAGGAACAGACCCTCAGGAAGGTGCTGCGCTAGCGATTTCCATTTTAGATGAGGTCCATAATCGAGGTGCGCGAGTGATTGCGACTACTCATTATCCAGAATTAAAGGCCTATGGATATAATCGCGAAGGTGTCCTTAATGCCAGTGTTGAATTTGACGTTGAAACGTTAAGCCCAACCTATAAGCTTCTACTTGGTGTACCAGGACGAAGCAATGCGTTTGAAATTTCAAAGCGTTTAGGGTTAAATGAACGTGTTATTGAGGCGGCAAGATCTCATGTTAGTGAGGATACAAATCAAATCGATAAGATGATTGCATCCCTTGAGGCAAGTAAGCGTCAAGCTGAAATCGAACATGAGGAAGCACGTGATTATTTAAGACAGGCAGAAAAACTCCACCAGGATATGCAAAAGCAAATGATAGAATTTTATCAGAACAAAGATGCTATGCTTGAAAAAGCGGCTGAACAAGCTGGTGAAATACTGGAAGAAGCAAAGAGTGAGGCAGAAAAGGTTATTCGTGACCTTCGTAAAATGAGGATCGAAAAGCATGCTGATATTAAGGAACACGAATTAATTGATGCAAAGCGGCGTCTCGAAGACGCAACTCCTGAAATAAAGAAATCTGCCGCTCAAATGAATAAGAAAACGATGAAGCATACCTTCACACCTGGTGATGAAGTGAAAGTTCTGACATTTGGTCAAAAGGGTACACTGCTTGAAAAAGTCACTGATAACGAGTGGCAGGTTCAAATCGGCATCCTAAAAATGAAGGTAAAAGAAAAAGATTTAGAGTATATCAAAACACCAAAACCAGTAGAAACAAGACCAATGGCGATTGTCCAAGGCAGAGACGCTGATGTAAAGTTAGAGTTGGATTTACGCGGAGAAAGATATGAGGCCGCACTCATGAGAGTGGAAAAATATATAGATGATGCGTTATTATCAAACTATCCTCGTGTTTCAATTATTCACGGAAAAGGCACGGGAGCATTAAGACAGGGAGTCCAGGAATATTTACGAAATCACCGTTCAGTCAAGAAAATTCGTTTTGGAGAAGCTGGTGAGGGCGGTTCTGGTGTTACTGTAGTTGAATTTAAATAATATCTGGGGAGAATAGGGAATGAACCAGTTTTGGGATAACGTGTATATTCAAAGTGCTGCCAATTATAGTGTGGTTATCTTATGTGTCATTGTCTTTTTAGCTATTTTTGAATTGGTAACGAGATATAAAAATTGGGAAGAAATCCAGAAGGGCAATATCGCTGTTGCAATGGCAACCGGAGGGAAAATCTTCGGAATTGCTAATATTTTTCGCTTCTCCATTGAACAAAATGATTCATTGGTTACAATGATCAGCTGGGGAGTATTTGGCTTTGTGCTTTTATTGGTTGGATATTTTATCTTTGAATTCTTAACACCTAAATTTAATATTGATCATGAAATTCAAAATGATAATCGTGCGGTTGGATTCATTGCAATGATCTTGTCAATCGGCTTATCTTATGTGATAGGTGCAGGAATATCGTAAGGGGAGATTTTTGTGGAGACATTAGCGAAAGTGCTTTTTGGTTTATGCGCCTTGTTTTTGCTAATTGGTTTGGGGTACCTGTTGTTTTTTTAACACGAAAGTCATCGCTGATGGTATAAAGTTTAAAAATATACTAGGATTATTAAGTATGAGCTCGTCCCTGCATGCAGGGGCGTTGAGAAAGGAAACAGCATAGTTGCTGTTTTCTTTTTTTATGGGTAAGAATAGGGCTAATGTTCTACCAAAGATCGTTCCCGAACACCGTGACTGGGCAGGATGAACTGATTTCTTGATTTTTATTGACAATGATAATCATTTTCAATTAAGATTTTCATGTAATCTAAATGTTCTGACAGGCAGGAGCTGATTGATATAAAGAGAGAAGAAGATTTTGAAGCAATTTTGCAAGACAGGGAATATCATAAATTCATCTCATTCAGACATGTGACTGGAAAAGATATAGATATCCTGCATACTTGGATGCAGCTTCCGCACATTGCCCCTTTTTGGAAGCTTAACGTGAGCAGAGATAGATTTGCCGGCTATTTGGACCGGACGCTTAACGCAGAAAATAAACGGGTTTTTCTCGTTTATGTAGATGATCTCCCTGTGGCCTACCTGATGGCGTACAGCATTTTTCAAGATCCCGTAAAAGACTATTACGAAGCAAAAAGTGGTGATCTTGGCATGCATCTGCTTATCGGGCCGAGAGAATTCTTAAATAAAGACGATGGGCTTATGCTCATAAGAGCCATGACGGCCTTTCTTATGAAAAAATATGAGTGCGGACGCATCATAGGTGAGCCTGATGTAAGAAATCGAATTGTCATTCCGATTTTAAAGAGAATTGGCGGAGAAAGATTTGGCACCATCACGATGCCCCATAAGAAAGCAGCTTTAATGATAGGTGACAGAAATCGTTTTTACCGCTATTTATTGACGAAAGATGTTGAATTTAGGAAAGAGCCTAAACTGGAAGACAACACTTTTTGGAAAGCAGGAGCGCCATGTGAAAAGGAACCATCCAATTGATCAGGATCTATCAGATTTGCTTGGGCGCATCAGTGAAAAAATGATGGAACTTAAGCATCCGCCATTGGAGGAACTGACGCCTGAACAGTCGCGATTTTTTTATAAAGAAGCAAGAACATTTTTCAAGCCGTTTGAGTCAGACGGCATTCAAACACATAATGTCAATGTTGGTGAAGGGAATATCCCTGTCAGGATTTATCAGCCGGCAGGAGCCGAAGAACTGCCGGTTTTTCTATTTATGCATGGAGGGGGATGGGTCTTTGGAGATTTAGACAGTGCGGACACATTATGCACGTATTTTGCAAAGAATGCGGAGTGCCTTGTGATTTCAGTAGGTTACAGGCTTGCTCCTGAACATCCGTTTCCGGCTGCACTGCAGGATGTCATGGTTGTGGCACAATGGGCGCTTCAAAATGTTTGGCACTGGAACGGAAATCCTGCTCAGATGGCGATTGGAGGCGAATCGTCTGGAGCGAATCTTGCAGCAGCGGCAGTCCTCTGGATGAAGGAACTTGGAAGCTGTCCTTTTCATCTTGAAGTCCTTATTACTCCTGTACTTCGTCATCAGTTTGAAACGGATTCCTATCAATCTGGGTATGCATTTAATTTGACGAAAGAAAAAATGGAGTGGTTTTGGAACCATTACGTAACCGATGCGAGACAGGGAAGCCATCCATTTGCTTCTCCTCTGAATGCCAAAAGTCATAAAGATGTGCCGCCATTGCTTTTGGTAACGGCAGAATATGATCCGTTAAGAGATGAAGGATTCCAGTATGCGGAAAAACTTAAAAACGAAGGGGTTCATGTGAAACATCTGCATTTCAGGCAGCTCGTTCACAGTTTTCCTAATATGATCGGCCAGGTCAAAAGTGCAGATTCAGCCATGATGGAACTGGCCGGAACTTTAAAAACGAAGCTAAGAGAACGTTTTTTATTTTTAATTGAGAATGAGAATTATTTTCAAAAAGAAAGGTGATTATATTTGCTGACAAATGAATTCTACCTAAACAGTCAAAACAAACGGGAATCGAATGCAAGATCCTATCCGCGCAGAATTCCGATTGCCATCAGTGAAGCAGAAGGGATTTATGTAAAAGACGTAGAGAACAAAACGTACATAGACTGTCTAGCAGGAGCAGGCACACTTGCACTTGGCCATAACCATCCTGTTGTGGTTGAGGCAATTGTAAAGGTAATCAGAGGGAAACGCCCGCTTCACACGCTTGATCTTACGACGCCAATGAAAGAGGAGTTTGTGGAAGAATTGTTTGCTGCACTGCCGGCCTCATTTGCAGAAAATGCGAAGATTCAATTTTGCGGCCCATCTGGTTCAGATGCGATTGAAGCAGCAATGAAGCTGGTGAAAACGGCAACTGGAAGGGGCGGAATGCTCTCGTTTCAAGGCGGATACCACGGAATGACCAATGGATCCCTCAGCCTCATGGGGAATCTTGGTCCGAAGACGAAAATTCCGAATCTGATGTCTGAAGTTCACTTTCTTCCATATCCATATGCATACCGCTGTCCGTTTGGCATTGGGGGAGAAGAAGGAGCAGCAGTTGGATCGACATTCATTGAACGGACCTTGAATGATCCGGAATCAGGGATTGTAAAGCCTGCGGGAATGGTCATGGAAGTTGTTCAGGGTGAGGGAGGCGCCATACCTGCACCAGATGAATGGGTGAAGCAAGTCCGCCGGATTACTTCTGAACAGCAGATTCCACTTATTGTGGATGAAGTGCAGACAGGATTCGGGCGTACGGGAAAAATGTTTGCATTTGAGCATGCGGGCATTACTCCTGATGTGGTTGTTTTATCAAAAGCAATTGGCGGTACTCTTCCTCTTGCGGTCGTTGTCTATCACAAAGATTTAGACCAGTGGGATCCTGGCGCTCATTCAGGAACCTTCCGCGGTAATCAGCTTGCCATTGCTGCAGGTACCGCAACAATGAAGTTTATTAAGCGGGAAAAACTTGACGAGCAGGCAGCTCTGCTTGGAGACTTCCTCATGCTGCGCTTAAAGGAAATGAAACAAGATGTCCAATCCATTGGTGACGTCCGAGGTTTAGGTCTTATGGTTGGGGCCGAAATCGTCGACAAAACCGCTCCTGCAGATGCACTCGGAAGTTATCCTGCAAATCCGCAGCTGGCTAAGAAAATTCAGCAGGAATGCTTTAAACGAGGGCTGATCCTTGAGCTTGGCGGCCGCCACGGAAGTACCGTCAGATTCCTGCCTCCGCTGATTATCACAAAAGAGCAGCTTGAAACGGTGTGCGATCTGTTCTTTGAAGCGGCTATGGCAGCGGAAAAAGCGCTTATGCCAAGTTTCGTATAGGAGGTGAAGAAATTGACACCCAGTATAAAAACAAAAATCAATGCTTTTTTTCTCACAAATTCACAAGGGAGCATGGAAAGCTATCAACATGTAATGAACCAGGCGATGGAAACGCTGAAATCAGCCGTTCTTGCAAATGCTCCATTCAGCGGTGCTTCTCCTCAGCTTGTTAAGGAAGGACTTGAAGCTCGATTTCCTGAGTTCCTCCCTGAAGCTACCTGCAGTCCCAGGGAGGTTTTTCACAAGCTTTCATCTGCGGTTGCTGACCATGCCGTCTCTGTCCATCATCCGTTATGTGCAGCACATTTACACTGTCCGCCGATGCTGCCTGGTTTAGCAGCTGAAGTGTTGATTTCAGGATTGAATCTTTCAATGGACTCCTGGGACCAAAGCGGCGCTGCAACCATGGTGGAGCAGATGGTAATGGATGGGCTTTGCCGCCTTTTCGGTCTTTATGAAGGCGACGGAGTCATGACGAGTGGAGGAACACAATCCAACTTGATGGGGCTTCTTCTTGCAAGAGAGCGTGCAGCTTTAAAGCTTTGGAACTGGGATATTAAGAAGCAGGGTCTCCCTGTAGAACACCACCTTCTTAAAATTCTGTGCTCGGATGCAGCCCATTTTTCCGTACAGCAGGCAGCCTCTGTTTTAGGGCTTGGAGAAGAAGCCGTCATTCCTGTAAAAACAGATGCAGCCCACAGGATGTGCATGAACGATTTAGAAGAAAAGCTGAAGCAGCTTAAAAAAGAAGGAAAAATTCCTTTTGCTCTAATCGCCACAGCAGGCACAACCGATTTTGGAGCCATAGATCCCCTAGAAAAAATGAGTCAGGCCGCTAAGCAATACGATCTTTGGTTCCATGTAGATGCGGCGTATGGGGGAGGCCTCATGATGTCAGATCAGCACAAACACAAACTGAAAGGCATTGATGAGGCGGACTCCATCACCGTTGATTTTCACAAAATGTTTTACCAGCCAATCAGCTGCGGGGCGTTCATGGTAAATGACCGCAGCACGTTTTCCTATATGAAGCGGCACGCAGATTACCTCAACCCAGAGGAAGATGATGAAGAAGAAGTGCCGAATCTTGTAGGAAAATCCCTGCAGACAACTAGAAGATTTGATGCGTTAAAACCCTTCCTATCTTTTCAGCTGATAAGCAGGAGCGACTGGTCAGAAATCATCCGCCGCACCCTTTCCCTCGCACAGGAAGCATATAAAATGCTTGAACATGACAGTTCATTTACGGTTATGCATAAACCTGAGCTGAGCACGGTTGTTTTCAGGTATACAGGGGACTGCATGCTTACAGAGGATGCCGTCAATCTTCTAAACTACCGGATTCGGGACAGGTTGCTTGCAAATGGAGAAGCGGTCATTGCCCGTACAAAGGTAAATGGGCATGCTTGCCTGAAATTTACTCTATTAAATCCTCTCGCAGAAGCAGAGGATCTGTCAAAACTGATCCAGAGAATAAAAGAAATCGGACAAAATGAATGGAGGAGGCTTCAGAATGAACAGGGAAGAAGCTAGAAAACGTGCAGAGTATGCTACGCTGCAAAGCTATTTAAATTGTTATATCCGTGAGACGGGAAAAGGCTCTTTAACAGAGGATGTTCCACCAGAGCTTAAACATGCCCATTCAGGCAAATGGATGAAGCTTTCGCTTAAAAATAAATCTGCTTTATACATACCTTTAGCTTATTATTCAGAAACAGGACGCCACTTAGTTGGACCAGTAGTTTATATGGGTTCTGAAAAACTGAATTTCATGGACTGCATTGATGTGACGTTAATAGACTTGAATGCTGGCAAGCCGGATGAAAAAAAGAATGAGCTGCTTAACCGCATTTCCCAGAGCTGTACGCTGATGGCAGCATTTATTGAAAAACGTTCAGGAGAAGAAGACGAACTGTATGGCACAGACTTTGATTTCCTTGCAGCAGAGCAGTCGCTTTTATTTGGACACCTGTTTCATCCTGCACCAAAAAGCAGGGAAGGGATGAATGAAGAGGAAATCAGATCCTATTCACCTGAATTAAAAGGCTCCTTTCCGCTGCATTATTTCAGAGCTCCTGCTGACCTTGTTTATTCTAAATCCCTGCTTCCGCATTCAGCCATTCAGCAGATTAAGCAAATGGTCCTTGATGATCCGGAAATAACAAATGACTTCAAAAACAAGTATGCAAAAGAGGACGGGCACGCGCTGCTTCCGCTGCATCCGTGGCAGGCAAAATATGTCCTTCAAGATCATGAGATTAAGAGTCTTGCAGAAGCGGGAGCTATTGAAGACCTTGGACAGCAAGGACGTTCTTACTTTGCCACCTCCTCACTGAGAACAGTATTTCATCCTGATGTGCCGTTTATGCTGAAGTTTTCATTGAACATAAAAATTACGAATTCTGTACGGGCTAATTTAATGAAGGAACTAGAACGCGGCGCAGAGGTAAAAGAACTGATGGAGGCCGGCCTCGGGAAGGAAATTTCAGATGAGTTTCCGCAGTTCAGGTTTGTTCACGATCCGGCATTTCTCACCTTGAAGCTGGAGGACAGGAAAGAATCCGGGTTCGAAGTCATCCTTCGAGATAACCCGTTTTATCAGGAAAATGCGGATCAAACAACGGCCATCGTCTCTTTATGCCAAGATGGACTGAAAAGAGGAACATCAAGACTTTCAAGCATAATCCGCGGCATAGCAGATAAAGAAAACCGCACCACAAGCGAAATCAGTTCGGACTGGCTAAAGCGTTACTTGGAGATTTCCCTAAAACCGATTCTCTGGCTTTATTATGAGAAGGGGATCGCACTCGAGGCTCATCAGCAAAACAGCATTGTTCAGTTGAATGACGGATATCCTGAGCGATTCTTTTACCGTGATAATCAAGGATTTTACTTCTGTGAATCAAAGAAGAGCGTACTTGAGTCATTTCTTCCTGAAGCGGGACAGAAAAGCGAAACCTTCTGTTCAGATACAGTAGCAGATGAGCGTCTGCGCTACTATTTCTTTTTCAATCATTTGTTCGGTATTGTGAATGCTTTCGGGACGGCAGGACTGGCAGACGAACGCATGCTGCTTAAGATCATCCAGGAAGAAATGGAAGCCTATTCTGTTCCAGATGGACATCCTTCTCAGCTTATAAAAAGCTTCCTGGAACGCGAGAAACTACCTTGCAAGGCCAATCTCATGACACGATTCCACGACTTAGATGAGCTTGTAGGTCCCCTTGAAACTCAGTCTGTGTATGTGGATGTTCCAAATCCACTGTTAAAAAAGGAGGCCGTCGCTTCATTATGATTCAACAAGAAACAAACAAAGTGATTACGTTCCGCAAGGTTGATTTTGAGAAGGATGCGGTCTTACTTCATCAGTGGCACCATGAGCCGCACGTCATTCCTTTTTGGCACCAGAACTTTCCATTCAGCCAGTATGCAAAGCACTTAAAGGGTTTACTTTCGGACAATCATCAAACCTTATGGATCGGCATGATAAACGGGGAAGAGATGAGCTACTGGGAAACATATTGGGTAAAAGACGATATCATCCGCCGCTATTATGGTGCAGAACCATTTGATCAGGGAGTTCATTTGCTCATTGGAGACCCCTCTTATTTAGGAAAAAGTCTGGCAGAGCCTATGCTTCAGAGCATCATGAAGCAAATGTTTTCTGACAGCAGGACAGCGAGGATTGTTGCGGAACCTGATAGCCGCAACACTAAAATGATTCACGTGTTTAAAAAGTGTGGGTTTGTTCCGCAAAAGGAGCTTAACCTTCCTGATAAACAAGCCCTGTTTTTGATCTGCACAAGAGAAGATTTTGAAAGGAGGCTTACAAGTGGTTTATGACGTGATTGGTGTCGGACTTGGTCCGTTTAATCTGGGTATGGCTGCCCTTATAGATGAAACAGGCGGAATGGACGCTTTGTTTTTTGATCAAAAACCGGAGTTTGCCTGGCATGAAGGATTACTAATCGAAGGAACGACTCTTCAGGTTCCTTTTATGGCGGATGCCGTTACAATGGTGAATCCAGCGAGCAAATACAGCTTTTTGAATTATTTGCATCACCAGAAACGGCTGTACCACTTTTATTTTTTGGAATCTTTCCATATACCCCGAAGAGAATATAACCATTACCTCCAATGGGTCTCAAAGCAGCTGTCATCATGCCGGTTCAGCAAAAGAGTCATTGATGCAGCCGAGCATGCGGATGGCTATGAAGTTAGTGTAGAAGATGTTTTGACAGGACATGTGGAGATTTATTACGCGAAGCATGTGGTTCTGGGAATGGGAAGTGCCCCGAATCTGCCGGAATGGACGGCGGCAGGCAGCCGGAATCTCTATCATTCTTCTGAGTTTTTGCAAAGAAGGAATGAAGCACTGGGAGAGACAGTCACAGTAATTGGCTCAGGGCAAAGTGCAGCAGAGGTTTTCCTTGAGCTTTTAAAAGAGCAGGTAACTGCGGGTTATAAGCTGAATTGGCTAACACGTACAGACGGTTTCTTTCCGATGGAATATTCCAAGCTCGGGCTTGAACATTTTTCACCTGATTACACGGATTATTTTTACCGCTTGCCTCAAAGCCTGAAGGATGAAGTTGTGTCGAAGCAGGATACTCTTTATAAGGGAATAAGCGCAGATACGATTGCAGACATTTACAATCTTTTATATGAAAGAACGATCGCTGGACAAAAGCCGGACGTACAGCTCCTTGCCAAATCGGCAGTTAAAGATATCTCTGAATATGGGGGCGGTCTTTTGCTCGACTGTTATCACTGGGAGGAGGGTGAATCGTTTAAGGTTGAAACAGATACCGTTATCGCTGCAACAGGATACAAAACCCTCTGGCCAAAAGCATTCAGCAGCCTGGCTGATTCGATAAAATGGGACGAAGCAGGACGCCCTGTTATTTCGAGAAACTATCAGGTTGAAATGCATGAGACAAGAGATGGGCACAAGGTGTTTATTCAAAACGGCGAGCTGCATACCCATGGGGTAGGAGCGCCTGATTTGGGGCTTGGCGCTTATCGGAATGCCGTTATCATAAATTCGATTGCCGGTAAAACAATGTTTGAGATTCCAGAAAAAAATGTCTTTCAGCACTTTGGGATCCAGCATCTTGCCCGGAAGAAACAAACCGTATAGGAGAGTGAATGAAATGGAAACGAACGTGAAAAAAAGGCACTGGGAAATAGCAAACAAACGGCTGCTTGCCAAAATGATTGCAGAGTTTTTATATGAAGACATGATTTCAGCTGAGAAAACGGATGGTCTTTATCACCTTACATTAGAAGGCGGGACGATGTACAGATTCCAGGCGGAAGAACGGCTTATGGACAGCTACTGGATAGACCCTGACTCCATTCAGATAAAAACAGGCGGTGAATGGGCAAATGCTAAAAGCGCAGTTGCCTTTCTGCTTGAGCTGCAAAAGGAAATCGGCATCAAACCATTTACTGCCGCTTATCTGATTGAAGAATATAAACGGACGCTGCTTGCAGATGCCCATATCTTGGCCAGCCAGGAAAATCAGCGGACTGAGTCCCTCCTTGAAATCGATTATGCCGAGCTTGAAGGGGAAATGACCGGTCATCCATGGATTACATATAATAAAGGAAGAATCGGATTTTCCTATACGGATTACCTACAGTATGCGCCGGAACAGAAGAAGGTGGTAAAGCTTGACTGGATAGCTGTTTCAAAAGAGAAGGGGAGCTTTCATTCAATTGAAGAAGTAAATTATGAAGATTTACTGAAAAGCGAGCTTGGTGATTCTCTTTGGGTAACGTTTCAGAAGGTTCTGCATGAGGAAGGTATTCAGCCGGAGGACTATTTCTTCATGCCTGTTCATGAATGGCAGTGGAATCATGTCCTGGTACCACTTTTTTCAGAAGAGCTGTTTGAAAAGCGCATCGTTTATCTTGGAAAAGGAGAGGATGAGTACCTGCCACAGCAATCCATCAGAACCTTCGTGAACATGAAAGATAAGATGAAATATCATGTGAAGCTTCCGATGAGCATTTTGAATACACTCGTTTATCGCGGCCTGCCGTCTGAGCGGGTGGTGCTTGCACCGGAAATCACGCAGCATATTCAGGGAATCCGGGATCGTGACTCATTCTTGCGTGATACATGCAGAGTTGTACTCCCTGGAGAAATAGCAAGCATGAACTACGCACATCCAGATTATACAAAGCTGCAAGGGGCTCCATATCAATTCCTTGAGATGCTAGGTGTCATCTGGAGAGAAAGTATTTATTCATTCCTGGAGGAAGGAGAGCAGGCGATAACCCTGGCTGCGCTTTTATATGTTGGGGAGGACGGAGAATCCTATGCGCTTGAACTTGCCAAAAAGGCTGGCCTCAACGCAGAAGAGTGGACAAAACAGCTATTTGATGTGCTGCTTCCGCCGCTTCTGCACTACTTATATCAATATGGAACCGTTTTTTCGCCTCACGGTCAGAATACCGTTGTCATTTTAAAGGACAGCAAACCGCACCGTCTCGCCGTTAAAGATTTTGTGGATGATGTGAACATCAGTGATCAGCCGCTGTCCGAGCTGGAAAACATCTCAGCAGAGTTAAAAAATGTGCTGAGAAGCGAGGCTCCGGAAGGACTCTGTCAATTTATCTTTACCGGATTGTTCGTATGCCACTTCCGCTATCTCGCAGACATTCTTCATCGGAGCAGGGAGCTGGATGAAGCTGTTTTCTGGAACATGCTAAGAGAGACGATTCTATCTTATCAGGCGCAGTTCCCTAAACTGAAAGAACGATTTGAGCTGTTTGATCTGTTGAGACCATCCTTTAAAAAACTTTGCCTCAACCGGAACCGGATGATTGAATATGGATATGGCGATGGCGATGACCGGCCTCATGCTTCAGAATTTGGAAGAGTAAAAAACCCGCTGGCTGCTGGAAAGCCTGCGGTTGTTTAAAAAAGTTAGGGTGACAGTATTCAAAAGGTGCTGCCACCCTTTTTTTGTTGCGCCTAACCTGCAAATCGCCCAGAACATCATTGCAGCAATAAAAAGAGGAATATAAGCGGTCAGACGGGAACGCTCAACATCTATTTATTTTTGGCCAAAGGTATCGACAACAAGCGGTGCAAGATAGCCCCCGAGGTTAATCCCCGACCAGCAGTGATTTTTTTATCGTGATATAGTGAACATATATTGTTATTGTAATTGTTTAAACAGTCTGACTATATTATAATGAAAGGGAAGTGGTAAATTGACAATAGAATAAAAAGGAGGGTTACTATGTACGGATCTAAACCATGGCTCACGTCTTATCCCGAGGATATTCCTGCAGAACTGGAATTTCGAAAAGAACCTGTTCAGCAGTATTTAGTAGATGCAGCAAAGAGCTTTCCAGAAAAAACTGCAATCCATTTTATGGGCAGGGAAATGACGTATAAAGAGCTTTACGATGAAGCATTATCCTTTGCCAGCTATCTTCAGCAGATTGGTATTTCAAAAGGTGACCGAGTAGCCATTATGCTTGCCAATACACCACAATCGGTCATAAGTTATTTTGGTATACTAATGGCGGGAGGCATTGTCGTTCAAACAAATCCGTTATATACCGAACGTGAACTTGAATACCAAATGAAAGACTCCGCAGCGAAAGCGATCATCACACTCGACATCCTCTATCCACGCGCTTCTAAGGTGATGCCGCAAACTGATTTGCAGCACATTATTGTAACCGCTATCAAAGACTACTTGCCATTTCCAAAAAATTTAGTTTATCCTTTTGTCCAGAAAAAGCAATATGGAATTGTTGTTAACGTTAAACATGAAGGCAATACTCATTTATTTAAAGAAATCGTTAAAATGAAGCCTAAAAAACTCGTAGAATATGAATTTAATTTTGAAGAGGATGTTGCGCTGCTTCAATATACAGGCGGTACAACTGGTTCTCCAAAAGGGGTAATGCTGACACATAGGAATTTAGTAGCAAACTCCTCCATGTGTACGGCCTGGCTATATAAAGCAAAACCGGGTGAGGAATCAGTCTTAGGGATTGTTCCATTTTTCCATGTCTATGGAATGACAATCGTGATGATTTTATCGGTTATGCAGGCGTATAAAATGATTATATTACCTAAGTTCGATCCATTGACCACCTTAAAGACAATCCAAAAGCAGCGTCCTACTTTGTTTCCAGGTGCGCCAACAATTTATATCGGTCTATTAAATCATCCTGATTTGAAAAAATATGATTTATCTTCGATTGATTCCTGTCTCAGCGGTTCTGCTCCACTCCCTATTGAGGTCCAGGAGGAGTTTGAGTCAATTACAGGCGGGAAACTCGTTGAAGGATATGGATTAACAGAATCTTCTCCAGTCACACATGCCAATTTCTTATGGGATCGTGAACGGATAAAAGGCAGCATTGGTGTTCCTTGGCCAAATACCGAAGTAAGAATCGTATCAATGGATGATGGTGAGGACATGCCGGTTGGAGAAATAGGAGAAATTATCATTAAAGGTCCTCAAATCATGAAAGGCTATTGGAACCGTCCTGAGGCTACGGAGGAAACGATAAAAGATGGCTGGCTGTATACGGGTGACCTTGGCTATATGGATGATAAAGGGTATTTTTATGTAGTAGATAGAAAGAAGGATATGATTATTGCCGGAGGATATAATATATATCCAAGAGAAATCGAAGAAGTATTATATGAACACCCAGATGTGTTGGAGGCTGTTGCTGCGGGAATTCCAGACCCTTATCGAGGAGAAACCGTTAAAGCATACGTTGTCTTAAAAGAAGGATCACAGATTACCTCGGATGACTTAAACCAATATGCTAGAAAATATCTAGCGGCATATAAGGCGCCAAGACTATATGAATTTAGAGAAGAATTACCGAAAACCGCGGTAGGGAAGATATTAAGAAGAACTCTTGTAGAGGAGGAAATGAGAAAAATAGAAGAAGAAAATAAAAAACATGCCTAATTCACGCACTTCTTTTTTTTGCGTAATATAACTTGTCCCACTGGTGACAATAAAGTATTATAAAAATGTCTTTGTATTTCTTGACAGAAATACAACAAATATCTATTATAAAAATATGAATGATTATTCATTCATATTTTCTTTTTTTAAAATTACTAAATTACTTCTTCGGGAGGAGGGAGAATTATTATGAAAAAAAATAAGCCAAAATACATGCAAATCATTGACGCAGCAGTAATTGCTATTGCAGAGGTAGGGTATCATCAGGCACAGGTTTCAAAAATTGCAAAGCAAGCTGGTGTTGCTGATGGCACGATTTATCTTTATTTTAAAAACAAAGAAGACATTCTCATCTCACTCTTCGAAGAAAAAATGGGAAGCTTTATTGAAAAAATAGATGAAATGATAGCAGGAAAACAGAGCGCGGCGGAGAAGTTATTAATGATGATAGAAGCTCATTTTAAAAACCTTTCTGATGATCATCACATGGCAATCGTAACCCAGCTTGAATTACGACAATCCAATAAAGAATTGCGTTTACGTATAAACAATGTTCTAAAAGGCTATCTACGTGTGATTGATAAAATCATCATAGAAGGAATTGAATCGGGAGAGTTTTCAAGCGACCTCGATGTCCGTCTTGCCAGACAAATGATCTTTGGCACGATGGATGAAACCGTGACAACCTGGGTTTTAAATGAGGAGAAGTACGATTTAATGGCACTCGCTAAACCGGTTCATAAGCTTTTGATTAAAGGCTGCGGGAATCATTAATTTTTGAGTGTTATGAGGAGGAGGGAAACTATTGGAATACTTAAAGTGGTCTAATCAAGACATGATTGGGACGATCACCATCATGCGTCCACCGGCAAATGCCCTCTCACAAGGACTATTACGGGAATTGTCGGCTGTACTAGACGAAATTGAACCTAATCGTGATATTAAGGTGATTGTCATTCATGGGGAAGGGCGTTTCTTCTCAGCAGGTGCTGATATTAAAGAATTCACGACCGTCTCATCTTCCGAAGGCTTTGCAAATCTTGGGAAATATGGACAAGATTTGTTTGATCGGATGGAGAAGTTTCCTAAACCTATCATTGCTGCTATTCATGGCGCGGCTCTGGGCGGGGGCTTGGAACTTGCCATGGCATGCCATATCCGTTTGGTAGGAGAAAAGACCAAGCTTGGTCTTCCAGAACTGCAGCTTGGATTAATCCCTGGATTTGCTGGAACACAGCGTCTTCCGAAATATGTTGGAGTTGCACGTGCAGCTGAAATGCTGTTCACGTCTGAGCCAATCACAGGATTGGAAGCGGTTCAATTTGGTCTGGCGAACCATGCGTATCCAGAAAATGATGTATTAGAACAAGCACTAAAATTAGCTGGTAAGATTACTAAAAAGAGCACAGGCTCATTAAAAGCCACCATTCAATTATTAAATTATGCAAAAAACGAAGAGTTTTACGAAGGCTCTAAAAAGGAAGCAGAGTTGTTCGGAGAGATATTTGTTTCTCCTGATGCAAAAGAAGGCATTCAGGCCTTTATTGAAAAAAGGGAGCCAAATTTTAAAGGTGAATAACTTCTACATAGAAGTTAATGATATTTTTTTATGCTAAATTTTCTTAATCTTTAAAACAAAAAAAATCTTTGCATTAATAGGAGGGAAATCATGAACATTTTTGTACTATTAAAAAGAACGTTTGATACGGAAGAAAAGATTACTATTTCTGGCGGAAAAATCAACGAGGATGGTGCTGAATTTATCATCAATCCTTACGATGAATATGCAGTTGAAGAAGCCATTCAGGTCCGCGACGCAAATGGCGGAGAGGTAACCGTTATTTCAGTAGGAACGGAAGAGGCTGAAAAGCAATTGCGCACAGCACTTGCTATGGGAGCTGACAAAGCAGTGTTAATCAATACTGAAGAGACGAGCGAAAACGGCGATCAATTCACAACTTCTAAAATCATTGCTGAATACCTTAAGGATAAGGAAGCAGATCTTATTATCGGTGGAAATGTAGCAATTGATGGCGGTTCTGGTCAAGTAGGTCCACGTGTGGCTGAATTGTTAAACATTCCTTATGTTACGACCATTACTAAGCTTGAAATCGATGGAACAAATGTAACCGTTACCCGTGACGTTGAAGGGGATTCTGAAATTATTGAAACAAGTCTGCCATTATTGGTAACAGCTCAGCAAGGTTTGAATGAACCTCGTTATCCATCTTTACCAGGTATTATGAAGGCAAAGAAAAAGCCGCTTGAAGAACTAGAATTAGATGATTTAGACCTTGAAGAAGATGATGTTGAAGCCAAAACAAAAACAATTGAAATATATTTGCCAGCTAAAAAGGAAGCAGGAAAAGTGTTGTCTGGAGAATTAAATGATCAAGTAAAAGAACTCGTTCACCTTCTTCATACGGAAGCAAAAGTAGTTTAATTGTAAATGCACGAAATCACTCAGAATAGCCAAAAATGATTTGCAGGAGGGGTAAAGGAATGACTAGAAAAGTATTAGTATTAGCGGAAACGCGTGACGGTTCTTTACGTAATGTTTCATTCGAAGCAATTGCTGCAGCGAAAACAGTAGCTGAAGGCGGAGAAGTAGTTGGTGTTTTAATCGGTGAAAATGTTAGCGCTTTAGGAGCGGAATTAGTTCAATTCGGTGCCGACCGCGTTGTTGTTGTGGAGGATGAAAAGTTAAAGCAATATACATCCGATGGTTACGCACAAGGATTACTTGCTGTACTTGAAAAAGAAAGCCCAGAAGGTTTAGTTTTCGGACATACTTCACTAGGAAAGGACCTGTCTCCAAGAATTGCAGCTAAGCTATCATCAGGCTTAATTTCGGACGCAACTGCTGTTGAAGTTGCTGGTGGAAATGTTGTCTTCACAAGACCAATCTATTCTGGTAAGGCGTTTGAAAAGAAAATCGTGACGGACGGGTTGATTTTTGCAACGGTAAGACCAAATAACATTGCACCTCTTGCCAAGGATGAAAGCAGAACAGGTGAGGTTGCCGCCTTATCGGTTGAAATTAAAGATCTTCGTGCAATTATCAAAGAAGTTGTTAGAAAAGCGAGTGAAGGCGTAGATTTAAGTGAAGCCAAAGTCGTAATCTCTGGCGGACGCGGTGTCAAGAGTGCAGAAGGCTTCGAACCACTTAAGGAATTAGCGAATGTACTAGGCGGCGCAGTTGGTGCATCCCGTGGTGCATGTGACGCGGACTATTGTGACTACTCTTTACAAATCGGTCAAACTGGAAAAGTGGTAACACCAGACCTATACATTGCTTGCGGAATTTCTGGAGCAATCCAGCACTTAGCAGGGATGTCTAACTCTAAAGTAATCGTGGCGATCAATAAAGATCCAGAGGCAAATATCTTTAAAGTAGCGGATTACGGAATTGTCGGGGATCTATTTGAAGTAGTACCACTTTTAACCGAAGAGTTTAAAAAAATTAAAGTTCACTCATAATATATAGGGCGAGCAGTGGCAAACTGTTCGCCTTATTACATATAATCAGCCAGAATATGAAACGTTTTTTAGGGAAAATTACATCCGAGACAGATTATTAGCATGATGGTTTAAACAATGCTATACTTTCGTTAGAAATTAGTATTTATTTAGGAGGCATAAACAAATGGCTATTTCAAATGTAACCGATGCAAATTTTTCTGCTGAAACAGGCTCTGGTCTAGTTCTTGCAGATTTCTGGGCTCCATGGTGTGGACCTTGTAAAATGATCGCTCCTGTTCTTGAAGAAATTGATTCAGAAATGGGCGACAAAGTGAAAATCGTTAAATTAGATGTAGACGATAACCAAGAAACTGCTGCTAAATACGGCGTAATGAGTATCCCTACATTACTTGTTTTCAAAAACGGCGAAGTAGTTGACAAAGTAGTCGGCTTCCAGCCAAAAGACGCTTTAGCTGGTGTGTTAGAAAAGCACGTTTAAAGCATAGATAACCTTAGCTAGGATATTTCTAGCTAAGGTTTTTTATTTGGAAAAGACATTTACTTTTCTTATTCACTAGTTTGTTTTAAAATTTATAAGTATAAATTAAAGACGGAGAGGAGCAGCTTGAAATGAATGAGACTATCAAACAAAAATTAACACTGCTGCCTGATCAGCCTGGCTGCTACTTGATGAAGGACCGTCAGGGAACGATCATTTACGTGGGGAAAGCAAAAATACTAAAAAATCGTGTACGGTCCTATTTTACCGGGTCACATGATGGTAAAACTCTAAGGCTCGTCAACGAGATTGAGGACTTTGAATATATTGTCACCTCATCCAATATCGAAGCATTGTTACTCGAATTAAATTTAATTAAAAAATACGATCCTAAATATAATGTAATGCTGAAAGATGACAAAACCTATCCGTTTATTAAATTGACTGCGGAGAGACATCCGAAACTCATCATTACAAGAAAAGTAAAAAAGGATAAAGGTAAGTACTTTGGTCCTTATCCTAACGTCATGGCGGCGAATGAAACGAAAAAGCTGTTAGACAGAATCTATCCATTACGAAAATGCTCAACCCTTCCAGACAGGGTTTGTTTATATTACCATTTAGGCCAGTGCCTGGCACCATGTGTAAATGAAGTACACGAAGAGCAATACAAGCAAATGACCGATGAAATTACCCGCTTTCTTAATGGTGGATTTAAAGAGATTAAGAAAGAACTAACGGAAAAAATGACCAGTGCTTCTGAGGAATTGGATTTTGAGCGTGCAAAGGAATTCCGCGATAAGATTATTCATATTGAAACCATTATGGAAAAGCAAAAAATCACGATGACAGATTTTACAGATCGTGATGTGTTTGGCTACGCTGTCGATAAAGGTTGGATGTGTGTTCAAGTATTCTTTGTACGCCAAGGAAAATTAATTGAACGTGACGTTTCCATGTTCCCTATCTACAACGTGCCAGAAGAAGAAATTCTTACCTTCCTAGGTCAATTTTACGAAAAATCCAATCATATTAAGCCGAAGGAAATTCTAATACAGGATGAAATTGATTTGAATCTCGCAGAACAGCTGCTTCAAGTAAAAGTCCTAAAACCTCAGCGTGGTCAGAAAAAAGATTTAATTAAAATGGCAATCAAAAATGCAAAAATAGCATTGAATGAGAAATTTTCACTGATCGAAAAGGATGAGGTAAGGACGATCAAGGCTGTCGAAAATCTTGGCGAGCTTATGGGTATTTATACCCCACACCGAATTGAGTCTTTCGATAACTCTAATATTCAAGGGACCGATCCTGTATCTGCGATGGTGGTCTTTATCGACGGGAAACCAAATAAGCGTGAATATCGAAAGTATAAGATTAAATCTGTTAAGGGTCCGGATGATTATGAATCGATGCGTGAAGTAACAAGAAGAAGATATTCTAGGGCGTTAAAAGAGGAACTGCCGCTGCCGGACCTCATTATTATTGATGGAGGAAAAGGACATGTGGAGGCTGTTAGAGATGTCCTGGAAAACGAGCTTGGCTTAGATATTCCTTTGGCTGGTTTGGTGAAGGATGATAAGCACAAGACTTCTCAGTTGTTATATGGCAATCCTCTACAAATTATCCCGCTTGGGAGAAACAGCCAAGAGTTTTATTTATTACAAAGGATTCAAGATGAGGTTCACCGGTTTGCAATTACCTTTCATCGTCAGACCCGAGGTAAAAGTGCGTTTCAATCACTGTTGGACGACATACCAGGTGTCGGTGAAAAACGTAAAAAACAGCTATTAAAGGAATTTGGTTCCGTTAAGAAAATGAAGGAAGCGACATTTGAAGAGTTTAGAGCCATTGGAATTCCCGCTCCTGTGGCGGAGGAATTAATTAAAAAACTTCAATCATAGTGATTGTCAGAAAAATGCCGCTATGCTATAATGAGTGAAAATTATATTACTATCACTTTTTAATACTAAAGTGAAGGTAGAGGTGCGAGCTTCAATAGTAGTGATTCGGAGAAGGATGAGCTTCGGAGATGAATCATGAAAGGGGATGTTCGCCGAAGTGAAGAAAGTCTCATTTCTTTCTTTGCTGGTCTTGCATTTAATAAATGCCGGATTGTCAAGGCTAAATGCCTTGGAGAGCTATCTTACATTGTAGACGCAGAATTTTTTTGTGTATTCAAGCAATGAGATGCCCTCTCATTGCTTTTTTATTTTTTTGCGGGGAAACATATAATGATAGCTAAACCTATAACTGAAAGCAGGGGAAAAGATGGGTTTAATTGTACAAAAGTTTGGCGGTACTTCGGTTGGAAGTGTAGAAAGAATTCTAAATGTAGCACAAAGAGTAAAAGATGAAACCGATCAAGGGAATCAGGTTGTAGTGGTTGTTTCGGCAATGGGGAAATCCACTGATCAACTTGTGGATCTGGCAAAAGAAATTTCCGCAGCTCCCAACAAACGGGACATGGATATGCTGTTAAGTACAGGAGAACAAGTGACAATTGCCTTATTGTCAATGGCTCTAAATGAACAGAATCTTCCTGCTGTTTCGTTTACAGGATGGCAGGCAGGAATTGTTACGGAACCAGTTCATGGAAATGCCCGCATTACGACCATTAATACAGAAACGGTAAAAAATCAGCTTGCTGCCGGTAAAGTGGTAATTGTGGCAGGTTTCCAGGGGATTACAGAAGATGGGGAGATTACAACTCTTGGTCGAGGCGGTTCAGATACAACTGCGGTGGCACTCGCGGCTGCACTAAATGCAGATAAATGTGATATTTATACTGATGTTACGGGTGTATTCACCACAGACCCTAGATATGTGAAGAGTGCGCGTAAATTACAGTCTGTGTCTTATGATGAAATGCTCGAGCTGGCGAATTTAGGTGCAGGAGTATTACATCCAAGAGCTGTAGAATTTGCGAAAAACTATCAAGTCAAACTTGAGGTTCGCTCAAGTATGGAGAGAGTAGAAGGAACAGTAATTGAGGAGGAAGCATCAATGGAACAAAACCTTGTAGTCCGTGGAGTGGCATTTGAAGATGAAATCACAAAGGTGAGTGTATTAGGACTTGCCAATTCTCTAACAAGTTTATCAACGATTTTTACAACCTTAGCTGAGAACCATCTGAACGTAGATATTATTGTTCAAAGCACAACAGAAGCAGAAACAGCAAATCTTGCTTTTTCCATTAAAACGCAGGACCTTATGGAAACATTAAATGTCCTTGAAAACAGCAAAGATGTTCTCAACTATGAACAGCTCGACGCTGAAAATAAACTGGCAAAAGTATCGATTGTTGGATCCGGTATGATTTCAAACCCAGGAGTAGCAGCGAAGATGTTTGAAGTACTAGCGGCAAACGAGATTCAAATTAAAATGGTCAGCACCTCAGAAATCAAAGTTTCAGCAGTAGTCGAAGAAAAACACATGCTGAAGGCAGTAGAAGTACTGCACCAAGCATTTGGTCTTTCTGCAGACAACCAATAATAAAAAAAGCTTTCATCGGGAGTGCCTGATGAAAGCTTTTCTACATACTAAAGTGTGTCTTTACGATCCCATTTGACGGTGAATAGGACTTTGTTGGCTTTTTTAACTGGGTGTTCGAAGGTCTCGGCGATGACTTGTTTTTGGAGTTCGATTTGTTGAGCGAGAAAGCCGGCTTCGATTTGGAAGAAATGTTCGGCTTTTGATTTGACTCGCGAAACGATTAACGGGCTGACAAGTTCAAATTCGATTTCATCCTTACGCTCCTTTATTAGTTCGAGCTGTCCCCACGAAGCTTTTGAGAAAAAATCGATGATTTCATCAAGGCTGTTTAAAGGGTGGTTGCGAGCTAACCGTTTTCCGGCCCAGTAAAGGATTTCAGGTGTGTCTTTTCCTAAGATATCTGGCAGTATGAATTCTCGAATCAATTCATAACCAAACAATGAAATATTTCTTGGTTCTTTCGATTCTAGAGTAAGTTCAACGGCAGTACTTTCATTCATTTTGCTTCCCCTCTTTCTACCATTCTATTATATACAATTACGGCTTTAAGTTAAGAACACTTTTTATGAAATATAGTGTAAAGCGTTAGAGTGGTAAAGGATTGTTATTTTGCAATACGATAGCCTGTCTTTCATCATAATTATATTTCCCATTTATGAGAAGGGGCTATTGATAAAATTTAATTATTTACTGGATTGAATACAAGATAATTCCATTTGCAAGACATAAAACTTTTAATTTATTATAATATCAATATATTTTAAAAATTTTATTTTTATGAAACTTTTGTGTATCCGTTTTCTTGACGCTAATACCCGATGGGAGTAAAATGGACTTGTCACATTATTGTCACACTGGTGCTAAGTTATGAATTCTATTTAAAAACAATAGAGACAAAATGCTTAACATCATTTTAAAAATTCAAGGGGGGTTAATAATGGCGGGGAATCGTGAGTTTTTTAATCGAAGATTGCATTCTTTACTAGGGGTAATTCCAATAGGTTTATTCCTTGTGCAGCATCTAGTAGTCAACCATTTTGCTACAGGAGGGGCTGAGTCCTTTAACAAAGCTGCAGATTTTATGGGGAACCTTCCTTTTAGAATTGTTCTAGAAACAGTAGTTATTTATTTACCAATTTTATTTCATGCAATCTATGGCCTTTATATTGCTTTTACCGCAAAAAACAATGCCGGGAAATATGGATATTTCAGAAACTGGATGTTTTTACTACAGCGGGTATCAGGTGTCATTACGTTAATCTTTATCACATGGCACGTATGGCAAACTCGCGTTGCAGCAGCATTTGGTGCGCATGTTAACTATGACATGATGGCAGATATCTTTTCTTCACCATTCATGCTTGTTTTCTATTTGATTGGTGTAATTTCAACTATTTTCCACTTTGCAAATGGTTTGTGGTCATTCTTGGTTAGCTGGGGTATTACAGTTTCCCCACGTTCACAAGTAATTTCTACATATTTCACTATTGGGGTTTTCATCGTCCTATCAATTGTAGGAATTAGAGCAATCTTAGCTTTTGTTTAAAAAATTAACTTCATACTCTGTGTTGAAAAATATCGGATTTTTGGATTAAGGGAGTGAGTCACAATGAGTAAGGGTAAGGTGATCATAGTTGGCGGCGGCTTAGCCGGCTTAATGGCAACCATCAAAGTTGCAGAACAAGGAACACCCGTAGAATTATTTTCACTTGTTCCAGTTAAACGTTCCCACTCTGTTTGTGCCCAAGGCGGTATGAATGGAGCAGTAAATACAAAAGGAGAAGGCGATTCTCCATGGATTCACTTTGATGATACCGTTTATGGCGGAGATTTCTTGGCTAACCAGCCGCCCGTTAAGGCGATGTGCGAAGCAGCACCTGGAATTATTCACCTAATGGACCGGATGGGTGTAATGTTTAACCGAACTCCAGAAGGACTTTTGGACTTCCGTCGTTTCGGAGGTACGCAGCATTCACGAACAGCTTTTGCTGGAGCAACAACAGGTCAGCAGCTTCTTTATGCATTGGACGAGCAGGTTCGTCGTCATGAAGTAGCAGGATTGGTAACAAAGTACGAAGGATGGGAATTCTTAGGCGCAGTTGTGGATGACGATGGAGTTTGCCGAGGAATTGTTGCCCAAAACCTTACATCGATGGAGATTAAATCCTTTGCTGGTGATGCGGTTATTATGGCAACCGGCGGCCCTGGAATCATCTTCGGAAAAACAACCAACTCTGTAATCAATACAGGCTCAGCTGCATCTATCGTTTATCAACAAGGTGCATATTACGCAAATGGTGAAATGATTCAAATTCACCCAACTGCTATTCCTGGTGATGACAAGCTTCGCTTAATGAGTGAATCAGCACGTGGTGAAGGCGGACGTGTTTGGACATATAAAGACGGAAAACCTTGGTACTTCTTAGAGGAAAAATATCCTGCGTACGGAAACTTAGTACCACGAGATATTGCAACACGAGAAATTTTCTCTGTCTGTGTGGATCAGAAGTTAGGTATTAATGGCGAAAACATGGTTTATCTAGATCTTTCACATAAGGATCCAAAAGAATTAGATATTAAACTTGGTGGAATCATTGAAATCTATGAAAAATTCATGGGTGACGACCCGCGTAAAGTTCCGATGAAAATTTTCCCTGCCGTACACTATTCAATGGGCGGTCTATGGGTTGATTATGACCAAATGACCAATATTCCTGGACTTTTTGCTGCCGGAGAGTGTGATTATTCACAGCACGGTGCCAATCGTTTAGGTGCAAATTCATTACTTTCTGCTATTTATGGCGGAATGGTCGTTGGACCGAATGCGGTTAGATATATCAAGGGTCTTGAGAAGAGTTCAGATGCCGTATCATCTACTGTATTTGATCGTCACGTAAAGGAACAAGAAGAAAAATGGTCTTCTATTATGTCTTTAAATGGTACGGAAAATGCGTACGTTCTTCATAAAGAGCTTGGCGAATGGATGACTGATAATGTAACAGTTGTTCGCCATAACGACAGATTATTAAAGACAGATGATAAGATTCAAGAGTTATTAGAACGTTATAAAAATATTAACATTCAAGATACAAGCAAATGGAGCAATCAAGGGGCAACCTTTACGCGTCAATTACAAAACATGCTTCAATTGGCACGCGTAATCACAATCGGTGCTTACAATCGTAATGAAAGCCGCGGCGCGCATTATAAGCCTGAATTCCCGAACCGTGATGATGAAAACTTCTTGAAAACGACAATGGCAAAATTTGTTGATGGCTCATCTGCACCAGCTTTCCATTACGAAGATATTGACGTTTCCTTAATCAAGCCTCGTGAACGCAACTATGCAAAAAAGAAAGGGGAGTAGGAACATATGTCTGAAAATAAAACAGTAAAATTTATTGTTACCCGTCAAGATAGCCCTGATTCTGCTCCTTATGAAGAGGAGTTTGAATTAGCGTATCGTCCGAATATGAACGTAATTTCCGCTTTAATGGAAATTCGTAGAAACCCTGTTAACACAAAAGGACAAGCTACTACTCCGATAACTTGGGACAGTAACTGTCTTGAGGAAGTTTGTGGAGCTTGCTCAATGGTGATTAATGGTAAGCCGCGCCAATCATGTTCAGCACTTGTTGATCAGCTTGAGCAGCCCATCCGTCTAGAGCCAATGAGAACATTCCCGGTTGTGCGTGACCTTCAGGTTGACCGCAGCAGAATGTTTGATGCATTAAAGAAAGTAAAAGCTTGGATTCCAATCGATGGAACATACGATTTAGGACCTGGTCCACGTATGCCAGAGAAAAAGCGTCAATGGGCTTACGAACTTTCAAAATGTATGACATGTGGTGTCTGCCTTGAGGCTTGCCCAAATGTAAACAGCAATTCAAGCTTTATTGGCCCTCAGCCGCTTTCACAGGTGCGTTTGTTTAATGCACATCCAACTGGTGAGATGAATCGTGGAGAGCGCTTAGAAGCAATTATGGGTGATGGTGGCCTAGCTAACTGTGGTAACTCACAGAACTGTGTACAATCATGTCCAAAAGGGATCCCATTAACGACTTCAATTGCAGCATTAAATCGTGATACAACCTTCCAAGCGTTTAGAAACTTCTTCGGAAGCGACAACGCATAAAGTCTTAAAACCTTCTTTTCTATCACGAAAAGGGGGTTTTTCTTACTTTAGAGACAGGGACTTTTGAACGACCTTTTGGTATACTAATAGTAAAGTGAATTGAAGTAAGAAAAAAAGGATGGTACCTGAGGGTGAAAAAACTTCCGTTATTAATCATTTTGGCAGGACTAGTTGTCATTGGTATCGGTGTATGGCAAATCGTTGAGACTAATTTTATGAGCGATTCTACATTAAAAGAGGCCAAAAGAATTGTAGCAGAGGCAGAGTCTAAATATGATGAAGAAGAACCGATCAAGAATCTAAAAAAAATTGATCCTCCTAAATTTGGGGATACGGTAGGTTTGCTTTCGATACCGAAGATTAAATCTGAATTAGCCATCGTTGAAGGTACCGACCCGAATGATTTAAAAAAAGGAGTCGGGCATTATAAGGGATCGTACTTCCCGGGTGAAAATGGACAAATCGTTTTATCTGGACATCGAGATACTGTATTTCGACGCTTAGGTGAGCTTGAGCCTGGAGATATCTTTGAAATTCAATTACCAAATGGGAAATTTAAATATGAATTAACGAATACGAAGATTGTAGATGCAGAAGATCGGACAATCATTACCCTGCAAAATACTAAAGAAGAATTAATCGTTATCACGTGTTATCCATTCCGTTATATCGGTAACGCCCCACAACGGTATATCATATATGCGAGGCCAATTTAAAGTCCTTTTAACATAAGGACTTTTTTTATTGATTTTTTTTACAAAATTATTCTCCTTAAAGCATTTCTAGTCACTCTAGATGTGTCAGTTACATAAGATATCGTGACTAAATATATACCCACCCAACGGTTCATAACTGGCGAAGGCAAGGAGGGTCACAATACTTGAAGGAGAATGAATATACTCACAAGCCGTTACTCACCAAACGTGAAAGAGAAGTATTCGAACTCTTAGTACAGGATAAAACTACTAAGGAAATCGCTGGTGAATTATTTATAAGCGAGAAGACGGTTCGAAATCATATTTCCAATGCTATGCAAAAGCTTGGTGTAAAGGGGCGTTCACAAGCAGTTGTAGAGCTCCTTCGTATGGGAGAGCTAGAACTTTAATCATGACCGGCATCCTACGGGAGGCCGGTTCATGTTTTTATACACGGAAAATCTAGATATATACATATGAATTTGTAGTGGCATATGTTTCAACTTGAAATTTTATCGAAAAAAGTAGAAAATAGAGCAAGATGAAAAATCGGCTAAAGTCTACGAAAACAAGGCAAAGGGAATCCAATATAGGAGTGTTATAGATATGACTGTAGAAAATACACAAAAGGTCAGCGCGGAAATTGTTGCTAGTTTAGAAAAAGATTTACGTTATATTTCAGGTATTATTAAGCAAAAAGGCAGGGAAATGCTCAGTCATTATAAAATTACGCCGCCACAATTTGTCGCGTTACAGTGGCTTTTTGAAGATGGCGATATGACCATTGGTGAACTGTCTACTAAAATGTATTTGGCCTTTAGTACGACAACCGACCTTGTAGACCGGATGGAAAAAAACCAACTGGTTGTAAGGGTAAAGGATCCAAAGGACCGCCGTGTTGTCAGAATTCACTTACTTGAAGAAGGCGAAAGAATAATAGATGAAGTAATAAAGAAGCGTCAAGTGTACTTAGAGGAAGTTTTGACCAATTTCTCAGTAGAGGAAATTCAACAACTTCAAACCAATTTGATGAAACTGCATCAAGATATGCGTTAAAAAAGAGGCGAGGATTTTGAAACAACCAATTGGTGTCATAGATTCCGGTGTTGGTGGATTAACGGTTGCAAAAGAGATTATGAGACAGCTTCCGAATGAGAAAATTATTTATTTGGGGGATACGGCAAGGTGCCCATACGGTCCTAGACCACTAAAGGAAGTAAAAAGATTCACCTGGGAACTAACTACATTTTTGTTAGAAAAAAATATAAAAATGCTCGTCATTGCCTGTAATACAGCAACGGCAGCTGTCTTGGATGAAATTAGGAATAAGCTAAGCATACCTGTGATCGGAGTAATCTACCCTGGGGCACGCACCGCTATCAAGCGGACAAAGAACTATCGAGTAGGGATTATTGGTACAGTAGGTACAATCAAAAGCGGAGCCTACGAAAAAGCGTTAAAAGCATTAAACAGCCGGTTATATGTTACTGGACAAGCCTGTCCAAAGTTTGTGCCACTTGTTGAAAGTGGTGAGTACGATGGGGAGATTGCAGAAAGAATTGTCATCGAAGCATTACAGCCGTTGCAAAATCAAAACTTAGATACACTAATCCTTGGCTGTACCCATTACCCTTTGCTTGAACCACTCATTCAAAAAGTGATGGGTGAAGGTGTGAATGTTATCAGTTCTGGGGATGAAACAGCAAGGGAAATCAGTGCGATTCTCCAGTATAACAATATACTGGAATCCGATGAGAATGAACCGGACCATGAATTTTACACTACGGGGTCTAGGTATATCTTTTCAAAAATAGCTTCGCAGTGGCTCGGAGTACCTATAAATAATGTTAAAAAGATTAAATTATAATTAAGTTCCTATTAAAGGAGCTTATTTTTTTTGAAAAAAATGAAAGAATGTCCTATTTTTCTTTCTAAAGGCGGTCTAATTATTTTCATAGGCTCGTATACATGTTAGTACAAACTGTCTTAGGAGGGAAAAAATATGTCTAAAAATAAAGTAAAACCCCTTGTTACAGCCGTTTTTGCTTCAACACTTCTATTATCGGGGTGTGGTTTGTTCGGTACTGAAGAGCAGAAAAAGGTAGATCCGCCAAAGCAGGTTACAGTGAGCGATACAAACCCGACTAAGGAAACCACCGGTAAGAGTGAAGAAGTAGAAGGAACAGTAAAAACAGAGTTATACTTAATAAATAAAGATGGGTTAGTGGTGCCACAAACACTTACACTGCCAAAAACGTCTTCCGTAGCGAAGCAAGCATTAGAATACTTAGTGGCTAACGGACCGGTTACCGACATGCTGCCAAATGATTTCAGGGCTGTGCTGCCAGAAGAAACCCAAGTTTCCGTTAACATTAAAGATGGTGTAGCCGTGGTTGACTTCTCGAAGGAATTTAAAAACTATCAGCCTGAAGATGAAAGAAGAATCCTTGAAGCGGTCACCTGGACACTTACACAATTTGATACAGTGAAGAAGGTAAAGCTTCAGATGAACGGACATGATTTAAATGAAATGCCTGTAAACGGAACACCAATCAGTGAGAATCTATCGAGAGCGACAGGTATCAATCATGATACTGCCGGCGTTACGGACATTACAAACACAAAGCCAGTGACCGTATATTATATTGGCGGTGAAGAAGACAATTATTATTATGTACCTGTGACAAAACGGGTTAGCACGAGTGAAAAGAATAATGTCGTCGCAGTTGTCAATGAGCTGGTAAAAGGACCAAATGTAAAATCTAATCTGGTTTCTGAGTTTATGCCTGACGTAGAACTGCTAGAAGCTCCGAAAATCGAAGATGGAAAGGTAACGTTAAACTTTAATAAATCCATCTATGGAAGCTTTGAAGAGAAAATTGTTTCTGAACATTTATTAAACGCCCTTGTCCTTTCATTAACGGAACAAAAGGGGATTGAAAGTGTTGCGGTTACAGTAGATGGCAAGGCAGAACTCGTTAATGATAAGGGTGAAAAAGTTTCTGAACCAGTCACTCGTCCAGAAAAAGTCAACACAGGTAGTTTCTAAAAATATATTTTTGATATACTATATAGTGACAATCAGGGAGGTTGCCTTTTGGCTTCCTCTTCTTTATTTGATTTTAGAGATGACAAACGGTGGGAGAGGTATTCCCATCCACAAGGAGGAAAAAAGTTGTGCGTGTTGATGGTAGAGAACGACTGCAATTAAGACCTATACATATTGAAACAGGTTATTTAATGCACCCAGAAGGCTCAGTCCTAATTTCAGTGGGGAATACAAAGGTAATTTGCACAGCAAGTATTGAGGAGAGAGTTCCACCTTTTATGCGAGGAGAAGGAAAAGGCTGGATTACCGCTGAATATTCTATGCTGCCTCGTGCAACGGAAACAAGAAACATTCGTGAATCTTCAAAAGGGAAGGTCACCGGAAGAACGATGGAGATTCAGAGGTTAATTGGACGGGCATTAAGAGCGATTGTCGACTTATCCGCGTTAGGGGAAAGAACAGTATGGATTGATTGTGATGTCATACAAGCTGATGGGGGAACAAGGACTGCCTCGATTACTGGAGCATTTGTTGCAATGGCCATTGCCCTCAATCGACTTGGTGAAAAAAAGGGTTTTAAATTCCCCATTACTGATTACTTAGCAGCAACTAGTGTTGGAATTTTAAAAAATAACGAAACAGTGCTAGATTTAAATTACGCAGAAGATTCTAAAGCACTTGTCGATATGAATATCGTTATGACAGGAAATGGTGAGTTTGTAGAATTACAGGGAACGGGTGAAGAATCTACATTCTCATACCAACAGCTTCAGGACCTTTTAGGTGCAGCTCAGGAAGGGCTGATGGAGCTATTTGAACATCAAAAATCTGCGTTAGGGGAAGAAATAACCTCGAAAATTGAAGCAAGACGCAAGAAATAAGGGGATATGGAGTTATGAAGGAAGTTATCATTGCAACTAAAAATCCTGGTAAAGCAAAGGAATTTGAACATATTTTTGCACCGAGAGGTATTGCGGTCCGGACACTGCTTGATTATCCTGAGATAGAGGATGTAGAAGAGACCGGGACATCTTTTGAAGAAAACGCCACGTTAAAAGCAGAAGCGGTTTCGCAGCAGTTAAATAAAATGGTAATTGGTGATGATTCTGGTTTAATCGTTGACGCCTTAGAAGGCAGACCGGGTATATATTCAGCACGTTATGCTGGTGAGGAGCCTAAAAACGATCAGAAAAATCTTGAAAAGGTATTGCTTGAACTTAAGGGTGTTCCAGAAGAAGATCGCACCGCTCGGTTTTATTGTGCGCTTGCTGTAGCTATGCCAGGGAAAGAAACGATTACTGTAGCTGGGACATGTGAAGGTCGAATTCTCGAGGAGCAAAGGGGAACAAATGGTTTTGGTTATGACCCTGTGTTTTATGTGCCAGAGAAAGTCAGCGCGATGGCAGAATTATCCTCTGATGAAAAGAATAAAATAAGTCATCGAGCGAATGCTTTGAGAAAGCTTGAAGGTATGTTAGATTCTATTGTAGAAAGAGCGGAATAATCATGAGCAAAGTTCTTGTTGTTAGTGATAGCCACGGTTTAACGAACGAGCTTGAGGTTTTAAGGGAGAGGCATCTAAACGAAGTAGATTTAATGATTCATTGTGGTGACTCTGAAATGATGCCCGACGATAAAGTGATGAATGGGTATGTCACGGTCAAGGGAAATTGCGATTTTGGCAGCTATCCATTAGAAACTACTACCGAGATAGCTGGCCGTAAGTTTTTTGTTACTCATGGTCACAGATATTCAGTTAAGTCGTCACTAATGAACTTAAAATACAAGGCAGCAGAGGTTGGAGCAGATGTTGTCTGTTTCGGACATTCCCATGTATTGGGCGCAGAAGTTATAGGGGGTACGTTGTTCTTGAATCCTGGCAGTATTCGTTTGCCAAGGGAACGTTTCGAAAAAACCTATGTGATCCTAGATTTATTAGATGAAAAAATCAAAATGTCCGTTTATGACATCAGTGGACGGGAATTAAAAGATTTAACCTTTGATTTTGCTTTGCCGAAAAAATGAGGGAAGACTTTTTCTTCCCCTCCATTTTATTTTTTAAAAAAGTTTTAAAATAGTGTTGACTTTAATAGATATGGATTATATAATAAATCTTGTCTTTGAAATACTTATTACGTCCCAGTAGCTCAGCCGGATAGAGCATACGCCTTCTAAGCGTACGGTCGGGAGTTCGAATCTCTCCTGGGACGCCATTTATCTACATACCAATAAATATTACTCACCTTCAGAAGGTGAGTTTTTTTGTTTTTAAAATTCGTGTCATTTCTAAGGGTAAATAGTGCCGATAAATCGGGAGCAGCGGAATTACGGTAACAATCACCGTTAGATAGTGCCCATAAATCAGGATCAACACATTTAAATTAACAATCAGATGACGTACTTTATTCCCCCATATTAGAAGGTGAGTTTTTTTGTTTTTTATCCAATTCATGCTACACTATTTTCCATATAGATGCAGAGGACGGTACAAAGTATGAAAAAACGGGAACGAGCGAAACGGAAAGATAATATAATATTCCTTCCCGGACTCGAAAAGAGATTGACGGATAAGGGTCTTGAGAGCCTTCAAAACAAGAGATACCAAGAAGCTATTTCTTTGCTCGAGGAAGCGAAGGCTCATGACCCAGAAAATAGTGACATACTAATAGGACTCGTGCTCGCATACTTTGAAGCAGGAGCCTATATAAAAGCGAAAGACTTAGCGAATGAAATGCTATTAAAGGGCATCGGTGAGTATTTTCATATGGTCGATTTGTATCTGACCATCTTAATACAGCTGCATGAATATCAGGAAATTGTTTCAACGATTGAAGCCCTGTTTGACGAAAAAGAAATCCCACCAGACAGACATGATCATTTCCTCACCATCCTCCAATTTAGTAAACGGATGGCTGACAATAGTCAGCAGGAACTGATGGAAGAAGTAAAAAAAGAGCCCCATCTGAAAGAGCTCAAACTAACATCTCTTAAAAATCTAAACGAACAAATGCTTGCGATTTCGAGTTTGGCGGAGAAAAATATTCGTCCTTATATGGATGAAATCAAAGAATATCTCAATTCAGAATCTGGTCACCCTTTCTTGAAAACTATGCTCCTGACCTTATTAAAAGAGCAGGAATATGATAAGAAAATAGAGGTTAAGAAGTTTAATGAGGAATTAGGCATTGTCCCCACAGAACTTCCAGACATTCAAACACAGCCGAGAATGAAGGAAATAGAGAAGATACTAGAGGCAAATTTAGAAAATAGTGACCCTGTTTTATTTGAAAATATGAAAGGAATGGTAGAGAGGATTTTCTTTATAAGCTATCCTTTCGAGCTCAAGCCTGAAGCCGCGACAGCATGGGCTGCTGCTTTTCACTTATTAGTTCTTGATTACCTAGGCGGAGAACCGGATGTCGATAATGTTTCAGAGGAATACGAGATTTCTACTGAAATGATAGAGCAGGCACTTGCGAAAATTAGAGAATTAGAAGAAATTTCTTATCCCAATATATAGGTAACTCTGTTGAAAGAAAAAAATCCTGTGTTATAATGTAAGGGTTGCATTGTGTAAAAACTATCTTTTACATAAAAAAAGAGGGTAATTCATTATCCTGACAAATTCGTTACGAATGAAATGATAATAGATTGTTGGAGGGAAATAGTATGACAGTAAAATGGGAAAAGCAAGAAGGAAACACCGGTGTCCTTACTGTTGAAGTAAGTGCTGAAAAAGTAAATGAAGGCCTAACTGCAGCTTTTAATAAAGTTGTTAAGACAGTAAATGTACCTGGTTTCCGTAAAGGAAAAATGCCACGTCAAATGTTCGAAAAGCGTTTTGGCGTAGAATCTCTTTATCAAGATGCATTAGATATTCTTCTTCCAGAAGCATACGGAAATGCAATTGACGAAGCAGGTATTGAACCAATCGACCGTCCTGATATCGACATCGAACAAATGGAAAAAGGTAAAGAACTTATCTTCAAAGCAACTGTACAAGTTAAGCCTGAAGTAACATTAGGCGAGTACAAAGGTTTAGAAGTAGAAGAGTTCGACACAACTGTAACTGACGAAGATGTAGCAAAAGAATTAGAAACTCTTCAAAACCGTCAAGCTGAGCTTGTAGTGAAAGAAGAAGGTACTGCTGAACTTGGCGATACTGTTGTTCTTGACTTTGAAGGATTCGTTGATGGTGAAGCATTCGAAGGTGGAAAAGCTGAAAATCATTCACTTGAATTAGGTTCTGGCTCATTCATTCCAGGATTTGAAGAGCAGTTAGTAGGAGTAGCTACTGGCGAATCTAAAGACGTTGAAGTATCTTTCCCTGAAGAGTACCATGCAGCTGAACTTGCTGGTAAGCCAGCAGTATTCAAAGTAACAGTTCATGAAATTAAAGGTAAAGAACTTCCGGCTTTAGATGACGAGTTTGCAAAAGATGTTGATGATGAAGTTGAAACATTAGATGCATTAAAAGAAAAAATCAGAACTCGCTTAGAAGACAGCAAGAAGCACGAAGCTGAACATCACCTACGTGATTCTGTAGTTGAAAAAGCGGCTGAAACTGCACAAGTTGAAATTCCAGAAGTTATGGTAACAAACGAAGTAAACCGTATGCTTCAAGAATTCGAGCAACGTTTACAAATGCAAGGTATGAACCTTGAGCTTTACTTCCAATTCTCAGGTCAAGATGAAAATGCTTTACGTGAGCAAATGAAAGAAGAAGCTGTAAACCGTGTTCGTGTTGCGTTAACACTTGAAGCAATTGCAAAAGCTGAAAATATCGAAGCTACTGACGAAGATGTAAATGCTGAGCTTGAAAAAATGGCTGGCATGTACAATATGACTGTTGATAACATTAAGGCTGCACTTGGCGGCGTTGAAGGTATCAAAGGTGATCTTCAAAAGCAAAAAGCGGTTGAATTCTTAATCGAAAATAAAAAATAATAAGTATTGTAAAAACATGGCACGAGTTTATCGTGCCTGTTTTTATACATTTTTTCAATTACATATTATAATAAGTACAGGGAAACCTTTTTAACAAGTAGCAGGAAAAACAGTTTTACATAGCGAATTAAGTAAAACCGGCATTATCAAAGATTTAATTTGATGAAAAATGGTTATGCTTAATGGGTACATAGGAATTACTTAAAGTGCTCCAAACAAAAAATCGTCCGCTTCCAGGAAAACATAATTGAAGAAGGCTTTTTATTACCAGTCCGCTGGGTCCATGTGTTACAATGCAATACATACCGCTGAATCGTATCGAAAAAGAAACGGATTTTTGTTTGTGTTACGCAACTTTAAATAGTGTTATAACACGTTTTCAAGGGGTGAAAGAATTGTTTAAATTTAATGATGAAAAAGGCCAATTAAAGTGTTCCTTCTGTGGGAAGACACAAGACCAAGTACGTAAATTGGTGGCCGGACCAGGTGTATATATATGTGACGAGTGTATCGAGCTTTGCACAGAAATCGTTGAAGAAGAGCTTGGAACAGAAGAGGAAGTAGAATTTAAAGACGTTCCTAAACCAAAAGAGATCTGTGAGATTCTTGATGATTACGTCATTGGTCAAGACCAAGCAAAGAAATCGCTGTCAGTAGCGGTTTATAATCACTACAAACGAATCAATTCGAATAGTAAAATTGATGACGTAGAGCTTTCAAAAAGTAATATCGCTATGATTGGACCAACTGGAAGTGGTAAAACGTTATTAGCTCAGACATTAGCACGGATTCTTAATGTTCCATTTGCGATTGCTGATGCCACATCTTTAACTGAAGCTGGTTATGTTGGGGAAGACGTAGAAAATATTCTTTTAAAATTGATTCAAGCCGCTGATTACGATGTGGAAAAAGCTGAAAAGGGTATTATTTATATTGATGAAATTGATAAAATTGCCCGTAAATCAGAAAATCCTTCAATCACAAGAGATGTATCTGGTGAAGGTGTACAGCAAGCATTATTAAAAATTCTAGAAGGTACGGTTGCGAGCGTTCCACCTCAAGGCGGACGGAAACATCCACACCAAGAATTCATTCAAATCGATACAACAAATATTCTCTTTATTTGCGGTGGTGCGTTTGATGGTATCGAACCAATCATTAAGCGCCGCTTAGGTCAAAAAGTTATCGGATTTGGTTCTGATGTTAAGCAGCAGGAAATTTCGCAGAAAGAGCTTCTTTCGAAAGTATTACCTGAGGACTTACTCCGCTTCGGTTTAATTCCTGAATTCATTGGTCGTCTTCCTGTTATTGCAAGTCTTGAGCAGTTAGATGAGGAAGCATTGATTGAAATTCTTACGAAGCCAAAGAATGCTTTAGTAAAGCAATATCAAAAAATGCTTGAAATCGATGAAGTAGAATTGGAATTTGAAGAGGGCGCACTTAGTGAAATCGCGAAGAAAGCGATTGAACGTAAAACAGGCGCACGTGGTTTGCGTTCTATTATTGAAGGAATCATGCTTGATGTCATGTTCGACCTGCCTTCTCGTGATGATATTCAGAAATGTATTATTACGAAAGAAACGGTTATCGACAATAGTGTTCCGAAGCTTGTCTTAGAAGATGGAACCGTTGTAGCAGAAGAAAAATCTGCTTAATCAAATCAAACTAAGAGAACTCAGTTAATCTGCTGGGTTCTCTTTTTCTGCAGATTATACGTGCCAACAAAAACAGTTTCTTACAATTTGTGGTTTATTCCCTCTCTATGCAGGAAATACTTATAAATAACTACTTAAGTTTATTGTAGCAGGAGGGAAAATTATGAGTTGGACGGGGATTGCCTTATTTGTACAGCTGTTTTTCGGAATTATCATTGGGCTGTATTTTTGGAATTTGCTAAGGAACCAACGGACACAAAAGGTTTCCATTGATCGGGAATCCCGTAAGGAAATGGAACAGCTTCGAAAAATGAGATCCATATCATTAACAGAACCATTAGCTGAAAAAGTACGTCCGACTAGCTTCCAGGATATTGTTGGACAAGAAGACGGTATAAAGTCATTAAAAGCAGCATTATGCGGACCAAATCCTCAGCATGTCATTATTTATGGACCACCTGGGGTAGGAAAGACAGCTGCTGCTCGATTAGTTTTAGAAGAAGCGAAAAAAAATCAAAAATCTCCATTTAAACAAAACTCTGTCTTCATTGAATTAGATGCAACAACTGCTCGGTTTGATGAAAGAGGCATTGCTGATCCACTAATTGGTTCGGTTCACGATCCGATTTATCAAGGTGCGGGAGCAATGGGGCAAGCGGGGATTCCTCAGCCCAAGCAAGGCGCAGTTACCAATGCGCATGGCGGTGTTTTATTTATTGATGAGATTGGCGAGCTGCACCCGATTCAAATGAACAAGCTTTTAAAGGTTCTCGAAGACCGAAAAGTATTTCTTGAAAGTGCCTATTATCATGAAGAAAATAATCAGATTCCTACACATATCCATGATATTTTTAAGAACGGTCTGCCGGCAGATTTTCGTTTAATTGGAGCCACAACAAGAACGCCAAGTGAAATACCACCTGCGATTCGTTCACGCTGTATGGAAGTTTTTTTCAGAGATTTAACGCAAGAAGAAATTATTCAGGTTGGGCAAAAAGCAGCTGAAAAAGTAAAACTAGATATTAGTGAAACTGGCTTAGATATTTTATCTACATATGCAAGAAATGGACGCGAAGCCGTTAATATGATTCAAATTTCTGCAGGGCTCGCGATTACCGATGAACGTAGTTATATAAAAGACGAAGATTTAGAATGGGTGGCTCATTCTAGTCAATTATCACCAAGAATGGAAAGAAAAATTAATGACGATTCTCGAGTGGGCCTTGTAAATGGACTAGCCGTTTATGGTCCAAATACAGGGGCATTGCTGGAAATAGAAGTAACGGTCATCCCGGCCAAAGATAAGGGAACCATTAACATTACCGGGATTGTCGATGAAGAAAGTATTGGCGGACAAGGAAAATCCATACGCAGGAAAAGTATGGCACGTGGTTCGATTGAAAATGTTATTACCGTTCTACGATCAATGGGTGTCCCAGCAGGCGATTTTGATATTCATGTCAATTTCCCAGGCGGTGTTCCAATCGATGGTCCGTCTGCAGGAATTGCCATGGCAACGGGGATTTATTCGGCCATTTACAAAGTTCCGATAGATAACAAGGTAGCGATGACAGGAGAAATAAGCATTCATGGAAACGTGAAGCCAATCGGCGGCGTATACCCTAAGGTGAAGGCAGCTCAAAAAGCGGGTGCGACCACCGTTATCATCCCTGAAGAAAATATGCAATCGATATTAAATGAAATTAAAGGAATCCGGATTGTTCCGGTTACCCATTTAAGTGAAGTTTTTGACATTGCGCTCGTCAATAACCTTGCCCAAAATCAAGCTATTCCAGCTTCTGTCGAGCTTTCTAAAAAAGAATCCATTTAACCATTACACTTCGGTTGTAAAAACCGAAGTGTTTTTTATGAAAGAAATGGTGCTAGTTTGGGAAAATTAAAATATATATTGACAAGCAGATATTGTGCTTTCGTAATATTAGACACATATATGCAAATGAGATAGAATTGTACAAAGACGATTTGCTGCTTTTATGAGCAAGAAAGATTGATTGATGCATGTGGAGGTGCAATTTAATGGCGAAAGAGATAGAATTGATCGTCCCCCTCCTGCCGCTTCGAGGGTTGCTGGTATATCCGACAATGGTCCTTCATTTAGATGTTGGACGTGAAAGATCGGTTGAAGCCCTTGAAAAAGCGATGGTAGATGACCATTTAATTTTTTTAACAACACAAAAGGATATTGCAATAGACGATCCTTCAGAAGAGGATTTATACCAAATTGGTACATTAACGAAGGTTAAACAAATGCTTAAGCTTCCAAATGGAACCATTCGAGTATTGGTTGAGGGACTAAACAGAGCAAAAATACAAGCATTTCATGATGAGGACGAATATTATGCTGTCAGCATTATGACATATGAAGAAGCAACAACAAAGGATGTAGAAGATCAGGCATTAATGAGAACGATGCTTGAGTATTTTGAGCAATACATAAAGTTATCGAAAAAAATCTCCGCAGAAACCTATGCTTCGGTGGTAGACATTGAAGAACCAGGAAGAATGGCAGATATTATTGCTTCTCATTTGCCAATCAAACTGAAAGAAAAACAAGCAATACTTGAAACCATTGATGTTAAGCAACGAATGAATATGGTCATTGATACCATTCAAAATGAAAAAGAAGTGCTTAATCTAGAGAAGAAGATTGGGCAGCGTGTAAAGCGTTCTATGGAAAGGACGCAAAAGGAATATTACCTGCGTGAGCAAATGAAGGCGATTCAGAAGGAATTAGGCGATAAAGAAGGTAAAACCGGTGAAATCGCTGAACTAACGGAAAAAATTAAAAATGCGGGTATGCCTGAGAATGTTCAGCAAACTGCATTAAAAGAACTTGACCGCTATGAAAAAGTGCCTTCAAGCTCAGCAGAAAGTGCCGTTATTCGTAACTATATTGAATGGCTGATTACCATCCCATGGTCGAAGAAAACCGACGATGATATTGATATTCATCGTGCTGAAAAAATCCTTAATCAGGACCATTTCGGTCTTGAAAAAGTAAAAGAACGTGTGCTGGAGTTTTTATCGGTTCAGAAACTGACCAATTCCTTAAAAGGGCCAATTTTATGTCTTGCTGGACCTCCAGGAGTAGGAAAAACAAGCTTAGCACGCTCCATAGCGAATTCATTAAATCGTAATTTTGTCCGTGTATCCCTCGGTGGTGTTCGTGATGAATCTGAAATTCGCGGTCATCGAAGAACCTATGTTGGAGCAATGCCAGGTCGAATTATCCAGGGAATGAAAAAAGCGGGTACCATTAATCCAGTCTTTTTATTAGATGAGATTGATAAAATGTCCAGCGACTTCCGTGGTGATCCTTCTTCTGCAATGCTTGAGGTGCTGGATCCGGAACAAAACCATAATTTTAGCGATCATTATATCGAGGAAACCTATGACCTTTCAAAAGTAATGTTTATTGCGACCGCCAATAATTTGTCAACAATTCCAGGTCCACTTTTAGATAGGATGGAAATTATTACGATTGCAGGTTATACAGAGATTGAAAAAGTTCATATTACAAGAGACCATTTGCTGCCAAAACAGATTAAAGAAAATGGGCTGACAAAAGGCATTCTCCAAGTGCGTGATGACGCGATTCTTAAGGTGGTTAGATATTATACACGTGAAGCAGGTGTGCGGAGCCTCGAGCGACAAATGGCTACCATCTGCCGGAAGACAGCGAAAATTGTGGTTTCGGGTGAGAAAAAACGTGTTGTTGTTACAGAAAAGAATGTGGAGGAGTTCCTTGGTAAGCCTAAATTTCGTTACGGTCAAGCCGAAACAGAGGATCAAGTCGGAGTTGCGACAGGTCTGGCTTACACGACTGTTGGCGGTGATACCTTGCAAATTGAAGTGTCTCTTTCGCCAGGTAAAGGAAGACTCGTACTAACAGGTAAACTTGGGGACGTCATGAAAGAATCGGCCCAGGCGGCATTTAGCTATATTCGTTCTAAAGCCGGTGAACTTGGAATTGAAGAAAACTTCCATGAAAAATATGATGTTCACATTCATGTTCCAGAAGGTGCTGTTCCAAAAGATGGTCCATCTGCAGGAATCACAATGGCGACTGCACTTGTGTCGGCGCTAACGGGCAGAGCCATTCGCCGTGAAGTAGGAATGACAGGTGAGATTACACTAAGAGGCCGGGTGCTTCCGATTGGCGGATTAAAAGAAAAAACACTCAGTGCTCATCGTGCAGGATTAACCAAAGTTATTCTCCCTAAGGATAATGAAATGGATATCGATGATATTCCAGAAAGCGTAAGAAATGAAATAGAGTTTGTGCTTGTTTCACATGTCGATGAAGTTCTTCGGCATGCACTAGTAGAAGGTGGATTGCAATGAAAGTAGTTAGTTCCGATATCGTCATCAGTGCCGTAAGGCCAGAGCAGTACCCTGAAACAGACCTGCCTGAATTTGCATTAGCAGGTCGCTCGAATGTTGGTAAGTCTTCTTTTATCAATAAAATGCTAAACCGAAAAGGGCTTGCAAGAATTTCGTCAAAGCCGGGTAAAACACAAACATTAAACTTTTATTTAATCAATGAAATCCTTCACTTTGTCGATGTTCCGGGTTATGGATACGCGAAGGTTTCAAAGTCCGAGCGTGCTGCTTGGGGAAGAATGATTGAAACGTATTTTACCTCCAGAGAGCAATTGAAAGCAGCCGTTTTAATTGTTGACTTACGACACCCGCCCACACAGGATGATATCATGATGTATGATTTCTTAAAGCATTATGGAATTCCTTGTGTCATCATCGCGACAAAGGCGGATAAAATCCCAAGAGGGAAATGGCAGAAACATTTAAAAGTAACGAAGGAAACGCTCGATTTAGATGAAAATGATCAAATCGTCCTTTTCTCATCCGAAACAGGTGAAGGAAAAGATAAAGCGTGGTCTATTTTACAAAGCTATATGTAATAAAAACGTCAGGCACCTTTGGCCTGACGTTTATTTTTTCTTTTTAAAAAGAAAGTAGATTCCGACTAGAATGATGACCGCAGGCCAAAACTTCCAAACAAAACTCAGGCCATTTTGCAGTAACCCAAAATATTCTGCAACTTTGTCGTAAAATAATAGCAATAATGCCAATACTAAAAAGAGAAACGCTTGAAACAAACCATTATTCGTTTTTTGAAAACGTAGAAAGTAGCCGATGGATATAAATAATACAAGCATGCCAATCGTGTTGTTCGGCCAAATTAAGATTTTGCCGGCCATATGGTAATGAAGGCCAAAACCTGCGATGATGACACCTGGTAAGATGGCTTCATGGTCATTTGCAGAGTATCCCTGCCCTAAAAAGGCAACGCCGATAATAATAAGAAGTGTCGGCCACGAATAAAATGTCTGTAAAACTGTAAATCCCGATTGCTGTAAGAATAGAAAGGCTCCAAAGCCTATGAGAATAATTCCAGGGAAAACACGCTGGTTCTTCATTTTAACACCACTTCCAGAAAGGTTTACTTGAATCTAGTCTATTTTTTTGGTACTGTACATAAGGATGATATAATTTATTAATTACCGAACTTTTTTTTCCTATCTATAGTAACATATTCTTTCTTATTCTGTTCACAATTACCGGGTAAAAGTTAAAAAAACCCGTGTTATAATCAGACTAGTTAATAATGTATTAGTAGTTTTTGTATTACTTATTGGGGGTGTACTTCAAAAATGCATATTGTAGTGATCGGTCTAAACTATAAAACTGCCCCTGTGGAAATCCGTGAGCGGTTAACATTTAATGAAGCCGAGCTTGGGGATGCAATAAAAAAATTAAATACCAAAAAAAGCATCCTTGAAAATATCATTGTCTCTACATGTAATCGTACAGAGATATATGCGGTTGTCGATCAGCTGCATACTGGACGCTATTATATTAAAGAATTTTTATCTGAATGGTTCAGAATTGAGCAATCTGAGTTTTCACCTTTTCTATTTGTTTACGAAGAGGACGGGGCTATTGAGCATTTATTCAAGGTAGCATGCGGCCTTCATTCCATGGTTTTAGGGGAAACACAAATATTAGGGCAGGTTCGTACGAGCTTTATGTTAGCTCAAGAACTTGGAACGACAGGTACGGTCTTTAACCAGCTATTTAAGCAGGCGATTACACTTGCGAAGCGCGGACATGCTGAAACAGATATTGGTGCCAATGCGGTCTCAGTTAGTTATGCTGCAGTTGAACTAGCGAAGAAAATTTTCGGATCACTTGAGAATAAGCATGTTCTCATTTTTGGTGCTGGTAAAATGGGTGAGCTTGCGGCGCAAAACCTGCATGGCAATGGTGTAAGAAAAGTTACGGTTATCAATCGTACGTTTGATAAGGCTAAGGTTCTGGCTAACCGTTTCTCTGGTGAGGCCAAAACGGTTGATGAACTCCAAAATTCCTTGATTGACGCAGATATCCTGATCAGCTCAACAGGAGCAAAGGATTTTGTCATTACAAAAGCTATGATGGAAAAAGTAGAGAAAAAGCGTAAGGGCAAGCCATTATTTATGGTTGATATTGCTGTTCCACGTGACTTAGATCCAAGAATCGCAGAGCTTGAAAGTGTCTTTTTGTATGATATTGATGATTTAGAAGGAATTGTTGAGGCCAACCTTCAGGAGCGCAAGAAAGCAGCTCAGGTTATCATGTTGATGATTGAAAAGGAAATTGTTGATTTCAAGCAATGGCTCGGATTGCTGGGAGTAGTTCCTGTTATATCTGCTCTAAGAGATAAGGCAGCTGCTATTCAATCCGAAACGATGACCAGTATTGAGCGCAAGCTCCCTCATTTATCGGACAGAGATAGAAAGGTTCTAAATAAACATACAAAGAGCATTATCAACCAGCTGTTAAAAGACCCTATCTTACAAGCAAAAGAATTGGCTGCTCGTCCAGATGCTGAAGAGGCATTGGATTTATTTATGAAAATATTTAATATTGAAGAGCTTGTAGAAAAACAAACGAAAGCAGCCGAAACGAATAATGCAGTGGTTCATGTACCGCAGGCTTCCTTTCAGTCATAAGAGGTACTGAATATGTTTGACTTCCATATGACGCGGCTGCACGAATTGACAGTAGTCCTATATGCCTTCAGTGTGTTGTTATATTTTTTCGATTTCATTCACCATAACCGGAAGGCAAACCGTATCGCCTTCTGGTTACTTGCGTTTGTATGGGTTTTACAAACCGGCTTTCTTACTTCCTATATGATAAAAACAGGAAGATTTCCTGCATTAACAATCTTTGAAGGTCTTTATTTTTATGCTTGGGTTTTGGTAACTTTATCGCTTGGAATTAACCGTCTTCTAAAGGTCGATTTCATCGTTTTTTTTACAAATATACTAGGTTTTATTGTCATCGCGATTCATACATTTGCTCCGATTAACCATGATTCACATGTCATAAGTAATCAGCTAATGTCAGAACTTTTGCTTATACATATCACAATGGCCATTCTATCTTATGGTGCCTTCTCTGTGTCTTTTGTGCTGTCACTTCTCTATCTGATTCAATATGATTTATTGAAAAGGAAAAAATGGGGGACAAGGCTTTTGAGAATAGCAGATTTAAGTAAGCTGGAACGTTCCTCTTATATATTAGTAGTCATTGGGGTTCCTATGCTGTTATTAAGTCTGATCTTGGGTTTACAATGGGCCTTTTTAAAGGTTCCAGGGATGCCATGGTACGATATGAAAATTATTGGTTCCTTTATTCTATTAGCCGGATACAGTATCTACTTGTATCTGCGTATCGTTAAAAATATGTCAGGCAGACAATTAGCCTTTTGGAATGTCGGTTCATTTTTAATTGTATTAATTAACTTTTTTCTATTTGGTCAATTATCATCATTTCACTTTTGGTACTCATAGGAGGCAGTCATGAGAAAAATAATCGTAGGTTCTAGACGCAGCAAATTGGCTCTTACTCAAACAAACTGGGTGATAGAACAGCTGAAAAAGCTAGGCGGCAACTTTGAATTTGAAGTAAAAGAAATTGTTACTAAAGGGGATAAAATCCTTGATGTTACGCTTTCAAAAGTAGGCGGTAAAGGGTTGTTTGTTAAGGAAATCGAACAGGCCATGATGGATAAAGAAATTGATATGGCTGTTCATAGTATGAAAGACATGCCAGCTGTTCTGCCTGAGGGTTTAACAATCGGCTGCATACCTTTCCGTGAGGACCATCGTGATGCATTGATTTCAAGGGATCATATTACGCTAAAAGACTTGAAGCCAGGAGCGATTATTGGCACGAGCAGTCTTCGCCGCAGTGCGCAGATTTTAGCCCAGCGCCCAGATTTAGAAATTAAATGGATCCGTGGAAATGTTGATACAAGATTACAAAAGCTCCAAGATGAAGAATATGACGCTATTATCCTAGCTGCAGCAGGACTTTCCCGTCTTGGCTGGGCAAAAGAAACCATTACGGAATTTATCGATGCAGATATTTGTGTTCCAGCGGTTGGGCAAGGTGCATTATCCATCGAATGCCGTGAAGATGATAAGGAGCTTCTTGAACTTTTTGAAAAATTCACTTGTAAAAAAACAGAAAGAGCGGTTCGCGCAGAACGTGCTTTCCTTCAAAAAATGGAAGGCGGCTGCCAGGTGCCGATTGCTGGCTTTGCCTATGTAGCGGATAATGATGAAATCGTTCTTACTGTTTTAGTTGCTTCTCCTGAAGGTCAAGAAATCTTTAAGGAAGAATTAAGGGGCACTAACCCAGAAGAGCTTGGTATTAAAGCTGCAGACCTATTAATTGAAAGAGGAGCTAAAGATCTGATTGAGAAGGTTAAACGGGAGCTCGAGGGTCAATGCTAAAACCGTTAGGGTTGAAAGACAAAAAGGTCCTGGTCCCTCGTGGAGCAGGTCAGGCAAAATCCTTTTCACAACTTGTCGAAAAGTATGGAGGGATTTCAATTGAAATCCCTCTTATTGCATTTCGGCCAATTGAACTCACAGCGCAGCTGCAAACTGCTATGAATGAGATTAATACATATGACTGGATTGTTTTTACTAGCAATGTCACTGTGGAAACGTTCTTTTCTTTTTACAAAAATGCAGATCAAAAATCATTTCCGAAAATTGCTGTGATAGGCAGGAAAACGGAAGAGGTACTGCAGGAAAGAGGATACAAAGCAGAGTTTGTACCAACTGCCTATGTGACCGAGGTGTTTACGGAAGAATTCCTGCCTATAGTACCGAGTGGTTCAAAAGTGCTAATCCCAAAGGGAAATCTAGCACGGGAATATATCTCTGCTTCGCTTAGTAACCATGGTGTACATGTCGATGAAATTGTTATATACGAGACTTACATGCCAAATGAGAGTCGTAAGAAACTAGCTAACATGCTTTCTAATGATGAACTTGATATCTTAATGTTTACGAGTCCTTCGACTGTTAATCACTTTATGGGTGTCGTGAAGGAGTATAACCTCGAGAGTCATATTCATAGATGTGTGATTAGCTGTATCGGACCAGTTACAGAGAAGAGATTACTCGCCTATGGACTGCCCGTTCACGTGTCTCCAGAGGAGTATACAGTTAAAGATATGATTAAAGGCACCATTCAGTTTTTAGAAAAATGATATTTTAAAATAAAACTTGGGGGTAAAAATAAATGGAACTTCAATTTTCACGTCATCGCCGATTACGTACGAGTGCTAGTATGCGTGCACTCGTAAGAGAAAACCACTTAACACCAGACGACTTTATCTATCCGTTATTCATCTATGAAGGTGAAAACATTCGCAGAGAAGTATCTTCTATGCCTGGTGTATTCCAAGTATCAATGGATAACCTAAAAGCTGAAATGGATGATATCGTTGCTCACGGCATTAAGTCCGTTTTATTATTTGGAATTCCGACTACAAAAGATGAGTGCGGTACACAAGCATTTCATGACCATGGCATTATCCAAGTTGCCACCCGATGGATTAAGGAACATTATCCAGAAATAATTATTGTGGCGGATACTTGCTTGTGCGAATATACGAGCCATGGACATTGTGGAATGGTTGAAGGCGATAAAATTTTAAACGACGAATCTTTAGAATTGCTTGTAAAAACAGCTATTGCTCAAGCTGAAGCAGGTGCGGATATTATTGCTCCATCGAATATGATGGATGGCTTTGTGGCAGCAATTCGTGCTGGTTTGGATGAAGCAGGATTTAAAGATATCCCGATCATGTCTTATGCAGTTAAATATGCTTCTGCTTTTTACGGTCCATTCCGTGAAGCAGCTGAAGGCGCTCCGCAGTTCGGCGATCGTAAAACGTATCAAATGGACCCTGCAAACAGAATGGAAGCATTCAGGGAGGCAGAATCCGATGTGGCTGAAGGTGCAGATTTCCTAATTGTGAAACCGGGAATGCCTTACCTTGATATTGTTCGTGATGTTAAAAATAACTTTAATCTTCCTGTTGTGGCTTATAACGTCAGCGGTGAATATTCGATGATCAAAGCTGCGGCTGCAAACGGCTGGATTGACGAGAGACAAACCGTAATGGAAATGTTAATCGCCTTCAAACGTGCAGGTGCAGACCTTATTATTACATATGCAGCTAAAGATGCATGCCGCTGGTTAAAAGAAGATCACTAATAACAACTCGAAAAGAGGAATTCAAAAATGCGCTCATATACAAAATCAGTAGAAGCATTTAAAGAAGCTCAAAACTTAATGCCAGGCGGCGTTAACAGCCCGGTACGTGCGTTTAAATCTGTTAATATGGATCCGATTTTCATGGAAAGAGGAAAAGGTTCAAAAATCTATGATATCGATGGCAATGAATATATCGATTACGTATTATCATGGGGACCGTTAATCCTTGGCCATACAAATGACAGAGTGGTTGAAGGAATTAAAAAGGTGGCTGAGCTTGGTACGAGCTATGGTGCACCGACATTAATGGAAAATGAACTGGCTAAGCTTGTGATTGAACGAGTACCTTCGATTGAAGTGGTAAGGATGGTTTCATCCGGAACAGAAGCAACGATGAGTGCGCTTCGCTTAGCACGCGGCTACACTGGCCGCAACAAGATTTTGAAATTTGAAGGCTGTTACCATGGACATGGTGATTCTCTCTTGATTAAAGCTGGTTCTGGCGTTGCTACACTCGGATTACCAGACAGTCCAGGTGTACCTGAAGGAGTCGCTAAAAACACGATTACAGTGGCATACAATGACCTTGAAGGCGTTAAATATGCGTTCGAGCAATTCGGTGATGATATTGCTTGTATTATCGTTGAACCAGTTGCAGGGAATATGGGTCTTGTCCCGCCGCTACCAGGATTCTTAGAAGGTCTTCGAGAGATTACTTCCGAAAACGGTGCATTGTTGATTTTTGATGAAGTGATGACTGGCTTCCGTGTCGGCTACAACTGTGCGCAAGGCTATTTCAATATCACTCCTGATATTACTTGTCTTGGAAAAGTAATTGGCGGTGGTCTTCCAGTTGGCGCTTACGGCGGTAAAGCTGAGATCATGCGACAAATCGCTCCTGCAGGACCAATCTATCAAGCAGGAACACTTTCAGGGAATCCTCTTGCGATGACTGCTGGTTATGAAACATTAAGTCAATTAACACCAGAGCATTACGAAGAGTTCAAGCGCTTAGGTGACTTACTCGAAAAAGGAATTACCGCAGCTGCCGAAAAGTATGATATTCCTGTTACCTTTAACCGTGCTGGTTCGATGATCGGTTTCTTCTTCACCAAAGAACCTGTCATCAATTATGAAACAGCAAAAACGTCTAACTTAGATTATTTTGCTGCTTACTATCGTGAAATGGCAGAACAAGGGGTATTCCTGCCGCCATCTCAATTCGAAGGACTATTCTTGTCTACAGAACATACCGACGAGGATATTGAAAAGACAATCAAAGCAGTAGAAATCGCTTTTTCAAAACTAAAGTAATACTTTTTAGCACTCACCTCCTAGCAGGTGAGTGTTTTTGTTTTTAAACTTTTTACATAAGAGGGCTTTTTTATCATAAATAAAAGCATTCGATCATAGAGTGTAAGTGACATAGTGATTTTGCTTAAAAGGAAACGAAAGGAGGAGTCGCTTTGTCTCAGGAGAATCAATCGTGCCTGCGATTTTCCTTGGAGGAGTCATTGTGGTTTAGAAAAGGACAGGAAGTGGCTGAACTTGTGTCGATTTCTCTAGACCCGGATATTACCATCCAGGAAAATGATCAATACGTAACTATACGTGGTTCGCTGGAGTTAACTGGCGAATATAGAAATGACGCTGAAAGTACAGTAGAAGAGGAAGAAAATGTACCTATTCAAAAGTATGTAGAAAGAGTGGATCCTCAAGAGGAAGGCATTTGTGAATTTTCACACCGTTTTCCTGTCGATATTACCATTCCAAACAATCGGATTCAAAGCATCTATGATATCGATGTCATTGTGGAGTCATTTGATTATTCGATTCCGGAACGCAGTTGTCTGAAACTGTCCGCGGAATTAACCATCAGCGGCTTGTATGATTCGACTCAACAAGAAGAGGTTGAGGAACGAGAGGAGTATGAAGTACTCCATCGTTATCAAGTAGAAGTACCATGTGCAGAAGAACAAGAAGAAGCAGAACAGGAAGAGAATCAATTTGAGGATACTTTCTTGTTTGAAGCGGAAGCAAGAAAACTGCCTGAGGAGGAAAAGGTTGAAGTTTTCCCGAAATTCCCAACTTTTTCGTACCAAGAGCCTGAAGAAGAGGAAGAACCCCAACAGCCAAAACAGCCTGTTGTTTTTGAACATTCAAGAAGTGAGGCTAGTGAGCCCGTCCAAGAGATAGAAGAAATCGTAGAGGAAGCTCCGGCACAGCCAATTGCAGAAGAGGAGGCACAAGAGCCTGTAGAAGCAAAAGAACCAGTTCTAGAGGAGAGTTCTTCTTCTCCGGAGGCACCGCCAAAACAAGCCAAAAAGAAACCATCTAAGAAGAAAACAATGACATTAACGGAGTTCTTTGCTCGCAAAGAAGATAGCTCCGATCAAGCTAGATTAAAAGTTTGCATTGTCCAAAAGGGCGACACGCTGGATAGTCTTGCCGACCGTTATGCGGTATCAGTCCCGAATCTGCTGCGTTACAATAATCTTGAACTCAATCAAGATGTATTTGAGGGTCAAGTATTATATGTACCTGTCGCATTAGCAAAAAAGTAATCAACAAATACATGGTGAGCGGGTTATTAACCTGCTCCCATCTTTTTAAGGATTTTGCTCTAGCTGAAAGGCAGATGAATGTCGATGCGCGACACATTTCAGGTGGATTCACTGATACCTATATTAAATAACTACCAAGTAAAACCTTATTTTGTTGAGGAACACGGCAATATTAAAAAAATCTATTCCAATAAAGGGACTTTTGCATTAAAGAAAATGGACCCGACAATTGGCACAGACTTTATACGCCATGTTCATCTTCTTTACCAAAAGGGCTACAATCGAATTGTCCCTATCTATCCGACGATGGACGGAAGGTATGCCGTTCTCCATGATAAAGCCTTATATTACTTAATGCCATGGATGTCGAATGAAGTAAAGGAAGATCGGACACAGAAACACCAGCAGCTATTTCGTGAGGTGGCAAGGATGCACACCATCACTGCTAAGGAAATTAAGGTAAATAAAGAGGAGCGGACAGAGCATTACGAAAAAACGATTGAGGTGCTCGATAAGAATCAGGAATTTCTGGACGGCTTTATCGATGAATGTGAAAAAAGGACGTATATGTCCCCATTTGAATTGGTGTTTTGCTTGTACTATAACGAAATAAGTCAGGCACTTCGCTTTTCTAAAACCAAATTCGAAGAATGGTATGAAAAAACAAAGGAAACAGAAAAAGCACGAATGGTGATTACACATGGAAAAATATCATCCGAGCATTTTCTTTACGACGAAAAAGGGTACGGCTATTTCATTAACTTTGAAAATGCACGCTATGGCTCACCGATTCATGATCTACTGCCATACTTTTCACGTTCCTTTAATACCCAGCCACAAAGAAATGATGAAGCAGTTGAATGGGTTTACCATTACTATAAATATTTTCCCTTTAAGGCAGATGAAAAATTGTTATTCTTTAGCTATTTAGCTTATCCTATTCCGATCATCCAGGTAGTCGAAAGATATTATAAAAAAGAACAGCCAAAAAATGAGTTGAAGTTTGTCCGAATGCTGCAACGGAAATATTGGCATTTGAAGAATTCCGAATATGTTGTGATGAGAATGACTGAAATCGATGAGCAAGAAAAGAAGGCAAAAGAAGGAGCCCAGCAGCAGTAATCATGCTAATTGGGCTCTTAAACAACTTCAAAATATATAGATATTGCGATTGCAATAAACACCGCTAACAAAAGGACATCAAACACAGTGGGAATAAAAATCGTTCGTATTAATTGAAAAATCGTAAACGGCAAAATCAACTGCTCGCATACTCTCCTAGTGGTTCGATACCAGGGAGTGTAGGAGTATTTGGTGATAAATTTCCTTCGCTTCATGTTTTACTTCCTCTCCACAAATGGCATTTCTTTTATGTATATTCTTCCTACATAGTGAATTCTCCTAATTTCTTAACGTTTTTTACAAAATGGTATATAATATAAAAAAATTGGCTATGATTATTGACGACTAGAACACTTTTTGGGTAGTATAAACAATATAATTAAAAACACACAAGCATAGACAGGGAAGAGTACGATGTACACCTGCTTAAAGAGAGGGAACCAGTAGCTGAAAGGATTCCTAAGCAGACAATCGGAAGGTCGCCCTCGAGCTTCTTCTGCGAACGGATGTATACATCCCATTAGTTGAAGACGGATCAAATCCGTTATTTATTTAAGCGCCAATCCATTTGTTTAGGGTTGGAAAAAAGGTGGTACCGCGAAGCAAACTCCATTCGTCCTTTTATTGACGAATGGGGTTTTTTGTTTGTCTAGTTTTTCTGGATAGAAAGAGAAATGAAGGAGATGGTCAAATGGAAACAAAGGAAATTACCATGCCAACAAAGTATGATCCACAGTCGATTGAGCAGGGACGTTATGATTGGTGGGTGAAAGGAAAGTTTTTTGAAGCTCAAAATGATGAGGGGAAGCTGCCTTATACAATTGTAATCCCACCGCCAAACGTTACTGGAAAGTTGCACCTGGGGCATGCCTGGGATACAACTCTACAAGATATTGTTACACGCATGAAGCGGATGCAGGGGTATGATGTTCTCTGGCTTCCGGGAATGGACCATGCCGGTATTGCGACGCAGGCTAAGGTTGAAGAAAAACTTCGTGGCGAAGGCAAAAACCGTTATGATTTAGGACGTGAAAAGTTCGTTGAGGAAACATGGAAGTGGAAGGAAGAATACGCTTCTCATATCCGTCAGCAATGGGCAAAGCTAGGTTTAGGATTAGATTACAGCCGTGAACGTTTTACATTAGATGAGGGCTTATCAGCTGCCGTTCGTGAAGTCTTTGTGACTCTCTATAACAAAGGTCTTATTTATCGCGGCGAATACATTATCAACTGGGACCCTTCCACAAAGACAGCATTATCGGACATCGAGGTTATTTACAAGGATGTTCAAGGTGCTTTCTATCATTTGAAATACCCGTTAACAGATGGTTCAGGACATATTGAAGTAGCAACAACTCGTCCAGAGACCATGTTAGGTGATACAGCCGTTGCGGTTCATCCAGAAGATGAGCGTTACAAACACTTAATCGGTAAAACCGTTATTCTCCCAATCGTTGGCCGTGAAATCAAAATTGTTGGTGATGACTATGTAGATATGGAATTCGGTTCCGGGGCTGTTAAAATTACACCAGCACATGACCCGAACGATTTTGAAATCGGTAACCGTCATAATCTTGAGCGTGTTCTTGTGATGAACGAAGACGGCACAATGAATGACAGAGCTGGAAAATACAAAGGGATGGACCGTTTTGAATGCCGCAAGCAAATTGTTAAAGACCTTCAAGAACAAGGTGTTCTCTTCAAAATTGAAGAGCATTTGCACTCAGTAGGTCATTCCGAACGCAGCGGGGCAGTAGTTGAGCCTTACCTTTCAACACAATGGTTCGTTAAAATGCAGCCGCTTGCCGATGAGGCAATCGCTCTTCAAAACAAAGATAACAAAGTTAACTTCGTTCCGGATCGTTTTGAAAAAACGTACCTTCACTGGATGGAAAATATCCGCGACTGGTGTATCTCAAGACAGCTTTGGTGGGGTCATCGCATTCCTGCATGGTACCATAAGGAAACAGGCGAGGTTTACGTTGGCCATGAGGCTCCTGCAGATAGTGAAAATTGGGAGCAGGATAAGGACGTATTGGATACGTGGTTTAGTTCTGCATTATGGCCTTTCTCTACAATGGGCTGGCCAAATGTTGAAGCAGAGGACTTTAAGCGTTTCTTCCCAACCGATGTTCTCGTAACTGGTTATGATATTATTTTCTTCTGGGTATCAAGGATGATTTTCCAAAGCCTTGAATTTACAGGTGAACGACCATTTAAAGATGTTCTGATTCACGGCTTAGTTCGAGATGAACAAGGTCGCAAAATGAGTAAGTCTCTTGGTAATGGTGTGGACCCAATGGATGTTATTGCAAAATACGGTGCGGATTCCTTACGCTACTTCCTTTCAACCGGAAGCTCTCCAGGTCAGGATTTACGTTTTAGCTTTGAAAAAGTTGAATCTACTTGGAACTTCGCCAATAAGATTTGGAATGCCTCTCGTTTTGCATTGATGAATATGGATGGCATGACATATGAGGAAATTGATTTTAGCGGTGAAAAATCCGTTGCAGATAAATGGATTCTAACGCAATTAAATGAAACGATTGAAAGTGTTACCAAGCTTTCAGAGCGTTATGAATTCGGAGAAGCAGGCCGTGCCCTTTACAACTTCATCTGGGATGATTTCTGCGATTGGTATATTGAGATGGCAAAGCTTCCATTATATGGTGAAGATGAAGCAGCGAAGAAAACAACTCGTTCTATCCTTGCACATGTTCTTGATCAGACGATGCGTTTGTTACATCCATTCATGCCGTTCATTACCGAGGAAATCTGGCAGAACTTGCCGCATAACGGCGAATCAATCACAACTGCTCAGTGGCCAGAAGTGAATCTGGCATACTCTGATGAACAAGCGGCTCAAGAAATGAAGATGTTAATGGAAATGATTCGTTCCGTTCGAAATATCCGTTCAGAAGTAAACACACCAATGAGCAAGAAGATTAAAATGCTTGTAAAAGCAAAGGATGATTCAGTATTAGCGGCTCTTGAAAAGAACCGCAGCTATATTGAAAAATTCTGTAACCCAGAAGAATTACAATTGGGAACAAACCTTGAAACACCAGAGAAGGCAATGACCGCTGTAATTACCGGCTTGGAAATCTATCTTCCTTTAGAAGGTTTGATTAACATTGACGAAGAAATTGCTCGTCTCAAAAAAGAATACGACAAGTTAACGAAAGAAGTAGAGAGAGTTGAAAAGAAATTAAACAACGAGGGCTTTATGAAAAAAGCACCAGAAAGCGTTGTTACCGAAGAACGGGCAAAGGAAAAAGACTATCGCGAAAAAAGAGCGTTAGTAGAGGCTCGTATAAATGAGTTAAAAGGTTTATAATAAAGTAAACGAGACGAGTCCTAAACTAGGATTCGTCTTCTTTTAGAAAAAAATGGGGTGACAAGAATGTTTACAACTTATAGCGAAGCCCTTGAATGGATTCACGCAAGATTAAGACTCGGGATTAAACCAGGACTTTCCAGGATGGAATGGATGATGGAAAAGCTTGGCCACCCAGAGCGGAAAATGAAAACCGTTCATATTGGCGGTACAAATGGCAAAGGTTCCACTGTAACTTTTTTACGTAATATTCTCGAAGCAGCTGGTTATTCTGTAGGTACCTTTACTTCTCCATATATTGAACAATTTAATGAGCGAATCTCGGTTAATGGAAAACCAATCTCTGACGAAGAAATCCTTGAGCTAACCAATGTGATTCGTCCCTTAGCGGATGAATTAGAAGAAACCGAGCTTGGGGGACCAACTGAGTTTGAAGTGATCACAGCGATGTCTTTCTATTATTTTGCCAATGTAAATCAAGTGGATATTGTTATCTATGAAGTGGGCTTGGGTGGAAGATTTGATTCTACCAATATTATTCAGCCAATTGCTTCTATCATCACGAACATTGGTCTGGATCATACAAATATACTAGGACACACGTACGGGGAAATTGGATTTGAAAAAGCAGGAATTATTAAAGATAGAATCCCTACTTTTACTGCGGTAAAAAATGAAGATGCTATAAAGGTAATAAAGGAACGGGCTGAAAAAAAGCATGCACCACTATTACGATTGAATCAGGATTTCACCATAACCTCCCACAGTCCACAAGCTAATGGTGAGATGTTTACATTAATAAGCGATGACCAAACGTTAGAACAGTTGGAAATCAGCATGATTGGCCAGCATCAAACAGAAAATGCTGCTTTAGCAGTAATGGCTGCTCAATCTATCAACCAAGATGGGGATTTTTCAATAAATGAAGAGTCCATTCGGACAGGCTTAAAGAAAGCATATTGGCCAGGACGATTTGAAATCCTTTCCGACCGTCCGCTTGTCATAATTGACGGCGCTCATAATGATGAGGGCATAAAGGTACTCGTTCAGGAATTATCTACTCGTTATTCTACCTATAGCATTCATATAGTATTTGCAGCTCTAAAAGATAAAAAGCTGGATCAAATGATTGCTCAATTAGATTCTATTGCCGATGAAATTTCCTTTGTATCATTCGATTTTCCTCGAGCAGCTCAAGCGAAGGATTTATTTGCTATCAGTAAATCCAAGAATAAAGTGATGGAAGACAATTGGGATACACATTTATCAGAGATTATTAATTCATTAGGTTATAATCAGATCCTTGTCATTACAGGCTCTTTGTATTTTATTTCTGAGGTTAAACTATACTTAAGTGAATTTTTGAAAAACAATAGGATTTCACTATGACAGGCTTAAAGATTTTTGGTAAAATAGTTTTATCTTGATTTCAAAATAACTTTCGATAGGAGGGGTTAGAATGACAGTTACCGCAAAAACAAAACGAAATATATTCCTTGTATGGCTCTTGCTTGTCCCAGCAGGATTGTGGTTTACCTATCAAACTTATCCTCCTAACTTTTCAGGCCAATGGTTAGATATTGCGGCATTTTTGATTTTAACATTTGTTGTTGCTTTTATGCCGATGGTCATAAATAATACACCTATTTTCTTAATTCAATGGGTATCACTCGCTACGTTTTTAACTTTCGGAATATTTGTTGAAATGGTCTTTGCACAGGCAGCGGTAATCGTGTTATTACTCAGGCTCCGACTTCAAAAGGACCAACTTTTCAGGATACCGCTAAATTTAATTATGTTTTTTCTGGTATCCCTAGTCAGTGGTGTCGTTTATTATGCACTTGGCGGGCAAACAACTCCTACTATTGTAAATAATCTGCATTCCCTTTCACTTGCTGCAGTATATGCTGTAGTAAATTACTTCTTAAATCAGGTCATTATTTCATTCTATCTATATTACATTTATAAAAGTAAGGGATCCTACTTTGGGAAGGATTTCATTGTGGAGACGGTTACCACATTTATTACTTTGCCGCTTGGCTTTGTACTTTATATGTTTTATAACCAGCAAGGACTATTAGCTCTATTGATTGTAGCTATTCCATTTGCAAGTTTATCAATGATCTTTAAGCTCTACTACGCAAGTGAGAATATTAACATCTACTTACAAAAGGCTGCTGAAATAGGACATCAAATGGCAGAAAAGCTAGAAGTGGACGGAGTTATCGACCTGTTTATTCAAAAGCTTAGCGAAATGCTGCCTGTAGACTATGCTTATATTTTCGATGTTGCCAATGAGGAGGATCTCAAATTAGTCCGCCGGATACAAGGCGGCGATACAGAATTACCCTTAAATATACCTATAATCAAGAAGAATCAAGGAATCAGCGGACATGTTTGGTCAAAAGGAAAAGCACAATTGTACTCTACAGGCATGCAGTGGAAAAGATATTCTATAGGATATATTCCTGGTGATGCCGAGAGTATCTTAGCTGTTCCAATTCAAAGGAATAAAAAGATTATTGGTGTAGTAATGCTAGCTTCAAAGCGCAAGCGTGCTTACGAAAAATTCCAGTTGGTTATTGTGGATATTCTTTGTTCCTATTTTGCAGTAGCGATGGAAAATGCTAAACATTATGAATTGACAAAGAAGCAGAGCGAACGCTGCGCTTTAACGAAATTATATAACTATCGTTACTTTAAAAAATTATTAACCGAGGAATTCGATAAAATTTTTCATTTTGAACAAAAGGTCTTATCGTTAATCATTCTTGATATCGACCACTTTAAAGCTGTTAATGATACGTATGGACATCAGAGCGGAAATGAAATCCTATGTGAGCTTGCTGCTAGATTAACAAACATTGTAGGCTCTCGCGGTACCGTCGCCCGTTATGGCGGTGAAGAATTTGTTGTTTTACTGCCGGAGGTTGATAAAGAAGAAACCTATCAACTTGCAGAAATGATTCGGCAATCTATCGCCAACTGGCCATTTACTTTGATGCAATCCTTAGAGCTAACACAACAACAAATTAAGATAACTGCGTCGATTGGAATCGCAACCGCACCTGAGGATGCAGAGGATGCTTTAGCATTGGTTCGACATGCAGATCGAGCACTATATGTTGGTGCAAAGCGAGCAGGAAGGAATAAAGTAGCAGAATATATCAAATAAAAACCTTTGTAGAGGCCTACAAAGGTTTTTTCGACATTATTAATTAAAAAACAACAATATATAAAAACATTCTACTTTGTTAATGTAGGCATTCTGATATAATATTAGTAAAAATATTAATAGAAAACTAGTTCGATAGTAACAAAAAGGTTCGGGGAATTTAGAAATTTTTGAAAGGGGGAATCCGCTTGTATAGGTATAATATAGTCTCAAAAGTGACTGTTTTTTTTATTTTAGCTATTATTTACTTTTTAATTAATATTCACCAAATTTCATATGCAGAAACTAGCAATTCTCCAGAAATAAATTTTGAGCGGATGCTGTAAAAGCTGATGCTATTCAAATTTTAAACTCTGCAAAAACCTATGTTGCAGCAAACTGTGTACCTGAAGGTGGAGAATTAACTGATGATGAATTAGGATCATATGTTGATGGTTCAAAAATTGATACTTACACTGTAGATGTTACCGAGGATGGAGACAATAAAATAACATATTCCATAACAACCGAAGATGTAGAAGTTGGTAATAATACTCTAACATTTACAGCAGCTGAAATTTCAGATATCAATAACTTTAAAGAAGCTAGTGGAGAAATTACTCACAATTAATATTAAAGGGAGTTAACTAATAAGTGGAAATACCTATACTCTTATATATTCTCTTTTTAGGCTTATGTTTAGGCTCATTTTATAACGTTGTTGGACTTCGAGTTCCATTAAATCAATCCATTGTTAAACCGCGATCACATTGTCCGAATTGTAATCATACTTTAACAGCTATAGATTTGATACCGGTTTTATCATACTTGTTCTTGAGGGGGAAATGTCGGCGCTGCAAGGCGCCCATTTCGCCCTTCTATCCTATTATCGAGTTGATGACTGGAATTCTTTTTATGTTAGCACCAATCATCTTAGGCTGGTCGACTGAGCTAGTTATAGCTTGGACCCTCATTTCCTTAATGGTCATAGTCTTTGTATCAGATATTCATTACATGCTCATTCCCGATAAAGTATTAATCGTGTTTACGTTTATTTTTCTAGTTGAAAGATGGTTCATTCCTCTATCACCATGGTGGGATTCACTTGCCGGGGCGGCAGTTGGATTTACATTACTCTTAGCCATTGCCTTCATAAGTAAGGGGGGAATTGGCGGCGGAGATATTAAACTTTACGCAGTAATTGGACTTGCATTAGGCATTAAACTTGTGTTGATTTCCTTCTTTTTAGCGACATTTTTTGGAGCTGTTTTTGGCTTACTAGGAATGCTGGTTGGAAAGGTGAAAAAAGGAAAACCGATGCCTTTTGGCCCCTATATTGCCCTCGGAACCATTACAGCCTATTTTTACGGTGAGAACATTCTTGAATGGTATATTCAATTTATATAAGGAGTCTTTTACAAGGCTATCAATTTTACGTTTGGCAGAAACAAAACTATAAACATAACCATAAAGGATCATGCGATACGTTTTGTCGAATTAAAGCAAACTCAGCCTGCTGTTGTTCAAAGGAAGGGGGAGCGTTATTTGCCAGCGGGATTGATCAAAGAAGGAAAAATCATGGACTATGAGACTCTGTCAACTATACATTGAACAATGTATATCTGATTGGAAAATAGCGAAAAGACATGTCCGCTTTTTAGTACCAGATTCTTTTGTTGTTATCCGGATGGTGTCACTTCCCATTGATCTAAAAGAGGACGAAATTAAAGGTTATTTATATATGGAAATTGGAACAAGTATTCACTTGCCATTTGAAGATCCAGTCTTTGACTATACGTTAATGGATTCAGATACTAACAATAGGCAGATCTTACTATTTGCTGCACCAGAGGACATTGTAAGAGAGAATATGGGATTATTTGATGAGGTAAGATTAAAAGCTGTTGCAGCAGACATATCTTCGCTTGCTTTATATAGATACTATAATCAGTTAGAGCCAGCCAGCGAAAATCAAAACTTATTAGTAATACAATTTGATCTACTAGAGGTTAATGTAAGTATCATTGAAGAGAATATTCCAGTTTTCACAAGACATATTTCCATGGAAGTAAATAGGGAGAATTGGACTCACTCTCTAACAAATGAATCTTCCTTCACCCTTAATGTTACCGGTGATAAGGATGAGGCTTTTATTTCAATAAAGGATGCTTATACACAAATTGAAAAAGTAATCAATTTTTATCAGTACTCCTTAAATCAAGGGAAACAACAAGTAGAAAAAATCCTATAAGATGGTGATCATCCCTGTTTACATGAGATTTATTCTCAGTTAGAAAACAGATATGGGATTCCAATTCACATGATTGAAGTCGAAAATCAAGATAAAAAGGTTGAACCTATTCCACCGCAATTTCATCTAAATGTTGGTTTAGGCCTAAAAGAGGTGTAGCGATGCTAGTAGATATAAACCTGCTGCCTAAAAGGGATGAAAAAAATATTGCCTTCTATGTAATAACCATTTTAGTAGTGTTATTGTTAACCGGCGCTTCAATTTTTTTCATCTTCTCTTTAAATGAGAAAAAGGACGAACTTCAATATTTAGATAAACAGATTACCTTGAATCAAACAATACTAGATGATCAGTATGCAAAATTATCCCAATATGAGTCTTCGAGTTCAATTAAAGAATTAGAAAATGCTATTAAATGGGTAGATGAACAACCTTATAATCTAGTTTTTATTTTAAAGCAATTAACAAAATCCCTCCCTGAGAGAGGGTTTAGGATTGATTTTGAAATGAACGAAGAAAATGTAATTACAGAAAGAGTCCAATTTGATACGAAAAGTGAAGCTGCGTATTACCTGACTTCAATTTTAAAATATCCTTGGATAGAAGAAGCCGTAATAAGTGAGGCAAAAACTGCTGAGATTCTAAAAGACAACAGTGAGTAAATTAATAATGCGTTTGAAATATTAAATGAAGCAAATATCGTTCCACGATATTTTGCGGAATACCAAATTAGACTTGATATTCCAAAAGTTAAAGAACTTAGTGAGAAACAAGATCGTACTAACGATGAGGAAGGGGGAACCACCCCGTGAACCTCGAATTAACGAAAAAACATATTCTAATCATTGTCTTAAGTGTAATTGTTATTGGTGCTATTACACTTTCAGCCTATTTTCTTTATATCGTTCCGGTGAAGAATAGTGTAGAACAAAAAAAGACTGAGCTTAAGCTATCAAACCAAGAGTTAACGATTCTTCAAAATAAACTTAACAAACAAATGATCAAACGATCTTAAGTACGATGGAATTACAAAAGCAGGTACCTGTGAAAAGATTACTTGATCAGTTGCTCCTTAATATTGAAAAGGCAGAAATAGTCTCGGGTACCAATATAATTGAAATAAAAATAAATGGTACAGAACAAGATGAAGAAATAGAAGTTGTTGTTGAAAAGTCCGATAGCGGTTCCAGCAAACAAAATGGAAATGAAGAAACGAAGACTCAAGAAGACGTAACATTACCTAATGGTATAAAGAAGACATCAATCATTTTAATAGGTGAGGCTGAAAGTTATTTTGACCTTGAAAAGTTTCTTTATGAACTGCAAGAAATGAAACGAACGGTTAAAATTGATTAATTTAGCTTCACAGGACTTGATGAAATTTATTCAGTTGACCAATCTGAACAGTTAATAGATTTTGAAGTTGCCATTTCTGCATATTATTATCCAACATTAGTAGATTTACAAAGCGAGTTACCTCCTCTAGATACACCAAAAGATTCTAATAAGAAAAATCCTGTTAGTGGATTTCCTGATTTAACTGAAAGTGATAAACCATAAATGAATAGGGTTAACAAGATGATTAGGAATAAAAGATTAAATCAAAAGGGTCTTACTCTTATAGAACTTCTAGCGGTGCTGGTAATACTCGGTATTGTTTCTACGATTGCAGTTATTTCAATATCGAGAGTAATAGAGGATGCCAAAGACCGTGCTCTTGTAGGGAAGGCATACGCTTTAAGAGATGCTGCAAATTTATACTTAAAACAAAAGATATTAGACGGTAATGGTCTAACAGAGAATATTACCTATTCAGATTTGTATGATTCTGACTATATCGATGAAATCAAGGACCCTGATACGGGTAGATATCTTTCATCGACAAACCCTTCTTATATACAAGTATCTGGAGAGATGATTACAGGTGTTTGCTTTATAGGAGAAAAAAGAAATCTATGTACCTACAAAGGAGTAACTGGTCCGATTCCAGTGAAAGACTTATCAGTAGAGTTCATTCAAAATAATTAACAAGAAATTTGACGAAAGCATTCGATAACAAGACGACAAAAGTCTTGTTATTTTTTTTTGTCTATATGATAGGATGGTAGAAATTGCTATTGGTAGAGGGAAGGAGTACGAGTTAGTGGACAAGCCGAATCGTGGCAATACCATCAAAATAAAGTTAAATGGAGAAAGCCAAAATTTCACGGAAGAGCCCATTAAGAAGGAACAAGAATCTGGTAAAGATTCTTTTACTAAAGTGATAAACATCGACGAAGATTTCAATGATCAGGATGTTTTTCTTGAGACTGCTGCTGCAAAGGAATCAGTCGATGAAAGCTTTGATTGGATTATACCTGAATCTGCAGAAAACGACATTCAGGAATATAAAGTGGTCAGCAGCCAAAACCAGAAAAAAGGCGGGAAAAAGAAGCCAGTCTCTTTCACAACCTTTTCAATGAAGCGAAATGGTGGCGTGTTAAAATCTATTATTGTAACTGCCGTTTTTGCTATCTTAATTGGGACGAGCTTTGGGGTCCTCATGCTTAAGTTAGTCATTAGTGAAAACAGTAAACCAGCAGTAACTGAGCCAGTGAAAATAGGTAAAGGGTCCGACAAAGGTTCAGAAGCAACCGGTGGTAAGAGTAGTTCTATTGTACTTGCTGCGCAAAATGTGTTTATCGTCCAAGGTGGAGCTTTTACGACCAAAGATGCTGCGTCTGGAGCAGCAAACGAGGCAAAAGGTAAAGGCGCACCAGCTCAAACATTAACAATGAATGATAGAGAATTTATGTTTTTAGGGGTGGCAGACTCTATTGAAACAGCAAAACAAATGGAAGGTCATTATGAAGCAAATGGCTTTGATGATGTACTTCCCAAACAAATATCCATTGCTGAAAAGACAATATCAGATATAAACGAAACTGAAAAAGGTTTCTTAGAAGCGGCTTCAGCTATTTACCAACAACTATCAAAGGTGACTTCTAAGGCCATTGTTTCTGGAAGTATGTCATCAGAAGCTAGTAAAGAAGTCGTAGGGTTTGGTGATCAACTTAGTCAATCGGCAGACAAGCTGAAAAATGAGAAAGTAAAAAATCTTAACAAGGAATTATCGAGTGCGTTGGCGGGTGTAGCAACATTTCAAGAAAAGAAGAGTAAAGATAGTTTGGTTGAAGCACAACAGCATTTATTAAATTATCTAAGTATCTATTATTCATTGTAGTCGACAAAAGCTGATATTTTCCGGGAAATTATCCTTGAATAACGAGCCTGTCTATTTTGGACAGGCCTTTTGTAATGAAATCATAATATTTTGAATTTAATTTCGAGAGATACTTTGCATAATTTGACAAATTTCTTCGAACTTTAATCATATAAAAATTGTTTGCTTCTACAAATTCTGATACGATTATCATGTATCTCCCTAAATGATGCAAAAGGTAAGGTGATGAAATGCAAAACCTCATTTTAGCCTCTTCTTCTCCACGGCGAAAAGAACTTCTAGAAAACCTCCGATTAACATTCACGATCTCAAGCAGTGAAGTAGATGAAAGCTTTGATCCAACGCTTTCTCCAGAGGATGTAGTTATGGATCTTGCCGAGCGAAAAGCACAGGTTATTTTTAAAGAATATCCAGAAGCGTTTGTTATTGGTTCAGACACGATAGTTGTTGCCGAAGGCCAAGTCTTAGGAAAGCCAACTGACGACGCAGACGCAACGGGAATGTTAAAAATGCTTTCTGGCAAAAAACATGAAGTTTATACCGGTGTTTCCATATTGTCTCCAAATGGAACAGCACGTTTTTTTGAAAGAACAGAAGTCTGGTTTTGGGAGTTAACGGACGAGGAAATCAATTTTTATGTACAAAGTGGTGAACCGCTTGATAAAGCAGGTGGATATGGAATTCAGCAGCTTGGAAGTATGCTTGTCAAAAAAATAAATGGAGACTATTTTGCGGTTATGGGCCTGCCCGTCGCAAGAACTTATCGCGAATTAAAGAGGCTAGGCTACCAATTGTCGTGACAGCTATGTAGTTCTTTAACTCCCTATCATAGGGAGGAATTAGAATGTCAACCAATTCATTCATGATTCGTGATTTTCCTCAAGATGAAAGACCAAGAGAGCGATTTATTCAAAATGGTCCAGCCAGTTTATCAAACCATGAATTAATTGCGATCTTACTTAGAACCGGCACGAAGGATGAAAGTGTTCTTCAATTATCGAACCGGCTGCTTACTAATTTTGAAGGCTTACGGCTTTTAAAGGATGCCACCTTAGAAGAAATGACTGAAATCAAGGGGATTGGTCAGGCGAAGGCTATCCAAATTCTAGCCGCTGTCGAAATTGGCAGGAGAATAACGAACTTAAACCATACTGACCGCTATGTGATCCGCTCCCCTGAAGATGGAGCTAATTATGTGATGAATGACATGCGATTTTTATCACAAGAGCATTTTGTTTGTTTGTATCTCAACACGAAAAACCAAGTACTCCATAAACAAACCATCTTTATAGGAAGCTTAAACGCCTCGATTGTACACCCTAGGGAGGTGTTTCGCGAAGCACTGAAACGGTCAGCAGCCTCTATCATATGCCTCCATAACCACCCCAGTGGCGATCCCGCACCGAGCCGTGAGGATATAGAGGTAACTAAAAGACTTGTGGAATGCGGGAAAATGATAGGGATCGATGTTCTCGACCACCTCATTATTGGCGAAAACAAATTTGTCAGCCTCAAGGAAAAAGGATATTTATAATACTATGATTTTTTTAAACGTTGGGATATAATAATGTTTATGATTTTTTAGGACATTTTTCGTGATTATCATATAAATTTACTAGAAAAATTACATGAATAGAAGGTATATTCACTTACCTTTAGCTATTTTCGTATCAGAAAGGGAGATACAACTATGTTTGGAATTGGGACAAGAGACCTTGGTATTGACTTGGGGACTGCAAATACCCTTGTTTATGTAAAAGGTAAAGGGATTGTATTAAGAGAGCCATCTGTTGTGGCGATGCAGACAGACACGAAATCCATTGTGGCGGTTGGTAATGACGCGAAGAACATGATTGGACGTACACCAGGAAATGTTGTTGCGATGAGACCAATGAAGGATGGAGTTATTGCAGACTTTGAAATTACCGCAGCTATGATGAAACATCATATTCGCCAGGCAATTAAAAGTAAGAGTATCTTCTCCGGTAAACCGTATGTAATGGTGTGTGTTCCATCCGGAATAACAGCTGTTGAGGAAAGAGCGGTTATTGACGCAACACGTCAAGCAGGTGCCAAGGACGCTTATACGATTGAAGAGCCATTTGCAGCTGCAATCGGAGCTAACCTGCCTGTATGGGAGCCAACTGGAAGTATGGTAGTTGATATCGGTGGCGGTACAACTGAAGTCGCGATTATTTCTTTAGGCGGAATAGTTACAAGCATCTCCATTCGTGTGGCTGGCGATGAAATGGACGAATCAATCGTTTCTTATATCCGAAAAAATTATAATCTTATGATTGGTGAACGTACGGCGGAAGCGATTAAAATGGAAGTTGGTTCTGCAGGTGACTCTGAAGGAATTGATAATATGGAAATTCGCGGACGTGATTTACTAACTGGTTTGCCAAAAACGATTGAAATCACTGCGAAAGAAATTGGTGTGGCATTAAAGGATACAGTTTATGCGATTGTAGAAGCTGTAAAAAATACATTAGAAAAAACACCGCCAGAGCTTGCAGCGGATATTATGGACCGGGGAATTGTTTTAACAGGCGGCGGCGCCCTTCTTCGAAATCTGGACAAGGTGATTAGTGAAGAAACTAACATGCCTGTTCTTATTGCAGAAAACCCGTTAGATTGCGTAGCAATCGGCACAGGAAAAGCCTTAGACCATATTCAGCTATTCAAAAACAAAGCAAAAGAATCTAGATAAGAATGTAGAAAAATAGAGGTGTATAATCATGCCACAGTTCTTTTTGAATAAACGATTGATCGTTTTGCTGGTTAGCATAATTGTTCTCGTGGCATTGATTGGGTTTTCGTTAAGGGAGAGAAGTAAACTATCCTGGCCGGAGCAGTTCTTAAAGGATACTGCCGGCTTGGTTCAATCCCTGGTCTCAAAGCCTGCTCATTTGGTTGCAGGTTTTTTTGAGAATCTTCAGGACTTGCAAAATACATATGAAGAGAATAAAGAATTAAAATCACGGATGGAGAAACTTGTTAGCCTTGAAGCACAGGTACAGGAGCTGGAAAAGGACAATAAAGAGTTGCGTGATATTCTCGGTGAAGAAGAGACCCTGAGAGATTTTGAACCTTTACAGGCAACAGTAATAGGTAGAAACCCTGATCGTTGGCATGAAATGATTATTATCAATAAAGGGAAAACAGACGGAATTAAAAAAAATATGGCAGTTGTCACGGCACATGGCTTAATCGGCAAGGTGAAAACCGTCAATCAATTTAGCTCAACCGTTCAACTATTGAGTGCGATGGATCCAAAGAATCGAATCTCTGCTATTGTCCAAGGTGACACAAACGTTTTTGGTCTTGTGGAAGGCTATGATGAAGAGAAAAAAGCATTATTAATAAAAGCGATTCCTTCTGGGGTTGAAATTAAAAAGGGACAAAATGTTATCACCTCTGGTCTAGGCGGCGTCTTTCCTCAAGGTTTGCAAATTGGTAAAGTAATTGAGGTTAAGCCTGATCAGTATGGATTGAACCAAACTGCATTAGTTGAACCAGGTGCGGATTTTTACGATTTAGAAAATATCATTGTGATTACCAGAACAATTGCTCAGCCTAGTGAAGCAGATATGGCGGGCGAAGGAGAGGAGGAGGAGGATTTGTGAAGAAATTCCTTCTTCCTCTTTTGTTTCTATTCCTTTTTTTATTAGAGAGTTTGTTTGCTCAATATGCCCCTCCTGAAGTTTTTGGCCGCAACTATATTTTGGCGCCTCATTTTCTGTTCGGAGGTATCTTGTTCCTTGCCATCTATGCAGGCAGAAAATATGGAATCATTTATGCGGCTATTTTTGGACTATTATTTGATATCGTGTGGATTGAAATTATTGGCATTTACCTGTTTCTTTTTCCATTCATTACGTACCTTATTTCGAAAATCATGCACGTCCTTCAGACAAATATCATTGTTGCATTTTTTGTGTCTCTAGTGGGGATTGCCTTGCTGGAATTGGGTGTCTATGAAATGGACTTTTTAATCCATATCACCACACTTGATTTTATGAGTTTTCTTGAAATGCGTTTTTATCCTTCACTCATTTTAAATGCCGCTTTCCTTTTGATTGCTGCGTATCCTTTAAAGCGTCATTTTGAAAGTTTTGCAGAAAGCTTACGAGATGAATAAGATTTGTATTTCTTTTTAAAAAAAGGAGAATACATAAAGCGTGTCGAATTGTATAATAAAAGTGTGTCTATGTGTTTCCAGATGCCGCATGAATGTGTTTCTTATTATTTGAGGTGAGTTTTCTCCATGAAAAAGCGACAAAATGTTACGATAAAAGGTACGAAGGATGGAATTGTCCTTCATCTTGATGATAGCTGTTCCTATGAGGACTTAAAAAAAGAGCTCGATGATAAACTTTCAGCAAATCAAACAACTGAAGGTGAGCGTCATTTAACCCCTGTTAAAGTTGATGTTGGCAACAGGTACTTGAGTGATGCTCAACGTGAAGAAATAAAAAATCTTATTCGGCAAAAAAAGAATTTAGTAGTCGATGATATTGAATCGAATGTGGTCACAAGAGCAGAAGTGGACAAGCTAAGAGCGGAAAACGAAGTTGTTACCGTATCGCGTATTATTCGCTCTGGACAGGTGTTAGAAGTTCCTGGGGATTTATTGCTCATAGGGGATGTGAATCCAGGTGGCACGGTAGTAGCAGGCGGAAATATTTTTATCATGGGTACATTAAAAGGGATTGCGCATGCTGGCGTATTCGGAAATGATCAAGCGGTTATTTCAGCATCAAGTATGCAGCCTTCCCAGCTAAGGATTAGTGACTGTATAAACCGTGCCCCAGATAACGCTCAAAAAACAGAAAAGCGTGAGATGGAATGTGCGTACATCGATGATAACCATCAAATCATCGTAGATAGATTGCAAGTTTTAATAAATTTAAGGCCTAATTTAAATAGATTCGAAGGGGGACATTAATGTGGGAGAGGCAATAGTAATTACATCCGGTAAAGGCGGCGTCGGAAAAACCACGACTTCCGCTAATATAGGTACAGCGTTGGCCCTTCAAGGCAAAAAAGTATGCTTAGTGGATACAGATATTGGCCTTCGGAATTTAGATGTTGTTATGGGGCTCGAGAATCGAATTATTTATGATCTTGTGGACGTGGTGGAAGGTAGATGTAAAATTCACCAAGCACTCGTAAAAGATAAGAGATTCGAAGATTTATTGTATTTGCTTCCAGCAGCGCAGACAGTTGATAAGTCAGCTGTGACGCCAGAACAGATGCACAAACTAATTAATGAGCTTAAGCAAGACTATGATTATATTATTATTGATTGCCCTGCGGGAATTGAACAAGGTTTCCAAAATGCGATTGCCGGGGCGGACCGTGCGATTGTCGTAACAACTCCAGAAGTTTCAGCCGTTCGTGACGCAGATCGAATCATTGGATTACTTGAGAAAGCAAAGACCGTCGAGTCACCGAAGCTTGTGATTAACCGTATTCGAAACCATATGATGAAGAGCGGCGATATGTTAGATGTAGATGAAATCACTACACATTTATCCATTGAGTTAATTGGGATTGTCGCAGATGATGAGGAAGTAATCAAAGCTTCCAATCATGGTGAACCGATTGCCTTAAATCCAAATAGTAAAGCGTCTATTGCATACCGGAACATCGCTAGACGTATTCTAGGCGAATCGATTCCATTGCAACCACTAGAAGATAAAAATAAAAGTGTTTTTGGCAAAATTAAACAATTTTTTGGTGTTAGATAATAGGCAAAAGCCTGTCCATATGGTATGGACAGGCTTTTTTTTGTTATTAATTGGTAGAAAATGTCTAAACGTCCAAAACTATATAAAAATAGTCCAAAACCTCAAGGAAAACGTCCAAAACTACCTGAAAATAGTCCAAAACCTCATGAATATTGTTCAAAACCTCGTGAAAATAGTCCAAATAGCAAGTTCCTAGGTTTAGTCGCACCCCATGTGCATGCGCAGATTGAAATATATTAATATCCAATTAAATGCAAGGTGAGTGACGCTCTATTATATCGCGGTAGTCTACCTCTAGGAGCATAGGTGTCAGCAATAAAGATACCAATTGCATCACCAGCATACAAGTAAGCTTGAACATTTATTCCTGTGATGGTACTTATCCCGTTTGCATCAAAAGTGGAACCTATCAGTGGGTCAGATCCATCATGACGCCGGTTGATATTGAACATCACCGTTTGCTCTTCCTCTAATATGACGGATACATCCGCTGTGATCTGATATACACCTGAATTGTGTACTGTAATACTATTTGAGGCAATATCCGGTCGGGTATTTTGATAGGGTCCAGCTATTGTAAAATCTATTAAATTCCCCGTCACGAGAGGAATAATTTTATCATGGGGCAAATCTTGTTTATATAATGATCCATAAGTAAATGGCTTTACGTTTTTGGTTCTCATATGTTTCCACCTTGGTTTAATAGGCAAAGGTCAATTGCCTAGTTCTTCACACGTAATCGTTTGTGGATAGGAAACTCCTCGAGAAATGGAGTATACCATTGATTGTTTGGAAGATAATTCCTTAATAAGGAATTCTACTTGAGGTGTAAGCTCTAGAGTCCCGCACGTATAAAAGTCTAATGATACATACCTTTCCTCCGGCCAAGTATGAATCGATAGATGAGAAGTGGATAAAACCAGCATTCCTGTTACACCTTGTGGCTCAAATTGGTGGAAGTAAGAGTATAAAATCTCCATATTTGCATCAAGAGCCGCTTTTTTACACATTCCTTCTAAAAATTTGATGTCATTTAAATGAGTCGAATCGCACTCAAATGCGTCAATGATAATATGCTTTCCTTCTTTGCTCAAAGCCTCATCATTCCCTCCGTTTTCCTTTATGGTATGGGATTTACCAAAAAATAAATTGTACGGTTGTCCATGTTTTAAAGAAATAATACCTAAAAAGTTGCTCTACTCGTTGAACAACTCAAGGAGTAGAGTCTTTTTTTGTAGGTTACCTTCGCAGTTCTTGATTATAAATTTCATGTAATTTTAGGTTAGACAAGGTATTCATATGTGAATTTTCCTGGACTGACCGAAATTTTGACGGAAAGACAAATAAAGTCGATAGGTCATCAGGGAGCGTTTGATAAGGGACAGCTACCTTTCTATTGGGCAAATGCAGCTGCTTTTTTGATGCAAGGTGGAATCCCCAATCCCCGAAAGAAGGGACTTCGGTGTGATAACTCCTAACATGCATTCCTGTCCCTTTTAGTGATAACCCAATGCTCCAGTATACAAATGGAGCATATTCTGGTGAATGAGATTGACAGACTAGAATGCCATCTTTCGTAAGAAGATTGGATAATTTCTTAAAAAATTCCACCGTATACAATCGGCTCAATATTTCATCGCCTGGATCTGGCAAGTCCACAATGATGACATCATAAAGTTCCTTTTGTTCTTTTTGAAATACCTGGATATCTTTTTGATGGACGGATACACGCTTATCGTGGAGTGCTCGTTGGTTTAGGTTCGCTACCCTTGGTATATTACTCGCCATGTGAATCATTAATGGATCAAGGTCAACTAGGTCAATATGCTTCACATCTGGGTATTTAAGAACTTCACGAATGGCAAATCCATCGCCGCCGCCGGCAATCAGAATGCGTTCCCGTTTTTGAACCATGGAAAGTGCCGGATGAACAAGTGCCTCATGATAGATTTGTTCGTCTAAAGAACTAAATTGTAGCTGTTTATCTAGATAGAGACGCACATCGCTTGTCTCCAAAACTTTTACACAATCCCCTTTTGTTCCGCCTTCATAAAGTAATCTGTGTGGATTGGAGAGCAGATGATGAAGCTCTTTCGTTTCGTCTTGGTCTTGAATATCCTTTGAATTTGCTGAATAAAGTGTGTGGAGATTTAAGGATCTAATTGAGTTAACCATAGCTTGATTTCTGACTGATCTCACCCGGTTCGAAAAAGTAAACCATGAATAAAAATCTTCAGGAAGTGTACGATTTTGTATATTAATCTTTTTTTCTTTTCCCCATACTAACCGTTTTTTCGCAGCAAGATGAAATCCGCAATCTCCAAACCAAGGAACATTAACATGATAGTTCAGAGTGTACAGGGAAGAACTCTGCAGTGTTTTATCAATACTCCAGAATGCCAACGGATTGTCTTCAGGTGAGGTAGACGTGACAACCAAAATACCGCAATCGGTTAGGAGGTTGGACAATTTTTTGAAGAATTCTTTTGTGTATAATTTACTATCTTGCTTGTTTTCTGGATCTGGTAGTTTTGCGATTATCACATCAAACTGATGCTGACTTGTTTGTAGAAAATCATATATGCTACCCAGGTCTATTTGAACGCGATTATCAAAAAAAGAATTCTCGTTCATTTCGCAAAGTTCAGGTGTTTTCTGGGCTGCTATAAGGGTTTCTGGGGATAAGGATACAAGACTAACGTGACAGACGTCAGAGTATTTGAAAACTTCTCGCAGTGCCAGTCCGCACTCATCCCCGATCATTAATACGCGTTTGTGCTGGTCTGAAAAAACAAATGCCGGATGGACTAGTGCTTCATGATAAATCCGTTCATCCAAGCTATTCCATACTAGTTGATCATTCCGGTATAAACGTATATTTTTTGTTTCTATCAAAAGTACGTCTTGGTATGGACTCTTGCCTTCAAAAATAATGTGGTGAGGACCTTTTAATAATTGCTGTAACTCAATTAAATCGTAAACATCACCACGAAAAGAATCATGTTTGTCACTTGTAGACAAAATCATTCACCTCTATTTATTTAACTTACAGCCATTATATGGATAAGCACTAAAAATTGTGTGGCTTATCCACAAATCCATGAAAGTTTCAGTTAACCATTACTGGATTTATTTTTTTAATTGGTAATATTTGTCTAAATGTCCAAAACGCTATGAAAATAGTCCAAAACCTTATGAAAAATGTCCAAAACCATGTGAAAATAGTCCAAAACACTTAAAAAATGTCCATAACCATGCGGAAGATGTCCAAAATCATTAATTCTCCAAAACTATAACAATAATGTCCAAAGCCACGAAGAAAACATTCTATAACCCTAAATAAATATTCCTAGAGTCATACTCTTAAGGACAACCTCATAGACTTGTACAAAAAGGTCACTAAAGGTTGGTGGGTATAATGCGGTCTACTCCAGAAGAAATACGACGACGAATCGCAAAGCGAAAAAGGGAGCAAGGATCATCAGCAAAAGGTCCAGAACGAGAAATTACCTGGCCGGTGGAGGATGAAAAATACGGTGCGAATCATTTCTCTACCTATGAAGCAGGTAAGGATGATGGCATCCATCCATTATTCAAAAAGGAAGTTTTCATTTTTAAAATCTTGGCATCTGCACTATTATTTCTTGTGATTGCCATTATGTTCCGAGAAAACACAGCAAGCTTTGCTCCAGCAAAGGATTTTGTGTTGAAAACCATGGAGCAGGATTTTAAATTTGCCACCGTATCAAAATGGTACGAGGATCAATTTGGTAAGCCATTAGCTCTTTTGCCGTTTACAGATAAAGAAAAAGGTGGAGAGCAAAACGTGGTCGAGAAAGATCCTGATATACCTGTATTTTCAGGTAAAGTCCTTGAAAATTTTGAGAAAAACGGACAGGGAATTATGATTGAAACAACAAAGGGCGCTACTGTAGAAGCGATGAAAGAGGGAAATGTCATGTTTGCTGGTGTTAAGGAAGATACGGGTAAAACCGTCATCATCCAGCACGCAGATCAGACGCAATCTACCTATGGAAATCTCGATGAAATAAAGGTTAGTTTATATGAATTTATTGAAACGGAAACTGTCGTGGGCACAGCCTCAGAATCAACGGGTGAGGACAAAACAAAGGGTAAGTATTATTTTTCTATTAAAAAAGGCGATGATTTCATCGACCCAATACAGGTGATCCGCTTTGAATAGAGTCATATATTTATTACAACATGTATATATCCATCCTTTGTTATGGTTTGTTATCGCAATATCGATTGCTACAGCACATTTCCTCGAGGTATGCCTTTTGATTGGCATCATTTTCATCCATGAAATGGGGCATGCTGCTGCGGCTTCTTTTTTTTCATGGCGTATAAAGAAAATCACCCTCCTCCCCTTTGGTGGGGTGGCTGAAATGGAGGAGCACGGGAACCGGCCGTTAAAGGAAGAGGCAATTGTTGTCCTCGCAGGACCTGCTCAGCACATTTGGATGGTGACATTAGCTTTCGGGCTATTCAACTTTGAGCTAATTCCTGAAGATATGTTTCAATTGTTTTTTCACTACAATCTTATGATATTTATCTTTAATCTGTTTCCCGTCTGGCCGCTTGACGGAGGAAAGTTGATTTTCATGTTTCTTTCCTTAAAAAAATCATTTCCCATAGCTCACCGATTAACATTAATCATTTCTTTTTTTAGCGTTGGAATCTTTTCGGTAGTTACGCTCCTAGCCGCTCCGCAGCAACTAAACGTCTGGATTATCGTAGGCTTCTTATTATTTTCCCTTTATCACGAGTGGAAGCAACGCCGCTACATCTTTATGAGATTTTTACTTGAGCGCTACTATGGTAAAAAAAGCGACCTTCAAGCTCTTAAGCCCATCCAAGCCAATGAACAGGATTTGCTCATTGACGTTTTAGAAAAATTCCAACGGGGCTGCAAACACCCGATTATTGTTGAAAGTGACGGCAAAGAAAAAGGGATGCTGGATGAGAATGAATTGCTGCATGCCTATTTTTCAGAAAAACGGTTAACGGATAAAATCAGTGACCTTCTCTTTTCTTACTAATTAGGTATAATATAAAATATTAGAAAAAAGGCTCCAGCCCATAGGCGGTGAAGCTGGATTAGCCTAAAAAGTGAGGACGAAGGTTTGGAAAAGTTAATCATAAATGCAATGTCGAATGAAAAGAGATTTGCTCTTGTAAGTAACAACACAGTTGAAAATATTATTTTTGACCGACCAGAGCAGCGATCTTTGGTCGGTAATATTTATTATGGGACCGTGACTAAGGTTTTGCCTGGTATGAATGCAGCCTTCATAGATATTGGAGAAGAGAAGAACGCCTATTTACATCGTGATGTGCTCACGTCGTATGTTTTATCACCGGAACGAACGATTGATAAAGAAAAGAAAAGTGTATCCTCCTTTGTTCATCAGGGAGAAAAGTTATTAGTACAAGTAGATAAGGATGCAACAGGCGTTAAAGGTGCTAGAGTGACAGGCATTATTGAAATCCCTGGGGACAACCTTATTTATATGCCTCAAGGTCGCTATGTGGCAGTCTCTAAAAAAATTGTTGATGAAAAGGACGATCTTCGCAGTTTTGGTATGAAATTGAAAGGTGAAGAGGAAGGCCTAATTTTTCGTACTTCAAGTACCTCAACCACTCAAGAGGAAATGGAAAAGGAACTAAGTACTTTACGAAGCCAGTATACCGAACTATTGGAGAAAGCAGCGTCTTTTAAAAAGCCGGCGATCCTATATCAGAAAGATACCTTTACCGAATTAGTTCTTGAGTCCATCAAGAATATGTCATCGGGTGAGGTGTTTGTTGATGAACTTTCATTAAAACAACAAATACAATCGAAAAACCCTAATCTAAAAGTTACTTATTATAATGGGAAAGAAAATATCTTCACCCTTCATCGGATTGAGCATGAAATTGATAAAGCACTAAAGCGAATCGTCTGGCTCGACAATGGTGCCTATTTAATTTTTGATGAAACCGAGGCTTTAACGATAATCGACGTTAATACCGGAAAATTCTCCGGTAAAAATGATTATCAGGATACAGTGGTAAAAACAAATTCCCTAGCTGCAATTGAGACTGCCCGTCAGCTGAAACTGCGTGATATTGGCGGAATCGTCCTAATTGACTTTATTGACATGAAAAACGAGAAGGACAAACGTTACATACAAGATATGATTGAGAAGGAATTCCAGAAGGATGAAACTAGGACCAAAATCATCGGTTTTACCTCACTTGGTATCCTGCAGTTAACCAGAAAGAAAACAAAGGTCTCGCTCTCAGAAGCCCTTCAGGAAAAATGCCCAGCTTGCGATGGAACAGGAAAAATATTAAGTGCAGAGACAATAGCATTCCGCCTAGAACGCGAATTGTTAGAACATCGAAGTTCTGATGCAGAAGCAGTATTAGTTGAAACAACCATAAAGGTTAAAGAGGCTATCGAACCACATCTCGAAATGGTAGAAGAATGGCTGCAGTTTAAAGTATTTTTCTCGATTCAGTCATCTGCGACACATTACTATGTTATAAAACAATTTGGGAATAATGCCGAAATAGCGAAAAAAGCCAGAGAACCTTATTGACACTTTCGCCTATACCATGATAAAATTATCGATGTTATGTTTGTAGCACCCGTGCTACAACCGCACATCACAGGTATTAAGTCTAATGCTCAAAGCTTAGCGCCTGTATATGGCGAGTCTGAGTTTATAAGGAGGTGCAAGTATGTACGCAATTATCGAAACAGGTGGTAAGCAATTGAAAGTAGAAGCTGGTCAAGCTATCTACATCGAGAAGCTTGATGCTGAAGCAGGCGAAACAGTTACATTTGATAAGGTTTTATTCGTTGGTGGAGATAACGTGAAAGTAGGTAGCCCATTAGTTGAAGGCGCTACTGTAACGGCTAAAGTTGAAAAACAAGGTCGTCAAAAGAAAATCATCGTTTTCAAATACAAAGCGAAGAAAAACAACCGTAAAAAGCAAGGTCATCGTCAACCATACACTAAAGTTGTGATCGAAGCGATCAACGCGTAAGGTGTTGGGCAATAGATGATATCTATTACAATTAATCGTTCTGAATCCGAATCAATTCAATCCTTTATAATAAGTGGTCATGCATTCTTCGCCGATCGAGGAAAGGATATCGTCTGTGCAGGCGCATCCGCAGTATCCATCGGCGCAATCAATGCTGTACATGCCTTAACAGGTGTGACTCCAGAGATTGAACAGGGAGATGGCTTTCTCCGCTGTGTTGTTCCAGATAGACTTCCGGAAAACATAAATGAGAAAGTTCAGCTTCTTCTAGAAGGTATGATTATATCATTACAAACGATTGAAGAAGAGTACGGAGAACACATAAAAATAACCTTCAAAAAGTAGGAGGTGGAATACATGTTATTAAAATTAGATCTTCAGTTGTTTGCATCTAAAAAGGGAGTAGGTTCTACAAAGAACGGACGTGACTCTATCGCAAAGCGCCTTGGTGCTAAGCGTGCAGATGGTCAATTCGTAACTGGTGGTTCAATCCTTTACCGTCAACGCGGTACAAAGATTTACCCAGGTGAAAACGTTGGCCGTGGCGGTGACGATACTCTATTTGCGAAAATCGACGGCGTTGTAAAATTCGAACGTTTAGGTCGTGACCGTAAAAAAGTGAGTGTTTATCCAACAGCTCAAGAAGCGTAAGCTTTCAGTGAAAACTCTAACCTGATTGGTTAGGGTTTTCTTTTTTAAACAATGAGGAAAAATTATCCAATAAAAACTCCAATTTGATCTCCCAAAAGTAGCCTCATAATACCTCAATTGGAAAACATTCACGCAAAAGTGCTTACTCATGTGAACTTTTTTGATATACTAACAGAAAATAGTCTTTTCGACACGTAGGCTAGGAGTGCGATTATGGAAAAAGAATGGGATATCGTTGAAGTGCTGCGGCACTCACGACATGATTGGCTGAATAGGCTGCAGTTAATCAAAGGGAACTTGGATTTAAATAGAATTGACCGGGCGAAAGCATATATAAATGAAATTGTAATCGAAGCACAGCATGAATCGAAGCTGTCGAATTTTCATTTGCCTGGATTTGCCTCCTTGCTTTTAAAATCAAATTGGGAGAATCATTTATTTCAGCTTGAATATGAGGTTCTTAACGATTTAGAGGCAGTGGAAATAAATGATGACATTCTTTCGAATTGGACAAAATCCTTCTTTATTTGTTTAGATCAGGCGATTGAGGCCTTTCAAGAAAATCATTTATCAATAACAATTCAACCGGAATCAAATGGAGTTCGTTTCTTTTTTGATTTTAGCGGAATAATAATAAAAAAAGAACTGATTGAACAATTCCTGATCTCCTCGGAAATCGAAGTGACGGTCAAGGAATTCTCAGAAAGCGAATTAGGATTAGAAATCTATATGCCTGAGGTATAGGGTGAAATCTTGGTTCGCCATCAGTCAAATCAGGAGGATTCACATGTTTGTCGATCAAACGAAGATATACGTAAAAGGCGGAGACGGCGGTAATGGAATGGTCGCGTTTCGCCGTGAAAAATATGTTCCAATGGGCGGACCTGCTGGCGGAGACGGCGGTAAGGGTGCCGATGTAGTTTTTGAAGTAAATGAGGGCTTGCGTACGTTAATGGATTTCCGTTATCAACGTCATTGGAAAGCGCCGCGTGGTGAACATGGTATGTCCAAAAATCAGCACGGGAAAAATGCCAAAGATATGATTGTTAAGGTACCACCAGGCACAGTAGTAATGGATGCAGAAACAAAAGAAGTCATTGCCGATCTAGTTGAGAATGGTCAGCGTGCCGTCATTGCCAAGGGAGGTCGTGGAGGTAGAGGAAATTCTCGCTTTGCGACACCTTCAAACCCTGCGCCAGAACTTGCTGAAAATGGAGAACCAGGACAAGAGCGCGATGTTATCCTCGAGTTAAAACTGCTTGCAGATGTTGGACTCGTTGGATTTCCTAGCGTTGGAAAATCAACATTATTATCAGTCGTTTCTTCAGCAAAACCAAAAATAGCTGAATATCATTTCACAACGATTGTCCCTAATCTTGGGATGGTTGAAACAGAGGACAATAGAAGTTTTGTTATGGCCGACCTTCCAGGATTGATTGAAGGTGCGAGTGAGGGTGTTGGACTAGGACATCAATTCTTACGTCATATTGAACGGACACGGGTTATCGTTCATGTAATCGATATGGCTGCGATGGAAGGACGCGATCCTTATGAGGATTATCTGACTATCAATAAAGAGCTAGAAGAGTATAACTTACGTTTAACGGAACGTCCGCAAATTATTGTTGCAAATAAAATGGACATGCCGGAAGCAGAAGAAAATTTACAGAAATTTAAAGAGCGTTTAGAAGAGGACTTTCCGATTTTCCCAATTTCTGCTTTATCAAGAAAAGGCTTAAGAGAGCTATTATATGCGATTGCTGACAAGATCGAGGAGACTCCAGAATTTCCGCTTGATCATGAAGAAGAGGAAACAGGAGTTAATCGCGTACTTTATAAACATGAGGCAGATCCTGAGGCTTTCTATATCACAAGAGAACCAGACGGCTCATTCGTTATTCAAGGGGAAAAGGTTGAAAAATTATTTAAGATGACCAATTTCCAAACGGAGGAATCTGTTCGTCGTTTTGCTAGACAGCTTCGTGGTTTAGGGGTGGACGAGGCTTTACGGGCAAAAGGTGCAAAAGATGGGGATACCGTTAAATTATTAGACTTCGAATTTGAATTTGTTGACTAGATACGAACATGTCTTTGAGAAATTATAGCCAGAGCGCCCCGATTTCGTAACACGGGCGCTTATGCTTTTCAAATCGGGTGGGTAGAAAGATGAAAAATGAAAAATTTGATAAAAAATTTTACTTAATTAGAGAAGACGTCTTGCCTGAAGCGATGAAGAAAACACTTGATGTGAAGGAAATGCTCGAAAGGGGTAAGGCTGAGTCTATTTGGGATGCGGTGCAGCAAGTAGACTTAAGCAGAAGTGCCTATTATAAATATAGGGACACGGTATTTCCATTTTCCACGATTGTAAAGGAACGATTAGTTACGCTCTTTTTTCATCTTGAAGATCGTTCAGGTACTTTGTCTAAGCTTCTTAGTGTAGTTGCTTCTTCTGGCTGCAATGTGTTAACCATTCATCAAACGATTCCATTGCAAGGAAGGGCAAACGTGACACTTTCGTTGAATACCACCGAGATTTCTACAGATATAGATGAACTGCTTTTAGAATTACGTAAGCTTGAATTCGTAGAAAAAGTTGAAGTGCTTGGAACAGGCGCATAATGGATTTTTTTACAACAGAGAGATTTTTGTTAGGGAGTGTGTGGAGTCATGAAAGTTGGTTTTTTAGGACCAAAGGCAACCTTTACCGAATTAGCGGTGAAGAAGGTTTTTCCTGGATTTGAGCTTGAACCATATCGGACCATTCCTGAATCCATGGATGCGGTTGTCAGTGAAAAAGTGGAACTAGCCGTTGTTCCTGTTGAAAATACCCTTGAAGGTACAGTAAATATTACATTGGATTACCTAACACATGTGGTTCAATTACCGATTGTCGGTGAAATTACCATTCCAATTAAACAGCATTTGATGGTTCACCCGGATAATCAAGAAATATGGCAGGATGTTACTAAGGTGTACAGTCACTCGCATGCCATTGCACAGTGTCATAAGTTCTTACATAATCAGTTTCATGGGGTACCTTATGAAAGTGTCAGCTCGACTGCTGCGGCAGCGAAAATGGTAATGGACCACCCAGAACAGCGAATTGCCGCGATCGCCAATGAATTGGCTGCTGAAGAATATGGATTATCTATTGTTCAACGCGACATTCATGATTTTGATCATAATCATACTCGCTTTTTTGTCTTATCTGAAAAGGGGATTAATTTTGAGGAGTTTAGTGGTTCATCCCATTATAAAACTACTCTAATGGTCACACTTCCGACGGATAAGGCTGGAACGCTCCATATGGTACTATCAGCCTTTGCTTGGCGAAAAATAAACCTGTCAAAAATTGAATCAAGACCTATGAAAACAGGTATTGGCAATTATTTCTTTATTATTGATTTGGAAATGAAACTTGATGACGTTTTAATTCCAGGTGCAATGGCCGAGCTCGAAGCACTTGGCTGCGGCGTTACATTGCTAGGAAGCTATCCTTCGAAAATGGTTTAATTGAAATTAAAGTACCGGGCAAATGCTCGGTACTTTTTTGCAATTTAGTGGTTGAGGTATGTATGTATTGATCCTTATTCGAGAAATTGCACTTGCAGAGCCCTGATTGAGGACAAATCCTGGGGTGACTAAACCGAGATTAGTCCTCAAGAGCCCTTATTGGGTACAAATCATGAGGTGACTAAACCGAGATTAGTCCTCAAGAGCCCTGATTGAGTACAAATCATGAGTTACCTAAACAGAGATTAGTCCTCAAGAGCCCTGATTGAGTACAAATCATGAGGTGACTAAACCGAGATTAGTCCTCAAGAGCCCTGATTGAGTACAAATCATGAGGTGACTAAACTGAGATTAGTCCTCAAGAGCCCTGATTGAGTACGAATCATGAGTTACCTAAACTGAGATTAGTCCTCAAGAGCCCTGATTGAGTACAAATCATGAGTTACCTAAACCGAGATTGGACCTCAAGAGCTCTATTTGAGTATCAAATCCCAAGTTCCGAAGCGGAGAATAGTCCTTGAGAGTAAAAAAGGCAGCCAATCATATGATTGGCCACCATTCTATTGCGTCTAGTATTCAATTAAAAAGCCAGCTTCCTTCAAAGCGGCTTCGGTTTTGTCTAAGGTTTGAACAGAAGAAGCAGCAATCGTATGAAGATGAATCCCGCCTGTTAATTCCGATAATAACGCAGCCTTCGTCTTATAGATGTTATCTAAGAATTGTTTTACCTCTTGGCGATTGGATACCATGATCGAGGCTGTTAAATCTCCGTAAACCGCATGCTCGATTTTAACATCCTTTACTAATACACCATGATCCACCATTAAATTTAGCTCTTTTTCTGTGTCATCAGGTGAGTGCCTGCAAGCAATCGTTCTTTCATATGTTTGTGTGCCTGTGTTTTGCTTAAAATATAAATAGCCTTGACTTGTTGCGATGATCGGCTCCTCTTTTGCTTTTAGGAGTGTAATATCCCCGACAATTACCTGCCTGCTTACATTTGTTCGTGTTGCTAACTCGCTTCCTGTAAGCGGTACAGGGCTGTCTTTTAGCAGCTGCAGGATGAAAGCTCTCCTTTCATCGCCAAGAATCTTTTTTTGTTCAGCCATAAGTACCTCCTCATATTTCAACCCTATTTTACCATAGTTCTATAGTTTAAATTTCTTCACGATATCTACAATAGTTTCCCCAAGCTTCACTACATCTTCGATCCTCGTTGTCTTCCCAAACGAAATACGGATAAATTCCTTAGCTTCTTGAGGGCTCAATCCTAAAGCTTGTGTCACTTTTGCTGGAGCTTGCATACCAATTTGACAAGCACTTCCGGTTGAAATCGCGAATCCGTACCGATTACATTCCAGCATCATCCATTGACCTTCAACACCAGAGATCCGCAATCCGATAATTGAAGGTAACTGTGAGTCAGGAGCTGCTTCAAAAATAACCACAGAATCCTTAATAGGATTAAGCGACTCCATTAAAGTGGCTCGAAGCTGTAAAAAATGATCGTGACATTGAACAAGTTGGTCATGTATCTTTTGAGCCGCTGCAGTCATAGAAGCAATAGCAGGGACGTTCACCGTACCTGGCCTAAAGCCTCTCTCATGTGATCCTCCTGGAAAAAAAGCTCTCCAAGAAATAGCCGGATCCACATAAACTCCGCCAACCCCTTTTGGACCATAAATTTTATGACCAGAAAAGGAGAAGCTGCTGACCAGCGGCGTGATTTTTTTTAACTCTATTTTTCCAAAAGATTGAACAAAATCACTGTGAAAATGGATATCATACTCTCTGCAAATACGAGCGATATCTTCAAGCGGCTGAATTGTGCCTATTTCAGAATTAACATGCTGCACGATCACTAACACCGTGTCAGGGGTAATGGCATTCGCCAATTCTTCTATGTTAATGAGCCCGGAAGAGTTGAGCGGCAAATAAGTAATGCTATAGCCTTCTAACCGGTCGAGAATACCGTGAATGGATGAATGCTCGGCCATCCCAGCGATGATGTGCTTCCCAGCTTTTTTAGGAACTGACAATAATGCCTCAATCGCTAAAAAGTTCCCCTCCGAACCACCACTTGTAAAGTATAAACCTTTTTTATTTATCCCTAAAAGATTTGCCAGCTCTTCACGGCAATTCTCTAACAAGTCCTGTGACTGCCCGCCAAAATCATGGAGGGAGCTTGAGTTTCCAAAGAACTCAGTTGAAGCCTGCAAAAACACCTCTGCTGCTTCAGCATCTAATGGAGTCGTCGCCGCAAAATCAAAATAAATCATTAGTAATCTCCAATACTCTTATTTTTTTATTACGAAAAAAATCTTGATATTAGTTTAATTCTATGTAAATATAGATGTCAAGACACCTGTTAATCCAGGAGGACTCAAGATGACAATAAATGATGATGTTTTAATTTTAGGAAGTGGGATTGCTGCACTGCAGTTAGCCTCATTTTTAAATAAGGATTTAAATGTGAGGATACTCACAAAGGAAAAAATTAGAACCGCTAATTCTTATCTTGCTCAAGGTGGTATTGCCGCTGCAATTGGCGAGCATGACCATCCCAATAAACATATCGCAGATACATTTGAAGCAGGAAGATATCACAATAATCAAGAAGCCGTTAAAGAAATCATAGAAGCCGCACCTAGGCTGATTAAGTTCATTTCTGAACAAGGATCTGTTTTTGATAAAAATCAAGATGGTGAATTGCTGCTTGGAATGGAAGGCGCACATAGTGAAAAGCGAATTGTTCATGGCGGCGGAGACGCTACAGGTAAAAATGTAGTCGAGTTCCTTATTAGCACGCTGAAGGAAAATGTCACCATTGAAGAAGATGTTTTTGCCTATGAGTTATTACTGAATTCCGAGAAACGCTGCATTGGTGTAAAAGCAAAAATGCCAGATGGTACTATAAAGCAGTATTACAGCCGGAATACAATCGTAGCAACAGGCGGCTGCGGGCAATTGTTTACCTATACTTCAAATGCTGATACAGTCAGCGGTGACGGGATTGCAATGGCCTATTTAGCAGGTGCTGAAGTGGTTGATATGGAGTTTATTCAGTTCCACCCTACACTTTTATACCTAAATGGTGAAACGAAAGGGTTAATTTCTGAAGCGGTACGCGGCGAAGGTGCCGTTCTCGTGACGGATGATGGCACACCAATTATGGAAGGTGTTCATCCACTTAAGGACCTTGGTCCAAGGCATGTTGTCTCACAGAAAATCTATGAATATCTTAAAAAAGGCAGCCAAGTATATTTAGATATTAGTAAAATTGAAACCTTTAAGCAAAGATTCCCTTCGATAACCGCTATTTGTGAGGAAAATGGCCTTCCGTTATCAGAGGGAAGAATTCCAGTTGCTCCCGGCAGTCATTTTTTAATGGGAGGAATTAAAACCGATTTATACGGCCGGACTTCCATAAAGGGGCTATTTGCTATTGGTGAAGCCGCCTGTACAGGATTGCATGGGGCAAACCGCCTTGCAAGTAATTCCTTATTAGAGGGTTTATATATGGGAGAAAAGTTATCTTCAATACTAAATGAGACAGAATACGAAGATATCCTTTCAACAGAAATCATTCGTCCATTTATTCCGCAAGAGAAAGTAATTTTACCAGACTTGCAACAAATAAAGGATACGATGATGGAGCGGGTAGGTATTGTCCGCAATAAGGCAAATCTCCAAAACCAAAAAGCATGGTTAGATACCTTTAAAGCACACCAAATAAATAATCTTACTATCTATTCTATTGAAGAGTTGAAAAAGATTTTTATGCTGATTAACGCAAGTTTAATTACCGAAGCTGCTTTGAAACGAACCGAAAGCCGTGGTGGTCATTTTCGAAGTGATTACGCAAAAGAAGACGACCATTATTGGTTAAACAAAACCATTATTCATAAAAATAGCCAGGGATTGGAGAGTAACCATGAATACAATGAAACTGCGCTCGCTACTTGAGCAATTTTTTATCGAAGATATTGGGGAACAGGATATTACAACAGATTTAATTTTTGCAGATGAAACAAAAGGCGAAATCGTCTTTCTCTCAAAAGATAATGGCATTTTTTGTGGAGAAGAAATCATTAAAACCGGTTTTAAACTTTTGAATACCGACATTGAAATACAGCTTTTTGTCAAGGATGGTCAAGCTATTGAATACGGTCAGAAGCTTGCAACAGCCTCTGGAAAAATAGCGGATTTATTAAAAGGGGAAAGAGTTGTTCTCAACCTCATCCAAAGAATGAGCGGGATTGCCACCCTTACACGTAAAGCAGTTTCTACATTGGATAGTGGTCATACCAAAATTTGTGATACGCGTAAAACCACACCTGGTTTAAGAATGCTTGAAAAATATGCCGTTACCTGTGGAGGAGGCTTCAATCATCGTTTTGGTTTATACGACGGAATCATGATTAAAGATAATCATATTTCGTTTGCAGGCTCGATAACAAATGCAGTTGAAAGTGTTCGCAAAAAAGCAGGTCATATGGTGAAGGTAGAAGTTGAAGTTGAAACGGAGTCTCAGGTGAGAGAAGCGGTCAGCGCCGGTGCAGATGTCATTATGTTTGATAATCGTAGCCCAGATGAAATAAAAGAACTAATTAAATTAGTTCCTTCAGGATTCATAACGGAAGCTTCAGGCGGGATTCAATTAACCAATTTAGCTGGTTATCGTGATACAGGTGTTGATTATATTTCACTAGGATTCTTAACACATTCATATAAAGCACTCGATATAAGTGTAAAAGTTCTTTTTAGGGAAGGGGAGAAATAAACGTGAGTATTTTAGCAGCCATGCAAAAGAATAAAATGATTCCTGAAAAATACAAACAAATGTCGCAGGAAGAGTTAGAAGCTAGAGTGGTAGAAGTGAAAAATAAATTAGGCTCAAAACTTTTCATTCCAGGACATCATTACCAAAAAGATGAAGTCATTCAGTTTGCCGACGCGACCGGAGATTCCTTGAAACTAGCACAACTATCTGCTGAAAATACCGAAGCAGAATTTATTGTTTTCTGCGGCGTTCATTTTATGGCAGAAACGGCGGATATCCTAACAAACGATAACCAAAAGGTCATTCTCCCAGACATGCGTGCAGGCTGTTCTATGGCTGACATGGCAGACCTGGATCAAACTGAAAAGGCATGGGAAATTCTTCAGGGGATTTTTGGTGATACGATTCTTCCATTAACATATGTTAATTCAACTGCAGCGATTAAATCTTTTGTTGGTGCTCATGGCGGTGCGAGTGTCACCTCTTCAAATGCAGAGACAATGGTTAAATGGGCATTTACCCAAAAAGAACGTATTTTATTTTTACCTGATCAGCATTTAGGCCGCAATACCGCTTATGACTTGGGTATAGGTTTAGATGAAATGGCAGTTTGGAATCCAATAACGAATAAGCTTGAATACGAAGGAGATCCTTCAAAAATAAAAGTCATCCTTTGGAAAGGTCACTGCTCTGTTCATGAGAACTTTACTGTTCAGAATGTCCATGATACGCGCAGCCAATATCCTAATATGACAATCATTGTTCACCCTGAATGCCGCCGTGAAGTCGTGGAATTATCCGATTTGGCTGGTTCAACAAGTTATATTATTAATGCGATTGAAAAGGCAGAGCCTGGTTCTGAATGGGCAATCGGAACAGAAATGAATTTAGTCAACCGTCTAATTAAGAATCACCCCGATAAAAAAATTATTTCACTAAATCCTGCCATGTGTCCTTGTTTAACCATGAATAGAATTGATCTGCCGCATTTAGTGTGGAGCCTAGATACACTAGAAGAAACAAAGAATACGATTAAAGTGGCTCCAGAGATTGCTGAAAATGCTAAATTAGCGCTCGATCGCATGTTACAAAATTCATAATGATTAGGGTAGATGCAATTTTCATGAACAATTGCATCTATTTTATTTTCGAGGGGTTGATTCATATTTTCCCGAAAATAAGCATAAGTTTTTCTGAAGAATGTTAGCACTTTGCCCATCATCACATAGAATATATGGACTTATGCATAGGAGGGAAATCAGAGTGAAGATCCATATCGTACAGAAAGGGGATACTCTTTGGAAAATCGCCAAGAAGTACGGCGTGAATTTTGAAGAGCTGAAAAAGATGAATTCACAGCTCAGCAACCCTGATATGATTATGCCCGGTATGAAAATAAAAGTCCCAACTTCAGGTGGAACAATAAAAAAAGAAGCGCCTATGGGAACACAGCCGGGGGCCACAATCAACTTAGGCGCCAAGAAAGAAATGCCGATTGCTGGGCAACCGTTTACCAAAGAGAAACCAAAAGAAATGCCGATTAAAACCGCTCCAAAAAAGGAGGTTCCAATTAAGGAAGCACCGATAAAAGAAGCTCCAATTAAGGAAGCACCGATAAAAGAAGCTCCAATTAAGGAAGCACCGATAAAAGAAGCTCCAATTAAGGAAGCACCGATAAAAGAAGTTCCTATTAAAGAAGCACCGATAAAAGAGGTTCCTATTAAAGAAGCACCAATAAAAGTAGCACCGATAAAAGAAGTGCCAATCAAAACTGCACCAGCCAAAGAAATACCTATTAAAGAAGCACCTATTAAGGAAGTGCCGATAAAAGAGACGCCAATAATAGAAGCACCAAAAACACCATACACTCCAAAAATGCCTCTGCAAATCATTCCAGAAATCGACATTAACAACTATTATCTGAACAACATGACCAATATGGAGGTTAAACAGCCAGTGCTGCCTCCAAAACCAGCCAACATACTTCCTGAAATAAAAGAACCTGTAAAAGAACCGATAAAAGAATACCCAGTTATGCCTGTACAAGAAGCACCAATGGAAAACCAGATCCCTGTACAGCAGCAAATGCCGCAAGATTATTGTGTACCTATATCACCAATAATGCCTGGAACAGGATTTTGTCCGCCGCCGCCACAATGGTGCCCGCCGCCGCCTTGTCCACCAATGTCATTTATGCCTTATCCACAAGTTCAAGGAGCGGTAATGCCACAGGTACCTAATATGCTTTTTAATCAACCTGGATCAATGCCAGGGGTAGCAGGTGCGGAATATATGCCACATGGCTTTGATGATGAATCTTCATCCTTTATGCCGCAATTACCAATGAACAACCCTATGCAAGGAGGCTTTGGCCAAATGCCAATGGGTAGCCAAATGACAGGAATGGGTCAAATGCCAATGGGTGGCCAAATGCCAGGAATGGGTCAAATGCCAATGGGCGGCCAAATGCCAGGAATGGATCAATTGACAATGGGCAGTCAAATGCAGGGAATAGGTCAAATGCCAATGGGCAGTCAAATGCCAGGAATGGGTCAAATGCCAATGGGCGGCCAAATGCCAGGAATGGATCAAATGTCAATGGGCAGCCAAATGCCAGGAATGGATCAAATGCCAATGGGCAGCCAAATGCCAGGAATGGATCAAATGTCAATGGGCAGCCAAATGCCAGGAATGAGTCAAATGCCAATGGGCAGCCAAATGCCAGGAATGGATCAAATGTCAATGGGCAGTCAGATGCCAGGAATGAGTCAAATGCCAATGGGCAGCCAAATGCCTGGAATGAGTCAAATGCCAATGGGCAGCCAAATGCCAGGAATGGATCAAATGTCAATGGGCAGTCAGATGCCAGGAATGAGTCAAATGCCAATGGGCAGCCAAATGCCTGGAATGAGTCAAATGCCAGCAGGATTTGACCAAATGCCAGCAGATGATCAAATGCCATATTTTGATGAAAGTTCAGAAGTGCCAGTAGGCTCGCCAGCAGCCACAAATCAAGGCTGGTTCAATCAAGGTATGCAGGGAATGGGAGCTCCAATGATGAACCCAGGATTCAGTCAACCAGGAATGGGAGGACCAATGGGAGCAGGCTTCGGTCAACCAGGAATGGGAGGACCAATGGGAGCAGGCTTCGGTCAACCAGGAATGGGAGGGCCAATGGGAGCAGGCTTTGATCAGTCAGGAATGGGAGGACCAATGGGAGCAGGCTTTGACCAATCAGGAATGGGAGGACCAATGGGAGCAGGCTTCGGTCAACCAGGAATGGGAGGGCCAATGGGAGCAGGCTTTGATCAGTCAGGAATGGGAGGACCA
>NZ_JACCBX010000011.1:0-193550 GCF_013409995.1 Neobacillus driksii
ATATAATATTATCAAATCTATCCCTGGTATCGGAGAAAAAATCGCTGCAACGATCATTTCAGAAATTGGAGAGATAGATCGATTTACTGATCCTAAAAAGCTGGTAGCTTTCGCTGGAGTTGATCCTAGTGTATTCGAATCTGGAAAGTTTTCTGCCACTAAGAATCGAATTACAAAAAGAGGGTCCAGTAGGCTTCGTCACGCCTTATATATGGCTGTTCGTTGTGCCATTCGTGATTGCCGTAAAAAGAAAACAACGGATGAAATCATCCCTCGCAATAAGAAAATGCGAGAGTTTTACGACAAGAAACGTGGCGAAGGAAAACCCTTTAAAGTAGCTGTAATTGCATGTGTAAATAAACTCTTACATTGGATATTTGCCCTTTTAAAGAACAGAACCACTTTCCAAGATATAGCTTAGAACCAAAAATAAACTAAATAACACAAAACCTTCCAAAACCAGAATAACGGAAGGTTATTTGGCATGCACATTTTTAGTATAGCATGAGTTATTTTAAGTTTTTATTGAAAAATATTGACAAACTATTAGCTGGTTTAGTGGAACAAGCAGAAAAAAGATGCCGAATCAGATACCACTCCTTAACTCTTGCTCCTCTTTAGTTTAATAAGAATTTCTTTAATTGTTCATAATAAGAGCAACATTAAATGGAGGATTCTTATGAAAAAAAGCCTTTTAATATTGATTGCCTGCTTAACTCTTTTCTCTTATTCACCCGTTCAAGCCGAAACCGTAACTAAAAATGATGTACAGTTGCGTGATGATGTGATCCTCAATTTGCTTTTTTCATCCATCGACAAAGCACTCGAAAAACATTTCGGCAAATCGAAGCAGTGGTATTGCCAGCGGATTATCCAAATCAAAAAGGTGGAACCATACGAAACCTACAGCTACTTTAATGTCACCGTGCAGGTAACAACATTTGAAGGTGCTCACGATGTCCCATATGATTTAGTGACTATCACTTTAAGTAATAAAAATTCTATGGAGTGGCGGGCTATTGATGTCAAAAGCAGAGGGTTAAAGCCAAACGAAATAACTAAATGCAGGTATCCTTTGTAAGAAGGGTGCTTTTTCTTCGGGAATATTATTCAACTAAACCTGCCCGTTAGTTTAAGTACACCATTTTCACAATCTTTCTTTGCAAAAAAGAAAAAAGGCGACCTCCATCTTGAAGTATCGCACCCGTTAGCTCAATAACATTTACTTTTTTCTGCTAATCAAATAAAGAGTAAATCCAATGAGTATTGATGCAATTGCACCAATTAATACTTTTATATCTGAAACTCTGGCAACGAAGGTATCCTCACTTGTTTGCTCAATATAAAGGACTGTCAACCACTCTTCTCCAGTAGAAACATAAATTCCCCAAAGAAGCCAAGCTAAAAAGAGAAACAAAGAAAATAAAGAGATAGCAATTTTTCTATTCAATATTGATCACCCCTTAAAATTATATATTCGATTTTAGTAAGGGTAATCCCTGTATCTTATTAAGTTAACCTGCCCGTTAGCACAAAAAGAATAGCCGCCTTTATGGCAGCTAAATCTTCAATATAAGCACCCGTTACTTTAAGTACAATCCTTCACAAAATAATATACTAACTAACCTGTTTTCGGAATTCCTACACTCCACTGATTAAAACAAAATGACCTATTCATATGTTAAATAGGTCATCATTTTATAGCAGAATACTTTTTGCGGAATCCGCGTACAAACGGTCTTTTGGATTCAAATGTTTAGAAAAGTGGATGGGTAAATTAATGGTATATTGGATGGTCCATTCTAATTAATTTCTTTTATGATATATAGAGTAGTAAGAGTATTCATGATGAGCTCCTACTATAAAAATACTGGGAGAGAAAATTATGAAACAACAAAAGATAAAGTTAAATTTAATAACCGCCTTTACCCTCTTAATGCTTTTAATGTTATCAGCGTGTAGCTCGGAACAAACAAAAAATGCGGAAAAAAGGCAGCAAATAGAATCCTCCAACAATAAAGGAATGGGCTGGACACATGAAAATCCTGTAACACCAAAAGCAGGTGAGTGGAAGGGGCTTGAATTTAAGGATGGAAGTTCCTACAAGGTGGCAGCGCCTCCTGCAAACGATTCTGCGGAAACCAAAAAAGAACTGGAAGACTTGAAAAAGTTGACTGAAAATCGTACTGAAGAACAAATCGAATTTATTAAGCACTGGCAAAATACACCTAGCCCTGATACACTATGGCTCAATAAAACAGAGGAATTAATTAATAAATATGGATTAATGGGTCCCGAATCTGCTAGGGTCCATGCAGTTCTTTCAGGAGCAATTTATACCTCCTTGACAGCAACATTTCAAGCAAAATATGAATATTTACGACCAAGACCAACTGATCTAGACCCATCTATTAAATTACCAGAGGGAATGACGGTTCCGCCGCATCCTTCTTATCCTTCAGGACACACAGCAACAGCCTGGACGGCTGCTTATATACTGTCTTATTTCTTCCCGAATGAAAAAGACCAGTTAGAAGAAACAGCAGAAAAAGTAGCTCTTTCGAGAGAACAGATGGGGATTCATTATAAGAGCGATAATGTTGCTGCTAAAAAGTTAGCAAAGGCTGTTACAAATGATATAATTGAATCTCTAAAAGATGATAATGCTCCAACTGAGTATACAGAAGTTAAAAACACAGGTACAGGACATGGAGCTGGACATTGAAAATAAACATTAAGAAGCCGACCATTGATGGTTGGCTTTATCTATTTTTCATTATTTTTCTTTGATCGTTTTTGTTTATAGTAATGATTGGCTCACTTTTATTTAGAAATCATAAATGATCCTTATTGGAGTAACCTACTTCGTTAGTGCAATAAAAAAAGGGATAGCCGCTGCCATCCCATTCTTCAACTCGTGCACCCGTTTGTTTAAGTACAGCTCTTCACAATCTGTCAGATAGTTGAACAGGGAAAAGGAGATGCCTTATTTAAGCATAGAACCCTGTTAGTTGAAAAGCAGTATATAAAAAAATCGAAAACTAAATTAAAGAAGCCGACATTTTTGTTGGCTTCTTTAAAAACTTAATATGGTTTAGTTTGATAAAAATAGTTGGGCTTTTTAATTTCATTATTATATGGTTTATGAAAAATATGTGTTGTAGCTGGTGATAAAGGTGGAATGAGCCAAGTCCAATCACCTGTTACTGACCTTTCACTCTCCGATTCTTTTTCTTCAAACTTTTGAAATTGTTGAGCAGCCGTATGATGGTCTACTATACTAACCCCATCTTCCTTAAAAGAGTGTAATACTGCTGTATTCAACTCTAAAAGTGCACGATCCTTCCATAAAGATATATTACTTTTAATATCCAACCCCATTAAATTTCCTATTTGAGGAAGCATATTATAACGCGATTCATCTGCTAAGTTTCGTGCTCCTATCTCCGTGCCCATATACCAGCCATTAAATGGAGCCGCAGTATAAGTAATACCACCAATTTCCAGAATCATATCCGCAATCATCGGTACTGCATACCATTTCAGGTTTAAATCTTTAAACCAATTGTAATGATGATGGCGAATTGGAACTTCGAGAAGAAGTCTTTCTGGAATCTCGACTAATTTTGGATGATTCTCATTAATTTGAATAACTAAGGGTAAAACATCAAATTTTCCAAACTTCGGTTCCCACCCCAGATTTATACAAGTCTCAGTAAAGGATAAAGAGTGCGGGTCCCCTAGAACACCTTGTTCAGTTTTATAACCTGCATAGCGAATTAATTGGTGATTCCATATACGTACCGTTTTATTAGGAGTTTTCTGTGAAAAAATTGTTATTGTAGGGCGTATACGACCCTTATTAGTAGCATATTCTATGTGCTCAAATAAAGCTTCAATAATTTCCTCTTCGGTGTTTAAGTTCCTTTTATCGATAACGTTTAAATGATCCCAAAATAATCTTCCTATACAACGATTACTATTACGCCAGCCCACTTTTGCCCCATATTCTAGTTCCTCGGCTGTGTGTTTATAATACCCTTGGTTTAATATCTGTTTACTAATTTCATTTAACCTATTATCCAGTTCCTGTTCAGTCTTATTTAATTCTCTATAACAAGAATGAATATATTCCTTTGCTTCCTTAAATAAATCGTTAATCAAAAAAAATCCTCCTATGATATACTATGTTCAAATAATATCATAGTGGATTTAAATAAAAAAAAACAATTGTTACAAAATCAGCACATAATCCCAAATAAGCACACTGAGTTTTATTCAATTAAACTGCTTCGTTACTTTAAGTACATTCTTTCACAAACTTACTTATGGAGTAAACATTTTGGAGATTTTGTTCACTCCATAAAAAAAGACCGTCTTTGTGACGATCGACTCTTCAACTAAAGCACCCGTTAGCTTAACAAGTACCTTCTGGAAACATTCGTCAAAGTTGCACACTAATTTTCTATAACAAAGTGAACTAAACAAACTACAAATACATATAAATGCCTATAGAGTTTTTAATGACTATGTACTTGTTCGATGCGGCTGTCGTGTCAATGCTGAATTTTTTTAAAAAACAACTTCTCTATCTTTCCTGAACAGGTAACAAACATTTCCGCAAGCTTATGCTGCGAGGGAGGTAAGTAATTTGCCGTTTAAACCACATCCCAATAATACTGCTATTGTAATCACAGACCCACAAAATGACTTTATGAGTCCTGGGGGAAGAGGCTATCATCTGACTAAAGGAACTATTGAACGAAACAATACCATACAAAAACTTGAACTATTAATGAGAACTGCCATCAATAAGGGATACCAACTTTTCATATCGCCCCATTATTTATACCCTCATGATTATGGCTGGCAATTTACAGGAAATGAACAAAAGATGCTATTAGGTCTTAGAATGTATCAAGTGGCAAATGCGTACACACCACCGTCATTTGGAGCTGATTTTGTTCATTCTTTCAAACCTTATATTTTTGATAGAAGAACCGTCATTGCAACTCCTCACAAGGTTGCCAGCCCACAAACAAATGACTTGGAATATCAGTTACGACAACATAGAAAAGAGAAGATAATTATTGCAGGGGTGCTTTCCAACGTTTGTGTAGAGTCCCATATGAGGCATCTAATCGAAACTGGTTTTGAAACAGCTGTTGTATACGATGCCACCGCAACAATTAGTGAAGAGGATTTTCAAGCTGCCGTTACCAATTATAAAGCATTTGCCAGTGCTACTTGGACGACACAGGAGGCTATTTCAAACTTATAAATCATTCCCCAATGGTAATTTCCTATACAACTTGTCTGAACTGTCCCCAAGTGGTTACTTGGTCAGAATAAGAGCTTGGAATAACGGATGAATTTAGATAGCACAACCCCCTCCAATCTGTTCGGAGGGGGCTATTCTTGCTTGGCACAAACATAAAAGAGCCATTTCCATTCTTCAACTAAACTGCCGTTTAGTTCAATAAGAAATCTGCCTCGATGACAGCTCGGTTCTTCAACTCTTGGACCCGTTACTTTAGGAAGATTGAAGCAATAATAACTCCAATTATGAGTACCAGAATAAGTATCCCCGTACCTTTCCAGCCTAAGCTGCCTACTAAATCCACAAGACCTCCACTTTGTGCTCTATTAAAAGCATCATTCAGACTACCTGTCGGATTTCTTTTTAATTCTTCTTGTCGTAACCTCTCTCTTTTTCGTTCAGGAGTTTCTTTGTTTTTTTGCACTCAAACACCCCCTATAAATTAAACCATTCTTTATATATTTTACCACAAATAACCATTATCCTTGTTAAACTATCCTGCCAGTTAGTTGAACAAGAAAAATAAGGTTAGAGTTGCGAACTAATGTACGCTATGTTACAACTAAGGTACGTCCCCTGTGGATTGTAAAGTCTTTAAAGGAGTGATTATAAAATGAATAAAACAGATTTCATTAATCAAGTAGCAAAAACCGCAGAACTTTCACAGAAAGAAGCATCTAAAGCAGTAGATGCAGTTTTTGATACTATTTTGGAAGCATTAAAAAATGGTGATAAAGTTCAATTGATTGGCTTCGGTAATTTTGAGGTTCGTGAACGTGCTGCACGTACAGGTCGAAATCCACAAACTGGGGAAGAAATTCAGATAGCAGCTGGAAAAGTTCCCGCTTTTAAGGCTGGTAAAGCTCTTAAAGATGCAGTAGCTGAAAAGTAATAAATAATGATCTTTAGTGTTGCATACAAAAAATGAATGACCATTTCAGTCACTCTTAACTAAATCAGTTCAGAAATCTATATGACCTATGATAATTCGTGTTTATGTGATACACTTTATTTACCATTTGAATTACTGTTTACATGTTCCCCACTCATTCGTGAGTGGGGTTCCTTGTTTTTAAGGTAAATAAAAAACAGACTCTAAGATAGAGCCTGTCTATATCCAACATTATTATTTATTATTAAGCTTTACGAACGTTAGTAGCTTGGGGTCCACGTTGACCTTGCTCTACGTCAAAAGTAACTGCTTGACCTTCGTCTAAAGATTTGAAACCTTCGCTTTGGATTGCTGAGAAGTGAACGAATACATCGTCTCCTACTTCGCGTTCGATAAATCCAAAACCTTTTTCTGCGTTAAACCATTTTACTTTACCTTGTTCCAAGTGTGTTTCCTCCTGCTGTGTGCTTTTGCACACATATATTACTATCCTTGCTCCCAGTGATCATTTAGATGAAAAGTTCAACTAATACTATCCTTTACACCGAACAAAAATAATTCTTCCTTAGAATACCATTTTTTGAAAGTGTTTGCAAGATTACAATCCATTATGTGAATTTATGTCACTTTCTAGCAAAAAAGGCGAAAGTAAACAAGTAATAAATAAAAACTCACATATTCTCGGCTTATTAAATAACTCGTTATTGAGTTAAATCACCCTTTACTTTAGGTACATTTCTTCACAATCTCAGTTTGCTTTATTTAGTGGATAAGTAGTGGATAGTTTTATTGCTTTTCATAAAATTACCTATTGGGGGGAAATTATTCTTGATGGATAGGAGGTTGCATATGAAAAGGTTAAAAGTTGCGAGGGCATTATTGCCAACGTTGATGATTTTATCCTGGCTGACGATTCCTTTGCTTGGGAAAAAAGCACTGAAACGATTCTTGCCTGCAAGTATGTTGATGGCAATTATTGTTTGGTTGGAGGGTATATTGGCTAAGAAAAGAAAATGGTGGTGGTATTATGTTAAAATCCACCCTAAAATACCTGGTAGATTTCCTTTAACTTGGGGACCATTTTTGATCGGTTCTATTTGGATTTTACGATTAACTTATGGGAAATTCAAGTGGTATCTGCTGCTGAACCTTGTCATTGATACCATTTTTACTTATAAATTTGTGGATACGCTGAAAGACCTTGGGATAGCCTCGTTAGTTCGTTTGAAGAAATATCAATTATCTATACTCTTTTTTGTAAAATCGCTTCTTTTATACGGAATTCAGATGATCCGTGAAATAATTGGGAATGTTGAACGATGAACAGTTTTGCCTGAAGTTAAATGAGGAGCTAGAACAATGCAAAACACGAGCGTTCATATGTTATTTGAGACCCTAAAAAGTATAGAAACTAAAAACTGTCCAACATTAATATTAATATTTATTGGACGTTTTTACCATTACATTCGCTACTTAGAAGGAATATACTTATTAGTGGTTGGGGGATTGATGCTCTCGACTTTTCCCTTTAAATAAAAGTTTTTTTCATCACCTTTTGGTTCAATACGTAATATGGGATCCATATCATCCATTACATAAACTTTGTATTATTTTGTAAATAACGTACAAAATAACACCATGCCAAGTTCCTCTTGTCGCTTGGTAAATATTTGATGTGCTGTCCATCCTTACATGTAGGGTGGACGTTTTTATTTTTCTTCATCTGGTCAGAAGATCTACAAATCTTATCGTTAGGTGAAGAAGAGGTTATAATACTCCTCTTTATTTCACTTTTTGATTCAAATAAGACGTAAAAGACAGGTGGATTTTTGTCCCTCTTGTTTCACTAACCTGCACCTTTAGTTTAATAAAAAATAGCTGCCATATTGGCAACTTGATCTTAAACCCTTGCACCCGGTAGTTGAACAAGAAAAAATAAAAAGCGACCTGCAAAAGCAGAATCGCTGTATTAGTCACTGATTGTTTAAAGACTTCTGTTCCTTAATGCTTCCCTATCTACATTTTGCGGAGGTTGTTCCAACCACCTGTTTTCAATCATCAATTGAGTTCCATCATGAGCATATTGAAGTATTTCAGCCACTAACCTTGTATAATGCCCACCTATATCCTTTCTAAGGCTTGCACCAATTGCAGCCCCGTAGCCAGCAACACTAATTTCATTCAGGCTAAGAGTATGTAACATCATTAGCTTATCTGAAAATGGTGAATCAACGGATTGAGATATGTTTGAATCCCAGGTACTTGGTAACGGCACTTCATCTTCAACCAATATTTGTCTAAAAACAGTTTCATGCTTTGCGGCTATTTCTGCACCTCTTTCCATATATTTTCTAACTTCAGGTGATTTAGCCGTTTGGGAAAAACCAGATATAAATGTTCTACCAATTGAGTTTGTTTCTGTATTTTTACAAATATGTGCTAGTTCAATGGCAGTTAAAGGTCGATGTTTACCTATTAATCCTGATAGAAATGATTCGCTTTGAATGTATTCAGCTTTTTCCATTGGAGCAATGGTAGGCGAACGGACGAAAGCACCTTTCTTAAGAAGTAAGTCACAAGTATCATTGTAAAGTTTCATAAACATTTCAGAAGTTTTCGTAAAAAATCCCCTTACATCTTTTCGTGCCTGCACTTCAAGCAAAGCAGCTGCGGCTACTGTACCAGTCGCAGCCATGTATTTAATATATCGCAAGGTAAAAAGGTCTGAATATAATCGACCCGCATTTAAGTTTACATCTTCTTGTGTGAATCCAATAGGTATCGCATGGTTTTCTTTTTCAAAGATTTGTTTAACTTCATTTACAACAAAATTACAATTTTTCATAGCAGATTGAATAATGTCTGTACTATCTTCATCTTCATTTACCTTGGCAAAATGCTGGACAATACAATAAGCCATTGAATTCTGCATAAAGGCACTCCATAATGCTGCAACTTCTGAAGAAATAAGTTCTGGGTTATGCTCCATTATTTGTTAACACTCCAATGTTTTTTTTCTTATTGTTTACAAAATGTTTTCAAAGTATTAATTCATTATGGAGAAGTAAACATGTTTTATTTTCGAAATTAAATCAAAACTTTCCTCAACTAACCTGCCTCAATAGTTTAAGTACATTCCTTCACAATCTTATATATATAACAAATAAAAAGAAGGAACCATTGTGATCCCAAACTAAACAATGCTTTAAGGATTTTTCTTCCATTCCACAAATGAAGGTATCCGGAGGAACCCAGCTTTAGTTATGTTCCTATATTTGACCCGGCATTTAACCGGCTCAAAAAAGATAAATTTATCATCTTCTGAAACGACTTGATGCTGCCGGTAAAGGTTCTTTTTTTCTCCGGGTGGCATAAATCACATTACTCTAGCTGGTTTTCCAAAGCTCAGCAGCGTCCAGGATTCAACCCTGGTATATTTAACGCAAATACTTACCTTCCCACCTTGGAATACCCTCAACGTCATCTTCTAGCGAGTCAAACGTATTGAGCGTTAATGATATTATGAAAATGAACAGCGTTCCCATTCTACTATACGCCAACGCTAAGGAAAAAGTTTAAGTTAATACCTGAGAAGCCTAGGAATTTCAAAAAAACAGAGCTTGTACGTATCCAAGCTCTTTGTAACATTCTATCATAACTGATTAATGCTTTCTCCGTATTAATTCATCCCTATCTGCTGCCAGTGGAGGTTGTTCTAACCATCCATTATTAATCATGATATTAGCTCCATCCTCAGTGTATAATTGAATTTCTAATGAAAGCCTGTTATACATTGAACTAATATCACCTCTTAGACCTTGTGCAACCCCCTGACCATAATAACCGATACTCAAAGCATTCAACCCAGATGTAAAGAACATCATGAGTTTATCAGAAAATGTATTAGTTGTACTACTCGTTATTTCTGAATCCCAACCCATTGGTGACGGGAGTTTACTTTCCTCTAATTTTCCTCTAAATAATGTTACATGTTTATTCGCAATTTCTATACCTTTTATAAAGAACTGTTTTACATCCTTTTTCTTTGCAACCTGACTAAATCCGGTAAGGGTAGCTGCACCCAGAGCATTTCTTTGAAGATTATTATATAAATTATCTACTTCCATTGCTGCTAATGGTCTTTTCTCTCCAACTACATCTAAGATAAACCATTGCTTTTTTACATATTCAACCTCCTCTAAATTGGGCAAGTTGGGAGACCTTATGTACAACCCTTTTATCAATAATAAGTCCTTTGCTTTTTCATATAATTCCATTGTTTCAGAAAGGCAGTTCTTATAATATGCTGTAATGTCTTGTCTCACTGATGTTGCTACGCTGCCTGCATATACTGTTAATCCAACCTTAGCCATTTGGTGTATAAAATTTAATACAAAGCTGTCTGAAAAAAGTCGAGGAGCAGCTAGATCAACATCCTCCGTAATACTAAAACCTTGTGGAACTACATTCTTTTCTTCTGTTAATATAGCTGTAATTTTTTGGACATGTGAATTAGATAGCTGCAATGCAAATTCAATTAAAGGCTTAATCTCATCATCCTCAGCTTTTTCTAAAAAATATGTAAGCACACATATGCTTGAGCTATCATTTAAATATTGCGACCAAAGTTGAGCAATCTCTCCTGCCGTTAGCCTAATCTGCTTTCCCTTTTCCTCCATACAGCGACCTCCAAATAGAAATACTACATGTTACTCTCTCCACAAATTACCTTTAATATGTATCAGTATATGGACTGTATAATACAAAAAATGAGCCTCGTTAAAACGCACGGCTCATAAACAATTTATATGATTTAACTTTTTAATACCATTCTACAAATGACGGTATCCGGAGGAACCCAGCTTTAGTTATGTTCCTAAACTTGACCCGGCATTTAACCGGCTCAAAAAAGATAAATTTATCATCCTCTGAAACAACTTTCTGCTGCCGGTATAGTTTCTTTTTTCTCCGGGTGGCATAAACTCCATAATCCCAGTGGTTTACCATTTAGAAAGCTCAGTAGTAGCCCAAATTCGCCTCTTCTAAGCTCTATTAACCATGAATCATCAGCATGTTGGGTAATTAATCAGGTTGAGCCAATCTTGGCTACATTTATTGAGGTAACTTCGCTAAGTCATTTGCTTGTTGCGTTAAATTAAAAAGAGATTTACGATCTATTAGTCTAACTTGGAGTTTTCTTGCATCATCTATAGCTTGTTCCGTAAAAAATGAATTTGTTATAACACATGCTTCATCACATTTATATATATGCTGTCCCGAGAAAACCTGTTGAATTGCAGTATTAGTCAATTTTGCGTCATATCGTTTACATTGAATAGCGATCTTTTTACTATTTTTGTAAGCGATAATATCGACACCTTTATCTCCCGTTACCTGCGTTAATTCTACACCTGTATATCCCATATTTTTTAGGAGTTGCTGGACGAAGACTTCAAATTGAATTCCTCATGTTATCAACTTCGGATAAGGTGTAATCAACCTTTTCCCTCTTTAATTTTGCTTGTTCTATCCTCCATTTTTTCACCTTTTCTTTTTGAGAGGAAACTTCAGTCCTTGGATCAAAAATAATTGGTAAATTGGGATAAGGGTATGCAGCAGCTTCCTTTTTATCTAACTTCTCACTTAATCTAAATATGTAAAAACTCATAACGCCAAGAATAAATGCAACAGTTTATGAAGTAAATGTTCCCCTTACGAATAAAAAATACATCCCTAAAAATAAAGCAAAAAAGAACATAGTCCCACTAACAATAGATAAAATTTTGGCATTTCTCCCATATTTCCTGTATCTTTCTTTCTCTACTTCTTTATTTCTTCATCATTCTTACTTTTTTGTCTATTATATTCCTCCTTTAGGCACAGAAAACACTTTAATTCTACTTTCTTATGTTCATAGTTAAATGATTCATAAATAACTATGTTTATCTCGTCAGAAAAACCAATTAAATCCCCATGTACCGAACATTTCATGCTTAACTTTCTGCTTAAATGTCTATTGTTTTTTGTTGTTTTGTTGTAACTAGCCCCCATATACTCCTCATCCACTTTCCTTTTACTTCCATAATACAAAATTCTGAGTTAATATCACATACTTTTTTAAAGCCGTTTCTAGCAGTAAAAGATTTTACTTACAACCTGTTAGTGAAAATAGGAAAATAATAACCGAATATTACCACAATATTCGTAGTATAGACGTCATCCCATACAGTAAGCTTTACCGAATGGTTACATTCTCCGGCATAAAGTATGCCCCTTGCCACTTTATTTTCCCTCGAACTCTTAGTACCAATTTCATCACCCCCTAACCATCATACACGAACATTAGTTCTTGTTTGCAAAAAAGGAAAAGAACACCATAAAAAGTGGTCTTTGATTAAATTATTCAACTTTTCAAACCACCTACTTACATCGGAAAGAAGGTCTTAAATTTACCTTAAAAGTAATATAATCAATTAAGTTTTTATTGAAATTTAATAAGGGGTGAAATTTATGTCAAAAGTTAAAAAGCCGTTTTACAGAGGAGAAATTTATAAATCTCTGAACGAAGTTGGAAGGACATTATCCTTTGTCGTTAATATTTATCAAAATAAGAAGGATAAAGAGAAAATATGGATTGTATCCAATGATATCTTAGCACCTACGGAAGCTAATAATCATCCAAACTGAGTTAATTATCATCCTAAATTATTCCGACGTTTAAAAGAGGTTTTGATTAAGGAAGGAAGATGGACGGATTAGCATATATATATGAATGGCTCCAATACCGAAATTCGCCCTACCTCATTAAGAGACGGGGCTTTTCATTCATCATTTAGTGTGTTCGTCTTGTTGAAGGTAAATAATCAATCCTTTTCCTCACTTCGGATTTTCACTTGGATATAATAGTCATTTAAGAATTTTGCTGCGTCATCAAGACCGATTGTTCCCTAAGACTTCTCATCTTAAAGTTTATTGGATTTTTAGTAGGTCTATTAAGTATCGCAAAACGAGCTTCTCTCTGGTATTCAAAGAAGCGATCTGTGGAGTCCCTGTATCCATTACTTGAACTTGAATTTGTGACTGCCCTTTTAAATCAGAAATTTTTCTTGTCAGCATTATATGATAAGACATGAAATCACCTCACATATATTATATACAAACATTCGTTCCTATTGTTTGATTCAAAATAAAAAACCTTCCAAAAAGGAAGGCTGAAGCACACGGAACATCTCAATTATATTTTTGTGGGTCTTTTAATATTAGTAGTGAACAACACTCCACATGTGTGGTATTAGGGACAAAATGATGTGACCAAAAGGTGACCAGAAATGACTGTTACAGTTTTTTTAAATAGTAAATACCTGTTCAATTAAAGTTAAACCCTTATACGTCAAGGATTTTCGCGCTCTATTGGAATCAAATCTACCTTAAGGATATGAGTATCAAGCAGTTTTGAAATTAGAGGAATAGAGGATTTTTATGTACTTTTACTAAATTCTGATAGTGAAGTTATCCTGTTAAAGTTATATATAATTGAACGAAAGAATTTAGGAGAAATTTGGAAATCAAATAAATTTATTAAAACGACCAAAAGAAGGTGAATAAATTCGTGGCCAAGAAAAAAACACATGAGGAGTTTGTTCAACAAGTATTTACTGAAATTGGTGAAGAATATATTGTACTAGGAAAATATCAAGGCTCTATGAAAAAGGTTAAAATGAAACATGTTAAGTGTGGCAACGTGTATGAAACTACAACTGGAAGCTTTTTAAATAAAAAGAGTAGATGCAAACGATGTACTTATGAAAGAGTAACAAAAAGCAGGACAAAAACTCAGAGGCAATTTGAGCACGAGGTATTCGAGTTAGTGAAGGATGAGTATGAAGTTTTAGGGCAATATATTACCACTCATACAGACATTAAGATTAAGCATAATGTCTGTGGTAATGAATATATGGTGCGACCTCATAATTTTTTACAAGGAGCAAGATGTTCGGAATGTAGACGAAAAGAACTCTCCAACAGAACTAGAAAGTCCCATCGATCATTTCTGCAGGAAGTATTCAAACGTGTAGGTGAAGAATATGTTATTTTAGGGACTTATAAAGGTGCCAACTCAAGTTCCTCTTATAACTTCACAAATGTTCCTCAAAACCCTTATATATCAAGGTTGGCGGGACTGCGTGGGAATCGAACCCACCAGACCTGGCACGCAGGTCTCAAGCAGTTTTGAAGACTGTGGAGGACACCAGTACCCCATTCAGCCCCAGAATTATTATTGTAGAAAAGATAACTACTATTTGTAATCATAATACAATGGAATATAGTAATAATCAATAGTATTGGGGATTTTGTCATTTTTTCGACAACTTTTGCAACCCTCTTAAAAGCCCTCTTTCTCCTTTAAAATAAAGGTGATAACTTGTCTTTTCACCATATTACAGACTATAATAGATAGATGAAAATAGTAATCTGTAGGTGAATACAATGGGGCAATTAACAGGTTGGTTTCTTTGGTTTATATTAATATGGATCTTTGCCTTTGCCGGGGCCATGGCGATTGGCGGATTTTTTATGTTTCGAAAGTTCCTTAAGAAAATGCCTAAAGAAGATGGCAAATCGGTGATGGACTGGGAAGAATATTATGTGAATGAATCCCGGCATCTTTGGGGCGAAGAAGAGAAAGCCCTTCTCGAAGACTTGGTGAGCCCGGTTCCTGAATTATTCCGTGATGTCGCTCGGCACAAGATAGCTGGTAAAATTGGCGAACTGGCTCTAAATGAAAAAGTCCCAAAAATTACAGAAGAGATCGTGATCCGCGGCTACATTCAAGCCACACCAAAAAGAGATCATAAATTTTTACGTAAAAAGCTATTTGAAAATAGAATTGATGTAGCTCCATATGAGCATTTATTCTAAACCGTCCAATTTTTGGCGGTTTTTTTTCATGAATTTGGATATTTTATTAAAGAGTCAAATAGTAGGTTGAGGTGAAACAATGGCGAAACGTAAGGCGACTAAGAGGCATAAGATATTTAATCTATTGTTAATAGTGATACCGTGGCTGTCATTATTATTTATAGGAAAGCGCGATTTTAAACGCTATTCTTTTTCAGGTATATTTATTGTGATTTTTGAAATCATGAATCATTTGTATGGACACAAGCGGAATTGGTGGAAGTTTTACGATAAGAAGAAATCTTTTATTAGAGATGAACTTCCTTTTAGTGTGGGTCCATATGCGCCTTTTTCGATGTGGCTCCTTAAAATCTCGGAAGGAAACTTTAAGAAATTTGTGCTACTAAATTTAATAGCTGATGGTGCCTTTGCTTTCTTTATCATTGATGTTCTTAAAAAACTTAAAATTATCAGTCTGGGTCGATTAAATCATATTCAGTTTTTTGTCTACTTACACTATAAGGCCTATCTTTTATATGGGGTACAGTATTTGTTTGATAAAATTAGAAGATATCGTTATTAAAGAAACGCTCAGAGCTATTGTGCCCTGAGCGTTTTTTATAGCAATGTCATTGTTGACCATGAAGCTGTCGATATAGCTGTTTGTAATCCAAGTACATCGCAATCCGCCATGGAACAATCATACTAAATGCAAGCAGGAAGAACATACCGCTTAGTTCTCCATAATCAATTGTGGCACTTAAGATCGTTTTCAAGCCAATCCTTACTACTAGTAATCCTACTAAAATGTAAATAAATGCCTTCGATCTTTTCAGGAATATTTCATTCTCCCGAATTTCAAATTTAGAAGTTTTAATCAACAGGATCGAAAAAAGCATGCCCAGAATAACTACCTCTAAAATTTCCATACCTGTTAATCGAAATTCTGGTACAACATACATTAATGCCCCGCTCGACATAAACACAGGAGGCATGATAATTTTCAAAGCATTTGTAGGCTTCTTTGCGGCTTTCATACGGACAAATAAAGCAAATATCCCCATAAATACCGCTCCTATTGAAGAAACAACAACGAAGTTCATAGGTTCCATCCCCTATTTTCTTATAATAAAACCATATCATATTTTACTATATGATTTATGTTTTAGAAACCTGTAAAGCCACCAAACATCCCTGAAAAAATAATAATAATTTTTGTCATCCAGTCAAAGAAGAGCACAATCCCCATGACAATCATAATATAACCGCCGATTTTCACAATCTTACCGCTATTCTTACGAATCCACTTCATTCTGCCGACAAAGAAGGATAGAATTAAAAATGGAATAGCAAATCCGAGTGAGTACGCGACCATGTATAAAACACCAGAACCAGGATTTGAAGCCGCTAGCAGGATAACTGAAGTCAGAATCGGTCCAGTACAAGGAGTCCAGCCGGCAGCGAAAGCCATACCGATTAACACGGAACCAATAAATCCTGAAGGTCTGTTTTTAAATTCTAACCGTCGATCCTTCATTAAGAATTCTGGTTTAAAGATACCGACTATGATTAATCCAAATAGTACAATAAAGATACCGCCAAGCTGACGAATTAAATCCTTATATTCAAGGAAAAAGCGGCCAACAAAGGAAGTTCCAAATCCAATAGCGATGAAAATTGCCGAAAACCCAATAAGGAAAAAGATTGTATGTAGAAGACTCCGCTTTTGAAGCATCGCATTTTCAGTTTTTAACTCCCCTACAGACATTCCTGTGATATACGATAGAAATGCAGGGTATAGCGGTAAACAGCATGGTGAAATAAAACTCAAAAAACCTGCACCTAAGGCCAAAAATATATTTACGTCAGTCATATTAACACTCCCACTATAGTCGATACTCCTTCATTTTAACAAAACTTCTCCTTAAATGATAATGGTTAACATGAATATTTTGTGTCGCTGGCAATATATTAGAATCCCCTTCAAAAAGATGACAATAAATCTATTAAATACCTATATTAGTTGGATAATTTTTTACAAATATCTTTGTATTTATTCCCATCTTAGGTTATACTAGTAAAACATTGGTAGAGAATTCCCTGCCAATGTTTTGTTATCTATTATTGGAGTTTCTCCGGAAAGGACCACGGCTATGATTAAACAAGAACTTATTGAACTAATAGAAAATAAGCGTGCTGAATTAATACAAGTCGCGGTTACAAACGGCTTGACTTCCTCCATTGCTATTCGTTACAGCCAGGAATTAGACCACCTTTTAAATGAATATAATCGAAAATATATAAAGAAAACCCGCCGAGTGGCGAGTCTCTCATGAAAAATCCTGGCACATAGCCAGGATTTTTTCTCATTTAATGTATAACATCCTCTAAACGTTCGACAGCTCCATTTTGTAAGAGGAACATTTTATGGTATAGTCCGCCAAGCGCTAACAACTCTTGATGTGTTCCTCTTTCCACAATTTCTCCTTGGTGCAAGACGAGAATTAAGTTAGCGTCCTGAATCGTCGATAACCGGTGGGCAATGGCAATCGTCGTCCGCCCTTCCCTCATTTTTGCAAGAGCAGTTTGAATCGCTTCTTCTGTTTCAGTGTCAATATTAGCGGTTGCTTCGTCAAGGACAAGTATCTTTGGATTCGCCGCAATCGTCCTCGCAAAGGCAATTAATTGCCGTTGTCCACTCGATAAGGTAGATCCTCTTTCTACTACTTTATGATTATAGGTATCTTCCAGCTTTTCTATAAACGTATGTGCCTGAACAAATTTAGCCGCTTCCTCTACTTGCCGATCTGTTAAATGATGATTATGAAGCGTAATATTATCTCTGACGGTTCCGTAAAATAAAAATGGATCCTGGAGTACAAGCCCCATTTTATCTCGTAACTCTTCCTTAGAAAAATCTCGTATTGATTTACCATCAATTAAGATGTCACCATTCTCATATTCATAAAATCTCATTAATAGATTAATAATAGAACTTTTTCCACTTCCTGTATGCCCGACAAGTGCAACGGTTTCTCCTGGGTTAGCCGTAAAGGATATATTTTTCAACACATTACGCTGCCCATCGTAAGAAAAGGTTAAATTCTTAAATTCAATTCTTCCTTCTTCAATCGATAGAGCACTTTTTTCACTTTGTGCCGGTGCCAATTCCTGTTTATCTAAGATTCTAAAAACACGTGCCCCAGCCACAATCGCTTGCTGATACAACGATAATCTCATCATCATGTTATTGACTGGTTCAAAGAAACGCTCAAGGTAATTGACAAACGCGTATAGCACGCCGATTTCGACTGGACTTTCTAATGACGTGATACCAAAATAATTTAAGACAATGATGAGTCCTAAAATAAAAATTAAATCGACTGCCGGTCGCAGCAATAATCCGTCAATTTTAATATTTTTCATACCCGAGTTATAGTGCTTTTCGTTGATGTCTTCGAACTCTTTACGAAGTCTTTTTTCCTGACGGAATACCTGAATTATACTCATTCCCTGCAAGGATTCACTTAGCTTCGCATTTAATTGGCTGAGTCTCTCACGCATATCTAAATAAAAACGGGAACTAAATTTACGGTATAAACTCATGACCAGTAGAATTAATGGTATAAAAATCAGACAGAACAGCGCCAATTTCACATCCAAAATAAACATGGTAATGAAAATCCCCGTCAATAAAAATCCGCTTTGGATAAAGGTTGAAAGTACGGTAACAAACATATCTTTAATCGCTTCGGTATCGTTCGTTATCCTAGAAACGATACTTCCTGCCGGTGTTTGGTCAAAATATTTTAGTCCAAGTGACTGTACTTTTGAAAAAATATCAACCCGCAGCTGTTGAATAATCTTTAATGCAATCTCCTGAAACTTCACTAATTGAAAAAATAACAGGACTGATTTTACAATTTGAATTCCAAGATAGCTTACCCCAAGAATCAACAAAGGCTGAAAAATTAAATTTCCTGGTGTTAAGTAATCATCAATAAAGATCTTTACCAGAATCGGAGAGGCTAACTCTCCTAATGTCGTTAACACGAGAAGACTGAATGCTAGAATTAATTCCTTCTTATGTGGTTTCGTATAGGATAGTAAGCGATATAAAACACGTTTTTGTTCTTGTTCAGTCAGCTGTGCTGTTTCATCTATTTTAATGTCCTCCATGCTCTACCAACTCCTCTAGCTGCTGACGTAAATACATTTCCTTATACCAGCCACCGCTTGCCATAAGCTCTTCATGCGTTCCTCTTTCAATGACTTTCCCATTATCTAGAACGATGATCAGATTAGCGTGTTGGATGGCACTTAAACGATGGGAAGTAATGATCGTTGTTTTTCCCTCACGATTTTTCCTTAGTGCGGAAAGAATCGCCTCTTCCGTTTTTGCATCGACCGCTGATAGTGAATCATCCAGCACTAATACTTCTGGGTTCATTAGCAGTGCACGTGCGATCGAGATTCTTTGTTTTTGACCGCCTGATAGTGAAACTCCCCTTTCCCCCACAACAGTTTGATAGCCTTCCGTAAATTGAAGAATATCATCATGAATATTGGCCAGCTTTGCAGCGCTGAATATTTCTTCTTTTGGAACACGAGGGTTCGTAAAAGCAATATTCTCAGCTACACTTGCAGAGAATAAAAAATGGTCCTGAGGAACATAACCAATCGCTTCACGCAGTTTTTCCAGCTTATATTCTTGAAGGGTATGACCTCCGAAGATAATTTCCCCTTCATAGTCTTCAAATTCACGAATGACAAGCTTTAACAAAGTGGTTTTACCCGCACCTGTTTTTCCGACAATCCCGAGTGTTTCTCCTCGATTAAGAGTAAAGGATATATTCTTCAACATTGGTTCCTTTTCACCAGGGAAGGTGAACTTCTCAATGTTATATTGAATACCGCCGCTAGGCACTACCTCTAAAGCGTCTTTTTTATCTGTAATGTCGGATTTTTCACGAAGCAATGCGGCTACACGATCATAAGAAGCACGACCGCGTTCAACGATGTTAAACAACCAGCCGAATGCAAGCATCGGCCAGATTAATAGTCCTAAATAGGTCGTAAAGGCTATTAACTCACCAATGGATAATTCTCCTGCCAACACATATTTAGAACCAAAGGTAATCGCTAAGAAAAACGATATCCCCACAATGATGGAAATCGTAGGATCATATAGAGAATCTATTTTTGCGACTACGATGTTTTTTTGCACTACGTCTTCTGACTGCTTTCGGAAATCCTCAATATCTGCTTTTTCCTGGCCAAATGTTTTAATAACCTTAATCCCTGAGATACTTTCCTGCGTTTTATCATTTAAGTCAGAGAAGGCTTCTTGTGCCTTGTGAAAAGTGCGGTGTAGCATAGTGCCAAACCAACTTGTAAGCACTGCCATAAATGGCATCGGGATTAGACAAATCAACGTTAATTTCCAGCTAATCGTAAATGCCATGGCCAGGATAACAAATCCACCTGTTGATAGAGAATCCACTAACGTTAGAACTCCCGCACCGGCAGTTTGTTGAATAGCCTGTAAGTCGTTCGTCGCATGTGCCATTAAATCGCCAATCCTTCGTTTCTGATAAAACGATGGTGACATACTGGTGAAGTGCTGATATAAACGATTTCGTAACTGTTTACTCAATTTAACCGCTGAACCAAAAATCATGATTCTCCAAAAATACCTTAGGACATACATCCCCAATCCTGCAGCTACTAATATGAGCATCCACTCAAGAAGCAGGCCTTTGGTCAACGTACCATCATTAATATGGTCTGCAATTATACCTATAACCTTTGGCGGCACGAGTTGAAGAAGCGCGACAAACAGTAAAATAAATGTTCCTGATATATATGCTTTTTTCTCTTGCTTAAAAAACCAGCCTAGATCTAAAAATACTCTCATAATTGTCCCCCGAAAAATAATTGACCTTATCCTTTTATTATTTTAAAAAATCATTTCACCCCACCCGAAGCTATATTTTATCAAATATTAGTAAAATAATAAAGATTTAGACACTTATTTCCATGTATGAAAAAAGCACCCATTTTAATGAGTGCTTGTCCATGATTATTTTGTTAATTGTTTATCCGCTTCTGCTACTTTCTCTTCTGCAGATGTTTTTAATCCTTCGACTTCAGCTTTGATTTCATCAGGTACAAACTTCACTCTGTTTATATAATTAACAATTACCTGATAATCTGTTTTCATTGCAGTCAAATCCGCTGGATCATACGTTTTTGTTTGATTTTCATTATTCTTAATAAATGCTGATGCAATGTAATAGAAGTCCTTCTGTGATTCAGTCTTTAAAGAAACTGTCTGTTTGACTACTTCTTCATAGTTTTTTTCTACTATCAATTTGCTGAACTGCTCATCTTCAGCTGTTAACTCTCTTTTATTTGTCTTTTCTTCTTTAGCGGCATTTGTTCCCTCTTCAGTTTTCTTTTCTTGTGGAGTAGCGGTCTCTTCCTTTTCTTGCGTTCCGCACGCTGTTAACGCTAGAAGTAAAATCAAAATAAGTGATAAAACTTTATTCATATAAATGCTCCTTTATCTATGTAGTTGTTCTTAGCGTAACTATTATGTACCTATTTATCCCACATTTCAATATATTTTTTTAAAATAATAATATTCTAAATAAAAGAAAAAAACCATTTTATCTATTGATAAAATGGTTTGGTTTCGTGTATTATTTTCCTTGCTGTTTATTCATAGCAGACATCATTTGGTTAATCTTCTTCTGAGAAGGCTTCATACCCATTTGCATCATCATCATTTTTAGCATTTGCTCATTAATTGGCGGATTTTTCTTTAAATAGTCCATCATATATTTACGAGCAATGAAAAATCCTAGAGCTACACCAGCTACTAAGGCTAGAATAACAACTAGAATCCATAGACCTGTACCCATTAAACTTCCTCCTTCATGTTGTCTACCATACAGTGTACTAAATAAAACGGGAATATACAATATTCTCTTTCAAAAGATTAAACATATTTTCTCTCTTTAATAGGCCTTAACCATCCAAATCTTTGATGATCCAGGTCTAATGCCATAAAGGAAGATTCACATTTTCTCAGCACTTCAAAGAATATGGTCTCTGCTTCATAGCTTCCTGTAGCCTCAATCGTGATTAAATCCTGGTACACCCTTAATTTCGCTGCACTTAGTTTTCCACTTAATTCAATTGAGTATGTACCATGTTCAGCACGAAACCCTTTCTTTTTTCCAAGTTGTTTCTGAATTAAATTGTGGATTTTCAAAACTTCTATCGATTTTGTTATATACGTTATTTGTTTATTGGTTATAAACTTCAGTTCACCTTCTGCTTTGTGATGTTCCTGAAAAAGCTGATAAAACATACGCTCTCTTCCGAAGTAATGGGCGGCAAATTCATCTTCTATTAAATAAAGCTGATAATGTCTCACCACGATCTCTCCTTCGTTGATAACCTTTCTATCAATTATAAATAAGCGCTGTCAAAACATTTGTCTTTTACCGGCAAAAAATATCACTATTATTGTCGAATGCATAAGTTTCTTCCAAATAATATTATATCCTGCTAATAATTTGAATTTCACGCAGAAATCCAAAGTTCAAAATCTATTCCTAAACCAAAAAAAGAGAACAGCTAATAGCCGTTCCCTTTAGATCTAATCATTTTATTTTTGCAGAAGTGCTTTCACGCGTGCAACTACGTTACTTACGCTAAAACCGTATTCTTCCATAATTTTTTCTCCTGGTGCGGAAGCCCCGAATGTATCGATTGCTAGAACGTCACCTTCATCACCTGTGTATTTGTGCCAGCCGAATGATGAACCAACCTCAATTCCAAGACGCTTCTTCACGTTTTTAGGAAGAACTGAGTTTTTATATTCTTGTGATTGCTGTTCAAAGCGATCCCATGATGGCATGCTTACAACAGATACATGAATTCCTTCACCAGCTAAAGCTGCTTGTGCTTCAACTGCTAAACTTACTTCAGAACCAGTTGCTAGTAGTAATGCGTCTGGCGTCTCTCTTTCAGAAGGAGAAACAACATAAGCACCTTTAGATACGCCTTCGTAAGCGTTTTGATCTGTTCCTTTAAGAGTTGGCAGATCTTGACGTGTTAATACTAAAGCAGTAGGTTTGTTTGTAGATTCAACTGCTAGCTTCCATGCTGCTGCTGTCTCGTTACCATCTGCTGGACGGATAATAGAAAGACCCGGCATTGCGCGTAGTGCTGCAAGTTGTTCAACAGGCTCATGTGTAGGTCCATCTTCACCAACAGCAATACTATCATGAGTGAATACATACGTTACTGGTAAGCCCATTATCGCAGCCAAACGGATTGCTGGACGCAGGTAATCAGAGAATACAAAGAATGTTCCTCCAAAAATTTTCACTCCGCCATGTAAAGCGATACCGTTCATTGCTGCACCCATTGCAAATTCACGAACACCAAACCAGATATTTCTGCCTTCGTAGTTGCCTGGTGCAAAATCTCCTGTACCTTTGATCATCGTTTTATTAGAACCAGCAAGGTCAGCAGATCCGCCGATAAAGATTGGTAAGTTTTTCGCGATACCGTTTAGAGCTTCACCAGATGATGCACGGCTAGCTAGAGCTTTACCTTCTGAGTAAACTGGAATATCTTTATCCCAGCCTTCAGGTAATTCGTTTTTCAATACTGTTTCTAATTGATTGGCTAGTTCAGGATATTCCTTTTTGTATTGTGCAAAAAGGTCATTCCATTCTTTTTCTTTCTTAGTACCGTTTTCAACGATAAGGTTTTTGAAGTTATCATATACTTCCTGCGGAACATGGAAATCTTCCTCAAAAGTCCATTTATAAGCTTCTTTTGTAAGCTTTAATTCGTTTGCTCCAAGCGGAGATCCATGGACACCAGAAGTTCCTGCGCGGTTTGGTGATCCGTATCCGATTACCGTTCTAACTTCAATCATTGTAGGACGGTCAAGGTCGTTTCGAGCTTCTTCAAGCGCTTTAGCGATTTCTTCTAGATTATTTCCATCTTCTACTCGAAGATATTGCCAGCCATATGATAAGAAACGTTCTTTTACACTTTCTGAGAACGACTTATTCAAATCGCCATCAAGTGAGATATCGTTTGAATCGTATAAAACTACCAAACGGCCTAATTTTAAGTGTCCCGCTAGTGACGCAGCTTCAGCAGATACACCTTCCATTAAATCTCCATCACCACAAATACTATATGTATAATGGTTCACAATTTCATAATTGTCTTTATTGTAGACACTAGCTGTATGGCGCTCTGCCATTGCCATACCAACAGCCATCGCGATACCTTGTCCAAGTGGACCAGTAGTTGCTTCTACTCCTTCAGTATGACGGTACTCTGGATGTCCAGGAGTTTTACTTCCCCACTGACGGAATTGCTTTAAGTCATCCATTGATAGATTATAACCAGATAAATGAAGCATGCTGTACAATAAAGCAGATCCATGTCCTGCTGATAATACAAAACGATCACGGTTAAACCACTCTGGGTTTTTTGGGTTGTGGTTCATGAAACGAGTCCATAAAGTGTAGGTCATTGGTGCAGCACCCATCGGCATACCAGGATGGCCTGAATTTGCCTTTTCAATCATATCGATTGAAAGCGTACGAATAGAGGTTACGGATAAAGCATCAATTGTATCAAACATTATTTACATCACTCCTGTTTTCTCTAGGATAAAAAAATAATAACAACTTTAATATTATAGCTCTAATCACATTAATTCAACAATTAATTTGACTACTAAACAAATTATTTCACTTCATTATATTTTGACACAGGTTGTTGTGCAATATGTAAAAAAGGAAAACTAAAAGTTTTCCTTATGGATTAATGAAGATTATACTTTTTTCTTTGTTTTATTTTTTCTGGCGTTACATCATTTCCATCAGGATCAATGATTTTTGTATTTGTTAATGTATCCAGCATAGAACTGCGGAAAGTGGTCAAATACTCGCTTCTTAATTTTGTTTGTTCCTTCGCTTCTGCTTCTGTTAATCCCGTTGATTTAGCTTTTCTCGCAAGTTCATTAATTCTTGCCATTTTTTCTTTTGAGAGCATTTTGGACCCTCCTTTCAAATACTTAGGCTGCGGTAAACAAGGCCGTTGATTTCCGCTCCAGGCACTTCGCTTTCCGCAGGCGTTGCGGTGAGCCTCCTCGTCGCTTGCGCCTGTCGGGTCTCACCTGCTCCGTACTCCTGCAGGAGTCTTCGTGCCTTCCGCTCCAATCAACTGGGTTCTAATCACCAATTAGCACACCACAGCTGCACTTAAAGACTGATTTTACTAAAAAATAGACCATCTGACAAGGCAAATGGTCTACTCTTCTTCTGGTTCAATAGATTCTTGAAATTCCTGATAGCGTCTGTGGACGGTTGCTTTCGAAATATTATATCCAAATCCTCTTAAAGTAGCAGCAATTTCTGAAAAGGTTAATTTATTTTGTCTAAGTCTCACTATTTCTTCTACTGGTACTTCTATTTTCTCCCGCCCCGAACTGGATTCGAGATTTTTTAGATTTTTCTCAGGCTTATATCCGTGAGCTACGGCTCGTTTCATTCCACGTTTGATTTTTATATTATGTAATTTACGCTGATATTCTTCGACCATACCAACGATTTTCAATACCATTGAATCACTTTCAGATAATTGCAGTTCGCCATTGTGAGAAATGCTATAAAGCTTCACATCTTCTTTTAATATACAATGCAGAAGCGCGATCTTTGCATTTCCTCTTCCGAGTCTTGTTTCATCTTGTATTAACACAGCTTGTATATCTTTATCTTTCAATAAATCTAACAACTCCAGAATCCCGTCTCTTTCCAGTTCATAACCACTTGCCTGTTCCCTAATAATGGAAACCACATGAAAATCATATTGATTAGCAAGCTGTGTAAGTTCTTCCTCCTGACGCTTTAACGAAGTTTCCTGGGCTTCTTTGTTTGTACTTACCCGGCAATAAATGATTGCATTCACCATTTTTCTTTACTCCTCAACGGCGCTTGCATACTCAGTTAAAGACCCCACTTCATAGTTTATAGGAATAATGATTTCTTCCCCAGGATAAATTCGATCTCCATCAATTTCATTATGCTTCTGAACCCAGCTAACAAATTCATCATTAGAATATGAATGCTGATTTGAATATTGGTTAGAGATTTCCCAAAGTGAATCCCCTTCCGAAACTGTAATCGTTAAAAACTTTTCTTCAACATCTGCATTAAAACGTAATGATAAAATAAAAGCTACTGCGCAACTCAAGATAATTAATAAAATTGCATAAGAGTATCTGTCCCAAATTTTTTTCATACTAAGACCCCTATTCAGAATGTATGTTCGTTTTTATATTTTTTATTATAATCCGAACATTTGTTTGTTGTCAATAATAATTCGAACTTATGTTTGTATAAAATATACGAACATGCTATAATAAAGGTAAATATTACATAGGGCGAGGTGTATCTATAATGACAAAAATATCTAAGCGCCAGCAGGATATCCTTGAATTTATTAAAGGGGAAGTAAAGAAAAAGGGGTATCCGCCATCCGTTCGGGAAATTGGTGAAGCTGTAGGACTTGCATCAAGTTCTACCGTTCATGGTCATTTAGCACGATTGGAAAGCAAAGGACTCATTAGACGAGATCCTACTAAACCGAGAGCGATTGAAATACTAGAAGTGGATGAAACCGTTAATATCCCAAGAAACAATGTTGTCAATGTACCGATTGTGGGTAAAGTAACTGCCGGTCTTCCTATTACCGCCATCGAAAACGTTGAAGAGTTTTTTCCACTCCCCGAGAGTCTAGCACCTGCAGACGAGCAAGTATTTATGCTAGAAATCATGGGTGAGAGTATGATAGAAGCAGGTATTCTCGATGGAGATTACGTAATCGTTAGACAGCAGCCAACTGCAAACAACGGAGATATTGTCGTTGCGATGACAGAGGAAGATGAAGCGACCTGTAAAAGATTTTTTAAAGAAAAAGATTACATTCGCCTGCAGCCTGAAAACTCAACCATGGATCCTATTATCTTAAGAAACGTTTCTATCCTTGGAAAAGTTATTGGGGTTTATCGACATATACATTAGACCAAAAGAGCAGATTTAGTAGATCTGCTCTTTTTTATCTTAAGATTATACGAAAATGTGTATATTTACTCATTCTAACTAGTTTCCACTATTTGTATAATAGTATTACACCATGATTTAACCTTAGGTCAAAAAACCAGGCTTAAGGAGAGTGGAATAAGTGTTAAATGACATTATTTTCTCGATGGTTATTGGTGGGGTAGTTGGTATTGTAGGGCACGTTAGAAAGCACGGAAAGATTATTATGCCCCGGAAAACAAAAAGGTTTATCTATTTAGGTTTTTTAGAAGAAATGCTTTTTGGTGCTGTAGCAGCTCTCCTCTTCCTGATTTACACCGCTCCAAATTCAATGGTAGAAACCATTTTTTTATCGGCCCTTGCCGGGATTAGTGGTGATATCATGCTTACTAGATTTAAGGCACTTAATGAAAATAAAGAAAAAGAATCCTGAACGCAAATAACCCAGTATGGACCATATCCATACTGGGTCTTTCAATTTTGCAGCAAACTTCTCTTTTTTAATTATCCCTTTTTCTTTCTAAACCCCGAGTACGGTCATCATGAAACGTACCCTAACTACTCTTGAGATAATAAGGCACCACATCCTATTAAAAAGAAAATAACCCAGTAAAGACTTCAGTCAATACTGGGTTACTTAATTTTAGTACATGCTCATATATTGTTCGCGTTCCCAAGGGTGAACGACGGTACGGAACATATCCCATTCGATTTCTTTTGCTTCGATAAAGTGTTCGAAGATATGCTCTCCTAAACCAGCTACGATTACTTCATCAGACTTTAATTGATCTAATGCTTGAGCTAGAGTTGCTGGAAGATCGATGATTCCTTCTTCGATTCTTTCTTCTTTGCTCATAACGTAAATGTTACGGTCAACTGGAGCTGGAGGAGTTAATTTGTTCTTGATTCCATCTAAACCAGCTTTTAATAGAACAGCCATCGCTAGGTATGGGTTTGCAGCTGGGTCAACGCTTCTTACTTCTACACGAGTACTTAAGCCGCGAGAAGCTGGAATACGAATTAATGGTGAACGGTTTCTAGCAGACCAAGCAACATAGCAAGGTGCTTCGTAACCTGGTACTAGACGCTTATAAGAGTTTACAGTTGGGTTTGTTACCGCTGTAAAGCTTGGTGCGTGCTTTAAGATACCAGCGATGAATTGACGAGCAGTATCACTCATTTCTAAATCACCAGTTGGCTCGTAGAATGAATTGACACCATCTTTAAATAATGAAAGATTCATGTGCATTCCGGAACCGTTCACTCCGTATAAAGGTTTTGGCATGAACGTTGCATGTAAACCGTGTTTACGAGCAATTGTTTTTACTACTAATTTAAATGTTTGGATTTGGTCACAAGCAGTCAACGCATCCGCATATTTAAAGTCGATTTCATGTTGTCCTGGTGCTACTTCGTGGTGAGAAGCTTCAATTTCAAAGCCCATTTCTTCTAGTTCTAGTACGATATCACGACGGCAGTTTTCTCCTAAATCTGTTGGTGCGAAATCGAAGTAGCCTCCTTGGTCGTTCAATTCTAGTGTTGGCTCACCTTTTTCGTCTAATTTAAATAAGAAGAATTCTGGTTCAGGTCCTAAGTTAAAGTTAGTGAAACCTAACTCTTCCATTTCCTTTAATACTCTTCTTAAGTTGTTACGAGGATCTCCATCAAATGGGTTTCCTTCTGCAGTATAGATATCACAGATTAATCGAGCTACTTTTCCTTTTTCAGCTGTCCATGGGAACACTACCCATGTATTTAAATCTGGATAAAGATACATATCAGATTCTTCGATTCGTACGAAACCTTCGATAGAAGAACCGTCAAACATCATTTTATTATCAAGAGCTTTTTCTAATTGACTTACAGGAATCTCAACGTTTTTAATCGTTCCTAGAATGTCAGTAAATTGTAAACGAATAAATTTAACATTTTCCTCTGCTGCCAACCGCTTAATATCTTCTCTAGTAAACTTTGCCATCTTTATTACCTCCAAAATTTAATTAATGGAAAAATCGTGACATATCCCCTTGCCTTAAAGACGAACGATTAAATCTTCCAGCTTGCTGTAATTCTTGACGTAGTAGGTTTCTTAACTGATCGTCGGTTAATTCCTGTTTGGCTTTTTCAGCCTGCTGCTGAATAACATTTGCCTGTTGCTCTTTGACCAATAACAGCTGTTTGATCCCAGCCATATTAATTCCTTGATCAATGAGATCCTTAATTTCTAATAGTCTATCAATATCAACTAAACTAAAGAGTCTTCTATTCCCATCTGTTCTAGCTGGAGAAATCAATTCGTGCTCTTCATAGTAACGGATTTGCCTAGCTGTTAATTCTGTTAGCTGCATAACCGTTCCAATTGGGAATAGTGGCATTGAGCGGCGTATTTCTTTTCCACTCACGTAAATTTCTCCTCTCCTTATGCTGATTTATAATGCTATTATATTTCGTGTTAGAAAAGATGTCAATCATGTGTTAGATTTTCTAACATGGTTTTTCATAAAATACAAAGGACAACTTCTTTCGTTATCCTTTGTATTTCTTCTTAGTTTAATTCAATCAGATTTTTTTCAATTAGCGAATCAACAGCAATACAAACAGCCATTTTAACATGAGAATAAGTTAAGCCACCTTGAACATAGGCCACATATGGCGGTCTGATTGGTCCATCGGCAGTTAATTCAATACTCGCCCCTTGAATAAACGTTCCAGCTGCCATAATCACATCATCCTCGTAACCCGGCATATATGCGGGGTAAGCCGTAACATGAGAATTGATTGGGGAAGCAAATTGTATCGCCTGGCAGAAGGCAATCATTTTCTCTTTATCATCAAATTGGACTGATTGAATTAAATCCGTTCGATTGGCGTCCCATTTAGGTGATGAATTCATACCTAATTTCTCTAATAGTGCTGCTGTAAATACAGCTCCTTTTAATGCTTGGCCGACTACATGCGGTGCTAAAAAGAAACCTTGATACATTTCTTGCAGGCTATAGAGCGAAGCTCCAGCTTCAGCACCGATACCAGGAGAAGTCATTCGATACGAACAGGCTTCAACATATTGTTTTTTGCCGACAATGTAACCGCCTGTTTTGGCAATTCCTCCACCCGGATTTTTAATCAGTGACCCCGCCATTAAATCAGCGCCAACATGACAGGGCTCTAGTTCTTCAACGAATTCTCCATAACAATTATCTACAAAAACAACTACATCTTTTTTAATTTCTTTTACAAACGAAATCATTTCTTTGATTTCGTCGACTGTAAAAGATGGGCGCGTTGCATATCCCTTTGAACGTTGAATTCCAATCATTTTCGTATTACCTTTGATTTTTGTTGCAACCAAATCCCAGTCGATGGTTCCCTCTTCTGTTAGGGAAACACTATCATAAGAAATCCCAAACTCCTTTAAGGAACCGACACCATTTCCTCGAATCCCGACAATTTCTTCAAGGGTATCGTACGGTTTACCGGTAATATAAAGAAGTTCATCTCCAGGACGCAAGATCCCAAATAGTGAAATTGAAATGGCATGCGTTCCTGAGATAATCTGCGGACGCACAAGACCCGCCTCAGCACCAAATACATCTGCATAAATGAGTTCCAATGTATCTCTTCCGATATCATCATAACCGTACCCTGTAGAAGGGATAAAATGAGAATCACTTACTCTGTGCTTTTGGTAACTCTTCAAGACTCGAAATTGGTTCGATTCAATTCTTTCGTCGATTGCTTTATGTACGGAAGCAATTTGTTGTTCTACACTACTTACGATTTTTTGAAGCTTTTCCCCATTGTTTAACTGTTGAAACATGCTGTTACTCCATTCTACTTTTATATTTCTCTAATTGACCGGAAATTTGATGATCTGGGAGTGCAAATCCTCGGCATTGATAAAGCTCTTTTTCTTCATCAAAGACAAGCTCTCTTACAATCGTCTCATTCTTTAATTGCGCCAGCAGTTTCCCTTCGTTTGAAGGTATGCTGACTTGATATTGATCCATCATTTCAATAATGACTTTTTCAATTTTTCTTTTCAGTTCATTTCTGTCCTCTTTATCATAGGCGCTAATGAAAATTAGAGGTGTATTAGTTGTTGGTACAAAGTCTGGATGTTTAATATCCCTTTTATTATAGACAGTAATTTGTGGAATGTCTTTCACTTCTAAGTCTGCAAGCAGCTTATTGACTGTTTTTTCATGCTGGAAATAATCCGCATTGGACATATCGACAACATGCAAAAGAAGGTCCGCTTCCTTCACTTCTTCTAACGTCGAACGAAAAGCAGCAATCAGCGCTGTGGGTAGGTCTTGAATAAAACCAACGGTATCAGTAATTAAGGTCTGATATCCACTTGGTAAAACCAGCTTCCGTGTCATTGGATCCAAGGTCGCAAATAATTGATTTTCTTCATAGGAATCGGCTTCAGAAAGTCTGTTAAAAAGTGTAGACTTGCCTGCATTCGTATAGCCGACAATTGCGATTTGGAACGTTTTGTTTTTCTTTCTTCTTTCGCGGTAACGATCCCGGTGCTGAACAATAACGGAGAGCTGACTCTTAATATCATCAATTCTTCTGCGAATATGACGGCGGTCTGATTCTAGCTTTGTTTCCCCTGGTCCTCTTGTTCCAATACCAGCACCTAGTCTAGATAATGCTGTCCCCTGCCCAGCAAGACGCGGCAATAGATATTGAAGCTGCGCCAACTCCACCTGCAGCTTACCTTCTTTTGAGCGTGCTCTTTGTGCAAATATATCTAATATGAGCTGAGTCCGGTCAATAATTCGGGCATTTAATTCAGAAGCAAGATTTCGCTTTTGACTTGGTGATAATTCATCATTAAAAATGACCAAGTCAGCCTCCACTTCATCGACAAGCGCTTTTAGTTCTTCTACCTTCCCTTTACCTATATATAAAGCAGGGTGAATACGCTCTCGTTTTTGAGTAACAGTCATCAGAACTTCGCCTTTAGCGGTTTCCGTTAAGGAAGCAAGCTCCTCCATGGAATACTCGAAACGACTATCGTCCAAGCTTTGCGTTTGGCAGCCAACTAAGATTGCTTTTTCCAAGCTACCTTCTTGTTCCATACCAACACCTCATTTTCGTAATTTTCTTTTCCTATCATACCAAAATTAAGGGCAATCCCCTAATTTCCCAGCGAATTTTTTAATAATTTATGTTGATTATTTTTACCTTCGTGGTAAAATCATATTGTTTATTGAAAATTTCAAAGAATATAAGAATTATACATCGAGGGGAAACAGAACAAAATGACATGGGATGTGTTAAGTATCATTGGAACCATTGCTTTTGCTGTAAGTGGAGCAATTATAGCGATGGAAGAAGAGTATGATATTTTAGGGGTATATATTTTAGGAATTGTGACTGCTTTCGGTGGCGGAGCCATTCGAAATCTATTAATTGGTGTCCCCGTTTCTGCATTATGGGAACAAGGGTTATTTTTTCAAATTGCTTTATTATCGATTACGGCTGTATTTCTGTTTCCAAATAATCTTTTGCGTCATTGGCAAAAATGGGGTAACTTTTTCGATGCCATTGGATTATCAGCTTTCGCCATTCAAGGTGCTATATACGCCGCCAATATGGATCATCCGATAAGTGCGGTTATCGTTGCCGCAGTCTTAACTGGAATTGGCGGAGGGATTATTCGCGACTTACTTGCTGGAAGGAAGCCAATTGTATTAAGAGCGGAAATATATGCAGTATGGGCAATTCTTGCAGGTCTCATTATAGGACTAAAAATCGCCTCAAGTCCATGGGAGTTATATACCTTATTTGTATTAATAACAGCTCTACGGGTCCTTTCCTATACATTTGATTGGAAACTGCCATCTAAAAGACTTGGTGCACATTAAAAAATCGACGGACCGTTTCCGCCGATTTTTTTGTGCCTATGAATCTTCCTCAAAGATTAAATCATTACTTCTAAGTGTCATCAATTCATGCTTATCAAAGCTGTTTTGCAGTAAAAGCCGCATTGCTTGAGCGCGAATGGACTTTTCAATAATGTTTCGAACATAACGTCCGTTTGAAAAACTATTTGGACTGAGTACCGCCTTGACCCAAATTAAATGGTCTTTTAGCTTCTTTTCCGCCTCATGACTTAACGAATATTCTCGCTCATCGAGCATGCGGCTGGCAATTTCCATCAATTGCTCAATTGTGTAATTCGGAAAGTCAATGACCAGCGGGAAACGGGAATGGAGCCCAGGGTTTAGTGTTAAGAAATAATCCATCTCCCTAGAATATCCAGCTAAAATAAGAATAAATTCGTGCTGTTTATCTTCCATGTGCTTCACAAGTGTATCAATGGCCTCTTTACCGAAATCCTTCTCTCCGCCGCGCCCTAATGAATAGGCCTCATCAATGAACAGGATTCCGCCCTGCGCTTTTTTTACTAAATCTCTTGTTTTCTGTGCGGTATGTCCAATATATTCCCCCACGAGATCGGCACGTTCCGCCTCAATTAAATGCCCTTTAGACAGAACATTCATTTTTAAAAAGAGCTTGCCAATTAACCGTGCAACTGTTGTTTTGCCTGTTCCTGGATTTCCTTTAAACATCATATGAAGAGCCTGTTTTCTAGCCTTCAGTCCCAATTCTTCTCGTTTCTTATTTACAAAAATCCAGGCGTAAATTTCTTTTATCATTCGTTTCATTTCTTCCATACCCACTAATGCCCCGAGCTCTTCTTCAATTTCCTTTAATGCCGAGTGCTCCGGGGGAATAACCTTTGGAACAACTTGAGGAACAGGCAGCTCTTTCGTCAGGGACTTCCTCTTTTGCGAGTTAAGGGATACTGTTATTTGTCCGTTGCTTTTCATGCGAATCGGTTGATCCAAAGCCTTCACCTCTCATTCTGCAAACAGTATACGTTAGGCAGCTTTTATCGTTTACTTGAAAAAATATATGCTCATTTTGACAAATAACGAGAGGAAATTGCTAATAAAGTTCACTCTAATGTTTCTATGTGCTTCCCAAGCAATACTCCTTCATTTATGTGTATTCATCTTATTCACAATTCATTATTAAAAATAAGGCTCTCTTATTATTTATTGTTGATTTTCGTGGAGGGTTGAGAATTCATAGGCGGAGAATTTCCGGCTATTGTATTTTGAGGAACCTTAAGAAGCAGATATAAGCGGAGATATTCCGGATAACAGCTTTAAATAAGACAAAATCCAAGGATTTGGATACAATAAGCGGAAAAACTCCGCTTATATTTAAGGAAATATGGGTATTTCCCCATTTAAACGGAAATTCTCCGCTTATTATCCAGCACATAAAAATCAACATTCAGTTTTAACACAGTCAAAATAAAAAAAGCCCATGGATTCATGGACTCGGGATCATAAATAAAGATTATTGTGCATCCAGGTCAAGCTGAACATTTCTTTGCGGCGCAAAGGTTGAAATGGCATGCTTGTAAACCAGTTGCTGCTTTCCTTCCGATTCAAAAAGAACAGTAAAATTATCAAAGCCTTTAATTTGGCCTCGTAATTGGAATCCGTTTAATAAGAATACCGTTACGTGGGTATTATCCTTACGGCACTGGTTTAAAAATTGGTCCTGAATGTTAATGGTGGTTTTCATTTGTATATCCTCCTCTTTTATCTCTACTAATATGTATTCGATTTTACTTGTAGCTTTCCTTCAACGTATTGTGAAATTTCGGTTATTTTTTTTGACAAATTTGAGACATCTGTCATGTCGAACCATTGTACTTCCATTTTGTTCCGAAACCAGGTTAGCTGTCTTTTTGCATATCGTCTAGAATTTTGTTTTAGATTTTCAACGGCAAGATCTAGACCAACCTTCCCATCCAAATAATCATAAATTTCCTTATAACCAATAGCCTGAATGGATTGACAATCTCTAAGTCCCTGCCTGTGTAACCTGCTGACTTCATCAAGCAGACCTTCCGAAATCATCATGTCTACACGCATATTAATCCGTTCATATAGCTTATCCCGCTCCATCGTTAAACCGATCAGTGCAGTTTCATAAAGAAGGTCAGGCTGCTGATTATTTTGATAGTCACTCATAATCTTACCAGTACAATGAAAAATTTCAAGTGCCCTTATCACCCTTCTAACATTATTCGGGTGAATTTGGCTCGCACTCTCAGGATCTACCTTCGTTAACTCCTGATGAAGAGCTTCATTGCCAATTTCCTTCGCCCTCTCTTCAAGCTGTAAACGAAATTCTTCATCCGCTGGGGCCTCAGAAAACTGATAATCATATATGACCGCTTGAATGTAAAGACCTGTCCCGCCAACGATGATAGGAAGCTTACCTTTTGAGGTGATGTCTGATATTTTCGCCCGTACAAGCTGCTGGAATTCCGCAACCGAAAAACTCTCATCCGGCTCTTTAATATCAATCAAATGGTGAGCTATTCCTTCCATTTCCTCATGTTTTATTTTTGCAGTCCCAATATCCATACCACGATAAATCTGCATGGAATCGCCGCTGATAATTTCGCCATTATACCGTTTAGCCAGCTCAATGCTTAATTTTGTTTTTCCAACTGCCGTTGGACCAATAATGACTAATAATTTCTGTTTTGAATCCAAAATTTTCACACTGCCCTTTTCATAATTTCCATGATGTCACACACACATACTAACACAAACTTCAAAAGCAGTTGAACATCAAATAAGTATAATCAAAAATAATCCTTTCTATGCATGTTTTTTATAAAGGATTTTATTATTCCATTTTCGTCTCAATAAATATATTTCCTTTACATCTTTACATTCCTATAACGATTCATTTACAAACAGCGTTTTACCCCCAAGTTCATGGTAGGCTTAATCGTAGCATATTGTGTAGAAAAATGACTGGTCAAAACGGCTGGTTGTCGAAAAATAGGAAATTAGGTGAAATGAAATGTTATCAAACTTTGAAATTGGAATTGATTTAGGAACTGCTAATATATTGGTTTATAGTAAAAATAAAGGAATCGCTGTAAATGAACCTTCGGTCGTTGCGATTGATACAGAAACGAAAAAGGTTGTTGCTTTTGGTACAGAAGCAAAAGAAATGATTGGAAAAACACCAGAGAAAATTATTGCCATCCGCCCATTAAAAGAAGGCGTCATTGCCGATTATGACCTTACCACAGAGCTTCTGAAGCATATCATGCGCAAAGCTTCCAAATCAGTCGGCTTTGCCGTTCGTAAGCCAAATGTTGTGATTTGTACACCTTCTGGTTCAACAAGTGTTGAAAGACGAGCGATTCATGACGCAGTGAGAAATGCCGGCGCAAAAAAAATTCAGTTGATTGAAGAACCAGTAGCGGCTGCTATTGGTGCCGGAATGCCTGTGGATGAGCCGGTAGCCAATGTGGTTGTAGATATTGGCGGGGGTAATACAGAGGTAGCGATCATATCATTCGGCGGTGTGGTCTCCTGCCATTCTATTAAAATTGGCGGAGACCGTCTTGATGAAGAAATCATTCAACATGTCCGAAAAGAATATAACGTGTTGATTGGTGAGCGTACAGCAGAGAATGTCAAAATGGAAATCGGCTATGCATTGGTTGATCACGAAGAGCTTTCTATGGAAGTACGTGGTCGTGACCTTGTAACAGGTTTGCCAAAAACCGTGACACTATCATCATATGAAATCAGAGATGCTTTAAAAGAATCATTGTCTCATATATTAGAAGCGATTCGTGCAACACTCGAGGACTGCCCTGCCGAACTAAGCGGAGACATTGTGGACCGCGGTGTGATCCTAACGGGTGGCTGTGCCTTAATGAAGGGAATGGAAGAATGGCTAAGCAAGGAAATAGTAGTGCCTGTACAATTAGCAGAAAATCCTCTTGAATCCGTCGCAATCGGAACCGGACAAGCCCTTAAATACATGCATAAGATTCCAGCTTTAGTGAAGTAAGAAATAACTAGCAATTACAAGGTAACGAGTTACTATGTATAAATAAACTGGCTCAGTTCACTTCAGAGCCAGTTTTTTAATTAACTTATTAAATGATTTTTTTGTTTTAATATATCTAAAAAATCTTCAGGTATATTATAATAATTGGTTATTAACTGTTAACTTTACATCACCTATCGTTTCGATATGAACTTTTTCTTCCTTGAGAGTTTCAATAATCTGTTTTATTTCTTCATATTGGTTCTTATATATTTCTACATCCTCAAGGAGAGTTGGATGTAGAGTAACCTCAATACGATCTTCTCTTAAAGGAATACGAATCGTTTCAATATTTTTATCCGTTTCTCCCTCTGAATTTAATATTTTTTTCTCAATAATTAACTCCTCACGGCGAACGGGTACCAAAATTTGCTTCTCTTCAGTATAACTTTTCTTATACACGGTAACGTTAGCTGTCTCTATCCACTTTTTACTTACCTGCAACTCTTCTTTATGTAAATTAAGTGATACTTTATCATAGTGGTCATTTGCTGTTTTTGGCTGCTCAGACACTTTAATCCTCCTCCAAGGAAAAGAGTGAAAACACCTTTTCATTATGGAGAATGAAAAGGTGTTTTTGCTTTTAGCTGTTATTTATATCTTCAAAGCCTGATGTATCGGAAACAAAATCAACACTACCAGTAGTATTAACATTAGCTGTTTCACTTTTAAGAGTTTCCTGAACTTGCTGCGTTTCCTCAACTTGGCGTTTAGAAGCAGAGACTTCCTCAGTGGTTACAGTGTATTTGTTTACCTGAACTTGCTCCTGGCTTACAGGAATATGGATAGTCTCCTCTGCACTTATTGATGCATTACTACGTTCGTTCACTGGCGTTCTCTTTATTACAACTTCCTCGTGCATAACAGGAACTTCTACCGTTTTTTGTTCTTCTACAACCTCTTTTGAAAGGACAACTTCACCAGCATCGACTTTATTTTTCGTAATGTCTAGCTCTTCCTTATGAAGCTCTAGGGAGCCGTTAGTTTGAGTATCTTGGGTGCTTGAGCTAGCGTTGTTTCCTTGCATACTTGAGCTAGTGTTGTCTCCTTGGGTACTTGAGCTAGTGCTGTTTCCTTGGGTTCCTGCATTCTTTTGGCTGTCTTGATTATTTGTATTTTGTGAATTGTCATCACTAAACAAATCAAAAATGTTACCCATAAGAATTCCTCCTCACGAATTGATTAATGTAATGCCTTTATATAATCTACCCAAAGGATATTTTTATTCTCTATGAAAAAACTTACTTTGTGGGAATAATTTAAAAATAACATCAAAAAAAGGCTCACTGCTGTAGCTCTTTTTTATTATGAATGGATATTCCAGATCATTACAGGTAAAAATACTAATTAGATAATAAAACATTAGTATTGTATAGCAGATGGCCCATATCAGGGTGTTTTACAATGAAAGAAAAATGGAAAATGTATTTATTGCTAATAATTCCTTGGTTTTCTGTAATAAAACTTGGTAAATACTCTTTCCTTCAGTACCTGCCTATTATCATTTTTAGTGACTTGATCATTGCCTTAATAAGTGAGTTATCTCGAGCGTTCAAATGGTGGAAGGTAAAGAACCCCATTTTTCCAAAATTAGCAACAGATGTATCATTTGTTTTTGGTCCTTTTACTATCCTAAACTTTTGGATCTTTAAATTAACAACCAAAAAATTCTGGGTATATCTTTTGACTAATATTTTTGCTGACTACTAATTTGCTTACCTTAACAACCTTAGCAGAAAAACTAGGCGTATATAAAATGGGAAGAATGAGTCGAAAGCAGCTTTTTAATTCTAAGTGTTGCAGTAGCAATTTTTAATTACTTGTATCAATTTTTAATTGTTGAACCACAAAGAAGAGATAAATCATATTGATTTTATAATATCAATAAAAAATGACTATCAAACAAACCATGTGATAGTCATTTTTCCTATACTTTTTTTATTTGAGATTGATTATGAAACTTTTATACTTAAAAACTAGATGTCACTCTGCCGTTTTCTCATATAATTGAAATATAAGAAAATCGGCAGCGGAATGATGATAAAGCCTAAGCTTTTAATAAGTTGGTTTTTTGCATTTTCTCTAGCTCGGTTCTTTTCATCTTTTACCATTTGATCATATCTTTCTCTAATTTCATCATCCGATAACTTTTGACTTTCCCCTGTTGGAACTTTCCCGTGATGGTAAACCTGCTTGAAATCTTCAAAGTTTTGATAATAACCTGGCGGGCTTACTAAATCGGCTGCGGCCATAAAAATTGAAATTCCTCCGCCAATCACCATCATAAGCGTTGCAAACAAGACTAAATACGTATAAAGATGACGTATCACTACCTCTCCCCCCATTTCTTTGTTTTTCACAGCGTAAACGATTACAAAAATAATGATAACAATAGGTAAAAAAGTACTTAAGATACCAAAAACAAACATTCGGCGACCCCCTTTCATCTCCCTTATGGTGTAATTTTACACTATTTCACCAACAAATATAAGACCATTCTGATAATTTTATAAAAAGCTTTGTTAAATTACTTAGTTGCTTCATAGTACAACGGTATAAAAGGTCGATGAAAGACAAATATGGAGAACTCCCAATGAAATTAGTCCTTCATATGGCGTGATGAAAGACATATCAGGAGAGTTCCCAGTGAGTTTAGTCCTTCATAAGCATGATGAAAGACTAATCAGAAGAGGTCCTAGTGAGATTAGTCCTTCATAACATGATGAAAGACTAATCCGAGATACCTCATTGAGTTTAGTCTTTCATAAGGATTGCCGTGAGAAAAATCAATATTTTTCATTAACAAAGCCTTATAAAAAAGAGTGCTTTCTTATTAAAAAGAAAACACTCCTAGTATGTTTACATTACCCGTTTAAACATTTTCTCCATCTCGTACGATGAATAATGCACAATTATTGGTCTTCCATGCGGACAGGTGAACGGATCCGAAGCTTTCCTCAAGTCGTCAAGTAACGCCTGGATCTCATCATTGCGCAAATGACGATTCGCTTTAATGGAAGCCTTGCAGCTCATCATAATCGCAGCTTCCTCACGAAGCTTTTTGATATCGACCTTTTTCATCGAAAGAAGCTGTTCAATCATATCTTCAATGATTTGCTTTTCTTCTCCCTTTGGAAACCATTGTGGATGGGAGCGAACGATGTAGCTATTCAATCCGAATTCCTCAAGAAACACTCCGACATTTTCTAATTCCACCCGATTTTCATTTATTTTCAGGTATTCATCCGTGGAATAATCAAGTGTGATTGGAACAAGTAATTCCTGGAGCTCAGCATGGACCTGCCCCACCTTTTCACGGAAGTACTCATATTTGAGCCGTTCCTGGGCAGCATGCTGGTCGATAATATATAACCCATTTTCATTTTGAGCAAAGATATAGGTACCGTGCATTTGTCCAATTGGATATAACCGCGGTATTCTGCTTTCTATTTTTTCATCCTCGTGCGAAACCGCCGTATCCTGCTCTGTCTCAATTGGTTCTTGTTCTGGTTCTGGATCAAATCCTTCAAATTCCCAATTTTGATGATCGTCTTCCACTTCCACTTTTTGGGGGACCGGTTCATAATTGACCTTGATTGTTTCCGTTCTTTCTTGAATTGTCGGTCCAGAAAAGACTGGGCGTTCCCATGTCATCTCTCTTCTAACCGGTATGTCAATGGTTCGTTCATCAAGAACCAGGGTAGTCTGTTCTGACTTTGGTATCTCTTTTTTCTCTTGCGTATATGCAGACGGAATCAATATCTTCGATTTAAACGCATTTTTGATGATACCTGTGACCAATTCATTTAGCTCTGCTTCTTTACTGATACGAACCTCCATTTTAGAAGGATGCACATTGACATCGACTAACAATGGATCCATATCAATATTGAGGAGAACAATCGGAAATCTTCCGATAGGAAGTAGCGTATGATACCCTTCCTGAATCGCTTTGGCTAAGGCATAATTTTTTATAAAACGGCCATTTATCATGGTAGAAATATAGTTCCTTGATGCTCTCGTTACCTCAGGCATCGAGGCATAACCGCTAATCTTGTAATCCAGTGATTCCCCGGAGATCGGTACAAGCTGTTTGGCGATCGCCATTCCATAAATGGACGCGAGCACTTGGCGGACATCACCTTTACCGTTCGTTTGCAGTAACTTACGTTCGTTATGAATTAAGCGGAAGGCGACTTCTGGGTGGGAAAGTGCAAGTCGGTTCACCACATCGGTAATATTCCCAAGCTCCGTATGAATGGTCTTCATATACTTCAAGCGTGCTGGTGTGTTAAAAAATAAATCAGTAATCGTAATATCCGTTCCGCGTCTGCTCGAAGCTTTCTCGTAGACTTCCACCTTACCGCCTTCAATGAGCACGCGATTTCCTGCACCATCACCGGTTGAAGTTTTCATCTCAAGACGTGAAACGGAAGCGATACTTGGCAGAGCTTCCCCGCGAAACCCAAGGGTGCGAATACGGAATAGGTCATTTTCATTCTTGATTTTACTCGTCGCATGACGTTGAAAGGCGAGTAAAACATCTTCTTCTTCAATGCCATTCCCATTATCGGTTATGCGAATTTTTGCCAGCCCCGCCTCTTCTACCTCAATTTCAATGACCGTACTGCCAGCGTCAATTGCATTCTCAACTAATTCTTTTACAACAGAAGCCGGACGCTCAACAACTTCTCCTGCTGCAATCTTATTAGATAGTGCGTCGTCTAGCTGGATAATCTTACCCATACGTGTCACCCCCTAGCTTTTAAGCTTTTTCTGAAGCTCGTACAACAAATTAATCGCTTGAAGCGGTGTAATATCTAGTAAATCAATTTCTTTCATTTTATCTAAAACTTTCTTTTCTTTTGAAGAAAGCTCTTGTTTTTTCGGCTCTTTCGGTTCATCAAAGAATGACAGCTGTGCTGGCTGCTCCTCGATTTCCTTTACTTTGTTTTTTACAGTGATAGGTTGTACATCAGTTTTTTCGAGTGCTGATAAAAGTTCATTGGCACGATTGATTAATTCCTTCGGAAGCTCAGCTAGCTGTGCTACATGAATTCCATAACTCTTATCTGTGGGTCCTTCTTTTATTTTATGAAGGAAAACGAGCTTTCCATTATGTTCAATCGCACTAACATGAATGTTCTTTAATTTCTCTAACTCGCTATCCAGAACGGTTAGTTCATGGTAATGAGTTGAGAATAGCGTTTTCGCGCCAATATGTTTATGGATGTATTCAATGATAGCCTGTGCAAGTGCCATCCCATCGTAGGTAGACGTTCCACGGCCAATTTCATCAAATAAAATTAAGCTGTTTTGCGTAGCATTGGCCAAAGCATTTCTGGCCTCAAGCATTTCGACCATGAACGTACTTTGTCCAGAGATCAAATCATCTGCTGCTCCAATTCTCGTAAATACTTGGTCAAAAATTGGCAGGACCGCTTCATCAGCCGGTACATAACAGCCAATTTGCGCTAAAATGGCCGTCAATGCAACTTGACGCATATACGTACTTTTACCACTCATGTTAGGACCCGTGATGAGAAGGATCTCGCGATCAGTGTCCATATAACAGTCGTTAGCAACATACTCCTGTGCATTCAACACTTTTTCGACCACAGGATGTCTGCCTTCCTTTAGAACCACTTTACCCCCTGTTGAAAACTTCGGTTTTACATAGCGGCGCTCCTCACTAACTTGGGCAAAGCATTGGAGCACATCTAGTTCACTTACTGCTTTTGCAGCAGCCTGCAGACGTGGAATATGTTCTTTTACAATCTCTCGGATTTCCGTAAATAGTTCATATTCCAGCTCACCGCATTTTTCTTCCGCTTCTAATATTAATGCTTCCTTTTCTTTCAGGTCTGGGGTGATAAAGCGTTCTGCATTCGTTAAGGTTTGTTTGCGTTCATACTGTCCTTCTGTTAATAGATGAAGGTTTGCACGCGTAACCTCAATATAATAACCAAAAACCCTGTTAAAGCCTACTTTAAGAGATTTTATCCCCGTCTTTTCTCGCTCTTCACGTTCTAGCTGGGCGATCCAGGTTTTCCCGTTTCTACTGGCATAACGGTATTGATCCAATTGGTCATTGTATCCGTCGCGAATGATATTTCCTTCTTTAAGTGAAAGAGGAGGATTATCAACAATCGCCTGCTCTAATAAATCTGTCACTTCTTCACAAGGGTCAAGTGAATCGGCAATTTGTTTTACCACTTCATGGTCCATGCCGTGAAGAATCTGTTTTAGGTAAGGAATCTGCATTAATGAGCGCTTTAATTGAACGAGATCGCGGGCATTCACATTCCCAAAAGCGACACGTCCTGCAAGTCGCTCCAAATCGTAAACTTCCGTTAACTTTTCACGTAGCTCTTGACGTTCAAAGTACTTGTTCATTAATACTTCTACAATCGTTTGACGGTGCTCGATTTCCTCTTGAGACAGTAAGGGACGATCAATCCACGTTTTCAGCATTCTTCCGCCCATCGCTGTCATCGTTTCATCTAACAGCCACAGTAAGGAGCCTTTCTTTCCCTTGGAGCGAATCGTCTCGGTCAACTCAAGATTTCGTTTTGAATAATAATCAATTTTCATAAATTGATGGATTTGATAAGTAGTCACAGCCTGCAAGTGGTCAAGGCTCCGCTTTTGAGAGCGGTACAAATAGTGAAACAGTCTTGCTGCCGTTTGTTTTAGTTTATCTTGATTAAGATTATCCAACAGATTGGAAAACTGCATTTCTATTGAACTATTATCTTCAAAGGAAATGGCAAGGACATCGCGTTCCCTCATTTTCCTTTGCAATTCAGCGTCAAAGCTGCTTGCTACAACGACTTCTTTTGTGCTCAAAACAGCTAGCTCATTTAATACCTCATCAAAACTATCTGATAGCTGTGTTACTTTGCTTTCACCGGTAGAAAGATCGGTATAGGCAAATCCATAAGTTTGATCATCAAAGTAAGAAATAGACGCAATGTAGTTATTTTCTTTATCCGTTAAGGACTTGCCCTCCATTACGGTTCCTGGTGTGATGAGCTGGACAACTTCCCGTCTTACCATGCCTTTTGTTTGTTTGGCGTCTTCCATTTGCTCGCAAATCGCCACTTTATAGCCTTTTGAAATTAGCTGTTCAATATAATTAGGAGCAGAATGATACGGTACTCCGCACATTGGGATTCGGTCCTCACTGCCGCCTTCACGGCTCGTTAAGGTAATTTCTAATTCTTGTGATGCTTTAATCGCATCGTCAAAAAACATTTCGTAAAAATCGCCTAAGCGAAAAAATAAAAAGGCATCTTGATAATCTGCCTTCACGGTTAAGTATTGCTGTATCATCGGCGTATAACCAGCCATAATGACCTCCACTTGTTTAATCATTTCGAGTATCTTCGACAAACTATTATAACATATATCAGGTAAACTTAGATTAGGTAGAAATTTCTTTTAACCATTATTGGTCGGGGATATAAAATACCTGCATATATTCATTATACAAAACCGAAAAGGGTGATCCAGGATGGGATGGTTTGGAGGCAATTATAAGGAATTTGATTTTGAAATGTTTTCGGTCAGCCATTTTGTGATCATAGCCCTTCTTTTTCTTGGTTCAGTTTTGATTTATATTAATAGGAATACACTAAAGGCTGAAAAGTGGAGAAAAGCAGAGGTAGTTGTAGGAATATCTTTATTAGTCATCGAGCTTACTTATCATTTTTGGATGGCTGTGAATGACATGTGGGATGTCAGTCATGCTATTCCATTAGAATTGTGCAGTATCAGCCTGGTATTATCGGTACTGTTATTGTTAACGAGAAATAAGATCATTTATGAAATATTGTTATTTACAGCCTTATTGGGAGCATCTCAGGCTATCTTTACACCATTATTAAATTTCGACTTCCCGCATTTTCGCTTTTTTCATTTTTTCTATACCCATTTAATGGACATTTGGGTTGTCTTTTATTTCACATGGGTTGTTGGCTATCGTCCAACCATTTGGTCGGTTGTAAAATTGTTCGTCTTTTTGAATGTATTAATGCCAATCATTATGCTGATCAATAAAGCAGTTGAAGGAAATTATATGTTTTTAAGCCATAAACCAAAAAGTCCGAGCCTTTTGGATCTTTTAGGTCCATATCCTTGGTACATTTTATCAATGGAGTTTTTATTAATTACCCTTAGCCTGATCGTTTGGTTAATTTTCCGTAAAAAAAGAATTGGTTAGTTCTGGGTATTTACTTATTGACCTTTTTAGATTAACTATTTATAATAAGTAACGTTCCCAATAAAAGTGTCCCGATAGCTCAGCAGGATAGAGCAACAGTTTCCTAAACTGTAGGTCGGAGGTTCGAATCCTCTTCGGGACGTCAAAAAGCCTTGATTTTTTTGTACTGCACCCCAAAAGTTAGAGTGAAATCTAACTTTTGGGGTGTATTTTTATGGCCAAATATAGTGAAGAATTTAAGTTAAAGTTAGTCAAGGAATATCAAGATGGGAAATTAGGATATATTCTTTTAGCTAAAAAGTGTGACATGAAAGACAGTACTCCGATTAGGAGATGGGTAAAGGTATACGAGAAATTTGGTGTGGAAGGTTTAAAGAGGAAGAAACATAGAGAAACATATTCTGTTCAATTCAAGCTAGATGTATTAAGCTTTATGAAGAGAACAGGTTCTTCAGAAACTGATACAGCCCTTAGCCCTGGATAGACCGAAAGGACGGCCATCCATGTCTGATAAAACTAAAAAAAAACAAAAAGAATAAACACATTGAAGATAAGCAATTAACGTACGAACAAAAGTTAGAAAGAGAAAACGAATTCTTCGTTTAGAGGTAGAATATTTAAAAAAGTTGCGATCTTTTCAGATGGATCCGAAGGGCTATCTTTAACTCAAATAGCCAAATGGTTCCCTGTCCTACCAATAAACTTAGCCATGTTGAAATAGGACCAATGACAATGAATGTTGCAGGGACAATCAATAATAATGTAAAAGTTGGCATTAAAAAGGCTCTCGCAACGCTAGGTATTACATTTGCAAAGAACTTCTCTACTTTTGCCGCGAAAAATGCTGAAATGAAAATTGGAATAACAGATGTTGAATACGTCAATAAAATAACCGGAATACCTGCAAATGTAATAAAGACAGGTGATTCAAATATAGTTCCTGTAAATAATGAATATAGTGGCTCCCCTTGAGTAAAGGTACCCAATGTTGGATACACAAGTGCAGCGGCAATGGTCATACCAATAAATGGTGTTCCACCAAATTTTTTCATCGCTGTGTATCCTAAGAAAATTGGTAAAAAGTAAAATAAAGCATCTCCTGTCGCATTGATTATCTGGTATGTTCCTGATTGAGCACTAACCCAGCCTAATGCTGTAAAAAGGGCTAAAAAACCTTTAATTATACCTGCAGCAACTAACCACTTAGAATTGGTGTGAAAATTCCTGTAATTATATCAATTAAACGGCTAAGTGCATTTCCCTCTGATTCTTCTTCCTCCGTTTTTTTCTCTGCTGAAATACCACCGATTGCAACTACTTCTTTATACACTTCTGGTACGTGGTTACCAATAACTACTTGATATTGTCCACCGCTTTGCATAACTGTTACAATACCTTCTACATTTTTAAGAACTTCTGTTCTTCTAAGGTGCCTATATACAATATGTCAAAAATATAATGGGTCGTAATTACGTTAAATATTTTAATTAAATGAGGGATTTCTTCATTTTAATCAATTCGAAGGAAAATTCGCTAGTCAATATAATTGTCCAAGCATTCCCTTAATATTTCATCCACGCTTTGATTAATGAACTCCTGCGACCAAGATTCTATATGAAAAAAGTGCTGATTATAAACTAATTAAAACTATAATATAGTTATCGACTTCGAAGGACAACCCAAATGGCATCATAGGGATTATCATCTGCTTGCCAAAATGAATAGAAGCGTAACTACCAACCACTCTACAATATACAATTGCAACTTTATTTTATTGTTTCCTATCCTTATAATTCTTTCTACATTCACTACAAAGCTTATATATTATATGGAGTGCAATAATTATCCTTACTATTTCTTCAATTTTATATTATTCTAAAAGTAAATCTTCATTTAGGAGAGTGTTCGAATGAATACCATTTTTATTGCTGGGCATGCGAAATTACCTACAGGAATGGCAGCTAGAAGTATCTATGAAACACTGACAATTACGGCAGAAATTGATAAATATTATGGGGTAATTGTGGATGCCTCTTGTACACTGGCAACTGAACATGGGAGAGACTATATAGCAAGACTGCTAAAAGGCCATAGTTTGAAAAATGGGATTGACATGCCTCTTGAAGAGTTAAAAGAGGGTTATTTAGGAAAAGCCAATCACGCGCTAATTGCAGCGTTAAAGGATTTGTATAAACAATATGAATCTCTTAATCAATAATTCGGTGACTTTAATGGACCCGTTCGACCAAAGCCAGTAATAGACTTCCCCCGTTAACAATGGAAGTCTATTACATTCATTCTATGCTTTCATTGTGAATTCCTTTACCTGCTCTCTACCGTTTCTTTTTCATACGGCCACGCAGGCAGCATATTATTTAACGTCTTATCTACACGATAACCAAGGACGTATTCAGCCTGCATAATCGTATGAACTTCTCTCGTTCCTTCGTAAATAACAGGTGCTTTTGAGTTTCTTAAGAATCTTTCAACAGGGTATTCGCTTGAAAATCCATAAGCCCCATGAATTTGAACAGCGTCATCAGCTGCTTTGTTGGCAAAATCACATGCCTGCCATTTGGCGAGTGATGTTTCTCTTGTGTTACGAACTCCCTTATTTTTAAGCTCACCGGCACGGTATACGAGTAAGCTGCTCATTTGCAATCCAGCTTCCATATTTGCAATCATTTGCTGTACAAGCTGGTGACGGCCGATTTCTTTACCGAATGTTTTACGCTCATGACAATACTTTACGCTTTCCTCCAAGCTCGCCATAATCAGGCCTACAGCTCCTGCTGCAACGGTAAAGCGACCGTTATCAAGTGCGGCCATAGCGATTTTAAACCCTTCGCCCTCTAAACCTAATAGGTTTTCCTTTGGAACCCTTACATGATCAAAGAATAACTCTCCCGTATTTCCGGAACGGATCCCCATTTTGCCTTTAATTGCTTTTGATGAGAAACCAGGCATGGTGCGCTCCACAATAAATGCAGAAATACCGTGGTGTTTTTTCGATTTATCCGTATAGGCGAACACAATGAAATGATCCGCTACATCGCAAAGGGAAATCCACGTTTTCGAACCATTTAAAATATAGTCATCCCCGTCTTTTACTGCAGTTGTCTGAAGGGCTGCCACGTCTGAACCTGCCCCCGGTTCCGTTAACCCAAAGGCGCCGATTTTTTCACCTTTTGCCTGCGGAACGAGATATTTTTGTTTTTGTTCCTCATTCCCCCATTGCAGTAGTGTTAAGCTGTTTAAGCCGATGTGAACAGATACAGCAGTACGGAAAGTAGTATCGCCTCTTTCCATTTCTTCACAAACAATGGCGAGTGAATTGTAATCCATGCCGCTTCCGCCATATTCTTCTGGAATACAAACACCCATAAGATCCAGCTCGCTTAATCGTTTCCAAATAATCGGATCGAATTTCCCTTGCTCGTCCCATTCTTTCATATTTGGGATAATTTCTTTATCTACGAAACTTCTAACCATTTTTCTTAACATTACCTGTTCTTCCGAAAATTCAAAATTCATAGCGTATAGGCCTCCTGGTAAATTTGGATAATATTATTCTTTTTTAATTGTTCAATTTCCACGTGTGAATATCCCGCCTGCTGCAAGATTTCAACGGTATGTTCCCCCGCAATCGGGGGATGACGTTCTATTTTGGTCTCAGTTCTTGACAGTTTAATGGGCGAGCCGACTAGCTTGACTGAACCTGCTTCCGGGTGATCCACTTCAACGACCATCTCCCGGGCCAATACTTGTGGATGATTAAATACCTGATCCATCGTCGCAATAGGACCGCACGGAATATTATGCTGCGAAAACAGCTCCATCCACTCATTGGCTGGTTTGATCTGCAGCCGATTTTCTAAAATGCCCGTGAGTTCAAGTTTATGATTAACCCTTGCTTCATTGGTATGGAACCGTTCATCTGCTGCAATTTCACTTATTCCCATTACTTCACAAAGGGTGGCAAACTGCCGGTTGTTACCAACTGCAATGATCAATTCTCCATCCATTGCCCTGAATGTTGAGTAAGGTACAATATTTGGATGGTCGTTACCAAGTCTTCTTGGGATTGCTCCAGATATTAGATAATTACTTGCTACATTGGCGAGTGAGCTTACCGCCGTATCCATAAGCGACATATCTATTTTTTGCCCTTGTCCGGATCTCTCTCTTTCCAGTAATGCTGCTTCAATTGAAATGGCAGAATATAAACCTGTTAAAATATCAACCATTGCTACACCAATTTTCATTGGCCCACTTTCATCATTCCCGGTAATGCTCATCAGTCCACTCATTCCCTGAATAATGTAATCATAGCCCGGCAAATGCCGATATGGTCCCGTTTCGCCAAAGCCTGTGATGGAGCAATATACCAGCCTCGGGTTGATCGCTTTCAAAGAGTCATAGTCCAAGTCCCAATTTTCCATCGACCCGGTTTTGAAGTTATTAATCACAACGTCCGCATCTTTGGCTAAAGTGCGTATGATTTCCCTTCCCTCTTCGGTTTTCAGATTTACGGTGATGCTGCGCTTATTGCGGTTAGCACATAAATAATAGGCACTTACACCATTTTGGAACGGCGGCCCCCAGCCCCGCGTTTCATCACTGCCTCCCGGAGCCTCCACTTTCATGACATCTGCTCCAAGGTCCCCAAGAATCATCGTACAGTATGGACCTGCCAGTACCCTCGATAAATCCAATACTGTTATACCTTCCAAAGCTCCTTTCAAAAACTCCCACCTCCTACTTATCCCATACATTCAAGCCCTTATTTGAAAAAACTTTGAAAGATACACTTTTATTTCGTTAGAAGCCCTTTAATAGTTGAAATAAAAGGATTCCCATTGTCATGGACTCCTAATCGCAAACTTATAGACATCCCCTCAAAAGTTGCCTCTTCTATTGTTCTCGGCGCCAGGCAATCACCGATTTGCCATACTTCAGGTACTAATTTCTTCATTTGTTCGTATAGTTCATTATTTGGTACACGACCGTGCGAAAGAATAATAGAATCCCAATTTTCCATTGTCTCTTTTTCATATGAAAATAGATTTCTAATGACAACAGTATCGCCTTTAATTTCTCCTAAATCATAGTGAGGCATAATTTTTACGTTTAGTTGATAAAGCTTTTTTAAATATTCATTTCGTAAGTATTGAGGCACGCCTTCGCCCGCATGCAGCCTTGCAGTAATAAGAGAGACGATATGCCCCTTTTCTGCCAAATCGATCGCCGCTTCCAAGGCTGGCCAATCACCGGCAAAATCAAATACCAAAACATTTTTCCCAATAGGGTTATTCGGATAATGGAACACCTCTTCCACCGTCATTACACGGTGATCATGAATCCCTGGAATATCGGGGATATACGGTCTTGATCCTGTGGCACAGATAATGGCATCCGGCGAAATTTTGTTAATATCTTCTGGTTGTACAGCCACTCCAAGTGTAACCTTCACGTTACTAGTAGATATTTTTCGCATAAAATTATCAAGCATCGATTCTGCAAGCTCATGTCTCATTGGCATCTTTTTTAATGTATGCAATAATCCGCCGATTTTGTCCGCTTTATCTGCCAGAATAACGTTATGGCCAAGTTCATCTAATGTAGCCGCTGCTTGCATGCCTGCTGGTCCAGCACCGATCACAAGAACTTTCTTCTTGTCTCTAAAGCTTTCCTTAAGAGTTTGCACTTCATTTTCTCTGCCTGCTGAGGGATTTTGAACACAACCGATGGTTAAGCCATTGTGATAATGACCGATACAAGCCTGTAAGCAGCCTAAACAGGCATCAATTTGTTGAAGATTGCCTGTCTTTGCCTTGTTTGGCATGTAAGGATCTACAATTAATGCACGGGTCATGCCGACAACATCTGCTTTTCCTGTTGCCACAATCTTCTCCCCTTCTTGCGGATCTACAATACGTGAGCCGACGAAAACCGGTACAGCACCAGCCATTCTAATTTTAAAAGAATAGGGTGTGTTATATCCATGCTTCATGGGAGATGGCGGCACAATATGGGTGGATCCGGCAAATGTACTGGAATCTCCGGAGGTGACATCAATAAAATCCACTCTTACTCTTTCGACCAAATATTCGACAATTTGTACGGCATCTTTTACGGTTGTTCCATCCATGGTCATTTCATCTGCACTCATACGGAGTCCAACCGTAAAGTCCTCCCCAACTTCCTGCCAGACTCGCTCCATCACTTCGACAATAAACCGCATTCTGTTTTCAAACGATCCCCCATATTCATCGGTACGAAGATTGGTGTGCTCCGACCAAAACTGTGCAGGCAAGTATCCGTGCGAGCAACAGATTTCTACACCATCCAGCCCGCCTCCCTTCGCCCATTTAGCTGACAGGGCAAATCCTTCAATGACATCTTTAATCTCCTCAATACTGATCGGTTTGGGCATGGTACTGAACCTGAGGCTTGGAACCGCTGACGGTGCCCAGGCCGCATTCCGGTACTCACTTGAAACGACTTCCCTGCCGCCATGGAATAATTGTGAAAATACTTTCGTTCCATATTTATGAACTTCATTGGAAAGCTCCTGGTAAGCAGGGACAATCTTTTTGTCATATCCAGCAATTGTTTTGGTTGTCAGCATCCCCGATGGATGTGCAGCGGCGGCTTCTAGTATAAGTAATCCGGCACCGCCTTTGGCACGTTCTACATGATAGGCAGTCATATCCAATGTAGGGATTCCATTCTTAACATGATTGGTTTGATGGGCCGTACTTAGAATCCTATTTTTCAATTCTGTATGGCCAATTTCAACTGGACTAAATAAATGTTTAAACTGTGTCATTCATAATCACTCCCAGAAAAAGATAATTGGCCTTTTGACATAATTCCGGTGGTGCTTGTCACTTGGAACGATTACTGATGAAAACGTCCTCGCTGACGTAGTAATTCGCGGTTCAGGTTGGGATTTACCTCAAAGGCTGCACGCCCATGTAACCAGAATATATTGTTAACAACTACTAAATCTCCGACTGGAAGTTTGAGTTCTGTAACACTTTCATCGGTTTCCATTGAATGTGAAAGGTCACGAAGGTATTTAGCTTCTTCAATGGTTTCAGGATAGACAAATTGGTCGATGAAGCATGCACCAGGCTTATTATTGTAGTTGAAGAAGGTTAAGCGCTGAATTTCCTGATCTACATTTTTACTAGATGGTGCTTTGTACGTAAACTTATGGCTTGCCAATGGATGATTTGAAAACTTATCAAGGTCTTTCCAATCATCAAGGTGTAATAATCGAGATTCACCGCCGCATGCATTTTCTTCTACTATTTTCATCATTAACAGCCAATCTGTCGGCTCATCTACAAATGTCCCATCCGTATGAAGGGTAAATAAGCGATAGGCTTGACGGAGATAGGAGTCACTTGTATCAGTATGCTTGACAGAAAAGCGTGCATAATATTTTCCAGACATTGAATCAAAGTTTGATGAACCTAACAAATAAGAAATAGCAGTAGAGAAAATAACGTATTCATCTGTATCCTCGGTAACACCAACTAAACCAATCGTAAATCCGCCAGATTCACGGTCATGAACAATGTTTCGAAGTAACTCGCTGAATTCTTCTCCAACATGATCTAATAGAATAGAAGAGACAATAAGACGAGAATAGGGTGTATATTCTAAATGCTGGACAGAATAATTCTCTTCTTTTACGGTATCCAAAAACCCTTGAATGGCCTTTTTCGAAAGTTGAATGTGGTATAAACGGTCTGTTTGCGGGTGAACTTTCACTTCATACATGTCTGTTTTTGTTTCGAATTTCCCTCTTTGTTTTTCTGCGATTACCATTTTTTAGTCCTCCATTTTTGTGTAAGATAGTTAAAATATTGAAGTTAGGAAATATAAAAAGCCAGCTGGACAAAGTACCCAAAAATAGCGGGACTCAATGTACAACTGGCTTATATTCACTTCACAGCTCTATGGTTAATAGAGTCACAATGAATTAGCAGTTAATTGTTATTTTATATTTCCTGTTTCCAAATATTTATAATCTATCCACGGATCTGAAAGGGTGTTATTCAGCGAGTGGAAGTATTAATAATATTTTGACTACTGTTAGTATACTTTGAATATGATAGATTGTCAATTGATTATTTCAAATATTTTGAAAACGCTTATAATACCTTCTGCTTTTCTTCAGTTTTTATTTGATGGAAATGAAGGTCTAGATCCTTTAATGCCGCAACAAGAGCATTTGTCGCCTTGCCTCGGTAATAGGTTTCAATTTCTTCAATTAAACCTTCCACTCCATCTTTTAGACTAACGCCCTTTAATATACGGCCAATAAAGTCGCTCCCATGTTCGGTTGCTAGAGTACAAGACGCCTCTACTACTACACCATATTTACGATCGACTTCAGCTGTGATTGTTAACGTATCGAAGACACTTTTTGCTGCCATTCCTTGCGGCAGACGAGCGTGACCTGCAATAAAAATAGTCTTTCCATTCAGCATAATGGGCTACCTCTCAAAGGAATTATTTAAGCTAGTATTGCTTCTTTTAAGTTTGTTTGTTCTGGTATTCTATTCACAACTTCTTTTCCGATTTCTATTGAAGCCGTTGCAGCAGGAGATGGCGCATTACATACATGGATTGTTCGTTTCCCTTGAATGATATGGAAGTCATCCACCATATTCCCATCGCTCTTTAATGCTTGAGCACGGACTCCAGCAGGTGCAGGGATTAAATCATCTTCTTGGATTTCCGGAATCAGTTCCTGAAGGCTCTTTGTAAATTGTTTCTTACTGAAGGAGCGAATATATTCATCAAGCCCCTCCTTCGCAAATTTCCCTGCCATTTTCCATAATCCAGGAAAGCTTAATGATTCTATTAAATCCTTTGCATTAAAATCTGTCTTTCTGTATCCTTCACGTTTAAAGCTAAGCACAGCATTTGGTCCCGCATCGACTTCACCGCTGATCATTCGGGTAAAATGCACCCCCAGAAATGGGAACTTTGGATTTGGAACAGGATAAATTAAATTTTTTACTAGATAACGCTTTTCAGGTTTTAATTTGTAATACTCGCCTCTAAAAGGCAAAATCTTCATATCTGTTTTATATCCTGCTGCTAGTGCTACACGATCACTGTGAAGCCCAGCACAGTTAATGACCATTCCAGCTTTTAATGTGCCGCGATTCGTCTCAATGATTACTTGATCCGATTCTTCTTGCATTTTCTCCACTTTTGTATTTAGACGAATCTCTCCGCCACTCTCTTGGATAATTTCGGCGAACTTTTCACTAACTTGTCTATAATTTACGATGCCGGCCATCGGAACACGTATTGCTCCTAAACCATTAACATGTGGTTCTATTTCCTTTAATTCATCCGAACCGATTCTATGAATAGCTAATTCATTTTCCAGCCCTCGATTATATAAATTTTCAAGAAGTGGTAATTCCTCTTGTTTCGTTGCAACAATTACTTTTCCGCAAATATCATGGTCTATACCATGTGTTTGGCAGAACGCAGTCATCGATTTACTTCCTTGGCGGGCAAAACGAGCTTTGAAACTACCAGGCTTATAATAAATACCAGAATGAATCACACCGCTGTTATGCCCTGTTTGATGTTCCGCAACAACGGATTCTTTCTCAATGACAACTACCTTCGCGTTGGGAAAACGCTCATAAATGGCCATCCCTGTTGATAAGCCAACAATTCCTCCTCCAACTATTGCAAAATCATACATATTCATTAGGACCCCTCTCCATTTTGATTATCTTTGTTGAGTAGTAAGAACTACATTGGATCCATATAAACAGTCTTCACTTCTGTATAAAACTCAATAGCAGCTTTTCCTTGTTCACGACTGCCGGAACTAGAATTTTTACATCCGCCAAAAGGCATTTGTGGTTCTGCTCCCGAAGTTTCCGAGTTCACATGTACAAGCCCTACTTCCACATCTTCAATGAAGCGGCGGGCTAATGTTAAGTTGTTTGTACAAATGGCTGCGCTAAGACCAAACTCAGTATCATTTGCCATTTCCACTGCTTCCTCGTAATCTTTGGCTTTAAACAATGCAAGAACGGGACCGAAAATTTCCTCACGGGCAATCCGAGCATCTTTAGGCACGTTTTCAAAGATTGTTGGTTTTACATAAAAACCATTTTTCAATTCTTCATCTTCCGGGATCTCTCCACCGCAAAGCAGTGTTGCTTCTGATTTCCCCGTTTCGATCATTTCGAGCACCCCCTCAAGCTGTGCTTTTGATACGGCCGGCCCGATAACGGTTACCTCGTGAAGCGGGTTACCAATTGTTAATTCCTTCGTACGCTTTACAAGCCTATCACGGAATGACTCGTAAATCCCTTCTTCGACAATCACACGACTCGTTGCTGTACATTTTTGACCGATAGATTTAAATGCTCCGCCTACAGCTATTTCAACCGCTCTTTCAAGATTTGCATCCTTTAGAACAACTAGCGGATTCTTTCCTCCCATTTCCATCTGTACCTTTTTTCCGTGTTCTACAGCCTGTTTTTGAATCTGCCGTCCTACTTGGTTCGAACCGGTGAAAGAAATGGCTTTTATATCTGGGTGGTTCACCAATTCATTCCCAATAACAGATCCTCTGCCAAATACACAATTAAGGACACCTGCTGGCAGACCAGCTTCATCAAAAGCTTTCATAACGTGATAGACAGATTTCGGTGTTAAATCAGCAGGCTTAATCACCACTGTATTTCCGTATATAAGTGCTGGTGCCATCTTCCATACTGGAATGGCAATGGGAAAATTCCATGGTGTAATTAAGCCAATAGGACCTAGGGGTGTACGGGTCGTATACAAAAATGTTTTCTCACTCGCGGACGGAATGACATCTCCAAGTGGCTGCCGTGCTTCAGCTGCAAAATAATCGAGGATGCTTACCGCGCGATTAGCTTCCCCCATCCCTTCCGAGAACGCTTTTCCCTCTTCCTTAATTAGATCCCGTCCTATTTCCTCTATGTTTTCTTTCAAAATAGCCGCAGCCTTTTGTAAATAAGCTGCCCTTTGTTGAATGGAGAGTTTTTTCCAAGCTGGAAAAGCATTTTTTGCTGCAGCTACCGCTTCGTGAACATCAGCTGCTGCACTGGATGGGAATTCCCCCAAGTCTTCTCCATTATGTGGACTAAAGTTCTTTTTATATTCATTTGTAGTTGGTTCTTGCCATTGGCCGTTAATGTAATTCAAATGGCGCATCGATAAATCCTCCTATACTCTTCCTTCTATCAATCTTTTCTACTCTTTTTTTCATACTAGATTACTAATAGTAGTGTCATCATCCACCCTAGCCGCCGATTTCTTCGTTACAACACTTACTCCCAACGTTACAGCAATATTGATAATTAATACGGCTAATCCTAAATCTAAATCCTTAATGACATTTGGAAATGACGGGAATAGCGTTGCAAGTGACATTTCTGTAATGGTTGAATAAATGACGATGATACTGCCAACAATCATTCCAGCGAAAGCCCCTTGAACGGTAACCGGGTTCCTTTTCCAAAGGCTAAAAAACAAAGCAGGAAATAACTGAACCATAAAGCTATAGGACATAAGATATAGCGTAAGAATCGATTCCCCTCCATTAAATGTAAAGAAAAGTGTTACCAACGCTATAACCGGTACAAACCTTTTGGCTAGCTTTGCCAGCTCTTGATCTGTTGTGTTCGGTTTCCATGCTTTGTATATATTTTTAGAAAGAATCGTTGAAACCGCCGTTAATACCAAAGAACTTGGGATAAGGGCGGCCATGGCTCCAGCTGCCCCAATGACCCCGACAAACCACGGGTCGAAAGACAATTTCGCCATTTTAAATAAGGCTAAATCTGTATCTGGCCCATTTAAATCTGGCACTTGTAAAACACCAGAAAAACCGATAATCAAAGAAAAAACGATAATTACCTGATAGATGGGCATTATCCCTGCATTTATACGCAGTGATTTCCCACTTTTAGCTGAGAATATCCCCGCCATCATATGTGGAAACATGTAGAATGCCAGTGCTGTCATGATCGTAGCCGAAACAAACCACGAAATACTTAATCCTTGTTCTGGGAATAGTAAAAAACCAGTTTTGGCGGTATCAATTGCTTCAAACATCGGCCCTATGCCGCCGTAATAATGAAAAGGGAAATAAAACCCCATAAAGACCATAACAGCTAAGATCAAGATATCTTTAATAATGGCTGTCCATGCGGCTCCGTGCATCCCAGATACCGTTACATAAATGGTAACAGCAATGACGGCTACGACGATTGCCATGTGAGGAGAAATAGAACCATAGGACGCTTCAGATACAATAATTCCTAATCCTTTTAACTGCATCACTAAGTAAGGAATAACGGCAACAACGCTTATGATCGCTACGAGAATACCAAGTGCCTGACTGTTATACTTTTTCTCGTAAAAATCTGATTGGGATAGAACTTTATTTTCCTTAGCATACTTCCAAACAGGCGGAAGCAGCCAGTAAGCGATTACAAAGTAGAAGCAATTGAAAGCGTATAGGGCGGGAGGCATACCGGATCGATAAGCACCACCACTTGCTCCTAGGAATGTATAGGTAGTAAACATCTCACCCGCTAATAAAAAGAACATCAAAAGACTTCCAAAACCCCGTCCCCCGACAGACCACTGCTCCATATTCATTTCTTTTCCTTTTCGGGCTTGAAGCCCTAACCAAATACACAATCCCAGGAAAAAAAGGATGACTAAAAGGGCTGCGTTCATAATTCTTCTTCCTCCTTATTCGCAGGGTCCAGTTTATTGGCAATGATCAAGAACATGGATGTCAGGCCAACCCAGCATATAGCCCAAAAAAGGACAAATGGTAATCCAAGTACATAGGGTTCCACTCGATTAATGACAAAAAGTGAACCCAAGGCTGGTATTAAAGTTAATAGAAAAACAACCTTCTTCATATTTCACCATCCCAGTTTAGAATACATAAATGTAATACAGTAAACGATATGTTTTATTTGGATACCCAATATTTGAACCTTCTGATATTTAAAACTCCATGAAACCCTTTTCCCCTTTGAAAAGGAAAGGTATCTGATCTTTGGTTGCCTATTTTTTATCCATACACCACATAGACTTTTTTAAATCTATTGCACTATCTTATCAGGCTCCCCATTTGTTAAGACGGATGTAGCCACTTTCTTTCTTGTAAATTTAAAGTAGTAAAAAACATAACAGGCGACAACAAAGCCGAATCCTATATACAGTGATGTACGCTGTGCCGGATCGAAAGCAGTAAACACGACGATTCCTACGCACATGATCAGGCAGAGAATTGGAACCAGCGGGAAGAAAGGAACTTTAAATTTCAAATCCGCAAGCTTTCCGCCATCCGCAATATACTGTTTGCGGAATTTATACTGTGCAAACGCAATGGCCATCCAGGTAACAACCCCTCCAACACCACTGATTGCAAGCAGGACAACAAATAATGTTTCTTCTGCTATAACACTGGTAAGCAAGGAAAGCAATGCAAATGCGAGTGTCACAAGCAAGGCGTTCATAGGAACACCGCGTTTGTTTACCTTACCGAATGCTCGCGGAGCCTGACCACTTTGGGAAAGTGAAAAAAGGATTCTCGTACAAGCAAACAAACCTGTATTTCCTACTGAAAGGATCGCTGTTAATATAACAAAGTTCATAATATCAGCCGCATAAGGAATTCCTGTCATATCAAATACCGTTACAAATGGGCTTTCGAGTACACCCGCCTTTTTCCACGGAACAATGGCTGATAAGACAAAAGTGGCCAGTACATAGAAAAGTAAAATACGGACGATGATACTCCGGATAGCTTTTGGGATACTCTTTTCGGGATCCTCTGTCTCACCCGCTGCAACTCCCATAATTTCTGAACCCATAAAGGAATAAACGACTGTCATCACTGATATAAAGACACCGATAAAACCTGTTGGAAAGAATCCGTCACCGAAAAAGTTTGATAGGTGAGGGGCCGATTGTCCTTTGATAGGGACCAAACCGAAGATCGCTGCCCCGCCAACGACAATAAAAAAGAGAACAGCTAATACTTTAATGGCAGAGAACCAGTACTCCATCTCAGCAAAGCTTCTTGTAGTCAAGGCATTGATACCGAATAAAAGTAAGGAGAAAACGGTACACCATACCCATACCGGTACATCCGGGAACCACCTGGCCATCAGCAAACCGGCTGCAATAAATTCTAGTCCTACATAAATGGCCCAGCTTAGCCAGTAAGTCCAGCCAATCATAAACCCAGAGGCAGGGCCTATGAATCGCTCTGCATGAGCCTGAAATGAACCAGAAACCGGCATGACGACGGATAGCTCCCCTAGACAAACCATAACCAAGTACATAAGCAAGCCTCCGAATAAATAGGCGGTAATCGCTCCGAAAGGCCCCGCCTCGCCAATCGCATACCCCGATCCTAGGAAAAGACCCGTTCCAATGACTCCCCCTATGGAAAGCATAAATAAATGCCTGCTTTTCATCGAACGTTTTAATTCTTTTGGTTGACTACTTTGTTCTGGTTTCATCCAATTCCCCCTGTATTTTTTCTATCCCTATAAGGGATAGGCCCAATCATGCCCCCTTGTATTGCCTGCTTATCTGACGGCTTCCTTTTCAGACATGCTTGTACACTCTAATAAATCACTGACTTCAGGTTTAAAAATTTCATATGCAACATCCCGCTGATATCTGTTTTGTTTCTTCGCTTCTGAAAATAGTTGATTGGTATTTTTTCGGCATAGCTTTTCAATATCATCCATCACTGCCTGTGGGTCTGGTTTGACCAGTCCAAAAATAACAGCGTCATAAAATCTTATTGCCCCTAGGTTCGCAACAAAATCATTCACGATGTCAATTCCTCTTTGTTTGATGATTTCATCTCCTTCGGAAGATACTGGTATATTAGCCGCTTCAACAATCAAACTCGCTTTAACAGTTTCAGCATTAGACTTGTTGATCACGTCCTCTAATGCACATGGGATAAGAATATCGCAATCCACATCGAGCCACTCAGAGTTCGGCCTTACCGTATAATTTGGTTCAAAATAATCTTGGTCCATTTCTCCATATACATTCTTATGGTCAATAAGATTTTGAATATCCAATCCTTCTTCACATGTGACTAACAAGTTCGCATCTGAAATTCCGACGATGTTGTAACCTAATTGAGAAAGTTTTAATGCACAGCTTGCCCCTACACAACCAAAGCCTTGGATGACAACCTTCGCGCCGTCCTTGCCATTTTTAAACTTCCAAGCTTCATCAGCTGAAAACGCAACACCATATCCTGTGACAGCATCATTTAAAAGCAATCCATCAATTCTTGTTTTCATCAGCCCATCAAAATCCTTGATCCCTTGAAGAATCGCAGAATTTTGTTTCATTGAATTTGTTAGAGGGATGTCGATGCCGAATTCGTTAAAGATTTGTAGTACATCTTCGTACTTGGTACCTAGGTCACTTCCTAAAGATACCCCACTATCAATATAAGGCATCATAGCAATTAAAAATCTTCTTAATACGGCATTAGCATCTGGAGCTTTATAATCATATTTAATTCCTGCTTTACATCCTCCTGTCGTTCCGCTGTCACTAGCTACGTACTTATAAGCCATCGCTTCGGCCAATCTTTCAACCTCTTCTTTTGTTACTGTCGGATGCATTCTCGTGCCGCCGCCTGTATATCCTTTCACGAAATTATGAACAACAAGCCACCCCTGCGCGTCCGTTTCTGTATCATTCCACTCAACAATTAAATATGGTTTAGACATTTCAATACCTCCCTAGAATTTCTTCTTTCTACCATCATGCAGCCACTATTAAAAATACTATTAACACTATGAATTTGTTGTTATTACTCTAAAAAAATAAGTTACTATTCAAACCAGCGAATAGGCGCAGGATCCAGATTAATGTTAATCTGTTTTGTTTCCTGGTATTCATCCAATCCATACGTACTTAGGCTTCTGCCGATGCCGCTTTGTTTATATCCGCCCCATGGCGCTTGAATATTTGTTAGATGGTAAGCGTTTACCCAGGTGATGCCGGCACGAACCTTTTTGATGACACGTAAGGCTTTGTTTTGGTCTGTAGAGAAAACAGCACCAGCAAGTCCATATTCTGTGTCATTGGCAAACTTAATTGCCTCATCTTCATCTTTGAATTTCTGGATCGTAACAACTGGTCCAAAGATTTCTTCCCTGACAATCCGCATATCGGCCGTTACATCGGTAAAGACCGTAGGTTCAATGAAAAATCCATCCTCTAAACCGTTACCCTCGATTCTATTTCCGCCAAGAGCAAGATTCGCACCTTTTTCTTTACCAATCTGGATGTAATTTAAAATACTCTTAAAGTGCTTTTCACTAACAATAGCCCCCATTTGGGAGTGCTCATCATGTCCAGGACCTACTTTAATCTTTTTTGCTTTTTGTATATATTTCTGAACAAATTCATCGTAGAGTCCTTCTTGGACAAGAATCCGGCTCCCAGAAGAACAAACTTGACCAGATCCCATGAATATGCCAAATAAAGAGTAATCAAGTGCTGTTTCTAAATCGGCATCATCAAAGATGATATTCGGAGATTTTCCTCCCAGCTCAAGGGACACTTTTTTCATATTACCGACTGCTGCTTGCATGATATGACGGCCGACTCCTGTGCTTCCAGTAAAGGAAACAATATCTACATCATCACTTTCAGCAATCGTCTGGCCAACAACCGGTCCATCTCCCATAATGAGGTTAGCTGCTCCCTTTGGTAAATCGGACTGATCAATCAGTTCAAACAATTTTACTGCTGTCATCGGAGTAATTTCCGCAGGTTTTAAAAGGATACTATTACCAGCCGCAAGTGCCGGTGCAATCTTCCATACACTCATCAATAAGGGGAAATTCCAAGGGACAATTAATCCCGCAACTCCAATCGGTTCCTTAATGATTAATGTCTGCATATTTCCGGAGGTTTCATAAACCTGGCCGTTAGGCACATTAAGCAGACCTGCATAATAACGAAATGTATTTACGGCCTCCTCAACATCCGACTCTGCTTCTCTTTTCGTTTTTCCATTATTCTGTACTTCTAAATCTCTTAATTCATCCATGTTCTCCTGTAATAGATCTGCAATCTGAAGTAAAACAGCCGCCCTCTCCTGCTGGGATTGATCAGACCATATACCACTTTCAAACGTTCTTCTTGCAATTTTGATTGCCTCTTCTGTTTCTTCCTTAGTAGCGCTCGGTGCCCTGGCAATGACTTTCTGTGTAGCGGGATTAATAATATCAAGTTTGTTCGGGTTACTTGAGTCTACCCATTGCCCATTTATATAGTGTTTTAACTCTTTTGTCATAGCTTTGTACCTCCCAGTATGGCTTACAATCCCCCTCCACTTTAGAAGTGGGGGAGGAACGTTAAATACGGCGGAAATCTATCCCTGTTTTGGACGGAAAGAGGCAATGTATTCGTCCGAATCTTTGTATTCCAATACTCCAACTGCCTCTACATCTACTACAACCATATAAGGCCTTTTGCTTGCGATTGCATTTGCTAATCCTGCTTTGAACTCTTCAACCGAGCGAACTTTCTCTGATTCGAATCCCATTGATTTTGCCAGCATGACGAAATCAGGGTTTTTCAAGTCTACAGATATACGTCGGCCATATGCCGCTTCTTGATAGTATCTTAAGATTCCATATCCACCATCATCGAATAATAGAATGATAATCGGCGCATCTTCCTGAATCGCTGAGATCATCTCACTTGAATTCACCATGAATCCACCATCACCAGCAATAAGAACGACATTCTTTTCTGGCTGACCAATTTTGGCGCCAATCGCCATTGGCAAACCTTGTCCGATTCCGCCGCCTGTCATGTAGAGGTAGTCTCTTGGTTCATAAATATCGAACAATTTATTACCCCAAGTGTATCCAGGAATCGTTACGTCCGTCACCAAAACTGTATTCTCAGGCAGCTGTTCACGCATAATATCCGCCACTTCACCATAAGGCCCAATTTGGCTTCGAAGGTCATCACGTACAGCCTGACGGACTGACTTCACTTCATCAACATAATCTGCATCAGGATGGATCTCCTTATTGGCCAAAAGACTATTAATCTCTTGTAAAACTGCCTTGGCATCTCCGTTCAGTGTATACAATGTATCAAAGTTACGATTAAAGGCATTAGGGTTCAAATCAATATTGATGTGATTTTCTGGTACCGGAAGTGTCCATCCATTCGTTTCACTACCACGGAAACGGACCCCAACACTAATAAGTAAATCCGACTTTTTTAATAGTTCCTCTACTTGAGGGAAAAACGCAAAGTTACCTATGCAGAGCGGGTGGTTTTCAGGGATAGACCCTTTTCCGGATTCACTTGTAACGACTCCAGGCTTAATTTTATCCACCAGCTTACGCAGTTCCTCTGATGCACCTGACGCTATTACCCCATTGCCTGCCCAAATGATGGGTCTTTTTGCTAAGGCAATCCTTTCAACAACATCAGCAGGAATGTTGAGCTTTACCTCCTGATTTTGAAGCGCTTCCATTTCAATCAAATGATTGTTAGGAATAATCTGTGCCTGGAAATTCGTTGGAATGGAAACAGTTACCGGACCTGTTGGTACAGTCAGCGCTTCTTTGATCGCTTTACGCATAAACGGAATGATTTGCTTTGGACGCTTCAACAAATAGGCTGCTTTGTTCACTCCCTCCATCATTTTTAACTGGTCTTTAGCTTCATGAATATAACGTTGGTCTGTTCCAATATAATTGGAATCCACTTCTCCAGTAATGTGCAGAACAGGAGTCCCAGAGTTCCATGTTTCTGACAAAGAACCTGCACCATTACCTGCCCCACTACCAGTACTTGTGATGACCACACCCAATTTTCCTGTAGCACGGGCATAGGCATCAGCCATGTTGACCGCTCCGCTTTCACCACGGGCAGTAACGGTACGGATTTTTCCATCCCTTAGGATTGCATCATAAATTGGCATATTATGAATACTAACGATTCCAAATACTGCTTCCACTCCTGCTTGCAAGAGCTCATTTACAATGGCGTCCGCAACTGTGAATTCTGTGTGGTAACCTTTAACATTTGGTTCTGCAACGGCTGTGAATTCTGTTTGATTATTCATTTTAATCCTCCAAATATGTCTAGTAATATATTTCTATATAAATCTATTTTCATATAAACGAAGGGTTTCGTTAAAGCATTCCTTCTTTCACGTTCATAGCTTCTCCATAAAGGTTGTGAAAAAATTTGAGTGCATACTCAGTCGGTGAATACACTCCATGCTTGAAGGCATTTGTATGGAAACCTTTTTGCAATAACTCTACAAGGTCGAAATCCTCTAATCTTACCTGATCGACAAAACGAATCAGTTCCTCTTGCTCTTTGCTAATTTCATCCGAATTAAAGTAGTAGCTATAGATAGCAAGTGATTTATCCGGGGCCAGCGGCAAAATTTGACTTATCGTCATATTGCCTTCTTTTCCAGGATAAATGCTCACCATCAAGTTGGGCCATACCCAATAGAAATTGGCGTGATCTTCTTGTTGTTCATTCGATTTATTGGTTAACTCTGAATATTGGCATGAGAAATTGCCATGTAAATCGATGTGGTAATTTTTCATATCAAATGTTTTTGAAAACTCAGGATGGGCAATCTTACAATGATCGCACTCCAGGTAATTATCAATAACCGCTTTCCAGTTAGCATCAATGATCCTTTGGTTTACCCGAACCTTTTTCAAAGACTCCAAGAAAGTGTATCTTTCCAGATTGGCCATAAATTCTCCGTACGTTTCTTCCATTGGTCTTGCTTCTGGGTTCAAATTTATGAAGATCATGGACTGGAATACTTCAAGCTTTACTTGTGGCATACAGCTATGGTTTCCTAATTCATTTGTAGCGAAGTTTGGCGCCCTATTTAATTTCCCGTTCATGTGGAATGTCCAGCCGTGATAGGTGCAAGTGAAAACCTTTTTATTTCCACACTCGTTTTTTTCCACTTTGGTTCCTCTATGCGGGCAAATGTTGTAAAAGGCATTCAATTCATTGTTTTTATCCCTGCTAATGATTAATGGCTGATCTGCTATATCAAAAGTAAAAAAATCCCCCGGTTTTTCCACCTGGCTTGTGTGTCCAGCTAAAATCCAGCTGTCTTGAAAGATCTTTTTCTTTTCCTCTTCAAATATTTGCGGATTCACATAATTCTCGTACGGGAGAGTGTTCTCCAGGGTATTCCCTGTTAACGGTTTCATTTGTCGTTCCTCCTTTTGTCATTCAAATCCTTTAAAGTACTTTTCATAATTTATTAGTTGCAATTTTCGTGCCAACTATCTTTTTATCTAAAAAGCCTAGATTAATAGGTTTTAAAAAGGGGAAAGTGAGTTCATTTGTGTTCACCGACTGACTTTCCCACGGATATTTTCCTATTTCCGCCACTTTTCCTGCTATTTACAATTCAAAATATTTCGACTACTATTAGAGTGGATGTGATTATAATCACACTTTTGCCTATTGTAACACTTTTCTGAATACAACCAAACTCAATCTGAGTTCCATTGAACTCAGACTATGATTTTCGGGGAGGTCACTTCATGACATTATCCAATTTTCTAACCGATTTGGATTTAAATATGGAAGCGCTTTTAAAAATTTTAGATTATTCTTCTGACGAAATCTTTGTTTTAAATAAAGATAAGAAAATTATCTATGTAAATGATGCCTGTAAGAAGCATTATGGGTTAAATAAGGAAGACGTTATCGGAAAAGCGAGCATGGAATTAGCTGATAAAGGCTATTGGTATCCCTCTATTTTCCCTGATGTTTTGGAAAGAAAAGAGCCAATTACGATTAAACAAACCACAATCCTTGGTGCAGAACTGCTCACCTCTGTCGTCCCTATTTTAAATGATCAAAAAGAAGTAGAATTAATCGTAACGACAGCAAGGGAATTACAAAGCTACAAAATGCTGAAAGTAAATGAAAACGATTCAAAAAATAGTAAAGAAGCTGAAGATCCATTTGGCAGCAGCATTATTACAAATAATGAAAAGGTGAAAAATGTGTTGAAGTTTGCCAAGAAGGTGGCAGCTGCAAACTCTACTATATTAATTCTAGGTGAGTCCGGAACAGGTAAAAGCCTCTTAGCCCAATATATTCACGAAAACGGAAATAGAAGGACCGGCCCATTTTTAACCATCAATTGTGCTGCAATCCCTGCAGAATTAATGGAGTCCGAGCTTTTTGGCTATACACCTGGTTCTTTCACGAATGCAAACCGTTCCGGTAAAAAGGGAATACTGGAATGCGCGAATGGGGGTACGGTGTTTCTTGATGAAATAGGGGACATGCCTTTGCCTCTTCAGGCTAAAATACTACAAGTTATTCAGGAGAAAAAATTCATTCCCATTGGCGGCAATAAAGAAAAGTCAGTCGATATTCGAATTATTGCCGCGACCAATAAGGATTTAAACAAAATGGTAAAGAGTAAAATGTTTAGAGAAGATTTATATTATCGACTAAACGTAGTGGATATAAATATGCCTCCGCTTCGGGAAAGGCAAGAAGATATAGTCCCGCTCATCTATAATTTTTTATACAAATTTAATCGGAACCATGAGATGAACAAATTAATTTCTAAAGATTGCCTCGAATGTCTGACCCATTATTTATGGCCTGGGAACATAAGGCAACTTGAAAACCTAATTGAAAAGCTTGTCATTGTAAGCAATGATGTGATCAGTATCGATGACCTGCCCGAAGGAATTTATTACCAAGGACTTGCGCAAATTGAAAATACTACCCCCGCTACCCTTAATGAGGCGGTCGAATTGGCAAAAAAAGAGATGATACGTAAATCCTATAAAGTGAATAAAAGCTCTAGGCGCGTGGCCAAGGATCTGCAAATCAGCCAAACATATGCGGCCAGATTGATTAGAGAATATTGTCAGGACTGGTCGGAGGATTAAGCTTCCAATTAAACAATGCTGCAAAAAGCCTACAAAGGTACTCCGAATTTTAATCTTTTTCTCAAAAAAGGTTCTCATCATGTTATGAGAGCCTAACCTGCTATCTAAAAATGGGGTCTTAAAAATGGGGCTGCCACGAATACCCTAGCGTTATGCTAAATATTACCACTGCCTTTATGGCTCGGGACTTTCACCTAGCGAAATGGCGTAATAATAGGCATAGGATAGGTCTAAATATTGCTCTTACAAGTAAATTTCCAACGTAAAGGCACCCGAATGAGCTTTACCGGGTGCCTTTTGTCTACAATCTGAGTACTTCCACTTGTGGGAGTGCTCAGACTCGTTACTAATAATGGTAAATTTTCGGGCATATCTTACCTGTAACCGAACAACTTTCTAAAGGAATCAAGTCCCACTAATAAAGGTTCCATAGCAAATCCATGCATTCCGCGACGAAAATAATGCTACCAAAATGATCAAGGTTTTTTTGTTAACGTACGACTCATAGAGTTTATTAGTATAACCTTATATCGCCAGCAACAAGTACCTTCTAGATATTCCCATTCTTAGATTTGTGATACCTAAATTGCCGAAAATTTGCCGAAAAACTCAGTAAAACCAAATTATTTTTAATTGTACTGGGTTGATTTAAAATTAACTATAAAGCTTAATAAATAAGCATTTTGACCGAAATAATGTTATCAAATTATCCATTTTCATGCTTTTCCTAAACTGTAGGTCGGAGGTTCGAATCCTCTTCGGGAACGTCGAATGGCCTTGATTTTCAAGGCTTTTTTTTCGTTAAAAATATGTAAATGCAATTGCCGAAAATTTGCTAAATAAGAATTGAAGACTCTAATGGTAAGTCTTTTTTTGTTACAGTATATTTTATATTTATTAATTTTTTCAGTGTACGTCTCTCTGTATTTCTGCCATTAGTTTTTTATTCTCTTTGTGCCACGGGTCCATTCCAATGGGTGGTTTTGAAGGGATGACGATATCTTATGCAAGTTGTCCTCAAAATCTTACACAATAGAATAATAGTTATAATGCTGCTAGGTTCGTTAAAAAACGCATATATTTACGGACATAAGAAAAGAGACCTCGAATCAAACAGGTCCCTCCCCTTGAACTATTATTCCACAATCAACTTCGTAACCCTAATCTATATTACGATTTTTATTGCCACTTCTTAATCAAAGAATCAGTATTAGTTTTAAGGTTGTTATACGCAACCTCGGATATCAACCCATCTTTTTTATGATTTTCAAGCAACTGTTTAAAGCTTTGCATGTGCTTGACAACCCTTTCGGCTGCTTCCTTTTTTTCCAAACGGACCACTGTATCTAAATGGGCCTGTAAGGAGCGGGCAACACCATGATTGGCAAATTCCCCATCTTCTTCGAATTGCTCAACAAGTGTCTTTATATAGGTGGCATTTGTAAGCGTGAAATGACGGAAGACTTCCTGCCCCACAAACATAGTCAACAAGACCTTCGCTTCACCAATTGTCGTTATTGGAATCTCAAAGAGATTTTTGTCCAAAACGACCAAGTCCGCTTTTTTACCTACCTCTATAGAGCCTCTTTCATCTTCTTGGAAAATCAAATTAGCTCCGTTGAATGTATAGCTAGTGATCATCTCTTCGAGAGTAGCTTTTTCCTTAGGCCATACTACTTTATCTAGATCAGTTTCAGCGGTTGCATCCGGATCCAACCTTGTTATCCCTACTTCTATTCCTGTTAGTGGATACATGTCTCTTTTAAAAGTATCTGTTGATGGGAAATCACTTGATGAAGCAACCGGTATTCCTGCTTCAAAGTAGCTATTCAATCGATTGAGATTCTTCAACTGCTCGCCACTCACATCACTATACCAGTCTTTCCCAAACCAGGCAGGCTGTGGAGCAGGTATGACTCCCAAATCCTTAAACCGGGCAACATCTTCTTCCTTGACCCAGTCTATATGGGTAATCACATGCCGGGAATCTCTTTTACCATTTACTTCAGCCGCATATTCAAAAGCATCTAAAGCGTTATGAGATGGATAAAATCCCTGATCGCCAATCGCATGGATATAGACGCGGAAACCTTCTTTATCCAAAGCAGCCACTGTCTTCTCTAAAACATCTTGATCCCAAACCAGTTTATGTTCACCGACACCGTCAGCAAATATTTTAATCGTATCTACCTTGTACGACTTTCCTTGATAGTTGTCTCGTAATTCTTTTAATCTCCCAATCTGCTCTATACCCTTGTTTTCATCCGCCCATAAACCTAAATCGTATCTTGCAGTCAATTTACCTGTATTGTCCAGCTCTTCAAATGCTTTAAGCAGATTTTCGGTTGGGTAGTGAACGGGCACGAATGTCGAAGTAATTCCATCTTCAGCAGCTATTTCCTGCCAAGTTATAATCGTCTCTTTGTATTGCTCAACCGTAAAGTCTGGTTGTGGAAGAGCGTTAATCACAAGGTTTTGGGCTGAAAATTCGTGTAAAATCCCTGTCGGCTCCCCTGTTGCAGGATCGCGTTCAATAGTTCCTCCTTGTGGATCAGGGGTGTTTTTGTCTATCCCTGCAACCTCGAGTGCCTTTGAGTTGACCAATATACTATGATGACTGTTTGCGATAAAGACAGCAGGTATATCTGAGACTACCTGATCGAGTAATTCTCTAGGAGCAAGCCCTCTGTCTTTACCATCACGGATTACTTCATCCCAACCTACGCCGCGCAATTGCTTGATACCGGGATTCTCCTTCAAATAATCCTTGATGGCCTGTTGTCGTTCTTCCACAGTGGAATAAGGATTAAGGCTCAGCCAGAAAAGACTTTCCGCCATAAGGTACGCATGGTTATGGCTGTCGACAAATCCAGGCATAAGCATTTTTCCCTTCAGATCAACCACTCTGGTGGCGGTCCCTTTGAAAGCCGCAACTCCCTTGTCATTACCAACGTAGAGAATCTTGCCATCCTTAACCGCAACGGCTTCCGCCCAAGTTTGATCTTTATCAACTGTGTAAACGTCTCCATTTTTAAAGATAAAATCAGCCGCTTGATTTGAATTTTTCTTAGCCAATGTACTCCCCGTGAATACCGAATTAAAAAGGAAAACTATTAATAAAGGGAATAAATATTTTTTTATAGTCATCAAACCCTTTCAATTGAATTATTTTCAACTTGAACTATTTGGTGACTAGAGTTTTTGAAGACAAGGAAGTCTCTACAGGAAAATTCTCGTGAGTTTTGCCTAAGAATAAAACCGAAATAAACGATGCTATACAAAGAATACAGATAAAAATGGCAAGCGGAGTCCAGGAACCATTGTAGTTCTTTAACAAAACTGTTGCGATCATCGGAGCCGTTCCGCCAAATAATGCTGAACCTGTTTGGTAGCCAAGGGTAATTCCTGTGTAGCCAACATTGGTACTGAACATCTCAGTGAACATGGTTCCAATAATACTTGCGATGGAGGGCCAGAGAATTCCTAAAGCAATAATAGAAATCGCATAGACCCAGAAAGTAGACTTTAGTGAAAGTAAATAGAAGTATGGAAAAGCAAATAGTGCTAATCCAGCTGCACCAAGAAGGAAAACACGTTTCCGGCCAATTTTATCCGATAACATGCCCATTAATGGAATACAGAGTGTGGTAACAAGAGTCGAAATAGTAATAACATTTAATGCCGTTGTTCTAGAAAAGCCAATGGTACCTGTGGAATAAGCAATAAAGAAGGTTGTGAAGATATAGAACGGTCCGACTTCTACGCATTTCGCGCCTAGCGAGATTAAAACGGCTTTCCAATGATAGCGAAGTGTCTCAAGGAGTGGAACTTTGACCACATTTCCTTTTTCCTTTTCCTCTTGGAAGGCAGATGTTTCTTCAATACCCCGGCGAATCCAAATGCCGATTCCTACCAACAGAGCACTTAATAAAAACGGAACGCGCCAGCCCCAAGTCAGGAATTGTCCATTGGGAAGCAAACTCATCAACGATACGGAGGCGGTACCCAATAACATTCCAAGCGGAATTCCCATTGCTGGGAAGCTTCCATAGAAACCGCGTTTTTGTTTCGGTGCAGATTCGACTGCCAGCAAAACGGCTCCTCCCCATTCGCCGCCAAGGGCAATCCCTTGAAGGAGGCGCAGAAGAACAAGTAAAATCGGTGCCAAGACTCCAACTGAATTATAGGTCGGCAATAATCCAATCAGCACCGTTGAAATCCCCATAAGCAGAAGAGAAATTACAAGCGTATTTTTTCTTCCAAATTTGTCACCCATGTGGCTAAATACGAGGCCGCCAAGAGGACGAATGAAAAACGTCACACCGAAAGTTGCATAGGCAAGCAATAAGCTTACAAAGGGGTCATCATTTGGGAAAAACAACTTGTTAAACACGAGTGAAGCTACAGTCCCATATAGAAAGAAATCGTAAAACTCAATAGTGCTGCCAATTAAACTAGCAAATAGAATTTTTTTGGAGCTTGTCGTTTTATTATTTTGTTTCCCTTTCATATTGTTCCCCCTAATAAAAAATCATTTTTTATACTGTCGCTGTCCTTCTCAAACCTGATTGATCTAAGAATTTAACCGTAATTTCCCCTGACGAGACCCAACTACAGCCGCTTAGCTGGCAGCTCTCTACTCCACATCTGAGAAGTCCCATGGTCCTATTCGTCTCTGAAAGGATCTCCACTTGATAAAGGCCGGGTTTCGGCATGATATATTTACGATCCTGAAGCGCTTTCATTAAAGTTCCTTCTAAATGTCCACGAATTTCATAGGGCTTTCCTAAATAATTCGGGATTAGATGAACATCGCCGTCACGAATCAATTTTCGAATCAGTGTGGAACTGACCTTTTGATGATTTCTTGTTTTTTTAGAAATAACGGTTACTTCAAATAAACCACCATTACTATATTGACGTAAGTAATCGACATCCCCCTTGGCTTTATAGCCAAAGGAGAAGTCGAAGCCTACGACAACGTGTTTCGCATGAAGTCCAACAATATAGTTCTTGATAAAATCATCAGCTGGAAGAGAAGCAAATGGAAGATTGAAATTCATGACAAAAACTTTGTCTGCACCTAAGGCAGAGATTCTCTCAAGCTTCGATTCCAGTGGAGTAATATATCTCCGATCGGTCTCACGTTTAATGATCTCATCTGGATGCGGATCAAAGGTCATCACGGTAAACTTCAATCCCATCTCTTTTGCAATTAACCTCGCCTGCTGTAGTAAGGATTGATGACCGAGATGAACACCATCAAAAAAGCCTAATGCCATGACATGTGGTTCATTCATTTTAAACGCAGCATCCAGTGAGTGAGTCATGTATTCAATATCCAAGTTGCTTCACCTTCCCCATTTCGTTAAGTTTCCAGCTTTCAACTTCTTTGAATACTGTACTGTGTATTGTGTATACACAAAAAAGATAAAAAAAATCCCTTAAAAGCTATACCCTATTTCTAGCTTGATAAAGATATAGCTCCTTTTCACCCTTATTGGCCTTTGGCATAATAGCGCACTTCAAATATCTTACAACCATTTGGCGAGATCCATGGACCATGTTTCATCCCTGGAGGACGACAAGCGACAGCACCAGCTTTAAACTCTTCATCCAATTCCAGATCAATAATCGATCCTTCAATAATATACAACTCTTCCCAAAAATCATGAAGTTGCACACCATTTGGAGAAGTATCTGTACCAGGCTCAAACTGAAGAATACGAGTCGCTACCGGACTACCTGGAATTTGTGCAATCACCCTTTGCGATAGACCCTTTACCGGAAAATGTTCCACTTCAAAATTGGTATAATCTGTGAATTCTAACTCTCTTTTACCCATCTTAAACCACCTCAGAATCGATTAAAATTTTTGTTTGATACGATAATTCTAGTTTCCTATCATTGCGAGTGTCGTATAATTCTGCTCGAAATTCCTCTCCGAATAGAAATTCATTTGATAGAATCGGAAGAGTACCGCAAAATAAGGCTGTTTCAGAAGCGCTGTAACCGCGGGCTTCCACAATTTCTAGAAGCTCCTTCGGCGATAAAAAAGCTGACAGCTTTCCAGATTGATATAAATGTTCTTCCCCATTAACGGAATACCAGCTGTTCAATTCAACCTCATCCCAATGATTTTCAATACTGCTTAATGGCCATAACTCTTTTGAAATCGGCTTGGCACAGACTTGTTTTGATTTTTGTACCGATGTTGCTTCCAACACGCGATCCGTATGGTCACTTCCAATCCCCACATACCATTCCCCTTCGATATGAAGTAAAACCACCTCTGCTTCACCGCTGCCATCGTTCCGAACGGTAGAGACAACTTTTTCTGTACTGAGCAATTCCGGGGATAGTTGATAGATCATGGGTACAGCCTTAGGAGCAGCCACTCCTATTTTTTCTAACTCTTCAATATGCGCTTTTAGTGCAGCCTGATCTTTTGCCGTGTAACCCGCAATAAGAAAGTTCTGCGGTTCCCAGCTGATTTCTTTTCCATTCACATTAAAATTCATTGGTCCTAACACTCCTTATAACACCCGATGTTTTAATTGCGGGAAGTCTTCACGAATGACGCTGATCTCCTGCAAATCAATTTCGGCCGTCAAGATGGTCTCTTTTTCACCAGCCTGTGCAATCACAGTGCCCCATGGATCGACAACCTGGCTATGCCCTCCTAATAAAACGCCCTGAGTTTTTCCAACACAGTTACTGGATACGAGAAAACATTGATTTTCAAGTGCTCTAGCTACATTAAACAGCTTCCAGTGTTCAAGTCGCTGATGGGGCCAAGCGGAAGTGACTAATAAAATCTCGGCACCAAGGTCCACTTGCTTACGATAAAGCTCCGGGAATCGCAGGTCATAGCACGTCGATAATCCTACTTTTCCAAAAGGTGTCTCAACCACCGTAATCTCTGATCCACGGGTAAGCAATTTCCCTTCCTGGGAACCATATCGGAACAGATGAATCTTCCGATAACTTCCGATGACCTCTCCTTCTGGACTAATAAAGATACTAGTATTAAAGTAGTCCTCTCCCGCCTTTTCCACAAAGCTTCCGGCAAAAAGGTGAACTTGTAAAGATTTGGCCATTTGCGAAAATTCCTGAACAAATGGACCATCAATTTCTTCTGCTTCCTCCACGTAACGGTCAAAAGCAAAATATCCCGTTGCCCAAATTTCTGGCAATATGATTAAGTCATAACCTTTCATCTCGATTAACATGTTTTTTACTTTTTGAATACGTTCTTGTTTAGATTCTTGGTCTTTAATTTCTAGTTGAATCGAACCAACTTTCACTTCATTACCCCTCCTTTTAAAAGAAATTTAAACTAATTCTTTTGGAATGCTATAACTATTTAAGCACTTCTCAGCCAAAGCTTCTGCTTCTTGATAACCATAGTTTCGATAGCAATAACCTTTTGCAACAAATGGGGCACCGGCATAAAACATTTCATATTGCTGGTGACGGCCGCCAAACTCACTACCGATCACATCCCAGGCAAGCTTGAATAATTGAACCTTTTCTTCATAATTTACAGTCGCAGAACGAATATACCTTTCCATATCAGGCTTAGTCTCTGGGTTTAACAGGTCTTCGAACGATGATGGTACCTGCAGAACCCCGCCGCCAACTAGTTCTCTAAAAATCGCAATCACTTTCGGATACAGCTCACCTTGCATTGCCATTATCCCATATAAGAAACGCGAATTTGGAACCGCGGTACCATTTTTGTCAATCGTACACTCATACTCGGAAGCAAGGAGCATTCCTTCCGCTGTCGCAGCAAGCGAGGCAAGTTCAGCTAATTTTTCCTGAACGGCTGGTATTTTATCGATTCCATTGGCAGCCGCGATTTTCTTCGCCAACCCTATCACAAATTTTAACTTGCTGGTAAATCTGGTTTGTGCCTGGCTATTTCCTAATTTATGGGCTGGAGTTTCGTGGAATTGTGCCCGTACAAGATCAATATCTTTATAGATAAACACATGCTCCCACGGAATAAAAACATCCTCAAAGACCACTAGCGCATCACTCTCATCAAATCGAGTAGAGAGCGGATAATCAAATGTGCTCGGCTTATCAACCGCATAGCTATGGCGCGGATACAACTTTAATCCTGGGGCACCCATTGGCACCACAAAAGACACAGCATACGTTTCATCTCCCGGGCGAAGCGGTGTGATACAGCTTACAAACAAATAATTGGACACTGCGGCACCTGTTCCGAGCATTTGCGAGCCTCTGATGACAATTCCATCTTCTCTTTCTTCATAAACTCCAGTAGCCAGGAATTTTTCCTCTTGTTCATGGGATGCTTTGCTGCGATCAATTTGTGGAGGGATAATAACATAAGATAGATATAAATCATTATCTCTAGCAAATCTATAAAAATTCACTGCATTATCTTTCAATTCTGGAAGTCCCCGTTCAAATGTCTCAGGAGAGCTTGCGAACCCTGCAAAAAAGGAGGCAACATGGTCCGGAGACCGTCCCACAAATCCATATGTAGAATCAGACCACGTTTTAATCGCCTCACGGCGGTCCCTTAAATCATCCCTGCTTTTTGGAATCATGTAAATCTTATTTGCTAGCGTTCCGTCTTCTGTTTTATAGATCATTTTATTCTTTTCATCTGAAGCAATATCATAAAGGTTAGCAATGGTTTGGGTGATACCCTTGAAAGCCGGATGTGTCGTTACATCGTCTACTCTTTTTCCTCCAATATAGATACTTCTATTATCCCTAATCGACTCTAAATATTCTTTACCTGTTCTAACCACTATGAATCTTCCTCTCTATTAATAGATTTATAGATTAAAAACAGCTTCTTTTACTTCGTTATCTAGCTTTTTGATCAGTGATTCTTTGTAGGTCTTGATAAACTTTGGCTGCTGGCTAATCTGTGCTCCATAAAAAGTAATATCTCGGAAGTCCTCTACCTCGATTTCAATAATTGCCATCTTTAAGGTCATATCGTTTGTTTTCTCCACTCTGACTTTTGAAGGACCCGACAAGGAGTAAACGCTTTCACCACCGACAAAACATAATGTAATCTCACTTTGATCTTGGACGGCTTCCACAATTTTTGATTTCCAGTCTACTGCAAAGCGAACGGTCTTACTATCGATGGCAAACACCCAGGACAACGCCGTGGAAATAACTTTGCCTAAGCTTTTGCTGTATGTATGGCAAAAGACCAAGGTTTGCCCTTGAAGCAATTCTTCCATTTCTTGGCTCAAGGCAGATTCTACCGTTTTCATGTTTTTCGCCCTTTCTTTGTTTTATTAAAAACCCTATTTCTAGGGAAAGCCCTAGAAATTAGGAGTTCTCTAAATAAGTTAAAGTTTCTTTTGTATTATTTAAATGATTTAAAACTTCGGCTGAAGCAAGCTCTGCATTTCCCATTTCTATAGCCTGGATAATCTCGCTGTGTTCTTTAATTACGTTTTTCATTCTTCCTTTTTTGCTGACCGCTTTAAGTCCCATGAGCTGAGTTAGATTATGGAGATTTTGTAATACTTCTTCTATGATGCCAAAGTTTGCCAATCTTGTTAGAGAAAGATGAAATTCATGGTCCAGTTCAATAAACCTGATAGCATCATCATTGTGTAATGCTTCCTCCTGCTGCTCAACAATTAGTCTTAAGACCTTTAGCTGATCAGGAGAGGTAATTACCTCTGTTAGTTTTTTCACCACTTGTGTTTCAATCGAACTACGAAGTAAAAAAATTTCATTTTGTTCTTCAGGTGTAATTTCTCTTACTGTTACTCCTTTTCGTGGAATTAAAACGAGTAACCCTTCTTTTACTAAATCTTGCAGAGCAGCTCTTACTGGCGTTCTTGAAGTATTTAACGTTTCTGCCAATTGAACCTCTGTAAATATTTGGTCTGAGGACATACCGCCAAAAAGAATCGCCTTTTTAATTTGCTTATAAACCTTATCTTGTGTTGTTATCTCTTTCTTAATTGGTTTTAAACTTACTCCTTTCATAACTTCTCCACCTTCTTTCATGATACTTATGAAAATTCTGAATTTTGTATTATGCATACATAATACATGACACACAATTCAAAGGTCAACTAGTTTTTAAAAAAACCCGACAGGAATTTGTCGGGTTAATTTAATATCATATTTTTTAAGCAACAGGTAAGCTTAACTCAGGGATTTCTAAAAATTTCTTTATAGCTAGTGCACAGGCACCCATGACGCATGCATTTGTTCCAAGTTTGGATAATAATATCTCTTTATAACTACTAATCGAGGAGGTTAAATTCAATTTAATTTTACTTTCTGCTTCAGGAAAAAGTTTCAATAGTTCGCTATTTAATACCAACGTCTCAGGGTTTAGCAAATTAATGATATTATTTAAACCGACTACGATATACTTAATAAACTCATCGATTTCATGCATGACTACTGGGTCTTTAGCTTTAATAAAATTTTTGACATCCCTATAGTCCAATTTTGATTGATCAAGTTTTTCCGTTAATTGTTTAAAGAAGCTGCCTTCAGAAGCATAAAGCTCCCAACAACCAGAATTCCCACAATTACAAGGTTTGCCATCAGGATTGATAATCATGTGACCAATCTCTCCTGTGTATCCAAGATACCCTTTTACCAATTCACCATTCATCAAGACGCCTAGACCTATTCCAGAATACATATTAATACTGATTAAATTCTCACTAGTATGGCAACTGAATACTTTTTCTGCAAATGCACATAAGTTTGCATTATTTTCTATAGATACTGCCAAATCTAAATGTTGCTCAAGGTCTCCCTTTAGGTCCATATTATGCCATTTATGCTGTGGAACAAAACCTATGGTTTCATCATTCTTTACAGTTCCATGGATTCCAATAACCACACCGACAATTCCATAACGACTTTGAGAATATGTTTCCTTATATTTATTAATTTGGCTTATTAAGATTTGAAGAACTTCATCATAGTTCGAGTATCCTAACTCTACTTTATCGGAATGAACTGGTTTTCCTATTAAATCAGATACAGTAAATGTAATATCCCGATAGTCCAAATCAATTCCTATTGCATAACCAGCATGGTAATTGAGAGAAAGCATGATTGGCTTTCTCCCAACATTGTAATACTCCTGATGGGTCTCAATGAGTAAACCTTCCTCAATTAAATGTGATACTTGTGTTGATATAGTGGCCTTCGTTAACTTGGTGATATTAGCTAAATCTACCCTCGAAATCATTCCATGTTTTATAATATTAGCTAAGATTACGCTTTTATTGATTTTCTTCATATGAGCAGGAACAGCAATTTCCATAAAAATTACCTCCTATTCTAATGGATATCTATCTCAAACCATAGTAAATAAATTTAAACAGTTAAGAAAAGGAAATATATTAAATTGAAAAGTTTTCTTCTTTTAGCTCAACAACTATATCGTTTACTTTCTTGACTCGATTTAAAGATTTGTTGACCTCAACAACCATTGACTTCGGAATAGATCCACCTGCTTGCTTAATCAGAGCTTCAACAGTCATGGCATTCATAGCTTTTGCCATGGATTTTGATTGTTTTACTTTTTTTGCGACGTCTCCACGCTTGGACTTTGCATAAAATATCATATCATCTAAAATTTTGGCTGCTTCAGGGGATTTCCGTATATCTGCCATGACATCCTTAATAGAATAATAGCCTTCTGGACAATTCATGTCTGGCTCATCAAACCAATTAATAACTTCTCTTCCCTCTAACTGATAAGCCTTATTTGGTTCTTGCACTTTACATATGGTGATCTCATCTGAACAATTACCTGCTTTTACTTCAATTCTATGGTTACCCTGTAGTTTCAGTTTGAATTTAAATACTTTTTCACCACTTTGCTTTTCTACAAGCTCTCCGTTATTATAAAGTTCAACAGTATCATAATTTGAATAGACCTTAACTTCAGTTTCTTCTTCATGACGCTCTATATAATTTCTTCCACATAAATGTACAAAGGGTTCTTTACTCCAATTTGCCTTATAGAGATAGAATGCATCTTTCTTATATTTTCTATCAAAAGTAACAAGTCCCTTTTGATTTATTCCGTTCTTGCCGCCCTCATCACGACCGTCTGCTGCAAAGTCAAACATATTCCATACATGAGTCGACCAAAGATAAGGACGTTCTGCACTCATTTTTATCAAATGCTCATGATATACACACTGGTATTGTTCCGTATAATCTCCTTTCTCAGGCATTGCAGATTGTAATCTAGGATTAGCATCTGCGCCGTACTCAGCTAAACCAATAATTTTATCTGGATATTTTTTATGGAAGTCATCAAAAAATACATCATTATCAGTCACGTCCCCTAAGTACCATCCATAATAAAGATTGTAGGACATAACATCAGGTAAAAATACCAAAGGTTCATCAATTTCAAGCATAAAAGCATGAGCCATAGTGGTTGGTCTAGTATGGTCCAATTTATGTGCCAAATCATTTAATATCTTATGATTCTCCATTAGATCATCTGTTACACCTGTAACGGAAATCTCATTCGATAATCCCCAGCAAATAATAGACGGATGATTAAAATTCTGTGCGATTAATTCTTTCATTTGACTAATTGTATTCTCTCTGCCATTTGGCATGTGTTCAGTAATGTAAGGTATTTCAGCCCAAACGATCATTCCATATTCGTCGCATAAGTCATAAAAGTACTGGTCATGTTGATAATGTGCGAGACGTATAGTATTTGCACCTATTTCCTTTATCAGTTCCATATCCTCTTGCATCATTTCTTTCGTAATAGCGTTTCCAACACCGATTCTATCTTGGTGACGAGATACACCTCTAAGAGGAAATGACCTGCCATTTAAGAAAAATCCTTTATCCTTGTCAAACGAAAAAGTTCTGCAGCCAAAACGGCTATCAACCTGATCAATTACGTGACCATTTTTGATAAGTTCTGCTTTTGCTAGATATAAATACGGATCCTCTACTCCATCCCATAAGTGAACTTCTGAAACTATCATACTACCAGAAGCAACTCCATCTTTAACAGGTACTTCTATACTTCCTACACCTTCGATTGTATAACGAACAACTTCAGCTTCACCTGAAACAAATGATTTTAAAGCTACAACTGCAGTTTTCTCATTTACCTCGGAAGTTATTTGAAGTCCATTCCCTCCAAAATAATCCATATCAAAATGGCTGTTAGGCACGATTACCATGTATACATCCCGATATATCCCACCATAAAACGTGAAATCCGCCATCTGCGGGTATACCCTATCATTAGGCCCATTATCAACAGAAACTACCAGCTCGTTTTCTTCTTTCAAGGCGTCTGTTATGTTTATTCTAAAAGTAGAATAACCTCCATCATGTGTACATAATTTATGATTATTCACCCAAACTTCTGCTGTAGAGTTTGCACCTCTAAATTCCAGATATACCTGATCACCATTATTTAATTCTGGTTTAGAAAAAGTCTTCCCATACCAGCAGGTTCCCCTGTAATAATCATTCCCTCCATCTTGTCCATCAATGGCATTCCATGTGTGAGGAATATTAACTTTTTCACCTGGTGCTGTAAATACTTCCGCGGCTCCAACATTTTCCTTTACAAATTTCCAATTTTCATTAATAAGTATTGTTTTTCTCATCCTAACTCCTCCTAAATCTTTCATCACTTTTCGATTATCATAGTTATTAATTCTGTTAAGGCTGTCACATATTACAGTTTCGCTAATTGTCCTCCATCCAAGATATATTCTGACCCCGTTGAGAAACTGGAGTCTGAAGAGGCTAAGAACATAACAAGCTTTGTTACTTCTTCCGGTTGTGCTGCACGTTGCATTGGAATTTCTTTGGAAAGATGTTCTATAATCTCTTCTGCACCTTTCTGTACAGTCATAGGGGTTAAAATAAGACCCGGATGAACCGTATTTACTCTGATACCTTCCCTGGCCATTTCTAGAGCTACTGCTTTTGTCATACCACGAAGGGCAAACTTAGAAGCTGAATAAGCTACGGAGCCGTGACTTGAGCCTCGGAAACCAGCTAAGGATGAAATATTGATAATGGAACCGTCTTTTGTTTTTAGCATTGAAGGTAACACACTTTTCATTCCTAGAAATACGGAAACCTGATTTATATCAATGACTTTACGATATTCTTCCTCCAACATATCTAGTATAGATTTCATTAAAACAATACCTGCATTGTTAACTAATACATGGATTGGGCCAAATGTATTCTCAATATCATCAACGACTGCTTCCCATTCTGCCTGATTGGTTACATCATGTTGATAAAACTTCACTTGTTCACCAAGTTCCGCAGCTAATTTTTCTCCTTCTTCTACTAAAATATCGGAAATTGCAACTTTTGCACCTTCTTTAACAAATGCTTGAGCGTGAGCCGCCCCCATGCCTCTTGCACCACCAGTAATTAAAACTACCTTGCCATCAAACTTCCCCATGGAACCCCTCCAATTAACTTAACCTACCTATTATGTTAATCCTTAAACACCATCAAATATTGTAGTTTAGTACTTTTTTTATTGACATTGTAATAATATCTATGAATCTACCATTTGAATTTTAATCTTTTAAGACATGGAGACCGATTAAGGAGCACTGTTTATATATTGTCCTTAATCGATTTTTAGTCCAGCTGGGGTTTAATTCAGTTTTTCATATATTTCTATATTTCCTTTTTTTGAACTTGCTTTTATTTTAGAGATCCCCTTTTGAATTTCTTCCATTTTCTCTGCATTCAGTTTATAAAACTTCATTGTAGTAATGGATACCAATAAACAAAGAGCAGGTAAACCGAATGCTAGTAATAATGTTACAACGTACAAAGGTGTAGTTAACACTTCGCCAACTTCAGGGAATTTTTCTTTGTAGCCTATGATACCAACGATGACACCAACGATTGTTGGAGCTAACGATGAAACAAGCTGATCAATAAACGAGAAAATTGTGCCCATCATACCTGGTACATAACGTCCGGATTTATGTGTTTCATAGTCAGAAACATCTGCAATCATTGGAATAACAAGCGTTGTTGGTATCCTTGAAAAACCACTGGCTAATGCCATTAAAACTAGGAATAAGATTGTTGATGCCCCGACGTTCTTGAGTGAAATAGATGTAGGATCATCGATTAACAAGAATAAAGCCATTAATCCCAGGTAAGATAGCACCCCTATCCATGCTGACATAATATATGATTTCCTTAAACCGGTCTTTCTAGCAATTCCGACTGCTGCAAAGGTAATTAATATTCCAGGTACTAACGTTATAAGGCCTATTTTACCGCTTAAAGAATAATCTCCTAATAAAATACCGTACAACATAACACCGACGACAGAATAGCTAAAAATAGTTAATCCCAGTTTGTCAAAAGCCGCGGAAATCGAAAGCATTTGCAACGGTCTATTTCCTTTAACAACACCCCAATATTCACGTAAAGTGGTTTTTGTCCCCTCTTCTCCCAAACCATAATACTCTTTTTTATCTTTTGACCAGATACCTACAATTGCCAATATTGCTAATACTGCTGAAAGAATAAGTCCATAAAAACTTAATTCTGTAAATACAGAAAGAGTAAACCCACCATGTTTTTTAACGAGATAAGCTGAAACGTAAAGATGACCACCAGTAAAAAATACTGCATTAAAGACTCCATCAAAAATCGAATACAACGGCCGCTGTTTTGGGCTATTGGTTAAAACCGTTTGGGCAGCTTTCGTAACGCTAGTTTGTAGGGAATAGCCAATTTTATTGATAATTAACATAGCGGTAAAGAACAGAAACTGCATTGATTCTGGCAATTGGTGAGTGACACTGTAAATCACAAGAATGCTGCCTGCAGAAATAATGTTTCCTATTACAATCAAAGGTGTATACTTTCCAAATTTCCCCTCTGTTTTATCAATAATATAGCCAATCGCGGGATCGATGATGCCGTCGAATAACCGCGCTGCCATTAATAGCGAACTTACCACCATAACAGCAAGTCCAGCAATTCCTGTTGCGTAATAAGTAACAAAGGTTAGAATAAGCATGTGAAGATTCGTAGAGCTGTTATTTAAAGTAAATAAGGCAATTTGCCATAGCTTTGCTGTATTGTATGTTTGACCACTATTCATTTCAACATTTGACATATTTCTATCCCCCTAATTAACAAAACGATTTTAGTTTTCAAAATATTACGAAAAATAAAACTAGCATTCTCTTCTTAATAACTGGTCCTCCCCTCTGACCCTATATTTAATCACAGTCTATTGCTCAAATTTTTATGATAGTTTTACACCCCTCCCTGCCTTGTTTGGGATCTATTAAATATATTGATAACCCAAACCATTAAATTAGTTTAGTGTACTAAGTAATTAAGACTCTTGAAGTTGGAAGCACTTTCAAATATAGAATAAACCAATTTCAATAACCTTTATTGCATTCTGGTACTTTTTTTTTTAATATAAGTATAAAGTTTTAGAAATTTATTAAAATTCAAATTTAATAACTTTGTCTTAAGAGTTGATAGAACGGAATTATGTCTTTTATTGAGGATGATACATTTGAACGCTAACACCGAAAATATTAAAAATAAATGCAAACTACTTGTAGATATTTTAAATTTATCGATTTTCTTCATTGACCCAAAAGGAAATGTAATATATGAAGATTTAAATCATCAAGTTTTGAATCCTTTATTAGCTAACGAAAAAGACCACTTCTTTAAACATTTGAATTATCAATTCGGAAAGGATTTCCACTTTCCTGTTATCAGGAAATCATTGTATTTTGACAAATACATCTTAATTAGTGTGGTGAATAATGAGGTTTTCGAAGGAACAGTAATAATCGGACCCATTCTTTCCTTTCCATTATCTGAAGAAAAGATTGATGTCATAATCAATGATACAAATGCGTTTTTTCAACGCGAAAAAGTAATTCATTATTACAAGTCTTTGCCTCTTATAGAATCTGAGAAACAAAAAAGTATCTGTATATTTGTCCATCACCTTTTCAATAACGAACTCATTTCTCCAAATTCTGTAATGAATGAGAGTTCCGCATCAACTAATCCAAACAATATAATTGAAAAAGTGCACGTTAACGTTTCTGAAAATCTGAAATCCAATGTCATTCATCGTGACAGTTTATTTGAGAAGAAAATCTTACAAATGGTAAGAGAGGGAAGGCCGGAAGAATTAAAAAAAGTTTCTTTGCTAAGGATGGATGAAGAGGCTGTAAGTGTATTATCAAAATCAAGCTATATTCGTTCATTAAAAAATCATATTATTTCCCTCATTACTTTAGTATCACGGGCAGCTATCGAAGGAGGATTAAATGAAGATTTAGCTTATTCCTTACATGATAGTTTTATTCAAAACTTAGAGGAAATGTATCGATTAGAGGAAGTTAAGGGAGTAGCAAGAGAAGTTCTTTCTACATTTACCAAGAATGTAAAACAAATAAAAGATGAAAACTATTCCAAAACTATCATTTTTTGTAAAGACTATATTTATAAGCATATTTATCAACAGATTAACCATGATGATATAGCCCAAAAGGTTGACCTGAGCCCAAAGTACTTGTCTATATTATTTAAACGTGAGACGGGCATTTCTGTCAGTGATTATATTCAGCAAACTAGAATTGACGAAGCAAAAAAAATGCTCATTTACAGTAAAAATTCAATATCAGAAATAGCTGCATTATTACAATTTAACGATCAAAGTTATTTTACAAGAGTTTTTAAAAAAATATGTGGAATTACTCCTATGCAATTCAGAGAAAGACACCATCTAATAGATAAATAACGATCCAGTGTAAATTCATATTAAAGTCGATACTACTAAGACAAAAAATGCAGGTTAATAATACATAGAATATAATGTGTTATTAACCTGCTAATCTTTTAAAAATTCATGGTTATTCTCCTATTCATGTGCCATTATTACTCCTTTTTCTACCAATCATTTAAGTTTCCACAAGCTTAATCAATGATCAAATGATCAATTCCAACTACGTCCTTACTATTACGAAACGTCCCGGCGGATACACCAACCGTTTTGCGGAATACTTTGTTGAAATAGTTGGCATTTGCATACCCTACCTGGGCGGCAATGTCTGTAACAGAGTCGCTCGTTGAACGCAGAAGCTCTGCCGCTTTTTGAATCCTGATTTTGGTAAGGTATTGCACAGGTGTCATATTTAGTTGGTGTTGAAACTGCTTAATAAAATAATATCTCGAGAAACCGGATACGGCTGCTATTTCGTCGAGTGTAATCGGTTCATGATAATGCGTTTGGATAAAGGATAAAGCTTTAGTAATCTGAAGAGAGAAACCGTTCGTTGCTTTTTCAATATTCCTGATGAAACGGTAACACTCCATAATAAACTCATAAGCTTTAGCAGAAGCGTAATATGTATCGGTAATTTTTTGATCATAGGTGTCTTGATAGATTTTCAGCATAAGCTGGACCAGCTTTGAATCCGGAGGCACTTTCAGGACAGGTCCGTTCTGTTCTTCCATAAACCTCCAGCAATCAGCGGCTTCTCGACCCACTAATGTAATAAACATAAACTCCCATCCATCACTATCCTTTGGAAAGTAATAGCGATGATCGCTAGGAATCTCGACAATGAATGCTTCCCCTGCCCTTACTGTATAACTTTTATCCGCTATATCAAGCCTTCCCGATCCTGACAGAGTATATTGAAACACATGTGTGCCGACATCTTTTCGCTTTAACCCATCCCAATCATAATCTGCACCGGGCATTTTCTCTTCTCGGCCAAGCGAGAAAATGTTTGCCACATCGTTAGGGAGCATATCTTGAAAACGAAAACCATACGTTCCATAATCCTTTACCTGTTTCCCCCTATAAGTCAAAGACAATATTTTACCCTCCAATCACACTAACTTACCATTGAGGTTCTTATATAAACAACTTACTATTATTATAACAACAAAAAAACAAAGATGAATATGGGACGTAAGATTGTTACCAAAACAATTTTTTATCCTTGGCAGTCCCACTTTCACTTTACAGGAGGTAAATTCATGTCAAAAATCGCATTTATTGGTGCAGGAAGTACAGTTTTTGCAAAAAATGTTCTTGGTGACTGCCTACATGTTCCGGCATTAGCTGGTTTCGAGTTCGCATTATTTGATATCGATGTGCAACGCTTAAAAGACTCGGAAAATATGTTAAACAATTTAAAACAAAGCCTAAAAGCAAACATAGTTGTGAAAGCGTATTCGGATCGTAAAGATGCATTGCGAGGAGCAAAATACGTTATTAATGCGATTCAAGTAGGCGGCTACAAACCTAGCACCGTTATAGATTTTGAAATTCCTAAGAAATATGGCCTTCGTCAAACAATCGCTGATACCATCGGAATTGGCGGTATTTTCCGTTCGCTTCGCACCATTCCGGTTATGTGGGATTTCGCCAAGGATATCGAAGAGGTTTGTCCGGATGCCCTGTTTTTAAATTACACAAATCCAATGGCAACATTAGTAGGGGCAATGCTTCGCTATACAAATGTAAAAACCGTCGGATTATGCCATAGCGTACAAGTTTGCACAGAGCACCTTTTTAGATCCTTAGGCATGGATCATGAAGGAGTGGAAGAAAAAATCGCAGGTATCAACCATATGGCATGGCTTCTTGAGATCAAACGCGACGGCAAAGATTTATATCCGGAAATTAAACGCCGTGCGAGAGAAAAACAACAAACAAAACATGATGATATGGTCCGCTTCGAGTTAATGGATAAATTCGGATACTATGTAACGGAATCATCTGAGCATAATGCCGAGTACCATCCGTACTTCATTAAACGCAATTATCCGCATTTGATAGAGAAATACAATATCCCTCTTGATGAGTATCCGCGTCGTTGTGTAGAGCAAATTGAACGCTGGGACAAAATGCGCGACGAAATCGTCAACAATGCACAGCTTACCCATACCCGTTCTCACGAATATGGTTCCCGTATTATTGAAGCAATTGAGACGAATGTTCCATTTAAATTTGGCGGCAACATTTTAAATACAGGTCGCTTAATTAGCAATTTACCGGAAAGAGCTGTTGTTGAAGTATCGTGCGTTGCTGACCGCAGCGGAATCACTCCTTGCTATGTGGGAGATCTTCCAGAACAGTTAGCTGCCCTTAACCGTACAAATATTAATACACAGCTTTTAACCATTGAAGCAGCGGTAACGAAAAAGAGAGAACACATCTATCAGGCAGCAATGCTGGACCCCCATACAGCCGCTGAATTATCAATGGACGACATCATTGCGATGTGCGATGATTTAATCGAAGCACACGGTGACAGGATTCCAAAATTTGATAGTAAAACCATTTCGTTCGCGTAACAAAAAGAGTAATAGACATGTAAAATCTTAAAATTTTATTTGGAAGTGTGTAAAAAGATCTGCCGTCATTTTAGGCATATCTTTTTTTCTTTCTAGCTTTAATTAAAAATATTATGTCTTCCGTAATTTTCTTAAAAAGGAAAAGCTGACTTTAGAAAAGAATAAAGTCAGCTTGATTTTGGTAGATTTATTTGTATACAACTGTTTTTTAGACTGCTAAATTTCTTTTAAATGCCAAGTATGGCTTTGGAAATCACCATGTAATTCTAAAGGAATACTTAATCCAGCGTAGACGAGTTCATCCCCGCCGTATACGTTATTGGTGCCTATCACTTGATATTGTTTATTTACATCGATACCATTTAGCTTCAAAAAGGCAAATGGTGCAGCCGGCTCTGCCAACACTCGGAAGTAATAAACCATTACTTCGGTCTTATCCTTATTTGTAAATAACCATGCTGTTTCATTGCCTTCAAATGGACTTTTTAGTCGATAGAAATCACCAAACTGAATTAACCTTCTGATTTCCTTATAGTTTGCTACCTGTTGTTTGACAATTTCTTTTTCCTCATTAGACAACTTGGTTAAATCGAGTTCATACCCTAGATTTCCGGACATCGCCACATCACCGCGCATCTCCATGGAAGTACTGCGGTGAACCTGATGGTTAGGTACCGCGGAAACATGGGCTCCCATTGAAACGATTGGATACACTAAACTCGTACCGTATTGAATTTTCAAACGAGATACGGCATCCGTATTGTCACTTGTCCATGTTTGCGGCATATAGTAGAGAATACCCGGATCAAATCTTCCTCCACCGCCAGAGCAACTTTCAAATAAAACATCTGGGAAGCTCGATGTGATGTTCTCCATCACTTTGTATAATCCCAGCATATAACGGTGAGCCGTTTCCCTTTGACGGTCTGCCGGAAGTAAAGATGAGCCAATCTCCGTCAAATGGCGATTCATATCCCATTTTACGTAGGAAATAGGAGCACTTGCTAAAATATCGCAAACCCGCTTCGTTATTTCTACGCAAACATCTTCTCTAGAGAAATCTAATACTAGCTGATTTCGGCTCTCAGAACGGCTTCTGCCAGGTACGTGAAGGCACCAATCTGGGTGCTCACGATACAGATCACTATCGACTGAAATCATTTCCGGTTCAAACCAAAGGCCAAATTCCAATTCCATCTCTTTGACATTGGATGCAAGTGACCCTAATCCATTAGGTAGTTTTTTATGATCTACAAACCAGTCTCCAAGCGATGATCGGTCATCATCACGTTTTCCAAACCAGCCGTCGTCCAAAACAAATAATTCAATTCCTAATTCACTGCCTGCTTTAGCAATTTCAAGGATTTTCTCTTCATTAAAATTAAAATAAGTAGCTTCCCAATTATTTACCAAAATAGGACGTTCCCTATCCCGGTAAGCTCCTCTCACTAAGCGGGTACGGTACAATTCATGATATGTGCGTGACATATCTCCAAGACCTTCAGAAGAATAAACCATTACTACCTCTGGTGCTTGAAAACTCTCGCCCACATCTAATTTCCAACTAAAATCAAAGGGATTGATTCCCATCGTCACTCTAGTGTTACTAAATTGGTCCACTTCCGCCTGAGCAAGGAAGTTTCCACTGTAAACAAAGTTGAATCCATACACCTCACCACTTTCCTCTGCCGTACCTTTTCTAGGAAGTGCAATAAATGGATTATGCTGATGGCTGCTTCCCCCTCTAGTACTTTCAACAGACTGAATGCCATGTCGCAGTGGTTTTCGTTCAATATGTCTCTCTTTTACATGGGCACCATGAAGATGCAAGAAATCGAAGTCAGCGTCCCGGAAATCTACACTCAAACTTAATGCGCTTAATAGTTTAACAGAATGTAATCCTTCATTTACAAATCTCACAGAGCGAGTAATCGCATTAAACTGTTCAAAGATAGTGTAGCTTAAAATAACTTTTAACCCGATTAAAGAGTCCTCCATCGTAATCTCAAGCGTTTCTGCCTCTTCTACCTCTTCTACATAGGTAGCCGGCAGACCTTCAAGTGGCGTTTTCCCTTGAAAAATCGCATGTGACACATATCGTAAGTCTGATACTGTCGACCCATTTTCTAATTGAACCTGATAAGCAGGCTTCCTAAAATCTGAATTCCCGTATTGCGGGTACTCCTGCGGCAACGTATCCAGTGAAAACGTCCGGTCATCCCTTTGCTGATACGGATTTCCAGAGAAACCGCGGTCAACAAACTGTAGGAAATTAGAGTGGCGATATTCGCCAATTCCTTTACCCCAGTAGTAATGAACAAGGTAGCCCTCCCGTAAAATACCGAGTACATAGCTAGTATCTTTTGCTTTTAAATGAAACGTTTTAGTTTCAGAATTATATTGAATTCCCATATAAAAAAACAACTCCTAAATCTGATTTTTTAATTGCCCATTTACAACTCCGCCAATAATCTACTTTTCAGTTCACGTTAAACAGGATTGAAAGCTCTTTCAAATTTATTATAAATGGAAAGGAATCAAGTAACTATATCACTTTTTTCAGATAAGTATCGTAAACCAACACATTTGTTTAAGCACAAAAAAAGAGAGCTGCTGGCTCTCTTCGTTTGTTAATTCAACTTCCTTATTATAGGAACACTCACCTTTACTTGAGTCCCGATCCCTTTTCTGCTAAATATGGTACACTCTGATTCGTTTCCATAATATGTTTTCAATCTAGTGATTACATTCTTAATTCCATAACTGGTCGATTCAACGATATTGCTTTGGATGTTCTCCAATGTTTCTTGATCCATTCCAAGTCCATCATCAATTATTTCGAATACCGCCTGTTTTTCCTTTTGATATACTTTAATAATAATATTAATTCCATTTTCATCATCCCAGATTGCATGATTTATACAATTTTCGATAAAAGGCTGTAAAACTAATTTTATCGTATCATACTGATATAAACCTTCATCAATATCAAAATGAGTATGCAATAAACCATCAAAACGAATTTGCTGAATGGCTAAATAATTTTTCGAGAGCTCAATTTCCTCACGTATACTAATTATTTTCCTTCCTTTATTTAGGGAAATTCGATAGAATTTGGAGAGAAGGTTGACCATTTGGTATACTTTATGTGCTTTTTCCTTCATGGCCAGTGCTGAAATAGAGCCAAGAGTGTTATACAAAAAATGTGGGTTGATTTGTGATTGCAACGTATTCATTTCAGCTTCTTTTTTTAGTATTTCTGTATAATAAACCTCATCTATTAACTTTTTTATTTTTTGGGTCATGTTAATAAAAGTAGATGATAACTCTCCAATTTCATCATACCCTAATCTTGACATATTTACCTCAAAATCCCCTTCCTCAACCCTTTTCATATTCATAACCAATGTTTCAATCCGCTTAGTTAGAAGGTTTGAAGTAAAATATATTAATAGGATGGCAACAATGATCGCAACAGCTGTCACTATAAATATCTTAACAAAAGCATCCTTTATTCTAGTTAGAAAACCCTCATATGGATTAAGCGAGATTGTTTTCCAACCGTTTGACATAGTACTATATACAACTAGCATATCTTTTCCATTTAATTGAAAGTTAAAGCTCCCACTTTCCTTTAATTTATTTGTGTCTATTTCTAAAAAGTCCGCTATTTGTTTAGTATTAAGACTTTTATTTTTATTTGTTAACACGTATCCATCTTCATCAATGACATAGATTTCCCTGTCAGTATCCTCATTGTCAATAAGCGAATAAAGTTCCTTCTCTTTTATCTCCAACTTTAATACTTGAAAGTTTAGACTACTAGGATGATCGAGAAAGCGTGTCAGTGTAAATGTTTGCACTTCGGATTTATCCTTTTTCATTTTACTAAAAGTTGTTTTACCATTCGCTTTCACGACAGCATTGTACCAATCTTCCATTTTCACATTTTCATCAATATGTTTGATAAAATAATGGTCTGAGATTAAGGAACGATTATTCGTATATACGGTAATGGAATCTATTCCACTATTCATGTTAAGAATATCTTTAAATCTTTGATTAATGTAATCATAAGCGTCTATATAGTATAGAGACAAATCATCCTTATATTCCACCGATAGATACTCTCTTAAAGAACGATCCATGTAAATTTGTGAAGATACTTGTGTATAATCATCCAGTTTATTTTCGATATTCTTATTTATCTGCATTATTGTATTCATCGTATTTTCATAGCTTTGCACTGTCAATTCCTTTTGCGTTGTATACAAAGAAAAAAATACTAAAAAAGAAATGGGGACAAATACAATCAAGGCATAAACTACAAATAATTTATGCCTTAATTGTATATTCGTGAACTTTTTTTCTATCCATTTAATAATAGAAATTGTATCTTTATTAAGAAATCTTTTTTCTGAATTCATTTGGTGTCATACCTTTATATTTTCTAAAGAGTGAGCAAAAATAGGAAACACTTTCGAAACCAACTGAAATACAAATATCTTTAATTTTCAAAGACTTATTTTGAAGCAGTTCTGTTGCTTTTTCAATTCTAGCTTTCGTAATATAAGATAAAATCGTTTCTCCTGTTTTTTCTTTAAAAATACTGCGAATATAGTTTGGAGATAGATACACATTACTTGCAATGTCCTCTACAATTAGCGACTTGTCCAAATTATTCTTTATATACAAGATGATTTGATTGACAATTAGTTGGTAATTATCACCCTCTTTTTCACGGAGGTACTGAAAAAGGGATTTTATATTCTCCTGAATAAAATGTTTTAGGGCTGTCATCGTATCAAATTGAAAAATATTTTTTAGTGCATCTTTTTCGGATGGTTGTGTATAGCCACCATTAAACAGATTGGTTAATAAATAAGTAAGGAGTCTGTATAATTCATTACATATTACATCCCGCTCCACTTCATGCTCGATAAAATAGTTAAATAGTGAGTTTAATAATTCCTCAGATTTCTGCCAATCACCAACAAGCATTGAAGAGGCCAAATCTTGATGAATGGTGGGAATTAGAATGTCCTTCGTTTTATTTATCATTTCAGGTTTAAGTAGTTTTCCTGGACCATAATAAAATCTCAATTGTAATGTATTTTTACTTATAGTATACACATTACTAATTTCCTCCAAAACGATTGGGTTAGGCGGCAAAACCATTGTTATTGAAATCTGAAAAACACGAAAAAATTCTTCCATCAAGTCACAAAGAGCTCGATTCAAATCTAAATGTTTATCAACACCCAGATTTAGGATAATACCGTATTCTCCATCCCGTGTTTCAATAACGATTCCAGATTTCGCTCGTTTTAAAATATATTCATTGATAAAATGATAGTAATGATGAGACATCTTCAAGGCATTTGGAAGTAAGGAGAAGTTATCAATGCTTACAATTACAAGAAAATACTGATCATTATCAACCAGTCTTTGACAAGTGATATCCGCTTCCATTCGTATTAAAGAAGGATTAAATAGTAGGTCTTTCATAAATTGTTCTAGTAAGACCTTTTGGGATTCCTCTTCCTTTTTTCTTTTCTCAAGTCTCTCTTTTGCCCTAGATATCACAGAAGGTAATTCGTCAAAATCTAAAGGTTTTAGAAGATAGTCAGTCACTTCTAATTGTAATGCGGTTTTAATATACGAAAATTCATCATATCCACTTAAAAAAATGATTTCAACTTGGGTGTTTCTTTTTCTCAATTCTTTGGAAAACTGTAAACCGTCCATAATTGGCATTTTCACATCTGTAATAATAATATCTGGAAGGCATTTTTCTGCAACAGATAATGCTTCCATCCCGTTCTTTGCCGCACCGACAACCTCTATATCATATTGTTTCCAATCTACATAATCCCTGATCATTTCAAGTTCTAATTTTTCATCATCAACTAGCATTATCTTATACATGTCTGTATCTGCCCCCTTGATGAATAGCCAATATTCTTAATTATATCTTTTCAAACTAATATCTTAAAGGATTTCAAAATCTTTCCAAACAAGTAAATCATAAAGGTTGTCTAATAACGGCCGTTAACAAACCCGCTTCCAATCTATTGTAATCGGAATTTAGCAAAAGTTTTTTTAAAGATTTACTTTTACTATTTTGGATTCAGCAGGTTTTAGAGAAAAATGAATTGAATCTTTAGCTATAAAAGTTTCCTTACTCCAAAGATCACAAACCATATATTCACTGCCTTCATCTAAACCTAATCTAGTAAATTTAATATTTTTTTCATTTGTATTTGTTTCATCAAAATTAAATACAGCTACAAAAAATTCCCCTGTGAAAATATCATTTAAAAAGAAAGTATCAACCGCTTGATCCTCCGAATTACCTTCTACTGGTATAAATGATAAGCCTTTTTTGGCAATATTATTTACTTCATTGTTGGTAAATATTTTTTCTGCACGATTTCTAGCTTCTTCAATCGTAAAGTTATCCCCCCCAAGCAATACTGTTCCTGCAATAACTGATGCGTTAAACCTGCTTAAGGCTTCGGTCTCTGATATGGGTTCTTCATTATAACTCTTATAAATAACAGTATGATCTGGATCATTAAAAGGATAGATTGTGCCGCTCATCCACCATCCATAAGATAAAGAATTCAACATATATTCCGTATTTTTTAACTTACCAAAAGCATCACATGAAATTCTTCTGCTATGTGCATACCGAGACGGAAACATCGGAGCAATCGAAAGGTTAATAAAAAACGGTCTTCCAATTTTCGCGGGATCAAGCACCCTTACTATTTCTTTCATTCCAAAATTATATGCTTGTATACCCGTTGAAACTTCTTGATTGTAGTGAACCCCTTCCAATGCACCGTGGGTCATAAAATCTAGTTTTACATAATCAAATCCCCAATCCACAAATCGCTGCAGCTGCCATTTTAACCTTTGAATTGTACCTGGGTGGGATGGGTCAATGGGAAACCCGCCATCCAATTCAGGCAAAACATTCCCTTTATTGTCTTTCAACATAATGTCTTGGTATGTGTAGAGGTTATTTGTACCTTCCACGACTCTATCAAAATTACTGCTCCAATAGGCAAACGGGGTAAAATAAATCCCTGCCTTTTGTCCATTATTATGAACATATGAAACTGATTGAATTAATTGTTCTTCCGTTAAATTGTCCCAGAATGAATCAAAATTTATATAAACAGTTCCCTTATTTTCAAAGTTATGATTTTGTAAAGAGTTATTATAAAAATCCGAAGTTTGGATGAATAAATCATAGTTTAACTCCGACCCAACAGCAGACCAACTATTCCAACCAAACGGTACCCCTTCCTCCCATTTTAATGGATGTTCTAATACTGCATTTACCTTTCCGTATTCTTCTAGTCCATCCCGGTAATCATCAAAAAATCCGATGAAAATCTTTGGCGAAGTAATTTTTTTCCCTTTAACATACCCATGTGGAAGGGTATCTCTTGTATATTCGTTAGTAGCTCCCCCGTAAATGAGTAAACGAAGTTCATCTACTTTATTTTGTTGTGGTTCTATCTTAATCCCTGTTTTCCAGCAATCATGGGAAACAGAACCAATAACCATCCCCTTTCGTGAATAGTTATCAAATACTGCCGTTACTTCAAAACTTTCCACTTTTGATTCAACAGAATGAGAATGATAGCGTACCCACTTATCATTATCAAATGGAACAAATAAAGTCCTTAAGTCAGATTCTTTACTAGTGTTAATACATGTTGTGTCCAGGGTAGAAGTGACTAGGGGAGCCATATAATTTGATGCAACATCCTTAGTAGATTCAACTGTTAGTTGTGTTAGGATAAATGGTTGCTTTTCATAGACATAATAAGATTGCAGTAGATTTGGCAGCCCATCTTCTTTATTGAGTACCGTTAATTTAATACCTTTTCCATAATCGTCCTCTATTTCAACTAGTTCAAGACATTTATGTAAAGAATATTCATTACTATTTAAAGTATCTCCATCCTCTAACTTTGCAATAGAATAACCATTTGAAATGACAATTTCATTGTTCCATAAGATGTTTATTGTTCCTTTATTCAAATCATAGACTGTCTCAATGTTACCATTTGTAATTTCAATAGTTTGATTACAATGATTGATATCTAGATAACTTTTCTTAACCACATTTTTTTCCATTCCAACTTGCCCCCAATCATTCAAAATTAAAGGGACCAAAAATCGGCCCCTTTCTTTTATTGCCATAAATCTTGTCTTTCCTTAAAGTTTTCGTTGATCACTTTCTCTACTTTCACAAGTCCAACTTTTTCTAATTCTTTTAGCATTTTTTCATATAGAGCTTTTGCATCTGCTTCTGTAGAAGAGTTAATAATTTTAGGGATCGTACTATCGATAATATCAGAAACTTTTTGAGACATTAGTGATTCTGGTGTACCAGCAGCCGGTCCTAAATTATCGTAAATGGAAGTATCCCAAACTGTATCCTCTAAATTTTTATATGCTACGGTTGCAATTGCATCTTTTTCATATTTTCCAGTCAAGTCATACGGTGTGCCGTCAGTTCCTGCGCCATTTTTGATAAACCAAGTCCATTTGCGAATTCCTGTGGATTTTGCAAATTTTTCATCCTCTTTGTACTTTTGTAATACATCTTCTTTTGGTTGGTGTTTGCCGTCTGCGATTTCCCAATGTTTTCCTTCAATTCCCCACATTAGTAAATATTGACCTTCTTCGCTTGCTAAAAAGTCAATTACTTTCATCGTTTTTTCAGGGTTCTTATTAGCTGATGTAATTCCAATTGCATCCCACCCTAATGAACTGCGAGGACCAAATGTTGTTTGTGAAGCGTCTACTCCTGGTGCAGCAACTTTATAAGCATAAAACTGCTTTTCAACATTTTCTGCACCATCGGATTTTTTCAAGACATTATTTGCCTCATTAGCATCCCAATAAGCACCGACTGTAGCAAAGGTATAGCCATTTGATAACTTTTGATTCCATAACTGTGTTTTATTTACTGCCCATTCCTTATCGATTAAACCTTCTCGATAAAGTTTATTGATAAATAGCAGCATTTCTTGATACCTAGTATCTTTTACATCATATTGAAGTTTTCCATCATTCTCATAGAATGATTTCATTCCCCACATCCCTTTAAACGTTGTTAACGCTGATCCAATATTCTCCGCATTTATTGTTAAAGGAATCGTTTCATGTCCATTAAGCGTTGGATATTTTTCTTTAAATGTTTTTAGGAGAGTATAGTATTCCTCGGCAGTAAATGGTTCACCATTATTAACCTTTTCTCCTACCCCGAGTTCTTTCAGCAAATCCATTCTCATAAGCATGCCAAGTACGGGTTCTTTTTCTAGACCATACCAATTTGCTAGGTAATAATTTTTTCCATCGCTGTATCTGGTTTTATTAAGGGTATCACCATACATTTCTTTTACATTTTGACCATACTTATCAATCAAGTCATTAAGAGGTATTAAAGAACCTGCCTGAATATATTTATTTACGAGGTCACTTCCTCGATCCATGAGGATAATATCAGCTAAATCTCCACTTGCCAGCATTAAATTTAATTTCTCCATTGGATTTCCCGTTGGCTGCTGAATTTCAAATTTAACCCCTGTACGTTTTGTTATTTCCTTTGCAACTTCATTGTCAAAAGTATCGCCAGTATTTTTATCAAAAAATGTCAAAGTTATAGGTTCATCATTATCCTTCTTGTCACTTGAAGCACTTTCAGAATTATCATCTTTCGAGCAACCTGCTAGAAGTGTAACAGTAGTTAAAATAAGTATTAAAAATAAGGTCAATAATTTCTTAAATCCTTTTATCCCCAATTTAAACATCCTCCATTTTTTGTATTATTGACTAATAATATCAAGTTATGACGAAATGCGATCACTCCTTTCAAATTATTATTTTTTAATCGTGTTACTCTCCTTCAAGAATTGTTATTCTTTTATAGAACCAACCATGATCCCCTGAGCAAAATGCTTTTGGACAAACGGGTAAACGATCATAATTGGTATCGTAGCAACCATTGTTGCTGCCATTCGAAGGCTATCAGGAGAAACAGCCATTCTTTTGGCTGAATCAGCTAATTGTTGTTGGTCTGACATCATCCCTGAGGTTTGATACTGATTAAGAATTTTCACTAAAACAGCTTGTAGCGTTTTCAAGTCTGGCTTGTACGTAAACACATAAGAATCAAACCATGAATTCCAATGGCCAATCGCAATAAAGAGTCCTACTGTTGCTAGGATTGGCTTTGATAGAGGCAGGATAATCTTGAAGAAAATCTGTAGATCATTTGCACCCTCCATCTTTGCGCATTCCTCTAATTCTTTTGGTAACTGTTCAATAAACGTTCTGACCAATATCATATAAAACACACTCATCAAATTGGGGATAATATAAACCCAAAACGTATCAATCAAATGAACGGATTTAAGGACCATATAATAGGGAATAAGTCCTCCGCCAAAAAACATGGTAAAGATAAACATGAATGTTATTGGTTTTCTGCCGACAAGCGTTCTTTTACTTAATGCATAAGCTAACATACTAATCATTAATAATGATAAGGGAGTACCAATCACCGTTCGTAAAACTGTTACCTTTGCCCCATTTAATATTTCTCTATCCATTAAAATCGTCTTATAGCTTTCGAAACTTAAATCCCGGGGCCAGAAATAGAGACCTCCACGGATCGTATCTTGAGCATTATTAATAGAAATAACAAATATGTTCCAAAAGGGTAATAATGTAACTAGAATAATAGTAGTTAAGAATATAAAAAGGATAATTTGAAAAACAGTTTCAACCTTGATGACACTTTTTCTCATGTCCACATTCAACTCCTTAGAATAGAGAATTATCTCCGATTTTTTTTGCAACTCTGTTTGCCGTGACGACTAAAATAAAGGCAACAATAGATTTAAAGAATCCAACTGCGGCCCCATAGGAGAACATCCCATTTTGGAGACCGTATCGATAGGTGTAGGTGTCTATAACATCGGAATACTCTAGAACCATGTCATTTTGCATAAGATATTGTTGGTCAAATCCTGCATTTAAAATTCCACCTAAAGCAAGAATTAATAAAATCACAATGGTTGGCTTTAAAGCTGGTAACGTCACATAAAGTATTTGTTGGAATCGATTCGCACCATCCACCTTTGCCGCTTCATACATATTTGGATTAATGCCCGCTATTGCAGCAAGGTAAATAATAGAGTTAAAGCCCATGTCCTTCCAAGTATTTGCAGAAGCAATGATTCCCCAAAAATTCTTACCTTCCTGGAAAAACAGAATAGGTTCATCTATCAAATGTAAACCTTGTAAAATATTGTTAACCAATCCCTCAGCAGAAAGTAATGTTAAAAATATGTTTGCAACAATTACCCAAGAGATAAAATGGGGTAAATAAGAAACCGTTTGCACAGTCTTTTTAAAATAACGATTGTTCACCTCATTAATGGCAATAGCTAAAATAAGCGGTGCAGGAAAAGAGATAATTAAACTTAGGAAACTAGTAGCTAACGTGTTCCGCATAATTCTGAAGAAATCTCCACTCTCAAAAAAATACGAGAACCATTTAAAGCCTACAAACTCACTTGTAAAAAATGAACTAAAAAATGGTCCACCAGGTTTATAGTCAACAAAACCCATATAAAGCCCGTACATTGGAGCGTAACTAAAAATAAACACCCAAATAATTGCAGGTAATGCCATTAATAAAAGATATTTTTGTTCAATTACCCTTTTAATAAGGGGCAATTTTTTTGATTTTTTCTCAATACGAGTTGCATTTTGAAACTTTGGTAGTATTTGAGTTTTCAATGTAATCCCTCTTTCTTTCCAATTTCCCTTTAGGTTGAAATCGCTTTCTATACTTAAAATATTAGTATCAAAGTGATCTATTATCTATATCTCATTCCTCTAATACATATTGCATTTTAACTATCTTGCTACCTACCACTTATTTAAAGGCAGTATATATATATAATAGAGTCAGGCATCTATTAGAAATACTAACGGAACGTATTAGGAGATGAAGGCAGTGTATGAACACTATTTTTAGCAAGATTAATCCTATCTTTGAATGGACTACAAAACTAGCTGGTACGAATTTATTATGGGTTTTATTTAATTTACCGGTTTTCTATTTGACCTTATTGCTATACTTTGCCAAGGATGAGACACAATTCATTATGTTGGCTATTACCATTGCCGTACTTGCCCCTTTTATTTTTTTTCCTGCGACAACTGCCTTATTTGGAGTTATAAGAAAATTAATGTTGAAGGAAGAGATAGACATCATACGTTTTTATTGGAAGTATTATATAGAAAATTACAAGCGGAGTATTACAGGAGGACTTGTCCTTACATTATTTTGGTCCATATTGGTTGTGGACTTTTATTACTTTCAAACGCCGAGTTTGCTCAAATATTTATTTTTGTTCCTTCTAGCTTGGCTTTTCCTATTTACACAATTCTTCTTTGCCTCTACAGTCCATACAGAGACAAAACTTTTACAAAGCATAAAGAATTCGCTTATTTTATCCATTGTTAACCCGTTTTATTCGTTTGGGATCGTTACTATTAATATCGTAATTCTATACATCAGTATCAATCAATCAACATTTTTGCTGCCATTTTTCAGCGGGTCCCTTATAGCCTTTTTATCCTTTTCTGGTTACCTTAAAATATTGGGTAATGTGATGGAATTACAAAAGAAAAGTTCTTAGAAATTGATATTGAAAATGGGGGCTACCCAATAGTCATGTCACTGACCTTTGGTAGCCCCTTTTATCTTATATTTTTTTGCTTGTGTAAATTGGCTGTTGATTTGTGTTCCAGACGCTTCACTTTTGCTCCAATCAACATAGTAATGTTTTTTACAACGAAAAACTAAAACCATATTATATTTCTTTGAACTGGATTGTTTTCTATTAAAAACTTGATAAAGGAGCATTTCAGAAAGAATAAGTTTAACTATTTCCCTCTTTTATATTTTTAAACTAAAGGTCTTGGTGTATTTTTCGACTTTATTTGTAGCGGCTAAAATATCTTCTAAAAACACTCTAGGTCCCCACCGCAAACTTCACACTCCTTAAAGTACTAGGTTTCAACGCTGGCTTAATATCATCGATTATTACTAAATCTACTGGTTTTCGAAATCGGTCTTCGTGATTGAATTTTAATTCAATATAGTTATCAAAAGACAATTTAGAAGGATCAAATTCCAATGATTTTCTTTTTAATCCTATCTTTCATTTTAAGTAGTTAAATCAAAAAAACACTGCCGACTAAGTCGACAGCCTGATATCATTATTCTAGGCAAAATTTCAATAATACCCTTGAGCCCTCCTAAGATAATTCTTCTAATTACATAATTTTATTTAATTTCTTTCAATGCTTGTTGTATAAATTTGTTTTCTATTACCTTCGAAGTATTCAGTTTCTTATCAATTCCACCGACAGAATATAAGAAGTCCGCTTGTTCCTGATGGGCTTTGCCAAATTCAGTTGTTGTCGGGGACAACAGTGGATCACTATTTTTCAGTACAGTTTCAATAATTTTAACGTCAACCTTTTGTGATTCCGCTAATTCCTTTGATACTTCTTCCACATTTTCAACGTATTCCTGGCGAACTTCTTCATAAGTCTTTAAAAATAAGACCGTCAAATCAGGATGCTCTTCGGTAAATTTTGTTCTGGCAATCATAAAGCTTGGCGCATTTATATTTAAGTCTTGGCCTGAAACTAACACTTTTGCTCCTGTTTGAAAAACGGCAGTTGTAATATAAGGCTCCCAAACGGACCAAGCATCAATGGATCCGTTATCCAATGCAGGGCGTGCTTCATCGGGCTGGAGCTGAATAATTTCGATATCTTTATCCGTTAAGCCCGCCCGGTCAAGTGCCATATATAAAAAATTATAAGCACTGCTACCTTTTGCAACACCAATCTTCTTGTTCTTTAACTCTTTTATATCTTTTATGGAACTTCCTTTCGGTATGACAATGGCATTTCCCTTTTTGCCATCACTAAGCACGGCAATTGCTTTAAAATCAACATTTCCGGACTGCCCAGCAATAACAGGTGTCCCTCCCACAGATCCAAAATCTATTCGGCCTGAAGCCAATGCCTCAAAATGTGGCGGTCCGCTGGCAAACTCATTCCACTTCACTTTCACTCCCTCTTTTTCAAAAGCTTTTTCAAAGTATTCATGTTCTCTTGCATATGATAAAATGCCAATTTTCCCTTGAACACCAATGTTCACAACAATATCCTTATTTTCTGCTTTGGTCGTGCGTTCTGAATTTGAAGCAGCTGCACAGCCGCTTAGTAATAGTAAAAGTATTACGGCTAGTAAACTATAAAATTGTATGATTTTCTTTGACATTGATTTTTCCCTCCAAAGACTATTTTTCACATATGATTAGTCGGAATTAATACCAGAAATATACCCTTATCCCTTAAAATTATCCTGCCATTTTAGTAGTCTTCTTTCGAATACTTTGACCAGTGAATCTGATACCTTACCAAATACAGCAAAAATAATAATTCCTACAAACACAATCGCAGTTTGGGAGAATTGCCTTGCATCCATGATGAGGTAACCCACCCCTTCGCTTGATCCCATTAATTCAGCAGCAACTAATGCAAGCCAAGCAACACCTAAGGATAATCGCAAACCTAAAAGGATATTTGGAAGAGCGGAAGGTAAAATTAAATGAGTGATTTGCTTCCACCGATTAAACTCTAATACCTTTCCTACTTCAAACAATTTGGAATCTACACTTCTGATTCCTAAAAAAGTGTTTACATATAGAGGAAAAAAAGCTCCCTTTGCGATTAATAATATTTTCGAAACCTCTCCAAACCCAAACCATAAAATAAACAATGGTATCACGGCCAAAGTAGGAATGGTTCTGAACATTTGGATGGTTGGATCAACCGTTTGCTCAACATTCTTTTTTAAACCTACCGCGACTCCGACCAATAGTCCAAGGGTACCACCTAATAAAAATCCGCCTAAAGCCCTTAGTAAGCTAATTTGAAAATGTTGAAGTAAATTACCTGTTAGGATTAAATCAATAAAGGTTGTAAAAATTACGCTTGGTCTTGGCAGCAGTGTCGCCGATATAAGGCCCAATGCTCCTGTTAACTCCCAAATAGTTAACATGAATATTGGCAAGATAAATCCTTTTAAAATAACTTTTAACTTACCTAGGTCTCTATTACTTTTTACTAGCTTTTTCTTCGTGGACTTTACTTTTTCCAAAGAAATGGCTGTTTGGTTACTCATTTATATCCCTCCTTTAAATTCCGGCACTATCTATTAATTCTAACTCTTCCACTTTTTCAAATTCTTTTAACACAAGTTGTCGGTATTCCTGAAAGGACTTTGTTGATTTTTTTCTTGGAAAAGGTAAGTCAATGGAAATGATTTTTTGTATCGTTCCAGGCCTCGCACTCATGATAATGACTTTATTTCCTAAATAAATAGCTTCATCAATATCATGGGTAACAAATACCATCGACGTTCTTTCTTCCTTCCATATATCTAATAATGCTTGCTGCATATGAGAACGAGTAAATGCATCTAATGCGCCAAAGGGTTCATCTAAAAGAAGGATCTTTGGCTTTCTTAGCAATGCTCTTGCTATGGATACCCGCTGCGCCATCCCTCCTGAAAGTTCTTTTGGGTAGGCTCTTTCAAATCCATCCAGCCTAACAAGCTTTATTAGCTTTTCAACATTCTCTTTCACTTCGATATCTGTTAATGGCAGGTTTGCTGCTATATTTCTTTCAACCGTCAGCCAGGGGAACAATCTTGGTTCCTGAAAAATCACTCCTTGCTTGATGCTTGCACCTGTCACCCTTTCACCATCTAACTTGATCTCACCTGAGTATTCTGTATCCAATCCCCCTATTGCTTTTAGCAGAGTACTTTTACCGCATCCACTAGGACCAATAACCGTAATGAACTCCCCTCTTTTAACTTGTAATTCAATCTCTTTTAAAACATGAATCTGTTCTTTTCCTTTTTGAAAGAACTTATTTAATTGTTTGATTTCTAGTAGTGTCATAGGAGACTCCTTTCTTTTATTTAGGCTTTTATTTTTTCAAATAAATTAGCTGGTCTCGAAAGGCCAAGGTGATCCCGTAAAGTTTGACCGGTATATTCTTCTCTAAACAGTCCGCGTTTTTGTAGTTCTGGTATGACCAAATCTACGAAATCCTCTAATCCTCCTGGTAAGTATGGTGGCATGATATTGAATCCATCCGCAGCACCGTTTTCAAACCACTCCTGCATCTGGTCGGCAATCTGAATCGGAGTTCCTTTAATTTCTCGATGACCCCTGGCACCCGCCACTCGCTGGTATAACTGACGGATGGTTAAATTTTCTCGATCTCCTAAATCCTTGACCAGCTGGAACCTTGTTTTTGCTCCGTTGATGTCATTGATATTTGGTAACTCCGGGAGTGGCTCATCTACCGGATACCCCGATAAATCGTAGCTAATAAGCGCTGACAGCAGCCCAACTCCTACTTGCTCCGGTATTAATTCTATCAATTGCTGCTTCTTTTCTTCTGCTTCTTTCTCTGTCCGTCCGATTACAGGGAACACACCAGGCATAATTTTCAATGATTCTTCCGTTCGGCCATATTTCTTTAATCGTCCTTTTACGTCCTGATAAAAGGCTTGAGCCTCACCGATAGTTTGCCAAGCGGTAAAAATCACTTCAGCCGTCTTCGCTGCCAGTTCTTTCCCGGATTCTGAAGATCCTGCTTGAATGATCACTGAGTGGCCTTGGACTGGCCTTGAAATATTCAATGGTCCTTTGACTGAAAACCAATTCCCTTTATGATTTACGCGATGAACCAGATTTGGATTGGCAAATTTCGCTGATTCTTTATTGATCACCAAGGCATTGTCTTCCCAGCTATCCCAAAGCTTTTTTACAACCTCAACAAATTCTTCCGCTCGTTCGTACCTTAAACTATGCTCTAAATGATGTTCCCTACTGAAATTAAGTGCCTCATCCTCACTTGAGGATGTCACTACATTCCATGCTGATCGTCCACGGCTAAGATGATCAATCGTGGCAAACTTTCTTGCCAGATGAAAAGGTTCATTATAAGTCGTGGATGCTGTTGCTGCTAATCCAATGTGTTTGGTAACAACAGCTAATGCGGAAAGTAGGGTTAACGGGTCAGGTCTTACGTTGACGCTTTGTTCAATTCCAATTCCATTCCTGTCGTGTACGGCATATCCATCTGCAAAAAAGATCATGTCAAATTTGCCACGCTCTGCTGTTTCTGCGAGTTTCCTATACAAATCAAAAGATAAAATCTCATCTGTTTGACTCTCAGGATGCCTCCAAGAAGCTACATGATGACCTGGAATCATAAAGAATGCTCCTAAATTCATTTGACGCTTTTCGTTTCTCATTACATCGTCTCCCCATCTATTTTTTTGTATATATATAAAAGGCCCACCTTTTTATTTAATAAAGGCAGGCCTTCGTTTGTACGATCGGCTTTTGTTTTATTTATACCTGAGGCATTAGGTAACACTTTTTTGCCTTCAAGACTTCCCAGGCAGCAAATCAAAGAAGCTAAAAAATAGAAAAATATAAAGGCCCCTAACCTAAAAAGTTAAGGACCTTCAGCTGTCTGATTGGTCAAATTTATCATTCCATTTGATTGCACTCAAATCATTATGTAAATGGCATGTTTCCACCACTTTCCTAAGAATGTTCCCTATTAAAATCACCCCTTGAATAGAGTTAATGAAGACAAAACGGCCCTGCAACGTTTCATCATGAGATTTCAACATTGCAAGGCCTTCAGTCGTCTGATCGAACCGTTATTATTCCGATTGGTTAACTATGAATTTTAATTTATCAGGAATATCCACCATTGTCAACTATATATTTAAAATTTTCAAACTAAATAGATTTGTCAGAAATTAATATCACCTTTTAACTAACTGCTGCAGGTTAGCTTAAAAAAGAGATTGCTACTGCAATTGCTTATTTTTAATGATTATAAGGAAAAACTTATTTAAATCTATTCCTGATTGGAGTCAATTCATATAGCGATATTCTCTCAGACTATTTAAAATAGAGATTTCCTGTAATAATTTCTCTCCAACATTCGTTTCCCTAACCTTTTTTCTCTTTAACTCTTCATCTACCACTCTTTTAATGGATAAAACGTCTGTCCCGTTAAGTAAAACATCTTCTTTTGAATTAAAATGCTTATGGGCGACCAGCTGCATACCGAAGGAATTATATAGTAACGTATATCCTGCTATTCCTGTTGTTGATTGATAAGCTTTGGAGAAACCTCCATCAATCACGATCATCTTACCATTTGCTTTAATTGGATCTTCTCCCTCAATTTCTTTAACTGGTGTATGCCCATTGATAATATGACCCTGGTCAGGATTCAAATCAAAATCTGTTAGGATTTTGCGGCAAATTTCTTCATTTTCACGTAAATAGTAGTATGGGTTCTTTCTTTCTTTGTGAGTTGCCTTGTCCTTTATAAAGTACCTCTCAAAAGTGGTCATTTCTCTTTTTCCAAAGAGTGATGAATATTCTCCTGTCCATAAATACCAGACCATATCCATCGCAAGATCATCTGTCACTTCAGGGTGTGCAAAAGCATGCCGTAAATACCGTTCAAACACATCAAGTAATTCACGACCTGAATAGGTGTTATTTTCAATAACCATTTTTTCCATATTCCCGTCTTCATCTAAAGGAATACAGCCATGTATTAATAGGTTCCCATTATATTTTAAATAAAGACTCCCTTTCTTCATAAGAAAATTCATATGTCTGGCCAGCTTTTCTGAATGTTGGACCGAAAATAATAATCTTTCCATCACCTGCTTTTCTTCTTCTAGTAATTGATCAGGCTGCTCTGGATTTACCGTTGCGAAGCAAGTATTTTCTAGAGGGTAGGTTTTCCCATAGATTGTTATTTCGTTCTTGTCATAATCAATTTTCTCAAGCAAAAGCCTTTCTGACATATTAAAATACGGGCGTCGTTTTATTATAGGTATTTCGAGTTTGAATTGAATCATTGCAATGGCTTGATGAATTTTCGTAATTTGCAATTTTTCATGATCAGATTGATTCTTATCTGAATGTACCTTAGGTCTGAAAGTAGGATTATCCTGATAGTATTTCTCTGCAAGATTCAAGAGAGGTCTTAGATTGATTCCATATACATCTTCAATAATATCCAGATTGTCATATCTTGCACAGATACGAATGATATTAGCAAGACAAACCATTGAACCAGCAAAAGCACCTATCCAAAGTACATCATGGTTTCCCCATTGAATATCCACGGAATGATAATTAATTAGCGTATCCATGATTTTATCAGGTTCTGGTCCACGATCATAAATATCCCCCACTACATGGAGATGATCGACAACCAGTCTCTGAGTGCTATACGCAAGCCCTATTATGAGTTTATCGGCCTGACCTAAGGAGATAATCTGCTCGACAATTTCTTTATAATACTGCTCCTTATTTTCAGATTGATTGGTTTTGTATAATAGCTCTTCTATAACAAACACAAACTGACTCGGCAATGCTTTTCGTAATTTCGAACGTGTATATTTGGAGGAAGCATGAGAAATAAGCCTTATCATCCGCTCAATGATTACGATATACCATTGGTGTAATTCTTGTTCGTTGCTAAAATGATTTTTCATTAATTTTAATTTTTCTTCAGGATAATACACCAATGTCGCAAAATCATTGATTTCTTTTTCAAATAAAACATCTTGAAACAAGTCTCTGATTCTCTTTTTTACGTTCCCTGAACCATTTCTTAGTACATGTTGAAATGCTTGATACTCGCCATGCAAATCACTGACAAAATGTTCTGTCCCCTTTGGCAGATTAAGAATGGCTTCAAGATTAATAATTTCAGTTACCACTTTTTCTTCACAATCATATTTTTGGACAAGTAAATCCAGGTATTTTGAATTCAAATTATGTATCCCCTTTCAAAAATTCAACATTAACTACTATTTTAATAGATTGGGATTAATTTATATATTATATTATCAAATAAAACTGAAAACTGAAAACATAGTCTATGTTATAATGAAGGTGCTTACATAGGGAGTTTGTCTAATTATCTATCTTTCTATCTATAATATTCAACATAATCGGTCTGGAGTTGGAAAAATGTATACTATATTTGGACGTTTAAATCCCGTTTTAGAGTGGACTTCTAAGCTCGCAGGTATAAATCTATTATGGGTTTTGTTTAACTTCCCCATTGCTTATCTAACATTATCTTTATTTACTGTTAAAGAGATGTGGCAGATAGGCTTTCTGATTTTGACCATTGCAGTGCTGGTACCATTTATTTTTTTTCCGGCAACTACGGCTATGTTTGGCATTGTTAGAAAATGGGTTATGAAGGAAGAAGTGCCAATTTTTCGATTCTTTTGGAAATACTATAAGGAAAATTATAAGAGGAGTCTTGTGGGTGGATTGATTTTTTCAGTTCTTTGGGCCATTGTTGGTGTTGATTATTACTATTTCCAAACCCGCATTCACCTAGTTAGTTATCTATTTTTATTCCTCATGGTTTGGTTGTTACTTATTACCCTTTTCTTTTTTGCCCATACAGTACATACAGATACGAAGCTCGGACAAGGATTAAAAAATGTATTCATTTTATCGATTGCTAACCCAATTTACTCGATTGGGCTTGCAATATCTAGTATTGTCATCTTATATGTTAGTTTCACGAAATTAACATTTTTGCTGCCATTCTTCACCGGTGGTGCTATATCTTTCCTTGCATTCTTTGCTTACAATAAGGTATTTACTAATATAGTACAGATTCAACAAAAAACTTCAGAGGAAAAATCCTCTTGATAGAGGATACGTCAACTTAAGACTAGTAGTCTCTAGATTGTTGAAAACGAGCAGCTTATATAAAAAGTCCTCTCAACTGAGAGGACTTTTGTGTTCCATTTATTTATTTACATATGTAGATCCACTCTAGGTTTAACAATCTTAAAGCTATCCTCTGTTTCCTCTACTTCATAAATCTTTGCTCGAGATTCAGGTGTACTGAATGGCTGATGAAGAATAAGCATCCATTGACCTTCAAATGTTTTAAAAAGCATGCCGTGTCCACTATCTCCAGCAACTAATGGTTCCAGTTGTTCCCACGGCCCTGCTAGCTTACCAGACTTAGATCTAGCAATCGTTTGGACATAGCTTCCATTGCTATAGCTTGACCAGAGCATTACAAGGTGACCGCCTTTTGTTCGATACAATTGACACCCATCAGATACATAATTTAAAGGCTTCACGCTAGGCATTATTTCAGCATTAAGCCACGGTGCATCGGACGCCTTAAAAAGGTGTAGTGGCTTACCAACTGCTGCTGATAAATCGCTTTTCAATGGAATCGCTTCAAACGTACCATCGATAACCTGAATCCACTCATGACAATAGACCATCCATGGCTTTCCATCCTCATCCTCATACAAGGTTCCATCTAAAGTCATGAAGTCTCGAGGTGGCACTGGCCCATCTTTTTTTATTAATTCAAAAGGACCTTCTGGCGAGTCTGATACCGCGATACTTGTACCACGAAGATGAGTGGTCTTCCAAACCTCCGGCGGTTCTGCTATGATGCGATCTCGATTATGTAACGTAACGAACAGATAATATTTACCCTGATAATGGTGAACCTCTGGAGCCCACGTCCCATGCTGTGGATGTGCCCATGTTCCATCAGGAATTTCGAAAATGACATAAGGACCTTCCCAATCATTTAAATCTTTACTCTTATACACTAGAACTCCATTTCTCTCTAAATCTGTTAATTGTGGAATTCCAGTTGTATACATATAATACGTATTCGTTTCTTTATGCACCAAGACATAAGGGTCATGTGCAGGAATATCTTTAAGTCTATGCCCCTTTTGGGGATTTAAAGTATCAGAAGCGCTATTGTACGGCATACATACATCTCCCGCCTTATCATTTTTTTCAAAATAAGTCCTCCGGGTATCAACTCAAATCGTCAGTACCCGGAGTCCCTACGGCTTTTATTTTACATCGATAACTACAGCACAACCTTCCAAATCCTCAGAAGAAGTTTTTACTATAATCTTCCCTACTTGATCAGTGGCTTTCACATAGATTAATAATTTTCCATGGAAGGCCTTTCGGTAGTTTGCTTTATAATCTTGATGGCTTACAGGGTTACTACATTCAATCCCTATAATTTCACCAGGTCCTTCGATGGTACAATGGATTTCATTTTCTGCACTATATACAAGATTATTGGCTTGATCAAGGATATTCACTTCTATATGTGCTACATCCTCTTTGTCTGCTTTAAGCGTAATTGTATCCGCGTGCAGCTGTAACTTCGCAGGTTTATCAGCTGTCTTTAATTCATGTGTACAAGAAATGTTTCCGTTTCTTATCCCTACCGCCTTTAACGTGCCCTTAGAATATGGAATGTCCCAATATATGGTTCCAGCTGGGAAGTCTTCACGTTTTTTGACCCCAACAGATTCACCATTTAGAATTAAATCCGCTTCAGGACAATTTGTACAGCAAACAACCCTTACTGTTTCTCCTGCATCCCCATCCCAGTGGCAAACAACCTGATGGTCCCAGTAAACTTGATCAGGATTCTCTTCTTTAATAGAAGTCAAGCCGATATGGACCATATCTTGATCGGACCATTCACTTTGCTTGAAATAGAACAAAGGTTTTTTGAATCCAGCAAGATCAAGCAATCCAGGAGTGGCGTGACGAATTGGCCATCCACGAGCTTCTCCCAAATGGTCAATCCCTGTCCAAATAAATTGTCCTGATATAAAGTCATTATTTGCTACAGCCAGCCATGCATCGTGATGCCTTCCGTTTTCACTTCCATAAATCACTCTATTCGGATATTTTTTATGGTCTTCAGAATATAGGGACTCTTGATAGTTATAGCCGACCACGTCAAGGGCATCTGGAAATTCAGTTTCATTTGACATAATGACACTTGCCAAAGCTGCTGTAACAGGTCGGGTCGGATCATATTGCTTTACAACCTTTGCCAGCCTTTTCGAAATAGCACCCATTCCCTTTGCATCAGGTTTGTCAGCTTTGTAACGGTCTCCTAGTACTGGATGTGAATAGGGATCATTTGGATAATCAATTTCATTCCCAATACTCCAGAAAACAATTGACGGATGGTTCCGGTCCCTTAATACCATATCCCTCAAATCTATCTCTGCCCATTCAGTAAAGTCGGAAGCATATCCATCTAGTGAAGGCTCGCCTTTATTCCAACCCTCTACCCATTTGTTCTTAGGATGTTCCCATTCATCGAATGCTTCATCTTGGACTAAAAACCCGTAAGAATCACACATATCTAGTAACTCTGGTGCAGGAGGATTATGGCTCATTCTAATCGCATTGACACCAGCTTCTTTTAATAGCTTCAAACGTCTGTGCCAGACCTTTTCAGGAACAGCCGCTCCAAGACAACCTGCGTCGTGGTGGATACAGACACCCTTCATCTTAATATTTTTTTCATTAAGATAAAATCCAGAGTCCACATCGAAACGAAAAGATCGAACACCTAGTGTGGTAGTCTCACAATCTATTACTTCCCCATTTCTTATCACCTTCGTTTCAACACTGTATAAATATGGATTTTCCGGTGACCAGAGATTTGGCTGATCTAGAAAAAGAGAATGAGAAAAATCATGTTCACCATTTGCTGGAATGATCTCCACAGATGAGCAGTCTATTATTTTCTTGCCTGAAGCATCTCTAATTTGATGTTCAATTTGGAATGTAGCTTCGTTATTATATTCATTTTTCAAACTTGATTGAATGTGGATTTCTGCTTCTGATGGTGTAATCGTTGGAGTTGTTACAAAAATACCATACGGCTTGATGTACAAGTGATCTGTCAAATTGATGAAAACATTTCGATAAATGCCAGACCCTGTATACCAGCGAGAATCAGCAAAATCGGTATGATCTATTTTGACAGCAATCACATTTTCTTGTGTTTCAAAGTTTAAATATGGGGTTAAGTCATACTGAAATGAGCTGTATCCATAAGGTCTTTTACCAAGAAAATGTTCATTAACCCACACTTCACTATTTTTATAAATGCCATCGAATTGAATAAACACTTTCTTTCCCTTTATGCTATCAGGAACAATAAATTCCTTTCGATACCAACCAATTCCTCCTGGCAAATATCCTGTTGAACTTGCATATTCCTTCTTAAATGGACCTTCAATACTAAAATCATGTGGCAGGTCTACGATACGCCAATCTGAATCTTCAAACTTAATTTTAAATGCATCGGAATTGTCACCTTTTAAGAATTTCCAATCAAAGTTAAACTTTCTGCTCTTAACGGACAATTCCCATTCTTGTGCTATTACATTTACCATAGTCAACTTACACCCCTTATCATTAGTGATAAACTAGTATCCTTAAATCGTAGAAATGGCAGACTGATAGATAAAGGGCTATCAAGAATAAATGATAGCCCTTTTATTTTGTAATTCATCTCTACCTAGTTGCCTTCTACAAGCTTTTTATATTCATTCATTTGTTTTTGTATCTCTTTTTGAACCTTTTCATAACCTGCTGCTTCCAATCTCTTACGGAAATCTTTGACAGCTTTTTCTGGATCTCCAGCTTTACCGAACGCAATCGCTGGCACCAATTGTGCAGTCACTTGTGATAGAGCAGAAAGTTCAGCTTCTACCGGAGTACTATCAAATACAAATTGGCCATATGGGTACGGCTTTTTAATGGTATCGTACTGCGCATAAATCTCAGACATTCCTTCCCATTTGTCAGCACTAGGGATTTCGAATTTGTCTACACGACCACCCCAGAAGTTAGCAGAGAATGCATCTTTTGTTTCATCGTAACCTTCAGGACGAGTACGTTTGCCGTCTACAATCTCGTATTGTACTCCCTCAATACCATAGTTAAATAGTTTGTAAATTTCCTCATCGTTTCGAATTAGATCATATACCATAAGCGCACGTTCAGGGTTTTTGCTGTGAGCACCAACCGCTGTAGCACCGTGAGTAATCGACATTGAAACTAAGTTGTCACGTGTATCAGACCAAGCAAACATATCGATTTCTGAACCTGGTTGTTTTAGGTCCATCTGTGGACGTAAGCCTGAGAATGTTTCTGTGTGGTGCTGATCAGCACCTGTTTTTCCAGCTTGGAATAAAGCGCGGGTGTCCCCTTTATAGTTCAAAACGTCAGAACGCCAGTAGCCTTTATCTGCCCAATCCTTCATCATCTTTGCATAGTCTACAAACACATCTTCGAACACAGGACTCATAACTTTATACTTATCTTCATAGGATTCTGCCCAATAAATTGGGAATACACCTGTTGTAATTGGAAGTTCAATCGCATCGGAATAAGAAGTTGTATAACCCCATGCCGTTGTAACATTTGTTCCTGGTGTATCCCAAGGAATTACACCCTTTTTATTATCTTTAATGCCCTGGAAGTATTTACCGAGTGTTTCAAAATCTTTAATAGGTTCAGTGATTCCAAATTCTTTCGCCCAATCTGTACGATAGAAAAAGCCGTGGTTAACCCATTGAGTATAAGAGTCCTCGGGAATCATAACAATTTTGCCATCATATTTTGTTTCTTCCCAACTTTCTTTGGAAACCTCTTCAAATGTCTTAGGTGCATATTTAGGCAGCAGGTCGGTAATATCCATGAATGCACCTTTTTGTGCATTTCCCCAAGCATCCAACCAGTCAGTAGCAGTGATAATTAAATCAACAGGTTCTCCAGAAGCTAGTGTTAGATTATACTTTGTCATATAATCGGCCCATTCAATCCATTTCAGCTGAAGTTTAGCGTTTACTTTTTCTTTTAATTTTGTATTTACTTGTTCCATTACTTTTTCTAATTGTCCGTTGGTCGGTTTATCTCCCAATACCATCATGGTAATGGTTACCTCTTTAGAAGTATCAACTTCACCATTTGCGTTTGTCTTTGTACCAGATTCAGAGTTTTTTGAACCCGTTTGACTTGAGCCGCTACAGGCCACAAGGCTAAAAGTCAACAACATAACCAAAAATAATACCAAGATTCTTTTTATCTTCACCATTTTATTGCCTCCCTTTTAAATTTACTAATTGTTACTCTCTATGAAACAAGGAAAATTCCTTACTCATATTCCATTACCCTTTTACTGCACCAACTGTAATACCTTGAATAAAGTACTTCTGTACAAACGGATAAAATAGAATAACAGGTCCAGTAGCGACAATGGCTGTTGCCATTTTCATACTTTCCAATGGTATGTCTTGCGGCGTTACATTGGCGGATGCAGCCGAATTTCTAATGAAATCAGCACTTGTGATTACGTTATAAAGAAACAACTGTAACGGTCTATATTCCATATTTGGTGAAAGGAAAAGCATGGAATTATACCATTCATTCCAATACCCGAGGGCAATGAAAAGTCCGATTGTCGCCAAGGCAGGGGTAGTCATCGGAAGAATAATTCTTAAGAAAATCGTGAAATCACCTGCACCATCCATCTTCGCAGATTCCGTGATCTCATGTGGAATCGACTTTACAAAAGCCTTCATCATAATGATGAGAAAAGGACTTAGCAATCCAGGCAAGAGTACTGCCAAGTAATTATCTTTAAGATGCAGATACTGCGTTATTAAGAGATAAAACGGGACAAGTCCACCTGAAAAAAGAGTGGTAAAGTAGATATAAAATGATATTTTATTACGGTACAAGAAATCTTGGCGCTGCAAGGCATAACCTGTCATTGCTACAATAAATAGACCTATTGCAGTTCCGACAACAGTAATAATCATCGTCACCATATAGGATCCAATCACAAGTCTTGGATTCTTGAAAACAATTTCATAAGCAAAGGTAGAAAACTCTTTCGGCCATAAAGAGAAACCGCTTTCCATAATAGCACTCTCAGATGTTAAGGAAGATGACAAGATTAAGACGAATGGTAAAAGACAACATAGAGCAAATAAACCAATAAAACCATATCCAATCATACGAACCATTATCGTAGAAAAATCTATATTACGTCTGGCTGAGTTTTCCATACATACGTTCCTCCTTTAAAACAAAGAGTTTTCTGGTGAAACTTTTTTCACAATCCAGTTGGCTGTAAGGACAATAAAGAGACCCAAAATAGATTGATATAAACTTACCGCACTTCCCAATGAGAAGTTAAAATTCGTCATCAACGTTCGGAAAACGTAGGTTTCAATAATATCTGTTGTTGGATAGAGCATGGTATTATTCGCACCAACAAGGTTATAAAACAAACCGAAATTTCCTTTTAATACTCCACCTAAAGAGAACAATAGCAGAATGATAAAGGTTGGCTTAAGGTAAGGAATAATGATATATCGAATACGCTGGAAAGCGTTAGCTCCATCGATTTCTGCTGCTTCTAAAATGGATTTGTCAAGGCCCATGATCGCTGCGAAATAGACGATCGATCCATAGCCTGTTGATTGCCATAGGAATGTAATGACAATAATATAAGGCCAAATTGCCGGATTCGAATAAGTCTCTACTGGATCCATGCCAATCATTTTTAAAAATGAATTAAGTATCCCATAATCGTAACTAAGTATGTTATAAGCTAAAAGTCCAACTAAAACGGCAGAAATAAAATGCGGCAGAAACATAAGTGTTTGTGATATCTTTTTGAACCATTTATTTCTTAGTTCGTTGAGCATGATGGCTACAGCTATTTGGAGGATATTACCTAAAATGATGAAAGCAATATTATAAGCTATCGTATTAAAGGTTAACTTCCACAAATCACCAGTCATAACCAAAAAGCGAAAATTATCAAAGCCAACGAACGCGCTCTTAAAGATTCCAAGTGAATAATCAAAGTTTACAAAGGCAAGATAGAGTCCCGGCATTGGCAGGTAAGCAAAAACAGCGAAGAAAATAATGGCAGGTAAACACATAATAAGAAGGGTTCGGTTATTCCACAATCTTTTAAATAAAGTATCTTTGATCTTCGTTTTAACAATAGGTGCCTGGTGTGATTGCACCGTAACGGTTTTCATATAAATCCCCCCTAAACAACACGATTTTGACACGAGCACGAACAAGTTTTCACAAAAGAAAATAAACAAAGTGGTTTAATACATTACTAATCTATCTGTATAAAAAAGTCTTTCCAAAACTACGAAAGGATCTTTTATATAGAAAGATTAGTTCTTTAGCAAATCGTGAAATCGTTTTCAAAGTCATTTCTATAAAATTCCGGTTAATTTTAACATACATAATTTCTACGTAGGTCAAATGAAATGGGTTTCATAATTACTAACAAAAAATGCAGTTTGTTGTTTGAAGCACTAGTAATTTCTTAGATTAATACGATGAAAGCGGTTACCTAATTTTCATTATATTCATATTTCTATTAAAAGTAAATACTATATACTGAATTTTCCTATTGTTCCGAAAATTATTTTATATTACACTTCCATTGGGCTTATTAGTATTTGTCCTACATTAAGAAACGGGTTTCAATATGTTCCCTTGGAAAAATAATGATCATCCAAGGGAACAAACCAACCCTTTTTACAGTAGTTCTTTTCTAGCAGCAAAATAAGAATCACCAAATTGACAAGGTACTATAAATTCCTTTATATTTTAATCCCCTTAATTTTAAAAGAATAAGAGTAGCATCGATTTGCAAAGAGGGTGAATTCAGGATGTGTTTTTTGGCCCCAGCTGTCGTCTCCGCCTACGCCCATTTGTTTATAATTAATCCTTACTACCGTCTTATCGCTAGATGGTAATTTATATCCGTGATCATGTTCTTCAAGCTCAAAGGGGGTGTATGGTAAAGCATTCACTTCAACCGTAGGGCTTCCAGAAATTTTTAATCCTTCCCCCTGCTGATTGGTTAACAATGCCCATCTTACACCTGTTTTATTTCCGCATTCCTGTGGTCTTAGGTATGGTACATATTGGTCTTTTACTATACCACTATAAATTCCAATTTTCGCGCCTTTCTCTTTATCCCAATAATTTTCATATGGGCCCTTTCCATACCAAGTGATGGTATCAAATCTGCCATCTAATGTTGTCATCATTCCAACCTCTGGTATCTCAGGAAGATCGTTCCCTGGTTCTAGCTGATAGTCTACTGTTATTTCTCCATCACCCATAATGGTGTAAACAATCTTGCAAGATGACAGTGTTGCCGGCAAAGTGAATTCCGTTGTAACTACAGTAGCCGTACTCTTTGCATCAATTAAAAACGATGTAAGAACTTTATTCTTTCCAGCTTCTCTCCATACAGAGCTGCGTTCCTGCAATTTATTCCCACGGTCATTATCTGTCATCGCACGCCAAAAATTTAGACCTACACCATTCTCGAGTAAAGGGATGCCATTAAAACTATAGGACTCTAGGGTTCCATTTCCTTTATTAAAAATAACATTAAAGCTTTCCCCACTAATTGTTACATAATTGTCTTCTTGAATTACTTTTGTTTGTGGGAAATTGACAGGCATACTTTCTGATATTGCATTAACTGTAGGAACAACAAATTGTTCAAAAGCAACTTCATGGCCATTATCTGCCCAATTGGTGCTATTTTTCAAATGCAGGCTAACAGTTAAAATGTATTCATCAGAATGTTTACATCCTTCAGGAATAGAGTAAGCTAATTTAATCGTTTTTGTGGAGCATGGTTCTACCCTTATTTCTGAGGTGCCTTTTTGAATTACCAAACCATTTTCTGCTAGCTGCCAAACGAGTTCGTACTTTTGAAGGTCTGTAAACAGATAGTTATTTACTACATCAACAAGTCCCTCTTGGAGATTAGCTGCAGTAAAGCGGACATTCTGATAGCACTTTTTCACCTCGATAATCTTTGGTGATATCGTACCATCTGCAAAAATCAAACCATTCCCTGAAAAATTCCCATCATGAGGTGTTTCTCCAAAGTCACCGCCATAAGCTAAGTATGGTACACCATCATTGGTCTTTGTTTCCAAAGCTTGATCCTTCCAGTCCCAAATAAATCCTCCCTGAATAATAGGGTATTTTTCAAATAAATCTGTATACTTGTAAAGGTTTCCACAAGAATTCCCCATTGCATGACTATATTCACATAGAATGTACGGTTTCGGATTATCAGTGTACTTAGCATATTCAGCATATTTCTTTACACCTTCAGGACTTACATACATTGTGCTTTCAATATCTGAAGCGGCTTCTGATTTTCGGTAATGGAAGATTCCTTCATAATGAACAATTCTAGTAGGATCATTCTCCTTTAGAAAATCATGCATTTTTATAAAATTATCCCCGCCAAACGATTCATTCCCAAGCGACCAAATAATAATCGAAGGATGGTTTTTATCTCGTTGAAACATTGAGTTACAACGATCAAGGACGTTTTCTCGCCATTCAACCTTGCTGCCTGGCACCGCATCGCCTTCATCTTTCTGCCCATACCTCCATGTCCCGTGAGTTTCAAGATTTGTTTCATCAATGACATACAAACCATATTGATCACATAATTCGTACCACAATGGATTATTCGGATAATGCGAAGTACGGACGGCATTAATATTATGCTGCTTCATTAATTTAATATCATTAACCATATCATCGTAACCAACAGCTCTCCCTTTACCGGATGCAAACTCGTGTCGATTTACACCTTTGAAGACAATTCTTTTGCCGTTGATTTTCATGAGACCATCTTTTATTTCAAATGTTCGGAATCCTACCTTACAGCTTTCCGTTTCTTTAATGATTCCGCTTTCATCTTTTAAAGTCAAAACTAGAGTATAAAGGTATGGACATTCTGCACTCCATTTAAAAGGATTACTTACATGAGTTGAAGTATTGATCGAAAGGAGGGATTGATTTTCCATATCAACCATTATTTGAAGTGATTCTTCTAATACAGGGTTTTCTTCATGGTCATAGAGCATCGCTTCAACTGTATAGCCATTCACGGTCTGCTCAAATGCATTTTTGATTTTTGCTTCAATTTTCAATTTAGCGTCCTTATATTCCTGATCCAATTCCGTGGTCACAAAGAAATCATTAATATGAATTTCTGGAGTAGAATACAAATAGACATCACGAAAAATTCCGCTCATTCTCCAAAAATCCTGGTCTTCTAACCAGCTCGCATCACACCAACGATAAACCTCTACCGCTAACTTGTTTTCGCCATCAATTAAGTATGGTGTTAAATCAAACTCGGCCGGTGTAAAGGTATCTTCACTATATCCGACAAATTCTCCATTCACCCACACATAAAAGGCTGATTCTACTCCTTGAAAGTTAATATAAACCGGTTTGCCCTTCCAATCCTCTGAAATCGTAAAACTACGAATATACTGTCCAACAGGATTATAGTTTGTCGGAGCAAAAGGCGGCTTTATATCTTCTTTTCCTTCCCAAGGGTATCTAACATTCGTATATTGAGGATAATCATATCCTTGTAACTGCCAGTGTGACGGCACTTTGATTTCATCCCACTCACTAGCATCATAATCCCCCTTAAAAAAGTCCTGATTTCTTTTTTTAGGATTCTCATAAAATGCGAACTTCCAATTTCCATTTAACGACTGATAAAATTCAGATGAAGTTCGGTCTCCTTTTAATGCCTCTTCTGCTGTCCTGTAAGGCATTAATGTTGCATGAGCATCCAATCGATTCAATTGAAAAATCTCTGGGTTGTTATTCCACTCAGGATATCCATTTTTAGGTGGAGAGTATTTATATTTATTCATCAGTTTAAACATAAAACTACCTCACTTCCATAAACTTATTTAAAATCATGAAATCGGTTTCAAACCTATCAAAAAACAAAGGAATATAATTATCTATTATAGTAAAGTTGATTACTATAACTTTATATTCCTCAAACGCGAAACCCATTTCATAATTATCGTACCTCAAGATTTGGAAACACGCAATATTTTATTTCATTTTTCTGAAAATATTTTACAAGAATCTCTTAGTACGAGTGATGTTGGAATAACCGTTTCTTTCTTTGCTTCTTTCTCATTAATTAAATCTACTAGTACCTTAATAGCGGTTTGACCCAATTGATCATAATTCTGACTTATAGTCGTAATGCCTGGAGGGAAATGCTTTGCCAAATAAATGTCATCAAACCCAACAACTGAAACATCATCTGGAACCTTTAACCCAAATTTGGTAAGGACCTTTATTACGCCAATTGCTACTAAATCGTTCGCACAGATAACCGCAGTAGGCCTTTCTTTTAAAGAGAGGAATTTTGCAGCAACTTCTTCACCAGATTCAATACTAAACCCGGCATCCAAAACCCAACTTTTATTGACACCTAGTCCTTTCGTTTCCATCACATTAACAAATGTTTTCTTTTTTACATCCGTTGAACTTATCCCTTCTAATCCGCCAAGAAAACCAATCTTTTTATGATTTAGGTTTACTAGTAGTTCAACAAGCATTTCAACCCCTGATTCTTCATCCGTTCTAACAATATGGGCATCTACCCCTGACATTTGACCGTTAACAAAAACAACAGGAACTCTTTCCATTACTTTCTTCATTTCTTCAGCGTATTCCTGATCGGTGTCAGTGTCATTAATTCTACCGCCAAGATAAATAATCCCATCGACCTGTTTTTCTACTAAACTTTGCAAGTATTTCGATTCATTTTCTGAGTTGTTCATCGTATTGCACAAAAATGTTGTATATCCTAATTCCAATGCAAAAGCTTCACTTTTTTGAACCAGTGTTGAAAAAAACGGGTGATTTATGTCTGGTAAGATAAATCCGATGGTTTTCGATTGCTTATGTAATAAGCTTCTTGCTAAACTATTGGGTCTAAAGTTATATTTTTCAATCACATCAACTATTTTCCGCATTGTCTGTGGACGGACTTTTGCATTTCCGGTTAAGACTCTTGAAACTGTAGCTGGAGATACATTAGCTTCTTTAGCAATGTCATATATTGTTATATTTTCCTTTTTCATACCTTTCCACCACCGCTAATGATTTCATTGCAATCAAGAAGATTCAGTGAAACCGATTTCATTCAATTGTACTGCCATAATAATCTTTAGTCAACACCTATTAGGCTCCCCTATTATAGGAGAGCCTTTTTTTCTATTAACATATAAAACAATTGGACAAGGTAGTATCTTAGCTTCTTTAATTACGAAGCTTCTTCAAACTGACTATTATAAAGCTCAGCATAAAAACCATTTTTTGAAAGTAATTCTTCGTGATTACCACTTTCGATTATATCTCCATCCTTCATAACAAGGATTAAGTCTGCATTTTTAATCGTAGAAAGCCTGTGGGCAATGACGAAAGATGTTTTTCCAACAGTCAATTTATCCATAGCCTGTTGAATCAATACTTCTGTTCGAGTATCCACCGAACTTGTCGCCTCATCTAAAATCAGTAATGGTTTATTATCAACCATCGCACGTGCTATGGTAATAAGCTGTTTTTGCCCAGCTGAAAGATTTGCTTTATCATCGAGAATCGTATCATATCCCATTGACAGAGTTTTAATGAAGTGGTGCAGCCCCACTGATTTACATGCCGCCACTACTTCTTCATCACTTACGCCATTTCTGGAATAGACAATATTTTCACGAATGGTTCCTTCGAACAGCCATGTGTCTTGTAGAACCATACTGAATAGATCATGAATGTTTTCCCGCGTGAGGTTATTAATCGGAACACCGTCGATCAGTATTTCTCCACCATTTACTTCATAGAAACGCATTAGTAGGTTGACTAATGTTGTCTTACCAGCACCTGTTGGCCCGACAATTGCGACTTTTTCTCCTGCTTTAGCAGTTGCCGAAAAGTTATTGATAACCATTTTATCTTGACCATAGCCAAAGCGAACATTCTTAAACTCGACATCACCGATGGCCTCCTCAAGCTTTTCTCTTTTATCACTTTCATTAACTAGCTCTTCTTCAGCGAGAAATTCAAATACACGTTCACTGGCAGCCGCTGTTGACTGCAGGTTGGTAGCTGCTTGAGCAAGCTGTGTAAGAGGCTGGGTAAATAGGCGGACATAAAGCATAAATGCTACGATCACACCAAATGTAATCATATTATTCACAGCGAGAACTGCCCCCACAATACATATAACCACAAAGCCAAAATTACCAACAAACATCATTAACGGCATCATGAGTCCTGACATGAATTGAGATTTCCAAGCGCTAGTATATAGTCTTGTGTTAATCTCATGAAAGGTCTCCCGGGCTTCTTTCTCTCCGTTATATACCTTCACAACATTGTGTCCTGAATAAATTTCTTCAATATGACCATTCAGTTTTCCTAGCTCTTTTTGCTGCTGAGCAAAGTATTTTTGTGATTTTGAGATAATGGATGTCATCAATCCAAACCCTACAATAGTAGATAAAATTGCAGCAATCGCCATGATCCAATTGGTATAGAACATCATGATAAGGGAGCCGAGGAACATGGTTATGGCTGAAACAAGTGTACTTAAGCTCTGGTTCATCGTTTGCCCAATCATATCTACATCATTCGTAACACGACTAAGAACATCCCCGGTACTTGTAGAGTCAAAGTATTTTAATGGTAAACGATTAATTTTGGTTGATAGATCGGATCGCAAATTTTTTGAAACACGCTGCGTGACCGTAGCCATGATAAATCCTTGAATATAGTTAAACAAAAATCCTAATCCATAAAGGAATGCAAGAAGGGTTGCCACATTAACCACTGCGTCAAGATCAATGCTAGACATCATTCCTTCTGTGATTATATCCGTAATTTCACTAAGTAGATCTGGCCCAATAATATTGAAAACGGCACCTGCCATTGCAAGAATCAATGCTATGATAATAGCTGGTAAATATACCCTACAATAGGAGATGAGTTTCCTCATCGTATTCTTAAAATCTTTAGGTTTTTCTCCACGCCCCCCTTTTCCATGGGGAGATTTCATATGAGCGCCACTTTCCTGATTTTTCTTACCCAATTTCAAGCTCCTCCTTTGATAACTGAGAATAAGCAATTTCCTGATAAACACTGCAATTTTGCATTAACTCATCATGTGTACCAACGCCGACAACTTCACCATGATCCAGCACTATAATCCGGTCTGCATCTTTAATGGTACCAATACGCTGTCCAACTATTAACGTTGTGGCGTCTTTTGTTTCATTTTTAAGTTTGGAGCGCAGCACTCGATCAGTTTTATAATCAAGCGCTGAAAATGAATCATCGAATATATAGATTTCTGGCTGTCTATGAACTGCCCTTGCGATAGACAATCTCTGTTTTTGTCCCCCGGAAACATTGGTGCCTCCCTGAGAAATCGAGGCATTGTACTGGTTCTCCATCTTCTCGACAAATTCAGTTCCTTGTGCAATATCAATTGCCTTCTTAACATCCGTTTCCTTCGACCCACTGTCCCCATATACTACATTTGTAGTAACTGTACCACTAAACAATATAGCTTTTTGAGATACATAACCGAGCTTTTTGCGTAGAGATTCCTGGGTATAATGTTTAACATTTACACCATCGACCAACACTTCCCCTTCTGTTGCATCGAAATAGCGAGGAATTAGGTTAAGTAATGTACTTTTCCCACTGCCTGTTGAGCCAATAAATGCTACCGTTTCACCTTTACTAGCCTTGAAACTAACATTGCGGAGGATATATTCTGCTGCGTCAGGATATTTAAAACTTACATTTCGGAATTCAATTTCTCCTGAAAGACCTTTTTCTCCTTCTGTCACGTTTCCATCAATGATTTTTGCTTTGGTATCGAGTACTTCTTGAATTCGTTTTGCAGATACGGAAGCACGAGGAAGCATGATAAATACGAAGGAAAGCATCATAAATGCCATAATTACCTGCATGGCATAAGATGAGAAAACGACCATATCTGAGAACAATGATAAACGATCCGGCAGTGCTGCAGCGTTAATTAACACTGCTCCAATCCAATAGATTGCGAGACTTATACCTGACATGATGATCCCCATCGTCGGCATGATTAAGGCCATTGCCCGGCTGGTGAAGAGATTTGTATTTGTAAGCGCAATGTTGGCTTCGTCAAATTTCTTTTCCTGATAATTTCCAGCGTTGTAGGCCTGCACAACCCGTATGCCGGTCAAGTTTTCCCTTGTTACACGATTCAAGTTATCTGTTAAACTCTGAATAATTTTGAATTTTGGCAATGCGACAAAAATAAGAATACACAGCATCAAAATTAGGAATAAAACGGCAAAGCCAGTTGCAGCCGTCCATTGCCAGCTCTTTCCCATCATTTTCATGACAGCCCAAACCGCTAGAATTGGAGCCTTTACGATTACTTGTAATCCCATTGAAATAAGTAGTTGAATCTGAGTAATATCATTCGTGGAGCGGGTAATAAGACTTGCTGTTGAGAAGCCATTGATCTCTTCGATTGAAAAAGACATTGTCTTCTCGAAAACCATAGCCCGAAGACGAACAGAAAAACCAGCCGCGACTTTAGCTGCAAAAAAGCCAACAATGATAGATGCAATCACACTACCAACTGCACATAAAAGCATATATCCTCCTTGGAGGAGAACATCACTCATCTTACTTCCTTCTGTTTGTACCAGCATGGTGATTTCATGCATATAATCTGGTAGCTTTAAGTCTAGGTACACCTGTGTCACGATGAATACCAAACTGCACAGTATTAACAGGTATTCTTTTTTCTGTAGATATTTAAATATTTTCAGCATGTATATCCCTCCTGTGAGCCATTCACATTAAACCTAATAGTGTTAGATAATTCTTTAAAAACTTAGCAGACTCACTATTCATGCCTGCATTCTTGATCATTCATATCATTGGTAATATCTTTTATCCGTTTAATAATTCGAATTAATTCCTGAGCATCTTTTTCACCAAGTTGTTGAAGAGTATGCTGCATCATCGAAATCAGTTTATTATATTCTTCCATCATAAAACTTTTACCAGATTCAGTTATTGTAACAATAACCACTCGTTTGTCGTTTTCAGCCCTGTTTCGTTCAATAAAACCTTTTTTGGCTAAACTGTTGAGGGCGGATGCAACACGGGGGGTGGTAAGATCCAATTTCTCACTAAGATCACCTGATGGAACCCCGTTACTTCCAAAAGTAAGATACCCTAAAATTCTTCTCTCACCATGAGAAAGATCATCAACTTTTTTCTGAAATGGCAGTTTAGCTGTTCTAGTCATAATATGAAACAGCTCTTCCGCCAACGCCTTGAAGTCCATTTTCAAACCCCTTCCGAAATATCTAATACTATTAGATAATATATTCAATTTGGAGCACATTGTCAAGGAATTTCAATCCAGGACAGAATAATAAGAACGATAAAAATTTTATGGGTTCTGTACTGCCTATTTTAATTTGCCAGTCCCCGCCTAATTACACTTTAAATTTTTGATATTCTCATAAAAAAACTAATCAGAATTTTTTTCCGATTAGTTTTTGTTTTATTGAATGTTTTTTTACACTCTCAGATATATTATTTTAGCTTTGTTAAAATCTGATGTAGTTTTACTGTGTTTGAAAAATAAACGGAAAAATTCCGGCTAAATTGGGAAATACCCATATTTCCTTGAAATTAAGCGGAGCTTTTCCGTTTATTTGATCAAAATCTTTGGATTTTGTCATATCTAGAGCAGTTAACCGGAATATCTCCGCTTATATCAGCTTCATAAGCTTCCTCTAAATACATTAACCGGAAATTCTCCGCCTATGAATTCTCATACCTACACGGAAATCAACAATGAACCATAACAGAGCCATTATTTTAAGTTCTGATGAATTGCAGTCTCCAAAGGGTACATATCCATAAACGACTGGGGCTGCTTATCTCGGTACTCCTTTGGTGTACATAATTTTATCTTTACAAAGTTACGATTAAATGAACGTATGCTTTCGTAACCACAAAGGAAAGCAATTTCTGTAATATTCTTTTCTGTATAAATTAATAGATAACAAGCATAATTTACTCTGGTTTCATTTAAAAAATCGACAAACGACATATTAATATGGGTATTAAAATACTTCGATAAATAGTTATAACTGTAACCTACTGTTCCAGCGATACTTTTTAAAGAAATCGATTCTGTAAAATGGTCCTGAATATAGGTTAACAATTTATGGAGCAGCTCTTGATCTTGTTTTTCACTTTTAATTAAGCTGGTTTGTCCCATTAGTTCAGACAATAGTAAATAAAGGCAAGCCTTTTGTTCTAGCAGATTTGGGTTATCTTTGAAAAGTGTCCTAGAAATGAGTGTATTTGCTTCCTGAGATAAGGTGAAAACTGGATTTTCAAGTGAACTATTTTCTATCATCCTTTGAAATGTCGGAACATAGTCTGGCGAAAAAATACAAATATTAGCTCGAGAATGTGATTTTGTAATAAACGAGTGAATTTCAAACGGCAATATGAGTAAGAATTGTCCAGTTTTCAAATGGTAACTTTTTTGACTAATTATGACTTCCATTTCCCCATCAACCAAGAATAATAATTCAAAACCACGATGAAGATGGCTTGGAAAGTTTAAATCCAATGTATGATAGTTTGATATGTAATCAAAATGGTGAGCCTCATATATTAACATTCTAAGAACATCCTCAAAGAGTAAATTTTGTCTAGGATTATATAAGTTTTTACTTGTTGTGTCAAACCTGTAAATGATAGATTTATCGATATTAGAGTTATCTTGATGGCAAACGAAAGGAGATACGATATGGAAAAAATTAGAATTGGAATGATTGGTTATAAATTTATGGGTAAAGCACATAGTCACGCTTACCGGGATCTTCCACTCTTTTTCCCGAATACCGTTCATCCTGAGATGAAGGTTATTTGCGGACGTGACCTAAACGGTGTGACCACTGCAGCCAAGCAGTTCGGCTGGGAGGAATATACAACGGACTGGAAGAGCCTCTTAGTAAGAGCTGACATCGATTTAATCGATATTAATGCACCTAGTGATGTACATAAAGAAATAACGATTGCCGCTGCTCAAGCTGGCAAACATGTTTTTTGCGAAAAACCGTTAGCGCTTACATTAAAGGATTCTAGAGAAATGCTGGATGTCGTTGAGGCTGCTGGAGTCAACCATATGGTTGGATTTAACTATCGTTTTGCTCCTGCTGTTATGCTGGCTAAAAAGCTTATTGATGAAGGAAGGCTCGGCCATATCTATCATTTCCGTGCTTGGTTTTTACAGGATTGGCTCGTGGATCCAAACTTCCCGTTAGCCTGGAGACTCCAGAAAGAAATTGCCGGTTCAGGCTCTCATGGAGACCTTGGGGCTCATTTAATCGATCTATCTCACTATCTCATTGGCGATATTACCGAAGTCATTGGTATGAACGAAACATTTATTAAAGAACGTCCTATTCCATCGCAGATGACTGGTTTATCAGCAAAAGTCAGTGATAGTAATGAAAAAGGCGAAGTGACAGTCGATGATGCTACCCTATTTTTAGCTCGATTTGCTAACGGAGCTTTAGGAAGCTTTGAAGCTACTCGCTTTGCGGCTGGACACCGCTGTACGAATTCTTTCGAAATCAATGGCAGTAAGGGGAGTGTGATCTTTGATTTTGAACGGATGAATGAACTGCAAGTTTATTTCGTTGATGACCGAGACGATGTTCAAGGCTTCCGCCGCATCTTAGCGACTGACCCCGCGCACGCTTATGCGGAAAACTGGTGGCCGCCAGGACATACGATTGGTTATGAACATACGTTTATTCATGAAATGGTTGAACTTATGGATTCTTTCCGGGAAAATCGACAGCCTGTTCCAAATTTCCGTGATGGCGTAAAGTGCCAGGAAGTCTTAGAAGCGGTTGATTTATCGATTGAAAAACGCCAATGGATCCGAATTTCTGACGTTTAAAAAAATGTAAAGGAGTGCTTTTACCATGAAAAAAAGTGCATTGATTGTTTGGGGAGGATGGGATGGCCATCAGCCCGAACAGGTAGCTGAGATATTTAAAGGGATTCTTGAGGAAGAAAACTTCCAGGTAGAGGTATCCAATTCACTAGACTCGTATGCTGACAAGGAAAAACTTAAGCAATTGGATTTAATCGTTCCACACTGGACTATGGGTGAAATTGAAAGAAAGTATGTCCTAAATATCTCTGAAGCAGTTGCAGCAGGTGTTGGTTTAGCTGGATGCCATGGTGGAATGTGTGACTCTTTCCGTAATAATGTGGACTGGCAATTTATGACCGGGGGTAATTGGGTCGCCCATCCAGGAAATGATGGTGTGGAATACATGGTCAACATCAAACATTCCTCAAGCCCATTATTAGAGGGTATCTCTGATTTTAAAGTCACTAGTGAGCAATATTACCTTCACTACGATCCAGCTGTAGAAGTATTAGCTACTACTCGCTTCCCGGTTTTTCACGGACCGCACAGTGCTAATAAAGCAGTGGATATGCCTGTTGTTTGGACCAAACGCTGGGGCCTTGGAAATGTGTTCTATAGTTCGTTAGGACATCAAGCCAATATTGTTGCTATGCCTGAAGTTTCTCTGATCATGCGACGCGGATTTTTGTGGGCTGCTGAAGGAAAGAAAAGAGCCGAAGAAATGGATGTTGCATCTATTTATGGTAATGTACGAACTTATACTGGCATGGGTGACAGTCAATAAGAGAAAGCGGAAGGCAAGGCAAGCTAATCCATAAACATAAACTGGAGGTTTCTATGAAAAAACTTAAAATCGGTATCATTGGTTGTGGAAATATTAGTTCGATTTATATGGAAAACTGTCAGAAGTTCCCTCACCTCGAGCTAATGGCATGTGCGGACTTAGATGTATCGCGGGCACAGTTACAAGCTGAAAAGTTTGGTGTCCCTAGGGCTTGTTCCGTAGAAGAATTACTGTCTGACCTAGCGATTGAACTCGTAATCAATTTAACCATTCCTAAAGCACATGCCTCTGTTTGCATTCAGGCACTTGAAGCAGGCAAGCATGTTTATACAGAAAAACCACTGGCTGTCACACGCGAGGAGGGTAAACAAATTTTAGAAACAGCTAAGAAGCATAATCTTCTTGTTGGCAGTGCACCCGACACTTTCTTAGGTGCGGGGATTCAAACTGCTATCAATCTATTAGAACAAGGAGAAATTGGAGTTCCGATTGGAGCATCTGCATTCATGATCTGCCGTGGGCACGAACATTGGCATCCAGACCCTGCCTTTTATTATGATACTGGCGGCGGACCGATGTTTGATATGGGACCATATTACTTAACAGCCTTAGTGGCTCTTTTAGGTCCAATCAAACGAATTACTGGTTCTACTCGTATCAGCTATCCTGAAAGAACGGTGCTTAGCACTCCGAAAGCAGGTACTAAAATTGATGTAGTAATTCCTACACACATCTCGGGTGTGATCGATTTTGAATCAGGTGTAGTTGGAAATATTACCACAAGCTTTGACGCCTTTGGCGGCACATCGCTGCCCCCTATTGAAATTTATGGCAGTGAAGGAACGTTGCTTGTCCCTGATCCCAATACGTTCGGAGGACCTGTGAAAATAAGGAAACGGGATGAAAACGAATTTAAAGAGGTTCCTCTTGCATATGGATATTCCCAAAACAATCGAGGGCTTGGCGTTGCTGATATGGCTAAAGCCATCCTCGAAGGTGGGAAATATCGTGCAAATAGTGAATTAGCGTATCACGTTTTAGAAGCGATGCATGGCTTCCATGATTCTTCAGATAGCGGAAAACATTATGTAATGGAAAGTACATGTGAGCGTCCTGAATCGGTGTCTTTGGAATTACACGCTTAGTCATTCGATCTTTACTGGATACTAGAAACCTTGATAAATGATAACTAAGGGCTCCCCATTTTTTGGAGAGCCCTTATTTTTGGAAACTTACTTGCCCAAAATGCCTCGTCTTGCGATATTTATCCCTTAAACATTTAAAGTTATCAGTTAAAAGGTTTTATTGGTGTTTTTTTCTTTATCTCCCGTGAAACCGTCTAATCCCTGTCTTTTTAACTCCTCTGCTACAAGTCTTGCAAGTTCTGTTGCTCCTGCACGGTTTGGGTGCAATGTATCACCATTCATATAAAGAGCAAGAGTGGCTTCCGGTCCAATAGAGGTAAAGTATGCTGAACTTAATACATTTAAGTCTATCAAAGGTACATTTTCTTCCTGTGTTAAAGCGATAATAGAGTGTCTGTACCAACGGTTTACGGACGTGTGAACGCCATCCGCATTAAAGTCTGATGCTCTTCCTTGTGGAGTCGATAGTACCACTGTTGCACCTTTTGCCTTGACCTGCTGGACCATTTCCCGCATATACTCTTTAAATTGCGCTTCCGTTGTTGTATTTTTAGGATTTGTATCATTAATTCCAAGCTGTAAAATAAAATAATCGCCTGGTTTAATATATTTTAGAATGGCTTCTAACTGGCCATCATCCTTAAATCCTCTTGCGATTTGGCCACCGGATGCCATATTTCTAACCTGAAAGATCTCTGGGTCAACAAATTGCGGGAATAATTGCCCCCACCCAGCCTGGATACTGCTGTCTAATGGATAATAATTCGCGACTGTGGAGTCCCCGCCAATATATATTGTTCTTTTGGTTTCTGGATGGCGGGACAGCTTGTTGATTTCGAGAGCACTTAAAGTAAAATTGGTACCCGCCTTACCTTCCGTAATTAACAGATTAAGCTGACCATCCTTAATAGGTATTTGAAATGAATCTGTCGCATTATTACCTGTCATATTTATGACCTGATAGACTTCTTCTGCAGCGACACTGACTCTGAATGCATCTCCTAAAGTGACCTTAACTTCGTAAAGTCCATTTGGCAGATCAACGTTAAACGTATTATCACTAGTTGTACCATATTCTAAAAACTGAACAGCATCACTAGCGACGCCTGAACCGGATGCCGGTACATTAATCATATCTTCCGGCGTATTAAAGCCATAACGCTTTTTCTCATCGTATTTCTCGGTGGCACTGACACCTACGTAACCTTTTTCCACCTCACCATTGCCGAAGTCAAACTTATAATTACTTGGTTCTGCGTTTACAGGTAAATGAGTAAAGCTTCCAAAAAATGCAACCATCATTATAATAATGGTTAATGTCTTTAAAATCGCATTCTTTTTCACGATTCCTTCCTCTCCCTTTTCCTTTTAATTTACTTTCAATTTCATCCTGTGTTCTCGCTATCTACATGACATAGCTATGTAGGCCCTACAAACCAAAAAAAGAACGAAAGCGATTACATTGATTGTCGCCATCCACCACCTCCCTTCTTGAATATATTTCAGGAATATTTTTCCGTCATTATCAATTTTTTAAATTATCAAGGAAATAGGATTTTGTATTTTCTTGCACCAACAGCAAATTCATGGTGATAGGTCTTTGTTAACTGGCATTTTATTATTCCGGGTATTTGGTTTGATGGATTGGAGATGACTGGGTTGAGACATCATCGTCTACTCCTGCCCTTAAAAACATAATCTTTAAAAAAAATGAACAGAATATAGTTTTGGAGGTGATAAAAATGGATGAGAATACAAAAAGCTATCCGAATGCGAGTTTAGGCGGAAAGAAGTCTAATGAAAAAGGTGAAGGTGATTCTGGCCATATGCGTTATGGTCAAGGGAACAAGGGCGAAAGCAAGGGTAGAAACAAGTAATAGCAAATAAAATTTGTAATATTGATCCTTTTCACCATAACAAAAAATGCTCACAAACATTGTTTTAACAACATTTGTGAGCATTTTAATACATTCAATTATCTATTTAGCAGATCATTTCTAAGCGGGGTGAACGTATCAATGATGGCGCCTGCTACTAATGCCTTTGCACCGTGCTTTGCTCCACCTGGAATAAAGATCGTTTCTCCAGGTCCGATAATATGCTTTTCACCATCAATTGTAAATTCAAATTTTCCTCTTAAACAGTAAGTTAGCTGTTCGTGAGGATGGCTGTGTTCATAGCCTTGTGCCCCTTCTTCAAAATGAACTTCCATCATCATAATACTGTCTCCTGGAGGGAAAATTTTTCTTTTCACACCTGGTTCCGCCGCTTCCCAATTCAACTGAATACTCATTTAGTACCTCCTGTTCTCTTTTTAATAGGCTTTTGCAACTTCAACGCGGAATGTTTTCCCGTTTTCTGTTAAATAGAGATGTACTCCGTGGTCCTGATCATCCATAAAATATGAAACGTATTTCTTTTCCCCTTTTCGGTTCGGAGTTAACAGGGTCACAATTCGGTGCCCTTTTGCTTTTTTTGTTGTGGCCTGCAAATGCCATTCTCTTGGCAAGCCTTCCACTTCGGCTGGGTCGACATCCTTGTAGTCATTATTCTGATCTAATGAAAGTTCTCCGGAAGAACTATAGATAAACCGGCCTTCTAAATCGGCTTTTTCTCCCTCAATTTTAAACACCTGATCCTCGATTTTCAGTTGGTGTAAGGAATGCAGAAGCCAGTTGACACTGCCTGCCTGTTCCAAATCTACGGAATCCACAATGACAAAGTACGATTGATTCACGAAGTAGATTTCTCTCTCAAATTTAGTTAAATACGGTACATATTCTTTGTATGCGTTGGTGGCATCTTCTCTTACATAGCTGTATTCGTCCGTTGATACCACTTCCAACACTTCACCATTTGCCTGTTTATTAAGAATTTTATTGGATTCGGCATACTGTCCTACACCATCGATTAGCAAAGTGTTGTGAGATTGGGTCTGCCTTCTCCATTTTTTATGCATGGTACTGTTAAAGCCAACATAATGTCCAGATCGCACTACAAGCGGCTCTCCAAATGCATGAAGGACAAAACTATTCTGATCCCCATGACTATGACTCAGCGACCCGTAAGGACTACTCTTCGTTAACAGCATAATATGCTCATCGGGCTGGTCCATTTTATCGTGGAAGGCAACCCAGCCAACATCCTTAAACCATTTAACTCGCTCAGCATCTGCTGGCGGTACGGACTCAACTTCAGGGAAATCGTGAAGATAAAGCATTTCATCAAACTGAAAGTCCCACCAGCCATAGTTGAAGAACTTTTGATCAGCATCCTTGTCCCATGCTTTTACCTGCTCATAATACCATTGATACCAGCCATTTCCGGTAATTCCCGCAAATTGACGGATATTAAAAGCGGTCTTCAAACCCGGGCGTTCGCCAAGATTGGATTGGTCGCCAAAGCTCGCACGGCGGGTATCCTGACTATAACAATATAATGGGAAGTCTCCGGTTTTCTGGAAAAACGGACGCTTGTAAAAATCAAGACTCAGAAAATTCTTTAATAGATTTAACGCATCAATCAGATATGCCATCCCGGTGGTCCAATACATACCGCCTTCTGCCCATCCGCCATCTTTACCTCCCCAAGGTGTATAGAGACATGCGTAATATTCGATTGTATAATCCAGCCATTCCTGTGCCTCCGGAGCATCATCCAATAAGGCAATCGAACAAGGAATAAGGACAGAAGACAGGGAACGGACCGCATGGCTGTCATATGGAACCTGGTGAATTTTGGAACGTTTGATAACATGGTAGGCTACTTGTTCGGTTCTTCTTAGCAGGGAATGTCGTACAAGACCTTTTTCCTCATCAGACAGGTGTTGAAAAAGCCAATCATATCCCCAGGCTAACGCAGCTGCGATACGGAACGCACATTCGTCATTGTAATCTCTTGATGTGGTGCCCTCTGTGTCCCAATTTGCCACATGAATCAGCCATTCCTTTGCTCGATTGAGAATCGTTTCATCTTCGAGGATTACACCCGCCACACTTAAATGACGTATAGCATAGAGTGTTTCTTGGCAGTCCATGTACATTTGTCTCCACAGCTTAATTACTCGTTTATTTTCCGGATACGGGCTTGGTTCCGGCATTAATTCACGATCGAGCCATGGTTTGACCGACTTTTCGTAAAAAGTACTCCAATTGCAGTGCTGCGGATTTTCTTTAATGTTCGCTTTAAATGTCTCCACTTGCTCAGGAGATAACCATAACCTTGGGTGTGCAAGACTCACTTCCTGGTATCGCTCATCTCTGCTTGGAATAGCGGTAACTGGAAGACCTTCAGGGATTGTGAACTTCCTTGCTTCACTCCAATTATGCTCCACAGTGTCTACTAACGCATACCGCCAATAATAGGTACCTGGTTCCATTGCGGTGTTAGGTGTATAAAAATTAAAGGGAACAGGTTGAATCGTTTCAGTTTGTTCATGTGAGAAATCTTCATTTTTTGAAATCTGCAAGCAGTATTGGTCATTCTCTAATTGAACCGGCAGCCAGGTAAACCGGGGTGGATTCTCGATTAATTCAGTCGTCTCATCTGGCGAATATTTTACATCTAATATACCACTGACTGGTTGATAGATTGATTGCATTTTGTTATTCCTCCTAATCTATTTTTTAAAGAATTTATTTCATGAACATACCGCCATTGATTTCAATGGTTTCTCCCGTAATATAGGAAGCATATGGAGATGTTAGAAATAAGACGGCACCGCTGATATCCTGAGGTACACCGCCACGGCCCAATGGAATTTTTGCAACTGTGGCCTTTCTTCCTTCCTCCGTATTGAAGGTAGCATGGAATTTGGTTTGATCAATAAAACCAGGAGAAAGTGCATTCACTCGAATCCCAAACGGTGCCAGTTCTTTTGCCAGTCCCTTAGTAAAAGTTATGATTGCTCCTTTCGTCGTTGCATATGGTACTGCACCAGGTCCGCCTCCATCATGGGCAGCAACGGAGCTTAGGTTGATAATGATACCGCTTCCTTTTTCTTTCATGCCTGGGATAACCGCTTTGCTCATAAAGGCAGCCGATGTTACATTGACATCGATTATTTTCCGCCATAAATCGATGGTCATATCTTCAATCTTTCTTCGCTCCACTAAATGACCAGCATTATTTACGAGAATGTCTACTGTTCCCAGCTTTTCTTTTACTTCTACTGCAAGAACTCCTATTTGATCAAGGTCTGTTACATCGGCCTGAATCATGATGGCTTCCCCACCCTGATCTTTAATGATGCGGACGGTTTCTTCCGCACCTTCTTGGTTGCTTAAATAATTTACTGCCACTTTTGCACCATTTGCGGCTAAATCAATGGCAATCGCCTGCCCAATTCCGCCACTTGCGCCTGTTACTAAGGCTGTTTTTCCATTTAAATTGAAATGCATATCCTTACCTCCTATTCATAATAAAAAGAAAACCTATAAGATATATTTGGAATAACCCCATTGTAACAATTAGGTTGTTAACGTTCTTCGGAATAATTTTAGACTCTAAAGGCTTTTTTTTAGCCAAACGGATAATCTCTATCAAAAAGAAGGCTGGCTCAAAAGGTCTTTCATTTGCCCCTTTGAGCCAGCCACTATGAAAATCTCATTCTATTTTTCAATTAGGAGTGATGGCCAGTTAGCTTGGTTACTGTCTTCTTTCGAATACATATTAATATTACCGTTCTGCCCTTTTGTATCGACAATCATCAAGGTTACTTTTCCGTCGGGGTGTGATTTAATAAACGGTGTCACATCCAGATTCATTTTTGCGGCTTCCGCAGAGTCAACGGTAATCGAACCAAGATAAACAGCAGAATCCCCGATACCTGTTACTGTAACAGATTCCTGTGCATGATTAGGAGAATTTTGCCACGTAATGGTATCTTCAGTCCAGTTATCATTGGTTAATCCGAAAACATCCAGCTCCACACTCGTTGTGTTACTTCCTATTTTTCCAGTCAACTCCAAAATGGCTTCCTTGACATCGTTAATGTTTGCTATATCAAACTGGAAATAAGCAATCCGGCCTTTTGTATGATCTAAATTATTTTTAATGTTAAAGTATTTGTAATAGTTTTTGTCAGTGGACCCTGCTGCTGTTAAATCTGGATTTTCGAGGCCGTAATTGGATGTTGGTCTCTCAATATCAACAAGTGCATCCGCTGCAGGAGTTAGTTTCTCCTGTTCCCCTGGACTTTCTTCCTGACCCCCAGATTCTAAGTTAATATAAAAATCATTCTCCGTGTTCTTTTCAACTTTATTGTCATTCATGACAATCTCACTGCCGGCTTCAATTCTGATACCATTCGTATTACCTTTAATATGATTGCCAGTTATTGTGATATTTTTAGGATCACCTGCGCCGATATTCCCCGCCTTTGTATCTCCCCTATCATGGGCTAGTACAATACCGGTAAAACCATCGGCTGTATTGTTGGAAATCATGTTGTCACGAATGATGGTTCCTGGAGCATTTAGGATATAGATTCCTTTTCCATTACTAGGTTCGGTCGTATTGGTAATCATATTCTTCTCAATAATGGTATTCGGTGAACCCATGTACACTTTGATACCTTCACGTGAGTTGCTAATTTTATTATCATGAATATAGTTGTAAGCTCCTGACGCATCGTGGTTCGTAGGGGCTGTACCGCCAGTGTTACCGACACCAATACCTGCTCCATTTACAATCCCTGTAATCGTATTTTTATAGATTTCATTCAAAAACTCGTCTTCACCATGTAGATCAATCGAATCTAATACCGTATTTTCAAAGGTATTATTATAAATAACATTATTGTGTGCATAGTACTGGATCAGTGCACCATGACGGATGTATGGCCCTTTAAAGGCACTGTTTCGAACGACATTATAGCGGGTATCATTTTTATAACCTGTACGGTCCGTTTTGGGTACCCCCTGGATACTCACGCCATAACCGGCACCACCGCCGCCTACATCCGTTGCATTTTGGAAAAGAGCATGCTGAACCACGACATCATGGCTATTTTCAACCCTGACACCCATTCTTTGGTATTTTTCGATGGTTACATGGTCAACAAGAATGTTATATGACGGTGCATCACCTGCTCCATCCGTAATATAAATACCGTATGTCGGTCCACCAAGATCAGGATTGGTCTTGGTAGAATCTGTAGAATACTTGCCATCAAAAGTGGAAGTAATCGTCAAATTTGAGACCACGATATTATTCATTCCGTAAGAGCGCAAGACTTTACCGCTTGGTACGTCTGCATCAAAATCAGAAACAAGGTAAACATTGTTTTGACTCTCTCCTCTTAGGTTTACACCTGATTTCAACGCAATATGGGAGGAACCATCGTTTGCTAATGTCCCATTTAAATTATAGGTACCATTTGGAAGATATACTTCATCACCCGGATTGGCTGCGTCAATTGCAGCTAAAATAGTTGCCAGATCATCCTTTTCATTATCCTTTGTATCAGCACCGTAATCTAAAACATTTAGTGTTTTCCCGGTTACTTTATTTGGCTCATGAATCGCATGTTGTGAACCATCAGGATTGATTAATCCGGGCTTCGTATAGGTTACGTCTTCCCGTTCTTCCGGTTTAGGAGGAACGAGTTCTGCAAGGACCAGTTGACCATCAGCTGTTGGACTGTAGATATGTGTAACTGTAATACTATTCCAGAGATTTACGGAGTTCCCTTTACAAAGAATTTTCACGTATCGGGCAGAAGAGTCTTCAACGTCATAGGCTGCGAGACCAAGCTCTCCTTCTTTACTAACTCCATTCTGAAGGACGTTTTCCCACACTGTGCCATCGTTAGATACCTGGACATCAAAATAGGATTGTCTTTGGTTCCCATTATGAAAAGCAAGACCTAGATACCCTATCTCCTGAGTGCTTCCAAGATCATATAAAATCCATTCCTCTAACCCTTGCGAGGACCAGCGTGTACCTAGGTCATCATCTAATGTGTTTTCAGGAAAGTTTCCATCATTCCCACTTGCAGTTACTTCCACGATTGGTAGTTTAATAGGCTGAACTTCTGCAGAATAAGCGGGAAATCCGGGAATGACTAAGATCAACACAACCATTAAATACAGAAACATAGAACCCTTTTTGTTTCGTTTTGAAAACATTTTTACCCTCCTTCTTTTCACTTAAAATCTGACAATCTTCTAAAAACTTGGTATCACACTTTGCTCCTTTCCATCAACAAGTGAAAACGCGGTCATTACTTAGGTTAGCAAAAGGTCTCCTTTTTCATATTAACCAGTAGCAAGGTGAGAATCTGTTGTTTTCTTTATATCGATTAGTCAAATTTTTAGATATCTAAAAAGATTGGATAAAAATGTTATTTTCTATGCGGGCTGATTCGTATCTCTTTGTGCATTTTGGTATGGCAGAATGATTGAAACAGTTGTCCCTTCATTTACCCTACTGCTTAAGTCTAACCCATATTGATTTCCAAAAAGCAGCTGGATTCGTCTGTTTACATTTGTGACCCCTATCCCTAAATCACTTCTAAGTTCTGGTTTATTTTTTCTATCTGCTTTTATAAATTCTCGTAATTCATTTAATCGATCATCCTGTATCCCCCGGCCATTGTCGATTACACAGACATGAAGACACGAACCAATGATTTTTGTCCGAATGGTAATGATGATTTCATTTACGGCTTTCCTAAAACCATGTTGAATTGCATTCTCCACAAGAGGCTGGAGGCTGAGCTTTACCATTGGGGTATTGTATAACGATGGATCAATATCTAAAATCAAATTAATAGGCTTTTTTATTCTGAGTTCATGAATGACGAGATAGCCTTTAACATGTTCAATTTCATCCGCTAATGTGACCAATTCTAAATTTCGGACTGAATAACGGAACATACCGGCCAATGCCTCCGCCATTTTTGAAATTTCCTCAATTCCGTTGATGATCCCATATCCGTTCATTGTTTCAAGGGTATTGTACAAGAAGTGTGGATTAATCTGTGATTGAAGTGCCTGAATCTCTACCTTTTGTTTTTCAAGTTCTCTTTCCTGTAATTCGATTTTTACCTGTTGATTATTTAACTCAGCTATGAAGACCTGGTCGACCAACGTTGACAGCCTATCCACCATTCTGTTGTAGCTTCTTAAAAGACTACTGATTTCATCATTTCTCGGAAGATCCGGAACTTTTTTCCACTCCCCTTGTTCAACGGTTTTCATTGTTCGTTCTAATAATTGGATTGGTTTGACCACTTGCCTGATAGAGTTAACCGATAGGACAAAAGCAATAAAAATCACCATCACAGCTGAAATCACAGCGGTTAAGCGGACTCCGGAAATCGGTGCAAAAAGCTGTGTTTTAGGTACTGCGGCAATCAGTTTCCATCCTGTATATTCTGAAGTTAAAAAATGAAAGAAGGTAGACTTATTGTTCCATTGATCGAAAAAGGTACCCTGTTTATGTTTGCTAAGCTCTTCTTTACCCACCTGATTTAATGTTTTACCAATGAATTTGGTGTCAGGATGATAGATAACTTTCCCATTCGAATCCGCTATCATAAAAAACCCTTCATTCCCAAGGTTAGCTTCTTTCCACAATTCTCCTAATTCAGAAGCATTAATTTCAATCCCTAGGATTCCATTAGGGGAAAACGACTTCATACCTCTAATTTTTCTTGCGATAGTAAGTGTAATTCTTCCATATTGATCGGACGGATGGATGATTATTTTGCCACTCTCCGGCGTAATCTTTTTTAAATTATTATATTTATCTTCCGAAAAAGAACCTCCCTTATCTCGTAACCAAATTTGTCTCTTGTTATCTCCCAATATGTACATTCGATTGATTTCTGGCTTCTGTATGACGATATTATCCATCATCGTCCAAATATTTTCATAATATTGATAACGGATGTGTTCCTCTACGAACACATTATTCTCTTCCAGATCAAGAAAATGCTTTACATTGGGGTTTGAAACAATCGGCAGTGTTACCAGTTCATAATTTTTCACAAAACGGTCAGTCTGAAAATTCACATTCGTGACCACCTGGCCGAGGTAGTCTTCCGTTTGCTTTTCAAGAAGATTGGATGACTGCATATAAATGATGCTTGCCACAATGATTAAAGGTAAAATCATAACTAGTGCAAAATACAACAGCAATCTTTGAAAAAGGTTCAAATTTTCCAGTCTTTTTTTCATACTTCAATCCCTAAAGACTGACGATATTCTTTTGGCGAAATGCCGGTATATTTTTTGAAAGTCTTTGCAAAATGTGGTGCGTCATCATAGCCAATTTCACTCGAAATATCAATAATCCTCAAATCGCTTCTTTCAAGAAGTTTCTTAGCCGTTTCCATTCTTAAATGAATTCGATATTCGACAAAAGTCTGCCCGGTTTCTCTTTTAAATAACTGACTAAAATAAGAACTGTTAAGACCTAGTTTTTGTGCGACATCGTCTAAGTTTATCTTCGAACAGACATTTTTAAGCATGTATTCCTTGGCTGCCTCAATCGGATCAATGATCTTCCCCTTCCTTTGAGATCTAGTCTTTTGAATCATTTCTATACAAATATCCTGAAATTCACGAGTTATTTGATTGATATTCTCTCCAGTTAAGTTAAGTGCAGCGTCCAGACTGATACTGCCCTTTTGATTAATCCTCTGTACCAACGTTTTTACTATATGGTTCATGACATTTTGATAATATGATAGTTTTAATTGTTTTTTCTCCATTTTTTCTTTCCATTTCGCAATGGTTTCGATCACAAGATTCTCATCTAAAACCCATATGGTAGATTCAAGGTCTACTAGCATTCCTTCAATTTCTTTAATATCAATAAAATCATTCTGCTCTTTTTTGATGTTTTCTACCAAGCGGAGCATCGTTTCGTTCAGTTTCTCTTTTGTAATCGGTTTCAAAAGATAGTCTTTTGCACCATGTAAGATGGCACGCTGTGCAAATTTAAAAGAATCGTATCCTGATAAAATGACCCATTTTGCAGTCGGATTATATTTAGCAGATTTTTCAAGTAATGATAGCCCATCCATTTCAGGCATATTAATATCCGTAAAGACTATATCAAAAGTTTCCTGCTGCAGGAGAATATCGGCATCGATACCATCCTCCGCTTCCAAAATTTCTTGGATGGATACTCCTTCCAGTTCCAAATGCTCTAAGAGATGGCGTAATGCTTTCCGAATTATGAATTCATCTTCAATAATTAATATTTTCATGAATGGCTGCACCCCTTTTTTTAAATATTAAAACTATTATACAATGAAAGCTTTTAGCAATTGTAACAACATTTCGGAAAACGAAAAAAAATCTGTATTTTTGACACTCCAATGCAAGAAAGCTGTCCTAAGGTGGTTTTTAGGACAGCCGATCTTGTTATTTTCTTCTTGACTCAGTAAATTCTTTCTTTTTATATCTGTCAGCAGCTTCTTCTAATACCTTATTGCCGCCTCTTTCCTTCCATTCTTCAACTACCTTTGGCCAATCGCTGATTGGTTCAGCACCAGTAATCATCTTAGCCATATGTCCCATCAGCAATTTTGGCGGAGTATCTGAACCTGGCTGCAAATCAGGCAGTGTATCCAATGCCGTCAATGGCGGGTCGAAATTTATCCCATCACGGCCTTCTTTTGCAAGAATGGTATCGTAAACTTTAATCAGTTCCTGTCCCTCTGGTGTCAATTCAAGTAAACCTTTAATATAAGTAGTGTCCTGGACCATCCATAAGAAGGCAGTGCGATAACGCTCAATGTTTACTTCATCGACGCTTACAGGAGTTTTATAATTGATTTTTCCATTTTCCATTGTGTAGTCTTTTCCTTCAATTCCGTAGGTAAAGTACTTTGCTGCTTCTTCAGATAACATCCAATCGAAGAATTTAATAATTCTCTCTGGATTTTTTGTCTCTGCATTGATTGCATAAGCACGGGTAACATCACCATATAGGTAATATCCACCTTTACCATCTGGACCAACCGGAGAAGGTACAACCGCAATTTCAGCCTCAGGAACATTTTCCTTTAATTGCTGCTCCCATTGTAATAATTCGTTGGCATTCATGGACCACATTCCAATGTTCCCAGTGATTGCCTCGTTTTTATACTGCTTTGAATCGATCGTTAAAAATTCTTTATGAAGCAAACCTTCATCGTACATCGTCTTATATGTTTTTAGGGCAGCCTCCATGTTCTTTGAATCAAAGAATTTCGGTACAGGTTTCCCATCCTTATCTACCTCCCACATGCTGCTGTATGGGAAAACGTCAAAGGATCCAAAGAATGTATCTGCATATTTGAAATCTGCTCGTCCGCCAAACGGCTGCGCTACACCCATTTTCTTAAATTCACGTAACACATTTAGTGTTTCTTCCACTGTTTTTGGTACTTCCAAACCTGCCTTGTCAAGCAAATCTTTACGGATATAGGTAGCTCTCCGCGAAGGATTTGAGAGGAACTCAGGAATTGAATAGATTTTTCCATCCTTATATCTTTGTTTCTCCCAGGCAGCTTTTGGAATATACTTTTTCAAATTTGGGCCATACTTTTCAATTAAATCATCAAGCGGAAGGAACACTCCTGCCTCAACTGCTTGCTGTAACGTTTGTCCACTTCCTTCTCCATACCCTGCTGATGTCTGAACTACATCCGGAATATCCCCTGAAGCAAACATTAAATCCATTTTGGTGGAATATTCATTATGTGGCATAAGACGAATTTCCAAATCCGTGTTCGTTAACTTTTCGAGCTCTTTTACATATTCATCCTCGTTAATATTAGGAGAATTTTCTACATGTGTAAAAGCCAGCGTCCTCATGGAAATGGAGAATTTCAATGGTTCTTTTGATTCCTCTTCTGTTTCTTTTGTGTTTTCTGTCTTTTCAGATGTTTTTTCACTTTGACATCCTACTAATAAAATGAGCGAAAAAAGTGCGACTGCTAAAATTTTAACTAGTCTTTTAACCTCTTTCATAGATCCTATCCCCCCTAATTCATTAAGCAAGCGTTTTCATTTGCTTGAATTGATTATAATCTGTCAATGAAACTATCAACTATGGGATTTCTTTAAGTCCACATGTCTTTTTTTTATATTTACTCTTTAATAGACCCAATCATAGTACCTTTCACAAAATGCTTCTGTAAAAAAGGATACAGCAGTAAAATTGGCAGTGTGGCGATTACCACTGTCGCCATTTGAATACCTTCTGGTGAATTTAAGGCGATTGTTGAATACACGGAATTCGATTCAACGGACATCTCATCATTCACGATCATCTGTCTTAACTTTACCTGAAGCGGATACAATTTCGGATCATTTAAGTAGTATAAGGCAGTTTGATAGCTATTCCAATGACTCACTCCATAAAATATTCCTATTGTTGCTAATACAGGTTTTGAAAGTGGCAATACGATACGGAATAAAATCCCCAGTTCTCCAAGGCCATCGATTCTGGCAGCATCTATTAATGTACTTGGTATATTTAAGAAGAATGATCTCATTACAAAGAAATTGAATGCACTAATCATGCTTGGAATAATTAAAGCCCACAATGTATCTACCATTCCAAAGTTTTTGACTACCAAATATGAGGGAATCAATGGTGCTGAAAAAATCATTGTAAATAACACCATAAATAAGATAATCTTCTTCCCTTTGTATTCTGGTCTTGACAGCGGGTACGCAAGCGAAGTTGTTGCCAATAAGTTAATAAAGGTCCCGCCGACAGTAACAACCAGTGATACTAAAAATGCTCGCCAAATGGAGGCGTCATGGAAAACGTATTCATAATTGATCAAGGTGAATTCTACAGGCCAAAAGAAGACCTCCCCTTTTGCTATCGCATTTGAGCCGCTGAATGATTTAGCAAATACAGATATTAAAGGGAGAAGCATCGTCAGCGCAAGTGAAGCTAAAAATAATACATTGCATATATCGAATATTTTAGATCTAAAACTTGTACTATATTTCATCCTTTCCCCTCCTAATACAAACTATTTCCGGATACTTTTTTGCTGACAAAGTTAGCAAGGACAAGGAGCACAAGACTTACAACTGATTTAAATAGGCCTATCGCAGTCGTGAAACTGTATTGCGCATTCCGTAAACCTACTTCGTAAATATAAGTATCTAGAATATCTCCATTGGCCTGGTTTAATGGATTCAAAAATACGTAAACCCTTTCAAAACCAAAGTCTAGAAAATGACCGATATGAAGAAGGAATAAAATACTGAACGTTGGTAAAATTGCCGGCAGTGTTACATTCAAAATCTGCTGAAGTCTATTGGCACCGTCCACTTTAGCTGCTTCATAGAGTTCGGGATTGACTCCTGCAAGTGCCGCCAAGTAAATAATGGTTCCCCAGCCCACACTCTGCCAAAGATAAGTCAGCACTAATATTGGCCGGATAAAATCTTCAGAACCCATAAAATAGATTGATTCATGACCTAACCATTCAATCAATTTATTCACAATACCTGTAGTTGGAGAAAGAATTCCAATAAACAAACCGCTAATAATAACCCAGGAAAGAAAATGCGGCATATAGACAATCGTTTGTATGAATCTTTTATATAACACCAAACGCAATTCATTTAATAGAAGTGCTAAAATCAAAGGTGCGGGAAAAATTAATATATCATAAAAACTTAATAACAAGGTGTTCTTTAAGACTCGAATGGAATCAGGATTCTGAAATAAAGCTTGAAAATGCTTTAAACCTACCCATGCGCTATCCCAAATACCTGCGAAAATATTGTAATCTTTGAAAGCAATAACTGATCCCATCAAGGGTACATATTTAAATATTAGGAAATATAAGATTCCTGGAATCGATATAAAATAAAGTGCTTTATATTTGTTAAGACTGCTGAGAGTTTGCCTAATACGAGATTTCTCTTTTATTGTGATGTTTTGATCTGTACTCAAATTTTGCTGTACTAGCGTACTTTTCATCTATCTCTACCTCCTAGACCTTTTTCTTTGAATTTTAAATCAGCATTCTAACCTCCTTCGGAAATTGTTTTCTAAAATTTCAGACTTATACGTTGAGACTTTTTCATATATCCTAATAATGTTATTTTATCATTGCAGAATAATATGTACTTCGGATACATTTTAGCTGATATTGGGTTTTTTTTAGGTTTAGAGAATTAACCCTCGTTTTCAGTTACAGTTTTACTGTCAACCTCGTTCCCTTGCAAACTAGCATTACCTATCCTATAAAAAATAATAGAAATAAAGCTTCCAAATAAAAATAATGTAATCCACGGCACGAAAGAATACTGGCTGTTTATGGCGAGATCATGAAGGTATCCCCCGCCTGTATTTCCTAGAAATCCGCCTATGGCAAAACTCCAGCCGGTAAATCCAAAATAGGTCGCAAATGAGTGAGAATCAGAAAAACTAGATATTAAGAGATTCATAGTAGGTACCACTAACATTTGTCCAAGGGTGAAAATTAATACTGCCCCAAGCATCGACCAAAATCCTTCAGCAAAACTAAACATCAGCATGCTCAGTCCAAGTATGAAAGTACCCAAGGCCATAATATGGAGTTGCTTTATCTTATTGGATAGGATTTGCAACAATGGAATTTGTAGCAGAACCATAAATACTGCTCCAGCCATATAAAGATAGGACACGCTGTCAACACTTTCAAGCAATACTTTGGCTCTGACAGGAACCGAAAGATATAACTGAACGTTTAAAGCCCATACACCAATGACTAACAGACAAAATCCTAGAAAGCTTTTATCCTTACATATTTTTTTAACGATTGGAAAAAGCTTTTGTCCTTTTAAACTTTCCCCTTCCATTTGAGGCAGGAGAATCCAGGACAATAAAAAAGCTAAGGCAAACATAAACGCAGAAGAAAAACAGACTAGAGAAAAATCGAATCGAAGGAGTAACATTCCAATAACGGGGCCCAATATAAACCCAACATTGCTCAAAGTCTCTCGAATACTGAATATTCTTGTTTTCATTTCTTCACTTGTTGTTCGGGCATAGGCCCCGAAACTTGCGGGATGGAAGAGCGCTCCTCCCAAACCTGAAATAAATGCTGCCACTGCATATCCTGCAGCATGGTCGACAATACCATATAAAGTAAACCCAACAATTCGAATCCCTACACCTAACATAATCGTCTTCTTGTAACCAATTCGGTCGGCCGCTATTCCACAAAAAAAGCGCAAACCATTTTGAGCTAAACCACTGACCGCAATAATTGAGCCAGCTAGAGCAGTACTCATTCCTAAATGATTAATAAAATATACACTTAATATTGGAACCAGCATATAAAAACCGATTGCCATCACTAACGTATCCACGTACAAAGCCAATAAACCTGGACTTATAGAACGATGTACAATTACATCTTCATTAGTCTTTACCCCCCTAAACATCATGCCCATTCACCTTCTTTAAATTCATTACTCGATACTACCATTAATTTTTAGGAATGAATATTGGACTTTTTTATATGATGATGGGTTTTTTATGGTTTATAGCGTGAAGTTGAACCTACTTTAGAACAGAAAAAGCACGCCTGAGCGTGCTTCCTCTTTTATAGCTATTGACGGAAAGTCTGATTCTGGAAGCTCTGCATCGGCTGCGATTGGAACGCTGGATTTACAAACGTCTGGTGTTGAAATCCAACAGAACCTGTCTGACCAGACAGTTCTCGTTCCAGCTGATTACATTGATTAATGACTTCCTGACATCTCTGAATTGCCATTTCATGTCCTTGGAGGCTTTGTTGAATGGTTTGAACAGCCATCCGCTCTTTTTGAATCATTTGCTCAAGCACCTGAGCATTTTGCTTCTCATTTTGAAGCATTTGTTGATATTGCTGGTTCGCCATTTGGGTTTGTTGTATTAACTGTTGTGCAAGTTGACGGCATTGTTGAATATGAGTAATTGAATGTTGGCTTGTATACATTCGTAAATCCCCCCATTTTTGGACTCCGAGACATTTAGGGTTGAAATTCAACCCTCTATTATAATCCGCGTTTTGTACCCTTCTCATCCGCTTAGCTAAATTCCAAATAATGATGAGAATAACTCTTTTCTTATTATAAGAAGAAAGGAACCCATGATGGATTCCTTTCTTCTAACTAAATTATTTGCCAATAAACATCTGTGTCCAGTGGTTGCCAGACTTCTCGTACCCTACTCCAATATGTGTAAAGTTAGTGCTTAAAATGTTCTGTCTATGCCCGGCGCTGTTCATCCATGCATTTACGACTTCTTGAGGTGTACGTTGACCCTGGGCGATATTTTCGCCAGCTGATCTATATGTCACACCAAAGTCCCTCATCATGTCAAATGGTGAACCATATGTCGGGCTTGTATGTGAAAAATAATTGTTCTGTGCCATGTCCAGTGATTTCTTTTGTGCCACTCCACTTAGTTGTGTATCATGTTTTAAAGCGGGTAGACCGTTTTTACTGCGTTGTGCATTGGTTAAATCAATAACCTGCTGAACATAGGCACTGACGTTACCAGTTGCTGGTGCTGGCGCTGCTGGCTTAGGTGCTGGTGCTGCTGGCTTAGGTGCCGGTGCTGTTGGTGCCGGCGCTGGTGCTGGTGCTGCTGGCGCTGGTGCTGCTGTTGGACCTTGTTGTTGGTTTGGTGCTTGTCCAGTTGGTCCTTGTTGTTGAGTGTTTGGTGCCGGTGCTGCCGGTCCTTGTTGTTGAATTCTACCTTGTTGGCCTCCAAATTGGTACCATTGGACTGATCCGAACGGAATATACCTATACTGAGCGTGTTGAATTAAGATCGCTTTTGTATGAGGGTAACTTCTACTATCTAAAGTTGTTCGATCAGCAGAGATATTCAAAGCGTCGTTCAGATTGTTATTGTTGTTTTTGTTGTTTTTATTATTATTGTTATTGTTGTTATTGTTGTTCCCTACATTTACTAAATCAGGGTCTAACCCACGATTTAAAGGATTGTAACGTATATTATTCGTGTTATTAGACGTACGGTTGTTATTTACATTTGTAGTATTGTTATTTCGATTTGTCGTACGATCATTATTTACATTTCTTGTACGATTGTTTCGATTGTTCGTACGATCATTATTTACATTGGTTACATTATCGTCATTACGCGCATTTCGATCCCAATCCGGATCATTATTATCTCTATTGCTGTAATCCTCAGTCAGAGGACCATTATGGTCAATACCATCATCTCTGTTATTTCCAACAGTTAAATACGTATTGTCTCGATCTGCCCTGCTTGTACGCACTTCGTCCGCTGCATCATTATTGTTATTACACGCAGCTAGACCAAATGTCAAAACCCCAGATAGTACTAAGCCTAAAGGTTTTTTTATCAAAGTAATTACCCCCTTGCAAAAATTTTTTTTTGCCTTCTTATTGTTGATTATTTTTCAATAAATATTGATGGTAATAACCGTGTTTTTTTACATAAAAAAAACCGTATGGTAATGAAACCTAACGGATTTTTTCCTATAATGAGGGTAAAGTAACATCAAGTACAACATTTCAATTTTTGGAAATTAAATTAACTTGCTTGCCAGCTTTTGCCTCAATGATATTATTATCGGCGCTCAGCCACACGGAAATAGCCGAAGGATTATAGACAAAATGGCTGTCTGCTGAGAATTTAAGGTTTTGAAATGCTTTGAAATAGTCCACAATTTCGATATTTGTTGCATACCAAATTTCACTTTTATTGCTGATTATTTCACAGAATGTTTCGATTAGGTCCCAGTTTTGATCATTGTCAAACTCATAACTATGACCCCAGACATACATCATATATAGATATTGTTTTTTGTTAAGTTGAACGAAATCTTCTGCTAGTTTGATTAAATTTCGGTTATGGTGACAGGTTGGATTCCATTCATGGAAGTCATCCGGAATAGAAAAATTTCCTGTACTATGTACCGTTCTTGCGTATTCGATTCCTAAATATGGGAGCATTTCTTTTATTAATCGATTATAGGATCCATTCGGATATGATAATCCTCTAACCGTATATCCAGCTATTCGCTCCAAACTTTTTCGGTCTTCGATGATTTCTTCAATCAGTTGTTCTTTTGGTGATCGGGCAATCGTAGGATGTGTTACGGTATGTGTGGAGATTTCATGTCCTTCATATAGTTGTGCAACTTCTTCTTCGGGGATACGATCTTCAAACCCCAATAACCCTGAGTTAACATGAAAGGAACCCTTAATACCGTATTGGTTGAAAACCTTAACTAATTTTCTGTCAGCTGCCCTGCCGTCATCATAACTCATTGTTAACACTTTATGTTTACCTTCTGGGAAAGTCATAATCACCTTTGGCATTTTTATCCCTCACAATCCATTAAAAATATCTCTGTTAATACTTCGTTAAACCAGCAACTTCACAGAGCTTATGTTCCTCATAATCAAAATATTTACCTTCTAGAAGCCCTATTAATGTGTTGGTTACCTTCACTTCAACCAGGTTTTCTCCTGTATGTAGAATTTCAGATTTCCCCTTCCATTGATAGGGTGTCCAAGCCTTTACTCCAAGCCGATGGCCGTTCACAAAAACTTCCATACAGTCATGAAAATTTCTATCCAAATCATTAAAAAATAATTCAAAATACGCCTCTTCCGGAACACTGTCTAGATGAATTATCCTTGTAAAAGCCAAAGTCCCAGCATAATATGGATAGCTTGGGTATGGACCCTGTTGTAAGGATGAAGTGTTTAATGCATTTGAAATTACTGGCTGATTCTCCTTGTTAAAAGTAACACCAAAATCACCTAACAAATAAATGGCATCTGTAACTCCATCCCAGTCATGTTCCACTAGTACTTCAATTCGGAGTATGTTTTCTCCATGTTTTAAGGTGGGTAAAATATCACTGGTGACATTACTATTGTCATAAATGAAGTTCTCATGAAAATTCTCTACCCTGTGTTCATTGATATAAATTTGATATTGGCCAGAAATAGCTCCCTTATCCATCAATATCAAACATTTCTCTGGCATTTTCTCAATCATGAACTTCCTTTGATAACTACAGGATATCGGATAATTAAAGGCCAGTTTCATCGGTATACCAAATGATTGACGAAATTCGATGGGCAGACTTTGTTCATTTATTATGTCAGAACATTGATCTATGAACGTTTTTACCGGAACAATCGATTGATTATTAACTTGGATTTTCTTTTCCGTATCGATTTTAAGTTGGAAATGATCGAACCTTAGGGTATTATCCTGAAGCGCCTTCACTTCCCAATTCCCTTTCAACTCGACTTTCCACTTCCATCGCTCAGATTTTCCCTTAACTTCTTTTATATCATCCTTACGGTTTATCTGGACGAGACAGCTTTCATATGATCCAAAATGTATATCCAGTTTCCAGCCATTTCCGTCCCATGTTGCAGCAAGAAGCTCCACTTCGCCTGTTTCCAAATCTAGTCTACAGAACTCACATGGATATGATACTGTCAAGGTTGCATGCTGGTCTCCCTCTTCCTGATTACTGATAAAAACCAGGTTTGATTGATCTGATACCTGACGTTTTTCTGTTAAGAAACTCTTCTTTCCACTTTCTGTTTCAAAGTGTATTTCCTCATGGATATGCTTGTTTAATAGTTGAAGCAATATTTCAATTTCCCCTGAAGGAATAAAATAAGCATTTTGCGCGCCTTTGTGATAGGAATCGACAAGTACGGATTGGTTATTCCAATAGTCTGAACACAGAGATTCACCCATCCCGAAGGTTTCTAAAATCTCTTTTTCTAGTAAGGTATCATCAATCGCTTCAAAAGGAAGTAGTTTATTCCCGATCACTACACCGCCTTGATCGAGGAACAATTTAATTTTTTTCCAGGCAGCACTTTCGATATTAGAAAGCGGCGGAAGGACCAGGACAGAATAACTGGCAGTACCAATTTTGATTTTTCCCTCTGTTATCTCTGCTTCGCAAAGGATTTCCGGATCTAAATGGTCATACTGTTTGTGATGAAATAGCAGCTGTTTAGAGAGTTCAGACCAATCTTGTTTTAAACGTTGGAGCTTCGCCATTTCTGAGTCATCATCACCGATATAGTGAAAGTTATGAAATGGATTTCCCATTTGAGTCCATAAGCTTGTTGTCGGGTCAAGGAGTGCGATGGAACGAATCGGTATTCCACTGCTCATCACATAGCCAAGCCTTCCTGTATAGTCTCCTAATGTTCGGAAGTGCTGCCAGTATGGATTTTGATAAAATTGAGACGGCGGTGCATCATGCTTTGTCAGCCCATCGAGCGTAAAGAAAAAGGCATGGAAATTATAAAAATTAATGCCAAATGCTGCAAGCCGGTCAAGCATCCATTTTGCATCCTGCAAAGTCATCGACCAGCCCACACTATGAAAGCTTTCAATTAAAGCCCTTTCTCTTCCCAACTGATTTGCTAATGAACTAACCATTTTAGGGTTTGCGCGAAAACTTGTCATATACCGATCAAGAATCCATTCCAGTGATATTCCAAGTTTTTCATGGGCACTGTCACCGCCAGGTATATGACTGTATACCTGATTGGACATTCGAACGGAAGGCACTTCCGCTACATATTGGATTTCCTGTTCCTCACACCAATCATGGATTTGTTTATGATAGGACTCCCTTAAAAGGAGATGAATGGATTGAAAATAATCATATCGGACCTTTGCGGTATTCTCTCCACCGGATTCAATTAATGTATATAGATACTCCCTTAAATCATAGCCATTGTGTTTTTGGAAAAAGTCCGGTAATTGAGGGGACCATGGAATTCTCCCTATAAGCCCCGTTTCATCCGTAAAAATCCCTTTAACACTTTTGCCAAATTCTTCTCCTAAGTTTTCGGCATATCGTTCGTGCGTTAATTCAATAAAGGTCTTAATTGCTTCCCGGTTACAAGGGTCAACGAAGGTTCCATAATATTTAAAATCGTCGATTTCTTCTTCAAGGAAACAATGAATCTCCCAATCTCCTTCCGGGGCAGTCCACTTCAGTATTTTTATCGTGTTGTATGTAAAAAATCTTTTTTGATTATAAGTAGTTAGTCCTACCTTTTGATATACCGGTTCGGACTGGTAATTACCAATGTATTTTTTAATATCAATGGGTTCATCCCAACGTTTACTGCCTGTTTCCTGATCAACTGGAACAGCTTTAGCTGACAGCACACGTCCCCATGGCAGCTCCATATTACAGGTTTGGTTACTTTGCAGTGTTTCACTTTTATGGACCAATGTATAGTGTTTGGCGTCAGGATGAAGAAGTGTAACCTCTCCACCGGCAATTCCACTTGGGTATGGATATTCATCATATAGCCAAACATCCATGTTAAGGGTTTTAGCCGTTTCTACAGCAAACTTCACTTTTTTAAACCAATCCTCCGATAAATAAGGCACTTTAAGTCCCTGCCTTGGGCAAATAAAAAAACCTCCCACACCCTTATCAGCCATTTCCCTGATTTGGCGTGCGATTTCATGGTCATCCATCACACCATTCCAAAACCAAAAAGGATGGATCCGGTAAGCAGACGGAGGATTTTTAAAAGTGGTTAAATCGAACATGCTATTATGTCTAATCAGGTTATACTCTTGCACAATAAACTCCTCCAGTAACTAGCTTTAGTAACATGCATAAAAAAAATAGTTAAAAATCGGGCCTCTAATCATGAGAACCCGATGAGTATTTACTGCTCTTGAAATAACAATTGTGATTTTTGATTTATTTTATCAAAGGCATTGGTCGCTGGTTTCATAATAAATAGTGCCAATAGGTTTCCACTATACAATAAACAAATCGGCGGCGCATAGGATAATACAAAAAGGATTCCAAAGCTGCCAATCAACATATAAAAGGTTGAAAGTGGGTTCATAATCATCACAAAAAACGAGTTTTTCATTACCTGACTTAGTTTCATATCATAATGCACAAAAATGGGAATGATATAAAAAAGCATTGATATAAAAATTAGCGTGATGATAAAGAATGGTACATAAAGAAAACTGGCAAAACTATTTGCCGCATGTTGGACGAACTGAAAATCAATGTATAAGATCAATCCAATTGCAACAATAATCACTCCGAGTACATTACTCTTTAAAAATTCTCGCTTATATGCAGTCCAAAAAGTCTTAAAAATAGACATTTCTTCGTTACCTAGCATCCATTTACGAGCAACTGCGAACATTGCCACCGTTGCAGGAAAAAATCCAAAGATGATGAGACCTAGTAGTGAAAATGATATCCATAATAAATTTAAGAATGCTAATCTTGATATCCATTCAAGCAATTTATTTAAACTGCCTAAAAATCCTGAAGTGTCCATTTTTAATCCTCCTTAACACTTGTACCCAATGTTTAGAAATATTATATCTTTGCCACTTCCATTTAGGGTTTGAAGTGGCAAAGTTTTAAGTATATTCTTTTGGATATCATATTATCCTTTTAACCCGCTGGTACTAATCCCTTCAACCACATGGCGTTGGAAGAGGAAAAAGATTACGAATACAGGAATCAATGTAACAACTGACATCGCAAACATCGCGCCCCAGTTCGATACGGTTTCATTACTCAAGAACATATTCAAAGCCATTGATACCGTGTACTTTGTTGGGCTGTTTAGATAAAGAACCGGCCCTAATAATGACTCCCAAGTCCAATAGAATGAGAAAATAGCCGCTGTCGCTAGCGATGGTTTAATTAATGGCAAAATAATCTTCGTGAATATCTTAAATGTGCCACATCCATCAATGATCGCTGCTTCATCGAGTTCCCTTGGAATGGTACGGATAAATTGGACTAAAAGGAAGATAAAGAACGGATGTCCAAAATAAGCTGGAACAGCAAGTGGTTTAATAGAGTTGAGCCAATCAAGCTTTGAGAAAATGATATACTGCGGTACCATTACCACATCATGCGGAAGCATTAAAGTAACCATCATAATCCCGAACCAGAATGCTTTTCCTTTAAACTCTAGACGTGCAAACCCAAAAGCAATAACCGCTGATGAGATTACCTGTCCAATTAATGTAATAACAACTAGGATGGATGTATTTTTAATAAAGACACCAAATGAATTGCCGCCAATACCTTTCCAACCTTCTATAAAGTTGGTCCAAATCCATGGATCTGGGATCAGTGATTTTGCTGTAACAAAAATCGTATCACTAGGTTTAAAAGAACTCATCAGGAGCCAAATAACAGGGTAAAGCATTAAAACTGCAAAGCCGCCGACAAGTATATGATAGACCCACCATCTTGGTGATTTTAATTTTAATGCCATTGTTATCTGCCTCCTTCCGATTCATAGTGAACCCAATATTTTGAAGTAGTAAAAATAATCGCTGTTAAAATTCCTACAATAATAAGCATAATCCATGCCATTGCTGAAGCATAACCCATATTAAAGAACTCAAAACCTTGTATGAATAGATATAAAGAATAAAGTAGAGTTCCGTCTAACGGACCACCTGTACCCTTTGAAATAATAAAGGCTGGGACGAACGTCATAAAAGCTGCAATAGTTTGCATAACTGTATTGAACAGAATTACAGGACTTAGCATTGGCAGCGTAATTTTGAAGAACTTTTGAATCCCGTTTGCACCGTCAACACTAGCAGCTTCATAATAACTTTTTGGAATACCTTTTAATCCAGCTAAGAAGATCAGCATCGAAGAACCAAATTGCCATACGGATAAGAAGATAAGCATCCATAATGCCGCAGTCGGATTACCAAACCATCTAACAGATGGGATACCAAGTACATCAAGTAGAATATTAACAATCCCGACATCACCAAAGACATTACGCCACATAATCGCAACCGCAACGCTTCCGCCAATCAGAGAAGGTAAATAGAACAATGAGCGGTACAGTCCAACAGCCCTAGATGCAGTATTTAACATTAAGGCAATTAATAATGCAAATGCGAGTCTTAAAGGAACTCCACCCAATACATAGATGAGGGTAACTTTTAATGATTTCCAATAGCGGGGGTCGGCTGTAAACATTTGTATGTAGTTATCCAAGCCTATCCATGTTGGGCTTGCAAATAGATTATAATTTGTAAATGATAAATATAAAGATGCTAATATAGGAATGAATGTAAAAGCTAGAAATCCGATAATAAACGGACTGATAAATGCATAACCTGTTAGGTTTTCCTTAATGATACGGGAGCGCTTGCTGACAGGGGTGATCGTGATATCTGCTTGTATATTTTCCTTTATCACACGTGTATTCATTTATTCATCTCCTTATTCTTTGGCCTGCATTCCTAAGATGAAAGGACGATAGCTGATCCATCTATCACATGATCAGCTATCGAAGTGGAAATTATTTTTTGTTTTGTGCTAAGACACTTTCAGCTTGTTGTCTAAACTGTTTTGCAGCGTCTTTCACTGATAGATTTCCATAAGCCATTTGTTCAGCTAAACTATCAAGAGTTTCAATCACTTGTCCGGCACCAACTGGATCTGGACCATCGAATTCTGAGCTATTTCCTTCCGCCCAATCAACATAATCAAATACTTGGACTTGTGCTGGTGAAAGTAATGGCTTTAATGCTTCTTTTACAACTGATGAACCAGGAACACCACGGTCACCAAGATTTAATTTGTTCGCTTCGATATCATTGATCATGAAATCAATAAACTTTGCAGCTTCTTCTTTATGTTCTGAATTATTTCCAACAGACCAGAACATACTTGGTTTTAAATATAAACCTTTTTCACTGTCAGGACCTGGCATTGGAGCAATAGCAAGTTCTCGATTCGCCACTTGTTGAAGCCCGACAAACTGGTTAGACCATTGCCAGATACCAATTGCGTTTTGAGTAACAACAGGATCATCTTCAATTCCTTTTAACTGTGCTAAGAAGTCAGGTGTTGGAACCGCTTTATCCTTAACCAAACCAGATGTCATGTTGAAGAATTCTTCGAACAGCTTGTCATCTTTATATCCAAGAGAGGCACCATCTTTGCTATAAAGTGACTTCCCTTGTGTTCTTAAGAAGTAGTTGAAAAATACATCCGCTTTCATTCCTGTATCCATAAATACGCCAGCAGCTTTTGCTTTTGCTGCGATTTCTTTGTAATCGTCCCAAGTCCAATTTTCTGGGATAGAATCTACACCAGCTTTTGCAAGTACCGCTGGATCATGATGAAAACCAACAACGTTTACACCAGCATTAATTCCATAAAGTTTATCGCCAAGTTTACCGCCATTGATGATATTGTCAGCAATATCTTTTGTATTAATTTGTTTATCTAAATAAGGAGTTAAATCAGCAATTTGTTCATTTTGTGCATACTGTGAAAAGTATGATAAATCCATTTGGATAATATCAGGCAGCTCATTTGCGGCTGCTTGAGGAGCTAGCTTTTTCCAGTAGTCATCCCAAGCTGCATATTCAGCTTCGATTTTTACATTTGGATTCTTTTCTTGATACATTTCAATAATTTTAAGTGTGTAATCATGTCGAGGCTGAGATCCCCACCAAGCGATACGAAGAGTTACTGGTTCATCTTTTTTGTCTTCTTTTTTAGGTTTAGTTTCTTCACTGCTCGTTGAACTGCTGCTGTTACATGCTGCTAATGTAAAAACTAAAACAAATGAAAACAATAGCACTAAAAATTTCTTCATTCTTTATTTCCCCCTTCTTTTTTTCACACTTTTTATGTAAGTGTTTACATCCTTAATTATGCAACGAAATCAAAATTGTCTGAATCTAATTTTCCGCTTTGTTTGTTTAAAAATCAGACATTTAAAAAGCTCCCTTGAAACAAGCAGCTGTGTGCTTGTCACAAGAGAGCTTTCTTTTTCTATATAGATTAGTTATTATTTGAGAGAATTGTGGTTGCTTCCGATCTAAAAAGTTGTGCTCCTTCTGCCGGTGTTATTTTTTTAAACAATATTTGTTCGGAAACGTCTTGTAATAATTTCACAACCTCATTACTGCCCAGAGGATCTGCTTTGTCCACTTTTTTGTTTGTATTTTTCACTTCATTTACGTAATCGAATACCTTTTTCTGAGCAGGAGATAAATCTTTTTCTATTTTCTGTACAACCTTCGTGGAAATGGGAACTCCTCTTTCGCCTTTAATGACTTTATTTGCTTCAATATCATTTATAACGAAATTTATAAATTGAGCTGCTGCCTCTTTATGCTTTGAACTTTTTGACATCGAAAAAAGCATACTAGGCTTTACAGAAAGTCCCGCATCTTGTCCTGGTCCCGGAGGAGGCAAAAGCTCAAGCTGCCGGTTAGTTGCTTGTAAAAAGCCGATATACTGGTTGGAATATACCCATTGCATCGCAGACTGTTGTTTGACTAACAACTCATCTTCGATTCCTTTTATCTGTTCCGTAACATCCGCTCTAGGGAAGGCACCTTTATCAAGAAGTCTTATTTGCATATCGAAATAATCAATAAACAATTGATCATCCTCATACCCTAATCCAGTTCCTGTTTTATTATATAAATTCATGCCTTTTGTACGTAAGAAATACGAGAAGAACACATCTGGTGACTTCATTCCGTTTGTACCATAAATACCTTTTTCTTTATGAACTTGTAAAGCTATTTTCTCAAAATCACTCCATGTCCAATTCGCATTTGGCTTATTATCCGCACCTGAAGAAAGTAAATTTTGGTCAACGATGATGGCCGGCGCATTTAATCCTAAAGGAAAACCATACAAATGTTCATCGATTTTCCCACCTGAGAGAATAGCTTCACTTATGGAATCTGTCTTAATTAGATTTTGATCAACATACGGTGTTAAATCTTCAAGCAAGTAATTCTCACTGTACGTTTTAAGATAAAGCATATCCATTTGGACAATGTCTGGAAGTTGATTACCCGCTGCCATTGGAGCCAATCGTTTCCAATAATCATCCCAATTTGAATATATTGGTTCTACATTAATCGTTGGATATTTTTCCTCAAACAATTCAATTACTTCCAAGGTATAGTCATGCCGAGGTTTTTCTCCCCACCAGGCAATTTTTATGGTTATTTTCTCATTCCCTTTACTCTCGGCAGAATCTGTTAAATCGAAATCTCCACACCCACCAGCGAAAAATACCATTACTAGGGATAAAGTAGAAAACAATAGTTTTTTCATATTTTTTTCCCCTTTTTACTCTTTTTACAGACCTTGTAAAGATTCTCTTTTATATTCTGATGGAGTAAAACCTGTATGTTTTTTGAATACCTGACTAAAATATTGAGGGTTTTCACCATAACCAATTTTTTCAGCAATCTCGAATACCTTTACATCATTTTCCTTCTCGATCATTTTTATGGCTAACTCAATTCTTAATCTTGTAATATAATTTGAAAACTTTTCTCCCGTTTCTTTCTTAAAAAGCTTTCCTAGATAATCGGCATTCATATATAACATCTCATTTGCAACCCAATGCAAGGATAAATTTTCATTCCCAATATACTTGTCGATCGTCTCGATAACCTTCTTAATTATCGTGGAATGTTTATTATTATTTTGATTAAAAAATGTTAGGGTGATTTCCTGGGCAACGCTTTCAAAAAAGGACTTCAAATTTTGAATGGTGTCTATTTCTAAGAGTAGATTTAATTTGGTTAAATACATATTCATCTCTTTAGGTTCACATAAACGGATCATCGCATTAAATAATTGAATGACATAAGATTTGGTGATATTGATATCAAGCCTTAACTCTATTAACTGATTAAAAAAAGTCTCTATTTCTGCATTAACATCACACCAGGATCCGGATTTCACCAATCGGCAGAAGGTTTGGTCATCGTAATAGAACTCTAATTCCTCTGTTGGATTTTGATAGGCAATGTCTTTTTTGGTAATAACTCCGCCTTCTCCTAAATAAAAACGATAAGCTAGACAGTCTAGTGCTTCACTATATAGTTTATTCGCGGTACTTATTTTCCCTGTGTCGCTGATGGCGACCGTTGAATCTATTTGGTAATATTGAAAAAATGTTTTTTTAATCTTTTCAATTTGAGAGAGTAGTAGAGAGTAGCTGCAATAATCCTCAAGGAGGAATAATATCGTTTCGCCAACCATGCAGCTAAGAATATAGGAACCAAATATATGTTCAGCTATATTTTTTATAGCAAACATATGCTCAAATTCAAAATTCCCCTCAAGTTGAAATAAAACCAGCCTAACATTCGGTGTATGTAAATCTATGTTAAAAAGTTTTTGATAATACGCTAGATCTTTGTTTTCATAATGATTGGTTATAAATTCTTTCATCAGCTGTTCTTTTGCATAAGGAAGAACACTGTCGAGTGTTCCTTTCATATTTTGAATAAATTGTTCACGAATTTGCTTTTGTTGCAATTCCTCACAAATCTCTGTTATAGCATCCATAATTGAATTCTCATTACAAGGTTTTAATAGATAATGCTTCACCCCGTATTGCATTGCTTGTTTGGCGAAATCGAATTCACTGAAACCGGATAACAAAATAAATCGTATCTCAGGAAATACACTATTAACCTTTGCAACTAGCTCGAGACCATTCATTCCAGGCATTTTAATATCACTAATCACGATGTCCGGTTGTTGCTGTTCAATCATACTAAATGCCTCAATCCCATTTCTTGCGGTCCCAATTAAACTTGTCCCAATCGACTCCCAATTGATTACCTTTGACATCCCTTCGGTTATGATTCGTTCATCATCAACTAGCAATACTTTATACATGGCTCTCCCCCTTATCGAAAGGTAAAACAATGATCACTTTCGTTCCTTTATTAGGCTCGCTTTCAATTTCTATTCCGTATTTCCCACCGTAGGCCAGTTTAATTCTGTCATTAATATTCGACAAGCCTACCCCTTGTCCTCTTGTTTTTACTTCTCCTCTTTTTAACTTTTCTATAAAGGTTGACTCCATTCCGGGTCCATCATCTTCTACAATTAGTTTAATACTTTCTTTTTCTACTATTGAATAAACACTAATTTTACAAGGATCAATCTTCGGCTCTAAGGCATAGTGAATGGCATTTTCCACAAGAGGCTGTAACGTTAGCTTCGGAATATAGAACCCGCCTATATCTGAATCTACCTCCATGTGAAAATCTAATCTTTCTTCGAATCTATATTTCTGAATTATCACATAATTACTTATAACATTAAGCTCTTCTTCAATCGTGATTAGTGGTTGTTTTAAGCTGATTGAATTACGCAATAAAAAACCAAGCGCTTCTACCATTCTAGAAATTTGTGTCTGCCCATTGCCTTTTGCTAACCAATTAATAGATTCTAATGTATTATATAAAAAATGAGGATTGATTTGAGCCTGCAGCGCCTTAAACTCTGTCTCTTTAATGGTTAGCTGTTTAGAGTAATTTTCATTAATGAGTTCATCAATTTGCTGGATCATCGTCTGAAAATTTTGCTGAAGTTTACCAACCTCATCATCCTGCATAATTGGCGTTTTAAGTGCATTCCTGCTTGCTTCCTTAAAATCTCCCACCTTTACATATTGCATGCTAGCTACAAGATTCTCCAAGGGAATGGTGATGTTCCTTGCAAATCGAATTCCAAAAATCGTTACAACAACAAACATGAGTATAAATATGATGACCAAAAATGTTTTTACCTTGTTGATATTCTCAAATATTTGATTAAAAGGAATAACGTTTAAGTAACCCCAATCAAAGTAGTTGGATTTAATGTGAACAAGGAAATAATTCTTTTTATCGATTTTTTTTATTTGATAACCTGAATCTACTTTTTCAGAATCTAAAGATATGGCTGCTTCTTTAAATAATGAATTCGTTTCTTTTGGAAAGATAATATTACTATCTCTAACAATTAAGAATTCACCATCCATTTTTCTAGAACCTTCTAAAATGTTCGCTACCAGTTTGTCCATATTGATATAGATGACAATCGTACCTAGGTTGTCGAAGCTTAAATTGCGAAACTGTCTTATTTCGCGTGCAGTTGAAAATAAAAGGTCATTCTTCTCCGGGTTTAACCAAACATTACTTCCATTAGCCTGCATGGCCATTTTGGTAATATCTGCTTTTTGCGACGGGGTAAGTTTTACTGTCTTGGGTCCGACTACATATTCTTCTCCATTTACATCTACTAAATTAATAGATTGGATATATTCTTCCTTATTTGCGTAGCTTGTAAGTCTGTCCAACATGTTCGTACGCATACGAAATTTGTCGTATTCGGTACTGTCTTCACTGATTGATGATAGGTACTGCTGGATTTGGGAATCGGTCAAAATATTATAGGACAGTTCCTCTAAGTTTTTCAATTCACTCTCGATACTATTAGAGGATGTACTTAAAACCTGTGAAGACTTACTATAAATCTGCTCATCGTAAATATGAAAAGCGTACTGCAATCCAAAAAAGGTAAAAGAAAACGATATAACCATTATCCAAGATACTAGTAGAAAAAGTTTATATTTAATTTGTAAGTTATGATAATCCATCTTTAATCTATCAAGTATCCTCTTCATTTAGGTTATTTCTCCATTGTTTATAGTAAGATACTGATTGCCTTGGTGGAAGCGCAGTCATTATTGGGCAGTAAAAAACGTTTTCTTATAATAAAGATTCTTCGTAAAATTAATTAAATTTTATCATTTACTTCCTGTTTTTCATAGTGCTATTTGTTTATCAGGTATAAGGTTACTATTAATCTAACTAAAAAAGGCCCTCAAATGATGAGGGCTTCTCCGGGTTTATCCTGCATTTTGGTAAATAGTGTGAAGTGTATATTTCCAATCAGTCGTCTTCCATTTCCTTTTAAGAGGCATTTTGTAGTTTCTTTATTCTTGAAAAAGCAATAAAAGATGCCCACATTATTACGAATGATAAGATACTTCCACTGAATATTGGAATTAATCCAGGTATCGTTGTCATCAAAAGATAGACTGCAAAGCTTCCAATCACCATCAATACTGTAGATAATGGGTTCATTAGCATGATCACGAAAGCACATTTGATAACTTGCAGGATCCTTAGATCAAAATGAACTAACGTAGGAAAAACATAAAATAATGTTAAGACAAAGCCTAAAGCAAGCATCAGGGATGGGTAATACAATAGATTAATAAATCCGGTCGTATTTCTTAAAAAGAAGATATCAATATATAAGATGTAGCCTGTAATGGTAAGAATAAGCCCTAGGAGATTACTTTTGAAAAATTCGCTTTTATAAGATTCCCAAAAAGTCTTTAAGATTGGAATTTCATCTTTATCCATAAGTATTTTCCTAACGATTACAAACATAGCGGTTGTAGCCGGAAACAAACCAAATACGATTAAACCCAGCAATGTAAACGAAATCCATAAGATATTAATGTATGCTAATTTCATAATCCAATCACAAAGTCTGTAAAATCCACCTATGGCCCCGTTCATCTGCATAGATTTTTCCCCCTAAGTTTATATTTATTAATTTACAAGTTTATACATTTTTCGTTTCTGGTCTTAAAACAGCTCTGTGTACAGTTAAATTTGCATAGGCTGCTTTCATAGGCGCCATCTGCCGCAAGCCGATTTTTCCGCCGCCATAGATCGATCCAAAGCTGACTCCATCATCTTCCCATTCAAGTAACGGTAAATCATTAATCGAAAACTGAACAATCCCCTCATATTTTACAAGTCTCATATGATAAGGGGCGATTGCATCCTCAACTGGCGGCAAGGGATCTGCACCAGCTGCAACTAGATGAAATCCATGGCTTTTGCGCAAATTACATGTACGAAAAGCCCGTTCATCTGGATGCTTATGCCTAAAGTAAGATAAATGCAGGGCATTCATTTCACCTGAATGATACTCAGGGTATCTCCCGTTTCTTACTGGCAAATTAGTGGAAAAGAGATTCTCTCCATACCTGCCGGTTGCTGCAAAAAATATCATACAAAGGCCCGGTTCTCGTATTGGATAAAATTCCCATTCAATCATAATTTTATCTGGAAAATCAATTGGACACCAAAATACCCAGTGAGCATCGTCCCCATATATATCAGGGTCTAAATCGTTTTCTAAATATAATAAATTATTTTCAAAATTAATTCTTGCCCTTCCTTCCAATTTCCAGCCTTCGATATCTCCTATACTCGAAAGCCGATTGTGATAAAGACACTCCCCTTTTTCAAATTGCCTATACATAGTTTCTTCTCCTTAGCATCATTTTCTATTTAAAATAATATAGGGTGTTCAAGGTTTTCCAGCAACCATACTTTTTTGTATCGGTTAAACTAACGTGTTTTCAATCCCTAATGGAGGTGCATATGGCAAGAACATCCTATTTACAAAAAAATGATGGTTCTAAACACTACCCATCATTTTCAACTTGTATATAATTATCCTTCTGATTAAGTTTACGGTATTGGCTTGGTGGAATACCTATTTGTTTTTTAAATATCCTATTAAAATAACTGTGTCTATAACCTACACTTTCAGCTATGTCGTTAATCTTAATATCCGTATTTATAAGTAGCTCCTTTGCTTTTTCAATTCTTAATTGTGTTAAATAATCGATAAAGTTAATTCCCACCATTTGTTTAAATGCCTTACTTAACGAATATGGGTTTGTACCTACCTCGTCAGCACAGCTTTCTAAGGAAATGTCATCCGCATAACTTTCCTGTATTTTGGTGACAACCTTTTCAATTACCCGTTTTAATTCAATATTCATTCGACCCTCTAACTTCTGAATAAACGGTCCTACCACATCTTGAGTAAACCATTTAATGATTCTCTCTGTATCACGAATTTGAGAAAGTTCTTCATACATATTTTTCCCTTCAAACAGTTCATGTGGATGTATCCCAGAATGGAGTATTTCATGCTGGATAGTACTATAAAGCTGCACAATCCCCTGATGAATATTGATTTCATTAATCCCCTTCTCCGTTAGTTCCTGTAAAAATGGTCTGATTAAATTCTCAACCTCTGCGGTATGTCCCATTCTTATCGCTTGGATAACTTCCTTTTCGATTGCAAATGGATAGTGGATTTGATTAATATGTTCCGATCTTTCATGCTCTTTAAGATCAATAACCTGATTACTATTTTCAAATATTCTAAAACGCTTTCCACTTCGAACTTCCTCAAAAATATAAGGAATTCTCTTAATACTATCGGTGGGTTCACTGATTGTAACCGTTACCTGCATATTCAATATTTCATTTACAGTTTTTGTTACTTTATCAGCAAAGCTATGTAATTCCACCCTGAATGAATCACTGTTTGGATGGATTACTAGTGCCCCAACTGATAAATCCGTAAATTTTATTATATTAAACTGATCAAACATATCGTTTGCCAGTTCCTCCATTATATTTGATGCAGAAAATGTAACAAGACTTTCATCATTATTTGAGAAACTATCCTTTGATTCGCCTAAACCTGTTAGTTGAATTTCCAGAGCTGTAAAAGATTTTCCTTCTAACTCCCAGCCATAATTCTCCATTCTTACCCGCAAATCTTCTTCCGTATTATGATATAAATAACCCTGTATTAACTGTAGAATAAAACTGCTTTTGATTTGTGTAATCTGCTCGACCAGACGGGATTGCAGCAGATTACTTTTTTGTGATAGATTTTGAATTTGATGTTCGATTATTGTAAAAACATCCCGGCCTTTACGTCTCCATAATCCCTCTTCTTCATGTCCTAAGGATTTTAATAGTTTATTAATCGGAGAATAAATACGATTTGACGTGAACCAGGATAAAACAAACGCAAGAATAAGTGCGGATATACTTAAAATTAATATCAATCTGGAAACAAGTACTACTGGTGCCGTAATCGAAGACATCGGAGCAGCAGACACATATGTCCAATCAGAATCTACCCTTGTAAATTTACCGTAGGAGATAGAATACATTTTTTTATTATGTTTTATTTGGAATGAGCCTTCAGTATGTTTCTGAGTTTCCATTTCACGCTTTAATACATTTATAAAAGAGGAGTCCTTTGTGCTATTTGATGAGAGTAAGATTTCATTTTCTCCATCTAAAATAAATGTCGCTCCCTTATCATAGGGGGTTAATGATTTTAATAGTTGTAGCGCTTTATTTTGGTCTATCGTGACAATAATTGAACCAAATGGATCCTTGCTTGTTGCAGGAATACGGTGTACAAATGCAAGCGTTTTCTTTTTAGAGCCAGCTTCTAGTGGGAACTCTGTCCAATAGAGTCTTTTACTACTTTTTAATGTTTGATGATAAATCTGCTTTGACTGTTCGTCCAATACGTTATATTCACTATTAAATAAAATGGGCTTTTCGCCTTCAATATATAAATCTACAGTTTTAATTAGATTATGTCTGCCCTGTAATAACAAAAGAGTTTTAGAAATATCATAGGTTTCAGTAAATTGCCCAACAAAATCAATATTCCTTAATGATTCACTAAATCTCGGTTCAAATGCCCATTGTGAGGTAGAATACTCCAAATATTTAAATTGTTCATCAATATTCTTTGCTCTTTGCTCTATTTGACTAGTATGTAATGTTCTTAATTCATTTTCAACTTTTCCAACAGCAAACCAATAAATACAAAGTCCAGTGATTAAGCCTGGAATACTAGCAATGAGTAAAATTAAGATAAAGCTATTACGATGAAAACTGCCTCTCCATTGAAGTGTTTTTAGTTTTGCACTTATGTTTTTAAATTTCACTAGTACACCTCCGCATTTGGAACTTTACAAAATTCGACTGTAACCAATTATGGCATATTTGCATTAAAAATGAATGCGCTTTAATAAAAATGTCTGAATTTTCACTATAAATGTCGGATTTTTGATAATACAAAAGGGCCATTTGCATTGAATGAAGTTATCATCCAATGCAAATGGCTCTTTATAATTTTTAAATGCATCTTCATTTATCCTTTAACCGAACCTAATAACATACCTTTTGCAAAGTGTTTCTGTAAGAATGGATACACAATTAAAATAGGCAAAGTTGCAACAACGACCACTGCTAGTTTTAATGATTGATCAGGCGGTTCCACAAAGTTTGCACTCGTAGAGGCAGCATCACCAAGCTGTGCCTGTGATAGAATAATAATTTGTTGAAGCAAAACCTGTACCGGCCATTTTGCACTATCGGTAATGTATAGCAAAGCACTGAAGAAGTCATTCCAAATAGCTACGGCATAAAACAGAGCGAATGTTGCAAGAACAGGCTTGGAAAGCGGCAGCATGATGCGCCAAAATATCCCTACTTCTGAACAACCATCTATCTTTGCTGCTTCTTCTAATTCAATTGGTATATTTTGAAAGAATGTTTTAACAATAATTAGGTTAAAAGGATTGATCGCAATCGGTAAAATTAAAGCCCAGTAAGAATCTAATAATCCTAATGACTTTACAACGATATATCCTGGAATCATTCCTCCACTGAAGAGCATCGAAAAAACAATTAGATTCATAAAGAAGTTACGACCCATCAACGTCTTTCTTGATAAGGGATAGGCCATTGAGAACGTAAAGAATAAACAAACCAATGTCCCTACTAAGGTAACCCCAATAGATACTAAAATACTTCGAGTGAAAGTGTCAGTAGAAAAGATATATTGATAGGCTGTAAGTGTAAAAGTTTCAGGGAAGATAAAAAAACTTCTTCTTGTTAATTCTGCTTCAGTTGCAAAGGAACCAGCAATAATATAAAGGAATGGCGATACCATGATAATCCCAATAATCCCCATAAGAATAAAATTAAATACATCAAATACTCTCCCAGCTGGAGTATTATGCATTTTTGGCATAGACATACTTTCCACCTCCTAAATCATAAAACCTTAAAAAATTCCGTCCTGCCCCATCTTCTTAGCCAATTTATTGGCACCTAAAACAAGGACTACACCTACAATCGCTTTAAATAATCCTACTGCAGTACTATAACTATAAGCCCCTTGGGTAATACCCACAAAGTAAACATAAGTATCAAATACATCTGCGACACTTCGATTGAGGGAGTTACTCATAAGGAATATTTGTTGGAAGCCTGTGTCAAGGAAATTACCTAGTCGTAAGATTAGTAGAACGACAATCGTGCTTCTAACAGCTGGAAGAGTGACGTGCCATAATCGTCTCATTCTTCCTGCCCCATCTACAATCGCCGCTTCATATTGCTCTTTATCGACAGAAGCAAGTGCTGCTAGGAAAATAACTGTTCCCCAGCCAGATTCTTTCCAGATGATTTGTCCCATTATTAGAGGACGGAACCATTCTGGAGAGGAAAGGAAATTAATTTCTTTCCCATAAATAAGGGATACGATTTCGTTTACTACACCGCCGCTAGTGGTAAAAAAGATATACGTAATACTGGCGATAATAACCCAAGACATGAAATGCGGTACATAAATAAAGGTTTGCACCACACTCTTGTAAGCTTGAAGTCTTAATTCATTTAATAGAAGTGCTAAAATAATTGGAGCCGGGAAAAAGAATACTAAGTCCAAACAGGCAAGAATAAAAGTATTTTCTAGTAATCTAAAAAAATCAGGGTTTTTGAAGAAATCGATAAAATTTTCAAAACCCACCCATTTACTTCCGAAAACTCCTAGAAACGGAGAGTAGTCTTGAAAGGCAATGACAATTCCCCACATGGGAAGATATTTAAAAATAATAAAATAAGCTAAGCCTGGAATTAATAGCAGGTAGAGCCATTTATCTCTTTTTAATCGCTGGATATTGGAAATATTCGATTTTACTTCAGCCTTTGATCCCTTTTTCACTGCATTATACCCTGGTTCCACGGTTTCGACACTCTGTGCCTTAAGGCCTTCCATAAATTCACTCCTTTCAAATTCAAGGTTTTTTGCAGGAACAGGCAGTGTATGAACACTGCCTGTTTTTACACTTTGCTATTATTTCTTTATTTTTTTGTATAGGTCATTGATTTCTTTGATATAGTCGTCTCCGCCTGTGCTGCGCCATAAATTGATTGCATCTTTAAATCCTGCTTCATCAATTTGTCCTACTATAAATTTAATACGTGCATCGTTGATGATATTGTCTAACTGCTGTCCTTTTTGCGCGTAAACTTCAGATAACAGGGATTCAGCTGGATTTGGAACAACAATTTTTTCATTATCTAACAGTATTTGTGCCTCTTTTTCTCTAACAGCTGTTAATTCTGGTTGAATAAATCTACTCTCTGGAATACCCGGCACGAATTGATTTATGTCTGTAAATTCATTGATAAGGGCTTGATCATTGTTTGTAAGAAGGTTTAATTTCCCATCCTTCATTTCATAATGGCGGCCTTCTACACCGTTATAGGCCAGTTTTTGTGCTTCTTCCTCATTCAATTTATCTATGAATGCTAAAACTTGCTTTAACTCTTTTTCAGTTTTTACACTAGATTTTGGAATAGCTAACAATCCAGAGTAACCTGAGGTAGGAAGAGAACGAAGACCTTCTGGACCTTCAACAGCACCAAAGATGTCAATTGGCTCAGTTAATTCAGGATTAGACTTTTTGAAATCTTCATCTGCACGGCGTCCACGGTCAAGTACGTCTACAATCACACCAGCTTGGCTATTCATCAATGGATCTCCCCATTTTTGCGGGTCCATTACGGCAAAGTCTTCGTTGATTAATTTTTCATCATATAATTTTTTGAAGAATTTTAATGCATCCATATATTCATCTGTCATGAAGTCCGGCTCAAGTTTGCCACCTTTTTCACCCCATTTGTTTGGAGCACCGAACCAAATTTGCATGATATCAAATGGACCAGTATATTTCGATACAACCATTCCATATGTGTCGTCTTTACCATTTCCATCTGGATCATTTTCAGTAAATCCTTTTAATACGTTGTAAAATTCATCAATTGTTTTCGGTGTTTCTAAACCGAGATTTTTTAACCAGTCTGCACGAATCGTTACACCTAATCTTCCAAGCGGACGAGAACGATAAATGCCGTATATTTTTCCATCAATCGCACTATTTTGTAATGTAATTTCATTCGCTTTACTTAAATTTGGATAATCCTTTAAATATGGTCCAAGCTCCCAGAAGGCACCGTCGCGTACTGCGCTAACAAAACTAGGAATCTTAGAAGGTATCATCATGATTTCTGGCAGGTCACCAGATGCTAAAGTGATATTTAACTTATCTGTATAGGAACTATTTAAAACCCAATTCATTGTAATGTTTGTGTTGGTGAACTTTTCCAATTCCTTTAAAGCTGGGCTGTCATCAGCTGGTGGATCTGGTGTATAGGCAGTAGTCATAATTCTGATTTCAGGTGTTGAACTTTTCCCATCTTTACTATCACCGCTTGATTTTTCTGAATCGCTGCACGCAGCTAAAGAAAATAATAACATTGCTGAAAGAGCTGGAACGGCAACTTTTTTACCAATTAACCTCTTTTTCATTCTTTTTTTCATTTTCTTACCCCCAATGTGTGTTTATAAGTTCAATCTTATTCAGTAGTCCATTGCCTCAAATTGGAAACGGAACACTGAGTCTTGTTCTTCTAAACCAAATGTAAACCGCTTTCATTTTTCTAACAATTACATTTTTTTGACCTAACAAAAACCTTGTTTTTATTATGTTTTTAACTATTTAAACACTTTATTGTCGAATTAATACTTTCTTGGAAATCCTTATTTGGCAAGTAATCACCGATTAGTTCCAATGAAACAATAGTGTTCAAACACCATTGCGAGGTAGTATTGGTTGTAATGCTAGGAATTTCGGTAATTTCCCTCCATGTGCTTATTTCTTGTATTTTAATTGGCAATACCATTTCACTTATTTCTTCATTTAATAATAAATTCCATGCTATTTCAGCAAGTTTCGCATCATTTTTCTTTGCTGCTGCATAAGCCACCATTCCTGAAGCTAACATTGGCAGGCTGAACAATTTATCATGAAGAACCCCATTACTCCTCTTTAATTTTTCTTCATTACTAAGAACATAAAATTCTCCAAATTCAGCCAACATCTCTACCCATTCTGCGTCACCAAGTATCTGTGCGATTTCCATCCAGGCCTGGGGGCCGCCAAATGCAATCACCATATGGTACCCTCCTGCATTACCATCACCCATGTGATGGAGAGTGCTAGTTTCTGGATCGTAACCAAATGTCGGCCCAGATAACAATCGAAAAGGAAGCTTTTTTAATGTTTCAATACCAGAAACGAGTTTGTCTCTGTATTCACCATTTTCTGTTCGTTCCCACTCTGAGAGCCAATTAGAACAAAACGCTGCCCAATCTGGACCAACTCTCGCATGACTCTTAAATTGCTCAGTTGTATAGAATTCTCTCATCGGATCCAAGTTTAGTAGAGCCTTATCGGCATCTCTGACTTCCGTTAATAAGTCTCTTGTTCTTTCATCTGTGGTTAAAAAGTAATAATATTTATGAAGTCCCGCCATACTAATTCTTGCTTCTTTACAGCCGCAGCCCCAATGACTGACATTATGCCTGGACCCTAATCCTGCATATTCCCCAAAATGATAGCAATCCACTTCACTAGTATGCCTAGTCATTGCCTCCGCCATGGTAAATACATCTTCTCTGCCTGAGCGTAAAAATGTGTACCACAGCCAAATATTCGGAACAAGTTCTGTATTCTGCCAGGCAAATCCTCCTAAATCATATCTCCATTGATGACGGACTGGATCGTATGTATGCATGACATCGCCATAATTCCAAAAACCATACCATCTTCGCTGGTCAATTTCTTTTTTATAAAAGTTGAATGCTTCATCAAGTTGATCCTCTAGTTTTTCTTTCATAGGAGTACTTCGATCAGGCAAACTCCAAACGCCTAAAGATTTCGTACCGTAATAATATTCAGGTTCACAAACCAACAATATAGGTGCCTGCCACTCGTCAGCCTTATTAACTAATTGTTGATTTGTCGGAGATTCGGTATAAAAGTGGAAAAAGATTTCGCTTGTGTTCGCAATCCCCATTGGATCCGCTCTCATTTCATCGAATCCCTCATAGGCGGCGACAACATGTGTTTCTATGTTATAATGGCGTAAATCCATTGCCTCTGAATCTGGTGACCAGAACCAAACCTTTAGTTTTGCACTTTCCTGACTCAAATTATTTACCTCCAATGATGAAGGAAACTTCTGCCAAAAGTTCTTTAACCCGATTGCTACACCACTTTCTGTACCACCCACATACATTAAACCTTTTGCTCTCGTACCATGAGTCGACTCTACCCAAGAGAAGTCTTCGTTTGTTCGTTTCATAATTCGGTAATGATCAGAAGAATCTTGAGAGATTTTGAAATCATTCCAAATAGCATTTTGTTGTGCATGCTCGAGAATGTTAGCATGTTGTTGTTCGTTAAAGGTAATTACTTCTCCGTTAATCTGTTTTTCATATAATTCTCCTGCATTCCGGTGCCTTCTTGTCAGCAATAGCTGTGCCGGCTCAGAATAGATCCCTGTATCCCCTGTGAATCGCACATTTCGATTGAATGATTCCCCCAATAACGGAACCGTAAGTTCAAGACCTACACCTTTAATAAAGTCTTCATTTGGATTTCCATCATAAAGGAGTGTATGGACGGCACGAATAGATGCAGTATCACAGTAAAAATAAAGCCGTAAAACAAACGGCAGCAACTGTTCTTCTCCGTATACATTTTGATGATTACCCTCAATTTTAATAACAGTTCTTAGTAACCCTTTTTGTTCAATTTGAACAGCATGAATCTCACTTTGCAGTGGTTCTTCCCGGGTAATTTTTATTCCATTTTCTTTACTACGGACTTCTCTTAATGCTATTAATCTACCATTTTCACTGATTGTTTTTGTCCCTATTCTTACGTTATTGATAATAGTGCTGCCTTGTTTGTTTATGGTCACGCTAATTTCACCAGTATCAATTTCAATAGTTTTATCTGTTTCGTTAGCCATTAACGTGCTGCTGCTTTCCTGCTTCTCGTTATTGATACTAAGTTCATAGCTATCACTTTTTTCTTCCAAAACCGCAGCATGTCCAGTCCACTTAACACTTCCATCAGGCCAATAGGCCATTGGCCAGTTTTGTATAGGAATCTCTAGCCCGCTGCTATCCTGTAGAGTAAGCAAGTGGTTTCGATCAAGTTCTCCCTTTTTCCATGGAACGCCCCATGAAACCCCCGCTTTTTCAGATGGCCTTTTGTTTAACCATTTTAATTTCATATCTTATCCTCCTATTCTTTCAATAACTTTCCATCTATTAGTTGTGGCAGACTTTCAAATTCAGGAACGTCGACCAAGTATATGTTTCCGTATCCATTACGATCGGAGGTGAACAACACTTGATTACCGTCATGGCTCAAACGTGGATGTACATGGAGCTGTTGTACCTGGAAACTTCCTCGGTGCTTACATAAAATCCGCGGCCCATCGATTCCATCGCATGTTTTCTTCCACAAGAAAATACAATCCTGATACCTCTCACCATGGTAGGCGCTAGACTGCTGTCCGTCCCCCACAATTAACTCTGAATCATTCGAGTGAATGTGCATATTTTGATAGGGAAATTCAAACTCCTGCGTCTCGGAATTATCAAATTTTGTGTAACCGAGAAATTTACCATCTTTCCGATCTAGTGATTCAGTAAATCCGTGATAGCCAATATGAAGACCATCACGATGCCAATATTCGTGACCGGCAAACTGGTTTGGTTCTCCTTCTCGTATCTTCCAAACCTCCCCAGTGTCGATATTCATTGCCCAAATTCGATGATCCACCTTTTCCCACGGACCTTCATGGCAGAATGTAATCAGATGAGGCTGTGTTGGTGATGCATTCACATGGCCAATCCAGCGTTTTTCTTCATGAATCACATTAGTTTCCCCTGTCTCAAAGGTTAGCAGACAAATCTGGCAATGCGGCCGTGCTGCTTCCGTTTCCTCAAAGCCTACATACCCACCCGAAAGATTACTTTGAATAGTTTTAGATAAATCCTCTGAAAGGCCAAAGCATAAATGCTTTCCATCTGCCGTACAACTAAGATTGCTAAAGTTATAACCTTCTGGCAGATTGAAAATAATTCTTTCTTCCAGAGTATCTAGATTAATAGCTGTAATACTATTTGCTAATGTAAAGTAAGCTTCGTTTTTAGCGGGATTAATATAGGTTCCTTGAATTCCCTTAGGCGTTTTTGGGTCAAGATCTGTTAGTTGTGTTAATTCGCCATTTGTTAGATCCAAACTATAGAGATTTGAAGCATTGTCCCGATCTGAACAAATTAATAATTTTGTTCCATTGTCATACCATCCATCATTTGTAAAATACAAATGAAAGCTATGTGCGAGATACTCGGTTAATTGTGTAATCCTTGCACCTGAAATTGGATCAGTAAATTCATTAAACTCAGCTGGCCATTTTTTCCCTTTTCCCATCTACTACTCCTCATTTCTATTAAATAATGATTTATCTATTACCTACCTTAAATTCGTTCTTTATTTCCATCAATAATACATTTTTGCTTACAGCCTTTTTCAACAATTGAATTATTCTATAAAAAAAGACCATCACCTGAACTTACAGATGATGGCCATTATTCACGTCTAGTTCATAGACTATATACCTTTTCCTACTCCAAATAAAATACTTGCTTTAATTCTGTTGAAACGGGGCTGTTATCCTCATTTGTTTCCATGATATCCTTCATATAGGCCCACCATTTCTGACAAATTTCTGTCTGCGACATCGCATTCCACTTTTCTTCACTCTCAATCTCTACATAGGCAAATAAGTTATTTGTCTTAGAATCTAAGAAAATCGAATAATGATGTGCGCCATGGTTCTTTAATTCAACTTCCATTTCCGGCCATAATTCATCATGGCGTTTTTTATATTCATCATGACAGCCTTCAAACACTTTCATTACAGATGCCTTTCGAATCATATCTATTTCCTCCCATTACCATTACATTTGTTTGAATTGAATTATTCTATATTCAAATTTACCAATCTCAAGCTTGCCTGCTTCAATAACCGTATTACTCTGTAGATCTACTCCTTGCTGTGGAAGAGTAACACTTCCGCCATTTCCGTCCATATTGATGACGAACCAAACGGTAAAGTCTTCTCCCTGACGCGGTGCAACAATCGTCCCTTGGGTTACATCACTTCTTAATGTAACATTGGCTTCCTCAGAATAGTAATGGACTAGTTTTTGCAGCAGCAAATCACCGCTCTCACCGATTGGCATAGACCCAAGCATTACAATTTTTCCTCCACCAAGCTTATGCTCTGTTATAAATGATTTCCCTTTAGCAAGACCCTCTTCTATCACACCTACAGAAGTATCGGAATTCGCCTCAAATACTGAACTCCACATTCCTAATGGTGCAGAGATATCAAATGCACGTCCTACAGTTCCGGAATCATCCATAGGGAATGTATATAGGACTTCAACACCTGCTGTTTTTTCAAGTTCTCCTAATGCACAGTCGGTATGGACGGTATGATTTTCTGTTCGTCCCCCTGTTAGTGGACCAACAATCCAAATTCCGCCCTTTTCAACAAACTCCCGCGCCCTGGCAATATATTCTGATGATAAATAGTGGATAAATGGCGTAAATAATACCTTATAGCCCTCTAGGTCTGCACCTTCAGGAATCACATCACGATGGATACCCATGTTTAAAATCCGTTTGTAAAAATCAGTTACCAAACTGCGATGATTTAAATTACGATGTGATTCTGTTTTTAAGAATGCTTTTCCACGATCAGAGTACGTGATGGCCACTTCTGCCTGACTCGGTGATGTCGATAAAATGATTGGTTCAATTTCATTTTTCAAATCTGCCACTTCTAACACACTTTCATAGCCAACAGTTGGTTTCCCCCAAGCACTCAAAACGCTGCCATGCGGCTGTTCACATCCGGCACGCTGCTGCCTCCAGAGCCAATAACAAAAAGCTTCCGCTCCTAATGCGTATGCCGCTGCTGCCTCAACCTTTAAATAACCATTAGGATGTGGTGCTGCATAGCTTGCCAGCGATGCAGCATAGGATGGACTTGTTTCCATTACCCAGAAACCTCTGTCCTTTTTAAAGTTTCTCCACAAATCACTGTTGATTAAGTAAGCTGGGAAATTTTCAATGGTTGCATATGTATCAAATGAAGCAAAATCAAGGTTTTTAAAGATTCTTTCGTTATCTACACTGAAAAAAACAGAGCTATTATGCGTAATGGGTGCACTTGAATATTTTCTGATGATCTCAGCCTGTCCATCAGAAAACTCTGCAATTTTCTCCATTGAAAATAATTGGTACATGGTATGCAGCGATGAATTGTGTAAAAATGGTGCTGGTCCTGGCTGTGGTACCTGATCAAAGCTATGATAATATTCGCTCCAAATTTTTGTTCCCCATGCTTCATTTAGATTTTCTACTGTCTCATAGCGCTCCTTTAACCAAAGATGCCATAGTCCTTTACAGGTATTACACATACATTCACTAACATGACATTTGAATTCATTATCAAGCTGCCACCCAATTACACCGGGTAAACTTCCTACTGCTTTTGCAATATTTTCTGTAATCAGTGCTGCTCTTCCCCTAAAATAAGGATGGTTCGTACAGGCATGCTGCCTTGAACCATGCCCCATTACTTTCCCATCACTATCCACATACATCCGCTCGGGATGACCGTGGGAGTACCAGATAGGTGGTGTAGGGGTTGGTGTACACATAACGGTTTCGATACCATTTTCATAAAGCTTGTTAATAATATTCTTAAAAAAGCTGAGATCAAATTTGCCTTCTTCAGGCTCCATGGATGCCCAGGCAAATTCACCGATTCTGACGACATTGATACCAGTCTTTTTCATTTCTATTATATCTTCTTCTATTACTCTTTCATCCCATAGCTCCGGGTAATATGCCGCACCATGATATAATTTTTTGCCCATGCTACTTTCACCTCTAATTGTTTGATTGTCTATTAAACGATCCCTTAATAAACGGGACAATGGGTAATTGTAATTCTTTTATTCCTTCTATTACTAGCTTTCCGATTTCCCTTGCTCCGTGTTCGCAAAAGTGCGTATTATCCTCTATCCCATCTGGGTAATTTGGATGTTCATTTGCTTCAAACATAGTAAACAATTGTTTTGAACCCTCCGGACCCAATGATTGATAAAGCTTTTCTGTTTTTTCCCAAAGATTAATTAGCTGGACGTCCATTCTCTCAGCAAGCTGTATCATAGCGCTTGGATAGTCTCCAAGTGTATTGACTAACCGACCCTCTTCATCAAAATTTCTCCGGTGAACAGAAGTAACTAAAATGGGGGTAGCCCCTTTCTTCCTCGCCCCATTAACATATTCCGTCAAATTTGCCTGATAGGTTGTATAGGGCTGGGTGCCAAAAGACTTTTGATCGTTATGGCCAAATTGGATAAACAGATAATCGTTAGGTTGAATAAATGCAAGGATGGTATCTAAATATCCTTGTTCCATAAAGGTATTGGTACTTGCTCCACCTTTTGCAAAGTTGTGAACCTTAACTTCTTCGGTAAAAAAAGATTGAAACATTTGCCCCCAGCCTGCCATCGGTGCCTCATACCGCGGACAGCTTGCCACAGTAGAGTCACCTGCTAAGAAGATATTAATCAATGATTATACACTCCCTTATAAATATAGTTTATTAGGTTGGTTTTGATTTTCTTGGTCAAGTTCTTGTTTCACTTCATAGATTTTCGGTGTCGGCGGTTTTTCCATGTTATGTCCAAGGAAGAAACCAGGATGCGGCGGCTGATTATACGCAACATTCTGCCAGACAATACCTAATCTGTAAGTAGGGTCAGCATAAGTGTATAAATACGATGATCGGTTATATCCGTCGTAGTATAGATCCTTAGTGCTGTACTATCATCTTGTCCGCCAAATCACTTCTTCCCGCCAATCGCCAAAAATATCAGCCTGTAGGCATGGATTCCCTTTTGTGCCGTTATTGGACCTAGTTGTACAATCCCTCCTAAAGTGTAACTGTAACAGTAGGGTAATGTACCCTGTAATTTTCAGCAATCGTCATTTTTTGATTCTATTGTTCTTACACTTTAGACATTCTTGTAAGGTTGCACTTTTTTGTATAAATAGCGACCATCCCCTATCACTGAAGGAATTTTTCAGCTAATCTTTTTCCAAGTTCATCGTCAGACAAAGGGTTACGGTGGGTATTCTCCAAATAAATATATTTTTCTGTTTCCGGCATGAGGTACTCTTTGTACCATAAAAAGAAATCAGGACTGTCGCCTTGCATTCTTAGAAATTTACGCAGTGCTTCCAATGAATAAATGGTACTGTCTATGTTTGTTAACCAATCTGCATAATAAAAATTTTCCCACTTTCCATGCTCTGCACGTCTTAAAGCTTGTTTACATTCCCTGTAAGAGTTAATCGATTCTGAGGCATGGACAAATGCAAGTGGATATTCTTTTTTTGTAAAAGAAATATAAGCTTTACATAGAGAGATAAAACCATTACAGCCGAAGGCATGTAATTCCGCTTGCAGCAGAAGTTGATCATCGAAGCGCTGCTTATCTTCTTCAGGCAGCAGCAAAGAAATCTGACGACACTGTTTTAAAAACTCTTCCCAGCCTGCTAATCCCTGCTCACATTTTTCCATGAACCATTTCACTTGTTCGGTAAAAGAGATTTCACCTGTCGCCCAGTAGAGTCTTTCCATTGGAATATCTGTTTTTCCTTGAAGCCAATGTCCAATAATTTTTCTTGCTGGATGGTGATAAAATTCGTCCCCTGCTTTGTCATCTGGATGGGGGCCATAGGGTATTGTTTGTTCAAAATAGCTTTTGTACAGCTCTGCAATTTCTTTGTGTTTTGTTGTATATAAACGCTTACTATACGATTGCAAATGTTCCTCAATATTTATCGTGCCGTTATTCCATAATTCACTCACAATATCCAGCGGGTAAAGATGCATGCGGATATTACCGCTGTTGAGCAGCAAGTAGGATACAGCACCGGCATCAAATGCCTTTTCAAGCTCCTCTTTGATCAATTCCGGCGGAGAGGGAAACATCGTCAAATGATTCGAAGCCTGGAGGTCATGGAAGGTTATATGATAATAAAGTCCATGCTCTCCTGCGTCATTGGTTGCTGGCAGTGAAGGGATTCGGTAATTTTCATTTCCCTGTCTTCGGCTTACCATTTTGCCATACCCATTATCAGCCCATATTTTAATAACCCCTTCAGGCACCTTTACATGCCCAGCTTTGTATAATTCAGATATTTCTCCATACAAGGCCATGGAATAGACAGGGTTATCTACTGATTGACTAATCATTTCATACTGCCTCTGCACAACCTTTGAAATCATCGCACCTCTCTTTTCAGGGGTATCAAATTCCGGATCGTAATGCCAAAAAGGAGCATCCCCTTGTCCGCGAAAGGAAAGGACCCAGACAATTTTCTCATCCTTTTGCTTCTCAATGGCCTCTTGCCATAAAGTCTCAAATAACGCTGGATTTTGTTTGTAGCTGGGTTTCTTACCTGGAAAGGCACGTAAAAACATCTCTGCTCCTAACGGTTCAGCGTGATGGTGCGTCACCCATAAGCCCATTTCTGCTGCTAACTCTGCATGGATACCATCTTTTGGGAGGTCAGTGCCAGGGATTACCATATTCCCGCCGCAGCGTAATAATGTTTCAAAAACGGGATACCATATCTCTTTAGTGGGCGGGTATTCTTTCTTCCAGCCGATTAGGCAAACCTCATCATTCACAAACCAGCCGCGGTATTTCACCTTTTTTTCCGGGGAATTGAATACTATAACTGGTATATGTATCTCAGAACGTTGTTTTATTGGTAATTCAGCCCAGAACCAAAAAGGATCCACTCCTAGATATTGATGGCTATAATGCAGCAATCCATATATAATTCCTAAATCGTCATAGCCTACGATGTGAAAAGAAGGTTTTTTGGTATTTTCAATGATGCGAAAGCCATAGGCTTCTGGTCTTTCAGGACATTCCTCATGATTTGAGGCATATCGTACCACAATATCTGCGGTCTCTTTATTTGATGAAATGAGGTTTGGGATTTTCCCAAATACCTTTTTATGATCTCTCACAATCATATCGACTGCATGTCTGACTGGCATGCTGCAATTTTCTGGCAGGGAAATGGTGGAATCACCATTGATTACTACATTGGAATGCCTCAACATTATTCCTCCTATTAAATGATTTCTAGGAATCTATTTCTTCGTTCCTTTAAGTTGTTCTATCTGAAAAAATAACCTGTGGAACATCCAGCTATCCCACAGGTTATCTTTACTCTTGTCTTTTTTCCCTTTTTAATAATAGTGATAAAAAGGCAAGTGCTAACCCTTGTCCCCATCCTTGTACCCGTTTATAAGGGACATTTTTGTACCCATCTGCATCATACATAACCGCCGTTCCAGCTGAAACACCCATAACAGAACCATCTTCTCTGATTTGGGTGAGAATGGCTCCAAGAGCTTTTTGAGTATATTTATTGTATAGTTTTCCAGTGGTTAACAATGCTGCCGCAATTCCTGCAGAACCAGAGGTTTCTAAATAAGAATCTGGATCATCTAAGATTGTATGCCAAAGTCCAGAATCTGATTGTAATCTTACTAGTGCGCTTAACTGGTCACGCAGCGAGCCTTGTATTACCATAAAGGACGGATGCTGCACTTCAATAAGTTCAAGTGCCCTAGCCATTGTATAAGCAGCCCAGCTGTTTCCCCTCGCCCAGAAAATACCTGACATATGATTTTGCGCCAAGTTATCCCAGCCATGATAATACAGGTTTGTCCGATCATCCTGAAGAAAATTTTCATGACCATGGTATTGCTTTAGTCCAAAATTGAAATAATCTTCCCTGTCTAACAGATTGCCGATTCTTAAAAGGAAATATCCAGCCATAAACATGGTGTCTACCCATGCCTGTTCAGGGAATTGATATTTTGTGCCATTTACTGTATGCTGCAAGACCCCATCAGCAAAGCGCTCGGCATCATTCAGCAGATAATCTGCCATTTTTATTGCTGTGTCTAAATACTTTTCATCATTGGTCGCTTTGTATAGAGTTAATAGAACGTGCCCGATCGAGGAAGCATTAACCGTTAACTTTGGCAGTCCATCCTCTAATTCTGCATCAACCCATTCCTTAATTCCTTGAAGATATTGCTCTTCACCGGTTGCTTCATATGCTTCAGCAATACCATAAAAAGCAACTCCTCCCGGCCAATCCCAACTAAAATCCATATTAAATGTTCTTTCAACAACCCGATCAATTGCCTGGGATACCTTGTTTTGCTCAAGTACTAACTGCAGCATACATATCCTCCTTTATTTGGTAAAAAGTTACAAAGGACCACCTTTTGGTTCCCGCTACCTTGACTTTTTGGGTTCACCGGTAACCAAAACACCTCTTTGATTCCCTCTACCTTGATTTTCCAGGTTCAACAGTAACCAAAATGCTTCTTTGGTTCCCTCTACCTTAATTATTTAGGTTCAACGGTAACCAAAACATCTCTTTGATTCCCGCTCCCTTGATATTTCGAGGTCACCGGTAACCAAAACATCCCTGATTCCCGCTCCCTTGATTTTTCGAGTTCTCCGGTAACCAAATACTCTAGAAAACAGCCTTTGGCAAAGAAAGGTCAACTTCACTTTTTAATAAATCATTTATTTTCTTTGGCTTATTTTCTTTAACAGATCGCCATACACCCTCACCAACTGCAATGGAGTATGCTCCTGCCTCTGCACCCGCTAAAATAGGATATGGGCGATTTTGATCGACGCCTAAGAAAAGGTCTTCCAATAAAACAGGGTCTCCGCCGCCGTGACCTCCTCCCGTTTGGAGCACATGAATAATCTCTTTTGCTCCGCCAAATAATGGGTAGAATTCAATCGTTTGTTCTGGAACGGAGAATGGAATCCGGCTTGGTTCATGGAACTCAGTCGTTTCAATTCTTCCTTTCGTTCCGTTAATCGCTAAACGGTAACCTTCATATGGAAGTGAGAAATTTACGGAATAGCTTAAAAATGCTCCTTTATCATACTTCACGGTGGCAACATAGGTATCTTCGATTTCGATTTCGTGATCAAAGATACAGGAATCTGGACGATAATGGGTATAATTTTGTGCCGACTTTTCAATGCTATCTGCTTTAATATGATCGTCTTTAACAGCCATATTATTTCGGCGGTTTGACCAGCGCATATAGTATTCACACGAGAGTTTCTCTTCACAGGTACTACAATATCGGTTGTCTGTTGGGCTTGGATTGAATTCTCCGTCTTTACCGAAATAATTTAATGCACCGTATGCAAACACTTCTTCTGGATTCTGATCAAGCCACCAATTTACTAGGTCAAAATGGTGTGTGGATTTATGAATGGATAAGCCGCCTGAAAAATTTCGGTTTCGGTTCCATCTTTTAAAATAGCTCGCCCCATGATAGGTATCAATATACCAATTTAGGTCAACGGAAGTGACTCTGCCGATTTTTCCTTCTAAAATAAGTTCCTTTATTTTTCGATGAAACGGATTGTAACGATAGTTAAAAGCGACAATTACTTTTCCCTTACTTTCTTTTTCTGCTTCCATTACTCTTCTAGCATCTTCAGCTTTTGTCACCATAGGCTTTTCGGTAATAACGGTTAAGTTATTCTCTAAGCCTTGTAATATGTAATCAATATGGGTATCGTCTCTGCTGGTAACAATGACTGTATCTGGATTTGTTTCATCAATCATTTGTTGGAATTGATTTGGATTGTAAGAGGGAATCGATTTTAATTCAGAAAAACTCTCCTTGCAAATTTCTATTCTTCGCGGATCGGAATCAAGTACTCCAACAACTTGGTTAGTTGAACCAAATTGATGAACGATTGATTGAATAAACATTCCTAATGCTCGGTTACTAAGTCCGCAAACTACGATTCTATTCATAGTCTTTCCTCCTATTTGAATTTAAAATTTGGTTTAAAAGAAAACTCCCATTATAGTTAAATAACAATAATGGGCAGTAATGCTTTTATTTTTCCCTTAGGAATGCGATGCTTTGGTCTATGAATGGTTCTTTAGTTTCTTCTAGTAGGATGTTTATAAAAGGTTTTTTCTTTTTTATTTCTTCTATAATATACTTATAGTTTAGTAGTCCCTTGCCTACTGCTGTTGGGACTAACTGGTTATTCTCAATGATAAAGTCTTTTGCATGCAGGATAACGACTCTCTCACCAAATAAATCCATTGCTTCTTGAAAAATTTCTTCTTGATTTTGGTAGGTTTCAATCGTTAATAGATTAACCGGGTCGAGAATCACTTGTAGATTCTTAGAATTGATTGAATCTAAGAGTCTCTTCATTGCTTTCGGTGAATAAATTGGATGGTTTACACCTGCTTCTATCCCCACAATAACTCCAAACTTTTCTGCTTCCTTAACAAGTTCAGAGACACTGGAAACTACTTCTAAAAAAGGTTCTTCCTTGAAGTTTTCCTCGGTATAGAAAATTTCCGGATTTACATTTCCAGTTTCAGTCGCCACAATACTGCAGCCGAAATCTCTGGCAAAGCGGACATGCTCTTTAAAGCGCTCGATCCCTTTTCTTCTCTGAACTAAATCGGGATGAATCATATTAAAGTAGCAGCCTAATACGGCGATTTGTACATTATACTTTGAGAATGCACTAGCTACATAACGCGCAAAACCTGGGCTCAAGCTGCCTAATTCCGTATTCACACCATCTAAGGATTTACTTAAAGCCAACTGAACGGATGTAAGTCCTTTTCCAGCTACTTCTTGTACTAACTCTTCTAATGGCAGGTTTTCAATATCATGGGCTCTAATTCCTATGTTTAACATTTTCATCCCACCTAAGTTTTTTTAGATTCTGTGATGCAGGTATTCTACTAATGCAAGGATTGCCATTGATTGTCCGTACGGCATGGCAGTAACAGGAATTTGCTTGTAAAATTCTTGCGTTTCTCCCATAGCCGTACCAGCTGAAACATGCTGCAATTCACCGGTTTCATCGATATTCTCAATAACTGCCTTTATAGCTTTTAATCCCATATCACTGTATTTCTTTCCGACATAGCGTTTACGGACTGATCTTAATGTTCCAAAAGCAAAACCAGCTGTGCAGGATGCCTCAACATAAGAAGTAGGATCGAGCAGAAGTGTATGCCACAAACCGTTTTCATTTTGACAAGTTTCGAGTGCTTCTAATTGTCTTTCTAAGGTGTCGATTAAGATTTGACGAACTGGATCTTTTTCACTTAATTTAACTAAATCCAGGAATTCGGGAATTGCAATGGTTACCCATGAGTTCCCACGTCCCCATAGTGCTTCTGCAAAGTTGTGATTTCCCTCAAACGTCCAGCCGTGGAACCAAAGGCCAGTTTTCTTATCAAACAAATATTTAATATGTATTAAAAATTGCTTTTTTGCTTCTTCGATATATTCCGGTTTATTTAGCAATAAACCAATTTTCGTTAATGGCAAAACACTCATCATTAAGGTGTCGTCCCATAATTGCTGGGGATTTTCATTACCAAAAACAACATGCTGAATTCCGCCATCCTTTGTTCTGGGCATATCATGGTACAGCCAATCACCCCAGGTTTCTAAATACGGAAGGTAGGTTGGATTGCCTGTTTCTTCATACAAATATGCAAGCGTTAACATTTGTACCATCGTGTTAACGTTCTTTTCAACTGGAAGTTCTTTGAATTGATCATCAAACCACTTAACAATAATATTTAATACTTCTTCTTTTTTGGTTAATTTATAATATTTCATCATTCCATAAAGGCCAACCCCTGCGGTCCATTCCCAATAGTTGAAACTCTTATTATCAATTTTTCTTCCATCAGCAAGCGGTATAGCATATTTCCCCTCTGGGTCATTTAGGTTAATCAAGTTATCAATTAGGAGTTCAATTTTCTGTTCAATTTCTTGTCTATACATTTATGATTTCCTCCTCAAATTTAATCCAATAGTGGTAAGGATAATTTTTCAAAAAAATAGATTCCTAGTGTATACGGTTTAATTATATTTTAACTTTTTTTAGTATTTAATTTAAAATTCAGTTTTTATTTATTAAAAAACAGTGTTTTCAGAAACCGATTTGATTTTTCCAGCAATAGGCAGATTGCTTTCTTTTAACCCTTCCGCAACTAGACTTGCCATTTGATAGGCACCTTTTTTCGTAAAATGAGTGAAATCTGTTTCGTTTACTGATGCCATAAATAAGGTTAGTGCTTCCTTATAACCAATGGTATCCAGCAGGCTCAAACTTCTCTCCATTAAATCTATTAAAGTGACCATTTCCTCAGCAGCCACTTCTTTCATTGCAGTACAATAATCAGGAAAATCATTTACAAATTTCCCATCTTCTACGTGCAACCTCGCTGGCGGGGTTATTAAAACCGGTACCGCTTGATTATTTCTTGCTCCCTCAACATACATTTTTAAATATTGCTTATAGGTCTTAAAAGGTTCTGTATAACGTTCAGGTTTACTAATTGTTGAATCATTATGACCCATCTGTATGATTAAATAATCACCGGCTTGTATTTCTTTTAATATGCCAACTAATCGCCCTTCCTCAATAAATGTTTTCGAGCTCCGACCACCAATAGCGCGGTTCACTACTTTTATATCCTTATTTAAAAAGGTATGCAGGAACTCTCCCCAGCCACCTTGATTTTTCTCACTAACATCATAGTCCTGCACGGTTGAGTCTGCTGCAAGAAAAATTCTAATTGGTTCATTACTCATTTAATCATCCCCCTCCTAATCTAACTGAAATGTTATACCGTTATTTATTCAATTGCTATTAGACATTTTTGTGCTATTCATTTTCGTGATGGTATTTTTTTGCGTTGTTATCACAATTTTGCTAACTAGTCAAAAAGTGCGGATTTGGAATCAGTTGGTTCATAAAGACTATGAAAATAGGCATATATCGCCGTTTTTCCGACTTGATAACACTGTTTTTTTTAATAAAGGTACTGAAAATTAAATTTTGTATTCAGAGTATTTTAAATACAATTATTGTGTAAGCGCATTCAAACTTAAAAAGCAGGAGGGCGAAAAATTTGAAGAAAAGATTATTGTCTAAAAAAGCACTATCTACCGCTATTGTAATACCATTGCTTTTATCAGGTGTTTCTGGTGTATCTGCTGGTGAATTTCAGAAGAACAATGTTACTAGTAATCTCCCAGGAATCCAATTAGAGTATCTTGACAGAGGTTTAGTTGCGGCTCCAACATCTCAGGGTATATTTCTTAGCTGGAGATTATTAGCTAATGAAGTGAAAGGTTACTCTGAAACTGGATTAACTGGCGTAAACTTCAATGTCTATCGTGATGGAAAACAAATTGCTACTGTTGAAGACAGCACCAACTTCGTCGATAAAGAGGGTAATTCCGATTCTCGCTATTATGTTCGCTCCGTCTTAAACGGAAAGGAGTTTGATCAAAGTGCTTCTATATCACCTTGGAAGCAATCATATGTTGATTTAAAGCTGCAAAAGCCAGCAGATGGAGTGACTCCTGCAGGTGAGAATTACACCTATTCGGCAAACGATATGAGTGTTGGAGATGTTGATGGAGACGGGCAATATGAGTATTTTGTTAAGTGGGATCCTTCTAACTCAAAGGATGTTTCACAAAAAGGCTACACTGGTAACACGTATATTGACTGCTACAAATTTGATGGAACTCTCCTATATCGAATTGACCTAGGCGTTAATATCCGCTCAGGAGCTCACTATACCCAATTCTTAGTTTACGATTTTGATGGTGACGGAAAATCAGAAATTATGTTCAAAACCGCTCCTGGTACAAAGGTGATTAAATTCGATAAAGCCGGAAATATTACCTCTGAAAAATATATTACGATGTCTCAAAAAGACATTGACGCTGGATATAGTAATCAAGATGATTACCGGATGAGCCGAGAAGATTACTATAATCATGTTGTGAAAATGTTTATGGGTTGGAGTGAGCATGAAGAAGTAATCAAAGGAAACTGGCCAAGTACCCTTGAGGAAGCATTTGGTATCGAAAAACAATATACCTATCCTTTATCTAAAGAAGATGCCGAAAGCTTAACCGATTACTTTATGGATGTTTACGCACCTAAAAGAAGTGGAAACAACAAATTAAGAGAATTTGAGGGCTTTATATTAGAAGGGCCAGAATATTTGACTGTCTTTAATGGTAAAACAGGCGAAGAAATGGATACGATCGATTACAAACCAGGACGTCATGACGATGGTCTTATGTGGGGTGACTATGCAATGGCTAGAATTGAGCCTGGTAACCGTGTCGACCGTTACCTTGCAAATGTTGCCTACCTCGATGGTGATAAGCCATACGCCGTGTTTGCTCGTGGATATTACACAAGATCCAATCTCGTTACATATAGCTGGGATGGGAAAGAATTAAAAGAAAATTGGGCTGTTGACAGCGGTTGGACACCAATGACCAATCCATTTAATGATGGTCCTCATGGCAGAGACGGTACTGATCCGGAATATGGCACACTCACCACACAAGGTGCACATTCCCTGAGTGCTGCAGATGTTGATGGTGACGGCAAACAAGAAATCGTTTACGGCAGTGCCACCATTGATGATGATGGCTCTTTATTATACAGTTCAATGGATAAAATGCCTGAACAAAGCGCAGCACCTGGCACGACTGCCAGACTTGGGCATGGAGATGCTATGCATGTTACAGATATCGATCCAAGCAGGCCAGGAATGGAAATATTTATGGTCCACGAAGGTGCCGCATGGGCTCCATATGGCTATTCATTACGGGATGCAAAAACAGGTGAAATTATTTATGGCGGATATACTGGCAAAGATACTGGACGCGGTATGGTCGGAGATGTGGATCCATCCAAACCTGGTTTAGAAACATGGGCCGTTGGACTATGGACTGCAGCCGGAGAAAGGATTTCTACTTCTGCTCCAGGAACAAATATGAATATTAAATGGGCTGCAGATATGACCACACAGATTGTGAATGGTTCGGGCAATGGAACCACTACCATTGACGACTGGAAAAAAGGCAGAGTGCTTACTGCTACAGATACTAGAACCAATAATGGTACAAAAGGTAACCCAAGTTTAGTTGCAGATATATTTGGAGACTGGAGAGAAGAACTTTTAGTAAGAACTGCGGATAGCTCGGCCATTCGTATTTACACGAGTACTGAGGTAACAAACCACAAATTGTATACGTTAATGCACGACGCTCAATATCGTGCTGAAGTAGCAAGACAAAGTACAGCCTATAATCAGCCATCCTATACAAGCTTCTACTTTGGTTCGGATACGAATTGGGCAAATGTCCCTGTTCCAAGCTTTTCAACACCTGGTGTCTTGTCAGTATTAGAAGAAGCAATGTCTGAATATCAGGCCAATGGGGAATTGACTGGACCGTTAGTTCCCAAATTAGAAAATTCACTCAGACAAGCAGAGCACCACTTGGAAAAAGATTCTGTAGTCCAAGCATTGAAATTTATTGAGGAATACCAATCTGAAATTAACCATAGTCGAAACACAGGTAACATTTCTGAAAATGCTAGATTAAACCTTTCACATAAGGCTGAATTATTAATTGGTATGTGGGAAAGAATAAATAATTAATTATACATCCTTGGTGTGATGAGTATTGGAGACATTATCAAACGGTGGTCTTAAAAAAGATAAAACACTTCTTGCCCGAAAGAATCCTATTTCTTTTGGGCCTCTTTTATAAACTTGGAAGCGAGTATCGGCATAAGAGTTTGCTTTTCGGTTAAAATGATGAAGAAACTTTAGATGGAGGAACCAACATGAATGATAATCTAACGGAAAAAGAGGTACATAAGATTATTGAAAGAAGAAGCACTGGTAAAACAAGCTTCGGTGAATTTTTGGAGGAATTATCTCAAATTGGGGTCATTCAGTACGATATTAATGTAGCTACAGGTGAAGCCACATACAAGGGCGAGCATTCAGAGGTAAAAACAGACCCTCAAGTTCAATTTGTCATTTCAAATGATTTTAATAGAAACCAGGCATTAAAAGCAATCGCCAGCATTGCTCTTCCCTTTTTAGACTTTCTAAGAGAGCTGGCTGCCGCAGGAGTTACAACCTATAACGTAAATATTATCGAGAAAACGGCCACGTACGTTGGTATCAAGGGTGACCCAATAGTAGAACCGTTGCAGCAATCTTAAATCCTCGCGTAGAATACATTATAAGCGTTAATCCTTTTAGATTAACGCCCCTAATCCAAATTAAATATGTTCTTTTATTTTTTCGAGAACGGTTCTGTAAAATTTATTTTGATGAGGTACGAATTTTCCCCTTCCTACATGCTCTTCAAAATAAATTTTATTTCCGTCTTCTGTTACTGTAAATCCTGTTATCTTAATTATTTCACTTTTGCCAAACCAAAGTTCAGCAAATTCGTTAAGATCAACTTTTACAATTCCAGCCACTTCATCTTGAAGGATAAAATCGTCAAAGGATTTTTCACTTTTATACAGGAAAGTGTGTGCAAATTCTTTATCTATAAAATCTTCTTCCTTTACACAATAGTCAATGATTCCTAATGGAATTAAATCCTGAAAGTGGATATCAATCCCCACTTCTTCCTTAATCTCTCTTACACCATCCTCAACAGATTCGTCAGCCATTAAATGGCCGGCCGCAGTAATATCCAGAAGATTTGGGTAGTCCTTTTTTGTTTTACTACGGAGTTGTAAATAGAGATAATCTCTTTCCTGTTCTTTCCTAACAAACCAACAATGAAATGTTTCGTGCCAATAACCCAGTCTATGTACATCTTCACGAGAAGCAACGCCTATCGGATTCCTATTTTCATCCAATATTTTTAATTGTTCCGTTTCCATCCAATCTTCCCCCTTAACCTTACCCGTCAAGTTGACTATAACCGATAACCACTACATTTTATCACTATGTATATAGACCAGCCATGAAAAAGAAAATGACCTGTGCCATTTCACAAGTCATTGGGTGTAGCGTACACTCTGTTCAATTTCTATGTTAGTCTTCTTTTTTCAATTTATTCAACAGGCTTCCAAGACCATCAATCTCACAAACTATCTCATCACCTGGTTTTAACCAGTTTTTCTCTTCCATTCCCATAATAACGCCCTCTGGTGTTCCTGTATAAATAACGTCACCTGGCTGAAGTGTCATAATTTGGGACAAATCACTAATCAGCTTAGCAGTAGAGAAAATCATATCTTCAGTGTTTGAATTTTGGCGCAGTTCACCATTCACCCAGCACTTTAAGTTTAAGTTTTGTGGATCAGGTACCTCATCTGCAGTTACGATATAAGGACCGATTGGAGCAAATCCGTCGATGGCTTTTCCATAGAGCCATTGATGGCTGCGGAATTGAAGCTCACGTACAGACAGATCATTGCCAACGGCATAACCAAACACATAATCTAAAGCATTTTCAACAGAAACATTTTTTGCCTGTTTACCAATTATCGCTACTAATTCTACTTCGTAATCCACTTGTTCGGCCATTTTTGGCACCGGAATTTCCTCACGATGCCCAGAGAGACTATTGGCAAATTTAGCAAAATATATCGGTTTTTCAGGGATAACAAGACCGGACTCTATAGCATGTTTACGGTAATTTGCTCCAACACATATGACCTTTCCAGCATTAGGAATTGCAGGTGCGAATTGAATAGTTTCTTCATTCAATTTCTCAGCGGAATTTGCAACTATTTTCGTTAACGCTTGTAATGCTTCATTCCCACCTTCAATAACACCGAGCATTGTTTTTGGTGCAGCAATTCCAGTTTTCTCAGATACAGCTTGAACATCAATAATTCCATCTTCTGTTTTAATCCCTAGTTTTATACGTTTATTCTCATAGTAAGAAAGTATCTTCATCTTATTCACCATCCTATTAACTTTAATATCCTTACATATCTAGTAGAAACTTTTACGATTCCCTTCTAGAGCAAACACTCTGTCTTTTAGAAATTTTCAAATAATTCATATTAAAAAGACATGCTAAATCTGCATTTGTAATCTAGATACAAACGGTCGATTATTTTCCCAATTAACTTGCACAGGAAGTCCGAAAAATTGGGTAAGCTTTTCATTTGAAATCATTTCAATTGTCTTGCCAGCACCAGACACCTGTCCCTCTTTTAGTAATAAGGTTTTATTGAAAACAGGTAGTATTTCTTCCACATGATGAGTCACATAAATAATTGTAGGAGCCGTGGAACTTTTAGCAATTTTTACGATGGATTCTAATAACAACTCTCGTGCGATAAAATCCAATCCGTTTGTTGGTTCATCTAAAATAAGTAACTTCGGGTCGGCCATTAATGCACGTGCAATGAGGACACGTTGTCTTTCCCCTTGGGAAAGCGTTTCATATCTTCGGTCTGCATATTTCGTTGTTCCAAGCTGATCCATTAAATTAACTGCTTTTATCCTCATTTCCTCTGTTGGAGTTTCATAAAGACCGATGGATGCAAATGCACCACTTAGCACAACTTCAAAAGCAGTATCACTTGGATAAAATTTTTCTTGCAGGGAAGCAGAAACAAAACCGATCTGCTTTCGTAATTTTTCGCCAAGGTAGGTCTTTCCAAATTCCATTCCCAGAACGGTAACCCTACCTTTAGTCGGGAAATAATAAGCATTTAACAAATTTAATATCGCGGTTTTCCCCGATCCATTTAAGCCAAATAGTACCCAATGGTCCTGCTTATCAATTTGCCAATTAACATTTTCTAAAATCAATCTGCCTTCTCGGCGTAAGTTTACATCTTCAAGCTTTACTACCATATCCTTAATCCCACCTTTAAAAAAGAAAATCCCCACCGTATTTCGGATTGAGGATGTCTTTATTATTTCATGCTGAAAAAGCTTAAACAAGTACCTTTTTTAGTTTTTCTGTTAGTGCTTGAATAACACTTTTGTAGTCAGCAACGACACCAATATTGGCTCGTTTAAAGATAGTAGCTTCTGGATCTGTGTTAATCGCGACAACTGTCTTGGCGTTTGTAATACCAGCAAGATGCTGACTGGCACCAGATATTCCAACTGCAATATAAAGATCTGGTGCAACGACGGCACCTGTCTGACCTACCTGAAGGTTTGAAGGAACCCACCCGGCATCACATGCCGCACGCGAAGCACCGACTGTACCTCCAAGTAAATTTGCAAGAACCTGTAATTCAGTAAAGCCTTCTGGTCCACCTAGGCCACGGCCTCCTGAGATGATGATTCTAGCATCCTCCAGACGAATATCCGATAATGCAGCTTGAATTTTAACAACCAGCTTGGTAACAATCATCTCTTCCGAAGGGGCATAATCGACTTCAATGATTTCCCCTTTACTTGTCTCATCCTGTACAATCACATCCTGGCTCTTTTGACGAATACCAACTACTACCTTCGGACGCGTAGTGGAGTATTCTCCGAACGCCTTATCTCCGTAAATCGGACGAATCCAGCTTACTTTGTCACTGTTAGCAGAATAGTTGACTACTTCGGTAATAGCTGAGGCACCAGCACGCGTAGCTATTCTTCCTACTAAATCCTTACCAATCTTGTCGAAGGAGAGGATAAGGATGTCAGATCCAGACTGCTCGAAAACAGTGTGGATGCTATTAACAAACAGTTCAACATCATATTCTGTTAACAGAGGGTTAGAAATGGTGTATGCGATACTTGCCCCGTTGGCAATTGCTTCCCTAGCGCCTGCCTCAGCTAAAGGCCCAAGAGTGACAGATCGAACTTCACCTCCAGTGGAACTAGCCAAGCGGCTGCCAAAGGCAAGTGCTTCCTTGGCCCCTGAACTCAAGGAATCCCCCTGTTGATTTGCAAATACAAGAATTCTCGTCATAGTTGAATTCCTCCTATAAAATCTTGAGAGCCAAAAGTCTGTCAGCTAATTCGCTAGCAAGTTCTGCACCATCATCACCAGGCAAGACCTCACAAGCTACCTCCCTATTTAGGACGTATGCTCGCTCGAGCTTAACACCTGGTTGACAGCTTTCACGATCAAGATTAAGATCTTCTGATTCTAATAGCGTAATAGGTTTGCTTCTCGCAAGTCTAATATCCTTGACCTTTGGGAGTCTAGGAACGTTTGATTCAGAGCTGATGATGGTAAATACAGCAGGAGTTGCAACACTGACTACCGCATATCCACCTTCGACTTCAACAGTCGCCTTTGCACTATTCTCTTCCACCTCAAGCTCTGAAACGAGTGTCACGCAAGGAATTCCTAGTTCCTCCGCCATAACAGGTCCAACGAGACCTTCCTCGATATCACTTGCTTGGTAACCTGTGAGCACAAGTTGTGCTCCACCTAAGGATTTAATGGTTTGTGCTAGAATATGGCCAACAGCCTGTCCGTCTAGATTCTCCCATTCTTCATCCCACACTCTTACTGCTGCATTTGCGGTAAAAGCTAGTGCCCTGCGCAGTACCTCCTCCGATTCCTCATCTCCGAGACAAAGTGCGGTAACAGTAGCTCCAGGAACCTTGTCACGAAGTTGAATTGCTAATTCAAGTGCATTCTCTGCAAACGAGTCGAGTACCAAATCAGTGTCACTATTTTCAGGACGATTCGTATCGGGGTCTATTTTAAAATATTTCGGTGTAATTTCTGGGTCTAGCACCTGTTTAAGGCAGACAACGATGTGCATTTCAATTTCACCTCTCAATTTGTTAATATTTGCGTATTAAACTCCTATCCCTTTAACAGAAAGTCCTTTATCGTCTTTAGGATTAGGAGAAGGTATAAGTCCATACATTTCTCGTAGTCTTTCCACCGCTTCAACAGTCGGCTTTGCATTGTAGAATCCTCTGCGTGTCATATAAACACCAGAGTTTTTGCGCAAATCTACAAGTGACTCACACATTTTGATAGCTGCTGCAAACGAGTCGACCACTGGTACATCGCCAATTCTAGAAATTCCATGGGTAGCTAAAAAGACATTCATTGGACCTTCTCCTGGAATGATTATATCGGCTCCATCATCAATAGCTGATTGAGCGGCTTTTTTGAAGGATTCGATGATTGGCTCTGGGTCATTAAATCCTGCCATAATATCATCAAAGCCCACCTCGGTCTGAACGATTGGTCCCAGTTTACCACCTAAACCGTACTTGTCAGCATTCTGACGGAGCTGATCCGCTAATGGGGCCAAGAAATTTACGACTCCAATATGGTCTCCAAGCATGGAGGCCATGTGGAAGGAGGCTTGCCCATACCCGACTACAGGAATATCTACAAGCGTACGTGCTTCTAAAAGTCCAACATCCGGAATGGTTGCGATGAACATGGCGTCGTAACCGGCTTTTTCAGCTGTTAGCGCAGCTCGTACGAACTGTTCCCGGTGGAGATTTTGAAGGTAAGAATGGGTAATAAAGATTCCTGGGTAATGGGAGGGATATGTCTCTTCCGACATACCATGTAAGACAACCTCTACATCTTGGCGGGCGATTCTGCTAACATGTTTGATAATTGCATCTCGATATTGCGGCACCCGGTCAATCGTTGTAAGACTTTGATGCCAGATTTTCATATCAATGGCCTCCTCTTTCATAGATTTCACCTGAACTTTGTTCTTTTTGTACAATACCTTAAATTAAGGACTTATCTTTCTAATGGCTCGTGCGATTTGTCCTCAAGCCCCTGTATTAAGGACTAATCCTTCTAATGGCTCGTGTGATTTGTCCTCAAGACCCTGCATTAAGGACTAATCCCT
>NZ_JACCBX010000011.1:193648-254540 GCF_013409995.1 Neobacillus driksii
GCTCGTGTGATTTGTCCTCAAGACCCTGCATTAAGGACTAATCCCTCTGATCGCTCGTGTGATTTGTCCTCAAGACCCTGCATTAAGGACTAATCCTTCTAATGGCTCGTGTGATTTGTCCTCAAGACCCTGCATTAAGGACTAATCCCTCTGATGGATCGTGTGATTTGTCCTCAAGACCCTGCATTAAGGACTAATCCCTCTGACGGCTCGTGCGATTTGTCCTCAAGCCCCTGTATTAAGGACTAATCCTCCTAATGGCTCGTGTGATTTGTCCTCAAGAATTACCGTCAAATATTATAACCTTCCACAAAATGGTAAATATCAGATAACTGCACTCGCTGATAATGCTTCCCGAACTGCTATTCTTCCAAAAACCGCAGCCTTTCCTAGCGAACTTCCCGTCATGTACCCTGCCCCGTGGAATCCTCCAGTTACTTCACCGGCCGCATACAGCCCTGGAATGTGCTCACCAAAAGGATTCAAAACCTGAGCAGCAGCATTGACAGACACACCCGCATAGGTAGCAAGCATTGCAACTGTTGATTCAAATGCATAGAAAGGTGCTGTTTCAATCGCTGTTGGTTTACCGTAGTTATGTGTTAACGACCTTCTGCCAAAATCAGGATCTTCCCCATTTTGAACGCCTTGATTGTATCTAGAAATGGTATCTTCTAGTACTTCTACAGGTACGTCAATACAATCTGCCAGTTCTTCTAAAGTATCAGCTTTGTACAGAAGTCTGCGCTTCTTAAGCAATTCAAAATCATAGAGTGGATCATCTATCACACCTTTAGCCATTACGGTTTGGTCCCATACTTGATAGCTGATCTGATCAGGCTGGTCGAATGCCGCTTTTCCTAATAGTTTATAAGAAATAGACTCATTCACAAACCGCTTCCCAAGCTGGTTAACCATAATAGCTCCTTTATAAAATGCCAATCCCTGCGACTTTAACTTCCCAGCTGCACTTGGATGAAATCCGTATGTTCCATTCAAATAGGGAAGGTCCTTCACCCATGCACCATGTTCCCAGGCCATCCGAATCCCATCACCCTGATTGCCGGCACCTCCAATTCTTAAGGCACCCTTTAATTGCGGGGCAAACTGTCCAAGCAGCTCCTCACTTTTGGCAAAACCACCAGAGGCAATTAATACTCCTTTCGAAGCAACTGCCTTTCTCTCTACCCCATCCTTCTCATATAAAACCGTATCAATTCGTCCCGTATCATTTTTTAGGAGTCTTCGTGCAGGAGCATTAAAATAAACCGTCACGTTTTTCAGCTGCTTCACTCTCTTGTATAGGGACTGGATTGCCTGATGAGGATCTATAATATGTCCGCGTGGAACACTATGACCACTTACTGCTTCCAATGATCTAAACTCGATATCGTGGTCTACCAGCCATTGGTAGGTCTCGAGCTGGTGTCTGCCATATTCAGCTACTAGTGTTTGATCATTTACCCCGCCGCCAACCTCTGTCATATCAGCCAAAAGAGATTCAGTAGAATCGATAATTCCTGCTTTTTCCTGCATATCTGTTCCTGCAAATGCCATATAGCCTGAGCTAAGGACTGTACTGCCGCCAAGTTCTTCCTGCTTTTCTAAGAGCAGGACGTCTTCTCCCTGCTCCCCTGCCTCAACAGCAGCGCACATGCCTGCAAGTCCGCCGCCTAGAATAATCAAATCATATCTTTCCATTCCTTATCACTCCTCAGATTCAAAGGCTTTTAAAACCTCTAAGGCGGCTTCACATACCTGCATGTCGTGTGAATAATGACCACCGCTTACACCAATTCCTCCAATTAGTTCGTTATTAATTTTGATTGGATATCCACCGCCAAAAATGACTAATCTAGGTGTGTGAACAATGCCATGTAATAATGGAGGATCGTCTTTTAATCTGTCATACCATTCATGTGTCGCACGGTTATAAGCTGCTGCAGAAAATGCTTTATTTTGAGCGATTTCAAGGCTTAGTACTGGCGCACCATCCATCGCATAAAATGCTTTTAAATTACCAGGTTTGTCAACAATCGCAATACTAAAAGGAATTCCTAGTTCTTGTCCCTTTGCTAAGGCAGCTTCGAGCATTTTATTGGCTAAAGCTAAGCTAATATTTTTTGATTCAATTGCTGTTATAATGTTTTCCATTTTCATTCCCCTTTTCTACCAACATAATAGTTTACAAATTTACTGGTCTTCCATTCCCAAATGCCTCGATTACTGTTGCGGAAACTGCTTTCATTTTTGGCAAGCATAAATCAACAATTACAGTTGCCATGTCTACTGGGTGCAGCCAATTGTCTTTGTTCGCATCCGGTGCAATATCTTCCATCATCTTTGTATCAACCGGACCTGGGCAAACTGCATTTACCCTGACATTGAATGGTTTTAACTCTTCTCCTAATGCTTTGGAAAATCCAATAACGGCCCATTTCGAGGTAATATAGGCACTTCTGTCTGGTCCGCCTTTTGTTCCCCAAATAGATGATAGATTGATAATGACACCATTTCTTTTCTCTTTCATTTGCGGTACTACTGCTTTCGCGCATAAAAATACACCGCGGGTATTGATTTCCTGTACAAAATCCCACTCTTCAACTGTTGTTTCATCAAATGGCTTGAGCAGCATGACACCGGCATTATTAATTAAAATATCAATACTTCCAATTTTTTCCACCGTTTCCTGAACTGCTTTATTAACATCATCCCAAGAGCGTACATCACCAGAAAGAGCAATGGCTTCGCCAGCTAGCTCTTCCCTAATATAAGCAGCAACTTCCGAAGTTTCTGTTAGACTTCGAGAAAAAACAGCTACTTTTGCCCCCTGTTTTGCTAGGAGTATACATGTTTCCCGGCCAATTCCCCTGCCGCCGCCAGTTACAAATGCAACTTTATTTTTTAAATCCAACGTTAATCCCCCTTTCTCTACACCCCAAGTTTCTTATCACTACTAACATAAGAAGCTGCATGCTCACCAGCACGTTTACCAAACACCAGCCCTCGAAGCACGGAGGTGCCTCCAGGATATTTTCCATAGTATAGACCCGCTGTTTCACCTGCGGCGTACAATCCAGGAATTACATCATCATCCTGCGATAAAACCCTGCCATTTGTATCTGAAGCTATGCCGCCATTAGTGAAAACATTGGAGCAGACAATTGGGTAGGCAATATATGGCGCCTTATCGATTGTTATCGCCCAGTTTGATTTTGCCGGTGTAATCCCAACAGCCTGTTTTCCGTCCTTCTTATCCCAGTGGAATTCCCCTGGCTGTACAGCAGCATTAAAGGATTCTACTGTTGCAATCAATTGATCTGCAGGCACCCCAATTTTCAATGCTAATTCCTCTAGTGTATCGGCAACAATTGCCGGTTTATCCGTTTCGATTGCTCTCTCATAATTCGGAATGTTGTACATTTTTTGATCACTAATCATATACGCGATATGGTCTGGGAGGTCGTAAAAGATTTTGCGGGCTACCGCTTCATATTGCTCGTCAACTGTGGAAATTCCTTCATCGACAAAACGGTTGCCATTTTTATCAACTAAAATCGCGTAAGGGTAGGTCATAACTGCTGCTTCTTCCCGCTTACTTCGTGGGTCAACTGGTTCTGCATGGAAAGAGTCGAACTGACCCGCTCCTTTAGCCCCTATTGACATGGCCATCCGAATACCTTCCCCCTTGTTGTAAAGACCGCCTTCTGCAACGGTGCGAATTTTATGCGCATCCCTGCCAACATACTGTGCCATCATTTCTTGATTTCCCTGGAATCCGCCAGCAGCAAGAACAACCGCTCCTACTTTCAGCTGTAGAGAATTTCCACCCTTAACCCGAACCATGAGTCCATTTACCGCACCTTCATCATCAAGGAGTAATTTCCATGCTGTTGCCTCGTAAATAATTTCAACACCAAGCCCGCCAGCACGACGTGATAATGTATCAATGATTGCCCTGCCGCCACCAACTGGAAGCAGCCGTGGTCTTGAAGATGTTAAAAACATCGTCGGCAGGTAATCGAATTCTACCCCTTTTTCCTCAACCCACCTTAGTGTACTGCCGGCGTTTTCTGCGAGAGTTTCTATGTACTCCCTATCGGAAAAATGATCGGAGAACGCCATCATATCTTCTACAAAGTTGTCTGCGATCTCATCAATATTCTTCATTCTCATGTAGGACGCCGTCCACCTTGAATTTCCGCCTCGATGATCGTAATCCGTCCGTTCTAAGATTGCGATTCGTAAATTTCTTCCTGCCTTCTTGGCACTTTCCGCAGCGGACAAAGCTGCTGCTGTTCCTGCTACACCGCAGCCAATTACTACAATGTCATAATCCAATTCTCTCTCCACTTTCGTAACCTCCTAGTACTAAATATTATATATATAGTTCTTTTCCCACTCTTTGATTTGATTCAGCTTGAAAAGAGATTGTCTTTCCTCCCAGGTACAGATTAAAGGTAATAGATTTTCCTGAGAGCCTTCTTCTTTCAGTATTCTTAAGGATTCAGTGATTCCTTTAATTGCTGAACGCAGAGCTGTATTTGCACACAACATGATTTTAAAACCGATTTCCTCTGCCTCTTTTAAGGAAATAAGCGGGGTTTTGCCCCCCTCTACCAAGTTAATAACCTGCTGGATTCCTTTTAACGAACTGGTGATTTTCCGTAATTCTTCAATGGTATTTGGTGCTTCAACAAAAATAATATCTGCACCCGCTTCGTAATAAGCAAAAGCCCTGTCTATCGCGTCTTCAACACCATTAACAGCAATTGCATCTGTGCGTGCCATAATTGCTAGATTTTCATCTTTTCTTGCATCTAAGGCTGCCTTGATTTTCCCTACCATTTCTTCTTTAGAAATAACATCTTTACCGTTAAAATGGCCGCATTTCTTTGGCGAGACTTGATCTTCCATTTGAATGGCTGCTACTCCTGCACGTTCAAATTCTCTGACCGTCCTGATTACATTAATTGCATTTCCAAAGCCAGTATCACCGTCTACTACAATTGGAACATTGGTAACGTCAGCCATTCGAGCGACAATATCAACAACTTCTTTTAATGAAGTAAGCCCTACATCTGCCCAGCCCAGCTGTGCATTCGAAATCCCAGCCCCCGTTGCGTAAATCGCCTTAAAACCAATTTCCTCTATTAATTTTGCAGACATCGCATCATAGGCGCCAGGCAAGATAAAGGAACCGGGTTCTTGAAGCAGTTTTTGAAAATCTTTGCATTTATTCATTAATTTGATCCTCCAACAGTTAGAATATTGCGGATATCAGGAGTGTTTGAAGCGTTACGGTTATGCCACACAACGTTTATCTCCCCAATTAAATACGACTGCAGTTCAGTAACTGGTTTAAGTAATTTCCCTTGATTACCTTCCGCCACCATCACTTCAGCACGTTTTGATAGATTTCCCTTGTTTATGGTTACGGTATAATAACCAGGTGCAGGCAATGTATAATAGGGTTTTAGATTGAAAGATTGACCATCCCACTTACATTCCACTTCATAGCAGCGCCCAAGAAAATCAGACAGTTCCTCGACATTACCTGCAGTAAGCCTCTCACGAATAGAGGTAGAACTAATCTTTTCTCCACGGCACATCACTTTCTCCACTTTCGTCACATCTATAATCCCGCCTGAATCTCTCTTCAACCGCTCTAAATTTCCTATCCCTCTTGAACCATAAGAAAAATCAAAACCAGCGACTGCATGGATAACACCTAATTTGACCAGATAATCCCTCACATATTGTTCAGGTGAAAGAGAGGCAAATTCTTTATTGAATTGGGCAATATAAAATGTATCAACACCTAATTCTCGAAGAATTCTCTCTTTTACGGAAGGAGGCATTAAGTAGTCAATCTTTTTTTCCCCATTGGATAGGACTGATTTGGGATGTGGAAAAAAACTCATGACAGCTAGAGATACACCTTTTTCTTTTGCCTTCCGTAATGCCGTTTTTATTACTTCACGATGTCCGTAATGTAGACCGTCAAAAAAACCAAGCGCCATCACACATGCTTTTGCTTTTTCCTGCCAATCTGCCAAATTATCAGTGTTTATATAGATTGTTTCCATACAGTCACCTTTCTTGTCGATTAAGATTTTCTACTAGAGTAGAGTTCTAATATCTTAAAGCATTGGATTCCAGACCAGATAATACGCGGCCATAGTTTTCTTTTGTGATTAATGGGGAAAGTGTTCTGTGTGAGTAAAGTGTCCAAAAGTCCCGGAAAATTCTTTGCAGCGGGTGCCCTTCATATACGTATCCAGAACCGCTTGCAAGCATTAAAATATCGAGTGCTTCCTTACTTACTTGATTGGCATAACCGATATCCGCTAAGGCTTTTACTCGCGCTGGCTTATCCATGAATTTACCGCTGGCAGCCCATGAATCAAGTTCATCTGCAACACGGTAATAGTGCATGGAAGCGGTATCAACTTTCAACGCAGCATCAGCAAGTAACGAGTGCAGCGTGGATGAATCACGTAAATATTCAACCCCGATATGTGCAGCTTTTCGATTTGGAAGTGTATCTTGGAAAAATTCTAACGCCGCCTTTACCAATCCTAAGCCTGGCAATGCTAATGACAACGATAAGGATGGAAAAAGTGCCGTACTATATAAAGGAATATCTCTTAGATGGTCTGATTTAAATGTTCCGTTCAACACCTCTGGAAAAGAAACGACTCGATGATCCGGAATAAATACGTTGGTCATTTTTACACTGTTACTTCCTGTACCCTTCAACCCCATAACATGCCAGTCATCCATAATCTCTAACTCTTCAAAAGGTAGCGTCATCAAAGCCTGATCCACTAGATTGCCTTCATCATCCCTGATTGCCATCCCAAAGTACCCCCAAGTGGCATGAAGCGATCCGGAGCAGAACATCCAGAAACCTTCTTCGATTAAATAACCACCTTCGACTTTCCTCGCAATACATTTTCTAGGTTCATATACTCCAGCAAACAGGACATTATCTTCATTCTCTCCGAAGATTTCTTGGTGCGTTTTTTCCGAAAATGATTCTGCTACCATGAGTTCCCGAATGGCACACAGTGATAAAATCCAGCCTGTAGATGCACAGCCACGAGAGATTTCAACAATACAATCAGAATAGGTTCTCATGCTAGTTTGATAGCCGCCATAAATCCTTGGACGAAGTAGCTTGAATAATCCTGCTTCTTTTAAGTCGTTCATTGTTGCTTCAGGTATCCGGCGAATTTCTTCCGTCTCTTTTGCTCTCTCTCTCAGCTTCGGAACAAGGGCTTTTGCTTTATCTACAAGATACGTGTCGCTATAGGTAACGTTTGTCATGGTACTATCTCCTTTTCAACTTTATTCACTTTTCGTTTAAGTTCTTACCTAGATTTTAGAAAATTACAAAATCATTTTAAAGGGTAAAAACCTTTCAACTTTCAAACATTTTCAGCTAATTTTTATTGGATTTTCAGCGAAAACTTTGAAGTTTTGTCCACAAGACTAGTAAATTGTATAGAATTTTTACGAATTAATAATTTCCTTCGTTTTGATAAACTTGGCTGCATTTTCACCGGCAATTTTACCAAAAACCGATCCAGCCATTAAACCTGCACCACCAGGGTAGTTAAAGTAAAATAGACCACCCACCACTTCACCTGCAGCATAAAGCCCTGGAATAGAATGGGATAACACATCTTGAACTTCTGTTGTCGAGTTAATTTTCAAACCGCCAAAAGTAAAGGTAATGCCACAAGTAATGGCATAGGCTTCAAATGGACCGTCCTCCAACGTATTTGCCCAATTTGACTTGCGTACGGCTAGTCCTTCCGTACACCTGCCGTCCTTGATATTTGGATTAAACGGGATATCGTTTCGGATCGATGCATTGTATTCTTTCACATTTTGTAAAAAACCTTCAGCGTCTACACCTTCAAGTTTTTCTGCTAGTTCCTCTAGTGTATTGGCTTTTACTTTTGTTACCTGCCTGCCCTTGTATTCTTCTCGTAATAAACGAGATACCTTTTGATCAAAAATTTGCCATGCAAATTGTCCTGGCTGGTCGAGAATTAATCGGCCATATTTGGCATAAGTGTAATTACGGAAATCTGCACCCTCGTCCACAAAGCGCTTTCCTTCGGCATTTACCAGGATTCCAAAAGGATAACTGAGCTTTTGAAAACCTTCTGTAAAATCTGGAAGATACCGGTCCCCGCCAACAGAATGACAGCCTGACCAATTTCCAGAAGAAAGTGCGCCAATATTTAATGCCATTTGAATGCCTTCTCCCGTATTAAAACGGCTCCCTCTTGCATGGGCCAGGTCCCATTTTGGTCCTAAATAACGTGTTCGCATTTCAGGATTAGCATGAAATCCTCCGGAGGCCAAAATGACGGCCTTAGCATACACCTTTGTTGTTTTGCCTTTGTGCTTAAAAATCACTCCATGCACGCCTTCGTCATCATGGATTAGCTCAGTCGCCATGGCCTCGAATAGCGTTTGCACACCTAAAGAAGTTGCTTCTTTATGCAGGGCTTCTACTAATCCAGGTCCCCCGCCGACCGATTCAACAATCATTCCGCCCCAGAACTTAAATTTTCCGTCTACCTTAAAGGCTTGACGACCATATATAGGCACCCAGCGTACCTTGTGGGAAGTGAGCCATTTCATCGTTTCAAAACTTTTTCCTGTTAAAATTGAAGCTAGTTCCGAATCAGTACGGTAATTGGTGACACGGCACATATCTTCATAGAATTCTTCCTCAGAGTAGACTCCAAAATCTGAAGACTCAATATCCTCTTGTGAAAGGTCTGGCATAATCTCCTTTAAGTCTTCGACACCATCATAAGCAAACCGGATGGAACCATGTGTATAGGTGCTGTTTCCTCCTTTTTCAGCTTCTGGTGCTTTTTCAAGGACCAGGACATTTGCGCCATTCTCCCTTGCTGAAATGGCTGCGCACATAGCAGCATTGCCGGCACCTACTACAACGACATCTGTTTCATAAATTTTGATTTCACTCATAACGCTCAGCCTCACTTTCCTAAAAATGTCTTTGAAAAAAGCTGACTCAATTACTTTTGAGTCAGCTTTTTAATTTAAGCCTCTATCGTAGGTTTGTTCATTTCTTTATCGCTGACGGATTCCCCCCAATAGGTGTTAGCGATTGAATGATCTTCCTCCGTCCATTCAACTGGTTCCCAATCAGGTTCAAGAATTAAGTAGGAATTACTAAATAGCTCAACACGACAGCCGCTGCCTGGGTCAAGAACATATAAGTAAAGTGCTTGAGAAACACCATGTTTACCAGGTCCGATGAACTTAATACCTTCTTCACTTAAAATGTCTGCAGCACGTAAGACATCCTGTGCATTATCCAGCCAATACGAAATGTGGTGGAGCTGGTTTGGCGTTGCTGCCTGTGGTCTGGAAATAACGGCAATGTCGTGAACGAGAGGCGTTACACTCATCCAGCCGGCCATGGTTGATTCATTGTTATATCTCACATATTCACGAAGCTTAAATCCTAATTGAGCTCCTAGGTAATCGAGGATTTCTTGGACATCCATGGATGTAGCAATATTTACATGATCAAATCTTCTTGGTGAGCAGCCACGAGCCCAAGCCTTATATGTTTGATTTTTCAAAACGGAACGTCTTTTTTCATCCACTTTCGGTTTTTCAACATCATAATAGATTTCAAAGGAATGCTGACTTGGCAGTTTAAATCGTATGGCCCTACCTTGACCCGCTTCTTCACCTGCTTCAATCCATTTTACTTCCGTTCCAGCTTTTTCAAGCAGCTGTGCAAAACCTTCCACATCTTCCGGACGTTTCGTTCTCCAGCCGATATGATCTACATATCCTCTATCTCCTGCAGTTAAAGAAAGGGAGTGGTGTTCAAAATCGCCCCATGCCCGTAAATAATACGTACCGTTTACTTCCTCCGTTACTTCTAAGCCGATTACATCACGGAAAAACCATAGTGATTTTTCTAAGTCGGGAGTAACGATTGCCACATGTCCTAACTTTGCAATTTCAGGTAAAGTCATCTTCTTTTCCTCCTTTGATTTTTTAGATTCTATCAGCAAAATAGTTCTGAATTAGGTAATTAAAGCTTTCCTGCTTTTCAATTTGCGTCCAATGTCCACATTTCCCGTATACATGAAGCTGGGCATTCGGCAAATGTGAGAGTAAATAATAGCTGGATTCTACGGAGCAAACCATGTCATCCCGGCCGTGCACTAGTAAAACGGGATTCTCAATTCTTCTTAATGCGGTTGTTGGAACTGGTACAGCTGCTGTTGCGAAAATAGAATCATTGGAGATACGGACATCTGGCTTCATAGCTGTTTCATATCGGTAATCAGTAATAGCATCGATAATCGGCGCCATTTCCTCCGCATCGTATACAAACCAACTCATAATTTGACGCAGCTTCTTTGGCGTGGGATTGTCATAAAATCCTTTCGCGCGCGCTAACTCTGGGCTTAGTTTGGTATTTGGAGTTCCTCCTGGTCCCATTAACACCACTCGGTCAAATCGTTCTGGATGTACTAATAAAAGCTCAAGTGCAATAGAACAACCTAATGAATTACCAACTAAATGGGCCTTTTGAACACCCAAATCATCTAGAAGCTCCATAAGTTGAGTTACCCATAAATCCATCCACGCTTGCCTATTCTTAGGCAAGGTTTCCGGATGACTGCTGTTGCCAAAACCTAAAAGATCTGGAGCAAGACAGTCATACGTCTCGGAACAGTCTTTCAAGGCATAACGCCAGTTCGCGAACGATGTAACACCTGGTCCGGAGCCATGTAAAAATAAAATCACTTCTGAATTGCCTTCACCTGCACGATTTAGGTATGTTTCGTAGTTAACAGTCTTAATTAATTGTTGAGTAATGTTTGTCAATTTACCATTCTCCTCCTTGAACAAAAATCAGTTTTTCTAGAAATCCCCCACGGATGAAATCCCTTACATTTTTAAATTTGACAGTTAAACATAGTAAAGTTTATCTATAACTGAAATTTTAGAAAATTTAACACTTTATTTCTAGAATAAAAACTATTTGATTATTAATCATTTTTTAGTAGATTTTTGTTGGATTATTTAAAGATAAACAAAAAATATTACCTAATTAAGTGTTGTTTTCATAAAAAATAGCCCAAAGAGGGCTCAAATAAATTATGTTACTTTAATTAAATTAATTAGGAATCTCCACTGCTCCTGTATCGACTATGTCTTTCTGGTTATTCTTCGCTAATCTTAAGGTAAATAGAGTAATCAGGCTGACAAGCAGGCATCCAGCAATGATAAACATTGCTTGTTTAAAATCGAAAATGCCCATTAACATTGGGCCTATGAAACCACCAAGTGATGATAATGTGCTTACTAAGGCAATTCCAGCAGGTGCGGTTGATTCAGAAAAGAAGAAGGTGATATAAGCATAGAAAGTTCCGGATATCCCATATAATCCTGCTGAAGTAATCGATAGCATTAATACCATCAGCGGCACACTTGAAACGTAAGCACATCCAATGAACCCAATCATGGCAATTGACACACATGCACCTAAATGCAATTTATGCCTGCCCGTTCTATCTGCATTCCAACCTGTAAAAAGAATGGATGGAATCGCGATAATAGAAGGAATCATTGCCAACCATCCAATTTGCAAATTGGTTGTTTCAGAAGATGAAAGCGATTTAATAATCGTTGGCATCCAGTAAGATAGTGCATTCACCGCAACAAATCCAGCAATATTAAATAAAGCTAATTTCCATACTTTCGATTCCATTAACATACCCAGATGTGATGATTTATTTAATTTTGCACTTAGTTTTCTTTCTTTTACAAGCTCATCTTCAAGCCACGTTTTTTCCTGTTCTGTTAACCACTTGGCGTTAACAGGACGGTCTGTCAAGTAAAATAAAACCACAATACCCAATAAAACTGCAGGTATGCCCTCTAAAATAAACATCCACCGCCATCCTGCTAATCCTCCCCAAGTCACGGTATCCATGATCCAGGTAGAAAGCGGTGCACCAATTAATGCACTTAATGGCAAGGCAACGAAAAAGAGAGCTGTTGCCTTTCCTCTTTCACGGGCTCTAAACCAATATGTTAAGTAAAGAATGATTCCTGGGACAAACCCAGCTTCTGCAGCACCCAATAAAAAGCGTAAAATATATAAGTGGGCGGCAGATTGGATAAATCCAGTTAATACGACCACAATGCCCCATGTAATCATAATACGGGCAATCCAAAGCCGTGCACCAACTTTGTGCAAAATAAGGTTACTTGGGACTTCAAAAAGGAAATAACTAATAAAGAATAAACCAGACAGTAATCCAAATGCTTCTGCGGTTAATGCTAAATCTGCATTCATCTCTAAAGCTGCATAGCCCATATTTACCCGATCCAAAAAGGCAATGACATAAAGAATTAAAATAAACGGCAGTATTCTTCTCATTGTTTTCTTTAAAGTACTTCTTTCAACGGTATTAATAGCTGTAGCTTGATTCAAATAAATCCCTCCCAGATTCTTGTATCAAAAAGAAAACCCTTACATTTCTAAATATTAGAAAATTCTAAATATATAAACTAGAGTAAAAATCATTGGATTTTCTATCATTTTCAACTAGTTTATATTGGTTTTTTGATACTTCACCTAGGAAAAAAGAGCAATCAAACATGAATGCCCTGGTAACCTAACTCACTATTCTTATATTTCCAGCTCCCCCAAAGCTAACAGTGAATCTAAAATCAATAGTAACTGATAGCTTTGTGATGAGTCTCGCAGATCTTTATTAATTAGATTTTCAATCTTGTTAATCCGGTACATAAGTCCACTCATTGATAATGACAAATCATCCATCGTTTGCTGTAGTTTACCGCCATTTGATAAAAATACATATAGTGTTTTCAATAATTCCTTTTGTTTGCCCTCTCCCAATTTATAAAGCGGCCCTAATTCCTGTTTAGCAATTTTTTTAATCCCACTTACATTTTTTGAATTAATTAAAATACCAACAATTCCCAAATCCTTGAAATGGATAATTTTCTTCTCCGTTGACATCCTCAGGCTTATAAGGGATTCATCCAAATACTCCAAAACATGTTCAATTTCTTCAGCTTGATCACTAATTCCAATCTTATAGTTGTAATTTGAATGAGTCGTTTCAATATGTTTTAAGATTTTTTCCAAATTTTGCAGTATGTTCGAAGTTTCAGGTATCAACATAATGATTTTACCTTCATATTGACCGATTAGTGCTTTATATCCCTGAATGTCTAGATACTTAGCAATGGATTCTAAAATTTGTTCATAGTCATTGCTATCTTTTGCTGTCTTGCCATTCTCTTTATAGTCAATTGCAGCAATATAGAAGGGCGTTTCAAGATTTACCCCCATATAGCGTCCGCGATTGATAATTTCTTCTCTAGAGGAATACTGTCCCTTTAAAATTTGTTCTAAGAAATAGCCCTTCATCTTTTCAAGTGCTTCAAAGCTCGTCTTCTCATTTAAAAGGTATAGCGAGGCTGCATTTGCTACCCGCTCGATAAACATAATGTTATTCTCAGAGCTTTTCTCTGTTTCTTTTAAATAAATAAATGTACAATAGCCAATCACTTTTTTTTGTACAATAATAGGCGTGATGAGACGCTCTTGGTTTTCTGTTTTTAGTCTAGTTGTTTCTTTAAATAGGGGAAGCGGTTTATTATTTTTTCTATTCTTTCGAATTAAGCTTTCTTTCAGTTCTTTACTCAAAGCGCTATATTCGTCTTCTTCCATTCCTGTATAAACAATTTTTTGAAAGCTTAAATCCTCAATTGAAATCGGTATTTTTAATAGTCCAAAAGTAGAATCGGCAATATCCTGTAAATTGCTTCCGTTTGAAATACTTTCCGTTAATTTTTTATGAAATTTGGAAACCTTATCGATATAATTCCACTGCTCTAACAATTGCTCATAGGTGTACTCTAATTCTTCTATAATATTGGTTTCATGATAGAATTTTAGCTCATCCTGGATCTCTAGTCCCCAATCCTCCTGTAGCTTCATCTCGAAGCAGCATTCAGGGTCACCTTTGGCTAGGCAGCTAATTTCCTTCACAATCAAACTCTTTTTACAAATGGTAGACATATAGCCGCTTGCATACCCCGTTAAGATATGGCATACAGGCATATCAGATTTCCCATGATGTTTAAGATGCTCCTGTGCTTCAAATGAATGAATCCACTTTCCTTTACCACTTATTGTTCTAATATTTTCTGAATCAACCCATTCAATAAATCTTTCAGACTGGACATCTCCTATATGGCCTGTACTCAAATGGAGCACGGCAGCTTGTTTAATTAGATAGTCAATGGAGGTACTCGTTAACATAGCCTCTTCCGCATTGCTGACACCCAAACTCCAGCCATAACGAAGCAAAAACCCCTTGGACCGCTTTAATCCCAAATTCTCGATTATGCCCTTACGCAATAAACCAAAGGCTCCTGCAGTGGTTAGAATTTTCTTATTTCCTTCCTCTATGTAGTTTGGTTCCAGCAGATTGCCTGAGTTACCCCTCATAAACTCACCTTTTCCTTCTAAAGATTAAATATTAAACTGTGTTGATTAATAAATGCCAGAGTTTAAAATAAAGACTCCTTACATTATTCATACAAGGAGTCTTAATCTTTATATCTTGTTATTATTTCTTGAAGGCAGCAGTTACTGCTCCAATATGTTCAAATTCAGCGGTGAAGGTATCTCCATCTTCAATTGGTATTGCTTTTGAAAGTGCTCCAGAAAGAATAACTTCCCCGGCATAGAGTGAAATTCCGTAGCTTCCAAGTGCATTGGCTAACCATGCCACTGCTTGAGCTGGGTGCCCCATTACAGCTGAACCATCTGCTGAGTCCAAATACTCACCATTTCTTGTTACTGTCATTTTTACGGCTGCTAAATCTAAATGATCTATTTTTGCAGTTGTTCTTCCTATAATTGCACCAGCGGATGAGCCATTGTCTGCAACTGTATCTTCAAATTTGATCTGCCAATCTTTTATTCGACTATCAATAATCTCTAGAGCTGGAACGACATAGTCCGTAGCTTCAATGACATCGTTCATCGTTACACCCGGACCTTTTAAGTCCTTTTTCAAAACAAACGCAATTTCAAATTCAATTCTCGGCTGAATATACTTATGAAGACTGATTGTCTCTCCCTCTCTATACATCATGCTATCAAGAAGATGTCCATAATCAGGTTCGCAAACATTCAGCATTTCCTGCATGGCTTTACTTGTCAGCCCAATCTTTTTTCCAACAACCACAGCACCTTTTGCAACCTTTTGGCGAATTTGGAAAAGCTGGATGTTGTAAGCATCCTCAACAGTAATTTCTTCTGTTGAGGATGTAAATGGGGCAATTGTTTTTTTCTGATCTTCTGCTTCCATTAAAGCAGTCGCCGCTTTTTGAATATCCATTAGAGCTGTCCCCTTTTCATTAAAGTGTTCATTATACCGTTACAGCTTCAGCTAAAGCACGGTACTTTCCACTATAAAAAATGAGTGGTTCAGCATCTTCTAAATGAATGTCTGTTACACTTCCAATGAATAGCGTGTGATCTCCTTCAACATGTTCTGCAGATACTTCACAGGCTATTTGTGCAACCGCCCCGTTTAGTACGGGCTTCCCATCAAGCCGGTCAAATTCCACATCGCGGTGTTCCTTTAACTGTCCAGCAAATATCATCGAAAGTTCCTGTTGGTCAGCAGCTAAAATATTAACTGAAAACGTTTTGCTTTGTTTAATTTTCTCAAGAATCCTTGCCTTTTCACCAATTGAGATTACTACTAGTTTCGGGTCAAGTGACACAGACATGAAGGCATTGGCTGTCATCCCATGTACGTCTCCATCCACATCAGTAGCAATTACGGTTACGCCTGTTGCAAATTTTCCCATTGCGGTTCGAAATTCACGGTCATCCATTCTACTAACCTCACTCTTCTATAAAATTAATTTATTATACTCTTAAGCTTCAATCGTCGGATTGTTTTCTGGTAACGTATCTGTTTGATCTCCCCAGAAGGTAAAGCCTACATCCATTTCATCTAGCGTCCATACAATAGGCTCCCAATCTGGTTCAAAAATCAAATAACCATTCGTGAACAACTCTACACGTACTCCGCTTCCTGGATCGACCACGTATATATACATTGCTTGTGAAATACCATGCTTACCTGGACCTTTAAACTTAAGTCCATGTTCCGTTAAGATGTCTGCTGCCCGCAGCAAATCTTGGGCATTATCAAGCCAGTAAGACAAATGGTGGATTTGATGTGTTGATGGTGAGAATGGATCATGGCTTACCGCGATATCATGAACCAAAGGAGTTACACTTAACCACGCGCCAATTAATGATTCATCCGGAGCTTTAACACATTCTCTCATTTTAAATCCTAATTTCTCCATCAAATAATCTGAAATAACGTTTGCCTTTAATGAAGATAGAATATTAACATGGTCAATTCTTCTTGGTGAACAGCCTTTTGCCCAAGATTTGTAGGTCTGATTCTTTAACACTGAACGCTTGGAAGGCTCTGCTAATGTTTTTTCCATGTCATAATAAATTTCAAAACGGTGTTCACTCGGCAATTTAAAACGAATGGCTCTTCCTTGCCCTGCTTCCATTCCAGCCTCCACCCAGCTTACTTCTGTTCCTGCCTCCTCGAGTAGATGTGCAAATTGCTCTACATCTTCCGGACGCTTTGTTCGCCATGCAATATGATCAACATATGACTTTTCCCCAGCTGTAATGGATAATGTGTGATGTTCAAAATCTCCCCATGCGCGTAAATAATGCGTACCATTTACTTCTTCGGTTTCTTCTAAACCAATTAATTCCTTAAAGAACCAAAGTGATTTTTCTAGATCCGCTGAAACTAAAGCGACGTGACCTAACTTTGCGATTTCTGGTAAACTCATGTTTTTTCCCCCATTTAATTTTGTATTTGAATCTTCAGAAAACAGAAAGCCTTTTCATTTAAAATTAGACAAAATAGGTATTCGGTTCTTGCCCGCAAAGGACTCTTCCATATGTTTCGATTAAACTTGATGGTGTAATGAAACCATGTAAATGCATGGCAAAAAAATCACGATAGACTAATTGTAGAGGATTATTATGGTAGGTAAACATGGAGCCCACACCAGCAACTAGAAGATCAATCGCTTCCTTACATAATTGATTGACATAGCCGAAATCTGCCTTCACTTTTACGATTTCAGCCGTATCCATTACTTCTCCACGTTCAGCATAGCTATCAATTTTATCTACAGCACGGTATAAAAACATTTCAGCAGTATCAATTTTCAATTGTGCTTGGGCAACCTGGTGATGTGTGATTGGTGCTTCATTTTGTTTTTGATAAAAGGTGTTTCCAATTCCAGCTTTCGGAAGTCTTTCCATATAGAGGTCCATCGCTGCCTTTGCAAGTCCCAATGCCGGTCCTACAATCGATAAAGTAAGAGATGGCACAAAAGAAGATCTATATAATGAAACGTCTTTAAGCGGATCAATTAGGTAATGACCTTTGCTTGCTAAGCGATCCAATGATACACGGTGTTCTGGTACGAAGACATTTTGAATTCTACAGCTATTACTGCCGGAACCCTTTAATCCCATAACATTCCAGTCGTCAAGAATCTCTATTTCCTCACGTGGTACCACCATAATGGCCATTTCCATTCCGTCATTTTCATCTGCTAACGGGAATCCGAAGTAGCACCAATCGGCATGTGGACTTCCTGAAACAAATGGCCACTGGGCTTCTTCCACAAAGTATCCGCCTTCAACCTTTTTGATATTACACTTAATCGGTTTAAAGTTACCTGCTAACACAACATCTTTGCCCGTTCCATAAATCTCATCTAAGGCTTTTTCTCCAAATGTGTAAGAAATCATATAATCACGAATATTGCTTAAGCAAACGAACCAACCTGCTGAACCGTTACCACGGGAAATCTCTGTTACAACCTCTGTGAACGCTCTCATATTTGTCTGATAACCGTCAAACATATTCGGCCTGAGTACCTTTAAGAGTCCCTCATTTTTTAAATCATCTACAATCTCTTCTGGAATTCTACTATTTTTATCAATATCTAGGCTAAACTCTCGCAGTTTAGGAATAAGAGCCCGCGCTCTGTCCACTAATACATTTTTCGTTTCCAACACGCTTTGGTTCATAAGAAAACCTCCCGTAATTATAGTTGTTATACCATTTAAATTTCGTTACCCACTTCCTGAGCCAGACCCATTTTCTGATATTTTTCACTAACATTATCTGCAATACGGGTTAAATGTTTTTCCATTAGCTTTTTTGCTAGTTTGGCGTCCCGATCTTTTAAGCTAAAGTAAATCATCCAGTGCTCCGCCTGCGATTGCTTTCTTCGATCGATTGAAAATAACATTGCCGGATTCCCAACATAATTCAAGTAATCCCATAACTGATTTGCAAGAGTAAACGTATAAGGTAACTTAGCCGCTAGATAAATGATCCGGTGAAACTCAATATTAAGGAGTGAATACTCTTCCTCAGAGATTTCTAGATTATCCATCTTAGTTAAAATCGTATACATTTGAGAAAGTTCTTCATCATTTAAATTTTTTATCGCATGCTCCGTCATTAAAGCGTCTAGGTTTGCACAGACCAATAATCGCTCCATCACTTCTTCCATCTCTGGTCTTTTTACAAACACACCTACTTGGGGAATGATTGACAAAAATCCTTCTTCTGAAAGTTTTGTCATAGCCTTATGTATCGGTGTGCGGCTGATATTTAAATGCTCAGAAACTTCATTAACATTAATCGCTGTATCAGGTACCCAGACTCCATCAATAATTTGTCTTTTAATATAGCGATATGCCTGATCTATTTTCATCTTAATACACCTTCAATTCTCATTTGTTGTCGTTACCCCTATAATATTAGTAATCACTCTAAGAGTCTATCACTTTCATACTGATAGGAAGAGAGGATCAACGGTGTATTAGCAATTAAATCAACACTATTTCTAAATTTCACCGTTGAAAAAATCCGAAGTTAGTTTGATAAATCTTTCCTTTTGTTCTACCTGTGCCCAGTGTCCACAGCGCTTGAAGATATGGAGCTGTGCGTTTGGCAAGTAATCCATGACGTAAAGGCTGCTTTCAATCGGTACAAATCGGTCTTGGTGTCCATGAATGAGTAACATTTCATTCTCCATTTGTTTAAGTGCTGAAGGAGGAACAAGCATGTCAGACAGATGTGTTTTTGTGAAATTTTCCTCATAAGATCTGCGTACATCGGGTCTTAAGAACAACTCTAACCGTTCTGCAACAATCTTCTCCAGCTGATCTTCTAAAATACTCTTATCGTAGAGGAACCAGCTTAATAGATTTTTAAATGCAACAGGGTTTGGATCTTTGTGGAAGTTTGCTAATTTAGCAAGCTCTGGGGTAGGTTCTTTCAAGCCGCCTCCTGCTCCCATCAACACGATACGATCAAATCTTTCTGGAGCATACATAAGAAGGTGAAGTGCAATAACACCGCCCAGGGAATTCCCAACCAAATGGGCTTTTTCAATTTCTAAAGTGTCCATTAATGATAGTACTTGTTCTACTCGAATCTTCATCCATTGTGCCCCATTTTGAGGGTATTCTTCAGGATGATCTGTATTTCCAAAGCCAAAGATGTCTGGTGCCACTACGTGAAATTTATCTTGAAAACTAGGTAGAATTTCTCTCCAGTTTGATTCTCCACTTGCCCCAGGTCCGCTTCCGTGTAAGAAAATAATTGTCTCAGATGACTTATTATCTCCACCTTCATTAATAAAAGTTTGATAGTTTCCGGTTTGGATCTTTCGTTTAATGACTTCAGCCATATTTCAATTCCCTCACTTTCCAAATCAATTGATTCTTCTAACTAAAATTTCAGTTCTTGTGTTAAACATCATATATGTAGTATAAAATCTCTAAAAAAGCGCTTCCATTAACTAACTATAATTTTACCTACTGTTTTTTAATCTGTCAATCAATTCTAAATATTTATTAAAATTAAAATATAAATAGATGAAAATCTATCTTAAAAACCTTTCACAAAAATATAAAAGGATGTACAAAGTTATTTGTAACATCCTTTCTTCATAATTAATTATTTAATGTAACTTCTATATCTTTTTTAGGTTTCATTACCGCTGCAGCCCATATTAACGATAAGACAATTAATCCAATGGCACTGACAGCTAATGGGAATCTTCCAATGTCTTGATTAAATATGTTTTGCACGATTTGGAATCCAAATGGTCCCAAAATACCGCCTAGACCCTGCCCTACGACAACAAGCCCTACTGCTGGCGGTGCACCAGGAGGAGTAAGTTCTGAGACTTTTGTAAATACACCTGGAAGTCCAATCCCCATTGCAAACCCGCCAATAATGCTACCGACAAAGATCATTGTTAGGGTTGGTGAGTAATAACAAATTGCCATCCCAATCCCTGTTACAAGAACACCTATAGGCAGATAAAAGTTTGGCAGTGCATGTTTGATTTTTCCAAAGATAAATCCTGCAATCAGTGTACCAAAAGTAAATACAGAGATTGCCATACCTGCTTCTGTTGCATTCCCTAGTCGATCACCTTGAATGACGACCGAAATATTTGTAACATATCCAAAGATTAACCCAGAGTATATTACTTGCCCTAAACATACCCAATATATTGCTTTTGGTAATTTAAGCTTATTACTTGCTTTTGCTGCTTCATTCGTCTGTTTCTTTTCAGGCTCTGGTAAATAAAGCATAGTAACGGCGAGTATCCAAATTGGGAAAAGGTACGTAAGGAATCCATATTGCCAGCCAAAGGAATCTGCTAAAATTCCGCCGCCTAATTGGAAGAAAATCGCTCCAATACATGCAATCGTGGAAGTTCCAAAACCAATTAAGAAATCCCTTTCCCTGCCGTCAAAGAAATCCGTAATGACATCAATAGATAACGGCATGGTAATACCAACACCGAGTCCTAAAAGTCCTCTCATTGCGATAATCAATGGCAGATTATCAATAAATGTTGGCAGTGTCCCACCAATAATAAATAAAGTCAACCCGATAAATAACAATGTTTTCTTTTTAAATACTTTTGTTAGTTTTCCATAAAATAATGCAGGTACAATTTGTATGAGACCCGGGAATGTAGCTACCAACATGACAATGGTGGGATCATAATCTGGAAATGCCTTAATAATGTCAGCCATAATCGATCCAGCTACTCCAGCTGCAACATCTTGAAAAGCCAGAATGACGACTAAAAATTTAAGCATATTTCTACTAATATTTTTTGCCATTTTTATCCCCCTTGTATTTGTAATACAGTATGCGATGTTTTTCTGTAAACGTTTTCATTTAACTTAAAGAATATTACTTTTGATTTGCTTGTGGCCAGCAAGCAACAAAAGCTTAAAATCTCAGTTTTTAATAAACTGAAATTTTACATTTCTATTTTTCACGATTTTACCGGTGAAAATCGTGAAAAAAGCAGTTCCTTTTGCTAACTGTAATTCTACAGTCGTATAAAATGCTTGTCAATGTATTCATAATACTTTTTATTTTCTGAATAATTAATTACACAATTTCTCTTATTAAATAAAAAAAACACTGAATATCTACTATTTTTTACTTAATTTCTTTGTGAAAAATTGAACTCTATTTTTATGTTTTAAAAAGGTTAGCAACTAAAATTTTATATATTTTAAGTTTTTTTAAATGTAAACGTCTTCACTTGAATTTAGTTGATTTAAAATGTAAGAAAATATGTTATATTCTAATAAATGAAAAATGGGAGTGAAAAAATGAATACACTTGTCCAGCGCGCCTATAACTTTAATGCAGGTCCATCTGCCCTTCCGTTAGCTGTTCTTGAGAAAGCTCAACAGGAACTAATCGATTTTCGTGGTACGGGTATGTCAGTCATGGAGCTCAGCCATCGTAGTGCTGCCTATGAGGAAGTACATAACAACGCCATTGCACTTCTAAAAGAATTGTTATCTATTCCGGAAAATTACGAGGTCCTTTTTCTCCAAGGAGGAGGAAGTCTTCAATTTTCAATGGTTCCCATGAACTTTTTGAAACCAGGAGAAAAAGCAGGATATATCATGTCCGGGTCATGGTCTGAAAAAGCATATTCTGAAGCAAAACTATTTGGGGATGCTTACCATGTTGCCTCTACGAAGGAAGGACAATATCGCCGTGTCCCACAATTTGACGAGTTGAAATACAACCCGACAGATGCTTACATTCATCTAACATCAAATAATACAATATACGGTACACAATGGAAGGACTTCCCAAACACAGGTGATGTACCATTGATTGCGGATATGTCCAGTGATATCTTATCCAAGCCTATTGATGTCAGTAAATTTTCATTAATTTATGCAGGCGCTCAAAAGAATCTCGGTCCTTCTGGTGTTACAGTAGCAATCATTCGCAAGGATCTGCTTGAAAAGGCGAATCCTAACATTCCGACTATGCTAAAGTATAGCACCCATTCAAAAAACAACTCTTTATATAACACACCGCCTACATTCGGAATTTATATGCTTGGCGAAGTTTTGAACTGGATAAAAGAAACAGGCGGAATTAATGAACTAGCCAAACGAAACGAGGAAAAAGCAAAACTCATTTATGACGCAATCGATCAAAGCAATGGATTCTATATTGGTCATGCAGAAGTCGAAAGCCGCTCACTGATGAATATTACTTTCCGAGTGAAGGATGAAGAATTAGAGAAAAAATTCTTAGCTGAAGCAAAGAATGAAGGATTTATCGGTGTAAATGGTCACCGCTCTGTTGGAGGCTGCCGCGCCTCTACCTATAACGCTGTCCCATATGAAACATGTAAAGCGTTTAGTGAATTCATGGTGAAATTTCAAAATGAAAATCGATAAGTAAACTTAAAAAGGGAAATATATAATTTTATATACTTCCCTTTTTTATTTTTCTAAACAAACGATACCCTTTTCTGACACTGTTAACGATAAAGAAAGGTATAGGAATATTATATTTATAAATAATAGGCAGATAAATTTTGTAATAAGCCTTTTTTAGGTCATCCCACTTTCGGCATTTTCCCTGCTTATAAAAATCTGATACATCTACTATATACCCTCTCCCATTACTCATCACAACATTTTTTCCGTGTACATCAAAGGGATTTAATCCAACCGACCTCGCATACGCAATCCCCTCATCCACATCGTGAATAACACTTTCGGGGATTCGTATTCCTTTCACGACTGCATTGAACAGATTAACCCCATCAATTCTTTTTAAAATTAAATAATTATCTCCGTAGTCAATTAATGAAGAAAAGGATGGATGATTCCCTAGCTTCTTATATACTTCCACTTCTTTTTTTAGGTCCTCAGGATTTCTTCCATACACCTTTACAACCCAATTGGGGTTCGACCGATGTAAAAATACCCCTGCATAATTCCCGCTCCCAATTGTTTTCCAAGTATTTGAGGTATTTTTTACAATAATTGGATCAAATGGACCTTCGGTTGATAATTGGATATTGGGCAATAATTCATTTCCAATCAATTTTATATATTTCTCAATTTTCATTTGGACACCTCAAAACAAACTAGATAATTCTTTCCTTTTAGTATACATCTCATATACACTTAGAATAGAAAAAATATTCTCTACTTTAACAAAAAATTTATTACCTATTTATAATGAGGTGTTCCTGTGTTATTTCCAACCTTAGAAACAGATCGATTAAAATTAATTGAAATTACTCAAATTCATGCTACCAGTTTATTTAATATTTTATCTTTAGAAGAGGTAACCAGATATTACGGGACTGATACTTTCACCTCAATCGAAGAGGCAAAAAAGTTAATTGACATGTTTCAGAAGAACTTTTACGAAAAACGGTCCATGCGCTGGGGGATCGTCCTGAAGGAAAATAACAAATTTATCGGTACCTTAGGTCTGAATGGATTACAGCTAAAAAATAAAAAAGCGGAAATTGGCTATGAAATTCATCCCTTCTATTGGAGGAAAGCCTATACTTCAGAAGCGATCAAAGAGGTTATGCGTTATAGCTATCAAGAGTTGGGATTAAACCGCATAGGGGCTGTTGTTTACTTAGAAAACGAGGCTTCAAGTAATCTTCTTGAGAAGTTAGGCTTTAAAAAAGAAGGGGAATTGCGTGATTATTTGTTTCAAAACAATTCATATCATACCACTAGTATGTTTTCTTTATTAAAGCGTGAATGGGAACTGCTTGCAATTGAATCAAAGGATGCTCAAGTTCAATAAAAAGCCAGGATATATCTCCTGGCTTACTCTTCAAAATAATCTCTAAATGCTTTGGGATTATCGGTTTCTTTCCCCTGATAATATGGGTTATTCTCGGTAGAATCCTGCGGGTCAAGATTTGTTTTAATAATCAAATGTGGTCCTGATGGCTGCTCCACAATGATTCTGTCGTTTAATTGGTCGAAATCAGGCAGTTTGTTATTTCCAGGTTGTCTAGGCTCCATTTCTGTGACACCTCCTAAAAATAGGTTGCTGATTTTTCTTTTTTATCATACCTTCTTTCTTTTATTATAAGATAATAAAAAAGAAAAAACTAGGAAGTAGAGACTTCCTAGTATGTTTATTCTTCTTCGACGCCGAGTAAGAAATCTGGATTCAATTCCTCAAATTCTTCGTCGTCAACATCCATTCCCCAATCATCGTCATCGTCCTTGCAACCATGTGGATTAACGGCGACACATACTTTCGTTTCGCCAATCACTTCCACGAGGAATTCCCTTTCAACATGGACAATGATTCGATTGCCATTCGGGGAGATAACGGCTTCACAACAATTTGGCTGCTGAAGAACGCGAGCACAAATTTCATTGTCATCCAAACAATCATGGTCACGGTATCGTAACTTAATGACATCTGTATATTGAACCTTTTCGGTTACTACTTCTGTTCTGGTATTATCATTAAATGAATACCAAACGTTAATGTCATACGAGCCGTGTATCTCTACAGTTTTGCCGACTTTTTTCGCGTTGTATTTATGGTTGATAATCCAACATCCAAGAATGCTTGTCGGACTATGTGCCGGGCTAATCGTATGATTGGACTGGGTGAATTTACGCCCTTTCGCTACTACGGCCTTCGTAATTATCTCTCTGTATTCTCCCATTTCGCGCGAACCCTCCTCATTCATTTTCAATTCATCCTATGCAATTTTATAGACTAGTGTGCGATATATTTCTGCGAATACTGGATAAAAGTTTAGTCATAATTCATTTTATGCGGGAGTCTAATGTAGGTTCCAATTAGGCAAGTACTTTAAGTTGAAATGACTTTTCTAAAAATGTCCATAAAAAAACCAGGCTCTGTAAAAGCCTGGTTACCTTTTTAATGTTCATGGTCGTGATCGTGATTTCCACAAGACCCGCCATTATGAATACTTGCACCTGTTTCACCTTTTAAGACATCTCCGCCAGTAGACTCAATAATGACATCTGTTACCTTATTAGAGATTGTAGTAGCAATTAACTGAAGCAATTCATTTACTTCCATTTGGGACTGCTTAAACTCTTGAACAACTGGAATATCATCTAACTCCTGTTCAATCGAAGAGATTTTATCTTCTACCTTTTTTAATGCTTCTGGCTTACCGTAATGTTGTAAATTAACGGCTTGCTTTTGCAAACCCTTAATATCTGAAATTAACGTACTAACCTTCGGGTTTACATGAATCTGTGCTTCTGCACGTTTAAAGAAATCAACTTCCTCAGTTTCTCCTATCATGCGTGCTAATTCTTGTGCACGAGCGATGATATCGTCTTTTGTATATTTCGCCACTTTACTTCACCTCTACCGGTTCTAATTCTTCCACCATTTCTCCGTTTAATGACCATGTTTTTGTATCAGTAATTCTGACCTTAACAATTTTACCAATTGCTGATTTAGGAGCAGCAAAATTCACAAGCTTGTTTCTGGAAGTGTATCCTGCAAGGACATCAGGATTGTTCTTGCTTTCCCCTTCAACAAGAACTTCAACAATTTGGCCTTTGTACTTTTTCATCGCTTCTGCAGATAACTCGTTCACCAAAGCATTTAAACGTTGTAAACGTTCCTTCTTAACTTCCATTGGAACATTATCCTGCATTTTTGCTGCAGGTGTACCTTCACGAGGAGAATAAATGAACGTATAAGCTAGTTCATAGCCTACTTCACGATATAAAGATAAAGTTTCTTCAAATTGTTCATCCGTTTCATTTGGATAACCAACGATAATGTCAGTGGTTAATGCAACATTTGGAATTGCCGCTTTAATCTTGCGTACTAACTCTAAATATTGTTCTCTCGTATATTTACGAGCCATAATTTTCAATACATCGGTTGAACCTGATTGAACTGGAAGATGAATGTGATCCATCAGATTACCGCCTTTTGCAAGGACTTCAATCAAATGATCATCAAAGTCACGTGGGTGACTTGTCGTGAAACGAATACGAGGAATATCAATCTTCCTTAATTCATCCATAAGGTCACCTAGACCATAGTTAATGTCTTCTAAATCTTTACCATAAGCATTTACGTTTTGGCCCAACAGAGTAACTTCCTGATAACCCTGTGCTGCTAAATGACGTACTTCCTGGATAATCTCTTCCGGACGGCGGCTTCGTTCCTTACCACGAGTATAGGGAACAATACAATAGGTACAGAATTTGTCACAGCCATACATAATGTTAACCCATGCCTTAATATTTCCACGTCGTACTTTTGGAAGGTTTTCAATCACGTCACCTTCTTTAGACCATACTTCAACAACCATTTCTTTTGACATGTATGCTTCATGTAAAATATTTGGCAAACGATGAATGTTATGTGTACCAAAAATCATATCCACTTGGTTATAGGTTTTTAAGATTTTATTGACCACAGATTCTTCCTGTGACATACATCCACATACACCTAACAGTAAATCTGGCTTTTCTGTCTTCAAATGCTTTAAATGTCCTAGTTCACCAAACACTTTATTTTCAGCATTTTCACGAATCGCACATGTATTTAATAGGATAACATTCGCATCTTCTGTTCTGTCAGTCGGTTCATAGCCTAAAGCCAAAAAGATTCCAGCCATAACTTCCGTATCGTGCTCGTTCATCTGGCAGCCGTACGTACGAATATAAAACTTTCTGCCTTCACCCATGCCGCGAAACTCTTCAGGAATGGAGAAATCATTGTGGTATTTTACTTCTTCTTTACCACGTTTTTTAGCGTCTTTTAATGATGGTGCAGTAATGACCTGTTCAAAGTACTTACTGTAATCCTTGGCGGATTTTTTGTCCGAAGAATTAGCAGCTTCAATTTGTTTAGATTCTAAACGTTGTTTTTCATTCATTCGTAAAAAATCTCCTTTCAGTCGTTTTAGCTGATGTGTCTATTAATATTAATAAAGTAAATTTTTACCTGTACATAGTGTCAGAACACGCCTAACATACTTCTGCACATTATTATAGTATAAAGGTTAATAGGCTTGAAAACAATAGAAAATCCCGTAGCAGCACACTACGAGATTTTCAAATTGCTATTACATAAATTCGCCAACTAGTTTATCAAAATATTGTTGATCAAGGTTTAAATCAGCCTGTGATAAAGGAGTTTCAGCGTAACCATTGATTAATTCCTGATACGATTGACGTTCTGTGTTCTGATAAATTAAACCAGTAACTAAGCCATTATGCTTCATCAATGTTTGCATAGCTTCTTCACGGTTTGAAGGATCATAACCTTCAATATCACTCAACTTCGTTAAATTCTCTTTAAACCAGTCATAAGTGTTGACTTTATTATACGTTACACATGGGCTGTATACGTTTATTAAAGAGAACCCTTTATGCTTAATACCAGCTTCAATTAGAGCAGTCAAATCCTTTAGATCTGTTGAAAAACTTTGTGCAACAAATGTTGCTCCAGCAGTTAGGGCCATCTCCATTGGAGAAATAGCTTGTTCAACCGATCCCATCGGAGTTGATTTTGTTTTAAATCCAGCAGCGGAACGTGGAGACGTTTGTCCCTTTGTTAAGCCATAGATTTGGTTATCCATTACAACATAAGTAATGTCAATATTTCTCCGGATTGCATGGATTGTATGACCCATACCAATTGCAAAACCGTCTCCGTCACCACCAGAAGCGATTACTGTTAAATCACGGTTTGCCATTTTTACACCTTGTGCGATTGGTAATGAGCGGCCATGAATTCCATGGAAGCCGTATGAATTAATATATCCAGAGATACGGCCAGAACATCCAATACCAGAAATAACAGCTAAGTTTTCAGGCTCGAGCCCTACATTCGCTGCTGCACGTTGCATTGCCGCTTGTACAGAGAAGTCGCCACAGCCAGGGCACCAGTTCGGTTTTACATTATTTCTAAAGTCTTTAAAAGTGGCCATGTTTAGAACAACTCCTTACATTTTGTATATACTTCGTGTGGTAAGAACGGATTACCGTCATATTTTAAATGTTTAATAATCTTTTCAGCATGACCAACATTCATTTTCATAATGTTTGCCAATTGTCCAGTAGCGTTGTTCTCAACAACTACAACTTTCTTTGCTGAACGAACAAGTGGTAATACTTCGTCAGTCGGGAATGGGTGAATCAAACGAATTTGAGCATGGTTTACTTTTAAGCCATCGTTTTCTAAACGAACCATTGCTTCTTCAATTACACCACGAGTTGAATTGAATCCAACAAATAAGACATCAGCTTCTTCATGTTTCACATTTTTATAAACTGGTGTGTTGAAACGAATATTTTCTATTTTACGGAATCGCTTGTCCATTTGGGCAATTCTGTTTGCTGCTGATTCAGAAGGTTTACCAGTTTCGTCATGTTCAACACCTGTTACATGGTGGATACCATTTTTCATACCAGGAATAACACGTGGTGAAACTCCATCAGCTGTCACTTCATAACGTTTGAAATATCCTTTGTTTTCATTTTCAGGAATTTCATCTGTTACCAGTTTACCGCGTCTGATTTCAACTTTATCCATGCTTAATGGTTCAACAGTCTGTTTACCTAGAGATAATTGAAGATCTGAAAGAATAATAACTGGACATTGATATTCTTCAGCAAGGTTAAATGCCTCGGCAGTATCATAGAATGCTTCTTCTACAGTACTTGGAGCCATAACGATTTTAGGGATTTCTCCATGTGTTCCATAGATCATCGCCATTAAATCGGACTGCTCTTGCTTTGTTGGTAATCCTGTAGATGGACCGCCACGCTGGGTATCAACAATAACAAGCGGAGTTTCTGTAATACCAGATAATCCGATTGCTTCCATCTTTAATGATAGTCCAGGACCTGCAGATGCAGTTATTGTACGTACGCCAGCATAGTTGGCACCAATTGCCATTGTACATGCTGCAATTTCATCCTCTGTTTGAATAACTGAACCACCAAGTGCTGGAAGCTTTTTAATTAAATATTCCATTATTTCAGAAGCTGGTGTAATTGGGTAAGCAGCCATAAAGCGGCAGCCAGCTGCGACAGCCCCTAATGCAATAGCGTCATTTCCAATCATGAACATGCGCTTTTTACCGTCAGCTTTTTCAAGTTCCATTATTTCAACGCCATCTACAAGCTGATTTTTCATATACTCATATCCAGCTTTAATGGCATCCATGTTTTTCGCAACTACTTGTGCACCTTTTTTACCAAAAATCTCTTGAACTACTTCTTCAAACACATGAATATCAAGATTCAAGACAGCTGATGTAGCACCAATCGCTACCATGTTTTTCATTAAGGATGTCCCTAATTCAGTAGCAATTTCTGTAAATGGAACCGCATACAATGCTGCTTGTGTATCTTCTGGTTTCTTAGGCGTGAATTTTGCATCAGCAAGGATTACACCTTTAGCGTGTAACTCTTTGTAGTTTAAATCGATAGTTTCTTGGTCAAAAGCGACAAGAACATCAAGATCATCAGAGATTGAACGAACTTCTGTCGTACTTACTCTGATTTTGTTGTTGGTATGACCACCTTTAATACGAGATGAAAAGTGACGATAACCATACAAGTAATAACCTAGGCGATTTAATGCAATAGCAAATATTTCCCCTGTACTTTCAATACCTTCCCCTTGTTGTCCGCCAACTTTCCACGAAAGTTGATTGATCATGACTTACACCCCTTTGGATATGTAAAAAGTATATTTTAGAACTCGTTAATAGTGTAGCACAATTCCGAGTCATTCACTAGAATTTAGACTTTAATGCTTTAAAGGCTAAATCAATCGAAACTAGAATATGTACTAAACGCTTACAATTCTAGACCTCTATTCCAAAAATTGCAACCCTTTCAGACGAAATATTGTCTAAAATATGAATATTTTTTTATATTATAAAAATTGGCATTTAGTAAAGCTACTTACCTTACCCTAAAATTGTTGTAAAACGTTGCTGTTATGCGATTCGGTACTAAATCTAAAAAAATATATTACTTTAACACTTTATCATAGAAAACGTTTTCATTTATACTAGAATAACATTATTATAATGATTTGTATATAAAAATACCTGCTTAAAATATAAGCAGGCAAAAGCGTTTGTTTTATTCATCTTATTTCACATCATTGATTCTATCTCTTTCATCTTGGTTCAACAATAAGCTTTATAGCCGTGCGTTCTTCACCATCAATCTGAATATCAGTGAACGCAGGGATGCAAATCAAATCAACTCCGCTAGGTGCTACAAATCCTCTTGCAATCGCTACTGCCTTAACAGCTTGATTCAATGCACCTGCACCAATCGCCTGTATTTCTGCTGCACCTCTTTCACGCAGAACTCCAGCAAGTGCACCAGCTACAGAATTAGGATTAGATTTTGCTGAAACTTTTAATATTTCCATTCCTAGCTCCCCCTTGTATAATCCCGATCCTGGCATGAGCAGTTTCATGAGCAAATCAGGTATATAAGATTCCACTGCTACTATATTCATTCTGCAAAAGACATATTCCGGCTTGGACAAAAAAAGTGCTTATTTATCGTTAAAAAGAAATAACCTTCCATTTCGGAAGGTTAAGAATACCAAGGATGATCTTCATTTATTAAAATTCTTTCCATTTTTTTGCACTTTCCAGTTTTTCTGTCTAGTTCCATGTAGACGCCGCTAAGCTGAGTTCTACCTGATTTAGGGACTTCAAATCTTACAGGAAGGCTTGTAAGGAATTTAGTGATGACTGCTTCCCTTTCCATCCCAAGAATTCCATCATATGGACCTGTCATCCCTACATCTGTTAAATAGCCTGTCCCATTTGGCAGGACACGGCTATCCGCTGTTTGTACATGTGTATGGGTGCCTACAACTGCAGAAACCCTCCCGTCTAAATACCAGCCCATTGCTTGTTTTTCACTGGTAGCTTCTGCATGAAAATCCACAAAGATAAAGGGTGTACGTGCTTGAGCGATTTCGACTAATTCATCTGCCTTTTTAAAAGGACAATCCAGCGGAGGCATAAACGTTCGCCCCTGCAAATTGATGACAGCTACCTCGATGTCATTCACCTTAAAAAATGCTAACCCTTTGCCGGGAGTTCCTTCTGGAAAGTTTGCTGGACGTACCATATTCTTTGCTGATTCGATAAATTCAAAAATCTCCTTGTTGTCCCATGCATGATTTCCAAGGGTTACAGCCTGTGCTCCAGAACCTAAAAATTCCCGATAGATTTTTTCTGTAATACCTCTGCCGCCTGCTGCATTTTCACCATTAATAATCGTAAAATTTGGTCGATATTTTTCCTTAATCTTTGGCACATACTCCTTAACCATATCTCGACCTGGTGAACCAACAACATCTCCAATAAATAATAAGTTCATTTGTAATCCTTTCGTAATGCATTTATTTATTATAAATTGTATCACACTTTTATTTTATTTAACCTCAACTCCAAACTTCAAAAAAATAAAGCAGTGCTTTCGCACCGCTTTATTTTGCATATTCTACAGCCCGTGTTTCACGGATAACTGTCACTTTAATATGTCCAGGGTAGTCAAGCTCTTCTTCTATTCGTTTTCGAATATCTCGAGCCAAACGATGTGCAGCTAGATCATCAACTGCATCTGGTCTTACAATAATCCGGACCTCTCGGCCAGCTTGGATCGCAAAAGATTTTTCAACACCTTCATAAGACTCAGAAATTTCCTCCAGCTTTTCTAAACGGCGGATATAGTTTTCTAGAGTCTCACTGCGTGCACCAGGTCTTGCAGCCGATAAAGCGTCAGCAGCAGCCACTAGAACCGCAATGGTTGATGTTGGCTCCGTATCACCATGATGTGAAGCAATACTGTTGATTACCACTGGGTGTTCCTTGTATTTAGTCGCAAGCTCAACCCCGATTTCAACGTGACTTCCTTCCACTTCATGGTCAATCGCTTTTCCAATATCATGTAATAGACCTGCACGTCGTGCCAGTGTTTCATCCTCACCAAGTTCAGCTGCAAGTAAGCCCGAAAGCTGTGCAACCTCCATTGAGTGTTTTAAGACATTTTGCCCGTAACTAGTACGGAACTTCAAGCGTCCTAGGATCTTAATAAGATCCGGATGTAATCCATGAACTCCGACTTCAAATGTCGTCTGTTCACCCACTTCACGAATGTACTCATCCACTTCACGACGAGATTTTTCGACCATTTCCTCAATTCGTGCAGGATGGATTCGTCCATCTTGAACTAATTTTTCAAGCGCTAATCGCGCCGTTTCCCGACGAATCGGATCGAACCCTGATAGAATAACAGCTTCTGGAGTATCATCGATAATCAAGTCAATTCCTGTAAGTGTCTCTAGTGTACGGATATTTCTTCCTTCACGACCAATAATACGGCCTTTCATTTCATCATTCGGAAGGTTGACTACAGATACAGTCGTTTCCGCAACATGGTCAGCAGCGCAACGCTGGATTGCTAGGGATAGAATTTCCTTCGCTTTCTTATCCGCTTCCTCTTTGGCGCGGTTTTCACTTTCCTTAATCATTATCGCAGTGTCATAGGTTAATTCCTGCTCCATCTTATCGATAATGATGTTCTTCGCTTCCTCACGAGTCAAACTCGAAATACGTTCAAGTTCAGTTTGTTGTGTTCGTACCAACTCGTCCACTTTGCTTTCCATCTGTTCAATATGCTGTTGTCTTTGGTTTAGAGAATCATCCTTCTTTTCTAATAGAATTTCTCGTTTATTTAACGATTCATCCTTTCGATCTAAATTCTCTTCTCTTTGCAGTAAACGGTTTTCTTGTTTTTGCAGTTCATTTCTTCGTTCACGAACCTCACGTTCGGCTTCCGTACGAAGCTTGTGAATTTCATCCTTTGCCTCTAGCAAAGCTTCTTTTTTCAATGAATCAGCATCACGCTTTGCATCTTCAAGAATCTGCTCTGCAGCATTCTTTGCACCTGCTATTTTTGCCTCAGCAATGGATTTACGAACAAAATAGCCAACAACGGCACCGACGATAATGCCAAGCAAAATGGAGATGATAGTAATAGGTTCCATCGTTACACCTCCTCTTGCTATGAACTTTTGTTACACTTTTTAAGTGTCGGCATGTACATTGGTTTGGTTCAACATACAGCAAGCACCAAGCTTTTCATTGTAATATTAACAAAAATGTAAAATATACATGTTAATTGTAAATGTGTGTATATTTATTGTCAAGGGTAACTCCTGACAGCTTTTTGAAATATTTAGACTTTGTTCATGTTTTAACAATATATAAATCGCTATTTTTTGCATAAATATACACACAGACTGATAATTATTCACTTTTTATTAAAAAGAGCAAAACCTAATCAGGCTTTGCTCTTTTTGTTAGTCTATTAATTCGAACTGTTCATCGTCATCGGCTTCAGTGACTATCTTTTCACCGTCTAATCCGAAGTGTTCACGAATCTTTTGTTGAATTTCAAGACGAACACTTGGATTTTCTCTTAAGAAGGTCTTTGCATTTTCACGGCCTTGACCGATTCTTTCCTCATTGTAAGAATACCAAGAACCGCTCTTTTGAACGATATCTAATTCAGAGCCAATATCAATGATCTCGCCCTCTTTAGAAATTCCTTCACCATACATAATATCGACTTCCGCTGTACGGAATGGAGGTGCAACTTTATTTTTAACGACTTTAATCTTGGTTTTGTTACCAACCACGTCAGTGCCTTGTTTGATAGCTTCTCCACGACGTACTTCAACACGGATCGTAGAGTAGAATTTCAACGCACGACCACCAGGTGTAGTCTCAGGGTTCCCAAACATGACACCAATCTTTTCACGAACTTGGTTAATAAAGATTGCGATTGTCTTCGATTTGTTAATGACACCAGAAAGTTTACGGAGTGCCTGAGACATCAAACGAGCTTGAAGACCCATGTGGGAATCTCCCATTTCTCCTTCAATTTCTGCTTTTGGAACTAATGCTGCAACGGAATCGACTACTAGAATATCAATCGCACCACTTCGTACAAGTGCCTCTGCGATTTCTAGCGCTTGTTCTCCTGTATCAGGCTGGGATAACAATAACTCATCGATGTTAACCCCTAGTTTTTGTGCATATGCTGGGTCAAGTGCGTGCTCAGCATCGATAAACGCTGCTTGTCCGCCTGCTGCTTGTACTTCAGCAATTGCATGTAAAGCAACAGTTGTTTTACCTGAGCTTTCAGGTCCGTAAATTTCAATAATTCTTCCTCTAGGATATCCGCCAACACCAAGTGCTGAATCTACTGCTAATGAGCCACTTGGACTTGTTAAAATCCTTGTGTCTGTCTTTTCTCCCATTTTCATGATGGAACCTTTACCAAATTGCTTTTCTATCTGTTTTAGCGCCATTTCTAAGGCCGCTTTACGATCACTCACTACTAGTTCCTCCCTTATATATAAACCAAAAAGTTAATAGCCAAATTCAATAATTTAAAACCTACTAATAATATAACCTCTTTTTGGACATTTGTACAGCAAAAAGTCGAACACTTATTCGTTTTTTTTGAAACAAATAAACATGTAATAAAAGGGTAAATGCTCTAGCATTTAACCCATTTTCAACAGTTTTTGAACTCTAATTTACCTTTTTTATCTGTTTTCAAACTATTTACTAACTATGTGTGACAAATTTGTTTATCCGAGAGTATGTTACGTTATGCGAGAGAATGATACCAGATACTGTTTTAAGTTAAAAAAATCACAGAGAGCTTAGTTAGCTTTCTGTGATTCTTGCAATTGCTTTATTAAATAATAGCAGCCGTATTTTACTGAACGGCTCCGGTTTGCTTCCCTTGAACCGCCAAGTTCCAGCTTTTTAACCACTGTTTGCTGTCCTCTAATCGAAATCCCAATGTAAACTGTTCCTACAGGTTTACCCTCAAGCTCACCTGGTCCAGCAACACCAGTGAAACTAATCCCTATGTCTGCGGATACTAATGCTGCAACATTTTCAGCCAGTTCTTTGGCACACTCTTGACTTACAACCCCATATTTTTCAATGGTTTCTGGTTTAACCTTTAAAACATTCTTCTTAACCTCATTCGTGTAGCAAACAACTCCGCCCTTAAGGACTGAACTAACACCGGGTACACTCGTTAGTTCCTGTTGAAACAATCCTCCTGTTAAACTCTCTGCAGCTGAGATTGTTAATTTCTTGTCTTTTAAAACTCTCATAAGTTCCGCTACTAGAGAAGTATTGTCATACCCATATATAAACTGACCTACACGAGCTCTAATGTTACCCTCTACTTCATCAAGCATTAACTCTGCCGTTTGCATGTCTTGGTGCTTCGCAGTAAGCCTTAACGTGCATTCTCCATCTGCAGCCAGCGGGGCAATTGTTGGATTTGTTTGTTGATCTATTAAATCCATGATTTCTGTTTCTAACGCTGCCTCACCAATTCCAAAGAACCTTAAAACTCTAGAAACTATTTTCTCATCTGTTTTTACTTGTTTGGATAAAGCTGCAGTACCAAAGTGTAAAAACATTGGCTCCATTTCTTTCGGGGGTCCTGGTAGAAGCATATATACGCAATTACCATTTTCGACCATCATACCAGGTGCCATCCCATGATGATTTGGAAGGATAGTAGAATCCTCTAAAACAAGGGCTTGCTTCTTATTATTTTCAGTCATTACCCTATTTCCCTTTTTAAAATAAAGTTCAATAGATTCTAATGCTTCCTGGTCCATTACTAGATTTTTCCCTAAATGGCGTGCAATTGTTTCCTTCGTTAAATCATCCTTTGTCGGTCCTAGCCCGCCCGTAAAAATTATCAAATTTGAACGTTTTTCTGCAATTTCAATTACGGACCTTAATCGGTCAGGATTATCACCAACCACCGTATGAAAAAATACATTGATACCTATTCCTGCAAGTTGTTGCGAAATAAATCGTGCATTACTGTTAACGATTTGACCTAGCAGTAATTCAGAACCAACAGCAATAATTTCTGCATTCATCATCCATTACCCCAAGTTCTATTTAGAATTTTTAAATACATGCATATTCTTCGAAAAATAATCCCAGCCAGACCAGATTGTAAAAATTAATGCAACCCATAATGCTACATCTGCAAATGGAAATCCAATCATCTCAAATATAATATTATGTAATAAAAGTGCTGAAATTGCGATAATTTGTGCCCAGGTTTTGATTTTTCCAAGGTTATTGGCCGCTACCACTTCTCCACCTTCTACGAGCAACAGACGAAGTCCTGTGACCGCAAATTCTCTGCTTATGATTACGATAACAATCCAAGAGGCAGCATATCCAAGATCGACAAGAACAACTAGTGCTGCAGAAACAAGTAATTTATCTGCAAGCGGGTCAAGAAATTTCCCCATATTTGTAACGAGATTATATTTTCGGGCATAATAGCCATCCACCCAATCAGTTGAAGAAGCAAAAATAAAGATTAATGCTCCAACAAAGTGGGTTACCGGAAGGTCAGCTCCCAGTAAGTGCATGTTTCCCCAATCAAAGGGGAAAAGCATTATTATCAAGAAAATAGGAATTAAGAGAATCCTTGATATCGTTATTTGATTTGGTACATTCATTGTTTTGCCTCCAAATAATATTAGAACGAAAAATAGTCATCGCTTGATGACTATTCGTTCTTCGGAACATATTGAATCGTAATGTTCTGAACAACCTGATCAGCAGGTGCGATTGCATACTCAAGCTTTTGGTCATTGACGTAAATCTCAGTACCTACCGCATTACCAACAACAATGACTGCTTTGGATTCACCTGCTAGATCTACTTCTGTACTTTGTGTACCAGTGTTTGATAACATCCCATTGAACTTGGAAATACCACTGCCATTTTTAACACTTACCCATGTATTCCCTGTTGAAACCAGTTTTACAACAAATTTATCAGCATTTTTCAAATCATAGGTAGAGTTCTTTCCACTGTTTTGAACAGCTATTAATTCTTGTTTCGGAGTTTCTACAACCGGCTTCTCCTCAACAGCCTTTTGTTCATCATTCTCTTCTTCTTCTTCTTCATTTTCTTTTGTGTTTTCTTTTTCTGTCTCGTCTGCTTTGTCCAGATTTTCAGAGCGTACAAATTTCACAGGCTCATTTTCCTCGTTAACTTGGTCATTGGCCTTGTCTCCAACGTTATTAACAAAGAAAAAATACAGTAACCCCGCAGCTCCAATAATAAAGACCCCAATTAAGACCTTTGGAATGATATCAAAGATTTTCGAGGATCCTTCCGTTACGGTCTTTCGCGTTTTTACTCGAGATAATTTCTCAGGTAGATCCTCATTGTGAGTTGCTGGGATTTCGTTTTTATACGTCTCAAATATTTCTTCTGGATTAAGCTGCAGCGCTTCAGCGTATTGTTTTACAAAAGCTCGAACATAAAAATTTCCCGGCATACTAGAATAATTGCCTTCTTCAATCCCTATTAAATACCGCTTTTGAATTTTTGTGATTGACTGTAAATCCTCTAAGCTTAATCCTTTGGCTAATCGCTCTTCTTTTAGTCGATTACCTAATTCAGTCACTTATTAACACCTTCCAATTAATTAAAATCCAAAATCTCCAAAATCAGAGCCAGAGAATAAGTTATTTTGGTCGACAATATCATACGTAATTTCTTCGTCTGCATCGTTTCGGAGCTCAATAATATAATCAAAATCATCAAGCGTATACTCAGAATTTTGAACAAAAATATCAGGGTGTTCGACCACTTTAACAGCCGGTAAACGCATGATCTCACGGACTAGCTGCCAATGTCGTTCACTAGCACGTTTGGTTGAAACAATTCCATCAAGAATAAACAAATTATTTTCGTTGTATTCATCTTGGATCAGCTGGTTCCGTATCGTCTGTTTTAGAAGAGTGGAAGATACGAATAACCATCGCTTATTGGCACATACGCTCGCTGCTACAACAGACTCGGTTTTACCTACCCTCGGCATCCCACGAATACCTATCAGTTTGTGTCCTTCCTGCTTAAATAATTCTGCCATAAAATCAACCAATACACCAAGTTCACTCCGAACAAACCGGAATGTCTTTTTATCATCCGCATCACGTTGTATGTATCGGCCATGGCGGACAGCCAGACGGTCACGTAGTTTTGGTTCTCTAATCTTTATTACTTTTATTGTGTCCATTGTATTTAAAATTGACTCTAACCGTTTAATTTGGTTATCATCTTTTGCTAAGATCAATAAACCGCGTCGACCTTCATCTACACCATTAATGGTTACAATATTAATTGAAAGCATTCCGAGCAGGGAAGAAATGTCGCCCAATAAACCAGGACGGTTTTTTTGAATCTCATATTCTAAATACCACTCTTTTTTCTCCATAAAAACCTCCTTAGGCGTAACGACAAATTTTTCATTTCCTCATCTATCCAATATAATATATGATTTTGATAGAAGATGAAAGTAAAAACAAGCTCAAACGATAATTAAGTATGTATGACTCCTAAATAGCAAAAAAAAGAGAGGTTACCCTCTCTCTTAACGACTGCCATTATTTTGAACTAATTTAACCATTATGTTTGCAATGGCTTGCTGCTCTTCTTTATCGGCAACAGACCAAAGATCTGCAAGAATTCTTTCTTGCTCGTTTTTCGGTTCTACCTGCTCTGAAAGGTAATCACCAATCTGTAATGCAAGCGCACTTATCGCACCCTCGCTCATTCCTTCATTTTGAGCTTGGTGAAGGCGGTCAGCAAGAAAATCTTCCCATTGCTTCCAGTTATCTAAAACAGACATATTAAACCCTCCTTTTTAGTTGTACATTGTTATTTTGCAATGATAGGGAGGAATTTATTCATGAAAAAATATGTATATTTTATGTATACCAGCCGCCATTTATTGATAGAACTTGTCCCGTAATATATGAAGATTCATTTGATAGTAAAAATTTAACACCATTAGCGATTTCCTCGGGAACACCTAACCTGCCCATGGGAATTTCGTATTGAAGAAGTTGTTTATCCTCCTCAGAAAACTGGCTCATCATAGGAGTCTCGACCGCCCCAGGAGCAATTGCATTCACCCGCACCCCATTTAATGCAACTTCTTTACTTAATGCTTTTACGAATGATATTTGTGCCCCCTTAGCCGTCGAATAGATCACTTCGCATGCGGCACCTGTTTGACCCCAGATGGAGGATATAAGGATTACATTTCCTGAACGTTTTTTAATAAGCTTTGGCAAAAGTTCTTTCGTTATCATTAAAGGACTCATCACATGGACCCTCATTAATGATTCTACATCTTCCTGTTTTACATCAACAAGAAGGCCATAGTGCGTATTACCGCTGCAATGAACAATGACATCGAGGGAGAAGATCTGTGAACAAACCTTTTTATAACTATCCGGCTCTTCTAAATTGGCTTGAATAGAAGTATATTCACCGCCAAAGGGTTCAAGTTCATTTAGCAGTTCCCTCATTGCTGCTTCATTTTGATTAAAATGCAGATACAAATTATAACCGATAGACGCTAATTTTAAAGCCACCGCTTGTCCAATTCCACCGCTTGATCCAGTAACTAATGCAAATTTTTCCACATACTTCACTCTTTCTATTCTAACTACTCCTCATAATAAACGAAAAGAAAAGCGCCGGCTAGCGGCGCTTCTTTGTTATTTCTTAGGTATTACTTGACATACTGAGAAACGTTCTTCTGAAATAACTTCTGATGACATGGTTTTAATATCATTCATCGTTATTTTCTCTAGTGTAGGAACAACATCGAACAAATTCATATCGTTAAAGGCATATCTTGTGAACTGATTAGCGATATATTCTGGTGAGTTCACAGCACGTAAAAATGCCCCTATTTTTTTCTTTTTAGCTCTATCTAATTGCTCCTCTGTGAATGTTGTTCCATTCTTAGCTTGAAATAGCATGTTTTTAAGATCATCTGCAAGTTTATCGGGATTTTCTGTATCTCCGCCAACCATTGCAAAGCCGAAACCTTGTTCCTGTGTATAATCATAAGAGAAGGTTTCATCAATTAGACCTTCATTATAAAGTTGATTATAATTCTCCGAGCTTTTACCAAATAACAAATCCAGGAGTACATTCATGGTTAGTTCATTCTTTAATAACTCTGGCCCCGTTTGATCAACATGCAATGCTTTCATCCCAATTAAGCATTTAGAGGTTTGCACATTCATTTCCAGCACTTGCTTTGGCTGTCCAGTCTGAAGTGGTTCGTCTTCAAATTTACGCTTAATCTCTGGCATCTCTTTGTAATTCTTTTTCGCTTGGTTTTCTCTAACTTGATCCATAAATTTATTTGGATCGACTGGTCCAACAATAAACAATAACATATTGCTCGGATGATAAAAGGTATTGTAGCACTCATAAAGTAAATCTTTTGTAATATGTGAAATCGATTCAATGGTACCGGCAATATCAATCTTCACAGGATGGTTTTGATATAAATTTTGAATCAGTCCAAAATAGAGACGCCAATCAGGATTATCATCATACATAGTAATTTCCTGACCGATAATCCCTTTTTCCTTTTCGACCGTTTTTTCCGAAAAATAAGGATCTTGAACGAAATCAACTAACGTTTCCAGGTTTTTTTCTACATCCGAGGTACTGGAAAATAAATACGCAGTCCTGGTAAAAGAGGTAAAGGCATTTGCAGACGCCCCTTGTTTGCTGAACTGTTGAAAAACATCTCCGTCTTCCTTTTCAAACAGTTTATGCTCAAGGAAATGGGCAATCCCATCTGGAACCTTTACATATTCCTCTTTCCCCAACGGAACAAAATTATTATCAACGGATCCATACTTTGTCGTAAAGGTAGCGTACGTTTTATTAAACCCTTTTTTTGGCAATATATAGACATTTAAACCATTGGATAACTTTTCATGATAAAGCTCTTCTTGGAGCTGGTCAAAATTAATTTTCTCCATTATTTTACCGCCTCCGTTCCTGTTAAGAAGTAGATGGTATCAAGTTCAATTTTATTCGCTACAGCGACAATTTCTTCCTTTGTCGTTTTTTCCATATCATTAATCCACTGCTCAAGTTTAATATCCTTGGCAGCCACAACGTTATGATAAAGAATTTCCGTTAATCCCCGGGAGGTATCAATGGTTTCAAGAATTTGATTTCGAATCACTGCTTTTGTCTGAATTAATTCTTGATCAGTAAAATCGCCTTTTTGCATCGCTTCTAACTGATCGCGAATGATTCCCACTGCCTGGTCATAGTTCTTCAAATCAATCCCTGACATGACCATCATGAGCCCCTTATGACTCTCAAGCCTGCTGGATACATAATAAGCCAAGCTTGCTTTTTCACGAACATTGATAAACAATTTAGAATGCGAAAAACCGCCAAAAATGCCATTGAACAATTGAAGTGCGAAATAATCGGAATCACCATAGACAATATTTGTACGGTACCCGACATTTAATTTCCCTTGTTTTACATCTTGTTCTTCTTTAATTTCATTTACCTGGTCCTTCTTTGGTATCTCAGTGGTTACTACCTTTTTCGGTGTACGGTTTTCAAATTTCAATAAATTCTCTGCAAGGCTTTTTACTTCCTCTTCCTTTACATCACCAATGACATAAAGATCCAGCTCATCCTCGGAAAACGCATTCTTAAAATATTCGTATAAATTTTCAGGAGTAATCGTATCAACATCCTCTGCTTCTCCATTCACTTGCAGAGCGTAGGGCTCACCCTTACACATTTCTTGAAGCAGGCGTACGTTCGAATAACGCATCTTATCATCATAAACAGATTGAATTCGCTGCTTTAATGTTCGCTTTTCTTTGTTCACAGTTTCTTGATCAAATGCATTTCCTGAAACATTTGGCTTAGTCAAAACCTCAGAAAGAAGTTCAAATCCTTTTTTCAGTAAAGGGGTAGGATCACTTAAGAATTTCTCATTTGCGATCTCCAGTGTAAAACTAATTATATGATATTCACCTTTTTTCGCTAAATCAATAAATAGAGTGGCACCATATAATTCATCTAAATAAGAACGTAATGCAGTCGTGGTCGGATAGTTTGCAGAGCTGCTTTGTAAAACCTGAGGAAGCAGTGCTCTCTTAGTAACATCTTCTTTTGTTAAAGGCGCTTTCATTTTCCATACAAATGTATTCGTTTTGTATTTATCTGTTTCAATGACATGGAGTTTGTAGCCCTGCATAGTGGTGATTTTTTCGGCAGTTGAATCCATCTCATAACCCTCCTTCAGATTTCAAAATCCTTCTTATTATATATGTAAACATTCATCGTGTTATTTTACATCTTTTCCATTGTTTTTATCACTTATTCTTACTATAATTTGCCAGGCTTGGTTTTTACAAGTTTAAGCTACTGACTCCTATACAAAACAAAAAGGGCTGACAAATTAGCCAGCCTCTTTAACTTACATTTATTATCGTTTTCCTGGATCAAATGGTTCTCCCGCTGCTTTAGGTGCTTGTGAAGATTTAGAGAAGATTACTAAAGCAATTAAGGTTACTACGTATGGGAAAATTTTCAGAATGATTGGCGGTATAACAGCCAATTCTGGGATAACTTGAGATACGTTAGCGATTGTACTAGCAAATCCGAAGAATAATGTTGCTCCTAAAATCCCTAATGGTCTCCATTGACCAAAAATTAACGAAGCAAGTGCTAGGAATCCTAGTCCTGATACAGAACCAGTGAATTCGCCTGCGTATGTTAATATAATAATGGCACCGCCTAATCCTGCTAAAGCACCAGAAATCATAACTCCGATATAACGGATTCTTACTACATTAATCCCGGCAGCTTGGGCAGCCTGTGGAAACTCACCACATGATTTTAAACGCAGGCCAAATTTCGTTTTGTTTAAAATAAATGCACTTAAAAGTAGTACAACTAAAATAAACCAAGTTGTTGCATATGTTTTCGTAAACAATAGATCTCCGATTATTGGGATTTGAGATAAGACCGGCACATCAAATGGCGTAAATCCACTTGTAATACGAATATTACCACTACCAGTAATATTTCTAGCTAAGAATACTGTTAAAGCCATTGCAATCATATTAATCGCAGTACCACTGATTACTTGGTCAGCACTTAAATTTATGCTTGCAAAAGCATGTAATAGGGAGAACAAAATACCTACTACCACCGCTACTAATAAACCAATCCATAAAATCGTTGATCCTTGCATTTTATCTTGCAGAAAGTTAACAGTTAAAGCACTCGCAAATGCTCCTGAAATCATTAAACCTTCTAAACCGATATTTACGATACCGCTTCTTTCACTAAAAAGACCGCCTAGTGCAGTTATTAGTAGAGGAATTGTAAAAACAATTGCGTAAGGGAATATTTGTTCAATTATGGTCCACATATATTATGCTTCTCCCTTCTTGCCAACAGGTCCATTTACATCATTTGCATTTGAACGAGTCTTGCGGAATTTATTTAATAGACGGTGAATCATTACGCTTGTAGCCGCAAAGTAGATAATAATAGCTATAATTGTATTTGCTAGTTCAGGCGGGATCTCGATCATCGCATTCATAAAGCCTGTACCTGAATAAAGAATACCAAAAAGAAGTGCTGCAAAGAATACGCCGATTGGAGAGTTTGCACCAAGTAACGCAACGGCAATGCCATCGTAACCCTGGGATGGTAAGATACCAATTTGCATGCTGGAAGCATTACCTGTGTATAATGCTACCCCGCCAAGACCTGCTAGTGCTCCTGAAATTAACATAGATAAGATAATGTTGCGATTAACTTTCATACCTGCATACTCTGCTGCATGCCGGTTGAAACCTACCGCTTTTAATTCAAAACCTAATGTTGTTTTATTTATAATAAATGCAATGATAATTACAGCAATAACCGCAAAGAACAACCCTAAGTTGATATAAGAACCTTGAAACATTTCTGTCAGCCAAGGCGTTCTCAAGGTGGACTCTTCTGCAAGTTTACGTGATTCAGTTTCAAGGAATTCACCTTTAAAATAACCTGGAACCACATAGTAAACTGTCCAATACGCAATCCAGTTCATCATAATGGTTGATACTACTTCATGCACATTGAATCTTGCTTTAAAATAGCCTGGAATAAATGCCCATAATCCTCCGCCAACGATACCAGCTAGTATCATTACTAGGATTAAAATTGGTCTTGAAAGATCAAACGTTAAAGCGACTGCAGTAGCACAAAGGCCGCCAATTAACATTTGACCCGCTGCACCAATATTAAATAGACCTGTACGGAAGGCAAAAGCGACAGCAAGTCCAGTAAAAACAAGCGGTGTTGCTGTTGCAAGCGTATCACCAATACGTGATATATTTTTTAATGCACCTTGGAATAAATACGTATAACCTTCGATTGGGCTTGCCCCTATAAATAACATTAGCAGGCCACCCGCGATTAGTCCTAAAATAATTGAAATTAATGATACAATGGTGTTTCTCACACGGTTCCCTCCTTACTCACTCCTGCCATCATCAGTCCTACTTCATTTTCATTCGTTTCAGAGGCATTAACAGTTCCAATCAACTCTCCATTATTTACGATGGCAATTCGGTCTGAAAGCTGCAGTACTTCATCAAGCTCCAATGAAACTAGAAGCACAGCCTTTCCTTTGTCACGATGTTCGATTAGTCTTCTGTGAATATATTCAATCGATCCTACATCCAATCCACGTGTAGGTTGTACGGCAATGAGTAAATCAGGATCTAATTCCATTTCACGCCCAATGATAGCCTTTTGCTGATTACCTCCAGATAGAGTCCTTGCAATAGAAGCTCCGCCTTCACCTGAACGAACGTCAAAGTTTTCTAAAATACTTTTCGCATACTTCCTTATTGCTGCGCCATTAAGTAATCCAGCCTTTGCAAACGGAGGTTTATTATAAACTTCTAACACCATGTTATTTTCTAGTGTATAATCAAGGACAAGTCCCCGTCTATGTCTATCTTCAGGGATATGGCCAATTCCGCTTTCAATTCTTTGGCGAATTGGAATATTTGTAATTTCTTTACCTTTTAATAAAATTTTCCCTGATTCAACTTTTCTAAGTCCGGTAATCGCTTCAACGATTTCTGATTGACCATTTCCTTCAACCCCGGCGATACCGACAATTTCTCCTCTTCTTACTTCAACCGAGAAGTTTTTAAGTCCTAATACTTTTCTATTGTTTTTCACCGAAATAGAATCTATTTGAAGTACTACCTCACCAGGTGTACTAGCTTTCTTATCCACTTTAAAGTTTACTTCACGTCCAACCATCATTTCTGCCATTTGTGCGGTGCTTGTTTCTTTTACGTTAACTGTTCCGATTCCTTTTCCACGTCGAATAACAGTACAACGGTCTGCAACCGCTTTAATTTCTTTCAACTTATGTGTAATAATGATAATTGATTTACCTTCATTGATAAGATTACGCATAATTTTCATTAACTCTTCAATTTCATGCGGTGTTAATACAGCTGTTGGTTCGTCAAAGATTAGAACTTCAGCTTCACGGTAAAGCATTTTCATGATTTCTACTCTTTGCTGCATTCCTACTGAGATATCTTCAATTTTTGAATGTGGATCAACGTTTAAGCCGTAGTGCTTTGATAATTCTGCTATTCTTTTAGCAGCCTTATCAATATCTAAAACCATACCTTTTAATGGTTCACTGCCTAAAATAATATTTTCAGTAACGGTAAAATTTTCTACTAATTTAAAATGCTGATGGACCATTCCAATGCCAAGCTGATTAGCAACATTGGGATTTGTAATTTTAACTTCTTTTTCCCGTATTTTAATGATCCCTTTTTCAGGTTGATACATACCAAATAATACACCCATTAGTGTTGACTTACCGGCACCGTTTTCCCCTAATAAGGCATGTATTTCCCCTTTTTTTAATGTGAGGGTAATATTATCATTTGCTACAATACCAGGGAATTCTTTCCTAATATTCAGCATTTCAACCACATAACTCATAGTAGCACTCACCTTTTTATATAGACTCGAGTTTCTTTGAAAATAGGGAGTCCCCTATTACAACATCTAAAACCGAAGGATATTGAAACGTTATATATGATTTCTCTAGTAATATGCATAGTTGCCAGAACAATCATACATAAAAGGACATAAAAGAGACGGGAGATACCGTCTCTCTTTATGATTTTTTTTACTTGAATAAGCTTCCTTGTTCAGAAGCAACTTTGATTTCGCCAGACTTAACTTTTTCAAATACTTCTTTTACTTTTGTAGTTGTATCATCGCTTAAGTTTGGATTTTCTGCTGGTAAGCCAATACCATCGTTTTTAGCATCGAATACTAATGTTTCGCCACCAGGGAAATCACCATCTAACTCACGCTGAATGATATCCAATGTAACGTTGTCTAATTTCTTCATAGCTGAAGTTAAGATAATTGATTTATCTCCATCATATTTTCCATCTTCGTACTGATCAGAGTCGACACCAACGATCCAAACTTTTTCGCCAGCTTTACCACGTGTTTTTGCTTCGTTGATTGCACCTACACCAACACCGCCAGCAGCTGTAAAGATTACATCTACACCACGGTCATACATTTGAGCAGCAATTTGTCCACCAGCAGCTACGTTATCAAATGAACCTTGATAAACTACGTTTTCAGCTTTAAGTGTTAGGCTTGTTCCTAGGTTTTCATTTGCATATTTAACACCTTGTTGGAAGCCCCAGTTAAACTTTTGAACAGCAGGAATTTCCATACCACCGATGAAACCAGCTTCACCTTCTTTTAATTCAAGGGCAGCAGCAACACCAGCTAGGAAACCTGACTCATGCTCCGCAAAGAAAACTGCAACTGTGTTGTCTTTAACAACTGGCTTAAAGTCACCTGAATGCGGGTTACCATCAAGGATTACGAATTTTGCATCTTTATATTTATCTTGCGCATGGAACACGGCAGTTTCAAACTTAAATCCAGGTGTTACGATAAACTTATAACCTGCGTCGTATAAGTTACCCATTTCTTTAAGGTATTCTGCCTCAGTTGTACCAGCTGGCTTAAGATATTTAGATTGAATTCCAAGTTCTTCCTCAGCTTTTTTAATACCTTCCCAAGTATTTTGGTTAAAGGATTTGTCATCAATTGTACCTGCATCGGTAACCATACCAATTTTAACAGCATCTTTACCATTGTCTGTACCAGTACCCTTGTCATCTCCGCCGCCACATGCTGCTAACAATGTGCCTGAAGCTAAAATCAATGACATAGCTAAGCCAAATTTACGTTTTTCCAAGGCAATTGACCCCCAATATTTTTGTTTGATTTAGTAGGAACTTTCAGAAAGCAGTTTGATTACGTTTTCATTATCTCAAAAAAAATTAAAATCTTTTTCGCAAAACTTGAAAACTAAATTTATCTGCTTTAAAGTAGTTTACCGAGAAAAGGACTGGTTCATCCAATTCATCGAAATGCATTTGCTTTAGTACAAGCAATGCCGTTTCTGGTTCACATTCTAAAATAGGTGAAATTTTCTCATGATAACCAATGGGTTCAATTTGAGCAACCGCATAAGTAATCTTTCGGTTGGCCTCTTCTTCTAAAATCGAGAAAATTGATTCCTCACCATGAGAAAATGTCTCTGGCAGGATTTTTTCAGGTACCTTGTCGATACAATAAACGACTGGTTCCCCGTTTGCTGTTCTTACCCTCTCCATGATTACAATTTCCTCATTTGTAGAACATGAGAAACGACGTATATCCTCTTCAGTAGCACCAACAGTTGATGAACTTAAGAAAATGGTGCCTGGTTTCATCCCAGCTTGTAAGATCATGTCCGTGACACTATTAAGTTGTTCAATACCTGAGGTAAACAAAGGTTTTGCGTTAACAAACGTACCGACACCATGGCGGCGAATGATAACATTTTCCTCTTCAAGTATTCGAAGTGCTTCTCGAAGCGTGGCTCTACTTACACCCAGTTGTTTGGCAAGATCAAATTCAGAAGGTAGTTTTTCTTTTTCTTTGTATACTCCTAGTTCGATATCTTGCTTTAACCGATCGATAACTTGTAAGTATAAATGTCGGTTATCTAGCTTAATAGACATGCAGGTACCTCCAACTCTTTCCTAAGACATCAGACATCTGATGTATAATCATTCCTACTAATCGAAAATAATATACCATTTTTTTAGGCATATGGAAATAGAATTTATAACTTTTGTCGAAAAAAGCAAAATTGTCGAAAGATGTCAAAATTAATAGGACTATTTACTCTGAAATCTGCTATAATTTATAGTTGTCTACAATCAATAGGTTTAATATGTAAAAAAAAGAGCCGGATGGCTCTTTTTTTAATTCACTTCTTCGTTTGGTTTTGATTGTAAAACAGTTCTAGGTTTACTGCCTTCATATGCCCCTACAATACCACGAGCTTCCATTTCATCAATTAAACGTGCAGCTCTTGTATAGCCAATTCGAAAACGGCGTTGCAGCATTGACACTGAAGCAGTTTGCATTTCAATAACTAAATCAACAGCATCGGCATATAAATCATCGTCCACTTCGCCAACTGCCTCTGGTGTATCATCTGGTATCATCTCTTCTTGATACTGTGCTTTTTGCTGTCCGATTACAAAATTAACGGTATCTTCCACCTCATTATCCGATAAAAATGCTCCCTGTACACGAACAGGTTTTGAAGCACCAACTGGCAGGAATAACATATCCCCTCTACCTAGGAGTTTTTCTGCCCCCCCCATATCCAAGATTGTCCTTGAATCGGTAGCACTCGAGACAGCAAAGGCAATTCTTGATGGGATATTTGCCTTAATAACCCCCGTTATGACATCAACAGATGGACGCTGGGTTGCTATTATTAAGTGAATTCCAGCAGCACGGGCCATTTGGGCCAATCTAGTAATCGAGTCCTCTACGTCTGAAGAAGCTACCATCATTAGGTCAGCTAGCTCGTCCACAATTACAACGATATATGGCAAAAGTGGCTGCTTGTCATTTTCCTCGATATTGTGCCTCTTAACGTGGTCATTATAGCCTTCAATATTACGTGTTCCTGTATGGGAGAAAAGATCATATCGTCTCTCCATTTCACTTACAACCTTTTTCAAAGCCTGCGATGCTTTTTTAGGTTCTGTTACCACAGGTGCTAATAAATGTGGTACACCATTATAGACATTTAACTCCACCATCTTTGGATCAATCATCATTAATTTTACTTCATGAGGCTTAGCTCTCATTAAAATGCTTGTAATAATACCATTAATACAAACACTCTTCCCGCTTCCGGTTGAACCGGCCACGAGCAAATGGGGCATTTTATTTAATTCAGCAAGTACTGCTTCCCCAGTGATATCTCTTCCAAGACCAATCAGTAGTTTTGACTCCGGTTTATTATTTTGGGTTGCTTCTAATACCTCTCTTAGGGACACCATTGCCACCTCAGAATTCGGTACTTCTATCCCAATGGCCGACTTCCCGGGAATAGGAGCTTCAATACGGATATCTTTAGCAGCAAGTGCTAAGGCGAGGTCATCACTTAGACTAACAATTTTACTAACCTTAACGCCTACATCAGGGTGCACCTCATATTTTGTAACAGCTGGTCCTAGATGGACCTGGGTTACTCGCGCTTTTACCCCAAAGCTCTGAAAAGTTCGTTCCAGTTTAGCTGCATTTGCATGGATTAATTCGTATTCTCCGCTCTGATCTGTCTTCTTCGGAAGTTTAAGGAGTCTTAAAGGTGGTAATTCATAGGCTACATTCTCAACTTCCGTGAAGGTAATCGGAGGAGTGGAATCTTCTTCTATTATCTGGTCATTCCCTTTGTTTTTGGGATCCTCTTTTCTTCGCTTAGGTTTTTGTGTTTCCTCGTCTGAATAAGCACGATCTGCAAAACTTGAGATCAGTGGCTCAGGTGTGACCACTTCATCCTGCGTGTGTTGCAGAGGAGTGATGATTTCAGGCTGTTCAGAAGCCGCACGGTTTTCCCGTTCACGCTGCTGTTGTATCCTTCTTTCTTCGCGTTTTTCTTGTTTTTTCTGCTTCCATTCTTCCATGTCCAAGTGAAAGGCACTCCATTGTCCCTTTGAAAATTCAATTAGAGCAATACCTATTTTTGCAACAAACTCACCGAATGATTTTCCTGTAAGTAAAATGAATCCAATTAATATAAAGATAAAAGCAATAATCTTGGTACCAGTTTCAGCAAAAAGATAATGAAACATAGCAAAAAGAATAGCACCTATCATTCCTCCGCCAAGGTCAATTGTACTGGTTTCTCCTTTGACTTCCATCATGAAAATCTCCCACGTGTTACTTATGACACTTGGGTTTTTAAAGTTCCCATCGTTTGTCAGTAAATGAAAAAGCGTAACATGGCTTAAAAGGAGAATGGATGAAACAATTAAATATATACCAACTAATTTAATATGAAAGATAAAGGGTATCATTCGTTTCCACATCAGATATACACTGAGGATGACGAGACCAATCAGGCTGAGCATATACCATTCACCCATCCAAAAACGGAAAAATAGTACTGCTGCCTCACCAACAGCTCCCAATTTTGCTATTGATATGATAGCCAGTGCTAATAAGACAAGCGCGGAAAGTTCAAATTGAACGGTTTGTTTTAAATGATTATCTCTCTTTTTTGATCTTCTTTTTTTCTTAGCCATCTAATCACCTGTCTATAGAAGTGTAATACTATCATTATCATCCTATCGCATTATCAAACACCGGTATAAATACAATAAGAATATAATTAAACCCAAAAGAAGAAAGCAGCCGGAATGGCTGCTTAAGCTTCTTATCCTAATTATACCATAATACCCTGCTAGTTTGCGGACAATCCTTCAATGCTGGCACAAGAAATTTTAGCACCAGGACATATACGCTCGTCTAAATAATGCTGCGGGTCACTGCTTAATATGCGAACAACCTGCACATTTTGTGAGTCCATTTGTTCGACAATTAATGATATACCTTGATAGGTTACAGTTTGTTGTTTAGTAAATGATTCCGTTTCAGGAGGATATATAAATTCCTGCGGCATCGTGGTATAAAGAATCATTGAACCAGCCCCTCTGAAGACGCTTTACTTTGATCTATTAATTCGTTTAGCTTCCTCATCGCTTGACCTAGTCCGCCAACCTCATCAATTAATCCATATTCGACTGCATCTGGACCAACGACATTTGTACCTATGTCGCGAGTCAGATTTCCCTTAGCAAACATTAAGTCTTTAAATTTCTCTTCGGTGATATTCGAGTGCTTGGTTACAAAATTAACCACTCTATCCTGCATCTTATCTAAATATTCAAATGTTGCGGGAACCCCAATTACAAGGCCCGTTAATCGGATAGGATGAATGGTCATCGTTGCTGTTTCAGCAATAAAACTGTGATCACACGAGACGGCTATTGGCACTCCAATGGAATGCCCTCCTCCTAAGACAATCGAAACAGTTGGTTTTGAGAGTGTAGCCAGCATTTCAGAAATGGCAAGCCCTGCTTCTACATCTCCTCCTACTGTATTTAATATAATAAGTACTCCTTCTATTTTTGGATTTTGTTCAATCGCTACTAATTGAGGAATCAAGTGTTCATATTTTGTAGTTTTATTTTGTGGAGGCAGTGCTAAATGACCCTCAATTTGTCCGATAATTGTTAAGCAATGAATTCTTGAATCGGAGGATAGCTGTGGTACATTCGTTTGCCCAAGCTGTTGAATTTTTTCCATTAAAGAAGAAGGCTTATCCTCTTTTTGAGGTTCCTGCCCTTCTTGATTACCCGATTCGTTTTGTTGTAAATCCCTTGTCATCATAAGTCTCCCTTCACGCATGATAACGTTAGTATTAACCTATGAAACAATTTCATTCTTAGATATCAAGAATCATTTCAACTTGTCCGTTGATTGGAACGAAGACCAACTTTTTGCCAATAAAGAAAAGCATTGGTTTTTTCCAATGCCTCCCTTCTAATTAAACTTCCATAATAATAGGAAGAATCATCGGTCTTCTTTTGGTTTTTTCAAATAAGTATCGGTTTAATACATCTCTTATGTCCTGCTTCGCACTTGACCATTCAAAAGACTCCTTTGAGATGTTCTTTTGGACGATGTCTTGAACTAATTTAGTTGATTCATCCATTAACTTTTCAGATTCGCGAACATAGACAAAACCACGAGAGATAATTTCAGGTCCAGCAGCGATTTTCTTATCCTGGCGTGTTAATGTGACGACTACAATTAAGATACCATCTTGAGATAGTAGTCGTCGGTCTCGTAATACGATATTTCCAACATCACCGACACCAATACCGTCAATTAATACATTTCCGGATGGTACCTTACCACCTATAGTCAGCTTTCCATCCTTATATTCTACGATATCGCCACGATCGGGAATAATAATATTTTCATCTATAATTCCACCACAATCAAGGGCTAGTTTCCTATGCGCCTTTAACATTCTATATTCCCCATGCACAGGGATAAAAAACTTTGGTTTCATTAGATTGATCATAAATTTTAGTTCTTCTTGGCTGCCGTGACTAGAGACATGTATGGTCCTTTTTCCTGAAATAACATTGGCTCCTGCTCTAAAAAGCATATCCACTGTTCTGGATATTAATAATTCACTGCCTCTAAGTGGGGAAGCGGCAATTAATACGGTATCTCCTGGCTGAATATTAACATGTTTCGCAGATTGTTTAGCCATTTTTTGGAGCGCCTCAATTGGCTCACCTTGACTGCCTGTCATTAAAACTACTATTTCTCTATCTTCGTAGTTGTTTATTTCATTCACCGAGATAATAAGATCTTCTTCTACTTCCAAGTAACCTAAATCTAGTGCGATATGATAAATTCTTTCAAGACTTTTTCCCACAACAGCTACTTTACGACCATTATCCCTTGCAGCATCAAAAATATGCTGAATTCTGTTTATGTCTGACGCAAAGCAAGCCGCAATAATTCTGCCTCGAGTATTATAGAATGCTGAAGATAATTCTCGTTCGACGATGGCTTCAGATGTAGTGTATCCGGGCTTTTCTGCATTTGTACTGTCCGAGAGTAAACATAGTACACCCTTTTCTCCAATAGCTGCCATCTTTCCAATATCAGGTTTATAAAGCTTTGTTGCTGCCTGATCAAATTTGAAATCACCTGTATAAACAATACTGCCCTCTGATGTTTGGACACAAACACCAACTGAGTCCGGAATACTGTGATTTGTTCGAAAGAAACTTACCTCAACGGATTCCATGTTGATAACTGAATCCGATGTTATTTCAATAAAATTAGTTTTCCCGCTATATTCCTGCTCTTTTAGCTTCGCGTTTGCAAGAGCTAAAGTAAGTTTAGTTCCATAAACAGGTACGTCCAGCTGGCGGAGAAGATAGGAAAGAGCACCGATATGATCTTCATGACCGTGTGTTAAGAAAACAGCCTTAACCCTTTCTTTGTTTTCCGTTAAATAAGTGATGTCTGGAATAACGATATCAATGCCAAGCATTTCATCCTCGGGGAACATTAGCCCGGCATCAATAATAAAGATGTCCTTGTCCACTTCAACAAGATACATATTTTTCCCGATTTCTCCAATACCACCAAGCGTAATAATCTTAATGGAACTATTTTTTCTATTTATCAATTTCCGTTTCCTCCTATGTTGATTGTCTAGCTCAAGCACTCTTTCACTAGAGGTCTTCGACATTTCAAAATTGCCCGATCGAAATCAGTTATGATTATTATACTTGATAGTTGAAAACCTTTACAACCAAATTTAGTTGTTTTTACTATCTATGGTTATTTAGTTAGACGTTTTGCACATTTACTCGTATAAAATTACAAATGCCAACCGAAAAAAATTCGATTGGCATTTATATTATTATAACAATAATTTACTTAAGGCAGCTCGTTCTCTTTCCGTTAATGGTACAAGAGGCAGCCTTACTGATCCAACATCAAGCCCTTTAATTTGAAGTGCTGTTTTAACTGGCGCAGGGCTGGGAGCAGCAAAAAGCCCCTGCATAATTGGGAGAAGCTTTTGGTGTAGTTTTGCCGCTTTTTCATGTTCCCCATTTAAGAACGACTTCACCATTTCTTGCATTTCATTCCCAATCACATGTGAGGCTACGGAAACCACCCCAGCCCCGCCAATGGAAAGTGTCGGTATGGCTATAGCGTCATCGCCACTATACAAATCGAAGTCACGATCCGTATTTGCAATAATATTTGTCATCGCATTTAAATCGCCGCTTGCTTCCTTAACCGCTACAATATTCGGTATTTTTGACAGCCTTATAATCGTTTCAGGATGTATATTTACGGATGCCCTTGATGGTATATTATAAACCATTACTGGCAAAGTAGTGGCTTCGGCAATCGTTTTAAAGTGCTGGTACAATCCCTCTTGATTCGGTTTATTATAGTAAGGTGCTACTAACATGATCCCATCCACGCCAAGCTGCTCTGCTCTTCTCGTCAATTCCACCGAAGAGTAGGTATTATTACTGCCTGTGCCAGCAATTACAGGTATTCTTTTTGCAACTACCTTTACAACATGATCAAATAATGCCAGCTTTTCTTCCTTCGACAAGGTTGGAGATTCACCTGTTGTTCCTGCAACCACAAGAGATTCTGTCCCATTATCTATTAGGTAATTTACCAATTGGGTGGTTTTAGAAAAATCGATATGACCTTTTTTATCAAAAGGTGTGACCATGGCTGTCGAAACTCGACCAAAATGAACCATTTTACTACTCCTTTCAATTACGAAAATCCCGTTGCAACAAAGGCATAAAAGGATTAGACTGCCTTTTGTCGTCTAATACATTAGATATCCGTAAGCTTTATATCCAGGGTTTCTTCTTCTAGATGAAAGGCGTCATGTAATGCATTAACTGATTTAGCCAAGTCGTCTTGTTTCACTAGTACCCAAATCGTAGTGTGACTATCAGCGGATTGTAATATGCGAATTCCGTTCTCAGAAAGAGCTGTAACAATTCTTGAAGTAACACCCGGAACACCGGCAATACCTGCTCCCACGACAGAAACCTTTGCACAATGACGTTCTATAACAGGGTCATGTCCTATTTCCTTTAACACCCTAATTGCCCTGTCCGTCATTTCCTCCGTAACTGTATAAACAACAGCATTGGGTGAAATGTTTATGAAATCTACACTAATTTGTTCATTTGCCATTGCTTTAAAAACTTCGGCTTGTAAGTAGTACTGATCTTTTTTAGCAAATACCTTGAATTGAGTCACATTCGAAACATGTGCTATTCCCGTAACAGTTCTCTCTTTAATATCACTGCCTCGAGACTCTTTTGAGATGGATGTCACCAATGTTCCTAAATCATCGGAATAGGTAGAGCGGATTCGAATTGGAACTTTTGCCTGCATGGCTATTTCTACAGCTCTTGGGTGAATAACCTTCGCCCCCTGATAGGCCATGTTACAAACTTCTGTATAGGTGACAACAGAAAGTCGCCTAGCGTTATCAGCTATCCTTGGGTCTGCGGTCATGATTCCTTCCACGTCAGTAAAAATATCAATCCATTCAGCATTAAGAGCTGCTCCTAATGCTGCTGCAGATGTATCACTGCCACCTCGTCCAATTGTTGTAACGTCACCGTTCTTTGCAGCACCTTGAAAACCAGCAACCACAACCACATCATGGTCTTCTAAATCTCGCAGCAGTCGGTCACATTTCATTTCAACTATCTTTGCCTGTGAATGATCGCTGTTTGTTCGAAATCCTGCTTGAGCCCCGGTCAAAGCAATCGCATTTATGCCATTTTCTTGCAGCATATTTGCAAAAACAATGCTAGAAATAATTTCACCACATGATACTAGAAGATCTTGTTCACGTTTACTGACCTTACTTTCATTACTCCCAATTAAAGAGAGAAGTGTATCTGTTGCATAGGGATCACCCTTTCTTCCCATTGCAGATACTACAACTACTACCTTATATCCTTCGGCTAATGCATTATTGATATGTCTCTTTGCATGTTGCCTGCTTTCTTCATCCTTCACAGATGTTCCGCCAAATTTTTGTACTATGATTTTCATATAACCTTTAAACCTGCCTTTATAATCAAGCCTTTATTTTTTTTCTTTGATTAAACCCAGCTTTATCAAGCTCTCAGCAATTTGAACTGAATTCCAGGCAGCACCTTTGAGTAAATTGTCAGAAACAACCCACATATGGAAACCACGACCTTCATTAAGGTCGTTACGAATTCGACCTACAAACACATCATTACTTCCTACACAATTCGCAGGCATTGGATATAACTGATTCTCTGGGTCATCTTGTAACACCACGCCTGGAGCTGTCTTTAATAACTCTTTTATTTCATTTGCACTTATACCATCTTCTTCAATTTCAAAATAAACAGATTCCGAGTGACCTACTGCTACAGGTAAACGTACACAAGTCGCAGCTACATGCAGCTCTGGCAGATGCATGATTTTCTTTGTTTCATTAATCATTTTCATTTCTTCATAGGTATAACCGTTATCTTGGAACTTATCGATTTGTGGTATCGCATTAAAGGCGATTTGATAGTGGTTCTTGTCACCTTTTACAGGTAAAATCTTTGGCTCTACTGTTTCACCATTAATAATAGCCTTTGTTTGATTCTGTAATTCTTCAATTGCCACAGCTCCTGCACCAGAAACTGCCTGATACGTCGAAACAATAACCTTCTTAAGTCCAAATTTTTGCCTAATTGGTTCTAACGCTACTACCATTTGAATAGTAGAACAATTTGGGTTAGCAATAATACCATTATGTTGGTGTAAATCTTGTTCATTTACCTCAGGCACAACTAACGGAATATCTTGATCCATTCTAAAGGCACTTGTGTTGTCCACTACAATAGCCCCGTGTTTTACTGCTTCAGGAGCAAGCTCTTTGGAGATATTTCCTCCAGCTGAGAACAAAGCGATATCGACACCTGCAAAGCTTTCTGGTTTAGCTTCCTGAACCGTATGCTCAACACCATCAACCGTCACTTTCTTACCTGCTGAACGTGCAGAGGATAATAGAGTTAGCTGTCTAATTGGAAATTTTTCTTTCACTAACGTTTGGATCATTTGCTGACCCACCGCGCCTGTTGCACCTACTACGGCAACATGGTAACCATTACTTTGATTCATTTTCTAGTACCCCTTTCAATCTTTCATCTATGATTATTGGTCATTTCTGTTCATGGGAAAGAATCAGAAAAGATTATTATACATTCTCATCAGTGAGATGATTGTCTCACTGATGATTGAATTATAAATATATTACCATATTCCTTGAAAGAAATAACCATATTTGATGAAAGGAGTGTGAATTAGTCTATGTCCTTATATCTTTCGACTAATACTGGTTGAATTTGACGGCCTTCTATGGCTGCTTCTACTGTTTGCATTAACATAGGCATCCTTGCTACCATAGAATTCGGCTTCTTGATTGGATCGTCTTGACCATATGGGATAAAATAGATATTTTTTGTTGCCATTAATCGCATTAAGTTAACTCCATTTAGTCCTAAAGCATCATTGGTTGAAATTCCAAGAACGACTGGTTTTAAATTTCTTAACGTCGCTTTTGCAGCCATTAAAACTGGGCTATCATTCATCGCGTTTGCGAATTTGCTCATTGATACACCTGTCATCGGGGCAATAACCATACAATCTAAAGGAATTTTTGGTCCCAAGGGCTCTGCTTTCACGATTGAATCTATCGCTCTGTTTCCTGTTAGATCCTCGATCCTCTGAATCCAGTCCTCGCCTTTACCAAAACGAGTTTCGGTATTTTTCACTGTAAAGGTTACAACTGGCAAAACTTCAGCACCAGCTTGAACTAACTTTTCAATTTCCGGGAATACCGCGTCATACGTGCAGTGAGACCCCGTTAACCCAAAGCCTATTTTTTTCCCTTTTAAACTCATTTTATTATCCCCTTTCGCTTGCCTAAATCATCTTGAAGCAATTGGGCCAGAACATTTGCTAGTATTTGACCAGCTGTTTTTGGCGCGACAATACCAGGTAATCCTGGTGCAAGAAGTGCTTTTATTCCTCTTTTTTCTGCATATCTAAAATCAGTTCCACCTGGCTTTGAGGCTAGATCAATGATCAGAGTATGAGCAGGCATTTTGGAAATAACAGAAGCACTTACAATTAGTAACGGTATTGTATTAATTAAAATATCTGTATCTTTAACCTCTTTTTCTAAATCATTTAAATGAAAAGGCGTTAAAGCCATTTCCGTAATTCTGGCAAGGTGTTCACTTTTCCTTGCTCCTACCTTCACTTTAGCTCCTAGGGCTTGGAAGGTTCTAGCCACACTCATCCCAACTCTTCCTAACCCTAATACCGTAATATTTGAACCATGAATCGTGAAATCGGTATGCTGGATGGCCATCATAATGGTTCCTTCTACTGTCGGAATAGAATTGTATATAGCCACATCATCCCTCTCAAAAAGCTGTACAAGCTGACGCTTTGCTTCTTTGGTAATCCCGTTTAAATAAGCATTACTAATTCCGGAGTAAATGGTACAATGATCAGGTGTTTTCATAAGCATTTCGGCTGTCAAAATTACCTTTTCATTCGAAAAGATTGTTTCGACATGGCCTTCTAAATTTGTACCGGGTACCGGTAAGATTAGGGCATCCATATTTGAAAAATCGACTTCATCCAACTTTTCCTTCACAGCGCCTGTGAACGCGTGGTCAAGCTGCTCGAAACCAATTAATGATAATCTGGCATCTAACTCGGTTAACTTCCGGATAATCTCCAGCTGTCTTGCATCTCCACCGATCACTGCTATCTGCATCCCTGTCAGCATGAAATCATTCACCTTCTTTTCAAAAAAATCCAAGCAGGAAGTCTTTTTTACTCTTATCACTTCAACATCTTATGTAAGAATGAATCAATCTGTGAGTTTTCCATTCACAGTTAAATAAAAAAGCCCAAGCAAAATTTATTTTGCTTGGGCTTTTAGGCTATTTGTATTTTTTCTTCTACTATTCATCATGTACATCAATTATGATCATATCAGAGCCGATTTTTTTTATATGCTGCCAAGGAACTCTAATTTCTCCACCTTGTTTTCTAAAGCCAAACCATTTTAATGAAGATGGAATCAGCAATGCTTGAATTTGACCAGTATTTTCATTGATTTCAAGATCTGTTTGACCAAGAACCCCCAAACGCTCTGCCTTTTTTACATCCACAATTTCTTTTCCACTTAATTCACTTAACCTCATGTGAATAAACTCCTCTCTAAACCATCTTTACTATATGTTTATCGATGGAAGTCCTAATTTAGAATAAGAAAAGTGGAAGCGCCTGGGCGTTGAAATTAGACACTAACAAAAAAAAACAGTTCAGGTGAACTGTCAGGCTGTCGAGAAAATCTCGACAGCTATTATTTTTCGTAATTACTTTAATGATTCACCGCGTTAATATGTTATAATATATATAAATAATAGGACGGTGGATAGAATGTATAAGCCAAAAAGAGAAATTCAAAACGAAGCTGAATTTGTTTTTATTGATGATTTAGTACCGCAAGATCACCTATTAAGAAAGGTGGACAAGTATATTGATTTTTCTTTTATTGGTGAAAAGGTCCGTCCTTTTTATTCAGAAAATAACGGGCGTCCTTCGGACCCTATACAGCTCTTTAAGATGATGTTTATCGGATATTTTTATGGCATTCGTTCTGAACGACAATTAGAGCGTGAAATTCAGACGAATGTGGCCTATCGATGGTTCTTAGGATTAAAGCTAAACGATCCAGTTCCCCATCATTCCACTATTAGTTGGAATCGGCGGACCCGTTTTAAAGATACAAATATATTTCAGGAAATTTTTGATGAGATTGTCTTTAAAGCAATTAACCATAAGATGGTTGGAGGAAGAGTTTTATTTTCCGATTCCACACACCTTAAAGCGAATGCAAATAAACATAAATTCTCTAGAGTTGAAGTGGAAGTTGAAACACGTGAATATGTAGTAGATTTAAACAAAGCTATTGAGGAAGACAGGAGAGATCATGGAAAAAAGCCTTTAAAGGAAAAAGAGGAGGTGACCGAGAAAAAGGAAATACGACTGAGCACGACTGATCCTGAATGTGGGTTTATGTCACGAGAGAATAAACAGGAAATGTTCTGTTATCTTGATCATCGGACTACCGACATGAAGTTCAACATCATAACGGATGCGTATGTTACACCAGGAAATGTTCACGATTCTGTCCCTTATCTTTCTCGGTTAGACCGTCAGGTCGAACGTTTTGGATTTAAAGTAGAAGCTGTGGCACTTGATTCGG
>NZ_JACCBX010000012.1:0-145548 GCF_013409995.1 Neobacillus driksii
CATAGACGGATCGACCTTCCTTCACTTCTACTATAAAAAAATAGTAGCACAAACCATGGCCTTGGTTTGTGCTACTAATGTTAGTATGTTTAAGCTTTTTTTAATACAAATTACGAATTAAGCGGAATTTCTCCCCCTATTAATCATTCAGGTGCTTAACCTGATCCCCCAACCGAGAAACTTTGATAAATAGACAAAAAGACGCTTGCCAAATCATACGTCATTTATGTGTCTTTTAATAAGAATTCACCCGAAAAAGGACCCCTTTTTAAAAACTTGGGCACCCTTATTTTGCAAATAATAACCCACTAACCTCTTAAGAAGCCCCCTTCAGAATTCAATACCTGCCCTGTAACCCAAGCTGCCTCTTCACTAGCAAGGAATGCAACGAGGCGTGCTGCATCTTCAGGCATTCCAATACGACCTAACGGAAACTTTGGCAAAATCCAATGCCTTATCTCTTCGTTCATCCATCCAGTATCCGTTGGTCCTGGGTTTACTGCATTAACTGTAATACCAAGAGGTGCAACTTCTGCGGATAAGGAAAGGGTAAACGCCGAAATGGCCCCTTTGGTTGCCGCATAAGCTAATTCACCAGGCATTGGCCCAAGTGCTTGACCGGATGTCAGGTTAATAATTCTGCCCGCACGCATGGAGGATTGTCTAAACCGACGGGCAAATTCTACAGATAATAGGAAAGTAGCTCTCATATTTACTGCGTAATGGTCATCTAGGGTTTTTGCGTCTAAATTCATATATCCATCACTTGTAGAATGAGCTGCATTATTAACTAGAATAGCAGGCAACCCCAATTCAGCAGTGACGATCTCCAGCACATTAAATGGTGCACCCGGATCAGCCAAATCTACTTCTATGTTTCCACATCGAACACCATACTCACGAAGACTGTCTTCAAATTTTTTTACCCAATCAGTATTGGCACCCCAATGGGTAAAGAAAATATCTGCACCTTCTGAAGCTAATTTTGTACATATAGCGGCTCCAATTCCATTTTCACGACTGACACCAGTAATTAATGCAACACTGCCATTTAAATGATAGATAACATAACCCCCCAAAAATGATTAGTACCAAAAAGCACATTAGAATGAAATCCAATGTGCTTTTAAATGTATAGTTTATTTTTTCAATTTAGCCCATGTTGCGTCAAGTGCTTTCATGGCTTCTTCTTTAGACTTTTGGCCGCCTACATATGCTTGAAGGGTTGCGCCAAACTCTTGACCTGCTCCATCAGGATATTTCATGAACTGCCATTGATATGCCTTACCTTCTTTAGAATATTTAAGAAGGTCCGCACCTAGAGCACCGATATCTTCAGGATTGGCGTCAATTGTTTTAAAGGCTGGAATGTACTTGAATTCCTTGGTTAAAGCTGTTTTTCCTTCTTCAGATGTAACCATCCAATTTAAGAAATCTTTTGCTGCTTCTTTGTCAGCATCTGGTGCTTTGTTGTAAATAACCCAGTTACTAGGAACGTCAATCATTAATTTATCAGATTGAGCCGGATCATCGCTAAGTGCTAACGGAATGAAACCAACTTCTAAGTTAGGATCTAATTTATCAAGCATTGGCTGAATCCAGTTACCTTGCTGGATCATAGCCGCTTCACCTGTAGCAAATAATGTTACTTGTGTATTGTAGTCAGTTGTTAAAGGATTCTTGTTGCCGTATTTCATTGTAAGATCTAAAAGCTTAAAGTAATTATCGAATTCTTTATTGCCTTCAATTTTAGCTGTGCCTTCATTTAGTCCTTTGATAAAAGCATCTGGATCTTCTTGATAAGCAAACGGTACGTTCATGCCGTGGTTTGCTAATACCCACCATTCAGCATAACCGATGGAGAATGGTGTAATGCCGGCAGCATCTAGCTTTTTCGCTGCTTCTTCTAACTCTGAATATGTGGTCGGAAGTTCCTTAATCCCAGCTTTTTCAAATAATTTTTTATTGTAGGCAAATCCGTACCCTTCCATATTAAAAGGCATACCGTATACTTTACCATCAAGGGTCATTCCGTCTAAAGTACCTTCAAAGGCATCCTTGATCCAAGGCTGATCAGATAAATCTTCAAATTTATCTTTCCATACTTGAGCTTCCTGGTCACCGCCGTTTGTAAAAATATCAGGTGCTTGGTTAGAGGCGAATTTTGCTTTTAGAGCTGCAGCACCATCCGCACCGCCGCCTACTGTTTCAATGTTAAAGGTAACATCTGGATGCTGTTTCGTGTATTCAGCTGTTAACGCTTTCAATTGGTCTGCAATTTCAACCTTCCCTTGGAAGATATCAACGACTACTTTATCGTCCTTACCACCGTTGCTTTTTTTATCTCCAGAAGTACTGTCGCTCGAACATGCGCCTAAAAGAAGTGAAGCGGATAGTACACCTGCAGCCAATGAATACTTTTTGATTGCCATTTGTTTTTCCCCCTAAAATATTAATTATATATTTTTAAATCCCTGCTGTCTGTATTTAGACAGCAGAGTGTGTTCCCCCTAAAGAAATCACTTGATAGAACCGCTGGTAATTCCTTGGATAATGTGTTTTTGCATAGTGAAGAAGAAGATTAATAATGGAATAATACCGATCACTAATGCTGCAAGTGCTAAATCCCATTGCTTTGTATACTGCCCAAAGAAGAAGAACGTTGCCAATGGAATCGTTCTTAATTCTGGATCCTGAAGCACCAAAGAAGGTAATAGAAAGTCATTCCATATCCATAAGCTGTTTAAGATAACAATGGTGACCGTAATTGGTTTTAATAGCGGGAAAACAATTCTCCAGAAAACGCCAAACCGTGTACAGCCATCAATAATTGCAGCTTCTTCAAGCTCTAATGGAATACCTTTGATAAAACCGTGATACAAGAAGATGGTCATACCCGATCCAAAGCCTAAATACATGAAGACAAGTCCCCACATGCTGTTTAATAGTCCCAAGTTACCAGCCGTTTTAATAAGTGGAATCATGAGCGATTGGAACGGAATGATCATCGCAGCCACGAATGTCATGAAAATAATATTGCTGATTTTCTTTTTTGTTCGAACTAACATGTACGCTGCCATCGAACAAAAGATAACGAGAACGATATTACTGCCGATGGTAATAATTAACGAGTTTTTAAATACAGTTAGAAAGTTTAATTTTTCAAATGCGTTAACATAGTTATCAAACATCAACACTTTTGGCAGGGCCGAAGTGTTGGTTAGAATCTCTGCAAATGGTTTCAAGGAGTTTGAAATCACATAATAGAATGGGACTAAAAAGACTAGACCGAGCAGGAGTGCAAGAATTTCAACGATTGATGTTCTCCATGTATACCTGTTCCCCATTAGGATTCAACCTCCTTTTTCTTCGAAATCGTAACTTGAAGGACGGTAATCGCTGCTACGACAATGAAGAAAATTAATGCTTTTGCTTCACCGATACCATATCGATTATTAACGAATGCTTCTGTATAAATGTTAAGCGCCAGCATTTCTGTTGATTTAAATGGACCGCCGTTTGTCAATGACAGGTTAGCATCAAAGACTTTAAAGGATGAAGCGGTTGTTAAAAATAAACAAATCGTTACAGCTGGTGCAACAAGCGGCATTGTAATATGACGCAGGACTTGGAACCTATTCGCTCCATCAATTCTTGCTGCTTCAATTAATTCCTGCGGTACATTCTGCAGTGCTGCAATATAGATAATCATAATGTAACCTGCACCCTGCCAAACACTGACAATGACGATTCCCCAAAACGCTGTCTTTGCATCTCCTAACCATGCCAGCTCAAAAACAGAAATTCCAGTTAACTGACCGATGGAAGCAAATCCTTTTACAAAAATAAACTGCCAGATAAATCCGAGTATTAATCCGCCGATTAAATTAGGCATGAAGAAAACGGTCCGCAAGACATTTTTAGTTTTCAACTTCTGAGCTACCAATAAGGCTAATCCGAATCCGATTAGGTTAGTTAAGATAATGGCTACGACTGTATATTTGGTTGTAAGAATGAAGGACGTTTGAAATTGCTTGTCCTCTGTAAATAAGTATTTGAAATTATCAAGTCCAACCCATTTGACGGATCCTGTTACCCCGTTCCAATCGGTAAATGCATAATAAATACCTGTAAAGAAGGGGATTAAAACAATTAGGATAAAAGCTAAAAGGACTGGCCCGACAAAAAGGGTAAATAATCCAGCTTCTTTCCATTTCTTCTTATTCAGAAAAGAAACAGAGTGAGAAACTTTCGTGCTTTTCTGATTTGTGAGGGCTGCCCCCTTAACTGTATCCAGCTTACTTTCGTTATTCATTCCCTGCACCTCCATAACCCTTATTTTAGTGATTATAGAAAATTATGAAACGGCTTACATTGACCACTAGGGTGGAAAATATTGAACACTCAAAAAAATGCTCTACAAAATTAAACTTGTGCTACAATGTTCTAAAAATGCTGCAAGGGAGGACAGGTTAGTTTTTTTCAATAAGACAAGACTAACCAGGATTATATGCGATGGGGTATTCGGAAAAAGCTTATTATCTTTTTATTACTTGTGACAGTTCTTCCTTTTGGGACAGCCATCACCGTTACTTATTTTTATACGACCAAGTCACTTAATGAACAATCTGTTTCAACGAATTATGATTTGATTGTGAAAGGCAAGGAAGAGCTCACGGTTTATTTGAACGATGTGGCACAAATGTCATCGGTCCCTTATCGATATACCCCTTTTATGAATGTCATGCGAAATGGGGTCTCCTCCAACTTGGCTGTTAATCAGGAAGAAGTGCGCAGAGTGCTTGCCTATTTATTTAATACTCGTCCCGAAATTGAACAAATGCACCTATATATACATGAAGGAAAGGAATCCTACACCAACTATCATTCAAGAATCAGCGGAAGGGCAACATATGAAAATATATTTTCTCACCTTTACTATGGGCCGTTAACAGCCATTGAGGGCTATTCCCTTATTGAACCGCCGCATGAGATTTATAGCTATAATAATATTTCTGTTATTCCAAATTCCCAGAAGGTGAATGTATTAAGTTTCCATAACGTGATTCGCGATGTCCCGTTAGCGGATGTTTTAGGCTTTTTATCGATCGATATTAATCTTTCTAGGATTAGTGCCATTGCCGATCGATTATATACCAAAGATGTCGAAGACCTTTATATCATGAATGAAAAGGGAATGATTATCTATTCCTCCAATGGAAATGAGATTGGAAAGGAAAATAAACAAAAGTGGTTTGAGCAAGTGAAGAGGGAGCCGGAAGGAGGGAAAAGCTTTGAGTGGAAAGATGAGCAGTTCTCGGGTGTCATCGTCCATGAAAAATTTACAGATTCGTTTAAAGACTGGTCAATCGTGAAACGAACCCCTTATGATGTCCTTTATAAAGGTGCTAGAGAAACGGCTATCATTAACATTTTGATTGGATTGGCTACACTTGTATTTGCTTTACTGGGGACCATGTTTGTTTCTTTTAAGCTTACAGCCCCTATAAAGTTGTTAATCGGCAACATGAAAAAAGTGGAGAAGGGTGAATTCAAGGCTGATTTCGAATCGTTAGGTACCGATGAAATTGGTATGCTGGGTAGGCATTTTAAATTAATGATTGCTAAAATAGAAGAGTTAATAGAGCGTGAATATAAATTGGAGATCGAAAATAAAGCCTCGCAGCTCCGTGTATTACAATCGCAAATTAATCCGCATTTCCTTTATAACGCCTTTCAGTCTATTGGTACATTGGCACTGAAATTGAATGCGGTTCCGGTCTATTCTTTGCTGACATCATTATCAACCATTATGAGATACAGTATGAATATGAAGGAAGATATAGTTCCGTTTGCAGCAGAGCTGAACCATGTGAAATCTTACCTATCCTTACAAAAGCAGCGATTTGACGAACAGTTTGAATTTGAACTGTATGTCGAGGAAGCGGTCAAGGAGGTACATGTCCCGAAAATGATTTTACAGCCTATTGTAGAGAATTGTTTTAAGCATGGCTTTGATCAGCGCATAGAAAAAGCATGGATTCAAATTGAGGCGTTCCACGAGAATGACAATAGGGTCCAAATCAATGTGAAGGATAATGGAATGGGTCCTAGTGAGGAGCAGCTTGAAAAAATCCGTCAGGAACTGTTCCATGGTATTTCAAAAGAAGACAAGCAAAGAGAAGCAATTGGGTTAAAAAATATTTATGACCGATTGCAGATTTATTATCATAATCAGGCAAATCTGTCCGTTAACCGGAATGAAGAAGGTGGTTTTACGGTTACCATCCTAATCCCAACGGTAATACCAAAAGAGGTGGAACATTCATGAAGGCGTTAATCGTTGATGATGAAAAACATGTGCGAGATGGAATTAAGATACTAGCCGACTGGGAACAAAATGGAATACGAGAAATATATGAGGCCGCAAACGGTGAAGAAGCTATTCAGCTTATTAAAACCATCCGTCCTGAGATCATTTTCTCTGATATGAAAATGCCAAAAATGGATGGAACGCAGCTTTTAGAGTGGATTAAAGAAAATCAGCCAAACAGTAAGACAATCGTGGTGACAGGTTACGATGACTATCATTATATGAGAAAAGCGATCCATTTTGGCAGTTCTGACTATCTCTTAAAGCCTATCGAACCAGAAATTTTAAATCAAACATTGGAAAAAGCGGTAAATGAATGGAACAAAGAAGAGGTTGACAGACAGAGAAAAGAAACTAGCTCACAGTTGATTAATGAAATGACTCCTGTTTACAGGGATCGTAAACTAACACAGTTAGTGAATAGTGATTATTCACAAAAAGATTTATTCGAAGAATTTGGCTGGTTAAAGCAGTCCCGAGATTATATAGCGGCTCTTGTCCGCGTTAATGGAAAAACAATCTCGGCTTTTCAAGGTGATCGAGATTTAACGTACTTTACAGTTTTGAATATTATTAATGAGATAATTAAGAAACAGCAAGGGTGTGGAATTGGTTTTCGTTACTTATCTAAAAAGGGTGAGATTGTTCTGATTTTTTGGGATAAGTTCGAGTTAGTAGAACAGATTTTAGTCGATATCTATAAGACACTAAAAAATATGTTAAATATCTCTTGTCCAATTGCGGCCGGGAAAACGGTAAACAATAGTTCCAAGTTGAAAGATTCTTATCACCATGCGAGAAAGGTTTTATTAAATAGAAATATTTTCACTGAAAGTGAAATAAGAGTCTATATGTCGGAAATAGAGACAGTTCCTTCATTAAAGAGTTTGATTGTATATTCTTCAGATATAGAAATGGCTATCCAAACGGGAGAAATTGGGGCTTTTGAAGAATTAATGGATCGAATCGAAAAGGACATTACAGAAAAGAAATATTTATCTGTAAAACAGGTGATAAATTTAGAAAATGAGTATATGGTGATTAGCAATAAATGGTTTAAGCATTACGATATTTTATTTAAGACACCAGAAGATATCGAAGAGCGGATTGATTTATTTTTCGATTCAAACGGCACGTTTAGTCTAGAAGAGTTTAAAAAGAGGAAAAAGCGTGAAATCACCATATTTTTGAAAAAGGTAAAGAAACGCACACTGCAAAAAGGTAATAATATCATTACCGATATTGAAAAGTATCTCCAGGAAAATTTTGACCGGGATGTGAAATTACAGGAGATTTCAGAACATTTTTATATCAGCAGAGAATATATCTCCAGGAAATTTAAACAGGAATTTAACGAGAACATTTCCGATTACATTGTAAGAATAAGAATGGATAAGGCAAAATCCTTATTGAAGAATAGTCAGTTAAAAATTTATGAAATTGCTAATATGATTGGCTATCAGGATGACAAGTATTTTCGAAAGGTATTTAAAAAGGTCGAGGGAATTACTCCAAATGAATATCGAGCAGAATATGTGAAACGGTGATAAGCGGAGAGGGGAAACATTTCTCTGCTTTTTTCAATGGGAAAAAGAACGGATTTTTTGTAAATTAAACTATGAATATTTCACTATGTTTATTTACATGACTTTAATCAAGTCTAAATGGTAACTACATATGTACTAAACAATTCTCCCTTACAATTTTAATTGTAGTATTAATAAAAAGGGAGATGGAGAAAAATGAAAAAAGCATTTGTGATTGGAGCAGGCCTGGCGTTTAGTTTATTATTTAGTCCTTTTCAACAGGCTTTTGCAGCAGAAACAACTGGGGAGTTACGAAAAGTAGATAATGTGGCTCACCGTGGTGCAACCGGTTATGCACCGGAAAATACGATTGCCGCTTTTGATAAAGGCGTCGAAATGAAAGCTGATTATATTGAAATCGATGTCCAAAGAAGCAAGGATGGGGAATTAGTTATCATTCATGATAATACGGTTGATAGAACAACAGATGGTACAGGGTATGTGAAAGACTTAACCTTTGAACAGATTAGAAGTCTTGATGCTGGCAGCTGGAAGGGCGAACAATTTACAGGTGAGAGAATTCCTACATTCGATGAGATTCTTGACCGCTATCATGGTAAAACTGGTATTTTGATCGAATTAAAATCACCTGAGCTTTATCCTGGCATTGAAGAAGAAGTAGCACAAAAATTAATCGAACGAAATCTGGATAAGCCTCAAAATGAAAAAATTATCATTCAATCGTTTAATTTTGATTCTATGAAAATAACAAACAGCTTGCTTCCAAAGGTGCCGATTGGTGTCCTTACATCCAATAGAGCCCACACAACAGAACAAGCTTTAAAGGATTTTGCCACTTATGCTGATTACTTTAACCCAAGCTACGGGATCGTATCAAAAGAATTGGTTGAACAAGTGCACGCACTGGGAATGAAAATTCAATCCTGGACGGTTCGCAGCCAAGCAGCTGCTGATTTCCTTTTAGAAATGAACGTAGATGGCATTATTACCGATTATCCTGATTACGTAGATCCAAGAAAATAGGACAAACTATCGCCAAAAGAGGGAAAGCTGTCATCCCTCTTTTTTCTAGTGTTCCAGACGTCTGTATACCCATGGAGCTACGCCATACCTCTTACGAAATATTACCGATTATCCGGATTATGTAGATCTGTGAAATTAAAATACTTCTAAAAAAAGGCAAATGAAGTGTTTACCATGGCACCTATGATTTGCTGCTAGCCGATCACACTTAGATTTATGCCTATAGATGGATGCTGGAAAAGGAAAAGGAAAAGGTGCTCGTCATTGCAAACCTATCCTATAGTTTTAAAACGGGCTCCATGCTATCTATTGGCAATGCAAGCTCCTACTAGCTAAAAGTTTTAGGCAGTACGTTAGAATGTGTAGTGGAAGATGCGACTAATTCTAAAAAAATGAAATAGGCTCACCGAACTTAGAAAAATATTAAAATAGCAAAATAAGAGATGTTTCAATTATATGATCTATGTTCATTGCAAGTCTCATATTGTAAGCTGAAATCAAATTAGTAATGTTTTTAATTTGAATAGAAATGAAGGACTGAGAAAAAATGAGGAGGAACATGAAGATGAGCACATTAAAAGTAGGAGTTATCGGGTGTGGAAGTATAGCAAAATTTCGTCATTTACCAGAATATATGGCAAATAAAAAAGTAGAGATTGTTGCGGTTTGTGATATTGTCGTAGAACGTGCGGAGAAAATGGCTGAGGAGTACTTTGCCCGAGCATTTACAGATTATAGGGAAGTATTGAAGCTGGAAGCCATTGATGCAATCAGCGTCTGTCTGCCAAACTATCTGCACGCACCTGTATCCATTGATGCTTTGAATGCGGGAAAACATGTTATTTGCGAAAAACCAATGGCTACTTCCAAAGAAGAAGCGGAAGCGATGATTGAAGCTGCGAAAATAAATGATAAAAAGCTTATGATCGCACATAACCAACGTTTCGTTGCTTCTCATCAAAAAGCTAAAGAAATTATTGAAAGTGGCAAGCTTGGAAAAATCTACAGCTTTAAAACTACTTTCGGCCATCCGGGTCCTGAAGGCTGGAGTGTTGATGGAGCAGGAAGTTGGTTCTTTAATAAAGAGAAGGCCTTTATCGGGGCAATGGGCGACCTTGGAGTTCATAAAGCAGACTTAATGCGTTATTTACTTGGAGAGTTTACCGAAGTAGGAGCATTCATTGAAACGAGTGCGAAGCAAAACACAGATGTGGATGACAACGCAGTTTGTATTTTACGTACTGAAAGCGGAATCATTGGAACGCTTGCTGCAAGCTGGGCTTATATGTCTGGTGGAGATAATTCGACCATTATTTACGGTGAAAAAGGCACCCTTCGTTTAGAAGCCGATCCGGAATACTCACTGATTGAAGAATATCGTGATGGAAGCGTCGTTTATCATAAGCTCGATAAGATCCAGACTAATGAGGAAGGCGGACAGTCTACATCACATGTCATTAACCATTTTGTTGAAAGCATTGTAGAAAATAAAGAACCACTTATCAACGGTGAAGAAGGTATGAAATCACTGCAGATTATTTTAGCAGCACTTGAATCACAAGAAACGAGACGAATTGTTTCCTTAAGGAAGAAAGTGTTTGCGTAATGAAATTTGGTGTCTTTACTGTTTTATTTGCCAATAAAACTTTTGAAGAAATGCTTGATCATATGAAATCTTCTGGGCTGGAGCAGTGTAATATGTGGTGGGTAATACAACTTCGTGGGAAGAAGTTTTGGGCAGCTCTAACCAATAAAGCCCAGTTTAGAAGTACTCACTCTATATTAGCTGGAAGGAAGAGGTAACAATTACAAGGCTAATTAAACAGTAAGATATAGAAATATCAATTTTGGACACAAATGGGTTGATAGGTGCACTTTCTTTTTCAGATAATTCTTATAATATTATTGTTAACGGTAAATTTATAGAAATGAGGGTGAAGTATTATTATGTTTGAATCTGTAACTTTTAAACGTACATCGCCATTAAGTCCTGAACAAGTAAAACAATATGAAGAAGACGGCTATTTAGTGATTAGGAATGGTTGTAGCAATGATTTGATTGAAGTATTTAATTCTCATATTTACACCATTCGTTCAGCTGAGAAACTTCCAGATTGGGCACATCCGCGAAAAGGGCATGAAATTAGTGACAAACTTCGTTTCTCGGTGCGTTTGTTTAACCCTCATTTACACGATGGTTTTTCATTACAAATGATGAAATTGCCAATAATTCGCGATACATTAGCACAGCTATTAGGAGATGAAGCGGTAGGTATTCAAAGTATGTACTTCTATAAATCTCCAGGCTCTCCGGGACAAGCGGCCCATCAGGATTATTATTATATTGATAACAAGCCTAATACGTTAACAGCTGCATGGATTGCGATGGAAGATGTTGATGAGGAGAACGGTTGTTTATGGGTCATTCCCGGAAGCCACAAGGAAGGATTACTGCCTCATGGAAGAGTAAAGGATGTTAGCGAGCATGAAGCATGGACTGACGAAACGGAAGGCGCAGATTTGTCGAAACAAATACCCGTTGTAATGAAAAGCGGAGATATCGTTTTCTTCCATAACTTACTGATTCATTCCTCTAAGAAAAACCGTACAGAAAACAGGTGGCGCAGATCTTATGTGTGTCACTATATTCGACATGATTCCACGATTGAAAGAGAAGATTTAAAGAATAAAATTTCTTTATTATAATTTAATTTTATCGAAAAGAAGGAATAGTATTAGAATTTATCAACCTTTTTCGGCTTCTATTTAGGTGTCAGTTGTCAATTATTGGAGGAAAAACGATGAAAATTAAACTAACTGAGCAAGAAAAAGAAACCAAGCAATTAAATCCGGAAACACTGGAAATTGCAGTGGAGCAAGTTAGAGCAAATGGTTACATCATTTTTGATAGCGTTATTTCGGTAGAAAAGATCAAACAAATTCGTAACAGCTTTGACCCATTGTTTGATGAATTCATTGATCGAAAAGGGTACAATACAGGAACAAATCGCGCTCAAATGTTTTTACCTTTTAAAGAGCCTTTTATTGATGAAGATATTATCTGTAATCCAATTGCCACATCCGTCATTGATCAACTTCTTGGTGAATGGAACCATTGTAATTACTTTGCGTCTGATACTCCAATGCCTGGATCAGATTATCAAAATTGCCACTGTGATATAATGCCGCTCTTTCCAGAGCTGGCCATTCCATTGCCGGTTTTCAGTCTAGTTTTAAACATCCCTTTAGTGGATGTAACCGAAGAGAATGGACCAATGGAAATTTGGCCTGGTGGAACGCACCAAAATCCGGATCGTTCCAATCATGACACATTGAATAACACTGTTAATCCGCATTTGCACATTGTGCGAGCGGCAGAACATATGTATTCCGAAAAAGTGTTTATGTCGGCTGGTTCAATCCTAATCCGAGATATTCGGATGTGGCACCGTGGCACACCGAATCTTTCAAATGACCGTCGGACCAATCTAGCGATGATTTTCAACAGAAGCTGGTATGGCGGAGGATCCACCATCCCAATTCCGCAAGAAACATATGACAGTCTATCACAAAAAGCGAAAGAGCTTTTCAGAATGGAGAAAATTGGCAGCTCTGTGAAAATGCCTTGGGAATGATATCAGATTCAGATTAATCTAGACCATATGAAGGGGAGGGATCACAAACATGATTCGTGTTGCAATTCTAAGCTTCTGGCACGTACATGCCAATGATTACGCTAAAGAAACTCTAAATCATCCAGATACGGAAATTGCTGCAGTATGGGACGAGCTCCCCTCGCGCGGCAGAGAGAGTGCAAATAAGCTCGGTGTTCCATTCATAAAAGATCTAGATGAACTTATGCAGAATCCAGACATTGATGCAGTCATTGTGACGACGCCTACTACTATGCATCATGAGGTCATGGTCAAAGCTGCGAAGGCGGGTAAGCACATTTTTACCGAGAAAGTGATCGCTCCTACAGTGAAAGAAGCCAATCAGATTGTAGCTGCCGTTCAGGAAACAGGAGTTAAATTAACCGTTTCCCTTCCAAGACTCAATGATAGTTATACTTTGGCAGTTCAAAATGTGATTCGCGAGGGTTTGCTTGGGGATCTAACACTTGTACGTGTTCGGTTAGCACATAATGGCGCGATTTCGGGCTGGCTTCCTGAGCACTTCTATAATTTAGAACAATGCGGTGGAGGAGCGCTTATTGATCTTGGTTGTCATCCGGTTTATCTCAATAGACTGTTCCTAGGTATGCCTGAAAGTGTAAGCGCTAACTACGGCTACATTACTGGAAAAGAAGTAGAGGACAATGCCGTATCGGTTTTCCGCTACGCCAATGGTTCTATTGGGATTGCAGAGACCAGCTTCGTCAATAGCTACTCTCCTTTTACTGTGGAAGTTCATGGGACAGAGGGCACCTTGATGTATGGTACGCCAGAACCAAAAATGTTCATCCGCAGTACCAAAAAGAATGCGGCCACTTGGGAAGAGATCACTTTGCCGCAGCCACAAGAATCCGCCTTCTGCCAATGGATAGGCCACATTCAGAATGGAACGGAAGCGGAGGAGAATATCAAGTTGGCTTTAGATTTAACAAAGCTGATGGATGCCTCCAACTTATCCATGAAAGAACAACGATCAATATTGATCAGTGAACTGTTAACTGCTTCGATCAGATAAGTACGTGAAATATGAAATGTGAAATATTCACTCCATAGTTTGTATACAAAAGGCATCCGATTGGGCACATTCGGATGCCTTTTGTCATATAAAAACTACCAAGATTTATCATAATCTTATTTTTGTCGGAGCAACCCCCATCCATTTTTTGAAGGTGCGATTAAAGTAAGCTTGATCACAATACCCAAGATATTCGGCCATTTCACCTATTGTCATTTCAGTATTTTCAAGCAAATTTACAGCAGTGTTAATTCGTGTTTGATGCAAATATTGAATAGGTGTACTGCCAATTACTTCTTTAAATACAACAGTTACATAATTAGGCGAGTATCCTGCTAATTCAGAAAGCTCTTCAATTGTAAGATTCTTGGTGAAGTTTTGAAGAATGTAACCCTGAATTTTTCGAGCAATTTGTTCTTTTGCAGGAGAGGATTTCCTCTCTGCAAGCTCCTGAGCAATTAAGGTCAAAAGTTCAAATAAAATAAACTGTGACATTTGCTCATAATAAGGTCTTTTTCCTAACCACTGAATAAACAAAAAGGCAAAGCGTTGTTCATAATAAGCTGCATTCCGTAGTTTCATTCGAGTGATTTTAGTTGGCTTTGCAAATGGGAGATCGTTTTCATTAGAAGTACGTGAGAATACAGCAGTATACTTTTGATGTGCGTTATCTGGATGGCTTTTCCATGCACGATCTAAACAAAATGGAATATGTAGTACTTCACCCTTTTGTACCTCTAACTTATGATCATCAATCCAGTAATAGAGTTTTCCCTCTGTAACAAAAACGATTGTATCGCAGCCTCGGCTTTTTCCAATATTCCATTTCGGATCAACATCATGATAAACCCCTTTAATATCGATCAAAAGTTCGCCACCCCTTAAAAAAATAATTGATGAAATATTCAAATAGCTTGTTTTTGTTAATTTTATCATTCTGGTTCAACAAATATAATAAAAACAGGGAAAAATAGTTTGCTAATCATTAAAAGTGGAGGTTAGAAAATGAAATATTCAATTGCTTCGTATTCTTTTCATGGAATGTTTAATGAAGGTAAAATGGACATATTTGGATATCTCGAAAGTGTTAAGTATCGCTATCATCTTAACAATGCAGACATTTGGAATATGATGCTGGCAAGTTTTGATGATGATTATTTGAAAAAAGTGAAAGAAGCTATGGATGAAAAAGACTTGTATTTAGCAAATCTGTGTGTGGATTGTGCAGAGGTATGGGATTGCAATCCAGAAGCAAGGAAGAAGTGGTATGAAAATGGGCTTAAAAATTTAAAAGCAGCTGAAATATTAGGTGCTAAAACTGTTCGAATTGATATGGGTGGCAGGGATTTAGACATGTCAGAAGAGCAGTTTGAATATACAGTCAAGCGCTATAGGGAATATGCGGACATTGCCTATAATTGTGGATTTATGGTTGGACCTGAAAACCATTGGGGCGCATCTAGAGTGCCGGAAAATATAAGGAAAGTTTTTGAAGCAGTAGATCACCCATCCTTTGGTATTCTTTTGCACTTTGATAACTGGGACGTTGATAAGGAAAATGGAGATCAGCTTTGTGCGAAATATGCGTTCCATACCCATCTGGCAGCATGGGTTATACCATATTGTGAAGAGAAACTTCAAATTCTAAAAGATGTTGGTTACAAAGGGCACCTGGGTATAGAACATCATTCAAGCAAGAATGAATACAGTCAAGTTGCATGGCAGTTAGCAACAGCCCGAAACACTTGGAATGCTATGAAAACTTGCAGTGAGATGGGGACTGTAGTTTTATGAGAAAAATTAGAATTGGAATCATTGGTGTAGGAATCATTGGTAAAGTTCACTTGGATAATTATGCAAAACTAGAAGGGGCAGAGGTGGTTGCAGCTTGCGACTTAAATGAAAGCGAGCTACAACAAGTTGCTGAAAAATATAATATCCCTTATACGTACACGAACTTTCGTGAAATGCTAAATCGTGATGATCTTGATGCAATCGATGTATGTCTTCATAATAATCTTCACGCTGAGATTACAATTGAGGCCTTAAAAGCTGGCAAACATGTATATTGTGAAAAACCAATTGCCGGTTCTTATATAGACGGCAGGCGAATGGTGGATATGGCGATTGAATGCGGAAAGAATCTGCATGTCCAACTTAGTTTTCTATACTCCTTAGAAACAAAAGCAGCTAAACGCTTAATTGATGAGGAAAAACTAGGGAAATTATATCACGCTCGCTCTACTGGATATAGAAGGCGCGGTCGTCCATTTGTAGATGGCTATGGAACGAAAGACTTTAACCAAAAGAAAATCGCTTCCGGGGGTGCCCTTTTTGATATGGGAGTATATCGTATCTCACAGCTGCTGTACTTAATGAACACGCCTCAAGTCAAAACAATTACAGGAAAAACATATCAAGAGATGGATATGGATGAAAAACGCAGACAAATAAGCGGTTTTGATGTAGAAGAGCTTGGTGTAGGTTTTGTAAGATTCGAGGATGGACTTACCCTGGATATTATAGAATCATGGGCCATTCATCTAAATGGATTTGAAGGAAGCAGTATTGTTGGTAATCAAGGGGGCATTAGATTTCCAAGTCATTCAAATGGAGTGAATGTACCATTCAGCTTTCATACATCTGTTTGTGATATGGATATGGACAGTACATTTGATTTAGGTGCAGCTGATTACCGTTGGCATCAGTTAGATGAAAATCCAGATGCTTATGATTCATCGCAGCATCATTGGATTGCGGCACTTCAAGGCAGGGTAGAATTATTGCCAACTGCAGAAATTGCACTTCAAACGATATTAATTAGCGAAGGAATTTATCTATCTGATCGGTTAGGAAGAGAAGTAACTGCCGAGGAAGTCGTCTCTATGTCAGAAACACATGCAATAAAAGTTTAAAAATAGACGACTTTCACACAAAGAGAAGCAATCTGCTAGAGAGTTTTTCTAACAAGAAAATTGTTTATGTAGTAAATGCAGGGCTGTCACTTAAAAAACTAGTGACAGCCCTGATTCCAATTATAATTATATTGGACTAGAATGTTAGGAAAGTATTATCTCCTGTTATATACCTGTGGATTCAAATGACTCGCAGCTAATTCACCTGGTTTAACATCTGGTAACCATTGGGCTAAGTCATTTTTACGAGCATTGCTGTCTGGCTCCGCAGCTATAGAATCGTCAGCATAATATATGATCGTCATGACCTCTCGCATACGGTCTGTTGGATTTCCAGGAGCATTGTGCATTGTCCAACCGGCATGAAATGTTGCGTCGCCGGCATCCATTGCACCATATGTCACTTTTTCGAAACCTATACCTTCAATATATTGCTCTAATGTCCGGTGAGATTCATCCGATATCTCTATTTTACTGACATACCCCGATTTGTGAGAACCAGAAGCGAAAGTCATAGATCCCATCTCTTCTGAAATAGGTACGATTGGCATCCACATTGTAATCGTTTTGTCTGTATCAAACGGCCAATAAATTTGATCCTGATGCCAAGGTGTGTGCCCCCCATTCGGTTCTTTAAACAATGCTTGATCATGATAAATTCGCACTCCATCAACACCCATCAATTCAGCAGCTACTTTTGCAAATCTTCGAGCCATGACAAAGCGTTGAACAATTTCACTTTTTTCCCACACGTTCCCTATCTGAATGAATGCTTTTCCATAAGTGGTCCGTTCGTGAATTGGTGTCTTTTGATAGTTTAGTTCTTTTACTACCTCCCGAATGGCTTGTCCATAAATGTTGACTTCTTCTGAGGAAGCTAGACCTCTCAAACAAACGTGACCGTTTTTTTGATATTCTTCAATTTGACCTGAATTCAATTCATAACTATCTTTCAAAGTTGGAAGCATATCAAGATTCTTCCCCATCTAATTTACCTCCGATATAATCAAATTTTTACAATGTGAGATAAATCTCATCAATTAATATCATTTTATAGAAAGACCGCCAACTTTTCCTTGTATCTCCTAACGAAATTTTTTGTCAAAAACAACTGAACTTTTACGTTTATACCCTTATATTAAGAGAGTTTTTTATCAAAAAAGACTGTGAAATTAATTTGATATTTGTTATGTTTGAATTCAATTGACCTAGATGGAGGTTGTAGAAATGAATTTAAACGAATTACTCCAGATTAATCCATTTTCACCTTATATTCGAGAATGCGATTATGCTGTCCGCCCTCCATGGTATTTCCCAGAAAGACGGCTGCTGGATTATTTGCTTGTATATTTTCAGGAAGGGAATTGTTTGTTTGAAATCGATGGAGAAGAATACCATTTTTCCCCTGGTGATTTTTGTTTTGCTCAACCAGGAAGTTTAAAAGTAATGCGCGGTCTGACTCCTACTGTCACCCCTTTTGCACATTTTGATATGTTTTATAACCCGCTCCGTGAAGAGAGCTTTCCTACTCGCGCAGGACAAACTGATTTAAAGGACTATTTGCATCTAATACAACCCTGTCTGAATGACATTGACGGAATCCACATTCCCGTTCGTTTACATCCGAAGGATCCTGAAAAATTTAGAATGACAATGTTGAGGATGGTCGAGAGCTGGCAAAACCGGGATCCATTACGACAAATGGAAGCACAATCACTCGCATCAGAGTTAATTGTCCGCATAATTTATGATCATAACGGTATTCGTTTCAGTGAAATGGAGACACTGCCGTCCTTTAATTGGTTTCCCTCCTATCTTTCTTTGCATCTATCTGAATCCGTCACCGTTGAGGATATGGCTCGACGTGCGAATTTATCTGTTTCTCGGTTTAGAGAAGTGTTTAAAAAAACTTTTGACATGCCGCCGCATAAATACTTGATGCATATACGCATACAGCATGCCAAGGAATTACTTATAAACACCGAATACTCCGTAGAAAAGATAGCCGAGTACTGTGGATTTGCCGATATTCATCATCTTTCCAAAACCTTTAAGAAAATGGTGGGTATCACTCCGAGTTTCTTTAGAAACAATCACAATACCACTACGAACCTAGCGAAATCGCGGTATAGTGAAAATCTTTTATAAATTGACTCTATATTCACCTGCAATTTTTGTGATTATAAAGAGGACTTTAGAATAACTGGAAAGTGATCGGAGGGAAAACTACCATTTATTTTACATCTATCCACAATGGTGTTATGTAACTGAACCTCTTTTGCAGCAAAGATGTAATCGATTGGATGGCCCTCTGTTTCACCTGAAAAACTATGAAAAGTAGAACCGATTTCACCTTCCAATATGGTATAGGCATCAACCAGCTTTTCTTTACTTTTTAAGTATGTAATAACACTATTTTCAGGCGTTGCATTCAAATCTCCTGTTAAAAAAAAAGGTCTTTCCTTTAGTTGATGAGTTCCTATTACATCCCATATCATTCGAATTCCTTGTTCCCTTGCTTCCTGACTAATATGATCTAAGTGAGTATTATAAATAAAGAATTCCTTTTCAGGATAATTTTTTAATTGAAAATGTCCCCATGTACATACACGCGGATAATCAGAGCCCCAACTTTTGCTGCCAGGAACAGAAGGTTGTTCGGATAACCAAAATTGTCCTTGATTAACAACATTTAGTATATCTTTTTTGTAGAAAATGGCTGAAAGTTCTCCCTCATTTCCAACATCACGACCACGCCCAAGATATTGATAGTTACCTAAACGGTCTTCAATGTCAGATAACATATAAGAAAGCCCTTCCTGTATACCGATAATACCCGGGTCATGTTTTTTGATTACTTCAGCAGCCCTATCTGCTCGGTTCTTCCATGAATTCTCATTGTCACTGGGGACATCAACACGTAAATTAAATGTCATTATTGTTATTTCCATCTTTCCACATCCCTGCCTTTTTGATATCTATTAAAATATTATATATCAAAATTGAATTATAGCCTCACCATCAGAGTTGGTGCACTGTTGAACTGCTGTAAGCAAAACAATTTTATTTTAAGTGGAAATTAATATGTTGGAAAATTAAAAAATCTTTATATTTAGTATTGAAAACGATTTCACTGGGGTTTATTATAAACTTAGTGAAACGTTTCGATTAAATCGTTTATTTTTTTTCTTTTATTTGAAACGTTTCAAAAAGGAATTTTCAGTAGAGATAATGGCAATGAAATCATGGAAAGATTGAAAATAATTGAAAGGGGATGGTTTTCTAAGTCACCAATAACTCTAGTAAATTGAAATACTACATTATAAAAATAGTGAGAGGGAGATTACAAAATGAAAAAGAAAATTACAATGTTAATGATAAGTCTTGTTTTAGTTTTAAGTGTATTAGGAGGTTGTTCATCTAAAAGTGAAGAGACATCAACAGATGGAAAAACGACGATCGAAGTTTGGGCAATGGGAGATGAAGGGAAACGGTTAAGCGGTGTAGTAAAAGACTTTGAAGCTAAAAACCCTAAAATAAAATTGAAAGTTACTGCAATTCCTTGGGATAGTGCACATGATAAATTGGTTACTGCAGCAGCAGCAAAAGAAGGTCCAGATGTAATCCAATTAGGAAGTTCATGGGTAACAGAGTTTGCAGCAGCAGGTGGATTATTAGACTTAAGTAAGTATGATAAATCAGAAGATTATCCAAATATTAATTCAGACAAATTTTTTACAGGAGCATCAGAAGGATCCAAATATGATGGTAACCTATACTCAGTACCATGGTATGTAGAAACACGTGTACTTTATTACCGTAGCGATTTATTAGCTCAAGTAGGATACAAAGAAGCTCCAAAAACACAAGCAGAATTAAAAGATGCAGCAGAAAAATTAGTGAAACTTGGCGGAAAGGATCATTATGGAATTGATCTTGCTATTACAGATCCTATGTACCCACAAGTATTCAGTTGGCAAAATGGAGTAGACCTTATTGATTCGAAAAATCGAAAAGCAAACTTTAATGATGCAAAAGCAATTTCTTCTATGGAATACTATGCTAGTTTTTTTAAAGAAGGCTTAGCTGCTGGCCCAGATGTTCAAATCGATATTACACAAGCATTTGCAGATGGGATTAAACCAATGTATATTAGCGGCCCATGGATGATTAATATTATGAATGATGCAAAGGCAACAACAGGTGAATTTGAATGGAATATTGCACCACTTCCAGCAGGGGATACAGACAATACTTCGTATTTAGGTGGGGCTGGATTATCAGTTTCTGCATACTCAGATAATCCAGAAGAAGCACTTACATTTATAAACTATATGGCTGACCCTGAAGTTCAAGTAAATTGGTATAAAACTGCTAACGGTTTGCCAGCAGTTACGTCAGCTTGGGAGGATCCAAGCTTAGCAGATGATAAAATATTATCAGTTTTTAGAGAGCAATTAGATCACGCCAAAGTACCACCAATGATTGTCGAATTAGAATCAATTAAACAAAATATTATAAAAATGGTTGAAGATGTTGTAGTAGGCGGAGCAGACGTAAAATCAGAAATGAAGAAACTAGAACAAACTGCACAAGAAATCTTGGATGGAAAATAAGATAGTTCAATTATAAAAAATAGAATATAACAAATTGGTAATATCGAAAATTATGACTAACTTTGGGTTGAAATATCACTTTGGCAAGGAAATCTACATGAGCTTATAGCTGCTCTTGTGGGTTTCCTTACAAGCTGAAAGTTGGAAGGATGGTAGTATGAAATTTAGATTTTTTTCAAATAGACCCTACATGATATTTATTTTGCCAGCCTTAATCATATTATCTGTATTTTCAATATTTCCAATCTTTGTAGCTCTTGGAGTTAGTCTGACAGATATGAATTTAATTGGTCTTCTAAATTGGAATCAAGTTCAGTTTGTTGGATTCGAGAATTATATGGACTTATTAGCAGATAAAGAGTTTAGACAGGCTTTTTTTAATACGATTTTTTACGTTGTATTTGGTGTACCATTAGTAGTAGTAGCTTCACTAGGTGTTGCCTTATTGTTAGATTATGGGAAGAATAAGTTCTTCACTGCAGCTCGTGCATTGTTTTATATGCCATCAGTAACTACATCTGTTGCAATAGCTGTAGTTTTTGGATATTTATATAATAATCATTATGGATTATTTAATTATGTGCTTTCCTTATTTGACCTGCCGAAGGTACCTTGGCTAACACATCCGATTATAGCGAAAATTTCATTAATTCTAATGGCAGCTTGGAAATCCATTGGATTTAATATGATCATATTTTTAGCAGCATTACAAGGAATTCCAAAAGATTATTATGAAGCAGCGGAAATAGATGGAGCAAAGAAATGGCAAAAACTATTATATATTAAAGTGCCATTATTAGGATTTGCAACATTTTTTGTTGCATCGACAACCTTAATCGGCTGGTTCCAATTTTTTGAAGAGCCAATGATTATGACAAAGGGTGGTCCAGTAGGGTCAACAAATTCAATCGCTTTATTCATCTACGATAAAGGATTTAAATTGAGTGAATTTGGATATGCGGCAGCAGGATCTTTTGTCTTGTTTTTAATTATTTTGGCACTTACTTTAATACAATTTAAATTGAGAAAAAAGGATAATGGATATAATTAATATCCCTTAGGAGGCAGGTTATATGAATCAACAAAAGTTGTCTGCAGAGCGACTCTTAGTTTATATCGTATTGCTAGCAGGTGGAATATTAATGACGTTGCCATTATTCTGGGCAATATTTACATCGTTTAAAACAGCTGCTGAAGCAATGCAAACACCACCATCTCTTTTTCCAAATGAATGGTTAATAGATAATTATAAGAAGTTATTTGTTGAATTGAATTTTGGTACATATTTAAGAAATACACTTGTGTTAGTGGCATTTTCCTTTCTCGGGTTATTTATTAACATGATGGCAGGGTATGGATTTGCAAAATTCAAATTTAAAAACAAAGAGAAGATTTTTTACTTAGTTTTAGCAACTATGATGATCCCGGGTCAAGCAACAATGATACCGAATTATTTAATATTAAATAAAATGGGACTAACAAATACAATGGCAGGAATTATATTACCAGGTCTGGCAGGAGCTTTTACAATATTTTTATTCAGACAATTCATGGAAACGATTCCTGACGATTTAATTGAAGCGTCAAGAATAGATGGAGCAGGGAATATTAGAATATTTATGCAAATCGTGGCCCCTATCTGTAAGCCAATAATAGCAGTACAAGCTATTTTAGGATTTATTCATGCATGGAATAGCTTCCTATGGCCATTAATTGTTGCAAACTCAGAGGATTTATATACGTTAGGTGTAGGGCTTTCACTTTTAAAGGGGCAGAACGTAAGCGACTTTGCTCTCCAAATGACTGGTTCATCATTGATGATTGTACCCGTAATTATTTTATTTCTATTTTGTCAGAAATATATTGTGGAAGGATTTACTACATCTGGTCTTAAATAATCTAGCAAAAGTAGTTACTACAAAAAGAAGTGATAACTTGGTGGGAAGTAACATGTACGGGGAAGGGGAATTCATATTATGAGAATGTTAGTTTTGGATTTAGATTCGTTGAGACCAGATCACTTAGGCTGCTATGGATATCATCGAGAAACATCACCAAATATTGATAAAATTGCAGCAGAGGGAGTTCGTTTTACAAATTATTATACGTCAGATGCCCCTTGTCTTCCGTCAAGAACAGCCCTAATGACAGGACAATTTGGGATTCATAATGGAGCAGTTGGTCACGGTGGTACGGCAGCGGATTTACGTCATGAGGGACCAAAACGTGCTTTTCAAGACCGCTTAGTACGTGAAAGTTTGCCTGGATTTTTACGTTCTGAAGGATTAAGAACTGTCCTTATTAGTCCTTTTGCAGAGAGACACTCTTCTTGGCACTTTAATGCAGGATTTAATGAAATTTACAATACTGGAAATTGTGGGATGGAATCGGCTGAAGAAGTAACGCCAACGGTTCTTGACTGGGTGAAACGAAATGCGAAAGAGGATAATTGGTGTTTATATGTAAATTACTGGGATCCGCATACGCCGTATCGTGTTCCATCAGATTTTGGAAATCCATTTGAAAATGATGCTATACCAGAGTGGCTTACTGAAGAGGTATTAGAGAATCATAAAAGATTAGTTGGCCCTCATAGTGTCCATGAAATAGATATGTATTGGAGTAATCCAATACCGCAATTTCCAAGATATCCGGTAGAAATCAAAAATATGATAGATATGAAAAAAATGATTGATGGATATGACTGTGGTGTTAGATACATGGATGAACATATAGGCAGGATTTTTAAAGAACTTGAAAATCAAGGATTAATGGAAGAGCTAGTCATTGTCATAACAGCCGACCATGGAGAGAATATGGGGGAATTAGGAATCTATGGTGAACATGGAACAGCGGACCATGGAACATGTCGAGTCCCGATGATTATTCGCTGGCCAGGAATGAATCAAGGTCATGTGGATAACGGCTTACATTATAGCTTAGACCTAGCCCCTACTTTAGCAGAAATGTTTAATAAACCAGCAAAAACAAGTTGGGATGGAGCTAGCTATGCATCCGTTCTTAAAAGTGGGGAAACTAGCGATAGAGAATTTTTAGTGATTTCACAATGTGCACATGTTTGCCAGCGTGGAGTTCGTTTTGGTGATTGGTTGTATATTCGCACATACCATGATGGTTATCATTTATTTGATAAAGAAATGTTATTCAACTTAAAAGAGGATCCTTATGAACAGAACAATATTGCGAGTGAACGAAAGGATATTTGTAAAGAAGCCGTATATTATTTGAACGAATGGCACGATGAAATGATGAAAACAATGGATTATGATATTGATCCACTATGGACGGTAATGAAAGAAGGCGGACCATTCCATGCAAATGGTCACTTGAAGATGTATGCTGAAAGGTTAAAACAAACGGGACGTGAAGATGCAATACCAAAATTAAAAAAACGTCATCCAAAAGAATTTGAATAATTTACATCGAGAGAGAGGTTGGCTATGACTTGTTTTACATCTAATCATGGAAGTATAGGTGTCATGTGGAAGACGGTTTCAGAGGCTTGTAATTTGGCTTGTGATTATTGTTATTACAGCCGCTGCGGAGGGAAACCTGGGAAGATCAATAGAATCGATGATGCGGTACTTGAAAAATTTATTAAGGAATATATGGCGATATCCAACGGTGCAGCAAAATTTGCCTGGCAGGGTGGGGAACCTTTATTGGCAGGGTTAGACTTTTTTGAAAAGGTTGTTGAACTTCAAGCTAAATATGCCCCTCCTCATACTATGATTAGCAATTCCTTACAAACAAATGGGACATTGTTGAATGATGAAATCGCTCGATTTTTAAAGAAATACAACTTTTTAGTAGGAGTAAGTCTAGACGGACCGAAAGGAATCAATGACGCTAGGCGGATTACTGGGTCTGGAGCAGGGAGCTTTGAACGAGTAATGCGTGGGATTGATTTTTTGCGTAAACATGAGGTTGATTTTAATATTTTAACGGTTATTCATGAGAACAATGTAAATATGGCAAAAGAGTTAATGGAATTTTACCAACGAGAGAAATTTACGTTTGTGCAATTTATTCCATGTATGGACTTTCGGGCACAAGAGACTGATGCTAAGGGTGACTACTTAATTACACCAGAAGAATATGGAGCATTTCTTTGTGAAGCATTCGATATCTGGTACAACGATGGGAATCCGATCACATCTGTCCGCTTTTTTGATAACATGCTGAATGTATATGTGCATCGTGAAGCAGAATTATGTGTTCACCGCAAATCATGTCCCAAAACACTAATTCTTGAGAAAAATGGTGACGCGTATCCATGTGATTTCTTCATTAATGACCAATATAAGATTGGCAATGTAGGAACTGATAGCTTAGTTGATATATTAAATAGTCCAGTTTACGAAGAATTTCTCAAGCTAAAACCCAACCTGCCGAAACAGTGTCAAAGCTGCCAATATATCGATCTTTGTCACGGTGGTTGCCCTCGTAATCGGACATGGAGTTTTGGAGAAGACGAAACGCTGGTTGACGTTGATTATTTCTGTCAAAGCTACAAACAAATCTACGCTTATGCTCATGAGAGAATGGAAATCGTTGCTGAAAATATCAAGAAACGCTGGCTGCAAGAGTATATAAATACGGGATTAAAACTGCCGAACAGAAATGACTTATGTATTTGTGGAAGTGGAAAAAAATTCAAAAAATGTTGTGAAGCTTTCCAAAATGTTATCGGAACAAAATAACAAAAAGCATCGGATCATCTCCGATGCTTTTTCTTTTCTTGTAATCTATTTAGAAGAATATTAGTTATTAAACTTCTCAGGTCGGTAACGGCGCTCTAATCTTTCTGCGGCAGCATGACGATTTTCTTTGCGAAGTTTATTCAAATATCCATCAAGGGCATAATCTCCTCTTGTATGGAATGGTCCACCCTCATGAATAACGTTCCACATTGGGTCAGATGGATATTCCGAAGATTTCAATTGTTCAGCGACCCATTGATCAAGTAGTCGCAATCCTTTACCGACGATATCAGGTCGTTCATCTACTAAATTCGTTGTCTCATGAGGATCAATTTCGATATCAAACAGCATCAATTCAGGGAATTCCTTCAATCCATCATGATAGGTACGAATTAACATCCAATTATCAAAACGTACTGCACGTTGACAAGCCCATGCCTGTTGACTAACGACAATATACTCACGTCCTGCCGATTCTCCATTTGTTAATGCAGGTAAAAAGCTGACACCATCCCATCTTTCGCTTACCTTACCGCCAACTAGTTCAGTGAACGTAGGGCCAAAGTCGATCTGATAGTGGAAGTCATCATCCACATGCCCTTGTTTAATACCAGGTCCTGCAACAATACATGGAATCCGGCTTGTGATGTGATCAGCGGTTTGATGATCTCCATACACATTCAGTTCACCTTGGTTTTCACCATGATCGGCTGAAATAATGATAATCGTTTCATTCAATATACCTTGTTCTTCAAGTGCATTTAATAGTTTTCCAACATGATCATCGACATGACGGATGGCTGTATCATACCCGTCAATCCATTTTTTGAAATCTTCACGAGAAGCGATTTCATCTGGAAGGCCAGGCCACTGTTTCACTTGTACTAAATCACGGGCCCCCATCGGTCCATAGCTTTCCCGATGCTTGGCAATTATTTCTTCCGTTAACCATTTAGGCGCGGGGTCATCCTTGAAAGGATTACCATATTCTGCAGGTGTGCGATACGGAGTATGCGGATCCCAGAAATTTAGATACAAGAACCAGTTTTCTTTTTCACTGCCTTTTTCCTTTATCCAGCGTACGGCTTCCTTTGCTACATCTCCTGCAGTTTCACCTGCATGTTTTCCTGTGTCGTGTACTTCAAGAAAACCTTCTGTTACGTGCCATGCAGCATGACGGCCTGGGAACGGGCTAATCATCGCTGTATGGAGACCTTTAAATCTTAATTTATCCACCCATGCTTGATACGGAGTATGGTGATGGTTAAAAGGTCGATTAGTACCAATCCTCCTCATGTCTCCTTCAGTTCCTCCATGATTTACTACACCATTATGTATACCATATCGAGAACTAAACAAGGCAGTTCGGGAAGGTGCACAAGGTGCATCTGATGCATAGTAATTGGTAAATCTTACTCCGCGTTCTGCAAGACTATCGATATTAGGTGAAGTATTGCGATGATATCCATAAACTCCTAAATGATCAGGCCTAAGCGAATCGACATCAATATAAAGAATTTTCATTTGATATTCTTCCTTTCTTAAATATATTTGTCTATTAATTAATGCGTGAAACAACGAAAAAGAGTAGATTTTTGTGACTTTTGTCATAATATGAATAATTTTTAAAAAAATTTTATTTTTTAATATTGAAAACGATTTCAAATAGAATTATAATAAATCCATTGAAACGTTTCAACAGAATTAGATTTGGTAGAATATATTTTTTTATCTATCTATTGAAACGTTACAAAAAAATTTAGTCTTTTTTTGAAACGTTTCAAAGAAGGGAGGATAGATGTGGTTAATTTAAAAGATGTAGCGAAGCGAGCGGGTGTAAGTGTTTCGACAGCCTCCTATTCAATAAATGGAAGCACATTAATCTCAGATGATACAAAAAAGAAAGTGTTAGATGCTGCGAAAGAAATTGGCTATCGCCCCAATGGCATGGCAAAAAATTTAAAAAAACAAAAGACTAATATTATTGGTTTGTTTTTGAGTGGTTTTTCTGGACCGTTTTTCACGGAAATGATGGAAGGCATCCAGGATGTGGTGATGAGTAAAGGATATGAACTTGTTGTGTGCGCATCTGCCGATAGACATCGGCTTCTTGTCGAAAGTTATGTGGATGGGGCAATCATTCTAAATTATCATATGGAAGATCATTTGCTAGAGTCCCTTGCAAATGAAAAGCTGCCAATTATCATGCTTGACCGAGAGCTAAAGGGTCCTTACATCAAAAATGTTTTGCTCCCAAATAAGAAAGGTTCTGCGATGATGGTTAATTATTTGATCTCAAAAGGCCACAAGAGGATTGGTTTTATCGCAGGGTCAATAGAATCGTATGATGGAGAATCTCGATTAGAAGGTTTTATTAAGGAGTTAAACAATCATAATATAAGCTTTTTAGAGCAGGACCTGCTTCGTGCGGAGTTCACAGAATTAAGCGGTCATTATCAGATGAGCAGCTATTTGGAAAAGATGGGCAATGATTTACCGACTGCAATGGTTTGTGCAAATGATGAGATGGCATTGGGTGCTATCAGAGCGATACAGGAAAATGGATTAAATGTGCCGGATGATATTGCAATAGTTGGATTCGATGATATTTACGCATCTCAAAATAACAATCCACCACTTACAACAATCAAAGTCCCGAGAAAACAATGGGGGACCATTGCGGCACAATCATTACTGCAAATGCTCGATAATCAATTTGACTTTGAACCGGAACAAATATTGGTTGAATTAATAAGCAGAACTTCAGGTTAACGAGGTGTATGATGATACTGATAAAGGATGAGAAAATATGCATTAATGGTAAGGATGTCCTCCTATTTGGCGGAGAGCTTCATTACTTCCGTGTACCGAAAAAGGAATGGAGAACCAGGATTCGTCAGGTGAAACAAGCAGGAGCAAACATGATTAGCACCTATGTTCCATGGATTTTTCATGAGATTGAGGAAGGTGTTATTGATCTAACAGGGGAGACAAGGCCAGAAAGAGATCTTCAAACATTTCTTCAACTCATTAGCGAGGAAGGGCTATATTGTCTTGTAAGACCAGGACCATATGTTATGGCAGAAGTTGTCGATCATGGTGTTCCAACATGGTTCATTGAAAATTATCCCGAAGCTGTAGCAAAAACAAATCAGGGAGAAAATCATCCTACTCGAGTGGTTAGTTATATGCATCCTGCTTTCTTAGAAAAATGTGAAAAATGGTATCAAGCGGTATGTGCCATTATCGAACCATTTCAGGTTTCAAACCATGGGCCAGTTATATTATTCCAACTTGATAATGAAGTAGGAATGTTCCATTGGGTAACCAATAAGCCTGATTACAATCAGGAAACGCTAGCACAATTCGAAGAATATCTAAGAAAACGTTATTCTCATGAAGAATTTGAAAAAACCTTTCGTATTCCCTTTGATGAAATAAATGAATTCGCTAGTTTAATGGTGAAAAAACCTGAATCGATTTATGCACATGCACTTCGAAATGAATTTGGATTATTTTTCCGTGAACATTACCGAATATTCATTGAGCATTTGAAGCATTCAGCGGAGGGCAAAGGGATTAACGTACCATTCGTGGTAAATATTCACGGTTTCCATACAATCGATCTGACAAAAAGAGGAACGATGTATCCTATAGGGATTTCTCAACTACTTGAAACTGCAAAAATTGAGAATGTCTTAATGGCTGGAGATTATTACATTGGCAATATTGAATACGATAACTACATTGATATTGTTCTGGCGAATGCCTTCACACGAGCGATTCAATGGAAAGAGCAGCCGTTATTTTCTGCAGAATTCCAGGGTGGAAGTATCCATGACAAGCCAAGGCTTCAACCGACCGCATTTGATTTAACAACAAGGCTGTGTATCGCTGATGGGATGAATGGTATCAACTATTACATGTTCGCTGGGGGAGAGAATTACGAAAACATAGGATTGTTTGGAAGACGTCATGAGTGGCAGGCACCTCTTTCAGCAAGTGGTGATAAAAGACCGCATTACTTCGTAATTCAGCACTTAGGTGAAATGATTAAAGCATATGAGAACACTCTCGTTAAGACAAAGCCAGTTGCCGACACTTCCATTGGGTTTTACCCCGATTATTACATGACTGAATTTTATGATGAGCATACCAAGAGCATGGTGGAAACCATTCAGCATGGAAGAGAGGCTTACTTATATAACGGTTTCGCAAAAGGACTAAGAACCAATAACATCATATTTGAAGGTATAAATGTAACGAGTGATGATGAGATTGATCCAGCAAAAGTTCCGACACTCTGGATGTTCACTACTAAATGGATGGATGAAAAGATTCAACAAAAACTTGTCACTTATTTAGAAAACGGTGGTCACCTGATTATGTTTCCTACCATCCCAGTTAAAACGATGAAAAATATTCCTTGTACCGTTTTGAAGGATTATATCGGTATCCATATTAAAGGACATAAATACCGTGGTTTTGCATGTATTGACGAGATTGATAATGTTCAAGTCGAATATATGGAAATGTATGAAATTGAAGATGGTGCCTTTGCATGGAGCGAGGATGAAGACCGAGACGTAATCGCTTTTGAAAAGCGACTTGGAAAAGGTAACTTGATTATGTTCGGAGTTGGCATGGATTTCAATTTTAATTACCAGTTTGACTGTGTTGCAAATCTTGCAGCAAGGTCTGGAATTAATAGTAGATTTTCACTGGAGGATGAACTGGATATCACTGTTCGGTCTGATACAGAGGGTGGGAAATTCTACTTCCTGAATAACTTTGATGAATACAAAAAGTTCACAACAGTGAATGATTCTGGACAAACCCTTTTCGGTGGAAAGAGGTTTGTTATTCCTCCAAAAGGCGGACTTATGCTGCCATATAACATTTCCTTGAGAGAGGATTTAACCATTTGTTATGGATCAGGAGAAATAAACAAAACGGAACAGGATAACGATAAGTTAGTACTTACCTTTAGAGTCACTCAAGCAGAAGAGGAATTTGTTTTTGAATCCTCTCAATGGATTCCATATGAAACTGATACAGCGTCTGTAGTGAAGTTGAATGGGAATCAATATAAAGTGGTGATTCAATCAAGGTTTGAAAGTGAAACCATCCTATTCCAACTAAAGCATTAATAGACAGGGTTACTGACTGCTGCAATAAAGGGATTAAGAACCATCACATGGTTCTATCTATAAAACTAGTAATTTATAAATCTTTTAAAAAAGAGGAGAGGTATTAATGAAAAAGTTTTTAGCGATTTTTGCAGTTTTAGCCCTACTTGTTTCTCTGGCAGCTTGTAGCAGCGCTACAGAAACAAGCGGTGAGAAATCTAAGGAGAAAGATAGTAAAAAAGAAGAAGTGATCCTTTCTTATGCAAACTGGAATTTAGGAACGGAAGAAGAGCAAAATCTAGAAAGGTTAATGATTAAAGCATTCGAAGAGAAATACCCGCATATCAAAGTTGAAATTAATGAAACAGTTAATACAAAAGATTGGAATGGAACATTAGCTACCGCGGCAAGCAGCGGCACAATGCCGGATTTATTTGCCTTACCGCAAATCCCGCTAGCACTATCTAATGATTGGTTACTAGATATATCGGAACTGGCTGCAAAGGATAAAGACTTTGCAAATATTCCTCAAATCGTTCAAGATTCTGCATCTTATAACGGTAAAATATACGCAGTGCCTTTTGGACAGCATTTTCTCGGTTACTTTGTAAACAAGGATTTATATAATGCAGCAAATTTAGATTATCCTGAATTTGGAACGCCTATTGAAGAATTCATTTCTGGAGTTAAAGAAGTTACAAATCTAAGCAAAGGTATTGCAGGTATAAACAATCCTTCAGCAGTAATTGATTGGTATCCTGCTGCTGTAAATACAGACATGGGTTGGTATACATTAAAAGATGGCCAATACTCATTAGATAGCACAGAGTTTATTAATGCGGTAAATCTAGCAAAAGAATTTAGTACAAACGGTTATGCATATGACACATTAACAGATGATCAAAAAGCGAATTTTAAAGGTAAAGATGGAAATGAAGTGTTCCTTCAAGGTGGACTCGCTATTAAGTGGGACGGAACATGGGCTGCTCCAGACTTAACTGAAAAAGCAACGTTCGACTGGGACTTCATTGGTCTTCCTGGCGGTGTAACAGCAGTAGCAAATGACTTTGTAGGGATTTCTAAATCAAGCAAACATACTGAAGAGGCATATCTTTTTGCTAAATGGATGTCATATGGTAAAGAAGGCTATTTGAAACGTTTAGAAATTGCCGACAAAGAAGGAATCGTTTTAAACACATTGCCAATCACCACTGATGAGGAAGTTCTTGATGAATTTTTTGCTTTGCTGGATGTACCTGGAATTCGTACAGCATATGACAACCTAGATAAGGCAATCATTGAACCTGTAAAAATGGTACCTGGATATGTTGATGCAAGATGGCAGGCACTTACTGGTGTTAAAGCTGGTGAAAAGGCTAATGCCACTACAGGGGAATTAGTGGATAGCTTTGTTAAAGGCGAACTTAAAGTTGAAGACTACGCAAAACAACTTGATCAATTAGCAGATCAAAAAAGTACTGAAGCGCAAGAAGCTTTAAAAAATAAGTAATCGAATGGTTTGAGGAGGTTGATAGTATGAAGTCTAGGATATTATTTTGGTCAGTTATTATACTGTTCTTCATCTTCCCACAAGGTTTTGCATCTGCTGAAAAAAATAACAGTGATAAAGGGCCGGCCGAAAATGTTGTAGAAGAACGCTATCATTCCGTCCTTGATAAGTGGAAAAAAGAAGGAATTAAGGGCACCTCAAAATTTGAGGTGTCGGTTCCTTCATCAATTGCCACTAATCTAGACAAACAGTATCTATTGCCGAAATCTGAAAGCAAAGGATATGGGGATAGTGTTTTCTATTGGCATAACCAGCAATCAATTTCCTATGAAATTGATGTACCTGAGGAAGGGTTATATGAACTTTCTTTTGATTATTATCCATTAGGCAATGGGGTTGTTCCAATAGAGGGCTCAATCCTGGTGAATGGTGAATTTCCTTTTTATGAAAGTAGACGAATTGTATTTCCGGTTACCTGGAAAAACAAAAAAAATACTTTTGATCAAGACAGATTTGGTAACGATATTATTCCTGAACAAATGACTGTCAAGAACTGGAGCAGTATCAAGGTCGAAGATGCAAGCCAACTTCAGCCTGAGCCATTAAAGTATGATTTGAAAAAGGGGAAAAACACAATTGAACTTTCCAACCTTCAGGGAGAAATGCTGGTTGGAAAATTAGAAGTCACCTCGCTCTCGAAGGCGCCTTCTTATAAAGAGTATTTAGAAAGAAATAAAAGTGAAAAGCTAGTTCATGATTTAATCATGAATGAAGCTGAAAGGAATTATACAAAGAACAGTTCCTACATAAGACCTTTTGCTTCTACTGATCCGTCATCCGTGCCAAGTAATCCTAAGAATTTATTATTAAACTCACTTGGTGGTGACTCTTGGAATACCAGCGGACAAGAAGTGAACTGGAACGTAAAAATCGAAAAAGATGGCTTTTACCAGCTGACCTTTAAAGTTCAACAGAATAAACAGACCGGAGCACCTGTCTTTAGAAAATTGTTAATAGACGGTGAGGTCCCTTTTTCTGAAGTGGCTCCTGTAACATTCGAATTTAATAAAAAATGGTCAAATGTTACGCTAAGTAACCAAGAGGGAGAACCATATTTATTCTATTTATCGAAGGGTGAACACCAAATCGGTCTGGAAGCGGATGCTTCACCAGTAGAAAGAGTAACAAATACAACAAATGAAGTTATGAAAGAAATTGAAGAGTTATCTCTTTCTATTAAAAAATTAACAGGAAACCAAACGGATCGTTCCCGCGGCTGGAAAATAAGTGAATTTATTCCGGATATTGAACAACGTGTGATTCAATGGGCTGAAACTCTTGAAAAAGAAAATGAGTATTTAAAGACTTTGAGTAAATCTGAAAAAAGTTCAAAAGAAATGGTTTCTCTACAAATGGCAGCTAAGAAACTAAGAACATTAAGTGAAGAACCAGATGAAATCCCAAATAGATTGACAGAACTTTCGGAAGGTTCTTCATCAGTAGCTCAATTGCTTGGAGACCTGCTGGTTGATTTACCAAAGCAGCCTTTACTGGTTGATCGCTTTTATATCCATGGAGAACAAGAATTGCCATCAGCAGAGATTGGTTTTTTTCAAAAAACGTGGGATGGAATTGAACGGTTTGTCCTGTCATTTTCAGCAGGAAATTATTCCGTATCAAATACCAATGATAAAGCCATAGAGGTCTGGGTGAACCAACCACGCCAATATGTAGAGCAAATCCAAAATCTAGCTGATCGAACCTTTACACCAGAAACAGGGATTCCTGTAAAGTTTTCTATCATGCCAGAAGAGCAAAAATTAATTTTGGCAAATGCTGCTAACAAACAGCCTGACGTTGCTCTTGGAATTAGTAACTGGCTGCCATACGAATTAGCTATCCGAGACGCTGCAGTAGATTTACATCAATTCGAAGACTTTGAGGCCTATAGTAAACAATTTTCTCCAGGAGCATTTTTACCTTTTATCATTGAGGATTCTGTATACGCTCTTCCGGAAACACAGGATTTCTATGTTCAGTTTTATCGAAAAGATATACTTGATGCTTTAAATCTTCCTGTACCGGATACCTGGGATGATGTTATTAGTATTTTGCCAGAGTTACAACGATTCGGAATGAATTACTACACACCTATTTCAGGAGCAGCAGGGTTTAAACCGTTCCAAGCAACAGCTCCATTCATTTATCAATTCCAGGGAGACCTTTATGAAAAGGATGGAATGAAGACTGCGATTGGCAGAGAAGAAGCCTTAAAAGGTATTCAATTCATGGCGGATCTTAATACCATCTATAGCTTACCTCTGCAGGTTCCAAACTTCTACAATCACTTTAGATATGGAACACTGCCTATTGGAATTGCAAACTTTACAACCTACATTCAATTGACATCAGCAGCACCTGAAATCGCCGGATGGTGGAATATCTCACCTTATCCTGGAGTGAAGCAGAAGGATGGAACGATAGAACGTTGGGCGACAGGTTCAGGTCGATCGGCAATGATATTTAAAGGTACAAAAGACCGTGAAAAATCATGGGAACTATTAAAATGGTGGATGTCAACTGAAACGCAAACAGAATTTGCTTCTAGTCTGCAAAACCTATATGGACCGGAATATATGTGGAATACGGCCAATCTTCAGGCGTTTAAAAATCTGCCTTGGCCTGAGGAACATAAAGATACGATTATTAAGCAGTGGGAATTTTTACAGGAAGTACCGAAAACACCTGGTACTTACATGATAGAACGTGAGTTAAGTAATATCTGGAATCGAATTGTTTTCGATGGAGAAAATACAAGATCTGCGGTTGATGACTCGATCATAGCCATTGATAGAGAGATGAGCCGCAAAATGGAGGAGTTTGGCTATATGAAAAACGGTAAAATGGTTAAGCCGTATCCAATTCCTACCATTGAACAAGTGGAAAGTTGGGCAGGCGAAGAAAATGACAAAAAATAAAAGAGATTTCAGTCAATGGTTTTTTCTTGGTCCATATATACTCTTTTTTACGGCTTTTATCGTGATTCCGGTTGGTGCAGGTATACTATTGTCCTTCACCTACTTCAATGCGATTGAGGCACCCACTTTTATTGGGTTAAGTAACTACGTGAGCCTATTAACTCAGGATGAAGTGTTTATGCAAAAGATTTTGCCAAATACTTTGACCTTTGCATTAATTGTTGGTCCAGGGGGATATATACTTTCATTTATCCTCGCCTGGTCTTTGGCACAGGTTCCAAAAAAAATAAGAACGGTGCTTGCTTTAATTATCTATTCACCTTCCATGACAGCCGGGGTTGCGATGGCAGTCGTATGGACCATTATCTTTAGTGGAGATCAAACGGGATATTTAAACAGTATGCTCATCACAATGGGAGTGCTGTTAGAGCCGATCCAGTGGCTTCAATCGCCTGAATATCTAATGAAAATTATGATTCTTGTTACTCTATGGGGCAGTATGGGGGTAGGATTTCTGGCGATGCTTTCTGGCGTCCTTAATATTAATAGTGAAATTTATGAAGCTGGTTATATTGATGGAATTAAGAATCGATTCCAAGAGGTAATCTACATTACCATTCCTTCAATGAAACCACAAATGCTGTTCGGTGCGGTTATGGCTGTAGTAGGAACATTTCAGGCTGGTGCTATTGGGGTTGCCCTTTCAGGAGCCAACCCTACACCACAGTATGCAGGTCAGCTGATGGTAAACCACTTAGAAGACTTTGGCTTCATCCGCTACGAAATGGGCTATGCGGCAGCGATATCGGTTGTGCTATTAATCGTTGTTTATGCATTCTCAAAAGTAGCTTGGAGGCTATTTGGAGAAAAGGATTAACAAGTAGGAGTGATTTGTATGTCAGCCTTTCATGGAACAAAAATGAATCCATCAAAGTTTCATAAAAGCCAGCTTAAGTTTTTTGTTTTTTTAATTCCGTTGGCAGTATTTATGGCTTTACCGATTGTTTATGTATTTTTCCATGCATTTAAACCAATTGATGAGCTGTTTGCCTACCCGCCGCGCTTTTTCGTCGAAAAGCCTACATGGCAAAATTTTGCTGACTTGTTTGGGCGGGCAAACGCTTCAGGGGTGCCAATGTCGCGGTACTTATTTAATAGTATTGTTATTACTCTAATAGTAGTCTTTTTAACTATTATTATTAGTACGATGGCTGGATACGCTTTATCAAAGAAAGAATTTAAATTAAAAAAGACAATCTTTGAGATTAATACGCTTGCGTTAATGTTTGTTCCTGCAGCAGTTGCAATCCCAAGATATTTAATAATAGATGAATTAGGATTAATTAATAACTTTTTAGTTCATATTCTTCCTTTGCTAGCTATGCCAATCGGACTGTTTCTAGTTAAGCAGTTTATCGATCAAATACCTAATGAACTAATCGAAGCAGCGAAATTAGATGGTGCATCGGATATACACATCTTTACAAAAATTATCATTCCACTAGTAAAGCCTGCTATAGCAACCATAGCGATATTATCGTTTCAGTTAGTTTGGAATAGTGTTGAAAGTTCGACACTTTATGTAAATGATGAAGGATTAAAAACCTTTTCTTTCTATATGTCGACACTAACTTCACAGGCTACGGGGAATGTTGTTGCCGGACAAGGCATGGCAGCAGCTGCATCATTAATCATGTTCGTTCCGAACTTAATTATTTTTATCGTACTTCAAAGTCAAGTTATGAATACAATGGCACATTCAGGTATTAAGTAACAGATAGGGGGAGGGACATGCAGCATTTCGTTAGAGTTATAGTATGCTTAGGTTTATTAATAATGCTTCCCTTACAATCAATTGCATTTGCTTCTGCTCCATATAAGACAGAAACATTATCATCTGATGGGGGATTAATTGAAACACAAACAGCATTTACACCTCTTGGTGAATTTTTATCAGGAGAAGAGGTGGTAAATCCTGAAGATATTTTCTCTGATACAAATGGTTTCATTTATATAGCCGATTCTGGAACAAAAAAAGTGATTGTGGCTGATGAAAACGGCAATATACAAGCACGAATTGGAGAAGGTGTACTTGAGAAACCAACAGGGGTTTTTGTTGACGATAATGGCGATATTTTTGTAGCAGACTATGCAAAGGAAAAGGTTTTCCGTTTTAATTCGATCGGAGAACTTAAAGGTGAATTCGGAAAACCGGATTCTCCGCTTTTCGGAAAAAGATCTCCTTATAAACCACAAAAGGTTGGTGTGGACCGCCGTGGAAATCTTTATGTAATTAGTGAAGGTTCAACAAATGGAATAATTCAGCTTAGTCAGGATGGTTCATTTTTAGGTTATTACGGTGTAAATAATACTGAGATTAGCTTTAAGTCAGTTATTCAGAACTTGCTTACTACGGAAACTCAAAAATCTAAAATGTTTATGAAAACTCCACCTGCCCCAGATAATATTGCACTCGATAAACAGGGACTTATATATTCTGTGACGGAAGGAACTGAAAATGAAGTAATCAAAAAACTAAATGTGGCCGGAAAGAATATGCTCGACCCGTTTATCTCTTGGGACTCAACCTATCAGGATATCACGGTTGATAAAGATGGGAACATTTTTACCTTAAATAGCACTGGTGAAATTCATGAATTTGATAGTTTCGGGAATTTGTTGTTTGTTTTTGGTGGAACAGATGATGGTTCAAACCGACTGGGATTATTTAAACAACCGACTGGAATTACAATTGACCAGAATGGCAAGCTTTATATAACTGATAAAGAACGCGGCATGATCACGGTTTTGGAGGCAACTGCTTTTGCAGGTCAAGTTCATAAAGGAATTGCATTATTTAAAGAAGGATTATATGTAGAAAGTCAACAATACTGGGAATCCGTTTTGGAATTAAACTCTTCCTTTGGACTAGCCCATACGGCAATGGGAAAATCCTATTATAAACAGCAAAACTACGAAAAAGCTTTAGAAGAATATAAATTTGCTGAGGATGTTTATGGATATTCAGATGCTTTCTGGGAAGTCAGACAAGCATGGATGCAAGAATACCTAAGTTCCGTTTTGCTCATATTAATCGGATTAATCGTAATTTATTATTTTATTGAATATCTTGATAAAAAGAGAAAAATATTAGATGTACCGAGAAACAAATGGAATGAATGGAAAACAAAAAAGCTTTTGTCAGAATTACTATTTTTATTTAAATTTTTTAAGCATCCGATTGACAGCTTTTATTATTTAAAACGGAAACAGTATGCTACTGTTTTGTCTGCAACGATTCTTTATATCATTTTATTTATTGAATATTTGATTGCAAAATTTCAAACAGGATTTATTTTCTCATACCATGGACTTGGCGAGAAAAGTTTGCTGGTGGAAATAGGAATTGTTTTTGTTCCGCTTCTACTATTTATATTGGTTAACTATATGGTAAGTACCATTAATGATGGAGAAGGAAGATTTAAGGATATATATATAGGGACAATCTATTCACTTGCTCCTTATCTTGTATTCATTATTCCTATTACCATCCTGTCTAATGTTCTGACGTATAATGAATCATTTATTTACATATTCTCAATCCGTATTATTTACGTCTGGTGTTTAATCATTTTGTTTATCATGATTCAGGAAATACACAATTACACCTTCTCAGAAACGGTACGGAATATTTTTGTTACTTTGTTTGGTATGGTCATCATGATTCTTGTTGTTTTCATCGTATTTGTTTTATTTGACCAAGTCTATGACTTTGTCTATTCCATCATGAAGGAGGTTATGATGCGTGTATAGGATACTACTAATAGCCCTTACCCTTACCCTTATGCTTTTGCCCATTCATGCAAATGCGGATTCGACTAAAAAATCAAATTCCGAACAACCTTCTGTACTAAATGAGAATGTTCATGATGAAATGAAATATAGTTCTGCTCAATTTACTAAACCAGAAGAAGCAAACGAGAAGCAAATGACACAATCACCATCTTTCGAAGGATTTGATAAGGCTGCGGAAAATGAGAACTTGATCCTTTATGTAAATAAAGAATCTCTCGCTTTAAAGATTCAGGATAAACAAACCAAATATGTCTGGAATACAGGAGTTGATAATCCTGATAACTATCGAATCAATAAAACGTGGGAAGAAATGATTCAGTCCGCCATTACAGTGGAATATGCTGATCGTAAAGGGAAGGTAAGAAGCGAGAGCATACTGACAAACAACTCCAAGCCTAAAATTGAAATGACCAAAAATGGCTTTACTGCCCAAGTGTTTATGAATCAGGCGAAAGTCCGTTTTCAATTAAATGTAGAATTAGAGAATGATAGTTTACAAGTTTCCATCCCAAAAGAAAAGATTGAAGAAAATAAGCGTACGAAGCTAATTTCTATTAAGATTTATCCGTTCCTAGGGTCAGTTAACCAGAATGATGTGAATGGATATATGTTTTTGCCTGATGGCAGTGGTGCTTTAGTTAGATATGAAAAAAGTGGAAAAAAAGCAGATACTCCATTTGTTGGCTCCATCTTTGGAAAAGATGAAAGTTTTAAGAAAACTGTAAAAGTCAATGAAAAGGTTTATCCAGTCCAACAAATCAAGATGCCTGTTTTCGGCGCTGTACATGGAGTAAAACAAAATGCTTTCCTAACAGTTATTGAAGAGGGATATACTTCTGGTGATATTGTGGCTTACCCCGCGGGGGTTTCAACTGATTTTAACTGGATATCTTCTCAGTTCCATTATCGCAATGAATATTACCAACCAACAAGTAAGAGCATGAATGGAATTAATGTATATCAAGAAAAAGCCAATAACTTCAATATTACACTCCGTTATATGTTTTTAAGAGATGCAGATGCTGATTATGTTGGCATGGCTAAACGATATCAAAAGTATTTAGAAGAAAAGGATCAATTGAAAAAACAAGATGACAAGGCTCAAGTACGACTTGAAATTCTTGGAGGTGAAGTAAAGGATGGATTAATTTGGGATTCAGTCATTCCGATGACAGAAATTAGCCAAATCCCACAATTCACCAAAGAATTGAAAAAAAATGATGTAGATAATATGTTTGTTGTTTATAAAGGCTGGTCAAAGGGTGGTTTAACAGGTACACTCCCTTCTAAATTTCCGATTGAGAAAAAGCTTGGAAATAAAGATGATGTACTAGATGCAACCGCTGCATTAAAAAAAGACAACATACCACTCTATTTTTATACTGACTATACAAAAGCATATGAGGGTGCATCTGGATATTCAGGAAGTAAGGATGTAGCTAAGAAAATTAGTTCAGAAACGATCTCACTTTTAGAAGGAAAAGAGAAGGTATTTTATCTTTCTCCTTTGAAATCTTTGGAGATGGCCAGGGATGACATTAAGAATTATAGCAAAAATGGAATATCCAATCTTGCGATAGATTCGACTGGTTTTACACTGTTTTCAGATTATAATAAGAGTTCATCTTCGGATCGTATGAAAACAATAGATACCTATAATAAACTTATTCATGAATTTAACAAAAAGATGGGAAATGTTGCTCTATATGAGCCGAATGTATATACATGGAAACAGACAAATCGTTATTTGGATATTCCAATGTATTCATCGAACTATGTTTTTGAAACAGATACGGTCCCTTTCTTACAGATCGTCTTAAAGGGGTATATCCCTTACTTCGCACCATTTTCAAATTTCAATGCTAATCCATCTGAGGATGTGCTAAGGATGATTGAATATGGAACATATCCGTCTTTCTTATTAACCGATCAACCGTCTCATTTATTGAAGGAAACACCATCTAATGGTGTCTATACTTCTGAATTTAATCTTTGGAAGGATGAAATTGTTGAACAATATAAAATGGTTGAAGAAAGTCTTGGACAAGTAGAAGGTGCAACAATTACAGCAAGGGAAATTCCGAAAGCTGGAGTTGTGGAAGTTACTTATTCCAACGGAAAAATGATCATTGTGAATTATACAGACTCGCCATATAGTGCACATGGAACTCAGGTGCAGGCACTAGACTTTGCTGTGATTGAGAGGGGGGAATAGCGGTGAAAGGGTTAAAGACAAAAAATAGTTTAGTAGGACTGTTATTTGTATCACCATGGATAATAGGGTTTGCAATTTTTACCGCTTTTCCTCTATTATATTCTTTATTTTTAAGCTTTCAAAAAGTGAAGATTACTACAAGTGGAATTCAAACTGAGTTTATTAGATTTGAAAACTTTCAATATGCCTTTGTTGTCGATGCGATTTATACTGAACGATTAACGAAGTACCTTGAGGAAATGATTATCTCTGTTCCAATTATCATTGTATTTTCATTGATCATTGCTCTGCTTCTTAATCAGAGGATTAAATTCCGAGGAATGTTTCGAACTATTTTTTTCCTCCCGGTTATTATTGCCAGCGGTCCAGTAATGAAGGAACTTATCGATCAGGGAATAACGACCATACCAACGATAGAGAAATATGCAATCTACCAAGCACTCACTGAAAGTCCGGATGGTTTTTTGAATGGGATCCTTTTGTATCTTATTAAAAATTTGATCATGATTCTTTGGTTTTCTGGAGTACAAATACTAATTTTTATTGCAGCATTACAAAAGATGGATAAGCAAATCTATGAAGCTGCGAAAATTGATGGAGCCTCAAATTGGGAATCATTTTGGAAGGTGACATTGCCAAGTTTATTCCCAATGATTATTGTAAACACCATTTATACAATTGTTATGTATTCGATGTTTTCTTTGAATCCGATTATTGAGCATATCCAGACAAATATGTTTAAAGTTGATACTGGTTTTGGATATGCATCGGCACTATCCTGGATTTACTTTCTCATAATTGCACTAGCGCTCGCTTTAAGTGTAGGAGCAATGACGTTAAAGGGGAAGAAAAATTACAATTAAAAAGGAAGGGTTCAAAGTGCAAAACTCAAAAACGCAGCAGCTTGATAAATATTATTTAAAATCAAAACGGTTTTTTCTTGGAATGCAAGGGACTGACGGCTTGCTCTTTAAAGTCCTGGTCTATGGATTGTTGGTAGGAATTGGGTTTGTGTATTTGTTTCCTGTAATTTATATGGGGATATTTAGTTTTAAAAGTCTGGATGATCTTTTAAATCCAATGATCAATTGGATCCCAACCCAATTTTATTTAGATAATTACACCAAAGCTAATCATGTACTTAATTTCTTTTCAACACTTATGGAAACGTTGTATGTGACGGTTCTTCCTGCTATAGCACAGACAGCTGTTGCAGCGGTTATTGGCTATGGATTAGCTAGATTTGAATTCCGTGGGAAAAAGGTTCTTTTTGTTCTAGTCCTAGCAACTTTTATTATTCCTCCTCAAGTCACGATGATTCCAAGATATATATTTTTTAATGAATTGAATATCCTTGGAAGTCTGAAGGCATTTATGCTTCCAGCGGCTTTTGGACAAGGATTGAATAGTGCTATCTTTATCCTGATTTTTTATCAGTTTTTTAGAATGGTACCTAAAGCACTTGAGGAAGCTGCTCAAATTGATGGTGCAGGTCATTTTCGAATATTCTTTACCATTGCTCTTCCAATGGCGGTTCCAGCCATCATTATTTCATTTCTATTTTCGTTTGTATGGTATTGGAATGAAACATATCTTGCCGCGATTTATTTTGGTGATGCCCTTACCACTTTGCCGCTGCAGCTGCAAAAGTTTGTTGCAACCTATGAGAAAATGTTCCCAGCAGAAATGGGGCTAGAGGGGAATCAACTGAACGAAGGAATTAAGATGGCAGGGACCATTTTATCAATCCTTCCTTTACTAATTGTTTATTTTATTACTCAACGCTGGTTTGTTGAAGGAGTAGACCGTTCCGGTATTACAGGTGAATAAAAATAAAGGGTGGTTTTACCACCCTTTATAATTGTTATAAAACGAAAATAGAAGAAAGGAAGGGTACGTTATGATTGAAATTAAAAATAAACAAATCATTATCGATGGTAAGCCCCAAATCATTATGTGTGGAGAAATTCATTACTACCGCCTTGACCGAAATGATTGGCAGGACAGGATTGATAAATTAAAACTTTCTGGCTGTAATGCTGTTGCGACTTATGTTCCGTGGCTCCTTCATGAACCAGTAGAAGGGGAAGTAGATTTACATGGGAAAACACGCCCAGAGTTAGATTTAGAAGGATTTATAGATCTTTGCGAGAAAAACGATTTATACTTTTTTGTCAGGCCTGGTCCATTTATTATGGCTGAAATGAAAAATGAAGGAATACCATACTGGGTTTATGATAAACATCCAGAAATCATTCCGATTTGTTGGAATAAAAATCCTGCTACAACGCCAACCCTAGACTACAATGCTCCTGGATTTTTAAAAGAGGTTCGTAATTGGTATGAGGCTCTTATGAAAATCGTCACACCTAGATTACATACAAACGGGGGTAACATCATTGCATTCCAGCTTGATAATGAAATTGGGATGCTTTCTTGGGTAAGTAATTGTCCAGATTTAACCGATTTTGTTATTGATGAGTTTTCGAATTGGTTATTGATTCGATACGATGAAGAGACACTTACTTCACGATACCCTTTTAATCTAAATGAAAAAGAAGAAAGAAACAATGCAATCCGATCACCTAAAGAAGAGTATGCGGCTGAATTAATGAAGGATCTCGGTTACTATATGAGACACCGTTTTGCTCAATATGTAGATACTCTTAGAGGCTTTGCAGAAGAATTTGGTGTGAAAGACATCCCATTTGTCGTTAATATTCATGGAACTGGCGCTGGCCGTGGCTATACTTTTCCAATTGGCATAAGCCAGCTATATGAATCCTACACACAAGCACCTGGATATTTATCAGGATCTGATATTTATTTTGGTGATCTAGATATCGTAACCTTCCAAGACTTATATATCATCAACGGTTTCATGGATGCGGTTCATAACCCTGATCAGCCATTGACTTCAGTGGAATTCAACTGTGGAGATGGTAATTTTGGTAATAACTTAGGTTCAAGATATGACGTATCTGCTGCAGATTTTAAAACGAGAATGTGCATCGCTCAAGGAAATCGCTTGATAAACTATTATTTGTTAACGGGTGGCAGAAATTATCGTCTTGATCAAAAAGTAGGAGACGGCAACGATCGAATCGCAAGCACAGGAGAACGCCATGGATTTGCTGCGCCTGTCAGCCCTGAAGGAGAGCTGAATTATACCTTCCCTCGTATGGCGAGAGCGATCAAAACAATGATGGCCGTTTCAGAAAAGATAGCATCGATGGATGAAGAACGCGATGATGTAGCATTTGCGTTTATTCCGGACTATTACATGACAGAGTACCATTATCCACATAGTGAAAAAATGAGAGAAATTCTTTCAAACATTGAAGCCCATCGTAATAGAGGGGCATGGGAGATAATGGGTAAATCAATGCTTCTTTCAGGCTATCGTTTCGGATCAGTTGATATTCAGAACAAGCCTTTATCAGCTAGTGAAACTCCTGTATTAGCACTACCTTCCGCAAGGTACATGGATAGTGGAATCCAAAGAAAGCTTGTGGATTATATGTATGAAGGCGGCGGTATTTTCTTATATGGAGAAGTACCTCAGTTTGATATGGAAGGTAAAGAATGCACAATCCTTGCAGATGCTTTTGGGGTAAAACCAAAAGAAATCTTTAGAGACTCACATAGGAATTTTTTATCGATCTATGCCGAGAACTGGGCTGCACCTCGTCCAGAAGTAAGGAGTCATTTTGCACAAACATTTGAAAACAGTCATGCTGTGCCGTTACTGAAGGTTTATGGAAATGGTGAAGTTTGTTCATTCGATGTGACAGTCGGTGATGGACGTGCAATCGTAATGGCCACTGCCTATTCATGTGATATCGCATTCTTTAAAGAAGGCTTTGAAAAACTTGGTGCAAAAGCGAAGCTCACCCATGATTGTAAGGAACATGGAATCTTTATGACATCCACTTCAAATCATGAAGGTGAGAGATTTATCCATATATTAAATCTTGATGGTTTTGATAAAGAACTGAAAATTTATGATAAGGGCGAAGCTTTATTTGGCGGTAAGTCGATTACTCTTCAAAGTAAAGATGGAGTAATGTTACCTGTCAATCTATTAATAAATGAAGGTAAGATTGTCTACTCCACAGCTGAAATTACAAAATTTACTGAAAATGCTATTCAGTTCCGTTTAACGCAAAGTCAGGATGTTATTGCTTTTGAAACCACCAAGGAAATTGCACCTAATGAGTACTACTCCATTGTGAAATTAGGAGAATTAACTCTGGTTAATAGTCATAAGCACGCAAAGGTTGATGACGCTCTAACCATCTATTTCAAGTAAGTGAAAGGAGATATGTAATGACTTTAGTTACAGAATTTTATAAGGAACTCCCAGTTAATGTAAAGGACTTTTTCGATCGACAGTATCATGATTCGTATGCGTTGTTTGAAGCTTGCCGTCACCCAAGAACAGGTTTATATGCTGATGCCTATATGACCTTCGATGAAAATCCTGATTACCGATGCTCGATTGCTGCTACAGGGGTTGGACTAATTAGTCTCGCTGTAGCGGAGATGGAAGGATGGGATGAGGAAGCCGCAGAAAAGGCATTGCTTACATTGCGGGCTTGTCTTGGTGAGGTGGAAGGTTGCCAAATAACACGCGACTCTTCAACTGGATTTTTTGCACATTTCGTTGATATGGAAACAGGTGCAAACCTCCATTCGGAGATATCAACAATTGATACTTCATTGTTAGTTGCTGGGGCACTTTTTGCTGGACAGCACTTTAAGGATAAGGCTCCTCAGATTGGTGATTTGGCTCAGAAGCTTTTACAATCAATCAACTGGCGTGTTGTTGTGAATGATAAAGAGAAGGGTGTCATCAATATGGTGGTGAAGGATGGTAAAGGTACTCTTCCACTTCCTGCCTACAATGAGTATGTCATGGTTTCATATCTTGCATTATTGTGTCAGCCTGAAGACCAAGATATCCAAGATTTATGGAATAATAATTTCGCGGAAGAGCAAATCAGTCATTTACCGCAAATCCATTATCGTGATATACCTGTTCTTACGGATCATGATGCAAAAGCATTCTTGTCATCCTTTGTACATCAATTTCCATTTTATCTTGTCCCAGAATATGCAACAAGTCCGACATACCGAGAGTTCTATAAGAATGCTTGTATGGCTGATCGCTTAAAATGGAAGGAATTAAGTGATGTTGCATCCTATGTATGGGGATACGGAGCCGGTCCGAATGACGGATTACATGGAGGATACCGTGCCGATAAAATTAATGATTCACCACATGATATTGCTTCCGCTTACATTGTAGCTGGGTTCTTGCCTGTATACCCTGCTGGAATTTATGACTTATATGCCTTATATCGTCTTCATATTCCCTATGATGTCTATACCAATCTAGAAGATAAAGAGGATGAAATGAAGTTTAGAGCAGCTTACAAGTATGGATTACATCGATACTCATGGTGGCATCTTGAACAGCCAAATCGTTGGTACCCAACGAAGGTTACGCTTATTGACTGGAGTTCAATGCTTTATGGGTTAACTGCCTTTAAACGAGGTATGTCCTTCTTTACGGAGCGACTTGTAAAATAAGTTAAAGGCACTCGTATACGATCAGATTTTTAAAAAGTGGAAGGAGAGATAGACATGGACTTTATTTTTGAGGATGAGATGCTGGCAGTTGAAGTTGTCAAGGCAATACATACGGGTGATGTCCTATCGTTGAAACGTCTACTTGCTGAAAATCCTGGTTTAGTAACAGCGAGAATTATAGGAAGAGATTATGTTGAAAAGTGTAACAACTTTGGAATGTCACGCACTCTGATCCATATTGTAACCGACTGGCCTGGTCACTTTCCCAACGGCGCGGCGACAGTGAATATGTTGGTTGAGGCAGGTGCTGATGTAAACGCTAGGTTCACCGGTCCACACACCGAGACACCACTTCATTGGGCTGCCAGCAGTGATGACATCGAAGTGATTGACGCTCTTCTTGATGCGGGTGCCGACATTGAGGCTCCTGGAGCAGTCATCGCCAGTGGTACGCCGTTAGATGATGCAGTAGCATTCGGGCAGTGGAATGCAGCACGCAGACTTGTCGAACGCGGGGCACAGACTAAGCTTTGGCACGATGCTGCGCTCGGATTATTGGATCACTTGAAAGAAAGCTTCATAGGCAGTACAGTACCGACTCCCGACGAGATTACCAAGGCCTTTTGGTGTGCGTGTTACGGAGGGCAGAAGAGTACAGCGGAATACCTCCTCGAGCATGATGCTGACATAAATTGGATTGGCTACGACAAGCTTCCCCCCCTAGATACTGCACGTCGTAGTAATGACTGTGAACTAGTTGAGTGGCTGCGGAGCCGGGGTGCTCTTTCCGCAGGTGACCTAGGATGATTAATTCGGTAGTTTTTCAATACAGTAAAGGTTTCTTCATCTAAAAAGAAGCAGGAACGCCAATTGGCGTTCCTGCTTTCCTTTAATTATGACCGTAACTGTTGCCTTTGGCTGACTCGCCTTCAAATAAAGTGACAAATATCTGTATGTTATCAAAGGGGTGATTCTCAATTAGTTTTAATAATTGCTCAGAAGCCAAAGCACCCCATTCTTGTTTTGAATAATCAATCGTTGTCAGACGCGGCTGTAAATACTGGGAAACCTCAATGTTATCAAATCCAATAATATGGAAGTGTTCACCGACACGATAGGGGGTCTTTGCTAAATAATTGTACATCCCAATTGCCATTTCATCATTTAAACAAAAAACTGCAACTGGATGTTTATAGTCACGAACCAATTTCTCGGCTGCTAGTTCGCCTGAGGATTTTGTGAAATCACCATCCATTTCAATTATGGTTAAATCTTTTCCTATTTCCCTAGCAGAATATAGACGTTGGTTGGAATCGTAAGATCCCTCGGGGCCTGTTAGGATAATAATTTCTGAAAAGCCTTTTTCAACTAAGTGTTGAATGGCTAATTGAGCGCCGCCTTTATTATCAAGCAGCACTTGCTTGATAGCTGGGTGATTTATTTCTCGATCAAGTACAACTAATTTATTCCCAAGGTCTGCATATCTAATTAGTTCTTCGTTGGAAAACGTTTCATCCAAAATAATGGCTCCATCAATCATACGTTCTGGCAGAAATCGGTGGGATTGTTCACCGCTGCAGACAATTAAATCATAACCATTCTGAGAAAGAGTTTCTCTCATACCTTTAAGGAGTTGCCCATAAAAAGCCCCGCTAAATTCTGTTAAATATACACCGATTATTTTTGTTTGCCTCTTCTTAAGTGATCTTGCAGCTGCATTAGGGATGTAGTTCAACTCTTTTGCAATTGCTAAAATTCTCTCCGAAGTTTCTTTTGTTACCTTTGAGCTTCCATTTAGTGCGTAGGAAACTGTTGAAATGGAAACACCAGCTATTTTTGCGATATCCTTTATACTGACCATAACTTGTTCTCCTAACGTTCATATACTTCTATTATATATTCCATTATAACAATAAGTTAAAGTTTCAATCATAAAAAAACGGCGGTATGTTTAACCGCCGTTCATTGCTATATAAATATTTCAATTACATTTTCGTTGTTGTTTAAGTGTTGTTCGAGTTCTTGACGATTAATACGAACTCCACCTTTACGATAACGGTTAGATAGGGACTCCAGCTTCGTGACCTGTCCATTAATCACAACTCTTCGTTCTTCCTGATTTGTTAAATGATAGACAAACGTAACAAGGAAGTCATTAATCATGAATTCGAAATTCAATCCATCAAAATGTTGTGGTAAAACTGGATCAATAACTAAATCTGCTGCTTCAAAGCGAATACCTAAGCAATTAGATATTAGTTGATTCATATAGATTCCTGGTCCGCTAGAATAGATACGCCAGCCGCCTTTTACCTGAACGGTCCCTTTTCGTAATTCATCAAAACGTTCCTGTGCTTCATACCGGGTGTTGAATTTTCCATCTGAGCTGCTGAAATAAGCATTGCTTTGGCGAATTTCTGCATTTGGAACAACAGCTTGAATACCAATGGGGTTAATAACCTGCAGGCCATTCCAAGCCTCGTCCACTTTTCCTAGCTTGGCCATCGCTTCAACGAAACGGATATGAGCATGAACATATTGAAGTCCGATTTCTCGCCCGAAATTAGCTGCTTGCTCAGCACGCTTGAAATGTGCGCTGACTCCACCTGCATACTTAGCAGGTCGGTTCATTAAGCGAACACCATCAGGGCAGAATAGCTTATCTTTAATGATTTCATAATGTGTTTCTGCTTGCTCAGGTGTTAATAATTCGCTAATCATGCTTCTCGTCATAGGTAATAAGCGATAGTTAATGCCTGTTTTTGTATCAGTTGGATGAAGCATTAATTCTGCTTCTTCTGGATTCTCCATATAAACAAACCCAGGTATGATTTCATTCTGCAGAATATACTTATTAAAATCACTTTCAATACCAGTTGCTAGTGTTCTTAATTCAGTTGCTATAACTGAATCTACTTTTTCCATTACTTTGGATAATTGATTCATCACTTGGTATGTTAAAGAAACGGTCCAGCTGCTTACCATGAATTGCTTCAACTGTGCGTTGGCTGGTTGAAGTGTATCGTCCCAATCACCATCACCATAGGAAGACAAATATGTATCGTGAAGGAAATTGTTTTTAATATAGCCAATCTCTTTTTTTGCATGTTCTAAAATAGAAGCGATATTTTCAGTGAACGTGTACGTTTGCGTAGATGTATAGGGTACCTGTTCTTCTAATATACTAAAATCATTTGTTACCGTTAAATAATCACTAAGCATTTTTAACGGCCAAACAATAACATCACCATGGCTTTCGTGGGCTTGAATAGTTACATAGTTATCAAACATAAACCATTGAGGCCAATTTCCTGTTTCTTCATATTGGTGTGAGAAAACGGTTTTAATAATTTCACGTACGGCATCATAATTCTGAGTTGCCATGAAATATTCTGTTGGGCCTTGGCAAACATCACGTGTTCCCCAGGCTGCTCCACCGTATTGCTCAAGACCATGTGGTACAGAGTAGTGGACTAACATATTGTGTGTATACCACCAAGTTAAAGCATTTACCTTTTCGAGTTCAGCAGGTATGTTTCCGTTTTTAGAAAGCTTGAATCCTTTCATTATCTTGCGATAGACTTCTCGGTAACTTTCAATTTCGATTTCAGCTTTGCGTTTAACAAATGGGATTGTTTCTCCATGGAGAAGTCCTTGCACAGTCATTTCCCATTCAGGAGTTTCGCTTAATTCTAATACAACCAATGAAGCCGATTGAGGAATCAGATTTTCTCCAAACTTCTGTTCATTATTCACATTATAATCTGAACCAGAAACTTGAATACGATAAGTAAGATTCGGATAAGCTTTAGCACTATCCGCTAAAGAATCAGCACGGAACGTAATGGTTTGATCATCTATTTCCATATGGAATGGTACAACATATTCATTATTGTTCATGGACACTTGGTTTGATACAAGATAACGATAGGATTTTCCGCTTAAAGAACGTACATGCAACTGTACTTCTGGTGTATCCACAGTCGTGAAATTTGTAATGATTAATGTCTCTTCAGCTGTTTTGTAATACCAACGTGCATAGTTAAAGCCCATTTCATACAATGAAGGCATAGTAAGCAGATGAAATACGCCATCCATTTCAATATAAATCCGCTGGCCAGATGTTTTCAGGATGTTTAATGCATTTCTAGTATTTGTTAACATTTTATTCATTGAAGTATTCCCGACAACAAGTTGTGCATTAAACACTCCGTACATATAAGAAGTGGTGGTTATGATATTCTCTTTCATCTTGCCATTTTGGCCAGTCATAATAATATGGCCATGCGGGCGTTCAACAAGCAGTTCCTTTTCTTTTAAAACAACATGCTCATACTTGTCAGTGAAGAAAGAAAGCAAGTTATCTCCTTCCCATTCCTCTTGATGCCGGTTCGGGAAAAGTTGATCAATTTCGTTTTTTTCCATCGATAAAGTTTTTAACGGCTCACCAATAATAGGGGAGATACTGACTTCATCGATAGCCGCAGCAGATGGGTTTAATCCTTTAACTTGATCCCAGACATCCATAAGTTCTTCTTTAAACTCTAATGTGGTGATTGCTTCAGGGTGAGTGTCTTTAAAGAGACCATAGAAAACAAATTGCCTTGATCCATTCAAATGAACACGTTCAGATTGAAGGGCAGTATATGCAAATTCATATTGGTATACATTATTCGCAAGCGATAACTGTGTTAATATTTCTGGTTGGTTGGTTTCTTTATAGGAAAGTCCAAAAAATTGGAAACCATCTGTTGAATAAGCTGCTGTTTTGGATAAGGAACCCTGTTGTAAATAAGGGAATCCTGCCGATTGAGGTTGGTTTTGACGGGAACAAACCACATATCCTCGAGAAGCATCTTCAAATACAGTGTGATCAATATATTGAGCCATATAAGATTCATTTGATCGAACTGCCCCCATATCAGCAAGACCTAGATCTTGTCCATAGATTACATCTACTTCAACATCTGTCCCTTCGATATTTACTTCCCAGAACCAAATTCCTTTATCAGACAGTCTAAATGTGACCTTATAAAATACCTGCTCCACTTTTCCTTCCCAAGATATGTGGGAATCAGAATAGTGTACGCTGCTTCCTGATTTGACTCCTAGAAGCGGGACCACTTTTATTTTATTGTTTTTATGAATCCTTAAATAAAGGTTATTTAAGGAACCATCAATCGGATTACCAATAATTTGATTGATCATGACGTTTTTATAGGTGATAGACGATACATCACCACTATTAAAAAACGAAAAGGACAAGTCTCCTGATTGTATCTGTAATGTTGATTTTTTTGCTTTTAACATGTTTTTTTCACCTCTAGTTTACTAGTTTACTAATTTAAAAGTAAGAGCAGATACATCTTGGCTGTTTCGGCCAACAAATGCGATAAACGTACCAGCATCACTTGTAAACTGAAGATTCTCATGATGGTAGCGAAGTTGTTCTTCTGTGATCGTGAAGGATGCTTCTTTCGTTTCATTCGGCTGTAACATAATCTTTTTAAACGCTTTCAATTCCTTTACAGGTCGGACAATTTCTCCAGCAACGTCACGTATATAAAGCTGTACGACTTCTTCTCCAGCAACATTGCCCGTATTCGTTATACTTACAGATAGAGTAATAGGTTGTTCAGAATTCATAGTATCGGCCGACAACATTGCATCGGTGTATGAGAAGGTGGTATAACTTAAACCAAATCCAAATGGAAGTAATGGTTCATTCGGAATATCCAAATAGTGTGTTACATATCGCACATATTCTTCAGAAGTTTTCGGGCGTCCAGTATTAAAATGATTGTAATATATTGGAACTTGTCCGACTGAATATGGGAATGTCATGGACAATCTACCAGATGGATTTGCATCACCAAACAGTAAATCAGCAATCGCTGCCCCACCTTCTGTTCCAGGATACCAAGCTTCTAACACTGCGTCTGCTTGATCAATCACACCATGTAAATCAAGAGGACGACCATTAAATAACACAGCTGCCATTGGTTTTTTCAGTTTTTTTACTTCAGCAATCAATTGCAGTTGAATATCTGGTAAACAAATATTAGCTCTACTTCCGCCTTCTCCGCTCATTGCTGAACTTTCACCTAAAGCAAGGATAATAACATCTGCTTCACTTGCCGCATTTATTGCCATATTCATTTCATTTTCAGTACCTGTCTCAATGTCACAGCCTTTTGCGACGGTGAGCAAAGCAGGGTCAATTTTCATTTTTATACCTTCGTCCATTTTAACGGCTTCCTCGTATGAACCTTGCCATGACCAAGGGCCTAAAATATCTCCATTTTGAGCAAAAGGACCAATTAACGCGATTTTCTGGTGCCTGTTTAACGGAAGAACAGATTGATTCTTTAATAGTACACATGACTTTGCCGCCGCTTCTCTTGCTGCCTTGCGATGCTCTTCGGATAGAATATATTCTTGCTCACGTTTTTCATCTGCACCACGATATGGATTTTCAAATAATCCTAGTTTTTGTTTTAATTTCAAAATTCGAAGTACCGCTTCATCAATTAGTGTTTCTTCTATAGTGCCATTTTCCACAAGCTGCTTTAAATTATCTACGTAACATGTCGTCATCATTTCAATATCTACACCAGCTTGAAGGGCTTTTACAGCAGCTTCTGAGGAATCTTCAGCTATACCATGAGGAATTAACTCCTTGACAGCACCCCAGTCGGAAATCATGACCCCGTCAAATCCCCATTCATCACGAAGTAAATCGCGCATTAACTTTTTATTTCCTGTAGCAGGTATACCATCTACGGTGTTAAAAGCAGTCATTACCATTTCACAGCCTTCATCTAAAGCGGCTTTATATGGTGGTAAATATGATTCACGCAGTTGTCTTTCCGACATATTAACAGTGTTATATTCACGTCCACCTTCAGGTGCACCATAGGCTGCAAAGTGTTTAACACATGCAGCTACACGATTTTGGTCATCTGTTAAATTCGTTCCTTGGAATCCTCGAACAAATGCGCGAGCAAATAAACTATTTAAATAAGGATCTTCTCCAGTAGACTCCATAACCCTTCCCCAACGTGGATCACGAACTATGTCAACCATTGGAGCAAATGTAACATGAACCCCAGAAACTGCAGCTTCTTTGGCTGCGATCTCAGCACTCTTTTCAGCTAGGTCCAAATCCCAAGAACAACCCATTGCAAGAGGTACAGGGAAGATTGTTTTAAATCCGTGAACAATATCAGCCATCATTAACAAAGGAATCCCAAAACGATTTTTCTCTAAATGGGCTTTTTGAATGTTCATAACTTCTCTCGCACCTGAGGCACCCAAGACCGAACCGCAATTTTGTGAGATCTCATCAGTAATCCCCATCCCTGTCATTGGTCCAGTTATCTCGCCTTTATCGGATGCACCTTTAAAGAAAGGTGTGGCTAACTGAATCAGTTGGCCAATCTTTTCGTTTAAAGTCATTTTCTGAATGATTTCATTCAATTGTTGTTCCACCATTTTTCTCCTCCATTTTCATAAAGTTCTTAAATCCAATTGAAACGTTTCAATAGAAATTATAATTGGATTATAAACGCTTTCAAAAAGAGAGTCAATGAAAAATCGAAACGTTTTTATTGCAAGGTTAAAAGAAGATGATAAAGAATTAGATAACAGCTACTCCATATCCAGACGTCGGTAAACTCCAGGAGATACGCCATATTTTTTATGAAATACCCTGTGAAAATAAGGATAGCTGCCGAATCCGCAATCATCCGCTATCTGCTCGAGTGTCAAAGTAGTATATTTCATCTGTTCAATTGCTGCGGAAAGCCTAATTTCATGTGCATATTCAATGATTGTTTTTCCAACATGACTTTTAAAAAGATGCACAGATCGAGAAACGCTAAGACCAATATGTCGTGCCACATCCTCTAGTTTAAAAGCGGTAGTGGCGTGTTCTTCAATATAACGCATCATCTGAGACACCGAATATGGGTAGATAAAGGATGGTACCGTTTCGTTTGCTGCCCGTTCTAAATATAAACAGAGCGCTCGCAGCAAATAGCCGGTCAGCTCTTCGTTTTGGCTGGAAGATGGACGGCGTTTTTCCATCATAATTTGGCGCCATAAAGTCAGAAGTTTGTCATCAACTCCGATTTGAGAAATATTATCTATGTCAGAACTGCGCCACCATGCGTTAATCCACGAGCCTTCACATCCTAGGTGATAGTCCCCGCAGTTTTGCCCCTCTTTTACAAGCAGTTCATAATGGTCACCAGGTTCTATTATCAAAAGGTCACCTTTCTTGATTTCTACTTTTCTTCCCTTCACCACCACTTCACTAAGACCTTCTGTTTGAAGACGGAATAGATAAACTGGATACCCGGATTTGTGTTGTGAATGATATCCATTTGTGTGATAGGAATAGCCGCAAAAAAATATATTGGTTTTCACAAGTTCCTCCTTAAAATATAGAAAAATAGCAAAATAGTGGATGTTTTAATTATATCATCTATGTTTATTTGTAAACATAGGATTTATGATGTAATCAAATAAGTAAGGTTAAAGGAGTGAGAGTTAAGGATGTCAAAAATTCCAATAGCTGTTCAAATGTACACATTGCGGGAAGAAAGCGCCAAAGATTTTACGGGTACTTTGAGAAGAGTGGCCGAACTTGGCTTCGATGGAATTGAATTTGCGGGCTTTGGTGGATTAACAGCAAAAGAGGTAAAAGTATTATTAGATGATCTTGGCTTAAAAGCTGTGTCGAGCCATATACCTCTTGAAGAATTAGAAAATAATCTGATTCAAGTGATTGAAGATCAGAAAATAGTAGGAAGCGGCTTTGTTGTCTGTCCTTACATAATGCCTGAACGCCAGAGTGAAGAGGATTACATTGCACTTATTTCATTTTTAAATCAAACTGGTGAAATTTTAAGACGTGAAGGGATAACACTTTGCTATCATAATCACGATTTTGAACTAGAACGACTGTCGGATGGCAGAACGGTGCTTGAAGCTATTTATGAAGGTACCAATTCAGAAAATGTAAAGGCTGAGTTCGATATTTATTGGCTGACAAAGGCAGGAGAAGTACCAGCTGAGTGGATCAGTCGTTATCAAAATAGAACACCTCTCATACATTTGAAAGACATGACAACAGATGAGGAACAATTTTTTGCTGAACTTGGTACAGGCGTCGTCGATATTGAATCAGTTTTAAGAAAGGGAGAGGAAGCTGGTGTTCAGTGGTGGATAATAGAGCAGGATGCAAGCCGCCTAACACCATTTGAGAGTATAGAAATCAGTATCAATTATTTGAAAAGAAAGCTTAAGCAATATTAGTGGTAAAGCATAGTATAGTTCAATATTTTACACCCTATACGTCAATGTAAGCCGTTTCATTAAGTGTCTTATCCATTAAAATAATAGTTAGAGTTAGAGTAAATTAAAATGGGAGTTGGTTATTATGGTTAAAGTAACAGTATGGAATGAAAACCGGCATGAACAAAAAAATCCAATAGTAAGAGATATATATCCTAACGGAATTCACGGTACAATAGCGGAGTTTTTAAATGAAAATGGTCATGAAGTAATGACAGCTACTCTAGACGAGCCGGAGCATGGCTTAACGGATGAAGTTCTAGCCAATACTGATGTACTAGTTTGGTGGGGGCATTTAGCACATGGTGAAGTAAAGGATGAAATTGTACAAAAGGTTCAGCAGCGTGTCCTTGACGGCATGGGTTTGATTGTTCTTCACTCCGGTCATTTCTCAAAAATCTTCAAAACCTTAATGGGAACAAGCTGTGATTTAAAATGGCGCGAAGCAGACGAGAAAGAACGACTTTGGGTCGTAAGCCCAAGTCACCCGATTGTAGAAGGTATCTCAGAGTATATTGAATTAGAAAAAGAAGAAATGTATGGGGAGCATTTTGATATCCCACAGCCAGACGAACTGATTTTTACAAGCTGGTTTGAAGGAGGGGAAGTGTTTCGCAGCGGATGTACATACAAACGGGGGAACGGGAAAGTATTCTACTTCCGTCCAGGTCATGAAACCTATCCTACTTACCACAACAAAGACATTCAACGTGTGATTAGCAATGCCGTAAATTGGGCAGAGCCGGTAAAGCGCGAACGTCCAGTCTATGGAAATGCTAAACCACTTGAAGTAATTGGAGGAAAGTAACATGGAAAAATTAAGAGTAGCGGTAATTGGCTGTGGCAGCATTGCCCAGCACCGTCATTTACCTGAATATAAATCAAATAAAAATGTAGAGATTGTTGCTGTTTGTGATATCAATGAGGAGCGCGCCCAAGCTGTAGCAGAAAAATATGGTGTAAAAGCCTATACGAACTATGAAGAGTTGTTAAGCAGCGATTCAGTCGATGCAGTTAGTGTTTGTACTCCCAACTATCTTCATGCCCCAATTTCCATCGCAGCCTTAAAAGCTGGAGTTCACGTACTCTGTGAAAAACCAATGGCAACGTCCAAGGATGAAGCTGAAGCGATGATTGCAGCAGCAAAAGAAAGCGGCAAGAAGTTAATGATCGGCCATAATCAGCGTTTTGTTCCTTCACACCAAAAAGCCCGCACGTTAATCCAAAGTGGTGAAATCGGAAAGATTTATAGTTTCCGGACGGCATTCGGCCATGGTGGGCCTGAAGGATGGAGTGTAGAAGGGAAAGAGGGCTGGTTTTTCCAAAAGGAAAAAGCATTTGTTGGTGCAATGGGTGATTTAGGCGTCCATAAGGCTGACTTACTTCGCTATATTTTGGGAGAAGAAATTACAGAAGTGGGTTCTTTTGTTGAAACAAGTGCAAAAGATTTTGCTGACGTTGATGATAATGCGGTATGTGTACTTAAAACCGAAAGTGGTATTATCGGTACCCTTGCGGCAAGCTGGGCTTACGTAAGCAAGGAAGATAACTCCACTATTATTTATGGAGAAAAAGCTATTCTTCGTCTTGAAGACGACCCAGTTAATTCATTAGTTGTTCAATACGCAAACGGAGAAGTAGTGAATTACCAACTTGGAAAAATACAGTCCAACGATGAAGGCGGACAAAATAATTCACATGTGATTGAGAAATTTGTGGAATCGATTCTTCATGACCAGGAACCACCGGTACCAGGAGAAGAAGGGAAGAAATCACTAGAAGTCATTTTGGCAGCACTTGAGTCTAATCAAACAAAACAAATTGTAAGATTGAGCGAACAGTGAAAAAACTACGGATCGGAATTATCGGGGTTGGCGGTATTGCGCAAGGCCGTCATATCCCCGCTTTTCTACAGTTGAATGACATTTGTGAAATTACGGCTTTTAGTGATGTTAACATAGACCGAGCAAGGGAAACCGCTGAAAAATATAACATTCCTTATGTTTTTGAAGATTATCATGAGCTTTTTTCGGAGGTTGACGCGGTTTGTATTTGCACTCCAAATAAATTTCATGCTGAAATTACGATTGCTGCTTTTGAGGCAGGAGTTCATGTATTATGTGAGAAACCGATGGCGTTAACTGCGGAGGAATGCGAACGAATGGTCGCCGCTTCTAAGAAAGCTGGTAAAGTGCTGGCGATTGCCTATCATTACCGTTTTATGAAGGAAGCACAAGCTGCCAAAAAAGCAATGCAGGAAGTAGGTAAGCCGCTTGTGGTAAGGGTTCAGGCATTACGACGCCGTAAAGTTCCTGGATGGGGAGTTTTTACAAACAAAGACCTGCAGGGCGGCGGCAGCTTGATTGATTACGGATGTCATCTGCTAGACTTAGCGCTTTGGCTGATGGGAAATCCAAAACATCGAACGGTGACAGGCACCGCCTATAACACATTAAGTAAAATTCCTAACCAAGTGAATCAATGGGGATCGTTTAACCATGAAACCTTTAATGTCGATGATCATGTAACCGCCTATATTCAATTTGAAATCGGCGCCTCGATGTTGTTTGAAACATCCTGGGCCGCCAATATAAAGGATGACGCCGAGCACCTTAGCATTTCCGGAGTTGACGGAGGATTAAGTGTTTTTCCATTTGAACTTTATACCACAAAGAATGGAATGCTGTTAAATAGTCAAGCCGCCTGGATTCCTGGTGAGGAAGAACCCGGTCTCTCTCAGGCTAGGAATTTTATTCATACTTGTCTAGGAATGGAAGAGTTAGTAGTGAAGCCAGAGGAGGCGCTTCAGGTTTCACAAATTATTGATCGAATATATGAAAGTGGGGGAAATCATTTATGAAACTAGGTGTTTTTACTGTATTATTTGGGGAAAAGTCGTTTGAAGAAATGCTCGATACTGTCAAAGAAGCTGGACTTCATGCTGTTGAAATTGGTACTGGCTGTTATCCAGGGAATAGTCATTGTGATTTAGACGGTTTATTAGAGAGTGAAGAGGCACGCAATCAATACATTCAAAAAGTGGAGGAACGCAATCTAATCATAAGTGCGTTTAGCTGCCATGGTAATCCGATTTCTCCTGAAGCGGCATTTGCGAAAAACTCGCATGAAACACTATTAAAAACAATCAAGCTAGCTTCCCTTCTAGGTGTACCGGTTGTTAACTGTTTCTCTGGTACAGCAGGGGATCATGAAGGAGCCAAATATCCAAACTGGCCAGTAACTCCGTGGCCGAATGAATATGGCTCAGTCTTACAATGGCAATGGGAAGAAAAATTAATCCCTTACTGGAAAGAAGTCGGCCAGTATGCGAAGGAGCACAATGTAAAAATTGGGCTGGAGCTTCATGGCGGCTTTTTAGTCCACACACCATACACACTGTTAAAGCTTCGTGAGCAAACTTGTGATGCGATTGGCGCCAACTTAGATCCAAGCCATTTATGGTGGCAGGGAATTGACCCAGTGGCAGCCATCAAAATTTTAGCAAAAGAAAATGCCATTCACCATTTCCATGCGAAAGACACATACATTGATCAGGAAAATGTGAATATGTATGGATTAACGGATATGCAGCCATATGGAGAATTAAGAACTCGCGCATGGACCTTCCGATCAGTTGGCTGTGGCCATAGTTTAAAAGAATGGTCAGACATGATGAGTGCGCTTCGCACATATGGATATGATTATGTTGTCAGTATTGAACATGAAGACGCAATTATGTCCATTGAAGAAGGATTCAAACGTGCCGTAACCAATTTGAAGTCAGTGTTAATTGAAGAGCCTGTTTCGCAAATGTGGTGGGTATAGACATCAAGGAAAGGGTTGCAGAGATGAATAAAAAATGGTGGAAAGAAAGTGTTGCCTATCAGGTATATCCACGAAGTTTCATGGATAGCAATGGCGACGGGATTGGCGATTTAAAAGGAGTTACCTCCAAATTGGACTACCTGAAAGAATTAGGAATTGATGTCATTTGGCTGTCGCCAATGTACAAATCTCCTAATGATGATAATGGTTATGATATATCTGACTATCAAGATATTATGGATGAATTCGGGACAATGGCCGATTTTGATGAGTTGCTAGAAGGAGTTCATCGCCGCGGAATGAAGTTAATTCTTGACTTGGTCATTAATCACACAAGTGATGAGCATCCTTGGTTTATTGAGTCCCGGTCTTCAAAAAACAGTCCAAAACGGGATTGGTACATTTGGAGTGAGGGGAAGGATGGTAAAGAACCGAATAACTGGGAATCCATTTTCAGCGGGTCTGCATGGAAATATGATAAAGCTACGGATGAATATTTCATGCATATTTTTTCTGAGAGGCAGCCTGATTTAAATTGGGAAAACCCTGATGTTCGGAATGCTTTATATGATATGGTGAATTGGTGGCTGGAGAAGGGAATTGATGGCTTCCGTGTTGATGCGATTTCTCATATTAGAAAAGAACCTGGTTTCCCTGATATGCCAAACCCAAATCTTTTAGATTATGTCCCTTGTTTTCCTTACATGATGAACGTCGAAGGAATCGATGAATGGTTAACGGAGTTTTCTCAGAAAACGATTAAAAACTATGACATTATGACTGTTGGGGAAGCAAATGGTGTAGGACTAGATGATGCAGATAAATGGGTTGGTGAAGAAAACGGTTATTTTAACATGATTTTTCAATTTGAATTTTTAGGCCTATGGGATAAAAATGCAGAGGGATATATCGACATTACAGCGTTGAAAAGGAACTTAACCAAATGGCAAAAAGGATTGGAAGGTAAGGGCTGGAATGCCTTGTTTATCGAAAACCACGACCAGCCTCGCCGTGTTTCAAGCTGGGGAAATGACAAGAAATATTGGAAAGAAAGTGCTAAAATGCTTGGCGCCATGTATTTCCTGATGAAAGGCACCCCATTTATCTATCAAGGCCAAGAGATAGGGATGACCAATGTCCAATTTCCTTCTATTGAGGATTACAATGATGTCGGGATGGTTAACTTCTATAAGGTCGAAACTGCAAAAGGCAGACCTCATGATGAAATTATGAAAATTATTTGGAATCAATGTCGTGATAATGCGCGGACACCTATGCAATGGGATTCCAGTAACAAGGGCGGATTTACAACAGCGGACCAAACATGGCTGGGGGTAAATCCAAATTACCGAGAGATTAATGTTGAAGCTCAGTTAAATGACCCAGATTCAATTCTTTCCTTCTATAGGAAGTTGATCGAATTACGAAAAGAAAATCCATTGTTTGTATATGGAACTTATGAATTGTTATTAGCGAACCATCCTAAATTGTTTGTCTATACCCGTAAATTAGGTGGAAAAAAAGCAATCGTCATTAACAATTTTAGTGACGCAGCTACAAGGTGCCATGTTCCAAAGAGTGTGTCTTATTCGAAATCAGAACTTGTCCTTCAGAATTATCACGTTGCTGATAAGAAGCTTAGAAAAGAATTCACACTTAAGCCTTATGAAACTAGGGTATATTTATTGAAATAAGGTTTTAACAATATGAAAAACGTAAGGAGTCAAGTCCTTACGTTTTTTTGTACGCATTTATTGTTCTAATGCTGTTTTAGAAAACCTCTCCCAAGGCTTTGAAAGCCAGCGCTTTAAAGCAAAGCAGCCTCGGAGCCACTCATCTGCACCCTGAGCAAGCCATATTCCTAAAAGCCCCAATCCATAATGAACACCTAATATATAACTTAAGGATACCGCTACACCCCACATTGAAATAATACCGATAATAACGGGAAACCGAACATCCCCCGCGGATTTTAAAGAGTTCATTAAGACGATATTCATCGCTCTTCCAGGTTCAACAAAGACAATGGCCCATAAAACAGGCAGTCCAACCATAATGATTTCTGGATCTTTTGTAAATAAATCCAATATGGTAGCCCCACCGATGGCAATGACTAGTGATGTCAGTGTTGAAGCAAGCATGGCGATCTTTAAAGTACGAATTCCGCGTTTCAAGGCACGATCATATTGTTTACCTCCAATATATCGTGCTACTAAAATCTGAGTTCCTTGAGCAATCGCCACTGTGAATAAAAAGCATAGCATGCTAATGTTTAATATATACACTCGGCCTGCTAAGGAGGCGGTTCCCATCCCAACAACAAAGCTCGTTATGACCACCTGAGATAATTGGTAGGAGAGATTTTCTCCAGCTGACGGAATTCCGATCTCCAGCAATCCCCGTATATCTTTTTTTCGTGCGTTGAAAATGTCCTTGAACACTATTTTCAAAGAAAGTCTGCTATATAATAAATATAATAGGGCGCAAACAGCATAGGCTCGTGCCGCAAAAATCGCCCAAGAGACACCAGTCACACCTGTGATGGGCAGCCCAAATATTCCGGTAGTTGAAATGATATTTCCAACAATACTTATTAAATTCATATAAACGGTTACCATCATTGATTCCTTTGTGTATCCATGACTGCGGAGAATCGCACTTAAAGCCAGTGATAACGATTCGAAAAAAAGTGAAAGAGCACATATACGGACAAAAGTAAGTCCATAGTCGAAAACCGCTCCCTGAACATCATATAATCGGAGCAGCGGTTCTCCTAAGAAAAACACAAAAATGGCAATCGTTATTCCAAACCAGAAATTCAGTCCGAATACGGAATACGATAACTGCCTGGCACGCTGCAGCTTTCCTGCACCAAGGTTTTGACTAATTAATACCGTTGCACCAATAGATGTGACATTAAAAGCCAAAATGAAGATATTAAGCAGCTGGTTGGCTATGCCGACACCGGCAACGGCTTGATCGGAGTAATGACTTAGCATTAATGTAGCCACAATCCCCATGCCTAAATGAAGGACCAACTCAATAAAGAGCGGCCAGCTAATACTGAATAGAGTCTGTTCTTGATATTTGTTGTTCTGTTCCTCCACGATATTCTCCTAATTCCTAAATTGTATTTAAAAAAGTATGTTTTATTTTACTCTTATATGGATGAATTAGAAATAGGGAAATGGAAAAATAATAAGATTGTGATAAAGCCTTGGATTTGCTATTTTAAAACTATAACAATATTAAAATGGGAGACAACCATGCTAATTAAAGGAAATCTATATAGGTTTTTGTTAATCCTCATTTTTTGTTTATTGGTCACTTTAGAGGCTGCTGATCTTTTATTACCTAATTTTTTTCATTCTATAAAAATAACAGGCTACGTAACTATCGGCATATATATGGCAGCAATCTTCACCCTCTTTCTTCTTACAAAAGAATTTGATCAAAAGGCAAAGGAACTTCAAAAAAATCAGCAAAAAATGAAAAATATCTTCGATTCACTAGATGTGGCAATTTGGTCACATGATTTAAAAAATGACACTCTCTTAATTACTCCTGGGATTGAAAAACTATATGGCTACAAGTTGGAAAATTTCTATGAGAATTCCTACCTCTGGAAGGAGGTTATTTATCCAGAAGATTTGCATGTTTTAGAAGAAAGGGAAAAGAAAATTGCCAACGGCGAAAATGTGACCAGTCAATATCGAATTATCCGCCCCGATGGTGAAGTTCGGTGGATTCAGGATAGCGGGATACCGACCTTTGATTCTAAAGGAGAGTTTGTTGATTTTAGTAGCGTGTTATTCGACATTACAGACCGTAAAGAAAGTGAAGGTCTTTATCAAAGTTTAGTAGAAATGTCACCTGATATTATTGCTGTCGTTTATAATGGAAAAATTGAGTATATAAATGAAGCGGGATGTAAAGTAATCGGAGCAGAATGTCAGGAGCAAGTGGTTGGTCAATCAGCTAAGAATTTTGTCCCTGCCCAAATTACGGATTTAATTAAAAATAAGGTATCCTCCACTGGTAAGGTGGAAAACGAAAGATATAATTTTGAGTTCCAAGTAAGGCGAATTGATGGTGAATATATTGATGTAGAGATGGCGGCAAGGTCAATCCTTTACGAAGGCCGATTTGCCATTCAGGTAGTGGGAAGAGATATCACCCAAAGAAAGAAATCAGAGCAAACCATAAAATTTATGGCCTATTATGATACATTGACGGGTTTGCCAAACCGCAATCAGTTTAGAAACCATTTAAATGATGTCCTACAACATCAACAGAATAAAATGCACGCAGTTATATTCTTAGATTTAGATCGCTTCAAAATCATTAATGACACGAAAGGTCATACAGTTGGCGATCGTATTCTACAAAAAGTAGCAGGCAGATTAGAAAAAGCGGTTCAAAATGAAGGACTTGTCTCTCGCCAGGGCGGGGATGAATTTATTATTGTCCTAGAAGATGTTGATAAAGAAAATGCTTCTCAAGTCGCTAAACGAATACTCAATGAATTCTCACATCCATTTGACGTTAATAATGAAGAGTTTTATGTCACGCCAAGTATCGGAATCAGTATTTATCCAACAGATGGAAAAAATGAAGAAACACTGATTAAAAATGCAGATACAGCTATGTATCAAGCCAAAGATCGTGGGAAAAATACCTATCAATTTTACTCAAATAATCTCGACGGAATCTCTACTTGGAAAATGAAGTTGGAGAATTGGTTAAGAAGAGCAATGGAGCAAAATCAAATGACGCTCCACTATCAACCCCAGTTTCACTTAGTTACAGGTAAAATTGTCGGAGTAGAGGCATTAATCCGTTGGAACCATCCTGAATATGGTGATATTGCACCGTCTGAATTTATTCCCTTAGCTGAAGAAACAGGACTGATTGTTCCGCTGGGCAAATGGATATTACGAGTGGCATGTGAACAGAGAAAAACTTGGAAGGATGCAGGGTTCAATGATTTTCCCATTGCTGTAAATGTTTCGGTTAGGCAATTTCAGGATGAACATTTCATTCAATTCATTTCTGACATGCTCGAGGATGTCGATCTAGAGGCAAATTATTTAGAACTGGAAATCACTGAGAGTCTTATGCAAAACCTTGAGAACTCCACCATCATTCTGAATCAATTAAAGAGTCTTGGTGTCCTGTTGTCGGTAGATGATTTTGGGACAGGATACTCCTCGTTAAGTTATTTGAAACATCTTCCCATTGATAAAATTAAGATTGATAAAACCTTTGTCGATGATATTACCAATCATTCGAATCAAGGGATGATGGTGAAAACGATTATTGATATGGGTGTAAATTTAAAATTCACTGTCATTGCGGAAGGAATCGAAACGGAAGAACAGGTTACGTTTTTAACACGGAATGCTTGTCAAATCGGACAAGGCTATTACTATAGTAAACCATTATCTGCTGAGAAACTGGAAAAATTCCTATTCGAAAATAAGGGTCAAACTCAGTTCTGATATGAAGGAAGAGTAATACGTTTTAAAGAAGAGACCTTCATCTGAAGGTCTTTTATTTTCCCCATTTTAACTGTACGGTTAAGGTACAGCAGCTCATGTAGCTGCTCGGGTCTGGTTGTGTTGTGAGTTCAAAGGTGACGCCGGTGGGTGTATATTTTGTCCTCACAGGCACTTTTAGACCAATCGTTTTAATTAGCCTATCTACTTCTGTTTGGTTCCCCTGTTGAGCAGCTGTCATTAACTTAACATCAAAATCCCCACTGCCTAACCGGTCCAATAGAATACTGCCCTGGTCCATTAATAACCGATAGGCTTTAATGGACTTCGTGAAAACATTGACATCCACCTGTGGATATTGCCTGTTTATTGGGTAGTAGTATTGATAACCAGGGTAGGGGGGCTCCTGTGGGTGCAGCGGGTAAGGATAATGGTAATAATCCATCATAATCCACCTTCCATATTGAGTGCACAAGGCATTATACGATATGAGATTTGGACTATTTTGGTTACAAGGGAAAAAGCGCCTGGATTTACGAAATCCAAGCGCTCTTTACCTTCTTAGAATATTTTAACATCACCGCTAGAAACGGAGACATTTATTTCATGTTTCCCGGAACCGTGTGTTCCTTTAAGGTTATTGTTATCAGTCCCCTTAGTAGTTAGAGGGAAGTCACTCGAGATATTTCCACTGCTTACTTTGTCTTTCAAGTTGAAATCAGCGTCGTCAGGTAAATCAAGGTTCACATCGCCAGAACTAAGGTCGATATCAATCGAATCATTAAGTTTATCCATTTGCACCGAGAACTTTCCAGAAGAGACATCCGCTTCAAGCGCTCCAGTAAAGTGGTTTATATCCAGGTTTCCTGAGCTAAGGTCAAAAGTACCTGTTTTCGTAATTAAAGTATCGATTTCTACATTCCCTGAAGATCCATCATGGGTAAATTCATTCACTTCTAAATGATCAATCTTAACATTTCCAGAACCAATATCTAAAGAAAGGTGACTTAATTTCATTGATTGCCCAGAGAAATTCAATGACCCTGATCCAATTTGAATATTCATATCACGATTAAAATCTTCAGGTACATAGATCTTTAGCTGTCTTTTCTCAGAAAATGAGAACCAATTAAACATTTTCCTTTTTGTTTCAACTACTATACTATTTCCTGTTTCTTTAACGATTAGCGAGCCTTTGCCAGTTAACACCGCTTCTACATCATTTCGGTCTTCAGGAATAATCGTAGTGCGAACACTTCCCACATTTATCTCAATGGTGTCAATTGTCTTTGATAACGTAGCCCTGCCATTTTTACTTCCTCCAAAAACAAAACCATCAAACTGGAATGTATGATTTAAAACAATATATAACCCTGTGATAATCAATAGGAAAATCACTATTCTCTTCATCTTGTATCCCTCCCCTTCTATAGCTTAATCATAAGGGATTTCTCAAAAACTACCAATGAACCTGAGATTTATTTATTTCTAAGACTTGAGAAGTATTTAGGTACAAAAAAAGCAGTGATTAATCACTGCTTAACGGAGTTATGAAATATAAAAAATGTGATATCCTTGATATGGAGGTGTTGGCATTGAAAAGAATTAGTCCAAAGGAACTTCTTGAAAGAATACGAGGAGAAGAAAAAGTACTTCTTCTAGATGTTCGGGCAGAAGAAAAGTATAATGTTTACCATATTGAAGATTCACAGGTTTTGAGTCTTAACATCCCAAAAACGGTAATTTTCAATCTTGAAGAAGGGAATGAGTTAGCTCAAATATCGAAGGAACAACGATTGGTTGTTACCTGCACGACTGGAAATTCCGCTACGAGATGTGCCGCTATTCTTGACGGTCTCGGCTATCAAGTCGAAGTCTTAGAAGGTGGTCTTACGGCTTGGAAGGAATATAGAAAATAAGCTTGGGGAGAAGCAACATGCTGCAGAAGATAAATAAACAACTAGAAAAAATCATGCCTTTAATTACACCCACAAGTGTAGTATTGGGAGTTTTACTTTCTACCTATTTTACAGACTTCTCATATTTAATCCCTTGGATATTTGCGTTTATGACATTTGCAGGAAGTTTGAACTCGAATTTCAAATCTTTATCAGATGTTGTAAAGCATCCGCTTCCAATACTTGCAGCGATGGTGTTACTGCATATCCTCATGCCAGTATGGGCCTGGGGTGTCGGTCATATAACGTTTCAAGAGGATATTTTTACGATTACAGGCATTGTGTTAGGAATGGCGATTCCTACTGGAATAACCAGTTTTATTTGGGTTTCGATTTATAGAGGGAATATCCCGTTGACCTTATCCATTATACTTATCGATACCATTCTTTCCCCAATCATTGTTCCGTATTGTCTGTCTTTCTTAATAGGTGAGAAAATTGAAATGGATTTTATGAGTATTATGCAGGGGTTAGTTGGAATGATTGTGCTGCCTTCGCTTCTTGGAATGTGGTTAAATCAGAGTTCAAAAGGGAACTTTACGAAAAAGTTAAGTAATACATTGGCGCCTTTTTCAAAAATCTGCCTTGGCATCGTTGTTATGCTAAATGGCGCAGTCATTGCTCCTTATTTAAAAAATATAAATCTAAAACTAATAAGTATCATAGTAGTGGTCTTTTTTATTGCATTAACGGGATATCTATTTTCATTTTTAATCGGTAAATTAATCAAAGGTGATCGAGACACGGTCGTTTCTTTAGCTTTTTCTGGTGGAATGAGAAATATAAGTGCTGGCGCTGTTATTGCTGTTACCTATTTTTCTCCGGCTGTTGCGGTGCCCGTAGTTGTAGGGATGCTATTCCAGCAAATCCTCGCTTCCTTAACTGGCAGTTTTTTAGCCCGTTATTATGATAAGAAAACGATTTACTTAGAACATAGTCATAGGATGTAACATTTGACACTTCCTTAGTGAGAAGTGTCATTTTGTATTTAAAATGGAGGTAACGGGAAAAGTAAATGAGAAAATTTTTGTTGACATGAAACCAAATGGTTTTATATAATTCAGGAAGTGAAACCAAATGGTTTTATATTAAAGTGTGAAAGTGGGAGAAATCATTGGAAAATACATTACAAGATATTAAGCAAACAGTTGTCATTAACGCACCAATAGAAAAGGTATGGGAGCAGGTCTCATCTGCAGAGTCTATTTCTACATGGTTTATGCCAAATGATTTCAAACCGGAAGTGGGTGCAGAGTTTCATCTACAATCCCCATTCGGTCCATCTCCATGTAAAGTGACGGAATTTAATCCTCCTCATTCTCTATCGTTCATTTGGGATACAGAGGGCTGGTTTTTATCGTTTAATTTAAAGGATTTGGGGGATAAAACGGAGTTCACCCTCATTCATGGCGGATGGCCACAATCTGACGCAATTATTGGCAAAGCCAACCAAAAAGCTTCTGATATTAGAAATCATATGGCTCAGGGATGGGCTGGTATCGTTCAGAAGCTACGTACCCTTTTGGAGAGCTAAGTGTCATCCTCTGCACAAAAGCATGATGTATTTCAAGCGATTGCTGACCCCACTCGAAGAGAAGTATTAAGATTACTAGCGGAAAAAGAGCGCCCCATCTCAGAAATAACAGCCCATTTTCCAATGAGCAGGACAGCCATTGCTAAACACCTTCAAGTTCTTTCAGAAGCTGAACTAGTTCATGGAATAAAGGTAGGAAGAGAGAAGATTTATCGGCTTCAACCTGAGCCGTTGACAGAACTCAAGCAATGGCTTTCGTTCTACGAAAAGTTCTGGGAGAATAAGCTTTCAATCCTTAAACATATTGTTGAAAGCTCTGAAGATCAAAGGTTGCAGGTAATAAAATCAGAACAAACCGACAAAAATTAATGTCGGTTTTTTTATTTATAGTGACCGAAGAGCGTTTGGGTCAATGCAGAAGGTCCGGAGTGACCGAAGAGCATGTAGAAAAGGCGTTTGGGTCAATGCAGAAGGTCCGGAGTGACCGAAGAGCATGTAGAAAAGGCATTTGGGTCAATGCAGAAGGTCTGGAGTGACCGAAGAGCATGTAGAAAAAGCATTTGGGTCAATGCAGAAGGCCTTGAGTGACCGAAGAGCATGCAGAAAAGGCATTTGGGTCAATGCAGGAGGTCTGGAGTGACCGAAGAGTATTTAGAAAAGGCACTTGGGTCAATGCAGAAGGCCTGGAGTGACCGAAGAGCATGTAGAAAAGGCATTTGGGTCAATGCAGAAGGCCTGGAGTGACCGAAGAAAGTGTAGAAAAAGCATTTGGGTCAATGCAGAAGGCCTGGAGTGACCGAAGAACATGTAGAAAAAGCAATTGGGTCAATGCAGGAGGTCTGGAGTGACCGAGGAGTATTTAGAAAAGGCACTTGGGTCAATGCAGAAGGCCTGGAGTGACCGAAGAAAGTGTAGAAAAAGCATTTGGGTCAATGCAGGAAGTCTGGAGTGACCGAAGATCATGCAGAAAAGGCATTTGGGTCAATGCAGGAGGTCTAGAGTGACCGAAGAGCATTCAACTCTAGGACATTCTTTCTTCATCATTTTTTAAAAAGCCAATTTCAAGAAAATCGTGATATGATATTTGTAAACACGTGTATAGGAGAGAGAGAGATGTGGGCTTTTATTTTGGTTGTACTGGTGCTGTTTCTAATCCCAGGCCCAGCGGTGTTATTGACCTTGACTCAAACCGTAAAAGGCGGATTAAGAGCTGGCATCATTACCGGTGTTGGCATTGCGGTAGGGGATTTAATTCATACGATTGCAGCCGTTCTTGGTCTGTCAGCCATCCTTATGACATCAGCATTAGCTTTTGAAGTAGTTAAATATCTAGGCGCAGCTTATTTAATCTTTTTAGGAATAAAGGCATTGTTCGAAAAAACAAAAAAGCACGAACAGCCAAAAGTCAAAAAAGAGAAATCTGCTGTATCCTTTCGACAAGCCTTACTTATTGAATTGCTGAACCCAAAAACAGCGTTATTTTTCCTTGCGTTTCTTCCGCAATTCGTAAAAACAGATGGTCCCCCGGTAGTCTATCAACTATTAAATTTAGGGCTAGTCTTTGTGTTAATGAGTATTTTGTACACCTCAACCTTAGCCTTTCTAGCAAGTTCATTAGGTAATAAGCTGTTTACAAAAAACAGCAAGATTTCTCGCTGGCAGGGAAAAGTCGTAGGAACTATTTACATTGGATTAGGTTTACAATTGGTCTTCCAAAGTCAAAAATAATAGTAAGCGGCACATTAAAAAGTGTGCCGCTATTTTATTGACAGGGTATATGGATATATGATATTTAAATATTGTCGGAGTTAGCACTCTGATGTCGAGAGTGCTAATGATTCGAAAACTAGTTAATCAAAATATGTAAGGAGAGGTTTCGATGTCCAAAAAGCAGTTTAAAGCTGAGTCTAAACGGCTGTTAGAAATGATGATTAACTCTATTTATACGCACCGCGAGGTATTTTTAAGAGAGTTAATCTCAAATGCGAGTGATGCGATTGATAAAATCTACTACAAAGCATTAACAGATGATACCTTAAGCTTCGACAAAGACAGTTACTTTATTAAAGTAATCCCTGACAAGGAAAATAGAACCTTGAAAATTATTGATACCGGGATTGGGATGACGAAGGAAGAGCTTGAAACCAACCTTGGTACGATTGCGAAAAGTGGATCTTTAGCCTTTAAAAAAGAAACAGAATTAAAAGATGGCTATGACATTATCGGTCAGTTTGGTGTCGGCTTCTATGCGGCATTCATGGTTGCGGATGTTGTGACAGTTATTAGTAAAGCAGTAGGCAGTGATGAAGCTTACAAGTGGGAATCTACCGGAGCAGAAGGCTATACGATTGAGACAGTCGAGAAGGATTCTGTTGGAACTGAAATTATCCTTAAAGTTAAAGAAAATACGGAAGATGAAAACTATGATGAGTTTTTAGAGGAGTACCGCCTAAAATCCATTATTAAAAAATACTCCGACTTTATCCGCTATCCAATCAAAATGGATGTTAAAGGAAAGAGGCCGGTAGAGGGCAGCGATAATGAGTTTGAGGATTATGTAGAAGAACAAGTCATAAATAGCATGGTTCCAATCTGGAAGAAAAATAAAAGCGAACTAACTGACGATGACTATGCGAACTTCTATGCAGAAAAACGTTACGGGTTTGATAAACCGATTAAACATATCCATGTAAGTGTTGACGGGACAATCCGCTATAATGCCATTTTATATATTCCAGAAAAAACTCCTTTTGATTTCTACTCAAAAGAATTTGAAAAAGGCTTGGAGCTTTATTCAAATGGTGTTTTAATAATGGAAAAGTGTGCAGACTTGCTACCTGACCACTTTAGCTTCGTAAAAGGAATGGTTGACTCTGAGGACCTATCTCTTAATATCTCAAGAGAGATGCTGCAGCATGATCGTCAACTGAAGCTTATTTCTAAAAATATTAACAAAAAAATTAAGAGTGAACTTCAAAGCTTATTAAAAAATGAACGAGAAAAATATGAAGAATTCTATAAATCGTTTGGCCGTCAGTTAAAATACGGTGTTTATAGTGAATTCGGGGCGAATAAAGAAGTATTACAGGACCTGATTATGTTCTACTCTTCTAAAGAGAAGAAGCTTGTTACATTGGATGAATATGTATCAAGAATGCCGGAAGAACAGAAATATATCTATTATGCTTCTGGTGAATCAATTGAAAGAATTGATAAACTGCCTCAAGCAGAGTTTGTTTCTGAAAAAGGCTTTGAAATTCTTTATTTCACTGAGGATATCGATGAATTTGCAATCAAAATGTTAATGACCTACAAGGAAAAAGAATTCAAATCCATCTCTAGCGGTGACTTAGGAATTGAAGGCGAAGAAAACAAGAGCGATTCCGAAACAGAGGAGAAGGAATACAAAGAAATCTTTGACTATATGAAAACTATTTTAGAGGGTAAAGTCAAGGATGTCCGAGTTTCAAAACGCTTAAAGTCTCACCCTGTCTGCCTGGCAACCGAAGGCGACATCTCGATTGAAATGGAAAAAATCCTTGCTGCCATGCCTGATAATCAAAATATTAAAGCTGAAAAGGTGCTTGAGATTAATAAAAATCATGAAGTATTCCAATCATTAAAAGAAGCATTTGAAAATGATAAAGAGAAGCTAGATTTGTATACAAAGTTACTTTACAATCAAGCACTTCTGATTGAAGGATTACCAATCCAAGATCCAGTTGAATTTACGAATGATATTTGTAAGATTATGGTATAACCAACTTTGAATTAATACCTCATTATCATTTACTGCTTTTAAGGAAAAACATTAAAAAGTTGCCGTGCTCACATAGTAGTGAGTGCGGCATTTTTTATTTATTTGGCTTTATTATGAATAAGGAATTTGCTCAAGAAAAGAATTTCCATTAATCAGCTTTGTTAAAAATGATGTAAAGGAGTAAAAGGGGGATCATCCCCCTTTTTATCGTTAAAGAAAGATTATGATTGTATTTAGAATTGACGCCGGATTTATAGTTGCTCTCTCTTAAAAGAAAATTCTTCCTTTGATATTAGCTCGATAAAGCTATAGATTGTCTGGTTTTGATTCTTCCGCGTCAGTATATAGGTGTGTGCAGACGGGAGAGAGAAGTATGGAAAAGGAATTATATCGATATATCCCTTCTCGACCTGGTCTTTCACTGTTGAAAGAGGAAGAAAGGATATGCCCATCCCCTCCTTAATCCATTCAACGGATACGTGTACCTTGCTTACCTTCATGGTTCTCACATTAGACACGTGTTGCCGAAGTTGAAATAACAGATCATCCCAGTATAGTGGATGGTTATAGGTGAACAGTAAATTTTCATGAAAGATATCGTTCGTACTTAACACCCTTTCATTTAGTACACCAACGCCGTGTGGACCAACGAGAACAATTGGGTCGTTATATAGCTCAATGCATTCAATTTGTTCCTGTACGACTGGAATTCGGCCAATCCCTATGTCACACTCCTGATTAATCACGCTAGATATTACTGAACTCGAATCCGTCACCTCAATAGAGAACTCTGTTTCTGGACTCATTTTGCGAAATTCTCTAATCCAGCTGGGAAGATATGTTGTTGCAACGACCGTAGCTACAGAGATTTTGATGGTTTCCTGGTAACCCTGAAGACGCCTTGCGACATATTCTATGCTCTCGTTGTAGTTCTCCAAAATAGTTTTGGCGTACTGTAAGAATCCCAGTCCTGTTGGATTTAACTGAACAGACCTGCCGACGCGGTCGAACAGCTGAGTTTCGAGCTTGTCCTCGATATTTTGAATATGAAGCGTGACAGTTGACTGGGCAACATGAAGTCTGTCCGCAGTTCTCCTGAAATTTCCCTCTTCTGCAGCAGTTATAAATGTCTTTAACCAGCTAAGTTCCATAATGACTCTCCTCCTTACAATTATTATAATACCAGTTTTGATTGACTTTATCGATTAAATCATTCATAAACATTCATTATACATGAATGTTTTTTTAACCTATACTTGAGTCAAGGAACAAACAGAGAAGGGGTTTAGGGTTGCCTTTTCTCGCCACATAGTTTATGCGCAAACAAAAAAATTAAAGGATGGATGAGGAATGAGAAAGATTTCTGTAGAACAGATTCGCGATGCTGTCTCTGTACTTTGTTGGGAGGCTTGTTATTACTTACCGGATGACATTGTAAATGGATTCCATAAGGCTTTGGAAACAGAACAGTCTCCGTTGGGGAAGTCGATTCTTGAACAGCTAATTGAAAACGCTAACTTAGCTGCCAAAGAAGATAGACCATATTGCCATGATACAGGGCTTACCGTTGTCTATGCAGAAGTTGGCCAGGAAGTACACATTGAGGGAGGAGATTTTGAAGCAGCGATTCATGAGGGCATTCGAAAAGGCTACAAGGAGGGATACCTTCGTAATTCAGTCGTAGGGGATCCATTACTCAGAATCAATACAAACGATAATACCCCGGGTGTGATACACACCAGAATCGTTCCAGGAGACAAGATCAAATTAACGGTTCTGCCTAAGGGTGGCGGAAGTGAAAATATGAGTGCGATGAAATTCTTGCTCCCTGGAGAAGGAGTGGCGGGGGTGAAAAAATTTGTATTGGACACGATCGAAGCGGCTGGAGGAAGAGCATGTCCTCCTATCGTAGTGGGAGTAGGCGTTGGCGGGACCTTTGATAAAGTAACGGAGATTGCTAAAGAGGCCGTTCTGCGTGAAATAGGCGTGCATCATCACGAACCGCATATTGCCCAACTAGAGAAAGAATTACTCGAAGAGATTAACAAGCTGGGAATTGGTCCACAGGGATTGGGAGGTACGAATACGGCATTATGGGTAGCTGCTGAAACTTATGGATGCCATATTACAGCTCTTCCAGTAGCCGTGAATATCCAGTGCCATGCTGCACGTAAAAAATCTTATGTACTCTAAATTTGAAAAGGTAGGTGCTAATAAATGGCTAAAGTCTACTTACAAACCCCGCTTACTATTGAGGATGTTATAAATTTACACGCAGGTGATGAAGTCTTCCTAAATGGAATTATATATGTAGCTAGAGACGCTGCTCATAAGCGGTTTCTCGAGCTGTTGGACAAAAATCAACCACTTCCTGTGAATCTGAAAAACCATATAATTTTTTATGCTGGACCTACTCCCCCTAAACCTGGTCAAGTGATTGGATCCATTGCTCCTACAACAGCCTCCCGCATGGACCCATATGCACCGGCCATGTTTGAATACGGGGTTAAGGGCGTGATTGGAAAAGGACCACGGGGTCAATCGGTGAAAGATGCATGCAAAGACCATCAAGCCATTTGCTTTTCTGCCGTTGGTGGGCTATCCGCGCTTTTAAGTGATAAAATCCAATCCGCAGAAGTAGTAGCATATGAAGATCTCGGGCCAGAGGCAATTCGTCAACTCATTGTCAAGGATTTCCCAGTAATGGTAGTCTATGATGCACACGGTAACGATCTTTATGAGCAGGAAATAGCGAAGTATCGATCAACAGAAAAAGTAATAGGACACATTTAAAAGATAAAAAATAGGAGGATTATCGTAATGAAAAAACTGGGACTCCCTATCCAAATTTTACTTGGTCTGATCTTTGGTGTCATCGTTGGGTTGGTATTTTACAAACATCCTGGCGTCGAGACCTATTTAAAACCAGTAGGCGACATTTTTTTACGGTTAATTAAAATGGTTGTGGTTCCCATCGTTTTTTCGAGTATAGTGGTTGGCATTGCCGGAATGGGCAGTGCCAAGAAGCTCGGTAAATTAGGGTTTAGAACCATTCTATATTTTGAAGTGGCTACCACGATCGCGATTGTAATCGGTCTGTTTTTTGCAAACGTTTTCCAACCCGGCGCAGGAGTTGATATGAAAACACTTGCTCAAGGGGACATATCAAAATACGTTGCAACTGAACAGGAGATGGAGAAGGGGAGTCATTTAGATTTTATTGTTAATATAGTTCCGTCTAATATCGTTGACTCGATGGCACAAGGGCACCTATTACCTGTTATTTTCTTCGCTACTCTGTTAGGTCTAGCAATCGCGGCGATGGGAGAATCGGGGAAGCCCCTGCTGAATTTCTTTAAAAGCTTTTCTAGTGCTATGTTCCATATGGTTTCCTATGTTCTTAAAGTGGCACCATTCGGGGTTTTTGGGCTAATTGGTGTAACCATTTCCAAGTTTGGAGTAGCCTCACTAATTCCATTAGGGAAATTAATCGTTACAGCTTATGGTGCGTACCTGCTCTTCGCTATCGTCTGCTTTGGATTAGTAGCCAAATTATTTAAAATCAATTTTATCCAGTTTATCAAATTTTTTAAGGATGAATTCCTTCTTGTTTTTTCTACGTCAAGTGCCGAATCCGCTCTACCCCAAGTGATGAAGAAGCTGGAGAGCTATGGATGCCCGAAATCGATCGTTTCATTTGTAGTCCCGGTTGGATATTCCTTTAATACGGATGGATCTTGTATATATCTGGCTCTTTCTTCCCTTTTTATTGCCCAGCTTTACGGAATTGACATGCCACTAAGTGCACAAATCACGTTGCTGTTAATTCTTGCGATTACTTCCAAAGGTATCTCTGGAGTAGCCGGCGGAGCATTAGTAGTGCTTCTCTCTTCTTTAGCAGCTGCAGGACTTCCGCTTGAAGGTTTAGCTTTTATCGCAGGAATTGACTTTATCTTAAATATGGGCCGAGCTTGTATTAATGTAATTGGAAACGCTTTAGCATCCGTAGTTATTACGAAATGGGAAGGTCAATTTGATCATGAAAAGAATAAGGCATGCGTTGTTTCTGATAAGATTGCTGTTTAGGAAAGCTAGTAGGGCCGCTGCATGAATTCACGGCCCTTATTTTGTGAATATTTGTAATTTGGAGTTGATTTCTAATGCAGGTACTACAAAAAACGATGACAATCGTTCGTTATCAGAATGAAAATGGAAAAGTGTATTACGGAATTGTTGAGGATGATGAAATTTTACAGTTGTCGAGTAATTTTACTGAAATTGTAAACAATGAACTAAAATTTGATGGTGATAGGGTTAAATATAATGATGTGAAAATTTTGGAGCCTGTAGCACCATCAAAAGTGATTAATTTTGGCTGGACGTATGCTGCACACGCAAGAGAGACGGGTGGAACAGCCAACCTCAATGAACCTTTTTTATTTTTAAAACCTACAACCAGCTTAATTCCAGATCGAGGAAAAATCGTTCTTCCACCAAGTAATTTAACTCAACAGGTCGAGTTGGAGGGGGAAGTTGCACTTGTAATTGGGAAACGAGGAAAAAATATAAAAGAAGAAGAAGCGTTGGATTATGTATTTGGCTGTACTATATTTAACGATGTAACAGCAAGAGATCTTACAAAAAAGGACCCTCAGTTCACACGCGGCAAAGGTTTTGACACTTTTGGTCCATTGGGGCCATGGATTGTAGCAGGCATAGATTCAACCAATTTACGAATCGTTACAACATTAAATGGTAAAGTGGTTCAGGATGGTAATACGAATCAAATGTCACTTTCTATTCCTTACCTTATCAGTTGGGTTTCCCAGATTATGACATTGGAGCCTGGTGATGTTTTGGCTACTGGTTCTCCTTCTGGCAGTTGTCCAATGAGATCTGGTGACATCGTTACTGTGGAAGTAGAAAATATCGGTAAGCTGTGTAATTATGTAATATAGCAGTTATAGGAAAAGACATATGTTAGGAGTTCGCACGTGACCAAGTTGGTGAACCCTTCAAATTTCATATTTTCAAGGAATAAGAGAAACCTGGTGTTGGTGTGGAAACTCCTATATTCATTTGTTATTTAATATGAAAGTTGGAATCTATATGATTAAAAAAATAGAACATACAGCCATCATTGTTTCCGATATGGATCATACTATCCAGTACTACTCAGATATGTTTGGATTTAAGGTTCGCCTTCGAGGATCTTCTAAAACAAGAGAAATGGCATTTTTATATCTTGAAGAACAGCCAAGTATGGAAATTGAACTGATTCGAGATATTGATCCTTTAGATGAGTATAACAAAAGTGGGATCGTTAACCACCTGGCTTTTGCGGTAGAGGATATTAATCAAGCGATTAGCTATTATGAAAAAAAAGGAATTAAATTTTTATCGGACCAACCAAAATCAACACTTGAAGGCGGTCTAATGATTTTATTTTATGGACCTAATGGTGAATTACTACAATTAATCAGACGAGCAAGAAATTAAAATTATTTAAAAGAAGAAACGAAAGGGTTCCTATTGTCTATATAAGGAGAAAAACAACCAACCTTTGAAAAACATAGGTTCTGGAGTTTACGGATGAAATCATTACACGTCTTAAAGCAGTGGAAAAAAAGGGCATTAATGCTGAGGTTAAAGATTTAACAGAAATAACGAGTGATTAAGCAAGCGGTTTGCAATCAAAGAAAAGGCCATCCAGTGATCTGGGTGGCCTTTCAACTTGCTTTATATAACTCTTTTTAAACTCCCTTATACGCTTTACGATAAATGTCAGCTAATTCTGTTACTAATGGAAGCTTAGGGTTAGCAGTAGTGCATTGATCTTCAAATGCTTTATCTGCGAGGTAGTCAACCCTGCTTTCGAAAGTGTCAGCGTCAATATTATTTGCTTCAATACTCATCGGAATCTCAAGCTCTTTTGCAAGGCGAATGATCGCTTGAACAAGGCTTTCTACTCCTTCTTCTGTAGTGCTCGCAGGCAGTCCAAGGGTTCTTGCAATTTCTGCATAACGCTTATCTGCCACAAAGTGCGCATATTTCGGGAATGCTGTGAATTTATTCGGTTTAGCTGCATTATAGCGAATAACATGTGGCATTAAGATTGTATTTGCACGTCCGTGTGCAATATGGAATTCTGAACCAAGCTTATGGGCAAGGCTATGATTGATACCAAGGAATGCATTTGCAAAAGCCATCCCAGCAATAGTTGAAGCATTATGCACCTTTTCACGTGCTAATTCATCACTGCCATTTCGATAAGCTCTAGGCAGATATTCGAATACAAGCTGGATTGCCTTCATCGCAAGGCCGTCTGTATAATCATTTGCCATACAAGACACGTAAGCCTCAATTGCATGAGTCAATACATCCATTCCAGTATCAGCAGTAATATGTTTAGGTACAGTCATAACAAACTGTGGATCAATAATCGCTACATCTGGTGTTAATTCATAATCGGCAAGCGGGTATTTAATATTTGCTTCCTTATCGGTTATGACGGAGAAGGAAGTTACCTCAGAACCTGTTCCAGAAGTGGTTGGGATCGCTACAAATTGTGCCTTTTCACCTAACTTAGGATATTTCACAATTCGTTTACGGATATCGAGAAATTTCTGTTTTAAACCAAAGAATTCAGATTCTGGATTTTCATAGAACAGCCACATACCTTTAGCCGCATCCATCGCTGAACCGCCGCCAAGGGCAATAATTACATCCGGCTGGAATTTAGCCATCATTTCGGTACCCTTCATGACAGTTTCAATGGATGGATCTGGCTCTACTTCTGAGAAAATTTCACAGTGAACATAATCCGGTCTTTTCCTTAAATAGTATAGTACTTTATCTACATAGCCTAGTTTCACCATTCCAGGGTCGGTTACAATAAATGCTTTAGAAATCTTCGGCATTTTCGCTAAATACTGTGTTGCATTTTTCTCGAAATAGATTTTGGACGGAACTTTAAACCATTGCATATTAACATTCCTTTGGGCTACTTTTTTAATATTGATTAAGTGAATTGCACCAACGTTAGTGGATACAGAATTTCCTCCATATGAACCACAGCCAAGTGTTAGGGAAGGCATATAAGCATTGTAAATATCACCGATGGCGCCCTGTGAAGATGGGGCATTGACAATGATTCTTCCTGCTTTCATTCGGTAGCCATACTGCTTAATGACATTTTGGTCTTGAGAATGGATGACGGCAGAATGTCCTAGACCGCCGAATTCTAACATTTCTTCTGCCCTTTTTAGGCCGTCTTCAAGACTATTAACCTTGTAACAGGCTAGGACTGGGCTTAATTTTTCTCTTGATAGCGGGTATGCTGGTCCGACGCCGTCTAATTCAGCTACAAGTATTTTAGTGTTTTCTGGAACGGTTACGCCTGCCAATGCAGCAATTTTACTAGCAGCCATTCCAACAATATTTGGATTAACTGCACATGAAATTTCATTAATAACTAATTTTTCAACTTTAGCTTTTTCTTCTTCGTTTAAAAAATAACAATTATTTGCAATCATCTCATTTTTAACGGCTGCATAAATCTCCTGATCAATAATGACAGCCTGCTCAGAAGCACAAATCATTCCGTTGTCAAACGTCTTTGATAAGATTAAGTCATTCACTGCTTGATGAATGTTGGCTGATTTCTCCATATAGCATGGAACGTTTCCAGGTCCAACGCCGAGAGCAGGTTTACCAGAGCTATAAGCGGATTTGACCATTCCCGCGCCGCCAGTTGCAAGAATCATAGATATTTTAGAGTGATTCATCAGTGCTTGTGTAGCCTCAATAGATGGTGTTTCAATCCATTGAATGCAATTCTCAGGAGCTCCTGCCTTTATCGCTGCATCTCTAAGGATTCTAGCTGCTTCACTGCTACATTTCTGTGCAGATGGGTGGAAAGCAAACACAATTGGATTTCTCGTTTTTATGGAAATAAGTGCTTTAAACATCGTTGTAGAGGTTGGATTCGTTACAGGAGTAACACCAGCAATAACGCCAACCGGTTCTGCAATTTCAATGATTCCTTCATGTTCGTTTTCGTTTACAATGCCGACGGTTTTATCATACTTGATATTATGATAGACATATTCAGTTGCAAACATATTCTTAATGATTTTATCTTCATAAACGCCTCGTTTCGTTTCCTCAACAGCAAGTTTTGCAAGCTGCATATGCTGATCAAGACCAGCTAAGGCCATTTGCTTCACAATTGTATCAATCATTTCTTGATCGAAGCTGCGGAATTCCTCTAAAGCCTTTCGACCGTTTTCTACCAGGGTATCAATCATGGATGTTACACTTTGCAATTCCTTGCCTGTTTTTTCTGCCACTGCCATTTTAATTCCTCCAGTTACTTAAGACTTTGTGAAATATTTCACAAGTTTATATAAAAAAATAATAACAAACCAATTAATAGGGAATTACCTTGTTACTCACAAACTGGATTTCGTGGTATCTTTTCAAAAGAGATATCATTAAGTACTTTAGAGTATTTTTTTACGATGATGACAAAATTCACTGTCCAAATATAACATGGAATATTTTCATTATCTTTAAACATCATTGCCTCAAATTCATCACCAACAGTTTCTTCAAACGCTTCTTGTGTATAGGTTTCAGAATCTGTTGAGAAGGATTTCCATTCACATAGCATCATGTCTTATCACTCCTTGTGCTCTTTATGAATTTATCATAACACTGATTTTCGATAAAAGTTTGTGAAATATTGAACAAACTTTGAACTATTAACTATAATATCAAAAATGGTTCCTTTTACCTAAGTAGGGGAGAAGGCAAAAAAAAACAGCCCTTAATCGTTGGGCTGTTAGTTATCTTGTTTTTCTTTATCAAACCAAAGCAGTTCTTGATCCTCTTCATCACCATTATAGTTGATAAAAATCTCTTCGCCTGCTTTTATGTCTTTGTAAGCATAAAAGTCAAAGGAATGGTGTGGAAAATTAATCTCATAAGTGGCATTCGGCTGATAGGAATGATTAAATAGCATACCATAACCTAAGAGAATACATGTGTGGTTGATTCCATATTCAAATGCATAGTCGGCAAGCAATGTTTTTTCGATATGTTCATGCTCTGCATTTGGATAGGCGATAACGGGTGCTTCATGGATAAGTTCACCCTTTTTAATATCACGTGTAGCAAATACTCCTCTATTGAACTCTCCGTCACTGATTTTTGAAGATTTTACTTCTATCATGTTCGTCACCTACATTACTTTCTATGAAGTCAATATCCTTATAGTTTGACAGGTAATGGCATTGAAAGCAACCATTTTTCGGTTTCTCGAATGATAGTGTGTCTAAAAAGCACGAAAATTAATCAGGACTGATGCTAATATGCTCGAATGTTGATACCTTAAATAAACCTTTATCCGTAAGTTTTATCTCGGGGATAACAGGAAGAGCTAAAAAGGAAAGGGTTAAAAAGGGATTGAAATAATCGTTTGCTCCCAGCTTCCCAAGAGCATGGTGCAGTTCCTTAAGAGTCGAATAGACCTCCTGGAAAGGAAGGTTAGATATTAAGCCTGCAATAGGCAACTCTAATGATGCGAGGATTTGACCCTCTTTAACGACAACCAACCCGCCTTGCATTTCTTTTATGGTATTTGCAGCCATAACCATATCACTATCATTGGTTCCAACAATAATTAGATTGTGTGAATCATGGGCAATCGTGGTGGCAATAGCTCCATATTTTAAACCTAGGCCTTTGACAATCCCTAAACCAATTTGCCTGGTCATATGATGGCGTTCAATTACGGCAAGCTTTAACCTGTCGCTACTCGTCGAGGATTGGAAGAATCCTTGACCGCAAATATCGACTTCTTCCACTAAATGTCGTGTGACTAAGCTGTTAGGGATAATTTCGATGATATTTGCTTTAATTGAGGATAAGTGAATGTTTAAATTGGATTCCATGATTTCATCAAAGTGAACAGACTGTCCTAAACAATCCTGTAGGTTGTTACTACAATCCGTAACCAATTTGCCATCTTGTACGACAGCCACACCGTCCTTATAGACATGAGAAATACTGATCGTTTCAAGGTCATCGATTAAGGAAAAATCCGCTTTGTATCCTGCGGCAATAGCCCCCTTATCTTCAAGCCCAAAACATTCTGCGGCATTGATGGTAGCCATTTGTATAGCAGTAATAGGGGAGAGTCCTTCAGCAATTGCTAGTCTTACATTGTGATCAATACTGCCCTCAAGCACAAGGTCATCTAAATGCTTATCGTCGGTAACAAATAAGCACCTCCGCGAATTATACCCATTTACAACTGGAATTAAATTCTGTAAATCTTTTGCGACAGTTCCTTCACGAATCATTAAATACATTCCGCTCCGAAGGCGTTCTTTCGCTTCTTCCGCAGTTGTACTTTCATGATCGGTCTTTATTCCTGCAGCCATATACACATTCAAGTCACTTCCAGATAATCCCGCCGCATGACCATCAACCTTTTTTCCGAACTGTTTCGCGTCAGATATTTTGTTGAGCATATCATCTTCTGCATTTAGGACAGCAGGGAAATTCATGACCTCTGCTAATCCTAGGACTCGAGGGTGGTGGTAAAAGGGTTTTAGTTCCTCGGCTTTTAAAATGGCACCTGAGTTTTCAAAGCTTGTCGCCGGAACACAGGAAGGGAGCATTATATAAATATCAAAAGGAAGATCTTCGGAAGAATCTAGCATATATTGAATCCCAGCCGTACCTAGGACATTCGCAATTTCATGGGGGTCAGCGATAACGGTCGTTACACCGTGTGGAAGAACGACCTTAGCGAACTCACTTGGCGTTACCAAAGATGATTCGATATGAACATGCCCATCGATAAATGCAGGAATGACATAACGTCCTTTTGCGTCTACAATACTTTTCCCTTCATACTTTCCGACACCTGCGAAATAACCATCCACAATGGCGATATCACCTTCGATTATTTCTCCATTAAAAACATCAATGATCCTGCCATTTTTAACGACGGTATCAGCAGGTTCTTTACCTGAAGCCACAGAGATTCTTCGGGTTAATTGTTTTCTCTCCATTGCTCGACACCCTCTAACTATGAATTAGTATTCTACTTTATTCTTTGAGTTTTCCCATGTTCGAAAAGGAATATCACCATCGTCCGGAAAAAGTTTCATCATGGGTATTTTTCGATTTTCCATTGGAAGTTCGAGTTGTTCATAAATGAACTGATCATCAAACCCTATCCTGGCCGCCTCCTGTTTCGTGCAGGCATAGTAAACAGCTTTCGGTCTAGCCCAGTAAATCGCACCAATGCACATGGGACAAGGTTCACAGCTCGTATAGATTTCGCAGTCCGTCAGTTGAAAATCCTTTAAATAGCTGCAGGCCGCGCGAATGGCCTGGACCTCTGCATGCGCGGTTGGATCGTTGGTGGAAGTCACTTCATTACGGCCAACTCCGATTATTTTTCCCTCCTTTACCACGATTGCCCCGAATGGTCCACCATGATTGGTTAGGACATTGTTGAGCGCTTCCTCAATTGCTTTTTTCATAAAATGAATATCTGACATGGAACCTCTCCATTCTTTGATATATTTTGATTCATTTGCAAGCTATGGATTAGCATTAAGGTCCAAGAATCTATTTAACTTGAAGTTCATTATTCTATAACACACATAGAATTTCTTCCTTGTTGTCAGGTTTGTTAACACACTTTTTGCGGATGAGACTATTAAAAAAACTTGTTAGATTATATGACGCGTTTGTAGATACTATTTCGGCATTTCGATATTATAGTGAAAAATTAGCAGGACGAGTTTGCTGTGTCACCGATAGCTGACAAAAGCCTGAGCCATTTATGAAGTTTCATAAATAGAGAGAGAACAGGTGATGTATTTTTAGGAGGTTTGGAATATATATAGTTTTAACTGTAGCCCAGCTGAATGGTCACCAGCTGGGAGGAAGAGAGGTGAGGCTATGGAGGAAGTAAATCAAATGAGCAAGGAGGAGTTTGTACAAAAAGTAGGCTGGGTGTTTGAACATTCCCCGTGGGTGGCTTCAGCAGCATGGGGAAATATGCCGTTTGAATCCCATGAGAACCTTTTACAAACGATGATTGATATTGTTCAAAATGCCGAGGAGTCTATGCAGCTAGCGTTACTTCGTTCACACCCCGATTTAGGAACAAGATTGCAAATGTCTGAGGTTTCTCAAAAGGAGCAAGCTGGGGCAGGGCTTGATAAGCTTTCAAAGGAAGAGTTTGAGGAGTTTGTATCTCTAAATATGATGTATGTAAATAAATTTCAATTTCCGTTTATTATGGCGGTAAAGGGGCAAAGCAAGGAAACGATTCTAGCAGCAATGAAGCAAAGGGTTCATAATTCTTACGAGGAAGAATATCGCATTGCCTTAGGTGAAGTGTATAAAATTGCGGGGTTTCGATTGAATGATATTTTCATAGGATGATTTGATCATGGTGATCTGTTTTTGCATAGTTTGATGTTTAATCAAGGGTCTTTAGGACAAATTTCAATGCCAAGTCAGAGGGATAGTCCTTAATCAAGGGTCTTTAGGACAAATCTCACGGGCCAGCCAGAGGATTAGTCCTTAATCCAGGGTCTTGAGGACAAATCTCAAGGCAAAGTCAGAAGGATTAGTCCTTAATCAAAGGTCTTGAGGATCAATCTCAAGGCCAAGTCAGAGGGATTAGTCCTTAATCAAGGGTGTTGAGGACAAATCTCAAGGCAAAGTCAGAAGGATTAGTCCTTAATCCAGGGTCTTGAGGACAAATCTCAAGGCCAGTCAGAAGGATTAGTCCTTAATCAAGGGTCTTGAGGACAAAACTCACGGGCCAGCCAGAGGATTAGTCCTTAATCCAGGGGGTTGAGGACAAATCTCAAGTCCAAGTCAGAAGGATTAGTCCTTAATCAAGGGTGTTGAGGACAAATCTCAAGTCCAAGTCAGAAGGATTAGTCCTTAATCAAGGGTGTTGAGGACAAATCGCACGGCCAGTCAGAAGGATTAGTCCTTAATCAAGGGTCTAGAGGACAAATCTCTCAACCCTTCAGAAAGGTTTGTCCTTAATATAGGTTCTTGTTGATAAGCAACAAAGTTACGAGAAGTGCAAAAAAAGTGGTAACCATAACCTGATTTTAAGCCTTTTAAAATGAAAAAAGGAGGCTAAACACAATATGAAAAGAACGATGAGCTACGGGAAAGCGGATGTGTGGGTTTATCGGACCTACGCTAAGCCGTTAACAGTGATTCGAAACATCCCCGAATCCACCTTCTCCGGTAGAAATAACATTCTATTTGGCATGAATGTAAAAGTCGCCGTTGAAGGTGAAGCATTTTTCCCCTCATTTAAAGATGGTGACAACACTTTAGTAGTCGCAACGGATTCAATGAAAAATTTCATCCTTAAGCATGCAGGAGATTATCAGGGAGCCACCCAGGAAGGGTTTCTTGAGTTTGTCGCACAGAGGTTTCTTGAGACATATTCACATATGACAGGTATTCAAATTTCAGGTGAACAGATCTCCTTTGAAGAGCTCCCTGTCCCGACAAATGGCAGCTTTGAACCAAGCCCGCTGGTGTTTCGCTATTCACTAAACGAACAAGCAGGTGCCTCGATAGAAGTGACACGTGAAAAAGATGAAATTATCACCACCAATCACCTAAGCAGTTTAAAGGGTCTTAAGCTTATTAAGGTAAAGGGCAGTTCGTTTTACGGCTATGTGAAGGATGAATATACGACATTGCCGGAATCCCATGATCGCCCGCTGTTTATCTTTTTAAATATTGATTGGCGATATAACGACCTTGAGGATGCTAGGGGAAATACACCTGTTGGCTATGTGGCAGCAGAACAGATAAGGGATATTGCGTACACTGTCTTTCATGAAGAAAACTCTCCATCCATCCAAAATTTAATTTACCGAATCGGTACTAGAATCCTAGAACGTTTTCCACAGTTAGTAGAAGTACGTTTCGAATCAAATAACCGTACATGGGAAACGATTTTAGATGAAATTCCTGCCTCACAAGAAGGGAAAGTATTTACAGAACCTCGTCCTCCTTATGGCTTCCAATGTTTTTCAATGACGCGTGATGACCTTGAATCTGAAGGGGTCTCAAAGTAATGACAGGAAAGCTGACAACTCATGTCCTCGACACTAGCATAGGAAAGCCGGCTAGCGGTGTATTAGTGGAGTTAGTACGTGTTGGTCCAAATAAAGAGAAAGAAGCCATCCGCTTTTCCTATACAAATGAGGATGGCAGATTAAATCACCCCCTTTTGGAGGGGGACAATATGAAAAGGGGAATCTATGAACTTCTTTTTTATATAGGAGACTATTACCGAAATCGTGGAGTTTCCGCTGACGATCCCTCGTTCCTGGATTGTGTTCCCGTTCGATTTGGTATTTCTGAACCGGCTTCCCATTATCATGTGCCGCTTTTGATATCACCAGGAGGGTACAGTACCTATAGGGGGAGTTAGGAGGGGAAAATGAAAACTGAAGTTTGGGTGAAAAATGGATATGTCTTTACAGAAGCTGGTTTTCGGTACGCTTGTATAAAACTTAAAGAAGGCAAGATTGAGGCTCTCTACGAAAGCGAACCTGAACCCTTGAAAGAAAACAATGTCAATTCCATAGATGCCAGTGGCTGCCTAGTTGTTCCTGGATTTATCGACGCTCATGTTCATTTTAATGATCCCGGTCGGACGGATTGGGAAGGAATTGAAACTGGGAGCCGTGCCGCAGCAATTGGAGGAACGACAACGATTTTTGATATGCCGCTAAATTGTTCCCCATCTGTGACAACCGTAAAAAATCTACACAACAAAAGAGAGTATTTAACCTCCAAATCTTATATAGATTACGCATTGTGGGGCGGAATGACAGGGAATTCCGTTAGTCAACAGGAAGAGTTATCCCAGATGAGTGAGGGGATTATCGGTTGGAAGGCATTTATGTCTGAGAGCGGTATCGATGATTTTCCCTTTGTTTCACCACACCAATTGAAGCTTGCCATGAAAATAGCAGCACAACAAAATATAATCCTTGCTTTGCACGCAGAATGGGAGCCAGAGATTCATAACCTTACCACTTTTTATAAAAAACAATCAGGTATCAACGAGCGTAAAGCCTTTCTCGCCAGCAGGCCGATATCAGCGGAAGAACAGGCGGTTCGTTATGCGTTAGAGGCAGCTGCAAATTATGGTACATGTGTCCACTTCGTTCATATCAGTTCAGCGAGAGTAGTTAAACTCATTCAACAAGCAAAGAAAAGCGGAATAAACGTCACAGTAGAGACCTGCCCACATTATTTACTATTTGATGAAGAAGATTTCCTTAGAGCTGGTGCCATTCTTAAGTGTGCCCCGCCGCTTCGGTCGAGGGAAGAGGTTGAAGGGCTGTGGGAATGTATTTCTAACGGCTGGATTGATACCATTGGTTCCGATCATTCGCCCTGTCTCTATTCCATGAAAAACACTGATTCCATTTGGGAAGCATGGGGTGGCATCCAAGGAGTACAATTTACCTGGCTTGCCTTACTCGATGAGGCCATGAGAAGGAAAGTTCCACTTAAAAACATACTTCCTCTAGGCACTGCGAATGTTGCTGATGTCTTTGGTATATCAGGAAGGAAAGGAAGAATTCAACCCGGATTGGATGCAGATTTGGCCTTGATTTCATTAGATGAGACAACGATAGCGGATCGGCAATCGATTGCCTTTCGAAATCAATATTCCCCCTATGAAAATAGAAAATTTTTGTTAAGAGTAAAGAAAACCATTTTACGAGGAAAAGTCATTTATGACGATCAAATAGGGGTAACCACAGAAAAGGATGGTCAGTATATACAGCCAAGGAAGTGAGTTTATGGGTCAATTCCCGGTTAATCTAGAAGAGGCAATTGAGTGGTTAGCTTCATTTGGGGGAGAACCAGATGGAGGTGTATCTCGAACACTTTATTCCCAACCTTGGAAGGATGCCCAGCAAGCTTTAAAGGGATGGATGGAGGATGCTGGGCTCGACACTACTTATGATTCTATTGGAAACTTATTTGGGAGAGTGCCTTCATCGAATCCAAATGCTCAAACTATTTTAATTGGCTCGCATGTCGACACCGTCAAGTCAGGCGGTAAATATGATGGCGCCTATGGAATCATTGCAGGAATATTGGCTTTAGATTTTTTAAAAAAGACGTATGGGACACCTGCTATAAACCTTGAGGTGGTTTCTTTTTGCGAAGAAGAAGGCAGCCGGTTTCCACTTGCCCTGTGGGGGTCAGGTATGATGACGGGAATTTATTCATTTAATGATATTAGTGATATCAAGGATTCAGAGGGAATAAGCTTCGAGACAGCTATGATGGCAGCAGGATTTGGGCTTTCCGAATACAGGGTCCGGAATGATATCCAAAATTTTATTGAACTACATATCGAACAAGGACCCACCCTTGAAAAAGTAGAAAAATCAATTGGCATTGTCAAAGCCATTGTCGGTCAAAAGAGATTTCGCATTACGGTGAATGGCGAATCGAACCATGTTGGAACCACATCGATGATATGGAGAAGAGATGCTTTGCATGGGGCGGTAAACATGATTCATGACTTATACGAAAGTGTGAAGAATTACGATGAAGATCTTGTAACAAGTGTGGGGCAGCTTTTTGTTGAGCCTAATGTACCTAATGTAATTCCTAATCAAGTTCGGTTTACAGTAGACGCTCGGCATCCGAACGAATCAATTTTAAGTTCTTTTTGTCAGCAATTCACCGAAATGTTTAAAACCCATGCTAAAAAAAGCGATTTGGATATAAAGGTTGAGATGTGGCATGAAGTTCAGCCAGCCCAGATGGATCGTACACTGAATGAAATTGTACAAAGCATTTGCACAAGGAGCACTTTTCCTTTCCATTGGATGAATAGCGGTGCTGGGCATGACGCGCAGCTGTTTGCACGTATTTGTCCTACAACAATCATATTCGTTCCCAGCCAGGGCGGGATTAGCCATTCCCCGATCGAGTTTACTTCATCAAAGGATTTGGAAACAGGCCTGGAGGTACTCATACATTTATTACATCAATTAGCCTACAACCACTGAGGAGTGATTAACATGAATAAGGATAAAACAAAGATTGTGCAGTGGATACAGGATCATGAGGAAGAACTGGTTTCTTTTTTGAAAACATTAGTGCAAACGGCTTCGGATAATCCCGCTGGTGATTGTTTACCGATAGCCGGAGTTTTAAAGAAACAACTTACAGAGCTTGGGTTTGAAAATGTGTCGCTCCTCGAAGTAGACGAAGATAGTGTAAAAACAAATGGGATGATTAGTATGGCTAACGTCCTCGCACCTACAGTGTTTGGAGAAGGGACAAATGTTGTATTAAACGCTCACGGAGATGTGGTCCCTCCTGGTTTAGGTTGGAGTGTCGACCCATATGGAGGAGAAATAGTCGATGGAAAAATGTATGGGCGGGGAGTGGCAGTATCAAAGTCTGATATTGCTGCTTATACCTATGCGGTGCTTGCATTAAAACAGGTTAGTGCCCAGCTTTTTGGAAGGGTGGACCTTGCCTTCACGTTTGATGAAGAAACAGGAGGAGAAATAGGTCCCAAGCGGCTAATTGATCAAGGCTATATCAAGCCCGATCAAGCGATTGTGGCAGGGTTTACCTATTCAGCTGTAAATGCTCATAATGGGTGCTTGCATTTTGAAATCAAAACAACAGGAAAGTCAGCGCATGCGGCTCTTCCGCATACAGGAATTGACGCGATCGAGGCGACGACTAAAATCTTACAGGTTTTATATGATTATCGTAAAACACTGGCTAATAAGAAATCATCAATCCCAGGAATTGATTTTCCAACCTTGAATGTAGGACTCATTTCAGGCGGCATTAATACCAACGTGGTGCCAGATGAGTGCACGATAAGAGTGGATCGCCGATTAATCCCTGAAGAGGACTTTGTAGAAGCAGAATCTGAGTTTAGAGAACTCGTACATCAAGCCGTATCTGATATTCCTGGTATAAAAGCTGAAATTAGAAAGATCCTCCATGCGAAAAGCTTCGGACCAGTTCCTGAGAATACACCATTGGTTCAAGCATTGGCTGCAAACTGGCAAATGATATTGAAAGAGGAGAGTGAATTACCTGTTCACGGAGTGCCACTTTATACAGATGCCCGCCACTTCTTTGCTGCAGGAATTCCTACGATAATGTTTGGGGTCGGGCCAAAAGTGTTAGAAGAGGCGAATGGACACCGGGCAGATGAGAATATTCGACTTTCTGATTTACAGGCTGCCACCAAGATTATCGCTTGTACCCTTTATGATTTATTAGCAGGAGGAAACCATGAAATTAACACAGCGTGAGCAGGAAAAATTAATGATCGTCGTCGCTGACGACTTAGCGAAGCGTAGAAAAGACCGCGGATTGAAATTAAATTATCCTGAAGCGATTGCCCTCATTACCTATGAAATTATGGAGGGGCTAGAGATGGTAAAACCGTGGCGCAGTTGATGAGCGAATGGACAACGATACTATCCACCGAGGACGTGATGGAAGGAATACCGGAAATGATTCGGGATATACAGGTAGAAGCCACATTCCCGGATGGAACTTGCTCATAACTGTTCACGAACCGATCCGGTAGATGCTAGTTTAATAGAAAAGGCGGAGAATAGAATGATTCCTGAAGAATATGTACTAAAACAAGATCCAATTGCCTGTAATCAGGGAAGACCCGCTTCTAAGGTGAGGGTATTAAATATAGGGGACCGTCCTGTACAAGTAGGGTCCCATTTTCATTTCTTTGAAGTGAATGGATCTCTGCAATTTGAACGCAAGGAAGCATATGGAAAACATTTAAATATTCCAGCGGGCACTGCTGTCCGATTTGAACCGGGCGCTGCAAAAGAGGTAGAACTGGTCCCTTTTGCAGGAAAGCGGGAGGTTTATGGCCTAAATAATAAAACAGATGGCCCGTTAGACCAAGGAAAGGGGAACCCTGCATGAGTTTTCGAATGTCAAGAAGGCAATACGCCGACATGTTTGGTCCCACTGCAGGTGATGCCATTCGACTAGCAGATACCGATTTATTTATTGAAATTGAAAAGGATTTTATGGTTTATGTTTACGAAAATATTAAGGGGTTGGGCAGTAAAATTGTTTGGATGTGTAAAGAGCCAACGTTTGGAGTTGGCCCTTTTGCTTTAAAATGTATGTGCTAAATCTTTAGCACGCGCGATGGCGTTTTCTTTGATTTCTTGTGCTTTGTCAGGCATTGCGTTATGCCCCTCAACAAATAAACCTTCAAAAGATGGGACTCCATAGAATTGCATCATAATATCTAGGTAGCGGTGACCCATTTCCATTGCTGCTGCTGGTCCCTCGGAATAGACACCTCCGCGTGCCTGAATATGCAAAGCCTTTTTGTCGGTTAACAATCCAATTGGACCTTTTTCCGTGTATCTAAATGTTTTTCCTGCAACAGATACCGCATCTAAATAAGCTTTCATAACAGGCGGGAAGGAGAAATTCCATAGCGGTGTGACAAAGACATATTTATCAGCAGAAATAAATTGCTCACAAATCTCAGAAAGTCTGCCAACCTTTGTTTTTTCTTCCGTTGACAGCTGTTCAAATTCCGTACCAGAACGAAGTTTCCCCCACCCGCTAAAGACATCAACATCAATTTGAGGAACATCTACTTTGTAAAGATCTACATTAATAATTTCATGATCAGCATTTACTTCTTTGTAAGTATCAATAAATGCTTTTCCTACTGCCATACTATAAGACTGAGTATCATCATGAGGATGAGCTGTTATATACAATACTTTTGTCATTTTCGTATCAATCCTTTCTGTATCTAGCATACATTCTAGTTTGTGCAATGAATGTTTATATATGCAGATACAAAAACAGATCTAGACCAATAATAAAAGGAATTTGCGATTTGCAAACTCCTTTTATTTTTTAGTTATTATTTTCGCTAAAGTAAGGGTTTCCACTAATATTTGCACGCATTTCATCCGTTAATGTAAACGGCTCATTTACTGCAGAATTAGAAGCGGAACTTTCATTGTTTTGAATACTTCCATCATAATGAATTGGGTTATTTGTCATGGGTAAATTCACCTCCATTAATATAGTCTATACATAAATACTACTATTTATTTATGGTTATTAATAGGTAATTTTTAATATTCCGAATGTTATTTTTACTAGTAATTTTTTACTATATAAATGCTAGTATCGGGATCTATTGTTTTTCCTTATTTAACCTTTCTCTGTGATTTATGATAAAATTTTTAAAAAAGGAGTCGGCTGAATATGAAATTAATCGACCTGCATTGTGACGCATTGCTTAAACTTTCAGAAGGAAAAGGCTCGCTGCGTTTTGCAGATGCGAAAGAATTACAGACGAATAAAAAAAGATTACATAAAGGGCAGGTCAAGGTTCAATGCTTTGCTATTTTCATTGAGCCGGATATTCCATCAGACCAGAAATTTCAAGTGGCACTTACACAAGTTGATTATTTTTATAAAGAAGTATTAGGGAAAAATCCTGACATGGTCCATATTAAAGAGTGGTCTGATTTTGAAAAAATCAATATTGGTCAAATTGGCGCCATGCTGACACTTGAGGGGGTTGACGCCATCGGCAACGATTTAACCAGGCTTCATATCCTTTATCAGTTGGGTGTTCGTTCGGTTGGTTTGACATGGAATCATGCAAATTTAGCAGCAGATGGTGCTGGAGAACCGCGTGGTGGCGGCCTTACGCTTTTTGGAAAAGAAATTGTTCAGTTCAATAATGATCATCAGATTTTGACTGACTTATCTCATCTTAGTGATAAGGGGATTTGGGAGGTTATCGAATTAGCAAAGTATCCAATTGCGAGTCACTCCAATTCGCGAACTCTTTGCAATCACCTTCGTAATTTAACGGATGAACAGGCAAAAGCGATGTTTAAAAGAAACGCAATGATCCATGTTGTTTATTATCCTCCATTTGTAAAAGAAACAGGAGAAGTAACGATTTCTGATTTAATAAGGCATATCGACCATTTCTGCTCATTAGGTGGTGTGAGTCATATTGGATTAGGGTCGGATTTTGATGGGATTAGGGCATTTATAACTGATTTAGAGGACGCCTCAAAAACGCAAAATCTTATTAATCAATTATTGAAGCATTTTAAAGAAGATGAAGTGCGAGGATTTGCTTACCAAAACTTCCTTAACCATCGACCAGGAGTGTTAGGATGAAGGTTAGACAGACAGGAATAAAGGTTGGTATACTGCCAACTGGACGGAAGAATTGCATAACAGATGTTGAGGGTGTAATGGTAGGTCATGTCACGCTTGATTATCCTCTTGATGCAGACGGAAAAGAATTTGCCTGTACAGGTGTTACAGCGGTGCTGCCTCATCGTGGAAATGTTTTTAGACAAAAAGTGACAGCTGGAAGTTATGTCATAAATGGATTTGGAAAAACGACCGGGCTTGTTCAAGTGAATGAATTAGGACAGCTTGAATCTCCGATTATGTTAACCAATACATTTGCAGTACCAGCTGTTACCCAAGGTACGTTAGAATATATGCTGGCTGAGAATCCTGAAATAGGTGAAACAACGGGTACGATTAACATTGTAGTTGGAGAGTGTAATGATAGTTATTTGAATTCAATACGGAATTTTTCTGTTAAACCTGAGCATGCTTTAGAAGCAATTAGGAATGCTACCGACCAGCAGGCAGAAGAAGGGGCGGTTGGAGCTGGAAAAGGGATGATCTGCTTTGGATACAAAGGCGGAATTGGTTCATCCTCTCGCACGGTTGGTGAGTATACAATCGGGTGCCTAGTCCTAACCAACTTTGGTAAAAAGGAAGAGCACCAGAAGTTTCGCTATTCAAAAGTGGAGGGGCTTTCGGATCCTGCAGATGGCTCTATCATTATTGTCCTTGCAACAAATGCCCCGTTAAGCGACAGGCAGCTGCTGCGTATTTCAAAGCGCTGCGGTATAGGATTAGGCAGAACAGGCAGTCATTTTAGCCACGGCAGCGGTGATATCATCATTGCCTTTTCAACTTCACACAAATCAGAACACTTTACGGATGAACTAACAGAACAGAGGCTCCAATTACGTGAAGATCATCCCGTGATGAATCAATTATTTACAGGAGCTGCAGAAGCAGCCGAGGAAGCCATCTTAAACTCACTGTCGCAAGCAGTCACAACAAAAGGAAGAGCGGGCAGAGTAGTTAATAAAATCACTTTTACGGACGAGGATTGAACAATATGTATCTAACCATTAAAGAAACAGCAGAATATTTAGCAATGCCAGAATCAAAAATAGAAGAACTAATCAAACAAAAAAAAATCCGCGCCATCCATGACGGAGAAGGGTGGATCATCAACAAAGAACAATTCAACACCCACCTAAAACAAATCGAAAAATACAAACACCTAATAGAAGAAATCCTAAACGAACCCATCCCCGAAGACCTCGACATCAAAGACGAGGATTAAATAATATGGTACCTAATATGGTGCCTGTCACCGTCCGCAATGTTGGTGCCTGTCACCATCCGTGGACAGTGTCCACTTGGTATGGACGCTATCCTCAAAATCCAGACAAGGAGGGTTTTTTTTATTGGGTGATTTTTATTTAAAAAGGATTTATGAACCGTATGATGAGTCTGATGGTTTTCGGATTTTAGTGGACCGAGTCTGGCCGCGTGGGATTTCGAAGGAGGCAGCCAAGTTGACGGCTTGGCAGAAGGATGTTGCTCCGAGTCCTGATCTTCGTAAGTGGTTTTGTCACAAGCCTGAGTTGTTTGAGGAGTTTCGCACTAAGTACATAGAGGAATTACGTACTGATGAACAGAAAAAGAGTATTATAAATGACCTCATTTCAATGAGGTCAAAAGGGAAGGTTACACTCCTTTATGGAGCAAAGGATTCTGTATATAATCATGCGATTGTGCTGCAAGAAGAGTTAAACAGAATCACCTTATAATAACAAATTTAGAAGAGGAGCTCCTTCATAAAAGGGCTCCACTTTTTATGCACGTATATCTTTCTTCTTAGAGGATTAATACCTAAAAGAGGATTATTACCTAAAAGTCTTGAATATGTAAGATATATAAATAGTTTTTGGGGGTACATAGTATTATGAAATTTTTCACTTTTAATAAAGAAAGTGGTAAGAATATTTCAAAGTTTAATTCTGATTTTATTATGTCTAGAATCGTTCAAACAAATAGTGCTGCTTCTATAGGCTGTATGCATTTAGGAGAAAATGGCTTGATAGGTTATCACCAAGCTGTTGGACCTCAACTATTATTAATCATAAGTGGAGAAGGTTTGGTTAGTATTGATCGCGAAGAATATTTTAAGGTACAGCCCGGAGTCGCTGTATTTTGGGAAAAAGATGAGTGGCATGAAACGAAGACAGCAAATGGCCTTACTGCTATTGTCATTGAAAGTGGAGAACTTGATCCCTCATCCTTTATGCCAAACATCACTCCGAATTCAAAAGGAGAAAGATAAAAATGAAACAAGCACTTTTATTAACTTATGATACTTTTGCTGATTTTGAAGTCATGATTTTGTTAACCTGTATAAATTCAAAGTATCAGATAAATTCTTTTACTGTTGAAAATGAGATTAGACCTATTCAGTCTTGTGCTGGATTTCAGGTCACTCCCCATTTATCAATAGATCATGTGAATAGAAGATTTTGATGTATTAATCATACCTGGTGGTAACCCCGCCCCTCTTCTAGATAACGAGGAACTAAAGAAAATAGTACAGCATTTCTATAGGGAAAAGAAACAAATTGCTGCAATTTGTGGAGGTCCTGCTATTTTAGGTGCAGCAGGTATACTAGAAGAAGTAAAGTATACAGCTTCGTTAGATATTGACGATCCTTTATACAGTCATGTATTAGTTCCAAAAAATCAGTTAAATGAACATCTTGTTATTGACAAAAATGTCATTACATCCACGGGTTCTAACTATCTAAATTTTGCAGAGGCCGTTCTTAGAAATACAGGTGTTTTTACAAATGATTTGAAAGACCCCCTTGCATATTTTCGGGTCCCTTCAATGAATTGAAAAAAAATGAATATCATATGGAGTTAATTCTTATTGATACTACATGAGTGAAGGTGCCACTGGGAAAACTCCTAAATAAGTCAATACAACTGGGAGTTTTATTATGAAAAATTATATCATTTTATTCTGTATTATTTTGGCCCTGTTTGGTACTTATACCGGTATCCGTGGTTCTTCAGCCAGTACAAAAGTGATTAACCTCGTAGCCCTCGGCGATTCCATCACACATGGAGTAGGGGACCCTGCAAAAAAGGGATATATAGAAGGCGTTAAAGTAAAATTAGAAAAAAAATATAAGACTCCTGTCAAAGTGAGCAACTTTGCCATACCCAGGTACCCTTCCGAAAAAATTCTTGAACAACTTCAGGATAAAAAGGTCACCGTACAACTAAAGAAGGCAGATTATATCATTCTGTATATTGGAACAAATGATTTTAGAAAGAGTGCCAATTATCAATTTAACCCACTTGATGTAAAACAAATAAATAGGGGTAAGGTTACATACACCACGAACCTTTATAAAATCCTTGAAAACATAAAAAAGGATAATTCTGTCGCCCCTATCTTTGTATTAGGGTTATATCAACCCTATGTGGAATACTCGAATCAGAAAGAAATTCTAAACACGATAAAACATTGGAACGAGGAAGTCGCTAAAGTGGCTGGTAATTTTGATCGAACCTATTTTGTTCCCACGCTTGATCTATTTCAAAACAAACCAAAAAGCCTCTATTTCAGTGATGCCTTACATCCGAATCCAGCAGGATATCGATTAATCGCGGATCGATTATCTGAAAAAATATTGAAGGAACCTAGTTTTAAATAAACAACGAATAAGAAACCATAGTGAATAGGATATACACAAAGGAGAAGAAGTATTAATTATGATAACACTAAACGAAAAACCAGTTGTTAAGGCAGAAATGCTTATCCGCAAACCAGTTGAGGAAGTATATGAAGCTTTCATCAATCCTGAAATCACGACAAAGTTTTGGTTTACTAAAAGCAGCGGAAGATTGGAAGAGAGTAAAACCATCAGGTGGGATTGGGAAATGTATGGTGTTGGCGATGAATTATTTGTTAAAGAAATGGAGCAAAACAAGCTAATAAGGATTGAATGGACCGATGGCACCCAGGTGGAGTGGCTATTCACTCCCCGAGCAGATAATCAAACTTTTGTTTCCATCACAAACTATGGCTTTTCTGGCAGTGGCGATGAAATGGTCGCCCGAGCCATTGATTCTATGGGAGGATACACAATGGTACTCTCTGGATTAAAGGCCTATTTAGAGCACAACATTCAATTAAATCTCGTAGCTGATAAGGCGCCAGACGCAAATGTAAACCTATAAGAATAAAAAAGGCAGCTAAATTCACAAGGATTTAGTCTGCTATTTTTCATGTTAGGGAAGAGTTAAAAGGGAGTAAAGACAATGGAAAAATATATCGAGCGCATAAAACAGGTTTACCCAAGCCTTTCCATTTGAAAATGATATAAAAGCATATAGATAGAATACTAAAATGGAGGGAAGATATATGAGGCAAATCATTGCACTTGGCGGCGGTTTCTCTATGGAACCAGAAAATACGTTATTGGATACTTACATTCTGAAGCAATCGCGTAAAGACAATCCCAAAATTTGTTTTATCCCCCCTGCAAGTGGAGATTCAGAAGATTATATTCAAAGATTTTATCGTTTTTTCCAAAAACAAAATTGTAGACCATCTCATCTATCATTATTCCGACCGCCAAAAAGAGACTTAGAGAGCTTTATTTTGGAAAAAGATATTATATATGTTGGCGGTGGAAATACAAAGAATCTGTTGGCTTTATGGAAAGATTGGGGATTAGCACCATTTTGAGAAAAGCTTGGGATCAAGGAATTCTTTTAGCGGGGATTAGTGCCGGTTCTATTTGTTGGTTCGAGGAAGGTGTAACCGACTCATTTGGCGAAGGGTTTGAGCCACTGAGCTGCTTAGGTTTCTTAAAAGGCAGTAATTGCCCACATTATGATGGCGAAGCAGATAGAAGACCGAAGTACCATACGTTAATTGGGGCAAATAAAATACAAGCAGGTATAGCTGCAGATGATGGAGTGGCTATTCATTACATTGAGCAAGAAATAAGTAAAATAGTTAGCTCAAGACCAACTAGCAAAGCCTATCAAGTATCCTATGAACATAAAGTGATTGAAACTGAACTTCAAACAGAATTCTTAGGGTCTTAAGTATTGCACTTTTCTCTAATAAAGAAATAAAGAGAAAATAGGTATAATTACCTATCTCTTTAAGCAGTATATAGATGTTACTAGCCAATTTACATAAAGGGAGGAATTAAAAACAATGACCAATAAGAATAACAACCGTAACCAACCGCATACTGGCGGAAGTAAAGCAGATACGGAATTCGGTGCAGAACAAGGCCTAAGTAAGAAAGCTAGGAACCAGGCTGCCAGAGATAATAATAAGAACTCATAATTCACAGCAAAAAAAACGCCTCTTATGGCGTTTTTTAATTTCATATAACAAAATAAAATACACATAAGAAGTGAGACATACTCCCAAGCATGATAAAGATGTGGAAAATCTCATGAAAGCCCATGTATTTAGATTGAAGGAATTTTGGCTTTGCTCCATAAATGACACCGCCAATGGTATAAAAAATTCCACCGAGTATTAATAAAAACAAACCCTTTGGATCCAAGCTCCCGGCTAATGGCGAGAATACAAACACAATCATCCAGCCCATGACAAGATACAGTGCTGTTGAAATCCAGCGCGGACAATTAAACCAAACCATCTTAAACACGACTCCACTTAATGCAACTGCAGCAATAATTGAAAACAGGATATTACCCGTTGTACCATTTAAACTGATAAAACAAAATGGTGTGTAGGTACCTGCAATCAAAATAAAAATCATCGAGTGATCGAGGCGTCTTAAAAAAGCAATGACATGATCTTTAGCGATTACCATATGGTAGGTGGCTGAAGCTGAATATAGGAGAATCATGCTGACGCCAAAAATGATGACAGCGGTGATCGCTATCGCTGAAGATGTCGTACTCGACACTTTAATTACCATCGCAAGAAGTCCTACGAAAGATAAAAGTGCACCTGATAAATGAGTGAGTCCATTAATTGGTTCCCGAATATAATTACTCAAGTTAAAACCCTCCTGATACTGCATGTAGTTTTGATAACTACTTATAATGATACTCATAAAACAACACCTAGTCAACTGATAAATGTTACGATATAATGTTAATCAGATAACACGTAGAACGGAGTTTTTATGATGGAAAAAATCACAGAAATACTTGAACAGCTTGGACTTGAAACAAACCTATCGTTAGATGAAATACCGAATATTGATTTGTATATGGATCAAGTGATTCAGCTATTTGAAAACAAATTTGTCGACTCAAAGCGAAATGATGAGGAAAAGATTCTTACAAAAACGATGATTAATAACTATGCAAAGGGGAAGCTCATTTTCCCGATTAAAAATAAGAAGTATTCCAAAGAGCATTTGATTTTAATGAGTTTAATATACCAACTTAAAGGCGCTCTATCCATTAATGATATCCAGGTAACACTGGATGGGTTGAATAAAAGAATTATTAAAGAGGATATAGAAATCGATTCTTTTTATAATAGTTATTTAGCTCTCTCCCAAAAAAATGTCGCTGATTTCAATAATGATATTAACGAACGGGTCAAGGATGTAAATGAAGAAGTAGCAAAAATGGAGGATCGGAACTCTGCTTATCTCGAGCAGGTACTCATGATTTCCTCACTCGTACACATGAGTAACCTATATCGAAAAGTGGCTGAAAAGTTGGTGGACGAAATCGTAGTGGATAAAGAAGGAAAGCGTCATAGATAACCATATCTTTGACGCTTTTTCTATGTGATTCACACATTTATTCGAATATCCTCTACATCTTTACCAATATCAATCGCTTTTAAGGCGGAGTCACGAACCTCGACGTGATTTATCGAAATTGAATCAGCCCGATTTTCTCCTCCATAAACCTTGATAGCTGCACTAGCACTCTTAAAATCTTTGACTGAAATATTGTTTAGAACCACATTTCTTGCTCGGTACTGTATCGCAATAATAGGGATTCTTCTATAGTCATAATCAGGGTCACCAATCAATGTAAACTGGTTGACCACAACATTTTTATAGCCGGATACGACTAAGCCGCGAGGTTTGGATTCTTTATATAAATCTGTAAAAATCGGTTTAATGGCAGCAAGATTCACAGCAGTAATATTGTATGCCGACTGTGACTCCCTATCTGTGCTTTTATGGTGTCCGATATGGCGGAAGTTATAGGAACGGTTGTCGTTTAAGGAGATATGCCCAACGATTTGCACATTAGAAGCTGCAGATGAGTTTTGATGTGCTTTTATTTCAATACCCCCAAAACACCTGGCTGAAGAATTATTAACTAAGAGTACATTCCTAGAACCATCATCAATTTCGAACCCATTTGAATTTGAAAATCCCTTTTGATGAGCCAGCCCGCTTGGGTCACACATATGAGAGTTCGAAATAAAGATGTAATCACTATGATGGGTGGTAATTCCGTCATCTCCAAAACCATATCCATTTAAATTGTCGAGCCAAACATATTGGCTGCCGCCTTTGGCGCGATAACCGTCTCCTGCATAATTGTACAAGGTAGAGGAAATATCAAAGCAATGAAGTCCCGGATTAATTGCTTCAACATCTTTTACCCAACCATAGCTGACGTTCGCATAAGTTAGACAGCTTGAGTGATTGCCCCACGTACACGTCTTTTTTACATCCCCAAGCCTTTCAACATTCCAATCTAGACTCAGACCCTGCACATATAAATGATGATTTCCGTTCCAATGATTGGCGTTGGTAATTAGTCTCGTTCCTTTCGGGGCTCTTTCATGTAGTTTAATCGTTGTTTTTCCCTTTCCGGCTCCTACTAGGCATGTCCAGGAAGGAAGGCGAATGCCTTTTGTCATAAAAACCCCCTCAGGAATATTTACCCTAACCCTGCCATTTCCAAGCGCTCTTTTAAAGGCAGTTGTGTTATCGCTTTTTCCATCCCCAATCCCGCCAAAATCGATAATATTTACTTCCCTGGTAATTCGACTTATTAACTTTTTGTACTGATCATCCAGCTTCGGTTTCCACTTAGGGAACACATTCCCATCAGAATCGATGTATACAGGGGTAGGCTTTAAGAGGTTAAACGGCCGAGCGAATAATCGGAAAATGTGCTCCATCATCCTTTTGAAAAAAGAAACTTCTTTTGGTTCCTTGTTGAATTGTGGGGCAGGCTTATTCATATGGCATTGTTGAAAAAGCTGCTCAGTTTCTTTAATCACCGCTTCTATATCTATTTGCTTTTCTGAAATAACCGATAGAAGCTCTCCATTTTTCCTTGGATCATGGTCTTTATCTAAAAAAATCATTGTTTTCACTCCAGGCATTACACTTTTTTAAACTATTATTACCTATATAGAAGAAAACCTCTAGCAAAAGGAAAAACTGAACTTTTTGTGAACAAAGAGGTCGCGGCAATGGGTTATCGAATACTTACTATGATAGTTATTTATTTGAAGGGAGGTACTAACGATGATATACAAAAGGACAATCAGTTTACTTGTTATACTCATTACCATTCTTTCTATTTTTTCCACGTCATATGCGATCGTTTCGAATCAAGGACCAGGTGAATATGAATACCGATCTATATTTGGTGAGAAAGTATCCATTTATGGGAAGGGGCTATACAGTCATGACTCCGTGTCAATGGCTGCACAAGCCATCGCTCAAGACTATGTTACACTATTTCTAGGTGTTCCATTACTGCTGCTATCATTCTATATGTATCGAAAAGGTTTTCTTAAAGGAAGTCTCCTGCTAACGGGTACGTTAGGATATTTCCTATACACCTATGCCTCTTACTCCTTTCTTTCCATGTACAATTCTATGTTCCTAACCTATGTGGCACTTATGTCAGCCAGTTTTTTTGCCTTATCCTCATGATGATGTCCTATGATGTTGAAAAATTACCCTTATTTTTCACGAAAAAAATGCCGGTAAAATTTCTAGGAGGCTTCTTACTTTTTGGTTCATTTGTGTTTGGAATGATGTGGACAGGAAAGCTGGGTCTCCCGCTCTTAAACAATACACCACCAGCAGATTTACAGCACTACACTACTTTTGTAATACAGGCACTAGACTTAGGATTTGTCGTGCCTACAGGTCTGCTTGCTGGGATCCTGTTAATCATGCGAAAACCATTTGGCTACTTGCTCACCCCTGTGATTATTATTAAAGAGATTACTTTACTAACAGCATTGACAGCCAAGATTCTCCTCCAATTAAAGGCTGGAGTGGAGATAGGCTATCTGCTTGTTTGGAGTGTTATTCTCTTTAATCTTTTGGTTATAATCTGCATGATTCTATTGATGAAAAATATTAAAGAGAACGAGGAAAAACCAAGTACTGGTATGAACTTGCATTAAAAATCAAAAAGGAGCTGTTGACAAACGGCTCCTTGTTTACATATAAAAACCTGCAGCTAATAATCCAACTGGTAAGCTTCCAGCAATAAATAGCCTAGATATACTCACTTTACCATATAAGATAACGGTTCCAATCTTATGATCCCAACTGGACATTCCTGGATTATGGCCTTTTTTGTCAGTTTTGTGTATTTTGAATATTTAGCAGCCATTTGCAACAAAATACTAACATACGTTCGGAGGTGGAGATTATGGAAAATAAGAATTTTGAAAAAATCTACGATCAATACAAGCAGCAAAGTGAGCACGAAGCGCAGGCAGAGGCTAGTCAAAGCAATCCTGATGGAAAAGAAGAATTCGTGGCCGTGAAGAAAAATGATGATGGAGACATCATCGCATTCAAAACAAGCTCAGGCAGAGAGCTGGATTACATCACAGCGTTAACGGAAGCCAAATCAGGTCAGATTGCCCACGTTGATGTCTTTCATAAATACGGCAGAGATATTATTCGAAGTGAACCAGATGGGATAAAAGAAAACAATCTTGATCGACTTCCCGAATTTTAGTTTAGCAAAGGGAGTGGCACAATGTTGCTGCTCTCTTTCTCTTTTTTTAGAAAAAGGTTTTTTTACAAATAAATGGAATATACATAATTAGTTGTGTTTTTGGGGGGATGTAGATGAAGTCCTTGAGACTAATAGGGACTACTGTATCAGTTGGAAGTTTTATTTTTTGCGCTTATATTTTACTATTTAACCCTTATATCCATACAAGTGTAGACCTAGATGTATTATATTCGTTTTCGATTATGTACTTACTGCCAATGCTATTGAAATATTACTCAAGTCATTCATTGAAACCGATACTGCTTATGATTGGCTCTATCTGGGCATTGCCAATCAGTTTATATTGTTTAGCCACCCCTGGAGTTTTTAAATATCTTGTTATTGGACCACTTTTATTAGCTATTATTAGTATTATAATGTTTAAGAATAAAAGAAATTCCTAGAGAAAAAGGTGGAATTATGTTTTTTCTTTTGCTGACAGGGATGATTATTTCATTTGTGGTCGGAACCACGTTATTAATCAATGGTGAAATGGTTTTTGGGATACTTGCCACAGTGCTGGGTATTTTATTACTGCTGTTTACACTGTTTTATTATGGAAGAAAGAAATACCGTAAAAAGAAGTATGACTGTACACCAGACTGTCCGACTTTTGATTGCGGACCGGACTGTGATGGTAAATCCGATTGTGATGGGGGACCTGATTGTGACTGTGATTGTGGACCAAATTGTAATTAATCTGAAGCGGCTGATTGATATTGTACCTTGTCATCGGATGAAGTCAAGAAGTCTAACGATTAAAGGATATACACTGCCAATATGCGCAAGGTGCACGGGAATATTATTGGGGTATTTATTTTTCCCTTTTCTATTTGTCTATGATTTAGATTTCCCACTTTGGCTAGGTATCACATTAAATTTTCGAATGGTTTTGGATGGTTGGACCCAAAAAAGGAAATATCGAATGAGTAATAACACATTGAGAGTATCAACTGGTATCGTGAGCGGCTTTGGTCAGAGCATTATTATCGTTAGTCTTAGTCAAATTATAATTTCGATTTTATTGTAAAAAAGTAAACTACTATCCGTTTCATGCTCGTCCTAGAAAGCATAGTATAAATAAGGACGTTATGAAAGGAAGTATGTTTTATGTTTGATTTCCTATTTGATTTCTTATCTCAGCTAATCACACTGATTTACCAGTTCCTTTTAAACATTTTAGAAGTATTTCAAAATCTTTTATAAAGGTCGAGAATACCGGCCTTTTTTTTGTTAAAGTAAAATTATTGGAATGTAAAGGTTGTGTTGTTGTTGTGGAATGCTTAGGGTGTAATTTGGCAAATAAAAATCTGCCTGTACATGTTGTTTTTGAAGATGAATATGTTTGTTGTTTCCTAGACCATGAGCCATTTAATGAAGGGCATATTATGATAGTGCCTAAACAACATGTTTATGACGCAGATGAACTTGACGAAAACACAGCAAATTCAATTATGAAAGCATCTATTCTTCTATCAAAAGCAATTAAAAAACTGTTTAATCCGGATGGGATCACCATATGCCAAAATGGCGGGGTATTTAATGAATTAGCGCACTACCATATGCATGTTGTACCTAAATATAAAGATCAATCATTTGCTAATTTTTATTTAGAAGATGAGATTATCATAGAAGATGAAACGAAGTTAAAAGAAACAACTAGAAAACTAATTGATGCAATTGGTGAGTTAATCAAATAAAAGGAGATGCTTATGATCACTCTATACATAACACGGCACGGTGAAACAGAATGGAATCGTGAAAAAAGAATGCAAGGCTGGCTGGATTCAAATCTAACGGAAAATGGAATTAAAAATGCTATATCTTTAGGTGAAAGATTGAAAGAAATAGAGTTAACTGCCATTTTTTCAAGTACAAGCGGGAGGACGAAAGCGACTGCCAGCTTGATACGGGGAGAAAGAGATATTCCTGTGATTTATGATGAAAATTTGAGGGAAATTAAACTGGGTCGATGGGAAGGAAAAACTCATTCTTCCATTAAAGAAATGTATCAAACCGAGTATGAGTCCTTCTGGAACGCACCTCACCAATATGCAACTGTGGGAGGAGAAACGTTTGAAGAGACACGAGCAAGAGCCGTTCAGGTTTTAAATCGAATAAAAAGAGAATATAAATCTGGGAATATATTATTGGTTACTCATTCTGTCGTAATTAAGTGTTTATATACATTTTTTAAGAGTTCCCCTATTGAAACCTTATGGGATCCTCCTTATATACATGATACCAGTCTTACCATTGTAGAAATGAATGAAAATGGTTTTAAACTGGAGTTAGAAGGAGATATTGCTCATTTGGAAACAGCAATTTTATTTAGTAGAGAAGGGGGGAGCTTTAGAGAAATTGGAGTGAGGGAGATGAATAGAATCGATCCATATAGAGCAGCGGAACTGTTTACTTTGAATCATTTTCCGAATTGTCACGCAGCCTTGTTAGCTGGGAGTGTAGTTAGAGGTGAGGGCACAGAAACATCAGACCTTGATATTGTGATAGTTGATAGTAATCTACAATCTGCATATAGAGAGTCATTCATTGAATTTGGATGGAAAATAGAGGTTTTTGTACATAATTTATCTTCATATAAAGACTTTTTTAAAAGTGATTGTGAACGGGCGAGACCTTCCTTGCCTAAAATGGTTTCAGAAGGAATAGTGTTAAAAGATAGTGGAATTATGGAGGCTATTAAACAAGAAGCAAAAGATTTATTGGTGAAGGGTCCGGAAGAATGGTCAGCTGAAACCATAAGAATTAAGCGTTATTTTATAACGGATGCGCTTGATGATTTTATAGGTTGTTCAGTGCGGGCTGAAGAAATATTCATCGCTAATACACTTGCTGAACTAGTTAGTGAATTTGTCTTGAGAACCAATCGACGATGGATTGGTTCTTCTAAATGGTTAATACGTTCATTAAGAAACTATGATGAAAAATTTGCAGATCTTTTTGTCGACACCTTTGATATTTTTTATAAAACCGGAGATAAAAATAGGATTATCGTAATGGTTGATGATGTCCTCCAGCCATTTGGCGGGCGGTTATTTCAAGGGTTTTCATTAGGGAAATAGTATGCGATTCGGACAGGCATAGCAATAAAACATAGGGAGAGGTCTACAGTTCTATTTTTTTAAATAGTAACTGGGAGGCATGGGAGATATATGACAAAGAAAAAGACCATTTTTGGAGTAATTGTACTGCTTTTTATTATTATTTGTTGGTTTTTATATCAAAAAATAACAGACGACACCTATAAAGGGATGTCAATTATCCCTGAAGAACACAAGGATATCCCTTTATTCAAAGGATTAGAACCAACTGAACACCAATATATTATGAAGGGGAATCACTGGGAGGATATTTATCATTTTTACATGAAGGAACTTCCTGGGCGGGGTTGGCAAAAGGAGTATACAGAATCTGCACTTGACGATAATGAGGCTGATAATGATTGGAGTGGATTTATGTCACGCTGGAGAAAAGAAGATTTTGATGGTGAATTATGGATTTCTGCTCAGTACAATCAAAGTGAGGACCAAACAGAGGTCATGTTTGATAAAACGGAAATTTTACAAACAACTACTTGGATTGAGGATGTTCCAGATAGTATTTGTATCTATCAGAGTCCAAGTGATCAAAACTGTACAGAAATTAAAGATAAATCCAAGGTAGAACAAATCATAAGGTTCATTAACGAAGCAATGGATACGAATGAAGAAGTGGATTCTCGAAATGAAACATTGATAATAGATCTTAATGATAGTAAAGTAAACGTTTTTTATGAAGATGAAAAAGAAATTTTTCTAAAATCTGAAAAAGGTACAAAATTGATGAAACCCGAGCATGAATTCTTAGAACTTCTCATCGAAAAATAATCGGATTACTATCGGTATTAAATATGGAAAAAACACACATACTTTCCTCATTAAGACACTTTACCAGAGGAGTAGTAGTATGCATTGGTATGAGAAATTAAATCAATATTTTCCGATTGAAGAAATGAAGTCTAGGGAGCATATGGAAACTTTATTAAAAGAGCGTTCCGATATTTATCATAAAGCTGAAGGTCCGAATCATGTTTTGATGTATGCAGAGTTAGAGGATTTTGTATTTATTGACTATCTTTTTGTTTCAAAAGATGCACGCGGCCAGGGACTTGGTCATAAGCTTCTCGAAAAAATGAAACAAAAAGGAAAGCCTATTATTCTTGAAGTTGAACCCGTTAACTATCAAGACAGTGATTCAGGAAAAAGGCTTCATTTTTACAAAAGAGAAGGTTTTGAACACGCTAATTCCATCGGCTATGAGAGAAGGTCGTTAGCGACAAATGAGGTTAATAAAATGGAAATTCTTTATTGGGCTCCAAATAAAGAGTCTGAGGAACTAATCTTTGAGGCCATGAGAAAGACGTATGATAAAATTCATACCTATAAGGATCAGCACTTCTATGGAGAATCATACCAACCTGTTGAAGAGGTTTTGACCTTTAATGAAGATCCACAGAGTCAAAATATATTAGACAATTTATGAAAAAAATGCACTGCTCCATAACGAGTAGTGCATTTTTTTCTATTTAAAAACTACCTTCCTAATCGAAACAGGCGTGTCCTTATATGCTTGGATAATGCCGTGCTTTTCAATTTGGTCTTTTATTACTGCTCGATAGGGCAGCTCAACTTCCATTTCCTTTTTCAGTGGTGAGAAGGATAGCGAAACCGTTTCTGGGTTTTCCCAATGAGCAACAATTGGCTTGTCCGTAACAAACGGAAATAACTGTGGAAACCCATTGCGAAAAAATGAGTGAATCCCTTTATTATCTCCAGGTTCATTTAGACTGATAAACAGGGATAAATAATCACAAAATTTTAATAAATCTAAGTGGTACATTAGGGTTTCTTGTTTATGCTTATCCCCCGTTAATTGCAATTCCTTTGAAAGCTGTTCCTGTCTTTGCTTTTCTTCTTTCCAAAATTCCCTGACAGCAGACTCGCTTGAATCTTGAATGAACGATGAGTAGTGCAAGCTGCATAAAAGTCCTGCATACTTGCTTAGTTTTTCTACTTCGTCTAATCCCTTTTTATAAAAAGTAATTTTGAGGGATAGTGGATAATCAATAAAAGAGTACGGTTTCTCCGTTTTATCATTCCATACCGGGGACGAATCCATTTCAATCCAGCCTCGGTCATGTTCTTTAATTGCCAGCAGTACTTCTTGAGTACGGTTATCATCAAAAAAATAATCCTCTTTGCAATTCCGAGCGATAACGCCAGCAATTTGTGCGTGTTCATTCTGAGTTACCATAAGAAAGCTTTGTTCCCGTTCCAGTATAATCATTCTCGTAAATCCCTTTCCTTTGTAAAAACTGAACTTGTTCGGATTCCACATGCTTCCTTTTATATTTCCTTTATCTAGTAGATCTAAACCAAAACTTCCTGCAATCTTGATAACATAAGAAGGAAAAGAACTACCCAATAAAGAATTAACTATTTCGGCTAAATAATTTTAAGGTTAGAGGATTTTTACATAAAACGTTCGTGTACGCGGTCCGTCAAACTCGCAAAAGTATATTCCCTGCCACGTACCTAACAGCAATTGTCCGTTTGCAATAATAACATATTGTGAAGCTCCGACTGTACTTGCTTTCATATGGGCTGCAGTATTGCCTTCCATATGCCGATCTTGTGCATGGTGCCATGGATAAACCTCGTCAAAGCGCCGAATCATGTCTCGTTTCACATCTGGGTCAGCGTTCTCATTAATGGTAGTACCAGCTGTTGTATGTGGACAATAGACGATAGCAGATCCTTCCTGCAGGTTATTTTCTGTAATGAATTCCTGAACCTGATGGGTGATTTCTATCATTTGATCACGAGTGTTCGTTTTTAACGTAAATTTTTTTAGCATAGGATCCTTCCTTTCAAATCATTTAAAAAATTATATAAAGGTGGTGGTTTGTATTGTTCAGTCAATCTCCCTATGTGTGTCGAATGGAATGGGGCAGACGCGGCGCTAGAGAAGCGGCAGAACGCGGTGATATTATTATTATAGTCGATATCTTAAGTTTCTCATCCACTGTGGTATCTGCATTGCATTTCGGTGCGATGATTTATCCTTATCCCCCGTATGGTAACGGGAAACAATACGCGAAAGAAGTGAATGCTGAATATATTTTGGGCAGAGCGGAGGCAGCAAAGGCGGGGAAACCGACATTGTCCCCTGTTTCCTTTAATGAAGAACATTCAAAAAAGGGGTATGTACTTTCCTCACTAAATGGAGCTTTTTGCACTTGGATTGCCGCAAAGGCACAAGCACTTTTTATTGGATCTCTATTAAATGCGACTGCAGTGGCTTCCGCAGCTAATCAATTAAGATTAAAAACGAAAGCAAACATTACAGTAATCCCTTGTGGTGAGCAATGGAGTAATGGGAGAGAAGAGGAAGATACTCTTCGTCCTGCTATGGAGGATTATTTAGGTGCCGGCGCTATTTTATCTTATTTGGAAGGTGAGAAATCACCAGAAGCAGAAGTATGTATGGGTGCATTCCTGCAGGCGGAGCCAAAATTAGACGCACTGATTTGGGATAGAGGAAGCAGTCGAGAATTGCGTGAACGAGGATTTGCTGCAGATGTAGAACATTGCAGCAGGTTAAATGTTTATCAAAGTGTTCCGATTTTAAAAGATAATCATTTTGTTTTATATAATGGGGAGTTGTAGCCAATGGAGCACATTCGTATTCGACAGTACCAAGAAAATGATTTTAATAGAATTCAAGAGTTAAACCAGCAAGAGGGCTGGAGTAATTTAGTAGAAAAGAACGAAGATACAAAAGAGGCATGGAACCATTCAAATGTATCTTTGGTGGTGGAGGCAGACGGCGATGGAATAGTCGGATATATTAGAGGTTTTACCGACACGCGTATCACTATATATATATGTGAATTGTTAATTGACAAAAAGTATCGTGGGTCAGGTATCGGGAAAAAGTTGCTTCAGTACGTTCATGCTAAATATCCAAGTACGAGAATGGAACTTCTTGCTTCTAGTATCTCTCATACATTTTATGAAGGTCAGGGCTATCGTCCATTTTACGGATTCAGAAAGACCTTTGAAGAATAGGAGTGAAAGTGAATGAAGAAAATTTATCTTATCCGGCATTGTGAGGCTGAGGGGCAGCCGGCGGAAGCATCACTAACAGATAATGGCATTAAACAATCTGCCCATTTATCGGAATTTTTTAGAGATATTCCTATAGACCGCATTATTTCTAGTCCATATAACCGTGCAGTTCAAACGGTGGAGCCCCTTGCACAAAGAATCAATCTTGAAATTGAAAAAAATGATTTATTAACAGAACGTATCCTTAGTTCCCAAAACCTTTCTGACTGGCTAGAAAAATTAAGAGCTACCTTTGATGACCTAGATTTGAAATTCGAAGGTGGAGAGTCAAGTAGTGAAGCAACGGAACGAATCATAGCCGTAATAGAGGAAGTTCAGAACAGTGAAGAGCTAAATACTATTATCGTCACACATGGAAATTTACTGTCCTTACTGCTAAATCATTATAATCATCATTTCGGTTTTGAAGAATGGAAAGGTTTACGTAATCCGGATGTGTTTCTTCTAAAAATCGAGAACGGAACCATAACATACGAAAGATTGTTAATGGAATCAAGCCATCAACTATCCTTGGTTAAACCAACAGTGGAGTTGATGGATGAATACCTGTCATTCTATAAGGAATGGATAGATAGCAACGAAGATATGATACCTTGGGTTATTAAAAAAGATCCTTCAGATTTTGAGGCAATGGTCCAATTTTTAAGAGATAATGAGGAAGGAAGTAATCTGCCAGCAGGGTGGGTGCCTGATTCAACATTTTGGTTAATAAACCAAGACAAAAGAATACTCGGTGTGGTCAATATAAGACATCAATTAACACAAGATCTTTCCAATCGTGGCGGCCATATTGGTTACGGCATCCGTCCTTCAGAGAGAAGGAAAGGATTTGCCACTAGATTGCTTTCATTGTCGCTTGAAAAAGCTGATGAGTTAGGAATTAAAAAAGCTCTGGTTGTATGTGATGAAGATAATACCGGTTCCTATAAAACGATCATAAATAATGGAGGGATACCAGATTCCGACTTTATTGAAGAAGATGGAAATATCATAAAAAGATTCTGGATAGAAACATGTTGAGAGGGTAAAACAGGGGCAATAGAAGGAAGCACAAGAAGAAAACGTTATAAGTGGGGGAAAACTGGTGGTAATTGAAAAGGAAATCAAAGTGGTTATCGGAGCAGGGGAGTACAATAATAATCCAGGCTGGTTACAAACTCAAGAAGAGGAGCTAAATTTACTGGATGAAGCAACTTGGGAGAACCTGTTTGCTAATAACTCGATAACAGCAATTCTAGCTGAACACGTTTGGGAGCACTTAACCCATGAAGAAGGAATAGCTGCTGCAAAGCTATGTTTTAAGTATCTTAAGCCTTCTGGTTATATTCGCTGTGCCGTTCCAGATGGATTTTTTCCCGATGAGGAATATCAAAATTTAGTAAAAATCGGCGGACCTGGTCCAAAAGACCATCCTGCCGCAAGTCATAAGATTGTACATAACTATCGTACATTATCGAAAATGTTTGAAGATGCAGGATATAGGGTTACTTTACTGGAATATTGTGATGACGAAGGTAATTTTCACTTCAACGATTGGAGTCCTGAAGATGGAGTTATTTTCCGTTCAAAAAAGTTTGACCCAAGGAATAACGACAAACTATTATTTCCTTCTCTCATCATTGACGCAATAAAACCTTAAAGTATTACTACCGGAGTTCATGAGTTAATAGCTGGGCACATGCAAGGGGCAGGAAATATCTGCCCCTGCTATTTTAGATATCTTTCTTACCTTGGTATTTCATCTTAAATTCAGCTTCACTCATATTTGGATTCTTTCTAGGTGTTGTTTTGCTTAGTGCCTTTTTCATTTCTACATTTGCGTCGTCGCTTGTATTATATTTCCCATCCATATGTAACCCTCCTTTTTGTCATTAGTATCAAACCTAAATCAATCATTCATTCATTCTTTATTTTTATAAAATACGGTACTAAAATAAGGAGGAAAGATTTGTCCTTAATCAGGAGTCTTGAGGACAAATCATAGCAGCGTCCAGAAAGATTTGTCCTTAATCAGGGGTCTTGAGGACAAATCGCAGCAACGTCCAGGAAAGATTTGTCCTTAATCAGGTGTCTTGAGGACAAATCATAGCAGCGTCCAGAAAGATTTGTCCTTAATCAGGGTCTTGAGGACAAATCGCAGCAATGGCCAGAAAAGATTTGTCCTTAATCAGGTGTCTTGAGGACAAATCGCAGCAGCGGCCAGAAAGATTTGTCCTTAATCAGGGGTCTTGAGGACAAATCGTAGCTGTGGCCAGAAAGATTTGTCCTTAATCAGGGGTCTTGAGGACAAATCGCAGCAACGTCCAGGAAAGATTTGTCCTTAATCAGGGATCTTGAGGACAAATCATAGAAGCGTCCAGAAAGGATTTGTCTTTAATCAGGGGTCTTGAGGACAAATCGCAGCAGCGTCCAGAAAGGATTTGTCCTTAATCAGGAGTCTTGAGGACAAATCATAGTAGCGGCCAGAAAGATTTGTCCTTAATCAGGGTCTTGAGAAGAGAGCCCTTATAAAGATAAAAAGCTTTAAGGATGTGATCATAATGTTTCAAGCAGCTCTATTATTTATCCTTGCAGGTATTGCAGAGATAGGAGGTGGATACCTTATCTGGCAATGGCTGCGAGAGGGGAGACCCTCCTACTGGGGAGTAATTGGCGGAATAGCGCTGGCTTTGTACGGTGTAATAGCCACCTTTCAGGCATTCCCATCATTCGGAAGAGTTTATGCCGCTTATGGGGGAGTATTCATTGTGCTTTCGCTTTTGTGGGGATGGGGGATCGACAAAAAGACTCCAGATTTATATGACTGGATTGGCGGGGGAATATGTTTAATAGGAGTTTTGGTAATGTTATTGGCACCGAGACAATAAAAAATGAGCTTGGAATATGTCCAAGCTCATTTTTTTATTTACGTGCAAGCTCATATGTTGAAATTTGCTCTTCATAGTTCAGGGTTACGCCGATTTCATCCCAGCCGTTAAGCAGCATTTCTTTTGGATATGGTGCAATATCAAAAGTAAACTCTAATCCTTGATTATCGGTAACCACTTGATTTTCAAGGTTCACAGTAAGTGAGTACTCCTCGTTTTCGGCCTTACGCATAATGCTTTGAACCTGTTCTTCACTTGCTTGAATGGTGAGGATACCATTTTTCACACAGTTATTTTTAAAAATATCTGCATAGCTTTGGGCAATAACCACTTTAAAGCCATAGTCCTGAATCGCCCATGGTGCATGCTCACGAGAGGATCCACAGCCAAAGTTCTCACCAGCTACTAATATAGAGGCTCCCTGATATTTTGGATGATTCATTGAAAAATCCTTACGCAGATTCCCATCATCATCAAAGCGCCAGTGATAAAATAAAAATTGTCCAAAGCCGCTTCGCTCAATTCTTTTTAGAAATTGCTTCGGAATAATCTGGTCTGTATCAACATTACTTCGATTTAACGGGCAAACGATTCCTGTATGAATGCGTAGTGGTTCCATTTATAGTACCTCCTGTGCTGTAAACTTTCGAACATCAACGAAATGTCCTGCAACTGCAGCAGCAGCAGCCATTTCCGGACTGACAAGATGGGTACGAGATCCATTTCCTTGACGGCCTTCAAAATTACGGTTAGAAGTGGAGGCACAGCGACCGCCTGGAGGAACGATATCATCATTCATGGCAAGACACATACTGCAGCCAGCTTCGCGCCATTCAAAGCCTGACTCTTTAAAAATTTGATCAATTCCTTCTTTTTCGGCAGCCAATTTCACACTAAAAGAACCTGGTACGACAATTGCTTTCACCTTAGGATTAACCTTGTGCCCTCGTACAACTTCAGCCGCTTTACGTAAATCACTCAACCGTGAATTGGTACAAGAACCAATAAAGACATGATCAATTTCGACACTTGAAATTGGCTGGCCAGCTTCAAGTCCCATATATTGAAGGGCACGAGAAATTTCATCTTTTTTATTCGCTTTTTCTTCATGATCTGGATTTGGAACAGATGCTGTAATTGGGATACACATGCCGGGATTTGTTCCCCATGTAACCTGCGGTTCAACTTCAGAAGCCTCAATTTCAACCACCGCGTCATATTGTGCACCTTCATCAGTGGCAAGCGCACGCCAATTTGCAACGGCTTCCTCGAAAGCTTCACCCTTAGGAATATGTCTGCGGCCTTTCAGGTATTCAAAAGTTGTTTCATCTGGAGAAATCAAGCCTGCGCGTGCACCAGCCTCAATCGACATATTACAAACGGTCATACGCTCTTCCATAGAAAGGGAGCGGATTGCCTCGCCTGTATATTCCATTACATAACCAGTTCCAAATTGGACTCCAAATTTCCCGATGATTGCTAGGATTAAATCCTTTGCTGTTACGCCTGTTCCAAGCTTTCCATTAACCTTTACCTTCATTGTTTTTGGAGGTGCTTGCCACAGTGTTTGTGTTGCTAGGACATGCTCTACTTCACTTGTCCCAATTCCGAACGCTAGGGCACCAAATGCACCATGTGTAGAAGTATGGCTATCACCACAAACGATTGTTTTTCCAGGTTGGGTAAGACCAAGCTCAGGTCCTATTACATGGACAATCCCATTGTCTGGGTGTTGACGGTCTGAAAGTTCAACGCCAAATTCTTGGCAGTTTTCTTTCAATGTATCGATTTGTTTCTTTGAAATTGGATCCTTGATTACGTTTCGATCTTTTGTTGAAACATTGTGATCCATTGTTGCATAAGTAAGGTCCGGACGGCGCACCTTTCGTCCATTCATTCGTAATCCTTCGAATGCTTGAGGAGAGGTTACTTCATGGACCAGGTGCAAATCAATATATAGTAAATCAGGTTTTCCTGCTTCTTGATGTACAACATGCTGCTCCCAAACTTTTTGAATAATATTTTTTGGTTTTTGCATAATGTCCTTCCTCACATTTATAGATTTGGTAGAGAGGGGGTAGTTCTTCCCCTGATAAAAAGTTCCTTGATAAGGAGAAGCAGCTGGACCTATGAGCCCAGCTGCGAGTACTTTAAACGTAACAGCTCATGATACATTTTGATGCGTTTTGGGACTTAATATAATCGACAATAAGACGTGTCATTTCCTCTGTGCCCACTTGTCTTCCTTCAGGAATGTGAAGGTCTGCTGTGTGGAATCCACTATCTAACACAGACTGTACCGCGTCTTCAATTAATGTTGCCTCATCATTCAGTTGAAAAGAGTAACGCAGCATTAATGCAGCTGATAAAATCATTGCAGATGGATTGGCAATCCCTTTGCCGGCGATATCTGGTGCTGAGCCATGAACTGGTTCGTATAAACCAACACCATCTTCGCTCAAGGATGCGGATGCAAGCATACCAAGTGATCCTGTTAAAACCGAAGCTTCATCACTAAGAATGTCACCAAACATGTTCTCAGTCACAATGACATCAAACTTAGTGGGATTTGTAATCAATTTCATTGCAGCCGCGTCAACCAATACATGCTCAACCACTACGTCAGGATATTGTGCTTTTTTCTCTTCGACAATTTCGCGCCACATTTTACTGGATTCCAATACGTTTGCTTTATCAACAGAAGTAAGGTGTCCACTACGTCCTTGTGCTGCTTGAAATGCTTTGTCTACGATTCTTTCAATCTCTTTACGCGTATAAGCAAGTGTATCTACGACAGTTTGACCGTTATCGCGGCGTTCACTTGGTGTACCAAAGTAAATACCGCCTGTTAGTTCACGGACAATTAATAAGTCACTGCCGGCAACAACCTCTTCTTTCAAAGGAGAAGCATGAAGCAAATTTTTAAACCCTTTAATCGGTCTTAAATTTGCATATAAATCTAGCGCCTTACGAATACCTAGTAATCCTCTTTCAGGGCGTAAATGGGAGGGGTTGTTATCCCATTTTGGGCCGCCAACAGCACCTAATAATACCGCATCTGCCTGTTTACAGGCATCGACTGTTGTGTCTGGCAGGGGAGTTCCATATAGGTCAATGGCTGCCCCTCCGATTTCATGGGTTTCGAAGGTAAAACTGTGGTTAAATTCTTCAGCAACAGCATTCAATACATCTTGTGCAGAATTAATAACTTCCTTGCCAATCCCATCACCAGGTAGTAATACAATACGTTTTTTCATTCGAAGCAACCTCCTCATCATTTTTTTACATCGCCTCAGGAAAGGGTTTATGCTTGAGCTAGTTCAGCTTGAGCAACAGCTTTAGTGTTGAATAATACACGGTTTACAGTATTTAAGAACGCTTTAGCAGAAGCCTCTAATACGTCCTGAGCGGATCCGCGGCCACTTACTTGTGTACCATCAACTGTCATTTTTACATGTACTTCAGCCAAGGCATCACGCCCTTGCCCGACGGAATTTAATTTATAATCAGTAAGATGAATTTCTTCTTTAATTAAAGCTTCTAATGTATTCATTAGTGCTTCAACACTTCCTGAACCTGTACGTGCCGTTTCTACTCGAACACCTTCTGGCGTGTTCAGTGCAACGGTAGCAGTAGGGAGGTTGGCTGAACCATAATGAACCTGGAAAGCCACAAGTTCATATTTTTTAATATCAGCGACGGCTGTTTGGATGTCTGTTAAAATGGTAAACAAATCTTCATCGGTAACTTCTTTTTTACGGTCGGTGAGCTGTTTAAAAGCTGTAAATGCTTCTTGAAGCTTTTCAGCAGATAATGTAAAGCCCATATTTTCAATTTTATCTTTAAAGGCATGACGTCCTGAATGTTTACCAAGAACTAAATCATTTGATTGAATACCAACCATCTCAGGAGTAATGATTTCGTAGGTTAAGGTATTTTTCAATACTCCATCTTGATGAATACCAGACTCATGAGCAAAGGCATTTTTTCCTACTACAGCCTTATTTCCGGGAACAATCATTCCGGTAAAGCGGCTGACAAGGTCGCTTGTGCGCTTGATTTCTTTCAAAACAAGATTCGTCGTATAAGGGTATTTATCTTTTCTAATATTGAGGGCTACTGCGACTTCCTCTAGTGAGGCATTTCCTGCACGCTCTCCAATACCGTTAATTGTTCCCTCGACCTGGGTAACTCCATTTTCAATAGCTGCTAGTGTATTGGCGACAGCCATTCCTAAATCATCATGACAATGGCAGGAAAGTGAAGCCTTATGGATATTTGGAACGTTTTCTCGAATATAACGGAACATGTAACCATATTCTGCTGGAGTGGCATAGCCTACCGTGTCAGGGAGGTTAATGACTGTTGCTCCTGCGTCGATAACCTTCGTAATGATTTTGACAAGAAAATCAAGATCTGAACGAGATGCGTCTTCAGCAGACCATTCGATATGAGGGAACCTTTGTTTTGCATATGCGACCATATCGACAGAGGTTTGTATGACTTCCTCAGGTGTTTTGAACAATTTATATTTCATATGAATAGGAGAGGTAGCAAGGAAAACGTGTAACCTTGGTTCTTTAGCATCCTTTAATGCGTCCCACGCAATGTCAATGTCCGATTTGGTTGCTCTTGCCAGGCCTGTTACGGAACTGTTTTTAATACTCCGGGCAATAGCTCTTACTGCTTCGAAGTCCCCTTGGGAGGAAGCCGGAAACCCGGCCTCCATAATATCAACGCCAAACTTTTCTAGTTGTCTAGCAATTTCCAGTTTTTCAAGCTGGTTTAGATTTACACCAGGAGATTGTTCACCATCACGCAGTGTCGTATCGAAGATGTTAACGTGAACCATTTACCACAGCTTCTTTCTTTTGGTTTACAGGTTTTTTAATAAATGGCATTAATTCACGAAGCTCACGGCCGACAACCTCAATTTGGTGATTGTTTTCGCTGCGGTTGATTGCGTTAAATTGTGGACGGTTTGCTTGGTTCTCCAAGATCCAGCCCTTTGCAAATGCACCTGTTTGGATATCCGTTAATACATCTTTCATGCGTGCTTTTGTATCTTCGTTAACAACACGTGGTCCTGAAACGAAATCTCCCCACTGAGCTGTATCTGAGATAGAGTAGCGCATATTTTCAAGTCCTCCTTCATATAGAAGGTCAACGATTAATTTTAATTCATGTAAACACTCGAAGTAAGCAACTTCAGGCTGATAACCTGCTTCTACTAATGTTTCGAAACCTGCTTTGATAAGGGCAGTAGTACCACCGCAAAGAACTGCTTGTTCTCCGAATAAATCTGTTTCTGTCTCTTCTTGGAAAGAAGTTTCTAGTACGCCTGCACGAGCAGAACCGATACCTTTAGCGTAAGCTAATGCTAATTCACGCGCTTGACCAGTGTAGTCTTGATATACCGCATAAAGTGCTGGAACACCTGCACCTTCTGTATATGTGCGTCGTACTAAATGTCCTGGACCTTTAGGAGCAACTAGGAATACGTCTACATCAGCTGGTGGTACGATTTGTGTAAAGTGAACGTTGAAACCATGAGCAAAAACTAATGCATTCCCAGCTTCAAGGTTTGGTTTGATACTTTCTTCGTATACCTTAGGCTGCATTTCATCTGGCAGCAACACCATGATAACGTCAGCTTGTGCAGTTGCATCTGCAACAGATGTTACTTCAACACCATCTTCAACAGCTTTATCCCAAGACTTACCGCCTCTTAAACCAACAACAACGTCAAATCCGCTTTCTTTAAGGTTTAATGCATGTGCATGACCTTGTGATCCATAACCGATTACTGCGATCTTCTTTCCTTGTAAAACTGCCTCTTGAATATCTCCGTTATATAATACTTTTGCCATTATAATCATCCCTTCGAAAATGTTTATTTTATTTGAGAGTAGGTAGTTAACTCGTTAACCTGTGGTTGATGTCCGCGTAAGAAGGCGGTTAATCCTGTTCTAGCAATCTCTTTAATTCCATATGGGCGAAGTAAGTCAATCAACGCGTCAATTTTGTCTGGCCGGCCAGTGATTTGGATCGTTAAGCTATCTTTGCTAACGTCAATAATCAAGGCGCGGAAGGGGTCAATGATCCCGTTAATTTCACTGCGAAGCTGTGAGCTGCCGGCTACTTTAATGAGTGCCAGTTCACGAGCGACAATCGCTTTATCTGTAATATCTGAAACCTTTAAAACATCAATTTGCTTGTTTAGCTGTTTTGTCACTTGTTCGAGGCGCTGTTCATCTTCGACTTCAACCACTAGGGTCATTTTTGAAATGCCTTCGGTTTCAGTTGGACCGACAGAGATACTTGAAATATTAAATTGTCGTCTTTGTAATAGACCAGTAACCCGATTTAATACACCACTTCGGTCCTGAACGGTTAGGGATATAATCCGTTTCATGATGGTTTCACCCCAATCATTTCATGTATTCCTTTTCCAGGAGCAATCATCGGGAAGACTTTTTCCTGCTGGAGCACTCGGCAGTCCATTAAAACAGGACCGTCATAAGCAAACACTTCAGGAAGCTTGGTGATTAATTCTTCTTGGCTTTCAATCTTTAACCCTCGGATATGATAGGCTTCCGCAAGTTTTACAAAATCCGGTTGTGTCTGCAAAATTGATTCCGAAATTCGGTTGCCATGTAACAATTCCTGCCATTGTCGAACCATACCTAGGGCACCGTTATTAACAATAATGATCTTTACAGGAAGATTCTGTTCATAGATTATAGATAACTCTTGCAGCGTCATCTGGAATCCAGCGTCACCAACGATAGCTACGACTGTACTGCCTGGAGAAGCCATTTGCGCTCCAATTGCAGCAGGGAAGCCGAAGCCCATTGTTCCAAGTCCACCTGATGTAACCCAGCGGTGCGGCTTTTCAAAGTTGTAATACTGAGCTGCCCACATTTGGTGCTGACCAACGTCCGTTGTAACAACAGCGTCCCCATTTGTTACTTTATGGATGGCTTCAATCAGCCATTGAGGAGACATTCCGTTTGGATCATGCTTATACCATAATGGGAACTCTTCTTTATACTTGTTTAATGTTTCTAACCATTCTTCATTTTCAGGTGATTCTGAGGTCTGATTCATTAATTCAATCAATGCTTCCTTTGAATCAGAAACAATTGGAATATTGGTTGGAACATTTTTGCCAATTTCAGCAGGGTCGATATCAATATGTGCTACTTTCGCATTTGGAGAGAAGTGCTTTAGATTACCTGTAAGACGGTCATCAAAGCGGGCGCCTATATTGATTAGTAAGTCTGATTCATACATTGCCATGTTCGCTGCATATGTTCCGTGCATACCACCCATCCCTAGAGAGAGAGGGTTGTTGGCTGGGAAAGTTCCAAGACCAAGAAGGGTGGTCACGACTGGAAGCTTGTGCTTCTCAGCAAAAGCTGTTAACTCAGCAGAAGCTTTACCATGTAGAATACCAGCACCTGCTAGAATAACCGGTTTTTTGGACTTCGAAATTGCATCTGCAAGTTTTTTGATCTGCAGCGGATTTGGTTTTGTTGTCGGTTGATATCCAGGAAGATTAATCGTTCCTTCTTCAGGAGTCTCGAATAATTCTCCTGCAGAGATGTCTTTTGGAATATCGATTAATACCGGACCTGGACGGCCTGTTGAAGCAATGTGAAAGGCTTCTTTTACAATCCGTGGTAAGTCGGCAATGTCTTGCACCTGATAATTATGTTTCGTGATAGGTGTGGTAATCGCCATGACATCAGCTTCCTGAAAGGCGTCTGTTCCGATTACACCTCTTGCAACCTGACCAGTGAAAATAACTAGAGGTAAAGAATCCATCATTGCATCTGTAATTCCAGTCACCAGGTTGGTGGCACCAGGACCAGAAGTTGCTATTACAACACCAGGTTTTCCTGTTATGCGTGCATAACCTTCAGCAGCATGAATGCTTCCTTGCTCGTGACGGAAGAGGACGTGCTTAATGGTGCCTCTCGCACGATAGATCGCGTCATAAATTGGCAGAACGGCACCACCCGGATACCCAAAAAGCGTATCAACACCTTCATTAATTAATAAGTCAATGAGCAGGTCTGCACCGGTTTTAGGTGCCGTACTTGTTTGGAAATCCGGCTTTGCTTCTACTTTCACCTCGTAATCCCTCCTTGTGAATATTCGAATCTTTTAAAAACGAACCCGTGTAGATATTGTACCTGTATAATAAAAAAAGCCATCTTCCCTCCGAATAAACTGCAGTTACAAAGATAAAAGCAGAATATATCGGGGAGAAAAGGCCTTCCATTTCTCGGTACCACCCGGTTTTACAGCATCCTCACGAATACTGCCTCTTGAAGCGGCTAAAAAGAATCATAACCGCTTCTTTTGGTAACAGGTGCTAAAAGAACACCTGATTGAGCCTAATAAGTTAGAACTGTTCAGCTCAATACTCAGGGATGATGTCGGAATAAGGTGTATTACTGGGCTTCCAGCAACCCCAGCTCTCTGAAAATACATATTCTTATTCCTTTATTCCCGTCATCGATTTTTACTATGAACTTTTCAAATCAACTGAAATGTCTTTAACCTCGGCTTTAAATAGGGAGCCTAAACCCTGAGTAGGTTAAAGCGACAGCAGTAAATGTTTCTTATCTATATTTTCATGATCCCGCCAGTATTGGCGGATGTTACTAACTTTGCATATTTGGCTAGGTAGCCGGTTTTGATTTTTGGCTCTGGCTTTTGCCATAAGCGTCTTCGTTCTGCTAAAACTTCGTCATCGACAAGCAATTCAATGGACCTGGCAGGCAGATCAATTAGGATTTTGTCACCATTTTCAATTAGAGCAATTGGTCCGCCTTCAGCAGCTTCCGGTGAAATGTGTCCAATTGAAATTCCTCGGCTTGCACCTGAGAAACGTCCATCTGTGATCAGTGCAACTTCTTTACCTAAACCACGACCCATAATCGCGGATGTAGGGGCAAGCATTTCTGGCATTCCTGGACCGCCCTTTGGACCTTCGTAGCGTATAACCACAACGTGTCCTGCTTGAACAGTACCATTGTTGATATTTTCTTGTGCTTCCTCCTGAGATTCGAATACAATTGCTTCACCAAGGAAGGTTTGAATCGATGGGTCAACCGCACCGACTTTGATTACACTGCCATCTGGAGCAATATTTCCATATAGGATGGATAGTCCACCAACAGGGCTATATGGATTGTCTTTTGTCCGAATTACATTTTCATTGGTTATTGTTGCATCCTTCACATTTTCTTGAAGGGTTTTCCCAGTAATGGTTAAGCAGTCCTTATGCAATGCACCTTCAACTTTATAAAGCTCATTGATAATAGCACTAACTCCGCCAGCATGATGAATATCTTCCATAGAATAATCAGATGCAGGCATAATTTTCGCCAAATATGGGACCTTTTCTGCAATTTTGTTAATATCTCGTAAATCATAGTCAATACCTGCTTCATGAGCGATGGCAAGGGTATGTAGGACGGTGTTCGTTGATCCTCCCATAGCCATATCCAAAGCAAATGCATTGTCAATTGCTTCTCTTGTAATGATGTCGCGTGGACGTATATCATTTTTTACCAATTCAACAAGATGTCTTGCTGCTTGGCGAATCAGTTCATGTCTTTCTTCTGATGTGGCAACAATCGTTCCATTACCAGGAACCGTCATCCCTAAGACTTCCATTAGACAATTCATTGAGTTCGCAGTGAACATTCCTGAGCATGAGCCGCAGGTAGGACAGGCATTCTTTTCAATTTCCAGTAACTGAGCTTGAGTCATTGAACCGCTGTGGTAAGCACCAACGCCCTCAAATACAGAAGTCAGAGAAAGATTTTTTCCAGTGGTTGGAGAAACTCCTGCTTCCATTGGACCTCCTGATACAAAAACAGAAGGGACATTGGTTCTAGCGGCCGCCATTAACATTCCTGGTGTAATTTTGTCACAGTTCGGAATGTAAAAGACACCATCAAACCAATGAGCATTAATAACAGTTTCAGCACTATCAGCGATAATTTCACGGCTTGGAAGCGAGTAACGCATTCCGATATGGCCCATTGCAATTCCATCATCGACACCGATTGTGTTAAATTCAAATGGTATTCCGCCAGCTTCTCGTATCGCTTCTTTTACAATTTCACCGAAATGATTAAGGTGTTTATGTCCAGGGATAATTTCAATAAATGAGTTACAGACACCGATAAATGGTTTATCTAAGTCCTTCACAGTTACCCCGGTTGCGTATAGTAAGCTGCGGTGGGGAGCACGGTCGATCCCCTTTTTAATCATATCGCTTCGCATTTTTTATCTCCTAACTGACAATGGCATGGCTTGCAGATTCAGGATAACAAGCCACTCCGTCTGTTGTTACGATTTTTCTAAATTCTTCTAAAAGGTCATTTGTAACGTTTCCTGGTTTACCGCCGCTAATTTCGCGACCATCGACTGCGATAACAGCAATGACTTCAACAGCTGTACCGGTTAGGAAAACTTCATCAGCCACATACACATCGTGCCGAGTAAATGGAGACTCCTTAACCTCATAACCTTTAGCTCTAGCTACATCAATAATTGCGTTTCGGGTAATTCCTTCTAATGCCCCCAAGTAAACAGGAGGGGTATAAATAACTCCATTTTTTACAATGAAGATATTATCAGCGGAACCTTCCGTTACATATCCCTGATCGTTGAGCATTAAAGCCTCTTGCACACCAGCCTGATTGGCCTCTAATTTAACTAGAATATTATTTAAATAGTTAAGTGATTTAACTTGTGGACTTAGTACGTCTGGGCGATTACGTCTGCTCGGTACTGAAGCAATTTTAATTCCTTGCTCATAAAATTCTTTTGGATATAAGGCTAATTGCTCAGCGATAATAATAACGTTCGGCATTGGGCAGGAAGAAGGGTCCAGTCCGAGATTTCCTTTACCTCGTGAAACAACAACACGAATATAGGCGCTATCTAATTCATTTTTTCTGATCGTATCTACAATTAATTGTGTCATTTCTTCCTGTGTATAAGGAATTTTCAACATAATGGATTGTGCTGATTCGAACAGTCTTTTTAGGTGGGCGTCGAGTCTAAAGACGTTTCCGCTATATACACGAATGCCTTCAAATACTCCATCTCCATATAAAAATCCATGGTCAAAAACTGAAACTACAGCATCCTCTTTCTTGACGAACTCTCCGCCAAGGAATATCCATTGACTTCCCAACCTAACCACTCCTTTTAGTCATACAACGCTTTAAATGATTAAATCCTGTTGTAAAAAAATTCCCATGCCTTATCTCCTATTTGTAAGGATGATCCGGAGGCATGTTCTGTTGTTAGAATATTTAATACAAATTATATTTTCAGTAATCTTACACCCAATCTAAATCTTGGTCAACATAAAAATCTGACAATTCAAATAAATTGGAAATGTTGTGAGCGTTTTCATTATTGTTAGATTAAGGTTATTGAGAAATTAAAATAGTAAAAAAATTTTTTTTGAGGGCTAAAAAGAAGAGTGAAAAGGAGCGTTTTCATACGGGGATTCTACTATAGTTGACTGAAAAACAGATGGGATTAAGAAGTTAATCCATCATAAAGGAACGTGCATTAGTTTTTTACTATAGTTGTTTTTTGCTTTTTCTACTATCTAATTTTTGCAAGATATTCGTATACTTCACGAAGATTTTTATAACCCATGGACTGTGCCCTTACTAAATAGTGACTCCAAATATGTGCTGTCAGTTTCGCGTCCTCTAGGGCATGGTGCCGATTGATGACTTCGATTCCACATTGTTCGCATGCTTCTTCTAGTGGAATAGATTTTATCAGAGGATTTGATAAGCGCAGTAGAAAGGAGGTATCAATAATTCTGTGTTCAAATCTAGTTTTTAATAGATCCCATGTTAGTTTTTGCATAAAAGACTGTTCATGCTTGGAGTGGTGAGCGACAAGTGTATGATTCTTAATGAATTTGTAAAATTCCATTAGCACTTCGGATACAAAAGGGGCACTTCGTAATTCCTCATTTGTAATGTTAGTCAAGGTGGATATTTCTTCTGAAATAGGTTGTGGAGAATGTACCAGGGAATAAAAAGTTTCTGTTTTCAACAGTTCGTGACCAGTCATTTTGATGGCGCCGATTGAGATGACACGATCTTCTTTTTCAGGATAGAAACCAGTCGTTTCTAAATCAAATACAACCACCTGTAATTCCTGTAGCGGTGTGTCTAGGCAGTTGTTTTCTTTCATTTCTTTTTGAAGCTGGCGGATGAAAGAAATATTTTGCATATTGCTTTGCCCTTGAACTCCTGCATAAATATTTGAACCAAGTCTGCCTGACATCTGTCTGAAAAATTGAATCATATCATTCATTCCCATTAGTCATCCTCCTTTTCTATTAAATTTCTTACATAACGGTACAGTGCTGTACCATTTTTCAGTATATCTTTTACTTCTTCCTTTTGCTTTTTTGAGAGTGCCGAGATAGGCAGATAGTGGCTATTTTCGTAATTGTCTGGTTTTGATAGTGATAGACGAAAGTTTAGTAATTTTAAGAACTGTTGTTTATATAATTCTCTCTTAATAGAAGGAAGTACCAATTCGGACAGTTTTTCCAGCCTTAAAAGAGTAGAGGTTTCATAGATATTTCCTTTTATCGCCAATAACCGAATACCATTTACATAAGGAAAAAGGGCCTTTTCTTTTATGTTTAAGGAGCCAGTGTGTGGTCCGTGTGTTTCCAAGAGTAGTTGACCTAGTACACCGATTCCCTTTTTTAGGTATAGTGTATTATTAAGCACTTTATGAAAGAGGTTTTCTTTATGGATAGTTTGATATACTTCTATTTTTAATTTTTCCAGAAAACTTTCGTCACCATAAAGGGAACGTCCATCAATAAAAATCAATAGATGGCGAATGCCTTCCCAGTTTGAGTTGTTGGACCAATTTGCTAATTGCTGCCTCCATTCAGTAAGTGATTTACACCATAGGGGATTGCTTGCCATCACATCTCCATCACAATAATCATAGCCAGCAAGCTGCAGCCCTTGTGTGATTTCTTTTCCTAATGCCAAAAAGTAATGGTTTATTTCTGTGCCTTGCTGTTGATAAATAATGCCATGATCCTGATCGCTCCATACGGATTGCTCAAACCGTCCAGCACTGCCCATCATGAAAAAGGTGAAGGGGCAGGGAAGGGATCCATGTTTTTCTTCTGTTTGTTTAACGGAAACGGAAATGACGCGTTGGATGATTTCATCATGAAGCTGGTTTAACTGTAAATGATTGCGAGAAACCCAAATGATTTGGTCATCACGGAATCTTCTAATCTCTAAGTAGCTGGTCATCCATTTAGTTACCTCCTTTTCAAAAATTATAATTCCATCCCCTTGAAAGGGGATGGAAGGTAGTATATTAAGCATTTAGCTTTGGATTTGGACTAACTATAGCTTTTTCAGTCTTTACCATTTCAGGGTAACCATAGCTTCCATGCTCACTCATGTCAAGACCGATAATTTCTTCTTCTTCTGTAACGCGCAAACCGTTCATAACGGCTTTCATAATTGTTAATAGGATAAAAGAGACAATAAAAGCAAAAGCACCACTGCTTACAACTCCTAAAGCCTGAACTCCAAGTTGGTGTAAGCCGCCTCCGTAAAATAAACCTGGCTGACCAACTGTTGCTAATTCTGGTGTTGCAAAAAAACCTGTTGATAAAGTTCCCCAGATTCCTGCTACACCGTGTACAGACAATGCTGCGATTGGATCATCAATTCTTTTGTTTTCAAAAAATCGAATGCTATAAAATACTAGGAAACCTGCAATGAATCCAATTAGGACAGCAGCCCATGTATCAACAAAAGCACAAGAAGCTGTGATTGCAACTAAACCTGCTAAGGCACCATTCAACATCATTGGGACATCTGCTTTACCCATGACGATCCAAGAAATAATCATTGCTGCGATCACTCCGGCACCAGCGGCCAAATTCGTGTTGACTGCTACGAAACCAAAGAATGCACCATCAACAGAAACAGTACTGCCTGCATTAAATCCAAACCATCCAACCCATAAGAGTAATACGCTTAATGCTGTAAATACTTGGTTGTGTCCTGCAAGATTATTTGCTGAGCCATCTTTATTATATTTTCCAATACGAGGCTTTAGGATTAACGTAGCTGCAAATGCGGCCATTGCTCCTGTTAAGTGAACAACTGTTGAACCTGCGAAATCTTGCTTACCATGTTCTGCTAACCAGCCGCCGCCCCAAATCCAGTGAGCAATTGGTGGATAAACGATTACTGAGAATAGTACCGCAAATACAAGATATGCTCCAAGTTTTGCTCTTTCAGCAAAACCTCCAAATGCGATGGTTAAGGAAATTCCAGCAAAAGCTAATTGGAATAAAAAGAAAACAGCTCCGGAAAGTGATAAACCTTCAATATCATATCCTGAGTAGAAGAAGTCTGAGAAACCGATCAGTGCGTTTCCTGAGCCAAAAATTAAACCGTAACCAACTGCCCAAAAAACAATGGAGCCAATTCCAAATGTTAGTATTGTTTTCCCTGCAATATGTCCAGCATTCTTCATTCGGGTTGATCCAGTTTCTAGTAGAATGAAGCCTCCTATCATAAGTATAACAAGTACTGCTGCAACCATTACCCATAAACTGTTCATCAAAAATAAAGTATCCATTATTTCTCCCCCTTACGTTCATGTTAATTTTCTTAACATTAAGTGTATTTGTATTTTTACATGGATTTGATGTAGATTCTACAAATGTGTAAGGTTTCCTAACATTGTTTTTGAGGGTCTAAGTAAAATAACTGAGTTATTCATGAAAAGGAGACTGGGGAAGCTGGAACCTAACGATATTTACGTATAGTTTTATGACAAAAAAAATCCATCCTCTATTTTAAGAAGATGGTCCTTTCCGTAAACCGAATTGTGCATTTAATTGTCCTTGTATCATCTTTCGTGTAACATCATTCTGATTTTGCTTTTTCTGAGCTCGAAGCATTTCTTTTCTAATTTCATGAGTTTGAACACCATCTTCAATCTTGTTGGCAATTTCCACTAATAACTCAACGTCTGCAAAGGAATATTTTCTGCTCCCGCCAGAGGATCTTTCGGGGAAAATTAATTTTCGTTCCTCATAATAGCGTATTTGCCGCTCTGAAAGACCGGTTAGGTCTCTCACAATCCCAATCGTTATCACTTTTTTATCTTTATAAGAAGAATCATTCGCCATTATTTTGATCTCACCACGCTCTACTGTGATTATGTTATATACCATAGTTTATGTTAATTTTCCTTACATTGATTGGATTATGACACTTGGCAGCTTCGGTTGTTTAGTTTGTTTTTTTGGGGAATGTCTTTTTGAAAATAGTTTGTAGTTCACTTAATGTGAGGGAATGTAGATCATCGTCAGATGCGTTATAAAGACCAGATTCAGTTAATCTATTAATGTAAAATAGTTTAAGTGTTTCGACTCCTTTACGCAATTGATTTGTCATGCTCCTTCACTCCCTGATTATCGATTTTGAAGTGCTCTAATCAGCTCATGTGCACGTGAGCCCAGTTTTATCATAAGCTCTTCATACAATTCATCCCTTTGTTTATCTAATTGAAGAATCTTTTCTGCTAATTTAATATCATTCGTCCTATACATCGCCAATCTCCCCTTATCTAAACAGTATGTATCCTAAAAGTTAACGAAATAATTTGAATTTGTCAGTGACTATGTCAGAAACACTGACAAGATTTTTAATTTGTTAGAGGAAATCTTACAAATCTAACGGCTGTGTTAAATTTGTCTGTTGATTTGCGCTCCAGGCACTTCGCTTTCCGCGGGCGGTCCGGGGAGCCTCCTCGGCGCCAAAGCGCCTGTGGGGTCTCCCCAGCCCCGTCCTCCCGCAGGAGTCTTCGTGCCTTCCGCGCAAATCAACAGATTGCAAAAATCAAAATCTAGCTATAACACAGCCAATTAAAAAGAACCAGGCGTTAACACCCTGGTTCTTACATACTTTTTAATATTCGCCATCGAATGGTGTGAATGGGAAGTTAAAGCGTCTTTCCACTTGACGCAGACGTTGGTTGACACGTTGTAGTCGACGTTGAAGCTGGTTAACGTCACGTTGGAGTTGATTGATTTCTCTTTCCTGACGCTCATTTTGTCTTTCAAGTTGATTGACTCTCCGCTCCAGCTGTTGTGGTTGTCTATCTGGATCATACGGGTCATATTGGTTTTGTTGTGCATACGGATCCAACTGATCATATTGATTATAATCATACTGCACTTGCGGACCTTGATAATAGCCATAAGGATACATGGGGCAACTCTCCCTTTTTTGAATTAATACCATATAGATTATGTAGTCATCCGCGGATAGTGTGGGCAGGTGCCTAGGAATATGCATGACTTTATATGAAAAATGAACAGAGTATAATAATTATCTTTTTAATACTATCTTTATATTACTTTTTTAGCGTATTAAAATAGTAAAGTTTTGATAATAAAATATTGAATAAGTCAACAAAAAAGGTTATAATCACCTATATTCTAAAAATTTTAAATGTTTTAAAGATTGGTTTATTAAAAAAACAATTGGGGGGTAAAAAATGAAGAAGGCAAAATATTTAGTAACGTTTTTGGTCATGGCTTTTATGTTAATCCTAACCGCTTGCGGCTCCAGTGAAACAAGTGGAAATGGCTCAGATTCTGGTGAAGAAAAGAAAACTCTCCGCGTTGTAACCGACGCAGCCTATGCACCATTTGAGTATCAAGATAAGGGTGAAATTGTAGGATTTGATATTGATTTAATTAAAGCAGTAGCGAAAGAAGCAGGATACGAAATTGATATTGCTCACACAGGCTGGGATCCAATATTCGTTGAATTAGAGAAGAAAATTGCCGATATTGGTATTTCGTCGATTACGATAAATGATGATAGAAAGAAAACATATGATTTTTCTGTACCATACTTCTTATCTACAAATAAGATTATGGTTCCAGAAGGCAGTCCTATCAAAAGTGCAGAAGATTTGAAGGATAAAACTGTTGCTGTTCAAAATGCTACAACTGGGCAGGAAGCGGTGGAAGGCCTTCTTGGCAAAAACAGCGACCAAATTAAAAAGTTTGAAAACAATAACTTAGCAATTATGGAGCTTAAGGCTGGAGGAGCAGACGCAGTTGTTGCGGATAACACAGTAATTGAAGAGTATGCAAAAAATAATCCAAATGATAAATTTGTCATCATTGAAGATAAGGACGCATTTGCCCAAGAGTTTTACGGATTAATGTTTTCAAAGGGAAGTAAGATAAAAGCTGATTTTGATAAAGCGCTAAACGAAGTGTTTGATAATGGAACATATGCAAAAATCTACAATAAATGGTTTAAGGTAGATCCAGACGTACAATTGCTGAAAGACCAACAATAATAACAAAAATTGCGTAACTCTTGAAAACTAGAAGTTACGCAATTTTTGGTTTCATACCTAGTCTTACATAATTTAACAGAGGGTAAAGGTATTATAGGAGGAGATTATGGATATTCAGTGGAATATTTTAGCGGAATACGCACCCTTTTTTCTTAAAGGGACGCTGCTAACAATTGGACTATCATTAGCTGGTATTTTAATAGGGACAATACTTGGTTTATTTATCGGATTAGGAAAAATGATGAAAAATAAATGGCTGTCATTTCCTTTTGGTTTGTATATCACTTTGTTCCGTGGTACACCAATGCTTGTACAAATCATGTTAATTCATTTTGCGGTAGTACCTCTGTTTACAGGTGGTACAAATGGTATTGCAGCAGCGATTCTGACTCTTTCATTAAACTCTGCGGCATACATAGCGGAAATTTTTCGTGCAGGAATTCAATCGATTGATAAAGGGCAGATGGAAGCAGCCCGTTCTCTTGGTATGACGCATGTACAAGCTATGCGTTATGTGATCCTTCCACAAGCGTTTAAACGAATGATTCCACCGTTAGGTAATGAATTTATCGTCCTAATTAAAGAATCCTCACTTGCATCGTTAGTAGCAGCCCCAGAACTCATGTATTGGGGACGAGCTATGCAAGGACAATATTTCCGTGTTTGGGAGCCTTATATTACGGCAGCGCTAATTTATCTTATTTTAACGCTTTCTTTAAGTTACGTATTAAGCCGTCTTGAAAGGAGGTTAGCAACAGAATGATCGAAGTGAAAAATTTAAAAAAGTCATTTGGAGCCAATGTGGTGCTAAAGGATATTAATGTTACCGTTAAGCCCCGAGAGGTTGTAGTTGTTATTGGTCCATCTGGTTCTGGTAAATCTACTTTCCTGCGATGTATAAATCTTTTAGAATCAATAACAGATGGACATGTCTATATTGAAGGTATAGATATTACTGATAAAAAATCAGATATTAATAAAGTACGGACCGAAGTGGGGATGGTGTTTCAGCAGTTTAACCTTTTCCCGCATAAAAAGGTCATCGAAAATATTATGCTCGCCCCAATGAAGGTTAGAAATGTAACAGCTGAGCAAGCGAGAAAAAAAGGTTTAGAGCTTTTAAGAAAGGTAGGATTAGAGGATAAGGCTGAGACCTATCCTGATTCCTTGTCAGGTGGTCAAAAGCAGCGTGTCGCCATTGCAAGGGCGCTTGCAATGGAACCAAAGATCATGCTTTTTGATGAACCAACCTCAGCACTTGATCCTGAAATGGTCGGAGAGGTCCTAGAGGTCATGAAACAACTTGCTAAAGAGGGTATGACCATGGTAGTCGTCACGCATGAAATGGGTTTTGCCAAGGAAGTGGGGGACCGCGTCATTTTTATGGATGGCGGGCTTATCGTTGAAGAAAATACTCCAAACCAATTATTTGATGATCCAAAGGAATCTCGAACCAAAGCCTTTTTGAGTAAGGTTTTATAAAAACAGGAAGGCTCCATGCCTCCCTGTTTTTTGCTATTTTCTATATTTCAAAATCAAACACGTCGACAATCTTATCTGCTTTTATACGATTTTGGCAAAGTCTAAATAGTTGGTCAAAGAATCCTTCTATGTCTAAAGGAGATGCAGGAATTTTGATATTTACTTTTCTTGAGCCAAACATTTGCTTGAAATAGGCTTTTCTTTGATCGTTTTTTCCGTCACGTTTTAAAGGATTGTACATCCACGTGATATGCGGGATGCCATCTATTTCTTCAATGACCCTGAGCTCCGCTGCTGTGGTTGATTTATTATGCAGGTAAATGACTAAATAATAGTTGTCATTGCGGTGCCAATCGAGGAATAAAAAATAGTAGCTAGTATCACTTTCGAGAGAAGTAATCTCAAAACCTGCTTCAGATTGTTTACCATTTGTCCATTGATGAAAACCAGGTAATGTTCCATTTACTGTTTCTATTATTTTAATATCATATTTGGCCGTTTTTGACTTTTTAATCAAATCTGCTAAAAATACAGCTTCAATCTTTTTCAAAGTAAATTCTCCTTGTGGCAGATTGGCAAAAAGTAGAAGTTTATTTGAAAGTATTGTATCCTAAATGAAATATAATTGAAACCAGAATAAAAAAATCGTTTGGTAGAATTGACATAATTGGGACTAAAAATGAGTCCGTAGTTCGTATTATATAAAGGAATAATTCTGCCTCTTTTCCATATGATGACAAAAGAAGTGGTGGTAATTGGAGGGACAGTCATGACGTTAGAGAGTCAGTTAATTAACAAATCGTATTATCAAATGTATATAAATGAGCATGAGGATGTACAGCCGGTACGTGTTTTAGGTGATGCATATCAAGAAGAGCTTCAAAAAGATCTGCCTAATTTAACATCTATTCGCTTTGCTCAAGGTGAAATTTACTTTCATAATCGGGACTTTGAAGCAGCTATTTTTAAATGGGAGAATATTACTGGAGAACTTGAATTATGGGCTAGGAAAAATATTGCCGATGCCTATTATGAATCAGGTCTTCTCTCAAATGCAGAGGATCTTTATCTTTCGATTGAAACCAATAATCTTACATTGAAGACAGAAGTGGCTCTGCAGCTTTTTTCACTCTACATTGATCGGGGAAAGCGTGAGGAAGCAGTTGAGATAATTAAAAGAACGATTGATTCAAACCCAGATTACCCAAATGTGACTGTTATTGCACGCTCCTATTTTGAGGATCAGCAGGATTGGAATAATGCGATCGAGCTTGCCGTAAATGAAGCGAAACGGACAGGTTTAATCGATTGGTTTGAAACTGTGAATACGTATATAAATAAAAACCTTACAAAAAACTATAATCCAAATTACTTTATACAAGCAATCTTTGAATTGTATAGCTTGGACAAGAATAAGTTTGAAGAACTTACAACTTCCCTTTGGAAAAGTTACAAAGACGAAGATTCATATTTTACATGGCTGAGAGAGGTAAATCATCTACTATTAAATATCGATATTAGCCGAGATTTTCATTTTGAATCTCTTTCAGAGCTGCATTATCAAACTTATTTTCATTTAATAAATGGGGACTATTCCATTAAAACGCTGGAAGATCTAGTACCAGATCTGTTAACCAACTGGCTGCGTTTGTCTATTCCGAAGCATAAAGTTATAGTATCTGCTGCGGTATTGTCATGGAATGAGCTTTTTCCTACAAGTATAAGCATATCCATTGTCAGTGAGGCTGAAAATCTAATTGGTGAAACAGATAGCAATATTGACGAGTTAGAAGAGAGTTTAAGTCTCTTTGAGGCGATTATTAGTTGGGCAAAGGCAAATGACATGGGTGAAAATAACCACCTAAAATGGATGGTTCAACAATTAAATGAATTTGACACCCATCATCTATTTATTACAGGCTTAAGTGGAAGTGGAAAGTCTACTTTTGTTAATACAATATTAGGTGAAGAAATTCAGGATAGCCCAACGTCATCACTCGTAATGTTTAAAGATTTTGAGGATCTGAATATTTATGAAATAACTGATCATGAAACGATTAAACTCGAGAATTTTACGCATTTTCAAGAGCGGATGGATCGACGCCGGAATGCACTTGAGTCAATTATCGAATTTCAACAGCCATTTCCATTTTTGTATGAGCAAAAGCTTGCATTAATTGAAACGCCAGGATTAAAAGGCAGTTATCAAGAGCGGTATGAAGTACTGCAATATATTCAAATGGCCGATACGCTATTATTTGTCTTAGATGCAAATGCCCCATTTACGGAGTTAGAGAAGGGTGTTCTTTCACAAATTAATGAGCTTGCACCGGATATTCCTGTCCACTTTCTCTTAAATAAAATGGATACCATTGTTAATGAACAGAACGCAATTAGAATTTTCGATGAAACAAATTCGAAGATTCAGTCTTACTTACCTGAGGCACAGGTATTTGCCTACTCCTCCCAGTACGAAAGGGGACAGCAATTAGTTGAATTAAAGGGCTTTATCCAATCAATCAAGGATACTAGAAACATAGCAGATAAGCGCTTGGCTAAGCTTTTATTCTTCATACGGACTACAATTTCCAGGCTGCTGCAAAAGAGAATTGATGTTGAGAATCAATTAATTGAGTCGGTACGCTGGAATGAAGAAGTTGTAATGAAACTAAATGGAGCTCTTAATCAAGTAAAGGACGCTGAGGCGCAAAAAATCAAAGCGATCACAAGGTCTTACCGTGGCATCAAGGAAAGCATCCAAAATGAAATTTCTATCGAAGTACCAAAAATACTTCAGGAATGCTCGGATTTAATCAAAGAAGACAGCAACATTAGTACGATCCATATCGAGCTAAATGATGTGATGAACAATAGAATACAAGATTACCTGGAGCGCGAGGTAATGCCGAAATATTATTCATCACTTCAAGAATGGATTACCAAGAGTAAAGAGGAATTCGAGCAAGGACAGGGATTTTTAGATGAGATGGCAGAAGGTTTAAATAGCTTATATGGGGAAGAGCGAATTAGAACTGAATGTGACTTTAAAGTACTTGATGATTGGCGCCGGGATACGGACCGAATGACCAGCAGGTTTCAATTAGAAAAGGTAAATATCTTACTTCGCAATACCCCGTCACAGTTCTTATTAAAAAGTGCTGGAAAGCTTTTTGGGGCATTATCTCAAAATAATGCGATGCTTTATAATAAATATAAAGCCTTTGTGAAAAATGATAGCTATTCTGAATCAACTGAGATTGTTATTCAACGCTTTTTCCAGCAGTTTGAACTCTTTGAAAAATCACTGGAAAGAGACATTACGTTGTTCTTCAGACAGCCACTGAAGACCCTTAATGAAGCGATTGAAGAATCACTTTCTCAAATATCGACAAATCAAGATATTTTGAAAAAGATGAATACGAACCCAGAAATGTTCCGTGATCCATTGACACTATTTGAAGTTAGACTACGTCAATTTGAATGGGCCACAATAGCAGGCAAGGGTGTACACACGACTTATTAATAAATGAAGGGTGCCTCAAGTGTGAGGCACCCTTTACCCATTTAAACAAAAGCAGCAATAATGATTCCCATAATCGTCAAGGCCACTACGTGATAGCCTGCACTAATGAAGAATAAAGTGTAGTTACGATTCTCAAAGAAAGTAGGAGATAATTCTCTAAATGCAGCAATTAAACCAATCAGAAATCCGAATAAAGCTCCATCTAAAATCGTCACTGTATCTAATAACTGAATAAAAAGGGAAAGAACAACTGCAGTGAAAATTCCTCCGAGTGTGGTTAATCCGTATCCCACATAGGCTCCTTTTGGGTCAATATCCTCCATTTTCTTACCTAGAGCTTTTACCCAAATGTTAGAAAAAAGAATAGGAGAATACCAGAGTGCTCCGATCACCATATTGGCTACAACCGCTAGAATGATGGCTAATATACTTATATTTGTGAACTCCAATCCAATTACCCCTTTTGTATTCCTATTTTTGGTGAATTATATCATGATATTTTTATTAAAACAAAATTCCTATAGAACTTGTTTAAAAGAAAGGGCTGCTATTAGAAATAGTGGAACCCGAGTATCTACAAGCCTTTTTCCTCAAGCAATTTGAGCAATAGATCTGGTCGATTTGTCAAAATACCGTCAGCCCCTGCGTCAATCAGTTTTTCCATGGTTTTTGGGTCATCAATCGTCCAGTAGTGAATTTCCAATCCAAGACGGTGTGCCCCATCAATTAACCTTTGGTCTGTTAAATCAAAGCCGCTGTCCTCGACGGGGATTTGGAAAGCATCGACTGTTGGCACATAAAGATTTCGCAGAAAAAATTTATGAAAGACAACAAAGCTTTTAACCTCTTGTCTGCCAGCTGAAATGGCGACACGACCTTTTGCGTACTTTTCAAATGTTTGTAGTATTTTTTGGTCGAATGACCCAATGATAATTTTTTCTTCCATGTGATATTTTTCGGTGAGGTCCCATAATTTCGAAGCAATTTCCTCTATTCTTTCAGGCGGGTTATCATCTTTTATTTCTATTTCTATTTTCATGTCATTGAATGTTTGAAACAACTCTTCGACCGTTGGGATATAGACACCGTTACCACGGAAACTATAGTTGCCTTCTAAGTCTTTAAAATGGTACCCTGCATCAAGCGATTGAAGTTCTGCTAAAGTAAGGTCTGCTACATTGCCCTTTCCGTTGGTTGTCCGGTCAACGCTTGGGTCATGAATCGTAACTAAATGACCATCCTTGGTAATATGTATATCCGTTTCAAGGACATCGACCCCCATGTCAGCGGCATTTCTAAAGGCAGCCATTGTATTGGAAGGTGCCAACAACTCACCGCCTTGGTGAGCAATGACTAATGGACGAGTATGATTAAAGAAGCTTTTCTGTTTGATTGGTTTAACCGGGAATAAATTAGTGACTAACAGGAAAATGGCAATAGCCGCAACTACCATTTTTAAAGATAGCAGTACTGTTTTCTTTCTCCACGTTTTCTCTATTGGGGCCTGTTGCATAATAGTGCTCCTCTACTAATAGCCTTTAGAAAAATTTACATGATTAACCGAAGGTTGGTTACCGGAAATATAGTTTTTTAAGTTTGGAAGTAGGACATCTTCAATTACTCTTTGATTATAATGTTCTGTTGAACCCGCAGTGTGCGGAGTAATAATTACATTTTCCATTTCCCATAATGGACTATCCCCGCTTAATGGTTCCTGTTCAAATACATCCAAACCTGCACCCGCAATGATTCCGTTCTGTAATGCTCTAATCAGGTGGTCTTCAACTACAATTTCACCACGCCCAATATTGATAAAGAAAGCGGAAGGTTTCATTAGGTCGAATTTTATAGCATCAAATAAGTGTTTGGTATCTTTGGTTAGTGGAAGTGTGACAACTACATAATCACAGTTTGGGAGCACCATGTCTACTTGATCTGTGGAGTACATTTCATCGACATATTCATGTGGTTTTCCAGAATGGCGAACCCCTAGTACCTTCATACCAAAGGCTTTAGCAATCTTTGCAGTTTCTTTGCCAATGGCTCCAACACCAATTACTCCAATCGTTTTTTCGTGCATTTCTAGATTAATGCCGGAATGGTGCCATTTCTTTTCTTGTTGATTTTTCACATATGTATGGATTTTTCTTGTTAAACCTAGCATTAATGCAAAGATACTTTCAGATATAGGATAAGCATGCACGCCATTAGCGCTTGTTACAATGATGTTCTTGGATTCAAGGGATTCAAGCGGCAAGCTATCAACACCCGCACTCCAGGTTTGGAGCCACTTAAGCTTTGACTGGGGAGCAAGACACTTTTCTTCCATTCCTTTTTTCCAGCCTGCAATAATTTCAGTGTCATGTAAATGTTCCTGCCAAATATCTCTATCATTACCTGCAATGATTGTCCAATCAGGGATTATTTCTTTTATCTGTTCTATTAAATTCTGATGTAAATGATGGGTAATAACGATTTTTCTCTTTTGCATATACTTCCTCCATTTGCCTTCATATTACATATATTTATGATACCTGAATTTGCTGAAAAAGGTAACGATTACAAAAGAAAAATAGCGAAAGCGAGACCAAATTCGTATTTTTATTTCTACTGTTCTGTGCTATTATTTAGTGATACGAAATAAATTGAATTTTTCCTCTCGATAGGGGTGTTATCTTGAAAGAACGTTTGTGGACTAAATCTTTTATTATGTTGATGGTTGGGAATCTGTTTGTATTTATGTCCTTCCAAATGCTTATTCCAACCTTACCGCCTTACATAAAATCCATAGGTGCATCTGGAGTGGAAATTGGTCTTGTTACTGCATTGTTTTCAATTGGTGCTGTGCTCATAAGACCCTTTATTGGTTACATGCTCGAATACAAACAAAGGAAGGCACTTGTATTAATTGGGGCAATCATATTATTGATTATTACCGTCCTATACCCAGTTTCAAGGATTGTCGTGATATTCTTGTTTATCCGTTTTATCCATGGTCTTGCATGGGGCTGGTCAACAACGGTAAATGGAACGGCAGCAGTCGATGTTATACCATTTTCACGGCTGGGTGAAGGAATGGGTTATTTTGGGCTTTCAACCACTATCGGTTTCATTATTGCTCCTAGTCTAGGAATCTTTTTATATAATGTTACCTCTTTTACTAATCTCATTATTATTTCAGGCATATTAGGATTTATTTCTGTAGTCCTGCTTGCCCTTGTACGCTACAAAACACCTGAAGCGGTATTAAAAACAAAGAAGGAAAGTCTTAAATTTTCCTATCTGGGTTCACTAGTGGAGAAATCGAGCTGGTACCCATCTTTTATTACCATCATTATTTGTCTGGGTTATGGTTCAGTCTCAACCTTTATCGTAATCTACGGGGAAGAAAGAGGCATTGACCAAATCTTTTTATTCTATATTCTTAATGCTATTGTTGCTACAGCGGCTAGACCGTTTGCGGGCAAGTGGTTTGATGAAAAAGGTCCGATTGCCATGGTCTACTTCTGTATTGCAGCTACCTTTGTTGGGTTGTGGGTCCTTTCCTTTGCACAAACCAATTTCATGCTTGCCGTAGCAGGTGGATTATTTGGACTCGGTTTCGGCTGTGCCTTACCAACCTTACAATCCTGGACCTTATCCATGACACCCGAAAATCGAAGAGGTGTGGCCAATGGAATGTTCTTTTCATCAATCGATTTAGGAATTGGATTAAGCGGTCTTATCTTCGGAACAATAGCCCAATTCACTGATACGGCTAATCTCTTCCGGATAAGTAGCCTATTTTTAATCATGGCTATCGTTTTAACGATAATGGAAGTTAGGAAAAAGAGAGTTACTCCGAAGGAAAGAATTGTTTCATAATAAAAGGTCAGTCCTCTAGTGAAAGTGGGGCTGACCTTTTTTATTTGATAATTTTTTGCTAAAATATTCTAAATATTCTACATCTTTGTTACAATAAGTTGGGGTGATTTTTTTATTAAGAGGAGGAAAACAAGAATGAATATCGGTAGTCTTTTATCTCATAATGCCAGTAAGTACCCAGAATTATTAGCCATCGAATGCGAAGGCCGCAATTATACCTACCGACAATTTAATGAAGAGGTAAATAAACTTGCACATGGTCTACTAAAAATGGGGATCAATAAGGGCGATAAAATTGCCTTGATGATGAAAAACTCCGACCACTATGTATTTACTTTTTTTGCTATCACTAAAATCGGTGCAGTTGCAGTACCCGTTAATTTTCGATTAACCTCCTCCGAAGTTCACTACATACTACAGCAATCAGAAGCAAAGTTAGTGGTTTGTGATCTTGAATTTGAAGAAATCATTACCACAGCAAAAGAGGATAGTGATGTTCGGGAGGTGATTACCATCGGCGAACCACGAACACTTGGCTACCTCTCTTATGAAAGCGCTTTATCCGCGAATAAAATTGAACCCGAGGTGGAGGTTTCTGAAGAAGATGATTTAGAAATCTTATATACCTCAGGAACAACAGGGTGGCCGAAAGGAGCATTGTTTGATCATAAGAGGATTTTTAATGTAGGAATTTCTGTAACCATCAATATGGGATTGCGTCCACATGAGCGTATTCTTCATGTAGCACCACTTTTCCACTCTGCACAGTTAAATCTTTTCCTTATTGCAGGTGTTGCCTTAGGGGCAGCACATATCATTCATCGTGATTTCCATCCAGTCAAAACGCTTCAAACCATTCAAGAACATAAAATAACCCATTTCTTTGGTGTTCCAGCCATGTTTAATTTCATTTTACAAGTTCCCAATGCAGCAGATTTCGATTTATCCTCCATCAAAAGATGTGGGTATGGTGCAGCACCGATGGCACCTGAGTTAGTAAAGAAGAGCATTCAATTGTTTAAAACCGATCAATTTTATAATCTTTGTGGCTTAACTGAAGGCGGACCTGGTGGAATCCTTCTCGATCCAGAGGGTCATAAGCTTCATTTAGGCAAGGGAGGAAAACCTATCTTTTTAACAGAGACGCGTGTGGTCGACGAACAAGGAAATGACGTAAAACCGGGTGTAGTCGGTGAATTCATTATTAAAAGCCCGATGGTAATGAAAGAGTACTATAAAATGCCAGAAGAAACGAAGAGCACCATAAAAAATGGCTGGCTTTATACCGGTGACTTAGCAGCGATTGATGAGGAAGGCTATATCACCCTTGTTGATCGTAAAAAGGACATGATTATTACCGGCGGTGAAAATGTTTATTCTGTTGAAGTAGAAGGAGTTCTTTTCGAGCATCCAGCTGTATTAGATGCAGCCATTATTGGCTTGCCTGACGAAACCTGGGGTGAGGCGGTATGCGCCATTATTGTTCCAAAAGAAAGGGCTGTCATTAATGAAGAGGAGTTGAAAAGCTTCTGCCGTCAAAAGCTAGCTGGATACAAGGTTCCAAGACGGATTTTTATTGAACAGCAGTTACCAAGAAATGCTTCTGGGAAAATATTAAAATATCAGCTTCGACAAAAATTGACTCAAGTCAATGCTTAGCGGGTAAGCGGTACTAATAGAAGGTGAGGCGTTCCAATATGAAACATCCTTATTTAACGGAAGACCATGAAATATTCCGCAAGTCATTAAGAAGGTTTTTGGAAAAAGAAGCTGTTCCTTTTTATGAACAATGGGAAGAGGAGAGATTGATTCCGCGTTCCTTATGGAGAAAAATGGGGGAACAGGGCTTCCTTTGTCCGGATTTAGATGAACAATATGGTGGCAGTGGTGTCGACTGGGGATTTTCTGTGGTTATTAATGAAGAGTTAGAGAGAGTAGGATCGGGTCTAGTGGGAATAGGGCTGCATAATGATATTGTTGTCCCTTATATCAATTCTTTCGGTTCGGAGGAGCAGAAACAGCGCTGGCTTCCCCGCTGCGTCACAGGGGAACTTATTACGGCCATTGCCATGACCGAACCAGGTACAGGGTCTGACCTCGCAAATATTAAAACTACAGCAAAGCTTGACGGGGACCATTATATAGTGAATGGGCAAAAAACCTTTATCACAAATGGCATACAATCCGACTTAATCCTTGTGGCGTGTAAAACAAATCCTAATGCAGTACCAAAGCATAAAGGAGTGAGCCTGCTCCTAGTGGAACGAGATACTCCCGGTTTTTCAAGAGGAAGAAAGCTGAATAAAGTCGGTCTTCATAGTCAGGATACAGCCGAGTTAATATTTGAGGATTGCAAAGTGCCTAAGGAGAACCTGCTTGGTGAAGAAGGAAAAGGCTTCTTGTATATGATGGATAAACTCCAGCAGGAACGTCTGCTTGTGGCAATTGCAGCACAAACTGCGGCAGAGGTAATGCTTAAAGGGACGATTGACTATGTGAAAAGTCGTGAAGCCTTCGGAAAACCTATCAGCCAATTTCAAAATACACAGTTTAAAATAGCTGAAATGGCCACCGAGGTCGAGATGGGAAGAGCCTTTCTAGATCAATTAATAGCTGAACATATCGATGGTCAAAATGTGGTAACAAAGGTTTCGATGGCGAAGTGGAGGCTTACAGATACTGCGAAGAAAATTGCAGGTGAATGTCTGCAGCTTCATGGCGGCTATGGATATATGGAAGAATACGAGATTGCGAGAAGATTCCGGGATATTCAAGTTTCAAGTATTTACGCAGGTACAAATGAAATTATGAAAACAATTATTGCAAAAAATCTAGGTTTGTAAATTGGAGGAGATTCGATGACAACCACTATTGGAAAAGTTTTTGAATTAACCGTGAGGAGATATCCGAACAAGGAAGCGATTTACGATGTAAGAAAAAATGTCCGCTATACGTACAAAGAGTGGAATGAGCAGGTAAATCGTCTTGCAAATGCATTGTTAAATGAAGGAGTTAAAAAAGGTGATCGTGTTTCCACATTCATGTTTAATACGGAGGAATTAGGAACTGCATTTTTTGCCTGTGCTAAGATAGGTGCCATTTTCAATCCAATAAACTTTCGCTTAATGCCTGAGGAAGTGGCTTTCATTCTATCAGATGCAAATCCTAAGGTTGTTCTTTTTGAAAAGGCGTTGGAGTCTGTCATTTCTGCTATCGAAAATCGTTTTGATGGGATGGCTTTTTGGTTTATTGACGAAGAAACACCAGCCTATGCAGTAAGCTACCAGGAAAAACTAGCTGTGGCTTCGAGCGAAGAAATTCATGCTGAAGTCAATGAAAATGACATTTATGCGTTTATTTATACAAGCGGGACAACCGGCAGGCCAAAAGGAGTTATGCATAATCATCGAAATATGGTAGATCAAAGTATGCTATGTATTGCTGCCCAAAAGCTAGATTCAGAGGATGTTGGTCTTGTTACCGCTCCCATGTTCCATTGCGCTGAGCTTCACTGTGCCTTTCTGCCAAGAATTCAGGCTGGAGCACGAAACGTTATCCTTCACCAATTTAATCCGAAAGTGATCTTACAATTCATCCAGCAAGAGAAAATCACAAAGTTTTTTGCAGCGCCTACGATGTGGAACATGCTGCTGCAAGAGGATCTAAGCCAATATAATGCTGAGAGTCTGAAGCTTGGTTTATATGGTGCTGCTCCAATGGCACCGTCTCTTGTGCACGCTCTCCATGACCGGTTCGGTATTGGGTTAGTTCAAGCCTATGGGATGACAGAAATGGGTCCTGCTATCACCTTCTTATCCGAAAAGGATCAGCTTAGAAAGGCTGGTTCAGCTGGGCAAGCTGCATTTAATCATGATATTCGCGTCGTTCGTACTAGAGAGGATGGTCCGTCAGATCCTGATGATGTGGTTCCAGTTGGGGAAACAGGCGAGATTATTGTTAAAGGTCCGTGCATGATGGCAGGCTACTTTAATCGTGAAGAAGCGACAGCAAAATCGATGTATAAAGGCTGGTATCATTCAGGCGATATCGGTTATCTAGATGATGAGGGCTTCCTCTATGTCAATGACCGTGTAGATGACATGATCATTAGCGGCGGGGAAAACATTTATCCACGTGAGGTCGAGGATGTTTTACATGCACATGAGGGTGTATTGGATGTCGCGATCGTTGGTCAGCCAGATGACCGCTGGGGTGAAACGGTTACTGCTTTTGTCGTGAAAAAGAACCCTCAGCTAACTGAGCAGGACCTAGAAGACTATTGTAAAAACAGTGAAAGTCTTGCAAACTACAAACGCCCGCGTAAATATGTCTTCTGTGAAGCATTGCCGCGTAATGCAAGTGGCAAAATCCAGAAATTTGTGCTCCGGAAGCAGTTAGAAGGGCTATTTACACAGGGATGATGAGTAAAAAGGCCGCCGAGTATATCTCAGCGGCCTTTTCCTTACGATTACTGGCGGATAGCGAGAAATACTGGCGGATAGCGAGAAATACTGGCGGATAGCGAGAAATACTGACGGATAGCGAGAAATACTGGCGGATAGCGAGAAATACTGGCGGATACCGAGAAATACTGGCGGATGGGGGAAATTACTGGAGGATAGCGAGAAATACTGGCGGATGGCGAGAAATACTGGCGGATGGGGGAAATTACTGGAGGATAGCGAGAAATACTGGGGATGGCGAGAAATACTGGCGGATGGCGAGAAATACTGGCGGATGGCGAGAAATACTGGCGGATGGCGAGAAATACTGGCGGATGGCGAGAAATACTGGC
>NZ_JACCBX010000012.1:145647-209989 GCF_013409995.1 Neobacillus driksii
TGAAATACTGGCGGATGGCGAGAAATACTGGCGGATGGCGAGAAATACTGGCGGATGGCGAGAAATACTGGCGGATAGCGAGAAATACTGGCGGATGGCGAGAAATACTGGCGGATGGCGAGAAATACTGGCGGATGGGGGAAATTACTGGAGGATAGCGAGAAATACTGGCGAATAGCGAGAAATACTGGCGGATGGCAGGATTTAGTTGTGGATAGCAAGATTTAGTTGGGGATTGCAGAAAATTTTCTCGGATAAATCTAAAAAGAGGTATAATGATAGAAGATTAAATAGTAGAAGGGGGAGACGTTTTGTTATTTGAAAAAGCTCAACAATTGTTAGAATCTCATTTTGGCTATTCATCCTTTCGAAATGGGCAGGAGCTTGCTATCCAATCTGTATTAGCTGGAGAAAACACGATTTGTGTTATGCCAACTGGCGGAGGAAAATCAATTTGTTATCAAATTCCTGCACTTGTTCTACCTGGTACCACGATTGTAATATCCCCGTTAATCTCACTTATGAAGGATCAAGTCGATGCCCTCGTACAGGTAGGAATTCCTGCAACTTTTATCAATAGCTCACTCAATTACAATGAAGCCAACCAACGAATCTGGGAAGCAAAACAAGGAATGTACAAGCTCCTCTATGTAGCACCCGAGCGGCTAGAATCTCGTGAATTTATCGAGGACCTTAAACAAATGGACATTCCTTTAGTAGCCGTTGATGAAGCACATTGTATCTCGCAATGGGGACATGATTTTCGCCCAAGCTACCGCCATATCCAGCAAATGGTCCGAAGCCTTCCGCAAAAACCGAATGTTATTGCTCTAACCGCAACCGCAACACCAAGGGTTCGGGACGATATCTGTGAAACTCTCAATATCGAAGAAGAGAATTCAATCATTACTGGATTCGAAAGAGAGAACCTTACTTTTTCTGTGATTAAAGGTCAAGACAGACTTCACTTTGTTAGAGATTATTTAAAAAAGAATGAAAAAGAAGCAGGCATCATCTATGCAGCCACCCGGAAAAACGTTGACCAGCTTTATGAAAGACTAAAAAAGGAAAACATCAATGTCGCCCGTTATCATGCAGGAATGGGGGACGCCGAGCGCATCAGCGAGCAGGATCGATTTCTAAAAGATGAGGCCTCCGTGATGGTGGCAACATCAGCTTTTGGGATGGGAATCGATAAGTCCAACATCCGATATGTCCTCCATTTCCAACTCCCCAAAAATATGGAGAGCTACTATCAAGAGGCGGGACGTGCTGGCAGGGACGGACTTGAGAGTGAATGTATTCTCCTTTATTCCTCTCAGGATGTCCAAGTTCAACGTTTTTTAATTGACCAATCGAGTGATCGGTCCCGTATTCATGCGGAACTTGAAAAGCTGCAGCAAATGGTCGACTATTGCCACACAGAAAACTGTTTGCAAGAGTTTATATTAAAATATTTCGGGGAAACAGAAACCGAGACATGCGGAAGGTGTGGGAATTGTCTCGATTCCCGCTCAAGCAACGATGTAACAAAAGAAGCGCAAATGGTAATGTCTTGTATAATCCGAATGGGACAGAGATTTGGGAAAACACTGACAGCACAAGTACTAACAGGATCCAAGAATAAAAAAGTGACAGAAATGGGCTTTGATAAGCTTACTACGTACGGAATTATGAAGGAAAAAGGTTCAAAGGAGGTCAGTGATTTTATCGAGTTCTTAATCTCTCAAGAACTAATTGCAATTGAACAAGGACAATTTCCTACTATATTTGTTTCTCCTAAAGGAAAAGATGTCTTGCTTGGAAAAGAACAAGTCCATCGCAGAGAAACTGTTAAAGTTAGAGAAATTTCAAAGGATGACCCATTGTTCGAAACCTTACGTGAAGTAAGAAGGGCGATTGCTGAAACAGAAAACGTGCCTCCATTTGTTATATTTTCTGATGCTGCGTTAAAGGATATGTGTGCTAGACTGCCGAGGACAAACGAGGAATTTTTAAATGTAAGTGGAGTAGGAGAACACAAACTGAAGAAATATGGACTTGATTTTATTCAAGCCATTCGTTCATTTTGTGAAGCACATCCAGAACGCCAAGCAGAGCATTCACAGGCTGCTACTCCCAAAAAAGCAACTAAAAAAGCAGTTGGTGATTCACACTTAGAGACCTTCCTGTTGCACGAGCAAAACGTATCAATAGAACAAATTGCCCAAAAACGTGATCTGGCACTGAGCACGGTTGAAAACCATTTAATTCAATGTGCACAACAAGGAATGTCAGTAGATTTCACCAGGCTTATTCCCGCTGATTATCTTCAATTAATAGAAAACGTAGTGGCAGAGGTTGGCAGAGATCGTTTAAAGCCCATTAAAGAACAGTTACCTGAAGAAGTAAGTTACTTCATGATAAAAGGGTATTTATACTTTTTGTGTAAAAATAAATAAGAATAGAAGAAAACACTGGATTCAACTCACATCCAGTGTTTTTCATTGTTTATCATAGATTATAAAATGCGTTGCAAATTATTTATGTAAATTGTCATCTGCCGTGCTAATTTGTTGATATTTCCCGGGAATTTGTCGATAAAGAATTTCATTCCTTATACTCATCCAAAAAAGGTTTATTAACAAAATGATACATCCAAGCCATTAATATACCTCCGCCAATCAAGTTGCCAATGGTTACTGGGATTAGGTTATGGAAAACACCGCCCCATGAGATTGTCCCAGGATGATTCAACACTAGCGCAATGGCAAACGTACACATATTGGCAATGCTGTGCTCATAGCCGGAAATAAAAAAGCAGAATACAAAAAGCATCATCGAAAACATTTTTGGTCCGTCGCCTTTTAGACCCATTGGGATAAAGAAGGCTAGACAAACGAGCCAATTACACAGAATTCCTCGAAAAAACAATTCCATCGTTGGAACTTGCATTTTCTTTTCGACAACACTTAATAAAAAGCCATTAACCGATGATTCTTCGTAAAGACCTGTTGTGAAAATTAAAAAAGCAAAAACTGCTGCACCTAAAATATTTCCTATGTAGCTGCTAACCCAGAGCTGGGTCACTTCTAACCAAGCCATTTTCCTTCTTAGTGCTGCATAGGTATAATAAAAAGTATTACCAGTAAACAAATCTCCTCCGCCGTAGGCTATTAAAATAATTGCTGCCCCAAAGGTAAGGGCGGCCATCGGGTAGGCAAACGGGGAATGTTCCAAATAAAAGTAGTTACCAGTCTTAAAAGCAACGATTACACCAAATCCGATAAACATACTTGCTAGCATGGCTCGTAAAATATACCTTAACCTGCTTTGTCTATAGATTTTTACTTTCTTTAACGCCAGCTTTTCTACCTCACTCAAGAGCGGCATTTCCATTTTTCTTATCACCATCCATCGATAACAAATTCTATCTTTTTAGTGTCAATCATAGTACATTAAATTATGCATGCATAGAATAATAGATAAATTACTAACATAAGTTTCTTAAAAAGCATTAAATTATCCATAAAAACCATATTTCGGCTATAATGAAGTGGTTTTTCTAATACTGTTCTAAGGAGTTTGCTATGTCCTATTTGAAAAAGATAACCCCTGATTATGATCCATGGGAAGCTTATAATGATATAAAGCAATACAGAAAACCGCAGCTTACCAATATCGAATTCACGACAACAACTTTATGTAATATGCGCTGTGAGCATTGTGCAGTAGGTTACACCCTTCAAACAAAAGATCCTGCAGCACTTCCGCTGGATTTGCTTTTGCAGAGATTAGATGAAATTCCAACTCTTCGGTCACTTAGTATTACAGGTGGCGAGCCGATGCTTTCCTTGTCTTCTATAAAAAATTACGTGGTGCCGATATTAAAATATGCACATGAACATGGAGTTCGGACGCAAATCAATTCGAATTTAACGCTCGATTTAGCACGCTATGAATTAATTATTCCTTATTTGGATGTTTTACATATCTCGCATAATTGGGGAACAGTAGATGATTTTGTTGAAGGTGGATTTGCTAGGATGGCAAATAAACCTGATTTCAAACAACGAGAAAAGTATTTTAACAGGATGATAGAAAACAGCAGGGAATTAGTAAAGGCTGGTGTCATGGTATCTGCGGAAACAATGCTTAACAAACGAACTTTGCCGCATCTGGAGAAAATTCATCGCCAAATTGTTGATGAGATGCTGTGTCAGCGACATGAGGTTCACCCTATGTATCCAAGTGATTTTGCTAGTAATCTAGAAACGTTATCTCTGAATGAAATTAGAGAAGCTATTCATCATTTATTAGATGTTCGTGATGATAATGTATGGATGCTTTTTGGTACACTTCCTTTTTATGCGTGCAGTCATAAAGAAGAGGATTTAAAGCTATTAACTAGACTCTATCAAAGCAGGAATGTAACGGTTAGAAATGATCCGGATGGACGGTCACGTCTAAATGTTAATATTTTTAATGGGGATATTATCGTTACTGATTTCGGTGATACACCGCCACTCGGGAATGTCCTAAATACAAAGCTGACCGACGCGTATGAAAACTGGCAATCTTCTGCGATTGCTAAGGAATTGAGTTGTCATTGTCCAGCTGTATCGTGTCTTGGTCCGAATATTTTAGTTAAAAATAGTTATTATCAGGATTTGGATTTTTCTAATCTCCAAAACAATATAAGCAAATAAAAAAGCAGGAGCTCCTGCTTTTTTTCTTTTGACGACTATTTGATTGATAAACAGAAGGTTTTTGATTAAACTTAGGAAATCATAAAAAGAAAGTGTAATGTGGTGACGGTTAGATGGAAAATGAAAAAACACTTACATATGAAATAATGGAAGTATGTTTGCTTGCGGGAAAAATTATGCTTCAAAGTGGTGGAGAAACCTATCGAGTTGAGGATACGATGATGAGAATGGCCGCTGCGTTTGGAATTGAAAATTCACACAGTTATGTAACGCCAACAGGGATTATTTTTTCAGCAGAAGGTGCTGAACCCACCAAAACGAAATTAATTCGAATATCAACAAGGTCTACCGACTTAAAAAAAGTAGCTATGGTAAATAGTATTTCACGTAGGATTACTAGTGGTGAATTAAATCTGGAATCAGCTCTAACACTTCTAAAAGAGCTCGATGCTTTAAATGTAACCTTTCCATTTATGGTTCAGGTTGCAGCAGCCTCGATTGCCAGTGGATGTTTTATGATTATGTTTATGGGTGAGTGGATTGATTTTATCCCAGCCATGTTATCTGGAGGAGTAGGTTATATCGGTTTTTTATACTTTCACCGTTATATACCTGTGAAGTTTTTCTCAGAATTTTTGGCCTCATTCATTATTGGCTTACTATCCTTTTTCCTTGTGAAAATAGGAGCAGGGCAGCAGTTAGATAAAATTATTATTGGGTCCGTGATGACGTTAGTTCCAGGGCTTTTAGTCACGAATGCAGTAAGAGATTTAATGGCGGGACATTTAGTTTCGGGATTATCTAAAGGTGCGGAAGCATTGTTAACAGCTTTTGCTATCGGATCTGGAATTGCAGTAGTTTTATCTTTTGTGTAAATGGAGGTTTAATGTGGATATCATTGGACAATTAATTACAAGCTTTATTGCCACGGCCGCTTTTGGAGTGATTTTTAATGCACCAAAGGAGACGTTAGTAAAATGCGGACTTGTAGGAATGGGTGGATGGATTATCTATTATATAGCGGAAAAGTATTCGGGAGATCCCGTTTTAGCCACATTAGGAGCCACCCTTTTTGTAGGGATAGTCAGTCAGGAGTTAGCTAAGTTTTATAAAACACCTGTTATTATTTTTAGTGTTGCAGGAATTATTCCTTTAGTTCCTGGTGGTTTAGCCTATGATACAATGAGAAACTTTGTCGAGGACGATTACTTTCAAGCATTAGCATTAGGAGCAAAAGTAACGTTACTATCAGGATCGATTGCATTTGGTCTTGTTTTTTCAGAAGTTATCAATCAAGTGGTACGAAAAATTAAGGCAGTACGGCCTTGAAATTCTTATAAATTGGACGAAGGCAGAGGAATATCCTCTGTCTTTTTTTGCTTATTGTATATCCCTCCATGTAAAGATACATACTAACCTATCTTATTTCATAATGGGCGGGATTTCTCTATGCTTTTTTTTCGAAAGTACCATAATAAAAAGAAGCAACAAAGTTCATTCCACATACAGAACAATGACCTCTCAGAAAAGCTCATAAGTTCACAATTATTGGAAAATATTGCAGAAATACAGAACATTTTTAGTGAGACTCCCGATTTGGTTGTAAAGAACATTGTCATAAAACAAACAAAGTGCCCAGCAGCTCTTGTTTATTTAAGCGGTCTTACAGATACAAAGACTATTAATAATCATGTTTTGAACCCACTTCTATTTGAGGTTGAAAAAGAGCAGAAGGACTTTGATGCTCAGGTATCACTTGGTGATGTTAAAGAGAATAATACATGGCAGAAAATTGAAAGTGCGATTCTAGCAGGAAATAGTGTCTTATTTATTGATAAGCGGAATAAGGCATTCATCTTTAATACTCAGGGATGGCCGCAAAGGGGGATTGAGGATACTACCATCGAGTCTTCCTTAAGAGGAGAACATCTAGGTTTCACAGAAACCGGCAGTACTAATATTGCTTTGATTCGCCGTCATATCCAAAACCGTGAGCTGAAAATGAAGGAAATAACCGTTGGTGCAAGAGGGAATTTGAAGCTTACGATTATGTATTTAGCCGATGTTGCAAAACCGGAAGTATTAAAAGAGCTGGTGGACCGACTAAATAAAATAGATGTCGACAGTATTTTAAATGCAGCCTCTTTAGCAGAATATATTGAGGACAACCCCTATTCTCCGTTTCCACAATTATTTATAACGGAACGTCCTGATTTTGCGGCAGCGGAAATTTTACAGGGAAGAATCGTGACCGTAGTGGATCGATCTCCGAATGTCCTAATTGGACCGGCAACATTTGAAATTTTCTTCAAGAGTATGGATGATTATGGGGCAAGGTGGTTGGTGGCATCCTTTATTAGGCTTATGAGATATTTTGGATTTTTTGTGGCAATATTTCTACCGGCAACCTATATTGCTGTCATTGCCTTTCATTTTGAAATCATTCCATTAAAGCTGCTTTTATCCATTGGTGCTTCTCGAGAACGAGTGCCATTTCCGCCTTTTATTGAAGCAATTGTTATGGAAATCACCTTAGAAATGTTGCGGGAAGCGGGTATACGTCTGCCAGCCAAAATAGGTCAAACAGTTGGGATCGTTGGTGGTATTGTCATTGGACAAGCGGCTGTTGAGGCTGGAATCGTAAGTAATATTATGGTGATTGTCGTAGCTTTGACAGCAATCGCTTCTTTTATTATTCCGAATTATGATATGGGAGCAGCCATTCGGATGCTTCGGTTTCCAATGATGATCGTAGCGTCATTTTTCGGATTTGTGGGACTTACTGTTGGATTAATGACATTAATTGCCCATTTTATTTCTCTTCAATCATTAGGTACACCTTATGGCAGTCCGATAGCTCCATTACGGTTCCCGGATTGGAAGGATCTATTTATTCGGTTCCCAGAGTGGTCTATTTTAAAGCGCCCTGAAAGTACTAGAGCCATTCAGACGCTAAAGGCTAAGTCTAATCGTTCAGAGGGTGACGAACATTGATTAAATATGCAAAAAATCAAATTACATTTATGCAATATATTTTTTTAATTCATGGTGTCCAAGTTGGTGTCGGTCTGTTAACATTGCCACGTGAATTAGCTGAAAAGGCAGGGACAGATGGCTGGATTGCCCTTATTTTAGGCTGGTTATTTTCTACACTAGGTAGTTTAATCATTATTCAGGTGATGAAGAAATACCCTAATGGAACAATCATTGATCTTTTGACCCACTTTTTTGGAAAATGGGTCGGGAAAATCGCTGCTTTTATCTTCGTTTTGTATTTCGCTTTTTTAGGATCCATCGTTTTTGTACGGGAAGGTCTGTTTATCCAGTTTTGGGTTTTACCACAGACAAACCTTTTTATCTTACTGTTACTCTTATCCATCCCCAGCTACCTGATTGTTAGAAATAATATTACGATATTAGGCAGGTATGCGGAATTGGTGTTCTTTATGACGACATGGGTGCTCTTCTTTTATTCTACTCCTTTAAAAGAAGCTCACTGGCTTCATCTGCTTCCTTTTATTAAGGGAGGTTGGGAACCAATTCTTGCTGCGGCAAAAACAACTACTTTCTCCTTTTTAGGATTTGAAATCGCCTTTTTCCTATATCCTTTTTTGCAAAAAAAACAAAAAGCGTCCATTGGAATCGTCATTGCCAATATACTTACGCTGGCCGTATTTTTAATTGTAACGATCGTCGCGTTTACATTTTATAGTCCCGATGAAATTACCCAATATAAAGAACCAACCATTAATCTGTTAAAAATAGTTGAATTTAGATTTTTGGAACGGTTGGAAATTGTCTTTTTATCTTTGTATATATTTGTAATATCTACGACGGTACTGCCTCTCTTTTTTTCGACAGTCTTATCTGCCAGTCAATTATTTGGTAAACAAGATCACAGTAAATATGTAGTATGGTTATTACTTCTTAACCTTGTTTATGTTTTACTCCTACCCCAATCTCTTGGTGGAAATAGACAGCTTCAAAAAGAAATCGAGTCCATTAGTTTAATACTTGTGTATGTGTTTCCAATATGTTTATGGGTTTATCTCTGGCTTTATACTTGCCTGAAAAGGAGGGTCCTTAAATGAAACGTTGGTTTCATGTGACTCTTTTGATTTTCTTTATCGTCATCCTTTCTAGCTGTAGCGGTAAAGCCCCTTTAGAGGATTTGACACTTGCCTTTATCATTGGAATTGATCTAGATGACGAGAATAACCTTGTCTTTTATGAATTAAATCCTGTTTTTGGAGAAGGTACAAAGGTTGGAATTGAAACATATAAAGTCAAGGCGAAAACAATAAGGGATTCAAGAAGACTTTTTGACGCTTTAACAACAGGTGAAGTAACCGCTGGAAAAATTCAAGTATTATTAGTGGGAAAAAGGGTGCTGCAACATGGGGATTGGTTTCCGATATTGGACACTGTATATCGAAATCCTACATTTTCCATGAGTACAAGAGTAGTAACAGTGGATGGCCCTGTTTCAGAAGTTATCTCTCATCATCCAACTGAGAAACCACAATTATCTTTACATTTAAAATCATTGATTGATAAGAATTATGATCGAACGAGAGCAGTAAAAGGTACTCTGCAAGAACTGCATAGGGAGATATACGAGAAGGGTATGACCCCTTTTATTTCAGAAGTGAAAAGAGAAAAAGATCTCGAACTGTCAGGAATAAGTCTTCTTGATAATAAAGGAAAATATGCTCAATTTCTTAATGTGCCTGAAGCTACTTTACTTCTGATGTTACAGAATAAAAAGAGGCGTGAAGTCACCATGACGATTCCAGTTCTTCCAAACGACGGTGAGAAAAATATCTTTCATAAAAATATGATTAGTTTTGCTGCCAGCAAAGTAAAAACGAAGATTAAATCTGGGTATAAGCATAATAAATTTTATTTTGACATTAAGGTTAAAATGACCATTAATATTGTAGAACGTTTATTTCCGGAAGAAAGGTTAAATAAAGAACAGTTAACGAAAGAGGTGGAAAACGAGTTAAAAGATGAAATCAATGATCTCTTGAAGAAAATTCAAAAAAAGAAGGTTGACCCTATTGGACTTGGCCTATACGCACGTGCGTACCAATATCCTCATTATAAAAAGGTAGAAAATAATTGGGGAGAAGCATTTGCTGAATCTGATGTTAATGTTTCTGTTAAAATAGACATTAACTCTAATGGAGCTGTGGAACAATAGTATGCTTCAAGAATTGGACGAAGGCAGAGGAATAATATCCTCTGCCTTCTTTTGCTTTGATCCTAGATGGATCACTATTGTAACTTGTGAATGGTTGTTTCTGAATGTCAGCCATCGCAAGGTAAGTATTTATATATAATAAATGGTATTAAAAGACCAATTTGCCGCGGTTACTCTTCCACCTGATGGTTTATACCTAAACGATGTAAGCCCTACCTCTCTTACATCCTTACGGCTCCGAAGCCGATCCAGCGTGAATAAGTTTTACTTTTAAAACATAAGCAGAATGCCAGAAAAAAATTCTTACATTGCGTTATCTATCTATTACAAGTTACATAAAATCTAAAGCACAATTAATAATATTACACCCTGCTGTTGGATTTGTCAATATAATTTCTGGCAAATATATTATTCGCACTTATTTTTCAAAAAAGGAAATAAGAACCCTAAGTAGAAATTATAGTAGTAGAAATGGAAAGGAGGGGAAAAATGCTTTTTTTTCGTAAACTGTTCCTCACAGCCTCACGTTACAAATATCGAACAGTGATTCTGTTTACCCTGCTATTTATTATTGTAAATGCAGAAATTATGCGAGTTATAGAACCTAAGACGTTTAAAAGCAGCTTACATGCTGTGTGGTGGATTCTTACTACGATGACTACGGTAGGCTATGGAGATGTGTATCCAACTACTGAAGCAGGAAGATCGTGGGCTATGATTGTGGTTTATACTTTGGGTATTGGTCTATTTGGAACAGTTATTGGGGTGATTGTTGAGGGGGTCTCCCAGTATAAAAAGCGGAAGGAGGAGGGGAAGTTGTTTTATAAAGGTGAAAATCACTTTGTCATAATTGGCTGGACTGCCAAAAGTAAGAGTACAATTAAAGAATTATTATTAGGTGACGAGAGAACAGATATCGTATTGATAGATGAATTTGAAAAGACTCCTTTTGAGCATGAACGATTTCATTATATTCAAGGTAGTCCAACGGATGTAGAGACATTAAGTAAGGCGAAAATTGAAAATGCCCAAGCTGTTTTGCTGTTTGCAGCTGAAGGTATTGCCAATCCTGACTTAGTGGATGGAAAGACCCTTTTAGTTGCATCGTCCATCGAACGTTACGATGATCGAACGGAAAAAAGTATTTATACGATTGCAGAAATCGTAAACGAAAAGCATGTTGATAATTTTAAGCATGTAAAGATTGATGAGTTTATCTTATCAAATGGGTCTGTGTCCAACCTAATGGCGAAGTCGGCACAAATGAAAGGAGCCAGCCACCTATTTACACAATTGCTAAGCAGACAGGATGGAGATGAGGGAAGTGATCTTTGGGAAGTCCGCGTAAATCCTGAGTGGAAAACGTATGGTGCAGCATATGAACAACTTAAAGAAAAAGGGGCACAGCTAATAGCCGATAGGAATGATTTGAACATACTTAAGAAATGGAATGAGCCGATTCCTAAGGAAGCTAGATTTTTTATCATCTGTGATAAGCTTACATATCAAAAGCTATAAAAAACGCACCTTAGAAGATGCGTTTTTTTAATATGTCAAACAACCAGCAATAACAATCCCAATAGATACGGACAATAATAATAGAAAAAGACCAACGGCAGTATTATCCTCTTCAATGCTCTGGGATACGTTAAACCTACGAGGTGTGACCCATTCGGTTAGGTAAAAGACAATAATCTGCGCTGCGATTCCAACTGCTCCCCAAATGACCATATCTACTAGCGAGATGGAGTTAGCCAGTGCGGAATATAAAACAATTGCCAGCCCTAGAAGCCTTCCTCCGAGAACATAGCTTGCCGCTTTATTTCCTTTCGCCATTAAGGCGAATTCCTTGACCTTTGTGGTGATTTCCATTAAAAAGAGTCCAACGAGTAATAAAGCTAACGAAACAGCCAAATAGATTAAGAAATCTAACAATTAAACTCCTCCTTTTTTATTCCTACTGGTAAGAAGTAAGATTCATTTCCTGTGATTTTTCCACCTGCTCTGATTCCAATACTGCTCGGTTTCCCAGCAATAAGGAAAGACCCAAATACAATAGATAGTTCTTCGAAACCCTTTTCTGTTTCAAGTGAAACAACAGGAAGAGGGACATACGATTGATAGACAGGCAGTTCGTTATTGTAAGTTTGCGAGGGATTTTGTGTGTCTACTTCGCTGTGTTGATCCCATATGGTAATGGTGTCTCCTTCTCTTCCGAAAGATGGTTTCTGGACATAGGAAGCGGTACCTGCAAATCCATCTGTTTCAAGGTAGGTAGGCAGCATATATGTTTTTATCCAATCTTGTTCTTCCTTCGTATAAAATCCTTCATTTTCTGCTAAGCCCCATATAAGACACTGAATGGATTTTGGTTGAAGCAGAAATGCTGAAACAGGATTAACCATTGATAATTTTTGGTCCTTCACAAGTTGTAATAATTCAACCCCTACGAGATCTCCTGTATTTGGATCTCGATCCTCAAGTAAATGTTCTAGAGGATAGGTCTGGCGATATAAAACATCGATGGGTACACCAGTAGAATCTAAAAGTGCACCATCGGTAATTTGCAGGTCTGATAGGGGGACGATTTGATTAGGAACTTTACACAGCTGACTTAAATACACCGTTGTATTCCAATCCTCGATATGGTCACGGTGGGCTGTGAACACCACATTAGGTGATACATGGCCTTTTCCCGATTCAAGGACGGCTTTAGTAATACCGGAAGACAGAAGCCGCTCTTGGTTTTCATTAGGATTATGATATTCAAATTCAGTACATACCGCTCCGTTGATTTTGAAGCATTCAACAATAAAAGTAGGGGTATCAGCATTAAACTCAAGCATTTTTACACCACTGCTTGTCAAAGCAAAATCAAATCGAGAGATAACGGTTTCAGGAAAAAGACTTTTTATCCGTAAAAATGGAAGACTTGCGGTAGGAAAACCTAGTTCAAGAAGCTGTTTGTCTTCAAGACTGCGCAGGAGTCCGGCAGTTTTAAAAAATACCCTGCCCATTCGTTCAGTTGCTTCCTTCAAAAGGGTATGTGTCTGTTCGGTAATAGTATAAACATGGTATAAGCTATATTCACTTCCGTATAAGTTTGACCAAAAGCCAGGAAATTGGGAGTAGAATTTATTTCGATCATTTGTGTACGTGGACATGTGTGATTAGCCTCCAAATCCACCTTTAGATCCGCTCCCAAATCCGCCCTTAAAGCTAGAGGAAGACTTATAAGACTTGTAAGCAGAAGAATTTAATAATGCCGATCTGCTATGGAAAAACAATCCCCCGTAAAAGAAATGGCCATAGTGGGTTGAACGTGTATCGTCACATTGCCAAACTCCTTCATCATCATCCCATTCCCAATCAGCACAGTCCGTGTCTTCTGGTACTGGGGGTAAGTCCTGTGTCTGGGAACAGCCTGACAAAGTGGTTCCAGCCATAAGAGAAGTAAGAACGCCAGTGATTAACCATTGGGTTTTCCTCACTTTCTCACACTCCTTTTTAAGTTATAATACCATTATAAAAGTAAATTTCAGGAAAACAATGGTAAGATAAAAAGAAAAAGAAAAGAGGGATGCAAATGAGGTTGGAATATCGACTTGATGATGAGGTAAAACAATATCCTGCCTTGTGGAATTATCAAAATATTACTCCTGTTGAAGCGGTTGCAAGAATGACATGTGAATTCTTCGTAAAAGCAGGGGAGACATACGCAGTAAACGCAACTGCTATGGATCCGGATGGAACGGCAGTTTTGTATGTATCAAAAGAGAGCTACACCAATGATTCCTCCGATACAATCTATTCTCATATTGGTTTTGAAGTCAGGGAACTGAAGGGTACAGCATCTAAATTAGTGGAAGGAAAAGATGTTTGGAGCCATGAAGAGATACTGGCAACGTTACATTCCGACTTTATTTACCTTCAAAAGGAAGGTAAGTTTATGGAGTTTCAACTTGACTCAAGGGAGATAGATGAGGATCGAAGATGTTACGTTTTTTATGGGACATTTTCTGGTAAAAATCGATAAAATATTACAAGAAATATAAATATGATGGAAGGATACTGAAGATTTATGTCGTATTGTTTTATCATATAGATGTTTCTTGGAGGCAATTACATGTTGGCAGAAAAACTTCTTTTGAATTTGCTTATTACACTTTCACCCGTTCTGCTTTATAGTGTTCTCACCGATAATAAAAGAAAACTCGATTCTCCTGTTGTTTGCGGCTTATTGCAAAGTATAGCAGCACTAACCTGCATGATTTTTTCATATGCTAATTATGGTTTTAGTTGGGATTTGCGTTATGTTCCGTTAATCTTAGCCTTTTTGTATGCTGGTCCTGTTGCGGGAGGAATGGTTTTCACGACGGTTTTTACAGCAAGAATCATCATGGGTGGAGAAACCGTTCTTTTTGGTCTCGTGAATACCGTTTTAATCGCAATTGTTCCCTTCTTCCTCATGAATAGATTTTGGAAATTCACCCCAAATAAAAGAGTACTTCTCACTGCAATAATCGGTGCATGGTCCTTGCTTGTTTGCTTTTTATCCTTAACTGCCTTCCACAGCGTCGAAGGGCAGTCATTAACCATTAATACGAAAACTCCAGATCTATTAATCGTTGGACTAATTGATACAATTGCGATTGCCATTGCCGCTAAGCTGAATGAGGGACTAGTGGAAAGTTCAAGAATGAAGGTAGAAATACAACGAGCAGAAAAACTGAATACATTAGGAGAACTTGCTGCTTCGATTGCCCATGAGGTGCGAAATCCGCTAACGGTTGTTAAAGGATTTTTACAGCTTATGCAGCAGGATGAGAAAGGGAAGAATTACGATTATTTATCTCTTGTATTAAGTGAATTGGGTCGTGCAGAGGCTATCATAAACGATTACTTGAACTTTGCGAAACCTCAATTTGAAAAATTAGAAGAATTTCCTTTGGTTCATGTATTATCAGAGGTCAAAATGCTTCTCGAACCTTTTGCCGTAAAGCAAGGAGTACAATTAGAAAGTAGTCTGGATACAAGTGATTTTCATCTTTTGACTGACCGGAATCAGTTGAAACAAGCACTCGTGAATTTAATAAAAAATGCGATAGAAGCAACCCCCGAAGGTGGAAAAGTAACCATAACCTACAAGCTTAAAGACCATCATGCATATATTTACATAACCGATACTGGTAAAGGGATGGATCATGAACAGCTCGCACGCATAGGAACATTGTTTTATACGACAAAGGATAAGGGAACCGGTTTAGGTACATCTGTATCCTTAAGAATTATTGAAACAATGAAGGGAAAAGTAACTTACCAGAGTAAATTAGGTATTGGGACAGAAGTTACCATGATTCTTCCGGAAGGTAAAAAGGAAATTGTCAATTTTTGATATACAAAGCTAGCCTGCATATTACGGTTAGCTTTTTTGTGTTGGAAGAGATTTACCACAGTATACCTAAATATTTTGTTAATATAGTTATCAGGTTAGTTGAAAATAACTATAGAGGTATTACACGATGGCATTATTAGGAAAATAATTAATTTTTCAAAATATATTGCTTTATTAAGAAATTAATTATATTATACCAATATACATTTTGAGGACTGCATTTTCTGAACATTTCGACTTTAAGTCGTGGAGGTAATAGACATGAATTTATTTAGGAAAAAATCAATTACAGCTTTGATTAAGGAAGTTGGGCAAAAAGATATAACCTTGAAGAAAGAATTAGGTGCATTTGATCTAACGATGCTTGGAATAGGTGCGATTATTGGGACAGGAATATTTGTTCTAACAGGAGTTGCAGCGGCTGAGCATGCAGGTCCAGCACTCATCATTTCATTCATTTTGTCAGGTCTGGCATGTGTATTTGCAGCCCTTTGCTATGCGGAATTTGCTTCAACCGTACCGGTATCAGGCAGTGCCTATACCTATAGTTATGCGATCTTCGGAGAAATAATCGCTTGGATGTTAGGTTGGGTCTTAATCCTTGAATATGGACTTGCTTCTTCTGCAGTTGCCAGCGGTTGGTCCGGTTATTTTCAGGGTCTTCTCTCGGGGTTTGGAATCCACCTTCCGAAGGCTCTATCAAGTGCGTATGATCCGGCAAATGGAACTTATGTGGACATACCAGCAATTGCGATAATCTTTATTATCACGCTGCTTTTGTCACAAGGAGTTAAAAAGTCGGCAAGGCTTAACACCATCATGGTTACCATTAAAATTGCTGTCGTGCTACTATTTATTGCTGTGGGTGTTTGGTATGTTGAACCTGCGAATTGGACTCCATTTATGCCGTTTGGTTTCTCGGGTGTTGTAAACGGAGCAGCAACTGTATTTTTTGCTTATATTGGCTTTGATGCTGTTGCAACGGCTGCAGAAGAAGTGAAAAATCCCCAAAAGAACATGCCAATTGGAATTATTGCTTCATTAATGGTTTGTACTATCTTGTATATTGTTGTCTCAGCTATCTTAACAGGAATTGTTCCTTATACAGAACTTGGCGTGAAAAATCCGGTTGCATTTGCACTTAATTACATTAACCAAGATTGGGTGGCAGGATTTATTTCTTTAGGAGCAATCACAGGAATTACAACCGTGTTACTTGTTATGGTCTATGGACAATCAAGGTTATTTTATGCAATTTCTCGCGATGGTTTGCTGCCTAAGGTATTTTCAAAGGTAGATAAAAAAAGACAAACACCGATTGTGAATTCTTGGATTACCTGCGTGTTAGTTGCATTTTTTGCAGGTGTGTTACCGTTAAATAAACTTGCAGAACTAGTGAACATTGGAACACTATTTGCTTTTATGACTGTTTCCATTGGGATTTTATATCTTCGTAAAAATAAGCAAGCACCTACTACAGGCTTCCGGGTACCTTTTGTACCATGGATTCCAATATTGGCTTTCTTATTCTGTGGATATTTAGCGCTTCAGCTTCCAGCGGCTACATGGAAAGGCTTTGGAGTTTGGCTAGTAATCGGGTTGGTGGTATATTTTAGCTATGGACGCAGACATTCTAAGTTAAATGAAAATGAAGAAAAAATCAAAAAAGCAAGCTAATGCATTATTACTAAATTTGTAAAAAAGGACTGGGATTATTCCCAGTCCTTTTTACGTTGGAGGAATTTTGTCGAATTTCATCGAATTCCCAAAAAAAACAAAAGGATTTTTCGTAGAAAGGTGGTAAAATGGTAGGAGATAATTTGAATCATGAAAAGTTGTACCTAAGGGAGTTACAGAAATGAAAGCAAGCCCCTCGAGCCCTAGATTAATTTCAGAAGAGACAAAAACAATAAAATTTTTTCTAGCACTTTTTTATATTTTTTTCTATGCATATGATATTTATTTGTACTATCTAGTGCCTTTCTATACGAAAGAAGGCAAGGTTGGTTTATCCGGTGAAGGTTTGGGAACTATGTTTCATATAGCTGTTCTAGCGCTTCTTCCGATAGCGATATATTTTATAAAAAAGGGGAATCCCTATATTGTAAAGTATATATATCTTTTTAGCTATGCTGCTATTGAAACGACCAATAGTTTGATTATATATATTGGTACGGATAAACCCTATGGGTCAGGAAATATTGTTGAATTGTTATTTGTATTCTTCTCACCTATCTTTGTGAATAAAAAATACTTTTGGACTGCTTCAATCTGTATGGTAGGAAAATACGTTATCATTGGTGGAATCTTACAGCAATCTAATGTTGTTCTTCCAATTATTACTTTCTTTATTCTGTCTGTCATTGCTTATTTTCTTTTAACACGGTTTACCTCTTATATTCATTCTCTAACATCTGTTCATTTAGAACTTCGACAAAAAGAGAAACTAGCAGTAATTGGACAGATGGCAGCAGGTATTGGCCATGAAATACGCAATCCCCTTTCAGCATTAAAAGGGTTTACGCAACTGCAGCAGGAAAGAAGCCCAAATTCAAATGATTTTTATCCCATTATGATTCAAGAAATTGATCGTATCAATTCAATTGTCAACGATTTGATGTATCTTGGAAAGCCAAAAGAGATTAAATTTGATAAAGCAAATATTGAAGAAATCATTGCTTATACGTTATCGATTACTCAACAACAAGCTGAAAGACAAGGTGTAACGATTGAGACAAAAATTGCAGGACCATTACCTCCTTTAGATTGTGATTCTCTTCAATTGAAGCAAGTATTTATTAACTTGATAAAAAACGCAATTGAATCAATGCCAAATGGTGGAAGTATAACAATAAATGTGAGAGTAATAGAAGGTAAAAAGATGAATATTTCAATTCAAGATGAGGGTTGCGGAATTGATGAGGACAGCGTTCCTAATCTAGGTGAGCCATTCTATACTACTAAAACGGACGGAACAGGCCTCGGATTAATGGTTTCAAACCAGATTGTTCAAGACCATCAAGGGGAAATTACAATAAAAAGTAGTGTTGGAAAAGGAACACTGGTTAATGTAACAGTACCGATTTCACATAATTATTGATTAAAATAATTCTATAATTATACAAAAACTATCAATATAATATGTTACAACGGTATCTTCAATAAGATATAATGTAGAGGAATACAGAATTATAAAGGTTTTTGTTAGAAATTGGAAATGAATTTAGGTATAAAAATACCTATATCTTTTCTAATCCTAACGAACTATATACTAAACAGGTGTGAGAAATACGGAGGATTAATATGATACCACATGAAGAAAAGCGAACCGTTAAATGGTATTTATTAATATCATATGTTTTAATAATTGGCTGGGATGCATTCTACTATTACATTAGACCTATGTATATAAAAACAAGTGAAGCGATTGGGCTTCCAGATAATAATAAGATATGGTACCTCAACTATATCGTCTTACTTGTCATACTGGGCATAGCCTATTATTTAAGTAAGGTAAATAAACAAGATTGGATTAAATATATATTTATTATCAGTTATTTAACTGTATCTTTTCTTGTTGATATAGTTTCCTTTCATGGCAATAATGACGGCTATACGAGTGGAAATGTGGTAGAGATATTTCTAATTCTATCGTTGCCCATTTTCTTAAATACCAGATACTTTTGGGTGGTTACACTTGGATTTACTCTAAAATACATTGCTACTGGTATATTATTAAAAACATCGTTAGTTCTCGTGCCAATAGTATTGCTTGTAATTTTATCTGGATTGTCGTTCTTCCTATTAGTCCGCTTCCAAGGATATGTTCGTGCGGTCAGCACTTCGTACGATAACCAATTAGAGGGAATTGTAAAAGGAGTTATCGCTACTCTTGAGCTCAAGGATCCTTATACAAGAGGACATAGTGAACGTGTTGCTAAATATGCATTAATGTTTGCAAATGAAATTGGCAAGTTTTCTAAAGAAGAACAAAAATCATTTTATTATGCTTGTTTGCTTCATGATATTGGTAAAGTGAATATACCTGACCAAATATTAATGAAACCAGGAAAACTTACGGATGAGGAATTTGAAATCATCAAAACTCATCCCGTAGTAGGTGCAGAAGCAGTTAAGAATGTCGAAGGAATAAAAAATAGTATATATGTCATCCGTTCCCATCATGAGCGCTGGGATGGAAAAGGTTATCCCGACCAATTAAAGGGAGAGGAAATACCTTTACTTGCTAGAGTATCCGCAATAGCGGATGCATTTGATGCGATGACTTCATCTAGATCGTACCGGGATGCAATGCCATTTGAAGAAGCGTATAACCGAATTATTAAAGGACAGGGTTCACAATTTGATCCAATACTGGTTGATAAGTTTAAAAAGATTTATCCAGCATGGATTGAATTTCATCGAAATTATCCTTGGTCAGAAAAGTGGGAATTACTAAGGGAGGTGGAATAATGAAAATCCGCAAACTTAAGAAGGTTAAAACAACTTGCTGGTGGTGTATTTATTTAGGAAAATAATAAAGCAGGATGCAAGCGAAAGCTATGCATCCTTTATTTATAATAATTAGTGGAGGAGCGGCTCTTTAGATGAACATCACTCTCCATTCGCGGATTTCTATTGTTCCTATTGAAATCCACAAAGATAAAAAGAATTATATAGTCGAAGACAAGCTTACTGGTGAGTTTTTTGAAATGCCTGAAATATGTATTGAAGCAATTAATATGATAAATCAAGGGCTGCTGCTGGATGAAATTGAAACAACACTTTTGGATAAGTTTCCAAAAGATGAAGTCAATTTAGTCGATTTTGCCAATCAGCTATTTGAACTAGAATTAATTGATCAGATTGATGGTGTAAAGATTGAAAAAAAACAAATTTCAAAAGAACCATCGGGGATGGTATGGGTTTCTCCTAAACTAGGCAGATTCTTCTTTAATAAGTTTACCATCTTCTTATATGGTGTAATACTCGTATTAAATATAGTAATATTCATTGTTAATCCTTCATTATTTCCCCACCGAGATGATATTTTTGTTTTTGATATTATGGTCATGAATGTAATCTTTTGGATGGCGTTTAGTTTTCTATTTGTGTTATTTCATGAATTTGGTCATGTTTTGGCAATTAGGGCACACAATCTTCCTACAAAAATGGAAATCGGCCATCGAATGTTTTTTGTTGTGCTGTTAACGGATATGTCTTCTATCTGGAGATTACCGTCTAAGGACCGAAATATTCTTTTTTTAGCAGGTCTCTATTTTGATTCCATTTTGCTCTTTTTAGCGTTAATTGGCCAGTTATTGTTTCCTGATAGTTCCCAGTTTATCAGCGGGCTAATGCACCTTGCTACCTTTGATATTGTACTGAGAATGATCTTCCAGTGTTGTATTTATATGAAAACAGACTTGTATTATGTCTTTGAGAACGTCTCGGGCTGTTACAACCTGATGGAAAATGCCAAGCAAACAATTAGAAAGCGGCTTACCTTTTTAAAATTAGAACAAATGGATGAGGTGATTTTTTCAGGTGAGAAAAGAACCGTTTCTTTCTACACACTCCTATATTTCCTAGGGTTTGTCATTACCATTTTCCTATATTTTAATTATTATATACCAGAGATAATTCATGTGGGCGAACAGATTCTACCTGGATTTGTACAGCCGCCAACAAGCTTACTGTTTTGGGATGCCGTAGTCTTTTCATTACAGGTCAGCATTTTTATTTTCTTACTTCTATATTCTTGGCGAAAAAAATACCTTCTCAATAAAGTGTGACAAAATTTTGTCTAAATTCAAATTTCTAAGGGTTTTTTCCCCGACAGATGGGGGAGTTCCCCTATATAGATAACACTAACGAATTTCTTACAATAAGAGTAAGAAATTCGTTAGTGTTTTTTTTTTAGGAGGAGCTCAAATGCATACTAATACGTCAATGAATAAAAAAACAGGACGCTCGATCGACAATGCGTTTGCGTCCAAATTTGCCAAGTCAATGTTTTTATCGGTATCCGCTATCGTTATTCTATCTTTTATTGCGACGAGAATGTTTACCCATGTTGATTTAAATTTGTACGGATATATGGTTGGAACCATTGTGTTTATCGGAGGATTTTTTTACCGCTTTATTGCGTGGGGTGAAAGACCGCCAACTAAAATCTTTATTAAAAAAGGTTTAAAGCTATTAAAAAGGAAAAGTACCCCTAAAACAGCTGTTAATCATCTCGCCATCTATGACTTTATCAAAAACCGCGGCTTGTACCGCTGGGTGCAGCACATTTTAATCGGCTGGGGCTGTGTTCTTGCATGTTTGGTTACCTTCCCGCTCGTGTTTGGCTGGATGTACTTCACAATGGATGACAACGGCCATTATACCATCGTTTTAATGGGTCTAAATTTAATGACTGTAAAAGCAGATGGAATCATCGCATGGTTATCCTATAATGCTTTAAATATTGCAGCTATTATGGTTACCGCAGGAGTATGTATGGCTTTACACCGCCGTTTAAAAAACATGCAGGCAAGAGCGGAACAAAAGTTTATCTACGACTTCCTGCCACTCTATTTATTGTTATTTATTTCAATTACGGGTCTTTTATTAACGGTTCAAAATGTATTTCTACATGGCTGGATGCAGCCGCAAATGTCATTGATTCACCAGTTTTCTGTCATTGTCACATTAATTTATTTACCATTTGGAAAACTCGCTCATATTCCTTTCCGTCCGGTAAGTGTATTTGCAAGGAACTACCGTGAGCACTACGCAGAACAGGAAGAGAAAAAGTGTAAGGTATGCGGAGATCATTTCGTATCTGTTGAACAGTCAAATGATGTTATTCAAGTATTGGGAGTAAATGCGATTGAATTTAACATGGAAGATGGCTTTAATCTTGCTGAATTATGCCTTCCATGCCGTAGAAAATACAGAATATCTAGGTTCTCAGGATTCGCAACGCACCAGGTAAAGGTCAAGGGGGCAAATCAGAATGCAAAGGGATAAGTTTTTTAAAGAAATTGAAAATGTTAGACATCCAAATGAAACGCTTGTAAAAACACACTGCAGCTACTGTGGAATGCAATGCGGGATGAATTTACGTGTTAATACAAAAACAAATAAAATCATTGGGGTTGAACCTCGTTATGATTGGCCGGTAACGGTAGGAAAGATGTGTCCTAAAGGGGTTACAGCTTATCAGCAAACCAACCTTGATGATCGTATATTAAAACCATTAATCAGGGATGATGCTTCCCTTAAAGGAACAAAAGAAGGCTTCCGTGAAGCAACTTGGGACGAAGCATATGATTTAATCGTGAAAAATTTCCAACAGCTTCAACGTGATTATGGTAAAGATTCACTGAGTGTTTACAGTGGAGTATCAATGACGAATGAAAAATGTTATTTAACTGGAAAGTTTGCACGTGTTGGCTTGCAAACACGTTACATTGACTACAATGGCCGTTTTTGTATGGCAAGTGCTGCCGGTGGATTTATGAGATCCTTTGGAGTTGACAGGGGGTCAACCCTCCCTTGGACAGATCTTCATGAAACAGATTGCTTGTTCATTGCGGGAAGTAATACAGCAGAGTGTCACCCTACATCCATGTTCCGTGTATGGGCTGTTCAAGAACGCGGCGGTTATTTAATTGTCGCTGATCCACGGGAAACGCCAATTGCGAGAAGAGCGGATGTACACTTAGATTTAAGACCGGGAACAGACCTTGCGCTTGCAAACGGAATCTTAAATCTATTGATTCAAAATGGTCATGTAGATAAGGAATTTGTTAACAACCATACGAACGGTTTTGAAGAAACCAAGGAATTAGTAAAAGAATTCACACCAGAATATACAAGTGAACTTACTGGGGTTGCTCCAGAGAAGATTATTCGAGCAGCTGAAATTTACGGAAAAGCACCAAATGCCATTGTCATGTTTGCTCGTGGAATTGAGCAGCAGGTTAAAGGTGTAGACAATGTTTCTGGTTATACAAATATGGCGTTAGTAACTGGAAAAATTGGCCGTCCTAAAGCAGGTGTTGCTACTTTTACAGGGCAGGGTAATGGCCAAGGCGGACGTGAACATGGTCAAAAGGCTGATGCACTTCCAGGGTACCGTAAAATTGCTAATCCCGAACACGTGAAGGCAGTTGCGAAGGTGTGGGGTATTGAACCAGAAGAAATGCCAAAAGAGGGCGTTTCCGCTTATGAAATGTTTGGGTTAATGGAGCAAAAAGTCATTCGTGGATTGTACTTATTGTGCTCAAATCCAGCTGTTTCTGCTCCAAATTTAAATTATGTACGCGAACAGTTAAAAAATCTCGATTTCATGGTTTGTTCTGACTTTTACCTATCTGAATCAGCAGAATTTGCAGATGTTATTCTTCCAACCACTACATGGTCTGAAGATGAAGGAACGGTTACAAATCTTGAAGGACGTTGTATAAAAATTAACAAGGCACAAGAGCCGCTTGGTGAATCGAAACCTGATTGGCAAATTCATGTTGAATTATGTGAACGTCTTGGCAGAGGAAAATATTTCTCCCATTTAAAAACAGCTAAAGATGTTGGCGATGAATTCCGCTTAGCTTCAAAAGGCGGCTATGCAGATTACTACGGAATTACTTGGGATAAAATTGAAAAACAAGATGGTGTATTCTGGCCATGTAAAGATGAAAATGACCCTGGAACACCACATATGTTCCTTGATAAAAAATTCTATCATCCAGATGGAAAGGCGAAAATTTGTGCACTTCCATACCGTCCGCCTGCTGAAGAGCCAGATGAACAATATCCATTACGCTTAACAACAGGACGTGTAGTGTATCACTATTTATCTGGTAACCAAACAAGAAGAATCAATTTCTTACGCGACATGTGTCCAGAGCCATACGTAGAAGTACACCCAGAGACGGCTGAAAAATATAACATTAAACATGAAGAATTTGTCCGCCTTTATACTCGCAGAGGAGAAGCGGAATATAAAGTGAAAATTACGGAGGCGATCCGTAAAGATACAGTATTTGTCCCGTACCATTTCGGTGATGATAAATCTATTAATCTATTAACAATTGGAGCCCTTGATCCAATGTCTCGGATGCCGGAATTCAAAGCATGTGCAGCACAGATTGAAAAACTAGAACTAAAGAAGGTGCAGTAAATGAAAAAGAGGCTTTATTTAGAACTTGAAAACTGTATAGGGTGCCGCTCTTGTTTGGCAGCATGTACCCAGTGCGGCGGTCACGAGGAGCGCAATCGTAACTATGTCTACGATGTTAACCCGCTTGTTAACCGTCAGACGATGCCTCTTATGTGCCTTCACTGTGTGAATCCAGCATGTGCGAGAAGTTGTCCGGCACAAGCCATTCAAATCCATGAAACAGGAGCCGTCCTTTCGGCTCTTGTGGAAAAGTGCATTGGCTGTCAAAACTGTACAATTGCCTGTCCATACGGAATTCCGAAGTTTGATACAGAACAAAATTTGATGTACAAGTGCGACCTTTGTATTGACCGCACAAAGGACGGAATTCCTCCAATGTGTGCGAGTGTATGTCCATCAAATACACTACAGTGGTTAACAGATGAAGAAATTGAAGCAAAGCAAAAACAATTTAATTTAGATAATGGTAAGTGGGTTACAAGTATGCCTTACTTAGAAGGCGAAACAAATGTTAGAGTGAATCTCCCTGGTATCCTGCAGGGCGTCACCAAATTGTTTTAGGAGGGATTAACTCATGACAGATAAAAATAATAAAATCCCGTTTGATGAAGATAACTATACTCATAATATAAATCGAAATAATGAAAGAAAACTGGACCGCCGTGGTTTTATGAAAACATTAGTCGGTGCTGCTGGGGTGTTCGCTGTTTCCTCACTACCATGGGGGGCAGTGGCTGCGAAAGAACTTGTTGGTTTAGGAGATAAGAAGTATCCGAAGCAGAAAATAGTCGACGTAAAAGCAATTCCGGTCGGTGATGCAGTTGATTTTCATTTTCCTGGTGAGCATGATAGTGCGATTTTAATCAGGCTTTCTGAAAATAAATATGTGGCTTATCAAAATGCCTGTACACATCTTCGATGTCCAGTATTTTGGCAAAAGGAAGAAGGCGATTTGCTTTGCCCTTGTCATCACGGAAAATTTGATGTTGAAACAGGAGCACCGACTGCAGGACCGCCAAGACGTCCACTGCCAGAAATCTATTTAAAAGTTGAAAATGACACTGTTTATGCAGTGGGGGTGAAACGATATGAAGCGTAGTTACCTTCCTGTGGCTCTCCTTCTTGCTGTGTTAATGCTGAATATTATTGTTACACAATATATGGTTCATCAATATTTTTATCAGAACTATGTAAGCACCATTGTGGCTGGAATTATGAATCTCATATTATTTCCACTTGCGTTTCTCATCTATAAAAAAGGTGTGAATGTTAATGACTAGTGAAACATATCTTGATTTTTGTTTTGTGCGAGGACAATCAGGCGGATTTTCCAATGAAATTGAACAAATATTAAAAGAGACATTTGAGAAGAAACGTTTGAACTGGTACCTGGAGGAAAAGACCATTGATGGTGCAGAATTAGTAATTGCCGAGGTAAAAGGGATGAGTGATTGGACTTCAGAGGAAGAAACGATCCTTTTCCTTGAGGAAAATGCGGGCGATAAGTTTTGGGAGTATCTTCAAGGCTATAAAATGTTTATCTATCCCGTAAAGAGAGGGTGTAATAGCTGTGGAACCCATTAATCTAGAAGAACTGCGGGGATTTGTTGGGGCTCGTGTTGAAGTAAGTGTTCACGACCAACAGGGTGGAGATCAAGCACCAGCTATAAATAAGAAGCTAGAAAAAATAGAGTACTGTCCAGATCAAACGCATATCCGCTTCTATTTTGATCGTTTCAATTTTATAGCAGTTCCCATTGCCAGCGATATGGCTCAATCCGAAACGTTGTTTTCAGCGTCCGACACTGAAAGTGGTTTAACCTACACATTTAGACTCATTTAATTTATCAATATAATAGAAAAGGGTAAAGGAGGGAAAGTAGTGAAGTACTCTGCATCTAGAAACCAAATTGGTTCCTATATCATTCAAGCTCAGGAGGAGGAAATTAAGAGAATTTCCTTGGAGCTTCATGAAGGTGTAGGACAAAACTTATTCAGCATACTAACGGGTTTAAAATTAGTTGAATCCGGGATAAATGAGGAACAATATAAAAATTATTTACATGAAATGACTCAGCTGATCGAGAAAACCATGCAGGAAATTCGACTGCTTTCTGTTGAACTGTACCCTCCTGCCCTTATAACTCTGGGATTACTTCCCGCTATTAAGAGTTATATTAAGGTTTACACTTCTACTTTTGGAATTTTAGTTGAGCTTTCCTCCACTGGAGAAGAAAAGCATATACCAGAACAAAATAGTATTGCAGTTTTTCGAGTTTGTCAGGAGGCGCTGGCTAACATTGCCAAATATGCTGATACATCAAATGTAAAGCTGGGTTTATCTTGGAGTAATTGTGAATTGAAAATTACTATTTTTGACTTCGGCAAAGGCTTTCAAAAAGAAGATCTTGAAAAGAACCCTTATGCACTTGGAATTGCTACAATGAAGGAGAGAATGCTTCTAACTGGCGGACAATGTGAAATTTCCTCTAAAATAGGAGAAGGTACATCTATTGAAATATCTCTTCCTATCTAGGGAGAAAAGGGGAGTTACCATTTGATCAAAATCTTATTAGTTGATGACCATGCTGTGGTAAGAAGCGGCTTAAAGATGCTATTGAATACAAATCCTGAGATGGAAGTAATCGGAGAAGCTTCTGAAGGAAATGAAGGCATCAAAAAAGCGTTAAAGCTTAAACCAAATGTTGTTGTAATGGATTTAAGTATGCCTCATGGAAAAGATGGATTATCAGCTACCGGAGAACTAAAAAAGCAAATGCCTGAAGTTAATATCCTTATTTTAACCATGCATGATGATGAGGAATACTTATTCCGAGCGGTTCAGGCTGGAGCGTCTGGCTGTATTTTAAAGAGTGCTCCACATGATGAGTTAATGTCCGCAATTGAATCCGTTGCAAATGGAAATGCCTACCTCCATCCTGCTGCAACGAAGCGATTAATGGAAGAATACCTGGGCAGCCTCAAAACTGGCACTAATGATACCTATAATCTATTATCAGATCGAGAAAAAGAGGTCCTTACACTTATTGCAAAAGGGTATTCCAATAAGGAAATTGCTGAACAGTTAGTGATTAGTGTAAAAACGGTAGAAACTCATAAAGGGAATCTAATGGAGAAACTTCAGATGAAAACCAGACCAGAATTAGTAGAATTCGCTGTTAAAAAGGGGTTATTAGGTTATGGAATTTAAGGGGTTTCTTCAAGAATGACCGAGATTATGGGGATGTCACAGGTAAATGAAGTCTGTGAAGCGTTAAAGAAAAGAATAGGCTGCGAATTTGTCGCTTTAGCACTTCAAAATGAGGTAGGACCAGATGTAAGGTGGCATTATGCTTCAGGCAATTTAAATGATAAATATAAAAGAATCACCGTCCGGTTCGGAAAAGGGGTTGCTGGGAAAATTATTTCGAGCGGCAGTCCTATGATGTTGATTGACTTTCCAAACGATATTTATGGAAAGGTAACAGATCATCCTATTATGCTTGCTGAGAAACTTGTTTCCTGCTATGCAGTCCCTATCTTTTTTAATTCCTTGCCAAAAGGTGCGCTGCTAGTTGGGAAGAGGGAAAAATATACATTCTCCGAAGATGACCAAGAAATGGTTCAGGATGCTGCCTTGGAATTAGAGCAGATATTACAAAACCAGAATATAGGCTAGAAGGGGGATTTGTATGGACAGAGACCGGCAGCAGCGTGAGTTTGCAAACCTTGAGTTAGAATTAAAAAAATCGATGCAGGAATTAATCGATATAAAGTTTGCCCTTGATGAATCTTCGATTGTGGCAATTACAGATTCAAGGGGTACGATTACATATATTAATGAACAATTTAGCCAAATCTCTAAGTATCCAAAAGAAGAACTTTTAGGCCAGGATCATCGAATATTGAATTCCGGATACCACCCGAACAGTTTTTTTAAAGAAATGTGGAAAACCATTGGCTCGGGGAAGGTTTGGAAGGGCGAAATACGCAACCGTGCAAAAGATGGAACATTTTATTGGGTCGATACGACGATTGTTCCGTTTATGAATGATAAAGGAAAACCATATCAATATTTAGCAATCCGCTATGAAATTACCGAACGAAAGCGGGTTGAACAGGAATTACAGAAAATGATGACCACGATAATCGATGTTCAAGAAGATGAACGAAAGCGCTTATCCCGAAATTTACATGATGGGATCGGGCAGAATTTATATAGTCACCTCATTACCATCAATCGCTTGCATTCTGAAATGGATCATCCTCTGCTAGAGCAAATGCAGAATGAAGCTACTCAATTAATAGAGGAAATCCGGGATATTTCATGGGAACTGCGTCCATCTGTACTAGATGATCTTGGACTTGTTCCTGCGATCCGTTCCTTTCTGTCTCGTTTCTCAGAAAACTATCATATCGATGTTTATTTTGAGTGTGTATTAAATCGCCGCTTAGACATCGCTATTGAACTAACCATTTATCGTATTATTCAAGAAGCATTAACGAATATACGAAAGTATGCGGAGGTTTCCAATGCTGCTGTCACAATTAGAGAAATGGATGAAGTTGTTAGGGTAATGATGGAGGACAAAGGGAGAGGATTTGAACTGGATTCCGAGTCCCGCGGTGTTGGCCTGTTTAGTATGGATGAACGCGCACGGGCTGTAGGAGGAGAACTTACCATAAACTCTACACCGGGTAAAGGAACAAGGATCATACTAGAAGTTCCATCGACCCCAAAAGCAAAGAAATAGAACCAAGCACGGGTGCTTGGTTCTATTTTTATTCTCTAGCTTCAGCGCCAAGCGGCTGAAGCATTTTTTTTTATATCTTAAAGGAACTTTTTAAAGATACAATTCGGTTAAAGACCAGTTTATCCACTGTCGTATGTTTAGGATCTACGTTGAAATATCCATGCCTAAAGAATTGAAATTTATCGTGTGGCCTGCTTTCTCTCATGTTAGGCTCGACAAATCCCTGTAATACCACAAGTGATTCTGGATTTACGTTGTCGAGGAAGGTCTTTCCCTCTTCAGCAGTATCCTCATCAGTATTATCAAGAATTAATGGTTCGTATAGACGAAATTCTGCTGGAACAGAATTTGTAGCTTCTACCCAATGAATCGTTCCCTTTACCTTGCGACCGGTGAAGCCAGTACCGCTTTTGGTTAATGGGTCATAGGTGCAGCGCAGCTCAATAACTTCTCCGTGTATATCCTTGATTACTTCTTCACATTTGATAAAATAGGCATGTTTTAGGCGAACTTCATTACCAGGGAAGAGACGGAAGTATTTAGCCGGAGGATTTTCCATGAAATCGTCTTTCTCAATATAAATTTCACGAGAAAATGGAATTTTCCGCATGCCCATTTCTGGAACCTCAGGATTAATCTCAGCGTCAAGTAACTCTATTTGACCTTCTGGGTAATTTGTAATGACAACTTTTAAAGGATTTAGAATTCCCATTGTCCGCGGTGCCTTTAACTTTAAGTCTTCTCTGACAAAGTGTTCGAGCATTTGTGAATCAACTGCTCCTGAACCTTTCGATACACCTGTTTCGCGAACGAAATTACGGATGGATTCAGGGGTAAATCCTTTGCGTCTCATTCCAGAAATAGTTGGCATCCGCGGGTCATCCCAGCCATCAACAAACCCTTCATCAACAAGCTGCTTTAGTTTCCGCTTGCTCATTACCGTGTTCGTCACGTTTAAGCGGCCAAATTCAATTTGCTGCGGTGTACTCTCCATTTCACATTGTTCGACTACCCAGTTATAAAGTGGCCGTTGGTCTTCAAACTCCACTGTACAAATCGAATGGGTTACGTCCTCAATCGCATCCTCAAGAGGGTGTGCAAATGCATACATCGGATAGATACACCACTTATCACCGGTGTTATGATGTGTAGCGTGAGAAATTCGATAAATGACAGGATCACGTAAATTGATATTAGGAGACTTCATATCAATTTTGGCACGAAGAACTTTTTGTCCATTTTCAAATTCGCCATTACGCATCCGTTCAAATAAATCTAGATTTTCCTCAACTGAACGATCGCGATACGGGCTCTCTTTACCGGGAGAGGTCAATGTGCCGCGGTATTCACGGATTTCGTCAGCGGATAGGTCATCCACGTATGCTAGTCCCTTTTTAATTAATAGCACCGCACGTTTGTACATTTCTTCAAAATAATCAGAAGCAAAGAATAAGTTATCCCACTCGAATCCAAGCCATTTTACATCTTCTTTAATCGAGTTTACATATTCAACATCTTCTTTTAACGGATTGGTGTCATCAAATCGTAAATTGGTTTTTCCGTTAAATTCATCAGCTAATCCAAAGTTAATGATAATGGATTTAGCATGGCCGATATGTAAATATCCGTTTGGCTCTGGAGGGAAACGAGTGATAATTTTATCATGCTTACCTGATTCCAAATCCTTAATCATAACATCTTTTATAAAATTAGAACTTAGATTTTCCACTCTATTCAACCTCATTTCTCAACTATACTATTTAATAAATAACATAAATAATGATATTTTTCCATTGTACCCAACTATTCAAAAGAAAAATAGTGGAATTGGCAAAAAGAAAGCAAAAAGGCTACAATATATGCTTATAGAAGGAATGGAAGGGGATTTTATATGATTAATTTAGGTACAGTGGGAACAGGGTGGATTACAGCCGCCTTTATCGAGGCAGCGCAGTTAAGCGGAAAACTAAAGTTAACCGCGGTCTACTCCCGGACAGAAGAGAAAGCAAAAGAACTGGCACATACATATAACGCAGAACACTACTTTTCAGATTTAGAGGAAATGGCAAAAAGTTCAGAGATACAGGCTGTCTATATTGCTTCTCCTAATTCTGTCCATTTCCAACAAGCACTTACCTTTTTAAAAAATAAAAAACATGTTATTTGTGAAAAACCGATTTTTTCAAATCCAGCTGAACTAGAAATCGCTTATCAAACGGCTGAGGAAAATGGGGTTTATTTATTTGAGGCGATTCGAAATATTCATACTCCGAACTTTCAAATACTTAAGGAAAAAATTCATCTGGCAGGCAATCTAAGAAGCGCCATGCTGCTATATATACAGTATTCTTCTAGATACGATGCGTTTTTAAGAGGAGAGAACCCAAATATCTTCTCTAGTACTTTTTCTGGAGGTGCCCTGGTTGATCTAGGGGTTTATCCACTGTATTTAGCTGTTGGGCTTTTTGGGGAGCCGAAAAATGTTTCCTACCATCCCGTGATCCTGTCAAGCGGAGTTGATGGCAGTGGTACGCTACTGTTAGAGTATCAAGACTTTGTCTGTACTATTCTTTGCTCGAAAATTTCACATTCAGTTATGCCATGTGAAATCCATGGTGAAAAGGGTTCCTTCGTCCTTGAGGATGCAGCACCGATATCTGAAATAAAATTCATCGACAGTCATACGAAAGAGAGCGAAATTTTAAGCGTTGGTCAAGAAGATAAAAACATGGTCTATGAGTGCATAAACATCGCTGAGATTATTGAAACAAATGATGATCATCGATATGAGAAGTTAAAGGATATGAGTCAGATCGTGCTAAAAGTAACGGAAGAAGCGAGGAAACAAAACAATATCGTATTTGGTGTAGAACGCTAGACTGATTTGTAGATATATTTTTAAAGTGTGTAGATATATCCTTACTTTGTGTAGATAAATTCTCAATTTGTGTAGATAAAATCTCAAATTGTGTAGATAAATTCTCAAATTGTGTAGATAAATAAAAAAATGCGTAGATATCTAAAGAATCAACAAACCATTTTTGTCTTTTTTAAGAATACGGTTGTGAATTCTTTATGAAAACGGTAATCTCGATGACTTTTATCACATCCCCCGTTTTACTTCGTTCCTTATATTAAGGGTGATGAAGATTGGAGGAGTCGTAATGAAGTCAAAGAACTGGTATAAGAAACAGCTGAAGAGAAAGCCGGTTCAAATAACAAGAAACGTGGTTCAAGCAGTATTCCTGTTGTTTTTACTATATGTTGGTATTCGTTTTTATCAATTTTATATGCATTTTGAAACCCTTGGGGAAGCATCTTTTGTTGAGAGACCAGCTGCGGTGGAAGGGTTTCTGCCGATTAGTGCCCTAATGGCCTTGAAGGTTTGGCTTGCCACTGGAGATTTTGATGTCATCCATCCTGCAGGACTTGTTTTGTTAAGTTTTTTTGTTGGTGGTGCTATCATTTTCAGAAGATCTTTTTGCAGCTGGATTTGCCCAGTTGGAACAGTCAGTGAATGGATTTCAAGATTGGGGAAAAAATTGTTTAAAAGAAATTTTGAAGTACCAACATGGCTTGTTTGGCTGCTAACCCCCATTAAATACTTATTGTTGCTGTTCTTTTTGGGGATGGTTATTGTAATGCCTACATATGGTGCGATTGCCTTTTTAAATGAACCATATAACAAAATCTCGGATATAAAAATGCTGACATTTTTCTTAGATATCAGTGGTTTTGGCTTAGGATTTCTTATCGTAATGGTTATGCTTTCCTTGTTCTTTAGGAATTTCTGGTGCCGATTTCTTTGCCCATACGGAGCGTTCATCGGGCTTGGCTCGATCTTTAGAATTTCAAAGGTCCGTAGAAATGAAGAGACCTGTACTAACTGTGAAATGTGTACGAAGGTATGCCCTTCAAGAATAAAGGTGCACAAAGTAGAAACCGTCAATAATTTAAATTGTACGGCCTGTATGGCTTGTGTGGAAGCATGCCCAGTGAAGGACACCCTGAATATGACCGTTGGGAATAAAAAAGTGAGTAAATGGTTTATACCGGTGTCGTTCTTTGTGGCTTTCTTCTTAATTATTGGCTATGCAAAACTTACAGGGCATTGGGAAACGATTATCAGCTATGAGGAATGGAAAATCCTCATTCCTGAAGCGAATAATATAGATTAATAGATCATCATAACCTGTTTAAACGCACAGGTTATTTTTTTATCCTCATTTTTCTGAGTATTTTATAAAATGCGGTTGAAAAACCAAAATATGTCCAATATAATAAGAATATAGATTTCCAAATAAACAACAACATTTCCTATTTGGAAATCATGGGTAACGTTTAAACTTGAAAAAAGTATTCTGCATGGATTACTTATAGTGTAGATGTAAGATTGTAGTACTATTTGCAACCGCTTACTCAAGTTTGAAACCTGCCTATACTAATGGAAAACGGTATTACAAAAATAATTCGATAACAGGAGTGAAAAAAATGGAAACTCGTTACACACATAGTCCAGAAGATATTCGTCATTATTCTACAGAACAATTGCGCAAGGAATTTTTAGTAGAAAGTATTTTTGTTCCAGGAGAAGTAAGATTAACGTATACACATAACGACAGGATGATTTTTGGCGGTGTTACACCAACAGATAAGCCGCTAACTATTGAACTTTCTACAGAATTAGGAGTTACATATTTCTTAGAGCGACGTGAACTTGGTGTTATTAATATTGGAGGACCAGGATCAATCGTTATCGAGGGCACAGAAGAACCAATGAAAAAGCAAGATGGTTATTACATTGGAAAAGAAACAAAGGATCTCCAATTTAAATCAGAAGATCCGTCTAATCCAGCAAAATTCTATACAGTGTCTGTACCGGCACATCATAAATACCCAAATGTAAAAATTAGTATCGATAAAATTGAACCAATGGTAACAGGCGATTCAGCAACATTAAATCATCGTTCCATTTATCAATATATTCACCCAAATGTATGTCAAAGCTGTCAACTTCAAATGGGTTATACTATTCTAACTCCAGGAAGTGCATGGAATACAATGCCTTGTCATACACATGAACGCCGTATGGAAACATACCTTTATTTTGATATGAAAGAAGATACCCGCGTTTTCCATTTCATGGGTAAACCGGATGAAACCAAACACCTAGTTATTGCAAATGAGCAGGCTGCTATTTCTCCAAGCTGGTCGATCCATACTGGAGTAGGTTCAAGTGATTATACTTTCATTTGGGCAATGTGCGGAGAAAACATTACTTACAATGATATGGACATGGTTCCAATGAAGGAATTGAAATAACTCGTTAATCGAGTTCTTTTTACATACTTCATTAACAAGGGGGATTATATAATGGGGAATAACTCACAACAATTTTCATTAGATTATTTTAAATTAGATGGTAAAGTCGCCATCGTAACTGGGGGAAACACAGGAATTGGGCAAGGCTTTGCGGTTGCGTTGGCAAAAGCAGGTGCGGACCTCTTTATCACCACTCATGGGAACAATTGGGGAGAAACAAAAGAACTGATTGAAAAAGAAGGACGCCGCGTAGCGTTTTTCCAAGGTGATTTAACAGATAAACAAGTTTCAAAAGATATCGTTGCAAAATGCTTAGAAACATACGGAAGAATAGATATATTAGTTAATAACGCAGGTACTATTCGCCGTTCGCCTCTTCTTGAATATAAGGAAGAAGATTGGGATGCAGTCATGGATATTAATCTAAATGCTGTTTACTTTTTAAGCCAGGAAGCTGCAAAAGTAATGGCGGAACAAGGCAGTGGAAAAATCATCAATGTTGCTTCTATGCTGTCATTCCAAGGGGGTAAATTTGTACCATCCTATACAGCCAGCAAGCATGGTGTCGCTGGTTTAACGAAGGCGTTTGCGAATGAGTTAGCGATAAAAGGCATTCAAATTAATGCCATTGCGCCTGGTTATGTTGAAACCAAAAATACAGCACCGATTCGTGAGGATGAAGTTCGTCATGCAGAGATTACTGCCCGTATCCCAGCTGGTCGTTGGGCAACTCCAGAAGACCTGAAAAGTGTTGTGGTCTTCCTTGCAAGCAGAGGTTCTGATTATATGAATGGAGCCATTATTCCAGTAGATGGCGGCTGGCTCGTTCGCTAGTTATTATATTATAATAAGTTTAAAAAGATGAAGGGAGGTAACATAATGGAGAATGCAAAGCAGCCATATGGTACTGTTCTAATAAAGGCTTCAAGTATCCTTGATTTTCTGTCAGCAAAGAAAGAACCGCAAGCATTAAACGTGATTGCACAAGAAACAGGATTAACGAGTTCAACGGCCTTAAAGATATTAGACACCCTTCTTCTAATTGGTTATGTAAAAAAACATCCTGAAACGAAAAAATTTGGGCTTGGCAGTGCCCTAATCAAATACGCAAATAAATATCTTGCTGATTTAGACATTTCAAAAATTTCTTATCCATATTTAAAAGACCTGCAAAATAGTTTAGATGAAACGATTCACTTAGGCATTTTAGAAGGCGATGAAATCCTAACTGTTAACAAGTTGGAGACGAAAAAGCCGATTGTCTGTTTAAATTCAAGGATTGGTTTATCGAAGCCTCTTTATTGTTCTGCAATGGGGAAAGCCGTACTTTCAGAAATGGCGGAAAGTGAAAAAGCCGCTTATTTGAACCGAGTGGAGCTAAAACCCATAACAGAAACGACAATTACGAATCCGGAGAATCTATTAAAACAGTTAGAAGACGTAAAAAGAAATGGTTATGCAATTGACGACAGTGAAGGTGAAAAGGACGTCTATTGTTTAGGTGTATCACTGGTAATGAATAACCAAACATACGGTGCTTTTAGCGTCAGCGTACCAGCCTACCGCATTTCGCCTGAAGTAAAAGACCAAATCATCCAAGCTATTTTAAAAACAAAAGAAAATATCCAAAGAGAATTGCAGCAAAATTACGTATTTATTTAAAAAAACAGGAAGAATCTATTTTGAAGCCTCATTGGTCAAAATAGATTCTTTTTTGTATGTGATGGAAGATAAGCTACATCCCGCCCATTTTTTCATATATATAATAAAAAATAAAATGGGGTAGTACGGATGTCTAGAAGAAATACAGAACAGGAAAATTGGATTACCTACCTGCTTTCCCTATCAAGAATGGTTTACCTTTTTCCAGCAGAAGTGAAAGATATTGGCGGCGGTAAGTGGGGATACATCAATGAAAAGGGGGCTTTTATTCTCCCTCCCAAATATGAAATGGCTCGTGATTTTCAGGAAAATGGTTTAGCCATCATCCAATTAAACAATCTTACAGGTATTATTAACACTGACGGATATTTTATTGTGAAACCAAAGTATGAAACAATCATCCCTTTTTCAGAAGGTCGTGCCACAGCTATCGATCACGAAGGCTTTAAAGTATTGGATGAAAGTGGGAAGGAAATTACTTCAAAGGCGTATTCCTTTATCGGAGATTTTCAGGAAGGCAGAGCAGCAGCTGCCAATACAAATGAGCAGGGCAACTATTTATATGGATATTTAAATAGGAGAGGCAATGAAGTCATTTCGCTGTCCTATGAATCTGCCAGTGATTTTGAACACGGAAAAGCCCTTGTAAAAATAAAAGAGGGCAGCTATTCACTCATTGATCTTACAGGAAAAGTACTACATTCATACTCTTTTCCATTTGTCGACGATTATGGTGAGGGTATGCTGGCATTTCGAAAAAGTAACGATGGAAAATGGGGATACATGGACGAATCAGGTAAAGTATTGATTGAACCACAATTTATTGGAACACAGCCGTTTGTTGAAGACAGAGCAATTGTGAATGTTGAAAATAATCATTATGGCCTGATAGATAGGCAGGGGAAATATATCATAAAACCCCAGTATTCTAGTTTACTAAACCTTGGAGAGAATCGATATGCACTGGGGAAAGCACAAGATCCAGAAAGGCCATATCTTTTTCAAAAGTATGCAATAGCTGATGCTGACGGTCATATTTATACTGGGTTTATCTATAATGGTGTCTCCGAATACAAGGATGGAGTGGCCTCGGCATACAATGACGAAATGACTTTCTTTATAGATAAGCGTGGTCAGCGCTTGAACCATCTTCCAATGATTCATGGCAGTGGTACATTAGCATTTAATAAATCCTTAATTAAGGGAGATATCGATCTCCGCATTCTCTATTTTGATAAAAAAGGCACGTTAGTTTGGAAACAAAATACAATCATTCCTTTAAAAGCGGATTATTCCGTAACCGAAAACAAATTCAAACCAAATAAGGATTATTTAGTTTATTATCCACAGTTAACGGGGGTTAGCTCTCCGGAGAGCGTAAATCAAACATTGAAGGAACTTTCTGGAGTCAAGGCAATCCCTCAGCATACACAGTTGGAATCAAGCTACGCAGGTGATTTCGACGTAAGTTTTTATAAAAATAACCTAGTAGTCTTGGAGATAAATGGCTATGATTATCCTTTTGGTGCAGCACATGGAATGCCTGTAAAAAAATATGCCCATATTGACCTAAAAACGGGAAGGTTTTATCAACTTAAAGAGTTGTTTAAGCGAGAAGCAGATTATGTAAAAGTGATCAGTGAAATGATTGGAGAAAAAATTAAAAACGACGAACAATATTCCTATGTTTTTCCGGATACGTATAAGGGTATCAAAGCAGACCAGTCCTTCTTTATCAGCGAAGGGGCGTTGAATATTTATTTTGAACCATACGAGATTGCCCCTTATGCTGCTGGGTTTCCAACCTTTACGATTCCGTTTCATGATCTAAGCAGCATGATCGATCACGATGGAATTTTTTGGCGCTCCTTTCATTAATTGACAGAAACAGGACAGCGATATATTTTTAACATAGGCTACTAAAATGCTGCCCTAGGGAGTGGTTGAATGAAAATAATTGATATTTCTAGAAGGCTTGAAAATGGAATGCCAGTTTGGCCAGGTGATACAGCCTTTCACTATGAGGTGTCGTGGTCCAAAGCAGAAAGCGGTTCTGTAAACGTAGGGACTCTTACAATGAGTACACATACAGGGACGCATGTTGATGCACCTTTTCATTTCGATGATGATGGAAAAAAGATTATTGACTTGGATCTCGAATTATATATTGGTCCTGTAAGGGTTCTCGATATGACTGGGAAGGAAAGTATAGGAGTTAAGGATTTAGAGGGTGTAGATTTAAATGGAATGAAAAGAGTGTTGTTTCGAACCCTCTCATGGCAAAATGCTTCTGAATTTCCAGTAAAAATACCCCATTTGGAAGCTGATCTTGGTCCATTCCTAGCAGAGAAGGGAATTAGACTGATTGGGGTAGATGTTCCATCTGTCGACCCAATTGACAGTAAAGACCTTCATGCTCACCATCGTTTAAATGAAAATGGGATTCACATTCTTGAATCAGTCTTTTTAGATAAAGTAGAACCTGGTGATTATGAATTGATTGCTTTGCCGCTGCCATTGGTTGAAGGAGATGGAAGTCCGGTAAGGGCAGTATTACGTACAATCTAAAAATAGCAGCGGAATTAATTTCCGCTGCTTCATTTATGAAAGACTTAACATAAAACCTATATAGCCTGAAAGGATAAATAGTAAACTCATCACTAATGCCAAAGCTTTTGGAGCTTTTTTTATAAAAGATACAATAACCAACGATAAAAAAAGAATAGCAATTAGAAATAGGATGATTGAAACAATCCCTGGAGAAAAAGTAATAGGGAAGTTTATTTCACCTGGGTGAAAAAAGGAAAATAGCTTAGACGCACCTTCTGCTCTAATCATCGAACTTAGTTCATGCGGTGGTGAAGCTTGTCCCAGGGCACCCGTAATCGAAAAAACAAGCAAAACAATCATACTTTCCAGCTTCGCCCATGGCAGCGGATTAAAAGAAGGATCATTCATGAGTCTCTTCCGAATCAAAAAGCTATTGATAAAGGCAAAAGCTAGTAATGGCAAAATTGCAATGTGTTTGATTAATAATGTCTGACCATAGGGGATTGCTGTTACACTAACATAATCGGACAGTTCCATATGAAAGGTCATTAATGATATTCCTGTTATGGTCGTGGCAATTAAACATAAACTAGCAAGCGGCGAAAACCACTTTAAGAATTTCAACCAATTTTCATGGTTCTGTGAAAACCAGCTTACCACCAACAAAATTCCAACCCAAGTTGTAATGGCCAAAAAGTGAGCGGTGTGTGTAAGAAAACCCGCCATTTTCGATAATGAAGCTGCGTGACTTGACCAGCCAAGGAAAGCAATTAAGATAAGCGTAAATACTAGGCCAGTCAAAGAGAATAATGGTTTTTGTTCAAGCCTAATTGGAATCAGATAAATAAATAGAATTAACGAAATAATCCCCGTACTAATCCATGTCTTACCAACCTCGAAATTGGTTAACACAGACTGAAGGGTATAGCCTAAACCTAGGTCTTCATATAAATATAAAACAATTTTTAACACCGGTAAAAATGAAAATATAGCAATTCCTAACGCTGCACCCAATAGTACAAATTTGGGAATCTTAATTTCCGGTCGTACCGATTTGGGTACAAGATTAAGAATAAAGCTTCCTAGTAGCAATGAAAAACTACTATAAAGTAAAGCCTCACTTACAATGCCTGCAATAAACATCTAGACTTGTTTCCTCCTAAAAATTAACCAATAGCTTCCGAAGCCTAAAACAATAATCAAACCAATAATTGCTGGCAGTACATAATTCATGATACCAGGTTCATCTAAAGAAGCCTCATTTACCTCAATTGCTTGATCCTTCAGTACCGTTTCTGTGTCTGCAACAGCTGTTGTTTCGGCAGTGGTCGCATCAGTAGTAGATAGTTCTGATCCAGTTTGTTCTGGAGGTGCAGCATTCTCAGGAAGGTTCATTGTGAAGGGAATATCGCCCTCAAGAGGATGACCATCTTCCCCAATTATTTTCCAATGAATGGTGTAAGCTCCATTTGTAAGGTCGTCTTCTACATTGGCGATTAATTGATTACCGGTAATTGAAACAGTAGAAAGTGGAATAGCTGTATGATTACCATCGATTAATGTAAATGAACTAGTTGGTTCTAATGCTGTTTCAAAAGTAAGCGTGATATCCTTGAGTGACTGAGTTATGATCTCTCCATTTTTGGGGGTAGACTCTTCCAAATGGGAATGTGCAAATACATTTGCTCCAAAAATAAAGAGTAACAAAGTGGAGAGTAGAGCAATTTTATTTAACATCATTTTCAACTCCGATATATTGTTATCTTGCTGTTCTTCATTCTACCATTAAATCAAAAGGCTTATATCAAATTAAAGGTAATGTTCACAATACGTTCAAAAATGGCTTTTTATTATCCTTAAGGCATTTAGTAACCGAGCCCTATTAAGAACATACCTATGCGTGATTTAAATCAATTCTTTAATTTGAAAAGGATGCTACACTTGGTGAAAATCATAATCATGAGGAGATGAAGTGATGAGCAGTTTTCAAATAGAAGGACAAAGAGCCGTTATAGATATTCGTGAGAGGGTCTTAAAGGGAGAACATCCACGCAGGGAAATCTTAAATTTTGTAAAAACAGCACCTGTTGGGACGATATTTGAAATTCATTTACCTCACCCTGGAGAGCCATTAGCAGCAACTTTTCAATCTTTGGGAATGAATGCAATCGTCAACGAAGTAGAACCTGCGCACTTCCGATTGATGGCGATAAAAATGAATGAAATATAGATAAATGTATTGTTAGAATTGCCATTATCGAAAGGGGATATTCAAGGTGAGTATGATACAATTATCTTTAAATGATGTGGCCTGCTCAGGATGTATTGGGAAAATTAAAAGGAAAATAAAAAGATTTAATGGAATTGAAAAGGTAAGGATATTAGCTGGAAGTGGAAAAATTGAAATCGACTATAATGAAGCAATCATAGAAACGGAAGAAATAAATTCCACCATTCATAAATTGGCAATCCGAACATTTGATTAATATGTGAATTGAAGCCAAGACCCATTCCATGCTTAGGAATGGGTTTTTTATGGACACATTTTAGTAAATAGGTTAGTATCAATGTCATGTGTGGATATAATATGTAGAAATGAGATAAAAAAAGGAGTCAAATATGTTAAATACCTTAAGCCCTTTTTTACAGGAAAACTGGGGAAAGTCCGGATTTCAACAGCCTACTTCGATTCAGGATACAGCCATCCCGCTAATTCTTGAAGGAAAAGACTTAATTGCAGAATCTCCAACGGGTACAGGCAAGACACTTGCTTATTTATTGCCTTTATTAAATAAAGTGGAACCTAATTCACAGTCACTCCAAGCTGTAGTTTTAGCGTCATCGCAGGAATTGGTTATGCAGGTTTATCAGGAATTTCAAAAGTGGTCAGAAGGCAGCGGAATAAGAGGCACCTCCATTATTGGCGGAGCCAATGTAAAACGCCAGCTTGAAAAATTAAAAAAGCGCCCTCATGTCATTTTTGCTACACCGGGCAGGTTATTTGAACTGATCAAACAGAAAAAAGTAAAAATGCACGAAGTGAAGCTTGTAGTATTAGATGAGGGAGATCAGTTGCTGATTCCTGAGCACCTCAACACAGTCCAAAATATTGTGAAATCGACGATGGGTGACCGCCAAGTGGTGTTATTCTCAGCAACGATGAAAGCTGGAACTGAGAAATTGGCAAAGGAAATAACGAAGGAGCCCGAAATTCTTCGAATAGAAAAGGATGAGCTGGCTTCCTCTGGAGAGGTTGAGCATATCTATTTTACTGCTGAACCTAGAGATAAGATCAAGCTTCTGGAAAAAATCGTTCGTTTAGATAACATTAAAGCCTTAGCATTCATTAATGATATTGGGGAAATTCAAGTTTTTAAAGAAAAGTTTAATTTCAAAGAGTTATCAACAGGAATTCTACATAGTGATATGAAGAAATTAGAACGGCAGGCGGAGCTCAAGGCTTTCCGTGATGGCAAAACAAAAATGTTGATTGCTACTGATGTTGCGGCACGTGGTTTAGATATTCAAGGAGTTACTCATGTTGTTCATGTGGATTTCCCTAGGGATATTGCTCAGTATGTTCACCGAGCGGGCAGGACAGGAAGAATGGGAGCAAATGGTACGGTCATATCCTTAGTAACGGAACGGGAAGAACGTGAATTAAAGCGTTACTGTCAAGAGTTAAACGTTACGCCTAGTAAAAGAATATTCTTTAAAGGGCAAATTGCTGAACCAGAACAAAAGGCTCGTCGTTAAAAAAGCAGGGGAAATATTCCCTGCTTTTTCTAATTGCTGGATTTTTCATTCTATTATAAAATTTAGGGTATTGGGGGGGGAGAAACATGGAAAATCCAAAGCTAAGGAAATATCTCGATCATTGGATTGAGGAAGCGACGATCACTCAAATGCATGAGAAAATGACATCTGGAGAGCTTACATCTAGAGAACTTGTAATGATGTATCTACATAGAATTTCTGTTTATGATAAAAATATTCACTCCATCCTTGAGGTCAACCCTGATGCGCTTCATATCGCATCTGCACTTGACGCTGAACGGAAGGAGACGGGAGCACGCAGTTTATTGCACGGTATTCCCATTTTAATTAAAGACAATATTGATACTGCAGATAAAATGCATACAAGCGCTGGCTCATTAGCATTAAAGGATTCCATTGCGTTAAGAGATTCTTATGTGGCGGATCAGCTTCGTGCAGCAGGAGCAGTCATTCTTGGTAAAACCAATATGACAGAGTGGGCAAACTTTATGGCTTATGGGATGAAAAGTGGCTATAGCTCGCGCGGCGGTCAGGTATTAAATCCTTATGGTCCAGGACAATTTGATGCTGGAGGATCTAGTTCAGGTTCTGGTGCTGCTATTGCTGCAAATTTGGCAGCTGCGGCGATTGGAACAGAAACATCTGGATCGATCTTGAATCCATCCTGCCAAAACTCATTAGTCGGAATTAAACCGACAGTGGGTCTAATCAGCAGGAGAGGTATCATACCGATTGCGCATACTCAGGATACAGCCGGACCAATGGCTAGGACTGTTAGAGACGCAGCTATTCTCTTGAATGTTTTGACAGGAAGAGATGAGGAAGATCCAATAACCAAAACGAATCCACTAGCTGATAAAGACTTTACCGAACATTTACGTAAAGATGGACTCAAGGGGAAACGGATAGGCATAGCCTTAGCTGGATTCACCGAACATTTAAGTGAAGATATGCTTAAGATTTTCCATGATGCTGTTGCTGTTTTGGAGGCAGCGGGTGCGGAGATCTTTGAACATATAGAGATACCATCTGCAAATGCCAAGTGGCGGTATGACGTTTTAACCTATGAATTTAAACCTGACTTAAACGCATATTTAAACAATCTTCATCCATCTATAACCATTAGATCATTGAATGATTTAATTCAATTTAATAAGGAAAATGAAGCAACAATGCTTAAATATGGACAGGAAGTCCTGATTCAATCCGCTACAACTAGTGGTTCTTTAACAGAAGCAGATTATGTAAATTCGTTGGAATTTGATCTTTATCATTCCACCGAACAAGGAATTGATTATGCGCTTGAGAAGTATCAATTAGATGTTATTCTGTTTCCTAGTGAAGAGGCCTCACATATTAGTGCGAAAGCTGGCTATCCGACCATTGCAGTACCTGCTGGTTATACAACTATAGGAGAACCTGTTGGAATTACTTTTGCCGGAAGCGCCTATAGTGAACCAACCCTGATTGAAGCGGCTTTTGCGTTCGAACAATTAACAAAGTTCCGTAAAGCACCAGTTCTAAGGGGAGAATAACTTCAATTATTTTCACTCATACTATATGTATTCTCTACAAAGGAGATGATAGTATGGGTAGACAAAAACTCGGTAACGCCAATGCCCAGCGAAATAACAATCGTAAAAAGGCAATGAGAACGCCTGAAGAACTGGTTGAATTTGAAACTGGAGAAAAATTAAAACGTAACCGTCCGCATGGAAAATAAAGAAAGCGCCTCCTGACAAGGGAGGCGTTTCATTTTTTGTGAATTTGTAGATATATTCCTAAAATGTGTAGATAAACTTTATAATTTGTAGATATATCTAGAAGTGTGTAGATAAAACGAGTATGGTGTAGATATTTCCCAATATTGTGTAGATATCGTGAATCTTATTGTCCATCAGCCACATTCTTTAGTGCCTTTTTTGCTGGTCCTTCGATTACTGCTCCATCATAAGCAAATCGCGAACCATGACACGGGCAATCCCATGATTTTTCTGCATGATTCCATTCACATTCACAGCCTAAATGCGTACAAGTGGTATCCACAATGTACAGCTTTCCGTTTTCATCCTTGTAGGCGCCTGCACGCTGCCCTTTATGCATGACAACAGAACCTTCTCCATTCACTAAATCCCCAGGATCCTTTGGTACAAACTCAAGTTTTCCTTTTATCATATGCTTGGCCACGTCCGCATTGGTTGAAATAAACGATTTAATATCTGGGTCCGCATCAAAACGTGATGGAGTATACAATTCCTTATAGGGATTATCGCGATTTAATACATAATCAGTAAGGAGATGGGCTGCAAGAATTCCCGAAGTCATTCCCCACTTTTTATAACCAGTTGCAACTAAAATATGCTCTTTATCTCTTGTGAGTGGACCAATGTAAGGCACCTTGTCCAATGTCACTAAATCCTGTGCAGACCACCGGTAGTGATATTCAGAAAGGTCAAACACATCTTTTGCAAAGTTCTCAAGTGCAACATAGTGACTGAGCGTATCAACGCCCTGACCTGTCTTATGATTTTCGCCGCCAAGTATAAGGAGATTTCCCCCATCAATCGGTGTATAGCGAATGGAGCGTGACGGACTGTCAGCACTGATATACATTCCGCCGGGATATTCCTTATTGGTTTTAATCCCGATGGCGTAAGACCTTTCCGCGTACATTCTAGCAAAATAGAGACCTGGTTTATCATAAAATGGGAAATGGGAGGCAATAATCACCTGTTTACATGCAACTTTATTTCCCCCCTTAATCTTAACTTTTGGCTGGGCAGATTCGACATCCTCAATTCCTGCTGCAACCGAATTTTCATAAACCTTACACCCCGCCTTGATTGCCTCTTCTAAAAGTCCTTTTAAAAATTTCAGTGGATGGTATTGTGCCTGGTTACGCATTAACAACGCAGACTTTATTTGTATATCAAATGGAATGTTTCCTACTAAGTCACCATCAATCCCCAGCCTTTGATAAGCTGACATTTCCGTTTCAAGTTTCTTATCATACTGATCAGATGTTGCATAAACAAACGCATCTTGTTTGCTAAAATCACAATCTATTCCTTTTTCATTTGATGTTCTCTCAACAAATTTAATCGCACTAGAAGTGGACTCGAAATATAACTTAGCCTTATCCTCGCCAAAATGACTGATTAATTCATCGTAAATTAATTCATGCTGAGCAGTCAGCTTCGCTGTTGTATGTCCTGTTGTCCCGTTTAACACACTGCCTGCTTCAATAATTGCGACCTTTACCCCTTCTTTGGCCAGCAAATAGGCGGCAGTAATACCTGTTATCCCAGCACCAACAATTGCCACGTCAACTGTAGTATCCTCATTTAATTTTTCAAACGTCGGTAATTCTATTTCACGCCAATAGGTTCTAGGAAAATGGTGGGTGCTTTCAGATGAGCTCATATGTTTTCCTCCAGTACATAATCATATGATTAATTTTTCCAATTTTAAAGAAATCATGTAAAGGTTCTTTTTGAAAATTATTTGAAATGAAAAAGAACCCTGGCGTCCAGGGTTCTTCGCATTATTGTTATTGATTATTCCATTTCTTTTTTTACAGGGTCAATACGGGTGGAGTCTTCAGAGTTAAGCGTCCCTCTTAAAAAATAAACCAATGTACCCCCAACAATACCAAGACAAATGATAAACCCAATGGCAGTAACCCACCATCCAGCCATTCAAATCCCCCCTTTTCTAATGTTTATGCAAAAGGGGGAGCGTTCTATTATATTTATTTTTTCTTTTCTAAGTCTGCGTAATAATCTACCTTCTTAATGTTTACTCCAACAAAGGTTTCAATGATGGATTGACCGCCTGCGATGGAAAATATCAAAATGATTACAAACGTTACCCGGGGAAAAAGTAAATATCCGCCTCCAAGTAATATGGCGCTCCAAACTCCGGCACACCAATAACATTTCAATAAATACCCAAACATGCCTTTTGGCACTTCCTTCGTTTCGACTCCATGATTGGTCTCTACTTTAATTTTCTTCATAAATGGCTTCCGGATAAATTCCGTAATTTTATCAAAAACAATTAAATGGGTTAACCGATAGCTTGCCAAAATTAACATGACATAGGTAATCCACGAAATGTCTCTCACACTTTTTCCTCCGAACTTTACATAAAAAATTTTAGTTGGACACTCTGTATATTTTGAACCTGAAATCAAAAATATATATCCGAGGAGGCGTAAAAATGAAAAAATCATTTTGGATAAGTTTACTGTTTTTACTATCACTAATTAGCATTCCAAATGTGTCGTTTGCCCAGCAAATTTACACCGTTCAACCAGGGGACACACTTTGGAAAATTGCAGTTCGTTACCAAGTCGGGATCTCTGAAATTATCTCAGCGAATCCCCAATTTAAGAACCCTAACCTGATTTACCCAGGGAATAAGGTTACAATTCCTAGTTATGATGCCACCAAAAATATTGAAAGCCAGGTCGTTCAACTAACGAATCAAGAACGAGCCAAAAGCGGTTTAAAAGCATTAACTCCAGACTGGGAGCTTTCCAGAGTTGCGCGTTATAAATCGGTGGACATGAGGGATAAAAACTATTTCAGTCACACTAGTCCGACATACGGCAGTCCATTTACCATGATGAAGAACTTTGGAATTTCTTATCGCTCTGCAGGTGAAAATATAGCAGCAGGGCAAACAACTGCACAGGAAGTTGTCCGGGCATGGATGAATAGCCCAGGTCACCGTGCCAATATATTAAGCACAAATTATACTCATATTGGTGTTGGATACGCACAAGGCGGATCCCAAAGACATTATTGGACACAGATGTTTATCTCTAAATAACCACAAGAAGGGTCAGTTCCTGCACAAGGGACTGACTCTTTCTACGTCTTGAGACTGATATGAAAATAAAGCGCTGGTTCGTTATGAGAAATTTGGAATAGAGGTAAGATGAAATCAAGATAAAGAAAGGAGGAAACAAAATGAAAAAGTTTGGGTTACTTATAGCTGGCGGAATAGCAGCAATGATTTTACTTTCATCAATAGGTCCGATGGTAGGATTACTGGTTGGTTTTGCTGCACTGTACTTCATTTTCAAACAGTTCTTAAAGGCTGAATCGACCGGAGGTAAAATTGTTCTCGGGATAATCGGTTTTTTTGTCCTAATGGCTTCTATTCATAACGCTCCTGCTATTATTGGTGTTGTTGCTGCCTATGTACTTTATCTGGTTTATAAAAACTGGAATAGCAGTAAAAAGACTGTTGTAAAAGAGGAGTCTGACCCTTTTGTAAATTTCGAAAAACAATGGAATGAATTAAATAAAAACTAATCGAAGGAGAGATATAAAAATGACAAACCTATTAACAAGAATTAAAGATACGATTATGGCGGATTTACATGCTGCGGTTGATCAAAAAGAAAAGCAAAATCCAATTTCCCTGCTTAATCAATATCTTCGTCAATGTGAACAAGAGACTGAGAAAGTTAGAAAGCTTGTGGAACGGCAATACGCATTAAAAGATGAATTCACGAGAGAATATTCTCAAGCAGTGGAATTAGCAGAAAAGAGGAAATATCAGGCGGAGATTGCTTCTAAAGCGGGTGAAACTGAGCTGTATGAATTTGCTGCGGCAGAACATCAGCAATACTCAAGCCGTGTCGAACGTCTGGGGGCTTCACTAGAGCAAGTGAAAGGTCAGCTTGGTGAATTAGAAAGAAAATATGAGGAAATGAAACATAAGTTAAAAGATATGCAAATCCGTCGATTGGAATTAATGGGTCGTGAGAATGTGACCCGTGCCAATCATCGAATGAATCAAGTATTGGACTCAAATCATACTGCTGGCAATGCAAACGCACGGTTTCAAGAAATTGATTCTTACTTGGATCGTTTAGATCATCAAGCAAAAAGTTCATATTACCGCGATACGATTGATGCCAAAATTGCACAACTAGAAAAAGAACTGAAATTAGAAGAAAGCAAGTCTATTTAATAACAAAGGCTCTTTTCTTAAACTTTGTTGATTTTAGGAACAAAAAAATGGTTGTACTAAGTAACCGCAAGAAATAGAATAAATTTGATAAGAAAAGAGCCAGCAAACTATAATCCGAAGTGCAAAATAACTTTTACCACGTTAAATTCGGCTTTAAGATTTTTACAACAATCTTTACGAACATAGACTAAATAAAACATGGTATTCTATAAAGGTGCAGCCTTATGCACCTTTTTGGCCTAACTATCAAACATGATTAAAATGAAGGGGAGGGTGGCCAGATGTTTAAAAATACAAAGAATAATTATACAGAATGGCTTGTTATCATTGGGGTTGTCGTTCTTTTGCTAGAGGTTTTATTTTTTAACAGTGGTCTTGTTTTCTCCCTTTTATTTTCTTGTGGAATGATCTATTTAGGTCGAAAAAGAACTGGAAAAAAATTTGGTAAGTTTCTTTTCTTCGCGGGTATAATTTCATTCATCATCCATGTGTTTAGCATGATGACCTTTAGATTTTTACTGCTTGCAATACTCATACATTTTATCATTCAATATACTAACTCCAAAAAGAATCCAAATAAGATTGCACTAGATATCAAAGAATCAGAGCATGCTCTGCAAGAAGAGACACTGATTAAGACCAAGCCGCTCTTTGAGAATATATTTTTCGGGCAGCAAAAAACCCCAAGCAGTGTTTATGAATGGAATGACATTAACATCCAATCTGGTATTGGAGATACAATAATCGATTTAAGTTATACAGTTTTACCGAAGGGTGAAACGATTATCTTTATCCGAAATGTTATTGGCAATATCCAAATCCAAATACCTTATGAAATAGAAGTAAGCGTTCATCACTCATCTGTTATTGGTGCCACAACGGTTCTAGAAAATCATCAAGCTCAGGTTTTTAACCAAGCTTTCCACCTTAAGACAGCAGACTATGACCATGCAGAGCAAAAGATTAAAATCTTTACCTCGTTGTTGGTGGGCAATTTAGAGGTGAGCCGGATATGAGCACAATCCAAAGACAGGTTGTATGGAATATCGCTTCTTCAATCATGATTGCTATCGTTGTTGCCGCTGCCTTTTTCATTGTTTTTCCGATTTCAGACTGGTCTGAACTTTGGAACCGGCAATTTATGGATATTCCATTTATCATATTTATTCCGGCATTCAGCATTGCTACTGGTATACTATTGGGCGTTTTTTCAGGTATATACTGGAGAAGACAGTTCCAGGGTGTCGAGCATTCATTGCACCAGTTAGAGCAAGGGAAGCAAATTGGTTCTGACGAAAAGCAAGCCATTTCGGAAATGCAGAGTATAGCGGAACAAATTGATAGAATTGGCAGGCAAATGTCGGAACAAGCCAAACTTTCACAACGACTGGCTACAGAAAAGGTTGAAGATCAGGAAGCGAGGATTCAAGAAATCATTGAACAAGAACGAAACCGGCTCGCCCGCGAGTTACATGATTCCGTCAGTCAGCAATTATTTGCTGCTTCGATGATGATGTCGGCCATCAATACAACTCGACAAGGTGCAAATGAAGAGGATAGGGAAGCTAAACAGTTGAAAATGGTGGAGGAAATGATTCACCAATCACAACTTGAAATGCGTGCCCTGCTTCTTCATTTGCGTCCAGTTGCGTTAAAAAATAAAACGCTTCAAGAAGGAATTGAAGAGTTATTAATCGAATTATCACAGAAAGTAACAATGGAAATTAAGTGGAAAGTAGAAGCATTTCCACTTGATAAAGGTATTGAGGATCATCTTTTCCGGATCCTCCAAGAGTCTGTATCCAATACACTTCGGCATTCCAAAGCAAATAAACTTGAGGTTTTATTGATAAAGCGGGATGACCTTGTCATTTTAAGAATTGTTGATGACGGGGTAGGTTTTGAAGTTGAAACAAAAAAGGCTGGATCATATGGAATGCAGAATATGCATGAGAGGGCGCTAGAGGTTGGCGGCACTTTAAAGGTAATTAGTGTAAAGAGTAAAGGTACAAGGCTTGAAGTGAAGGTACCTGTTATGACAAATGGAGATGGTGTAAATGATTAGAGTAGTATTTGTTGATGATCATGAGATGGTGAGAATTGGAGTCTCCGCTTTTTTATCCGCACAGCCAGACATTCAAGTAGTGGGTGAGGCTGCTGATGGAAAAAAGGGCGTGGAATTGGCCCTTGAGCTCAGACCTGATATTATTTTAATGGATTTAGTCATGAAGGAAATGGACGGGATCGAGGCAACAAAGCAAATCATCGAAAAATGGCCAGAGGCAAAAGTAATCATTGTCACCAGCTTTTTGGATGATGAAAAGGTTTACCCTGCATTAGAAGCCGGTGCTACTAGTTATATGCTAAAAACGTCAAAAGCAGATGAAATTGCCAATGCTGTTCGCGCTACATATCATGGACAGTCCGTTCTTGAGCCTGAAGTAACAGGAAAAATGATGGTTAAAATGCGCCAGAAACAAAAGCATCAGCCACATGAAGAACTAACCAGCCGCGAAATGGAAATATTAATGTTAATGGCAGAGGGTAAAACGAACCAGGACATTGCTGATGAACTATATATTGCATTGAAAACGGTAAAAACCCATGTCAGTAATATACTAAGTAAACTTAACGTCCAAGACCGAACACAGGCAGTCATATATGCTTTTAAACACTCATTAATAAAATAACTCTAAAAACTTTCCAACCTGAATAGTTGGAAAGTTTTTTTAATTAGCTATTGAAAACCATTATCATTTGCTGATATGATAATGGTGAGAATGATTATCATTATTAGTGTTAATGGGGGATATGTAGATATGAAATTATTAAAAGTTACAGGAAGTTTGTTATTGTCTAGCAGTCTATTATTTGGTTGTGCTAATTCAGATGAAAACTCAGCTAAAGAGACGGTAAAAGAAACAAAGAATATTAAATCTGATTCACTCTCTGGAGTAACGGATGAATACCGTAAGTATGCTATAGGAGAAATTGAAGAATTTGTAAAGGCAACGGAAGCATTTACAACGGCAGTTAAAAATGGAGATGTTGATAATGCTAAAGCACTATATGCCACCTCAAGAGTGCACTATGAGCGTGCAGAACCGATAGCTGAAGTATTTGGAGATCTTGATCCGAAAATTGATGCGCGCGAAGGCGATGTCCCAGAGGCTGAGTGGGGAGGCTACCACCGTATTGAAAAAGGGTTATGGGTTGAAAACACAACTACTGGTTATGAACAATATGCAGAGCAGCTGATGAAAGACGTAAATCTTTTACGAGCAAAGGTAGATACAGTCGAAGTCACACCTGACCTATTAATTACAGGGGCGGTAGACCTCTTAAATGAAGTATCCACTTCAAAAGTGACGGGGGAAGAGGATCGCTATTCTCATACTGATTTATTTGATTTTGCTGCAAATGTAGAAGGTGCGGACAAAATTTTTCAACTTTTAAATCCTGCTTTAAAGGAAAAGAATAAGGACCTTTCTACGGAAATTCAAACCCGCTTTGATGAGGTTTTTAGCTTATTAAATAAACATAAAATTGATGGAGGATACAAGATTTATACGGATTTGTCAGAAGCTGAGGTAAAGGAACTTAGTCAAGCCATTGATGCGCTTGCAGAACCACTCTCTCAAATCGGAATTGTAACGGAGGCATTATAGATGTCTAAGAAGGAGTACTTCATTGAAGAGGAATCTCTTGGCGTGAAGAAGGTTTCACGTAGGGATATGTTGAAAACTGCTGGAGTTGGCGGTGTTGGGATTCTAATTGGTGCATCCGGAATAGGAAGCATGTTGTCTATTACAGAAGGAAAGGCCTCAAGCGCAAAGGATGTTGTTTCATTTTATGGTAAGCATCAAAGTGGAATTACGACAAAACCACAAAACCATGTTTATTTTGCTGCCTTAGATGTGACAACTTCTAGGAAAAATGATTTAATAACGCTTTTCAAAGAATGGACGCATGCCTCCGCATTAATGTCTGAGGGCAAACCAATCGGAGAACTAACTAGTAATGAATTTCTTCCGCCAAAAGATACGGGAGAGGCGGAAGGATTATCTGCCTCTAATTTAACGATTACTTTCGGAGTCGGCCCAAGTCTTTTTGTAAAGGACAACCAAGACCGCTTTGGCTTAAAACTTAAGCAACCTAAGGAATTAGTAGACCTTCCCGCATTTTCATTAGATGCATTAGAAGAGGAATGGACTGGTGGAGATCTATGTATTCAAGCATGTGCGGACGATATGCAAGTGGCATTTCATGCTGTAAGAAACCTAATTCGAATTGCTAGGGGAAAGGCTGTTTTAAGATGGGCACAGCCAGGATTTCAGCGAACGAAGCAGGCAGATGCAAAAGAAGGAACACCTAGGAACCTGTTTGGTTTCAAGGATGGAACGGTCAACCCTGATGTAAAAAGTGAAAAACAGATGAATGAACATGTTTGGGTTCAGCCAGGTGATGGACCGAATTGGCTTCAGAACGGCAGTTATCTTGTTGTACGAAGAATCCAAATGTTTATTGAAGTCTGGGATCGTACCAATCTAAAAGAACAAGAAAATACTTTTGGAAGATATCGTGACACTGGTGCACCTTTTGGACAAAAAAATGAATTTGATAAACTTGATATTCATCACAAACAACCAAACGGAGAAGATACGATCCCTGTGGATTCGCATGTTCGACTGTCACATGGAGATGGATCGCAGCAAATTCTCCGCAGGGGGTATTCTTACTCAAATGGTATGGATTTGAAGACCGGGAGCTTTGATGCAGGTCTGCTTTTCTTAAGTTTCCAACGTTCACCAAGTAAACAATTCATTCCAATCCAAAAGAGACTTTCAAGTATGGATAAGTTGAATGAATATATTTCACATCGAGGAAGCGCCCTTTTCGCCTGTTTACCAGGAACGAAAAATGGAGGTTTTATAGGAGAGACACTATTTACGTAATGTTTTTCCTTTTATAGAGGAGAGAGATCAATGCAAATGTCATGGAAGCCCTTCATATTATTTTTATCTTTATTTATTTTTTTTCAAACTGCGCACCATGTTGTGGCAGCAGAAAATCATGACGAGCTGTTTGTCTTGCTTGGGGATAGTTTAATGAAAGTAAAATCAGGCGATCAGGAAACGGTTTCGAATAACATGGAACAGTTTTCTAAAGAATGGATAAAAATTAAGAATACTACTAGTGAACAGGCAAAATCGGTTGATCAAGAGTTGGAAAAGGTACAAAGTTTACTAGCAAAAAGGAATGTAGAAAAGGAGACTCTTTCTAGTAGTCTCTCAGCCTTATCAAGTTCCCTGGTGAAGTATGATAAAGAACAAAATCCTGTAGACCGAACAAAACAAACAGTACAAGTAGAAAAATTGCTGCCGCTCCTAGAGAAGCTGAAGGAATCTATCTTGGATGGGGATGCAGCTAATATAAAGATTCAGTATCAAACACTAATGGATCAATGGAATGCTTCGGAAAAAATGGTTCATGATGCCAGTATTGCTTCTTATGGGAATATTGAAAGATACACGGCATTAATCCGAATTTCAATTACCCAAAATCCTGCGGATCTAAAGAAGGCTGAAACGAACGTAGATAAACTAACACAAGAAGTGGAGAACTTTCTAAACGGTAAATTTTCGAAGCAGGTTAAAGGTGATTTTTCTTTAACAGATGTTTCCACACTATTAAAGAAGGCAGAAGAAGAGATTGCCAATAAGGATTATAAGAGTTCTACTCAGGATTTAGATGAAATCCTTAACATATGGCCAATGGTTGAAGGGGAAGTACAAACAAGAGACAGTAAGTTATATAGTGAGATTGAAACAAAAATTCCAACAGCTATTAGTATTCTAAGTTCTGATAAGGTAAATGGTCCAAAGGCATTGGCTATAGTAAAGGATTTAAATACGAAATTAGAGCCATTGATTACTAAAACCAATTATTCATTTTGGGATTCTGCGCTTATTTTATTAAGGGAAGGGTTAGAAGGATTATTAATCATTGCAACCTTACTGGCATTTCTAAAGAAAATGGGTCAGTCACCTCAACAAAAATGGATTTGGATAGGAGTGGCTGGTGGAATCTTAGCAAGTGCCTTACTTGCAGTTCTTATCAATATTATTTTTTCCAAGATTACTGCAGCTTCCAGTCGAGAATATATTGAGGGAATAATCGGTATATTGGCTGTGGTTATGATGATATCGGTTGGAGCGTGGCTTCATAAGAAATCAAGTATTGAAAATTGGAATAAGTATGTAAAGCAGCAGATGCAGCAAGCAATTGCAAAAGGAAGCATCTTTTCATTTGCCGTTATCAGTTTTCTTTCGGTATTCCGTGAAGGAGCCGAGACGATTATTTTTTACACTGGAATAACACCGTATATAAGCGTGCAGCAACTTGTTATCGGGATTGTTCTAGCCGTAATCATTTTAGCTATTTTAGGCTTTGGGATTATTTATTACAGTGTAAAAATTCCTATTCATGTATTTTTTAAAGTGGCAACCTTTGTAATTTATTTCTTAGCCTTTAAAATGCTCGGAATAAGTATCCACGCTTTACAGGTTTCTAAGGTTTTTTCGACGAGTACTGTTATTAACTTCCCGTTTGTGGATTGGATTGGATTGTACCCAACATGGGAAACTACATTACCACAACTATTATTAGTTGTTGTTATTTTCATTATGACTTGGGTAGTTAGAAAACAGACGATAACAAACAATGTTTAGAAAGGGCCAAGTGCTCTTTTTTTTTTTTGCTTTTTTCATTTCTTCCTACTATTCAAAGAACTTGTCTCATAGGTTTATAAAAGTGAGATTGTTTTAAAGGGGAGTTCGTTATGGCTATCTTTTACAAAGGAATATTATTTTTAGCCTTATCCGCCTTTTTAGGGGAAGGTGTAGAGTTCTTAGTCAATTTAATTCTAGCAAAAGAATTGGGCAAGCATGGATTAGGTTTATATATGTCGATCCTTCCATCCATTTATTTGCTCGTCCTCTTATCAAGCTTTGAACTTCCGGTTTCCATATCAAAGTTCGTTGCTGAAAAAGAAGATCGATTTCATCGAAATATCCTTTATCATGCCATTACGATTACCATTATCTTTACGAGTATCCTCTTGGTTGTCGCTATGGTACTTATTCCATTTATTTCAGTTTTTGATGGATACCATCCTTATACACGATGGCTCATTATTCTGCTTGTGCCTGTCATTTCCTTTACCTCAGTAGCACGGGGGTATTTTATGGGCCGGCACCATATGGGAAAAATCGCCATTGCTAATTTCATAAGAAAATCAATACAGCTAGTTTTATTATTTCTGTTATTTCGTTTCTTCCAATTTGACTCAGAGGCCTCGGTACTCATTGCAATTGCTTCATTCATTGGCAGTGAAATTGCTGTGTTTCTTTATTTATGCTACATGTTAATTATTCAATTTCAGCAGCTTAAACGAATGCCTTTTTCCAATTTAAATCGTAAAGCTGTCCGGAAAAATTTAATGGCCGTCTCGGTACCAACGACAGGGTTACGATTATTCTCCGCTTTGACAGGTGCGATACAACCCTTTTTAATAAAGGCGGCATTGGTACGGTCTGGGCTGTCGGAAACCATTGCGACTGAGCACTTTGGCATGCTAATGGGAGTTGCCGCGTCAATTGGGTTTTTCCCGGCGTTCATTGCTCATTCCTTAATGACTGTTTTAATACCGGCTGTCTCGAAAACGTATTCGAATAGAGATTACTCAACATTGCAAAAAATGCTTTCACAAGTAATGATGCTTACATTTCTTTATGGGGTGCCAGCCGTGGTTGTTTTCTATGTTTTTGCCCCGCAGCTTACTTCCATATTCTTTGAATCTTCAACTGCCGCTAGTTATTTACAAATGCTCTGGCCGTTTTTTCTATTCCATTTTTTTGTGATGCCAATGCAAGCATTTTTAATTGGCTTAGGACTTATAAAGGAAACGTTTATTCATGGTATTTGGTCAACAATTGTCTCCTTTGCCATCATCATTGTCCTATCATCACGCCCTGAATGGAGGATGGACGGTGTAATTATCGCTATGAATACAGGTTCAGTTTTATTGGCATTGATGCATTATTTAAGCATTTGTAAAAGTATTGGTGTTTCGATCTTTATGAAAGGTCTTATACAGAAAAATAATTAAGAAAAAGATGCTGGTTCGTGTAGGGGCTGGACATGTTTATTCCGTCTATTAGTTTAAGAGGTTTTAAAAGGAAAGAAGGTTTGAAAAAATGCGGGATAAAATGACTGATTCGTTTGAAGTTATGGTGAAAGAACATGGGAAAGCCATTTTTAACTATATTTTTTCCTTAGTTAGACAGAAAGAACTTTCAGAGGACTTGTATCAGGAGGTCTTGGTTTCGGCATATTTGGCCTTTCATACGATTAAGGAACCTGCACGGTTGAGAAGTTGGTTATTTACAATAGCTAGAAATAAATGCAAGGATTATTGGCGAAAAGAAAATAAAACAAAACAGTTTTGGAAGGAAGAGGTGTATTCTTATTCTGCGGCAGTAGAAGCTCCTCCTCTTCCAGAAGAAGAGTTTTTACATAAAGATTCAGTTAGAAAAATGGCTGAAAGTGTCAAGACGCTGCCAGAGATATATCAGTCTGCTATTTTTCTATATTATTTTAAAGACCTTACTTTATTGGAGATATCAACAAAAAGTAATATCCCAATATCTACAGTAAAAACGAGAATGAAAAGGGGAAAAGAGCACCTTAGACCGAAGCTCCAAGCATTTGCACAATAAAAAGCCGGGAGAGAAGTCCCGGCTTTCTATTATGTTAATCCCTAGATGAAAGAATTCCGAAGATGCGCAAAATACTTACGAATAGATTGATAAAGTCTAAGTAAAGATTTAGTGCCATTAAAGGAACTTCTTCCGCGCTTACTCCATAATGCTTCATACGGTTGAAATCAAATAATACGTAACCGCTAAAAACCAATACGCCAATGAAAGAAAATGCCAGCATACCGGTTGAGCTAAGCGGCATGAAAATATTAAAAATAGAAATGGCCACTAACGCAAGTAAGGCTGCTAACAGGAATCCGCCTAAAAAGGAGAAATTTCGTTTTGATACTGTTGCATAGATGGCTACTCCCGTAAACACGACGGTAGTAGTCCCAAAAGCCATTAAGACCACATTTGCTCCGGCTGTCATTGCATAATAAGAAACAATTGGATACAACGTAATTCCTGAAATAAAAGTGAAGACGTACAGGAAAGTATAAGAAATTGCTTTTTTGCGTCTAAAGAAAAAGGCAATCATCAACAAAACGAATTCAAGGATCGCTAATGGTAAAAATAATGCCGGCGGTACAAAGGTTCCTGCCATGGTCCCAACAAACGCAATGGCTAGTGAAAGAGCAAACGTCCTGATAACAGAAGGTAAAAATTCAGTAGATGTTTGTGTATACAATTTTTTCACCCCAATAATATTTTATATCTAGAATATACGAATAAATGGTCAAGATGTTTCATTTTTTCTAGAAAATTCTTTTTCGGCTTTTAATAAATCTCTTATTTCAGTAAGTAGTTCTTCTTGCTTGTCAATTTTAACCTCGACTTTGACTGCTTCTTCTTTCTTTTTGAAGCGAGACAGGAATTTAATAAACATAAATATAGAGAAAGCAATGATTAAGAAATCGATTATAGATTGTAGAAATACCCCATATCTTACTTCCCCAAACGCTAAATCCGCAACACTAACCCTTCCCACGAGCATGGCAACCATTGGCATAATAATATCTGCAACCAGTGAGGAAACAATCTTCCCGAATGCTCCACCAATGACAACCCCGACTGCGAGATCAATCACATTCCCTCGCATGGCAAACTTCTTAAACTCATTTAACATAAAAAGAACCTCCGTATTTCATCTGTTTAATCAGCAAAGAGCAGCCTCCGTTCAGAAGAAGCTGCTCCATTTATTATACCATTAAAAAGCCCAATTGCCTTTTCTAAATACTGGTTCGCTGGTTCCATCAGCTTTAATGCCATCGATGTCCATATTCTCAGAGCCAATCATGAAATCGACATGTGTAATACTGTCATTGAGACCATTTTCTTTTAGTTCTTCAGCAGACATTTTCTTACCGCCTTCAATACAGAACGCATAAGCGCTTCCGATTGCTAAGTGGTTTGAGGCATTTTCATCAAACAAAGTATTATAGAATAATACATTTGATTGTGAAATTGGTGAGTTGAAAGGAACGAGTGCGACTTCACCAAGATAATGCGAGCCTTCATCGGTTTCAACTAAACGCTTTAAGAACTCCTCACCTTCTTCCGCCTTATAATCAACAATTCTTCCGTTTTCAAAGGTTACAGAGAAGCGGTCAATGATATTTCCACCGTAGCTTAATGGCTTTGTGCTTGCAACGGTGCCATTTACACCTTCACGATGAGGAACAGTAAAGACTTCTTCCGTTGGCATATTCGCCATAAATTCCAATCCTTTTTCATTTACACTGCCAGCCCCAACCCAAAGATGGTAATGCGGGAGTTCGATTGTTAAGTCTGTTCCTGGTGCAGTATAGTGAAGCTTTTGATAGCGTTTTTCATTTAGATAATTAACCTTTTCATGCAAGGTTTCATCGTGCTTCTTCCAAGCTTCCACAGGATTTTCTGTATCGACACGAACAGCTTTGAAGATGGCGTCCCAAAGTAATGAAACTTGTTGATTACTTGGTGCGTCAGGGAATACCTTTGCCGCCCAATCAGGAGATGGAGCTGCAATGACTGTCCAGCTGACTTTATCAGATTGTGCTGCTTGACGGTATTTAGCCAGCGCCGTTCCTGCCGCCTTTTGGAAATTAGAAATACGTTCCGGATTAACTCCTTTTAATAAGTCAGGGCTTGAAGAAACAATGGCCATAAAAGCGGCCCCTTGGTCAACAAAGTCTTCCATTTCCTTTGCACGCCATACAGGATATGTAGTAAAAGCTTCATCTGGTGCTAATTCATATTTGGTTCTGGATACCACATCGTCGGTCCAGTTTACTACTACGTTATCTGCGCCTGCTGTATAGGCACTTTTTACAACAAGACGGACAAATTCTGCGGCATCTATGGTCGTATTTATAACTAAAATTTGTCCCTTCTGTATATTTACACCAACCTTAACGGCAAGCTCTGCATATTTCTCAAGGTTTCTTTGAAATTCACTCATATTTTAATCTCCTTTTTTCAGAATCTTCCTTTTTTATTTTAGTCCTATTAAGGTGAAAAAGAAACTGATAACAGTTTAATGTTGCCCACTTAAAAAGAAGGTAAAAAAATAAGTAGGGATGTGAATCTCTACTCTAATTTACTACCATATACTTTTATATTAAAATAAACTCCCGCTGAAAATAATACTAAAAATGTAACAATACCGGACCATGAAGTGGGGGACATAAATTGAGATAATTCCATCAATACCACCATCCTTATATTAGAAACCGATTACAAATTAATTATAATTGTAAACCAGTAAAATGTGAACATTTTAGTACAATTTATTGACAATTTTTCGAACAAAGACTGTGTTAAAAGGATACTATTGATCTTAGAACCTGTTGATTGAAGCGGAAGGCGCTCGATCCTCGAAAATGCTAACGCATTTTCTTCGTGCGGTGATTATTCGTGGAAGTAAATTCAAAGTCCTGCGGGATGAACGAGCTGAGTGAGACCCCGCAGGTCGGCACGACCGAGGAGGCTCACGGGCAAGCCCGCGGAAAGCGTAGCGCCTCGTGACAGGCAAAGACCGCCTGTCACTGCGATGATTATTCAAAGAATCATTCCTTAGTGGAGCGTAAATCAACAGCCTTATTTAACACAGTCTAAACAAAAAAAGGATCCTAATTAGGATCCAATGCAGTTTTCTTTTCAAAGGAATAAAACATTAGCCAATACAATCCTGCACTTGCAAGCGCAAGCAGGCAAAGTACAAAAAATGTCCACTCGTACCCAATTAAAACCGTTAATGGAATCGATAAGGGAGCAATCGTGCGGCTGATTGTAAAACGTAAGCTTGCTGCAGCAAAATATTGTCCTCGCATATGCTCAGGTGCTAGCTTCGACACAAAGCTTTGTTGAATTCCGGCTCCCATCAACTCAGCAAAGGTAAATACAGCCATCGCGATGATAAATCCCCAAATCCAATGAGTTTGACTAAAGAGTACAATCGAAATCGCATATATAACGGAAGACAAAACAAACACATTTCGTTCTTTATAGCTTCCCATCCATTTCGTAATGACTACCGTTAGCAATGCAACCAGGAAGCCATTCTCTGCAAGCACAATACCAAAAGCCTGCTCCCCCTTAACCGTGAATGACCAGTCACCTATTGAAAATAGAGTCTGAAGATCGATAACGTCTTTCATATAAACAGGAAATAATAGATCTAATTGCATAAAAGTTTGACCCGCCAAGACACCCGCAATGATAAAAAGAAGGAAGGTTTTATCTTTTATAATTAATGTGTAATCTTTTAACTGTTCTTGTAGGAAATAGTACCATTTACCTTCAGCTTCCAATGGATTGACCTTTTGCAACGGTGCGGTTTCCCTAGTCCATTTTGCTAAGATTAAGCCAAGTAACATACAAACAAAACCAGCAAAGAGTAACGTTTCAAAACGATAATTTACATAAAAAATTGCTCCTAAAATAGGACCAATTACCACTGCAATATTAATAGAAGTGTAGAAAATAGCAAATACATTGCTTCTATCTTTTTCATCAACGACATCTGCCACCATTGCTTGACTGGCAGGCCAATAAAACGAACCGAAAACACCAGCAATTGCGAATGCAATAAATCCCAACCAGGGTGACTGAAGCCAAGGAGAACTTGCAACAGCAAAGACTAGGAAAGAAAGCCCTTGTCCAATGGCTGAGAGAACCATCATCTTTTTACGCCCGAAACGGTCGGCACAGTATCCGCCCATTAAGTTTGCGATGACTGAAAAAATCTGTGAAAATACCAATAATAAACCAGCTTTACTTTTACCAAATTCGTCTGCGAAATAAATCGTCAGAAAAGGAAAGAACATCCAAAATGTAATGTTCATCATAGCTTCGCTAAATAAGCGAACCTTCAAATTTGGATCCCAATCTCTAATCCTCATGTGTACCTCCGAAGCCAATATGTACGATAGCGCTTTTCCATCATACTATCACCAAAGAGATAAATACAAGAAAAAAAGATAGGTAAAAATGAATGTACCTATCCGGTATTTAGTCCTAATCTTTCAAAGCTTGATTTAAGTAATGCCATTCTGTAATTCAAGTCATAATATGCTATATTATTATTCAATGGTTCACTGAAAGGATGTTTAATAATGAAAAAAAGTGTAGTTATAGCCGAAAAACCTTCTGTCGCTCGTGATATAGCACGGGTATTGAATTGTCATAAAAAAGGAAACGGATTTTTAGAAGGAGATAAATATATTGTTACATGGGCACTAGGTCATTTAGTTACCCTTGCAGATCCGGAAGTGTATGACGAAAAATATAAATCATGGAAAATAGAAGATTTACCGATGCTTCCGAATGAGCTAAAGCTTGTTGTCATTAAGCAATCTAGTAAGCAGTTTCATGCTGTAAAAAGCCAACTGCAACGCTCTGATGTCGGGGAGATTGTTATTGCAACAGATAGCGGTCGTGAGGGCGAATTAGTTGCAAGATGGATACTTGTTAAGGCAAAGGTTAATAAACCTACAAAACGCCTATGGATATCTTCCGTTACGGATAAAGCAATTAAAGATGGCTTTGCCAACCTGAAGCCGGGCAAAGCATATGAAAATTTATATGAATCTGCTGTTGCGCGGTCAGAAGCGGATTGGTATATAGGGCTGAATGCAACCCGTGCATTAACAACCCGTTTTAATGCCCAGCTAAATTGTGGCCGGGTTCAAACTCCAACAGTAGCAATCATTGCAGTACGGGAGGATGAAATAAAAAACTTCAAATCTCAAACGTATTACGGAATCGAAGCGCAAACCTCAGACAATTTAAAATTGACTTGGCAGGATGCAAACGGAAATAGCCGAAGCTTTGATAAAGAGAAAATCGACGCGATTGTGAAAAAACTGGGCAAACAAAACGCCGTAATAAAAGACATTGAGAAAAAACAGAAAAAATCCTTTTCTCCTGGGCTTTATGATCTAACCGAACTACAGCGCGATGCGAATAAAATTTTTGGGTATTCTGCTAAGGAAACGTTAAATATCATGCAAAAACTATACGAGCAGCATAAAGTTTTAACCTATCCTCGTACAGACTCACGCTACCTTTCTTCAGATATTGTAGGAACGCTTCCAGAGCGTTTAAGAGCATGTGGAGTAGGAGAGTATCGTCCGTTAACCAATAAGATTTTAAGTAAGCCAATAAAAGTATCGAAATCTTTTGTAGATGACAGCAAAGTATCCGATCACCATGCGATTATTCCAACAGAAGGTTATGTCAACTTCTCAGCCTTCACAGATAAAGAGCGGAAAATATATGACTTAGTGGTAAAACGATTCTTAGCCGTGTTATTTCCAGCATTTGAGTATGAGCAGCTTACGCTTCGTGCAAAAATCGGCGAAGAAAACTTTGTAGCAAGGGGAAAAACGATTTTATCCTCTGGATGGAAAGAAGTATACCAGAATCGCTTTGAAGACGAAGATGGAGCAGACGATCTAAAGGAACAGATTTTGCCGCGTATCGAAAAAGGCGATATCCTTAACCTGAAATTAATCGCGCAAACATCTGGTCAAACGAGTCCTCCTGCCCGTTTTAATGAGGCAACATTACTAACGGCAATGGAAAATCCAACGAAATATATGGAAACCAATGATAAACAACTGGCAGAGACATTAAAATCAACTGGCGGGTTAGGAACTGTGGCGACACGAGCTGATATTATTGAAAAGCTGTTCAATTCATTTTTACTCGAAAAGCGAGGCAAAGATATTTACCTAACTTCTAAAGGGCGCCAATTGTTAGATTTGGTACCTGAAGAACTAAAATCTCCTGTATTGACTGCTGAGTGGGAACAAAAGCTTGATCAAATTGCTAAGGGTAAGTTGAAAAAGGATGTTTTTATCAGTGAAATGAAAAAGTATACAAAAGAAATTGTCGCTGAAATTAAAGCGAGTAATAAAAAGTATAAGCACGACAATATCTCTACAAAAAGTTGTCCGGACTGTGGAAAACCAATGCTTGAAGTAAATGGGAAAAAAGGTAAAATGCTTGTCTGCCAAGACCGTGAATGTGGACATCGAAAAAATGTTTCGCGAGTCACAAATGCGCGCTGCCCGCAATGCCATAAAAAACTGGAGTTGCGTGGTGAAGGTGAGGGTCAAGTCTTTGCATGTAAATGTGGACATCGTGAAAAATTATCCGCATTTGAAGCACGTCGCAAAAAAGAATCTGGCGGTAAAGTAGATAAACGAACGGTGCAAAAGTATCTGAAAAACCAAAACAAGGAAGAAGAGCCGATTAATACAGCTTTGGCAGATGCGTTGAAGAAGTTGAATTTGAAGTAAGGAGAAGGGCATTCAAACACCATATTTTTTAGAAATTGGGCTTTATATACTCGTTTGTATATAAAGCCTATATTGTAAACAAAGAGTTCCGTTTTTTTGTGTATTCTTATAAAAGACGTCCGCAGTTATCGGTTGGGGGATCAGGTTGAGCCCCGAGTTAGATTAGTCTAAAAAGTGGACGAGTTATTAAACATACTAACATTAGTAGCACAAACCAAGGCCATGGTTTGTGCTACTATTTTTTTATAGTAGAAGTGAAGGAAGGTCGATCCGTCTATGGG
>NZ_JACCBX010000013.1 GCF_013409995.1 Neobacillus driksii
GGTGCAAGCACCTTAAGATTCGCTCGACTTGCATGTATTAGGCACGCCGCCAGCGTTCGTCCTGAGCCAGGATCAAACTCTCCAAGAAAGTTGATTTAGCTCATTTGTTACGTTAGCTAGTTTCTATAGAAGAAACTAATATTTTTTGTTGACGTTCTTGTTTGTTTAGTTTTCAAAGAGCAAATATTTCTTTCGCTCGTAAGCGACTTTAATAATATAACACGAACCATTTAACAGTGTCAATATTATTTTTCAAAAAAAGAAAACCGTCACTCGCGAAAACTTTCATTCATTCGTTCGCAGCGACGGTTATTAATATATCAAGTTTCTCAGAAAAGGTCAATAGGTTTTATTGTTTTTTTACAATAATTTTTTACTCACTTGATAACACCGATGATAAATACCATGTCCTTTTGTATCTAGACTAACAACGTCAATTAGTCCCTTTTCGATCAAGTACTCAATAAGTACCGCCAAATCAACAGAATAAGGGATTAAATCCTTCTCATTCTGGATCTCATTGAAGGACCAGTATTCTTTCATACTTAGAACTTCCAATAAGTGTGCACAACCCACTTTCGTACGAGAATGTATCATGAACTCACTGGCTAAAAATAATAACTCAAGTCTTTTTTCAATTGGCTCTTCGCTGTTTACAAGCTCTTCATATAATTTTACTATTTCAGGTTCTATTTGTTTAACCTGCTGCCAAACCGTTAATTCAGGATGAAGCCCATTTTCAATTACAGCAAGTCGCGCTAAGTGGTGAAGAGAATGAACAACATAATTATAGGCGTCAAGATATTGTTTATTTTCAAAGAGGGCCTTTCCGTCGACATACCTTCTAATTAACTTAGCAAATTCTAACCCCATTTTTATCTTCCGTCCATTAAACGGAAATTCACGAAGCTCTGTTTTAAGATTTTCAATATACTCATTACGATCAAATAAGATTTTTGCGGTATGCAGCCATTCAAATATTTTTCGGTTCGTGCCTAATAAAAGCCAATCCTTTAATTGGGCCTCCGTAATTATATGCATCGCTGCCTTGCTGTCATTATAAGTATAATGCTTTATTAATAACGGCTGTTCTCCCTCTTTTACAATAATTAAAAGGATAACATCAAAGGTGTCTGTAGTATGGCTTGATTTAAAGCTTTTTTCTATCATCAATACACCAAGGGTATTGGATTGACTAGCCCGTTCCTGATAAATGGGCCGAAGAATGTCTTTCATCCATCATTCCTCCATTTTTCTCGATAACTATTAGTTCGACAGTAATAATAAATCTCCTTCTTATATAGAAGACAAATTTCGACATTCTTTAACATAACATTTTTTCAGAAGATGTAAATATGGTATAGTTTGTCTAGGAGGGAGAATTATGGCTAAATATTCAAGTAAAATAAATAAAATCCGCAGCTTTGCATTATCTTTAATATTTATCGGCTTTATAGTTATGTATGGCGGAATATACTTTCGCAACTCACCACTTATTATGTCCATTTTCATGCTTTTTGGACTGTTATTTATTATTGCAAGTACAGTCGTTTACTTCTGGATCGGGATGTTATCAACTAAAACCATACAAGTAAAATGTCCAAGCTGTGGAAAACACACTAAAATGCTTGGGAAAGTGGATATGTGTATGTATTGCCGCGAACCTTTGACACTGGACCCAAATCTTGAAGGCAAAGAGTTCGATGAATCTTATAATAAAAAGTCAAATAACAAAAAGCCGATTTCTTAATCGGCTTTTTGTTTACAATATTAATGTACTTCTTTACTTGTACACTCAGGACATGTCCCGTAAATTTCCATACGATGATTATTCACTTTAAACCCGGTAACATGCGAAGCAAGTTGCTCCACTTCGTCTAACCCAGGATAATGGAAATCAACAATTTTCCCACAGTTCTCACAAATAACATGGTAATGATGTGATGTGACAAAATCAAATCTGCTGGAAGCATCGCCATATGTTAATTCTTTAACTAAACCTACCTCACGAAATACTCGTAAATTATTGTAAACTGTCGCCACACTCATATTAGGGAATTTTCCTTCAAGGGCTTTATAAATATCATCTGCTGTAGGATGTGACATCGAGTTTATTAAATATTCAAGTATCGCATGACGTTGTGGAGTTATACGTACTCCAGTTTCTTTTAAGGTTTCCAAAGCTTCTTTTAACTGATTCATCGCCATGCACCTCTATTCCAAAAATATTCTTAAATTATAATTGTTATAATTAGTTTACTAAGGAATTAATACTTTTGTCAATATTGTAATATCATTATTAGGCATTTGTTATTATTTTTCTTGGTGTAACGTCTGCTCTTTTATCCCTACAGCATAATTAACATATCGAGCTGTTACAAATAAAAGGTCGGATAGCCGATTTAAATAAGCCAACACAAGAGGATTGACATCCTCCCCCAATGAAACTGCACATCTTTCCGCTCTTCTCGCTGTTGTACGTGCAACATGGAAGGCCGCACCAGCGGAATGTCCTCCTGGGAGAATAAAATTAGTCAGTTCTGGAAGGGATTCATTTAATTCGTCAATCTGCTTTTCCATTTCCTCAATATTACTGACATTGAGAGACCACTTTACTTCCTTCCCTTTAGGGGTGGCAAGCTCCGCACCAACGTGAAAAAGATTTGTTTGTATTTTATGATACATATTCTCAATTAATTCTTTCTTTTGAAAAGATTCATCTTTTAAATAACTTAATGCAAGTCCAATCATTGAATTTGTTTCATCACAGGTCCCATATGCCTCAACACGTAAATCATTTTTCGCGACTCTTTGCCCATAAATTAATGATGTAGTTCCTTTGTCACCCGTTTTCGTATAAATCTTCATATTCTATCCCCCCAATTATTCTTTGTTTTAAAATATGTACCCCATTTGTTTATTTCAATCATATCACCTATTGGGCTGCCGATAAAATATGAAACAAAGCGGTGACAATCATTCCATAAAAAAAAGGGTCGATTACCGACCCATCAAGTTTTATCTGAGGAGGTATGCCCTAATAGAATGATATTCAAATTACATTCGTTTGCATTGGACAAATGCCTTTTCTATAGAAAATAGGCTGACTTTTGTTGTAATAATACAAATTACTTTAGATTTATGGATTAATTACGAGTCCATCTTCAGCAGCTATAATTTCCCCTTTGAAACCTGCATCTGAAAATACTTTTGATACACTCATTTTATCTACATTCCCCAGACCAATACGGGTTAAGACAACTTTTTTAACTTTTGAATCTGCCACCATTTTAGCAAGATCTTCTATGGTGGCATGAGATTGCATTAAACCATTCTTTAAATTTTCCCGTGCTTGTTCAGGTACAAATGAGAAATCACTCGTTAGCATTCCATCAAACACTAGGATTTCTGCATTCTTTGCAAAAGAAGCGAAATTTGCAGAATAGGTTAAATCACCTGAAACCACTACACTCTTTCCCTTCGCATCAAAACGATAGGCATAGGTGGGAACCGTATGAGGGACAGGGATAGATGTTATATTAACACGATCGAGTTCAAAATTATATTTATCCTCTGTAAAATCATTAATATTTACATTTGTCAGAATCCCATCCTTTGGCCAGCCTAAACCAGCACGATACTCCAAATCTGCTCTAAAAAAATTCACAGTTGTATCATAAAGCTCTTGGACTTGAGGACCGATAGATTAAGGGAACGCCTGCCAGTTGGTCCTTGCCAGCCATCAATAAATAGGTTCCAAAAGTCCCCATTATGATCCACATGTTGATGTGTAAACAACATATTTGTAATTTTTTCGGCAGGCAGCCCGAGCTTTAATAGAGTGCTAGTCGTATTAGCGCCACTGTCCACTAAGAAGTATTTATCTTTAAATTGAACTAATGTACTTGGAGCTCCATGGCCAACCTCCGTTTTGGGATTACCTGACCCAACGATTACAACTCGAAAACCGTTAGGAACTGTTTCAAACACTCTGGTCGTATTCGTTTGAGAACTATCAGTTTTATCTTGATGTGGTTTTTTATCAACAGAAGCAGATTTACTTTGACCGCAGCCACTAATTAACATAACGATTAATAAAACAAACAATAGAATTTTTCTGCTCATGTATTCGCCTCTCCTACTATAAATTAGTATCCATTACTAAATTGTTCCAAAAAGAAATAATAAGAAAACATAACAACAAAGCCCACCGCCGACATTAATAGTAAGGCGGGCTTTGTTACTATTTACAAATTAAAATTATACTTGGACACTAGTTTTAGCATCTTGATCTGGAGTCAATTTAACTTTAGCTGGCGCTGTTTCCTTATAGAGGAAACACAAAATAAATGCAAGAGCACCTGCAGCAGCCGCTACGTATAATGGTGTTTGAATCCCATAAATATCAGCTAAAGCACCATTCACCATTGGATTTAAGAATCCTCCGATTAACTCTCCAATTCCGATTGTTAAACCGATAGCAAGACCCGAGTATTGTAATGGCACAGACTCAACTGGAATGACGGACATGGACATACCGATTACACCAGAACCAGCAGAGCCTATGAATAATAGAAGCATCATTAATGGTATGGAATCGACGAAAACAATAGATAGTGGAATGAGTATTAACAATAGTCCAGAAACTAATGAAGCTGGTTTACGACCGGTACGCTCCGAAAGTGTTGGGATTAAGAAACCGAAGATGGCATACCCCACCCCAAATGAAGCCATTACAAAACTCATCGTTGTTTCAGATAATCCTTTTGCTTGTACTAAATAGGTTGGTCCAAAAATTTGAAATGCCATTAGTGTTGTCATCACTAAACTAAAAATAACAATTGATAACCAAATATTACGGTGCTTAAGGACATCTTTTACTTTAATCTTTTCAGTCGATTTTGTAGCATGCATAGCATGGAACTTCACTGGATCAGGATTTTTTACGGATTTAAGAATCACAAGGCTTAAAATAAGCCCTGGGATAATTGTTAAATAGAAAGCCGTATGCCAATCAAAATTTGTTGCTAAAGCAACGATTACGACAGGCGCTAAAATACTTCCGAATAATGCGTTACTAGTATTCATGGTGAAACCTAGGTTGAATCCTTTACGACCCTTAGAGGATTCCATTGCTAAAATCGATTGAGTTTGTGGAATCAGCGGACCTTCTACGATCCCCATTAATAAGCGAAGTACGAATAACATCGCAAATGATTGTGCTAAACCGTGCATTAATGACACAACTGAGAATGCCAGTACCAAAACTGCTAACATTGATTTCTTACTTTTAACTTTATCTGAAATAAATCCACCTAACGGACCAGAAACTGACCAAGTTAACGCAAGAGCTGCTCCAAGTAATCCTAATTGCGTGTAGTTTAGTCCTAAATCTACGGAAATCATTGGGAATAAATAGTTAATTGCTAAACGGTCAAAGAAAACGAATCCGATTGTGAAGAAGACGATTAGTACTAACTTATTTTCATAAGTCCAAAACCTTTTATTTTTCATTAAATAAGACACCCTTCCTTAAAATCACGTATTGTTATAGCGATTAAACAAATCATTAAAATACGTAGATACCGAGTTGATTAATAGAAATTTACAATCATCTGGATTTCTAGGATTAATAAGCGTGACTACCTTTCTATAATGTTCGTCCCCTATTGATATCCAAGAAATAGGAATATATAATGTGGTGTTCTAGAAGTAAAATTCCGAAGATTTGGAATATTTTCGGCAGTCTCGTTCCTTTAAACCATAATGTTATGATTTAAACTTATATAACTTTTTATATAATGCCAATGGCCACCCCCTTTGGGCTAATCATCAGCATTATTAATAATGAACCTACATATGAAACGGAAGTGACCAAAAGCAATGCCTGCGGATTCTGCCTCGTGATCACTTCCCTAGAAATCTATTAACGTATTAAAGACTACGTGAAATTCTTTACTAAGACCTTAAAAAATCACCTGTACGTTTATAAATGTCTTTGTACTCATCAAGGTGCGTGAATTTGCCTAAGAAGCCATGAGTCGCCCCTTCATATCTTATTAATTCTGCATGGACACCGCATTTTTTTAAATTCTTCGCAAATAGTTCCCCTTCATCTCTGAATGGATCATATTCTGCTGTAATGACAAGAGCTGCTGGCATCTTTTCTAAATTTTCTTCTCGAATCGGTGAAACAAGGGGATTATCGGTATCCACATTCCCCAAAAGATAGAAGGAGTTAATTTCTGCTAATTGATCGCTCTCTACGAAAAATCCTTTTCCATTTTCCACTAACGATGGGTAACGCAATTCGCTAAAGTCAAGGTCTAGAGATGGATAAAATAGTACTTGCTTCGTAATAGTAAATTCCTTTTTATCGCGAGCCATTAAAGAAACTGCAGCCACTAAATTGCCACCAGAACTATCCCCTGCGACTGCGAGATTTTTCCCATCCCATTTTAATTCTTCCTGATGCTCTGCTGCCCATTTCGTTACATTGTAGCAATCTGCTAATGCTGCCGGATATGGATGTTCGGGCGCAAGACGGTAACCAACTGAAATGACTTTATAGCCAGATTCCTTACAAATGGGGCGGACTACTTCATCATGACTTTCTAAAGTTCCCGACATAAATGCGCCGCCATGGAAATACATGAGAATTGGATAAGAATCTGATTCTTCGGGCGTATATATTCTGACTGGAATATCTGCTTCAGCAGTTGGGATCGTTCTTTCTTCGACATCATAAACCTGCACGCGCTGTTCAACCGGTAAAACAGGTGCATCGAACATTTTTCTATGTTCTTCTGGAATGAGTTTTGGCTTAGGATCGGATTTTGGAATGAAATCCAATATTTTTTTTATCTCTGGATGTACAAGCATTTACGAAAACCTCCGTATTTCGATCCGTCGCTTATTTGATTAGTTAAGCAACGGAATATTCCTATTCTAGTTAATCTTCTGATATTTCTTCGTAATATTAGATTAGATTACTTATTTTCAAAGAATTCTTTTTCCGGGAAAAAGGTATCTTCTTTGTCATTATGGAACTGGCGAGATAAATTTTGGAATAAATGGCAAACTGGTTTTCTTAGAGTCTCATACTTTTGTAACGCTTCTGCAACAGTTGCAGCTCCAAGTAAACATTCGACCAATATCCCTCCATCTTGAATCGCCATATTTGCTCCTTGACCTTGGTTATGAAGCATCGAGTGTGCAGCATCCCCTAGCAGAGTGATGCATTCATTGCTCCACTGTTGGACTGGATCAATATCATATAGTGCGCGAACATCCCAATGATCAATATTTTCTGCAATCTTCTGGAAGTCAGGATGGAAGTTCTTTAATTGATTGAGCATGTCTTCTTTCGGCACTTTTGGTCTACCAGTTCGGTCATGGTGTGGAACTGTAATATCGACGGAAACTTGTTTCCTATATTTTAACGGCAGTAGATATAAATTCACTTTATCAGTCGCGACAATTCGGAGTGTGTCACCAGTAGCTAACCCATATGTTTCATCCTCATTAACAAGAGCACGATAGGCATGATAGCTGTGGAAAACTGGCTCAGCTTGACTGAAAAATAGATTGCGGGTAAGAGAACGAATACCATCTGCACCAATGACCAAATCGGCTTCCACTTTTACACCATTTTCAAACTCGATTTCTGCATAATCTCCATGGCGGACAATGTTTTTACACTTGTGATTCAAATGTAGGTATTCTGTTGGTATGGCATTGATTAGCGTGTCGAGACAGTCTGCGCGATGAATTAATCTCGCCCATCTTTCATTAGGGTCATTTGTTAAATCAGGCCATTGTTCCTTAAGTAACACTTCTGCCTGATCTGAAAGGATCTCTATTTGGACACTTTTATGAGTTACTCTTTCGATTTCTTCCTGAAGCCCCCATTTTGTGAAATAATGGATGGATGGCGGACGCAAACCGATACCTGCACCAACCTCAGTTATAGCTGCTGCTTGCTCATAGACATTGACATTAAAACCTGCATGACGTAAGGCCACCGCTGCTGACGCCCCACCAATACCAGCACCAAGAATAGCAATTCTTAAATTTGATTTCATAAACATTTCCCTCCTATGCGATATTTTTATCGTTTACTATTTTTTTGTTATTGCCATATTTTAAAGGAACAAATGAAAACGCAAGAGCCGCTATAATGCCTGGTATAGCAAATGAAAGAAAATTCATTTGCGCTGATAGATTAAGAGATACTAGAATGCCTCCAAAAGTTGGCCCTATTATTCCTCCAATTCTTCCAATTCCCGAAGCAAACCCTATAGCAGTGGAGCGCATTAATGAAGGATAGTATTGTGATACAAAGGAGTAGGAAATGTTTTGAGCCCCCATCGTACATGCACCAGTAATAAAAACCAATAAATATAAAATCACCATGTTATTTTTAAAGCCAAGAAGCGTTAAGGATACAGCCGACATAATAAACATCGGAACGAGTACTTTTTTTACCCCGAATTTATCAGCAAGACCTCCAAGGACTAAGGTTCCAATAATAGCACCGACATTTAAAACAATCATAAAGCTCAAACTGGAACCAAGAGGATAGCCGGCACTGAACATTAAATTAGGAAGCCAAGTACTTACCCCATTAATCATGAGCAAGCACATGAAAAAGGCAATCCAGATCATTAGAGTACCTAGTGCATGATTATTTCTAAACAGTGCAAGTACAGGAGAACCAGGATCTTCTTTACCTGTAGTTGTTACGAACTCCGTATCTGTAGTTAAGGAAACCTTGTCATTAACCTTTGAAAGAACAATATGCAGTTCTTTTGTGCGACCTTTCACCAAAAGCATGGCAGGTGAATCATGGAAGTACCTTACCATAAAAGGAATGAGTAAAAGTGGAATCGCTGCTACCCAGTAAACACTTGTCCACCCCATGAGCGGAATAAAGTAAATACCTATTAGACCTGCTAAAATGCCCCCGACCGAAAAGGCACACATTACGATTGACACCATTGTATTATGCAGGTGTTTCGGTGAGTAATCTGTTAGTAAAGCAATCACGTTTGGCAAAACCCCCCCGATCCCTACCCCAGCAATAAACCGGAAGAATGAAAACGGTGTTGGACCAGGTGCAAAGGCACATAAAAACGTAAATATACTAAACAAGACAACACTTAAAATAAGGATGTTTTTTCTTCCAAATTTGTCAGCCAAAACACCAAAGAAGATTGCCCCTAACATCATCCCGAAAAATCCGTAACTGCCAATGGCTCCTGCTTGAACAGGGGATATAGACCATTCCTTCATCAGGATAGGGATTACTGAACCATATATAACTAAATCGAACATATCAAAAACAATAATTAAGCAACAACAAATCAGTAATCCAACATGAAAGCGGTTAAATTTACCTTCATTCACAACGTCGGTAATGTTTATTTTTGACATCCTGCTCCCCCCTGTCGTTTATAATGGATACACGCTCATCAATGATCTATTTTATCGATTTACTGTGAAAGAAAACTTATAGTCATCCGCTCTATGAACAGCCTTTCTCCAGCCTATAATTCTATCATTACGCGTGTACAGCTTTGTCTCTATTACGAGAACTGGGTCTTCGTTTTTGATACCTAAAAACTCTGACTCCATACTGGTCGCACTTGACGCACAGATTTGATGATCACCACGCGAGATGAAAATGCCTTGGTCTCTCTCGAGAAGCATGAATACACTGTCCACCTGCTCAATCTCCCGTTTACTCGGTTGGAAATCCTCTGAAACATACAAATAGGTCTGCGTCCATACCAGTGGTTTCCCTTGGAGGAAGATTAAACGGGAGAGTATTAGGAGCTTATCACTCGGCATAACCCCCAGAATTGTGCATAGTCTTTCTGTTGATAACACACTATCCACACTTAATATTTTCGAAGTGCATTCTAAACCTTGATCACGAAGGAATCGAACCAGTCCTCCTAACTCTAAGCCTGGGGGTCTTACCGGAAGTTCCTGAACGGGGAAGGTTCCCATCGCCCGCTCTCGATAAACGTACCCTTCATCTACTAGCTCCTTCAGTGCCTGACGAATAGGTGCCCTGCTAACGTGAAAGCGTTCAACTAGTTCATGCTCAGTACTAATAGGGCGACTAGTATCACCGGCAGCAGCCTGTATCTCACTAATCAATATTTCTTTGATTTGTTTATAAAGCGGCACCGAAGAGCTGCGATTAATGGTAGGTTTTGCAACGTGCGCAATCATTGTTGTAAAATGTCTTCTTGAGCAAGCCCAGTCGCATGAATCTTAAGCGGAGCTGCCGTACGCTCCTGCAGGTATTCAAATGTAACACCTGGTGCAAGTTCATGGACAACAAGGCCCTCTTCTGTTACATAAATCACGGCAAGGTCTGTATAGATGCGATCTACACACCGCGGTGCAGTCAATGGATACGTGCATTCTTCTACGATTTTCGGGTTTCCCTTACTCGTATGTTGCATACAAAGGAAGATACGTTTGGCTCCAACCGTTAAATCCATTGCGCCTCCAACACGTCCTAGAGGATCATTCGGAACCTTCCAACTAGCTAGATCACCTTCTATTGATACTTGGAATGCGCCAAGTACTGCCGCATCAAGGTGACCGCCACGAATCATCGCAAATGAGTCTGATTGTGAGAAGAAGCTTCCGCCCGGTTTTAATGTGATTGGTTCTTTCCCTGCATTTACAAGGTCCATATCCTCTTGACCTGGTTCTGGTTTTGGACCTAATCCAAGGAGACCATTTTCACTATGGAGAATAATTTCACGGCCTTCCGGTATCACATCAGCAACAAGTGTCGGAATTCCAATACCGAGATTTACGAACCATCCATCTTCTAAGTCTTGGGCTACTCGAGAAGCTAATTCAATCTTTGACCATCCAACCTTCTGTTGATCTTTAACCATTTACTAACACCCTCCCTTCACACTCGGCTTCCAATTTTACTAAACGATGTACATAGACGCTCTGAGTAGCAATGTTCTCTGGGTCTAATTCTCCGACCTCAACGATTTCATCTACCTCAGCAATAGTAATTTTCGCAGCCGTTGCCATTACCGGGTTAAAATTACGCTGTGTTTTATTGTAAACAAGATTTCCCCAGCGATCGGCTCGGTAGCCCTTGATAAAAGCGTAGTCACCAATGATCGCTTGCTCTAAGACGTGCAAACGGCCATTGTACATACGTGTTTCCTTGCCTTCGCCAAGTTCAGTGTGCGCTGCCGTTGGTGTAAAAAAGGCCGGAATCCCTGCGCCACCTGCTCTGATACGCTCTGCTAATGTTCCTTGTGGAGAAATTTCTAACTTGATGGTGCCATTCTGAAAACGGGCAATTAAATCGTCAGCATGTGGACCAACAGGGAAAGAGCAGATAATTTTCTTTACTTGGTTGTTGCTGATTAATGCCGCTACACCATCGCTAACAGCACCAATATTATTTGATACAACTGTAAGGTCCTTAGCTCCTTGATCAACGAGAGCTGCAATTAGATGTGACGGTAGTCCGCTTCCCCCGAATCCTCCGACAAGCAGCGTTGCTCCATCATGTATGTCAGCCACTGCCTTAGCTGTATTTTCAAACCTTTTCTGAATCATTTTCGATTTTCCTCCTCTCAATTAATCTCCGAACCTATAAGTTCTTCTTGGTAAGCATTCATCGTAACAAAGAACGCGCATGGTAAGTGCCGTGGATCACCTGTATAGCCAATCTCTTCTGCGATCGAACCAAACGGTCCATATAGTTCATGCTGTTCAGTGGGTTGTCTATTTGTTAAATGGCTTCTTACTAAATCTCTTAATGTAGCATCCATATCAAGACTAGCTTGTAATACCGCTGGAACTTCCTCACCTTCAATTTGTGCACTTTGCATTTGACCATCTTTATTGCGGACAGGATGACCTAAAAATAAACGGCTAGGACGAACCTCTTCCAATAAACGTTTTATACTCTTACGATAAGAGCGTGAGTTTTCAATCGTTGGCATGCCGCTTAACCCGCCATACATTTGAACAGCATCGGCTGCGAATGCCCAATTTAAGCCTTTCAATACAAAGGTTACTGAACCAATTGAATGCCCTGGTGTTTCGATCACTTTTAACGTGATTTCACCTCCAAGGTGGATGGAATCTCCGTCCACAACCTCCAAGTCCGGTTCGATTGTACCTCCAATGTCTGCTGTTAGCATGGAAATATGTTTCTCTTGAATAGCTGAATCCATGATGTATTTTCCTTGCAGCGACTTGTAATCAACGATTTGTTCATATTTATCACGCAATAATCGGGCTTCTTTTTTAGGAATAACAACTTTTGCATTACGTCCTGTTTTTTCCCATACTGCATAAGCTCCGCCGAGATGATCCACATGACCGTGCGTAAGTAAGATCCAACGGATATCTTCTATGCGAATACCATGTTGTGCTAAGGTTGGCTCTATATCTTGGCTAGCCGAAATACTAACACCAGTATCAATAATCGCTGGTTCTGGTGCGTCCACATAATAGGCAAATGCGGAAATTGGTCCAAATTTACATTCAATTGGTATCACACGTACTGGACTTGTCATTTAGTTCACCCCTATGCTACTTATTAGTAATGTCAAACTGTTTAGGGATTACTGGCAGCACTAAACATGATGGGTGATCAGCGTCACGATAGATTTTGTGTGTTGTTGCACGACCACTTGGTAAGTGATAACTGTCTGGCGGTAATAATTTTGCATCCTCCCCATCAAGTGGTTCATTACATGCAAGGTCTAATTCAATTCGGTGTCCTGCTTTAATTAAGAAGGAGAATGGATATAAGCGAATTGCGTACTCGTTAATTTCACCGGGCGTTACTGGTACCACACGGTTATGTGGATGCCATGGCTCACCGTAGGTTGATTTTTCTTCATTTAATTCACGATGAGAAGCTTTTAAATACCCTGATGTCATTAATGTCCGTTTGCCGCTTGGGTCTACATCATAAAGCTTGGCAATGAAGTTTGTATCATCTGTATCGATTTCTGCATGAATATATAAAGCCCCTGTACCTGTCATTTCTACAGGCTCTAGAAATTTATCACTTGTCCATTTAATCTTTTCTGATGTTGTTGTAACGGTTAATGGTGCTTGGTAGAAGCCATCCGGATGTGCGTATTCAGATGTTAACGGCTCTCTCTTCTCGCTTATTTTGTGGCGAGGAAGTAAGTAGAAAGCTTTCTTTTCTTCAAATGGCAATGGCCAGTGATTTTCTTTGCGCCATTTGTAAGAACCTTCTACAGAGAACTGAACGGTCGGTTCATCCATAATGCCATTATCGATGCCCTTTAACCAGTAATCATACCAGCGGAACATTTCGTCATGACTTTCGTGGAAGGGACGCTCTAACATCGGCGGAAGTGCTTGAATATCGAGCTTTTTGATTCCTGATACTTTATGGAAGCATTCGATTGTACCTTCAACGTTCCAGCCGCGTCCCCATTTTGCTTGGAAGTATGTTGGGATTTGAACCTTGTGTGCCACTTCAATAGCACTGTCTTTTTGCCAGAATGGGCCATCAAGTGGATTTAATAAGTAATCCATCCATAATTCGTGACGGTCTTGATAATGTAAAAGGTGAACAAAATCTGACCAATGTGCAATATCTGGGTCGTTTAATCGTTCTAGTGTTTTTTCTTTAATCTCTTCTGGTGTGAACACTTTCGATGTCTTACTTGCTACATTATTGAACGCGTTACCACTGTCACCGCCGCGTCCTTCACGAGAAGCACGAGGCATCAGCCACATGATACCGCCATGATAGCAAAGTTCATAAAGGTCGAAGTGACCGCCGTTCGCAAAGATTGCTTTTAAGTGTGGCGGCTGCTCCGCTGCACCTAAGATTTGAACCGATGCAAAGTATGAAATCCCGATCATCCCGATGTTACCATCGCACCAATCTTGCTCGGCCATCCATTCAACAAGGTCATAGATATCTTTACCGTCTCCATGACCACCCGAATTGTAGTTACCGCACATTTGACCTTCAGAGTGACCTGTACCCCGTACGTCCGCAATAATATGAGCATAGCCACGCTCGACAACTGCACGAATATCGCCAGCCTCGATAGCACCGTTCCAAAGATGACTTGGGCGTGCTTGTGGAGGTAATGTTAACACTTGTGCTTGCAGTTCCTTACCATACGGGCTAAGTGCAAGTAATGCTGGTACTTTTTCTACTCCATCAGGAAGGTAGATATCAGCAGCGATACGGACGCCATCACGCATTGGAATGCGTACATCCTTAATGATTCTCATTTTATCCGCTCCTTTCTTTAGTCCCTCTAAGTAATTTGTTGATCTGGTAATGTTTCCTTATTGAGGACAAATCTATTGAACTCTCGACGAGTTTTGTCTTCAAGACCCCTTATTGAGGACAAATCTATTGAACTCTCGACGAGTTTTGTCTTCAAGACCTCTTATTGAGGACATATCTATCGAACTCTCGACGAGTTTCGTCCTCAAGACCCCTTATTGAGGACATATCTATTGGACTCTCGACGAGTTTTGTCCTCAAGACCCCTTTTTGAGGACATATCTATTGAACTCTCGACGAGTTTTGTCTTCAAGACCTCTTATTGAGGACATATCTATCGAACTCTCGACGAGTTTTGTCCTCAAGACCCCTTATTGAGGACATATCTATTGGACTCTCGACGAGTTTTGTCCTCAAGACCCCTTTTTGAGGACATATCCACAAGACTATCAACGTGCTTTGTCCTCAAGACCCCTTATTGAGGACATATCCACAAGACTCTCAACGCGTTTTGTCCTCAAGACCCCTCATTGAGGACAAATCCACAAGACTCTCAACGCGTTTTGTCCTCAAGACCCTTTATTGAGGACAAATCCACAAACTATCAACGCGTTTTGTCTTCAAGACCCCTCATTGAGGACAAATCCACAAGACTCTCAATGCGTTTTGTCTTCAAGACCCCTCATTGGGGACAAATCTACAAGACTCGCAATGAGTTATGTCCTCGTATCAACCTTCAACAGGTGCAAAGCATGGTATAAAAGGACCTGGATTCTCTTGATCACCGCTCTGCTTAAATACCACTCTAACCCTTTGGCTAATATGCAATGTATCTAGGTCACAATCAACGATATTTGTCATCATTCTCGGTCCTTCATCAAGTTCCACAAAGGCAATTGCATATGGAACCCCTCGTCGCATTAAGCTATAGGTATAAATGCTGCCAGTTCCTTTTGCTTCCACCCAGCTCGTCTTATCGCTCATACAGTGCGGGCATAACACACGTGGATAATAATGATATTCGCCACAGGAATCGCACTGCTTGACGAGGAGTTTCCCTTCTGAAGCAGCCTCCCAATATTCCTTATGTTCAGGATGAATCTCAGGGATTGTCATCGTTCTTTCTTGAAATGTAGGTCCCATTGTTTACACCCTCTCCATAATAAGTGTGCTGCTTCCGTGGCGGCTTGCTAATCCTCCGCCAGTACCATGAGCTAACGCAATGTCACAATTTTCAACTTGTACTTTCTGGTGTGCCTCACCACGAAGCTGACGAACTGCTTCGATTACTTTTACGATTCCGCCACGACTTGCCGGGTGATTGTTATTTAATCCCCCGCCATCTGTATTAATTGGCAGCTTTCCGATTCCTGAGATCAGGTTTCCATCAGCGACAAACTTTCCGCCTTCACCCTTCTTACAAAAACCTAAGTCTTCAAGCTGCATCAACACAGTTATGGTGAAACTATCATAAATGGAGGCATATTTAATATCTTGAGGTGTAACCCCAGCCTCCTCAAAAGCCCTAGGTCCTGACCAAATAGCCCCTGAATAGGTTAGGTCGGTTTTCCCTCCAAGTAATCCTTTTGGCGCTTCGCCTGCACCCATTACTCGGACTTGCGGCCGATTCAAACTTTTAGCAATCTCAGGTCTTACGATTACCAATGCACCACCGCCGTCACTTACGACACAACAATCCAATTTATGTAATGGGTCAGCAATCATCGTAGAAGATACTACATCCTCCACTGTCACTAAATCACGGAGCATTGCATTTTGATTGTATTGTGCATGATGTGAAGCAGCCACTTTGACCCAAGCTAACTGCTCGCTTGTCGTTCCGTATTCATACATATGGCGCATTGTAGCCATGGCATATTCATTTACAGCAGTTGGTCCAAAAGGAAGTTCAAACGGTGTATCTGGAACATTTGCACCAACTAACTTCTGTTTAACACCACTTCTTCCTTCAGAACGTGGACGACCTGCCATTGTAATCAACGCAACATTGCATTTACCGGCCGCGATTGCTTGTGCAGCATGTGAGACATGGGCAATGTATGACGAGCCGCCAGTGTCTGTACCATCAACATGACGTACATTGAGACCTAAATAATCGACCATAGAAAGCACTCCACCCGGAGCGTCGCCGGCACAAAAGTATCCGTCTACATCTGCGAATGTTAATCCTGCATCTTCTAAGGCACCTTTTGCACATTCTGCATGTAAGGCTGCCACGGATTTATCCGGAGCCTTACGTGTTGGATGTTCGAATGCCCCTGCAATATAGGCCATTCCTTTAATCGTCATCTGACTTAACCTCCCGTTGATACGCTTTAAAGTTTTTATCTCTTAACGAGATTCTTGCTTTGTACGTCCTAACGAAGATTTGAGGTCCTGAGGTTCCTGCATGGTTAAAAATTTCGTCGGATTGTGTACTAACAGTTGTTCAATAACTTCTTCACCCACACCAGCTTTACGAAGATCCGGTAAGAATTCTTCGAACAAGTAGTTTACTGAATGCCCTTTTAATCCTGGCCAGCCTAGGGCACAACAGTTTGCATCTGCTGAAATAAGTGCTACGTCAACAAAACCTTTATCAAGGAAACGAAGGAAATGCTCTACGCGATCTTGACGAGGACGTGACCAATATGGCGCACCTTCCATCTCGCTGTCATAGCCGATTGTATCGAAGCCTACCCATCCGCCATGTTCTGCAATCAACGTATCCCGGTCTTCATTGAGATAACCGCCATCGTCAGCATGACCCATAAGTACACGATCAAGCGGTAAGCCCTCTTCATCGAAGATGGCAATTGCAGTTTCTGCATCCACGCATAGATGTGTAATGATAGGAACTCTTGTTTTTAGTGCTGCTCGTGCAGCTGCGCGATAAATGCGTTTATCAAGTTCACTTAATTTTCCACCACGGCTTACGCCTACTTTGATAGCACCCGCCTTGGCACCCGTACCGTCAATACCAACCGTAATTTCATGGATGAATAAATCCATCAGATAATCCACTGACTTTTCACGAAAATATGGAAGTGCTGAGTCTCCTGCAACAAAGCCTGTAACAGCAATAATATGGACTCCTGTTCTACGTGAAAGCACTTGGAAGTATTCAACATCGCGCCCGTTTCCGATTCCTGTACAATCTACAAATGTTTTTCCGCCATGTTCACGAAAGCGGCGTAATTTTTCAATTGTTACTTCAAACGCTTCTTCAGGCTTTTTCCACCATTGTGTATCTAAATCACATCCTGGCAGACCGAATCCAATATGCTCGTGAACTGCTATAATCCCTAAATCTTCTGTTGCGACAGGGCCTAGAACTGTATTTACCTTACCCATCTATTTATTCACTCCTCACGTTTATTTTTGCTCTGCTACTACAAATGAACCTTTTTCCGCAGCTGCTGATGGACCAAAAGTAAGCACACGTTGTGGGTTATCTTCCAAAAGAATACGAACTTGTTTGTCCGTCACACCTGCTTTGCGTAACATTGGTACGAATTTTGTCAGCAAATATTCATAGCTGATTTCTTTCGCTTCATGTCCTTTTGCCACACCGACTGCATTTGTTGAGATTAATAAGCGATTGCCAAGACCTTCATTAAATAGTTCGACAATTAATTGAACACGTTGTTCATCGTTCACATAGCCTTCGTATTTAGCCCAGCCAACATGATCTAATGCTACATATGCACCCCGACGAGCAATAGCGAATGCTTCCCTGCGTTCAACTGCATCAAGACGGTCAAGACCTCCGAGGATAACACGGTTTGGTTCAATGCCTTCACCTAGCAAAAGTTCTAAATCACTAACCCCATCTGCACCATACTGAACTGAAACTGGTACCCCTGTAGTGAGAGCAGCTTGTGCAGATCCACGGAATAGATTGGTTTCTTTTTCTGTAATACCGTTACGACTTGCGATTGATGTCACTAAGCCTGCTAGACCTGAACGTTCAATACGTGGTACTACGATGCCTTCTGTCACTTCTTTTGCGAACAAATCAGCAAATTGTTCTGCTGACCAAGGGGTAGGAGGATTTTTTTGCGGAGTAACAAAGTAACCGCTTAACATTGGCTCCGGTCCTAATCCTGTTGACGCTATGATATGTACACCTGTCGTTTTCGAAACTGTTTCATAAAGTTTCACATCACGACCATGGAACATTCCCGTACGATCGACAATGGTTTTTCCACCGTGTCTGCGGAATTCAGTAAGCTTTCTTTTTAAAACCTCAAATATCTCGCTTTTGTCCATATTCATCTCAGGGGCATATTCCGCACCAGGCACTACAGAAAGAAGTGATTCATGAATGAGGACAACACCTAATTCATCTGCTGGCACTAGTCCAAGGACCGTCCGAACAACACCTGAATTTTTTTCTTGTAAATTTTCTAGCATTGTAAAACCTCCTATCATTAATAGTTTCTCACCTTAGAGGTAATGATTGATAACAAAAACAGACCGGTCGGTTTAATAATTAGAAGCCTTCTTCTGCTTCTATTAAAAAACAAAAAAACAACTCCATACAGACCGGTTGGTCCAATAGGACAAAAAATAAAAAAACACCTTTTGAAATGGAAGAAGTTAAAATGAAAAAACTTCTATAATACCATTTTTTAATGTAATCGCTTTCTATGCTGATAATAAAGCAAATTAATCTAAGGTATTAATAAGATATTATAATATTGTTATACCAAAGTCAAACAATTTGTAAAAATCTAAATTCGTATACTATAAAGCATCGAATTGATTAAGAAATGTATTCTTGGCAATGCAGAAAGCAGTGTGATTGTATACGCAACAAAACATAGAACAAATCTATGTTAGTTGCGTATTTTTTTATTAATACTAGTTAAATAGGTCAGATAATACATGAGAAATTATCTTTAGTGGATTGCTTGATTTCTGGGTTAAACAAAGTATTATTGCACCTTCAATAGAAGCATTCATCATTACTGCGATTGAATTGGCTTTTTCTTTCGAAAATCCATCTGACTCTAACTTGCTCACATATATCGTTTGCATCTTTAAGTAAAGGTCCGAACACACATCTCGGACTGGATCAGTCAGCGACCCCATTTCACTAACGATGCTGGTAATTGTAGACCCAGAAATCGTACCTTCTTGTTCAAAGTTGGAAACTAGTATATCAATCATTGCTTTTGTGGCTTCTTTAGTAGTTGGAGATTGTTTAAAAATATCCTGAATATGGGTAGTAATTACTTCACTTATCGACTGAAGACAAGCTATCAGTAATTCTTCTTTTCCATTAGGAAAGTGGTGATAAAACGAACCCTTTGAAACATTACACGCCTTTATGATTTCGGTTACTCCTACACCCTTATACCCTTTTTGCTGGAAAAGCGGTATTGAAATGTCGATTATCTGTAATTTTGTATCCATTTAATAGAAAAACTCCTTCATACCTAGAGGTCTTTTTATTACTATAGAAATAAATTTTCCATTTTTCAAGAATTTCAATATAATTGTTTACAACACTGCTATGATTAAATAGGGTTTAGGAGGTTTGATATGGAAGTAATTAAAAAAGGAACGACGATCCAATCATTAGAAGTAGGGATGAGCATTATAGAAATAATCGCCAAACAAGGCAGACCGTTAAGATTTTCTGAGATTCAGGAATTAACACAGATTACCAAAAGTAATCTTTATAAATATTTGAATACATTCACGCAATTAGGCGTTCTCTATCGTAACAAGGATACTGGAGAATATGTATTGGGAAGCAAGTTAATTGAATATGGGATGGCAGCAGTAGATCAAGAAAATGTAATCGATCGAATCTCACCTTTTCTAAATGAAATAAACGGAAAGAGTTCGAGTACCGTTTTATTTTCGACCTGGACTCAAAATGGTCCAATGATTGTTAAAGATTTTAATAACAATCGAGGGCTTAATATTGGTGCTCAAATTGGAACCTTTCTTCCTATTCGATCTGCGACAGGCAAGGTATTTTTGGCCTTCATGGAAGAACAAAAGATTCGGGAGTGGAAAGTAAAGGAATTCATGCAGATTTCTCCAGATAAAATCAGTCAGCTTGAGGCGGAATGCGATTCCATCCGGGAGAAAGAAATTGCCTTTGCCAGGGAACCGCTGGTCCCATCCGTGTCTTCCGTTGCCATTCCGATTTTAAACTATAAGAAAAACCTCCTTGGAGCTGTAACGGTTGTAGGCTTTTCTGAGTTTATCCCACAAAATGAAGACAATGAAATATCTCGTTATTTATTAGATATTAGCAAAGAAATTTCTGGTAGTTTCGGATATAGGTCCAAGGAGTTATAAGAATAATATTAACAAAAAGCGAGGGAGCTCCCCCGCTTTTTTTCCTGACTATTATGCTAAATTTTCTTTTACATACTGCAAAGCTTCTTCCACATGCCCTTTAACTTTAACTTTTCGCCACTCTTTTGCTATTTTACCTTCTTTATCAATGACAAATGTAGATCTTTCAATTCCCATATACTCTTTACCAAAATTCTTCTTTAATTTCCAAACCTCATACAATTCAGAAACTCTTGTGTTTTCATCAAATAAAAGTAAGAAAGGTAAGTTGTACTTATCTATAAACTTTTCATGTTTTTCTATTGGGTCGGGGCTGACGCCAATAATTACACAGTCTAACTGTGAAAAGTCACCGTGATAATCCCTAAAATCACATGCTTGGGTCGTACAGCCTGGTGTCATATCCTTTGGATAAAAATACAAAACAACATTTTTGCCTTTAAAATCTGACAACTTTACTTTTTCACCATTGCTAGCTAACAATTCAAAATCAGGAGCTTGTTTGCCTACATCAACTGTCATATCTTACATCACCTCATGGAAAATATACTCTTCCATAAGCCTAACCAAACAGGATTAACAATACAACTATTTAATTTCATTAACTTCACGGTCCATCAATGCACGAGCAACAAATGCTGCTGGCATGGTATAGCCAATTAAAGCTTCCACTACTGCGACCATCCTTCCTAAGCCGTGTGGAATTACATCTCCATTCCCAACAGAAAATAATGTCATTGCACTAAAATAAAAGCTTGTTTCGAACAAGTTATAGTTGTTTTCATCATTTACTTCCACAAGTAATGAGATTCCTTTTAATTCAAACAATAAATAGATCAGTCCAAATCCGAGAATAACAGTTAAGTAGATAGAACCCAAAAAAAGAGCATTTTCAATTGAAACAAACTTTCCTTTTATGGTGTTAGGAATAAACAACGTCCTGATACTCATAAAAATACAAAAGATTACGATTGGTAATAAAAAATAAAACATCAGCGGACACCTCGGGTAGAGTCAGTTAGTCTAATTCTATGCCTGCTTGGACAATAAAATATCAACAATCCTTATAAAAAAGGCGAACCGTAAAATTTTTCAAAAGTAAAACAAATAAAAGTCGAATAAAAAAGTGCTATTATAGGAAGGAATCCATTTCAAGGAGGAAAAGAAATGCAATTTACAAATTCTGAACGAATACATAATGAAGCGTTAGAACATATTGTTGGCGGTGTAAACAGCCCCTCTCGTTCTTACAAGGCAGTTGGCGGCGGTGCCCCAGTGGTAATGGAGCGTGCTCAAGGAGCCTATTTTTGGGATGTCGACGGCAATCAATATATCGATTTTCTAGCTGCTTACGGGCCAATTATTACAGGGCATGCTCATCCCCATATAACAGAAGCGATAAAAAAGGCTGCCGAAAGCGGAGTACTTTATGGCACGCCTACCCCGCATGAGGTAAAATTTGCAAAAATGCTAAAGGAAGCTATGCCATTCTTAGAAAAAGTTCGTTTTGTGAATTCAGGTACAGAAGCAGTCATGACAACGATTCGGGTTGCACGCGCCTATACAGGCAGAGATAAGATTATTAAGTTTGCTGGCTGTTATCATGGTCACTCTGACCTTGTTTTGGTTGCTGCCGGGTCAGGTCCATCAACCCTTGGGACCCCTGATTCAGCAGGAGTTCCAAAGAGTATCGCCCAAGAAGTGATTACCGTTCCTTTTAATGATATCGAACCTTTTAAAGAAGCATTAGAAAAATGGGGAGACCAAATTGCAGGTGTTCTAGTGGAACCGATTGTTGGAAACTTTGGGATTGTTGAGCCAAAACCTGGTTTCCTACAACAGGTCAACGACCTTACCCATGCAGCGGGTGCGCTTGTCATCTATGATGAAGTCATTACAGCTTTCCGCTTTATGTATGGAGGAGCACAGGATTTATTAGGTATCCAGCCTGATTTAACAGCTCTAGGGAAAATTATTGGCGGCGGTCTGCCGATTGGAGCCTATGGCGGACGCAAAGAAATTATGGAGAAAGTGGCACCACTTGGACCTGCCTATCAAGCGGGAACAATGGCTGGAAACCCAGCTTCCATTCTTTCGGGGATTGCCTGTCTCGAGGTCCTAAAGCAAGAGGGAGTTTATGAGTACCTTGACCGTTTAGGTGCCATGCTTGAACAAGGAATTCTAGAAGCGGCGAAAGAACATGATATTCAAATTACCATCAATCGTTTGAAGGGTGCGCTTACAGTTTATTTTACAAATGAAAAAATTGAAAACTATGAGCAAGCAGAAAATACAGACGGTGAAATGTTCGGAAAGTTTTTCAAATTAATGCTGCAACAAGGAATCAATCTTGCACCATCTAAATATGAAGCATGGTTCTTAACCATTGCTCATACAGAAGACGACATTGAGGCTACACTTCATGCAGTAAATAATGCATTTTCTCTACTTAAGAACGAATAAATATACATTTTTCATGCACTAAAAGAGAGTGGTTAACACTCTCTTTATTTTGTTATCTACCTTTGGAAACGTTTACATTATCACTTTCCTTTACTTTCCATCGCGAAATTTTCCCTGAATTTTCTATCCACATTCTTGTATATTTATTTGATTTCTGAAAATTCTTATGATAATATTAATTTATTATTCTTAAAACAAATTTTTCTATTGGCCTGTGCTTTATTTGTCATAATTTCTCACATTAAAAAGATAAATAGGAGGTGAAGCGGCTTTAGAGGATCTCCGCTGAAGCCAATTTATATGAATGAAAGATGGACCCCTTCCCTTTTCAAAGATTTCCATAAGCATGAACACGATGCCTGCGGAATTGTTGCTTGTCTTGAAAAAACCAAGCTGCCTACTAGAAAAAACATTTTTGATTGCATAGATGCCTTAGTTACAATGAATCATCGTGCTGGCTTCATTAACGGTGAAGGTGATGGCGTTGGGATTCATGTTGATATCCCAAAAGCACTTTGGAAAGAAAAATTACAAAGTGCCGGTGTAGACCCCTCTCACACAGAAAATGCGAGTTTTGCTGTAGGTCATGTTTTTATCAGCCAAAAGGCTGACTGGTTATCTACTAAACAAGAATTACTTCAGAAATTAAAAAACTTTGAATTAGATATTATTTTTGAAACAAATCAAGTAACCGATTCAAGTGCATTAGGACCTATTGCTATCCAGGAGAATCCGGTTTTTTGGCAATTTGCCTGCCTTTCTGAAAAATCAGGGCAAGTATTAACGAAAATCTTATTCGAAGCAATCGTCGATTTAGAAACCAATGAACATGTTCATGTCGCGTCGCTAAGCCAAAATCATGCCGTATATAAAGTCATGGGTGCTGGCGATATACTCCCTCGTTATTACAAAGATCTAGCCAGTCCAATTGTTGCATCAACGATTACTCTAGGTCATAACCGTTATTCTACGAATACCCTTTCTAGTTTTTTCCGGGTCCAGCCTTTTAGTGTGCTTGGTCACAACGGAGAAATTAATACGATTGCAAAGCTTCGTGACGAAGCGAGAATGATTGGTGTTCCACTCGTAAAGGATGGCAGTGACTCGCAAGATTTAAGCCGGACAATGGAAACGTTAATTTGCCGTGAAGGGTATACGTTATTCGAGGCAATGGATCTTTTATTCCCGCCTATTATCAATGAAATTAAAGCCTACTCTGAGGATTTACAAGATTTATATACTTATATTCGTGAAGCTTGGGGCCATTTTGCTCAAGGTCCAGCTGGCATTATTTCAAGGTATGGAGATGAAGCAGTTTTTAGTGTAGATGCATTAGGACTACGCCCGCTTTGGATGCTAGAAATCGAAACTTCATATTTATTTTCATCCGAGCCAGGGATTATTCCTTCCAGTGAATATGTAAATGATCCTAAGCCTTTAGCTCCTGGAGAAAAGGTCGGCTTTAAGTGGAACAATAATAAATTAGAAGTTTTCGAGCAGAAACGCTTCCAAACAGAGGTTTATAACCGATATTCTAACCGCTTAAATCTTGAAAATTCTAGATTGCGTTTACAAGTACCTACATTAGAGAAAACAATTACTATGAATTATCCAGACAAAATTCATAATGGGCAATATAAAGCATTTGGCTGGGAAAGAGATCACATTCAACTAATCGAGCAAATGGCTGAAAAGGGTGTTGAGCCAATTCGTTCCTTAGGACATGACGCACCATTAGCTGCGCTTAATCCTGAGCGAAAAAACATTGCCGATTATATAAAAGAAAGTGTAGCTGTGGTTACAAATCCAGCCATTGACCGCGACCGTGAAACGGAGCATTTTTCTACGCGAGTGATTATAGGAAAACGTCCTGGTTTATTCAATAACGAAAAAACTGAAACACTTCTTGAGTTAACCACTCCCCTTCTTATAGAGGGCAAAGCTGGTTATAGCTGTTCAGAAGCCATTGGTCAGCCTAGCTTTGATCAAGTTCTTCACCATTTCCAAAAGCAAAAGCTTGTTGCGTTTATTTCAACAACTTTTAGGAAAGATGAAAACATTGATAGTGCTTTAACAAGAATTTCAAATGAGGCCGTTCAAGCGGTCACTTCAGGAAAGTCATTAATCGTCCTCGATGACGCAAACGCACATCAGGATGACTTTTATTGGATTGATCCACATTTAGTTACATCTGCCGTTGACCAGGCATTAGTAACAGCTGAATTAAGAAGAAATTGTTCATTAGTCCTTCGTTCAGCAGCTATTCGTTCCCTGCATGACATGATTACTGTTTTTGGATTAGGCGCAGATTTAATCAGTCCATATTACATGTTCATGACCGTACTCGATGAAAACAATAAACCTTTGATTAACCTTTACAGTGCGTTATCAAAAGGACTTGAAAAAGTAATATCAACCATTGGGATTCATGAACTACGCGGATATGGCAGACTTTACTCCAGTATCGGCTTACACGAAGATATTGCCAATGTGTTGAATATTGTTAACTTTTTTGGCTCTAATGAGATTGAGAATGATTTTGAATCAATGAAGAATGATGCTTTTGCAAGGGCTGCGGATTATCAGAACGAGAAGGAAAGAGTCGGTAAAACCTTTCACCTCTTCCCTCGTATCTGGAAGGCTATTGGTGAAGTTGCTGCAACTGGTGACTACAGTGCTTACCGGGAAAAAATCAGCGAACAAGAAGAGCAGAATCCGACGACCATTCGCCATTTACTTCAGTTAAAGAAGAGCAATCAAGCAATCTCACCAGATAATGTTAATATTGCAGTTGGTGAGCATGATTTACCATTTATTATTTCTTCGATGTCGTTCGGTTCACAGAATGAGATTGCGTTTAGAGCTTATGCTGAAGGTGCTGACCGCCTAAACATGGTCTCTCTAAATGGTGAAGGCGGCGAAATCAAGGATATGCTTGGTAAATATCCAAAAACAAGAGGACAGCAAATCGCCTCTGGACGTTTCGGGGTAAACGCAGAGCTATTAAACTCTTCTAATCTATTAGAAATTAAAATCGGTCAAGGCGCAAAGCCTGGAGAAGGCGGACACTTACCTGGTTCAAAGGTAACCGCCAAGGTTGCTGCAGCACGTAATGCTACACTTGGTTCAGACTTAATTTCACCATCAAACAACCATGATATTTATTCAATCGAGGATCTAGCACAAATGATCCTAGAATTAAAAACAGGTAATGACCAAGCAAAAATTGCTGTAAAAGTACCTGTTGTACCAAATATCGGAACTATTGCTGTAGGAATTGCTAAAGCGGGCGCTGATATTATTACATTAAGTGGTTTTGATGGCGGTACAGGTGCTGCCAGAATACATGCACTCCAGCATGTTGGCCTTCCTGTTGAAATTGGAGTAAAAGCAGCCCATAATGCCCTTCTAGAAAGTGGACTACGTAACAAAGTAGAGTTGTGGGCAGATGGTGGAATGAAGAGTGCTTTAGATGTCATGAAGGTTATGCTTCTCGGTGCAAACCGTGTTGGCTTCGGAACATTATCTATGCTTGCAATCGGCTGTACAACATGCCGTGGATGTCATTTAGATACCTGTCACGTCGGAATTGCCACTCAGATTGAATCTGAAGTTCAAGCGAAGGAACATGGGCTTCGCCGCTTTGTTCCACGTCAACTTGACTTAGCTGTTAATGGAATTATGAATTTATTTTCATCCTTTGCAAATGAATTAAAAGCTTTGGCGGCGTCTGTTGGTATTACTAATTTACAAGATGCAGTTGGACGTTCCGATTTGCTAGAGCAGGTTAAAGGAAAAAATCAGCTTAGCCTATCGTATTTATTAAAGCCGTTAGAAATTAGCCAATTCACGAAAACAGAAGAATCCAAGGCATTGCAAGAAGTTCAAATGCAAGTAGCAGTTGGTGCCGAGTATTTAGACGCCAGCGTGGATGAATTACATTCTTCTCGTGAATTTGACAGTGTCACCTCTGAACAGCGCGTTCTAGCGAGCAGAGTTTCTTGTCATCGTGTCCGCGGAAGACTTGATGGTTCATACCAACAGCTCCCTCCTGTCCAGCTAAAGTATAAGAATGGTTCGATTCCTGGTAATGGCTTAGGGGCTTATAATAGTGGAGGAATTGAAATCACTGTTAACGGTGGCGGTCAAGATGGAGTGGGTAAAACTTCTTTTGGCGGAAATATCTTTATCCTTAAGTCTAAAGGAAAAGACGGCAACTATTATAACGGTTCTGTCGGAAAAGGTTTCGGTTATGGCGCTCAAAAAGGACTTCTAGTTGCCCAAGGTAATGCTGATGCCCGTGCAGGAATTCGTCTTTCTGGTGCTGATTTAATTGTTGGCGGATTTGTGAAGCAGCCTATTCTTGAAAAAGAAACTGGCAATATCGGTGCAAATGCAAATATTAAAGGTTTTGCCTTTGAATATATGACGAACGGCCGTGGATTAGTGTTAGGAGATCCAGGACCATGGATTTGTGCTGGTATGACTGGCGGTGTCGTTTATGTTCGCCAACAGCCTGAACTTGGTTTAACAGCAGAAGCGATTATGAGACGGATTGCAAAAGGTGCTAAAGTTTCCGTCATGAGCTTAAGCGAAAATGGCAAAAAAGATGTCAATGAACTTCTTGGTAAATATACAGATATCCTAGAAAACGACGGACAGACAGAAGAGGCAAATCTGCTTCGTGCGTTACTCTCTAACCCAGAAGATCACTTTATTCAAATTGTACCGGTTAAAGAACAAGCTGACCCAGCTGTATCTACGGAATGATTAATAAGAGAACGTCCGCGTAGGTGGACGTTCTTTTTTTGTGTTTAAACAAATATCTTTAACTATTGCTGAAAAAAATTCATATAATATCTCTTGATAAAATGTTTTAATCCATGTATAGTACGTAATTGTTCATTAATGAAGTAAACTATGTAAAATCACTTAAATTTGAAAGGAAACCATTTGGAATGAAGTTAGGTGCCCGCATCTTTAAAACGGGAATTGCAATTGTCTTATCCCTTTACTTAGCACAGCTGCTACACTCACCCTCTCCTGTATTGGCAGGTATTGCTGCAATTTTTGCCATCCAGCCGACAATCTATCGTTCTTATTTAACGATTATTGAACAAATACAAGGAAACTTAATAGGTGCAATACTTGCAGTCATTTTTGTCCTTTTATTAGGAAATCACATTATCATTATTGGGTTAGCCGCTGTAATTGTTATTATTATCAATCTTAAGCTGAAAATTGAAAATACAATCGGACTTTCTCTTGTAACGCTTATTTCGATTATGGAAACTCCTGGAACTGATTTTATTCCATTTGCAGGAATCCGTTTCTCAACCATTATGATTGGAGTCTTTTCTGCTTTCGTGGTAAACCTTGTTTTTCTGCCGCCTAAATATGAAAATAAGCTTTATTTTAAAATCACAGGGACTACTGAGGAAATTATTCGCTGGATTCGATTAAGTACCCGGCATGACTTCGATCACAATATGCTAAAGAGCGATATTGAAAAATTAAAAGACAACTTAATTAAGATTGAACAGTTTTATATAATGTATAAAGAAGAAAGAAGTTATTTTAAAAAGATTAGTTTAGAAAAGTCAAGAAAGCTAGTGGTCTTCAGGCAAATGAGCTCTACGGCTAAAAAAGCACTGGATACATTAAAAAAACTTCATCGATTTGAAAATGAAATCCTTCATCTGCCGGAAAACTTTCAACAGTCGATACAAGAGCAACTCGACAGTGTCATTTACCACCATGAGCAATTAATGCTTCGGTTTATTGGTAAAGTTCCAACACCCTTAGACAATGAAACAAATACCTGTATGAATAATAAGGAACTATTTGAGTTATTCTTGAACCACCAAAAGCTATACCGCGACCAAGACGATCCGCATTTATATCATACTATGCAAGTAATTTCTTCGATTATTGATTACGGGGAGCAGATCGAGCACCTGGATACATTAATCACCAGCTTTCACTCCTTTCATCATAACGAGGTATCCATTGAACAGAAAGAAATTGAATAAAAAAACTTACCGGCTAGGTAAGTTTTTTTTCATTTTATGTTAAAGTATATTTTTACCTGTTAAAAGCAACATAAAGGAAAACAGCTAAGGAGTATTATTATGTTTGTCGCGATAATTAGAATTGGTCTTCTATTAATACCGTGGTTGACTGTTTTTTTAATTCCCAAAAATGTGTTTAAAAAATATACACCTTCTGCAATCTTTGCGTCCTTACTTGTTGCTATTAATTGCATGTTATCTGTTCCTTTTAAATGGTGGACAGTAAAAGGCGGATTACTTAATAAAGTTTTTAATGATTTGAGCTTTATACTCGGTCCGTTTTTTATAGGCACCATTTGGATTTTTCGTTTAACCTTCGGGAAATTCTGGTTATACCTTTTGGTGAATACACTTATGGACTTATTTCTTGCTTATCCAATGAATTGGCTAATGCAAAAATTAAAAGTCTATAAATTAGTAAATTTTAAATCTAAACACGTTTTTTTCCTATCGATTTGTTTTGCTCTTATTATTTATCCCTTCCAATTATTTATATCTCGAACAAAGTCCAGTGAATGAAACTGGATTTTTTTTATTTACTCTTTGGTTTTATTCATGCTATCGTTAAGTTTTGTTAGGAAGTGTTTTCTCCTTATACACATTTCTTTTATTATTAATGTAAAAAAAGTGGGAGTTGATAGAATGTTTTTCTTGGGACTGTTTGAGCAGTTGCCTGTACAAGTAGTAACGGTGGCACTGCTGATTATACTTACGGTTTATTTGATCCGCAAATTCATTAAACTATTCTTTGACAAAACGAGCTTCTTGGACGAAAAGCATGAAGAGACAATAATGCATTTCGCTAACCAGGTGACAAAAGTAGTTGGACTAATCATTTTCTTAATTTATGTACTTAGCCATTTCTTCGACCTGACAAAGTTTGTCACCGGCTCGGTAGTTGTGGCAGGCTCCTTGGCATTAATCTTTCAGCATATCATCCGTGATTACATTATGGGACTGACATACTTGTTTGAGCGTCAAATCCATCTCGGGGATTATGTGATCATCAATGGAAACCGTCAGGGGAAAATTGAGGAAATCAGCATGCGCTACCTAAAGATCCGCCAGTATGACGGGTTTCTCTATACTGTATCCTATAGCAGCATTACAGAACTTCAGAACGGGAACCGGGGGAAGCGACGGGTAAATGAAAGTCTTGTCCTCAACTATATGCAAAATCCTGACATGGCCTTCAAAGTAATGGAGGAAGTGGCACAAATATGCAACGAGAAATATGTTGAATACCTATTGAAGGATGAAAACGGCATATCTTTGGAAAGTTTCAAATTCAACGAAATCACCGAACTGAACGTCGATTTCAGGGGTCACCGTTATTCAATATCTGCCCTTGTAAACGAAGCGGACTTCGTTGAAGCTGGCAAAAAGGTTAGGTATGAACTGGCAATGGCTGCCTACAAAAGCGACTTGATGATTTCAGAAAGCCTTAGCACAATCCAATAACATAAAAAAAGTCTTCATAAATGGCAGACTTTTTGTTGAATGTAGGTAGCTATTAAATTTTACTGATTTTTCATTGTTTTAGTCTGATATATAGATTGAATGACTCCTTTATTAATGAGAATATTTATATAATATTTCATTGGAGGAGAGTTAACAAAATGACCTATGTTGATATGGATATAGATAAGAAGAAATATGAGGCCTATTTATTTGTGCATTTTATTCATGAAGACGAGCGCAGAGATGACTTAGAGCAAGTCTACTTTTCCGTTAGTAAAGATGGCTTGAAATGGGAAACTCTTAATGAAAAGAAACCGATATTGACATCTACTTTAGGAGATTTCGGGGTAAGAGATCCGTTTATTATCCGTTCCCCAAAAGAAAATAAATTTTACATTATTGGCACCGATTTATCTATGTACCATCGTAAGGATTGGGACGAGGTACAGAGAACTGGAAGTCAGCATATTGTGGTTTGGGAGTCTAAAGATTTGATAAACTGGTCAGAACAAAGATTAGTTAAGGTTGGACCGGAAACTGCAGGCTGCGTTTGGGCTCCAGAAGCAATATATGATAAAGAAGCCGATGATTTTCTAGTATTCTGGGCTTCAAGGGAGAATTTTGGTGCTGAGAAACATAAAATCTATTATTCTAAAACGAAGGATTTTATAAACTTTACTGCACCTAAAATATATATTGAAAGAGCGAATCATATTATTGACACAACTATTATTGAAGAGGACGGTAAATATTATCGTTTTTCAAAAGACGAGACAGTTAAAACGATTACCGTAGAGGTTTCGGAATTTTTACTTGGAGAGTTCACTCCACTGGATACGAACCTAAAAAATATAATTGGTGTTGAGGGACCTGCCTGCTTCAAAATAAAAGGTGAAGATAAATGGTGCTTATTACTCGATCACTATGCGGTTGAGAAAAAATATGTACCATACTATACAACGGACTTAAAAACAGCACAATTTACAAAGAGTCCAGAAGATTTGGATATACCTGTTAATTCCAAGCATGGCGGGGTTATGCCAATCACTTTGGATGAGTACAACGCTGTGGTCCAAGCCTATCGAAAGTGAAGTATTTATCATAATGTGGAGGGCTGTTGGGAAGCAATTAAGAGCCCGTGCGCAAAAAAAATGACGTAATCAAATACGTCATTTTTTTGCTTTTTATTATGCTTGCAGAGGAGCTTTTTCTTCATGCTGTTCAAGCTGCTGAACTTGGAATAATTTATAATAATTACCCTGTTTCGCCATTAAATCTTCATGTTTACCCACTTCGACAATTTGACCGTGTTCGATTAAGACAATTCGATCAGCATGAGTGATGGTGGATAAACGGTGAGCTACAACAAAGGTCGTCCGATCCTTAGCCAGCTTATCAAGGGCCTCTTGAATAAGGTGTTCACTTTCTAAATCTAGTGCTGAAGTTGCTTCATCTAGGATCAAGATAGGAGGATTACGTAAAAATACTCGAGCTATTGCCACTCTTTGCTTTTGTCCTCCAGATAGCTTTACGCCTCTTTCTCCGACCTTCGTATCATATCCATATGCTAGATTCTCAATAAAATCATGCGCATTGGCCGCTTTTGCTGCTTGATATACTTCTTCATCCGTTGCACCAGGTTTTCCTAATAAGATATTGTTCTTTACAGAATCACTAAATAAGATATTATCCTGAAAAACTACCCCTATTTTATCCCTTAAGGATTGAACCTGGAAATGGCGGATATCCACTCCATCTAAGAGAATTTTTCCGTCCGTGATATCGTAGAAACGAGGAATCAGGCTGACAAGCGTCGACTTGCCTCCTCCGCTCATCCCAACAAGGGCAATGGTCTCACCCTTTTTTACATCAAGATTGATGTTTTTCAGAATCATTTCCTCTGATTCATTGTAGGTAAATTGAACATGATCAAACGTAATGTCTCCCTTCACATCCTTGCACTCAACCGCATTGGGAGAATCGACAATATCATATTTTTCATCGAGGAATTCAAATACTCTGTCCATAGAGGCGAATGACTGTGTTAAGGTTGTTGAAGAGTTCACAAGCCTTCTTAACGGATTGTACAATTTATCAACATAAGCAAAAAACGCCATCATTGTTCCCAGTGATAAATCTCCTTGAATAACAAGGTAGGCAGAGTAGCCAATAACGAGCAAAGGTGCAACATCCGTAATCGTGTTAACGGCTGCAAATGCCTTCGCATTCCAGCTGGTGTGTTCTAAGGCTTTATCTAAAAAGTTTTTATTTTGTTTATCAAACTGTGTCTGCTCAAACTCATCGATTGCAAAGCTTTTTATGACGGGCATTCCTTGCACACGTTCATGGAGGTAGCTCTGAACCTCAGAAAGTGCTTGAGAACGAGACTTTGTGAGTTTACGTAAATTACCAAAAAAGTATTTGATTGAAAATGCATATAGCGGAAATAACAAAATTGAAACCACTGATAGACTGACATTCATATAAAACATAATAATTATTGCGATAACAATTGTGGCGATATCGAGCCAAAGATTCATTAAACCAGTGATTACAAATGTTTTTGTCTGCTCAACATCATTTATAACGCGTGAAATGACTTCTCCTGTTCGAGTATTAGCAAAATACTTAAAGCTGAGTTTCTGGATATGTGTATACATACGGTCACGGATATCGTATAGAATTTTACTTGATGTCCATTGGGCGAAATATTGGCGGTAATATTCAATCGGCGGTCTTAAAACAACAAAAACAACGATCATTACCCCCATAATTAGAAGTAATTTTTCTAGTTTCTCATCGTTGGCTAAACTACCATTGCCAATGATATCATCCACTACATACTTAATGAGCATGGGAATGATAAGCGGGATGGCGAATTTTACAACCCCGATAATAATCGTCCCAATAATTTGAAGGCGATATGGCTTAACAAATTCGAGATATCTGCGAACACTGCTCAAGATTGGCCCCCTTTCCTGCTGTGCACTTTAATATGAACAGGGAAAGATGATGAAGGCAGCTACGAATTACTGTGTAGGTGCCTTCATCATCTTTCCATGCGAATTGAAGCATTTTCCATTAACGTCTGTAAGTTAAGTAACGCTCGTACCAGATATCAATAAAATCAGGTGCAAATGGTCCTTTGCGCTGCCGGATCCAATGAATGAGCTTCTCAACATTTCTTTTTAAAATTTGGTCAATTACTTCGGGATATTTCATCTCACGACGGTGACGTTCATATTCATCTTCGTCTAACAAATTAAACGTCATATCAGGGAATACCTTGATATCAAGGTCATAATCAATATATTTAACTGCTTCACCATCAAAGATAAATGGTGAGCTGAGATTACAATAGTAGTAAATACCATCTTCACGAATCATTCCAATAATATTAAACCAGTATTGTGAATGAAAATAACAAATTGCTGGTTCCCTTGTAATCCACGTTCTTCCATCTGATTCCGTTACAATTGTGCGATCATTCCCGCCAATTACTAAATTTTGGGATCCCTTTAAAACGGTCGTTTCTTCCCAGACGCGATGGATGTGCCCATTGTGTTTATAGCTATGTATTTGTATCGGTTCTCCTTCGATGGGTACGCCCATGATTCTCCCCTTCTTCCTTCCTAAACGCTTTGTAACCTATATTCCTGCACTTAAACGACAAATGGTAACAAATCATTTACTATTTCTTATTATTATAACGGTTGAATAAAGAATTTAAAACAAAAGAGCCATTGATTTCAATGACTCTTTGAAAAAAATTGCATATTTTTAACTATTTTTTCATTTTTCACCTATATTGAAGGCTCTAAGTCAGTTTCACGATAAGATTGAATCACTTCTTCTGTTTGTTTTTCAAAAATTTCCTGAATTTCTTTTAGCTCTTTTTTCATTTGATTGATATCAAACTGGACACTTTCTAACTCTGTTTCGTTTTGTAAAATCTGTAGTTGTTGTTCGATTTCCTGACAACGTTCAAGTTCGCCCTGAAGGTATAGTAACTTTTCCATTGTCATCATCTGCTCAGATACTAAACGGTTAAAATGATCCATTTACCACACCGCCTTATTTTTTCTATCTAATATGTATTCTTTAACAAATAAATATATCCTTTGACTAGTTATGTAGAGTAAGAAGAAGTTTTGTCGAAATGTTTTTTTCACATGAAGAAGACGCTCTTTCGAATGAGAGCGCCTTCTGATTAAGAATTTATTAGCTTTGACCAAATTGACCAGAATTTCCTTGGCCTTTGTTAGCTTGAGATTGCTGATTTTGTCTTCTAACTTCAGCAGCATCTGTTTGGCTAGCGAATTCAGTGCCGAATTGACCAGCTGAACCAGTAGCTCCAGCAGTTCCAGCAGAACCTTGACCGCTTTGAGATTGCTGATTTTGTCTTCTTACTTCTGCAGCATCTGTTTGGCTAGCGAATTCAGTGCCAAATTGACCAGCTGAACCTTGACCTTGAGATTGAGCATTTTGTTGTCTAACCTCTTGGATGTTAGTTCCAGCAGAAGTTTTGTTTGGTTGTTGATTGAAGTTGTTTGCCATTTTAATCACCTCCACAAAAATTAAGATACCCAGGAGGTGAGGAGACTATCCAAAAAAATTACAAAATAATTTTTCGTTACACTAATAACGAAATTCCCCCATCGACAATAATTGTTTGCCCCCGAATCATACTAGATTCTTCTGATAAGAGAAACATGACACAATTTACCATATCTTCGATTTCAACCATTCGTCCCGCAGGGGTTTTCTCCTTTGCTTCCTGAAGAAGCTCTTCACGATTTGGAAAATGAGTCAATGCCTCTGTGTCAACCGCCCCGCCAGAGACCGCATTAACCACGATATTCTTCGGAGCTAATTCTACAGCTAAATATCTCGTCAGAGCTTCTAAGGCTGCTTTAGATACCCCAACCACCGTGTAATTTTCTAAATATCGTATAGACCCTAAAGAACTAATGCTGACAATCTTCCCGCCGCCATTTTTCTCCATTAGTTTGGCCGCTTCTTGGGCACAGAATAATAATGCTTTACTGTTAATATTTAAGGTCCAATCCCAGTGATTTTCTTCTAGCTCCATAATCGGACGTTGGACTCCAGATGCCGCATTATTAACAAAAATATCCAACCTGCCAAATTCTTCTTCAATTTGTTGGAACATAGACTTAATTTTACTTACATCACCCACATTAGCTTTTACAACTAATACTTTTCTGCCTAAAGCTTCAATCTCTTCTGCTACTTTGAGTGCAGAACTTTTACTTCTTGCATAATTAATGACGATGTCATACCCAGCTTGAGCCAACCTTAAGGCTGTGGCTTTCCCTATTCCTCTGCTGCTTCCTGTGATTAGTGCTACTTTTTGTGTCATATATGTTATTCCTTTCATAAACAAGTTTTTGTATTCATTTTAGCGTTTTAATGTATAGATGACAATCGATTACAAAACCTAAGGCTATTAAAATGAGAAAGGAAGACGATTATGTATGTAGGACGGGATATGACAGAACTTTCTATGGTCTCGAAAGCCGAATGGAGGGACAGCGAACTCGCCTTCTTTCATCACTCATTGCAGCAAATTGCACCGTACTTAAATAGCGAAGGCGTCACGATTCATCGTGAAATCATTGAAGAAATTGAAAACCGCGGCGGGATCAAGCGTCAAGAAGCGGATTATACACACGGAACGAAAATTAGTTATGATTAATGTTATTATCATCTTGGCTTATTAGGTTTCCTTCCCAAATAAACCTATAAAAAAATGACTATCATATTGTTGATAGTCATTTTTAATGGTGATAACTGTGAATTTTACAATCAATAAAAAGTGTGCCGTCCGGTTGGATTTCTGCATAAAAAACATCTGATACCGAATTAACCCTAGCCGTTAGAAGTTCATGTTGCAGCCAATCCGTACTCAGGTGTAATCTTTTCAGATTTTCGATATTAATGTTACCATCCAGAATCACTGCAGTTGGCAGAGGGTATTCTTTTTTTCTATTCTCAATGTTCATATCCCCTTTTGTTAAAGGCTCACCAGATTCCTTCTTCATGACTGAGATTTTCCCATCTGTTTCAAATATGGCATATTCTACATCTGCCATCGAAAAAACGTCTTTTTGTCTAAGCATTGCCCTTAACGAATCCAAATCCAATCTACTCTTTCGAAGGGCTTGTTCCATGATCTTTCCTTGTTTAACCAGGAGTAAAGGTTCACCGACGAGAAACTTTCTAGCATTTAAGGATTTAATATCTATATAACCCATTAAAAGTGTATAAATACTCCATCCAGCTAGAGCAATTAGGCCATTACGAATACTTAGCTGGTGGTCAACTACAAGGCTTGCCGCTATTTATCCAATTGCTATAGCCGAAACAAAATTGAAAAAAGTCATTTGACTTATCTCTTTTCTCCCCATTATCCTAGTTAGTAAAAATAATACAAAAAAACCTAATGTTATCCTTAATATCAAGGTGTGTAATTCCATGCATTCACCAAATTTCTTTTTTATTAAGTAAGACGTATTGCTTATAACTTGCCAATTTTAACTATATATATTCGTTGCTCAAAGCGTTACAGTAATTGAAGGAATGAGGGTTTTATTGATAAAAAAAACACCGCAAAAAGCGGTGTAAATTTATTTAAGTGCTAAATATTTTTAGTATCCATCATAGAGTTTAAGCATTTTATGAAAAGAAACTGGAAAGGCATGCTGTTCTATTTCATCTAAGGTGATAAATTTCCATTCATTATTCCCCGAAAAACCTGCTCCAATTGTGCCTATATATAGACGGATATTCCAGACTAAGTGGGAAAAAATGTGTTCTATTTGACCAATATTCTTTTCTAACTTAATATTCATATCAAATGTTTCTCTGAATAGGTCCGCAATTTGGGCACGTTCCATCACAATTGGTTGATGAAGTTCAACATTTGGAAGTTCCCATAAATTCGCTAGCAACCCATTTTCAGGACGTTTATGAATCAATATCTTTCCATTGTTATCATTCACAATAATTGCAGCAAGTTCCACATTTCTTTGTGTGTTCTTTTTCGTTTTGATGGGAAGTTCTGTCTCTACTCCCTCATGAAATCCTTGGCAATGATCCCGTACAGGGCAGAGTAGACAAGAAGGTGATGTAGGCGTGCAGATTAATGCACCAAGTTCCATTAATGCCTGATTAAAGGCAGATGGCTCATCATGGGAGATAACCTGCCTAACAGCTTCTTCGAATACCTTCCTAGTTGATGGCTTCGCGATATCCTCCCAAATCGATAAGATTCTTGATAATACCCTCATCACGTTACCATCTACCGCAGGTTCAGGGATCCCATAGGCAATACTTAAGATGGCGCCGGCAGTGTAGGGACCAACCCCTTTAAGGTTTGAAATCTCTTTTGGTGTATCGGGTACCTTACCATCATATTTTGTGTTAACTTCCTTTACAGCAGAATGTAAATTTCTTACACGCGAATAATACCCTAGTCCTTCCCACGCTTTTAGAACTTTATCTTCATTTGCGTTTGCCAAATCTTCTATTGTTGGAAACCATTCAATAAATCGATTAAAATAAGGAATAACCGTATCCACTCGTGTTTGCTGCAACATAATTTCTGAGACCCATACTTTATATGGATCCTGGTCTTTTCTCCATGGCAGGTCACGTTGTTCAGCTTTAAACCAAGATATTAAATCTTCCTGAAAATTTTTTATTGAGATATTTTCTATATTTTTCAACTCATTTACCATTACAAAAGTTCCTCCAACCTGTTAAACAAAACAAAATAAGGGAATATAATAATAAGCATTTTTTAACGATAAGCCATATTGTATGTTTTGACAAGAAAAAAGAAAAGCGGAAGCGCCTTCGGAACAAGCACAGCTTGTTCCTGCGAGGATCATTCAAGGAAGCTTTCCTTAGTGTACAGGGGCGACAGGCATAAGACGAGCCGGCGGGAAGGTTGTTCTTTAACCTGCCTGACGGATTGGCTTATGACCCCGAGCCCCTAGGCTGCTTGCGCTAGACATATTATTAAAGGAGGATTTTTCCTTTTGGATACTGGAACTCATGTTGTAATGGGAATTGCCCTTGGCGGTCTTGCCACTCTTGACCCAGTGGTAGCTAGTAACTCTGCAACCGCGACGAGTGTACTAATTGCTACCATCGCTGGATCACAAATACCTGATATTGATACCGTTTTAAAGTTAAGAAACAATGCGATTTATATTCGTAACCATCGAGGTGTCACCCATTCGATACCAGCTGTACTCTTATGGCCACTTATACTATTAGCTGTGATATTCCCTTTTTTCCCAGGGGCCAATCTTCTCCACCTGTGGGGCTGGACATTTGCAGCAGTTTTCATCCATGTTTTTGTTGATATATTTAATGCTTATGGGACACAAGCGCTCCGGCCTTTTACCTCTAAATGGGTAGCACTTGGTGTCATTAATACCTTTGACCCGATCATTTTTGGAATTCACGTCGCAGCCATCGTAATTTGGGTTATCGGCGCAGATCCTGGTTATACCTTTTTATGGATGTTCGTTATTTTAATTGGATACTATTTGCTTCGATTTTACGCCCAAGCGAAAGTACGATCAGCCGTTAGAAAATTAATACCTGATGCCACAGATATCATTACTTCACCTACCATGAAGTTTAACTTCTGGAGAATCGCTGCTATGAATGAAAAGGAGTTCTTTGTTGGCAGAGCAATGGGAACAAATATTGTGATATACGATCGTTTTAAGCGCGTACCCGTTCCTAAAACTCCGGTCCTTGAAGCAGCAAAAAAAGATAGTAATTTGGCTGCCTTTCTATCCTTTTCCCCTGTGTATCGGTGGGAATTAGATGAGTTTGATGACCATTACGAAGTACGATTTATTGATTTAAGATACCGCAGCAATGGGCATTATCCATTCGTTGCAGTGGTCCAGTTGGATCTGGAGTTAAACCCAATAAGTTCTTATACGGGCTGGGTGTTCAGTGAAAAGAAACTGCGGAAAAAGCTTAGTATTATTCCAAGTTAAACGAGGCTGCTTGCGCTAGACAATAAAAAAGGCGAGTGACATGGGTCGCTCGCCATTTAATTTATTGTATTTTTATCTTGGATGAGGAAGTCTTTATATTTCGGATTTTTTGCAACAAAATCATGGAGACGGTCGCCATAATTTTCGATCCATTGTCTAACAATTCTTTCCGTCATTTCGCTGCCAAGATAATCCCTTCCTGCTTTTGCGGCGGTGGTTTCGAAATCCTCCCACATTAATTCAACCCATGTCCTAGCTTGATGATAGGAAAGCATCTCATTTTTTTCTAACAAAAGTTTTGCTAATCTTTCATGATAATCGATCATACATTCACCTCATTGCCAATTTCTTATAACATAACCTAACCCTATAATTCGAATACTATTACCACGTGATAAGCACTGGTGTGACGACACTTTGCTATTCATGGTTTCTCATTCCCTTTTGATGGAGGTACAGCATGAGAAATAAAGAAACCAATTTCCCTAACCAAAACAACAACAAGTTAGAGGGAGAGCCGAGAGCAAAAGCAGAATACGCTTCAAGAAGAGCCGATGGCACGATTAATACACATCCACAAGAGCGGATGCGTGCTTCTGGTCAGCGTGAAAAGGATACACCTGAATTTTTGTAAGCTCTCAAACCAACGAGCAAACCAGAGACTAGTTCTCTGGTTTGTTTCTTTATTTGAGTCCGTTTAACATGGAAATGGGCAGGGCTTCTTCTTTTCCATCACCTTTTAGGCGATATCCCCATGCAAATACACCATTTATATAGTCTATTTTAAAATATTCCCCTGGGTCACCCTCAAGCTCATAAATTTCTCCAGGCTTGAAATTGGCAGGGTCTAATAAATACGCTCGCGCCATAACTACCTTTCTCTCGAGCACTGCATATTCACTAACCATCCCCATTTGCTCTGCTTTCCTCGCTTTCTCTAACAGCTGGGCGATTTCCTGTTTTAATTCGTGCTCTGTCATAGTACTATATCGTCGCTCCTGTTGCATTTCTCCCACTCCCGTTTTCATTTTTTCCTTTATTTTAGTATAGTTATTTTTATTGAATTAATAAAGGATGAAGGAGAGATTTCAATGAAAACCATGATTGTTACGGGCGCTGGTTCAGGATTGGGGAAGGAATTATCCTTATTATTTTCGCAGCAAGGCTATCATGTCTTATTAACAGGAAGATCTGCTGATAAGCTGTCAGCAGTTAAATCAGAAATAGAACATGCTGGAGGTACAGCTGAATACGTCGAACTTAATGTTCAAGACGAATCTGATATTTTTAAAAAAATGGATGAATTCAGCAAAAGTTACAAAATCTTTGGTTTAGTCAATAATGCTGGTGTGGGACATTTTGGCCCTTTTAGTAAAATAACACAACAAGAAATAAGTGAAATGCTAGACACAAATGTCCTTGGTACCATTTTAATGACAAAAGCTGTTTTACCTTTCCTTCAAGAACAGGGTGAAGGTCTGCTGATAAATATTATTTCAACTGCGGGATTAAGAGGGAAAGTCAATGAAGCGGTTTATGCTGCAAGTAAATTTGCAGTTAGAGGCTTTACTGAGAGTCTTCAAAAGGAATACGAAAATAGCACGATTGATATTAAAGCCGTTTATATGGGCGGCATGGATACTCCCTTTTGGGAAGGAAGTAATCATGTAACGGACACTTCACGCTTTCGTTCAGCTAAAGATGTAGCGAAGATGATTATCGAGCAAATCGACCAGGATGAGATTATCATTGAAAGTAAAAAATCATGACGAAAGGCGTCATGATTTTTCAACTTCTCCTAGATATTCTTCAATTAACTCCATTGAAAATCCTTTACGAAATAAAGCTTGTTTCATCTTTAGTTCATATTCAAAACCACTATATTTACTATACTTTCGATGAGCCTTTTCGCCATGAAACCTAAGGGCTTCCATTTCCTCATCTTGTTCCTTATCCATTTCTGCTTCATTTAGTGCTATATGAATGACATCAAAAGGATAGCCCTTCCTTAACAGCAACTGTTCCGCTTTTTGCTTAACAATCCGCTCCGAATCCTTTAAACTTTTTTTGATTAACTTTTCGGATATCTTAATGGCTTTTTCAACTTGATTCTCTTTAGGGTACTCGGCAATTGCCTGTTTAATAATAGCCGCGTTGATTCCTCTTTCTTTTAACTCCATGGTGATTACGTCTGGACCTTTATCTGTCGTATTCATTTGAGTTCGTACAAAGGAAAATGCATATTCTTCATCATTAATATATTTTTGAGAAGCCAATTTATGTAGAACTTCATTAATGATCGGTTCTTCTACTTCCTTTTGTGTTAGATAATCCTTTATTTCTTTTTCAGATCTCATTCTTCTGGCCAAATAATTAACCGCTAAATTATAAGCCTTCCGGATGTCATCTTGATACTGTATTTCCTGGATGGAAAACTCATCGATTTCCAACCCTTTTTTTAAATGAAACCTTACGAGAACATCACTGTCGACACTAAAAGCATATTCTTCGCCTTTTCCAGAATCCATAAAAATATTAAAGCGATCTTTGTTTTTCTGCTGTGTGGTGATTTTCGTAATAACAGCCATTTCCGTCACCTCACCCTTACTTTACCATATTTTTTTAACAATTGAGTATCATTCCATTCTTTAAAGGTAAAAATGGAGAATGTGCTTAAATTTTTCCATAAGCTTTTTAACAATTGGCTGTGTTAAAGCAATTTTCGATTTTGCACCCTGTTGATTGGAGCGGAAGGCACGAAGACTCCTGCGGGAGTACGGGGCTGGGGAGACCCCACAGGCGCTTAAGCGCCGAGGAGGCTCCCCGGCACGCCCGCGGAAAGCGAAGTGCCTCGTTACAGGCAAAGACCGCCTGTCCCTGCGGTGATTTTTCACAGAATCTTTCCTTAGTGGAGCGGAAATCAACAGACAAATTTAACACAGCCAAACTAACAAAAATGTTGAAAGGAATGAGCAAAATGGCAGGAAAAAAGAAAAAGGATATGGGCAGAGGCAAATACAGCTTAACAAGTACACAAGAGGTACTATATCAGCGTGACTTTAAATTAGCAGATCGTGCTGGCGGCTTTAACGACAGTAAGACGAAACTTTAATATTTTCCATTAATGGACCCCTTTCAAATGGTAAAGCTAATAGAGGGAACTTCTTACGTTCCTAATTGCTAATTTTGAAAGGGGTTTTTCTAATGGGTCGTGCGCAGGGACATAAAACTCGTGATAAAAACAAAGCATCACTTCCACAGGTTCCTAAAAACATGAAATCAGATGGTTATGATGTGGAATATTCAGCTGAATTTGCTGATCATGCAGACCTTGAAGCAATGGCACGAGCAAATGCAGCCAACCAGCGCGTAAAGCGTAGAAAATAATAACCCTTTAAGCAAATTGGCAGCTCATTTTGCTGCAAAAAAAAGAGAAGCAGGTTCACTCCTGCTTCTTTCAAAATTTATTAGGGGGAAAAATTGATTAAATCATCGAATCCTATAGAGAGATTAATGCCATTATCAGGCAATAGGACCCGGTTAAAACTCTACTAGGTGATTGTGAATCGAATCACTATCTCCTTTACAACTTCAATATACTCCCCTTAAAAAGCAATAACAATGGTTTTCACAGTTTTTTAACATATTAACAGTAGAAATATGAATAGTATGTGAACTTTATAAGTTGTTTATATTAGAAACCCACTTTTATTAAAGCGGCAATAATGAGATGGTTTCTTTCGTTCTTAAGTCCGCGACCATATTAAGCCACTCTTCCGGTTTATTAGAAAGAATCGAGTAATAGGTGGCTAGAAAATCAGCACCAAGGGATGCTGGAATAGATTCTAGCTCATCATTCATTGGCATAAAGCAAAAATCCAGTCCTTTTACAGCCTCACCATTATTTTCCCATGAAGGATGTACATAGTCTAAATCAATTCTTTTATAACCTAAATGTGAAAGGACCTCACGACGCACATACGGGTCCATCACCTTCACACCGCCAAACTCGTGACCTACCCGATATGGATCATAAATTTCGGCAAACATACCGTAAAGCTCTTTGCCGTTTTCGGAAGCAAGTTTTTTCAAGTCCTTTAGGCGGTTCTGTGCCAAGAATCTCCCTAGGCTAAGTCCAGGTCTACTTATGATTGTAAAATCTGTCATGGCAATATTCCAATCAGGATAATACCGGTATTCAGTGGCACCGACAACCTCATCACCATCAACAGCAACAAACACGCGTATACCCGGATCCTCCAAAGGCTCTTTCCATAAGTCATATTCTAAGACTTCCTCTGGCGGAAAAATTTCTCCCATTAAATCATGCAGTTTTTTAAAGTTTGGATCTTCAATACTTATAATCCTTTTATATTCCATTATTACCACTCTCTCCCTTTGTTTGATTAAATGGATTTTTCCATTCCATTAATACAGCATAATTACGTGATTCTTCATCTTCCAGGTAATTTTCTACAATGCCAATCGGCGTCCTGCCGCAGCGGAGTAAAAAGGTAATTACAGGGTCTTTTAAATCCCCTTTTAGTAACTTTTTTACATACTGCTCAGGTTTCATGATGTCAGCCACTTTATGATACCCAGGCATTCTGCCACCACCAAGCAATCGCACTAGTTTTTTCTGGATTACAACATGATACATAGCTTCCATCATCAATTTCCCAAGGCCAAGTTTTCGAAACTTTGGACGAACACTAATATCTACAATATAGAGTGTATCACCACTAGGATTATGATTTTTAATGTATCCATGATCGGTGATTTCTTCCCATGTATGCTCGATATGGTTAGGATCAAAATCAACACAAAGCCCAGTAAGGGAGCCGGCTAATATACCATCTACTTCAATACATATAGCTCCCTCCGGGAATCTCATCACATGGTTCGATAATTGTTCTTTATTCCACCATAGGCCTGAAGGAAATGGTGGTGGAAAGCATTCAGACTGTATTTGAATAAGTTCGTCAAAATCGTCTTGAGTGTAATTGCGAATGATCACAGGAACTGGCTTATCTTGGTCAAACACGTAGAATTCACTCAAATACAAGGTCATTCCACCCTTCCATTAATTTTCCCAATCCGGATATAAATCTGTTCTCCGGTCACGCCAGGTCGTAACGGATCCTCGTTCTCTCACTTCATATAATAACTCTAGATCCAGGTCAGCTGTAACAACCATATCGTTGTTCACTTCCCCTTCCACCAGAATACCTTTTGGAGGGAATGGGATATCATTTGGTGTAATAATAACCGCCTGACCGAAATTAGCACGCATAAAATCAACGGTTGGCAGGGCACCGACAGTTCCTGTTAGGACCACATAAACCTGGTTTTCAACAGCACGTGCATGACTTGTATAGCGTACACGATGGAAGCCGTGGCGGTCATCGGTACAAGAAGGACAAAAGATCACATCTGCACCTTTGGCTTTTGCGATGCGGACAATTTCAGGAAACTCAATGTCATAGCAGGTGAGGAGGGCAATTTTTCCTTTTTCTGTTTCAAAAATTTGAAAGCTGTCACCTTTCTCCATGTTCCACTCGTTTACTTCCGTAGGGGTAATATGAAGCTTTGCCTGCTCGCCAATCCTTCCATCTGGATAAAATAAATGGGCCGTATTGTATAACTTGCCGCCCTTTTCAATAACATGTGTACCGGCAATGATGTGCATGTTGGTTTGTTTGGCAAAATTTGAGAACAATTCTCGGTATTGCTGGGTGAAACCTGGTAAATCATTGATTGTTAGACTCTGCCCCTGCCCATTTCCAATCGAGAGCAGCTGTGTCGTAAAGAATTCAGGGAAAAGGACGAACTCTGCACCAAATTCCTCCGCCGTTTTTATATAATGCTCGCATTGTGCGGCAAATTCCTCAAAGGAATGAATCGTATGTAAGTGATACTGTACAACTGAGACACGTAATTTCATCGTTTTCCTCCTTTTTACAAATCATATGAGGAAATTATCTACTATTTTGGATAATAAAACAAATAAAAAACCACCATTCGGTGGTTTTCGTTTACTTACCTAGTTTTCCTTCGCCAAGCTCGATTTGTTTAATCACCTGTTCAGGAGATGTGCCACCGAAGCTATTTCGAACGGCCACTACATGCTCCGGAGATAATACCTTATAAATATCCTCTTCAAATAAGGAACTGAATTCTTGGTATTCTTCAAAGCTTAAATCTAGTAAGAATTTTTGGTTTTGAATTGCATATAAAACAATCTTCCCAATGACTTCATGTGCCTCTCTAAATGGCAGGCCTTTTCGTACCAAGTAGTCTGCAATATCGGTAGCATTAGAAAAATCATTATTAATCGCTTTTCTCATAATATCTTTATTAACGTTCATTGTTTCAATCATTGGCGCTAATAACATTAGTGAGCCTTCCAATGTCTCAACGGTATCGAACATGCCCTCTTTGTCTTCTTGTAAATCCTTATTGTAAGCTAACGGCAATCCCTTTAAAACAGTAAGTAAACCAATCAAATTACCAAAAGTACGGCCAGTCTTTCCTCTTAACAGCTCAGGAACGTCAGGGTTCTTCTTTTGCGGCATAATGCTCGAACCTGTACAAAAAGAATCATCAAGCTCAACAAATTGAAACTCTTGGCTTGACCAAATCACAAGCTCTTCGGATAGTCTTGAAATATGAGTCATGATAATCGAACCAATAGAGAGGAATTCTAAAATAAAATCCCTGTCACTCACGGCATCCATGCTGTTTGGGTAAACCGTTTCAAACCCAAGTATCTCGGCTACACGTTCGCGATTGATAGGAAAAGTAGTCCCTGCTAGGGCACCGGAACCAAGGGGAAGCCAATTGACACGCTTCAAGCTATCAATCAATCTTTCTTTATCACGTTCAAACATCCAGAAGTATGCCATTAAATGATGGGCAAATGAGACCGGCTGAGCACGCTGTAGATGAGTATAGCCTGGAATTAAGGTGTTAACATTCTCTTTTGCCTGCACAAGCAGTGAACCTTGAACATCCTCAATCAGTTTAATTAATTCCGTTGTTTTTGTTCGCAGGTAAAGGTGCATATCGGTGGCAACCTGGTCATTTCGGCTGCGTCCAGTATGAAGCTTACCACCAACAGGACCTATTTTTTCAATCAATAATTTTTCAATATTCATATGAATATCTTCATCTTCAACTAAAAACTCAACCTCGTTATTGTCAACCATCTTTTTTATTTCAAGCAGTCCTGCTTTAATTTTATCGGCATCCTCAGATGGAATAATGCCACATTCACCTAGCATTTGCACGTGAGCCATACTGCCGGCGATATCCTCTTTAGCAAGCTTTTGATCAAAGGAAATGGAAGCCGTAAATTCTTCAACAAGCTTATTTGTTTCTTTTGTAAAACGTCCGCCCCATAATTTGGACATTGATGCTCCTCCTTAAAAACTAACAAGTTTGCCCTCGAAATGGTTTCGAGGGCACCCATATTATTTCATTATCTTTTCTTTATTATTTACCTCAGAATATACCTTTGTAGGCAGTCCCCAGATTTTGATGAATCCAACAGCCGCATTGTGATCGAAGGCATCACCTTTTGAATAGGTTGCCAATTCTTCATTATATAAGCTGTTTGGTGACTTACGTCCAACGACGGTGTGATTTCCTTTATGAAGTTTCACTCGGATAGTCCCAGATACAACCTTTTGCGTTTCATCAATAAAGGCATCGAGTGCAGGTTTTATTGGAGAATACCAAAGTCCTTCATAGATAATTTTTGCCATTTGCTGTTCAACCTGAGTTTTGAACTGTGTCACTTCACGTGTAAGTGTTAAAAATTCTAACTCCTTGTGAGCATTAATTAAAATTAACGCTGCAGGATTTTCATACACTTCTCTAGATTTGATTCCAACTAAACGATTTTCAATATGATCAATACGACCTACGCCATGCTTACCGCCAAGCTCGTTCAAGGTTTCGATTAATTGCACCAATGGCAGCTTCTCGCCATTCAATGCCACAGGAACACCTTGCTCAAATTCAATTTCAAGATATTCAGCTTGATCTGGTGTTAATTCAATTGGAGCAGTCCAATCAAATGCAGCTTCTGGTGCCTCTGCCCAAGGGTCTTCAAGGACTCCTGCCTCACAAGCACGTCCCCAGATATTAGCGTCGATCGAGAATGGATTGTCTAAATTCACTGGAATAGGAATACCATTTTCCTGTGCATACTCAATCTCTTCGTCACGAGTCATCCCCCATTCACGAACAGGAGCCACAACCTTTAAGCTTGGGTTTAATGCTTGAATTGAGACTTCGAAACGTACCTGGTCATTTCCTTTTCCAGTACAGCCATGTGCTACAGCTGTAGCTCCTTCTTTTTCAGCTACTTCCACCAATAATTTTGAAATTAATGGTCGAGATAACGCAGAAGATAGCGGGTATTTTCCTTCATATAAACAATTTGCCTTTAAAGCTGGCAAAATATATTCTTTTGCTAATAATTCTTTCGCATCGATCATATAAGCTTTAACAGCCCCAACATTCAATGCCTTTTGTTTAATCGCTTCTAGATCTTTTCCCTCACCAACATCTAGACCTAGTGCAATGACATCATAGCCATATTTCTCTTGTATCCATTTAACTGAAACGGAAGTATCTAATCCACCTGAATAAGCTAAAACGATTTTTTCCTTTGCCATTTTGTATTCTCCTCGTAACTATTTGAATTTATATTCATTCGATAGAATTATTATACATTACATTCAAAATAAAATCTACTATTCTAGTAAAAGTTTTAAAATTGCTTTTTGAGCATGGAGTCGATTCTCTGCTTCATCAAATACAACTGAATGTGGTCCATCAATAATTTCAGCGGTTACTTCTTCCCCACGGTGCGCTGGTAAGCAATGTAAAAAGATATAATCTTTTTTAGCGTGCTGACAAATTTGCGCATTTACTTGATATGCTCCAAGATCTTTTAATCTTTTTTCCGTTTCTGCTTCCTGCCCCATACTGGTCCAAACATCTGTAATAACAATATCGGCATCCTTAATTGCTTCTACTGGATTATGAGTAATCGTAATTTTACTTCCCGTTACATTACCAGTTTCAATCGCCTTCTGTGTAATCTTTCCATCAGGTAAATATCCTGGAGGGCTCGCAATGCTGATATGCATACCAACCTTTGCAGCTCCTTCCATTAACGAATGAGCCATATTATTGTTTCCGTCTCCTAAGTAGCACATCTTTAATCCAGCTAATTTACCTTTGTGTTCTTGAATCGTTAATAAATCGGCCATTACCTGAGTCGGATGATGCAAATCAGTTAGACCGTTGATTACCGGAACGGTCGCATGCTCTGCCAATTCTTTAACCGAGTCGTGTGAAAACGTCCTAATCATCATACAGTCGATATAACGTGATAAGACTTTTGCTGTATCTGAAATACTTTCTCCTCTTCCTAACTGAATATCCCTTGAACTTAAGAAAATGGCATGCCCTCCTAATTGGAGCATCCCTACCTCAAAGGAAACCCTAGTACGAGTTGAAGATTTCTCAAATATCATCCCTAGAACCTTTCCGCTCAAATAAGGATGTGGTTTCCCCTGTTTTTGAAGGCTTTTCAGTTCCTTTGCTTCCTCTAAAAGGTAAAGAATCTCATCAGTATGAAAATCGGACAAGGATAAGAAATCCTTGCCTTTTAATTGTGGCTGCTTTGACACACCCTTTGTGTTCCATTTAATCACATTTGACATGCTCCACACCGCTCTCTTTAATATTGTAATATTCCGTTACTGTACGTACCTCTGATTGGGTAATAGCTTGAGCTTGAAGGCTGACCATTGCTTCCACTGTATCTAAATGAGTGAATACCGGTACATTGTAGCGGGTCGCTTGTTCACGAATGTAAAAACCAAATTTAATTTTATTTCTTCCTTGGTTTGGTATATTAATGACTGCTTGAATGGTATTGTTTTTGAAAAGTTCATTTACATCTTCGTTATCTTTAATAACCTTTTCAATTTTAAAGCCCGTTTCTTGAAGGAATCTTGCAGTCCCTTCGGTTGCAGTTAACTTGTAATTTTCATTGACAAATTGCTGTAGAATTGGAAGGCTGGCTTGTTTTTCCCGATCGGATATTGAACAGAATAGATATTTCTCTGTTTCATCACTTGATAATGGGAAAGCTTTTTCGAGCGCTTCATGGAAGGTTGCTCCTAAACCTAACACTTCACCTGTTGATTTCATTTCCGGTCCTAAAACGTGGTCGACTCCCTTTAATTTGCTTCTAGAAAATACAGGTGCCTTTACCGAATAATAATTTGGTTCTGCTAATAAACCAGTTTCACTCGATAGAGAACTCAAAGATACTCCTAATTGAACCATTACCGCCCACTCAATCATTGGAACGCCTGTAACCTTGCTCATAATTGGAACCGTACGTGAAGAACGTGGATTTACTTCTAAAACAAGGACTTGGTCTTGATAAATAACAAATTGGATATTCATGATGCCGACGATTGGAGCCGATTTAGCAATTTTTTCAGCATAATCAATTAATGTTTCTTTAATCCCTTCCACTAATGAGATTGGTGGGAAAACACTAATACTATCCCCAGAATGTACGCCCGCTCTTTCGATATGTTCAAAGATTCCTGGAACAATGACATTCTGTCCATCACTAATGACATCCACTTCACATTCTAATCCAGGAATATATCGGTCTACTAATAACGGCCACATTTTTTCCTGTGAGGAGTTTTCCTCAAGCTGCTGGATATAATAGTTTAATTCTTCATCTGTAAAAATAGTAAACATCGACTGCCCGCCAATGACATAGGATGGACGTACCAATACTGGATAACCAAGTCTTTCTGCAGCTGCCAGCAATTCATCTTTATGTGTAACGGTCTCACCAACAATATGTGGAATATTTAAATTCTCAAGTAACTGATAAAATTCTTTACGATCTTCGAAGGCATCGACACTTTTAACACTTGTGCCTAAGATTTTTACTCCTTCTTCTTCGAGGTCATGAGCTAAATTTATCGCAGTTTGCCCTCCGAACTGAATTAACACACCTTCCACTTTCTCTTTTTCAATAACGGTTAGGACATCTTCAGCTGTTAATGGTTCAAAGTAAAGGCGGTCTGCTACAGAGTAATCTGTACTAACTGTCTCAGGATTATTGTTGATTACGACTGCCTCATAGCCCATCTTTTTTATCGCTTTGGCTGCATGGACAGAGCAGTAATCAAATTCAATTCCTTGCCCAATTCTGATTGGTCCTGAACCAAGAACAAGAATTTTCTTGCTGTTCGTTTCCTCTACCTCATCCGCTCCAAGCCATGTTGAATAGTAATAAGGGGTAACGGCATCAAATTCTGCAGAACACGTATCAACCATCTTGTAGCCAGGCTTCCAGTTAAGTTCTTTCCACTTACTTCTTATTTGCTTTTCCTCTATGCTGTATATTTGTGAAAGCAGCTTATCGGAAATATTATGACGCTTCGCTGTTTTTAACAATGAAAGTGGTACATCCTTCCATTCATATGAAGCTAATTCCACTTCTAAGTCAACGATCGCGTTGATTTTGTTTAAAAACCATAAATCTATCTCCGTTAACTGCTTAATTTCTTCTAGGGAAATACCTCTTCTGAATGCCTCTGCTATCATAAATAATCTTTGGTCATTTGGTCTTTCAAGTTTTTCTATTAAGACTTCAGTTTCTATGCTTTTGTTTGATTCCTGGCAAAGTCCAAATATATTTAATTCCATCGAACGAATTGCTTTATTTAGTGCTCCTTCAAAGGTCCGGTCAATCGCCATTACTTCCCCGGTTGCTTTCATTTGTGTTCCTAATGTACGGTCTGCCTCAGGAAATTTGTCAAATGGAAAGCGTGGAAGCTTAACAACAATATAATCAATCGCTGGTTCAAAGGATGCAAAGGTGTTACCTGTTATCGGGTTCACAATCTCATCTAAATGATAACCAACCGCACATTTAGCTGCCGTTCTTGCAATCGGATACCCAGTAGCCTTTGACGCTAATGCGGATGAACGACTTACCCTTGGATTTACTTCAATAATGCAATATTGGTTGGATTCTGGATTAAGAGCAAACTGGATGTTACAGCCGCCAATAATCTCTAATTCTCTTATGACTTTTAAAGAAGAATTTCGCAGCATTTGGTATTGAACATCTGTCAAGGTTTGCGAAGGAGCAACAACAATTGAATCACCTGTATGAACGCCAACAGGGTCCATATTTTCCATATTGCAAACAATGATACATGTATCATTGGCGTCCCTTATCACTTCATATTCAATTTCCTTCCAGCCTTTAATACTTCTTTCGACTAGGACCTGATGAATCGGGCTTGCTGCTAACCCCTTCTTTAAAACATTTTCAAGCTCTTCCGCATTATGGGCAAAGCCGCCGCCGTGTCCGCCTAGTGTATAAGCCGGTCGGATAATAACAGGGAAACCTATCTCGTTAACGAACGTTACACCTTCTTCGTACGTATGAATAATCGCAGATTCTGGGATTGGTTCTTCAATCTTTATCATTAAACTGCGGAACCGATCACGGTCCTCGCCATTTTTTATCGATTCTACAGAGGTTCCTAACAACTCTACATTGTATTTTTGAAGAATACCTTTTTCATAGAGTTCTACCGTTAGATTTAAACCAGTTTGACCACCTAAAGTGCCAATAATTCCATCAGGCTTTTCTTTTTGAATAATTTTTTCAATGGTTTCAACGTTTAAAGGTTCGATATATACTTTATCGGCAACAGTTTCGTCCGTCATAATCGTTGCTGGGTTACTATTGATTAATACCACCTGTATTCCCTCTTCTTTAAGGGCGATACAGGCTTGTGTTCCTGCATAATCAAATTCAGCTGCTTGCCCGATTACAATAGGCCCTGATCCAATTACTAATACTTTTTTTAGTTTTTTATTTAATGGCATAACGTTTATCTCCCACGGAATTTATCTGATATACAAAATTTTCAAGGATGTATTCGGTGTCACTTGGTCCTGGATGTGCTTCCGGGTGAAATTGCACGGTTTGTATCGGAAAACGGCGATGCTTTAACCCTTCAATGGATTTATCATTAACATTTCGGTATGTGATCTGGAATACCTGGGTATCAATACTTTCATCGACCACAACATATCCATGGTTCTGAGCAGTTATTTTCACTTTACCCGTTGCTAATTCTTTAACAGGGTGATTGCCGCCACGGTGTCCGTAGGCAAGTTTTTCCGTTTTCGCTCCATATGCAAGGGCAATTAATTGATGGCCTAAGCAGATACCTAGTGTTGGATAGTGCTGTGTAATCTTTTTGATTTCTGGGAACCATTGTTTTAACGCCATCGGATCCCCAGGTCCGTTGCTTAATAACACTCCGTCTGGCTTTAAGGCTTTGATTTTTTCAAATGACGTATTATAAGGGACAATCGTAACAGAACAGTTTTCATCAAGCAGTGCATTTAGTATTGATTTTTTATATCCAAAATCAATCAGGACAACGTGAGGTCCTTCATTATTGAAATATTGCATATTTTTCGTTGAAACTTTATCCACCCAAAATGGTATCGTTTTGTCTTCAGCGAAGGTTTGTTGTTTAGTCTTACTTAAATATCCTTTTACTGTCCCGCGGCTTCGAATCGTTTTGACAAGTAATCTTGTGTCAACGCCTGCGATACCAGGAACACCTGCCTGCATTAATTTTTCAGAGAATTTATTAATTGATTGGTAATGACTTGGTGTTTCACATAAATCACCAATCACTACCCCAGCTAAGGAAGGCGAAATACATTCATCGTCCATTGCATTGATTCCATAGCTCCCGATAATCGGATAGCAAAACGTAATGAGCTGCCCTGCATAAGAAGGATCTGTAATGATCTCCTGATAGCCAGTCATACTTGTATTAAATACAACTTCTCCAATTGAATCCTTATTAGCGCCTATTAGTACTCCTTCAAAAACTTCTCCAGTTTCCAAAGTAAGATATCCTAGTTCCAAAACACTCACTCGCCTTTCTCTATACTTTGGAAAGTTTTTTCCAATGCTTGGATGAATTCGTTGATTTCTTCTTTTGTTACCGTTAATGGCGGCAGCAATCTAACAACACTTGGCCCCGCTGTTAAGATCAACAGTTCATTTTCAATTGCTTTTTGAACGATTTGAGGAGCCTTATTTCCGACAACCATCCCTTTTAAGAGACCTTTTCCTCTAATATCTTCTATAAAAGTGTACTTTTCTTTAAATTTAGTTAACTGTTCATCAAAGTACACTGAGATTTCATTAACATGCTTCAATAGATTACTATCAATAATATGGGATATCGTTGCTACCCCTGCTGCAGTTGCCAGCGGATTGCCGCCAAAGGTACTTCCATGTGTACCAGGCTCGAATGCTTTTGCTGCCTTTTCTTTGGCAATAATCGCACCAATCGGAAAACCTGATCCAAGACCTTTTGCTACACTGATAACATCCGGTTCTATACCGTATTGTTGATATGCAAACAGTGTGCCGGTCCTGCCGATTCCTGTTTGAATTTCATCAACCATTAAAAGGATGTCATTCTCCGCGCAAATTTCTGCGATTTTCTTTACCCATTCTTGCTTAGCTGGAATAACTCCACCTTCACCCTGCACGAGTTCCAATAAGATGGCTGCAGGCTCGAGCGTTTTTATTTGTTCAAGTGCTTCTATATCATTAAATGGAAGATAACTAAAGCCTTTCACTAAAGGAGCAAATCCCTGTTGGATTTTTTCCTGACCTGTGGCCGATAATGTTGCCAATGTTCTGCCATGAAAGGATTGCTGAAAGGTAATCACTTCGAATGAATCTGTTCCTTTAACTTTCTGTGCGTATCTTCTTGCCAGTTTAATCGCCGCTTCATTTGCTTCCGCACCACTGTTACAAAAGAAAACCTGGTCGCAACAGCTATTCGCTGTAAGAAGTGCAGCCAGTTCCTGCTGGTTTGGAATGTGATAAAGGTTCGAACAGTGCCAAAGATTTTGAAGCTGCTCTTCAAGTTTTGCTTTTACCACGTCGGGTACATGCCCTAAATTACAAGTGGCAATGCCTGAAGTGAAATCTAAATATTTTTTCCCTTGATCATCCCATACATAGCTTCCTTTCCCCTTTACCAACGTAATGGGAAAGCGGCTATAGGTTGCCATTACCGGCGAAATTTGGGAAACAGAAGTATTAATGGTCATTAGGCAATCTCCTCGTCTAAAACAATTTTTGTTCCAATATTTTTGCCGTTCACGTATTCTACTAAGCTGCTTTTTTCAAATCCATCAATAATACCAACCATTGGTATTTTATGAACTAATCCATCAATGGCTGCTTTGACCTTTGGAATCATCCCGCCGTAGATGGTTTTATTCTCAATCAGTTCTTCTACTTCAGCTTTGGTAACCTTATCTAATTTTGCTTTTTCACCATTATTTTCAACTAAGATTCCAGGTATATCACTGATAAAGCAAAGGTTTGCTCCTAGTGCCTTGGCAACCGCACTAGCTGCAACATCACCGTTAATATTGTATCGCTGCCCATCTGCACCAATACCGATTGGTGAAACGACAGGTATATGTCCTTGCGATACAATACTTTCGATGACTGAGGTATTCACTTCAACCACTTCGCCTACAAAACCTAAACTCTCATCTGAATTGGGAACAGCTTTTAACAAGCTGCCATCTACTCCACTAACACCAAATGAACTGCCGCCGGCTTCAATGATGTTCCGCACTACTTGTTTATTTACTGTTCCACTTAACACCATTTCTACAATATCTAATACCTCGTGATCGGTTACTCGTAATCCATTTACAAAGGTCGTTTCTACATGTAAGTTTTTTAACAATTTATTGATAAGCGGTCCGCCGCCATGGACAATAATCGGTGTCCATTCTCCTTTTTGATGGAGGGATATCACATCTTCATAGAATGACTTTGGCAGATTTTCTAACACACTTCCGCCACACTTAATGACTATATAATTCATCTTTGTCCCTCCACTTACGTGCGGTAGGATGCGTTGATTTTTACATAATCATAAGTTAAATCGCAGCCCCAAGCCGTTGCACTTTCATCACCTTGATTTAGTTCAACAAAGATTTTAACTGTCTCCAGCTCTAAGTACTCTTTTACCTCTTCTTCTACGAATAGACATGGCAAGCCATTTTCAAATACCTTGTAAGGACCGATTGCCACTTTCAATGCATTAGGCTCAACAGGTATTCCTGAGTATCCGATGGCTGTTACAATTCTTCCCCAGTTCGGATCAGTTCCGTAGATAGCGGTTTTTACAAGATTAGAAGAAATAATCGATTTTCCTACTGCTCTTGCAGCTTCATGATTATAAGCCCCGTTTACTTGAACTTCAACGAGCTTCGTTGCCCCTTCACCATCTCTGGCAATTTTCTTTGCAAGCTCTTCACTTACCAGCTTTAGGCCTGATTTGAAAAGCTCCCAATCTGGATGGTCTTTTGTTAGCTGTTCGTTACCAGCTAGCCCGTTTGCCAAAACCAAAACCATATCATTCGTACTTGTATCTCCATCAACTGTGATCATATTGAAGGTTTGATTTGTTATATCTTTTAATGCTGCATGTAAATCCTCATGGGCAATATTGGCATCTGTTGTGACAAAACCAAGCATGGTCGCCATATTCGGGTGAATCATCCCAGATCCTTTAGCTGCACCGCCGATGCTGACTGTCTTACCATCTATTTTCACTTGAACGGCAACCTGCTTGATACAAGTGTCCGTGGTTAAGATTGCATTCTTAAAATTTTCTTCTGTTGCATATTTGGTTTGAAGAATTTGATTAATACCTGTTTTCACCTTATCCATCGGTAAAAGTTCACCAATAACTCCTGTAGAAGTAACTGCAACAAGGTGCTCCTCGATGCCTAGCTCGTTGGCAAATCCTTTTTGCATTTCAAAAGCGTCTAACAATCCCTGTTCCCCGGTACAAGCGTTGGCATTACCGGAATTGACGATGATAGCCTGAATTTTATTTTCCTTTGCAATACTCTCTTGAGTAACTAAAAGGGGAGCCGCTTGAAAAATGTTCGTTGTATACACACCAGCTACCGTTGCTGGAACTTCCGACACAATATAACCAAGATCAAGACGTTTTCTTTTAATCCCACAATGCATGCCACCTGCTTTAAAGCCCTTTGGCAAGGTAACACTTTCTTCTTCTAATACAACGATTTCTTTATTTGAAACTGCTGGCAACAATTTAATTCCCCCTTTATTCTAGGTAACTCGTAAATTATCATTATGGATACATTGGTATGCTAGTAAGTCCCGTCCTGACATCCCAATCATTCATTAGGTTTGCATTTTGTATGGCTTGCCCTGCAGCACCTTTAACCAGATTGTCGATTACAGAAACGATCGTAAGCCGATTGGTTCGTGGGTCAACATGCAATCCAATATCGCAGTAGTTACTGCCACTAACTTCTTTGGTTGACGGATAGATCCCATCTGGTCTGATCCTGACAAATGGATGACTTTCGTAAAACTGTTTATATAAATCATTCACTTCACTCGTTGAGATTTTCCCTAATAAGTTAGCATACGCCGTTATCATGATTCCTCTTGTCATCGGAACCAAATGTGTTGTAAACGAAATGGTGACCATCCTGCCTGTTTCATCTTTAAGTACTTGTTCAATTTCAGGTATATGTTGATGAGCTCCAAGCTTATATGCTCTTACATTTTCATTTATTTCTGCATAATGTGAGGTTAAAGAAAGACCCCTGCCTGCACCGGAAACTCCTGATTTGGCGTCAATAATAATAGATTTTGAGTCAGCTAGATTTGCTTTTAAGATTGGAAGCAAACCAAGGCTGGTTGCAGTTGGGTAGCAGCCCGGATTAGCAATTAGTTCTGCACCTTTAATTTCTTCTGCATAAATCTCACTTAATCCATAAACTGCTTGGCTCAAGTATTTCTCCTCAGGAGCTGAATGCTTATACCATGTTTCATATTCATTTTGCGACCTGAGCCGGAAATCTCCTGAAAGGTCGATCACTTTTATTCCTTTATCCATCAATTGTGGAACCAGTTTACTACTGACGCCTGATGGAGTGGCAAGAAACACGAGTTCATTTTGTTCTGATAATCTATTTACATCAAAGCTTTCAAGTGGTTGATTAATAATATCAGTTAGGTGCGGATAGGATTCGCTAAAGTTGTTACCCGCTTGAGAGTTGGAAACAACCGAACCAACCTCTAAATATGGGTGATTGTTTATAAGCCTTATTAGCTCTATAGCTCCATATCCTGTTCCACCAATTATCGCAGTTCTCATTTTTTCCAACTCCTAAGTCTCCTACATAATGAATCATTATACATACTTAGTAATAATTATTCAACCAATAAATTGCCCAATTTTCAGTTTTTAGCGAATTTTTTTGCTGTTATTTTTGGAAACGCTTTCAATATTAAGTGTATGAATATACTGATATCATGCAAGTTTTATGCATACCACAACCTCCTTCAAAATGATGATTTTTGTTCTTATGCTAAACTCCTTTACGCTTTGTCTCGTTTAGTATCCAAAGGGACTGTAAAAAAAATTCCCAGTAAATTAGCAGAAATAGGTAAGGATAAACACGATTATGATAAAATAATGAAATAAAATTATGCGTTGAGGGATTGATTTGAAGGTATGAAACAACGGAAACCCATTTATATCAGTATAGGAGTCTTTACACTCATTCTGTTACTATACTTTGCTTCGTTACATGCTAAGATTCGGGACCATGCAAATACAGAAGTACCTAAACATGTGGACTATATCATTATTCTTGGGGCACGAGTTAAAGGTGAAATACCTTCTCTGGCTCTTCAATATCGTATTGATGCTGCTGCCGATTATATGAAAAAAAATAAAGAAACAATTGCAATTGCGTCTGGGGGACAAGGTCCAGGTGAAGATATTACTGAAGCGGAAGCCATTAAAAGAGGATTAGTTGCACTTGGAATTCCTAGTAATAGAATTTTACTAGAAGATAGATCAACGGACACTGTCGAAAATATCCGTTTTTCAAAAGAGCTCATTCCGAATCATCTAGAAAAGGGATTGATCGTAACAAACGATTTTCATCTTTATAGGGCCAAGTCTATTGCCAGGGATCAAGGTCTGAGTTTAAAAGGAATTCCTGCAGAAACTCCGACCGTAGCCATTCCAAAATCATACGCAAGGGAGTATCTAGCAATAACCAAATATTATCTAGTTACTACCTTTAAAAAATAGAAACCGGCCAATTTATTATTAGCCGGTTTCTTGGTCATTATAGAATTGATAATTATTTCTACCTATTTCCTTTGCTTCATATAAAGCAAGGTCAGCGTTTTTAAATAAGGTTTTTTCATCTAATTCGAATTGGTTATAAAATGAAATTCCGATACTTGAAGTAATATTTATTTTTTCATTGGCTATAATCCAATCATCATGGAGATATTGTTGGATTCTTTCAGCTATTTCTATCACATTTGCTTTTTCTGTCAACTCGGGTATTAGTATGACGAATTCATCTCCTCCAATTCCAGCAAGAAAATCATTTTTTCTAATCGCTTTTTTAACACGCTTGGCAAATTCCTTTAATACCTCATCGCCAATGTCGTGTCCATAAGTATCATTAATTTCTTTAAAGTGATCGATATCAAGAACAAATACAGAAAGCAACAGTTTCGATTGTTTTGCTTTTTCCATCTCTATTTTTAGACATTGTGAAAAGTACGTTCTATTAGGAAGACCGGTTAGTGGGTCATGAAGAGCTAACTCTTTTAACATATCTTCATATTTCTTTCTTTCCGTGATATCTTTATATGTAACGACACCGCCATCCCAATCACCATTTTGATCATAAAGAGGAGAAAACGATCCAAGAAAATAAATGATTTCACCATTTTTTGTTATTCGTTTTACTTCATGAGTTTTCACTGTCTCGCCATTTTTTACTCGTTCAATGATTTTACTTAGGTTTTCTTTTTCCTCTTCAGGGATAAATCTAATGGACTTATCCTTCGCAAACTCTTCTGCTGTCCAGCCTAATATTTTTTCAAATGCTTTATTTACTGATACAATATTTTGATCTTTATCAAATGTAAACATCGCATCTGCCACGCTATTCCAAACGAGCTCAAAGCCGTCTTTTATTCTTTTTATTTCATTTTCTTTCTCTCTTTGTTCTGTTAGATTACGAACAATCGCTAGCAAATGGGTACATTCACCGTCTTGATTAAATACAGGAGTTATCGTCGATTCCCAATAAATTACTTCTTTATTACTGTTTGGAGGAAGGTGTGAAATAGTAACCATATCTTCGTATTTAATCGGCTTTTTTTTCTCCATTGCTTCTTCGTATTTGCTCTTGACAATTCGGTAAGCATTTGAAGAGAGAACCTCTTGTATCGGCTTGCCAAAGGATTCATTTGTTAATCCGTAAAGGTCTTTGGCTGGTTTATTTAAAATAACATAGCTTAATGATTTATCACGATGTACTTTTGTTAAAAAGACTAAATCAGTCATGTTATTAATCAGTTGATAAAATAAATCCGGTCTATTCAAAATCTCTAAACTGTATTTTTCAACCATAATTTTCTCCTTTCCATGGAAATTCTAATATAATCTTTACTCTATTCTACACCCTTTACTGTGAAAATATAAAAAGCTCACCCCGAACTATTATTGGGTGAGCTTTACTATTAGTTTTTTTGTCCTGTGTAGATATGAATTGAATCTCTTAGAAACACTGCTGTACCCGGCTGCTCTTTGTCATAATAAGCCGTAAACCTTTCGTCATCCACATACATTTGTGCTAGACCTGCATGGGCTTCCTTGCTGTAATCTTTCCAATAGTAGGTTAACCATTGCTTGTGGAGATCGGCTGCCTTTTGTGCTAATTCACCTGCAGGGTCACCTTTTTTAAATGCTTCAGCTAATGTAGTGTGGATTTGTTCAGCTAATGCTGTTACCTCTTGATATTGCTCCTCGGTCATGTTCATTACTTTGGCATTTGAAGCCTCAACGCTTTCCTTGCCATATTTATCACGGATTTCCTTGCCATACTTTTTCTCGTTATCTTCAACCATCTTTTTCTTAAAGCCTTCAAATTTTTCTTTATTTGACATGGTTATTCTCCCCTCGGTAAGTGCTATTGTTTTATCGACATTGGTGATTAATAAATCTAGTTGTTCTCTTTTTTCGAGGAGTTTTTCACGATGTTCTCGCAGTGCTCTAGCACCGTCAAAGGTCGGCGCTGTTACAATCTCCTTTATGCTGTCTAAACCGACACCAAGCTCTCTATAGAACAGGATTTGCTGAAGGCGATTTACTTCCTCCTGTCCATAGATGCGATACCCTGATGAATTGATTCTTGCCGGCTTAAGAATTCCAATTTCATCATAATACCTGAGTGTTCGAGTGCTGACACCTGCGAGACTAGCTAGTTTTTGTATTGTATATTCCATGTGATCATCTCCTCATAAATAACAATACACCTTTACGCAACGTCAAGGTCAATACATTAGTTTGCCTATTTTTTTAAGAAAAAGAGCTTTGTTATTGTTCATTGTTGATTTTCATGTAAGGTTAAGAATTCATAGGCGGAGAATTTCCGGCTATTGTATATAGAGGAAGTTTAAGAAGCAGGTATAAGCGGAGATATTCCGGTTAACTGCTTTATATAAGACAAAATCCAAGGATTTGGATACAATAAGCGGAAAAACTCCGCTTATTTTTAAGGAAATATGGGTATTTCCCAATTTAAACGGAAATTCTCCGCTTATTATTCAAACACAGAAAAATCAACATTCAGTTTTAACACAGCCAAAAACTAAAGCCAGCCATTTGTGCAGAAGACAATGGCTGGCCTGAATATTTTATTCGATTTCCGCTAATGCAGCCTTCTGATAGGCTTTAAAGAAGGAATCACAAAAAGTATCCCATTCCTCAGCGGCTTTCATTGAAGCCTCACTTACTTCTCCTAGAACCGGTCTTTGGAGTAAATCCCCCAGCTGATCAGAAAATTGCTCGATCGTTTCATGTGGCGCCCCAGCTAATACATTACGAACAAAATCAGATGGAGAATACCAGTCTGCAACTCTCTGAAGATCGCGATAAATTTGGGTGAGAAGCAGATTACGCGGGCCTTCCCATTGTTCATTAACGACAACATCACGGAAAATTCTTGGAAGCGCGGAGAATTCCTCCATTACTCCGTGACCAGCAAATACTGAAATGGCTTCCCGAAGCACTTCCGCTCCCTCATTAGTCGTACATATTTTTTGGAGTAATACGAGTTCTCGTAAGTTAAATAGCTGTTTTCGTACTTCTATAGGTTGGTCGTAATGAATCCCTGGATTTAAAGGTTTCTCCAAGCGTAAGAAAAGATCATAAATTTTAAAAGCCCCTGCAGTTGTTCGTTTAGCAGCGTTTTCTATTTTTTGCAGTTTGCTAGCAGCTAATGGATAATCTTTAACCTTTTTTCCAAAGACTGTACGGAAGTCACCATAAAGATTCGCCTCCCTTGAAGCCCTTAGCATAAAACCTGCACATGCCATCCCAATCTCCAGCCTCGATAAGGTAAGAACAATTCCCACTGCTACGGCAATACCTTTATCCTTAGGACCAATCGGATAAGCAAGTGCTCCGTTATATTCAATTTCAGCTGTTGGCAATTCAGCCGTGCCAAGTTTCCATTTTATCCGATTGATTTGATATCCATTTCGTTTTTCCTTCTCCTTATCGCCGGGCAGCCATGCCGGAACAATAAACGTTGATACCTTATTTGAACCTGATATTTTTGCGGTAACAACTGAATAATCAGCATGAGCTGCAGAACAGAAAAACTTATTTCCATATAGCCGATAGTTTTTACCATCAGGTACAGCTTCAAGAACATTTGCAGGCAAATCAGAGCCGCCTTGAATTTCCGTCATAAACTGCGCCCCAATTGCAAATTCGCCATTTAGGCCTTCTTTGGTATGTAGTAAAATTTCTTGGAGTTCTGCTATTTCATGATTGGGAAATTGCTCTAGAAGTGCAATTAATCCATGTGTACAAGTTAGTGGGCATGTCACGCCGCCTTCACCAATTTGGTGTGTCAGCATTCTTTTCACAAAGCTTTCCCACGGCGGCATTTTACTCGAAAATAACCCTTCGCCAAATACTTCGTTCTCTAACTGATGGACTTCTAAGGGTCGGACAATACGGTCAATGCGATGATTAAAAGCATCATAATGAAGCATGTAAGGCCGAACCTCTGGTCTCGCATTTCGTTCTGCCAATTGGTTCCATTTCAGAGACACCCTCGGCGAAAAAGCAAGGATTTTCTCATGAATCTGATCAAACTGAGCGCCAGTATATTTCTTCACGGCTTTCTGCAAAAATGGTTCATCAGAATACCAATCTAAACTCTCACGTCTTGAAACAAATTCATCAAAATTATAGGTATTCTTACCCCTCGTTTCCGTATCATGCGAAGTTAAACTCATCCTAAGCCCACCCCTTTATAATAATCATAATTTTCAGTCTAATTATAACATGACCGTCACAATAAAAAGAAACAGGATCGCCATCCTGTTTCAATTATTTTCCAAACTGTCCATATGGGGTGGAAAGTGTCCACGAGTGGTGACAGGCACCTTTTTATTTATTACCCATTTATTATTTGAACCAGCCTTTTTCTTTGGATTGTTTGATGGCTTCGATTCTGTTTTTGACGTCTAGTTTGTCTAGGATGGTTGAGATGTAGTTGCGGACGGTTCCTGTTTTGATGCTCAGTTGTTCTGCGATTTCTTGTGTGTTTTTGCCATCTGCGACGAGCTCTAATACTTCTTTTTCACGATCTGTTAGCGGATTTTCTTCGGAGTATACATCATCCATTAGTTCAGGGGCGTATATGCGTTTCCCCTCCATGACACGCCGAATGGAGCTGGCCAGTTCTTCACTTGGACTATCCTTCAATAAATATCCTCGAACTCCCGCTTTTAAAGCACGTTGAAAATAACCAGTTCGCGCAAAGGTTGTTAAGATAATCACTTTGCAATTTAACCCTTTTATCTCTTCTGCCGCTTCAAGTCCTGTTTTCCCTGGCATTTCAATATCCATAATACATACATCAGGCTGATGTTTTCGTACCAAGGCAACGGCTTCTTCCCCATTAGAAGCCTTGCCAACCACTTCCATGTCCTCTTCCAAATTTAAAAGGGATCCGAAGGCGCCCAACAGCATTTGCTGGTCTTCTGCTAATACGATTCTAATCATTTTTACGCCTCCTCCTTAAGTGACGGCTTTACGTCATTAGGCACTCTGATTACTAAGGTTGTGCCTTCTTTTGTTTGAAGCTCTAAGCTGCCATTAATAAATTCAAGGCGTTCTTTCATTCCTAAAAGACCGCTTCCCCTTATGTCTTTATCTTCCTCAACTTTAAACACTCCATTATCATGGATAGTCATCACCAATTCTTTCCATGATTGTTCTATGGAAATGGAGCATGAGGTGGCACCACTATGTTTGACTACATTGTTTACTGCCTCTTTCAAGCACATGCTAAGTATGTTTTCGGTCAATAAAGGAACATTTTTTATAGAAATATCCTGGTTTCCCTCGAAATTTATTTCGGCGGCCTTCAGGATTTGTTTCACCCGGACAATCTCGTCCTTTAATCGGATTCCCCGCATCGAAGATACCATTTTTCTAACTTCACTTAACGCTGTTCTTGCGGTTTGCTGCACGTCCTTTAACTCATTCCTGGCCTGGTCCGGATCTTTTGTAATTAATCTCCTTGCTAAATCACTTTTCAAACCAATGAGTGAAAGCTTTTGGCCTAAAGTATCATGAAGGTCACGGGCAATCCTCTGACGCTCCTCGAGCTTAACAAGCTCTGAAATCCGCTTATTAGCATCCTCCAATTTTTCTTCAAGCTGCCCCATTTCTTTTTTGTTATGAATATTAAATGGAAGCAGAATGACACTTACCCAAATGATGATAACAAAAGGCAATTGCTTAAGAAAAAGTTCATCCATCTGTACAATACTGAAGTTAATAGAAACGGATGTACTAATCAAATGAATAAAATATAAGGTTAGAAACGTAACACGTTCTTTAATATTACCGATAAAATAGGAGAGAAAAAAAGCAAAATACACATAGCTGAAAAGGCTCGTGGATGTAATCGAAATACCAATTAGGATGAAGGTCCAGAGATAAACCGGCCATCCTTTCGAAATGAATGCAATCCGGTAGAAAACGAAAAACAGAATGGTAAGGATAATCCCAACAATTATTTTAATAGGTGAGGCTGTTTGAAAAATAAAATAAAATGGCAATATACAAAGAATTGTCCATATATAAGGTGAAATACCGCTATTTTTCTGGAATGTCATATACCTTTTTAACATGAAGGAACCTCATTTTCTGCTTTTAATAGTAATTACCTTAATATTACCACAATTCCCCTCTATCTTCATTTACTACTATTTATTCGGCCATTACCTCCATTTAGAACATTAAAAAAGACAAGCCCCTATTTGGGCTTGCCGAAATTAAGCTTTCTCCGGTCGAAGAAACTCTTTCTGTTTTTTTAATAGGACTTTAACCTCTTTAAAGCCGACAAACTTTTTCCCCTGCTCATCCCATAGTCGAAATTTGAGGGAACTTAAGCTGGTTGCTAATGTGATGGTTGGAACAGTTTGCAGTGGTAATGTGTTATTATGTGCCTCTTCCAGCTTATAATTAGGAACTCTCGGGCTTAAATGGTGAACATGGTGGTAACCAATATTCCCCGTCAGCCATTGTAAAATCTTTGGAAGCTTATAAAAGGAACTGCCTTCAACCGCCGCTTTTACATATTCCCAATGCTGGTCTTCCTCAAAATAGGAATCCTCAAAAGTATGCTGCACATAAAAGAGCCATATTCCCAACGAACCTGATATTAGGAAGATTGGAGCTTGGACTAAAAGAAATGGCTCCCATCCAATTGTTAAGCAAAGTAACGTTATCAAAGCAGCAATCCCTGCATTGGTTATATAGGTATTCATACGTTCATTGAAGCGAGCGCCTTTTCGATTAAAGCGATTTTTAAGCAGAAATACATAAATTGGACCTAATCCAAACATTACAAATGGATTCCGATATAACCGGTATTTTAATCTTTCCCAGTTTGATGCTGCTAAGTATTCATCCACTGTCAGCACCCAGATATCTCCCGTTCCCCGCTTATCCAAGTTGCTGCTCGTAGCATGGTGAACAGAATGATCGTGCTGCCATTGATGATAGGGAAAAACGGTCAATATTCCGGTAACCGTTCCAAGGACCATGTTTGCCTTCCGATTTTTAAAAAAGGAGTGATGACAGCAATCATGAAAGATAATGAAAGTTCTCACCAAAAATCCCGCTGCTAGTACAGAAATCCCCAATGTTAGTATGTACGATATATTTAGACTTTGATAGGCCAGAATCCACAATAATAAGAAAGGTACCAGGGTATTGATTATCTGCCATATGCTTGCACGTAGATTTGATTTTTCATAAGGTGCAACTTGCTTTCGTAAATTCTTTTGTTTTTGTTCGATCATAACTTATATTCCCTTCTTTCATTTGTTATCAAAATTATAGCTCCAGTAAAACACCATTTTGTAGATATAGCTGTCATGTACCAAACATGATAAATGTCATATTTCCCCTATTACGCAAGAGAGGAGAAGCTCAACTCCTGAGCCTCTCCTCCCCTTCTGGGCAATTTTATTTTTTGCCTTCAAGAGGATTATTAACCCTAAATTTTAATAAATTTCACTATTTCATTCATGGTTGTCCATAGCGCTTTTTACCAGATAGTTTTTCTCAGTCTGGATATTTTTTTATGATAAAATGAAGGAAAATGGGGAAAGGGGAGATTACTATTTTTATAAAAGAAAAGGTAAAAAACCTTCCCTCGACCCCTGGGGTCTATTTAATGAAGGATTCCCACGGCTCTATTATTTATATTGGCAAAGCAAAAAATCTTAAAAGACGTGTTCAATCCTATTTCCAGCAATCAAAAGCACATTCGCAAAAAATTATTAAGCTTGTCAGCAATATTCGAGATTTTGATATATTGTTAACCGATACCGAATTTGAAGCGTTCATGCTGGAATGTAAATTAATTCGAGAGATAAAACCGCTATTTAATAAAATGATGAAAAGTCCCCATTCCTACACTTATATTGTGATTAATATAAATAGTAAATACCCCGATATCGAAGTCACAAACCATCGAGTTGAACAGGACGGCAGACTTTATTTTGGACCCTTTCCCAGCAAAGCTAGAGTCGAAACTGCGATAATAGGCATCAAGGAAGCTTATAAAATTCTTTGCAGTAACCCTAAGCGGCAGAATTCGCTGTGCTTGAATCATTCTATTGGGTTGTGCATCGGGATGTGCGGCGGTGGACCAGCTTTACAGGAATACCATGACATTATTGAAGATATCATTGCTTTACTTGATGGTGCGAATAAGAAGGTCCTTGATGATATGAAGCTGAAAATGACCGAGGCTGCGGTCGATTTTGATTTTGAGACAGCTGCTAGGTATAGAGATAGGATTGATGCCATTCAGTTCTTACTTCGAAAGGAAAAGGTCATACAGTTTACCGAGGAAAATAAAAATATTGTGGTCCTAGAAAATTTAAGCGAGGACACCTTCAAACTTTTTCTTATTAAACGCAACGAGATACTTTTCAGTAAAATAGTTACTTTTGATAGTTTGGAGGTTAATCAACTTAGCAGCCTCATCACCAAAACCTTTAACGTTACTGCTTTACCTGCTGGCAGCCATATAAAGAGAGATGAGATCGATGAAGCTCAAATTATTTATAACTATTTAAAAAGCAGCCATTGCCGCTATAAGAGTATTCCGGATAAATGGATACGAAAACAAAACGATAAGAACATTGAAAATGCAGTTACGAAATTAATATATAAAAAACAAACGATCACAAAATAGCCCTCGGTTGTCTTCATTAGACTGCCAGGGCCATTTAATACGCCAAGCGGTAAATTAAAAATCGCTCATTTGCGTTATTCTCATATAAACCAGGAAGTTGAATTTCTTTTATTAATTCAAATAAGGTATTGTTTTCTAAGTAGTAGATATAATCTTCAGATGGATAATATAAAATCACGTCTACTTCGCGTTTGTATTTTTCTACCGAAACCAAAATATTATTTATGATTTTCCAAAAAATCGGTATCGTAAATGGGTTAAAAAAATAAAAACGGGTATCAAGGGGATTGATTTCATATTTTTCTGCCAGGCAGCATTGAAATTGAATCTCACCTTGATTTTTAGCTTTTATTAGATAATTCGCTTTGTTTTCAATCGCTTCTTCGTATAGCTCTTCGTTCATCTCAACTCCGGTAACAGAAGCACCAAATAGATAATGAATAAAGAAGTTGAGCCTTCCTTTACCACAGCCAAAATCAACGATATAATCGCTGCTAGTTAACTCATATTCTGCAAATAATTTTTCCAGTGCTTGGTAGGGAGTTGGCTCGTATCTGTGATAATGGAAGGATTTGTTATATCCCCTTTGATTTCCTTCCGTTTCGATATTCAAAAGTTCATCATATTTCAATTCTTCCATTCATTGCTCCTGCCTGACCCTCTCATTCATATGCGGAAGGGTCGATAAAAAAGTTATAGCCTAAATAGACTACCATCCCAATTGAAGTCGTTAAAAAGCCCCATCCAAGCGTAACCTGCTGGAATACCAGATAGTTATTACATAATTGCACTGGTGACCAAATATATAACCATCCTAAGCCTAAAAACAAAACTGTAAAACTAATAATGATTGAATTTTTTCCGAAAGAATTGAGCTTTTTCCAGCTGTCTCTTAAAGAAATTCCCGCCAAAAATGGTAAACTGATAAATTTAAATCCTTCTACAAGGTGAGAGGTTAATGCTTCATCCATTGTCCGCGGTAACATCCAGTATACCATGATAACAATAAATAACGTAATTCCTGGAACCCCATTGCTGTTCCATATCTCGAAAAATCCGGAAAAACGTTTTTGGAAAAAGCGGGCCATTAGCATTCCTGCAATGACCAGCATCGGCATTTGCATATGCATATGAATGACCATAACGGATTCCATAAAATTTGCAACAGGAGGAGCAACTAGGAAAATCCATAAAAGCAAACCATAAAATGACTGATTCATAGCTTACTTTCCCCTCTTTCTAGGATGTTATTAACCTTCTGAGCCGCTTCGTCTATTTTTTTATAGTCCATTACATCCATCAAACTTCCTTTTTTATCCACTAAATAAAAAGCTGAATTATGGGCAAAAGTTCCGTTATCATCTGGAATCACAATGACACCAAATGCTTTTAATAATGAATCTAACTGAGCCTGATTCGGGATTCTTGCCATCCGCCAGGTTTCACCGTCACTTTTAAAATAATCTTTGTACTCGTTTAAAACAGCGGGTGTATCTCTTTCGGGATCAAAGCTTATGCTTAAAAATACAATTTCTTCTCCTTTAACAGTGCTTGGCAGTTTATCGTAAACTTGCTTCATGTTGTATTCTAATTCAGGGCAAACGGTGGTACAGGATGTATAGAGAAATGTAATAAATACATATTTATCTTCAAATTCAGATATGGAATATTTTCGCCCCATGCTGTCCTCAAGCGTAACATCAGGGAATTTAGGTTTATCATCTTTTAGCTGCTGCACTCTGGCAGTCTCGGCAGTAAAGGCAGTGAAGCCATCAGTTCCGATATAAAATAATCCAATGCCAAAAATGAGAACAAGAAAAAATGAGATTTTCGTATACCTATTTTTGATCATAGTGATCACTTCCAAATTTGTTTTATTAGAATAAAGAGATAGCCCATGAATTTAGAGCTATCTCATTAACTTTATTGCTGTCTAGCTCCAGCGCCTAGGCACTTCCGCTTTTCGTTTTACCAAGTCTTAAACGGTGGTGACCCTGGAGGTGCGTTAACGATAAATTCTGTAAGTGGTATTACATATGCCATTGCTACTACGATAAGCATAACTACAATCCAAATTCCCCAGCGCTCTGTTAAATAAGGTGTTTTTGTTGCATTATCCTCTTCCTCAGCAATCGGGAATTCTGTTTCACCTTTTGGTGCAAAGAACATCATATTGAAAACGGCGTACACTTGAAGAATAACACCGACAATTAACAACGTACCGCCAACTGCTAACAACATCAAGTATGGGTCCCAGCCCAAAGCTGTTGCATGGTCGCCATAAGTTGTGTAAGAAGTTCTTCTTGGTGAACCAAGCAAACCAACGTAGTGCATAGCACCAGACATACAGATCATACCAATAGTCCAAATCCATGTTTGGATAACACCTAATCGATTGATTTGCGGCGTTAATACACGGTTTGAAATAAATGGAACTAACCAGTAACTGATTCCAAAGAATGTCATAACCACTGACATACCTAATGTTAAGTGGAAATGTCCAACAATCCACATGGTGTTATGAACTACTTGATCTAGTTGATTTGTGCTTTGTGCAATACCGCCAGCCCCAGCTGGAATGAAGGAAAGCATGGCAATAAATGGTGCTAGGAACCGTACATCGCCCCAAGGCATCTTCTTCCACCAGCCAATTAAACCTTTACCGCCTTTTCTTCTAGCCGTACGCTCAAATACCGCAAATAGTGCAAAAGCTGTCATGAGTGATGGGAAACCAATGGCCAAACTCATAAATACGTGCATGAATTTAACGACTGCATTAATACCTGGATCAATGATTTGGTGATGGAATCCCCCAGTAATATTCATAATAACGAGAGCGATAACAACCACACGTGTTAATAAATCACTCCAGCGCTTTCCGCCGATAATTTTTGGTACCACTACATACCATGCAGATACAGCTGTTAAATACCAGATATTAACCAATGTGTGTCCAAAAGCCCAAAACAGTGTACGAGCGACCATGACATTGATTGTGTCTACCCAGCCAAATACCCATGGGATAATCATAAATAATACTTCTACAGCCACGAACATTAGAGCGAAAAATAATAGAACGAATACACCCGTTGCAAAGTAAGAAAGGATTGGAACGTGTTGTCCTTTATGATTTTTTCTCCAATTTGCTACTTGAATAAATGCCCCAATACAACACAACCAAACACCAACTACAATTAATGCTAAACCAATATAAAATACAGGATGAGCAGCCATCGGAGGATAGAAGGTATACATAACCGATGCTTCATTCATTAAGATTGGAATGACAGCTAATACAAATCCTACAAGCTTAACGTAGAAACCAATCCAGGCAAGCTTTCTTACTTTTGGAAGAAGCCCCCCTAAATTATGAGAAAGTGCTGCATAAAAGTATCCAATCGTAAAGAATGCTGTTAACACGAGGATTAGCAATAACCCATGTGCAGTCAATACTTGATAATAATTAAACCAAGTTGGTAGCTCTAACAATCCTGCTCTGTTTAAACCTTGTAATAATCCTAAAAATCCACCAACTAATAATGCGATAAATGCTACAGCTATATATGATTTCGATAATTTTGCATCCTCTGTGTAGAATCCCAACATCTTATTTGTCTTCTCTTTAAAACCGGCTATTAAATCTGCTTCCATTTTCATCTGCTATCCCCCCTTATTTAACCGTAATCGTTGTACTCATTAATTGGTGACCGGCACCACAATATTCATTACAGATAACTAAATAACTTCCTGGCTTATCAAATGTTTGGGTGATTTTTTGAATATGCCCTGGCATAACCATTGCATTAATATTTGTTCCAGCAACTTCAAATCCGTGGACAACATCCTTTGAAGTCATAATAAACGTAACTTTTGCTCCTGCTGGTATTTCAATGTTATTTGGATTGAAACCAAACGCTTGTAGAGTCATAACAACTTCATATTCATTGTCACCAATTTTTTTAACACCTGGATTATCAAATGGTGCCGTTTGATCCACCTTTTGCGGGTCGATTGTTTCCATATTACTTGGCGGTCCCATTTCTAGTGCAAAAGCTTGGTAACCTGTGATTAACATGAACCCCATGATGATACCAAAACTTATCGTAAGCCAAATTTTTTCATCAAGATGCATTTTCATCTCTCTATCCCCCTTATATTCTGGCCATATAAAGACCGTATAGAACTATATACGTAGCAACAATCACGAGTCCAACCACTGTTACAGAAATCCATGTTCCTTTTAGAGGTGCTTCCTGCTCTTGTTTTTTACCTTTATGAGTGACCTTTGTAGATGCCATCGAAAAATCAACCCCCTTAATTTGTTCTTACCTTTATAATAATTGCGAGTCATTCTCAATGTAGTGAACTGAATCACGGGCGCAGGTTATTTTTATAAAAAAAAACTGTCCCTCAAGTTGCACTGTATGCAACTCAAAGGACAGTTCATTTTTTGATTCCTAAATAGTAACAATAACCACTAGTAAAAAAAGAATCGTTATATAATTTACGGAATATAAAAAGACCACATGTGCCCACTTTAAATCGTTCTTAGTGAAAAATCCACCGATACTCACAGCTAACCACCCTATATTAAATAGAGTTGCAAGTACAATAAAAGCTGTACCAAGAGGTGCTAAAAAAAACGGTAAAGGCAGCAAACAAGCTACATAGACGACTATTTGCACTTTTGTTACGGCAAACCCGCGTACCACTGGAAGCATCGCTACACCAGCAGCGCTATATTCTTTACATTTCTTCATAGCAATCGCAAAAGTATGCGGCATTTGAAAAATAAATAAGATCAGAAATAATACAATAGGAACGATGTGCAAGTTTGACTCAATCGCTGTCCAACCGATTAACGGTGTTACAGCCCCTGACACACTGCCAATTATTGTATTAAATGTATATCTTCGTTTCGACCACATGGTATATAAAAATACATAAGTGAACCAACCAATAAATCCATAAATGGTCGCCTCAACAGTGGTTAAAAGTAAAAGGATAAACCCAATTATTGTAGAGATAACTCCCATCAATAAGACTACTTTTAGTGGGATATTTCCTGTAACAGTTGGACGATTTTTTGTTCTTTCCATGACTGTATCAATATCAACATCATACCAATTATTGAGAATAAGTGCTCCGGCCATAACCATTGTGCTGCCGATGATTGTTAATAGGAATAATCCCCAGTAATCAGCAAAGGATTGTCCCGTAAAATGAAGCGCTACCCAGAACCCTGAAAAGACAGGCAGAACATTAGCTGCCAAAACACCTGCCTTTAAGAGTGCCTTTAGATCTTTAATTAATATAGAAGCACTTAATAAGGGTGTTTTCCTGTTGTTAGTAGAAGGTATTTCGTTTTTATTCATTTAAATATACCTCCCTGCACAAATTCCTTCACCTTATTAAAGCATACTTCTTTACCCTTTTGCATGATTTGCATCACTTTTAGTTTTTATCATCCTCGCCAATATACCAAAAACTGTGGGAACAAATTAATCTCCCACAGCTTTTCTTTATTCCTCTTTACTTTCTTTCAATTCATCGATTAGTTGTTTTGTTCTTTTCGCATTTCCCTCAGCAAAGTTTTCGAGACGTTCCTTTAATTCATCATCATCATGAATCCGCTCTGCTGTAATCAAATAAGTCCTCATTAATTCTTCTTCTACTTCGATCGAATGCTCAAGAATTTCTTCCAGGTTATTTTTTTCTACTTCATGCTTTCCTTTAAAAATATTTGCAGTCAAGGCATAGTACCTCCTTTAATATTCTTCCACAGTCGCAATATATGGTAAATTTCTATACCTTTGGGCATAATCTATGCCATAACCGACAATGAATTCATCAGGGATGACGAAACCAACATAATCCACAGGCAATTCAACTCGTCTTCTTTCAGGTTTGTCTAAGAGTGTGCAAATTTTAATTTGTTTTGGCTTATGCATGTTTAGATGGTCTCTTAAGAAATGCAATGTCAATCCACTGTCAATGATATCTTCAACCACAACAACATTTTTATTCGTGATATCTTCATCAAGATCCTTTAATAGCTTTACCTTTCCGGTTGTTTCTGTTTGGTTGCTGTAGCTAGAAACTGAAATGAAATCAACGTTTATATGTCCTTTCATTTCACGGATCAAGTCTGCTGCGAATACAAACGATCCTTTTAACACAACGATTAACATGATTGCCTCATTGTTAAAATCTCTTTCAATCTCTTCGGCTAATTCTTTCACTCTTTGTTTTATTTTATCCTCCGAAATCATCGTATCTTTCACTCTGTATGCCATGTTTACTACCTTCCTTCAAATACATTCTAGACTACGTTAGTATTCCAAAAAACATCTATTAATAAGCGGAGATTTTCCGGTTAAATGCAGAATGGAGCTCGTTTCGGGGTATATAAGCGGAAATTTTCCGACTATGCTAAGCAAAATCTCCTCTTTTTGAATTTTTCGTGCCAATAGGCGGAATCTCTCCGCCTATTTATGCCTTTTTTTATACTAATTATTAATTAAGCGGAATTTCTCCGTCTATTTATTAGCTTAGGTGCTTAAACAAACCTGAACCCCCAACGATCTTGCTGCCCTGTCTTCTCTCCGAAACTTCTTCACATACCATTTTATACATGCTTTCAACACCAACCCCTGTAGCTTCGAAGTTAAATGCATTTTGGCTATGAATTCCAAGATTATACGCTTCTCTTTCTGCATCAATATTAGCACCGAGAAAAATGAACTCCCAGTTATATTTCTCCTGCTGGTGTTTAATCAACTCTTTCACCTTTTCATAGGTAAATTCCCGGCTAGCATTCTCAAAACCATCTGTTGTAATCACAAAAATAACCTTTCCTGGTCGATTACCCTCATTTGTTTTTGATAATCGATAACCCACATCTAGAATCGTTTTTCCTATTGCATCAAGCAGAGCTGTACATCCTCTTACATAATATTCTTCCGCTGTCAGTTTCACTTTTTCTGCATCAGCGCCATTCCAAACGACTTCATATTGATCATCAAACAGAACACCTGTAACCAATGTTTTACCTTCTAATTTTTTCTGATTGTCAATAAAGGCATTAAAGCCGCCAATCGTATCCCTTTCAAGCCCTCCCATAGAACCGCTTCGGTCAAGCAGAAATATAATTTCTGTTAAATTACTATTCATCTCTATCATCCTTTCGAATTGTTTATACTATAATAATAGGTGAGTTCATTGATAATTTGGTCGCCTGGTAAGCGACATTTTTGGAGGTAGGGCCATGTTTAATCAAGGGCTTTTAGTAGAATTACAGTCTTATGTTGATACTCACTTGCAACCAATTTTTCATGAATTGAAGCTATACAGCGCTGAAGAAAGAATAATTTCTGAGGAAATTCAAAATGTAGATTTAGAGGAATTTATTAAAATTAAACGTCAGCCCACTTTTAACCAGACTTTGTTTCGTTACATTGATAAAAAAGGGGCCAGTGACGCTGATATTTATAAACGCGCCGGAATGGACCGCAGACATTTTTCAAAAATACGTTCCAACCCCGAGTACAAGCCAGGGAAAAATACCGTTATCGCCCTTGCGCTGGCACTTGAACTAACAAAAAAAGAAACAGATAAACTATTAAGTTCCGCTGGTTACTCTTTATCTGACAGCGATACCTTTGATTTAGTCATTCAGTTCTGCCTCGAGAAAAAAATATATAATTTTTATGATATCAATCAGGCGTTGGACTACTTTAGTTTAAATCCTTTGTTATAAAAAAGGATTTAAACAGTCTAATATCGAATTAATCGGATAGAATGGAATTTGTACATAGCCATTTAAGAGGAGCGAAGAATATGCCAGTAAATGTTTATCTAGTTTTTAATGGTAATACCCGTGAAGCAGTAGAATTTTATGCAAAAGTTTTTAAAACTGAAGCACCTCAAATGATGACCTTTGGTGATCAACCGCAGCATCCTGATTACCCTATGCCAGAGGAAGCAAAAAATCTAATTATGCACACTCGACTGAATATCGACGGAAGTACGGTTATGTTCTCTGACAATTTCCCTGGATCACCATTTGTCGAAGGCAACAACGTGACACTAGCATTAGTAAGTAAAAATTTGGATGATATCCAATCTTGGTATGATCAGCTAAAAGAAGGCGGAAAAGTTACGATGGAACTGCAAGAAACCTTCTGGGCGAAACTATATGGACAGGTAACAGATAAATTCGGTATTCACTGGCAGATTAGCCATGATACCGGAGAATATGGGAGTTAATTTTTCATATAAAAAGGATACAGCCTTTTATTAAAGACTGTATCCTTTTTGCTTATTTCAGGCTTCTGCTTAAGAAGGCCTTTGTCCGTTCATTCTGAGGATTTGTAAAAAATTCTGAAGGGTGTCCCGTTTCAATAATTTCACCGTTATCCATGAATATCACCCGATTCGCTACTTCCCTAGCAAAGCCCATTTCATGTGTAACAACGATCATCGTCATTTGCTCTTGTGCCAGTGCCTTTATGACCTCAAGTACCTCTCCCGTCAATTCAGGATCCAATGCTGAAGTCGGTTCATCAAATAATAAAATTTCAGGATTCATCATCAATGCTCTTGCAATTGCCACCCTTTGTTTTTGACCGCCTGATAGATTTGCAGGGTAGGCATTTGCGTGACCTGAAAGACCAATCTTTCTTAACAATTCTGTACTTCTTTGCTGAATAGCAGCAACTGGCTCGTTCTTTACCAATTTAGGAGGCAGTTCTAGATTTTCCTTAACCGTCAGGTGTGGGAATAGATTAAAATGCTGAAAGACCATACCCATTTTAGAGGTAATCTTTTTGATTTCCTGCGGTTTTGCGTAGACTCCATCTTTAACAAAAGCCTCTCCAGCAATCGTAATGCTTCCTGCATTTATTTCCTCCAAGTGAACTAAGCTGCGGAGCATTGTACTTTTCCCCGAACCAGATGGGCCAATTACCGCTATTACATCGTTTTTATTTACATCGAATGTTATCTGTTTTAGTACATCCAGCTTGCCAAACGATTTCTTCAGGTTGGATATTTCAATGATTGCCACAATTACCAATCCTTCTTATTCAAATTTATATTTTTGTTCAATTCCTTTAAAAATAAATGTTAGAACAAGTGTCATAACCAGATAAATCATGCCTGCAACGAAAAATGGAACAATCGTAAAGTCCCGGTTTACAGCTGTTTGAGCGTAGTGAAGCAGTTCTGGTACCGCAACCGCATAGAGCAAGGCCGTGTCTTTAACAAGGGTCACTGATTCGTTGGCAATTGCTGGAAGAGTCACCCGGAACATTTGCGGTAAAATAATCCTTGTAGTTGTCTGCCACTTACTTAAACCAAGAACCTGTGAAGCCTCATATTGACCTTTATCAATTGCCAAAAGTCCGCCACGGAATATTTCTGCAAAGTACGCTGCGTAATTTAGAACAAATCCTAAACAAGCAGCCACGAATCTATCTAAGACTAAATATTCACCGACCACGGGCAACATCGGCAATCCGAAGCAAATTAATAGTAATTGCAGTAATAGAGGTGTTCCTCTCATGATATAAATATAGCCTTGAGCAAGTAATGATAAAGGCTTTAAGCTGCTTTTGACAGCAAGTGTCAGAAGAAAACCAAGTGGAATTGAGACGATAATCGCGATAAAAAACAATAGAACGGTCATCTGTGCACCTTCAAGCATTGGTACAAGAATAGACGTGAAATAGTCTAACGTCATTGAAAACTCCTCCAAAAACAAAACAGGGTTCCCAAAGGAAATCCTGTTTTACCTTATTTTCATATTACTTTAGTACTTTATCTTCTCCAAACCACTCTTCAGAAATGCTAGCTGCCGTTCCGTCCTCATTCATCTCATCAAGTGCCTTTTGAAGCTTTTCTAATAATTCCTCATTGCCTTTTTTAACACCGATACCATATTCTTCAGGAGCAAGTGATTCCTCAAGGACCTTAAATGTCTTTCCCTCTTGTGCCATGTAATATTTGATTACAACTTCATCAATTACTACAGCGTCCAAACGACCACTCTTTAAGTCTGTTAGAGCCTGTACATTATCAGCAAATTCCGTTACCGTCTTTATTTTCTCTTTAACTGGTGAAGCATTTAGTGCATCCGAAGCGGAAGAAAGTGACTGCAGCCCAACTACTTTCCCTTCTAAATCATCTAGTTTAATAAGCTCTGAATCAGCCAGAGTAACAATTACCTGTGCATTTTTCAGATATGGTTTTGTGAAAAGGACTTTTTCTTTTCTTTCGTCCGTAATGGTGTATCCATTCCAGATTAAATCAATTCGACCACTGCTAAGCTCAGCTTCTTTTGTTTTCCAGTCAATTGGCTGGAATGTAACTTCTTTTCCCATCTTTTCCGCTGCTGCTTTTGCATAATCAATATCAAAGCCTACAATATTATTATCCTCATCACGGAAGCCCATTGGGGCAAATTTATCATCGATTCCAATAACAAGCTTATCTTCCTCTTTACTTGCTGATTTTGAGCACCCAGTAAAAATGACAAGTGCTGCAGCTACAATAAGAATAATCGTTACTAATCGTTTCTTCATTTGTAAGTACCCCTTTTATATAAATGTATTTTTGCTTTAGTACGTTACCATATTATCATGCTACCACATTATAACACTATAATATTATCCAATTCAACATAATAATAAAAAGAAGCCTATTTTTTAAAATAGACCCCACTGATTGATATATTCCAAATCATATGATCTTGCCCCTGCCCCCAAAAATCTTTTAGTAAAAAATCAGGTTCCCCAAATTTCTTTATCCAGATGGTTTGGGCATTTTTGTAACCGCTGTCGAGGCAGAATTCAACGATTCCCCGATCTTTTAAGGTACGAAGCATTTCAGCTAGCAGCTTGTTCCCGATTCCCTGTCTTTGATACTCTGGGTGTACAAATACCGTTCCTACTTCAACATGATTTCCCAGTTTTCCATTGGTACAGTCATGAATCAGTTGACTAGCAGGACCATATTCTATTGTTCCAATAATTTTGTTTTCTGCCAAAGCTATTAAGAAATACCTTTTCTCACCTTTGCTATCCAAATCCAATTGTAAATAATTTTTCTTACTTTCAATTTCAGCTTTGATATCGTCTATTAACCCAGCTAGTCCTTCTCTTGCAAAGGTTTCGGAAATGACAATCCTAAAAAATTGGTGCAGCTCTTCAATGTCCTCGGTTCTAGGTCTTCTTATCTCAACTTTTTCCACCCCAAAGCCCCCTAAATTACGTTGACAAATTTTTCTGAATACGAATTTTATTTACCACAAAAAGTCCACTATAGAGCAGGAAAGTACCAGCCATTAATATGATTCCAAGGTAAACGGACATCATCGTCGGTACTAAAAACGCCCCCAATACGATTGCCCCGCGAGCAATTAAGTCCGCCCCATTAAAACCTAAGTTAGTAAAAGCCGAATAGGAACCGCGTTTATCTTCCGGCATCATATTTGCCTTCTCGGCATTGGCAATCGGAGAATAAATCAGTTCGCCAATTGTTGCAAGCGCATTAAATAACATCAGGACATACCATAAATTTGCCGATGTAACAATGGTATAGCCTGCACTATACAGCAGCAGCCCCAGCAGGAGCATTTTCCGCGGAGAAAATTTATCTGTCCATTTCGAAACCAAGAATGTCAGGGCCACTACCATCAGCATATTTTCGATATTTAGGAAACTTAGCATCCTTACCCCTGCCACCTCAAAATTCCCAATAAATACCGATTTGAATTCCTCCGCTAATCGCACCCCGATATAACTATTAAGTGAAAATTCAGCTGCAAAAATAAACATTGACCCGGCAACCACCATGACAAATGGTTTATCTTGAAAGGCAACTTTATAATTTTGGAACAAATCCATAAAAATATTTTCATGCTTTTTTTCTAAGAGTTTAACCCTAGTATCCTGTAACCATATTCCATAGGCAATCGGCAAACTAATAGAAACAATTGTTAAGGTGATAAATAGCTCTAACTGATGATTAACATATAAAAGTCCGCCTAATGCAGCACCGATTGCCATCGCTAGATTAACCAGCCAATAATCGAGGGCATATACACTTTTTCGATTTTCAGGCGTTGTCGAGTCAATAATAATTGCATGCACGGCAGGACGGCCGAGACTGCTGGTAATCGTGAAAATCACATAGCTGACTGCAAATAATACAATCCATTTTTGATCTGGCAGTAAGCTAATTGTCATGAGACCAAACATAAGCGCACTTGACGCTGAAGATAGGATAATAATTTTTTTACGAGGGAAGCGGTCTGAGATATAGCCTCCGATAAAGTTTATAAAAAAGCTTATAATGACGGTGATCGCTAAGAAAATACCCGCCCAAACGGCACCCTTATGCTGTGCAAAGAAGAGCGCCATAAACGGCATTACAGAGCTGCCAATTGCCCGGTTAAAAAACGAGGTTATCAGTCGAACCTTAATATTTTGGGGATAGTCTTTCCATGCCATATTTACCAACACCTTTCATACTAATTATAGTAAACTAGACGTAAGAATTTAAAAATGAACAATTTTCAAAATAATGTCTACTTTTAAAAGGAATGAGAATATGGACCATTATCTACTAACATTATGGAATTCAGGAGCTGTTGGAGAAGTAAAAGTGCAACAGCTTGCAGAAATACTTAATCTAAGTACAAAGCAAACACGACGCAAACTAAATCAATGGCAAGAAGATGGCTGGCTCACTTTTCAAGCTGGCATAGGCCGGGGGAACGAATCAAAACTGATATGGAATAAAGACGTGGAATCAGAGTATGAACAACTTTTCCTATCAAAACTAGAAAAATACTCGATTGAGCAAGTGAGTAAATTATTATTATATGCATGGTCCCTGGGAACCAAGCAGCGTTTAATGGCCAGATTTCAAACTAAATTTGGGTTTCATCAAGAGGAGCAGGATCGTTTAATCATTCCCCGATTTTACCGCTTCTTAACGTATCATCCATTAAAGGCTGCAGACGTACATAGCGCAAACTTAATAGCAAACATTTATAACCGTGTTGTAGCATTGGAGGAAGCTAATACAATCATTCCCGAGCTTGCTCATAGCTGGGAAGTCACAGATAAGAAGTTAACATTATACCTGCGAAAAGATGTAGCCTTTCATGATGGTTCCATTCTTAAAGCGGAGGACGTCGTCCAATCCTTTTTTCGGATGAAGCAAGATGAAATATATGCTGAACTATGGAAACCTATTACAAAGATATATTCTTCTGCACCTCTAATAGTAGAACTTGAATTTCCAAATGGCTGTTCCTATATTTTGCCGCTTCTTAGCATGATAACCGCGAGTATTTATAAAGAATCCAACGGTCAGGTTATTGGAACAGGCAGCTTTTATATGGGGGAGAATACGGAAGAGAAAACCGTATTACACGCTTTTAAACAATATTACGGAGAGCGCCCTCTATTGGATACTGTGGAATTTATTCAGGTTTCGAGAGAGTTTGGAAATGTATATTATGGTGCCCATGAATCAAGAGAAGTAGGAACCTTTGAAGTGGAAAGTGACTCGGGCTTTGGTATTGTAGTGATGAATCGTTATCGTCATACAGATATTGCTAGAAAAGAAGTACGAGATTACATTCATATGTTGATAGACGAAAATCGCTCACAAATTTCAACAATTAATTCCCTTATTTCCGAAAATCACTCTGGTTGTTTAATTGGTTTTTCCAAGCCTTATTCGACGCCCAAAATAGCAAAACCATCACTTTCAAATCCATTACAAATGAAGTACACAAGCTATGCTAAGGATGTGTCCATTTGGCTAAAAAACATTCTTGAAAGTGCTGGAATTAAAGTGAAATTAGCGGAGGTCTCGTTTCATGATGCCGTTTATCATGATCATTTAAAGGGAAATGCAGATTTATTTATTCATGGAGAGATATTTGAGCTGAATCAAAGCTTCTCCTATTTTAATTTTTTAAAAAATAACATTTCACCACTACGAAAATTAATACAATCTGATCCTTGTCTACAGAATTATATCCAAGCCTATGATCAATTGCCCTTTGAAGAATGGATCGATCATCATTTAAAAATAGAAGATTATTTAATAACAAATTCTCTTTGTATCCCCCTCTATTATTCAAAAAGGCAAATACCTTTTTCCATTAATCTAATGAACATTAAAATGAAGCATTTTGGTTACGTTGATTTATCGAAAATATGGATGAAGCCCAAATTTTAGTCCAAAAAGACTGCCTGACATCTAAATGTCAGGCACTTTAAGTTAATCTTGATATCCTGATAATTGTTGCTGGACTTCGTTTAGAGAATTAATTGCTTGTTGAATCTTGTTTTTGTTATCTGGTTTTTCAGCGTTACTTAGTGCTTGTTGCAATGTATCAACCGTACTTTGTACCGATGACATACTTTGGTCAACGTATTGTTTAGCCTTTGGCATGTGTAGCACCTCCTTCATTATTTCAGAAGTAGTATCTGCACATATTCCAATAATATTAAAAATTTTACTTGAAGCCTCCTGGCGAATCTCTTTATTTTTCCATCATCAGCTTTAAGATTAGTTCGTCCGTATGCCTTGTTCCTTCGTTTCCTAGCTTACAAAAGCTTTCAATACTTTTTTCTACATCATCATGAATAAATCCGTCAGTAGATTTAATTTCTTGATCGTTTAGTGCCAATAGAGCTGATTGTACGGCTACATTCGAACAGGTGGATACTTTCATCGCACATCCAGCCTTGGCACCATCACAAATCATTCCCGAAACGTTACCAATGGTGTTCTGAATTGCCGCTTTAATTTGATCCAGATGACCATCAAGTAAAAAAACTATTGCCCCACTTGCACCCATTCCTGCGGCGGTTACACCACATAATGCTGAAAGCCGACCAAATTTTGATTTAATATGAATCGTAATAAGATGGCTAAGAGCAACTGCTCGAATCATCTTTTCCTCTGAAACCTGCAGCTTCTCTGCGACTGCCACAACTGGAAGTGTCACGGCAATTCCTTGGTTGCCACTTCCAGTGTTCGCCATTACCGGCAGTGTTGAACCCGCCATTCTAGCATCCGATCCAGCGGCAGCTAAAGACATCGCTGCAGTGGCTATATCATCCGAGAGGATTCCCTTTTTTACATTTTCCTTAATGGTCTTCCCTACCTTTAATCCATAATCTCCTTGAAGACCTTCTTGTCCAATTACTTTATTTAGTTCGATACTCTTTTTTACCAGAGTTAAGCTGTGTATATCGACCATTTGAACCCATTCAACAATTTCATCAATTGTAAGCGTGAATAATTCCTCTTCATTAGACTGAATGCCGATATCCTCGCATCCACCTTGAAACACAACCTTACCATCCACTTCGATTAACGTAATATTGCTATGATTATCAGAAATAACCACTTTAGTAGTATTCTGATTAGTTTTTAGGGTCACTTCAATATAAAGTCTTTTTGGTGTATCGGCTTGACCGGATAATACTTTACCTTCTTCAATTAGTCTTAACGCGGATTGCTCATCTTCAAAAGTTAGTCCATCCAATAATTCCAGTTGTTTCGTTGGATCCCCAGATACAACTCCAAGAGCAACAGAGAAATCGAGCCCACTAGAAGTCATTCCCGGAATCCCAACAGACTTAGCATTCTTGATTATATTTCCACTCGCTTTTAAAGTTATCTTTTCAATTTGCCCTTCAGCATAGCTTTTTGCCGTTGCGGCGGCCAACGCAATCGCCACTGGTTCCGTACAGCCGAGTGCAATGACTAATTCTTTTTCGAGAATGGCTTCTATTTTATGCTTTTTCATTATGTTACACACCTACTTTTCTAAAATACCCTTAACTAAGATATTAACATAGCAGAGCTGATATAAAATTGAGGTAATTTTACCAAATCGAATAAAAAAGAGTCTTTCTAGGGAACGAAAGACTCTTTTAAATGTCTTTATTACATTGAATGGCTAATTGATTCTTCACCGATTTCTGCTTCTCTTCCAAAAAGTCTAGCATAGACACCATTACTATTTTCAAGCAAATCTGCGTGTCCACCTTGTTCTGCTATCGTACCATTTTCTAGAACAATAATCTTATCTGCTGAGAGAACTGTAGATAGACGATGAGAAATAATGAGAATCGTTTGTTTCTTACCGGTTTTTAATACAGACTCATTTATCTTCGTTTCCGTAATCGGATCGAGAGCAGAACTTGCTTCATCAAGAATTAAGATTGGCGCATCTTTAATAATGGCTCTAGCCAGAGATAAGCGCTGCTTCTGTCCTCCAGAAAGAAGGCTTCCTCGTTCACCGACCTTTGTATCCAAACCTTCGGGCAGACTATCCACTAGTTCATCCAAACCGCTGTCATGCAAGGCTTTTAGTAATTCTTCATCCGTTGCATCCGGTTTCCCAATTCTTAAATTATCCGCCAAGGAACCGCTCCGTAATTGAACATCCTGGGTCACGATGGCAATTTGTGACCGCAGCCACGCTGTATCCCATTCCGTAATACTTCTTCCATCTACTTCAACCCGACCATTTTTCGTTTCATAAAACCTAAATAGCAAATCAACGATGGTAGATTTGCCTGAACCGCTTGGTCCAACCAAAGCCACTTTTTCACCAGCTAGAATATCAAAAGTAACACCTGATAGCACGTTTTCTTCTTTTTCTGGATAAGCGAACGTTACATCTTTCAGTCTAATACTGCCGCTCGCTCTTTCCCCTCGAATACCTTCTATCATTTCAGCTTCCGCTGGCTGATGGGAAAGAAGAATGTCTGAGCGGTCAAGCGCCGGTCCTGTTCTTCTAACAGAAAGCCAGTTTCGGAGTAATCGCTGCATTTCGTTGGCTGCAATGGTAACTAATCCTCCGGCGGTAAGCATTTGTCCGCTGGTCAAACTATTGTTCCAAATTAATAATGTACTAATTAAATAAACGATACCTAATGCAAACCCATTATAGCTGGCGATCACCACTACTGATTGCATTCTTGCCTTTAATTCCTTAATCGAGTGGGTAACGAAAGAGTTTCGGATGGCAATAACACTTTCTACTTCATTTTCAGAAACTCCCATAACCCGTGATAAATGAATTCCTGTAACTGATTCTCTCAGTCTTTCAAGATACCTGGAAGCCTCTTGTCTCGCATCAGCGGAGGCTGCTCTAGTCCTTGCCCCGACGTAATTAGACGTCCAATAAAAGATCACACCTAGAACAACACTGACAACCATCAGATAAGGATGAATCCAAAGCAGTACAAGACTATAAATGATAACCCCCTGAACGCTTGCCATGAAGGTGGAACCTTCCCAGGCAAGAAAATTGTGGAGCGTATCAGGGTCATCAGACACTCTTGCCAGCAGTTCTCCAGATGAATTGTTATGGTAAAAAGAGTATGGCAGAATCTGCAAATGACTAAACAGACGCAGCTTTTGCCAATTGGTTACCGTCTTGGCTGTTTGATGGCAAAAATATTCATCAATGACCATCATGACTAAATCAAAAATAGCAGAAAAGACTAATAGCCACATTAACCCCCACAGCCAGGAGTGGTTTTCATTTGGAATAATTGTATCCACAAGCCAGCTGAGGGCTAATGTTGGGATTAGGGCTGAAAAAACCTGGCTGATTGCGATAACAACTGAATCTGCAATGACCCACTTTTTATAAGGCCGTAAAAACGACAGAACTCTGCGGCCATCACGGTTTTTATTTGACCTAGAGACAGTGCTTACACTCATCCAATCATCTCCTTCTCCAACTCACTGTATTGTGCTTTGTATAATTCATAGTACTGTCCTCTTAATGCCAGCAGTTCTTCATGTGTTCCTTCTTCTGCAACCATCCCCTGGTCTAAAAGGAGAATTTTATCTGCATTCCTGACAGTGATAAGCCGGTGTGCGATAGTGATTGTCGTCCTGCCTGGAATTAATTGTTCAAGCGCCTCCTGAACCTTTTCTTCCGTTTCACCATCTAAGGAGGATGTCGCTTCATCAAAAATTAAAACTGGCGGCTGGCGTAAAATCGCTCTTGCAAGTGCTACTCTTTGCCTTTGTCCACCGGATAGCTTTAACCCTCGTTCGCCGACCACCGTTTCGTACTTGTCTTCCAATGATTGCATTAACTCAGTTAACCCAGCAGCTTCCACTGCTCTATCTAGTTCTTCTTGGGTTGCATCCTTTTTTCCATATAAAAGATTATTGCGCAGCGTACTGTTTAAGAGAAATGTTTCCTGAGAAACAACGCCCACCTGCTGCCTAAAACTATTTCGGTTGTAGTCAAAGAGATTCTTTCCATCTATAAGAACCGAGCCTTTTTCAGGTTCATATAAGCCAAGAAGAATTTGTATAAGAGTACTCTTCCCGCCTCCGCTAGTACCCACAATACCAATGTGCTTCCCTTGTTCCATTGAGAGAGAAACACCTTTTAGGATTTTTTTATCACTTTCAGGATAAGTGAACCAAATGTTATTTAAGTTTATATTTCCTTCTACCACTCCAAACGCGGGTAACTTTTCATCATGTTCTTCTGGTAAATCAAAATATTCATAGATTCTCTGCAGAGCAGGAATAGCCTGTTGAATTGTTAAAGCATTTTCAGCCAACGATCTTACTGGCAAAAACATGATGGGAATAAAGTTAAGGCAGGCAATCAAGGTTCCAATCGTAAGATTACCTTTCCAAATGGAAAAGCCTCCGATTAACATGACAACTCCGGGAGTTGCTATATTAAATAAATTCCCTAATCGCCAATTGACCTTTCCGATCAACGCGGCGCGAATTGAGTAGTTTTTCCATGCTGTCTGTTTTTTCTGCTGCGTTTCTATTTCCTTTTTTTGTGTCTGAAACGTCCTTACAAGTCTGGTACTTTCAATGCTTTCTTGCAGGTGCTGATACATATCTGCGCTCATATCTCTTTGTACAGCGCTCATCTTCCTCATCGTTTTGCCCAGCTTAAATGAAGGAAATATGTAAATAGCGAATACCGCAAACATTACGATGGCTGCTGGCCAATACAAAGCAAATACTGCTGTAAATGCAGCAATAGCACCGATAACTTGTTGTAAAATACGCGGGACAACTGTATTATTCAAGTTTTGAACTGACTCGACATCATGGGTTAAGCGGTATAGCATATCGCCTCTTGATGTCGTTGTAAAAAAGGACATCGGTGTCCGATGCAGCTTTTTAAAGGCCCGAATCTGCATGTCAGTGATTACATCGAGGCCGATTTTAACCTGCACATACTCCTGCAAGGTTTCAAACAATGACTTCCCTAGGAAAGCGACTAGAACACCGCCGACAATCCATAGCAAAAAGGACGTCTCTCTTGCCCCAATTACTTCATCCACTAATTTACCTGCGAGTATAGGAGGCAAGATTGTAAATGCCCCGCCAATTAATGAAAAAGTTAGAGCAAGCAGCAATTTTCTCCAGTACGGTTTAAAATGACCCAATGTAGTTTTTAATATATTCATAATTTTCCCCCTCACCGAGATACTATTTTATTACAAATTTTAGAAATATTCATTACTATTTGAAAAAAATTTTTTTATATAATATTTCACCCTATACCACCGCAAAAAGGTAACAGCCCTTGGGTTGTTACCTTTTTTGTGCATTTATATTTTTAATGATCACGGTGGACAATATAATTTAATAAGTGCCTTAGAAATGCAGTATTCTGCGGAATTTCATGCAGAGTTTCCATAGCAAGGCAATAATGTTCCCACATTGCTTTTTTGGCACCATCCACTCCTAAGATCGATACAAAGGTTGAATTGTTATTATCTGCATCTTTTCCGACGGGTTTGCCAAGAGTATTTAAATCCCCTTCTACATCCAGGAGGTCATCTTTAATTTGAAAGGCAATCCCGGTATGATAGGCGTATTTTTTCAACGCTTGCATTTCCAAGTCTTTTGCATTTGCTAGAATAGCAGGCATAATGAGAGCAGCTTCAAAGGCGATTCCGGTTTTATAAAAACACAGCATATTCAATTGATCCACTGTTAATGGTTTACCTCTAGAACCCAAGTCCATCGCCTGCCCTTTACACATTTCTGCTGTCATTTGCGCAGAATAGTGAACCAATTTAAGCACACTTTTCGAATCAAAATCGTCAAGCGATGCTTGTTCTTCAATGGCCTTTTGAGTAAGAAAGAGTCCCGTTAATTCGGCGATTGCATTGTTATAAACCATGTGGAGAGTGGAACGCCCTCTGCGGTACGACGCATTATCTTGGGATGGCAAATCATCAAAGATTAGGGAAGCAGTATGCATAAATTCCAATGATCGTAACAGCGGCACAATGGCTGACTGACTTAATCCATATTCATTTATACCCATAATCCACGAAATGATCGGCCTCAGCCGTTTTCCATCGCCCTCAAGACTATAGTTTGCCGCCTCGGTAATCGGCTCACTTAACAAAGGTGCATTTTCATCTTTAGCGATAGGCAGCAGGTGGTTAATCTGTTCCCGTACACGTTCAATACTCTCTTGAAATTCTTCTTGTTCTTTACGTTCATTTTTAAGATTGGTAATCATATGATCGCGGAGAAGTTTATCAAAGAAATCGACATCATCTGCTTTACTGACCATTTTTTGGATTAGTGCATTAAATTTGGAATTCCCTGAAGCAAATAACTCCATCACTTCATTGTACTTCTTTGAACCCACACGTTCTTTAAATCTTTTTAATCCATTTATCGCACGATTTAAAATTACCTCACGTGCCTTCTTATCCGATTGATAAACATGATGAATTAAATTGGAAATAACACTCCAATATAATTCAAATGGATTTATTAGATCGGCACGCTGGGCATGATATTTAAGATAATAGGTATAAGGTGTTACCGCACCATTTTCCAAGTCCTCAAACATATCTGCAAAGTCATCTGCCAGTTGGTTATATATACCATAATAGAAGGTTCGCTTGTCAAAGCCTTCATCTTCATCGGCCGTAATGACGGACCGGACAATTAATCGTGACGAGGCAGATTTAAGAATAACCGGAATAAACAGCTCTTCATTCGTGTAATTTCCGTTTGATAAATCCTTTTCACGGTCCACTTCCTGTGATTGAAAAAAAACATACGATTGTTCAAAAAATGATTTTATCGTCTCCGGCCGCTGCTGGGCTTTAATATATTCAAATCCCTCGCGAAGCTCTGAATGAATGAAGGTGATTAAAGCTTGGTTCTTTTCTTCCCAGCCCCTTCCTAATTTCGGTACGGCTCCAGTGGTAAGAGTGGTCCGTATTAAATTGGAATATTGTTTTTTCTCTTTATTGGATAAAACTTTGGAGTCGAGAAGGTCATCAATGAATGGATAGGTTAAACCATAGGCATAGCCTAACCGAATGGCCCTATCAAGTCTTTGTGCACGTTCTTCAGCCGGGGTTTTATCCCCCATTTCTTCGACCTCGTGCAGAATGACTCCTGCTATAATTTTAATTAGCTTACGCTGGGCATGATTGGCATCCATCCCCTTTGGTATATGGTTTGCGACCGTCTTTAGTTTGTTCATTACCCAGATGATCGTAGATTCAATAGCTTCCTTCTGTGCCCATCTGTACAGCCAAGCCATCGAGAAAAGCTCATTTTTATTTTCACGATTTTCCTTGGGTTGAGTAAAATTGTTTTTTAAACTTGCCACAACACTTTGAATTCTAGTCTGTGTCTCATTAGAATCCAGTGCTTTTCCTAAATCACGCATAAAAATATAGGAGATGCTTCTATCAAGGTAGTTATCTAATTTTCCTGTGTAATCCAGCCATTGGAGATAACTGTGATACTCAAACGAAGTCGGTTTTCTCTTTCTGCGAGAAAGGAAAGTTACGAATGAATGATGGTGGATATGGTTGTGCTTCCAGGATTGTATATCCCTTGTAAGAGTGGTAACATAGCTTTTCTGCATAACCTGCTGATAGAGTGATTGAAAATAATCACTTGCCTTTTCCTCAGCCATACCATAGCATGTATCTTCATTTATTATTAACGACTCGATCATTTAAACATTACCTCAACTTCACGTTCACTTTAGTTTGTATATTAATAATACACGTAAGCATTAGCTTTATAACTAGAAAACTGAAAATTAAATTAAAAAATCCCTCAGACCTTTGGATCTGAGGGAAATTAATATTCAGTCATTCATATCGTAATGCCTCAATCGGACTAAGCTTAGAGGCTTTGTTTGCTGGAAGCATACCAAAGATAATACCAATTAAGGCTGAAAAGCTCACACCTATCAGAACGATTAATGGACTAACGGTTGCAGTAATCGGCGAAAACTTCGAAACGAGGATACTGCCTACTGCTGCCAGACCAATTCCAATCAGTCCTCCTAGTGAAGTTAACGTGATGGACTCAATTAAAAACTGTAAGAGTATTTTCCTTCTTGTCGCACCAATGGCTTTCCTAAGTCCAATTTCCCGGGTTCTTTCTGTGACAGAAACTAGCATAATATTCATGACACCAATCCCGCCTACTAAGAGGGAAATACCTGCGATACTTCCAATTAATAAGGTTAGTAAAGATATCATTGTGTTTAATTCTCTTTCATAGTCCTCAAAATCATTTGTCGAATACTTGCCGTCTTCAAGACCCTTTTCTGTTGTCAATGTATCTGCAGCTAGCCTGCCTGTCTCAGAAATGTTCTCAGGATCACTAGCAATAACCGATAATTGTTCGATTTCTCGGTTACCAAACATCATCGAGATAACAGAACGAGGCATAAGCATCTCGCCCGTTTCGGTATTTCGGAATTGCTCAGGCAGTGGTGATTCATACACACCCACCACCTTGTAAGGATTATCATTTAAATTGATAATCTCGCCAATAGGGGTTTCAGTTTCCTTAAAGAACTTTTCCCTTGCTATGGTGTCAATAAGGACTACCCGATTCAAACCATCGTTATCCGCCGCGTACAATGCTCTTCCTTCTACTACTTTAATATCCCTAGCAGGAAAAAATTCCGCACCAACACCGGTAATTTGCATTTCACCCTGCTCATCATCATGTGTCATCATCCCCCAGCCTTGATTCGTAGCAACCACAGCCTTAACACCGGGCACTTCAGCGAGCGTTTGAATATCTTCAGAGGTTAATTCAGGTTCCTGCCAAAACATTTCTGTTTCACCTTCTGGCGGGATATACTCATAATAAATTTGAATGGCATTCTTATCTGTACTAAACAATTCATTCGTCATTTGCTTCTTTGTACCTTGGCCAATTGCTACGATAATGATAACGGCTGCAACACCAATAATAATTCCAAGCATAGTTAAGATGGATCTTATTTTATGATTCCAGATAGATGAAAGGGCAATTTTGAAACTCTCCCATATATTCATGATGTCACCCTCCGGTCATCCGTTATCCGGCCATCTTTTATGGTAATAATTCTTTTTGCATATGCCGCTATTTCTTCTTCGTGGGTAACTATGATCACCGTTTTTCCTTCTTCATTGAGCTGTGTAAAAAGCTTCATTATTTGTCCGCTCGTATTCGAATCCAGCGCACCGGTCGGTTCATCGGCTAAGAGGATAGTAGGATTATTCACCAGTGCTCTTGCGATTGCCACACGCTGCTTCTGACCTCCAGACAATTGATTGGGTAAATGCTTCATTCGATCACCTAAGCCTACCTTTACTAATAGGTCTTTTGCTCTCGATGTTCTTTCACGTTTGGAAACCCCAGCATATACAAGCGGTGAGGCCACATTTTTAATGGCGTTGTCTCTTGGAAACATAAAGAATTGTTGAAAAACAAAACCGACATGCTCATTCCTTAGCTTAGCAAGAATGCTCTCTTTTGCGGAAGCGATTTGTTCCCCATTTAATTCATATGTACCTGAAGACGGATAATCTAGGAATCCAATGATATTCATCAAGGTAGATTTACCGGATCCAGAAGGACCCATAATAGCTACAAACTCTCCATCTTCTATCGTTAAATCAATACCATGAAGTACTGGGACCTCTAATGAACCCTTTCCATATACTTTTGTAATATTACTCAACTTCATCATAAGAGGTCACTTCCATTCCATCATGCATTTCTCCTGTTGGTGTAAGGACAACTAATTCTCCGGGCGTAACTCCAGATGTAACTTCAATAAAGGCATCATTCATAACCCCTGTTTGAACTTCACGTCTTTCTAATGTTCCATCTTTTAAAACATATACTATTTTGATTCCAGCCTCATCCATTAAGGCAGGATGCGGGATTGCAATCTTTTTGGTGGAATCACCAGCTTTTATTTCTAAAGAAACGTGGAAACCTTGACGCAGCTCGGAGGTATCATCTGTAATAACTACTTTAAAAGGATACATGGTCACATTTCCAGCTCCCCCGCCGCCTTCAAATCCTTCACCACCGCCGCCATCAGCATTGGGGAATTGTGAAACAGATTCAACCGCACCATTCCATTCACGGTCTTTAAACACTTTTGGACGAATAATAACGGGTTGTCCTTCTTTAATCTTGACTGTGTCGAATTCGCTCATCGACCCAATAACTTTATAGGGTTGACTTGAAATAATGTGAATAACAGGTTCTGCTGCTCCTGCCTCAGTATTTGCAACATTTTGATTAACCTTTACTATAATCCCATCCATTTTGCTAACAATCGTCATTTCATTTTTCTGTGCGTTTAATTCCTTTATTCTGTCTTCAGCCGAGGTAATTTCCGATTTTGTACTTTCATATTGCATTTCTTGTTGGACCTTTTCATTCGCTAGCTGGTTTACGTCTTCTTGTGTCGGTATGCCTTCCGTTTGCCCTTCTGCTGAAGGACCCTGCGTCTCCATCTTCTTTTTAGCTTCGGCTAAGCGCTTCGTTAAATCGGAAATTTGGCTTTGTTCTGTTTTCCCTCTACTTTGCAGCAATTCCTTCTCACGGACTGCTCTATTAAGTTCGCTATCTATTTTTGAAGAATCATAGATTAATAGTGGGTCTCCAGCTTTGACTGCCTGGTTCTCCGCCACTTTAAATTCACTGATTTCCCCTTTTTCAGGTTCTAAAAAGACTTTTTGCTCACTTTCCGGGACAATTTTACCCGTAACAAGAATGGATTCTACCAATTCTTGTTCACTAACCTTTTGGACACTTACACTCATGACACCGCTATCATTACTTACTGGTTCTGTCCCTGCTTTCGCATAAAAATATGTACCCGTGCTCGCAATGACAAGTATTCCTGTAATAACTGCTACCCAAATCCATACCTTTTTCTTCACCTATATACCCCCGTGGAATCTATTATTTTATCTACTACTAACTATAAACAAACTGGAAATATTTTCAATGGTTTTTAACGGTAGGGTTTTCTGTTAATAATCGATAGATTCCATAGACAGTAAAAAGCCCTTCGATATGAAAGGCTTTCTGCTTTATAATTTAGTTTCTTAAGTTCCGCAGAAGGTTCGATAAGGACGAGGTGATGGCGCGGGCAAAGTAGTGTAATCTTCCTGATTTGGAGTGTGCGAATAGGGATTAGATAATGCCTCCAAAAGCCTATCCATTACACTATAATCTCCATTATTTGCTGCTTCTAGTGCTTCCTCTACCCGGTGATTCCTTGGTATTACCGCTGGATTACTGTTCCTCATTAACATTTTGGAGGCGTCCATAGATTCTTGCTGTCTTCCTAGTCTTTCCTCCCACCGCTTTTGCCACTCGGTGAATTCTGTTGTTCCATACAGGTTTGTATCCTCTGGTTTATCAATAGTTAAGGTACGGAAGGTATTCGTATAGTCAGCACGGTGCTTCTGCATTATATCTAGAAGGTCTTTAATAAGGGGTTTATCTTCTTCCTCTTCATTAAACAAACCTAATTTTGCTCGCATTCCCTCTAGCCAATTTGATTCAAAAAGCTGAGCAAAGTCAGAGAGCTTATCTTGTGCGAGCGTAACTGCCTCCTCCTGATTCTCATGCAACAGCGGCAGCAGAGCTTCAGCTAACCTTGCTAAATTCCAGACACCAATATTCGGTTGATTACCATATGCATACCGGCCTTCTCTGTCAATAGAACTGAACACAGTAGCTGGGTCAAAGGTATCCATGAAGGCACAAGGACCATAATCGATGGTTTCTCCACTAATGGTCATGTTGTCGGTGTTCATGACCCCATGAATAAAACCGACTAACTGCCATTTAGTAATCAACATCGCTTGACGTTTAATCACTTCCTGAAGAAATGTAAGGTATTTGTTTTCGTCGTCTTCAATTTCAGGATAATGGCGTTTTATTGCATAGTCTGCTAGCTGGCGCAGTTCCTCTTCGCTGCCCCATCTGGCTGCATACTGAAAGGTACCGACACGCAGATGACTAGCAGCTACGCGAGTTAAAATGGCACCGGGCAAATAGGATTCACGAGCTATTTCTTCCCCTGTCGTTACCACCGCTAAACTGCGAGTGGTAGGAATACCTAAACCATGCATGGCTTCTGAGATAATATATTCACGCAGCATCGGTCCGAGTGCCGCCCGGCCATCGCCCCCACGTGAATAAGGTGTTCTTCCTGAACCCTTAAGCTGAATATCAAAACGCTCACCTGTGGGTGTTATCTGTTCTCCAAGAAGTACAGCACGACCGTCCCCTAACATTGTAAAATGTCCAAATTGGTGTCCCGCATATGCTTGTGCAAGTGGCGATGCGCCATCCGGTATATGATTACCTCCGAAAACAGCTGCACCATCTTCACTTTGCAAGGTTTCTACATTCAAACCAAGTGATGCCGCCAGCTGTTTATTAAAAACAGATATCTTTGGTGAACGTACTGGTGTTGGGTTCTGGCTGGTAAAAAAAGTTTGCGGCAAACGGGAATAACTATTATCAAAATTCCATCCTGATTGATTTAAATCCTTTGTCATTATATCCCCCATTTCCATTTCTGTGATTCTTGCTATCCGGCTGCAATATTACTTCTTTAACTTAACCACAATTCCATCACTGAATCCAATTCTTTACTTAATTCAATTTTTTTAGAATAAAGCATAGTAAGCTCCTCATATTCGATTTGGTCGTTGGACAAGGCCAAGTCTATCGCTTTTATTTCTTTTTCAAGGCTTTCAATCCTTGTCAGCGCATTAGACATTAATTCTTCTTGGTTTAAACTTTCGGGTTTATTTCTTTGTTTCTTATCTTTTTCACGACTTACGATTGGTACTTCCTTAGGCTGCTGACTTTTATAATAATCGTAATTTCCCTGATAGCATTTAAAGCCATTACCCTCCAAAGCAATAACTCTTTCAGCGATTTTATTAATAAAATAACGGTCATGAGAAATAAAGAATATCGTACCCTTAAAGTCTTCAAGTGCTTCCTCAAGGGTTTCGATAGAGTCAATATCAAGATGATTCGTCGGTTCATCAAGGATTAATAAATTTATGTCTTGATAGAGAAGCATGGCAAGCTTTAGCCTTATCCTCTCGCCTCCTGACAAGTGCATAACTTTTTTAAAGGGACTCTTTTTAAAGAACATAAATTTTGACAAGTATTCCCTTGCTTTTCCTTCGAGAATGGATATATCCTCTCTGAATGCCTCCAGCACTGTGTGCTCTTCATTTTTAAAGGTGATTTTTTGAAGTAAATAGGCTGCCATCACATTCGCACCTAATTCAACAACACCTTGATCAGGCTGCTCTTCTCCTAAAAGCATTCTTAGGAAGGTGGTTTTACCACTTCCATTTGGCCCGATCAGTCCGACCCTTTCACCATAATGAATCATTAAATTTGCATCCTTAAAGATTCCTTTATCTTGATAACTCTTGGACAGTTCAATCGCCTTGATCGTTTCATTTCCCGAGCGTTCGGCCACTTTCAGATCCAATCTCATATTCTTCCGTTCAAAAACGGGTTTATCAATTCGTTCCATCTTATCGAGCTTTTTTTGAATACTTGCCGCTCTTCTGAAGAATTTATTATTATCAGCCCGCATTGCCCAGTCTCTCAGACTTTTAACTTGATTTTCCATATTATTTACTTTTTTCTGCTGTTCTCGAAAATGCTCATATTGAATCCGCATATTTTCTTCTTTTTGACTAACAAAAGATGAGTAATTGCCCTTGTACGATATTGATTCCATATCCTCTATTTCCACAATTTTATTGACTACATGATCCAAAAAGTATCGGTCATGGGATACGATAATGACAATTCCTTTGTAGCTTTTAAGGTAGCCCTCTAGCCATTCAATCGACTCCATATCTAAATGATTGGTCGGCTCATCGAGCAGTAATATATCCGGATTATGAATCAAAAGCTTACCAAGCACTACAGTCGTTTTTTCCCCGCCGCTCAGTAAATCAAAATCCCTATTTAAAAAGCTGTCGGTGAAATTAAGTCCGGTACAAACCTTACTTAATTTCTCTTCACGCTCGTATCCGCCTTTCACTTCAAAAAGCTCAACCAGATCACTATATTTTTTTAAGGCTTTTTCCAGGGCATTATCCTCCAGCTTTTTCATTTGATTCTCTAATTCCCGCATTTGGTTCTCGATACAGACTATCTCCTCAAAGGCCAAGTTTAGAACATCAATGACTCTTAACCCTTCCGGATACACAGGGGATTGTTCAAGGTATGCCTTAGACGCTCCTCTTGGCAGGTTAATTAATCCTTCATCATACCCAGGGCTTGAAGTTTGCGGGTAGCCTGGATAATAATGCATCTTCTCGATTCCCGCGATTAGTTTAAGAATCGTACTCTTACCGCTTCCATTATCACCAACAATCCCAACCTTATCTCCTTCATATGCTTCAAACGATATATTATTAACCACAAGAGTAGCTTCCATAAATTTTTTAACGCCATGCAATTTCATTTCTAACATATAATCTCCTTCTTTCATCCATATTCCAGTTACACTTTTTATGGACAAGGCAAAGAAGAAACTGCATTACCTATTTATTTTTAAAATAAAAAAGACCATAAGAAGAGAGTTCTTCTTACAGCCTGTATAATCAGTGGATTAAATTTATTTAAGCAGTATAAGCAAAAGTACGCATACTAAAAAAGTGCATAACTATGCCTGACCACCTTGCATTAAAAAATGCGGTACTTCAAATAAATTTAATCTTGATTCAGTAAAGTAAGTTACCTTCTAATTTGCCGTAATTCCATAAGAGCATAACAAATAAACCTATTATTTATAGGCAATTTCACACTCGTTACAAAATCGATATTAATTTTAAAATAAATTAATATTAGCAATTAGTTGGTTCCATAAACTTACTTTCCCCCTTCAAAATTTCCTTAATTATCTCATTTTTACATTAATTTGTAAACCACGTATTTATGTTACCTTTCACTTGATTGGTCTGTTTCCTTACGCTTTTCCTTAATCCAACTTACTCCAATCAAACCGAGTAAAGAGAAGATAACCGGAGTGATGAACCCGTAGAAATATCCGTTACCCGCACTGCTTGAGGCAGTCTGAAATTGATCCAACACGACCCCAAAAATACTCGGCAGCAGGACGGCACTCAGAAATCCACCCGTGTTTGCAAATCCCGATACAATACCCGACTCTTTTAAAGGAAAGGATTGACGGACAACCGCAAAGGTTAAGGCACTTGCTCCATATCCAAAGCCAATAATAAAGAAAAGGATGATTAGTATGGAAAGCGGAGGATTCCCTTTAAATAAAAGAAAAGTCGCCCAGCACAATAAAATAATAAGATGAATAACAACATATGGACGTTTAATAGTGTTCAAAACGCTTGAGATCCAACTAGATAACGGAGCTCCTAAGAGTGCTCCGATAAGCCCAATCATGATGAGCTGACTTGCATCTGAACGTGTCATTCCATACATATTCATCCCATAAGGAACTGCCCATGAACCGATAAAACCTACATATGCTCCCACAATACCAAAGTGACACAGGAATAAAGCCCATGCCTGCCGATTCGAAAATATCCTTCTTATTAAAACTAACGTCCTTTCGCGTTGGACCTCTCTTTTGATAGAAACATATTCGTTAATAAAGATTTGTTTTGGTTTTTTTATCAGAACAAAATAAAGAATTATTCCACATAAACATAACAATATCCCAGCTAATAAAAATGCCGCTCTCCATCCAAGTAAGTCAATTAACAGGGAGAAAGGGACCGTTGCCAACAGAAAGCCAAGACTTCCTGTCATTCCTGCAATCCCTATCAAGCGTACGAACTCCTTTACCTTAAACCATTGGCCCAAAATTAACACCATATTGACCCAGATGGTCGCATCCCCTATACCCGTGATGGTTCTGGCAAGAAATAGGACAGATTCATGCGTACCAAGACTATAGATAATAGTCCCCAGACCCGTAAGAATTGCCCCAATTATAAGAAAAAAATTAGGGCCATAACGGTCCGCCAATATCCCCATAGGTACTTGTAAACTAGTATATACAAAAAATTGCATACTAGTCAGTAACCCAATCGTTGATGCCGTTACATTAAAGTCCCTCATTACTTCGTCAGTTATTAATCCTGGAGCTGTTCGTTGGCTTGCCATTAAAAAGTAAGTAAACAATACAGAAGCAAATACGATCCATCTAAATTTGCTATTTTGTTTATCCAAAGATTTTTCTCCTATTGGCTTTTACCACTATGTATATGAGTTAATTTTATAAAGTATCATTATGAATTGAGGAATTGGGTGGCTTAAAGGGTCGGTTTTGAAGTGGTTTTCTCAAAATACGTGTCTTGGTCTTTAATCGAGTACCAAGCAAAGGTAAAATAAGCGGAGAATTTCCGGTTAAATGCAGAACGAAGCTCATTTAGGGGTAAATAGGCGGAGGTTTTCCGCTTAATCAACGAAAAATCTCCCATTTTCGAATTTTTAAAGTCAATAGGCGGAATCTCTCCGTCTATTTAAGCTTGTTTTAATACTAATTACAAATTAAGCGGAAATTTTCCTCCTATTTATCAGCTCAGGTGCTTTACCCAATCCCACCAACCGATAAGTGCGGACCCTATTGAACCTAGTTGCGGGAATCAGCTGCTTTTTTATTGATAGATTAATAAAATTGGCACTCTTTCTATGTCATAGATAATGAGATATGTTAGGAAGCTTGATAAATAAAGAAAAAGACGTATGGCAATTCATACGTCTTTTCTTGTATCTTTTAATAAGAATGCACCCGAAAACGGAACCCTTTAATTTTCAGGGTAGTTGTCTTTTTTAGAATGGTTAACCTATTAATATAATAGAGCCTACTTTAGGATCCTAGAAGCAGTAGAAAATTTAGACGGATTAAATGGAGCAATTTTCACTACATCACCCGTTTGCGGGGCATGAATATATTGTCCTCCCCCGATATAAATGCCTACATGATAGGCTGGCATTCCCTTGAACACTAAATCTCCTGGCTGCAGTTGATTCAATGAAACTCTTGTTCCGACATTTTGCTGAGCGCTAGACGTTCTTGGAAGACTAATGCCAACGGAACGATATACATATGAAACAAATCCTGAACAATCAAATCCGCTTGGCGTGGATCCACCCCATACATAAGGAACACCCAAATATTGTTTAGCATTGGCAATAACCGCATTTGCCGTTGCAGAGCTTGCTACATTTGCAGCAACAGCAGTAGGTGTTGCTGACGCTGGTGATAGTGCTGGTGCCGGTGTATTTGTTGTGGTGGTGGTTACTAAAGATTGCTGCTGCTCCAATTGTTGTCGGGCTTGTTCAGCAGCCTGCTGTTCAGCCTCTTGTTGAGCCAGTTGAGCCTGCAAAGTGCCCTCTGCAGCAGCTAAATCTGTTTCAATTTGTTGCTTATCTTTTTCAATCTGTTCTTGTTCAGCAGCTAATTGCACTTGGTTCTGTTTTAAATGGTCAATCTGAGTATGTAATTGTTCCTTCGCTTCTATTAAGGCTTGTTCTTTTTCATTTAATCCGTTTAATAATTCTGTATCACTTTCAATAAACTGTGAAATTGCAGTAAAACGATTAAAAAACTCAGAAACGCTGCCAGATGAAAGCAAAAGTTCTGCGTACCTAACGACAGACTGATCACCATTTAATTGAATGCTTTTTAGTCGTTCTGAATAAACCTTTTTATGATTCTCTAAAGCGGTTTCAGCTTTAACAATTTCTGCCTCAGTTTCTTCAATTTTATCTTGTTGAATGACAATTTCTTCATTTAGCTCTCGACTCTTCTCGATCGCTAAGCTAATTCGGTTGTCCAATTGTTGAATCTTTGTTTCAAAGTCATTAATTTGTTCCTTAGTAGCGTCGATTTGTCCGTTTGTGACTGGATTTGCAAAAGTAGGTGTTACTTGTATAGTAGTAGCAAGGACCATAGCTGCTGCTGCATATTTTAAGAATTTTTTTATCATCACAAAATCTCCTCTTGAAACGTAGCCTAATAAATTTTTAATATATTACTAGTTTATATTGCAAGAGGGCTAAAAAACAATGATATAGTCGGAATTGTAATTAAATTGTAATTTATTGTTGAATAATCTATGAAAAAAGTCAGTTCCTCCCCATTAAAGGAAGGAAGGTGGGTATTTTTGTCGTAAGGTGTCTGAAGAGCGAATAACAAAAAAGAAAGGCAAATAAATCCGCCTTTCTCCTTCAAAAATCACTATTTTGCATTGGCATCGGGTTGATGAATTCCGAAAATGTTTCCTTCGGTATCAATGTAGTATCCTTGCCACGCCATTCCAGGCAGGGCATATTTAGGGAGTGCGACTTTGCCGCCGTTTTCAAGAATTTTTGCTTCGGTTACATCGTAATCTTCTACTCCCATTGTACAAGCAAACCCATTTAGTGCTTGGCCTGCTTCAGGCGGAGCGCTTTGTCGCTGCATTAACGCACCATTGATTCCTGGCTCTTTTTCATCTCCAGTCACCGCACCAAAATAGGGCATTCCTGCATATTCACTATAATCTTCGAATTTCCATCCGAATACCTCTCCATAAAACTTCTTTGCCTGTTCCATGTCACTCACATGAATTTCAAAATGAACTAATCTAGCCATCATTTCCTCCCGCCATTTCATTTATTTTTTTGTATTCGCTCTAGTTTGTTCTCTCTTATTATAACCAGAATAGAATAATTTAAATATTTAAAATAATTATAAATAGACAAATTTGACTCCTCAATCCAATATGTAAATACAGTTTTAGTACTATAAGTTAAAAATGTTTTTTCAACTCGGTTAAATCAATTCTAGAAGTTAACGATCCAAGTCCAGTTGTTGCTTGTGCACCAACACGATTGGCAAATTGAAGATACTCGGTTAATCTCGTGGTCCCTCTTGGCATCCCCTTCTCGTGGAAGCAATACAAAAGTCCGGCCATAAAGGCATCTCCTGCACCGGTTGTATCAATCGTGTCTACCTTCGGTGCCGGGCTAAAAACTTTGTCTCCTTCCATCACTCCATAGGCTCCTTTGCCGCCCATCGTGATAAATAAGTAAGGAATGTTCCATTTTAATATTTTTTCCAGTCCATCCTCAAGTGAATTTGTTTCCGTCAAAAAATTCAACTCATCTTCAGCCAACTTGACGATAGTAGCCTGTTTAAGGAACGAAACCACTGTCTCACGGCAATGGTGCTCACTTTCCCATCGTTTTAAACGAAGGTTTGCATCAAAGGCAATTAGATTGGAAGTTTCTTTAGCATATCTTAGTGCAGCCTCGGTTGTCTTTTTTAATTTTTTTTGAAAGAGGGTGCCGGAGCCAAAATAAAATATCCTTGTCTTTTCAAAAAGTTCTCTTTCTAACTCTTCTTCTGCTAATACTTCATCCGGAGTCTGGTTGACATAAGAATGAAAGTTTCGCTCTCCGCTTTCTGTCAGATGTACATAAACCCCACACATTCTTTTCGTCTCTGTACGAACAGAAAATTCAAGATTGACGCCTTCCTTTTTTAGTTCTTGTTCCACAAATTGACCGTTTGAATCTGTCCCGAATTTACACAAATAATAAGTTGGAAGCCCCAGTCTGCTGGTTCCAACGGCCAAGTTAACAGTTGCGCCACCTAACAGCTGCCAGAATTTTGTATTGTTACGATCAGTTGAAATATAATCTACAAAAGCTTCACCTAGTGATATAACTCCTTGGTTTTCCAAAATAGCCCTCCTGCTGGAAAGTATAAACTCCATTATAAACTATTTTTTACTTACTTCTGTTGAACCATAATAAAAATCCCTCAAACTCTTAGTCTGAGGGAATGAAAAACGAAATTCATTATTCATCTTACAGGCAATCATGATACTTAGTAAATTCCCACCGCATCAAATCCAGCATTCGCTGCAATCACTTCCTCGCTGCCTTCACCGTAAAGGTCAATAGCAGACTGAACAACCGCCTGACGGGCATCGCTGAAATCGGAATTAGAAGTTAAATAAACCGTTAGAGCACGGTAGTAGATTTGCCCTAACTTTTCCCTGCCGACTTCTTGACCAATCAAGTATGCAGCATGGTTTGTAATCGACGAGTTAACATGAACTCCGCCGCCATCAACAGATGTTGGCATATTATAAAACTCGTTCATGTGATCTGGATAGACTCCGCCGTTTGTGCTATATGATCTTCTTTCCGCGTTGCTAACTACAACACTATTTGGATTACTTAAGCTTCTCAATACGGTTACACCATCAGCTTTAGCAGCAGGTGCCATAATATCCTCGCCCATTTCCCAATCACTATCGTCAACAAGCGCACCAAAGATGTCTGCAAAAGATTCATTTAATGCTCCTGATTGATTACGGTACACTAAATTAGCTGAATGAGTGATGACACCATGGGTCATTTCGTGGGCAGCAACATCAAGACCAGCGATAAAGACGTCATGAACACACCGTCACCATCACCATAGGTCATCCATCGTCCATTCCAGGAAGCATTGTTATAATTCGTACCATAGTGAACTTTAGAAATAATCGCCATCCCTTCACCATCAAGAGAATTACGGCCATGCTCATTTAAGTAATACTCATACACCTTTTCAGAATTATAGTGTGCGTCGACCAGTGCTCGATCATAGTCGCCGATAAATGCTGCAGAATTCCCTACGTAGAGAGTATCATTACTGGAAGTGTTATCATTTTTTGCATCATACGTTACGATTCCTCCTAGGTTTTCATGAGAGTAATCTGCCAACGCAAACTTCGTTCCAGCATTCGGTTCCTTTACTTGCGTAATATGTAATTCCCTATGCTCACCATGCACACCTTTGCCAGCACCTTTTTGTGTTTTTGCTTCATCGGCATGCATTAAGCCATTATACTTGTCGATGACTTCTCCTGTCTTTGCGTCTACAAAAACAAACCAGTTCCCAGGTTCATCCCCCATAAAGTTTACATTCACTTTATAGGCGGTATAATTTTCCCCTCCAAATGGAAGGACAACGAGATCAGTAGTTGTTCATAAGTCAGTTCTTCGGGGGCATTAACAGAGGATAAAGCGGTCTTTAAAGCAGAATCACTGCTTAAGGACGCAGTCGTGTCCACGGTATCATCGGCAATCGTCTGATTTACTCTTCCGTTGACGGACACCACTTCATTATTCTCATTAAAATGAACAACAACCTCGGCACCTTCAACATTTACTCCATTTACTGCCTGATTAAAGCGGACGTGAGTCATACCGAGTTTATCTTTTTGGACACTCTTCACCTTTAGATTCTTATCCGGATTATTAATGCCCGTTTTGCCTTCGTTTTTCTTCAAATAATTCAATGCTTCGGAGGAGGTACTTGAAGCGTATTTCTCTGCAAAACGCTCCTTCACAAATAATGGAACACTTGCCTTCTCATTCCAAGCCTTTGAAGCTTGTACACCACTGCCTGCCTTCGAATCTGCCGGCTGTGCAAATACACTACTAACTGGAATAGATCCTGCCAACATCGCTGCCGACAGAGCCATAGGTATAATAAACTTTTTCTTCATCATTCAATACCTCCTATTATTTTCCACTGAGTTTATTATAGGTTAGTAGAATTTAAATAGCATGAATAATTGTAATTATTTTAATATTATAAATATATGGAAAAATAAACCTATTTCATATACCAGAATAGGTATAATCTACCAATTACTATCAGTTTCCATAACAAAAAAATCCCCCATACTTTTTTTGTCTGAGGAACATAAACGCACTTCAATTTTCACTTAAATCCACTAAAATTATTCATACCCAGCTATGCATTTCAATCAATGCTACTGTCTCAACGAATGTTGGTCTTGTTTGGCAAAATGCGAGATGTAGTTCTAACTTACCTAAATGGATTATAAAAACGATTTCCATCCAAAAAGGTAATGATCATTGAAAAGACAAACAAAAGGATAATAAGCATAATGGCTAAATAATCTTCTTTTGTAAAGGGTCTCTCATGGTACCATGATCTTCTCTTTTGACTGCCAAAGCCTCGAAGCTCTATCGCAGCACTTATTGTTTCAATCCGATTGAGGCTTAAAAAAATTAACGGCATTAAAATGGATGAGGCATAGCGTAATTTTTTGGTCAATTTTTGTTTTTTTGATAAATCAATCCCTCGCGCCTGTTGAGCTAGCGAGATGTTTTGATAATCCCGCTGAATATCTGGTATATATCGCAGCGCAAGAGCTACTGCATATGCAATTCGATAGCTTACTCCAATTTTATTAAGAGAAGCTGCAAATTCACTAGGATGTGTCGTAACCATAAACAACAAGGCAAGTGGAATAATGGTCAAATATTTAAGCGTTAAATTAAATTGGTAGAATAGCTGCTCAGCGGTTAGAGTATAATGTCCAATAATGTGAAGAATCTCATGCTTCGTATGGTACATTTCAACACCCTGCATCGGTTCAAAAAGAAAAATAGCAATATTGTTTATAAACAAAAATAATAAGAATATATAGAATACAAAAGAAATATAACGAAATTCGACCTTCGATGAAAGAAAGATCATAATCCCTAAAATAAACATAACAACAAGTATCCTAGTATCATAGGTTATCATCGCTATTAATGACCAAAGAATAAAACCTATCAGTTTAGCAGCTCCAGTAAGACGATGAATCGGGGATTCTTGATGAATGTAAGAAAGAATTTTATGATTCATAGCTGTCGGGTCCTCCGATCAAAATGAATGAAGCGTTTGACAAAGTCTCGTTGGTCAAAAAAATCTGCTTTATTAGCTAATTGATAGAGGGATGTTTCTTTTAAATTAGCCAGACGGATAACGTCTTCATCTGCAAGGATGTTGGCAGGTTCGTCTTCTCTTATCTTTTGTCCCTCTGATATTACAATGGCTCTGTTTGTATATTCGAGCATCAAATGCATATCGTGGGTAATCATGATAATGGTGATTCCTTGTTGATTTAAGTTCCACAGAAACTCCATAATTTCGTTATAGTGTTTATAGTCCTGACCAGCTGTTGGCTCGTCCAATAAAATTAATTTCGGTCCTAGCACTAATACGGATGCAATTGTCACTCTCTTTTTCTGCCCGAAACTTAAGGCGGAGATGGGCCAATTTCTTAATTCATAAAGCCCGCAGATTTTTAAAGCATGAAATACTTTATCTTTTATCTCTTTATCTGCTACTCCACGGAATTTTAATCCTAGTGCTACTTCATCAAATATGAAATTTTGAGAAATCATTTGATTAGGGTTCTGCAGTACGAAGCCAATATGATCTCCCCGCTCTTTTATGGATTGTTCTATAAGATTTTCACCTTCATATAGAATTTCCCCTGCTGTAGGAAGATAAAAACCGCATATTAACTTGGCAAGGGTAGATTTTCCGGCTCCATTTTTACCGATTAAAGATAATAATTCTCCTTTGTTAATCTTGAATGAAACATCTTTAATAATCTCTTTTGTTTTTGAATACCCGAAATGAATATTTTTTAACTCTAAAAGTACATCATTTTTTTGTTTTTTCTCGGCATATCCCACTGACTCATACCATGCATGAAGCTTCGTTTTATTGACTTCAATGTTTAATGTCTTTAAACTTTTAGGCTTCAGCATTGGAGTGATCGTACATCCTGCATATCTCAAAGCTGTTAAATAGAGCGGTTCACGGATGCCCGTATCAATTAGCAAATTTGAGCTTAATAATTCATTAGGCGTCAAATCCGCTAAGATGCAACCCTCATCTATAATTACAATACGATCTACCTCACCATGCAGCACATCTTCTAATCGATGCTCAATAATAATCGTTGTCTTTCCAGTTTGCTTATGAATACGGTCGATAAGTTCAATCGCGATTTTCCCAGTTGCAGGGTCCAAATTTGCTAAGGGTTCATCAAATAGAAGAATATTTACATCATCAATCATACTTCCTGCAAGTGTAACCCTTTGCTTTTGTCCTCCAGAAAGGTCCTGTGGTGTTGATTCCAAATGCTCTTTCATATCCACCAGGTCAGCAACCCTGTTCACTGATTCAAATAGCTCTTCTTGTGGAACAAACTGATTCTCAAGTTTAAACGCAATATCCTCTGCTGCGGTTAAACCGATGAATTGGGCATCAGGATCCTGTAACACCGTACCAACCATTGATGATAGCTTAAAAATACTTTCCTTTTTTGTTTCTTTTCCAAAAATCTTTAAACTCCCTGAAATTTCACCGGGATAAAAAAAGGGAACCAATCCATTTATACAATGTCCTAATGTACTTTTTCCAGACCCTGATGGTCCTATAATTAGAATTTTTTCTCCTTCATAAATAGTCAAATTAATACCACTTAGTGTTGGAGAGGACTGTGTCCGGTAGTGGAAACTAAAATTAGTAAATTCAATAACTGGTTTTCTCATATTCAACTTCCTTCTGTTTGTTAGACTAATAAAAAATGCCGATGATGGGAGATCACCGACATTCACTTCTTACAATTCTCGAGTCAAGCTGCCTTTTTTAGGACGCGTTTTGGCATAAGCTATTGCTAGCAAGGTTCCTAAAACACCAACGGTTACTATATTAGCCGCACCCGCTACAAGGCCTTGAATGTATACTTTATTGGCTGGTTCTGCATATATGAAGATATCTAAAGTAGGAGCAATTAAAAACCATGCAATTGAGTTAGTAATAACTTGAATGATATTAAAAGAAATAATAGCTTTTATACCAAATTTCCCATCCCGAAGCTTGATCCGTGATGCTGCTAATCCTATTAATAATCCTACGACTCCTGAAGCGATAATCCAGCTAAACCAGGGTGCTCCATAAAAAACAGCGTCTTTAATCGTATGACCAATTAATCCAATCAGCAATCCAGCGACAGGACCGTAAAGTAATGACATTAGGGCTAGGAAAGCATATGATGTTTCTACGTTTGTATTTGGTATGCCTGTTGGAATCGAACCAAACCTGCTTAAAATTATAAACACCGCAGCACCAATACCAATTGCGACAACCGTTTTAATCGACAGTACCTTTGAATTCATGGTAACCCCCCTTTTTTTTTGGTAAAATCTAGATTAAATTTTATTTATATTCAGTATATTTTAGAGTCAAATAAATTATTATCGCAATTTTATACCCATACCCAATTCTTTTTTATCTAAATCTATGAATATATAACGTTAAAGTAATGTATGGTGCATACCTTGTTCAACCATACCGTCCTCCGTTAATACGATAGCAATTTTTTCTAAAAAAGCAGGAGGAGAATTGTCGAACATTAGCAGCATTAGACAGGAATTTGTCCCTCTATTCAACAAAAACAACCCCTTCTCAATTGAGCGGGGGTTTATTTTTCATTTTGAATTTTTGTAAGATTAACCTTTGTTCATTAAGCAGTGAGAGCACGAATCGCTTCGAGTGAGCGATTTAAGAAATCTTGCAACTTTTGTAAAAATACCTGCCCTTCTTCAGATTCCAATAATGTCGAAACTTTTTCTGCGGTTACACTTAACTGTTCTTTTACTTGATTCCAATCAATATCCATCGCCTTCAGTTGGTTGAAGAAGTCTACTAACATATCTAACTCTGCATCTGTTAATGTAATCCCCAGCTCTGCGGCCACTTGTTCAATTAACGCACGCAAGTCAGCTTCTGTTTTCGGTTTATTCTTGACGATTTCATCCTTGACTTTTCCCATGAGAGCAGCAGCATTGTCGGCTCCAATCGAGTCACCAAGCTGTGCCGTTTTCACCATTTCTTCATTTGCCATTTTTTTGATTTCTTCCGGAATTTCTTTATTCGTTGTCGCCTCATAAGCTTTCATAATGCCTGTCAAAGCAGCTGTACCTGATACTTCAAACGGAGCAGAAATCTGTATGGTTGCATCCTTTATACCGGCTGTAGTCAAGGCATTGATATACATTTCATCCGTAACCCATGTAATATGGTTTGTCTGAACCTCTAAACCAGAATCCTTCGCACCCATCGTAATTCTCGCTGATGAAATCGCACGGGAACCAATTTGCGACTTAGGAATAAACTCCCCTAAATAATCATGCTCTTCTTTATTGGACACCGTAATCATTTGTGCGTTTTCCGGTACCTCTAACTCTGCTAACATATCTTTTTCTTGCTGTTCCGTTAGGTTTTCTCCTAATGAAACGATAACATCTCCTTCTACTGCATCAGCAAAGCTGATAGAAGGAATAGAGATAAGCATTGTTATTATAAGCAACATTGCAAGTATTTTTCGTTTCATAAAAGGACCTCCTAATATACATGTAACCATTCTAAAAAAAATGGTTCATGTTTAGCCAATAGATCAAATTGACTTTGCATTATCTTAACATAGAGGTTTGGGATTTCATTATAAGAATGGATAACATTTATGCTATTTCTATTAAGATTCTTTCAAGCTAGATAATAATGTTACAGCCTTTAGTTAAACCACAAATTAGTTTAATAAATATAACTAGTAGATTACATCCAACAAGAACGTTAGTTCGATAAAAACACGACTATAGTAACTGGTTAATTATATTCTGAATTGTTAAACTATTATCAACTCCCTAGAATACACAGAAAACTAATTCTGTCAGGAGGGAAACAAATGAAGCAAAGATTACATTTAATTCCGTATCAAGTGAATGCAGTGGTTGAAACGGTGTCTGAGGTGCCAAAAGGTATTGAACTTATTTCGGCTCCAAAACTTTGGGAGAAATCGAAGGGTAAGGGAATCACGGTTGCGATATTGGACACAGGCTGCGATTTTACCCATCCTGATTTAAGTGAGAGGATTATCGGTGGACGGAATTTCACGGATGATGATAATGGAAATCCTGATGTATACACTGACTATAATGGTCACGGAACTCATGTGGCTGGCACGATAGCTGCCACCCAAAACAATAACGGAGTAATTGGTGTTGCACCAGAAGCAAGTTTATTGATTTTAAAGGTGCTTGATAAAAATGGATCAGGACAATACGACTGGATTATAAATGGAATTAACTATGCAGTTGAACAAAAGGTGGATATCATCTCCATGAGCCTCGGCGGTTCTGAGGATGTACCTGAGTTGCATCACGCGATTCAAAACGCCGTTGATAATCAAATTCTGGTCGTTTGTGCTGCTGGTAATGAAGGAGATGGACAGGATTCTTCAGATGAATTTTCCTTTCCTGGCAGCTATAATGAAGTCATCAGTGTCGGAGCGATTAATCTAGAGCGCCATTCTTCTGAATTTTCAAATTCGAATAATGAAGTCGACTTAGTAGCTCCGGGCGAGGAAATCCTTTCAACGTATTTAAACGGATCTTATGCAAAACTAACTGGTACTTCGATGGCAACACCGCATATATCCGGTGCACTTGCGCTCATAAAAGATATTGCCAACAAAAACTTTGAACGAAATCTGACAGAGCCTGAGCTATATGCACAATTAATAAAGAGAACGGTTACTCTAGGAAACTCGCCAAAACTCGAAGGCAACGGATTGCTGTTCTTAACTATAGATGACTACTTATCGGATGTGCTCAACGATAAATTATCAGGCCAAGTGCTTAAAATATAACATAATAGGACATCCAAGAATTATAGATTGAAAGAAGGGCAGCCATTCGGCTGCCTTTTGTATTTTTATATTTTGTCAGCATTGTGCTCATAATAGGTATAATTAATTATTTTAATTTTCTAAATTATAAAATAAAATATCGGTATAATATGGAAAAAAGGTGGCGATAAAATTGAAAGCGCTTAAATCAATTGTTATCTGGGGATTAATTGCAGCCCTTGGAGCAGCAGGTTTTGCAGTAATGGCCTTAAATAGCGGCGAGAGCATTAATGCAATTTGGCTTTTAACAGCAGCTATTTGTGTTTATGCAATTTCCTACCGTTTTTACAGCAGGTTTATTGCGAATAAGGTGTTCCAGCTTGATGACAAACGTAAAACACCTGCAGAAATACATAACGACGGCAAAGACTATGTTCCGACAAATAAATGGGTGCTATTTGGACATCACTTTGCTGCCATTGCCGGTGCTGGACCATTAGTGGGTCCAATTCTTGCAGCGCAAATGGGCTATTTACCTGGAACACTGTGGATTGTAGTCGGAGTTGTTTTAGCTGGGGCTGTTCAGGATTTTATTATTCTTTTTGGCTCTATGCGCCGAAATGGTAAGTCACTCGGTGAAATGATTAAGGACGAAATGGGACGTGTAACAGGTCTTATTTCAATGATTGGCATTTTAGGAATTATGGTTATTTTATTAGCTGTTTTAGCATTGGTAGTTGTGAAAGCATTAGTAGGAAGTCCGTGGGGAATGTTTACAATCGCAGCTACCATTCCAATTGCGATATTTATGGGAATTTACATGCGTTATATTCGTCCAGGGCGTGTTGGAGAAGCTTCCCTCATAGGAATTGTATTATTACTTCTTTCACTAATCTTCGGACAAACAGTTGCGGAAAATCCAACGTTAGCAGCGATGTTTACCTTTAAAGGTGAAACGATAGCTATCATGATGATTATTTATGGCTTTGTTGCATCTGTCTTACCTGTTTGGCTTCTTCTTGCACCACGTGATTATTTGAGTACGTTTTTAAAGGTAGGGACTATCTTTGGACTAGCAATAGGAATCATTATTGTTGCACCGAATCTTGAAATGCCTGGTGTTACAAAATTCATTGATGGTACTGGCCCAGTCTTTGCAGGAAATCTCTTCCCATTCTTATTTATTACAATTGCCTGTGGATCTGTTTCGGGGTTCCATGCTTTGGTTTCCTCGGGTACAACACCTAAAATGATTGAACGTGAGTCACACGCCCGTCCAATCGGTTACGGAGCAATGCTTACAGAATCTTTTGTTGCTGTCATGGCAATGATTGCTGCCTGTGTATTGACACCTGGTATTTATTTCGCCATTAACAGTCCACCTGCCATAATTGGTACGGATGTTGTCCAAGCTGCCACTACGGTTTCCAGCTGGGGCTTTACTATAACTCCTGATGATTTAAAAACACTCGCAACCGACGTTGGGGAGCAAACGATTCTTTCAAGAACTGGCGGTGCACCCACGCTTGCAATTGGTATGGCTGTCATATTTTCAAATGTTATTGGCGGAAAGGCGCTAATGGCATTTTGGTACCATTTCGCAATCCTATTTGAGGCACTGTTCATTTTAACTACGATTGATGCAGGAACACGTGTGGGACGATTTATGATTCAAGATATTATCGGTACTGCTTATAAGCCGTTTGCTAGAACGGATGCGTTAATTCCAAATATTATTGCAACGGCTTTATGTGTATTGTTTTGGGGTTACTTTTTATATCAAGGTGTAATTGACCCGCTTGGAGGAATAAATACTCTATGGCCGCTGTTCGGTATTGCAAACCAAATGTTGGCTGCTATCGCCCTACTGCTCGGTACAACGATTCTCTATAAAATGGGAAAAAAAGCATATGTTTGGGTAACACTTCTTCCGACAACATGGCTGCTCATTGTTACTTTAACTGCAGGCTGGCAAAAATTATTTCATGAAAATCCAAAAATCAGTTTCCTTGCCCATGCTAAGATTTTTAAAGAGGCATATAACAATGGAAAAGTACTAGCACCTGCAACATCACCGGCACAAATGCAACAAGTTCTTATAAATGATTATGTTGATGCCACGCTATGTGCTATTTTTATGGCGGTTGTTATTGTAGTATTAATTTCTGCGATGAAGATTTGGTTTAAAATTATTAAGAACCACAAATTACCATTGCATGAGACACCACCAGTGCCTCGTGACGGAGGAGATTTGAAAAATTATGCTTAATAAATTAAGAGAAATCCTTTCATACAGAAAGCAATTCCTCAGTCTTCTTGTCGGCGTTCCTAGCTATGAAACATACGTCGAGCATATGAAAAAGCACCATCCAAACGATTCTGTGAAATCTAGAAAAGAATTTTTCTGTGAAGCACAGGAAGCCCGATACAACGCCAAAGGCGGTAAAGTCTCAAGATGCTGTTAACGAAAAAAGGACAAAGAAAGTAAAATAACAGATCCATTGAAAAAAGAAGTGCAGGAATCGCACTTCTTTTTTCTCTTACCTGCTTCTATTTTTTTTTAGATTATTTAAGCAACGACCAGTGTATATGGATAATTTCGTCACACCCGCATGGTGTGAGTCCCTAAAAATCAAGAGGGTGCTTTTTTCTACTGTCTACTTTACATGCGTATATCCATAATTCTTGGAAGAGAGACTCTTTTCATAAATTTTTTAAAATCGTCATTTGAATGGTTTTCGTAGCTTTGCCAATGGCACCGCCATCATTTTTAAAGATAGTTGATTTATTTTCGTCTGATGGCTCGATATGGATGGTCAATTTGTTTTCTCCTTCTTTTAACATAATATTATAGGAGAAGGTCATGTCGTCTCTTATTGTTACTGGCTCGCCATTAATGGTGAGAACTCCATCTTTAATGGCGTTCCCCTGTAGGGTGATGCTGTCCGCTGTGACGGATTGCCCATCCGTATGAGAAGTCACGACCACTGGCATATCAATCCAACGAAGGATTTTATCTTGAACCACCATTTGGTTACCGCCTTGATTGGTTACGACTATAGAAATGTCAGTTCCCGTTGCTCCGTAACCATAGTAACTTACGTCATCATCATTTGGGTTCAATGGAGTGTGATCTGCTAAACCTTCTTGCTCCCAAGAGCCATTTTTGACGTATTTGTAAGTAAGCACTTCCCCTTCCTGTGCTTCGATTGTATACTCATAATCATTTGTGACTGCGCCGCCGCGTGTCATTTCCCACGCGCCCGTATTCCAGCCATTTTTCGTTCCTGGCATCGTAATGTTGATTCCCTGTGGAGTGTACGCTGGTGCGTTGACTTTAAACGTTACCTTTACGGTTATAAGTTCAGGCGTCACGGCAACAGCGTTTGATGTAACGACATTCCCAGCCTGATCATACACGTGCACTTCGTAGGAATACAGCTTTCCATTCGAGACATTGATATCTTTGTAGGATTGCTTGGTTGGATCAAACAACATATCGATGATTGCACCATCGCGGACTAAGGCAATCATATAGGGATCTTTCACACCTTCCAGCTTCCATGAAAGATTGACCTGTCCCGATTCCTGCACTGGCTGTTCCAATGTTACTTGATCAGCCGGAGCAATCGTATCTTCCCCTTTTGTAAAACTTACATCCTGCGTTTCACTCGTGACCCAGTTACGTCCAAGGTCAGTTGAAAAAGCAAATCGATATTCGTAATTACCTTCTTTTAATGGAAGGAAATTTCCACTATAGACATTTGCGGTTTCCTGTTGATTGATATAGGAAGCCTTATAGGTAGTCCAGTTTTCATTACCAGGTTGCTTTACTTCGAGCTTTGCCTGTAAACCTTCCATCTGACCAGTTTCTGTTTCACCTTGTACAAAGATATTCGCTGTGACCGTCTGCGGCTTCGAAAGGTCAATGATCCCCGTTTCAATTGATGTTACGTTCGTAATCTGGTGATTTCCATCTGTTAACTCAACATGTGGAATAACGGCATTCTCTGTTGCTGCTTTATAAGAAGGATTCCCGTTTTTATCAAGTGCTGCCACGGCAAAATAATAGTTGCGGCCATTGTCTAAACCATCGATGGTTACCGTATTCGCGGACGTTTCCTTTACTTTTTTATAAAAAGCGCCAGAAATCGTTGTTTGATAAATAGCATACTTAGCTGCATCACCTTCCCACTTTAAAGTGGCCGAGCGGCTCCCTTCTTCAATGGTTAATCCCGTGACGGCAGCCTGACGTTTCAGATTTTGACCCTTATCAGACACAAGCATGCGCCCGCTCATGGCTGGAATTGTAACTGAAAGCTTTCCATCTTTTGATACAGTTGTGTACTTTCTATCAAGCTGATCTGTTAATTTCACACCATTAATTAATAAATCTTCTAATTCGAGTTCAATCGTCTGTTCTTCAGTACCTCTGTTTGTCAAAACAACCGCAAAGTTCTTTTTGTCTGAACGGGAGAAAGCAAGCACATCGCCTTTTGCATAAAGATGGTTTAAATCACCGTAACTGAAAAGGTCATGATAGGTATTTCTTACTTTTCCAATTGATTGATAATGTTTTACAAGATCTGTGTCCTCGTTACCCCAAGGATAAGTTCTGCGGTCATCGGGGTCCTTCGACCCTGTAACACCTGCTTCATCGCCGTAATAAACAGTCGGCGCACCAGCATAACCCATTTGCAGGATCGCGGCAAGCTTTAGGCGTTGAATACCGAGTTGATGGTTGTAATTTTTATCGTACTCTGCACGTTCAAAAGAGTCGGTTCCATTACCTAACACAAACGCTGCGCGAGGGGTATCGTGCGAGCCCATTAAGTTCATCAGGGAGTAAAATGCTTCTTTCGGATAATCTTCATATACCGCATTCAACTGATTTTCAGCCCCTTCGGCATTTCCATTTTTCAGGTAATCAACAAGAGCACCGCGGAATCGGTAATTCATAACGGAATCATATAAGTCGCCAAGGAAATATTCAGAAGCATCATCCCAGATTTCACCTAGAATCAGCGGTTCATCTTTCTTTCCGGTCTTAAGCTCATTACGGAATTCGCGCCAAAATTCTGGATCGACCTCGTTCGCAACATCTAAACGCCATCCTGTTGCACCCCGATCCAGCCACGATTTGGCAACAGAATCGTCATCATACATCATGTAGTTAGCAAACTGCTTATTATTTAACTCTGATGGATAGTCCACCACTTCTCCAGGAATCGATTTGATTTCTGGCAATGAATCGAAGCCCCACCATGCCTGGTATTTATAAACACCATCAACCTTCACATTTTCAATGTTAAACCAGTTGTGGAAACCATATGGGCTAAAGGTTTGTCCTTCTGCCTTTAATTTTTCTTCCACTTGTTTCTTTGCCTCTTCTTCTGTAACTCCTTTATTGACAAGGTCATAAATCGCTGACCAGTATTCATAAGCACCAACCGTTTCATATTTTCCATAACGGTCAAAATAGATGGAATCGTCACCGACATGGTTAAACACGCCATCTAAAATTAAATGCATTTTCCGTTTCTTTAATTCTTTTGTGAAAGTCTCAAATTCTTTTGGAGAACCAAACATTGGATCGATTTCCTTGTAGTCTGTCGCATCGTACTTATGGTTCGATGATGCATAAGCGATTGGGTTTAGATAAAGTGTGTTGACCCCTAAAGATTGAATGTAATCGAGTTTCTTTTGAACTCCAGCAATGTCACCACCGAAGAAATCGTTGGACCAAATTTCATCTTCATGATAGCCTTCGGAAGTAGCTTCACGAGGGTTGTCCGGAAGTTCGCTCCATTCTTGATGTTCAATTGGCTCATCACCGCGTGCTGTATCTTTGGCATCGTCATTTTTTTTATTTCCATTGAAAAAGCGATCCGGAAAAATCTGATATACGACCGCTTCCTTCATCCAATCTGGCGTTTTGTACGCTGGATCAAAAACCGTTAATTGGAATAGAGAAGCATTGGCATCAGAAGTGGTCCCTTTTCCACCTTCAGTAATATCTTCACCGTATTCCTTCTGAGATTCTCCGTCACGTGCAATAAATTTATATCCATAAACGCCCTTTTCTTCCGGCTTTATATCAGCTTCCCAAAACTCTACTGGTGCAGCATCTAGCTCAACCCATCCGGCATATTCCATTTCCACCATGATGGTATTACCAGTGTTGTAGTTTTTTAGCTGAACCTTTGCAGCGGTTAAATCGCCTTTCTTCGCTTGGAGTCGAATCTTGACCGTATCCCCTGCCTTTACTGCCCCAAATGGTGACCTGTACGCTGGATCCCAAGTGTCGTGAAACAGCTTATCTCCTTGGACATTGCCATCTGGCAAACCAGGATCATAATCGGTGTACACTTCCTTTGTATCATGGTTATAGAAGAATGTAACCATCGTGTCTTTTACTACATTCAGAACAAAGTTATTGGCTGGATGCGCCGGAGCAGACCAGTTGTTCCCAAGAACAAGCTTAAATTCATGCTTTCCTTTCGGCACTTGTGCTGAATAAGTGTAAATGTTGTCGAGGTCTTCATCCTTTAAAATAGCAGTTGATTCACCTGGAGCCCATTCTCCACCAGCGTTCAGCTCAGGCTGAATATCTCCCACAATCCTCGGTTTCTGGTCGTCTGGCAGCTCTACAGGAACAGAAACTTTGTGGGTAACATCATCATATATAAACGTGACTTGTTTTTCCTGATCCAGAGACAGCTTATAATTATCGCCGCCAGGAACCCCGTTTACTCCATAGTTTTCATCCCATGAACCATTAATCGCAATTTTATATTCATAGTTCCCTGCAGGAAGCGTGCCTGTCAGCTTGTACTTTCCATTTTCCTGAAGGGTCATTCTTGTTGAGGCATCAGCCGGATTCCAGTCACCTGATCCGCCAAGTTCATCCTGTAGATTCCCCACTAGCGTTACCACACGTTCTGCGGCGTTTGATTCAATTGGATTAATAAATCCAAGAGCAATCGTTTGCGCAAATAAAACAAAAAGAGTTATGAAACTTATAATCTTTCTCGATTTACCCTTCATACATTCAACTCCCTTTTAAATTGTTTTGAGCAAGCGTTTGCACAAACAATTGCAAACGCTTCCTTAGAATGTATTATCTCATTATCTGTATTTTCCAAAGAATAGGACATTTCTACTCATTAAGAGGTTTGGTTATGGGTCTTTATGCTTGTTTTTGGTAAAAATAAGCAATTCCAATTAAAATAGGAAAAGCCCCTAATAAAATTAAGGGCTTTCGTGGATTTTACTTGTTTTTTAGATGGCAGCATGATGATCTTTCAATTAATTTATGAGGAATGATGATACGCTTTATTGGTTCGTTACTGTTTTCAATCTTTTGAATCAAGTTCTTTGATGCTTGATAACCAAGATCAAATATATTAATGTCAACAGATGTTAACGGGGGCTTCACCATTTCTGAAAGAAGTACGTTATTAAAGCTGACAATGGAGATATCCTCTGGAACGCTGATTCCTAACTCATCTAGTGTATTCAAGACACCTAAAGCCATAAAGTCGTCAACTACCACGAGGGCAGTAGGTGGATTTTCTAGTGACATGAGCTCTTTAACAGCTTCTTGACCGCCTTCACGTAAAAATTCTTCATGAATAATATATTCATTTTTCAATTCAATACCAGCATTTCGTAATGCCCGTTCATAACCAAGTAACCGCTCTACCGTTACGACAAGCTCAAGACATCCACCGATAAAGGCAATTTGATGATGGCCCTGCATGATTAAATGTTCGGTAGCTTCTTGCATGGCACGAAAATTATCGTTATCAACATGGGTAATTTCTTCTACATTTTTATAAGGTTTACCAATAAGGACAAATGGAAAATTTCTTTTTAGTAAATAGGAGATAATTTTATCCTCCACCTTAGATTTTAGTAGAATCATCCCATCTACTCTTTTTCCCTGAACCATTTCAACCACTGCTTCAAGTGTTTCCTTTTCTGATTTTCCAGTTGTCATATGCAAAGCGTATTTTTTTTCATGTGCCCCTTCACTAATTCCTTGTAATACGGTTGGGAAAAAGGGATTCTGAAATACGACATCTCCTGAACTCGGCATGACAAGCCCAATGGTTTGTGTGGATTGACTCGCAAGACTTCTTGCATTTAAGTTTGGATGGTACCCGAGCTTTCCCATTGCTTCATTTACTTTACGCTTTGTTGCTTCACTTATTCTCGGACTATCGGCAATCACTCTTGAGACTGTTGACGGAGCAACATTCGCAAGCTTTGCAACATCCTTAATTGTAACCGCTATGTCTAACACCCCTCTCGTAGGGAGTTTTATGGAATTCTCATATACTATTATATAACGATAATGACCCAATCGGAAATTGTGAGACACTCTCTCGCAAAGAATTAGCCTTTTGTACCGCCTGCAGTTAACAAACACAAATAATGAGTAAAGTAAAAAATCGAAATGATTTGATGATTGTACGGAAACTAAAGGAATTAACGCCGAATCCTTCATTCACTTGTTTTAATGTTCACTTATAAACCCTGGGATTCCTCATAGTTAATACAGCAGTGTTAATCCGTTACAAGAAACGTACAAAGACAACACTTTAGCGTGTACTTATTGAAAAATTGGTGCACTTGTTGAATGGTTTCGTTTGGTTTCGTGGTAGGGATATTCATTCTGTCAATTATTTCAAAATTTTCATTACTAACGGCACAAACAAATTTAGTGCCTCCTGCTTCAACCGCTCCATAATACATGGTTTTTTCCTCCTATATGTTTAAATAAAACAGCCCTGTTGTTAAACAGAGCTGTTTTATTTCGTTTATTAAGAACTAAACGCCTCATAACGAACTTCTTTTAATTGGGCTCCTTTTCCTGAAAGGACAATGCTTGTTCCTTTTTCTTTTTCATATGCAGTAAATGTTGCGACTTTTTCGCCCTTATTCACAAAGATTTCAACTGAATGAAGATCCACATAAAATTCTAGTGTGTTTTCTTCATTGTTAAAACAGTCACGTACGGTAATTGGTTCACTATCTCCATAATCAGAAGTAATCACAACAGAATTGGATGATGGATCCACACTCACGCGTGTTGCTGTTATTTCTTCCTTGTTTAATTCAACAACAAACGATTTACTCTTAGATAATAGTGATAGGGATAAATATCCTGTTCTTCCGCTTTCAATGTGCAAGTCCTCATTTAATGAAACATGTTCATGAACAGCAACGGGTGTGAAATAATCGTCATGGCTAATATAAGCTTGTTGAATCAATGTGTTGTTTTTGATGTGTAACTTTCTTGGTAAACTCATCATGCCGTTATAGCCGAACTCTTTTGGTGGTGTTGCTTTTGTCCAACGATGCATCCATCCAATTAAAAGTCTCTCTCCGTTTTGACCGTCCGTTGTTTGTGGTGCGTAAAACGTTGCATAATCTAGCAAGCCCTTTGCCTCAGGAGTGAATGCTCCGTTTTCAAAATCCATGTGTCCAATCACATAAGACGTCTTTTTCTCTACTTCCCCGTCAAATTCAGGGTCGCATGGCATTTCTGAGAAAATTAGCACATCTTTTCCGTCTAAGTGGAAGAGATCTGGACATTCTAGTAACGTATTTTCTTCAAATGGCATTTGAAAAATAGAAGAATGAAAGCTCCACTGAAGTAAATCTTTTGATTGGAACATGATGATTTCACCACGACGTTTCGCGTTTCTTACCGCTAATACACAGTAGTATACCCCGTCACGCTCTAACACTTTAGGATCTCTGAAATCACAAATGAGATACCCTTCTGGCAATTCTTTTTCCCCAATCACGGGATTTAATTTGGATTTCTCGAAATGGATACCATCCTCTGACACTGCAACACACTGACGTTCAGCAATTTGTGATTCATCTTTATCAAACCCTAAGTTAGGATCAATATGACCTGTATAAATGAGATAGAGCTTCCCATCCTTTTCAATCGCACTTCCAGAAAAACATCCGTTCGCATCATACGCTTTGTCATTGGCCATCGCTACGGGAAGGTACTCCCAATTGACAAAATCATTTGTTGTTGCATGACCCCAATGCATGTCATTCCATACAATGTCATACGGGTAATACTGATAAAAGAGCTGGTATTTCCCTTTGTAAAAGGAAAAACCATTTGGGTCATTGAGCCATCCGATTTCTGGTGAAAAGTGAAAAAAGGGGCGGTTATTTGTTTTATATTTGTTTTCTTTGATATAGTCGTTTGCTTTTTGTAGTCGATTCATAGGGCACCTCTTTTATTTAATTCCACTTTGCATGGAACCTTCCACAATGTATTTTTGGAAAATGATATAAAGAATAACAATTGGAATCGTTATGATTGTTAGTGCTGCCATCATGTGACTTGTGAAAATGTTATACGTGTCTGCAAAAACCGCATTAAGGGCAACTTGAATTGGCATCAAATCTGCGTTTGATAACGCCATAACCGGCCATAAAAAATCGTTCCATGATGCTAAGAACGTTAAAATTCCAACTGTAATATACATATTTAAGCTAGACGGCATGACGATTCGAAAGAAACATCCTACTTCACTTAGTCCATCGATTTTTCCTGATTCAATCAATTCACCAGGGAAGGACAAGAAATGTTGTCTGAATAAGAATATGTTCATCACATTGATGATAAATGGCAGCAAATAACCTGGAATCGTGTTGATTAATCCCATTTGATTTACCACTAAAAACAAGGGAAGAATGGTCGCTTCAATTGGCACAATCATAAGTGCGATAATAAAAATTAAAATCCAATCTTTAAATGGAAATTTAAATCTTGCTAGAGCATATCCTGCCAATGAATTGATGGTTAATCCTACAACCACTGTAACGGATGCATAAATCAAACTATTTCCAACGTTCTTAAAGATGTTATAAAAACCTAATAACTCCACATAGGAATCAAACGAAAGATCAGAAAATCTTGGAACAAAGGCAAAGATTGTATCAATATCTCTGTAAATCACTTCATCGATTTTAAATGAAGAAAGAATCATCCAAATAAGAGGAAGTAAAAATTGTAATGCCACAAGAGACGCCAAGATATAAAACAAGGTTTTCTTTACAATTTTCATGCTGCTTTCTCCTCTATAAATAGCTTTTTAATAATGATTGAGATAACGACTAAGAAAATCGTGAATACTAATGTAATGGCACTTGCATATCCAATGTTTCGGTGACGGAATCCATACTCATAAATGTATTGCAAAATGGTAATCGTTGAGTAATCCGGACCTCCACCTGTCATAACCATCGGTTGAACAATGAGTTTAAACGCCTGAATCGTGGTGGTGATCACTAAAAACATCAGAATGGGTTTTATTGACGGAATGGTGATAAATAAAAACTTTTGGAACGCATTGGCTCCGTCAATGTCCGCTGCTTCATAAAGGCTTCCATCAATATTTTTAAGTCCTGCTAAAAAAATCATCATTTGATACCCGCACCCTGACCATGCAGAGATCGCAATGATCGTATACATTGCTTGAGAGGCACTTGAGAGGAAAGGCTGCTTTGAAATCCCAACATTCTCAAGGAGTTCATTAATTAATCCAGATGTTGGGTTTAACATGACCGTCCATAGGATTGAGATGACAACAAGAGATAAAACAGCTGGTGAAAAATAGGCGGTACGGAAGAACCCTACCCCTCTGACTTTTTTGTTGACAATCAGCGCAAGTCCAAGTGCCATCGACAGTTGCAGAGGAACAACAAACACCACAAACTTAATCGTGTTTTTAAAACTTTGGATCAACACTTCATCTGTAATCATTCGCTTAAAGTTTTCAAGTCCAATAAATTCTTTGTCGTTTGGTTTTAATAAATAGTAATCCGTAAACCCGTACGTAAATGCTAAAATAATTGGTAATACAATGAAAAGAATCGCTAGAATTAAAGCAGGTGTTAAAAATCCGTAAGCAGACACGATATCTCTTGTTTTATAATGTTCGCTATGTCTGAAGTGTTCGGTTGTATTTCTCACTTTTACAAAACGTTTGATAAATTTCTTCATGGTTCACACCCCTTTTAAAAAAGAGTAAGAGGTGAGGTCCTCGCCTCACCTCTTACTTTTACAAACGATTATTTTTTATACTTTGCAAATTCTAATTCAATTTTCTTCGCTGCATCGTCTAAATATTTCTTTATTGTTGCTTCATCTGTCGCTTTGTTTTGAGCGATTTTTAGAATGACGTCTTTTGCAAAGGTTTCAGAAAGATAAGGATATCCTGGGGATACAGGACGAGATTTGTTTGTATTTTCCACTTGATACTTTAATACTGACCATGCATCGTTGTGATATGGGTTGTCTGTATTTGTATCAATTGCGTCCACGGAATTGATTCTTGTTGGAATAGAACCGTTTTTAGCGAAATATTCTTTTGATGCTTCGTCGTTAGTTAACCATTCCATGACTTCAACGATTTGCTTGATGCGTTCTTCGTCTTCTTCTTGTCCGTTACGAACAAATGCCCAAGATCCTGATGGTGTGTATAACCCGTTCAAGTTTTCACTCATTTTTGGATAACGAACCGTTTTGAATTTTAAGTCAGGATAATTATTGATAAGCTCATTTACATACCAGAATCCGCTAACAGATAGTGCTGATTTTCCTGTATGGAATGTTTTTTCGGATTCTGTGGCACTAGCAAGTGCTGGTTCAGCAAATAATTGTGCATACTTTGTTAATGCTTCTACACTTTTGTCACTGTTTAATACGCCATCAACTGTTACACCATCTTTACCGACAATGTTTGCATCATTTCCCCAAAGAAGTGGTGTGAAGTAGTATGTTCCTAATTCATAGGCACCTGCAGTAATGTCTGTTAGTAATAAACTTACAGCCACTTCATAATTTGCAAAAGCTGGATCATCCGTCGTTTTGGCAAACTCGTCCACCTTTCTTGATAACTCAATAAATTGATCCCATGTCCAGTCTTGATCAAGTGAAGGTACTAATGCTTTTACATCTTCAGGTAATGCATTGATCATGTCTTCGTTATACATGATAGCTACGCCTGAGTCTGAATAACCCATTCCGTAGAATTTCTCGTCCACTGTTCCTTGGTCGATAATCGCTTGCGTGAATCCATCTTTGAATCCATCGCTCATGTATCCATCAAGTTCACCAAGTAATCCTGAATCAACGTAAGCCCCAATATCGGGTCCATCTAATGTGAAAATATCAGGCATGTCATTTGCTGTAATTGCTGCATTAAGCTTATCTATGTAGCCTGAACCAGCTCCTGCACGTGTGATGTTTTGTATTTCTATTTTTGGTCCGTCTGGATGAGCCTCATTGTAGCTCTTTACTCGGTCAGCAAACATCTTTCCTTCTGGATGATCTGCTGCGGCCTGTGTCCAAACTACAATTTTGTCACTGCTGCTAGTTTTGTCTGAACTACAAGCTGCTAACGAAAAGACTAAAAACAGGATTGAAACAAACAAGATTAACTTTTTCATACTTCTCCCCCTTGTTCTTTTTAACATCTTATCAAGCGCTTTCAATATTGTAATGCGATTTAGTTTAGCGCTTTCATAAGTTAATGATAAGGTATTTACAACGCTTTCAAAATGCTGCATTTCTTTAAAAAATGTTTAAATTCATATTATTGAAAATAAAAGTGCAAGGTGCCAGCTTATTAGCGACAAGCGCAGGGCAATAAACAAAAAAGCCTCATCACCCAGTAGTGAGAGGCTTAATTATTTTTTACTAGTTTACGATATTCACTTGGTGTTTTTTTCATTTTCCTTTTAAATACTTGGCTGAAGTAACGCTGATCGGTATAGCCGACTTTTTCGGCAATTTCATATGTTTTAAGATCTGTATTTTGCAGGAAAAGGCATGCATATTCCATTCTGACATTTGTTAAATAATCGAGAAAGGTAAGACCGGTTTTTTGTTTAAAAAGTAGGCTGAAATAGCTAACACTTAATCCTACTTGTTGTGCTATCTGTTCCACGCCAAGATCTGTTTGAAAGTTATTTCGGATATAGTCGAGTGCCTCTTCCATCATAGCTGCAGCTGATTGGCTGGGCTTATATTCTTTCTTTAACCGCTCTTCTGTCAGAACATTGCCGCTTATATAGTTTTCATATTTTAGTAATTCCTTGGCAGCTTCAACGGAATGCTTTATTTCAAATAACTGCTCAACGACTTTACCAAAAGAGATGATGCATTGATCAGAGCCTTCATGAAGAAGCAGCTGTGAAAATGCATCGGTAATATCCGCTGCTTGAGTGACGAAGTGTTTTGCCATTTCAACGACTACCATCACTTCTTTATCTGACAGCTGGTAAACAAATAGGTTCGGATTCCACTTAGAAAGGAAGTCTTCATTTTTTGTAAAAATTAATTCGATGTCTTCCTTATAGTTTTTTACGATCATTGAGAAATAAAGAGCTTGTTTGTTGTTGGTTTGAGCATCCACTTTCCCTGATGTAATCAGCTCATAAATCGCATATTTCTCATGCTCATACACATTTACTTTTTGCTCTTTTAATTTGTTAAGTGCTCTTTTAACGCAATCTTCCAATTCGTCATAATCAATCGGCTTTAAAATATAGTCGAACGCGTTATTTTTAATTCCTTCTTTTGCATATTCAAAATCATCATAACCGCTTATTAAGATAACCATTGGCTTATTATCGATCTGATTTATTGTCTTTAACAGTTCAATCCCGCTCATTTCAGGCATTGAAATATCTGTTAATAGAAGATCAGCTTGTTGATTTTTGATGATCTCCATGACTTCTTGTCCATTTTGAGCTGTCCCAATGATTTCACAGTCTAATCCCTGCCAATCGATAATTTGTGCAAGATTTTTTAAGATTAACTTTTCGTCATCCGCAATTACTACTTTATATCCCATTTAATCACCTTTAATCGGAAATGAAATTTTAATTACCGTACCCTCATTTTTCGTCGAACAAATGATGAGACCATATTTCTCTCCATAAAAAAGTCTTATCCGCTCATCAACATTGCGTACACCGTGACCATTACTTGTTTGAGTATGTTGATTTTCTAGTTTCCACTTATTTAATTCCATTTGTACACGTTCATCAATACCCTTACCATTGTCTTCAATCCAAAACTCGCCTTGGCAGTTTGAAACCGTACCTCTAATCTTAATCAGCCCTTCTTCATCATCTTTGTTTGAAAACGCATGGATTAAAATATTTTCTACGAGCGGCTGCAGAATTAGTTTAAGGACTTGATAATTATTCAGTTCTTCCTCTACATCTACTTCGAAAGAAAAACGATTATCAAATCTTATTTTCTGTATTTCCAGATAACTGATCACATGACGGATCTCATCTTTTACTTTCACTTCATAACCTCCATTAATGCTGATGCGCAGCAGCTTACCGAGGTTAATCGTCATTTTACTAATTTCCTTTTGCCCGTTTAAAGCGGCAAGTGCATTAATTGATTCAAGCGTATTGTATAAAAAATGAGGATTGATTTGCTGCTGCAGAACTTTAAACTGAGCCTCTCGCTTTCGTTCCTGTTCTGTCTTAATGTCAGTCATCAATTGTTGAAGTTTTCCGATCATGTTATTAAAGCCCTGCGAAATGTTTTGTAATTCTTGAAATTTAAATCTCCCCATTCGTTTGCTCAGCCTGCCGCTTTCAACTTGTTTCATTCGTATTAACAGTTCATGAATAAATAGAGAAATTCTTTTTAAATACAATAAATTAAATAAACCCGCGGTTAACACGGTAAACCCTACAATGACTAACATGGTGTTTCGGATATTGACGATATCACTGGCAATTGTTTTCCAAGGCTTTATTGATACTAGGATGAGCTGTGAGTTACCTCCCGTTTCAAAACTAGAGGGTGTATAAGTAATCAAACTTTTTTCATTGTCCCATTCATCAGTGAGGTAACCACTTTTATTTGTTGGAAAATCAGAAAAACTTTGAATGTCCAGGGTTTTACCAATGTAATTCCGATTTAATGAATAAAGCACGGTCCCCTCTTTATTTACAATCAATTCATGGCTCGGACCTCCATAAATATTTTTAAAAATAGGATCAAATAAATCTAGTTTTACATGTAGTATTAAATAACCTAAATTATCAAGCGTGTTAAGATCCTTTATGACTCTTGATTGAGTTAGAATATAGTTCTGACTAAAAAAAAGGTTTTGATTTTCATATGGAGTTAACCAAACCGGACGACCTTTCTGCTGTAAAACCTCATCCAAAAACAAACTTGAACGAAGCGAGTCTAAGCTCGTAACCTTCTCATCGGTATAAGTAATCACATTCCCATCAAGCGTAAAAAGAACAAGATTATCAATCTGTGAATTACCATACATCTTTCCGGCGATTTCCTGCCGATCCCTATAAAATTCATAAATCGAGGTCGTATTTTGAGTATTTAAATAGTCCTGAATCGTACTTGATGAAACAAGATAGTCAGAAAATGAATTCACTTCAGAAACAGCGGCTAATAAATTTTGATCAACCGCCTTTAAAGTTAGGATCATGTGCTCACTAATATTCTTTTGTAATGTGGTGGATGAAATTTTGTAAGAAACAACCCCTAGTATAATAATCGGAATTAACACAAAACATATAAAGGCTATAATTAACTTATGCTGAAATTTTAACATATCGGCACCTAATTCTTTTATTTAGCATTCGAATAGCGGTTAAACATCTTTTCTAGATTCTTAAGATAAACATCCATATTATGATCATAGTAAAACTGTGCTGTATATTTTCGAAACTCTGATTCTGCAGCAGTTCCTCCTGCCCAGTAATGATTTGGCCAGTTTACTACTTGCCCGCTTACAACTTTTTCTCTAATTAAATGCCCTTCTTTATGGGTGTTTGTAACTCCTTTAACAGCACTGATCGAACCATCAAAATTGGAAATTCTTTGGGCATTTTCCTTTTTTATTAAAAACGCTAAAAACGCTTTCGCTTCTTCAGGATGTTTCGTATCAGCTGAAATGGCAAAGCCGATATCAACTCCACCCAATACATTTTGATCCGTTTGATTCGATACTGGAAATGGAAAAATACCATAATTTAAATAAGGATTCGACTTTTCGATCATCGTTAACGCCCATGTTCCCATAATGTACATAGAACCTTCACCGTTTGCAAATTTTTTATTTACATCATAATAGCTGTCTTCAAAAGAATTTGGCTGCACATATGACAGCACAGTAAGGGTTTTTTCTGATATTTTTCTCCACCTTGGATCAGATACAATTGAAAACTCATCCTTTTCCCAATAACTCGTTTCGAATTCATTTGCGACTAAGTTTAGATTAAAAATACTCGCCTGGTTCACATCTTTGTTAGGCATGACTAAAGCTGTTTTTCCATTAGACTTTAACTCTTCCAAAACTTCAACAAACGAATTCCAACTGTTAGGAACAGATAAATTTAATTCCTCGAAATGATCCTTATTATATAGAACTCCTACCGCATTTTGCGTTAAGGCAGCACCGTACATCTTTCCGTTTATAAGATAACGACTTTGGATAGTGGGTTGGATATTTTTAATGAAGGGTTCATTTGATAAATCAAGCAGATATCCTTTTTCAGCTCTTACTTTATAATCTTGTTCGATCGGATAAGTAATAAAAAGATCTGGAATATCACCTCTTGCAATTCTTCCTTTTAACACTGTCATCGGTTCAGGTACAATGACCTGCTTAATCGTAACGTTAGGATGCAGCTTTTCAAACTCTTGAATAAGTTCATTAAAGATCACTTCTGTTTCAGGTTTCGGTGAAAAAAATTCAAGTTCAATCTTATCTTCTTTTATCAGAGATTGATTTAATTCATTTTCTGTACAACCCGCTAACAAGAGAATGATAAGAATGGGAATGATAGAAAAAAATCGCTTCATATACCCTCCTATATAATATCTTTCTAATACTTTTTTGTTTATTCTTTATATATACTATAAATCTCACTGTTTCGCTAAACAATGTCTCCTTTTTCCAATTCCATGTTCACGAATTTGATAATTCAACTAAATTGGGGTTCTTATACATCAGCAAAAAGGTTTGTTTATGTACAAACGAAATCAAAAAAAAAAACGCCCCACCTGTATAAAAGTGGTTCGCCGCTTTGTTTTTATATATGGTTTAGAATTCTATATAAACAGTCTTATCTCGATCATTAATTCCCCCATCTGGGCGAATGAATTCTGTAATCGCGCTCATTTCTGTTGCATTTAGAGAAAAATCAAAGATTGATATATTTTCAAGTTGTCGTTCAGGATATGAAGATTTAGGAATTGGGATGGCTCCTAGTTGATAATGACAACGTAAAATCAATCGTCTTGTTATGTTCGGCAGCAATCGTTCGGAATCGTTTCATTTTGTAAAACGGCATTTGCTCGAGCTGTCCTTTCTTCTACTCTTGCACCCGTTACTTTAATAGCAATAGGTAAGACTTTGATGTAATCTCCATCTTTTCCCCTGCTCTACACCCAACGTGCGATTTTCAACGCATTAGGCGTTCCATCTTAATCTCTTAGACTAAAGCAATCAAATTACAAACTTTACGAAACTTTAGAGCACAAAATCCAGATCGCTGGTGGGAAGCACTCTCTTATATGATTTACTCATTATGGGGTGGTTTAACTTCCTTTGGTTGATTTCTTTGGACAAGGTAACGATAAATTAAGATTTAGTATGACTGTAGGAATTTTTGCAGTTGCAGCTGTCCTGCTTCTTCTTTTCGCTTTTAGTGGAACAAGAGAAATTAGCAATTCACAGAAAGCTAAATCAATCTCAATTCGTGAAAGTTTTCGTGCGGTTAAAGGAAATTGGCCATGGATTACATTGGTTTTAGTATTCATTTTCTATTGGATAGGAAACATGGCCAGAGCGTCAACAGTAATTTATTATAGTCAGTATAATTTAGGATATAAGAATTTGGCCTCTATTTTAAACGGTCTTGTGGTTGTTCAAATGCTTTCTATCACCGTGTTGCCATATCTAGTTAAACGCTTTATAAAGACCCCTACACAAATTATCGGATTGTCATTGGCAGCCTTGGGGCAAATCATTATTGGGTTCGCAGGAAGTAACATCACGATGATAATTATTGGATGGACAATAGCTTCACTGGGTACCGGTATAGCAGTACTTTGCCTTTTGCAATGCTTTCAGATACTGTCAATTATGGTGAGTGGAAAAACGGTGTTAGAGCCAGCGGATTTTTGACAGCAGTGGGAATTTCTTTCTGTATTAAGCTGGGTCCAGGATTAGGCAGCTTTATTCCTTCATTAATACTAGGTGCTGCTGGTTATGTTGCAAATGCTGAACAAACATCTCAATCATTAGCAGCAATCAAGTTTTGCTTCACTTGGTTACCGGCTTTTTTTCTTTGCTGTAGGTGCAATTATTATGTTTAAATACATTAAATATGAAAAAAATGAAAGCAAGATTAGACAGGAATTGGAGGCAAGATTAAATACGAACGTTTAAGTTTATACCCTTTACTAAAATCTTCATAACCAATAGAAGAAGCAGGCTGCCCATTAACGGGTTCCTGCTTCTTCTTTTATACCTATCTGCAAGAAACACCCAACTTTTAAAAATTTTTTACAAGCTTAATCTCATCATTTTTTGAGATGAATCCATTGATGCTTTCAAACTTTTTGTCTATTTTTAAATGATCTTGGTTCTCTATTACATATTTCATAAAAGAACAACAAAAGAGCTTACGTGCTATTCTTCCTTTTTCACCTATTAAATTGAACCACCCTTGTCCAACATAAAAAGGGTTCGTTAGCATTTTATCAACAATAAAAGATATTCTTTCATTTTCTTCATTTGTTTCAAATTCTGTTTTTGAGGAAAGAGCCAATACAAAATAGTTTTTAAACTTATCTAATTCAAGTAATTGAAGATGGTACCTTTCATGGTGCTTTATATTAAATTCCTTCAGAACCGTTTTAATACTTTTTTCAACATCTATTTCATATTTACCAGCATCTTTCAAAGTCGTTATACGCGAATCAAATATAGACAGTGTCATGATATAATGTGAAGCATAATTTTTTGGATCAAATGATTCTTTACCATTTAGCTTTTCATCGACCGGTGCAACAATAAATTTTTTATAGTCAGCAAAAAACTTTTCGTTCATACGGTATACCTTCTTTCATAAATTAATTGGGCTGGATGAATAAAATGATTCTGATCCTTTTCTGAGTTAAGGGAAGGTCTTCCTGGTGGAAAGAATTCATTGGTTTTCCTATTTCATTAATCGTATGTCAAAACAACTTCGACGGACTGGAGATACTAGTTGCTATATATATTCATTTTTAAAAATTAAAATCCTGCTTTTTCTTCCATGAAACTACATTTTTCACTTTTTTTAATCAAAAAGTCCCATTCCTCGAGTATCTAATGGTCTATAACAAAACTACTATATTATACTTAATGAAAGAACAAAGGGAGCAAAAATCGATGAATGTTGAATTGGATACTGAATCAAAACAGTGGATAAAGTCAAAAGGCAATCAATTGACCGTAAAGACGCTTGAGGTAAAGGCTTGTTGTGCTCCAGGTATTCAGGAACAAGTTGCAGTCCCTGGAAAACCTAAAACGTTAAACCAATTTAATGAGGTTATAATCGATAATTTTATCTATCTATGTACAAAAAAGTATTAGAGGCAAGGAGAAACTTATACTTAAATTAACTGGTTTCGGTTTCTTTAAATCTATTTCCGCAAAACTTCAATGAGGAACCCCTATAAAAAAACAGCACCCATTCATTTAGTCGAATGGGTGCTTGTTATTTATGCTACTTCTTTTTCCGATTGTTTTACTAATACATTTTGTGGAATCTTCCAAAGCTTAATCCATTTGTTAATTGAAGCAACCATAATTACTATACCAAGGATGAGCATGGTAATAGAAAGAATACCGTTTAATACACTGAAACCAGCATTATCTGCATTGAAATAGACGTTTTTAACCATCCAGTAACCCGCTACCATTACGGTTACAAATAAATATGCTAGAGGGATTAGACATGTAAGCATGTACCAGCGCTTTTCGGCAATCTTTAGGACTACTGTCGCTCCGACAATCAGTCCAATAGAAGCCATTAATTGGTTTGATACACCAAATAGTGCCCAGACGGAGCTGATGTCCCCTGAGAAAAGAAGATATCCCCAGACGAAGCAGGCTAATGCACTGGCAAAGATATTTGCTCCGAGTGAATCTGTACGTTTTAATGGTCTAATAAAGTCTCCAAGGAAATCTTGAATAAGATAGCGAGCAACCCTCGTTCCTGAATCAATCGCAGTTAAGATAAAGACAGCCTCAAATAGAATGACAAATTGATAGAAATAGGATGCTAATTTTGCAAAAAATGGAACTGCTGCGAAGATGTATGTCATCCCTACAGCGAGAGTAACGGCTCCACCTGTTCTTCCTTCAAGGTCCATTCCAACCTTTTCCTCGAGTTGGTTCAGTTCAACTGTCTCCATTCCAAGTGTTGCGAATTTCTCAGGTGTGGAATTGATTGCAAAATAATCGCCTGGCTGTAGAGAGATGGCAGCAATTAAAGCCATAATTGCCACTAAGCATTCAACAAGCATTGCTCCAAAAGCTACACCTTTAATGTCACCCCAGCGGCTGACCATCTTCGGTGTTGTACCAGACCCAACGAATGCGTGGAATCCTGAAATTGCTCCGCAGGCAATTGTAATCGAGATAAACGGCCAAACTGGACCAGCAACAACAGGACCACCGCCATTAATAAACTCTGTAAATGCAGGAAATTGAACTTCCGGGTTTACAATGAATACCCCGACGATCAATGCTGCGAATACCCCAATCTTCATAAATGTACTTAAATAATCACGTGGTGCCAGCAATAACCAAACTGGTAATGCTGCCGCAAAAAATGCATAGATTGGCAGTATAAGAGCAAGCGTGCTTTTTTCTAGTGTTAGCAAATCTCCTAACCATGTACCTTGAATATTTGGTCCCCAAACGATTGCTGCCATGATTAGAATGAAACCAACAGTTGTAGCTAGTTTTAAATTGCCGGTCTTCTTATGGTATAATCCAACACCCATTGCAATCGGAATGGTGATTCCAACTGCGAATGTTCCCCATGGGTTTCTTTCAAGTGCACCCAATACAACCATTGACAGACCAGCCATCGTAATAGTGATGATGAATAACATCGCTAATCCTGTACAGAATCCAGCTACAGGACCGAGTTCTTCCTTTGCAACCTCTGATAAAGATTTTCCATCTCTGCGCATTGATGCAAAGAGAACGACCATATCGTGGACCGCTCCACCAATTACTGCACCAATTAACAGCCAAAGCAGGCCTGGTAAATAACCGAATTGTGCTGCCAAGATTGGACCAACTAAAGGGCCAGCTGCAGCAATCGCAGCAAAATGGTGACCAAATACAACCCATTTATTTGTAGGTACATAATCTTGTCCATCTTCTAATTTCTGAGCAGGTGTCGGCTTTGAATCAGTAAGCTTCAAAACCTTTGCCGCCATAAAGGTGCCATATAAACGATAAACGATTAAGAGGATACATATTGAACCTATTACGATTGAAATCGCATTCATTTCTCATTCTCCCTCCATTACTTCTTATACAATCATTATCTTACAAAATGAAAACGCTTTTATTTCATTTTCAAAATAACTTGCACAAATGGGAAGGTGAATTGCAAAAAACAACAGATGAAATACAATGATTGGAAATAAAAAACTAAAATTTAAAACCCTAACATCTGCTTCAATTCTTTTACATAGGTTCGGCTGACGGGAACCTTTGAGTCGTTTTTCATGATTAGATTATAGGTAGAGTTAAACCAAGGCTCTATCTCTACTATATGATCGATGTTTACAATGAAACTGCGGTGGACGCGAAGAAATTTGGTGTTAGGTAACTTTTTCTCTAATACGACAAGTGCCTCACTTACTGTGTACTTTTGGTCCATTGTTTCGATTGCGCACTTACCCTCACTGGATTCTAAATAAACAATGTCAGCATTGGGTAATAAAATAATTCTTTCATCGACAAGGACCGCAATTTTCCCATTTTGGATGTTATTCTCAGAGGAGTAAATGGGAAAATCATGATCTCCGATTTTCTTTATCTTTTTAATTTTTTTCAGAGTTTTATTAATCCGTTCTTCATCAAAGGGCTTTAATATATAATCCACCGCGTTTAATTCAAAGGCCTTAAGGGCAAATTCATCGTAAGCAGTAGCAAAAATAGTCGCTGGAGCTGGATTAAGGTTTTCTATTTGCTTCGCTAAGTCCAATCCGCTCTCATCAGCCAGTTCAATATCTAGGAAGACAATATCTGGTTTTAACCCAAGAATATCTGCAATAGCATCCTCGACACAATCACTTTCACCTATGACGAACACCTGCTTGCTGCGTACCAGCAAGTATTTTAATTCATCTCTTGCTAATGGTTCATCATCCACTATGTAAGCTTTAAGCATTTTGATCAAAAACTCCTTTATAGTCTTGCGGAATGGAAATCATCACTGTTGTTCCATGGTCCACTTCACTTTCAATAGTTAAATAGGCTTGACCATTGTAAATTCCTTTAAGACGTTCATTTATATTAAAAAGAGCTGTGCCATTTCCTTTTTTCGAATCTACGATTTGCTTCCCTAACACTCCAATCCTATCTCTAGGGATGCCCTTTCCGTTATCAGCAACAATAATTTGCAATTGATTATTTTCGAAAAAAATCCGGATTGCTATTTTCCCTTCGGATTTACTTCTAGGAAAGCCATAATGTATTGCATTTTCTACCAATGGCTGCAGGGTAAACGGAGGAATCAACAGCTCTTCGAGACCTGGTTCAATTTGAAAATCTACGAAATACTTATTCGGAAAACGGGTCTGTTCCAAAGATAGATAAGCCCTGACATTTGCTAATTCCTTTTCCAGCGGGAGGAGCATCTGCCTTGCTCCTTGGAGATTTCCACGAAAAAATGAACTGAGCTCCAACAGTAATTTACGAGCTTTATCTGCATCTGTTCGACAAAGTGCTGAGATTGTATTGATACTATTAAATAAAAAGTGCGGATGGATTTGTGCCTGTAAGGCTTTTATTTCTGCATCTTTCAATAGCTTCGTCTGTCTTTCTGCTTCAGCAAGCTCGAGCTGTGTAGAAAAAAGATTAGCAAGTCCCTCTGCTAATTCCTGCTGTACCTTATCTAATTTTTCCGGCTCAGTATAGTACATTTTTAATGTACCGACGATTTTATTTTTCACCTTCAACGGCAGGACAATGGCGGCTTCTAAAGGACAATCATGATGAACGCAGAGAATTTCCTTCTTCGATCTTGCGATTGAAATTTTGCCGCTTTCAAGCACCTTTTTTGTCAAACCGGTCTCCGGTTTTGACTTAGGGATATGGTGGTCTAAAGCTGCGCCGACATGAGCTAGGACTTGATGGTCATCTGTAACTGAAACCGCATCAGCATCGGTTAGTTTTAGCATAATTTCCGCTATCTCCCCGCAGGAATGGATATTCAAGCCTTGTCGAAAATATGGCAGGGTTTGATCGGCAATAAGAAAGGCCAGGTTGGTTTGATTTGCACGAGTAACCTCTTTATCACGTTTAATTGCTCTAATTATGAACATAAATAGCAATGTACCTAATCCATTGCCAAATATCATCGGTAAGCTAATAAACTCTACAAGGCTCCATGCTTGTTCAAACGGTTTAGCAAAAACAAGAATGAGTAACATTTGTACGGATTCCAATATCATGCCTATCATTACAGCAAATCCTGCAGTAATTTGTTTTCCCATCAGTTTTCTTTTTCTACCAAAGTAGCCTGCAATAATCCCAGCTAAGATAGTAGAAATTCCGCAGGAAAATGCAGTGAAACCGCCAAGCGTGTAACGATGCATTCCAGCAATCAATCCTGCACCAACACCAACCATCGGGCCACCAAGCAAACCACCTATGACAACCCCCATCACTCTTGTATTTGCCAGTGCACTCTCATGTTCTAATTCAGAAAGCCACGTTGCTCTATTAATAGAATTATAATGAACTTCAACCCCTGTATAATTACTAATGATCCCGAAGGCACCAAAAAGTAAAATAAGCAAGATTCTCTCATTTGTATTGTGTTTGGTTTGAATAATATGACGAAATGACTTCATTTGCGAAAGCAAAAAAGCCACAATGACTATGATACCGACCTTTTCAAGCATTAATGCTGCTAAATTAAACATTTTCACCCATCCTTTAGTGCGGTCCGTGGCACCCTCACCAAACCTGTAAATACTTGGGACTAAAATGGAAGGATTTCAATATAGTTGATTGCCACCATATAATTAAAAACAAAATAGCCCAACTTAAAAACTCAATTGGGCTATAAGCTATAATACCTTGGAATCCCCTCAGCTGGGAAGTTGTATTTGAAGAACCGATCCTATTATAACATTATTCTACTAGATTTAACTAAAGATGATTATTGTTTTGGGGAGATAAGAAATGAAAAGATTATCTGGAGGTATTTTCCAATATGTTACATAAGAAGATAATGATAATGATAGAATTTATAGCATAAAACATTAGCCGAAATACACATTTACCCTCCCTTCTTTTTGAGCAGTTGCCAAACAGTTTTGGATAAAATCCTGGATTTGTTTTAGATCCCAATCTCTTTCTGATAGGGATTTACCGTTTCCATATAATTGATTGTAGGTATTTAATGCTTTTTCAAGTTGATTAATTGAAAAGGTGGAACTTTTACCTGACCCGCTAACTCCTGCATAGAATTGATTTGCGTCTAGTAAACTGTAAAGGATGGTAGAATTATAATTCCCCATGCTAAAACGAGCGTAAGCAATTTCTTCTCCTGAATTATTGAATCCTGAAATATCATGACCCATTAGTGATCCTCCTTCATAAATTTATTTGTCTTAGGAAACTTATAAATGATTATATGTTTACATGGTTACCACTCCCTTCAAGTTTTGTTAGTAAACTATTGGAATAAATGGGTGTTACGGCAGGAAAATGTGAAGATTCGATATGGAGGTTGTTCAATAAGATTATCATCATTTGAAAGTAGAATTTACTATTAGAGGTTATCATAAACACATTGTTTTAATCGGGAAATGATGGAGGACAGAAACATCAAAAGTTTGGAAGTGTAATTTTTTTATCGTTATTCTCATTTGTCTAGAACCTATTTGATAGAATAATATCATATTAGACCTTAGATAAATTCAGTCTTTTCAAAGGCTTTTCTACAATTCTGTGAACCTCAAAGGAAAAGCCGACTTCCTTTTTTTAACAAGTAAGTCGGCTTTTTATTTATATTACTTTTTCCTCTAAATTTAAGTCAGCTTTCTTTTTTCTAGAGAATACGTTCACCAAGGTATCTGGCAGGGCGATCATAGCTGGTAAAAAGATAGGAAGCAGTACAAAGCAAAGTACAATCAGTCCTGTAATGACCGCTATGGCCAATTCAGATAAAAGGATGATTCCAGAAGGCATAAGTGTCGCAAATGTGCCTCCAAGGATGATGACTGCAGCAATAATGACACCGCCTATATGTCTTGAAGCCGTAACAATTGCCTCCTTCTGCGACATATGAGGGTATTCCTTAAAGCGCATCATTAAAAAGATACTGTAGTCTACTCCCAAGGCGACAATAATGATAAACGAGAAGAAAGGAACAAAGGAGGAAATCCCTTCAAGCCCCTGCAAATCTATAAATATATAATTTATGATGAACATCGCCGCATAGTAGGAACCTAAAAGCGATGCCGTTATGAAAACTGGTGTCCAGAACGACCGAATAACGAAGAACAGTACCAGCAAAACTCCGATAATGACAATCGTCGTCGATCTGTTTAAATCCCTGCTTAATACATCATTCATATCTTTGGTTGTAGCACTTGGTCCAGATGTGCCAAACTTAGCATCTGAAAGATTATTGCCTTTCAGTCCATTAGAAACCTCTGCATTAATTTTATTAATGGTACTTAAAGCTTCTTTTGAATAAGGATCATCTTTTAATACAATGATCATTTTGGTAATTTTTCTATCCTCAGACATAAATGAGTCCAACGATTTTTCAAAGTTTTTGTCGTTCAAGGCTTCCTTTGGAATAAAGAAAGTTTTATTTGTTTTATACTGTGTTAAGAATCCATTCGTTTGCCCAAGTCCGTCAGAAATTTGCTTTAATCCGCCGTTTACTTCAGAAAGTTGTTGTCCAAAGATGCTGAACCCATTGAGACCATCGGCAAGCTGCTGCTGACCACTTTTCATCTCACCGAGCCCTGAGGCTACAGTTTTCATATTGGCTACAATAGTCCCTATTCCTGAAGAGGCTTGATCAAGGCCGCTTTCGAGCTGTTTCAAACCGGCTGCCATTTGGGATATGCCGTCGCTGATACTGGAAAGATTTTTATTGGTTTCAGCAAATCCTGTAGTTGCAGCATTATAATTTTCATTTAATGTTTGAATTCCTTCAGGTGTAATCTGACTTAATGACGAGGATAATTGGTCAATTGTTAGCTTTAATCCTTGAAAATTCCCATCAGAGTCGGCACCGGAATAACTTTTACCCAGTTCTGTCACCATGAATTGCATCTGTGAAAGTGCACTTTTTACTCCCAGAAGAGCCTGTGCTGCACCCTGATAGTGAGTCCCCATCTCAGCGTAACCAGCCTGCATTTTCCTATAATTATCTGCTAACAGTGATACGCCGCTGCTCATTTTTGTGAGATTTGTTTCAATGGCAGCAATACCGCTAGTAATTGTTTGTGAAGAACTTGATCCATTATCGATACCATTCTGAATTTGGATTAACCCATTTGTTAAGGCAATCATACCTTCTTCAAGCTTTGCTGTACCATCAACCATTTGGTTGACCTGAGAAAAATCTGCCGCTCCTAGCTTTTCTTGAGCCAGTTTCAGCCCATCATTTATTTGATCGACACCATTTTGAGTCTGTGACACACCATCCGTAACAGAGCTCATCTGACTATCAACGTAAAACTCTTCAATTGGCTTACCCAAAGGCTGTGTGACCGAAGAAACCTGCTTCACGCCTTCAATACTTTTAATTCTTTCTGTTACGTCATCAATTACAGCAAGTGATTCATTATTATTTAACGCTTTACTATTTTCAATCACAACCGTTGCAGGCATTGCCTGGCCTTTCCCAAAATGATCCGCAACAATATTAAATCCTTTCGAAGATGGATATTTGTTTCCCAGTTCACCAACGGTATCAAAGTTAAGCTTTTCTTCATGCAAATATACCATTGGCACCAGAATTAAGAGAATGACAATCACTGTGATAAGTGGACGCTTTGTGGCAAAGGATGATGTTGTACCCCAGAACTTGTTTTCCTTATGCCCACTTATACTCTTCGATGGCCAGAAAAGTTTTTTTCCTAAGACTTTCATAATAAAAGGAGTCAGCGTCAAAATTTCAAGCAACAGGATGGTTACACCTATTGCGACAACGACACCGGATTTATATATTGGTGATTCGGCAAAAACGAGAGCAAGGAAAGCAATAAACACCGTGAGTATACTGTAAGCAATCGTTTTACCAGCCGTTTTATACGTGTTTACGATTGATTCATCGATGGAATGACCGTGAGTCAGTTCTTCCCTAAATCGATTAAACAAAAGAATGTTGTAATCAGTACCAATACCAAAGAGGATTAGTACCAGGAGCATTTGAGTAAGACTTGTGATTGGAAAACCGGCTTTGTCAATTAATTGTGCTGCAATCCCCATAGAAACAAGATATGAAAAGGCTACTGCCACTAATGAAACCAAAGGCGTAACAACTGACCTAAACGTGATAATCAGTACGACTAAAATAAAGATAACAGTCAAGGCCGCACTCTTTTCCACTCCCGCAAGAGAAGCCTTCAGATAGTCGTTATTGATAAAATCTTCCCCGCTTAAATAATATTCAACAGGAACATCACCGAGCTTCTTATCAAGGTCATTCTGGATATCATCGACTTCTCTGCCTTTCTTATCCAGCTTAAAGCTCACCATAACAGTTGTTTTATCTTTGGAAACCAATGAGCTTTTCGCCTCAGGCATGTTAAAGGGATCAATCATATCCGTAATCCCAAGCCCTTTCTTGCTATCACTAATTTCCATTATCGTATCACCGATAATTTTCATTTCAGCGTTAGAAATTTTATTTTTATCATAAAAAACGATGATGTTGTTTGTGCCTTTCGTCGTATCCATCTTTTTCAGGATATTGTCTGCGATAACAGAAGGGCTTTCACTGCTTGTTCCTTGCTGCCCTTTTTCCCTTAGAATGGCATTGATGTCCGGCTGAAAGACAGTGAGCAATATGGTGGCAATTAACCAAATTGAAAAAATCGCCCAACGCCTTTTTATGATTTTATTCACCCTTGTATCCTCCCCGTTGTTATTTTGTCTGTTTGTTTTGTCCCGTAAGTCCGTTACATCAAAGAAATCCTTTTTCACATTAGTCACTATATCAAGGGATGAGGATGGGTTCAAAAAGCAAAATGAAACAAGTGCCTCAAAATACTACATTTATACAATTTTGTCTCATTAAAACATCACCTGTTTAAAGATTTCAAACAACTCCTCTTTTTCGTAATTGTATTCTTTACTCACCCAATTTTGTAGAATCGTCATAAATGCCACGGCATATAACTCACACATCACATCAGGATACTTCGACTGATTGATTTTAGTTGATATCGGGTCATCTCCTGTTTTGGAGTGTTCACGCATAATATCACTTGCAATTTTCACCATGCTTTTGAAAAATATATGCCCTTCAGATCCTAACAAAGTGTTTTCAAATAACACAAAATGGTCTTCGACATAATCAACTAGAAACCTAAAAGTGTCAGTATTCGATTTTTTATTTCTGCTAATAATCTCTTCAGATAAATGATAAATAAAATCTCTTAACAGACTGTACTTATCTTCATAATAACGATAAAACGTAGTCCGATGAATCAATGCATCATCACATATATCTTTTATCGTGATTGAAGAGAATCTTTTCGATTGCAACACATGTATAAAGCTTTGTATAATTTGGCGTCGTGTCCGTTCAGTCGTATAGTGCATCGTACACATCCTTGTATAGGTTTTGGGTATTGATAAATTTCAAATACGTACTGTGTACTGGTTATAGGCTCAATTATAGTAAAAGACTTTTACTATAACAAAAAAGAAGGTCTTGTCGGCAAAAACCGGAAAGACCTCCTTCTACTATTCCTCTGTCCCATCAACATTCTTTGTCCCAAAGTTATCGAGTAATGCACGCACTTCATCTGTTGATTTCGTGTTCATCAATTGATTCCTTAATTCTGCAGCTCCAGGGAATCCTTTGACATAAATTTTGAAAAAGCGGTGAAGCCCTGTGATGGAACGCGGCAGTACTTCCGCATATTGATCCTGAAGATCAAGCTGCAGTCTTAAAAGATCAAGGTATTCTTTACTACTATGCTCTTTTGGCTCTTTTTCAAATGCAAAAGGATTTTTAAAAATACCCCGCCCAATCATAACGCCATCAATATCATATTTTTCAGCAAGCTGCAGCCCAGTTTGACGGTCAGGAATGTCTCCATTGATTGTTAGTAGCGTATTTGGTGCGATCGTGTCAAGTAATTTTTTGATCTCCGGAATTAGCTCCCAATGCGCAGGGACTTGGCTCATTTCCTGTCTTGTACGTAAATGAATAGAAAGGTTTGCAATATCCTGTTTTAAAATATGCGTTAGCCACTCCTCCCACTCCTGAATGTCCTTATCGCCAAGTCGTGTTTTCACACTTACAGGCAGTCCACCCGCTTTTGCTGCTTGAATAAGTTCTGCCGCTACGTCTGGACGCAGAATAAGCCCGCTGCCTTTTCCTCGCGATGCCACATTCGGTACAGGGCAGCCCATATTAATATCGATGCCTTTAAATCCTAGTTCTGCCATCCCAATACTCATTTGACGGAAATATTCAGGATTATCTCCCCAAATATGTGCCACAATTGGCTGTTCATCTTCTGTAAAAGTCAAACGGCCACGCACACTTTTCATGCCCTCTGGATGACAATAGCTATCCGAGTTTGTAAACTCTGTGAAAAATACATCAGGTCGACCAGCTGCACTTACTACATGGCGAAAAACAAGATCTGTCACATCTTCCATTGGTGCAAGTACAAAAAATGGTCGTGGTAAATCACGCCAAAAATTTTCTTTCATATATATATTCAAATCCTCTCATTATCGGTTAACTGGTCAATCCCTTATCCCAAAATTAAAAAGCAGAATGTCTCTGCTCCTTTTACACTTATACCATGACTAAGCACTTTTTATCAAATTCATAAAAAAGATTCGAAAAGAAAATGGGAAGAATACTGGACTGATAACGGTTTACAGGAAAAAGACCCCAAAATCGTAAAAGTATTTTTTCACGAAATCAGGGTCAGTTTATTTTTGGGATTATTAACGCTTCTATTAATATTATCCTATTTAAGAAGGGAAATTGTAGAATGGACTACAATCAACATAAATCAAAGGCTGAATAATCAGCTTGGTATTGTTTTTAATTGCTCAACCCATTCTATCGTTAATAAATTGGATAGTATCGACATTTCATGATGAATCTGAATATATTTTTTACACTTTACAGTTGCAACACACTCAATAGATGCATGTCGATCTTCAATCAATACTTTATAACTACCAACATTCGGTAACGAATAATTTGGCAGGATACCATTCTTTTGACAATATTTAGTTTTGTAAAAGCCTCCTAGTAAATTGGGTAATTCACTAAGCTTTCTTTCTATCAAGTGCTTCCGAATCAATGTCGAACTAATTTTTTGATTATTCCACTTTAGCTCCTCAACAACCGTTAGGCCTACTTGATGTGCAGCAGCATAATCTGCCAGTGTTTTAACGGTACCACTTGCTTTTGCACCATATGTGTAGTCAAAACCACAAATAATTTCCTTAGCATTCAAACCTATAACATAATCATCTAAAAAATCGTTTGCTTCTACTTTAGCTAATTCCTTTGTAAATTCTACAATATAAAAAATATCCACTTCAAGTTTTTCTAACTTTTCAATTTTTTGTTCTAGTGGCTCAAGATATGAGATTGCTATGTCCGAACATAAAACACTTTTGGGATGCGGGAAAAAAGAGAGAACCGCTAGTGATAAATTTTGTGCTTTTGCTTTTTCTTTAGCTGTTTGAATTACCTTTTGATGCCCTAAATGCACACCATCAAAGTAACCAAGGGCCATTGCTACATTAGGAGATGACTGTCTAATCTCTTGTAAGTTATTAGCATTCACATAGATTACCTTCATTGCGATTCTCTCCTTTTTCTTTCATCTTGCTAAATTTTGTGCTGCTTTATAAATTAAATCTTCTTCCAAAATGTTAACTTTTACTTTTCCAAGTATGCCGAAATCAACTTCGAATTTATCACCTGTTTTAAAGGTAACAGCTTTTGATAGCGCTCCTGATAAGACAAACATGCCCGGCTCGATAGAAATGCCAAAGGCACTCACTTCATTTGCTAACCAAACAACTGCATTGAGTGGGTTCCCTAACACAGCTGAGCTCGTTGCTTCGTCTAAAAATTCACCATTTTTCTTTACAATCATTGGAATATTTGTAATGTCTTCAATGTCTTTAAGTAGCGTCCGCTTTTGACCTAAGATCGCACCGGCGGAAGACCCATTGTCTGCCACTGTATCCTCAAATTTTATTTTCCAATTCTCAATGCGGCTGTCGATTACTTCGACTGCTGGTACTACATAGGCTGTTGCATCAATTACATCTTGCACCGTCACTTGTGGCCCTTTTAACTCTCTATTAAAAACAAACGCAATCTCAAACTCTACCTTTGGCTGAATAAAAGACTCAGCAACTAAACCATCTGCCTCGTCATATACCATTGTATCTAAAATACAGCCATAGTCTGGTGTATAAACATTCAACATTTCTTGCATCACTTTACTCGTTAACCCGATCTTTAACCCTTTCACTGTGGCCCCGTTTTCAATCTTTTGATGAATTTGCTCTAATTGCACTGCATAAGCCTCAGCAACTGTAATATTTTCATAGGTTTCGGTTAAGGGAGCAATTGGCTGTTTCGTACGTTCCGCTTCAAGCAATGCTTCAGCTATGGTTTGAATATTCATAGACAATTCTCCTTTTAGGACTTAACTGTTTCTACCTCTGTCAATTGACAATATTTACCACTGAAGAACAATAACGGATCTTTATCCTCAAGCCGTAAATCTACTACTTTACCAATGAATAATGTATGGTCACCCTCTATATGTTCTGATACGACTTCACATGCGATTTGAGTGATAGCCCCTTTTAATACTGGCAGCCCAGCTAACGTTTCAAATTCAACTACTTCACCAGGTCTCCCAGCAAAATGACGTGAATAATGCTCTTGATCCTCCGCTAAAATATTTACTGTATACTTTTTAGATTGTGAAACTTTCTCTAGAAATTTTGCTTTATGTCCAATAGAAATTAAGACAAGCTTCGGATCCAATGATACTGACATAAAACCGTTTGCTGTCATTCCATGTGTTTCTCCCTCGTTTTCTGTTAAAAGAACTGTAACCCCTGTCGCAAACTTCCCCATTGCATTTCTAAATAAACGATCATCCATCCCAATTCCCCCATTCGTAATCGATTGATTTAATCATAAATGAGTCCATTTAAAATTATCATGGTATTTTTTATTGAAAATTCAAATAAAAACAATAAAATTTACACAAATCTATATTTGAATTTTCACATGAAAAATATTCAGAAAAATTCAGATTTATCAATATATCGCAATGTCAAAAGTTTTGCTTTTTGGAACTGGGATTCTATTACTTCTTTTTTGTTCTCCGGCAAACACAAATTAACTATCAATCTTTTTTTTCTTGTCAATCTCTTTTTTATCAAATAGAATTCATTTCATGGAAGATTCGAACTCCGGATTTTCTGATAAGATGCTATAGTTTGTTTTAAAAGTATGTCTAGTAAAACATAAGGGAGGTGTGAAATGAATTTTTTGAAAACGCTAACATTAACTTGAAGAAAAACAGTTACCTGAAGAATTTTCGGAAGAATCTGATAATATTATCACGAAATGATGTGGATGAGAAAATACGGTAATTCAAGGGGGATTTTACATGCGTTGGGTTGTATTAGGATTTCTATTCTTGCTATCTGTTTTAAACTATACGGATAAATCAGTTTTAGGCTTAGCCGCAGAACCAATCATGTCTGAACTAAATTTATCTTACGATCAGTTTGGTTTGGTGGGAAGTAGCTTCTTCGCTGCATACGCTGTCGGAAGTATTGTTTTAGGTACATTAACGTATCGTTTCAACTCAAAATATTTATTAATGATGATTGCTACTGGCTGGACAATTTCATTAGCAAGTGCGTATTTTGTCGAAACGTTGCCACACTTAATTTTACTCCGTGTTGTCTTAGGTTTCTTCGAGGGTTCTACGCTTGGTTTTTGCCTAGTACACCTTGCACGATGGTTCACTAGTGCACAACGTGGTGTTGCCACAGCTATTATGACTTCCGGTACAACAGTTGGTACGTATTTAGCAGCACCAATTTTAGTTATGGGAATTACAAACTTAGGCTGGCAGCATACTTTCGCAATGTTAGGAGTAGCAAGCTTTGCATGGGCACTCTTCTTCTTCTTTATGAGAGACGAACCAAAGCAGCCACTGGTCGAGGACGTAAAATCTTTAGCTTCTAACAAGGAAGTACCATTCAAGTATATATTAAAAGTATTATTCAACCCGTATGTATTATCAATTTTAGTTATAGGTTTCGTATCAATGTGGATTACAACTTGGGTTCTTACATGGGCACCAACTTACTTAACACAAATCGTTGGCCTTAAGCAGCAAAGTATGAGCTTAATATTCGCTGGAATGGGCATTGCTGGTACAGTATTCGCAATTTGTGCAGGAAAATTTACAGACGTCTTATTTAAGAAAAATAAAAGCCTTATCAAATCTTATGACCGTGTATTAGTTACGGTATTACTTGTTGGTGCTGCCTCTTACGCAATGACAACCATTGTATCTTCACCAGTTTTAGCATGTATTTTCTTAGGGGTAGGCTTAATAATGAACACAAGCTTATTACCGTTAAATGCTGCGATTAAAACGTTGATCATCCCGAAAAACTTAGTAGGTAGTGTAACAGGTATTTCATTAGCGATTGCAAGTATGGCTGGTATAATTGGTCCATGGATTACTGGTTACTTGATCACACTTGCAGGTGATGACGTTCGCTCTGGCTTCAACGCAGGGGTGTTAGTTATAGTTAGTTTATATATTGTGTCTGCAATCGTGTTATTAGCTACACGTAAATTAAAAATTACAGCAACTGAAAAAGAAGACGCAAGTCGTGCTGCTGAAGAAGATCAAATGAACTTAGACATTGTTGTAGAGCAATAAATTCAACATGGGCTTGCTCGTGTAAAAGACTGTAGACAAACTCAAAAAAAATGAGTTTGTCTACAGTCTTTTTTGTTTTTTATCTTGCAAATTCCTCAAAGTTTAAGCTATCCGACAATATTAGCGCCTGAATAACTAATAAAGTATAGGCTGCTGTTGACGCGTTTTTCAGTGAAATTTGCAGCTGTTCCTCAATTTGCTTTATACGATATTGGATACCGCCGATTGATAACGTCAACTCATCCATCGTTTCTTTTAAGCGTTGGCTATTTAATAAATAGACGTAAAGCGTGTGCAACAATTCCTTTTTACGTGGATCATCGAAATTGTATAAATCTTTTAACGTCTTTTTCGCCATTTCATGCAGCTGCTCAATGCTCATGTTCTTTACGATATCACCAAGCATACCTAAATCTTCGTATTCCGTTAGCAGCTTCTGGTTTGGAAAGCGCTGTGCGACACGTGCCTCTTGTAAAGAACGTTCGAAATCTTTAAAGTTGCTAAACGTTCCGCTAAGACCGATTGAATATTTATAATTGCTATTTTGCTTCTCCATCTTTTGAAAAATTTTCGTGATCTTCTTTTGCCAACCCTGCCTATCGCTATTTAGTGAGTTAAGGAGAGCAATTTCCTCCCCGAGTACTGCAAAAATACATGATAAATCCCACTCTTTTGCCAGCTTAGATAACTCTGTCAGCTGTTCATGAATGTCAATAATTTCATGATTTTTCTTTTTCTTTTTTACACTAATAATACCTGTAGAAAATGGAGGCTGAAACTTAAACGGCAAAAATTTATAGTAAGATTCGATATCTTTAATATTTCGATTATGAATTAAGCGCTCTAATAGTGAGCTGCGCATACGTTGCTGCTCTTCAAACTGCGCCTCTTCGTATAAAATACATAACGCCACGACCGTTGAAATACGTTCTAAAAATAGGTGGTCGTTTTCATCCATATGCTTTTCATCAAAGTAAATAAACGAACAAGTGCCATAACTTTTTTTATTAATAAGAACTGGTGCTGTCAACTTCCAGTATTTATCTCCCTTGTAATTCAAAACGTTGTGCTTATCGACAAACTGCGATAATTTCGCCTTATCTTTTTTTATTACTAGCTGTTGTTCCTCCGTTAAACCAACTTGACTTAAACTAGTGCCGTGAATATCCTCAATCAAAATCGGGATGTTCACCAGCTCGTATGCAGCCTGTACTATTTCATCCATTGAATGCTTATCTGTAACTTTTTGCGTGAGTTGACCATGAAATATTGAAATCTTTTCAAGCATCTGCTTATGATGCAAAAGTGCATCATATGTCATTTCAAGCTCGGATAATATGTTGTCGTTTTGATAAAGGTGAATAAGTTCTTCCTTCTCATTGAGCCAATCGCGCTCCAATCGAACTTTAAACTCGCAGCATGGATCACCTTTTGCGACGCATTTATACTCAATTGCAATAATTGACTCGCCAAACTCATATGTCAATGCACCACTTGCAAAGCCGCATAACATGTGACAAACACATTCATCTGCTAAACCGTAATTTTTCAGGTGTAATGCTGCTTCGAATGATTCTACCCATTGCCCCCACGTATCGATACATTCAACCGTGCCGTCCTGATGACGCACAATTTCCCCCTTGAAAATAACATCTTTTACGTGACCTAAGCGCGAATGTCTTTTACCGACAGGATTCACCGAGTTTTTATTTTGGAAATTATTTTTGGCTGATTCCATCCCAAACTCTTTACCAAATCGGAATAAAAAGCCTTTCGTTTTATGAGATCCAATGTTGTTAAATAAATTGTTTTTTAATGTGTGGAAGGCATTTGCAGACATTAAAATATTTTTCGTTTCGCTAGAATCAAATGCAATTTCACTCATTAAAATCACATCCCCTTTGGTATTCTATTTCCCATATTACAAAAACAAATTCCAATTTTCAATAAATTTTAAAGATTATTACTATTTATACAATAAAAATCACTATTATATTTAAAATTTTCAACAGTTATACTCAAAACAGAAAATAACAACTAATCAGTACAGGGGGCAAAACGATGACAATTTTTGAAGGATTCCATAATAGCTTCGTATTAGCAAACGGTGTACGTACACATTATTCCTGGGCCGGAACAGAAGGACCAGCTGTAATTTTATTACATGGTGCAGGACCCGGAGCTTGCGGCGCAGCGGGCTGGCGTTTTATGTTACCTGCATTAGCAAAAGCTGGCTTTCGCGCATATGCAGTAGACCAACTATCAATGGGGTTCACAGATGCACGCCCTCACGCATGGCCAGTAAATGGACATCAAAGCTTAGTGGACCATGTACATGATTTTATTGAAGCATTATGCCTAGATGAGGTATCACTTGTAGGCAACTCTCAAGGTGCTTACATTGCGGCTAAATATGCAATTGACCACCCGGAAAAGGTAAATAGGGTTGTTTACATCGGCAGTAATACCATGTATCAAGCAATGCAGGAAGTACCCGAAAGAAAGCTCCGTTCATTCTTAGAAGTGATTGGTTACGACTATACAGAAGAATCATTACGGAAATTTATGTACCGCAATTCAAGTGAAGACACAGTCATACCGGAAGAACTAATTCAACTGCGTCATCAAGCAGCAACCCGCCCAGGCGTAAGAGAATCAAATCAAGCGTTCGATGCTTACTTAGCAAAAATGAATGAAGATCCAAAGCTATGGGATCGTTACTGCATCAAAGATGCATTACCAAAATTAAAAATCCCTAGCATTTTCATTTGGGGTAACCAAGATTCTGTTGCACCAGTGGAGACAGGTTATAAGCTTGAGAAATTATTACCGAACATTAAATTCGAATATATCGAAAACTGCGGTCACCAAGCACAAACGGACCAACCAGAAATTGTGAACAAACTTGTCATCGATTTTTTAGCAGCGGGAAAAGATCAAGCAGTCACAGCACAATAAACTATTTTTTGAAAGGAATGATCAAATGGTAACAGTAGTTGAAAATAAGGCGACTTATGAAGAAATCATACAAAAAGCAAAACGTATCGGCGAAGCTGCAGAGTTAGAAGCAATCGAAGCAGACCTAAACTCGACAATCTCTCATCGTATCGCGGATATTATCCGCGAGGAGGGAATTCACCGTTTGATTTTACCGAAAGAGTTTGGCTATCCACAACTGGATTGGCGCACGTTCGTTGATATGGTAAGTACAGTTGGTTACCACAACTTATCTGCTGCGTGGTTAACCTACTTCTTCTCCGTGCACAACTCTTGGGTATGCTACTATCCGAGGCACATCCGTGATGAAGTTATTAACCAAGGCGGTTTCGTAGCGGATGTATTTGCACCAATCGGCAAAGTAGAATCAGTTGAAAACGGCTATATCGTTTCAGGTAAGTACAACTTTGTAAGCGGTATCAATTATAGCGATTGGGTCGGCGTTGGCGCAATTATGAAATTCGATGACAGCGACGTACCTGAGCGTGTAGGTATACTATTAAAAGTTTCTGACTTAGAAGTTGTGAACACTTGGGATTCTCTTGGTCTTCGTGGATCAGGCAGTAATACATTAATCGTCGACAGAGTGTCCGTAAAACCAGATGCCATCCTACGCTTTAGCAAAATTATCGAAAAGAGCCAGCCGCCATATGAAGAGTTCGATCAAGACTACTTATACTACAACACACCATTCTACCCTGGCTTCTATGTAGGGTTCGCAGCAATGGCTGTTGGTGGTGCAGAGCGTGTACTTGACGAATTTGAAAAGCATACAGCAGGCCGCGTACGCTTCTCTGGCATAAACGAAAAAGATTCACCTGCGAGCCAACGCGTGCTTTCAGAGTTAAAACTTGAAATGCTTTCTGCTAAAGGTTTATTAAATGAATACATTGCAATGATGGAAACAGATAAAGGCGGCCCGTACGAAGGGGCAAAATATAAAGCTATCCGTGCAAAGATTATTGATAGGTGCACACAAATCGGTGTTAAATCACTCCTTACTTTAGGTGGACACGCATTATTAAAAGGTCACCCAGTAGAGCTATTCACTCGTGACTTAATGGCAATCGCCACTCACATTACTTCTTTATATGAAGACGGCATTTTAGGTTACGGCAGACACTTATTCGGCGTGAATACAAACATTCAAGGGTAATAGTAGTATTCGAAAATATGATTTAAAAAGAGTGGATTAGTATTTCACATGTCCTCTTATAAAAACAACTAATTATGAGGTGAAAATAAATGGAAAAATTTCATTACGCACCGGAAATTGCAAAATTAGGACACGTAGCTTTAGTGTCAGCAGATCTTGAAAAATCTTTATGGTTCTTCCGCGACACAATCGGATTAGAAGAAACAGAAGTGGTAGATGGCGTACACTACTTACGAGCTTGGGGCGACTTCGAACACCATACATTATCAATTACAGCTGGTGAAACTTCTTACATCGATCACATCGGCTGGCGTACAAAACGTCGCGAGGACGTAGCAACTTTCGCAAAATTATTAGAAGATGCCGGTACAGAAGTACGTTGGATAGAGGCAGGCGAAGAAGTGGCGCAAGGTGAATCCATCCGCTTCAAATTACCAAGTGGTCACCGCTTTGAACTTTACTACGATATGGAAAAAACACCTGCTGATGAATCTCGTAAATCAGTACTTAAAAATCAAACATATAAATCTTGGGCAAAAGGTGTATCTCCACGCCGTATTGACCATGTAAACTTACAAACTTCTCACGATAACGCTGAAATCGTAAAATATTTACAAGAAGCATTAGGTTTTAAGTTGCGCGAATATTTCGTAAATCCAGACGACGTACAAGTAGCAAGCTGGTTATCAGTAACAAACTTAGTACATGACGTAGCCATCATGTCTACACCACGATCTAAAGAACCAAACGAAATGCACCATATCGCTTACTGGTTAGACAACGCTCAAGATTTACTGCGTGCTGCTGACATTTTATGCGAATCAGAAGTACAATTCGTTGGTCCTGGTAAACATGGAATTTCTCAAGCCATGTACATTTACGTAAAAGACCCAGGAAGCGGCTTACGTCTTGAAATCTTTACAAACGGCTACTTAATCTTCGAGCCAGACTGGGAGCCAGTGAAATGGACTTATGAAGAATATTTGAAAAATGGTTCCGCATACTGGGGTGATCGCCGCCGCGACGACGTAGATCGTGAAGCACAAGTAAAAGAATTAGCGAAATCATAATAACTAAACCACCAGTATTCATGACGATGAACGCTGGTGGTTTCTTAAGTAATAAATGTAGTTACGAATATTATCATAGGAAGGGGTGTTACTGACTGTTGAAAGCAATGTTAAAGGTGCTAATTTTATCTTTAATTGGCGGTTATATTTTTAGCCTGCTGCACATCCCTATTCCTTGGATGCTCGGCCCCATTGTTATCGTCATGTTAGCCCAATTTGTTTATAAAGGGCCGCTCAAATGGTCCGGCCAAATGCGTGATTTAGGTGTGGTCATGGTTGGTACCGTCATTGGTGTACAATTTAACACCGATTTATTCGGTATGATGGGCTCCATTTTATTTTACATGATCACGCTAAACGTTATTTTAATCGGCGGCTCTATCGGCATCGCCTACTTAACGAGTAGATGGGCAAAAATCCCAATGAAAGCTGCAGTATTAGGCGCTATCCCTGGTGGTTTAGGTCAAATCGTCGTTTTTGCCGAGGAAGAAAAAGTTAAAGAAATTGGCGTTATTTCTTATTTTCAAGTAATCCGGTTATTACTAGTCGTTGTGTTCGTACCTTTTATCGTCGCTGGCCAAGTAATTAGTAAGCATCCAACAGACGCGAAGTTAACGATTAGTTTAGTATTATTAATTGCACTTGCATGGGTATGCTCTCATTTAACGAAACGCATCCATTTACCAGTCGCGTTTTTCATCACACCGATTATTTTGTTAATTACGCTGCAACTCACAACACCAATCGCCATGCCACAAGTACCTGGCATATTAATGGACGTCGCACAGCTATTAATCGGCGCCCATATTGGCTTAATGCTCAAGCCACATATGATTAAGCTTCCGGTCCGTGTACTTGCAGGCGGCATTTTTAGCGCAATCGCACTGATTGCCCTAACATTCGGGTCGAGCTTCCTAATGTCATTTGCAATGGACACAACATTCGCTACAAGTTTTCTAAGCACAGCCCCAGGCGGCTTAGATCAAATGGTATTATTAGCTGATGAAGTTAAAGCAGAAGTCTCGCTCGTTTCGATGTTCCAAACGTTCAGGCTGCTATTCATCTTTATTTTAATTATGCCTTCAATGAAAATGTTTTACCGTTGGAGAGAAAGAAAGAAATTTTCTGCAATTAAGGAAGCAGTGTAGTTAACCATATATAATAGAAGGAATTTACTAATTAAATTCTTTTGAAGAACAAGAAAGGCAACAGCCAGTAGGGTTAGTTGCCTTTATTTAAAATAAGTTGGGACACACACTCGACGTGTGTTGAGTGTATGTGGCAACACATGGGGTGCTGGTGAGTTTTTCAAGCAGTTGAATCAATTATTCCATTGGAATCAATGATCTAAACTAAAAATCCGGACGCGATTGCATAATATCCCAGATGTTTGTACTATTAATGCTAAAGAGGGTAGCAGACCTGCTGTTATTAGGAGAATATCCTAATAACACTTGCAACATATTCCACTGATATCCCTCTTCTAACATAATTCTGACAAATGTATCTCTAAAAGTTCTTGGAGAAATGTTCTTAGTTATATTGGTTCCTTTTACTATCTTATCTATTGCTCTTTCAATACTTCTAGTTCCAATTTGCTGATACGGTTTTCTTCCTGTTATAAAAAGATAACTTAATTTATCATCACGTTTGTCAAGGTAAATTTTTAAATATTTTTCCGCTTTAGGTGTTAAAAAAACAACTCTCCTTCGCTTGGAAGAATTAATATTAATTGTTTTGTTAGACCAATTAATATCAGTGAGTTGAATTTCTCCTAGTTCGGACAAATGACATCCAGTCGAAAGTAACACCTCTACTAGCGCACGCTCTCTAGGTGTCCTACAAGCACTCCTTATTTCTCTAAGTTCGGTATTATTAAGTCCATCGTTCCCTTTTTTATGAACTTTATAAGGTTTAATCTTATCAACCGGATTTCTTTCAATTATATTTTCTTGTACTAACCAATCAAAGAAGACTTTTAAAATGCCTCTTACCACCTCCATAGTGTTTTTTGAATTGATCGAATAATTATCCTCCCTATGCTTAAGGAATTCCTTAATTTTAGCGGTATCAATTTCATCTATTGGACTATTATTAAAGTAATTTTGAAAAATTCTAAGGTTGTTCTTGTAATTATCCAATGTACTTTTGACAAGCCCATGTCTTTCCTTATCATCTATATAAATGTTTATATTATATTCGATACTCATTTCGTCGGGTCTTAATCTTTCTTTCCCTTTTACCCATCCCCTAAATTTGTATTCAGTTTCATCCTTCCTTACAAATTCATGTAAAGCTAATGAAACTTCGGTAGATATTTGATTTATATCTTCTACAGTGCTAACAAAATTTGACATTACCATCTCTTTAAAAGATTTATATTTTTCAAAAGAAGGGTTTACAGCTTCATGCTCATAAACCTTTAGTTGTATATCTTGACTTTTTTTATTTGCTAGAAACTGATCATTTAAGACAATTGCAAATACCGGGATGTTATTGGACATTGCAAACTCATATTCTAAATGAGTGTAACTTTTCCCACTCTCCGGTTCAATAGATCCATATCTCCCACCTAAAATTAGCAATAATAGATCTGAGTCTTTTATCCACTCTTTAATTATATCCCATTGAGTTTTATCGCTAGGGATAAATAACTCCATTCCTGCAGGAATATGCTTTGATCTTAATATTCCCTCAACGGCTTTTTGTCTTTCATTTTTCAAATCTAAACTAGGTTGAAGAAACAAACACTTGTAACTTTTTACTCAACTTGCCCACATCCACTCATTATGTAATTTTCGGCAATCTACTATTAGTAGACTACTAAAAATCCAAATTTTGTAATAATCATTTAAAAAATGAAAGACTCAGCATCCTATACCTTGACCTCCGAACTATTCCACCAAAAACACCATCAACGGTACATAAATTCCTTCAGTAAAGTGTTGCACCTATTTCCCTAAAAGGTTGTATTAACATCACAGGTAAATCCCCAAAAGGGTCAGAGCCGCTACCTCTGTCAAAACGCTGTAATTTGATAGTTTTAACATGAGAAAACTACGAAAAGAATATCAACAATAGTCGACCCCTACCCTGAAAGCGACTATAAATAAACAGGTAAGGTGAGCTGAGCCACTGCATAAAATCAGCGTACTCTCCATCAGTCAAGGATTTTTCCGCTGTTTAGGTCCGGGAGAGGAGTCTTAGAGAGGTGACGACGACCTCTTGCAGTAACGGTACGGGTGGAATCCTGGCTCCTAGTGGGGCGTAGCAGATAAACTATACAGCATCGGGCAGGATTGATATTGTGTTTATCTGAAAAGAAAATTTTGTGTAAAACAGCGGTGACTCATAAGCTCTCAGCCCACTTATACAAAAGTGAAGTCAATACATCTACCCAATTCTATATGTATCTATGACTTTTCCTACATATAGGGTAGGTGTATTATGAACTAACGCAACTCGCCAGCTTGCCAAAAGTATATATCTACCAGGTCCATACTCTAGGAAATGTTCGCTAATACTACAAGACACACAGAATTCATCTGGATAAGGTACTTCATTTAGCTGACAATTAATACAATTCAAATACATATTCAAGCCTGCAAGCTTAGCTTTAAAATATCTTCCACTGCTTCCTGTTATTTGTGTTGAAATATGTACCGGATTTAATAATTGCGATAGCTCACATATTGGTAGTAATCTTCAACAAAAGCACCCGATAGTTTAAGTAGAATCCTTCACAATCTCTTCTACACCTTAAGATAGCTCCAATTTAAATGTGTTCCTCCAGAATCTGATTGATTAAAAAACGACGCCTTCTTATTAAAGAAAAGCGCCCAATTGTTGAATAACTTTATCCATATATGATACGGTTCCCTGCGCTGTCTATAACGGCAAGTTTAACAGCGACCTGTTTGCTAGATATATTTTTTGTGCATGAAAAAGCATCTACAGCGGCGATGGCTGTAGATGCGACAATGCATGGCTATATGATTTCAGAGCGGCTAAGCGCAGTTGCAACAGCTGGACGGAGCCGCTAAGATGAATACCCCCGTTTAATTCAATTGGTTATGGGGCACTTTCCTGAGTTGTTCCATACATTCGTTTCACAAGAGTAAATTAATGAAATGCGGTTGACAGGATGGATTCAAGGGTTCGTGCTGGACGACCTGATAATTTTTCAATGTCCCCCGTAACGATATCGAAATCTCCATTAGAGAAGTTTTGCTGACTACTCACAACTAAATTGATGATCTCTGCCGGAAGTCCCCCTTGCTGAAGCTGTGCTTGTAGCGTCTCAACTGGTACTGTGATAAATGAAAGTGGTTTACCGCTAGCTTTCGCGATGAGTTCTGCACGCTGTGCACCTGTTAGGCTTTCTGGTCCAGTTCCGTTATAAATTGCACCATCGTGATCATCACCGAGTAGCAAACCAGCTGCTGCAGCGGCGATATCATCGCGTGAAACGAATGCGACTTTGTTTTCAGTGAGACCTGAAAGAACGCCATGAGCTAACGACATTTGCGCGTCCATGATGAAATACTCTGCATAGTAGTTCATGCGCAAAATGCTCCACTTGCTTGCTTTACGAATCAAATGCTGTTCGCTGACAAAGTAGTCAAATGCGATGTTCGATTTTTCCGTGTTGCGCACGCCTGTAGATGAAATAAGGACAATGTGTGGAACGCCGGCTTCTACAGCTGCATCAATAGCTGCAAGAAATTGTTCTGAACGACGACCAGGTATTACTTCGGACGACGGAATAAGTAGTAAGCGATTCAAACCTTTGTATGCCTCGATCAGCGAAGATGGTTGATTGTAATCACCGAAACGTGCTTCCACGCCATCAATTGCAATTTTCTCTGGAGAACGCGTGATTGCTACAACACTATGTTGTCCAGCCGCACGCTCCAACAATTCTTTTACCGTTGCTCCACCTAATTGTCCACTAGCACCACTTACACCAATTTTCATGATTAACTTACCTCCTATTTATAATTTTCCTTTTTAAATCATTTATGAAACATAAAGATTAAATACAACAAGTGATAGAATGGTTAATCATTCTCTTACCACGTCGATTTAACACCTTTCGCTTAGCCAACACTTGTTGTATAATTAATATAACAAGTTGGATATCTATAAGCAATCGACAATATTACAGATCTATCGCTTAACCAACATAGTGATAAAAATGTCTAAGAAAAGGTGAGAGTTTTATGGAAAAACAAATCGATCCCCGTACTCTTCGCACCCGAAAGCTCATTATGGATGCATTTATAGAGTTATCGACGAAAAAGGATTTTAAAGACTTCACAATTGGGGATATTACATCTGCTGCAACGGTTAATCGCGCAACATTTTATAACCATTTCATTGACAAGTATGACTTGCTTGAAAAAGTGTTACGTGAAAGCGTGATGAGAGAAGTCCTTCAAGAAGTAAGTACGCATGAGGGCATTAACGAAGAGACGATTAGGGCTATTTTTATCTCGATTATTAAGTTCCAAACATCGATTAGTAACCAATGTCCGCGAAGTTATGAAGCATTTACACCCCAAATAGAAACGATCTTTAAAAATGAACTCCAAGCCTTTTTTTCAGAGTGGGCACAAAAACAATGGTCTAACAAAAACCGAATAGAAGTAGAGACTTTTTCGGTGATGTTAAGCTGGTCCCTTTATGGGGCTGCAATGCATTGGATGCAAGATCACACGACAAAACCAGAAGATTACGTAAAGCAAATAATGCATTTCATAAAACTAGAATAACTCGGATGAAGAAAATTTATTTGTATGAAAAAAGCATCTACAGCGGCGGTGGCTGTAGATGCAATTAAGTTAATGATAATATTGTCTGGTTACAACACAAAACACTTAAAAAACTTGATACAAATTACTTATTCATGAGCAGTACTGTCACATCTCATTTCGTACCATCAATATTAGGCATTCCACATGCGTCGAAGTTGCCTAAGCACCAGCCTGGAAATTGAGCATTGCCGCTTCGACATTCAGCTCAATTCTCCGCTTTACCACTATTTGTAATACGGTTCACCTTTTTTATGTTAAATCTATAATTATGTCTTCCACAATCTGGCCCGATTGTTGAACACCTACCCGATAAATAAAACCTTTTTAATAAAGTTATCATAAACGAAATTATTTGTTGCGTAGTATGTGTCCAATACGTTGGGACGATCACTTAACTAACGTGTGATCTCCATGATTTTAAATAGTATATTTGTACTGTGCAGCAAAAGACTAGGTTTATTTATTGTCCTTAACATAAGCATCCTTCAAAAAGAAATAGTCAGGGTTAATCCTTTACATCTTCCTTGCAAATTTCCCCAACTAGTTGCCATAATGCGTTCTTTACTTTATTTTTCGGTCCAAGCCTTTCACAAAGCTCTTCTACTTTCTTCTTAAACTCTTCCGATACACCATCATCTTGTTCTGCAATGTCTACAACTCCTTTTACTGAATAAGCGACTGCTCTTCTAGAACAATCGCTACCCGTTACTTTAAGTGTACTTCTTCACATAATTCTCGAATTGTTCACTAACTGTTAAATATTTTAGAGCCAGTCATTTGACCAGCTATTCTTCCTGAACGAACTTCACTTCATCGTGTCCACAATTGTTACAGTACATTAAATGAGGACAAATCTGATCTTTCGCTGTATTGGGAAAACCATCACCCATTTTTACAGTTTCTTCATCATTATAATGACCGTAAGGGTCTAAAAAATCGGATACCTTGCCAGAGTCTTCTAATCGAGAACTACATTCTGGACAATATATTTCTAACTCTTTAAACGAGTTACATATAGGGCACATAGCCATCAGTATCACTCCTTTTTGCTTTCTAATTAGTATCCATTTCTTTTATTGGTACTATGTAACAGAAAAAGGTATGATACTTGCGCGTTGCAACGCCTTATTAAACTCGTACCTCTGTGGATATTGATTTATAATTTTTTCAAAATAGACAACTTGTCCATTTCTTCAATTAAGAAGGTTTTTAATTATAAATTTCTTTATATCAAACATAATAAAAAAGGTCAGCTTCCATTACAGTCTTCATTCACGTAAAAAATATAGGCAAGGGGATAACTATGAGTGTAATTTCTACCCCATTATTAATTTCTATTGGAGCAACCCTATTAATAGTTTTTTACATTTTTAAAATAATGAAGGATTGATAATGGGAAACTAATCTCCCCATAATTTAGATATGTTAAGTGGAGTAATCTCACTACCGTTTATTCGTTTGTGAATTACTGGATTTTTAAAAGGATCATTATTTACATTGTCTTTGTTTTTATGACGTGCCCATACATCAACCCCCAAGAACTTCCTTAATGGCAGTTTTTTTTATTTCAATTTTAGTTGCAAGCATTTACAAGGGGCCATTTCTTCTGACCCGTGTGCCGTAATGGGACTTGATCCTAATAACTAATACGCACAACAATGAATAAAGTTTTAATATTTTGTAAAATTGACTCATTTCAAACCAGGTTGAAGCTAATTTAAAACTAGGAATATCTCGCATTATTCAACAGCATACACTCTTCAATTATCCAGCTTCTTTAGCTCAATAACAAAAAAGGATCGCCGCAGCAATCCGCCTTCTTCCACTATTGCACCCTTTAGTTTAAGAACAATTCTTCACAAACTCTTAGCTGGATATGAAGAATGTAACTTCTGAACAAATTTTGTTTTCCAAATTCCAAATCCTATCAAAGCACCAAACATATTAAGAATAAAATCATCAATGTCAAAACTTCCTCTTCTAAGAACTAATTGTGTTACTTCAATAACAAATAATAATATAATCATTGAAATTGAAAATCCACTTGCTTTGTTTATTCTTTTTATAAAGTAAGGCAGATAAATACCCATTGGTAAAAACATAATTAAATTTCCAGCGAGGTTTTTTATTGGTGAATCCATATTCATACTGCCGTCAAAAAACGCCTTAATATATGTACTTATTGTTTTAAATGGAATAAAATTCGAAGAACTCTTGATATATTCTACCAATGTCAAATCTGCCCATATATAACCTCTTGTACCTAAGAATAATAGGACTACCAATGCGAATAAATAAAACACGAAACTTAAACTAAAAACTACCTTAATTATTTTTTTCATTTTCTCCTCCGTTGTTTTTTCTTTGTATATAGCTGTAAAAATACAATAGCACCTATTCTAATATTAGACGACCAATAGTATTGTTTGGTTTTTAATTTATTAAATTAAATTAAATTAACCTGCCCCGTTAGCACAATAAGAAAAGCCGCCATAATGACAGCCTAGATTTTCAACTCTTGCACCCTTAAGTTCAAGTAGGTGCTAGTGTAACTTTTATTATTCCTGTTCTCCAGCATCTATTTCCAGCTATTTTGCAACTTCCGGATATAAATGATCTGACCAATGTGATATGCGTTATGAGTTGACACATTTCCGATTATTGCCCACCATTTCACGGTTCCTGGAAAACCATTAACATCACTTTCAACTTTTTCTTCAGATAATAACTCTTGCCAACGTAAAAGTACCTCTAATAGTTGTTCTTTTAAGTTAGCAAAAGTATTATTTTCAGGAATAATAAAGCTGTTATTATTATTTCCTATAGAAGGCACAGCATTAACGTGAGATTGTTGGTACCTTGTTTGCCATGTTTGATTCCAATATATAAGATGCTGTACAATTTCAGCAATACTATTACTTTCTTCGTTTGGCTTCCAAAATGCATGTTCCTCAGACAATCTTTCTACTGAATCTGAAAATGGTATGTACCAACTAGGGTCATTCGCATTTGCCAACAACTGATCCGATAAAACATCTTTTGCATGAACCATAACCAACACTCCTAATTTTTATATACTGTTCTTTTGAAAATTAATACAACGTCATTATATTATTTTCTACATTTATATTTAATGTCCTGTTTTTATTGCACAAACCTGCTTCGTTACTTCAATAGAGTTCAACAAAAAGAAGCGTTAATCCTTCTTGGATCAACGCACCCGTTAGTTTAAGTACAATATTTCACAATCCCTTTTTACAACACAATAAAAAGGATGAAACCATCGCGATTCCATACTTGATATTTCATTTTTTAATTCCTTTTAACAAAAGAAGGGATCTGAAGGTACCCAGCTTTAAATATGTTCCGATACTTTACCCGGCAATTGATTGGCTTGTAATATTCTATTACTTAAAACCCCTTGTCAGTGTTTACCTTTTGCATATGCGTTTTTTTTTCGACTATCCCAATTCCAAAATTGCCTTGATATTGTTAAATCGATTAGGCACATTTCTATTGTGAAGTATTTATTGGTAACCTAACTTCAACCGTAGTACCTTGATTTTCTTTACTTTTTACTATTATGGTCCCATTATGTTGCCGAACAATTCTATAACATAACATTAAACCCAAACCTGTACCTTTTTCTTTGTTGCTGTAGTATGGTTCACCTAATCGCTTAATTCGTTCTTTACTTAAACCAATTCCATTATCAATAATTTTCATTAGGAGATTTCCCTCTTCTACATAAACCTCAATTTTCACAAATCCTCCATTAGGAATTGCTTCAATGCTATTTTTTACAATATTAATGAAAACTTGTTTAATTTGGTTCATATCGCACAAAATTTGTGGAATATTTGGTTGAAATTCTTGAGAAATCTGTACGTTTCTCAAATTTGCTTCGGACTTTAGTAATATTGCAACGTCATTAAAAATAGTTTGAATATTAACCTTTTTCAATTGAATCTCCTGTGGTTTTGCAAGAGTTATAAATTCATTTAGAATTTCCTCAATTTGTTCAGATTCTTTAAAAATGATTTCAAAATATTCTTTGTTGATGCTTCCTTGCTCAAGAAGCTGGATAAACCCTTTTATTGACGTCAGAGGGTTTCTAACTTCATGTGCTACTCCTGCTGCAAGTTGACCAACAATTGATAGTTTTTCAGCTTTTGAGAGCTGTTCTTCCGTTATCCTTTTTTCAGTAATGTCTCTTCCAACTACAATAAAGTGTTCAGGTTCTCCATTTTTCCCAAGTACCGGCGTACAGACACCTTCAAATAATACGGAATTTCCATTAGCTTTCAAAAAATGAGCTTCCATCCTAGCTGGTGTTATAGATTTTATTACTTGTTGAAACCCCATTATTACGCTTTGTTTGTCTTCGGGATGTATTAAATCAAATGAACTTTCACCTACAAATGATCTTAATGGGGAACCGATTACATTAGCTAAGGATGGTGATGAATATAATATCTTTCCATTGATGTCCAATAACATTATTATGTCGGTCATATTTTCAGCAATAAGGCGATATTTAAACTCACTCTCCATTAAAGCTTTCTCTGCTTTTTTTCGTGCAGTTATATCAATACAAGACCCAATAACTTCAACTACATCTCCACCCTTTTTTATTGGGCGTAAAGTGGCTAAATAATTTATCCCATTTAATTCGTCTTCATAAGTAACAAATTCTTCTGCTTCCCAAGCCTTATTGTAGACGGCTGTTTTTTCCATAGCATTTTCATGAGGCAGAAATTCCTCTAAACTTTTACCAATAACTTGAGAAGGAATTATTCCAAAACGATACATTAATTCCCCATCACAGAGTGTATGAATGAATCGTTCATTAATTTTTTTAAACTTGAAAATCATACCTTGTTGTAATCGAATCGTATCTTGTAACTCTCTTTTAGCTTTTTCCAATAATTCTTTCATCCACATCTGCTCATTTAGATCCCTAGGGATTCCATGGTGTCCAACGAATTGTTCAATATTAGAACGTTTTTGTTCTAAATCATTGGCTAGTAACGGTTTACTTAAGAAAAATCCTTGCCCTTCATCGCATAAATGCTGCTGCAGAAAAACAAGTTGCTCCTTTGTTTCAATTCCTTCTGCAACTACTTTCAAATTTAAATTATGAGCCATTGTAATGATAGTTTTAACGATTGTTTCATCGTTAGGATTGTTATGAAGTTTTCTAACAAATGATTGGTCAATCTTTAAGGTGTCTACAGGGAAATATTTTAAATAGCTTAGAGAACTGAATCCAGTTCCAAAATCATCAATACTTATAAGAATACCAATCTTTTTTAGTTGCTGGAACATTAAAATTGTACTGTCAATATCAGCTGTCATACCTTCAGTAATTTCAACTTCTAAAAAATGTGGTTCAAGTCCTGTTTTTTTAAGAACAGCTTCAATTTTATTAATTAAATTTGGTTGATTAAATTGAATTGCTGACAAATTGACAGAAACAACTGTATTAAATCCTTGTTCTTGCCATATTTTGTTTTGTTTACAAGCAACATTCAAAGCCCATTCACCGATAGGTATAATTAATCCTGTTTCTTCAGCTATTGGAATAAATGTCCCAGGTGTAACCAATCCCCACTCTGGATGTTCCCATCGAATTAACGCTTCTACCCCCACTATTTTCCCTGTATATAAATTTATTTTAGGTTGATAGTGGAGGAATAACTGATCTTGTTCTATAGCTTTATAAAGCTCCACTTCCAACTTTAATGAGTCAATACTTCCTTCACCTTCATTACGTGAGTAAAACTTGAAATTACTTCCACTTGCTTTTTTGGCTCTATTCATAGCGAATGCTGCATTTTTCATTAGTAATTCTACACTTTGTCCATCCTTTGGAGACTGACTTATGCCAATACTTAGTGAAGTTTTTAGTTCAAAACCATTAATTAAAAATGGACTAGAAACCGATTCCATTACTTGATCAATAATAGAAGATATCTCCTTTTCATCACGGTATTCCAAAGCGACAAGAAACTCGTTTCCAGAATAGCGAGCAATAAAACCTAATATGTCTACAATCCTTTTTAGACGTTCTGCTGTTTGTTTTATTAATTGGTCACCTGTTTCATGACCAAATGTATCATTTACTTTTTCTATTTTGTTCATAGATATAAATATCACTGCAATAGACACTTCAAGAGATTGTAACTTATCATTTAAGTAATTATTAAAAAAATATCGGTTGGGTAAATCTGTTAAAACATCATAATTAGCTAGATAATTCATTTTTTCATACTCTTGCTTTGGTTGCGTAATATCTTTAAAAAATACTGACAAACCTTCAGCAGAAGGAAAAACCCTTATTTCAAACCATTTATTGTTAAAATACTCTTCAAATTCTATAGGTTCTTGTTCTGATAGCGCCCTTTTATATCGGGTTACAAATTTCTGTAGATCTTTATGTGGTAACGCATCAAAAATATATTGTCCAACGACATTTTCACGTTTAATTTGTAAAAGCCTTTCAGTAACATTATTTATGTATTCGATTTTTAAATCCCTATTTAAGGAGTAAAAAGCATCAGATACTCTTTCCAAAATGATCTCAGTATTGCTTGTCTTACTCAAAATTATATCTCCTTTCTATTAGAACAAAATAGAGTATTAATTATAATAATGTCCAACAAAACATGGTCACAATTAAATTCCAGTAGATTTATTATGTAATTTACCAAAGGATGAAACCATTAAGGTTCCATCCTTTGATAGTTCCATTATTCCCATTTAAAAATGACGGAATCCGAAGGAATCCAGCTTTAGTAAGTTAAGGAACTTCACTCGGCACTTGATCGGCTCCTTAAGTGGAACAACAAAAAAGGCTACCTTAGCAGCCAAATATTGTTGAACTCAAGCACCCGCTTGTTTAAGTATATTACTTCACATAATTGTGTACAATATGTCCTGTCAATAAAGCAAGTAGCCGTAAATTAATTCCTATAAAAGCAAATAAAAAAGTGCAAAATAAATTGGTTTTTGTCATGGCTTTGATAGGGTTAAAAAAGTTATTTTGGAGGCATAGCAATGATTAAAAAAATCGTAGAACTGGATGTATCGAATCTTTGGACCCCCTATCTCAACAACACGATGGCACGGTGCGTCAATTCCTATGCTTTAAAAACCATTATGGATTCCGACATCTATTCCATTTTTGAAAAAGCACAACAACTGTCCAATCATCTCCTTCAAATGATCACTGAGATTTTTCAAAAAGAACAGTTTCCCATTCCGCATGGATTTACGGAGAAAGATGTCCATCTTGATGCTCCTCGCTTATTTTCTGATGAATTTTGGCTGTTTTATCTTCACGGAATGACTACTCATGGATTAACCGCTTATTCACTCGGAATGACCATATCTCACAGGCTGGACGTACGAAGATTTTATTTAGAAGCATTCAAAGGCGCTTCTGAGATATATGATACGACCTTAGACATGTTAAAATCTAAGGGACTATCGGATCGGGTTCCTACCATCTCCTTGCCAGAAGAAGTGGAATTTGCTAAAAAAAAAGTTTTCTTGCCGGTTGGTTAGGGGAACATCGACCCTTGAACGTTATTGAAATCAGCAGTCTTTATTTTAATTTACAGAAGAGTACACTCGCAAAAGATTTAATCTTAGGTTTTAGCCAAACTGCTGAGTCCAAAGAAATTCGGACATTTTTCCAACGGGTGGTGGAACAGACAGAAGAGCATCTTTCGATTTTTCGTTCAATCCTGCATGAGGACTTTATCAGTTCGTCGATTTCCTGGGATACCCATATCACCGATTCCGAGACAGCACCTTTTTCCGATAAATTGATGATTTTCCATTGTGCCTTTCTTATTCAATCTGCCATGGCATATTATGGAACTGCCATGTCCGGTTCCATGCGGCGCGATCTAGGACTCAAATATGCTTCTGCAATTAAAAATGATGTCAAACTGGCGGAAGACTGTGCGGAAATCATGATTGCTAATGAATGGTTCGAGGAACCACCGCATTCCGTTGATCGTAGAGAATTATCTAATTGATAAAGTTTCCCTGAAAACCATCCTATATTGGGTTGGTTTTTATTATTGTTTTTCAACAAACCCGCTTCGTTAGCTCAATAAGAAAAAAAAAGCCACCAAGGTGGATTGAGTAAATATCCGGAAGTTTTAAAAAAATTCACTTCTTCCAATGCATGCTTCATTCTAAACTCTGCCATTTATTTAGCTTGTTCGGGAGTGCTCCCGTAACAATTCCAGGCAGATATCTTTCCTGTTGATGCCCATGCCTTATATGCGCTCCCGTACTCGTATACTTGAATTTTAACTTTACCATGCCGATATTACCAAGGCTAATTAACAACCCTATTAAAATTCCTTTGGTCCAACCATACATAGGAAGAACAGTTACTGATATTAAGAATCCAATCGTAAAACGATTAATAAATGAACCAATAATAGCAGTACGGGGAGCATTATTAGTACAGATAATAAACCAAATATTACACCAGAAATAATTCCTAAGAAAATGCTGTTCATTGGTAATAAATTTGATTTCTCTAACTAACCCATCAATTGATATGATTGTTTTAAAAGAATTAAAAACTCTTGATTGAGGTCATCTACACTATCGAATCTAAAGTTATTGTGAAATCTGTTTTTGGAAACTTGTTCAATTTTAGTAATCTTCTCGTGTTCAATGTGATAGTTTGATACTAAATTAAAATCTAACCTTTTCTTTTTTGGATGAACTCCTCCAAAGGAAGATTTATTCAAAAGATGAATAGAAGTCTTTTTTAACTCAATTTCAAATGGTCCTATTTCTTTTAATAAATCGAGGATTTTTGAATATATTTCATAAACATTAGGTGCCTTATTTAAGAATAATTCATCTTCTGACATATTGCCATTACCTACTTTCACCTTAACATTTAAAATTGTATTACCTTTATTTTGCCTCTTTTCACATCATTTTTCCATTACCTTTATTCATACAGATAGGTAAGGCTTTGAAGTTATCGCCGCCTTTTCCCCCTGTTCACACCGTACGTGCGACTTTCACCGCATACGGCGTTCCAACTAATCCAATTCATTCAATTCTATGTATTTGTTTAGATTGATGTTCTTTCTTCCGAAATCATATGGCTTCATTATTACATTGTAATCGAAATGAGTTTATCTTTTCCTTTTGCTTCTTGGTAAGTTTTAGGACCTTGATAAATTTCTTTATCTTTTCACTGTCCTTAAGATGGACCAGGCGATGAACTGATTCATGGAGTATCACTAGATTTGAAAATGTATCATCTTTTGATAGGTGATACGGATTCTTGTGATGGCAGTGCCAATCACTTACGCCAAGCTCCACTCCTGTTACCGCACATTTCCCATATTGAGCAATAAACTTACTTTTGCGATTGTCATTATATTCGATTGACCGATTTGGAATATAGTTTTTCATAATTGAAAATAAAACTCTTTTGTTTACAGCCTTTAAACTTTTGTGGATTTTATCTCTACCTTCGGTAGTATAATTACATGTTTCCTGCGAAAAGCATAAGTTTGTTTTATGCTTCTGGGCATATACGGGCACAAAAACCATATCTTGTATTTTGTATAGTTTCGAATTATGACCTTTGTACCTTTTTTGTAGAGTTTTTGTCATCTCATGAAAATTCGCATCTGTTCTAAAAATCTTTAATCGATTATACAGTGTCTTTCTTAAATAGAAGTTTAACTCATTCAGATTTGTTGTAATTTGGGTGGCTGCAGAATAGGAGTTTTGGATTCCCATTACAACTGTGTTGAAATGCCAGACTGTTTTTACACAAGGGTTCTTCTGGATAGCTTTGATTGCTTCTTTAATTTTATTAGTGGTGTTATTCTTTGCTTTTCTAGACATATGTGAATGGACTACATGACCAAACCTAGTTTTTCCCTTCCTTACCACTTTAAAAGTAAAGCCGAGAAACTCGGAAGAGTTTTTCTTTAGGTTAATTACCTTTGATTTTTCATCGCTGGTTTCAAGGTGTAATCTTGTTTTCAAAAAGTCTTTTATGGCAAAGTTCATTCTGATTGCTTGAGAACGAGTTCTGCATAAAACTTTAAAATCGTCCGCATAGCGGACGATAAAGCATTCTTTTAACCCAGATTTTTTTAGTCCTTGATACTTGATTCCACTGGTCTTATATTTAAAGTTGCTTTCGAATGTTTCCCACTGATTACTTATCCACCAATCAAGTTCATCGAGAACGACATTTGATAATAAGGGTGATAAAATTCCACCTTGCGGTGTTCCTTTGGCTGGTATTCCTTCTCCATCAATCTCTGCTTTTAATAGTCTTGAGATAATGGAGAGTAATACTTTATCCCTAATCCCCAATGACCAAAGCTGTTTCAAAAGTTTTCCGTGATTCACATTATCAAAGAAACCCTTTATATCGACATCCACACAATGATGAAGCCCAGCTTGATTGACAAGGAATTCGAACCTTGCTTTGGCATGATGGGTGCTTCTATTTGCACGAAATCCATAGCTATGTTTATGGAATTTGGCTTCACAAATGGGCTCCAATACTTGTAGAATACACTGTTGGAAAATTCTATCCCAGATGGTTGGGATCCCTAAGGGTCTAAGTTTTCCATTCCCTTTGTCAATAAACACTCGTCTAACCATTTGCGGTTTGTAGTTTTTAAACATGATTTGAACCGTGTTTATTACATCTGCCACCGATAAATGACAAATATCTTTAATCGTAAGATTATCTGTACCTGCCGTTTTACAACCTGTATTTCTTTTGATATTTCGGTAGGCAAGACGAATATTTTCATTAGAACTCATCAATTCTATTAATCCATAAAACTTTTCACCACTGACACTTTGAGCATACAGAGCGTCAAAGCACTCCTGTAAGTTATAATACTCATTGTGCCTCAGTTTCTTCCGTTTCAATAAGTCGGCAACTCCTTTCGGCGGTAAACCTCTTTTAGTCTCACAAGAACCTTATTTATCGATAAAAATCTGCCTTACATGGTTGAACGATTCTTCATTAGTCTAGTGGCTATCCCTCCATGTTGATTAGACATTTCATTGGTACTGTGCCACCACTTTCACTGATATAAAGGCAAGTTATACAATAACTAGTATCATTATTACTATCCTTGCCAACGATTCACAGGGAGTAAGCCCTCCACGTTATCAGCTTACAATGTTGAATTATATCTATTATAGAATGAACTTAGGTGCTTCCTTTAAGCCTGTTAGCACTCATGCGCCTGTAACGTATCATGGATTTTTATATTAGTTATTCTTACTCACCCACAGCTAACCTCACAATTTGGTGATATACACATTTCTATGTATTGCAGGTATAGACCCGTACAATTCAGAAGTTCGCCAGCTTAACCTTTTTATTTTAGGTGTGTTTGCATTCTCACCATATTCATTCAATTCAAGCATCATGAATTACACCACTCCATCGAGTAGGCTTTGTCAGCCGAACTGGTACCGTAATTTCTCACGCCTATTCACCGAGCTTATAACACTATCATTCTTACTAAATTCAGTGCTATTCGACTAAGAGAGAACCCTTCAAGGCGTTACCCTATCATTTGATTCTTCGATATAATCCTTCAGTTCCGACAGGAACTGTCTAGCCTTTACCTGAGAAATGTGACCATCCTCAATTTATGCTAGAAACATTTCGCACAACTAACCTGCTTCGATAGTTGAATAGTCTCTCCCGTTTCAATTTCGAGAATCAAGTCAATAATTCCTCTAAAAAAGAAATTTTAGGGAGAGATGTATTTTGTTATTGTCAAAGGCATGGGAAACGTATGAATCTGATAAACGAATTGAAGGGTTCTCGCCACAAACACTTAAAGCATATAAACTTCAATCCACATTACTTATTCGATATTTCAAGGATGTTAAACTTGATACAATTTCCACTGGTCAACTTAAAGAATACCTTGCAAAGTCAAGCGAAACCTTAAAACCTTCAAGTTTAGCTCACCGAATACGTTTTATGAAATCATTTTTTCGTTGGTTACATGAGGAAGGTCATATTTCAAAAAATCCCGCCGCCAAAATAAAGGAACCTAAAGCAGGAAAACGTATTCCAAAATTTTTAACAGAATTTGAAATCGAACATTTACGGGAAGCATGCTCCACCCCAATGGAAAAGTCTTTGTTTGAATTCATGTTTTCCACTGGATGTCGTATTGGGGAAATTGTTTCTTTAGAAAAAAATCGTATTAATTGGTCAAACCGATCCGCCATTGTAAGAGGGAAAGGGGATAAAGAAAGGGAAGTTTATTTTAATATTCGCTGCGAAATATGGCTTAAACGATACCTCGATTACCGCCTCGATGCAGACCCAGCCATTTTTGTTACCGAAAGGTATCCCCATCGAATGAGTATTGCTCAAATGAGATACATAATAAAACGTATTTCAAACCGAGCACAGATTAATAAATCAATTCATCCACACCAACTAAGGCATAGCTATGCCACTCAATTATTGAATAATGGTGCCCCTCTTGAAGTGATTCAGAGTTTATTAGGTCATGAAAAAAGTGAGACAACTAGGATTTATGCACAGTTAAGTGGCAGTTTAAGGCAAGAACTATATCGTAAGTATTTTTGATAATGATTAACGACAACGACAAAAAGCAACGCCAAATGCGTTGCTCTTGTTTTGCTCTTGCACCCGTTAGCTTAAGTACAATATTTCACAAACTCCGCTCATTATTATCCTTCACAATCGGGTTATGGGATTCAACAACACAACTACAGGCAATTACTAAAAACTATGACCGACTTCAAGACACTTTCCAAGCAGAATTGCCATTAAAACGTGTTTGGGCTCTTGTGATCGAAGAAGATCAATAAGAAGTATTTGGCCTTACTTTCGAGGGAGAGAAAAAAAGTATCATATGGAAAATATTAAAGCTATTTTATTATCTGCTAAAAACAATTAGAAAAATAATTACAGAGATTAGAAATGGGCTTAACCATCCTAAAGTAAATGATGAGATTTCAGGTCCTTTTCGTGGCTTCCAAATCTCAATAAGATTTGAAATAAACTCCAAAACAGCAACTATACCTGTAATCCATAGTACCACTAGTGCTATATCAGCTTCTTCGTACACTTTTTGATTCGATTTATGAGCAACTCCAAATAAATCAGACATTGATTGATACCATTGGTTTATATATTCTCCTAATCTATTTGTATGAGATGGCCCTGATAGTTGATTCCAAATCCAATTTACAAGAAATACATAAGATATAGCTTTCGCGAAGGTAATAAATAATGAAAATCCTTGGAAAAATTGAGATTTGTTGAGATAAGGTTGCTCTAACTTACGTTGGGCAATTGCTACTTTCCGTGGTGGAAGCTCTTTTATTTCTTCAAGCACGCTGGTCTCTCCTTTAATTACCGCATATGTACAAATTGTTATTTAAACGTTCTTAATCTTTTTTGCCAAATAGACGCAACAAAAAAAATAAAATCGCAATGATTATTGTTACATATCCATTAACTCTCTCCCCTTTTGTCATATGCACAATAAAAAATATTACCGCTGCTATTAAAGTAAACTGCTTCTTTACTTCAATAAGATTCAACAAAAAGAAGTGTTAATCCTTCTTGGATCAACACCCCTGTTTGCTTAATAAGAAGGTGAATAAATTCTATCCGTATCGGTATCAATTACAAAATCGACTTGCATATCGAGATCATAAGGAATTGGTTCAAAATTGTGAAGCCTACAAAACACATTAGGTAGGTCCTTTATCTCATAAGTTAACTCTTTTGCTTGCAGATATTTTTGCTTTAACTGTTGTTTGGAGCACTTTTTACCAGTAAGAAGAACTTGATTTAAATAACCGTCCATTTCAATAACCAATATCATCACGACTGGTTGCTAATCAGTCATATAGCTTGGATTTTTATTACTAACGACCTTATTTTACCACATTTCCTTCTTAAGCTAACCTGCTCGTTACTTCAATAAAAAAAGCGACCCCTCGTTATTGAAGAATCGCCCCCGTTAGTTCAATATCTACCCCAAAACTTTTCAATTTCATCTGAAGCCTTCCTTGTCTCAGCACCCATATACTTATATGCAGTTTGTAGCAATTTCTTAGAGTCGCCAAATCGTGCAAGAATCGTAACACTTAATAATTCTTTAACATCATCATCACCTTGAGTTGCCATCCGTTCAAGAAAATCAAATAATTCTTTAATCTTGTGTAGATCCTTCTCTTTACCAATTAATTCAACAAAATAATCGTTACACTCACCAAAGAATACGTGATTTAAGACTTCACCGTTAAAGTCTATATGTTCCTGTAATACAGGCTTATACTCTTCGAAGTTTTCAGTAAAATGCTTTGCTAAGTCTTTGAAAATCATCTTTTTCTCCTAAATTTAAAACGTATTAACACTTACCATTCTATAAAGTGGAGAGGTTCTCCTTCTTGAATTAACCTGCTCCTTTCGTATTATAAGGTTAGCCAGAATGCTAAATATTTCTGGTTGACCTTATTTATTTTGGTCTTATTATATCAGTAGCCAGGGTAGAACGTATCTG
>NZ_JACCBX010000014.1 GCF_013409995.1 Neobacillus driksii
GGGGTACCCCTCCCAAGTACATCTAAATAAAAAAACATAAATGAATTAACTGAAATACACTTGACTAATCGTAAGAAATAGACGGAGAGATTCCGCCTATTGACTAGAAAAATGCCAAAAATGGGGGATTTTTCTTTGAATAAGCGGAAAGACTCCGCTTATTTACCCCGAAATGATCTCCCTTTTTGATTTAACCGGAAACTCTCCGCTTATTTTACTTTCGCTGGTTACTTAATAAAAGATAGGAATTCAATTTAAATGGAAGTGACGTTTTTTAAGTTAGCGGGTCCCAATTTTCACCGCCAAAGTCAAAAAAGCCCACGAGAACCGTCCCCACGGTTCTTCCAATTAACCCTCAGCCCATGGCTGCCTAACAGTCTTTACAACTTCCCCAGTACAGATAGCCTTTTCCATCATAAAAGATAGATACTGATCCTGAGAGGCCTCAGCAAGGCTATAAAAACTCGGACCACCCGCTATATAGGCTTTCATTTTCTGTAAGCAGGAAGCGATCGCGATTTCATCATCATAGAGTCTTCCTGGAATAAAAGGATTCCGATACACCCAGTGTTCTCCTGCCATGATTCCTTCAAGGTAGTGCCCTTCTTGGTTTTCCTCTTCTCCTTTGTTTATCCGCTTTAAATCTAAATAAACAGGTGTTGAATAATCCCCCAATACGGTCAATCGGTTATCGAAGATTTCTCCTTTGTCACCACGAACGATGCTGGTCTTTTGTAAAATCATAGATTCCTAACCTACCGTCAAAATCCAACCATGCCAAGTCCCGTTCAGCCAAAATGGTTTTTTCCTCTTTTGGAGGGCCGCTGCGATCTGGGCCAGCCACTATCGGTGCTTCAAATCTCATTCCTCTAATGCTGGCATCCTCGAAACCAATTCCGAGCATTTTCCTCATTAAGCTTACACCATGGTAAAAATGGGAAATCGAAACCATGGCTTGTGTGACATTTCCTAATCTTCCGGAATCTATCAATGATAGTCTTGCTTGCTGGATGGGATGTAGATGATATTGTTCGGCAACTTGTACTTTGGCTCCTCTACACGTAAGTTTCTCATGAAGGGTTACCAAGTCTGCTAGTGATTGAGCGGGAGGAGTTTCTGCTAGTACGGGTATACCGAGTTCGCCCAATTGAAGTAAATAGTCAGGGATGGCGGATCCGCTGACGGAAACTACCACAAAGTCAGGGTTTTCATTTTCCAAGAGTTGAGCCATATTCCGGTATGTAGACACATTCCACTTTTTTTCTAAAAGGTTCCCCTTGTCTTCATCCCTGACCACCATTCCGCATACACGGAATTGTTCGGGAAGAGCCTGGGCAATTCTTAGATAATATTGCGCTCGAAAACTGGCGCCGCCAATAATACTGAATGAAATCATCGTAAATTTCCTCCAAACCTTTTTTGTCAGCCAAATAGTATTGCTTGAAAATTGAAAACGTTTTACCTATACTTAGTTTATATAATGCACAAACAAAGTTCAATGCAAAATGCTCTTTTAGGAATGTATTGTTCTATCATGAGTAGATGGAGGATTGGAAATGAAGAAGAAGGTCGTTGTAACAGGTGGAAGTGGCCTGCTTGGTCGAGAGGTCATCAAAGAGTTTTTGGAACATGGATATGATGTCGTAAATGCGGATATTAAGCATCCGAAAGAAGCACTTTGCAGAACGGTCATCACCGACTTAACGAATCTGGGTGAGGTATATGGGTTATTAGCAGGTGCAGATGCTGTTGTCCATCTAGCAGCGATACCGGTTGCATACTCCCATCCAAACGAAGTGACCTTTGAAAATAATGTTATGTCTACTTATAACATTTTAGAAGCTGCAGGGAATTTAGGGATTAAAAAGGCTGTCATCTCTTCAAGTGAGTCGTCATATGGTATTTGTTTTTCAAAAAAAAATTTAAAACCACAATATGTTCCAATAGATGAGGACCACCCGCAATTACCGGAAGAAAGCTATGGTTTATCCAAGATTGTCAATGAAAAAACAGCTGATATGATCCACCGCAGAACGGGAATGCAGGTCGTATCATTCAGATTAGGAAATGTCATTTCTCCTGAAATGTATCAAAATTTCCCTGGATTCATCCATAATCCTGAACAGCGAAAGACCATTTTGTGGAGTTATATTGATACACGGGATGCGGCGACTGCATATCGATTAGCCATTGAGACAGACGGACTTGGGTATGTTGCCCTTAATATTGGCGCAGATGAAACAAGTATGGATATTGAGAGCAAACAGCTGATGAAAATTTGCTACCCAGACGTAAAAGACTTTAGAAAAGATCTATCAGGCTTTGCGCCGCTGTTAAACAATGAAAAGGCTAAGAAACTTCTAAATTGGAAGCCTATTCATATGTGGCGAAATTATGTAAACCTATAATTCTATCTATTAAATTTTTATATAAGGAGTGACAAAACAATGTTGAATAGTATACAAAGTACAACCACCTTACATAACGGTGTAAAAATGCCATGGCTGGGCTTAGGTGTCTTTAAAGTCGAAGACGGAGCGGAAGTTGTGAATTCAGTAAAAACTGCTCTTGAAGTTGGTTACAGAAGCATTGATACTGCCGCTATTTACGGAAATGAAGAAGGAGTCGGCAAAGCGATTGCTGAATCAACTGTACCTAGAGAAGAACTATTTATAACTACAAAAGTTTGGAACTCCAATCATGGCTATGAAGCTGCGCTTGCAGCTTTTGATGTGAGTTTGGAGAAACTGGGATTAGACTATTTAGACCTTTATTTAATTCACTGGCCACTTCCTTCTCAAGGCAAATTTGTAGAAACATGGAAAGCGCTCGAGAAGCTTTATAAGGATGGACGTGTTCGTGCTATTGGTGTAAGTAACTTTAAAGTTCATCACCTTGAAGAGATCATCGCAAGCTGTGAAATTATACCGATGGTCAATCAGGTAGAATATCATCCAAGATTCAATCAACGAGAATTACACGATTTTTGTAAACGGCACGGCATCCAGCTTGAAGCATGGTCTCCATTAATGCAAGGAGGTCTGCTTGAGGAACCAGCTTTGGTGGAAATGGCAAAAAAATATAATAAATCAACAGCTCAAATCATTATCCGCTGGGATTTACAAACGGGAGTAGTGACAATTCCAAAGTCAGTAAAGCCTCACCGTATTGCTGAAAATGCTGATGTCTTTGATTTTGAACTCTCACAAGAGGATATGGATAAAATCAATGCCCTTAACCAGGACCAACGCATGTTTGCTGATCCTGATGATTTTAATCGAGTATAAAACATGGCGACCGAGGGCGTGACCGTGGGGACGGTTCTCGAGGTCTTTTAGACTTTTGCGGAAAAGATTGGTTCGATTACCGTTCGATTGTCTTTAACATAATAATCCCGAAAGAGATTGGAGTTATCTAGTAAATCGAGAAGTCAGATTTTGACTTCTTTTTCTTATTATATGGGTCAGGAATCTTATATTAAAAGGAATTAAGCGATATTTAATCAATCGATTGTGTAAAAGGGGAAATTGAAGGTATTTGACAAAGAATGCAAAATTAAGGGGAAATGGCTCACTTTTAGGAATTTGGCATATTTTTAAAAAATTAGTCTATCTCCCCTTTCAAAATCACGAAAGAAGGATTCGGAGGAGAGAATCGTATAAAAAAAGAAAAATGGGGATAAAACCTTCCCATTTTTTCATCCCTTATTTAGTAAAGGGCGTTCCTGCAAGTATAGAGCTAAGTCTGGGCAGCCCCTTCAACAATCTCCTTTACAATAATCTTCGATAGCATTTGGCTGTAAACCGTCCCATTATCACCAAAGGCAAAGAGGAAATAGCTATTAGGATATTCTTCGTATCTGCCGATAATTGGAATCCCATCTACCGCCACGGAGCTCCCACCCCCAATGATTAATACATCACAAGATAGGTCTTCTTTCAATGCTGGATATGTTGGAGTATCAGGAAAAGTAGTTGGCCAGTAATAGGTTCCAGACTGTAGATTCATTTATATCGCCCAGTTAATAGTATAATGTTAATATATCGTAAGTGCGAAAAAAAACCTATTGGTTTTCCTAATGGATTTCTATTTTATACCCCTATAATAGTTTAGGTCCTTCCGTATTCTATTAATATGATGATAAAAAACACGAGGGGAATTATATGAATACAATGACCAAGGGAGCCATTGCGATGGTATTAGCGGGTTCTATTACGTTTTCTGTCGCCCACACCTTGTTAGGCGATCAGTCTTCTATCCGATTAGCAGAAGAAAATGCTGGAACTATATCTGGAGACCCAAAAAAAGCGGATATAATTAACCATGCAGAAAAAGAGGTGAAAAATCAAACGCCAGCATCGAAGGGGAAAGACCAAGAAAGGGCTGCTCTAAACGTGGCTTCAAATAATAGTGAAATCAATGTAGCGACCATTCAACAGAATTCGAGCAGCAAGAATAATACAACAACTCCTTCTGATAGGAATATGATAATAACTGCAACTTCTGCTGAGACAACTATAACTTCGACAAGTGTAAAAGGACCGACAACTACAACGACTACACCTACGACGTCGGGATCGGATGCAACAAGTGTATCCACAAAGCCTGAAACAACAAAACCTGCTTCAACACCAACGACAACGGCTCCACCCACAAAGACGGAAACGAACGCAACAAGTACTTCCTCAACGGATACCAACCGTGGCCAACAGGTTTCTCAAGTTGCTAAAGAAAAGGCTGAGAACCGCAGCGATTTAAAAGAAAACAACGGAAAGAATATGTAATTCTTTCAAAAAGGGTCACCAGAAGATGATGATCCTTTTTCTCATAGAAAAGGTCTTCCCCAAATGGGAAGACCTATGTGAGATTCTATTATGCGGATTCTTTAACCTTCGCAATGGAGGTTTCTTGAGCTACATTTCCATTTCGTTTTAGTTTATTCCAACCCACGGTTACCCCCTTTATGGCTGAGAGGATGGATTTTATCACCACATATGTCATTAGCTGTTTGTACAAAATACGTTGCAGAAACAATGAACTTAGTGGTTTTGGACTTTCTTTTTCTAAGCGAAACGCATATAGAGCAGTAAAGAAGTCCAATAAGTAAAAAAGAATAAATCCAATCGCTGCTTTTTCAGGATTTGGACTAAAAAGGGCGATAATGAACAATATATCTGCAATAGGCGAGATGGTTTGATAAAAATATTGGAAAAGCCACATGTTTGGAAGGCCAATAAAGCCTAATGTTTTGTGTTTTTTATTGAATAGAGCCCTACGATGCTTCCATAAGCATTGTAACGTACCATAAACCCACCGGTAGCGCTGCTTTGCCAGACTATTAATATCCTCCGGTGCTTCCGTATAGGCATAGGCCTTTTCTTCAAATTCAATCTTTTTCCCATTACGTAAAAGGGTAAGGGTGATATCGGTATCCTCTGCCAGTGTATCCTCTTGAAAGTATCCTGCTTCTTCTACCGCTGTCTTTTTCCATGCACCGATTGCTCCAGGTACAACCGTGATACAATTGAGTGTGGCAAAGGCCCTTCTCTCTAGATTAAAGCCTGTCACATATTCAATATGCTGCCAGTTCGTAAGGAGATTCCCCTTATTGCCGACCTTTACATTACCTGAAACAGCCGCAACATTTTCATCTTTAAAGTGGCTAACGAGCAATGAGATGGCATTTTCAGCGATGAGTGTATCAGCATCAAGAGCCACCACGATTTCCCCGTTTGCCTCTTTAAAACCAAGGTTAACAGCGGATGATTTACCCCCGTTAGGTTTTTTTATTAATCTGATGAGAGGCTGGTTTTCATACGTTTCTTGAACCACAATAGCCGTATCATCCTTTGATCCATCGTCAATAATCAGTATCTCAAAAGCTGGGTAATCGCTCGATAAAATTGAATCAATTGTTTTGCAAATGACTTTTTCCTCGTTATAAGCCGCAATCACAACACTGACAAAAGGGGTAAATCCAGGATCTACCTTGGTTTCTTTATACCTTTTTACCTGCTTTCTTGAAAGGCATATTAAGATAACCAGCCGCAAGATTCCGATAAGGATAGCGGAGTAGAACAGGAAGCTTAATCCTTCGCGCCAGCCCTGCATGACCATGAACACAGCCTTGTCATAGACCAAATAAGGGTTGTCCTGATCAGTTGCGGGCATGATTTGACTATTACTTTTTCCAATGAGCTCAGCAACGGTGGTAAAAGTATAGCCACGTTTTTTCAGTTCTTTGATAAGAAAAGGAAGGGCTTTTACAGTATTTGAGCGGTCACCGCCGGAATCATGCAGCAAAATGACATTTCCTTCCGGCAGTTGGTCAAGTACCTGATTCACAATCTCCTGACTAGAATGACCTTGCCAGTCCTCAGAATCTATTAATTCTCCGACCATGGTATAACCTAATTTCTGAGCTTGTAACATAGGCAGCAGTTCGCCGCTCGATTTCGGTTCGGCATTGGCCGTATATGGCGGACGGAACAGGGTCGTCGAATGGCCTGTAATACCTTGAAATAAACGCTGATTAGCATTTAGTTCCAAAGTCGTTTGGAATGGTGTGATGGATTCAATATCTGGATGGGTAAAGGTATGGTTGCCAATTTCATGGCCTTCTTTATGCATCCTTTTAACAAGTTCTGGATGCAGCACTGCATTCTCTCCAACGATAAAAAAGGTCCCTTTTATGTGATTCTTGTTCAAAATGTCCAATATTTGTGGTGTATAGGCTGGGTCCGGACCATCATCAAAGGTAAGGACGACTTCCTTATGTTTCGATTTACCATACCGAGCAACCACAAAAGGTTTTGGTAATTTGCTATAGGTTTCGTTTTGAATCAATTCATGTGCATCTAATTGAATGGTCCGTTTTCCATTTTCTGATTGAGAAACTATTTTTAAAATCTCTCCAGCCCCTGTATAATGCACAGTCTCAGGACTGACGATGGTTTTAAGGGCATCGGATGGGTTGTCCATTTCCTTTGGTTTACTAATGAATTTCCAGATAGAAGGGTCTTCGGAACCGAGACGCCAAACTGCAATTCCGCTTGAACCCCTCTCTTTTCCTAACTGCATTTGATTGTAAAATGTCGCAGCATCTAAAAACCATACAGTATGGTTTTTATCGTTTCGTTTGTAGCGTATATAAGGGTTGCCTGCTTGTTTATTCCAATAGATTTGGAGGTTCGTCCCATTTCCCAATTCCATGATATCTTCGAACGGCATTGAATTTGCAGGCTGATTGGAGTCGTCCTCCCAGTCGTAACCGTAGTTTCCCAAACCTAGTATCAATTTTTCGGAAGGAATATGGATCTGGTTTAAACTTTCTATTACCCAATCAGTAGCTGCTACAGGTCCAGGTTTACTCATGGAGTTGTGCTGGTCATATAGCATGACAATCATACGATCTACATTCGTTGCCAGAGAAGCATAGTCATAACTATTGTCATTTGGCGGGACATCCATTGTCACTATGAGACCTTGTTGATGAAATGCTTCATACACCTTATCCATAAAATCAGTGAAATTCGCTGTATCGTTTGGATGAATTTCTTCAAAGTCTATGTTGATACCGTCAAAGTCATTGGTTTTCACATAATCCAACATATTTTGAATAAAAAGATCTTCTGCGCCTTGAGTAGTAAATAACCGGTGTAGAGTCTCGCCATCCCATTTATTATTAATATAGTTATTCACTAATGGAAGAATCTTTATATCATTTGCTTTTGCCTCTGAAATGATAGACTTTTCCGTGCTGGCTTTAAGGGTAAGGTCAGTTGTTAACTGCAGCCACTCCGGAACTAATGTTGTAATAGAATCGCTATTTGTTTTGAAAGAAGTTTTGCTGTTTTCATCCCAATTGACGTAAAAACCATAGACTTCTTGTTTGTTCGCCTTTTGTGTTTTTACTGCATCCGCATTTTCCTGTATAACAGGCGAAGGATTCGTTTTTTGAATCTGGGAAGCAAGCTCTTCTTCAGTGAAACTTGTATTAATCGGCTCGATTGCGCTTTCTGCTGTGCTCTCGTTCAATTGCAACTCAGGAAATACTGGTTTTGTATTTAGGCTTTCAATAAATATGGTCGATACCAACACAATTAAAATCGTAAAGCCTGCGCTCATTCGTTTAATGATGGACCAGCGTCTATTGGCAGGATCAAGAAAAACATGTTCCTGATTCCGTTCCCTTTTTTTTAGACCTAAATTGTAGAACCAGTGGAAGAAAAAATAGCAGACAAGACCAATTAAGCCTCCAAATGCCCCTGATGCAATGACTTGTGAAGATTGTATTTTACTTTTTAAGGTAGAAAATAACCAATAATCTTCTAAAATACTTAAATCCAGGATCGGTAAATGACGAAGGTTGGGAATAAATATCGTCATCAACGTGCCAAGGAATAAGGCGATGATATTAAGTCGAAAGACAAGTGAAAAAGCTAGCAATAATGGAATTCTTAGACTTTCTAAAGGTAAAAAGGCCAGAAAAAAACCAAGTGTACTTGCAACTGCTCCAGCCGTCCCCGTAACAGGTGCAAACAATGATTTAACAATCCACCTAAAAATTCGATCCATTTTAAACGCCCCCCTCTAGATGTAATGGTGAAGAATATTTTAATAGATAAATTAAAAACTATAGGAACGTTAACTGGAAGTTATCCTAGGTGTAGTACATTTTTCGACAAAAAGTGACTAACATAAAAAACTTAGGTAATTGTTTTAAGGTTTTGGGGGTGGATTAAAAAAATTTTAAAATTTTTTTTTGGAAATTTAGGTAAATGGGAGGGAAAATAAAATCCTCATTTATATACTGTACGGTAAACCGTATCATACGTAACACAAATTTACTTTTAGTGAAAGTTTTAAAGAACAATTCACTGTTCTTGACACTTCTTTCAATTGAACAAAACCTTGTATATTTTCGACTTGATGCTAAAGTACCTGTTTATCATTCACATCTGTACTTGAACTTAGGCTCTGTCTGAATATAAAAAGCATTTTTTACTTGAGCACTCCAATTTGCAAAGGCTGATCTCCATTCAGAAGTGTTAATGGGGATGCCATTTATGCCTCTTCGCTTAACTTGCCATACAATCAGAGCAATTCGGATATACCTCGTATGACGACGGAACAGGTTGATGCTTGGCTTGAGTAAAGTGCGAATTATAAAAAGATTATTGCTGAATGGATGGACCAGTACGATGTCGATGCCGTGGTTTATCCAGGCTTTATCAGTGATATGTACAACAATGGAGGTTCTGCAGCTCAATCAAGCTCTGACCGAGGAACCGGGGTATTAACTTCTAATGTCGGTCTACCTACCGTTGTTGTACCAGTTGGGACCAATCCGAATGGATATTCCATTTCTATGCAGCTTGTGGGCCGTGCGTGGACGGATGCTGAGATTCTTGGAATGGGGTACGCGCTTGAGCAGCAGGCAAAAGGGCAACAGTTTACTGCCTTTGCACCTGTACTAAAGTACAGCCCAATCCAACGCCCAAGCCACTCCTATGAAAAAGGACGTCCAAGTCACTCCTACCAAAACGGCAGTTCGAGCAACAGTGTGAAAACTGAGCGCCGTTCTGCGGAGCAGCTGGATCAGTAGGATAATAGGTAATAAAGTCGCTTCCTTTTGGAGGCGGTTTTTACCTGTCTAAGTGGATGTTTTCCGCTTTTAAGTCATCCAGCAATACAATTAGGTTTTGAGGTAGTGAACCGGGTGCCAGGCACCATCCAGAGAATTTCTAGTCGGTTTAAAGGGAATTTATTATCGACAAGATACTTACTAGAAAACTGGTAAAGGTTCTTTTTTTAGATGGGTTTTAGGTACTTTTAATCAAACGTCTAGGTGGTATTTAAAATAGTAGAATTTTATCTGTTTGGGTATTTTACTAGTTTCTATTGTCAGTTCGAAGGAGCAATCAAAAATATTATCACTTTTTTTTCGACAAATTCCACTCCTGAAAACAAGCAAAAACTCTTATAACAAAGGGTTCATTCGCTATTTAATCAAGCGTTTGATTAGTAGAATTCGAGTTAACTAATCGTTTGATTGATTTTCATTACGTGCTGTTAATACTGCGTTTGCATCTTTTTAGCAGGAAGAAAATTGTCGAGAAGATGATTTAGTAGAAACAGGTCATTTTGACTACTATATAGATACAATTGAATGTTTAAAGAACTAAATAACCATGGTAACCATGGGGACGGTTCTGATGGATTTTTTGAATGTATTACCAATTATGAAACTGAGAAAACCGTCCCCGTTGCACAAAAACCCGACTAGTTCCTATCCGCTAGTCGGGCTATTTTCATGCGCAAAACTTCCGATTGTCCCCTTAAGAACCTCCCCGTGATTACTGTTTAGACCGAGAGAACCGTCCCCGTGGAAAGGTTCACGATTTCTTCACATTATACCTAGTTTTTTTGCAAAGAAAGCGTTATAATAAAAATATGAAACATAGTTCCACAATACGGAACGAATTAACAGCCACATAAAAGGAGATGTACACTTTGGATATCAGGTATTCGACACACCCAGATCATGCCAAAACATTTACGACGGAAGACATTCGGAAACATTATTTAATAGAAGAGCTATTTGTACCAGGAGAAACGAAGCTGGTTTATACGATGGAAGAACGTGCGATTGTTGGTGGTATCACTCCGATTGAAGAAAGCATTTCTTTAAAGGGTAATGATCAGATGAAGGCTGAATATTTCCTTGAGAGACGAGAAGTTGGGATTTTCAATGTTGGCGGTGCTGGAAGTATCACGGTTGATGGCGAAACGTATGCGATGGAAAATAAAGATTGTTTGTATATCGGCTTAGGTAAAAGAGAGTTGCTTTTCTCAAGTGAATCAGCAGCAAGCCCTGCGAAATTTTACTTGTACTCTGCTCCAGCTCACAAAGAATATCCGACCCAACACGTGGCATTTAAAGATATTGAAGGTGATCGATTAGGCGCATTAGAAACGGCAAATGATCGTGTAATTCGCAGAATGATTCACAAAGAAGGAATTCAGAGCTGTCAGGTTGTTATGGGGATGACTCAATTAAGTACGGGAAGTGTGTGGAATTCAATGCCAACACATACACATGACCGTAGAAGTGAAGTTTACCTTTACATTGACTTAGATGAAAATGCAAGAATGTTCCATATGATGGGCGAGCCAACACAAACGCGTCATATTGTCATGAAAAATGAGGAAGCGGTGATTTCTCCTCCATGGTCCATTCATTGTGGAGCTGCTACTAGTAATTATACGTTTATCTGGGCGATGGCAGGCGATAATAAAACCTACAACGACATGGATCAAGTAACAATGGACGAATTGAGATAATTTGCATTAACCAGACTACTAAAATAGAAAAATAGAGGTGCTAGATAATGAGTTTACGAGATTTTTCATTAGACTTTTTTAATTTAACAGGTAAGGTTGCAATCGTGACAGGAGGAAATACTGGTCTTGGCCAAGGGTATGCTGTTGCATTAGCAAAAGCAGGTGCAGATCTATTTGTTGTTTCTTACGACACGAACTGGGATGAAACAAGAGAGCTTATCGAAGAAACAGGAAGAAAAGTATATTTCCATCAAGCAGATTTAACAGCTAGAGAAACTTTACAGCAAGTTGTTGATACTTGCCTAAGTGTATATGGAAGAATTGATGTTCTTGTCAATAATGCAGGGACAATCAGACGTAGTCCGTTACTTGAATACAAAGAAGAAGATTGGGATGCGGTTATGGAAATTAACCTAAACTCTGTTTATCTTTTAAGCCAAGCGGTTGCGAAAGTAATGGTCGAGCAAAGAAGCGGAAAAATCATTAATATTTGTTCGATGCTTTCATTCCAAGGTGGTAAATTTGTTCCGCCATATACAGCTAGTAAACATGCGGTTGCGGGTATTACCAAGTCATTTGCGAATGAGTTAGCACAATACAATGTTCAAATCAATGCGATTGCACCGGGCTACGTGGCAACAGCGAATACAGCTCCAATTCGTGCAGATGAAGAGCGTAGTGCAGATATTCTTTCTCGTATTCCAGCTGGCCGTTGGGCTACTCCGGCAGACTACATGGGAGTCGTTGTATTCCTAGCTAGTCAAGCATCTGATTATATGAACGGACATGTTCTTGCAGTTGACGGCGGTTGGTTAGTCCGCTAACACTCAGGTACCACATCGGAAGGGCTGATAACGTTGCTAAAAGGTAAATTAAATGATTTAGTAGAAAGCCAGATTCTTTCTGAAAAAATACAATCTACTTTACTTCTATTAAAAGAACATGACTTTTCAGCATATCCTGCTGGACGTCATGAGCTGGGTGAGGATTTGTTCTTCTTTTTGAACGAATATGAAACGAAAGAAGTAGAAGCTTGCTTTTGGGAAGCTCACCAAGTTTATCTAGACTTTCATTACATTCTAGAAGGTAATGAGAACATCGCAGTCGATCATATCGAACGTCAGCTTGTAAAAGAAGACTACAATGAAGAGAAGGATGCCACCTTTTTTGAAGGGGATGTCCATTCAATTATTACCATGAATCCGGGAGACGTTATGATCTGTCTCCCAGAGGATTCCCATATGGCGGGAATTATCGCTGGCGAGAAACAAAGGGTAAGAAAAGTAGTTCTTAAAGTGAAATTGTAAGCGACAACATACCGAATAATAGATAAAATGAAAACGGTTTTAAGCAAAACATTGTTGTATTCCAGTAAATTAAATATCCTTATGTAGACTTGAGAGGTAGGTATTCAACATGAATATTCTAAAGACAATTAAAAAAATCCCAGGTGGATTAATGTTAGTCCCATTAATTTTAGGAGCACTTGTCCATACGTTTACTCCTGGAGCAGGAGAGTATTTTGGAGGATTTACGAATGGATTGATATCAGGTACAGTTCCAATTTTAGCAGTTTGGTTCTTCTGTATGGGTGCAAGTATCAATATTAAAGCATCAGGTAAGGTTTTACTTAAATCAGGAACACTTGTCGTAACAAAGATAGCGGTTGCATGGGTTGTTGCTGTTATTGTCATGCAATTCCTGCCAGTCGATGGAATACAAACAGGTATATTTGCTGGGTTCTCCGTTCTAGCGCTAGTAGCTGCAATGGATATGACAAATGGTGGTCTTTATGCTTCTATTATGCAACAATATGGTTCAAAAGAAGATGCAGGTGCATTCGTGCTAATGTCGCTTGAATCAGGTCCGTTAGTAACGATGTTGATTTTAGGTAGTACAGGTGTAGCAGTTTTTGAACCACAAGCATTCGTTGGTGCAGTATTACCGTTCCTAATTGGTTTCACTCTTGGTAACCTTGATAAAGATTTACGTGAATTCTTCAGCAGAGCAACAGAAACAATGATTCCATTCTTTGGTTTTGCTTTAGGTAACACAATTGACTTAGCGGTAATTGGAAAGACAGGTCTTAGTGGAATTTTACTAGGTGTTTTGGTTATCATCATTACAGGTGTTCCATTGATGCTAGCTGATAAATTTATTGGAAAAGGTAATGGTACAGCAGGACTTGCTGCTTCTAGTACAGCTGGAGCTGCAGTAGCTAACCCAATGCTTATTGCTGAAATGAAACCGGAATTTCTGACTGCAGCACAATCTGCTACTGCAATGGTGGCAACGGCAGTTATTGTTACTTCCATCGTAGTACCGATTTTGACAGCTTATTATTCTAAATATATGAAAAAGAAAAACGGTGAGTTAGGTAGTACAAAGGGGAAAAAGCTTACGGCTTAACAAACTAGGGGAGACATATCTATGTCTCTCTTTAAATTCAGGGAGGAATTCACATGAGTCGAATTATTACTGTAGGGGAACCGATGGCACTTTTTGTTGCAGAGCAAGAGGGTCCATTAGAAAATGTTAATCGTTTTGATCGTTATGTTGCAGGTGCGGAGGTCAACTTCTCTATCGGGATGTCTCGTTTAGGACATCGGGTTACGTATATTACCAAATTGGGAAGCGATCCATTTGGGAGAAACATTGAAAAATTTCTTCAAAGTAACGAAATTGATACGAGTTATGTAACCTATGATTCTAGTTATTTAACGGGGATGCAGTGGAAGCAAAAGGTGTCAAGCGGTGACCCGGAAGTGTTCTCCGCGCGTAAGAATTCCGCGGCGTCACATATGGATCTTGACACAATCAAAAACCTAAACTGGGATGGCTTCGACCATATTCATTTAACAGGTATCCCACCAGCATTGTCCGCTGGGTGTCGAGAGATGGTCTACGAATTGATGAAAGAGGCACGCGCAAAGGGTGTGCAAATTTCGTATGATCCTAACCTGCGTCCGGGTCTCTGGTCTGATAAACAAGAAATGGCCCGAGTTATTAATGACCTAGCTTGTCATGCCGACATCGTTCTTCCTGGTATTGAAGAAGGGAAGCTGTTAACAGGCAGCGAAGATGTTCATGAGATTGCGGCTCACTATCATGCTGCAGGTGTAAAAACCGTTGTCATTAAGCTTGGGGCAAAAGGTGCATTTACCAGCTCTGAAGGAGAACAATTTTATACGGAGGGTTTCCCTGTAGAGAAGGTTGTCGACACGGTAGGAGCAGGTGATGGCTTCGCTGTTGGTGTAGTTAGCGCCATACTGGAAGGTCTTCCTATCCAGGAGGCTGTTAAACGCGGTGCCGCCATTGGAGCTCTTGCTGTCATGTCACCTGGAGATAATGACGGATTACCTGATCGAGAGAGTTTAGAAGGTTATATGAAAGACTCGAAAGTAGAGCTTTAGTTTCATTGCAAAAGTAAAGGAAACCATTTTTTGTTTTCTTTGCTTTTAGTGTTCTTGTATAAAGGCGTTATTATTTATTGTTGATTTTCGTGTAGGTATGATAGGCGGAGAATTTCCGGCTAATGTATATAGAGGGAGCTAAAGAAGCAGATATAGGCGGAGATATTCCGGTTAACTGCTCTAAATAAGACAAAATCCAAGGATATGGACAATATAAGCGGAAAAACTCCCCTTATTATTAGGGAAATATGGGTATTTCCCGATTTAACCGGAATTTTTCCGTTTATTTTTCAAATCAACATTCAGTTATAGTAGAGCCTTTATAAAAAAAGGTATTCTCGGAAGGGAGAATACCACTTGTCATTAGGAACCAGAGTACCCTAGGTTCCTTGAAATTGCTAGACTATACTGTTTCATTTTTTCAATTAATGAAGTGTTGATCAATTCCATCGTTACACGATTACTTGGGCCTGAAATACTAAAGCTTGCAATGATTTTTCCTTTATGATCATAGATTGGTGCAGCAATACACCTTAAAACTTCTTCATTCTCGGAATTATCTAATGCATAACCTTGTTGCTTAACCAATTCAATTTCTTTTAAAAAGGCTTCTTTTGAGGTGATCGTGTACGGGGTCTTTGGAATAAACTCCGTTTTTGAAATCACTTGATCAACATGCTCTGGAGTAGCGCCTGAAAGTAATACTTTTCCAACACCTGTACAATACATGGGAGCTCTGCTTCCAATGCGGGAATACATTCGGATGGTCTGATTGCTTTCAATTTTATCAATATAAATCACTTCTCCGTGATCTTCTATGCATAAGTGAACGGTTTCGTTGACTTCTTGTGATAGTTTCTCGAGATAAGGTTTTGCTATCGTCACAATACTTGAGTTATTTAATAGATTCCTTGAAAGAAAGAGGACCTGTAATCCGAGTTTATATTTGTCTGTTTCTTCATCTTTTACAACATAATTCATACTTACTAACGTAGCTAACAGACGATGAATTGTACTTTTTGTTAGACTAACCTGCTCTGTCAGACGTGCAATTTGAATGCCATCTGGGTACTCAGAAAGCTTGTTTAATATGGTTAGGGCACGTTCAATTGATTGGACATTAGACATGACAATCTACCTCTTTTATTGGGGATAATTAAATGATATTCTTTTAATATGTTCTTTATTATGGAACATCATTCTACTATATGATACGTTAATTATAGGCTATTTGTAAAATTGATAATTTATTAATGTAAATTTTTTTTGAGGAAAAGAAGGGGTGGACATGATGAAAAAATTAACTAATTTATCGAAACTGACAGAATGTGGAGTTGTCGCTGTTGTAAGGGCAGATTCAAAGGAAGAGGCCGTTAAGATTTCTGAAGCCTGCGTAGAAGGCGGTATTAAAGGAATTGAGGTTACCTTTACTGTGCAGGGAGCTGATGAAGTAATTAAAGAATTAGCTTCTGTATATAAGGATAATGGGGATGTTGTAATTGGGGCAGGAACAGTTCTTGATGCCACAACAGCCAGAATTGCGATTCTAGCAGGAGCGGAGTTCGTTGTTAGTCCTGCCTTTGATGAGGAAACCGCAAAGCTATGTAACCTCTATCAAGTGCCATATATGCCAGGCTGCATGACAATTACGGAAATCAAACAAGCACTAGAAGCTGGAGTTGATATCGTTAAATTGTTCCCTGGCAATGCATTTGGTCCAGACTTTGTAAAATCCCTTAAAGCACCACTTCCACAAGTGAACATCATGCCAACCGGTGGAGTAGACTTAAACAACGTAGAACAATGGATCAAAAACGGATGTGTCGCAGTAGGAGTAGGCGGCAACCTAATAGCACCAGCCAAAACAGGAGAATACAACAAAATCACCGAATATGCAAAACAGTATATTGCTAAGGTCCAGGCTGCTAGAGAGGCTTAAAGAAAAGGGGGACGGTTCTCGCGGTCCACTTTTGGTGGTCAGTGGGGACGTTCTCGTGGATTAAATTTAGTAATAAGTAACGAGGAGGAACTAATATGATGCCAACGAGTTTAAAGGACACTGTTACCTTACATAATGGAGTGAAAATGCCGTGGATGGGATTAGGCGTTTTTAAAGTAACCGACGGGGAAGAGGTTATCGAGTCTGTAAAGGCTGCAATAAGAAATGGATACATTAGTATCGACACCGCCTCTTTTTATAAGAACGAAGAAGGTGTTGGACAAGCCATTAGAGAATCTGGTGTTCCCCGTGAAGAATTGTTTATTACTACAAAGGTTTGGAATGCCGATCAAGGTTATGAATCAACCTTACAAGCCTTCGAAACAAGTCTCGATAAACTTGGGCTTGATTACTTGGATCTTTATTTAATTCACTGGCCAGGGAAAGATAAGTACAAAGAGACATGGAAGGCCTTTGAAGAGCTTTATAAACAGGGGCGTGTGCGTGCCATTGGCGTCTGCAACTTCCAGGTTCACCACTTAGAGGATTTAATCGCTTCTGCCGAAATTAAACCGATGGTCAACCAGGTAGAGTTCCACCCGCATTTAACACAAAAAGAGCTTCTAACCTATTGTAAAGCTGAAGGGATTCAACTTGAAGCATGGTCACCATTGAAACAAGGTCAACTTCTAAATCATCCTGTTCTTGAAGATATTGCTCAAAAATACAATAAATCTGTTGCACAAGTTATCTTGCGCTGGGATCTTCAACATGGGGTTGTTACGATTCCAAAGTCTGTTAAAGAACAACGAATTATTGATAACGCAAATGTTTTTGATTTTGAATTATCCGCAGAAGATATGGAAAAAATTGATGGACTAAATGAAGACAGTCGTGCTGGATCACATCCGGATACAATGAGCGTTGGTTTTTAATGAAAAGAAGCACGGGGACCGTTGTAGCGGTTCTCGTGCTTCTTTTTTTATGTACTAGAATTGATTGGCCCTGTTGTCTTATTGATTCAGAATAAACTGTTCCAAAGCATAGGAGACCCCATTTTCAGAATTGGAAAGTGTTACTGCTTTGCAAAGTTGTTTCACTGCTGGGTCTGCATTCCCCATGGCGATTGATAGTCCAGCTGCTTGAAGCATGGGGATGTCATTAAAGCTGTCTCCCATTGCCACGGTATCTTCCATAGCAATACCGTAATATTCTGCCATGATTTTCAGTGCGTTTCCTTTATTTCCATCCTTGTCCATCACTTCGATGTTCATTGCACCTGAAGAAGTGGCGGCAGCTCCGGAAACATTGCTAAGGTAAGCAGCCAACTCTGACTTTTTCTGTTGATTTAAAGTAAGGATAAAGAATTTTTGAACTTTCAAGTCTTCTCTGCCAAACAATTCGTTATAATCATGAAAATACTTAATTAAATCAGACTGCTGTGGCTGTTCTGTAATCCTTCTAAAGATTTCATCTGAGAGGCCTTCCACTTTTATGGTATCCCCTTGTAGGTCAGTGTGCACTCGCTCCGACCAGTCATCAGGTACAAAGATTCCCTGATTGGTATAGATACGATAGGGAGCCCTCACGTCATCTAATTTTTTTGCGATTTGCATGATATTATTCCGACTCATAGAAACGCTACCTAATAATTTTCCTTCAGCTTGAACAACCGTTCCGTTGCTTCCTGCCAAGGGGCAAGAAAGCTGATATTTGTTAAGGATTTCTTGAATATCTTCAGGGGCACGTCCAGAGCATATCATTACGATATGTCCCTGACTTTGTGCCTTTCGTATAGCCTGCACATTTTCCTGAGTAATGTAAGTATGTTGGGATAGTAGAGTACCGTCCAAATCAATCGCAATTAGTTTCATATCTGTCACTCCTCATTGAAAAGTCCTTCACGACCACTACTTGGAATGGTCTTGATTCACTATGTATCGTACCCGAGGTATACAGTAGTATATTGTTTTTATTGGTTCTCGGTAAAGAAGTAATGCTTGACCACTTAAAAGCAGTCAAGCATTACTATAGCATATAATCGACTTGTTTATTTGTATTGATAATGAATATGATTGCAGTTGGATAACATCTATTGGTTGCAACTCTTAAATAGTAGCTCCAATAATTAGCTGATTTTCTTTAAAGCACTTACATTTTGTGATTCGCTAGTTCCTGTTTTTTTTACAAGAATATACGTAATGGCGAACGAAGTACCGATTGCAATCGCAATTCCAATTAATGCATATGGGAAGTATGGTCCAACATAAGCCACTAAACTCACAATACTTGAAAGGATATAACCATAAATTCTAACTCCCATTGTAGCAAAGAATGTGGAAGCTACTGCACTACCAATTGTACATGCGATAAACGCTTTCTTATTTTTAATTAGTACACCGAATAAAGCTGGTTCTGTAATCCCTAGAAGAGCAGAAACACTTGCTGAAAGAGCAATCGTTTTTTCTGTTTTGCTTTTCGCTTTGAAAAACATCGCAAAGGTTGCACCTGCAATGGCCATGTTTGTCATAAACATCATAGGCATTAGCATATCAAAGCCTTTATCGGCGAAGTTTTGAAGCGCAATTGGAGTGATCGCGTGGTGCACACCGAATACAATTTCAATTGGTCTTGTTGCACCCATCACAACTCCCGCTAAGATAGGAGAAATATTAAACAATCCTTCAACCATAGCCGCGATTCCTTTTCCTACATAACTTCCTAGTGGTCCAGAAACGATTAACGCAAAAGGAATAGCAATAAATAAAGTTAATGTAGGGGTAAATACAGTTCTCAACACGTTAGGCATATATTTATCTACCCATTTGTGAATATAGCTTAATGCCCAAACAGACAAAATGACAGGAATAACATTACCGGCATAATTTATGACTGGTACCGGTAAACCAAGAAAATGAAATTGACTAATTTCGCCCAATTTTGCCGCATCATTTAAGGTTGGATACATAAAGCCGGCTGCAATCGCAATGGCAAGATATTGATTGGTTTTAAAAATTTTCCCTGCGGAAGCCGCTAGGAAGAATGGTAAGAAATAAAAGACGCTGCTGGCTACCAAGTCTAAGATTTTTACAGTTTCAGTGTCCGCTGATAATACTTTTAATGCAATCAGACCAGCGATAAGCCCTTTAAGCATCCCGGCACCAGCAATCGCAGGAACGATTGGTCCGAATGTACCTGACACAACATCAAATAGTCTTCCGAAGAATCCTTTTTTCTTATCACTTTCTTGCTCGTTTTCTTGCTCTCCGTCGATCCCTAGTTCATCGGTTAAAACGGTATAATACTTTTGTACATTTGTACCAACGATGATTTGATATTGATCGCTTTGAAGTTGCTCTCCGATAACTCCCTGCAATTGTTTCACTTTATCGTGTTCGATTAAAGATTGATCATATAAATCAAAACGCAGCCTGGTCATACAATGCCAAGCTTTTTTAATGTTGTCTCTACCACCGACATAATCGATGATTTTTAGTACCGTATCTTTTTCTTTCACGTTCATTCATCCCCTTATATACATTATTTATAAACTTCCCTAAATAATCGATACTAAATTGCAATTCGAATTGACACGCCAATAATAGCATAATAAAAAACACTTTGAAAACGGTTTAAAAAAACCAAAAAATAAGAAAAACCTTGTCATACCAAGGTTTCTCCGCTATGATTTTTAAAAATTGGTACGGAAAATTGCTTGAATAAAACGACTTGCCATACCAAATTGACGCTGGTGTTTTTACTGTGTTTTAATTTAGATAATAAATTGCTTCGATTTGACATAGTGCAATTTACAAAGAGAGGAAGAATCACAGTTGGAACCGACAATTATAACAGATATAAAATCATTTGTGACTAATCCGCATAGACATAATCTTATTGTAGTTAAAATAGAAACGAATAAAGGTATTTATGGATATGGTTGTGCAACTTTTCAGCAACGTCCTTTAGCTGTACAAACCATTATAGATGAATATTTAAAACCTCTATTACTTAATCGTGATGCGAACAATATTGAAGACATATGGCAAGTCATGATGGTTAATTCTTATTGGAGAAATGGCCCGGTGTTGAATAACGCTATTGCTGGTGTGGACATGGCTTTATGGGATATCAAAGCCAAATTGGCAGATATGCCTCTTTATCAATTACTTGGAGGAAAGTCCAAAAACGCAATCGCAGCTTATACGCATGCCGATGGATTAACACTCGAAGAACTTTTTGCTAATGTGGATAAGTTGATCAAGAGGGGATTCCGCCATATTCGATGTCAATTAGGTTTGTATGGCGGCAAAAATCACAATATGCACTTAACAAAAGGTTTAAGTGAGGGAGAATACTTTGACCAAGACATCTATATGAGAGATGTCGTGGCGATGTTTAAGGCATTACGTGAAAGATACGGCTATGAAATTCATTTTCTTCATGATGTTCATGAAAGACTGTTTCCTAACCAAGCACTTCAATTGGCCAAAGATCTTGAACCCTATAAGCTTTTCTTTTTAGAAGATATTTTACCTCCTGATCAGAATGAGTGGTTATCTCAATTACGAGCACAATGTACGACACCTATCGCGACAGGGGAATTATTTAATAATCCAACTGAGTGGAGAAATCTGATTGTCAATCGTCAAATCGATTTCATTCGGTGCCATGTTTCACAAATCGGAGGAATTACACCTGCACTTAAACTAGCTGCACTTTGTGAGAATTTTGGTGTTCGAATTGCTTGGCATGGTCCATCTGATATGACTCCAATAGGGGTCGCTGTCAATACGCACTTAAATATTCATCTTCATAATGCAGCCATTCAAGAGATTCAAGAACCAGATGAAAATACGAAGAAAATGTTCCCTAGCTCTGTTGAGGTAGTGGATGGATATATTTATCCTATTGAAAGAGTGGGTATCGGCGTGGAATTTAATGAAGACATGGCCAAAGAATATCCGGTTATTTATCGTAAACATGAATGGACCCAATCACGTATTCCAAATGGCACTATCCACACACCCTAAGATATAGATTTTATCAAATACCTCTAGAGCATATACGCTTTAGGGGTATTTTAATTGTAATGTGATAAAATAAATTAATTCTTTTATTTGAGGTAACTATTATGAACAAACGTGATTTCATTGCTGATGATATCCTAAGCAAGATTTATCAAAATAAATACAAAACTGGTGAAAAAATGCCTACAGAAAGGGATCTAGCTACACAATACGAGGTATCGCGTTATACCATTCGAGAGGCATTAAAAAAACTTGTTAATATTGGATGTATCAAAATTGTTCAAGGATCAGGAATTTTCGTAAATGAAACAAGATATAAAAGTCCATTAATTTATAATTCATTAACCGAAAATAAATTTAAAGATATTCAATCTGAAATTATCTATTTAAAAAAGATTGTACCCGATAAAAACTTAGAAAAGATTTTTGATATAAACGGACATCACGCAAAATTATGGGAATATAAACGGGTTCGGATTGTTAACTACCACAAAATGCAAATTGAAACCACAAGATTACCTTATTCTTATTTTCCAGATCTAAATGAAGAAGAAATAAAAAAATCTGTGCATGATTATGTGCAGCAATGTGATTATCAAATCTCTCACTTCATCACAACCTATACTCCTGTAAATGTTACGAAAGAGGATGCGGCACTTCTTAACTGTAAAAAAGGGGTGGCTGCAATGAAAATAATAAATAGAGGAATTCTTCAAAACGGTAAAGTGTTCGAATATAGCGAAATGATCAATTTGGATTATTCGGTTTCTTACTTTACACCTTTTAACCCTTATAGTCATAAATATAGAAAAAAATAAAAAACCGATGCCTGTAATCGACAAGATTTTTTCTGGAAAACAGGTAAAGGTTCTTTTTTATCGGTATTAAGGCGTTTTTAATCAAACGTTTGATTAGTAGAATTCGAGTTAATTAATCGTTTGATTAGAATTACATTACGTGCTTGATAATACTGCGTTTGCTTATCTTTTGCAGGAAGAAAATTGTTGAGAAGACGATGTAGTGAAAACAGTCATTTTATATAAAGGAAGGGGTATCTTGCACCATGGTGTAAGATACCCCTTTTTTAAGAAAGATGTTTCCTATCCAATATAAAAAATGATTCACCGTATACAAAAAGATGGCTGAAATCCTCCATATTTCCTTTTGTTTACTTTAGTATTCTCCTTTAATAACAAAAAACGAGCCCCGAATGGTTCCAGCTAGTTTAGACTTCTGCCTAGCAAACTTAAACTTCCCTTCTAACTCCTTTGGTACATCCATCCCCTCAGAAAGCTTAAAACCAACGGCCCGTTTCGGCTTAGGGCCATCAAGTGTATACAGGACGTTGACTGCAAGACCATCTTCATAAAAAACGAAAGCCCAATTGATATTTTCCACTTGAAAACGCGACGTTTCTAAAGGTTTAGCCGCAAACTCAATATCACGTTCTTTTTTCAAAATTTGGTTCACATAATCAAGGGTCTCCTGGCTTTCGCTAGCTGGTACAACCGTAAATTCATGCTTGTATTTGTTCATAAAGTAACGAGCTTCATTCGCGCGTAAACCAGCGAGCGCATCTGCTACAGGTGAAGACTCTAAACCGACCGTAGATACATTTTTAAAATCAACGATATAGGACATTTCCAACTCTCCTTATATCTTACTATTTCCTAACAACCGGAATCCACATTTCACCAAAAACTAAACCATTACGCTGCCCCATCTCAACCGATGCATTAGGCCCGCCAACATAGGCGACATCCTTTACTTCTGGCAGGACTTGACCGAAGGCAATACCAGTTAGCATATTACTTAACTCTTCAGACGTTTCCGCTTCCCCTTTTACAACGATGTATTCCCCTTTTGGAAATTGGATTATTCTTGTTGCCTCTGGTAGTGATTTCTCTGTCATGACGCCAGCATAATGCATCATCTTGTTATTCACCGCTTCGTTCACGACAAAAATGTAGTCATTAGTGGCTACGGCTTTTAAGGTTTCAAGCGTTCCATCTTGTTTGACAGCCGTCCAAAAGTCTGACTTTTCCTTCATAATGCCAGCATAATCTGTATAATCGCTCTTAAGCTCGGTTCCAAAACCTAATACGGTAAAGCTATCTTTTTCTTCTAAAGTATAATTTGTCATATTCAAAACCTTCCTTTTTTTTTTAAAATGAATCAAATGATTTGTGTTTCCACTTGATGAGTTTATAATAGCTTTAAATCATGTCAAAAAGTGATACTATTTAGGAGGTGCGTAGCAGAATGAAAAAAGTTGAACGAATTAATATCATTATGCGGTATATCAACAATCGCGCCCACTTTACGATTTCTGAAATCATGCGGGAATTTGACATCTCTCGTTCGACAGCTATTAGAGATATCAAAGAAATTGAAGCAATGGGTATGCCGCTTGTCGCTGAAGTTGGAAGGGATGGGGGTTATTTTGTCATGAACAACTCTGTCCTGCCCACTGTACGCTTTACCGATAATGAAATTAAAGCTCTTTTTATTGCCTTCATGGCCACAAGAAATCAACAACTCCCCTATCTAAAGAGTCGTCAGTCGTTAGCTGAAAAATTACTTGGACTCATCTCAGAAAATCAGCAGGATGACCTTGTCCTTTTAAATCAAATCTTGCTTTTTGAGGGAACTAACCCGAATAATCCCGACCTACTCGAGCTTTCAGACCTTCCCCATCCCATTTTAGAAAAACTCATTCAGTTCCTTCTTATGGATCGGTATTTATTGATTACTATGACAGAAGAGAATGGAATAAAGCCTTACCCCATTTATCTCTTGAACCTTTTTCGTGAAAAAAGCATGTGGCTAATTGAAGCTTTTGACTTAAAGGAAGAAAAGAAGCAGATTTTTAATGTCGACAATCTCACCAATGTTGAGCCCTACCCAACGAAAAAAAGATTAAGTAAGAAAAAGATAGTAGAAAAACTAAGTAAGCAGGAAGAAGTGATTAATCTTGTTCTTGAACTAGGACCAAAAGCGATAGCTCAGTTTAAAAAATACCATCCTTTAAAAGTATCACTTTCCTATACGAATCCCTATCAAGCCACAGCTATTCTAAAGACATTCATCAACGTTACTAATCCCGAAGAATTGTACGAAATGACAAGTTGGCTGCTTTTCTTAGGTGAGGATGTCAAGGTAAGGGAAGTGCCGGAAGAAGTCTTAGAAGGTTTACAAGAGAGATTATGTTTATTTTGCTCATAAGCAGTGCTAATTAAACCTTATTTAGATACAGTACGTTGACCTTATCATTATATTTTAAATGTATATATTATGGTAAAATATACCTGAACTGAAAATCTGGGAGGTTCTATATGGATGTTATTGAATATCTTCAGATCAGACATGAACGATATACCGACCAAAGACCGATAAATGAAAAGCCGGCTGGACAATACTATAACCGATTAATAAATTTACAGAAGAAGATTTATAACGGGAAAAAGTAATAGATGAATAAATGATTAAAAGGATAAAAAGTCATTATAAAGATACAACGAATCATTATCCTAGGACAATCAATTATTATATTGAATATTTGAATTACCTAGAACAAGTTATATCGAAAAGGACTGATAATGGAGATGGATAAACGAGATCTTGTTCAATATTTTGTTGTAAATCAAGACTTAAAAATGTCGACAGGTAAAACAGCTGCACAAGTGGCTCATGCTGCAACTGTAAGTACGATTAACCTAATGTCCTCGCAATCTCCATTTCATGAAAAGCATGATGATTTCGTGGAATGGGTACAGAGTGGAATGAAGAAAATTATATTAAAGGGTAAACAAACCGAGCTTGAAAAGTTAGAAAAAAGAGGATTTTTCAGTATTCGTGATAGTGGCTTAACCGAGGTTAAATCGGGTTCTTTAACTGTTATTGCACTTCCACCGATGGTAAAGTCAGAAGCGAAGGAAATCATCGGGCACTTAACTCTACTTAAAAACTAGAACATTGGGGACGGTTCTTGCGGCATTTTTTTAATATTTCCAATGAACCATGAGAACCGTCCCTGTGGTATATGTGTGAGATTATTACAAAAGGGGTTTGTATGAAGGAGATTACGAATAGTTTAAATAAAAAAATATATTATATTGTGGCGTGGACTGTAATCGCTATTATGATATCTGGTTTGTTGATTGATAACCCGCGTTTTGGTGAATTTGGGGTTGTTTACATATCCCACAGTATACTGGTGGTTATTTTGTCTGTGTGTTTACTGCTTTATCCTACTAATGGTAGTGCTATTCTAAGATTGACCATCATAATCGTTGCATCGATTTATTTTTACATACTTTTTCTTTTTTACCCAGAAACTTCTTCTACCTTTGTTTTTCTATGTTTTATTCCAGCACTTTCTATATTATATTTTGATTCAAAGCTATTTTATTTTTCCTTGTTATTAAACTTTATATCAATAATGATTATATATGGATATATCCTGTTGGTTGATGGACTGCAATATCCCTTTATTGAAGAGGATCCAATTGGAAATTTCTTAAACTTTGTTGCGAGTCAGATTATTGTCTATTTTATTTTTTATTTAACGAATGGAAGAATTAAAAAACAACAACTATATTATGAACAAATCCAACATTCTGAGCGTTTGAAGACAACGGGTCAGCTTGCAGCTGCTGTTGCACATGAAATTAGAAATCCATTGACGGTTGTGAAAGGTTTTTTGCAACTATTTGAGAATGATTCTTCCTATTGCGTTGACCGGCAAGAGCAGTTTACTTTAATGATTGATGAGTTAAATACGGCTGAACAAGTTATTTCACAATTTTTATCGGTTGCTAAACCAGATAAAGAGAATGTAACTGAAAAGGTTAATGTAAAAGTGGTTCTCCAGAGTGTAACGGATTTGCTTCATTCCTATGGACTTTTACATGATAATCGGATTGAACTAAAAGTAACGGAAGATTGTACCATCTCAGCTAACACTATTGAATTTAAACAATTACTCATAAATATTATTAAAAACGCAATCGAGGCTTCCAATATTGGTGATCAAGTTCTTGTGACAGCTGGAAGGGAAAAAGACTTCGTTGTCATTCAAGTAATTGATCAAGGACAAGGAATGTCAGAAGAGCAAGTTGCATCATTAGGTACTCCTTTTTATTCATTAAAAAGTAAAGGAACTGGATTAGGGATGATGATTTGCTTTAACATTGTGGAAAAATTTAATGGCACGATTAACTTTCAATCCTCAATAGGTCATGGAACTGCAGTCACGATACGTTTTCCCACTTCCAAACCTTCCTAGTAATCTTTGTTACTAGTTATCACAGGAGAACCGAGGTCGTTTTTTTGTATATAAATATCCGAAATGTTATTCATGTATTAAGTTAAAATAGAATTATACATAATATTATAATTATGAGGCTAATGGAGCAGAAAAAAGGGGTTATAGTTTGGATAAGATTGCTGTTATTGCAGATATTCATGGTAATATTCCTGCATTATAATCAGTCCTTCAAGATATTAGAACCAGAGGAATTAAGAGGATTATTTGTCTAGGGGATTTAGTTGGGAAGGGACCACAATCGAGTCAAGCAGTGGATATGATAAAACAGTATTGCGAAATCACGGTCAAAGGTAATTGGGATGATTTCATCACAAGGCCAAATGTATCAGAGACAATCCAATGGCATCAAAGTAATTGACGTCTGAGCAAAACCATTATTTAGAATCACTTCCATTTTCATATGAATTTATTATGAGTGGAAGATTGATCAGAATGTTTCACGCTTCGCCAAGAAGCTTAAATGAAAGGATTCATCCTTGGGACCCATTAGAGTCCAGATTAAGATTATTTGAGAACACGCTACATACCCAGAATATAATAGGGATTAGGGAACCAGATGTTATTTGATATGGAGATATACACAATGCATATATTCAGAATTTGGAAGGGAGAACTTTATGTAATGTAGGGAATCCCCTTAAGATTCCACAAGCTTCCTATGCTATTTTGGAAGGGAACTATGGGGAGGAATAATTGAGGATTTTCTCAATCCAACTTGTTCGAGTTCCTTATAATATTGAATTGGCTATTAACCTTGCAAAAGAAGTAAGGATGCCGGAACTTGAACCCTATATCAAGGAACTAACGACTGCTAAATATCGTGGCTTATAACACCATGGGGACGGTTCTTGGTGTCACTTCTTGAGTTTTTCCACGATAAAGATTGATTTAGAGGGAAAATATTCGATTTAATTAATCATTTAATTAAATTTATTACTGGAAACTAGATAGCAGGAAAGCAAAATCGCTATATGGTTTAAACCACTAGTGATTTGTTTTTTTTATAAAATAGGATATTTTGACGAATTATTTCCCTGAAAATGATGAATATTGGAGTATCCTGTAGTGAGATCAATTGAATTCACTTATAATATAATAAGAAATGAACCAAGTGAAGATATACTCATGATACAGTTTAGTGATTTACAAGATAAGCACCAAATATAGAAGATAAACAAAGACAAGCCAGTGATCGTTTCGATCGCTGGCTTATCTTTGTTCCATGATAATAACGGTAAAAACGCTTGCTTTTCTTCAGAAATTTTGAAGAATTATTCCTTCGATTAGAGGGTTCACGTAATGGAGCAAATAAGGTACTATCTTTGTGAGTAGGTGAAGAGATTGAAGGTTTGGCTTTAAAGAATGATTTTGAGGGGAACTGACCATTTATCGTTTAAACCAACATTCTTGAATTTATGCCCATATAGCTACCAAAACATCAGCTTTACAGGAAAATTTCACTATAAAACTGATTATTGCTGCTGGAGATATTTTAACCATACAGAATGCTTCAGTATCAGGTATGGGGTATCTAAGGCCATAAAAAGTACCTATTCAAATTTTTATCTATTTGTTATAACAACTTAAAAGGCCGAGGGGGTTACGTATTGAAGAGAGTTGAAATGGAAGAGCTGGGAATAGAAAATGTTCGAGTTTTAAGAAGCTCTGGTTTTGACGGATTTGAAATAGAGTTTTCGGTCAGCGGGCAGACCTTTGTTTTTATGGTAGGAAATTCTAGGAATCCCTATCCACTGAGTGTTAAGCACCAATTTAGTAAGCAAGAAAATTGCAGTTTATGTGGAAAAATTATTTATCCAGCACCCATTGGGCACCAATTGTGTATGTATTTCCAAAATAATAGACAGCAGCTGCTCGAGTATTTTAGTCGGTATATTCCAACTGAGCGGTAAAAAGGAAAAGGTATAATTCCACGAACATTTGGGGAATTATACCTTTTTTAGCGAAATATTTACTTATTCGTAATTTCTTTCGATTACAAAATGGGCCAAATCACCACGAAAGATTGTTTTCGAATATTCTATGATTGTCCCGTCATTCAAATAGGCAAGGGTATCGAGAGAAAAACAGGGATCACCTATATGGATATGGAGCTTTTCTACTGATGCTTCATCAGCGATAAAAAGCTCCAAGGTTTCAACGGTCTTACTGATTTTTAAATTAAATTGGGAAGCCAAAAGCTGATAGAGTGAATTTTGACAAGCTTGTTTATTTAAACCTGGTGTTTTATACCAGGGCAAATAGGCGGTTTCATATTGAATAGGCTCTTCATTTACAAATCGAACCCTTTCAAGCATATTAACAGGTTGACCTACCTCTATTTTTAGAAGGTCGCTAAGATATTCGTCCGCTGGAATAACTTCCAGTTCGAGAACTTTTATAGACGGGGTTTTACCCTGCATCGTTATTTGTTCAGCGAATTTTTCAACCGTTGTTGTTAATTTTTGTTTAACTTTATTTGCTGAAACAAAGGTCCCGCTTCCCCGTTTACGGTATACATACCCTTCCGCACTAAGCTGCTGTAATGCAGTGCGTACTGTTGTCCTGCTTACTCCATACTTGTCACAAAATTCAGCTTCAGTTGGCAGCTGGGTATGAGGTTTATATTCTCCACTGTTGATTAATTGAATGATTGCATCCTTCACCTGCTGATGAAGAGCACCACTATCCTTTAATTCTTCCATCATATCGATCCTCCCTAGTAACTATAGATTATCAGAAAAGCCGTAAGAATTGTATCTATAAGTTCAATTTAAAATAATTTGTCATAACATTTAAAAAAATGTATTGAATTTATTCTTAATTGTTATTACAATGAGATTACAGTAATTTATGGTAAGCGTTTACATCTAGGGAGGTGGGGCAACCTTCAGCTCTAATCAGGTTGTGTACTAGTGATGAATTGGATTACTATTTAATGCCATTATCTTATTTTGAAACCATTTTCTATTTTAGGGGGTATTTTAAATGAAAATCTTATTGTGTTGTTCTGCTGGAATGTCTACAAGTCTTTTAGTTTCTAAAATGGAAAAAAGTGCGCAAGCGGAAGGGCTGGATTGTACCATCTGGGCTGTTGGTTCGACAGAGGTTCAGGAGCAAATCGAAAAAGCGGAAGCGGATGTATTGCTGCTAGGTCCACAAGTTCGTTTTATGCTATCACAACTTAAAGCGGCTGGAGAAAAGAAGGGTATTCCAGTTGATTCCATTAACCCTATGCACTATGGCCTTTGCAATGGAGAAGAGGTATTGAAGCAAGCTATTAAGCTTATAAAAGGGGAATAGGGATATGATGAATTTTATAGATAAATATATTATGCCGTTGGCTAATAAACTAGGTAACAATAGGCATCTGCTTGCCATTCGTGACGCATTAGTGGGAATGATTGCGATCACGATGATTGGGTCATTAGCCGTTTTATTAAATAACCTAGGTTCAGTACCTGGTATCGGGAAACCCTATCAAAATTTAATGATTAGCATTTTTGGAGAAACATGGACGACACTTGGAGGAGATATTTGGTGGGGAACACTAGCATTTATGACAATCTTTGCTGTGTTCGGAATCTCTCATAAACTTGCTAAATCCTACGGGGATGATGGTTTTGAAGCAATGCTTGTTGCTGCCGCATCTTTCTTTGTGTTAATACCTCAGGTTGGAAATGTAACCATTACTCCGGAGGGTGGTGAAGCCGTTACAGGTGGAGCATGGGGCTTTATCAGCTGGAACTATTTCAGTGCAACGGCATTATTCACAGGGATTGTTGTGGCAATCGTAGCAACTGAAATTTTTGTTCGTTTAGCAAGAGTAAAGAAACTCGAAATTAAATTGCCTGATGGAGTACCGCCGGCAGTTGCCCGCTCGTTTGCAAAGCTTCTTCCGGGAATGGCTACCATCTTCATCATCGGATTGTTTGGTTTAATTTTGCGTAAGTTCATCAGCAACGGTGCTTACTTAAATGATTGGTTAAATACCGTTCTAGTAACCCCGCTAACGGGTGCAGTTGATTCCCTGCCGTTTGCTATTTTAATTGTAGGGCTTGTGCACGGCTTCTGGATGATTGGTCTTCATGGTCCGAATATTCTTGGCGGAATTACCACTCCTTTAATGACAAAGCTTGGCCAAGAAAACTTGAACTTGTATGCACAAGGAGTTAAAGATCTAAGTGAATATAATATACTTTCAGGTGCCTTTTTAGATGCATTCGTTTATCTAGGCGGATCAGGTGCAACGTTGGGTTTAATCGTTGCTATGTTTATTGCTGGCAGAAAACGCAATAAGCAATTATTGGCTCTAGGCACGCCTCCTGGAATATTCCAAATTAACGAACCAATCCTTTTCGGTTTGCCAATTGTTTTAAACCCAATCTGGTTTATTCCGTTTATTCTTGGTCCAATTTTAATGACAGTGACATCCTATTTATCTATTAGTCTTGGACTTGTACACCCAGTAGTTGCTGATATACCTTGGGTAACGCCAGCGATTATTGGAGGCTTACTTGCAACAGGAGGACATATTTCAGGTGCCGTATTAGCAGCGGTTAACTTAGCGATTTCATTCGTTGTTTATCTTCCGTTTGTCATTGCTCAAGGAAAAATGGATGCGAAAAAAATAAAGGCTGCAGAGAATAAATCTGATACGTTAAACATGTAATCGATTAAAACTATATTTCTAAAAAACTGCTGCCCTGACATTTTGACTTTATAAGTGCTCAGGGCTTTATTTTTAAAGGTTTCAAAAATTCAGGGAAACAATTCCATAATTAGAGGTGTGCAGACTTATGACAACAGGATTGAAAATTGTAACAATCGGTGGTGGTTCTAGTTATACACCAGAATTGATTGAAGGATTCATTAAGTACCATAGTGACCTTCCAGTTCGTGAAATTTGGCTAGTAGATGTGGAAACAGGGAAGGAAAAACTTGAGATTGTCGGAAACCTTGCAAAAAGAATGGTAAAAGAGGCACGGGTTCCGATTGAGATTCACTTAACATTAGACCGAAAAGAAGCATTAAAAAATGCAGACTTTGTTACCACTCAATTTCGAGTAGGTATGCTTGCGGCACGTGGAAAAGATGAGAGTATTCCTTTAAAGCATGGGGTTCTTGGCCAGGAGACAAACGGGCCCGGAGGATTGTTAAAAGCTCTCCGTACAATCCCTGTAATCCTCGATATTTGCCGTGAAATGGAAGAGTTATGTCCTGATGCCTGGCTTATTAACTTTACAAATCCGGCAGGAATGGTTACAGAAGCCGTACTTCGTTACAGCAATATTAAAAAAGTAGTTGGATTGTGCAACGTGCCTATTGGAATGGAAATGGGCGTTGCAAAATTATTAAATGTTGACCATAGCCGTGTCAGAATTGATTTTGCAGGATTGAACCATATGGTATACGGCTTAGATGTTTATGTCGATGGAGTATCCGTTAAGGATGAAGTTATTTCTTTAATAACAGACCCGGAGAAAAGTATTACAATGCAAAATATTCATTCTATGGGCTGGGAGCCTGAATTCTTGCAGGCGTTGAACGTTTTCCCATGTCCATACCATAACTATTATTATAAGTCTGGCGACATGCTTGAAAAAGAGTTGAAGAATTTTAAAGAGGGCGGCACACGTGCCGAGGTCGTTAAAAAGCTTGAAGACGAACTGTTTGAATTATATAAAGATCCTAATTTAGCTATCAAGCCGCCGCAGTTAGAACAACGCGGAGGAGCTTATTATAGTGATGCAGCCGTAAGACTCATTCATTCCATGTATACGGATAAACGAGATATCCAGCCAGTAAATACAATTAACAGAGGGGCAATCGCAGGTTTGCCTTATGAGTCGGCAGTAGAAGTAAGCTGCGTTATTACGAAGGATGGTCCAAAACCAATCACGATGGGTGAACTTCCTGTTGCAATCAGAGGTCTTGTCCAATCAATCAAGTCATTTGAGCAAGTTGCGATTGAGGCAGCTGTTACGGGTGATTATGGGACGGCTTTGCTTGCCATGACGATTAATCCCCTTGTACCTAGTGACCGTGTAGCGAAAATCATTTTAGATGAAATGCTTGAAGCACACAAAGCATATCTGCCGCAGTTTAGTTATTCTATGGTTTGATTATTTAGCTTGCAGGCAGTTCCTTAATTGGAACTCCTGTAAGCCAAATTTATCTTAAAGAAATGGAAGTTTATTTTGGGAGGAAAGAATAGTGGAGAACTTAGAAACGGTTATTTTTCAGATCATCTTACATGGCGGTAATGGAAAGAGTTCAGCTATGGAGGCGATTCAGGAAGCAAAAAAGGGCAATTTTGCAGGAGCGGAAGAAAAATTAAAGGAGTCATCTGCAGCATTAAACGAGGCTCATCACATCCAGACCTCTCTCATTCAGGGAGAAATTAGGGGAGAAAAGACGGAGATTTCTCTGTTAATGGTTCATGCCCAGGACCACTTAATGAATGCCATCACAATGAGGGATTTGGCTTCGGAAATGGTTGATTTATATCGTGCTATTCATTTACCTGGAACATTAAACTAAAAGGGGTTTATTATGATTACTTTAATCGTTAATGCAGATGATTTCGGGCTTAGCCGCGGAGTAAACAACGGAATCGTCGACAGCTATTTATACGGAATTGTAAACTCCGCAACGATGATGATGAATATGCCGGGGACAGAACATGCGATTGAATTGGTAAAAAAACACCCAGGTTTGCGCGTCGGGATTCACCTTGTTCTGACGTGTGGAAAACCATTATTAAGGGATGCACCTTCATTAGTGGATGAAAATGGGGACTTTAAGAAATTATCCTACTTAACGAGGACAAAGGACCTTTCGCTGGAGGAACTGGAAAGAGAATGGACAGCCCAAATAGAAAGATTTTTAGCTGCGGGTCTCAAGCCGACGCATTTTGACAGTCATCATCATGTACATACGATGGAAGAATTGCAGCCAGTGGTACAACGATTAGCAAAAAAATATAACTTAGCTGTAAGAACAAATGGAAGCACGAAGATTGCAGAGGTAGAAGCATTCTCAGACCTATGTCTTTTTGATTTTTATGGAGAAGGTGTAACAGCGGAATATTTTCTAAGTCTGGCGGATCGCCTAGAAGATGGAAAAATGGTTGAAATTATGTGCCATCCCGCATACTTGGACAATACCCTTTTAAACGTTTCATCCTACACCCATACCCGATTAATGGAGCTTGATATATTGACGACTGTCAAATTGTCTGACAACCTAGCCCTATTGTAACATTGGATTAACCATTTGATCGCGTAAAACAGCAGTTGTTCACAGTTTCCAATAAAAATCAAAGATCCTTTTTCTTTCATTAATAAAGAGGAAATTCTATCTTTAATGCGGGAAATACGGAAATACACCACATATTGTTTTTAAACAAATTCAACAAAAATTATAGATAAGCTATAAAAGATATTGTATTAGGTTGCGAAGAATAAAACTATCAAAAAAACCGCCAATTAAGGCGGTTTCAGACTGTCCACAAATCTGAATATAATGGATAAAAGTTAATTAAAGTTATTTAATTCAAATTGCGGTATTACAATTTGAAACTGAGTTCCTGAGGGTGTACTATCAATAATTTGGATATCGCCTTTATGTTCAAGAATAATTTTTTTTACAAAAGGTAAACCAAGCCCCATTCCTCCAGTTTTTGAAGAAATAAAAGGATCAAAAATACTTTCCCAATTTTGAGGAGGAATCCCTTTTCCGTTATCATACATATTAATTATGATATTACCGCCAACCAAATCAGTTTCTAGTTCTATTATTCTAGACTCGAGGTTATCAGGGAACGCTTCTGTACTATTGATAATTAAATTAATAAACACTTGTTGAAGATAAGTTTTATTAACAAATGCCCTCAATGTCCTGTATTTTTTATGAAATTTCACTTCCACTCCATTTTTCTTTAATATTTCATTTGATAACGAAATAGAGGATAAAATAATGGCATTAATATCCTCCATCTTAAGTTCCATTTTTGAGTATTTCATATAGTCTTGATAATTATTAGTCAAATTTTCCAATTGATCGGTGGCATTTTGGATCATTGCTAATGAATTAACTGCATAATCGCTACCAGAAAAATTTTGGTTGAGGAGCGCTGCAAATCCTTTTATTACTTGTGTTGAATTTTTAATCTCATGAATTAGGCTACCTGCTAAATTTCCAGTGTAGTCTAACTTTTTTTGCCTTTCTAGTAGGTTATTATAATCCATTATGATTAAAGTGTTGAGTTTTATAAATGATAACATAATGATTACTGAAAAAATTATGACGCCGATACTGCTTACTATAACCCCGGTACTAGGAAGAAAATTGATAAAGCCTGTAAAGAACAATGAAAGTGAACAAATTGAAAAAGTCTTTAAAAAGTTCTTCATATATTGATTTAATATTTTTTGAGACACAATAAAAATAAATAATAAAAATACGATAAAACTACTCATATGGAGTACAAATATCCACGATAAATTTCCATACTCCGGAAAATAAAATGTAATAGAGGAATGGAAGGTTTGTCTGACTACTAATTTCTTTATGCCAAATGAAGTCCAATTAACTACATAGACGACCGTACTCCAAATTAATAGAACTACAAACGCTTTTCTTGAAAAGATCACTCTTAAAATAAAATTAAAAAAGTTTCTATCCTTAAAGGTTGTAGTGTGTTTATTGATAATAATATATGTGATATAAAAAACGACTGGAATTGAAAAGATAGTGGAGATTCTTAGTAGCCGGAAAATAAATAATATAGTATCTTCACTTAGTACATCTTTAAAATAAAGAATGCTAACATCTAGTTGCCAGACGCTAACTATTCCCATATATATTAAAAGCCAATAGGATAATTCAGAGCCTTTATATAGATTTCTTATACCGATTGCTAGAACAATTGGTATCATTGCGATAGCACAAATTAATAATCCTATTATCATATAGGTTCTCCTTGTTGTAACTTTCTATTTTAACAAAAAATACTATTTTATTAATACTATTTTACTGGGTTTGTCCCGAAAAAAAAATGTACTTAGCTTGATTAATGCATAAAGTTCGTTTTTTTTTTTTTAAGATTTTTCGGCAAGTGGATAGTGTGCTACGGCTTTCTCAAAGTCTGGTTTAATCATTGTCCTTCTTGTAGTATAGTAATAGGCATAACTCACAACCAAGTTTTAGGAGGACAAGCTTTGTATAAATTAGTTGCAATAGACATCGATGGAACGCTGATGAATGATCGAAAAGAAATAACAAAAGAAGTAAATGATGCCATCCAAGCTGCGAAAGCAAAAGGAGTGAAGGTGGTAATATGTACTGGTAGGCCAATCGTCGGTGTCCAATCGATTATTGAGGAATTGAAATTAAATGATGAGGATGACTATGTAATTACCTTTAATGGTGCCCTTGTGCAAAATACTCACTCCAAAGAGGTAGAATCCCAAATCACTTTAACCTATGAAAACTTAAAAGAAATATACGAATTAAGTCAAAAGATCGATTCACCACTCCATTTTTTTGATACAGAAAATCTTTATACACCGAATCGAGACATAAGCCCTTATACGATTCATGAAGCCCATATCAATGGAATTTCTCTCCATTACCGGACAATTGAAGAAGTACCAAAGGATATGCTTATACCCAAAGTGATGTTTATCGATGAACCGGACCGTTTGAATCAAAACATGGCAAACATACCTGAATCATTCTGGGAAAAATATACCTTCGTGAAAAGCACTCCGTTCTTTTTAGAAATCCTTGACCCACGAGTCAGCAAGGGAAATGCAGTCAAACAACTGGCTGAAAAACTTTCAATTAAACAGGAAGAGGTCATCTGCATTGGGGATGGCGAGAATGATCTAAGTATGATTGAGTATGCTGGCTGTGGAGTGGCAATGGCTAATGCAGTATCAGTCGTAAAAGAAGTAGCTCAGTTCCATACATTATCTAACAATGAACATGGAGTTGCCTATGCAATTGAAAAATTAATATTGGAAACGAAATAGTAATAACATAATAAACCCATTTTTTTTATCTAGACGGGCTCCATTTTTCCCTTCCTTGTATATGATATCGTGTATTGGCATCTAGGTCTCAGTGCAAATGAAAGGAAGTGTTACAATGGATAATATGATTCCGTCACATACTATGGGGGCGAATGTACTTCCCCAGCCTCAAATGCATTACGGCTATGCGGCTCCTTGTTTTCAAACACGTGGATGCGACAGTTTTATCATTATAATCGTGTTGTTTATTTTATTAATCATTATTGGTGCTTTTGTTTTCTGCGATTAATGCGGAACCATTTACGGTTTTTCTTAAATAAGCTTATTCAGGATACGAATGAAGGGGAGACGAATGCAATCGTCTCCCTTCAATTATTTTGTCTGATATTGAATTACATACTTAAATTAATGGACCACTATGTGGTCCGTTGCTGCTTATTAATGAACAGCCACAAATCGTTTTCGATTCTTAAATTGATAGAAAATAGCAACTGCCCATAATCCGATAATGAGAGAGTAAGCCAGCGTCGCTAAAGAAACTGGTAATCCAACTGTTTTAATAATGGTCATTGAATTGGTAAGGATAATAAATCCGCCCACTAACACTCCTAACAGATACGAAGGAACGATTCTTACAAGCCAAGCGGCTATAGGTGCCGCAATCACTCCGCCGATCATAAAAGCGATGACCCATTGCCATTGGTACTGATCCACCCCTAGGAACAAGATGAAGCCTAGTGTTGCTGATACGGCAATGGCAAATTCACTTGTATCTACTGTGCCAATGACTTTTTTAGGGGAAATCCCATTTTTTGCAATCAAAACGGGAGCAGTGATAGGTCCCCATCCTCCGCCTCCAACGGCATCAAAGAAGCCGCCAACCATACCAAGTGGTGTTAAAAATTTACTTGAAAAGGGTGAACCTTGACTTTTAGAAGAATGATTGAAAAATAGAAATCGGATGAGAATGTACAATCCTAAAACGATTAAAAATACGGAGATAAACGGTTTGAGCTTATCCCCAGGCAGACTGCTTAGAAAAGCTGCCCCTATAAATGCACTAATTGCACCAGGGATGGTTAGTCTCCATAGAATTCTTTTATCAACATTTTTAAACCATAAATGTGATGCCCCTGATGCCGCAGTGGTGGCGATTTCAGCCATATGAATGGAAGCGGAGGCAGCAGCTGGTGCGATTCCGAACATTAATAGTAATGAGGAGGATGTTGCCCCAAATCCCATTCCCAAAGACCCATCAACTAGTTGGGCCAAAAACCCAATTACAGAAAAAATAATTAATTTATTCATCCTCAACCTCCTCAAAACCAAGTAATCTTATATGGATTATAAGTTATGGTTGAAATTTTGTAAATATTTATTTTTTGAACATTTTTATAAGTTATATTATGTAGATTTGAAAGGAGAAACAGACGGGAAAAGCTACTGTTTCAACTTTTGAATACAGTGGCCTCTTTTTGTAATTAGAATCTATTAAAATGTAATGGATTACATTTTAATAGATTCTAAATGATTCGAGTGAATCAGCCGGCTTATTTTATTGAAAATTATGTATTGACAGATTATTTGGAAAACATTACTATAAAAATGTAATCGATTTCATTATAAAACCTTTCATGAAATCAAAGAAAGAAGGACAGGAAGATGGCAAACATCCAGCAGGTAGCGAAACAAGCAGGAGTTTCTGTTGCAACCGTATCGAGAGTACTAAACGGGCAAAATACCGTATCTGCAAAAACAAAAATGAGAGTCGAAGAGGCTATTAAAAAATTAAACTATGAACCAAGTCTTCTTGGGAGAAACTTAAGAACTTCAGAAAGCCGGCTTCTCTTAATCTTAATTCCGACCATCTCTAATCCATTTTATTTAGAAATTATTAAAGGAATTGAACAGGTTGCCATTAGTCAAAATTATAACATTCTCCTTTGTGAAACCGATTCTAACCCTCAAAAGGAGAATATATACTTCGACCTAGTCCGAAAGAAGATGGCAGATGGAATTATTACGATGGATCCGGCAGTTAATGTTGAAACACTGAAAAAGTTAGCAGAAAATTATGCAGTTATACAATGCAGCGAATATGAAGAATGCACGGGTATCCCGTATGTAACCATTGATAACGAGGAAGCTTCTTACCGGGCAGTCAAGCATCTAATTCAAATCGGACACCACAAAATTGCGCTTATGAATGCCGATGAAAAATATTTATTTGCCCGCCTGCGAAAAATGGGTTACAAACGTGCATTAGAAGAGAATGGAATCACCTTGAAAAACGAATATATCATCTCTACCTCAAATTTAGGATTTGAAAATGGACAGTATGCTATGAAAAAAATCTTGAATTTACAAGACCGGCCAACAGCTGTGTTCGCCGTCTCCGATTTATTAGCCATTGGGGCGCTCAAAGAAATCAATATTGCTGGTTTGCATGTACCCAATGATATTGCCGTCGTAGGCTTTGATAAGATTGATTTTTCAAATATGACAAACCCGACTCTTACCACCATCGCTCAACCGATGCGCAAAATGGGAAACGTTGCAGCGAGAATGTTGATTGAAAAAATAAAAGGCGAAGAAGTGGAAAGTATCATATTGGATCACGAATTAGTCATACGAGAGTCTACATCAAGATAAATGCGCTAAGATTAGCGCTCTGCTATTAATACTTTAATAGTAGACCGCTGACCTTAGATGTGAATGTAATCGGTTACAGTACATATCGGGAGAGCCTTTTAAAAAAACAAAGGGGTGAAGGGTTTGAAGAAATTATTAGTATTCATGTTGTCTTTGGTAACAATGTTTGGTTTGGTAGCATGTAACAGCGAAACAGGAGGTTCCGAGGGTGGTAAAGAGGATGACACACTAAAAATCGGAATTTCTTTACCATCTGCCACACATGGTTGGATGGGAGCATTAATTGATAGTGCTGAAAAGCAAGCAAAGGCACTGAAAGAAAGTGACGGCATTGAGTATGTGATGACAAATGCGGCGGATCCAAATAAACAAGCAAATGACGTGGATGATTTAATCGCTCAAGATGTAGATGTTATCGTCATGCTTCCAATTGAGTCTGCAGCACTTTCTCCAGTAGGGCAAAAAATTAAAGATGCAGGGATTCCTTTAGTCATTGTAGACCGTGAGCTTGAAAATGACGCAGCTACTGTGGTTGTAAAAGGGGACAACGAAGGAATCGGTGTAAATGCTGGTAAATACTTTGTTGAAAAGCTAAATGGAAAAGGAAAAGTAGTTGAAATCACTGGTCCGCCAAGTTCCGTTACTGAACAACGTGGAGCGGGCTTTAAAGAAGCAATGGAAAACTCCGATATTGAGATTATCGCTTCACAAAGTGGTGATTTTTCAACGGAAAAATCATTAGAAGTTATGCAAAATATCCTGCAAGCGCACCCTGAAATCGACGCGGTGTTCACACAGGATGATGGAATGGCTCTTGGTGTACTCCAAGCGATTAAAGAAGCTGGACGTAAGGATATTCAATTCGTTACAGGTGCTGGCGGAGGTAAGGCTGTATTTGAAGACATGAAAAAGGACGGCTTAATTACAGCAACTTTCTTATACTCACCAACAATGGTTGAGGACGCGGTTAAAATCGCAGCAGACATTGCGAAAGGTAATAAACCAGCAGAATCAATGGTCGTGAAAGAAGCAACTCAGGTGACGAAAGATAACGTCGATGAGTTCTATGATCCAGAGTCAAAATTCTAAATAAGTGGTGGAGATACAGGCAGTGTATCTCCACTTTTCCTAAAAAGGTGGGATGAAGAGCATGACTACAAGTCCTTTTTTGATAATGAATAACATTGAAAAAGCGTTTAACGGTGTACCTGTATTGAAAAAAGTATCGCTTACCGTCGTGGAGGGTGAGATTCATGCTTTGTTAGGCGAAAATGGTGCCGGAAAATCTACGCTGATGAACATTTTAGGTGGTGTTCATCAACCCGATCATGGATCCATTCAGATTAATGGTCTGGATGTAAGAATGTCTAATCCAAGAGTATCTCAGGATCAGGGAATCAGCTTCATCCATCAAGAACTTAATGTGGTAGCTGACCTCAGAGTCTATGAAAATATGTTTTTAGGTTCAGAGCTTCGGAGTAAACTTGGTTTTTTAAAAGTAGAAGAGATGTGCCGGCAAACGAGTGAAATTTTAGCCAAGCTTGGTGTGGATATCAATCCGAAGGAATATGTTAGAAATCTAGAAACCTCTTATAAACAATTAATCGAAATTTCAAAGGCGCTGCTACATAAATCGAAACTGATCATAATGGACGAACCGACAACCTCGTTAGCGGAACATGAAGTCAAACGTTTATTCGAGTTAATGAGGAACCTAAAGAAATCAGGCGTGTCCATCATTTATATTTCTCATAAGTTAAAGGAAATCAAGGAAATTTGCGACACGTATACGGTGTTACGTGACGGAGAACTAGTGGGGACTGGCAGTATTGAAAATGAAAATTTAGATACGATTACAAAACTTATGGTGGGTAAATCGATTTCTCAAGAGCGTTTAGTTCAAAAGCATTCGTTTGGACCTGTCGTTTTAGAAGTGAATGACTTAAGTAGTCAAGGATTATATAAAAATATTACCTTCACCCTCAGAAAAGGTGAAATATTAGGCTTTACTGGCTTAGCTGGTGATGGCCGAACAGAGCTTTTTGAAAGCTTATTTGGATACCGGAAAAAATACACTGGTCAAATTAAGATTAATAACCAGCTGGTAAAAATAGATCACCCACGAAAAGCGTTAGAAGCAGGACTGGCACTTGTTCCGAAGGACCGGAAAGAAAATGCAATTATAAAGGATTTAAGCGTTATTCATAATATGAGTTTATCGTCTATCGGGCATTTTGAAAAAGCTGGTTTTATCCAAGAGAAGAAAGAGAAGGACAGATTCCACTACTATAAGGAAAGGCTTAACATTAAAGTTCATAATCCCCGGATTACCATCGATAAGTTAAGCGGTGGTAACCAACAAAAAGTCATTATTGCTAAATGGCTAGAGGTAGATACAGATATTATTATTTTCGATAATCCAACACAAGGGATTGACGTTGGGGCGAAGCACGAGATATATCAGCAAATTGTGTCACTTGCCGAACAAGGAAAAGCCGTGATTATCTTATCCTCAGAGGCACCGGAAGTACAAAAGGTTTGTCATCACATCTATGTCATGTACCAAGGGGAAATCACAGCACGGCTTAAGGGAGAACAAGCAACAGAAGATGAAATTATGAGTTATGCAACAGGTTCTAAAAGGGAGGCCGAAAAAATTGGCTAATGTTAATACAATCAAACAACCAAATCCGCAAACCTCATCAACAAAAAGTCGCCTCACTTGGCTATGGTCCGAGTATAGCGTCATTATTGCCTTCTTAGTTATTTTTATGGCAGCAGCGGTAATGAATCCTAGATTCCTAGATATTAATAATCAATTGAATATCTTAATGCAAGTTTCCATCATTGGCATTGTGGCTTTAGGTATGACGGTTGTAATGCTTTCTGGCGGGATTGACTTATCGGTGGGATCGGTGCTGGTATTCGTCGGTGTCATTTCCGTTTTAGCAATGAATGCTACAGGTAGTATTTTCGTTGCTATCTTAACGGCTTTAGTAGTAGGTTCCTTCGCAGGATTTTTAAATGGATTAATGGTGGCTAAAGGTAGAATTGCTTCGTTTATAGCGACATTAGGGATGATGGCTGCAGCAAGATCGATCGCCTTATATATTGCAGAAGGTGGCAGTATTTCAGGAGAGGTTTCAGGTTTCACAGTCATTGCGAATAGTAACCTCTGGATTTTTGATTTTCCAGTTATTATTTTCTTTGTTATGACAGCACTTGTTTATGTATTAATGCATAAAACTCGATTCGGGCGATATGTCTATGCCCTTGGCAGTAATGAGAAAGCGGCACTTCTTTCAGGTATCCGAGTTGATCGGGTGAAAATTGGTATCTATAGCTTGGTAGGATTACTTGTGAGTGTAGCGGCTATCATTGAAACGTCTCGATTAAACTCGATTTCTTCTTCAAGTTCAGGCGTTCAATATGAACTTGATGCGATTGCTGCCGTTATCATTGGCGGTACAAGAATGACAGGTGGTCGTGGTAAGATCATGGGTACCTTTTTTGGGGTACTAATCTTAGGTATTCTGAACAACATGATGAACTTAATGAACGTTTCTCCACACCTCCAAGGATTTGTTAAGGGATTAATCATCATCATTGCCGTAGTATTCCAAAAGAGAGAGTAGGAGGGAATTCATTGGGTATTAAAGTAGGAATTATTGGTTGTGGTACGATTACTAAAGTACGCCATGCCCCCGAATACAAAGCAAATCCCTATGTGGATGAAATCATTTTTTTTGATCGGAATTTAGAACGTGCAACTGCACTTGCGAACGAGTTCGGTGGACGTGTAGCTCAAACAGTTGAAGAATTACTGACCGATCCAACGGTAGAAGTCATCAGTGATTGCTCTTCTAACGAATTTCATCATGTTTTTTCAACCAAGGCATTACTCAGTGGAAAGCATGTTTTATGTGAAAAACCTATTTCTTTAACGGTTGAGCATGCAAATGAAATTGTCGAAGCTCAAATGAAATCTGGGAAAAAATTAATGGTGGATCATAATCAGCGATTTACGCGTACCCATCAAAAGGCGAAAGAAATCATTAAAAATGAAGAGCTCGGGAAAGTCCTTACCTTTCGAACCACATTTGGACACTCTGGACCAGAACAATGGAGTGTCAATAAATCAAACTCTACCTGGTTTTTTAAAAAGGAACGTTCCAGTCTTGGTGTGGCGGGAGATTTAGGAGTTCATAAGGTTGATCTGCTGCATTATTTATTAGATGATGAAATCGAGAAAGTTAGTGCCTTTCAAGGTGCTCTCGATAAAATTAATGAACATGGTGAACCCATTGAAGTATGCGACAACATCGTATGTAGTTTAAAGACGAAAAAAGGTCGTCTTGGTACTGCTTCCTTTTCTTGGACCTATTATGGAGAAGAGGATAATAGTACCATCATTTATTGTGAAGAAGGTATTTTAAAAATTTATCATAGTAATCAATACCAATTAGAAGTCATCCAAAAAAATGGCGAGAGGGTTTATTACAAACTAGAAAGCATCCAAACGAACGATAATCAAACCAATAGTGGTGTTATCGATGCTTTTATTGATTGTATTCGTCTTGAGCAGGAACCCATTGTGACCGGAAATGATGCCCTTTCCTCACTAAAAGTGATTCTAGGGATTATGGAAGCAGCTGAAAAAGGTAGTGTTATTACGATTTAACTAAATAACTGACGAGAAAAAGCCACTGTTTCAGCATCTGAACACAGTGGCTTTTTTGCGAGCAAGAGAGCAATGGGACGGTTTTTGTTGCCGCCTGAGAACCGTCCGTCTGGTTTCAGAACGAGCCCCAGTGATTTCTTAGTTGAAAATAATTCTCAATTAGCTATTGACATAATTTATCTGAAAATATAACATATTTTTGTGATAATGATAATCATTTTCAGTTAAACAACACTAAGGGGAGCTGATAATAAGAGTTAACTGGCGATGTTTCAAATATGCTAGACGTTCCACTGTACATATTTTTTATAAAAGGAGACAAAAAGGATGCAAAAGTTACGTTTAATTTCTATTATGTTCACATTGATTTTCTTATTAGCTGCGTGTGGAAGCGCGGAGGAAACGAGCAAATCTTCAGGCACTGAAGGAGAAAAAACAGAAGAAGTAGCAAAAGAAGTTAAAATCAAACACGAATATGGAGAAGTTACGATTGAAAAGAACCCTGAGAAAGTAGTTGTATTCGATTTTGGTGTGCTTGATGCATTAGATACATTAGGTGTAGACATAACGGGTCTTCCACAAGCAATCGTTCCTAAGACGTTAGAGAGAAATATGCAGGTTCTGAATATACCAACGTTGGAAGCTTAAAAGAACCTGACTTTGAAGCGCTGCATGAATTACAGCCAGATGTTATTTTTATTTCAGCAAGACAAGCGGAGTTATATGATCAATTTGCAGAAATAGCTCCAACAGTTTTTGTAGAAGTAGATTATGCTAACTACATGGCCTCGCTCGAAGAGAATTTCAAACTCTTAGCTGAAATCTTTGAAAAAGAAGACGTACTTGATGCAAAAATGAAAGAGCTAAAAGCAAGCATTGATGAATTAAACAAAGAAGCCTCCGCCTCTGACAGCAAAGCATTAATTTTATTAGCGAACGAAGGAAAAGTAAGTGCATTTGGTCCTGCATCACGTTACGGATTTGTACATGATGTATTTGGTTTCAAAGCAGTAGACGAAAACCTTGAAGTTTCACAGCACGGTCAAAGTGTCTCGTTTGAATATATTTTAGAAAAAAATCCTGATGTTTTATTTGTTATCGACCGTTCAGCCGCTATTGGTGGAGAAGTAGGAGCGAAAGATACCATTGAAAATGAATTAGTACAGAAAACAAATGCATATAAAAATGGAAAGATTGTCTACCTAGACGCAGTAAACTGGTACATTGCAGGGAATGGGATTGCTTCAACACAATCCATGGTCGAAGAAGTGAATGCGGCTTTAGAATAGGTAGAACTTACCGGTTGGGGGATCAGGTCAAGCAACAGAGATGATGAATAGACGGAGAAATTCCGCTTAATTTGAAAATATTATCAAAAAAAGCTCAAATAGACGGAGAGATTCCGCCTATTGACTTGAAAAATTCAAAAAGGGGAGATTTTGCTTTGAATAAGCGGAAAAACTCCCCTTATATACCCCGAAACGATCTCCATTCTGTATTTAACCGGAAAATCTCCGCTTATACTACTTTTGCTGGTTACTCGATTAAGGACAAGACATCTTATTTAAAAAGGAGTGAGTTTAATCTTTTTATCATTGATATAACATCCAACGGCCAGGCACCATCTAGGTAATGTCCAAAACGATTTAGCACGTAAAAAGGAAACTCGGCACTTAAAATTAAAATTTGGAACGTAAGTCCTGATACCGTATTGAGTATTAGGACTTCTTCATTAATTTCATTCCAAATGTTAAGATTTCAAAATTATTTTTAAGAATAAATCCATAATTTTTTTTATGGTCAATGATAATATCTTCCGCTAAATGGCTAATCACCAATGGGTCGATTAGGATTGTAATGGCTCCGGCTTTAAAAATTTCCTCATTATTTACCTGCTCAACCTGAGCAAGTTCGTACATGTACGTGGCACCTCAACCAGTTGTTCGGATTTCATTAATCTTAATGGTAGGCTCTTCACCCAGTACATTTATCAGCTGTTGCTTTGCGTCGATCGTAATAGTAACTTCCATTTTTTCACCTCAAAGTAATTTTACCCTATCCTTAGCAAGTTAAACTAGAAATATTTATCCTAATTTTTCGAAGATTGATAGTTTCTATATATGTAGAGGAAGGATTCGATGTTGTTATTAGTGAAAGTTCATAAAAATGAAATAATATGAAAATTACTGGAAATAACGAGTAAATTTCAATTTTATTTACAAAAAATCGACGTTTAATAGTATTATAAATAAAATATTTTGAAAGAAACTGAAAAAATATGAAAAAAATCATTGAATATTTGGAATCGTGCTGTTAAAGTATTAATCAGAAAGCGTTTTCTAAATTCAATTTTTGGAGTGGTTATCAATGAAGTTAGCAACAAGGATAAATTCGGTTCTCCCAACTGTTAATAATGATATTTTACAGGCAATTGATTTGGTTTCGAAAGTTGATGGTATCACTTCTGTTGACCTTAATTTTCCGGAACACTTTGAACAGTATACGGTCACTGAAGTTTCTAGAAAGTTGCAAGATACTGGGTTAGAAGTTAATGGACTAGCTTTAAGATTTCGCAAACATTTTATAAATGGAGAATTGGGAAATAGCAATATCGAAATTGCAGAGGACGCATTAAAGTTATGTTATCAAGCAGTAGATGCTTGTCGAGACCTTAATGGTAAGGTCATCACACTTTGGTTAGGATTTGATGGGTTTGATTATCCATTTCAAATGGACTACCCAAAAGTATGGAGTCAAGTGAAAGAGTATATAAGAAAAGTTGCAGATTATGCTCCTGATTTACAGATTAGTATCGAATACAAGCCTTATCAAGAAAGATCTTATGCATTCATTGATAGTATCGGTCTTACCATGTTAATGGTTAATGAGATTGATAGAGAAAATGTTGGTGTAACGGTTGATTATTGTCACATGTTGATGAAAAGAGAAAATCCGGCATATGGTTTAAGCATTGCGACAGAGAGAAATAAGTTATTTGGCGTACATATTAATGATGGATATGGTCAGCATGATGATGGCCTAATGGTTGGAACGGTTTCATTCATGCAAACATTAGAATTTATGTATTACCTTAAGAAGGCTAATTATGATAGCGCTATTTATTTCGATACCTTTCCGGTAAGAGAAGAACCTTTAGCAGAGATTCAACAAAATGTACAAATGATTCAAGAAATTAATAGATTGATAGATTCAGTGGGGATGAGTTATATAGAGAATGTAATTAGTAAGAATAGCGCGATTGAAGCAAGACAGCTATTTTTTCAATTTTTACAAAGTACGAACCCAACTGTAACAGCAAAATAATAATAGAAGGTAAATAGGAGGGTTAATCTATTATGAATAAAAAGATGATTCTTGCATTATTGACATCAGCCACTTTAATTTTGGGTGCGTGCAGTGCTAACAGCAGCAGTAATGGAGCAAATGGGGATGGGGCAAAAGAAAACACAGGTTTTAACCCTGATAAAGAAGATGGGACACTCTATTCGGAAATAAACGGTGAGCTAGGTGCAGTACCAAAAATTACGGATGAAGTGAACCTTGGAGCTGTAGCTAAAGCTTTTGAAAATGAATACTGGAGAACACTAAAGGAAGGCATGGAAATCGGTGCTGATAAATTCAATAGCAACGGTTACAATATCGTGGCTGATGTTAAATCTCCACAAGGGGAAGCAGACGAAGAAGGGCAATTGTCTATCGTTAGGGATATGATTAATAAAAAATATTCAGGATTATTGTTATCACCAATATCTGATAGTAATCTCGTTCCTGGGGTAGAAGAGGCAGTAGAAGATGATATTCCGGTTATTAATGTAAATGATGGAATTATTGCTGAAGCACCTCATTTTGTTGGGCCGAAAGCTGTAGAAAATGGTGAAAAAGTGGCAGAATGGGTTTCCGAAAAATTGAATGGAAAAGGAAAGGTTGCCATTGTTGTAGGTATGCCTAAAGCCTTTGCTGCACGACAACGTACGCTAGGTTTTGAATCTTGGATTAAAGACAACGCACCAGGAATTGAAATTGTTGAAAAACAAAATGCCGACTGGGATCGCGAAAAGGCAAAAAATACAGCAGAAACTTGGATCAAAAAACATCCTGATTTAAAAGCTATTTTTGCTAACAATGACACCATGGCATTAGGGGTACAAGAAGCTGTTAATGCCTCTGGAAAAGATATTCTTGTTATGGGTGTAGATGGAATTGGTGAAGCCTATGATTCTATTCGTAAGGGTGAGCTTGACGCGACAATCGATTCTTTCCCTAAATTTAAAGGACAAATTGCAGTAGAAATGATGATTAGAAAGATCGGTGGTCAAGAATTACCTAGAGTTATTTGGACACCACAAGCGTTAATAGATTCGACGAATGTCGATACACCAGCCGAAGAAATTATTGGCTGGACTGAACCGGAACTAGCTCAATAAATTTGATTAAAAAGCTATAGTCGAATCTACTAAAGATTCGACTATAGTAATAAAAAGGGGAATTTTATAGTGAAAGACCAAGTGGAAAAAATCATAAAATTTCATAATGTTTCTAAGGTTTTCCCAGGTGTAAAGGCATTAAACAGTGTGAGGTTTGATATAGAAAAAGGAGAAATTCATGCGCTTTTAGGAGAAAATGGGGCTGGTAAATCAACCTTGTTAAATATCCTTCATGGTGTATATACAGAATATGATGGGGAAGTACATTTAAATAATCAGGCTGTGAAATTTAAAAATGCAAATGACGCAATACATCACGGAATTTCTAAAGTACATCAAGAAGTAAGTTTAATACCAGAACTTACGGTTGGTCAAAATATCGTATTGGGGTACGAACCCAAAAAAGGTATGTTAATAGACAATAAACTGATTCATGAACAGGCAAATGAAATTCTATCTAAACTAAGATGTAATTTTAAAAGCGAAGATAAGGCAGGTTCATTAAGTACAGGGGAAATGCAAATGGTTGCGATTGCAAAGGCGCTCTACCACAAGGCTGAGGTAATCTCTTTTGATGAACCTACTGCTTCTTTGTCAAAATCTGAAACGGACTCCTTGTTTGAAATCATAAATGAATTAAAACAAAATGGGATTACGATTTTATATGTCAGTCATCGATTAGAAGAGATTTTTGAAATTTGTGATCGAGCAACTGTACTTCGTGATGGGACATTTATTGAATCCTTTTATGTAAAAGATGTAAGTAAAGAGCAATTAATCAGGAAAATGGTCGGCCGGGACGTTTCCTCCTTTGCTGTAAGAAATAAAAAAGGAATGATCGGCGAAGAGACGGTGTTAGAGGTTAAAGGTTTAACGATTAATAACGTGTATGAAGACATTTCTTTTCATTTGAAAAAAGGAGAGATACTAGGCTTTTTTGGACTAGTAGGCTCGAAAAGAACCGATGTTATTCGCACTATTTTTGGTGCAGAAAAGAAAACAAATGGTGCCATCCTGCTGAATGGCAAAGAGGTTGATATCAAGTCTTCAGAGCAGGCTGTAAAGTTAGGTCTCGGCCTTGTTCCAGAAAATCGAAAAACACAAGGATTTCTTAAATTCTTCAACAATGCTGATAATATTGCTTTAACGAAACTTGAGAAATTCACCAAATTTGGTTTGGTTAGCCATAAGAAAAAAACAGAAAATTGCGAGACCTATATAAATGAAATCAATTTACGGCCTGCAAATCCTCACTATTTAACACATGAACTAAGTGGAGGTAATCAGCAAAAAGTAGTTATTTCTAAATGGTTATCTTCTGATGCAAGCATTTTATTTTTAGATGAGCCAACTAAGGGTGTCGATGTAGGAGCGAAAGCGGAAATCTATCGTGTAATGGAAGGGCTATTGGAAAAAGGTAAATCGATTATCATCGTTTCTTCTGAATTACCTGAAGTACTTGGCATGTCGGACCGAATTATTGTTATGAGGGAAGGACATAAAGTAATAGAGTTAAAGAATAATGGACTAAAAGAAGAAGATGTACTTCAATATGCAATGGGGGTAACTAAAAATGAAAGCCAAGTTATTTAGTCGTGAAGCTAGTCTAATTTTTGCCATTATCATGATGGTCATTATTTTCTCAGCCATAGAACCTATTTATTTAAGTGGTGGTAATTTACTTGATATATTTGATCAAACCGTCATTAATGGTTTATTAGCTATAGGTATTACGTATGCGATTATTACTGGAGGAATTGATTTATCGATTGGTTCGATTTTTGCAGTGGTCATTGTTATTACTGGGGACTTATTGGTAAGAGGAATGAATCCTGTGTTGGCGATTACAATAGGTATGGCTCTAGGGTTTGTACTAGGTGTAGTAAATGGACTTTTAATCACTAAGTTGAAATTACAGCCATTCATTGCCACATTAGGTACCATGAGTGCCTATAGAGGTATTGCTTATATCTATACTGGTGGTTGGCCAGTATTGGACATTCCTGATAATTTTAGATCCATGCTAGCAGGAGATGTTGTGAAAGATGTCCCAGTTTCTGTAATTATTTTGATTGCGTTTACAATAGTAAGTCACATTGTTTTAAAGTATACTAAATTAGGTACGTATATCTTTGCTATTGGTGGAAATGAAGAGGCAACAAAACTTTCAGGTGTTAATGTTGACCGAACAAAGATTTTAACTTATGCATTATGTGGTGTTGGAGCTGCTTTAGCTGGGATGATCTTGTTAGCACGTCTAGGTTCTGGTGAACCTGCTACTGGACAAGGTTATGAATTAAATGCGATTGCCGCTGCAGCAATTGGCGGGGCTAGTTTGGCAGGTGGTAAAGGAAACATGATTGCCACCTTACTTGGTGCTATTCTATTGTCAGCATTAAAAGTTGGTTTAGTCGTAGTAGGAGTTGACTCATTCTGGCAGTATATTGCAACCGGTGCCATTATAGTCGTTGCAGCTTATTCTGAAGTCATCCAAGATAAATTCAAAAAACTTCGTTTAGTTAAAAATAAAAATAATAATAAAAATACAAACTATCCAAAAAGTGTAGGGATGTAGGCTCTATGGAAAATAACAAAGTAGCTGTAATTGGCAGCCTTAATTATGACATCGTATTAAAACAGGAAAGATTAGCGGAAATTGGTGAAACGATTACGGTGGATGGGGTTTCATTTTGTGGCGGCGGAAAAGGGGCAAACCAAGCAGTTCAATGTGCAAAATTGGGCCTTGAGACATACATGGTAGGTAGAGTAGGTAATGATCATTTTGGGACTATATTAATTGATTCATTGAAGAAATATAATGTGAAAACGGATTATATCGGTTTAGCTGATACGCATACTGGGCTTGGAATTGTAAACTCTTTTCCTGATGGGAGACTCCTTTCTACGATCTCAACCGGTGCCAATTATTCTCTAACCGTTGAGGATATTGACCGGGCAGAGTCGATTATAAAGAAAAGTCAAATTGTTATTTTACAATTGGAAATTCCAAGGGATGTAGTCGAGTATTCAATAAAATTAGCAAAGAAGCATAATTGCTATGTGATCGTAAATGCAGCACCAAGTTATAATCTCTCAGAAGATGTCATGGAGTTAATTGATTGTTTGGTTGTAAATGAGTCCGAAGCAAGTTTCTATGCGGGGCGAGAGATTTGTACCGTTGAGGACGCATTACAATGCTGTGATTCATTATTTAAACAGATTGGAGAACTCCTAATTATCACATTAGGTGAAAAAGGCAGTCTCTTATATGAAGGAACCAATACTTTTTGCATTTCACCAGAAAAGGTAAATGTAGTTGAAACCACTGGGGCTGGAGATTCGTATATAGGTGCAATCACATATGGTTTAATTAATGGTTTAAGTAAAGAGGAAATGGGAAAATTTGCATCGAAAGTTAGCTCAAAAACCGTTACGAAAATTGGCGGCCAGGACGCTATGCCTCATTTAGAGGAAGTTTTAGCTAGTTTTGATGTATAGATTGATGTTAGTTAGGTAGGTATTGAATATGATTCCTTATGTAAGACGAGAAAAAATAATGGAAGAACTAGAAAAAAAGGATTTAATGTATATTGAAGATTTTGTAAGTATCTTTGAAGATGTATCAGAATCAACGATTCGAAGAGATTTAAAAAATCTTGAAGAAGAAAATCAGATTACAGTCCTTAGAGGAGGAGCTGTTAAACGCAAGGTTAATACATTTGAATTGCCAGTTGGCACAAAAAAATTCCTGAATATGGATGAAAAAGAACGAATTGCCAAATTTGCGGCTTCTTTAGTTAAGGATGAAGAGGTCATTTATATTGACTCAGGGACAACCTGTGCGGCAATTGTAAAATATATAAAAGCTAGAGATGTTCGTATTGTTACTTCAAACATTTTAGTTTTAAATGAGTTAGATAACCCTAATATTTCAAGCTGCATCATAATTGGTGGAGACGTTAATAAGGATTTAGATTCTATAAGTGGTCCTTTATCCGACAATACTTTAAAAAATCTTTATTTCGATCGTTCTTTTCTAGGCGCAAATGGATTTGGTAATGAAATGGGGGTTAATACACCTGACATCAGAGAAGCGAGTAAAAAAACAATCGTCAATACCAATTCCAAGAAGTGCTATGTATTGGCAGATAGCTCTAAGTATAATAAAAGTACCTTATGTAAGGCATTTGAATTAAATCAATGCATTTTAGTAACGGATAAAAAAATTAATGGGCTGGAAGGAAAAATACAGTATTACATTGCGGATTAGAAGTCGTTAATCGATCGGACTACTAAGAATACCCCCTTATCTCGAGTAGATAAGGGGGTATTTGTGATTCTAAGATAAACTTATGAAACTTGAAAAATGCTCAAAATATGGTTTTTTTCCATAATCGAGTTAAAAATTCAGTCAAATAGGACTAACCAGAACTTGGTACAAGTCCCGGTTGGCAAGGTGAGTGAAAAACTTGGAATATTGTAGTTTCATTTTATGTAAATGTGGGTAATTAAGAATTAATAAGGAACTTCTTTATCACTTGCATCTTAAATTCTAGTATTTAAAAAGTAGTCGTTTTGGAGTGGGTTGATTTCCTAAGATTGTAACCAATGAACTATTTGTTAGAAAATATGGAACATTTCCAATTCTAAAACGTTTTAATAAGTATAATAAGAATAGGAAAACTTTGGGAGGTAATGAAAAAATGAAGCAGGGTTTAATTTTGATACCTTTTTTGATGTTAATGACTGCATGTTCTTCTGAGGATGTTACCCAGAGGAAGGTATATACTACCAGTGAATTATCTCCGCAAACGATCACCTTGGAACAAACCGAAACGATAACGGAAGACGAAATGGTTGCGAGCAATCAAGCTAATCAACTGGTAAATATCGAAAATAATGATAGCGTTGACACACAGAGTTCCCTTATCATTCCTTCTCAGACAGGAGAGGAAAATAAAAATGAAATTACTACCCTAGCACAGGAAACGACAGACCTCTTAGTAGATAAAGTGGAAGAAATACCTGCCGAGGATTCTATTATAATCGGAGATTCGGAATATATTAATTTGATGCATGAAGCAAAATTTCAGGATTGGATAAATGTTGCTGTGAAATACGGTGCTGCTCTTTATGCCATCCCGTATTCTGATGTTTTTGCGATTGTGAAAGATGGAGAGGTGCTCGTCGGTATGAGTACGGGGGTTGCGAGTGCTGCGCCCAACCATACAGATATCCTATGTGATTTGATGGCAGATAAAGGAGAGTCATCAGAAGAAATTATCGAAGGAGTCAACCAAGTGGCAGAAACGGGAGAGAGCGTTCAATTGGTAGGTCCACAGGAATTTGATGATGATTTTTCCATTGAAAAGCAGGATGAGTGGATTGTTGTTTCGTGGTAATCATGGGAACGGTTCTTGTGGCCTATACTATCATATTAAAACCACAAGAACCGTCCCTATTCAGTTTTATGGATTCGTTGACCATAACCCGGCTGTTTTTAGGACAACTCTTGGATGAAGCTTTAAACCTGATACGATCAGGTCTGCTAGATCTTCCGGCTGCATTACATTTTCGGGATTTCCAGTAATTAGATTGGTATCAAAGGCTAAGTCCGTTGCGACTGTGCTTGGTGTTAATGCTGTTACACGGATATTATGCTTTCTTACTTCTAGCATAAGCGATTCTGTCAGCCCGAGGACAGCGAATTTAGAGGCACTATAGGCACTTGTAGCGGGGGCTCCTTTTTGTCCTGCAGAAGAAGATATGTTGACGATATCTCCGGATTTCCGTTCGATCATTCCAGGCAAGACCGCTCTTGTAACATTGTAGACACCCATCACGTTTACGCGGATAATGTTCTCCCACTCTTCAGGGGTTAAATCTAAAAAGCCGCCAAATTTAGCAGTACCTGCGTTGTTGATTAAAATATCAATAGACGTTAGATCTGATTGTATATGCTCTACCGCTTGTTGAACGGAGGTTATATCTGCAACATCCGCTGCAGCAGCAGAAACGTTGACATCATAAGAAGCTAACTCAGCTGCTACTTTTTCCAGATTAGACATGTTTAAGCCGATTAATCCAAGATTCACACCTTCTTTGGCTAAGGCAATGGCTGTTGCTCGGCCAATTCCTCTTCCTGCTCCTGTTATAATTGCATTTTTTCCTTTTAAAGAGATCATATGTACACTCCTATTTTTATATTGATAAAGTCATTCAATCTAACACATGTATTCTCTCCAAATTAGTTAAAAATCATTTAACGATTAAGAGATGATGAATAGAAATCCTAGAAATAGCACATAAATTAACAGGTATGATAATCTATGAGGGTAAATACATATCGATAGTAAAAGGAGAATGTAGCATGAATTTTGTAACGTTAAATAACGGTTTAAAAATGCCGCAGCTGGGCTTTGGTGTTTGGCAAGTTCCAGACGACCAAGCGACTGAGGCAGTTGAAATTGCACTAAAAGTTGGATATACATCGATAGATACGGCAATGATCTATAAAAACGAAAAGGGCGTGGGAAGGGCGATTGCTGAATCTTCCGTTCCTCGTGAAGAGTTATTTATTACAACCAAGGTTTGGAATTCTGACCAAGGCTATGAAAAAACCTTACGTGCATTTGATGAAAGCCTGGATAGATTAGGACTTGATTATATTGATTTATATTTGATTCATTGGCCAACACCTAACTTTGACCAGTATGTTGATACTTATAAGGCTTTAGAAAAGCTTTATCATGATGGCCGAGTGAAGGCAATCGGGGTTTGTAACTTTGAAATTGAGCACTTAGAGCGCATTTTAAAAGAATGTGAAGTCGTGCCGGTATTGAATCAAGTTGAGTGTCACCCATACCTTGCTCAAAATGAGTTAAAAGAGTTTTGCGCAAAACACAATATCTTTGTAGAAGCTTGGAGCCCTCTTGAACAGGGCGGTGAGGTGCTGCAGGACGAAGTGGTTCAAAAGATTGCTGCTTCACACAGTAAATCTCCAGCTCAAGTGGTGCTGCGCTGGCATTTACAAAACAACACCATCGTCATTCCAAAATCAGTGACACCATCAAGAATCGAAGAAAACTTTAATGTATTTGATTTCGAACTTAGCACAGATGAAATGAACGAAATTAATAAACTTAACCGAAATCGACGCAAAGGTCCTAATCCAAACGATATGCATGTACGGTAACGGACAATGCAACAATGGGGACGGTTCTCTTGGCTTAATTTTGAATTTTTATAAGTCATTTGCTTTTTACTAGGGGCATTGCCGGAATACGCAATGCCTTTTTGTGCTGTGGTGAAGGTTCATCTGGTGCACGCTTTATTCTGATTTTTATAAACATGTATTTACTATAGGAGTATTCCGGAAGCAATTGTAATGCCTAATAGGTATAAGCACACCATATTTAGCTGTTTGCATAAATTAATTTGTAGCTAAATATATAGATGAAGGTAGGAAATTATTATGGTTACGAACTTGGATTATTCCTCATCCTCAGCACAATTCACCTTTGATGTAAACACGAGTCCAGTAATGAAAAAGGATAATCAAAACTACATTAATGTTCTTGGGATAAACCAACTAAATACACTCGAAAATGTGTCATTACTTGATATTTTTCTAAGTACCAATAACGTGATAGAACCACATTATCACCAGAATGCTGCAGAACTCGTTTACTGCATTTCTGGCGCTGCTGTTGTGTCTATCTTGAATCCATATACCAAGCAAATTCAAAACTATCCGATTACACCTGGTCAAGTAGCAAACGTTCCACATGGTTGGTGGCATTATGAAGTGGCGACAGTTGATCACACACACCTTTTAGCTATCTTTAATGCACCAACTCCGGAAGTTATTCTTGGATCAGACATCTTAAAGCTGACACCTTCACATATCATGGCCCACACCTATTGCCTTGATGAAAATCAGTGGAAAGAAGTTATTAAACCCGTTCAACCTTCCACCTTTATTGGTCCACCTAAATCTTGCGAAAGAAGCAATGGAAGGGTAGAGGAATATTATTTAAACCACTACCATAACACAGGGTATTCTGCTCCAACGCATTATCAACCCTTTTATCAAAATTCCTCTTGGGGAACATATTATTATTAAGGGAAAATAAAGGCTGTTCTGGTCTTAAAAACTAGTAAATTTGAGTTTGCGGGAGTCCGCGCAACTTAGTCAAAGAACATAGAAACGACTAATCCTTCTTAGATTAGTCGTTCATTGATTCACATTGCTTCATTGTAAAAGGCGTATTCTCTAAAAAAAACCGGTAAGTCAAGAAGTGATGTTAATTCAGCAAATGTACCCTTTTGCTCGATTTCTAAATCCACAATATTATAGCTCCATTCCATTTCTGATGGAATATGAATCGCATTTAGACCTAATTCTATTGCGGGCATTATATCTGTTTTGAGTGAATTGCCAATCATCCAAATCGAGTTCTTGTTAGCAGGGATCTTATTGATTACCTTTTGTAAGGCTTTACTATTTTTATGCTGAGAAATATACACTCTTTCTTGAAAATAGGGTTCTAGTGCTAATTGTCTAATTTTTCGAGTTTGATTTTTTACATCCCCGCCAGTGAATAAATAGAGTTGATGACCGTCCTGTTGTAATTGATTCAGAACATCATACATATAAGGAAGAGGCTCCACTTCTGTTTCAAAAACTCTCCGGCCAATCGTTCGAACTTGTTCTACTTCATTTGCCTTTATGCCCTTACGATATTTCTGACAAAAATAAAAATAGGTTGCAATAAGTGTTTCTGGAAATTTTTCTGAAAGTAAGCCGTGTATCTCAACGCTTTTTAAATCGATTTCTAATTGCTTTTGCTTGATCTCTTCATCGGATGGTGTTTTAATCCATTCTTTTATTTTCTTAACAAATTCGTTTTTAGCCTGCTCAAAGTATTTATTACAGTGGATTAAAGTATCATCCAGGTCCAATATTAAGGTTTGTTGATTCATAACCAATTCCCCCTTAAATAGTGGTGTAAACTAATTATATGGGTAAACATTATGGCAATGATAAAAACAGCATTTCCCACTTTAAAAATAGTTATTATGTATGAACGAAACGGTATTACAACGTTTTTTTGGATTAATTCATTTCGGGTATTATATCCTAGTAGCTACGACAATTATGCTTGAGGAACAATAACATTTACAGAGATGAAGCCCCTTCAAAGATTGAGAAGGGGCAGTTTATTTTAGTAATCCAATCCTAATTTCTTTTTTAGTCATACAGTAAATTCTAAGATTGTTGAACTAAACGGACAAGCATATGGGCCAGTTTATGCTGTTCTTCCTCAGTGCCCACGTTCCATAGTTCCTGCAGTAATCGCTCTTCAGAATTCTTAGGTGGCTCCTTATGAGCGAGGTAATCGGCTACTTTCTGAGCCGAGTTGGCTAACTGCTCTTCATCCATACCTAATTTTTTTCCTAAATTAACTTTTCCCCTAAGATATTCCCTAAAATCATCAAAACTTGTTAACGCGTCACCATTTTTGTAAACCTGGTTTTCTATTCGATTCTCATCTAACTGTTCCATACCTATCACTCCTTTAGTTGTCGATCATTGTTTCATGTGCTGGTTCTGTATATTCCCTGTGCCTATCTAAATCAAACCTTATTATGTTGAAAGTAAAGAGTCGCAATCGAAAAAGACCAACCCCGAAGAATTGGTATCTTATCTTTTCTTTTTTATTCAGTAATGACTTTTTCCTAAAAAATGTTATTAGTAAAGTCTAGTAAATTTGTATTTTCTCAAAGAAATAAATAGGAAAATCCCAAGAGAAACAGTGGTCCAGATCAGTGAGATTGCCGGATCCATATTTTTGACCACAAATAAGGATGGGATGTCACCAAAGGCAGATTCATCCATCGTGATGAACCACCCCAACAACATATTATTTGCTGCGTGGGCTCCAATTGACAATTCGGCACTGTTCGTTTTTACCGTGATATAAGACCAAATGAACCCAGTTAACAAATAATTTGCTCCCATCAAAATGGGAGAATACCCCATCTCAGGATTGGTGAAATGAAGTGCGCCAAAAATGGTGCCTGCTATAAGCGATAATAGAAAAGGAATACGAATCCATTTTCCGAAGAATTGTAGGAGATATCCTCTAAAAAATAATTCCTCACAGGTTGTTTGAATGGGAGTTAATACCAGTACGAGAACGAATAAAAACAAAAAATCAGCAACAGTGACATCGTTCAATACGTAATCCCCAGGGTTTAAAAGGGAATCAATGATCGAAGTCAGACCCAGAATGACAAAGAAGGTACTAAAACCAAAGCCTAATCGCTTCCAATCTATTTTTCTATTAGGCGTAATGAGCGATGTAAATTTGCGTTTATGAATGAAACGAATCGTGACCAAAAGGCCCAAAAGCCAAAATATAAATTGTGAATTTAACAAGACAAAATAAAGCAACGGGTTAATTCCCACATAATCCTCTTTTTCAAAATCAAAATAGGTATTGGGGTTATCGTCCGTATTAACAATCCATTCACTAATGATGAGATAAGGCAGCGACCCAACAAAGATAAACAGTAGAATAACAATAAAGGAAGATAAATACCGCTTCCAGCTATTCTTGCCTTCTTTAACTTTAATAAAATCCAATTTTAGGAACACCAACATTCTAATAGTTTTTTGAAAAATACACGTTGACTTTTATCGCTTAATGGAGAAGATTAATTCATCTTCAACAGCTTTTATTACTTTGCCGGTATCTTTAAAACCTACTGATAGGTATAGTTGTTTTGCAATTTCATTTTCGGGCACAAAGGTTATAAATATTTCTTCAGATTTAAATTGGTTTACCATTTCTTTTATGACTAGTAGTAATGCTTTTTTACCAAACCCATTTCCTTGAAACTTGTAATCAATCATTATTCTACAAATCTCATAGCCAGCGAGTTCGTCTGAATAGCCATACATAGTAAAGCCTATGGGCATATCATTTTGATAAATGGCTTTCACTGTCCAATTCTCTTCTATACTGGCTTGTGCTAAGGATAAACAGTTTGAGGCAATTGTTTTTTCAAATACTTTGTTTTTTTGGTCTTCTGCACTACAAAGTCTTATAATGTCGAACCAGTTTTGTTTCGTCACGTCTTTTAATGTAATCATGTCATTTCCCTCTAATCAAATTTTAATCTCGATTAATAAATTCTCTGTTTGGCGAATATAACCTTTTTTAGGGTGGTAAAAATTCAATTTTATGTGGTGACCATCCAAATGTTATCAGTGAAAAATCGTATATCCCTAAAAATACTATTGGCCCCTCTCAAAACGAATAATGAAGATAAAGCAGTAACGCTCTGATGAATGAGAGTATACATAAAATAACTTTATTTCATTGTTTTGGAGTGATATAGTCTTAAGTGAATTCGCCAAATATGGGGTCAAGGTACCAAAGTCTCTAACGAATATAAAGCGAAGAGTAATGGATGTTTTGCGGAAAAGTAAAGTAGAACTCTTAATGGAGACTTGTGAGTCTATTTTAATTTATGAGGAGGTTTAACATGAAAAGTTTTGAAGACAAATTGGAGCATTATGCTGAACTCGTGGTTAAGGTAGGTCTAAACGTTCAAAAAGGACAAAGATTACTAATCAATTCTCCTATTGAAGCGGCTGATTTCACACGGAGAATCACAAAATATGCTTATGAGCACGGATGTAGTCGTGTATTTGTAGACTGGGTTGATACAGGTTTGAATCGAATCCATTATTTAAACGCGTCGGATGACGTTTTAAAGAATTTCATCGAACAGTGGGAAGTTGATAAATTCAATAGCCTGGCAGAGCATAAGGACTGTATGCTATTTATTGCAGGAACGGATCCGAGTGCATACGCAAATATTCCACCTGAACGTATTATGTACGTTCAAAAAAACGGGGCTGAAAAACTGCAATCAATTGCTCAAAAAAGACTACGGGGTGACGTGCCTTGGGCCATCATCGGTGTACCAACTGAAGCTTGGGCAGAGAGCATTTATCCAGAGTTGAAAAAAGATGAAGCCGTAGCAGCTTTATGGGAAGCGATTTTTAAAACAGTTAGAGTTGATCAACCAGATCCAATCGCTGCGTGGCAGGAACATTCAGCAACCCTTACAAAAAAAGTGGATTATCTAAACGAACAAAAGTTTAAGACTCTCCATTATAAATCCGAAGGAACAAATCTATCCATCGATCTACATCCAGATCACAAATGGGTAGGTGGCGGTCATCCATCTACATTTGGAACGACTTATATTCCAAACCTTCCAACAGAAGAAGTGTTTACGACGCCTCATAAATATGGAGTAAACGGAACCGTCGCTAGTAAAAAACCTTTATCAGCCTTAGGAAACTTAATCGAGAACTTTACACTCACGTTCAAAGAAGGAAAAGTGGTCGATTTTACAGCAGAAAAAGGATACGAGACTCTAAAACAGCTTCTTAGTATGGATGAAGGGATGTTATACCTTGGTGAGGTAGCGTTAGTACCACATGATTCACCAATCTCGAACTCAGGAATTATCTTTAATAATACCCTGTTTGATGAGAATGCTTCTTGCCACCTGGCATTAGGAAACGCAATTTCCATGGCACTTCATGACGCAAAGAACATTAACATCGAGGATTATGAGAAAAAAGGCATTAATCATAGCACTGGACACACGGACTTTATGATTGGTTCAGCCGATCTTGAGATTGTAGCTGAATATTATGATGGGAGAAAAGTTCCGCTGTTTAAAAATGGAAATTGGGCTTAAATGACAGGGGGACGGTTCTGGCGGCTTTTTTGAGCCACCAGAACCGTCCCCGCGGTGTTCATCTTACTTTTCTGCTGAGATTATTAAGAACATAGGTCTACGGAGTTCATCTTTCATTTCAGCAATGCTCTTTAACATTTCTTCAGAGGGAATTGGTTCCTTGACTGTCCTTACAATAAAACCAGCATTAATTAAGTCATTGATATAAGTTGAAAATGTACGATGATATTTTATTACGTTTTCAGTTAGGAATGTTGTTTCACGCAACCCTTCCGATTGGTAATTGTCAACTGCCCAATGTAGACGATTCCCTTTGTCATCATAATACCAATCTTGCTCGTTCCGTGAAGTGAAAATAGGATGTTCAACTGAAAAAACAAAAGAACCTCCAGGCTTCAGACAATCATAAACCTTTTTACAGATTGCTTCAAAGGACTTAATATAGTGAAAAGCTAATGAACTAATGACAACATCAAATTGAGAGTCTGAAAAATTAATGTCTTCAATTGGCATGTTAACGTAAGAAATTAAAGAATCATTCGTCATTTCACGAGCTTTTTGAAGCATTTTTTCAGATATATCTACTCCAATAACAGACCTTGCTTGCTGTTCACGAGCATAACGGCAATGCCAGCCAAAACCACATCCCAAGTCAAGTACACTTTTATATCGAAGTTCTGGTAAAAGTTCTTTTAATACGTGCCATTCTCCCGCACCTTCAAGTCCTTTGACTGAACGTGGCATTTTTTCATATGCCAAAAAGAAATTTACATCATCATACTTGTTTTGCTTCATAATTTATACAACTCCTAAATATTAAGTTAGCCTCCTAAAACAACATCAATTCTTTCATAAAGTCGGCGGATAAAAATGCTTCAACGAAAAATCGATATAATCTTACTTTGGTAACTCATTACTTATTCTATAAATTGTTAAATAACCCCTTCTTCCATTAAACTCTCCCCTTAAGCGAAGAAAATAGAACCAGTCCATTAAATTCTTTGTAATGATTGTAGTGAAAACTTAAAACAAAGAGTACAAGCATTGGAGCATAGATATAAATCAACTTTTAATTGAAGGAGGATTTTATGATGGGTATTTTAGCGAAAATCAGCTGTAAATTAAAAGGTCACGTTTATGAAGAAACAAATCAGAAACCCGATGGATGGGGATATATTGCAACTTGGTTTTTATGTAACCGATGTGGTCATGAAAAATTAGTCACGAAGCGTGAGGATGAAGCTTAATGTTGGGCATCAAGTAACGGTGCCTGTGTATTGCCCGTATTTTAGATAACAAATGCTCTCTCCTAACAATCAGACATAACAACATTATTTCACAGCGCTTTAGTAAAAATGAGTGTCAAATTCTTATCAATTTGGCACTCTTTTTATGCTCACAGCAACACGAAATATGGCCGAGTTAATCCCGGCGCTACATATTTACAGTGTTTTATACATAATTGGTTATTATAACTGGATTCGAAATTCTCCAGTTCAAATCGATGGCGATTCACAGCAATTATTTAATTGACGGTAAAATAAACTATATAGTCTATTTTAGCAACCAAGAATTTATTTGAAAGGGTGAAATTATCGGGGGGAGTATTTATGATGAAAAGGGTAAGGGGTTAATCATGAATTCCATCCAGCACATAACAGACCAACATGTCGATATTCATTAGTTTTAATGAAAAAAACCCGGATTAATCTTTCCGAGTTTCATTTTGTTGGACACTTTCTATTAGTTCTATTTCGCCCCAGTCCATAAGATTGTTTCTTTTCACTTCTTCATAAATTTTTGAATGAAGTACCTGATCCTTTTGTTCTTCATTAGCTGTTCCTTTTTCCATTCTATATCACCTCAAGATATAGTATGTTTTATAAACGATAAATTACACATTATCAGCCTTCATGCTATACGCGCATGAAGGCTGATTTTTTGCAACATTAATCTGAATGCTTCATTTTATAAATAACATATCCGGTATAGAGTTGAAATAAATCTGTGAACTTTTTCGGATTTTTGCTTGTTAATATTTCAATTCTTTGTAAGCGATAGGCCAAACTGTTCCGATGGATATGAAGTTCCTTCGAAATCGCATTCATATCACCACTGTTTTTTATATAGCAAAGAAGTGTTTCAATGAGCTCTTGTCCTTTAGGTGTAGCCTCAAACTCCTGAAAAAAATGGCCGATTTCACTAAATGGTAAATCTTTATTTGTTAAATAATCAATAAACTTTAGCTCTTGATAATAACAAAAAGTGGAAGGCAGTGTTAGTTTTTCAGCGATATCAATTGCCCGTTCTGCTTCATGCACTGATTTTGATACAAGTGTAGTGCTGCCGCCAATTCCAATTTTCGTACGAGGATGGGTATTCATCTGTTCCAATCTTTTTAAGATATCACTATCCGTCGGCACAATGAAAAGTAACGCAGAATGATTTAGTTTGAATGAAAATTCTTGGTCTTTTAAATAGGCTTCTTTAATGGTTTCACCCTTAACGATAATGGCCATTCTTTCCATCGTAACATTAATCCCCATTGCTTCGCCGTTATTCTTAAACACAGCATCATATTGATCTTGACGAAAAACCCATTGATATAAAAACTCCTCCTTCATTTGCTCCTGTATTCTACGTTCTTTAAATAGATATTCCTGGTTAATTAATAATTCTGCAGTTACGCGGACTAATTCAGCAAAAGGTTCAACAATGGCTGGTTCTCCGCTTATTCCAATCACGCCGATAATTTTATTTCTGAAATGGATCGGGATATTTACACCTGGCATGGAGGGACCTTCTGAATCATAGATGCAAACAATGGTATTTTGTTCGACTGCTGCTATCGCCCCTTGATGCATTTTACCTTTTCTATTTGCGTCCCCACTTCCAATAATCATCCCTGTTTCATCCATAATATTTACATTGTAGGGTATAACGGTCATTACTTTATCGGCAATCTCTTGGGCTAGTACTTTATTAATTTTCATCTGCCAATCCCCTTGAATTATACAATTATTTGAAAAATTTGTTTATTTGCCTAAAAAATTAAACAGTTTCTTAGTAATTTGAACGATTGTTTTATTTGTAAGACAATTATACAATAAAACATGTAAGCGGTTACTGAGAATTGCGAAAAAAACTAAAATATGTTCGATTTATTGTAATAAAACGAACATATGAAAAATTTTCGCCATATTAGATTCTAATAAAGTCATAAACCACTTGTTCATTTGCCTAAAATACACATTCTACGAATCTGACAAAATTTTTGGAGTTTCAGTAATTTAACTAATGAGAGAACGAGAGGAGTTAAAACAATGTTTAAACCAAATGGGGTCATTCCTGCATTAGTCACACCTTTAGATAGAAATGGAAACTTGATGGAAGAGGCTTTACGAAAGGTAATCGATTACACAATCGCAGGTGGGGTTCATGGATTATTTGTTTTAGGAAGCAGCGGTGAAATTTACGGGCTAACGCCAGAGCAGAAGCGCCGGGTTGTGGAGGTAACAGTTGATCACACCGCTGGAAGAGTTCCCATTTATTGCGGGGCTAGTGAAATCACTACGAAAGACTGTATTCAAACCGCACAAATGGTAGAAGAGATTGGCGGTGTTGCAGCGATATCTGTCTTAACTCCGTATTTTATGTCACCAACGCAAACAGAGTTGGCCGAGCACTTTAAGACAATCGCCAAGTCTACAAAACTGCCAATTATTCTTTATGGGAATGAAGCTCGTACACAGGTGAAAATTGATGTGAAGACTTGCGAAGAGCTTAGTAAGGTTGATAACATTATCGGAATTAAAGATAGCAGCGGAGATATGACGAAAACGGCTGAGTACTTACGAGTCACCCCTCGCGAATCATTTTCCGTTTTACTTGGACGCGACACACTCATTTATGCAGGTTTATGTCATGGTGCCACTGGAGCGATCGCGAGCACAGGTAATATTGCACCTAAATTGGTCGCAGATATTTACAATACGTTCGTTGCAGGCGACTATCAAAAATCACTAGAATTGCAGTTTAAACTTGCTCCACTACGTTTAGCCGTGGATAAAGCAACATTCCCTGTTGTGTTAAAAGAAGGTTTACGAATGGTAGGAATTGATGTGGGTTATGCATTCGCTCCTGCAGCAGAAATGAATCCTGAAAGCAAGCAAATATTAGCCAATGTATTAAAGGACTTAGAGCTTTACCAAACCAACTAATTTCTCGACAGAGAGGAAGAATGACTATGCCATTAGTTTATGTTGCATTAGCTGTTACTCTTATTTTGGTTTTGATGATCCCGTTAAAAATAAATGGTTTTATTGCTTTAATTATTGCTGCTTTATTTGTGGGCTTTCTTCAAGGGATGCCAGGCGATTCATTACTCGAGTCTATTTACGGAGGTATCGGGGGGCAGCTTGATGAATTGATTTTGATTTTAGGATTTGGAGCCATGATCGGAACGGTTATGGCTGATGCTGGAGCAGCTCAACGGATTGCCACCACCCTAATCGACAAAATGGGAATTAAACGGGTTCAATTCGCGATGTTGATTGCCGCTTATATCCTTGGGATTACGATGTTCTTCGAAGTTGCCTTTGTCTTATTAATTCCATTAGTTTTCACGATTGCACGTCAAACAAAGTTAAATTTACTTTGGGTAGCAATCCCGACATCGGTTGGATTATCGACTACACATAGCTTCCTGCCTCCGCACCCAGGACCAGCAGCGGTTGTAGACGCATTCGGTGCAAGCATGGGTTTAACATTGGTGTATGGCTTGATTATTGCCATTCCTGTAGGTGTTTTCATCGCTTTAACGTGGCCAAGACTGCCATTTGTAAAAAAAATCAATCCTTCTATTCCTGCTGGGATTGGCAGTACGAAAATTTTTAAAGAGGAAGAAATGCCTAGCTTCTTATCCAGTATCACAGTTGCACTTGTCCCCGTGGTGCTCATTGGAATATCTGCCGCTTGTGAAGTTGCTTTACCAGAAACGAATAGCTTTAGACATGCTATGGAATTCTTTGGTTCCGCTACGATTGCCTTAATGCTTACTCTATTGCTCTCCTTCTATTTGCTTGGAACAAGGGTTGGCCGTTCCTTAAAGGACGTAATGTCATCGTGTTCTAGCAGTGTAAAGCCGATGGCCATGATCATCCTGGTAATTGGTGCCGGTGGGGCATTCAAACAGGTATTAGTAGACAGTGGTATTGCTGATTATATCAAGGAGTTAACAAACGGGTGGGATATTTCTCCCATTGTCCTTGCTTGGTTAATTGCAGCTATCTTGCGTATTGCTCTTGGGTCTGCCACTGTTGCGGTTATGACAGCAGCTGGTGTGGTTCTTCCAATCGCTCAAGCTTCTGGTATTAGCTTGGAATTAATGACTCTGGCTGTAACTTGTGGAAGTATTGCTTTCTCCCACGTAACAGACCCTGGCTTCTGGATGTTCAAAGAATATCTCAACCTATCAGTTGGCCAAGCGATTAAGATTAGAACTACTTATACAACGGCACTTGGTATCCTTGGATTGTGCGGTGTACTAATTCTCAATATGTTTATTGGATAAATGAATTTTAGGAGTGAAGGAATAATGAAGAAAATTGGATTTATTGGACTAGGAATTATGGGTAAGCCTATGAGCAAAAACTTGCTCAAAGCGGGATATCAAGTGATTGTTAGTGATTTTAATAAAGAGGCAAGTAAAGAACTGGAACAATTAGGAGCGGAAGTAGAATCAACACCAAAGGCTATCGCTGAAAAATCAGATATCGTCATCACCATGTTACCAAACTCTCCAAACGTAAAGGATGTTGCTTTAGGAGAAAACGGAATTATTGAAGGTACCCATGAAGGATTAATTTATGTGGACATGAGCTCTATAGCACCAGCTGCTTCTCAAGAAGTATATCGAGCATTAATCGAAAAGGGCGTTGAAATGTTAGATGCTCCTGTCAGCGGCGGGGAGCCAAAAGCAATTGATGGCACCATTTCTGTTATGGTGGGCGGCAAAAAGGAAGTATTTGAAGAAGTGAAGGATGTATTAGCAGCCATGGCTGGATCGGTTGTGCACGTGGGCGAAATTGGTGCAGGTAACGTGACGAAGCTTGCAAACCAAATCATTGTGGCATTAAACATTGCAGCGGTATCGGAAGCATTTGTCTTAGCGCAAAAAGCTGGTGTGAACCCAGAAGCTGTGTACCAAGCCATCCGCGGCGGTTTAGCAGGAAGCACGGTATTAGATGCAAAAGCACCGATGATGTTAGACCGTAACTTCAACCCTGGTTTCCGTATAAACCTGCACATGAAAGATTTAACAAATGCGCTAGAAACCAGCCATGAGTTCGGTGCTCCAGCTCCATTAACGGCAGCTGTTCTAGAAATGATGTATGCCTTGAAAGTAGATGGTTATGAATTTGAGGACCATAGCAGTCTAGTAAAATACTATGAAAAATTAGCGAATACAGAGGTTTCCCGTTAAGTTATTGAAAAAACTTCATAGAGAACGTGGCCATGCGTTCTCTCTATTATAAAATGGATTGGAGAAATTGCCATGAATACAGTTGAGAAAGTGATTAACGCTACTCCAGTTGTTACGGAAATGGAAGTATATCCGGTTGCCGGCTGTGACAGTATGTTATTAAATCTTAGCGGTGCACACGGTGCCTATTTTACTAGAAACATTGTGATCTTAAAGGACAGCAATGGTAATGTGGGTGTAGGTGAAGTACCCGGCGGCGAAGGAATCCGTAAAACACTTGAAGATGCTAGAGGGATCGTAGTTGGTTCATCCATTGGTCATTATAACAATATCTTAAATAAGGTTCGAAAAGAATTTGCCGGCCGTGATTCAGCAGGCCGCGGTTTACAAACATTTGATTTACGGATTACCATTCATGCGGTTACTGCCCTTGAAGCAGCATTACTAGATCTATTAGGGAAGCACTTAAATGTTCCGGTTGCAGCTCTTCTTGGTGAAGGCCAGCTGAGGGATAAAGTTAAGACTCTTGGTTACCTGTTCTATATTGGTGACCGTAATCGGACAGAACTTCCGTATTATAGTAATCGTGATTCTGATGTGGAATGGTATCGTGTCCGCCATGAAGAGGCGTTAACACCGGAAGCAATTGTACGTCTCGCTGAAGCATCACAAGAACTTTACGGCTTTAAAGACTTTAAGCTAAAAGGCGGCGTTTTAGAGGGGAAAGAAGAAATCAAAGCCATTAAGGCATTAAAAGAAAGGTTCCCTGATGCAAGAATTACCCTTGATCCAAACGGTGCTTGGTCATTAGCGGAAGCGGTTGAGCTTTGCAAAGATATGCACGGAATTCTAACCTATGCAGAGGATCCATGTGGTGCAGAAAATGGGTACTCCGGCCGTGAAGTGATGGCTGAGTTCAGGAGACAAACAGGTCTTCCAACGGCAACGAATATGATTGCTACGGACTGGCGTCAAATGGGTCATACCATTTCGCTGCAATCAGTGGATATCCCGCTTGCCGACCCACATTTTTGGACGATGCAAGGTTCTGTCCGTGTAGCGCAAATGTGTAATGAATGGGGACTAACGTGGGGATCTCACTCGAATAACCACTTTGATATTTCACTTGCCATGTTTACCCATGTTGCCGCGGCTGCTCCGGGTGAAATTACGGCGATTGATACACACTGGATTTGGCAGGAAGGTATTGAACGTTTAACGAAGGATCCATTCCAAATTGTTGGTGGACACTTGCCGATCCCAGATAAGCCAGGTTTAGGTGTAGAAGTAGATATGGAGCAAATCCTAAAGGCACATGAAGTATATAAAAATTTGGGACTTAACTCTCGTGACGACTCAGTCGGTATGCAGTTCTACATCCCTGGCTGGAAATTTGATAACAAGAAACCATGTCTTGTTCGCTAAACAATATTGGGGTGGCTGTGAGGGTCACTCTTCTTTTAAAACTGAATGTTGTGTTTGGAAAATAAGCGGAGAATTTCCGTCTAAATTGGGAAATACCTATATTTCCTTAAAAATAAGCGGAGTTTTTCCGCTTATTGTATCCAAATCCTTGGATTTTGTCTTATTTAAAGCAGTTAACCGGAATATCTCCGCTTATATCTGCTTCATAAGCCTCCTCTATATACAATAGCCGGAAATTCTCCGCCTATGAAATCTCAACCTGCACGAAAATCAACAATGAATTAACCATTAAACTTATTAAATGTAAAGGACAGATTATGATGAAGTTTGTACTAGCACCCGATTCATTTAAGGAAAGTATGACGGCGAAGAAGGCTGCCCTTGCAATGGAAAAAGGTGTAAAAGCCGTTTTTCCTGATGCAGAATGTGTCATTGTCCCCATGGCGGACGGCGGGGAAGGCACCGTTGAATCTCTCGTCAGCATGACAAATGGCGAGATGATTAAGACAGAGGTGCTCGGACCACTAGGAGAAAGTGTCAATGCAGAATACGGTCTCTTGGGGGAGGGGCAAACCGCAGTTATTGAGATGGCAAGTGCAAGTGGATTAGAATTAATTAAGCCTGAAGACCGCAATCCCTTATTGACCACTTCTTATGGAACCGGACAATTAATTAAACATGCATTAGACAAAGGGGTGAGCCGGTTTTTAATCGGAATTGGCGGCAGTGCAACAAATGATGGAGGGGCAGGGATGCTCCAAGCACTTGGTGTTTCTTTTAAAGATGAAAATGGCAACGAGCTCTCGTTTGGCGGCGGCGCATTGGGTCGTTTGCATACGATTGATGTAAGCGGGTTGGATGAAAGAATTAAACATGCAAAGTTTGATGTAGCTTGTGATGTCACCAATCCACTAATCGGTGAAAATGGAGCGTCAGCTATTTTTGGCCCCCAAAAAGGAGCAACAGCTGAAATGGTACACGTTCTGGACCAAAACTTATCTTATTTTGCTGATGTTATGAAAGAGCAAATAGGCCAGGATATTGCCCATCTAGATGGTGCTGGCGCTGCGGGCGGTCTTGGTGCGGGGTTAATGGCCTTCTTAAATGCCGAGTTAAAAAAAGGAATTGACTTTGTTATTGAGTATACTCGGCTGGAGGAACAAGTCAAGGGAGCAGACTATGTTTTTACGGGAGAAGGCAGCATTGATGCCCAGACATTGTTCGGCAAAACTCCTTACGGGGTGGCGAGTGTAGCTAAAAAACACTCTGTCCCTGTAATTGCTTTTGCTGGCAGAGTTGGCACTGGAGTGGAATCGTTATACGATAACGGATTTAATGCCATTATTGGAATTTTAAAAGGTGTGACAACATTAGAGGAAGCATTTAATTCCGGAGAAGAGAATTTAGCATTTGCGGCCGAAAATATTTGCCGAGTATTGAAGATATAGTGATAGTAGAACGCTGCTGGCATTTCGCAGCGTTTTTTCCGCTGGTGAAGTAGGACAGAAATATAATATAATGGGCTTACAAAAATGTGAAAACAAGGAGCCCAAAAATGGACGAAACTCCAAGAAAAATCATAGTTGAGTCAGTAAATCGTACTACTTTATCCAAGCAGGTGGTCGAAAGTATTATTCAACTATTGATTAGTGGTCAGATGAAACCTGGAGATAAACTGCCTACGGAAATGGAACTAATGGAAATACTTAACGTCAGCCGTCCCGTGTTACGTGAAGCACTCAGCTCTCTTGAATCGTTGGGGGTTATTAACCGAAAAACACGAGAAGGTACTTTTTTTAATAATAAAATTAGCAGCCATCCCTTTTCTATTATGTTATCCCTTGCACATGATAATCTGCAAGCAATGGTTGAAGCGAGAATGGCATTGGAATTAGGTTTAATTACCATTGCGGCTGAGAAAATTAGTGACGAAGATCTCAAAAGATTAAAACAAACGATTGAAATCATTGAAAACAGTAAAGATCAAAACTATGGCGAAGCCGATATTGAATTTCATCGGATCATCGCCTTAAGTGCCAATAACCAGATTGTAGAGGGAATGGTAGATTCATTAATTGTCACTCTTGTCAAAATCAACAGTGAAATAAAAGTTCGAGAACCAGAACGAACCATCGAGCATCATATGGCGATTTATAAAGCATTGGAAAAAAGGGATCCGTTTGAGGCGTTTCATCAAATGTATTTACACCTTGATTACGTCCGACACAAAGTTTTAAAAAATCTTCACGGGAAAAAAGATTAATTTTTTGCTCAAACAAAGGTGGAATTAACAGGGTTAGTCTTGCGACTAGCCTTTTTGTTTGTGCATGTAGAGGCTTGGCACGTAAACAGGGTTTTATAAGATTAATCAGGAATGCAAACACCACTTAAAAATTGTTTTTTTCTTGGCTTTCTTTAATGCTAAGAAAATCTTAAGATTTACATAAAGTGTTTGTTAAGATTTCATGGGTATCATGATCCTAGAAGCAAAAAAAGGGCGATATGATATCAAATACATAGATAGGGGCGGGTTTCATGAACATATTGGTCTGTGATGATGATAAGGCAATTGTGGATGCGATAGGAATTTACTTAGAAAATGAAGGCTATCAAATATTCAAGGCTTTTGACGGGATAGAAGCTATCGAAATCATCGATCATCAGGAGATCCATCTCATTATCATGGATATTATGATGCCTAGGATGGATGGGATAAGAGCTACCATGAAGATTAGAGAAGATAATAAAATACCATTGATCATGCTTTCGGCCAAATCTGAGGATTACGACAAAATATTGGGATTGAATATAGGAGCGGATGACTATATCACCAAACCTTTTAATCCATTAGAGCTCATCGCAAGAGTGAAATCACAACTGAGAAGATATACATCTTTTGGAGGACTTGAAACCAAAAGTAATGTCTATCGAACCGGCGGACTAATTGTCGATGATGAAAGTAAGACAATCACCGTCGATGGAGAGAGCGTCCACCTTACACCGGTACAATATAAGATTGTAAAGCTTCTGACTGCAAACGCCGGAAGGGTTTTCTCCATTGAGGAGATCTATGAGAAGGTATGGAATGAAGCGGCCTTTAGTCCGGAGAACACGGTTACCGTTCATATAAGAAAAATCAGAGAGAAAATAGAAATCAATCCGAAAGAGCCAAAATATTTGAAGGTGGTGTGGGGAGTTGGATATAAAGTTGAAAAAATATAGCCATTTACTTACGACAAAAATTGTTATTTTTATCGTGATGATTCTCTTTTTTACAGATATCATCAAAGCATTTGTAGATGTAGAATTCGTCAATGATGGAGATTTTGGGATCGTTTTTGAAGAAGACTACTTTCACAGCAGTGATTACGTGCGGGAAAGCGACGCGATTATCGGTCAGCTAACCAGACTGTTAACGGAATTTAAGAGTGAGGAACATATCGTAAACGGCAGGTCAATTAGTGAGGATGAAGTAAGAAGTGAAGAAGAAACCTTGTATTCGGATTTCCAGGTTAATTCCAAAAATTTTAATCCTAATTTAAGTGAAAAGGAAAACTACGATAAATTTAAAGAAGAGTACGCCGATAAGATCTCTCTGGCAAGGGATAGGCTGATCAAGAACGATTTAAGAGAATTCCATTCCATTGTGCAAAATCTAGAAGAGATTGAACACCCTTTGTATTATGGCAGTGACGGTGTAAATGTCTATACCAACCGTACTCAGGTTGAAAAAGAACAGTATAAAACCTATCCTTCTTATCTCGTGTTTGATGGTTATAAAAGAGAGATTTATCCAAAGGAAATAGAAGAGAATGAGCACTTCTATCAAATTAACGAAAGAATAGAAGAATTGGATCCAGAAAACCAAGTTGTCTATGTTGCTTTTACGAAGGAATTTTTAACCTCTAAAATGGATAAATGGAAAGATCAAAAAGAAGTTATCACAACAAGTTTTTATCAATTTTTAGCCTTTTTAACAGGATTTATCCTTACCTTTTTATATTTAGTCCTCGTGATTGGGAGAAAGTCTTTTACAGACAAAGAAGTAAAACTTAATCCAATCGATAAATTATATATTGATGTAAATCTGGTACTACTCATGTGCCTAATGGCTCTTTGGGTTGGCTTAGTAGACAGCGTTAATATCAAAAATATGGATGTGTTGGTCTTTCCGATTACAATCCCGATTGCAGCCGCTGGGTTCGCGCTTGTTCTATCACTGGTAAGGCATATCAAGAATAAAACGTTCTTTACACATACCTTAATCTATAGGCTGATCTATCTGATGGTTTCATTTGTGAGAAATGTCTATGATAGTGGAAATGTTGGGGTAAAGACGGTATTACTGGTCATCGGATATCCACTATTGGTTGCGGCAACGTTTTTCATGTTTCCGGTAACCCTGGGAATTGCAGCCTGGTTTGCCTATAAGCGTGTTAAGTCGTTCACGGCGATACAAGAAGGGGTAGCACGAATAAAGGATGGAGATATCCAGCATAGCATCGATGTGGGGGGGAAGGGAGAGTTTGCAAAACTTGCCTCCAATATAAACAGCATCACGGATGGTTTGCAAAAAGCAGTTAGCAGTGAACTCAAAAGTGAGCGCTTAAAAACCGAACTGATCACCAATGTGTCTCATGACATTCGAACACCTTTGACTTCTATTATTACCTATGTAGATCTATTGAAAAAAGAAAACGACCCATCGAAGATTGAACAATATATTGAGGTACTGGATCAAAAGTCGAAACGGTTAAAAGTGCTTACAGATGATTTATTTGACGCAGCAAAAGCCTCCAGCGGCAATATCCCCGTTCAGTTTGAGCGAATTGATATTATCTCTTTAATCACCCAGGGGCTTGGGGAAGTGAATGATAAAATTGAAGATTTAGATTTAGCATTTAAGTTCAGTCATCCTAAGGATAAGGTGTATATACAAGCTGATGGAAAATTACTATGGAGGTCCATCGAGAACGTATTATCCAATATATTTAAATATACGCTTAAGGGGTCAAGAGTCTACATCGATATCGAAGATGCAGGAAACGAAGTTCTTCTCACCTTCAAGAACATTTCTGCCTATGAGTTAAATATTTCAGCAGACGAATTAATGGAGCGTTTTAAAAGAGGAGATGAATCCAGATCGAGTAATGGAAGCGGGTTAGGGCTATCCATTGCGAAAAGCCTAATTGAAATCCAAAAAGGTAAATTTACGATCCAAGTAGATGGAGATTTGTTTAAGTCGATGATCTATTTACCTAAATATAAAAATAGCAATGATTGATACTGCATGGGAATAGGATATCGTTGAGATGTTCTATTCCTTTTTGTTGTCATGATAGATTTAACTCCTTTGGAAACTTGGCTTTCATGGGGGATTGGTCACAATATGCATATAGGTTGAATTAATAAGTCTTTCATTCTAAAATGTATTATCTCCATCTTTTCCAATTCATTAGGTGAATGAAAAAACCTTATAGAAAGGACAGAAATAGTGAATAAATTAACAGGTACCAAACGATTACAACTTGCTTTACTTTTAGGGTCTCTTTCATTATTAGGTCCTTTTACCATTGATACGTATTTACCTTCCTTTCCTACTATAGTAAAGGAATACAACACTACTGCTTCTCTAGTACAGATTAGTTTGACCACCTGCTTATTAGGATTGGGATTAGGTCAATTGATTATTGGACCCATGAGTGATGTTCAAGGTCGGAAGAAGCCGCTGCGATTTTTCCTCATTATGTATTTACTCACTTCGGTGGTATGTGCATTTGCCCCTTCTATTTATATCTTTATCGGGGCGCGTTTCTTGCAAGGCTTTGCAGCTGCAGGCGGACTCGTTATTTCGCGAGCCATTGTTCGCGATGTCTATAGTGGAAGGGAACTTACCAAGTTCTTCGCGTTATTGATGTTAGTGGGGAACCTCGGGCCGATTGTAGCACCGATTGCAGGTGGGATTATACTGGCATTTACCGATTGGTCAGGTGTTTTTCTTGTTTTAGCCTGTATAGGGATTGTATTGTTCTTAATCGTTTTATGGAAACTGGAAGAAACATTACCACAAGAAAACCGTGTCCCTAGTGATATCTCACAAATTGTGAAGAATTTTGGCTCCTTGTTAAAAGATCGCCAGTTCACTGGTTATGCTCTTACGCAAGGCTTCATGGTTGCTGGAATTTTCGCATATGTTTCGGGAATTTCTTTTGTCTATCAGAATATTTATGGTGTGACTCCCCAAGTGTTCAGTCTATTGTTCGGAGTCAATGGAATTGCGCTCATTATTGGAACTCAGATGGTTGGCCGCTATGCAGGTGTTTTCTCGGAGAGGACTTTTTTAAAGATTGGGTTATTGATTGCGAACTTAGCAGGTTTGGCTTTATTGGTCGCTCTTCTAGTTAAGGCACCCCTGATTGCCGTTGCGATTCCAATTTTCTTTTTTGTCTCATCAATTGGAATCACTGGTACCACTTCGTTTGCATTAGCAATGGAGACACAAGGGCATATTGCGGGGAGTGCTTCTGCGTTATTAGGACTCCTTCCATTTGTACTCGGATCATTAACCGCGCCCCTCGTAGGAATTGCAGGGGAATATACGGCGATTCCAATGGCGGTTATTATGTTTTCAGCCAGCTTACTGGCATTCTTATCTTATTATGGATTAGTTGGAAAGGGTTCTTTACGGGTTCAGGCTATAAAATAATGAACTGCGTTACTCTTTAATGTTCGATAAAAATGTCCTTTAACGATGGATTCTTACCCATTCTAGCTTTCAACTGGAATGGGTTTTTTTTGATACATAATAATAAATGATTGTACCAAAATAATAGGGTTAGGATTAGGGGGTGGCTTATGGAATACAGCGAGTTTTGGGAGCAAATATTTAAGAAGAATACAGAGGTAAATGGTTTCTATTCTGATTACTGGAAAGACTATTCAGATTTTGGAAATTGGCAATTTTGGGTCGTTTTAGCGTTATTGATTATTCCTCTGTTTGTTTTGTGTTTTACAATTGACCGAAAAAGGATTTTTGAGTTGTTTTTCTTTGGTTATACCGTACATATTCTTTGGACGTATATTGATATCGCACTTGGAAGAAACGGTTACTTTGTTCACAAATATTTTTTAACACCCATACTGCCAAACGCAGCCAATATGACAGCTTCTGTGTTACCGGTAGGTTTCTTGCTTGTGTATCAATACTGTACTAATAAACAAAAAAACTTCTATTTATATACAATAATCTTAAGTGCCTGCTTTGCTTTCGTTTTCGCTTCTATTGAGCAATTTATGGGATTTGTGGAATTTAGAAAAGGAATGAATCAATTTTACCTTTTCCTTATAGATTTAGGGATCGTGTTTATTTCTTATTGGTTTACGAAATTTATCCTAAAAATTAAAAAAGGGGCAAAATCCTAATCGCACAAAATAGATCACTGGTTAAGCAAAGGGAGAGGAAATATTATACCTCTCCCTTTGTGAAAAACCAAACACAAAATTCACGTGCTATATATAATGCAACACCTATTGTAATTAAAGAGGTATACCAATCCCAATGTATGTAATTGATGAGGCTGGTGTATTTTTCGATAATTACTTCAGCAATGGTCAAAACAGAACTAAATCCAACATAATATCCTACTTGAATTAGGTTACTTCGATGATTAGGATACCAAACATTAAAGGCGGCACATATGACTGGAAAGGCATAATACTCAAACGTGAAGCTCGTCCGATTAACAGTAGGAAATAATCGAACAGGATATTCAAGCAGTCCAAACTCTACGACCACTAATCCTATAAGAAAAGTAATAATCTGCTGGAACAAAAATGCGACAACCGCAAGACGAATTTTATTTTTAGGTATGAAAAAAAGAATTCCTGTTGCCACTACCCACACGGATAATAAGAGCCACCATTCAATTCTCATTCATTTCCCACCGCTCCGCCTGAAACAAGGCCTTGTCCTTAAAGAACCAATTACAGCAGACTTGACTCACATAAAAGAGAAATACAATGTACATCCACATCCCATACCACTTTAAAAATTCATATTCTAATAAATCTGTATATCTCTCAATGACAATATCAAACAAGGAGATCACTGAGACCCATACAAAAAAGTATGTAATCCTTGACCATAGATTACCCTTTGATCTCCTATGGACGTAATAGATGGCAAACAATACGGGATAAAAAAAATAATCGATTGTAAGGGGAAGATCAGTGGCTTTTGGCAGCTCTCTTACAGGCGCTCTTAATAGATCATATTTAAAAGCAGGTATATCGCAAAGCCATATGACGGCTTGGAACATTAAGAAAGCCAAAAATCCCTTGCGCCGATCTTTTCGTGGAATAAACAGAAACAAGCCAACAAAGCCGAACAGCCACATTGCTACCAAAATCAAACGCTCCATCAGCATGTTTAGAAACTCCCTCCGGTTGAGTGGGTTTTTACTATTTATTTGCATTTTTCCTTTGGTAAATTCATGTTATACAATAAAAAACGCATAAAAGTTTAAATAATGCCTTTCATTAACCTATTTTTTTATCGTGCCTTCCATTTCGTCAATCCTCGCACTCATTTTTCGATGAAAACCTGTTATGATAAAAGGTTTCGCTCCAAACTAATCAAACGTTTGATACACTTTTTAATGTCATATCCAGTATGCAATTGTATGAATTTGGCCATTTATCAATGATTCTGTAACGCAACCAATCCTAACTAATCTAATCCTCGACAAAATATTTTCTCGGAAATAACTAATAGTTCGTTTTTTTAAAGGGATAAATCCACATTTAATCAAACGATTGATTGGAAATTTCACTAGCTAACTTTGTCAATTCTCGTAAGTTTCACAGCCATATATTACAGATAACAGAGATGAAGCCCCTTCAAGATTGAGAAGGGGCAATTTACTTCAGTTCGCTCTGCTAAATGATATTTTTTTATCTAAACTTTAAATTCTAGTAAGTCTAAGATTGTTGCACTAAACGGACAAGCATATGAGCCAGTTTATGCTGCTCTTCCTCGGTCCCCACGTTCCAAAGTTCCTGTAATAAACGCTCCTCGGAATTCTTAGGCGGCTCCTTATGCGCGAGGTAATCGGCTACTTTCTCAGCCGAGTTGGCTAACTGCTCTTCGTCCATACCAAGTTTTTTTCCTAAACTAACTTTTCCACTAAGATATTCCCTGAAATCATCAAAACTTGTTAACGCATCTCCGTTTTTGTATACCTGGTTTTCTATCTCTTTCTCATCTAACTGTTTGTCCATGAATGTCACTCCTTTAGTTGTACATCATTGTTTCATGTGCTAGTCCTATACATTCCCTGAATCATAGCTCAGAACTTCTCCACCTGGAAGCACTATTCGAAAGACCATGCTGTCAGATCGATTTTCAGCAAGCTTCTCTAAATAGAATTCTTTCAGTTTATTGGTTAAGATTCCGTAAAAAAAAGCAATTGGTTTAGCTACCTGTTTTGTCGATTTTAGTTTACGAATCAACTGCTTGAACGACTTAATGGCGATAGCAAGTACGTCTTCTGTACGTTGGTCACATTCCAAACGGAAGGCAGCGATTTGGACCATATGCCAGTATTCTTCAATCATTTTTGCATCGGAGAAAAAGTATTTTACGAGCTGGACAAATGCATGTGGAACTTTATCACTAACAAAAGTGTGATCAAGTTCAATCGGCGCTTCGGTACGTTTACTATTCTTTTGTTTATCAGTTTTTAAAGGAATACTAGTTTCTTTAGGACGGTTCAATTTTTTCGCTTTGGGTGGTTTACTTTGAGGGAAACGATTAAAGCTATAAAAATTGCTAGACTGCAAACCGACAAGTTCCCCCTTCGAGAACTCCTGCTTCTTCACCGCTAACCACATCTCTATATAAGTATTAAATTCCTTCACATTATTAAACTAGAATACCCTTCAAACCCAAGCTATAAATGTAAAAAAGTAATCGAGGGGTGGAAAAGTTGAAGTTTCAGGAATCGCTTAAACGCCCTGTAAAGCTTGTACAAGAGTACTAGATTGATCATCTAATATATCTAATAGATTTTTATTAATAACATCCTGAATATCCATAGATTCTATTTGCGTCATTTTATTAATGTAGAAAATCGTCTTACCCTGACAATTAAAAAATGTTTTTATTAATGCAAAATTATTTTGCGTTATTTTAAGAGACAGCTTCGGAGCGTTTTCCCAACGATTTAAATACACAATTACAAATAAAGAACTACTCAAATTAGATTGTGATATTCTTGTTCCAGACATTCTTGCAAGCGCAGGTGGTGTAACCGTTTCGTATTTTGAATGGGTACAGAATAATCCAGGTTATTATTAGAAAAGCTTAAGAAGAAAATGATTAGTGCGTTTCCAAAATATTTATAAATTCGCTCATACACATCAAAGGGTTAATTCTAAACCTGCATTTGTAGCCATCCTAGATGATCGAAAAAAAAATTGTATCCAAAATAAAGACTCTTTCTATTTTATTAGAATGATTTTTTTGCATGTTAAGTGCAAAAAAATTAAGGGTAGTGCAAAGATATTTTGCATATTAGTTTCACGAAAAGTTCACAAATAGTGGTTTTTACTTTTGGCACGGTAATTGCATGTTAATAAGTTAAAATAGTGATAATTTCGAATTATTTGGCTGTTGTAAATTTTTCTATTTAGCCTAATGATTAAAATTTGTCAGGAATTTGATGAGTTATTTTTTGCAAATTTTATCGCTATTATTGAAAGCGCATGCATTTTTAAGGGGATGAAAGGGGGAATTTTATGCATTTGCAAGAAAACCAAACAAATGAATTGAAAAGAACGATGAAAACTCGGCATTTATTTATGATCTCTCTCGGAGGGGTTATCGGATCAGGTCTATTCCTTGGTTCAGGGTATACGATTCAACAAGCAGGACCATCAGGTGCAATTCTCTCATATATTGTTGGCGGTTTGATTATGTTTATGACAATGCTTTGCCTAGGTGAATTGTCTGTAGCAATGCCAGTTTCTGGGTCCTTCCAAACATATACCACGAAATTTATTGGTCCAGGAACAGGGTTTGCACTTGGATGGCTATATTGGTTAGGCTGGTCGGTTACTGTTGCATTAGAGTTCCTTGCAGCTGGGCAGCTGATGCAAAGATGGTTTCCTGATACTCCGATTTGGATTTGGAGTGCGATTTTTGCAGTGATTCTATTTTTACTGAATTCTCTTTCCGCAAAAGCGTTTGGTGAAGCTGAATTTTGGTTTTCAAGTATAAAAATAGTAGCTATTATTCTTTTCATTGTATTGGGCGGCGCTGCTATGTTTGGGTTCATCGATATGAACAGTGGACAAGAGGCACCATTCCTATCTAATTTTACTGGACATGGTCTTTTACCAAATGGATTTTCTGCATTAATTATTACGATGATTGCAGTCAATTTCTCTTTCCAAGGGACGGAATTGATTGGGATTGCTGCAGGGGAAAGTGAAGAACCTGAAAAAACGATTCCAAAATCGATTAAACAAACCGTCTGGCGTACATTATTCTTCTTTGTATTAGCCATCTTTGTCTTATCAAGTTTAATTCCGATGGAAAAAGCAGGTGTTGTTGAAAGTCCATTTGTAGTCGTATTTGATAGTCTCGGAATTCCTTATGCAGCAGATATTATGAATTTTGTTATTCTTACCGCATTGCTTTCAGTTGGAAACTCAGGTCTTTATGCAGCAACACGGATGTTGTATGCGATGTCAAAGGAAAAAATGGCTAGTCCGGTTCTTGCTAAAGTAAATAAACGAGGGGTTCCTTTTAATGCTCTTCTTCTAACTATGGGAATTTCATTATTATCACTACTATCCGGATTTTTCGCTGCTGAAACGGTCTTTGTTTGGCTGCTGTCAGTGGCTGGATTAGGTGCTCAGGTAGGTTGGATTTCAATCACAGCTTCGCAAATTGCCTTCCGGAGAAAATTTATTCGTGAAGGTGGAAGAGTAGAGGATCTTAAATTTAAAACACCTCTATACCCTGCTCTGCCGATCATCGCACTAACGTTAAACTGCGTTGTACTTGCAAGTTTAGCATTTGACTCAGAACAACGTCTCGCCCTGTATCTTGGAGCTCCTTTCGTAATAGCTTGTTACTTAATCTATCATTTCAGAATTAAAAAGAATCGGGAACAGGACGGTAGAGGCGAACAAGAACTACAGCTGCAGAAAGATAAAAAAATGATTATATAAGATCTTTAAAAAGGCTTAGAAGCAAGCGTTTTAGTTTTAAAATAATTCCTATTGAATTAGATGTGATTTCCTTATAAAAGGTATAGATACTTTCATAAAATTATCAAAGGGGGCTTAACATGAAAACAGGTACGGATCGTGTAAAAAGAGGTATGGCTGAAATGCAAAAGGGCGGCGTCATTATGGACGTTGTGAATGCTGAGCAGGCAAAAATAGCAGAGGAAGCAGGAGCGGTAGCTGTAATGGCATTAGAGCGCGTTCCTTCTGATATCCGTGCAGCTGGCGGAGTAGCAAGAATGGCAGATCCGCGAATTACCGAAGAAGTCATGAATGCGGTTTCCATTCCAGTTATGGCAAAAGCGCGTATCGGGCACATCGTAGAAGCCCGAGTTCTTGAAGCAATGGGCGTTGATTATATTGATGAGAGTGAAGTTTTAACACCAGCAGATGAAGAATATCATCTAAATAAAAAAGCTTACACGGTTCCATTTGTTTGTGGCTGCCGTGATCTTGGCGAAGCAGCGCGCCGTATTGGTGAAGGTGCATCCATGCTTCGTACAAAAGGAGAGCCGGGAACTGGTAATATCGTAGAAGCTGTGCGTCATATCCGAAAGGTCAATGCACAAGTACGTAAAGTCGTTTCGATGAGTGAAGATGAATTGATGACAGAGGCTAAGCTGCTTGGGGCTCCATATGAACTTCTTCTTGAGATTAAACATCTTGGACGCCTGCCTGTAGTCAACTTTGCAGCTGGTGGAGTAGCAACGCCTGCAGATGCTGCACTTATGATGCAGTTAGGTGCTGATGGAGTATTTGTTGGTTCTGGAATCTTTAAATCTGATAATCCAGCAAAATTCGCTAGAGCGATCGTGGAAGCAACAACCCACTACCAGGACTATAAACTAATTGCAGAGATTTCAAAAAATCTTGGGATTGCAATGAAAGGTATTGAAATATCAAGTCTTTCTCCTGAAGCACGTATGCAGGATCGTGGATGGTAAAGTGTTTTTCCAATGCCTTAAGGTTGGAGTACAGTGTGCTTAATTGTTGTTAGACTATTTGGATATTTCGAAAAATTAAAAATACCCAGTTGACATTGTATTTTCTGGCACATATACTCGAGTTAGAAAATAATAATGAATAGTTGGTTTTGAAAGGAGTTTTGGGGCATGCAAACATTGGATACAGTGATTGCTACAGGATATGCTAAAGCTCCACAGGGAACTTCGATGTATGAAATGTATAAGCATGCGGGAATTGTCCTCGAAGTGGATCTGAAAGAGCATATCATTATCGGCGCCGAATTCACATTTGTAGCTGAACTAACAAAAAATTATTTTCAAAAACTGCTGATAGGCTACTGTCTTCAAGACGGGGTTGAGCCGCTGATTAAACGAATTCAAAGCTTTTATTTTGCTCCATCCCAGCAAGCGATCATTGTGGCTCTCCAAGCTGCAGTTCAACGTTACTGGGATAACGTGAAGCAAATGAATACATAACGTTTGGTTATAATAAAGTGGGAAGATGACCTCTTCCCATGGTCTTATTAAAACCGGGCAGACATGGACACTGTGTAAGGAATGTTCGTTAGAACAACATTCTTTATAGAGGATTCATGTTTTGCTCGGTTTTTTATATTTCCGAACTGTTAAAAACAACAATAGCCGATGGAGAGGAAGGGAAAAAAGATGAGCAAGCTGATTACATGCGAAGACGCGGTAAAAAAGGTTAAAAGCGGCTCACGGATTATGGTGGGGGGGTTTGGACTTGTAGGAAGTCCGCTGAGTTTAATAGACGCTTTGGCTCAGACGGAAGTGAAAGACTTAGAGATTATTAGTAATAACCTTGGAGAACCAGGGAGAGGTCTTGGAGTTTTAGTACGGCAAAAACAAGTAAAAAAAGCGATAGGTTCATATTTTACATCCAACCCAGAGGTAGTTAAAGCCTTTCTGAATAAAGAATTGGAAGTTGAGCTGCTCCCGCAAGGAACGATGTCGGAAGCGATTCGAGCGGGCGGTGCGGGACTGGGAGGGTTTTATACGCCGGTCGCCGTAGGAACGAAAATTGCCGAAGCCAAAGAAGAGCGTACTCTTAACGGTAAAAAATATGTGTTCCAAGAACCTCTTAAAGCTAATGTTGCTTTAATTAAAGCGAAAAAAGCAGATCAATTAGGAAATCTCATATACAACAAATCGGCTAGAAACTTCAATCCGATGATGGCGACAGCTGCGGATGTGGTTATTGCAGAGGTAGACGAGATTGTGGAGGCAGGCCAAATTTCTCCTGAAGAAATTGTGACCCCGCATTTATATGTTGATTATATCGTTTTGAAGGGCGGGAACTAGCTTGAATATGAAACAATACATTGCTGCAAGAGCGGCGAAGGAATTAAAGCATGGTGATATCGTCAATTTGGGGATCGGGATTCCAACGCTTGTCGCTGATTATATACCATCCGATGTTAAAGTTTTCTTACACTCGGAAAACGGAATTCTTGGAGTAGGACCTACCCCTGACTTAGAGAACATTGACCAAAATCTTGTCAATGCAGGGAAACTGCCCGTCACAGTATTGGAAGGTTCATCCTTTTTTGATAGTGCCTCCTCTTTTGCGATGATTCGTGGAGGACATGTAAGTGTTTCAATTCTTGGGGTGCTGCAAATTGACGCGATTGGGCAGATCGCCAACTGGGCCGTACCAGGAAAAAGTGTTCTTGGTGTAGGCGGGGCAATGGATTTATTGGAAGGCTCCAATAAGGTGATCGTAACAACGCTGCATACGAATAACCAAGGGGAGTCAAAAATCGTCAAGGAATTAACCTATCCAATCACCTCTGAACGCAAAGTCGATTTAGTTATTACTGATTTGGCGGTTTTCACTGTAAAGGAGGATGGACTTTATCTTATTGAGCTGTCCCCTGGAGTTTCTCTTGAGGAAGTTCAACAGAAAACGGACGCTCCTTTCCACATTGCAGAAGCTTTTTATATAGGCAAAGAGGTGAGGGCGTAATGGTAGTAATCGTAAATGCATTTCGGACTGCTATCGGAACCTTCGGCGGGTCACTGGCGGATACATCTCCAGAAGAGCTGGTATCCCTTGTTATGAAAAATAATCTTTCGGCTTCCGGTTATGGTGCCAATATTGTCGATGAAGTCATCGTGGGACAAACAAAGCAAAGTGCGCATGCTCCAAATATTGCTAGGGTAGCTGCCTTGCATGCCCAATTTCCTGAATCGATTCCTGCTTATACTGTTCATCGTCAGTGTGGTTCGGGGATGCAGGCCGTCATTAACGGAGCGATGTCCATTTTGACTGGTCAGGCAGAGGTTATTTTAGCAGGAGGTGTAGAAAGTATGTCTCAAGCTCCCCATTATACGGTCGGTTCGCGATTCGGCCTTAAGATGGGAGATTTGACACTGTTTGATTCAAATACGGAAAGTCAGCCAAAATCCCAGCCTGAAGAGATATATGGTCGATTTACGATGGGGCAAACAGCCGAATGGCTTGCTGAAAAATATAACATAAGCCGCCGTGAACAAGATGAATTTGCCTTCACGAGTCAGCAGAAAACGAAACGTGCGATTGAAATGGGCCGGTTTGAAGAAGAAATCATTCCTGTTCCGGTAAAGGAAGGAAAAAGGGGAATTAGACACTTTGCGACAGATGAGCACCCAAGATTGACGAACATCGAAAAGTTAGGAACTCTACTTCCTGTGTTTCAAAAGGATGGTACGGTAACTGCAGGAAACTCATCAGGCAGAAATGATGGAGCCTCCATGCTGCTGTTAATGTCGGAAGAAAAAGCAGAACAGCTTGGAGTAGTTCCTATGGCAAGGATCCGTTCCTTTGCTGCAACAGGTGTATCACCAAAAGAAATGGGAATCGGTCCGATTCCTGCCTCCCAAATCGCGTTGAAAAAAGCGGGTCTTTGTTTGGAAGATATCGATTTGATTGAATTAAATGAAGCGTTCGCAGCCCAAAGTCTTGCTTGTTTAAGAGAATGGGGCATTAAAGGTGACAACGTAAATGTAAATGGAGGCGCGATTGCACTAGGCCATCCACTGGGGTGTTCCGGTGCAAGAATCGTCACTACATTATGCCATGAGCTTGAAAAGCAAAAACGGCAATATGGCCTTGCAACGATTTGTGTAGCAGGGGGATTAGGAATGGCAATGGTGGTGGAAAGATGGATGGAATAAAAAAAGACTATGTGTTTCATCGAGATTTAAAAAAGGAGTACCCAATTATTACCCACGGTGAAGGGGTCTATCTCATAGATGAAAACGGGAAAAAATATTTGGATGCTTGCTCGGGGGCGGTTGCAGCCAACTTGGGTCATGGGATTTCTTCTATTGGAGAGGCGATGGCAGAACAAGCAAAAAAAGCGGCTTTTGTCCATACAATGCGTTTTGAGACAAAAGCGTTGCATGCACTAGCTGAAACAATCGGAAAAATGGCACCAAACCATTTAAATAAAGTGTATTTTACAACCGGAGGCTCAGAAGCAAATGAAAGCGCTTTGAAGCTGGCGAGGCAATTTCATAAGGATGCCGGCAGACCCCAAAAACACATTGTGATCGGGCGCTGGCAATCATATCACGGTAACACCATCGGTTCTTTATCAGCAGGAGGAGACGTTAAAAGAAGACATGCATACACTCCTAATCTTTTAAACTATGCCCATGTCTATTCTCCGTACTGCCACCGATGTCCATACGATCGTCAAAAAGATGATTGTCTCTCCAAACAAAACTGGACGTGTGTAACGGATATTGAAAGAACCATTTTAGAGCTTGGTCCTGAGAACGTGTCGGTATTTATCGCCGAACCGATTGTCGGAAGCCAGCAAGGTGCTGTTCCACCGCCGCCGGGGTATTTTGAGAAAGTTAGAGAGTTGTGTGACCGTTACGAAATCGTCTTAATTATCGATGAAGTGATGACTGGATTCGGCCGTACTGGTACCAACTTTGCGACAGAACAGATTGGAATCGAACCTGATATTATCACGTTTGGAAAAGGGGTTTCGGCAGGATATGCTCCGCTGGCCGGGATGATTGTTCATGAACGGTTGATAGATGGGCTTATTCAAAACAGCGATGGAAAATTTATTCACGGCTATACCTATAGCGGGCATCCTGTGGCAGTGGCAGCCGGCCTTGCTGCCCTAGATGTATATAAGCGTGACAGGGTGCTGGAAAATGTGAAAGAGCAGAGTTCTTACCTTTTCGATAGGCTTTTAGAACTTAAGCAAAAACATACCTGTATATCCGATGTCCGGGGCAGGGGGCTTTTAATTGGAATGGAGCTTATCAAGGATTGTGAGCGTGATTTACTGTTCAATCCATCTGAAAAGGCAGCTGAAACATTGAATAGTATTGCGATGGAACTTGGTGCGGTTTTTTATCCGGGTACCGGTTCAATTGACGGTACAAATGGGGAACATCTAATTATCAGCCCCCCTTTAAATGTCATGAAAAAAGAGATTGATGAGATTGTGAGAATATTAGATGAATCATTATCAATATTCGAAGGTCAATTAAGAAAGGATGAGGCATATGAAATTGCAAAGTAAAACAAAAGAAATTCAAGAGAAAGCACGAAAGCATCTATCTCCTGTCATGACAAGGGTCACCGAACTAGTCATTGAAAAAGCGCATGGCGCAAAATTTTGGACGACAGACGGAAAAGAATATATCGATTTCGTCTCAGGAGTGGCCGTCAATGCAGTGGGACATACGAACAAAAAAATGGTGGAAGCCATTCAGAAGCAAGCTGAAGCCTTGATACATCTTGGGTTGAACTATGGTTATTATGAAACGGCGGCAAATTTGGCAGAAAAGCTTGCTCATATCACTCCCGGAAATTTAGACACTGTTTTTTTCTCCAATTCGGGAGCTGAAGCCATTGACGGTGCGCTTAAACTGGCAAAAGCGGCAACAGGCAGACCGGCCATTATTGCTTTTGAAGGATCGTTTCATGGCCGTACATTAGGAGCAACAGCCATTACGGCATCAAGCTCTAAATACCGTCGTTATTATGAACCAATTTTAGGTGAGGTGTACCACGTTCCATATCCGTACCCAGCCCAGCTGAGAAACATTAAAGAAGAAGACGCAGAAGAGTACTGCTTGAATCAGCTTCAAAAATTGTTCGATTTACGTGTGGATCCTTCACGTGTAGCGGCCATCGTCATTGAACCGGTAATGGGTGAGGGCGGCTATTATCCGGCACCGCCAAGCTTTTTGCAGGAATTAAGAAAGATTACAGATGAACACGGCATTTTGCTTATTTTTGACGAAGTACAAACAGGATTTGGCCGTACAGGTAAAATGTTCGCGGCGGAGCATGCGAATGTGACTCCTGATATTTTGGTTCTGGCAAAAGCCCTATCTGGCGGCATGCCTCTTGGTGCCATTGTAGCAAGTCGTGAGCTTCATGAAAAATGGCCGACGGCTGGTCATGGTTCGACATTTGGAGGAAATCCAGTTTCTTGTGCTGCGGCATTGGCAAACATTGAGGTCATTGAGGAAGAGAAGTTAGTAGAACGCAGTGCTACACTCGGTGCCAAGATTGTCGGCCGACTTCATAACTCGGTAGGACATTTACCTGGCATCGTTGAAGTCCGAGGAGTCGGCATGATGATCGGTATTGAATTCGATTCGCATTCTGCTGCTTTATTTGTACCGAAAATTAAATCGAAAGCACTGGAAAGTGGCTTGCTCATTATGAACTGCGGTGTAAGCGGGCAAACGATCCGATTAATGCTTCCTCTTAATATTCAAGAAGATGTGCTTGATAAAGGATTAACCATTTTAGAAGATGTGATAACAGAAACAATTTCATGAAACTAATTTTCGATTCTTCGGGAATACCACGAAAAAGGAGGTCAAGTTTATGTTTAGTCAAATCAAAACAGATATCCTTCAGGGAGATCTTTATATAAATGGAAAATGGGTTAGTGCCCCCGATCAGTCCTATTTTGAAAGCGTAAATCCGGCAACGGGGGAACTTGTCGGTATATGTGCAGCCGCGACAACGGAGCAAGTGAATGAGGCCGTCGCAACTGCGAATGAAGCTTATTCACAATGGAAGAACATCCCCATTCCAGAACGAGCGGCTTATTTAACGAAAGCAGCCCAATTGTTTGAAATACGAAAAGAGGAACTTGCTCGTGTCATGACAATGGAAATGGGCAAAGTGCTGCCTGAGTCTTTAGGCGAAGTTGGAGTGGTCATCGCGACTGCTCAATATATGGCAGGCGAGGGACGACGCCTCTTTGGAGAAACGGTCCCTGCAGGGTTCCCAGATCGAAACGTAAGAATGGTTCGTGAACCTCTTGGAGTTGTGGCGTGCATTACCCCCTGGAACTTCCCTGTTGCACTTGGTTCCTACAAAATCTTTTCAGCTCTGATTGCTGGTAATACCGTCGTATGGAAACCGGCTTCAGAGGTAGCGCTATCAGCAAAGATTTTCGTAGAAGTGTTAGATGAAGCAGGATTCCCAGCAGGGGTTGTCAATTTAATTACAGGTTCAGGTAGAACAGTCGGGCAAACACTCACAGAGCATTTGGATGTTAAAGTCATTTCGTTTACGGGCTCAACTGAAGTCGGACAAAAGCTGGCGGAAATGAGCAGTAAAACGTTAAAACGTATTTCATTGGAACTGGGTGGAAAAAATGCAGTGATCGTCTTGAAGGATGCGGACTTGGACAAGGCGGCAGACGGAATCGTAAAATCGGCGTTTACGACAACTGGACAACGCTGTACAGCGGCAAGCCGAGTAATCGTCGAGCGACCAGTAAAGGATTTACTTGTCCAAAAAGTAGTTGACTTAACAAAGTCTATGAAAATAGGAAATGGACTTGAAGAAGGGAAACAATTGGGCCCTCTCGTAAATGAAGACCAGCTTCATACAGTCGAAAAATATGTAAAAAAAGCGATTGAAGAAGGTGGAAAAACTGTAACAGGCGGCCAGCGTGTCAAAGAATTGGGCGGCTATTATTATGAGCCGACAATCATTGAGAATGTGAAACCGAATGATACCATTGCACAGGAAGAAATATTTGGTCCTGTTCTTGCCATCATTGAAGTAGATTCATATGAGGCAGCAATGGAGGTAAATAACGGGACAATTTATGGGTTATCGACTTCCATTTATACAGAGAGCCTTCATTATGCGAACCGGGCGGCAAAGGAAGCGGTAAGCGGACTTGTCTATATTAATAACGGAACGTCTAATGCCGAAATGGGTGTGGCATTTGGAGGCATGAAAATGTCCGGAAATGGACACCGTGAAGTTTCCCATCATGCATTCGATGTCATGACAGAGTGGAAGTCGATTTATACAAACTATTAATAAACGGGCCATATCTAGTAGAAGGTGGGAGAATATGAGAAAACACCGTATTGGAATTGCATTCTTTTACCATGAATCCCACAGTTTTAGTCCGATGAAAACCGAAATCGAACAGTTTCGAAATGAAGGCTACTATATCGGCGAGGAAATTTATGATGCCTATTCAGGAACGAAAACTGAGGTGGGCGGGTTTCTGGATGTATTGATACAGGAGGATGTAGAAATTGTGCCGCTGCTTTGTGCGGCAGCGGTCCCATCAGGCGTAGTGTCAACTGAAGCATATTCAATCATCGAAGAGCAAATGCTCCAGTCAATCCGGGAGGCTGGAAGGCTCGATGGTTTATTGCTGGCACTGCATGGAGCAATGGTCGTGGAGGACCTCTTCGATCCGGAAGAGCATTTACTGGGAAAAATTCGTGAGCTGATCGGCCCGATTGTCCCGATCGCGACAACACTGGATATGCACGCCAATTTAAGTGAAAAAATGATTGATTACACACCGCTTCATTTTGGATTTAAAACATATCCACATGTTGATATGTATGAACAAGGCGTGCATGCTTCAATTGCTTTATTGAAGCAATTAAAGGAAGGTGTGCATTATTATGCTTCTTTTGAAAAATTGCCAATGATGCCTCCCTCTATCAATATGAGAACTGCAGAAGGACCAATGTACAAAATGATAGAGTGGGCGAAACAAGCCGAAGAGGAAGAAGGAATTTATAATGTGTCCGTATTTGGCGGCTTTCCTTACTCGGATATTCCGATGGTCGGTGCAAGTGTACTTGTTGTTTCGTTCGATCCGCAAAAAGGAAAAGAGACTGCCCAAAAGATGGCCTCCTTGTTCTGGAGTGTAAGAGAAGAATTTATCATGGATTTGCCCGGTGTAAAAGAAGGACTCAATTTGGCGATGTCGATTGAAGATGACAAACCGGTCGTGCTGGCGGACATCTCGGATAATCCTCTAAGCTGCGGGAGCGGGGATACAACAGAGCTGCTTCGGGAGATGTTGAAGATGAACATTCCTGACACGCTGTTTGGAGGACTCTACGATCCAGAATCCATTGAGGCCTGTCGCAAGAAGGGAACCGGAAATAAGGTATTGTTGTCCCTTGGAGGGAAAGTATCGCCTGAATTTGGGGAGTCCGTACAAGTGGAAGCAACGGTAGTAGCCTTATCAGATGGTGTATTTCACAATTCTGGACCGTTCAATCAGCATTTAAGAGTCGATTTAAAGGGTGCGGCCCACATACGTGTGGGCAATATGGATATCCTCCTCATTGGAAGGCCGATGTCAGCAAATGATCCAGAAATGTTTCGTCATATTGGTCTTGAGCCGCAGGCAAAGAGAATTCTTGGGTTAAAGGCAAAGAATCATTTTCGGGCAGCGTTTGAGCCGATTGTGGGCCGTATCATTTATGTGGATGCACCTGGTGTTGCATCCAATCGTTTAACAACTTTTATGTATCGTTACATTCCTAAGCCAATATGGCCGCTGGATGATATCGAATATGAAGTAGAACGAAGGAGGACAGAAAAATGGAAACATTGAACAAAACCTATTATGTCGAAGTACCAGCTTCATTGAATCCTGAACAGCAAAAAATGATGATGGAGCTTGAGCAAGATGCGTTTCCGGGAATAGGAGCAGTAGATGAACAAACCCTTGTCCCACTTACACGCTACGGGAAACTCATTCAATACCGGCAGCAAAATGATCCAAGGCCGATTGCAATTTGCGAAGTGATGAGAGCTTACAATGATATTCATAAAGCCTACATTTTTGGGTTTTATGTCCGCTCCGACCAGCAAGGGAAAGGAATCGGGAAATTATTTTTACAGGAAATTTATCCGATTCTAAAGCAAGATGGTTTTCGTAAGGTTTGCTTAACGGTCAGTACTAAAAACAAGACAGCCGTCAAGTTATATGAAAAATTAGGGTTTGTCATAAAAGAGACAAGATTAGATGAATTTGGTGAAGGGGAAAATCGCTATTATATGGAATACCTCATTTCTTAATATCGTAATGATCGAAGGAGAAATCATTAAAAATGATCGATAAAAAATAGGCTAATTATAGGAGGAGTTTATGATGAGAAACACTTTATTCAAACCAAAAAGACATTGGAAAGAAATCGAGCTTTGGAAGGATGTTACAGAGGAGCAATGGAACGATTGGGTTTGGCAATTAACGAATACGATCAAAAATTTAGAAGACTTAAAGAAAGTAGTTAACTTAACACCAGAAGAAGAGGAAGGGGTTTTAATCTCAACAAAAACAATCCCATTAAACATCACGCCATATTATGCATCGCTTATGGACCCAGATGATTCAAGATGTCCGGTGCGAATGCAGTCTGTTCCAATTTCTGCGGAATTGCATAAAACAAGATATGATTTAGAAGATCCCCTTCACGAAGATGAAGATTCACCAGTACCTGGGTTAACACATCGTTATCCGGATCGCGTATTGTTCCTAGTAACAAACCAATGCTCCATGTACTGCCGTTACTGCACAAGAAGACGCTTCTCCGGACAAATCGGAATGGGTGTACCAAAGAAACAGTTAGACACAGCCATTAATTATATCGCATCTAACTCACAGATTCGAGATGTGTTAATTTCCGGAGGAGACGGGCTTCTTATTAATGACAATATTTTAGAATATATTTTAAAGAATTTACGTGAGATTCCGCATGTAGAAATTATTCGTATCGGTACAAGAGCACCTGTCGTATTCCCACAGCGTATTACCGAAAATCTTTGTAATATCTTGAAAAAGTATCATCCAGTTTGGTTGAATACACATTTCAATACATCTATTGAAATTACGGAAGAATCGAAGCGTGCATGTGAAATGCTTTCAAATGTTGGTGTACCTGTTGGGAATCAGTCTGTTATTTTGGCAGGTATTAACGACAGTGTACCGATCATGAAACAGCTTATGCATGACCTTGTTAAAATCCGCGTTCGTCCATATTATATTTACCAATGTGATTTATCAGAAGGGATTGGCCATTTCCGTGCACCAATTAGCAAAGGATTGGAAATTATGGAAGGACTTCGTGGTCATACATCGGGTTATGCCGTTCCGACATTCATTGTTGATGCCCCGGGTGGAGGAGGCAAAATTCCATTGCAGCCGAACTATATCATTTCTCAAAGTTCTAATAAGGTCGTATTACGTAACTTTGAAGGTGTCATTACATCTTATCCGGAACCAACAAATTATCAGTCAGGCAGTGCAGAGGATTACTACAAAAAGGTATATCCTGAAGTGTTTGAAAAGTTTGAAAGTAATGGTGTTCTATCCATTATTGATGATACGAAATTTAACCTCACACCTGAAGGCTTAAAACGGTTAGATCGCCGCAAAACGTATAAGGAAAATACTGAGCATAGTTCATTAAAAGATAAACGTGACAAACGTGACGAGTTAAAAGAGAAAAAATTCCAATCACAAATGAAGAAATATGAAACAGTGGGAGCAAAGGAGGAATAATTTTGATTTGTCAATGGTGCGAATCTGACACAGCGCGTGAAACGAGCAACACAGTGTATTGGGAACTTCCAGATGGAACAAATGCGATCGAAATTAAGGACACACCATCCATTCATTGCTTGGAATGCGGTATGACCTATCAAACAGATAATACGGTGAAAGAAATTGAGGATCATCTATTTTTAATCGATTGCTCAAAGCTAGAAAAAAGTATGAAGTATGATACACTTATGGCCGCTCCACGTTTATTGAAGCGAAACTACTTTGATTTTTCCAAATAATTAGCAAGCCGTCTCTCGTTTTTTCGATATTAAGCGAGAGATGAATTTTATTCTTATGGACAATTTATCCCCATCATCCTGGAAGAAGGGATAAATTGCCCATTAGAAATAGAAAGTTTAGCAAACAATCAGTAGGGATAACATAATTCAACTGATTGAGGTTTATTTATTATGATTATTTGCATGCGTTTTCTTGTCAGCTAAGTACCTACATCGAAAAAGCAGATGGATAATGCTCTCTAAAAAGTTAGATAGATGCTTATCGTACCAAAATGAAGGAGGACAAGAATGGAAGCACTCAAAAGCGATAAAAACGACCAAAATAGTCAGAAGGTTCAGAATAGCGGAGGGAACAAAGGGCATGTTAAACGCAATCTAAAGGCACGTCACATGACGATGATTGCTATTGGAGGGTCAATCGGGACAGGGTTATTTTTAGCGACAGGGTCGTCCATTCAAACTGCAGGACCTGGTGGAGCGCTAATAGCTTATGGCGTTATCGGCATCATGGTCTACTTTTTGATGACAAGTCTCGGAGAAATGGCTACCTTAATGCCGGTTTCGGGATCCTTTTCAACATATGGCAGCCGTTTTGTCGATCCGGCATTTGGTTTTGCACTCGGTTGGAACTATTGGTTCAACTGGGCTGTTACACTTGCGGTTGAAATAGTTGCATCAGCTATTATTATGAAGTTCTGGTTTCCGGATGTACCGAGCATCGTGTGGAGTACACTGTTTTTAGGTCTAATCTTTTTATTGAATGCATTATCGGTTAAAAGCTACGGAGAATCCGAGTATTGGTTCTCCTTAATAAAAGTAGTGACAATCATCGTTTTTATTGGAGTCGGTTTGCTCACCATTTTCGGCATACTGGGAGGACCGTTTATCGGGTTTAAAAACTTCACAGTAGGACATGCTCCTGTGAATGGCGGCCTTTTGTCCGTTTTAAGTATTTTTTTAATCGCAGGTTTTTCATTTCAAGGAACGGAGCTCGTGGGGATTGCTGCAGGTGAAAGTGAAGAACCGGAGAAAAACGTACCAAAGGCGATTCGACAAGTATTTTGGCGAATTCTACTATTTTATATCGTCGCCATTGCTGTCATTGGTCTAATTATTCCTTATACAAGTCCTGACCTGTTAGGCAGGGATGTCGACAACATCGCTGTCAGCCCTTTTACTCTTGTATTTGAGAAAGTGGGCATTGCATTTGCGGCATCTGTGATGAATGCGGTCATTTTGACTTCGGTTCTATCGGCAGGTACTTCTGGTTTATATGCATCGACACGCATGCTTTGGTCCATGGCAAAGGATGGTCAGGCACCTAAATTTTTACAAAATGTAAATGATCGCGGGATTCCGATGAATGCCCTTGTCGTCACAACGATTATTGGAGGATTAGCCTTTTTAACGTCCATTTTTGGTGATCAAGTATATACATGGTTATTAAATGCGTCAGGCTTAACTGGATTTATTGCATGGCTTGGAATTGCAGTCAGCCACTACCGTTTTAGAAAAGCTTATATGGCCCAGGGCAGGGACATGAATGATTTGAAATTTAAAGCGAAATGGTTCCCGCTCGGTCCGATTCTCGCTTTTGCGATGTGTATCTTTGTCATTTTCGGCCAAAATTATCAAGCTTTTTTAACTAGTGAGATTGATTGGTATGGAGTAGCCGTGTCCTATATTGGTTTACCAATCTTTTTGGGATTATGGCTCGGGTATAAACTTGTTCATAAAACGAAGGTCGTTCCACTAATGGAATGTTCTTTTGATGAGATGTCATCTAAATAGAGATACCGTGATTCGTTTTGCTCCGCCACTCATGATTGCCAAGTGAGATTTTTATACAAATTCACAAATTATGGCGAAATCTTGCATGTATAATGCAAGGTTTTTTTGTGATTTTTCTAGTCCATGGGGACGGTTCTTGTGGCCGATACTAACTATATAAAACCATACAGAAATGGTTACGAAATTGTGTACATGAAAAGTTAACAAACTATTATAACCGGATGTGCCTCGATGTTAATGAATACTTTCAACCCATGAATAATAAAGCTACTCGTATTGACGAGTGGCAAGGGCTTATGGAGGCAAGATAAAACAAATAACAACCAAAAGGCCTTTGTCTTAGCCTACTAACGAAGCAGGTTACAAAATACACATCTAAATGTACTTTAACTTATAAGTTTATCTACTTGTAATTCCAAGGTAGACAAATATATTATCTTCTAGGTCTAAAGTACTATTTGTGGCAAGGATATCCAATTATTGAAGTTATTAAAGGTGGTAAACAAACTAACAAATACGCAAGTAGTAAACTAGGTCGGTTGATTTAAACCACATACCAAATAGATACAAAAAAGTGGGAGTAATGAAACTGTTAGACAAAAAAAGGGAAATCCTACTTAATTTGAGGATTTCCCTTGATTATTTTTCATTCTCGAGCAGTAATCATGATAAGCCTGTATTAACCGATCAATGATCGGATTCCATAACCATCCTGTCATCTTTACTACTATGCTGGTTACACTTCCTAGTAACGAACTACCTAAAATATCCAAAGGGTAATGTTGTCCCATCCAAATCCGAGAGAGTCCTGTTAGGATAGCGGAAAGGTACATTATACTGCCTAAGAAACGCTTATAAAACATGACAGAAGTTGCTGCTGCAAATGCTAGAGCGGTATGTTTACTTGGAAATGAAGAGTTCTTTTTTGATGGAAATGGGGATAATAAATGGATCCCGAGATTCAAGAAAGGGCGAGGTTTAAAATAAAACAGTTTAATGATTTTATTTAAAACCATCGATACCCCAGCCGAAATGATTGCATATAAAGTGATTTTCTTATGTGAGATATCTCGAAACCACATGAAGATTAAAATAAATAGAAATAAATAACGAACTTTTTGAGAAAAGATAATCACCATCATATCCAAAAGCCGATAACGACCAGCAAATTGGTTAATCGCTCTAAATATCCTGTAGTCCATATACATATCTCCTTTGTCCCTAGTCTACTAACAAGTCTAGTTTTCCGGTTTAAAAAGTTAATATGTATTGAATAGAATCTCTAAAGCCCAACAAAAAGGATTCGGCCGATTGCCGAATCCAAAAACTATATAAAAAAGGGGGGTATGAAAAAGTTTGAAAAAGGCTTACCTCTTCATGTATCTATCATAACCGGTACAGATGAATAAATTATGAACAAAGGTTTAAAGATCTATTAATACTAGCATTCTATCATTTGAGATTGTATTTTGAATTGCCTCTGGAGGAAGGATTTTGGATTTATTTTGTAGAAAGTTAGTATAGTAATTCTCCTTTTTGTTGATCTTCAACAACAAACTACAATCCACTTTTGCAGACATTATTCAATTCCCTTTGACGAGCAGCTGTAAGTAGCCAATCACTTTTATAGCTGTGCATTTCCTTAATGTAGTTTTAAACATTTTGTGAAATCCACTGCTGCTAAGATGAATGTAGGCAACAGCGATAAAAAAAATCCAACCCTTTCGCCGAGTAGAAACAGGGGTGGATTTTTTTAAAGAATTGAGAAACGTTTAAACTTAACAGATATCTAGAATACCTAGTTTAAAAAAACGGTGAAAAGTTCTGGATTGAAAAGGTGGCCGATTTCCACTGAAAATGGTAAGAGCTGTATAAGCAAACAAAAACTTAAACAGCCTTGGATTTCTTATTTAATTTCCTTTGATTACGTACTTCCTCATTTCTTGTACGGTACGTGGCTACTTTTTCTTTGATCATTTCAGCGTCTTGTTTTTTTGACAGCATCTTAATGAATAAATCTTCTACTTTATAACTAATGGTTCGGTAAATGCCCATTTCTATTCTCCTCTGTTAACCTATCATTTTTTTCGCAATATAAAGTCTTCTGCCTAACCAAACTAATGCTAATCCTCCGACACCACCAACAGCCGCTTTTTGATTAGTGCTTTGTTGCTCTTCGTATTCCTTCAATCCTAGTTCATAATTATGTTTAAAGATGACTTCGCCGTTTTTGTATTTTGAAGGTAGGTTGTAGGAGTCTCCTGCTTGTCCTAAAGCAAGTCCTGCCGCACTTATTTGTTTAACTTCTGTATTGGATTCAAAACCTTCCTTGTACCAACCAATGAATTTTTCGTTATCTAAATTAGGCTTCGTATATTTCAATATGGTAAACGCAGCTTCATATCCTTGTTTTAGATACTCGTCCTTTAGTGCATCTTGGGCTGTATTGTATCCTTCTAGATATGCATTTACATACACTTCTTCGATGTCTTTAGGAACATTGTTGACATCCTTTTTTCCGTCAGTGTAACCCAAATCCTTATATTCTTTTTTCTTAGCTTCTACTCGCTCCGTTACTGCTTTATTAAAACCGCCCTCAAAGGATTGCTTTAATCCTGCATGGTTTATGTAAAGTGCTGGAATTTGGATGGTATCTTGTTTTTGTCCAAGAGTATACCCATCACTGGCAGCTTTTGTTTTTTCACCGGTTATCTTCGTTTTCCCTTCATCGTACCCTTTAGTATAACCAGTTGCATATCCTGCTTTATATGCCTCTGAACCTGTAGAAGCAACATTATTGCTTGTGACTTCTTGATATCCATCGTTCACCCCATTGGGATATCCTGCTTTTTCTCCACTTGCTAGGTCTTGTTCCTCTTGGTTATGCTGAATTTGTTCGGCACTATTATTTATCTTTGTCTTATCGTAGCCACTAGGGACTTCGCACGGTATGCCATCATCAACAACACCATTTCCCCAACCGTCCAAATTTTCTGGGTCATTCGTTGCTGAATACCCCTTTTTATTCCAGTACTCAACGACTTCATCATAACTAGCAAAATCTGTACAATCTTTCTCACTATTAACGATGGTAGCACCACTGCTTGTTGACTCTCCACCTCCGTTATGATTGTGATAGCCTGTGCAAAGACCTTTGGCTTTAGATTTCTCGCTGCAATTGTGTCCACCGCTAGAATCTGTTCTCCCAGAATGTGCTGAAGCGAACGTTCCGAACAACAACACAAATAATAACGTAAATAAAAATACTTTCTTCTCCATTTTCTCCCCCTGTATATCTATTATTCTTGTAAAAACATTTGCAAAAACCGATGCTTAAAACTACTTAGGTTTATAGTAAATTAGGTACATTTACATATTAACTAACTTAATAATAACAGTTTCCTTTACATTTCCAATAAAAATAAAAAAGAAATAGACTAACGTACCCGAAGACTCGAAAACAATTATGCATGGATTATGACCACAATAGTAGAAAAGGAGGATTATATTATAAGGTTTGCTCCCTTATCCCCGACAATTTCATACCCATACCAAGGGGACGGTTCTTGTGGCGGTAATCGCTTTTAGCAGCGTCCCAATCTTTGCATTACAAACCCCAGGAACTTTTGCGGATGGAGGATGGAAATGCCCCATCTTATCGTGATTTTAACCAGAAGTTAATCATAACTTTACATTCTAGTTTTACAATTTAATAGAGTAATGAATAGGAGGAGAGAGTATGAATAAAATGAGAAAGAATTTATTGACGGGCTGCTTTTCACTGGCGATGGCTGCTGCTTTTGTCGCAATACCCGTTACGGCAAATGCCGAGGAAAAACTCAAGGAGGGAGAGAAGTTTGAACTCACCATTCTCCAGACGAATGACTTTCATGGTCATGTGGATGATATCGTCACATTGGATGATGGAACCGTTCATCACAATTCAATTGCGAAGTATAACACAATCATTGAAGATGTCCGCAATGTAGAGGAGAATGTGCTGCTCGTCGATGGCGGAGATGTCTTCCTGCGCGGCGAGTTTCAGGCGGGTCAAGGAGAGTTGGAGACGTCTCTTTTGAAAGCCATGGACTATGATGCGATGGTTCTTGGAAACAACGACTTCCGCGTTTACCCTGCTGGAGAGGGTACACCGTACAGCCTTTATGAACAGTTAAAGAATTACCACCGCAACGTGAACTTCCCAATCCTTACTGGTAATGTCATTAACAAGGAAACAGGAAAGTACATACAGAATGTCAAGCCTTGGAAAGGTTTTACTTTCAACGGTGTTCAAGTCGGGTTGATCGGCCTTACCTCGATGAAGCCGGAAATTCGCGGTTGGAATGACGTTGCAGACCTCGATTTTATTGAACCGGTTGAAGCTTTGAACGCATTGCTTCCTGAAGTAAGTGAAAAGTCGGACATTAACATTGTCCTTTCTCATGCCGGAAACCCTGAAGACCACAACTTGGCTCAGGTTCCTGGAGTTTCTGCGGTACTCGGCGCTGATACACACAAAGTCATCGAAACGCCTGAATACGAATTCAATGGAGAGGTGATGGTGCCAATTACTCAAGCCGGCGGAGAACAAGAGAATTATTTGGGTCGCCTGGATTTAACTTTTGAAGTCGTTGACGGTCAAATGAAGTTGGTAGAATCTGATGGATTCCTCTACGACGTCACCAATGTTTCTGCAGATCCGGAGATACAAGCGATTATAGACCAATATCGTGCAGAGATGAATGCACAATAAAATAACTAAAGATTACACTTTACGAGGTTTTCCCTTTTCAGACATTGTGTAAAATAAATGTAAGGCCCAACTAACGAAGAATTCGCTAGTTGGGCCTTTTACTGCACAAAATTTCCCGTTATTTTCCAAAAGAACACTCCCCTAACCTTTATTTACAAACAATTTACTCACAATTAACACTTTATAACTTGGCACCAAGTTATTCTTAAAGCAAAGATAAAGGAGGGACCAGCGTGAAAATTGAGTTGCATTGTCATACGAATATTTCAGATTGTCCATTGTCGATTGGGGAAGTTTTGGAATTAGCTCTTGCACAAGGTGTTACACACTTAGCGGTTACGAACCATGACACCACGAAAGGTCTTGTAGAGGCAGTTGAAACTGGAAAGAGATATGGAATTGAAGTCATTCCAGGCATTGAAATGTCAGGATTTGATTTTGTAAGAGGTCGTCGTGTTCACATTCTCGGTTATTTTATTGAACCTGGTCATGAGGGGATTGAGGCTTATTGTGAACCACTCGTTAACAATAGACACAGGGCTTCGGAGGAAATGGTTGAAAGATTAATAGCTGCAGGGTATCAGATCACATGGGAGCGTTGTATGGAAATTGCTCATGGAGGAACAGGCGTTTATAAGCAGCATATCATGCATGCATTGATTGAAGGAGGGTATACCGATTCTATTTATGGTCCACTTTATAAAAAACTATTTAATCGCGGACAAAATGGTGAGAAGCCGGGGATTGCTTTTATCCCCATGGAATATATCGATGCCAAGACAGCTGTTCAGGTGATTTCTCTAGCTGGGGGAGTGCCGGTGCTTGCTCATCCGGGTCAGTATGGCAATTTCGAAATGGTGCCCGAATTAGTGGAAGCTGGATTGCAGGGAATCGAGGTTTGGCATCCTTTGCATGATGAGAAACATGAAGAACAAGCAAAACAGCTGGCGAGAAAATATGACCTAATCATGACAGGTGGATCGGATTTTCACGGTGAGTATGGAGAAAAACCTGTGCTAATTGGAAGTAAAAGCCCAGGAATAGAGACGTTTGAAGCATTAATAGCGAGGACCCGAAAAAACGAATTCTTTTAAATAGGGAGCTGAACCTTTTATATGCCATTTATTTATCAGCCCAAAAAGGAAAAAAAGCTATCGATTACTCCAAGCTTTGCTGATTCAAGTCATATTATCAATAGTTCTGCGGGGGAATGGACTTCTATTGGAGAAAATAATCATATCATTGAGTCCACCTTTGGTGATTATACCTACACGATGGATGATGTAACGGTTAACTATGCGGAAATAGGTAAGTTTTGTTCGATTGCGTCCCACGTATGTATTAATCCGGTTCAGCATCCAATGGACCGAGTCAGCCAGCACCATATGACGTATCGAAAGGTGGCATATGACTTTGCCAATGAAGATGATGAAGCCCTTTTTAATTGGCGGAGGACTCAAACCGTGAAAATTGGTCATGATGTATGGGTCGGCCATGGTGCAATCATCATGAAAGGCGTAGAGATTGGTACAGGAGCAGTCGTTGGGTCGGGGGCGGTTGTGACGAAAAACGTCGAGCCTTATACGATTGTCGTTGGTGTTCCTGGCAAGCCCATTAAAAGAAGGTTTTCAAAAGAAGTGGCTGATCGATTACTTGAAATTTCCTGGTGGGATTGGCCAAGGAAAAAACTTGAAGCTCATTTTGATGAATTTAACGATTTAGACGCCTTCCTAAGAAAGCATGGGTAAGTCCTAGTCCTGGATTAGGGCTTTTTCTACTAATTATTTGATATATATAATTTACATAGACTTAACCTTTACTAAATATTCAGACGATATACTAAACATAGAGTTGATGTCGAAAGGGGCAAGCCTTGATGTCTGAAAAAACTATGTTGGTAGATACGTTGATTTCTGAAATACGGGAAGGGAAATATAAACCGAATGACAAATTACCATCTGAGAATGAATTAGCCGACCTGTATAAAGTACCAAGAATGGTAATTCGAAAGGTATATGAGCGCTTGCAGGAACTCGGTTATATTTTTTCGAAGCAAGGAAAAGGCAGCTATGTTCAAAATCAAAAACTTCAAATACCGCTTATTTTAACCGGAGATGTGAGTTTTACGGAAAAAATGAAGGAATTACAGTATGATTCTAGGACTATCAATCTATCCTGTGAGAAAATTCCATACGATTCTTCCATTTATCATACGTTACAAGTCAAACGTGAAGACGCGGTGTATAAGATTAGCCGATTACGCATTGTTGATGACTGTCCGATTGCTGTTCATACATCGTATTTATCTCAATCCCTTTTTGAAAATATTGAGAAGGATGGGAAGGAAATTCACTCTATTTTTCACTATTATCGACAACAAGGCTACAGAGATTTTCAATCGACTCGCAGCCAATTAAGTGTTGTTTTTCCTAGTAAAGTAGAACGAGATCTATTGAAATGTCCCAGTCTTGTACCCCTTTTACTTTTAGAATCAGGATGTGTAGATCAGAAAACCGGGACAGTGCTTGAATACTCGAAGATTATGTATCGCAGCGATTGTTTTACTTATGTGATCTAAAGGCGTTGTTAAACTACATAAAGTTCTGTTTTTTAAAAAATCGGCCATTAAGAAGCCGATTTTTTTATTTTCAGAAACAAAGTCATTTACAAAACCAAAACAAACTTAACCATTCTTTTACGTTTGCTCACTTGGCAACAAGATAGAGTAATACCTGTAGAACAAAGACATTAGGAGGCCTTAGATGAGAAGAAGACGAAGAACGGAGATATTAATCAATGGTTCTCAAAAACTAGTAGAGGACACGGCCCATTGTATAAAAGATAACTACCAGGTGAAGGTCATTCAAGAGCCAGAAAGTGGCTTAGTAATGATGAAAGTCCGAGAGACTTCCCAAAAAAGCCTGTTTTATCCTGGTGAAGTGCTGGTAACAGAATGTAAGGTTCAAATCGTAGGGAAAATTGGAATTGGCATTGTGACGGGAGATCAGCCCGAGCTTTCGTATAACCTTGCTGTGATTGACGCAGCGTATGAAGCGATGCTGCCTGAAACGATTGGGTGGAAGATGCTGCTTGAAAACGAGGAGAAAGTCATTCAGGAGCAGCGAGCTGCTGCCAACCAATCTATATTAAAAACAAAAGTAAACTTTGAAACGATGGATGTTTAATGAGGAGGAAAAGATTTTGACACTAGATATCGTTCACGATCTTCAATCTGTTTATCGAAAATTGGTGGATTCGACTTCAAGACCTGGGCTCATTTCCGATTTGAGCAAGCAGGCATCTCTAGTAGAAGAGGAGGATCAAAAAGGCTGCAGTGCCTCTCTTTTATTGATAGCTCTAACCTTATTTGATCAGGAAGTTTCTTTTAAGGTTTTTTCACCTCAAGCAGATTATGTTTCCCAAACAATTAATCAATTAACCTATGCTAAGCCTACAGATTTAAAGAAGGCTGATTTTCTATTAATCCTTCAAGATGCTGAAAAAGGATCGCTTGAAGAGGCCATTATCAATGCGAAGGCTGGGACGTTAAAAAATCCACATACATCCGCCTTCATTATCGTTGAAGTGGATTCTGTTACAAGCGGGGAAGCCCTATTGTTAAAAGGACCAGGAATTCACACAACGGAGCTTGTTCATTTGGATATAAATGAAAACTGGGTGGAAAGCCGCCAGGAAAAAAACAAGGAATACCCATTAGGGATTGATTTGATTTTTATCGATCAAAATCATCAGCTTTTAGCATTGCCTAGAACTACACAAATTACCAGAAATCGGGTGATTGAATGGGATATGTAGCCGTTAAAGGTGGAACGCATGCAATTGAAGAGTCAATCAAGCGTTTGAAATATGAAAGAGTTCATCATGGACAAACCATCGAAGTAGAAAAAATTAAAGCCGGTATGCGCGGATTAGTTGATCAGGTGATGTCCGAAAGCAGTTTATACAATGAGACGTTGGCTGCCCTTGCGATTAAACAAGCAGAAGGCAACCCGGAAGAGGCTGTATTTCTATTAAGAGCTTATCGCTCGACGGTCCCCCGAAAGCATTATTCAAGAGTGATTGAAACACAACAAATGAATGTAGAGCGTCGTATCTCGGCAAGCTTTAAAGATATCCCGGGTGGTCAAATCCTTGGGGCAACAACCGATTATACCCATCGATTGCTTGATTTTAACTTAATGGATGAAAGTGACGAAGATGTCCAGGAATGGCTTCATCATTATCTAAACGGAAGCTTTCAAGGTGATGAAGAGCAGCTGACTTTACCAAAGGTACTGGATTATTTGCGTAAAGAAGGCTTAATCCCCCCTTGCGAAAATAACAATCTTGAACCAGATGATGTAACGAGAGAAAGTTTGGAGTTTCCATCAAGCAGAAGTCAAAGATTACAAATTTTAACAAGAGGGGAAACGGGTGCAGTTACTTCCCTTGCCTATGCAGTCATAAGGGGTTATGGAGCCTTGCATCCGACTGTTGGCGAGCTTCGCGTTGGCACGTTGCCCATTACGATTGATCATCCAACCGATGCGGGTAACGATGAGGATGCCTTTTATATTGGAGAAGTAAAGGTCACCGAAACCGAAATGCTCATGCCGGTTACCGTTGAAAAAGAATACGGAAAAAAAGAACTGGAGTTTGAAATCGGCTACGGCCTTGTATTTGGCCAAAATGAAACAAAGGCGATTGCAATGGGAATTCTAGATAATTGTCTTGAACATCCAACGACTGAATTTCCTAGTCATAATGAAGAATTTGTTCTTTATCATATTGATTCAGTGGAATCGACGGGCTTTATTTCGCATTTGAAAATGCCTCATTACGTAACCTTCCAATCCAAGCTTGATAGTGTACGGAAAACGAAAAAAGAAGGGATATCAAAAGAACAAGAGGTGAAAAGGTGATGAATACAGCCTATAACTTTGCTTTTTTTGACGAAGGTTCAAAAAGAGAGATTAGAAGAGCAACTCTAAAGGCGATTGCGATTCCTGGTTACCAGGTTCCATTTGCCTCAAGAGAAATGCCGATTGGCAGAGGATGGGGAACCGGCGGTTTACAGTTAACTCTATCGTTAATTGGCAAAAATGATGTTCTAAAAGTCATTGATCAAGGATCAGATGAATCCGTGAATGCGGTCAATATTAAAAAGCTCGTTTCTGATACAACTGGGGTAGCAACAACTGATCATACCGCGGAAGCATCCCTTATTCAATCGAGACATAGAATTCCCGAGGTACCGCTAAAGAAGGATCAGATTCTCATCTTGCAGGTGCCGCTTCCTGAACCGCTCCGCTATTATGAGCCGAGCGAGAATGAAACGAAAAAGCTTCACGGTGAGAAAGAATATAGTGGTGCTTGGTTAATGCTGTTTGAACAGATTATGAAATATGGAAGTATGACAACAGGGGCGGATCATCCTGTGATGGTTCATGATCGTTATGTAATGGCACCGAGCCCGATTCCGCGTTTTGATAATCCGAAAATGAATGAAAGTGAAGCACTCATTCTGTTAGGGGCGGGTCGTGAAAAGAAAGTGTATGCAGTCCCGCCATATACAAAGGTTGTATCGCTTGATTTTGAAGATTATCCGTTTGAGCCAGAGTCGTTTGAAGACAAGCATTGCCGGTTATGCGGCTCAACTGGGGTCTTTTTAGATGAGCTTGTAGATGAAGCAACGGATGAAACGTTCTATCAATGTAATGATACAAGCTATTGTATTGAAACATTAAATGAAGTCGAACCATTTGGAGTGAAATAAATGGCTGAATTTGAAGTTCCAGTTTTATCGATTAAAAACTTAAATAAACAGTTTGGTAAAGGATGTCCGTATTGCCAGGACGAAGAATCTCTCGTAAAAAATTATTGTCCCGTTTGTGGAACGGTCTATGCCTGTAGAGATGTATCCTTTGATGTTTTTCCAGGAGAGGTCCTTGGCATCGTCGGAGAAAGTGGCAGTGGAAAATCAACATTGATGCAATGCCTTTACTTTGACCAGGAAGTAACCAATGGTGAGGCTTATCTAGCAGACTACCATAATGGCGAGAAAAATCTCTTTCAAGAGTCTTCTCAGCAACAGCGCTATATTCGTAACAATATTATGGGGAAAGTCTATCAAAATCCTTTATTGGGTTTGAAAATGAACTTTTCATCGATTGGTAATATTGCCGAGAAGCTCATTGCAGCTGGCAACCAACATGTTGGCATGATGGAAAACAGAGGGACAGAACTTCTAAATAAAGTAAACATCCCTGTGCATCGCCGAAAAGAGGCGCCGAAAAACTTTTCGGGTGGAATGCAGCAGCGGGTTCAAATTGCTAAAGCTCTTTCTAATCGTCCTCCCCTTCTTCTACTAGATGAAGTGACGACTGGATTGGATCTTTCTGTACAAGCGAGTGTCCTCGACTTAATTAAAAGTCTGCAGCGCGAATTAAATATTAGTATTGTTCTCGTTTCGCATGATCTAGGAGTCATCCGTATGCTCGCAGACCGAACGCTCGTGATGTTGGAGGGAAGGGTCATTGAGCAAGGATTAACGGACCAAATCCTTGAAGACCCGCAGCATCGATATACACAGCAGCTTGTTCATTCATTGCTGTAAGATTTCCATACTTAAATTAGGGGGAAGTACTTTGTTTGTGATTACAAATGGAAGATTAATCACCGAAGAAGCAGTTTTGTATGGCTATGATCTACTAATTGAAGAGGACAGAATTACGAAAATTGCTCCTAAAGGTGAGATTAAATTTGAGGAACACATCGAGGTAATTGATGCAGCAGGAGGATATGTTTCTCCGGGTTTTATCGATATCCATTCCGACTATATCGAACATATGGCTGCACCTAGACCGACCTCACTGATGAATTTTGACTTGGCTTTACGGGAAACAGAGAAACAACTTATCTCACATGGCATTACGACGATGTTCCATTCTCTTTCTTTATTCAAAGGAAGTGATTATGAGTATAAGCCGATTCGTGAGCCTGAAAATGTTCGGAAATTTATCGATTTAATTGACCGGACCCGTAGTATGAAGCACCTTGTCCGCCATCGATTTCATGCAAGATTTGAGATTGATAATGTGGAAGAAATGGAAAATCTCAAAAGCTATATTACCGAGAACAAGGTTCATTTAGTTTCATTTATGGATCATACTCCTGGACAGGGGCAGTATCGTCACCTAGAAGTTTACCGTAATACCGTTAAAAGCTATAACAATATCAGTGATTCTTCGATTGATGTTCTCATTCATAAACACCAAACGAAGGAAAAGCTGTCGATTGAAGACATAAAGGAAATCACTCAGCTTGCGCATGAGCAAGGTATTGCCGTTGCTTCCCATGATGACGATAGTCTTGAAAAGCTTGAACTTATTCATAGTTTTGGGACGACCATTAGTGAATTTCCCATCACTTTAGAGGTAGCGCGCAGAGCGAAGGAGCTAGGTATGTATACGATTGCCGGTGCTCCAAATGTCCTCCTTGGAGGTTCTCATAGTGGAAACTTGGGGGCAGCGGAAGCGATTCAATACCAATCGATTGATATCTTGTGCAGTGATTACTATCCGGCAGCGATGCTTCATTCCATCTTTGAGTTGGTTGAAAAATATGGCATGGATTTAGTTGACATGATGAAGCTTGTCACGATTAACCCAGCAAAAGCAGTCAAAATGGATGGAGAAATCGGCTCAATCCGCGAAGGGAAAAAGGCGGATTTGCTTATCATTGAAAAAATTAGTGATGATTTTCCAGTTATCACGGGAGTATTTGTGGACGGAAAGCTGATTCAAAGGACCAATTATCGAATCTAAGCAGACCGCGATGTGAATTGAAATATTATTTTCAGAAAGTAGGTGAATGGGTGGAAACTCTTCTAGAGATTAAGAACTTATCCAAATCGTTTGACCTTCATAATTTGGGCAAACATATCCGAGCCGTAAGCAGTGTAGATATACAGATAAAAGAAGGAGAATTTGTCGGGATTACCGGGAAAAGCGGAAGCGGCAAGTCGACGATTCTTAAATGTATTTATGGAACGTATCGTATCCAGCAAGGGAGTATTTTGTACCATTCAAAAAAATTTGGGCGAATTAATTTAGCAGAGGCAACCGAACGAGAACTGCTTTATTTAAGGAAGCATGAAATCGGCTATGTGTCCCAATTTTTAAATGTCATGCCGCGAACGACAGCTAGGCAGCTTGTGAAACAAGCAATCCTTGAAATGGGGGATGATCATGACTTGGCGGAAAAAGAAACAGAAAAGATTCTTGCGCATTTTGAATTGGATGAAGAATTATGGGACAGCTACCCAACCACTTTTTCCGGAGGTGAAAAGCTGAGACTTAACATTGCCCGAGCGATGGTGAAAAAACCGAGACTATTGCTATTAGATGAACCTACAGCAAGTTTAGATCATGACTCTAAAATAAAGGTGAAGCTTCTCATTGAACAGCTCATGAAAGAAGGAACAACAATGCTTGGAATTTTTCATGACCTTGAGTTTATGAATCATTTATGTAATCAAGAGTATAACATCCAAAATGGAGTTTTCTCTCATTCTACTAGTTTTACCAACTCTTAACAAATCTTTATATAAGATTAATAGTAGCTTGACAATTCGTTGTTACAGTATGGAAGTGGCCAAAAAAATGTTGAGGAGCTTGATGATGAAAAAGACGTTATTATTTTTACTTTCTATCGTTATGTTAGTCGTATTTGCAGGTTGTTCAGCTTCATCGGGGGGAGCAGCTGGTGATAAAGATACACTTACCATCGCTTGGCTTCCAAATGAATCTGGGGCAGATCTTACGGAAGCTCGTGATGAAATTGGAAAAATAATCGAAGAGAAAACAGGTAAAAAGGTCGAGCATCAAACAACGACAGACTATATTGTTGCCATTGAAGCAGTGACGAATGGAAACGCGGATATGGCTTTCTTGGGAGCACAAGGCTACATTGAAGCACACAACAAAAATGAAAAAGTTCTTCCGTTGGTGGTTCCTTCAGGTGCGTCTGGTACCTTGGAAGATGCGGTTTATTATAGCTGGTTAGCCGTAAATAAAGACAATGTCGATCAATATAAGGATGGCGATGAGTTTGCGATTGAAAATATTCAAGGCAAGAAATTCTCATTTGTGTCCAATAGTTCCACATCGGGTTTTAAAGTTCCATCAACAGGAATCGTTGATTACTTCAGTAAAATGGGAGAGTTCAAAGACTTAACGGCAGAAGATTTGCTTGAAGGCGGCGAGGGTCAATTCTTTAGTGAGGTTTTATACGGAGGTTCTCACCAAGGTTCAGCGGTCAATCTATTATCAGGGAAAGCGGATGTAGCGGCTTTCTGTGATACATGTGTGAACAATTATGTGGAACTGGCTGATGGTGACGTGAACCGACCTGGTGCGGTTTATCAAGTAAAAGATGATGCAGCAGAACCATTTAACACTGTAGTTGGAAAAGAATTTTCACTGATTTCTGTTACACCAGTCCTAAATGCACCATTTGTCATCAACACAGAGACTGTGAATGAAGATCTTCAAGCGCAGCTTCTTGAAGTGATGACATCGGATGAGATTACGAACAACGAAAAAGTCTTCGTTCCAGAGGATTCCGAGTTTTCAGGATTGTTTAAGAAAACAGCAGACGAGCGTTTAGTAGAAGTAGAGGATGCTTGGTTCAACCCAATTCGTGAGCTTTCGAAATAAGTAACCAAATAGTAAGGAGAGTTAACCTATGACAGTCTTATTAGAAGTAAATCATGTTTCCAAACAATTTGGTAGTGATACGAAGGCGTTATCAGATGTTAACTTCTCCGTTAGTGAAGGAGAGTTTGTTTCCATCATCGGTCCATCGGGAGCGGGGAAATCCACTCTCCTTCGTTGTATTAATCGGATGATTGATGCAACGAGCGGAGAAATTACGTTTGATAACATGAATGTGATGAATCTGAAGAAGAAGGACTTAAAAAAAATCCGTACGAAAATCGGAATGATATTTCAGCATTATAATCTGGTCAATCGCTTAAGCGTAATTGAAAATACACTTCATGGAAATTTAGGGAAAAAATCAACATTGGCTGGAGTGCTCGGTCTTTATAGTCAAGAAGAAAAAGAGCAGGCCGTTAAGATTCTACATGTTCTAGGTTTAGACGAACACATTTATAAGCGTGCCGATCAATTGAGTGGCGGTCAAAAGCAGCGAGTTGGAATCGCCCGTGCTCTTATTCAAAATCCACGGATGCTATTGTGTGATGAGCCAATTGCTTCACTTGATCCGAATTCTGCCAAGATCATTATGGATCACTTAAGAAACATTTCAAGGACCATGGGCATTACGGTTCTCGTGAATCTGCATCAAGTGGATGTGGCGTTGAAGTACTCAGATAAAATCATCGGGGTTAACCATGGTCAAGTCGTTTATAATGGGTCGCCTAAAAACATAACAAAAGAAGATATTCAGCGTATTTACGGATCCGAAGCTGAAGATCTTATTTTTGATGTAGGAGGCATCCATGCAAGCTGATTACTTTTTCAAAAAGAAACGAAATACGCTCTCGTTCCTATCCATCCTAGGCGCTGTCACGATACTAGCCATTATCATCACCGAGTACAATGTCATCAAAGGTTTTTCTTCCCTTCCAAAAGCGGTGGAGTGGGGCTTAATGAACTTTTATCCAACACAAGAATCCTTAACGAAGCTTCCTGCTATTCTCGATAAGCTAATTGAAACCCTATTGGTTTCGATTGCAGCAACCACTACGGGAGCTGTTGTTGCATTACTATTTGCGATTCTAGGCTCGAATACAACGAGAGTGAATGCCTTTTTTGGCAGCATTAGTAGAGGAATTGCGACTATTTTTCGAAATATCGATGTGGCAGCCTGGGCCATGATTCTATTATTCTCATTTGGTCAAAGTTCATTAACAGGTTATTTTGCCTTGTTTTTTGGTTCGTTTGGCTTTTTGACAAGAGCTTTTGTTGAAACGATTGATGAGGTCAGTGGCGGCTCCGTTGAAGCGCTGCAAGCAACTGGTGCGGGTTACTTTTCGATTATCTTTCAGTCGGTGATTCCTTCTAGCCTTCCACAAATGATCAGCTGGATCTTATTTATGATTGAAACAAATATTAGAAGTGCCACCCTGATCGGGCTGCTAACTGGCTCAGGAATTGGGTTTACTTTTAACTTGTATTATAAAAGTCTAAATTACGATGTTGCTTCTTTGGTTGTCGTCGTCATTATCGCAGCTATCCTATTCATTGAATCTGTATCTAATTATGTCAGAAGGGCGGTTCTGTAATGGAAGCAAACGAACAATTAACCTCAGCAAAACAATTACTGGACCCACACCTGCAAAAAAAAATAAGAATTAAAACCTTGACTAAATCGTCAGTGGTTATAAGAAGCACACTTATCATCCTAGCACTTCTAACGGTTTATGCATTTTTTAGTTTCGACTACAAACAGCTTGATGTTGGAGAAGCGGCTTTATCCACTTTTGCGAATCTAAAAGCAATGTTTCTAGAGCCGCATCTTGAACATTTTACCTTTACACATGCGCTTTATCAGGTTTTTGTTACGCTGGGTCTAGCTTTTTTAACCACTTTGTTTGGAGCCATCATCGCTGTGTTTTTGGGATTACTGGCTGCGGAAAATTTGACGAATAAGCGAGTTTCTACCGTGATTAAGGGATTTGTTGCTTTTATAAGGGCGGTTCCAACTGTTTTGTGGGTGTTAATCTTTGCGGTGGCAGCAGGCCTTGGGAGCGTAGCGGCCGTCATTGGGATGACGTTCCATTCGGTCAGCTATTTAGTGAAGGCTTATTCTGAGTCCTTTGAAGAATTAGACAAAGGCGTCATCGAAGCCCTTCAAGCAAGTGGAGCTAACTGGTGGCAGATTATCTTTCACGCTGTTATTCCATCTTCTCTGACTTATCTAATTTCATGGACGTTTCTTCGATTTGAAATTAACTTCGCAGTTGCCATCGCAATGGGAGCAGCAGCAGGTGCTGGTGGAATCGGATTTGACATGTTTATGGCCAGCAGTTTCTACTTAGATATTAGGGAAATCGGGGCAATCACCTATTTTGTCTTAGCCATTGCCATCCTACTTGAAATGGCAGCGATCCGATTTAAAAAGAAGCTTAAGGTCAATGGGCAATAGAGAGGTAAAATGTTTTTCCATAAGAAACCCGATGGCCGATGTTGGCTTGCATATTAAGTGAATTCTTTGGACTTCCAGAAAGAAGAAGGGTAAGCTTTTACAAAGAGATTCTCTAGTAGATTTTTTGAAGATTACTATTAGTAGTTAGCGAAGCCTCCTTGGTAACTTCGAAGGGGGCTTTTTTGCCGGAATAGCCAAGGGTAGCCATGGGGACGGTTCTTTTGGACAGGAATAATCAAAAAACCGCGAGAACCGTCCCTGTGACTTCTGACTTTTATGCTATCAAAATTCCAGGATTATACTTTATAATATTCATGTTCAACTATTTTAAAATAGAATTTGGGGGCACATTAAATGGGGAAATGTATTGGAATGCTTTTGTCTTTTGTTTTACTTTTTGGCATTAGTCTGCCTGCTGTATTTGCGGAAGGTCCAGGTGGGCAAGAAGAAAATAGCGGATTTGGTGAGCAAGAACCTAACGATGCTATGGCTACAGCAAATGTAATTTTGAAGGAAGGGAATGTATCGGGTTCACTTAATAATACTGATACTGATTCTTTCAAAGTTTCGATTCCGAACAAAGGCTTATTTTCTTTATACGGAACAACTTTTTCCTATGAAGTAGGAGCAGAAATTAATATGTATGATGATCAAGGTGAAAAATTAGAATCCGCCTGTGAGTCGTTCACTGAATATGGGAGTTTCTATTGTGAGCAGACATTAGATCCTGGAACCTACTATATTAAGCTTAATTCGGTTAATGATACACAAAATTACGGAATAGATTACGAGTTTATTACCTTTGTAACTGAACCAGGAGTACAAAGAATTAGCGGTGAAACAAGATATGACACTGCAACGAATATTGCAAATGACGGCTGGTCTGGGGGTGCCTCTGAAATTGTTCTAGCCACTGGACAGAATTTTCCGGACGCACTAGCAGCCGGGCCGCTTGCTTATAGTTTAAGTGCTCCTATTCTTTTGACAACCAAGGACGTCTTGCCGAAATCTGTTATTCAATTTATTCAAGATAAAGGTGTCAATAAAGTAACCATTATTGGTGGAAATGAGGCAGTATCATTACAAGTTGAGAGCTATCTGCGCAATTCGCTTAAATTGGAAATTTATCGTATTTCCGGCAATGACCGTTTTGAGACAGCTGCTAAAATAGCTGATGAACTGCCTGAAAGCTATGAAGCAAGGGCTATCGTAGTTAATGGCAGAAACTATCCTGATGCACTTTCAGCTTCTTCATATGCTGCACAGAACGGTTTTCCAATCCTTTTAACAGAAAGTGATAGGCTGCCTGCAGTAACAGCTGAAATGCTTTCAGGTGTGGAAATGACTACGGTAGTCGGAGGAACTCAAGTAATTTCAGATACAGTCTTTAATCAGCTTCCAGACCCGGAAAGAATAAGCGGAAAAGACCGTTACGAAACTTCTGCCAAAATGGCAGAATTAGTACCAAGTCCTTCTAGTTTTGTTGCGACCGGAACTAACTTTGCTGACGCATTATCAGGGTCAGTCTTAGCTGCTATGTATGGGGAGCCCATTATCCTTACACGTCCAACAGGGCTTTCAGAAGAGGCTAAAGCATTCTTCAATTATTATGGTGTCATGAATTATACTATACTAGGCGGTACATCAGCTGTAGGCAGCGAGGTAGAACAAGAACTTTGGAATATCGCTAACTCACAACTATAAACAAAACAGAAGCAGGGGATATATGTCTCCTGTTTTTTGTTATGGAAAACCAAGGGGACGGTTCTTATGGCGGGGTTTAGAAATAATAGTATCTAGTTTTGATTCCTAATGATTAACCGATAATATGGGTTCAATATTCTTGCTATTCCTCCAATGCATTAATAGCGTCAAGCATTTCAATGGAAGAATCAAAATAATCCTGTTCAACAGCTACAAAACGTGCGTTTGGATCTTGGTGCAGGGCTTCAAAGTACTCCTCATTTTCAAATGATATGAACGCATCTCTTAAAGCTTCTTTGAAATCTTCTGGTAAATCCCCGCGAACCATATAGGAAGCACCGGGAAAATCTTGTGTACGACCAATTTCCTTGATGTCACCTTCCTTTATGGTTCCGGATGCAATCATACCGTCGACCACACTTGCCGCAACTGCGGCTGCCTCAAAGTCTCTCATTTTTACGCCCATGAGACTATTTTGATGTGATTTAGAAAAGGTAACATTTTCGAAAAAGTAGCCTGACTGCTCAACCAAATCTGGATTAAGGTCAAATTTTTGAACCAACGTTCCCTTTGGGTAAAAATAGCCTGATGAAGAATCGGAATTTACAAACGCAAAGTGCGTTCCTTTTAAATCTCCTATACTGTTAATTTCTGTATTATGGCTTTGAGTGATAAACGCCGTATAATTGTTCTGTTTGTCTGTTGGTTTTTGAGGAGAGACCAACAATTCCGCTTCCGCACGTTTATTCGCTTGATAATAACTCAAAGGACTACCAAGCATTATATCTAATTTCCCACTGGCCATCGCTTCACTTCCAACAAAGTAGCTGCCCTTAAGCTCGTTCACTTCAATTCCTAATTCTTTAGATAGATGTTCTCTCAACAGTGTGTGTAAAGAATCCGCGTTCGGATTGTTTTCATTTGGTTTTTGAACCAACGTAATTTCTTCGGGCCACTCTTTTTCAGACCAAGATGCTGAACTTCCATCAGTCCCACACACAGCCAAAGTGGATACAAGTCCTACTGTTAGAAAGAATTTTGATAATCTTTTTTTTATCATTTTGTCTCTCTCCTTTTAGTCGTATTTCACTTTTATACAACTAACACAAGAGTAATATAACAAGAGATTGTAAAGTTGGTATTTTCCTAGTGTAAAGATTCCGAAAATTAAATGGGAACTAGCCATAGGACGGTCCTTGTGGCCGGGATTAACAAAAAAAACCGCGAGAACCGTCCCCATGTATCTATCCCCACCAGATGAAAATAATTCTCAATTACCTATTGACATAATTTGTCTGAAAATATAATATAGTTAATGTGATAATGATAATCATTTTCAGTTAAACAAAAATCAGAAGGGCTGATAACCAGTTATAACCGGTATCAGAAATGCTCTATAGGACCTACACAAACAGTTTTACATATTTATTTGGTTAAAATTATTTGATAAAAGGGGACAAATAGGATGATAAAGTTACGTTTTATTTCTTTAATTTTCACATTGATTTTCTTATTAGCAGCGTGCGGGAGCACAGAGGAAGCAAGTAAATCTTCTGGTTCTGAAGGAGAGAAAACAGAAGAAAAAGCAAAAGAAGTTACAATTACTCATAAATATGGAGAAGTTACGATTGAAAAGAACCCTGATAAAGTAGTTGTATTTGATTTTGGAGTACTTGATGCATTAGATACATTGGGTGTCGAAATAGCCGCTCTTCCACAAGCGATCGTACCTAAGACGTTAGAGAAGTATGCAGGTTCCGAATATACAAATGTTGGGAGCTTAAAAGAACCTGACTTTGAAGCGCTTCACGAACTACAGCCAGATGTTATTTTCATTTCATCTAGACAAGCAGAGCTCTATGATCAATTTGCAGAAATTGCTCCAACGGTATTTGTAGAAGTTGATTATGCAAACTATATGGACTCACTTGAAAAGAATTTCAAACTCTTAGCTGAAGTTTTTGAAAAGGAAGAGGCACTTGATGAAAAAATGAATGAGCTAAAAGCAAGTATTGAAGCGTTAAATAAAGAAGCAACTGCCTCTGACAGCAAAGCATTAATTTTATTGGCGAATGAAGGAAAAGTAAGTGCCTTTGGTCCAGCATCACGCTATGGATTTGTACATGACGTGTTTGGTTTCAAAGCAGTAGACGAAAATCTTGAAATTTCACAGCACGGCCAAAGTATCACGTTTGAATATATTTTAGAAAAAAATCCAGATGTTCTATTTGTTATTGACCGCTCTGCCGCAGTTGGTGGGGAAGTAGCAGCAAAAGATACCCTTGAAAATGACTTAGTAAAGAAAACAAATGCGTATAAAAATGGTAAGATTGTCTACTTAGACGCAGTGAACTGGTATATTGCAGGAAATGGTATTACTTCTACACAATCCATGGTAGAAGAAGTGAAAGCAGCATTAGAATAGAAGGACCGCAGGTAGTATGGTCCGGCGCTAAATCTTCATTTTTTTTGAAGATTAATAGTCTTGATAGTTGTAAGCAAAGCCCCTTTTGTAACATTCGAAGGGGGCTTTTTTCTTGGACTATACATTATAAAAAATTGTTGAAGAGTAAAAGGAATTTTGTTTTTTTTGTTAAACTTTATAAATTTGTTTTCAGACCGATGCAGGGTGGTGCTCAGGGTAGTGCCTGTCACCTCTTTTTTAGAATTTTTTGGTAACTACTTGATTGTTGGCCCTGCTACATTGTTTGTTTTGCCCTTAACACTTATCAGTTATAGTTTTCTCTATTTCTATCAAAGAAATTTTGTATTCAAACGTTTACACCTTAAAATTCGTAAAAATCTAGTAGGCTTTATATTTTACTTTCTTTGCTACCAAATGATTATGTCTCCCGTATCTGTTTATGGTTATCTTCAAGAGTTTTTTAAATTTAAAAGAAAATGGAAGTAAAGTGCCTGTCACCCCCGTAATAGAACAAAAGACCCCACCTGCTAGGTGGGGATTTCTTTTGGTAGTTTTACTGTGCAGCAGGCTTGATTTGTCTGTTGCCCTGCTGTTCTAACTTTCTAACGACTTCTTCACTTGTATCCACGCGTTTAACGAATAGGGCTAAAACAAGAGCCACGATGTTAATCGCTAATGTCACATAGAATGAATATTGAATCCCCGCTAATAATGCCTGCTGCGTTAATAAGGCAGTTGAGGCTTCTGTTAGAGTTGTTGGATCAATACCAGCCATAAGGCTTTTAGCTTCTGTTTTTGTAACGGAGTTCATGATCGTTACGAGAACTGCTGTCCCGATGGAACCAGATACTTGTTGAGCTGTATTGTTAACCGCTGTACCATGCGGATTTAACATAGTTGGTAATTGGTTTAAACCATTTGTCATAATCGGCATCATGACCATGGACATCCCTAACATACGTAATGTGTAGACAAGAATAATATAGGTGTAGCTAGAATCGAATTGTAAATGCGCCAGCATATAAGTAGAAACGCCGGTAACGGTCAGTCCGATTACTCCTAATATACGTGGACCAAATTTATCGAAAAGTTTACCTGTGATTGGCGACATGATCCCCATTACAATCGCACCTGGAAGCATCATTAACCCTGAATTAAGTGGTGAAATCTCGCGAACATTTTGTACATATGCAGGTGTTAAAATCATACCTGAGAACATAGCTATTGCGTTGACAATCGCAATGACAGATCCAAGTGCAAACATTGGATATTTATAAACACGTAAATCTAATAATGGCTGATCCATCTTTAATTGACGAATAATAAAAGCGATTAAGGCAATACCACCAACGATAATTGTGGTTAAGACGATGGTATCGTCCCAGCCGTCTGAGCTTGCTGAACTAACACCGTAGAGTAATCCGCCAAAACCGATGGACGATAATACCACTGAAAGGTAATCAAGTGTGGCATTTTTGTTTTGTTCCATTACATTTTCAAGCTTCCAAACAGCCAATAATAAACTAATGATGGCTAATGGTAAAATCATTTCAAACAGTAGGCGCCAGTCGTAGTATTCTACGATGTAACCGGAAAGAGTCGGTCCGATGGCTGGTGCTGTAATCATAACCAAACCGAAGATTCCCATTGCTGTACCACGTTTATCACGTGGGAAGCTAACTAACATAATGTTCATTAATAAAGGTCCCATAACCGAAGAACCGGCTGCCTGAATCATGCGTCCAGAGAGTAAAAGACCAAAGTTTGGTGCAAAAGCTGCTAGTGCTGTACCTAGCGTGAAGAGCACCATGGATGATATGAATAAACTGCGATTCGAAAAGCGTGTGATTAAAAAGGCTGATGCTGGAATTAAGATCCCGCTGACAAGCATATAGCCTGTAGCTAACCACTGAACGGTGGAATAATCTTTGATTTCTAAATCGACCATAATCGATGGAAGTGCCACGTTTAAGAGCGAGTTATTTAAAAAAGAAACAAATGCTCCAACGAATAATATTGCAATCATTAAATATGGTGGTTTCTTTTGTAAGGATGTATCCATATATTTTTTTCTCCCATTTCTAATTTTTTTGCAAGCCTCTTTTTAGAAGGTCTATCTGTACGAGATAATTTTTAAGCGCTTCTTCATCGCTATATTCTTTAACGAACAGTTGAACAAGGTTTTGAAAGGTGACGCCCATCAGAATTTTTAATACATGATGTAGTTCCTGTTCATCATGAACATTCAATTTGCTTGTATCAATTAATTTGATGGTATTAAAATATTGCGTTTTCTGAGTTTCCTCATAAACATCATTTGCTAAGGTTTTTTCATGTTTATAGTTCATATTTAAATAAACATTTTTGAAGAAGTTTTTGTGTTCTTGATCTCGATGAACCTCGAGCATAAATTGAAAGGTAGCAATAAACGTCTCAAATAAATCTCCATTTTTGTCCATAAGAACGGAAATAAATCGTCGATTACTTTTTTCCGCTAATTGATTTAGCAAGTAATAAAATAAATCCTCTTTGTCTTCGAAATATTGATAAAAGCTGCCCCTAGGGATTCCAGCACTTTTGATAATATTAGCAACGGATGCTTCATGTAACGGAACTCTAGAAAATTCCTTTTTAGCAGCCACAATTAAAGTTTCCTGTTTATCCTTCGATAAGTGAAAATACGTTTGTTTTGGCATATTCATTCTCCTATCTGCAATGTGACACCGTGTCACAACTGAGTACTAACAGATTATAGGTGACACCATGTCATAAGTCGACAAAAAAGTGACATCATGTCATTTTTGGTGCCTGTCACCTTTTTGAAAAAGCCATAGGGACGGTTCTTTTGGCCTAATCTCATTTAGCAACTTGGTGCCAGGCACCATCAAGAAAGTGAGAGTATGACCTATTCTAAAAAGTGACGCTTTTTCTATGAACCTTCACTATGAATTCCTGCACTAATAAGGAAATCGAAGGAACTAATCAAACGATTAGTTAAAATCATAAATTGTTGAAGCATGATAGAAAAAGTAGACTCGTAGTTTTTATTGGGGTTTTGCTGAAAAATAACAAAAAGCTGACCTTTTCCTTCGACAGATATTTTTCGTGAGAACTGGCTAAAGTTCGTTTTTAAAAAGGGATAAAACCATATTTAATCAAACGATTAGCTAAGAAAAAATGGCTCGTATATTGCAGTAGAATATCGGTTTTTGGCTAATAGAAATCATCCCTTATTGTACAGCTAGTCTTATAGGTTCAGTGACGCTAAATTTTACTAAATAGTTGAAATATTCAATTTAAACATTTGACAAATTTGTAACGATGATAATAGAATGTATTTGTATATAAAATACTGTTTTGTATATAAAACAAATAATCTTTTTTCAGGGGGGATTTACTTTGTTAAAGAAAAAAATTTTAACAGCTATTTTACTATGTTTTGTGTTGGTGGTTTCTGCTTGTAGTCAAGGGAAAGAAACAACTACAGATACTAAAGGGGAATCAGGGGATAAAATGACTACGCTTACTTTTTCAGAGCCTGCTCGAATTTTATCTGTGGCCCCATTATATGTAGCGATTGAACAAGGATACTTCAAAGAAGAAGGAATTGAAGCGAAGATTGCCTCAGGCGGCGGCGGCGCACAAGTCATTGCATCGATTTTGTCTGGTGAAGCACAGTTTGCCGTTTCTGGCCCTAGAAGTATGTTCACTCCGCTTGATAAAGGCGAAGATTTGGTAGCGATTCAATCTTTAAATTCTGCCCTGACCTATCAAATAACACTATCAAAACAATACCAAGATAAGAGGAAGATTTCTAAAGATTCATCACTCAAGGAGAGAATTTCGGCATTGGATGGCGCAACGATAGGGACAAACTTAGTTGGTGATTCTGGAGACGTTTATACACGCTATTTAATGAAATTGCATGGTGTCGATCCTAATTCTCTTGAAACCGTTAAACTAGCAGGAGATGGACCGAAAATTGGCGGCATGCAAGAGGGAATAGTTGACGGTGGTATTGCCTCACCTCCAATGGGGCTGCAAGCAGCTAGTAAAGATGTGGGAGATGTAGTCATCAATACAATGGAAGAGCCAATGTATGCAAACATGGTTTGGGAAGTGGTGTTTGCAGATCGAAAGTTTTTAGAGAAAAATCATGAAATATCTTTAAAGGTAGTTAGGGCCATTGGTAAAGGCATGGAATTCACACGGGATAACCCGAGAGAAGCAGCAGAGTCGATTACCTCCTATTTTGAAGGTATTGATGTAGATATCCTTGAACAATCTCTCATTGGTTTAAAAGACACTTTTAAAGGTTATGGAGAAATGACTCAGGAAGCTTGGGATAATGCTCAGGACCCACTGATTGAATATGGCGACATATCAGGTGTGAAGACGAAACAAGACACAACGGAAGATGTTATTTGGACAAATAGCTATATTGAAGAAGCCTTTAAAAAATAATGATAGCTTGAAGGAGTGATTGATAACGTTATGGGGACGGCAGCAACACTACAAAATTTGAAATTATCCACTCGCTTTTTAGATGTCACCTACGTCAACAATAAAACAGGTGCAGAAGTGATGGCCCTGGAGAATATAAACTTAGACATTAAAGATGGTGAATTTATTTGTATTGTCGGACCAAGCGGCTGTGGAAAAACTACGTTTTTAAATACGGTAGTAGGATTATTGAAGCCTAGCAGAGGAGAAATCCTGCTAGATCAAAAGAAAATTGAGGGACCTGGTAACGATCGAGCGATGGTTTTTCAAAATCCAAGCCTTTTACCATGGAGAACCGTTCTGGATAATGTTCTATATGGGGTTGAGCTTCAAAAACAATTATCCGCAGATAAAAAGCAGGAAGCCAAAGAATTTATTGAGATGGTTGGCTTAAAAGGATATGAAAATCATTATCCCCATGAATTATCAGGGGGAATGCAGCAGAGGGTAAACTTAGCTCGGGCCTTAACCGTTAATCCATCATTACTGCTGCTAGATGAACCATTTTCTGCCTTAGATGCCCAAACCAGAGAATTTATGCAAGGTGAGCTGCTCAGGATATGGAGTGAGACAAAAAAGACAAGTCTTTTTATTACACACCAAATTGATGAAGCGGTATTTTTAGCAGATCGGGTCTTCGTCTTTGGGGCAAGACCCGGACGTGTCGTAGAGGTTATTGATGTGAATATTCCTAGACCAAGAGATCTGCATGTTAAACGAAGTCCTGAGTTTGTTCATTTAGTAGATCATATTTGGTCGATTATTGAAAAGGAATCATCAAAACAAGGGTTTGATAACAAAGGGAAGTAGTAATGGGAAAGGGGGAGTTTTATGACTCAGAGTAATCTCCAAGCTGTACAATCAGAGCCTAAAATAAAAAAGAAATGGAAATTAAAAAAAGAAAGCAAGACTTACATGATTAGTTCTGTTTCCGTTCTACTGTTTCTTCTTTTTTGGGAGATTGCCTCTCAAAATGAATGGATCAATCCTTTATTTATAAGTTCTCCAATTGAAATTGTAAAAGCAGCCGTCGTAATGGTCCAGGAAGTCTCCTTTTGGGAAAATATGAAAGTAAGTGGGTATGAATTTATAGCGGGATTTGCCTTGGCTATATTTATTGGAATCCCTATAGGTGTATTCTCAGGCTGGAACCCCTACTTTTCTGCCGTTGTGAATCCGTTCATTTCAGGATTATATGTAACGCCTAAAGTGGCCCTTTTGCCAGTGATTGTTATTGCATTTGGAATTGGACCTGCATCAAAAATTGTTATCGTTTTTTTGATGGCTTTCTTTCCAATCGTCATGAGTGCACAAAAGGCGATGTTAACTTTGGACCAAAACTTAATCAAGGCAGCCAGAACGTTTAATGCAAGTGAGTTTCAAATTTTCAAAACCATTGCCTTACCATCTACCGTACCATTCCTTTTAAATGGTATAAGACTAGGAATTGGTCAAGGCCTCATAGCTGTAGTAGTGGGGGAGTTATTCGCTTCAACAGCTGGTATTGGATATCAATTAACAAGCAACGGGCAGAATTTACAAACGGATCGTATGTTTGTTGGTGTGTTAGTCATTACCATAACAGGGTTAATCCTTACTACATTATTAGGTGTTATTGAAAGACGATTTTCATCCTGGAGACCGGACCATAGGTAATTGGGTCAGAACACCGTTCAGTTGTGGTTTTAAAGTAATGGTGGAGAGTTGAGCTCTCCGCTTTTTTTGGTCAAAAGGTAGGGTTATAAATGGGTTTGCTTTTCGCATTGCAGCTGAAAATCATAGGAATAATCTCATATTGATATACTTTTTAAAAATGAAGTCTATAAAGTCGGAATGTTGTTAATTATATGATTTAATAGAGTAATACGGTAAAGTAGTGAAAAGGAGTGGAAGATAGTTGTTAACGAACCATTTAGACTTTAGACTTGAACCGCAATTAAAGGAACTCTATGAGGAACATAAGAGAAGGGCTGCAAAAATAGATTGGGGCTATCATGATTTCTTGCCTTGGGATAAAGCGCAGGATTTTAAGAGAGTACCCTGGAATCCTGAACAGGTAACACTGCCGCCAGGCGTGGTAACGGCTGTAGAGACGGCTCTTTTGACTGAGGTTAATCTACCTTGGTTCACATCCCATCTCGATCAAACTTTTAAAGGATCGCTTTCTGTCATCAAGGATTTTGTCCATACCTGGACAGCAGAAGAAGACCAACATTCCAATCTGTTGGAGACCTATCTATTGATTACAAGAAATGCAGACCCCAAGCGAATCCGTCAATTGCATAAGCAGACAGTAGAAGGTGGTTGGGAGCCGGATTTTCATACCCCTTTTGAGACAATGGTTTATACGTCACTCCAGGAACTTGCAACTATGGTGTTTTATTATAATGTTGCAAAGGTAGCGGGATCGCATGATAAAGAATTAGCTACGCTCCTCAGACGTCTCGCCAAGGATGAAACGCTACATTATGCTTTTTATCGCGATGTTATCAAATTACATTTGCAGTTGGAACCGAATTATTGTTACTACCTAGGTTATGTGATTAAAAATTTCCAAATGCCAGGTACAGTCATGCCTGATTTTGAAGACCGCATGTCAATTATTGCAAAGGAAGCCAATTACGGGCCGCTTGAATATTTTGATCAAGTGCTGGATGTCATTGTTGACTATTGGGACATTGAGAATCTTAGACCGATTGCTCCGGAAGCTGAAAAGGCTCGTTTGGATATTCTTAATTACCATGCAAGGCTTAAACGTGTAAGAGATCGATTTTACGCTGCTGCAAACCGCAATTAAAGGTGCGGTTGTGGGATCTCTCTGCGAAATTTTTATGCAGGTAGGCTGTTTAATCAGGCAGGTAAACAAATGAATAATGCAGGTAGGGAAGAGATTTTGGCAGGTAAGAGTTTTTTTATGAAAAATATTATAATAAAATACGTTTACTTCCTTGAATTTCGTCTATTTCTATCCTCAATTACCAGAGTCAGGTGGTCGCCTGACTTTTTTCAGTTAATTGGACATGCCTTTGAAGTGAATCTACAGGTAAATGAGAGTTTAGTTTTTAGCAGGTAAGCAGAACCGGGTGCCAGGCACCATGTCACAATGGCTTATTAAGATAACTGATCAACTCCACCTTGGCTAACGTTTCCGTTTCCGCTCATTAGACTTTTTTATTTTCATTAGTTTTGTGGAAGGTTGTTTCCGTATCCATTTTAGATATCGTGAAAGTTGGGGATCTTTCTTTAATTCTGGGATGGTTGTTAAACGTGCTGCAATTTCTGCATTTGTATAAATGGCATGGATTTGTTTATGGCAAGGAATACATAAATTGGCCGTCGGACCAAATGTACCGCCCATTTCCTTAGGCAGCAAATGATGGACAGTTGTCTCAACCTCCTCTCGCTCACAAAGTTCACATGTACTCATTCGTATTCCTCCTTAACGATTCCTATCCATTTCTAGGGCTCTGTAATTAAAAAATTTGCACCAGACGACAAGTTGATTTAACAAGATGTATATATTTATTTGCATTTATTCTTTTGTACATTCATTGCACTCAAATATGTATGTGTAAATTACCAGGGCCACTCTGTGACCAGGTAGTACTTTTATAAAAAGACTTATGATGGATGTTCGTCCAAGCCATTTTCAATATTCTTAATAAACTAGCTATATAAATAGGTTTGTTAAGAAGGGAGAAAGGAAAATGCCAGGTAAGAAAAAACACCATAAGCATCATCGTGGTAAAGGCCAGAAAGACAAAAAGGAAAAACACGATCATAACGATAAGCATGATGGTGGCAATAAGCAAGATCAAAATGACAAGCACGGTGGCAATAAGCAAGATCAAAATGACAAGCACGGTGGCAATAAACAGGATAAAAATGACAAGCATGGTGGCGGCAATAAGCAGGACAAAAACGATAAGCATGGAGGTGGGAATAAGCACGACAATAACGACAAGCACTGTGGCGACAATAAGCAGGACAAGAACGATAACAAGCATGATGATTGTATGAAGCAGGATGATAAAGACAAACATGATTGTGGCTGTAAAAAGCAGGACAATAACAACAAGCATGATGATTGCAACAAAAAGGACAAGAATGACAAACACCATGATTGTGGCTGTAAAAAGCAGGACAATAACAACAAGCATGATGATTGCCAAAAGCAGGACAAGAATGACAAACATGATTGTGGCTGTAAAAAGCAGGACAATAACGACAAGCATGATGATTGCAACAAAAAGGACAAGAATGACAAACACCATGATTGTGGCTGTAAAAAGCAAAACAAAAACAACCACCACAATGATGGCGGCAAGTGGGACAATAACAACGGGCATGATGATTACGACAAACAGGACATGAAAAACAAACACCATGATTGTGGCTGTAAAAAGCAAAACAAAAACAACCACCACAATGATGGCGGCAAGTGGGACAATAACAACAGGCATGATGATTGCAACAAAAAGGACAAGAATGACAAACACCATGATTGTGGCTGTAAAAAGCAAAACAAAAACAACCACCACAATGATGGCGGCAAGTGGGACAATAACAACGGGCATGATGATTACGACAAACAGGACATGAAAAACAAACACCATGATTGTGGCTGTAACAAACAAGACGACAGATGGGGTCAAATGAATGATAATGATTATAATCATTACCAAAAGCAAAACAATGATTATAATGAACGCAGACCGTGCAGGAATATTGGTTGTATATTTAGATGTAGATGTTGGTAATTTTGAAAGGGAGCGTTGCTATTTACTTAGCAAGCACCCTTTTAGATGTATGCAGGTAACAACAGGGGTTAATCTAGAGACTTGTTCTACCACTATAAAAGTGTCTATGTGGACGGACTCCTTCGACGGTGGTGACACCATTAAATTCATGATAATGTCCACCGTTTGGAAGCGGAATGGCCGGACCTGTTATTCCCTGTATTTGGTGTCTATGTCTGTCATCAACAGAAGTAAAAGTAAAATATCGATGGGTATGCGGGACCCCAGTAGGCGCTGGTTCGGTGGTTCCAGCGTATTGATGGCTGTGCCCATCTTCAAAAGAGGTAATCCCGCTAAAGCTGTGAACATGAACAGGCCTTCCATCCCAAGATGTAATATACATTCGATGGGAATGCATCGGGTCTGAACCATCTGAAGCATACATAAAGCCAGAAACTGGGATATCCATAAAAATCACTCCTAAAAAGCTTTTTAACACAGTATTCAACCTCTACCCAAATAGTGCTATTGCCCCATAGAGAAATTCTAAGACACATTATTGCAATGCTACATTTCTATAAATCTCTTAAGTAAGAGACAATTATTTTACCTGAAACAAGATGGAAACCTTTATATGATGGGATTTATCCCGTTTTTACACAATCGTTTAATTACCATTTCCGGCTGGGAGAATTGGTCGATAAATGTTGAAAGCTATCTTTTTTGGCGGGATTTGAAGAACTAGATTTGAAAACAACCCTCCTCCTCGACAAGAAACTCTCTTGAAATGTTACTAGAGTTCGTTTTTCAAAAGGGTTTGGGATGGTTGTAATCAAACGTTTGATTGATAGGGAAGTTTGCAGAGAAGTGTCGAAGTCTGTGTGGAGATATAGTAAAATGAAAGCATCGGGTTTCTGGGAGTGAATGGATGTTGAGTCTATATAATATTTTGAATAAACAGTTGCTAAAAGAAGGTTATGAAGCATGATCGCCGATTTGCTTACTACGTTAGAAGATGAAAAGGACCAATGGATTTTTCAAGCGATTGACCGTTTTAATGAGCGGTTTCTGATCTTTGGGGATCAAAAGGATGGAACTGCTGAGAGTCAAGTTACCGAGATGAAAAACAGCGAGCAAAGCATGTTCAAGGAGAGGAGTCTTGATCTCGAACGGATGGAGATAGAGCTGAAAACGCTGGTAGAAGGCTTGGCGGCGGATGAGCGAACAATCGAGAACCTAGAGTTAACATGTGATGTTTTGCAAAAGGAACTTGCGATTTACGAAGATGAAGAAAAGACCTTGGATCAGATTCAGTTGGAAATGTTCGAGTGTATGTTGGACGACAAGTTTACTTTTGATAGAAAGGATCAGGTTGTCTTTAAGGAGCGGAAGGTATCTAGGTTGTTGGAAAGCTACAACCTAGTCGAGATGGAAATGGTAGATTTTTATCAAAGGCAGCTCTCCCGTATTTGGGTGTTGATGTCACGTAGTATGCAAAACATTGATTCGACAGCAAAGGTTGATTTTAAAACGGATCCGCCGCTGATTGAGCTTTCTTTGAAGCACGGAAGGGGTCTTGACCACTATTTAAAAGCAGGGAATTTTGAAGAGGATTATCGGAAAGTACTTGATACGTTGGTGCGAAATAACGAAAGTGTATACGACTATTATGTCAGCCAAGTGGAACAGTTTAAGGACAATGGGAAAGCGGAAATCTTGGGGCTCTGGGAACGTAAGAACGACCACAAAAAATTAGCAGCAGAAACCCTGAGTGATCTTAAGGAAAAAAAGGCGCAAAAGGAAGCTCGTATTTTAGAACTGCAGGATCAGTTAGGTAGAGCGAAGTCGGAGTGGGAACAGAATAGGCTGCGCCCCAAAGTGCTGGAGGATATGTTAAAAGAAGAGTTTGTGAAACTTGTGTCAAACTGGCAGGAGAAGTTATTCGCGGAGATTGCTTCTGATGAGGAACGGTGGGTCTATCACCAGTACTGCCAAATTATCTTAAAGCAAGCGGAGAGGATCATTGGAAATGAATATGTCTAATACTGTTGATGAGAAATATACCGAGGCCATTCAATCACTGAAGAAAATCAATGACGAACTTTTTTATGATGACTTGAAAAAGCTGATGAAAGACCGTGAAGAAACGATTGCGGCCTTGAATGAGGAAGTTTATGAATCTATTGAAAATATGCGGACGTCCATGCATGGCTTCCCTACGCAGGTGAGTGAGAGGTTAAGGGAAGAGGTAATTGACCCTCAGAACGAGTTATTTGAGCGCGGGATGGAAAGGTTTAATGAGAATATTTTGGTGCTAGAAAAGAAGATTGCCTTCTGGCACCAGCAGTATCAGGAAAATCTAGAGAAGACGGAAAAGCTGTTAGCGGAAGTAAAAGGGTTCCAGCAGGAGGACCAAGCGTTTATTATTGGGGAAACAGATCGGGCTCGGAAGGATATTAGGCGGCTGCAGGAAGCGTTGAGTGAGCAGTCTTCCGCATTGAATGTGAAATTTGAAGTGGTGAGTGATCGATTAGGGTTGATTTTACAAGAGATTATCGCCATTGAAGATAGGTATAAAGCGGAAATAGCGGAGTTGACACAGCAGGTGGTGCAAGTCCAAAAAGAGGCTCAGGAGAAGTGGGAGGAAAAGTGGAAGCAGAGTGCTAAACGTACTGAAATGAGGGAAGGTCTGTTTAAAAAATGGCTGATTGGGCTGGCTGTTGGACAGGGTGTTTCGGTAGTAATGATGGTTTTGTATTTTATTAAGTAATGCGAAGACCTGCTCTTGAAGTAAGGGTGGGTCTTATTTTTATTGAAGCTTATAAGGAGCCGCTGCATGGCTTTTTAAGCTAATAGTTTTAGTGTGGTATTAGTTAGGCAGATAAACAAAGGGAATAGGCAGATAAAAAGGATAATTGGCAGATAGGAGAAGGAAATCTGCAGGTAAAGGAAACGATTCCGCAGGTAAGCAATTAAGCGCACCACAATGACTACCAAAGTAAAAGCTTGAGGACTGTCCTCAAGCTTTTACTAGTTTTATAGGGGAGATAGCAAAATAATGGAAAAAGAAAAGCGCTTGCAAAATTAAAAATCTAGTTTTATAATACTTGTATACAAGTATCCTTGTATTACATTAAGAGGGTGAAATGATGATAGAAACAAAGGAACTTCTATATCCCGAAAAGAGTCTTTCAAAAGCTTCTGCTGGTGAACGTGTAGCTTGCGAGCTTAGAATGCGTATTATTTCAGGTGCAATTGAAAGCGGCACCATCTTATCTGAAAATAAATTGGCTGCTGATTTTGCGGTGAGCAGGTCACCCATCCGGGAAGCGTTAAAAATACTAGCATCCGAAAATATTATCCGATTGGAAAGAATGGGTGCAGTTGTCATTGGTTTAACAGAAAAGGAAATACAAGAGATTTATGATGTTCGGCTGCTTATTGAAACGTTTGTATTTGAGCGTCTTATAAAAATGGAAACAAAACAACTATCAAGAGAACTTAGTAAAATACTAGAAATGATGAAGGTTGCGATAAAGTATCGTGATGCTGACGATTTTGCCCTACAGGACGTCTTATTTCATGAAACGATTATTCGCTCGATTAATCATTCGCACATGTTGATGATTTGGGATAACTTAAAGCCTGTTATGGAATGCTTAATTCTTTTATCGATGCGTATGCGGATTAAAGAAGAGTACGAAGACTTTACCAGGGTTATACGAAATCATGAGATTTATATAGAAGCGATTGAGTCTAAGAATCGAGAGCTCATGCTTGAATCTTTACATTTAAACTTTGATGATGTTCAAGTTCAGGGAACAGTAGATGACCTCTGGATGTCACAACAAATGCTGGCTAAAGGAGCTGTGCAAAAAAATGACTAACTATATGTTAGGCGTCGATATCGGAACAACAAGTACCAAAGCAGTATTATTTACGGAAGAAGGCGAAGTCATCCAGGTGGAGAATCATGGGTATCCACTTTATACACCGGATATGTCGACTGCTGAACAAGATCCGAATGAAATTTATCAAGCTGTATTGCAAGCGATTACGAATATAACGAAACTTCATCCTGATAAAAAGCCGGCTTTCCTATCATTTAGCAGCGCCATGCATAGTGTCATTGCAATAGATGAAAACGACCAGCCGCTGACACATTGTATCACTTGGGCGGATAATCGCAGTGAAGCTTGGGCACATAAAATAAAGGATGAGTTGAACGGACATGAAGTCTACAGACGGACTGGAACACCGATTCACCCGATGTCGCCATTAAGCAAAATAGCATGGATGGTCAATGACCGTCCTGAAATCGCTGTAAAAGTAAAAAAGTATATCGGAATTAAAGAATTTATTTTTAAGAAGTTGTTTGATCAATATGTTGTCGATCATTCCCTCGCTTCTTGCATGGGTATGATGAATCTCCAAAACCTTGATTGGGATGAAGAAGCATTACATATTGCGGGTGTAACGCGTGATCAATTATCTGAACTCGTTCCAACAACGCAAGTTTTCCGCAATTGTGATCCTGAAATAGCCAAACAAATTGGTATTGATCCAGAAACTCCTTTTGTGATTGGTGCCAGTGATGGCGTCCTTTCCAATCTTGGTGTTAATGCGATTGGAAAAGGCGAGATTGCTGTTACCATTGGGACAAGCGGTGCAATTCGTACGATTATTGACAAGCCCCAAACGGATGAAAAGGGAAGAATTTTCTGCTATGCGTTAACGGAAAAGCATTGGGTCATTGGCGGCCCAGTCAACAATGGTGGAATGGTTCTTCGTTGGATTCGTGATGAATTTGCTTCTTCAGAAGTTGAAACTGCAAAAAGATTAGGAATTGATCCATACGAAGTATTAACCAAAATTGCTGAACGTGTAAGACCAGGGTCAGATGGTTTGTTATTTCATCCATACCTCGCAGGGGAACGTGCACCACTTTGGAACCCAGATGTACGCGGCTCATTTTTCGGTTTAACTTTGTCACATAAGAAAGAACATATGATTCGAGCAGCGCTAGAAGGTGTCATTTACAATTTATACACCGTATTCCTAGCATTAACGGAATGCATGGATGGCCCTGTCACCCGAATCCAAGCAACGGGAGGCTTCGCAAGGTCGGAGGTTTGGCGACAAATGATGTCCGATATTTTCGAATCGGAAGTAGTCGTTCCCGAAAGCTATGAAAGTTCATGCCTGGGGGCTTGTCTTTTAGGACTCTATGCAACAGGAAAAATTGAATCATTTGACGTTGTTTCAGAAATGGTTGGCAGCACCTTTACACATACACCTGAAGAAGCAGCTGCAAAAGAATACAGGCAATTGCTGCCGATCTTTATTCACTTATCAAGAGTATTAGAAGAAGATTATACTCGAATAGCTAATTATCAAAGAAAGCTTACACCACACAACTAGAAAAAACGGAGGAATTAAAATGCCATTAGTAATTGTAGCGTTAGGAATTATTGCCTTACTTATATTGATCATGGGCTTTAAATTAAACACCTTTATTTCTTTAATCATTGTATCGTTTGGTGTTGCGTTAGCCCTAGGAATGCCATTAGAAGAAGTGGTTAAAACTATCGAAGCCGGATTAGGCGGAACACTTGGACATATTGGTTTAATTTTTGGACTTGGAGCCATGCTCGGTAAATTAATCGCTGATTCAGGCGGTGCGCAGCGAATTGCGATGACTCTTGTGAACAAATTCGGTGAAAAAAATACTCAATGGGCAGTAGTCGTTGCCTCATTCATTATCGGTATCGCGTTATTTTTTGAAGTAGGTTTAGTATTATTGATTCCAATTGTCTTTGCGATTTCAAGAGAATTAAAAGTTTCGATCTTGTCACTTGGTATTTCCATGACAGCAGCTTTATCAGTCACACACGGTTTCTTGCCGCCTCATCCAGGACCAACTACAATTGCTGGTGAACTTGGTGCAGACATTGGTGAAGTATTACTTTATGGTTTCATTGTTGCTGTCCCTACCGTTATCTTAGCTGGGCCAGTTTTTACAAAGATTGCGAAAAAACTTGTACCTGAATCTTTTACAAAAATGGGCAGCATTGCATCATTAGGTGAACTAAAAACATTTAAACTTCAAGATACACCTGGATTTGGTATCAGTGTTTTTACCGCTTTACTTCCTGTTATTTTAATGTCCATTGCGACCATTATTACCTTGCTGCAAAAAACACTGGGCTTTGAAGATAATACTGTACTAGCAGTCATTCGATTTATCGGTGAAGCAGGTACGGCGATGTTGATCTCGCTATTATTTGCTGTTTATTCAATGGGTATCGCAAGAAAGATTCCAATGAAGGATGTCATGGAGTCTTGTACACAAGCGATTCTTCACATTGGTATGATGCTCTTAATCATCGGTGGCGGCGGAGCCTTTAAGCAAGTATTAATCAACGGCGGTGTTGGTGACTATGTAGCAGAATTATTCAAAGGGACTGCTATATCACCGATTATCCTTGCATGGATGATTGCTGCCATTTTACGTATCGCATTAGGATCCGCTACTGTTGCAGCATTAACAACAGCTGGTTTAGTGATTCCAATGTTAGGACAATCTGATGTTAACCTTGCTTTAGTCGTTCTTGCAACAGGTGCGGGAAGTGTCATTCTTTCCCATGTAAATGATGCTGGTTTCTGGATGTTTAAGGAATACTTTGGTTTAAGTATGAAAGAAACATTTGCAACATGGACCTTGCTTGAGACGATTATTTCCGTAGCGGGATTAGGATTTGTTTTATTATTAAGCTTGTTTGTATAGGTACTTTCAGGCAGTAAACCTTAGGGTTTTACTGCCTATTCAACTTAGAAAAAGGAGAATGAAAATATGTTGAATACAATAGGTGTTATTGGTTTAGGAGTCATGGGCAGTAATATCGCTTTAAACATGGCGAATAAAGGAGAGCATGTGGCTGTTTATAATTACACGAGAGATTTAACGGACCAGCTTGTGGAAAAACTTGATGGGCAGTCAATTACCCCTTACTATGAAGTTCAAGATTTCGTACAGTCTTTGGAGACTCCGAGAAAAGTTTTTGTGATGGTGACAGCGGGCAAGGCGATTGATTCAGTAATCGGCTCATTGCTGCCACATCTTGAAGCAGGCGACGTCATTATGGATGGAGGTAACTCTCATTACGAAGATACGGAACGTAGATACGATGAATTAAAGTCTAAAGGAATTGGTTATTTAGGAATCGGGATTTCTGGTGGTGAAGTCGGAGCGTTGGAAGGACCATCGATCATGCCAGGCGGGGATAAGGAAGTCTATGAAAAAGCAGCACCGATTCTTACAAAAATAGCAGCTCAAGTGGACAATACGCCTTGCTGTGCTTATATGGGTCCAAAAGGTGCCGGTCATTTTGTAAAAATGGTACATAACGGGATCGAGTATGCCGATATGCAATTAATTGCAGAAGCCTATACGTTTTTAAGAGAAAGGTTACATTTATCGGTAAATGAAATAGCAGACATCTTTGAAACCTGGAATCAAGGTGAACTGAAAAGTTATTTAATCGAGATTACGGCAGAGATTCTTCGTAAAAAGGATGAGGTAACAGGCTTACCACTGATTGATGTGATTCTTGATAAAACAGGACAAAAAGGAACCGGTAAATGGACGAGCATGCAAGCCATCGATAACGGGATTCCGGCATCGATTATTACACAGTCATTGTTTGCGCGTTATTTATCCTCTCTAAAAGAAGAACGGGTTCATGCTCAAGATATTTTAGCAGGTCCAGCGTTCGAAGATCAGAATTTCGATCGTGATGTGTGGATTGAGTACATTAGACAAGCATTATATGTAGGAAAGGTTTGTGCCTATGCCCAAGGATTTACTCAATATAAAACGACTTCTGAACTGTATGGCTGGGATTTACCTTTAAAAGACATTGCTCTTATATTCCGTGGCGGCTGCATCATTCGTGCAGAATTTTTAAACGTTATTAGCGAAGCCTATGATGAGCAGCCAGCTTTGGCGAATTTGCTGATCGCCCCTTATTTTGCTGAAAAAGTGAAAGAGTATCAAATCGGATTACGTAAAGTTGTCTGTGATGGCATTACTGCTGGTATCTCGTTACCATGCTTAAGCGCGTCTCTTTCCTACTATGATGGTTACCGGACAGCTGTCTCAAACGCCAGCCTCTTACAAGCACAACGTGACTACTTCGGCGCCCACACTTACGAGCGCAGGGATATGCCGGGAATTTATCATACAAACTGGCAATAAACGTCAATCCTACTCCTTATGTTGGAGTAGGATTGTTTTTTTTTTGGATACTGAACTGTTGTAGTTTGGGCGCGGAATTAATTAGGCAGATAAACAAAGGAAAAAGGCAGATAAAACAGAGAACATGCAGGTAGAGCTAAGAAATCAGCAGGTGAAGAATACAATTTGGCAGGTAAGAAGTTTTAACATAAGGTGAAGAGCTATATATCAAAAAAAAGATTCAGCATAATTGCCGAATCATAAAAAAGGGGGAAACTATGAAAAAGATAAAGATCAATAGGAGGTCTTTCTCATGTCTTTATCTTAACCAGTTTTCATGAACAAACTATGAATAAAAGTTTAAAGTATTATTAATTTAGCTATATGAAAGAAAAAGAGACAGGATTCACCTGAATCCAATCTCCTACTCTATTAAACAATCTCATATTCGGTTACATTGCGGTCAATCACTCGTGCTCCTTTTACGGAAGCAAAATTACCATTTGTAGATGTAAAGACTCCGGACGCGATCATTTCCTCCATCGCAGCCTTTACGACAGATCCGTCAATAGGTTCCTTTGGATTTTCTACAGACAGACGGGCCGTTTTACCAAACTCCGTACCAAACTCTAATTCTAGTGTTTTAGCCATTTTATTCACCTCCTATCATTATTTATTTTTCAATTATGCTAGTAAATCAGCATTCTCGACTCTCTCAATATTGCTAAGAGTGTCATTGGATAAACCAATAAGGGCCTGTGCTGCTTGTAAAAGTTGATCGGGAGTGGCGGATTTTTGGATATTATTGAATGTCTTTGATTTAAGAACTGGTTTACCGTCATCATCCATACCCACCTGGAACACCAAACGTAACTTTGAAGCAGTTACAACTGCTTGTGCCATCGTTATCACCTCCTTTCACCCTTTATATATAGAAAAATAGGCAAAAAGGACATGGTGATTGAAAATATTTTTATTATGTGGTGTTATAGTTTAATAAACTAGCGAAGAAGTGAGGAGAGGAAATGAATTTAAAGAAAATACACCATATCGCGGTGATTTGTTCGAACTACGAAGTTTCGAAAGATTTTTATGTGCGTGTTTTAGGCCTAACACCAATAAGGGAAGTGTACCGTGAGGAAAGGGACTCTTATAAATTGGACCTTGAGGTAAATGGACAATACCAAATCGAGTTGTTTTCCTTTCCAAACCCGCCGGCACGGGTCAATAATCCGGAGGGTGCTGGTTTAAGGCATTTGGCATTTGAAGTGGACAATATTGAAGTGGAAGTTCAGCATTTAAGAGGGGTGCAGGTAGAAGTAGAGGACATACGGATAGACCCATGGACACAAAAGAAATTTACCTTCTTTAAGGATCCGGATGGGCTGCCGATTGAACTATATGAATGTTAATCTCAGAACTGAGTGTTAATCGTCAGCAAACATCTCACCCAGATAATCAGCATGGTCGAGGTATTGTAAAACAAATTCATCTAAGCTCATGGGGATATTGGTATCTTCTATCCAATAATCATAACTTACTGCAATCGTCTTTTTGATGAGATCATTGCCTAGCCACTTTTGGGCTAATGGATGGTGAAAACCGGAAAGCACTTCATTCACGTCTTGGATACTAGTTATCCTGAACACCCCCTGAGATTGCCTTTTTTTAGTATATGCAAAAGTATTCCGTTAAGAGTTGAAAACAAAAATTTCTTCGTAAAGTTGTTATATTTCGTCTAAATGATTGATATCAGGATATAGTAATATATGTAGATTTGTGATAGCATTTAAAGCACTGTAGAAAGAGGAAGTGAGCTTGCATGATTAATATAACCGTTCCAAAGCCAGATGTTACCATTACGAAACAAGATAATCCAGAAATGAGCAACATTTATGGGTTTACTGATTTTCATCTTATCCCGCGTGATAAGGGTGGAATTTTCATGTTTTATAACAAGGATAAAGAGCTGCTGTTTGTAGGGAAAGCAAGAAAGCTGCGACCTAGAATCAAGAAGCATTTTGAGGATAGTGTCTCTCCAGTTAAGAACCACCGTGATGAAATTACCAGAATTGAAGTTTGTGTCATTGAAGACCCAACACATAGAGAAATTTATGAAACGTTTATCATTAATGAATCGAAGTCGAAGTACAATATCGACAAGGTGTTTTTTAGATAACAATAAAGGCAATAGGTACCGTCACTAAATGACCATGCCTATTGCTTTTTTTTATAAAGGATGAGGATGAAATGGTAAGTACCTATATCTATACGTACTCCGGTTATGAGGATGAACGCTCCTTACGTGCGTTAGAGATGCGTTCTTTGTTTGGGACGGAATCACAAACGAATATCTTGGAAAGCACTGTAAAAATTGATCCCAGTCGTAGTCCGTTTATCAAGGAGAGAATTGATGTCATTTTAGAGGGAGAGAGTTTGGAAGAACTTCTCGAAACATTAGCCTCCTTTCAAGTAACTGGAGAAACGTTTAAGGTGATTTGTGTGAAAAATGGCGAGGAACCATTTGAGAAGCGGCGAACGATTGAGCGAGAAGTAGGTCAAAGGATTAAAGGTGTAGTGGATATTCGGAATCCACAGCGTTTTTTTGCCGTCATGCACGTAAACCGTAGATGGGTTTTTGGTGACTATATGAAAAGTGAGTCGGTTTGGTTTCGCCATCAGCAGAAGCCCCACAATTATTCCACCGCGCTCAGTACACGCGTGGCAAGAGCAGTGGTGAATATCGCGATCCCGAACCCAGTTGGGATAAAAGCGATTGACCCTTGTTGTGGAATTGGGACCGTCCTGATTGGAGCACTATCGATGGGCATTGATATCGAGGGAAGCGATAATAACCCTGTTATTCTTGCTGGTACAAGAGAAAATATCGCACACTTTGGGTTTACTGGTGAAGTCACGTTTAAAGACATGCGTACGATCACCAATCATTACGATGTCGCGATTATCGATTTACCCTATAACTTGTGTTCTGTGATCTCTCCACAAGAGCAGCTGGAGATGCTTCAAAGTGCTCGAAGGTTTGCGGATAAGGTAGTAGTCGTAACTGTAGAACACATCGATCCAATTCTAATTGAAGCGGGATTTGAGATTTTGGATCGGGCAGTTGCAAAAAAAGGCGTATTTACCCGTGAAGTGATTGTGTGCAGGTAAAGCAAATTGCCTCTTCTAATTAATAACGTAAAAAAGTGTAGAGTTTTACAGGCTCTACACTTCTGATTTATAGATTTTAATCTTTTTCCTAACCATAATCCCAACATTTTCGACAGATAGGATCTTAAATAGCAATCCTTGTATGAATATCGCAAATAGAAAAAAATAAATGGTCAGCTCTTGAGCCACCAGGTAAAGCAAAATAAACGTGGTGATTGATAGTAGTCTGCCAATGTTAAGCATGATTTCCCTCATGACCATTGATTCTGTCCGCAGCCCTGATTTGGGCAAATCCTTTATTGACCTGAACATGAAACTGAAATAGGTTACTCCTATTAATGCTTTACTGATTTCATTGACAATCAGGAAGATAAAGACTGTCCATATGTTCATAGTGAGAATCATCGGGATGCAAGCAAGGAAGTACATCAACCAGACAATCAGCAAGGTATAGGGTTCTCGGTCTCTATTGTTGTACCTGCTATGCCATAGACTTGAAAGGATAGCAACGGTTCCAAACAGGATGGAGCTGATTCCAACGAGAAATTCATTCTTCACGGTCATAAATAAGATAACTGTTGGGTAGAAAGCAAGTATTCCTTCGCAAGTCCCCCAAATTAACCATCCAAACCACATGGGTTTTAACGCTGTTTTCCGCTTGTTAAACCTCCATAATAATCGTAAATATAAAGGTTTTTTAGGCGAGGTATCTTTCGGAAGCCGAAGACTTAGGATAAGTCCGGTAAAAAATAATAATAAAGATAGAGAAAACACAAGGTTGTACCCAGTAAAATTTAGGCTGGAAATGACATATCCAGCAAAGGCCGGACCCAATGTATTGACTAATCCAAATACGGCCATTTGTTTTCCCATAAATTGTGAGCGTGATTGATTGTCCACAAGGTCATATATCAACACTAGGTAGCCCAGCCAGTAGAAACCAGTGGCTGTTCCATTCAAAATGCCGATTACCATCGGATACGAAGCGGTCTTCTCCTGCAGTAGGATCACAAGTAAATAAAATAACGCTGTTAAACCAATCCCGATTTGAAAACTAAAGATTCTATCCGTCTTTTTTGACAGCAGTGCACCGACAGCAAAAGAGACGGTACCAAAAAAGAATGTTACAAGGATAAAGGAAGCGTTTACTGTCAAATCATTTGAAAGTCTCCATAAATAGAGATTTAAGAACAAGCCTGACATTGTAGTGGCCAAGCCGAAACAAGCGTGAATACTGAGTAATAATTTTTGCGATGGACTCAAATTGTTCCCCTCTATCCTTTCTAAACTATTTTCAAATCAAAAGTATACCTATTAAAGGAGATTCATGTCCACATGTTTATTATGGAATATTCACTTGAATTTAAATAAAAAGTAGCGTAAAATTTAGTAAATAAGTTTACTAAATAATACACATCTTGAGAATTGCACATAATGAATATATGGAGGTTTCACAATGGCGACGATAAAAGATATAGCCGAAAAGTCGGGTTACTCGGCTTCTACCGTTTCAAGGGTTCTTAATAATGACCAAAGTCTGTCTGTTTCAGATGAGACACGTGAAAAGATTTATGAGGTGGCAGAGGAGCTCAATTACCGCAAGAAAACGGTGAGGCTGTTAGTAAAGAATATCGCTTTTTTATATTGGCTAACGGATATAGAAGAATTAGAGGATGTTTATTTTAAAACAATGCGCATCGAGATTGAAAAAATGGCTCGGCTATTCAATATTGAGATGATTACTTACAAAATTTCCGATGGCATTCATCAGATTCCTGATACGATTGAGGGATTCATTGCTGTAGGGACTTTTTCAGACAAAGAACTTGCGCATTTGAGAAGCATAACGACAAATGGGGTCTTTCTAGATACATCACCTGATCCGAATCATTTTGACTCTGTAAGACCTGATCTCCCACAAATTACAAGAAAAACGGTAGATTTCTTAATAGAAAAAGGTCATACAGAGATTGGTTTTATAGGAGGGACCTACCACAATCCAAACACCGGTGAGGACGAAATGGATCTGCGGGAGCGAGTGTTCCGGAGATATATGGAGCAAAAGGGTTTATTGAAGGATTCCTATATTTTTCACCGCAGAGGATTTTCTGTTGAGAGTGGTTATCTTCTAATGAAAAATGCCATTCAACAGCTCGGGGACCAGCTGCCAACGGCTTTCTACATTGCAGCTGATCCAATAGCAGTAGGCTGCCTTCAGGCGTTGAATGAATATGGAGTTGCCATCCCCAATCGTGTAAGTATCGTCAGTGTGAATAATATTAGTGTCACAAAATATGTCTCTCCGCCGCTTACCACCTTTCATATTGATTTAAGGGAAATCTGTAAAAATGCCGTTCAGCTATTGCTTGAACAAGTGATGGAGAAGAGAAAACTAGTAAAAACATTATATATTGGATCTGAGTTAGTGATTCGAAAAAGTACCAACTAAAGTTAGAGTAAAATAATTTACTATTTTGAGTAAAAAAGTTGTTTACACGTTTTCTAGGTGATGGTATATTATATTTACTGAAACGCTTTCAAAAGTGTTTAGTAAAGAAACTAATTTTGAAAGGATGTACATCCATGAAAAAGTATAAAAAATATTTTAGCCTTATGAGTGGTGTTGCTTTAAGTTTATCCTTAGTGGCATGTGGGCCACAGGACGACGCTAAAGGCAGCGACACAAAAGAAGCAGATAAATCAAAAGAGTTACTCGTTTGGGAAGACGTTATGAAGGGTGAAGGTATTAAAGACGCCATTGCCAAGTTTGAAAAAGAAAATGATGTAAAAGTAAAAATGGTAGAAAAACAATATACTAAACAAATAGAAGATTTACGTCTTGACGGACCAGCAGGTACAGGCCCAGACGTTCTTACTATGCCAAGTGACCAGATTGGTACTGCGGTTACTGAAGGGTTAATCAAAGAATTAGATGTGGATGATGCAACTCAAGGAATTTATACAGAAGCGGCAATGGATGCACAAAAGGTTGAAGGTAAGGTTTATGGATTACCGAAAGCAGTAGAAACAACAATGCTTTACTACAATAAAGACCTCATCTCTGAGGACCAGCTGCCAACTACTCTTGAAGGATGGTATGACTATTCTAAAGGTGTTGCAAATGGTGAAAAGTTTGGTTTCCTAGCACTATTTGATCAAATCTACTATGCAAACAGTGTATTAAGCGGATATGGCGGTTACATCTTCGGTCAAGATGACAACGGCAGTTACGATCCAACTGATATCGGACTAAATAATGCTGGTGCCGTTGAAGGTGCACAATACATTCAAAAGTTCTATAAAGAAGGCTTATTCCCAGCAGGTATTGTTGGTGAACAAGGTATTAATGTAATCGAATCATTATTTACTGAAGGCAAAGCTACGGCCATTATTTCTGGTCCATGGAATATCGAGCCATTTACAAAAGCAGGCGTAAACTTTGGTGTACAAAAATTACCTGAGCTTGGAAATGGTAAGAACATGCAAGCATTTATTGGTGTAAAAAGCTACAACGTAAGCTCTTATTCTAAAAACCCTGAGCTTGCAGAAAAGTTTGTTGAATTCATTTCAAACGAAGAAAACTCTAAAACAAGATATGAAATTACAAAAGAAGTTCCAGCTGTAGCATCTTTGGCTAATGATCCTGTTGTTACTGAAAGCCCTGCTGCAAAAGCTGTTGCTGAACAATCTAAATTCTCAGTATTAATGCCTAATATTCCTCAAATGAACGAAGTTTGGGCACCTGCTGATTCTGCGTTACAAACAATTGCAACTGGTAAAGCTCAACCAAAAGAAGCATTAAATCAAGCAGTTGAAACCATCAAAGGTCAAATTGAAGCAAAACACGGTAAAAAATAAGTAGTAAATCAAATAATGGTGTCAAACGCTACTTATGTTTGACACCATTTGTTATATCAATTTGAATATTAGAGCCGATAAAAAGTTACATTTTTAACGGTCATCTATATAGAGAGGTGAAGAAAGTGCAACATCGTACGATAGCCCCGCTTTTATCTATCATACCTGGACTAGGCCAATTTTATAATAAGCAATGGGTAAAGGGTCTTGTGTTCCTTATTCTTGGTGCTTCGTTTGTGGTCGCATTTGGAGATCTATTGAATATGGGGTTTTGGGGACTTTTTACCTTAGGAACTGAAGTGCCTCGAGATAACTCCATCTTTCTTTTAGCAGAAGGGATTATTGCTTTAATTGTTTCTGCCTTTGGACTAGGTATTTATTATTGGAATCTTAAAGATGCTTATAAAAATGGAAAGCTGCGAGATGAAAATTTCCCTGTCACTTCACTGAAGAGTGAATATCAAAATTTAATTGGACAAGGATATCCTTACTTAATTAGTGGTCCATCATTGTTTCTATTAATTTTTGCAGTAATCTTTCCGATTTTGTTTAGTTTCGCATTAGCGTTTACCAATTATGATTTGTACCATTCGCCACCTGCAAACTTAGCCGATTGGGTGGGACTAGAAACGTTTGCGGAAATCTTTACGGTTGATATTTGGCGTTCCACGTTCTTTGATGTTTTAGCATGGACGGTTATTTGGACGCTTGTGGCATCATCTTTACAAGTAAGTCTTGGTGTTTTCTTGGCTATTGTTGTGAATCAAAAGGAAGTACGCTTCAAGAAATTCTTCCGAACTATTTTGGTGTTACCATGGGCGGTGCCTGGGTTTGTCACAATCCTCATTTTTGCCGGACTATTTAATGATAGTTTTGGTGCAATCAACAATGATATTTTAGCGTTTTTTGGGATGGATCCTATCCCGTGGATGACAGACGAGAAGTGGGCGAGGGTCGCACTAATCCTTATGCAGGGATGGCTTGGATTCCCTTATATCTTCATCGTAACAACAGGTGTCCTTCAGTCGATTCCTGAGGATTTATATGAAGCGGCAACCATTGATGGTGCCTCCATTTTTGCTAAATTTAAGAATATTACAATGCCAATGATTTTAATTGCGATGGCACCGATTATCATTACGCAGTTTACCTTTAACTTTAATAACTTTAATATTATTTATCTTTTCAATGGCGGTGGTCCTGCGGTGGCTGGATCAACAGCTGGCGGAACCGACATCTTAGTGTCATGGATCTATAAACTGACCATGCAATCAAGTCAATACTCGCTTGCCGCGGCCTTAACGATTTTATTATCAATCTTCGTTATCGGTATCGCCTTATGGCAATTTAGACGTACAAATTCATTCAAGGAGGGGGCATAAAATATGCAGACAACTATGAAAACCAACCGATTCGTTCGTCTATTTTTTACCTATGCCCTTCTGCTTTTTATGACTGTGCTGATTATTTATCCTTTACTTTGGACCGTAGGGGCAAGCTTTAACCCAGGTAACAGTTTAATCAGTACCTCGATTATCCCGAAAAATCCAACTCTTGAGCATTATAAAGAATTATTTGCGGGAAAAGAAAGTCTTCAATATGGTAAATGGTATTTAAACTCTTTGAAAATCAGCATTTTTACCATGCTGGGGTCAATGATCACGGTATCGTTTACAGCTTATGCTTTTTCACGTTTTCGCTTTAAAGGAAGAAAAAATGCACTAATGTTGTTTCTGTTATTACAAATGATTCCTCAATTTGCTGCGTTAATTGCTCTGTTTGTATTAGCGCAAATTCTTGGGATGATGAATAGTCATTGGTTATTAATCCTTCTCTATATTGGCGGACAAATACCGATGAATACCTATCTGATGAAGGGGTATATGGATTCGATTCCAATGGATTTAGATGAAAGCGCAAAGATTGACGGCGCCAGCAACACTCGAATCTTCTGGCAAATTATCCTGCCATTATCAAGACCGATGTTAGCAGTTGTAGCAATGAATGGATTCACAGGTCCGCTTGGGGATTTCGTTTTATCATCGGTTATTTTGAGAACACCTGATTCTTTCACATTACCAATTGGATTATACAAATTAGTGAACGATGTAATGGGTGCGAGTTATACAACATTCGCAGCGGGTGCGATTTTAATTAGTATTCCGATTGCGATTACCTTCTTGCTGCTGCAAAAGCAATTCGTTTCTGGCTTAACTGCAGGTGGTACGAAAGGGTAATGGTGAAGTAAGTAACAAATGTAAAGGGAGATTACTATGTCTAAACATGAAAAAACTTACGTGACGAAGGCTGACTTTATGCTGCACGGCGGAGACTATAATCCGGACCAATGGTTAGATCGTCCAGATATACTAGACGATGATATCAAATTAATGCAGAAGAGCCATACGAATACATTCTCGGTCGGAATTTTTGCGTGGGCGGCACTTGAGCCGGAAGAAGGTGTCTACAACTTTGAGTGGCTTGATAAAGTGATCGATGACATCTATAGCATTAATGGCCGAGTGATTTTGGCGACACCAAGCGGGGCTCGACCTGCTTGGATGTCACAAAAATACCCTGAGGTACTGCGTGTGAATGGTGCAAGAGTTAAAATGCTGCATGGCGGCAGGCACAATCACTGTTTTACTTCGCCAGTTTATCGTGAAAAAACGCAGAAGATTAATCGTTTGCTGGCAGAACGTTATGGGAATCATCCAGCTTTACTTATGTGGCATATTTCAAATGAGTATGGCGGTGAATGTCATTGCGATCTTTGCCAGGACGCTTTTAGAGGATGGCTTAAAAAGAAATATAATAACGATTTAAAGTCTTTGAACGACGCATGGTGGGGTCCTTTCTGGAGCCACACTTTCACGGATTGGTCGCAAATTGAATCTCCTTCTTCAATCGGAGAAAGCATGGTTCACGGCTTAAATCTAGATTGGCGCCGTTTTGTTACCGACCAAACCATTGATTTCTTTGAAAATGAAATTGTTCCAATTAAAGAATTAACACCAGAGGTTCCCATTACAACAAACTTTATGGCGGACACACATGAGTTAATCCCATTCCAAGCGCTGGATTATAGCAAATTTGCAAAGCATTTGGATGTTATCAGCTGGGATGCTTATCCTGCTTGGCATAATGATTGGGAGAGCACAGCGGATTTAGCAATGAGAGTAGGCTTTATTGATGATTTATATCGTTCTCTAAAGCAGCAGCCATTTTTACTAATGGAATCCACTCCAAGCATGGTTAACTGGCACCCAGTCAACAAAGCGAAACGACCTGGTATGCACATGCTTGCTTCGATGCAAATGGTGGCACATGGATCTGATAGTGTTCTTTACTTCCAATGGCGGAAATCACGCGGCTCTTCGGAAAAATTCCATGGTGCCGTCGTTGATCATGACAATAGTTCAGAAAACCGAGTATTCCAAGAAGTTGCAGAGGTTGGAAAAACGCTTGAGAAATTGAGTGATGTAGTTGGGACAAATCGTCCGGCTGATGTTGCCATTCTTTATGATTGGGAAAGCAATTGGGCGCTTAATGATGCACAAGGATACGGGTTGGAAACAAAACGTTATCCGCAAACCTTGGTTCAGCATTATCGGGCTTTCTGGGAGAAGGATATTCCCGTTGATGTCATTACGAAGGAACAGGATTTTGCAAACTATAAATTATTGATTATTCCAATGCTTTATTTAGTCAGTGAAGAAACAATTACACGTCTTAAGGCTTTTGTGGCCGGTGGCGGTACGTTAGTAACGACTTATATTAGCGGCATTGTTAATGAACATGATTTAACCTATACCGGCGGGTGGCACAAGGATCTGCAAGATATTTTTGGAATCAATCCCGTGGAAACAGATACGTACTACCCAAGTGATCGAAATGCTGTGACCTATCGCAATCAATCTTACGAATTAAAAGATTATGCAACGATTATTAAGGTTGGTAAAGCAACAGTGGAAGCCACCTATGAGGACGACTTCTATGCAGGGACACCAGCAGTAACAAGCAATAAGTATCAAGGTGGAAAAGCCTACTACATTGGCGGCCGACTAGAAGACCAGTTCCAACGTGACTTCTACCAAGAATTGATGAATGATCTGTCCCTTGAGCCAGCCTTTAAAGTAAACCACGGGCTAGGCGTTTCCGTTCAAGTTCGACAATCAGTACAAAGTGACTACGTATTTGTCATGAACTTTACAGAGGAAAAACAGCCGATCACCATCGAAACACCAGTAACAGACCATCTTACCGGTGAAGAGCTATCAGGTGAAATCACCTTAGAAAAATACGAAGTAAGAATCCTTGAGAAGAAGAAATAGTTCGGGTAGCAATTTGGGTGCCTGTCACCGTCGGTGGACACTGTCCACCTCAGGCGGACAGTTGACTCTTTTTATAATACTGTAACGACAGTCAATAATGTTTTCGGTCACTAAGAGGCTCCTATAGTGACCGAAATTAGTATTCTAAAAGGAAATTAGTCCTTAATAAGGTCTGTTGAGGACAAAACTAAGAATGCCAGCGAGAGATTTGTCCTCAATAAAGGGACTTGAGGACAAAACTAAGAATGCAAGAGAGAGATTTGTCCTCAACCAAGGGTCTTGAGGACAAAACTAAGAGTGCAAGAGAGAGATTTGTCCTCAACCAAGGGTCTTGAGGACAAAACAAAGAATGCAAGAGAGAGATTTGTCCTCAACCAAGTGTCTTGAAGACAAAACTAAGAGTGCAAGAGAGAGATTTGTCCTCAACCAAGGGTCTTGAGGACAAAACTAAGAATGCCAGCGAGAGATTTGTCCTCAATAGAGGGTCTTGAGGACAAAACAAAGAGTGCAAGAGAGAGATTTGTCCTCAACCAAGGGTCTTGAGGACAAAAATAAGAATGCAAGAGAGAGATTTGTCCTCAACCAAGGGTCTTGAAGACAAAACTAAGAATGCAAGAGAGAGATTTGTCCTCAACAGAGGATCTTGAAGACAAAACTAAGAATGCAAGAGAGAGATTTGTCCTCAACCAATGGTCTTGAAGACAAAACTAAGAATGCAAGAGAGAGATTTGTCCTCAACCAAGGGTCTTGAGGACGCAAGACGATGATTATGGAACCATTCATTCTATTTCTAGGGTGGGTGGTTTCTATTCATATTACTAGTTTGCTAGATTGATTGGAACCGCTTACTACGAGATTGACATCATTCGTATAGCAGACCATACAAAATATTGTAAAGGTGATGGAAGTATGGGAAATAGAATTAGCAGGGTTTTAGCAATGTTTTTAGCGTTTTTAATGGTGTTTAGTTCATTATTGGTCAACATCAAACCCGCAAATGCAGCAGCTTTATCGTCTTTGGTAAATGGAGGGTTTGAATCGGATTTTTGGGGTGATGGTTCTTGGAAGGTTGACGCTGCAGTTTGGGACCATCTTGATTTACAGTACTTTTCTTATTCCGGAGATTCATGGATAAAGAAGGATGAGGGAGAACATGCATTTAAGTATTGGATTAAAGATACTGCAGGCGAAAATCAGTCATTTACCGTCAAACAAACGATCGATACACTTCCAGCTGGAAGCTACGAACTATCAATCCATTCTATGGGTGGTACAGGTGCGGAAGCGGGATCTGTAAAACTATTCGCTGGAAATGAAATGACCGATGCAGCAGCAACTACAGGCTATAATAACTGGGGAACAATTACGCTGAATTTTGAGGTAAGTGAAGAAGTTTCAAATTTTGAGGTGGGTGCCATTGTGAGTGGTGCACCAAAGGCCTGGGGCTATTTAGATAGCGTCACTTTAAAGTCGCTGAATGCTAGCGTCCCTGATCCAGTGGATGCTGATATTTTTGTTGAAAAAGTAGACGGAATCAGTAAGGACTTTATTAAAGGTGTAGACGTTTCGAGTATAGTTTCATTAGAAAACAGTGGCGTGACATTTAAAAACGAAGCAGGCGCAGAACAAGATATTTTTAAGACATTAGCCGACTCTGGCGTTAATTATGTACGCGTTCGTGTTTGGAACGATCCATTTGATGCTGCTGGAAACGGGTATGGCGGCGGAAACAACGATTTAGCAACTGCGATTGAAATTGGAAAAAGAGCGACAGCTAATGGAATGAAGTTATTAGTTGACTTCCATTACTCTGATTTCTGGGCGGACCCTGCTAAACAGCAAGCACCAAAGGCTTGGGCAAACTTAAGTTTTGAAGATAAGAAAACAGCTTTATACAACTATACAAAAGAAAGCCTAGAAGCAATGAAGGCTGCAGGAATTAACATTGGTATGGTTCAGGTTGGGAATGAAACAAATGGTGGCGTTGCAGGAGAGAAGGATTGGACAAAGGTTAGTGCACTCTTCAATGAGGGTAGTAAAGCGATTAGAGCCGTAGATTCTACTATTTTAGTAGCGGTTCATTTTACAACTCCGGAAACTGCGGGAAGATATGCTTCTATAGCAAAAACACTAGATGACAACGGAGTAGACTATGATGTGTTTGCCAGCTCCTATTATCCTTTCTGGCATGGTACCTTAAGTAACTTAACGGCAGTTCTTAAAAATGTAGCCGATACCTATGGTAAAAAGGTAATGGTCGCGGAGACTTCTTATGTGTACACAGCAGAAGATGGAGATGGCCACGGAAACACAGCACCAAAGAATTCTGGTCAGACATTAAATTATCCGATTACTGTTCAGGGTCAAGCCAATTCCGTTAGGGACGTCATTGAAGCTGTTGTGAATGTTGGTGAAGCGGGAATTGGTGTGTTTTACTGGGAACCGGCATGGCTTCCAGTTGGCCCGGCAAGTCAGTTAGAGCAAAATAAAGCCATTTGGGAACAGTATGGTTCCGGTTGGGCAACAAGCTATGCTGGAGAATATGATGCTCATGATGCAGGTGTGTGGTATGGCGGAAGTGCAGTAGATAACCAAGCTTTGTTTGATTTCACTGGTAAACCATTACCTTCATTAAATGTGTTTAACTATGTCAATACGGGAGCAGTGGCACCGTTAAAAATCGATGAAATTAAAGCTATCACTATGAGTACCATCCTGGGTGAAGCTATTCAACTGCCTCAAACCGTTACGATTACGTATAATAACGGGACAATGGGTGCAGCTTCTGTCACTTGGGATGACACAGCACTACAACAAGCGATTGCTAGTGGTGTTGGGACATATGTGATTCCTGGAGTTGTCGAAGGCGGGGCATCTGCGAAAGCATATCTAACTATTAACCCTGTAAATTATGTGGTAAACCCTGGTTTTGAGGGAAGTGACACTTCCATGTGGAGCATTACTCATCCAGAAGGAGTAACATCACATGCTTCGGTTAAACAAAATGCTTCTGATGCTCATTCAGGAGAATATTTGGTGCATTATTACTCAAGTGAAGGTGTTGAATTTAAAGTCGAACAAACGATTACTGGCTTAGAACCCGGTTATTATAACCTTTCTATGTTCCTGCAAGGCGGGGATGCAAAAGAGTCAGAGATGTACATGTATGCGAAAACCAGTAATGGTGAATTAAAAGCAGACACCTCCGTAAATGGCTGGATGAATTGGAGCAATCCTCAAATTGATGAGATTCTCGTTACAGATGGTACGATTACCATTGGGGCAAGTATCAAAGCTAATGCAGGTGCATGGGGAACTTTAGATGATTTCTATCTATATAAAGTGAAGGATTTTCAAGAAGATCCAGCTCCTGGAGATGATGGAACCCCTGGACAAACACCTGATGAAGGTACTCCAGTGAACGATGATTCAGGACAAACACCAGTAGTAAATAAACCAGGGAACACAGACGCGGGTCAAACTCCTAGTGGCGATTTGCAAGAGGGTAATCAACTGCCTGACACTGCAACAAATATGTACAATACGCTGCTAGTTGGCCTCCTATTATTAGTTGCCGGCGGTTTTGGTTTCATTTGGATGAGGAGATACAAACGCAATTTACAGTAGAAAGAGTTGATCAGCCTGACCTAATAGGGTCAGGCTTTTTTTGTTTTCATTTTTTTATAGAGGTTCTTTTAACCAATGAATTCTGGTAATGAAGCATTGATTAATCGAAATTCAATATTAAAGGTCATCTCCATTGGTATCAATAATCTGCTTATACCAATCAAAGCTTTTCTTCTTAATTCTTTTATTCGAGCCTTGCCCTTGGCTGTCACGGTCGACATAAATGAAGCCATAGCGTTTTTTCAGCTCTGCAGTCGAGGCACTCACAAGATCGATTGGTCCCCATGAGGTATAACCCATAATTTCGACCCCGTCGCCAATAGCGTTTTTCATTTCCTTGATATGCTCGCGTAGGTATTCAATGCGATAATCGTCATTAATACTACCATCTACTTCCACTTTGTCGACTGCGCCAAGTCCATTCTCTACAATAAATAACGGTTTTTGATAGCGGTCATATAACTGGTTACATACCGTTCTTAAGCCTTTCGGGTCGATTTGCAAGCCCCACTCAGATGCTGGTAGATAAGGGTTTTTCACCCCTTCGAACAGATTTCCGGCTGTTCTTGCAGCTTCGTGTTCTGGTGCGGTACTCGCCACAAATGACATATAATAGCTAAAGCCAATGTAATCCACCGTATTTTCCTGTAGAAGTTCTAGATCGCCATCCTCCATTTTGATATCGATATTATTTTCGAGGAAGTAATTCGACATATAGGTTGGATAATAGCCTCTTGATTGTATATCGGAAAAAAATAAGGTTTTTCGGTCCTGTGTTAAGGCTGCAAACATATCGTCTGGTCTTGAGCTATATGGGTAGGTGATCATCGACGCAATCATACAGCCGATCTGGGATACCGGAATAATTTCATGCCCGGCTTTTACCGCGAGAGCACTTGCGACAAATTGATGATGGGCTGCTTGGTAAATGTCCTGTTCGTTCTTTTGACCATCTTCAAAAAGCAGTCCGCCTCCTGTAAACGGTGCATGAAGGAGAACGTTAATTTCATTAAAGGTCATCCAAAATCTTACCTTATCTTTATAACGAGTAAAAATGGTACGAGCAAATTTTTCATAAAAATGAACGACTTGACGATTTTTCCAACCGCCGTAATTTTTAACAAGCCCAAGCGGCATTTCATAATGTGAAATCGTCACAACTGGCTCGATATTATAGCGGCGTAACTCATCTATCATATCGTCGTAAAATTGGAGGCCCTTTTCGTTTGGCTCTTGGTCATCGCCATTAGGAAAAATGCGTGTCCAAGCAATCGAGAAACGGAACGCTTTAAATCCCATCTCGGCAAATAGCGCAATATCTTCTTTATATTTATGGTAAAAATCGATACCTTCATGATACAAATTAAATTGAGTCATTGAAAAATCAGGAGGACTCATAATCCCATTCGGTGACACATCTGCCGTGGAGAGCCCTTTTCCATCTTCTTGATAGGCACCCTCCAATTGGTTAGCCGCTACAGCGCCGCCCCATAAAAATCCATCTGGAAATTTTCTTGTTTGTGAACTCATGCCATTCACCCCTTCAGTTAATCTGCGTTAAAAAACATTAGAACCTTTATGATTCTCAGAACATTCGTGTTTCCTAGCTACTTGGTCTTTAACTCAAATAATCGATCACCAGCTTTTATTTGCTTTTGGTCAGTTATAATTGGGGTTTGATAGTGGTCGGTGTTTGTCACAATCACAGGAGTAGTGACAATATATCCTGCCCCTTGTATACCTGGAATATCAAATTCAATTAGTAACTGTCCTTTTTCAACTCGCGCACCTTGCGAGACATGAGCGGTGAAAAACTTTCCTTCTAACTGAACGGTATCCATTCCGATATGAATTAATATTTCTGCTCCTTGGTCTGAGGTAATTCCAATCGCATGGTTCGTTGGAAAAAGTGCTGTTACTGTACCAGAAATAGGGGAGTATAACTTCCCTTCGGAAGGTTCTATTGCCACCCCTTGTCCTAATGCCCCAGAAGCAAATGCAGCATCGTTAATTTCAGAAAGAGCTCTTACATCACCATTGAATGGGCTGAAAATTACTTGATCCCCATGGTTCGGATTGGATTGAGCTTTGCCAGTAGGTCTGGACTCTACCGTTTTCGTATTTTCATTCGCTGTATTATTTTTCCCCATTCCAAACAACCAAGTTAGGATGAAAGCGACGATGAACCCGACAATCATCGCGACGATAGATCCCCAGAAACCTGCATCTAGTCCCCCTTTAGGACTGATATAGGTAGGGATTCCAAAGATACCAAGCCCTCCAACCATATAGATTTGCGATCCCATAAAGCCTAAAATTGCCCCACCGACAGCACCGCCAATACAGCTGATAATAAACGGTCTTTTTAGAGGTAGTGTAATCCCATAAATGGCCGGCTCCGTGACACCAAAAATACCAGAAATAAAAGCGGGAATACTCAGTGTTTTGATTTTCTGATCCTTGGTCCTTAACCAAACTGCCAGTACCGCACCAATCTGAGCAAAGGAAGCTGCAAACATTGTTCCAAGAACAGGGTCTGCGCCGTGCACGGTAAGATTGTTAATCGCAATAGGGACAAGTCCCCAATGTAAGCCAAAAATAACAAATACCTGCCATAATCCTCCGACAAAAAGACCTGCGATCATCGGGCTGAGATTATATAACCAAAGAGTGGCTTGGCCTAAAAGGACACCGGCCCATGTGGCCACTGGCCCTATGACAAGGAACGTGAGCGGAACCACAATTAATAGAGTTAAGAACGGTACAATGAATGCCTTAACAACATCCGGTATAACCTTTTTGAAAAATTTCTCAACCTTTGCCCCAAAATAAGCGGCTAAGATAATCGGGATTACCGAAGAGGCATAGCTCATTAAAATAACCGGTATCCCTAGGAAAGTAATATAAATGGGGGACTGAAAAACACTCCCAGAAAATAAAGTGGTAATCGGGTCACCCGTTGTTAATGTCGTTAACGTTGGATAAACGAGTGATGCCCCAATCGCCATCCCGATAAAGTGGGATCCTCCGAATTTTTTTATGGCGGTATAGCCTAAGAAAATCGGGAAGAAATAAAACAGGGAGTCACCGATTGCGTTTAAAATATGATAAGTTCCTGTGGTGTTTTTTAACCAGCCTAGTGCCACGAACAGGGCGACTAACCCTTTGATCATCCCGGTCGCGGCTAGCACGCCAAGGACTGGTGTGAAAATACTAGAGATAATATCAATGAAACTAGATTTTTGGTTGTCGCCGCCGTCCGCATCAACAGGTGATTGTGATTGGAAACCGCCGACGTCTACCACTGCTTTGTATACATCTGGTACATGGTTTCCGATTACTACTTGATATTGACCACCGCTTTTCATCACGGTGACAACGCCTTCCATGTTCTTTATAACATCTGTGTTCGCTTTTCCTTCATCCTTTAATTTAAAACGTAAACGAGTAATACAATGGACAACGCTGTTGACATTTTCTTTTCCACCGACATTTTGTATAATGTCTTTTGCTAATTGTTCATACTTCAACTTAACACCTTCTTTCCTTATTTTTTGCAATAAAAAAACCTGTATTTCTATGAGCACACAGGTTTAATGTGTTTCAAAGAAATACAGGTTATTCAGAAAGAGTTTTTAATAAACAACCACTGGCTGATAGACACTGAGGTTATCATAAACGGTTTTCATCATACTAGGAGATACGTTGACACAGCCGCCGGATCCTTGTGTAAGATAGGCGTTGTTGTTCCAGTTTGTCCTCCAGCTGGCGTCGTGAAATCCTTGACCGCTGTTGGTAAAGGGTGCCCAGTAATCGACTTCGACGGCATAATCAGCTTTGCCGACGGCGCTTCCCTTTAGTGTGTATGGGGTGCGTTTAAAGAGTATATACCATACACCAGGTGAAGTATCTTCACCCGTACTGTGTTTACCGGTAACAACATTTGTCGTTAATACCAAATTTCCATCTCTGTAAAGCCAAATACGCTGTTCGGCAATGGATACTTCGGCATAGGTGCCACCAATGCCATTATTGGCAATAGTTTCGTACCCATAGCCCTCATTGTTCCAGCCGTTTCCGTGTATGTTGGAAGCAGAAATGGATTTCTCTCCTTTTTCAAAAGCAGCTTGAACAAGTGCTGCCTCTTTTTCGACATCAAGTGCCCAGCCATAGCCTTCACCTTTAACCGAAATGACTGAACCTGAGTGGGTCGTAAAGTTGAAATTTTTTCGTAATGTGGATTGGGTGTTATTAATTTCAGCAATTTTATCCTTAATGGTGCTTGGGTCAATCGAAACTGTCATATCTGTTGAGACAGAGGCATTTTGAATCACTTCACTGCCCTTTAACGTATAGACTTTATCCTGTACCTTATAGTCAACCGTATTTTCAAGGAGCTCTTGCAGCTTCTTCTCTTGGTCTTTTACCAGCTGACTGTCTTCCATGAACGGTTGAATTAAGATAGGATTCAGATGAATTTCACTCGTAAATGGATGTTTTTCATACTCCTTTAATATGCTAGCCACGTCATACTGCGTACCATCTACACCATTTATGATTGTTATTTTTCCTTCTTGTAAGGTTACCTGCGCGTCTTTGGGAGCTTGTAAATTCTCATTCATCGCGCCCAGTTTTTGTTCCAGTTCGGTTTTCAGACTTACACTACGATATTCGTCCTGTTTGCCTGGTGTTAACGAAAAATCCTTTGCTTTAAAGGAAGGAAAAAATGTCCACTGGTTTTTTAATAATTTTTTAACTGCCGGTAGGTCCTCCTCGGTGAACCCCATCTTTGTATCATTTCCGTCTACTATTAATTCTTTTCCAATATAGACCTTGTTTGTTAGTACAGTAGATTGTAACCTTTTGAGAGCATCATGAGTCGTTAGGCCACTAACTTCAATGCTATTAATTGATGTATTTGCATTGAAATGATTTGCCTGATAAAAACTAATCCCCGACACTATCAGAACAATCATAATGCCGATGATTGCTGACATGAGCTTCCAATTTTTGTACCACTGCGTTTTATTGCTCCGTGAATGGTTAATCTCCTCAACACTTTGTTCTACTGCGTTTTCCACAAATGTTCCCTCCACATACCTTTGCTCTAAATCCCATTCTACCATTAATTTCCTATTATTTTACATATTTATTAAACTTTCATTACAATACTACATGATAGTATAACGTAAACTTTGTCGTTATTTGTATAAATTTTAACTATATATTTTTTGTAAAAAATGGTAGTAAACCAATCGATAAATTCGATACATGTCTAGCGCGAAGAATATGGATAGAAATTAGGGAAATAATAGGAAATAACTAGGTTTTTAAGGAGTTTTCCGACATGAGTTTCTCGAATAAAACGGGACAGCTTTCCAATAATATTGAGAGAAATATAAAAATGTTAGAAGAGCATTTTTGTCATACAGACGATTTAATGAAAAAAGAACTCGCCATGGCAAAACAGAAGTGTGTCATTCTTTATCTTGATCCATTAGTAAAAAAAGAACTTCTTCAGACCTCTATTATTGAGCCCATTTTAGAAAGCGAATTCGATGATATTGAACAAATTGTCCATGCAGCAGAAGTAAAAAAGACCACGCTGATTTCTGAAGTGGGGAAACAATTATTAGGTGGATTCTGTGTGATTTTTCTAGAAGAGTGTTCCGAAGCATATACCGCTTCTGTCGGAGGAATAGAGGGCAGGTCCATTGAGGAACCGAATAATGAGCGGAATATTAAAAGTTCTCATGATGGTTTTGTCGAAGAGTTTAGCTCCAATCTGCAGCTTTTACGAAAGAGAATAAAAAGCCCATATATGAAAGTGAAATATTTTACAATTGGAAACCTTACCCAAACGAAAGTGGGTATAGTGTATCTAGAAAATCTAGCGAATAAAGAACTGGTTGTCGAGGTGGAGCGGAGATTATCTTCGATTGAAATTGATCAGCTTTATTCCACTGGAGATTTAGAGGAGCTGATTGAAGACCATCCTTTTTCGCCTTTTCCGCAAAATTTAGCAACAGAAAGACCGGATAGAGCAGTTTCCTATTTAGCCGATGGAAAGGTTACCATCATTGTGGATGGAAGTCCCCGCGTGTTAGTGGTTCCAATTACTTTTTTTGCCTTTTATCAGGCGCCGGATGACTATAATAGCCGCTGGCTGGTTGGTTCCTTCTTTCGAGTTATTCGTATTTTTAGCTTCATTGTCGCGATTAGTTTGCCTGCTATCTATATAGCGATTGTAACTTTTCATTCAGAGGTCCTTCCGATTGGAATCCTATACTCCATTCGGACTTCCTTAGAATATGTTCCCTTTCCACCTTTTGTGGAGGCCTTAACGATGCAAATCATTTTGGAACTATTAAAAGAGGCATCGATTCGTTTGCCGTCACCAATCGCTCAAACCATCGGGATTGTCGGGGGATTAGTCATTGGGACAGCTGTGGTAGACGCCCATATCGTATCGAATATGATGATTGTTGTAATCGGTTTTACCGCCATTGCCTCCTTTGTGGCGCCGATCAATGAAATGGGGACGAGTGCAAGGCTGTTAGGATTTCCGACGATGATTGCTGCAACATTGTTTGGGTTTTTTGGAATTGTTTTTGTGTTGATGTTAATTTTTATACATTTATGTAAACTAGATTCTTTTGGAACGCCTTATTTTTCACCGTTAGCGCCATTTAAAAAAGAGGAGCTAAAGGATTCGTTCATCCGGCTGCCTTTATGGAAATTAAATACTCGACCAACTGACGCAAAGCCAGCTTATGCGAATCAACAAGGGAGAGCAAGGGCATGGAAAAGGAAATGACGACAAATCAGATCACTAAATTTCAGTTGTTTTTTCTATTAATCCAAAGTCAAATTGGTGTGGCCCTTTTATCCTTGCCGCATGCTGTGCAGGAAAGTGCGAAAGGAGATGGGTGGATCTCTACCATCCTTGCAGGGGTGGCTGTTCAAGTAATGCTAGTCGTTTATTGGCAATTGTTAAAACGATTTCCGACCCTTATGTATACAGAAATAACTAAGAAGGTAGTCGGGAGTTTTTTAGGAAAATTACTTAATGTCTTTATTTATATGAATTTCATGCTTGTCGGAGGTTTAGCGACGATTCTTTTTATAAAAGTCATTAATTTATGGTTATTGCCTTTAACACCTGGATGGATGATCTCGCTACTAATCTTGACCGCATGTATTTATTTAGCGATTAGTGATTTAAAAATCATCGCAAGGTTTTTTGTCCTGGCTACCTCCTTAATACTAATTTTATGGTTTACATCTGTATTAAGCTGGTTTACTCCGAAAGAATTTCAATATGTCCTTCCGATTGGCAGTTCAGGAATTAAAAATATTTTAATGGGAAGTAATAACTCGCTTCTCGCGATGTTAGGATTCGAAGCGCTGCTTTTTTTCTTCCCATTCATTATTGAAAATAAAAAGGGAGTATTGAAAACAGTATCAATTGCCAACCTTTTTATCACTCTCTTTTACACGTACTTTATTTTTATTACACTCATCAGTTTTAGTACTGATCAGCTGACTCAAATGAGGGAACCGATATTAAATCTACTTAGAGGAATATCCTATAAAATGATTGATCGGGTCGATCTTATTTTTCTGTCCGTATGGATGGTGCCGATGGCCACTTCGATTATTACCTATTTATTTGCTGCAAGTAAAAGCTTGAATCTAGAAAAAAAGAATCATTACCGGAAGGCTGTCGTACTAAATGGAGGCATTCTTTTTTTGATTACCTTGATTCCTAACGAAGACACCATCATTACCTTGTTTAACCAATATGTTTCTTATCTAAGTTATGTGGTCGTATTTTTGATTCCATCCTTGCTCTTAGTTCTTTCGATTCTGATGAAAAAGCATGAAATGAGTGAATCACGATGAGAAAAATCTTTCTTGTGATTTTGTTGATATTCCCCATTGTGTTGACTGGCTGTTGGGACCAGCGGCTTCTTGTGAACCGAACACTGGTGAACGGAATTAGTTTCGATCTAACAGAAGAGGGTCACATAACCGTTGCAGTGAGAGCATTAAACATACAAAGTAAGGGCGGAGGTTTATTTGAAATTTCTGATGAATTAGTCGAAGCTGAAAGGCCGACGATTGTTGGTTTGGGATTAGATGTCGACAGTAAAATTTCAGGAGAAATTGATGCGAGTAAAGCACACGTTTTAATCATAGGCGAAGAACTTGCTAAAAAGGGTATACATCCTTTAGTTGAGTTTTTTTATCGGAATAGGGAGTCTTATTTATCTTCCAAGATTGTCATTAGTAAAGGAAAAGGGAAAGAGATTCTCTCTGTGGAAAAAGAAAAAAGCCCCATAGCATTCGTCATCTTGCAATTACTTGAGGGGGCGGAAGCGGATACGGTCATTCCAAAAAAAAATACCTTTACGGTTTGGAACAATATATTAGACCCCGGTAAGGATATGATTTTGCCTTATCTTGAAAGAGTAAAGCCAGATAAGGTTACAGTGGCAGGAGTAGCCTTATTTAACGGTGATCGATATACAGGCAGCACCATACCGAAGGAAAAAAGCGGTGTACTATTGTCCTTAATGAATCAACTAGACAAAACGAATAGAATGGCATTGATCCTCGGTTCAAAAAAAGATGGCCGATCGATTTCTTTTGCAACTAGAGATTTATCACGAAACTTAGAAGTCCAAGTGGATCATGATGAAAAAATTACTTGTAACATTAATCTCAAAATAGATATTGAAGTGATTAGCTATCCTCAGGATATTAAAAATGAATTAAATATCCAAAAACTAAATCACGATCTTTCTAATGAATTAACCAAACAGGCTAAGGAAATCACCAATACGTTAGTAAAAGCCAACTGTGACGCGTTTGGGATCGGCCGGCAAATCTCCAGCTTCCATCCTGAACTATGGAAGAAAATGAATTGGGACCAGGAATATAAAAATGTTCAAATTGAGCCTGTGGTAAAGGTAAACATCATAAAAACCGGGAATGTGTTTTAAGTTACTTTTTTTAGGGTTTTTTGGCTGATTTATCTCTGCAATACCGAGAGTTTATATTAGTAAATAGGGAACCTGGCTTTTAAGCTTTGGTTCCCTTTTACTTACAATTTTCTTTATGTATATTTAGGTTAGCGAAATATGTAAAAATTTAGTAAATAATTGTATCGAATTTCCTGCAAAACATTATATAATAATTTTGTTAGTAAAACTTTTATACTAAGGAGGGCGCATTTTGCATAATCGAAAATGGACGAATCTCTCAATCGTTCTAGTACTAGTATTTTCTTTGTTTAGCCCGTTTACTAGTTTAAAAACTTATGCTGCGGCAGGGTTGCAATTACTAGACGTGACAGAGAAAAAAGAGTCCACGGTTCTTGTCTGGGAAGTGGTGAATGAGGGAGAGGATTTTACAGACTACCAATTAATAAAAAATGGTGAAGTGCTGGATATAGAGCCGGTACCATTAGATGAAACTTCAGAGGAAAATGTAAAAAGGTATTCCTATGAAGACCAAAATGTTGAAAAGAACACCCAATACACATACGAAATCGCTGGAACCCTTTCCACCGGTGAAAAGGTAATAAGTGCGCCAGTAGAACATACTTTTGTTGGACAAGCAGAAGAACTGCAAGGTAATGTACTAGTAACCCTTGAGTCAGATGTAGATGTTGTTACGACAAATATCAAGGTGGTTACGGATCAAGGTACGATTCCATGGGGATTTGATTTTTCAATAATCGGTGAAGAAGGTTCCGAAATCTCTTATTATGGTTATTTAGATGATGAAGGATTTTTTGTAGAATACGAGGCTGAATCCCGTGATATTGAACTTCCTATCGGAGCATACAGCTTAAATACCTACAACTACTCCACAGAAGAAGATATTACGGCTGCATTTACGATTGAGAGTGGGAAAGATTATGTAACAAGTCCAGTTGAAATCGTGTTCCCTGACGAACAACTAGTTATAAAAAAGGTTCTACAGATTGAAGGAACAACGGAGCAGTCGATTTCAATCGGATGGGGAGAGTTTGTCGATCCCGAAATAGTAGAAAAATACCTTGTCTATTTAAATGACGAACTGGCTGAAGAAATCACTGACCCATACTCTACATCTTTTACGTATTCAGAATTGGAACCTGAAACGGCGTATCAGGTAAAAGTAGAGTACGTCTATAAGGATGGATCAAGCGAGACCGTTACTGCAGAAATTATGACGTCAGCACCTCCTGCAGGTGAGGTTGTTGTTTTTGCAGATGAAAATCTAAAAAATGCAATTGCTAATCAATTGAAAATCCAGCACCGTGACATTTATACGGATGATATGGAAAAATTGACTGATTTAGATGCCAGCTATTCAGACATTAGTGATTTAACAGGCATGGAGTATGCTGTTAATCTTACAAGTCTTATGTTATATGGTAATCAAATTGAAAATCTATCACCGCTTGCGAACCTTACGAATCTAGTGTCTCTGGATTTGGATGAGAATTTGATTACGAGTCTTGATGACTTGAAAAACTTGCAAAACCTTGAATCTTTGTTTTTATCTTTTAACCAAATTGAAGATATTCGTGTCCTGAACGCATTACCGAATCTCTCTTATGTTACGTTAATCGGTAATGAAGGTCTTGAATTTACAAAAGGTTCCGAAGATGCTGAAGTGTTAAAAAAATTAATTACAGCTGGGGTTTCAGTTGAGTGGCTGTTAGAAAACTTCGAAATTTCGATTCAGGATGTAACGGAATCCTTGATTCAATTTGAATTTAATTTTCCTGGCGTTACTGATTTCATCAGCGGGTATAACGTTTATCTAAATGGTAAGTTAGTGGGAGAATTACCAGTCGAAGAGAATGGTTATGAGCTAAGTGATCTTGAGCCCCTGACAGAATATGAGATTAGTGTAGAAGCTGTTGATAAAGTTGGTAATGTTTGGGCTAGTGCCTATAATTATTTGACAACACCCCCTATACCAGAGGGAGAAGTGGTTCAATTTAAGGATCCAGCTCTGAAAGAGGCAGTACGTGATGCTTTGCATATTTACTCCCGTGACCTTTACGAGAGTGATATGACCATTCTGATAAGCTTAGATGCGAGCGATCGGGGAATTGAAGAGCTTGAAGGATTAGAGTTAGCTGCGAATCTGCAGGAATTGTTATTGGACTCCAACGCCATTCGCAATTATGAGCCAATAGCTGGATTATCGAATTTAGTTTATTTATCGCTAAGCAATAATAAAATGTCAGACATTTCTGGGCTGGCGGCATTAACAAATTTAGAATCGTTAATCCTCGATGGCAATGAAATAATAGATATTAGTATTCTATCTCAATTTTCAAAGCTTTCTTTTTTGTCTTTACAAGAAAATAAGGTAAAAGATATTGGTCCATTAGCGAACTTAAATATTGAATTTCTTAACATTGGCTATAACGATATTGACGATATTTCAAGTCTGCTAGAATTAGAGAATTTACAATACGTCTTAATCATGAACAATCCACTCGATTTAACGGAAGGCTCTGAGACACGATCTGTCATTCAAACGTTAGAAGACAATGGGGTCATCGTTATGTATGAATATCTGGACATTTCCGTCGATGAAGTAACGGAAAGTACGATTAAGATTAGCTGGGGACCTGTTCCGCAAAACGATGTACAGGATTACCTCTATTATGTCCTAGTAGATGGGGAAGAAGTGGCTATTGATTTAACTGATTCTTCTTATACCTTCACTGATCTTGAAGCGGAAACAGAGTATAAGATTGAAGTCTTAGGAATAAGTGAGAACTCGGAAAGTTTTATTTATGGAACTACTGTTGTTACTACATCTGCTGTCCAGGATACTCCTGAACCTAATCCTGGGGATTCTGAAGATGATAAAGGAACCGTTGGAGATGTTGATAAATCTCCAACTAATCCAGGTAAAGAAACTGAAAATCATTCAAATCCGGTTGATAAAGGTACAAAAAAACCTGGACTGAATCTGCCAAACACAGCAACAAACAGCTTTAATTTGTTCGTGTTCGGACTTGGTTTAGTTGCAGTAGGATTCACGTTCCTTGTAGTTAAACGCAGGAAAGTAATAAACAAATAAGTTAAGAATAGGACAAGGGGTCTTAGCCCTTTGTCCTTTATATTTTTTGATGACTACTACGTTTTCGGTTCTTTATAAAGGCAATCCCTAAGAGTAACATGGGAATTATAACAAGAAAGAACGGGTGCACATAGCGTGTACCAAATTCTAACCCTTCCTTTAAATGCTCAGCATAGCTGCTTGCAATTGTGACGGACATGAACAAAACCACCATCCCCATAGGATAGGTTAACTTGGAAGGTTTCTTTATCTTGAATATCACTGCAGCAATTGCAACGGCCGCATAAAAATAAATGCTTACCTTAAAAAATATACAGATGACCATAGATATCATGAAAAAAACATCAAGACGTTCAAGAAATTCTGCCACTTGTATACTTTGAATGGTACTTAAAAGCGGAAATTGCGAGCGTGATGCAAGGTCAACACCTAATACACCAATGTTTATTGCCATCGTTATGGCAAGATTAATTCCGCTCAAGCCTATTGCAAATAACCCTACTTTTTTCACACTTTTTCTTTTGGTTATATAGGGGAAAATCATTGAAAAAACAATGGATTCACCGAATGGAAAATATAAGGTCTGTGTGAAAGCTACTTTGGCTATTGGAAAAATGCCTTCCTCTAGCATTGGTTTTAAATTATTCAAATCAATAAGCCCAGAAAAGACAATGAGAATAAAACCAGTAATAGCAAGAAAATAGATAGAAACAAAAAATAATTCTCCGGTTCTTGCCACGACCTCAATACCTTTGCTAACAGCATAAATAATAACCAGCATTAATAGGGCATTTACAATAAATAAGGGAGTTTCGAGATAGGCAAAGGTCAGGAGCATTTCCCCAAAATCGCGAAGTACCCTGGCTGCCGTATACATAAAAAAAATAATATACCAAAAGGCAAGGAATGTACCCGCTATTTTTCCAAGCAGCTTTTGCATATATTCCGGGGGGGCTAACTCTGGATAATAAAGAAATAAACGGTAATTTATCCAGAATAAGAATAGCCCCCCTATCAAACCACTCAGAATGGCCAGCCAGGCATCTTGTTTGGCGTCAATTGCAAGAGGTACCAAAATCGCACTGCCGAGTTCAAATAACAAGATTAGGACAAAAAGCTGGTATAAGCTTATTTTTGCCTTTTCCACGCTTTTGTCACATCCTTTTCATCCTTTTTAATTATTACTTATTCACTTGGTGGGGGTTGTTACGCAATCCTGTACGACGAATAAAGGCATCCACTACTATATCAATTTTAACTTCTGGAAAATAAATATCATTCCATTTAGCGGCTATTTTTTTCCATTCTTTAGGGTTTGTTCGATGAAGTGCTTCTCCAAAACCAAAAATATCAGATCTATTTTTTTGGGCCTGCTTCACAGCCATAGTAATCTCTTTTTTAATTTCCTTTTCAATTACTTTTTCTACCTTTAAGAGAACATCAGGGTTAGTAAGGTCTATGGGTACTCTTGCCTCACCTATATTACCTTCCGCTTGAACCTTAATTGAAACGATGGGCTTACCTTTTTCCATTTTTGCCATTACCTTTGTTTTTTGTCTGATTAATTCATATACCATAGCCTCGTCTTTTCTTTCCCACTTTACAGCAATTGCAGATGCATTTAACTTGTCGAGGAGGAATACAGATCCTCTTGCAGTCTCCCCATCAATCCATGCGATTAACTTCCCCTTTTTAAATATTGCAAGACTCCCTGTGTAAAGTAGGGAGGAGGGTTCTGTTTGCTGTGTATTCTCCATTTTCTTCCCTTTATCAACGTCTCCGCTTATACGAAATCCCGAAACCGCCAGTTCCTTACCGGGCGAGACAAGTGTCTTTATCGCTTCTTGCATGCTAACAGAGATATTTTCTCCCCATGTCCTTTCAGTAAATTTTAACGTTTTAATTACTTTATTTGCTGGGATTTTATCTATTAATGTCAATATTTTAACAATATCAGAAGCTTTCTCTCCCTGGGCGATCACAATGATTGCTGTACTCCGGAATTCCGCATCCCGTTCCAGTGGATCAAGAATACTGCTGATGGATTCCTCTTTTGCAAGCTCTTCACTAATGACAACTAAATTTGTATGCGCATAATAAAGTCTTCTTGACAATTTACGGGACGTCCTTCTACTTAACTCCACAATACTATCTCCTGTTCCCGTTATGACGGAAACGGGAGGTCCTTGAGTTCCGCCGCCGCCTTGCATGCCGCCTGCAACGTTACCTGGATTAATAATTTGCAAGGTGCCAACATATCTGCCTTCTTCATTCTTGTCTATTCCAAGTGCAGCCACAATCGCCAAATCAGTTAATTCCTTTTTGCTCCAACAACCTGATAAAAGGAGGGCAGTGCCTATTATGACTAAGGAACACATCAGGCGGTTAATTTTGTTCATCTTGGTCACCTTTTTCTAATGCGGAGTTGACCATCCCCCTGCTTTGAGATGGTTGTGGTTTCTGGTTATCGCCTACCCGGTTTTCCTTATTATCGCTAAAAAGCCTTGGTCGTTTTTTTTGTGCCCACATTGGCAGACGGACGATTGTATCTCCGAGGTTAGCCGGGATAAGTGGTGCCATTGGGGTTAAATAAGGTACCCCAAAAGAGCGAAGACTACATAAATGTACGGCTAAAATAATGACACCCAAAATGATTCCGTAAAAACCAAAGGTTGCAGCTGCAAACATAAATCCGAAGCGAATTAATCGTGCTGAGATCGCTACGGCAAATGCAGGAGTTGCAAAATTAGCTATTGCAGTAATGGCAACAATAATGACCATAGCAGGGGAAACAATACCAGCTTGTACGGCTGCCTGCCCAATAACCAACGCGCCAACGATTGAGATAGCTGAACCTACAGCTCTGGGCATCCTTACTCCTGCTTCACGGAGGATTTCAAAAGATACTTCCATGATCAATGCTTCGACCAACGCAGGAAAAGGTACAGTTTCCCTCTGAGCCGCAATTGCAACTAACAGCTGTGTGGGGATCATCTCCTGATGAAAGGTTGTCACCGCAATATAAGCAGCTGGCGCAATAATTGAGATAAAGAATATTAATATCCGTAAGAATCTTAGTGCTGTCGCTATATCAGCCCGGCCATAATAGTCTTCTACTGACTGGAAGAACTGGATAAAAACAGCCGGTGCGATCAGGACAAATGGCGTTCCATTCACAATGATCGCCACTCTGCCTTCAAGAAGATTTCCGGCGACCATATCTGGCCGTTCCGTATGATAAAGGGTTGGAAATGTCGTAAATGGCTGGTCTTCGATCAGCTGTTCGATATAACCTGATTCAAGAATACTGTCAATTTCAATTCTTTTTAATCGATTCCGTACTTCCTCGACAATTTCATCCTTTGCAATACCTTTAATATACATCATGGAAACATCTGTTTTCGTGACGCTGCCAATCTTCATATTTTCCAGCCATAAATCGGGGTTTTGAATTCGTCTGCGAATTAAAGCTGTATTGGTACGAATGGATTCGGTAAACCCATCCCTCGGCCCACGAACCGTTACTTGGCTGCCAGGTTCTTGGATGGAACGATGCTCTCCACCTCTAGTACTTGCACTAAGTGCTTTTTGGGCTCCATCCACTAGGATAATGCTCTCACCAGACATTAAGGACAGGTACAAGTTGTCCCAATCCGTAATTTCTTTCACATCACCGAGTGCTACTACCTCTTTAAGAAGGATTTCAAAAATAGGCTGGCTGTTGTGAACCGGATGTTTATTCATAATCGATTCAATCAAAAAGTCATTGATTGCTTTGCTATCTGCAATTCCTTCTACAAACACAACCGCTGCACTCTTGCCATCCCCAAGCTGTAATTTTCGGATGACAACATCAATGCTATTTCCTGTTTTTTCTTTAATGTAATCTATTTGCTCTTGTAAAGAACTTTGAAGGGCTTTAGCTGGCAGATCATGCTGTTGAGCCGGTTTCTTTTGTATTTTTAATTTTTTCATTTTTTTGGATAGGGAAAATAGAGACATTGTCACTAAACCTTTCCTGCTTTTTATTTTATTTTTCACCAATATAGAAAAGGTATTCCTGATTTTCTAAAAAGTACCAAAAGGAATTTGTGGAGAAAGTGGAATCATACATAAAAAAGGTGATACGAGAATGAAGATTATTTTTATTACGATTATGATATTAACCGTATTAATCAGTTGTTCCTTTGGAATAGACCTCTTGTTGGGATTTGAAATGAAGACCGCTTGGCGTAATGCCGTAAGCCCTTTTCGTGTCATGGAAGTTCCTGAATACTTTGTATTTGTTTTTTTGATTGCAATTTATTTACTAAAGAAGCTATATACATTGACGAATAAATGGATAAGCAGGAAGCTGGCGAAGATTTTGGAGTAGGTAGGTATAAGAGGTAATATAGGAAAACAGGAGCAGGTTATCTTTTGACAGGTGAAGGTGAAGGTGAAGGATTGGGGAGCAGTCGGAATGCGGTACTTCTTCTGACAGGTATTATGAACGTTCTGTTAAGGTTTGACTCCCCAATAAAGCCGCCTCCAATTAATAATAGCGAAGCGGCCTTTGACAAAAAGGAATCGTGTAGTACTTCAGAAGTGTAGTGGTGACCAAAGGACCTGAGTTCTACCTAACCAAAACAATCAATACTGGTAACACGAAAAAGGACAATAAGGTAGTCCAGAGAATCGTTTTGGTTAACACTCTTGGTGAGGCATCAAATTTTTCTGCTAATATACCGGCATTGATCGCAACGGGCATACATGATAATACCAATAGGGTGGAGAACATAATGCCTTTAATTTCTAATAGATGTAAACATAATAATGCAATCAACGGTGCGATCAACAACCTCATGCCCATGCCGCTCCAAAAGGTGATTCGTGTATTCCTAGTGATACTTTCTGTTTTCACGTTGGCCATTTGTGCACCTAAGACAGCTAGCACGATGGGGGGATAGGCTTCCGCGATCATGGATACTCCTGTGGAGAGTCCTCCTGGCAGGTTTAAATTAAGTGCGCGTAGCACCATAGCTAGCAAGACGGCATAAATAGCTGGCAGAGAAAACACTGATTTAATCGCATTTTTTATGGTGAAATGAGAGCGCGCTGCAAAGAAGATTCCTAACGTATGCATCATAACCATTTGCATTACAATATAAATGGAGGCTTTTTCGAGCCCTAGTTGACCGAAAGCAAGCAACATGAGTGGAATTCCATAGTTAACCGCATTGGTAAATGAGGAAATTAAGGTCAACCCAGCTACATCATTGGCTGGCAGTTTGAGTAATTTGCCTAAGACATTAGCAACAACGGCAAGCAGAATTAGATTTAACAGGGAATATGAAAGTGTCAAATAAATATCCTCAGGCGAAAGGCGCGCCTCCATTAAAGTATCAAATATTAAGAAAGGCGTTATGTAATATAAGGCAAAATTTAAAAGCGGCTTGATTTCCAGTTTCCCAAACCGACTAAGCAAGGCCCCTGCTATTACGGGTATCGAGAGTGGTACAATCACATCAAAAAGCGTGTCAAAAATTTCAGCTAACATAAATAACTTCCTCTCAAATTAACATTCTATCATCTACTGTGAAGCCTACTTAAAGGTGTTTCTTCAAATTGTATTCTAATTATATAATAATAGATTTTCTTATTAAAATAAGATTACTATTTACTATAATATGAATAGATATGGTTATCTTAAAGGAAGATGAGGAAATGCTATTTTAAAAAAAGAAAACTTTTTGTTGCATAATTGATTTGAAGGTGCTACTATTAGGAAGTTGCTTTTAACGCCAGTTTTACTAGCTTGAAAGTAAGAACGAAAAAAAGTTAAATTATTATATTGAAATAATCATAGAGATGTGATAAGATAATATCACTGTCGCTTAAGACATGTTAGATTGCTCTTTGAAAACTAAACAAACAAGAACGTCAACAAACAAATTTTTTAGCTTTTATTAAAAAGCTAAGCCAACGTAACAAATGAGCTAATCAACTTTCTTGGAGAGTTTGATCCTGGCTCAGGACGAACGCTGGCGGCGTGCCTAATACATGCAAGTCGAG
>NZ_JACCBX010000015.1:0-18360 GCF_013409995.1 Neobacillus driksii
CTTGGGAGGGGTACCCCTCCCAAGTACATCTAAATAAAAAAACATAAATGAATTAACTGAAATACACTTGACTAATCGTAAGAAATAGACGGAGAAATTCCGCCTATTGGCCAGAAAAATTTGAAAGTGGGGATTTTGCTTTGATTAAGCGGAAAACCTCCGCTTAATTACCCCGAAACGAGCTCCATTCTTCAATTAACCGGAAAGTCTCCGCTTATTTTACTTTTGCTGGATACACGATTATGGACAAGACCTCTTTACTCATAGAGAGTGAGTGAGTTTAGAACATCATTTTGGTGCAAAATAATGAACCGTATTACATGCCAACCTTTTAATCCTTTACTCTCTATCCGGACTATTAACCATAATCCCAGCAACTTGTGTTAACCGATCATAAAAAGCAAGCCCCGCTGGTTTTTCATAAAGACCAATTTCTTGAAAGGCTTCCTTCATACAGCGAAGCCAGCACTGTGCCCTTTTTGGTGTCACTTCAAAAGGAAGATGACGCTGTCTCATTGCTGGTGGTCCAAATTCCTCACTGTAAAGTGCAGGCCCACCCAAGAATTGTGGAAGAAACATACGTTGCTTCCTCATTATTTCCTCCATGTCACCTTCAAACAACGGTCTTAACTCAGGATCCGCATATACCCGAGGATAAAATGCAGCAACCAGTTTATCAATCGTTTCCTGCCCGCCGATCTCACTATAAAGAGATTTAAATTTATATTCCATGTCAAACACCCCTTTTACTTATGTTTGATTATAAAGATAAAAGTGATGTCTTTTCGTGATTTAAATCACATTTTAAAAAAATACCTTATTTCACGCTAGGTGCGACTAATTCTACTTTTATTCGGTCTGGATCCTCAAAAAATACAGCATAATATCCTGGACCTCCAGCAAATGGATGCTTCTCCCTGTATAGGATGGGGATTTCTTTCTTTATTAGTATCTCCGTTATTTCATCAACATGTTCCCTAGACGTTGCATGAAAGGCAAGATGATTTAATCCCACTCGGCAGCGATGATAAGGAACATCCAAAAACCTTTCTTCAGCCTGAACAAATACAAGATAGGTCTCTTGATACTTCCAGCTAACCCCTAATTCCCATTTTTGATACTGTTCGTACCCTAATTCAGTTAACAGCCAACCCCAAAAATCAACACTTTTTTCAAGGTTTGAAACATATATCTCCACATGATGTAACATACTATCCCTCATCTATTATCTAATTTTCCCTAATTCATCTATAAAGGCTGGACGTTTTTGATATCTTTGTTTCAACTCTCCAATTAACTTGTGTGAGTGAATGGTACCAAAGGCTTTTTTGTAGGTTTTAATTAGCTTACAAACATTTCTGTAACCTCGTCTGTCCGACGTTCCCTCAGCAGAAAGTTCAATATAATTAATAAACTGATCATTCGCTTCTTCAAAATGACTCTCCATTAGGTATGGATACAAATCCATTATTAATGATTTATGCTTTTTACAATATTCTATTATTTGTTGCGTTAGTTTTTCTTCTTTCAGGATTTCAATATAGACAGTTGATTGGTATCGCTCTTTTTCAAAAGCTTCAATTAATCGACCTAAAACTTCTGGCCATTCATCTAGTTCATATAACTCTTTTAATTTCATATAATAAGAGTATTCATGATTAAAAAGAAACTCATAGGCCAATTTCCGTTGATTTTCTACGTCATCAAGACCTTCATAAGCTTGGTAACGGTACTCCTGCCACTTATGCACCAGCCCGCGATAACCTTTGTCTACTTCTTCCCCCGAAATACTAAGCTCGAGAACTTTCTCATAATCGCTATTTTGCAATGCTCTTGTAATTGCTTTTTCACGAAAATCGCTTATTTTAATATTCTTATAAATAAACTTTTCTGCTGCTGATGTACCATCACACTTTTCTATTATTTCAAATTGGAGAAGCTTAACCTGTTTCTTTTCATACTCCTCACCCCATGAAGTACCTGCTTTTTGTTCTAGCATTTCCAGCTGCTTTTCTAGCTTTTTCCGTAAATCCTTCTTATGAGAGAAAATGGCACAAACATTTAATAGCTCAAAGCGCCAATCACTCCAGCCATCAAATTGTTTCTTTAAAGCTTCTTTTAAAATTACCTCAAAAAGCTTCTTTTGCTCTTTTTCATCTAACTGCTCCAAATTGGTCGTTACCGCTTGTTCAATAGTAGAAATAGCCCAATTCATAATAAAACTAACCCCGCCATTGGAGTCATCGCAATATTGGATCATTTTTACAACAGGAGATAACACTTCTAGTGCTAGTAAAACAGCAGTCTCACTATCCCCCATTTCAATCTTTTCCTGGGCTTTTTTTAGCGTCATCTCTGCCCCTTGCAGCGCAGAATCGACATGCCGCCAATCAATAAATCCATTACGTTTTGCATGATTGATATATTCTCTAATGAGTTTCTTACTAGCAGTAATTTCATCTTCATTGTTTGCAAACTTAAAAAGCAAGCGTTTTTCTATATCAGGATAATCATCAGAAATTTCAAGTAAAATACGAACCAATTCATCCTTGTTTTGTTCTGCTAAAATCTGTTTTAAATCATTTTCTACCACTACAGCAGGTTCCCCAAAAGTCTTCCTATTTCTCAATGCAAATAGAACTGCTGCCTCATGTTTACAAAACTCCCCTAAGTCATAGGGGCAATCACAATATGATTCTTCTATTTCATCGTTTAGATTTAATGATATCTCTACTCTATAAACTTCTGATCCGTCTACCCTAGCCTTATATTTCTTTTTATCCTTGGTTTCAAGACTTACGACATGTCCCTGGTCAAAATAATCAAGTCCACGCTTAAGAATCCGATTGTCAATGGCTTGTTCAAAATCAATAAGCTTCACATCGCTCAACTCCCCTATTTATCAAGAAACCCATTGATGCCTAAGCATCAATGGGTTAAATTCTTATGACAAGATTAATCCTCTGAAATTCTAGATTTTTTTCCTTTACCAATTTGCTTCCATGACAGAACTACTGCTAGTGTTACGATGGTCCCAACGATGGCTTCTGGAATACCACTTGTTAGAGCAACTGTCCAAGCTACTTCAGCGCCCATATAGCCTCTAACAACTGCCATTGTTAAAACTAGGACAGTATTGGCCAAGGTTCCTAGGAATGCTGCAGTGCCAATAGCAAGGTACTCACTTTTCCTACGTATTCCTACATATACAACCCATGCGACAACTCCAATAAAAAGTCTAGGCAGGATTGCCACTAATGGATCTTTGAACAGTGGAACGGTAGCATTTAAGAAAGAGGAAACACCAAAAATAATCCCGACAATCGCGCCTACAATCGGTCCCTGCATAATCCCGCCAATTATCGCAGGAATATGCATGATGGTTGCATTCCCTGCTGCTGTAGGGACGGGAATATATCCTAATCGAGTGACACCTAAAAGAATGGCAACCGCACCAAGCACACCAGCAATAACAATATTTCGAACCGTTAATGTACCTTTCATTCTATATCTCCCCCTTTATTTTTTATCTAATATGGAAACGGGTAAAAAAGTAATAGTAACGATAATAATAGACCTATAATTAATACTATGTAATCACCCACGAGTGCCTTATAAACCGAATAGGCACTTCTCTCATTTCCAGGAGTATAGCAGCGAGATTCCATGGCTAAGATGAGATCTTCTGCTCTAGATAACGCGATATTAAATAATGGGATAATAATGGGAAGCATATCCTTCGTCCTCTGAATAATTCTCCACCATTCTCCCGACCCAAAATCTGCCCCTCTTGAAGCTTGCGCCTTCATCATTTTCTCCATTTCAATCGCAAAGGTTGGCACAAAGCGAATGGCAATAGTAATAATCAAGGAAATTTCATGGACAGGAAATTTTATTTTTTTTAAAGGACTTAAAAGACTTTGGATGGCATGGGTTAATTCTGTTGTTGATGTGGATAGCGTTAAGACGCTGCTTAATAAAATGATTTCCACAAACCGCACGGCCGAAACAATTACCAGTCGAATACTCTCACTCGTAATCAAAATAAACCCATATTCAAAGAACACAGTTCCTCCAGAAAATACATTACCTTGGAAGATAAGCTGCAACACAGCCAATATTATAATAAAGGGAATAGCAGGTTTTATGCCCGATAATCCATAACTCACTGGTATCTTGGAAACCCAGAATAAATAAATAGATAATAGCAGACCAAGCGCATTTCCTACATAACTAGTATTGAGGGCTATGGCTAAAACAAGAATAGTGAACACCAACAGTTTTATTCTTGGATCCAGCCGATGAATAAAAGACCCAGTCGGTACATACTGACCAATGGTAATATTCCTAGACAGTTCAAATTCACTTGCCATGATTCTCCACCTCTCCATTGGTAAGAACCTTTATGATTTCGTCAGCTGCCTCAGAAATTGTAAAAGCAGAAGTATCTACATTGTATCCAAGGTCTTTGAGCCGGTAAAGCGCCTGCACGGTTTCCGGTGTTCCAATTTGGTAACGCTGCAATTTTTCCTTGTCAGTAAAGATATCTATGGGTGTACCTGATAACACGTCCTTGCCATTTGCCATTACATAAACTCTATCCGCTAAATAAGCCACTTCTTCCATATTGTGTGATACGAAGATAACGGTTAAGTTTTCAATTTTATTTAACGATTTAATCTTATCCAACAACTCATTCCGAGATTTTGGATCAAGCCCCGCAGTCGGTTCGTCAAGAACTAATATTTTGGGCTTTAACGCGAGGATACCAGCAAGTGCAACTTTACGCTTCTGCCCGCCGCTTAAGGCAAACGTCTGGCGATCCTTCATTTCCTCAAAGTTTAAGCCGACCATGTTCATTGCCCATTTAACCCGTTCCCTGACTTCCTTGATGGGTAATCCCAGTTTAAAAGGACCATAAGAGATGTCATCACCGATTAATTTTTCAAAGATTTGATCCTCCGGGTTTTGAAAAACCAATCCGACATTTCTCCTTAATGCTTTAATATCAATTCGTTTTTTCGATAAATCTATTCCATCGATGATGACTTTCCCCGAATCGGGCCGAATCAGCCCATTAAAATGCTGGATGAGGGTTGATTTCCCAGAGCCAGTGTGACCGATAATGGCAATACATTCCCCCTCGTTTACGACCATGTTTGTCCCTTTTAAGGCCACATGCTCCATGGGGGTGCCTTTCATATATGTATGAAATAAGTTTTCTATTTCGATGATGGGTTTTCCACGCATTAAACCACTTCCCCGCTCCTTGCTTTTGAAACTCTCTTTATTTCGTTAATTAGTTCTTCCTCTTGGATTAGTTCTTTAGAAAAATTCGGAATTTGAATATGGACCATTTCAGCTATCTGACTAACAGCTGGAATATCTAATTGGAGCTCCATTAAAACCTCTTTATGTTTAAAAATATCACGTGGTTTTCCATCCATAACAATCTTCCCGTCTTCTACGACTATAATTCGGTCTGCTTCTGCTGCTTCTGACATACGATGGGTAACGGTTATAATCGTCATTCCCATTGTATTCATTTTCCTCATAACCTGAAGGACTTCGTTTCTACCAAAGGTATCCAGCATGCTGGTGGATTCATCGAATACGATACAGTCTGGCTGCATCGCAAGCACTCCAGCAATCGCAACTCTCTGTTTTTGCCCTCCTGATAAATGGTGCGGCGGCCTTTTACGAAACTCAGACATTTTGACGACTTCTAAAGCCTCATCAATCTTTTGCTTCATTTCTTCCCTCGGTACGCCAATATTTTCCAACCCAAATGCCACGTCCTCTTCGACAATGGTCGCAACAATTTGATTATCAGGATGCTGAAAAACCATTCCAACCGCTTTGCGGATATCCAGCTTTCTACTGGCGTCCTTCGTATTGTGACCACGGACCCAAACATCGCCTGAGCCAGGTGTTAAGAGCCCATTTAAATGCTTAGATAATGTGGATTTTCCCGAACCATTATGGCCAATAATGGCCACATATTCACCTGGAAAAATGGAAAAAGAGACATCCTTAAGAACAGACACTTCATGGGTCTCATTGATTTTATAAGAAAATGATACATTTTCTAAAGCAATAATCGGTTCCATCTAGATCCCCCTCTCCTTCTATTTTATTAATATTCTGAATATTATTCAACCATAGTAAATGATTCACAAGAAATATAATAGCACGAAGTCATAAAAGGGGATATCCTGAAGCATTAATCTATCTTTTTATTTTCTATAATTGAACACTCTTTTTTGATTATTAGATTGCACAATAAGGGAAATATTATCCAATATATACGTATAGAATATACCTTGCTGAAAGATTATCTCAAACTTTAAATTGACTAGTAAATACATTTATACTACTATATTATTTTGTCAATAAAACGTGGTTCGAGAACCTCCCACGTAAAAAAAACTAAGGAGATAACTAAATATGAAAATAAAAACACTTGTCGTAAACGCAATATTAGCGGCTTTATATATTGCTGTATCAGGCTTAATCGCTCCCTTTGGTTTTACAAATATTCAATTCCGTGTTTCAGAAATGTTTAATCATCTTGTTGTTTTCAATAAGAAGTATATATTCGGAATCATCGTTGGGGTATTTTTGAGCAATCTATTCTTTTCCCCAATGGTCGCCTATGACCTCGTTTTTGGTGTCGGTCAATCATTATTAGCCTTATCGATTACGATTGTATCTGCACGTTTCATTAAAGGAATCTGGGCTCGTATGATGGTAAATACCGTTGTCTTTACCTTTACTATGTTCTTGATTGCATGGGAATTAAACCTAGCATTCGAATTGCCATTCTTATTTACTTGGTTAACAGTGGCAATTGGAGAGTTTGTTGTGATGGCTGTAGGTATGCCGGTTATTTATTACATTAACAAGCGCATTCATTTCGAAAAAATGTTATAAAAAGAAAAGAGATGCTCAATACCAATGAGCATCTCTTTCTTATATCAACCTAGTTCTTATTTTTTTGCATGAGCCGGTACTCCTGTTTCATCTGCATGGTCAGGCTTTCCTGTTTCACCAGCATGAGCAGGTACATTCCCCTTGTTGTAAGAAAGACCAAAACCGTATTCGTACTTGTCACCACTTTTATTCTTATAAGTGAAATGTTTATATTCTTCTGGAGCAAAGCTTGGAACATCCCCAACTTCTCTTTCTACTGCCTCCGCACTGGCTGGAATAGCGAATGGAAGTTTACCAACAGGATTGAATTCTCCAGTGATCACATCGAATACCGCCTCTTGAAGCGTACCAAAAGTACCGATTAATGCTGCAGCATTTGGTTCAAGCTTGTTTATTAGCCATTGGTTCGTAAAGTTTACCGCAGTAATGGTTGGAACAGCTTTTTGAATTTCAATAATTCGATCTAATTCAAGAATACCTGTTTTTTCATTAACATCAATACGTGGGTTATTATCCCAGTTAGATTGAGTTGGTTTAATATATAAATATGCATGAGTTGCTTGATCAACACTATCTACTAACGTAATGTTAGGGAATTTTTCTTTGAGCATTTTCTTTAAGTCTGCATTAAATGCAGCAGTTTGTTTTGCTGATTCTTCATTAATAGTTTTTTGAGGATTTGGATTATTTCTTCCTGGAGCAACCCCAATAAATCCTTCAACATAAAGCTTAACATTTTCTAACTTTTCTTCTGTTAACGGTAATAGTTTTTCACCTTTGGTTTTATCATTACGCATTAAAACGACTGACTTTTGATGCGCTTCATAAGCTAATGCTCTGTGTTCTTCATTGTTTGCAGCAGCAATAGCTTCTGCAGGATTTACATATGGGTCTTCAAATAGACCTAGAGTCATCATTTCTGATAGGGTATAAGTAATGGATTCGTTAACTTTTGATATATCTACTAAACCTTCGTTAACAGCCTGAATTACTAGCTCTGGTGTTGACCCACCTGAAATAATATTGGTTCCTGCATTTAATGCCTTGGCCACTTTTTGTACATTTGGAATTGGATTTCCATCTTCATCTACTAGGTAACCCCATGCACTGCCAGCTACAGCACCAGAGTCAGAGTTAATATATCCTTTGAAACCAAGACCTTCACGCAAGTAATCGATGATTCCTTTATTTAGAGTCATACCAACTTCTTCAAATTGCTCAGTTTCACTATATGGTTCTAACCCTTGATCAGCACTAGCATTACTTGGATAAGCATAATAAGGCATTACCGATGCTACACCAGCTTCAATTGCTTTCTGGAAAGGAGGAATATGATACTTCTCCAAACTTCCTTCCGTAGGATAAATATTAAAGCTGCCGTTTGCAAAGTGAGGATCTTGTCCATCATCACGAGCTCCACCGCCAGGGAAGTGTTTAACTGTGATAGCTACACTATCTGTACCCAGTTTTTCAGTTTGGAACCCTCTGACGATTTCATAATTCATGTTGCCAACTACTTTTGGATCTTCGCCAAATGTCTCCTCAATTCTAGCCCATAGCGGGTCTGTTGCAACGTCCGCCATATATCCGTAAACTTTACGAATACCGGCAGCTCTCCATTCTTGTCGGGCAATTTCCGCAAATTCACCAACAGCTTCTACATCTCCAGCTGCTGCTAAACCTAATGTTCCAGGCCAGAAAGTATGTTGGTCTTGTGTGTTCGTAATATTTGTATAATCCGTTGAGGCAGAGTTTCTTGGATTTGAAGTAATTACCACCGGAATCCCTAGCTCTAGCCCCTCTGCTAATTGCTGCATTTGGTTATTATAATTGGCAACATCGCCTAGGTTTTGAGATAGACGGTAAATAACGTGGCGTAATTTCTTGTTAATAACAATATTAGCATTAGCCTCGGTTACAAATTTCCCATCTGCTGGATCTGCTGCTGGAGTATGAGTATTTATGTACATCAATCCAGCTTTTTGTTCAAGAGTCATTTTGCTAATCAAATCCGCTACACGCTCTGAAACAGGCTTTCTCCAGTCTTCATAACCATCTAAGCTTCTATTGCCATTTGCATCTCTAAAATATTTGCCACTGATTTCAAGAATTCTATCTTGAGTTGCTACTTCAACTTCTGGCTGGCCCTCAGCTTTTGCAACTTTAAAAGTTGTTATTGCACCTCGGCCAACATACGGAGTTGCTTTCCCTTCTTCACCTGTGTACCCTTGGTCATCCGCAAACCCTACCTGCGGTCCAATAACTGGTGCAACTAATGATAGAGTAAGTGCAGTTGCGAGAAGTTTCTTTCTTAGCTTTGATGATTTTCTAATCTGCTTTGATAGTGAAGCCATTTTTCTTCCTCCCCTTTTATATATTGAATGCGTTTACAAAATCTAAGATAGCGTATCTATGTATAATGATATAATTCAAAGTAGCATGCCAAATAGCGAGTTTTTTTAGTTATTTTTGTGATATTTTAATATCCTAAATTTTTAGCCAAAAATACCTAGGACTTTCTTCCTTCTTATAAAAAAAAGAATCAGAAAATATTATTTCCGACTCTGCCTTATCTTTTAATTAAATGACCATCGCTGTTTTTGCTGGTGATATTCCTATACTCTGACGGAGAACTTCCTACTATTTTCTTAAAATTGTTACTAAAGTAAGCTAAATCAGAATATCCCACTCTTTCGGCAATCTCGGACATTCTTAAGGTTGTATTTTGCAATAATCGCTTACTTTCTTCAATTCTCAGTTCCGTAATATAATCAACGAACTTTTTATTTAGCTGTTGTTTGAACAATTGACTGAGGTAACTGGGGTTGATATGAATACTCTCTGCTGCTTCTTTTAAAGTGATTTGATCTAAAGGTGTTTTTTCTATATAATCCAAGATTCGATCGATCGTTGATAAAGGAAGATTTTGTTTCTGAGCCAGTATCTGCTTACTCGTATTGCTTTCGTTACTTTTTTTATTTAGCCATTTCTCTAGACAAACCTTAATTTCATTCTCCTCGATCGGTTTTAGCAGGTAATCTGTGACACCGCTTCTCATTGCTTGCTGAATAAACTGAAACTCATCATGGACAGAGATCACAATCACTTCATATGCCCTGTTTAAAGTACTAAGTTCCTTAACCAAAGCAAGACCGTCCATCACCGGCATTCGGATATCTGTTAAGATTAAGTCCACTTCATTCATCTTTATCCAATCTAACGCTTCTAATCCATTTTGGCATTCATGAACCACCTGCAAGGGAAGATCCAATTTATTTATCGTCCACTTAAGAGCGGTACGTACCCATCTCTCATCGTCAACTAACAATATCTTTTTCATCCAATCTCCCTTTCCTCTGTAAATTCCCTCATTGGCAGCTCCATCTCGACCACCGTGCCAACTCCTAACTGACTTCTAACACTAAGTCCATAATCCGCGCCAAACACATAATGAATCCTTTGTTGGACATTTAATAAGCCGATATGTTTCCCATCTGAGTTTATTGTTTTCTGTTCAAGTTTTCTAGTAAGTTCGTCTAAAATTTGATTCGGGATTCCTGCGCCTGTATCTTCTACTCGAATCATAAAAGAAAATTCCGAATGGGGAACAACTGATATCGTAATTTTTAATTTTTGACAGCTTCGACCGTAGGCATGAACGAAGCAATTTTCAACTATTGGTTGAAGTGAAAACTTTACTACCTGAAGCTCCATTGCCCATTCAGGAATATCCAACTCATACTCAAATCTGTCTTCAAATCGAAACTTCTGAATCTGAAGATATGTCTTGCAAAACCTTATTTCTTCTCCCAGACTAACGATGGAGGAATCATTTTTAAGATTATACCGAAGCAGCTTTGCCAGGGAAAACGACATGATTGCAATATTTTCCTGACCTTCTTCTAATGCCATCCCTCTAATGGTTTCAAGAGAGTTATATAAAAAATGAGGGTTCATTTGAGACTGAAGCATTTTTATTTCAATCTCTTTCTGTTTCAGGGACATTTCTGTTTCTTTCAATTTGGAGACGTATACTTCTTCAAGTAAATCTGATAGCTTTTCAACGGTATGATTGAATCCTGCAGATAACTGTCCAATTTCATCGTTTGATTCCACTGGGACTCGACCGCTAAGGTTTCCAATTTCTACTTCCTTCATAAACCTCTTCAGGCGCCGAATCGGGCGGATTAAACTTGTTGCAAATCCAAATCCTATCGTGTAGGCAATAATTAACGAGATGATAATTGTCAAAACAATGGTTCTTCCAATTTGAATAATTCCACCCGTTAAATCTTTATAGGGTACGGCGGTAAAAAAACTCCAGCCTATATTTGAGGAATAAGTATAAGTGACAAAATCCTTCCTCTTGTTCTGTAAGATTTGTGTGCTGCTTTCGTTATTTTGAAGTTGAGCGAGCTGGCTAAATTCTACTTTTTTTCCAAGCTTCGAATAATCAGGATGATAGACGTAATGCCCTTTTGCATCCAATATAAAAAAATAACCGTTTTTACTAATCGTTACTTTGTTCGAGATTTCCTCAATTCTTCTAAAATTAATATCAATAACGAGCATTCCCACTGGCCTAAGAGTATCAGGGTTGTATAATCTCCTAACAAGAGAAATAACCGGCTGCTCTTTATTTCTTAGCTTTAGCGTTCTCGTTACCAACATCGTCATTCCGTTCATAGGAACGGATGAATACCAATATTCTTCTTTTATTTTCGTAGAAGGATAGAAATTATTTATCCCAAGGGTATCGATGACAATATCGTCATCTACTAAAACCGTAATGTTAGAAATATCTGCTCGAGAATACGCAGCATACTTAAGTGTGTCCCTGGCTGCTTCTACAATTTGATCACTTTTTTCATGTTTAAATAGGCTGGATAATTCCGGAGAGTTAATCATTTTTAAACTTGTAATCTCAAATTCTTGTAGGTAATATTCAATATGAGATTCTACCTGACCAATTACTTGACCGCTATATTGCCGGAGCTCGTTTTCCAATTCAGCTGAAGATCGATTATACGAGATAATCCCCACTGAAAGAACGGGCAATATAACAAGAAAGCTAGAAAAAATGCAAAGCTTCATCATTAATGATTGATTCTTTAAGAGAATATACTTTTTAATAAATTCTGCTATTTTTCCTCTATGCTGTTGCATTTTTTCACTTCCTATCTAATACTTCGCTATATTCAAAATAGAAAAGACCCAGCTGGTAAATGGTGAAACCTACCAGCTAGGCATTTTGTTATTACAGTTTATGGACGTGCTTCTTCAATCGCATCCATTACTTCTTTGAATTCTTTTGCATATTCAGCATTCATAGACTTTACAGCTTCTGTCCAAGGTTTAATATCTTTGACCTCGGTAAATGTTACACCTGCGTCTTTTAATTTCTTTTCTGAACGCTCTTCATATTTATCCCACTCTGCTCTTTGTGTTTCAACGGAATCAAGCGCTGCTTGTTTAATGATCTTTTGGTCATCGGCGTCAAGTTTGTCCCAAGCTACTTTACTAATTAAAAGGACTTCAGGTATACGTTGGTGATGATCAAGGATCAAGTTTTTAGCCTCTTGATAATGGTTTGATGAATCTAAACTTGGCAGGTTGTTCTCTGCTCCATCAATAATTCCAGTTTGAAGGGCACTGAATACTTCTCCATAAGGCATTGGAGTAGCACTTGCTCCTAATGCAGCCATGAAATCAATATTGATTTTACTTTGTTGTACACGAATCTTTTGTCCTTTTAGATCCTCAACACCTTTAAGTGGTTTAGTCGAGTAGAAACTACGGGATCCTGAATCGTAATAGGCAAGACCCTTCATTTTAGATTGCTCAAGTCCGTCTAGTAGCTTCGTTCCCATGTCTCCATTTAAGAAGTTCCAAAGATGATCTTCACTCTCAAATACATAAGGAAGTCCCAGCGGAGTAAACTGATTATTAAATTCAGCAAGTGGACTAGAATTGATACGAGTAAACTCAATCGCTCCAAGCTGAACCTGTTCAAGGACTGATTTTTCATCACCTAATTGTGCAGATGGATATACTTCAATTTTAATGCGTCCTTCTGTTCTTTCCTCTACTAATTCAGCAAACTTTTTGTCACCAAGGACAGTTGGATAATCTGGCGGCTGATTGTCAGCTAAGCGGAATGTATAGGATGGTTTTTCTTTTTCCTTGTTCCCCTCGCTGCTAGTTTTAGTTGTTTCTTTCCCGCCACATGCAGCAAGGATTGTGCCCATTAAAAGTGTTGCGGCTAAAATACCTGTAAACTTTTTACTGATCAAAATCTACACCCCTTTTTATTTTTTATATAATCTTCACCATTCACCCTAGGTTACTTGACTAACATGTTTGGCAGCCACATAACAACCTCTGGAATATAGGTGATAATTAACAGAACAACGAGTAACGCATAGAAAAATGGCATCATCGCTTTTGTACCTTGCTGGATCGAAACCTTACCTATCGCACATCCGACAAATAAAACGGTTCCAACCGGTGGTGTCAGTAATCCAATTCCAGCGTTTAAGATGAGGACAATTCCGAAATGGACAGGATCCATACCAAAGCTTGTTACAACTGGAAGAAGGATTGGTGTCATAATTAATATCATTGGTGCCATGTCCATTGGCGCACCGAGTAACAGCAATAAGATATTAATGATTAATAAAATGATAAGTGGATTATCTGAAATGCTTAAGAACAAGTCGGTTACCATTGCAGGAATTTGCAAATAGGCAAGTATCCAGCCGAATGATGCAGATGCTGCAATTAAGAAAAATACCATCGAAACCGTTCTCATTGTTCTTGTGAGTATTTTCCAAATACTTGAGATAGGTGCTTCTCTATAAATGACAAATGCTAGAATAAAAGAATATAAGCACGCTAATGCACCTGATTCAGTAGCCGTAAACCAGCCGCTCATGATTCCGCCTAGGATAATGACAGCGGGACTTAACGATAAAAGACCGTGTAAGAGAATACCGCCAATTTGTGATTTTGGCACTGGATCTGCTTTCCCGTATCCACGTTTCCTAGCAATAATATAAGATGTAATCATAAGAGAAATTAACATAATGAATCCAGGTACAACACCTGCCATAAATAGACTGGCGATGGATACTCCCCCGGCAGCTAACGAGTAAAGGACCAAGTTATGACTCGGAGGTACCACTACACCTTGGATAGCCGAAGCAATGGTAACACCCACCGCATAATCTGCTTCGTATCCTTTCTTTTTCATCATTGGAATCATGACAGATCCAACGGATGAAACGTCTGCGACTGCAGACCCTGAGATGTTTCCAAAAAACAATGCTGCTACGCTATTAACCATTGCAAGACCGCCGCGTATTCGTCCTACTAGTAAACTTGCAAAATTTACGATTCTTGTGGCAAGTCCACCTTCACTCATAATTTGTCCTGTCAGGATAAAGAATGGGATGGCTAGCAGGGAAAAGGAGTTCATACCTTGAACCATTTGCTGGCCAATAACGGGAAGCGGAATTTTCATATAGATTACTGTTAGCAAGGACGAAGCCACAAGCGTAAGAGCAATCGGAAAACGCAGCAGGACTAGAATAACAAAGCTTGAAAGTAAGATGATAATTCCGATTGTGTTCGTATCCATTTTACAAATCCTCCTCCAAATCCTTATGTCTTGTAGTATTAATATTGAAGAATTGCAGGAGTGAGTAACCGCAAATCATAACACCTGTGATCGGCATCGCTACATATGTGATACTACTAGGAAGTTTTGTTGCTGGCAGAGTCGATTCCGACGTCAACAATGTAAACTCCCACCCTTGGACTACTAAGTAAAAACCAAAAGCAAAAATTGAAGCACTAATGATCTTATCTAGCACTTTATTAAAAGATTTAGGAAATAGGTTGGTTAGTGTATCAATACCTAAATGAATATATTCCCGAAACCCTATCGCAATCGCCATAAAGGCAAACCACGCAAGCAATAACAATGTAATTTCTTCGGACCAAAAGAATACAAAATTAAATAATTTCCGAGTCATAACCTGTGTTGTTACGACAAAAATCAATGCTACTAAAAATAGTAAAGTGAATTTTTCGAAAATAGAGTCTATAACTTTAAACACCTTTTTAATATAATCCAAGTGAATCCCCCCTTCTCTTTGAAAACGTTTACTTCTTACTTAACATTTTACGAATCGGGGGGATGATTTAAAATATTGTTTTTTTAGGAAAATTTGTGATTTTTTTAGGTTTAGGATAATTTAGAAAACCCTTACAATTAGTATTTTGTTTTTTGTTTGTTTAGTAAACTAATTATTTATGTTTAGTCTAACATTGACTTTTAATAGCGTCAATATCGTCTCCAGAAGGAGCAATTGCTTATCGACACAAAGGGTTTCCCGAATATTTGGAAAGGATTCGTTTTTATGTCTTGTCCTTATTCAGGTAACGGGCAAAAGTAAAATAACCGGAGATTTTCCGGTTATATGCAGATTGGAGCTCGTTTCGGGGGAAATAAGCGGAGGATTTCCGCTTAAGCAAAGCAAAATCCGCCATTTTAAAATTTTTCGAGTCATTAGGCGGAATTTCTCTGTCTATTTATGCATTTTTTAATAATAATTTCTAATTAAGCGGAATTCCTCCGTCTATTTATCAGCTTGGGTGCTTAATCTAACCTGATCCCTCAACCCATAAGTGCGAAGAAACCTTAATAAATAAAGAAAAAAGACGTATGCCCATTCATACGTCAATTCTTGTGTCTTTTAATTTAGGAGACACCCGAAAACGGAACCTTTATTAATGTTCGAGACCGCGTTTGAATATAATGTTATCTATCTATTTCCTTCCAAACCTGTTCATAGATCTTTTTTAAAGGAATGTCGTGGAGTTGGGCAAGATACTTACAATCCTCATACTCCGGTGCCCGCTGTACCACTTTTCCATCCAGCAGCCCTTCTTTTACAGTCACAGGCCCCCACTCAGTTTCTACTTTTTGGAATACTCTTTCTAACCGGTGAACAGTTAAAGGATAATAGCGGACACCGAGAGTTGTAGTTTCTTTAAAAAGTATTTCTTTCATTATATTTACTTTTTCAACAGAACAAAGCAATTGAAGCAGGATTCCAGGTCGGTTTTTTTTCATATAGATCGGGGTATAAAAAACATCGTTTGCCCCTGCTTCAAAAAGCAAATCCATGACATAACCCAGCCATTCCCCAGGAATATTGTCTAGGTTAACTTCCAGTTTGATCATCTGGTCATCTAGGTGTTCATAATTTGGAGGATGAGAACTCATTTTGTATACTCCTCTCACTTAACGGTGGGGATTCCCCATTTACTGTTACTCGCCAATAATGACTCGAACGACATTAGGATGGTCTTTAAACGTCTTTGTTCCGGCACCATAACCTATTGAGCGAACTTTCATTGAAGGAATAGCGCAAAATTCCTCGGCCAGAACAGCGATAATCGCCGCTCCAGTTGGTGTAGTGAGCTCAAATCTCACCTCTGAATGTTCAATCGGAATTCCTTTTAAAATTTCAAGAGTTGCAGGTGCAGGTACCGGATAGATACCATGGTCGATACGAATTTTTCCAGTGCCCACAGGAACGGGTGATGATTTAATCTTGGATATTTCTAATTGATCGATTAGGATGGCAGCACCAATAATATCAATAATTGAATCTACAGCACCCACTTCATGGAAATGAACCTTCTCCAAAGGAACACCATGAATAAGCCCTTCTGCTTCAGCAATTTTTTTGAATATCCTTAAAGCCATATCTTCTACCTGTTTAGAGAAATCAGCTTCTTCAATCAGGCGTACAATATCTTTATAGGATCGATGGTCATGATTGTGATCATGTGTATGCTCGTGCACGTGGTTATGAGCATGATCATGATCATGCGTATGCTCGTGCACGTGGTTATGAGCATGATCATGATCATGCGTATGCTCGTGGTCATGAGTATGATCAAGTGTATGTGCGTGCTCGTGGTCATGAGCATGGCTATGCGAATGTCCATGATTATGGTCATGATTGTGTTCGTGGCTATGCGAATGTCCATGGTCATGAACGTGATCGTGGCTATATGAATGTCCATGATCATGATGGTGGTGGTGTTGATTTTTTAGCACCACATCGAATTTTGTACTCGTAATCCCATTCTTAACGACCTTTTTCCATGTCAATTCATATTCATCTTCAAGATTTAGCTTTTTTAATTCTTCGACTAATTTGACCGGGTCAGCACCTGCGTCTATTAGTGCACCAATCACCATATCTCCGCTTACTCCTGAAAAACAATCAAAATAAAGTGTCTTCATTTCTTTCCCCTTTTTGTGCAAGTTGATGAATTAATACGGCGTTATATCCTCCGCCAAAACCATTATCAATATTTACAACACTTATCCCTGAAGCACATGAATTCAGCATCGTCAGTAAAGCGGATAACCCATTAAAGTTAGCCCCATAGCCAACACTTGTAGGGACTGCAATTACGGGATGAGAAACAAGTCCTCCAACTACGCTCGGCAGCGCACCTTCCATACCGGCTACCACTACAGAAACTGTTGCATTTTGAATCTCTTCGGCATGATTTAACAGACGATGGATTCCAGCAACGCCAACGTCATAGATGCGATGGACCTTACTTCCTAGTATTTCTGCAGTAACCGCCGCTTCCTCTGCGACCCGTAAATCAGAAGTTCCTGCAGCAACAACCGCAATATAACCTTGAGTATTTTCTATCGCTTCATTTTGTTTTTTCCAAAAAAGAATTTGAGAAATTTCATGATACGTAAATTCAGGGCAAGCTTGTTGCACGATTGCTGCTTTTTCTTCTGAAATTCTTGTTACCATGACTTGATTGTTTCTTGCCCTTAATGCTGTGATGATGGAGATAATTTGTTCAGCTGTTTTCCCTTCGCCATAGACCACTTCTGGAAAGCCCTGTCGTTTCTTTCGGTGATGGTCAACCTTTGCAAATCCCAAATTCTCAAACGTCGCTAATTGATCTTTTGCTTCTGCAACACTGAGGGTTCCTTTTTGAACTTGTTTTAATATCTCTTCAAGCATTCGATTCCCCCCTTTAACTCTAGTCTGATTCTATGCATTAGCCTTGGGGAAGGACAAATCTTTTGGTTTCTTGATGAGATTTGTCCTTCATTGCCTGATGAAAGACAAATCGTTTGGGTCCTTGATGCGATTTGTCCTTCATTACCTGGATGAAAGACAAATCGTTTGGGTCGGCCACGAGATTTGTCCTCAAGACTCCTTTTTAAGGACTAATCTCAGTCCCTCGTAACACGATTTGTCCTCAAGACCCCTTTTTAAGGACTAATCTTAATCCCTCGTAACGCGATTTGTCCTCAAGGCTCCTTTTTAAGGACTAATCTCAGTCCCTCGTAACACGATTTGTCCTCAAGAA
>NZ_JACCBX010000015.1:18456-150511 GCF_013409995.1 Neobacillus driksii
CTAATCTTAATCCCTCGTAACGCGATTTGTCCTCAAGGCTCCTTTTTAAGGACTAATCTCAGTCCCTCGTAACACGATTTGTCCTCAAGAACCCTTATTAAGGACTAATCTTAATCCCTCGTAACGCGATTAGTCCTCAAGACCCCTTATTAAGGACTAATCTCTACCATTAGATACAAGCTTTGTCCTTAATAGATTTTAAAATCGTCAAGCTGCAACTCTTTTTTAGAAATACTTCACCATATCTCTAGCAAGTTTTTCATAGTTTTCATAAATAGCCTTATAAACTTTACTGCTTTCCTTATTAGGCAGCACTGGCTCACCCATCGGTATATTCTTTTTGATAGCTTCAAAAGAATCTACTTTACCAATGCCCACGAGAGCGGTCCAGGCTGCTCCCCATGCGGCACTGTGATGGCTTTCAGATACATAAATCTCCGCTTCAAAGATGTCAGCCATCATTTGCAGCCAAAGTGGTGACCTCGCCAATCCGCCGTTTACGTAGATTTTTTCCGGCTCGCCAGCTAATCTTTCCAGTGCTTTGCCGATTTGATAGAGATTAAAGGTAATCCCTTCAAGGACCGCCCGGATAAAATGTTCTTTTTTATGTGTAATTGAAACTCCATAAAAATTGCCTTTGGCACGCTGATTCCAGACCGGTGCTCTTTCCCCGTTTAAATAAGGCAGAAACAGGATACCCTCAGCTCCATGAGCTACCTTCTCTGCGTCCCCTAAGAAATCTGAAAAATCCCTTTGGTCATTCAGAAGATCTTTTAACCATTGTAAGACGATACCGCCATTATTCGTCGGTCCCCCAACAATCGTTGAATCCGCCGTAAAGGAGTAACAAAAGGTTTCTTGATTTTCATCGATCTTAACCCCTTTATTGATTTGCCTAATCGCCCCGCTTGTCCCAACGGAAACCGCCACTTCTCCAGGCAAAATCGCTCCAATTCCTAAGTTGGCCAATTGCCCATCTGCTGCTCCCATTACAAAAGGCATTTCTGGATTAATTCCCATTTCATCAGCAATACCGCTATTTAGACCCGTTAACACTTTAGTAGGGGGGACAATTTCAGAAAGCTGTTCCCTTGTAATCCCTGTCATTTCTAGTAATTCAGGCTCCCAATCCAGCGCAGCCGGATTAAAAAAACCTGTAGCAGAAGCCATTGAGTAATCAATCACCCTTTGACCAAACCAGCATTGTAGTAAATATTCCTTTATGGACATAAAATAAGCTGCTTCTTTATAAGGCTGATAGTTTGTTTCTTTCATCCACAAAAGCTTACTAAATGGTGTCATCGGATGAATCGGTGTTCCTGTTTTCGAAAAAATACTCTTCCCAATCGTTCCTTTTATTGCTTCTGCCTGTGCAACGCTTCTTCCATCTGCCCAAATAAGTGCAGGGGAAATCGGAGTACCCTCTTCATTGACACAAAGAAGTGAATGCATGGCAGCTGAAAACCCGAGGGCAATTAACTCATCTTTATTAATGGCAGCTTGTTCAATGGCTTCCTTAATTGCCAACACTGCAGACCGTTCAATCTCAATTGGGTCTTGTTCAGACCAGCCTAGCTCTGGATAATGAAAGCTGTTCATTTTCTCATTTTCTGCTATTAGTTTACCTTTGATATCAAACACACAAGCTTTTACACTAGTGGTTCCGATATCTAGTCCCATTACGAACTCTCTTGACATACGTTTCATCTTCCTTTTCAACTACATGTTGTCATTATGTTAGAAAAGGCTTTGGAAATTTCCAAAGCCTTCTTCTGTTATTACGCTAACACCTTGTTCATACTGCCGCTCTGGTATCCCAGCAAATCCAAAGTTATATATTTATATCCATACTCTTGGAGCTCACGAACAATGGAATCATGATTTTCGAGAACAATTTTCATATCATTAGGTTCTACTTCAATTCTAGCGATTTCATCATGAGTCCGGACTCTCACCTGGCGAATACGGAGACTTTTTAAATAGCTTTCAGCCCGCTCTACCTTTGTCAGCTTTTCCTTTGTAATATATTCTCCGTAAGCAATCCTAGAAGATAAACAGGCGAAGGATGGTTTATCCCATGTGGGCAAATCAAACTGCTGTGAAAGCTCCCTAATTTCCTGTTTAAATAAATTCGCCTCTAACAGAGGACCTCGTATCCCCTTCTCCTTAGCTGCTTGCATTCCTGGTCGATGTTCATTCATATCATCAGCAATTACCCCATAAATAACATTATGGAATCCCTTTTCTTCCATTACTGGAAGTAGGTGATCGAATAAGCTGCTTTTACAAAAGTAACAACGATTTTTGTTATTCTCAGCATAACCAGGAATGGCTAATTCGGAGGTTTCAATGACTTGGTGCTTAACACCAATTTTTTTTGCAAGTACCCTAGCCTCTTCAAGCTCACTTGAAGGGTAGGTTTCCGAATCTGCCGTGACAGCTAAGACACGTCCTTCCCCTAATGTCTCAACCGCCGCTTTAAGTAAAAATGTACTATCTACACCACCTGAAAATGCTACAACGACTGATCCCATGTCACGGAGAATAGACTGTAATTTATTATATTTCTCTGTTAGCAAGGTCTCATCTCCCCACGTACTTTCTGTATAATCCACTATTTAACATATTAAATGGACATTAACCATATGTCCAAGAATTAAATTGTCATCGCTCCAAATCCGCCGTCAACACGGATTAATGCACCTGTAACAAAGCTTGACGCTTTATCTGATGCAAGGAAAACAGTAGCACCTTGAAGTTCTTCCGCTTCTCCAAACCGTTTCATAGGGGTATGGCCCATGATGGATTCAATTCTTTCCTTGTCTAAAATTTTACGATTTTGTTCAGCTGGGAAGAATCCTGGAATAATGGCATTTACACGTATTCCGCTAGTCGCAAATTCACGAGCTAAGAATTGAGTTACACTATTAAGTCCGGCTTTTGAAACAGAATACGTAAATACTCTTGATAATGGTGTTGTAGAAGAGACAGATGAAATATTAATAATACTACCTTGTCTTTCTTGTTCAATCATGCGCTTCGCAAAGATTTGACAAGTCATGACAATTCCTTTTAAGTTAATATCCATAATTTTATCGTACTCGTCCATATCTAAATCAAAAAACGGTGTTGGGCTGTTTGTCCCTGGTGCATTCAACAAAATATCCCAGCCGCCAGACCATTGTTCAATATCCTTTGCAACTTGGACTAAAGAATCCTTCGAGCTTACGTCTGCTGAGAATGCCTTAGCTTCTCCGCCATTTTCAACGATTTCCTTGACCACTTTTTCAGCGGTTTCTAAGTTACGGCCAACGATTGCCACTTTAGCACCGTGTTCAGCCAAGCCTTTCGCCATTGCTGAACCTAATACGCCATTTCCTCCAATTGCAACCGCGGTTTTACCTGTTAAATCAAATAAATTTGTCATGTTTCAACTCTCCTAGTTTTAATATAAGTTTCCTTTTTCATCAAATGGTAGATCATAAAGCTCTGAAACTAGCTCCATATTTGGATGCTGTCTCACATGCTCAACTAACGCCTCTGATACTTCAATTTCACTTAACTCTAATGTATTTTTAATGCGGACCATTTTTACTTTTGTAAAATCTAAGATATTACTTGTCTTAACCGCCGCTTGTATCGCTTCACGATCATTTGGCAATGTAGTAGCAATTTTGGTTGGTGCTACAACAGTGGAAGTTAACCCGTTGGCATACGTTACCTCTAGGTCCATCCGGTCAACTAACCGCTTTGTTGTAAAATCAGCTGTTCCAACACCATTGGCATTTCCCTCTGTTTGAGGAGTTAATCCGAGAACAACCATTTTGTTAACATCCGGTCCGCCGTGTGCATATGGAGTTGGATATCGGCCTGTAATATTCGGATCCATCCCATCACCAGAGATATTCTTACCAATTTGATCAATGACAAGAACCTCTAATTGTTCAAAGAAAAGCTTAGGTAATAATTCTTTCGCCTTAGCCTGCAGATCTGCTTCTCTTTCAATAATTTCTTGAGGAGAAAGTACATCCACCACAGCCACTTTATCAAAAGCATTTTCAATGGTTGCCACACCAAAAAGAAATGGTTTTTTCTCCATAATCATTTTTGCCATTGCAGGTACATTTTCTGCCATATACTTAAAGCCTAGTTGGTGACACGCCTCGGCACCCCGCTGCTTTCCTAACCCAATACTAATCATTTTCATAATGCCGCTTTCAACCGGACCGCGGAATGCAGTATGCGGTTTAATGCGATTAATCACGACAATACCATCTGCGTTTGCCGCATATTGATCAACATAAACAGGTAAGCCATTTGGAAGTTCTCCGATTTTTACCACTTCCATGGAAGAACGAATTTCACAGCCAACGCTTTCTTCTGTTACACCAAGATGTGCTAGCACCTCACGCTGTCCTTCAGCTGTCGCACCGCCATGACTGCCCATACTAGGAACAATAAATGGCTTTGCACCAAGGTCTTTTAGAAATTTAACTGTCACTGCAGTTAATTCTACTAGACGATCAAGTCCTCTGCTTCCAACAGCTAAAGCAATTTCCATTCCAGGCCGAACTGATGCCTGAATATGCTCCTGTTGCAATTTTCCCATTAACGCTTGTTCTAAATTATCAATTTTCTTATCATCAAATTTCACTTTTACCTTTGCCATTTTTGGCACTGGTATATCTTTTAATAAGTCCTGTAGAATACCCATCTTTCTGTTTCACTCCTTTTCTACCTAAGTGTTCCTCAAGGGATATTATTCCATGTATTTACTTTATCGGTTTAATAAAAATTGTGTAATCCCTTACAAAAGGAATTAAAAATGATTTGTTTGGAAAATAATTTAAAATAGTAATTTAATTTGTTTACCAAACAAACTAATTACCTGTATAATATCATTATGGATTGTTTACGTCAATAAATATTCAGACCAAATTATTTATCTTTTTCACCTAGAAATTTAAAAGGAAGTGATTAATATGCTCACGGGAGATGCCTCATATATTAAAAAGATAAATCGGTCCATCATTATTAGTAAAATAATTGAACATGGGATGATATCCCGGGCAGATTTAGCGAAGATTACCGGACTAAACAAGGCTACTATTTCTGTGCAGGCAGCGGAATTATTAGCAGAAGAGTTAATTCTAGAAACCCATCAAGAACATAAAAATCTAGGGCGAAGACCTATTATGTTATCGATTAACCAGCAAGCAGGATATTCTTTAGGAATAGACTTAGATAAGAGAGTCATAACATTCACCTTATCTGATTTGAGTGGCACAACAGTGGATACACAGTCTATTGAAATAGAAGCATCTGATTACACCCTAATTGTAAAACTATTGGCGGAACAGATAACACATTATAAAAAAAGAAGCTCTCACGCACCCTATGGATTAATTGGAGCAGTAATTGGAATACATGGTATCGTCAATAATGACGAAAGTATCTATTTTGTCCCACATCATCGTTGGCATAATAAAAATTTAAAGGCAGATTTACAAAATGAAACCGGTATCAATATCTATATAGAAAATAACGCTAACCTGTGTTCATTTGCTGAAATCGTCTATAAACATGCTCAAAGTGAAAACTTATTATCTGTTAGTTTGTATTCAGGAATCGGACTTGGAATTATGGTAAATAGCAAGTTACTTAAAGGCTGCGATGGTTATGCCGGCGAAATTGGGCATATGATCATTGTCCCTGATGGTCTTCCCTGCAGATGTGGAAATTTAGGCTGTTGGGAACAATACGCTTCGGAATCGAGCTTTATAAAGCAATTATCAAAAAGACATAATAAAGAAAATGTCACCTATGATGAAATTAATCATTGGTTTGTAAAAAAAGATCCTGTTACGAGTGAGTTAATGAAGGATTATATAAAGTTCTTATCTTATGGACTTAACAATATTATTAACCTCTATAATCCAGAGATTTTAGTGATTAATAGTGAATTGCTCCGGTTGTATCCCAATGCTTTAGATGAAATTAAAGCACATCTAACATCTACAGTGGGGCAATATCGAAAACTACAAATTTCAGAATTTGGTAAAAATGCTTGTAGTATGGGTGCCTGTGCCTTAGCTATTAAGAACTTTTTAGAAGTGAATGAGTTAAGTTTATCCATTGATGAATCAATCCGAATGGAAAAAGAGTGTTACCCTCAGTAACTGAGGGTATTTTTTATTGTGAATGATTTCCAAAATTGTAAAACAGTGAAAAAGGAAGAAAAACAGAGAGAAAGTAAGAAATTAGCCGGTGATACACGTTTTCATCAACATTGTTCTCGTTTTCATTGTCTTTGTTTCCGTTTTCAGCAGCGTTGTGAAAAATCTCCAATTCCTTGATAATAAGAGTATCAAATCACTGGAGGTTACATACATGAAAAAGATACTAGTAAAAATAATTGAGAAGTTTGAACAGGGAAAATACATGCCATTTGATACACACGAACCAATCGTAACCAAGTCACGTAAATAAAATGTGAATTGGTTTTTTTATGTAAAAAAAACCCCAGCATACGCCAGGGTCCAAAATTTATACTCTTTTAAATTGCAACATTATTGTTCGTTTTCCCTTTTGCTTTCATGTCAGAAATACCAGATTGAATTTTTTCCATTTCTTTATGATCTAGTTTATAGAATTTCATTGCTGTAATGGATACCAACAAACATAGCGCTGGTAAACCGAATGCTAGTATTAAGGTAACAACAAACAATGGTGTTGTTAATGCTTCCCCAACCTCAGGGAATTTTTCTTTGTAACCAATGAAACCAACTACTACACCTACGATTGTTGGAGCTAAAGATGAAACGAGTTGATCAATGAATGAGAAAATCGTGCCCATCATACCTGGTACATAACGACCTGATTTATGTGTTTCATAGTCCGAAACATCGGCAATCATAGGAACAACAAGCGTTGTTGGAATACTAGCAAATCCAATTGCTAATGAATATAAGGCTAAGAATAATATAGTAGTAATTCCAATATTAGTTAGTGAAACCGATGCAGGATCAATAAATAAGAATAAAGCCATCAAAGCCAAGTAAGAAAGCATTCCGATCCATGCTGAAGTAACATAGGATTTCTTTAAACCTGTCTTTCTTGCAATTCCAACTACTAAGAAAGTAATCAATAATGTCGGTACTAATGTAATAAGACCAATTTTTCCGCTTAATGCGTAATCTCCTAGCAAAATACCAAACAACATAACTCCGACTACAGAATAACGAGCGATACTCGTTGCTAATTTATCAAAAGACGCCGAAAGTGAAAGTAATTGTAATTGTTTGTTTCCTTTAATAACTCCCCAATATTCACGAAGAGTAGTTTGAGTTCCTTCTTCTGCTAATCCATAGTATTCTTTCTTATCTTTTGACCAGATACCTACGATTGCTAGTACCGCAAATACTGCTGATAGAAATAGACCATAGCCGTTTAATTCCGTAAACAAACCAAGATTAAACCCGCCATGCTTTGCTACTAGAACAGCTGAAACCCAAATTTGTCCGCCAGTGAAAAGTGCAGCATTATAGACTCCATCAAAAATTGCATATAATGGACGTTGCTTTGGATTATTTGTTAAAACCGTTTGCGCAGCCTTCGTAACACTTGTTTGTAATGAATAACCAATTTTATTTACGATTAACATCGCAGTAAAGAAAAGAAATTGTGTAGACTCTGGTAAATGATGCGTTACATTATAGATTATTAGAATTGTACCTGCTGAAATGATATTACCGACAACGATCAAAGGCGTAAACTTACCAAATTTCCCCTCTGTTTTATCGATGATATAGCCAATCGCCGGATCAATGATACCATCAAATAAGCGTGCCGCCATTAATAGCGAACTTACCACCATAACCGCTAGTCCGGCTATCCCAGTTGCATAATAAGTAACAAAACCTAATACAAATAAATGAAGATTTGATGAGGTATTATTTAAAGTAAACAAACCTATTTGCCATAATTTTGCTGTGTTATACTGATCCCCTTTTTCTACTTTTACATTTGACATGATTTCGCCCCCTTGTAGTTAACCGCTTTCATTATTCCTAATATTAAAAAAATTCTCTAGCCAATTATACCCTGTTTATAGCAACAATCATATTTCACCTAAAAATGATCCTCTTTTACTTGCCACTCCCTTCTGTGAAACCCCTTACATAAGTGAATAAAAAAATATAATTGCCAGAAAAAACATTATTCTATTTTTTAATTAGTTTAATGAACTAATTATTATAATAAGAATAACATCTCTACTATTCATAGTCAATAAGTTTTTAATTTTCTAAATTTTTAGTGGATAAAATGCCACTTTCCTTAAGAATATACCTAAAAGGCTATGAATATACCAAATTTCCTCGATACAAAGAAAGGCGGCGAATTCCTACTTCATTTTCTGTCTTTTACTTTTTCACTATACTAAAACCTAACCTCATCGCTACATACTGTCATTATATTGTATCAATATACAATAATCATTCTCTAGTCCTGCTTTATAATTCTGTTTTTTTTACTCATATTGTTCACAATTGATAAAAACAACTAAAACCAATGCAAAAAGGCAGTGAAAATCCACTGCCTTTGTCCTGATCTATCAATACAAAATATTAATACCAGTCAGCATATCCTAGTTTTCTCAAGTGATTAGCTGAAACCTCTAGGCATTCGAATGGGTCACGTCCATAGGTATCGTCTTGTTCTACTAAGAAATACTGTACTCCACTCTCAAGTCCTGCTTCTATGATTGATTTGAGATCTAGGTTTCCTTCACCAAGTTCTGCAAATTCAATCGTATTTGTGAATAGGTTAAAGAATTTACCCATATCCTTGAAATCCATTTGAGTTGTATCAATTTGTCCAATACGATAATCCTTCAAGTGTAGGAGTGAAATACGGCCTGCATATTCTTTAACAAACTCGACAGGATTTACACCCGCTCTTTGAATCCAGTGAACATCTAATTCAAACCCAAGCTTAGTGGTGTTATTTTTAATAATGTCCAACAAATACTCACCATCGTATTTTTGGAATTCTATGTGGTGTGTGTGGTAATACAATTCAATTCCATGCTCAGCTAATCTGTGAGCCATTTCTTCTGCTTTTCCAATAAATTCCATAATTTTATCTTTATGACCGATAGCTGTTAACGGAAGCATACCAATACGTAAGAAGTTACAATCCAGTGTCTTGCAATCGTTTACGATTTTTTCAAAGTCACTTGTCAATGTCTCACCAGGCATTCCAGGAAGCATTGGCTCTACCGCAGCAGAAAGAGCGGCAATCTTAATATCAAAATCTTGACTCGCCCTTTTTATCTCCGCTACGTTCTCTGGAGTCATTGGGATTTGAGAAACTTCAACAGCGTGGTAACCAAGCTCACTTACTTTTCTCATTGTTTCATAGGCACCAAGCTCCTCAACCTTGTTCTTTAGCATCATCATTTGAACGCCGATTTTTCCCTTTTTCATTGGAATACCTCCATTTGTATTGATTGTTTTTTCTCTGATGACAGGTGAATGGCATCAATTATCGCGATGGATGCAAGTGCATCTTTTGCATGAATATAGTCTTCTGTATTTCCAGTAATCGCCGAATAGAATTGATTAATGGTTTTTGCATGACTAGCTCCATAATAATGTTTCGAACCTGGCAGCTTAGCGTCTTCCATCAATTCTTCTTTTTCCCCTGTTTCATTCACTCTTGTCAGGATGCTATCCTTGATGATGAACCTTTCTTTTTCAAAAAGAACCTCGAGTTCAACACTAGAATTATCTGCATTTGCATTCGTAGCGAAGAATAATCCCTTAGCACCATTTTTAAACTGGATACGTGCGGAAGCCGTATCTTCCACTTCGATGTTATAATCCAATAGTTGATCAACTGAACCTCTAATCGATTCAATTTCACCGCCAACCAGCTGCATGAGGTCTAACGTATGGAGCGCTTGATTGATCATCACTCCACCACCGGCATATTTCCATTGCCCGCGCCACGGCTGGATGTCATAGTAGTCTTTTGGCCGAAACCATGCTACTAGACCCTTAACCCCTCTAATAGGACCATATTCACCAGAGTTGATAATCTCTTGGAGTTTTTCAAAGGATTCGTTGTTGCGATTTTGCAGACATACACCGATTTTAATGTCCTTGTGTTCTTCCTCTAATTTCACCAGAGCAAGCCCTTCTTCTGCGTTCAGGCCCAATGGTTTTTCTAGAAAAACATGAACACCTTTTTCTATACAAGCTTTCGTAACAGGGTAGTGCAAATAATGGGGCAGACAAATATGAACACAATCTAATTCTTCTTTTTCTAGCATTACCTCATAGTTACTGTAAAAGTTTGCTCCTGGTACTGAATTTGATAAGGATTCGTCATTATCACAGACAGCCACCAACTCAGCATTTGGGTTTGCCTTTATCGCTGGAATATGGATATGTGAAATCGTCCCCAGCCCTATAACTGCAACTTTCAGCATTTGCTTCTCCCCTTTTTTATAGGCTCTTTTCTTAAACTTTGTTGCTTTTTAGAACAAAAATTTAAAAAGAAAAGAGCCTGCAAACTAAATTCTTAAGCGCTAAATTGATAATTCCACGTTAAAATCGGCTTTAAGATTTTAACAACTATGTTTGCGAAATCACACTTTTAAAACGAACTCAAAGCTTTAAACAGCGATGAGTTCGTTTCATGTGGTTGATTACTTTCTAACCGGATATTTACCTTCTTCCGCAATCCGTTTATTTAATTCTTCTAAGAATAAATCTTCATCAAATGGTACTTCGATTTCCTTGCCTAACCAGCTTGACAGGTGCATTGCATTTGCAAGTCTAACACCATTAATACCGTCGCTGCCAGGAGCTAACAATGGTGTGCCTTCCACAATTGCGGAAGAAAAGTCCTCTAATACTGCAATGTGCTGTTCGCCCCAAACATTGCCAAAATCAAGTACTTCCTCGGTGAAAATATCACCTGCACCGCCGCCCATAAACAGCTTCATAACATCTGACATATCCATAGAAGCGCTCATTTCATTCTCAGATTGTTTCAGGCGCTTAATGGTTACTTTCTTACTATCGTCTACCACGATTTTTCCTTTATCGCCATGGATTTCTAAACGATCTGTCCCTACTACATCGTGTGTCTTAGTTACAAATACACCAGTAGCACCATTTCCATAATCAAATACTGCAGTTACATCGTCTTCAACCACAATATCTCTTTGATAGCCATAGTTTAATTTTGCATAAACCTTTTTCGGCATGCCGCAAATCCATTGAAGCAAGTCAATTTGGTGTGGCGCTTGGTTTACAAGGACACCGCCGCCTTCTCCGCCCCAAGTTGCTCTCCATTCACTTTGATTGTAGTAACCTTGAGGTCTCCACCATGTAGTAATAATCCAATTGGTACTGCGGATGCTGCCAATCTCACCATTATCAATAAGTTCTTTTACTTTTTTATACAGTGGATTTGTACGCTGGTTAAAGAAGATTGCAAACTTAAGTTCAGGCTTTGTTGCTGCAAAGTCGTTTAATTCTTTTACTTGTTTTGTATAAACACCTGCTGGTTTTTCCACTAATGCATGAATGTCTCTTTTTAATGCTTCAATTCCCATTTCAGGATGTAGATAATGCGGTACAGTTGTAACGACTGCATCAACATCACCACTTTCAAGCATATCGATATAATTATCATAGAAAGGAACACCAGGATACTTCTCTTCTGCAACTTGTTTTTTAGCAGGATCATTATCACAGATCGCACCAATCACCATGTTTTTAACTTTGCCTTCAGTAATAAAATTAGCGTACATACCGCCCTCTGCACCTAATCCAATAATTCCTAATCTTACATCTGCCATAATTAAATTCCCTCGCTTTCAATTTTGTTAAGAATTTCTAATAATGCTTCATATTGAAGCTTGTAGCCGCCGGCACCATCCAACCCTTTGTTGTCCTTAATGACCTCGGTCGCATCTTCAAGCTCTAAATCCTTTAGAGAATCAAAGAGAACAAGGTGTGGCTCAAGAGTTAAAAAGCCTTTATAGCCGCTCTTAATAAACTGAGCTAGCAATTCAGGTATTTTTCCTTCGCCAGTTCCACAGACAACGTTTTGACTATCTGATGTTACAGCATCCTTAATGTGTATATAAACAATCTCATCTTTCAAGAGATCGTAACACTCTTGGGTGTCCTCACCGCACTGTACGAAATTCGCGAAGTCGAAAATCCCTTTAAAGTAAGGAGAATCCACTTCTTTTAGGATCTCATGACAGCGTCTTCCGATATCACCAAAGATATCCTTTTCATTCTCATGCAGCAAAATTACATTGTATTTTTCCGCGATTGCAGCATATTCTTTCAACTTGCTGACAACTTGGCTGCGGTAGTGATCTGCATCCTCACCCTTAGGAATATAGAAGCTGAAAATCCGCATATATTTACAATCAAGCAAGTTGCTAATTTGGCAAAGCGTGTCCAACATAAGCTTTTGTTTCGCAAAGCCTTCTTCATCATTGATGAATACTTTACCAATTGGTGACCCGATAGAAGAAACACCAATACCAGCTTTTTGCAGTCTTGGCAGTACCGTTTCTTTGAATTCATCGACAGTAAAATCACCAATATTTTTCCCATCAATGCCGCGTAACGAGATAAATTTCATCCCTAAATTAGATACAACTTCTAACTGAGTATCAAAGTCAGATGAGATTTCATCTGAAAATCCTGAAATCAATAAATCTTGATTCATTTATTCTTTTCCTCCTTATTCCAAAGAATATGGCTACTGAGTTTCGTTTTACGATATTGTGAAGGAGTGGTGCCGACCTTCTCTTTAAAAAAACGGCTGAAATGTGCAACGCTTTCAAATCCTGTTGAGCGAGCCACATCCGTTAGTGATTGATCTGGCTCCATTTCCAACAAATACTTCACCTGATTTAGCCGGCAAGCCATAACATATTCCATCACCGTAAAGCCAGTGACTTCTTTAAAAATATGAGAAGCATAATACTTACTTAAACTTAACTCTTCAGCAATTCTGTCTAAACTGACTTTTTCCGAATAATGATCATTAATCCAAGAGGCAATCGACTCAGCATGAAGCTCCTTTTCTGACCTTTTACTCGTCACCTGAGACAATTCTTTTTGACTTATTTTGTAGATTCCCATCAATAATTGAATCAACTCAAGTTTTATTTCTGCTTCCAGAAACTCATTTTTCTTACCTGTCCGCTGCATTTCTTCATCAATATGAGTAAGAGACTGGGCTATTTCCTTTATCCTGCCATCCACAAATTGTCCAAATTCATCGTAGCCTGTACGAAGAAAGCAATTATGAAGTTTTTTGAACGGATCCAACAAATTAGGAATTCCAAGTCCAATTAATGATTCCTGCAGCCATAAGGGTGAAAAATGAAGCATACTTCTTGTATACGTACTGTCTGTTCCTGGATTGGCTTTGTGCAAAGTCATCCCGTCTAACAGGATGATATCCCCCGGTTGCAGTTCATAAATCCGATTGTTAATTAAGTACTTACAATCACCTGAGTGAAAAAAATAGATTTCATATTCTTGGTGTGAGTGAAAATTAAAGTTATAAAAGTCCACACCTTGAACTCGGTAGTGACCGTATATCCACTCATCCATTATTCTTTTTCTCAATGAAGAGCTTGTTAACTTTTCCACTGCTTTCACACCCTTAGTAGTAAGCGTTAACATAATAGTTTGTTAACTGAACATACTTATATTATATTGCAGATAGATACAAAAAACATTCTCTAAAAGTGCTCAATAAGAGCTATTATTTGACTGATATTGCTTTTTTATCACGACTTTTAGACAAATAAAAAAAGGAGACAATTACAGCGTTTAGGGCTAGTTTTTGTCTCCTTTTAAAGTTAGTTCATAACTGTTTAGTTATGAAACCCTTATTCCATCCAGTTTGTGTGGAATACTCCTTCTTTATCAATACGTTGGTACGTATGTGCTCCAAAATAGTCACGTTGTGCTTGAAGCAGATTCGCTGGAAGTGTTTCAGTACGATAGCTGTCATAGTAAGCAATTGCGCTTGCAAATGACGGAACCGGGATTCCACGTTCAATTGCTACAGCAAGAACTTGACGTAATGGCTGCTGATAATTTTCAACGATTTCTTTAAAATATGGATCTAATAATAAGTTTCTTAATTCAGGATCGCGATCATAAGCGTCTTTAATTTTTTGTAAGAATTGTGCACGAATGATACATCCGCCGCGGAAAATCATCGCGATATCGCCGTAACGAAGATTCCAATCATATTCTTCAGACGCAGCACGCATTTGTGCAAAACCTTGTGCATAAGAAACGATTTTGCTCATATACAATGCTTTACGTACTGCTTCGATTAATTCTTCTTTATTGCCTTCAAACGCCTTTACTTCAGGTCCATTAAGAACCTTGCTTGCCTTAATACGCTCATCCTTCATCGCAGAAATAAAGCGGGCAAATACGGATTCCGTGATAATTGGAAGTGGAACACCTAGGTCTAGTGCATTTTGGCTTGTCCATTTTCCTGTACCCTTTTGACCAGCAGTATCAAGAATCAAGTCAACCATTGGCTTGCCAGTTTCTTCGTCCACTTTTGTAAAGATATCAGCAGTGATTTCAATCAAATAGCTGTCTAATTCGCCTTTGTTCCATTCAGCAAACACCTCGTGAAGCTCTTTCGCATCTAAACCAAGGACATTTTTCAAAATAAAGTAAGCTTCACAGATTAATTGCATATCTCCATATTCGATTCCGTTATGAACCATTTTCACATAGTGACCTGCACCATTTGGTCCAATATACGTACAACAAGGGTCGCCTTCAACTTTAGCAGAGATCGCCTCAAGGATTGGCTGAACAAGCTCATAAGCTTCTTTTTTACCGCCCGGCATGATAGAAGGACCTTTTAATGCGCCTTCTTCTCCACCTGAAACTCCAGTTCCGATGAAATGGAATCCTGCTGTTGCAAGTTCCTGATTACGTCTAATTGTATCCTGGAAGAATGTATTTCCTCCATCGATTAGGATATCGCCTTCTTCAAGAAATGGCTTTAAAGAGTCGATAGTTGCATCTGTAGCCGTACCTGCTTTAACCATTAATAAAATTTTGCGAGGTTTTTCTAAAGAATTAACGAATTCTTCAACTGTACGTGCACCAACAAAGTTCTTTCCTTCTGCTTCGTTCTTTAAAAACTCTTCTGTTTTGTCATAAGAACGGTTGAAAACAGCAACAGAGTAACCGCGGCTTTCAATATTTAAAGCAAGGTTCTTACCCATGACTGCCAATCCTACGACACCAATTTGTTGTTTAGACATTCTTTTCCCTCTTTCTCCTTAATCTAATTAGAACTTATTCCTTAGTTGAAGTCTGGAGTTGCCGTCCGGCACTCCTATACTCATACCATCCATAATAACGATTAATAAATAGAACATCAATTATTTCGGCTAATTTGTCATGCTTAGCTTACTCAAATAAATCGAAATAACAAACTATTCAATGTTTTAAAGGGGGGGAAGCCCTTTTAAAGGGCGCCCCTGACCTCACTTAATTCCTAGCGTTGTAAAAAGTATTTTTCGGCGTTATTGTAGCCAATATTTCTAACCATTTGTTCAAGGAATTCCATATCATTAGGCACTAGTCCTCTATCTGCCCAATCACCCAATAGGTTGCAAAGAATACGGCGGAAGTATTCATGACGTGCATAAGAAAGGAAGCTGCGTGAGTCTGTCAGCATTCCAATAAAATGACTCAACAGACCTACATTTGCAAGATCTTTCATTTGTCTTTCCATTCCATCGATATGATCGTTAAACCACCAGCCAGAACCAAACTGAATTTTACCTGGAACACCTTCTTCATAGAAGTTCCCCATCATACCAGCTAGAACTGGATTATCTTTAGGGTTAAGATTAAACAATACTGTTCTTGGTAAAGCATTTTGCTGCTCCAAAGTATCAAGGAATCTAGATATACCTTCAGCGAAATTTGATTCTCCGACAGAATCAAATCCTGTGTCTGGTCCAATAAGCTCTTTCATTTTTGTATTGTTGTTTCTTAATGCACCCATATGAAGCTGCATAACCCACTGTTTTCCAGCATACATTTTTCCAAGCTCTGTTAATAGGAACCAACGGTAAGCAATCAGTTCTTCATTAGAAAGCTGTTCCCCGTTCAATCCTTTTTTGAAAATAACTTCAATCTCTTCCTTTGTTGTTTCTACAAATTCCATTTTTTGAATATCATGGTCAGATGCACGGCCGCCATTTTCGTGGAAGAAATCAACACGCTGCTGCAGTGCATTCAAGAAACCGTCTAGTGAATCTACTTTAATTCCAGAAACCTCTTCTAATTTCCGGGTCCAGCCGGCAAATGTAGGACGCTCAATGAAAAGAGCTCCATCTGGACGGAATGTTGGAGCGATAATAGGAGCAAAAGTTTCATCATTTTTTAATAAACGATGGTATTCCAATGTTGAATTAGGATCATCCGTTGTCCCAATAAATTTCACATTTGATTTCGCAATAAACGCTCTTGCTGTGTAATCTGATGATTTTAGCTTTTCATTACATTCATCGTAAATTTCACGTGCAGTTGAAGGGCTAAGTAATTTTTCAATTCCAAAGTACATTTTCAACTCCATGTGAGTCCAATGATAAAGCGGGTTGCCCATTAGGTTTGGCACCGTTTTTGCCCAAGCAGCGAATTTCTCCCAATCTGAAGCATCACCAGTAATGTATTTCTCGGCAATACCGTTGATACGCATCGTACGCCACTTGTAATGGTCTCCTCCAAGCCATAATTGAGTGATACTTTCATATGACTTATTTTCCCAGACCTCTTGTGGATCTAAGTGACAGTGGAAGTCAAAAATCGGTAACCCCTGTGCTGCATTTTCAAATAAGTTTACGGATGTTTCTGTATCTAACAAGAAGTCTTTGTCTAAAAAGTTTTTCATTCGATACCCTCCAGTTACTACTATTTTCTGTAAACCCTTACAAATTTATTAAATAATTTCATGATTTTTTGTTTAATTTGTTTAGTAAACAAATTAATTACATTACTAACTTATCATGTTTAATTTGTTAAGTCAATTGACAGTTTATATTTTTTTACTATTCAAAAGAGACCTATATGAAATAACCTGTTATACTATTGTTATAGTAGAAAAGCGCTCGAAATGGAGGATACAGATGATTACCGGTGACGCGTCATATATAAAAAAAATTAATCGCTCGATTATTCTAAGAGAGATTGTCAAAGAAGGGTTAATTTCTAGGGCAGATTTATCAAAAGTAACAGCTCTCACACGTGCGACTATCTCCGCACAGGTTGCAGATTTAATTGACGAAGGGCTCATAATAGAAACACAGCTTGAGCATTATACCGTTGGAAGAAAACCTATTATGCTTTCCATTAACAGTGAGGCAGGTTACGCTCTTGGCATTGACCTTGATTTTGACCATATTTCTTTTACGGTTTCTGATCTTACGGGAACTCCAATCCACTCGAAAAGGATAGAAACAAATACAACAGACTACAAAGAGATACTGAATCTTTTAGTTGAGCATATCAAAGTGTATAAATCTGAATACGCTTACAGCAAATATGGAGTTATCGGAATTGTTATTGCCATTCATGGTCTAGTGGGAAAAGATGAAACCATACACTATGTACCACGCTTACGGTGGAATAACATTACCCTTAAGAAGGATATTGAAAGACAAATCGATATCAACGTTTATATAGAAAACAATGCGAACCTAAGTGCTTTTGCTGAGCGGGTTTATGTGCATCATGAAACAGATAACTTATTATCTGCTACTCTTTATTCCGGTATAGGTCTAGGAATGATGATGAACAACGAGTTCTTTCGGGGACATGATGGGTTTGCTGGTGAAATCGGCCACATGATTGTAGTACCAAATGGAATTCAGTGTAATTGCGGGAATAAAGGCTGTTGGGAAAAATATGCCTCTGAAAGAGCTATTTTCAAGCATCTATCCGAAACAAAGCAAATGAATTCTGTGACATATGAGGATATCCAAAAGTGGCTTGATGAAGGTGACGAAGAAGTACATCAATTGATGGAACAATTTATTTACTACCTCTCCATTGGTTTAAATAATATGATCAATATGTATAATCCTGACGTGCTTGTTCTTGATAGTGAGCTCCTGCGGATGTACCCGAATTCTCTCGATAAAATAAGAGAAAACTTGAATTCTTCGATTAGCCATTACCGTGCACTACAGATTTCTTCCATTGGCAGAAACTCTGCCGTACTTGGTGCGTGTGCATTTGCCATTAAACATTTCTTAGAGGTTCCGATGTTGAATTTACAATTTAACCAATCAAATAAAAATGCAAGCGTTAACATATAGTATTCAGCTCTTTACTTCTAAAAAATCCCCTTTCACTATACGAAAGGGGATCTTTTTATCTATTATTGCTTTCTGTTGTTTAAGCAAAGGAGACTCTCCTCTGCCCACGGATAGCATTTAAAACAATAATGTTCAAAAAAAAGATAAGGTTGTTATGCAATAGTCACAACAATCTTACCTCTAATGAAATATTAAGATTTTCTTTTTGCAGCTAAATCCATTGCAAGTTGTGCAGTACGCTTTTTGTTTAATGGATATAAGAATACAATCATTAGGAACACGACACCAAGTGTCAGTGCAGGTACTAATGTAGCAAGTGTATGAATTCCTTGTAATGTTTCAGCTGATTGTGTTTCGGCACCCGCATGGTAACCAACTGCTGCAATCGCTGCACCACCAACACCGCCAGCAACCGCTTGTCCGATTTTACGTGCCATTGAGTAAATTGAATAAACAGTACCGTCTTCTCTGAGACCTGTTAAATACTCGTGATAATCGATTACGTCTGTAACAAACGCCCACACTACAAGGTTAAATACACCATAACCAAACATAGCAACGGTTAATACACCAATAAATTGTGTTGCTGTTAAATTGGGAAGGAAATATAGAATTCCGTATACAAGTGCTGCGACCAGTAATCCACCGGAAGCCACTTCTTTTTTACCAAATTTCTTAACCAATGGTTGAATAAATGGCATGGCGATAAAGACAGCAACTGCTTGAAGAAGACCTACTATACTTAATGCTTTAGCATTCGTGAAATAATCCTTAAATAGATAAACGTTTACCGTACCAATTAACATGAAGACAATCATGAATGTCAATGCAGCTACTAGGAACACCATTAATGGTTTGTTTTTAGTAAGCCCCTTCATTGTTTGACCAAAATTTACTTTTTCTTTATTTGTTTCATCTATGACGATACGTTCCACAGATAATTTATAGCAAGCAATGTAACAAGCAAGTGCAAGTCCACCGAAAATTAATGCTGCTAGAATGAAGCGATTTGCGTCCGGTTTATTATTAACGAATAAAATAATTGGTCCAACTACGTTAATAATTAAACCTGCCATTTGACCACCTAACGTTCTCCAGCTTGATAGGGAAGTACGTTCTACCGGATCACCTGTAATCACTGAAGCCATGGAGCCATAAGGAATATTAACAGTAGAATATAATGTTCCCCACACAATATATGTTACGTAGGCATAAGCTAGGTAAAACCCTTCCGACATGCCAGGTATCTTTACGAACATCAATATACCCATGATTACTAGTGGAAATGACATTCTTAAAATCCATGGTCTAAATTTTCCTTGAGCAGTTGCCTTTCTCGTATCAATGAAACGACCCCATGTTACGTCGGCAAAAGCATCCCAAAGACGGGCGACCGTGAATAATAGTCCGACATGAGCAGGATTAATATGAAAAATATCCGTATAAAATACCATTAAGAATGAAGCGGCTAGGATAAAGAAGAAATCGTTTCCAAAGTCTCCAAACAAGTATCCTAATTTATCTTTAAAACCAAATGGACGTACTGTTTTCCCACCTGATTGTGGGGATTCTACTCTCTTTTGCAATGCTTGAGCCATTTCTTTACCCTCCCACAAAATATTCTAAAAAATCATTTCTAGAATGGATAAAATTGTATTGAAACTATTTTGTGTATCCCCTTACTAAATTAATCACAACAAAAGACCGACTTCTCGAGAGTGTTTTTTGCTTTAATTATTTTGTTTAATAAACTAACAAATTAATTACACAATTAGAATATACCCATTTATACTATTCGTCAATAGTTTTGTAAGCGGTTGTAGTGGTAATGTTCTCTTCTCTTAGAAATGTAAGTTTTGTTTAAAAACAATAGTAGGTTCTCAGCGCCTTCTATTTTTCACTCAATTAACGATTAACCCCCTTTAAGCAACATGCAAAAAGGGGTTACTAAAATAGAAAAAGCAGCAACCAGTTGTTGCTACCTTTTTCTTCAAAATAGAATTTAGTTATTATATGATTTTCTTTTTTCAACTAAATCAAGTGCAAGTTGTTCTGTGCGTTTTTTGTTTAATGGATACAGGAATACAATCATTAAGAATATAATAGTAAGTATCACTGCAGGTACTAATGTAGCAAGTGTATGAATTCCTTGCAGCGTTTCAGCTGATTGAGATTCGGCACCAGCATGGTAACCCACCGCTGCAATCGCTGCACCACCAACACCACCAGCAACTGCCTGTCCAATTTTACGAGCCATTGAGTAGATAGAGTAAACGGTTCCATCTTCACGCAGTCCTGTTAAATACTCATGGTAATCAATGATGTCTGTAACGAAAGCCCAAATAACTAGGTTGAAAATACCATAACCAAACATACCTACTGTTAATACTCCGATAAATTGTGTTGCTGTTAAGTTAGGTAAGAAATATAAAACCGCATATACAAGTGCTGCAAGTAAGAGACCAGCTGCAGCCACTTCTTTTTTACCGAATTTTGAAACTAACGGTTTTACCATTGGCATACCAACAAACACTGCCACTGATTGAAGAAGACCAACCATACTTAATGCTTTAGCGTTTTCAAAGAAATCTTTAAATAAATATACGTTTACCGTACCAATTAACATAAAGCAAACCAAGAACAGTAAAGAAAGAGTAAGGAACACAATGAGTGGTCTGTTTTTACCAAGACCTTTTACGGTTTTGCCAAAGTTCGCTTTTGGTTTATTTGTTTCATCCATTACAATACGTTCAACAGATAATTTATAGCATGCCATATAACAAGCGATTGCAAGAACACCGAAAATGATAGCGCCTAAAAGGAATCGATTTGCATCTGCTTTATTGTCAACAAACAGAATCATTGGTCCTACAACATTAATGATTAACCCAGCTAAGTTCCCCCCTAATGTTCTCCAGCTAGATAGTGCCGTACGTTCAACAGGATCACCTGTGATTACAGATGCCATAGAGCCATAAGGAATATTAACAGTAGAATATAATGTTCCCCAAATAATATAGGTTACATATGCATACGCAAGGTAAAATCCATCAGACATTCCTGGAATATGAACAAACATTAATATACCAGTAATGACAAGTGGAAATGACATTCTAAAGATCCAAGGTCTAAACTTTCCATTCTTTCCTGCTTTCCTTGTATCGATGAAGCGGCCCCAAGTAATGTCAGCAACTGCATCCCATAAACGTGCGATCAGGAATAGTCCCCCGACAGCAGCTGGATTAAGACCATAAATATCGGTGTAATAAACCATAAGGAAAGCTGCAACCAGAATAAAGAAGAAATCGTTTCCAAAATCACCGAATAGATAACCTAACTTATCTTTCATCCCAAATGGGCGTACTGCGTTCCCCGCTGATTGTGGGGTTTCTACTTTCTTTTGTAATGCTTGAGCCATTTTTAACCCTCCCAATAAAATCATTCTAAAATAATTAATTAAAACCCTTACATAATTGCAAATTCTTAGAAGTTTATTTTTGTGAAACCCCTTACTAAAATACTAAATAAAAATAATACCAGACATCTCGAGAATGGTTGTATATTCCAATTAATTTGTTTAATGAACTAACAAAATAACTGTATACATAGAATATCACCCTCGACAATATTCGTCAATAATATTTTGAAAGCGGTTATAATTTTTTTCCATCTTATTCATTGCCAGGTTGCGGTTAATTATTTAATTATTTCAAATATTATGGTAGGCTTGCTTTATGGATTATTAATTGAAAGGAGAGGATTATGATGTTTCAACGTCCAGCAAAAAATGAGTATCCCGCTTATTATGTACCATATGTTGACCTAGTCCCTGAAGGTGACTTAGTAGAGTTGTTAAGAGAAAGTCTTGAAAAGACAGTTTCACTTTTCGGAGGGATTTCTGAGGAAGTAAGTTTAAATCGTTATGCACCAGGCAAATGGAGTATTAAAGAAGTACTTGGCCACATAACGGATACCGAAAGAATCATGAGCTACCGCCTTTTGCGTGTAGGGCGCGGTGATCAAACACCTTTAGCGGGGTTTGAAGAGAACCAATACGTCCAGGCAGCACAAACAAACAACCTATCCATAAAAACCATACTAGAAGACTTCAAAGCAGTCAGAAACGCAACCATCACCCTCATTCAAAACCTCCCAAGTGAGGCATGGGAAAACAAAGGCAACGCAAACGGAATGGAAATCACCACACGAGCCATCGCCTACATCATCGCGGGCCACCAAATGCACCATTGCAAAATCATTGAAGAAAGATACTTATAATGTGGGTGATTGGTGACAGTGATGGGTGACAGGCACCGCTCGTGGACACTTTCCACCTCAGGCGGACAGTTGTAAAGGAGACTTAAAAAAACAGACCAAATCGCTGAGATTTGGTCTGTTGCTTTTTTGTGTGCTATTAGCCCATTTTGGTGCGGGTGGCTGCTGGCTGGTATTTTCTCATTGGTCCATTTTCGAGTACTTCTTGAAGATAGAGGTTTCCATTTGGACTGGTTCTTCTGAGTAGGTCCATGAGGTATGTAATATCGTCAAGTGCTCTATGTGTTTGGTGATTTGTAATTTGGTGTGCCTGCAATAGGGTTAGGAGTTTACCATTTGGAAAGCCATAGTTCTTCCATTTCACACCCCGCATGGTACAAAACCAATTTAAATCATTCACTTCTGGGTACATATGATAGAGAAAGCTGCGGTCAAAGGAAGCATTGTGAGCAAAAACGGAATCTGCGCGATGGAAATAAGATTTTATCTTAACATCCGTGAAACTCTTTCCTGCCACCAGTTCATAGGGAATCCCATGAATTTGATAAGCACGGTCATAGTTCCTTCTAGCAGAACTGGTAAGCGGCTCTCGCAAGAAAGAATCTTCCTCAATAATTTCTTGAATCTCACCCGTATCAGTTCTATAAGAAAACAATTTCAGAGCAAGTTCTATTACTTCATCTGTAGTCGGCCCTAATCCTGTTGTTTCAACGTCCAATACTAGACCCAATTTCTCAAGTTTCCGCATATATTTCATTCCTTTAATCATGATATTACTACTATTATAACATCTTATTAAAAAAGAAGACTTGCCATTTGGTAAGTCCTTTAAGTTTAGCGAAAAACGTATTGTTTTCTTTTGATTTTTAAGGGTTTGGTAAATCTTAGAATAACTTTTATCTGCGAAACTGCTCTTCCAAAAAAACTAACTCTCTTGAATGCCTTGAATAAACGCTTTTATTATAATTTCCAAGCTTTCATTTAGATCTAACGCCATTTTAAATCCACCACTCCTTTCTAATGAAGAAAAACCGTGTAAAATGCTTCGTAGGCCTCTGACTGCATGTATAGCAGTGTCTCCTTCTAAACTATAAGCCTGTAAAATCCGAACAGTGAGTTCAACAATCTTAGAACCCGCAAGCTGAACCTCCTCATCTTCCAAATCCGGTGCCATCAATGTTGACTCATAAATCCCAGGATGCTCCCGTGCAAAGTTAACGTATGCTTTACTTATAGTTAGAACAGCTTCATCTCCTGCAACCCCAATAGCTGCTTTTGCTATTACCTCATATAGCCGTTCTATTCCATATATCGCCATTTTCTTTCTTAACCCGCCCAGCCCATCAAAATGGTTATATAACGAAGGAGGACGGATTCCTAATTTCTTCGCTAGATTTGCCAAGGTAACTTCTTGCATCCCAAACTGGTCTGCCAACTCCGCTGCTGCTTCTAAAATCTCCTTTATATCAAGTCCAACCTTTGGTCTAGGTGACATCCATCTCTAACTCCTTTAGCTCAATTTCTTCTCTATACGTTTGATTGCCTGTTCCATTACTCCAATCGGGTTCTCCACCATCTCACCATGTCCGACTGCAAGCAGCTTAGGTTGAAAACTCACCAATTTCTTTGCACTTTCTAATGAAGTTTCTTTACTCCATGTACCAAAGGCTGGAAACGGAAACCATGGTTTTATATCTCCCGCTACTGCTATTCCACCTCTCGTTTGAAAGGCGTCCCCTGCAATTATGGCCTTGGTCCGATGATCAATGAAAGACATCGATCCCGGAGTATGTCCCGGAGTTTCAATAGCTGCCAACGAACCGATAAGGTCTCCCTCTTTTAATAGTACATTCGCTCTGGTCTTCAGCTTTTTTGGGACGCCGCCTTTTATCGGAGTTTGGTGCTCGTGCACATCAAGCGAGCTGTCTCCATTCATTATTCTGTTATCCCTCACCGAAATATAAACTGGTACATCAGTCAGTTCTTCCTTTATCTTATCAAGTGCACCCACATGATCCTCATGTGCATGGGTTAAAATTATTTTTGTAATTGGTTTCCCAATCATTTCAGCAGCCGTAAAAATTCCCTTCTTACTAAATGGCAGAGCTGCGTCTATTAAGGTCAATCCATGCTCTTCTTCGACCAAATAGCAATTTACCGGAAACACACTTGCCATAAAGGTTATCTGATATAAAAATTCCTTTTTTAGCAATCTCATAATCCCCAGCTCCTTTAACTAATATCATTAGTTTTATTTTAACTAATGATATTAGTTTTATCAAGAGCTTCTTATAAAAAAACTTTCCCTGCCCATGTTAACAATTTGTTCAAATCTTTTTTACAGATATGTGAAACAGTGAACAATTTACCCTCAATTCAAGATTAATTTGTTATATTAGCAGTGTAATAAATATTTAAAACATATTTAACAAGGAGATGGCCTTATAATGTTTATGAATTTCTTAAGAGAAAACAAAATTGCGGCTGGAATATTGACAGTCTTACGTTTATATCTCGGATATTCTTGGTTTACAGCAGGTTTAGGAAAATTAACAGGTGGCGGGTTCGATGCTTCTGGTTTCTTAAAAGGAGCAGTTGCTAATCCAGTAAAAGGTCCAGATGGCAACATGGTTTATAGCTGGTATGTTCACTTCTTAGATAGCTTTGCCTTACCAAACATTGATATCTTCAACCACATCGTCCCTTGGGGCGAAACATTAATCGGCTTAGGACTTTTATTAGGATGTTTAACAACTGCAGCTATGTTCTTTGGTCTAGTGATGAACTTTTCTTTCTTCTTAGCAGGAACTGTATCTCACAATCCAACCGATATTTTCTTAGGTTTTATCATCTTAACTGCTGGTTATAACGCAGGTCGTTTCGGTCTTGATCGCTGGGTAGTTCCATTCATCCGTAAAACAATGAAAACTGAAAGCAGCAAAGCAAAAGCGACAGCCTAACAGCTGCAAAGTAATTTTCAACCAAGTTGTTCAAGATTCTGACAAAACATTTTAAACAAAGTGTGAACTTATCACTACAGCCATGTTGTTAACCCTCAAAATTTTATATAGTGAAACTATCAAATACAAACTAATTTTTGAAAGGCGGAATACATTATGTTTAACAAATTTTTAAGAGAAAACAAAATTTCTGCGGCTATTTTAACTGTCATTCGTTTATACCTTGGTTATTCTTGGTTCACCGCTGGTTTAGGAAAATTAACAGGCGGCGGATTTGACGCTTCAGGTTTCCTAAAAGGTGCCATTGCGAAACCAGTATCAGGTCCAGAAGGTAATGTGCTTTATGGCTGGTATGTTGATTTCTTAAGTAACTTTGCACTTCCAAACATTGATGTTTTCAACACCATCGTTCCTTGGGGCGAAACATTAATCGGTTTAGGACTTCTATTAGGATGTTTAACAACAGCAGCGATGTTCTTTGGTCTAGTAATGAACTTCTCTTTCTTCCTAGCAGGGACAGTATCTCATAACCCAACTGACATTTTCTTAGGCTTCATCATCTTAACAGCTGGGTACAACGCAGGTCGTATTGGTCTTGACCGCTGGGTGGTTCCATTCATCCGTAAAACAGTTTTCAAAGGCAAAGAAACAGCAAAACAACACGCGTAACGAAAAGTGCCTCAATCACATGTTGATTGAGGCACTTTTTTAATAACTATTATCTTCTTCTGGATTTTCAAAACCTACACGATCCTGATACCAATTAGTGATTTGCGTTAGGATAGCAAATACTAAAAAGAAATTCATCGCCCAAACATTAATAAACGGTGCTAACCCGCCAAATTCGATACCATGATACCCTTTAATTTTCATCACGATCATTGATTCTATAAAAATTAAAACAAAACCCAAGACACCAGCAACAGCCATTCTAATCATTTCCATTCCCTCCATCTCTACCGATTATGTTTAACACTTTTCCATTATATTAATAAAATAAATTTGACAATTATGTGAACTTTTTATAACCCTATTATATGGCAAATCTCATATGAACAACAACAAAAAACATTTTTGTTTAGGAAGAAAATTTTTGTACAGATTAAAAGATAAAAAAAATGGCATTATAGCTATTGCTTTCCAGGTAAAATGGAAGTATTTCATGATCATTGTGGATTACTTTTTAACCAACGTTATTAATGATGTGCAGAACGTTACTGTAGAAGCATACATGAGGAAGGTGTAAAAGTTAACAAAGACCGTATTTGTGTATTGGTTTAACCATGGATAGATGTAAATTCGAGATGCTTCCCTTGTAAGCGGTCTGCCAAACTTATGAATGAACTCAGAAAAATATACAAATTCTAATACACTTGAGGCCAACATGATGATAAAGGAACATATGATCATTTTTCGCCAAGTACAAACGTTAAATGAAGCATCCCTAAGTTTTAGAAATAATTCATACCCAAAAAGGGAAAAGGCCAACAATACGAAAGGAAAAATAAGAATGACTGAATTACGGTTACTGGAAAAGGACTCCGGGTTAAATGAAAATTCTCTAACCATGACAATTGCAACTATACAAAGCAGGAAATAGATAATTAATTGCCTCGATAACATCTCATCTCCCCCTGTTTATTCATTAAAAAAGGAATAATGCCCTATTGTTTATATATTCAACAATAAGGACGTTATTCCCTTGACCCTTATGGCAGTGATTATGAGAATTACTCTCACAGTGCTAGGATGTTAATCATAGTAAGTCGATGTTAAAGGGAAGTTACAAATTAAGTAAATGAGGTATCAAATTGAAAGAACACATTTTATTAGTCCTAAAACAGATCGAAAAAGAGTTTAATGTAAAAATTCTTTATGCCTGTGAATCAGGCAGCAGAGCCTGGGGATTCCCTTCTAAAGATAGCGATTATGATGTCCGATTTATTTATGTTCATAAAAAAGAATGGTATCTCTCAATTGACCAAAGGCGCGACGTGCTGGAAGTTCCGAAGCATGATAAAATCTCAATCCATGTAGACAAACTTCTAGACTTGAATGGCTGGGAACTTACCAAAGCATTACGGTTATTCCGGAAATCAAATCCGCCTCTGCTGGAATGGCTTCATTCAACTATCGTATACTACCAAGAGTCCACTGCAATCAGTAAAATGAAAGAATTAGAAAGTCAAATCTTTTCTCCAATTGCTAGCATTCACCACTACCTAAAAATGGCAAAAGGTAATTATAGAGATTACTTAAACCGACGGGAAGTTAAAATAAAAAGATATATCAACATATTCCGGCCGCTGTTCGCAGCTAAGTGGATTGAAAAGCACCATGCATTCCCCCCTATTAAATTTACACAGTTAGTTGAGGATATTCTTCCAACCAATGAGATTAGCATAGTACTCGACGATATCATTAAGCTTAAAAAAGCTGGTGAAGTTCTTGCCCCAAATCCTAGAACTGAGCTCATCAATCACTTCGTTGAAGGTGAGATTGAGCATTTAGAGCAGTATGTAAGGGAAATATCAGTAAATAAATCCGACCAAACCGAAGTCTTAAATCAATTGTTTCGAGAAACACTAGATGAAGTTTGGGGTTAACTATAAATTGTCATATTTAAAGTGGTGTATATTTTTCAAGTAACGCTTGAAAATATCACTAAAAACGAATATTATATAAAGGTTGTTAATAAATGTTCGTGTTTTGGAGGAACTTATGTTTAAACTAAAAGAAAACCAAACAAATACAAAAACTGAACTACTCGCAGGAATCACAACCTTCTTTACAATGGTCTACATTGTGGTTGTTAACCCAGTCATTCTTGCTGATGCAGGTGTTCCATTTGAACAAGTCTTCACAGCAACGATTATCTCTGCAGTTGTTGGGACACTTTGGATGGCCTTGTTTGCAAATTATCCAATCGCCATTGCACCCGGTATGGGGCTTAATGCATACTTCGCATACTCTGTTGTCGGCGGCGGACAAAATATTAATTATGAGACAGCCTTTGCTGCTGTTTTTATTGCTGGTATTATTTTTGTTATTTTATCTTTAACGCCCTTTAGAGAGAAATTAATCGATGCGATTCCAGATAACCTGAAACATGGGATTACAGCAGGTATAGGTTTATTTATTGCTTTTATCGGGCTAAGACTTACACACATTATTACTGCTCATCCTACCAATCTTGTTGGATTAGGTGATCTTAGGTCTCCTTCAGCCCTGCTTGCAATTGTCGGTTTAGCGATTACACTCATTCTGATGGTGCTGCGAATTAATGGTGCTCTATTTTTTGGAATGATTATCACAGGACTCATAGCCTTTTTTACGAACCAACTTTCATTCGATCAAGGCTTTGTTTCATTACCATCCCTTCCTGAAGGGCTAATTGTTGGAAACCCTATTACAGCATTAAGTGATGTTATTCAGCATAGTCTATATGCAGTTGTCTTTTCATTCATTCTAGTAACAATCTTTGACACCACCGGAACAATGATTGGTGTTGCAAATCAGGCTGGTTTAATGAAAAATGGAAAATTCCCACGTGCCCGTCAAGCATTGCTGTCTGACTCTGTTGCTACATCTATCGGAGCCATGTTTGGTACAAGCCCAACAACCGCTTTTATTGAATCCACATCAGGAGTTGCAGCAGGAGGACGGACAGGATTAACTTCCCTGACCGTTGCTATTTTGTTTATTCTATCGGCATTCTTCGGACCTCTTGTCAGTGCCGTTTCAGGTATTTCTGCGATTACTGCTCCTGCCCTAATCATTGTCGGCAGTATGATGATGGGAAGCATTGCAAAAATTAAATGGAATGAATTAGATGAGGCCTTCCCGGCGTTCCTAGTAATCCTAAGCATGCCGTTAACATCCAGCATTGCCACAGGCATTGCACTTGGTTTCATCAGCTATCCTCTTCTGAAAATAGTGAAAGGAAAATGGCGTGAGGTTCATCCGCTTCTATATGTTTTCGCTGTCTTATTCTTTTACCAGCTGGCATTTTTACCGCATTAAAAAAATGGAGCCCCAACCTAAGTTGGGCTCCATTTTTTTTAAAACTTATTTGGGAACTGCTTGATAATCCCGTTTGTAAGGAAATCAGCCATATGCATGAGATGATTTTGATTTTTGTCTAATGCAGTAATGTTCTGATTCCAAGCCTTATTAAGTTTGGCCGCCACACCTTCTGTAATGAATCTTAAATGCATATACATCATTTCATTTAATTCTTTTTTATTGTAATTAGGATTTGCAGCACTTAAAAAGTTTGTAATATCATCTGCATTTTTAAACCATTCATCGCTGTATTTTTTGAAATCAGGCTGATTTCCACTTTTCGCTGCTGCCACTACCTTACCGGCAATTTGAATATGCCCTCTTAACAGCTGTGCAAGCTTGTTACCTGCTTCTTCTCCATAATAAGGTTTGATGGCATTCCCAAGATCGTCCTGATTTTTTAATAATCTTGTTAGCACTGGTTCTTGGTCCTCAAGACCTGCAATGTAACTTGTTACAAACTTTTCTGTCCAAAAAGCGTGTTCCGTCCAAAGTTCCCTCATATCAACCCTAAGCTGGACAGCTTTCTGACTTAGAGGCTGCGTTTGCCGCTCGGCCCGTTCGTTCCCTTCAGCATTTGTGAATGTTGGGAAGATTAATACAAATGAGAGAAACAAAACCAAGATTTTTGATAAGTGTTTCATTCAATTCATCTCCTAATAATAAAATTAACCGGTCAATTTATTATTAGATAATATATCCATTTTCACTCATACGGAAAAAATTTTCGTATTAACATCTTCATAATTTCCACACAACTTCTCTATAACTTCTACAAATGTTTATTCTATTATAAAGATAACTTATTTGAGACTTAGGTTTTAGGAACCTTATTCTTAAAAACTTCCCATAATTTGATTGGTACCCGGGTACCAATCCTTTTTTTTGCCAATTATGCCATCTTCACAAATTCCACATAACTTCTCTATAACTTCTACAAATGTTTTTCCTATTATAAAGATAACTTATTTGAGTCTTAAGGTTTAAGGAACCTTATTCTTAAAACTTCCCATAATTTAGCCTGGTACCCGTGTACCAGGCTCTTTTTTTGCTTATTTAAAAAACACAAAAACCATAATTTCCGCAAAAAAAGGGTTCGTGCACTGCACTGACCCTTCAATTAATATAACTAACTTGATTCCTTCCACAATTCTTGCATTGATATAAACCTCTATCAGCCCGATTCAATAGAGAATCGATGCTGTCACCTGGTCTAGATTGGGTAACCCCAAAACTAGCTGTAAGGTTTCCTGTACTTTTGAAATCATGGTTAGCCACTACTTCCCTTAATTTCTCAGCTAGCCTAACCGTATCTTCCCCTGACGTACTAGACGTACTAGAGATGATAATGAACTCTTCCCCACCCCATCGTCCAAAAAGCTCTCGATTTGTAAGATGGTACTGGATGAGTTTCGCTAACTCTACCAGGACTTCATCACCAATTTTATGCCCATAGTTATCATTCACTGACTTAAAATGATCAATATCAAAGAAAATGATGGAAAAGCTATCTTTCCTATTCTCTAAAGCTTTGAGTTTATTTTCAAGCCATTCATCAATCAGTAGACGATTGGCAATTCTCGTTAATGAATCGTAGTAGGCGTGCTTTTTAAACATTTCAAGATCTGCATAAGTCTTAAACACATGCTGCGCATAGTAGAGAACGATAATGTAAAATAGGTTAGCAAAGTAATATTGACCGAGCGAATCAATCGATTCTGAGGATAGAAGGTGTAAATACACGATACCAATAACAAAAGTTGCAAGAAATATAACGATGGAATAGTACAAACCTCGTTTTGTACCCAGGGTTAGAAAAAAGAATAAAGTGATAATTGGCATCCAGATGATAAAATCGCCAAGGGATCCTCCATCTACAACCATATAGTTACGGACCGCATCAAAAAAAGTCGTAACGTGATAATAACTAACTAATGCCAAATTGGAATATTCCATGAATTGGATAAAGATTCTTTTATACAGGAAAAACCAACTAATAATAAACCAAATTGAGAGAATGTTATTAATGGTAAAATCAAATTTGGTTACGCCTTCTACATTTTGTAGAAGCGTATTAGAGATGAGAGAAATAACAATACAGGGTATGACCCATAAATAAATGCGTATCTTAAGCCCATTAAGTGATTCAAATCTCTTTACCATTAGATGATTTCATCTCCCAACTACACTCTATCATTTATTGTATCAAACATATTATTAGGAAAACTATTAGGTAGAGGTGTTAAATTTTTCGAATTATCAACCCTATGGCATAACCCATACATGGAAGGGCATATTAAAAAATAAAAAAGGGAAATTTCATGATAGGACTTTTAATAGCACTTGCCGTCTTTAATTACCTGGGGTTTAAAACAAATAAATTACTAAATGGGAACCAAATTCTACATATTTGGTTATTTACGATTGCCTTACAAGTACTCTTCGATGTTTTTATTGAATTCAAATATCATGCTTACTGGTACTTCGATAAAGAATTAGATTGGCGAGGAATTATTCCACATGTATTCCTCATTCCGCCAGTAAATATGTTTTTTCTAAATTGGTTCCCATTTAAAAAGGACTGGATGAAACAAGCAATATATTTAACTGTTTTTGTGGTTGCAATTTTAATCTATGAAGTCATTACCCTGCTGCCTGAACCTTGGGGATACTTTCATTATGGCTGGTGGAAACTGTGGCACGCAGCAATCCTTGACCCAATATTGTTACTAATCTTATTAGGTTTCTATAAATGGATTTGTAAATTAGAAAAAAAAGCCTGTTTAATGTATTGATTGATCTAACATCTGCTTCGATGATCACATGTGAAACTGGTTTTTAGCTTCATGAAATTGTACATGACATTTGCTTGTCTGCCCTTTTTGGTATGGGGATTCCTTTTGGAATGAAGGCATTCCAAAAACTTTTTATCACAGTAACAAGGGGAGTTACCACGCTTAAGACAAAGGTCATGTTTGTAGCAGCAGGAATCTACATCATTAATAGGTTGTCCTGGACCGCTGCAGCCAGGTCCACACCATCTATACCCCGAAAAAACACAGAACGGAAACTTTCTCCTTCTACAACTCATATTTTTCAACTCCTTTTTATTAAAATATGAATTTGTAGGAAAGTGGGGCCGTGCTAGTATCCCGGCTGGGCTATAAATACGTAAAAAAAGGAAATCAGCGTGATTTCCTCTATAACCCAAATAATTTATTAATAGATTTCATTGCCTCCGGACTGCACAAAGCAGCAAAATGGTCTTTTAACATCATTTTAGCGTCTTCCACTTCTAAGGTACTTTCCTTAATGCTATGATTTTGTGACCAGAATTTCATTGTCTCAAATGAAGTACTGCTCCAGCCATTTTTCTCTCCTGCTTCGTTCGTCTTTGCCTTGGTCCCTGAAACAACAATATCCAAAGAACCCTGCAATTCAAGTAAGGCATGATCAAATGGCTTCTTCTTCTCCTTATCCTTCATTCCTGCCTCTACTCTTAGAACTCTTGTGTCTATTCCTTCGTTCTCACGAATCAGCGTATATAGCTCAACAGCTTCTCTTGACATTAGCCCATCTTGATAGCGTTCTTTTACTGAAAGTGAAGATCCCAAAATCACACGTATCAAAGGTAACAATTCAGGAGATATTAAAACGGATTTCTTTTTAACAAACTTTCCATAAGCTGCTGCTCCATCTCCAGGCAATTTTGCACGCCACATCCATGGATCCAGCTCAGAACCGGTATACCAATGCTCTTTCAACGTTATTCCGTCGAGTGAAGGATAATCAGGGATGAGCTTTGCCAAAGGCAGGAATCCAATTTCTTTTATAACGTCTATCGCTTCTTCATATGTACGAACCTTATAATCTTTCATCCATTATCATCTCCTGAAAAGCTTATCTACTTCTTTACGTAATTCTATTAGTAAATCAAATGATGATTGTACACCCAAGCTTTCTACAATATTGGTGTAATACCACTTTTGCTGCTCTTTACCAGCATTAAATCTACTCCAAACCTCATCGCCAACTTGTTCATAATCTCTCATGATAGAACGGATATTATGAAGTTTATCTGCACAGACCACAGCCCGAACATCCTCGGAAGCAGTTTTTAAAAATTCAATAGTATGTTCCTTCCTATCCTTCCATGATAGTGATTTATCCGGTTCCGAACTGCCTTCAACTAGCTCTGCGATTTTTGGTCCAAACTCCCATTTGATTTCATCTAGTGTTAGCGACGTATCCTCAACAGTGTCATGTAGAATTCCAGCTGCAACGATTTCCTCACTATAGCCGCTCTTTAATAACATCATCCCAACCGCAACTGGGTGTGTTATGTAGGGAATATCCGTGTTTTTCCGATATTGTCCCTCATGATTTTTGCTGGCAATCTGTAGAGCCTTTTCCACTATATCCATGTTTGACCTTCCTCTCATTCATCCTGACAATTCTCTATTTTTACCTTATTTCAACAAATTCAAACAAATCTCCTTCCTATCTTTCTGGTAAAAAATATTTAGTTTGTCCAATCACATATTTTTGTACAAGCATATTTTATAGTACGAGCGTGAAAGGAGGGATTTGAATGTCTAGAAGAAGACGTCGTGACAAAGATGTTGCAGGTGTACAAGACCGCAGAAGATGCCGTGATAACAGCAGCGATGTAGCTGGTGCTATGGATCGCAACGATGACAGAAGAAATGACAGAAGAAATGACAGAAGAAATGACAGACGAGTTGTCATTAATGCAGACGAAGTTATTATCCGTGCAGATAGAGTTATCATTGTTGACGAGGATAACAGAAGAAGAGATGACAGAAGAGACGACAGAAGACGCCCATTCTGGTTTTAATCAGTTTATCTAGGGATTAATTGATTCCTCAGGCTGGTGAGATAAAAATTTCTCACCAGCCTGTTTTAATTCTCCTAAACGTTAAGGGATATGGTAAATTATAGAAGTAGAATATAAGAATAGCAGGTGATTTGGTGCTAGAAAAATATCATGTTTATATGTCCACATTCGAACAAGAAAGAATGATTAGAGTGTATTTGCCTGTAAATTATCATGGGTCAAACAAACATTATCCCGTATTGTATATGCACGACGGGCAAAATGTTTTTGAAGATGAAGGTGCGATTAAAGGGGTATCTTTAGGATTGAAGGATTACTTAGATGAAAACAAGGTAGAAATGATCGTAGTAGCCATTGATTTAAATCCTGAAGGAGAAGAGCGCATTAACGAATACTGTCCATGGATCAATGGTGCGATTGCTGAAAGAGTCATTGGTCACCCTGTTTCGGCAGGCGGTAAAGGTGAACAATACTTAGAGTTTATCGTAAATGAACTTAAACCGTTGATCCATGATAAATACCGAACTCTAAAGGGTCATACTTCAATGGCCGGAATTTCGTTAGGAGGACTTATTTCTACATATGCTGCATGCCGATACCCACAAATTTTCAAGCGGATTGCTGCGATATCACCTGGGTATTATCGGAACCAGGAGGAACTTGAGGTATTTGTAAGAGATTCCGATCTGTCCGGAGTTGAAAAGTTTTATATGGATTTTGGCACTCATGAAGTTAGTGGCAATAAGGAACTTAATAACGAGTTTTCAGATATGATTCAATCTATCTATGAGATTGTGAGCAGTAAAATTGCTGATACCCGCTATGAAACGATTCAAAATGGCGAGCACAACTATACCTCGTTTAAAAAGAGAATTGGTGAAGTAATGTCTTATCTTTATTCCGATTTATGAGAGTTAAAAAGGTATGGTCGAGGATGACCCTACCTTTTATTTTGTCATTTCTGTCATTTCTGTCACTATGAACCTCTTATTGTTACCGTAAATCCTGCTCTTTTTATTTACCGGCACTATGAACCTCTTATTGTTACCATAAACTCTGCACTTATCATTTATCGGCACTATGAGCTCCTTATAGTTACCATAAATCTGCTCTTTGTCATTTATCGGCACTATGAGCTCCTTATAGTTACCATAAATCTGCTCTTTGTCATTTATCGGCACTCTGAACCTCTTATGTTCTTGTGCCATCTTTTTTTCGATTACCTTGAGAGTATCTAAAATGGTTTTAGTATCATTAAGGCGATAATGACAATAAAAATTGCATTTTCCAAATATTCATAGCGGAACAGTATTTTTGATAAACGATAATACTCTTCAGGGATTTCCTCACCTTTATGTGATGCTAACAAAGCCTTAACTGGTTTAGATCTGGGTGATAGGACAAGTGGCCCGATTGCCAGGGCTGCTAAAAAGAGAACTAGACTTGTTACATACCAGCCCATTTGGAACAGGCTTGGATTCATGAAGCCCATGATTAAACCTGTGATGAGTACAAGCGTGCCGCCTACCATCACAAAAATATGAAGTTTATGTCGAACGGCATAGGAATGCCTTAACTCTGTCATGGTTTTCCCCGACTTAACGACAGTCGTTAAGATAAACCCAGGGCCCATTCCCATAATCGCCGAAAAAATGTGTAAAACTACTATAGTTTGATAGAAAGTCATTTAATCAACCCCCAATAACTTGACTTCACTATTTTAACATAATGGTGGTTGAAACGGTTTTTATGTACTTAATCTGTCAAAAAACTTTCCTTTTTTACATGATATAATATAGGTAAATAAAACAGAAAGGGGCAAACATGAGCAAAATTATTAAATTCCTCTATATCATCATCGGTTTTATTGCCCTCGGCTTAGGCGTTTTGGGTCTAATTTTACCAGTGCTGCCGACAACTCCTTTGCTTCTTTTGGCATCCTACTGCTTTGTGAAGGGATCTGAACGATTCGAGCACTGGTTTAAAGGGACAACTCTTTATAAACGTCATTTAGAGACTTTTGTAAAAGAGAGGGCCATGACGTTAAAACAAAAACTGACGATTTTGTTATTTGCTGACGTGATGATCGCCATTCCCTTCTTTATTCTCGAAAGCTTTTTCGTCCGGCTTATGCTGGTATTGATTGTTTTTTATAAATATTATTACTTTATCTATCAAATAAAAACGGTTCCCGAACCAACTAAATAACCGAGAGCAAGGAACACACTCCAAGCTCTCGGTTATTTTATAGTTGACGACAATATCTTAGTGATATGTAATCTTCCCCATCTGCATTTCCATACCCATTTTGTTCATGTTGAAAAATAAATCCTCTTGCTTCGTAGAAAGGAATTCCTTTCTCATTTCCTTTTTGTACGGAAACCCACTGCTCACTGGCATTATATTCTTCTTTCTGCTGTTTCGTAATCGCCTCTAGCAACATCGTTCCAATACCTTCATTGCGCCGGTTAGGATCTAGATACAACACAAATACTTCCCCAGCTGTATCATTGATCATTCCTCCGCCGACCGCACCAACTACCTCAGCATTATCAAGCGCTACAAAGTAGCCTCCCCAATACCTGCTAGTTTTGGTTACTTCATCTACTATTCTGTCAGTGTTGTAGAACTCGCTTATGATTCTTTCAATATATTCTTTTGAATGTGTTTCACCATATGTTGCACGATATCCATCAGAACACACTTTTGCAATTCCATGAACATGGCTAGGGTCTGCTTTGCAAATTTTAATCATTCATCGGCTCCTTAATCTTTATTAAGAGAAAGTCGATAGGCTTTTACGATGATCCCATCGTTAGCAGGTTCAAAGTCGTATTGTGGCAATCGTTCAAATCCCAATCGCTCATATAATTTCATTGCAGTCTCCATGAATTCACCGGTATGGAGCCCAATTGCCTGATATCCCCGCGCTTTAGCCCGTTGAATACATTCAGACACTAAAGCGAATGCAACACCTTTGCCTCTCATTTCCGGTGATACAGCAAGCATTCTAATTTCGGGATAATCCAGAACTTCCACGTTCCCATCATATGCATCGATTTTAGCAGGAAATAGAACAACACTTCCTGCAATTTCTCCATCGATATCAGCTACTATTCTCTCAACACCAGGAAGCGTATCACCCTCTGATAAGATTGCCTGCTTTAGAGCGAGCCAATGACCTTCAGAAATTTTCGCTGAATGTTCAACATAAGCGTTGACTCTTTGCTCTCGTATATAAGGTAATTCTCTTTCCATAGCTTCTCGAATGATCATTGTGCACTCCGATCAATTAAAAATTTATCTTCTTTGTTGCTTAAATACTGACGATTGTGTTCGGTATTAAGCCCAGATAGGTCCGGTCCTTTTGGCAAAATACCATTATGACCTTTCTGATCATTGCTAGCTATGTGATTTGAAAGATGATAATGTCTCTTGATTGCGTCAAAATCAGTGGTATCACCAAAACCAGGAGTTTGATATAAATCTCTTAGATAACCCCAAAGATGCGGGAAGTCAACAATCCGATTTCGATTTGTCTTAAATGCGGAATAATACGCTGCATCGAAGCGAATTAATGTTGCATATAGCCGTACATCTGAGTCAGTAATATAGTCTCCGAATAAGAAACGTTGTTTTGATAGCCGCTCCTCTAACATATCTAATCTTGCAAATAATGTATCATACGCCTCTTCATAGGCTTCCTGAGACTGCGCAAAGCCACATTTATAAACTCCATTGTTCACTTCATGAAAGATGATATCGTTTAAGGCATCAATCTCTTCACGTAAGGATTCCGGATATAAATTTGGCGCATTTTCCTTATGAAAGGCTGACCAAACTGTTTCTAAATAATTTGTTAGTTTGAAATAATCATTGTTCACTACCTTTTGTTCCTTCACATCCACCATCACAGGTACCGTTGGCCTGCCTGCGTAATCCGGTTCTGTTTTCTTATAAATTTCACTCATATAGCGAATGCCCAGTACAGGGTCTACCCCATCTTCATCTAAAGAAAACTCCCAGTCTACATGCGGAAGTTTAGGACGCATCGGGCTTGCCGTACCTAAACTAATTACCTTTTCCAAACCAAGAATTCTTCTGACAATCACGGAGCGATGTGCCCAGGGGCAGACTGCTGACCATAATAAGCGATATCTTCCTGCCTCTACAGGAAGCTCGCCTTCATCGAATCCAAACGGTGTATCAAATCTATTTTTTTGCCGTTTAAACGACCCATCTCCGCTTATTTCAGCTGCAAGGCTTCCCTGCTCTCTTTGTACCATTTAAAATGCACCTCTTTTTATAACTTATAAAAATAATAACGAAATTCTTCATCCATCTTAAATCCTTGTTTCTCCCAAAACACCCATGCCTTCTTATTTGAATGTTCGACCGAAAGTTCTATACCTTTTGACTTTGTTAACAGAGTAAATTCCTTCACCTTCGCAAAAAGCTTTGTTCCAATGCCGCTACCTCTAAATTCTTCTGCTATAAAAAAGTCATTTATTAGCCAAACACGCTGGAGGGTTAATGAAGAGAAGACAGGATAGAGTTGAGCGAATCCAACCACTTTATTTTGCTGCTGTGCAATAAAAATCACCGATTCTAGGTGCTCGAATTTTTCGAATAGAAATTGATTCACCGCTGCCGGGACTTTTTGCTGGCCGAAATACTCACGATAGTCATCAAATATAGGTACTAGTTTTGATAAATCCTGTATGGCTGCTTGTCTAATCGTAAGTTTGTTCATTTTAAATGCAGCACCCTATGTTCATCGTCCAAATAAACTCCATTCAGTTTCATCGCTTTTTCTTCGAGTCCAAATACTTTAAACCCAAGTTTCGTATATAGCTTCCTCGCTGGTTCATTACTTGCAACGACCGATAAATTTATTTTTTCGATTGCTTTTACTGATTTTGCTTTATTAATCGCTTCTGTGAGCAATGCCTCTCCGACACCTGATCCTTGTTTTTTTGCCGTCACGTACATCGCAAAGATGTTAGCTCTGTGTTGTATTTTCTCAGCTTTTTCTTGTAGGAGTGTTACCACCCCAATAAGCTCCTCACCTTCAAACGCCCCAAAAGTGTAATTGCCTTCTGTCGAGAGGTTACTTTCAACCTGGGCAATCGGATTTTCTCTTTTCAGAGCGTCTTCATAACTAGTTAGAAAAGCTTCTGGAGCTTCCTTTAAGGCTTCTAATCTAAGATTCCAGTATTTCTCTGCATCTGAAGAGGTTAGTTGTCTAATTTCCATGGGACGACCTCCCTTTGAAAGTTATAATATACCTACTATATTACTAAAATTCTAAAAAGATAGATAATAAAAAAGTATTGACCTTTATCTGAGGTTATTCTATTGAGGAGTCGTTCATGATGACCATTTTTCAAGTTTTATATGTTTTCGGGCTTCATGAAACCTTCATGGTGACCACTTTTCGCTTTTTATATGATTATTGGGCTTCATGAAACCTTCATGGTGACCACTTTTCGCTTTTTATATGATTATTGGGCTTCATGGAACCTTTATGGTTACCACTTTTCACTTTTTATGTGATTTTTGGGCTTCATGAAACCTTTATGGTACACTTATTTAAACTGTTTGTTTGTTTAGCCTTTCAAGTTCTTCTTCAATTCTAGCTGGATCGATTCGTTCAAATAACGGCTCAACATTGGATATCACGATTGGTTTAACTAAAAAAGGTTTCCAGTTAGTCTCTGATATATTGAGCAAATCCTTAACCTTTTCACTCGAAAACGGAAGAAACGGTGTTAAGATATGCGCAAGGTTTGCTATTAAATATACACAATCTGCTAAGGTTTGCTTGCAAGACTCTTCGTTTTCGTGAATCTGCTTCCACGGTTGTTGTTCATCAAAGTATTTATTTGAAAACCGCACCAGCTCGAATACTTTTTCCAACCCTTGTTTGAAAGAGGCCTGTTCAATTAAGCGTCCAGTATCCTTATATAAAGCATCGACTTTATCTTGAAGTACAGATGGAACAACTTTATCAGGAACAACACCATCAAATGATTTTATAATAAATTTCAATGTTCGATTTACAAAGTTCCCATATGCCCCTAATAATTCACTGTTGTGACTATAAATAAATTCCTTCCACGAAAAATCGGCATCCCTGCTCTCTGGTGCGTTTATGGTTAAAAAATACCGGATAGAATCAGGATCATACCTTTCTAAAATATCTGGAACCCATACAGCCCAATTTCTGCTGGTCGATAATTTCTTTTTTTCCAAAGTCAAATACTCATTGGAAACGATATGTGTAGGTAAAGGTTCCTTACCGAGACCAGCCAAAATCCCCGGCCAAATAATCGAGTGGAATGGAATATTATCTTTCCCGTGAACGTAATAGGACCTAGCAGAATCATTCCAATACGATGAATCATCTTTACCCTTTTCCTTTGCCCAAAGCTTACTGGCGGTATAGTATCCCGAAACGGCCTCAATCCAAACATAGATTTTCTTTTCTTCATATCCAGCAACAGGCACACTCACTCCAATAGGCAAATCCCGAGAAACGGCACGATCCTGTAAACCTTCCTTTAAGTATCTCTTCGTAAGAGAAACAGCATTCTCCCGCCAAAGCTTATTATGTTCCGCTGTTTGTACATAGTTTTCCAATTGAGCCTGGAATGAGCTTAAGGCAAAATAGAAATGCTCCGTGAACCTTGTAGTAGGTGGATGTCCGCATATTTTGCATCTGCTATTCAGCAATTCAAGGGGTTCTAAAATAGTCGAGCAATGATCACATTGATCCCCGCGAGATGGTTCTTTGCAAACAGGACAAATTCCTTCTACATATCGTTCAGGCAAGAATTGAGCGCATTTCTCACAATAGGTTTGTTCAATTTCTTTTTTATAGATATGACCTTTTTCAAGCAGCTCTAAAAAAATCTCTTGAACCAATTTATGATGGTGCCAAGTATCGGTTCGAGTATAGCAATCATATGAAAATCCTAATTTCGAAAAACATTCGAGGAATTCCTGGTGATAACGATCTGTAACGACGTGAGGTTCTACTCCTTCTTGCCTCGCTCGAATGGTTATCGGAGTTCCGTTACAATCGCTTCCTGAAACATAAAGGACTTGTTCCCCTTTCAAACGGTAATATCTCGCTAATATATCCCCTGGCAGCAAACTTGAAATATGACCAAGATGCAAGGAACCGTTCGCATAGGCCCATGCACCGCCTATAAATATACTCATATCGTAAAACCTCCTTATTTTTAAAAAAAAATAAAAAAACCCCGCCCTCAACTGTAAAAGTTAAGGACGAGGTTTGATATCCACGTGTTACCACCTTATTTCGCAAATAGCTCACACCATTTGCCTTAGCAAGTACGGAGTAACCAAAATCTACTCTTATACTGTGACATGGGTAACGAGTGTCAAAACTCGTCGTAGCCTACTAATACTTTTGAAGTATGTTCAGTACGAAGCTCAGAGACCATTGTTCAAATGAGGGTTTTTGCTTCTTTTCAGCTGCCGAAGCTCTCTGTTGAAAAACCATGTCATTCTACTTTTCTCTTCTTTGCCTTTATTTGTTAAATTTAACAATATATTATTCGAATGATTCAAAAAAGTCAATTAAATTATTCGTCCGACCCACCGGCATCATTCTTAAGACGAGTAGAGCTATGCGGGTTACCTTCTGTAATGACACGGTCGATATCCAGGTAAGGTTTACCACGCAATGCATCATTAGATATTATCGTTGTATCTTGTTCATTATTATTCACTAAAACTACCTCCTCTTTGATGGATTAATTTTCCCGCTAGAAGTAGTTTGTGTTAATTCCTGAAATTTACAACATATCCTTTACAATGAAAAATAATAGAAGTAATTTGATTCCTTTTTGAATCCTATTTTTTCATACAGTCTCTGTGCAGTTACATTATCATGACCAGTCTCTAATGAAACGCCTTTTGCCCCTGTTTCCTCTGCAAATTCAATCGTCTTTTTTATTAACTTCTCCCCAAAACCCTTCTTACGAGCAGATGCATTTACATACAAATCGTTAAGAATCCATGACTTTTTCATACTAACAGAAGAAAAAGTCGGATACAGCTGAACAAAGCCAACCGGATTACTCTCATCATATGCAATGAAAACGACTGAATCCTCATTTATGAATCTTTCTTTTAGAAAAGCTCTTGCACCTTCAAGATCAGATTCCTGTTTATAAAACACCCGATAGGAATCAAATAACTCTGTTAAAAAATTTAGTTCATTTAATGTAGCTTTCTGAATACTCATGGTACTCCCCCTTTATTAAATCTTTGAATAGTGTAGGATTAAAATTTTCAAAAGTCTTTCTAACGATGAAAAACGAAATCCCAATGACTCAACAAGATTTCTATTCACCGACCATGACCCAGGCAAATTATAGGGAGATGGATCACCATCTTCACTTACGATTGCTTTTTTCCCAATTAGATTCTCAATTAATTCCATTAATTCACCCAAACTGATATCTTCCTCAGAGCCTGGATTAACAGGACCTTGATAATCGGACTTTGCCATGCTTAATAAAAATGAAGCCGCTTCGCCTGATTCAATAAAACTATATCTAAAGTCAGGATGTTCAATGAACATCGGTCTTCCTTCTTTTACATGCTCCACATGGAATTGTAGCCGATTCGTATAATCGTCTTTTCCAATAATAATCGGAAAGCGTACGGCAACGACCGGTAAGTCAGCATTCTGAAAAAGGATTGCTTCGGCCGCTCGTTTTGCTTCCTGATATCCAACATACCCTATGTAATCTCTTCTGGATTTTAATACTGGTTGATAACCGAATGGATTGAAACTTTCCTCCAAATGGTTGGTCCCAAAATCATAAACTGCCTGACTCGATGTAAAGATATACTTTTGAACCTTTCCTTTTAGCACAGTCAGCGTATCAAGAGCTTCTTGTGAAGAATAGCAGGTTTGATCAAAAACCACATCCCAGGTCTTAGCCTTAAAAGCTTTTTCTAATGACTCTGCATCTTCACGGTTTATAATTAATCGTGAAACTTGGTCTCCAAAGGCGTCAGGTGTCAACCCTCTGGTTGCGACTGTAACCTCTACCCCTTCATCGATTAATAATCGTACCAGTCTCTTGCCAACGAATTGCGTTCCCCCAAGTATTAACGCCGATTTCATCAAAATCTCCCCTTTGTATCTTTCTACTTAAAGTTTAACTTATTTTACCAGTAAAATGATACTTAAAAAGACAGAAATAGGGCTTTACTTACGATAAGTAAGTAAAGCCCTATTTCTAAAATATTATTAATTAAAATGCACCGAGGATGATTAACAATTGTTTGAGACCTTCTAAAGCAAATCTCCCAATAAAGCTATAAGCAAAAATCGCAATGATCGGTGAAAAATCAATCATACCCAGCGGCGGGATAAACTTCCTAAAGATAGATAGGTAAGGATTAACCAGCCTGCCTACTAGCGACCCTATCTTTGATGTTTGAAATTGCGGGAACCAGGAGCCAAAAATATTAATCAAAATTAACCAATAATAAATATCATAGATATAATTTGCTACTACCATTATATTTGTGCCCAAATTTATTCTTCCTATCTTATAAAATTTTTTTCAATTCCGCTATGTTTACATATACGTATTATACTCAATAAGGTTTCAAATATATCTATATTTTTAACTAAAATCTTAAAAGCGTAAAAAATCTAAAAAGTTCGGAAAACGTCCACCACCTTCACACTTCCCAATTAGTATTATTAAACTATGAAATATGCATTGGTTTTACTAATTTCTAGGAGGAATGGCTAAATGGTAAAAGCAATAAAAGAATAGTCTTTAGAAGAGCTAATGGAAAGGATCGAAGAAATCTTCAATCAAAATCCCGGTCCTATTAAAGGTTTTGATGCTGTTTTACAGTATGACGTTCTTGGTGAAGAAACGGGAACCTATCCGCATTATTTTAAAGATGGAAAACTAACCATTAAAAAAGGAATAGAAACTGCCCCAACCTGCACCATGCAGTTATCGTACGATAATTTTAACAAGTTTTTATTAGGAAAACAAAGCGGAACGGTTGCGCTGCTTACTGGAAGAGTTCGAGTGCTAGGAAACTTGAGTACAGCCATGAGGATTGAGACCATTTTACGTCGTTACAATATTAGAGAACCATTTTAAATTTATTTTGGGAATACTATCTGTTACAAGGATGCTAAAGAGGCATCCTTTTTTTATTTGGTGCTTTTTGAACGAAAAAGAACGTTTTTGAATTTTTATGATTGATTTTTGTTGTTTTCAATTGTAAAATAAAATCAGTAAACATGAAAGCGTTTTAGGAGGCGGTAATGATGTTAGAGCCAGAACGCCATCAAATTATATTAGAAGCATTAAAAGTTAAAAGTTCTGTAAAACTTCAAGAACTTGTGGAATTAACAAATTCCTCTGAGTCAACCATCCGAAGAGATCTTATACAGTTAGAACAAGGAAAATTTCTTAAGAGAGTTCATGGAGGTGCTGCAAGACTGCAAGGAAAGCTGCAGGAACCAAGCATGATCGAGAAATCCTCCAAAAACCTTCAACCAAAACGTCAAATCGCACAGTATGCTGGAAGCTTAGTGGAAGAAGGAGACTGTATTTATTTGGATGCAGGTTCAACTATATTTGAAATGATCCCTTTTCTTCCAGATAACATCGTGGTAGTAACAAACGGATTAACACACGTAAATGAACTACTAGAGAAAAATATAAAAACTTTTTTAATAGGCGGCTATGCTAAGCCATCAACGAAAGCCTTAATCGGGCGCGGGGCATTAGATAGTCTAGAACATTATCGCTTTGATAAGTGCTTTATGGGTGTAAACGGAATTCACTCACAATTTGGCTATACCACACCCGACCCTGATGAAGCAATGGTCAAAAAATTAGCGATGTCATTATCGCGTGAAGCATTTGTGGTTTCGGATGAATCAAAGTTCTCAGAGATTGCTTTTGCAAAAATTGCTGACTTACATCTTGCCACCATTATCACAAATGAATTAGACCCTGATACTGAGGAGCAATATCAAAGTAAAACAAAAATTAAGGTGGTTACATCATGATTTATACCGTTACTTTAAACCCATCACTTGATTATATCGTAGAGGTAGATCAGGTAACGCTTGGCGAATTAAACCGAACAAAAAATGAAACCAAATTTCCAGGCGGAAAAGGAATTAATGTTTCCCAAGTTCTAAAAAGATTAGACGTTGACAGTCATGCTCTTGGATTCTTAGGCGGTTTTACTGGAGAATATATTGAAAAATTCCTCACATCCAAAGGAATTCACACAGACTTTGTGAATGTCACGGAAGATACACGAATAAATGTAAAACTTAAATCTGATAAAGAAACAGAAATAAATGCAAAAGGCCCCAACATTACAAAAGAAAATTTTGAAGCCTTGAAAGGAAAAATCAGAGAACTAACAAGCGAAGATATCCTTGTTCTCGCTGGCAGCATTCCATCTACTATGCCAGAAAGTACGTATGAAGAGCTTGTGAAACTATGTAATGAAACTGGTACGAAATTCGTTGTCGATGCGGAAGGTGAATTACTTAAGAAGGTACTTCCTCTAAAACCCTTCTTAATCAAACCAAACCATCACGAATTGGGTGACTTATTTAATACAGTAATCAACTCTTGTGAAGAAGTCATTCCTTATGCAAAGGAGCTTGTAAAACAAGGTGCTCAAAACGTAATTGTGTCTCTTGCAGAAAAAGGAGCTGTCCTGATTAATAAGGACCAAGCCTTCATTGCTACCAGCCCAAAAGGCGATGTAAAAAGCTCTGTTGGTGCAGGGGATTCGATGGTGGCTGGTTTTATCGCAACCTATGAAAAAACAAAATCGATAGAAGAAGCTTTTCGATTTAGTGTGGCAGCTGGAAGTGCAACCGCATTTTCAATCGGATTATGCACTCGCGAAAAAATGGAAGGCTTGCTCCCGCAAGTAAAAGTAGAAAAGTCAAACCTAAGAGGAGAATGATGATGAGGATTACAGAGCTATTAACCAAAGAAACCATCAACCTGTCATTAACGAGTACAACAAAGACCGGTGCAATTGAAGAGTTAGTTACCGTTTTAGACAATGCAGGCAAGTTAAATGATCGCTCAGAATATAAAAAGGCCATTATTAAAAGAGAAGAACAAAGCACAACAGGGATTGGTGAAGGTATTGCCATCCCTCATGCAAAAACAAACGCCGTTAAACATGCAGCGATTGCGTTCGGAAGATCAAAGTCTGGTGTAAACTATGAATCTCTAGACGGTCAGCCTTCCCATCTCTTCTTTATGATTGCAGCTACAGAAGGGGCAAACAATACACATTTAGAAGCACTTTCTCGCCTTTCTACCATTCTATTAAAAGATGAAGTACGAAAACAGCTATTAGAAGCCAGTACGGCTGATGAAGTTTTGAATATTATTAATTCCTATGACCAAGAGGAAAAAGAAGAAGAACAATCAATGGCTGGCAAGAAACAATTTATTGTTGCGGTAACAGCCTGTCCTACTGGTATTGCCCACACATATATGTCTGCCGATTCATTAAAAGCAAAAGCTGCTGAAATGGGTGTTGATATAAAGGTTGAAACAAACGGTTCCGGTGGAGCTAAAAATGTGCTAACAGCGGAAGAAATCGAAAATGCTGTTGCCGTTATTGTTGCTGCAGATACAAAAGTGGAAATGAACCGATTTAATGGAAAGCATGTAATTGAAACTGCTGTTGCCGATGGGATTCGTAAACCAAAGGAACTAATCGATAGGGCCTTAAAGCAAGATGCTCCTATCTATAGCGGCAGTGGAAAATCCAATCAAGAAAGCGAGCAGACTGGACGAGGAGTCGGCTCTCAAATTTATAAGCACTTGATGAACGGTGTTTCTAATATGCTTCCATTCGTTGTCGGAGGCGGTATCTTAATCGCAATCAGCTTTATGTTCGGCATTAATGCAGCCAATCCTGATGATCCAACCTATCACCCAATCGCTGAAGCACTAATGACGATTGGCGGCGGAAATGCATTTGCGTTAATGGTTCCAATTTTAGCAGGATTTATTGCAACGAGTATTGCTGACCGCCCAGGCTTTGCTGCGGGTATGGTCGGAGGAATGCTCGCTACTAGCGGCGGCGCCGGCTTCTTGGGCGGACTTGTTGCAGGCTTCTTAGCAGGTTATTTAGTGGTTGGTTTGAAAAAGGTATTATCTGGTATGCCTGCGTCCTTAGAAGGAATTAAAACGATACTTTTATATCCATTATTAGGTATCGCTTTAACCGGATTCATTATGTTATTTGTTGTTAATAAGCCTGTTGGTGCGTTAAATACGGCGATCTCTGAGTGGTTATCTGGTTTAGGTACAGGAAATGCTGTTTTACTTGGAATTATTTTAGGATTAATGATGTCATTTGATATGGGTGGTCCAGTCAATAAGGCAGCTTATGTGTTTGGTACTGGTTTATTAGCAAATGGTGTTTATGAACCAATGGCTGCCATTATGGCTGCAGGTATGGTTCCTCCATTAGCGATTGCCATTGCTACAACATTATTTAAAAACAAGTTTAGCAAACAGGATCAAGAAGCAGGTAAAGTGAACTATATTATGGGACTTTCCTTTATCACAGAAGGAGCGATTCCATTTGCAGCCGCTGATCCACTTCGTGTTATTCCTTCTGTAATGGCGGGTTCAGCCGTTGCTGGTGCTTTATCCATGATGTTTAGTATTGGACTTCGCGCTCCACATGGTGGATTATTCGTTATCCCACTGGTTGACGGCAGCTGGATAATGTATTTACTTGCCGTTGTGATTGGTTCAATTGTGGCTGCATTATTAATGGGCTTCTTGAAAAAGCCAGTTTCTAATTAAAAAATATAAAACAGCCCAAATTTGGGCTGTTTTATTATTTTTCTTTATTCAATAGATGACGAACTGCATAGGCAAAGCCATCCTCATCGTTGGATTTGGTAATGATGTCAGCTTTTTGCTGTACATGAAGCGGAGCATTTGCCATCGCTACAGAGGTAGTTGCTACCTCGAATTGGGCAAGGTCATTGCCGCCGTCACCAAAAGCAATAATCTCATCAAATTCAAGATTCATCATTTTCTGATAGAGTAACAATGCCTTTCCTTTATGTGCTTCGTTTGAAGTAATCTCAACATTGTTAATAAATGAGGAGGCCATGGAAATGTCGAACTTATCTCTTAGTGCCTTTTTCACTTCTTCAACTTTTTCTAGTTCGTCATGGTAAGGCAGTGCAATTAATTTATAGATTTTCAACTGATCTTTTTCAAGAATTTCATCATAGTTGAATTCCTCAAAAAGAACATTTAGTTCTTCTTTGCTTTTTTTATGAAGCGGCGGTAAAGTGGATGGAAATCCTCCATAATTGGTATAAACTAAAATTCCAACACCTAATCCCTTCAATATAGAGAAAATCTCTGTATACGTTTGTTGCGGTATAGTTGCCTCATATAGCAGCTCTCTTGTTTCCGAGAATAAAACAGATCCGTTGACACAAAAAATAGGAATCTGTAAATTTTCTAACGCTTTTATTTTAATGACATCGCCATAAGCACGTCCTGTGTTCAAAATAACAGAATGACCTTCTTCTATTAATTCATTCATAGTCTGCAGGCTGGCTTCAGTTATATCATGTTCAGAATTTAACAAAGTACCGTCTAAATCGATTGAGAAACATTTCATTATGCAATCTTCCTCTCCCCTATCTTTCTCAAAGACTACTATATCAGATATTCATTGAATAAAAAAAGTTTAATTCTGGAAATAAATGACACGGGCCATTAGCTGTCCGATTTCCCCTTGTCATCTTTTCTTTCTTTTAATATATCCTGAATGATTTCCATATGAAAAGCTGCCCATGCTTTTTCGCGAAAGTGGATAATTACACTGGCCGCTAGCGCAATGATGTAAATGATACTAAAACCAGCCCACAGCCATTTTCCCTCTTGAAATAAATAAGTAGATAATTGCTTTGAAAATAGGAGTAACAACCAGGGCGCAGAGGAAACCAATATAGGTATTATTCCCGATCCGTTATATTCTTTTATCATTCTGTAATGAATCAATTGCAAGGTCTTGCTGTCAAGCGATTTATAAAGCGTTTGGATTTCTTCAATTTCTTGATATTCCTTCATATCTTTGATGGCAGCGCCACTTTGCACCGTACTTCTCAAACGCAGAAAAACCTTATGAGCATCTCCTTTTGTGGAAAACATCACTAGCGTATCCCCTCCCTATGTATAGGGTTTCCTAGAGGTGTATTCTTTTATCAAAGATTTTAATCAAACGTTTGATTAGTTTTCGGGTCGAGTTTTCATAATTTTACAACTCCTATACCGCTTGTTATTATTATCACATTAGGAACTTTATAAATTATACGCAAAAATCAAGAAATTTATGGTTAGTAGGTGTTGTTAATGCCAGATTGGTCTTATCACCCATTAAAAAGGCTTGTACTCGATAAATTTAGACCGAAATCAAGCCGAGAGTTTATTCATAAATCCATGAGCACCATTGCGTCCATTCCTGGCGGACGGAAATTTATTGGATTCTTAGGACATATGAAACCCCCGAAGGAATTTCAAAAGGAAGTTAACCATACTACATTCCCATCTCCCATTGGATTAAGCGGAAATATAGATCCTAATTTATCAGGCATTAAAGCCTTCCAAGAGTTAGGCTTCGGATTTATAGAAATTGGATCCATCGTGCTGAACGAACCTAAAGTACAAAAAGAACCAAGAATGGAAAATAGTCATATTCTGTTTTCTGTTGATGATCAAGAAAAAATTCCTCTCAAACGAGTGCTACAAAAGTTAACGAACCAGAACATTCGGATCCCTATATTTGCCAGGATAGATGAACAGGTAAACAGAAATGAATGGGACATAATCGTGCAACATTTAACACCTTTTGTGGACGCTTTTATCGGAACCAGTCAACAAGCTTATTCTTGTGTAGATAAAACATTGCAGCGTCCTTTTTATGTATCACTTTCATCTGATGAAGTTAACAACACAGAAATAGAAAAACTAGTAAAGCTTGCAGGTATCGGTGGAATAGTCGTAACTGCTCCTCGTAGAACTTTGGGTAGCTACTGGCATGAAGCTCCTAATGCCAATAAATGCCTAGCTAATCGAGTTAAGCAGGTTAAAGATCAACATCCCGAGCTACTAGTCATAACCTGTGGCGGGGTGGAGACTCCAGAGGAAGCTTGTGCATTAGATCGTGCAGGTGCGGATTTGTTATTGCTATCAGAAGGCTATGTTAAAGCCGGTCCAGGGTTACCAAAGCGGGTTCATGAACGATTATTATATGAAAAAGTCCAACCCATTAACAAGCAAAACTGGACCTGGTCATTTCTATTTGGTCTATCCATCCTAATCGGAGGAATTATTGCGCTATATTTTGCATTTACGAGCATAATCCTCCCATATGATGAATACTTTATTGGTTTGACAAGAGATGATATTTTACAAGTAAATCCACTCATCTTATCTTTTATGTCACATGATAGGATGGCGTTAGCTGGAACCATGATATCAGGAGGTATTTTGTATATCCAGCTTGCGCGCCATGGTATTAGGTATGACATGCATTGGGCAAAGATTGCTTTTCATAGTGCAGCAATTATAGGATTTATTGGTATTTTTCTTTCTATCGGATACGGTTACTTTGATTGGCTGCATGGTTTATTTTGGCTTATCTTATTGCCACTATACTATTTTAGTTTTAGGGAAGGAAAAAGAATTACTGGTGCTCCCTATTCTATTCATGGAAGTAATGATAAAGCATGGAAATACGGGCTTTATGGACAGCTCATGTTTATTATCCTAGGATTTATGATAGTAGTAGGCGGTATTGTCATTTCTACCATTGGTGTCTCCAAGGTTTTTGTATCAACTGACTTAAGCTTCTTGTGTATGTCACCTCAAATGTTAGAGAGTATTAGTAACAATTTGATTCCTGTTATCGCACATGACCGGGCAGGGTTTGGCAGTGCCCTTATAAGTGTTGGTCTGCTTGTTCTAATGATTTCCTTGTGGGGTTTCAGAAAAGGGGAAAGCTGGGTTTGGAATACCCTTGCTACAGGAGCCTTACCTGCGTTTATCGCAGGGATTGGAACACATTTATTTATTGGATATACAACTTTTATTCATTTACTCCCAGTTTACTTTTTAGTCATTGTATATTTGTTAGGATTAGTATTATCTTATCCTTTCTTAAAAATGAAAGAATGAAGCCGTATCGACTTCTCAATACGGCTTCCACCTACTTGATATTAACTACTTCAAGTTTTTTTACAGAAAAATGTTATTACTCACCTTCGTTAACGATGATTTTATATCCTTCTTGCTTAGGTCCATCTTCGTAAACTTCTCGTGATACTATGTAGAAGGTTTCCTCTTTTTCGTCCGTGATCACCATTTCACTTGGACTTTTATCAACTGCTGCTGCCTCAAGGCTGAAATAACCCATACCTAACATTGAAACATCAAATGCCACGTTCATCCCTCTTTTCTAGTTTTATTGAATTTTACCTTTTTTCATGTGAGGGTACAAGCTTAAATATTTGATTATTATGAAACATTTTGAATATCAATTACGTAAATAAATGGAAAGGTTCATAACTGGGGGGATCGCAATGAGCGAAAAAGGGTGTATAAAATGTGGTTCTAGAGATACAGGGCAAAAGGAAGTTGCTATGACCGGAACAGGGTTATCAAAGTTATTTGATGTTCAACACAACACATTTATCGTTATCTTTTGTAAAAAGTGCGGGTATTCCGAGTTTTATAATAAGAAATCATCCACTTCATCCAATATTCTAGATTTATTCTTCGGCGGATAAAATAATAAAAAGGGGGGAAATAAAAATGGATGAAGTGTTAATGATATTTATTGGTGGTTTTATTCTATTATCCTTGATATTAATACCCTTTCAATACCGATATGTTGAGCAAATGGAAAAGATGCGGAAAGCAAATGAGAAGAAGGGTATTGGTCAGAGTGAAATGATGTAAAATATGAAATTTGAAGATCAAGTGTTACATGCTAATGTACAGGCAAGTATGATTTTCATCCTCGCTAATATTTTAGCAACGATTATCTATAAAGTAAAAAATCGAGAAAAAGTGGCTAGATAAATTCTTCCTCAAGCAAAAGCGGCACCTGGAATGGGGGCCGCTTTTGTTGTATGTATTTTGCTTGTAACTAAAAACCAACATAAAAAGGATGCATGTTCTTATCTAAACAATACTCAATTCGCTGCCTAAAGTTATTCCAGGTGACCAATTCTAATGCTTCCTCAAGTTTAAAAAAACCAACTTCTAAACTCTCCGGACTGGTTGTTAATTCCCCGCCGATAGGTTTCCCTAAAAATAATGTGTTACAAATGGCGCTCTCGACATTTTGAAAGATACCGCAAAACTTAACAACCTCAATGTCGATCCCGGATTCTTCTTTTGTTTCCCTGATGACAGCGTCCGTTAAGGATTCCCCTTCTTCCACCTGACCCCCAGGCATTTCCCAGCCTCTTCGTGGGCCTTTAATCAATAATAGTTCGTTCTTGTCATTTAAGACAATGGCTGCTGCAGAAACGATATGTTTTGGTGCTGTCAATTTTACTCCCCCAATCTGTCTCTATAAAAACAATCTAATCTAACTTGTTGAATTTGTCATTTACTTTTCAACCATACTATTCATGGAGGTGTAGAAAATGCCAAAAAATAATCCAATTGAATTTACAGGAAAGGTTCTTAATCAAAGAAACCAACTAACTGGTCCGGATGATCCGGGAAAGAACGGTTATCCAGAACGGCCGAAGAACGTTTCTATTCAGGACTCCACAGAAAAAAACGAACAATAAGACTCCAAGTGGCTGCCAATAGGGCAGCTTTCTCTATGTCAACCGCTTCTCAATGTTCCCAAAAAAATCCCACCTAAAACAAATAACCACTCTATCTGCTTACTTTAATTACAAAACGATTTATAAAGTAATATAAGCTATTTTAATCATTCGCAAAATTGTAATATATTGATTATTCAATAAAATGATATCGTTTTCAAAATTGAAGTAGGAGGAGTGGAGAATGAAAATTAATTTTAAGAGTCTCACTACACAGGTAATTCTGGGAATTCTTCTTGGTATTTTAGTCGGTTTTGTTTTTCCTGAGATTGGCTCACAACTAAAAGTTATTGCAGATATTTTTATTAAACTAGTAAAAATGGTGATTGCTCCAATCATCTTCCTGACCATCGTAATTGGAATCGCAGGTATGGGAGATTTAAAGAAAGTTGGAAAAATCGGCGGGAAGGCATTGCTTTATTTTGAAATCGTATCCACCATCGCTTTAGCCATAGGAATTATTGTCGCTAATATTATTAAGGCCGGAAAAGGGATTGATGCAGAAGCTGGTAAGGGTGATATCTCCCAATACACAGAAAAGGCAGCCGAAACAAGTCACGGATTTATGGATTTTATCTTATCAATCATCCCTGATAGCTTTATTGGCGCTTTTGCAAATGGAGAATTATTACCAGTACTTCTCTTAGCTATATTGTTCGGAGCTTCTTTGGCCCACTTAGGTAAAAAAGGAAAACCTCTTCTTGAATTTTTTGAAAAAACGGCTGAGGTGTTCTTCGGAATCGTTAATATCATTATGAAGGTTTCTCCATATGCAGCATTTGGTGCCATGGCCTACACGATTGGAGAATTTGGAGTTGAATCATTATTCTATCTAGGCAAATTAATGGGCTCCGTTTATATTACAATGGCTTTATTCATTGTTTTAGTTCTTGGCGGTATTGCTAAATTGTACGGTTTCAGTATCTTCAAATTCATTGCTTTTATAAAGGAAGAAATCCTTTTGGTAGTCGGAACTTCATCCTCTGAAGCTGCGCTCCCAAAAATGATGGAAAAGCTAGAAAGATACGGCTGTTCAAAGCCAGTGGTAGGTTTAGTACTCCCAACAGGTTATTCCTTTAACCTTGATGGAACTTCCATTTATCTCTCGATGGCAGCATTATTCATCGCTCAGGCCTACGGAGTGGACCTAAGTATTTGGCAGCAAATCACGCTTCTTGCCATACTAATGTTGACTTCAAAAGGAGCGGCAGGCGTTACAGGATCAGGTTTTGTAACACTAGCAGCCACTCTAGCCGTATTCCCTTCTATACCTGTAGAAGGAATGGCGCTTATACTAGGCGTTGACCGCTTCATGTCAGAAGCACGCGCCATCACAAACCTCATCGGAAACGGAGTAGCCACCGTCGTCATCTCCAAAACCGAAGGCGAATTCAAACCAGCCCAAGAGGTTTCAAACAAAAAACAAATCACAGCCTAAACCTCAAAAATGTGAGCCCCTCCGGCTCACATTTTTTATTCATTCCCCTCTCCCCTTCTCACTGTCCGCCTGAGGCGGACAGTGTCCACGGGCGGTGCCTGTCACCAACTTACTTTACCAACTTACTTTACCCAACTTACTTCTCCAAATTACATTTGTTGCCATTTACCCATCTTCTTTCTTTTGGTACCTTTATATATGGTGCAATATACATAGAAAGCACACTTTCTTTAGTTTTGTGGAGAGAAGGATTTTTATGAGTGTTGAATGGAAGTTGGTATTTGAGATTTTTTGGACGTTTTTTAAGATTAGTCCTGTTACGTTTGGCGGGGGATTTGCGATGATCCCCTTAATCATAAAAGAGATAGTAGAAAAGAGAAAATGGTTAACAAATGAAGAGATTACGGATGTTATTGCCTTATCTCAAACAGTGCCAGGTGCTATTGCTGTAAATTCAGCGACCTTTATAGGGTATAAAATTGGCGGGATAAGAGGAACTTTAGCTGCCATGATTGGTGTTTCGCTGCCAACCTTTTTAATCGTTCTAGTCTTAGGAGTTTCCTATTTTTACTTAGATGATAATCCCAAGCTAGAAGCAGCCTTTGTATCTATACGCGTTACGATTGTAGCAATCATTGTGTATGCAGCCATTAAAATAGCAAAAACAGCGATATTTGATAAGACAACATTTTTCATTATGGCTGCGGGAGTTCCAGCTCTGTTTTTCATCCATCCAATTATAGCCATCTTTCTAGGAGCGATCACCGGAGTAATCGCCGTTTCCATTAAGAAAAAATTAGGCTATTTGATAGAAATGAAGAATAGTAAAGAAGAAGACCCAGCCAATGACCCTGAATATTATATGGGTGCCGGAATTTAACAATAAGGAGGTGAACGGAATGGTGTTGTGGGAACTTTTTCAAACCTTTTTTATTATGGGTTTTGTCTCATTTGGCGGTGGTTATGCGATGATTCCTATTATTGAATCAGCAGTAACAGAATACGGATGGATGTCTTCGGAACAATTAACGAATATCATAGCGATTGCCGGTATGTCCCCTGGACCAGTTGCTTCTAATAGTGCCATTTTAATAGGATATACAGCAGCAGGAATTAGCGGTGCTTTCGTTTCGGTAATTGCCATTTTACTTCCTTCGCTAATCTTAGTGATATGTGTTGCAGCCTTTTTCTTAAAATTGCACCATAATCCAGTGGTTGAGAAAATGTTTTATGGCTTAAAACCGTTAGTAACCAGTTTAATTATCTTTGCTGCAATTAAATTTGTACTAGCCAATAACCTGATTACCATTGATCTGTCCTTCCGTTCGCTAAGCTTAGTCGTCATCTTCGGACTATCCCTATTTGCTTTATTAAAACTTCGGTGGAATCCAGTTTATGTCATTCTACTTTCCGGTTTGGTGGGCATAGCCCTATATTCTTGAAAAAACAAAAAGTGGCATTTGCCACTTTTTCATAGATACATAGATACTTGATTTAGCTTGTCCTTCTTCAATGTGTAAAAATAAACCGGTCGGCCAATTCCATAAGTTAATGATTCCTCTAAAACTCCGAGCTGGGTTAAATATTTCAAGTATTTTCGCACTGACACTCTAGAAATATATGTACTTTCTGCAATTTCGTCGGTCGAAAATAGGCTTCCATCCTTCGATTTAATCACATGAATAATGTTCTGCAGCGTACTATTGGTTAACCCTTTAGGCAAAGCCTGCGTTAATTCCCCAGAAACCCTCTGGTCACCATAAAGAATTCTTTCATCTAAATCTTCCTGATTAAGTACTTGTTTTCTTTCAAATAAGGCAAATTTATCTTTATATTTCTCCATTGCCTGACTAAACCGCTCAAATTCAAACGGCTTGATTAAATAATCTGCTGCTCCAAGCCTTAAGGCTGTTTGAATTTTTTCTGTGTCAGCTGCCGCTGTAATGAGAATGACATCGACAGTCATTTTTTGTTCTCTAATAAAATGAAGCAGTTCGAGGCCATTCATACCTGGCAAATAGACATCAAGCAAAATGAGGTTAACCTCTTCCTTTTCAAGAAACTCTTTGGCATCCGATACGTTATGCACAATGCCAACTAAACTAAAACCTTTTATTTCTTTTAGATAACGTTTGTTAAATTCAGCTACCATCGGATCATCTTCGACTATTAGAACCCTAATCATGATCTCCCTCCTCTATCTCATATGGAATGGTTATATGAATCTCTGTTCCAAGCAAAGATTTAGAATCAATGATCATTTCTCCGCCTAAGTTCTCAATACTTTTTGTAACAAGATAAAGACCATAGCCACGGTTTGCCCCTTTTGTGGAATACCCCTTTTCAAGTACGCTCTTTTGAATCTCATCAGGAATCCCGGGTCCTGAATCCAACACCTCCATTGTTAAAGATCTTTCCGAATAATGAAAGGTAACATCTAAGGTTTTATCGATAGAATCAGCCATAGCCTCAATGGCATTGTCTATTAAATTACCAAATATTGTAATTAACTCATGAGTCATCTTAGGGTTGGCCGGCTGAGGAATGACCGTATGAACGTCAATGTTCAATTCCACTTGTTCTTCCCTTGCGTAGCTTAATTTCCCCATAAGAAAACCAGCGAGTGCAGGATCTTTAATATGTTGTGCAATGTTACCAAGCTCTTGATTGTGATGTCCGACTATTGCTCGAATATATTCAGATAGCTCATCGTAACACTTCATTTGAACCATTCCTAGGATTACATGCAGACGATTCATAAATTCATGTGACTGGGAACGGAGTGCTTCGGCATAGGTTTTCACACCTGTTAATTGCTCTGCCAATTGTTTAACTTCAGTCATATCCCTAAAGGTTGAAATTGCCCCAACCACTTCGCCATTGACAAAAAGCGGAACTGAATTGACCAAAATGGAAACTCCGTTAATCATTTGTTCCTCGTCCAGTTCAGGTTTACCCTTCTCCAAAACTGGATCAAGTTTGGTTGAAGGCAGATACTCATAGATTTTCATCCCAACTGGATCCTTAGAAAGCCCTGCCTTTTTAAAAATTTGCCTTGCTGATCGATTAACCAGCGTAATGGTCTGCTCATTATCAACTGCAATGATTCCCTCATGCACAGACTGAAGCATGGTACTCCGTTCTACAAAAATCTTCGCAATCGCAAAAGGTTCAAGTCCAAAAAGGATTCTCTTAATATACCTCGCTAGTAAAACAGCACCAATGATACCAACAAGCAAGCCTAGTATAGTAACAGTAAGAATACTTCGGTTGCTTTTACCCAGGGCTGCTTCGACACTTTCCAATGCAATACCGACTGCAACGACACCAATCTGGTCTCCAGTCGTATTGTAGATAGGTGTAAAGGCACGTAAAGATTCGCCTAATGTCCCATTGGAGCTTGATACATATTCTTTCCCTTTAAGTGCTTCCTTTTCATCCCCGCCTACGAAATGTTTTCCAATTTGTTCTGGGTTAGGATGCGACTTGCGTATTCCGTTCATATCCATAACGACAATAAACATCATGTCTGTAGCAGCTTGAATACTTTTCGTGTACTCTTGGATTTCCATCGATTTTTGGTCACCCTCTAATGCCTTGATAATAATAGTAGAGGTTGCAATGGACCTCGAAACCATCCTTGCCTTCTCTTCCTGATGTTTTCGTATATTTTCACTTACTGTATTACTAATCAATAAATCCGTAATCATTAAAGATACAAGTACCACTAAACAAACGAAGAAAATGATGACCGTGCTTAATTTAAACCTAAACGCCTGAGTTTGCACATGAAATCCCCCACTTTCCACTCTATCTATTATTTTAGCAATATTTGCACTAGTAGGGAAAAGTTAAATTATTATACAAAAAGCTGCAGTGACCGTAGAGCCACTGCTTTTTCATAATCGGTCACTCCAGTACCTTAGTAGTGACAGTGATTTTTCTTCTCTTTTTAACCAGCAACCTACAAGCTACACATACTGTTCCAAACCAAATAAGAAAAAATAATAATGCAATGATGGGTAATATGGTTATCTCGAAAACAGATTGCCCCAATGAAGTTTGGATCCCTAACACTAATACCATGAGCATCCAAGCAATGCTGCCAGTATGAATCATAGTCTTTTTATATTTTTCATGAATCTGAGCCTTTTCCAAAAGCCAAGCAGGGAGAATTAACGTTTGTAATGCATGGAATCCCACTCCATGTAAAACAATTAAATTACCAGTCCCCCCTGTAAGCCGGTCTTGAAGAAGAATCATCCATATCCCTGCACTATTTGCTGCTAAGACTGAGAGAAATGCATAACGAATCCCCATTATCAGGAATGGACGTCCATGAGGTTGTTTCATTCGTAAAAAATGAACCATAAGCACAATGGTTAGTGCTACAAGTACTAAAGAAATAACCCCAAATAGCATTCCGGCAGCGATATCGACTACCGTCCCTTCACGTGAAAATCTTGGATTAATGCCTCTAAAGTTCTGAAGTGTTTCAATCGTATATGAATATATGCTTGCGAAGATAAAGAGCCAACGCACAACTTTTCTTTTTCTTGCTCCAAATCTCGAAAGGGGAAGGATGGCAGCGATAGATAGAATAAACATGCCGATAGCAGCATTAAAAGAAAAAGCATCTCTCATATTGCCCTCTGGTGCAATGATAGGGTCGTTAAAAAAGATAAAAATAGAAATGCCCGCCGATAGTAAAAAACCAATTAATCCTGTGATTATAAGAGCTCGTTCTCCTTGAAAAAGCTTAACAGATGGTTGATTTTCAATTTGATTAACTTTCATTACCTTTCGCATAAAAATCCCTACTCCCCTTAATTTATTTATCAATCAATAAATTAAACCTCAAAAAATATTCCTATTTTATTTATTTATCAATCAATAAATAAGACCTCAAAAAAAGGGAGCTGAGCTGCACCTTTTTTAACAATGATCTTTCCCATGAGTTAATTGCGGTAGATTTAACACCTCAGCTAAGGTTATTAAAAGCCCTGTTCCAATAAAATGGGCAGCTGTTTCTTTTGCATTGGGTATGCCTGCTTTATCAAATTTCAAAGTTAAAGATTCAAAAATCTTAAGAAACAAGCTGCTCACATATTCCCGAATACCCGGATCAGATATGGCGTGCGCCTGCATAACCATCAATACTTCATCACGATGCGTTTGGATTATTTGTTCAAACGCATGCCCCATTGTTTCAATTAATTGGTCCGCAGGTGCATTAACTTCTGCAAAAGTATCATAGATACGGCTAAATGCACGATCAATTACTGCCTTGAATAATTCTTCCTTGTTTTCAAAAAAGTGAAACACATAAGGCTGTGTCACTCCAGCAGCCTTTGCTACCATTGCAGTGGTTGCTTTATAATACCCTCTTTCAGCGAAGACCCCTACAGCGTTTTCTATTATGATTTCTTTTTTATCTTCTCGTACTGCCACGTTTACTACCATCCTTATTTATTTATTGATTGATAAATAAATAATATTCAACCTAAAAACAAATGTCAATAGGTTTTTTATTTTTCTCGCATTCAAAAAAGCCACAGATTTTCTCTGCGACTTAAAAGTACGTTAAAAACCTATGCTTTGTAATAAGGTGGAATGCGAAGCCATTCATGCCGATCTAAATACTGTTTCATAATTAAACCAGCAGTCGTTTTTCTCGCGATAATCTTCGAGAATATTAATCCAACATCAGCTCGAATGGATTCAGTAAGTCCTTTAGAAGCATAATTAACTCCCATGGCTAGATTATAGGACATTAAATTAGCCATTTCTTCATCATTTAACTTAGCACCCTCTGGAATTTCCTTAAAATCACCAGTAGGTTTTTCAGGTGTAGATTGAGGAAAAGGTACCCCTTCCTTCATAAGAAACTCTTCAAGCTCGTCTCTAATCGGAATATGCACGGTTTCCTTTATATCCTTTAATATTTGTTTCAATTCTGGATCTTGGGCAAGATTGATTCCGATTTCTTCATTTCGCATCGTTGTTTCTGTACCTAAAAGAAAAAACCATAGATTAGAAACCTCCATCACATTTAAAGGTCTTTTCTTACCGTCCATAAATGGTTGAAATATATCTTGTATTAGTTCAAGTACCTTCATGTTAGAAAATCCCACCAAACTTTGATATTTTATGTTGGTAGCTTTTCCATTTCATCCCTATAGCATGCGATTAAAATACTTTTTAAATAATTTTTCGGCAGTACGGGTAGCCAATGCTTGTGTGGTAAGGGTAGGATTGACTCCGCCCAGACTATTGAAATGGACGCTGTTGTCAGCGATATATAACCGTTTTACTTGAAAGGATTCGCAGTCCTGATCAACAACAAAGCCTATACGCATAGTACTTTCTATATGAATCATCATTCCCGCCGGCCAATTTGTCCAAATTACTTTTCTGGCCCCTGCCTTCCTTAATAAGTCTGCTGCTAAATTAACCAGTTGACCCCGTTTCCTTCGTGACTGTTTAGTTGGCTGGTAGCTCACAACAGGGACAAATCCATTTTCATCACGAAGTAACGGATCGAGAGTAATCCCGTTCCGCTGGTCCACTTCATCATCGGTACTGACTAAAATATTTAACGTTTTACGGTAGGAATCCATTGATTCTTTTAATTCATAACCGTATAGACGCCCCTTAATATCCCACGGATCATTTATCTCAGGCTTGTTTAGAAAAGAGTAACCTGACTGACTCAACTCATAGAAAGAAGCTGTTAAGCCTGGACTCATCCCAACCGATTGCAGAGTTCCAAGTCCGGGATAATCGAATCTCGCCGCGCATGTATTTCCTACATAGGGATTAATATCTGAGGTTCCCAATATAGGGATCAAATCCTTTTCATCAAATATGCCGGATACCCAATCCATATAATGATTTACCAATCCTTTTCCTACCCATGGATTATCAGGCAATCCTGAATTTAACCAAAGCCTTGGACTTTCAATGCTTCCAGCAGCCATTACAATGATTTCTGCCCTTAGCTCTTCCTGTTCACCTGTCCAAGTATCCCTAATATTTACCCCTATGGCATGGAGCCCTTTTGACGGGTTATTTTCTGTTATAATTTCTATAACAAAGGCATTTGGTCTAATACAGACATTCCCTGTGTTTAAAGCAAGTGGCACATAGCTGACATTCGTGGACCGTTTTGCAATTTTATCTATAGATGGACCATGTGGGCAGCCGTTAATGCAATGCCCCGCAAGCGTGCAGCCTTCCATCCAGGATAATTGTTCGTCAGTGATGTTTAGATTTGTTATATTTTCATTAGGAGGCAAAATTGCATTCGGCTGCGGCCTATACCCTGGACCTTTCACATCCAGTGTAGGAATCAAATTCCAGCCTGCTTTCTTTGCACCATAATAAAATAATTCCTCCTTTGCTGTCGTGGCCGCAAAGTTCACCGGTAATGTTGCTTCCACCTTTTCATAATATGGTACAAGTTCCCGGTAGGAAAGCGGCCAGACCTTATCAATTGCCGCTGGAAAGGCACGTGGACAATTAGCCGTATAGGTTTGGGTGGTTCCTCCAACACCGGAACATTGCCAAATTACGCCTTTTTGGTTAGCGTGGCGAAACCATTGGGAACGATTCCGATCCGCCGGTCCCCATCGAAACCTTCCCGAAACTAAATCATTCATATTCATTTCAAATTTATTTAATAGTTGTTTATAGAGCGTGACATCCAAGTCATCTTTTGTGGAACTGGATACTCCTCCAGGCTGTAAATTTGGATTTGGCCACTTTTTATTCCCGTACCAGGGACCAGCTTCTAAAACCAAAACCGTTAATCCCAATTCTCCCAGCTCTTTTGCTATAACCGCTCCTCCACCGCCAGCACCAATTACAATCACGTCCTGATTAGACATTTACTGGTCCACCTTCCTGTGCTGGATGATTGCTAAGAACCCGCGAAAATCCCGGTATCCAAATGATGGACCTGGATATTGGACCTGGAACCATCCAGGTGGAAAATATTCGACTCTTCTATATTCAGGAGATAATAATCGTGTTTTTCCGTATGCCGGCCATTCCGAATAGTGACAAAACATAGGAAGTTCATTTAGGACATCCATCATATTTCGTACGAGTACCGGGTTATTTTTGTATGGAATGCTCAAATATTCAAGATTAATATCCAGGCGTTCAATTATAGTAATCGCCCTTAACCTATCTATTGGTGAAAGTGCAGAGAAAAGTCCTCCGCTAGGATAAGCTGTTCCATTTAATGGGTAAAAAATCTGCCCCTTCTGAATTAACCGTGCCGCTCCTGCGTCCAGTAATTCCGCAGTCGATTTCGACATGGAACCATTAACGAAATTAAACTGCTCTTTTACAGGGAAGGCAATGGAATGATCTAATATCCAAATAACATACTCATAAACATGTAATTCCTGCGCTCCAGCCACATGAACAGTTCCAATATAATCTTTTTGTTTAAGATGGGGTGGAATGATAGCTTCAACTAGTGACCGAAAAGTGGATATGATATAAGGATTTAAGGTTACACTCCTTCCACTTGCTTCCAAATTCCCCCCACCTCCTTTTTAAGGAATGTTTCTTGCCCTTCATATTAATATTTATGTTTTCTTCCTTCTATGTATGGAAATTAATTAGTGAAAAAACAAATAAGGCGAACAGTGAATGCTCCTGTCCGCCTTTGTTTTATTATTAAACTATAACCGTTTCCTGTTCCACCTTTTCCTAAAACGTAGCTAATTTGCTATGTTGTACACTACACAGTCAACCATTACTTTTTTCAATATTTTTCTTCATTAGTTGTGCTATATCTTTATCATTTTGATCCGAACTATTTCCTAATTGTTTAATAATTAGTTCCTGTCTAGCTACGGGATGATTTTGACTTAGTTTTGCCTTCCCCTCAATTTTATTAATGGTGATTTTAAAACCTACAATGCCTTTACTCATGCCCTTTATATAAGTTTCATCAACGTTCCCCAAATGATAGGAACTATCTGGTTTTTCATATTTACTTACCATGTCTGCCAATGATTCAAATACTTCCTTTTCTTCTTCAACAATCTCCAACTCTCCATAAACGTGTATAGCAATAAAATTCCAAGTTGGTACAGCCTGGTTGGTCTCATACCAGGATGGTGAAATATAGCAATGAGGACCTTGAAAGGTAACAAGAACATTTTGACCTTCAATATCCTTCCACTGATGGTTAGTACGGGCAAAATGTCCATACAAAAAGCCTTCTTCTTTATTTAAAAGGAGTGGCAGATGAGTAGCGTATGGTTCTCCATTGTGCTGAGAATACAAGGTAGCAAAGCTATTCTTTTCAATAAAATCATAGATAACTTTTTCATCTTTAATAATAAAATGTTTTGGTATATACATATTCTTTCATCTCCACTCTGGAAAGGTATTTAAATTATTTCTCTGTCGGTTACTAAAAACCTCCTTTAACAATGATAGTTTTAGAAATAGTAAAGGACTGGGGATGATCATCGCCAGTCCTTTACCCGGAATTTTAAGCTAATAAAATTAGCTCTCACTATTCAATTCTAATTGAGCCTTCAATTCATCCTGAATGCGCTGTTGTTCTGCTATCGTTACAATTCCATAATAGATATTATCAATTATTTTCCCTTCTGAGATAATGGTCAGCTGTTCAATGTTTTTTCCAGCTTCTTTATAATTCTTTTGAATGCTAATCATTTCTTCAAAGGTAAGATTCGTTTTGATATTACTGCCAATTGCTTGAAAGATATCCGGGGCTTTCGATAAGCTTGTGATGCTTGCACCCTCTTTGATTACCGCTTGAATCACTTGGCGTTGACGTTCTTGACGGCCAAAGTCGCCATTCGGGTCATCGTATCTCATTCTGATGAAAGCTAATGCTTCCTCGCCATTTAGATGTATCTTACCTGCAGGAAAACTAAATCCTTCTATTTTAAACGCAAGATCATTCTCGACATCAATTCCGCCCACTGTATCAATAATATCCTTAAAGCCTTCCATATTTATTTTGACGTAATAATCAATTGGAATATCAAGGAAGTTCTCCACCGTATCTACTGCCATTGGAACACCGCCAAATGCGTAAGCATGGTTAATCTTATCTTCTTTTCCCTTACCGACAATCTCTGTCATGGTATCCCTTGGAATACTCAGCATTTTTACAGAATTATTGTTTGGATTTACGGTTAACACAATCATTGTATCAGAACGACCGCTATCTCCTTCACGCTCATCTACACCAAGCATTAAAACGGAAAATGGTTCTTTCTTTTTTAATGCCTTAGGCTGCTTTTCACTATTTTGTTTGTCATCGAGCGGTTCATGCATTGTAGCTACTGCACTATTAAAAGATTTATAGACTGTGAACCCATAGATGCCTCCAACAATAAGGATAATAAATAAAAACAAACGTATTATATTACCCCATTTAAGCCTCCGTCTTTTTCTCCTTCTCATTTCATGATCTCCTAACCAAAATCAGCTTTTAAATCAGGTTACCAAAGGGTTATGTCAACACAATTACAGGGTCATGTCGATTTATTGTTTTTTACTTTACATATTTATTTGGTTATCGACATAATTTGAAGGAAATATTGTTAAACAAACGTTTGATTAATGCCAGCTTCATCCCTTATGTAAAACTAACTTTTATTTATTTCCTAGAAAATTTTTTGTCGATTAGGGATTTTCACTTATTACTAAATTCTACAAACACTGCAATCCCACTAAAAAAGCTTGAGGATATAATTATCCCCAAGCAGCTATTAAGATTAAATCTATTTACCGATAAACTCTTGTGTCCAATAGTTGCCTTGAGAGACATATCCAACACCAATATAGTTGAAGTTCGGGCTAAGGATGTTCTTACGGTGACCTTCACTATTCATCCAAGCTTTCACTACTTCTTCAGGTGTTCGCTGCCCCATAGCAATATTTTCACCAGCACAACGATAAGAGATTCCGTATTTTTTCATCATATCAAATGGTGAGCCATATGTTGGGCTTGTATGGCTAAAGTAACCGTTAGCAGACATATCACGAGATTTTTCACGTGCCATTTTGCTAAGTGTTAAATCCACTTTAAGAGCAGGTAACCCATTTTTGGCACGCTCTTGATTGGTAAGGTCGACCACTTTTTGCTCAAAGGCACTTAAAGTACTAGTAGTTTGTGTTGTTGTTGGTTGCGTTGTTGTCACTGACTGTTCCTGCACTGGCTGATTTGTTGTTATTGTTGGAGTTGTCTGTTGTGTTTGTGCAGGTAGATTTGTTTGTGTTTGAGTTGGTACAGTCACTTTATATCCAAAACTAGCAAGATATTTTTCAATAACACTATTAATATCATTCAGATTTGATCCTTGATAAACATAGACCTTTTCCTGAACAACTGGAGAAAAGTCAGCAGCCTCTGCCTTATTTAATACTGGATTGGCCATTACGACTGCCGCCGCAGCGGCTAGCGTTAAAAGAGCCTTTTTCTTAATCATAATTAAATCCTCCTAGAAGTTTGCTGTTTTTAACAAACTCATCTTAACATATGTTTTTTGTCATATTTCAGGCAGGATTTTACAATCAAAAACACTACATCTCTAGATTAGTACCCCTAAATTGGGATTTTTACTTATAATAAGAGTCTTTTCATTTATTCCTAAATCTTCTCTGCGTTATTTCAAAATCTACCAATTTCAGGTAAAATTACCAGTAGTTATAGTAAAAAAGGGGATTGACAGCATCTTAAAAACAGAGCGTATTTAACGAATATTTCAGAAATTTATCACTACTAACGAGAATATTAATTGGTTCCTAGATGGTATCTGTTAAAATAGAGCAGAAAATGACAGGATTTAAATCGCAGCGGTTGTTACCATGTACATAAGGAGTGAGCGATATGGGATGGGTAGAATCATTACAGAAGGCTATAGATTATATGGAAGACCATTTAATTGATGAGATTACAATCGAAGGTATAGCAAAACAAGCCAATGTATCGGAGTTTCACTTTCAACGTATTTTTTCAGTACTTACAGACATAACTGTAGGTGAATATCTTCGACGCAGACGTTTAACACTAGCAGCCCAAGAACTTTCTACAACCGAAAGCAAAATAATTGATGTCGCCCTAAAATATGGCTACGACACTCCTGAATCTTTTGCAAAAGCTTTCCGGAGGCAGCATGGATTCACACCAAGTCAGGCACGTAATTACACTGGAAAGCTGATATCTTATAACCGCCTGGCCATCCAGGTAAATTTGAAAGGGGCAGAACCTATGAATTACAAAATCGTAGAAAAAGAGAGTTTTAAGGTTGTCGGTGTAAAGCGCGAATTTTCCTGTGAAAATGGGGAGAACTTAGCTGGGATCCCAAAAATGTGGGATGATGTCCATGTTGATGGAACAAATGATTTATTATTTGAATTAAATAATGGTCAACTTAAAGGTGCCCTTGGGGTATGTGTCGATAAACGCGCACCTGGTTCCCCATTAATGGATTACTGGATCGGTACAGATCATAAGGGTGAAACACCTGAAGGTCTTTTGGAACTTGAGATTCCCGCTTCCAAGTGGGGTGTATTTGAAGTACATGGAGCTATGCCGGATGCGATGCAGAATACTTGGAAACAAATCATCTCGGAATGGTTTCCATCCAGCCATTATCAGCATGCGGGAACCCCAGATTTAGAAGTCTACTCAAATGGAAATCCATCCAGTTCTGATTATTATTCTGAAATTTGGATTCCTCTGAAATAAGGAAACTAACAAAGAATAATTCTGGATACGCTTTGTCTTAATGGGGTCAAGGACCTATCGGGAAACCTCGTTGCTAAACAAGGATTAATTATACAAAAAGAGGCGTTAATCCTTCTTGGATTAACGCCTCTTTTTGTTGAAGAAAACTCATTTTTTTCTTTTACAAACGATTTGTATTGGGTTACCATCAGGGTCTTGTACCCAAACCCGACCTTAAATCATTTAAAAAATTATGAGGATTAGATAACATAGTAGCACCGTTTGCAATTAAATATTGAATGGCTGAATCGGTATCTTCTGTCCATACTACAATTTCACAACCCATATTTTTTCCAGGATTTAAACCGTGAATTTCTTTTGTTGACTTTTTAGTGGCTATACCTAACTTGAAACCATCCAATATTAGTTCATAATGTACAGGCTTACCATCTATTTCAGCTACAAAGGTTTGTGTAAAGCCCAGTTTTTGATAAAACCCTTTTGATTTCTCTATATTATCAACATATAGATTAATTTGTGGAGATTTAAAGTTCATAAACTTCCCCTTCCTTAATTTTTTTATATGATTCTCCAGAGAACTACCTAATAAAGTTTATTAAGAAGATTCAACAAAAAGGAGTATTAATCCTCCTTAATCTATTCCCCCTATGGACTTGCTTCGAAAATGAGCTTGGTTAGCGAATTCCGTCTTGAAGATCTTAAATGTTGCTTCCGCCACAGCGTTATCATAGGGACTTATGCATTTCCTTTACAAATAAATCCATGGTCAAGCTAAAAAAAACCATAAACTTGTCCTGGAAAGTATAGGATAATATCCGTAGATTTACAAAAAGGAGGCAGTATAGTGAAAAAGTTATGGAAATCTTTATTGTCAGTTTGTATTGTAACCGCTTTCTCCTCAATCCCTTTCGGTGCATCGGCTGAGGAATCGTTAGTGAAGGTCTCTTCTGTGGACGAAATTTCAGCAGCGATGAGCAAAGCGCAACCCGATGATACAATTGTGATGAGGAACGGAGTATGGAAGGATGCTGCCATTGTGATGGAAGGCGCAGGCAAGCAGAATAAACCCATCACTCTGCGAGCGGAAACACCGGGTCAGGTAGTGCTCAGCGGCGCCTCCACACTCAACATCGGAGGATCGTATCTTGTGGTGGACGGCTTGGTATTCAAAGATGGGGGAGATATCGATGATTCCGGTGTCATTGAGTTCAGGGTGGGAGATCTTGAAGCGACGCATTCCCGTCTTACTAACGTCCAGATGATTGATTATAACCCTCCGAGCAATGAGAAGAACACGAAGTGAGTTGGATTATACGGAAGCTATAACAGGGTGGACCATTCCTATTTCAAAGGCAAGAAAAACATCGGTGCAACGATGGTAGTTTGGAGAGAGCAGGCAGCCGAGCAGCACCATGTCATTGATCACAATCATTTTGCCGGCCGGCCTATCCTGCTCGACGATAGTGGACAAGTGATTAGTAATGAAGCGGAAACGCTGAGAATCGGAACGAGTACCTATTCGCTCTCGGATTCCTATACAACGGTAGAGAACAACCTGTTCGAGAACAATGATGGAGAAATCGAAATGGTTTCGGTTAAATCAGGGAAGAATGTGATTCGCGGCAATACATTTTTGAACAATGCAGCGACCGTCACACTTCGTCACGGCAATGGAACGCACATTGAAAACAACTTCTTTTTCGCCAATGGCAAGGCGAACGCAGGCGCGATCCGCGTTATAGGCGAAGATCATGTGATAGCCAACAATTATATCAGTGGCATTGTTGGCAGCAATACGACACGTGGGGCCATTGTTCTAACCAATGGCATACCTGACTCGGCTCTCAACAAATATTTTCAAGTAAAAAATGTTCTCATTACTCACAACACACTCGTGAACAATGATAACAACATCATCGTTGGCGATAAAAAAAGCGGTACGAATACGTTAGCGCCAGTAGACACGATTATAGCAAATAACGTTATACAGGCAAGCGGGAACGCTAAGCTTTCTCTTCTTAAGGTAATCGACGATTCAGCAGCTCTTACGTATGAAGGAAATTTCATGTATGGCGCCGAACTCGGGATCTGGCCGGTCGCAGGGATTATGCAGCAAAATCCTCAGCTGGTTTTGGCAGAAGACGGATTATACCGTGCGGGCGAAAAAAGTCCGATTATCAACGCATTGAAAAACGGGCCTTACTCCGTAATAGATGATATGGATGGCCAGCCCCGACCTCAAGGAAACAGGGATGCTGGAGCGGATGAGGTATCCAAAGCTCCTATAAGGAATAAGCCTTTACAGCCGAGCAATGTCGGACCCAGATGGCTGAACGCATCTGAATAAGAATTAACCGAGCTCCCATCAGTATCTATTAACTATCGGGGCACGATCATTGATTCAATATAGTATGAAGGCTGGCGTGCAAAAAACGCCTGCCTTTTTCTATTCGAAAAGAGTAAATTTTTTATTAAATATTTTTTAGCTTCTTCAACAGGTATGCTAATAAAGGGATGACTAAGTAAATGAGGATACTAATAACCATAAAGATGGTTAAGTAATATACACTACGATTGGTATTAGCTATGTGTTCATCCACAAAATAGGCTAAAACTGTCCGAATACACCTAATCCCGTTGCTATTATCATTAAAAAACAATTTCAATACCCACTCCTCCATAGCTTGCAAGGCAATACATCCACCTTTAGTGTATTTTATACTCCCGTAAGATTGGAATTACTTTTTATTGCCTGCACATTACTTTAAGAACAAAACTTCACAATCTTGTGCTCAAAGTACACTTTGGAACTTATGCTGTTTGTACTAAAAAGGACCGCCAAATGACGGTCACCTTTCGTTGATTTACTCATAAACCATTTTTAAAGTTTCTACGTTATATCCCTCAACAAGGGCATGGAAATTAAGCAGTGACTTAACAGCGGAAGCTTTTGCAAAATACAGTATACCTTTTTCTTCGTCTATATAGTTGACAAGGTACCCTCTTTTGACATGAATATACCACTTATTATTCAAATGAAGTATCGCTGTTTCATTCGGATTCTTCCTTACTTCTTCCCATTGTGCCTTTAATTCTTCAGGGATTTGCTCATCGATATTACCAGTTGTTATACTAGGTTTCTCATATTGGTCATCTATTCTATAACCATCTAAATTGGGTTTGAATTGTTCACTATCGATTGGAACATTAATTTCAAGTTTTGACGGATATAAGTAATCTACAACGTCACCAGCAGAATTATATGTTTCATACTTAACCAATATCCCCGTATCCTTATCTACCCAAAAGCGGAATGTTTGGAAATCTCTATGGTTTTTAGTCCCTTTGATTACAAGCGTGTTATGACCCAGTAATTCCTCATTTTGCTTTTCTATTTCCCATTTACTTAAATCTCGTGTATAGTTTGAGGCTATCTCATAAGGAAATAATGTTTCATTTGCCGAACCAATTGGAGGTCTCTCACGATATTTTGTAACGTTTATTCCTTCATTATCTTTTGAAAATGCCTCTTCTATCTTTAATGTGCCTGAACTACTTCCTTCTGAATAACTCATTTGACTGTAAGTGTGTGTCTGTTCCATTAAATTCCATACCGTTCCATCATTATAGTATTCATAAAATGTATCGTTTTTGCCATTTTCCGTATACGTTCTTTTACCGTACCCACCTGGTTGATTTTTCAAACTAATCGCATATTCGATAACCGTATAACCTGGGTCACCCTCAGAAAAGGATTTGAATTCTCCTATAGCCGTTTCAAAATAATCTACCGTGTTTATCATTTTTGTGAGGATTTCTTCTTTAGTCATTTCATCATAGTTTTCTTCTTGCTTGGATGGTATATATGCCGTTTTCTCATTGGAAGGCTCTAGAGATTCTTGCATATTCTCCTTTCGTTCATTAGCTTGTTTCACTTCAGGACCATTAAATAAATTTAGCTGCGTCCCTACAAAATAGGTGATCCCTAAAAACATTAAAGAAACAACTGAAGCGCTAAGAACAGTATTAAACTTATTTTTAAGCGGAAAAACATGCTTTTGAAACTTGGATTTTTTAATTGAGTTCAAGACTTTTTGATACTGCTTATCATCAAAATACACGTCTTTCAAAATGGTTTCATCCATTTTTTCTTTTAAATTTTCCAGTCTATTTTCCACTAATTGCCCACGCTCCTTCATAACCTTCTTTAAGTTTTTGGCGTCCCCGATGTAATCTAGTTCTAACCGTATTTGAATTGAGCTTAAGCATGTCCGATATTTCCTCAATAGAAAACTCCTGATAATAAAACAAGATAATGACCTCTCTTAATTTCACCGGCAGCTCTATTACTTTTTTTGAAATCAATTGATTTTCCTCTACACTCGAAAATGAATGCTGTAGAGAAGATAAGGTCAGTTTGGGCTTAAAAATATCCGTAAAATACACATTTTTAAAAGTCCAACTTTTTAAGACATCTTTACTTTGGTTCACAGTAATTCTTATCAGCCATGTTTTATAAGATGATTCGTTTCGAAAGGAATCCATTTTCTCGTAACACTTTATAAAAACCTCTTGTGCTACATCTTCTGCCATCTGTTTGTGCTTCAAGTAAGTATAAGCAATTCTAATAACATCATTACCGTAAGCGGTCATTAACCATTTCAGCTTCTCTTCACGATTCAAATGTTTTATGGGTTCTGAGTTAGGGTTGTCAGCCATGCGTTCAGTTTCTCCTCCCATGCCTTGTATTTGTAATTAGACGATTCGCATTTTTTAAATGTTCCATTTTGGAATTTTTTATTAAAATTTTCCCTGCAACTATGCAGTAATCCAATTAAAAAGGGCTACCATAAAATGGCAGCCGATTACTTTAGCTCAATTCAATATTACCTTTTTAAGAACTTGTTTTGAATAATTTCTTAATAATACAGATACTGCTCTTTTGAGGAATAAGAAAAAAGAGCCGAAGTATCGACTCTTTCCTACTCAAGTATCTACTTAGTTTTAAAATTTTGATTTTCCTAAACAATCTGCCCTATTTTCTAACTCCACGAGACCATATCACCACTGGAATAAGCAATAAAGATAAAATCCCTCCAGCTATTGATAGCGTAAGGTAGCTTGAACTTGCCACGATCATTCCAGACACGGCTCCACCAGCAGCTCCTGACAAAGCAACTAACACATCCACTGAACCTTGAGTTTTCGCTCGTGTGGAAGTTTTAGTTGAATCAACAATAAGGGCTGTCCCACTTATCAAACCAATATTCCATCCTAATCCAAGTAAAGAAAGAGCAATTACCATAAGAACCATAGAATCTCCTGGTGCAAATGCTGCTAGTAAACCTGCCAGAAGTAACGTAATTCCAGAAGCAATAGCCATTACAGTACGCCCCAACTTATCAATAAGGGCACCTGTAACAAGTGAAGGGAGATACATAGCACCTATATGAAACCCAATAACAAGACCTACTGCACCCAAGTCATGTCCATGATGCATCATATGAACTGGTGTCATTGTCATAATAGCTACCATTACCATTTGAGTAAGGACCATTATCGTTGCTCCAACGATGATTCCTCTTTTGTTTTCTGTATGTTCCGTTGTTGGCAATAGCCCTTTATTACTAGACTCTTGGTTGATTGCTTGAATTGTTCTTGCTATAACTAATGGATCTGGGCGAAGCATGATGAAAAGGACCGTACCTGCTAAGATATAGGCTGCTGCTCCTAAAATGAAAGGACCAGCAAGCGATGGAACACCAATCGAAAGGGCGAAATCGCCCATCACATTTACTAAATTTGGTCCTGCTACTGCACCAAATGTCGTAAAAACCATTGTAATACTAATAGCAGTTGCACGCTGTTTTTTACTTGCTAAGTCCGTACCCGCATAACGAGCTTGTAAATTTGTTGCTGAGCCTGCACCATAAATAAGCAGGGAGGGGAATAACAGGAAAACACTGTTTAATATAGCTGCAAATATGACACCTATTGCTCCAAGTCCACCGAGCATAAAACCAGCTGTCAAACCTGTACGCCGTCCATACGCCTGCGAAAGTCTCCCGACCAATAAAGCAGCACCAGCCGACCCAAAAGTAAGTAAAGCCGAAGGCAGTCCAGCATATGCCTCTGTACCGAGCATTTGCTGTGCAAGAAGTGCACCCACAGTCACTCCCGCAGCTAACCCTGCACCACCCAAAATTTGTGAAATACTTACAATGAATAAAGTTCGTTTGTATAACGATTTTTGTTTTTCTGAAGAATTAATGTAGCTTTGTACCCGAGCTGATTGAGCGTCTAACACTTTTCCACTATCTTTCTGTAACATCATCTAACCTACCTCTATTATAATTCTCTTTTTATTTTATGCCTATTAGTGAAGTACGAGGCAGCCATTTTAGTAAGATTACGTCCTTAAATATAATAAGCGAACCTATTATGTACTAACCTTCCGTTAGTTTAATAAGAAATTCAACAAAAAAGGTGGTTACTCTTGCCTGGATTAACGCCCCATTAATATTAAATAAATTTCAATGTGTTAATGAATGATAAATTGTATAGTCCACTTCACCAGAGATATTTTTCAACCCATCTTTACACAGCTCCATTGCCATTAAATTCTCCTTGGAGGGCGGTAAGTTTTTCTTGGACGCATATATGCCGAACTCAGTTGATGTTCTAAATCCAAAGCGTCGATAATATCGAAAATCTCCTTCAACAATAATTCCCTTATAACCTCTTTCAGAAGCTAATTTAATACCTTCCTGCAACATAAACTTGCCAACACCTTGTCGTTGCTTTTTAATTGCCACAGAGACGGGGGATAACATTAAAATTTCGTTTTCATAGTTATTACTTATTGGAAGTTTTGAAAGTATAAAGTGTCCTATAATTTCCCCTTTGTCCTCAGCAACTAAATCTAATTGTGGGATGTAAAATTGTTTTTCCCGAATCTCTCTTACAAGAGATTTTTCAACTACACCATCTGTATAGCTCGTATTCTTGAATATTTCATATACAAAATCTTCAATAAAACTATATTCTTCTTTTTTAGCAGCTCTAATTATCATCTTAATTGCCCCTCCATTACCTAAGCAGTATCAATCCAAAAATAATAAGTAAAATTGCGAACATTCCATATTGCATGTTTATTCCTCACCCATCTCATATACGCTTGAACGGAATTTAAATGTTTCCATTCATGGAAGACCAATTCGTGGTGAACTTGGTACTAAAATAGTGTTTGAATCTATGGATTCTTATGGGAATATATTGAATCGCGGCGAAACAGTAATACTTCCTGAAGAGATCTTACATTTTTCAAACCATTTAGTTGAAAATGGGATAACCATTAGTGCTGTTCATAATCATTGGCTGTTCACAGAACCAAACATCCTGTATATCCATTTTCAATCTGTAGAACCACCTTTAATTTTTGTAAGAAAAATTTCAGAGGCACTAAAAGTATTAAAATAACATAAGAAACCCTCATTTTAGGTTTCTTTTTTTACTTATGCCTTACACTTGCTATATAATTACATACCTTTAATAAGATATATAAACATTAATCTATTAAGACTATCTATTCTAGTACCTATTTTTGTATGGCCTAACCATGGCTAGTGTTAAGGCTAAACCCATTAATACAACTAAAAACGGATTTAGGATTATTAATCATTCTAGGCTAATTTACATACACTAAATTAAATCAACTTTTTAGGGGAGTTTACCATGAATATTTCTGAATATGGAAAGGAATTAGCTAAAATTGGGTAGAAAATATCAGATATGAGTAATTACAATAAAGAAGGAAATAACATCTTACAAAAATTAAAGTCTAATATTTTAATATGCGAGGATACTGTCCTCCGATTTAAAAAGATAGAATCTCCTTCATTCATTTGTTCTGAACACTTGAAATTAATAAATATCTTCCAAGAATTAATTACTGCTTATTCTTACCAACTAAATAGTATTAATGATATGAGTGAAATAATTAATATGGATTTATTTCTAAATGGGAAAAACATGGAGAACGGAGAATTAGAGAAATTAGGGCCTATTTTATTATCGATCCTAACAAAAAGCAGCAATTTAGCGTTTAACAGCAACATTCAATTATAAAGGGAAGTTAGGATGTAGGTAATAATTCTGGCGGGCCTATTTTAGGCGTTAGTCTAATAATACAATACTCAAATTGTTGCTCCATTAAAAATTTCCTCACTATTCATCGCATTTTTTTCATTATATACTCATAAATTCTAAATCGAAGAGTTAATGAACATAGTAGGAGATGGAAAGTGCATGCAAAACTTTTTTCGAATATTAAATGCGCTTCAACATTCAACGGCAAAGAGCATATTGGCAACCATTATTCATATTGATGGCTCAGGTTACCTAAAAGAAGGGACATCCATGCTTATGATGGAAAATGGGGATAGGGTTGGAATGGTTTCTCCGGGGTGTTTAGAAGAAGATTTCCTTTTGCGGTGTAAAGCGTTACTCCAATCCCCCTATCCACAAATCGTCACGTATGATTTAAGCAGTGTTGATGACTATGGTTGTGGACAAGGAATGGGGTGTAACGGAATCATTAAAATACTGTTGGAACCTGTAACTGAAAAATTAATGACAGACTTTTTTTTCCTAAAAAACTCTTTAGAAAAAGGATTATCAGTCCTTCATGAAAAAGTATTTTCAGATGACTTCACTTTAAAAAGATCTACGTTTCAAATCTATCCTAACAAGGATATAAATAATAATTATAAATTTCATCCAAATAATGAAGGTTATAAATACACCTATCTTTTTATACCACCTCCTCGTATCCTCATATTCGGCGCAGGTGAAGATGCGAAACCTTTAGTATCATTAGCCTCAACAATAGGTTTCAATGTAACGCTCTGTGATTGGAGACCTGGACTTTGCAATGAATCTCATTTTCCTTCCGCATACCAATTCATTACTGGATCCCCACTACATATTATCAATTCTATCCACTTTTCAAAGAACGATTTCATCGTTATCATGAGCCACAATTTTTTAAAAGACCAAGAATTCCTTGCTGGCTTAAAAAATTCAGAAATAAATTACATTGGTATATTAGGTTCCAAGGAAAGAACAACTCGTCTGCTAAGCGGGATAAAGGTTCAAAAAAATCTTTTTTTCCCGGTCGTGCTGCCAATTGGTGCACAAGGTTCCGAAGAAATTGCAGTCAGTATAATGGCTCAAATCATTCAACTATATAGAAAATCAACGGAGATTAAGAATGATGAATAAACAAAATAAAATAGTAGGAATTTATCTTGCAGCTGGCAAGAGTACTCGAATGGGTAAAAATAAATTGCTTCTCCCTTTAGGAAGAAAAACAGTCGGGGCATACGCATTACACACCGCACTTGACTCAAACCTTCATCATATCGCTGTAGTTGCAAGAGACGATGACCCATCCATTAAACATTGGAAGTCATTATTAACTGAGAAAATTACAGTAGTCTATTGCACTGATTCTGTAAAAGGCCTCTCCCGTTCACTTAATTATGGGATAAAGGTAGCCAATTCATTAAAACCCGATGGGGTGATGATTCTTCTTGCGGATCAACCTTTTATCCACAAGAAGATGATAAATCAACTTATTGCTGCGTTTATTGAGGACGGGGTATTGTATGTTGCTTCTAGTTTTAAAGATATTATTAGTCCCCCATTGCTGATTGGAAAACAGTTATTCCCTCTGTTATCACAACTAAAACATGATGAAGGCGTGAAAAAACTTTTAAAGGATCACCCATCCATTAAAGGAAAGGTAATCCACCATAAATCTGAGGAACTATTTATTGATATTGATACGATAGAAGAATACGAGAATGTTTTAAACAATTTGGAACGTTACTTATAAAGCAAGAAGGGGGGCTATTCATGTATATTATCGGGAAAGGTATAACCCGAAAGGATGCCTTTGAAAAAGTAACAGGGCAAGCAAAATATACTGCAGATTTTGAGACAAACGAAATGCTGCATGCCAGACTAGTGATAAGCCCTTATGCACATGCCCTAATAAAAAATATCGATATGAGTGAAGCTGAGAAAATACCAGGAGTAAGGGCGGTTATAACCGGTCAAAATCTCCCCCTCACCGGGGAAGAATTGCAAGACCGGCCGCCAATCGCTACGGATCGAGTCCGGTATCAAGGAGAGGTCATTTCGATTGTGGTAGCGGATAATCCTTATTTAGCTGAGCAAGGTGCACAAGCGGTTAATGTTCAATACGAACCACTTCCTGTTGTCAATTCACCATCTGAGGCCCTAAAACCTGATGCACCCCTTCTTCACCCCAAGCTTGGTGAGTATAAAAAAATCCAAGGCGTTTATCCTGAGCCCGGAACCAATATCGCGACCCGGACGAAAATCCGAAAAGGTAATTGGGAAAAAGGCTGCGCAGAAAGTGAAGTGATCGTTGAAGAACACTTTGCTTTTCGGCCATCTGATCATGCAGCGATGGAAACAAGATGTTCGTTCGCGCAAATACATCCTAATGGAATGATTGAAATATCATCCTCCTCACAAGCACCGTTTATGATTAAAAGATTGATAGGCCAATATTTTGGAATTAGCACCGGTAAAATTAGAGTAAATACACCCCTAGTAGGTGGAGCTTATGGTGGAAAAGCCTCCACTCAACTAGAGATCCTAGCGTATATTGCCACGAAGGAAGTAAATGGCCGACTCGTCAAAATCCTTAATACACGTGAAGAGGATATGCTGACTTCACCAGGACATATCGGTCTCGAAGCGAGGGTGAAGCTCGGAAGTACAAAAGAAGGACTTCTAAAGGTTGCCGAACTTACCTATCTCTGGGATGGCGGGGCCTACTCAGATAAATCAATTGATTTAAGCCGTGCGGGGGCTGTCGACTGTACAGGTCCTTATCATATTGAGAATATTTGGTGTGACTCATTATGTATGTACACGAACCATCCGTATGCCGCCCCCTTCAGAGGGTTCAGTCATTCAGAGGTTCACTTTGCCTTTGAACGGACCATGGATGTGCTCGCGCAAAAGTTAAACATCGATCCACTTGAATTAAGAAATAAGAATGCCATTTTACCGGGTCATACCACCCCTACCCAGGTACTCTTAAATTCTAGTACGGTTGGGAATTTGCCAAAATGCATAAGTAAATTAAAAGAATTAATCAATTGGCAGGAAGGTCAGATTAAGGATCTTGGAAATCATCGTGTTCGGGCAAAGGGAATTAGTTGCATTTGGAAGACTTCAACGATTGACCCAAATGCAACTTCGGCGGTTATTTTAATATTTAATCCTGATGGGAGTATTAACCTTATTTCAGGTGTGATAGAAATCGGAACGGCCACCAAAACAATACTTGCGCAAATGTTGGCAGAAAGATTAAAAATGGATGTGAATGACATTCATGTTCAAATGGAAGTCGACACATTAAGTACGCCGGAGCATTGGAAAACGGTCGCAAGTAGAGGAACGTATATGGCAGGAAGAGCAGTCTTAGCAGCAGCAGAGGATATCATACGTCAACTAAAAAATATTGCCTCATTTATTTTAAGGGCACGGGAAGATGATTTAGAAGTCGGTTATGGCAAAGTGTATGTTCGTGATGACCCGAAAACCAGTATTCTTATTAAAGATATTGCCTATGGATATACGTTTCCAAATGGCAATACGATTGGGAGTCAAATCATCGGGAGAGGTAACTTTGTGATAAGAGGAATGACGTATTTAGACAAAGAGACCGGGGCAGGCAGACCTGGCCCAGAATGGACCGTAGGAGCAGAAGGGGTAGAGATCGAACTGGATTTAAGAACCTACACCTATAAAGTCCTTAAGGCTGTAGCTGTCATTGATATTGGAAAAGTGTTCAATGAGAAAACAGCCATTGGCCAAGTAAAGGGCGCGATGAGTATGGGTCTTTCCTTTGCCGCGAGAGAAACGTTCTGGTTTGATGATCATGGCAGTGTTCTTAATCCCCAACTACGAACGTACCGGCCCATTCGATTTGGGGAACACCCCAAGTACGTGGTGGCATTTGTGGAAACACCAGAAATAGACGCTCCCTATGGCGGAAGAGGTGTTGGGGAACATGGTTTAATCGGGATGCCTGCAGCTTTAGCAAATAGTCTCTCCACTGCTTTGTCCGTCAACGTCAACTATTTACCTCTTATCCCTGAATTATTATGGAAGATCAAGCGGGGTGAAAAATAGATGCTTGCTGGCAATATCGAATATTACCAACCATCTACCGTTAATGAAGCTGTTGAACAATTTTTCATCTTAAAGAAGGAAAACAAACTACCTATGTACTATGCCGGAGGGACCGAAATATTAACACTAGGCCGCCTCAATATTATTCATCCTGGTGCGATTATTGATATTAAGGCCATTAAAGAAACCCTCTCACACGAGTCTTATCAGGAGCATTTTATTTTCGGAGCCTCTCTCCCGCTTACTTATATTGAAGAAAAAAATATCTTCCCTTTACTAACACAAACATCTATGGAAATTGCTGACCATACAGCAAGGAATAAAATAACTATAGGTGGTAATGTGTGTGGGAATATTTTCTACCGTGAGGCTGTTCTCCCCTTTTTGCTATGCGATAGTACAGTGGTTGTAGCCGGAAAAGAAGGGCAAAAAACACATCCCATTCAGGATATTTTTAATAAAACTTTTCAATTCGAGGAAGGGCAGTTTTTGATCCAGCTCCTCATAGAAAAAAAATATCTTACCTTACCGTTTATCACGATCAAAAAGCGCCAGCAATGGGAGACCGGTTATCCCCTAATAACGGTAGCTTGTATAAAGATCGAAAATCAGTTACGTTTTGCCTTTAGCGGGCTATGCCCCTTCCCCTTCCGTTCGCAAAAGGTGGAGACTGAACTCAACAATACGCTTTTACCTAAAGAGGAACGAATTAACCACGCAATCGAGCAACTCCCGACTCCCGTACTGAATGATGTTGAAGGCTCAAAAGAGTACCGATTATTTGTGTTAAGGAACACATTAAAAGAGATGATTGTGGAAATGGAGGAAAAAGAATAATGCCCAATCCTTCCGCAAAGAAAATAAGTGTTTCACTGAATATTAATGGTGAAATGCGTCAGGTCGAAATACGACCTATCGACACTCTTCTATATGTTCTTCGTCATCACCTATCCCTAACAGGGGCAAAACCTGGATGTTTAAATGGGGATTGCGGTGCCTGTTCTGTGATGGTTAATGATAATGTATATAAATCATGCATCATGCTCGCCATCGAGAGTGTTGGGTCAGCAATTACAACCGTTGAAGGGTTGAAGGATTCCCCGATCCAAAACGCATTCGTCAAACATTTTGCATTTCAGTGCGGTTATTGTACACCAGGGTTTATCATGAATTGCCAAGCACTCCTATTAAAACATCCACATCCAACCTATGAGGTAGTGAAAGAATGGTTATCTTCTAATATTTGTCGATGCACCTGTTATCAAGAAATAGAAGAAGCTATTTTTTCCGTTGTGGAAGGCCGTGTTGGCGGTACTTCTGAATAATCTGTCAGCCTATCTACTTAATTGACTTCAATGGACCGGATCTTTTTACTCGGTCCATTTTTTTACGCCACTTATTGAATATCATCTTAATTAGACCGTAGACATTCATCTGAAAAAATTCCACCCATTAGGACAATGGCCTAAGAATAGTAATTTATCCCGAATACACTACTTGTGAATACAGAGGAGGGATAAAATTAAATGAATGTAGAGATGCAAGAACATCAACATTTAATTGGCGATCAGATGGTAGATCCTAATGATTCTAGATTTGGTCATCATGGCTTTGGTCATGGATTCGGTCATCATGGCTTTGGTCATGGATTCGGTCATCATGGATTCGGTCATGGATTTGGTTTTGGGCGTCCATTTGGTTTTGGTAGATTTGGTTTTGGGCGTCCGTTCGGCTTTGGCAGATTTGGTTTTGGGCGACCATTCGGTTTCGGATTTGGGCGGCCGTTCGGCTTTGGATTTGGCGGTCCGTTCTTAGGAGGAGTGCTAGGTGGGTTACTTGGCAGCGCTCTAATTGGTCCATGGGGCTATGGCTATCCATATTATGATTATGGTTATGGCTATCCATTCTATTAATATAGACTTTTAAAAGTAAACCTGGGTTTTCTTTGCTTAGTTGAAAAAGGTCTAAGGCCAGTGTCATCCTTTGTTGGATGTATTGGCCTTTTTTAATAGCCTGTGTTTTCAGGACTTTAGAAAAACTCTGGTGTCATTTAGGCAAGTATACGCATACGCTATTTACAAAATTGCTACCTAGAATGAGGGAGAAGTTATGCCATCTATAGTCATTAATTTATATAATTTCAAAATAAATAGCATTTCTGGAAACGGCTCTGTAACCATTGGTGAAGCTTCACATAATAGTCATACTGCAAAGAGCAAAGTACAGGGAGTTAACTCGTCATATGGCGATATGTCCCCTACTGAAGCCAATTTGCAAAATATCCTGATTGATCCAGACGTAAACGATATGACCGATATCGGGAATTCCGATAGTACCAACATAGGAAGAGTCCCAGGTTTCTAAACTAGAGAGGGAGAGGAAATCATGCCTTATCAGATTAATATTTTCAATATAAAGGTCAATGGAGCAAATCAGAATGGGAATATTGATATTGGCCCAACTGTTCATAATAGCCACACTGCGAATAGTAAATTTATTGGTGCAAATTTTTCTCTAGGAGATTTTTCACCAACTTTTTCACAAATGAACTCAGGAATGCTTGATACTGACGTAAGTGACCAAGATCAAATTGCCAATCCATCCATGCCCATTGCTAATCAAGTATAAAAGGAGCCAGGAGGGTAAATCATGGACATTGAAAAAATAAGAAAATGGATGGAAATAACCAATGAATATAAACAAAGTGATTTTTGGAGCAGTGTTTTAAATCAACAGCTCCCAAAAGAATTTTCCACCCGAACTTCTGATGTTGATGTACCCAAACATGATATCTATCAAAATGATACAACCATCTGTATTCTTGTAGAATTACCCGGTATCCAAGTGAACAATCTAATATTTAATTTAATATCAAAAAGCCGGATTTCTATAAAAACCAATGTCGTCCCGCCTATTTCAAACGAACTTGCAATGAAGCAGGAAAGATATTATGGGGAAATTAGCTTTGAAATAGATTTACCTGAGCCAACAGAGGCGCATTTATTAACGGTCCAATATCAAGATGGACTCCTTTACATCAGTTATCCAAGACAGATAGAACAGATAAATGTAAATATCTAACATCAAATAATTGCCTAAACTTACTTCACTTACTATTATCCACAACTACAGTTCTGCCTCTCTAAACAACGCTCTTTGCCTTCTTAGCTATTAAATACTGTTAAAAGCTAAGAAAAATACCGATTTAGCAAGTTATGAATCTAGCCTTTCGCTATTTGAAGGTCGTCAGTTAGGGGGGGGCACCTATTTTTTTAGCCACAGGGATTTCTTCATAAACACCTTGTGTAATTGTTGGTTCGGTGTATCTCCTATCCTTGATCAACTGTGCAATGAATCTAGCATCTTCATATCGTTTTCGTCGGTAAGTTGTCATCAAGTTCCTTCGTTTTCTTAAAAATTACTTCTAATGTATTTATCAACTGTAAAATAACTTATTGGTACGAAATCTCCTTCGTTTCGTGGAAGAAGACAGTGAGTAACACGAGCGATACTAAACCAACTGGTAAATTAATATAGAAAATCCAACGCCAGCTGATTTGATCGACAAAGAATCCACCTACTAAAGGACCAAGGAGACCTGCAATTCCCCAGACTGATGGAAAATATAAAAACAAACATAACGTTAGATTTCTTAAGGGTATCCAATCTTTTATGCAGATATGGTGCAAAAATGGTTGCAGATGTAGGTCTTACTAGTATACAGCAATGGGTTATTCTTAGAACAATAATAGAAAAAGGTGATATATCAATTGGTGAATTAAAGGAAGAAACACTCGTAACCAAACAAAATATGACAGGTATGATAAATCGCCTCCAGCAGGCAAATTTAGTTACTTTATTTTCAGATCCTGAAGATAAAAGACGTACACGTGTGAGGGTGACAGAAGAAGGACAACAAGTTTATCAGCAATTAAGTTCCTCACGAAATGAATTTAATAGCAAATCTTATAGTATTTACAATGAACAAGAAATAATCGTATTAAGTAATTTACTTAGTCGACTCGTTGATCACTTAAAAGAAAGCTAATTTTTCAATTTAGTGCAGTTTCTCTATAAATCGCTTATACAAAAAAAATGAGTGACAAATTTAGAATCTGACACTCATTTAAGTTATTTTTATAATTTTTCTATACTTAAGGGAATCCGTTAAGAGTTCTTCTTTTTTTAACTATTCCATAACAAATCTTTACGGCGGTAAACACTTAACACTGACCCTATTAATATCGCATTAAGTAAAGTTGGCATTAAACCGTAACTAATGAAAGGCAGTGACATTGAAGTCATAGGGAATAATCCCAAGGCCATACCGATATTACTAACGAGCTGGATACCATAAAGGGCAACCCCGCCAATAAGAAGCAGTTGTCCATAAGATTCTTTAATCTTTGGTTGGATCACCATCATCCTAGCTGCAAACAGTAGGAGAATTACAGCCAGTAAAACGCCAAAAATCCAGCCATAGTAATAGGTAAAGCTTACAAAAACAAAATTCGTACGTGCTTCTGGTATGAACTCTTTGGTCCCTGTCACACCAAACCAGCCAGCCTTTGACATGAGTTCCTGAATCCGAAGGATGATATATCCTTCCGTGTCTGCGTACTTCTCTGGATTAAAAAACGCCAGAAGTCTTACAATCTGATAGGGCTTAATGAATGGCCAAACCAATAAGGCCGTCAACATAATGGTTCCAAGTGTACCAACAGAAATCATCCATTTAACCTTTTTACTGAATTGGCTCCACCAAAGCATCACGAACACCATCACTGAATATAAGTAGATGGTTGAAATACTCGGTAAGGCAAGAAATAGCAGGATTGGGCTTAAAAACAATAATAAAGAATGCCAAACTCTTAATTTTTCATTATTGAAAAATGAAGCCCAAGCAAGATAGAAGAATGGCAATGCCATTAGACTTTCAATGGTAATTGGCCCAAGCTTTATTAGCCTCAGTCCATTTATCATAGTGTTTGAGAAAAAAGCCAAGATGAATAGCAGCAACATCCCGATTGTGTAAAAAAGCCAGCCGTGCCTTTTCCACTTTCGGTAATCTACCAGCATGACTCCCACTGTTGCAGCGCCCCCAAGAAAGGCAATGAGAATCTTATATATGATAAAGTACGTGTCTTTCATATAACCGAGAGAGAACATAGGCAGGAAGCTTAAACCAGTGGATATGGCTAGAAGAAGAATTAGCCACCAGTCTACCTTAGGACGGTGCAGCTTGTTCATCTGCATTCCTAATTTAGTTGGATTCCCCATTTGTTCAACAGCTTTTTCCTCTGCTTCGCTTTCTGATAATCCTCTTTCCAGCCATATCCTTTTTGCTTCCTTTAAGTGATAATTTAATTCGTTCGCAACATAGTTTTTTACTTCCTTTGACCGGATTTGATTGGTTACCTCATTTAGAAAAATCTGTTTTCTATTGTTTGTCACTGAACACTCACCCCCTCTAATAATTCCTTTAAAACCATCCGGTGTTTTGTTCGTTTTTGCTCGGCTTTGTTCAATAATTTCCTGCCTTTATCCACTAACCAATAATATTTAGCTCCTGAATCATCCCAGTTTGTTTGAATACAGCCAGACTGCTCTAAACGGTGCAGCAGGGTATACAAAAATCCTTCGTTATTTTCGAATTTCTGAATTCCCCGGCCCCGAAGCAGCCCTGTTAACTCATGTCCTGTTTTTTCTTGAACTAGAAGCTGCATGACTGCCAGCAGAATATCCTCATCACTTTCTTCCTGTTGGCTAATTTTTTTGCGTACTGAGTTATGATGTTGATCAGAAAAATTCAAGTCAGCAAATGTTCTCTTATCCATTACTCTCTTTAGGTTTTTTAAACGATCCTCCACCGTTATTCCTCCAATCGTTCTTTTAGAAGCTCCTTAGCACGTCGTAATCTGGTTTTAACTGTATTAACGCCTGTTTCAGTAACCGCAGCAATTTCCTTGATTGGCAGTTCTTCATAGTAGAAAAGGTAAATTACCTCCCTATATTTAATTGGAAGTGTCATAATCGCAGAGATTAATTCATCATCCTCTTCCCTTTGAATCACCTTCTGCTCTACTAGTTCCTTTTTGGTACCGTTAATCGGAAATTCTTCGCCGGCTATGACCACGTTCTTTTGGTACCAGCTTCTATGGAAATCTTTACAATGATTAATGGCAATCCGCCACAACCAAGTTCTCAATTTTGCTTTCCCGCTATATGTATGGAGGTTTTTATAGCATTTAACAAAAATATCTTGAGTTAAATCCTCCGCAATCGCTTGATTATTTGCATAGGAATACGCCAGCTGCAAAATCTCTTGTCCGTACTGATTCATGATTTCATCAATGATGTGTTCTTTATCTTCTATGGCAATTCCACCGATTATCATCTCTTCCACTACCTTCACTCCTTCCTATACTTAGACGATGTGACCTGTTAGGAAGTTTTTAAGATCTTTCTTTTTCCAAAAAAAGAAGCCTAGAATAAGTTAACCTTATCCTAAAGCTTCTTTGTATGATTTACTCGGTTTAACGAACGCAAGAGAAGAATATTAATTTGTTTTTTAACCAACCTTCTTTTCTTGCTCAGAATCTTCCCAACCTTTACAAACATCGACCCATTCTTTTGCATATGAATAGCGATAAATCTCTTCATTCGTTAGTTCAATCGCTGAATTGGTGCTGCCACATGCCGGGAAAAGTGTATCAAACCTTTTCATGGAAACATCAAGGTAAACATCTAGTTCATTTTTTAATCCGAATGGGCAAACTCCACCGATTGCATGGCCCGTCTGCTCCAGCACTTCTTCCGGAGTCAGCATTCTGGCCTTGAACCCAAAGGTATGACGAAATTTCTTGTTATCAATTTTCACATCTCCGGCAGCAACAATCAAAAGGGCTTTTTCCCCTTCTCCTCTAAAAGATAAAGTTTTTGCTATGCGGGCCGGAATCACTCCTATTGTTTCGGCTGCTAAATCCACTGTTGCGCTTGATGTGTCAAATTCCATCACATCTTGTTCTTTGTTCCATTGCCTAAAATGGGCTTTTACACTTTCAATTGACATCCTGTCCATCCTTTCCTGCTTGCTATTATGGAAAATAATAACACACTTTAGTTAGGAAAAGCGAAAAGATGCTCATGCCCGAATCATACTTAATGGTTCCTGAACATCCATCATCTTGACTCTGTATTTAAATTACAATTCACGATTCGTACTATGTACACAGACGAAATCATGCATTCTATTCATAATAACCTTCAGCGCTTCTATCGTCGCTACTATGTCACCATTCACCTCTAAACTATGATTGGCATTGGAATAACTAACGTACTTATTAGCTTATTAGTCTCAAGTATAGAAATTCGTGCCTGCAGATAATGTTGATCCTGGTCACCGATGACACAAAGAGATGGAATATTTGTTTTAAGCAGCGTATCAAAAACGAGATTTTCCTTCAATAAAGGCGTTAACCAAATACCAATTGGCAGATTGATAAATTTCTTTTCCGCCCATTCCATTGCCATCGGGATAGTACCAATTGACTTACTGAGCAAGAAGCACTTTTCATAAATAGTATCTATTAAAACTTCACCTACTACCGTTCTAACATCCTCATACATCCAATGCTCTTGCTCCGTTTTGTTAAGCTTGACAAAATGTTTACTTTTAATAAAGTTATAATTGATATGCAAAATATCTACACCATTTTCTGCAAATAAATTCGTAGCATAATGGAACAGCGGTTGTTGTGTGGAATAGCTGATTCCTGGGAGCATAATGCATATGCTATTATTTCGCTGCTTACTGCGAATCCATAAAAATGGAATGGTTGAGTACTCATTTCTTACTACTTCATCTTCAATTAATTCATACATAAGGGACACCTCACTTAATCGTTAGTGTTATTCTATGCGTTTTATAAAATATCCTTTAATTACTAGTGAAAGAGGTAGTTTAATTTTGAGTCACAGACAAATTCACAGCTCACTAAAAGTATTACTGGTTTCAAATTTAGAAAAGTCAAAGCATTATTATAGGGAAGTCTTAGGCTGCGAGGTAACAGAATGGTGGGTGATTCGAGATGGTTTCACGGGATTAGCTATTAAGTTACTTCAAGCTGATTCTCCTGAAGATGTCAGTCCAAACAGATGCGCAAGAGGATATAATCAAACTGCTCCAGATGTTTATTGTTATGTAGAGAACTGGACTGCACTCGACGAACTACATGCGGAATTTAAAGAAAAAGGTGCCAAAATTGTCATCGAACCCTGGATTGATAAAGAGGCTGGTCCATGGAAGGAATTTGCTATTGTCGATCCTGATAATTATTGCATTGCCTTTGGCGGTACCAATGAAAACCAACAGATTTAATCAAACGTTTAATTAGTATTTATTTACATCATATTTATAAAGGAGCTTGATTGCCAAGCTCCTTTATAAATATGGTTAATTATTAAACTGCCACTGCCGATAATTTCTTTGCTGCTTCTTTTACCTTTTCTAAACCTTCAGCAATAATCTTTTCTGCTTGTGCAGGCATTGCATTATGGCCTTCAATAATCACTTCGTCGACGATTTCCATACCGAATACGCCGCCAACCACGTTTTTAATATAAGTAGCCGCCATTTCCATTGGTGCTGCTTCTGGTGTTGAGTAAACCCCGCCGCGAGCACTTAGGATTACTGCCTTTTTATCTGTCATTAATTGTACAAGTTGACCATTTTCATCGTACTTGAAAGTGAAACCAGCTTGGTATACATAGTCAATGAAAGTTTGTAATGGTGCTGGGATAGTTAGGTTCCATAATGGGAATGCAAATACAACTAAGTCAGCTGCAGTAAGAGCATCCATTGCCTTTTGTTTTGCAGCAAGAAGACGCTTTTCAAGATCTGTCATTTCTTCGCCTGATTGTAATTTACCGAAAGCATTGAATAAATCCTGGCCAAAATAAGGCATATCTTCCGCGAAAACATCAAAAGTTGTGACATTTACACCTTCTACGTTTTCCATAAAAGTTTCATACATTTTACTTGATACAGCCTCGGAAGCTGGACGATTATTTGCTTTCACTACTAAAACATTCATTTATATAAATCTCCTTTTTATCTTTAATTTTACTATTTTCAAATCATTTATCTCGAATTAATAATATATTAATCTATTATTCCTGTCAATTAAACTTGTATAGTAGGTATTACCTATTTTAGATAATAAATACCTGATAAAAAAGTCTTATGTATTTATATTAACCCCAACATATTATTCTTAGATATTTAATTTATCTTAATCCCCGGTTAAAAGGTCGTTGAAAGCCAATGAGATTAGTCGTTCATAAGAATTTCCATAAAAAACATCATTCTATAACAGAGCCTATTTATAAAAAAAACACCCTTATCTTCGACTTAGATAAGAGTGTTTACGACGTTCTCCCTCTTTAGGAGATTCGCCCTTATGTTGTATACAAATTTTAAACGGTTTTCCAGTCAGCTGCAAATTTTTCAAGACCTTGGTCTGTTAACGGATGTTTTGATAATTGCTCAATAACCTTAAATGGAATGGTTGCAATATGAGCTCCTGCCAATGCCACACGTGTAACATGATCAGGGTGACGAACTGAAGCAGCAATGATTTGTGAATCCAAGCCTTGAACTTGGAACATCTTTGCGATTTTTGCAACTAATTCTACACCATCTTCGTTAATATCATCTAAACGACCTAAGAATGGTGAAACATATGTAGCTCCTGCACGTGCAGCTAGTAATGCTTGGTTGACACTAAAAATAAGGGTAACGTTTGTTTTAACACCTTTTTTCGTTAAATAGCGGCAAGCCTCTAATCCATCAAGTGTCATTGGAAGTTTAATGGTAATATTCTTATCGCCGCCGTTAATTTTAATAAGCTCATTAGCTTCTGCAATCATTTGTTCAGCTGTCAAAGCGTTTGGAGTTACTTCAGCAGATACAGACTCAACCTCTGGTACAGCATTTAAGATTTCAGCGATACGATCTTCGAATTTCACACCTTCTTTAGCTACTAAAGACGGGTTTGTTGTTACTCCTGATAGCACGCCAATTTTATAGGCTTTTTTAATTTCTTCAAGATTTGCAGTATCGATAAAAAATTTCATTAACTTTTTCCTCCAATTTTTTTAAATATATGATTATTTTAACTCTTTCCGACAGCATGTCCACTAAAATCGTCTCTTAAGCACCACAATTTTACCAGCTAGGTGTCATCCCTAGAAGAACGATAGCGTATTATTAAGAACAATGCAATGACTGGTGTTGCTTTTTATATGGGCTAAAGTTTGACATCCGACCATTTTACTTCACTAAAGTAATACAGAAACCCTTTATTTTCTTTATAATTTGAATAATTTAAATAAAGCAATCTCAGTCAAATTAGCCCGCCGCGAATTTATAAATAAGTTAACGATAGTTCCAATTTTAGCCTCTTAATTTGTGCTTATTTACGGAATACAGTTACAAGTTTCTTATCAATAATGGTAATAACAGCTTCTGCCATTCCAACAAATAATCCATTATCTACCACACCAGGTATGAGGTTTAGATTTTTCTCTAATTCTTTTGGCTCCTTAATTTCTTGAAACTTGGTGTCCAAAATATAATTACCATTATCCGTAAGGAAAGGTTTCCCTTGTTGCTGTCGTAATTCCGTTTTTCCGCCAAGATCCCGGATATGCTTTATTGTCATTCCTAATCCAAAAGGGACCACCTCTACTGGCAGTGGAAAGGTTCCTAATGTGTCGACATTCTTGTGAGAGTCTGCAATGACAATAAAAGTTTTAGCAGATGCAGCAATAATTTTCTCTCTTAAAAGGGCTCCGCCGCCGCCTTTAATAAGATTAAGGTCTGCATCGACTTCATCCGCTCCATCAACAGCTACATCAATTTGCTCTATTTCATTGAATGAAACTAGTGGGATTCCAAGCTCGTTTGCTAATGTTTCTGTTTTCTTAGAAGTAGGGACTCCTTTAATGTTTAGCCCTTGCTGGACTAATTCGCCGAGTTTAAAAGTGAAATAATATGCAGTTGACCCTGTACCCAGTCCGACTATCATCCCATCTTTCACGAACTCTATAGCTTTTTCTCCAATGACTTTCTTTTCATTCAATGCTTTGTCCCCCTTCTACGAAGCAAGATACTACATTGATAATTTGTCCTTTATTAATAAAATTCACTCCATCCAAAGCTGGATCGCGTGATATACTTTTTTTATTCTGGATCCCCTTCGAAAGTTGTATATTTTCTTGATGAGGTGGAAAAGACTAAATCGCAATATCACTGATCATGAGATTTTCTAATCGTTACGTTCCAAAAAACAATTACATGGAGAGATAAAGATGAAAATTTATGTTGATGCTGACGCTTGTCCTGTAAAAGATATTATTATCTCTGAAGGTATCAATGCTGATATTCCTGTTATTCTTGTTACTAGCTTTTCTCATTTTTCAAGTGCGGAACAACCATCTGGCGTCGAAACCATTTATGTTGACTCTGGAGCAGATGCTGCCGATTATCGGATTATGAAATTGGCAAAAAAGGGAGATATAATCGTTACGCAAGATTATGGTCTGGCTTCGCTAGGCTTAGCAAAAGGGTGTACGGTTCTGCACCATACTGGGTATAGTTATACAAATGAAAACATTGACCAATTATTACAAACACGTTATTTGAGTGCGATGGCTCGAAAAGGCGGAAAACGCACAAAGGGGCCAAAACCATTTACAGCAGAAGATAGAGAGAAATTTAAGAGGCTTTTTAAAAGCGCGATTTCATCTTAAAATTATGTCTACATATTTAAAGAAAACCCCAAGAAAAAAATACAAAGGATGCCAGCCTGACCAAACCAATGCTTCTGCCCCCGTTTTTCTTTCCTCGATCCCCTTGCATTTTTTATTGGCCTTTCCTATACTGCAGCCTCATCTCGATATTGAGAGGGAGATCTTCCTGTTTCTTTTTTAAAGACTCTTGCAAAGTATGAAGGATCTTCGTAACCTACCGTCCAGGCAATTTCCTCAACGGATAGATTCTCTGTTTTCAACAAATGTTTAGCTTGATTTATTCGTAACATTTGCTGGTAAGCAGTTAGGGTCATCTTTGTTTCTTCTTTAAATTTTCGGGCGAGATGACTCGGATGGGTAGACAGCTTTGCTGCCAACTCTTCTTTATTGATTTGCTTATTATAAAAACTGTGGATATACTCCAACACCTGTTGCGTTATGTATGTGTAATTACTTAATGAATTTGAGACAACTAAATCACAATATTCCTCAATCATTCGATCTTCTAATTGCTGCAGTGTTTCTACTTGATTTGCATTTTCTATTTCATAAGCATATTTTTCTGAGATCCGATGAATCATGATGGCCGGTATTTGACTATTTCTCGCAGACGTACGCAGCAAGGTGTTTAAGATTATCGCGACATTTTTGAGTCGGCGTAACGGCTGGTTGGGAAAACGCTCTGAAAAAGAAAACAGCATATTTTTGGAATTGATTAGTGCCAACGCTGTATTTTTATCGCCACGTTCCACAGCATGCATAAAATCTTTTTCTGTCTTATACCTTAATTTAACAATTTCTGCCTCTTCATCAACGTTAAGGTGGGCCTCCTGAATAACAGAACCGCTGATTTTATTAGCTAAAATAACGAATGGGGCCAATTCCTGCTCCATCATGTTTGTAAACTGCTGAAGGACACTTCCATAACTGCTTGCCTGGTCAACAGTTAGTACATATATTTTATCTGCTATCAGCCTTAAATCTTCACTTTGTGCACTAGAGAGACGATATTCGTTCGATAAACGGTATAGACTCGGTGTCTTATCAAGATAAGGGCCAATAATAACGGTATAGGCTTCCTCTTTTTGGCTGAAGGAATATCCGAAATAATGAAGGTCCCATTCGTTTATATAGGAATATAGCTGCCCGTGCAGCTCCATATTGTCATATAAAAATAAAACATCTCTATCCCCTGAACCAGGCATGAATGCTGGGATCGAAATCATTTCATGATAATAAACAAGCTCCCGATTTTGATTTAATATATATGTATTTAAATTGGTTATATGTTGCAGTTTCATTGCCGTTGAGACGATTTTTAATTGTTCCAGCGCTACTTCCTCCAAATGGACTGTTGCAAAAAACCTTTTCAGTCCGGATATTATCAAATGAATCCTACTGATAAATTTTTGTATTCATTATACTAATAGTGCAACACCGGTTCAATTTACACAGTGAAAATGAAAGCGGTAAAAGTTTTTTTAAAGTTGAAATTAATTTAGGAAACGAAAGTAAAAGATATAAGATATGGGAGTGTGAAAACAACTATGAGCCATCAAAAACAAAATCATCCTGATCAATCTAAAGAAACGAAATTAGCGAAAGTATTAGACATCATCTCAGGAAGTTTCGCCCCAATTATCGGCGTTCTCGCCGGTGCTGGACTCTTAAAGGCAATGTTATCAGTTTTAACCACAATCGGCTGGCTTTCAAATGAAAGCGGTGCCTATATCATCTTATCAGCGGCAGGAGATGCTATTTTTCATTTTCTTCCATTGTTTCTCGGGATATCCATTGCCCTTAAACTAGGTGCCAACGGATATGTTGGCGGTGTTATTGGTGCTTCTTTGCTGACTCCTGAAATTATGCACCTTGTAGAAAACGATGTGAAGAGAATCGACTTTTTTGGCCTTCCTGTCTTATTAGCAGATTATTCTTCTACTGTTTTTCCAATCTTTATTGCCATTTTTGTTTATGCAGGACTAGATAGGTTATTAAAGAAAGTCATTTATAAAGATATCCAAATGTTTATCAACCCTATGATTTCTCTAATCATTCTCGTTCCATTAACCATGCTTGTGTTTGGTCCTATCGGAACACTTCTCGGAGAAGGATTAGGTTCGGTGATTAGCTTCCTAAGTGACAAAAGCGGTCTTTTAGCAGGGGCAGTTTTAGGTGCTTCATGGACTTTCTTAACCATAATGGGATTGCATTGGACGATTATTCCATTAGCTATTGTTAATCTCGCAACTGGTCCAGACCCTATTATTGCTATGGCAGCTGCAGCTCCTTTTGCCCAAGTGGGAATAGGCATTGCAGTTTTCCTAAAGACACGTGATAAAGATTTGAAGGCTTTAGCAGCAAGTGGAATCGTACCTGGTGCTTTAGCTGGTACAACCGAAGCAATTAATTATGGAATCATTCTTCGCTATCGAAAAACCATGATATATGTTATCATTGCCGCTGCAATAGGCGGGGCATTTAATGGAAGCGTCGGAGTTGTAATGAATGATTTTGTCCTTCCAAGTGTACTTTCCATTCCTGCGTTTACACCGGTTTGGGAATATTTAATTGGAATTGGCGCTGCTTTTGTCATCGGATTTCTATTGACCTACCTCCTTGGATATGAAAGCAAACATTCAAAAGTAGATGATGGTTTTACTCAAAATATTTTTGGTATACCCTCATCAGAAACGATCAAGAGTCCATTACGTGGTAAGGTTGTTCCATTAAGTGCTATTAACGCCCCATTATTTGCAACCGAAACGGTAGGTAAAGGAATAGCGATTGAACCGGAAGCTGGCAAGATTTATTCACCTGTTGATGGAGTAATTACGACCCAATTTCCTACTGGACATGCTGTTGGCATCACGTCTGAAATTGGTGCTGAGGTGCTAATTTATATTGGGCTTGATACGGTGAAGCTGAAAGGAAAATACTTTACACCACATTTAAAACAAGGTGATCACATCAAGCAAGGCGACCTGCTGATTGAATTTGAATTAGACCAAATAAAAGCCCAGGGATTTGAAACAACTACATTGGTGGTTATTACAAATACCAATCAATATATTGACGTTAAAGCCACTACTAGCGAAAGCGTGGAACAAAATGATCAGTTGTTAAGGTTAACAGTTTAATTTTTAGGCTTTGTTACAGACAGATGTGGATTCTCACGAAATCCTTATGAAGGACTAATCTCACTGGGAATTCTCCTGATTTGTCTTTCATCATAATCAACAATGAAATTTATTAAAGCTATTTATTAAAGGGTTGGTCCAAATTGGACCAACCCTTTCTGATTGCTTCTCTTATTTCAGCAGTTCTACGAATTCGGTATAGCCAAAATCCTCCGCATAAGTAAATGCAGACATCCCTTCATCATTTTCAAAATTTGGATCCGCCCCATTTTCTAATAATACTTTTGCTGCATCTAATTGATCATAATTTGCAGCCAGCCTTTTTAAAATTAATTGTACTCACTGACCAAAATGACAGTGCTTCCTCTGCCAATCCGGATAGGAATTATATACACATTTTCTTCCCTCAATCTCTTGCTTACTAATCTCCAGCCAATAATGAATCTGCTGTAACACTAACGCCTCATTCAAGCCAATCCTTGCCGCCATAGATGGCACTACCATCAGAGGACTTTCATTAATCAACACTTTACCTTATTTTACCTGAAATAATTTTATCGAGACAGACTTTAATATATTCAGTTGTTTATTCGGCTCATCTCCCCTTCGGTGGAAAAACCCTATTCGCCGTAAAAAATGCTGCAGATATTTTCGCCTGCAGCATTTTTCATCTTTTTCTTATCTATTAAAGGAGACATAACGTTTATACTCTACTTCCTATTTATTTCTGTTCAAGTTTATTCACTTTCCGTTTTACCTCTCCAACCTCTTTAAATGCATTAATTCCCTAAATTATGTAAAATCATAATTTGGAGGCTGTTTCATTATTCATACTATATTTGGTTTATTTCATTCCGGAAGTAGCAATACCTTCTACAATATATCGCTGGAAGAAGACAAAAATTAAAAATACTGGCACAATCGACAGTACCGACATGGCAAAAAGCGAGCCAAGAGCAGCTTCTCCACCCGCATCGGTGAACATTCGAAGAGCAAGTGTTACGGTGTATTTTTCTACACCACTGAGGTATAGAAGCTGGCTAAAAAAGTCATTCCAAGTCCAAATGAATGTAAATATGGTGGTTGTAACGATGGCTGGAACAGTCAGGGGCAATATAATTCGAAAATAGATAGCAATAGGTCCGCATCCATCTATTGTAGCTGCCTCATCCAATTCTCTCGGTAGTGACCGAATAAATTGAACAGTTAGAAAAATAAAAAATCCATCTACGGCAAAAAACTTCGGCACTACAATTGGCAAAATAGTATTAATCCATTCCAACTTATTAAAAATGATGTACTGTGGGACAATAAGTACATGCATCGGAATCATCATCGTCATCATCATCAAAGCAAACCAAATTTTTTTGTGTTTGAATTCCAACCGAGCAAATGCATATGCTGTTAGCGAGCAGGACAGGACATTTCCAATCACGGCCAATCCGACCATACTAAATGAATTTAGATAAAAGGTGGCGAACGTTGTACCTGATGTGCCTTTCCATCCTTTTATGTAATTCGAAAGCGTTAAATCTTTCGGCCAAAGACTGTTATCACTCAGAATACTTTGTGTAGGTTTAAACGAGCTGATAATCATCCATAAGATCGGATAAAGCATTATGATTACTCCGACCAGAATGACAGCGTGCAATATTATTTTTTTAAAACGAAATGGACTTGTTATCCTTTTTTCCCGTGTCCTCAACATAAACCTATTTTTTTGTTGTTTAATCTGAATTGACTTTTCCATCTTATCACCCCTGATCCCCGTAATGAACCCATTTTTTCGAAGTTAAAAAGATAAGACCCGTAAAAAAGGCGATGATTAAAAGCAATGACCAGGCCATAGCAGAGGCGTAACCCATTTGGAAGTTACCAAAGCCATTCTGGTACAAATAAAGAGTATAAAACAGTGTAGAATTTACCGGTCCTCCTGTACCGTTACTGATAATATAAGCTGGTGTGAATGCTTGAAATGAACTAATGATTTGCATAATGCCATTAAATAAAATAATAGGTGATAGACAAGGCAACGTAATATGAATAAATTGCTTCCATTTTCCAGCACCGTCCAAGGATGATGCTTCGTAAAATTCCTGAGGGATTTGCTTGAGTCCCGCCAAGAAGATAACCATAGGTGAGCCAAATTGCCAAACCTTTAACAATATAAGGGACCAAATGGCATAATCGGGCGTACCTACCCAGCTTGGCATATCAATCCCTGCATAACCCAGCAATTGATTGACAATACCACTGTCTCCGAACACCTGCTGCCAAAGAATTGCAATCGCCACGCTCCCACCAATCAACGAAGGAATATAGTAAACGCCGCGATAAATTCCTAGACCACGAATCCCTTTATTTAAGAGCAGTGCTAGAAAAAGAGCAAACGATAACTCCAGCGGAACTGCAACTAACACGTAGGTAACGGTAACCTTGATTGCTTGAAAGTACTGTGGATCCTGGGTAAACATGGTCAGATAATTTTTCAATCCAACCCAGTTAGGTGAAGATACAAAATTGTAATTTGTAAATGAAAGGTACAAAGAACTTAGAAACGGAAAGCCACTAAACACCACCAATCCAATTAGCCATGGCGCCAGAAATAGGTATGGAATTATCGATGACCACCGTTTTTGGTCAAATAAATTCAACATTGTTTGAACTCCTTTTTTTTAGAACAAAAGCTCAAGATTTTTATTTCATGAGCTTTTGCTCTTATAAAATTGACTTATCGGTTTAAAATTTGTTCAGCCTGTGAAAAGAATTCATCCACAGCTTGTGAAATGGACTTTTGTTTAAAGGCAATGGCTTGGTTAGTGGACAGCAAAAGCTTCTGTACAGATGTACTATTACTCGGCATAGATGGATATGGCTTGGATGATTGGATCATTTCGTCAACAAATGCATATTCCTTATTCTCCGGTTCTCCAAGAAGAGGTTTGATTACTTCCTGCATTTGTTTAGAAGCTTGTGGACCATGCTCGCCTTTAAAAATTTTCGCAGCATCAGGATCGTTAACAACAAAATTGATCAGCTTTGCTGCTTCCTTGGGATGTTTTGTCTTTGCGGATATTCCCAATGATGCGACAATCAGTGGAGCCTTTTTCTCGCCATTTGGGTCCATAGGATAGCTAACAATGGCCAACTCGTCTTTTGCAGAGCCTTGATAAATTTTCAGCTGATTGGAGCTTTTGCTAATCATCGCAGCCTTACCAAGCGCAAGCATAGACTGCTCCTGTGTTTTATCCCCTTGTTCTGATTGAATGTCTGCAGGTGGAGTTAATCCGTCTTTACGCATTTGATCCCAGAAGGTGAACCAGTCGGTCAAATCCTGTTTATTGATTCCTAGTCCATCGCCTTTGAATACTGACTTTCCTCTTTGTTGTGCAAATAACTCGAGTACGCGATATACGCCACCCTCGTCCTCAGTAGCCCATGCATCCTTACCCAACGATTTTTGAAGAGCTTTCGCGGTTTCAACATATTCATCCCATGTCCAGTTGTTTTTAGGAAACTCTAGACCCGCTTTTTCAAACATAGCTTTGTTATAGATAACGCCGGTAATATTATGACCAAGACTAATCGCGTACAGCTTGTCATTGACTTTACCACCCTCAATATCCATCGGGTCTAAATCCTTCACATTTAAGTCACCTGACTCAACTAAGGGACCTAAGTCTAGCATCATATTACGTTTAACAAAGTCAAATTGAAAGAAGCTGCTGGTTTGCATCACATCTGGAGCATTTCCTCCCGCTGCCTGTGTTGTAAATTTCTCCGCATATTGGTTTTCCACTGTAAATTCTCTAGAGACTGTGATATTTGGATTTTTTTCCTCGAACAAGTCAAACAATTCATTCATCTTGTCATGGCGTGCTTGACCACCCCACCAGGCAACACGGAGTTCTACTTTCTCTTCACTGTCAGATGCTCCGCTCTTTGTTTCCTCGGATGAACAAGCGGCTAGTCCAAAAAATAGAATAGTAGACATGAATAGTAATAAGAATTTTTTAAGTTTCATAAACTTACCCCCAATTAATCAATTAAATTTTCAACTGTTGATCTACTAGGCATAGATGATTGAGCTCCGAAGCTCGTGACCGATAATGCTGCTACTTTTTGAGCAAAGCGAATAGCATCATTTAACTTACCACCTTCTCCAAGATAGACCGCTAAGCCAGCATTGAACGCATCGCCCGCACCAGTAGTATCAACGGCCACTACTTTATTTGCTCCTATATGAATGACACCATCCTCAATTGAGTAGGCAGCTCCGTCACCACCAAGTGTCATAACCACTTGCTTAACACCCTTTTTCTTTAGCTTGGGAATAATTTCTTCATACCTTTCGACCCCAGCTGCTTGTCCTGTTGCTATGTACCTTGCTTCCGTTTCGTTTGGGGTAAGTATATCGATTTTCTGTAAAAGAAAATCTGACAGATGGGCCGCAGGTGCAGGGTTTAAAATAATTGGGACATGTTGGTTATTTGCAATCTGAACGGCTTCTTCCACCACATTCATTGGGATCTCTAACTGTACTAATACAAGGTCTGCAGAACGGATGATTTCTTCTGCCTGCCGAACATGAGCGGGGGTCATTCGATTGTTTGCGCCCGGAGAAACAACGATACTATTCTCACCGGATTCATTTACTGTAATCATAGCCACCCCGCTTGAATCACAGGATACCGTCGTTACATAATCTGTACCTATACCTTCACCTTTTAATTTTGCGATCAATTCCTTACCAAAACCATCGTCCCCGACACAGCCAACCATTTCTACCTTAGCACCAAGCCTACTAGCAGCTACAGCCTGATTAGCACCTTTTCCACCTGGCATTGTTGCAAAATTACTTCCTATTATCGTCTCTCCTTCAAGTGCAATCCTAGGTGTACATATGACCAAATCCATATTTAAACTTCCGATCACCACAATTCTAGCCTGTTTCGCCATAACTCCCCTCCGTTCAGCTATCATTTTTTACTCGGACGCTGTGGGCTTAAAAGAGTAATGATATAACTCCATCTCGTGCAGTTTCCTTACTCGACGCCTAAACTCTTCATCAGTGCTGAATTCTGCTTTCAAGAAACCCTCGAGCAGTTCGACCAATAAAACAGGTCCTATAATTTGTGCACCGACGCACATAACATTAACATCATCGTGTTCCACACACTGATGCGCAGAATAAATGTCGTGACAGACGGATGCACGAATTCCAGGAATTTTATTGGCTGCGATACACGCCCCAACTCCAGTACCACATACCATAACTGCCCGATCTACTTCGCCCGATAAGACTCCTGCACACACTGATCTAGTAATGTCCGGGAAATCGACGGGATTAGGGTCATAGGATCCATAATCGATCACCTCATGCCCCATACTTTTTAAAGCATTTACAACTGTGTCCTTTAATGGAAAACCTGCATGGTCTCCTCCTACTCCGATTCTCATCATTTATGCCTCCAAAGTTTTTTTGTATGTGCTTTCTATTCATTAAGCTTCTTTTTAAAAATTTTACTGAGATGTATAAATCATTACATTTTTCAGTTAATCGTTTAACTTTGCTTTAAAATAAAAACCGATAAATCGGCAAATTCAGATAGTGAAAATTAAATACAACCACTTGTTGTCTCTAGTTTGTTGGATTCGCAACTGTACGGATTTTCCTTATTGCACCCGCAGGAATGCCGGATAATTAACTCAGTATCCATATAAGTGATTTCTCGCTTCACTTGCTTATTTATTATTCTAGCTAGGATTAATCTTGCAGCATGTACACCTAGTTCGTAAGCTGGTTGCTTTATCGTAGTAATTGGCGGATCGACAATATCTGCCCAATCGGAATCATCATATCCAACGACTGCAAGCTGATCAGGAATTGAAATACCTGATTCCTTTAGATATTTATAAGCCCCCAATGTCATTGAATTGTTTGAAATAAACACCGCATCCGGCTTGTTATCCTGTTCCATTAGCTCTTTCATTTTCGTATAGCCACTTTCGATATCAAAATTACCTTCCTTCACAAGCTCATCCGATTCGGTAATGCCATAATCCTCAAGAGCTCTCTTGTAACCAGTCAATCGATCTTTGCCAGTACTTATTGAAATAGGCCCAGTTATGATCGCTATTTTTTCAAAACCATGCCGAATCAAATGCTCAGTGCCAGAATAAGAACCCTTAATATTGTTCGTCATGATGACATCGGATACCATGAAATCAGGGCAACGGTTCAGGAATACCATTGGCACTCCCGTTTTCTCCATTGAGCGGAAATAATCACCTGTGTTCCCTGTGGATGAGACGATAAGTCCGTCTACTCTTTTGCCTATCAATACTTTGAGATATTTATCCTCTTTCTCCACGGAAGAATCCGTATTGCAAAGCAGTATGCTATAATCGCTCTTAGCTAGTTCTTCTTCAATCCCACGAACCACAATCGAAAAGAAAGGGTTTGCAATATCGGAGATTAGAAGCCCAATGATGCGTGATTCCTGCACTCGAAGACTTTTTGCTACAATATTAGGTTGATAGTTCAGTTCCTGAATCGCCGAGAAAACTTTGTTTTTTACTTCATCACTTACATTTTTGGTTTCGTTCAATACATTAGAAACAGTAGCCGTAGAAACTCCAGCTAATGTTGCTACCTCTTTGAGGGTTGCTCTCTTCATTCAGAGTTTTCACCTCCTTTAATCGATTAACTTGATTTTATTCTGAATATTTATTCTTGTCAATAAATTAATTTATAATTTACCAAGTGAATTTACGAAAAACAATTACAGAAGAACTAGAAAGAATTTAGCTACTAAAGTAATAACCGCCTCAATACTTTAAAAGGAAATGAGGAAATGCTTTTATTACACCCCCCTCTTACTCACAAATTGTAAATTAGAGGAGGGTTTATTGGTAAAATGGTTGGCACTGTATGGTAAAGCCTTTGTCCAAGACTGGTACAAAAGATGGCGGAGGTGGTAAATTATGATGGCCGTAATCATTTAGTTGCTGGACAGAGCGCTCAATTCCTACATCCTCTACTAATTATTAAAAATATGACCAAGATTTATTTTGAAAAATTTTCAAAATAAATCTTGTCATTATAAATCATTTCAAATCTTTGTCTTTACTTATCCTTGTTCCTTCGATTTTTAACTTCCTCCATTTTTGCATAAAAGCTTTCTTCTACATCAATTCCAAAATAATTATAAAACTTTAGCATGTAAGCCAGACAATCTGATAACTCCTTGCCTAAGTTCACTTTAATCTGATTCTTGGCTAACTCAAATGCCTGCTCTTCTTCCATGCCGTTTTCAACATAGGAGGCAGTTAGATTAAATGCCTTCCGCAGCTCCTCCGCCACCTCGGCTACCTCTGTCGTAAGCAGCATGTAATTATTTAATAGAGAATCTCTGCTCTTAGCATAACTTTCATCAGTAATTTCCCAACCCATTTCTTCTTGAAACTTTTTTGCAAAAGTTTGTATCTCTTTCATTTTAATCCCTTCCGTCATTTGACTGCGAATTTGTTCATCAAACGTTTGATTAGTTTTCAAAACCAGATGTACCAAGGCTTCTAACCCGTTAATCAAACGTTTGATTAGTTTACCACCCGATTTAATTAAACGTTTGATTAGTTTATTTTGAAATTACTTAATCTTCACCAACTAGAACTGTTTTTATTCCCATCCGAACAAAGAAAAGTGGGAGACATCTAGCACGCTTTCCTATTGTTTTTTCTTTTCAAGTAGCTGATTATTTTCGTTCACTATTAACTAAACTCTCCCAATCCTCAAATGACAGCTTTTCTGTAATATGCTTTAATTCATTGGGAACATCAATATAACACATTAATTCTAAACTATTTCCATCTGGGTCCTCAAAGTAAACCGAAGCATTTCCTTGATTTGGTCTTACAAAGGGCTCAATTGATGTTCTCCTTCCAAAAGGAACAGGTTCAACTTGAATGGATTCAAGCCATTTTAATGACTCTTTTAAATCCTCATATGTGACTCGAAAAGCAATATGCCTTAAAGAAGGATGGTACGGAGTTTGGTGCTCCTCTCCCTCCCACAGTCCCAACCAACTTTCCCCTTCTTCTATCCAAATGAATGCAGTGTCTTCATCACGCCAAGCCAATTTCAAGCCTAACTTTCGATAAAATTCAATTGAAACCTCTAAGTTTTTTACAGGTAAATGTGCTTCATAAAGCCCCTTTATCATTACTCCCATCCCCTATTATTAATTTTTAAAAAACACCCTATTCCTAGTTAAAGTAAAGGTGATATTTGCACACGCTGGAAATCCCTTTTTCTATTTACAAACTGGATCTTCTCCATTTTCTTACCCTGTAAATATAGCCCAAAAATGTGAGTCCGGTAAACACTAGGACGATTAGTGCAAGGGTTTGTAAAATCGCAAATACAATTTATATCGTGGATTCATTGGTGCTAAAAATAGGCAGTGTAGTAAAAAGGTAAAAAAACGAGGCAATAACGACGTTAATGAGTAGAGTAATTAAAGCAGCCTTACCCATCGACCTTTTCTCACTCTCATATTTTTCAAGGATAGTAGCATTATCTGTATAAATAGTGGCTACCCCCTTCGCTGAGCTGAACATCTTTTAATGATATAGTTTTCAATGCGTTTTTCTGGAAAATATTTTCTAATTCAACAAGAGCTAGAACGTAAGGTAATTGGAAAGAAAAAATACTTATTGTTTACTCCATGAAAAAAAGACCGTCTTTTGACGATCTGTACTTTAATTAAAGCATTATGCTTAATAAAAATTTTCAGATTGCATTTTTTTCACATTTCATGACTTAAACAATAAAAAATAATGATTTTGAAACTATATTATTATCTCTCTGCTGCATATGGCGGTTTTTCCATCCAGCCATTTTCAATCATGAGTTTAGCTGCCTCTTCACAAAATAAAGAGATTTTCGCAAACGATTTTGTATAGACTAACCCAACATCATGCCTTCCATTTACAGCCACCGAATTTCCAAATGCCCGTAATTTCATGGAAAACATATCTGCCTTATGAAATAACATGATCTTATCAGAAAAAGGAGAAAACGTTGAGTTTGTCACTAAATGATCTAAAAGGGGTGGAGAAGGCAAATTTTCATCGTGTAGTTTTTGCATGTAACGTTCTAAATTTGTTTGTGTAAGGTCTCTCCCTTTTTCAAACAATTGCCGAACTTGTTCATCTTTTGCTACTTGGGCGAATGCCATAATGAGTGCTTTACTCGTTACATTGTTCTCTATATTATCGTAAAAATGAGTAATTTCCAAAGCATGTAAGGGTCGTACATGGCCGAAGAAGCCATTTAAAAAATCCTTATGGATAAACTCAACTTTATCGGGAATTGGAATAAGAGGCGGTTTTATGATAAACCCTTTATGCATTAAGATTGCTTTAATTTGGTCCATTAAATCCATAGTGGACTCCAAACAATATCTAAAAAAGTCTTTTACATCTTTCCTGTAAACAAGCGGGTATCCTACGTTATAGATACTCATTCCTGCTTTTGCTGTATATTTTAAGTAATGAACATAAAACTGATCTTCGAATAAACGAGGTGCACCTGGGTTTACATCTTCCTCTTCAGAAAAGCCTCTAGGTATAGGGAAATTTTCTTTCTTAAAGATTTCTTCCGTTGTCTTCATGAAATCAACGCTTAAATTGTACGCATTTTCTACTAAGATTTTTATATCCTCATCTTCAACGTGTTGAAGATAATAAGCTAAGATGCATTTCGCCATACTGTTTCCCATATAGGTTGCCCAAAGTTTTGCCATTTCTGCTGATGTTAATCTTTCCGTAATGTTTGTTTTTGGTGAACTTAGATTAATCGGTTTTAGTGCAATCATGTTAACCCCTTGTATTGATTTTTTCGATAGTATTTAACTTAATGTGAAATCATATACAGAATCAACACTTAATTATTTCAATTCCAACGAAAGTCCTATTTGAGGTTCTTAGTCCAAACTTTCAACGACTCTAAATCTATAGAACTAGTGCCTCTTTACAGCCAACCACATCTCCACGGGCGTATTAAACTCTTTCACACTCTAAACTAAAAATAACCTTCGAACCCTTCAATACTGCCAGATTTTAAATTCATGAATTTGCACCGCCCTTTCTACCCTCTATATAGGGTTGAATAGGGCAAAAAGACAGGGTGGTTTTGCAGAAAGTTGTTACGGAATTGTATCCGTTGAATTGAGGTGCCTCCAAAAAAAGGATTTGGTGGTTACAACGAAGCAAATTGATCTTCGATATCCTACTCATTATTTTACTAACCTCATTCTTGAGAGCGAAAAGAAAAGGACAGGAGTAATTTTACTCTTGTCCTCTCACCTATATAATCATCATCGTCTTTTTAAAGAAATACCTAATGATACCAGCGCTGCAATTAGAGCGGCGATTGATACATAAAGTGGAGCATTGGATGAATTAGTTGAATCTTTTACAGCTTCTTCGTTGGCTTGTTCTGTTGGTGTTTCATCTTTTGACTCCGTTGTTCCATGGTGATCATCAGAGGCATCAGCTGGTTTTGGATTAACGCTGGTCACTGAGGCTGGCTTTTCTGAATCTGGTGCCCCAATCCACTCAACCACACTTCCGTCCTGATAGGTTTGGTATGCTTTGAAAGCAATTTCAGTGGCGTCGTCTGCTACTTTTCCTTGCATATTAAAAAGTCCGAACTCTGTTGATGTTAATCCTTGGTTTTCTGCTGTCCATGTGACACTGGTAATCGTACCAGAAGAATCTTTTTCCACTTCATATTTCCAGCCTGGCTTTGGTTCAAATCGACTAATCGTAACTTCTGCCGGAAATTCCACTTTCACCTGTGTAGTAGGTACTGTTTCATTTTCGGATGGTACCCTTACAGTAAACATCTCATAGCTGCCCTGTATGGTTTCCTTCGGCAGTACCGTTACATGTGCACTAGCGATTCCTGTAAAAAGTGAAAATGCTGCAAGCATTACTACAAATGTGGCAATCATCTTTTTCATTAATAAAATCTTCCCCTCGACAATAATATAAGAATTTAATGATTAACGTTTTTTCTTTCCTGTAAACAATAGAAGAACAATTCCAAAGATGACGACCAAACTTACTGCGATTATCACTAGCACAGTGGAAGAAGAATTTTTATCAGCCTGTTCAACTGTGTCACTTGCGTTATTTTGTTCTACACTATTTTGTTGCGTCTGATTGGATTGACTATTTTGATCTTGCGTATCTTGGTTTTCCTCAGGAGTTGCAGGATTTGTTTCTGATTGATTTTGGTCCGTCTGAACACTAAAATTTATCTCGCCATTTATGGGATGACCATCTTCACCAATAATCTTCCAAAGGATGGTGTAGGTGCCATTATCCAAAGGATTGGAAATTCTTCCAATCAATTGCTTATTTTCAACCTTAATCTCTTCTAATGCTACTTTCTTTCCGTTCTTCACCAATTCCATCGTGCTTAACTCTTCGATAGTAGAAGCGAAATCAAGGGTGATTTGTTCTAGATTCTCCGTTACAACTTGTCCTTCGGCTGGATTAGATGAAGAAAGACTTGTGTGTGCACTAACCACTGAAGGCATAATCATCAAAACGCAAAACATTACGATCATTAACTTTTTCAAAATATAGCTCCTTTCCTCATTTCTCTTTTGCTCATACTATATTCAGGATTATTTCCAGCTAGTACAAATGTCCCGATATTGCAGAAAGCCAACCTTATTAAAAATTAAAATTCAATAACGATGTAAGTAAGAGAAATGTTCAATAAGTTTTTCTGATGTAACATCAGTGTAAAACCTCTACTATCCATAGTAAATAGCTCAACAGGGCTATCAGTATCCTATATGTTTTTGGGTTATTATCATTTATAGTAATTAAATAGTGTTTGAAGGAGAGGTTTTAATTGTCCTATCGTTTAATACAGATGCTTACCGTCGTTTTACCGACAATTTTAATCGGAGGTTTTGAATTCTTTCGCCACGGTTTTCTTCTTGGACACTTGTCGATGGAGACCGGTAATGTCCTTATTACCATTCTAACGTTTATACTTTCCCTGCTGTTTTCATCCTGGATATTCCACATTATAAGAATTAAGAATGACCAATTAGCGGAGGAACAGGCAAAACGAGCTGTTTATGAGGAACGTGAGAGACTAGCACGGGAACTTCATGATGGGATTGCCCAATCCCTTTTCTTTCTCAATGTTAAGCTCAAGCAAGGAGATCTGGCGGCTGCCTCAAGTGCAGTTTCCACGATTGATCACCATGTTCGACAGGCGATTTTCAACCTGAGGTCTGCACCAGAAGAGGATGGATCACTTAATTTCAGAGTCACCAAGTGGATATCTGAGTGGAGTTCATTCACCGGTATCGATGTGGAGATTGATTTCGAATCACAAAATGATTTGTTTACAGTAAAGGAAGAAGTCCAAATCTTTGCGATTATCCAAGAAGCATTTGCGAACATCCGCAAACATTCCGGATCTACACAAGTACAAATTGACTTCAAGGGAACTCAAGAACAATGGCAATTGAGGATTTGGGATAATGGCCGTGGAATTGATATCAATTCGTTATCGGACAGGAAATATGGAATATCCATGATGCGGGAACGTGCAAGACAAGTTAATGCAGAATTTCAAATACATAAAGGTGAGCTGGGAGGAACAGAAATTATCTTAACAAAGGAGATGCAGCAATGAAGCAGTATAAGATTGTAATCGCGGATGACCATCCTCTTGCTAGAGAAGGCATTCGAAGTGTTTTGGAATCTGATCAATCCTTTTTGATTATAGGGGAAGCCGCAGATGGACAGGAAGCTCTGGAACTTTGCAAAGAACTGCAGCCCGATTTGCTGCTTCTTGATATAAATATGCCCAAATTAAATGGACTGGAAGCCGTTCGAAAAATAAGAACAGACCATCCTCATATTCATGTTGTGATGTTGACAGTTTCAGATGATGTAAAGGATTTATTTACTGCCATTCAATATGGTGCGCAAGGATACTTGCTTAAAAATATGGAGCCGGAAGATTGGCTAGAATACCTTCATGCTTTGCTCGGCGACCAATCAGAAGTGTCACGTAAGATTGCAAACAGGCTATTCCATCGTTTTCGAGTTGGTAATACCTCTGCTGTTGAGCCCAGTCCGGTTTCTTTGACACCGAGGGAGAGCGAAATTCTTTCGTGGGTAGCATCCGGTGAAACAAATAAGCAAATTGCACAGAGACTGGTCATTGCCGAAAATACGGTAAAGAATCATATTAAAAACTTATTGGAGAAACTCCAACTGGATAATCGCGTCCAGCTTGCTGCCTATGCGGTGCGGCATGGATTTGAAATAAAATAAATGCTCATAAATTTTAATCAAACGTTTGATTAGCTTGGTAAAACCAATAGTACCAAGGAGTTGGGGGATTCAATCAAACGTTTGATTAGTTTTTTCAATATAGAAGAAAGATTATAGTAACTTAGACATAAAATACTCGTTATAAAATTCATCATTAATCATCAACGATTTTCTTTTTATACCTTCTATCTCAAATCCACATTTCTTGTATAGCGTTATTCCTGCTTCATTTTGAGTAACAACTGTAAGTTCTAATCTTGATATATTAGCGTTTATTGCCCACTCTTCTAACCGTTGAAATAGTTTTGTTCCAATTCCACGCCCTCTGTATTCTTCTAAAATACCAATAACAAGATATACAGAGTGCTTTGTTCTCTTTACGCTACCGCCAATGGCTATTAAATAGCCAACCAACTTTCCCTTTTCTTGTTCTGCAACAAATATTGTTGAATTACTTTGCTGTTTGATATGTTCCAATTTTTCATGTTGTTGTTCAGGAGTGGTTTTTCTTTCTCCTGCTTCCATAAGCATGAACTTAGCCTCAGATTCTACTTGCTTAATTAAACATATAAAATTTTCAGCATCTACGGGTTGTATCTCTCTTATTAACATTTGAAATTCTTCATTTCTTCAGAATAAATAATAAGGTACTTCACGTTTTAAAACCTCTTTCTCTAACCTATAAAGGTATCCCTGGAGCTGGATTTGCTTCATTTCTCTAGACTTACTAATAAGTAATTAATGAACATCTACCCTAACTTTCAACGCTTCATCAATTAACGCAAAGATGTAAGCAGTGTTTTGAGATTTCTTGGATGCCTCTTGACGGCTGTTTGTTTCACCCTTTTGCCAACGGTCATAATAGCGATAAACATACTCAAAATCCTTAAAAGTAATCATTCTATCCATAGAAATTTTTACACTAGGTGTATGATTCTTCGCCTTTTTAATAATGAGACTTCTTTCCTTGACACCTACTAAAAACCATAAAGGCACACTCTTATTTTGTGGAACTGTATGTATTTCGAATTCTGATTGTAATGCCCTCTCTCTAAGCTTCTCCCATAGAACGGCTGCATTCATACTTTTACCTCCTCTCAAAATCGAAAATTTCTAAATATTTACTTTAACATTATAGCAAAAACTTGCTCGCCTCAATCATCATCACAAAATCGTATTTTAAAAAATTCAAATGTATTTATCGCCATGCCATTTGTCGTTAAAAGAATCTAATTTAAAAAAATGATATTATTATGAGTATAGATATCATTAGGAGGCTACCATGAAAAAACTTGTAAAAGTAGTTGCTGCTATTATTGAAAATGAAAGTAATGAAATCTTATGTGCATTAAGATCACCAGAAATGTCTATTCCTAATATGTGGGAGTTCCCAGGTGGGAAAGTGGAATCAAATGAAGATATATACTCAGCACTAGTAAGAGAAATTGATGAAGAATTGGCATGTACGATTGAAACTACAAACGAAATCTTTAATGACAACACTCATGAATACGAAACCTTTATTATTAATTTAATTTCGATAAAATGTAAAGTTGTCGAGGGGACGCCAACTCCGAGTGAGCATTCCAAGTTAATCTGGTTAAAAAGAGAAAACCTTGAATCTCTCAAGTGGGCACCAGCAGATATCCCTGCAGTGGAACAATTAATAAACGAAAAATAGTCTTCTCAAACGAGAAGACTAAACTTTCTTCGTAAACTCTGTATATAAAATAGGCGGTACCTCATTTTCTAACTCCATCCATACCGTGATTGGCTTATCCCCTTCAAATTCCACAGAATTCCCTTTACCAATATAAATATAAGGCTCGGTTTTCCCATCAATTTCTTTATACTTACGAATAAACAAGTGCAGATTGACACCACGTTGTTTATTAAAAATAATATTTTTCCCTCTTTCAGACTGCTGGGTTGTACTATTCACTGATTGCCATTGGAATTTTTGAGGACTAATAAATTTATCTTTGTAATTAATACTTTCTTTTACATCCTCTTCTTTGTGTAAATCTATAAATAGAAAATACTCATTCCCATTTGCTAACAATCCTGACCCTCTAAAGGAACTATGGATTTTACGATAGTTAGAAAGTAAAGCTGCATCCACCATTTGATATTGCTCATAAAGTTTAAAATATGGAACTCCGTAGTACTCAGTTCCAAATTCCTTTTCATAACGGAAAATCCCATAGGTAATAATATCTTCGATAAACTTCCTATAATCTTCATTTTCCAATAGCTCTTTAAAAAGTAGAGACTTAGAAAGTTTGCCATTGCTAAATTGAACTAATTTCGGCTTATTCTTTGTTTGAACACTATCATAGTAATTTTGATTCAAGCACTCAAAAGCATGCAAAATACTATCATCGTCAACCCTGGATATCATTTTTAAGATTTGGTTCTTCGCTATTTCTAAACTAATTTCTTCATGATCCAATAAATATCGAAGAATTACAAACTCATAAATACGCTTAAGTGGAAGCTTGCTTGACAATTCTTTTAAAGTCCCTTCAAACGACTCATTCTGTAGGAGCTCCTTTAAATATTCATCCTTCTCCACTTTGGCCACAAATTGTAAGTATGTTTTTTCCCGATCAATGAATTTAACAGGATCAGGTGCTCCATCATATTTCAGATAATCCAAAAGCAAGAATGGTATCCGACCTTGATTGAGTTTCTTAAATTCAAAGTACTCTTCCTTAAGATACTTCATCGAATTAAAGTTTTCGCTATCAATCTGAGTCAAGATTCTTTCCTGCGTTATTTTATCCATTTGAATATGGGTACACCCAGGTATATTAGCAAATCCTGTTGCAACGGCAACCTTCAAACTTTCTTTATCATAATAACGACTTCCGTTTAATGCCAGTGCAATTAGGAATGTTTTATTATGGTTCCCGATAAAGTCGAGTACCGTTAAGAAAGTTTTTTCTGGGTGTTTCCTTAATCCTCTACCAAGCTGCTGAATAAATACAATAGGAGAATTAGTTGGTCTTAACATTAATACCGTATTTATAGATGGAATATCCACACCTTCATTAAAGATATCAACTGTAAAAATGAATTCTAATTCTTCATGGTCACTTTCTAACTGCCTAATAAATCGCTCCCGTGTTTCTGGTGAATCTCCACCATGTAAACAAACACTCTGATAGCCCTTCTTATTAAATTCACTAGCCATATACTGAGCATGCTCGATACTAGCACAGAAACCTAGGCCCTTCCTTTTCTCACCGTCATGACCATAAAAGTCCATTTTCTCAATAATAAAATCAACGCGTTCGTTAACCTTTAATCTTTTTGTGATTTCAGCAATATCATCAATGTTCACATCACTTAAATCTATACCTTCAATATCTGTAATTCCAAAGTAGTGAAAAGGAATAACTAGCTCGTCCTCAAGAGCCTCATGCAGTCGAACTTCTATTGCTACATTATTATCAAAAAGATCAAAAACATTATAACCGTCACTTCGCTCTGGTGTAGCCGTCATTCCCAAAGTAAAATTAGGCTTAAAATAATCTAACACCGTTTGATAAGTTGGGCTACTCGCATGATGTGCCTCATCAATAATCAGATAATCGAATTCATCCCTTTTAAATTCATGAAAACATTTAGATATGGTTTGAATGGTGGCAAACACATAATCTACATTCTTCTGTTTGTGGTTACCTGTAAGTAGACCAAAAGTTAGACCCTCATTGGGCAATAGCAATTCAAAGGTTTCCTTTGCTTTTTTCAAGATCTCTTCTCTATGAACAATAAAAAGTAGTTTCTTTGGTTTAAAGCTTTTGACATCAAATGCTGACATATAGGTTTTGCCCGTACCGGTTGCAGCAATGACAAGCGCCTTTTTCTCCCCAAAGTTTCTCAGTCTTTCTAGATTCTCTGTAGCTCGTCTTTGCATTCTATTGGGGACAATATATTTTTTATTTTCATATATTAAGTTCCTTGTTTGTTTTGTATCCTTAAAGCTCTTTAGAAACTCTTCATATCTATAAATAAAATCTTCATCCGCAACCTCACTCATATTCCATAGATAATCATATTCCTTTAAAACATCCTGTATAAACCGACCATTGTCTTTCGTGATGATTTCAACATTCCATTCGATATTACTCTTCAAGGCACTTTGGGTAATATTAGAGGAACCAATAATCACTTTATAACTATCTTTGTATTCGAATATGTATGCCTTCGTGTGGAAACCAATCTCTTTATCTGTAACAAAAACCTTTAAATCCACATTATTAAACTCTCTAATCTTCTCCAATGCCTTTGCATCAGTGAAATTAAGATAAGTGGACGTAATGATTTTCCCTTTGACTCCCTTTTCCTCCGCTTCCTTCAAAGGATCGAGCAAAAGCTGCAAGCCACTAAAATTAATAAATGCTACACTGAAATAAAACCGCTCGCACTCATTCATGGATCTCACTAATTCTCTTAATAAATTTCCTTTTTCGGAGTTCACTATTAACTTCTTTTCGACCGTATCCATCGACTTTCCCCTGACTATATTATTAACATTTGTTTAGTTAATGTTATTTTTTGGATATATAAAAATTGTACAATATATGCGCAGAAATAAAAAGATCCTCAATTCGAGGACAAGGTGAAAATTAGATTATATATTATTTATTTGCCAATCAATCTCCATACTCTCAATCTCCCTCAATAACTGGTTAGCTTGGGAAAACGGCCGGCTGCCAAAAAAGCCATTATGAGCAGACAATGGACTCGGGTGAGGAGATTTAATAATGAAGTGATGGGATGCGGTAATCAATTGTTGTTTCTGCTGCGCAAAATTACCCCACAGGATGAATATCACAGGCGTCTCCCTTTGATTCAATATTTCTATAACTCTATTGGTAAACAGCTCCCAACCAAGACCTTTATGTGAGTTTGCATTTCCAGCCTGCACTGTCAGTACTGCATTTAACATCAATACCCCCTGCTTGGCCCATTCCACTAGGTATCCATGATTGGGTATCATGCATCCCACGTCGTCCTGAAGCTCTTTATAAATATTGCGTAATGATGGAGGAATTTTCACTCCTGGCTTAACAGAGAAACTTAAACCGTGGGCTTGTCCGGGCCCATGATATGGATCCTGACCGATAATTACTACTTTCGTATCTTTATAGGAAGTATAATGGAGGGCATTAAAAATATCATGTTGATCGGGATAAATGACCTTCGTTTGATATTCAGTCTGTAATTTTTTACTTAATTGTTGATAATACGTTTTTTCGAACTCCTCCTCCAATAAAGGAGCCCAATCATTTTTTAAAATTGCCATTATCTTTCACTCTCTCTCAAGATGTTAATTTAATTATAAGTATAAAAACCTACTTTCACCATAAAAAACACGAACAGTACCAGGCACTGTTCGCTACAAAGATACTCAAATTTCAGCTAGTCCTTTAAAAAGTTCCACTGCAGTTTCGATGATTTCATCTCGAAAGTCATACTCGTAGGTATGGATATGAGGGTAGTTTTCTCCGTTTCCGATGTAGAATATAGCACCTTTCGTCAACTTCGTGTAGTGGCCGAAATCTTCTGAGGCACGGAAGGCATCCTTCATTTCCACCAACTGAAATCCTTTTTCATTGCTAACCTCACGGATTTTGTCAGAACTTTCTTTGTGGTTTACAGTTTCCGGAAATTCATCGTTAAAGGAGATGCTTATTTTCAGTCCGTACTTTTCTGCTTGCTCTCGTGCAAGATCTTCAAGGTTTTTCTGAAGCTTATCCAATTCTGCTTCGTATAGCGCACGAATGGTTAGGAGAAGCTCACCTTTACTTGCTGCTAATCCAAATGCTCTTTCCCCAATGTTTACCTGAACAACAGTACAAAGTACCAAACCTTCATTGTTTTCAGTAGAGGTAAGTTCTGGAATGGCATCAATAATCTTTGCAATCGCAAATGAGGGATTGACTCCATTCTCCGGCTGGCTGGCATGAGCAGGAGATCCTTCCATGTGAATTGTCATGCCCTTGGAGGCGCAATGAGCGGTTCCGTCGATTACATTAATCGAATTAAAAGGCATGCCGCTCATATTATGATAGGCAAAAATTTCTTCAATATTATTTTCCTTAATGAAAGTGGCACATTGGATAGCGCCATCTCCCGTTTCCTCCGCGTGCTGGAAAAGGAAAAAGATGTTTTTGTCCGCACCATTTTGGTCGACTTCGAGTGCAAAGCCGGCCAGGCCTGCAGCATGCCCATCATGTCCACATTTGTGGGATACCCCTGGATTCTTAGAAGCATGTGGTATGTCAATCACTTCGGGCATTGGAAGGGCATCAAAATCTGCACGAAAAGCAATGTTCTTTTTATCCTCACCTGCTCGATAAATTGCATAGAACCAACTGTCTCTATCTACGATTTCCAGCATCGTATGCTTTTTTAGAAAATAGATTAAATGCTGTTTAGTCCAAATCTCTTCATTCGAAATTTCAGGATGCTGGTGCAGTTCATGACGCAGTTGTATGGCTAATTCTAAATTTTTTACATCCAATGAATCCTTTACTCCCTTCCTATAGGTTATGTGAAATGTATCTGCAAGCCTAAATCATTAAGACTCTATAATAAACTATCTATGGGTGTACAATGAGTACTCCTCATAAAAAATCAGTCTTACTTTAACTTCTATTATAGTACGATTTTGATATTATATTTGCGATATTATCTTAAATGATGTCCCACTAAATAAAAATCTTAATGGTCTAGTTTACTAAAATAGTGATGAATTTTTTCTAGCTTCTTCATTTGGTTTCCCTTTGGACTTTCCATATTCCCAAATTCAAAAAACTTCACTTTCTTGATTCCCACAAAGTTGAATAAAGCTCTTTTCATTAGAATCTTATGTGCATTGTTCAACCATAGGAATGGATAGTGAGTCGGCCCTTTCATGGTGGACACACATACAACAGACTTTCCTTTTAAGAGCCCTTCAGGAAAATATCCCTTCTTATCTTTATAGGCAAAGTTCGAGGCAAATAATTGATCGATAAATCCCATAAGCATTGCCGGAGGTCTCCCCCACCAAATTGGGTAAATAAAAACAATTTTGTCAGCCCACATAATCTGTCTCCTGTATTTCTCCACACCAGGATCAGTATGCATGTCTCTTCTTCGTTTTTGCTCGTTAAACACTAGAACAGGATTAAAGCCCTCTTCATATAAATCTAAGACCTGTATCTCGTTAACATGGGGATTTTCATTACTTCCCTGCAGCACCTTTTGTAAAAATGCATAATTCAAACCCTTATGATTTGGATAGGTAAATACGATTAGCATCTTCATTAGGCTCACCTCTTACTTATCATTTGATAACCAAATCATAACATTCTCTCCATTAGTTATCAATTGATAATTGTAATTTGATAACTAATTTGTTATCTTGGGCTATAAGAGGTGAAAAAAATGGACAAAAATGTTCTTTTTAATAAACTTGTATCATTTACGACTTCTGTCCATCGTGTTACAAATGAATTAACAAAAAATGCGAAGCCAAATTCAATCTCACAAGTTCAATATAACATTCTTGAATTTATTGCAGTAAGTCAACCAGTGACTCCGAGTGAAATAAACGATTGTCAAAATATGTCTATGTCAAATACTAGCCGTGAACTTAGCAAGTTAAGTGAAAAGAGATTAATTGAAAAGGTAAGCGATAGCAAAGACCGACGAAAGCAATATATTCGTCTATCACAAGACGGGGAAGTTTTAATGAAGGAAGCATTTGCTACAATTGAAACTCGTTTTCAAAGCAGAATACAAAATGCCTCGGAAGAAGATTTAAAAGAAATCGAACGAGCTATCGATATTCTTCAGCGAAAATTATTTTATCCTATTAAATGAATTTCCTTTGTTCTCCTTATCATAGGTGTAAAAAATCCAAATATATTATTAATTAAGTATTCTTTTACATCGGACAGTGCCTGCACTGTCCTTACCTATGAAAAAAAGGATGATCTACTATGTTTTGGAATAAAGACATAAAGAAAAACATCTTAACCGTCAGCGCTATTATCAGAAATCAAAGAGGTTTCGCCTTTAAATTGGTTACTGCCGCATTATTGGCTTTAATCGCCGCTATACTCCAAGCTGCAGGCGGAGTCATCCCGGGAATTGGAATGCTCATCAGCCCTTTTTCTACTGTCCCCATTATCATAAGCATGTTGCTCTCACAATCGTATGGATTATTGAGCTATTTTCTTACCATTTTCCTCTTACTGTTCATTCAACCTTCTGAACTTATTATCTTTCCATTTACGACTGGTGCAATGGCCATTGGAATCGGCATTGGGTTAATCCTGTTTAACAAGGGTTGGAAAGTTATCACCGTTTCAAGTTTGTTTTTATGTATCGGGATTTGTCTCTTACTCTACGTCTTGAAATTTCCTGTTTTGGGTCCATTCCTTATACAATTTAAGGTATGGAATATCTTCGTTATTTACTTACTTTCACTTGTATATTGTTGGTTATGGATTGAACTTGTCATACGTTTACTTTCTAAACTCATCACAGGACAACAGGGACGGTTCTGATGGCTCTAATTAGACCATCAGAACCTTCTCCCATGCATTTTTAGCGGAAAAGAGGGAAAAATAGGAAAAAACCAGTTTGAAAGGAGTACTCCTATGAAAGCAACGGATATACTTGTTCAATGCTTAGAAAATGAAGGGGTTGAGTATATTTTTGGCATTATGGGAAAGGAAACCCTTGACCTAATGGATTCGTTATCTAAATCTAAACAAATTAAGTTTGTGAATGTCCGTCATGAACAAGGAGCTGCTTTTATGGCAGATGTTTACGGTAGATTATCCAACAAAGTTGGCGTTTGTTTGGCGACATTAGGACCTGGGGCCACTAACCTTTTGACTGGCATAGCAAGTGCGAACTTGGACCATTCTCCGGTTGTAGCGATTACTGGACAAGCAGGCTTTGAGAGGCAGCACCAGGAATCACACCAATATGTAAATATCGTTAAAGTATTTGAACCAGCTGCAAAGTGGAGTATTCAAATTAAGGATTCACAAATCATACCAACCATCATTCGTAAGGCATTTAGAGTCGCGCAAACGGAAAAGCCAGGCGCTGTTTTAATTGAACTGCCAGAGAACTTAGCACCACAGATGATTTCAGCCCATCCGTTACCCGTAACACCTATTCCAAAGAGCACACCTAATTCACAAGCTATAGCGGATGCCCTAACACTAATTGGTCAGAGCCAAAAACCAGTTGTCATTGTAGGAAACGGGATAATCAGGCAAAAAGCAGCGGCAGAACTCCGCACATTTTTAGAAAAACTTCGATCACCTGTAATCCATAGCTTTATGGCAAAAGGAATCTTGCCTAAGGACCATCCACTGAATTATTTTACATTTGGTTTTAACAAGCAAGATGAAGTAGTACCGATTATCGAGGAAGCTGATTTGTTAATTGTCGTTGGTTTTGATTTTGTTGAAGCACTCCCTAATGACTGGAATAAAAAAATGCGCCCCATTTTACATATCGATCCATTGCCTGCTGAAATCGATGAATACTACCCTGTTAAAGGAGAGTTGGTTGGGAATTTAATGGAGACATTCCAGGCGCTTAATAAACTGGATTTAGCTTCTAAACCATGGACACCCTCAGGTAATCTAAAGGAACGGATTAAGAATTCTTATCAAATGAAAGAAGAACTCCAAGAAGATCAATCATTAACAGTAGAAAATATCTTAAACATTGTGGAAAAGCTTTCAAAGGAAGACACCATCGTGGTTTCTGATGTAGGTGCTCACAAGGTATCCATAGCCCGTACATTTCAACCAAAACAAGCCGGCCGGCTTATTATCTCAAATGGATTAGCCTCAATGGGGATTGCCTTGCCTGGTGCAATTGGTGCTAAATTAGCCTCCCCGAACGCAGCAGTTATTTGTGTTACGGGGGATGGAGGGGCTTTAATGAATATTTCCGAGTTAGAGACGGCGAAACGATTAGGCCTTTCGTTAATCATTATTGTGTTGAATAATTCTAAGTTACTTTTAGAAGAACAAATGATGCAGGAAAAGTTCAGTCATAGCTTTGGTATAGACTTTGGAAACCCTGACTTTGTGCAGCTTGCTGAAAGCTTTGGAATTAAAGGCGTTAGACTGAATCAATTGAATCAGTTTGAACAAGTACTAAAGGCTGCATTAAATCAGACTAATGAACTTACACTGATTGATGTCAGCCAAGGGTAAACTTTTAGAAAAAGAAAAAGGAGAAAACATTTCACCTGCTTAGGTATGTTTTCTCCTTACTATTTTAGTCCTGATTAACCCCAGTATGATGATTAAAGACCCTGCGAACCATCTTATTAAATCCGCCATCTTGTCCATGTGCCTGTCTGCCATTTTGTATTTTGACCCGATATTGGCTCATTTGTCTAACAAAGTCACGATTGGTTGAGATGTATACATTTTGAATGGTTCCGTCCGCAGCACGTACTTGTTGTGCAATCTGATCTTCCACGTATGGGTAAAGTTCACCATGAAAGTCATCAACCATAACAACCCCTACATAGGCGTTACCGTTTGCTGCAATAATCTCCGCACGTTTGACTTCATCTAATTTCTGAACATTATCCTCAGCTTCCTTCACTACCCGTAAACCATTTTTAACATTCCTATTGTTATTGTTTGTGTTATTGTTTGTGTTATTGTTAGTGTTCATAAAGTTTACATCTGGATTACCCAAACTTCTTACCGGATTTAGGGCTCCAAAATTGCGGTTACTCATCTCCCCGTGCTGGTCTGTTCCTCTTCCCTCTTCTTTCATATTACACCCAGCAATGAATACAGCCATAATGAAGCAGGTCAATATGATTTTAAGTGTTTTCATAAAATTCCTCCTAAAATGAGTTCATGCTTACAATTACCTTTATTCCCGACTTTTATGTAGAGATTAGGAGGAATTTTTTTTATAAAAAAGCTTTGTAAAAAAAGATGTTTCTTCTTCTCCCTGGGAACTCATTGAACCGGGGGATTGATCATCAACAATGTTATTTAACAAAGCTAAAGAATAAAATGAAGCCAATCCAAAAACACTAAACCATTGATGATTTTTTTGAGGAGGCTCCTTATGGATAGTGTGTTTGATTATGAAGATATTCAATTAATTCCCGCAAAAAGTGTAGTCAATAGCCGATCAGAATGTGATACAACCGTTACTTTTGGCAGCAGAACCTTTAAGCTGCCTGTAGTACCCGCCAATATGCAGACCATCATTGACGACAAGATTGCGATATTCTTAGCGGAAAAAGAGTATTTTTATATTATGCATCGTTTCGAACCAGAAAAGCGGCTGAATTTTATTAAAGACATGCAATCCCGCGGGTTATTCGCTTCAATAAGTGTTGGTGTCAAAGAGGAGGAATATCGGTTCATTGAACAGGTAGCGGGAGAACAGCTATCACCAGAATACATTACAATTGATATTGCACACGGTCATTCCAATGCTGTCATTAAAATGATCCAACATATTAAGCAGTACTTACCTCAAAGTTTTGTGATTGCCGGTAATGTTGGAACACCAGAGGCCGTTCGCGAGTTGGAACGAGCTGGCGCAGACGCGACGAAGGTTGGGATTGGACCTGGAAAGGTGTGTATTACGAAGATTAAGACGGGATTTGGAACGGGCGGTTGGCAGTTGGCAGCTCTTCGCTGGTGTGCCAAGGCAGCAAGTAAGCCGATTATCGCAGACGGCGGGATTCGTACCCATGGAGATATTGCGAAATCGATAAGATTTGGGGCATGTATGGTGATGATCGGTTCCTTATTTGCTGGTCATGAAGAATCTCCTGGCGAAACGATTGAAAAAGATGGAAAGCTCTATAAAGAATACTTCGGTTCAGCATCGGAGTATCAAAAAGGTGAACGAAAAAATGTTGAAGGCAAGAAAATGCTCGTGGAGCACAAAGGTGCTTTAATCGATACACTAATTGAAATGGAGCAAGACCTTCAATCCTCTATCTCCTATGCTGGAGGAAAAGAGTTAGACGCCATCCGCCATGTCGATTATGTTATTGTGAAGAATTCCATTTTTAATGGTGATAAGGTTTATTAAAAGGCTGAGCGGGGTTTTCTCCGCTCAACTTTTGCTTATTTCCAACCTCCCCGTACTCCCCCATTTAGCTTATAAAATCAATAATAACGTTCCAATTGTTATGATGATCCCTCCGATTATCGTGTGTTTGGCCGCTTTTTCTTTTAAAATACTAAAGCCTAAGATCATCGTGAGAACCACGCTGAATTTGTCAATCGGAGCTACTATTGAAACCTTTCCCATTGCAAGAGCAGCAAAATAGCACAACCAGGATAAGCCAGTGGCGACCCCGGATAAAACTAAAAAGACGTACCCCTTTTTCGAAATGTCCTTCAATTTTTTATGTGTTCCTTGGAAAAATACAATCACCCAGGCAAATATCAAGATTACAATCGTGCGTAGAAAAGTGGCCACATTGGAATCTACCCCTTCCATCCCGACTTTTGCCAGTATTGAGGTTAAGGCGGCAAATAGAGCCCCTAAAATCGCATACACAATATACCGCTGCGATCCTGAGAATCGTTTCTTTTCTTCATTTTTTCCAATCAAAATAAACGTTCCGATGGCAATGATTGCTCCTCCAGCCATAATTAGAGGTTCTGCCGGCTCCCCTAAGACTAGGATTGAAAAAATAATCGTAAGCACGACACTCGATTTATCAATCGGTACCACTTTGGAAACATCACCAATCGCGAGAGCTTTAAAGAAAAATAACCATGAAAAGCCCGTTGCAAAGCCCGATAACAGAATAAACCATAATGCACTAGTTGAGATCTGGGAAATCGTCTCAAGCTTACCCGTTGTCATTACCATCATAAAAGCCATGATTAAAACCACAATCGTCCTGACTGCGGTCGCTAGGTTGGAATTTACATTTTCAATTCCTACCTTTGCTAAGATTGCAGTAAATGAAGCAAATAATGCCGCCAATAATGCTAAAATGATACTCATTTTACACCTGCCTTTTTTCTATATTTATTAGTTTTAGTATAAAGTTGTCGTAAATTAAGTGAAATATTTATATCATTGCTGAATATATATAGTTTAAAACCAATTTTCACTGGAAAGGGGAGTCTCGTCTTATGGATATCTGCATTTCTTGTGGAAACGAATTATCTCTCCCAGAGAGAAATCGAACTGAATGCTGGGATTGCAGGGATAAGTCAACGGAAGCCTATACAGAAGATGAATGAGGTAAGGTTCTGATTTTTGTCTAAATTATAGCATATTAAATAAGAGACACCCTATTACAATGGATAGGGTGTCTCTTCCTTTTTTATTCGGTAACCCATGAAAGTCCAAGTGTACCAACACCTGTATGCACACCTGCAACGGTAATGAGCATTAGCGTTTCTGTTTCGATCGTTGGGAAAGTTTCATTTATGACTTTTTCAAGACCATTTGCCTTTTCTTGGTCGTTCGCATGGACAATGGCCACTTTTTGAACTGATTTTGTTTCTAGGTCTTCCTTTAAATGATTTACCAGCCAAGCATGTGCCTTTTTTTCAGTTCGGACTTTATCCTTAATCTTTGCGGTTCCATCCTCAATGGATAAAATCGGCTTTATATTAAATAGTGAGGCTAGTATTTTTTGACTTCCAGATACCCTGCCGCTTTTATGAAGCTGATCCAAGTTGGATGGTACCAAAAACAATCGAGTGTGCTCCCGCAATTTATTTAATTGATCAACAACTTCACCTATTTCAAGACCCTGTTCAACTAGTTCTATTCCTCTTTTCACCAGGAAGGATAAGGGATAGGAACCGGTATTTGAATCGATGGCAAACAATTTAAATCCAGCCATTTCCGCCGCCATAACAGAGGTTTGATACGTACCAGTTAAGGTACTGGAAGCATGGATGGCTATGCCAAATTCATACTCTCCTTTTAACTTTTCATAAAGGTCGACGATGTCTCCGATATTTGGCTGAGATGATTGGAATTTTCCATCCTCATTTTTCATTCGATTATAGAAATCTTCTTCCGTTATATCGATTGTTTCTTTGTAAAATTTATCATTAATGACAACATGCAAGGGAATGACATGAATGTGGTGCTTATTAATAAACTCTTTGCTTAGAGACGCAGTTGTATCCGTAATCCAGGCAATTTTGGGCTTGTTCATTTTATCACTATCCTTCAATGAAGATTCTCTTATTTTATATAGGAATAACTAAATTTAGTAGTATGGTTACGAGGATAACATTACAAAAATGAATAATGTCTCACAAGTTATATTTGTCATATACAACATAGATTTTTGAGTCCGATAAGCACGATTGTCACCGTTTTGACAAAATCAAAACAAAATTAACCTGTTTGAATCTAAATAGTGGTATAGTAAGAGAAAGTATTTTTACTATTTCAAAAATATAATTATTAAGGTTTCGACATGATTCATGTTTAGAAGGATTGAATGGTGTTTAAAACTGAATCTATTATTAAAAATGAGGTGTGAGCATGAAACAGGAGATTTCATTTATTCCAAGAGAACAATTAAAAACAAAGCCTGATACCGCTTCACTGGGTTTCGGAAAGTATTTCAGCGATTACATGTTTGAAATGGATTATCATAGTGACCTGGGCTGGCATAATCCAAGAATTACTCCATATGAACCATTAACACTAGATCCTTCAGCGATGGTTTTCCACTATGGACAAGCTATTTTTGAAGGGATGAAGGCATATAAGACTCCGGATGGTTCCGTCCAGCTTTTCCGTCCAGAGAAAAACATGAAGCGTTTCAACGAATCATGTGACAGGCTCTGCATTCCCCAAATTGATGAGGAGTTCTTATTAGAAGGCATTAAACAATTGATTACCACGGAAAAAGAATGGGTTCCAGATGGTGAAGGGACATCACTTTATATTCGTCCGTTTATTTTTTCAACAGAGGCTTATCTTGGTGTACGCCCTGCCAATCAATATAAATTGCTCGTCATCCTCTCCCCGTCCGGAGCCTATTATGGCAGTCAATTGAGTCCCGTTAAGATTTATGTGGAAGAGCAATACGTCCGTGCGGTAATTGGCGGAGTCGGCCATGTAAAGACAGCAGGCAACTATGCAGCAAGCTTGAAAGCACAAAAGAAGGCAGACGCAGGCGGCTACGCCCAAATTCTATGGCTCGATGCGAAAGAGAATAAATATGTAGAAGAAGTCGGCAGCATGAATATCTTCTTTAAGATCAATGGAGAAGTAGTAACACCAAAGTTAAATGGCAGTATTTTGCCAGGTGTCACCCGTGATTCCGTCATTGAATTGCTAAAATATTGGAATATTCCTGTCCGCGAAGAGAGAATTTCCATAGAAGAGGTATTTGCCGCACACAAACGCGGTGAACTAGAGGAAGTCTTTGGAGCAGGAACCGCTGCTGTTATTTCACCTGTTGGTGAACTAACTTGGAAAGACCAGTCCATCACCATCAATGACAATCAAATTGGTCAGCTGTCTCAAGATATCTATAATGAATTGACAGGGATACAACTTGGGAAGAAAGAAGATCCATTTAATTGGACAGTGAAAGTTACTTCAGTTGAAGGATAATCAATAAACTACTGAATATGTGGGATCCAGCTTTGAGCTGGATCCTTTTTTGTATTATAAAGACTTTTAAGGTATAGAACGATATAAAGATATACAAAATTAGAAAGGTAACTTTTTGAAACAATGATTCTATTTTTCTCGTCTTTACTAATGCAGGATTTTTGATAAGAAAGGATTTGCGATATTGAAACTTAACTGGAAAGGCAGACTGCTATTTACATTCATTATTGGCCTTATTATTTTATTCTTTGTACAAAACCCTATTGGCACCAGCATACTAAATCGATTAAACATAGGTGATTCTGCTCCAATGCCAACCGAGCTTCATTCAGTAGTGAGAGAGCGGAGCAATCAATTGATCCAGCATGCAGCTGATAAAGGGATTGTGATGGTGATTACCGATGACTTCCGTAGCGCTGAAGACCAGGATCGACTTTATGAACAAGGCCGGACAGTGGCTGGAAATATTGTAACCAATGCAAGAGGAGGAGAATCCTTTCACAACTTTGGGCTGGCGATTGATTTTGCCATAAAAACCCCTTCTGCAGATATTATTTGGGATATGCAATATGATGGCAACCAAAATGGAATAGCAGATTGGAACGAAGTTGTGGAAATGGCAAAATCCCTTGGATTTGAATGGGGCGGCGATTGGGCTCAATTTAAAGATTATCCCCATTTACAAATGAACTTTGACTTAACATTAGCCGACCTGCAAAACGGGAAAAGACCGGCAGATTTATCCCTGACAGCTGATACCAATTAAGGGAAGATTGAAGCCCCCTTCCTCACCTGCATATCGTTTTTTAGAAAATTATTGGCCTGATTCGTAAGTAAGGTCCAGTTTACTGGATTTTTTTTCATGCATTTCCTCTATCTTTATTTTGATGGCGAAATACGCATCACTAGTAAACCGTGTTATGATAGTTATTGATTTTATTAACATTGTTTATAGTTCTAATAATGATAAATACAACTGATAGGATGAAGAGATGAAAACAGAAGTCAGGTTAAAGGTGAAATCAAAGTTCGTTAAAAAATATAAAAGCGGCTACCCGCTTATTACAAAAGATACGATTATGAATCACAATGTTCTAGATGAAGAAGGTCAGACGATAAACCTTGTGGATGAACAGAACAACTTTATTTCCAAAGGCTATTATGGGAAACAAAATAAGGGTCTCGGTTGGGTGCTAAGCAGCAATGAAAAGGAGCAGTTCAATTATGCCTTTTTAAAAAAGACCTTGAAGTCCGCCATCGCTCAGAGAGAATTTTATTATAAAAGTTCTGATACAACAGCATTTCGAGTATTTAATGGTGAAGGCGATGGCATCGGTGGTTTAACGATTGATTACTTTGATGGTTATTACTTAATTACCTGGTACAGTAAAGGCATTTATCATTTTCGAGAATTTATTATAGAGTCATTGAAGGAAATAGTGGAGTATAAAGCCATCTATCAGAAAAAACGTTTTGATGAAAGTGGTAAATACATTGAAGGGGATGACTTCGTCGCTGGCGAACGTGGAGAGTTCCCCATTATTGTGAAGGAAAACGGCGTCAATATTGCCGTTTATTTGAATGACAGTGCTATGGTCGGTGTATTCTTAGATCAAAAGGATGTAAGAAAAGCATTACGAGATAGATACACACAAGGGAAACGAGTATTAAATACATTCTCCTATACCGGAGTGTTTTCAGTGTTTTCCGCTTTAGGAGGCGCAAAGAAAACGACAAGTGTCGACCTCGCCAATCGAAGCAAACGTAAAACAATCGAGCAATTCAAAGTGAATGGAATTAAATATGAGGATCAGGATATCATTGTTGAGGATGTATTCAACTACTTCAAATATGCTGTACGAAAAGGGCTCCTGTTTGATGTCGTTATTCTTGATCCTCCAAGTTTCGCTAAATCCAAAAAGTTTGTCTTTAGTGCAGAAAAGGATTATAAAAACCTGCTAAAGGATGCCATCTCCATCACTGAGGATAACGGAACGATCCTCGCATCCACCAATTCTAGCTCTTTTGATATGGAAAAATTTAAAGGATTCATAGATACAGCCTTTAAAGAATCAAAAAAACGCTATAAAATAATGGAAGAATTCTCACTACCTGACGACTTCCGAACCAATAAACATTACCCAGAATCTGACTACCTAAAAGTAGTCTTCATTAAAAAAATAAAATAAAGTGCCAATCCATAGGATTACTGTCCACCCCACACGGACAGTGTCCACGGGCGGTGCCTGTCACCGCAGTCCCTGCGGTGACAGGCACCTTTGCTCTTGAATTTTAAAGAATTTTCTGGTATATTTATATATAATTAAATATTTTCTTACTTCATTACCTTGAAGTGAGGATAGAGGCGCAAAGACCATAAGTACGCAATAGGAGGATAATGAGGTCCTATGATGATTGTGGAAAGGGGAATTTGCCGAAGTGGATAGAATCTCATTTGTCTATGCCGCTGGTTCTGCTATTGAATAAATACAGAACTGTCATATAGGTGACTATATGGAGGGCTATCTTACGCAAAGGAACGGTTTTAAATTATGTTTCTACTGCAGTAGCGAGCCTTCGTTGCTGCTTTTTTGCGTTTACTATTGATTGACCTGATCTACCTCTAATTTTTATTAAAAATTATGTAAAGGGTGAGCTTGATGATTTTTGGCCAAGTTTTAACAGCTATGGTGACGCCATTTGATCAACATGGAGAGATTGATTATCACGCAGCTAGAACATTAGTAAATTACTTAATTGATAATGGTACGGATGGATTAGTAGTTGCAGGAACCACTGGAGAATCCCCAACATTAACAACAGAGGAAAAAATTTCATTATTTAAATTCGTGGTCGAGGTTGCAGCCGGCAGAGTGCCTGTCATTGCTGGAACTGGCTCAAATAATACGAGAGCATCAATCAGCTTAACGAAACAGGCAGAAGAAGCAGGCGTTGACGGTATTATGCTAGTAGCTCCATACTATAATAAACCGTCTCAAGAAGGATTATTTCAGCACTTTAAAGCCATTGCTGAAGCTACTTCGTTACCAGTAATGCTTTATAATATTCCCGGACGCTGTGCCGTAAACATCTCTGTTGAGACAATCGTCCGCCTCTCTGAAATTAATAATATTGTGGCAGTAAAAGAAGCAAGCGGTAATCTAGATGCGATGGCAGAAATCATTAACCGTACTCCAGATACATTCACTTTGTACAGCGGCGATGATGGACTAACCCTTCCAGTTCTAGCAATTGGCGGTGCAGGTGTAGTTTCCGTTGCTTCACATGTCATTGGTAATCAAATGCAAGAAATGGTCACACTGTTTAAAAATGGGCGCGTTCAAGATGCTTCCGTTTTACATCGCAGCCTTCTGCCAATTATGAAAGCATTATTTATGGCACCAAACCCCACCCCTGTAAAGGCCGCATTAAATATGCAAGGTGTCCAGGTTGGAGATGTCCGCCTGCCGATGATTCCTTTAAATGATGATGAAACAAGTGCGCTGCAAAAAGTCCTGCCAATCAATTCGTTGGTATAACCTGATTGTCATTCCTGTCCCTCTGTGGGGCAGGTTTTTTTCTTAGGGTGTTTTCTTCTCGATGATTGTTGTTTTGAGACAGAGCACGTGCAGCAGTTTTCTGACAGCTAATGCCTTATTAAACTCGTCGAGTCCGAAAAACAGCAACCTCCATTTCCACATCCCTGTTCCGATCCTACCCAGCCTAGTAATGATATTCAATGTTTGTTTGGATTTATTTAGTACTGGTTAAACTAATACAAGGAAAAATATGGAATAAGGGAGATAATTATGTCTACAAATCACGCTTCTCGCTCTGCCTATTTAGGGCGTAATCTACTTTCGGGCTGCATACTAGGATTAGGGTTTGTCGCTTTCATTGATGAGGCAGTTTTCCATCAAATCCTCCATTGGCACCATTTCTATGATAAATCTACCCCAGATATCGGACTAGTATCAGATGGTATTTTTCATGCATTTAGCTGGTTTTCAACGGTTGCTGGGGCATTTCTGGTTTCCGATCTTCGTCGAAGAAATGCTTGGTGGCCAAAAAGATGGTTTGGTGGATTTCTAATTGGCGGAGGCGGATTCAATTTGTTTGATGGGACGATCCAACATAAATTAATGAGGATCCATCAAATTCGTTATAACGTGGAGATTGCACCTTACGATTGGGTATGGAACATACTTGCCGCTATCATGTTAATCGCTGGATTAATGATCGTTTTTCGGACAGGCCGGGAATCAAAAGTGATGGAAGGAACAGCCTAAATGAATCATAACCATGTCCATCGTGCAAGTGAGCTGCCAAATGAACTTCTTTTGGCTCTCCCCTTTGTCCTAGTAATCCTGATTTATCTCTTATTTGGATTAGTCTCAAACCAATGTCATAAACAATGGCCTATATATCGATACATATTCTGGGGATCCGGAGTTCTTTCTGCTGCTGTTGCACTTATAGGTCCTATTGCCGACACTGCTCATGAAAATTTCACGGCACATATGGTTGGCCATTTGTTCCTTGGGATGCTTGCCCCTCTACTTCTAGTACATGCTGCTCCAATGACTCTTCTGATGAGAACTCTAAGTGTTGGACACGCTAGAAAACTATCTCGTGTGTTAAAGAGTTTCCCAGTTCGCATATATTGTCATCCGGTTGTCGCCTCCATACTCAATATTGGTGGCCTTTGGGTTCTATATACGACAGAACTGTACTCGGCGATGCAACATCATGCCCTTCTTCATATGGTCGTTCATTTTCACGTATTCTTAGCAGGATATCTCTATACCATTTCAATTATTTATATTGACCTGACAGCCCACCGGTATAGTTTTAGTTTACGTACGATCGTGCTAATCCTATCGTTAGCGGCACACGGAATCCTCTCAAAGTACATTTATGCTTATCCTCCAGGGGGTGTAACCATTGAACAGGCACATATGGGAGGAATGATCATGTATTACGGCGGGGATATTATTGAAATTTGCTTGATATTCTTGTTTTGCCAACAATGGTATAAAGCTGCACGGCCACGAACGTCGGTATCGATAAGTCATTAAACGAAATTTTATGCACACAAAAAAACCTGTATCGATAAAATAGGTATCATGAGTACAGGTTTTTTTATAAATTTTACCCAACTTGTTTATCATGGTTAGTAAAGGTTGGAAGCTAACGAGAAACCATGCTAAATACCTCTTGCCCTGCATAAGTTTAGCTCTACGAAAATATGATAAACTAAGTATCCTAAAAAAGGAGTTGTTAAAATGGTAATCTTTAATAAAATCGCTCTATTTTTCGTGGTTTTATACTCTGTCGTCATTATCTTAAATACTTATTTAGGAGAAACTGAACGGGTACAATCAAATGTTATTTACTTTTTAATGAATGGATTTGCATATATTGTTTCGGCTATGGATATTGAAAAAAGAAAAATTGAGTTATCAGAGTCCTAATTTTTATGAATTACTACAAAGTTAATTAAACGTTTGATTAGACCTTCTAAGTCCTTTTATACAAAGGTCTCAACCAATTTAATCAAACGTTTGATTAGTTCTTATTTCTGCTATTTTCTTTAGTTCTATTGCACGAATAGCAATAAATCTTTTCATGTATTCTTCTAGAAACAATTTATCAATTAAGACTCCGAGAGGACCGAAACGTGACTTATATTGAAAATGATCAACCATTGTCGTTCCTTTTTCTTCTTCAATAAACTGGTGGATATGAATGAATGACTTGAACGCACCCTTTACCATTACATCGACAAAACTATGAGGCTTTTCCATAAAGATTACTCTTGAGGTTAACCTTTGTGTAATACCAAAGTGTACAGCTGCCCAAGTTACACTGTCACCTTCCTCCAACATTCCCTTTGTTACACCTCCAACAGCTCTTTCCTTTGTTTTATAGGTAGTTTGAGTATGAACATTGACATCCCTGGCAAGATCAAAACAAACCTTTATTGGCGCATTTATAAACAGCTTGTGCTCGATAACAGGCATTTCTACTTACTCCATTCTTGCTTTCATTTTAAAGGGTTTCCCAGCTGGCAATATACTCCGTTTGCTCATTTGGGAGAAGTAAGTCTGGTTTTTCCACACTCCATCGTCCTTTAATATCTAATTCCTTACAGGCTAATTCAAACTGACACATCGCAATTCCCATATCTAAGAGCTGCATATCATATCCTAGTTTTGAACTATAATTCGGTGTATGCTCAATGTAAAAATGACAGACCCTTCGATCCTGTGTTAATGAAAGTCTCCAAGGTTGTTTATTGGATGCAGATGGGCCAAGCCTAACCATCTCGATTGGTAATTCAAGTAATCCTGCATTTTCTTTGTTCAATGGCACTTCAAATGTTGAATCATAAAATAACTTATCCCCTGGCTTTTTATTATCGGCCTTTACTACGTACCGGAGTGCCTTATCGAATACCCGTTGTTTTTGATTCGGATAGCCGATTGGTGTTATACAGGGAATGAATTCTGCTTCCGCGAGCTGAATTTCTTGCTCAAATGAATTTCGGTTGAACGTTCCTCCCATCCAGCAAGTACCGATTTCTAACTCCGTTAACCATAAGACTAGTTTTTGAAAGGTGTATGCAAACTCAACAAGAGAGTATTTACTATTTTCTGCCACCCCTGCCAAATATGCCTGTGGATTTTTAATAAATCCGTATGTGCCTAGCTTAATGCCTTTATCACTTACATTGTTGGTTACTTGTATGAACTCGATTCTGCCCTTACTCCCAAATGGTCCAAGTAAGTTATCTTCATTGCTTATGTAATCCTTTATTCTTTCAACATGAGATTCTTCAATATTTTTAATGTCAAAGTTTCGAACCGATTGGCGTTTTTTCATGGTTTCTATGATCGACTTTTCAAAAATCATCGAATCCCCCCTTCTGTAAGCACAGTTATTAGTGTCAAGTTCACTCTTATTGTAACCATTCACAATCATCTCCTACAACTTAACGACGTCAACTTTTATGATATTTGGCTATTCGTTCCCTTTAACTCAAAAAATTGAAGTCTTCGGTAACAAATAGAGAGTATTCGTCCCCTTTAGCCCATTTAATTGATGTCTTCGGTAACGAATAGAGGTAGAAATAAATCAACAAAAAAAAGAGCGATTGCTATGAATAGCAATCACTCTTTTCGAATTATTTATGGGCCTAAATGGACTCGAACCATCGACCTCACGCTTATCAGGCGTGCGCTCTAACCAGCTGAGCTATAGGCCCTTAATTGGAGCGGGTGATGAGAATCGAACTCACAACATCAGCTTGGAAGGCTGAGGTTTTACCACTAAACTACACCCGCGTATAAAAATAAAATGGCTGGGCTAGCTGGATTTGAACCAACGCATGTCGCAGTCAAAGTGCGATGCCTTACCGCTTGGCTATAGCCCAATATTAGAAAAGTAAATGGGGCGGCTGATGGGAATCGAACCCACGAATGCCTGAACCACAATCAGGTGCGTTAACCACTTCGCCACAACCGCCAAAATAATATAGTTGAGGTTTAATCGTGTAAACCTAGATAGTTTAATTGGTTGCGGGGACAGGATTTGAACCTGCGACCTTCGGGTTATGAGCCCGACGAGCTACCAGACTGCTCCACCCCGCGATAGTATAAACAATAAAATTTTGATTTTGCTCTTAGCTTGAAAGACCGCCCCAATTTCAGAAAGTCTATTCAAGAAGCAGCTCAATCGGTGCACTGTAGACCATTCGAGGAAGCTTAGTCGAACGTGCTCCACCCCGCGGCAATTTGAAGATTATTTTCACTCCGTGAAAAAATCATGGTGGAGGATGACGGGATCGAACCGCCGACCCTCTGCTTGTAAGGCAGATGCTCTCCCAGCTGAGCTAATCCTCCATAGTATGGAAAGTTATTTTGTCTATTGAGAAAAAACTTTGGTGACCCCTACGGGATTCGAACCCGTGTTACCTCCGTGAAAGGGAGGTGTCTTAACCACTTGACCAAGGGGCCATTCAAAAATCACAAAATAAAAACCCCAAAGGGGCAATGCCTGGCAACGTCCTACTCTCACAGGGACAAAGTCCCAACTACCATCGGCGCTGAGAAGCTTAACT
>NZ_JACCBX010000016.1 GCF_013409995.1 Neobacillus driksii
GCATCAGCCCTAAAATAGAATTTACAATATATAAAGGAAAACGGTTGTTCCTACAAAAAATTTGCCGAGAAAGACCCCCTTCCTCGACAATCTGAAGTCCTAAGGATATCAATCCTTAGGAACTTTGTTATTTAATTCTGCAGTTTTTGCAGACTTTGATGGTTTGGTTTGTTTCTGTTTTAAACGGATATAACAGCTTTATTCTTGTTCTCCCACATAGAGGACATGTCCCTCGTCCTCTTGATGGCAGGTAGTTGATTGTTTTCCCTCTGTTCCTTTTCGCCATTTTCTACCCATCCCTATCTATAATAATCTTGTCTCTTTATCTAATGTTGGACTGGCTGAAAGATTGTTAGGCATTTAATTGTTTTTTGCAACAAAATTCTCCAATGCCATTATTTTCAAGTTCTCCATACATAGTGGACTTCCGGTGGTTCATATAATGGTCGATGGAGGTGGGGTTATGGTGAGACGGGTGTTGGCAGCTGCAGTATTTGGCCTTTTGCTTGTTCTAGCTGGTTGTGGGGGACCGGTTCAGGATGATATTTTAAATTATATAAATGAGGAGATGAAAACAGCACAAACCCTGGAGGATAAGGCTGTTTCTGCTTATGAAGGGGTTGCGGGAGTCAATTATACAGATGATCAAACCATGTATGATGCCTTGGTCAACGAGGTCATTCCAAACTATGCAGATTTAATTTCTGAACTTGAGACCGTTAGTATTGAAAGTGATGAGTTGAAGGAGGTCCATGAGATTTACCTTTCTGGTGCCAAACTCCAATTTAGTGCGTTTGAAAAAATTATGGAAGCACTCGAAAAACAAGATGCTAGTTTGGTTGAAGAAGCCAATCAGCTTCTAGAAGAAGGACGTCTGCAAATCGAAGACTATAATGATAAGCTGGATGAACTGGCAAAAGAACATAACGTCGAAATTGAAAAAGAGTAATAAAAAGAGGCTGACACGTTTAGTTCACACTAAGTGACCATTCGCGTCAGCCTCTGTCCATTTAACCTTAACCTTTTACATAGTAAAGATCATGGCTGGATTCAACAATATAATCAGGCTTCTCTGCCTTAGGCTTCGCCTTATGGCCGGCAATATGCTCGGGGCTCTTCTCCCAATTTTTCCAATCCTCTTCGGATTCCCATTGAACCATAACCATAACTTCTTCTTCACCACGGCGAACTTTTTTAACCAAAATCTGTCTGCCAATGTATCCAGGTCGAGTTGTCAATAAACCGCCTCGGTTTGAAAAGTTCTCGACCACCTGATCGCTATATCCCTCTTTAACTACAATCCTTCTAACTTGATAAAACATCAAATCACTCCTTATTAATAAAGCCAGGAATGAAACCTGGCTCAAATTTTTATAATGAAGCTTCGATCTCTTCAGCCATTAATTTAACAGATTCTAATCCGCCGCCGCTTAGGTACCAAGTATCTGGATCTAAGTAAATAATCTTATCTTCTTTAAAGGCCGTTGTCTTTTTAACAAGCTCGTTTTCGATTACCTTTTCAGCACCGGCTTCACCGCCTACTGCTGTGTTACGGTCAATAACAAACAATACGTCTGGGTTTGTTTCCATAATGTACTCCATGGTAATGCTTTGACCATGCGTGGATACTTCAATTTTCTCATCTGCTGCACCAAAACCATACACGTCATGGATAATACCAAAACGGGAGCTTGGTCCATAGGCACTTACTTTTCCTTCATTTGCAAGAACGATTAACCCTTTTTTGCCATTTGCAGAAGCTTTCTTATTTACCTCTTCAACGGTTGCATTAATCTCTTCTAATGCACTGGCTACTTCTTCTTTCTTATCAAAAATCTCAGCAACGAGGTTCATATTCTTCTCAAAAGATTCCATGTATTTGGTATAATCTAATTCTACAAAAACAGTTGGAGCAATTTCTGCGAACTGTTCGTACAATTCTGCTTGACGGCCGCTGATGAAAATTACATCAGGCTGCATCGCATGAATCGCTTCAAAATCTGGTTCTTTTAAACTTCCGACGTTTGTATATTTTTCACCTGCATATTTTTCTAAGTATGGAGGAATGGCTGCTTGTGGAACTCCAGTAACTTCCACACCTAATTCATCCAATGTATCTAAAATACCAAAGTCAAAAACCACTACTTTTTCTGGATTTTTATCGATTTCAACTTTCCCATACTTATGTTCAATGGTGATTTTTTCAGCCGCTGCCGTTTTTGCATCCGCTGGTTCTGCCTTACTTTCTTCCTTAGATCCGCATGCTGCTAATAATAAAATCATTGAAACCATTAAAACTAAAAAACTCCACTTTTTCACAACATATCTCTCCTTTTATTATGCGCTAAAGTATACGCAAATTCTGCAGCCATCCATTTTCTGAATGGGAATATCCATATCGTATATCTCTTTTAATGCAGCTGATTCTATTATTTCTTCTGTAGGTCCATCTTTAACAACCTTACCATCCTTCATCGCTACTATTCTATCTGAATAAACCGACGCAAAGTTGATATCATGCAGTACAATGACAACTGTTTTTCCAAGTTCATCAACCAGACGGCGCAGGATTTTCATAATTTGAACGGAATGCTTCATATCTAAATTATTCAATGGTTCATCCAGCAAAATGTACTCTGTATCCTGTGCAATAACCATCGCAATAAAGGCGCGCTGCCTTTGACCGCCAGATAATTCATCTAAAAAACTATCCTGCATTTCGGTTAGGTGCATATATTCAAGAGATTGGTCAACAATCCTTTCATCTTCCTCCGTTAGCCTCCCCTTCGAATAGGGAAAGCGTCCGAAGGATACGAGTTCGCGAATCGTCAGGCGTACATTCATATAATTGGATTGTTTTAGGATCGATACCTTCTTAGCAAAATCATTTGACTTCATCTTTTTTACATCAGATTTATCAATTAGCACTTCACCTGTATCTGCATCAAGAAGACGGCTCACCATTGATAGTAAAGTAGATTTACCTGCCCCATTCGGACCGATAAAGCTCGTGATTTTCCGCGGCTGAATATCAACGGTCACATCCTCAACAACGGATTTCTTCCCATATAACTTTGACAATCCTCGTACTTGTATCATGCAGCTTTCCTCTCCTTTAGCAGTAAATAGATGAAGTACACTCCACCGATAAAGTTAATAATGACACTTAACGTTGTTGAAAAAGTAAAGACTCGTTCAACCACCCATTGCCCGCCAACAAGAGCGATAATACTCATGAGGATCGCCCCTGTGATTAGGATATTGTGTTTGTAAGTCTTGAAAAATTGATAGGATAGATTGGCCACAATTAAGCCAAAAAAGGTAATCGGTCCAACTAAAGCAGTCGAGATTGAGATGAAGACTGCAACGACGATCAGCATTTGTTTGACGATTGAATCATATGGAACCCCTAAATTGATTGCTGTATCTCGACCTAATGACAAGACGTCTAAATACTTTAAAAAACGCCATGCATATATCATCACAAGAGCAACGATGACAATCGCCAGCCAAACTAAGTCTGAATTGATATTATTAAAACTCGCAAACATCCTGTCTTGGACAATCTGGAATTCATTTGGATCAATCAGTACCTGAAAAAACGTTGAGATACTAGAGAAAAATGTCCCCACAATGATTCCGACTAGCAATAAAAAGTAGATCGGCTGATTTCCCTTTTTAAATAAAAACTTGTATAAAATTAGTGCAAAAACAATCATTACAACAACTGAGAGTAAAAAATTCACCTGTTTATTGACGATAATCATGTGACCCGAGCCTAAAAAGAAAATAATTAAGGTTTGCAGGAGCATGTAAAGTGAATCCAACCCCATAATGCTCGGTGTCAATATTTTGTTATGTGTGATCGTCTGGAAAACAACTGTTGCATATGCGATTGTGACTCCGGTTAAAACCATCGCCAGCACTTTTATGGTTCGTTTTGGAAGAGCATATCCAAAACTCCCGTTTAATTCATGGAATAGATAGATAGCGCACACTCCGGCAGCAATTAAGGCAAAGACAAGTAGTTTGATTGAGTTACGCATATGCCTTCCTCCGGAACAGTAAGTATAAGAAAATTCCGCTTCCTATTACCCCAACCATAAGACTGATTGAAATTTCATATGGATAAATGAGCACTCTGCCCAAAATATCGCAAATCAGAAGGAAGATGGCACCAAGGAGTGCGGTATGCGGCAATGTTTTTTGTAAGTGATCGCCTTTAAAAATTGATATGATATTTGGAATAATTAAGCCTAAAAACGGAATAATTCCGACGGTCAGAACCACTGTTGTCGTTACTAGTGCAACAAGGATGAGACCGATATTCACCACACGGCGATACGCAAGTCCAAGATTCTTTGAAAAATCCTCACCCATTCCAGCGACTGTAAAGCGATTCGCATAAAAGTAAGCAATAATTAATATCGGAATACTTATGTAGAGCAATTCATATCGGCCCTTCATAATCATTGAAAAGTCACCCTGCAGCCATGCAGACATATTTTGAATGACGTCAGCGCGATATGCGAAAAAAGTCGTCACTGAGGACAATATATTTCCGAACATCAAACCCACAAGCGGTATGAATATAGCATCCTTAAACTTAATTCGGTCAAGAATTTGCATAAAAACAAACGTACCAGCAAGCGCGAAAACAAAGGCTACTGCCATTTTTTCAAGCATGGTTGCATTTGCAAACAACAGCATCGAGACAAGGATACCAAGTCGGGTTGCGTCCAGTGTTCCAGCGGTAGTCGGTGAAACAAATTTGTTTCGGCTAAGCTGCTGCATAATCAATCCTGCAATACTCATCCCAGCTCCTGCAAGTAGGATTGCTACTAGCCTTGGCATTCGGCTGATAAGGAAAATCTGTGTCTCTTCAGATTGGACATCTAACAAGTCCAATGGTGATATACTGCTAACCCCAACAAACAAGGAAACAGCAGATAAGACGATTAATCCTAGTAGTAAATATCTTTTCTTCATCATTGCAGTCCTCAACATTTCTATTTTTCTATCATTCTCAATTTTATTGAGAATCCTTATCACTTAGAAACAAAAATAAATGACATTGAAAATCATTATCAATGTCTTATACCCTTGATTATAAACAGTGTAATTTGTCTAGTCAATAAACAATCGTGAACTATTTCCAATTATTTCTGAATAATTTGTGACATAAACGTGGTGTTTACCTCGTAAATCTAATATATGATTCCTAAGCTATCCGCCTTTAGGCGGAGGAGAAATCCAATTTATGGTCAGTATTAAAATATAAGAGATTTATAAAATATTAGGAGAATTTAAAAAAGGAGTTGCTTACATGAAATATCAGCATTTAAAAAAGATATCATTGTTAAGCCTCCTATTAATCCTTCCAATCTACTATGCTTCTAACTCTCCGATTCAAACGAGCGCAAAATTTAAATCTGATGTTCATATAAACCGGACAGTTGTTGTATTCCGAAAGGAGCCCATAATGAGACAAAGTTTCCTATTAACTGTTCCAACATTGCAACAATTCCCTGAACTGCCTCGGGGCTGTGAAGTAACCAGTTTGGCGATGTTACTTAATTTTGCTGGTGTTTCCGTTGACAAACTTACTCTGGCAGACGAGATTCCCAAGGTTTCTTATTTCAGTGCTGGATACTTCGGAAATCCTCATCAGGGATTTGTAGGAAATATGTATACCTATAATCAACCTGGATTAGGTGTTTACCACGAGGTTATTGAAGACCTTGCGAACCAATATCTGCCCGGTCAAATCGATAATCTTACTGGTAATAGCTTTACTTCCGTGCAAAAAAAGCTAAACGAGGGTAAACCTGTTTGGGTAATTGTCGGCAGTACATTTGATTTTTTACCAGAAGAGCAATGGGAAACATGGAAAACAAAAGAAGGAGAAATCAATATCACCCGCAGAATGCATTCTGTTTTAGTCACTGGCTACGATGACAACAACGTGTATTTTAATGATCCCTTTTATCCGGAACAGAATAAATCAGCCAATTTTCAGAGCTTTGTCACAAGCTGGAACCAGTTCGGAAGCCAAGCAATTTCTTATTAAGCACAATTAGATGGTGCCTAAGCACCATTTTTTTGTGTAATTTTTTAAGAAGATGGTAATCCTAGCAATGGATATTGTTTCAAGAATGGAGGAGTTATCTTGGAATCAACCTTGAAGGTTGGGGATACAGCCCCTGATTTTTCATTACCGGCAACAACAAAGGATCCCCTTTCGCTTTCCGGTTATCGGGGGAAGACGAACGTGGTTGTCGCTTTTTATGGGATGGATTTTACTCCCGGCTGAATTAAAGAAATATCCTCTTGGAAAGAGGACTACAAACGATTTGAACAGCTAGGTGCAGAGGTTATTGGAATCAGTGCGGATCATATTCACTCGCACCGCGTTTTTGCAGCCAGTATGGGGACATTGCCATATCCATTAGCTTCCGATTGGCAAAGGCAGACGATTAAGGACTACAAGGTGTATAACGAAAAAGGCGGCGTTGCGGTCCGCTCCGTGTTTGTTGTCAATCGAGATGGAGTGATTACTTATATGAATACCTCCTTTAAAGCCGACAAAAAAGAAGATTACGAAGCAGTTTTTTCAGAGCTAGAAAAGCTCGTCTAAGCATTACAGAAAAGACATCTCCCGACCAATCGAGAGATGTCTCTTCTTATTTAATGCACGACCTTTAAACCAACCACTGAAAAAATAATACCTAGAATACAAGCCATACGAAGCCTGCTCTTTGATTCTTTAAAGAAAACCATACCAACTACCGCAGCTCCTACCGTTCCAATCCCTGTCCATACGGCATAGGCGGTTGATAAGGGAATCGTCTCCATCGCCCGAACGAGCAGCTGGAAACTCATTATAAACCCTCCAATTAGGATTAGATAATTGATAAAGTTACCTTTATCAGCTGTTCTTTTTAAACCGATAACCCCAACGACTTCAAAACACCCGCCTAAAAAAAGCATTAGCCAATCCATTAAACATCACCCTCCTTGTTTGTTAATTTCAAGCCAATAATGCAAGCCAAAAGTAATAAAATAAGGGCAACTCTTAATGGACTAACCGAGCCGTTTTCAAATACAATCTCGACTATAACCGTTCCTATGGTCCCAATCCCGGCAAATACAGCATATACCGTCCCAACAGGTATCACTTTTGTCGCTCTTATAATTAAATCAAAACTTAATAAAATCGCTATAAGCACAACAAGAGAAGGTACTTCTTCATATTTAAATCCGCTTGCCCAGACTACTTCAAGAAATCCTGCAAGGATCACAAATAACCATGCACTTGATTCGCTTTTTCCCTTTGATTCAACTAATCCTTTTGAATCACTCATTTTTATTTTTCCTCTCTTTCCACTACTCGCTTAATCTTACCAAATTATCATTTGCATATCATTCCCTATGAACGTATGATTGCTTATGAAAATCATTCTTTTTATAAGGATTGGAGAGTTTTACTAAATGAAACAAAACAAGGATGGTTTAAAACCATTTCTCTCTCTCATTTTATCTGCAAACATCCCGAAAGCTGCATTAGTTTTTGGGTTATCTGCCAGTCTTATTACGACACTTGCAGGACTTCTTGTTCCAGTACTAACGAAAAACTTAGTAGATGGTTTCTCTGTAGCATCGCTAAGTGTTCCACTGATGATTGGGATTGGTGCAGCATTCATCTTCCAAGCAATCATTAGCGGGGTTTCGATTTACCTGTTAAGTTTTGTCGGCCAAAAAATTGTCGCCCGACTGCGTGAAAAAATGTGGGTAAAATTAATTCGTTTACCTGTCAGTTATTTTGATAAACAATCGAGCGGCGAAACCGTCAGCCGGATTGTAAATGATACAAGTGTTGTTCGCGATTTAATTTCGAATCATTTTCCACAGTTCATCTCAGGGATTATTTCTATTATCGGTGCCATCGTCATTTTATTGATAATGGATTGGAAAATGACACTTATCATGTTAATATCTGTTCCTCTTACGTTTATGATTATGATGCCGCTCGGAAGGAAGATGGCAAAAATCTCCCGCGGCCTGCAGGATGAGACTGCCGCCTTTACAGGAAGCATTCAACAAACGTTAAGTGAAATCCGCTTAATGAAAGCATCCACGGCAGAACACCATGAAGAGACAAAAGGGGTAGCAGGCATCGGCAATTTGCTCAGTTTTGGGTTAAAAGAAGCACGAATCACCGCCTTAATTGCTCCTATCATGTACCTGGTGGTCATGATCGTCATCGTGATGATTATCGGATACGGCGGCATGCGGGTGGCCAACGGAACCATGTCTACTGGTTCACTTGTAGCATTCTTACTTTACCTTTTTCAAATCATTTTTCCGATAACGAGTTTCGCGATGTTCTTTACCCAGCTGCAAAAGGCAAAAGGGGCTACCGAGCGAATTATTGATATCTTAAACCTGCCTCTAGAAGAAGGGCAGGAAGGGCTGGAGCTGGACATCACAAATAAACCTATTCTCGTCAACCATGTATCTTTTGCCTATAGTGAAGATGAACCAGTCCTGGAAGATGTATCGTTTGAAGCACAGCCAGGTGAAATGATTGCCTTTGCTGGTCCTAGCGGCGGTGGAAAAACGACTATGTTCGGTTTACTTGAACGCTTTTATGAGCCTACCTCTGGAAAAATAATGGTAGGTAATATTCCAATAACGGATTTATCCATTGAAGCATGGCGCAGTCAAATTGGTTATGTTTCACAGGAAAGTGCAATGATGGCGGGAACCATCCGTGAAAATTTATGTTATGGGCTGCCAAATAGTAAATCAATTTCAGACGACCAGCTATGGAAAGTGGCAGAGATGGCATATGCAAGTGAATTTATTAAATCCTTTTCGGAAGGATTGGACACAGAGGTTGGCGAGCGCGGGGTAAAACTTTCTGGCGGTCAAAGGCAGCGTATAGCGATTGCACGGGCTTTTTTACGTGACCCTAAGATACTAATGATGGACGAAGCAACAGCAAGCCTTGACAGCCAATCGGAAGGAATTGTTCAGCAGGCATTATCCCGGCTAATGGAAGGCCGTACTACCTTTGTTATTGCTCACCGTTTATCTACGATTGTCGACGCTGATAAAATCATTTTCATCGAGAAAGGGCGAGTCACAGGAATGGGGACTCATCAAGAATTAACGCAATCACATGAATTATATCGTGAATTCGCTGAGCAGCAATTAACAACCGGTGATCAAGAAAGCCATAAAAAAGGTGCAGTAAGCTGAGCTTATTGCACCCTTTATTTTCTTAAGCCTGCGGCTGCTTCTCTGTCATTGAGAGGTTTGCCCCCTCGTCTTTCACATTGAATAGCGGAACTACCAGTAAGGCCCCAATCAGAAATAATACACCAGAAACAGTATAAACACCGGATAATGTCAGTGGGATTTTCACAACACCTGAAACCGACATTCCAATCACCATCATCCCCATAAACAACGGACTAAGGACTCCATTCACACGCCCAATAAATGCTTCTTCCGAATATTTTAGTATGATGGTGTTAATGCCAATATGAATACATGGGAAGAATATCCCGTTCAATACTTGTAGTACAAGTGTTACCGTAAAGCTTGTTGACCAGCCAATACTAACTGTAAATATCATGCTGGTAAATATCCCGATTGCAAGCAGTTTTTGGGGAGAAATCTTCTTGGAGAAGGCCATCACAATCCCGCCGCCAGCTAACATCCCAATACCGTTTGCCATAAGCAACCACTGCAGGGATTCCTTTGGCATTCCGAGCTTTTCAATCGTGATAAATATCATTAAAGGTGAAATCAACCCAACGGCTAAACCACATACTGCAAAAATACCACCCATTGATTTCAGTACCTTTTTTGACATTACATAGCGGAAACCATCTGCTAGTTCTTTTTTAAAGTTATTTTCAACTGCTGATTTTTCCTTCTCCAAATCACGTGGCAGGAACATTAAAACAAGTCCTGAAAGTAAGAACATCGCACCCATGACACCAATCGAAATGTAAATTCCATACTTTTGATAGACAAGGGTTCCAATCACCGGACCGATGACCATGAAAATCGCCATCAACGATTGGAACATAGCCATAACAGATTGCAGCTGTTCACCCGGTACATGCTGCTTTAATAGCTTCATTGCTGAAGGCATGGAAAATTGTGATAGAATCGCTGAAACTAGCGTTGCCAAAAAGATTGCCTGCCAAGAGCCAAAAAGTAGAGCTAGCAGTACTAAACCTATTGAAACTGCAGATAACATATCACACCAAACCATCGTCAATTTAGGTTTCCATCTGTCAGCAAAAGTCCCGCCAATAAATGAAAAAATAAATATCGGGGTAAACTCAACAACCGATATTAAGGAAACATATACCGGATCATTATCGGTAATATCGGTCACGTATAGTAAAATCGCAAAATTCCTTATCCAAATTCCTAACTGAAGTAAGAAGTTTGAAGACATAATGGCTAATACAATTCGATTTGAAAATATACTCCCGGTAGAAATGGATGTCGCGCCCTGATTGTTAACCTCCATCGTATTCCCCCTTTAATTCGTTATAAAGTTATTTTTGCCAAAATTCTGCATAATCATATCATACTGGAAAATTAATTTCAGCGAGAAACCTAAGGTTTCCGAAAATTATTTATTTTATCACGATTATTAGTTGATAGTATTGTAGATGTTTTGTTAAGTTAAAGAGTGAAGAGTATCTTTTTGAGGTGTTTTTTGATGATTAAGAATTCGAGTACTGGTTTACAACATCCAATTGTATTACTATTAGTTGTTTTGTTTGTAAAAATTTATGCTTTCCAGGTTGTCGTTTTTGAAAATATATCGTTTTTTCATGTGCTGCTTGTTGAGTTTCCAATGTGGGCATTTGTTTTATCTGTCCTAATGCTGCTTTTCAAAAAACGGACCTGGTTAGCCATATGGCTTTATAGCTTAATCCTATCCGTTCTGTTCATTGTCGTTGTTTATTATACACGGTATTTTTCAACCGTACCATCTTATTATGATGTCAAACAAATTTATCAATCCAACTCTGTTGGAGGCACAGTTGCCCTGCTTGGCAGCCCTTATGACTTTTTATTTTTCTTAGATACAGTCTTAATCGTCCCGCTAATGTGGTTTTTCAAAAAAAGCTCAACATCCTTTGTCTCAGCAAAGAGATGGGCAGTCAGCTTTGGCTGTATCGGACTCATCATGACTGTTATCGCTTTTCGCTATCCTTTAATTGATGTATCCTACTTTGCAAAGAAGCATGGCTATATCCAATCTCAATTCGTTCAAGCCTATGAAAACAGCCTTGGGACAGCCTTTGCCAGCCAGGAGTATATGTCAGAAAAGGAACTAGAAAAGCTAAAAGGCAATAAATATGTCCCAGCTGCAGAACACAGCACCTTTGGTCTTGCAAAAGACCGCCATGTTTTTATTATTCAATGGGAGTCATTACAGGAATTCACCATTAATAAAAAGATTAATGGACAGGAAATCACACCCAATTTAAATGCACTCTTAAAAGAAAGTGCCTATTTCGATAATGTTTATCAGCAAATTGGGGCAGGTAACACATCAGATGCTGAATGGCTCATGCACACATCCTTATACCCGGAAGGCATGGACCCTACCGTTAATACCCTTGAGAGTGAAGAGATTCCTTCACTTGTTCGTACTCTAAAAAAGAATGGCTACGGCGCTGCAACTTATCATGCTGATGATATTACCTATTGGAGTCGTGATAAGTTATATCCAGCACTAGGATTTGATTATATCTATACCAGTAACGAGATTCCAAATGAAAAGGAAATTGGCTTTGGTCCCGCGGATGAAGTGCTGTTTCACTTTGTGGACGAACAACTTCCTAAACAGTTGAAGACGCACGAGAAAATGTATTCGAATATTATTACGCTCACAAGCCATACCCCATTTGAAATGCCTGAAGAATACGAGTTTCTAGACTTACCAGAAAACTATAAGGAAACGTATGTGGGGAATTACTTTCAATCAGTTCGTTATACGGATGAACAAATTGGCTTATTCATCAGACAACTAAAGAAGCTTGGAATCTATGATGAATCTGTTATTCTGATTTATGGTGATCACTCTGGCCTTCACGGTGCACCTGTTACTGAAAAAGATAAGACCCTATTAAAAGAGGTTTTAGGTCACGAATATACAATGCAGGATCGCTTCGTCGTACCGGTGTTTTTTACGGTACCAGGTCTCTTTACCGGTGATAAGTATTCCCACCTCGGCGGGCAAGTTGACCTGATGCCGACCCTATTAAACTTACTCGGCATAGAACACGATACGCAAATGATTGGCCATAATCTTTTTCACTATAAAAAGAACCTGCTTGGAATGCGTTATTACCTACCAGGAGGATCGTTTATAAGTGATAAAACTTTTTACATGGCACCAAGTGCGAAGCTTCCCGCCTCCATCTATGACCGAAAAACGATGAAGAAAACAAAGAATACCAATCGCCTTCAAGAAAGCATTGATAACACCTTAGCCATCATGGAATACTCAGATTATATTCGCAAGGAACAAACAGAAGGTAAGTAAAGGACCTGAATTCCATAAAAAAACGAGCCGAAATGACAGTCATTTGCATCGTTATTGGTATATAAAAAAGGTAAAACTCGCCCTAGTTGGCGAGTTTCTTTATTAGGAATACAAATTTAATTAAATAAAACCTTGGATTTTTCCTTTAAATACGATGTCTTGTCCTTATTCGAGTATCCAGCAAAAGGACAATAAGCGGAGATTTTGGTCTTCTGTCAAGAAAGTGGACAATAAAATTTGAGACTATTGAACCAAAATCCTACCGCACTTCGTTTGGTACGCTATTAGAAATGGGCAGTCGAAATACATGACTGACCATTTCTAATACCAAATGGCCCTTATGAAATTATTTCGGATTTATTTACCGAGTGGTTTCTCTCAAATTGGTTCGGTGAGGAATTCCCCAATGTTGAATGTTTTCGTCTTTCATTATAAAAGCTGCTAATATAATAATTTACCGCCTTAATCGCCTCTACCCTTGTTTTAAATCGCCTTCTATAAATCAAATCTTTTTTAATTGTGGCATGAAACGACTCGATACAAGCATTATCATAAGGATCGCCTTTTTTACTCATACTGATGTTCATTTCTTTCTCTTTCAAAATATCAATGTAGTCATGAGAACAATATTGAGACCCACGGTCTGAATGGTGAATTATTTCCTTGCCAGGCTGTCTTTGAATAATTGCCATGTTCAATGCTTGTATAGCTAACTCTTTCTTCATATGGTCTGCTAAACTCCAACCGACTATCTTTCTTGAAAATAAATCCATTACGGATGCCTAATAAACCCAGCCCTCAAGCGTCCAAATATATGTAATATCTGTAACCCAAGCTTGATTAGGTTCTTCCACACTAAATTGACGATTGAGTATATTAGGATAAATAATTAAATCGTGACTTGAGTCAGTTGTGACCACAAACTTTTCTTTTTGTGTAGCTTTTAAACCCAATTCCCTCATCATTCGAGCTACTGTTTTTTGAGAAATCGTATAACCCCATTCAATTAAGTCGTCGTGTACTCTAGGGCTTCCGTAGGTTCCAAAGCTCTCATGAAATGACTTGCTTATTTTCTGTTGAATTTCTACACGATATTTTTTCTTTTCGGATGGGGGACTAGATTGATCCTTAAGCCATTTATAATAGCCACTCGTTGAAACCTTTAACACCTGGCACATCTTCAATATAGCGTGTTCATTTGAGTGGGCTTCAATAAAGGTATAAACTACGCTTGGTTTTTGGTGAAGATGTGCATGGCCTTTTTTAGGATTTCAATTTCCTCTCTTGCATCTGCCAATTCTTTTTCATGTTGTTTTTTTAATTTTTCAAGCTCGGTAGGTGTAATATAAGTCTCATTAGTCTTCCCAGCATTACATTTAGTCCTATAAGCTAAAACCCATCCGCTTATCGTCTTAGGTGAAATTTCTAATTCACGTGCAACATGCGATGCTTTTCGGCCTTCCTCAACAATTAATTTTGAAACATAGTCCTTGTACTCTTGATCAAAATGTTTACCCAAAGTGAACACGTCCTTCTAAATGATGATTGTATTATAAACTAAATCTCATTTTTACGTGTCCACTTTTTAGACTAACCTCAATTTTCCGGTTAAATGCAGAATGGAGCTCGTTTCGAGGGAAATAAGCGGAGTTTTTCCGCTTATGCAAAGCAAAATCTCCCATTTTCGAATTTTTCGATCCAATAGGCGGAATCTCTCCGTCTATTAAAGCCTTTTTTTATAATATTTACGAATTAAGCGGAATTTCTCCGTCTATTTATTCAGCAGGTGTTTGATCTAACATGACGTCCCAACTGTCCTAACTTTAATGTACCCCTTTCACTCGTTTCCTCAATGGAGGAACCTCTAAATAAGTGACAACACGCCAAATCCACTCTAATGGTCCAAAGTGGAAGAACCGCAGCCAAATCATACTAAAGGGAATCTGGATACTATAAATGGTTACACAAACGAAAAGAGATTGAAGATACGTTAATGACTCATACAAGTTGAATACATAGCCTGCTAGATAAATAAAAACCGTTTGAACTATATAGTTTGTCAGTGCCATCCGCCCATAGCTCTTCAAAGGAGATAACAGTTTCTGAACAATCTGGAATTGCAAAAGCAGAATTAACACCCCAACATATAAAGCGGTAACAAGTGGTCCAATCATAATTCCTATACTTAAAAATTGATAAGTTGTTTCATCTACTCCATTATAAAAACCAAATGGATACGGCGGCGCATGTTGATGCTGATAAATCAGTCCCGTTATACTAACGATTAACAAAAGAGCCACACCGATTACTACCTTTTTCACCTTCCCTGCCACTCCTTCAAACAGGCGATATTGACCAGCAGCAATCCCCAGCAGCATCAGTGGTACAACCATAAACAGCTTCGAAGCCATTATACTTAGGGCGATTAGCAAGATTAAGCCAAGGGCAAGGTTATGTTCCTTTTTCAATTTGTAAAATGGAAGTAAAAGCAGTCCAGTTATCGCATAAACGGTCAATGCCTCACCCGGGTGGAATTTAACATGGAACCAGCCTAAGATAAACAGGGCCGCCACCCGTCGCAAAAATAAAACATAGCCATTTTTCCCCTTCGCATTCGCTCTTGAGATAAATAGAAAAAAGCCTACACCGAACAAAAAAGAAAAAAGCGTATAAAATCTGCCCTCAACAAATAAAAAGAGAAACCTTTGATAGGAAGCATCCCCTGTTCCTTGTTCAGGCAATTTAACTGACAACAGCGGCAAGATATTGACTAGGATTATTCCCAGCAAGGCAAACCCCCGTAAATAATCGAGGATTTCTATTCGTTCAGTACGTTTCGTTGGCTTCAACAAACTCACCTCCATTAAATTGGAATGAAAATATACAAGGATGAAAAGAAAAAAGATCATCGATGCTGTGAGATGGAAAATCCGCACTTGATTTTTTCTGTGTTGTGCAAAATTAGTACTTTACTAAACTCATACCTTCATTCGTTTTTGGAAAGTATGTATCAATTACCTGTAAATCCTCATCCGATAAAGTCAGTTCTAATGCCTCAAGATTACTCTTAATATGTGCAGCGTTTTTGGCCTTTGGAATCGTAATGAGACCCTCATGTCTTAGGATCCAGTTTAATGCCACCTGGTAAGCCGTTGCTCCATATTTTCCGCCAATCTCATCCAACACCTGTCGTCCCTTTGTACCCTGTTCTGGGAATCCAACTCCTCCAAAAAACTGTGGGGCGTAACCAAATGGAGAGTAGCCCATGACCGTCACCTCATTCTTCTGACAGTATGGGATAACATCGTTCTCAACCCGCCTGTCATTCAAATGATATCCCACTTGATTGCACGAAAGAACATGATGACCTATGGCACTTTGTGCCTCCATTATCAATTCAGGTGTGAAATTACTAACTCCAATGAATTTAACTAACCCCTTTTCAACTAAATATGTCATAGCCCGCATCGTTTCTTCTACTTCATGTTCTTTACTAGGCCAATGCTGCAAATAAAGATCGATATACGTGGTGTTTAACCTTTCCAAACTTTTCTCACAAGCTTCAATTACACCCTTATAGGAACAGTTTTTAGCTGAGACCTTTGTGGTCAAAAAAATATCCCCGCGGCAATCCTTAATGGCCTCTGCTACTATTCGTTCTGCGCCGCCTTTCGCATATTCCTCTGCTGTATCTATTAACGTAAGTCCGTTTTCAATTCCATATCTTAAAGCCTTTATTTCTTCTAATGCTTCACTTTGATTTTCTCCATAGGTCCAAGTCCCCTGCCCTATGAGTGGTAACTTTTCATTTGTTGTCCCTAAGCTCCGATATTTCATTACAATCCCCCTTAACAACATTTTTATTTTTGAACTTGAACAAAATAAATGATCAAATCATAATTTAGTATTAAAATAAGTATAACAAAAAAAAACCGTGGACCACCTAATACCACGGTTCAACTTTATAGCACTAGAGTGAAGAATAATCCATCCTTGTCAGCCAAACAAGCTTGGATTATTTTTTGTGTTCATTTTTCAATGGTTACTACTCCTTTACATTTAAATAAATTTGATTGCGTTATCACATTTCCTTTATGCGAAATGTATTGTTTTTACATGCTCTAAATTGCGATACACGATATCCCTTTCTGCTGTTATTAGTGTTAATTGGTTATTCCAGACTTTTTGAAGTAAGCCAATCTTTTCACTGCTATCACCACCATCAATAACCACAAGCTGGTTTTCTAACTTTTTGCATTGATCTTCAAAACTTCTCGCTAATGGAATGGAGGCAGGAGCTGCTGGAAGGGTCTGATTGTTTATGGAATAGGGTGAGCTGTGCTCTGGATAAGGAATGAGCCATTTAACATGATCCATTGAAATAAATACTGTTTTGTATATAGGTGAGTAAAATACAAAGTGATTATTCATGATACTCGTCAAATAGCCGTGAATGGATTTATTACCTGTTACATATACCTCGACAAATCTTCCCTTTGCATTCGTCAATATTCCCCGAAATGAGATCGTTTGTGATTCTGATTCAAGCGGTTTTTCTAAAGGAGGTTCATACACTACCGAATTTTGGTCCACTTTTGCTTCTTTCACCCGCTGAATATGAACAGTTGGAATATAAAAGAACCTATCACTTCTTCCCACATATAAAACAAGAATATCTAATCCAGAGTCAACTAATATACCTGAGTAAAAATTCCCACCTGATATCTCTATCTCAATATTTTTTCCAAGTAATTCTTTAAACACCATCATTTATTCTCCTTTAATCGTTTCTTTACTTTACTGTAGTGCTCCACCAAATAACCATGAAACCCAATAATATAAGACAACTAATGTAAACAGCGTCGCTGGAGGAATAACAACAAATGTGATTTTTACATATTCCCACCACGTGATCATGACTTTTCCTTTTCGAACAATGTGCATCCACATTAACGTTGCAAGTGTTCCCATTGGCAGTAATAATGACCCCATATCACTTCCTATCACATTGGCTAAATAGGAGATTTTTAAGGCTAGCGGGCTAAGGTCCATATTCATTAACGTAAGCGTTCCGACCATGAGTGCCGGATGATTATTAAAGATGTTTGAGAGAACTGTTAATAGTGCTCCCATCATCACACTCGCATGGAGCAGGCTTCCTTGTACCATTGGACGTATATAATCAATAAGCATATTGGTCAAACCAATATTATGCAGACCGTAAATAATGACATACATACTAAAGGCGAAAACAAGAATATACCATGGAGTTTTTTTCAGCATGTCGTCTGGCGAAATTTTTAAATAAACCCATCTCCAGCCTAAAAGAACAAGAGAGCCAATAACAGCCATTAACGAAACAGGGATCGCAAAGTATGATGCGGCAAAGAGACTAAGGCGTACAGCAAACACAAACAGAAGGACATTTCGCATAAACCGAGAACGTTCTTTTTCAGTGGAATAAGCAGTACTAGGTTTTAGTGGATGATACGACTTCCGAGTCAATCCGGATACTTTAATAGGAACAGTTTTCGGGATTACCTTTTTAAAGCGAAGGAAAAGAAGTCCTACTAGTAACAAAAGACCGAGCGTAGCAGGTACAAACATCATCGCCGTATGCAAATACAAATCCATATCTACTATTTTTAAAGCAATAAGGTTGACGATGTTGCTTACACCAATCGGAGCGCTCGAAGCTGTAGCAATTAACCCTCCTGATAATAAATAGGGTATCTTTTGATGATTTTTCAACCCCATATGTTTTAACAACATGACAAGGATGGGCGTTGTGATTAAAATACTTCCATCATTATTGAAAAAAAGTGTCATCAGAAAGCATAAAAGGTTAACATACCAGAATAAGCGGATGCCTGACCCGTTTGCTTTAGCAGCGAGCTTCTCTGCCACCCAATTAAAAAATCCAAAACTTTCTAAAACAATCGCCATTACGATGGTGGCCATAATGGTAATGGCTGCACCTGAGATGGTTTCGGTAATAACTCCAAGGTCTGTAAGAGAAACACTTCCACTGATCATCACAAAAATTGCACCAATTGTGGCAGGAATGGCTTCATTTATTCCTCTAGGTCTCCAAAGTATAAAGATGAGCGTAGCTGCAAAAGCGAAAATGGTCATCCAAACCATAGGTTGAATCATAATTTTCTCCTTCCAATCTAACTAGTTCTTCATGATGTGTCATGAGATGACTCTACCTCCTCATAGGCCCAAGTCCGCTCATGTCCCCCCCTTCCATCTATCCCTATTGTCAGAGTGTACTTTATTTATATGTATCCTTACTGTTACAGGCATTGGGTTTGTACCCTTTTCCTCAATAAATCCACTAGAATCTATGGACAACTGTCTTTAATGAACCGACCCAGGCATTAGAAATTATATTAATTTATGCAAAAAAAACAGACAGTGATGAGGATGTCTCATTACTGTCTGTAAAGATTAAGCAATACCATTATGCAACAAGGTATTAATCAATTGTAAAAATATAAGCGATTATAAATGTCTATTAATTACTGATAAAATGTTCCGTAAATCGGTGACAGGCACCTGACCAGGAGCGGAAGCTTTCTTGGCAGCGCCAAATGTTAGTGCAGATCCAAATATTTCACCTGCTAAACGGCTGATCACTCCTTTACCTGCCATTGACATCGTAATGATTGGTCTATCTGCGTATTGCTCATTCATTGTATTGGTGGCATCCAATAAGGCTAATACGTCCGCAGTGTTCCTCGGCATAACCGCAATTTTCGGTAAATCTCCGCCCAACTCCTGAGCCTTACGTAAACGGGAAACAATCTCTTCCTTTGCCGGAGTTTTATCAAAATCATGATTAGAAATAATAACAAATACATCGCAGCTATGTGCTGTGGCAACAAGCCTTTTGACCTCTTCATCATCATTAAATAGCTCAACATCCACAATATCTACCTGACCACTCTCCGCCATCACCTTATTTAATTCAAAATAGTATGCAGCGCTGACTTCCTTTTCTCCGCCCTCTTTTTTACTGCGGAATGTAAAAACGAGCGGTGTATCAAGCAGAATGGATCGTATTGCATACAATGCCTCTTTTACTTTCTCGATATCCTCCACATGCTCAAAAAAATCAACTCGCCACTCCACAACATCTAAGTCAACTGTTTTAAGAAATGAGGCTTCTTCTACTAATTCCGTGATGGTTGCCCCAACCATTGGAACACATATTTTAGGTGCGCCTTCCCCAATAGTTAATCCTCTAACCGTAACGTTTCTTCTCATCGTCTCCACTCCACTCGAACCTTTTACTTGGTTTCGTGCAATTCCCAAGATAATTTCAGGGTTTTTACAATGCTCTCCGCTAATTCATCCATGTCTTGATTGCTTATTTCAATCGTTGAGTGATAGTTATTTTTATAAATTTCTTTTCTTTTGTAAAATAACTCTTCTATCTCTGCCATTGACTTACCTTGAAGGACCGGACGGCTGTCAATAATCGAACTTAAACGGGTCTTCCATGCCTCCCAGGTAATATCCAAATAGAATACAATACTTGATGAAAGACATACCTTTCGGATTTCTTCCTGAAGGAATGCTCCCCCTCCAACTGAAATAATCTTTAGCTTATAGTCACATAAATTCTGAATTAATTCTTTTTCCTTTTTTCTAAAGGCTTTTTCACCAATTTCAGCAAAAATTTTAGGTATTGGCATGTTGTACTCTTTTTCAATTTCTTCATCAATATCAATAAAATCTCGGTACAGCTTTTTAGCTACCAGCTTTCCAATCGTTGTTTTCCCTGCACCCATAAAACCAATAAAAACGATATTTTTTTCTTTCAATGAACTGTTTGACAACGGCTTCCATCTCCCAAGGACAAATAATATTGATTCCATTATAAGCCTTCCAATCTATAAAACCAATCATGGTTATTTTCTAATCTTTTTAGGGAATATAGGTTTAAACGGTTACTCTAAAGCTAGGAGAACTATGGGAATGTCATTTAAAAAATCACTATATTACCTAACAAAGCTTCGTAACAGAATCTTTTTTCCTCTATTTACACTATACGTTCTATTTGCGGCTTATATTGCTTTATACATTGAGCCACAAACCTTTGAAACCTATCTTACAGCGATTTACTGGGTACTAACCACACTTGCAACTGTCGGGTTTGGGGACTATGCACCAGTCACCGCTGCGGGCAAGGCATTTACGATTGTTCTCTATATTACAGGGATCGGTCTGGTCAGTGTCTTTATTGGAAAGATGTTAAAAATCGTCCATGTGTTAGATAAACTCAAGGTTGGTGGAAAAATGAAATATACAGGGAAAAACCATATCATTCTAATTGGCTGGAGTGACAAATCCAAGCTTGCTATCCAAGAAATTTTGAAATCGGACAAATCTATTGATATTGTCATTATTGACGAACTAGAAAATTCACCAATGGTCGAGAAACAATTGTATTATGTCCGCGGTGATGCAACCGATGAAGAAACCCTATTACAAGCAAATTTGCCTGAAGCAAAGGGTGTTATTATTTTTGCCGATCAAATAACTCAAGACAATTATGCAACAAAGGACCCCATGCTCGTTGATGGAAAATTGCAGCAGCCATTACATCAATAGAAGAAAAACTAAATACACCGATTCACGTAACGGCAGAAGTTGTTTATCAAAAGCACATTCGCCTATTCCAAAGAGTAAAGGTGGATGAATTTATTCCAACACAGGAAATGATCTCACATGCAGCCGTCCGCTCTCTCTTTTCTCATGGTGTTACCAACATGTATTCTGAGTTAATGAGCACCCAATATAAAGAAGCTATGTATGAGATATCGAAACAGCCTGAATGGATAACCTACCGGGATGCCTTTAGGGATTTGCTCGATAAAGGTGCAACGCTTGTAGCAGATCGGGGGAACCTTCATATCAATCAGAAACTCGACGAATCGATTCCTGAGGATGCCCAGCTTTTTGTGATTTGCGATAAAGAAACACTTTTGAAAATAAATCCTAATTACAAGCCCGCAAAATAACAAATAGGTCCTATCTAAGGGATAGAACCTATTTTTATTGGTTTCTCTAACCTAATTTAATTTTGTCTTTTGGCTCATCAAGTTTCATATGTTCGAGCTCAAGTCTCATTCTTTCCGTTTCAATTAGATAATTCTGATGTTTTAGTTTCTCTAGTTCTAGTTCCCCTTGAATCATTTTATATTTTATTTTATTCTGCTTTTGAAAATGAGTCGTTAAAATCGCAATGATTGGAATCGAAAATACCATAATAACTGCAATTGTACCCGTCATATTTCACCCTCCTCTACTTACCTAAAAATACTTGCCTTTAAAATAAATAATACCAAATTCTAGAAATAGTTTGTACAGAATTATCAAAAAATAAAACCAGATACATTGCTTACCTCTATCCTCTTATAAAAAATTTAGCAAGCGATTACTTTTGTCTTAAGAAACTTTCCCTTTGACAAAAGCATGTACGCCTATATAAGATAGAAGGCAGTGAAAAAGTTTACACTTTAAAGATAGGTGTATTTTTGTATGAAAGGTGGCTTCTTGATGACAAGAGATCAACGAAAGAAAATCACCATGTTGATGATCAACATGTTTATAGCAATTGGGAGTTTTGGAATCATTATTCCCATATTACCGGCCTATTTGGAGTCCATTAATCAAGGTGGAACAGCTGCAGGCCTGTTCATAGCCATCTTTGCCGGCGCTCAGTTCATCTTTTCTCCGATTGCAGGCAAATGGACAGATCAGTATGGCCGCAGAAAGATGATTATTTACGGACTAGCAGGTTTAACCCTGTCAATGTTTATTTTTTACGCTTCCAACTCCATATGGGTACTTTATGCCTCTCGTGCAGTTGGCGGGATTGGCTGTGCAATGCTTGTTCCTGCTATTTTTGCTTACATTGCAGACATTACAACGATGGAGCAACGTGCAAAAGGGAATAGCTTAGTTTCAGCAGCTATGTCTCTTGGAATTGTTGTGGGTCCTGGAATTGGTGGTTTCTTGGCAGGGTTCGGTTTGAAATTTCCTATTTTAGTATCAGCACTTGTATCTTTAGTCTCTGTCTTGTTTTCCGTTCTCCTATTAAAAGAGAGTCAAACAGCTCCTAATGCAGACTCAGCAGATATGCCTCACGACAATGAGTCCATGGCAAGCAAAATAGCCCGATCAGTGAAAATGCCATATTTTATTCCACTTGTTATTACACTTGTAATGAGTTTTGGATTAATCGCCTACGAATCGGTTATAGGTCTATACCTTGATAATCAATTCCAATCGTCTGCGAGAGATATTGCAGTAATGGTTACAGCCACCGGGGTTGTCAGCGTAATTGTTCAGCTCTTTGTGGTCGATAGAATTGTAAATCGGTACGGAGAAAGATCTGTATTGAATGTATTTATTGCTGTAGCTGCAGCTGGGTTTTTATTTTCACTGTTTGCTACCAACTACTCGCTATTCTTTATCATTTCACTGTTTATTTTCCTGTCCACCTCTATTCTCCGTCCGGTGTTAAATACATTGATTTCCAAGCTTGCAGGAAACGAACAGGGCTTTGCAATGGGGATGAATAATGCTTATATGAGTATTGGTAACGTACTTGGACCAACACTTGCGGGATTACTTTATGATGTCAAAATTACCTATCCTTTCATATTGGGATTTGTATTGCTAGTCATAACACTGTTCATTACCTTTACATGGCAAAAGAAATCACTCAAAACAAAAGCGGTTGTATAATAAAAAACTGATGCAGAAGCCTGCATCAGTTTTTTTACTATTTAATGGCTCGTTTATATTTATACATCTTCCACTGGTAGTGAATAAAACAGCCAATGCAAAATCCGAGGATAGCCACAAATGCCGCTGTCGCAACGATAATGGTGAACACATACTCCACTGTATTCCAGCCAAGCAGGAAACTGATGAACCCAACCGCCAAACAAAATACAGCTATTTTTTGATTAAATTGCTGCTGCTCCCAGTCCTCCGGGATATATTCTTCTGGTTTTTTCCTTAGAAACAGCTTTGCAATATTCATTACGGGATTATATTTAAAAACAATTCCTGAGATTCCTGCAAGTAATGGGATTAGTAAAAACCATCCCTCACTGAAAACCAGCGTTAATACGGCACTAATGACAATCACCCATTGGTTTGTTTTCACAAGCGGTCTTGGTATAGAACGTACTTTATCAGACAAACATAATCCACCTTTCATATAGGAATTATTGGTGATTTATCTTTTAGTTTACCTGCTTTATGGGGTTTTGTATATCTTTGTTTTTAAAAGGTAGACCCATTTTGTTTTAAAATGTAAGATGGAAGTAATAGCGTAACAAGGAGCTGTCGTTTCGTGAAAATAAAAAAAATCCTCAATAACAATGCTGTTGTAGTTTTAGATAACAATGAAGAAAAGATAGCGATTGGTGCGGGAATTGCCTTTGAAAAGCGCAAAAATGATATCATTAATCCTAATAAAATCGAAAAGCTATTTGTAATGAAGGAAAATGAGAAATTCCAGCAACTTCTGCAGCAAATACCTGAAAAACATTTCTCTATTTCTGAAGATATTATTTCCTATGCGGAAGAAAATCTCGGATTAAAATTAAGCGAGCATATCCATATTGGACTAACGGATCACTTGTCATTTGCTATTGAAAGAGCAACTGAAGGAATTCATCTGAAAAATAAGCTTTTTGATGAAATAAAAATTCTTTATAAAAAAGAATTTGATATTGGCATGTGGGCGATAAGACATATCGAAAAAATGTCAGAAGTAAAAATGCCAGTGGATGAAGCTGCCTATATTGCCCTGCACATTCATACCTCAAAACCGCAAAGCAGCGATATGAAGCAAACATTGCGGCAGACTGCTATCATCGGTGAAATGATTCAGACCATTAAAAATACACTTAACATATCAATAGAAGAAGATGACCTTTCTTATCAGCGATTAATGACTCATCTGAGATTTACCCTATCAAGGGTCAATGATGAATCTCTGCCAATTATGGATGATGAAATGCTTATGATGCTAAAGAAAAAATTCGCACTATCCTACAATGTTGCTCAAAAAGTAGCCCAGCTTCTTGTAAGAAACCACGGTATAACCCTGCCTGAACAAGAACTTGGATATATTACGATTCATATTGAAAGAATTCGAAACAGATGAGTTAAAAAACCGCTTGGACAGATAGTCCAAGCGGTTTCTTAAATTTGTTTATTATTTTCCCTTACGGATTTTTGCAATTTCATCCGCCACGAATTGTACATTTGTTCCAACAATAACCTGAATGCTGTTTTTACCTACAATATTTATTCCTGGAACCCCAGTAGATTTAATTTTCTTCTGATCTACTACATCCATATCCTTAACTTCTAAACGCAGACGTGTTACGCAATTATCTACAGAAGTAACGTTTGCGTCTCCACCTAATCCTTCATAAATCTTAGCAGCCATCGCGGCAAATTTGTTACCCCCCGCCTGCTCTTCACCTGACTCCTCTTCAATATCATCTTCACGACCAGGAGTCGTTAAGTTGAATTTTGTAATGATGAAGCGGAATAAGAAATAGTAAATGACTGCAAACACAAGACCTTGAACGAGTAACATATATGGCTGATTGGCAATTGGAATTTTTAAGCTTAATACAAAGTCAACCAATCCAGCACTAAAACCAAATCCTGCTGTCCAATGGAATGCAGCTGCAATTGTTAATGAGAGACCTGTTAAAATAGCGTGTGTTACATATAAAGCAGGAGCAGCAAACATAAAAGCAAATTCAAGTGGTTCAGTAACACCAGTGAAGAAAGAAGCTACACCTGCAGCCATCATTAAGGCCGCAACTGTTTTTTTCTTCGAAGATTTAGCAGTGTGGTACATCGCTAATGCAGCTGCTGGTAAACCAAACATCATAACTGGGAAGAAACCAGCCTGATACATACCGGTTACACCCTGTTCACCTTTACTTGACCAGAAATTACCGATATCGTTAATACCCGCTACATCAAACCAGAATACTGAGTTAAGAGCATGGTGTAATCCGATTGGAATTAATAAGCGGTTAAAGAAACCATAAATACCTGCACCAATTGCACCTAGGTCACTAATCCCTTTACCAAAAGAAACGAGTCCAGAGAAAACTACTGGCCAAACAAAGAACATCACCAATGATACTGCTAGCATTGCTACAGAAGTCATTATAGGAACAAGGCGTTTCCCACTAAAGAAAGATAACGCATCTGGTAACTTAACATGACTGAAACGATTATACATAATGGATGCAATAATACCAGAAAGAATCCCTGTAAATTGTGTTCCGATTTTTCCAAACGCTGCGTTAACGGCTTCTGGATCAATTCCTTGAAGCAAAGCCACTGAGTTTGTTGATAATACAGTCGTAATAACCAAATAAGCAACCAATCCGCTTATTGCAGCTGAACCATCCTTATCTTTTGACATACCAAGCGCTACCCCAACCGCAAAAAGGATAGCCATATTATCTATAATCGATCCACCGGCTTTAATTAAGAAAGCCGCAACCGGACTATCAGCACCCCAGCCTGTAGGGTCAATCCAATAACCGATCCCCATTAATATTGCAGCAGCAGGCAAAACGGCTACTGGCAGCATTAAGGAACGGCCTAGTCTTTGAAGATATTTCATCATTTTTTATTCCCCCTATCTTTTTATAAAAACAATAACTTTCTTGTCTAGTTTGACTCGAGGACATTTTTGGCCAGATTGAAATGGTTTCCTCCTGCTTGAACAGCGGTAAAAATAAATAATAATTGCTTTGCATCAGGGATTTCACTACTATCAATCTTCCTAGCTAATTGAGATCAACGGGCAAGAGTCTATGCTTATTTTTTAAGTCAATCACCTCCTTTAATGGAAGATTCATCAGGAACCTGTGATGATTACCGTCTTTCCTTGTACAGCATTTTCCTCCTCTGTGAGAATAAATTGCTTGTCTTCAGAATTTGTAATCACAATGGGTATTATCTTGCTTTTTGCATTTTTACTAATATATTCCCAATCAGCTTCCATTATCATCTGCCCAACGGAAATCTTATCCCCTTCATTGACACCTACCCTAAAGCCCTTTCCATTTAAAGCTACTGTTTCCAGCCCTACATGCAGGAGGATTTCAGTCCCATCATTGGCACGAATTCCAACAGCATGCTTAGTGGATGCTATGAGAATAACCGTTCCGTCTACCGGAGAATAAACATTTCCCTCACTTGGAAGTATTGCGATCCCTTCTCCCATCATCTTTTGACTGAACACTGGATCTGGAACCTCCTCTAACGGAATAATGGCTCCATTGACTGGTGCTACTACTTTTAACTTTTCCTTCTTAAAGAAATTAAATACCATAACGATTACCCCTTATCTGTAAAAAAATTAGACAATAAAAAAAGGCATGGGGGTACAATAAAGGGCAGCGAATTGCCTTTTATTTTACCACCATGCCTGATCGTATCAGTAACATGTGATCACTATTTATTATTAATTTAATCATACCATTTAATTTTTAAAAAACAAGTGAAAACGGTATCATTTTTCACGAAAAGTTTACATGAATCGACAAAATAATTACAATAATTTATTTAATCTAAAAATATATATTATTTTAAAAAAACTTTCTTTTTACCCGAAAAATTCCAACATTCCTGTTATAACAATCTTTCTATTCACTAAAATCGTAATTACCAAAAATAGTTTTTGACAATTGAAAACAATCGAAAGTATTATAATATAATATAAAGGGAGGTAGAATTATGTCGAATTATAATAGGCAGAAAATTGTGGATAGTGTCCCTCAGAAAGGTTTCTTTGGACATCCAAAGGGCTTATTCACTCTTTTCTTTACAGAATTCTGGGAACGTTTCTCTTATTACGGAATGAGAGCCATCCTAGTCTACTATATGTACTATGAAGTTTCAAAAGGCGGATTAGGGCTCGACGAAAACCTAGCTCTATCCATAATGTCCATCTATGGATCACTCGTTTATATGTCCGGTATCATTGGAGGCTGGTTAGCTGACCGGATATTCGGTACATCTAAAGCCGTATTCTACGGCGGAATACTGATCATGCTCGGTCATATTGTCCTTGCAGTACCAGGCAGTGTTGCTATGTTCTTTGTATCTATGGTATTAATCGTACTCGGAACAGGGATGCTGAAGCCAAATGTTTCTACTGTAGTTGGTGAAATGTACAGCGAAACAGACGAACGTCGTGACGCTGGATTTACCATTTTCTATATGGGGATTAACGCTGGGGCATTCTTATCACCACTAATTGTCGGAAGTGTGATGGATTACAGCTTCCACTTAGGTTTTGGTATTGCAGCTGTTGGTATGTTCCTTGGATTAGTTATGTTTGTACTAACTAAGAAGAAAAACCTTGGTCTTGCAGGTACTACTATTCCAAACCCTCTTTCAAAAGCGGAAAAGAAAAAAACTTTTACTTTGATCGGTTTAGGTGTAGTTGTTTTAGCTGTCTTATGCGCTGTTTTAATCCCTATGGGCGTTTTAACATTCGCTAGCTTCATTAACATCGTTACATTTCTCGGTATCTTAATTCCTACTATTTATTTTGTAGTTATGTACCGCAGCCCTAAAACAACAACGGTCGAGCGTTCACGTATTATTGCTTATATCCCGCTATTTATTGCAGCGGTTATGTTCTGGTCTATTCAGGAGCAAGGTTCAACCATTCTTGCAAGTTATGCGGATAAGCGTACTCAACTAGATTGGATGGGTATTCATATATCACCAGCTTGGTTCCAATCTTTAAACCCATTATTTATTATTGTTTTTGCGCCTATTTTTGCAGGATTATGGATGAAATTAGGAAAACGCCAGCCAACAGTACCGCAAAAGTTCTCATTATCGTTATTATTTGCTGGTTTGTCCTTCTTGGTCATTCTTATCCCAGCATATCTTGGCGGTACAGATTCATTGGTTAGCCCAATGTGGCTTGTCCTTAGTTATTTAATTGTTGTATTTGGTGAATTGTGTATGTCACCTGTAGGTTTATCAGCAACTACAAAATTGGCTCCTGCAGCATTTTCAGCACAAACAATGAGTTTATGGTTCCTAGCAAGTGCGGCTGCTCAGGCACTTAATGCACAAGTTGTTAAATTTTATACTCCAGAGAATGAAATGGCCTACTTTGGCAGCATCGGCGGTGCCGCTATTGTACTAAGTATAATTCTATTTGCATTAGCTCCGAAAATTCAGGGCTTAATGAAAGGTATTCGCTAAATTTTATTAAAAGCAGTATCCCAGCATAATTGGGATACTGCTTTTTTGTTCTATTGCCAAACTTAACTAAATCGCGTATGATTAAATCGTACACGATTCAAATTACACGCTATCCATCAGGGAGGAAGTTAAATGAAAACAGTCCATGATTTTTCAGTAAGAATGACCAACGGTGAAGTAAAATCTCTCAAAGAATACGAAGGTAAACCTCTAATTATCGTGAATACTGCCAGTAAGTGCGGGTTAACCCCTCAATTCCAAGGTTTACAGGAATTATATGATACCTACAAGGATCGTGGTCTAGAAATTTTAGGTTTCCCTTGTGATCAATTCAATAACCAAGAATTCGATAATATTGAAGAAACGACTCAGTTTTGCCAGTTAAACTACGGGGTAACCTTTCCAATATTCGCAAAGGTTGATGTGAATGGTGATAAGGCGGACCCATTATTTACTTACCTGAAAGAACAGAAGAAAGGTTTACTTTCTAAAAACATTAAATGGAATTTTACTAAATTTCTTGTTGACCAAAATGGCCAGGTAATTGAACGATATGCACCAACAACAGAACCAGAAAAAATGAAGCATGATGTAGAAAAATTATTATCCTAAAAGGTGATAACCTTGAAAGACTTCATGACACTAAAAAATCAACTTTGCTTTGCCGTATACGAGACGGCTGGTGAATTTAACAAATTATATTCCAGTGTACTTCAGCCATTTGGTTTAACCTATCCTCAATATTTAGTCTTATTGGCTTTGTGGGAACAGGATGGGGTGACATTAAAGGAACTAGGGGCAAAGTTAAATTTAGGCACTGGGACATTGACTCCTATGGTTTCACGCATGGAAGCAAGTGATTGGGTAAAAAAACAACGTTCAAAAGAGGACGAAAGAAAAGTATATATCTATTTACAAGAGAAGGCTGTAAAAGAAAGAAATGCTATTACCAGTAAAGTTGTAGAGGCAATCCAATCCTGTCAAATAGAACTCAAAGAATATGAGCAATTAATGCAGCAGTTGAATGCTTTACAGAAAAAAATGAGAGAAAGACAAGTTTAATTGAAGTTTTTAAAAAGTTGTCCTAATTGGATGACTTTTTTTACTTCGGACTTTTTTTATTAATATCCTTCCCTTATCAAGGAAATAGTAACAATATTAAAAGAAGGAGGCACCACTATGCTTGATAGAAACAGTACTAACGGTAATAATATGAATCCATTTGTTGTTACAGATTTTGATGCAAGCGCTGGAGTAAAGTTAAACGAGGATACATATGAAGTATTTGTAAATGGAAGTTTTGTTGGACGTAAAACGCTTAAAAACCAAGGAGAAGATCTATCAGATATTGATGACTTCTTACGTAACCAAGGATTCAGTGACTTTACCACCTCTGTGGATGGTGACCACTATATGATTGAAGTCAGTAATCAAGAGGATAACTTCTCAGATGCCCTATCTGTTTATTTCAATAATCGGTAACTCAACTATTCTACATCTGGTCAAAGAGAGTCTTTCATATCGAAAGACTCTCTTTGACCAGACATTACAAGTGCTTTTTTAGGAGCGTAGGATAATTGCCATCATAGATTTATCCTCCTTAAAATTCCAGTCAATAAAGATGTCCATTACAGACTTATCAAAAATATCCTCAAATCGACCATCGCGGTGAAAATACTTTTTTTCAAGTTCATCTTTTGTAAATTTCAGTTCATTTTCAAATCCTTTTTCAATTAGTGCCTTTTCTATTTGAATAAGGATTCCGCTTCTTTCGATTAAGTATATAGAAGGAGAAATGGGATATATATTTATTTTGTCTGGAACTTTTTCAACCATGAAGCTGATTCGCTCCACTTCCAATTCTACCCTTTGGATATCGACATCTGTTCTATATTCCCGCCCCGAATCCGTATCTAATACAAACATAAGCACACCTGAGTTATTTGGCAAATTCCAATCATGATAATATTCTACTACTTCAACATCGAGCGTAACTTGAACTACGCCTTTAATTTCATCTAGAAGGTGGGTGATAATAACGTTTCTCGCATAATCAACGTACTTGTTCTGACCATATTCTAACAAGATATCCTCCATTGGAGATAAAAATCCACGTATATATGTGACGAGATAATTTTTGGAAACCGTAGTTTGACAACTTTGAGGGCCCCTGCCGAACTTTTTTCGCAACAGTTTACTAATATAACTACTGATATACTCTTCCTTTTTTTGGTCGGTCATTATTTTACTCCTTACTGGGAAAGTTGCCTTTATATTCCTTTAGTATGTACGAAAGCCCTCTTTATTAAAATTTATTTAAACACAAATAAAAAAACATATTGTATTTTAGGAATCCCTTCTTTACAACATGTTTCTTTAGGTTATTTCATTGTGTAAGTTTGTTAAAAATAAAAACAAGATAATTTCTATTATTCTTATAGTCCCACATTATAAACATATCCTCGATTAAACGACAGAATAGACTTTCGAATTGCTCCTTGTTCTTCCAATACCCATCTTTTATGTTCCAGGCATGATGGAGCAGCAAATCTACATTCCCTTTTTCATAGGCTAATTTCTCAAGTGGCAGAAGTACATCTTTCGATTCGATTGCACATATATTTTGTGTGAATTTTACAATTTTGAAGCTGGAAGGTTTCTTAGTGTATTTTGAACCTACATTTTCAATTAAGTGGAATAAGCTAGTTTGAAAACTGTTATCAATCTTCTCCTCATGATTAGGTTGAGCATGGTCTAATAGGAGGATGCCTGTGTTTTTATCATAGTTCCAATCATGAAAGAAATAGTCAAAGGATATCCCTAAAATCTTTGATACCTCTGGAATAAACTCTTGAGTAACTGAATTCATCACAGTTGACCGGAAGTTATGTGCTAGTTCTAACTGGTCTTGGTTCATCAATACATTCTCTGCAGGTGTAATAAACTGTCTCATATAGACGTAAAATCTATTGCCTTTTAAGAAAACATTACAGGCTTCTGGCCCCTTTCCAAATCTGCGTTTAAGCAATTTACTAAATTTGCTGCTGAGATACACCAAATTCTCCTGATTTGAATTAATATATACCTCTCCTTTCACCAAAAGTAAAAAAGGCCTAACTTCAAAAAAGAAGTTAGGCCACGGTTCAGACGACTATATTACTAGTTTCTTCCATTTACCACACAGTATACGAGTATAAATTTTTATGTAAAAAATAATAGATTTCTAAAACTAATGACTGCAAGACATTAGACTTATATATTTTAACACTGAATTCATTTTACTGCAATTGAAATATAGAAGGTAAAATTACCTCAATACAAGTGCCTTCCGCACTACTAAAAATATTACTTTTCCCTTTATGCTCCTCAATAATCTCATCGCATACAAGCATCCCTAGACCAGTGCCATGTTCCTTCGTTGTAAAAAACGGCTCACTTATACGTTCTAAAATTTCATTTGGAATTCCACCGCCTTCATCAATAATACGAATATGAACACTATCATTAAGATGTATGCCTTCAACGATGATTTTCCCTCCATCTGGCATTGCTTCAATCGCATTCTTTAGATAGTTGATGAACACTTGTTTCAATTGATTTTCGTCCCCAATAATCATTACCTCTAGTGCATGGAAATTTTTTATCACTTCGATATTATTTAATAATGTCTGTGACTCCATCAATGTCAGGACTTTGTCCAAAAGACCGCGGACGTCCAACTCTTGATAGTTAATTTTTGTTGGTTTAGCCAGAACCATTAACTCCTTTAGAATCATTTCAACACGATTAATCTCTGATTCTACAATATTATAGTACGTCGTATCCCCTTTATGCTCCCCCATCATTAATTGCATAAAGCCTTTTATTGCCGTAATTGGATTGCGAATTTCATGCGCAATTCCTGCCGCAAGCTGCCCTGCCGCTGCTTGTTTTTCCGACAGCAATTGTCTCTCCCTCTTAATCATTGTGATATCTTTTAACACAACATAACTCCCAACTACTTCATCATTAAAAAGAATTGGAAAAGCAGTTACGTTTACGTCCATAGCGTGACCAGGTCTCATACTAATCTTAGAATCAAAATTTGTAAGTTGTTCACGCTCCTTTTTACTAAAAAACGTTTGAGAGTCACTTAAAACAGATGAGATGAAAATATTACTTAGCTTCATACCTACTAGATCTTTTCTAGAACACTGCAATATTTCCTCACAGACTTCATTTACATAAACCAATTGACCTGACATACTCAATATAAAAAATGGATCAGTGGTTTTAGAAAGCACAGAGAAATCTTTATCGACATTAACATCTACGTATATTTCGAGTAAGAAGTTTAGCCGCTTCATTTCATCTTTATCCATTAGATACCATCCCTCCCGTTTTTAGCATTAAAAAAAGCCAAAATAAGCGTAGATATCCCTACGTCTTATTTTGGCTTAAATTCTAGCGTCTACATATCTAGAAAATCATTACCGAGTAAGTTAAACATGAAAACTCAACATAAAAGAGTGATTCATAATAGAACAGAGCATATATCCCTATTTCCACCTTTAATACTATACTATTATTTAAGAATATTCAAACATTTACTCTCTGCATCAACCATCTACTACTCCAGTATTATAAATTAGCGATTTTGGATTTAGCGATTTCCGCAGCGACTTCTACGATCATATCCTCTTGACCGCCTACTACTTTACGTTTTCCTAATTCAATTAATATATCACGAGAATCTACGCCAAATTTCTCAGCTGCACGCTTGGAATGAAGGGCAAAGCTTGAGTAAACACCTGCATACCCTAGCGTTAAGCTATCTTTTGTAATTTCTTGCGGCACTGGTAAAAGTGGTGCAATGATGTCTTCAGCTAAATCCATCATTTTATATAAATCTACCCCAGTTTTAATCCCCATTCGTTCACAAACGGCTACAAGTACTTCAGTTTGGGTATTACCAGCACCTGCTCCTAAGCAGCGTACACTTCCATCAATTCGAGTAGCTCCTTCTTCGATAGCTACAAGTGTATTAGCCATCGCCAGAGATAAGTTATTATGACCATGGAATCCAATGTTGACGCCGACGGACTGCTTAAGTGCACGAATTCTTTCGCGAACTTGACCTGGCAGCAGGTAACCGGCAGAGTCAACTACATATACCGTATCGGCCCCATAGCTTTCCATTAATTTTGCTTGTTCTACTAGTTTATCGACGGGAGCCATATGATTCATCATTAAGAATCCCACAGTTTCCATACCTAGTTCTTTTGCATAAGCAATATGCTGTGGAGCTACGTCCGCCTCCGTTACATGTGTTGCGATACGAGCCATCTTTGCGCCTAAATTTGCCGCTTCTTTCAATTCATGCAGCGTACCAATCCCTGGCAATAGTAGGACGGCAATTTTAGATTTATCTGCCACAGATACCGCGGCCTCGATTAATTCCATTTCATTTGTACGGGAAAGACCATATTGCAATGATGATCCTGCTAACCCGTCACCATGTGATACTTCGATATACGGAACATTTGCGTCGTTCAATGCTTTTGTCACTTTTAGGACTTGATCCACTGTATATTGGTGAGAGACTGCATGACTTCCATCTCGTAAGGCAACCTCAGTGATTAGAATATCTCTTTCGTTTGTCATTTTATTTACCCCTTTCTACAGCTTAAACTGCTTCTGTCTTTAATAGATTTTTAGCAAACTCTTCGGCAACTTTCACACCTGCAGCAGTCATAATATCAAGGTTTCCTGAATATTTTGGCAGGTAATCCCCTGCACCTTCTACTTGAATAAAGATGGTGATTTTATTTCCATCGAAAATAGGTTCAGTACGGAGTTGATAACCCGGAACATAGGATTGAACGACTTCTGTCATATCTGCAATTGATTTTCTAATACCTTCTTCGTCCATTGTTCCTTCCTCTACAAGCGTATACACAGTATCACGCATGATGATTGGAGGTTCAGCTGGGTTTAAAATAATAATCGCTTTCCCCTTTTTAGCCCCGCCGACTACTTCAATCGCACGGGAAGTTGTTTCAGTAAATTCATCGATATTAGCACGCGTTCCTGGACCTGCACTTTTACTTGAAATGGTGGCAACAATCTCAGCATATTCTACTGGACTTACACGATTTACAGCGTGAACCATCGGAATTGTTGCCTGTCCGCCACAAGTAATCAAATTGATATTATCTTTTTCTAAATGCTCGTCAATATTAACAGCCGCACACACATATGGACCTACAGCTGCTGGTGTCATATCAATGACTTTAATACCTGCTTCTTTTAACACCTTTGCATTATAGAGATGTGCTTTTGCTGAAGTGGCATCAAAAACGATATCCGCTTCTAATTCAGGATCTGCTAAAAAGCCATCAATTCCAGTATCAACCCCTGCATAGCCTAACTCTCTTGCTCGTCTTAAACCGTCTGATTGCGGGTCAATTCCAATCACAGCAGTTAACTCTAAAATTTGCGAGCGACTAAGTTTAATCATTAAATCTGTACCAATGTTCCCTGAGCCAAGAATCGCCACTTTTACTTTTGACAAAATAATTCTCCTCCTTGAATTTACCTTTTTATGTTTTCTTTACTCTAGCTACTTTCTAAAAGTTATTACCTTTGTAACCTAAAGACTTTGAAATCTCAGCTGCAGCACTCTTAATCCCCGCTATTACTCTAGGAAGCTTCTCTTCAACAAGTCTCATTTTAGGTGCGGCACAGCTAATTGAAGCGATTACATTTCCCTTATGATTGAATATTGGAGCGGCTATACATTTAAGTCCCAACTCAATTTCTTCATCATCGACAGCATATCCAGTCTCACGAATAGTAACCAACTGTTTTTTAATTTGGTTTACGTCTGTCATTGTGTAACCGGTAAAGGCTTCTAAACTTGCTGCTGATAATAGTCTATCCACCTCTTTTTCACTTAAATGAGCAAGTATTGCCTTCCCCACACCTGTACAATGAACCGGTGCTCTTTTTCCAATATGCGAATAAATAGTAAGAGCTCTTGGACCTTCTACTTTTTCAATGTAAATGACTTCATCTCGCTGTATGGTAACTAAGTGGACGGTTTCATTTACTTCGTCGGCTAATTCTCTAATAATCGGTCTAGCAATGTTTCCAATATCAAGATGTTTCCCAACAAAGTTACCTAATGTGAAAAGTTTTATCCCGAGTTTATACTTCAAATCCTCTGGATTCTGTTGAAGATATCCTCTATGTTCCAATGTCTTAATTATTCCATGAACAGTGCTTTTCGATAATTGGAGCTTATCACTAATCTCTTTAACACTTAGTTCTGGACCATTGGTCAAAAATAATTCCAGGACATCAGCTGCCCTTTCAATCGATTGAATTAAACGTTCAGTCATTACCATCCTTCTTTCATTCGCCATTGTCGAACAGCGTTCGTATATATTTAATCGATGTATTTATACTACCTCGCCAACTACCTGTATGTCAATACAATCAGACTAATTATTCTGAATATTTTAATGCAAAATAAAAAGAGCTCTTCAATATTAGAAAGAACCCTTTAAATTTATAAAATATTAAATTATTTCAAACCTTTCTTCTATATATTAAAAAAACTGCCCAGTAAATATGATATCCATCTGGTTTGGGGATGGTTTCGAATATTTTCTAGTAAACCCTTAATAATAGCCCGGCCAAATGTTGGTTCAATCAGCTGCTGTTTTAACAGTAATAAAGATTCCTTTTCTACAGACTCTTCCATTTCTTCTATTTCTTGATCCAACGTTAAGAGAATCTGTTCTTTTGTTAAATCTTCTAATTTTGGCTCTTCAAACACCTCAATCAACCCTTTTGAAATAAAAGGAATGGTGGCGTTTTTAGCAAGCAGATTTGTTTTTTCAACTAATGACGTTGATAACAAATCCAAATCCAATGGTATGTTATAAAACAAGAATAGCTGAGAATACATACTCATAAAGCCCTTGATACAAAATACTAAATCATATTTTATCTCTTTTACTTTATCATCTCCATACAAACGCTCTACCATCGAAAGAATTGTTTTATCCATTAATCGGTCGTAGTAACGCATTTTAACGATGAAATCCTCATTAAAAGAACGCGACTGTTCCTTGATTAGTATTTTTCCAAAATCAGAATGCTTTCGAAATGAGTCGAAAATCGCATAATAAAATTTATATAGAAGATTTTCTCCCTCCCTTGCATTTCTGACTAGATAGTCAATTTCAGAAGTGAATTGAATCATAAAGTGATCGATTATCTCGATAATCAATTCATCTTTTGACTTAAAAGATAGATAAAAGGCACCTTTTGATATTCCGCAATGTTCTGTGATTTGTTGGACAGATGTGGCTTCAAAACCCTGTTTAGCAAAGAGTTCTATCGCTTTTTCCATAATTAATTGTTTTTTCATCGTTCATTCTTCACTCCTAGGTTCAATCATTGACAGATGACCGGTTAGTCAGTATTATAAGTAAATGGGTTAGATAAGTCAATTAAGGGTAGGTGTAAGTGTGAAAGGTTTAGTCAACTTTGTTCTTGGAAATAAACTAGCAGTATGGTTACTTACGATTATTATAACAGTATCTGGTATTTATTCAGGTACAAGAATGAATATGGAGACCATTCCGGATATATCAATTCCATACTTAATGGTAATGGATGTATATCCTGGTGCCACTCCAGAGCAAGTAATGGAAGATGTCTCAAAACCCTTAGAGAAGGCTATAGAAAATCTTAAGGGTGTAAAATCCGTTTATTCTAATTCAAATGCTAATATGGCAAGTCTTCAAGTGGAATATGAATACGGTGAAGATATGAACGAGGCAAATCGTGCCTTAAAATCGGCAATAGAGGCAGTGAAGCTGCCAGAAAATGCACAAGAGCCTATTATTACAGCAATTAGTATGAACATGATGCCTGTTATGGCACTTAGTGTAAGTAGTACAACAGAGGATATCGTTGAATTAACGTCAACAGTTGAGGATATAATCCTTCCAAAAATTGAGAAAATCGATGGTGTTGCCTCTGCCACCATTACAGGTCAACATATTGAAGAAGTTCAGCTTACGTATAACGATGCAAAAATGGCTGAATATAGTTTAAAAGAAGATACTGTTAAACAAATGATTCAAGCAAGCGACCTGGCAGTTTCATTAGGTCTTTATGAATTTGAAGAAGGCGAACAGGCTGTAGCTATCGACGGGAAGTTTATGACTGCGGATGAGTTAAAGGAAATGCTTATACCTGTAACACCATCTGTAGACCAGCCTTTACCATTTGTGAAACTTAGTGATATCGCTGAAATTGAAGTAGTCGGTAAAGTACAATCGATTTCACGTACAAATGGTGAAAATGCCATTGCCATTCAAATTGTTAAAGGCCAAGAGGCAAACACTGTAGATGTAGTAAACAGTGTGAAGGATTTAGTAAAGGAACAAAAGGAAAAAATTGATGGCCTAGTCATTGATGTATCACTTGACCAAGGGGCACCAATTGAAAAGTCGGTTTCAACGATGGTTGAAAAGGCATTATTCGGTGGTTTAATCGCCGTATTAATTATCCTTTTATTCCTACGTGATTTTAAATCAACCATTATTTCGATCGTTTCTATTCCAGTTTCTATTTTCATGGCATTCCTTCTGCTCAACTGGATGGAGATTACCCTTAATATCATGACGCTCGGTGCTGTTACGGTTGCCATCGGTCGTGTCATCGATGACTCGATCGTCGTTGTTGAAAATATTTATCGACGTCTTCATTTAAAGGAAGAGAAATTATCAGGTCGTGCGCTTGTCCGCGAAGCGACAATTGAAATGTTCAAACCAATCCTTTCATCAACATTAGTAACGGTTGCAGTATTTGCGCCTCTTATCTTTGTTGGCGGTATGGTCGGCGAATTATTCACGCCATTCGCACTTACTATGACATTTGCCCTTGGCGCTTCGCTAGTTGTTGCGGTTACCATCGTTCCTGCATTGTCTCACTTCTTATTTAAGAAAAAATTATATGGTGAGAAAACAGAAAGCAGCCATAAAGAAGTTGGTAAATTGGCGAACTGGTACAAAGGAATCCTTGGATGGACACTTAACCATAAAGTGATTACCTCTGTTATCGCTGTTGTGTTATTAGCAGGAAGTTTGGCGTTAACGCCATTAATTGGTTTTAGCTTCATGGGCAGTGAAGAAGAAAAGGTAATGTATTTAACGTATACACCAAAAGCCGGAGAGCTAGAGGACGAGACATTAGCGAACGTTCAAGCTGTAGAAGAAGAAATGCTTAAACGTGATGATATTGACATCGTTCAGATTTCTGTAACAGAAAGTGGAGATCCGATGGCCGCGATGATGGGCGGTGGCGGAGATGGTGCGTTAATGTACCTTATTTTTGATCCAGACATGGAAAACTTCCCGGAAGTCCGTGAAGAAATTGAAGAATATGTGTTTAATATCGGACAGACAGGCGAATGGAAGTCACAAAACTTCGCACCTACATCAATGGCTTCAAATGAAGTCAGCTACACGTTCTACAGTGAAGATTTAAATAAACTAAATGAAGCTGTAAAAATGGTAGAAGGCGTTCTGAGCAAAAATGATGGCTTAGAAGATGTTTCTTCAAGCGCTGAGGAAGCATACGTTGAATATACATTCAACGTAGAACAAGATGAATTGCTGCAATATGGGTTAACCACTGGTCAAATCGTCATGATGTTAAACCCAACAAAAACTCAAGATGTTTTAACAACGGTTGAAAAGGACGGTAACGAATTAGAAGTAATCGTACAGCAGGAACAAGCGGCACAGCCAAAATCCATTGACGATATTTTAGCAACACCAGTACCGACTGCACTTGGTACGACGATGCCTCTTTCTGAACTCGTAACAGTTGAAAAAGGTACAACATTAAATACACTTGCACGCAGCAAAGGTGAATACTATGCAACGGTTTCAGGTACGATCCTTGATAAGGATATTTCAAAAGCAACGGCTGCGGTTGATAAAGAAATTGACAAATTAGATTTACCAAAAGGTGTTACCATCGGCGTTGCTGGTGTCCAGGCAGATATGACGGAGACATTTACACAGCTTGGTATGGCTATGCTTGCAGCGATCGCGATTGTATACTTTATCCTAGTTGTAACCTTCCGTGAAGGTGTCGCACCGTTTGCTATCCTATTCTCATTGCCATTTGCAGTGATTGGTTCATTTGTTGGTTTATTAATTGCAGGCGAAACCATCTCTGTATCTGTTATGATGGGACTATTGATGTTAATTGGTATCGTTGTTACGAATGCGATTGTACTGGTTGACCGGATTATCCATATGGAACGTGATGGTATGACGATGCGTCAAGCCGTACTAGAAGCAGGTGCTACACGTCTGCGTCCAATCCTAATGACAGCTATCGCAACGATCGGTGCGTTAATCCCATTAGCAATTGGCCAAGGCGGGGGCGGTTTAATTTCTAAAGGTCTTGGTATTACCGTAATCGGTGGTTTAACTAGTTCAACTTTATTAACACTAATTATTGTGCCAATCGTTTATGAGGTATTATCTAAGATTTTCAAGAAAAATCGTAAAGAAATCCAAGAAAACTAATAACAAAAGGGCCTGAAAGGTGCATACACTTTTCAGGCCCTTTTCTATTTTTACTACCAAATAAATAACCCAACTATCATTGCACTTAGTAGAGAAACAGCTATTCCGCTGACGAGAAGCTTCCATACGTTTTTACCAATAATCACTGATTTCCCTTCTGAAAGAATGGAATTAAACGTTCCATAGATCATTCCCACTGTACTAAAGTTAGCAAATGAGGTTAAAAATGTTGTAGCAACAGCAACTGTATGCGGTGACAATGTATCCAATTGCTTTTTCAGATCCATCATGGCGACAAATTCATTGGTAGCTAACTTTATACCCATTAACTGGGCTACATAAAGAGCATCCTTCACTGGCAAACCTAGTAAAAAGGCAAACGGACTAAAGATATACGAGAAGATTTTTTGGATTGTAAGACCATTGACAATCACCCCTAATATTCCATTAAGCGCAGCTGTTAATGCTACATATCCTATTACCATCGCTAAAATAACAATGACCATATTCATACCAACTAACATACTGTTAGAAATCGTGGAGAAAAAGTCCTTTTTCTCCGATTTTGGCGGTTCGTAAATAATATCTTCCTCTTTTGGCACTGTGATTGGATTTAAAATGCTAACTACTATAAGAGCATTTAAACAGTTTAAGGGAATAGCGCTAAAAACATAGGTTGCCGGAACCATCGATAAATACGCGCCTATAATCGAACCGCTGATACTGCTCATACTCATAATTCCAAAGGTAAGTAACCGATAATCCTTTAAAACAGACAGTTGATTACGAATTACAGCTAATGCCTCCGTGTTTCCTAAGAACATCATTTGAATGGAGAAAAAGCTTTCTAACTTGGGCATTTTTGAAACCTTTGAAATAAGCCAACCCACTTTATCAATAATCCATGTTAAAATACCAAAATAAGATAAAATATCAAAAAATGTCACAATAAAGATAATCGGCAACAAAGCACTAAAGAAAAAGTCTATTGTCTCATTTGCCATGGCACTTGGAAATACAAACGCAATCCCTTCACTTGCACAAGCAATTAACCAGGTGAAGAATGCAGCGATTTGATTAATCAGCCAGCTGCCAATATTTGTCCCCAACATAAACCAGGTAATAAGCAATTCAACCACAACAAGCGAGACAATCGCTTTCCATTTAACCTCTTTCTTTTTTGGAGAACATAAAAATACAACGCCCATCACAACAAAAAATCCTATGAGATTAATTAAAAAATACATTTCAGCAACTCCTAGATGTTAATTAAATATCAAAAAGCCCTTCTTCTCATTATTCCCAACAAAAGGGTAAAGAATGAAAAGAAGAGCTTCCGCAAAAAAATTTAAGGTTTTAATAAAACTTTCCCTGTACTTTTTCGGCTTTCTAGTAATGTATGTGCTTTAGCGCCATTTTTTAAAGAAAAAACAGTTGGTTCTTGAACGATGATTTTCCCTTTTAGGATCCAATCAAATAATTGTTTTGAACGTGCCTTCCTTTCTTCTAAAGAAGTAAGAACATTCCAAAGGTCCCCGCCAGTGAGTGTTTTCGAAGTATCCATAAGCATCCGAGGATCAACTGGTACAGGGTCACCCCCTGCCATGCCATAAAAGACAACAGTTCCTCCAACTCTAGTAGCTTTAAAGCTTTCCTGGAGAGTAGAACCGACAGAATCATAAACAACATCCACACCATAACCATTTGTTACCTTCTTTACTTCCTCAATCCAGTTATCATTGTATAAAAACACATGATCCGCTCCTGCTGAATATGCAGCTTTTGACTTCTCTATTGAAGAGGTAAGGCCAATTACTTGTCCGCCTAATAATTTTGCGATTTGAATAAGAATTTGGCCAACTCCGCCTGCAGCGGCATGGACTAGAATTGATTTCCCTTCTTTAACTTCATAACTGTCTCTTGTTAAGTAGTGGGCTGTTAAACCTTGTAGTAAAACAGCCGAAGCAGTTTCAAAGGATATCTCATCTGGTAATGGAATGGCCTTTTCTAAAGGAACTGAGACTAACTCAGCATTCGCAAACGGCACATCTGCAAAAGCAATTCTATCTCCTACTTTTATAGCAGTAACTCCAGCACCAACTTGTTCCACAATACCTGCACCTTCATAACCCAATATGTATGGGGGGGTGCCCGCTAGATGATAATTCCCTTTTCGACGATAGATATCTGCGAAATTCAATCCAACCGCCTTCATCCTTACCAAGATTTCATTATCACTAATGACTGGATCAGGGATATCTTTATATTGTAATACCTCGGGTCCACCGAAACTCTCAAAGATAAGTGCCTTCATTCTTCTGCTCCTCACATTCAAAAATATATTTCACATTGTATAGTTTTTTAAGAGGAGATACAAAAAAACCGCTTTTACAGTGGGCTAGAAGACAACTACTGACAATATTTATCATAATCAATTGAAATCCGTCGCAAAAAAACTTCCAAAAGGAAGGTTTTTCTTGTTTTTTTATTTTTGAATCAGGTAATTTGAGCTGGATTAAAAATTGTAAAATCATTATAGAGTTTATATTTTTCTGCCAAACATTGCTTACGTCCACTTGCCACATCAATAATTTCATTAAATAATAGAGTTCCTATTTCTTGTAGCGTTGCTTCCCCTGTTGCTATCGGACCTGCATTGATATCAATTAAATCTTCCCACATATCTTTCATGTCATTCCTGCTGCATACTTTGATAACAGGCGCTTCCGCCAATCCATATGGAGTCCCACGTCCAGTCATAAAGACTTGCAGCGTAATCCCACTAGACAATTGACAAGAACCACAAACAAAATCACTTGCAGGTGTGGCAGCAAATATCATTCCTTTTTTCGTTGGTTTTTCTCCCGGAGAAAGTACCTCTACTATTGGTGAAGTACCTGACTTGGCAATCGATCCCATTGCTTTTTCTACGATGTTTGAAAGCCCGCCTTTTTTATTTCCAGGAGTAGGATTTGCACTTCTGTCGACTTGGCCATTTGCAAGATATTTGTCATACCATTTCATTTCAGCGGCAAGCTTTTTACCAACTTCTTCATTCGTACAACGTTCAGCTATAATATGGACCCCGTCTCTTACCTCCGTTACCTCAGAAAACATTACGGTTGCTCCAGCCTGAACTAACATATCAGCTGCATAACCCGCTGCCGGATTTGCTGTTACTCCTGAAAATGCATCACTTCCCCCACATTGCAGCCCGATACACAAATCAGAGAGAGGCAGGGTGATACGCTCTCTTTCATTCAACCTTTTAAGTTTTTTGTCCGCCATAGCCATTATTTCTTCAATGATTGCATTATGACCCTTCAAATCTTGTAAGTTCACAACATTTTCAGGAGAATTATAGGAATCATCCAATAACATTTCTAATGTTAACTTTTCACATCCCAAAGAAACAATCATCGTCTCTCCACCAAAGTTCGGATGTTTGACCATGTTTCGCAGCATTCGAATAGGTATTTTTGCTTCCTTTGCATTAATTGCAACACCACAACCGTATGAATGGTTAATTGCTACCACATCCTCTACATTTGGGTAGTGTGGAAGAAGTTCATCCTTTATTCGCTTTACCGCATTATTTAAATACCTGTAACGCATTGCACCGTGGTCACAATTCCTAGTATGTTTCTTGTACCTGCGTAACCCCCGCTTGGATTAGGGTAGCCCTCAAACGTCTTTATTGGAGCTTCAGGTAAATTAGTTTTTATATTAACTGCAAAATCCATTTCATCTAAGGAAGGCGGTGATGGAGGTTGAGGCATATGTTCATTAATCCAATCACCTTTTTTTATAGGATCTAACGCATAACCCAAAGTGACCCCATATCGTATGATGGCTTCGCCTGCAGACAAATAACGTAAGGCAATCTTGTGTCCTTGTGGAATATCTTCATTTGCGCAGATACCATCCAAGACAATCGTTCCTGATGAAATAGCACTTACAGTAATGGCTACATTATCCCTCTCATTTAATTTAATATAATGATTAAACCCCACTAAAATCCCTCCTCCATACTCTTGTTATTTAGTTAATTTCATCGTAATCTGAAATCACAAAAAAGAAAAAGTGTTAGTTTTTGGACTTCTCTTAATAAAATTAAGAGTAAAGAGGGGAATTCTTTTATGGATGTACTGCCTTTAGAATATATGATTAAAATTGCAGAAGAAAATAATATAACGAAAGCCGCCGAAAAACTGTTTATCACTCAATCCGCTTTAAATCAACAGCTTTTAAAGCTTGAAAAAGAATTAGGAACCCAGCTTTTCGTTCGATCAAGAAGCAATTGGCACCTAACACAGGCTGGAGAGGTCTATATTGAAAATGCAAAGAAAATGATCCAGATACAAAAGAAACATACAATCGGATTAATGATATTGTAGATACAAAGAAGGGGATTATTACTTTGGGGTTAACACCGGAACGTGGCACAGAAATGTTTGCGGCCATCTATCCAACTTTCTATAAAAAGTACCCTGCCATAAAAATTGAGCCTATTGAGTTGACGGTTAAACAGCAGCAATATGAAATTGCACAAGGAAAAATTGATATTGGCTTTTTAACCTTACAAAGCTCCCAAAAAACGAATGATGAGTATATCCATATATGTTCAGAAGAAATCATTTTAGGTGTACCAATCTCTCATCCTCTTGCACATTTAGGAGGAAAGCTTGGCGAAAAACTGCCAAGTATAAGCTTAAAGTGTTTTGAAAATGATAATTTTGCCATTATGCAAAAAGGTTCTACCCTTCGTGAAATCTATGATAATCTCATCACAGGTGAAGAAATATTCCCACCTATTCTCTTAGAAACTAGGAGCTGCCATACCTTATTTGATATGGTTGTGGAAGGTATCTGCTGCTCCGTATTTCCAATCTCATATGCAAAGCACAATTCTAACATCTCCTATTTTTCGATAAAACAAAATCCAGTCTGGGAAATTGCAGCTAGTTATAAAAAAGGCTGCTACCTAAGTGGGGCTGCTAAGGAATTCATTACTATTTGTAGTGATTATTGGATAAGAAAAATGAGCCCATCTCTATAATGGAAAAGGCAGCCTACAAATCGGCTGCCTTTTTTGAATTCTATTAGATACATTTATCCTCTATATTTTAAAGCTAATCCTTTTAAGAAATTTCTAGCGTATTTATCAAGGCATTGCTTATAATTCTTATGGCCTTCTTTTCTAAGCATTGCACTCAATTCACCTTTTGTTACCGTAATCCCTGCTCTTTCAAAGATATCAAGCATATCCTCACTGGTTAACGCCAGCGCTATCTTCACCTTCTTTAATAGCTGGTTATTAATACTTTCTCTACTCTTTGAAGGTACTGGTGTATCCGGCTGTCCTGGTTTTGGTTCTTGTTTACCTCTTTTAAACGTAATAAAGCCATTTAAAAATGACTCTAACATACTATTCGTACATTTAATATGTTCCTCATCTTCCGGAACATCATCTTCATAATAATCTTCTTCATCGTAACTGTCCTTTGGTTTTGTAAGGATTTTTAGGACATCTTCTTTTGCTACCTCAACGCCGCCAAATTTAAAAATTTCAACCATATCTTTATCTTTAATATCGAGCGCATATCGTAATCGAATTAATATATCATTATTCTCCATTTATAACCCTCCAATAAGATTGCTATATGTATAGCACAAGTATATCCGTTTCAAATGTTAAACAGTCATTTTCCAACTGGATAACGCTAACCAGTTCTCCTGTTGCTTATAATCGGGAAGTATCTTACCAACAAGCCTCCAAAAAGATCGATCATGATTCAAATGGACCATGTGGCACATCTCGTGGACAACTACATAGTCAATCACACTCTGCGGCGCCATCGCCAGCCGCCAATTAAAGGTTAACTGCTGTCTTGAATCACAGGTTCCCCAATTCGTCTTATTATCTGTAATCCTGATTGACCTTGGCTTTGATTTAAAATTACTTTGATAAGATTTAATACTCTTCTCTACTAACATCTTACATTGCTGATAGTAAAACCGTTTTAATGCTTGTTTTATTTTTTCATCCTCAAGATGTTTCACAATAATATGTAACTTTTCTTTTTCAAACACTACACGGTCTTGCTCGGTATTTATATCATGAGAAATCTCAATGGGATATTCTTTCCCTAAATAAAGGAAGGTCTCGCCATGTTCATAGGTTTTTACCTCCGACCCATGGGTTCTATCCTTCATTTCCTTCAATTTTTGCTGGATCCACTCCCATTTTTCCTCTAAAGCCTGAAGGACGCGTTCATCGGAAATTCCTTTAGGAGCCTGAACTTCAACATTTCCATACAGATCGATAGAAATGCTCATCGAGGTACGCTTTTTATACTTTATCTCAAAACGAATCGTCTGCCCTAAATAGTTATGAATCATTTCAACACCTCTTATGTAAAAAACGAAACTCCGAGAATTTATGCCCCTCAGAATCATACTTTGTTTTTTTCCTGCCGGCAACTAGACAGAATATTTAATTTCTTAAGTTTTATCTTTAGTTTGTTATGGTTCATTATTTGGGGTATCAAGCTAGAATTATAGAATGAGAGGAGGTTTGTCTTTTTTAAGCGCTTTACCCGTTATAATTAATAATCTTTTATGGGGGAATGCAGAAAATGAGAAGAAAATTGAAAAGAATTATTTTATTACTTCTGGCAGCTATGTTGATAATCCCGTCAGGCTGGATTACACAGGCTTCAGCAGCTGAAACAAACAAAGATATACCAGTTCTACTGTACCATCGAATTGTTGATAATCCTAGTAATCAATGGACGGATACCAGCATTGAAACGTTTAAACAGACTATGCAATACCTAAATGATAACGGTTACAATACCTTATCAGCAGAACAATATGTAAAGATCATGGATGGAACGGCAACGGCGCCTGAAAAACCGATTCTATTAACGTTTGATGATGGTACACCAGAATTTATTACCAATGCTCTTCCAGTTTTAAAGCAATATAACATGAGAGCTGTTCTGTTTATTGTCAGTGACTGGATAGGCGGCGGTTTCAGCATGTCAAAAGAACAGCTGCAAAGTTTGGCGAAAGAACCATCTTTAAGTCTCGAGAATCATACGAAAACCCATGACGGTACTATTTGGGGAACAAATGGCGGTGTACGTAGTACGATAACGAAAGAACAAGCTGCGGACCAAATTATATCAGCGAATACTTATCTTAAAAGTATTACAGGTAAAGACCCAGTCCTAATGGCATACCCTTATGGCAGCTATAATGATATTGCAAAACTAGTAAACCAAGAAAATGGTATTAAGTACGCATTTAAAGTAGGATACCCTAATGAAGATAATTATGCTATGGGGCGTCACTATGTAACAAATCAAAGTGTGGCTCAAATTGCCCAAATGATTGGCGGCCCTGTGCCAGAACCAACTCCAGAACCAGGAAACCAGACAGAAACCGTCTATCAAGAAACCTTTGCCAGTGGTATTGGTGTAGCAGTTCAAGCGGGTAACCCACAAGTAACCCACGTTTCTGGTAAGGTTTTTGCAGGCAATGAAGATGGAAAAGCCATCTCTATTAGCGGAAGGACGAACAACTGGGACGGCATCGATATCCCATTCAACAATGTCGGTATGGAAAACGGCAAAACATATACGATTACAGTTACTGGTTTTGTTGACGAAAATGCAACTGTTCCTGCTGGCGCACAAGCTTTACTGCAGAATGTAGACAGCTATAACGGTTTGTATGTTGCAGCAGATTTTGCCGCGGGACAGACTTTTACTTTAACGGGTCAGTATACCGTGGATACTAGTAAAGATAGAGCACTACGTATCCAATCAAATGATGCTGGAAAAAATGTTCCGTTTTACATTGGAAACATCTTGATTACAACGGAAAAAACAACTGCACCTCAAACCGATAGAGTAGTATTTCACGAAACATTTGAAGCTGGTCTTGGTGTGGCTACACAAGCAGGAAGTGCAAAATTGACGCCTGTTTCTGAGCTCGTTTTTGAAGGCAATAGTGATGGAAAAGCGATTTCTGTTAATGGAAGGGCAAACAACTGGGACGGAGTTGATATCCCGTTCAGCAGTGTCAGCATGCAAAACGGCAAAGCCTATACCATTACAGTCACTGGTTTTGTTGATAGCAGTGTGAGTGTTCCTGAAGGTGCACAAGCTTTGCTTCAGAATGTAGACAGCTATAACGGCCTGTATGCAGCGGCAGATGTTAAGGCAGGTCAAACCTTTACTCTAACGGGTCAATATACCGTTGATACGAGCAAAGATAGAGCACTACGAATTCAATCAAATGATGCAGGGAAAAGCGTTCCCTTCTATATCGGAGATATTCTCATTACCGAGAAGACAGTTGCTGGTGGTGACGGGGACGATGGAAGACCACCTGCCGAACCATTTACAACAATTGATTTTGAAGACCAAAATATGGGTGGTCTCGAGGGAAGAGCTGGTACCGAAACACTAACAGTAACCAATGAAGCCAATCATACTGAAGGCGGTTCCTATTCTTTGAAGGTTGAAGGCAGATCACAAGCTTGGCATGGACCAGCATTACACGTAGAGAAATATGTTGACAAGGATTCGGAATATAAAATTTCTGCCTGGGTGAAGCTGATTTCACCAGCAACTTCACAGCTTCAGCTTTCCACACAGGTCGGCGATGGCGGCAGCGCTAGTTACAATAATCTTCAAGGAAAAACAGTCAGCGCTGAAGATGGCTGGGTTAAACTCGAGGGAACGTACCGTTATAGCAGTGTAGGTGATGAGTTTTTAACCATTTATGTAGAAAGCTCGAACAACAGCACAGCCTCCTTTTATATCGATGATATTACCTTTGAATCGACTGGTTCCGGACCAATTGAAGTTCAGGATTTAACTCCGATAAAAGAGGTTTATAAAAACGATTTCTTAATTGGAAACGCGGTCTCTGCTTCTGATCTTGAAGGCAATAGACTTAAGCTTCTCAACATGCATCACAATGTTGTCACAGCAGAGAATGCAATGAAGCCAGATCAAGCGTATAATGCGGAAAAACAATTTGACTTTACTGATGAAAATGCGCTTGTCGACAAGGTTTTGGCTCAGGGATTGCAGCTGCATGGTCACGTGCTTGTATGGCATCAACAAACTCCAGAATGGTTATTTACAGCTGAAAACGGTGCCCCTTTGAGCCGTGAGGCAGCACTAGCAAATTTAAGGACCCATGTTAAAACAGTCGTAGAAAATTACGGTAACAAGGTAATTTCATGGGACGTGGTAAACGAAGCAATCATCGATAACCCGCCGAACCCAACGGATTGGAAGGCATCACTTCGTCAATCCGGCTGGTACAAATCGATTGGACCAGACTTCGTAGAACAATCCTTCCTTGCTGCAAAAGAGGTACTGAATGAAAAAGGCTTGAATATCAAGCTATATTACAATGATTACAATGATGATAATCAGAGCAAAGCCGAAGCCATTTATCAGATGGTGAAAGATATCAATGAAAAGTATGCTAAAGAGCATAATGGAGATCTTCTCATTGACGGAATTGGAATGCAGGCTCACTACAATAAAAACACAAACCCAGATAATGTTAGACTCTCCTTAGAGAAGTTTATTTCCTTGGGTGTAGAAGTAAGTGTAACTGAACTTGACATTACAGCTGGAACCAACAACGTACTTACTGAACAGGAAGCAACGGCACAGGGCTATTTATACGCACAATTGTTCAAGATTTACAAAGAACACGCAGAGCATATCTCACGTGTAACTTTCTGGGGACTAAATGATGCAACGAGCTGGAGGGCTGCACAGAGTCCATTGTTGTTTGATAAAGATTTGCAAGCAAAACCAGCTTACTATGCTGTTATCAATCCAGACAAATATACTGCAGAAAATCAACCTGAGGTAAGAGAGGCTAATCAAGGAAGTGCGGTTTCCGGCACACCAGTGATTGATGGAACTGTAGATGGTGTTTGGAGCAATGCAACGGAACTGCCGATTAATCGCTTCCAAATGGCTTGGCAGGGAGCAAACGGGGTATCCAAGGTCCTCTGGGATAATGAAAACCTTTATGTTTTAATTCAAGTAAGTGACTCACAGCTCGACAAATCGAGTCCAAATCCATGGGAACAGGATTCCATTGAAGTCTTTGTCGATGAGAATAATGCAAAGACTTCTTCCTTCGAAGATGGTGATGGACAATATCGAGTAAACTTTGACAATGAAACATCATTTAACCCTGTCAAAGTTGCAGAAGGTTTCGAATCTGCAACCAAAGCATCAGGTACTGGCTATACCGTTGAAGTAAAGATTCCGTTCAGAACCATTACACCAGAAAACAATACGAAAATCGGTTTTGATGTTCAGGTTAATGACGGTAAAGATGGTGCCCGTCAAAGTGCTGCAACATGGAATGATTTAACTGGTCTGGGATATCAGGACACTTCTGTGTTCGGCGTCCTGACACTTATGAAGACTGACACCACTGCACCTGTTACAACCGATAACGCACCAGAAGATTGGGTTAATAAAGATGTAACGATTGCTTTCAGTGCAAATGATAATGATACAGGTGTAGCAGCAACCTATTATAGTATTGATAATGGGATCGTACAAAACGGTAATTCAGTTACTATTTCTGAAGAGGGTGTTCACACTCTAACATACTGGAGTGTAGACAAAGCTGGAAATGTCGAGCAGGTTCATACAAAAACAATTAAACTTGATAAGACCGGACCAACCTTTGATATTAAACTCGACAAAACAACATTATCACCAGCTAATCATAAGATGGTGCCAATATCGGCGACTATTAGTGCATCTGATGCCGATTCAGGAATTCATTCAGTAGTGTTAACATCAATTACTAGCAATGAATCTATCCAACCTGATGATATTCAGAATGCCAATTATAATAAACCTATTACAGGTACTACCGATTCCTTTAAACTTCGTGCAGAAAGATTAGCAAACAGTAATGGCCGTGTTTACACCATTACTTATACGGCCACAGATAAAGCTGGTAATGTGACAACAAAAAGTGTTGAAGTTTCCGTTCCACGCGACAATTCTAAAAAATAAAATGTCATTTACGAAGTACCCTGAATGTTTTCATTCAGGGTGTTTTGTTGTTGAATAGCAAGCAGAGTGCGCTCAAAACAAAACCCTTTTCCCATCAACCACAACATTTCTTTAACTTTTTACCACTGCCGCATGGTCAAGGATCATTTCTTCCTACTTTTGTTACTTTGATTTGGGGAGCATTTCTAGATGACTTTATTGTTTTTTTCCACTCTTGCACATAATGATGACTTGGCTTTTGCATTTCAATGATTTTTGCTTAAGCACCATAGATTCTTGTGTCATTTCTAGCTTATTGTATAGCTCTTCCAGTCGTTCCATTACATCAATTTTATCTTCTAGACCTTTTATCTCAAGAGCTCTTCCTAAGATAATTAGTCGTTTGATTTGACCACCTTTAAAATATTAAATTCTACATCAATTGCTATAATTCTACTTATTTGCAAACGAAATTCACTAATTAAACGTTTAATTAAATCAAGCAAAGTCCAGCTTTGAAGCTGTTCCCGGCTAATTTCCCATGCAATAATTGTCGAGGAAATAAATACTTTTTTTAATAGACAAACGACCATTCTCCTGCAGCTATCCGAGGTAATTAATTAGCCCAATCATTTAGATAGTTTATTAAAAATGTTAAAATAACCGTGATAATAAAAATAATGAGGTCTTCGCTATGGGTAAGAAAAAGAAAAGCAAAAGTAAAAAGAAACAATTTTGGGGATTACCTAAAGAAGTCCGAATGGAGCAAGCAAAGTCTTGGCTTGAAAAGTATGATGGTGAGCATAGCATAAAAGCATATTCCAAATTCTTTGGCCTTAATTTAAAAAATGCTTTGAAAGAATTGGAATTAGTCGGGGCTAAAATTAGTACCCAAGAAAGGGAATACACAAAAGAACTAATCAAAAAAAGAAAACAGGAAAAAGAACGAAAGAAAGAAAAACGCAGAATTGCTAAGGCACAATATGAATTTGAAGATTACGATGATACTTTTGCATTTATTGCAGGATATACAGCTGGCGGTGTACCTTTTGGGATGACTTATGAGGAAATGGAAGAAGATATTAAATAAATTTTATAAGTGACCGCTCTTCCTTCTTTTTGCTATTCTCGTGCTAAACGCTAACGATCAAAAAAGGCAACACCCAACAAGGGAGTTACCTTCTTCTCTTGAAGTTTGAATCCATGAATGAGTTATAAAAAAATCAAGATAGAAATAAGTCAGAGGACAGATAACGTTCTCCCGTGTCTGGAGCTAAGCAAAGCACTCTAGCTGATGATGGCAGATTCTTTGCTATCTCGACTGCAAAATAGGCAGAAGAGGCACCTGATGCACCTACAAAGATCCCTTCTTCTGCAGCAAGTCGGCGTGCCGTTACTTGGGCGTCTTCATCCTTAATGAGCAATATTTCATCATAAATAGTACGATTTAAAATCTTCGGAATAAAACCAGGTCCAGTTCCTGGGATTTTGTGCGGACCAGGCTCACCACCTGATAACACAGGGGATCCAAACGGTTCTACTACATAAATTTTTAAGTTTGGAATATGCTTTTTCAACTCTTCCCCTACACCTGTGACGGTTCCTCCTGTTCCTGCTGTCAACACAAGGGCATCCAAATTCCCTTCAAAAGCCTCTAGGATTTCAACTGCGGTTGTTCCGCGATGTGCATCTGCATTTGCGGTATTTTCAAATTGCATGGGAATAAAGACATCAGAAATTGATTCAGCCAATCTGTTTGCTTCATCAATAGCCCCTTGCATTCGTAAACTTGCTGGTGTTAGGTGAACCTCTGCTCCATATGCTTTTATAATTTTCACACGCTCAAGCGTCGCGTTATCTGGCATTGTAATAATACACCGGTACCCTTTTACTGCACATACCATGGCAATTCCAATCCCAGTATTACCAGAAGTTGGCTCGATAACGGTACTCTTCCCTGGAATTAATTTACCCTCTTTTTCTGCACGTTCAATCATATTGATAGAAGCACGGTCTTTGACACTGCCTCCTGGGTTAAACGATTCTAGTTTTATGTACACTTCCCCTCCTGTTGGGTCAGGTAATTTATTCAGTTTAACAATCGGAGTTTTTCCAATTAATTCAAGAATTGAGCGATAAAGTTTCATTGTCCTTCCACCTTTCGATATTCTTTCAAAAATAATCCCCCATAATAAATTCAGAATGGGGGATAATGTTTATCCATTTTAATTCCACTAATATCTTACCATTTTCAAGTGATAATAATAAGTTTTCCTCCCTCATAACTTTTACTTTTTAAAGGATAACTTTTTTATTAGTAAGAGTTTTCCCTATAATATATTTTAAACAGGCCACCCACCCTATTTCCGGGCAGACTTCCATTTAGACAAAAAAATCGAATTACATTTTTTACAAAAAATTCAAGATAGAAAAAACAGCTAAAATCTAGTAAGATATCTACATGTGACATTAGATAAGGGGTTAAAAAAATGAGCGTATTAAACGTACAAAATTTAAGTCATGGTTTCGGTGATCGTGCGATTTTTAATAATGTGTCTTTTCGACTTTTAAAAGGCGAACACGTTGGACTAGTTGGAGCAAATGGTGAGGGTAAGTCTACTTTCATGAATATTGTTACCGGGAAACTGCAACCCGACGAGGGGAAAGTAGAGTGGTCACGAAAGGTTCGTGTTGGATATTTAGATCAGCATGCTGTTCTTCAAAAAGGTACAACGATGCGTGAAGCTTTAAGTACTGCCTTTCAATATCTATTCGATGCTGAAGCGGAGATCAATGAACTTTACGCAAAAATGGGTGATGAAGGTGCTGATATCGATGCACTGCTTGCTGAAGTTGGAGAGCTGCAAGAAACATTAGATAGTAATGATTTCTATCAAATTAATTCAAAAGTGGAGGAAGTTGCTCGTGGTCTAGGATTAGACGATGTTGGTCTCGATCGAGATGTAGATGATCTTAGCGGTGGGCAACGTACGAAGGTTTTACTAGCTAAGCTTTTGCTAGAAAAGCCTGAAATCCTATTACTTGATGAGCCTACGAACTATTTGGATGAACAGCATATCGAATGGTTGAAGCGCTACCTGCAGGAATATGAGAATGCATTTATCTTGATTTCACATGATATTCCATTCTTGAACAATGTTGTTAATTTGATCTACCACATGGAAAACCAAGAGTTGAATCGCTATGTTGGTGACTATGATAACTTCCTAAATATTTATGAAATGAAGAAGCAGCAGCTAGAGTCTGCTTACAAACGTCAACAACAAGAAATTGCGAATTTGAAGGATTTCGTTGCTCGTAACAAGGCAAGTGTGGCAACACGTAATATGGCGATGTCTCGTCAAAAGAAGCTCGACAAAATGGAAATTATTGAATTAGGGAAAGAGAAGCCAAAACCTGAGTTTAACTTTAAAGAAGCTCGTTCATCTAGTCGTTGGATTTTCGAGACTGAAGATCTTGTTATAGGTTACAATGAACCACTTTCTCGCCCTCTGAATTTAAAAATGGAACGCGGTCAAAAAATTGCATTCGTGGGCGCAAACGGTATTGGTAAGTCTACTCTTTTAAAAAGTATTCTTGGTTTGATTAATCCCATTTCAGGTAAAGTGGAACGTGGTGAGTATCAATACGTCGGTTACTTTGAGCAGGAAGTGAAACAGTCTAACTACAACACTTGTATTGAAGAGATTTGGAGCACGTTCCCAAGTATGAATCAGGCCGAAGTCCGAGCTGCTCTTGCAAAATGCGGATTAACAACAAAACATATTGAAAGTAAAGTCGAAGTCCTTTCTGGTGGAGAAAAGGCCAAAGTTCGCTTATGTAAAATTATTAACACAGAAACGAACTTATTAATTCTCGATGAACCTACCAATCACTTGGATGTTGACGCAAAAGAAGAATTAAAGCGTGCTTTAAAGGCCTATCGCGGAAGTATCTTGATGGTATCACACGAACCTGATTTCTATCGTGAAATTGCGACTGATATTTGGAATTGTGAGGATTGGACTACGAAAGTGTTTTAAATAAAGATTAAGGGGTACCCAATGCACTTGGGTACCCCTTTTTATTAACCATCCAAAATATTTAAAAAAATATACTTTTAGATTTCTTAAAAAAGCTCATCCAAATTAAAGGTAGAATGAGTATTTTTCAAGTTGAAGGCTAATGTTTGAAAAGATTCATTGCACTAAAAAAATTGCTAAATAAGCAACTTTTTCCATTTTTCTTGTTTTTATTATTGACGAATATCAATCCACCAACGATCTTCCGCATTCATATTTTCAGTGTCACCAAATCCACTGTAATGGAAACTATCAAGGAAGATTGAATCCAGTTTATCCGCATCTACAAAATACCCTAGGTTAACCTTCATCGTTTGTCCAGGCTGGATACTGCCAATATTGTAAAAGCTTTCTCCATTTCCGTGAGGTTCTAGATAATCAACTTCGCCCGTCATAATACTTTCTTCGGCGATTCCAAGACGTATTACGTTGAGAAAAGTTTACATTAATTATAAATATTTTTTTATGATTCATCGATTTACTTCCTTCTTGTTTTCTTCCCCCAGATTAAAGGCCCAGTCCTAATAAGACTGAGTCTAATTTAATCACACATTAATATTAACTGTATGTCCACCAACGACATAGAGTGAGTCGTAAAGTACGCCATACTCTTATAAAGATTAACAAACTTATCTGTTACCTGTTGGTGAACAATGAAAATTAAAGTGCAAGAAAACCGTCCCCATGCTTTTCTTAAAAATAAATTGAGAAACATAGAAAAAGCACTTTCCCTTTGCTTAAGGAAAGTGCTTAAAGATTATTTAGTGGTAATTACCTCATGCTGCCCGTAAGTTAAAGCTACTTACGTGCCCAATCATTAATAGCTTTTATATCTTCAGGTTTCGTCCTACAACACCCACCTATTATTTTTGCTCCCGCTTCGTACCAGCGTTGAGTGCAAATGGTAAATTGTTTAGAAGAAGCTCCTTCATTCCATTTTTTATTCGTAGCATCATATTCTTCACCTGAATTTGGATAAACAATAATTGGTTTAGAAGTTTTGCCTTTTATTTCTTTAATTAATGAATCAATAAAATCTGGTGATGAGCAATTAATACCAATGGCAGCTATTTGCTTCTCCCCTTCTAGCCACATCACACAATCAGACATTTTTTCTCCATTACTAATATGAAGCTCATCTTTTGCACTAAAACTAATCCAAGCGTAGATTTCTGGGAATTCTCTTATCACCCTTGTTATTGCTTTAGCCTCTATCAGACATGGAATGGTTTCACACGCTAGGATATCAGCACCAGCTTCAACTAGTATTCTAATTCTCTCTCTATGAAAAGAAACTAGTTCATCCTCATTTAATAGATAATCCCCACGATATTCAGAACCATCCGCAAGAAAAGCACCATATGGACCGACTGATGCAGCCACTATTGGTTTAGGTCTGTTCTTCTGATTTTCGGTATTATCCCAAAATTCATCACGTGCATTAATAGCAAGTTGAACAGACTTTTTAATTAAATCAGTGGCCTCTTTTTCAGATAGCCCTCTTTCCTTATAACCTTCAATAGTAGCTTGATAACTAGCTGTTATGGCACAATCTGCACCCGCTTTAAAATAATCTAAATGAACCTGCTTGATTAGCTCTGGATTTTCCATTAATATCTTTGCTGACCATAAACGGTCATTTAGATTACACCCATAATTCTCAAGCTCTGTAGCCATTGCTCCATCGATAATCATAATTGGATAATTATCTAAGATCTGTTCTATCGGATTCATTTTACTTATCCTTCTTCCTAGTAAAATAGCCTACTTTTTTAATACTTTACCTATAAACTGCTTCGTTCTTTCAACACTTGGATTTGTAAACATTTGTTCTGCTGTTCCTTCTTCAAGAATCATTCCATTTTCCATAAAGATAATTCGATCAGAAATTTCACGTGCAAAATTAAGCTCGTGTGTGACAATCAGCATGGTATTGCCTTCCTTTGCTACTTCTTTTATAACAGTTAACACTTCCCCAACTAACTCTGGATCAAGCGATGAAGTCGGCTCATCAAATAATAAAACCTCTGGATTGAGCGCCAGTGCTCGAGCAATACCAACCCTTTGTTGTTGTCCACCCGATAGCTGTACTGGATAATGCTCCAATCTATCTTGAAGACCAACTTTTTCTAGGATTTCTGCACTTACCTTCTTCGCTTCATTCGAACTTATATTCTTCACACTTGTTAAGCCGATCATGACATTCTGTAACACTGTTAAATTTTTAAATAAGTTATACTGTTGAAAGACCATTCCTGTGGATAATCTTAAAGACTGAATATCTACCTTTCTAGCGGATTCAACATTTACTCTCTTTCCACTAATTTCAACGATGCCATTTGTAGGTTGTTCTAAGAAATTGACACAGCGTAACAAGGTTGATTTCCCTGAACCACTTGGTCCTAAAATAGAAACAACCTCTCCTTTATTAACGGAAAAATTTATCCCTTTTAACACATGCTGTTGGTCAAAATATTTATGGAGATTTTCCACTTTAATCATGAGACAACCCCTCTTTCATATCTCCGGGCACGCTTTTCTACTATAACTAGCAATCTCTCGACTATAATACAAATGATCCAATAAATAATAGAAACTGCTATATAGACTTCAAAAAAGGCTAAACCTCGAGAACCAAGAATTTTGGCTTGTCCCATGATATCAATAACTCCAATAATAAAGACTAGAGAAGTATCTTTAATTGTACTTATAAACATGTTACCTAAATTAGGTATGGCTACCGATAAAGCCTGCGGGAAAATAATTTTCAGCATCATTTGAGTGGGACTCAACCCTATAGCTTTAGCTGCCTCAAACTGACCACGATCAACAGATTCAATTGCTGATCGTATCGTTTCAGACAAATAAGCACCTAAATTAATTGAAAAGGCTAATAAAGCATATACTTCCGGTGCAATGATATTTACATCAATATTCAGAAGCCATCCATATTCAGTTTGAAAAAAGTAAATCACTTTTGGTATTCCATAAAACACAAGATATATCTGCACTAAGAGAGGGGTTCCTCTAACAAAGGAGACATAAAAAGAAGAGATTGTCTTTAATACGGGTACTCGATAAATTTTTATCAGTGCTGTAGTAAGCCCAATAAATAAACTAATAATCAACGAACCCACGGCAATTCCAATTGTAATAGGTAATCTTGTAACTATCGCAGGAAAGCTCTCTATTAAAAAATGAATATCCAATAAATTTTCCATTTCTTCCTCCCTTCCCAGCCTTATTCAGGGACGTATTCTCCACCCGTCCATTTGACTGACAGGTCAGCTAATGTACCGTCTTCTTTGAGTTCCTTTAGAATAGGATCAATTAATCCTTTTAACTCTTCTCCCTGCTTTCCATCTTTAAAAACAATCCCAATCTTATCATTTACGATAGGCTGTCCTACAACTTCTAAATCTAAATTATATTTTTCTATAACAGAATGAATCATAATTGGATCATTTACATAGGCATCCACACGTCCATTTTGTACATCTTGTAAAATTTCTGAAGGGGTTCCACTTTCGCTATATTTTAAAATAATATCATTTTCTGCTTTTTTATTATGTTGTTCAAGTAATAATGTATAAGAATCACCAGCTAAAGCTCCAACTTTTTTCCCCTCTAAATCTTCTACTGTTTGAATATCTGTTCGACCTGATTTCACAACAATAACGGTTTCTGCAGCAAAATAAGATTCGTCTGTAAACAAGTACTTTTCTTCACGTTCAGATGTTTTCGCCACCTGGTCGGCAACGGCCTGAATTTTATTTGATTCTAGTGCAAGAAACATACTGTCCCATGGAGTAGCAACAAAATCAAAGGTATACCCCTCTAATCTTTCATCAATTTCTTTTATAACGTCGATATCATATCCGATAAGTTCATTACTTTCATCCGCATAAGCGAAAGGAGGATAATCATTTTGAGTTCCAACTAAAATAACCTTTTCCTCCGTTCCATCTGCTGTAGTTGTTTCTTTAGAGGAACAACCATTTAATATACCAACCAAACCTACTAGTGCAATACTTGATAACAATAACCTAGATCTCTTTTTCATTTTACTATCTCCTTTAAAATAAATTAATTATTATTATTGAATGAGAATCTAAGTCATTACTTATATCCAATTCAAATCACTAAAACGGAAACAGAACAATAAAATAAAAAAGCCTCTTCCAATCAGAAAGAGGCTTTTCATCTAAACCTTATCTCTCAGAATGAAACACTCTGCAGGATTTAGCACCTTTCATCCTTCATCGAATGATGGTTGCTGGACGTCGTTGGGCCTGTCCCTCGGTCTCTCGTGATAAGTTATTCATTTTTTATGTTGTTTTTTGTATATTATGATAATATTTAATATTAATACTATTGTCAACTACTTTTTTACTATGTACAATTCACTAAATGATCTGATTTTAGTGTAAACACACTAAATCTTATAGATTATGAGAATTCAGGATAAAAAGATGGGAGAAATGAACTTGAAAGAAGAAGCCTATTTTGATGTAGCAATTATTGGTGCTGGTACAATGGGAATAGCTGCTGGTGCCTTTTTAGCTCAACAGAAAGTAAATACTGTGTTAATCGATGCTTTCGACCCACCACATCATCATGGAAGCCATCACGGAGATACCCGTATGATTCGACATGCTTATGGTGAAGGCAGACAGTATGTAACATTAGTAAAACGTGCACAACAATTATGGGAGGAATTAGAACAGCACACCACCTATAAAATCTTTGAAAAAACCGGTGTTCTTGGATTAGGTCCAAAAGACTCTTCCTTTCTTCAAGAAACGATTGAGGCTGCTAATAAATATGATTTGCCATTAGATATCCTAAATAGCAAAGAAATAAAAGAAAGATGGCCTGGTTTTTCCGTACCAGATCATTTTATTGGTTGTTTTGAGTCAGAGTCAGGCCTCATCTATAGTGCGAATGCCATTAAAGCTTATAAAGAAATCGCCATTAATAATGGAGCAAAACTTGTTACAAATACACCCGTACAGCAAATTGAGATGGAAGATATGGACAATATAAAAATCTCAACTGAAAACCAGGTTTATTATGCGAAAAAAGTGATTGTTACAGCAGGGGCATGGGTAGCCAAACTATTACCAGACTTAAATCTCCCTATTCAGCCAACCCGTAAAGCCTTCGGCTGGTTTGACGCCCCTGCAGACCTTTACGATATCGCCAACTTCCCCTCTTTTTACGTAGAGGACGATACGAATATGTGTTATGGATTTCCTTGCAAAGATGGAGCAGGCCTTAAGATAGGAAGATCAGATGGAGGTCAAGCTATTGATCCTAACCAACACAAACAGAACTTTGGTCAATACGAAACAGATGAAGAGGAACTAAGATTCTTCCTCCGAACCTATATGCCTAAAGCAAATGGAGAATTAAAACAAGGAAAAACATGCTTATATACCATCTCAAGTGACAATCACTTTATCATTGATTATCACCCTGAACATGAAAATATCATCATTGCATGCGGTTTTTCCGGCCATGGCTTTAAGTTTGGAAGCGTTATGGGAGAAGTGCTCGGCCAACTGGCGCAAAAAGGGAAAAGTAGTTTTGATATTTCTTTATTCTCTCTTAAGAGATTTGATTTGTAATATGTCATCAGTAAATAGAATAACTTAGTCATAACTAGACCAAGATGACCCATAACACGCTAAATCGATCTTTCATGTAATAAGTGTCTATATTTCCAGAGATGCTTATTACATGATAAATTAATTCTACAATTTTTACCTAATTCACCTTCTGCTCTCAAAAACCAAAAAACAGAAACCTATCAGGCTTCTGCTTCTTCTTTCAAAACTACCTTTGCCACTGCCCCACAATGGCTTGAATGGTGATCGCTGTCTATTTCAACACTAACTGCGACACGCACTCCACGTGCCTGGTTCCAATACCGGGTATATACAACTTATAAAATTAATTAAAAAAATGAAGTTATGTATCGGCTTAATTACACTTTGGATAGCAAATAATAAGGCAACTACAACTAAAACCAAAAAGGCTTTGGATGCATTTTTCCAAAGCCTTTTAATATTTATTAATAACTTTGACTAAATAAATTTATTTAAAATTAAATTTCTATGAGTTTTTTTACTTAAATTTTGTAATCATTCAAATTCATTTGCCTTCTTAAAAAGAAAAATTTTTTATTTAAACCAAAAATATATGTTGAAGGTTTTATTTTATAAAGCTTTTTTAAAAATAAGGAAAAAACTATAACCCTGAAATTTATAATCGTATGACGGCTTGCCGGAATACGTAAGTAAATGGTGTCCTCAACCATACAACCATGTTTGAAAGAATAATGTACATGGTTTAATAACTCGTATATATCATTACACAATAAATTAGGAGTTAAATAAGATTTTGCAAAGAGTTTAAGAACTTACTTTAATTAAAACTTCCCACAAACAATTGATACACATGGAAAAATCATAAAAATTCAAGTTCATCTGATGTCCAATTATATATGGGTAAAGTTCATACTATGTCCAATAAAAATAAAATAAAGTTCAACTAGTGTCCAATAAATTGATATTAAAATCGTTCAACAATAAAAAAGAGTGGTTGCCCACTCCATAATTTACATTTTATGTTGTTTTCTCAACTGCTCAAACTGATATTTAATAGCATCAAAGTAAGTAAAATTATGGTCCTGTGAGTCCATTCTTGCAAATAGCTCCGGATTCACCATATATTTTTCATTCTTCCCTCGACCAAAGAAAGAAATAATAAAGTTTTCATGTAGTTCCTTAATATACCGCCTTATTTGCTTATCAGACTTATTTATTAATTCTAATAATCCTTTTCTTGTTAAATGTTCGACTTCAAACATTGTTCCATTTTTAATATTGGATTCTAGTGTCTGCTTTGCATCCATTTTTAAATCGATGTTAGGATTTAATGAAAGGTAATAAGTTTGATAATGAATTTTTGTCATTATCATATACAATAATCCTTTTGCTTCAAGAGATAAATTTGCTGTTAATTCTTTTGCCTTTATTTTATACGTTTTAGTAAAGTTCATGGTCATTTGATTATCATCAAATCGCCCCATCCAATGAAAACTTTTTTCCACCCGATACGCATTGGCAGTAAAAAATTCAGTATCGCCCTTTTTAATCCCTTTCTTTAGATTGGATTTTTGAACAACCCTTGACATTTTTCTTCTTTCCCAATTCAAAATTCCTAGTTCCTTAAATTTCTTTAAATATTTAATTAAAGTTGTTTTCCCTAAACCAGTTACAGCAATAATATCTTCTAAAGTTAAATAGTCACCTGAAATCTTTAAATAACCTTGACTACCAAGGTTCATATGTAAAATCAATTCAAATAGTACACCAGCTTCTGAAATATCAAGCTGAGGAACAATACTCTCAATAGATTCATGAAATGAATTAATATAATGTTTTGATAAGTTTTCCCTTTCCTGCAACCTTTTCTGAATCATTTTTCGAATTCTTTTCCAAGAATCTCTTTGTGCCTTCGTTTTCTTCTTAAAAATTGCATCCCCAACTTCAGTTGAGAAAGTTTTAAGACGAACCATATTACCAAAAGTATCTTCAATAACAATATCACTTAACCCTGCTATTTCCAATAAATGCAAAACATCATCAACATTATACATGTTAAATTGAATATTTAATGCCTTTGCAATAATTCTTAAATTCTCTGCCTGCCTTGTATTTCTAACTATTATATTTTCACTTACTTGCTTAATATCCATAAAAACCTCCATAAGTTAAACCAATTCATCATTACGCTTTGTTAATAATTGTTGAATTTTTTCATTAATCCTTTTTTTCATCAATTAAAGCGCAGTGGTTTTTAAACTTATGGATAATCTTTATTAATAAAAAAAGCCCCTTTGGGCTTTTTTGGTTTCTATTTACAAAGTTTCTTCCAATTTTCAAAGGTATTTACTTCATCAATTAAACCTGCTTTTTTACTTTCATATATTCTGTCATCGATTTCTTGTAGAAAAACTTCTTTGGCAGCAGCGAATATTCTAAGCACTTCCTTTTTATCTTGAATAATAATTTCACTTGCATCTTTTAAAGATATTTTTTTATCTAAAGCATAATTTATTATCTCGTCTATTAAGTTATTTCTGTTATTCATATTTCCTCCCAGAGTGTCCTACTTTATTATTATTTTATCATGTTTTTTAAAATAATAATAAGATATGTAAAAATTTAGGGGGACTGGGTATTAAGGTGAGCGAAAAATAAATATATATTATCAAATCAATAAGAAACTTTTGATAACCATCCTATAAAAATTGCTTTTTCTACAATTTAATTACCTTCTTCAGATTCGTCATAGTTTTTCAATGTCCTTAATTTTGTATTAAAACGTAGTTCTATCCTTTTAAGCAGTATTCCATTTTTTTTGGCTTGGGCTACTAAATACTCGGCAAGTTGATTTTTTTGCCCTAGAACGCCCTTATAAGCCGGAAAACCATTTATTAAATTAAAGGTTTGTTTCATTTTATATTTATTCTTTGTTTTCGCTACATTATAAAGCATATCTTTTAAACCACGATAAGTATCACGAGACAAAGTAACAGATACTTTTTTATCAACAATTTGTATTTCAAAAGCAGACAAATCACTGATTTTTAAAAAAACTGGTGAACGTCGAATATCAGAAAATTTATCATCATAAAGAAACTCTCTTGGAACCATACCTTCGGTATGCAAAACCAGAACAAGATGTTCCCATCGCAGATAATAGAAATTTGCAATGCCTTTGCGCTTTTGTCTATGACGTTGCCATTTGTTTTTATCTGTCTGGTACTTTCCAATAAATTTTGCGTCTATATCCCCCCATTTAGATTTTTTATTGACCGGAAGTTCCGTTATATGATAGTAGTAATATCCCTTGCCACAGAGATTTACCAATAGTTGAATCAATCCTTGCCAGGATGAAACTAAGTAATTTTGTTGTGCCATAAATACCACCTCCCGGTAGAAAAAACAACAGCACTATTAAGTCCGCCAGGACAACCAGATTGCCACATCCAGCCCTTTCACTTTTTCTGCATATCCCAATCGCTTTCAGTCGTCTCAAATCCAGAAGGTCGCCAAACCCTCACAAGAACTAACGCACCCACTGCTTACGCAGGTTTGTTAAAAACCTAATTGCGAAATCTCCCACCGTTGGCATTACCCAGTACGGTTTCCCATTTTAGTCATACTCTTCAAAAACAAGCTCAGGTCGGCTCCAAGATAAATCTCAAGGACAGAATATGGAAGCTTCCTCTTACTCGCCCAAAAGGGTTTTCGGTCGATTCTATCTCTTCACAGCCAGTTCAGCATCCTCTTCTTGTTTTTTTACTCGGTTGGTCCCAACTAAAGCGCTGGGTTCCTTTACTATGGAGCATGTTCCATAGCCTTTACGGGTTGAGCTATTCGTATTTGTATTCCCTTTCGGAAACCAAGCTTTTACTTGGCAAATCTATGTTTCTATAGATTTTTCCTCCCCCGCCGAGCTGAGCGTTGAGCCGTTACCGGACCTCCCCGCCAGGTGGATTTTCACCACTTTGATTAATTAGCCCAAAGCTAAATATATGACGGACAGTAATTCACATCGCCGAATTACCATCATTTCAATGTCGCCCATCATCCTGAATTTTTTCATTTCATTGGGTAGAAGCGATTTTACTCGCAGCCCCCGTTGATTCGACGCAAGCCTGTCTCCAGGCACGTCGCTTCAGGTGGACCAGGTTTCCTTTCATTAGGCGAATGAAATTCCCCCTGGAACAGCCAGCTCTATCGGATTAGCGTTCCGATATGCTAACTTGCAAAAATTAAAGTGAAAGTTTTTTTATCTAAATTTTAAAGTTGGAATTGGCGATTCCAACTGTGGCAATTTATCTAAAATTCATTAACAAAAATATGGTTGGCAGCCATATTTTCTTAACAGCTGCTGTCGGTTCCCGCCAGTCGAGCTACGCTCGAAAAGTCAAAACCTCCATATTCCTAAATAGGAGTAGCGATTTTCCATTAAATAGTTTATAAATCAACATTTCTTCCTAGTCTTTAAAATTGTAATTCAATTTTTCAAAAAAGGTTAAAAAATCTATAATCTACCATTCCTTTTTATTCTATTATTTCGCCCCCCTCTTCTGAGGTACGTTATTTCTAGTAATATTTTAAAGGCAATAAAAAAATGCCCTATCGGGCATCTCAAAGTGAACTTTCTTTCATTAGAGATTGAGAAAATTTTTGTAAAATGTTATTGGTAGGATAAACTGACATTGATGCTAACTTATTAACGGCTACTATAGGAAGTAAGGCATTTTGGAACTGGCTTGATTTTAACTCGCACAACATCCTAATAATTTCCTCTATACCCATCATGTCTTCTTTAACTGGATTTTCAATATATTTTCCAGTAGGAATAGATGCAACAACTATACTTTTATCATCAATCTTAATAAAAGCTTTTGAACCATAATTAACCCTTTCACCGTAGGAGGTTGTATCGCTATCACCATTTTTTATTTGAGAAAATATATATTTATTATTTGGTATTAAGAATTCACCCTTTTTCTTTAGCTTTTTTTCAAGTAATAATGAGTGTTCAAAGAAAGCACCTGACTTTTCAATACCCACTAAGTATAATTCTACTTCCTTTTGCTTAATAAAATCTAAGAATTCTCTAATTGGTTCAACTAATCTTGAAAACTGTGAATGGAGTGATAGCGGTCCATCCTTAAGTAATAAAACTTTAGATAATTTGTTTTTTCCTTCATTAAATAAAATCCTAACGTAGCTTAAGAGTAGAAGATGTTCCATTACCTGCATTAAATTAGCAGCTATACTTTCATTCGTATTGTCTTCATAAAAATCCATATGAAGACTAATATAGTCAGTAAAGTATATTTCTTTCCCACAATCAGAGCAATTTTCTGTATCAAACTCCTTAAAAAATTCATTTTGCTTTTCGCATAGAGGACAATTAAACTTTAAAACTACATTAGGGTCACTATCCCATTTTCTATAAACTAAAAATTTTAGGGTATCATATAATATTATATTTTCTACTTTTAAAGTAATATTAACGATTCTTCTAATTGTATCTAGGGGTGTTAAATTCTTTATCCTAATATTGTTTAATGGGAGAACCGTTGCTAGTGTATCAGAATATTGAGTTATTATTTCATTTAAAAGCTTGGGATTAACTATAGGCGCTTGTGCTTTTTTTAGTTTATCTAGGCTAATCATAAGAGTAGCAACTTTAATAAAGGAAATAGACTTTTTCTGATTTAAAGGATTTGTTATGGAACTGTAACTTCCGTCGATTGCAATTACTGAATTTATTTTGGGTTCTTTTAGCTCTATAATCGACGAATAACTCGAAGAAAAATCTAAATCCTCTAGGTTTATTTTGTCAGATTCAAATTCCTTTATAATTGTAGAAATAAATTCATTTTTAATTATGGGGAGATGACCTAGTTTGCTTGCAGATTCATAGGGCATCGAGCCATTTCCAGAGTAAGCCATTTTTACACCCCAAACAACTTAATTTGTACTGGTAATGCATACATATGGGATTTAGTTGTCATACGTACAAATCCCTTAGACTTTGTTTTTTGAATATCAATGCCTACGTCCTTAAACTCATAAAATTTGGTAAGCTCTTTTATTTCGTTACTGTCATTAAGATGGGCAATAAAGAAGTTTTCTGTATTCTTCAGAAGGTCTCGACTCAAGCTTGTTATACTTTGAGTTGAATAAACAATACCGATATTTAATTTTGCTCCTTCTTTAGCAAGCCGGTTATATATATTAGTTAGGTCATTATCGTTAGATGGAAATAAGTTATGAGCTTCTTCAAAATAAAACTGTACATATTTATCTTTAAGATTATTATTCGTAAACGCTTCCATCTGCATTGAAAATACCGAATTACATATCTTTTCAGAAAAGAAATTAACGATAACTGGATTTGAATTACTTAAATCTAGAATAACGGTTTTTCCGTTATCAAGATGGTGCAAAATGGTGCTAAGAGCATCTTTAGCATTTCCGTCATGATATATTTTATAATTCATTATTTTTTGTGTTCCACTTACATTTGCTCCATTATTTTTTTTGCCGGTTAAGATGCTAAGTAAGGAAATATCTGTTTCGTTAAAGTAATTTTTCTTTTCTTTTCCAGAGGTAAACGGAGGATTATCCTTTATTTCACAATATTTATCCCAGATTTTTTGGTAATAATCCACAGCATCTTCTATTTTTACTTTCTTTTTATCAGGATAATTAGCACCAAAAACTGTCTCTAGGATATCTTTATTAAAATTGAAGTTAACCTGGTGGCTACCAGTAATTTTGAAGCCGGCTTTGTACAGGATACATTTGTATATACTCTCATGCCTTTGATATCGATTGTATCTTCCAAAATCCTCTTGTCTTAGGTCATTAATTTCCTTTTTATCTAAAACTTCAAAATTTAAGAAGCCATTAAGGTAGTCAGCTTTAATATTATCCATCTGCATTAAATGTTTTATTATTTCATGTCCTAGCTTTAAATCCTCATAAACATTCACTTTTAATGTGCTCATATTTCCTTTAGGATTGACGGAGTATCTTTCACATCTATCTTGATATTTATCATATAGTGACGTATTATCTTGCTCGTTTACATTCGCATATTCTCCATTTAAGTCAAATATTAACTGTCCTACATTTTCATAGTTTTCTAATATAGACTCAGCAATTATTTTAACGGTATTACTTTTTCCCATTCTTGTCTTTCCAAATAAAGCTGTTCTTGCAGCAACAAAATCCTTCGCTGAAACTTTTACATCCACATCTACAGCTTGATGCAATTTCGACTCTGTGTATCTTAATTTGCCGATAACAAAAGAACTTTCATTATCAATAGAATGGTTTATTAGTTTATAAAGTATATCATCTGAAGCCCGAAATACTTCGTACAAGTGAGGTGAATAGTAACTTTCAATATCTCCCGCATATTCAAGTTCACCTTTGTCATTTTCGTAATAAGTTCCTAAGACGGTTATTTTTAGTGCACTCCATTGAAGCTCAGCTCTTGTGAAAATATCGATTTCAGGCATATGATTCTTATGTAATTCAAAGTAGGTACGTGAAACATCATTAGCAAGTGGGGTACTAGTTGGTTCTTTAACTCTAGCAAGAATATAGTGCTCAGGAATTTCTATGTTTTCACCAATTCTTGTTTCTATTAACTTAATGATTACAAATGAATTCTTAGGAATTCCTTGGTTTCTAACCTTAAAGAAGTCGTTTGTTATGACCGTCCCGTCTTCATATCCTAAAGACATAACATACCCTAATAGTGCATCCTCATTTTCTTTGAAGTATTCCCTAAATTCTTTAAAAACTGATAATTCGGTATTAAGACCGTCCAAAACACTACTCATCTAATCCCCCCTATTTCAATCTATAAATTTATAATTATGTCATTTTTTTGGATACAACAATAAATAATGGACCTTATAAACATATATGCTTCATACCGATTCGTTTATGTATTGAAAAAAGGCAATTAACAACCTCCTTTTTTCAATTAAGCATGAAACGACTTCTCTTATTTATAGAGCATTCAAAAAACTATATTTTTTAGAATCCCATTTCTTCACATTCTCTAAGTAAATCGTCTGCTCTTCCTTTGTAAGCATACGCAATTTTTGCTGCATCTTCATGAGTACGATTATTAATTAATAGATGGTGTACTCCATGCATTTTTATTTTTTTACCTGTTTTAGTATTTGCTTTATTCTCTTCTGATACCATCATGTAATAAAATAAGGTAAAGAACCTTTCAACCTTATTCCTTAGAGCAGCTGGATACGTTTGAGCAATTTGCTTAATATTACTTACTACAGCAGTATCAAACGCTTTTTCTGTCTGATTATGAATATTTAATAAATCTTGATATACATTTTGATTAGAAGTACCACTTGCGATTTCATTAAAATATTTGAAAACAGTTGCATCTTTATAACTAGTTGTAAAACTCCCGTTTGAAGAGGAATACGTTACCCGCCAATTATCAATATCTCCTGTATCATAATAAATTGTACTTCCATCTGATAATGTTGTAATTTCTCTCATTTTTTCCCCTCTTTGTATTTAATATTTTGATTCCTTACCGCAAGGACTTATTACCCTCATCAAATGAATTAGATATTTCCATTTTAGCCCAAAAACAAAGAAAATTAAATAATAATTAGGCGAGTAAGATGATAGAATAATAATGTAATAGCAAAATTTAAATTGATTAGGGAGTGCTACTATGAAAAAGGGTGGATTTGGTGGTGCGTCAACAAAAACAGGACTTATTTTTGAAGAACGAGTAGACTTGTCAAAACAATTAGAATCTATTCCTGGTTACGATGTAATAGGTGATGATGTCTTTTATGACGGAAAAAAGGTAGCGCAATTATTAAAAAAGCATAAGTTATATAAAAAATTCTTAGAACCTCAAGGAGTAAATTATAAAGATATTATTTCTGCTAGATTATTACCTGATGAGGCAATATATGTGATTGACAAAAAGGAGATACATATTGTTGAAATGAAATTTCAACAAGGTAGTGGTTCTGTGGTTGAGAAACTACAAACCTGTCATTTTAAGAAAAAGCAATACATCAAATTATTGTCTCCATTAAATATTAAGGTTAATTTCACATATATCTTAAGTGATTGGTTTAAACAAGAAGGTTTAAGAGATGTCTTCGAATATATAAATGATTCAGAGTGTAATTACTTCTTCTCGGAAATCCCTTTAGAATATCTTGGTCTACCACATTAAGAGAGTAATCCATTGATGTTCACAGAGAAGAAATTGCTCAAGATTGGAAACGTAATAAGTGCATTAAATTAAAATGTTTTAAACCAAAAAAAGATGTGAGTTCTCACATCTTTTTTTGGTTTAATATTTTACAGATTAAAACTCACCTGAAAATTATCCTTGTATCTAGCAACGGTTAAATCCAAATATTCTTTTTCTATGTCTATTCCTGTATATCCCCGATTCAACAAACGAGCCGCAACGCCTGTTGTACCACTCCCGTTAAAAGGGTCCAGTATCTGGTCGCCTTCATCAGTAGAAGCCAATATTATTCTCTTTAATAGTTCTAAGGGTTTTTGAGTTGGATGTTTGCCAAATTTCTTCTCTGATTTACTAGTAGTAGAAAATTTCCAAACATCTTTCATTTGCTTTCCACCATTTACTTCCTTCATCAGTTGATAATTAAACTTATGTTTTGCTTTTTTACTTTTTCTCGCCCAAAGAATTGTTTCTGTAGAATGGGTAAAAAATCTACAACTAAGGTTTGGTGATGGATTTGACTTTTCCCAAATAATATTATTGAGGATTTTATAATCAAGTTCCTCTAGTGCCATTCCAATCGAATAAATATTATGATAAGTGCCAGATATCCATATTGTCCCATCTTTTTTTAAAAGCCTTTTACATTCATTTAGCCAAAGCTTATTAAATTTGTGTTTTTCTTCAATTGATAGGGACTTATCCCATTCCCCTTTATCAACAGAAACCATCCTGCCAGAGCTACAGGTAATACCGCCACTAGAAAGAAAATATGGTGGGTCCGCAAATATCATATCGAAACTTCCCTCTGGAAGACTTTTCATAATTTCCAAACTATCGCCAAGTATGAGATTAAAATTCTCATCTGAAAAATAATTATGGTTATTTGTATTACTTGTCATTGGTTCACCTCTTTTATAAATACAGTTTAAAATTAATGAGGGAACACTGCAAACACTAAATACTGGATAGAACTTGAAAAACTAATTATAAATACAATTGGTTTAGGTTCTTAAGCTTTTATTTTATTTTCTAATAAAATAATTTCATCAAGAATACCCTCTGAAATCATTTGTAAATTTAAGGTATAATCATTTAAAATAAAGGTTTCCTCTAGTGCAGTTCTTGCCGTATGCCATCCCATACCATCTGTAACCCAAATAAATTTAATACCTTGATTCGAAAGAAATTTTTGTACCTCTTTATACTCACCAGCAGTAGCTTTTAGTTTCGACCCACCACCACTATAATAGTTAACCTCTATTAGGGTTAATTTCCCATAATTATCAACAATGGCAAAATCAAACCTCCGATTGATTTTATCAACATTTATAGAGATATCCCAAGCATCTTTTAATTTGCTTTGTGTAGCTTGACTCATATATTTAAAATTATTTTTTGCACAAAATGCCTTAATGTATACCTCAAGTAGATTTTCCATGCTGGTACCGGTACGATTTTTCCGAGCATTGGTATCCATTCCAGCTTCTATTCCTTTACAATAATCTACTAAATTGCTAACTTCCTTATATACAAAAAACCTTTTTAATCCTGTTAAGTTAAAAAACACCTTTAAATCATTAATAATGTTTTCATCCAAAGGAACTTTAGGGTCAAATAATTCTTTTTTATTTACTGCAATCATTGTCTTAATATCATCAATTACTGGTGTTTCTGCCATTTTGTTTAGTCTTGAAGCAATAAGTAATGGTAGGACTTTTCTAACTTTGGGGTAATCCATGATAAGATTAGTAAAGATGTCTTCAATTTCATCCTGTCCTAATCCTAATAATCTATTAAGAATAAGTAGTTCTTTTTCAACTAAGCGAATATTTCCTAATACTTTATCAAAATCAACAAAATAATCCCAAGTAAATATGCTATCTTTTAATGTATTTAATAAATAGCCAAAAGCCTCTTCATTATTCGATAAATTTCTATTAGAATAGTACGGTAACATTTTCAAAATTGCATCCACTCCAAAATTAAAATATCAACCCATATAGTATATTAGTCTCATTTTTAGAGGATGTAAATCAAATTTGAAAATATTGTCTTTGGAAAGAATGTATATTTTTTCATTTACAAATAATAATTTATGATAGAATATCTAAAAAGGAACATTCGTTCCTATGGAGGAAGAAATGACTAAATTAAAACTCAAAGCAAAACCGTTTTTAAAATGGGCAGGTGGGAAAACACAATTACTACCGGTAATACACGAACGTATTCCAAATGAGGTTAAGTCAGGTAATATTAAATACTATGTAGAACCCTTTGTTGGCAGTGGTGCCGTATTTATTGATTTATTACAAACAGAAGGTTATAGGTTTGAAAAGGCATATATTTGGGACGTTAATCCAGAATTAATCAATGTTTATAATATAATAAAAAGTAAATCAGTTTCTTTACTAATTGAAATTTTAAAAGAAAAAGACGCTGAATTTAATGGTACTGAGGACAAAAATGTTAGAAAGCACATTTATTCTAGTACCAGAGATAAATTCAATAAAGAATTAGAATTAATTGATAATGAAACTACATCTAAAGATTTCTACGTTGAAAGAGCAGCGGAATTTATTTTCTTAAATCGAACATGTTTTAATGGTTTATATAGGGTAAATAAGGCAGGCAAGTTCAATGTACCAATGGGCGATTATAAACATCCCAAAATATGTGATGAGGAAAATTTATTAGCTGTACATGAACTACTTGAGAAAGTCGAAATAAACCTAGGAGACTACAGAGAAAGCCAAGCAGTTATAGGGGACATTATTGAATCAGGAGAAAAGGTTTTTGTTTATTTTGACCCACCCTACAGACCTCTAAATGTAAGTTCTAGCTTTAATTCCTATAGTAAATTTGATTTTAATGATGAGAGTCAGACAGAATTAGCAGCGTATTTTAAAGAACTGGATGAATTAGGAGCGAGCCTAATGCTAAGTAATTCTGACCCTCATAACACTGATGAAACAGATGATTTTTTTGATGACCTATATGAAGAAAATCTGCATGGTAGAAGAAATAATATTAGCAGAATACCAGCCAGAAGGAATATTAACTCTAAAGGTGATAAAAGAGGACATATTAATGAATTATTAATAACCAATTATTAATATCCCTGTGTATTACAGGGATATTTTTTCCAAATTTGACTAATATCAAAAAGGATGGGAAAGTTTCTTACCCATCCTTAATCAATTTCTTCATTAATTAATTTTTTGAAAACATCCCTCTGATGAGCAATAAAAAAGCGAGGATTTACATGGTTAATACTACCTTTAAGTGTTTTATTATGATATTCATCATCTTCATAATAAAATACCGCTTTTTTATGAAGATAATCAATTGTAAAATTACCATCATCAAATTCAGCGTGGTGACTAGGGCATAAACCAATTATGTTGCTATATTTGTCATATTCTGGGGCAGATTCAAATTTTAATACATGTGCGCCAATAACCTTTAGTTTCCCATGTCGGTTTTTTTTGTTCCAACCACATATCACACACATATTACCACTTAAAAAGACCCCTAATTCTTTTGAATCTTTATTCCTTTTACTCAATATTGATATGTCCTCCAAGGTTGATTCTGAGGATTTTTCTTGTTTAATTCTTTAATTTTGTTTTCAACAATATTATACAATATTTCCCAAAGATTGCTATCTTTGCTTGCCCTGTTAAGGTCGTTATGATACGTTGTTTTATATGTGTATTTAATCTTTTCAATTAACTCTTTTTTACATTCGTCAAATAATGTATTTGGATTATAAAGCCAACCGCAAATATGTTGCTGTACATCTAAATAAACATTTGCACGAAAACAAGCAAGTAAAGGGTATTGCAGTTGTTTTGGTAAAATATATTCTGGTTTTCTTCCAAAAAAAATGGTCTGATATTTAGTTCCACTCCTTTGGATTATTGAGGTAAAAGAAGCTAATCTTGTATCAATGTGAAAGTTACAAATCATATGTTCATGAAGTTCGATAATGTCATTAATAAGTGGATAAACATGTTCATACATTACCGCATTTTTTTCCCACTTTTTAAAAGCAGCTGCTTTTCCTGAAGCAGATACTGTTGGTTGGTCTTGAACAGAAGAATATCGACTTGAATACAGATTGACATTGAAAACATTAATCATTGCAATTAAGTCGTTTGCTTTGAGGGGATTATTATTAGGCACCACTCTTCCCTGATGCCACTCAATTGATTTTTCATAATTACTATCCATGCATTTTTTTATTCCTTCAAATAGTCCCTTCTTCTCAGCAATGCTATAAGGTAAAACAGGGGTAGTTGTATTTTTTGCAGCAGCTATCTGAGCAAGTTTTTCTTTCGAAAAGTCCCCTACAGTAATTGTTGCCTTGACAAGTGATTTAGAAGTATCAAACAACTCCTGAGCATCCATAATTGCAAGTTGTGTATGTGCTCCGTTGACAATTCCTGTACCAGGCTCAAAAGTTATTCGTACTTTCTTCCTTTTTTTGTCAACTATTTTTACATCAGTTGCAATAACATCAATCCCCAAACTATATTCATAAAAGTCCAAAGGTGAAAATCGTAGACAGTTCAACATATCACGGTATGGGACGGACTTTAAACAACTAGGTGTCCGAACATTAGCATCAATTGGAAGGGCTTTAAACTTGTGGCACTTTATATAAAGTGTATATTCAGGGTTACTTTGAGGCTGTGTATGTACTATATCATTACATTCTACTTCAACCACAATTGGAGTTACTGCTGCTTTTGTCTCTGGTGTAATAGAAACCATGTTTATTTTTCCTCCGAGTTTCGTTTTTTCTATAATTAGGTATTTCTCACCAAGATATTCATAATAAGGAAACAATATAATCAGGAAAATGTTCCCTCGGTCAGAAAATACCCCAATACCATCACAATGTAAAAAAGGGAAACCTCCAACTGATAATATATTTTTTATAGTGGAAGATGAATAGAGGCATTATACATAATAAGGAACAAAGGGAAAGGAGGTCGCCACTAGCCATCCTATATGTTTTTATTAACTATAATAGAACCATACTTTTTCTAACATTATAATAAAATGAAATAAAACAAGAAGGACATTCCTCCCCCTGCTTAACAATAATTATAAATATATGACCAGAAACCTTAACAAGATACCCCTCTTTACCCATTTATTGGTATAATGTTAACGTATCACTTTTTATCTATAAGGGGGTAATGTACATGGCAATTCTAAAGCAATATTCTGATGGTACTACCATAACTCGGTCACGAGGAAGAATTGATGATTGGTGTATTTTTGTAGATAATAGAGCACCTTATGATAGTGACTATTTTAATGAGTTACATCAATTAGCCAATGATTATGGTGTTAATAAGGTCTACAACGATTTTAAATCCATATATGATAAAACAACTGACGAAATTAACCCAGCAATATTTGACGACTTTATTCCTTCCATTGCTTCGACATACGGAAATGATAGTTTAAGAGTTGAAAAGTTATTTGGTACTTTTTACACGGTTATGCTTGCAGAAGAAAATAGGTATTTCGGAAGAACAAAAACAAAACTTGGTAAAAGAGTAAAAGGATTAGCAGCTTATCAAATCCTTTTTGAAAATTACTCCATTAAAGATGCTTGTGATTTTAGTAAAGGAAGAGGTTGGCAAGAGTTAGCGGGACTTTGCGATTCCCGTGGACTGCAGAGATAAAAATAAAAACTTAGACATTTTAAAATGTCTAAGTTTTTATTTCTAATAGATGCTTAGGCTTTTTTTGGTTATTTAACCTAGTTTCCAGTGAATTCCTTTTCTTTAAAATACTTATATTTGCTATCTAAAAGCCCAAGCATTTCATCATCTCCCAATACCTTATGTGCTAAGTGCTTAAATAATTTAACTTGAAAGGCTTGACCAGCTGCACTTCCCCATTTTTCCTTGGAAAAGTCCTCTTTGCTTAAATTACCAAAAAACTCCTTTAAATTTGCTTTTTTAAATGGTTTGTTATTAATATTAAAATGAATATAAACATAATAAAGTAACTTCATCAGTGCCCCGAATCCAGTAGTTTTTAAAAATACATAGTCTTTTTTATTTTTCCATTCCTCTGGAAACATCTCACTAATCGAAAGGAAATAACTTAAAAGTAATTGAATTATTTCTTTATTATCTTTTCCCTGTAAAAACGATTTATGTTTGTTCGTTCGACGCTCTTTAACATACTTAATTAATTCATCAATAAACGCTGATTGGGATATAGAACCATATCCGGTACCAAGCATTTTTATTTCTTCATAAAAGGGAGAAATTTCATTAATATTTAACCATTTTACAATTCCATGACAACGTTTAATTTCGTTATATTCTCCTGTATCAAATGCTTGGAGATCATATAAAAGAGATTTATTTACAGGTCTCTGGTTCCCGTTAATAGTTGCAAATATCTCTGCTTGAAGCGGTATTTCTAAGTTTAAAAAGAATGTTACAACCAAATCGTATTCTTCAACTTTATCCTCTGCTCCAACAAACGCAGCCAGTCGATGCTGACCATCGACAACGAAAGCATTAACCTGGTCACGATATATTTTTAGTGTATACATTCCAGGAACTTCAGAATCATTTAGTTCAAATCCTTCTTCGTACTTTTCTAGAAGTTCTTCTTCATTCTCGTCTTTAAACTTAGTATTTAAAGCAATAATTAAGCTATTTGGAAAAATCCCTTCTTTTTCTTTTATGTAAGTTGCTAATTTTTCTAATCGGTTTAACTCCAGTACCCTTTGTATTCCCTCTTCTTCTGAAAATCCACCATGAAGCTTTTCTTTTACTTCATTCAGATACTTATTTTTTTGACTTTCTTGGCTTCCACGCCATTTTACTGTTGCTATGCTGATTAAATCACTAGCTTTTATCTTCCCAATATAAAAAACATTATTGTTCTGTTCAACTTCGAATACATTAACAGTTATAGTTTTTTCGTTACCACTCATTTGGTTAAACCTCCCTTCTACAATTCATTTGCGTCTATTTCTTCCAATAAAGCTTCATTTTCTATTTCTAAACCATCAGAAATCTTTTGCGTTGTAGGGTTATCAATTATTCCTGATGCTTCATGTGCAACCTCAGCAACAGCTTGTTTAAAATTATCATTGCTTCCATCCTTATTAAAAACCTCAAATGCATCTTTTAATTTTGACATTATGGTGATTATCCCTACACTTTTGTTTTCAAGGTCATCAAATTTTGTATAAAATCCACCAATTTTTTCAGCTTTAACATCAATTTCTTTTTTTGTCTCTTCTATTGATGTAGCAGAAGCTTCTATTTCTGCCAGTATAGAGACTGCACTTGTTTTGGCTTCAGCTGCAGCTAATTGTGTCTCTGCGACCTGCGTTTTCAATAATGTGAGTTCCTCAAAATGTGCTTTAGCTTTCTTTGAGTTTATATGGTCATTTATTGCTAGAAATGTGGCAATACCAGCCACAAAGGTAGCAAACAAAAGCAGTGTGGAATACATGAAGTCCTTGTCAGAAGTAATTGATTCAATTCTGTCATTCATTTGGGCAACAGTTTTATCGTAAACGTCCTTATATGTGTCGGTATCTATTTTGCCCTTAGTTTCCGTCTTTAGTTCTTCTATATCATTTTCAATTTGATTAATTTTTTCATTAATTATTGAATTTTGCACTTCTTGGTTCTTTTCATCTGCTACATTAGTCTCAGCATCAACTTTAATAGAAATAGATAAGACTATCATTACAATTGTTAATATTAAAATTTTTCCTTTTATAAAAGATGAAAACAAAGCCTTCATTTTCTTCCTCCCACTTTACTTATGCTGGAAAATATCACCTACCATTCTACTTTACTATATTTGTATTAAAGGGAAAAGCATAGGATAAAGATTTTGGGTATCAAACAAAAAATAGTTCTAAAGCCCCAAAAAGTTTTCTTTAGAATTTATGTTTTTTAAGTTTAAATTCTTTATTCTAAGAATGAATGATGGTCAAGCTTAGTCAAGCCGGCTAGCAAGGATAACTTATTAAATATTATTTAAAGAATACAGCTTACCATCCAAATTATATTTGGAGGTTATTAAAAATGAAAAAACAAGTAACTTATTCTTTCGTGGCTAAATCACCTTCATTTGAATCATTATTGAAGGATTTATTAATAAAGGAACAAGATACTTTTTTTGAAGAGCTATTTCAGGAGGACAAAGAACATGAGGAAGAAAACGACGCAGCATAAGATACAGATTATAGATAAGGAATTATTAACCAAAGATAATCGCCTTAGTCAGAAAGGTATAGCAGCAAACTATGTTCGTGTTTCTACCAATCATGAAGAACAAGAAACTTCAATACAAAACCAAACAGAACTTTGTTCTGAGTATATTGAAGAACATGGTTGGAAACGTGTTATTCATTATGAAGATATTTGCAGCGGTCGTATAGGTAAACGCCCTGCATTTAAACAATTATTAGCTGATATGGAAAAAGGATTCTTTAAATATATTGTGGTTAAAGAAGGCTCCCGTCTTACTCGTAATACAACTACAGCAAACAAAATCAAGGAAATCTCAGAAAAAAACCATATTCATTTGTTCAGTGTTGATGGACAACTTAATACCAAAAAGTATGGGTATGATAACATAATAGAAGTTGCACTAGAAGCTCAAAAAGAAGCAATGTTAGCAAGTAAAAGAAGTAAATCCGGTCTCCGAATGAAAGCAAAACGGAAGGAATATATGGGTTCAATTCCCCCATATGGTTATAAGCTAGTTGAAAATACCTTAGTAGTTAGGGAAGATGCATCTCCAAATGTAGTAAAGCGTATTTTTAATGATTATTTAGAAGGAAAAGGTGCTCCAACTATAGCAAAAGAATTACAAACGGAAGGTATCCCTACTCCATCAATGGTCTTCGGAAAAAGAAATGCTACAGCTAACTGGCGCGATACTAGTGTATATAGCATTTTACGAAATGAACATTACATTGGAAATCTTGTGTCATGTAAGGAATCGACTACAGTGACCAATGAAAAATTGTATAGAATTAAAAATCAAACAGAAAATGTTGTTAGGCATGAAGATGTTCATGAAGCAATAATCACCAGTACAACATTTGGTAGAGTTCAAGAAATTCTGGCATCTAAACCACAAAAAGGGCAAAAAGAAAAGAATCACTTGTATTCGCATATATTGTTCTGTTCAGATTGTAGCAGTAATCTAGTGTATAGGAAAAATTGGAATAAAGGTTCTTATATCTGTGGGAATTATTCAAAAAATGGAGTGACTGCTTGTTCCAATCATGCTATACAGGAAAAGGAAATGTCTTTTCTTTTGTCAGAGGCTCTAGTAACTTTCTTAAAATCTTTTGACCTTGCCTCCTATTTACCAAAAGTAGAAATTGCCTTTAAAAAGAAAAAACGGTTTTTTGAAGGGCGTAAATCTGCTTTGGAAAATGAATTAAGAGTAATTGAAGATAGGATGGATACTCTTACGGACTTTCTTTTAGATAAAAAGAAAACTTTATTTCAACTTGAAAATAAGATGGAAAAATTGCAAAATGAATTAGAAGTTATTAAAGAATCTATTGAAGAAATACAAAAGAAAATATTAATCCTGGAAGATAAGGATGCCCACCTAAAGTTAAAGAACAGAATTATAAACTTCTGCTCTTTTACTGAAGTAACACCAAAGATTGTAAATATGTTTGTTAATAAAATTGATATAAATGAAAAAAAGGATGTAAATATACAATTTGGTTTCAGAATGCCATAAATAGGATAGATACGGTTAGAGCAGGTCAAAAATTGACCTGTTTTTTTATAATCATTTTTAATCCCATAAATTTCAATAAAGCTATAATATAGATATCCAAAGTGAAGCCGATGCATCTATTCGAAAGGAAGATATGAATGAGATGTGCAGGATACATTCGAGTTTCTACGAATAAAGAAGAACAGAAACCTTCTATTCAAAATCAAAAATCTCTTTTTATTAATTACATCAAGGAGCAAAACTGGATAATTTCTGATTTCTATGTAGATGTTGAAACAGGTACTACATCGAAAAGGGAAAGCCTCCAAAGGTTAATAGCTGATGCTAAGCAACGAAAGTTTGATGTAATTATAGCTAAAGAGTTATCTCGTTTGGCTCGTAATGGTAGCTTATCATACCAGATTCGTGATGTTTGCCAAGATAATAATATTGGGATAATTACTCTTGATGGAGCAGTAAATAGTGTTAAGGGGGATGTAAGTAAATACGGACTATACACATGGTTGTATGAGGAAGAGTCACAAAGAACTAGTGAACGTGTAAAATCTTCTTTAAAAACCCTTGCAGCAAAAGGTCTTTTTAAAGGTTCCAATGCTCCTTATGGCTATTTCAAAGAAAACGATAACCTTATTATCCGGAAAGATAATACTCCAAATGTAGTAAAGTGGATTTTTGAACAATATATCTCAGGAAGAGGATTTGACTCAATTGCAAAAGAGCTATACGTTAGGGGTCAACCCACACCTTCAGTTATTGCTGCAAAAACAAATGCAAGTCCAAAATGGCATGGTTCTACAATTAAAAATATTATTCAAAATCCTCATTATACAGGGAAATTAGTACAGCATCGTGAGACATCTATTAGTGCCACAAATAAAAATAGAATTAAAATATCACCTGATAAGCATATTATCGTTGAAAATACACACGAATCAATAATTTCTGAAGAAACTTTTCAACTTGCCCAAGAACTATTAAATATCAGGTCAAAAAATAGAAATACCACAAGAAAGCATTTGTTTTCAGGTTTAATTTTTTGTTCGGATTGTGGCTCAAGCATGCACTACAAAGATAACCGAAAAGGCTATATTTGCGGTGGATATGTTAAATTCACAAAAAAGTTTTGTACTCATCATGCTATTAAAGAAAATTTAATTTCACAAAGTATATTCAAGGATTTAGACATTCTGAATGAACTGATTACTAACAAAAAGAAATCGGAACAACTATTTTTAATTAGTAAAAAAGAACACGAAAGATTAATAAAGAAAAGTAGTAATATTGATGGTAAGTTATTAAAATTACAAGAAATAAAGTCAAAATTAATAAATCTTCTCATTGAAGAAGTGATATCTAAAGATGATTACCATCATAAGGTCGATGACTTTGAAAAACAAATAAACAATTTAAAAGGAGAACAAGCACATCTTCATAACTTAATTAACAGTAAAGATAGTATTGAACAAATGAATGAGCTTTTCAATCTTTCAAAAAAATTTTCGGATGAAAGATTATCTAAAGAGAAAATAATTCCTCTAGTGAAACGAATAACAGTAAACTCTGATGGTGTTCCAATAATTGAATATCGATTCAATATGCTTAATTATGTAAGTATGATTTAGGCAGAATATTTCGTTTATTAGATATCCTGCCCAAATGATTACTAAAAGGTTGAAAATTAAACATTTATTCTTTTCTATATATACTTGCTACGCATTCGACGTGTGTCGTCTGCGGAAACATATCCACAGGTTGCACTTCCACAGTTTTATACCCACCATCTTCTAAGATCCTCAAATCCCGAGCCAAGGTAGCTGGGTTACAGGATACATAAACCACCTTTTTCGGTTTCATGTCAATAATCGTTTGCAAAAATGTCTCATCACAGCCCTTCCGCGGCGGGTCCACGACGAGCACATCAGCTGAATTCCCTTCTTTATACCACTTAGGAATCACAACCTCTGCTTCCCCTGCTGCAAACTCCACATTCGTCATTCCATTAAGCTCTGCATTTCGTTTTGCATCCTCAATCGCCTCTGGAACAACTTCTACTCCGAATACCTTCTTTGCCTTTTGGGCTAAAAATAAGGATATCGTTCCGATACCACAGTAGGCATCAATGACTGACTCTTCCCCACTTAACCCCGCATACTCAAGTGCCTTTTCATAAAGAACCTTCGTTTGAACAGGATTTACCTGATAAAAAGATAGAGCAGAAATGGCAAATTTCACATCACCAATCGTGTCATAGATCACTTCATCGCCCCAAAGGACGGTTGTTTTTTCGCCGAGGATTACATTTGTACGCTTTGAATTAACGTTATGTACAATCGACTTAACTTTTGGAAGGCGTGCAGCAATTTCCTCAACTAGTTTGTCTTTGTTTGGAATATCCGTGGTTCTGGTAACAAGCACCACCATTAGTTCCCCTGTTTGTTGTCCATAACGAGCCATAATGTGTCGCAGAACACCTTTATGTGACTCTTCTTGATAAGCTGATATCCCTAGCCCACTGCATATTTCCTTCACTGCCTGAACAGCTTCGTTTATTTCAGGAAGTTGTATCAAACTTTCATCAGTATCTACAATTTCATGGCTTCTAGGCTTGAAAAACCCAGCAATCAACTTTCCATCCTTTTCACCAACAGGTACCTGAGCTTTATTTCGGTAATGCCATGGGTTGTCCATCCCTAAGATTGGGTGGACAATTACGTCCTCAAGTTTTCCGATCCTTGTCAGCACCTGACGCACTTGGTTCTCTTTATATTTCAGCTGTCCTTCATAACTGATGTGCTCCAGCTGGCAGCCGCCATATTTATGAATCTCACTATTAGGAACTTCCACACGGTATGGGCTTTTTTCATAAATTTCAATCAAACGCCCGAAGCCGTAACCCTTGTTCACTTTAATCACTTTAACCTGCGCCTTCTCGCCGGGCAGGCCGTTTGGTATGAACAACGGAAAGCCTTCCACCTTTGCTACCCCTGCACCATCGTGAGTTAAATCTTCAAATACCACATCTATATAATCATTTTTTTTAACCGGTATTGTCTTCTTCATTATTTACTTCCTTTACTCCGATTTGACTAGCAAGATTGTACCATAAACCCATTCTAATTGCGAAATCAGTCATAAATTGATTGTATACCATCTACTACCTGCATAAAATGTCGGAGCATTTTTATTTAACAATATAACAAAAGTGTTTATAATTATAACATCCCGGAAGGAGGTGGTTACGATAAAGAAGGTATATTTTCTTCCCATCGCATTGCTGCTTGCCTTCATATTCTTTTCCGTTCTTCATACTTCCAACTTATTCATTCAATCACATCATTCTAATAAAGCTGTGTTATTGATAGATGATTGGAATATGAAATCACAAACGGACGATGAAGAGAAACATTTATTTCATTTTGACTTGATCGAAGTTCTTACCCTAATCTCATTGATCGTAGTCACCATTCACAGAATCTTTTCTGATAACCACACCAGGAACTCCATTTTTCTAATCCCGGTTTTTCATCAATCCAATTATGTAATCCTCTCCCCTAAATTTATAAGTTAAAACTTACAAAGGGGAGGAATAAATGATGTGGATTCGTTTTGTGATGATTGGTGTTTTTTCATTAACTGCAGCTGGTATGCTAACCTTTCAAGGCATAGAAATTTACCATGCTTTCGTGGATTTCTTTAAACAAAAATAAAATGTGATGGATCCCGCGGGTTTTAAACACAATCCCGCGGGATTTCCTATTTATTCGGCGAGAATCGGAAATAACTCCATTAACTCTTGAAGTTTTTCCGCGGGCTCCTAAGCATAATTCAGCGAACCTTCTTATTTTCATACAAAAAAGACACCCTTTAATAATGGGTGCCTTACACTATCTATTCTGCCTTCATTTCAGCCACTTTCTCTTTTACTTCTTCAATATTCCTCATCTTGTTATCCCAGCATTTTTGGCTAAGATCGACCGGATATTCCTCAGGATTCATTGTACGTTTATACTCATCCCAGAGAGCAGCAAGATTTTGTTTTACATATTCACGTGATTCTTCCAGGCATGGCATCTCATAGACAAGCTCGCCATTTGAAAAAATCACTTCATGAAGCTCTTTTGCCGAAAAGTTTGTCACGATCTTATTCATATAGGTATGCGTTGGGTGGAACATTCTCAAGCGCTTCTCCGGCAATTTTTCATCCTCGAGCGCAATGTAGTCCCCTTCAGCATGGTTATTCTTATTATTGATAATACGGTAAATTTTCTTAATCCCCGGAGTCGTTACTTTTACCGGATTGGAAGAGATTTTAATGGTATCCTCCATTTTGCCGTTCTCGTCTTCAATGGAAACAATTTTATAAACAGCTCCTAGTGCTGCCTGCTCGTAAGCGGTAATAAGCTTCGTTCCTATTCCCCAGCTGTCAATTTTTGCACCCTGTGCTTTCAAATTGAGAATCGTATACTCGTCGAGATCACTTGAAGCAAAGATTTTTGCATCCTTAAATCCTGCCTCATCGAGCATTTTACGGGCTTCCTTTGAAAGATAGGCAAGATCACCGCTGTCTAAACGGATTCCTATGAAATTAATAGAATCGCCCATTTCCTTGGCGACTTTAATCGCATTCGGTACACCCAGACGAAGGGTATCATATGTATCAACTAAAAAGACACAATCCTTATGTGACTCAGCATATTTTTTAAATGCGATATATTCGTCTTTATATGCTTGAACCATCGAATGAGCATGCGTACCAGAAACAGGAATTTGAAATAATTTACCTGCTCGAACATTACTTGTTCCATCAAAACCTGCTAGGTATGCAGCTCTCGTTCCCCAAATAGCCGCGTCCATTTCCTGCGCTCGGCGAGTACCGAACTCCATTGCAATTTCACTTCCAAGCACCTGCTTAATACGAGATGCCTTTGTCGCGATTAATGTTTGATAATTAATGATGTTCAATAGTGCTGTTTCAATCAACTGAGCTTCACAAAGCGGGGCGTCTACGCTTAAAATCGGCTCATTTCCAAATACAAGCTCGCCTTCTTTCATACAGCGAATGGTACCTGTAAAGCGCAAGTCCCTTAAGTATTCTAAAAAATCATCCTGGTAGCCGACTTCATTTTTTAAATACTCCAGATCATCTTCTGAAAAGCGGAAGCCCTGGATAAACTGAATGACTTTTTCCAAACCAGCGAATACCGCATATCCATTCCCAAAAGGGAGCTTTCGGAAAAACAGTTCGAACACTGCGCGTTTATTATATTTGCCGTCTCTCCAATACGTTTCTACCATATTGATCTGATATAGATCAGTATGCAGTGCTAAGCTATCATCCTGATAAATGTTTTTCATCCTAACCCTCCGAACAACTACTTTTTCAACATATTAAATAATTTTACCATTATAAAAACTATTTAACCAGCGCTCCAAGTGATTGTTCAAAGTCTCTAATGCCCATTCATGTCCCTTTTGTTTAAAGGAAGCAACTGCTTCTTTATAAACCACGATTAAAACCCCGATTTTAGGTGTCTACAGCTGTGTGAAGAAACCACAGGAATGAATATTAAAAAAGGTAAACACAATAAAAATTGTGCCTACCTTTTTGAGGTACAAAAACTCTTATTTAAATGGATTTGCTGCGTTTTTAAAGGTTTCATATACCAAGCGTGGCTCTTCGTTGTCGAATCGCATTAATCCCATGGTAGAAATTCCGTTTATCTGTTGGTTATAGCCTAACCTTTGTTTATAATCTTTTAACACCCAGAACGTATATCCGGCCATATAATCTAGACGGTTGGAATCTGTTACCTGGTTCCAGTGATTTAGGAATTTAGCGGATTGCCATTCTTCGGTCCCGGACGTTGTAGGTTCTCCATGTTTGAGTTCCTCTTCTGCATAGGCCCACGTTCCATTTTCGGTAATTAGTATCGGTTTATTAGGATGGTTTCTATGAACTGCTTCTAAAGTGGTCCCTAGGTCCTCATCCTTCATATAGAAATAACCGAAATATTCATTTAAACCGATGACATCTGCCAAGTCATAGGCTGGGTCCCAACTGCTTCCAGATGCCCATGTGACAGGACGGTTTTGGATATCAACACTTTTGACAGCACTCTTCATATCCGAAAGCCAGTCACGGTAAACTTGCTGATCATCCCAAATTTGAGACTCATTTTGTAATGACCACATGATAACAGAAGGGCGATTAATTTGATTCCATGCCATACTTAATACTAATGCTCTTGAAAGTCCGTATGAGTTTGTTTGTAACGCTTCTTGCTTCGTATCAAGCCACATATTATCAACATCATCTAATACCATTAATCCATGCTTATCAGCAAAATCATATACATATGGGTGACGGTTGTAGTGACTGTTACGAATAAAGTTTGCATTTACATTCAGAACATGATTCAACTCGGTATCATACTCTTCAATTGTCATAGATTTTCCATTGGCAGCTGTTTCCTCATGCCAGTTAAGACCTTTTAAAATTACCTGTTCTCCATTTAATGTTAATTTACTACCCTCTGTAGCAATTGTTCGCATTCCATAATTTGTTGAAAGACTGTCATCAACGGAGCCAATTCCACTCTGTGTAACTTGACCTTCACCTTTTCCCTTATAAAGAGTTGCGGTTACTTCATATAGAGTAGGGGAGTCCGGTGTCCAATAGCTTGCACTCTTAATATCAAAATCCATTGAGACCACTTTTACTTCGCCTGGATTTAATTCTATTTCCTTTGACTTAGGCTTTCCTCCAGTTTGTTCACCAGGATCTACAACTAGTTGACGTTCTACTTTTTTATCTCCATGATTATATACAACAACTTTTGTTGTTAAAGTATGATCACCTGTTGCAGTAAGGATTTTACTAACATTTACATTTGATGTTGCTTCCAAATACACGCTGCGTGTAATTCCTGCATATCGCCAGTAGTCTACAGGTTTGTATGGCAGTTCCACGTCATTTGTAACAGGCTTCGCATCCGGACTTGTATAAGAATCAAAGTCTGCTCTGCGATGTACTCGAACCGCAATCACATTATCTTTCCCTGGTTGTAAATATTCACTAACATTAAGCGCAAAAGGAGTATTTCCACCTTCATGTTCGCCTACAAAATGACCATTAATATAAACCCATGCACGATAGTTAACGCCGAGAAAATTAAGTTTTACGAATTGATTTTTCCAACTGGCATCAGGTGAAAAATGTGTCCTGAACCAGGCATCACCATCGTAAAATGCCGTTCCTTCACCAAAATTCGAACCATCGTATGTACCAAACCCAGGTGTATCATAAAGATCCCAGCTGCCTGGCACCTTTTCTTGCTGCCAATTTGAATCATCATAATCTTTTTGGTACCATTTTTCAGTCATCCCTTGGCTATTGGGATCCATAGCAAATTTCCATTTCCCATCAAGTGATAAGTAGTTTCTACTCGGCTCTTCTTGTGTCCAAGTATCAAACGATGGGACTGGTTCACCATATTGGTATAAAACATTTGTTCCATCAATGGATTTTACTTGCGTGTTCATTGGCTCACGGTCTGCTACTGGTGTATTAGTAATGGCAGAAGCTCCTCCAGTAATAAGGGTAGAACTAAGAAGAAGAATGCCTATCCCGAGTTTAGTAAATTTTCGAAACATAATAAACCTCCTGTCTTACTGTAATTTTTTTTTAAACTTTTAGAGTGAATTGTTCGAAAAACATTTGATCCTTCTTCTAGAATGAAATCGGTTTCATAAAAATAAATACAAAATGAAGAAATCAAAACAAATTGGCATACATTTATTTAGCTCTTGGCATACACCTCCTTAAATATGTTGCGGGTAACTTAACTGTTCAGACACCAGCTAAAGTTTCAGGGTAGTATTATTTGCTTATTAATGAAACGGGTTTCATTTTAAAGAAAACAGAATATTTAGTAATTACCATTAAATAGTAACAAGCCTAAGCTTAATATGTAAGTAACTTATGTACTAGCTGATTATAGACAAAAAGTAGGATTTTAAAATCAGGATTACTTACATCAAGTGTGTAAAAAGTAGAATATTTCTTTTAAAAAAAGAAAAGCCCATTCCTCATCGGAACGGACTTTTTCAGCTATATCTCTGACCCGGTACCCAATCTGTTGGTTTATCGAGTGGTCTTATGTCATCGAGTGGGACAAATACCTCTAAATGCCTGTACAAGTTGGCGAACTCTGCGGGCAGCAAGCCACCGAATTCACCATCAAGATTCAATTGTACCTTTTCATTAGAATGTACTTTTATCCGGCTCGCTTTTGCATAAATGACATTGGGATCATTCACATGCTCACCGCGGATGGCCAAGGTTGCAACTCGAATAAACTCGGCCAAATTAATTTTTTTCAAGATAAGCAATGAAAATAGACCATCATTAATCGATGAATCTGGAGCAATCTTTTCAAATCCTCCGATAGAATTGGTCAGCCCTACAAGGAATAACATCGCTTCCCCTTCAAAAAGCTTGCCATCATACTCAATACTTATATCCGAAGCTTTAATGGAAGGAAGCATTTCCATCCCTTTTAAGTAGTAAGCAAGCTGCCCAAGCATCGTCTTAAGTTTACTTGGAACCTCGTATGTAAGCTCCGTGATTCTACCCCCACCAGCGATATTAATAAAATAACGGTCATTGATTCGGCCAATATCCACTGGAATCCGTTCACCTTTGGTGATAATATCGACCGCTGCGCCGATATCTCTTGGTATATGGAGAGCTCTTGCAAAATCATTCGTTGTGCCCGCTGGAATAATTCCTAATTTTGGCCGGAACTCCTGCTCAGCAAGTCCGTTGACGACTTCATTTATGGTACCGTCACCTCCAGCAGCAATAACAACATCATATTGTCGTTCAACTGCTATCCGAGCGGCTGATGTTGCATCACCTTCACCCGTCGTTGCATGGCAAGAGGCCTCATAACCGGCAATCTCGAGTTTCTCTAGTATATCCGCCAGATGGCGCTTAAGGATTTCCCGCCCTGAAGTAGGATTATATATTAATCGTGCTCGTTTCATATTCATCATCCTATTTTTTGTAATCAATAAATGGCAGCTGATGGACCTTTTCTATATTCTACCAATTTACCCCTTGGCTTACAATTATTAACCTAAGCAACAAATATTAGTCTGTCCATAACTCTGCCGACTACTATCATACCCTTTTTTTATTTTTTTGCAAAAAAATAAGATGTGAACTAATTCGAATTTAAACTAACATAAGGAGTATTGGTGATAGTAATACCATACGTGCCCTCACCTGATTGGTATACAGCGTCTACTCCTTCAACATTTGGATCCACCTTTTCGGTTATCTTCCATGCTCCATCCTTACTATTTGCTTCAGTTATTCCAAGTGCTGCAATATTCAAATTACCATCTTCAACAACCTTTATATTTAGTGAAGAGGCACCATTTATACTCCAGTTATTCTCAAGATTCCTTGGGTTTAACGTAATCTCATTTCCGTTTCCAATTACCTCAAGTTTCACACCTTTTGGGATAAGAATGGTTGAGGCAACTTCTTGATGACTATAAAACGGTCCCACTTCATTCGGAAGTGTCTTTACATTTATAAAAAGAGTATCTCCTTTTTTGTTTGCATGCACATATTCATCCGCAGTTGTTAGGAGCTTTTTCTTTTTCGTTGTCTGTGTTCGGTACGTACCAAACATTGACACTTCCTTTTCATCCGTTGCTTCGATCGTTGTTTGGTAACCTACGGTTCTTAAGACAACACGTTTTATGCTGTCATCCACCTGGTGATTAAAGTCTGGCAGTTCAAAAGACATCTCTTCCCTTGCAACCACTTCCTCCACTTTTCCCATAACCCCCGTTGCACTAAGGGTCGCAAACAGTATCCCTACCATACCTAGCAATCCAACAAAGAGGATACTGACAAAGTCATATTTTAAAAGAGGCTTCTCCTGCCTCGAGAAAAATAAGTAGAGGAGAATTTCAATCCCAAGAACGATTAACAAAATGGGCCACCAAGCCGACATCACATGAACTAGATCCAATCCTAAAAAGCGTGAGAGGGAAAGGAAGAGGCCAAGTAAAACGAGTGAGGCCCCCATCGAAAACGTACCAACACGCCAAGTTCTCATGCCTGTTCCTCCTTTCCTTTTCTAAAAATAATCCCAATTCCTGCACCGATTAAGAGGACTCCTGCTAGTGTGTTTTTCCACCGTTTCATGATCTCTTTTCCTCCCTTTTATGCTTGCTGCCTGATAAAAGCTTAATGCCGCCGCCAATTAACAGCACACAAACAATCCCCGTTTGAAAATAACTTTGTATCCAGTACATTAAATCGATTTGAATGATATTTGAAAGCATCGGGGCAAACACAGGAATGACCACATTCATAAATAGGTAATAAACCCCCAGCACGACTAGACCAATTCCAACCCACTTTTGATGATTAATTAAGTAAGAAATAATCGGAACATCCTCAATCTCTTCCTCACCGTATCTGGAAACCTTTTGCATAGCGTCAAAAAAGCTATAAAACCAGATTATCGGTATCAAGAACAAGAAAATACCAAGACGTAAAATATCTAATATATAGATTGAAAATAGGAAAGCCGCCATTAACTGAATACCGCGTTTTTGTAAACCGAGATAAAGGTGCCCTGCACCCGGGAAAATTGAAAGAAAGGTGGCAATAGATTTGCTCTTTTTTCCATCTTCTCTACGTGTTTCAAAGTCTTCGAAAATGGTTCGGTCTATCAGTTCCTCGCCACGCTGTTTCTTGTTTAATTGCTGAACGGAATCAAAAAAACCATACACCCAGATGATTGGCAAACCTGCTAAGAAAACAAGAAACTCTGAACGGCTGCTAAGAGCCGTTATGAAAATCACCATAACACCAAGGCCTAAAAATGCTGCTAACAAGGTGAGTCCTCGGTTCATCAGTCCCAGCTGAAAGTGACCTAATCCGGGGACAAACGATAGCACAATTGTATAAAATCGCTCTGAGTCTTGTGTAGCCTGTGCGGAAGGGCCATCAGGATTAGCTGCTGCCAATGCCCTCTTCTGTTTCGAAATTTTTAGGCCCAGATCAATAAAACTAACTAAATAAACGAAGATACCCACCATAAAGCATAGTACAGCTACTTCATTATTGTTGGTAGCTAACCCAATGACGGTAATGAATGCTAAACCGACCACAGACATTAAATAAAACACACCCCGAACCATGTTGCCGTAATACATATGACCGAGGCCTGGGAAAAGCGATAGGGTTAACGCTTTGGTTGAACTTTTCATTTCTTATTTGCCTCCTTTTTTTCTAGTGAGTCCATCCATGCAAATGTTTTGTCAATAACGCCTTCTGTCACTGTAAGCTTTTTCTCCTTACTATGCGGAGGAGCCTCTACTGCACTTGCGTATGTGGCAAGTGATTGAAACACCCCTGAAAAAGTAAGCAATAGTGTTGCAGCAGCTGCAATTAAATAGTGAAAAGATGCCTGTTGGAAGAATGGCTTTTTCGTTTTTATCGGCTGTTTCAAGGTGGGCTGTATCTCTGTGAACTCTTTTTGTTTAGAAACCTCAGTCATCACCAGGTCAGTAAAGTCAATCTCATTTGAAAGAACAGGAAGTGATGATTCATGTTCTGAGACAGCTTTTAAATAATCCTCTAGACATTGGTCGCATGTATATAAATGACTTTCAAATTCCTCTCGGGTCTTGACGTTAATTTCGTCTTTCACATAGCTCAACCACTCATCATAACTGTAATGCTTCATGAAAAATCTCCCTCCTTCCAATTCTTTTTCATCCAAACCCGTGCCCTGTAAAGTTTTGTTTCAATTGTTTTCACCTGTACATTTTGTTCTTCAGCCATCTGCTGATAACTTTTTTCCGCTATATAGAAACCATAGATAACATCTCGATAATTTTCGGGAAGCTCATCCAGTCTTTTTCTTACTAGCCTTACCCTTTCCTTAACAATCAGTTCCTTCTCAACACCATCCTTTGGAGTGCCAAGTGCCTCTTGCTCCAAAGCCTCCATCACTTCTTCTTTTCTTCGTGCTTGCTTTCTCTTTATATCGATGGCATGATTAACGGCTATTCTGGTCATCCAAGTCTTAAAGCCTTGATTTTCATATTGGGAGAGAGAGGAATATATTTTCATAAATACTTCCTGAGCGGCATCTTCTGCTTCCTTTTGATCACGAAGAACAGCAAAGACGGTCCGGAACACATCATTGCGGTACTTTTCAACCAAAAGGCGAAAGGCATGGTCACTGCCATCCATTACTTTTTGTATTAATACTGAATCACTAATCGCTCTCTCCCCCTTTCTATCTGACCTTCACCATAATAGACGAGATGATATTTACAAACCCCTACAGTTTTTTTAAAATTTTTTCTTCAGATAAAATAGTAGCATAAAAGAGTCAATTACTGGATTTATGTGCCGACATATACGTGCCAAAAGAAGGGTCCATGCCTCATGCTCATCGGTTAAGGACTAATCCTCCTAGAGGCTCATGTGATTTGTCCTTAAGACCCCCTATTAAGGACGAATCTTTCTTAGTAGCTCGTTCGATTTGTCCTTAAGACCCCACATTAAGGACGAATCTTTCTGACGGCCCGGGCGATTTGTCCTTAAGACCCCCTTTTAAGGACGAATCTTCTTAGTGCCTCGTGCGATTTGTCCTTAAGACCCCCTATTAGAGACGAATCTTTCTAGTGCCTCGTGCGATTTGTCCTTAAGAACCCCTATTAGAGACAAATCTTTCTAGTGCCTCGGGCGATTTGTCCTTAAGACCCCCTTTTAAGGACGAATCTTTCTAGTGGCTAGTGTGATTTGTCCTCGAGACCCTCGATTCGAGAGCACCAATCGTGTGAAAACAGCATTTAAAAATCAAAAGACGTGCGGTAGACCCGCACGCCTTAGGTATATCTATTCTTGCAGCCTTAAAATACAAACATTACATTCATGTGGAATTACAAAGGAATCCTGGTCAGATAAAGTATAGGTTAAATCCTGTAGTGCTTTTTCCCTTTCGCCTGAGTCTAACCCTGCAAGCCAGGAGATGGATTCCACCCTTTCTACCCAAGTCTCCTGGGTAAAAGCAACGTTATAGTTAAGGCTATAAAAATCACTTACCTTGAATCCATTGGTCTGCCATTCATCGAACCACTCAGCAGGAAAGCCGTTAATCCTCTGGCTGGATTCAGACTTTGTCCCTGCTGGTTTAAGTCCACCACTCACATATTTTGATAAAACCTCATATGTCTTTTCAACCACTGATGGTCCTTCAAGAAACCCAGAATCTATAACGATTAGTGTCCCTTTTGCTTTTAATATCCGCTTTATTTCTGCAATTGCCTTTTCACGGTCAAACCAGTGCCAGGCACGCATAACTGTTACCATATCAAACTGAGAATCATCTAAACCAGTATTCTCAGAACTGCCATGCAGATAAGGAATGTTATAATTTTTTGACTTATTTAACTCCACTGCATATTGTAGCATTTCTTTTGATGGATCTACCCCAGTAACATCTGCTTTCCTCATAGCGATTTTTCTTGTTAAGGATCCTGTCCCACAACCAATATCCGCAACCTTTTTCCCATCAAGAAAAATACCTCGGACATAAAGACTATCCATTAAACTTACGGGAATATCTTCTCTTGTTTTCGCATAACTTTTAGCAACTTGACCAAAATCTATCTGTTCCATTCTAGTCGCCCCTTTAATATTTCCTATTTAAGGAATTATTAAAATAATACCATTGAAGTATGGTAAAATGCTATTGTTATAGAAGATATTCTGGCAAAGGAATGATGATATGCTTTGGCTGCTGCTCCTTTCCTCCTATTTGATTGGAAGCATTCCGACTGCGCTAATTGTGGGCAAGCTAGTTTACGGTATTGATATTCGTGACCATGGCAGTAAAAATCCTGGTGCCACCAACACATTAAGGGTACTTGGTAAAGGATCTGCGATTATCGTGGTTCTTGTTGATATTGGTAAAGGAGCACTTGCTGCTTACTTGCCAGTATATTTCAACCTTGATGTTGAACCACTTTACTTTGGCCTGCTGGCTGTAGTAGGACATTGCTTCCCTATTTTTGCTGGTTTTCGTGGTGGAAAAGCGATCGCTACTACTGCCGGAACCTTAGCAGTAGCAAATTTCCCTCTAGCTGTAATTGCGTATGTTACCTTCTTTTTAATCATTTTTATAACAAAGTACGTATTTTTCGGCTCCATCTCAGTTGGTCTCAGCTTATTGGTTTACTCTTTCATTTCTCCTGAACAAAATTTTGAACTTATTTTTCTATTTTTTACTTTTTTTCTGATTTATCTTCACCGCTCTAATATTCGTAACCTCATCTTGGGAATTGAACCGAAAATAAATGATAAAAATCTTATCAATGAGCGTATTCCTCCAAAAAACAGTAATTTAAAAATGTAGAAGAAATCCCTGGCCAATGGCCAGGGATTCTTTAAATTTTACAGAAATGCGGTCATGATACTGTTTGCAACAGTTTGCCAAACCGATGAGTCAGTCTGATAAGATTGACCGAGACGTTTATATAAAGCCATTTGCTTATCCTGGAATTCCGGAGCGTCCTTATCAGGCAGTTCTGCACGGCCTTTTTCTACAAGCGCTTGCATTTCAGGGGCACGTGGTCCCCAAACTCCCACTTCATTTCCTTCTTGATCGATGAAAATAAAAATAGGAATCGCTCTTGAGGTGCCATTCGTTAAATATTGGTCCATTAGTTCAAGGTTCTGGTCCCGCAGAACAAAACGAACTTCCATTCCTGCAGCTTCAGCCAATCTAAGCAAAACTGGATTGTTAAGCATGGCGTCGCCGCACCAATCCTCTGTCAGAACAATGGCACGTAGTTTTTTTGACTGGACTGCTTCAAGTTTCTTTTTAACATCTTCAGTTAACTCAAAGCGATCATAAATAGAAGTCATTTCTTCTTTATTCCGAGTCATTGAGCTTATGTATTCATCTTTCGTTAAACCCTTTTGAAACCAAGCATTTAATTCCAAACTAAACACTCCCTTCTATTTCCTTTATCATAGCCGTTCCATTTCTTCGTTACAAATAAAAGGAATTATATCTTTTATACTGGTATTCCAAGTGTACTTTAACCTATTTTAGGAAAGTAAAAAAATACTAGTGGATATAGTTATATCCAGTTGATAGAATATTTTATATATAGAAAATATTATTGTAATTATTTTTTATCATAATAAAGGGGGAAAAAGTATGTCTAATGAAACACTACAACTTGTTTCGATTGGAATTTACCTTGCGATGATGCTTTTTATTGGTTGGTATTCTTATCGTAAAACAAGCAATCTAACAGACTATATGCTTGGAGGGAGGTCACTAGGACCAGCTGTCACAGCATTAAGCGCTGGAGCTGCAGATATGAGCGGCTGGCTATTAATGGGACTGCCAGGAGGAATCTATGTAACGGGTTTAGCAGACGCATGGATTGCGATTGGTTTAACCATTGGAGCATACCTGAATTGGTTATTGGTCGCACCTCGACTTCGTTCCTATACTCAGGTGGCAAACGATTCTATAACCATTCCAAGTTACCTAGAAAATCGTTTTAAAGACAACACCAAACTCTTGCGGATTGTATCCGGTATCGTTATTCTGATTTTCTTTACGTTCTATGTTTCTTCAGGTTTAGTATCGGGAGCAGTCTTTTTTGAAAGTTCATTTGGAACAAGCTACCTTACAGGACTTTTAATTGTTGGTGGTGTTACCATCGCCTATACATTATTTGGCGGATTTCTTGCTGTTAGTTACACCGACTTTATCCAAGGATTAATGATGCTGATTGCCCTTCTTCTAGTTCCGGCGATTGGGATTTTTAGTGTAGGGGGGCCTGCAGAAACGTTTGATACGATTCGTGCTATTGACCCAACATACCTTGATTTCTTTAAAGGAACAACGACTTTAGGGATTATTTCTGCAATGGCTTGGGGACTTGGTTATTTTGGCCAGCCGCATATCATTGTGCGTTTCATGGCCATTACAACGATAAAAGAAACAAAAAGTGCCCGCCGCATTGGAATGGGCTGGATGATATTCTCGCTGCTAGGTACCATCTTTACTGGATTCATTGGAATTGCTTACTTCCATAATAATCCTCAACATGTATTAGAGAATCCAGAGGCAGTATTTATTGAACTAAGTCAGATTCTATTCCATCCCTTATTCGCTGGTTTTGCTTTAGCAGCCATTCTTGCAGCGATCATGAGCACCATTTCATCACAATTAATCGTTACATCAAGTGCACTAGTGGAAGACTTATACAAAGTAGTCATGAACAAAAAGGCTTCAGACAAACACCTTGTTTTCTTAGGAAGAATGGCTGTTCTTTTAGTAGCAGTTGTTGCTGCCATCCTGGCTCTTGATCAAAACAGCACCATTCTAGACCTAGTCGCATATGCATGGGCAGGTTTCGGAGCTGCATTTGGTCCTATCATTATTCTAAGCTTATTCTGGAGAAAGATGACCAACTGGGGTGCTCTTTTCGGTATGATTGTGGGCGCTATAACCGTTATCGTATGGAAAAACGTTGGACTCGGTGACAGACTTTACGAAATCGTACCTGGTTTTGTTTTTAACTTAATCGTTTCTTATATCATCAGCTTACTTACGTATAAGAATAATGAAGACATTGAAAAAGAATTTAATGAAAGTGTCAGCTTATTAAAAAAGGAATAGAACTTTTCTGAAATGCCTGGGTAGCAAATCCAGGTATTTTTTTATCTATCAGTCTGACAATTTCTCCTTATTCCTTGTTAATCAATCGTTTGATTAGTTTTAATTGACCACTTACTATTAAAGGTTTCTACCTTAAAAAACCGTAGAATGATGTCATTTAACTAATCATTTGATTAAATAACGGGGAAATGCCTAAACGAAGGGCTTTCTACACAAATTGTAGTAAACATATTGTCGATTTAACAGCCCAATTCTTATAGATTATCATTTTGCCTGACGAGTTAGGAACGATTCGACATTGTTCCCAGCGTCACTATTAATCAAACGTTTGATTAAAATAGGCTTCAACCCTTAATATTAAAAGCTTTTCCTTAAAAAAGGGATGAAAGATGTCGACTAATCAAACGTTTAATTAGTTTGCCTCAATCCCCATGTTGAATGAGTTTCCTGGGAAATCTTTAGAAATTATTTGTCGAGATATTTTCGACAAAAAAACTGGCAGAATGAAATCTGCCAGCGTGGGATTTATCGTTTGCTTAATTCCTGATTCAATAATTGATTTACTACTTGTGGGTTTGCTTGTCCCTTTGTTGCCTTCATTAGCTGCCCAACGAGGAAACCAACTGCCTTATTTTTACCATTTTTAAAATCTTCAACGGATTGAGGATTTGCATCGAGAACTTCAGAAATGATTTTCAACAGTGTTCCTTCATCTGAAATTTGTACGAGCCCTTTTTCCTTTACAATTTTCTCAGCATCGCCGCCGTTTTCAATCAACTCTTTGAAAACCGTCTTTGCAATTTTGGAAGAAATCGTTCCGTTTTCGATAAGCTTAATCATACTAGCTAATCCTTCAGGTGTTAAAGCGATTTGATGAAGTTCTTTCCCCTCAGCATTCAGGTAAGCAGAAACATCACCCATAATCCAGTTGGAAGCCAATTTCGCCTCTGCTCCTGCAGCTACTGTACCTTCAAAGAAATCAGCCATTTCTTTCGTTACAGTTAGTACCTTGGCGTCATAGACAGGTAATCCCAGCTCCTCCACATAGCGCTTTTGACGCTGATCTGGGAGCTCCGGAATTTCAGCCGCAATTCTTGCTTTCCATTCCTCATCAATAAAGATATCGAGTAAGTCTGGCTCCGGGAAGTAACGATAATCATCCGATCCCTCTTTTACACGCATAAGTAAGGTAGCGCCTGTCGCTTCATCAAATCGGCGTGTCTCTTGATCGATTTTTCCGCCGTTAGAGACAACTTCACGCTGTCTTTTCTCTTCAAATTCGAGCCCTTTTCGGACAAAATTGAAAGAGTTTAAGTTCTTCAATTCTGTCTTGGTTCCAAACTCTTCTTGTCCAACCGGACGAATAGATATATTGGCATCACATCGAAGCGAGCCTTCTTCCATCTTACAATCTGATACTCCAGTATATTGGATAATCGACTTTAATTTTTCAAGATACGCATTGGCCTCATCAGGTGTACGGATATCCGGTTCTGATACAATTTCCACAAGCGGTGTTCCCTGGCGGTTATAATCCACTAATGAATAACCACTACCGTGACTGAGTTTCCCTGCATCTTCTTCTAAATGAATCCTTGTGATTCCAATTCGTTTTGTATAGCCGTTTACTTCAATTTCAATCCAGCCATGCTCCCCAATTGGCTTATCAAATTGAGAAATCTGATACGCCTTCGGATTATCTGGATAAAAATAGTTCTTACGGTCAAATTTCGTATGAGTGGCTACCTGGCAATTCAAAGCCATTGCTGCCTTCATTCCGAATTCCACTGCTTTTTTATTCAGGACCGGCAGTACACCGGGATAACCAAGGTCAATTACACTTGTATTTGTATTTGGCTCTGCACCAAAATGGTTTGGGCTTGCCGAAAAGATTTTCGAATCCGTTTTTAACTCAACATGAACTTCTAGACCAATCACTGTTTCAAACTCCATTTTCTTCACCCCCTATAGTCCTGGCTTTTGTTTATGATAATCTGTTGCTTGTTCAAATGCATGTGCGACACGGTAAATGGTCTTTTCATCAAAATGCTTGCCGATGATTTGTAAACCTAGCGGCAATCCGTTATCAAATCCACAAGGGACAGAGATTCCTGGTACCCCTGCTAGATTAACGGGAATTGTCAAAATATCATTCACGTACATTGTTAATGGGTCATCGATATTTTCACCAATTTTAAACGCAGGCGTCGGAGTTGTTGGACCAATGATGACATCATATTTTTCAAAAACATCTTCGAAGTCCTTTTTAATTAAGGTACGGACTTGCTGTGCTTTTTTATAATAGGCATCGTAATAACCTGAACTCAATGCAAAGGTACCGAGCATGATACGGCGTTTTACCTCATCACCAAAACCTTCCGCTCTTGATTTTTTATATAAATCAAGTAAATTATCGGCATTCGGTGTCCTATAGCCATAGCGGACGCCGTCAAAGCGGGCTAGATTTGCCGACGCTTCCGAAGAAGACAGCAAATAATAGGCTGCTAATGCATACTTAGAATGCGGCAAGGAAACCTCTTCCCAAACTGCTCCTTGTTTTTCAAGCACCTTTAAAGCATCCAGCACCGACTGGCGAACCGTTTCAGTAACACCCTCGCCTAGATACTCTTTAGGTACAGCAATTTTCAACCCTTTTACATCACCAGTTAATGCAGACACGAAATTCGGTACATCAACATTGGCTGATGTGGAATCCATTGGATCTAATCCGGATATAGCTTGGAGGAGATAGGCATTATCTTCAATTGTTCTGGTAATAGGACCGATTTGATCAAGGGAAGATGCAAATGCAACTAACCCGAAGCGGGATACACGTCCGTAGGTCGGCTTTAATCCTACTACTCCGCAAAATGCAGCTGGCTGTCGGATAGATCCCCCTGTATCGGAACCTAATGAAAATAGCACCTCACCTGCAGCCACCGAAGCAGCAGAACCGCCTGAAGAACCGCCTGGTACTCTATCAAGATCCCAGGGATTGCGCGTCTTTTGGTAGTGTGAATTTTCATTTGAAGAGCCCATCGCAAACTCATCCATATTTAACTTTCCAATCGTTACTGTTTCTTGCTGCTGCAGCTTTTGAACTACGGTAGCATCGTAGATGGGATTAAAATTTTCAAGAATTTTACTAGCACATGTTGTCCGAAGTCCTTTTGTGACAATATTGTCTTTAATGCCGATTGGCATTCCAAATAACAAGTTACTTGCGGGATTGGCGTTAAGCTTCACATCCAGTGAATTTGCTGTTTGTCTCGCCTTCTCTTCGTCCAATGTTAGAAAAGCTTGTACCTTGCCATCCACCTGAGCAATACGTTTATACGACTCATCAACGAGATCTGCCACTTTTAGTTCTTTTTTATGTAAAAGTTCATGTAGATCTGAAACTTTATAATCAAATAAGCTCACGTTTTCCTCCTTACTCCCCGATAATTGCAGGAACTTTAATTTGTCCATCCTGATGATCAGGTGCATTTTTTAATACTTCTTCACGTGGCAATCCCTTTTCCTTACTGTCCTCTCGGAATACATTTTTCATATCGAGTACATGATAAGTCGGTTCAACATTTGTCGTATCCAGTTCATTCAACTGTTCTGCAAATGTAATAATGGCGTCCAGTTGCTTTGTGAAGATTTCAGCTTCTTCCTCTGATATTTCTAACCTCGCTAGGTTAGCGACATGCTTAACCTGCTCGTTTGAGATTCGTGTCATTTTTTTCAATCCTCCAATCCCTTATGTCTTAGTTAATTTACTATTGATAATACCAGACTTTTCCGCTTCACCGCAATGATTCCCTCATCAGTATTGGCATATTACGTTCTTTTTAGATTGGTAGCCACAAAAAAAAGGAGCATTTTGCTCCCTTCCTATGTATTCGTCTATTGTTGAGGAATAACCTCGCCATTACCATTTAAGGCTCTAACCTGCGGGCGGAAGCCTATTCCTACATAATAGCGTTTCCCAGCTTTCTTCATTATCTTAGCTTTTTTATAATCCTCAGTATCCTGATCGGCTATTTCAATGGCAGTGATATTCTCACTTTTGATTTCTCCAAACACAACATAAATATCTTTAAGGACATTTCCTTTATCGTCATACTTGGTATAATTTTCATGGTAAATGGAATAGGTTTCGCTCTCTGCATGTTCCCAGCCATTTGGACCATCATTTTTCCATCCCTCTTCATCATTCCCTTCGAAGAAAGAGACACCCAGAACCGGCTCTTTTATATGTCTTACTTCTTTTCCTTCTGCCTTCGTAGTGTAAAGTACGATTGTGATTCCATCACTTTTTGTCTTGTACAAAACCTCTTGAACTTCAAATGGAATCGTTTCAGCAATCGCTTTTTCTAGTGTAGGATATTCGCACCCCGTAAGCGTAAGCATTAAAACAACCGCGATAAAAAGAAATTTACATTTTCTCATAATTCTCTCCTCCTAGATTTTGGCCAGATGTTATGTTAGTAATCTAGTAATCTCTAGTAAAAAGTAATAGGGAATAGAAACCCCCACCTTCTTACCTGACCATTTTTCTTTTCGTGCCCATTATGAGTTTTACTGTCCTCCTTAAATGGTAATCTACTTATAAATAATAATATTCTAATTGTTTATATAATTCCAGTTATATCCATTTTTAGGTCGTTATACCTCCTCCTATTAACCCAATAAAAAATACAAGCAGTCTAATCGACTGCTTGGTTGTTTGCCTATCATCGTTTAAATAATTTCGCAAAAAGTCCTTTGCTTTTTGGGGGTTCAGGCGGGCTGATTTCTTTTTGAGTGATATAAATCTCTTCCTTATCGATTGCATGGTCCATCGCCAGCAATAGGCCGATATCAGTGTCGCGTTCCTTATTGGTTACAATTTTATGCTCAATCTTGTGTTTGGCAGCCAGCTTTACATATTTGGATAGAGCTGTGTATTCGATATTTCCATTCAATAAGAGATTGGCCTGAGGATTTTTTTTCATTTCCCTCTCCACTTGAGGGTAAATCGTTGTTTCCATCACTTGGTTTTTCTTAAGAGCAAGAATAATTCGTTCCCGTAAAGTTCCTAAAAATTGCCGTCTTTCATCTGGCTTCGTTTCCAAAGCGCCATGAATTCCCTGTTGAAGGACATCCTCCACACTCTGCTTTTTCAAAAAAGATCAACTCCATTAAAAGGGCTACTATTATGTATGATAATACCCTAAAAAGTGTTCATTTCCAAAAAAGCATGTTTGTTGTGGTTATCCGAGGGTGTTTCTTGCTATCCGCAAGTATTTCTCGTCATCCGCAAGTATTCTCCGCCATCCGCAAGTATTTTCTGCCATCCGCAAGTGTTTTCCGCTATCCGCAAGTATTCTCCGCCATCGCGCAAGTATTTTCCGCCATCCGCAAGTATTTTCCGCCATCCGCAAGTATTTTCCGCTATCCGCAAGTATTTTCCGCTATCGGCAAGTGTTTTCCGCTATCCGCAAGTATTTTCTGCCATCCGCAAGTATTTTCCGCCATCCGCAAGTATTTTCCGCTATCCGCAAGTATTTTCCGCTATCCGCAAGTATTTTCTGCCATCCGCAAGTATTTTCTGCTATCGGCAAGTGTTTTCCGCTATCCGCAAGTATTTTCTGCCATCCGCAAGTATTTTCCGCCATCCGCAAGTATTTTCCACCATCCGCAAGTATTTTCCGCTATCCGCAAGTATTTTCCGCTATCCGCAAATATTTTCTGCCATCCGCAAGTATTCTCCGCTATCCGCAAGTATTCTCCGCTATCCGCAAGTATTCTCCGCTATCCGCAAGTATTCTCCGCCATCCGCAAGTATTTTCCGCCATCCGCAAGTATTTTCCGCCATCCGCAAGTGCACTACCTAAAAAACAAGAAGCCCCCTCTCCAATCGGAGAAAGGGGTTCATACCATTCTATTATTTTGTAAACTGTTCTTCCTCTGTTGATCCTTTTAATGCGGTTGTGGAGGATGTTCCGCCTGTAATCACCATGGACACTTGGTCAAAGTAGCCTGTTCCTACTTCACGCTGGTGTCTTGTTGCTGTGTAGCCGTATTGCTCGCTGTCGAACTCAGCTTGCTGTAATTCGGAGTATGCCGCCATACCGCGCTCTTTGTAGCCGCGTGCTAGTTCAAACATACTGTGATTCAGGGCATGGAAGCCTGCAAGTGTAACGAATTGGAATTTGTAGCCCATTTTTCCAAGCTCTTGCTGGAATTTGGCAATGGTATCTTGGTCGAGTTTCTTCTTCCAGTTGAAGGAAGGCGAGCAGTTGTAAGCAAGCATTTTTCCAGGGAACTTCTCATGAATCGCTTCAGCAAAACGTCTTGCCTCTTCAATGTTTGGCTCAGATGTTTCACACCAGATTAAATCTGCATATGGTGCATATGCTAAACCGCGGGCAATCGCCTGATCAAGTCCTGCCTTGGTCCGGAAAAAGCCTTCAGCAGTGCGCTCACCTGTAATGAACGGTGCGTCGTTCATATCAATATCACTTGTAATCAAATCAGCAGCATTTGCGTCAGTACGGGCAACTAATACAGTTGGAACTCCCATTACATCAGCAGCTAAACGAGCCGCAATTAGGTTACGAACCGCTGTTTGTGTTGGCAGTAAGACTTTACCTCCCAAATGACCACACTTTTTCTCAGAAGAAAGCTGATCCTCAAAGTGAACACCTGCTGCTCCTGCCTCAATCATACCCTTCATTAACTCGAAACAGTTTAACTGACCACCGAAGCCTGCCTCTGCATCCGCAACAATCGGAACAAACCAGTCGATAGAATTATCGCCTTCTGAATGGGTGATCTGATCAGCACGTTGTAATGCTTGATTGATTCGTTTTACTACACTCGGCACGCTGTTTGCTGGATATAAGCTTTGGTCTGGATACATATGACCAGATAGGTTGGCATCCGCTGCAACCTGCCATCCGCTTAGGTAAATGGCTTTTAATCCTGCTTTAACCTGCTGAACTGCTTGATTTCCTGTTAGTGCTCCTAAAGCATTAATGTATTCTTCTTCATTCATTTGCTTCCAAAGTTTCTCTGCTCCACGTCTAGCCAATGTATGCTCGATATCAAGTGACCCACGAAGCTTGATAACATCCTCAGCCGTATAAGGTCTAGTAATTCCATTCCAGCGTTTATCCATTTCCCAGTTTTCTTGTAATGCCTTCGCTCTTGAATTTGTCATTTTAAATTCCTCCTATTAATCTATTAAAATTTTTCATAAAAGCTTATATCCAGGTAATGTTAAAAACTCTACAAATTCATCATTTATAATCAAGCTGTCAAATAGCTTAACTGCTTCCGTAAAACATCCAGTTTTATAGGCTTCAGCGCCAATTTCCTGCATTATTTTTTCTAATTCTTCAGCCTTAAATTGCTCATACATTTCAAACGTTACTTTTCTTCCATCCGCTAACACACCCTTTGGATGGCGAATCCACTGCCAAACTTGAGCCCTTGAGATTTCAGCAGTTGCTGCGTCCTCCATTAAGTTGTCAATGGGTGCAGCTCCTCTTCCCGATAACCAGGAAGCAATATATTGAATCCCGACATTAATATTAGTGCGGACACCTTCTTCGGTAATCTTACCGCTAGGTGACTCAAGTAAATCACTGGCGGTTATCGTAATCTTTTGCTGTTTGGTTGTATGAATCTGGTTCGCCACTGGCATTTCTCTATCAAATACTTCTAACGCAACCGGTACCAGACTTGGGTGCGCTACCCATGTACCATCATGACCATCCCGCACTTCTCGCTCTTTATCAGCACGAACCTTCGCAAATGCTTCCTCATTTGCCTGCGGATTATCGCGAATTGGTATTTGTGCTGCCATTCCTCCTATCGCTGGTGCCTTCCGGCGATGACAGGTTTGAATAGTAAGCAATGAATAGGAACGCATAAACGGAACCGTCATCGTTACCTCGGATCGATCTGGCAGAATGATCGTTTCATGGTTACTCAGTTTTTTTAAGTAACTAAAAATATAATCCCATCTGCCGCAGTTCAAGCCTGCTGAGTGCTCTTTCAATTCGAATAAAATTTCATTCATTTCAAATGCCGCCATTATCGTTTCAATTAAGACTGTGGCTTTAATGGTTCCTTGAGGAATTCCAAACCTGTTTTGTGCAAAAATAAAGACTTCATTCCACAGCCGCGCCTCTAAATGACTTTCCAGCTTTGGCAGGTAAAAATAAGGACCTGTTTGTCTTGCCAGCAGATTTTTTACATTGTGGAAAAAGTACATTCCAAAATCAAAGAAGCTACCTGAAATGGGCTTGCCATTAAGCAGCACATGTTTCTCCTCTAAATGAAGTCCACGCGGTCTTACAAACAGGACGGCCGTTTCCTCATTTAGCACATATCTTTTTCCATTTTGATTTTCATAGGAAATCGTCCGATTTACTGCGTCTCTTAAGTTGATTTGTCCTTCGACGATATTTCCCCAGGTGGGTGAAGTGGCATCTTCACAATCTGCCATAAAAACTTTTGCCCCCGAATTTAGAGCGTTGATGACCATCTTTCTATCGGTAGGTCCGGTAATCTCTACACGGCGATCCTGAAGGTCTTTTGGTAAAGGCGCAATCGTCCAGTCGCCATTACGAATTTTCTTTGTTTCGGGTAGGAAATCCGGAAGAGATCCATTATTGATTTCCTCTTGGCGCTTTTTCCTGTACTGTAACAGTTCAATTCGCCTTGCTCCAAATTTTTTTTCCAGCTCCTCAATAAACTTCAGCGCCTCGGGAGTTAAAATCTCATCGTATTGCGATTTGAGAGCTCCAACTACTTCAATACCTGTTGTTTGCGTCGACATAGACTAGTTCACCTCTTTGTTATAATACAGTATATTACTATGTGTTGTATTATATAACACGATATTTAAAAAAGGAACTAGTTTTCAGAAAATTTTATAAAAATAGGTAAAATAATACATAATACCTATTTTTCAAAAAAAGGTTGTGTTAAATTTGAATGTTGATTCTCCGCTCCATTATGGAAAGATTCTTTAACTAATCACCGTAGTGACAGGCGGCCTCTGCCTGTCACGTGGCAATTCGAGGACCCTAGGGCGACGATGGGGGCCTTGGATTATCGATACTATCCTGCCCTGATTGTTACCATAAAAGGAGGAGCCTTGCATTATCGGCACCATCCCGGTCAGGTTGTTACCGAACGTAATTTGGTGACCTTGGATATTCGGGGGTCTTCGTTCCTTCCGCTCCAATCAAAAGCGCAAAATCAACACAGCCTTAAAAAAAGAGACTGTTGAAGTTATCAACAGCCTCTTCTTTCACATTAATCCTTCAAATCGCTCTTTAGCTAGGATATACATAGCGCTTCCCCATCCCAATGGGGTATTAGTGTTGTATTTTTCAGATTGAGCAAAATACAATTCGGGTAAGCTGCCATCAGGAAGCATTATATTCTCGGTTTGTGCTATATACTGTTTAGCCTTTTTGACATTTCCTAATTCTAAATGGCATAATGCAAGCCAGGGCAATCCAAATGTCCACTCTGCCTCAGTACCATAATAAAAAGATAAATCGTGATGCCTTCCTTCATGTTCAATCGTTGAATAATAGGAATCTCCCTTGTAGCGGATTACCCCCCGTTCTCGTAAAAGATGGGTTTCAATTCGGTCAACAACCACTTTCGCTTCATTGCCAGCCAAAACACGATACGGATAGATTAAACTTAATTGAGCTAAGTCAAATGGGCGCTGGTTACTTTCATGCGGGAAGATATTTGATAGAGTTTCCAAGCCATTCGTAATCCATTCACCAGGAACAAATACAATGTCTTTTACTGCTTGAAGGCCAGCAACACATGCCCCCACTGAGCTTGAATGGACCTCTCTCCATTCCTCCCACATCCCATTATCCTCGTCCTCCCAATACCGAACACACCCTAAATAGCCAACAAGCTTTTGAACAATTTCATGATCCTTTGCATCTCGGATAATCCTTTTACCTCTCTGCTGCCCCATTCCAATCCCCCATAGTATCGCTCCAATGGCATCATGCTGTGCATGGCCCCATGGGGTATCCATTTCCCTTACTTCGGAAGCAGAATACCTCGAATGAAGGTATTCCCATTGCTCTCTTGGTCTTTGAACGGTATGAATATCCAGTTTCCATTCGTATTCTCTAAATAAGTCCAGAATCCGATGATAGGTCAATTCATAAATTTGATTATTTTGCTTTAAATAAGGCAGTGACATATAAAAAGAATCCCGTAACCAAACATACTGATAATCCTGGGACGAAGAAGCTAAATACAAACCATGCGGCAAACGTAACTGATCTAGGATTTGATAGCTATTGCTTATTTTTTCGTTCATAAATTCACCCTCGCAGCTTTTTTCTATCTTTCTAGCCATTTGGTGAACTTTTTATACAAGAAAAATGATGTATAAACTATCAAATATTTGCCCATGCTGATGCTATAGAAATAGATTAGGAGACTAGGGAAGGAAAATTCAAAATGGGGAGTGAGCATTGATGAGCGTTGATGAATTAAACAAGATTATTGCTGTAAAAAAGATGGACTTAGAGGAATGTGAGCATGAACTTAATAATCGATATTACCCTTCGATTGTAAGAATAGCGATGATGAATTACATTATAAATCTACAAGAACAATTAGAGGAGTACGATAACGACGTGATAAATTTGTAAAAAAATGACGTGTGGAGTTCACACGTCATTTCTTGTGTTTTGCAATAACCGTAAAAAGTCAGCTTCACGATTCCTACTATTCAAGAACTCTCGACCAGCAATTGCGGATAATATTTTTCTTTTTCTCGATGCATCGTTCACTTCTTTCAAGACTCGCTGCCGGGCTGAAAATAAAAATTCTAGATACTCGTCAAATCCTTCATCAAATTGCTGTTCCAGCTGTTCCCTTATTTTCCTAGCCAAGGTTGGACTGGCTCCGCCTGTTGATACCGCAATGCTCAATCGTCCCCGCTGAATATGTGAGGGTACATGAAAATCCGATCCTTCCGGGTCATCAGCAATGGTGACAAGCTGTTGGTCACTCGCCGCCATTTTTATAGACTGATTTAACTCATTGTCGTTCGTTGCGGCAAAAATTAAGAACGCATCCTCCACGTCTTCTTTTGAAAAGGATTTTTCATGCCACTCTATCCTTCCGCCGCTAGCTAACTTTATAAGTTCATCTGTGGCATTGGGGCTAATCACAGTGATAAATGAGCCCGTACCAAGCAGTCCGGTAACTTTCCGTTCTGCCACTTTACCACCGCCTACCACGACTACCTTTTTACCCTCGAGCTTTAACATAATCGGATAATTCGAATTCAAGCATACACCCTGCCTTTCCTATACAATCGGACACTGGATTAAGTATTCAACTAACGCTTCCCTGGTTGGAGAAACAGGCATTCCAGCTGTTATAAGACCAACACGTTCAACTTGCTCTTTTGTACGCTGCCCCATGCAAACCACTTGGACATCTTTTAAAAGGTCGAAAACGTCAATTCCGCACTTCTTTAGGCCGTCGATAAATACATTCACCGATGCCCCGCTTGGGAATAACATCGTATTCACTTCAGCTTCCTCAAGCATGCGTTGAAAAATTGGCAGGAACTGCTGGTCGAGCTCTTTTTTACTTGTGACTAAGAAATCAGCATTTTCAACCTCATACTTACGATCGTCACCGACCACCAGCAAGCTTCCTTCTTGCGGCATGTCTTCGATGAGGCTAGCGATAAATCCACGTTCTTTTAAGGCATTAATAGATTTGCTGGAGCCGCCATAGAAATCAGCCTTTATTTTTCGAATATCGATGCCCTTTTCAATAACCGCCTGAAAAAATTCTCCAATACTTTCAGGGGATGTGAACAATATTTTATCGTAATTTGTGACATTCCCTACCTCAACAGGTAAAATCGTCTTTTTCCATTTTGGAAATTCGATTACATCAGCACCCTGCTCCATTAATCCTTTTGCCAAACCGCTTGCACCTTCACTTGTACGGGCTAGAAGAATTTGTCGGCCGTATAAAGGCATTTTTTCAAACCAGCTTATTTTTTCACGAAGGGAAATGACCTCTCCCACAAGGATGATTGACGGGTTGCTAAACTTAGCTTCCAAGACTTTATTTGAGATATCAGTTAAGGTTCCCTGAAGGGTTCTCTGGCGGCCAAATGTGCCCCACTGAATTAAAATAACCGGAGTGTCAGCAGGCTTTCCGTGAGCTATCAGATTTTCACTGATAAACGGCAGATTCGCTACACCCATGTAAAAAGCGATCGTATCGACACCACGGACAAGTCCTTCCCAATCAAGCATTGGTTTGCCTTCAATCGATTTATCATGTGCGGTTACAACGGCAAACGATTCAGCGTGTTCGCGATGGGTAACAGGAATTCCTGCATAAAGGGGGGCTGCAATCCCCGATGAAATGCCAGGAACTATTTCAAATGGAATTTGATAGAGAGCAAGAGCTGCGGCTTCTTCACCAACGCGGCCAAAAACACCAGGATCTCCGCCTTTTAACCGAACCACCACTTTACCTTCCAGCGCCTTTTGTACTAAAAGGTCATTGATATTCTCTTGGCGTAATGTATGCCGATCAGGTAATTTCCCGCAGTAAATCAGCTCGCAATCAGCTGGAGCAAACTCCAATAGCTTTGGATTGGCAAGCCGGTCATATAAAATGACCTCAGCCTGCTTAATTGCCTCCAAACCTTTTACCGTAATTAATCGAACGTCCCCTGGCCCTGCTCCTACTAAAAATACTTTTCCTGATTCCATCCTGCAGCCATCCTTCCTGTCTCTTTATATAATAATATAAACGTTATCCGCTTCGACTTCCACTTGATAGGTTTTAACTTGCCCTTCGTCTGGTGCCTGTACCTTTCCGTCTACCAAGGAAATCTTCCAATCATACACTGGACAGAAAACATATTCACCGCTTACTAACCCTTCCGTCAAGACTCCGCCTTTTGGATGCGGACTGCGATTTTCAATACCGTACACCTTACCATTTGTTACTTTAAATAAGGCGACTTCCTCATCATTCATTTTTACGGAATATCCAGACCTAACTTGAAGGTCAGAATAATTAGCAACTAGAGTACGAGTTTTTGTTTCAATCATTTATTATCACTCTCCAGCCTTAACAGTGTGTTTTGTGTAGTATTTATCTTTAATTTCTTCACTCTCAATTGCCTCGTTCCAAGGCTCAATGTATTTCTTTAACGTTTGATCCATACGCTCATTTAATTCTTTTCTAGTTTCTGCGTTTGCTAGGACTTCTTTTACATGCTCTAAACCAACACGCTCTACCCACTTGGAAGTACGCTCTAAGTAATTTGCTGTTTCACGATAGTATTGTAGGTACGCTCCGGTCATTTCCATTACATCCGCTTCTGTTTTCACTGTAGCTAAAAGGTCACCTGCACGGAGGTCTACCCCCCCATTACCTGCCACATAAATTTCCCAGCCTCCATCAATTCCAACGAAGCCAATGTCCTTAATTCCTGCTTCTGAGCAGTTTCTTGGGCAGGCTGACACACCCATTTTTACTTTATGAGGAGTATCAAGACGTTCAAACTTCTTCTCTAGTTCAATTCCCAGTGACATAGAATCCTGTGTTCCGTAGCGGCAGAACTGTGCTCCTACACAGGTTTTGACAGTGCGAAGTGTTTTTCCATATGCATAACCGGATGGCAAGTCGAGCTCTTCCCACATACTTGGCAGATCTTCTTTTTTGACTCCGAACAAGCCAATCCGCTGTCCGCCAGTTAGTTTTACAAGTGGAACCTCATACTTTTCTGCCACTTCGGCAATCTTTTTCAAGTCGGCAGCAGTTGTTACACCGCCATACATTCTAGGTACAACCGAGTATGTTCCATCCTTTTGGATATTCGCATGCATTTTTTCATTTACAAGACGGGAGTCACGGTCATCCTTATATTCATCCATGTGAATCATACCTAGGTAGTAGTTAATTGCAGGACGGCATTTCGTACAGCCTTCCTCGTTATTCCACTCTAGAACGTTCATCACTTCTTTAACACTCGTTAAGCCCTTTTCTTTAATTTCAGCCACCAACTCTTCACGGCTGATGGTTGTACATCCGCAAATGCTCGTTTTCTGCGCAGCGGATGCGTCAAATTGGTCACCTAGTGTATAAGCTAGAATGTCATTTACCATTGGCTTACAGCGCCCGCAAGAACGTCCGGCATTCGTGCAGTGACTTACTTGATCAAGAGTTGTCAGACCTTGTGTCTTAATTGCTTCAACAATGGCTCCTTTTGTCACGCCATTACAGCCGCACACCAATTCATCATTCAGCATGGAAGCAATATCACCGCCACCGCCATCAGCTGAACATTGCGATTCAAAAATGGAGATTCCTGTGATATCTTCTTTTTTTGAAAGCATTCGGAACAATCTGGTGCTATCTTTGGTATCACCATAAAGGACAATTCCCACAATCCTGTTATCACGGACCAAAACCCGCTTATAGATCCCTTCGTATTCGTTATAGACCATAATTGATTTTGTTGTACCATCTTCAAAGATCTCACCAGCTGAGTAAAGGTCTACTCCAGCTACTTTAAGTTGCGTTCCAGTTACGGAGCCTTCATATGGTGCAGCTTCTTTTCCACAAATTCTTTCAGCAAGGATTTTCCCTTGTTCGTATAAAGGTGCTACTAGGCCGTAAACAATCTCTCTGTGCTCGGCACACTCACCTACTGCATACACATTTGGTGCACTTGTTTCCATAAAATCATTAACAACAATTCCTCGATTTACATAAATTCCGCTTTCTTTCGCAACCATGGTGTTTGACTTGATCCCAATGGCCATTACAACAAGGTCCGCTCTTGCAAAAGATCCATCTTTAAAGCGAAGACCCGCGACACGCTCATCACCTATAATTTCAACTGTCTCTTTTTCCATTAAAAATCTCATGCCTTGAGATTCAAGCTCTGTTTTTAGGAGACTAGAAGCAATTGGATCTAACTGGCGCTCCATTAGACTTGGCATTAAGTGTACAACATCAACCTTCATCCCAAGGTTCAGTAATCCTCGCGCTGCTTCAAGTCCAAGAAGCCCGCCTCCAATTACTATTGCCTTTTTATAGTTTTCTGCTGACTTGATCATCATTTCACAATCTTTTATATCACGAAAACCGGTAACACCGATCTTGTCGGCACCTGGAATCGGCAGAATGAACGAGTTCGAACCTGTAGCAATAATTAAGTCATCATACTCTACTTCACGTCCCTGGTCGGAAATGACCTTCTTTGCTGCTATATCAATCTTCGTTACTGCTTCTCCTGTGAATAATTGAATATTATTTTCTTTATACCAGTCTAGTGGATTAATAATGATTTCTTCGAAGCTTGTATCACCTTGAAGAATATTCGATAACTTTATGCGGTTATAGTTCGGATGTGGTTCTTGTCCAAAGATAGTTATTTCAAATTGATTTGGTGAGAGTTTAAGAATTTCCTCAATTGTTCTAACCCCCGCCATCCCGTTTCCAATCATAACAAGTTTTTTCATGTTTGATCGCTCCCTTGTATTTGATAATCCATGAATTTACGTTATTTAAGTTTTGCTCTATAGATACATTGTAAATGCTGAGGTCTTGAAAAATTGTGAGGTACGTCACAATTGGTAGGTGCTTGTGAATAATTTCACATTATTGTCATAAAGATGGGGATGATTTATTAGGAGAACTTATTTTTGTACACTTTTTGGGGGGTTTTGGACATTTTTTCAGGAGTTTTGTACATTTCTATAATGGTTTTGTACATTTTTCAAGGTGTTTTGTACATTTAGCCATTTTTCCCCATAAACTCACCAAACAAAAACCCCTTCTCTACAAAGAAGAGGTAAAAAATGTAATATTAATACATCATGTTGAAAGATGTTTATATCGACTATATCAGCAAGGGTTAGGCCGCCACGTCTCTACGTGTAAAAAGGAGCCAGGAAATCAGATTGAACACGAGAAAATAGACAGTGAGCACTCCGATGGAAAAGGACAATGTCATTCCTTCTTGGAAAGGATGTCCGTTCAGGTACTGGGTGAGATCCGTGTTGGCGAACAACAGGTACTTGCTCCAATCAAACCGCTGCAGTGCCTCCAGAACAATATTACCCGCAAACAAGGCGCCGATGGAAAACCCGATTGCCATCGCGCTGCTTCGGAACGCGGACGAAATCGTAAAGGCCATCGTTACGTACATGACCGTCGATACACCGTTAAGCATATACGTTTTCCACAGATTGAGGACCATATTACTTTCGACGATTTCCCCCTCTGCAGTCATGCTGATCAATGGGAGATCCATGTATCCAAAGCCGTATAGAATTCCATTCACCACGATGGAAATGATAAACAGAGTGAGTAACAACAGCATACCGAACAACAGAAAAGAGATATACTTTGAGACAAGAATCTTAACCCTGCTAGCAGGCCTGATGAGCAGAAGCTTGATCGTGCCGGACGAAAATTCTCCCGCCAAGCTGTCTCCCGCAATGATGATGGTGAAAATAGTAATCACGATCATCATGCCTGCCGAACCGTTCACGCCATCCCACATTGTGCCGTCCGTTGAGCGAATATTCTGTTCCAAGTGATAGTCGTTAATGGCAATCCGCTCCTGGTAGAACGTTCGATCATCTTCACCCAGATCTGGCTGCTTCAGAATTTCGCTATATTGCTGATTCTCCTGCTGCAGTGCTGCCCTCCAGCCCACGCCTTCCGCCTTTTTCCCATCGGAATGCCATTCAATGAAATTGACAAAAAGTACGAAAGCTGCCATTAGTCCGACCAGAATCCAGGTTCGGACCCGTCGGTAAATCTTCATATTTTCATTGAGTACTAGATTAACCAATTTGTCTACCTCCCGTAATTTCCAAGAATCGTTCTTCTAGAGACTGGCTAACAACCTGGACGCCATAAATACGAATATGGTTCTTCATTAGACCGGCTAGAATGTCCGGGATGCGTTCCCGCTCAGTGTTAACTTCGACAAGCCCATCTTGAATCAGTTTGACATCCTGGACTCCATCCATCTGTCTGATGGTCAACAACGCCTGTTCCGGTGGCTGCGCTTGGATCAGATACGTTTGAGTTTGATCATTCTTGCGAGTAAATTCTTGAATTGGCATTACCTCGACCAGCTTGCCCCGCTGAAGGATAGCGACCCGGTCGCACATAAGCTCCATTTCGGATAACAGATGGCTGGAGACGACTACGCTGATTCCTTCTGTACGGGTTAAATGCCGCAAATAATCACGCAGCTCACGAATCCCAGCTGGGTCAAGACCATTTGTCGGTTCATCCAGTATGAGCAGTGATGGCTGATGCAGCAGTGCTTGGGCCACTCCCAGACGCTGACGCATGCCGAGTGAGTATTTTTTGACTTTGTCATGGATGCGATTTTCTAGCTTGACTAGCGATACCACCTCGTCAATCCGTTCCTTGGTTACCCCCGGCACCATTCGGGCATAGTGAACCAGGTTTTGGTACCCGCTCAGATACTTATACATTTCTGGACTTTCCACGATGGCACCGACGTGGCGGATTGCCTGCTCAAATTCGGTTTTGATATTTTTACCCTTTATCAATATCTCGCCCTTCGTGATTGACATTAGACCCACGATCATGCGGATAGTTGTTGTTTTACCGGCACCATTTGGACCAAGAAAACCAAAAATTTCGCCTTGCGGTACGTCAAATGTAAGATCGTCGATGATGGTAGTTCGGCCAATCCGTTTGGTCACATGACTCAAGCTGATGATAGGTTCGTTACTCATACATTTTCCTCCGTTAATCATTGATTTGGACATTTCGTCTTTTAGTTCACCAAATAAAATATTCCTACTCCGTAAGGTCTTCATCATTTTTGAGATTCACAAAGCAAGATAGGAAGTCCCAAAAGCAAAAATATTTATTATCGTTTTGACTTTAACACATTATTTATTGTTTCACAATAAATAATTATCATTTATTATAACAAAGTTATTGTTAAATGATTTCCCATTTCAATTTATACGGAAAAAGCATTTCTCTGTCAGACAGGGAAATGCCTTTTAGCTTTAAACGATTTAATTAATACTTGTGCAACGAACCTGCACCACTATTAATAACAATTTAATTTATTGCCCCGTATCTTTGATGGGTATTCAAAACGTTTATAGATCGAAGAGATATTCAAAGGGGGAGTTGTAAATGACTCTGTTTTTATACAGCAAAACCTGGAGAAATATATCAGACTAAAGGAGTAATAAACAATACTCCATAGTCACGTTTTTTTTCGTTCACACACTATATATACTTTACCTATAACAGTTTAGGGAGAAATTATCATTACTAATTGGTCTTTTAGAGGAGGGATTTCAATGACTGTCAATATTTTGTTCTTTACCATTATGGTCAAAAAACGGGAGATAAGTATTGAGGAAGCTATCCACCAAGAAATGGTTGAAAAAATGTATGAAAATAATAAAGTTCAGCGAATTTCTATGTATGATTATATCTAACGCTTTTACTATTGCAGCACTTTTTTATAAAATATAACCTAGGTAACGTCCGTCAAATTAAATAGATCAGTTCGAAAGTAGCCAGTACATGGTAAATAGTCTAGTTTCATAAAAAGGAATTTCTGTTAAGAAGGTGTATCCTCGCTAATTGAATAGCTCAGGTAACACATTATTAAATTTATCACTATTAAAAAAGCCCAATTCAAATGAATTGGGCTTGAAAAATTGGTATTTAATACATCTCAGATGTAGTCTTTGCTTGCATATGCAGCAATAGGTAGTCTGGACCGCCTGCTTTGGAGTCCGTACCAGACATGTTGAAGCCGCCGAATGGCTGATATCCAACAATTGCTCCTGTACATGAACGATTAAAGTAAAGGTTACCTACATGGAAGTCTTCACGAGCTTGCTCCAGGTGTTCACGATTTGTTGTGATAACGGCACCTGTTAAGCCATACTCTGTATTGTTTGCAATTTCAATTGCTTCCGTGAAATTCTTCGCTTTTGTAAATCCAACCACTGGGCCAAAGATTTCCTCCTGCATGATGCGTGCATCTGGAGCAAGGTCTGCAATGACAGTTGGTTGAATGAAGTAGCCCGTTGAATTGTCACCTTCGCCGCCAGTCATTAACTTACCTTCCTGTCTTCCAATTTCAACATATTCCATAATTTTCTTGAAAGCATTGTTGTCGTTTACTGGTCCCATGAACGTTCCTTGCTCAGTTGGGTCTCCGACAGATAATTGGTTCGTTAATTCAACAACACGGTTTAAGACTGTATCATAAACATCCTCAACGATTACCGCACGTGAACATGCTGAACATTTTTGACCAGAGAAGCCAAATGCCCCTGCTACGATCGATTGTGCAGCCAGCTCTAAATCTGCTTCTGAGTCAACAACAATTGTATCTTTACCGCCCATCTCTGCAATCAATCGCTTCATCCAAACTTGCCCTGGATTCACTTTAGAAGAACGTTCGAAAATACGCAGACCAACGTCACGTGAACCAGTGAAGCTGATGAAACGAGTATCTTTATGGTCTACTAAGTAGTCGCCCACTTCCGAACCGCTTCCTGGTACGAAGTTTAATACACCTTTAGGCAGACCTGCTTCCTCCATTACTTCAACAAACTTCGCTGCAACCACCGGAGTCGTAGAAGCTGGTTTTAATAGAACCGTATTACCTGTAACAATTGCTGCTACAGTTGTACCTGCCATAATCGCTAATGGGAAATTCCAAGGTGAGATGATGATTCCAACACCTAGTGGAATATAGTTATAACGGTTAAATTCGTTTGGACGGCTATTAACGGGAACGCCATCTTTAAGTGCCAGCATTTGGCGGCCATAATATTCAAGGAAATCAATTGCTTCTGCAGTATCTGCATCCGCTTCCTTCCACGGTTTACCTGCTTCCTTTGTTAAAAGGGCAGAAAACTCATGCTTACGTCGACGAATAATGGTTGCCGCTTTGAATAATACATCTGCACGGACTTCTGCTTTAACTTTTTTCCATGTTTTGAATGCTTCAACTGCGGCTTGCATTGCTTGTTCCGCAAGGTCTCTGCTAGCTTTTGAAACGCTTCCAATTACTTCCTCTTTATTTGAAGGATTATACGAAACAATTTTATCTTCTGTTGTAATTCTTTCGCCACCGATTACTAGTGGGTAATCTTTGCCTAAATAACTTTCAACTGTTTTAATCCCGTTAAGATAGGCCTGACGGTTTTCTTCAATTGAAAAGTCTGTGAATGGTTCATGCTTATAAGGTTGTACCATGTCTTAAAACCTCCTATGTAGTAAAAACATTCATCCTCGTACATTCTAACATGTTTCTTTTACACGTATCAATGGATAGCTATGAAGTCATATTTTTGCAAAAAAAGACCCGGCGTTACGTTAAACGAACTATAATTAGAAAAGAATAATTTTTTTATTTTTTTAATGTTCCTTTTATTTTACTTGAGACTCATGTATACTAAAACCAAATTGAATAGAAATAACTAGGGGAGTCCAATAAGGTGGGCTGAGAGAGAAACACGTTGAAGTTTCTTGACCCTTTGGACCTGATCTAGATCATACTAGCGTGGGGAAGTTAGAAAAAAGTCATCATGTATTGATAAACTTCTACATACAAAGCCGGTCCATCCTTTTTTGGACTCGGCTTTTTTTATGTATTTCATTACTTTGCCTCCACTCGTTTTGTTCTAGATCTCGACCTTTAATTTTAAAAAAAAGGGAGAGATTTACTCTATGTCAACATCTTCATTAAACGAAAAACGCATTTCCATCATGTCTAGCTTTTCAGGTAGCAAAAAGGTTTATGTCGAAGGCTCAAGACCCGATATCCAGGTACCAATGCGGGAAATTGAACTTAGTCCGACAACAGGTACCTTTGGTGAAGAAGAAAATCCACCAATTCGAGTCTATGATACAAGTGGGCCTTATACGGATGCTGATTATTCAGTAGATATTACAAAAGGTCTTCCTGCTCTTCGAAGCTCATGGATTCATGAACGAGGGGATGTTGAGGAATATGAAGGAAGAGAAATTAAGGCTGAAGACAATGGATATAAGGATGAGAAAGATCCCCGTGCTAGTCATAACGTTTTTCCTGGTTTAAAGCGTAGACCGTTACGTGCAAAAAAAGGGAGAAATGTCACACAGCTTCATTATGCAAAGAAGGGTATTATCACTCCTGAAATGGAATTTATCGCATTAAGGGAAAATATGAAACCTGAATTTGTGCGTGAAGAAGTTGCAAGAGGGCGGGCAATTATTCCTTCCAATATCAATCATCCAGAGGCAGAGCCTATGATCATAGGACGTAATTTCCATGTTAAAATCAACGCAAATATTGGGAATTCTGCTGTTTCATCATCCATCGGAGAAGAGGTCGAAAAAATGACATGGGCCACACGTTGGGGTGCTGATAATATTATGGACCTATCAACAGGTAAAAACATTCATACAACAAGGGAATGGATTATTCGCAATTCGGCTGTTCCTGTAGGAACCGTTCCTATCTACCAAGCACTTGAAAAAGTAAACGGTATTGCCGAAGATCTAACATGGGAGGTTTATCGTGATACCTTAATTGAGCAAGCCGAGCAAGGCGTGGATTACTTCACCATTCATGCTGGTGTTCTTTTGCGATTTGTTCCGTTAACAGCAAAGCGTCTAACGGGTATTGTATCCCGAGGTGGATCAATTATGGCACAATGGTGTCTCCACCACCATAAAGAAAATTTTTTATATACTCATTTTGAAGAAATCTGTGAAATCATGAAAACATATGATGTTGCATTCTCTTTAGGAGATGGATTACGTCCTGGTTCAATTGCAGATGCCAATGATGAAGCACAATTCGCGGAATTAGAAACTCTAGGAGAACTAACAAAAATTGCTTGGGAGCATGATGTACAAGTAATGGTTGAAGGTCCAGGACACGTACCTATGCACCTTATAAAAGAAAACATGGACAAACAACTGGAGATTTGTAAGGAAGCGCCTTTCTATACTCTTGGCCCACTTACAACTGACATAGCTCCCGGCTACGATCATATTACATCTGCGATTGGTGCAGCCATGATTGGTTGGTACGGTACGGCTATGCTTTGTTATGTAACACCAAAAGAACATTTAGGTTTACCAAACCGAGACGATGTACGTGAAGGTGTTATAACTTATAAAATAGCTGCACATGCTGCTGATTTAGCAAAAGGACATCCAGGCGCACACAAGAGAGATGATGCCTTATCAAAGGCTCGTTTCGAATTCCGTTGGAGAGATCAGTTCAATTTATCGTTAGACCCTGAACGAGCTTTGGAATATCATGATGAGACGTTACCTGCAGAAGGTTCAAAAACCGCACATTTCTGTTCAATGTGTGGACCAAAGTTTTGCAGCATGAGAATTTCTCAAGATATTCGTAATTACGCGAAAGAAAACAAGCTTGATACGAATGAAGCTATCGAAAAGGGGATGAAGGAAAAAGCTTCAGAGTTTAAACAATCTGGGGGTAACATTTATCAATAAAACAAAAGGACAATACATATTAGTCGTACTAAAATATGTATTGTCCTTTATTTATAAAGAAGTTTTGATAATTTTCGCTAGCTTAATATATATGCACAAACGGTTCAGCTTCATTAGCTTTACGGACGATTAATGCCTCAGGTCCGTCAACAGATGTAACACTTACGGACACCGATATATAATTTGGAAAATGCTCAAGGACAAGTCCTGTCACATATTGAGTAAACCCAATGGCTTCAGATTTCCCATAGAACTGAATCGGAATGGTAATATCTAAATCAGTAAATTGATCCCCAATATAAAAGGCGCGGCCAATAACACCATTAAAGTTTGGAAAATACTCCTCTACATCCTGCTTAAAGTTCAAAAATGCAGTTACATCATCACGGTGTGCCTCTTGTGCCTCAGTAGATGGAAATAAGAAATATTTTTCATTTACTGGTTCCCAGGTATTAATTGTTGAGCTTCCTTTATCGACATTGGTGTAGGTAAAAAAGGTGCCAGGCACCACAGATGATTTGCTTTGCTGCTCAAATAAACCAATGGTAATCGGAACATCCTTTAAATTTTTCATGGTTCGCAGACGTTTAAGAACCTCTTCGGCAATCTTTTTCCCTTCCCGTTCCATTTCAGCAAACTCTATCTTCCGCTCAAAGTAGGGTTCACCCACTGCAGTACGAAAATAATGGACAGAATTTAGTGCTAGCCCAATTACGACACCGCCCAATTTGACCGTATCATTATCTCCTTTGATGAGATAATCATGTTCTAAAATATGGGCTAAATAAATCGGACTATTATTATTCCCTTGCTGAAAATCTGCACCGTCCTCCATAAGCGGGTTTAAACCAATGTTTTCTTCTTCCTTTAGTCCCTCTGCACTTAATTGTGCCGGTGTAAATTTTCGGTTTAACCACAATCTAACCGTATTACGCTTTAACTCTTGTCCTTCACGGAACAAATAGGTTTTAGGATCGAATTGATGCTGAGCAATCCTCATCAATCCTGTTTCAAATTCATTAATGTCATATCGAGTATTGATATTTCCAACTATTAATCCGCGTGCTTCCCCAGGCTCGAACGGTAAAATCGTCCGATAATAGTTGTCGGAAATATTATATTTCGGAATAATTGCTTTCTCATCCGCCTTTTCTTTTGTTTGGACAACATTCTCCTGCTTTTGAAAGTTCGGTGCACATCCACTAAGCAGTAAGAAAAGGGAAAGAGCGAGCAATGAAAGTTTTTTCACTTTGATTACACCTCTTATTTATTTAATTCTACCAAGAGCTTCTCCTCGTCCCACACTTCAATTCCCAGTTCCTCGGCCTTGGTAAGCTTCGAACCAGCATCTTCACCAGCAATAACAAGATGTGTTTTTTTGCTGACACTTCCAGATACATTTCCTCCAAGGGCTTCAATCTTCTCCTTGGCTTCATTTCTAGAGAGTTGTTCCAGTTTCCCAGTCAGAACAACTGTCTTCCCTGCAAAGATACTGTTAGATTCTTCTACAGAAACTGGTTTTGCCCCTTTATATGCCATATTAACTCCTGCAGAAGCAAGTTCCTTTATCAGTTCCATGGCCTCTTCTTGGTCGAAAAATGCCACAATAGAATCTGCCATTTTATCGCCAATTTCATTGATCGCAATCAGGTCTTCTTTTGTTGCAGCAGCCAGTTTGTCCATCGTATCAAAGCTTTGCGCAAGTGTTTTTGCAGCTTTTGCACCAACATGGCGTATACCGAGACCAAATAATAGCTTTTCTAATGAATTAGTTTTAGATGATTCAATTGCTTTTAACAGATTTGTAACTGATTTTTCACCCATTCTTTCTAAGGCTATTAACTGTTCATAGGTTAGTTTATAAATATCAGCAACATCCGAGATTAATTTTTCCGCAAAAAGCTGGCTGATTACTTTTTCCCCTAGACCCTCAATATTCATCGCATCACGAGATACAAAATGAATCAAACCTTCACGGATTTGCGCCGGGCATTTAGGATTAATACAACGTAACGCCACTTCCCCTTCAAGTCGGACAAGTTCGCTTTCGCACTCCGGACAATGTGTAGGCATTTGGAAATCACGTTCATCCCCAGTACGTTGTTCTGCCAATACATTGACCACTTCTGGAATGATGTCTCCAGCTTTTTTAACCACGACTTGATCGCCAATCTTAATATCCTTTTCGCGAATTAAGTCTTCATTATGCAAAGAGGCACGTCCAACGGTGGTACCAGCTACCTTCACCGGCTTAAGTATCGCCGTCGGTGTAACAACACCGGTCCTGCCAACACTTAATTCAATATCTAATAGAGTTGTCACGACTTCTTCGGCAGGGAATTTATAGGCAATCGCCCAGCGTGGACTTTTCGCCGTTGTTCCAAGTTTACCTTGGTGCTCGTAGGAATCTACCTTAATAACAATGCCATCTATTTCATATGGTAAATGCGGGCGCTTATCGACCCAGCTACTAACATACTCGATTACCTCGTTTATTGTCGGGCACTTTCGACGCTCTTTATTTGTTTTAAAACCAAGATGGTCTAGGTAATCCAGCCCTTCACTATGGGATGCTGCATTTATATCGCCGCCGCCGATTCCATATAGAAAAACATCAAGATTCCTTGTTGCAGCAATTTTCGGATCCAGCTGTCTTAATGACCCAGCAGCTGCATTTCTTGGATTTGCAGCCAGCTCTTCACCTCGTTCTTCCTTTGCTTTATTTAATGCTTCAAAGGAACGCTTCGGCATATAAGCTTCACCGCGAACTTCTAATGTTGCATTTTCACGTAAGCGGAGAGGGATGGATTTAATGGTTTTTAAATTTGCTGTAATATCCTCACCAATGGTTCCGTCTCCTCTTGTTGCTCCTTGAATAAACAAGCCATTTTCATAGCGCAAAGAGACAGCGAGACCATCAATCTTTAATTCACAAACATAGGAGACATCATCACCGACGGCCTGACGAACACGTCGGTCAAAATCTTTTAAATCCTGTTCGTTAAAGGCATTACCCAAGCTTAGCATTGGTGTTCGGTGCTCTACTTTTTCAAATAAGTCCAGCACATCGCCGCCAACACGCACAGATGGTGAATCTAGCGTTTTTAATTCTGGGAATTTTGCCTCTATCTCTAACAGTTCCTGCATTAAACGATCATATTCTGCATCAGGTACGGAAGGTTGATCAAGCACGTAATATTCGTAGCCATATTGATTTAATAGGCTTCTTAGTTCATTGATTTTCAGTTCCGCTGTTTGAAGGTCCATATATCCAGCCCTTTCATTGTAAAATAATACGAGAATAGCCCCATAACAGGGGCAATTCTTTTTTTGTCTAGCAGAGCTTCAACGCCTAGGAGCTTGCGCTTTTCTTTATACTTTTTTGGTTATAGGAGCAAATTTAGCCAGCAGGCGTTTAATTCCGGTCGGGCTTGGGAAGGCAATGTCGAGCTCTGTTCCTTCGCCTTCTCCTTTCACACTTACTACTGTTCCAATTCCCCATTTACCATGTTCAGCTTTATCGCCGACTTTCCAGCCGACAGTATCCCCGCCAGTAGAAGCGGCTATAGGTCTCATAACTGGTTTTCTAGTAACTGGTGTACCGAAGGATGTTCCGTTTGTACCAGATGTGCTTCGTCCAAAAGAGGTTCCAGTTGATCCAGAGGCGCTTCGTCCAAACGATGTTCCACCTCTTGATCCAAACGTAGTATTCCTACGTTCCTCTTTTTCTACGCCTTCTAAGAGTTCCTCAGGAATTTCACGGATAAACCGGGATGCTGGGTTCATGCTTGTGCGCCCGAACAAAGTTCTCATCTGCGCATTTGTCAGGAATAAGGTCTGCTCCGCTCGAGTAATTCCTACGTATGCTAAGCGGCGTTCTTCCTCCATCTCAGCTTCTTCCATTAATGAACGGCTGTGAGGGAATACCCCTTCTTCCAATCCAATTAAAAAGACAACTGGAAATTCTAATCCTTTTGCAGAGTGCAAAGTCATAAGAGTAATGGAGTCTGTTTTTTCACCGTCTTCATCCAAAGAATCGATATCAGCAACTAATGCCAAATCAGTTAAAAAAGCTACTAAGCTCTTATCTTCATTCACTTCTTCAAAATTCTTCGTTACAGATAATAATTCGTCTAAGTTCTCTAATCTGCTCTGGGCTTCAATTGATTTCTCTGCCTTCAGCATTTCACGATAACCAGACTTATCTAAGATATCCTCAACCAGTTCCGTTACAGATAGAAACTCTTGCATTTGCGTATAGTTTTTAATTAAATCTCTAAATTCCCTGGCACCCTTGGTGATTTTCGGACTTAATCCTAGCAACTCAACAGAATCCAGCGCTTCAAAAATAGATATATCGTGCATTGCCGCAAAGTTCGCCATTTTATCTACTGAGCTAGATCCGATTCCACGTTTTGGCACGTTAATAATTCGCTGTAGACTAATATCATCATCATTATTAGCAATGAGCCTTAAATAAGCAAGCATGTCCCTGATTTCTTTTCTGTCATAGAACTTGGTACCGCCGACAATGCTGTATTCAATATTTGATTTTAACAGCACTTCCTCCATTACACGGGACTGAGCGTTAGTCCGGTAAAGGATCGCAACGTCCGAAAGTTTGTACTTGCCTTCGCGTGTTAATTCTTTAATTTTACCCGTAACGAACTGTGCTTCTCCTTGCTCACTGTCTGCACGATAGTAAACGAGTTTATTACCTTCTGGATTTTCGGTCCAAAGATTCTTAGCTTTTCGGGTTACATTATTTTCGATAACCTTATTCGCTGCTAGAAGAATCCTTTTTGTAGAACGATAGTTTTGCTCAAGTAAAATGACTTTTGCATCCGGATAATCTTTTTCAAAAGAAAGGATGTTAGCAATATCCGCTCCACGCCAGCGATAAATCGACTGGTCAGAATCCCCGACTACGCATAGGTTCTTAAAACGGTTTGCAAGAAACTTGACTAGCATATACTGTGCTCTGTTTGTATCCTGATACTCATCGACGTGAATGTATTGAAACTTTCGCTGATAATATTCAAGCACCTCTGGTACACGCTGGAACAATTGGATTGTCATCATAATTAAGTCATCAAAGTCGAGTGCTTGATTTTTTCGCAATCGTTTTTGATATTCAGTATATACATCGCTGACAGTTTGTTCGAAATAGCCTCCAGCCGTTTTTGCATATTCTTCCGGGTCAATTAACTCATTTTTTGCCGAGCTGATCGCGCCTAAAATCGCACGTGGATCATATTTTTTAGGATCAAGGTTCTTATCCTTGAGGATTCCTTTTACCACAGATTGCTGGTCGCCTGTATCCAAAATCGTAAAGTTACGGTTAAAGCCCATTCTGTCGATGTCTCTGCGCAGTATTCTCACACACATCGAGTGAAACGTGGAAATCCAAATTTCCTCGGCAGCTCCGCCCATCATTTTTCCGATACGTTCTCTCATTTCGCGGGCAGCTTTATTTGTAAAGGTAATCGCTAAAATGTTATAAGGATTTACGCGTTTTTCCACAATTAAATAAGCAATACGATGCGTTAGTACTCTCGTTTTACCACTACCTGCACCAGCCATAAGTAAAAGCGGGCCGTCCGTTGCTTTTACTGCATTTTGTTGTTCTGGGTTTAAGCCATTTAAAAGCTTTTCCGATAAGTATTGCAATTCCTTCACCACCATACCAAACATTTGTTCTTATTTTAACTCTTTCTATCCATTTAAGCAAATTTTCACCGAACACTTTTTACTGTTGCTAAAGCTTGTTCGATATCATCATAAATGGCGTTTCCAACCACAATGACATCCGCATGCTCAGCCATTTCGGCTGCTTGTTGAAGCGTTGAAATTCCCCCTCCATAAAACAGAACCGTTTCCTCAAGGGTTTTCTTCACTTCAGCTACCACTTCTACATCTCCATATCTACCGCTATATTCAAGATAAAAGATTGGTAAATGAAACATTTTCTCTGCCATCATCGCATACGCCTTTACTTCTTCTGTTGAAGCATGTGCATTGGCAGACGTCAATTTTGCGGCTTTGCAATCTTCGTTCAAAATGCAGTAGCCTTCCATGACAATTTCTTCCCAATCCATAATTTCACCAAATTCATTAACTGCCTGATGGTGCAGTCCAGTGATCCACTTTGTATCATTGCTATTTAAAATTGTCGGAATAAAATAAAGGTCAAATCCAGGGGTAACTACATCAATACTTGAAACTTCGAGGACACAAGGAACGGTGTAGCGGCGAATTCGCGCCATTAGATCAAGGACTTTTTCCAGGGTTACCCCATCTGTACCTCCAACCATTACCGCGTCTGTTCCAGATTCGCATATTCTTTCTAACTGTTCATCACTTATCTCTTTATTTGGATCGAGTTTAAACACATGGCGCCACTCGTGAAAATCGTACATCCCAAGATCCTCCCATTCATCGTACATTACACCATTATAGCATTAGCCACTTAGATAAAAAAAGAAAACACTAATTTCATTAATAGAAATTCTATCCATAAAAAAACCGAAGAACGATGTCTTCGGTTTCATTTATTTCTCTTCGGTTACGTTTTCTGTTTTGATTCGCTCTAATACCATTTCATACGTATCATTACCGAAGTTTAAGCAGCGCTTCACACGAGAGATCGTTGCTGTGCTCGCACCTGTTTCAGTCTCAATTTTATGATAGGTATTTCCTTCACGCAGCATTCTTGCTACGTCTAAACGTTGTGCCAATGATTGAATTTCGTTAATGGTACATAAATCATCAAAGAAGCGATAGCATTCTTCAAGGTCCTTCAGTGAAAGAACAGCTTGGAATAATTGGTCAAGCTCTTTTCCACGTAACTTATTAATTTGCATGTATTTTACCCCTTTAAGTAGTTAAGATTATTTTACATTAAATGTAACACTCGATTGGAGTCCAGGATTCGACGGAACCACGTTGACCCAAGTCTTTCCTTGAACATACGGGACAACTTTTCCATCTCTTATCGGAACAATTAAGCCATTATCATTTTTCCATTCTACTTCCATTACCTTACCCTTTTGCAGTAAGTAACCAGATCCCCCTGATTGTAGATCAATTTCCTTATGTGCAACATCATCAATGACTTGATGAGTAGTCTCAATAATAAACAAATTATCTAACAGAATCGGTTCTTTTGACTCATAATCTATGGTTTGATCCCCATCAGAGAAGCGCTTGTATTTTCCAATTGACTCATCATACTCGTAGGTGGAATTGAAAACCCCGGTGGAAGAATATGAAATCATTACTGAACTCGCTTCGTCCCCGGTAACTGATTTACTATCTTCCTCTGATAAAAACTGAAACTCAGGCGGAGACTGATTCATCGAGTAATGTTTTTCCTTGGCACCTTTTAAGACATTCTCATACGTAATATAGGAGTTATGAGGTGCATCTCGGAAGCTGGCTCTTTTAAACAATGTACCGTCATAGACCATACCATTTAAATTATCAACAAAATCACTTTCGAGCAATTCTCTTGCCTCTTCACTATAGCCGTGTGCGATAAAAAGAGCATCCAGACCTTTTGCCAGATCAATGTAGTAGTCCCTCGCACTTCGAACGGGACCCATATTACCTGGTTTTTCACTTTGGAAAACAGCAAGGAATCGAGTAACATCACCTTCTGCTAGAAGTTCATATACAATATCCGCTTTGTTTAAGCCAGATTGAGGTCGCGCTTTTGGATGATTATTAATCATAACCGCCACTGCTCTTCCATCTGTCTTAGTCTCTGAACCCACCCCTGTTAATGGGAAGTGATAAGGGAGTTCTTTCACTACCTCTTCCTGTATTACTTCTTCAACTTCTTCCTTTACTGGCTCTTTTGCTCCATTAGCCTTTTCTTTATTGTTGCAACCGGAGAGCAATAAAAGAACTGCTGTTACGGCAACAGCCCATTTCTTCATTTTCTTATAACACTCCTATCGTCTTTTCTCAGAAGCGGTTTTATCCATATAATTACTTTTATAGTTTAACGCATTATCGACGGAAAGAGAACAGTTTTGTTCATTACATCGTACATACCCTGTTGGGTGATTCGTATATAGGGTAAATGAGTAGCCGAAAAGAATAATAAACTGTACACAGGATCTGAGAAGGAATACCCACGATTCTTTAATTCAACCAGTAATTTCTTTTCTTCATTCATTAGTTCCTTAATCGGAAGATTTGACATATTTCCGTTCAGTTTTAATGGAATCTCACATACCACTTCCTCTTCCTCGACCATGACGATACCGCCGCCTAACTCCTTCATCCTCTCGAAAGCAGTAAGCATATCACGTTTATTTTTTCCAATTAAGATAATGTCACCTGTATTGGAAAATGAGCTTGCCAGTGCAGATAGATTTGAAGCAAATCCCTTTAATAATGTATTGATCCTCCACTTGCCATTCCTGTCTAGCAGAGAAAAGAAACACTCATCATGGTCTTTTGACAATTCATCACATGAGGCATCAATGGCAATGGAGTACGGCTTCGTAATAACCGAATTCTCCATCTTAATTCCAAATGGCATTGAAAATTGTAAATCGTCAATACTTAGGTTCCAGTTCAGTTCCATTGGTTTAAGACCATAATCTTCCCAATTAATTGAGTGATAAGCCTCAACCACTTGCCCTTCGCGTTTTACCCACTTACCTTTGGCCAGCACAGAATGAGGTGTTGGATCCTCAATACTCGAAAGGAAGTTGATATTTGCAACACGGCCAGTTGCAATATTACCATGTAAATGATCAATATTGTAATAACGTGCAATATTCACCGTAGCCATATTATAGGCATCAATTACTGGTACACCTTTTTCAATGGCAATCCGAATCATTTGGTCGGTGATACCTTGTTCATAAAATGTCGATGTTGAGCCATCTGTGTTAAACATTAAACGATCATAGGCTTGAATTCCTAAACGTTTCATATCATCAAGTAAATTTGGCAGATCAGGACGAATGGAGGAATATCTCAATGAAACCATATATCCCTGCATTAATCGGTCATATACTTCTTCACCTGTCATCGCTTCATGGTCACTATCTGCCCCTAGCAGAATCATTTTTGCTAATGTTTTCTCTGAAGCACCAGGAAAATGTCCTTCAATTTTTTTGTTCAACCGTTTCGTCTCTTGAATCCAATGCAGCATCATATCATCGCCGTCTAACAATTTAGGCCAGCCAGTCAATTCACCGCCTTGGAGAACAGTGTCATGCTCTAACCATGATTTAATATTGCTATGTGAAAAAACATCTTCCTCATTTAAGATTTCCGTTTGCGGATCAAACCGGCACCACCAATACATAGTAGTCGGGATGGAACGTAAGTCCTTCAGTAAAGAAAACGCTTCCTTTTTCTTTAAATGCATAATCAATGACATATTGTCATTGATTATTGTCGTTGTTCCAAATTGTGATGCATAGGCCGCCAGAGTATGGGGATTATATAATTGATAAGGATGGGCATGTGGCTCGATATACCCTGGAACAAGAATTTCATTTGTACAGTCAATGATTTCACAGTTTTCCAATTTCGGCGGTAAATTCTCGCCAACATAGACAATCCGATCTTCATATATCCAAATATTCGCGCGCATCCACTGGCGAAATGTCTGATTTAAATATAAGGCATTTTTTAATAAAATGGTTGGTGAAGTTTTTCCATCTAAAACGGATACATGCATGCGTAAATGTTTATTTTTCCATCGATAACGTTGATCGAGCATACGATACCCTCCCTTTCTTAGAAGCTATTTATCTAGTAAGAATGTTGATTTCTCAATAAAGAAAGCCCTTACAAAATTAATCCATCTCTATACTATCATATTTTATTGTTTAACGCATTAAAGAATTGGATAATTGCTGTAAAAATATCGTGAAGGAGTGAACAATGTGAATGTTACTAAAAATATCGGAATCCTGAATGCATTAATGAGGATTACAATCGGGCTTACCATCCTTTCTTGGAGTACAGCTAAAATGGTGAAGTTTCCTTGGAGAGATTCCTATTTATTTATTGCCATTTGTGGAGCAATGAAGGTGGCGGAGGGTATAGTCCGTTTTTGCCCTGTGACCGCGCTATATGAAAGATACCAGGAAATGGAAAAGGAAAAACCAATGGCACTCGGTGATGGGTCAAATCATGGCGAAGTTGATGAGGTACTGCCATATAACCCAACCTAAATTTATACGCTTTTTTCAATAAGGGTTACGGATTATCCGGAATCGTGCCCTGCTCTTTGATTTTTTAGAGTTTGTGGTAACGATTCGCTGCGAATCGTGCCCTTCTCCTCGACTTTTTGGAGTTTACAGTAACGATTCTCCACAAATCGTGCCCTTCTCCTCGACTTTTTGGAGTTTACGGTAACGATTCTCTACTAATCGCGCCCCTTTCACCGATTTATCGGTACCACGGGAACGAATAGCAGAAAATGAAAAAAAATTAGGGCTGACCGTGGTTGGCCAGCCCTTGAAAGGAAGGTAATCTATCATGTTTTGGGAATATTTATTAGACATGTCGTTTGTACTTATCAGCTTAATCGGCAGCATTGTGGCTCTTTTATTTGTATTTATCCGCCGCTCTAACAGAAGACGCGCCCGATAGCCTTGAAGCCGATATCCCTTCGATAAAAAACTCCGTCACAGGATAATTTTTCAAGCTCTCGGTAGACATTATCTTGCGCTTCCTTTAAAGTCAAGGCCTTCGCACCAACTAAGAGAACTCTGCCCCCAGCAGTTTCAAATTCACCAAGTGTATTTTTATTTGTTCCTGCATGGAAGGTATAGACTTCATTCGAGAAATCCGTTAAGCCTTTAAGAACAGCACCTTTTTCATAAGTTTCTGGATACCCTTTGGCTGCGACAACAACTCCAACCATCGACTGTTCATCCCAAACTAACTCTGGGGTGCCTCCGGCTAATACATCTAAGATAGTCTGGACTAAATCAGATTTTAACCTTGGTAAGATTACTTGTGTTTCCGGGTCGCCAAAGCGGGCATTAAACTCAATGACCTTTGGCCCTTTTTCACTCGCAATTAAGCCTGCATAAAGAATCCCACAGAAGCTTCTTCCTTCTTGAACCATTGCTTTTGCCGCAGGCTTAAGGATTGTTTCAATTGCCGTTTCAACTGTCTCATTGGCGATATGAGGGACAGGTGAATATGCACCCATTCCTCCTGTATTAGGACCTTTATCACCATCATAAGCACGTTTATGATCTTGGGCGATTTCTAGCGGTATAACCACTTCCCCATTCACAAACGCCATTAGGGAAAATTCCTCACCGCTCAAAAACTCCTCAATAACTACCCGTGCTGAAGCTTCACCAAATTTTTGGCCAACCAGCATTTCTTCCGTACTTTGTAACGCCTCTTCTAGTGTTAATGCTACTGTAACACCTTTTCCTGCTGCTAATCCGTCGGCTTTGATTACAATAGGAGCGCCTTTTTCTTCAATATATTTCTTTGCTTCCTCGTAGTTGGTGAATACAGCATAGTCAGCCGTAGGAATCTCATATTTTCTCATGATTTCCTTTGCGAATGATTTACTTCCTTCGATTTCGGCTGCTAATCGTCGCGGTCCAAACACAGCAAGACCTTCGGCTTCAAATTTATCTGCTAACCCTTCAAGTAGGGGAACTTCTGGTCCGATAATGGTTAAACCTATGCCTTTTTCTTTCGCGAAGTGAATCAGTTGTTCATGGTTACTTTCGTCGATCGCAACTCGTTCTGCGACATCTTCCATCCCGTGGTTACCAGGAGCGACAAATACTTTTTCTACAAGCGTGCTTTCACTTACCTTTCGGCACAGTGCATGTTCTCTTCCGCCTCGACCAATAATTAGAACCTTCATCCATCTCACCTCATTTTAATGTTTAAAATGTCTAACTCCGGTAAAGACCATAGCAATTCCATATTCATCCGCTTTTTTGATGGAATCTTCGTCACGAATGGAACCGCCTGGCTGAATGATTGCCGTGATTCCCGCTTTTGCCGCGGCTTCGACGGTATCATCCATTGGGAAAAAGGCATCTGAGGCGAGTGCTGCACCTGCAGCTTTTTCACCTGCTTGTTTTAAGGCGATTTCTGCCGCACCTACCCGGTTCATTTGACCTGCACCAATTCCAATTGTCATATCTTCTTTCGTCACGACAATGGCATTCGATTTCACATGCTTTACTACCTTCCAGCCAAGCTTTAATGCTTCCCACTCTTGCTCGGTTGGCTGTCTTTTTGTTGGTACAGAGATTGTAGCATTTTCTAATGTAAAGCGATCTTGTTCCTGAAGAAGCAGTCCGCCTTCGATGGTTGTCAACTTGTTCTCTGGCTTTTTTGCTCCTGAAAATGGAATTGTTAATAAACGTAGGTTCTTCTTCGCAGTTAAGATTGTTAATGCTTCCTCAGAAAAAGATGGAGCAATAATGATTTCTAAGAAAATCTCATGAAGCTTGCCAGCTGTCTGGGCATCCACTTCACTATTAAAAGCAATAATTCCGCCAAAAATAGAAACAGGATCTGCAGCAAATGCCTTTTCAAACGCGGTAAAACTGTTAGAACCTGTTCCAATTCCGCATGGATTCATATGTTTTACAGCAACTGCCGCAGGCTCTGTAAATTCTTTCACAATCTGCAGGGCAGCATCCGCATCGTTAATATTATTATAAGAAAGCTCTTTTCCATGAAGCTGCTCTGCATTAGCGATGGAAAACGTCGAACCTAGTGGCTTTTTATAAAAAGCAGCTTTTTGATGTGGATTTTCCCCGTAACGAAGCGATTGCTTCAGCTCGTATGTAACGGTTAATTTTTCAGGTGTTTCTTCCTGTGCAAGGTCAGTCATATATTCAGCGATTAATGCGTCATATGCTGCCGTGTGGCGGAAAACCTTTGCCGCTAGCTTTCTGCGGGTTTCAAGTGTTGTTTTACCCTCTGCCTTTAATTCTTCAATTACCTTAGAATAGTCAACGGGGTCTACGACTACTGTTACATATTGATGATTTTTTGCTGAAGCACGTAACATCGTTGGACCGCCGATATCAATATTTTCGATTGCGTCTTCAGTAGTTACATCTGGATTTGCGATGGTTTGTTGAAAAGGATAAAGGTTAACACAAACAATTTGAATAGGGTCAATGCGATGTTCTTGAAGCTGTTTTTGGTGTTGTTCGTCATCATGTTTCGCTAGTAAGCCCCCATGAATGAACGGATTTAACGTTTTAACACGTCCTTCTAATATTTCTGGAAAACCAGTAACATCACTTACTCCGAGAACAGGAACACCTTGTTCTTGAAGGGCTTTTTTCGTTCCGCCCGTTGAAATAATTTCAAAACCTAAGCTGACTAATTCTTTAGCAAATTCAAGAATACCATTTTTATCAGAAACACTAATAAGTGCGCGCTTTTTCGTCATGTTGAACTTCCCCTCTCGTTAACAGCATTTGCAGGATAGATGGATAAAGCTTATGTTCGATATTTTGTATTTTCTTTTGCAGACTCTCTCTTGTTTCCTTTTCACTAAGGCGGACGCGTTCCTGGACAATGATCGGTCCAGTGTCCATTCCTTCATCAACGTAGTGGATGGTAACGCCGCTCCAGTCCGCTTTCGCAGCCAATGCTTGACCAATAGCGTCTTTACCAGGAAAGGCCGGAAGAAGCGAAGGATGGATATTAACAATTCGTCCACCATATTCGCCGAGTAATGTCGGACCAATCAGCCTCATATAACCGGCCAGAACGATAAACTCGACGCCATAGCTTGCTAATTTCTCCAAAATAGCACTTTCATAAGCTTCCTTGGAACTATATTCCTTAGGAGTAAAAGCAAAAGTTGGGATACGAGCGGAATGGGCACGCCGGACCGCATATGCTTCCGGCTTGTCACAAACGAGGAGTGCGATGTCCGCTTCAAGTTCTCCCGATTTCACTACGTCAATAATCGCCTGAAAGTTGCTTCCGGTTCCTGAGGCAAAAACAGCAATCTTTCTCATCGGCGGCCACCGATACTAATGCCTTCTTCTGCCGTTACAACACCGATTTCATTGGCAGTTTCTCCGCATTGTTTTAAATGATCCATGAGGTCAGCCGCGATATCCTTATCAACTGCAATCACCATGCCGATACCCATATTAAAGATATTATACATTTCCTGCTGGTCGATTTGTCCAACAGTTGTAATTAAATTGAAAATCGGCGGGATGTCCCAGCTTTTTTCAAAGATGGCTGCTCCAAGTCCATTAGGAAGCATCCGAGGGATATTTTCAATAAAACCGCCTCCGGTAATGTGAGCCATCCCTTTTAAGTTGAACTTTTTCAACGCAGATAGAATCGGTTTTACATAGATTTTCGTTGGTTTTAATAATTCTTCGCCTAAGGTGCAGCCAAGCTCGTCAACATATTCCGTTAACGCCCAATTGTTAAACACCTTTCTTACGAGTGAATAACCATTGCTGTGTATTCCGCTTGAGGCTAATCCGATTAACACATCACCAGCCTGAATGGTTTCCCCTGTAATCAATCGGCTTTTTTCACAGGCTCCAACCGTAAAGCCAGCAAGATCATACTCATTTTCACTATATAATCCAGGCATTTCAGCTGTTTCTCCGCCGATAAGTGCACAGCCAGCCTGTTCACATCCATCAGCTATGCCCTTGACAATCGCCTCAATCTTTTCAGGCTTTGCTTTTCCGGTAGCAATATAGTCTAAAAAGAACAATGGTTCTGCGCCTTGAACAACGATATCGTTGACACACATCGCTACTGCGTCAATGCCAATTGTTTCATGCTGATCCATCCAAAAGGCAATCATCAGCTTGGTACCAACGCCATCTGTTCCTGATACAAGAACTGGTTCTTTTAAATTCAGTGACGATAGATCAAACATACCACCGAAGCCGCCAAGGCCACCTATTACGCCAGCTCGGGCTGTTTTTTGTACATGCTTTTTCATTCTCTCTACAGCCTCGTAGCCTGCTTCGATGTTTACGCCTGCCTGTGTATAAGCATTCGCCATGATGTTCCCTCCTATTTTTGGTAGTAATATTGGAGTGTATCTGGATAAATCTCAGTTGGGTAGTTACCAGTAAAGCAGCCGAGGCAAAAACCTTCTGTTCCGTCCGTTTTGACAATCGCTCCTACCATCCCTTCGGTACTAAGGAACGTTAAGGAATCAGCACCAATCAGCTGTCTAATTTCTTCCACTGATTTATCTGAAGCGATTAATTCTTCTTTCGATGATGTATCAATTCCATAGAAACATGGATTTTTAATTGGAGGTGAACTGATGACCACGTGCACTTCAGTGGCTCCTGCTTCTTTTAGCAAGCTGACAATCCTTCTGCTCGTTGTACCACGAACAATGGAGTCATCAACCATGACAACACGTTTACCTTCAACGACACCGCGAACCGCAGACAGCTTCATCTTTACCCCTTGCTCACGTAATGATTGAGTTGGCTGAATGAAGGTTCTACCGACATATTTATTCTTAATCAATCCCATCTCATAAGGGATTCCAGCTGCTTCTGCATAACCAATGGCCGCTGAAATACTTGAATCCGGAACTCCTGTTACGACATCCGCTTCAATTGGAGCTTCAACCGCTAATCTTTTTCCCATGTTCTTTCGAGCAGTATGAACATTGATCCCTTGAATGTTACTATCAGGTCTTGAAAAATAAACATATTCCATTGCACAAATTGACTTTGTTGAATTGAATGCAAACTGTTCAGAGGTTATTCCATCTTCATTGATGATTACTAATTCACCAGGTCTAATATCGCGGATGAATTCTGCCCCGACAACATCAAAGGCACAGGTTTCCGAAGCCACTACATATGCATTTCCAATACATCCGAGCGAAAGTGGTCTTAATCCATGAGGATCAAGGGCAACCATTAACTCCTTCTCTGTTAAAATTAAATACGCATAGGCTCCTTTTAACATAGAAAGTGCATTTTTCACCTGGTCCTTCAACTGGGGATAGCCGCTTCTCCTAATTAAATGGGCTAATACTTCGGTATCTGAGCTCGTTTGGAAGATACTTCCCTGTGTTTCGAGCTGGTGTTTTAAGAAATTGGCATTTACTAAATTACCATTATGAGCAAGTGCCAGGCTCCCAGTTTGGGAATGGAACAGCAAGGGCTGGACGTTCTCATAACCGCCGCCCCCTGCTGTCGCATAGCGAACATGCCCAATTGCCGAAGTACCTTTTAAGTCTTCCATCACGTTCTCTGTGAAAATCTCTGAGACTAATCCCTCACCTTTCACCACTTTAAGCTTATCTCCGTTAGATACGACAATCCCTGTACCCTCTTGACCGCGGTGCTGCAGGCTATGGAGTCCGTAATAGGTAAGCTGTGCAGAATCTGGATGTCCAAAGACACCAAAGACTCCGCACTCTTCGTTTAATCCCTTGATTTCAGCAAGCATGGGATAGCTCCTTTCCAGGCATCCTTCAATTCGTTCACAGAAGCTTCTAAAATCGTGTTATTTTCAAGCCTAACCTTTAATACGGCTGTATCATTTACTTCACCAATCAATTTGGCAGCTACTAAACTTTCAAACTCTGTTTGGTGTTCTTTTTTCACAGTTAATAAGAAACGGGATTGTGTTTCACTAAATAATGCAGTTACTGGGGTATCTTCAATCGTGATCGCTGCCCCAAGCTTTTCTTGGCCAAAAAGACTTTCAGCCACCGCTACACCCAGCCCGCCTTCAGAAAGGTCGTGTGCCGATTGAACCACTCCTGCACGAATAGCTGCTAACACTTGATTCTGTCTTTCTTTTTCTAGTTGTATATTAAGCTCCGGAGCTTTACCGAAAATCCGTCCGTTTTGCAGTTTCTGTAACTCACTGCCTCCAAACTCAGGCTTGGTTTCTCCAACTAAGTAAATAAGGTCGCCGCTATCCTTAAAGTTCTGAGTCGTAATATGATCAAGATCTGTTACTAACCCAACCATTCCGATTACCGGTGTTGGGTAAATCGCTGTTCCGCTTGTTTCGTTATATAAAGAGACGTTACCGCCAATAACAGGAGTATTAAGAACTCGGCAAGCCTCGCTGATTCCATCTGCTGCTTTTTCAATTTGCCAGAACACTTCTGGCTTTTCGGGATTTCCAAAGTTGAGGTTGTCAGTGATCGCTAATGGTTCCGCACCCGAACAAACAATATTTCGTGCTGCTTCAGCAACCGCAATTGCCCCGCCAACTTCAGGGTCTAAAAATACATAGCGTGAGTTACAATCAGTCGTCATCGCCAATGCCTTCTTGGTTCCGCGGATTCTAACAACAGAGGCGTCAGAGCCAGGTGCAACCACTGTATTCGTACGTACCATATAATCGTATTGGTTATACACCCATTCTTTGCTAGCAATTGTAGGCTGGCTAAGAAGTTGTTTCAATGTTTCCTTCAAATCTTTAACATTTGGAACTTCCACTTCAAGTGCTTGGAATTCCTGATAATAAATTGGTTCTTTTGATGGCTTATGATAAACAGGCGCGTCTTCAGCTAAAGCATCTACTGGAACATCTGCCACGATTTCGCCATGTTGCAGCAAACGCAGTTTTTTATCATCTGTTACTGTACCAATCGCAACTGCTTCAAGGTCATATTTTGTGAATAGATCTTTGATTTCCTGTTCTCTTCCCTTTGTAACAACAATCAGCATACGCTCTTGTGATTCTGAAAGCATCATTTCATATGCCGTCATACCTGTTTCACGCTGAGGAACGAGGTCTAAGTTCATTTCTATACCCATTCCCGCTTTACTTGCCATTTCAGCGGAAGAACTTGTTAATCCCGCAGCACCCATATCCTGAATACCGACAAGGGCATCTGATTGAATCAACTCAAGACAGGCTTCTAGTAAAAGCTTTTCCATGAATGGGTCGCCCACTTGTACCGCTGGGCGGTTTTCATCGGACTGGTCTGTTAATTCCTCAGAAGCAAAGGTTGCTCCATGAATACCGTCACGGCCTGTTTTTGCTCCAACATACATCACTGTATTGCCAACACCTTGGGCAAGACCTTTTTTAATATCTTTATGGTCAATTAAGCCTACACACATGGCATTTACTAACGGATTGCCTTCATAACATGGTTCAAATTGAATTTCGCCGCCAACAGTCGGAATCCCAATGCAGTTACCGTAGCCAGCGATTCCAGCTACAACTTCTTTAAACAAGTAGCGTACTCTTGCAGATTCATCAAGTTCACCGAATCGAAGTGAGTTTAATAATGCGATTGGACGGGCACCCATCGAAAAGATATCACGGATAATGCCGCCAACACCTGTAGCCGCCCCTTGATATGGCTCGATGGCTGATGGGTGGTTATGGCTTTCAATTTTAAACACAACTGCTTGATTATCGCCGATATCGACAATTCCTGCCCCTTCCCCAGGACCTTGAAGAACACGCTCACCTGTCGTTGGGAATTTTCTTAGGACTGGTTTAGAGTTTTTATAACTGCAATGCTCAGACCACATAACCGAGAAAAGGCCTGTTTCAGTGTAGTTCGGTGTCCGGCCAAGAATGTTTTCAATCTGGGTGAATTCTTCATCGGATAAGCCCATTTGCTGATAAAGTTTTTCTGTCTTTACTTGATCTGGTCTTGGTTCATGCTTTAACAACATTTGCTTCCCTCCAGCTTCTTACGATCGATTGAAATAATTTTAGTCCATCTGCTCCGCCTAGTAACTCATCAACGGCTCTTTCAGGGTGTGGCATCATCCCAAGGACATTTCCGTTTTCATTGATAATTCCTGCTATATCTTCTAAACTTCCGTTCGGGTTATCTTGGTAAGTAAACACGATTTGGTTATTTTCTTTAAGCTTAGCAAGCGTTTCTTCGTCACAATAGTAGTTACCTTCCCCATGAGCGACAGGGATTGAAATGGTTTCACCTTGCGCATAGGCAGCAGAGAACATCGTTTGATCGTTCACTACCTTTAAGTCAACCGGTTTACAGATAAATGATAGACTTTCATTTCGTCTCATGGCTCCAGGCAGTAATCCTGCTTCCAATAAAATTTGGAATCCGTTGCAGACACCTAGAATCGGTTTCCCTGCTTCTGCTGCTTTTACAACTGCCTGCATGACCTTACTAAAGCGTGCAATCGCTCCTGTACGTAGATAATCACCGTATGAGAAACCGCCAGGAAGTAAGATTCCATCAAACTCATCTAAGCTCTCAGTGTCATGCCACACATATTCAACCTGTTCACCAAGTTCATCCTTAATCGCATGGTACATATCGACGTCACAGTTAGACCCCGGAAAAACGATGACTGCAAACTTCACTGAGGAACACACTCCTCTACTTCATAACGGTAGTCTTCGATGACTGTATTTGCTAATAGCTTGCTGCAAATCTCATTGATTACTTCATCAAGGTCGCGCTCTGATTTTTCAATGGTTAGTTCCATATATTTACCGATTCGTACATCGGATACTTCTGGATAATTTAATGAATGCAGTGAATGAGTTACTGCTTTACCTTGTGGATCCAATACACTTTCTCTTAACGTCACATATACCTTTACCTTAAACATGCTGTTTTCCCCCTAATCTGGCTAAAATAGTCTCATACGCTTCTGTTAAACTACCAAGGTCGCGACGGAATACATCCTTATCGAGCTTTTCATTTGTCTTTTTATCCCACAATCTGCAGGTATCAGGTGAAATCTCATCCGCTAATAATATCTCGCCCTCATTGTCCTTACCAAACTCTAGTTTGAAGTCGATAAGATTAATGCCCAGCTCTGTAAAAAAGCTTGATAAAACTGTATTAATTTTTAGTGCTTTCTCTTTTAGAATGTTTAGTTCTTCTTCGGTTGCTAAGTTCAACTCGTAAACATGTTCAGTCGTTAATAATGGGTCGCCAAGGTCGTCATTTTTTAAATAAAACTCAACGAGCGGCTTTATTAATTCTTTACCTTCTTCGATTCCTAATCGCTTTGAAAGGCTTCCGGCAGCGATATTGCGAACGACAACTTCAAGCGGGATAATGGTGACCCTCTTCACCAGCTGCTCCGTTTCAGAAATACGCTTAATGAAATGAGATGGGATACCCTGTTCCTGAAGCTTTAAAAATAGCAAACTAGTAATTTCGTTGTTCAAACGCCCTTTACCTGTAATATCTGCCTTCTTTTGACCGTTGAAGGCTGTTGCAGAATCCTTATATTCAATCAAAACAGTTTGTTCTTCATCCGTGCTAAAAATTCGCTTCGCCTTTCCTTCATAGAGAAGTTCTCTCATATAGAATCACTCCTATTTCGCAATATTGGGAATCTTCAAAGTGAGAAGGGGCAGTACTACCCCTTCTATCTATTAATTATTCAAACCTAAGCGCTCAAAAATCGTGTCAACATGCTGCAGGTGATAGTTGTAATCAAAGCAGTCTGCAATTTCTTCAGCTGAAAGCAAGCTTGTAATTTTTGGCTCTTCTTCTATCAAACCACGGAATGGCACTTGATTTTCCCATGATTCCGCTGTTTTTGGCTGAACGGTATCATAAGCCTCTTCGCGCGATAATCCCTTATCAATCAGCGCAAGCAGAACACGCTGCGAGTATATTAATCCTAGTGTACGGTCCATGTTACGTTTCATATTTTCCGGATAGACAGTTAGGTTCTTAATGATGTTTCCGAAACGATTTAACATGTAGTTCAAGGCAATCGTTGCATCAGGTAAAATGATCCGCTCTGCAGAAGAGTGTGAAATATCGCGCTCATGCCAAAGTGGAACATTTTCATAGGCTGTCATCATATAACCGCGAATCACTCGTGCCAAACCGGTCATATTTTCAGAGCCAATTGGATTGCGCTTATGAGGCATTGCGGATGATCCTTTTTGTCCTTTTGCAAAAAACTCTTCTACTTCACGCGTTTCGCTTTTTTGTAAACCACGAACTTCCACGGCGAACTTTTCAATCGAAGTAGCAATCAATGCAAGAGTGGACATATAGTGTGCATGGCGGTCACGCTGCAAGGTTTGTGTTGAGATTGGTGCAGGCTGTGTACCCAGTTTTTCACACACATATTGTTCAACAAACGGGTTAATATTCGCGTACGTTCCAACTGCACCGGAAATTTTCCCAAACTCAACACCTGCAGCAGCCTGATTAAAACGTTCCAAGTTGCGTTTCATTTCTTCGTACCAAAGAGCAAGCTTTAATCCAAAAGTAGTCGGTTCAGCATGTACCCCGTGCGTACGTCCCATCATCACGGTAAATTTATGTTCAATCGCTTTGTTCTTTAGGATATCAATAAAGTTTTCAAGGTCCTTCCGGATAATCTCATTCGCTTGCTTTAACAAGTAAGAAAGAGCGGTATCAACAACATCCGTAGAAGTTAGACCGTAATGCACCCACTTGCGCTCTTCCCCTAACGTCTCGGATACTGCGCGAGTAAAAGCCACAACATCATGCCGTGTTTCTTCTTCGATTTCTTTAATCCGGTCAATATTGAAGGATGCATTTTCTCGCAGCTTCTTTACGTCTTCTTTCGGAATTTCACCTAACTCTGCCCATGCCTCACATGCAAGAATTTCAACCTCCAACCAGGCCTTAAAGCGGTTTTCTTCTGTCCAAATCGCACCCATTTCAGGTCTTGTATAACGATCAATCATCTTTTTGCCTCCAGACTTTTTTCTTCCCAAATGTAACTAGTATTCACTTCTTCAAGGGCACTATCAACAGAATCACATAAAATCGTTACATGCCCCATCTTTCTTTTTAGTTTTGCCTCTTTTTTACCATATAAATGAACTTTCCAATCTGGTACGTTTGTTACTTTATCTAACACGTTTTGAACATGCTCCCCTAATATATTAACCATGACCGCAGGCTTTAATAGCTCTGTCTTCCCAAGAGGCAGGTTACACACAGCCCTGATGTGCTGCTCGAATTGTGATGTTTCACAAGCTTCAATCGTATAATGCCCTGAATTATGCGGTCTAGGAGCGAGTTCATTTATGTAAATGATATCCCCCGCTGTTAAAAACATTTCAACCGCTAGTGTCCCTACTAGCCCAAAAGCATTTGCAAGTTGTATTGCGGACTCAATGGCCTTCTCCTCAGCTTGTTTACTAATACGCGCAGGAGCAATAGTCTGGTGAAGTATATTATCACGATGAATATTTTCCCCAACCGGAAATACCTTTGTTTCACCATTTGAATTTCTTGTGATAATGACGGAAATTTCTTTCGTAAAAGAAACCCATTTTTCCAGGATACATTGTCCGTTTTCAAGAAGTACTTGAGCCTTTTCAATATCCTGATGGCTTTTTAGAACCACTTGCCCTTTACCGTCATAGCCGCCGCGTGCTGTTTTTAATACAACGGGATAGCCAAGCTGTTCACATTGTTCATGAAGGTCATTCAGAGAATTGATCACTGCATAAGGTGCCACCTGGACCCTAGCATTTTCAATCGCACCTTTTTCTTTCACTCGGTCCTGAGTAACTTCAAGTAAACTCTTGCCCTGAGGCACATATGCATGATTGCAAAGCCATTCAAGCGCCGCGGCATCAATATTTTCAAATTCATAGGTAATGACATCACTTATTTCAGCTAGTTTCTTTATTGCCTCTAAATCATCATAGTCCCCAATTACCTTATAATCCGCCACCTGGCCGCAAGGCGAATCTTCAGCCGGGTCTAATACGGCAATTCGATAACCCATTGCTCTTGCAGAAAGAGCCATCATTCTTCCCAACTGGCCGCCGCCAATGATTCCTATTGTCTGACCCGGTAAAATAGTTTTATTAGACAAGCTGATCACTACTTTCTATTACCGTCATTTTGGACTCCAAGCGGACTTGTTCTAGTTTTTCTTGTATTATCGAATCATTAATCGATACAATTTGGGCTGCCAGTAAACCCGCGTTGGTTGCCCCCGCCTTACCAATCGCAACTGTTGCAACCGGTACCCCAGCAGGCATTTGTACAATCGATAAAAGAGAATCCATTCCATTCAACGCCTTCGATTGAACAGGAACCCCAATTACGGGCAATGTAGTCTTTGCCGCCACCATACCTGGCAGATGAGCCGCACCGCCAGCACCTGCGATGATTACCTTAATTCCTCTTACTCTAGCATTCTCAGCAAATTCAAACATCAAATCAGGAGTACGGTGTGCTGAAACCACCTTTTTTTCATATGGAACCTCTAATCGGTCAAGGATTTCACAGGTATGCTTCATCGTTTCCCAATCGGATTTGCTCCCCATTATTACCGCTATAATTGGATTCATATTCTCTCCCCTTTGTCTCTAAATCCAGCCCCTGAACAAGGCGCTTACGCCCTTCTTACTTTACCAATATAAAAAGCCCAAAACAGATACTTCCCCAATTTCATGAAATGAGAGAAAGCAGTCTGTCCGGGCTGATATCGGCACAGTAAATGACCATGAAACGTGTTAACGTTTCCGGCATTTTTCCACTTCCCCTCATAGTCCAATCATTTACGGTAATTGGGTAGATACTTACGGGCCATATTCCCATTATTATACGAGGGTGTTACGTTATATATTTTTTTTTACACCTTTATATTACATTTTCAGACGCAAATGGTCAATAAAAACGAACGATTTTATTTCTATAAAAACTATTGTTCGTTTTTACTCAGCACTGATAGCTTCAAATACAATCTGCCTTCCGACCGGTTCATAGGAAGTTTCTTTTCCATTAACTACCTCCTGAAAAATCGGTTTTTCCGTACGGCGAACCGGTATATACCCTTGTTTTTTCATCCGCTCTAGACAAGCTTCAATGCTTTCATTTTCTTGAACTTCAAATTGCATTTTCTTTTTACTCATGAAAATAATTTCCCTCTTTTCACAGATTTCACCCAAAACCCGCCATGAATCGCCTTAGGTTCATAGGAGATGATGAATGCTTTTGGGTCCAAACCTTTTATCGTTTCATATAATTTAAGTTCAAATTTTCTTGGTGTTAATATTTGAAGAGCCATTCGATCTCCCTCAAGCCCATGGGCAGCCCAGTCGGTCACCCCGAATCCCTTCTCTCTTAATACTTTAGGTAAGTTTTTATCGTATTCCTTTGTAATTACATTTACGGTAATATAGCCTAAAGCCAGCTTTTCTTCAATTTTCATTCCTACGATGACACCGATCCCATAACCAACGGCGTAAGCAATTAGGTTTTGAATTTCATTTAAGTTATTTAAAACAAGTCCAAGACCTAAAACATAAATAACCACTTCTATCATACTCAGGAATGCTGCCAAATAACGCTGACCTTTTAACGTTAGAATCATTCTTATCGTAAAAAATGAAACATAAACAATGTTAATAAGTAAAATAATCACTACCATCATAAAACTATTCTCTAACATCTATACCCTCCTGTTCTCCTCTTGCCCTTTTATAGTTGTATTTGTTAGTTTACCCTTTTTTAAGGAACTTTTCATTTCATTTAAAAAAGACCTGCCATTTGACAGGTAAGAGCCTAGTATTATTTTACTATTATTCTTTTTGATCTTTGACCTAAATACATACTCTACTCCTTTTATTGGAAATAATAAGATTTAAAATAATAAGCTGGTGACTTTATGATGAAAAAGATACTATTATTAGTTTTTCTGATATTTACCTTCCTTCCGATTGCTGCCACAGCAGAACCTAAAGAAAATTTGAAAGCCACTTTTGTAAGAGACAATCTTTTATGGTTAAAAATAAAGGATAAAGATATAAGAATTACGGATACGGGCTATGTAAGATATCCAAAATGGTCATTCGATGGCAGCTGGGTTGCCTATTTAAAGGGAGCCAAAGATGGGGATATTATGGATCTCTGGCTCTACAGGGTAAAGAGCAATAGACATTTTAAGGTGAAAGAAAATGTTGGAGTTAATTTTCAATGGTCTCCGAATGAAAATTCACTTGGATTTCAAGTTGCAAAAAATCTTTTTAGTTTACATACCAGTCAATTAGGTCTATTTACGCCTATAGCGAAGGATATAGAAAACTTCTCTTGGCTCCCATCCGGCAAAGGATTTCTTATATCAACTAAAAAAAGTCCTGAATTTCATTCAGATATCATCTTATCAAAAGTTCTCTTGAGAAAAAAAGAAAAGCCTGCTGTGAACCATTTATATAACGTTAAGATAGGCAAAAATGAAATATTTGCTTCTACTAGTGAATTTAAATGGTCAAATGATAAGAAGTGGATTAGCTTTTTGTTAATCCCTACCGCTTCCTTATCAGCTGATGGTAATACATTATGCGTACTATCAGCTAATGGAAAAACTTTTCAAAAGATGGATGAAATGTTAATTGAATCGGCTTGGTTCCAATGGGCTCCATATAATGGATTGTTGGGATATGTAAGTGGGATTGGGCGAGAAGCAACCATCAATAAAAGGACCCGGGTTTTAAAAGTCCCTTCTATGAAAAATGTGACTCTCACCCCAAGGGGTTATGTCGATCGTGATTTGACGTGGCAAAATAATCGAACTATAATCGTATCTCGTTCGAAGGAAAATAGTTCTGAGGACTTGAGCGAAAGAGCATTGCCAAGCCTATATAAGATCAGTCTATCAGATAATAAACAAACCCAATTAACAGTTCCTTCAGAGAAAGATGGAGATTTCAGACCAGAAATTGTTAAAAATAATTTGATCTGGATTAGAACTGACCGAAAGAATGCAGATGTTATGATTTCTCCAACCTATAAATCTGGAGAAATGGTTTGGATAAAGAATATCAATCTCGGGAGTTCCTATTATGAAAAATGGAGTTGGGATGAGGTGTTTAGCTTATATACAGGGAGGTAACTTGAAAATCATTGGAGGGCCAGACAGTCCTTAATGCCTGGCTCTTACTCCAAAATTATTTTTCTTCAATTAACTTATTGGTTAGTGTACCTAATTTTTCAACTTCAACAGTTACCACATCACCAGGTTTTAAGTAAACTCGTTTTTCCAATGGGTAGCCTACAATAACCCCCTCTGGAGTTCCAGTTAGAATGACATCACCAGCTGTAAGAGTCATGTGCTGCGATATATAGCTGACAATCTCATCTACATAAAAAATCATATCAGATGTATTGGAATCCTGACGTTTTTCTCCATTCACATAAGTTTTTAATTGTAAATTGTTAGGATCACCGACCTCGTCAGCTGTAACAAGATATGGACCTATTGGATTAAAGTCGTCACATGTTTTACCAAGTAACCATTGATGTGTCCTTTTCTGTAGGTCGCGTGCTGATAAATCATTAGCTGTACAATAACCAAATACATAATCTAAAGCATTTTCCTTATTTACATACTTCGCTTCCTTTCCAATTACAACGGCTAATTCAACCTCATAATCCAACCTTTTCGTCACTTTTGGCACAGCTATCTCACATTTATGTCCTGTTAATGAATTATTAAATTTACTAAATAATATGGGTACTTCTGGATATGGAGACTTTGTTTCATCCGCATGCTTGCGATAATTTAAACCTACACAGATAATCTTGTTCGGTTGTGTGACACATGGTCCCCACTTAACCTCCTCTTCATTTTTAATATAGGTTGATTTATTTTCAGTTGGCAGAATTGTAATATAATCCTGGAGTGCGGAAATAGATTCATGACCACCCGCGATAACATCCATGATATTTGTATGTAGGTGATTATTAGGTACCTCTTTTAATGCTTCTTCAAGGTCAATTATGCCGTTCTCTATCTTTACACCTAACACAAATTTACCTTCTTTTTCTATTGTTACTAGTTTCATTGAATCATTTTCCTCCTTGATTTAGGTTAGTAACATCTGATTTCTCTATTCCATCCTATTTATCCTTCCTTTACTTTTAATTATGGAAGAATGATCTAGGAAGGGAAAGATCAGGTGCATAAATCTACAAAAGGCATTTGGTTCCCTCTTCTCTTGAAAGATTGAGCTTATGGGAATCAAAAGCGAGCTTTGGTTCCCTTGATTTTTGAAAAGTCAGGGTTATAGGAATCAAAACAGGTCTTTGGTTACCTCCTGTGCTAAAAACCTTTAGATGAGGGAGTCAAAATGTGGTTATGATTCTCTTTTCTATAAATAAAGGCACTTAAAAGGATTTAACTAAAAGTACGAAAATTATTATTCGTTACCGTTTTTTCTAAAAGTGTCGTCCTATGGCACGAATAGGCGGTATTTCTTACCCTTTTCTCTAAAAGGGTCGCCCTAATGGGCACGAATAACAGCTATTCGTTACCCTCTTCTCTAAAAGTTTCGCCTCACGGTCACGATTCTCCATTTATCATATTATCTATCCTAATTTGTCCTTTTGGACAACACAAAAAAAACACAACCCTTATCAGGTTGTGTTTCGTGTGCCTGGCAACGTCCTACTCTCACAGGGACAAAGTCCCAACTACCATCGGCGCTGAGAAGCTTAACTTCCGTGTTCGGTATGGGAACGGGTGTGAC
>NZ_JACCBX010000017.1 GCF_013409995.1 Neobacillus driksii
GAAATAAAGGATGTATTTATTCGAGGAGACATACGAAAGCTAATTAATCGTGATCATACTTATCCTCATAAAGAAATGAGATGAGTCTGGCGGACCGCCAGGCTTTTTTTACTATATTCTTTCTCTTCTTCTTCGGTTTTGCCATCATTTGGTGGTTTCTCGCCTTTTCAAACATAATTTGCTAATGGTTTATTTTTGTCATCCTATCAAAATTGGAACTACATTAGGTGCAGCTGAAGGGGGATTATTTATTATGTTAGTTGCACGTTTGAAGCAAATCAGAACAAAAAAGAAAAACCGTTCAGTTGTCTGAACGGAGAAAGTTTAATTAGGTATGTTAATAAATGAAATTTAAATCCCTGTTTTAATGCCAAAACCTACTAACATTAAGCCAGTTGATTTTTGGAATACTTTCTGGAATTTGGAGTTATTCAACCATTTTTTTGCGTAGTCAATTACATAAACAAGGGTTAGAAACCACAATACAGCAAGTAAAGTAAGGATTGATGCTAACACAATCAATTGCTGATTTACATTTCCATTCAAATCGATAAATTGAGGCATGATCGTTATATAAACCAAAACAGTCTTTGGATTAAGAACATTACTAAGTAATGCTTGCATAAAGGACTCTTTATTATGCCGACTTGAAGAATTGGTAGGTGCATTCGCTTGTGCTTGAATTTCCTCTAAAGAAAACACACTTTTAGCAAAAAAACTTTTTATCCCCAAATAAATTAAGTAAGCAGCTCCCAAATATTTGATTGTACTAAAAAGAATTACTGACTTTGCAATGACAACAGATAATCCAAGAATAGCAATAAGCGTCCAAAAAGAAAGTCCCGTTGCCATTCCGAGAACCGTATAACGTCCGGCTTTTGGACCATAGCTGAGCGTGTTTTTCACCAGGAGCATAGTATCTGCTCCTGGTATAACAACCATCATTGCAGCAATTGAAATGTATGTTATTAAGCTATCCATGTTGTTTCTCCCTTCCTTTTCCAATAGTGACTACCAAAGTAACTACTTATATGAGTATATCAGATGAATTTGGAAATAATCAACAGATTTTGATAAAATATTAGTTACTAAGGTAGCGACTAATATTATGTTGGAGGGTTTATGAAAGAAACCATTTTTGAAACATTAAAGAATCTAAATTTTACCGAATATGAAGCGAAAGCGTATCTTACCTTATTGGAGGAATCTCCATTAACTGGATATGCAGTAGCGAAAAATTCTGGTGTACCACGTTCGAGAATATATGAAGTTCTAGATAGTCTCACCATACGAGGAGATATTCTGGTTAGTCCTGGAAACACACCACAGTATACTCCTGTTCCTGCAAAGGAGTTAATTAAAAACCGTCGAAGGGAAGCAGAAGGGAATTTTGAACTAGCAGAAAAATCATTAGCGGAGTTCGAACGTTCTGCACATGACCGTGAAAATATCTGGAATATCACGGGACGTAATGAAATACTCGATAAGGTAAAAGATTGTATATTATCTGCAAAAAAAAGAATTCTCTTAGAGGTTTGGAAAGAGGAATTCGAAGAATTGGAGTCTGAACTAAGACATGCAGCAAAAAGAGGGGTCAACGTAACAATTATTGCTTATGGGGAAATCGCCTCCGATTTTGCTAATGTTTACCTTCATTATATGGGTCATGAAATTACAGAAGAGTATGGTGGACGATGGCTTGTTATTAGTGCAGATGATTCAGAAGTAGTAGCAGGTATTGTCTCGTTGGGCAAAGATAGCCGTGCAGCATGGACAAGGCATGTAGGTTTAGTAATGCCAATTACAGAAGTCATGATTCATGATTTATATCTCATGGAAATTATGGAGAAACATAGAGAACTTTTAGAGGAAAGTTTTGGGGAAAACCTCGTGAATTTACGCCATAAATTTTCTATTCACCCAGATTTTAAAAAACATTATGTAAAATAAATTTGTACTATTGTCTGTTTTATACAACTTAAGAAGAACAGCATTTCTTCATAGCAAATAGGCTGTTCTTATTCAACAAACGGGTAGCAAGAGTTAAAGATGGGGATTGCTGCGGCGATCCTTTTTTCTTGTTGTACTAACGTGGCAGCATTAGTTGAAGAAGAATTCCCCAATTATTGGTTGATTAGGTGTATAATTTAAAAAATGGAAATTGTAAGGGAGGATGGCTAGTTTTGACAGAACTTCAAGAATTAGTTAGTAAATTAGACATCGAATTCGATATAAAAGCTTTTGGAAAAGATCCTTCTTTTAGTCGATTTATACCTAATGCATATGACCCTTTAGGATTTGATTGGAAATTTGCTTTTGAAAAGGAATTTGTTGAACTTTTTAATGGTCTAATGTTAAGAGGTGCTTCAAAAGTTGAAAGAGTTTTTTTGGCTGTTTTTCCAAATGAATATGTCTTGGGAAGATTTCTGGAAGAAGGTAACGAGGGAGATTTATTGTTTATGCATCATCCCTTGTTTATGGAATGTGGAGACCCTAAAGGTAAATGGGGACAAGGATTTCTTCCCATTAAAGAAAAATACATTATGCAAATGAAAAAGAAAAAACTATCCATTTACACCTGCCATATACCTATGGATTGTCATAAAAAATTAGGCACGAATGTTGCGATTGCCAGAGCATTAAAAGCTGGAATTATTGAGAGAGAATTATTAACTGAAATTAATAATGATTTTTTACTAGTATGTAATATTGAAAAAACAAACACTGATGAATTAGTGTCAACATTGAAAGGTATTTTTGAAGTTCCCTATGTTGATTTTGAAGGTAAAAATCTAAATGAAATTCAAAGAATAGCAATTGTTGCTGGTTGTGGGGACAAAGTTGATTGGATGAAGGAAGCAGAGAGAAATGGCGTTCAAGCATATATTACAGGTGAAGTTCATTGCCATATTGATAACGATTATGGAAAACAAAGATACAAAGAAATGATGGAGTATGCTTCAAAAACATCAATGTCGCTTATAGGTGTTTCCCACTCTGCTTCAGAATATCTTGTTCATAAAACTTTGATGAAAAATTGGTTTGAAAATAACTTTGATATTAAAACGGTTTTAATTCCACAGGAAAAATGGTGGTTATAAACAATGTGGAAAATGTTTAATACAAGGACTTTTTTTCATCTTTAGCATACGAGTGATTGAGTTCAATATATTAGGGTCCTACGGCAGCCATTTTTCTTCTTGAACTAAAGTGGCAGGTTAGTGTAAGAATGAAGGGTTTTTATAGATAAGTATAGAACTGTAAAATTATGAGAAAGTTTCTAATTTAATTCATCTAAAAAATCTATAATTTTTATTGGAGGATTTCAAATGAGTAAGAAAAAATTCTATTTAATAGGTTTTTTAATTACTATTGCTTGTGCTTTTATCCCTTATCCTTATGGGGAGAAATTAGAATCCCAACAATCAACTGGTTTTCCAGCACAAGTATTCGATTTTTATACTATTGATAAGTTTCAATTTGGTTTTCAACTGTTGGGTTTTATATTTAACTTTTTCTTTTTTTACTTTTTTTTTTTTTTATTAGTGAAATTATCTTCAAAGTTTTTCGGCAAAAAAAATTTATAATCTCTAGTCTATAAGCTAAGCTGTTGCAGCGGCAACATCTTGTTGCTTTTGAGCTAACGAAGCAGGTTAGTGGAATAAAAAAAGTGAATTAATCCCTTATTATCTGTATTATGTTAACTGCATAAAGCAGTTGTATAGGGATAATAAAGCTGTTTAATTTGCAATTATTTTGCGGTAAAGAAATTAAATATCAAAAATAAAGGAAATATTTTCTTGACAGTCGAATATTAGGCAAGAACCATAATTAACTATTCCGATGAGGAGGATTCTTGTGCGTCCACGACCATTATTTATTGAAAATCCAGAGCATGCTAGGTTTGTTAGTCTTGTGCCAGATGGAGATATTGAAGAAATTCTTAGTAAGCAACGAACTAAGACCATTACCCTCTTAAGCAGCGTATCAGAGGATTCAGCGAGGAAGGCTTACGCACCAGGTAAATGGACTTTAAAAGAAGTGATTGGGCATATGACTGACTCGGAACGTGTGATGTCGTATCGAATGCTTGCCATTGCACGAAATGAAAGTGCACAACTCCCAGCAATGGAACAGGATCAATACGTTTCTGCGGCAAACTTCAACAAATTATCCTGGGAGCAGTTACTAGCAGGTTTTGACACGGTACGCTCCAACACGTTAAGCCTTATTTCAACCATTGATGATGCAGCGTGGGTTCGTAATGGAACTGTAATGAACAGCCCAGTTTCGGTAGGTACCATTGCATATGGCATTGCCGGGCATGAGTTACACCATATGAAAGTGATTAGTGATAAATACTTATAAGTCTTTTTCTATTAATGAAAAAACCTAATTTCTCATTTTATGCTGAAAAATTAGGTTTTTTAATATTGAAACTTCATTAACGTTGTATAACTGCATTTTCCTGACGCTACCCCTTTTAGCGAATTTACTATACTATCAATCAGAACAAAGGAGATAATTTATGTTGGATTAAGAAAAAAAAGAAAAAATCATTGCCTTAGTTGAGTCAGATGGTAAGAAGCATTGAAATGATGACCGCCGCTTATTTAGAAATGGCAAAAGACGGAACAGGTGACTTTATAAGCGATAAATGTGTAGATGAACTAATAAGATATTAAATAATATCCCTGGACCAGATATACTAAAAGAGATGTATAAGAAATAGCAACAAGAGAATTAAATAAAACTTCTTCTTCAACTAACGGGGGCGATGCTTCAATAACGAAGGATCGTTTTTGCCCTATTGAAGTAGCGGGTGAGTTTAATGAAAAAAGCAAAAATCTAAGGGATATTTGATAACAAAATTTCCTTTGTTACAACTACCATGTTGACAAATATCTATTTCACATATAGCATTAATAGTCCTGTCAACAGAATGTTGACGTTTAGGGAACTTTGAAAAGTTCATTCTTAAAAAAAGGGTGGATAATATGAATAAAGAGCTATTAATGGAAAGTGCACGTCAGATGAAAGCCAAAGCATACGTACCTTATTCCAAGTTTCCAGTTGGAGTAGCATTATTACTAAAAGATGGTACTGTAATTAATGGAGTAAACGTTGAAAATGTTTCACTAGGTGCAACTAATTGTGCTGAGAGAACAGCTATTTTTACCGCAATATCAAATGGTTATAAAAAAGGTGACTTTCAGGCTATAGCTGTTGCAGGTGATACGGTAGACTTTCTTCCGCCTTGCAGCATTTGCAGACAAGTTTTAGCAGAATTTTGTTCACCTGAAATGCCAGTTTATCTAACTAACGAGAAGAAAGATATATTAGAATTGACCTTAAAGGAATTGCTACCTTACGCATTTACAGATTTAGAAATGTAAATGTAAAAATAGAAAATGCTTATTGAACTAACTCATTGGTGGCAGAGTCTAATTTAAATAGAAAAGTCGATTCCCTGTGATGACTGGGAATCGGCTTTTTTATAGGTTAAAGCCTCATTATTTTTGTAAATCTGCATTTTCCTGACCTATCCTTAAAGAGAACACAATTTTATCAGTAAAACTTTAAGTTTGTGATTAAATTCACTTAACCTAAAGGGTGTGTTAACGAAAGATCGGAGCTGTCATTTTGACAACTTTTACTTATTGAGCTAACGGGGCAGCATTCCTGTAATAAAGGATAATTTTAAAGGTTGTGAAGTTATTCACTTAAAGAAACGGGGGCAAGAGTTTAAGAACTGGCTGCTGTTCCAGCTGGTCTTTTTTCTTCCTCAACTAAAGATGCAGATTAGTGGAAGATGAGTTGCTTAACCTCCCTCCTTTATCTGTACCTTATAAAAAATAAAAAACTGTCATTTTAATGCAGGACAGTTTGTTTATATAATCGTACCAAAGAAAAAAGGAGAGAAGAATTATGGAGATAACACCAGTAGTATTAATAGGAGATAGAGTAAAGATACAACCTATGGAGGATTATCACGTACAGGAATTATTTGATGCGGGAAACAATCCAGATATATGGGCACACATGCCAATGAAAGTTCAATCGATTGAAGATATGAAGTATCTTGTGAATGGAGCACTTCAAGCGAGAGAGCAAGGAAGCGAATTTCCTTTTGTTATCTTCGATAAGGATTAGGGAAAAATTGTGGGTAGCACTCGTTTTCTTAATATATCCATACCAAACCGTAACTTGGAAATTGGGTGGACATGGCTGTCTCCAACTGTTTGGCGAACTAGAATAAATACAGAATGTAAGTATCTTCTTTTGAAACACTGCTTTGAGACACTTGAGACAATTCGTGTTCAGTTAAAAACAGATAGTCGAAATGTGCGGTCTCAGCAGGCAATTGAACGGCTGGGTGCGGTAAAAGAAGGAGTGCTTCGGAATCATATGGTTATGCCTAACGGTTATTTAAGAGACTCTGTGTATTACAGTGTAATCGACCAAGAATGGGTGCTAGTGAAGGACAAATTGGAGAGTATGCTACAATAATCCCGTATCTTCGAAGTGTTGCTTATCAAACTAAAGGGTGCTTTAACTTAACAACGGAGGTAGCTGCGGCACCTCCTTTTTCTTATTGAACAAACGGAGCAGTTTTCTTGAACAATTACGACCCTAAAAAATATACATATAATAATAATTGTAAATGGGGGATGTAATGGGCTTGCAAGGGAAAGTCAGTTTAAGTGTTGGTTGGATAACTTTGTTTCTAATGGGTACAGATTTGTTTGTAGTATCCCCGTTACTGCCGTTCATTTCGGAAGCGTATAGTGTTAGTTCAGCGATGACAGGATGGATGGTAACTGTTTTTGCTGTAACATATGCTATTGCAGCACCTTTCTTTGGTTGGGCTTCAGATAAAAATGGAAGAGGGATTTTTATTACATTTGGATTATTGTTATTTTCCTTTTCTAATGCCTTAACTGCTTTTTCACCTTCTTTTACCTGGTTAATCATTAGTCGTATTTTAGCTGGTTTGGCGGTTGCTGCAATCACTCCTTTAATTTATGCCATTATTGGGGATATTGCACCATCAAATCGGAGAGGAACTTGGCTTTCTATTGTTGTTTCAGGACATTTAACAGCTCTTTGAGCAGGAGCACCAATCGGTACGTTACTAGAGAATTTTCTTGGTTGGCGTTCAGTATTTGTTGTAATGGCTATTATAGGGACTTTATTGGCGGCAGTAAATTTCAAAGCGTGGAAATATGTTCCTGGAAGGAATGTAACAAAAAATCTATTAGAAGGAAATCTGCCAAGAATACTTGGTTCAGTAAGTGTTACCACCATTTGGGCGATTTCAATGTATGCTCTTTATGTTTACTTAGGTGCGGCTCTTTATTCCGAAAATAGATTCACATCATCAGAAATCGCATTAGCTGTTACTTTTTATGGTATTGGTGCTGTTTTAGGAAGTCTTATAAGTGAACAATTCACAGACAGGTTTGGAGAAAAGAAGATTTCTAAAGCTACGCTAATTTTATTAACCCTTATACTCGTTTGTTTAGGAATATTCTTCTCATCTGGGGATTGGATTTATTTCTTTCTGTTTATATGGGCTTTGGTTGGGTATGCAGGATTTACATCATACCAAGCACGATTAACAGTCGAATATTCCAAGGAACGAGGAATTGTTATGGCGTGGAATAATACGGCTCTGTATATTGGTATTACCATTGGTTCAATCATTGGTGGTTATGTCATATCTAATTGGGGTTATCCTTTCCTGCCATATGTTTGTAGCATTGCAGCAATTATTAGTTTTGTCCTTAGTAACCAGAAAGTCCAAGAAACAAAAAAGGAATCAGCTTTTTCAGATACATGACCTCAGTAATGAAGCTTTTTGTGGAACGAACGGGTGCAATACTTAAAGATGAGATCGCTGCGGCGATCTTTTTGCTTGTTCAGCTAACGGAGCAGTATAGTTTAACAAGGAATACATATGGATTTATTGAATAATTATAGATATTTAAAAGTAAGGGGGAGGGCAAATGAGACGGTATTTTAGCCTTTTTTTGCTTACGATATTAGTAGCTGTTGTATTATTTTTTACATTACCGTTGTTGGTTGGCGGTATATTTGGTGAAGTTGAGATTATTGTAGGAACAATTTTAATATTATTAGGATCTTTTATAATAACCCAGTTATTTTACATTATTGATTTATTAAAAAACAAAAGTAGATAGCTTATTGAAGTAAGGTTGCTTTCCTTCTAGAAGGAGTAACCTTTTTTATTGAACTAAATGGCAGGATTATTGAATAAGCAAGCGGTGGGTTTTATTAAGGTAGATATTTCTAAATCGTAGAGTTCTGGCAGGTCAAAAAGGCTTCCTTGTCGAAACTTAGACATATGAAATTCATTAAATCGGAGGAAAAACGATGGCAGAAGTTTTGTTGTTACACCATGTTTTAGGCCGAACAAAGGGTATTGAAGCAATCGCCGATCAACTGAGAGATGCGGGGCATACTGTGCACGTGCCAGATTTATTTGACGGCCGCATGTTTACCTCGCTGGAGGAAGGCTTGGTATTTGTGAAGGAAATCGGATTTGAAAAAGTGACGGCGCGCGGCGTTCGGGCAGCCAGCGAGCTTTCACGCGATGTCGTCTATGCTGGTTTTTCACTCGGTGTCCCGGCAGCGCAGCAGCTCGCTCAAACTCGTGCAGGCGCCAGAGGGGCACTGTTTTTTCATGCATGCCTCCCGACCTCGGCGTTCGAATCTCAGTGGCCGGCCGACTTGCCTGTGCAAATTCATGCCATGAGTGCAGATCCTTTTTTCGTTGAAGATGGCGACATCAACGCGGCCCGTGAGCTTGTGGCGTCGGCCAATCACGCTGAACTTTTTCTGTACGAAGGCAAGGAACATCTCTTCACCGACAGCAGTTTACCGTCTTACGATGCGGACGCGACGAAACTTGTGATCAAGCGGGTTCTTGACTTTCTCGCATAGTTGTTAACGAAAAAACTTTTGCAGAGTTTGTTTGGAGTGGTCTAAAAATCAAAATGCAACATCATTACATTTAAGCATCTGGGAGTTCAACAAGAAAGCCATTTCTTTTTATCAGAGTTTTGGAATGGAAACAATCAGTAGAAAAAAATGACTTTGAGAATTGAGTAATCACAATTTATTAAATGAAAGATTTTTTACTTATGAAGTAATATATGTTTTAATCGGCCCCTCTCAAATAAATGGGAAGGGCTTATTTTCAATAAGAATATAACTTCTTCATCTATCGAAGCAGAATACTTAATAAGAAGTAAAGAAAGCACTTGAAAAACAAGTGCATTCTTAATCAATTTAGCGAAATAGATTTTTGTGTTAAAATCTTCAAGGATGAATAAAAGGAGAGTTTTACATGAATTTTTTAAAAAATACCTTATCTTATTTGGTTATGCTTCCTGCTATCTTAATAGGAACTTTTGCAATGGTTTCAAATGGTGTGGCGTCAAGCATTTGGCTTCAAAACATAGTGATCTGGTGATTGGGGACTGTTTTGGGTTCTATTTATTTAATTCGGAATAAGGAAAAAACATTAAGTAAAGGCAATTTTCTTCAAAACGTCGTAATAATAGCCTTATTAGTTTTTCCATTCTTGTTTAATGGTTCAGATGGAGTCCATCGCTGGTTAACGATTGGACCTATAAATGTCTATATAGCAAGTATTATTTTGCCACTATTAATTATTCAGTTATGGAAATTAGCATTAAATAACATCTATGCAATAGGATTATACTTTATTACTTTAATTATATTGCTATTTCATCCTGATGCAGGTCAATTAACTGCATTTGCATGTGCAACTACTATTATGTTGTGGAAAAAGATTAGTAATGGGATGATGAAGTATTTTAGTCTTATTCTTACTGTTACCTTTGTCATCATGTCGTGGGTTTTTCTCGATGATTTAGCACCAGTTCCTTATGTAGAAGATATAATCTTTTTAGTTGCAGACCTTGGAAGTGTTTGGTTCGTTTTAGGTATTTTGTCTTTACTATTATTATTATTAAGTCTATTCTTTTACTACGGTAGAAAAAATATCATTTCTTTAACTTTAGGAGTTTATTTCTTTATGGCGATGATTGTAACTTTATTTGGTAATTTCCCTTTACCAATCATGGGATATGGAATATCACCGATTATTGGTTACTTTTTTGCTATCAGTTGGCTTAAAAAGAATACTTAAAAGATTGATTACGAACGGAGTCAATCGTGAAGAGGCAGTGGAGTATCCGCTGCCTTTTTCCATCTGTAATGAAGTCATTACAAAAAGAACATTTATATCCAGATCCACTAAGTTGGTCAATTAATGCACAGGTTAAGATTTTTTGGAAGTTTGAGGGATTATTCTTTTACAAGCCTTGGATTTTTGAAACAGGGAATAAACGGAAAGGATGAAAATGTTTAAAACAGTGAAAGTTGTGGTAAACATCCAATGAGATAGGAGATGATCAAATGGATGGACAAAAACAAAGTTATTATATCAATATTCAATCCAATGAAATTTTCAGAGGACCTTACGAGGGAGAGTGGAGTTTTAAAATTGAAGCGACAGAATCTCAAATACATGTCCTGGAAAGACTTTTTGATAAAAATGACGAAACAGACTGGGAAAGTTATTTTCGATCACACATTCCCTATCTAGAATATCACCATCAGCCTCAAAATAGAGAATATGACCAGCGAATACTATTGATCTATACGATGCTCTTTTATTTAGGTGATGAAAAAGCCCGTGCACACATTATAAAAATGGGAATCCTAAAAGAAGATAGTGCAACTATTCAGCACAAAAGTTTTTAACTTACTGGAACCCTAGCGTAACATTATTAATATAGCTAATTTGTGTTTAACTTACAAAAAGCAGTAAGCGCAGTCAGTCCTATTCCTTGGGAAACTGGCCGCGTTTTTTTTGAATAATAAAGCTTTGGTTGAAGACTTAACACTTCTGGGAAATAGGCTTGGTTCAGCAACCGGTATATATTCCAATGATACGATCTTGTAGTGCCAGGTACTTTTAATTCGTTCAAATAAACCCTCTCCCTTATTTTAAGCCGTTCTCTTTTAGTACCCGCAAAGGAAATAGTATATTTAAAAACAAGTATAAAAGCAGTGCGTTTAGCAGTTCAAATCGCACTGCTTTTAGCATTTTTCTGAGTAAAAATATGGTAAAATCACAAAGAGGCTCATACCAGGGTATTTCTACAAATCTATGCAGTATAAATTTATTTACGGAGGAAAAAAAGAAATGAATGATAATAAGAAAATCCATTATGAACGTGGTACTGAGGAACTTAGAAAGAAAAATTTCCGTGCTCATAAACTTGTTCTGGAATATAACCATTGTGAAATTGAAGATTCCACAAAGAAAGAGGAAATTATAAAGGAACTGTTTGGAGGTGTTGGATTGAATCCTAGCATCGAACACAATTCCTTTGTGATTTAGGCTACAATATTTACGTTGGTGGATCATTTCTATGCTGGATATAAATGCACAATTTTAGATATGGCAGAAGTTAAGATTGGTCATTACTGGATGATAGGTCCTAATGTAGGGATTTATACTTCTGGCCATTCAATCGAACCTAAAGATAGGAACAAGAGTGGATATGGGAACCAATTACACTTTGAAACGAAGCATGGATTGGTGGAAGTTGTGTTATCCTCCCTGGAGTCACTATTGGCGATAATTCAATTGTTGCTGCTGGTTCTGTTGTTACAAAAGATGTTCCTGCTAATACAATAGTGGCTGGAAACCCAGCAAAAATACTGAAAAATATATAACTAACTAAGTCTTATGCGCAATAAGTAATGTTACATCGACATAAACTTACATGTCGTTTTTTTAGTAATTGCATTAGTAATGCCAATCACATAACAAATAGCTAGTAGCATAATTTTTAATATGCTCGTTGTTATTTAACTTGCGATTTATGGTGCCAATTTTGGAATAAAATCTTCAAAAATGCCTTTAAACTAATAAAATAGCAGAGCGAATTCATATTCGAATTACTTTGCTATTTTGGATGCTTTTATATGTTTTTTTAAGTTGCGCGTTCCTCAAAAGAGAACGGCTTACCCTTTTTTGAGCTAGTTTTCTATTTTTTTCCTAACTTTTGTGTAAAATAGAAGTGAAACTAAAAGAGAATAGGTGAGAACATGAGTCAATTATCCGATTTTGTATCCAAGCAGCATCAGCAAAATGTTGAAGAGCTAAAAGAATTACTTCGCATTCCAAGCATCAGTTCCTTGTCTGAGCATAAGGAGGACATCCAAAAAGCAGCTTCCTGGATTGCCAAAAAGTTAGAAAGCATTGGAATGGAGCACGTAGAAATTGTACAAACAAAAGGTCATCCGATTATTTATGCTGACTGGCTTCATCAGGAAAATGCGCCGACTGTATTAGTTTACGGCCATTATGACGTACAGCCCGTTGACCCGATTCACTTATGGGAAACCCCTCCGTTTGAACCAGACATCCGAGATGAAAAGATCTACGCCAGAGGGGCAACAGACGACAAAGGGCAGACATTCTTACATATTAAAGCTGTAGAAGCACTACTAAAATTAGAAAATAAATTACCTGTTAACCTTAAATTTTGCATCGAAGGTGAAGAAGAAATCGGAAGTCCCAATCTTCCACAGTTTTTATCTGAAAATAAAGAAAAACTAGCTTGTGATGTGGTGATTATTTCCGATTCGGATATGTGGGATCGAGGAGTTCCTGCGATTACATATTCTTTAAGAGGTCTGGCTGCTCTCGAGTTTTCCCTTAAAACGGCTAATACCGATTTGCATTCAGGTATGTTCGGCGGCGGAGTTCAGAACGCTAACCATTTGTTAGTTCAGCTGCTTTCTACTCTTCATGATGCAAACGGAAAGGTAAATGTTGAAGGGTTCTACGATGATGTATTAGAATTGACAGAATTTGAGAAGGAACAAATAAAAGCACTGGGCTTCGATGAAGAAAAACTAAAAAAACAGTTGGGCTTAGCGGAGCTAACAGGTGGGGAAAATAATTATCCATATCCTGAGAAAATCAACTCGCGGCCAACATTAGAATTAAACGGCATATGGGGTGGTTTCCAAGGGGAAGGTACAAAAACCGTCATTCCGAACGAGGCACATGCCAAAATCACCTGCCGTCTAGTCAATAATCAAAATCCGGAAAAAATTCAGGGCTTGATCAAAAAGCATTTAGAAGAAAAAGCACCAAAAGGATGCACAGTAAAAGTGACGCTTCAAGATACAGGTAATCCATTCTTAACACCAATCGATGATCCAATGATTCAAAAAGCGGCGGAAGCGTATGAAAAGGTATATGGAAAAGCACCTGTTTATAAAAGAGAAGGGGGTTCCATTCCGATTGTATCGGATTTCAACCATACCCTAAATTCTCCGGTTGTCTTAATGGGATTCGGCTTGCCAGATGAAAATCTCCATGCTCCAAATGAACATTTTAACTTAGAAAACTTTGATAAAGGGATCTTAACGATCTGTTCATTTTTAGAATTAATCTGAATAGATAGGTAAAGGAGGGATCGCATAGCATCCCTCTTTTTTGCCGATAAAAGTGCCAGGGTCCTTCTAAATTTTGGACGGTACCGGCACGTTTTTTATGTGGGTCTGGTGGGTTCTATTCCCACGCAGTCCCGCCAACCTTGATATATAAGGGTTATTGAGGATTTTTAATGAAGTTCGAAAAGGACAAAATTGTTCGCGAACAAGTGAAAATTTTTTCTTTGATCACGCTTTGGCACATTGATTTTTTGGTCACTTCTTAGTTTATTTAACGAGCTGCTCAAATTGATGAGCGGCTTCTTTTTGTAAATTTGGTAACAAGAAAATATGGTAGACAGCAAGAGTCTGTTAATGTAATATAAAGAAAATCATATACATATTTTAAACAGGTGTTATGCATGTAAGAATGTATAGCTTAATAGGGAAGTTCGGTGAAAGTCCGACACGGTACCCGCCACTGTAATCCGGAGCAACTTGCACAATGTCACTGCTTTATTTAAAGCGGGAAGACGCAAGGAGCATCGATGGTTAGTCAGGAGACCTGCCTGTTTAGAAAGTACGACGTGACCTACGGGATATAGGGATGTGTTTACTGAGACGGAAGTATGCTTTTTTATTAATAAAGCAGAACATACCAGTGTTTTTTGTGAGCATTTAAACCCACCAGGTTTAAATGCTCTTTTTAGTTTGGTCACTATTTTATACGATGGAGGTAAGTTTAAAGTGAAAAAAAGATCATTATGGTTTTCATTTGTTGTACTGTTAGGTTTAACAAGCTATTTTTGGACGAATTCTTATCGTCCAGCCTATGCGATGCATATTATGGAAGGATTTCTACCATTGGGTTGGGCTATTTTTTGGTGGGGGATCACCATTCCATTTGTTGCCATTGGAATACGATCGATTACCAAGAAATTAAAAGAAAATCCTGAATTGAAATCAATGCTAGGTCTGTCTGGTGCATTTGCATTCGTATTATCTGCGTTGAAAATTCCTTCAGTCACAGGTAGTTGTTCCCATCCAACGGGTGTAGGATTGGGGTCAATTTTATTCGGTCCAACGGCGATGAGTGTTTTAGGAACAATAGTCCTTTTATTTCAATCACTATTGTTAGCACATGGTGGTATTACTACTTTAGGCGCAAATGCATTTTCGATGGCTGTCGTTGGACCTTTACTTTCCTACGGAATATACAAGTGTGGAAGAAAAATGAATGTATCCGTCGCCGTTTCAGTCTTTTTAGCTGCAATGTTAGGGGATTTGGGTACATATTTAGTGACATCGGTTCAATTAGCTTTAGCTTTCCCTGCTGAGATAGGTGGATTTGTGGCTTCATTTGTAAAGTTTGCTAGTATCTTTGCTTTTACACAAGTACCCTTAGCGATTAGTGAAGGCTTGCTTACGGTGATTGTGATGAACTTACTCCAAAAATATAATATGACAGAATTAAATCAATTACCTACAATGAAGGAGGCACGGTAATATGAGAAATGGAGTATTATTTTTATTCGTAATTCTATTAACAATTATTCCTTTAATTTTTATTGAAAATGCTGAATTTGGTGGGGCTGACGGGCAAGCGGAGGAAGCGATTACCGAAGTGGCACCTGACTATGAGCCTTGGTTTCATGCGATATGGGAACCACCAAGTGGAGAGATTGAAAGTTTACTATTCTCGTTACAAGCGGCTCTCGGAGCCATCATCATCGGGTATGTCATTGGATATGGAAAAGCTAGAAAAAAGTATTCTTCAGCCAAAGAATAGCAGAATGAAGTGAAAACTATGATGAAAATTGATGATTATGCTTATATCAGCGGATTAAAAGATGTTCATCCCGTTGAGAAGGTCAGCTTTGCGCTGATCTTTCTCTTTTTTACAATTCTCTCAAAAAATATTTCGGTGGCTTGTTTTACCTTTACTGTCATGAGTATTTTGGTGCTATTCAAGGCGAAAATCCCGTTTATGGCATATATGAAACTTCTTTTCGTCCCTTTTATATTCTTAATGACAAGCTTGGTTGCCATACTATTTTCCCTAGCCCCTATTTATCAAGAAGGTCTAGAGGTGCTTTGGATGGCTAAAATAAGTTCATGGCAAATCTATATTAGTTCAAATAGTATCCAACAATCATACGAACTAGCTGCAACCATATTAGCAAGTGTGAGCTGTTTATATTTTCTTGTTTTATCAACTCCTCTTAATCAATTAATGTGGATATTAATAAAAGTAAAACTCCCCACCGTTTTTGTAGAATTAATCGGGATTACATATCGATTTATCTTTGTTTTATTGGAAAAGATGAATGAAATTTATATTGCACAATCTAGCAGACTGGGCTATCAAAATTATAGAAGCTGGTTTTCCAGCGTAGCACAGCTTATTGTCAGCCTTTTCATAAAATCGATGTACGCAGCAAAAGAACTTCAAATCGCAATTGATAGTCGAGGTGGAGATGAACATTTGTATGATGTGGATTTATCCTTGGGCTACAATCGTGGGCATTTTGTCATTATTATTATTTCGTTTGTAACACTTTTCATGATTTATGTTATGACAAAATCATGAAAGACCTATGAAAAGGAAGTATGTAGAGTGAGTGAACAAATTATAACGTTTGAACAAGTTTCTTATCAATATGCAGATGGAACAATGGCATTGAATCAAATAAATCTTTCAATTGAAAAAGGGAAGAAGATAGCCTTATTAGGGAACAATGGCGCCGGGAAATCGACACTATTTCTTCTTATGAACGGGATATTAAAGCCAACAAGTGGCAGCATTTTATACAATGGAAAGAAGTTGACATATAAACGGAAAGAGATTCAGCAATTAAGGAAGCAAGTCGGTATTGTGTTCCAAAACTCTGAAACCCAACTTTTTTCATCTACTGTCTATGAAGATATTAAGTTCGGTCCAAAAAATTTAAATTTACCCACCGATGAAGTTGAGAGGCGTGTAAAGGAAGTCATCACACTAACAGAAACGGAATCGCTTAAAGATAAACCCCCTCACTTTTTAAGTATCGGACAGAAAAAAAGGGTAGCAATTGCTGGAATTGTTGCCATCGATCCTGAATTAATGGTATTAGATGAACCAACAGCTGGGCTCGATCCTTACTATTCAAAAAGAATGTTGAATCTATTGGAAAAGATTCAACATCGAAACCGGACGATTCTATTGTCTACACATAATGTAAATCTTGCTTATGAGTGGGCAGATGAGGTCATCATCTTAAACAATGGGCATTTGCTAGCTCAAGGAACACCGGTTGAGGTTTTTAGTAAAAGAGAAATACTCGAAACAAGCCATTTACAAAAACCTTGGATTATGGAAGTGTTTGAAAAATTTCAAAGAATGAACTTATCCAATAAAAAGTATCCGAGGTCGAAAGCAGAACTGTTTGAAATGATGGAATCATGTTTTAATGGGACCAGCATTCAAGTTTAAGGTGGAATTCTGACGAGTGATCTCAGTTTATTGTGCATAATTTTTTGAAAGCACCATTTCAACCTAAGAAGGAGCTTTTATTAAATTTTCAAACAAATAGTTTGTTAACTTTCGAGATTATATGATATAGTTATAAAAAATTTAATAATACTTTAAATAAGTGCTCACATTTGTGAGGTAAAAGGGAAACTAGTGAAAGTCTAGTACAGCCCCCGCTACTGTAAGAGCTGATGAAATTACAATGCCACTGAGAAATCGGGAAGGTGTAAGAGTAAAAAGAAGCTTAAGTCAGGAAACCTGCTTATTTAAACGACACTTGCTTTTCGGAGGGAGAAGTATAGGCGGGACAATTATTCCAATTGTTTTTGTATTTCAGTATGCTTTTTTTATACTGCGATTTCACATGCCTGTATTCCTTTTAAAAGGGGTACAGGCATTTTTTATTTGGAGGTAAGCCTATGAAAAATGGAAAAATTTTTGTTGTTGGCTTCGGTCCCGGTGATCGTGAGCATATTACAAATCGAGCTGTAGTGGCATTGCAGCAAAGTGATTGTATTATTGGCTATAAAACATATGTGGAGCTAATTGAACCTTTCGTAACAGCAAAGTCCATCGTCAGTACGGGTATGACTGAAGAAGTGTCTCGTGCACAGGATGCAGTAAAGAAAGCGGAAGCTGGCCATATTGTCTCAGTGATTTCCAGCGGAGATTCAGGCGTTTATGGTATGGCTGGATTAGTGTATGAAGTGCTGATTGAGAAGGGCTGGACTGAAAAAGAAGGAATTGCGGTAGAAATTGTTCCAGGTATTTCAGCCATTAATTCTTGTGCAAGTTTATTGGGTGCGCCTGTCATGCATGATTCCTGCACGATAAGTCTAAGTGATCATTTAACGCCTTGGACCGTAATCGAAAAGCGCATTGAAGCAGCTGCGATGGCGGATTTTGTTATAGCTTTATATAATCCGAAAAGCGGCCGACGGACACGCCAAATTGTAGAGGCACAAAATATTCTATTAAAATATCGTTCTCCTGAAACACCGGTGGGACTTGTGAAAAGTGCCTATCGTGAAAATCAAAATGTAGTGCTGACAACACTGGCTGAAATGCTTGAACATGATATAGGAATGCTAACAACAGTTATTATCGGAAATTCTTCTACATTCTTTTATGACAATAAAATCATAACCCCTCGAGGTTATCAGCGTAAATATACGTTAGGGGAAGAGAAGCAAAGCTTAAAACCGCATCAGCGTTTAAAAAAGGAAGCTGAACCATGGGCATTAAATCAAGAAACAGGGGAAGCGCAAGCAGGTTATGAGCAAATTGAACGAAAAAAACAAGAAGTTAGCTCATTAGATTTGGCTTTAAAGGCTTTATCTATGGTGACTAAAACTGAAATAGTAAATCCATTGTTAGTACAACAGTCAGTCGAAAATATATTTGAATTTGCTGTTTCACCTGGTGTTGCCAATAAATTTATTACGCCAGAGCAAATGCGTGTATTAGCAGAAACCATTGGCGAGACAGGCACCATGGAATATACACCGGATCATCGTTTTTTACTAAAGATACCAACAGATCAGCCTGAATCGATTGTTGAAAAGCTTGAACAAAATCATTTAATCGTCATGCCTGTGGGCGATGTTTTAAATGTAAAAGCTTGTGATTTTTGCAACGGTGAAAAAGCAGAATCAATTCCATATGCAGAAGAAATAGGAGCAAAATTGGGGGGCTTAAAGCTTCCAAAAGAATTACATATTGGTTTCAACGGCTGCGGTATGGCCTGTTATCGGGCAGTATTCGATGATATTGGGATCGTTTACCGCAAGAAAAAATTTGATTTATTTATTGGCGCAAAGCCGGTTGGCCGTACAGCCCATGCTGCACAGCCAGTAGCAGAAGGAATTGAACCAGATCAACTGCTGCCGTTATTAACGAAAATTATAGAAGAATACAAACAAAATGCCCATCCAAATGAACGCCTTTTTAAATATTTTAAACGGGTGAAAAGAATTCAGTATTTTAACTATCAGGATATGAGCTCCAAAATTGAAGTCGAGCCGGCACCATGTGGAGATTAGGAGGAACACATGATTTTATTTTTAGCAGGCACAAGTGATGCGAGAGCACTAGCCATTCAATTGCAAAATCAAGGCTATCCTTTATTAGCAACAGTAGTCACAGAATCTGCAGCCGAAAGTTTAAAAGCCCACCATATTCCTTATCAAGTCGGTCGGTTAACAGTGGATGACATGATGACGCTTATTCAGAAGCAAATGATGACCAGTGTCATCGATGCCAGCCATCCATATGCGGAAGAAGCATCGAAAACTGCAATGGCAGCAGCAAAAGCATGTGATATTCCTTATATTCGTTATGAAAGGCCAGAAGAACAGTTTATTTCTCCATTCATTACAGAGGTTGAAAGCTATGAAGAGGCAGCCAAATTAGCTCAATCTCATAAAGGAACGATCATGTTAACAACAGGTAGCAAAACGTTGGAAATATTTACGAAATATTTAATGCGTGATGAGATCCGGCTTATTTGCAGAATGCTTCCAAATATAGGGAACATGGAAAAGTGCAATCAGTTAGGTATTAAACAAAAGGACATTATTGCAATCCAGGGCCCATTTTCGGAATCATTAAATAAAGCACTATGTGAGCAATACAATGTAACTCTAATGATCACAAAAGAAAGCGGCAAAGTGGGATCTGTAGATGAAAAAATGACAGCTGCCCTGCAATTAGGGATTCCTGTTATTTTAATAAAACGGCCAGCGATTGAATATGAAAATTTTTGTACTTCTTTCGAAGAAGTAACTCAACTATTAGGAGGTTTTATTCTTGGCAAACATGAACTTTAATACAAAATTTATACCCGTTACGGTAGATCCAGACAAGATTTATGATTACAGTTTCGCCATTATTAAAGAAGAAATGGGCGAACATTCATTTACTGATGAGCAATGGCTGGTGGTTCGGCGGGTGATTCACGCTTCAGCAGATTTTGAGTTAGGCCGAAGCATGATCTTTACACCTGATGCCATAGAGGCGGGGGTTCAATCCATTTTAGCGGGCCGTCATGTAGTGGCGGATGTACAAATGATCGAAAGCGGTTCTGGACGGAAACGATTCCAAAAGCATGGCGGGGATTTACATTGTTATATTGCCGATGATGATGTCTCAAAGGAAGCGAAGGCTCAAGGAACAACACGTGCGATTATTTCCATGCAAAAAGCAACGAGTTTACATGAAGGAGGGATCTATGCCATCGGCAATGCGCCAACCGCCTTGCTGGAGTTAATTCGTTTGATTAAAGAAGGTGTGGCAAAACCGGATTTAATTATTGGAATGCCAGTCGGCTTTGTATCAGCAGCAGAGTCGAAAGCGGAGTTAGCAGTGCTTGAAGGAATTCCATTTATTACGAACGTTGGGAGAAAGGGTGGCAGTACAGTGACAGTCGCTGCACTTAATGCCATTTCGATTATGGCGGATGAGCGTGCAAAAGAAACAAAATAAAAAAGATCCTTCACAAATGCGTCATGGCTACACGACAGGAGCTTGTGCAACAGCGATGACAAAGGCAGCACTGCAAGCTCTTGTCGTGGGAAAAGTACCTGATGAAGTCACGATTTATTTACCGGTGGGCCAGTATGCAACATTTAAAGTAACCGCATTTGAAGTGTCAGAAGGCAGGGTAATGTGTGAAACGATTAAAGATGCAGGGGACGATCCTGATGCTACACACCAGGCACGAATTCAAAGTACCGTTCGTTATTCAAAAGAAAAAGGTATCCATTTAGATGGCGGGGTTGGTGTAGGGCGAGTGACAAAAGCGGGACTTCCTGTGCCGGTAGGTCAAGCAGCGATAAACCCTGTACCGCGTAAAATGATTTGTGGTGTTGTACAAGAAGCCATTGATAAATATAAATTGGATTGTGGAATTGAAGTGGTCATTTCCGTACCAGATGGTGAAGAGATTGCTGAAAAAACATTGAATGGGCGTTTAGGCATTATTGGCGGAATTTCGATATTAGGTACACGGGGAACAGTGGTTCCATTTTCAAGTTCTGCTTATATGGCAAGTATCGTACAAGCAATCAATGTAGCAAAAGAATCAGGATGTGAGCATTTAGTCATTACAACGGGCGGACGCAGTGAAAAATATGCAATGCAGCAGTATCCTCATTTACCAGAAGAAGCATTTATCGAAATGGGCGATTTTGTCGGTTTTACGTTAAAGAATATTGCACGGAAGAAGATTCAGAGAGTCTCGTTAGTAGGGATGATGGGGAAGTTCTCAAAAGTAGCCCAAGGCGTTATGATGGTTCACTCAAAAAGCGCACCAATAAGCTTTGAGTTTTTAGCAGGCATTGCCAATAAAGTGGGTGTTGATGAGAAGACGCAGCGAGAAATTTTACAGGCGAATACGGCTTCACAGGTTGGTGAAATGCTTCAGGGAAACGAGGCATTTTTTGCAGCACTTTGCAAAAACTGCTGCTACTATGCATTGAATCATATGAATACTGACATGAAAGTGTCGACAACCTTGTATGCCATGAATGGTGACTGTTTAGGAAAGGCTGAGAATATTGACAAATTGGATGAAGATGATTGGTATAGGGGATAATGGCGCGGAAGGATTGCTCCCCCAATATACACAGTGGATCAATGAATGCGATGTACTTGTAGGCGGAGAGCGCCATTTGCAATTTTTCCCAGAATTTATAAAAGAGAAAAAAGTTATCAAAGGCGGTTTGTCGGCGTTAACAGCTGAATTACAGCAAGAAACACGAAATGTTGTTATTTTAGTGTCCGGTGATCCACTATTTTATGGACTTGGCAATGTACTTGCGAAAAAGCTACCGTTAGAGATTTATCCGTATACCAGCTCGGTACAGCTTGCTTTTGCTAAAATGCAGGAAAGCTGGCAGGATGCGTATATTGTCAGCTTGCACGGCCGTTCCATTAAAGGGTTTGCACAAAGAATTGATGGGCGTCAAAAAATTGCTGTTTTAACAGATGAAACGAATTCTCCGCAGGCCATTGCAAAATATTTAAAGCGTTTCGGCATGACAGAATATGATGCCTTTGTTGCTGAAAATCTACAAGGTGAAAAGGAGCGGTGCCGCTTCTTCACATTGGACGAAATGGAGCAAAGCTCCTTTTTTCCATTGAATGTTGTGGTTTTAAAACAGCGAGTGGCAGTCGAACGCGCCTCTCTTGGAATTCCGGATGATGCTTTTCTTCAGCGAAAGCCAGATAAAGGATTAATTACGAAAAGAGAAATTCGGACTCTTTGTCTGCAGGAGTTAGGACTTAAGGAAAATAGCATCGTTTGGGATATCGGAACCTGCACAGGTTCAGTTGCGATTGAAGCAGCGAAAATGGCTCGTGAAGGTGCCGTGTATGCAATTGAAAAAAATGAGGGTGACCTTGAAAACTGCCTGGAAAATCAATTAAAACATCGTACAGATTTTGTTGCAGTGCTGGGGAAGGCACCTGACCGTCTGGAAGAATTTCCAGATCCTCATGCGATTTTTATTGGCGGCAACGGTGGAAATATGGAGCATTTATTGCAAATATGTATTTCACGCTTACAACCAAATGGACGCCTTGTTATGAATATTGCAACGATTGAAAATCTGGCAGAAGCGCTGCGGCATCTAAAAGCATTAGGCTGTGAAGTATCGATATTACAGGCACAAATTTCAAAGAGTAAACCAATCTTAAATTTAACGCGTTTTGAACCGTTAAATCCAATCTATATTGTGACAGCAAAGAAAGGAAATGAATAATGAGAATGGGAACCTTATTTGGACTAGGTGTAGGGCCGGGAGATCCAGAATTAATCACAGTAAAAGCATTTCGCAGATTGCAGGAAAGCCCGGTCATTGCTTATCCAAAAAAATTAAAGGGCAGTAAATCTTATGCCCATCGTATTGTTGAAGTGTATATTAACCCGGCAGAAAAAGAGATGCTTGGTTTAGTATTTCCCATGACAAAAGATGAAGATACACTAAGAACTGAGTGGACAAAATCAGTGGAAGCTATTTATAGCTTTTTAATTCAAGGAAAAGATGTAGCTTTCGTGACTGAAGGGGATCCAATGCTGTTCAGCACATTTATTCATTTAATGAACTTAATGAAATCGATGTACCCTGATGTCCCGATTGAAACGGTAGCGGGTATTTCTTCGTTTAATGGTTCTGTTAATCGCTTAGGGATTGCTTTGGCTGATGGTGATGACCATGTCGCCATGATTCCTGCTACGGAGGATATGGAAGAAATGCGCCGAGTAATTGAAAACCACGATGCAATCGTCTTTATCAAAGTAGCAAAAGTTATAGACGCAATGCTCGATCTACTGGAGGAAATGAATTTATTAGAAAAAGCACATGTCGTTACAAAAGTTACATCTGATGAAGAGGTCATTTGGAAGATTAATGAACTTCGAGGTTCAGAATTAAATTACTTGTCATGTATGGTGGTGCGCAAATAATGAAGAAAATTTGGATTATCGGAGCAGGTCCAGGAGATCCTGATTTAATCACGGTGAAAGGTTTAAAGCTATTAAAAGAAGCGGATGTTGTGATGTATACTGATTCACTTGTAAGCGAAACGTTAGTAGCGGAAGCAAAGGAGTCGGCCGAAATTATCCGCACAGCAGGGATGCATCTTCAGGAAATGGTGGATTGTATTGTCGAGCGTGTCAATTCAGGCAAAAAGGTAGTACGTTTACATACAGGCGACCCGGCGATGTACGGGGCAACGATGGAGCAAGTGGCACTGCTGAAGCAGCATGAGATTAGCTATGAAGTTGTTCCGGGTGTAAGTTCTGTTTTTGCATCTGCAGCAGCAGTTGGAGCAGAATTGACGATTCCTGATTTAACCCAAACGCTTATCTTAACACGTGCTGAAGGACGAACACCAGTGCCTGAGCGTGAAAAATTACAGGCGCTGGCAAGCCATCACTGTACGATTGCCATGTTTTTAAGTGCGACATTAACAAAGAAAATTACCAAAGAATTGCAGGCAGCAGGCTGGGCAGACGATACACCAGTTGCGGTTGTGCAGCGTGCTTCGTGGCCAGACCAAAAAATTGTTCGGACAACACTGGCTGAATTAGATGAAGCAATGCGTGTCAATGGTATTCGCAAGCATGCGATGATTCTAGCAGGCTGGGCATTAGACCCGCATATCCATGAAAAAAATTATCGTTCGAAGCTATATGACAAAACCTTTACTCATGGCTTCCGCAAAGGTGTGAAGGAGAATGATTAGTTTACGTGAAGGTGAAATTCCTGTAATAGAAAAGCGCAAACCATATGCTCTCGTCGCCATAACGAAACATGGGGTGGCACATGCAAGAAGCTACGCGGAAAAATTTCCGTATGCGGACGTTTATTATATGAAGAAATTCGAACAGGGCGACGAAGACACGCGAAAAATTCAGTTATTTGATGGTACGGTTCGCCTATTATTGCCCGTTTTGTTCCAGCAGTATAAAGGAATCATTTGCATCATTTCCCTCGGTGCTGTTGTTCGTATGATTGCTCCACTTTTGATTGATAAAAAGAAAGATCCTGCAGTGTTAGTGGTGGATGATAAAGGCCAATATGTCATCAGTGTTTTATCAGGTCATATTGGCGGTGCCAATGCCTTAACCAATGAATTTGCCAATGCGATTGGGGCGGCACCCGTTGTTACAACCGCGTCAGATGTTCAAAAAACGATTCCCGTTGATTTATTTGGCGCCCAATTTGGGTGGATGTGGGATAGTGAAGAAAAATTAACACCTGTTAGTGCATCGGTTGTCAATGAAGAGCATGTTGCGATTGTGCAGGAAACGGGAGAAAAGAATTGGTGGATGTATGATCGCTCAATGCCAGACAATTTGAAAATTTATCCTACGATAGATGAAGCAATCATGGCAAAGCCACAAGCTGCACTGCTTATTACAGATCGTTTAATTGAGGAACATGAAGAGGTGCTGCTCGAGAACGGAGTTATGTATCGCCCAAAATCAATTGTACTTGGCATTGGCTGTAATCGTGGTACGGCAACGGCAGAGATTGAACAAGTCATAGATGAAACATTAGCGGAGCTGTGTTTAAGTAAAAAAAGTGTCAAAGCAGTTGCGACCATCGATTTAAAGAAAAACGAAACAGGCCTGCTTGAATTAACGGCTAAACATAACTGGCCGTTTGTAACTTACACACCTGACGAGCTAAATGAAATACCGATGCAAAACCCATCGGAAACAGTCTTTAAATATACAGGTGCATATGGGGTCAGTGAGCCGGCCGCATTGCGTTATTCGAATGCGAAAGAGTTACTGCTGGAGAAAAAGAAAAGCGGAAATGTGACTATATCCATTGCACGTGTCAACTTTGAGGAGGAAGTACGATGAATCGATTTGTTCTAGCCGGTACTGGAAGCGGTGTTGGAAAAACAACGTTTACAATCGGCATCATGCGTGCGCTTATGAAGCGTGGTTTAACAGTCCAGGGCTTTAAATGCGGCCCAGATTATATTGACCCAACATATCATACTGCTGTTACACAACGCCTTTCTCGTAATATTGATAGTTTCATGATGTCTCATGATACGGTCCGTGCCATTGTCGCTAGAGCGAGCCAAGATGCAGATGCAGCTATTATTGAAGGAGTCATGGGCTTTTATGATGGCAAATCGCCATTATCAAATGAAGGATCTGCTGCTCATATTAGTGAGATTACAAAAAGCCCCGTCATTTTAATTGTCAATGCGGCAAGTATGGCAAGAAGTGCGGCTGCGATTGTCAAAGGATTTCAACTGTTAGATGAAAATTCAAATATTGTTGGTGTTATTGCCAATCAATTAGGAAGTAAAAGCCATTTTGAAATTGTCAAAGCAGCGATTGAACAAGAATGCGGAATTCCCGTCATTGGTTATTTGCCGAAAGGAGCAGTACCAATGATGTCAAGCCGTCATCTGGGTTTAGTGCCAGCCATTGAACGTGGTGATCTAGATTCCTATTTTGATAGTCTTGCAGAAGCAATCGAAGTAACAGTGGATATGGAACAGCTGCTGGAAATTACAAAAACACAATCATTGGAAGTCATTGCATCTATTTTTGATGCAGAGGCGCAAAGTCAAGAAGTACATATTGCAGTTGCAAAGGATGCGGCTTTTAACTTCTATTATGAAGAAAATTTAGAATTACTCCGTGCATATGGTGCCACATTACATTATTTCTCTCCATTACAAAATGAGGAAGTTCCAGAAAAAGCGCAGGGGCTGTATATCGGCGGCGGTTTCCCGGAAGAGTTTGCAGAAAGCTTGGCGAAAAATGAGGAAACGAAGCAATCTATAAGAACCGCGCTTGAGCGAGGGGTGCCAACGTTAGCTGAATGCGGCGGTTTTATGTATTTAACAGAGGAAATTGTGAATCGTCATGGACAGGTATTCCCAATGCTCGGGATCATTCCAGGACGTGTGCGGATGCAGGATAAATTAGCGGCACTTGGATACCGGGAAATTACAGGTGTTCCCGGCAACTTTTTAATCAATGAAGAGGAGCAGGCAAAAGGGCATGAGTTCCATTACTCAACGTATGAGGGAGAGCATACATCACCAGCTTATTTTAGTAAAGGCCGTTTTCGTGCTCAGCAGGAAGGTTATCTACATAAAAATATTGTTGCGGGTTATACACACTTTCATTTTGCTTCGAATCCTCAGCTTGTGAAAAATTGGCTGACAGCATGTTTGGAGGATAAACAATGAATTATTTCCCACTATTAATGAATATTGACTATAAAAAGGTTGTTATTGTTGGGGGCGGACAAGTAGCTCGTCAAAAGGCAGAAGCGCTGCTGCCAACAAAAGCACTAGTGACAGTGATAAGCCCGGCGGTAACCGAAAAATTGCAGCACTACATCAATGAAGGGCTTGTGACATGGAAAGAAAAAGCATTTGAACCTGCTGATTTAGATGATGCAGCACTGATTTTCGCCGTTACAAATGACGAAGAGGTAAACAATGCAGTGGAAGAAGCGGCCCAGCATTGGCAATTACTCAGCCGTGCGGATGCAAAAGGACGTGTTGATTTCATCAATCCAGCAGTCGTTCGTCGTGGTGATTTCGTATTGACAGTATCGACGTCTGGAGCAAGTCCAGGTCTGACACGCCAAGTAAAGACGGATTTAGAAGAGCAATTTGGAGTACATTACGCGCAGTATGTTTCATTTTTAAAGGAAGCGCGTCAGCGAATTTTACAAGTATTTACGGGCGATGTGAAAAAACAGCTATTGGCAGAGCTCCTGGATCCACAGTTATTAAACTGGATGGAGCAAGGTGAAAAACAAAAATGTGAAGCGTGGCTCAAGCAGCGTATAGGAGAAAAACGGTGAGCGGATTTGTATATATTGTAGGAGCTGGCCCTGGTGACCCAAAACTATTAACGATTCGTGGATTAGAGTGCATTCAGCAAGCAGATGTGATTTTATATGACCGTCTGGTGAATGCTGAATTATTAAAACATGCGAAACCTGACGCCGAGCTGATTTATTGTGGAAAAGAACCAGGCAGGCATGGACTGATTCAGGATGAAATTCATCGTGTGCTAGTGGAGCAAGCCAATCTTGGCAAGCAGGTTCTACGCTTAAAAGGCGGTGACCCATTTGTCTTTGGACGTGGTGCAGAAGAAGCCGCGATTTTACGGCAAGCCGATATTCCATTTGAAATCGTGCCTGGTATTACAGCGGGGATAGCTGTGCCTGCTTATGCAGGGATTCCTGTAACACATCGTGATCATGCTGCAAGCTTTGCGATCGTTACAGGTCATGGGTGCCAAGAAAAGGAGCAGGACTTTTTAAATTGGTCCGCGCTTGCTCAAATTGATACGGTGGCCTTTTATATGAGCATAGGCAATATCGCGCATATTACGAAAAGCTTAATAACCTATGGCAAAAGTGAAACAACCCCTGTTGCCGTCATCGAATGGGGCACAACCAAAAATCAGCGTACGATTACAGGCAATCTCTCCACGATTGCCCAAGATATTCAAAAACATCGTATCTCTAATCCATCCATGATTTTAGTTGGCGAGGTGGTTAGTGTACGGGATCAAATTGCCTGGTTTATAGAAAAGGAGCATGAATTATGTTAGAGGCATTAAAAAAACGCCGTGCGATTCGCCAATTTGAAACGCGCGAAGTGGAACGTGACAAAATTGAGACATTATTAGAAGCAGCAACGTATGCACCAAATGACCGTATGCGTGAGCCATGGCATTTCTATGTATTACAGGGAGACAGCTTAAAACGTTATGAGCAGGTGGCGCGTGATTATTTACAAAAACGCTTCCCAACAAAACTACATTTGGTGGAAAGCTCAATGGAAGCCATCACAAAAACACCGCTTATCATTGTGGTGACATCTGCCATTGTCGAAGCTGATGAAGGTGCAACCAAAGATAATACCTTTGCAGTCAGCAGTGCGATTATGTCGATGTGGTTAATGGCCGAACAGCTGGGTTTAGGCATGGTATGGCGTACACGCGGTGTTGGCTTAGTGCATGAGACAGCTTTACATGATTTTATTGGTGCATCGGATGGGGAGCAATTAGTAGGGACGTTATGCATTGGTTACCCTGCAGAAGAATTCACTTCCGCGAAAAAGCGTACACCATTTGCAGAAAAAACAACTTGGCTATAAGGAGGCTTGTACATGGTTCGACAGGGGATGCTGTTAGTTTATACAGGTGAAGGCAAAGGAAAAACAACCGCTTCACTTGGTGTCGCATTACGCGCAATTGGCCGCGGCATGAAGGTGAAATACTATCAATTTATTAAATCACCTGAACGTACATATGGTGAACAAATTGCCCTCGGAAAACTTGGTGTTGAAACATTGCAATTAGGTATTGGTTTTACTTGGACGAAAACACCGGAGGAGCATCGCAAGGCACTTGCGAAAGCCTGGCAGATTGTAAAAGAAGAGCTAAATGATGAAACAACAGATGTTTTAGTTCTGGATGAGTTGAATAATGCGTTAGCTATTACACGTTTTCCAATCGATGATGTATTGCCATTACAAGAGGTGTTAGCGGCCATACAAAACCGCCCTAAAACAATGCACCTTGTCATCACAGGCCGTTCTGCACATCCATCTCTACTCGCTATAGCTGATTTAGTGTCAACGATTGATGCCACAAAACATTATTATGCTGATCAGGATGTCAAAGCGATGAAGGGGCTTGAGTTTTAAGCACCAAGTCGCCTTGAAGTACAGACCAAACAGCATAAAAAAATGTGAATGAAGTAGGGGCAACTGTTGCTATTGTGCAAGAATTGTCCATTTGTGTTGTGGAAATTGAGGAGAAAATTCAATGATAAAAGGAACACCTTTACAATTTGATTTTGAAAAACTGTGGAAAGAAGGCATGTTAGATTGGCATGGCAAGATGCCAGAACGAATGGTCGATGATGTGCTGGAAGAAGCATATTGGGCTCAGTCCATGAAGAAAAAAACATACAAGCAAACAGATAACTATTCAAAAATAATTTACGAAAAAATGAAACAACATATCCCCCAAAATTCAACTTGTATTGAAATTGGGCCGGGATGGGGCAACTATACCTTCCAACTCCGTCAAGATGTCAAAAGTTTAACGTTAGTGGATGGTTCTGAAAGTGTGCTTGCTTATTTATTTCAATACTTTGAAAACGATACAAATCTTCAGTACGTTCATAGTAAATGGGAAGAAGCGCAAATTGAGCAGCATGATGTTGTTATTGGGGTGAACTGCTTTTATCGTATGTATGAAATGAATGCAGCGTTGAAAAAAATGAACAGTCTTGCCAAAAAGCGTGCCATCATTGGTTTAACAACAGGACCTATTCAACCGCATTACGTTATTTTAGATGAGCAGTTTGGCTATGACATTAAACATCCTCGGCGTGATTATATTACCATCGTCAATATGCTGTATCAGTTAGGAATTTATGCAAATTGTGAAATGCTCAAGCTGGAGCGTGAGTATCGTTATGATACATTGCAGCAATTATATGAAGCACAAAGCAAAAAAATCTTATCACCTCAGTTAGATATGGCACATGTGAAAGCATCACTCGAACGCTTTATAGTAATGGAGGATGGCCAGTATGTATACCGTTACCCATTCTATGCTGCGATTATTAGTTGGGAGCCTGTGAAATTACATGACTACGTTACGTTATGACATTACTAATAGGGGCTTTAATCGGGGGCACTGTTGACATAACAAATAGGACTTAGTGGTTACATGATGATGGGAGAGGGGGAGGTCACTTTATGACAACATGGAATTTAACGCAAATGCAGCGTCACTTACTCATTTGCAATGGGGCAACCTGTATGGGAGCAGGTGCTGAGGAGGTCACGCAGCAAATTCGTGACGAAATCCGGAAAAACCGTTTAGATGAGCATATTCATACATCACGTACACGATGTAACGGCCGCTGTAAAGATAAATGCGTCGTAATTGATTACCCAAAAGGGACATGGTATTCGGTTCAAGATGAAGAAACAGCACGTGATATTGTTCATGAAGCAGTTGAACAAGATGCGATTATTTATTCAATGGAGCACGGTGTGCGGAAACGCAGCGAAAATCGAATGAAAGGAATCGATAAATACAAGAAAGGTAAAGGACCAATGAAAAAAGCTGTATTATTTGTTGGACATGGCAGCAGGCTCGAGGCAGGGAATATAGAAGTTCGCGAATTTATCGGGCAAATGAAAGAATACATTGATCCGGCCCTTTTAGTAGAAACATGTTTTTTAGAATTTGCATCACCAAATATTGAAGATGGGATTCAGCTGTGTGTTGAACAAGGTGCGGATGAAATCCATGTAATTCCTATCATATTATTACATGCAGGACACTCAAAACTGCACATTCCTGCTGAAATTGAACATGCTAAAGAGCATTTCCCAGATGTTCAATTTACCTATGGCCAAACGATTGGTGTTCATGAGGAAGTTTTTGAAATTTTAAAAACAAGACTGACTGAAGCAGGGTTTGACGTGGAACAAAAGCATGAGGATACGGCCATTTTATTAATTGGACGAGGCGGCAGCGATCCATATGCTAATGGTGATTTTTATAAAATCAGCAGATTATTGTGGGAAAAATTACATGTACCTATTGTTGAAAGTGCCTTTATGGGAGTAACGACGCCAACTGTGCAGGATGGGATGGAACGCTGCATTAAATTAGGCGCAAAAAAAATTATTATGCTGCCGTATTTTTTATTTACGGGGATTTTAATGGAAAGAATGAATAAAATGGCCGAACAGTTTAAAGAGTCATATCCGCATATATCAGTTGATATTGCTCAGTATTTTGGCTATCACCCAAAGTTAAGAACGGTACTCTTAGAACGAATGAATCAGGCCATAAACGGTACTTCGACTGGAATGCAAGATTTAGAGAATTTCCGTAAATATGCGGAAGAACATGGGTATCAACATCATCACCATCAACATAATTAGAGGATAGACAACCAGAAATGTAAGGAGTTCAAATAAAATGGCTGAGGCTCTTAAATTGATGTTTCAAGGTACCAATTCGGATGTCGGCAAAAGTGTCGTCGTGACGGCCTTTTGCCGTATATTCGCCCAGGACGGATATAAAACGGTTCCTTTTAAGTCACAAAATATGGCGTTAAACTCTTATATCACAGTGGATGGAAAAGAAATAGGAAGAGCACAAGGGGTCCAGGCCGAAGCGGCAGGGATTCAGGCGACAACAGATATGAATCCGATTCTGCTCAAGCCGAATCGGGATAACCAATCCCAAATTGTGGTCCATGGAAAACCGTATAAAAATATGGAAGCCAGTGCATATCGCAAGGAATTCTTTCAAACGGGTATTGAGCTGATTAAAGAATCGCTTGCTGTTCTGGCAGAAAAGTATGAACGGATTGTCATTGAAGGAGCGGGCAGTCCTGCCGAGATTAATCTGAATGACAGGGAAATGGTCAATATGCGGGTCGCAAGAATGGCTGACGCCCCTGTGATTTTGATTGGGGATATCGAAAAAGGCGGAGTTTTTGCCAGTTTAGTAGGAACCCTTCAGCTCATGGACCCTAATGACCGTGACCGAATCATCGGCGTCATCATCAATAAATTCCGCGGTGATATACGGCTTTTGGAATCTGGATTAACATGGTTTGAGGAATATACAGGAAAACCGGTTCTGGGAGTGATTCCTTATTTGGAGAATTTAAACATCGATGCCGAGGATTCCATGATATTAAATCAATATACATCGGTCCGAAATACCGAAAAAGAACTTGATATTGCGGTGATACAGTATCCGAAAATCTCCAATTTCACCGATGTCGATCCTTTTTTTACCGAACCTGATTGCCATGTCCGGTTTATTACAAGAGCAGACCAATTACACAGCCCAGATTTAGTGATTCTTCCTGGGAGCAAGAATACGATTGAGGATTTGCTGTTTTTAAGAAAAAGTGGTATCGCCGAGAAAATCGTGGAATTGCAGCAAAAGCACGAATCCCTTCTATTTGGAATCTGCGGCGGCTATCAAATGCTCGGTGAAAAAATCGAGGATCGGTTTGCTATTGAGTCACTTCACCATGAAATCGAAGGTCTCCGCTTACTGCCCATCAGGACGACCATTACAAAAGACAAGACGACCGTGTCATCAAACGGACTGTTACACCTTAACGGCAAACATTTCAACGTGTCAGGTTATGAGATTCATATGGGAGAAACGTGGACGACCCGAGAATCCCGGGGACTAATTGATACACAAGGACGATCAGATGGCTGTAAAACCGCAGATGAAAGAATCATTGGTACTTACTTTCATGGGATTTTTCATAATGATGAATTTCGTAAGGAGCTGTTGAATCAGATTCGCCAAGCAAAAGGATTAGAGCCGATTCATCAGCGTGGATCCTTCAACCAATTGCGTGAAGAAGCATTTGATCTGTTAGCGGATCATGTAAGGTCGCACGTAAAGCTTGATTTGATTGAACAAAAAATGAAGGATTTCCCAAAAAGGCGGATTAGCCAATGAAGGGTGTCCAAACAGTTATCACTCCCTTGTTGGTTAAACTGTGGATGAAATAGGAGCTTTCACAATGAAAATAGGTAAGGGAAGTTGCAATGGAACATTTGGAGAACTTGTTCAAGGGATAATAGACGAACGGCCTTTTTTAATCACTTTTCCAATCCAAAGTTTGAGAAGTGAGGCAAGCTTTATCCCAGATCCAACTTCACCAGAATTAACAGGTGTGACTTCAAAGGTGAAAGCAATTAAAGCTGGAAAATTGTTATTAAATCAGTTTGATTTGAATGGTGGCGGCAAGCTTGACATTCGGTCAAATATTCCAATTGGAAAAGGGATGGCGAGTAGTTCTGCAGATATTGTAGCATCTATGAAAGCAATTGCTCATAGTTACTCTCTCCCCCTAACACAAGATATAATTTCTGCAATTGCCGCTAAGATTGAGCCAACAGATGGTGTTATGTATGATGAGGTTGTGGCTTATGATTATATACACGGTGATCTTATTGAAAGATTTGGAGTTTTACCGCCTTTCATCCTCGTTGGGATAGACCTCGGAGGAGCCGTAAATACAATTGAATTTAATCAATTTAAAAAAGCATATGATCGATATGATCAACATCTATTTTCAGAAGCATATCATTGGGTCAGAGAAGGGTTCAGTAAAAACGAGTTTTCTCTTATTTGTAAGGCAACAACGATTAGTGCACGAGTGAATCAAAAAATATTAAGAAAACCTTATCTTTTTGAAATGGAAAAATTAGCTCATGCATTTCAAGGCGGAATTGTTGTTGCTCACAGTGGAACAGTGGTGGGAATTTTAATAGACAAAAATAGACTGAATAGTAACGAGATTGTTTTCCAGTTATCAAAGCATTTGTCACATCTTTTCAAGAACCTGAAAAAAACCCCTTTCTATTATTCCAATGTTACTAATGCTAAAAATATCAATTTTATTAATTAATGTAATTCTCATCCATCTATACGATTCTTCCGCTTTGGTTATTTTTATCGTTACCGTCAGAACCGCAAATCCCAAAATCATCAAAGGGTTTGCAAAAAGAATGTTCGCTGAGATCAAGAATCGTTCCATAGTTGGAAACAAGGATGAGAGACAGAAGCAAAATAGATGGAATCCTATCCAGAGAAGCACCTTTCGTATTTAGAGTGGTGGACAGTGAAGGTCAAGGATGTCTCTTGGCAGGAAGCTTAAAAAAGATATAATTACTATATACAGCATGGACCCACTTCTTTTGCGTTTGATTTTAAGCACACATTTGATGAAAAAGGTGAAAAGTGTGTGGTTAAGTAGTTGGTGTTCTCTTGATTAATTTTAATTAGGTCTTCAAAAAAAATATTGTTTCCACACCTGGGAATGATCGTGCTAAACACTTTGTTAAGCAGTGAATTTGTAATGAAATTCACTGTTTTTTTATGGAATATATAAATTGTATTTAGCGGACAGGGGAATGGTTTTTACCTATACCACGTCTATCTTTAAACCAGATAATAGATTGTCAATAATAAATAGTGCAACCTAAAAGGTTTATTCCCAAAAACTATGATTCACTGTGTAGCCAATCATACTACATGACTTCGCCTGTTCCGAGCACATAGCGTATCGGCTGACTATCACCACCTTCAAATAATTGTTTGAGTAAGAGTTCTTTTATTTTGTTGGTAACAATTCCGTAAAAGAAGGCAATTGGTTTTAATACGGATTTAGTAGATTTCAGTTTACGAATCAGTTGCTTAAAGGACTGAATCGCGATACTGAGAATGTCATCTGTATGTTGATCAAATTCAAATCGAAAAGCAGCGATTTGGACCATATGCCAGTATTCTTCAATCGTTTTAGCATCAGAAAAAAAGTATTTTACGGTTTGAACAAATGCTTGAGGAACTTTATCACTAACAAAAGTGTGATCGAGTTCAATACGGTTTTCGTTACGTTTATTATTCTTTTGATGATTTGTTTTTAAAAGATTATTAGTTTCTTTAGGCTGGTTCAATTTTTTCGACTTGGGTGGTTCACTTTGTGGGAAACGATTAAAGCTATAAAGGTTACTAGACTGGGATCCATTTTTCCGTTCTGTTTCATAGATGGTGACGATCCCTAAATCCTTCGCTTTGATGATCATCCGTTTAAAAGTAGAGCGGCAGATTCCATTACCTTGATACTCTTCATTAATCGCCTTTAGCAGAGTTCCAATTTTTGCATTACAAACCCCAGGGACCTTTGCAGAAAAACGAACCAGACGTTTTAATCCGACGAGCTCCCCCTTCGAGAACTCATCCTTCTTCACAGCTAACCACATTTCTACATGCGTATTAAACTCCTTCACACTTTTAAACTGAGAATACCCTTCAAACCCTTCAATTCTGCCAGATTTCAAATTCATAAAAATGCACCACCCCATTCTACCCTCTAGATAGGAATTTAGAGGGCAAAAGGACATGGTGATTTGCAAGGAGTTGTTACAGTATTGTGAACTGTTTATGAGTCAGGGTAATACCACTAATAGAGGTGCCTGGCACTTGTCGGGGTGACTAAATTGACTAGTGACACAGGTGGCTTTTTAAATGGCGGATACTTATTTTCTATGATAATTTTCATAGAAAAGGGTAATCTGAAGCCCCATATAAAAATATACAATATAGGAAATCTTTACCTTATAATCCTAAAAAAAACAAATTAAAATTAAATAAGTTAATTATTGGCTATGGTTAATCCTATGAACGAAAAAAACCAAAGGAGCTAGACGATAATTTACCAATTAAACATGACCGAATAGCTCGTCTGATTAAAGATGGACGATTCAGCTACGCCATCACCCTTTTAAGAAGCAGTAAGACAATAGGATGACACGGAGAAGCTTGCGCTATTTTCACCATCCGAGCTAGAGTTCCTAAAAGAGCAACGCTAACCTTTGCTTTATGACTAGACCGAACTAAGGAATGTTGGCCAAGAGACATGGGAGGGCACATCACCATAAGCCGCACAGAGATCTATTGTGCATCACATACTGATCCACCCACCACAAACCAAGTTTATCCGAAGGCGTTGGCGTAGCGTACATAGCTACTGTAACAGTTTCACAGATTTATAAAATACAGTTGATCATGTGTCGAAAAATATTATTTTAATACCACTCCAACGTGGAAAACCGTTGATAGATTAATATTTATAGAGGGAGGTGATTTAATGCCATAATATCAAGGATTTTGACCGTTTTTTTCGGATAGGAAGCACTATACCGTTTGCTTCGATCATTAAACCAATTAAGTTTTATATGTACCCACCATAGTAAATGCATGCAGTTTCTCTCAATATAGTTTTTTTTTTGGGGTTAAATGAATATTTTTATAAAGGAGATTACATGTTGAAAAATAAAGGAAAAAGTATGTTGAGTTATTTATTGAGTTCTGCTATTGTTTTCGGCGGAATTGGGCAAACAGTGGCGGCCGAGGGTAATAACGATGCTAATCAAGGACAACAAAAGATATCTAGTGAGGAAAATGTAAAACAGTGGTTAAGTGAATATGAATTCTATGAGGATACCAGAAATGGATTAATTTATGACAAGGTTGCAATAAATGAATTAAAGCGTTTCGTAACAGTCATAAAAGAAAAGAATGCTAAGTTAGGTGCTAATACACTAGATAATCTGAAGGTGGAATTGGATAAGAACGGTGACTTAAAGCAAACAGAGATGAATGAACTTGAAATGTTTGAACAATTGATTAACCAATATGAACAAGCCGTTCAAGTAGAGTATATAAAAGAGGTGGCTCTTAAAAGTGATCTGCTCTTGGATATCAAACATAAGTTAACCATCTATCTATGGGGCTATGCAACAAATAACGATTTTAATGAACCAACGGAAGTATTACTAGCTGATATACTCTTTAATTTTTATTTATCGGGTAAAATTGTCAATAAAAATGCGATCGGCATCTTAAAAGATATCTCAGATCAATTGGATAAAAACGGAAATAAAATAAATGCTCATTTGAATAACGCTGTGAAAATGACTGAAAAAGCTAATGAGTTTCTTGATAAAGATCTAGGTATCCCTGCAGCAAAGTCCTATGAAAATGCATATAAACAAGTGTTACACGGACTTGAAAAAGCAGGCTATACATTAAACACAGAATTCTTTGAATCTACTACTGACACGGACGGTGACACGATAACAGATGGAATAGAATTCCAAGAGGGAATGAATCCTTTTAAAAAGGATACAGATGGAGATGGATTAGAGGACAATATTGAATATGAGATAAAATCAACTATTTCCCCAACAAAATCTGATACAGATCAAAATGGCATCAGTGATGCAGATGAAGATAGTGATGGAGACGGCCTGAAGAATAAAGATGAGCAGGTTCATCATACAACTTTGATTAAGAAAGATTCCGACCAAGATGGTTTAACGGACGGGTTTGAAGTACAACAGTTTGATTCATTACCTACTAAGGATGATTCAGATAGCGATGGATTAAGTGATGGAGATGAATTGGCTTTAAAGACCAATCCGAATGCTGCAGACAGTGATAATGACGAGGTCACGGATTCACAAGAACTCCACAAACAAACGATTCGTCAATCCTTTAATCAGCCGGAAAAATCAGAGATTACTAGTGTAGAAGTTAGTTTTAATGCAACGAATAATGTGAATAAAACGACTAGAATTACAACAAACAAAGGCAATATGAAAACAGCTAATTTATACGGTCTCATTGGTTCTCCTGTAAGGATCAATACTCAATCAGAATTTGATAAAGCAAGCATTATCTTTACTTATGATGAAGCACAGCTTGGGGACACATCGGAACAAGAGTTAGGCGTCATTTGGTATAATGATGAGAAGGAAATGTTTGAAAGCCTTACCTCTGTGTTAGATACAAGTAAGAATACAATCAGTATAGAAACTACTCAGCTTAGTGAATATATGATTGTTGATAAGAAAAAATGGCTGGAGCTTTGGAATAAGGAAACGGACTCCTCCAATAAGCTTGATGTTAATAGAGATGACCCAGGTGATGGAGAGCTAGATTCAGATGGGGATGGCTTATCCGATACTTATGAAATAGAAGGAATGAAAACACCATACGGAATCATCTACACGAATCCTGGCATGAAAGATACTGACGGAGATGGATTATCCGATGGGCAAGAAATGGGTCCATTGAGAACATTCACGTTTGAGTTTTTTGGAATTACGATTCATTTTGAAGGTTTCTTTCCAACCAGTTTACCTGACCAAAAAGATAGTGATGGAGATGGGATTTTTGATAATGAGGATTCAAGACCGTTGACCTCTGATTTATCCGATTTAGTCATTTTTCAATCAGATAGACCAGAAGGCCATGATGAAAATGGAAATGTAGCGAATGATATGAAAACGGATGATTATACAGGAGATGAAATGACTGACATTAGCTGGATGTTCCATCTTCAATTACTTGAATCATATTTCCCAGGTATATTATTTGATGAGTTCGAGATGATGTCAACAGACTTATTTTCTACGGGAGAAATGGAAGATGTAGTTTTAGATATGATTGATCATTTTGAGGAGGGAACTGGTGCAGATTATAGTAATCAGACTTTAACGCAACAAGCTAGTGAGCATGAGACAACTAAAGCCTATGTTGACTATGTCAAAAATGCTTTAGTGGATGAGCTAAAGAAAAATGGAGGAAATTTGGGAGCACTTCGGTTTGATAATAGTACAAAAGCAACGAATACATTTTATCAAAATATACAGGATAATGCTTCTTACCCGACGTTTAGCAGCTGGGGTGATAGAATAGGCGGGCTTACAATTACTGTAAATGATACGTGGGGGAATACGATATCCGTAAAAGATTTTTCAGTAGAGAACAATCACTTTGAAGGTGTTATGCATGTTCGTTTATATGATCATTTTGGGTTAGATCAGCCAGACGTGGAGAAAATGTATGTTAACTTAGCAGGATTTCGTGCTTGGTTTGTCTTACAGCACCATGAAGATTATGATGGCGAATATAAACCCTTTGTTAGTTTAATGGAAATGGATATACCATTTGAGGGGGAATTGAGCAATTAAAGTTAATTTAAAGATTCTAGTTTTGATTATTGGTACATTCTTCATTTCATTCTACATAATTGGATGTACAAAAAATGAAGGATCAAGCGGGGAAACAAAGATTTTCGAAATTGCCAATACAGAACAGGTCGTTGGTAAAAAGGATGAAGAAGTGATGACTCTTAGAAAGCATTACATGATTCTGAATCCACCAAAAGATTTAAAAGATTTGAAAGAATTAGTTGAAAAATACATTGAGAATCATCCAGTTGAAGGTGAAATGAACGTAATAGAAGGAAAAAATAGGATTTTTTATATGTCCTTCTATAGGGAAAGTGACGATTTGCCAAGAGACTGGCAGCCTGATGAAAGTTACATGAATACGGATCGGATGGAACATCATAAACATGATCTCATTGCATCGATCATTTGGTCAGATGTTGAACTACAAAAAGAGTACAATGTTTATGATAAAAGTAAGGAAGGAAAGGTCCTGAAGCGGATGCATTTTATTGAGGATAAGCTTGTTGAATGATACACTATCCATAGACTAACATATAAAACAGAGGTGCTAAACACAGACCACCGGTACATTTGTACGTTATATAGGACATACAATAACACGAGAATATGCCATAATAACAAGTGTTTTCTACTTTGGTAGAAGGCGCTTTTTTTCATTATTTATTCGTTATCTTACCAGAATGCGCTGCTGTTTTATATGGTATCCCTTTGATGGTCCCTTGCACCTTTTTTTCTCTAGTTATTCCCACCAATAAATAAAATCAGAAAATTGACATTTCTATTCAACGTGCTAATATTATCCATGTAGGGTAATTATCTCAAATGAATAGATGAATCAAATCCGCTAGAGGTGCCTTTTTAAAAGGCTGAGATTGAAGTGTTACTTCGGGACTCTATGAACCTGATCTGGGTTATACCAGCGTAGGGAAGTGGGAAATTCGATACTTGGAGAGCGAATGCTCTATTTCAAATTTTTCGACCACTTTCTTATTAGTAGGAAGTGGTTTTTTGTTGTTTACTTGATTTCATTAGTAGAATCTTCAAATAGGAGGGACTTGTATTTTAACGAGTATTAAAGGGAAAGAGTTACATATTATATCCAATGGTAAAATGGCAATCGAACGGTTAGGGGAAATTGTCAAGGATATACATCCATATATTACTGCCATTCATATACGAGAAAAACAAAAAACTGCTAGGGAACTAATTCAAATAGTCGAACTTTTAACAAAAAATAACATACCACTATCAAAGATCATGATTAATGACCGGGCAGATGTTGCACTAGTAACAGGGGCCAGAGGCGTTCAATTAGCCTTTCATAGTTTAGATGCTGCCAGTGTAAAAGAATACTTTCCTCAGCTTAGGATAGGGAGTTCTATCCATTCCTATCATGAAGGTCTAAAAGCAACAGAGAAGGGTGCAAATTACGTTATATACGGACATGTTTTCCATTCTCAATCAAAACCAGGTAAGATCCCAAATGGCCTTGAGGAATTAAAAAAGCTATCAAATATAGATATTGATGTGATTGCCATCGGAGGGATAACACCTGATAATACGAGGCAGGTTCTACAGGAAGGGGCAAATGGGATTGCTGTCATGTCAGGTGTTTTAGAAGCGCGTGACCCATTATTGGCAGTAAAGGCTTATAGTAAGGCATTAAATAATGGAGGTGGATAAATTGGAAAATTCATTTGATGTTGCCATAATCGGAGGAGGAATTAACGGAGCCTCGATTGCCTATCAGCTATCAAAAATAGGAAGAAAAGTAATCATTATTGAGAAGAATCAATTGGCTTGCCAAGCTTCAAGTGCAGCTGCGGGAATGCTGGCAGCACAAGCGGAGCTGGAACAAGACGGTCCCTTATTCCAGATGGCTTTAAAAAGTCAGAAGATGTTTTCTGATCTCTCTTGTGAGTTATTTGAATACAGCGGAGTCGATATTGAGTATGTGAATAAAGGAATGTTAAAAATTGCAGAATCCGAAGAAATCGCATTAGAAGTAAAAAAACAGGTCACCTTTCAAAGGAAGTGGGATCCAGCAATAAAATGGCTGGATACAAAGGAATTAAGAGAAATGGAGCCATCCCTGTCACCTAGTTTAGCTGGTGGGATGTATCTCCCTAATGATGGTCATGTGCAGCCAGCAAAGTTAACACAAGCTTTTGCAAAAGCAGCTGTCAATTTTGGGGCGGAAATACGCCAAAATACGGAGGTTCTGTCTTTTAAATTTGAAAACAGTCAGGTGAAAGGCGTTATAACCACGAATGGCATCGTAAACTGTGATCAAGTTGTCGTTGCCACTGGAGCTTGGGCTGCAAAATTAATGCGTGAATCAGGAATTCATATTAACGTGTATCCAGTGAAAGGCGAATGCTTTTCGGTTAGGACGGAAAAGCCGATGATCAACACTACGATTTTTTCAGATAAACGATGTTATCTCGTACCAAAACGGAATGGGGAAATTTATATTGGTGCGACCATGATTGAAGATACATATGATAACACAGTTACACCTAAGGGTATCGCGAGTTTAATAGAAAGAGCTACTCAACTGGTTCCGCAGATTAAGGATGCGGCATGGGGGCGAGTGTGGTCGGGAATTCGGCCTCAGACAGGAGATAGACTTCCTTATATTGGTGAGCATCCAAGATGGCAGGGGTTATTTGTTGCTGCTGGGCATTTTAGAAATGGGATTTTATTAAGCCCTATTACAGGGAAACTAGTAGCTGATTTAGTAGCAGGCAATTTGCTAAATGATAATCTACTCTCAGCTTTTCAATTAGAAAGACACAAAGAAACCGTACAATAGGAGGGTAAAACATGAGGGTAGTATTAAATGGGGAGTTAATCCAATTACCAGAACATGTAGTATATATTTCCGATGTTCTGGAACATTATGAAATCCATAATAAGGTCGTTATTGTGGAAGTAAACGGTGAAATCGTAAACAAGGTAGAACACCAAAGTACTAGATTATCAGATAAAGATCGAATTGAAATAGTCCATTTTGTAGGAGGCGGTTGATATGTTAAAAATAGGTTCATTATCCTTTCAATCTCGTTTGTTACTTGGAACGGGAAAGTATCCAAGCTTTGAAATCCAAAAGGAAGCGGTGGAAGTTTCCGAAGCAGAAATTCTTACGTTTGCGGTTAGACGAATGAATATTTTTGAAGCAAGCCAGCCGAATTTTTTAGAACAGCTAGATACCAATAAATATAGGCTGCTGCCAAACACTGCAGGAGCGAAAACAGCAGCAGAGGCTGTCCGGATCGCAAAACTAGCGAAAGCTTCAGGCCTATGCGATATGATTAAAGTGGAAGTGATCGGCTGTGATAAAACCTTACTTCCTGACCCGATTGAAACCCTAAAGGCAACGGAAGAATTGGTGAAGGAAGGCTTTATTGTCCTCCCCTATACCTCGGACGATGTAGTTTTAGCTAGGAAACTTCAAGAAGCCGGCTGTCATGCTATCATGCCAGGTGCCTCGCCAATAGGTTCTGGTCAAGGTATCATCAATCCTGTCAACCTTAGCTTTATTATCGAACAAGCGGTTGTTCCAGTTATCGTGGATGCTGGTATTGGCTCACCAGCTGATGCCGCATTGGCTATGGAATTAGGAGCCGATGGTGTGTTATTAAATACGGCTGTATCAGCAGCTAAGGATCCTGTAAAAATGGCAAAAGCAATGAGATTAGCGATCGAAGCTGGACGATTAGGCTATGAAGCCGGTCGAATCGAGAAAAAGAGATATGCTGCAGCAAGCAGTCCAAAGGAAGGAATGAGTATCGGGTGAATAATCGGTACTCACGACAAGAACTATTTTCACCTATTGGAAAAGAGGGACAACAACGAATTTTCAATAAGCATGTACTTATAATAGGAGCCGGGGCACTTGGAACAGCAAGTGCCGAAGCACTCGTCCGTGCTGGAATTGGTAAACTAACGATTGTTGATCGTGATTATGTAGAATGGTCAAATTTACAGCGGCAGCAATTATATACAGAGGATGATGCCCATAATCGAACTCCAAAAGTAATCGCTGCTAAAAGTCGTTTAACAGACATTAACTCTACTGTGCACATTGAGGCAATCATTGCGGATGCCTCAGTCGTAGAGCTTGAAACTTGGCTGAAAATGTGAATCTTATCATTGATGCCACTGATAATTTCGAAACAAGAATGATCATAAACGATGTTTCACAAAAGGTCGGAGTCCCATGGATCTACGGTGCTTGCGTTGGAAGCTACGGAATATCCTACACCATTATTCCAGAAAAAACGCCTTGCCTTTCATGTATACTAGAAACCGTTCCGCTAGGAGGATTAACGTGTGATACAGCAGGAATTATTCATCCAGCGGTTAACATGGTTGTTTCTCATCAAATAAGTGAAGCATTAAAAATTTTGGTCGGTGATTGGGATTCATTAAGAAACAAACTGGTTTCTTTTGATTTATGGAAAAACCATTATACTTCCATAAATGTGGATAAACTGAAAAATGAGGATTGCCCTACTTGTGGAGTAAAACGCACTTATCCATTTTTATCCTTTGAAAATCAAACAAAGTCAGCTGTACTTTGTGGAAGAGATTCTGTCCAGATACGACCTTCCGTTCCTGTTGTACGTAATTTGGAAGCTTTAGAAAAACTATTAATCAATCAAGGGGGAACGGTACAGCGAAATCCTTACCTATTATCTTATACAGTGGATACTCACCGATTAGTCATTTTTAAAGACGGAAGGGTTTTAGTGCACGGAACAAAGGATATTACTGAAGCAAAGTCGCTATACCATAAATACTTGGGTTAATTAGATTGAACAACTGCTGCCTATGGAGGGATCGTAGTCATTTTTTTATATTTTGATATGTACAGCAATGTTAGTAATTCTACTCTCGGCCGAAAATGAAAAGAGCAGAATATCATACGAAATCATGAGATGGAGCTAGTCATTAGGCCGTGTTGGCAAAACTTGCTGATTTCCTTAATAAAGGTGCCTGTCACTTGTCAGTGTCTTAATGGGATTCGGGTTGCCAGATGAAAATCTCCATGCTCCGAATGAACATTTTAATTTAGAAAACTTTGATAAAGGGATTTTAACGATCTGTTCCTTTTTAGAATTAATCTGAATAGATAAGCAAAGGAGGGATCGGATAGTTCCCTCTTTTTTTCGATAAAAGTGTCAAGATACTTCCGAATTCTGGTTAATACTGGCGCTTTTTTCTATGGGAGGAGCGTGTAAAAGGACATTCTAAAGGTTTTTCTAAATTAATTCATGCCTAAAAGCAGGAGATCCTTTTAAGAATTCAGCACAGATGAATTAAAATATTTAGTAGGAGAAGAATTAGCTACTGTTTGTCCGAATAACAGATTTTGAAAGGAAGAACAGGGTTGGAAAAGTAAAGGACTAACCAATCGAGGTTAGTCCTTAATTTCTAGCTATATTAATTTTCTTTCAGTAATTTAATTACTTTCATTCTAGAGATTTTGAAATTTATTCAACGCTCTTAATCGTTTAATAAAATTTTCTAATGCTTCACCTTCAGTTTGGAATTCTTTCTCTGAGATCGGGTTTGCACGCTCGTCTGAAGTATATACTTTCCATTTATTTGCTTTTTCGCTAATGCCAACTTCTTTGGTTTAATATTATGGTGATCGAACCAATTTAAATTCTGTAATTTCTCATTTTGGATGATTTCTAAAGCATTCTCTCTTGTCAACGTATTCACACCTTATTTTATTTTTTCTACTAAGCCTAAAGCCTTCCAATAAATCTACTGGTAATGGCATTTCATACTGAATGCCGCCGCCGGTTGAACCAAAACCTGGTGCAATATCACCTTTTTGAATCTTTAAATCATCATAAGTTAGGTCATAAGCATCCATGAGTGTTGTTACTTTTTCCCTAAGGACAGCGTCTGGCGTTTGATTAACATAAGATTCAATGTTATTGAAATCTCCCGTTATTCTATACTGATGATATTTTGAAGGATCCTCCGACAAAAGGTAATGACCGCTGATCATAATTATACGGTTCACCATCTATAACAGGTGAAGTATATCTGCCATTTGCAGGTCCGTATCGGTCAATAACTTCTCCTTGGTCTGGAATATGAGTTTCTTTCATTGCATTTCGAGTACGTAGCCGCCCTTTGGAACTTCATCCCAGTTGATGGAGCCGTCAGGATTTAATACGCCAGGGTCTTTCGGTAACTGAATATGTTCAGGCCACTGTCCGGTTTCTGCATATTTTTCTGCAAGATCTTTATCTATCTTTTGCAAATAATTATTCAGATCGGTCGGGGAACAATTTGTTTTTTTCATAATTGCATCAATACATTCAACAACTCTAACCCGGTTCGTTATCAGCAGAACAATATATTAAAATAGCCTTACCTTTTATAGTAAGGAAATAAATCATTTTAAAGGATATTGACCATGTATTTTTAAACAATATCGGTTTATCTTAGTAAGCGTTACTAAACAATCGACGCTTTTCTTTAATAAGAAGGCGTCCTTTTCTAATCAATCAGATTATGGAGCAATACATTTAAATTGGAGTTATGGAAGAGATTGTGAAGGATTTTACTTAAACTAAACCAGCAAATCGAAGCTAGGATATCAAGTATATAAATACTTCAACGATATGAGTAAACCTTGAAAATTATGCATCTAGGAATTTTATTTTGATATTTCTTAAAGTTTATAGCGTATTGTAGTAATTATCTGTTTGTTAGTCTTCTTCTTATGGAAAACAAGAAAAAAAGGACCGGTATGTATAGGAAAACAAAGTAAAAACTTAATTCGTTTGTTAGATTCCCTAAGGTATCTACCATTGCTTGATTTTCAATAAAGATCGAGACAATGTATATGAATATCATAAGACAGGGTAAAGATAGTTTAGGTCTCATTTTATACATTTTCTTTAATAATCGTGTACATGACCAAATCGGAATGCAAACCGTAGGGAGGATCACTAAAAACCAAGTGAAAATGAAGATATACTCAAACCTTTCTATAAAGGGTAATTCAATGATTTTTGTCATCGAAAGTGTTGGCCAAAGTGTCTCCTGTAACTGTCCCTGGCTATAGTACACTAATGTAACGAGAGTGATTACTACATATAAAAACGTTGTATATAAAAGAGCGATATGAGCCCACTTTTTTGATTTTTCGGGATTCTTAATATAAGGATGATAGACCACCAAAGTTTCAAAACCAACAAATACTAGGCTTGCTGATTTTGAAGACTTTAATATATCAATAAAAGAATGATTAAGTATTGGTATTAGGTTATCTAGGTGTGCATACCTGAGTGGAAAATAAAGAGTGAAAAATAAAATACTTGGCAGTACTACACCAAAAAACGCTAACCCGGTTAATTTACGAAATCCTCCAGACACAAAGTAATAAATAATAAACCCAATAAATAAGCCCAGCTCCCAAGTACTTATCCATGGAAATATCCAAAGTTGGATAATTTCTATATAGGTTCTATATACCACAACAGACATTAGAAGAAAATACAATACGAGACCAGTTGAAATTACTTTACCAAGAATTCTACCCAAACATAGGTCATGAATAGCTAAAATATCATAGGAGGGTAACAACATCTTATAAATCATCCACACAATAAGATGTGTGCTTAAACCCATAATAATAACAGATATCCATGCGTCTTGTTCCGTATATTGGGCGACAAGCCTTTGAAAGTTCAACATACCAATACCAGTTTGAGAAGCATGGATAAGGAAAAAAACATAAAAGGTTGAAACTAAATATTTTTCATCTATCTTCGTGACATTCACTTTCCTACCCCCGATTGTAGTAAATTAACATGTACGTTAACTTTGAATTTAATGTCGGGATAAATCCTATAAAATTGTTTCTCGTTCCAATTTCGATCTCTTCCTCTAAATAAGTCCCCAAAACCAAAGGGGTCTGTATTTTTGGACTGTAAGCTGATAATTAAATCTTTCGTTTTTTTGGAAACCCTTTTTTCTATTTGGTTCTGAATAGATTTCATTCTTTTGGGGTCACTAAGGTCAATATCTTCAGGTGCATCTTTAATAAAGCAACTCAGTCTTAATGTAACATTAACTTTTGGTTGTTTGGATGTTTGATCACTTATTGTGAATTTTGTTTTACCTTTCACCATTCGAATATCTAATATCCTTTTTTCACTGCTAGCTGAATAGGGGAACTCAAAATTTCCATTTTTCTTTTTACTTTTTAATAATTTGAAGAATATCGAGTCCTTTTGGCTAACTTTCATTTTCATTTTATCCTGTTTAAAAATAGCTAATCCATCCAATTCAACTATCTTATGCTTGTTTATCTTAATAAAAGGTATATAGACATCTTGTCCGGTTCCGTAATACTGATAAAAAACTGAATGGAGGTTTGTTGGAGGTGTATTGTTGTTTTCCTCATTCTGCTTTATTAGATTAGATAGATAAAATGGGGTTTTATCAACTGATACAGCTAAAATCTGATCAGCCCTATCTTTTGAAATGACCAAATAAGTATTACTTCCAATAATAGGGTCTCTCTTAAGGGTAGTAATTAAATCTCCGATTCCTTTTTGAGCTAATCGTTCATTGATTACAATTATCCTTGTTTGACCAACCTCCATTGGAGAAGCGGATTGGTTGTTAAAAGAAGTTAATATACCGGTATTAGTACTAGCAATACCATGAACAACATCTGGTCCCTTATGGCCTGGTATAAATAAACTTGGATAAGTTGCGCTTCCAAGAATTTTTCCGTCTTCTAAATCAAATCCCATATCAGAGATAACTATAATTTCATCTATAACCTTGTCGCGTGTACATCCTGTTGATGAGAATAACAAAAGTATAATCAGAAAGCACACACAAAAATTAGTTTTATTCATCGTCAAATTCATCCTTACCCTCGTTAACCTGATACCTACGTTTCTTTTGGGGGCGTAAGAAACTAGGTCTTGTAGTTGTATATCGAAATGGAGATCTAATAAAGCCATCCTTGAAGTCAGTAATTCTAAAAGGGTATATTGGAGCTAAGTATGGTGTGCCAAATGATTTTAATCGCATTAAATGACCCAGCATCAATGTAAAACCAGCAATTATTCCAAATCCACCCCACCCGGCTGCTAATAATACCAATGGAAATCTTAGTAGCCTAATCGTGTTTGCCATTTTAAAAATGGGCGTGGTAAAAGAGGCTAAAGCTGAAAGTGCAACAATAATCAGAAGGACATTGCTTGACAATGCTGCTTCTACTGAAGCTTGTCCTATAACGATCCCACCAACAATCCCTAACGTTTGACCTACCTTAGTAGGTAATCTGGCCCCAGCCTCACGTAGTAATTCAATTGTTATTTCTAGAAATATCACCTCTAAAAAGGGAGGAAATGGTACATTTACTCGAGACTCAATGATTGGACCGAGAAGATCCTTTGGAATAATAACGTAATGATGTGTGAGAATGGCGACATATAAAGGTGTAGCAAAGACAGAAAAAAACACTCCAAATAAACGGATGATTCGAAAAAAAGACCCCACAATCCAAGGTAAGTAGTAATCCTCTGGAGAGATAAAGAAATCAAAAAAAGTGGAGGGACCTGTAATGACATAGGGTGAGCCATCACAGATAATAATCACTTGACCTAAAAGTAAGGTATACGTCACCCTATCTACTCTTTCTGTGGATAAGAATAAAGGAAAAGGGGTATTCGAATGATCTGAGATCGTTTGGTCTATCAGGGCACTTTCGACAAAATCAAGATCCAGGTCACGTAGTCTTTGCCTAACAGTATTTACATGTTCTGAGTTTGTTATATCTTCTATATATCCAATAACAACACGTGTGGTAGTCATGGAACCCATTGTCAACTCTTCAAATATTAATTTTGAGCCTGAAAATTGTTGTCTTAATAATTTCATATTCGTTTCGATATCTTCAATGAAGCCAAGTTTTGGTCCCACAACACTAAATTCATTCTCTGTATCGTTGCTTTCTCTAAGCCCACGTTTGCCGTTCTTTACATTAACAAGAGCAAAATTTGTATTATCACTTTTTAACCGAATTAAAATGTGACCTTTGCGAATCTTTTCTCCCGCTTGTTCAGGGTTTTCTGAACATAGGTGAATTTCACTAATCGGTATATATTTAATTACATCATTTATGTTCTCGAAAGGTGAATGCTCTTGTAATGGTAGTAATAGAAAATGATTAAGTGTTTCTTCATCAATTAATGTGCTGAAAAAGAATAATTCAATATTAGGTTTATCTAAATGAAGTGTTTTGAAATCACTAGATTTTGATGCTTGTATCAAAAACCCATCTATATTTCTTATTAGTTTATTCTTATGATTTTGTTTTCTAAACAAATAAAACCACCCCAAGAAAAGCAATAATAATTTAGTTTTTGAGGGAAATAGAATATCATTCATAATTTAATTTTAATCGAACAGTCGTTTATATTTTCTTAGTGCCTATATTTCATTCTGAAAAGCACTATGATTAAATTAATTTACCTTTATGTTATCTTTTGTAAGTCTCTGAATTATATACTCGCTTACTTGACATTAATCGAATGGTCGTTTCTTATTTTTTTCATGAGACATAAAGATGAAAATAAAAATGAAAGTATATTCAAAGCAGCAATAGATCTTTTAATGAGATTGGTTTAGCTGAAACATTAAGGTCAAAGATCGCCAAGAATGCCATTGTTTCCATATTCGTTGACTCATCTTTTTTTTAACGGTCAAGTACAATTTATTAAGCATATCCTCATTATTTTCTCCATGGTCTTCAAAACTGCTTGAGATCTGCGTGCCAGGTCTGGTGGGTTCGATTCTCAGTCGGTCCAAAAAAATTGATACTATTACAAATAAAACCGCACAGTGAGTTTTTCACTCGTGCGGTTTTTCGTTTATTTTCGGTAGACTGAGGAAGACCGATGTCCATGACCGTTGGTAACCGTCTGTAAGACCGCACACGTCGGATTCACAGATTTTAGACCGATGAAAAGTAGTGCATAAACCACTATGATAGAACAAAAGAAAGTAAGAAAATTAATGTAGGAGACATCGATTCGAACAATTCATACAGCAAATCTAGATACCATCACTGGGTTATATATGAACGTTATTATAAATACAAGCAGACAGAAGGATTACATAGTGCAAGGTACCATCCACAAAAATTGGGATATGCCTGCACTATTTTTGAAAACTACAATGGAGCTTGAAGAATTGAATAAATAATGACCTCTCAATGCTGGAAGTCATTTTGGTGTAGAATAAATGTATGATAATTTATACATACACAAACAGGGGTGTGCGAAATGCAAATAACACAAATGGAATTTTGAGAATTAGATGACTTTGCAAATACATATTAGATGATATTACCGTTTACACCTTTCCTGATATTTGTAAAAGAGATTGAAGAAATGAATACCTGTAGAAACACTAGAATGGAGAATAAATAATAGAGGTGAATGAGATCAAAAGGATATTAGATTGTAGAGGTTCTGATTTTCGACAAATGGGTAGAAAAGAATTAAAGCAGGCTATCACAGCAGCAGAAGGAAGAACGATAATGGCAGAAACGGTAGTGACATCGCAACCCTTACTTCCAGAGGTATCCAACCCGGAAGTGATGAAGGCATTCGGAGCGGATATGATTTTATTGAACCTGTTCGATTTTTTCAACCCTGTAGTAAATGGGATTGAGTCATACAGCATATTTCAACCAAATGCTGCAGGCAGCGAAGTAGCTGAAAAAATTATACAAAAAATAAAAGAACTAACTGATCTGCCAGTCGGCATTAATCTTGAACCTGTTGATCACAATGCTCATTCCTTAGAAAAATTGCATTCATTGCCGGAAGGTCGTACAGCTACTGAAAATTCACTAGCGATGGCAAAGAAATTGGGATGTGATTTTGTTTGTTTAACTGGTAACCCAAAATCAGGGGTAACCAATGAGAAAATTGAGCAGGAAGGTTAAACGTGTTCAGAGGTTGCTGAAATATCGAACTTCAATTCAAGATTCATATTAAATATCTAATTGTTTATTATTAATAGGGGAAACACACATAGGATTATATCTTTTTGAACAATAAAAATTTTGGTTAGTCGAACAGATGTAAGTGAATTATAATAAAAACATTGAATGTACTAGAATATGGAGGAAAACCGAATGAAATTTCCCAATGATGCTGATGGAGAGGCTTTACATAGTCTATATAAAGATGGATTAGATTTTAAGAAACAACAATCAGTGGACTTTTTTGTTGCCGTACCTGATAAAGCAACAGGTGAAGTATTATCGCAAGTACTAAAGAATGAAGGGTTCAATTGTTTCTTAGAGCAAGACGACGAAACGGAAGAGTGGGCATGTTGTTGCTCTAAAAGAATGTTATTAAATTATAATGAATTAATTAAAATACAGAGTAAATTAAATAACCTAAGTAAACCACATGGTGGTTATTCTGACGGTTGGGGCGTTTTTGTAGATTAAAAGGATTGAAGGAATCAAAAAGAAGCATGTGCTTGAACCGTCCTTTGATGTATTATTTCAAAATAGTGCCAGGTATCACCCGAGAAATTGGGGGTATCTGGCATCTTTTTTTTGAATGATTGAATACCGTTATTAATCAAACCTTTCACTCATTAAGAGTCGATAATATAGAAATGTCACATTTCTGCACTGACGGGATTGATTCAGATTGATGAGATATGGTCATATGTTGGAAAAATAACAAAAAGGGCAAGACTCGAGAAAGTGTAGAAAAAGTCTTATTATTAGATTTAAGAATATATATGATATGAGGCCTTTTGCGAATCTAAGAGACTGACTTCCTTTAGAAAATTGAGTGAGCTTGTAAATGGGGAGGAACTTTATGAACGTTGATTGCCATTTTCATGTGGATGAAACAATGTTGACCCTCGAAAAAATGATAGAGGGTATGGATAAACATAATGTATCTAAAACAGCCTTGATTGCCCCCATGAATGAAACCATGTTTGAAGTAGATAGTACTTTTCAACATAATTTACAAAGCTTTTTCCGTTTTCTAATACTGAATGCACCACAAATTGGACTCAAAATTTATGATGGGCTAGTCAAAGATGGCTATTTCAAACTTTATGGGAATTCATACAAAATTTTTACCAAGCCGAATAATGACATTGTTGTTGCTGCCATTGATCGGTTTCCAGACCGATTTCTAGGCTGGGTTGCAGTGAACCCATTGATTCCTGAATCAGTGGAAGATGTAGAGGTTTATCTTAATAAACCCGGATTTATCGGAGTAAAAGCTCATCCGTTCATGCATGGATATAGTATTAAGGCACTTGATCCTGTTGCAGCTATGTGTGAATCAAAAGCAATACCTATGATTATACATCTATCTTCAGAACCAGACTCGTTTAAATATTTGCCTGAAAGATATCCGAAACTTAAAGTGATTTATGCTCATGCCGGTCTTCCTTTTTGGAAACAACTGTGGAAATTCGTTAAGGATCAACCAAATGTATATGTTGATACATCAAGTGATTATCTTAATCCGTCTATAGTAAAGAATGCAGTGGAATCTCTAGGGTATCGTAAAGTGCTTTATGGTTGCGACGGACCATATGGAATGAAAAAATTTAATGAATATGACTATTCAGCTAAGAAAAGTTGGATTGAGTCACTTCAAATTCCTGATAACCAAAAGGAATATATTCTTGGGAAAAACTTTTTAGGATTGATTAATTGAAAACGAATGTGTTATTCCCAAAAAGGATCCCTTAAGTGTAATCATAGTAAAGGTTCAAGGCTAATAGTCATTTTTCTAGCAAATGTAATTGCTCCTTACATAGAGAACGCCAAAGGAGGGATACTTGTTGAAAAAAGAATATAGTAAGCTCATCCAAAAGTTATCCAATCCGAACCTAAATGGACGAGTACCAGGAACAAAAGGGCATGAGGTTGCAAGAAAACTTATCTTGGAACAGTTTGAGAAGTTGTCGTTAACTCCATTAGTAGAGAAAGAATGGGAACAAACCTATACCGCTTTTGATGGTAAGATCGGACGAAATCTCCTTGCCAGAAGAAAGGGACACGGTGATAAATGGCTGCTTTTAGGAGCCCACTATGATCATATAAATGGCTGTCCAGGGGCAAATGATAATGCTGCTGCCATCGGAATACTACTGTCTGTGCTTGATTCATTAATGTCATCAAACTTAAATATAAATATTGTTCTAGCAATTTTTGATATGGAGGAACACAGATACTTTTTAACCAAAAGTATGGGTAGTATACATTTTTATCGCGATAGTCAAAAACGATTAAATTACGATCATTTTCTTGGGGCATTTATTTTAGATTTGTGTGGTCATTCTGTAGGTGTAAAAGACCGTGAAAACTCTTTGTTCGTGATTGGAGCAAATACATCCCCATTCCTATCGCAATCTATTGAAATCACACAAAATCATATAAAAAATCTTCAAGTATACCGGTTAAGAAGCAGAAGAATATTTCATTTATCCGATAATTATATCTTTGAACGTAACAGGAAGCCCAACCTATTTTTCACATGTGGTCTTGATCCCAACTATCATACCCGGAAAGATACATTTGAAAAATTAAATCTTGTGAAGATATCAAATATCTCTACCTATATCACACACTGCATTCTAACAATAAACAGGAAATTTGGTGATAATAATGATGAATTTTTACTTACCTCTGCTGAAAATCCTCCATTCAATCATGAATCTGAAACAGCTGAACTAAGCCGTTTTTTTAAAGCTGAAATAGGACCTCATCATAATCTTGACCGCATATGTGATTTCTTGATTAGTGAATTGTCAAAAACTCCAAATAATGATTTAGTAAAAATCAAATCAACTTTGAAAGACTTGGGGATACTTTAATCCAGCCGTGTGCTCTCTTTTTCGCCTTTTCTAAATATTACATTTTAAACTACCTTTTTAAAGTAGTTCATTCCTAATCTTGTTTATTTGACTACATAACGAGATGAATTCCAACGTTTCTTCTGCAGGAACGTGGCTTTTTCTTGTTTTGAAGAATCCGACGATTTCCTCAAGAAGACTAGCATAGAAAGGTTTAATATCTTTTTCAATATCTCCATTATGAAAGCCTTGGTCTGTATGAAGAGTCACTCCAAAGCGAGGGTGCCATTCATATTCTCCGTGTATGACGGCATGTCTACCACCGTTCCATTCAAAAACAATCGTGTCATACCACCAGAATTCTCAACTGCTGGACTTGCGCCATCCACCTATTTCTTAGGTAACCTGGAGCAGGTTCCAACAGATGCAAAAATCAGCTATGCGGATGCCTATAAAACCCCGGCTATGAAGGAATTGACGACAACGTTTCAAACGATGTTTGAAGCCAATAAGATGTATATCAATCCATCTATCGGTGTAATCTCCGAAACAAATTCTTAAAAAGGTGCTGAATTGACACAGTTCTTAATCAACGAACAATCCAAGATGATTGCTGGAAATGCCCTGTTTCTGATTGGGATAACTTGTGGATGAGTACATGCAACGCGGTGGAAAAGATGTTATTAAAGAAATAAATGAAGGAATCAAAGGTAAAGGCTATAAGGATAGACAGTGGGAATAAGAGATAAGAATAGGTTTTTGAATAAATAACTTTCAATAAGAGGCTAGGACAAAACCTTCCTTTAATAGAGAAAAGCCTGTGAATTTTACTATAAGTAAAATATCACAGGCTTTATATTTTTTACAATAATATAAGGATCACTTTTGATAAATTAGGTTAGCACATCTCAAACAAAGGACAATTTGGCGATGCAACAGTAAGAGTATGTGACACAGTAAAGATGACAGACTTGCTAATTCATTTACTAAAAGAAAAACCTGATTTATTTTCTTGATTTAAATCGGACAACGTTAAATCTAATCCTGCAGTATTTCATAATTGTAAAAATAGTCTAAATTTTATATAGTTTATACGAAGGTCCTTTACTAATTATCCAGGGAGGTATGATTTGGATGAAATACAGACGTTTAGGGAATAGTGGGTTAAAGGTAAGTGAAATAAGTTTAGGCAGCTGGTTAACATATGGGAAAACGGTGGAAGATAACACGGCTGAGAAAACCATACATAAAGCATATGAACTAGGGATTAACTTCTTTGATTCTGCCAATGTTTACGAGCGTGGTGAAGGTGAACGCGTTATGGCTGGGGCTTTAAAGGAATATCCACGTGAATCCTATGTCATTACGACAAAAGCGTTCTGGCCAATGGGTGAAGGTCCGAATGATCGCGGATTATCTAGGAAACATGTGATTGAACAAGCCAATGCGAGCTTGAAGCGAATGAACTTAGATTATGTGGATATTTTTTATTGTCACCGCTATGATCAAGAAACGCCAGTGGAAGAAACGTTGAGAGCCATTGATGATTTAATTCGTCAAGGGAAGATTCTTTATGCTGGTGTAAGTGAATGGAGTGCCGCTCAGATTGAAGAGGCAGTCTCTGTGGCTGATAAATTCCTTTTGGATCGAATAGTCGTGAACCAGCCTGTATATAACATGTTAAACCGCTATATTGAAAAGGAAGTTATTCCGGTGAGTTCTAAGCATGGGATCGGACAGGTGGTCTTTTCTCCTCTCGCTCAGGGGATTTTAACAGGAAAATATAAAGGAAATACCATTCCAGAGGATAGCCGTGCCTCCAATGCAGAAATCAACAACTTCATGAAGGGGATGTTGACGGAGACTACCTTTACGAAGGTGGAACAGTTAGAGAAGATCGCCAAGGAATTAGAAATCAATCTACCTAGCCTTGCGTTAGCATGGATTTTACGCCAGCCAAATGTTTCAAGCGCATTAATTGGTGCAAGTAGACCAAGCCAAGTAGAAGAAAATGTCAAAGCCGTTGAAATTGAACTTACGAATGAGGTTATTGAAAAAATTGAGGGGATTTTGGCATAGAGACACTCTTAGATTGAATGCTGAAAAGTAAGTAGGTCAATTTGTAAGGACAAAATGAACATAACATAATAAATAGAGTGCTACAGCTTCAAAGGCTTTAGCACTCTATTTTTGTTGTTATTAATATTTTACAGTACGGCATGATTTTTTATCTCAATAGCACAATCGTTTAATGGTTATTTCCTAGAAAAACAAGAACTATTCCTATTTTGGTACTTCCAAAAGAGAACCGTTATTTTTAGATAAGAGTTTTTTGTTTCTTTAAGAATTAATGACATCAGTGACTTGACTCAGGTAAAGCTTCAGATGATTTTTGGAAGATGACCGTATAGCATATGTTAATTGGCGACATTTTTTTAAAAAGTGGAAACAGATAGAAAAGACACCTTCATTATTTGAAACGAAAAGAAGGAGACAACGAAAATGTAGTCACCTTCTTTTTTCTTTCAGTGAACACTGGATAAAGTTGCTTTAATAATCAGAGTATTACTAGATTTTTTTTAGGTCAAATTCAAAAGTAATTGGTAGAATAAAGTGGAATCCAATATGAATAAGTCGGAAGCTAAAGTGCCTGTCATCGATGTTATAAATATCGACTAGTGTCAGGCACTTTTTCTATTGTGTCAATTATTTTTTACTCATTTCCAATTTGTATAGTTTTTGATAATATAAGGAAATTTAACTTTATACATGAATTTTAAGGAGGAGGCTGTGGTGATTCGAATTAGAAGGGGGCCTTCAAGAAAAACAACGAAGGCACAAAAGGCACCCAAACAGGCATCACAGGACATCCCGTTAACCCAAAAGATTGAAGAAAATATTGAATTCTTCTCCTCTTTATACCAAGAAAGTTCAGATGTGATTTTTCGTTCTTTTGTTGTTGGTGAAAAAGACGCCTGCATTATTTATATAGATGGTTTAAGTGATACTCAAAAGCTAGACCAACAAGTACTAGAAACATTATTAGATAAAACCGAGTTTGATGAAAGTGACTTCCTTCTTTCTGTTAAAAACAAATTACCTATTTCCAATATAAAAAATATTTCTACGTACTCCGCATGTATCGATTCCATTGGTAACGGTAGCCCCATTTTGCTTTTTGATGGGTACGAAGAGGCACTCTCACTGGGGTTGGTGAAATATGAAAAGCGCTCGATCGAAGAGCCTCAGGCTGAGACCGCCATTCGAGGACCGAGAGAAGGTTTCACTGAATCACTCGGTGTCAATATCTCTTTATTGCGTCGGATTATCAAAGATCCGGCATTAAAAATGAAAACCATCCTTGTTGGCAAGTATACGAAAACCAAGGTTGTGATCTCTTATATTGAGGGATTGGCAGACAATACATTAATTGAAGAAATCGAAAGGCGCCTCCAAACCATTAATATTGATGGGGTATTAGAAAGTGGATATATTGAGCAATTCATTGAAGATGATCCGTATTCTCCCTTTCCACAAGTATTGTATACGGAACGGCCAGACGTTGTTTCCGCTAACCTGCTAGAGGGCAGGGCGATTTTAATGATTGAGGGGACACCCTTTTCTTTAATCGCACCAGTCAGTTTTTTTAGTTTATTTCAATCACAAGAGGACTATTATGAGCGGTTTTGGATAGGGACGTTTATTCGGGTTCTTCGTTTTCTTTTCTTAGCAATATCCTTATTCCTCCCTTCTGTATATGTGGCCATTACAACGTTTCATCAGGAAATGGTTCCACCAGATCTGCTCATCAGTATCGCTTCCGCTAGAGAGGGGATTCCTTTTCCTGCTATTGTGGAAGCTTTACTAATGGAAATTGCCTTTGAAGCATTAAGGGAAGCTGGAATCCGTCTTCCAAAACAGGTGGGGTCAGCAGTCAGTATTGTCGGAGCACTTGTCATAGGTCAGGCAGCGGTTCAAGCAGGAATTGTTGGTGCACCCATGATTATTGTGGTGAGTATTACGGGGATTGCTTCCTTTATGGTTCCCCGCTATTCGATTGGTCTAGCGATTCGATTGCTAAGGTTTCCGATCATTATTTTAGGAGGCACATTAGGATTAATTGGCGTGATGCTAGCTCTAATCATACTCATTATCCATTTATCATCACTAAAATCTTTTGGGCTCCCCTATTTGAGTCCAGTCTCTACTGTAGAAAAAAATTCATTAAAGGATACGCTCATTCGTGCTCCATTATGGAAGATGAATCATCGTCCTCAGTTGACAGGAGAATACAAAGCCGTAAGACAAGGACCGAATTTAAAGCCTGGAAGAAATAAAGGCGGTGAATGAGACTAGCTTGGTGGTGAATATAGATATGCTGGAAAAAGGGAAAATTTCAACCATACAAATGGAATTTATGATGGTTCCAACTATTATTGCTACAGGTATCCTTTCCGTCCCATCGATAGCAGGAAGATTTGCTAAGCATGATATGTGGATGACACCCATAATAGGCTCTATCATCGGTTTTATCACGGTATTCATTGTCTGGAAGCTGCATCAATTGTTTCCGAAATTAACACCTATTGAATATAGTGAAAAAATCCTTGGAAAGGCAGTCGGCAAGATTTTTAGTCTTTTTCTTGTTTCCTTTTATATTGATAACACTGCGATTGTGGTTAGACAATATGTTAATTTCATTTCCGGTAATGTCATGTTTGAAACTTCTTCGGTTGTATTTACCATCGGCATCCTTTTTGTTAGCGCACTCGCGGTCCGTGGCGGGATAGAAGTGATTGCTCGATCTGCTGTTATTTGCACAACCATCTACATGAGTACATCATTATTTCTCCTCCTTTCAATAAAGGACATTAATATGGGATTCATGCTTCCCATTCTAGAGAATGGGCTGCTTCCTGTCATAAAGGGGGGATTGGTACATAGTGCATGGTTCAGTGAGTTTTTTCTTTTGTCCTTCTTTTTTCCTTTTCTCCATCATCCAAAAAAGGGGTTAAAGTCTGGGATGAAAGCCTCTCTTTACGTAATGCTAATTTTCACCTATGTTAACTTTTTTGTCCTTACCATATTGGGTGTTTCGTCCGTCAATCAATTTTACCCTGTGTATTCCATTATCCGTGGAATATCGGTCATGGGATTTTTCGAGAACTTTGAAATTATCATTACCGCTTCCTGGGTTTTGGGGAATTTCATTAAAATCTCTGTTTTTTTATATGTAGCGAGTTTGGGTTTAGCGCAGGTGTTTAGGCTCTCTACTTACCGAATTGTTGTGTTTCCTTTAAGTCTTCTTCTGGTCTTACTAAGTTATTGGGACATCCCTAATATTGTGGTCTTGATAGACTACTTAACAAGAATTCAGCCTTTCTACTCCATCCTTGTTCAGACTGTACTGCCATTATTTTTACTCTTCATTGCCCTAGCACGCAGGAAAAGGAGTGGGAGCACTTGAAGAAAATCCTTCCTTTCATCTTGTGCTTATGTTTATTGGCTCTTTCTGGATGCTCAGATCGAGTAGAATTGCAAGATCTAGCCATTATTACAGCTGCAGCGATAGACCGATTAGAGGATGGTAAAACAAGAATCTCCATCCAGATATTTATCCCTCGCTCCATTACAAGTGGACAATCGGGAGAGGACCCAAGTTTAGGGTCTACTTTTGTTCGTGAAGGAATAGGAGATAATCTTGCAAATGCCGTTTCGATGTTACAAATTAATGTTCCAAGAAAACTGTTTTGGGGCCAATGTAAAATCTATATATTTGGAAATAAACAGGCTAAAAGCGGGATACGAGATGCCATCGATTTTTTGGCCCGCCATCCAAGTCCAAGGGGGACTTCCTTTTTATATGTAAGTGAAGGGGAAGCGAAGCAGATTTTGACGTTAGTTCCACCATTAGAACGATATTCAGGGGAAGCGCTGAGAAAATTAACAGTAGATGAGAGGGGATTGATCACTACCTTAAGAGATGTCGATATGGGCCTAATGGGAGAGAGTGAAAGTGTGTCTATGCCCTATATAAAAACATTAGTTTCAAAAGAAAAAGGAAGGAAGCCCCATGAAACGATCCCTGTTATTAATGGGACAGCCATTTTTAAAAAGGATCGAATGGTCGGAGTATTGAATCTAAAAGATACTCGCGGCTTATTGTGGTTAAAGGATGATGTAAGAAGAAGCACCATCTCCATTAAACCTAAAGGTGAGGACGGAGCCATTACCTTGACACCGACGTTAGGAGAAATGAAGGTTAGTCCCCAAATTAAAGATGGTCGTTGGATGATGAATGTAAGTATTGACATTGAAGGCGATATTGTCCAAAACGAAACGCATTTAAATCTAATGAATGTGGAAGTCATGATGAAATTGACGAAAGAATACGAAGCAGCCCTAAAGGAAAGAGTGACACAAACCATTGAAAAGCTCCAACAAGAATTCAAAACGGATGTCATTGATTTCGGGAGGAGATTTCATCAAAAATACCCAAAGGAGTGGAGGAAAGTAAGCGGCAAATGGGATGAAAAATTTCCAGAGATAGAAGTCAAATTCACGGTTAATGCGAAAGTAAGGAGACCCGGTTATATTGGCCCGCCGGCAGCACTTCCAAGAGATGAGGTGAAGAATTAATGCAATGGAATTGGGATACGGTACTTTTAGTGCAACTCCTTATTTGGTTCATTGTTCTTTTCGAGCGGAAGCAGCTAAAAAACGCCTCGAAGGCTGACAGGATAACATTTGCTGTTATCCTGTTTTTGTCGACCTTGTCGTCCTTTCATAACCTAGAAAACTTACAAGGTCCTATTACTTTTCTCAAATACATTCTTGGTCCCTTAGGGAGAATGATGGAGTAACATTCTTAGCGTACTTGCTTTAAATAAAGTGGCTGTCATTAGCCAATTTTAAAAATTAAATTGGACCGGAGTCCCAGGTTCCTCTAAAATTGGTCTTTTTCACTCTTAAGCAGAATTTCAAGAATCGCTGCAACTCCTGCACGATCATTAACACCAAGAATCCCCTCTAGCTTTGAAGAATGGAGTTATCTTCTATTTAAATGGAATCGTAATTTTTGATTTATGGAAAAACCATTATACTTCCATAAATGTAGATAAATTAAAAAATGAGGATTGCCCTACTTGTGGAGTAAAACCCTCTTATCCATTTTTATCCTTTGAAAATCAAACAAAGTCAGCTGTACTTTGTGGAAGAGATTCTGTCCAGATACGACCTTCCGTTCCTGTTGTACGTAATTTGGAAGCTTTAGAAAAACTATTCATGAATCAAGGGGGAACGGTGCAGCGAAATCCTTACCTATTATCGTATACAGTGAATACTCACCGATTAGTCATTTTTAAAGACGGAAGGGTATTAGTGCACGGAACAAAGGATATTACAGAAGCAAAGTCGCTATACCATAAATACTTGGGTTAATTAGAATGAACAACCGCTGACTTTAGATTCGTAGTCCTAAAGGTGCCTGTCACTTGTCAAATGCGACAAATTTCGAATATGACAGGAATTTTTATATAGACTTCCTATTTATAATCAGTGCTATTTTGTTTGTTTGATTTTGGCAAGAGACACTTTTAGATCAAAACTTTTTAGAAGAAAATAAACATAACATTATAAATAGACTGCTAAAGCTTCCAATGCTTTAGCACTCTATTTTTGTTGTTTTATACTATTATACAAGAATTAGCAACGGCATGAGCTTTCCAGAGCCCAAAAATCTCAATAGCACCAACGTTGAATGGATAATTTTGAAAAAACCACATTAATCGTAAAGAACTATTCCTATGTGGGTACTCCAAAAGAGAAAAGCTTAGTTTTAGATAAATGTTTTACGTTTCTTTGAGAATTGGATGACATCAGTGACTTCACTCAGATGAAGCTTCAGAAGACTTTTTAAGAGATTGAATGAGGCTTCTTACAGCCTCTTTGTCTTTATAACGATCTAATTCCACTAACGATAAGTCGTCTCCCGCCGCTGAAATTTCAATATTATCTATATTTAATGGCAAAGACCTAACATAATTTATCAGTTCAAAAATATCATCTATGTCACTTTCCTCAAAATACTCAATGGTTTGGTGTCTATATAAGGAAAATGTATAAGATAAACATTCAGAGTAATCTAATTCACTAATTTCTATTGACTCAGGGAAAGGAGTACATTCTAAAGAAGGACTGCCAAAAAATTCAAAATGAAGTGCTTTTAATCTTTCCTCTTCAACCTTTATTGAATCCCTTGTAGAATAATAATTTAATAGAGCATTATTTTTATTATTAATTTCATTCATTTCTTTATTGAGATATTCTGTTGTTAACACTTCATTTATATTCTTAAATTCAATATCGTTATAATGTTTATCATGCTCGTAATCTTCAAGAATATATTCATCATAATTTTCCAGGCTGCCTATTTTCATATTATGAATGTGATAACCATTGTTTTTAAATTCTTTTAGCCCTTGGTTAATCTTTTCTAAGGAGGCATTCAATTCAGCAAAATCCTTATTTAATAAAAATCCATTTTCCTTCGCTAGATATAGACTTAAATTTTTTTCGTTATCCTCCGGTGAGAATTGTACATGAGATTTGGTATAACCTAAATCTAGCAAAGTCTTATGAAGACTTGATTTTTTATATGTAGCATTCAACTCATACCGTTTCAAATCTTTTTCATAACTATCACCAGTTATTTTAATCGAGGACTAACCCTTTACAAATATTGCGAATTCGACCTTTGGTTCGTCAGCTCTTTGAACTAAATAAGGTGTATTTAGTCCTGTACTCACTTGCGCTTCACTTAATATGTTAATTTCAAAGCCATATTTGTCTCTTATATAATTTTTAACGTCTTCATTTGATTTGACGGTACCTTTACTTGAAATACAACCACCTAACATGATATTAATTAAAAACATGAGACCAAATTTAATTATCATATTATCCCCCTATACAAATAACAAAAAACTGAATAACTTACTATTCTATTATTCCACTTGTAAAATGTTAAATTCATCCTTTCAAGTTTAATCATCCAAAAATTCTAGAAAAATAACAGATTTTAATGGCTCTAAATTGCTTAAGTTTCACTATGATGAAATCAATAACCCGCTGACTGATTTCTGCATCTGTCTAAACATATAATCTATAAATGTCTAGGGCCAGGGGTCCCTGGGCTATTTTTTATTCCTATATTTATCCGTCTATTATCCCGTTTGATAGCTGGAAGAATGTGAGTATAGTCTTAACTTTTTGAATTTTGGGAATTTAAGGAGGTAATTATAAGAAGTTAAGAGAATAAAATTTTAGCTTAACAAGAACGAAGGGCAGTTATATTTTAATGAAATAAGAGAAGTACGCTGCTTTTAAAGTAAAGGAGACCTAATTGTCGTAAAAAGAGGAGGAAGCAGGTTTGGATGAGAAAATAAATGCAAACTATCGGTTGGTCGACACCGTCAACTCGCATGAAGCTTTTAGTTACCACTCACACGAACAATATGAAATTTATTATTTCCATGGTGGTAACTGTAAGTTTTTAATTGGTGACCATATTTATCCTTTACAAGAAGACGATATTATTATCATGAATGGTTTAACATTGCACAGAGCATACCCAGAACCAGGTATCCCATATGAAAGAAGCGTCATTGAGTTTTCATCTGAATGGTTACGGCCAATTTTAATTAACTTAAACGTTCCTGAATTATTAAATCCGTTTAACCAGCTCAGTAATACTTTATTCCGGGGAACAGACAAAGAGAAATTAGTAGAGATTAAGGAGCTAATTAGAAAAATCGCCTGCAAAGATCAGACTACATTGCTTGATAAAGAAAATAGTGTAGAAAGTCGTTTGCGAAATGGTGAAATATCCACTTTATTCGTACAACTTCTATTTAAAATCTATGAATTAAGTAATCAACAGCTCGTAAAAATACCTCCAATCGAAACGGAAAAGAATACTCACGTAAAACGGATTATACCCTGGATTGAAAAGAATTTTAACAGTTCGATTACGTTAGACAGTATTGCAGCCAATTTAAATTTAAGTAAATACCATATGGCTAGGATATTTAAAGAGGTAACAGGTTTTACCATCATGCAGTACTTAATGACTTGTCGGATTAACCGGGCAAAATACTTGCTGGAGATCCACCCGGGAAAATCTATACATGAAGTAGCCTTAGAATCCGGTTTTGAAGATTCATCTCATTTTAGTCGTTTTTTTCGAAAACAAATGAATATTACCCCATCAGAATATCGAAATAGTAGAGCAATCCGGAAACATTCAGCGTATTCAAAATAAAGCATTGCCCCTAAAAAAATAGCAAAACAGCAACAAATGACAAATTAAAGTCAAAATATCACAATTACAAACAAGCGAAATATTCTAAATTTTTATACTATTTAATCAGAAGTTGAAAGTGTATCCGCTAGATTTACTAGAATGATACTTAACAGAAACAGGAGGGCGTTGTTAAAAGGAGATAAAAAAGGCATTGGTAAAAAGCAACGCCTACATATGAAAAAATTTTTTAGGTTAATTTGAAAGCGTTGTCATTCATGAGCGGTTAAATGACCAAAATCAAAACGGTGAAGGAATTTTAATCAAGAAAGGAGATATTTATGGCGAATAACAGCATGGAAGCGGCCAATACAGCCACTCAAAGTGTGAATACAAACACTCACACAGAGTCTAAAACGATGAAACAGAAAAAAAGAAGTTCCCAATGGACATGGTATATTTTCTTAATCCCAAGTTTTCTAGGTATTTTACTGTTCATGGTCTATCCAATCGCAGAATCTCTAAGATTGAGTTTTTTTAAATCAAATGGGACGATTGAGACCTTTACGGGACTGGCTAACTTTCGTACGGTATTAACTTCAGGTCCTTTTTGGAATTCCGTTTGGAATACCTTTTATATCGGTATCTTTCAAATCATTATCACCATTCCACTAGGATTTATTTTTGCAACACTTATCAACTCTGTGTCAAAAGGGAAAAACTTTTTTAAGGTCTTATACTTTCTGCCAAATGTCACTTCCATTGTTGCGGCAGCCATGATCTTTCAATTTGTTTTACACCCTGAAATGGGGATTCTAAATTATATTCTTGGTTCTTTAGGATTACCAACACCAGGCTGGTTTTCAGATCCTGCCACTTCTAAATGGGGTGTAATATTGCTAGCGGTTTGGCATTGGATTGGTTTTGTTATTATTATCTGTCTTGCCAATCTTCAAGCCATTTCATCGGAAATGTATGAGGCGGCTAAAATCGACGGGGCAAGTGGAATCCAACAATGGTTTTTTATCACCATTCCAAACATGACTGGAACGTTTGCCTTCTTATTAATCACTGGTTGGATTGGTGCTCTTCAGCGTTTCAATGAGGTTTACGTCGTTGGCGGACCAAATGGAAGTCCTGCTCGTTCAATCCAAACCATGGGAGCCTTTATTTATGAGCGTGGTTTTACAGGGTTTGAATTTGGTATCGCATCCGCTGCCACATATATCATGTTTATAATCATCTTGATTTTTACCTTTATTAATCTCAAAGTCTCGAAAATGAAAATATAACCTAGAGAGGAGGGACTGTATTGAATAACACCATGTCTATGAAGAAAATGGAAAAGATTACATCTATTATTAAGTTTCTTATTCTATTAATTTTCGGTGTCGTGCTTATGGCTCCATTTATATGGATGGTTAGCGTAGGTTTTGATAGAACAGCCAATATTTCAATGCCTTTTCCACCTCGATTAATACCAGAGGAACCTTCAAAATTCAACTATGGAATCGTATTTGAGAATGGAAGACTTATTAAATCGTATATAAACTCTACCATTGTAACAGTGAGTTCTGTGATTTTGGGAGTTTCTGCCTCCCTTCTGTCAGGATATGCGTTCTCTAAGGGTAAATTCAAGGGAAAGAAAATCTTGTTCATTGTTGTCCTTTGTACGCTCATGATCCCAATGGAGCCGAGGTTAATCCCCTTATATACCTTGTTTAATAAAATGAATCTATTGAACACATATTATCCATTGGTTCTTCCCTCTATTATTAGCGGCATGTTGATTTTCCTTTGTAAACAGTTTTTTGATCAGCTGCCAGATACGCTTCGGGAGGCGGCCCAAATTGATGGAGCCGGTGAGTTTAGAATTTTCTTCACTGTCTATTTGCCGCTTGCCGGACCGATCGCTGCAACAATGGTGATTTTAGCCTTTATTTGGAGCTGGAATGACTTCATGTGGCCATTAGTTGTGCTGAACGATTTAGAACTACAAACCGTTCCTCTTTATCTAGCGAGTTTTTCGCTAGAGAATGGTTCAAGTTTAGGTGGCTTAACGATGGCTCTCGCAACCGTTAGTATTCTACCAATCATCATCTTGTATCTTTTTTTACAACGATACATTATCCAAAGTATTGCACTAAGCGGGGTAAAGGGAGAATAGTTTATTAGTTTTAATTAAAGGAATTAATAGGGGGTAATGAAATGCGTAGAGGTATTTACAAGAAGAAGATCACTTTATTTATTACGATGATGTTGTTATTGAGTTTTGCACTTGTGGGCTGTGTTCCGAAATCAAATAGTTCTTCTTCAACTAGTAAAACAGAAGGAAAATGGGCTGGACAAAAAATTAAGGTCCAGATGATTGGTGACTTTGCGATGGAAGACAAGACAGATCCCGTTACTGGTGAGACAGCAAAAGGCATGAAAGTAGTAAAGGAGGAGTTCGAAAAGCAGCACCCTGGAGCAACGGTTGACTTTGTTTTAATGCCATGGGAAGGATATACAGAGAAAACGCAGGCGATGATCACTTCTGGTGAAGCCGACGTGTACCAAATGCCTGGTGTCGCAGATTTTGCTCCACAAGGTGTACTAGAACCATTACAGCCGTGGATTGAAAAGGACAAAGAATTCAGTCTAGATATCTTCATTGATAACCAAGTAGATGGATGGAAGGCTTTGGGCACAGACAGTAAGGAATTGGATATTTTTGGACTTCCGTTTTTGGGAGATACCCGTTTTATTGCTTACGATAAGAAGATATTTGACGACTGGGGTGTAGAATATCCATCTGAAAACCCAACAATGGAAGAAATTGCAGAAAAAGCAAAACAAATGACAGGAAAGAATCCAAAAACCGGTGAACAAAACTATGGAATTTGGTTCCGTGGGGATTGGTCTTCTGCTTTCACACTTGTGGATCTTGCTGAAGGACAAAACGGTACATGGGGAACAGGTTTTGCATGGGATGAAGTTAAGTTTAACCTTGATTCACCAGAAATGCTCAATGGGTTAAATTGGCTGTTGGAAATGCAAAAATATGCACCAAAGGGAATCGTTAGTAACCAAGGGAATGAAAAATGGTTATCAAAGGATAACAATATTGCCATTATGTTAAACCAAGGACCTGGGGATACCGTTAAACCAGCTTATGCCCAAGGACTTGGAGACCGAATCGGAATTGTTAATGAGTTTAAAAATGATGAAGGTCGTGGAGGATTATTTGCAGGTAGTCCGATTACCATTGCGAAAAGTAGTAAAAATAAAGAATTGGCTTGGGAATGGGTAAAATTTGCTACGAGCGATTTCGTCCAAAAATTTGTTTTTGAAGAATATGGAGCAATCCCAGCAGTGAAATCCGCAACTGAATGGGAAAGTGTGAAAGAAATGCCGTTAATGCTTCCAGTTTTTAAAGCAATGGAAACACCGATGACTCCTAGATACCCATGGGGATCTTCACAGCCGCGCTTTATCTTAACCTCTGAAATTGAGGCTGCATTAACTGGAAATAGAAGTGCGGAAGATGCACTTAAAAAAGCTCAAAAAGAGAGCACGGAATGGGTTGAAAATCGTTAATCTTCGGGGCATAAAACTTGAGAAGACCAGATGATAAACTAGAAGATTGCTAGAGCGGTAGATTGATGAAGAAGTAACTGTAGAGAAATAGTATACAGTTACTTCTTTTCATAATGGTTGTTCATTATTTTCATAGATAGAAAGTATACGCTGTAAAATACGAAAAGGATAAGGGAGTGTGACTTATGCTAAAGGTTGCCGTGATTGGACTTGGAGATGTTTCGAGTGTTCATCTATCCGCAATAAAGGGAAATACGCGTGCAGAGTTGGTGGCAGTTTGTGATATCGATGAAACAAGGAAAGATATCGTGCCAGGTGTGAATTTTTATACTGATTTTCAAGAGATGCTGGAAAAAGAAGTGTTGGATTGCGTACATATTTGTTTGCCGCACTATCTTCATTATCCCGTAACAAAAGCATGTGTTGAAAAGGGTGTGCACGTATTTCAAGAAAAGCCGCTATCATTGAATTCGGAAGAAGGATCTGACCTCGTCAAACTAGAGGAAAAGCATAAAGATAGTAAAATATGTGTTTGCTTCCAAAACCGTTTCAATGAAACCTTTGAAGTGCTGCAGAAAATAGTTGAAAGCGAACAATATGGAAAGGTGTTGGGTATCAAGGGGTTAGTGACATGGGCGAGACCCAAATCTTATTATGACAATAAACCATGGCGGGGGAAATTGGAATTTGCAGGTGGTGGAGTGATGATCAACCAATCCATTCATACTTTGGATCAAATGCAGCTGCTTGGCGGCGAAATTAAATCCATTCGAGGGTCCGTCGATCAGCTTCTAGACTATGGGGTAGAAATCGAAGATACTGCCACAGCGTCTATTCAATTTGAAAATGGGGTGAAAGGATTCTTTTTTGCGACCATTGCCAATGCAAATAATTCCAGTGTCGAGCTTCAGGTTGTTTTTGAAAAACAGAAATTCACCATTAAGGATAGTATTCTAACGAAGCTGGATGAAGAGGGTAAAAAAGTAGAAATGATCGAAGACAGCAAGATGCCAGGCTCAAAATTCTATTACGGTGCAAGTCATATGAAATTAATCAATAAATTCTATGAGTGTATTGTAGAGAATACGGATGAGTACGTACACGTCAAAGATGCCCTTCCGTCAATGAAAATGATTGACAGTATTGTTAAATCATCTGAACAAAAAAGAGAAGTCAAGATGCAAAGTTTAGAAGCTAGCATATAAAACGAGGAAAGCGGAATAAACATACTGTTAGCGAAGAAATACTTGAGGAATGCTTACCCTATATGATCTCAAATAGTAGTTTTTAAGTGAAAGGAGCAAATTATGTCTATTGTTAATGTTGGAATTATTATGAACGGTGTTACCGGCCGTATGGGGACCAATCAACATCTTATTCGATCCATTGTTGCCATTCGGGAACAGGGAGGAGTCGCTTGTAAAAACGGTGTTATCATTATGCCTGATCCCATTTTAGTAGGAAGAAATGAAGAAAAATTAAAAACATTAGCGAGTAAACACAATATTACTCGTTGGAGTACCAATTTAGATGAATGTCTTACCGATGAACAAAATATCATTTATTTTGATGCTCAAAAAACGGTTAGACGTGCTGAGGCGATTCGCAAGGCCATAAAGGCCGGGAAACATATTTATTGTGAAAAGCCAACAGCTGTAGGACTAGAAGAGTCTTTAGAACTTGCGACCTTAGCCTATAAAGCGGGAGTCAAAAATGGAGTAGTCCAGGATAAATTATTTCTCCCAGGGATTTTAAAGTTAAAAAGATTAGTTGATTCTGGTTTCTTTGGTAAAATTCTCTCTGTCCGAATGGAATTTGGTTACTGGGTATTTGAAGGAGATTGGCAGCAAGCACAGCGTCCATCTTGGAACTATCGAAAAGAAGACGGCGGCGGCATAATTTCCGACATGTTTGCCCATTGGCGCTATGTCCTGGACAATCTATTTGGAAACGTCCGTGCTGTTTCTTGTATCGGTGCCACACATATCCAAAAGCGGGTGGATGAAAAAGATGAAATATATACAGCCACTGCAGAGGATGCAGCCTACGCTACATTCGAATTAGATGGAGGGATTATCGTACAAGCAAATTCTTCTTGGGCAGTACGCGTAAACCGAGATGACCTTTTAACCATCCAAGTCGATGGAACGGAAGGCAGTGCAGTTGCGGGATTAAGAGATTGTAAGACACAGCATCGTGTTAACACGCCAAAGCCTGTTTGGAACCCGGATATAGCGAATCCAATCTCTTTCCTAGACCAATGGCAGGAGATGCCGACGAACGATATCTATGATAATGGCTTTAAGGTACAGTGGGAATTATTCCTGAAGCACATTGTTCTTGATGAAGAATTTCCATGGGATTTATTAGAAGGTGCAAAAGGAACACAATTATCTGACCTTGGTCTTCAATCGTGGAAGGAAAGACGATGGGTGGATGTACCGGAACTGACCATTGGAGGGACACTGAATGGTGAAAAAGTTAAAGCTGCTAAGAGCTAATGGGTCTTTTGAATACTATGAACCGGGTAATACTGCTAGTTTTGAAATCCCTGCAAAGAAATTCCATAGCAGGACTGCTTTTTCCGCTGCTCATGTTGTTTGTGACCCATTGGCTGTTGCATGTCCGTTAGGAAATCCCCAGATTCATTGGGAAGATACGTTATCTTATCGGCGTTATCTTTGGTCAATGGGTCTTTCGGTTGCGGAAGCCATGGATACCGCCCAAAGAGGTATGGGCCTTAGCTGGGATGGTGCGAAGGAATTAATCAGACGTTCCAGTGTGGAAGCAAATGCAGTTGGCGGAAGGATAGCCTGTGGTGCAGGAACTGATCATTTGATACCCAATAATAAATACTCTATGGAACAAATCATTGAAGCCTATGAAGAACAGTGTGCTTTTATCGAGGAGCAGGGTAGTCAAATTATTTTAATGGCAAGCCGGGCATTGGCGGCAAATGCGAAGGGCCCGGAGGATTATGCTCGCGTTTATAGACATATCCTGTCCCAAATTTCTCAACCTGTTATCTTACATTGGTTAGGTGATATGTTTGACCCATCCTTAACAGGGTACTGGGGACATAAAAATCTGGATGATGCAATGGAAGTTTGTTTAAACATCATTTGGGAAAATCAGGATAAGGTGGACGGGATTAAAATCTCTCTTCTGGATGCTGATAAGGAAATTGAGATGAGACAGCGATTACCAGAAACTGTCAAGATGTACACGGGCGATGATTTTAACTACCCTGAATTAATTCGAGGAGATCATCACGGGTTTAGCCATGCCCTATTGGGTATTTTTGACGCAATCGCCCCGGCAGCCGCCGCAGCACTAAATGCCCTTGATCAGGATGACGTGAATACCTATGAGTCCATATTAGATAAAACAGTTCCATTATCTAGACATATTTTTCAAACTCCTACTTACTCGTATAAAACTGGAATTGTATTCATGGCATACTTGAATGGTCATCAGAATCATTTTCGAATGATTAACGGTGCTGAGAGTGCCAGATCGATTGCACATTTATCAGAACTTTTTGTACTGGCTGATCAAGCTGGTTTACTTAGGGAGCCAGATTTAGCTGCAGAAAGAATGAAGCTAGTCCTCAAACTGGCCGGGATCGAATAGGAGGAGCAAATGGAACAGTTAACAACCATTGACCGATTAAGCTTAAATCAAATTACGACAGGTAACTGGAATCTACGTCAAGCCGTTGATGGCTGCGTCCGGCAGGAAATTCCTTGGATTGCCCTATGGCGGCACAAAGTTGAGGAAATCGGCCTGGCAGACAGTAAGCGGTTGGTGAAAAATGCTGGACTTAAGGTATCAAGCCTTTGTCGAGGCGGTATGTTTCCGGCAGCAACAGAAAGTGAACGTCAAAAACGAATCGATGATAATAAGCGGGCGATTGAAGAAGCAGCTGAACTGGGGACGGATACCTTGGTACTTGTATGCGGACCTTCATCAGATAAGGATATTGCAACAGCAAGAAAAATGGTTGCAGACGGTATCGAGCAGATTGTCCCATTTGCTGCAGACTATGGGATTAAATTAGGAATTGAACCATTGCACCCGATGTATGCGGCAGAAAGATGTGTCATTGTTACCCTGAATGAAGCAAATACCATTGCCGAACAATATCAGCCTGAACAGGTTGGAGTAGTCGTGGATGTTTTCCATGTGTGGTGGGATCCTGATTTGTACAATCAAATTGCACGTGCAAAGGGACGGATTCTCGGGTTCCATATGTCTGACTGGATTGTACCGACACCCGATTTATTGATGGGGCGAGGGATGATGGGTGATGGGGTCATTGACATAAGAAAAATTAGATATGCCGTTGAGCAGACTGGCTATAAAGGTCCGATAGAAGTAGAGATTTTTAATGAAACGATTTGGAATCAGCCTGGAGATGAAGTATTAAGAGTAATGAAGTCCCGCTATTTAGAACATGTTTAATAGTTGAGTACAAATTTCCTCTTAATATAGCAATATGGGAAAAAAATCAGCCTATACTGAACAACTTTAACCAAGTTTATTCTGAATATTCCGTTTAATATAGACATAAAGCTATTACACTGTAATAAGAAAAGGAGCTAGTGATATGAGAAATAAGTTTGCAGCCCAATTGTATACGCTAAGAGAAGAATTAAAAAGAGGAATTGTACCAGTTTTTAAAGAATTGAAGGAAATGGGCTGGGCCGGAGTTCAGTTGTCGGCGTTACCGCCTGGCTATGATCCAGAAGAAGTCGCAGCAGCTCTAAAGGAAAATCAACTGGGTACGGCCGGGATACATATATCCATTGACAGGCTGGAAAACGATCTTGATAATCTTCTAGATGAAGTCAGCTTATATCAAACAAAAGATATTGTTTGTCCATTCCTTCCTGAGAATTTAAGAAACAGAGAAGGCTATCAAAAAGTAAAGACCTTCTTAAATGAAGTGGCTGAGAAAGCACCCGGATATCGGATTAGCTATCATAACCATGCTTTTGAATTTGACACTGAAATAGAAGGGAAATCTTCTTTAGAATACTTGTTAGAACCAACAGCAGAGAATAAAATTTTGGCGGAAATTGACGTGTTTTGGGTAAAAAAAGGCGGAAGAGACCCGCTGCAATTTCTACAAGCATATGCACAAAGAATGCCTATTATCCATTTAAAAGACATGACAAAGGATGAAAGAAAAACCTTTGCGGAAGTTGGAACAGGCTTGATTGATTTTGCTCCAATCCTAGATTGGTGTGAAAAATCAGGAGTTGAATGGTATGCAGTGGAACAAGATATCTGTCCTGGTAACCCAATGGATAGTCTTCAAACAAGCTTAGAAAACCTAAAAGTACTTGCAAAGCAATTTCAATAAAACAAATCTGAAGCGCTTACTGCAAACCAATTATGAAATAAGGAGAGGGAAAATTTGGAGAATGTCAAAATAGGAATTATCGGTATTGGCAATATGGGAAGTTCCCATTCACTCTATCTTAATAATGGTGAAGTACCAGGGGCAGTATTAACAGCCGTATGTGATCAGAACCCCGAGAGATTAAAATGGACAAAAGAAACATTAGGTGAAAATATACAAATGTTTGACAATACCGAAGCATTTTTCGAATTCGGTGATATTGATGCGGTGATTGTAGCAACCCCGCATTATGATCATCCGCCTTTAGCGATAAAAGCCCTTCAAAAAGGTCTACATGTTTTGGTAGAAAAGCCGGTTGGTGTTTTTACCAAAAACGTTCGTGAATTGAATGAGGTGGCTAAAAAAAGTGGAAAAGTTTTTGGGATTATGTTTAACCAACGAACCAATCCTTTGTATCAAAAGCTAAGAGATCTTGTACAAAGCGGAGAATTAGGAGAAATCAAACGAACAAATTGGATTATAACAGATTGGTATCGGTCTCAAAGCTATTATGATTCAGGCGGTTGGAGAGCAACATGGGCAGGTGAAGGCGGCGGGGTCCTCGCAAATCAAGACCCACACCAGCTTGATTTATGGCAATGGACGAGCGGATTGATGCCGAAACGAGTTCGGGCATTTTGTGGGTTTGGTAAGTTTCATAATATTGAAGTAGAAGATGACGTAACGGCTTATGTTGAATACGAAAATGGTGCAACAGGTGTATTCGTTACTTCAACAGGTGATGCTCCTGGAACCAATCGCTACGAAATATCCGGGGATCGTGGAAAATTGGTAGTCGAAGATGGAAAATTGACATTTTGGAGATTAAGACAATCCGAAAGGGAATTTAACAGAGAATATAAAGGTGGATTTGGAGAACCAGAATGCTGGAAAATTGATATCCCAATTAAAGGAGTAGCAACACAGCATAAAGGAATTACCACCAACTGGGTGAATGCGATTCTTCATGGCACAGAATTATTAGGGCCAGGCGTAGAAGGAATCAAAGGGCTAGAAATTTCGAATGCTATGCATTTATCTGCCTGGACAGACGATTGGGTAGACCTTCCCATAAATGAAGATCTCTTCTATTCAAAATTGCAAGAGAGAATCAAAACCTCTACATTCAAAAAGGAAATCGTTGCTGATCGAACACTTAATATTCAAGGAACACATTAAAGGATTAGCTAAATAACACTTGAAAAGCAGAATATCCCCTATATTCTGCTTTCTTCTTACGATTTGAGAGGAGTAAAGCCTTGTTAGAAAAACCATTTCCGCTTGAAGGTGCAGTATCGAAGTATGTTGAACAATTTGATGAATCACAAATACGTGATTCACAGTACAAAAAAAGCTCATATCTAGACATCATTGAACCTCTTGTTCATTATTTTTATACCTGTATGGATGACGAAGGTCGAATTATCGACCCTTGTATGCATCGTGAGACACAATATTCTACCCCAGCTTTCGCTGCTGCCACAGCACTCTTATATACGCAGCGAATGGAAAATTGGATGTTAGTAAGTGCTAGTAAAGCGTTAGATTCTTCGCTTAAACAAATGGTGGAAGAGAATTGTGCAGATGATCATAGTAATTTTTATACCACCATGGTCACTTTTGCTTATATGAAACTGAAACCTTATGTATCTGACACAAAAGCCAAACAATGGGAAATGTCATTTTCTAGAATGAATCCTGCAAGTTTATATCGAAAAACCATTAACAATTGGAAAGTGGTGGCACTTGCAGGAGAATACTTGCGGGGAGCACATGGGCTTGGAAATCCTATGGATTTAGAAGAGATTGATCAGGAATTAGCCCCCCAAATGGAGCTTTTAACAGAGTATGGTCTCTATGTAGATCCAAATGGCCCAATGGCATATGCCATGTTTACACGAAACTATTTTCGATTAATGTTGCTTGAAGGGTATGACGGCAGGCACAAAGAGAGATTGGTAGAATGCTGTAAGCGTGGAGACTTAACGTCACTGTTTATGCAAAGTCCAACAGGCGAAATGCCGACGGGAGGCCGAAGCTCCCAGCATCAGTGGAATGAAGCCCAACAAGCTTTTCAGTTTGAAGTGGCAGCAAATGAATATGCCAATCGTGGAGATTATATCATGGCAGCGGCCTTTAAACGGGGAGCAGCGTTATCGCTAGAATCTATCAAAAGATGGAAGAGGCCGACAGGCGAGCTGAATGTGGTCAGAAATTATGCTGACCCTATGGCTCGTACCGGTTACGAAACCTACACCTATCATTCTCAATACAATTTGCTTGCAGCGTATTTTTTAGCGCTGGCATTCGAACAGGGTGACGATGAAATAGGAGAACTTCCATGTCCAGCACAAACAGGTGGATTCTATCTTTTGATGGAACCGTATTTTCATAAATTGATTATTAATGCAGGCGGGCATTACATTGAGTATCAGACCAAAGGGGATAAAAACTACACTCCTACAGGAATTGTCCGGATCCAGCGAAAAAATGTATGGCCCACCATTGGTCCAGCAGATGGAACACCATTAACAAGTAATAGAGCTCTATCATTTGCTCCAGCTTGGATCAATGTAAACAATGTGATGACACGATTAAGTGAGATGACATCAAAAGAATCTCCCAATCTGGATGTCTCTGTAATATCCTGTGACCCTAAAAAAGTCGAGGTGAAACTTGTTTTTAGAGGACCTATGAATGGGGCTTTTCTGATTGAGCAAACGCTTACCGTTACACCAGAAATCCTACTTGTGCAAGATTCTATTATAGGTGAGATAGAAAGTGTGGTACAGGAATTTCCTCTGTTTTTATCTGATGGCGAAACCAGCACGAAAATTAGCTGTACAGAAAACAGGATTGACGTTGATTATAAAGGAAATAAGGTTTGTATTAAAGTGCTTGATGATAAGGCTTTTACGGGCATAGAAATGGGACCCCAGGTTGTCCGATACCGTAATGGATTACTGACAAGTGCATCCTATCAGACAAAGCAAACCGTTTCTCACTATATGGTTCATCTCTATCAAGATGATGAATACATTGAGGAGAATACTTTACTAGAAATGATGGAAGTCAGTAAAATTGATTCTTTAGTTGGAAGGAGTTAAAGGATGAAATTAGCTTTTACGACATTAGGTTGTCCCAATTGGGATTTAGATAAAATCATCTCAAATGCAGTGGAAAACGGCTATGATGGAGTTGATTTCCGAGGTTACCTAGGTGAATTGGATCTATTTAAATTTCCAGAGTTCTCAAGTAACGTACGTGAGACTGTTCGCAGATTTCAAGAAGCATCCCTAGAAGTGCCCTGTTTTTCAAGCTCGGTAAGGCTGTTTACAAACTCAAGAGAAGAATTTGAAATTTATCGAGAAGAATTAACGAACTATGCGGCGCTTTGTCAAGAATTTCACACGCCATACATTCGGGTATTTGGCGGTTCCATTAGAGATACAAGCAGAGAAGAAGCATTTTCAATTGTAGAGAGTACCGTCTTAGAATATCTCAAAATTGCGGAGGAGTACGACGTTCACCTCCTTTTTGAAACACATGATGATTGGACCAGCAGCGAATATATGAAAGAAATTTTTACTAGAATTCACTCCTCACATTTTCATGTCCTATGGGATGTGCATCATCCTTATCGAACGATAGGAGAAGAACCTGCCTTCACTTGGGAGACTCTTGGAGACTATGTTAAATATACACACTGGAAGGATTCTTATGTAAAGGAAGGTACACAAAGAGGGTACCAGCTTTGTCTTCTTGGGGAGGGTGATGTCCCCTTAAAAGAAATATACACTCTTTTAAAGAGTAATGGATACGAAGGCTATTGCACATTAGAATGGGAAAAAAAATGGTGTCCTGAGATAGAAGAACCAGAAATTGCATTTAAACAATATAGTTCTTTTATGAAAGAAATACTTAAATAAGGTGGGATTTATATGAAACTAGGTTGTTGTGCAGGTATAGAGAAAGCGTCCATTCTCTATCAAGCTGGTTATGATTTTATTGAATGTACGGTTGTTTCATTACAACCTGAGGCAAGCGAAGCGGAGTTTACATCCATCCTAAGAACTTATGAAGAATCGCCCATTCCGGTTGAAGCCTGTAATATTCTTCTTCCCGGAGATTTAAAAATTGTCGGCGAACAGGTTAATACCGAACGGATAAAAAAATATTTGGCGTCTGCCTTAGAACGAGTAAAACGAATAGGTGCTGACACCATTGTGTTTGGAAGCGGGGGTGCTAGAGCATTGCCAGATGGTTTTTCAAGGATGAAAGGTGAAGAACAAATTGTCCAGTTTTTGCATCTGGCAGCTGACGTGGCGGATCCACTCGATTTGACCATTGTCATAGAGCCTCTTAATAGAAAGGAATCAAATATTATTAACAGTGTTCCAGAAGCAGTCAAATTTGCTGAAATAGTAAACCGTAAATCGATTAAGGCCTTGGCAGATTTTTACCATATGGATGAAGATTCTGAGCCTTTAACTCATATTTACGAACATAAAGATTTTATTAAACATATCCATGTTGCAGACTCTGGCAGACTATCACCTGGTACAGGAAGTTACCCATATTCGGACTTTGTCAACTTGGTGCAGCAATCTAGTTATAATGGCCGGATTTCAATCGAATGTAAGTGGAATGACTTTGAAACAGAGGTTAAACAATCACTACTTTATTTAAAAGAGCAGTTTCGTATTGCATAGTAGTCTCTTATAGGAAAGAAGGGAAAGCATGCTTCGAGGGATTTACTTACTAGACAATTTTGATCTCATATACGGAAGCGCATATAAAGAAATTAACAACCAGGTACACATCTATGCAGAACCACAAACAAAAATATCCATCAAAGAGAATCCCTCCATTTTGTCAGCAGCGGATATTATATTGTCTGGATGGGGTTGTCCAGTCATGGATCAATCTTTTCTAGAATTATCTCCTAATTTGAAAGCTGTATTTTATGGTGCAGGATCTATTAAGAATATTGTAACAGATGAGTTTTGGGATAAAAACATCGTCATAACAAGTGCGTATGAAGCAAATGCGGTACCTGTTGTGGAATATACGTTATCTCAAATTCTCTTTTCATTGAAACGGGGCTGGTACTTTTTCCAACAAGTAAAAAAGAAAGCTTCCTTTCCAGCTAGAGAAAATGTTCCAGGAGCTTATGGATCGACTGTTGGGCTTGTGTCCTTAGGAATGATTGGCCGGAAAGTAGCTGAAATGTTAAAGCAGTTTGATTGTAAGGTCATCGCATATGATCCTTTGGTTTCCGAAATGGAAGAAAAAGCTCTAAATGTTGAAATGTGTTCATTAGAGGATGTGTTTCGAAGAGCAGATGTCGTTTCCTTACATACTCCTTGGATTAAAGAAACGGAAGGTTTAATTACCGGTAGCCATATTTCTTCCATGAAACCTAATGCGACACTTATCAATACAGCAAGAGGTGCTGTGATACGGGAGCAGGAGATGATTGAAACACTGCAGCAACGTCAAGACCTTTATGCGATACTAGATGTAACATACCCAGAACCGCCAGTAAAGGACTCACCATTATACTTCTTAGAAAATGTCATATTGACTCCGCATATCGCTGGGTCCATGTCAGCTGAATGTCAGAGAATGGGTAAATACATGGCACAAGAGCTTGGACGTTATCTAAGGGGTGAACCATTGAAATGGAATATAACGAAAGAAGAATCTATCATAATGGCATAGAAATAGATTACTAAATTAGATGTGTACAGGGATTGCGATGTGATCCTGACGTATAGATTTGTAAAAAAAGCTTAAGAACAATCAAGTCATTTAATGAATGGAGTTTTTACGATGGATAAACAAGATGGAATGAACTACGCACCAAAAGGACTGGTAAATCATATTGTAGAGAAAGGAGAATTCCCTTTTGCTGCCATTGGTTTAGATCATGGTCATATCTATGGAATGTGTAACGGATTAATAGAAGCTGGCGGCGAACTTGTTGCAGTGTATGATCCTGATCCAAATAAGCTTGAAAAATTTTGCACTACTTATCCGAATGTAATCCCTGCTGCATCAGAAGAAGAGATCTTGAAAAATCCTTCCATCAAGCTAATTGCTGCAGCAAATATTCCTGTAGACCGCTGCGATCTAGGATTAAGAGTCCTTGATGCAGGGAAACATTTTTTCGTTGATAAACCAGGGTTTACAAACTTGAATCAAATAGGAAAAGCAAAGAAGAAAACAGCAGAAACTGAGTTGAAATGGGGAATTTATTATAGCGAACGTCTGCATGTAGAGAGTGCGGTCTTTGCTGGACAATTAATTGAAGAAGGAGCCATTGGCCGTGTTATTCAAGTAACTGGAATGGGTCCGCACCGTGCAAATCCTGACAGCAGACCAGATTGGTTCTTTGATCCAAAGTATTATGGTGGTATTTTGTGTGACATCGGAAGTCATCAGGTTGAACAATTTCTATATTATACAGGTGCAAAAGATGCAAAAGTTTTGCATAGTAAAGTAGCGAATTACAACTTCAAAAAATATCCGAAATTTGAGGATTACGGGGATGCCACACTTGTTGCCGACAATGGAGCGACGTTTTACTTCCGTGTGGATTGGTTCACACCAGATGGACTTGGTACATGGGGGGACGGTCGTGTATTTATTCTAGGAACAGATGGATACATCGAGATAAGAAAATACATTGATATTGCCAGGGAAAATCAAGGAGACCATTTATATTTGGTTAATCATCAAGGTGAAAAACAATATCAGCTATCAGGAAAAGTCGGCTGTCCTTTCTTTGGAGAATTTATCTTAGATTGCTTGAATGGAACAGAAAATGCCATGACACAAGAACATGCATTTAAGGCTGCATCTTTATGCATTGAAGCACAAGAAAAAGCGATGAAGATTGAGACTGCTGAAAGGCTATCGGTTAATTAAAAAGATGTAAGAAGAGTGCCATGGATTCAGGTAATTTCCAAGTATTTGAAAGAAAGAACAGAGCTGGAAAGGTAAAGGACTAACCAATCGAGGTTAGTCCTTCATTTCTAGCCTAATTATATTTTCTTCAATAATTTAATTACCTAGAGATTTTGTTCAACGATCTTAATCGTTTAATAAGATTTTCTAATGCTTCACTTTCAGTTTGGAATTCTTTCTCTGAGATCGGATTTGCCCGCTCGTCTGAAGTATATACTATCCATTTATTTGCTTTTTCGCTAATACCGACTTCATTAGGTTTAATTTTATGGTCATCGAACCAATTTAAATTCTGTAATTTCTCATTTTGGATGATTTCTAAAGCACCCTCTCTTGTCAACGTAATCACACCTTATTTCATTTTTTCTATTAAGCCTAAACCTTTCAATTGGTAATGGCATTTCATACTGAATCCCGCCGCCGGTTGAACCTAAAAATGGCTGCATCTGCCTTAAGATGATACCAAGATTTATCCCTTTCTATTTTAGAAGGGAACTTTTTTGTTGAGTATCATTAAAGTTGTATAAATATCCGTGCAGGATTGCTTAAAATATAGACTTTGATGTGCTATAAAATAGTCGAAAAAAATAAGAATCTATTCTTTATAGAAGCGACCCTCGAAAGAAATTCTCTATTAAATATGTAAACACATTTCCAGAATTTATACTACTCAAAAACTATTTTTGAAAACGAGGCTTAAAATTGGATAAGTTGAGATGTAATTGGATCCAAGATTGGTCTATTTTTGTTCAGAAACTGTCCTTTGTGTTAGTACAATAGGGGAGAGGGAATTGAGTCATTAGATAAAAACATTAATAATCATATAAATGCAAGTAAACTTGTTAAGCTTAGTTGATATGATAGTTTGTTTTGACTTGTATTCCCTATCGAAAAGAGGCCAATATTGCTGATTAGACAGAAATATAAACAATCCATATAGACGGCATTTTAGGTCAGAACTTCCCTTGGATGTTCTATTTTTTATGTAAATCCTTGTTCGAAAAAGTCAAATTTTAAAAAATAAAGGAAGAAATTGATCGTTTATCGAATTTATAAACTATAGGTCTTAATGCTCAATAATAAAGTTAGGGAGTGAACTCATGCTTACACTGGATGAAAAAAGAAAAATTTTAAATTCATTTGAGGAATTAAGGGAAAAAGAAGACAAGTTGGGACGATTCTTTTATTACTACGATAAGTCGCCTTCAAGAAAGAAAATATTCGCAAGAGAATTTGTTAATTCAGGAAATGGCTATGTATTTAGGAAATTCCTACCAGAATATAAGGAAGTTTTGTATCAAGATGGATCAGTATGTGTGAAAGATTTTTCCTCAAAGGAGCTACAGGATATTGTTAGAAAATCAATAAACTCACTAAATAATAGGAGGTAAGGGAATGGCCTTAATGTGTAGAAAGAAAGATCCAATATGGATAAATATAGACGACCCAACAAAGAAATTCACACTACACCATCAATGTCGATTCACTGAAAATATAAAAGAGACACCTTATAAAAGCGTCAATACTTTAAAAAGAGATGGTGGGTGGCTACAAGTTGATAGTTTAAGAGTTGCAGAAAAGCTTTATGAAAATAGTTATTCTAACTATTCCTTTGCTAACCATTGCTAAGATTATCAAAATCGTATTATGGAAGTTTCTAAACTACTAAAGTCTTATTAATATTTTAATGAAAAATATATATATGATGTTTATTCGTAGGGAGGCATAAACATGAGTCAGGTGTTAAAAAGGACTAAATACTGCAATTTATTAGTCCAAGGTTTATCACAAGAGGGTGAGGACATTTCAGCAGTTGAGAGAATCTTTGTCAAAGCTCTTAATCGTGAGGAAATTAGGTTCGCATGGTATAAGGAAAAGAATGGATCAAAACATTTCCAGCTAAGACCACTGGACCTCACAGAAGAGGAACTTTTAGAACTGTTAAAAGATGGTGTTAACAAAGGGGTTTTTACAAGTGATTTTAGGAAAAAACTTAAAGAAATACTTTAGGAACTATATAAAAAGTAGGAACTTGCACTTAACCCTGACAAGGTAGACAGTGAATAAAAGAGAACATTTAGCTGCGGCAGCCTTTTCTCGGTATTGAATCGGGGAAAGGCATTTTAATTTTTCTTGGAATCGATCATTATTATATGTTGGTAATGTACTCAAGCTAACGGGTAAGATTAATAGTAGAGTACTAATATCCTATACCATCTAAGTGTTGGATCAATATAGGTGGGGAACTAAAGTGAACAAGAGTATAAAATATGTAATTAATTCTATTCTATTGCTTTGTATTTTAATCTCAGGTTATTTTACATCCGTTTCCAAATGTTCCCTATATATAAGATTGAGTATAATGCTGGAGAAGAAATGATTGAGGGAAAACCATATGCACTCCATTACGTTTATTTCAAACCCATTCCTTTATTTAGTTCATTATCCTCTAGGTAAATAGATTGGGAAGACGGTGAAGGATATGGAGAGAGTTTTTTTTGCGGTGAAAGGAAATAAAGGTTTGATAGCCCTAAGGGGTTTTATGAGTGGACCTACATATATTAATTAAATTAAGGACCCCGAATAGGGTCCTTAATTTAAGGTCATTTTTCAACATAATTATTAAACAAAGCTTATACCAATAAAAGTGTCAGGCACCTTCCAATTTTGGTTGGTATAACACTTTTTTATGTAGATGTAAGAATTTAAGAATTCCCTTATAAAAAGGAAATATTGGGATAAAAGACTGTATTCTCTATGATAGAATATGACATATATACTAAAAAAATAAATTTTTCTGTTTCTTTAGGGGAATAAAGCTCACTATGTTCATTTAAAGATGGGCTTCTTAGCTAGAATCTAAAAGGGGTGAATAATATTACCTATGTTTATTAGACTATTAAATAGTTATTTTTACGTTATTCAAAACTAATAAGATAAAAGTCTTCAGATTATATTACTTCATTATTTTAGGAGGAAAGAAACAGTGATAGATATTCTACTAGCGATTGTGTCTACACTTGCTATTGTGTTAGGTATAGGCGGTTTAATAAAACCTAAATGGACATTAATGTGGGGGGAGAAAACTAGGAAAAAAATATTGATTACATATTTGCCAATCTGCCTTGTTACATTATTTTTACTATGGACGACAATTGAAACTAAGGGGAAAACATATAAAAGAACAAGTGATATATCTCAAGAAGAGATGTTTAACAAGCAAAAAGAGTCTATTAGAGTTATAGAAACTGAACTTGATAAGTTAGCAGAAAACTATGTATACTACCAGGTTACTTCTGAACTTTTACTTAAACAAACGAATTGGATTAATGAAAAAGTAGTTCCTTATTTTGAGAATATTGAAGGAATCAAAAATATTACAGATAAAGCAGAGAATTTAAGTAAGCTATCTATGGTAAAACAGGTTTCCAAAGTTAGTCCTATAGGAGATCTATCAGCAACTATTAGTGAAACCATAATCTACATAAAAAAATTACGTGAATTTTTGGAATTAAATAAGGAAATAAACAGTTCAATAAACAAAATTAAAACTTTACATGAGGAATACGATAAAACAAAAGATATAGTAGTTCTTCAAGAAATCAATAAAGAGTTAACTACAAACTATATATACTTAATTGGGGACTTAGAGAAATTTACTAATGAATCGATAGATATTTTTGATACATTCGCTACATTAATTTATCAAAAACAAAACATTAAAATGTTCGCTTCTGATGCAATTGATGTGGTTAAGATATGGGACAATTCAAAAGAGCAGACTTCAGAGGAAGAAAATACCTTGGAACAGTTAGAGGAAAATAAAAAAGATATAGAAAATGCTCCCGAAGAAATACAAAATAGGATGAAGTTAGATTATGAGTATATTCTAAAGATACAATCGGAGACTGAGGTTATTAGTGCCTTTAATGAGATTCTTTCTAAGAATTAATTCTTCATGTGTCTTAATCTATTAAGGTCTTTAATCGTTAAATGGGATGGTTCGATTGCCAGATCACCGATAGCGCATACTCAATCTGCTTTGCTGATAGGGTGTAATCTTCTTCAAGGCTACTGCCTCTCCCGTGTGATAATTGTTCTGTTTGGTTAATTTCTATTGCAGCTACATGCTCTTTTAGTTTTGCCTCAACGATGGACTCAACCTCTGCCTGGCTGATGGATTGGTTTTGCTGCGGGCTGTTGGTTTGAGGTGTTTTAAATAGTTTTTCTATTATTCCTTTTAACATCTTTTCACTCCGGTCTCTTTAAGACTTCCACTTTAGTCTTATTTTCCTATAATACTATTATTAATAGAAAATATTGCAAAATACAATACTTTTGGGAGAATTTTGTTATTTTTGGATGATGTTAGTCAAAAAACGCCTATAATTCAAGAAGATATTGTAATATTTTTAGGATGATTGTCCTAAATGTAGTATAATGGAGAAAATTGCAATTTTTGGAGCGGTTGTTATGGCTATTACGATTCCTGAGACAATTCGATCATCTGCGACAACAGGGGAGAGGCTGTTTTTTCGAACGCTTAAGACCTTTTTACCAGACGATTACATAGTATATTTTGAACCTGATATACAAGGAAGAAGACCTGATTTTGTGATTATTGGGCCCGACCTTGGCATTGTCGTATTAGAAGTGAAGGACTATACGAAGAATACCCTTTTTCAAATAAATCATGATGAATGGCATATTGTTACTACTTCTGGAGATCAAGCGGTTATTAAGAGTCCAATGAAGCAGGCGAGAGACAATATGTTTCATGTAGTTGATACCTTGAAGAAAGATAAAAGTCTGATTCAATTAGACGGAAAATATAAATTTCAATTAAAGTTCCCTTATGGCCATGGGGTTGTTTTTACTAGATTGTATTCTAAGGATTTTGTACAAGAAGGACTTTACTCCGTCATTGAACCGAATCTTTGTTTTACCAGGGATGAAATTGACCCGGACAAAGAGGGATTTTCAGAAGAAATATTAATGGAAAAGATCCTCAATATGTTTGTCGTTCCATTCCGATTAAAGGAATCGCTATCCATAGAGGACATCAATGCGATTCGTTATCACTTATTTCCGGAGGTACGCATTAGTGCTGAATACAAACCACCAGTACCTTATCAGGACCAGCTTCTGTTATCCTTGCATGATATTAAAACCATGGATCTACACCAGGAGAATCTAGCTAAACAAATTGGAGATAAGAACCGCTTAATACGTGGAGTTGCTGGAAGTGGCAAAACGATTATATTAGCAAGTCGAGCAAAGATGTTATCAAAACAAAATCCAGACTGGAAGATTCTTATTCTCTGCTACAATATTTCTCTTTCAAATGCGATCCAGCAAATGATTCATCATATGCTCAATGAGCCTGAGGATTTATTTGATTTTGATCCTAATGCGAAGTCTGTGCAAAATGAGAATATTATAGTGAGGAATTTTCACTCTTGGTTAAAGAATGATTTAAGAATAAGGGAGCAGCAACTTCCGGATATTATAGAAAAACTAGAAAGAAATGAAGCGATTCTACCTACATATGACGCTGTATTGATTGATGAAGGGCAAGACTTTGAGGCTGACTGGCTTCGACTAGTTAGTTTATTAATTAATGCAGATACACAGTCTCTATTATTAGTAGAAGACCGAGCTCAGACGATTTATCAGAGGAAGCGTTCCTACCTTGAAGATACAGGCCTAAGTTTTCGTGGAAGATCAAAAGTTCTTTCTATAAACTATCGGAACACCCAACAGATTGTAAAATTTGCATGGGAATTTTACCGTAAGCATTCGATGTTTAAGAATAAAGTGGTAAATCGTGAACTAGAAGGTGAGATAATTGCACCGCAGAGCACAAAGCGGAAAGGTCCAGAGCCAGGTATTGTAAAGGCAGCTAATTTTTTCGAGGAAATGAGAATTGTTGCTCGCTCTATTAAGAAACTTCATATGGAGAAAAAAGTCCCGCTGGAGGACATGCTTATTCTTTACCGTGTTAAAAGGACTCATAAATTCCCTGTTATTGATATAATTCAGCGTTCTTTGAAAGATGAAGGATTACCTTACTTTTGGATCACGGAGAACGACGTTTCAAAACGATCATTTGCAAAAGATGATGGGAAAGTTAAAATCAGTACTATTGATAGCAGTAAAGGATTAGATTTCAGAGCAGTTTTTATCGTTAATTTGGATTCGATGCCTTTTACACTTGAGGAGAATAAGGAAAGGGAAGTTTCATTGCTATATATAGGGATGACGAGAGCTAAAGAATACCTATGCTTGTCTTATTCAGGGGAATCAGAGTTCACTCATTATTTGGATAGCCTCAAACAAGTGAAAAAAGAAATAAAACCTGGAGTAAAGAAAATTAATTAAATTTTTTTATAAAACAAGCCTATAATTGCTTTTATAGGCTTATTCGATTTTACTACTTTTAAAGATTGAAACTTTTAAGGTGACTTAAATTAGAGATAACAAAAATCAACTAGTCGCGCGAAACCGAATTTAATGAAGATCTTGATAGTATTACTTATAGAGGAAAAAATGAGTGATATATAGAATGAGTAATTAAATAAAATAATGTTATTACAGAGCCTATAAATAATTTTTATAGGTTCTGTTAAATTTGTCTCCCTTCAGGTATTGTTCATCAAATTGTATTTCTTGGTGGTGCACACCAAAAAAATATAGTTGATTACATTGGAGTAATAATATGAAATCTTTGATTGTCTTTTCTGTCTTAATAGTATTATTGTCTACTGTCGGTGTGAGTTTTCGCCAATTAAGATAATGGATGTAAATTGTATTTACATTTTATAATCCCAATCAACGTTGTTATGAATGCGTTTTCACCATAAGATTGAATCAGGAGGTAGGGAATGGTGCTTGAACAGAGAAGTTTGCAATTATTAGATTTACTCATTCGAAATGAATCCATTACTATAGGAGAAATTGAGAAGAGGTTGAAATTAACTCGGCGTCAAATTGATTATGATTTAGTGAAGATTAATAATTGGTTAGTAGAGTCAAAAGTTCCACAACTTGAAAAGCTAAGGCAAAAGGGTATTATTATTCCCTCTGCAACAAAGCGGTATTTTATCGAGCATTTATCAGCGAAAGGAGAGAATCATTCAAAAACGGCTTATGTATTTAGTGAAAAAGAAAGAAAGGCATTCATTTTTTTACTTCTATTTAATCATCATGATTATATTTCATTAAACCACTTTATTTATTCATTAAACATTAGTAAGAGTACTGTATTGAAGGACATAAAGAAGCTAGATAAAGACTTAAAACAATATGATGTAAGTATCATGTATGACCGTTCGCGAGGCTACTCTATAGGAGGTGATGAACAAAACCTTCGTTATTGTATGATGCGTTTTATCATTAAACTATTATCCAATCCAAATGGAACAATACTATTAGACCGGTTTATTAGTAATAATCAATTTGTTCAAGTGAAGGATATTCAACCCATTATTCAAGAAGCTTCTCAAAAATGGTCAATTAAATTTGTTGAAAACAGAATGCAAGAATTTATCTATAGTTTCATTTTTATTATTTCGAGGATAAAAGGAACCAATCATAGGTTGACGATGGAGCTAAGTAAATCTGTATTTAAGAATACCAATGAATTTCAGTTTTCAGAAGATATATTAAGTGGTTTTACTATTAATTCTACTGAAGAAACAGCTTACATGTGTGGTTGGATTTTAGGATTATCAATGGGGAACTTAGATAAAAACACAAATGATCGAACTATTTTAGTGGAATTACTAAAAGGTATAATTGATCGATTTGAGAGTTTAGCGGGTATCCGTTTTGTTGAACAAAACCAGGATATTTCACAGCTGTATACTCATTTTAGGCCTGCCTATTATCGTCTATTATTTAAGCTCCCTATTGTAAACGCATTGCTGCCTAGGATTCAAAACGAATATAAAGAAATGTATAAATTAGTCGAGGAAACCATGAAACCTTTTAATGCTGTATTTGGCGGTCAGGTTCCCAACGAAGAAATAGCCTATTTAACGATCCATTTTGCTTCCATTATCAAAAATAGCGATGAGGAATTTATAGAAAGAAAGACTGCTCTTATCGTTTGTCCAAGTGGAGTAGGAACCTCAGCCATTTTATATAAAGAATTAAGTACGCTGTTTCCAGAATTTAAATTTATAAAGCCTATTAATATAGAAGAGTTAGATTCCATTCATGAAGAAATTGATATCTTATTTTCTACTGTGCCCACAGCAAAGATGATCTCAAAAAAAACACCACTTGTGATTGTAAATCCCATCATGTCCAGTCTTGAGAAGATACATGTCATTCAAAATGTATATGCACAAATGGGAAAACCAGTGTATAATCCTCCATCTATACAAAACATCCTGGGAATAATAGAAGAGTTTGCAGACATAAAGGATAGGTTTGGCTTAGAAAAAAGCCTTTATCACTTATTTTCTACCAATAACAAAATAGAGCCACAGGAAGTGAAAGAACCATTGCTAAGTGAAATTACAAATGAGAAATTAATTCAATTGAACATTGAAGTAGCTAATTGGCAGGAAGCAATTGTTAAAGCGGGTCAGCCATTAGTTGATGAAGAAAAGGTATCACCAGAATATATCAAGGCGATGATAGAATCTGCAATTGAGTCAGGGCCGTATATTGTGATTGCAAAGCATGTAGCACTTCCACATGCTAGACCTGAAGCAGGTTCTAAAGAAATCGCTATCAGTATGACAAGGTTGAAACATCCCGTACATTTTGGAAACCCAGAAAATGATCCTGTAAGATATATTTTTTGCTTAAGTGCCATTGACAACAAAACACACTTGACAGCAATGGCAGAATTAGTGGAATTGTTAGATTGCCGTAATTTTTATAATAAATTTGATGAAGCTAGTGATTCTAAAGAAGTTTATGAGTTTATTTTAAAGTATGAACAGGAGGCTAATCTATGAAAACAGCATTAATTGCTTGTCGTACCGGAATGGGTTCTAGTATGATGTTGAAAATTAAAGTAGACCAAGTTATCAGGGAAAATAAATTTCCTATTAAAGCCGAACATAATTCCATTGACGCCGTTAGTCAATTTAGGGGGGATTTACTGATAACAATGGCAGATTTGGTGCCCGACCTTAAAAATAAGGTGAAATATATCATTGGAATTCAAAATCTTATGGACAAAAAGGAGATTAAGGAAAAGCTTTTAAAGTTTTTAGAGGATACACAATAAAACTGCTATAAAAGCAGATGAAAGGATCTAGTTTCTAGCAGACTATTACTATTAGGGGGAGAATAGTTATATGGAACTTATTAAGGTCATAGTATTTGATTTATTAAGCTCTGCTGCCATTTTAGTTGGTCTTATGGCTTTTATTGGGCTGATTTTACAAAAGCAAACAGCTGAAAATATTGTCTCTGGCACCTTAAAGACGATCGTCGGATTTCTTGTTTTTGGAGTTGGTTCTGGGGCTGCCGTTGTCGCACTTAGTAGTTTTCAGGATTTGTTTGCCGTAGGTTTTGGCTTAAAAGGAGTCCTCCCATTAGCAGAAGCCGTAACAGCTTTAGCACAGCAAAAGTTTGGAACCACTGTATCCTTAGTAATGGTATTCGGATTTGTAATGAATTTAGTAGTAGCCAGGTTCACTCCTTTAAAATATATCTTCTTAACTGGGCAGCACAATCTTTACCTTGCTGCACTATTAACCGTTATGTTAAAGGCTTTGGGTGTTAGTACTACATTAATCGTTATTATCGGCGGTATACTTCTAGGAATATGCAGCTATGTTCCCAGCCATCTGTCAGCCATATATGAGGAAAGTAACTGGCGATGATGAATTAGCACTAGGACATTATGTAACAGTAGGTTATGCGTTGTCAGGCTGGATTGGATCGAAAGTCGGAAAGCCGGAAGATAGTACAGAGAACTTAAAACTTCCTGTTTGGTTATCTATTTTTAAAGACTATGTCGTAGGAGTCAGTATTACTATTATTATCTTCTTCTATATAGCAGCTATTGCAGCTGGGAAGGCAAAAGTAGAAGCATTATCGGGAGGAGTCAATTGGCTAGTTTATCCATTGTTTCAAGGCTTAAGCTTTGCAGCATCGTTATTCGTTATTATTACGGGTGTTCGTATGCTTTTAGGGGAAATTGTAAATGCATTTGTGGGTATTTCTGAACGCTTAATTCCAAATGCAAAGCCGGCATTAGATTGTCCAATTGTATTTCCATTTGCACCTACTGCAACAGTCATCGGATTTTTAAGTGCATATGTGGGCGGACTCCTATGCATGTTTGCATTCGGCGCTTTCAATATGGCAGTTATTATTCCTGTTGCTGTTCCTTACTTCTTTATTGGGGCAACAGCTGGTGTTTTTGGTAATGCAACAGGAGGCTGGAAGGGTGCAATTGCAGGTTCATTTGTGGTAGGAGTTTTAATTGCGATTGGGCCATCAACTATTTATCCAATTATGGCGAATTTAGGGCTTGAAGGTACTGCTTTCCCTGAAACAGATTTTAATATTGTAGGTTTACTTGTTTACTATATTGGTAAGTTTCTTCAGTTTATTTTCTAATTTAATTTTTGTAAATAAGATTACTCTGGGGGTTTTAAATTGTGATGGTTAATGTAACGAATAATAGTGTAGCTGAGATGTCAGTAACTACCCTAAGGACCTTGTGTTTAGATAGTGTTGAACATGTAAAACATGGTCATCTAGGCATGCCGTTAGGTGCTGCACCCATGGCCTATGTTCTTTGGAAAGAGAAAATGAGGCACAATCCAAAAAATCCCAACTGGTTTAATCGTGATCGATTCGTCTTAACATCCGGCCATGGTTCCATTTTACTTTATTCGCTGCTGCATTTATCAGGGTATGATTTGACAATAGATGATCTAAAGGGTTTTCGTAAATTAAACAGCCGTACCCCTGGACATCCAGAGGTGCATGTTACCCCAGGTGTTGAAGCCACTACTGGTCCACTTGGGCAAGGGCTATCTCTAACTGTAGGGATGGCGATTGCAGAAGCACACTTGGCTGCAAAGTTTAATCGAGATGGTTTTAACATTATTGACCATTACACCTATACGATTTGCGGTGATGGTGATTTAATGGAAGGTGTTGCTCAGGAAGCAGTATCACTTGCTGGACAATTAGGATTAGGACGTTTGATTGTATTGTATGATTCGAACGATGTTACGTCCGACGGACCAGTTGAAGTTTCTAATACTGAGGATATAAAAGGGAAGTTTGAAGCAATGGGATGGCAGGTTTTACGAGTCGAGGATGGCAATGATTTAAATAGGATAGCAGCCACGATTGATAAAGCAAGGGCTTGTCATGATCAACCGACACTTATTGAGGTCAAAAATGTGATTGGTTTTGGTTCCCCAAATCTACAGGGAACGGAAAAAATCCATAGTAATCCGGTTGGTGCCGATGAATCGAAAAGAATTAAACAATCATACGGCTGGCAGTATGAAGAATTGATTTATGTTCCAGATGAAGTCCGTTCCTCATTTTCAGAAATTATTGAAAATGGGAGGAAGGAAGAAGAGAAATGGAATCATCTATTTGACTCCTATAAACAGACTTATCCGAAATTAGCAGAAGAATTATATAGAACGATTCATGATGGCTTCTCACTTTCTGAGAAGGCGATAAGAAAGTTTAAGCCAAGTAAAATGGCTACAAGAACGGCATCAGGTGAGATGTTAAACAGTATATATCAGGATATTCCTACGTTGCTAGGGGGTTCTGCAGATCTTGCATCATCGAATAAAACCACAATTAATCAATTGCCATTTATGAAAAAAGGAGACTATTTGGGTCCAAATATCCACTTTGGTGTTCGAGAATTTGCGATGGCCTCCATTTTAACAGGTGCTGTTCTTCACGGTGGTATTAAGGGCTATTGTGGTACATTCTTGGTTTTTGCTGATTATATGAGATCTGCTATCCGTCACTCAGCATTAATGGAAATACCTATGACCTATATTTTTACACATGATAGTATCTTACTTGGTCAGGATGGACCGACCCATCAGCCGATTGAGCATTTGATATCATTACGTGCGATGCCGAATTTAATTGTCATACGACCTGCTGATGCCAATGAAACTGCAGCAGCTTGGAAAATTGCTATTGAATCTAAAAAGACACCTGTTGTTCTTGCGTTAGGACGTCATGATGTTCCGGTTTTAGAGAATGCCTCATTTGAAGGTGTGAGAAGAGGAGCCTACGTTATTTCGCCTTCTACAGCCGAACCAGTGGGAATTATTATTGCAACCGGTTCAGATGTGGAACTTGCTTTAGAAGCTCAGGATATCTTACGAGAAAAAGGGATAGAAGTGAATGTTGTCAGTATGCCTAGTTGGGAATTGTTTGAAGCTCAAGATAATGATTATAAACAACAAGTTCTCCCACCTAGACTTAAAAAGAGATTGTCGGTTGAAATGGGTTCAAGTTACGGGTGGGAGAGGTATGTTGGACCTGAAGGAACCGTGATGAGCATCGACCAATTCGGTGCATCTGGACCAGGAGATGACTTAGCTAGGAGTCTCAATTTTACTGTTGAGCATATCGTTAAAAAAATGGAGAGGTTGATAGGAATGTAGTTTAGCTTTAAATTGCAATATATCAACTTTACATTTGTTGTTAGTGATAAAGAATACGTATGTATTTCTAAAATTGGAGAATCAGAATTTAAGCAGTATTATGATACTCTAAACCAATGTGGTTCAGTGTTGTTTTTGAAAAATGCTATTACCCTTAACCCTTGCCCCATACAGCAAGGGTTTTTACCTGTACATGTAACATTGCCAGAAGCTAAGACAGGGATTTTTATATTTACGCGATTTTAGTCTCTATTTATTAATAAGTCATGTCAAATAGTTTATTTAACAAAATATATTAAAAAATCTGACAAAAAAGTAGTAAGCTATAGGTATTACATAACAAAGTAGGTGATGTCGATGAATAGTAGGAAAAACAATCAAATGATCAAAAAATACATATTTTCCCTCCCATACAGGGCCAAGCTAATACTTGTTTTTTCTCTACTTATTTTACTTACTGCTACAATTCTCGGAACTATTACATACTACCAATTTTCTAAATCTAGCAGAGAGCGAACAGAGGAATACCAGATTCAATTGGCGGATCAAATTAATCAGAATTTAAATCGTTATCTAAGAGAAATGCAAATTATGTCATTGTCACCCTTGTATGACCAAGAAATATTAGATATCTTAAAGTCTCATAAAGAACAGGGAGAGAGTACTTCTTTTCCTCCTGCAGGTGAAAGAGTCCCTATGTGGAGATATATTTCTGGTTTGATCCATATGAGAAATGAGATTAAAGGAATACATATTATGGCCAATGACGGTACCATATTTAGTAATTTGGATTCGAATACGGTCATGTTGAAGGCATTCGAATCCGATAATGACTGGATTAAACAGATTAAAAAGGCAGATGGGAATTGGGTATTACTGCCACTGCATAAACCATTTTATTACTTAAACAAAGATACCTCTGTTTTTTCTGTTTCAAGACTCATACGTGACCCTTCCTCCTTTGAACCCTTAGGGATTATCAAAATTGATTTAAAGCAAGAATTAATCCAAGAGATTGTCAGCAATCCAAATGAGAAGAGTCATATTTTTATCTTAGATCATAATAACCAATTCATTTACCCAAATAAGGAAGATAAAATTATTGAATCTTCCTTTCTAGAAGACCTGGGAGATATAAAGGTAAATAATTATACCAATATTCCCATTGATGGAACAGAATACATGATGGTCTATAATCAATCGAACTATTCAGGTGTCAAAACCATTATGCTAACGCCGCAATCGACTGTATTTAGTGAAGTGAATAATTTGCGGAGAGTGATGATACTAGTTGTTTTCATGGGAATTCTAATCTCGTTTTTATTAGGATTTTTGCTCTCGAAGCCGCTGGTGGAATCGATACACCAACTAAGGCGAGCGATGAAAAATGTTGAAAAAGGGAATCTAGGACAGCGAGTTTCGATTACATCCAATGACGAAATTGGAGAACTTGGAAAAGGCTTTAATCATATGATCAATGAAATTGATCGTCTCGTTTCGGAGGTTTATAAAACTAGTTTGCGAGAAAAAGAGGCAGAAATCAGAGCACTGCAAAGTCAAATGAACCCCCACTTTCTGTATAACACTTTGGAATCAATCAATATGCTGGCAATCACAAAGGGGAATTTTGATGTTTCAGATATGGTCTCCTCACTGGGCAAGCTGCTTCGATATACCATTGATAATACATCAAAAATTGTCACATTAGAGTCTGAGTTATCTTTTATCCGCTCCTATGTGGCCATTCAAAAGGTAAGGATTGGGGAGGATCTTCAGTATCATGAGAACATTGAACCTGCAGTACTGCATGTATATCTGCCAAAACTGATTTTGCAGCCATTCGTTGAGAATGCCATCGTCCATGGGGGTATTCTGCAAGGCAGAACGATTACAATCAATGCTCATAAGGTAGGACCTATTCTTAAAATTACAATTTGTGATAACGGAAAAGGTGTTAGCTCACAGCAATTAGCAAAGCTGAAGAATCTTATAAAAAACCACGATACTACCTCTTCCGATAAACATAATGGGATTGCACTATCAAATGTGCATGAGCGTCTTCAGCTATTATATGGAAAACAATATGGAATTAAGATTGATAGTCAAGAACAATATGGATTCTCTGTTACGTTAACATTACCCATTCAAACGAAGGAGGAAGCTGATGATGAAAGAAATATTAATGGTTGAGGATGAAGCGATTATCAGACAAGGTCTTAAGGTATTACTAGAGCAGGTTATTGGGGGATTTCAGGTTATCGAAGCAAAAAGCGGCGAGGAGGGGGTCTCCCTTTTTCACCAAAGAATTCCTCATTTAATCATTACAGATATTCGCATGGGAGGAATGGACGGACTTACTTTTGTCTCAAAAGTAAGACAAGTTTCTAAAGATGTTCCCGTTATTATCCTAAGCGGTCATAGTGATTTTGAATATGCACGGGCTGCGATGCGATATGGTGTCACTGACTATCTCTTAAAACCGATTAATCGAGTTGAGTTATCGCAGACGATATCAAAATTATTTAAAGCTGATTCTGAAGAAAGAATAGACACATCCAAACAATTCCAGAAAATTCTTCAGTACATAGATGACCAGTTAAGTCATGAAATTACCCTCAAACATATAGCAGATTACGTATATTTGAATCCTCAATATGTGGGGCAATTATTTAAGTCTGAACTTAACAAAACCTTTACGGAGTATATTACTGAGGAACGATTAAAGCGAGCAAAGCAATTATTAACAGGGACGAATTTAAAAGTATACGAGGTGGCGCAGCTTTCCGGATATAAAAGCCCCAAGCATTTTATGATGGTTTTTAAGCAGGAGACCGGAATGACGCCAATGTACTATCGAAAGTATTCATAATATTTTAAAGAATCTATGATTAACGAACTATTTCTCTGTTTGAAGGGATATTTTTAACATGGTATGTCCCTTAAAATAAAGGTCAAAGGAGGGTTATACATGAAGAAAAAGTTAAAACTGCTATTTTTAACACTTATTTTGTTAGCGTTTACAGCTGCTTGTAGCAATGACGCTGGCACGGAACCAAAGGATAAGGATTCCAAAGATGAAGAAGTTGAGTTGACCTTTATGATGTGGGGAAATGAAGCACATCAGGAAGTGTACAACAATTTAATCAAAAAGTTTAATGAAACTCACCCGAATATAAAGGTGAAAATGGAGAGCGTGCCTTTTCCAGATTATCAGCAAAAAATTACCGTGTTAGCTGCCGGCAGGGAACTGCCTGATGTCGGTTGGGTTGCCGAGCGGATGGCTCCTCAATTTATGGAAAATGGACTTTTAGAAGACGTTTCTTCGTTTAAAGAAGATAAAGACTATAACATGGATGACTTTTTCCCATCCACACTAGATTTATTCGAGAAGGATAGTAAATTATATGGCATTCCATTCTCCACTCCGCCAATGGTTATGTTCTATAACGAAGACCTATTTAAAAAAGCGGGTGAAAAAACTCCTAATGAACATGTAGCTGCTGGAACATGGAATTGGGAACAGTTTGAAAAGTCAGCAAAGGCAATTTCAGCTGACGGTGTCTATGGTGCTAACTTCTTCCGCGATTGGAATACGTGGATATCTTTACTTTCACATACCTGGAGCTATGGCGGGGACTTATTTAATAAAGACCAAAGTAAATTTACTTGGAACAGCCCTGAGGGTGTAGAAACATTAAATATGCTTGATCGCATGATGTTTAAGGATTCTTCACATCCAAAAGCGGGTGAGCAAGTGAGCTTTGACTCAGGAAAAATCGGTATGTTCTTTGATGTATATAGTTATGTTTCAGCTGCTCGTAATGTAAAAGATTTCAAGTGGGATATTGCACCACTTCCAGAAGGTTCGGAAGGCAGATATCCAATGCTTGGTCAAGCAGGATATGGATTATTTAAGGATTCAAAACATCCGGAAGAAGCAAAAGAACTTCTTAAATTCTTTACAAGTCAAGAGGGAATCACAGCTACTTCAACATTCTTCGTGCCGCCACGGGAATCAGTACTAAGCTCTGATGCGTTTGTAAATCAGCCTAATAACCCGCCGGTAGAGAGTATTAAGCGTGCAGTTATTGATGAAATGGAAAATGCTCGCTTGCAAGCCGGACACATAGAATGGCAAAAAATTGATACGGCTATTCAATTTGGTTTCGACGAATTATTTGGTCAATTGAAAAAGCCTGAAGATATCTTAAAAGGCATGGAAGAAAAAATTAATCCTATTTTAAAATAATCAAGAAGATGCGGTTAACCCTCAATAGGATTAACCGCATCCCTTTTACAGGGGTGAAAGACAGTGACCACATCAATTGTACAAATGCTCAAAGAAAACAAAATGACATTAATCGTGAGTTTACCAGAAAACCGAGTAGAACTGGCAAAGGCGGCGATCCATGCTGGAGTGGACGCTATTAAGTTGCATGTGAATGTAGAGCACCGTGCATCCGGGAATCATTTTACCTCCGTTGAATCCTATTTTGATGTATTCCGCAAAATTAGAGATGAATTTTCTGGACCACTAGGCATCGTCCCAGGTGGGTCATTTGAAGATATAAAACAAAGGGAGATGGAGGAATTAATTGGCTTAGGCTTCAATTTTTATTCCATCTATGCGCACCATCACCCAAGTTGGATGCTCAGTCTAAAAAGAATCGATAAAACGTTCGCGATTTCAAGTGATTATAACTTTAGCTCCATTGGTAATGTAGGTCACCTAGGTGTGTCGGCATTAGAAGCTTCAATCATTCCAGGCGAGGAATATGGGACGCCACTGACCCTAAAGGATGTACTTGCCTATCAATCACTTGTCCAACATGTAGATGTGCCAGTTCTCGTTCCTTCACAACGAAAACTAGTACCATCTGATATTCCTTTATTAGCGAAAGCTGGAGTAAAAGCAGTCATGCTCGGTGCTATTGTAATAGGACACACCAAGAATAGTATTCAATCAGAAATCACTTCATTTAGAAAAGCAATCGATTTATTGTAGAGGGGGTTGGAAGGTGGAAGCAAAGGTTGAAGCAGCGAAACGTCCGCCCTTAAAGGGTGTTAAACAGCGAAAAAAATTTATTGGCAGTGAAGCCTTTTACGGCTACTTATTTGTCAGCCCCATGGTGATAGGTTTTCTATTGGTAATGCTTTTTCCGCTTATCTACTCGATTTATATGAGTTTAACAGATTGGCAGTTGCTCGGAGATCCCAATTTTATTGGGACAGAGAACTATCAACGATTAGTAAATGATCCTGATTTTTGGGTGGTACTGAAAAATACACTTATTTTCGCAGCCGGATTAGTGCCGATCAATATCATTCTTGCTCTTTTGTTGGCACTTTTACTTCAGAAGAATTTACCTGGCATTGGATTTTTTCGAACAGCAATCTTTATTCCTGTTATGACATCCATTGTTGTTTGGTCGATTATTTGGAAATATATGTTTGGAACTGAAGAAGGCTTTATTAATCAAGTACTTGCTGCTATTGGGATTGACGGGCCAGCCTGGCTATATGATCCTGATCTTGCTATGGGGGCAGTTATTGTCGTCAGTGCCTTGAAAAATGTAGGGTTAAATATGGTTCTGTTCCTAGCGGCCCTTCAGCAGGTAGACAAGAATCTTTATGAAGCCTCCTATTTAGATGGTGCTAATAAGCTTAGACAATTTTGGAATGTAACCCTTCCAATGATTACACCTACGGTATTTTTAACCTTAATCTTAACTATTATTGGTTCCATGAAGGTTTTTGGTCAAATCTATGTCATGACCAACGGAGGTCCGGGAAATCATACGAAGGTATTAGTTTACTATATTTGGGAAAATGCATTTAAACTTTTCGATTTTGGGTATGCATCAGCCATTGCACTCGTTTTATTTGTGATTATCTTAGTTTTTACTATCATTCAATGGACTGCTAGAAAAAGGTGGGTTTTCCATGAAGAATAAAAAGAAAAATGGAATGTTTACGAAAGTATTATTTTATGGTGTGCTGTCATTTATTTCTATCGTGATGATTGTGCCGTTTTTATGGATGATTAATACCTCATTCAAGGATTCAACGAAAATATTTGTTTTTCAATTCATCCCTAATCCGTTTAAGTGGGAAAATTATCTACAGGTATTAGAATCAACACCATTTCACCTTTTCTATTTTAATAGCTTATATATTGCCATTCTAGTAACAGCTGGAACCATATTTCTTGGTTCATTAGCAGGCTATGCCTTTGCAAAGCTAAAATTCAGAGGGAGTTCCATCCTATTCCTTTGCCTATTAAGCACGATGATGATTCCAGTTGAAGTTATCACCATCCCTCTTTTCTTATTTATGAGAGATTTAGGGTTAATCAATACACATGTACCGTTAATTGCGATACCCATTTTAGGACCTGCAGGTGTTTTTGGTGTTTTCGTTATGCGGCAGTTTTTCTTATTAGTACCAACAGAACTAGAAGAGGCTGCAAAATTAGATGGATGCTCGTATTTCCGTATTTATTGGAATATCATGCTTCCACTAGCAAAACCAGCCGTTGCCACACTCACAATCTTCACCTTTTTAACAAGCTGGAATGAATTCTATGAACCGCTTATTTACATTAATTCAAAAGAACTTATGACGCTGCCACTTGCATTGGCTTTATTCACAGATGAGGTAGGGACCAAATGGGAGCTGCTAATGAGTGCATCGGTAATGGCAACACTTCCATTATTAATTATCTTTTTCTTCGCACAAAAGCAATTTATTGAAGGAGTAGCCATGACAGGTGGAAAGTAACAACTAAAAAAGGATGTGTCTATTTTTGAAAAGAGAACTTGAATTTGATGTTGTTGTTACAGGAGGTGGTCCTGCTGGGATTAATGCAGCAATTGCTTCAGGGAGAACAGGAGCAAAAACACTTCTGATTGAAAGATATGGATTTTTAGGCGGGATGTCAACGGTTGCACTTGTTTATCCATGGATGACCTTCCATACAGAATCAGGAAAACAAGTAATAAAAGGGATTGCACAGGAAATCGTTGATAGATTAATGGACCAAGGTGGTTCCCCAGGCCATTTGCGCGATACTGTAGGATTTACCAATACGCTCACTCCCTATCATCCAGAAAAATATAAGCTATTAGCATTAGAAATGCTAGAAGAAGCGGGGGTAGAAGTCCTTGTTCATAGCTTTGTAGATAATGTCGAGGTAGTGGGGAATCAGATTACAACTATCAATCTAACAACTAAATCGGGGCCAATCCGAGTATCGGCTAAACGATTTGTTGATACAACTGGTGATGCTGATATTGCCTTTTTAGCGGGTGCTCCTTGCTTAAAAGGGAGGGACAGCGATCAAAATACCCAGCCGATGACGATGAAATTCCGAATGAGGGGCGTTGATCTTTCAAAGGTTAAAGAAGCGATGAAGACAAATCCATGCAATTTCTACAAAAAAACACCCATTGCGGAATTGGACGATTTACCACTCACAGGAGTACAAGGATTTTATAAAGAATGGAACGAGTCTGGTGTACCTATCAATCGGGATCAAGTTCTCTTTTTTGCTGGTCCCGAAGAGGATGAGGTTCTTGTAAATTGTACCCGGGTGCAGGGTCTAGATGGAACAGATGTTTTCGATTTAACAAAAGGTGAAAAAGAAGGCAGAAAACAAGTGCTCATGATGGCAGAATTTTTACAACAGAAGATACCAGGTTTTGAAAAGGCATCTATCTCAGCGGTAGGAACACAAATTGGGATACGTGAAACAAGAAGGATTGATGGGCAATATGCTCTTACCATTGAGGATGTAGTTGCTGGAAAAAAATTCGATGATAGTATTGCTCTCAGTGGTTACCCAATCGATATTCATGACCCAACTGGTAAAGGTGTTCAAGCAAATGATATCGAGGGAGATGGAAGCTATGGTATCCCTTATCGCTGTCTCATTCCTAAACATATTGATAACCTATTAGTCGCAGGTCGTTGTATTTCCACTACTCATGAAGCATTGGCTACAACACGGTTAACTCCAAGTGCAATGGCAACAGGACAGGCAGCTGGAACCGCCGCAGCACTCTCGATTGCCGATAATGTTGCGCCTAAGGATTTGAATATCAAAAAGCTCCAGGAAATTTTGGTAGAGAACGGTGTCGTCATTTAAGGTTACTTTAAAGGAGGATAATCATGAATCGATTGAGGAAATTCTTTACTGTTTGCCTTGCTGTGCTCCTTTTATTTAGCACGGTAGGGATGGTGAATGCAGAAGGAAACAAGAAAGATTTAGCTACCATTCTACTAGTTCCATTGGATGATCGGCCAGCAAATGTATATTTTCCTACTGAAGTTGGTGCAGCTGCAGGTGTAGATGTGGTTACACCTCCGAAAGAAATGATCGGAATGTTCACTCAGCCAGGGAATGGGAAGGAAATTAGTAAATGGCTGCTAGAGAATGGTGATCAAGCGGATGGATTTGTTATTTCAACAAGTATGCTTGCATATGGTGGCTTGGTAGCATCACGGACGGGTGTCAAATCTCTTGAAGATGCAATCGAAGATATTCAGGTGATAAAACAATTAAAACAATTGTACCCTGAAAAACCTGTATATGTTTTTGATACGATTCAAAGATTAGCCGTCACGGCAATCAGTGATGAGTATTTAAAATATTACTCACAGATTAGTGAATGGGCCGTCTTATATGATAAGGTCGTTAATTTAGGCATGGAGGGAAAAGCGAGACTTGATGAATTAGAATCGATTATCCCTGATGCTGTATTACAAGATTACAAAAATGCTAGAGCGAGAAATCATAGTGTTAATAACCTAATGATTGATTGGGTTAATGAAGGATATATCGACCATTTAATCTTGGCACAAGATGATGCGGCCCCTTATGGACTTCACCGTGCTGAAAGGGAGCTTTTACTTGATAAAGTAAACAAGCTCAGGGTAGAGGATCAAGTAGCCGTCTTTCCTGGGGCAGATGAAGTGGGAGTTGTGTTGGTATCTCGCTTTGTCAATAAATTGTTCCATACATCCCCAGCCTTTTTTATTGAATATGGAGGGATTCATGGGGATGATTGGACTGCTCCATTTGAAGATACAACCTTCGATTATAATGTTCAAAAGCATATCGTTTCGGCCGGAGGAAGGGTTGTTGACAACGAAAAAGAGGCTGACATCCACCTATTATTAAATACTCCATCTTCAGCTGGAACAGATAGGTCAGTTGATATTACTAGGCTCGTTACGCGGACAAATGAATTACTATCGAACGGAAAACAAGTAGCCATTGGTGATGTCTTGATCGTCAATAAAGCGGATGAGGCGTTTGTGACTGAGCTAGCTGAAAACGTCGATTTAACGAAAATCTTATCCTATAGTGGGTGGAATACCGCAGGAAATGCACTGGGAATTACAGTCGGGCATGCTGCAGCACGAACCGCATTTTTAGAGCAAAAGTCAGGAATCGGCGTGCCTTTATATGAGCAAGCAGCTGAAACCCACTATGAATTTTTACTCCATCGATACGCAAAGGATCAAGGATATAAAAATGTTGTTCATCCAGCCGCAAGACAATATATTCAGCAAATTGGTGCAAGTGAATGGGATTTAGGTTCTAAATACACACTAGTAAACAACTTTGTAAAGGAAAAGTTAACAGCAGAAACAGAAAAGTGGTATCAATATTTTGATGGAAAAGAAGTTTACATTGGTTCAAGAGGAAACAAGGATTTCTTCAAAACTATTTCATCTTTAGAAAGTGTTCATGTGAACCTGCCTTGGCCAAGAATTTTTGAGGCAGAATTAGAACCAGATTTAGAACTTAAGTAATAGATAAAACGGTAAAAAGGTAACCTGATTACAAACATTACGAAAAGAGATTTAGCATAAATGTCCTATTAAATAGACAAGCCTATTTATCTTTTATAGGCTTGTTTATTTTTTGTTTTCTTTAAATTTTGATATTGGTCTCTCTTAATTTGTAAGAAATATGGTGACTATGCAAGTCTATATTTTAACTTTGATTGTAGAAGAACATCTGTTTTAACTTAACTTCCCCTATGGTTCTTTTCGTAACACTTCTGCTAATTTTAAATTTTAGAAAATTCTAAAAATACAATTGACAGCTTTGCTCGGGTAATATAGAATAAAAAATGAAGAAATAATCCTTTAATTATAAAAAAAATGGAGTAAAAATCCTACGTGTATTTTTTATCCTTTTTGGAGTTCAAACTTAACTAACCAATGCTTGTTGTATAAAAGAGAAGGTTAGGTTTTTTTTGCACACTAATGGGGAAAATATCCTCCTAATTTTATAATTTTGGATATATTTTTCTAAAAAATGAACAGAGGGGGGGAAATGATGGATAAGGAAACCTTTTTAAATATTATCAAAGGGGAATTAATTGTATCATGTCAAGCGCTAGAGGATGAGCCTTTACATGGACCTGAAATTATGGCCAAAATGGGCCTTGCTGCCAAAATTGGTGGAGCAGTAGCTATACGTGCTAATAGCAAAGAGGATATCATTGCCATTCGTAAAGAGACTGGGCTTCCGACAATTGGTATCGTTAAAAGAGAATATAGGGATAGTGATGTATATATTACACCGACCTTTAAAGAGGTCCAAGAATTAATAGAATCCGGAACAGACGTCATTACGTTAGATGCTACCTTAAGGAAAAGACCACAAGGAATTAATTTTCGAGAGTTGGTTTCTTTCATAAGAAAAAATAGTAATTGTTTAATTATGGGTGATGTTTCGACGGTAGAAGAAGGAAAGAAAGCCGTTTTAGATGGATGCGATTTAATTTCAACCACTATGTCAGGCTATACGCCTTATAGCCGTCATTTAGATGGCCCTGATTTTGAGCTGATAAAAGAACTCACTTCTTCTATTAATATCCCAGTTATCGCGGAAGGTAGAATTTCTACTCCTGAAGATGCAGTGAAGGCTTTATTGTTTGGTTCTCATTCCGTTGTTGTAGGCACAGCCATTACAAGACCCCAAGAGATAACAAAATCGTTTGTGAAAAAGATTCATCACGCAAGAAAGATTGTCTAGTTGGGTACGAGGTAAGAATACAACTTTGGTGATACCATACGAACAAATATAAAAGGGGTGTATGAAATGAAGGTTGCATTAAGTATGTGGAGTGTTCACAAGTATTGGTATGAAGGGAAATGGAGTATTTTAGATTTTATTGATTTTGCGGGTACGACGAAAGCGCAGGGAGTAGAACTGCTAAGTATTTTTTGGAGTGATAAAGAAATAGAATTACCGAAGGTAGAAGAAGCATTAAAACGGAACAAGCTCGAAGTATCTAGTTATGCAGCTTGCAATAATTTTGTCGTTTCTGATCCTGAACAACGTAAGGCTCAGTTGAAAGAAGTAACAGATGCAGTAGATATGGCTGTTCACTTCGGTACAAATATCGTTAGAGTATTTTCCGGGGATCTCCCACATGATAATTCCATTACATATGAAGTGGGGATGGGCTATGTTTTGGAAGGATTGGCTGCGGCAGCAAAATATGCTGAAGAAAAGGGTGTCCTCCTTTGTATCGAAAATCATGGATTATTTGCCGGAAGAAGTGATCAAGTACTAAGTATTATAAAAAATGTTGGTTCACCATCATTAAGAAGTACATTTGATACAGGTAACTTTTTATTGGTAGGTCAAAATCCTAAAGATGCAGTTGTAGATCTAAAAGGCTATATTAGCCATGTTCATGTTAAAGACTTCTTACCTACGGATGTAGAACAAAAGGGAAATACTTATAAAGCGCTGTCAGGAGATTTGTTTTTAGGAAAAATCCCAGGTGATGGCGAAGTAGATTTATCCTATATTTTTACAGAATTAATTAAAAATAAGTATGATGGCTGGCTTGCAGTTGAATTTGAAGGTAGCGAAGAACCAACTATGGGATCGATTATATCTATCGATTATGTCGATGGTTTAGTTCAGTCTTGTATTGAAAGCGCTACCTTTTAACTGAAATATATATTTTGTGAAATTTAAAAGCTAACAAACTATTATAATATCAACATGTTTCTACCTCAACCACTATTCCTCTCTTGTACATTCACCTTTGATAGCATTTTATTCTCAGTAATAGATTGAGAATTTTGGATTATTTTAAAACATTTAAAGGAGGAGAAAGGATGAAAAAGAAGTTTATATTTTCTCTGTTATTATCAATTCTTTTAATTGGTTCCATTTTGGCTGGTTGTTCTAATGAAAAGTCAGGAACTACAAAGAGTGATAAAGTAGTTGTGGATTTCTGGTATGGTTGGACAGGGCCTGAAGGGGAAGCCATGGAAGAACTAATTAAGGAGTTTAATAATAGTCAGGATAAAATTGAGGTAAAAGGGCTAAGTCAAAGTGATTATCAAAAACAATTGACCGCCATTACTGGAGGTAATCCACCTGACATCGCTTCCCAGTTCGGTAATAATGTTGTACCGTGGGGAACGAAAGCAGCCATGCAACCTTTAGATAGTTATATTAAAAAGAGTGGCATGGATATGAATGACTTTATTCCAGCTGCGTTAGATACTGTTACCTATGATGATAAAACGTTTGCCATTCCGATTGCGATGCACGTATCCATGCTGTTCTATAATAAAGATATTTTGTCTGAGGCTGGTTTTGATGGTCCACCTAAAACGATTGCCGAGCTGAAAGAAGTCATTGAGAAAACGAGTGTTGTAAAAAGTGACGGACGTTTAGATAGACTTGGGTTATGGCCAGGAGTCGACCCGTATACATTTGCATATACATTTGGTGGAGATTTCTGGGACCCTTCAAAGAAAGAAGTAACTCCAGATGATCCTGGTGTTGTGAAATCTATCCAATTAGCGAAAGATATTTGGAGTGAGTATGGCTCTGATAACCTAGATCGTTTTTCTTCTGGACTTGGAAAGTATATGTCTGCACAAAACCCATTCTTTATTGGTAAATATGCAATGACCATTGATGGAGAATGGCTGCCTACCTTTATAAAACAATATGCACCAAACTTAAATTATGGCATTGCTCCAATTCCATATGACGAAAATCAGCCTGAATTTGCCAATGCAGGTAATATTAATACAAGTGTATTTTATATTCCAAAAGGCGCTAAACACCCTGATGAAGCATGGGAATTCCTAAATTGGTTTGCGAAAAAGGAGAATATGGTAAAGTTTACTGCAAAACTTGGAAACCTGCCTACACTGAATAGTGCATTAACTGATTCCGCATATGCAGATGTTCCTGGATTCAAAGAATTTTTAGAATATGCCGGAGGGGAAAATATGCGTTCCTTCCCAGCTTTACCGTTTATGAACGAATATACAGCTGAAATTACTAAGCAATATGACCTCATCTTAAGAGGAAAAATTTCGATTGAAGATGCTACGAAAAAAATAAAAGAAACTGTGCAGCCATTGGCCACTAGTACAAAATAAGAGGTAGTAAATTAGATCCTTATAATTGGGTGGAGGCAGATAAAACCATTCCATCCTAATTATAAGGACTAATGTTTGAAATTGCTTTATCGATAAGAGCCTGTCCATTCATTGAGTAAAATAATTCACCTAAGAACGTTTTAACACTATTGGTTCCAGCAGTATATTTTTATCGTTTCTCAGCAATTGGTAGGAGGAGGACTATGGGGAAAGTTGCGTTAGGTGTAAATAATCGAAAATATCGAATGACGAATAAACGCTGGACATTAATCGGATTGGCATTTGCTTCACCATGGATTATTGGATTCCTATGTTTTACTGCTTATCCGTTCATTGTATCTTTTTATTACAGTTTGACTAGCTATGATTTGATTAATTCGCCAAAATGGGTTGGTTTTGAAAATTATGCAGAAGTTATGAAAGACACCAACTTTTATAAGGCTATTAAAAACACATTTTTTATGGCGATAATTGCAGTTCCTATCAATCTTTTTTCCAGTTTAATGATTGCGCTTATTCTTAATTTAAAAGTGAAGGGTATTGCTATATACCGAACTATTTATTATTTACCATCGGTTATTCCTGCTGTTGCTGGTGCGATGCTTTGGAGTTGGTTATTAAATCCCGAGTATGGAATTATCGATATTGTTTTAAGAGCATTGGGCCTCCCAGATCCCGCATGGCTATCGGATCCGAGTTTTACAAAGCCTGCTTTAATTTTAATGGGGTTATGGGGCTCAGGAGCTGGAGCAATCATTTATTTAGCCGCACTGCAAGGAATTCCACAACACTATTATGAGGCTGCTTCATTAGATGGAGCTAATGTATGGCAAAAGTTTCGTTATATTACTCTTCCTGCCTTATCTCCAGTAACTCTCTTTCAACTAATTATGGGCTTAATTGGCGCATTTCAAATATTTACAGAATCATTTATATTAATGGGTGGTGCAGAAGGTGGGCCGGATATGCTATTCTATGCAGTTTATTTGTACCAGCAAGCTTTTGTTTTCTTGAAAATGGGATATGCATCTGCATTGGCTTGGGTATTATTTGTAATTGTTATACTTATCACGATAGGAGTATTTAAATCTTCTATTCGTTGGGTTTACTACGGAGGTGAATAAATTTGGCTAAACTTAAACATTCTAATCTATCAACTATCCAAGTATCAGAAAAAGAAAATAAAGATATTGGATTACTAGTAAAACAAAAAATATTACCTCATCTACTACTTATTATAGTAGGAAGTATCTTTTTATTTCCGTTTCTTTGGCTTCTTTCTTCCTCTTTAAAATCACCGGAGGAAATTTTTAAATTACCACCTGACATTTTTCCAAAGGATATGCAATTCATAAATTACGAAAATGCGATCTCTGCCATACCTTTTTTTCGCTATATTTTAAATACACTTTTTCTTTGTGCCGTTAATATTCTAGGACAGGTAATTTCTGCTCCTCTCATTGCCTATTCACTGGCAAAGATCCCATGGAAAGGCAGGAATATCATCTTTGCCATTGTAGTTGCCACTATGATTTTACCTCCACAAGTCACGATGATACCCATATATATCATATTTGCCAAGCTTGGATGGGTGAATACCTATTTACCTTTAACGATCGGCGCATTCTTTGGAGCACCTTTTTTTATCTTTTTAATAAGACAATTCATAATGGGTATTCCAGATGACCTGCTAGATGCAGCGCGAATTGATGGGGCATCGGAATTTAGAATATACTGGCAAATCGTCTTACCACTGTTAAAACCGGTACTAGCAACGGTTGTGTTATTTACCTTTATGTGGACGTGGACAGACTTTTTAGGACCACTCATTTACTTAAATGATACGGATAAATGGACCATTACGGTTGGATTACAAGGTTTCTTGCAGGATCACGGTGCACAGTGGGAATTATTAATGGCCGCTGCTGCTATTTTTACCATCCCAATGATTATCATCTATTTCTTTGGACAGAAGTATTTTATGAAAGCCGGTTCCACCATGTCAGGCTTTAAATAATCAAAATGGAAACATAAGTGAATGTGAATTCAGGAGGGTAAGAATATGAAGAAGATTGTTTATTTACCGCTGGATGAAAGACCGGTTAACCTGGTTTTTCCACAACAACTAGCGAATATCACCGATTTAACCATGTGTGTTCCACACCCATCGATCTTGGGTAGAAAAAAGAAACCTGCAGACTTTCATGCCATTAAGGAATGGCTTTTTCACGAAACGAAACATGCCCATTATTTAGTTGTTTCCATTGATATGCTTATTTACGGCGGTATTGTCCCTTCAAGATTACATTCTTTATCTAAAGAAGAATGTAATGCTCGACTGCAAATCCTAAATCTAGTAAAAAAACAAAATCCAAAAATAAAAATATTGGCATTTAATTTGATTATGCGAGCACCTGCCTATAGTAGCAGCGAAGAAGAACCCGACTATTATCAATTACATGGCCGAGAGATTTTTCGCTTCGGATGGTTAACAGACAAAATGGATAAGGAAAAGCTTGATCGTCCTGAAGAAACCGAACTGATATCCATTCAAGAGAAGGTTCCGGCAGAAATTTTATCAGATTTTCTCAACCGTAGGGAAGTAAACTTCTTTGTGAATCAACAAGTAATTCGCTTAACGAATGAGGAATTGATCGATTTCTTAATTATTCCACTTGATGATAATTCCAAATATGGTTTTTCACCGAAAGAACAGCGCCAGCTTATCCTTCAGGTAGAAGAACAAAATCTGTTTGATCGAGTGTCCATCTATCCAGGTGCAGATGAAATTGGCTGTACACTATTTGCTAAAGTTTTTTGTGAAGTAAAGAATTATGTCCCAAGAATCTTTGTTAGATATTCATCTACTAAAGGGCCTGAGATTATCCCAAAATATGAAGATAGAAGTTTAAATGAAAGTATTAAATCCCATATAACAGCATCTGGCGGTATCATGTTAGATTATTCTAAGGATGCGGATATATTACTCATGGTCAATTCACCAGCGGTAGGAGAATTTAATGTTGCAGAACAAGGTACATATAAGGAAAGACATCGGTCCTATTTCTCTGAAGTACATCAACAAGAATTTGTAAGAGTCATGGAGTATTATCTCAATGAAAAAAAGTTTATTGCTTTGGCTGATGTTGCTACCTGTAACGGAAGTGATAATGTTTTAATGAAATTACTGGCTAAAAAAGGACTGCTATCTAAAATAAATTGTTATGCAGGCTGGAATACATCAGGTAATACAATAGGAACGGTAAATGCCCATGCGATTGTTGCATCTTATTACAATGAGTCAGGTAATGAGGAGAAATTAGGCAGAAGCAAAGAGTTTTATTATTCAAGATTAGTAGAAGACTGGGGTTACCAAGCTTTGGTTCGTCAAAATGTGTGTTCCGAGGATTTGCCGAAGTTTGGTGTCGATTACTTTCATTTAGGCGAATATCAAGAGGAAATTCAAAATATTATTCAAAATAAACTTAAAGATTTTATTGAACAGTATCTTACTGATCATGAAGTGACTCTGAAAAATGTTGTTTTACCATGGGACAGAATGTTTGAAGTGGGGTTTGACTTATCTATTAAAACTGCTCGAATTTCTGCAATATAATCAACTTATTGGAGGGGGGTTCATTGCCAGTAAATGAGTATAAAAAATTAATAAGTAAGCAGCTTAAGGAGCTCGGGGTAGCGAAAGGGGATGTCATCTTCGTTCATTCCTCGTTAAGCTCGTTTGGATATGTCCCGGGTGGAGAACGAACGATTATCGAGAGTCTGTATCAAGCCGTTGGAGAAACCGGAACGCTGCTTTTTCCAAGCCTTTCATATGAAATTGTTACACCTGAAAACCCTTATTTTGATGTAGTACGAACGCCATCCAATGTAGGGAAAATTCCTGAATATTTTCGGAAGCATATCGCAGTAAAGCGTAGTCTAAACCCCACGCATTCTGTCAGCGGTATGGGGAAATTGGTAAAAGAACTGTTATCGGATCATTCCTTGGATGAAACTCCATGTGGTGAGCATTCGCCCTATCGAAAACTCCCGGAACGAAATGGGAAAATATTATTTCTAGGTTGTGGCATAGAACCGAATACATCCATGCATGCGATTGAAGAATTGGTAAATCCTCCTTATTTATTTGGTAACTTTTATACGTACAAAGTGATAGATGAACATAGAAGAACGCACATGTTAAAGTGCAGAAGACATGATTTTAATGGATGGAAGCAGAGATATGACCGTATTGAAGCGATATTAGAAGAAAAACAACTTCATAGTGGAAAAGTCCTGAAAGCTAACGCACATTTAATAGAGGCTAAACCCCTTTGGGATAGAGCACTTAATATCTTAAAAAAGGATCCTTTCTATTTTGTTGAACGGGTGTGAAAAGAGTTAAAGCGATTATATTTGGATATAAGGAGTGATTCAGAATGGGCAAAGTAAAAGTAGGGATTATTGGTGCAGGTACCATAGCCGAATATGGCCATCTGCCTTATTATCAGGAAAATGAAGATGTTGAAATCACTGCGATTGTTGATATGAATTTAGAGAGAGCACATAAAATGGCAGTTAAATTTAATGTTGCGAATATCTATAGCGATGCGGAGGAAATGTTCAAAAGCTCGGATATTGACGCGGTCAGTATCTGTACTTCCAATCATGCACATATTCCTTTAGCCAAATTAGCCATTCGTAACGGTGTTGATGTTTTAGTAGAAAAGCCAATAGGGACATCTTATCAGGATTCCCTAGAATTAGTTCGACTTGCTGAAACCCATAATAGAATTTGTATGGTGGGTATGACTCATCGTTTCAGAAACGATTCTCAAGCGTTAAAGGAATTTGTTGAAGCCAATAGTCTTGGTGAAATCTATTATACAAAAGTGAAAATTCTCAGTAGAAGAGGTACTCCTACAGGTTGGTTTACTGATCATTCCAAGTCAGGTGGCGGTCCGCTAATGGATATTGGTGTACACGCCCTAGATTTGGCCTGGTGGATTCTTGGAAAGCCTGAACCTGAACGAATTTCAGGATTTTTAAAGAACGGAATCGGTAGTTTTGCTACAAAAATGACCTCACGCTGGCAATCTTCAAGTAATTATAACGATAATAATGAAGTGTTTGATGTAGAAGATTTTGCAGCCGCCTTTATTCGTTTTAAATCAGGTATGGTTATGAACCTAGAAGTAAGCTGGGCTTTAAATGGCGCTAAAGATGATGCCATATGTGTAGATATTTATGGAACCAAAGGTGGCCTTTCTTTAGAACCACTTCGATTTTATACAGAAATCAATCAATTTTTCACTGAATCTAAACTTGATATTATAAAAAATGATCAAATGAAAGAAGAAATCAATCACTTTGTACATTGTGTCCATAATAGAACGAAGCCGCTGATTCCAGCTGATGAAGGTGCTGAAGTTCTAAGAATGTTAGAAGCAATAGCCGAATCATCCAGGATTAATAAAGAAGTCTTACTTGAAACTTTCTATCAAAAAAAATAATAATACTGATTCCTACTGCTCCTATATTAAGTTAAGGGATGTTTTTAGTTAGGTGCAGTAACATACATATTCTTTTATCTTTCGTACCGAAGATAAAGCGAGAGTAGGTGATACTGATGGAAGAAGCGAAATATTCAATCGGTGTTGATATTGGAGGAACAAAGATTTCTTTTGGGATTGTTAGTCATGATGGAAAGATACTAGAAAAAGCGACCTATTCAACCCCTCAGGAAACACGTGAATCCATTATTGACTTAATGAAAGAGAAGATAACCATTTTTCTGGAAAGAGCCAAGTTGCTTAAAATTCAAATTGTCGGTATTGGAATTGGAACGGCAGGACAAATCGATTTTGAAAAGGGAAGAGTACTTTCGGGAACAACCAATATTAAGGATTGGAATGACGTCCCACTAAGGGATATCTTCACAAAAAAATTTGATTTGCCTGTCTGGGTAGACAATGATGTAAATGCCTTAACCCTTGCAGAACAACAACTTGGTGTAGGAAAAAACGTCAAGGATTTAATTTGTCTTGCCTTAGGAACCGGGGTTGGAGGGGGCGTTATATCCGGTGGGAATATGATTCGTGGCGCTTGGGGCGGTGCTGCTGAACTGGGACATATTACAGTAGATATGAATGGTCCTGTCTGTAATTGTGGATTAAATGGCTGTTTAGAAGTCTACTCATCTGGAACTGGGATAGCAAATAGGATGCGTGAAAAATTGAAAGAATATCATCCAGTTCAAGATAGCAAACTCTCTTACTATCAAGGACATCTTGATCAAGTCACAAGTAAAGTTGTTTTTGATTTAATGAATGAAGGTAATCATCTTGCAATCGAAGTGGTAGAGAAAGCGTTAGAAGCTTTTGCCTATGCGATTGTTAGTATTATTCATACTTTTAATCCTTCATTAATCATTTTAGCCGGTGGAGTCCTTAATGATGGGAATTGGTTTATTAAAAGAGTGAAAGATAAGGTTGGGGGGCTTGGAATGCAGTCACTTGTATCCCCAGTCGAGTTCAAAATGGCAGAACTTGGTCCGGATGCCGGACTAATTGGTGCAGCCCTGCAGCCATGGGTGTATGATGAGGTCTAAATGTAAATAATGCAAGCCTTAGGACTGTTTTTAAAACGAGAAGTTCTTACTAATAATGTCGTCCGAACTGTCTCTGATTTCGAAGGGAGAAAAAATGAATATACTTAAACAATCAAGCCCACTGGTGTTAATTTCAAGTATGTATAAATCATTAACAAAAGCCGAACAAAAGGTAGCTGATTTAGTTACAAGAGATACACATGATGCCGTTTATTCATCCGTAACAGATCTTGCTGAAAAGGCCAATGTGGGTGAAACAACGGTCATTCGCTTTTGCCGGAAACTTGGCTATCGTGGATTTCAAGATTTTAAATTAGCTGTAGCGCAAAATTTAGTGAGTCCATCTGAACAAGTTCACGGAAAAATTGAGGATGGAGATAGTTTAGCTGTTGTATCTAAAAAAATTACTTCTCAAATTATTGATTCACTTGATAATACCCTTAACCTGTTACAGCCTTCTAGTGTTGAGAAAGTAGTAGATAGGATTACAACAGCCAGAAAACTATATTTTTTTGGCGTTGGTTCATCTGGCATTTTAGCAAAAGACGCAAAACATCGATTTATGCGCTTAGGATATCATGTTGAGCAATCATCAGATACACATATTATGGCGATGAATGCCGCACTTGCTACGAATGAAGATATTGTATTTGGGATTTCTACATCTGGCAGCACAAAGGATGTAGTGGATACCATGCGAATTGCAAAGGAAAATCATGCATTTATTGTCTGTCTTACCAGTCATTCCAAATCACCGATTACGCAATATGCAGATGTAATTTTATTAGCAGCTTCGAAGGAGACACCACTGCAAGGAGGCTCATTTTCCTCTAAAATTGCCCAATTACAATTATTGGATATTTTAACAACAGCGGTTGCCCTTAAAAGAAAAGACTATACGTTTAAATCAATTGAAAAAACAGCAAAAGCAGTTTTAGATAAGATGTATTAAAATGGCTGAACTATAAAGCAAAAAGAGAGGTTAGGAATGAAAAAAGGCGTAAACCATTGGTGTTTCCCTGAAACATGGAGTTTTGAGAGAGTAATAGAAACAACAGCTAAGGCGCATTTTGATGGTATCGAATTGAATATGGCTGAATCCGGTATGTTTTCGTTAACAAGTTCGGACGCTGAACTCATTACTATTAGGGATAAAGTGAGAAATGCAAATCTCGAGATCCCAAGTCTCTCCACAAGTCTTTTATGGAAATATAGTTTGACAAGTAATAATAAGAAGGAACGGGAAAAGGGAAAATCAATTGTTCAAAAAATGATTGATGCTGCGGCGTTGCTTCAAATCAAAACCATCTTAGTTGTTCCAGGTGTTGTAAACCAGGATGTATCATATGATGCAGCCTACTCACGGGCTCTGGAAGCCCTTGGCGAATTAAGTGCCTATGCAGAAGAGGCTAAGGTTGAAATTGGCGTTGAAAATGTTTGGAATAAATTTCTATTAAGTCCAATCGAAATGAAGAATTTTATTCATGAAATAGGTTCTGAAGCGGTTGGTGTATATTTTGATGTAGGAAATGTCCTGAATTATGGATATCCGGAACAGTGGATTTCTATCTTAAATGGACATATAAAAAAAGTTCATGTAAAAGATTTTATAACTGCAGCTGGAAACCATTCGGGGTTTACTTCCTTACTGCAGGGTGATGTGAATTGGAAGAATGTTATAGAAGCATTAAAGAATATTGGATATGAGGATTATTTAACAGCAGAGATTCCACCACATCTACATTTTCCTGAAAAGTTGCTAAACGATATATCAGATTCTATCAATTTTATGATCAAGGAGGGATGGACATCATGTTGAAGGTGGCAGTAATAGGAGCAGGAACAATGGGCTCGGCACACTCAGAGGCGTACGTGAACATGAGTGATACAGTACTGGTTGGGATTGTCGATATAAGGGAAGATGTTGGAAGAAACCTAGCTGAGAGTCAAAGGACTAACTATTATAAGAGCTTTGAAGATTTAATAGCTTCTGAGAGTCCGGATCTTATAGATGTCTGCGTCCCGACATCTCTACATCGAGAGTATGTAGAAAAGGCAGCAAAGTCAAAAAAACATGTCATCTGTGAAAAACCCCTTGCCAGAAACTTAGAAGATGCACGTGCGATGATTAAGATTTGTAAGGAAGAAGGTGTGAAGCTTTTTGTTGCCCAGGTGGTTCGCTTTTTTCCTGACTACCAAAAAATTTATCGTTTAGTTGCTGAACAAAAGTTAGGCAAAATTGGGACCGTTCGAACAATGAGAGGCGGCGTTTTTCCAACAGCCTGGGATGATTGGTATGCGAATGTTGAGAAAAGCGGTACATTAATTGTCGATATGATTATTCATGATTTTGACTTTTTAAGATGGTGCTTTGGTGATGTCGAAAGAGTGTTTGCTAAAAGCCATTTAGGGCGTGATTTTAATCGAATCGACCATACATTTGTTAGCTTGCGTTTTAAAAATGGTGTGATTGCTCATGTCGAAGGGTCCTGGGCATACCCAAGCGGTTTTAAGACGGAAATTGAAATTGCCGGTTCAAATGGAGTTTTAATCCATAATAGCGAAGATGCTGTTCCCATTAGGTCCACTTTAAGGGAAAACAGTTTACATATATCTGGTGTTGCTGTACCGGAAAGTCCCTTGAAGACAGGCCCCTATCAAGTAGAACTTGAACATTTTGTGAGCTGTATTATAAACGGGACGGATCCAATAGTGACGGCAGAAGATGGTTTTAAAGCGCTTGAAATTAGTCTAGCAGCTTTAGAATCTGTAAAAACCGGCAAGGTTGTAGCGTTAAAGGAGGTTGATTAATGTGAAGGTAGGAATCCTTAGCTTTGCCCATATGCATGCCTATAGCTACGCCGAAGCATTAAACGAAATCAGCGGAGTTGAATTATTTGGCATAGCAGATGAAAATGAAGAACGCGGTAAAAACGCGGCAAACCAATATAAAACTAACTATTTTCATGACTATCACGATTTATTAAAAGAAGACATTGATGCTGTTATTATTTGCAGTGAAAATAGTAGGCATAAAGAGATGACTATTGCAGCCGCAAAAGCGGGAAAACATATTCTTTGTGAAAAACCACTTGCTACCTCTGTCGAAGATGCACAGTCCATGATTGAAACATGTAAAAAGTATGGTGTAAAACTGCAGACCGCATTTCCTGTTCGTTTTAATCCACCTGTCCAACGTGTCAAGCAAATGATAGACAATGGCGAGTTAGGAAGAATTGTTGCGATCCGCGGAACAAACCGAGGCCAAAATCCGGGAGGATGGTTTATCGAAGAAGAGCTGTCAGGTGGCGGTGCGGTTCTTGACCATACAGTACATGTGGTTGATTTAATGCGCTGGTTTATGAATAGCGAAGTGAAAGAGGTATATGCAGAAGTGGACACTGTCTTTAACGATATCCAAATCGATGATTGCGGATTGTTAATGCTTGAATTTGAAAATGGTGTTTTTGCTTCCCACGATCCAAGTTGGTCCAGATGTAAAACCTTCCCGACCTGGGGGGATGTGACCATGGAGATAGTGGGAACCAACGGGGTTGTCCACTTGGATGCATTTAATCAGCATTTTATGGTCTATAATGATGCAGACCATAAGGTCAATCAGGAATTTTGGGGTAATTCTTATGATTTAGGGTTAGTTGAGGATTTTATACATTGCCTAAAAGAAGACAGAGAGCCGTCAATCACTGGCTTTGATGGCCTAAAGGCTATGGAAGTTGCGATAAAGGCCTATGAATCAGCTAAAATGAAAAAACCAATCCGAATAAGGAATGAATGAAAGGAATGTGATGTAAAACAATGTGATGCCAGAGACTGACTCTAAATTGGGATTATTCTCTCCAAACGCGCAGCATTAACAATGATAGGAAAAGGAGGGGAATCTAGAATGTTATCTTATGATGGAGCGATAATGCGAGCCTTATCGTCAATGGGAAATTATTGTTTATTAAATCTGCTATGGATTATTTTTTCACTCCCAGTAATAACGGTATTTCCAGCAACTGTTGCCATGTTCGGCATTCTGAAAGAGTGGAAAAATGGGTCTGAACCACCTATGTTAAGCACATTCTTTTCTATCTTTAAAAAAAATATACTAAAAAGCAGCTTTATCGGCGTTATTCAAATAGTATGCAGCATTATTTTTATCGTTGATTTTCAAATTATTTGGAATATGGAAGGTAACTTAAAATTAATCCTTTTTCCCGTTTTAATGCTATTGGGATTCATTTTCATATCCACGTCACTTTATCTCTATCCAATAATGGCCAAATATGATATGCCACTTAAACTACTTGTTAAAAAGGCATTCTTCCTGTCAGCAGCAAGACCTTTTTCACCACTTATGATGATCGTGATTTTTGTCATTATGATTTTCATATGTACAATTGCCCGATTTTTACCTTTTGTATGTGCATTTAGCATATGTGGGGTAATTAATTACCGATTGGTTTCGAGCACCATCGAAAAGGCAAATAAGATTGCTTTAAAGGCTAAATAACATTAAAAAATTCGGAATGTTGTGATTTGATTTACAGATACCATTTAAAAGGAGAGGTTTATTATGACAAAATTAAATATTGGAGTCATCGGGGCAGGATCCATATCAGCTTTACATTTGCAGTCGTATGAAAAGAATCAACGTGCAAATCTTTATGCCGTTTGTGATTTAAACGAACAGAGAGCAGAAACAAAAGCTCAAACCTATAGTATTCAAAAGGTTTATACAGATTATCATGAACTGCTAGCCGATCCGCTTGTTGATGCAGTGAGTATTTGTACATGGAACAATTCGCATGCAGAAATTGCCATTGCAGCAATGGAGGCAGGAAAGCATGTCCTAGTAGAAAAGCCATTATGTAAAACAGTGGAGGAGGCGCTCAAGGTTCAGGAGGCAGTTAAACGCTCAGGTAAGCTTCTCCAGGTTGGATTTGTCCGAAGATATGCCACGAATACGAAAATCGTAAAACAGTTTATGGATGCTGGAGATATCGGAGAAATATACTATGCGAAAGCTTCCTGCTTAAGGCGGTTAGGAAACCCGGGCGGCTGGTTTGCTGACAATGAGCGATCTGGTGGGGGACCGTTGATTGACCTGGGTGTTCATGTCATTGATCTTTGCTGGTATTTAATGGGGAAACCAAAAGTGAAATCAGTAAGTGGGAACACTTATTCAAAATTAGGAAATCGCTCCAATATCAATCATCTATCTTTTTATCAAGCTTCGGATTATGATCCAAATCATAACTCGGTGGAAGATCTTGCGAATGCCATCATTCGATTTGACAATGGTGCTTCGATCATGGTGGATGTTAGCTTCACTCTCCATGCAAAAGAAGATGAGATTTCTGTAAAACTATATGGAGATAAAGGTGGAGTTGAAATTGAACCAGAGCTTTTCTTGGTTTCAGAAAAGCACAATACCATTTTAAATATTACTCCACAGGTAGATAATTTGAAGTTTGATTTTGTCCAAGGATTTCAAAATGAAATCGACCATTTTGTCTTAAGTTGTTTTGGTGAAAAACCTACACTAAGTCCTGTTGAAGACGGTGTTGAGATAATGAAAATTTTAAATGCAGTATATGAATCAGCGGAAAAAGGTATTGAAATTACATTTGAACAAGAAGTGGAAGTTTAATAGTTATGATAAAGATAGAAAAGCCATTTCTGTAATGGCCTTCTATTTAATTGCAAGATAGAAGGTGCTCCCAAGTGAATAATAAATTATTGAAAGCATTTTATTTCTGCTTTTTTCTAAGTGTGGGTTCCTTGCAATTTCTAAATTTATATTACTTAGATTTTGGTCTAACAAAGGCAGAAATAGGCGTATTATTTGGTGTCGGTCCATTAATCATGATCTGCTCCCAGCCGCTGTTTGGATTTTTAACGGATTTTTGGGATGCACCTAAGAGAACGCTATTTCTGACAATACTCGGTTCCGCCATTACTGTTTTGTTTTATCCATTATCCATGGATTTTCAGCATTTATTAATTCTAACAATAATTTATTCATTATTTCAAAGTGCCGTTATACCAATTGCCGATAGTACCGCACTAGAGCTTTTACAGGAAAGAAATGATTATGGGAAAATCCGTTTATGGGGTTCATTAGGATATGCTGTAGGAGTTATTTCAATAGGGAAAATCCTCGACCTTTTTGGATTGCCTTTGATGTTTGTCCTACATTGCTCTCTATTGCTACTATCACTTCTATTAGCAATAAGTCTCCCGATAAAAAAAGGGGCAAAAAAGCATTTCAAATTCTCTGAAGCCATAGGGTTATTAAAAAATCCAGCATTTATTATCTTTTTGATCTTCAATTTTGTTTTGCAATTGACGATCAATGCAAATAATTCTTTTTATGCGATTTATTTAAAAACATTGGGCGCCAGTATATCCCTGGTTGGATTTGCCCTATTGATTAAATCGGTACTGGAAATACCGCTATTTGCAATGTCAAAAAAATTAATGAAACGTTTTTCCTATCCCATGTTACTGACTATCGTAGCAATTGTTTATTCCATTAGATGGTTGATATTAGGTGTTAGTTCGAATCTTACCATTTTAGTCGTATCGCAGATTCTTCTAAGTCTATCATTTAGCATCCAGTACTTTGTATCGGTGGCTTACGTTGACTACATCACCCCAGAAAGATATCGTGCAACCGGGCAAACATTATATTGGGCTATTACATTTGGGCTTGGCGGGCTAATGGGAAATATACTCGCTGGCTTTGTTTTAAACTATATTACCATTAGTCATATGTACGAATTCGCCTCCCTTTTAGCCATTCTATGTACAATATTTCTATGGATGTTTCCACGTAACCAACATGGAAGTAAATATAAGCAATCTATTAGTTACAATAAATAGATGCATAAAGAGAACCGAATTATAAATGAATTTTTTCAGAAGAAATTCTTTAATTGAACAGACAGAAACAATGCTTGTAGGAAGCGTAAAAGTTTAAAAATAAATTCCTAAATCCATAAGTGGATTGCAAAGTTAGCAGCCAAGACGTACTAATTTTTTCGCAGGATGCAGTTTAAAAAAAGATAATCAGCAAACCAAAGCCCCTTTGATCTTATCCAATCAGAGGGGCTTTGGTTTGCTGTAGAAATAATTACATTTCCCTTCTTCATCAGGCCGGCACATTACCCAATATGGAAGTTCCCTGCCTATTTTTGTAAATTCCACTTGACTCAATGTATAGTTTACTTTACATTTAGTATAACAAGTTTAACTTCTTGTAAAAATAATCATACACTAAAGAGGTGAATTATGACGTATCAAGAAAAGAAAAGTATCGTTTCGGTCATTAGTGCAATTCTCATTTTCGTCTCGTATTGTTTGTTCATGTACCCGCGCTACCCAGGAGTGGGTGTCGAGTCGAGTGAGGTGTTTCATTATTGGGGTTCCTTCGTCCTGAACCTGACTTTGTTTTCAATCGTCGCACATATCATCATCAGCATTATTTTCAACATTGTATTTAGAATGACGACCAATGAAAAAGAACCAGCATTTGCGGATGAATTAGATAAGTTAATTAACTTGAAAGCGTTCCGAAATTCATTTTTTGTGTTTGTCGTTGGTTTTCTGTTTGCAATGGGATCGCTGGCCTTTTATCAGCCATTACATGTGATGTTCATGATTCTGATTTCTTCAGGTTTCATTTCAGATGTCACTGGCTCGGTTACAAAACTTTATCACTATCGGAGAGGAGTGTAAGAATGGGTAAAAATCTTGTCGGCAATCACATCCGTAAATTACGATTCAACCATGATGAAATGACACAGCAGCAGTTGGCTGACAAGGTGGGAGTAACCAGGCAAACCATCGTAGCTCTCGAAAAGGGAAACTACTCCCCATCACTGGAACTAGCTTTTCGCATCGCTCATGCCTTCAACTTACCATTGGAAGAAGTATTCTTTTATGGGGATCACACAAAGCAGTAAGAACAATCCATGCTTAACGTTTTTGAATTTATGACGTGAGGGGATAGAAAAATGAATTCAAACAGAAAAGCTGCAAAAATTGTGGGAGTCCTGTTTATACTTGCTGCTGTTACAGCAGTGATAGGTCTAAACTTATATGATCCGATCTTAAACGGTCCCGATTATTTACTAAAAGGTTCCGAACACGCCAACCAAGTGATACTCGGAGCTGTAATGGAATTAATGCTAGTTGTTTCAGCGGTTGGAACGGCCACAACCATGTTTCCATTGTTAAGACAGTATAATGAAACAATCGCCCTTTGGCATGTTTGCTTCAGGTTTCTGGAAGCGATTATTATTACAGTTGGTGTCATCAGTGTATTGTCCCTCTTAACCCTAAGCCGAGAATTCGTAGCAGCAGGAGCCCCAGATCCTTCATCTTTTCACTCTTCAGGCATAATCCTAAAAGCAATACATGACTGGACATTTATGCTTGGTCCACTTTTCATGCTTGGTATCAATACGGTGATGTATAGTTATATCTTTTATAAAACAAAGCTTGTACCCAGATTTATTTCCATCCTAGGTATGACAGGAGCCATTTGTGTTTTCGTTTGTTCCTTGTTCGTAATGTTTGGTGTATTTCCTCAAATCTCTTTTTTGGGGGCCGTTTTGGCGGTGCCTGTAGCAGCGAATGAAATGATTTTAGCCGTATGGCTGATCGTAAAAGGATTTAATGAAAATGCGATTACGACCCTCACTGCAAAAAGAGAAAGGAAAGCAGCTTTATGAGAGCCATGATATGCACAGATTATGGAACTCCGGATGTTTTTCAGCTCAAAGAGATAAAAACGCCAATCCCGAAAGATCATGAAGTCAGGATAAAAATACACGCCGCTTCCGTCGGACCATCAGACTGTACCTTTCGAAAAGGTTCACCCTTCGTTAAGCTTGTATACGGGTTTAGAAGACCGAAGAACCCGATATTTGGTACGGAACTGTCAGGCATAATTGATTCTGTTGGCAAAAAAGTAACACGATATAAAGTAGGTGACCAAGTATTTGGGTTAAGTGCAAAGACGTTCGGTGCCCAAGCTGAATACAAATGTCTGCACGAAAACACCCCTCTGGCAATCATACCTCCAGCAATGTCCTGTGAAGAAGCGGTCGCTATCTGTGATGGTGCACCCACCGCATTGACGTTCCTTCGCGATAAAGCAAAGGTTCAGCGCGGACAACGTGTTTTGATTAATGGTGCATCTGGAGCGGTGGGGATTTATGCCGTACAGATTGCGAAATACTTGGACGCGGAAGTGACAGGAGTATGCAGCGGTGCAAATGTGGAGTTGGTAAAATCGCACGGAGCAGATAAAGTGATTGACTATACCCGGGTGGATTTTACGAAAAACGGTCAACTCTATGACGTTATTTTTGATGCGGTGGGAAAGCGATCCTTTGCAGTATGTAAAGGATCGCTCACGCAAAGAGGCGTCTACCTTTCCACAGTACTTTCTCTATCCATTCTTTTAGACATGATGAAGACTACGGTGTTTAGTAACAAGAAAGCCATTTTTGTGACAGCAGGACTAATGCAGAACCAAGCGAATCTAACCTTTCTTACAGAGCTTTATAAGTCTGGGAAGATCAAAGCAGTTATCGATCAACGATATCCGCTGGAACATCTTGCCGAAGCTCACCGTTACGTGGAAACGGGTCACAAAAAAGGAAATGTAATAATAACTGTAGTGTGAGGCAAATGCTTTTTAAAGGATAGAATGCATTTTTTTTGAAGGAAGGGGAGCGTTAATCTTAAAGGATTAACGCTCTTTAGCAGTTACATATATTGTCATAGCATCGCTAGCTAAAAATATGGGAGTTTCATGATGAAGGTAATGTGTTATTCTATAGAGGTAAATATGGTGAAATAGGAGAGAAAAACATTGTCTAAAGAAATATTATCTAAACAAACCGCAGGTGTTTTAAGCGCTGTCATGAACCAGCCCCATTGGAAAAAGGATGAGCTTCCACAAAGAATGACCCAAGTATTAAAAGAAATAAAACAAGGTGCGAATTCGCAAGAAGCTTATTTAGAGACGATACTTAAGAACGTAACCTTTTTGATTGGAAATACGAACCGAGCAATCGCTTTTTTAAAGCATTGTATTGATGAAGAAAAGTTTGTTCCGCAAGAAACATTTCAAACGCTCATGTTGGACGTCCCTAGACAAATGAACGAGTCTAATTTCTTCGCCGAAAATATGCCTCGTTTTAAGGACATGGTGTACAAAGGTTCCACTGAAGAAGAGCAAATAGCCAATGCAGAATTTGTCTATTGCAATGTCAGGCTAGTAAACGATCTGTTAATTGATTTTATAGGTACTTTCCTTCAACCGAATAACAAAGACTTTATGATTCACTTTTTGGAATACGCTTCCGATGTAGTAGTAGATACCGTAATGCACCATTGTCAAAATATTTCGAACCTGATCCTAAAAGAAATAAACCAGAATATCAAAATAGAGAATTAGTAAACTAAAAATTATCTCTTTTGTGGGACAGTGTCAAACGATCTCACATAAAGGGGTTTTTTTGTAACTGAAAATTTAATTATACCGAGGATTAAAAATACCATACTGATTGTCCAAAGACCGCCTGTGATAGCAAGACGTAAAGATATTTCTTCGGAGGCCATTGGATAGTATCCGTCAAAACTAATTGCACGTAACGCTTGATAGACTGCAAGGCTAAATAGTATTAAATGACACATGATTAAACCATAAGCCGTTCTAAAAGATTTGCGTTTTTTCGAGAAAAACATTCGTAAAACGATCATAAAGGTGATCCCCATTACGGTTGAAAAACCGCCTATTAACAAACCCATTGTTTCTTGTTCCATCGGCATTATGCTGTACACCCCTATTAATTTTATTATTTATTAAATTTACCATATTTTAGAATATTAATGTGACGGAACTGTAAAAACTGTGAAATTTTAAAGTATAATATAAGGAAATAAAACATGGAGGACTACGGATGAAACTAGTAACATGGAATGCAGCAATGAGATTCCGCGATAAGATTGAAGAAGTATTCCCCTATATGGCCGACATTATTGTTATTCCAGAATGTGAAGCACCTGAAAAATGGAGGAATAGCAGTAATCTGCAAGCACTTACTCAGTTTCTATGGTATGGAGACAATTTAAACAAGGGGATTGGCATCGCGACCTTAAATGATTCCTATCATATCGAACTTCATCCTGCTTACAATAGGGAATTCCGCTATATCATTCCGTTGAAGGTTACTGGTAAAGACGATTTTATTTTACTTGCGATTTGGTCTCAAAATTCCAAACCACAATTCAATAGTTACATAGGACAAATCTATCTCGCTTTAAAATATTATGAAACTTTGCTGAAAAAGCCATGTGTTATCATTGGGGATTGGAACAGCAATAAGATATTCGATCATTTTAAAAGGGTAGGGACCCATTCAGATGTTGTGGAGCTACTAAAGAACGAGGGCATTAAAAGTGCTTACCATATGTATTTCAATGAAGAACACGGGGAGGAGACAATCCCGTCTCATTTTTTTAGAAAGGCACAGTCTAGCCCTTTTCATATTGATTTTTTGTTTGCTTCAGAACTCATTCTCTCTAGATTAAAACATTTTGAAATTGGAACTTATGAAAAATGGATTAAATTCAGCGACCACGTCCCGTTATGCGCTGTATTTGATTAGTAAGGGCAATAGGGAGTACTGAAAGCCAAAAAAGGGCCAATTATCATCAAATTGGCCCTAACCCTACATTCATTAAGAGTCTTATTATTTAAACATGAACCGAAGTTGCCTGTGGTATAGATACATTTTTACTTTGAGCTGAGTTCCATTTGTAAAAGAAGTACCTTAAAGCATTGGTTAATCCTTGAAAAACAATTAAGCTTGAAAAAGCGATCCACGCACCTGTCTGTCCTAAATCAAACACCTGTGTTAGTAGAATGGTACAAGGAATGAAGAAAATCCAGTTTAGCACCAAGGCTGCCCGAGAAAGGAAGGTGGTATCACCAACACCCCTTAATCCTCCGGCAAAAATGATGTTAGCCCCACTAAAGAGCTGAATAAAGGAAGCTAAATGAATCAGAGAAATGGCTGTTACTACTACCGCTGTTTCAGATGTATAGAGTTTCGCGACAGGCTCGGCAAACAAGAATAAACATACGGAAAATAATGCCATGAATCCCAAACCAAGATAAACTGTCACTAACCCGAACTTCTTCGCTTCTAGCGGTCTGCCTCTTCCAATCGCTTGCCCAATTCCAACAGTAGAAGCAGCCCCGAATCCATTTGCCGGCATAAAACCGAAGGACAGGATATTTAAAGCAATTTCATTGGCCGCAATGGCCACTGTGCCAAGACGGGTAATACAGGCAGTAAACACTAGCATTCCTATGCTGTTAGATAATTCTGTAATTCCCAGCTTCGAACCTTCAAACAATAGTAACCGAACTTGTGCTAGCTCCATTCGTACCCAAGAACGGGTAAAATATTTTTCGTTGTAAGAACGGAAATACACAAAGAGATTCAAAAGCAGGGTAATCCCTTCGGCCACCACCATACTCCAGCCTGCTCCCTGCAATCCTAAGTTAGGGAAGCCAAACTTTCCATAGGCGAGAACATAAGTGAATATTACCACCATAACACTGTTAATGATGGAGATATTCATCGGTGTACGTGTATCCCCGGTGGCTCTCATGTAGGCGTAGAAAAGAATATTAAAAACAGTGAACATCATAGCGTACATTCGCACTTGAACATAAGAAGAACCTAATTCGAGAATGGTATCGTTTGAACCCATTACTTCCAAAATAAAATGCGGAAACACAAAGCTGACACCAAATAACAGTATGGTCTGAAAGGCTGCTAGAACAATGGCAATCTGCATTCGTTGATTGCCAAGTTTCATATTCTTAGAGCCGTAATTTTGAGCAACCAAGTAGTTGATAGCTCCTTGGTTTCCGGAAAAAATGGCCCATAAATTGTACATCAAAATGTTGGTGATTCCCACTACTGCAATGGCTGCTGCCCCTAATTTCCCAACAATCATCAAGACCAGTAAACCTGTAACCGTCATGGACGAAAAGGTTGCAATTGATGGAATCGCCAAACGAAGAATATCCTTAATCAGTTTCATAATTGTGCCACCGGTCCCTTTTATAATAAAATCGTCACGCTACTATTTTTTTATGTAATTGTATATCTGGTTGAATTCTGCCGCCCCCTCGCGCCGCTATGAAAACGGTTTATCATCTGATACATACTAGTTTATTTTTAAATAATCGTAAATTGGCAAATTGCACAAAAATGCAATAGGGTTTTCATGCAATGTTTCATTTAATAACACCATCATCAAGGAAAATAAAATACAAAATTTAGTGACCACGTACCGTGAATTGCTATTTGATCAAAAGAAAGATTAATATAAGGTATAAGGAGGGTGACTTACTTGGAAACAATCCAATCTATGTTTAAGCATTTACATTGGGCCAATCAACGAATTCTAGAAACCTTACAAAACGGGCAAGAGAACAAGAAGGCCATTAATCTCTTTTCCCATATTCTGCATGCGGAAAACGTTTGGAATACTAGATTAAAAGGCGCAGATAGTTCACATTTACCTATCTGGGAAGAAGTTAGTTTAGAATCATGTGTCGAGATGGTTAATCAAAATCATCACAACTATGATGAATTACTTTCAACGTTATCCAATTCTAATCTAGATCAACTAGTCTCTTATAAAAATAGTAACGGTACAGAATTCAATAATTCCATAAGGGACATCTTAACCCATGTTGCTCTTCATGGTCAGTACCATCGAGGACAGATCAATCAACTTCTAAGAGCAGCAAACAAGGAACCAATAAGCGTTGACTATATTTTATTTAGAAGATGATGTAAAGATGGGGTGTTGTTAGGTAGTTAAGTAGCATGATTTTTAAAAAAAGTGGGGGATCAGCTTGGTTAAAAAAGCAAATCAAGAGGTAGTTTCTTTTTCTGCAAATAAAAAATGGCTTGCCATTCCAACTGCAATACGCAAAGAACTCGAACGGAATGTTTGGTGCGGAAATTGTAGCGATGTTGTACAAATTGTAAACTACGTCGTTCAAGATTCACCACCTTCAATTGTTCTTAAAGGCAAATGTAAAAATTGCGGAAAAGATGTGGCGAGAGTAATTGAATAAAGTGAGTGCCAGGTACCATTTACTTTAATAGTTGGTGCCTGGCACTCTTTTTTTAACGACAGCACAGAAGTGGTGCTGTTAATTTTATCTAAATTATACAGCCATTAGAGTATTTCGATATATCCTTCTGTTCCATTCACGCGAATTCGCTGCCCGTCTTTTATCAGCTTGGTAGCATTTTCTACTCCAACAACAGCTGGTAACCCATATTCACGTGCGATCACGGCTCCATGGGTCATTAGTCCGCCAACTTCGGTAACTAGCCCTTTTATCGATATAAATAATGGTGTCCAGCCAGGATCCGTAAAGTAGGTGACTAAGATATCGCCATCTTCGAAATCAGCCTCTTCCATGTTTAAGATGACACGGGCACGACCTTCTATTATTCCGGAAGAAACAGGGAGGCCAACGATTGCCTCTGCAGGGAGATTTTCTCGATTGTACTGACCCCTTATGATTTCACCATCAGAGGTGATCACACGTGGGGGAGTTAGTTTATCATAAAATTGATATTGATCTTTTCGGTTATTGATAATCTCATAATCCAGTTTGTTTGTACGTACTACCTCGTGAAGTTCATCAAAAGTGAGATAGTAGATATCTTCTTTTGCATAAATAAGTTTGGCTTTTACGAGTTGTTGTGCTTCCTTCAGTAAAGCCTCTTTATAAACGAAGTAGCGAGTAATCATGCCGTATTTTGGATATTCACGATATCCGATGAATTTCTGAAGTAGGCGTACCATACGTTTTGTCTCTTCGGCTTTTTGTTCACCATCTTGTAATTGCTTCAAGCGTTCTAACAAATCTTGTTCTTTTTTCAAGGCTTCCTGACGCCCTTGCTCAAATTTCCGATTGCTAGCACCAGGCTTATATTTTTTGATGTTACTCAGAATCATGGGGACAAGTGTAGTTGGTTTTTCACTCCAGCGTGCTTTTGCAATATCGATTTCTCCAGCACATCGCATACCGTATTTATTGAGATAAGATATTATAGCTTCTTGGGCTTCCTTACCGCCGTCAAACTTAACCAGTTCATCCAAAAAGTCATCATCTTTTACCTGCTGTAAATAATGAACTACTTCTGGATAAGGACGAATCACATCTGCAACATCCAATAGTGCCAGACCCATTTCTGAAGTAATATTGTTTGGTGCAGAGAGAGAAAGCGTATCTGCTGCGTTTTTTTCACCTAACCACTCGTTCATTTTTTCATTGATCCATGATGAAGCATTAAAAGCAGCCATAATCGCAGCCGAACTTTGTGGATCAAATAATATCTTCTTTAATTGCTGGATATCTTCTAGAATATAATCAAACAAATCGATTCCTGATTTTGTTTGGATGTCTTTTTTTAACTTTTCTATCGATGTTTGGCTATTTTTAATCAAATCAGAAACAATGGTTGGATTGTTTTCGATCTCGGCAAGAATATCTGTATTGTTTCTTCTAGGAATCGGTGCTTTTTCATCATTTGTTGATGGTCTAATAAAATCTCCTCGCTCAATTAGTGTCAAGAGAGCATCTTTTATGAGCGGATCAGATTTTCCCGCGTTATCTAATATTGTTTTTCTGCTGACAGGCGAAGCCAGCATTGGTGCTACATCAACAAACAGTCTTCCACCAGCCTTACGCATGGGTGCGGGAGTTATTAACAGATAAAAGGACAAGCCCAATGGACTCATGGGGTCAGTCATCATTTGTTGATGACCAACAGATATATAGACGTGATTTTCTTGATCATTTGCTTCGGGAATGGGGAATAAAGTAGTGATAGGACGACTCTGGACGATATAAAAGGTATCATCAGCCAAACACCATTCAATATCTTGTGGACTCCCAAAATAATCTTCAATCTGTCTTCCGATGTTTGCCAGTTGTAAAATTTGTTGATCAGTAAGTGTTTGAAGCTTTTGCTGATTAGAATCGATTTGCTGTGTCTCTGTTCCACCTTCTTCTCGTCCATAGATAGCCAATTTTTTGACTGCTATCATCTTATCAACGATTTTATCTTCCTGTACTTTATAAGAATCGGGTGTGACTAGGCCAGAGACCAATGCTTCTCCTAGCCCAAAACTAGCGTCAATGGATAGCAGCTTTCGATTGGACGTAATCGGGTCAGCGGTAAATAAAACGCCTGATGCCTGTGGGAAAATCATTTTTTGAACGATAACGGATAAAGAAACTTGACGGTGGTCAAATCCGTTTTGCATACGGTAGATGACCGCGCGATCCGTAAAGAGGGAAGCCCAGCACCTTTTAATATGCTCCAAGATGGCTTCTTTTCCGATGATATTTAAAAAGGTGTCTTGCTGACCAGCAAAGGAGGCATGTGGTAAATCTTCAGCAGTTGCACTAGATCGAACGGCATAAGCATTTTCATCGCCAAACTGGGAGAGATAGTGAGTAACTTCTTTTTCAACATCAGAAGGAATTTTAACTTCCTTAAGCGTTTGTCGAATCTTCCTGCTCACTACACTGATTTGATCTCGATCTTCCATTTTTAGCATGGATAGTTGATCTAACAATGCTGGAAACGTTTCGATCTGTTCAATGGCTTTCTGAAATCCTACAGTTGTCACACAAAAACCTCCTGGTACTTGTATACCTTGAATGGTTGATAATCTTCCTAAATTTAATCCTTTTCCACCAACCAGCGTAAGCTGTGTAGTTTTTATTTCCTGAAAACCGAGAACCAGAGAACACATTCTACATCTCTCCTAACGGAATAATAAACACAAAATTACAGTACTATTGCATTTTAGCAGTAGAAAGTACGAATAAACAGTCTATTTCGCCCATTATATCTATGGTATAATTGAAGTAGGAAGAGGTGCGATCTTCAAAATAAGACCGTCCTTGCCGTGCAATAAATGCCCCGGTTACTACCCCTGAATAACAGCTCATAAACCCTCAGTTCATACTATAAATATATGTTTACCATTAGCAATTACATAAAACATATTAGAAATATTATTTCAGAGTGTTAAAATAGATTTATTAAAATTTGTAGCATGTCATGTAGTAGAAGATGGAGGTTCATATGGAATTCATCCCAGTACAACAGCGAGATCAAGTCAGTACTTACAGAAGTCTTCGTTCATTATTTGAAAAAAATATAACGGTTAACAGTATTTCAGAGGTTTTAGCTACTTGCAATGTGAATGATCAGGCACAGCAGATAAGAGACCAAATGATTTCAAAGGACTATGACGTCATCGGTGTCGAAGAGAATGGCTGGGTTATTGGATATGTACTAAGAGATGATTTGAGGGAGGGAACGTGTAAGGACTATTTTCGCTCCTTTAGCCCGTCCGATCTTGTTTCAGATTCCACACCGCTGCTTCAAACGCTCTTTATTTTTAAAGACACTGATAGACTTTTCATTATAGAAGGAAACCGGATTACCAAAGTTGTGACACTTGCCGATCTTCAAAAACCACCGATACGCATGCTTTTATTTGGCGTGATTTCCTTAGTAGAAATGCATTTATATCGAATTATTCATGAGTATTTTGAAGGGGAAGGCTGGAAAAGCCACTTGAGTGACAAACGGATCCAACAGACAGAGGAATTATTTTTACAAAGAAAAGCTCGAAATGAAGGTATTGAACTAAGTGATTGCCTGCAGCTTTGCGATAAGAGGGACATCGTATTAGGCGAACAGCCTTTACGGGAGCTTTTGGGGATTGAATCAAAAAGTAAAGGGAAGGATTTCTTTAAAAAATTGGAGATTCTTCGCAACAATTTAGCCCATTCACAGGATTTAAATACACAAAATTCATGGAATGAAATGATTACATTAATCGAACAGACAGAGAAGTTATTAGAGGCATGTGAAAGAATTTAGAGAAAAAATCCCGAAATCGTATGATTAAAGATTACTGTTTTCGTGTGCTTTCTTAATAAATATCACAAGAATTGACGTATGAATTGGCATACGTCTTTTCTTTGTTTATCAAGTTTTGTTCGGAATTTCCAGGAATAACAAAAACCATCCTATATTGATAACGGGTTCGGATACCTATCACAAACCGTTAATTTGGAATGTAAGAAGTAGTGTTTGTTGTATATAAAAATGTTATTGGTTTTGTGGACCAAATTGCTATACAGGCAATTTGGTCTTTTTGTTTTGTAGGACATTATAAACCATTATTACTAAGAAGGATTTGTGCCCCTTTTTGCTGAATTTCTTATTAAACTAAACCAGCTAATAGTTTGTCAATATTTTTCAATAAAAACTTAAAATAACTCATGCTATACTAAAAATGTGCATGCCAAATAACCTTCCGTTA
>NZ_JACCBX010000018.1 GCF_013409995.1 Neobacillus driksii
GAGGACAAATCGTACGCCCTGCCGGAAGGATTTGTCCTTAATAAGGGTGCTTGAGGACAAATCGTACGCCCTGCCGGAAGGATTTGTCCTTAATAAGGGTGCTTGAGGACAAATCGTACGCCCTGCCGGAAGGATTTGTCCTTAATAAGGGTGCTTTAGGACAAATCGTACGCTCTGCCAGAAGGGATTCGTCCTTAATCTGGGGGCTTTCAGGACGCATTATACGTGCTACCTATATTAGGGAAAATCTGTACACTTTTAAAGTTAAAAAAGATAATGGCTGTCTAGATTTCTAAACAGCCTGAGGACCTAAAGCATGCCTCCTTAGGTCTTTTAATGAAGCTAACTGTCCGCCTGGGGTGGAAAGTGTCCATGAGCGGTGCCTGTCACCAATAAATGTCACTATTAAATTTTTCACCAATAAATATCACCAATAAATATCACCAATAAATATCACCAATAAATATCACCAATAAATATCACCAATAAATGTCACCAATAAATGTCACCAATAAATGTCATCAACCAGAAAGGAATTTATAGGGATATGTCTAAATAGTATTAGATTAGCGGTTATATGAATGACATTACTTTGTGAATGAGGCGGGGGTATGAAGAGAAGGTTTAGTGGGCTGTTGGATTTGTTGTCTCATGGGGCTTGGTGGTACATAACGGTTATATCTGTGGCCCTTTTTGTTTATTCGGAGACGAAGGTATATGATTTGCTTCTTAATGTGTGCAGCGGTGATGATTGTCAGGATTTATTCCTTTTAACTGCTGAGGAGGCACAGAGTTTACTCTCCTTTGGGATGTCCATGTCCTTCTATAGCGGGATTCTTGTTGTCCTTTTGCTTAAACAGTTTTTATCCTTCTTCGTAGTCGGTACTCTGCTTTATGTTTACGGCATAAGAGACCGAATTTGTTTATATACCTCGATCCTGCTGATCGCGACTGGGACGATTATGAGTATAAGTACACCTATCATCTCTGAGGCACCGCATTTAGATCATTTTTTCAAGGTTGAAAGCTTTGTAGGGGATTTATATTTATTCTTTTTCTTTTTCTTTCTATTTCCAGATGGAAGGTTTCAGCCAAAGTGGCTGCTCTATCCGGCCCTAATTGGTTTAGTGGGGAATATAGGTATTTACTTCCTACCGGGCTCAGTGATAGACCCTACGACATGGCCGATAGCGGCCCGCTCGGGAATTTGGCTTTCATTGCACGGTTTTGTCATTTACTCGCAAATTTACCGCTATCGACATGCTGAAAATAAGCAGCTGAAAAGGCAGATACGTTGGTTCGCAGTTAGTTTGAGCGGATTTATTCTATCCGTATTATCTCTATTAATTTTTTCAACTTTTGGGGATAACGGTCTTTTAAAATTATTTATGTGGTTTGTCTATTATCTTGCTCTATTATTTATGCCGTTTTCCATCGGAATTGCGATATTGGAGCAGCGGCAGCGTCATTTATCTGTGGTATTCAGCAGAACCATTGTGTATTCATTTGTAACACTAATTGTCATGGGTGTATACGTACTAATAGTTGGTTCGCTCGGATTCCTGTTAAATGATCAGAACAATATTTTTATTTCTTTATTAGCAACCGGGATTGTGGCGATTCTTTTCCAGCCCTTACGTACAAAAATACAGCATTCTGTTAACACCTTAGTTTACGGAGACCGCGAGGATCCATATAAAATTTTATCCTCGTTAACACAACGATTGGAGTTAACGATGACAAATTCCTCCGTCCTTTACACCATTGTGGAAGAAGTCGCGAAAGCACTCAAGCTTCCTTTTGCTGCCATTGAAATGGAGCTCGGTGGGAACTTTGAACGCGTGGCTGTATTTGGTGAGGAATTACAGGTTAGATCAGAATTCCTTTTAAAACTAAAAGGGGAATGTATAGGTATTCTTATCGTCGGGGCTCGTTCCTTACAAGAAACACTTCCTCCTGACAAAGTCTATTTATTAAATGATTTACTCAGGCAGGTTACGATGGCCGTACAAACGGTGAGGATTACAAGTGAGCTGAAACGCTCAAGAATCAAACTTGTTAGTTTTAGAGAGGAAGAACGAAGAAGGCTTCGTCGGGATTTACATGATGGTTTAGGTGCCAGCCTTGCGAGCATTTCGCTAGGTATGGATAACTTAGTTTTTCAAAATGGTGTTGACCTAGCGGTAAAGAATAGATTACTGGAGTTACAGGGAAATCTTCGCACCGCCATTGCTGAGATTCGCCAATTAGTTTACAATTTGCGTCCGCCGGCGTTAGATGAATTGGGGTTGATTTTTGCATTAGATGAGCTCTGCCGGAAGTATGAGGGTAGTTCAATAAAAGTATCGTTGGAGGCTTCGGAAATTGACTTTCCTTTACATCCTGCCATTGAAGTTGCCGCTTATCGGATTGTTCAGGAAGCAGTCACGAATGCAGGTAAGCATTCAAAAGGGTCCTATTGCAAAGTTACGCTCGGGTTAGACGAATCATCTTTAATCATGACGATTGAGGATAATGGAGTGGGTCTCAAAGACGATCGAAAAAATGGAATCGGTCTCCATTCAATGAGAGAACGCGCGGAGGAAGTGGATGGGCAGTTTTTAATAAAAAATAACAATGGCTTGGGTACGACAATTGAAGTCCGGTTGCCATTGTGGGCGGAAGGAGAGTAAACAATGCGAATACTACTTGTAGAAGATCATCCGATGTTCCGGGATGGATTAGCTAGAATGCTAGAAAGTGTAGAGGAATTTGAGGTAGTAGGGGAAGCGGTGACCGGTGAAGAAGCCGTTCAATTGGCGCAGAAGTTTAGACCAAACATTATTCTTATGGATCTCAATCTTCCCAAAATGAGCGGAATAGAAGCGACAAAACAGATTATCCAGAAACAGCCTGAAACTGGGGTTCTTGTTTTAACCATGTACGACGATGATAATTCTGTGTTTGCAGCCATGAGAGCAGGGGCCAGGGGGTATCTTTTGAAAGAGGCCAATCGAAATGAAATCATTCGAGCCATTCAGGCAGTGGGGGATGGTGAAGCAATCTTTAGTCCCTCGATTGCGAGAAGAATGATGTACTATTTTGAGTCGAAGTCAAAGCAGGTACAAGCAGAGGTTTTCCCGCAGCTCACGGAAAGAGAACGAGAGGTGTTGGATTATATTGCCCGAGGGGAGAATAATGCCGGAATAGCCGGCGTTTTAGGATTGAATCAAAAAACGGTCCGAAATCATGTTTCCAACATCTTGAGTAAATTGCATGCCAGCGACCGTGCACATGCGATTATCATGGCAAGGGAAGGAGGGTTAGGCAAAGAAAATGAATGATCTATTGAAGAGGAGCCCTTTTTTGAAGGGTTTCTTTTTTTGAAAAAAACTTCCCGGCCTGCTCGGGACTGTGGTCACAAGACGCCGGGACGCCGGGATTGATACAGTTAGGTTAATAAAACGAAAGGAAGTTGATAGTTATGAACCTAAACAAGGTGATTCGTTTGTTAGCCATTTTTAGTATCATTGGAGGTTTTTTCCGTGCTCTGATGTGCCCATTGGCATTAGTATGGGGGATGAATAGTCCGCAAGAATTAACGGCAGGAGTCCTTGGGACGTTATTTATGGGATTAGGTATTTTCGGATTGTACTTCTCCGCTCAAAAAGAATTTGGAAAATTAGGGTTCAGGGGGTTTATCCTTTATGCAATTGGAAGCTTTATCCTGATGGGAATGGTATTTACTAGCTTAGTTTTTGCTGTGTATGATCCCAAGGTATTGCAAATGGATATGCCGCCGATCCCAATATTGATTGCAAGTTCGTTCATGATGGTCACCGTTATGCTTTCCATGATATTACTTGGAATTGCGGTATTAAAGACAAAGGTATTTTCTGCTGTACCAGCAATTCTACTTGCTCTTGCACCAATTCTTAATTTTATTCCATTCGTTACTGACTTTTCAGTCCTTGCCTGGGGTGTTCCTTTCATGTGGTTTGGTGTGGAAGTACTAAAGAAAACCCAGGGAAGAGAAGTCGTAGAAAATTTATCATCCGAAAATAGAAATCTATAAGACCAAGAGCATCCCGATTGGGGGTGCTTTTCTTTTGTAAAAAGTAGTGATGTGAAACCTTTTTCCTATGAATTCTATTAATAATTATATTTTTTCGGGAGAAAGGTTGGATAGTATTTTATTTACAGCGATATTAAAATAGTTCCATGTTATAAAAATGCAATATATTTAATAAAAATGCATATGGGGTATGGAGGATCAGAATGAAAAAGAAACAGATTGCAGGAATTTTGGCTGTTAGTTTATTAACGGCAGTTCCATTTACAACAGGATTTGCTGAAGGTCCAAAGTGGACAAACGTTAATGTAATAGAAGAACAGGATGGAAGCAAATTTAATAGTGAAAACTATGACTTTATGAAATTCTCACAAATTGGGACCAAATTAACAGAGATTCAAAAACAATCTAATCGTGTAAAAGTGGAAGTCCGCGGTACATCTGCAGATGGTCATCCACTTTATGTGGTAACAATTGCTGACCCAACCACACATGGGAAGTTTGGAAAAATCCAGTCCCTTAGAAAGCAAATGTTTAAGAATCCTGGTAAGGCTCAGGATTGGATTAATAATAATCCCGACTTTAAAGTACCCATTATGATCAATGGTTCAATTCATGGTACTGAGTTTGTTGGAAGTGACGCGGTGATCCAATTAATCGAACGCTTTGCTACACAGAATGACGCAGAGACGAAAAAAATATTAGAGAACAATATTCTTATATTTAATGTAGTACAAAATCCTGACGGGCGCGTTGACGCTACCCGCTTTAACGGAGAGGGTATTGATTTAAACCGTGACTTTATCACCCAGTCTCAGCCTGAAACGAAAGAAACTGTTGAACTGATTAAAGAGTGGAATCCAATGGTTTTCCTGGATACTCATGGCTATGTTAAAAATTATGGGTCAAATCTTCAGGGGTTAATTGAACCATGTACGCCGCCGCATAATCCTAACTATGAGTATGATCTTTATAATAAGTGGGCATTGAACCAGGCAAAAGCAATGGAAGCGAGTATTTTGGGAGACAAAAATTATACAAGTAATCTGTATAAGGAAATGAAGGGAGTTTACGTACCACAGCGTGATGATGAGGCTGGCTGGGACGATTATCCGCCAATTTTTACACCGATGTATGCGATGTACCATGGTGCTTACGGTCATACGTTAGAAGCTCCAACAAACGATCTGGATGGAGTACGCTGGATGTATAATGCGATCATGGGTGCCTTAAATTATGCAACAGAAAATAAGCAGGGTATGATTAATGACCAAATTGAAATGTTTAAACGAGGCATTAATTTTGACCATCCTTTCCATGATGAAGGATTTTTCCCTAACGCTTATATTTTGCCAGTAAATCAAAATGATCCAACTGTAACTGCCAAGGCGGTTAATCATTTATTAAATAATGATATTGAAGTCAGAGGCAACAAAAGCATTTACTGTTGATGGAAAAACGTATCCTAAGGGAACGTATCTAGTTCAGATGGACCAAGCGAAGGCTGGATTAGCAAACACAATGCTATGGGATGGTGAGGACATTTCTAACGATACAACAGCTATGTATGATATTTCTGCATGGAGCCTGCCTGAGCTTTGGGGCTTTGAGGCAGTTGAGACTTCCAGTCCTGTTGATGTTACAGCTAAACTAGTAAACCAAGTGATTGTTCAAGGGACTGTGACAGGTAAAGGTCCTTACATGATTCCGAATAGTTCTGTAAAAGCAATTGAATTAGTAAATAACTTGCTTAAACAGGGAGTCGAAGTATCTCGCAGTGAATCGGGCGATTTTTATACGGCTGCACCAGCCAATAAAATCTCAGCAGCTGTGAAAGAATCTGGTCTCCAGATCGGATCGGCTGCAAATGTACCAGGGGATGCTGTTGAGGTATCAAGTTTACAGGTAGCCATTTTGAAGGATGGCGGTATGGGGAAAGTTCAGTCTCACAGCGGGACAAAACTAGCATTGAAGAGATTAGGATTCGAAGTAACCGAAGTAACACCTGTTGAAGTAGCGGAGAAAGGTTTAGACGGCTTCGATGTATTTGTTTACAGCGGGACAGAAAGTCTTATTGCTACGAACTTAAATGCTGCAAATAAAGAATATGGCTTCCAAAATGCTGACCAGCTAACAGCATTTCAAGGCAATGTTAACAGTTTTGTTGACAATGGCGGAAAGTATATTGCAGTAGGTGCTGGTGCATCCCGAGCAACCAAAACATTAGGTTTGACTGACATCGTGACTAATACCGCTGGTTCAAACAGTAACGGTATTGTGAAGGTCAATTATGAAGGTACTGGTTTAACTGCAGGCTATGACCAAGAGGACCTAGGATTTGTTTACCGCCCAGCGTGGTATACGGTTACTGGAAATGATGAAGTAGCGGCTACGCTGGCAAATTCGGATGACTTCTTTGTAGCAGGCCACTGGAGAACAAATAAACTGCCAGCCAAAGGTCAAGCTGTGATTGTAAAAGAGGATAAAAAAGATGTTACCCTTATTGGGTTAGAAGCAGGATTCCGTGACCATACCGACTATTTGTTCAGACTCCTTTCCAATGCAATTTTTGAAGAATAATTATCAGCAACGCCTGGTTCAACTATGGACCAGGCTTGTTTTTTGAAAAATTTATATTAATTTCTGACCTATTTCCATTTGTATAAGACAGTTATTGAGTACCTCCGTATCAATCCTATTTACTAAATAATATTTTTGTTTATAAATCGCATAAATAATTTTTTTAATATCTTGTTCGTTGTTTTGTAGATTTTTTATAAAAAGATTTAGTGGAACCGCCACGTCTTCATTATTTAGCGGTGGTTGGAGATAGCGGATACCTGCTGACTTTTTAAAACCATTCCTTCTTAAAAATTCATTTCTCTTCTTACAATTATCTTTCTCTTTCTTCGTATGGACCAAATCCTCTGTTTCTGTTTCTAGAATGATGGCGTTTAATGAAGTGTTTCCTGCCCTAATAGCGTCTTCTGTATGTAGCTCTTCCATCTTTGCTAGTGTTTTTGAACCTATTCCTTTGCTTCTTGAGTGGGGATTGGTTGCGATATAAACAATAAACCCCGAATTGACTTCCTCTAAGTAATGGCCTGTTGCGAAAGATATAATTTCCTCTCCTTCAAAACCTACCAGGAAGCGAAAATTGTTTGGCTTTCGAAGCTGCGCATAATGCAAACCATTTAAAAAAGTAGTATGAGGCTCTCTGACAACAATTGGAAAAATTGAATCATATAATTTAAGAACCCTATCTATATGGCTTAAGTTTTTTTCAGTTATCTCTTTCCAGCGAATATTCAAGATTAATCCTCCTCTTCATTAATAGTATAACAAAGAAGATATAGGTGATAAGTGAAGGACGGTGATTCATCCTAAAGGATAGTCCTTCAATCTTGGATTTACCCCTATTTAATCGCTAAAAAAATCCCTAGGATTCAGGTTCCTAGGGATCTTTTATGAAAACTTTGGTGACATACAAGGTGTAGAATATCCATAACAATCGAATCCATGCTTTTCAAGAATAGGCTTGCTCATAGAACTGGCATCGACGATCAGTAACGGATAACCTTTCTCTGAAGCTTCACGTGCCCGGATTGCCAGCAGTGCACTGTAATAACCTCTCTTGCGGAAACCTGCCAGAGTTGAGCCTCCCCAAAGGCTGGCGAATGGTGTGCCCTCATGCAAGTACATCCAAGCAGCACTGACTATTTTTCCATCAACATAGGCTCCGTAGAGGGAAAGTTGAGCGGAAGAGTCATTAAAGTCTCGAACAAGACGTTGTCCTAAATCTTGATAATTCTCATTCCAGACTTCTTCCTCTAGTTTAATAATGTCCCGGATTTCCTGTTCAGTCGTAAGTCTTTTTACTTCAGGAAGAACCTGAGTATCAAGCAGCTGATTAGTCTCCGTTAAGTCAGAAATCATAAGTGCCTCTGATTCTTCAAGTGTGAAGCCCTTTTTTCGCAATCTCTCCTTTAAATCCAAAGGCTGATCATAATCAAAAACCTTCCACTCAAACTGCTGCTTTAAGCTTTTATAGTATGCAATTTGTTCTTCTATGACTTTGTCTGCATTTGATTCATCCATTTCCGAGTAAGAAATAAAGCCCGGTTCATTCGATAATGATACCTTTCGGATCACAGAACCTGTCCTCTCTCTTCGAGATTTCGGCTCTATTATTCCAATCCTTAAATGCTGGTTAAAAAGGTCAAGTATTGTGTTTCTGTCCATATAAAACCTCCTCCAAAATAATTAGTAGAGAACAAATCAATCATATAACAATTTTTTCCTGATAAGTAGATGTTTTATTTTGACTTTTTGAAAGATTTAGATATTATAATTTAGGATTGTAATATAAAAAATAATAAATGTGGGGAATTATATGAAAAAAGCTCTGTTAATTATTGGTATTATTGTTGGGCTGGTTGTTATATCACCCTTTTTACTGTTAGGAGTTTATGCATTAGATTTTGTCTATTATGACGCAAATGATGATAAGGCCGAAAAGGCTGCTTTAGAATATTTGGAAGATAAGTACGGAGAGCGTTTTGAAATTGATGATGTGGAGTACAATCATATTTTAGGTGATGACGAGGGAAGTTATATCCTTTCTGTGCACCTAGAGGCAAGGCTGGATATTACTTTCGGGGTAGACACTACTGAGAAGTATCAAGTGACTAGAGACGGTTATAAAGAGAGTAACTGGTCAAATCAATTTAGGAAAGAAATGATTCCGATCATTGAACCATTATTTCAGGGTACAGGGGAATACTATGTGTACGGTTCTTTTCCTAGTGAGATAGAGGAACGATATGAATTTGAGGACAGCTATCAAACTATATATCAAGAGAATCCTCATCAAAGCTACGAACGTATTCATATATTAAATTTCGACGATACCTTCATAAGGAGAAAGAGTTTCAGCGAATCTATCAGTTATGGGAAACCGTCAAGGATAGACAAAATCGCGACAATAATATTGAGATAGAATATTACCCAAAAGAGCTCAAGAAAAAACTTAAAACCTATCCAGACTTAAACGAATTTGAAAATGAACACCGGCAGGAAATCACCTACACCTGCCGATTCTCCAAACAAGGTGTACAAGACAAACCGATAACATCACCTGGTGAAATAGAAGCCTATTGCAGACAAATGTAAGGTGATGACAAAAGATGGTGACACAAAATATGGTGACACAAAAGATGGTGACAGGCACCGCTCGTGGACACTGTCCACCTGAGGCGGACAGTTATGAAAAAAAAGGATTGAGCATTTCTTTGCTCAATTCTTTTTCGGGATACCATTTACATTTTATACCAATAATAATTACACTTAATTAAGTATTTTAATGGGGGAAAGCAGGTTATGAATAAGTCTGGAAAATTGCTCTTCTCAATAGCTGTCAGCTTTGTATTAATAGGAACCGTCTTTACTCGTACGGTTGGAGCAATGGTCATTGATAATACTGTGGATATTAGAAATATCATTTTTCTAATTGGTGATGGTATGGGTGTTTCGGTCACTTCGGGGTACCGTTATTTTAAAGATAATCCTGCCACTTTAGAATTAGAATCAACAGAATTTGGACCGTACCTTGTTGGCCAGCAGACGACCTACCCAAATGATCCAAGGCATAATGTAACTGATTCTGCTGCTTCGGCAACGGCAATGGCAACAGGTGTGAAGACCTATAATGGGGCGATTGGGATTAGCAATGACCATACGAAGTTAAAATCAGTCCTTGAAGCGGCGAAGGAAAAAGGGAAGGGAACAGGGCTGGTTGCCACAGCGCAAATGACTCATGGCACTCCTGCAGCTTTTGGTGCTCATGTTGACCAGCGAAAGAGCATGAGCGCCATTGCAGATGATTATTTTGATGACTTAGTTAATGGTAAGCATAAAATTGATGTATTGCTTGGTGGAGGTTCAGAATGGTTTATCCGTAAAGATAGGAACTTAGTTAATGAGTTTGTTAAAGATGGCTACAGCTACGTAACGAACGTGAATGGGATGAATAATGACCAAAGTGCTCAGGTGTTAGGTCTTTTTGCAAAAAGAGGGCTGCCGAAAATGATAGATCGTTCAAATGACATTCCATCTCTTGCAGACATGACCACTTCTGCAATCGAGCGGCTGAATCAGAATGAAAAAGGCTTTTTTCTAATGGTGGAAGGAAGTCAGATTGACTGGGCTGCACATGACAATGATATCGTGGGTGTCATGAGTGAAATGGAAGATTTCGAGAAAGCATTTAAAGTAGCGATTGATTTTGCTAAAAAGGATGGACATACATTGGTTATCGCCACAGCGGATCATTCAACCGGGGGATTCACGATAGGGGCGCAAGGACAATACAATTGGTTTAGTTCTGTAATAAAAACAGTCAAGAGAACACCTAACTATATGGCTTCTGAGATCTTCAAAGGAGCGGGAGTTAAAGAAACGTTAACGAAATATATTGAGATTCCTTTAACAGAAAATGAAATAAGATATGTTGAAAGAGCAGCAAGAACACTAAAAGCAAGAAACATCGACAATGCCATCGAAGAAATCATTAACAACCGATCCTACACTGGCTGGACAACCAGTGGACACACAGGCGAAGATGTAAACGTCTATGCCTACGGTCCAGGAAGTGAGCGCCTGAGGGGCCAAATCGACAACACTGATCATGCCAAAATCATCTTTGATATTCTTCGTTGAGGTAGTTGCTTTGTCGTTGATGCCTGTCACCGAGTGGTTTACTCGGTGACAGGCACCGCTCGTGGACACTTTCCACCTCAGGCGGACAGTGGTGGTTCCTACCGGTGGTAACGTTTGCTAATTTCTTCACAATGAGGTGCTCTTTTTTAATACAACCAAATTTATAATGGTGTTAAGATAATAAAAATTTGAGGAGCACTCTATTATGAATAAACTAGTGAAGGGCGCAGTTTTGACTCTCTTTATTTGTTTGGGTTTGTCCGCTTGTGGAGAGCAGGAGAAGGTGAAGGCACCCACGAATCTGCCAACAGAGGAGCAGAGTAAAGCGCAAGGGGATGAAATTGAGCCCAAGGAGCTGCTAACGAGCCTTCGAAATCATACAAATCTTGTCCCAATCGGTGACGTACCAATCCCAGCCGATAATCCGATGAAGCCAGAAGTGCTTGAACTTGGACAAATGTTATTTTTTGACCCGCGTCTATCAGGCAATAACGAGGTAAGCTGCCAAACTTGTCATGACCCGAATATGGGCTATGGAGACAATCAGCCTACTTTTGATACGTTTACTGGCGGTAAAGGAGCAAGGAATAGCCCGACGGTGATAAATTCCGGGTATTACATGTCCAACTTTTGGGATGGCCGTGCTGCCTCCCTAGAGGAGCAAGCGCTTGGTCCGATTCAAAATCCAGATGAGATGAATCAGCCTCTTGATAAACTTATAAAAGAACTATCAGTTATCAAAGGTTACCAGGAACGTTTTCAGGCTGCATTCTCTGATGGAATCACCGAGCAAAATATTGCTAAAGCGCTAGCTGCCTTTCAAAGGCAAATTGTTGTAAAGGATACTCCTTACGATAGGTTCCTTGAGGGAGAGACAAAGGCATTAACCAAACAGGAAGTCAGCGGGCTCCGTTTATTTACAGGAAAAGCATTTTGTGTAACCTGCCATAATGGACCCAATCTTTCTGATAACAATTTTTACAATATCGGTCTCAATACAGAGGACAATGGCCGCCAAGTGGTAACCGGGCAAGAAGGGGATTTAGGCAGAATACGCACCCCTGGATTATATGGAATTACCCATACAGCACCATACATGAGGGATGGAAGTCTCGCAACGCTTGAGGATGTAATCGACTACTATGACCGCGGCGGGGATAGCCATCCCAATAAGAGCCTCTTTATTCAAAAGTTTATGAGTCCGATTGGCTTAACAGACCAGGAGAAGGCGGATCTACTAGCGTTTCTAAAAACCTTAGGCGGAGAAACGCCAATTTTTACAAAACCAGAACTTCCTTAATAAAAGTATAGTCCTGAGCCCCCTTGACTCGAGGTAATCACTAGGGGGCTCAGGATTTATTTTATTGAGGTTTCTAACTTTTTTATTACCTTTTTATATTGTTTAATAGAGGTTAATTTACCAGTATAGGATACTTGGTTTTGATAATCTAAGGAAATGAACATAATAGCAAGCTTAGGGAAAAATTTCTTAGACCGGAACCGAAGGTCTTTCCAATAAATGAAATAACCGTTTTTTCTCTTTTGAACAAAAGGGTATGCGAAGTGGGTACTTCTTAAAAAGCTTTCTACTTCAGGGTTCTGACTGCTATCGATTACTAACTCAAGGTAATCTATTTTTTTGGAAAAAGTATGCTCTATCGATAACTCGCCCCTTGAGTAAGAACCAAATAAAAAGTCCTGATTGGTTTCAATCATAATATTCCAGTGGAATGGTGATGTTTTAGGAATCATTTTTACATGAAGTGCATTTTGAAAATGCTGTAAAAGCGCCCATTTCGTGTATTGTGTATAAATGAACCGAGCCAGCAAGTAAAAAAACATTGCTAGATAAACGAAAGTAAAGACTCTCCCAGTTTCAAAAAAAGGAAGCAGGCAAAGTCCAAGAATATGGAGCATGATGATATATGGGTCGATTAAGGGGAGGAAATCTAGAGACAGCCATTTCGCAGAAAATGGGCGTAGAGCTTGCGTCCCATTAACATTAAACAGATCTAAAAGAACATGTAAGGTAACGGAAAGCAATATCCATAAAAACAAGTGGGAAATAGAGATTCCTTGGAAGAATGGCAAAATTGCTGCTGTAGTAAGTATGCTCCATAAAGGGATTGCAGGCAGTGAGTGCGACCAACCCCGATGATTCCGGTAATAAGTGCTTTTCCCCTTTAATCGATAGCAAAAGTCAAAGTCAGGTGCGTTGGATCCGACTACTGTTCCGATAAGGACTGCAGTCGATAATACGCTATTATTTGAAATCACTGGATCCATTTGAGCAAGAGCACCTAGGCCGAAGCCGAATATAATGTGAGAAACTGTATCCATATATATTCCTCCTTACGATATTATTCATGCGTATATTTTCTTTGAGGGTTCTTCGATAACGGCAGAATAATGGTTTAGGAGGTTATCAAATATCTGATCCCACCTTTGAGTAAGTGCATACTTCCTAGCATTTAACGACATTTGATTCCGGTAATGATCATTTCCAAACAACTGAACAATACGGTCAACAAAATCTTTTGGATTACCTGGCTCACACAAATGTCCGGTAATACCGTTTGAAATAATATGTTTTACTCCGCCAGCATTCGCCCCGATTACCGGTGTCCCACTTGCAAGAGCCTCTAACACAACATTTCCAAACGTTTCAGTTGGCGATGGAAAAATAAATAGGTCTGTCGCTGAATAGACCTCAGCTAATCCCACTCCTTTCAAATAACCAGTAAAGGTCATATTTGGCAATGCAGCCATTTGGAGTTCTTCAAGTAAGGGACCATCTCCGGCAATTAACCAATGTACCTGGTTATTCAACTCGGGTGGTAGTGAGTTTGCGATTTTCATAAGAGTTTTTAAATCTTTTTCGGGTGCCAGCCTGCCAACATAAGTAAGGAGAAATTTTTTAGAAATCCCGTATTGATTAAAAACAACCTCTTTTTGATAATTTGGATGATAGAGCTGGCAGTCAACGCCTCTCGGGAAAATTTCTAAATTTCTAAACCCGCGGTTTTTTAATTTTTCCAATGTATCAATGGAAGGGACAAAGAGCTTTTTAAAAGGACTATGAAACCATTTCATATATTTCCAAAGAGGATTAGAAAGGAACTCAAGGTCATAAAAATGTAAATAGTCATTGAAATCAGTGTGATAAGAGCCGACAATTGGGATATTAAATTTTTTCGCAAAGTAAACACCACAAAGGCCAACAGTAAATGGGGTAGCTACATGAATCAAGTCGGGAGAGAATTGCTCGATTTCTGATTTAACTTGGATAAAGTTTGGAAATGCTAATCGGCATTCCGGATATAGAAAAAAGGGCCTGCTTTTTAACCGATGAATATGATCTGATACATATTCATTTGAAACGGGATTAGGTGCGAATACTTTAAAGGAAATATGTTGCCCCTCAAGATAGTTTGTAAATTTTTTGATGGTTTGGGCAACCCCGTTGATATCCGGATAAAAGGTGTCAGTGAAAATTGCAATTTTCATATAAACCCCTCCTACGCAGTTTCCAATTTATTTTAGGTTAAAAAATAAGAGCACAGAATGCCAAAGAGCGTCCCTAGAAATCCTCCTGCAATCACGTCCGATGGATAATGCAGACCTAAATAAATCCTTGAAATTCCTACAAATAGTCCTAAAGGAATCAGAACTGCGGCTAGAACAGGGTTTAGAATAACAAATGGAACAATGACTGAGAATACGGCTGTTGTATGTCCAGACGGAAAAGAATGATCCTTCAAAGGGTTCGGTAAAATCTTTGTTGTTTCAATTAATATATAGGGTCTTTTACGAGGGAAAAGCTTCTTTACCACTTGGACCGGTATATGACTTAGGGCTAGGGCTGCCGCGCTTGATATCGCTGTAAGCCTGGTTGCACCCGATGTAAAAATGATGAGTAACAGGGTCGTTACACTTATAAACAATGCTCCTCCTATTCCGGTAACTGTACGAAAAAAGAGATTAATAAGTTTTTTATCAAAATGGCTATTGATCTCTTGAAAAACCCTGCATTCAAAATGATAAAAGGATTGGATTATTCTCATCATGATTGTGTCTCCCTCTATGTTACAGACGTTGGGCGGACTTTACAGTCGATATAGTTGGTCTTCCAATGGATACGTAAGTAATCGGATATCGTTGAATGTCATTTAGGGAATAGCAATTCCGTCCATCGAAAATAATCGGTTCCTTCATATAGGTCATATAAGCATCGAATGGAAGGTGCTTTATTTGGTCCCACTCTGTTGCGATGAAAGCAAAGTCAGCCCCTTTTAGCGCTTCACGAATATTTGTCGTATACTCAATTGAATTTCCTATGAGTTTATGGGCATTGGGAATAGCAATCGGGTCATAAGCAGTGACAAGTGAACCTTCTTCTAGTAATTCTTTAATAATCGTTAAGGAAACGGCTTCACGGATATCATCCGTTTCAGGTTTAAAAGCAAGCCCTAGTAAGGCGGCTTTTTTTCCTTTTAATGAACCGAGCATTTCTTTTGCCTTCTTTACTAGAAGGGAATGCTGCTGCAGATTTACTTTAATCACGGATTCAAGTAATTCGAACGGATGTTGGACATTTCCTGCTAGTTGAACAAGAGCTTTTGTGTCCTTTGGAAAGCATGAACCTCCATAACCAATTCCGGGCTGAAGATAGTTAGCTCCAATTCGTTTATCCATTCCCATGCCATTAGAGACTTCCTCAATATTCGCGCCAACTATTTCGCAGAGATTGGCAATTTCATTGATAAAGCTTATCTTCGTTGCAAGAAAGGCATTGGAGGCATATTTAATCATCTCTGCACTTCTAATATCAGTGACAACTATCGGTATTTTTAATGGAAGATAGAGTTGCTCTATAATGGAAGCTGCCTCAGGGTTATCTGCGCCAATTACGATTCGATCTGCTAAATAGAAGTCCATTATGGCTGAACCCTCGCGAAGAAATTCAGGGTTTGACACAACATCAACTTTCAGGTGGTGTGGCTTACGATTCTGGAAAATTTGCTTGATGATCTCGTTTGTTCCAACTGGGACGGTACTTTTCGTACAGACAATGACGTCATTCTCAATATTTTCAGCAATGTGGTAGGAAGCAATATAAATATAGGATAAATCAACAGAACCATCTTTTTTTTCAGGAGTTCCGACTGCAATAAAAATGATTTCTGCACCACGATAGGCTTCTTTTGGGTTCGTCGAAAAGCGGAGCCGCCCGCTAGCGAGGTTCTTTTCTAATAAAGGTTCCAGTCCAGGCTCAAAGAATGGAGAGTGTCCTTTTTCGAGCATTTCTATTTTCTCTTTTTGAGTATCTAAACAGGTTACTCGATGACCTGCTTCTGCGAAACATACTGCTGTAACTAGCCCAACATTTCCTGCTCCTGCAACTGTAATCCTCATCTTATCCCTCCAAATAACAGTGTTTGCTTAATTTTATCTGAAAAGTTTGAATTTTTCCTTAACCTAGTGTTAAAAGAGTGTAAAGACTTTGTATAGTTGGAAGAGAATTAGCGCTTTTACTAACCAAATAAAGTAAAGACCTGAGCCCTGGTGCGTTTTTTTGTGAACGCAACATGGCTCAGGTCCCTATTTTGTGTAGCGGTTGGCATAGCTTGAGGCAACAAAAGCATTTGGCTTTATCTTTGGTTCGACTCCCATGGATTCCATCCGTGCTACCATTTCTTTTACAAAATCTCTTGTTTTATTGCGTTTTCCAGCTCCAATATCAATATGACCCTCCATGGTGAATGTGGCACCTTGATACACATAGGGAAGGACGATATTGATCAACCGAGTCTTTCTTTCCTCAGTAAATAACGCTACAATGTCCTCTGTTAATGACAGTTCGAAGGAAATCCGCTCGTGCAGATGCGTCATTTTTCTTGGAATTACGATTTTCCTTATGCAAGCCCAAGCTCCTTTACCCTCATTTTGAATGACTATTCCCGTAATAAAGATGGTATGACGTTTATGGACCTGTGAATCGGTTCCAACCATTAAGCGATAATTTCCACTGGGTGCTAAATTCATGAACTTTACAATGTGCTCGAAAACCTGTTCAAACGACATACTTTTTTCACGCAGATTCTGAAACGAATAATCAAAAACCTGATAATTTTTCATTTAGAACACCACATCTTCCCTTTCATTTTTATGATTACTGTTTATAATTCTTAATATTATTTTATGGAATAAAAATTATTCTTGTGCACCAGTAATGGGACATGCTAAACATAAAATTGTCTAATAGGAATACACTGTCCACCTGGGGTGGAAAGTGTCTTTCTATGGTGCCTGTCACCCTCTTTTTAATCCCCCCTTTTTAAAAAACATTGAAGGAACAAGTTCTTTTGATGTACTATGACTTTATTAGTTTTTTTGGATAGGGAGTGTGTAATGTTGACTGAAAATTTCGAAAGACAGATTTTGACTTGGTTTGAACATTTCCATGCTCACCCTGAGGTTAGCTGGAAAGAGGTTAAAACAACCCAAGCCATTGCAGATATTTTAGATAATCTTGGCGTGGAATATCGTCGTTTTTCTGATGTAACCGGACTTATAGCAGAAATCGGCGAGGGAGAAGAAGTGGTAGCTGTTCGAGCGGAAATAGACGCTTTATGGCAGGAGGTGGACGGAGTTTGGCAGGGGAATCACTCCTGTGGTCACGATGCGATTATCTCTATGGTGCTTGGAGCACTCCTTTACTTGAAGGATAAGCATCTCAGTAAAAGGCTGCGTTTTATTTTTCAGCCGGCTGAGGAAAAAGGAAACGGTTCAATTGCGATGATTGAAAGAGGAGCGATCGAAAACGTCAGCCACTTATTCGGTATCCACCTTAGACCTATTGAAGAGCTTCCTATGGGACGAGTTTCAGCCTCCATTCATCACGGAGCAGCTATCTTCCTTGAAGGTAAAGTTCTCGGTGAAGATGCACATGGTGCAAGACCGCACCAAGGTAAAAATGCGCTAGACGTAATTGTCGGTCTGCATCAGTTGGTCAAATCTATTTATCTATCACCGTTTGAAGCATATTCCGCAAAGCTTACTAAAGTAATCGCTGGTGGAGAGAGCTTAAACATTATCCCGGGAACTGCGGAATTTGCCATTGATGTCCGGGCACAAAAAAATGAGGTTCTCGGAAAACTGAAGGACCAAATTGACCATGGAATTAACAGTTTAAAGGACCTATATGGGGTTGAAATCGAATGGGAATGGAGCGATTTTACTCCTGGTGCTGAGGTTTCTGCTGATGCTGAAGCGATTGCCGAAGATGCGATTCTGAATGTTGCTGGTCGAGAGGTTCTTGCCCCACCCGTTATCACGTCTGGCAGTGACGATTTTCATTTTTATACCATTAAGAATCCGAAATTGAAGGCGACAATGATTGGCGTTGGGGCAGACCTTCAACCAGGGTTACATCATCCTAAAATGGCATTTAACCAATCAGCCCTTGACGTTGGGGCACGAATCCTTGCTGAAACGCTGCTGAGAGCATAGAAGAGATATTATTTTTCAGGTGCCTGTTACGAATTATTTGGTGACAGGCACCATTTTTTTATAATAAAGATTTAATCTCCTTGATTTGATCGATATGCCGCTCTTCATGGAGATAAATTAATTCCACCCATTGGTCTAAAGGCGTGTAGCCAAAGAGTGGGTGCTTGGTGGATTTTTCTTTTAGGATGGACTTGTCTTCAAGTTGATCATAAAACTCTAAAAATAGGTTTCTTGATTGATTCAACAGCTCTGTAATCTTCTCTAACTCCAACGGGGCACCGCCAGGGACAACCATATCAGGTGCCTTTGCCTTCTGGGTACGGTCAACTGCCAGCTGAACAGGCTTCGGCTCTGCCTTTTTTCCATTGCTTTTATTAAGTCCATAAATAATGGCTTGTGTGAAGACACTTTCGGATAAGTACAAATGATGACACACCTGAGAAATACTCCAAGTACCCTCGTCAAGCTTTTTATTCAGCTGTTCATAGCTTAAACCTGAAATCTCATTTAACAGCCTATTCCTCGTTCCAGTTAGATTCTCCATTACATTTGTAATCATGACCAGCACGCTCCTCAATTAGACATTCCATATTGTTTATTCGACTTCATAAAAAATATTCCTTGTAATACTCAAGAAAAAAATATTATCAATTGTTTAATGTTATGCGAACTATAATAGTGTATGACGCATAGTATAGAGTATAGTGTATGACGTGCAGCATAAAAAACAACGGAGGTGGATGCATGAATACCTTATTAAACTCGTTAACGACAGAGCTAAGGAGAGGGACTTTGACTTTAGCGGTGTTAAGCCAGCTGCAGACACCACAATATGGTTATTCTCTTGTCCAATTATTAGAGCAATGTGGTATTACAATTGAACAGAGTACACTATATCCATTGCTTCGCCGGCTGGAAAAACAAGAGTTAGTCACAAGCAGCTGGGATACAACGGAAAGCAGACCGCGCAGATATTATGTGTTAACAGCTTATGGAATAGAGATATTTCAGCAGCTAAAGAAAGAATGGGAAAAGACTTCACAAGAACTTTCCTTATTATTAAAAGGAGATGATAACGGATGAAAATAATTGGCCTTTATATTCAAGAGGTTACTCGTAGACTCCCTGAAAAAAGCCGTGAGGATATTGCACTCGAACTGCGCTCGACGATTGAGGATATGCTTCCGGATGATTACACAGAGGAAGAGGTGAAGCCTGTCCTTGAAAAAATGGGAAACCCCGCTATCCTAGCAACCGGCTATCTAGATCGCTCTATGTACTTAATTGGTCCTCGTTACTTTGACATCTATATCAATCTGCTAAAAATAATCCTCCCCATTGCCGCAGTCGTTTCCCTAATTTCTTTAATAGCCAATACGATTATTTCCTATTCTGGAGAGGAAGCGGTTTTAAATATTCTATTAGACAGTATTGGTACAGGAATTTGGGCAATATTGAGCACGGGTATTCAAGTGTTCTTCTGGTTAACGGTAGTGTTTGCAATCATTGAGCGAACAGATCATAAGGATAGTCAGATTCCATTAACAGCATGTTTTAAAGAATGGACTCCTGAAGATTTATATAATATTCCTTACATCCCAAAGGAAAAAGCAATACCAAAGGTAGAAGTGTTTCTTGGTCTGCTTTGGACTGCAATCTGGGCAAGCATTTATTTCAATGCGGCTAGTCTTCTAGGTGTCTATGAAAAAGGGAATAACGGTCTCGAATTTGTAATGCCAACTTTTAATCAAGAGGTTCTGTTGTCCTACTGGCCATTGGTGGTTATGGTAATCGGATTGGAGATTGCTGTAGCAGCCTTTAAATTGCTTACAGCACAATGGACTAGGAAAATTGCAACGCTAAACACTGTTATGCATGGTGTATCTTCGCTTGTATTTATCATCATCATCAGTAATAATCAGTTATTTAATCCAGCATTTGTTACTTATATGACTGACTTATTCAGTATCACAGGTGATTTTAGCACTTGGATTTTGTGGGGAGCTATAGTTACTTTCCTTTTATTTGCAGCAATTGATATTTACCAAGGATTTCGTAAGGCAAAACTACAAAGCATGAAATAAAATAAAAAGCACCATCCAAAAAAATGGATGGTGCCTTCGTCAATTCTCAAGTTTTGCGGTCCGAATCTGTTTGTTTTTTAAATAAAAGACAATGGTAATGATGGCTGTAAGCCCGCCATAAAGGACACACATTAACTGCAGACCAATAAAATCCAGGAGGAATCCAGTCAAAAGCAGAACGACTTGGAACCCTATCCGATCCAGCATGTTGCGGAACGAGAAAAATCTTCCGTGAAAATCCTTTGGCACTTTTGTTTGGAAAATCGTCGACGCCGTTGGAAAAAAGCAGCCGACTGAAAAACCAAAAACGAGGAATGCTGCAATGGTTACAGCAAAAACATCCGCGAAGTAAAGCATCATTTGGGAGACACCAACCAGGAGCGAACTGCCAAACAAAATCTTGTAAGGTGAGAAATTATCGCTGATTTTTTTAATGAAAAAGGCACCGATCATAAAGGAGACTCCTTCTGCCGTATAAATCCAGCCTTTAATAGCAGAACTATCCTGAAGTTCACTAATGTTAATCACCAAAAGGTTGAATCCGCCTAGAAACAAAAGCGGAACTAGTGTCATCGATAGGGTCATGAAGACAATCGGCAAACCCTTTATTACAGGTAATACATCTTTAAAACTAGTTTTTCCATTGGTATTCTTCTTTTCTGAAGAACTATTAGTATTTTCCTCAAAGTTTAGGAACCAAGTTAGGATAAGTAATCCTAGGTAGGCCACAAGAGACCCAATATAGAGCATGGATAAGGGAAGGAGGACCAAAAGAATCCCTGCAACAGCCGTTCCGATGATACGTGAAAGGGTGGACACATTCATATGAACCCCATTGAGCTGAAGTAAATCCTTATCTTTTACAATAAGAGGTATTGCTGCTTGCAGTGCTGGAAAGTAGAATGCTGCGGAAATCTGAATGGTCACAAAAAAGACTAGCATCCACCAAACTGACCCTGTAGCGATCGCAATTAGCATGAAGATAACACTGATAGTACGCAATAACCCTGACCATAGCATGACTGTCTTTTTACTTTTTTGGTCGGTGATTTTGCCTGCGTAAGGGCCAACGATAATCCCTGCTACTAGCCCGGTAGCCATAAGAAGCGACTTTAAGAAATCAGAAGGTATCTTTTCCTGCATGAACTCTAAATTTCCAATAATCCCAAGCCATAAGCCAAGACCAGCGATAAATTCCCCTGTTAAAATAATCCAAACATTTCTGTTTTTCCACATAGGCATTAGCCTCTCAGTCCATTCAATTAATATTATCCAAAGACTATCATAATCTAATAGTTAATAGAATAGAACCACTTCTTTTACATATGTGCAATGCACAAATTTTTAAAAAAAATTTTTTAGTGCGCATCCTCCTTTCACCAAGTTTTCACCATTGTCCTATAAACTTCAAACTATCAAGAACGAAAGGAGGAAAGATAGCGATGAATACAAAAGTAAAACTAGCCATTATCTGGGGTGTAATGATTACAGCTGTACTGGTTGGAATTAATTTCTTCCTGCATCTACTAGGAGGACAACAAACCAATGTGGTGTTCCAAAATAGTGGGTTTCGACCTGAAGGGCGGGGGCACCATTTTGGAAGGGGACCTCACCAGTTTATGAATGGTCCTCATCACGGAGGAGATTTTTCTTGGTTTGGACTTTTACTATTTCTGATTGTTGGACTAGCACGTTTAGTTCTAATCGTGAAATGGGTTAGAAGGAAAGCAAAAAATTCTGCTATGCAACAGTTCATTGATACACCTGTAGTAGGTTCACATATTCCAATCATCAATCAAAATGCAAGCATGTTAGACCAGTGGGAAAAAAACATAACAAAAAAAGGAGAATAGCAAAATGGGTATTTTTAAAAGAGTAAAAACGATTACGAAGGCTGAAATTAATGGATTATTAGATGGGATGGAAGATCCAATTGCAATGTTGAATGAATATTCAAGAGAATTGGAGCAGGAAATTCTAAAGGGTCAAAAGGCATTATCACAGCAATACCTTGTTGAGAAAAAACAAGCAGCTTTACTCCTGCAAACCGGAGAATTGATTGCAAAAAGAACACGTCAGGCAAGACTTGCCATTGAACAAGAGGAGGATACAATCGCGAAATTAGCGGTTCAGGAAAAACTCCTTCATGAAAAACAGTTTAGCCTGTATCAGCAGCAATTTGAGGCAATCAAAGAGCAGACCCAAATTTTAGTGGAAAAATTGAACCAATTGAAGGAAACCTATAATGAATTGCAGCATAAGAAAATTTTATTAGCTTCAAGAGCAAATGTGGCTCAGTCTATTAAGCAAATTCAAAAAGCGACTGTTTCCTTCCAAACCGATAACATTGCAAGAGGAGTAGCACGTGCGGAAGAAAGAATTATGTTGATGGAAGCTCAGGTCCAAGCTGGCAGCCAGTTCTCCAGCCCTTTAGCGCAACATGATGCCGTATTTCAAAATTATATAAGGGAAGAAGAGCTCGAACAGGAACTTGAAAAACTAAAACGTGAAAAAGTGACGTTGTAAGGATAATTAGAGAAAGGAAGCACTCTTTGCAGGATTGGTGCTTCTTTTTCTAAATATAAATGGAAAGGAGAATTCAGCGTGAGTACAACAAGCCTTATACTGCTATATTTGGCCGCGGCACTGGCTATTAGCAGGCTTCCTATGTTTAGGGTTTATTTTTCCCTATGTAATACACTAATTGAAAAGATTATTCATGTTTTAGCAGTTGTTGTTACGAGAGAAGGAAAATCAAATAAAATTAAATTGTACAAAAACGGCTCAGGCGAGACAACAAACATTGTCGACTCGAAAATCAAAAAGGTAATGATGGTTTATATTGGATATACGGGTACATTGATACTAGCAATGGGTTTGTTTTATTTACTATCATTTCATAAGTTTGATTGGGTTATATATTTCTTTATCGGTCTAATGGTGATCTCTATTTTACTATGGATTCGAAACTTTTTTGGGGTATTATGGGCGTTATCATTTGTCACGTTATTAGCTGTACCACTGTATTTCAGAAATGAATTGGCGATTATGCATATAAGTATCTTCTTATCCTCACTTATTCTCATTCAAGCTATCATAAATGCCTTCCAAGTAATAAGACAAAGTTATAAGACTGAAGGAAAACCTGGAGCTTTAGAAAAAATAGCAAGGATTCCTGCGGTTATATGCGGAATCGCCTTATTAGGCCAATCGCTTTATGCTGCATATTTTATTTTCAATCATGTTCTAAATTTTAAGGCGGCTATGATAAGATTTGAGTTGTTGGAGATTGTCCAGACAATGGAGAGGTTTATCACCTGATTAAAAGGAGTTTCTAGATATGAAAATCTTATTAGCAGAAGATGATTCGCAGCTAGGTGAATTAATTGTATATATGCTTACGAAAACGGGTTACAAGGTAGAGTGGGTGATGGAAGGGGAAGATGCCTATTATTACGCTTCCAACGCACACTATGATGTCCTAATCCTAGATTGGATGATGCCGAACGGCGATGGAGTAGATGTCTGCCGCCGATTACGGAAACAAGGCTATCCTGGAGCCATCCTGATGTTGACTGCAAAGGATACAGTAGAAGACCGAATTGAGGGATTGGATTCCGGAGCTGATGATTACCTCGTGAAGCCTTTTGAAATAGGGGAATTGCAGGCAAGATTGCGGGCTCTTTCACGGCGTAATTATGCACCTCTATTAGAAGAGGAAATTAAGTTACAAGATCTAGTGCTGAATCGAAACGGCCATTTTGTTCGATTTGGGAGCGAAGAAATCCAATTAAGTCCTCGGGAGTATCAACTATTAGATTTATTGGTCCAAAATAAAGGACAAGTCATCCCGCGCGAAGTGATTCTTGAGCGAATTTGGGGGCTGGATTCGGATGTTGCCCCTAAGACGATTGATGCCACTGTAAAACTAATCCGGAAAAAGTTAGATAAGGCGGGGAAACAGGAGTTAATACAAAGTGTAAGAGGGGTAGGGTATAAGGTTGAAAACTAATTTGCTTTCCTTCTTCCGCTTATTAACAAACCTTGGTGAGAAGGATGTTTTTAAAAGTACCCAAGGCCGGCTTACCCGTATTTATAGTGGATTACTTATTTTATTTCTGATCCTCTTTATTATGATTGTTTATTCCGTCCTTTATTTTAGTATTCTTAGGAATCAGGAGACTGAACTTGAAACATTAGTGAAGCAGGAAGCAGGTTTCCTAGAGGATTATTTAACAACAAATGAAAAAAGCGATTTTCACGGAATTGAAAATCAGGAGGTCGTGTTTGCCGGAGTAAACCAGCTTTTTTATTATGTTGTGAATTCAAATGGAGAATTGATTATGGGAAACGAAGCAGATCAGCGATTACGATCTGCAGTGTTAAATATTTTGAATCGAAGAGGGCTCCGTGATGGAGCGATTCTTAAGGAGACACTTCATCTAGAAGGAAACGAGAAGGGCAGAGGAAAGCCGGGTGAATTTTTTCAGCGTGAGCCCGAGAGAGATATCCGTCTAATCATTGCAAGCCGGTCAATCTACGATAATAGCCATTTTGTTGGTAAATTGTTTATTGGCAAGGATGTTACCTTTGCTTATCAGCTTTTCCATTGGCTTTTGATTATTCTTTTAATAATTGGATTTGTGTTTGTAGGGGTTGCGCTTTTCATTAGTGCAGCCATGTCCAAAAAAGCTATGATTCCGATTAGCAGAGCTTTTACGAGACAGCGGGAGTTTGTTGGAGATGCCTCACACGAGCTGCGAACTCCTTTAAGTGTACTGTTATCGTCTCTCGACGCGATTGAAATGACGATTGATACGAAGAAAGAGGAATTTGCCGGTAAACTGCTTTCAAATATGAGGCAGGAAGTGAAACGGATGACAAGTTTGGTAAGTGACTTGTTAACACTAGCACGTTCAGATTCAAATATTATCGAACGGAGATCGGAGACGTTTGACTTTCTTTCTCATGCTGAGAAAGCGATTGAATCTGTCGAGTCACTTGCTGACGCAAAGCAGATTAACCTTCATTTTGAAGCTCCAGATACATTGATGGCGAAGGGAGACCCGGAGAGATTATCTCAATTATTATATATCCTATTAGACAATGCAATTAAGTATACACCGAATCAAGGAGAGGTATGGCTCTTGCTTTCAAGGGAAGGGCAGGAACTGTGTATTAGCGTAAAGGATACGGGTATCGGAATTAAGAAAGAGGATTACCATCGCGTTTTTGAACGTTTCTATCGTGCAGACAAATCCCGTTCACGGCAAATGGGGGGGCATGGTTTGGGACTATCCATCGCCAAATGGATCGTTGAAACACATAACGGGACGATAAACATATCTAGTAAAGTCGGAAAAGGAACTATATTTACTATTCGTATTCCACTGAATTAGTAAGGCTATTTTTGTACTGTTTTCGAACAAATTCATCTTAGGATTTTTCACAATGGGGCTGATTCGAACACCCACAAAAAAAATGCCTGATCCTCTTTTATGGGTCAGGCATTTTTTTGTGGGTCAATTGAAAGGTGTTTGCTAAAGGTGACCGTCAGTTTTAAGAGACAAATGGATAATATGACATAATACCATGTGTCCCACCAGACTAGGCTGTGAAGGATTCCTGCTTTTTGCAGGATAACGTTTACTGTATACATCAAAAGAGGTGTTATCAAATATTTATACCATTTTACCTTCCATTGGCGTTTGGCTATCCATACGTAGAAAAGGGTGGCAGTTAAATAAAAGATGGCACTAAAAGCGGTAGTATCTTGAGATTGTTGGTCAAACAAGCCAAATTCATAATATCTAATTGTAAAAAACATAATAGGCATAATATGAAAGGACCCTGAGAATGGACCAACAATTAAAAATAAAAATAAGCTATGAAGGTATCCTTTTAAAGGTCGGGAGAGCAGTTGATAAAATATTTTTGCTAGTGGGAAGAAAACAAGTAATCCAAGGGATGTATAACCAATCTTCCACCAATTATGTGAATAAATATTTAACTTTAAGAAAGTCCATTCAATTCCTGCGAAAAGGCTAATAAAAAATAAAATCCATAACCAACTTTTTCTGAGAGTACCTATAAAAGTGGCAACAGCAGGTAATGCCAATGCATTAGAGGCAATAGCACCCATATTACTATCGTAGAACGAATCAAGACTAATAAACTTAGGATAGTACTGGTAGCTGTGTCCAAAATTGTAAATCACCGTTTCTATCATATACCCCAAACCAATCATCGCGATAAAAAGAAGTAAACTCCTAGGACTTCTAGTCTTTTTACACACATAAATTAACAGAAGAATACTTAAGATACCTAATCCTAAATACCAGTAGGAATTATACTCCATATTTAAATCTCCTTCTGTTTTTCGCTATTAGCAGGTAGTATTTATCAAAATGAAGGTTTTATTCAAATAGTTAGAATTAAAAAACATATTATTCCGACTTGACTGATAGGAATATATATACTAATATTCTCATAGACTAATTTACGCAACACAAAATATATATATATCATAAGGGGGGAACACAATGAATGCATTTCTTATAATTGTGAATGTTGTCGTATTGCTTTTACTCATGGTCGGTTTACGCATCATGGCAAAGAAACATGTATCATTCTCAAAACGTGTATTCACTGGTTTAGGTTTAGGTCTTATTTTTGGTTTTATTATTCATTTAATTTATGGTACGGATTCTGAGGTTACAACAGAATCAATGGCGTGGTTTAATATTGTAGGCTCAGGTTACGTTAAGTTATTACAAATGGTAGTTATGCCGCTTGTATTCGTTTCAATCGTGGGAGCTTTTACAAAATTAAAATTAACGAAAAATATTGGTAAAATCAGCGTCCTTGTAATTGGGATTTTACTTGGAACCACTGCAATTTCTGCAGCAATTGGAATTGGTACTTCGCTAGGATTTGGTCTTGATGGAATCCAACTGACAGAAGGTGCAGAAGAAGCGGCACGAAATGCTGCGTTAGAGGAAAGAGTTGTTACGGTTGAATCTATGACCATTCCTCAACAAATCCTTGAGTTCTTCCCAGCAAATCCGTTTGCAGATTTAACGGGTGCTCGTCCAACTTCTACAATAGCTGTTGTGATCTTTGCAGCTTTTATCGGGATTGCATACCTTGGAGTAGTACGTAAGGATCCAGAACATGCTCAGCTGTTTGCGAAAATTATTGATTCTCTATATGCTATTACGATGAGAATTGTTACCTTAATTCTTCGATTAACGCCATATGGCATCTTAGCCATTATTACAAAGGTGGCTGCAACAAGTAACTATGACGCGATTGTAAAATTAGGGAAGTTTGTTATTGCTTCTTATGTAGCACTTATTCTTGTGTTTATTGTTCATTTATTGTTATTAGCAATTGCAAAAATTAACCCAGTAAATTTCGTGAAAAAGGCTCTGCCAACTTTAACATTTGCCTTCACGTCTCGTTCAAGTGCAGGAACACTGCCTTTAACGATTAAAACACAAACGAAAGACCTTGGTGTTTCTGAAGGGATTGCCAACTTTGCAGGTTCATTTGGATTAACGATCGGTCAAAATGGATGTGCTGGGGTTTATCCTGCAATGCTAGCCATCATGGTAGCACCAGCGGCAGGAATTGATCCACTAAGCCCTGGATTTATTCTTTCATTGATTCTTGTAGTGGCAATTAGTTCATTCGGTGTAGCAGGAGTAGGCGGCGGTGCAACATTCGCAGCGCTAATCGTCCTATCCGTTATGAACCTTCCAGTGGCAATTGTAGGTCTCCTAATCTCAGTAGAGCCCCTAATTGACATGGGACGTACAGCCCTAAACGTAAGCGGAGCCATCACATCTGGTGTCCTAACAAGCAAAGCAACAGGTGAATTCGATAAAGAAGTATACCAACAACCAAATATTGTTGAAGCATAAGTGGTGAAACATTAAGTGGTGACAGGCACCGCTCGTGGACACAGTCCGTGTGGTATGGACAATTTGTGAATTTCCGGATAGTCATTGTGGCTATCCGGTTTTTTTATGGGTTAAAGACTAATTAATCGTTTGATTAAATCGGAAGATAAACTAATCAAACGTTTGATTAGATAGCTCTGAACCCTTGGGAATAGTGGGTTTATGAAAAAACTATCTATAAATGAAAAACTAATTAATCGTTTAATTAGATTGGATGGTAAACTAATCAAACGTTTGATTAAACGGGCTAGGAAGTATTGGTATTACTTTGAATTGTTGATATTATAGGCTTTGAAGGCTGTTTAAGGAGGAAATACATATGATTACAAATATCGCGACAGTAGCGGTTTATGTGGAGGATCAGCAAAAGGCAAAGGATTTTTGGACAAACAAAGTTGGCTTTGAAGTAAAGGCAGAATTTCCAATGGGACCAAATGCACACTGGCTTGAGGTAGCACCACAAAATGCCCAATCACATCTAGTCATCTACCCTAAGTCAATGATGCAGGGTCATGAATACAAAATGGCTTCTATTGTTTTTGCTTGTGAAGATGTAAAGGGAAGTTACGAGAAAATGAAAGCCAATGGAGTTAATTTCAAAGGTGAGCCTCAGGAAATGCAATGGGGAACCTTTGTACAATTCACCGATGAAGACGGTAATGAGTTTTTACTGAAAGGGTAAAGAATAACCCCAAATAAAAAGGCAGCTCCACAAATATCCTGCTATTGTGAGGGCTGCCTTTTATCAATCCTTTTTTCCTAATCCATGCATAATAAATTGTATCGTTCGCTCAATCTCAAGCTCATCATCCCATTCCAATTGGGGAAAAAGAATATAACGGGAGAATAAGAAGCCGAGAATATTGGTAATCGTTAACCTTGCGATACTTTCTGGCGGCATATCAATTAATAGCCCTTTTTCCTGATAGCCCTTGATTACTTTTTCAACAGAGTTAAAGATATTTTTTACGACGAGGTCGAAAAATTGAGCACGCAGTTCCGGCTGAAAAGGAATTTCTTGAAGCATAATTTTCACCACAGGAAGCATCCGGATAAGAAGGTCTCTTCTGTTTTCAATCGTGGCACGCAGAAATTCCTCTACGGTTTCATATTCCCGATCAAGTACTTTATTAAAATCCTTTACCACTAATGGAGCTATGAACTTTGTCATTAACGGTGCCACAATCGAAACCAACAAGTCCTTCTTGGTTTTATAATGTCTAAAGATCGTTCCTTCCGCAACTCCGGCCTTTTTAGCAATCTCACTTGTGGACGAAGCGGCATAGCCTTTTTCAGAAAAGGTTTCAATTGCGGCTGTAATGATTTTTTTTTGTTTATCTGTCAATTTATCTTCATCAAATAGCTGTTGCAGCATCAATTCTTCTTCAATCATGGTTAAGCTCCTTTATTCAACACAAACTCCACCGTATCAAATCTTCCTATATTTTTTCAATGCTACTATATTTAAAAGTATGAAAACAAGGGAAAACCCCAACAACACAAATATATCATTTCTGATATCACTTAAACCTAACCCTTTATACATGACATCTACTAAAGCATTGCCGCCATAATACATCGGCATGCATTTAGCAAGAACTTGCATCCATCCAGCCATTGATTCAAACGGAAAAATACCTGCAAAAAAGACCTGAGGGATGATCGCTATCGGAATAAATTGCATCATTTGAAACTCGGAATTGGCGAAAGATGACAATAGAATTCCAAGTGACAACGCCACTAATGCAAGGGTTAAATTGATAATGACAACATTCCAGAATGAACCGACCAGCGTTATATCTAATACTTTTACAGCATAGGTAACGACAATAATGGTTTGGATTACCGCAAATAATCCGTAGCCTAACAAATATCCAAATACAATATCTCTCCTTTGGATAGGTGTTGCTAGTAAACGTTCAAGTGTACCAGTGGTACGTTCCCTCAGTAAAGCAATTCCAGAAATTAAAAACACGAAAAAGAAGACAAAGAATCCAACTAATATCGGGCTCAATTGGTCAAAAAAGATTGTATCCTTATTTCCATATATATAGGAGGTTTTTACCTCAGGTGCCTTTGCTGCTTCTATTTTAAGGGGGACTTCTGGAAGTTTACTCTGAATACCCTCCATAAATACAGACAAATTTGCTGCCTGCTCATTTGCTCTTTCTGCCGCTATTGCCTGTTGCACCTTTATTTGTAAAGCCTTTGCTGCATTAGGCTGGTCATTTGTAAGGGTCAAAGAAATGTCATCCCCATCAAAATGAAGAACACCGTCTAAGTCTTTATGAAGTATGAGGTCTTTTGTGTTCGCTTCAACTTGTATTATGGTAATTTCGCTATCCTTTAATCTCTCTAATAATTTGTCATCTGCATTGATAACACCAAGTCTGGGATCAACTGTATTTCCAGAAAGCAGATAATTAAGCAGAGTTAACACGAGTAATGGGGCAACCATCATCAATGCTAAAGCACGTTTATCACGCAGCATTTGGTGAAATATCCGTTTTACCAGGGCAAATATTCTCATTGCTGTTTACCCCCTGCTTTTAAAAATACCTCTTCTAAACTTGTAATCCCGTATTGCTTCTTCAATTCCGAAGGTGAACCGCTCGTGATAATCTCACCATCACGTACCATAGCGAGACAATCACACTTTTCTGCTTCATCCATAACATGGGTAGTTACTAAAATCGTTTTCCCTTCATTTTTTAAACGATATAACTCAGCCCAAATAGACTGTCTTAGCTCGGGGTCAATTCCGACTGTTGGCTCATCCAAAATAAGCACTTCAGGATCTTGTATTAACGCAACTGCAAGAGATAACCGGCGTTTCATACCTCCTGAATAGTTTTGCACCTTCTTTTTTAAATCTGCAGTTAGATTTACTAAATCGGCTGCATAAGCAATCCGTTCTTGTTGGACATTTTTTTTCAGTTTAAAAAGGGAGGCAAAGAAGGCGAGATTTTCCTCTCCAGTCAAATCGGTGTATAAGGCATCCGCTTGGGCCATATAGCCGATGCGTTGCAATAGTTGTAGTTTTGGAACAGGTGTATTCAATACATGAACATTCCCTTCGCTGGGAGAATCCATGCCAACGATAATCTTAACTAGGGTTGTTTTGCCTGAACCGGAAGGACCGATTAGACCATAAATTTGGCCGGATTCCACTGTTAAGCTGATCTGATTCAGAACTAACTTTTTTCCGAAACGCTTACTCACTTTATTTATGAGTATTGTTGATGACATGATTGATCAGTCCTCTCCGAAATGAGTGATTACTCACTCTAATTATAACAAGTAATAACCTTAGGTCAATAGTCTCCATACACGACTTAGCTAAAATTTTCAGCCATTATGGTATACTATTCTCACATAGTATCACGGAGGGAGGGTGAATCGATGGCGCGTGAACGGAAATTTAATACAGTAGAATTATTTCACGAGGCGAAGCAGCTGCTCCTGCAGCACGGATATGACGGCTTTACTTTCAGTCTTTTGGCGGACCGGATGGAGGTTTCGAGGGCTGCTTTATATAAATATTACGACAATAAAGAAGAGTTAATTACAGACTTTATGGTCTACGAAATGGAAGAATTTCTTGATGAATTAAAAGAAATTGAAAAACTAGAAGGTTTTGAAAGGCAATTCGACTTTCTGATCGATCTTATTTTTAAAAAGACGGAAGTACACGAATTAATCAGGGCTGCGGAGCATGTAATTGCCAGGATGGAGGCCGCATTTACCAGTAGAGAAAAACTGGAGAAGCTCCCTTTAGATATGTATAAATTTTTACAGCGATTCATCTTACTAGGTAAGGCGGAAGGGAAATTAAAAGAACATATTCCAGATGGATTAATTATTGGATTTATTCTTCAAACAGTAGCCATTCCCAATCATTTTGGAATTCCAAAGGCGGAGTGGATTCATTCCATAAAGGAAATTATTAGTCAGGGAATGTTCATGAATAATTAATTGACACATGTGTAACTTTGGAAGATAATAAAAGTGATATTTGTGTCAATTATTTTTTTGACAAAAGTTACATAAGTGTCACTTATATTATCGTAAAGGAGAACGAAAGCATGAATTCATTCTTACAGCCGGTAACAGACCGAGTTACCTCAAAAAAGGGTATGTGGATTACGCTTGGAATCTGGCTTTTAGTAACCATACTGTTGTCTGTCCTTGCCCCAAGTGCTAAGGAATACGAGGTATCAAGTATTGACACTATTCCTGCAGATGCAAAATCTACTATTGCTCAGAATAAGGTCGATGAATATTTTAAAAATAATGATGGTATACCAGCCATACTGGTTTTTCAAAATGAAGGTAATAAGGTAGAAGTATCTGCCTTAAAACCGTTACTTGAAAAATTAGATCAAGTTGAAGGAATAAAAGAATATGTTCCTTTAATGAACTTGCCGCCACAAGCTACCGCAAGTTTTTTCTCGAAAGATCAAAGTACATTGATCCTTCCATTAACGTTTGACTCTTCATTGGAGTCAAAGGAAATAAGAACTGCTCTAGAGCAAATTGATGAAATGGTTGAGAAAAATACAGACTTAACATTATATACTACAGGCCCGGCAGGAATTGCGGTGGATTCTCTAAATCTCTTTTCCCGCGCTGACTTAGTTTTATTGTTTTCAACGGTAGGATTAATCCTAATCTTATTAATCGTTATTTATCGATCTCCTTTATTAGCATTGATCCCGCTGTTTGCAGCAGCATTTGTTTACCAGGTCGTGAATCAACTATTAGGTTTGATGGGGAAAGCTGGATTGCTGATCAGCAGCCAAACGTTTTCCATTATGACGATTCTTTTATTTGCAGCAGTTATTGATTATTCCTTATTTGTTTTCTCACGTTACCGTGAAGAATTGAAGAGATTCGAAAGCAAATTTGACGCAATGAAACATGCAATGAGAGAAACAGGTATGCCGGTATTTTTCTCAGGGGGAACGGTTTTAGCGGCCATGCTGGTCCTGTTCTTTGCTGAATTTGGAGATTATCGTAATTTTGCACCCGTGTTTGCTGCAGCCATGCTTGTAATTATGCTTGCTTCTATTACACTTGTACCGGCATTGTTTACGTTGTTTGGGAGAAAATCCTTCTGGCCTAAGATTCCTAGAGTGGGTGAGGAAACAGTTAAATCCAGTTCTGTATGGAGTAAAATTGGTAAGTTTGTCGTGAAAAAACCGGTGTTTTCAGCTTCCATGATTGGAATCATTCTTCTAGCCTCGGCGCTTAACATGCTGAATTTGGATTATGAATTTGATACCATGAAGTCGTTTCCGAAGGATATGCCGTCAAGACAAGGTTATGAAATATTAGAAGAAAAGTTTGAAAAAGGTGATCTAGCTCAAACAACGGTGTTGTTAGAAGCGAGTGAAGAAGTGACACCTGAACAGCAAGCGGCAATGCTTGAAAAGCTTCAGGATCAAAACCTTGTTAGTAACGTTCGGCTAAATGGAAGCACTTCGGATAACAAAGTAATTCAATATAGCCTCACATTTGAGGAAAGTCCATATGCAGTAAAAACGATGGATGCATTGGAGAAAATGCGTGACAATGCAGATAAATTAGTGGCAGATAGTAACGTGGGTGGTGAGCTTTACTTTGCAGGAGAAACCGCAAAAAAAGTGGATGACCGTGCAACGAATGACAGGGATTTAGTCGTGATTGTTCTGCTCGAATCACTTTTGATTTTTGTCATGTTGATAATTTTGACAAAGTCATTTAGAATGCCAATCTATATGATGGGAACCATTCTCATATCCTTCCTTGCTGCAGTCGGTCTGGGAATGTTCTTAAGCAGTCTTTTCTTTGACATTGACACAATCAGCAACCGTGTACCGCTTTATTCATTTGTCTTTTTAGTGGCACTTGGCATTGATTACAATATCATTCTCATATCAAGATTTATGGAAGAACGGAAAAAGCATCCTGTGAAAAAGGCCGTAGAGATTGCTGTGGCAAATACCGGCGGTGTCATTTCATCTGCGGGAATCATTCTTGCAGCAACCTTTGCTGTATTGATGACACAGCCGATCCAATTATTGTTTGTATTTGGCTTCATTGTCGCAGTAGGAATAATATTAGATACATTCCTAATTCGAGGGATCCTTTTACCAGCATTGATCGTCTTATTTGAAAAAGATAAACCAGACACAGCACAGGAAGTTCAGTAAAAATACAGTACCAAAGATCCTGTCTTTGGTACTTTTTTTCTGGGTTTAAATTCCTTTTAAAATGAATAATTACATGTGGTAATGGAGAAATTTCTAGTTTATGATAGAGTGAAAAGTATAATTTTTGGGTGGGAGTTCATTGTTTTTAATAGATTATATAGTAAATCTGTCCATTTTTTCACTCTTGGTTAGTATCCCATTAGTAATACGTTCTTTCATAAATCACAAACCTGTAAAAAATTTTCCTCTATGGGCAGGCTGTTATGGAGGAATTGTTTCAATCCTTCTCGTTATGCTGGCTATCCACGAACAGGGGTATACATACGATATTCGTTACGCACCTGTCATTCTAGTATTCGCCTACTTAGGTCCAATTGCCGGAATAATAACAGGAGCATTTGGTCTACTGGCAAGACTGCTCTCAAGCGGCCATTGGGACACAGCTATTATTGGCTGGATATCATTGATGTCAGGATTCTCCCTTATGTATCTGTATATTAAAAAACTTTCACCTATAAAACGAACCGTTATTTTATCAGTCATTTATTTCATTATTTATACGATTACGGTTCCCATTATTTTTAATGTATTTAGAGACAAACCATTCTTCCATTTTCAATATATACTCTTTGTTTTCTTAGGCGTTTTTCTTGGGGTTTTATTGATTGAATCCTACCTAAAGCTTTATAGGCTGAATAATAGATTATCAGAAATGTATAAGATGGTTGAGGCAAGTGAAGCAAAGTACAGGCTGATTGCTGAAAATACATCAGACTTAATTATGGTCATGGATAAAGATCATAACCCAACTTATTTCTCTCCATCTCATGAGATGGTTTTAGGTTATCAATCGAATGAATTGGAAGCGGTTAAAATTTGCAGGTTCATTCACCCTGATGATGTTGATTTATTTAAAAGTACAATTGACGGAATGTTTCATCATAAAGAGTTTAAATCAATTGAATTTAGTCTGAACCATAAGCAAGGTCAATGGATTGAATTTGAGTCCAGATGTGTACCTGTAGAGGGCGAAAATGGTGAGGTTGAACATATTGTGATTATCAGCCGTGATATTTCTGAACGGAAAAAGGCAGAGGAAATTCTATTGCAATCTGAGAAACTATCGATAGTCGGCGAATTAGCAGCAGGAGTGGCACACGAAATCCGTAATCCCCTTACCACCATTAAAGGCTTTATACAGCTTTATAAAAGGGAAAATGGTGCTGATGAAATAAACGACCTGCTTCTAAGTGAACTTGGACGAATTGAAACGATCACCAGTGAAATGCTGACGTTAGGAAAACCACAGGCTGTTCACCTTTATCGGACAAATTTAAGAGAACTTGTAGAGAATACCCTTGAACTTCTTTCACCGCAAGCACATATGGAAAATATTCAATTCAATCTATGTGTTGCAGAAGGGGAGTTTTTTATAATAGGCGAGAAGAATCAATTAAAGCAGGTTTTTCTTAATGTTCTCAAGAACGCAATGGAGTCTATGCCTGAAGGAGGTACGATTCACATTAACCTGCATAAAGGTGAAAAAGGTGAATGTGTACTTTCCGTTAAGGATGAAGGCTGTGGAATACCTGAAGAAATTTTACCGCGGCTAGGTGAACCTTTTTATACCTTAAAAGAAAAAGGCACCGGACTTGGATTGATGATTTGTAATAAAATTATTAAACAGCACCATGGAAGTATTACTTATCATAGTAAAGAACAACAGGGTACGTTAGTTGAAATTAAGCTGCCTTTGGCAGGTTAAAAAAGGAGAGGAGCATTTTCCCACAGGGAAGGTGCTCCTCTTTTTCAATTTCCTGAAATGCGGAAATTTCCGAATTCCCGGAATCTATAAATCTTATTATTCCGGATTCCCGGAAAAAACAATAAATAATGTTCCTAGTTTTATATTATAAACAAGTAGATAATAGTATTAATCGCTATAAATAAGAGGGAATATTATCATTATTTAGAATAAAAAAATAAAATTGGCATGGAACTTGCATTTATATAAGCGTAGGCATTTAATGAAAACGCTTACGATAGGGGTATTTGTTTGAAGTGTACAAATAAAAGGTTTAGGGGGATTTAAATGGATTTAATTGTTATTCTTTTGGCGCTTGGACTGCTTATGTTCGCCGCCTACCGTGGTTTTTCGGTTATTTTATTCGCTCCATTATGTGCAATTTTAGCTGTTTTATTTATTGATCCAAGTCAAGTTTTGCCGTTTTTCTCCGGTGTATTTATGGAAAAAATGGTCGGGTTCATCAAATCCTACTTCCCAGTATTTTTACTAGGTGCGATCTTTGGGAAGGTAGTTGAAATGTCAGGGATTGCCGAATCCATTGCGAAGACGATTGTTCGTATATTAGGTGCAAAGCGCGCCATGCTTACCATCGTTTTACTAGGTGCAATCTTAACATATAGCGGAGTAAGTTTATTCGTTGCCGTATTCGCTATTTATCCGTTTGCAGCACAAATGTTTAGAGAAGCAAATATCCCTAAACGACTTATTCCAGGAACCATTGCACTTGGTGCTTTCACCTTTACCATGGACGCATTACCAGGAACGCCGCAAATACAAAACGTTATTCCGATTGCTTTCTTTAAGACCGACATTTATGCAGCGCCAATCCTTGGTATCATAGGAGCTATTTTTGTCCTGACACTTGGTTTATTGTACCTGGAAATGCGAAGGAAAAAGGCGGAAAAAGCGGGAGAGGGCTATTATGGCTTTGGTGCTGAGAATGCAGCTGCTTTGGCAAAAGACTTACTAGATGGAAAAGAAGATGGAGCACCAGATTTAACTTCTAATCAATCTGTTTTAAGACAAGTTTTAGCATTTGTTCCACTTATTCTTGTAGGTGTTACCAATAAACTATTTATAACCATGATACCTAAATGGTATCCAAATGGGTTTGATTTTAAAGCGATAGGTTTACCGTACACAATCGACGTTACTGCAAGTGCTGCAATTTGGGCAATTGAGATGGCATTAGTTGTCGGTATTATTTCTTCTCTTTTATATGATTGGAAACGAGTATCAAATAAATTTAAAGAAGGAATCAACCAAAGTATTGGCGGTTCATTACTAGCAACCATGAATACTGGTGCTGAATATGGGTTTGGCGGTGTTATTGCTGCACTTCCTGGCTTTGCGAAAATCAGTGATGGAATCTCTACTACATTCACAAACCCATTGGTAAACGGTGCTGTAACAACTAGTACTCTTGCAGGTGTTACCGGTTCGGCATCTGGCGGGATGGGAATTGCGTTAGGAGCCATGGCTGATCAATACAATAAAGCAATTACTGCAGCTAATATTCCACCTGAAGTTATGCACCGTGTTGTTGCAATGGCATCAGGAGGTATGGATACACTTCCACACAATGGTGCGGTAATTACCCTTTTAGCTGTAACAGGATTAACTCATAAACAATCCTACCGTGATATTTTTGCGATTACGATTATTAAAACGATAGCTGTTTTCTTCGTGATTGCTATCTATACTTTCTTAGGTCTTGTTTAAAATCCAAAAACATACGTTAGATTAGTAAATAAATATTTTAGGAGGCTCAATATGCTAGTAGGAAAAGTAGCGTTTATTACTGGATCTGCAAGTGGAATAGGCTTAGAGATCGCGAAGACTTTTGCACAAGAGGGTGCTAAAGTGGTCATCTCTGACTTGAATAAAGAGAAAAGTGATAGTGTTGCGAGTGAGCTAAGAGAGCAAGGGTATGAGGTATTTTCAGCTCCTTGTGATGTCACAGATGAAGAAGCATTCAAAAATGCGTTAGAATCGGCACATGGCAGATTTGGAAGAATTGATATTTTAGTCAATAATGCTGGACTTCAGTATGTTTCACCAATTGAGGAATTCCCTACAGAAAAGTTTGAATTTTTAATAAAGGTCATGCTGACGGCCCCGTTTATTGGAATTAAACATGTGTTCCCAATCATGAAACAACAGGGCTTTGGAAGAGTAATCAATATGGCATCTATTAACGGAGTGATTGGTTTTGCGGGTAAGGCAGCCTACAATAGTGCGAAGCACGGAGTGATTGGGTTAACGAAGGTTGCGGCTTTAGAGGGAGCTGAACATGGAATCACTGTTAATGCTTTATGCCCTGGTTATGTTGATACGCCACTTGTGAGAAATCAGCTTAAAGACTTATCTATCACAAGGAACGTTAGTTTGGAACGTGTAATTGATGATGTACTTCTAACACTTGTACCTCAAAAAAGGCTGTTGGCTGTATCTGAAATAGCCGATTACGCTGCCTTCTTAGCTAGTGACAAAGCACGAGGAGTTACAGGTCAGGCCGTTATTCTTGATGGCGGTTATACGGTTCAATAGAAAAGAGATCCTGCTCGGTTTACCGAACAGGATTCTTTTATTCTACTTGGTGATTACCCAAGCCGGTTTGATATAATAAACATAAACAAAAACTACCAGGGTGAAGAGATATGATACCAAGAACGGAAAAAATTCCACATCATTGGATTGAAGAAATTATTAATCTTGCAGGTGAACGGATTGTTGTTGTTGATCGTGAGGGTATTATTCTATATATCAATGGAGCTTATTGTGATTTTCTAGGCACCACGGTTGAAGAAGCTATAGGAAAGCATGCTCAAGATGTAATTGAGAACTCAAGGATGCATATCGTCGCGAAAACCGGACAAAAAGAGCTGGCCGCCGTACAGCCCATTAACGGCAGTGAAATGATTGCAAATCGATATCCTCTTATCATCGATGGCGAATTAGTAGGAGCAGTCGGAACCGTGATGTTTCGCAATCCCGAGGATTGGTTATTATACAAAGATAAAATTCAGCATCTTGTTGAAGAAGTGAACTATTATAAAACAAAAGCTGAAAAAAATAGTAAAAGTAAATATTACTTCAGTAACCTAATTGGGAATAGTCCCTCTTTTTCCGCTGTCAAAAAATTAGCTGAAAGAGTTTCCAGCAGTCAATCAGCGGTTTTATTACTTGGAGAATCCGGTACCGGTAAGGAATTATTTGCTTCTGCCATTCATAATAACAGCATGCGTGCAGACTACCCTTTCGTGCCAATAAATTGTGCGTCTATTCCAGAACACTTACTAGAATCGGAATTGTTTGGATATGATGATGGTGCCTTTACTGGTGCTAAAAAGGGCGGCAAGAAAGGGCATTTTCAAAGGGCAAATCGTGGAACCATTTTCCTTGATGAAATCGGTGATATGCCGCTTGCAATGCAAAGTAAGCTTTTGAGAGTCTTACAGGAGCGTGAAATACTTCCAGTCGGCGGTCAAAAATCAATTGCCGTAGATGTCCGCATTATTGCTGCTACACATCGGAATTTAGAGGAAATGGTAGAAGAAGGAACATTCCGTCAAGATTTATATTACCGGTTAAACGTGATTAAAATTGAAATCCCTCCACTTCGGGAGCGTAATGGCGATGTCGAGTTAATAGCTTATAATCTATTAGAAAAATTAGAAAGAAAATTCTTTCGTAAAGGTATTAAACTATCTGCTAAAGTAGTTGAGAGATTAAATCAGCATAAGTGGCCAGGGAATATACGGGAACTTGAGAATGTTCTAGAAAGGTCTATCAATGTCTTAGACGGAGATACAATAGAAGTAGTACACCTGCCATTATATTTACGTGATGATGAAACAGGAAGTATTACCAAAAAATTAAACGAAAAAGAGTCAGTAAACGTTGCCGAAAGGCATATTGAGTCATTAAAAGAAACACTTGCACAAGCGGAAAAACAAGCAATCCTAAATGCTCTTTCTATTTCAAATGGTAATAAACTGGAAGCGGCGAGGCTGCTCGAAGTAGGGAAAACGAAATTCTATGAGAAATGTAAAATCTATTCTATAAATTAAAGAGAAGGGTATCTTCCTAAACGGAAGATGCCCTTCTCTGTGTGTAATGGTAAGAAAGTGCAGTCATTATGAAAAAAAAGGATGTATAAAAATATTCAACATGCCTTTTCAAAAGTATTTTAATATGAAAATGTATGCAGTAAAAATAATTTCATCATATTAATCTATTAAATATTATAATGGTTTGTAAGCGCTTGAAATACGAGTGAATAACAATTTGAAAGGAAGTTAAATCCAAATGAGACATCATACATTTGCAAAAACACCTCCATTAGGCTGGAATAGCTGGGATTGTTACGGTGCGGCCGTTAAGGAGGAAGAAGTAAAAGGCAATGCACACTACATGGCTGAACATTTAAAACCGTATGGCTGGGAGTATGTAGTGGTAGATATTCAATGGTATGAACCAGGTGCTGTCTCTTCTGTATACCGCCCATTTGTACCACTGGAAATGGATGAGTACTCAAGGTTAATACCTGCGGTAAATCGCTTTCCTTCTGCAGAAGGAGGTAAAGGGTTCAAACCCTTAGCAGACTATGTGCACAACCTGGGGCTAAAATTCGGTATTCACATCATGCGAGGAATTCCGCGTCAGGCTGTCCACGCCAACACAGTAATTTTAGGAACGAGCGCTAGGGCAAGAGATATAGCCCATCCAAATTCGATTTGTCCATGGAATACGGATATGTATGGGGTAGATGCATCCAAAGAGGGGGCGCAGGAATATTATAATTCCCTGTTTCTATTATACGCAGAATGGGGAGTTGACTTCGTTAAAGTGGATGATATTGCAGCCTCGAGGCTTTATAACATTCATAATGAGGAAATAGAACTGATTCGAAAAGCTATAGATCATAGTGGAAGAGAGATGGTTCTAAGCCTGTCACCAGGACCCGCACCACTTGAATATGCAGAGACCCTGAAAGCAAATGCCAACATGTGGAGAATGACAGATGATTTTTGGGATCAGTGGAACCTCCTTTATGGAATGTTTAAAAGATGTGAAAAATGGAGTGAACATGCTGCCCCGGGGCATTGGCCAGACTGTGATATGCTTCCGCTTGGTCATATTGGCATCCGCTCTGTTGATGGAGGCGGCAGTGACCGATGGACACGCTTCACCAGAGATGAACAACGAACGATGATGACACTGTGGTCTATTTTCCGCTCACCGTTGATGTTTGGCGGAGAACTCCGAGACAATGATGAATGGACCCTTTCTTTACTTACCAATAAAGAGGTAATCGAATTAAATCAATTCAGCCATAGTAACCGTCTTGTTTATCGTCAAGATGATAGAATCGTCTGGACTGCTAAGGATAGACAGGATCATACCTATGCAGCATTATTCAATGCAAGTGATGAAACGGCATTGTTACAAGTATCGTTGGAACAGTTAGGACTTACATCCTCAAAAAGTATGAGGGATATCTGGAAGCAGGAAGAGCTTGGACATGTCCAAGATAAGATTAGCCTATCTTTGCCGCCACATGGCTCTATGCTGCTTAAACTATATTGATTGAAGTCGGGCAAAGTCTTTAGAATAAAGACTTTGCCCGATTTTTATGAAATCTGGGGATTTTTTTAAATAGTTGATTTCTTTACAGAATGTTCCCAACATATTGCTTTCGAAATTGACTAGGAGATAATTTTTCTAGTTTTTTAAAGACTCTGCTGAAATATGCGGACTGGGTGAATCCGCAGGCTTCTGAAATTCTATCCGTACTCCAATCTGTTGAAACGAGCAGAATCTTTGCTTGGTCTATACGTATTTTATTAATATATTCAATCGGCGTACAGCCAAAAGCCTGAATCATACATCTTGCAATATGATTAGGATGGAACCTGAGGGCATGGCCAAGGTCTTCGTAAGTGACCTTTTGGGCATAATTTTTCCTTAAATAGAAGGCAGCCTTTTCTGCTACAGCTAATGCAGGCATAGGGTTTGCTGATTTCATATGAGTTGAAAGCTCCTGAAGTAATTGTTGAAAGAGAATTTGACGCTGCCATTCTCTAGTGTGGAACGACTCATGTTCAGAAGAAATAATCTTCAAACACAGTTGTTCGATCGTTTCAAGATTGGATAATTTACAATACTGAGGCAGTGTAATTCCGAAAGGGTTTTCAACAAAAACGTTTCTTCGCTCTCCAGTTGCTTTTTCACCGTATTGGCAGGGTTTAGATGTCGTTAGGTCCTGCCAGCCTTTAGAAGCAGTGAAATGAATCCAAAAAAAGTGAGTAATTTGGTCACAGGGCGAAATAGAAAAATGGTGCCGGTCGGGGTAGAGGATAAGTGTCTCCCCTCTGCTAACTTGGAATTGTCGGTCATCTTCTCCCATGTGCAATGTTCCTTTTGTGACAACCAACAAATCAAAAACACCAATCTTGCAACGATTTATATGCGACTGTCCAATATCAAAAGTATTTTGACCAGCTGCAAGCAAGGTTGGCAGAGGAGGGGCAAATAATTGAAGCATTTCTATCTCCTTTTATGTTTGAATTGTGCAAATTTTTGTTAGGATATTGCATTTTATTCTTTAATTATAACCCTATAATAGGTTCATGCATGTTTTATTTTTGTTACTAAGAAAAAAGATTAAAAGTTAAATATAAATACATATAAGGGGAATTGCGTTAATAATATGTATTTATGTTTTAAGCATCGGGGAGGGATGACGTGAATGATGCAAAGCATGCGCTGGGTATGGGGGTATATAAGGAATTTTCGAATAAGGTTATTTAGCGGTCTTTTTCTAGCGTTAGTGGTTTCTATTTTAAATATGCTTAACCCTTATTTTGCTGGAAAAATCGTTGATAAGGTTATTTATGGCCAAGAGAATGAACTGTTATGGATTTTTTTAGGTTCAATGATTGGCATAACCGTTGTTAAGACAGTGGTTCGCTATAATTATCAGTTAATGTTCGAACGTGTTTCCCAAAGTGTCATATTCACCATACGGGAAAAATTATATGACCGGCTTAACCAATTAGATTTTAGGTTTTTCGATCAGACAAAAACAGGAGATATCATGGCTCGAATGACGGGGGATTTAGAAGCTGTCAGGCATTTTACGGCATGGACGATTTATATGATATTTGAGAATCTTACCATCCTGCTATTTGCCATTGGGTTTATGTTCTATATCCATCCGCCGTTAGCGTTAGCTATGCTTGCGATAACACCAATTATTGGATTCTTTGCGATGCGTTTATCCTTTACGGTCAAACCAACGTTTTCGGCCATTAGGGGACAGTTTGCAAGATTAAATTCAGTTGTCCAGGAAAACATAAGCGGAAATCGTGTTGTAAAGGCTTTTGCTAAGGAAGGGTACGAAATTGAAAAGTTTTCAAAAGAAAATGAAGCCTTCAAGGAGAAAAACCTTGCCTCCTCAAGAGTTTGGGAAAAGTATCTGCCTATACTCGATTCACTTGCAGGAGTATTAACAGTGGTAATGATCGTTGTTGGAGGATACATGGTTATTAATCAGTCTCTGACTATGGGTGAGTTGGTTACATTTAATTCATTAATCTGGGCATTAAATAATCCAATGCGTATGGCTGGATGGTTGATTAATGATGTACAAAGGTTTGTTGCATCCGCTGAAAAAGTAGAGGAATTATTAAATACAAAACCAGAAATAAAGAATGAAACAAAAAGGTACAATGTTAAACATCTCAAGGGTTTAGTGGAATTTGAACAAGTTTCCTTTAGCTATGGTGACGAACCAGTATTAAATGATATAAACTTCAAAATTAGGCAGGGACAAACGGTAGGCATTATCGGTCCTACAGGGGCTGGTAAATCGACATTAGTTAATCTTCTAAGCCGGTTTTATGACACTTCTAAAGGAGAAGTAAGAGTAGATGGACTTAATGTAAGAGATTGGGATATTCATAAATTGAGAAATAGCATGGCTACAGTTATGCAGGATATATTTCTATTTTCAGATACCATTGAAGGAAATATAGCTTATGGTAACCCAAATGCGTCCTTCGAAGCTGTTCAAGCTGCGGCCAAAATGGCAGAAGCAGATGGTTTTATTTCAAAGCTGCCAGAAGGGTACGACACCATTATTGGAGAACGGGGAGTAGGTCTTTCCGGAGGACAGCGGCAACGAATTGCATTAGCGCGGGCAATATTAAAAAACCCATCCATATTGATTTTGGACGATACAACATCCGCATTGGATATGGAAACAGAGCTGCGTATCCAAAAAACCTTAAAATCGTTGCTAAAGGAAAAAACCTGTTTTATTATTGCTCATCGTATTTCTTCAGTAAAAGATGCAGATTTAATTCTTGTAATGGAAAATGGCACAATTATTGAAAGAGGGAATCATAAAGAATTGCTTGCAAAAAAAGGAAGTTACTACAAAGTATTTAATAATCAAGTGGGAAACTTTGATGGTATGCATGACCTTGAGGAGGTGAACTATCTCAATGGCGCGCAATAAATTTGATGTTGATGAAGAATTGGAATCTCCATTTAGTTTTATACAGCTTAAGCGGTTAATGGTTTATTTAAAGCCCTACAAAAAAAAGATCCTAATTACTGTTTTAATCATGTTGATTGCCAGTGGGGCAAACTTAATTGGGCCATATCTAATCAGTAGAGCCATTGACGAGGAGATTCCGGGCAAGGATGTAGGCGGATTAATGCTTCTTGCTGGAGTTTACTTAATTGCCATAATTGTTACTGGGATATGTATGAAATATAGAATTAGAATGATGTCACAGATAGGGCAAAGTGTCATCGTCCAGATAAGGAAAGACTTGTTTACTCATTTACAAAAGCTATCATTTACCTTCTATGACAGCAGACCACATGGAAAGATTTTGGTGAGGGTAGTAAACTACGTAAACTCATTAAGTGATTTACTATCGAATGGGTTAATTAATTTAATTACTGACCTTTTTAGTCTTCTTGTCATTCTAGGGTTTATGTTTGCAATTGACGTAAAATTAACCCTTATGGCGATGATTGGGTTTCCAATCCTTGCAGCGGTGATCCTGCTGATAAAAAATGCCCAGCGGAAGGCATGGCAGCTGCTAAGTAACAAACAATCCAATATGAATGCTTATATTCATGAAAGTATTAATGGTATTAAAGTGACGCAGGCATTTACAAGAGAAGAAGAAAACAAACGAATTTTCAGTGAAGTATCTGATAGTTATCGAAGCTCGTGGATGAGGGCTGTAAGGATTCAATTCCTTTTATGGCCTTCGATTGAAAACATTTCAATACTTACCACCTCACTCATTTATGTTGTCGGTATCTCTCTGATTGGTGATGGAGTAACAGTTGGAGCATTGGTTGCCTTTGTTGGTTACATTGGGATGTTTTGGGCGCCAATCGCGAATATTGGGAACTTTTATAATGCAATCATTAATGCCACGGCTTATTTAGAAAGAATATTTGAAATGATCGATGAAAAACCAACAGTTAAAGACCTTCCAATTGCGTCTGAGCTTCCTTTGATAAAGGGGAAAGTTGAGTTTAAAGATGTTACTTTTGGTTATGAAGAAGGGGAAAAAATCCTTAAAAACATTAATCTTAGTGTGAATCCAGGTGAAACGATTGCTCTAGTCGGAGCAACTGGATCTGGAAAAACAACGATCGTCAGTTTGCTTAGCCGTTTTTATGATGTAAGCAGCGGTCGGATTGAAATTGACGGAGTTGATATCCAATCGGCAACCATTGCCTCTCTGAGAAAGCAGATGGGTGTCATGCTTCAGGATCCTTTTATTTTCTCAGGTACGATTATGGATAATATTCGTTATGGACGACTTGATGCTACAGATGAAGAAGTGATTGAAGCAGCGAAGGCAGTGCAGGCTCATCCATTTATTAGTGGATTGTCTGAGGGGTATAAAACGGAGGTAAATGAAAGAGGCACAAGGCTTTCTACTGGACAAAGACAGCTGATTTCGTTTGCACGAGCACTTTTAGCTGATCCCAAGATATTAATTCTTGATGAGGCTACATCATCCATAGACACAGAAACGGAGCTTGCATTACAAAAAGGACTTGAAACACTGCTTGCAGGGAGAACATCCTTTATTATTGCACATCGTCTTTCCACCATTCAAAATGCAAACCGTATCCTTGTCATCGATAAAGGTAGAATCATAGAAGAAGGTACTCATAAAGAATTGATAGATAAAAAAAGTTACTATTGGAAGCTGCATCAATCACAACATCAATCCTTAGATGCGGGATGACCAAAAAGTAAGAGTGTGTTACGTAAGGTGACCCAGTAGGGAATGTTCCTATTGGGTCACTTTTATGAAAAGAGAAGGTTGAAAATTCTGTATATATATGTGTTAATAGTTTCAACTTGTCCTAATTTATAAGAGAAGGATTTTGAGTAGGAGGTATATATTTTGCTTACCGCACAGCTTAAGAGATTATTAGGTTCCGAAACTTCCCTATTGTTTCCTACTAGGGAATTCAAACTAAATTGGTGGAAAGGCATTAGGGAAAATCCCGCTTATCAATTGCTTCTTAATGAAATTAGGGATGAAGGGGATAGACTTTTACAAGAATGTGATCCTGAACTAACGTTTTCCTTATTCAAAATTTTTGACGAAACCGGCTCCCGGCTAGAATTCGAAAAGGTATATTTTGAAAAGCGGAGAAGGTTAACGACCTTTGCAATTATGGTGTTACTTGAACCTGAACTAGATGAATATTTAACAGCTTTAGAAAACACGTTATGGTCCATTTGCAATGAATATTCCTGGTGCTTGCCGGCGCATTTACAAAATAGTCCGGAAACATCGATGGACATTAATTACTCACTCAAGGAGACAAGTAAGAAGGAATATTCTATTGATTTATTTGCTGCTGAAACCGCCTTTTCGTTAGGTGAAATAGTAAAACTAACGGAGGAACATTTAAACCCTCAAATTTGTAAGCGCATTTATGAAGAAATATACACTAGAATCTTTTTCCCATTTATAGAAAAAACCTTTGGCTGGGAGAAACAAACACATAATTGGGCAGCTGTATGTGCCGGATCTATTGGTTGTGCAGCCTTGCATTTAATCCAAGATCATGATGAACTTACCATCATTTTAGAAAGGGTAATGGACGCAATGGATTCCTACTTAAAAGGCTTCCAAGATGATGGGATATGCCTTGAGGGTTATGGTTATTGGCAATATGGTTTTGGATATTATGTCTATTTCGCTGATTTATTGAAAAGAAAGACAGAAGGAAAGCTGAATCTGTTTGAATCAGAGAAGGTTCATCAAATAGCTCTTTTTCAACAAAGGACCTTTTTAAATCAGAATCTTGTTGTTAACTTTTCAGATTCACTTCCGACAGCTTCCGTATTTCTCGGGCTGAGCCATTATCTAAGCAAAATTTATAGTGATTTCGAAGTTCCAGAAACATATCTTCGTGCACATTATACGGATGACCATTGCAGCAGATGGGCTCCAGCTATCCGGAATCTATTGTGGTTTGATGCAGATTCTGTTCCATTACCTTGGAGAAATGGCACATATTTTTCAAAGGACTCGGAGTGGTTTCTTTCGAGGAACATTTGCGAATCGGGAAGTTATGCATTTGCAGCAAAAGGCGGACATAACGACGAGCCTCATAACCATAACGACATTGGCCACTTCATTTTGCAAGGTAATACAGAAGTGTTTTTTAAAGATCTAGGAAGTGGTTTATACAGTAAGGATTACTTTAGTGAAAAACGCTATTCTTTTCTTTGTAATGGCTCCCAAGGTCATTCTGTTCCAATAATTAACGAACAATTTCAAGCACCAGGACCAGCAAAAAATACAACCATTCTTCAAGTTTCAATAGGGGAAGAGGTTGATATCTATGAAATGGATATCGCAAATGCGTATGAGGCTAAGAGTCTTCAAAGTGTAAAGCGAAGGTTTACATGGGTAAAAACAAATCTTCCAAAACTGGTAGTGAAAGACACTTATTCTTTTGCTGAGCAGCCATGTTCCATCGTAGAACGGTTCATAACACCTGTATTATTAATCACAAAAACCGATGATGGAGTCATTCTAAAAGGAAAGAATAAAGTAAGAATTTCATATGATACGAGTCAGCTAAAACTAGAAACAAAATTGATTACTTTTATTAATCATTTCGGTAAACAAGAAGATAATCTAGCTCTCGACTTTATTGTCCTGCACCCAGATAGAGAGTGTAGTGTCGAGTTGGCATTTCAATTTGAATAGGCGGGGTGAAGAGTATGATTACTCAAAAGTGGGTAGAGGAAGCATGGGAAAAGGTTACGGAGAAAATTAGTAGAACAAGTGAGAGAATAGGTGCGAATTTTCCGCATGCCAGTGAGAATGGCCAGTATGTACTTGCAGAACCTCAATGGTGGACTGCGGGGTTTTGGCCAGGACTATTATGGCTTATATATCGAGATTCAAAAAATGAGAATTTAAAAAAATTAGCTGAAGAATGTGAAGATAAGTTAGATGCTGTACAACGAGACTTTTACAGACTTGACCATGATATGGGTTTTATGTGGACATTGACCAGTGTCGCTAGATATAAAATCCTAGGAGAAGAAGAATCAAAACGGCGGGCGTTGGTAGCGGCAAATCTATTAATGGGCCGCTTTAACCCAAATGGTAACTATATTCGCGCTTGGAATCCTTGGACAAAAGGAGAAGACAATAGTGGAATTGCCATTATCGACTGTATGATGAACCTGCCGCTCTTGTATTGGGCATCCGAAGAAACAGGTGATCCCAGGTTCAAGGGTGTGGCAAAAAAGCATGCTGAAATGGTGTTAGAGCACTTTATCCGGAGTGATGGGGGAGTGCACCATATTATTGTGTTCAACCCGGATAGCGGTGAAAAGATAGAAGCGCTTGGCGGCCAGGGGTATGCACCCGAATCGGCATGGTCTCGAGGAACCGCTTGGGCCATTTATGGACTTACGTTAACTTATCACTATACAGGAGAAGAAAAATATCTAGAATATGCCAAACGGGTTGCTCACTTTTTTATTGCCCACTTGCCGGAAGACTTCGTTCCAGATTGGGATTTTCGTCTCCCAGAGGGTATAGCTTCACCAAAGGACTCCTCAGCAGGAGCCATAGCTGCGTGCGGTCTGCTCTTGCTTGCGGATAAGGTAGCTTCGCCAGAGTCTCCTATATATAGGATGGCAGGAGAAAGGATTCTCCAGTCCTTATATAAACATTACAGTGATTGGGAAGGTTCAGAAGAGGGATTGATTCTTCACGCAACAAGTCATTTCCCAGAAGGAAAATATATGGATAATCCGCTTATATATGGTGACTACTATTTTGTCGAGGGTCTAGCGTATTTAAAAGGGTATAAAGAATTACTTTGGTAGATTGGTAGCAACTGAAAAAGGAACCATTTCTCTGTGAGGAGGGAAGTTTATGATAAAACTCGATTTGCCTATTCAGAAAAATCCACTTAAATCACGGGAGGATTTGAGTGAGGCTGTTAAACAAATTCTAAACCCGTTAAAACCTTTTTACTCTAAGGGGAAAACCCTGCTCCAATTAGGAAGTACAGGTGCGGGGTATCCAGATTCCTTAGCTGGAATGGAAGGTTTCTCAAGAATATTATGGGGGCTTGTACCTTTGTTAGCAGGCGGGGAGAAATCAGAAATTTGGGATATTCACATGCAGGGCATAAAGAATGGTACAGATCCTACTCATGAAGAATATTGGGGAGATATCGCAGACTTTGATCAGCGTGCAGTAGAAATGGCGGCATTTGGATATGCACTCGCGCTTATTCCGGAAAAGATTTGGGATCCTTTAAGTGATTTGGAAAAATATAATTTGTTCCAGTGGCTGAATCAAATCAACACCATCAAAGTTTATGATTGCAACTGGTTATTTTTCCCTGTAATAGTCAACCTAGGGTTTAAAAGGGTCGGCTTGCCTTATAATTCTGAAACGGTGCAAGAGAATCTTGAACGGATAGAAAACTTTTATTTACAAAATGGATGGTATGCCGATGGGGTGAATGCGCACTGTGATTATTATGGTCCGTTTGCCATTCATTTTTATAGCCTCCTTTACGCAAAATTGATGGGCAGGGAGGATCCAGAAAGGGCAAGGGTGTACAAAAGCAGAGCAGCGGCTTTTGCTAAGGATTTTATTTACTGGTTTGCAAATGATGGTTCCGCCCTGCCTTATGGGAGGAGCCTGGCCTATCGATTTGCCCAATCTTCCTTTTGGAGTGCGCTTGTCTACGCAGAGGTCGAGGTGTTTCCGCTAGGTGTGATGAAGGGGCTAATCCTTCGGAACCTGCGCTATTGGTTTAGTCAAAATATATTTGACCATAATGGACTGCTTACCATTGGATATTGTTATCCTAATTTGGTCATGGCAGAGAACTATAATTCACCATGCTCACCATATTGGGCGTTAAAAACCTTCCTGCCTTTATCCTTGCCTGTTGATCATCCTTTTTGGAAGGTAGAAGAGGAACCTCTCCCTCTATTAAAGGAAAAAGTGGTACAACACTCACCACGTTTTATCTTATGCAGGAATGATGAGCAAAACTATATGGCTGCATTTAATGCTGGGTATCAGCACACAAATGATCACTCGCATACTGCTGCAAAGTATGAAAAGTTTGTTTACTCCAATTTTTTTGGGTTTAGTGTGCAAAAAGCAGAATGGGGACTTGCTCAGGGTGCATTTGATTCGATGCTTGCTGTGAGCGAGGGCGATAATATCTATAGAGGTAAAAGAAAATGCGAGGAATATGAGGTAAACGAGAATGTTATCTACACGAAATGGAAGCCGTGGGATGATGTTGAAATTAAAACATGGATCGTGCCAGGGACCCCGTGGCATATCCGAATCCATTGTATAGAGACAGGAAGAAACCTTGATATTGCAGAAGGTGGATTCGCTTTAGGATTGGAGCATACCCAGCATAATGGGCAAAAGGCAGAGCCAATTACACATTTAAAAGAAAGTGCGGCCATTTCGCCTTGGGCTGTAAGCGGTATAAAGAACTTGTATGGAAATGGCAAAGCAGAGCTGGTCTATCCAAATGCAAATACAAATCTAGTAAATAGACGTACCGTTATACCAACTATAAAGGCTAGTCTAAAACCGGGGACACATTGGCTTGTAAATGCAGTATTTGGGAAACCAGGAAGTGAAACGATTTTGAATCAATGGGCAACTACTCCAAAGATTGAGTTTGGGGATGAAAAGATATACTTGGAGCTCGGAGAAGAGAAGATTATTATTCATAAATGAAGATAGGATGTGTAAGTAGATATGACAACCATTCCAAATTTATGATTAAGCTCCCAAGCTGATAAATAGGCGGAAAAATTCCGCTTATTTAAAAATCTTTATAAAATAAGGCTTAAATAGACGGAGGGATTCCGTCTATTGGCTCGAGAAATCTGAAAAGGGGAGGATTTCGCCTGGCATAATCGGAAAACCTCCCCTTATTTTCTCTGAAATGAGCTCCATTCTGCAGTTAACCGGAAAATCTCCGGTTATTTTTTTACAGGTTACTCACGTATTTTAGAAGAGTACCAAAACCGAAACTTTTATTCGTCGAATACACATTTCTTTTTTAGTAAAAATTTTAGTAAAAACAATGGATTTCTTTTACCTGATGTATTAAACTAAACATATAGTTTGAAAAGTGGAGGGACGACAATGAATATCACAAAGTTAATAACTACATTTAGAGAAATATTTGAGGTCCAGCCTGAGCAAGCATTCTTTGCTCCGGGGAGAATTAATTTAATTGGTGAACACACAGATTACAATGGTGGTCACGTATTTCCATGTGCTATTACTTATGGTACGTATGCCGTTGCAAAGAAAAGAGAGGACAATCTTGTCCGCCTCTATTCAGTAAACTTCCCAGATAAAGAAATCATTGAGTTTGATCTAACACAATTAGAATATGAGAAACAGCATAATTGGGCAAATTACCCAAAGGGCATGATTCGTTATATAAAGGAAGCAGGATTTTCAATTCCATCTGGATTTGAGTGTGTAATTGAAGGTAACATTCCCAATGGCGCAGGCCTATCCTCTTCTGCATCAATTGAGTTATTGACTGGTGTGCTCCTAGACGGGTTGTTTAAATTAGGAATAGATCGCCTAGACATGATCAAGATTGGTAAAAGAGTTGAAAATGAATTTATTGGTGTCAACAGTGGCATTATGGATCAATTTGCGATTGGAATGGGAAAAGAGGACGCTGGAATTTTGCTCGATTGCCAGACTTTAAACTTTCAGTATGCACCGATTCAACTTGATCACCACAAAATCTTAATTATGAATACAAACAAACGCAGAGAACTTGCGGACTCGAAATACAATGAGCGCCGAGGAGAATGTGAAGAAGCCTTATCTCAGCTCCAGAAAAAGCTACCAATCGAAGCACTTGGACAGCTGACAGAAGCGGAGTTTGATGAAAATCAATCATTAATCGCTAATGAAACCGTCCGTAAGCGTGCAAAGCATGCGGTATATGAAAATATGAGAACATTAAAGGCTCTTGAAGAACTGAAGGCAGGGAATCTAGAGGCGTTTGGGCAGCTGATGAATCAATCGCATATCTCGTTAAGAGACGATTATGAAGTGACCGGGGTTGAACTTGATAGCTTAGTCGAACCTGCATGGAAACAGCCAGGGGTTATTGGGGCGCGAATGACTGGAGCTGGGTTCGGAGGTTGTGCCATTGCGATTGTTGAAAATGAACTGGTTGAGAGCTTTATTGAAAATGTTGGCGCCGCTTATCAGGACAAAATCGGCTATCAAGCGGATTTCTATGTTGCAAGTATTGGTGATGGAGCAAAAGAGATTGAGATGGAGGGTGCTATTTAGATGAGTATTCTTGTTTTAGGCGGTGCAGGCTATGTTGGTTCGCATGCTGTTTATCAGTTAATTGACCAGGGTTCTGAAGTGGTGGTTATCGATAATTTGCAAACAGGTCAACGAGATGCAGTACATCACAAGGCTCACTTTTATGAAGGTGATATTCGAAGCCGTGAGTTTATGCGCTCTGTCTTTGAAAAAGAAAACATAGAAGCCATTCTCCATTTTGCAGCTAACTCTCTTGTTGGCGAATCGATGATTGAGCCGCTAAAATACTTTGATAACAATGTGTATGGTACACAAGTTGTGCTTGAAATGATGAAGGAATTTAATGTAAAGCACATCGTCTTTTCCTCAACAGCGGCAGTTTATGGTGAACAGAAGGTGGTGCCAATTAAGGAAGAGGCAGCTACTCTTCCAACCAACACCTATGGTGAAACGAAACTGACGATGGAAAAAATGATTTCTTGGTGTGAGAAGGCATTCGATCTTAGGTATGTATCACTCCGCTATTTTAACGTAGCCTCAGCAAGAAGTGATGGGCAGATTGGAGAGGACCATAATCCTGAAACCCACTTGATTCCTGTTGTATTAGAAGCTGCTTTAGGAAAAAGACCTGCTGTGACCGTCTTTGGTCAAGATTATGATACTGCAGACGGAACCTGTGTACGGGATTACATCCATGTTGAGGACTTGATTGATGCGCATCTTCTAGCACTCACGTATTTGCAAAATGGCGGGGAAAGTAATGTGTTCAATCTAGGCAGCAGTCAAGGGTTTTCTGTAAAGGAAATCATCGAGACAGCAAAAGAAGTAACAGGGATTGATATTCCGGTCCAATTCGGGGAACGCAGGTCTGGAGACCCTAGTACATTAATTGCATCTTCGGAAAAAGCAAGAAGTGTGCTGGGCTGGAATCCAAGCAAGACTTCGATTCACCAAATTATCAGCGATGCATGGAATTGGCATCAACATCACCCAAATGGGTATGAGAGGTGAAGATCGTGATAGATCAACTAATCCAACAATTGATTAACAAGGCAATTTCTGCTCAATTAATCGACTGTGATGATGAGATTTATGCTCGAAATCAAATTCTTTCACTCTTACGTTTAGTCGAGTTTAAGGACAGCGAAACAACAGAGTCAAATCTAGAGATTCCAGACTTACTTGAGCAAATCGTGGATTTCGCCTGTGAGCAAGGCATTATTGAAGATATTTTTGATGAAAAAGAGATTTTTTCAAGTAAAGTCATGAATTGCTTTATCGCACGTCCATCAACTGTTAATCAGATTTTTTTTGAAAAATATAAACAGAATCCACAAGAGGCAACTGAGTATTTTTATGAGTTAAGCAAAAATAGCAACTATATTCAAATGAAGCGGATTCGTAATAATGTCGAGTACAAGGTGAGTACGAAATATGGTGAACTAGACATTACCATCAATTTATCAAAACCTGAGAAAGATCCTAGAAGCATTGCGCTAGAACGTACAGTCCAAAAAGCAAATTATCCAAAATGCTTACTTTGTATTGAGAATGAAGGGTATGCAGGGAGAATTGGACATCCAGCACGCTCTAATCACCGTATGATCCGATTAAATCTTTCTGATGAGAAATGGCTTTTACAATATTCACCTTATGTTTACTATAATGAGCATTGTATTGTGCTATCAGAAGACCATAGGGATATGAGAATTACTTCGGTGGCATTTCAAAGGCTGTTAAACTTTGTTGAGCAGTTTCCCCATTATTTTGTCGGGTCGAATGCTGATTTACCGATTGTTGGCGGTTCTATTCTTTCGCATGATCATTATCAAGGCGGACATTATGACTTTGCGATGGCCAAAGCGGAGGATGATTGGACATTTTCATTAGAGCAGTTCCCGAATGTTCAAGGTTCTGTTGTCAAATGGCCAATGTCCGTCATTCGATTACGTTCGAAAGAAACTGGACCACTTGTGGAAGCAGGCGAGCATATTTTATCACGCTGGCGAAATTACAGTGATGAAACAGTAGGAATTTATGCGAAAACAGGCGATATCCCGCATAATACGATTACACCGATTGCACGTAAAAATCAAGAATTTTATGAACTGGATTTAGTCCTTCGGAACAACCGGACGAGCGAGGAGCATCCACTAGGAATTTTCCACCCTCATCAAGATGTTCATCATATTAAAAAGGAAAACATCGGGCTAATCGAAGTGATGGGTCTGGCTGTATTACCTGCACGCTTAAAAGATGAACTTGAGGAAGTTGAGAATTTCATTCTTGGAAAAACGGATTCTGTTGCTGAATATCATCTAGAATGGGCAAAAGGACTTAAAGAGGGCTATCAATCCGTTGTAACACCGTCAAATGTTGAAGCAATCGTCAGAGAAGAGACAGGGAAAAAGTTTTTAAAGGCATTAGAGGATGCGGGTGTTTTTAAAACAAATGAAGAAGGAAAAGCCGGATTTAACCGCTTTATCTTGTCATTATTATAAAAAAGCTTACAGCATGGAAATGGCGGAACGTCTCATATTTTTTGATATGAAGTAATGGAGTGGTAAATATATGAAAATAGTAGATAAGCTATTCGGTCAATATAACGGTGAGCCCGTGATGGAGTATACCCTGGTTAATAACTCAGGGATGTCTGTTTCCTGCATGAATTATGGTTGTATCATTACGAAAATAATGGTCCCCGACCGCAATGGGAAGATTGAAAACGTAGTGCTTGGTTTTGAGCAATTTGAAGATTATGTGGATTTGTCCCCTTATTTTGGGTCCATTGTTGGTCGAGTGGCTGGAAGAATTAATCATTCGGAGTTTGAGTTGGATGGAGAGGTATACAGGCTGACACCTAACGAGGACCCTAATCACCTGCATGGCGGGAAGAAGGGCTTTAATTCGGTTATTTGGAAAACAGAACCGTTTGAAACGGAAAATGCAGTTGGATTGAAATTTTTCTATCGAAGTGTAAATGGTGAAGAAGGGTATCCAGGTAATTTGGATACGACTGCCACCTATCTTTTAAATAATCAAAATGAGTTGAGTATCCGTTATGAGGCTCATACGGATCAAAAAACAATCGTTAATTTAACGAATCATTCGTATTTCAATTTAAGCGGTAATTTAAAAAGAGATGTTTCCGAGCATATTCTTCACTTGGAAAGTGATCGCTTCTTAGAACTTGGTTCAGATTTGATCCCTACTGGGAAAATGATCGACTCTACTAACACGCCGTTTGATTTTAAACATGGCCGTTTGTTGAAGTCGGGGATGAAATCCGATTATCCACAAAATGTACTTGCGGGTCATGGTTACGACCATCCGCTTCTTTTTTCAAAAAAGGGAGAAAATACAGTGGCTTTAAGTGAAAAAGAAAGTGGAAGGACACTGTTAGTTACAACGGATCAACCCTGCGTCGTCCTTTATACGGGGAACTATTTGGAAGGTCCTTATTCGATCTCTGGTGTTCGAGCGAGAAACCATTTGGGTGTGTGCCTCGAAACGCAAGGGCTGCCTGATGCAATCAACCAGCCTAATTTTCCATCAATCGTATTAAACCCAGAGGATGTATACCAGGCTGTGACTAAATATCGTTTTTTTTCTAATACAATAGGAGTTTGATTTATGGCTACGATAAAGGATATTGCAGAATTAGCAGGAGTATCGATCGCAACAGTATCCCGAGTATTGAATTATGATAGTACCCTATCTGTCGGTGATGAAACAAAAAAGAGGATATTTGAGGTGGCAGAGCAGCTTTCTTATAAGAAGAGACCAGCTAAAAAAATAGAGACAGGTAAAATCGCACTTTTGCAGTGGTATACAGAAAAAGAAGAACTGGAAGATTTATATTATATGTCGATTCGTTTAGGAGTCGAAAATCAATCCAGGCAAATGGGCTTTTCTGTATCTAAGTACTTCCAAGATAACTTTGAGACACTTAAACAAGATGAAATCCAAGGTCTTATTGCGATTGGCAAATTTAGTGATAAACAAATAAAAGAAATGGTCTCCATCACAAATAATATTGTCTTTGTGGACTTTTCTCCCGATGAAGAACAGTTTGATTCGATTGTTAGTGATTTTGAAAAGGCTACTAAAAAGGTCATCGACCATTATTTGGAGAATGGTCATGAGAAAATCGGTTTTATTGGCGGTAGAGAGGTTTTCAAAGATAAAACATCTCTAATCCAAGATCTTAGAGAGAGGACCTTCAAAAACTACTTGGCAGAAAAAGGGCTGTTCAATGAAGCCTTTATGTACGTTGGGGAATTCTCCGTTGCTGTTGGTCATTCACTCATGAAAAAAGCAATTCATGAACATGGAGAAAACTTGCCGACAGCTTTTTTTGCAGCGAATGATTCTCTGGCCATTGGTGCGCTCAGAGCTTTATTGGAGGAAGGGATATCTGTTCCAGGACGTGTGAACATCATAGGTGTAAACGACATCAGTATTTCAAAATACGTGTTTCCATCATTAAGCACTGTAAAAGTCTATACCGAACTAATGGGAGAAACAGCGGTCAACACCCTTGCCGAGAAAATCGAAGGTCGACAAATAGCAAAAAAAATCACCATCACCACCCAACTCATCATAAGAGACAGCAGCTCCTAAAAACAGATGTCCACCACGGGTGGACATTTGTTTTTTTTTTTATGGTGACAGGCACCATTTGGCATTGTCGAATATTGGTATGTTTCGTATAATTTTAGTTATCTAGATATTTGATGTTAATGGGGTTGTTTATGAGCAGGTTAACGGTGGCGGCGTATACGTTTGGGGTTATGTTTTTTCTTGTGAGCTGCGCATTTTCTGTGTTTTATGGTTATAAGGTTATGTCTCATGATTTGCCTGAAGAAGATAGAGATATACATGAATATAACTATCATTTTGTGCTGGTTCCTGAGGAGCTGGACAATGACTATTGGCGGCTTGTTGAAAAAGGTGCTCAGGAGGCTGCAAAGGAATATGGCGTTTTATTGGAGTATGCTGGTCCAAAGCAAGCCAATATCGACGAACATTTAAAAACGATTGAAATGTCAATGGCTTCAAAAGTGGATGGAATTATTACACAAGGACTAAGCGATGAGCAATTTACTCCGCTGATTAATAGGGTTGTAGAGAGAGTTCCTGTGATTACCATTGATACGGACGCCTCCAATAGTAACCGCATGGCGTATATTGGAACTGATAATTACTATTCTGGTTATTTAGCAGGTAAAGCATTGATTGAAGATACAGAGGGTCAAGCGAATGTGGCCATCATTACAGGCAGTTTTTATGCGAACCATCAGCAGCTGCGCGTACAAGGCTTTCGGGACGCTGTGATGTCTGAACAGGGAATAAAGATTATTACCATGGAAGAATCAGAAATTAGTAGAGTCCGAGCCGCTGAAAAGGCTTACCAAATCTTAAAGGATTATCCAGAGGTCAATGCTTTTTATGGGACAAGTGCTCTAGATGGAATTGGAATAGCCCAAGTGGTAGAAAAGTATAAAAAAACCGATCAAGTTTATATTATTGGATTTGATAATCTGCCTGAAACGCTTGATTACCTATCAAAAGGCACCATTAAGGCAACAGTAGTTCAGGAACCATATGAAATGGGATATCGAGCGGTGCAAATGATGATTGATCTCATTGAAGGTAAGACGGTACCTCCAGTAGTGCATACCAATACCCGCGTATTGAGAGCAGGGGATTTGCCTGTAAGTCATCTAGGCGGGCGGGAGGCAGGGTATTAATGTTATTTCGAATTAGATCAAAACTACTGCTTTATTTTATTGTCCTGGTTGTATTGTTAACTTCAGTCGGGTTGTTTTTTTATAAAAGCAGTGAAAACCTTGTCAATGAATATGATGATAGTTTTGAACGATTTCTTTTGTTAAATGAAATCTCGCAAAGAACGAATTTAATTACAGAAAACCTCCAGGGTTATCTTCTAGATAAGGAAAACTCCTATCTAAAAGTCTATAACAGGGAAAAGTCCAGGTTACTTAGAGACCAAAGGCTCTTTAAACAAGAAATAAATTCCAATGATATAACGGTTACTAATTATCAACATATGATTGATAGTTTTCTTGAAGAATGTGATGCAACGGTGACAGCGTTCCATAAGGATGATATAAACGAATATTCAAATCATCTTAATGAAGTATTAAAAATAGCAGGTTTCCTTCAAGAAAGTACTCTTGCTCTCTTAAATAATAAACTTACAGACTATCAAAACTTTTATGATCAAATGGAAAGGCAGAACGATTATTATAAACTATTGTCCTTCTCCCTTTTTGCTGCTGCCTTTTTTCTGAGTACCTTAATTGCGCTTTGGATATCTGGCGGAATTACAAAACCAATCACCCTTTTGTCTCAAGCAGCAAAGCAAATCTCAAAGGGAAACTTAGCTGGCCAGGATATTAAAATAACGACCAAGGATGAATTAAAGCTATTGACCGAAACGTTTAACCAAATGCGCTCAAACCTTCGGCAGTATGTAAAAGAAATCAAGCAGAAATCAGAACTGGATAAGCTGTTAAAAGAATTAGAGCTAAGAAGTCTTCAAAATCAAATCAATCCACATTTTCTATTTAATACGTTGAATACAGTTTCAAAAATGGCTTACCTTGAGGACGCGGAGCATACCTCGAGATTAATTGAATCTGTGGCCGCCTTACTGCGATACAACCTAGGTGGGGATTTAAATAAAGCCGCCACCCTTCGAGATGAAGTAGCGATTGTTAAAGAGTACTTTTTTATTCAGCAAACAAGGTTTGGGGATCGGATTCAATTCAGTACAGACATAGAAGAGGACTGTTTGGATCGAGAAATACCTAGTTTGACGCTGCAACCCTTAATTGAAAACGCTTTTATACATGGTGTTGAATCTTTTGAGGAAAATGGAGAAATCCGACTTCATATCTACAAAAGTAATCATAGAATTCATGTGGAAATTGTCGATAACGGAGATGGTATGGATGAAATCACTCAAAATCGATTGCTAAACTATGTGAGGGGAACTGAAATAGAAGAGGCGTATGAGTCGAATAAATCACAGGGTCATTCGACTGGTATTGGAGTAAAAAATGTGATTCGCAGGCTTCAGCTTTTTTATGGTCAAAAAGACATTATTGAAATCCATTCAGAGTTGAGTAAGGGCACAAAGTTTACACTGACTATTCCAGACGCGGTAATAGGGGGAAAAGAGCTTGTTGAAAATTCTAATTGTGGATGATGAAATTCTAGAGCGGAAGGCATTGACGAAAATAATAAACAACTCTGCAGAGAACGTAATGGTCATCGGAGAGGCCCCTAATGGCAGAAAAGCGATTGAAATGGCTAGAGAACATAAGCCTGATATTATCTTTATGGATATAAAAATGCCGGGAATTGACGGCGTACAAGCTGTTAAGGAAATTAAAGGTACGGACGAAAATATCCGATTTATCATGGTTTCAGCCTTTAATACGTTTGAATATGCAAAGGAAGTTATGCAGCAGGGGGTTAAGGAATACATCCTAAAACCTAGCAGGAAACAGGATATTCTTGAAAGCTTAGAGCGGGTTTCTTCTGAAATCTTAGGGGAAAAGAAGAAGATGGAAGAAGAGAAGTGCTTAAAGGAAAACCTCGAACGTGCTGTGTCAATCGCCCAAAAGGAATGGGTGTCATCACTCATATTGAATCCTGTTCATGATATTACATTTGATGAATGGAGTCAGCTGTTAGGGGTAGAGATAACCTCTGGATATATTATGCTTCTTTCCCTTTTGCCGCCGGAAAAAGGAGAACTCCTGCCACATGAATGGCAAAATTGGTATTTGTGGCTTAAGGATATTTTTAAATCTTCCAATAAAAATCAAGAAGTGTTAATGGGACCCATGACGGAAAGCCAAGTACCGGTATTGTTTTTATGCAAACAAACCACGGAAAAAGCACAGTTTAAAACGAATGCTCAAGCTGTAATTGACTATTTGCTCAATCAATTCCAAAAGAGTCAGTTTAATGCAGATTTAAAAATAGGGATCGGTCTTCCTTACAGTAATGTCCATGGGCTAAATAAATCCTATCATGAAGCAGTAGCCGCATTAAATCTGGTTTTAAAAACACCTAATCGGAAATATGTATTTGCAGGAAAACAAGGAACCTTAGTATTACCTTCAACCTCGGATCTACTCGAAGTGGAGAAAAAGCTGCTGGATGCCTTGCGTCAAGGAGACTTAAAAAAGTCGATGTTTATTTTTGATTCCTTTGTAGAGAAGCTAGTTGATAATGAAGGTCTAAAAGCTCCTATTGTAAAAAAATCATTTGATGAATTGTTCATCCTAATTTCAAGAATGCTGCATGACTTAGGAATAGGGTATGAAGGTACTCTTTCAATCAAAGAGTCTGACGATATTAGTGTGATGTTTGAAAGGGGCAAATCCTATTTATTGTCCATCGTTCAACAGATTCAAGTATGGAGAAACAGTCATGCCAAGGGAATGCTACATAAGGCAAAGGAATATATTGAAAATCATTATGCGAATTCTCTTACATTGGAACAAGTAGCAGACTATGTGGAACTAAGTCCGTATTATTTAAGCAAATTGTTTAAAGACCGATTTGGGATGACTTTTATAGATTATGTAACAGAAATAAGGATTAAGCAGGCAAAAATAGAAATGATTGACGCTTCAAAGAGCTTAAAGGAAATATGCTATTCTGTAGGCTATAAAGACCCGAATTATTTTAGCCGGGTGTTTAAAAAACAGACAGGCCTATCCCCGACAGAATTTCGGAAAGAAACAGTAAGTTAATAGTTTTACTTTTGTAAAGGCCGTTTCATACTGAATCGGTCTTTTGTGCTAGTAACAAAAAAATCTAGTAAATCACAAATTAGTGCTATAGGTTAGAACTACTTAACGAAAACTCCGGATGCTAACATATGTGTAAGGGCTTTCAATGGTAAAGGGTAAGCGAGTTACCAGAGTCTTTACTAAATAGCAAAAAGGAGAAGGATGACATGTTTAAAAACAAAAAAGGGTTAGTTCTATCTTTAACAGTTGCATCTAGCATTCTATTAGCAACTGGCTGTGGCAGTACAGAGAGCAGTTCCACAGATTCTGGAAAAGGCAAGGACAGCGATCTGCCAGCAGTAGGTGCAACCATTTATAAATTCGATGACAACTTCATGTCCTATGTACGTCGTGCGATGGAAACTACAGCTGACGGAAAAGTTAATTTAATGCTAAATGACTCTCAAAATGACCAAGCAAAGCAAGTGGAGCAAGTTGATACACTCATAGCAAAAGGGGCAAAATCGCTGGCTATTAACCTTGTAGACCCTAAAGCAGCACAAACCATTATTGATAAGGCTAAAGTAAAGGACATTCCAGTTATCTTCTTTAACAAAGAGCCAGATGCCTCTGTATTAAAAGGATATGAAAAAGCTTACTATGTAGGAACGACTTCATCTGAATCTGGTATCCTCCAAGGTGAATTAATCGCCAAGGCTTGGGAAGCAAACAAAGAAAAATGGGATAAAAATGGTGATGGAAAGCTTCAATACGTTTTATTAAAAGGTGAACCGGGTCACCCTGACGCTGAAGCTCGTACTAAATATGTTGTTGACACTGTGAAGGAAAAGGGAATTGAAGTAGATGAATTAGCATTAGATACAGGTATGTGGGATGCAATGAAAGCAACAGAAAAAATGGATGCTTGGATTGCAAAATACAACGAGAGTATCGAATTTGTTATTGCAAATAACGATGGTATGGCATTAGGTGCTATCGCTTCACTTGAAAAAGCAGGCTACTTCTCGGGTGACAAGTTTATGCCAGTTGTTGGGGTAGATGCGATTCCAGAAGCACTTGAAATGATTGAAAAAGGAAAAATGGTTGGATCTGTTTTGAATGATGCGAAAAACCAAGGTGCAGCAACCGTTCAACTAGCTGCCAATGCTGCTAACGGTAAGGACGTATTAGAAGGAACAGAATGGAAATTAGACGACTCCAAAGCGGTTCGTGTACCTTATATCGAGATTACCAAAGAAAATATCCAAGTTGGAAAAGACGCATACAAATAGAAAAGCAGAAGCGCCTGGTCCGAGGATTGCCTCTAAGGCGCTCCTCGAACAAAGGAAAAGGATCATTATTCTTTTCCTTCGTTCGGGGTTATGTTTCAAGGTACATTTGAAACAGGACTGATAAATTCAAATCTTACTATATAAAAACGCAGTTTAAATGGTTAGGCAAGGAGGTTTAAGCATGTCAAAGGCCAGTTCAACGAATTTACTCGAAATGATTAATTTAACAAAGAGATTTCCTGGCGTAATTGCTCTTAATAACGTTTCACTTAAAGTGAAGGCAGGGACAGTACATGCCTTAATGGGTGAGAATGGTGCAGGGAAATCGACCTTAATGAAGTGCTTATTCGGGATTTATTCCATGGATGAAGGAAAAATTCTGTTAGAGGGAAAAGAGGTTTCGTTTGCGAATTCAAAGCAAGCTCTTGAAAACGGAGTTTCAATGGTCCATCAGGAACTCAACCAAGTCCGTCAGCAAAATGTTATGGACAATATTTGGCTAGGAAGATATCCGAAAAAAGGCATTTTTATTGATGAAAAGAAAATGTATGAAGATACAGCCGCTATCTTCAAGAGCCTTGACATTAACATTGATCCACGCAGTAAAGTAGGAACCTTATCTGTTTCTGAAATGCAGATGGTGGAAATTGCAAAAGCTGTTTCATACCATTCTAAATTAATCGTAATGGACGAGCCAACTTCCTCCCTTACAGAAAAAGAAGTAAATCATTTATTTACGATTATTAAAAAATTGCAAAGTGAAAACGTAGCGATTATCTATATTTCACACAAGATGGAAGAAATTTTAAAAATCTCTGACGAGGTGACCATCATGCGTGATGGTCAGTACATTGCAACGAAAAGTGCGAAAGAATTAACAACGGACGAAATCATAAAGTTAATGGTTGGCCGTGACTTATCACAGCGTTTTCCAGCTAAGATCAATCAACCTGGGGAGGTAACCCTTAAGGTTAAAGATTTAACTGCAGAAACAGAAGGGTCATTTTCTGCTATTAACTTTGAGTTAAGAAAAGGGGAGATATTAGGGATTGCCGGTTTGGTCGGTTCCAAACGTACAGAGGTGATGGAAGCACTGTTCGGAATCAGAGGAGTTAAATCAGGAAGTATTGAATTAAATGGTAAAGTGGTTCAAAATCTTTCCCCGCAGCATGCCATAAAAAATGGCTTTGCATTGGTAACAGAAGAAAGAAGAACAACTGGGATATATCCACAGCTCAGCATTAGCTTCAACTCTATTATTGCCAACCTTTCTCAATATCGAAAAGGATTGTTTTTATCAGAAAGCAAAGTCCATGATGATACAAAGTGGGTAATCGATTCTATGAAAGTAAAGACACCATCGCAAAGAACTCCAATCGGAAGTCTTTCGGGCGGTAATCAGCAAAAAGTAATTATTGGACGCTGGCTGCTCACAAAACCGGAAGTATTATTGCTGGATGAGCCGACAAGAGGTATAGATGTTGGCGCGAAATTTGAAATCTATCAACTGATTAATGAATTAGCAGCGCAAGGCAAAGGGATTATCATGATTTCTTCTGAAATGCCTGAACTACTTGGCGTAACAGACAGAATTTTAGTAATGAGTAATGGAAGAGCAGCCGGAATCGTAGAAACAAAAACAACCACACAAGAAGAAATTATGCGACTGGCAGCGTTGTATTAGGAGGAGATGTAAAATGAATACTCAGGCCACTAAAAGATCTACGATTACAAAATGGCTATTTGATAATGTTATCTATGTATTTTTGATTCTACTAGTTATTGGGATTGTGATTGCGTCTCCTGACTTTTTGTCGATGACGAACTTAATTAATATCCTAAGCCAGTCATCCTCAAGGATCATTATTGCACTTGGTATAGCAGGGATCTTGATATTAGGCGGGACAGACTTATCAGCCGGACGAATGGTCGGACTTGCGGCGGTAGTCTCAGCGTCGTTACTGCAAGCTGGGGATTATGCGTATAAAATGTATCCGAACTTACCGGAATTACCTTTATTTGTTCCGATTATTATTGCAATGTTGGTAACGGGACTATTTGGGACGTTAAACGGGTTTATTGTATCTAAATTTCATGTACCGCCTTTTATTGCTACTTTAGGTATGATGATTGGTGTCTACGGAATTACGTCTATTTACTTTGACCGTCCTCCATATGGAGCACAGCCAATTGGCGGTTTAAGCGAAAGCTTTACGACATTTGCACAAAAAGGAATTAAATTAGGTCAATATGAATTCCCATTTCTGATTTTATATGCAATTGTATTTTCGATCATTATTTGGGTAATGTGGAATAAAACACAGCTTGGTAAAAATATGTATGCTATTGGCGGCAATCCTGAAGCAGCAAAGGTTTCCGGCGTTAACGTTGCAAAAAATATTATCATCATTTACATGATTGCAGGTTTATTATATGGATTCTCAGGTACATTAGAAGCTGGCCGTGTTGGCAGTGCAACCAATAATACTGGTAATATGTACGAGTTAGACGCGATTGCAGCCTGTGTAGTAGGTGGTGTTTCCTTATCAGGCGGGATTGGAACTGTACCGGGAGTCATCACAGGGGTGCTAATTTTCCAAGTTATAAACTACGGTTTAGCCTTCCTTGGTGTAAGTCCATATATTCAATTTATCGTAAAAGGCGCCATCATCATCGTAGCGGTGGCTTTTGATATGCGGAAGCATGCTAAGAAAAAATAATGACAAACGGGCATTCCCATGTGGGGATGCCTTTCGTTTTTGGGATTAACTGTTAAAATATAGGTAGTATTTAAAAAAAGGTTGTGACTATTAATGTGTTTAATATTGTTTGCCTATCAAGTTCATCCAACATATAAGCTAATCGTTGCTGCTAATCGAGATGAATTTTATCAAAGACCAACAGCTCCTGCACATTTTTGGGAAGACGCTCCGGACATCCTCGCAGGACGGGATTTAGAAAAAATGGGTACGTGGATGGGTGTTACGAGAAGTGGGCAATTTGCTGCTTTAACGAATTATCGGGATCCCAACGAAGTGACAGAGGGAAAACGGTCACGTGGAGAACTTGTATTAGACGCACTAAAGTATAATGGAGATGTTTTAGAGTATATAAAGGGTCTAGCTAGAAATAATGCCTTACATCCGGGGTACAATTTACTGGCTGGCGATGGAGATCAGCTATATTATTATTCGAATGTAGGACAGGAGTTAAAGAAGTTAACGCCGGGGATTTATGGTGTCAGCAATCATTTATTAAATACGGAATGGCCGAAAGTGCAAATGGGCAAAGCGGGGTTAACAGAGATCATAAACAAAAAACAGACGGATTTAGTAGAAGATCTTTTAACTCTGCTTCAAAAAGCAGACCAAGCTCCGGATAAAAACCTTCCTAAAACTGGTGTATCAGTAGAATTAGAGAGAATGCTTTCACCAATGTTTATCAAGAGTGAAAATTATGGGACGAGAAGTTCAACCGTTTTATTACTGTCGGAAAAAGAAATACAGTATGTGGAACGTGTATTTTCCAATAACGAAATAAAGGATCAACAGTATACAATTAAACGGTGATAAAAACTAATCAAACGTTTGATTAGATTGATTGCTAAACTAATTAAACGTTTGATTAACTGTTTGAATGGAATTATTCGGATTTATCGGGGGCCACATCTGGCTCCGCTCTTTTAGTCCCTTTGCTGACATAGGGCTTAGCATTTTTTGCTTTTTTAGCACCAGCCTGCCAACGATTCCAGCCTTTCTTACCTGTTCCTCTGCCTACTCCACTTTTCGCCTTTGCTTTGGGCATATAACCACTCCATCATGATTGAAGACAGGATCCTTTTGAAAAAGGTTATTGAGTCTCGTGCCCAAAAAAACCTAATGCATATTTAATACCTTCTTCAATTGCGTTTGTATCATAACCTTGTAAATCCTCATGAGTAATTTCCAGGGTTGTTCTTGATAATGAATAGCCGCTGTCCAAATTAATATCCAGCAGGACTTCAAATCCATTTGCCGTGTTTTTAATTTCAATAATATCATAATCAAGTATAGGTGCTCCCGTTTGGTACTCTAAAGGTTCTAACTCTGACATTACCACACCTCCATCATTACTTCTAGTCCACATTCGAACATAGGTTATACAAAAAGGGGAAAATATAAACATTCTTTTGCAACTTTCTCATTACATACTATAAAACAAAAAAGTGAAATAAATTGATACTTTGTCTAATGACAGACATATGAGAATAGATATAATTAATATTGACAGAATATTAACACAATAAAAGACTCCGTTATTAAACCTACCAACATAAAAAAGGAGTGAGATATGCATGCAGCGGCAAAAGCTTTTAATTAATGGGGAAAGATTAAAGAATGAGCTTGAACGATTTGCGCGCTTTGGCAGGACTGACAATAATGGGGTAACCCGTCTGGCATTATCAGAGGAGGATCGCTTAGCCAGAGATTTCTTCCGGTCATGCTGTGAGGAGGTAGGCTTAACCGTGAATGTTGATGATATGGGCTGTATGTACGCGACACTAGAAGGTGCTAGGAATTTGCCTCCAATCCTGATTGGTTCCCATCTGGATTCAGTGAAAAAAGGCGGCAGGTTTGACGGTGTGTTAGGCGTTTTAGCTGGTTTAGAAGTTGTACGAACACTGGTAGAAAATAATATCAAACCTCAAATCCCAATCACACTTGTTAATTTTACGAATGAAGAGGGGGCGAGATTTGAGCCTTCGATGATGGCATCAGGCGTGCTTTCAGGTAAATTTGATAAGAAGGTGATGCTGAAAAAGAAAGATCTTGCGGGAATCACTTTTGAGGAAGCACTTAAATCGATTGGGTATGAAGGGGAAGTAGAGAATCGTCTTAAAGAGGGTACTGCTTTCTTAGAATTGCATATTGAACAAGGTCCGATTCTTGAAAAAGAAGCTTTGGCAATTGGCGTGGTCGAATGCGTGGTCGGCATGGCATGCTATGATATTGAAATCACAGGTGAATCCGACCACGCAGGAACTACGCCGATGAGTATGAGAAAAGATGCTCTTTTTGCTGCCAATAACCTCATTAATGAAATTCGCAGAGTATTAGGTCCATTAGATGAAGAATTAGTATTTACGATCGGCAGGGTAAACGTGTACCCGAGTATTCATACCGTGATTCCGAATAAGGTTGTTTTTTCTCTAGAAGCAAGACACAAAAATCCTGAGATAGTAAAGACATTTAAAGAATTCGTTGAAGATCTTCCAAATCGCGGTTTAAATGAAGGCTGTGAGGTAACAACGACTAAATTATGGGAGCGGGATACGGTTTGGTTTGATACTGAAATCGTTAACCAATTAGAAAAATCGGCACAGTCACTGGGATATAGTAATAAAAGAATGGTCAGCGGTGCCGGTCACGACGCACAATTTATTGCCAGCCTTGTACCTTCCGCGATGCTTTTTGTTCCGAGTTTTAATGGGAAAAGCCATTGTGAAGAAGAACTGACCTCGTGGGAAGAGTGTGAAAAAGGGGTAACCGTATTATTGGATACTGTTTTAGCGTTATTATCGAAGTAAGAGCAGAGACACCGGTCATGGGACCTGGTGTCTCTTTAGTACCTCATGAATTCGATTCTTTAATAATTTCAGCGTAAAACTTAATCGCATTAATAAAGTTATCTTTACTAATATGCTCGTTTGTGCCATGCATTCTGTTTAAATCCTGAGAGGTAATTTGCACGGGCAAAAACCGATAGGTATTTTTGGAGATACTGTCATAATGCTTCGCGTCAGAGCCGGCAAACATTAAATAGGGGGCTATAATCGCGTCTTTATAGACATTTCTTGCCGCCTGTTGGATAGATTTAAATTCCCATCCGTTAGTCGAAGAAACCTTAGAAGCTTCACTTCCGGTAACGGTAACGTTAATAGCATCGTCCTCAATCGTATCCTCAATGAAGCTTTTGACATCTTCTAAAGAATCCCCAGGCATTAGACGGTGATTGATAATTGCCGTTGCTTTCTCAGGTAAAGCATTATATTGTTCTCCAGCTTGAAAAATGGTTGGGGCGATGGTGGTTCTAATCAGAGCGGCGGTCGCCGGCTGCTGCAACAGTATTTGCTCAATAATAGGCTCGAAAATGACTTTATTGGCAAAAACATACCGCATCGGAAAACTCATTTCTGGTGCTACGTATTCAAATAAGTCTTCACCAGGACCTCGAAGATCACCTTTAAACTGTGTATCTTCTAGCTTAGCGATCGCGCCCGCAATTCTTCCAATGTTGGTGTGGTTTTTCGGCTGAGAAGAGTGACCTCCGCTTCCTTCAATGGACAATTCCGAGGTAGCAGAGCCTTTTTCAGAGATTCCCACCACGCCTACTGGCTGGTCGACACCCGGAACCATGTTCTCAACAATTGCTCCGCCTTCATCTAATACGAAGTCAAACGTGACTCCTCTAGCTTTTAAGGTATTTACAATCTTAAGGGCACCTTCATCCCCGCCAATTTCTTCGTCAAAACCAAACATTAGATATACATCTCTGGCTGGTTTGAAACCATCATTGATTAAAAATTCTACGGCTTCTAAGATTCCAATTACACCAACCTTGTCATCCAATGTTCCGCGTCCCCATATTTTATCGTTTTCAACAGTGCCGCTGAAAGGAGGCTGTTCCCAATTGTCTTCCGTACCTTCTAACACAGGAACAACATCATAATGACTGGTTAGGCCAATAGGGTTTTTACTAGAATCTGACCCTTGCCATTTATAAATAAGCCCATATTCATTTATTTTTTCTAATTCGAGTTGAGTGTGTATGGATGGATAACTCTCTTCTAAGAAAGAAATAAACTTATCAAATTCAGTAAAATCAAACTTACTTCGCTTCTGATAGGATATTGTTTTATACGTAATCGCTTTCGAAAGGTGCTCAACAGCTTTAACCTCATTAATCATCACTACTGTTGGCTGGGGAGAAGGTTGTCTGGAAGTAACTAACATTGCATTGGAAGCGGTTACGATAATAAAAATTATAAGCAATCCACTAATCATCCCGAAAATAAGTCTTCGTTTTTTCATAATAGGAATCCTCCATTCTCATCTCTATATTTCAATACTATGAAGAGAAATCCCTTTATTTGTTATACTAGATTTTTTTGAAGTGATTTCTATTGAGAATTGAACAACTATTTTAAAAATTCTTTGCAGTTTATCGTGATATTTTGTATATTAATATAGTTATATTATCGAGTTTCACTTAATTATCTCTTTATTCTTCTGAAATGAGGAATTGGAAAATATTATATGAAAGATTGGAGCGTCACATGGAACGAAAATTACCATTAAAAGAAATCATAGCCTTGGGCTTTTTTATGTTTGCCTTATTTTTAGGTGCTGGGAATATTATTTTCCCGCCATTACTTGGCCAGCAGGCTGGTGAATCCCTATTGACAGCTACCATTGGGTTTTTAGCAACGGGTGTTGGCCTGCCTCTTTTGGCTGTCTTTACCATCGCGAGATCAGGCGGGGATTTAAATGACTTATCAAATAGGGTACATCCCGCATTCGCTAAGGTCTTTCCCGTTATTATTTATTTAACGATTGGACCATTATTCGGAATCCCTCGTACCGGAACGGTTACGTATGAGATTGGTGTTGCTCCATTCCTGCCAAATGAAAGCAGCATGGGGTTATTTATTTCAACATTGGTATTTTTCCTTATCACCTATTGGCTTGCACTAAATCCAGCAAAGCTAGTAGATCGTGTTGGAAAAATTCTTACACCGCTACTTTTACTATTAATCGTAGTAATTTCAATCAGAGGATTTGCTTCTCCGATTGGTTCCATTGGTGAGGCAGTAGGAAAATATAGAGACGGAGCGTTTTTTGGCGGGTTTGTCGAAGGGTATTTAACGATGGATGCGATCGCTGCTCTTGTTTTTGGGGTTGTTGTGATTAATCGCGTGCAGGAAATGGGAATAAAATCAGCAGCTGTTATTCGTTCTTATACGATTAAGGCGGGAATCATTGCAGGTATGGGGTTATCGTTTGTCTATATATCCTTATCATTTATTGGTGCCACCTCTGTAGAGGGTGTAGGAATGCAGGAAAATGGCGGGGATATTCTTTCTTCTGTCACATCACTTCTATTCGGACCATTTGGGTCCATCATTCTTGCGTTGGTTATCACCGGAGCCTGTTTGACCACTTCTGTAGGTTTGGTGGCTGCATGTGGTGAGTATCTAAGTCAACGATTTCCTAGACTTTCCTATCCAGTTGTGGTAACCATTCTTTGTTTATTTAGTTTTACCATTTCGAATCTAGGGTTAAGTCAATTAATTTATTTCTCTATACCACTGTTAATTACTATTTATCCGATTGCGATTGTTCTGATTTTATTATCTCTGTTGCACTCGTATCTACCGGTGTCGAGGGCTGTTTATATAGGTGCAACCATTGGTGCGGGAATAATTAGTCTATATGATGGTTTATCAACTGCTGGTATTGAAATAGCATCCATTTCTACAGCATTTTCTTTCATACCGCTTTACACAAATGGATTAGGATGGTTGCTCCCAAGTATCGCGGGCGGTCTGATAGGGTTACTTTTTCAATATACAAAGCTATTTAATTTGGCAGCATCATCAAAATAAGAGACTAGGGCATGCTCCCTAGTCTCTTTAATGTAAGGCACTGTTATGATTCATTGTTGATTTTCGTGTAGGTGTTTGAAACATTAGGCGGAGAATTTCCGGCTATTGTATATAGAGGAACCTTATGAAGCAGTTATAAGCGGAGATATTCCGGTTAACTGCTTTAAATAAGACAAATTCCAAGGATATGGATACAATAAGCGGAAAAACTCCGCTTATTTTTAAGGAAATATGGGTATTTCCCAATTTAAACGGTAATTCTCCGCTTATTTTCCAAACACAGTGAAATCAGCATTCAGTTTTAACAGAGCCTAATGTATGTAAGATAACGAAAAAACGTGCAATCATAAGAAAACTGGATATTATACACGCTTACAATGAATATGTTAACGTTTTTATGGCAAATGTTTCCGTTTTCCATCGCTTTGTAAAAAGTCACACCAATGTACGATAATAAAGATATAAATCATACAAAGGTGGTAATAAAATGAAAAAGGCAATTGAAAACTTTATGGACACTTACGGAAAATACATCGTTGCATCAACATTTGCTCAAAAACAATGGACTAAAGATGAATTAGAATATGTAGTAAGCTTGTTTAGAGACGATTCTCAAAGATAATGTTGAGATTCGTTTTTTTATTTAGTTGTAATTAGGCTACCCTTTTCTTATTAACGCTACGCGATATGGAAAAAGTTGTGCCTCCATGATTCCTTCTTTTACAGCTGGGTCATTTTCCATCAGTTCTCTTGCTTCTTCCTCAGAGTCAACTTCAAGAATAACAATTCCCATCCCAGATGGATCCATATTCAATGTTCTGCCAGCTAAGATAAGTTTACCTTCCTGCAGCAATCCTTGCAGGACCTCGAAATGATTCTGTACAATGGCTTCTTCCTTTTCTGTCCAATTGGCTTCCTCCAATAATGAAGGAATAAGGTTAAGCTTGTATAAAAACTGCAACTTTTCCATGTAACAACCCCCCTATAGTAATGCTTTGCGAATACGATAATGTCCTTTACCAGGCAGATAGCCTAAACCTCTATTAAGCTTTTGCATCGCTTCATTTCCAGCTTCCGTTTCCGTCGTCATCGTATGAGCACCTTCATTTAGCGCCGCTTGAATGGATAGAAGTTTTAGGGCTTTGGCAATTCCACGGCCGCGATAAAGTCGGTCGACCCCTGTGTAATCCGTATACATGACCCCTGTCTCCTCCGTACTGAATAGGGTAGACACTCCAACAAAACGATCACCATCAAGAGCGATAAATACCCACTTTTCTTGCGAATAATCTTCAGGAAGTGCCTCTTTACGCCACTCCGGAAAAGCAGGAAGGTTCCCAAATTGCCCTGGGTTGTCTTTTGATGTGTCTACATATAAATCATATAATTTCTTTTCTGAAACCTCGCCTGAAATATCAGCTAAGGTAACAAAAGTGATACCAGAATTCGGTAATCTATGTACGGAGTCTGCAAAATTGGTTAAGTCTATCTGATTTAAGTTTAACCTTAATTCAAAAATATGTGCATCCAGTAAAAAACCATGCTTCTGTGTAAAAGGAAGGGAGCCTGTAATCCAATCCTTTACTTCAGAAAGTAAGACGGAAGCTTTGTGGCTGGCTGCCCAACTTTCGAGGTGAGCAAGAATCAGTTCCTCAACACCTTGTCTTTGAAAATCCGGATGAACGCAAAAAGAACTGGCAAGTTCACCTGGATCACTCCATGGAGCCCTCCATGAGGCGCCATATCCAACGACCTGCCCATTTGTGTGTTCTGCTAACACTCTTATTCTCCCAAAACCTGTTAGGAGGCCTTGGTCATTTAAGGTGAGTGTGGACTTTTGAGGGATATGGCGATCTTCATCCTCAAGAGATTCAAGTGTTGTAGAACCAGGTTCAATGGAGTTAAACAGCAAAGCTATATGCTTATAATCTTCCGGTAACTGCAGATCTCGAAGCCGTACCTTTATAGATAAATTACTATTAAATACCACTAAGCTCTTCCTCCAAATAAAAGATTAGGAATTATATTATTCTATTTATTGTAATAAAATCCTTCTTTACTTAAGCTTGAGAAGGCCGTTTGCATTGAGGTTTCGAAATACCATCAAAATACCATTTAACGGTAGTGTTGTAAAATAATTCAATAGAGTGTAAAATTACACTAAGTGAAGAATGCAAAAAGTCTTAGGAGTGGTATGTATGGGGAAAAGTATGCTTCCTATGTTTATGTATTTTGGTGTAGTTCCACTTGTCATTTCATTTATGACACTGTTTATTACAACGAACAATTTTTTGATTAATATTATTCTGCCGCTTATCATTGGCGGGTGTATTGCTGGTGGAATTGCCAGTAAGAGACTGCTCAAAACAGAAGACGATAGCAGACTTAGTTTTATTTTCCTCCTTCCGGTCGTTTATACAGCTGTATTATGGGCAATTTTTATGCTGATTAGCGGTGGGTTTCTTGGGGCAGATTCATGGTTAGTTTATGGTATTTTACATATACCTATGGCGCCAATCTTTTTTATAACGATGTTAATGGGCGAGGGAAGATTGTTTCTTTGGGCACCCTTAGCATATGAACTAGCATTTGTGTTTACTATTTTCGTATCTTTCAATATAAAAAAGGACCGCCCTACTTTTTACAAAAAGCAAGTGATGACGCTATTGGCAGTATTCATCCTCGCAATGGGTACGGGGGTCGCAGTTCAGTGGCAGCGAAGTAAGACAGTCCTGCCGTCCTATGGCTTTGAGTATGGCGGCGGCTATTCATCTACCGATTTAACACCTTATGAAGTAACAAACCCAGCTAATATCTTACCTAAACTAGAAGCTCCATCTACTTTTACAATAAAGAATTCTAGTGAAATGCCTAGATTAGACGGTGCAGAAGCAGCATACCCAGTCTATTCTGCTTTTGCTAAAACAGTCTATGAAAACATCAGTAAAGCCGATAACGTAATGGAAATCGTTAGCTTCACAAATACAATTTACGCCTATGAACGGCTCTTGTCTGGTGAAGTGGACATATACTTTGGTGCAGAACCCTCGAAAGAGCAGCAGGAAATGGCAAAAAGGCAGGGAAAGGAACTAGTCATGACACCGATTGGCAAGGAAGCATTTGTCTTTTTTGTTAATCCGGATAATAAGGTAGATAGCTTGGATGTCTCTGAGATTCAGAGAATTTATTCTGGGGAAATAAAGAATTGGTCTGAACTTGGTGGACAGAATGAAAGAATAATAGCCTTCCAACGTCCGAAAAATTCTGGCAGTCAAACGCTTCTCGAAAAGATTATGGGTGACATACCCATTATGGAGCCTTTAAAGGAAGATGTACCAGAAGGAATGGGAGGGATTATCGAACAGGTGGCTGATTATCGGAATTATGATAATTCAATTGGATTTTCATTTCGCTTTTTTGCAACAGGAATGAGAGATCATTCAAATATTAAACTACTTGCAATCACTGGTGTCGAACCAACACCAGTGAATATTGCGAGTGGAAAATACCCTTTTACTGCTAACCTTTATGCGATAACATTAAAGAATAACACCAAGACAACCATTGAACCCTTTCTGGAGTGGATGAAAGGGCCTCAGGGTCAAGAAATTATTGAAAAAATAGGTTATATAAAAAACTAGGAGGAATCGCAGATGGAAAAGGTAAGATGGGGAATTTTAAGTACCGCAAATATTGCTCAAAAATCATTAATCCCTGCATTTGAAAGGGCAAATAATGCTGTGGTAACAGGAATCGCTTCAACCAGTGGAAAAGCTGAAGAGGTAGCAGCACAATTTAATATTGCAAAGTCATATAGCAGTTATGAAGCAATGCTCCAAGACCCAGAGATTGACGCAGTCTATATTCCGCTGCCAAACCATTTACATAAAAAGTGGACACTTGAAGCGGCCGAACATGGCAAGCATATTCTATGCGAAAAGCCTGCGTCTTTAACGGCACAAGAAACGCAAGAAATGGTTGAATTTTGCAAACAAAAGAACGTTAAATTTATGGAAGCATTTATGTACCAATTTCACCCGCAGCATGAACGGGTGAGAGAAATCATCAAAAGTGGCGAAATTGGTGAAGTTAAATACATGAGGGCCAGCTTTTCGTTTTTCCTTGCCCAGCCAGAAGGCAATGTCAGAATGGACTCATCTAAAGGTGGAGGAAGTCTTTATGATGTTGGCTGTTATGCCATCCATGCCATTCGGAATATTATAGAGTCTGAGCCAGTAGAAGTTCATGTTCAAGCGAATATGGATTCTGACTATAAAGTAGACACATCTGCTTTTGGATATATGCAAATGGAAAATGGTGTTCGCGCTCATTTTGATTGCAGCTTTGATATGGTTTTTAGAGCAGAGTATGAAGTGATTGGAACCGAGGGTCAGATAAAGGTTCCAAGAGCATTCCGCCCAGATAACGTAGGGGGAGAAGGACTTATTATTGTCCAAAAAGAAGCTGAAACGAGAGAAGAGAAAATAGTGGTCGATATTTATCGAGCTGAGGTTGAGCATCTCTCGCAAGTGATTTTGGAGGATGGCGAACCATCTTATACAGGTGAAAATGCCATTCAAAATATGCGTGTGGTCGAGGCTTGTTATCAGTCTATAAAAACAGGAAATAGTATTAAATTCGTATAAAAAAAAGCAGCATACTCCCAAAGAATGATTAGGGAGTATGCTGTTTTTTTATTTGTCCTAGTATTAAACGGTTCTAACTCTCTCCTTGGATTAACATACTATAAAAAGAAATAATTTGGAGGTGTTAGTAATGAAGGATTTCACAGCTGATTATTTCACCATGACAGAACAGGACGCAATTGATTATGCAAAAGCAATCAAGCTCTTTCCAAAAGATGCGGGTTTGACTTGTAAAGAAATTGGTGATGGTAACTTAAACTATGTTTTTAAAATAGTAGATATAAAAAACAATCAGTCAATCATTATTAAACAAGCAGGACCGGTGGCACGAATCTCTGATGAATTCAAACTTTCACCGGACCGTAATCGGATTGAAAGTGAAATCCTGGGACTCCAATATAAACTAGCTCCTGGTTTTGTACCAAAGGTATACAACTATGATCCCATTATGAACTGCACGGTAATGGATGATTTATCCGATCATGAGATTATGAGAACAGCGTTAATAAAACATAAAAAATTCCCGCTTTTTGCCGACCATATTTCTACTTTTCTAGTCAATACCTTATTATTAACATCCGATGTTGTGGTAGAACATAAGGAAAAGAAAGAACTGGTTAAGCGATTCATAAACCCGGAGCTTTGTGAAATTACAGAGGATTTAGTTTACACAGAACCTTTTTATGATTGCCCTCGAAATGAAGTGTTTGAGGGATCAAAGGAATTTGTAAGAAAGAACATCTGGAATGATAAAAAATTACTACTAGAAAGTGCGAGGTTAAAATTTGAGTTTATGACAAATGCTCAGTCGTTACTGCATGGTGACCTTCATACGGGATCTATTTTTATAAAAAGAGATTCTACCAAGGTAATTGACCCTGAATTCGCGTTTTATGGGCCTGCCGGCTATGATATTGGGAATGTGATTGCCAATCTTATTTTTGCTTATGCAAATGGTAAGGTTACGATAGAAGAAGAGGAAACCCGGGATGACTATTTGAATTATCTAATCACCACGATTAAAGATGTTGTAAATTTATTTACTGATAAATTCAACAAAACTTGGGATGAGAAAGCGACAGAACGTGTGGCAAGCTATGAAGGATTTAAAGAATATTATTTAGATACTATTTTAAGAGATACTGCAGCTGTGACTGGACTTGAGCTTTTACGAAGAGTTATCGGACTTGCAAAGGTGAAGGATTTAACTACCATTGAGGACCGTGATGCAAGAATCTGTGCTGAAAAAATTTGTTTAACTGCCGGAAAAACATTTATATTAAATTGCGCTTCCATTAAAACTGGAGCAGATTTTATCAATGTGATTCAAACTGCTGAACTGACAACTGTGAAAGGGGCATAAACGTTGTGCAAAATCCGGTTACTGTCATTCAATCTGTAAGATTAGATGATGAGAATGATACATTAGTATTATTAGATCAAACACTTTTACCAAACGAAACAAATTTTCTAGAATTAAAGGAAATGGAAGATATATGGGACGCGATTTATCAATTAAAGGTACGAGGGGCGCCAGCGATCGGGATTGCAGCGGCATATGGTGCCTATTTAGGAACCAAGAAATCTACTGCAGAAACCTATGAAACTCTTTTTGGAGACTTTAAAAAAGTGAAGAATTATTTAGCTACTTCACGACCGACGGCAGTGAACCTGTTTTGGGCATTAAATCGGATGGAAGACCGATTTAAGAAAGAAGCAGGTAAAAGTATAGCAGAAGTGAAGGCTGCACTGAAAGAGGAGTCTGAAAACATTCGAGCGGAGGATGAAAAAATCTGCGAAGAAATTGGAGAGCATGCTCTTTCGCTGTTGGAGCCAGGCTGGGGAATCCTAACCCATTGTAATGCTGGAACGATTGCAACGGCAAAATATGGCACCGCGTTAGCTCCGATTTATTTAGGCCAGGAAAAAGGTTTTAACTTCAAAGTTTATGCAGATGAAACAAGGCCATTACTCCAAGGTGCACGCTTAACGGCGTGGGAGCTGCAGCAGGCTGGAGTAGATGTCACATTAATTTGTGATAATATGGCTTCCATCGTGATGAAGGAAGGTAAAATTCAAGCTGTACTAGTCGGCTGTGACCGTGTTGCGGCAAATGGCGATTCAGCGAATAAAATTGGAACATCTGGTGTTGCGATTCTCGCGCAGCACTACAATATTCCATTTTATGTTTGCGCACCATTATCTACAATTGATTTAGAATGCAAAACAGGCGACGACATTCATATTGAATTGCGCCCATCTGAAGAAATCACAACGAAGTGGTATGAGCAATCCATGGCACCAGAGGGTGTTCAAACATACAATCCTGCCTTTGATGTTACCGACCATTCATTAATCACCGGAATTGTTACGGAAAATGGAATTGCGTATGTACCATATACCGAAAGCCTGCCAAAAATGTTTAAAAAATAAAAATCTTAAAACTGAGTGAATTGATAAATTTTGAAGTGCTTTTCAAATATTTAAAAGCCAAATTGACATTCGGTTTGACATAGTAATGGGTATTTTAACGATCCAAAACCTCGCCGCTATCTTGGCGAGGTTTCTTTTTGATTTCACTATATAAGATAGTATTAAAAACCTATAAAAAAACAGGTAATTTGTCATGAATTGACAGTATTGACAAAATGTGACTATAATTTACTTAATTCTGAAAATTTTTAAAAGTAGAAACTCGATATTTGCTGGGTATTGTAATCAGGAGGTCAAGCATGATTGTATTTAATCAGGTAAATAAGTTTTATGGAGATTTTCAAGTCTTAAAAGATATTAATCTCACAATCAATCAAGGTGAAGTAGTCGTTGTAATAGGCCCATCCGGTTCAGGGAAAAGTACTCTGCTGCGCTGTATCAACCACCTGGAAACAATCTCCGACGGGACGCTCACCGTAAATGGGATATCTGTAGGGGATAAAAAGACAGATATCAATAAGCTAAGGCGCAATATTGGCATGGTTTTTCAGCACTTTTATTTATATCCTCACAAAACCGTGCTTGAAAATATCACTCTAGCTCCTATGAAAGTATTGGGCCAATCCGAAAAAGAAGCTAAGGATACTGCCAGACAATATCTCGAGAAGGTAGGTATTTTAGATAAGGCCGAATCATATCCATCCCAGCTTTCCGGTGGCCAGCAGCAGCGTGTAGCAATAGCCCGGGGACTTGCAATGAAACCAGAAATTATGCTTTTTGATGAACCAACCTCTGCACTCGATCCCGAAATGATCGGGGAGGTTCTAGATGTTATGAAGACTCTGGCAAGGGAAGGCATGACAATGGTCGTAGTAACCCACGAAATGGGCTTTGCCAGAGAGGTTGCCGACCGAATCGTTTTTATGGATGCAGGAAGAATTTTAGAAGAGGCTGTTCCGGCTGAATTTTATGAGAATCCTCGTGAAGAACGGGCGCGCTTATTTCTCAGCCGTATATTAAATCATTAATAGGGGGTAAATGGAATGTTCAAAACAAAAAAATTCGTGAAAATGGCGTTAATCACTGCAATGGCTGCCATATTTCTTGCCGGGTGCGGCGGGGACAAGGCGTCTACTGATAGCAGCAAGGATGTACTAGCCCAAATCAAGGAAGACAAAAAAATTGTATTTGGCGTAAAGCATGACACGCGTTTGTTTGGATTGAAAAATCCATCAACAGGTGAAGTGGAAGGGTTCGATATCGATCTTTCCAAAGCGTTGGCAGAAGAAATGTTTGGCAAGGATGTTAAGCCCGAGTTCGTTGAAGTTACTTCGAAAACAAGGGTAGGTCTCTTAAATAATAGTAAGGTTGATGCGGTTGTCGCTACGATGACAATCACGGAAGAACGCAAAAAAGAAGTTGATTTTACTGATGTTTATTTTGATGCCGGGCAATCATTGCTTGTGAAAAAAGGCAGCAAGGTTCAGAGCATTGATGACTTGAAAAAAGGCACAACGGTGCTTGCTGTTAAAGGCTCGACATCTTCAATCAATATTCGTGAGAAAGCGCCTGAAACAACAGTACTTGAATTTGAAAACTATGCTGAAGCCTTTACAGCACTAAAGGCAGGTAAGGGTGATGCCCTGACAACAGATGATTCCATTCTTTACGGTATGGCAGAAGAAGATCCATCATTTGAATTAGTCGGAGGAACCTTTACAGAAGAACCTTACGGAATTGCTGTTAAAAAAGGGAATAAAGAGCTTGTAGATGAGTTGAATAAAGCCTTAAAAAGCCTGAAGGATTCAGGAAAGTACGATGAGATTAAGGATAAATGGATTAAAAATTAATTATTAATACCAGGTTTCTCATCAGGATGGGCTGTAATCCGTATGCAATCTTTTCGGAGTGAGCTCATCCTGATTATTTAGGAGGAGATCGTTTGCTGGATTTCTCGATACTAACGACTAATATGGATTCATTTTTAGAAGGATTAAAAATAACCATAATTGCCAGTTTAATAGCTTTATTAGGAAGTTTTATTTTGGGAACACTTCTTGCTGTTATGCGAATTTCCCCGTTTAAACCTCTTAACTGGTTGGGGACCGCATATGTTGAATTTATTCGTAATATACCTGTACTAGTTATTGTGTTTTTCGCTTATTTGGCTGGTAACTTTGGCGGGATGACTGCAGGAACAATCGGGTTGACTATCTATACAGCCGCTTTCATCGCTGAAGCCATCCGTGCCGGAATTATGTCCGTACCAAAAGGGCAAATGGAAGCTGCCCGTTCGACAGGATTAACTTACGGCCAGGCAATGAGAATAGTTATACTCCCTCAGGCTATAAAGATCGTTATCCCCCCTCTGGGCAACCAATTTATCAATTTAGTTAAAAATTCATCCTTGTTAGCAGTTGTTGCAGGAGGGGATTTAATGTATCAGGGGGATTTAATATCTGCAAAAACGTACGTAACCTTTGATACCTATGTTTTCGTTGCCTTATTTTATTTAATTTTAACTATACCTTTAAGTCTTGGCGTAGGATATTTAGAAAAACGCTTAGCAAGAAGTAATTAAGGGAGGTGCGCAAGATGGACTTTCTAGCACCGTTCATTGAAGTATATACACCTGAACATTTCAAGTTTTTGCTGGAAGGATTTGGAGTAACCCTTAAGGTTGCTGCGATTTCAATCGTGCTCAGCTTCATTATTGGCGGACTTATAGGGACTCTAAGATACGCGCGGATACCGGTAGTTTCTCCATTACTTGCTGTGATTGTTGAGACAATACGTAACCTTCCTCTGCTGCTAATCATTTTCTTCACCTATTTTGTACTGCCCGAAATCGGGATCGAAATGGAAATAACGACAGCGGCCATCGCAGCATTGACGGTTTTTGAATCAGCCATGCTATCAGAAATTATCCGAAGCGGTTTAAACTCTATTCATAAAGGACAAATTGAAGCAGGACGCGCGTCCGGCTTGAACTACAACCAGACATTACGCTATATTATCCTGCCTCAGGCGCTGAGAAGAATGGTACCTCCGATTGTCAGTCAATTTATTTCACTGCTTAAAGATACATCGTTAGCTGTCGTCATCGCGTTGCCGGATTTATTACATAACGGACAAATTATTTACGCGCAAAAAGGATCGTATGTGATACCTGTTTTTATAATTGTGGCGTTGATGTACTTTATCGTTAATTATGCTTTGTCACTAGTTGCGCGTAGGTTAGAATTAAAGCAGTCTTAAGAATCCGGCTCATTAAATGGGCCGGATTTTTGTTTTTAAAAAGTTCATAGTTTATTCTAAAAAAAGAAATAGGTTACATACAATTTTACTGCCAACACATAAAATAAGATTATTGTTAATGGATGATTAAAGTTGCTGTAAAAAGGAGTTCTATACTTATGCATGATAACAAACAATACTATTCCGATCTCGAAGCAAGAGCAATGATCTGTGAAATCGGCAGAAGAATGTATAACAGAAATTATGTAGCCGCGAATGATGGAAATATCTCGGTGAAAGTGAGTCCCAATGAAATATGGACGACACCAACTGGGGTAAGCAAAGGGTTTATGACTCCTGAAATGATGGTGAAGATGGACCTTTCTGGGAATGTACTATCCGGAAAATTACAGCCTTCATCTGAGGTGAAAATGCACCTGAGGGTTTACAATGAAAATTCTGAAGTCCATGGTGTGGTACATGCTCACCCGCAAGTAGCCACTTCTTTTGCAGTTGCAGGAATAAGTTTGGATCAACCAGTTCTGCCAGAGGCAATTGTCCTGTTAGGGAATGTACCAGTGGCACCGTATGCGTTACCTGGAACACAAGAAGTTCCCGATTCCATTGCACCTTACTGCAAGACACATAATGCTGTTCTTTTGGCGAATCACGGAGCACTTACATGGGGAAGAGATTTAATGGAGGCATATTTCCGAATGGAATCCCTCGAACATTGTGCTTCTATTCTTATGTATTCCAACCATATTTTGAAAAAGTCGAATGAATTAAATAGTTCACAAGTTGCTGACTTAATTAAGATTCGTGAATCGATGGGAGTAAAGGCAGGCGGCGTTCCGATTAGTGAGGCTGAAAGAAAAGGATAGCTGAAGTTCAATAAAGCAGCATAAAACGCAAACTCATTGTTTGAGTCTTATGCTGCTTTTACTTAATTCTCGACCTGTATTTCCTGTAATTTGGTACCTACATTAAGCAACTCAGAGACAAAGGATTCGATATCCCCCACAAGAACTCCGCCATGCCCGGTACACATTACATCTACATTAAAACCATTCATGGCCTTTAGTCCATTTAGAAAGTCATTTAGATCGTCTTTAGCAACCCCTCCATTGCGTAAAAACTCCAGCCATTCATGTCTTAGGTCATTTCCTACGGAGACTAAACCATCTTTTGATAGCGGGTCACCGAAAAAGCAGAGGAAATCACCTGTGAAAAGGACTTTAGAAGGTCTATGGTAGAAAGCAAGCGAGCCAGGAGTGTGGTGACCAACCCAAAGGTATTCAAAGTTATCAACTACACCACGATTTGATAAATCAAAATGGAATTGATCTGGTTCTGGATACTCAATAAGGCTGCGTTCTTGATGATGAATATACTTCTTTGCATTTTTTAAAATAGAGGCTCCTTGGACATGATCCTCATGACCATGTGTGGCTAACACAAATTTAACGTCTTCTGGTGATTTACCCAGCTGTTTTAGAGATTGGACTAAATATTCAGAATGCGCTTCTTTGCTGGAGTCTATTAAAGTAATGCCATCCTCTTGGACAATAAAATAGCAATTATTATAGGAATTCCAACTGGAATCCCAGATGGCTAAAACATATACATTTTCTTTTACTGCTTCAAATAAATACTCCAAATTCCTACCCCATAATAACGATATCTTAGATTATTAAGTATATAAGATTTAGAATAGTAAACAAACATAATCGCAAATTAGGAAAAGAAATGTAATCTCCTTCACTTTATGATTAAGGTGAGGGGGAAAGAAGATGAATTTATTAAAGAAAAAGGATCCATATCAGGTTTATATTTATACGTGTTTCTTATCACAATTGTTTTTTACCTTTATATTTACCGTAAATTTGTTATATCAAGTTGAAATGGTCCAACTTGAACCGTTGCAGTTAGTTTTAGTGGGGACCGTTTTGGAGGCGACTGTTTTCCTTTTTGAAATTCCTACTGGAATCCTGTCCGATTTAAAAAGCAGAAAGCTATCTGTTATTATTGGCTTTTTCTTGATTGGAATAGGTTTTATTATTGAGGGAATGTTTCCGTTTTTCACAGCTGTGATTTTATCTCAAATCATATGGGGGATTGGATATACTTTTACAAGTGGTTCTCATCAAGCTTGGATTGCCGATGAGATTGGGGAAGAACGTGCTTCTTCGGCATTTGTCAAAGGCGCGAAGGCAGGTAATCTCGGAAAAGTCCTTGCCATTCCATTAAGCATTCTGGCAGGGTATTATATACTCAATTTGCCCATCGTTTTAGGAGGAAGTGGGTTGGTAGTGCTATCCATCCTTTTGGTTTTCTTTATGAAAGAAGAGAATTTTAAACCAGCTGAAAAAGTGGAGAGAGTATCGGGCTGGAAGAATATCAAGGAAAATATGAGTGAAATTCTTTATTATTCTAGGGTAAATCATCTAATGAGAATGCTTTTTCTGATTGCGTTGTTTTTTGGTTTTTATAGTGAGGGATTTGACAGATTGTGGATTCCCCACTTTATAGAACAATCAGGATTATCAACCTTATCCGATAGTCAGTTAGTTTTGCTGATGGGCGGGGTTCAATTCATTGTCGTTCTTTTGACATTTGCAGCGCTCCACTTTATTGATAATAGTTCCATCCACCAGCATCTCAACCATATTTATGTGGCTCTTTTTATTGGCAGCATTTTAATTATCGGTTCATTAATTGGTTTTGCTTTTACTACATTCGCTGTTGGTTTATTAGCTTTTTATATCATTATCCAAATTTCAAGAAGCATTATGTATCCGTTGGAGACGGTTTGGCTGAATAAAATCATTCCAGATTCCTCTACACGTGCTACCTTTTTTTCAGTTAAAGGCCAGGTTGACGCAATTGGACAAATTGGCGGCGGACCTGTGATTGGTCTGATTGCTTCAAACTTTACGATAAAAGTAGCGATTATGGGTAGTGCGATTATTTTAATGCCTGTCCTATTTTTATATCAGCATATTATGAAAAAAACTAGAGGGTGAGATTTCATCCTCTTTCCTTTATGGGAATATGAATCTCCATATAGATTTTGTCGTAATCCCAGTGGTGGCAATGTTCATCATAGTATTCAAAGTCAAAAGCCTCTTCATCCACCTCATAGGAAGATTGAGGGAACCAGTCCTCCAAAATATATTTCCATGTTCCTTTTATAGCTGAAGCAAATTTCTCTACTTCAACCAACGGAGTTCTAAACACAGCGTAAGTAACCGCTGGTATTTGTAATGTTGTCAGCCCATTTGGTAGCGAGGTACCTTCTTCGAAATCAACAGCAAATAAATAGATAAACTTATTATCTACTGCTGAAGGACTTAAATTAATACAGTACTCCCCATGCTTTTTAGGAGCTAACGAGTTATATAAAAACCTTTCGATGGAACCATCTGCCAGCCCCTCTTGGTCCCAAATCGCCGGTGCATCTCTTGTATAAGATACTTTTCCCATATTAATTTCGAATGTTTTACCTGCGACAGTGAAGGCCTCCCTCTTTACAATCATTGGCTGCATCACAATTCCGCCTGTGTTCTTTTGATGAATCGTAATCAAATCTAATTTTTGCGGCAATGATTTGGGGCAATGAATTTTATATAGACTAGGAGGGCTTCCAAAGCATTTTTTAAAAGCTTTTGTAAAACCGGCATGGGTTTCAAACCCGTAATCCATCGCAATTTGGATAACCTTTTTTCCATTGACGAGTTCGTGTAATGCATACTGGAGTCTCCTTTTTACGACATAGTCCATTAAGGTATAACCTGTATACTTCTGAAAAACCCGATAAAAATGGTAAGGGGAATATCCTGTCATAGTCGCTAAGCTCTCTGGAGCAATTTCGTCCTTAATATGTTCTTCAATATAATCGATTACTTGTTGCAGCAGCAGTAACTGTTGGATAGCTATCACCTCAAATCTATTAAGCTTTTTTGATAACGGCATCAAAATATAATGTGTTGAAATTCTCCGGTTTCTACTTCATTATAAGGATAGAGACATTTATAGGAAATAAGTATATTGTGATGAAGGAAGTAGATTATGACGGAAGAAAACATAACCCGCATTGATTTAGATGGCAAAGAAATTATTTTAATTGGTACTGCTCATGTTTCCAAACAAAGTGTAGAGCAGGTTAAAGAGGTTATTGACCGAGAACGTCCAGATTCTGTTTGTATTGAATTGGATGACCAACGCTACAGGTCGATCATGGAAGGCAGCAAATGGAGAGAAACGGATATCTTTAAAGTCATAAAAGAAAAAAAGGCAACATTATTAATCATGAATTTAGCGATTTCCTCCTTCCAAAATCGTTTAGCCAAGCAATTTGACACAAAACCAGGTCAGGAAATGATTCAAGGGATTGAATCAGCAAAAGAGATAGGGGCTGAGCTCGTTTTAGCCGACCGTAATATCCAAATTACGTTCTCGCGTATATGGGGTAATGTTGGTGTCTGGGGAAAAGCTCAGCTGCTCACGTCAATTATTTATAGTATTTTTAATAAAGAAACTATTTCAGAAGAAGAACTTGAAAAAATGAAGACTCAAGATACATTGAATGCTTCGCTTGCGGAAATATCTGAAGCTTTTCCTAAATTAAAGAAACCTTTAATTGACGAGCGTGATCAATACCTAGCTCAAAAAATTAAAGAAGCACCTGGAAAAAAGGTTGTTGCAGTTCTTGGAGCAGCGCACGTTCCAGGAATTACAAAAGAAATTCATAATGACCAGGATCTGCAAGCACTCACAAAAACAAAGCCGAAATCTAAAACACCGCAAATTATCGGCTGGGCAATCCCAGTGCTCATTGTTGCTCTCATTGCGTTTACCTTTTTTCTTAACCCTGCCGCTGGTATGGATCAAGCGATTAGCTGGATACTTTGGACTGGGATCACAGCCGCAATTGGTGCTGCTGCAGCCTTGGCTCACCCGCTGGCGATTTTATCTGCCTTTATTGCCGCGCCAATCACCACTTTGCATCCGTTACTTGCAGCAGGATGGGTGTCTGGAATTGTCCAAGCTTATATCAAACGCCCAAGTGTCGCAGACTTTGAAACATTATCAGAAGATGTTTTCTCCATTAAAGGCTTTTGGCGTAATAAATTTACAAGGGTTCTATTAGTCATCATCCTTACCAACATTGGAGGTTCATTTGGAACCTTTATCGGGGGAGCAGACGTGATTCGTACGTTCCTTAATAATTTGTAACGTGTCATGTGTTACCACAGTTCTAGGACTGTGGTATTTTTTTATGGATTAATTAGTTTGGCACGTAAAGTAGGGATTTGGCACGTAAACTTTAAAATCGGCACGTAAAATACAAATTTGGCATGTAAAATTATAAAACGGCACATAAATTAAAAAAAGGTAACTTAAGAGCGATCTAGTGTTGGTACCAAACCAATATCAATGACGTTGGACTGGCATTCCGCCAGCCTTTTTATAGATTTTTATTAGTACCTGCATCAGTTTGGAAGGTAATTCTAGAGATGGCACGTAAACTTTAAAATCGGCACGTAAAATACAAATTTGGCACGTAAAATTATAAAACGGCACATAAATTAAAAAAGGTAATTTAAGAGCGATCTAGTGTTGGTCCCACACCATATCAATGACGTTGGACTGGCATATCGCCAGCCTTTTAATAGATTTTTATTAGTGCCTGCATCAGTTTGGAAGGATTCTAGAGATGGCACGTAAAGTAGGGATTTGGCACGTAAACTTTAAAATCGGCACGTAAAATACAAATTTGGCACGTAATATCATAAACGAAACATAAAACAAAAAAGGTAATGTATAAGAGGTCTAGGATTGGGATCGCTGTAAAATATTGTCGAACGTTTACTAGGTAATCGGTCAGCGGGCTGAAGTAGAATAGAGGTAATAGACTTGTTTAAGGGGTTGAAATAGTTGAACATTTATCTCATCCGTCATGGCGAAGCAGAGCATAATGTCGATAAAACCGTGATGTCGCATACCCATGATTCACAGCATAGTTTAACGGAGCTGGGGCATAAACAAGCTCAGGTAACGGCTGAATTTTTCAAAAATATCGTTAGCCCAAAGACTGTTCTGTACAGTTCACCTTATCTAAGAACGATGCAAACAGCTAAGGCTATTCATTCTCTTTTACCAGAAAGCGTTCCATTTTACGAGAATCCATTATTACGAGAGTGGGAGTTGGGGAATCTTTATGATTTTGCTGACCGTCCCCCTGAAAAGAAGAAGGAGTTCAAAGCGGCGGGGCAATTTTACTTTCGCTTTCAAAATGGAGAATCGCTTGCGGACGTGTACTTGCGTGCGACAATGTTCATGCACACGATCGTAGAACGTGTGAGGAAGCAGCAGCGCTACGAAAATATTGTGATTGTCACTCATGCAGCCTTTATCCACATGCTTTTAACGTTCCTGATGAATTGGCCAATAGAGGATTTAAAAAATTTCAAACCGGTTGAAAACGCCTCGGTTATTAAAATTAATGAACTAGATGGAGATTATCAGTTCGAAAAAATTTTCGTGCCAGTCGTGTAAAACTAAAACGCAAAATACGTTCTCGTTCGATACGAATGAGAGCGTATTTTTTATATTATTCTCCTATTAGAATAATGAAATTATTTTCTATAATAACAAAATGCTTAATTTTTAAGTAAAGAAATGCTTTGAAAACGATTACATGAAAATTTCCAATAATTTAAATTGACTGAAAAGTATAATTATATTATTATTCTAGTAATAACAAATATTTCGTAAGACGAAAATTTAGTAAATCTAACCAGAAAGAAGGGACTTTACATGTCACAGATGTTAGCTTTAGTTATTCTTATGGCTATTTTATTTATTGGAGATTTAGTTGCGGTACGAACAAAGGCATGGGTACCTTCTATTTTCATTTGCGCCGTCTTGTTCCTTGGAGGATATTGGACATTCTTCCCGCAAGACATTGTAGCACTTGCAGGGGTGCCGCCAGTGGTTGCAACAATGATGATGTACTTATTAATTACCAATATGGGAACTTTACTATCCCTTAAAGAATTGAAGAATCAGTGGAAAACGATCATTATTGCACTCTCAGGGATTTTAGGAATTATCGCGATATTATTCGGAATTGGAACATTCCTTTTCGGCTATCAGACAGTGGTTGTTGCCATTCCTCCTTTAGTCGGTGGAGTTGTGTCGGCCCTAATCATGTCTGAAGGTGCGAAGGAAGCAGGACTTGCATCATTATCTGTATTTGCTATCGTGATTTATGTTATGCAGGGGTTTGCGGGATATCCAATCACTTCTATCGTTTTGAAAAAAGAAGGGAAGAGACTTCTACAGCAATATCGCAGCGGACAACTTGCGGAAAAAGCACAAGGGAAGGCTGCAGCTGAAGTAGCAGCTACAGCAGCTGCCAAACCTGAGTTGAAACTTTTTAAGAATATGCCAGAAAAGTATAATACCGATTTCTTTAAGTTTTTGAGGCTTTCATTGGTTGCATACCTAGCTTATCTAACTTCAACTCTATTAGCTCCTGTGGTTACGATCAGCCCGTTTGTACTTTGCTTATTGTTCGGGGTCATTGCCACTAGTGCTGGATTCCTGGAAAAGCAGGTTTTACAAAAAGCAAATGGTTTCGGATTTGCCATCATGGCACTTATGTTGTTTATCTTTGACGGATTAAAACAAGCGACACCAAGCATGATGCTTGAAATTATCTATCCGCTTGTCGGCACAATTGTATTAGGGGTAATCGGGATGTATATCTTCTCATTCATTGCCGGAAAGCTTTTAAAAGTAAGCAAAGATATGGCTTTCGCTGTTTCGCTGACAGCTTTATATGGATTTCCAGCCGATTACATTATCACAAACGAAGTTATTAAATCCTTGACAGAAGATGAAAAGGAAAGAGAAATGCTGACCAGCAATATGCTGCCTCCTATGCTTGTCGGAGGATTCATCACCGTTACAATGGTGTCGGTTATACTAGCAGGTATCTTTGTAGGATTCTTGTAAGAAGGGATTTGGAGTAGATGGAAACAAAAATAGAAACAAATTTAGAAAAAGTTCAGGCTAGAATTGAAAGCCATATTGATACATTGAGTACCTTTACCGCTACACCGGGTAAAGGTACTACCCGGCTTACATATAGTGCTGAGGATTTGCAGGCAAGACAATATATTAAACACAAAATGAAAGAATATGGTTTAACGGTTCAGGAAGATGGATTTGGTAATATTTTTGGGAGACTTGAAGGAACTCTAAAGGATGCTCCGAGTGTCCTTGTTGGTTCCCATTTTGATTCCGTTCCAAATGGCGGCTCCTATGATGGACCTGCGGGAGTTGTGGCAGGACTTGAAGTCGCGGCGCTATTTGCGGAGAATAAATTAACACCAAAATACCCCCTAGAAGTGATTGCTCTTGTTGAAGAAGAAGGGTCAAGATTTGGCGGCGGACTGATGGGTTCACGTGGAATCGTAGGTTTATTAGATGAGGAAGGTTTTAATCGTTTAAAAGATAAAGATGGTATTTATGCAGTCGATGCCATGAAGGAAATAGGACTCGATCCTTCGCTTCCGAAAAAAAGAGATCCGAAAACCATGAAGGCATACCTGGAATTGCATATTGAACAAGGACCGATCCTTGAAGAAAAAGCTATCCCTATTGGAGTCGTTGAGGCCATTGTTGGGTTGACTCAATTAGAAGTAACCGTAAAGGGGCAGGCCGGACATGCCGGTACGACTCCGATGGATCGTAGAGCTGACGCGTTAGTCACGGCAGCTAAGATGATTGCGGAATTCCCAGACCTTGCCGAATCAGAAGGCGAAGGAACGGTTGTTACTACTGGAAGATTAAATGTATTTCCAAATGGAGCAAATGTCATTCCTGATAAGACGGTATTTACAGTGGACATCCGTTCAGGCAAGGAAGAAAATGTTTTGAATGTGATCGAAAAAGTGAAGGACTTGGCGGTTTTTTATAGCAAGCAAGGTATTGAGGTTAGTGTTGAGCAGCTATTATATATACAACCAAAAGAGATGAACAAGGATATTGTTTCATTGCTAAAGAGAAAGAGCGGTGAACTTGATATTCCCAAGTGTTCGATTAACAGCGGTGCAGGTCATGACGCAATGGTCTTCTCAGATTTTACGAATGTAGGAATGTTATTTATTCCGAGTAAAGACGGGTTAAGTCATTGTCCGGAAGAATGGTCCGACTCTAGGCACATCGCAAATGCTGTTCAGGTTCTTTATGAAGCAGCAAAAAAGTTAACGGAGGCTGAATAATCATGATACATGCAAAAATAAAAGAAGCGATTCAAACATACAGCGAAGAATTAACAGAGTTACGTCGAAAGCTGCATTCTGAACCCGAAGTATCGTGGGAGGAATTTAAAACTACTCAATTTGTCTCGGAGTACCTTGATCAATTAGGAATCACTTATAGGAAAACTGAACCGACTGGTGTGATTGCGGAAATTCAAGGGGGAAGACCGGGCAAAACGGTCGCTCTAAGAGGAGATATGGACGCATTGCAGGTTGAGGAATTAAACAAAGATCTACCCTATACGTCAAGAGAAGAAGGGAAAATGCATGCCTGTGGACACGACGCGCACACAGCTATGTTATTAATCGCAGCTAAAGCGCTAAATGAAGTAAAAGAAGAATTGCCAGGTAATGTACGGTTATTGTTCCAGCCTGCTGAAGAAGTAGCTGAAGGGGCGAAGGCGTTAGTGGCACAAGGTGCAATGGAAGGAGTGGATAACGTTTTTGGAATCCACATTTGGTCGCAGATGCCAACGCATAAAGTATCGTGTACCCCTGGACCATCCTTTGCATCAGCAGATTTATTTAAAGTTACCTTCAAGGGCAGAGGCGGGCATGGAGCCATGCCGCATGCATGTATTGACGCTGCCATTGTAGCTTCCTCCTTTGTCATGAATGTACAAACCGTAGTATCTAGAACCATTGATGCCCAGCATCCAGCCGTTCTTACAATTGGTAAAATGGTCGTCGGTACAAGGTTTAATGTAATAGCTGAAAATGCAGTAATAGAAGGAACAGTCCGCTGTTTCCACCCTGAAACGAGAGATTATATTGAAAAACAGCTTCAGCATTACGCTGACCAGGTAGCTGCGATTTACGGTGCGACTGCAAATGTGGAATATATTCGTGGAACCAAAGCGGTACTTAACGATGAATACAGTGCAAACCTAGTGCAAAAAGTTGCTGCAGAAGCATTTGGGGATCATGTGGTTTATAACGAAAAACCAACCATGGGCGGAGAAGACTTCAGTGAATACCTCGCCCATGCACCAGGCAGCTTCGCCCTCGTCGGCAGTGGCAATCCAGATAAAGACACAGAATGGGCCCATCACCACGGAAAATTCAACATCGACGAAGACGCCCTCGCAACAGGCGCAGAACTCTACGCCCAATATGCATGGGCATACCTAAATGAATAAAACGGTGTGCCTGTCACCTACCTAGGTGACAGGCACCACTCGTGGACACTGTCCGCCTCAGGCGGACAGTTGGAAATTAAGGTTTAAGTTACAAATAAAAATGGATACTGCCGTTGGCGGTATCCATTTTTGCTGCAACGCTTACTGTTGTGTTGTTTGCAGTTGTTGGATTCTGTTAAATACGATATTACATAAATGGTAGTTACAATACGCGTATACACAGAAAATAAACATGAAGGTAATCTTCCAAGTGAACAGGATTAATATCGTTAAGATAAGTAAGACAATAAGAGATAGTGTAACTAGTATATATCTGATTGAAAAGAATAAGGAGTTCTTGATTGCAGTCGTCCAATTAACATTGTAATTGGCAATGGTTGGAAAAATGAAAATGGTGATGAAAAGCATTACGATGCCAATTAAAGTTAAAACGGTTAAGAGTACATATTGGAAAGAGGCAAAGTTTTTCAATAACATAAAATTAAGGAAAAACAGCCCAGCGAAAACAATCCAGATAATCCCTAAGACAAAACTTTGTTTAAAGTTTTCTTTAAAGTATTGGAAAAAATTCCGAAAAACACTATAGTCTTTATGTAATACCCACTGGCGGATTACGCAGTACATTGCCACGGTTGCAGGGAAAATCGTAATAACCGGCAGGCAAAATAAAAGCCATAGGAGATTTAATTGGAAAAAGGCTGTGACAAATTCAAGTATTTTGAATAATTGTTTCATGTTAGAATCTCCATTATTCGTATTTGCTAGTAGTACTATTAAAATACCATACAACTTTTTAAAAAAGAAGTACAAGTTGTCTCTAAGGAGGACAGAATGACAATTAAAGCAATTTTCTTTGACTTAGATGATACATTACATGATCACCTATATCCATTTTCAAAAGCATTTAAAGATACATTTCCCCTTCTTTATGAATACATGGATGTTACGTCATTGTACAAAAAATTTAGGGACTTCAGTGATTTGCTATGGAAACAATATAGCAGCCGCCAGTTGACCTTAGAAGAAATGCGGATAGCTAGAATTGTGATGGCATTAGAATATTTTCAAAAGGGCATTACCAATGAACTAGCGAGTCGATTTCAAGCACAATATGAGTTAAATTCAGGCAGCCTCCAGTTATTTGCGGAGGTTCCGAAGCTAATAAACGAGATTAAAGCTCAAGGAAAACTTGTTGGAATCATTACAAATGGGCCAGTGCAACATCAGTTTAATAAAATAAATTCACTTGGCCTGACAAGTTTCGTTTCTAGAGATCGCATCTTTATTTCTGACGAGGTGGGAGTGGCAAAACCGAACAAACAAATATTTCAGCATGTAGCACAAAAAGTCAACATGATTCCGAGTGAGATGATATATATTGGCGACTCCTGGCCAAATGATGTGGTGGCACCGATGGAAGCAGGTTGGAAGGCGATTTGGTATAACCACCGAAAAAGGCTGCCAGATATCGGCCATAAACCGTTGGCAGAAATAAATCAACTTCTATCTATTATTGATATAGTAAAAGAAGAAAGTTAATACCATCCAAAAGGCAGCAAATCACTGTAATCGAAAAACGAATCTTATTAAAAAAACACACAAGTTGCGTGTGTTTTTTTAATTAATATAAAGTAGTGAAATCCTTAACAAAGTTCGAAAGCCGCTATTCTTGTATAATCAAATCCGTGCTTTTTACAGGAGCAGTGGAATTTCTTACGACCAGCTCAGGTTCATAAATAATAGACTGAGGATTATTGTCCTTTCCTTCTACAGCGGATACGATCCTCTTCGCTGCTTCAATCCCCATTTCCATTTTAGGGTGGGCAACGGATGTTAGTTTTACTTCAAAGGTCTCAGCTAAAAATGAGTCGTCATAACCGACAATTGAAACATCATCTGGGACACTTATTTGATAATTTCTTAATACATCTAGAACCATCAGAGCCAATTGGTCATTGTAACAAACAATTGCTGTCGGCTTATCATCTGATGAATAAAACTTGTTTAATTGATCCTTGACTTTTTCATTCATGTCCTCGGTTGAGTAGGAGATAACCATGTCTGGGAAGAACGTGATTCCGTGTTCACGGAATGCGCGGATGAAGCCCTGCATACGGTTAACTCCTTGAAGATCGTCGGTTTTAAATAAGCCAATAATTTTGCGATGCCCCAGTTTAATTAAATGTTCAGTAGCAATATAGCCTCCGTGTTCATCATTAACAACAATATGTGGAGGTGCTAACTGTGGATAAAACTGGTTAATCATTAAATACGGGATGTTACGCTGTTCCAGTTCTAGGTAGTAATGAATGTTAGGATTATAAACACTACTTTTTGTTGGTTCAACGATAAGACCATCGATATTTCTATTTAACATGGTTTGCAGGCATAGTTTTTCTTTTTCAATGTCGTTATCCGTACATGCAAACGTTAATGAATAACCCTGGTTTGATAGGTAGGATTCAATTCCTCTAATAATAGAAGGGAAAATATAGTCGGAAATATAGGTAGTTATGACTCCGATATTTTTGCCATTCGTTTGAGCTGGGAGAACAGTAGGCTCATTTTCTTCCTGTTTAAACGAACAAAAGGTTCCCGCTCCTTGTTCCCTATAAAGCCATCCCTCATGTACTAAGTCACCCACTGCTTGACGAACTGTATGCCTGCTCACACCGAACATTTTAACAAGTTCATTTTCTGAGTGAATTTTTTCACCAGGCTTAACCTTACCGCTGGTGATCCAATCTGTTATCTGTTCTTTCACCATATTGTACTTGGTTTTTTGCGCCATTGTATCACCGCTTTCTATATTACATATGAGTATACCCTTAAAATATTTGAGTAAGAATAAAAGAGATTTCGATGTTTTAATTATACACTAATTATTATACCTTAAAAACACGTACGTACATAAGTAAAAAATTTATTAAAACATGATTGACATGTACGAACAGGTATATTACTATTTTAATTGTAGGGAATACGCTTTCATAGTTTTAAAAAAAAGCTAGAAAAACGTAATTATAATGCCTGTTGTTTAGTGCAAAAGGTTACGGCGGTAGAAAATTCAGGAGGGATCTTTATGTAGTCGCCTTAACATGTACGTACAATGCACAAGCGTATTATTACAAACAACTATTATTTTATTAAATTATGGTTGCGTTTTCAAAGTTTTTACCAAATTGTTTTACTATTAAAATAGTTTTGGAGGGATTACCTTGTCGAAATCAACAAAAAAGCTAGGTTCATTGATTCTACTTACTATTATGATTATCGGTTCCATCCTTGCTGGTTGCTCTAATAGCTCAGAGACGTCAGGTAAAACGAAAGATGGAAAAACAGCTATTACATTTATGTTTAGAGGTCAGCCTCAAGAATTGAAAGCTTATGAAGCAACTGTAAAACGTTATGAAAAATCACATCCTGATGTGAAAGTGACATTGGTTCAAGTTGCTCCAGATCAATATGATACAAAGTTAAAAGCGGCAATTGCTGGTAAGAAGATTCCTGATGTATTCTTCTATAACCCAGCTCAAGTGAAAGCATATGTAAACTCTGGTGTATTAAAAGATATTACTGAGTATGTTGAAGGGTCAGAAAATGTAAACATCGAAGATATTTGGGAAAAAGGTGTTGCTAAGTATCGTTTCGACGGCGAAACTCTAGGACAAGGTGCAATTTATGGATTGCCAAAAGACTTAGGACCATTTGCATTAGGTTACAATAAAACAATGTTTGAAGAAGCAGGAATTCCACTTCCTGACAAAGATAAGCCTTATACTTTGGACGAATTCATTAATGTAGCACAACAATTGACAAAAGATAAAAACGGCGATGGAAAAAGTGATCAATTTGGTGCTGGATTTAACATTCAATGGGCATTACAGCCAATTGCTTGGAGTAATGGTGCAGACTGGATCGATGAAACTGGCACAAAGGTAACAATTGATACTCCTGAATTTGCTGAAGCAGTACAATGGTTTGCTGATCAACAAAATAAATACAAAATCACTCCTTCTATTGCAGAAGCACAAACACTTGATACTTACCAAAGATGGATGAAGGGCGAATTGGCTTTCTTCCCAGTTGGTCCTTGGGATATGGCAACATATGCAGAACAATTAAAGTTTGAATATGACTTAATTCCATGGCCTGCAGGTAAAACAGGTAAACCTGCTGCTTGGGTTGGTTCTCTAGGTATCGGTGTAGGAGCTACATCCAAGAATGCGGAAGCAGCAGCTGAGTTAGCATTATACCTATCTGCTGACCAAGAAGGTAACCAAGCGTTAGTAGATGCACAAGTTCAATTACCAAACAGCGTAACTGTTGCTGAACAATGGGCAGCGGACACTTCAATTAAGCCTGAAAACAAGCAAGAATTCTTAGATATTATTAACGATTACGGTCGTGGTTTCCCGGCTGAAAAAACGTACACAGCTGAATGGTATGATGAATTCTTCAAAAACATCCAGCCAGTTCTTGATGGTAAGATGACAGCTGAAGAATATGTTAAAGAAGCACAGCCTAAGATGCAAAAATTACTAGATGCAGCAATCCAACAAGAAAAACAAGCTAAGAAATAAGCAATTAACTGAACTTTGACACAGTGTAAATGGTGCTAGTTTTCTTAAAAACTACTAGCACCATTTATTCCTTTTATCTAAATTTTTTGGTGAAAAAGAAATTTAGAAAAAGGGAAATGTGTCATCATTATAGCTTTAGAAAGGGTGAGGGAAGATGAAAACGACATCCAAACTGTATCGCACAGAGCAAAGATATGCCTATTTATTTATTGCAGCACCTGTCATAGGATTCCTCATATTCGCAATGGTTCCGCTTATTTATTCCATTTACGGTGCATTTACAAACTGGGATGGTCTAGGGTCAATGGACTTTATCGGATTGGAAAACTTTATCAATGTATTCAAAGATGAGTACTTCTATAAGTCGATGTTTAACACGATTTATATGATGCTTGGTATTCCAATCGGTATTGTATTAGCGTTATTGCTTGCTTTGGCTTTAAATCGCGGGATTCCTGGAACCAATACATTTAGGGTTCTATATTATATTCCGGTTATCTCTTCTATCGCTGCAATATCTATTCTATGGCAATGGGCATATAACGGAGATTACGGATTAGTCAATCAGTTTTTAGCTATTTTTGGAGTTGAAGGTCCTAACTGGCTGCAAAATACTTCTACGGTAAAACCAGCATTGATCATCATGGCGGTGTGGAAGGGATTAGGATATACAATGCTGTTATACTTAGCTGCCCTTCAAAGTGTGCCGAAATCATTCTATGAAGCAGCAAAACTGGATGGTGCTAATGCCTTCAAATCATTTTGGCACATCACTCTTCCTATGGTAAAACCCGTTACCTTCTTTATTATCGTAACCAACATTATTGGCGGGGCTCAGATTTTCACTGAAATTAACGTAATGACTCCAACTGGTGGTCCTGAATATAGTTCGGCATCCGTGGTGTTTTATATTTGGCAAAAAGCATTTGGTAACTTCCAATTAGGTTATGCATCTGCAATGGCGTTAGTATTAGGACTTTTCATCTTCATTATTACTTTAATCCAATTTAAGATAAATGAGAAAAATTCCTTCGAACTGGATTAATAACCGTAAAGTAACAGAGTAATAGAGAGGAGCGTATAAAATGGAAGTTGCAGTTGCAAATAAAAAGTCAGTTAAAGCAGAACCTATGTCTGAAAAGAAGAAAAATAGAATTACCGACGCTGTGGTATTTATCTTCCTAAGCTTTGGAGCAATCTTCATGGTAGCACCATTGTTATGGATGTTCTCGACTTCAATCAAGACCCGGGAGGATGTTTTTGCATTGCCTCCGGTATGGATTCCAGACACGATTTCTTTTGCAAAGTATTCTGAGATTTGGTCTATGGGGCCGCTGCTTTCAGGTATTAGTAATAGCTTAATCGTCGCTGTGTCAGTAACAGTGATTGGTACATTCACCTCAAGTTTGGCAGCATTTGCATTCTCGAAGCTGCATTTTAATGGTAAAAATAAAATCTTCATGATGTTATTTGCATCGGTTATGATTCCTTATCCAGTGCTAATGATTCCGCAGTTCATCATGTTTTCTTCTGTAGGATGGGTTGATACATTACTGCCATTAATCATCCCAGGGTTTTTCGGAAACATTTTCATGATTTTCTTTTTACGTCAGTTTTTAACGAGTATTCCTAACTCAATCATTGAAGCTGCCAAGATTGATGGATGCTCATACTTCCAAATCTTTTACAAAATCATTTTTCCATTAATTAAACCTGCTGTAGCTGCACAGTTGATTCTATGGTTTATGGGGATTTGGAATGATTACCTTGGACCGATTCTTTATCTGAACTCACCTGAGAAGCAGACGCTTCAGCTTGTAATTGCAAACTTTAACGCTTCATATGCGATCCAAAGTGATTATCCGCTAATCATGGCCGCTTCGGTTGTTGCGTTATTACCAATGTTGATTGTTTTCATCGTCTTCCAAAAACAAATCATCGAATCAATCGCAATTTCAGGGGTAAAAGGTTAATACAACTAAATCAAATGCATGTGCATTTTTGGCTCAACAAATTAGAAGTTAATAGAGAAATAAAAAAGCACTTATCAGAATTTTTCGATGATAAGTGCTTTTTGTTTAAGGCTGTGTTAAATGGGTCTGTTGATTTGCGCTCCACTAAGGAAAGCTTCTTTGGAAAATCACCACAGGGACAGGCGCACTTTGCCTGTCACGAGGCACTTCGCTTTCCGCGGGCGGTCCGGGGAGCCTCCTCGGCGCTTTAGCGCCTGTGGGGTCTCCCCTGCCCCGTCCTCCCGCAGGAGTCTTCGTGCCTTCCGCGCAAATCAACAGAGTGCCAATATTAAAGTTGGCTTTAACACAGCCGTGTTTAAAAAATACTCACATACCTTGGAGTCAATCAATGAAACTTAAAACAAAGAAGTATTTAGCAGGAATCGTCATTTTAATCGTGTTAATCATAGGAGTAACGCTTTTGATGACTTTTGCTATGCCTAAAACAGGCAATTTGTCTGGCGTTACATTACCAGCGGCACCTGCTGACAAGCCGGTACAAAATATCAACAGTGATATCCTTTATAAGGAAAAGGATTGGACCACCAATTTTACTCATGATGCTTCAATCATTAAAGCAGATGGCTGGTATTATGCGTTTTCCACAGACTACATGGTAGGAGCCCCGCCAAAACCAGGAATCCAGATAAGAAAGTCGAAGGATTTAATTAAATGGGAGTTTGTTGGCCGTGTGTTTGAACAAGTATCTCAGGAGGCGTGGGAATGGACCAAAGGAACGACCTTTTGGGCTCCAGATGTGGTGAAATTGAATGATAAATATTATTTATATTACTCTGTATCCTCTGTTGGAAAAAGGAATTCGTATATTGGTGTGGCGGTAAGTGACAATATTGAGGGTCCTTGGAAAGACGAAGGTGCCGTATTTAAATCCCAAGAGGGGGATGAACACACGGTAAATGCGATCGATCCGGATATCGTATTGGATGAACATGGGCAGGCCTGGATGGTTTATGGCTCCTATTTTGGCGGAATTTTTATTACAAAAGTAGATTCTGCTACTGGAAAATTAGTCGATCCAAATGATGAGGGAACGTTAGTGGCGCAAAGGAAAAATATGAATTACGGCATAGAAGGACCTGAAATTATTTATAACGGTGATACCGGTTATTATTACTTAACTGTATCATATGAGTGGCTGGAGGATACATATAATGTCCGTACAGCTAGGTCGAAAAATATAACGGGACCATATGTGGACTATAATGGCAGTGAAATGATTGATACAACCGATGAATCCTTCAATACTGGGAACAAATTAGTAGGAGCGTATCGATTTGAAAATAGCGATGGCTGGCTGGGGACTGGTCATAATGCCTTGTTTGAGGAAAATGGGGAATATTATCTCACCCACAATGCCAGAGCTGGCGAAGATGTCTATTGGTCCCATTTGCATGTCAGGAAAATAGTTTGGACCGATGATGGCTGGCCGGTGGTTTCACCGGAAAGATATGCGGGTGAAGCAGAACAAGAAATAAACGAAGAAAACATTATTGGTAAATGGGAACAGATCCTTCTCCCAAGATATGATGATAGTTTACAAGTTTCTCAGAATTTACAACTCAAATCAAATGGGGAAATGGGAGAGGATGATAAGAGTCGTTGGGCACTAACGGGGGATAACACATTGGAACTCACGGTTTATGACCCTGGCAGAGCTCCTGATGATTACTGGAAGTACAAGTTGAAAGTGATTCCTGCTTGGGACTGGGAAAATTGGAACGGTACGCTTGTTTTCACTGGTATGGACCAAGAGGGGACGGTCCTGTGGGGTAAAAAGACGGTTGAAAAAAATAAATAAAATGGAGTGACATTACATGCTATCCACCAATCAAGTAAATGTGAATAGGAAACTAAAAGAATTTGATCTTAAGGATGTTCGTATTACAGGCGGTCCGCTAAAGCATGCAATGGAGTTAAATAAGGAATATCTATTAAAGCTAGAGCCTGATAGACTGCTTTCTAGATTCAGAGAGTATGCGGGACTTCAGCCAAAAGCGGCCAGTTATGAAGGTTGGGAAGTACAAGGGATTTCTGGACATACACTAGGACATTATCTATCAGCGGCAGCAATGATGGCAGCGGCAAACGATGATAGTGTGTTTAATCAAAGAGTGGATTATATTGTAGATGAACTCGAAGTTTGTCAAAAAGCGCATGGAACAGGATATATTTCTGGTATCCCACGTGGAAAAGAAATTTTTGAAGAAGTAAAAGCAGGAGATATCCGATCACAAGGTTTTGATTTGAATGGCGGCTGGGTGCCTCTATATTCCATTCATAAATTATTCGCTGGTCTGCGTGATGCCTTTAAGTTTGCGAATAACAATAAAGCTTTGCAGGTTGAAACAAAGCTTGGTTTATGGCTAAACGATGTGTTTGAGAACCTAAATGAACAACAGGTACAGGAAGTCTTGAAATGTGAATATGGCGGTATGTCAGAAGTACTTGTTGACCTTGCTGAAGACACGGGCGATGAGCGCTTTTGGAGGCTATCACAACTGTTTTATCACAAAGAACTATTAGATTCCCTAGCAGCTGAAAAAGATGTGTTAGCAGGAAGACATGCCAATACACAAATACCAAAGATAATTGGCGCTGCACGTCAATATGAAATTTCAAATAACGAATCCTACCGTCGTATTTCAGAATTCTTCTGGAAACAGGTTGTCCATCATCATTCATATGTAATCGGTGGAAACAGCATGAATGAACATTTTGGAGAACCAGACAAATTAACTGACCGGCTTGGGGCTAATACTTGTGAAACGTGTAACTCCTATAACATGTTAAAACTAACTAGACACCTTATTCAGTGGAATGGTCTTGCTGAGCAAGGAGATTTTTACGAGAGAGTTTTATATAATCATATTTTAGCGTCCCAGCACCCGCAAGAAGGCACTGTCACTTACTTTGTTTCCTTAGATATGGGCGGTCACAAAGTTTATAATTCTCAGTTTAATGATTTTACTTGTTGTGTTGGTACGGGAATGGAGAACCATTCTAGTTATGGCAGTGGAATCTATTTTTATAACGACCAATCTCTCGTGGTGAACCAATACATCCCATCCAAACTGAATTGGAGCGAGAAAGGAGTCATTGTTCATCAGGAAACTACGTATCCTGAAACAGGTTCAATAAAATTGGTAGTAGAGTCTACTGATTCAAACCAATTCTCCCTATCTGTCCGCTATCCATATTGGGCGGAAAAAGGTATGAATGTAAAAGTGAATGGTGAGCCGTACAACCACGATTCTAAACCTTCTAGTTTTATCACTATTGATCGTGTGTGGGAAAACGGTGATACAGTTGAATTAGATATACCTATGACAGTAAGAGTGGAAACGATGAACGATAACCCAAATCGAATAGCATTTATGAATGGACCACTTGTTCTAGCGGGTGATTTAGGGCCAATACAACAGGATAAGTCTGCAAAAGAGATATTATTTACACCAGTTTTAGTCACCAGTGAATCATCATTACTTAATCGCATCGTACCTGTCTCAGAAAATAATCATCATTTTGATATGAATGAGCTGGGCTATCCTCGAGATGTGAGATTGTTCCCATTCTATCAAATGCATGATCGTAGTACTTCTGTTTATTGGGACGTTTTTACCGAAGAAAAATGGAAAGAAGCAGAACTTTCTTATAAAGCTTCTGTCGAAAAAGAGCATGAACTAAAGCTTAGGACCGTTGATTTTGTTCAGCCTGGAGAAATGCAGCCGGAGCGTGATCATGAATTTGAAGGGGAGCATGTGGGCTATGGTGTCCAGTCCAATCGGAAATACCGAGATACATGGCCAAACGGGCACTTTTCTTTCGCTTTAAAGGTTCATTCCAACCAGCAGAACCATCTTTTTGTTATGTATACAAAAGAAATAGAGACGATGAATTCCTTTGCTATCACGATCGATGGAGTTGAATTGGAAAACGGTAAAGTGGAACTTGCCGAGTTGAACACGTTTGTACAAGTTAAATATGAGATTCCAAAGCAAACAACTGCTGGTAAGGAGCAAATAAAGGTGACTTTCCGTGCTCATGAAGGTCAAAAGGTACCTAAGGTATTTGGTATTCGTGTGGTAAAAGAATAGAAAAATAGTTAAAAGAGCAGGCAAAACTCACATGTATTTTCTGCTCTTTTAACTTGTACGCAAAAAGTTTTTAAATAAATAGTAAAATACCTTGAAAAAATATCGATAGGTGGTACAATCAACTTAAAGGTTATACGTACAAGTTTTGAAAACGGCTACAATATCATTAACTTGTAGGGTGAAATAGATAGTGTTTTGTCGAAAAATCATCTTTCTTGTACGGATGTCATACTTACTTATAAAGCAGCGTTTAATTTTAACCTGAGTGAGATACGAATGTAGTTATTACATTCTATTAAACTCAGAAAAATTTTATTGATTATGTAAACGTATTCTTTCTAAAAGGCAGGGTGAGAAAAATGGCTAAATATGCAATTGGTGTCGATTATGGAACACAGTCAGGAAGAGCCGTTTTAGTTGAGATTGGAACTGGTAAAGAGGTTGCAACGGCTGTAAAACCATACACACATGGAGTGATGGATGAGTTCTTGCCAGATGGAACCACTAAATTAGAACATGATTGGGCTTTACAGCATCCAACAGATTATTTAGAAGTTTTACAGATTACCATTCCGGAAGTATTAGATAAAGCACAAGTTTCCCCGGATGATGTCATCGGATTAGGAATCGACTTTACAGCTTGTACGGTCCTACCGGTTGATCAGACTGGGACTCCATTATGCTTGAAACCTGAATATAGTAAAAATCCACACAGCTTTGTGAAGCTTTGGAAGCATCATGCGGCACAAGACGAAGCAAACCGCTTGAATGAAATTGCTGAACAACGTGGTGAAAAGTTCTTACAACGCTACGGCGGAAAAATTTCTTCCGAGTGGATGATTCCGAAGGTATGGCAAATTCTTGATGAAGCACCTGAAATTTATGAAGCTGCAGATCAAATATTAGAAGCAACCGATTGGGTTATTTCTCAATTGACTGGTCAAGTAAAGCGCAACAGCTGTACGGCAGGTTATAAAGCAATGTGGCATAAGCAGGATGGCTACCCATCAAAAGAATTTTTTAAAGCGCTTGATCCTCGTTTAGAAAATGTTGTTGAGGATAAATTATCTACGGATATCGTTGCCATTGGCTCTAAAGCTGGAGAAATCACTGCTGAAGGTGCTAAGTTAACAAGATTGAACCCGGGTACTGCAGTTGCAGTTGCGAATGTGGATGCACACGTTGCTGTCCCAGCAGTAGGGATTACAGAACCTGGTAAACTATTGATGATTATGGGAACGTCTACATGTCATATTTTACTAGGTGAAGAGGAAAAGATTGTACCGGGAATGTGCGGTGTGGTTGAAGATGGAGTCATTCCAGGATATATGGGATACGAAGCTGGTCAATCATGCGTAGGTGACCATTTTGAATGGTTTACTGAAAACTGTGTACCGGCAAGTTACTATGAAGAAGCAAAAGAAAAAGGCGTAAATATCCACCAGTTATTAACGGACAAAGCAAGTAAGTTAAACGTTGGTGAAAGCGGTCTCCTCGCACTTGATTGGTGGAACGGCAATCGTTCAACACTTGTAGATGCTGATCTAACGGGAGTACTGCTAGGACAAACATTATTAACAAAACCAGAGGAAATCTATCGTGCGCTGATTGAAGCAACTGCATACGGTACACGAATGATCGTTGAAACCTTCCGTGATAATGGTGTTCCTGTTAATGAAGTGTATGCTGCAGGCGGAATTGCTGAGAAAAATGTAATGATGATGCAGATTTATGCAGACGTATTAAATATGAGTATTAAAATTTCTGCTTCTTCCCAAACACCAGCACTTGGTTCTGCAATGTTTGGTGCTGTTGCAGCAGGTAAAGAACGCGGCGGCTATGACAGCATTACTGAAGCAGCCAAGGATATGGGCAGAGTCAAAGATTATGTATACCAGCCAAATGCAGAAAATAAGGCGGTCTATGATCAGCTTTATACAGAATATGCCCGCCTATACGATTATTTTGGACGCGGCGAAAATAACGTGATGAAAACATTGAAAAAAATTAAGAGTGCAAGCTCCTTAGAAAGAACGGAGGAGACAGTATGCTAGAACGACTAAAAAAAGAGGTTTTGGAAGCTAATTTACAGCTTCCAAAACATAACTTGGTTACTTTTACTTGGGGAAATGTAAGTGGGATTGATCGTGAACAAAACCTTGTTGTCATCAAGCCAAGCGGTGTTCCTTATGATGAGCTTAGTATTGAGGACTTGGTAGTAGTAGATTTGGAAGGCAGGATTGTCGAAGGAAATCTGCGCCCTTCATCAGATACACCAACACATCTTGCACTCTACCGTGCTTTTCCAACAATTGGCGGAGTGGTCCATACCCATTCGCCATGGGCAACGAGCTGGGCACAAGCAGGTCGTCCGATTCCTGCACTTGGAACTACACATGCTGACTACTATTATGGAGAGATTCCTTGTACACGTGAGATGACTCAGGATGAAATTGATCGTGCCTATGAACTTGAAACAGGAAATGTAATTATTGAAACGTTTGAAAAACAAGGATTAGACCCTGTGGCAATGCCAGGAGTCCTAGTGTTTAACCATGCACCGTTCTGTTGGGGTAAAAACGCCAATCAGGCAGTACACAATGCCGTTGTGCTAGAAGAAGTAGCGAAAATGGCGCTGCATACCTTCCAGCTTAATCCTAACGTAAACCCAATTCAACAATTCTTGTTGGATAAGCATTACCTGCGAAAGCATGGGAAAAACGCATATTATGGTCAAACAAAACAAATAACCAAGCAAACGCTTTAATGGTTGTCTTATAGATTAACTTATCAACATATGTTATTTGGACATTGAAGAAAACTAACTACTTTAGGGGGATTTACCTTGTTAACGACAAAAGCCTATGAATTTTGGTTTGTAACTGGAAGTCAATTACTTTACGGAGAAGACGTACTTAGAGCAGTAGAGGAAAATTCAAAAACGATTGTAAGTGGTCTAGATCATGATCCAGCCGTTTCATATAAATTAGTTTTTAAATCTGTTGTAAAGGATTCCGATGCAATTCGCCGCTTAATTCTTGAAGCAAATGCTGATGAAAATTGTGCAGGAATCATTACATGGATGCATACATTCTCACCTTCAAAAATGTGGATTGCCGGGCTTTCAGCTCTTCAAAAACCATATCTTCATTTAGCTACACAATTTAACCGTGATATCCCATGGAATTCAATTGACATGGATTTCATGAATCTTAACCAATCTGCACACGGAGATCGTGAACACGGATTCATCGCCAGCCGCTTAAAGGTTAAACGTAAGGTGGTTGTCGGACACTGGGAAAACGCGGAAGTAAGAGAGCGCGTTGGCAGCTGGATGAGAACGGCAGTTGCTTTTGCTGAAAGTAAAACCCTGAAGGTGGCAAGATTTGGTGATAATATGCGCCAAGTAGCAGTTACTGAAGGTGACAAAGTTGAAGCACAAATTAAATTTGGCTGGACAGTTAATGGTTACGGTGTTGGCGACCTCGTTCAACGCATGAACGATGTAAGTGAACAAGAACTTGACCAGTTAATGGCTGAATATGAAGAGCAATATGATATTACACCAGAAGGTCTAACTGACGGACCGGTAAGAGACAGCATCCGTTATCAAGCCAGAATTGAGCTTGGAATGAAAGCATTCTTAACGGAAGGCGGATATACAGCATTTACAACAACTTTCGAAGATTTACATGGTATGCGTCAGCTTCCAGGTCTTGCAGTTCAACGTCTAATGGAACAAGGCTACGGCTTCGCGGGTGAAGGTGACTGGAAAACTGCGGCACTCGTTCGTTTAATGAAAATCATTGCGGGCAATGAAGGTACATCCTTTATGGAAGACTACACGTATCATTTTGAACCAGGAAATGAAATGGTTCTTGGTGCTCATATGCTTGAGGTTTGTCCAACCATTTCAGCCACTCGTCCTAAAATTGAGGTGCATCCACTAGGAATTGGCGGCAAGGAAGACCCTGCAAGAATCGTATTTGATGGAAGAGGCGGCTCTGCATTAAATGCATCCATTATCGACCTTGGACATCGTTTCCGTCTTCTTGTAAATGAAGTAGATGCGGTACAACCAGAGCAGGATATGCCAAAACTTCCTGTTGCACGTGTACTTTGGACGTGTCAGCCTTCTCTAAGTCAAGCTGTTGAGAACTGGATTGAAGCTGGCGGAGCGCACCATACTGGGTTCTCTTATAAAGTAACAACAGAACAGTTAAGAGACTTTGCAGAATTAGCTGGTATTGAAATGGTTGTCATTAATAACGACACAAAAACAGAATCATTTATTAACGAATTACGCTGGAATGACGTTATCTATCGTTAATTTTTAAAGTTGGGGCTATTAGCAATAATAGCCCTAAGGTTTACTAGGGTACTTTGATTACATAAACCGACTGGAGGATTACTTTATGAAAAATAATGTCATTGTAAATGCTGATATTACAAAAGGCAAAATTAATAAAAATATATATGGTCACTTTGCAGAGCATTTAGGCAGATGTATCTATGAAGGAATCTGGGTAGGTGAAGATTCCTCGATCCCTAATACAAAGGGTATCCGTAACGATGTACTAGCAGCATTAAAAAACATTAAAGTTCCTGTTCTTCGCTGGCCAGGCGGTTGCTTTGCCGATGAGTATCACTGGAAGGATGGCGTCGGTCCTCGTGAAAATCGTAAACGTATGGTCAATACTCACTGGGGTGGCGTTGTAGAAAACAACCACTTCGGAACGCACGAATTCATGCTTTTATGTGAATTATTAGAGTGCGAGCCGTATATTTGCGGAAATGTTGGAAGCGGCACTGTTCAAGAAATGTCAGAATGGGTTGAATATATGACATTTGAAGGTGAATCGCCAATGGCAAACTGGCGCCGGGAAAATGGCCACGACGAGCCTTGGAAGTTAAAGTATTTCGGTGTAGGAAACGAAAACTGGGGCTGCGGTGGAAACATGCGTCCTGAATATTATGCAGACCTTTATCGCCGTTATCAAACGTATGTACGTAACTATGGCGGCAATAAAATTTATAAAATCGCCGGTGGCGCAAACGTCGATGATTATAACTGGACAGAAGTATTAATGAAGAACGCTCACTGGTTAATGGATGGTTTAAGTCTTCACTATTACACGATCCCAGGAGATTTCTGGCTTGGTAAAGGATCAGCGATTGATTTCCCTGAAGACGAATGGTTCATTACGATGAAGAAAGCCCTTCATATGGATGAGTTAATTACAAAGCATAGCACGATTATGGATAAATATGATCCAGATAAGCGAATCGGTATGATTATTGATGAGTGGGGAACATGGTTTGATGTAGAGCCTGGAACAAATCCTGGATTCTTATATCAGCAAAACACGATCCGTGATGCGCTGGTAGCTGGCCTGCATTTCAACATTTTCCACAATCACGCTGATCGTGTTCAAATGACGAATATCGCTCAAACCGTCAACGTGCTTCAAGCGATGATTTTAACGGAAGGCGAGAAGATGATTCTTACTCCAACCTATCATGTATTTGATATGTACAAAGTTCACCAAGATGCTGAACTGCTTGCTGTTGATACTACATTTGGCAGCTATGAATATAACGGAGAAACGTTACCACAAGTAACCGTATCTGCTTCAAAAAATGCTGAAGGTATCATTCACATCAGCTTATGTAACATTGACCACCAGAACGAATCAGTATTAGATTTAGACCTTCGTGGCATAATTGGAGCCGAAACTAAGGTTTCAGGAACAATCATTACAGCCGACTCAATGAATGCACATAACACTTTCGAACAGCCAGAGGTTGTAAAACCTGTTGCGTTCACAGGCGTAACGGTTGAAAATAATAAATTAGCCATTAAACTTCCAGCAATGTCTGTTGTTACATTAGCGGTTAAATAAAGAATGAGGGGGACCCCAGCAGTGAGTAAGCAAAATCTATGTAAAGGCTGCGTTGAAAGTGTAATAGTAACAGAGGAAATCATCCAGGAGCTCGTTAGGGAAACGGAAGAAGATTTATCTGTTATCGTATCAGACGAAGTCTACTCAGAACGCTTAAAGATTTGTGAAAGCTGCCCTTCTCTTCAATATGGCACCACTTGTGCTCATAGCGGATGTATAGTCCGCTATCGGGCCAAGTTTAAGAACAAAAGCTGTCCTTTTGCGGGAAAGCCAAAATGGGAAAAGGTTAGTTAACTACTCATTGTTTTATAGAAAAGAAGCCGTGGCTTGCAAACTCTATCTGATAAAAGAAAGGACAGGGAACATGGGCAAAAATAAAGCGAAAATGATTTTAGAAAAAGACTTTAAAGTATCTGAAATTGATAATCGAATCTATGGTTCTTTTATTGAACATTTAGGCCGTGCCGTTTATGGCGGCATTTATGAGCCAGGACATCCTCAAGCCGATGAAAATGGATTCCGCCAGGATGTTATTGAAATGGTTAAGGAACTCCAAGTTCCGCTTGTCCGTTATCCGGGTGGTAACTTTGTTTCTGGATATAACTGGGAGGATGGTGTAGGACCTGTAGAAAGCCGTCCGCGTCGTTTAGATTTAGCTTGGCGTACAACAGAAACCAACGAAATGGGTACCAACGAGTTCATGAAATGGGCGCAGTTAGTCAATGCTGACGTAAATATGGCGGTTAACCTTGGAACCCGTGGTATTGACGCAGCTAGAAATCTAGTAGAATATTGCAACCACCCAGGTGGTTCTTACTATAGTGATCTTCGTATTTCTCACGGTGTAAAGGATCCATACAAAATTAAAACTTGGTGTCTTGGTAACGAAATGGACGGTCCATGGCAAATCGGGCACAAAACAGCTGCGGAATATGGCCGCCTTGCTCAAGAAACTGCGAAAGTAATGAAGTGGGTAGATCCTACAATCGAGTTGGTTGCATGTGGAAGCTCAAACCACAATATGCCGACCTTTGCTGACTGGGAAGCAACGGTTCTTGACCATACATATGATCATGTAGAATTCATCTCTTTGCACCAGTATTACGGCAACCGTGACAATGAAATTTCTAACTATTTAGCACTATCCCTAGAAATGGATGACTTTATTAAATCAGTTATTTCTATTGCGGACTATATCAAAGCGAAAAAACGCGGTAAAAAGAAAATCAACCTTAGCTTTGATGAATGGAACGTATGGTATCACAGTAATGAAGCGGATAAAAATATTGAGCCATGGAGTATTGCACCACCTCAATTAGAAGATATTTATAACTTTGAAGACGCTTTATTGGTCGGATGTATGCTGATTACGCTTTTAAAGCATGCTGACCGTGTGAAAATTGCCTGTCTGGCACAGTTGGTCAATGTCATTGCACCAATTATGACTGAAGACAATGGACCTGCTTGGAAGCAAACAATATTCTATCCTTATATGCATACTTCTGTCTATGGACGCGGCGTTTCATTAAACCCTATTATTTCAAGTCCTAAGTATGACAGTAAGGATTTCACGGATGTACCGTATTTAGAGTCAACGGCTGTTTACAATGAAGAGCATGAAACATTAACAATCTTTGCTGTAAACCGTCACCTTGAGGAAGGTTTGGAACTCGCTGTCGACATCCGTAACTTTGATGGATACGAAGTTGTCGAGCATATTGTTTTAGAAAATGATGGCAATCTAAAACAAACCAACTCTGCTAAAGGAACACCAGTGGCACCGCATTCTAATGGTAATGCAAGATCTGAAAACGGCGGAGTTACCGCGGTATTACCTAAGTTATCTTGGAATGTAATCCGCCTGGCGAAACATAACTAATAGCAAATATTCCATACCTCTTCTGTTTACATTTGTTGATGGAGGGGTATGGAATCATTTTTTCTAGGTATCTATCGAAAGGAAGGGTTGAAAGATATATGAAGGTCTTGAAAGAGGAGTTTGGAAGGAAAGATAACCAAACTGTTTTTTTATTTAATCTTATTAATGATCATGGAGTAGAAATTGGCTGTATTAATTATGGCTGTATTATTACAAAAATTATAACACCTGATAAAGAAGGCAACTTTGAAAATGTTGTTATTGGATATGGCAACTTGAACGAATATGAAAATGATAGATATTTTTTAGGCGCTGCAGTTGGCCGTGTCGCTGGAAGAATCAAGGCTGGTGCCTTTGATTTGAACGGGAAAACCTATATACTTGCAAAAAATGAAAATAACAACCATCTGCATGGCGGAAATAAAGGGTTTAACCAAATTGTTTGGGATAGTGAAGTCATCGAGGATGAACAGGAGATTGGCGTTCGATTCACCTATTTTAGCCCGAATGGTGAAGAGGGTTATCCTGGAAATTTAAAGGTTTCCGTTACTTACACCTTGAATAATGACAATGAACTCTCTATCCGTTATTCTGGCGTGTCTGATGAGGACACACTACTAAATATGACCAATCACTCTTATTTCAATTTAAGCGGACATTTAAAACGAGATATTTTACATCATTCTTTACGAATAAAAAGCGATAAGTTTCTTGAATTAAATGATGAACTGCTTCCGACGGGAGATATGCTGGATGTTAGAGGTACGGCATTTGATTTTATAACGGAGAGAATGATTGAAACTGGAGTGCTGTCACAACATCCGCAAAATAAATTAGCCGGCGCTGGGTATGACCATCCGTTTTTATTAAATACACAACATGATCAAGAAATTGTCCTGAAGGATATCGAAAGTGGACGGACTTTAACGATTGAAACAGACGAATCAAGTGTTGTCGTTTATTCTGGAAATCAGATGAAATCTGAAGGGGAGATTGCCGGGGTGCCGTCACGGAAGTACTTAGGAATTTGCTTAGAGACACAGGGATTACCGGACGCGATTCATCATCCTCAGTTTCCTTCTTGGGTTCTAGAGAAAGATCAAGAATATTCGACGGTAACAACCTATAAATTTGGGATTTTAGAAGAATAGATTTCCCGATACTTTTTCTATAGAGCAGGAGGAATTAAAGTGGAAAACTATATTGCTGAACTCATGACTCTAGCTCAAACATGTGATTGTGGAAATCATCATCATCCGATTCCCATTGAGAGAATCAAGATTGGAAACCGTGTTTATAAAGAACTTGCGGCATATGTAGATGGTAAGGGATTTAAACATGCAGTTATAATCGCAGATGAAAATACCTATCAAGCAGCAGGTAAAAGTCTATCAGAGATTTTAAAAGAAACAGGTATTGACATTTCTCTTAGTATCATCAAGCCGGATGAAAATAATGATGTCGTTGCTGATGAGCAATCCTTAGTTCAGGCATTATTAGAGATGCCATTAGATACAGAGATCATTATCGCTGTAGGTGCAGGTACACTCCATGATATAGCGCGTTTTTGCAGTACAAAAATGAAATTGCCATTTATTTCAGTTCCTACAGCACCTTCTGTCGATGGCTTCACATCAATGGGAGCTCCATTAATTGTTAAGGGTGTGAAAACAACCTTCCAAATGTCAGCTCCGATTGCCGTGTTCGCGGATTTATCTGTACTGAAGGCATCACCACGAAAAATGGTGGCAGCAGGATTTGGGGATATGCTGGCCAAATTCACCTCGCTTGCAGACTGGAAATTTGGCCACCTTGTTATGGGAGAGCCATATTGTCCGCTCGTTGCCGCTATTACCCGTGAAGCATTAGATTCCTGTGTGGAAAAGGTAGAATCGATTACTGCAGCAGATGAAGAGGGAATTCAAATTCTAATTGAAGCTCTAATCATGTCAGGGGTGGCCATGCTTATATTTGGTCAGTCACATCCAGCTTCCGGCGGCGAACATCACCTGTCGCACTACTGGGAAATGGACTTTTTAAAGCGGAAGCGCCCTGCCGTGCTTCACGGGGCGAAAGTTGGAGTATCAACGGTACTGCTTGCGGAAGTTTATAAAGGACAGTTCCTTCCTTTACTATCTGAATCTGCTCGATTACAGTCAATGCAAAACACTCTTAACAATGAAAACGTAAAAGAAATCATGAAAATATATCAAGAGATCCCAACCCCCGAATACCTAGAAAATCTATTAACAGAGACAGGCGGGGACATCACGCCGGAACAGCTGGGTATTGATGAACAGTTAGTCGCCGCAAGCTTAAGTGGTGCACATACGTTAAGAAATCGATTTACAGCTTTAAAATTTATGAATGTTGCTGTGGAAAGCAGCCCCTTCATACGTCCATGATTTTTTTAAAAGGAAAGGTGAAATATTATGCAAAAAGTTGAAACGTTGAAAAATCCAATCGTCGAGCAGCGAGCAGATCCTTGGGTTTATAAGCATACAGATGGATACTACTATTTCACTGCTTCAGTACCTGAATATGACCGAATTGAAGTCCGAAGATCAAAAACGATTCAAGGATTAGGCGAGGCAGAACCAGTCGTTGCTTGGACGAAACATGAGGATGGAATCATGAGCGCAAATATATGGGCTCCAGAAATACATTTCATTGACGGCAAATGGTATATCTATTTTGCGGCAGCCCGCAAGGACGCTATTTTTGATCATCGCATGTATGTAATTGAAAATGACGCACAAAATCCGCTCGAAGGAAATTGGGTTGAAAAGGGACAAGTTAGAACGGCTTGGGAATCCTTTTCTCTTGATGCGACCACCTTTGAACATCAAGGGAATCTATACTATGTTTGGGCTCAGAAAGATCCTGAAATCGAAGGCAACTCAAACCTATATATTGCGAAAATGGCGAACCCTTGGACACTTACAGGTCCTCAAGTTATGATTACCACGCCTGAATACGATTGGGAGAAAATTGGATTTTTAGTGAATGAGGGTGCTGCTGTTCTAAAAAGAAACGGGAAAATATTTATTTCGTATTCTGCCAGCGCTACCGATTATAACTACTGCATGGGCTTGCTTTCAGCAGACGAAGACAGCGACCTTCTTAATCCGAAATCATGGAAAAAATCGCCGGAACCTGTTTTCCAAACAACTGAGAAAAACAGCCAATTTGGTCCAGGTCATAACAGTTTCACGGTTTCAGAAGATGGCAGTCAAGACATCCTGATTTACCATGCTCGTAACTACCGTGAAATCGTCGGTGACCCGCTTTGGGATCCGAATCGTCATACACGTGCACAAGTGTTCACATGGAATGAAGATGGAACTCCTAACTTTGGCACTCCGGTACCAGATGCAAACTAAGACGATTCAGTTGATATCATTTTCTATAAAGGGGGATTTTTATGGTTAGAGTAACAATCGAAGAAGCGAAAAGAGCACAGGACCTCATTATAGAGCAAAGGGCAGATCCTTGGATTTATAAACACACAGATGGCTACTACTATTTCACTGCTTCAGTCCCTGAATATGACCGAATTGAAGTGAGGCGTTCTAAAACGATTAAAGGAATAGCAGAAGCTGAACCTGTGGTTGCATGGAGAAAGCATGATACGGGACCATTGAGTGCACTTATCTGGGCACCTGAGATCCATTATATCAACGGAAGCTGGTATATCTATTATGCAGCCGCACCATCAAAGGAAATCGTAGATGGACTATTTCAACATCGCATGTTTGTCATTGAAAATAAATCTGCTAATCCCCTAGAAGGCAGTTGGGAAGAAAAGGGACAAATCAAAACAGACTGGGAGTCCTTTGCCCTTGATGCGACTTCGTTTGAGCATAAAGGTCAGCAGTACCTTGTCTGGGCACAAAAAGATCCAAACATAAGAGGTAACTCAAACCTTTATATTGCTCCATTGGAAAACCCATGGACGATTAAAGGACCGCAAGTCATGATTACTAAACCGGAATATGATTGGGAGACAATTGGATTTTGGGTAAATGAAGGGCCTGCAGTTTTGAGGCGGGACGGTAAAATATTCATTTCTTTCTCTGGCAGTGCCACGGATGAAAATTATGCTATGGGCATTCTGACAGCGGATGAAAATAGTGATGTACTGAATCCAGCATCATGGAGTAAGTCCACAGAGCCTGTGTTTAAAACTTGTTATGAAACAGGACAATACGGTCCAGGTCATAACAGCTTTACTGTCTCAGAGGATGGCTGCAAGGATGTTTTGGTTTACCATGTAAGGAACTACACAGAGATTGTCGGAGATCCGTTATATGACCCGAACCGCCATACCTGTGCGAAGGAATTTACTTGGAATCCTGATGGGACACCAAACTTTGGTTTCCCTAAATAAATATAGGAAGAACGATAAGGTTCATATCAGGTTCTTGATATGAACCCTTTTCTGTAAACAAAAGGCGGGCAGACAGATGGAAAGTTTACAAGATTCACAGCAAAGACGTATGACCCTGCGTGCCATAACATGGCCGATTTTTATCGAATTGTTTCTGCAAATGATTATGGGAAGTACAGATATTATCATGCTATCCCGCATTTCGGATGATGTTGTCGCTGCAATCGGTGTAGCCAATCAACTAGTCTTTTTTGCTATTCTTCTATTTAACTTCACAGCTACGGGAACAGCCGTTTTAATCTCACAGTATTTAGGTGCAGGTTTAAAAAAAGACGCCAAACAAGCCTCTGCCATATCCTTAACCATCAATCTGGGGATGGGGTTAGTTGTAAGTGTATTGTTTGTCATTTTTAAAGGTCCGTTATTAAATATCTTTCACCTTGATCCGGACATAGCCATTATCGGATACGATTATTTATCTATCGTCGGCGGTACCTTATTTCTTCAAGCAATGCTCGTTACGGTTTCTGCCATTTTGAGGTCAAATGGCTTCACAAGGGAAGCGATGTTTGTATCTGTCCTGATGAACCTCATCCATTTGATTGGAAATGCCTTAGTCATTTATGGCTGGTTTGGATTTCCTGAAATGGGCGTTAAAGGGGTGGCGTTATCGACTGCTTTCAGCCGTGCAGCAGCATTAGTCATCGCGTTTTGGTTCATGTATAAGAGGCTTCCGATTAGGATTGAATGGAATGATTATATCAATTTCCAATTAACGCATATTAAAAAAATATTAAAAATAGGAATCCCTGCTGCGGGGGAACAACTTAGTTACAATACAAGCCAGATGGCGATGACAGCTATTACAGCCCTTCTCGGAGCAGCGGCTTTGTCTACCCGTGTTTATACATGGAATATCATGTCCTTTATTATGCTGTTTGCATTAGCCGTTGGGCAGGGTACGCAAATTTTAATCGGTTACCGTGTAGGAGCTGGTGATTTTGCAGGAGCCTATAAGCAGTTATTAAAAAGTCTTAAAGTAAGTTTTATTATTACTATTTTCATAGCAGTATTTATAGCTATTTTTAGAGAAAACATTATGGGTCTTTTCACAGATGATCCAGAAATAATAAAAGTTGGAAGTACACTTTTATTATTATGTTTAATTCTTGAGCCAGGAAGGACCTTGAACCTCATCGTTGTTAACTCCCTGCGAGCTACCGGAGATGCTGTTTTTACGGTGAAAATGGGCGTTCTTTCGATGTGGGGAATTGCCGTTCCAGTATCATACTTACTAGGAATACAGTTTGGTCTTGGTTTAGCTGGGGTATGGATTGCCTTTATTGCGGATGAATGGTTTAGAGGCATCGTCATGTATTTTAGATGGAAAAGCAGAGCATGGGAAAAGAAAGTCCTTGTTGAGAAAAAAGAAGTTGTTGCTAGTTAAAGGCTAAGGAGGAGGACGTCAAAATGAAATATCGCAGACTTGGAAACAGTGGATTAAAAGTAAGTGAAATCGGGTTAGGCAGCTGGCTGACCTATGGAAAATCAGTAAATAATCAGACTGCACATGATTGTATTCATAAAGCATATGAACTGGGAATTAACTTCTTCGATACAGCTAACGCCTATGAAGGTGGAAAGGCAGAAGAGGTATTGGGTGAGGCGTTAAAAGAATATCCTAGAAGTTCATATGTTGTAGCAACGAAGTTATTTTTCCCGATGGGTACAGGGCCGAATGAGCGAGGGCTTTCAAGAAAACATATTGTCGAACAATGTGACGCTAGTTTAAAACGATTAGGCTTGGATTATATTGACCTCTACCAATGCCACCGCTATGACCCAGAGGTACCAATGGAGGAGACTTTACTTGCTCTTGATGATTTGATCAGGCAAGGGAAGATCCTTTATGCGGGTGTGAGTGAATGGAGCGCGGTCCAAATTGAAAAAGCAGTTGGGATAGGCAAAGATTATCGATTAAGACCGATTATTTCGAATCAGCCTATTTATAATATGTTTGAAAGATATATTGAGGATGAAGTCCTTCCGGTATCTGTCGAAAAAGGAATTGGACAAATTGTTTTCTCTCCATTAGCGCAGGGAGTCTTAACAGGTAAATACAAACCTAATACAGAAAAACCAGCCAATAGCAGGGCTGCGAATGATGCAACAAACTTTGTCATCAATAGTTATTTCCGGGACGATGTCCTGACAGTGGTACAGAAATTAAACGGTTTAGCATCAGAACTAGGGGTTACGTTAAGTCAGTTAGCACTGGCATGGATTCTAAGACAGCCTATCATTAGTTCTGCAATCATTGGAGCCAGCAGGACAGAGCAAATTGAAGAAAATGTACAAGCAGTGGATATCAAAATGGATCAACATGTTTTACAAGCCATAGATTCAATCCTTGAAGAAGTAAAAGACTTTGCGCCATTAAGATAGAAAAAGCGGGTGAGTTTTGATGAAGGTTTATAAACAAGGGGTTCCTTTAATAAAGGAACTTAATAACACGCGAATTCATGATGACACTATTTCGTTTTGGAATTTAGGGCAGGCAGGGATCTTAATTAAAGGGCGCGAGGAAGATGGGTTGATCTGTATCGATTCATATCTATCGAACAGCATTGAACAAGTAAATCCTGAAACAGAATTTAAGCGGGCTTATCCACCTGTTCTCTCTCCTGACATGCTGGAAGACGCAGACGCTATATTAATCACTCATGAACATGATGATCATCTGGATTTTGCCACGTTAAGAGAAGTCGGGCAAAGTAGTGAGAATCCTGTTTTTGTAGTTCCTGCTCCACTCGTATCAATGGTCCAGTCGGAAACAGGCAACAACAACATAGCAGCAGCCAAAGTCAATGAGTCTTTTCAAATAAAAGGATTTCAGATTACCCCTGTTCCAGCCGCTCATACTAGTTATCAAGTTGATTTAGAAGGTAATCATCACTATTTAGGTTTTTGCATTGAGGTAAATGGTGTTCGCTTGTTCCATAGTGGTGACACCATTGTGACCCCGGAATTGATAGAAAAGGTAAAGGACTTCAAACCCCATGTTGTATTTTTGCCGATTAATGGCGGGGACTATTTCCGTTCATCACGGGAAATCGTTGGAAACATGAGTTTTCGTGAAGCAGTGGAATTTTCAAATACCGTAGGTGCAGACCTCATTATTCCGATTCATTATGATTTGTTTCCGAATAATCGGGATAATCCTGCTTATTTTGTAGATTACTTGTTTACTCATTATCCAAATCAAAAGTTTCATATGATGGCACCTGGAGAACGTTTTATTTATCACTTATAAGCAAGAGGTGTAAAGGTCGAGAATTCAAACACTTGGAGGATTAGAATATGAATAACTCAAAAGGCTTTGATAATGCAAATTTTTACGACATGAAATGGGACCTGAAAGGCGATTTATGGGCCCATGATCCGGTTATAGCGAAGGAAGGTTCTTGCTGGTATGTTTTTCATACTGGAAATGGCATTCAAATAAAAACGTCTGAAGATGGGGCTAACTGGAAGCAGGCAGGACAAATTTTCCCGTCATTACCCGAGTGGTCTAAGCAGTATGTACCTGAGAAAGAGGAGGAAAGTATTTGGGCACCAGATATATATTTCCATGATGGAACGTATTATATCTACTATTCTGTGTCTACTTTTGGTAAAAATACTTCCGCCATCGGATTAGTAACCAATACCACGCTCAACCCTGAAAATCCTGATTACAAATGGGTGGACAAGGGATACGTTATCCATTCCAGTGAGTCTGACAACTACAATGCGATTGATGCCAATTTGATTTTCGACCAAGAAGGTGTGCCATGGTTGAATTTTGGATCATTCTGGTCCGGAATCAAGCTTATTCAATTGGACCCTGTAACGATGAAGCTAGCAGAGGGTGCGGAGCTTTTGTCTATTTCAAGCAGAACGGAACAGCCAAATACGATTGAAGCGCCTTTTATTGTTCACCGTAATGGCTATTATTATCAGTTTGTATCTTTTGATTTCTGCTGCCGTGGAATTGAAAGTACCTATAAAATTGTCGTTGGCCGATCAAAGACTATTACAGGACCTTATTTTGATCGAGATGGGGTATCAATGATGGAGGGTGGAGGAACCTTAATCGACGCAGGTGATGATAGATGGATTGGCCCTGGACATTGTGCAGTTTATTTTTCCGGTGACTCATCCCTTCTAGTCAACCATGCTTATGATGCCTTGAAAAAAGGAAAGCCAACGTTGCGGATTAAACCATTATATTGGGATCAAGAAGGCTGGCCGCATATCTGAGAATAGAAAAAGACTTTGGGGCAGTGCGATCCCAAAGTCTTTTTTACATTTAGCTGTGTTATGATTCATTATTGATTTTCGGGTAGGTATGAGAATTCATAGGTGGAGAATATCCGGTTAATGCATATAGAGGAAGCCTAAAAAGCGGATATAAGCGGAGAAATTCCGGTTAACTGCTCAAAATAAGACAAAATTCAAAGATTTGGATCATATAAACGGAAAAACTCCGCTTATTTTTAAGGAAATATGGGTATTTCCCGATATAGCCGGAATTTTTCCGTTTATTTTTCAATCACAGTAAATCAACAGCCGATTTTACGCAGCCAAGTTTAATTTTTGTTTCCGTTTATAGACTACTTTTGATAATAATACACTGCACTCATATAAAAAGATTAGCGGGATGACTACCAAAATATCAGATAGGAAATCCGGCGGAGTGATTAAAACAGCGGTTACGATGAGAACAAAGTAGGAGTACTTGCGAATTTTTTGTAATCGGTATGGATTCAATACTCCAAGACTTGTCAAGAACATAATCACCACCGGAAGTTCGAATAAAAATCCAAATGGCAGGGTCATATGCAGTAAAAACGTAAAATACTTTTCTGTGGTGAAAAAGGTCATAAACATACCCTCAGACATGGAGAGAAGGAACTGAAAAACAATCGGGAAAATGATAAAGTATCCGAAACTAATTCCAACAATAAATAAAAGAAATAAAGATGGTATATAAGCTAATGTTACTTTTCGTTCGGAATCTTTCAAGGCTGGACGAACAAACAGCCAAATTTGATAGGCTGCTATAGGAATACTCCCTGAAATTGCCACCACGCAGGATAGCATCAAATATACCCATAAAATATCGCTTGGTCCTAAGATAGCTAGTTGTACCTCTAAGTCCTGAACCAGCCATTGATAAATATCTTCAACATAGACAAAGGCTAAAATAAACAAAGCCATAAAGGCACCGAGTATGATAATCAGTCGTTTACGTAATTCTTCAAAATGGCCAATCAAAGCCATATCATGTTTAGACATTGAAAATCCTCCTTAGAAAAAGAAGACGCAAGCACCATATTCTGCCTGCATCTTCCCGAGATAAGTGTTAAATCGTCTTTTCCTCTTTTTTAGGCTGTACCTTACTAGGGTCCTCATCGGAAACCAATTCACGTGTAGATTTTTTAAATTCCTTTAGGGTGGATCCAACAGCACGACCTAATTCGGGTAATTTTGAAGGTCCGAAAATGATTAATGCAATAACTAAAACAAGAATTAAACCAGGAATGCCTATGTTCTGAAGCATAATTATTGTATCCTCCTTTAGATAGCTTTTTTCGATTGATGACGCTGATAACAATATTGGAATAGTTTATACTTAGCTTTGTTTTTACAAAGATGACAACGAAAACTTTCTTCCTCTGAAATTAGCTTTATATGAGGAACATACATAAACTTCAAGGCATCCTTGACGTGGTTTGAACAAACAAACATGGTGAGAAGTGCCCCTTCCACTTGATTATTTAAAGCTTCCACCTTGTACCGCAACTAAACAAGAACGTCCGAAAGTTTGACCTGGGTATGGATTCCATGTTTCTGGATGCTGTACATCTAGGAACAATGTTTTTTCGTCGGGAGTTAACCATGGTCCTGTTACTTCACAGCCTTTTGGACCTGAAGCAAATTGGAAAGGTTCCCCGTATTCTTTACCATCCGTTGGTACCATGAATACTCCACAATTTTTATAAGCTGCATATTGATTTGTTTCAGTAGCAGCGTAATCCTCGACTACCCAAAGATTGCCTTTGCTATCAAAATGCAAGTTATCTGGGCAAGTAATCCCGCTTTGTTGTCCGCCTGCCACAAACACTTCAAACGTGAACGATTCACTAGCATGATCACCGTTTGCAGGAACAAAACGTACAATTTGTCCATGGAAGTTTCCGTGACCTGTGTTGTTCGTTAGTGATAAGAAGACGGATCCATCATGTGGGTGAATTTCTACATCTTCAGGACGGTCTAATTTTGTTCCTCCAACAGCAAGACCTGCTGCGCGAGCATTCGTTAAAACAGCAGCCTGATCAGCAAATTCTGGAGTTTGCAGCTTAGAATTTGTAGCACGATCAAGGGCAATCCATTTTTGTTGGCTCATACTTGCCACATATAAGGTTCCGCTTTCTAAAATATCAAAGTTCGCCTCACGATTTGCAGGGTTAAATTTCTTGCTGCTAATAAATTTGTAGAAACACGCGTCACCCTTATCATCACCCATGTAAACGACAACTCTGCCGTCATTTGTTAAGCCCATTGCAGTATTTTCATGGGCAAAACGACCAAGGGCGGTATGCTTGCGTACAGGTCTCTTTGGATCGAATGGATCTACCTCAACCACCCAGCCATAATGGTTATCATTAAAATTCGGCCAGCCATAGTCATCGCCGTATTCTGTGTTTTCTTCACAAGATAGAACGGTATTCCATAAAGTACGTCCGCCGCTGCAGTTTCCTAATGAACCAACGACAGTCGTTGCTCCACCTACATACGAGCTTCCGCGTGCAGGACCAGTTAATTCAATTGGAGTATTCCCATCGACACGTCGATTATATGTATCATCTAACACAAGCTTCCATCCATCTTTTTCTTTTATAACGTGGATAACTGAACCACCGACTGCTTCTTTTTCCATTTTGAGAAGCTCAGGATAGTTTGCTAGATTCTCCTTTTTAAAAGTAGCTTCATTGATTCCTAACATCTTCATGTAGTTTCCTGGTTCAGGGAACTCATGATTTACCCAGATCAAGCCTTCTTCGGAATTGTTTCCGCCTTTTAAGCTATCCATTGGAAAATAAACAGTAAGGTCAGCAGCATCACCAAATATTTCACCCTTAGAATTAATCTTATCTCCATAAGAGGCAATAATAGAATAGTTGTATCCGTTAGGCAGTACCATATCGTTTTCCCATGTACGGCTAACTGGTTTGAACGGTGCAGTAAGTGATTTACCCTTTCCTGAAGGCTGTCCATTCATTAAGTGGTTTCCAGTCATCGCATTCCCAGTTAAAGCTCCAATTCCTGATGAAGCTGCAACAAGTGCGGCAGTACCACTTCCAACATAGGTTAAAAATAAACGGCGATCCATATAAGCATTCTCCCTTTTAGCTGATTTAGTATCTTTCTCCTATGATTATAGGGAGTCCAAAACCTAATGTTAATTAAGGGATTGTAAAGAATTGTTAAGAAAACTTAAATTATTTTAATAATTTGTAAATTGGTGATAAGACTGTCAGAAAAACCAAATTTTTGACGAAAAATAAATAGTGATTTTTTTAAAGGTGCGTTTATTTTGCAAAAATGTAATTATACATCTTTAATATAAGTGTTAATAATGAATTTCTATTTTGAGGGAATAATATAAATACAGTGTGATGGAGGGGATAAGACAATGGAGGGTTTTCATCAGAGTCCAAATATCTATGCCAGCGAAGTTAATATTAAAGTGAAAGATTTAGACTATGCACTAACTTTTTATCAAAATATTATCGGTTTCAAGGTACTAGAGAAAACTGACCGGAAAGCTGTTTTAACTACTGATGGGAAAACACCTTTAGTAACGTTAGAACAGCCTGAAAATGTGATACCAAAGGAAGAACGAATGACAGGACTTTATCACTTTGCTATTCTCCTTCCAAGCCGTGCGGATTTATCCGTTTTTTTACGTCATTTTCTTGGTACAGGATATCCATTGGGGGCTGCGGATCATTATGTTAGCGAAGCGCTATATATCACGGATCCAGATGGTAACGGGATAGAAGTCTACCGAGATCGTCCTTCAAATGAGTGGAAGTGGGAAAATGGATTGGTGGACATGGCTACGGTTGAACTAGATGGGAATAGTATCTTAGCTGAAAGTAACGCGGAATGGACAGGGCTGCCGTCTGGAACGATTATGGGCCATATTCATCTTCATGTGGGAGATTTACAGAAGGCAGAAGAGTTTTATACAAAAGGGCTGGGATTTACTATTGTCAGCCATTATCCACAGGCGGTGTTTTTATCAACAGGAGGTTACCACCATCATATTGCCATTAATACTTGGCAGGGAGTAGGGGCGCAGACTCCACCCAAAAATAGTGTGGGACTAAATTGGTATACGCTTGTATTTCCGAGTGAAGCGGCGAGAGAATCAGCAATGGAACGCCTGAAACAACTTGGTGCGAGTGTCGAAAAAGAAGCGGACTATTATGTTACAAGTGACCCATCGGGAAATCAAATAAGATTGAAATATGTGGAATGAAGGCAAAAAGCCTAATCTCTTTTTTGGGGATTAGGCTTTTTACCTTCTAAAATATCTTACTACCATTATGCAGTTTTACTTATTTGAATCCTATTTTCTTTTGGCTTTTTAGAAGATACATACACACCAGCTAAAATTAAAATAAAACCAGTGATCATCGAAAAGTGAATTTCTTCTTTTAGAATAACAGCACCCCAGACCATGGCGGATATTGGAACGAGGTATGTCACCAAGGACGCAAATTCTGGACTGCCTTTTTGAATACAATAATAATACAAAAGATATGCTATGCCAGATCCGAAAACACCCAGACCAACTAATGCCCCAAAAATAGAAGGCTCAAGAATCATTGTAAAAATAGTTCGATCTGTGAGGAGTACCATAATGAAACTAATAAGAGCAGAAACGATTAGTGTACTAAAGGAAATCATAGTAACACTGACTGTTGATAAGTATTTCTTAGTAAGATGTGTTGAATAGCCATAACATAAAGTAGCGCCAACCATCGTGAATAAACCAACAATGGACTGATCCTTAATGCTTGTTATATCAACCCCAGATAATATGATAATACCGAAAAATCCCAGTGCAATCCCTAACCACTGCAACAACCGTAATTTATTTTGAAAGAAAAGAAAACCTATGATCAGTGTCCAAATCGGTGTTGTAGCATTAATTAATGAAGCATAGCTGCTAGTAATTTTCGTCTCACTCAGCGCTATTAAATACCATGGCAATGCATTGTTTAATAATGAAACAAGAACAATTATTCCGAACGGTAACCCTTTTAGTCCTTTCCAATCCTTTCGAAGTACAATAATCAATAAAAGAATAACCGTCCCAAACAAACATCGTCCAAAAACGACTCCCCAGGCTCCCAGTGGTTCCACTAAAAGCTTAATAAATAAAAAGGACGTTCCCCAAATTAAACTGAGGGTAAATAAAGCCCCATATAACCTCGCCATCTATTCTCAACCCCTATCCATACACAACGATAAACCAGCTGCTTTGTATCGTCAATTCAAAAAGATTTGTTATAATGGTAAACAGTGTGTGAAACAGTTAAAGTTATGGTGACAGGCACCACTCGTGGACACTGTCCGTGTGGAATGGACAGTGTGAATTTAATTTAAGGCTGCCTGTAACCTTTGTAAATACAAATGATACCTTGGAGAGGAGCGGGACATTTGAATATTAGTTTAAGTCAGAAACAGATAAAAGAAATGTGCGGAACTGTCTCCTTTAAACGAGGGGATTCTTTTTATAGAGCGGGCAAAGTTTCGTTTGATTTTATTAGCAATAATCGTTGTGAAGCGACTGTTAAAGGTACGGAAGATTTCTATGTCACTATAAATCGAGAGGAGAGCGGGGAACTAAGTACGACATGCAGTTGTCCAACTCTCCTATCTGTAAAAAACGATTGCCAGCATATTGCGGCCGTATTACTCGCCATTAATCACCATCAACAGCAAGGAACAGTTCCTACAGTGCGAAGTAATCAACAGGTTGATCCATCAACTAGTCAGGCGCTGACAAAAGAATTGCTTACTCTTTTTACAAATCAACCCAAAAGGCCAAGTAGACATCAGCTTCATTTTGAGAATAGACAGGTTCTGCGGGCGAATTTTCTATGTAAACCTGTCGATATTGGGAAGGGGAAGAAGCTGTTAGGTATAGAACTCGAGATTGAGCACGAAAAAGTGGCAGATATTCGCCAGTTTCTCTCTCAGGTAAAAGAGGGCCATCCAAGTGCGCTTTCCGATACATTAATCTTTAATACTAGTCTTCATTGTTTTAATAAAGAGACTGATGATGTGATGCAGCAGCTATTCTTCGTGATTCAAGATGAAAAATCATACGTGAAAGCAATGGCAGACAACTTAGAAGAACCATTCTCCCCTAATCTTTTGCTCATACCGCCATCATCCTTTAATCAACTATTACCTTTGCTTGTAAAAGCTCCGCTAGTGAAGGTTGAAAATGATGGGGAAACCTATGAAGGGCTTCATCTCACGGAAAAGATGCTACCTCTCCAATTTAGTTTTACAACCGTAGAGGATGGAGGCTGCCATCTTAGAATAAAAGGGTTGAATCGTCTAACTGTATTGGATTCTTACCACTTTGTTCTATATAAAGGTAAATTTATTAGGCTTGAAGAAACGGACAGCAAACGATTGGCCAACCTTAAAGAAATGCTGGAAGCTTCAAAAACAAATCAAATTGATATTCCGCAAGAACAAATAGACTATTTTCTAGAAAACGTGGTCCCGGGTTTAAAAAGACTTGGTAAGGTCGAACTGCCTCATAATTTAACGAGCACCCACAGGAAAACGCCTTTAGTCGCCAAGTTTTATTTGGATCGGTTGAAAAATCGCCTGTTAGCGGGCTTAGAGTTTCAATACGGTGATATCGTGATTAACCCGTTAGAAAACCGGGAATTGCAGAACGGCCTTATACTAATTAGGGACCTAGAAAAGGAAAAGCAAATCATTCAATTAATGGAAGAAAGCTCATTTGCTACCACAGACAGTGGCTACTATTTGCATAACGAAGAGTTGGAGTATAAGTTTTTATATCATGTGGTACCTAAGCTGCAAAAATTGGTACAAATTTATGCTACAACAGCAATTAGGAATCGGATTTTTAGAGAAAATACGATTCCGAGGATTAGAGTAAAGGTAATAAAAGAGCGAACAAACTGGCTGGAATTTAAATTTGATATGGATGGGATCCCGGAGAGGCAGATAAAAGAGGTTTTATCCGCACTTGAGGAAAAAAGAAAATACTATCGGTTGCGGAATGGGGCACTGCTTTCTTTAGAAACAAGAGAATTTGAAGAAATCAAACGTTTTCTACAAGCCGCACCTGTCCAGGCGGAGGATCTTGAAGCAGGGTTGAATGTACCAATCGTTCAGGGATTAAAGCTCCTTGACACTGTTGAAGATAACTCAACATTTACACTTGAGGATTCGTTCCGTCAATTCTTGGATACGATCCAACATCCTAGTAGTATGAAGTTTGAGGTGCCACAACTTGTTGCGCCAATTTTACGGGACTATCAAATACAGGGCTACAAATGGTTAAAAACTCTTGCTAGTTATGGATTTGGAGGGATTCTTGCAGATGATATGGGACTAGGGAAAACACTTCAAAGTATTTCCTATATCCTCTCAGAACTTCCTCGTGTTCGTAAAAACAAGCTGCCGATACTGATTGTCTGCCCAGCGTCATTAACCTATAACTGGTTGAGTGAAATCAAGAAATTTGCCCCAGGAGTGCAGGCCGTCATTCTTGATGGTAGTAAAACAGAGCGTGCAGCTAAGCAACAACATTTTTCTGATTCAGATATTGTTATTACTTCATATCCTTTGCTGCGGAAGGATATCATCTGGTACGAGAAGCAAGCCTTTCATACCGTGTTTTTTGATGAAGCGCAGGCGTTTAAAAACCCAATAACGCAGACAGCTAGAACTGTAAAGAGAATTAAGGCTGATCACCGTTTTGCTCTAACTGGAACACCTGTTGAAAATTCATCTGAGGAGCTCTGGTCGATTTTTCATGTTGTGTTCCCGGAACTATTTCAAGGGCTGAGGGATTTTAGCCACTTAACGAGAAAGCAGATTGCGAGAAGAGTCCGTCCGTTTTTACTTAGAAGGTTAAAGGAAGATGTGCTAGCGGAACTTCCTGAGAAAATAGAGTCTGTGGACTTAGTGGAGCTGCTGCCAGAACAGAAGAAACTCTATGGAGCTTATTTAGCGAAACTAAGACATGACACACTAAAACATTTGGATAAAGACACTCTTCGAAAAAATAAAATTAAAATCCTCGCCGGTTTGACAAGGCTCAGGCAAATTTGCTGCCATCCATCTTTATTTGTTGATGGGTATAAAGGGAGTTCTGCTAAATTCGAACAGCTGCTAAGGATTTTAGAGGAATCCAGACAGGCTGGAAGAAGAGTATTGATATTTTCGCAGTTCACGAAAATGCTCCAGTTAATATGCAGAGAAATGGCGCTTCAAGGAATCCCTTACTTCTATCTTGATGGACAAACCCCAGCAGAAGAAAGGTTAGAGCTCACAAATCGATTTAATACAGGAGAGCGGGACCTTTTTCTAATTTCTTTGAAAGCAGGCGGAACGGGTTTGAATTTAACTGGTGCAGACACTGTTATTCTCTATGATCTTTGGTGGAATCCAGCAGTTGAGGAACAAGCAGCAGACCGTGCCCATAGAATGGGGCAAACAAATGTAGTGCAAGTCATCAAATTGGTTGCACGAGGCACGATAGAAGAAAAAATGAATGAACTGCAGGAGAAGAAAAGAGAACTAATAGAGGAAATTATTGATTCAAAAGAAAAAGGATCTTCTACTCTAACGGAAGAAGATATTAGAGAGATATTAATGATTTAAAAAAACATCTTTCGTGAGTATAAGATATTTTTACTAATCAAACGTTTGATTAAATTCATCTAAAACTTTAGTGGAAAAACTAATCAAACGTTTGATTAAACTGAAGCACATATGCCTATACTAAAAAAATATTGTTTAAAAAAGTGTTGACTCTTTCTTTATATGATAGTAATATAGTAATTCCCTCGAGGGAAACATACTTTAACAAGATGTTGCTTTTCGAGTGAAAAAGAAAATGGTTGACTTCATGAAAAATATAATGTAATATAATTTACGTTGTCGATTACGAAAAAGATATTTCAAAAAAGTAATTGACATGATGCAAAAAGAAATGTTATACTGATATCCTGTTGTAAAAAACAGCAAACATTGTTCTTTGAAAACTAAACAAACAAGAACGTCAACAAAAAATATTAGTTTCTTCTATAGAAACTAGCCAACGTAACAAATGAGCTAAATCAACTTTCTTGGAGAGTTTGATCCTGGCTCAGGACGAACGCTGGCGGCGTGCCTAATAC
>NZ_JACCBX010000019.1 GCF_013409995.1 Neobacillus driksii
GTGCAAGCACCTTTTGATTCGCTCGACTTGCATGTATTAGGCACGCCGCCAGCGTTCGTCCTGAGCCAGGATCAAACTCTCCAAGAAAGTTGATTAGCTCATTTGTTACGTTGGCTAGTTTCTATAGAAGAAACTAATATTTTTTGTTGACGTTCTTGTTTGTTTAGTTTTCAAAGAACAATGTGTCACTTGTTTTTAGCGACAAAAAATATCTTATCATATTTACTCCACATGAGTCAACACATTTTTTAAAATTCATCATGTTGTTAATCACCTCGCGAAGGAACTTTCTTATAATAACATCGTAACAAGAACTGTTCAATGTGAAATTTCTTCCAATTCCAAAGAACTATCCCAGTTTCTTATCCTTATTCGTCTACTATCTTTCCACAATGTATTTCTATTGTGGATGGGATTGGAGTTATTCTCATTCATAAAGAAAATCCTGCTTAAATGGTTGATTAAGCAGGTTTCTTCTATAATAATATTCACCCATGATAATTGTCCTTCTTTAACGGCAGGATATAGGATTCCCCTTTTTCATAAATCCCGAGTGATTTTTGAACGATACTTAATTTAGGAACAACACGAAAGACCATAAAAGCTGTCACGATACTAATAATTGCCCCAACTAAGATATCTGCTGGATAATGAACCCCGACCCAAATACGTGAAATGCCAACTAGTAAGGCAAGCACTATCCAGATAGCTCCTTTACCGCCTCTAAATAACCAAAATGTCATACAAAATGAAAAAAACAATATCGTGTGGTCGCTGGGAAATGAATTATCAACTGCTTTTTCTACTAGTTGATTTACGTTAGATAGTTCGGCAAACGGCTGATGATTCGAATGAAGTTTCCCAGCTATTTTTCCAAAAATCTCTGCAATAACAAATGTAAATGAGCCACAAATCACCATGATTCTATTCTGGTTAACCCGAGTAAACCAGAAAATAAGAACCACTACTGCTAAGAAAATAACGGTATATTCCGCAATAAATACAACAGCAGGATTAACAATTGTATATTGTTTACCTAAATCATTAATCAATCTAAATAAATTCTCATTCATAACAAAAACCTCCACCTCATTTTTTCTATAAGAGGAGTATAAGGCAATTACCTTTAAATAAAAATTTCCTTTCCTTACATTTGCCTTACACATTTGTAAGGTTAAAAAACATATCTAAAACATTTGGGAGATCTGCTTAATAAACTCTTCATCACCTGTTTCTCACGGAGATTTATTAATGATTTTGCATCTTCTCCCACCACGTAACGGAGTTGGCTGGAACCATCTGTAGCTGCTAGATAAACCACTTCCGCTACTTTCTCTGGTGACAGCATTTCCGCTTTAAATTTACCAAGCGCCTGCATTACCTGACCACGATATTGATTATAATCTTCTAATTTATCATCAAAGTAGAAGTCTGAGGGCCTTCTCCCAAAAGCAGTGTTTACTGCACCAGGTTCAATTAATTTAACTGTTATGTTATGAGGTGCTAATTCATAAGATATTGCCTCGGAAAATCCCTCAACAGCAAATTTAGATGCGTGATAAACAGACATGAGAGGCAATGTAATTTTTCCACCCATAGAAGACATATTGATGACCATGCCTTTTTTTCTAGCGCGGAAGTGAGATAACACAGCCTGAGTCATATTCATTAATCCGAAAACATTAACATTAAATTGTTTTCGAATTCTTTCCTCTGTTGCTGCTTCAAAGATACCCATTGAACCATGACCTGCATTATTGAAGAGAACATTAATTTCCTCGAAAGATTCTATCCCTAATTTTATCGATTCCTGAATAGACTCTTTATCTTCTACATCAAGTCTAGTCACCATTATATTTTGAATGACCTTTAACTCTGTGTCATTCTCAGGGGAACGCATTCCTGCAATTACATTCCAACCTTTCTTTGCAAAACATAATGCAGTTGCTCGTCCAATACCGGATGAAGCGCCAGTAATCAAAATAGTATTCATTAAGATCCTCCAATTTTTATTTATCACTCTATATTACTAGTTGTCTTAGTGCACTATGTTGGGACTTTAGTAGGAATTCACACCAAATCGCAGATGCTTTAATCTCGATGCATAATTCTTTAAGCAGCAGCATACTGTTTGAAGAATGGAAAGGAGAATCACACCGATGGCTAACGAGGAAGTAATAAAAAAGGTTGAAAGCATTACTAATCCAAAGGTACGGAATATTGTAAGAGTTTGTGTGGAACAGGGCTGTCGATTCAAGCCGCATCCAAGCAATCCTAATTTAGTGAATTTGTTTGACCCTGCCAAAAGGAAAAATATTATTGGCGATATTAACCTTTCAAGTTCTAGAGGATATTTCACACTTGAGGTGGAGAATGGACGTTTTAAGTCCTTTCGAAATGAAGTGATTGGATTAGATATAGATCAAGCAGAATTTGAAGAACGGGTGCTAAGCCGTTTAAAACGATAAATCAAATGAGTCACAAAAAAACGCTTGGAGTTATTTTTCCAAGCGTTTTTGTAAATAGTTCGTTTCAAATTCTGATACTGGAAGGGGTTTACTGAAAAAATACCCCTGTGCCTCCTTGCAACCCTGCTCAAGAAGAAAGGATACTTGTTCCTCTGTTTCGACTCCCTCTGCGATGACCTTCATTTTTAGAAGATGAGCCATGATAATAATCGTCCTTACAAGGGTATTGCTGTTTATATCATTGGGGCATTCCCGAATAAAGGATTGGTCGATTTTTAGCTTATCAATAGGAAGCCTCTTAAGATAATTTAGAGAGCTATATCCCGTACCAAAATCATCTATACTGACCTTGACCCCAATTCTCTGTAGTTCCAAAAGTGTTTTTATTGAACGTTCAACATCCATCGTAATACTTTCCGTAATCTCGAGTTCTAAATAATTTGGATGGAGCCCGGTCTCGCTTAAGGCAGTTTCTACAATTTCAACCAAATTAGATTGGAAGAACTGTTTAGCTGATATATTTACAGAAACCATGACAGGTGAATAACCTGCATCCTGCCACTTTTTATTTTCTTTGCACGCCGTTCGGATTGCCCACTCACCCATTGGAATAATCAAGCCAGTCTCTTCCGCTATAGGAATAAAGGCTGCAGGTGGAATAATCCCTTTTTCAGGATGTATCCACCGTATTAATGATTCCGCACCATATATCTCATTGTTTTCTAGATTAACCTGCGGCTGATAGAATAACACGAATTGATTTTGCTCAAGGGCTTTACGTAATTTTACCTCCATATCTAATTCATGCTGAGCATTTTTATTTAACTCCTCATTAAAGAATTGAAAATTATTTCTTCCTAAACTTTTTGCATGATACATGGCTAAATCGGCATTTTTTATTAACATATCAAAGCTTTCACCGTGAGCAGGAAAAACGGCAACTCCTATACTAGGGGTAACCAATAATTCATGATGATGAAAGGTTAATGGAAGAGATAATTTGGTTATGATTTGACCTGCGACTTCACTCGCTCTTTGGTCTCCAGAATCAGGCAACAGAATGGAAAATTCGTCCCCTCCATACCTTGAAATGATATCTTTTTCATGGACACAGGTTTTCAGTCGTTCCGCAATTTCAATTAATACTTTATCACCGACTTCATGTCCCATCGTATCATTTATAGCCTTGAATCGATCCAAATCTAAAAAAAGCAGCGTGAAATGACAGTTATTCATTCTTGAAGCTTTTATTGATTCATTTAGTTTTTCCCGTAGTAAATACCTATTAGGCAAATCTGTTAACTGATCATGATAAGCCATGTGCTTAATCATCTTTTCAGTGTTTTTTCGCTCTGTGATATCAATAACTGTTCCAATGATAGCGTCCCTGCCATTATAGATTATCTTTGACCCATATAATTCAAAGGTAATGATACTCTTATCCTTTCGTATTGCTCGATATTCATACTTAATCGTACCAGTTTCATTATTAAACCGTTTACCAATATTTTCAGTTACTAGCGGCAAATCCTCTGGATAAATAAAGTCGGCAACATGTAACCCTATTAAATCTTCACATTTATAACCGGACATTTCACAAAGTCTTGGATTCACATATACTAATTTTCCATCTTGCATGATGTAAACCCCTACTAAAGAGTTTTCTATTAGGCTTCGATATTTAGCTTCAGCCTCTACTAAGTCGTTTTGTGCTTTTTTATGCTGAGTTATATCTTTTATGATGGTGTATACACCATCAATCTCCTCATTAACAAAAATAGGTATATTGGTTACATTAATCTCCCTTTGCTGGCCTTCTTTATCCAATATAGAACATTCATAATTTGTTGCCATTCCTTCCACCGCTTGGCAAAAATGTGCCGTCACTTTTTCTAGATCTTTCGGAAGAATGAATCCTGCAAATGGTTTATCAAGTAAATCTTCAACACTATATCCATAAAGTGAAACTGCGTTGTTTGCGACAAGAAATTTTCCATCTAAATCGAATATGAAAATGGCATCAGGATTTTCTTCAAATAGAGATTTATAATATTGTTCATTTAGTTTCGTGTTAGTATTGTTTCTAGAATTTTTTCGAAGATGGGAAGAAATAATCACAATAGTAGCGATGATCAACCCTATTTCAATTACAAGACCCACTCCTAAGGTTATTTCCTCCATCGATTGATAATCCTCCAAAATACATTTACTATTACTATTTCCAAAAACCTATCTGATAATGAAATTATAAAAAACAATAATAATCGAAGAATCAAAAAAGCCTACCCCTTAAAAGGATAGGCAATCTTTTTCAATGTACATGTTTTATAAGATAGGTGAAAGTAATCTAGAGACGGATTCCTTAAGACGAACCTCCAAAGAACGTTTTTGGTAACTTTCAAATGTCAGTAACATCGATACCTTAATATCCTCTTTAAACGTTTCCGTTAGTTTTTTAGAAACTCCTTCATCATATAAAAAGGCATTGACTTCAAAATTGAGTCTAAAGCTACGATAGTCAATATTTGCGGTTCCAACTGACGCAATTTCTTCATCCACAACAATCATTTTTGCGTGGATAAATCCATTTCTATAAATATAGACCTTAGCACCAACTTTTAATAATTCACTAACATGTGATAGTGTTGCCCAGTAGACAAATAGGTGATCAGGTTTATCAGGAATCATAATATTGACTTCTACACCAGACAAGCAGGCAATTCGAAGGACATCCAATAAACTTGTATCAGGGATAAAGTAAGGCGTTTGTATATAAATGGATTTCTTTGCGGACATAATCATTTTTATATAACCATTCTTAACTTGTTGAAACTCAGAATCTGGCCCGCTGGTTACAATTTGAATCCCGATACTTCCATGAGAAACATCTTCAGGATATAAATTTGGAACATAGTCAACATCATGGTCATCTGAGGCTTGATTCCAGTCCAGGATAAAACGTGTCTGAAGTGCATAAACAGCTGTCCCTTGAATACGTAAATGTGTATCCCGCCAATAGCCAAATTTCTTATTAAGCCCTAAATATTCATCGCCCACATTGAAACCGCCGACATAGCCAATTTTCCCATCTATGATTACTAACTTTCGATGGTTCCTGTAATTCATTCTCAGATTAATAAACCGAAATTTAGATGGGAAAAAGACCTCAACTTGACCTCCAGCTTTACGAAATTCCTTAAATAATCTTTTCGGCAAACTTCGTGAACCTAATTCATCATAAAGGATTCGAACTTTTACCCCTTGCCTTGCTTTTATAGTCAATGCATCAATTAATTTTTTGCCGAGATTATCATTTTTAATAATGTAATATTGAATATGAATATAATTCCTAGCAGCTTTTATATCTTTAAATAACTGATCAAATTTTTCTTTACCGTCTGTAAAAATCTCAACAGCATTGTCCTCTGTTAAGATAGCTTGGTTGTTAATCATATGCATGTAAATCAAATCATGGTTATCCCTTGTGACATCATTGCGATAATAGAATTGATTCAGACGAAGTTTGGTCAATTGCGTATCTAATGCTTTTTCAAAACCTGTCTTTTTGAGATCATCCCATTGGAATAGCCGCTTTCGACTTAAATTTTGTCCTAATAATAGATACATCACAAATCCCAAGATTGGAATGAAAAATAGCACTAATAACCAAGCCCACGTAGAACCAACGTCCCTTCTTTCTTGAAAAATGACAATGAGGGCCAACATGATATTCAATACCAGCAGTAAGCCTAATAATATAGACGTAATATTCATGGCAAAAACCCTCTCAACCGACATAAATTACTTTAGCAGTTTTACTAGTATCTTCTTCTTTTTCTCTTCCATCCGATAAAGACAATTAGGAAGATCGCAAAAATGAGATATACATAATTGGAATATTGGTCCATTCTCTCTCCAATGACTTCCCAATTTTCTCCTACTCGTGCCCCAAGATTTATCAACAAAGTATTCCAAATTATTGTACCTAATGTTGTAAAACCAATGAACAGCCAGAAGTTCATTTTAGCCATACCTGCAGGGATTGAAATGAGACTGCGAATCAGGGGTATGAACCGGCAGAAAAAGACCGTCCAAATTCCGTATTTGTCAAACCAGGCATCAGCACGATAGAGGTCCTGTTTGGTTAAACGAAGAAATCGCCCATAGCGTTCCACAACTTTTTCCAATTTGTTTACATTTAAAACGGCTCCGATTTGATAAAGAATAATAGCACCAAAAACTGAACCTAATGTTGAAGTGGCAATAACCCCTTGAATCGTCAGATTGGTTTGAGCTGTCATATAACCTCCGAATGTAAGAATCACTTCTGACGGGATAGGAGGGAATATATTTTCAAGTGCAATAAGGAGAAACACTCCCCAGTACCCATATTGTTCAATAAACTCTTTAATCCATAACTCCATAATACCCTCCATTGATTGAAAAATAACGTTTATTGTTTTACGGATAGAGGGCCGAAAAGTTTCAAATTAGGTCGTCTTCTTCTAATTACTATATTTTTTGCCGTTCAAATTAAAACCATTTTCCAACGAAAAAAAGCATTTGAGCGTTCAAATGCTTTAGTTTGTGGGATAATTATTTACCCTAGATATTTATGGTTTATCGTTGATATATTTGTTTCATAATCGATGAACACGTAATGAGGCGGCTTTCCTATAGGATCTTTAATGCTTTTTCGATAGGAACATCACCAGAAACGAGGTCAAATGACTGATAATATGTATTTTCTTCTGTTAAGCACTGAATAATGGTTCTTGCGACATCTTCACGGGGTATCTTTCCGCTCCTAATATCACTGGCAGCAGTTATCATCCCCGTTCCTGGTTCACTCAACAGCCCGCCCGGTCGAATAATTGTATAGGTTAGTTCGGTTTGTTCAAGCATTTTGTCTGCGTAGTATTTAGCTGCATAATAAGGAAGCATTTTCTCATGCCAGTTTTCTCATCTATGTGCCTGAATCGCACTGACCATTATGAAGCGTTTTATTCCGACTTTTTCAGCAGCTTCAATTGTTTTCACTGCACCATCAAGATCAATTAGCAGTATTTTATCATATCCTGTATTCCTGCCAGAGCCCGCAGTGAACACGATAGCGTTACATCCTCTTGCAGCCTGAGCAATATCCTCGACACTTTGTTCTAAACAGGCACAGCTACTTCGACTTCCATTTTCCTAAAAGCCTCAGCTTGTTCTTCCTTTCTAACCATCGCTTTCACTGTATGTTCTTGACTATCTCTGAGCATATTTACTAGAAGCTTACCTACCTGCCCATTAGCTCCAACGACTAATACATTCATCGATGTTAGCTCCTTACTTTGTTTACGACTATTATTTCTTTGTGAGAACAACTTATTCAAGCATCCTTATTAATTCAATTATGAAATTGCAATCTTTTTTCTTCGAATCTCAGATACCATCTCAGCCTAAAAAAAACTCTCCCATCCTGCTTACATACAAGTGGTTAAAATTACCTATAGATGATAGAATTAACATATTATTCCTGTAAGGGGGTGTTATCATTATTACACTTATAAAAGCTGTGGCTGGTTTCCTTGCGCTTGATTTATACTTTGTCTTTATCCCTTCAATCCTGGGTAATCCCTTCTTACAATTTGGGGCTTATCTCATCTTCTTCCCACTTGCCTATTTCATTGCAAAATGGGTTGGATTGAATGGTTTAAAAGGAATGGGTTTAGTATTCCATAGAGGATGGTTAAAAAATTTCATTTTTAGTTTTTGGATTGGCTTTAGTTTTTGGATACTGATGTTTGTAATTCAATTATTAAGTGGTGATCTCTTATGGAATGGGGTCCTAAAGTCATCGGAATTACTAATGCCTTTATTAATGATAATAGTAGGTTTTTTCATAGGTTCATTTATTAATGATATGATTGTTCGAGGTTTTGTCATTAATCTGCTAAAGGATAAGCTGCATGTTGGATGGGTTTATACAATTAGTATTTTGATTTATGCGCTTGATGATTATTGGTATGCTGGTTTTAGTGTAAGTAATGTTATATTTTCAGTGATCTTAGGACTTTCTCTGACTTATGCCTTTTATAGATCAGGATCTATTTGGGCAGATACGGGAATTCATTACGGTTTAAATGTTGCCTATGGTCTTTTCTTTGGAATGGTGGGCAGTCCTGGCACTTCCATTTTTATCATCAAAGAAGCCGTGAATCAATCCTTACTCTCAGAGGTACTCTATTTCTTCATACCTACTTTAATGTTTTTTGCTGTACTATCAGTGAACAAGTTCTATTACCATCATAAAAATGATCACAAAGATTTTCCGTTTAGTTTAAATACATAGAAAGGCGCACCGATTGAGACAACGACATTCATGAAGGTTCCCGAATAACTGGATCGAAATCTTAAAAACGCCTCCAGCAATCGGAGGCGTTTTCCACTATTTTCACTGCTTAAATTCAGTTTCTTTACCACTTAACCAATTCTCAAAGTACTCCTTTGCTTCTGGCCCAAGGTCTTCTGAGAACACGGAGATGAAGTCACTTCCTGTTGCGATCTTATATTGATATTCTTTAAAATAATTTTGAAGCAATTGATCCATTTTCTCTTTCCCTATTACTTTTTCAAGATCCTCCAGCATCAATGCACCCTTTTGGTAGACAAGCTGAGAGTAGGTTCCAATATTTTTAAATTTATCAACAGAGCTCCCAATAAATAAGCCACCTCTTTCATGGACTTCCGTTCCTTGTGTCATGACTTTTCTCATCTCTAACTGTCCAGCACCATGCTCAGGAAATTCCTCTAACATAAATCTCGTAGAGGAATAGGTTGCCATCGCCTCATCCAACCACGGCTCCTTTACCTCATCATTCCCAACCATTCCATACCACCATTGGTGCGCGGTTTCATGAACAACTGAGCCAATCTCCGTTTCATTGCTTTCAAGAATATTTTTCGGTAGGTATATTAATCCTGGAAATTCCATTGCTGTAAACATTCCAGTTCGAACGATATCATATTCAGGATATGGATATGGTCCATAGACTTTACTAAAATACGATAATGCTTTAATTCCTGCTTCATGATTCTTCTTCGCCGCCTCTTGGCTGTCACTCGCTAGGTACCATGTATTCACAGTTGTTTCTCCTACTTGTTCTGATAACTTTTGGTAGTTTTCATCCATAATCACCATGGCAAAGTCCCGTACATTATCAATTGTGGTTGTGTACATCATGGACCCATCCTGTTCTTTTACACCATCTTCTTCCTTACCCGTACTGGCGACTTGATAATTGCTTGGTACGGTGACATTTACACGATACTTCCCCACCTGGCTGTAAAAGGGATCTCCTATTGAATGGTACGGGTCTGTTACCCAGCCTCGCTCATCATATACGGCTTGAATAGGAATCCAATTTCCCAGCCAAATCGCATTCTCATCATAGGTGAATCGGCCATTATTTTTGGGAACCTTCATGCTGAATTTCAATTCCAGATCGATTGTTTGACCCATTTTCCATTTGTCTAAAGGTATTTCGAGGACGGTATCTTTGATTTCAAAATTTCCTTTCGTTCCATCAGCCTGAACTTCTGTAACCTCCATCGATCCAGGTTCAGAATTCTCATCAATAATTTGACGCCAGAATCCACCTAGCAAATCGACATCCTCACGGAATTGATTAGGATATACGTGAAAGTAAATTTTGTCCTGATCTTTCCCTGTATTGTTTGTCGACTTCACCTTAAGTGTACCTGCTATCGTTTTCTCCTCTACATTAACGGTTACGGTGGAATCGTATTCTGTCGGAATAAATTCCTTGGCCACTGAAGGTTGATTCTTATTTGTTCCCGTAGTCTCCTTTGAGTTGTTTTCTTTACACCCAGACAGCAATACCGCGAGCGCTATCAAAATGGCAGCCAACCAATAGACTCTCCCCTTTTTAATTTCCCCTTTGTTCATAACGGCCTCCTATCATCTATTATTCATTCAAATCTTAGACGTCGTTTTTCAGAAAGAGTTTCAAATTATAATTATAAAAAAATCCCCTGACGGCATTGCCAGGGGACCCTACGATTAAGCGCCTCTTTGTCTAGTTTTTCTAAGTACAAGGAAAATATAAGAAATTACTGCACCCATTGAGGAGATAACGATGACCAACCCCATTGGGAGCGCAGATTCTTCTCCTCCTATGCCAACTAAAGGAGAAGTAATACCACCAAATGCAAAGGAAAGTACACCAAGTAGTGCCGAGGCACTGCCTGCATTTTTACCTTGCTTTTGCATGGCGAGAGAAAATCCGGCTGTATTGACAATACCAACACTCGATACCACCAGAAATAATGGAATTAATATCATCCATAAATTAGCCTGTACCAAAAGAAGAATGAGCAATGTCACACTTCCAAAAAAGGACATTCCTAATCCAAAGTTTAATAACTTTGTTTCTGGGATCCTTCCCGCTAATCTACCAGTCGTTTGGCTGGCAATCATGATGCCCAGCCCATTCATCGCAAAAATAAGGCTAAAAACTTGCGGCGAAGCTCCGTATATGTCCTGTACCACAAAGGGGGAACCGGATATGTAAGCAAACATTGAAGAAGTAACAAGCCCTTGTGAAAAAGCATACCCAATAAAACTAGGATCAACTATTAGGTTTCTAAAGGTTAGAAGGGTATTTTTGATTCCACCTCGTAATCTTCTCTCATTGGGTAGTGTTTCCGGCAATCCGAAAAGGACAACGATAAACATTACAAATCCGATGAATCCTAAGACAATAAATACACCTTGCCACGGGACGAACCTGAGGAGTTGAGCACCAGCAACAGGAGCTAGAATCGGCGCAGCCCCGTTTACTAACGATAGAAGTGCAAAGAATTTGGTTAATTCACTCCCAGAATATAAATCTCGCACAACCGCCCTTGATACTACCATCCCCACAGCACCCGCCAGCCCTTGAATAAAACGCAGCAGAATAAATGACCAAATCGAAGGACTAAATACACATAGAAAAGATACAACTAAATAGATGACCAAACCAATTAGGAGCGGTTTCCTTCTTCCGTGAATATCACTTAGTGGTCCCGCAAACAACTGTCCTACCGATAATCCGAGCAGAAAAAATGTTAGACTTAGTTGAATAAAAGACGGGCTAGTATGAAAGTAATCTGCCAATATGGGTAAAGCCGGTAAATACATGTCAATCGATAATGGACCGAATGCCGCTAAAGAACCAAGCACCATCGCTATCCAGATTCGTTTGGAACGAGTTATTGCACCAGCATTAGTGATGGAATTATCTAAAGAAGAACGCAAAGTTGTGTTTCATTCCCTTCTTTGCATCATTTGTTTTTAATTTTCTAATTATTGATAGAATAAATCAAATGATTAAACTTAGAAACCAAAATTTTCTTCACCCCAAAAGGTAAGCACGAGACATTAGAAAGGATTTCTGACGAAAAAATAGAATATTAATTCAACATGTTATTTTTTCGAAAATTTAAAAATAATTATATAGAAGAGGTGTTCAATGATGAAAGAATGGACGAAAGAAATTGAAATTAATGCTCCTATCGAAAAGATTTGGGATTTGTTTGATGGTTCGTTAGAAAAAATGCAAAAAATCATGCCGCAGGTCGTTGGGAATACACCCGTGAAAGTGACAGAAGAACGCGTTGGAACAATCTATCGTCAGCAGTATAAAGAAGGTAAACGGATTGAAGAATATGATGTTGAAACATTAGACTACTTGAATACACCTGAACATAAGAAAATGAAAGTCGGATTCACCTTAGCCAACATTTTTGAAATTACCGCTGCCTATGAAGTATCAAAAATAAATGAACATAAAACACGTTTTAAATACACAACCACTAATAAACCACTAAAAGCGATCTTTAAATTATTCTTATGGCTTGCCGGTGATAAGACAGTAGTTAAATTTGTAGAACGTGTTAAAGAATTAGCCGAAGAGGAAAGTGCTTTAGTGAAATAAAGAAAGGAGCCTAGAATGGTGGAATATCGTTTCTCACATCGATTAAAGGTGCGTTATTCTGAAATTGATGGGCAAAAGATTGTTTTTAATTCACATTACTTAACTTATATTGATGTAGCCGTCACAGAATATTTCCAGCAGCTTCTTCAACACGATGAACAGTTTGATTTTGTGCTAGCAAAATCGACACTCGAGTATAAACGATCAGCCTTCTTAAATGACTGGCTCACAGTTTGGTGCAGGATGGATAGAGTTGGCCACAAAAGCATGACAATGAATTTTATGATTACGAGAGAAGATGAGGAGGAGCCGGTTCTCTTGGCTGAAATTATTTATGTTACCATTGACCACGTATCCATGAAACCTTGCCCAGCTCCTGACTTTATCAGAGAACGAATTGAACAATTTGAACTTGAATATAAGTAACGAACAGATTCCCCATTTTTTTAATGAGGAATTTTTTTTATAGTGGACCAACATATTTGTTCAAGGAAATAAAAACTTTCCCCCGTTCACCTTTTTCCGTCAAAACCTTTATCATTTATTGAGTAAATGAAGACAAAATATCCATGAATATACAAAAATGCATGGATTAAACAGAACTTGTTGGAGATAATAACCACGATTACCTTGAAAGGATGGGATGTTAATGTCGTTAGAATGGTTTGACAGAGTTTGTGGCGAGCTTCAGGATCACCTGGAATCTATTTGTGAAGAGTATGATCAGGTTGGTCAAATGTCAATAGAGAGAGCTGCCAAACACCCGAGGATCGAATTTTTTGTAGAAACGGAAGATATTCATACAGAAGATGTCGATAGAGACTATTTTTGCACATTGTTCTTCGATCCTCAAAACGAAGAATTTTACATCGATACCTTTGATGTTGACAGTGGGCATACTGCTAAAATCATCCTTTCGGACATAGAAGAAATCATCGATGAAGTTCACGCTAGTCTTCATGATTATATGAACGATGATGATCATTACACCGATGACGGTGTCTATCTTACTTCGGATGAAGAGTGCGAAGACAGTGACGACTATTATGAAATGGTCGAGGTTGTTGACGAAATTGATGATGATGAAGAGTATTATGAAGCACAGGTAAATGAAGATGATATTTTTGAAGAAATTGATGTGGAATGGAACACCCCAGAGGTAACGGCCTTCAAACATGAGGATGAGGTCGAAGTGACGTATCAATTTGGCGTTGTTCCAGAAACCGGTGACGGTGTGTTGAAAAGAGTAAACAGGATTTGGACTACCGATGATGAATTAATCAAAGACGAATCTCATTTTATCTTCAGTAAAGAAGAGGCAAGCACCATTATCGCAATGATCGCCAGCCATATGGATCAATTAAGTGAGTTTAATTTTGATGATATGCAATAACAAAAGCGTAAGCGCCTTGTTCAGACTTTGATGCTGGACAATAATAGTAAAGGAGCATACCCGTTTTGGTATGCTCCTTTCATTTTAATCAATGGTATAATCAATCTCAATCAAGTCCCATGGTGTGATAATTCCGAGAGGCGCCTCATCTTTTTTACCGTTTTCAGTAATAATGACCGCTTCTAATTTCTTTTTCACCTTATGAGATTTTTCAAAAATCGTTTCCACATCGAAGATATTCGTGCTTTTCGCGACAAAGTCAACTGGATGGTCTTTTTCGTATTTCATAATATCGTATATATGTGTATCGTCTAAATTGACAGAAGTACTCACCATGTTCTGTGCCAACCATTTAACAATCGAGCTTGCTGTCAAAAGGCCGGCAAATTCTTTATTTTTATAAACCGGAAATTTGGAATAATTATACTGACGAATCGCTTCCGTCACTTTTAGGATACTATCGTTATAGTCAAAGTACAGTACATTCTTTGTAGCAATTGACAAAGCATAATTCGGACGGTTAAAGACATTGGCGATTTTCTCGATGTGCTCGACCACTTTTGCATTCGGTTCGGCGATATAATAGCCGACTTGCATTTTTTCATGGACAATAGCATTACGCAACTTTGCATATTGCTCCAAATCCTTTTTAAATGTTTCAATGATTTGATATTTCTTCGCTCCAACCTTTACCAATACTACAAATCTATCATCATTAATTTTGACAATGTCCTTCATCGCGTCATGCACTTGATTGAAGGCCACCTCAAAACGTTCGGATAGTACTTGTCCTTTTTTCATTTGTTTCATCTCTATCCCTGCCAATATGTTTACTTATTTCTTTAATTATATATTTATTGAGAATATTTAACTATCCCCAATTTCGATACAGCTGGCTTATTTCTTCCTTATGAGAAATCCCTTCATCATCAGGTGTTTCTAATACAAATGGAATTTGCTTAATAATCGGGGAGGTTACAATACCCCGAAGAGAGTCCTCTTTAATTAAACCATTTTGAAAAATATTCGCGTGACGATCCTTTTTGGATCCAGTTGGATACTTAGAATTGTTTAAATGGATGATTTTCAGGTGTTCAAAATAAGCTAATTCTTGGCCTTTGGCGAAAAAATCCTCGGTGTTTTCCCCATCCCAAAGTCCACTTGCAAACATATGACAGGTATCTAGGCAAAAACCGATTTTCTCTGGATACTCAGCAAGATTTCGGATCTGAACTAATTCTTCAAAGGTTGTACCAAGCGCCCCTTTCGTTCCAGCGTTATTCTCAATTAATAGTAAACAATCACCATTCCATTGACTGAGGACAGAATTGAGCATTTCAAGCATTAAATGATAACTGGCAAGGGGGTCGGTTTTACTGATTTGACTGCCAAAATGGACAACTACACCAACAGAACCGCATGCGTCCGCTATTTCTAGGTCATTTAACAGCGAGCGAATCGTTAATTCCTTTTTTTCCTCCGAAGGGGTTAAACTTGTAGAGTATGGGGTATGTGCAACTGAAACGATCTTTTTCTCCTGACAAAACTCTTTACAGCTAGCAGCATCCCCACGGTCAAAGTCCTTGACAGAAAGACTTCGCGGGTTTTTCGGAAAATATTGAAATGCCGCCGCACCGAAAGCTGCAGCTCGTTTTGCCGCTCCAGAATATCCGTTCCTAATACTTACATGACAGCCAAAAATCATCGTATCCCACCGTTTTTTAGTGTTAGATTTTGCATAATGAGTTTAAACTATTCTTTTTACTGCGGGTGTTGTAAGATAATTCAGGATACTTTTGGGAGGGGAAATAGATGAGAAAAATAACATTATCAAATGGCAAAACCGTAGAAGTCGAATGTTTAAGCTGCGCGTTAACTAGTGGACTGCTTGAGCCAGATGGCGGCGTTATTTTCGAGACAGAACACTTCCATGCGCATCAAGATGTTGCTTATCCAATTGAAGGGCTAGTCATCTTGGCCTCGAAAAGACATATAAAATGCTTGGATGAACTGACGGATGAGGAAAGACTGGATTACATAAATACCTTAACAAAAATTAGGAAAGCTCAGCGGGAGATTCTAGGTATTGACTATGTTTATTATTTCTACAATGAAGATACCACGCATCATTTCCATACCTGGTTAGTACCGCGTTATAAGTGGATGAATGAATTTGGCAAATCTGTTGAATCCGTTAGACCTGTCCTGCTAAATGCGAGAAATCAGCGGAATACGAATGAAAATCATCAGAAGGTTATGAGTGCCATTGAAGCCTTAAAAAACGGATTAATCTAAAAGAGCCCGATTAGGCACCCGAAAGTTATGAATATAAAAAAAACCAAGAATCTCTCACCTACTCAATGATAGATTCTTGGGCAATACGCTAAACATTTCTATTAAACCTGCTCCACCGTTGATTCTTTTACTGAAATACTTTTATGCTTTGTTTTCCTATTCATGATGATTTTAGATTCACTTTTGCTGTAATATTTACCTTTTGTATAAACGGCAATGAGTACCGTAAGAAGGGAAGCTAAAATGGCCGCAAAGAAAGTGGCTGTATTTTGTAAGAACGTTCCCATATACCCTAAAGCTGCAATGGTTCCAAGAACACTTGACACAATTAACGGGATAACGCCAACTGGATTCCATTTGTATAATTTTTCTTGTCTTGCTTCATATTCTACCGGTACAATTTTCAATAATTTTTTTACGACTAAGGCATCTGTAACTAAAATAGCTGCCCATGCCATCAATAGGACTCCTTGGAATGTCATCGCACTGCCTAAATAATCAAGAATCCCACCTAACATTAACGCAATCGATAGTACACCTGAGACAACAACCCAAAAACGTCGACTTGGTTTGAAATGAAATACATTCTCAAAGAAATTGGATAATGAAAGGGATGCACTGTAAATATTTGTGACATTGATTCTTATTTGTGTCAACATCGTAAATACTACTCCGCCTAGACCAATAAGTGTGACAATGTATACCCCAGGATTAGATTCAGCTAAACGGACACCAAACCATATTCCTAGTAACCCCATTACACCAAAGCAGAAAATTTGGGGAATAAACCCAATCATAATAGAGCCAATTTTAATATCCTTTGGCTTTAGGAAGCGCGCATAGTCTGACGCGATAAGAGCGGTTAAGCCCATAATCCCGTGCTGCATACCAATACACAACAGTAAGGCGGTTCCACCTGTTTGTACACCCTCTGGTAAGTATGTCCAAAAACTACCGGCAAAATTTGATGGTGTTTTGTAAGCAACGATAATCGTGAGAATTAAAAAAATGCCAAAAATCGGCAACGACCATTTCTGCAGCTTATCCAATTGTTTAATACCAAACCAATTCAATGGAATAACAATTGAACCGAATACAACAATTAGCAGCCATAATGGAATTGCGGGGAAATATGCATGTATTGCCGCTACGAGAATCATCCCTTCAAATGCACAATACATGATAAAGTTCGATGCGTAAATTAAGGAAGTTAAAGAGGCGCCTATATAACCAAACCCTTGCCTAGACATGAGATTGACATTCATTCCTGACTTTGCCGATAAATAAGCAATGACAGTACCTAATACACCGGCAATAATAATAGCATAAATCGCTGAAATGATAGCGTTTGTCGCACCAAACTGAAGGGCCATTACACTACCCGTTTGAAAATAAAAAATGGCTGTCGCAATCCCAAAAGTAATATTGGTGACACTAAACCATCCCATATTCCGTTTTTCTTCTGGAACCTGTTCAAATGAATAATCATCTTTCGCTTCTTCTTGGATACCTGTTGTTTGGTCTAAACTCATGCAATCATCCTTTCATTTCTGTCCCCTTTTCCCAAAAGTAATTTTCACATTCATCTATCCTCTATCACGACTGAATGCTAGTTTAGAGGGCAACAGAATGTGTTTTTTTTTTGGAAATTAGCTACTGTTTCTTCAGCAAATTTCCATTTCATATATTCTATTATATACACAGTTAGTTGACATAATCAAATTATTATCGAAAATAGGTATAAAAAATCCTTTAAAAACCACAACTTATTTCGATTAACTAAATATCTTTATACATTTTTTTGTATAAAAATCACCTTTGTTACATGAATAAAAAAAACCACTTTCAATCAAGTGGTTTTTATGGGACCTCTATCCAAATAGAGGTTGAATCGATAGAAACAACCCATCAATGACTCGCTATAATTGAAATCAGTTTATCCTCAATTTTCTTCCCTTTTGCTTCATCCACTAGATTATTTAACATAATAGAAAATATCATGGTTTGCCCGCTTTTCGTAGTAATATACCCTGATAAAGTACTTACCGTAGAAATAGTGCCGGTTTTTGCGAATACCTTTCCTTTAACATCCGGACCTTTCATCCGACTTCGTAAGCTGCCGCCTTCCATTTTTCCACTTACTCCTGCAACCGGCAGGGAATGAAGAAAAGCAGGAAACCACGATTGCTGCTGGACGGCAACTAATAAGTGAGATAGCTGCGCTGCCGGGACTAAATTGACATGTGAAATTCCGGAACCATCCCGTAGTACCAATGTTTCCGTGTTAATTCCAAATTTAGCTAACTCTGCTTCCATGACCTCAATACCCTTTTCCCAACTTCCTTCCCCTTTTACCACTCTTCCCATTTCTTTTACTAAGGTTTCAGCATGCCCGTTGTTACTCAGTTTCATAAACGGAACAAGTAAATCAGCAAGTTTTATCGAATTATGAGTATGTACAGTTTTGGCTTGTGTTGGAGCGGTTCCAGTTTTTACTTTTCCTGAAAGTTGAATGCCTTGTTCTATTAGTGATTGTTTAAAAAGTGCTAACGCATACCGGGTCGGTTCCCAAACACCCATCCATTCCTTTTCACCTTTTGAAGTAACAGGCAAAGTTCCCGTTATCGTAATCGTGTTTTTGGCGTGCGCTCTTTCATAGGTTAATTTCTTTTTTCTATCCTTAGCAACCGTTTCCGTTTGATTGATGATTTTTACAAAGTCTGTTTTTGGCAGTACTGTTATACCGGCCTTATCACCTTCATGATTGCCCGGTTTGACTTCAATCATTACCGAACCCGAATCATAGTCATGGGTCGGTGAAGCCGTTAAGGCGGAAATCTGTGCACCATAGTAGGTTTGCTCATCACTCCATGGCAGATCGACCGAATAGCGGACATCATCATACCAGGTATCATCACCAATTAAATGACCGGTTATTTTTTGGATCCCCATTGTTTTAAGTTCGCCTGCCATCTTATCAAAGTCTTCCTTTAGAAGAGTAGGGTCGCCCTTTCCTTTTAAATACAGATTCCCTTGCAGGGTTTTGTTTTTTATGATCCCGTCCGTGAGTACTTCTGTTTTGAAGGTATAGTTTTCCCCTAGCACCGATAATGCAGCTGCCGCTGTGAAAAGCTTCATATTTGAAGCAGGGCGCAGACGGACATCTCCAAAGTGGTCAAAAATCACTTCACCGTTTGTGGCATTCCGTATACTTACACCCGCAATTGCCCCCTGTAAATCGGGGTCCTCATTTAAAAGTTGATTTAATTGCTGTCCCAAATTGTCCACTGCAAAGACTGGTTGTGTTTGTGGCAGTATTGTAGCTAAGAAACATAGTAAAATGATCAAATTCAATCGTTTCAGCAAAATTCTTTTCCAACTTTCTCTTTTTTCATAAAGTCTTCCCAAAAAACTAAATTTCTCCTCTTCTCAGAGAAAATTTAGTAATATTTTTCGATAACGGCGTTTCTGTACCCTATATCAGCGTTAATCAAAATATACGACGATGGCACCAAAAGATAATTCACCTTATTTCAACACTACAATATTCCTGCTCAAATAAGCCCAATTCTGCGGCGCTGGCAAGCTTATCTGCCAAAAAGTGGTCCCTGACAACTGGTAAACATCAATTAACCGGTATTTTGCTATAAAACTTCTACTATCTTCAAACCAAACAACATGTTCCACCCCTGTACTCCAATGCCGATACCAGGGGGACATGGAGCGCTCGTCGAATTGAATCGGCGATCCAGTTGAAATCGCTTGGTTTTGGGCTGAAACAACTGACATCGCTCTGGTAGCGTTTGTCCCCACCACCTTGTCATAGCCATAAAGGGCTATCGCAATTTGTAGTTTCCGAGGATTCATTTGAGTGAGGGAATATTGAACGACCTGCTCGATCCACCAAATAGGAGCAATTGGATCCGGTGGCCCGCCTGGATATCCATAATCAATGGTCATCACCGCAACAATATCGGCAATGCTCCCGATGGCAGCATAATCGTATGCTCCAATAATGCGGTTCGTTGGAATATCTTCTGTTTTCGCATGGACATTAACATGAAGTATCAACTCCCCCAAAGCATTCTTTAATTCTCTTAAAAATTCATTAAAGTCATTTCGTTGGGGCGGCGGAATAAATTCAAAGTCGATACTAACCCCGCCAAACCCTCTCTGCCTGGTCAAATTCACAATGCTGTGTACCAAATTCCTGCGGTAAACCAGATTGGCTAGGACATTACCTACAAGCTCAGGGCTAAAATCAACTCCTGTAAAATTACGAATCATCAATAGCGGTGTAATGTTCAATTGCTTACTCCGCGTCACTATGGCTGAATCCTCAATCAGGTTGTAGGCATACCCCTCGGATGTAAACGAATACGCTACCACCGCCAAATACGTTAATTGTCCAGCATGTGAATCTAGTAAAGAAAGAACGGCACTCCCGCCGTATGGCACTATAAACCCTAATGTGGCTATTCTTAATTTTATCGGTGAAGGAATATGAATCATTTGACCAACGGAAAGTTCATTCGGATTTATGCCGGGATTGGCATCTAAAATCGACGAAATGTCCGTTCTATACCTCTGGGCTAGTTCCCGAATTTGATCACCCGATTTTATTTGATAGGAGCGGATTGGCAGTTGGCTGTCCGGAATGTACAAGGCAAGACCTGGTACAAGCCCGCTGGCAGACGGGAGTCCATTTAGCTCGACAATCGTTTGGATAGGAACGCTATATCTATTTGAAATTTGCCACAGACTCTCTCCCACTCCCACCACATGTACACTCATACCACTCACACTCCTTTTTACCTACATCATATGGGAAAACCGCTTAGAATATGGCTCTTTATATCAAAAAAACGAACTGGGACCAGCCAGTTCGTTCTTCCATAACCTATAATCTTGGATCAATTGGTTCCGCTTCTAATGCCAGTATTCCTAACACGCATTCATGAACACGTTCCAATGACTCTCTCTTGACGAATCGATTCACAGCTTCGACACCAAGAGAGAATTCCTTTAAAGCATTGCGCTGCTTCTTGCCTGCATTCCGTTTTTTTAATCGAGTTAAATTTTCAGGAAGCAGATAATCAATCCCATAGATGATATGCAAATACTTGCGGCCTCTGACTTTTATCGCAGGCTGCAGAAGTTTGCCTTTGTGGCGTGTAATATAAGATTCTGGTTTCACCACAAATCCTTCATGACCATCCTCCGTCATTTCTTCCCACCATTTAATCGCCGCTTTCATCGACGGTTCATCACTAACAATTCGGTATTCTGTTTCTAAAAACAAACGCGAAATCCCGCTGAATTCTTTATTTTTCTCCATATGCCATGTATGCGGCTTATCAAAAAATGTTTCTGAGCTGTGTGCCAATGTATGGAATGGTGCGATTTGAATTCCTTCCATTCCTTCTGTTTCCCAACAGTATTTCTGATACACGTCATTAAACACTTTGGCATTATCGATTCCTGCATCATTTTCTTGAACCCAACTTAAAACATCCTTCCCACTATCCAGAGCCTGCTGCAGTGAATTCTTTAATTTATAACGGTCAAGCAGAGCCATTTCCCCTACATGTGCATATTGGTTTAAAATCAGGTCTTTCGCCTTCAAATTCCAAGGAAGAATTTCTGCGTCAAGTAATACGAAGTCCGTATTGTATTTCTCGAAATAACCACTCTTCACTAAATCCTGATTCAGGGCACTGACAACTTTTTCTTGCAGCTCTTTTTGAAAAAATGCCCTCCCTGTCCGGGTATAAATGGTTCCTAACATTTCTCTGCCAACATACTCCTTGGCAATTTCTTGATTTTTAAATAAAAACAAAATTCCCCTGCTGCCCATATGTTTCTTTTCGACAACCATCTTATCGACACCATTTGCTTGATAGTATTCGAACGCCTCTTGTGGGTGCTCAAGGTATTCTTCCAGACCAGACGGTTTTGGAGTCGGACTCATCGTAGGAGGGAGGTACACGATGTCTTCAAGCGGCAAGGTGAAATGAGATAAGTCATCTAAAGCCGGTTTCACACCATCATCATAAATCCTAATCTCGCCGTACTGTTCCGTTAATACCGAATACCCTTCTAAGAATTTCATGATATTCGGTGCTGCCAGTCTCTTCCGTTCCCATTCCTTCAATGGATTGTCAGGTACATTCGCATAATCCTGTTTCGCCTTGACCGAAACAAATTGTTTTTCAGGATAACGGTATGCCGTTAAACTGCCGCCGAAAACCACTCCTTGATCAATATTTAAAGTGTTATTAACCAACAAAGGTTGTGGCTTTGGATCATGTCCCCAAAGTATGAGTTCACTTGATTTATGGGAAACGGTCCAGTCTTTTCGGATCGGCTTACCACTCTCATCAAGCCCCTCACTATCACCATAGCGGCAAAAATCAGAAATACGGGGCGACTGCTTTCCGATATAATAGTCCTTGATTCCAGCATGAACAGCTACAACAGCATTAACCCCATTTTTTCGAATAATATAGTGAGATTTCGCTTGTAAGAGTAACTCTTTTATTTGTTCCTTTAACTTCTCGGCAGTCTCACTACCGAAATTACGCTCATATTCTTCAAATTCAGCAGCAACATTTTCATCACCATGTGCCATTTTTACATTTTTCCCATCGAGCCAGCGGGCTATTTTCCAGCCGTGATTACTGTCAATCATATAGGCAAGTCCTGCTGGAACATGCTTTTGGAAGAATTGAAGTGTTTCGATGGACCTTGGTCCCCGGCTCAATACATCACCTAATGAAAGAATTTTCCTTCCTTCTGGGTGGATGAAATACCCTTCATCGTTTTCCTTGTATCCAAGTTTGTTAAGCATTTCAAGGAATTCATCCAAACAGCCGTGAATATCCCCGATGAAATCGATTCCAGTTCCAACATCAATATATAATGGATTTTCTAGTCTACTTACATTTACTACTTGAATTTCCTCTTCTCCAAGCATATAAACACGGCGATATGGCTTCTTTTTTATGAACCGAAGTGTATTTTTAAAATGTTGATACTGCTGCTTGATGCGATTTCTTCCCCGAGGTAAAGCTCGCTCCATATCCCGTCTCATCAATTCCGTTTCTGAAATATTCAAGACCAACGCAATCACAGGCACATGATATTCCTTCCCCATCTGCAGATATTTTTCATGTTCTTCCTCTCGTAAATGGGTTGCGTCGATAAACGTTAACTTATTGAGTTTGCATCGTTTTGAAATAACGTAATCCATGGCCTCGAATGCGGCACCAGATATTTGCTGGTATTCATAAAATAATGCGTCGCTTTCGTCTTTGGGACGCCCGTTCCAGCTGATAAATTCAATATCGCTGACTAGAACGCGAAATTGATCAGAGCTGACTACTTCAGATGGTTGAATCTGCTCTTCTTGTATGAATTGATTTAATAATGTTGTTTTCCCGGTATTAGAGGGTCCGACTAACAGGACAATTCCTGCAGGTGGTAAATGAATAGTTGTCATTATTCCTCCTCCCTTCGAAAAATAGCCATTTGCGTGGGCTGACCAAATGTTGGATGGTCTTCACCAATCCCTTGTATATTGACTTGATAAGGACAGTTTTGAGACCATTCTTTCACATTCTCTGCAAATTGTTCTCTCGTCCATTCAAAACGATGGTCATCATGACGCAATTCCTCTTCCATCTCATAGAGCACATTGTATTCCTGATTTGGCGTTGTCACAATCAGCGTCTTGGGACGATAATCATTTAAGATAATATCAAAAATTTTTGACAGCCTGTCTTCCTCAATATGTTCAATCACTTCACATAAAATGATGATATCTATGTTTTGTAAACGGCTATCATAATAAAACAATGAACCTGGCATGGATTGTGGCTTCACATATCCTATTGTCTTCATTACTTGCTCAAATCGTTCCATCGCCTTAATTCGTGCTTTATTCGAAGGCTCTATTGATAGAATTTCGTGAACGCCTTCTATAAAACCAAGCTGGACTGAGAGACGGCCTTCCCCAGCACCTAGGTCCACAATTGTTTGTTTGTGGGGCAGCGTTGTTATATAGTTTACTATGTGTTCATAACGAAGATCATTTAACCTTACTTTTTGGCTCTCATCCTGATTACGGATGTGCGGCTTCTTTTCGTAATATTTTGATTGAGATATAAGCGCGTTAAAACGAAGTGCCCGTTTTACAATCAGCTGTTTTAGGGGATGGTTTTCCAGCCACCCTTCACCGTATCGATCGAGTTTCTCAATTTCTCTTTCATCTAAAAAATAATGCTTATAGTTATCAATCACAGGTATCAGTATGGATACATGCTTTAATGCATTCTGAATGCTCTGGCTGCCAGATAGTGTGACAAATCGAGCTGAGCTCTTTTCCTGAATCGTGCTGACTCCACGCTCAATTTCCACCTTGTACCCAATAGGTTCAAACAAATCAGCAATCTCTTCATCCTGTAAATCCGTTGCCACTGGACCAAATGCCAACTCCATATCGAATTCGTGTCCTACCCATTTCAGGTATTCTTCATCTGGCTTTCCATTTAAAGCAGTACCTAGAGCCTTGCGGATGGTGGTGATAAAAAGGCTGCTGACGGCGAACTCGCGGTCATTTATGTAATGAGTGATATCAAATAAGTCTGAGGAGTTTCGCACTAAATCAATCGGGTCGGGCTTTACATAAATCAAAAACTGAACTTCATCTTTTGTAAAAATAGGATAGACGAGCCGAACCTTGAAGCCTTTCTCATCACGCTCATACGGGTTATTCGGGTTCTTTGCGATAAGATAAGAGACTACATCTGCCCCCGATCCCCTTACCGTTAATGATAGCTGCATACATTACACTTCACTTTCTTCTTTACTTTTTACTCTCTATTATCATTTCATTGTAATGGATATTTTAGAAATGATTGTAGATAAAAGTTTAAGAGACGTACCTGTATTAGGTTACGTCCCTCTCTTGTAAAAAAGAAATTTTGATGAGCTTTATATTATGTGCAATGACCGTGCAAGGTCTTTATTTTACATTTCGGTCATTCCAGACCACCTGCATTGACCGAAACCACTTTTCAATTTACATTTCGGTCATTCCAGACCTCCTGCATTGACCGAAACCCTTTTCAATTTACGTCCGGGTCACTCCAGATTGATTACCTGCATTGACCCAAACCCCTTTTCAATTTACGTTTCGGTCACTCCAGACCTCCTGCAACGACCGAAACCCCTTTTCAATTTACGTTCGGGTCACTCCAGACTACCTGCATTAACCCAAACCCCTTTTCAATTTGCATTTCGGTCACTCCAGACCTCCTGCAACGACCGAAACCCCTTTTCAATTTGCATTTCGGTCACTCCAGACTACCTGCATTGACCGAAACCACTTTTCATATTCCATTTCGGTCACTCCAGACCTCCTGCAACGACCGAAACCCCTTTTCAATTTACGTTCGGGTCACTCCAGACTACCTGCATTACCCCAAACCCCTTTTCAATTTGCATTTCGGTCACTCCAGACCTCCTGCAACGACCGAAACCCCTTTTCAATTTGCATTTCGGTCACTCCAGACTACCTGCATTGACCGAAACCACTTTTCATATTCCATTTCGGTCACTCCAGACCTCCTGCAACGACCGAAACCCCTTTTCAATTTGCGTTTCGGTCACTCCAGATCTCCTGCAATGACCGAAACCCCATTATATTTCAAATCTCGGTCACTCCAAACCCACTGATTTATATCGTACCGATGAAATTCAATGAGGAGATATCCTTGGAATCTACGGCACCATCCAAAATTTTCTTAACGTCATTTAATGTATCCTTGAGACTAACTTCCGCTCCTTTAATACCCGTAAAGTCTTCAGCAACATAGAATGGCTGTGTCAAATATGCCTCTAAACGTTCGCCTCGATGATACGTCTCAATTTCTGAAGCAGGGATACCGTTAATCCCCTTTACATTTACGAGGGAACGTAGTTCACGGTAGCGGCGTAATAGTTTTTGCGCTTTTTGTTGGATGGTATGGTGGTTTTGATCTAGGTGAGCGCCTTCCAATACGGAAGATGTAGAGTAGATTGGGTTTACCGCTGGGAATCGATGTCTTGCTGCTAAGTCCATATCAAACTGCCATAATGTTTCAAGCGGTCCATATGGCAGGTCTTCATCCACTGAGGCCCCTTTTAAATCTAGTAAAAAGGTTGTAACGGACTTGATATCGACATCTTGTAATTTTTCTTGAAGCTCGTAGATTTCCCCTGTTAAAACATGTGAACGGTCAGCAACAAAAATAATCTCTTTAGTTTTACCTACCACTGACATCTCTTCGAAAGCCTTTTCAATTGACTCAGCAACAATCTCTGTATCTTCTAGAATTTCCGCTAACTCTGGGTGATCGTTTTCTGGTTTTAATAATACGGTTGCAAAACCCTCTCTCTTAAAACGGTAAAATAATTCTGCTAACACAACCAACTGACCCATACCTGGTCGAGCAACAAGCCCAATGGTGCCTCCCTTTACAATTGGCGCAAACAAATCTAAAGTTTTAATTTTCGTTTCAATCATCTCTACATTCTCCCCTCTTAAAATCAATTCATCTAGACTACATTGTGCTAATTCTGCTAAAGCTACGATCGTACGTACTTCAGAGCGTCCTACAGGAATTTTCCCAGTGCATAGGTTTGAAACGGTTGCAGGCCGTAAACCCACTTCCTTTGCAGCACTGGTAAGATTGGGCACCCTTCTTCGCAACAATGGAACATTCAATCTTATATTTTCCATTATTTTCACCTCCTTACTTTATATAGTAAATTATGTTACTCTAAGACGCAACAATAAGTTACGCTTAAGAGTAATTTTTTTAACTTTAAACGTAATAAAAAGAAAAAGAAAGAATTACAGTTTTGAATCACAACAGGATAAGGGTTTTGCTAATTAGTTTGGGGGTCTTTGTTTGGTACCGAAAAGATTCCGTAAGTTGAGGTAAAGTTCCGTTTTTATATCTTGAAATTCTTACGTATCATGAGGTTATGTTAATGCAAAACGTTGATATAAAAAAAGAACAGGGCATGTATTTTGAACACGCTCCGTCCTGACAAGTGACGAGGACGGCCTTACAGCCGTCCTCTCGTATAGTGTTTGGGTGCTTACTGCAAGTTGCCTACGCTTTTGCTATTGTGGAACGGATTGTTGTTACTCCATGATGTAGCACTCACGGATTTGCGTGTTGCCCTTGGTGTCGACGTAGACCTTGTAGGCTCCAACCTCATAGGTGTCGGCCGCGTTATTGCTGATGCTGAAAGTCTCGCTGATGACGTTCGTGTTGCCGTCGGACAGCTCCTCGGAGATTTTGATAGTTAGGTTGTTCTTGTTGCCGGACAGCTGCTCGACCGAGGCCGACGGAGTTGCCGAAAGCACAACAATCTCTTTCCAACCGGCGTACAACGTCATGTCGTTGGTGACAGGCATGTCGAAGTTCCATGGTGTTTCAAGCTTGGAGTCGCTGAACCAGCCGTCAAACAGGAAGCCGGCCTTGGTCGGGTCTTCGGGCTTTTCAATTTTGCCGCCCTCACCCACAACCAGAGAAGCAATCTCAGAACCACCGTTTGTATTGAACGTCACAACGTGATCTCTATCGGTGGCGTCTACTCTCACGTTGTGTAGCATGACGGTGTTATTGGTTGTCATACCGCTGCCGGCGTAGTCGTAAGAGGAGTTGCCAGAGTTGTTAATGCGAATGCCGAAGCCACCAAAATTGTTGTTACCCAAATCGCCGGTTTCATCCGTCCACGAGAGGTCGACCGAATTGGGAAGATTTTGTTGGATTTGCAACGGCGTCTTCTTGGACAGCGTCGAGGCCTGTACGCGAAGGGTTCTGCCCGTTACAGAAACGGTCATGGTGCTCTTCGGCATAAACGCAGCTGTCCTAAGTGGCTGGCTCAACGGAGTCTGATTGGTGCCATCATATTTATACAGCGTCCAGATCGTTGCGTTAGAGCCGCCCGCAGCGGTACGTTCTACGCGCAGGCCATACCCCACGCGGGTCGCTGGATCGTATTTTACATAGATATCCATGAAGTTGCCGTTCCCGCCGAAGCCCTGACCCTCTACCTTACTGGAGGAGTAGTTCAGGACCATCGACATGTCGCTGTAGTTGCCGGTTTGACCGAACACGAATCTGGTGTTCGTACCGCCGGAATTGTTCTGAAGTCCCCAAATCTTATCCGTGCCGTTGGTTCCAATCCCCCATCCCCACGGGACTGCTGTACCGCTCACACGGTCAAAAAACCATCTGTTCTTCGTGGTGGTATGGTCTTCATTGATAAAATACAAATTCTTAAAGTCGGTATACAACGACTTTTCCGTTACATCGGCCGCCGTGACCGCACGCTTGGTGTATACCGTGATGGGTGCGCCGGTGGAGCTGAACTCATACTTCGGTGTGATAACGGCGCGCAGGTAGTAACCTACATCGTACTTATTAAGAGCGTATTTTTTATATGGTTCGTCTACAAAGAATTCGTTAGTGTCGTTGCGCATCGTCCCGATATGAATGCCGTTTGTAGTATCGGGACCTGTCTCGTGGTACCATTCGATCACGGAGGTATCCTTGTATCCGAGCTGGTCCAGCGTATAGCTAAGCGTCGCAAGGTTCTCGCTGATATCAATTGCGGGTGTCGTAACTACAGGTGCGGGGACAGCCGTCGGGCGGATATACAGCGTCGCGCCGGCTGAGATACCGCTCGGAAGCGTGCCCGTCACAATCGTCTTAACGATCGCGCCGGTATTGTTGGGCTTGGCAGTCAGCGTAATGACTCCAGTCGCTGCGTCAACGGTGCCGTTCAACAGATTCGTATCGTACGACCAAACGGTATTTTTCACGTCAACAGAATCCGCTGGAGCCGGGGCGGGTGTCAAAACGGCCCTGTTGGTATTGTCCGTTTTGTCGGAATACATGGTTTTGCCCTTTGCTTCGATTAAGAATCGATACGGAAGGTGGGCGTAAGGTTCCCACTCAGCGTTGTACTGGCCTTTAGGGTCCCAACCGTCATTCCCCTTTAAGAGGTTATACACGTTGTATTCCTCGCCAACTTTAAAAGCATTGAGGGCGTTTCCAGTAAGCGTGACAGAGGTTTGCGGCTGTGATGGGCTGATTACGAGCGGCTTTTTTTCCTCACCGATTGTGTTGTTCGACACAAAGTGGCGGGAGTCCTCGCGCACCACGTTTTCCCACTCGACAGATTCGATCCGGCCAGTGAACTGGGTATCGATGATGGCGAAGATCCCGTTCGCGTTAGGGCCGATTGCGCTCGACTGCTTGGCAAGATAAACATCTGTACTGGTCATTTGCGGCATGCCGATGACTTTGCTGCCCAAAAGGACGCTGACGCCCCCATTACCGGCACCGTTGACGGACGGATGGTTGCCGAAGAAGTGGAAGGTACAGTTCTCGTACACATTGACACCGCCGGCGAAAATAGAGTCGTCGGTTAATTGGAAAAAGCTGTCTTTGAAATACGCACGTGTGGGCGCAAGTCCAAGCATCATGTTCAAATAGCCGACGAACCGCGTGTTTTTAAAGTACAGCTTATCTGGCGCACCCGTGCCGTTAGCCCTTGTTAAAACCTCGGCATGATTTTTGGAGTCTAAACGCTTTTTCATATTTTGCGACGGATCTCGCGGATAAACCAAATCCTCCTGCGCGTAATTTGCAATGGTGATGTTCTCGCTGTGGAAGCCCGAGGATATGCCAAGTGAATACCAGCTGCCGTTTGCGCCTAAGCCGGTCTCGCCCCCCTCGCCTCGGTTGCCACTGATGATCGCGTCTGTAGCATCCTCAGTAAGGCCGAGGAAAGAGATGTTTTCGCCCAAAATGCTAAGGCCGATATTCGGACCTGCAATCACGCCGCCTTCCTTATACGTCAAATCCGTCCAGTACACGCCGGGGACTACGTACACAGTCGTGCCCTCGGGCAGTGCCAGCTCACGTTGATTTTCGGACAGCGTTCCCAAGGTCTGCAGCGTCTTTGCGACGTAAGGGTTTTCAAGCTCTTCAGCCGAGGCGTAGGCATTCAGCAGACGATGCTTCTCGTCCACCTGGACCCACTTTGCGTACAGCGTCATCAATCCGACGACCTTGTTGTTCAAAAAGTCCCACATATGGACGCTGGTGGTTTTATCCGTGTACCAGCCCACAAATACCAAACCGTCTTTTTTAGGACGCTCCGGAACCTCGAGCGTGTCGCCGGCGTACACGTGCTGAGGATCGACTGCGCTGCCGCCGTCGGTGTCAAACGTTACCAACAGGGATTCGCCGCTTACCTCGCCGGTTAAGTTGTTGATGAGGTCGTTCGCCGCTTCTAAGGCAGTACGCGCTTCTTGTGCCGCAGCCTTTTCCTCAGACGAATCTTCTTTGGCAGTTTCCAAACCGTTCGCCAGTGCTTTTACTGCGGCCATCTGCGATTGCAGCTGGGCAACCGTGGTAGTGTTGTCCGGCTTGGCCTCCTTCAATGTGGTTACCTTGTTCTGGAGTTCCATCTTAGCGATTTCCAATTGGTTGATTTCTTCTTGATCAAACCCAGTGCCTGCCGGGGTAGCTACGTCATTGCCTTCCGCGGCAAACGCGATTGTCATGAACATGTTGAGCACAAGCAGAACGCTGGTCAGAATACTGACTGCTCTTTTTACTGCCATCAGGCATACACTCCTTCTCTTTTTTATATTAGCTCTGTTATCTTTCATTGTTGATTTTCGTAGGTATAGAACATAAGCGGAGAAATTCCTCCTAATGGATATTTAGAGGCTTAAAAAGCAGAAATAAGAGGAGCTTCTCCGCTTAACTTCACTATAAAGGACAATAATCAAAGATTTGGACCCTATAGGCGGAAAAACTCCCTTTATTTTTAATGAAATATGGGTATTTCCCAATTTAAGCGGAATTTCTCCGTTTATTTTTCAAACACTTTCAGTTACAATAGAACCTTTATATTTGAAAGCTGCCCTTCACACCCTCTAATGCTCTCCTCCCTTATGGCACCGCTGCTTCGGGTAGATTGGCGGCGCCGGTTGGGTTAAAGTTGGTTTTGCACCTTCGTCTTAGCGGTTTCCAATTGGACTTACTCTACGATATAGCACGCGCGGACTTGTGTGTTTCCTTTTGTGTTGACGAAGACTTTGTAGTCGCCGACAGTATAAGTGCCTTCCGCATTGTTTTTGATGGTGAATATATCAGTAATTTCATGAGTTGTGCGATTTTGATAGGTTTCTGTTACTGTCACAGTCAGCTCATTTTGATTAGAGTTTAGTTTATTGACCACTGCTGAAGTCGCAGCATCCACTACTCTCAACTCGCCTACCAGATAAACATCCGACCATTCACTCGCACCGGCAGAGTTGAGGGCGCGGACTCTAAATGAATATGCGCCTCCTTCTTCAGCCTCGGCAAGAATGGATCTTAGATTGGCAAACTGGTCGATATCCTGGGTAATGAAGCTTGTTGGACGGCCATTGGCTTTAACTGTCTTAAGGGTTGTCCACTCATTAGAGCCTTGATCCCATTGAATTTCATATTTTTCTGTCAATACATCTTTATTCACCCAGTTGACGGTGAAGGTATTTTCATGGACAACTATTTTACCTGGCGCTTCAATAAATTGTCCCACCGCAGAACGTACTTCATCATTAATGACAACACTTGAAATTACAGGAGTTGTTGGCGCCTCTTGTACTTTCGCAGCATGTTGGGCACCGGAATAAGATTCAATTTCAGTTCTTAAAGCCTGGGATTGTTCCGCTGTACCTGTTGGCCAAACACCTTCTTCACTAGGTCTGAACTTCCAATCCAATTGCGCAGCCGGACTTGTTGACATATTTGGATTAGTAGTGGTCGAATCATGGGCAACGACGATTCCCACATCTTCTTTTACATTAAAGTTTTTTGCAGAGCTTTCGTCAAAAACATTCGGTTGAAGGTTCAGAGCAGCTTCTCTGAGGGCATCAAGGTCTTCTTGGGTAATGCCAGGCATGACATCGTTAAGGGTTCTAAAGCCTTCTAAGGTTTCAGGGAAATCCCCTTCCGTCACAGCTTCATAAGAAACGATAAATCCTGGGGCATCACCGAAGAAGTGATTATATCCGGCATTTGGAGTTCCTGATGGCAAGTCAGATCCGAAATCGTTGGATTGGAAGCCTCTTGCGTGTCCTTGACGGCTTCTCAGGAATGGGAAGTTGACATGGTCGAAAATATTCCCTTCTGCCCAAACGTTGGCATTATGGGCAGCACCGATTCCATAACCAGTGTTACGTTCAAAGAGAGTATTATGATATGGATGTCCTTGAACGTCTTCGAATAGGTTGTTGAAGACGTGAACGCGACCATTGCGCACCCGTGGTGTTCTTTCTTCAGAGCCTTCGAACCAGTTATGATCGATGGTTCCATAGTGCGCGCTGATTGAGCTGGTACCGCCACCAATCAGCATTACTTTACTGCTGCCGTTGAAGTGGTTGTAGGCAATGGTGTAGTTTCTTGCGTGGTTGGTGACATCAACTGCGCCGTCGCCTTTCGCTTGGTCCGGATCGGCCGCATTAGCAAGGTACAGATTTTGGCCATAACCAAAGTTGTTGTTGTGCACCCAATAATTTGAAGCTCTTGTGGTTGTGTTTTGACCATTAAGTTCAATGGCGTCATTTGGCCAATAATCGAAGTTCAGGTTGCGGATGACAATATTGTGGGCGCCCCCGGTACGAATACCCCACCCATAAAGTAATGCATCCGGACCGATACCTTCAAAGGTGATATTTCCGTTACCTGCACCGACTAAGCGGTCATCACCGGTAACAGTCCCTACGAAACGAACGATTAACGGCGTACGTTTATTTGGAATATCTCCTCTGTCTGTTTGCAATACTGCATTTCCCCAGAAAGTTGTTTCTTTATTTTTTTCGGTGACATAGATGATTTTTGCTTCAGGATTTACGCGTCCATCAGGCAGATAACCACCTACGGCTCCATCTAAAGCAAACTCATGATTTCCTACAAATTCATTTTCATTAGACGGAACAAACGCAGCTCCATTACGTGGGAACGAGCGCGTTTCCAAATTGGAAAACGTTTCAAGGACTTTTCCTTCTCTGTCCCGAATCTGAATTTCATATTCGCCTTTAGGTAGGCCGGGAATATCCACGCGCCAGGTGCCGCGGGCTTTGTCTACTACACGAACCAGCAGTTTGTTTTCTTCGTCATTAACTAACGTCCAGTCTGTTAAGAAGTCTTCGATCAGGCTGCCATCGCGCCAATCGACGATGTTTTCTCCTTTGATATAAACTTCATAGTCTGCATCAGTGCTTCCTGTCCAAGTCGCAAAAGCGGTCTCAAACCAGGTCCCGGCTTCTGTGGTAACTATTTCATTAGAAGCTGCCGACACCGGCGAATCATTTGAGAAAATCGGCACGTACTCGAATGATGAAAACGCCAACATCGTCACTAATACGATACCGATTCCTTTTTTTACTCTTGAATAAAACATTTTGATACTCCTCCCCTTACTCCGTTCACACCAAGGAAATAACCCCCTGGTATCTTCTTTTTTTGACCCTTTTGCTTCCGGTCGAAGTTTCAGTAACTCCCCTTGAAATATCAATCTGATTTCCTCCTTTCTTGATTAATTCTAATGAAAACGGTTTCTTGGATATATTAAAGATTTTAATATGTTTGGTTAAAATTTTAAGATATTATGCGAATTTTCCCATTTATTAAACAATCTGTTAAATCGCTTTCACTAAAATGATTTATTACTAAGAAAAATGATTTCATTTAATGAGAATAACCTGTAAGAAAATTACAACATTTTCCGAGAACACAATAAAAAGGTTCAAATCAATTGCGATTTGAACCTCAAATGGTACTTTTAGAAATCTTCTGCAAAGCGTCTTCTATATTTAGCACTATGACAGGCGTCACAGGTTGGAAACGAGTGATCCCAAGGGAGGTTCTTTCCACAATTTCTACATTTTTTTACGAATTTTCGAATATCCGTTTTTAATTTATCTTGGACCTTGTCACTCATTTCTTCACGCAGCCGTTCCCAATAAATGGCCTCGGTGCGCTCGCCTAATCGATATAAAAAGAGCAAATGCAAACCAAGGGCTTTATATGCTAATTCAAGATCCTCTAAACTCCGCTCCTTATAGGGTGGTTCTGGTAAAGGCGTACCCTGGATGATCGCATACATCGTATCTTCCCATTGTCTGGTTAACGTCGGTTCATTTTTTGAAAAAGGAAGGTGTAAAAACCCATATAGGTCCATTAAAGGTAATCGCGCTTCAATTTCAGTCCCAGCTATCAGATTGTAAAGTGAGCGTTCTTCCGCTAATGATGCTTTTTTCGTTCCTGGAGGGCTTTTAAATTTCCCCCAAAGCTCAAAGAATGTTCCTAAATCACGATAATACCGTTGGAACCGTTCGAACACCGAGTTGGTTGGTGCGATAGCAAACGTATGAACGGGTTCATCCTCTTGATTCAATAATCTCCTCATTAGCCTAATGTCTTTCGTAAATGCGACCTTCCCGACATCATAGATCCCTTTACGTCCGGCTCGTCCGGCAATTTGTTTCACTTCTTGCGAGGTTAACAACCGCCTTCTGGTTCCATCAAATTTCTCATTTTCTAAAAACACAATCCGGCGAATAGGCAAATTTAAGCCCATTCCAATCGCATCTGTGGCTACAATGACCTTCGTTCTACCGTTGTTAAATTGCTCAATTTGCTTTTTTCTTGTTTCTGGCGGCATGCTGCCGTAAATCATGCTGACAGAATGACCATCACTTTGAAGTCGAGACGCCGTTTCAAGCACCCGTCTTCTTGAAAAACAAATCAGCGCATCCCCTTTTTTTACATGTTTAATATGGAATTCTTTTGATTCTACTTCTAACGGGGTATCCCTGCTGTATTCATGGATCTCAATGTCCGATTCTCCTAACAGCTGCAGCAGCATCGGTTTTGAGTTCCTGCTCCCGATAATATGGACTTCATGAGCGTTTGCTTTTGTTATTGCTTTGTACCAAGAGAAGCCACGGTCCTTATCAGTAATCATTTGTGCTTCGTCTTTGACGACGATATCATAACTTTCCTTTTCATGAAACATTTCTACCGTGCATGAAAAATGGTTAGCACCAGGAACGATTTTTTCTTCTTCACCTGTTTTCAGCGAACATGGTGTACCTTCTGCATTTAACTTATCATAAACCTCCAGCGCTAAAAGCCTGAGTGGAGCTAGATATAAGCCGCTGTTTGCCTGCTTCATTTGCTTAAGTGCATGGTGAGTTTTTCCCGTATTGGTTTCACCAATATGAAGAACATACCGAACTCTGCGTCCCAGTGATGGATTGTACTCCTGACCGAAAATATCCTCCATCATTCGCTCTTCAGCTTCTCGTTTTCGTTTTAATTCTGCTTCTTCCTCCGCCTTTTTTCGTTCTCTTTCGGAGTAGTCCTTTTCAAAAATACGCTGATGGACTGTTAGGTCAAATGGAAGTTCTGCAATTTTCAATAAATCCGAAAGATATTCCGCTTGAATATCTTCAATAAAATAATCTTCCACTTCATAAAATAGCTGTGTCATACTCCCCTTAATGAAGGAAGGTGTCAATTTTTCATCAAAGGCTTCTTGAAATTGTTCCTTCATCTGTTGTGGAAGCTTTTCCAGAATCCTTTGCGGGATTAACTCAGACAGATAGTCCGAAATTAAGCTTTCATAGACAAAAAAATAGGTTTGATATTCATATAAACTTCGTCCCCAGTGAACCGTCTTATGAATATCTCCTGTCAGTTCCTCAAAAAACTTTGCCACTGTCGTGTATGAATCAGGATTAAAATTGCCTTCATCCACTAATTTTTCTTCAAGCGCAAAGGTATCCACACTTTGAAATTTCACATTGTTCTTGATGTCTGCAGCCAATTGCTTCGCAGTAAAATAACGTACATAAAGATAAAATTCTGGATAATCCTTTTCCAATATTTCAGCCGCAATTTCTTCTATCTTTTCTGCTAAGGTATGGCGCAATTCGGCCAAGCGGTTCACTTCTTGTCTTTTTATAAAATCTGCTTTTGCTTGGTGATATCTTTGTTCCCATTCCTCTTCTTTTCCGGCAAACGTTTCTTTGGTCCATTCCTGCACATGAAAAGGCTGATATTCTCTCATTTCATCCCGAAATAACTTATTTATAAGTTTGCGGTCTACTCCTTGCACTTCAAACCCTTTTTCCCGTAAAAACTCTTTTTTTTCGTTCTTTGGAACATCATTTGTGACCTTATTTAACCAGACATTAATCCAAATTTGCTCCAGATAATGTCCGCGGTCATTTAAATATTGATTAAAAGACGGAAGACTTTCTTTTGATTCTAAATAAAAATTCATATCTTCGATGACTTTATTCTTGGTATGTTCAATGGCTTGAGGGTAAATGGCGGTTAATTTACTCAACTTCATCCCTCCTGTTCTATAATTTGGTCATTCAAGTGTATCAAATAACTGGAAACAGAACTAATATTAAGCCCCTAAATTTCGCGTTTATTGCAGTATTGATCAACTAAATCCTCTATCTGATCTAGTTCTGGAAAATCACCTGAAAATTCAAATTTGATTTCTTCAATGAATCGATTCTTGTTATATACATGAATTGCTCCATTTTGGTGGCTGACACTGTATTCAGGTACAAAGCGAAATCCGTTTCGTTCAATAGCTCCCATGATAATCCCCTTTTTTTAAAATTTTTTTTAGTATTTACTAATAACCGTTCATTAATCTCCAAATTCGCCGTTCCCTATCGGGTACTAAGAGAACGGGTCTAATCATATTCTCATAGGAGAAAACCATTAGAAGGAGTGGGAAGTCAGGTGATTAACGTGAAGGTTCGTTTACGGCCTATGGTTAGTAAGATAAATTTACCCACTGTTATGAAAACGGCTATGCTGCCGGGTGACTCAATGGAAAGATTATTTATTGCCACCCAAGTCGGAGAAATCTTTTACTTAAGTAATGGAGTTATTAGACCTTTTTTAGATATTCGGCGTAGGGTTATAAAACTTGGTTCTTCTGGTGGTTATGATGAACGAGGATTGCTAGGACTGGCGTTTCATCCCCAATTTTATTATAACGGTCTGTTTTATCTTCATTATTCAGTTGAGGAAACACAAGGTCCAGGTGCTCTTTCTGAATCTTTTACACCTAACCCTTGTGACCCGAGAACTTTAAATCTAAGGTGGATAAATAGAGAAACTCAATATGACCATATTGATACAGTGGAGGAATGGATTTTACAATCGAATGGTCAACCTCAAAAACGCCGGACATTACTTAACGTAAGAAGACCTTTTATGAATCATAATGGTGTCAACAGCTTGAACTTTTCACCTGAAACAGGAAAACTTGTTCTAACAACCGGGGATGGTGGATCAGGCTATGATCCATTTAATTTAAGTCAGGATGCGATGGAAATTGCAGGTAAGATCATTGAAATCGACGTTGTAAAAAATACAGGTATCCCGAACCCACCCGTGGTCACACGTTTCAATGAACTTCCCATACCTATTCAGGAAACGCTTAGTATAATGGCCAAAGGAGTTCGCAATATATCAGGCATTTCCTATCAAAGGTTTCATCAACAGTATATTAAATATGTGGGAAATGTCGGACAGGATTTAGAAGAGGCGATTTTTTCATTCTTTCATTATAAACCCATACCAGTTACTCAGCTTGTTCAAGCCGCTTCGATGAATGTTCACCTTGACCCAGAAGGATTCGTTAACTTTGGCTGGCGGGGGTGGGAAGGTGCTTTTCCTACTTCATTTATCAGGGGCTGCACGAATAATCCGGCCTTAGATGAGAAAATAATTGCTTTTTACAATGAAGCAATAACTACTTCAGTGAGGCGTCTTCATCCTTTGACTAGTTATTATCATAGAGATCCACGACCAGATAAGTTTAGTGGAACTGCACTAACAGGAGTGCAAGCCTATATGGGGCATGCAATTCCCGCTTTATCGGGAAGCGTTGTGTTCATCGACCTTTCCCGGAAAGAATCTCAACCTCAGGCTAGAGGGGCATTAGCTTACACCCAAGTAAGACAGGATAGGAAACAAAGTGATTTTAGTGTGATTAATACTGATTATGATTTTGGGTCACAAGCCGCTTACTATGTTAGTTTGGGAAGTAATCTAGATCAAACCAGACTATATTTAGGGGTTTATGGATCTATGAGGGTGACGGATTTGAACCATGGTACTGTTTTTGAAATCGTTCCTTAATTCTTCCAAATAAAAAAGGGAGTGGAGTAAATCCATTCCCTTCCTGGCTACGCGCCAATTTGTCATTAAAATTTAGTGAATTTTAGTTTGAAATCACCTTTATATGGAACATGTTCAACGGTTATCGTTATGTTTTTACCATCTTTGTCTTTACCCACTCTTTTATAGGTAAATTTCTTTTCATTCAGCTCTGTTAGTTCAAGAACTGCACCGTACTTCATTCCTAATGAAACATGTGCTCTTATTTTATTCCCGTGAACTACATCGTAATACCCGTAATCACCACGGCTGGTACCTGTTTTCGCATCAAAAAATTCATATTTATTTGTCTTAAAATCATATTTCGCAAGCCCTAGAAAATTTGTGTTATAGGCTGACACATCATTGCCGTTTTCATCTAATGCCACAGTCCCTTGCCAAATGGTATCAGATAGAATTTTATCTCCATCCTTATCTGTAACAATTTCTCCAGTTTTTGTTACCAAGTTCTTATCTGGATCCGTAAAAGATAGATTTGTTTCTTTATATGGAATATGATCAACAAATACCTCTATATCGTTACCATTTGCATCTTTTCCCATTCTCTTATAAGTAAATATGTCTTTATTGAGTTTTGTTATTTCCACAACAGCTTGGTAACCCATTGATTCAGATATTAATACTCTAAGCTTTCCATCATTGGTGATAAAGAACGTTCCTTTGTCACCGCGGCTCTTTTTTGTAGTTTTATCAAAAAATTCATATCTCGCGGTTTCATCATCATATTTTGCAAGACCAATAAAGTTTGCATTCTCCTTTGTTAAGTCATTTTTATCCTTATCATATACTTTTGTACCTTGCCAATTTGTGCTACTTAAAATATTAGCGAATTCCTGTCCTTTGGTTTCCTTATTTTGTTCACTTCCCTTTTTTTCAGTTTGTTCTTGTTTCTGGTCATTTGTTTGCGCTTGTGTGATTGTGCTGCATCCTGAAATAACTAAAGTTAACCCAAGAAGAATAGATGGTAACATTTTTGCTTTTTTGTTCATTTTGTGGTCTCCTCATTTCTTTATTTTGGTGTCAATTACATGGTTTTGTTCCTGATTAAGTCTTTACACAACCTAGTTATTTTGCCCCTGCTTTTAACAATATATTTTCAATCTTTTTAAAACCTTTCTTACGTGCATGCTGTAAAGGGGTTACATTATCATGATCGGGAATATTGACATCTGCCCCATGATCAATTAGCAATTGCACTGTTTGCTGCTGTTTTTCATCATCATTATTCAAAATAATAGCCTCTAGTAAAGCTGTCCAGCCGAGATCATTTATATGATTAATATCAATATCAGTTTTGGTAAGAAGTTCTTTCATAACATCTACATATCCATGTTCTGAGGCAGGAATTAAAGCAGTTCCTCCATAACGGTTCGTTATAGTTGGGTCGGCACCAGCTTTAATCGTAAGTTTTAGAATTTCAATATACCCTTCAGCACCAGCATACAGGAAGGGGTTATTTTCCATGTCATCCTGGATGTTGACGTCTGCCCCCGCGTCAATAAGTATTTTTGCAGTCTCTGCATCGTTGTTGTATGTTGCAATCATTGTGGAAGTTCGCCCTTCTGAGTCCTGTGTGTTAATATCGACACCTTCCTTAATCAATCTTCTTACGGTATCCGCATCTTCGCCTTTTACTGCTTGTATAAGTTGTTCCTCCATATCTATCTCTACTTTTATCTCATTCTCCTGTTTATTTGAATTACCATCATTAACAGAGACACATCCATGAAGAATGAATATAGTTCCAATGACTATTGCTTGTCGCCTCCACATTAGTTTCACCACCTATCGGTATATTCTATTGCTATCCTCCCTCATTCATTTGGCCATACATTTATGTTAATCCGTAATATTAAACTCCCTCGAAAGAATTTCTTAAAAAAAGATAAACTTTTTCAAAAAATTTTTTCATGAATATAAAAAAATATCCGCCACTTTATGTGACGGATTGTATTTATAATATTTATTTATTTTAAACATTGAATCGATAGCCTGCTCCCCAAATCGTTTCCAAATATTTCGGCTGGGTAGGATCCTTTTCAATTTTACCGCGTATTTTTCTGATATGGACGGTTACAGTTGAAACATCTGCTGCCATTTCATAGCCCCAAATATGTTCATATAGCTGCTCTTTGTTCAAGACTTGATTCGGGTGATTCACAAGAAATACTAACAAATCAAATTCTTTTGTTGTGAAGGATGTCTCCTCACCGTTAAGATAAACTTTACGCGCTGACTTATCAATCATAATCTCTTTAACCTTAATCATATTTGATTTTGTCTGATTTCCAGCTAGTCGTTCATATCGATCTATATGTGCTTTCACCCTAGCTACCAACTCACTTGGACTAAATGGCTTTGTAATATAATCATCTGCACCTAAACCGAGACCTCGAATTTTATCGATATCCTCTTTTTTTGCGGAAACAAACAGAATCGGAATATTTTTAACTTGCCGTACTTGTTTGCATATATCAAACCCATTTACGCCAGGTAGCATGATGTCTAAAATAATCAAATCATAATCATTTTCTAGTGCCATTTGGAGTCCTAAATCACCAGAATGTTCAACATCTACAAGAAACTGATTAATTTCCAGATAATCTCTTTGTAATTCTGCGATACTTACTTCATCTTCGACCAATAATATCTTTTTCATCTTTACACACCTTTCTTCAAAGAAAAGAAAACACTTGTACCTTTGCCTTTCTCGCTCGTTGCCCAAATCTCCCCTTCGTGCTCTTCAATGATGTGTTTGGCAATGGCTAGTCCTAATCCACTTCCGCCAGTCCGGGAATTTCTAGACTTTTCTGCTCGGTAAAAGCGATTAAAAATATATGGCAACGCAGAATTTTCTATTCCATAGCCATTATCCGTTACTTCTACAACGGTATCAAAAGGGCCTTCATGCAGTTGAATTGCAATATACTGATTATCTTTATTCATATACTTAACACAATTGTTTATGAGATTTACTAAAACACGTTTTAACTTCTCTCGGTCAGCGGACACATAGATCGGTTTATTCGGTGGATGATGGTGAATCTGTATCCCTTTTTGAACTAAATCTAGATGAAGTTTTTCTACAAAATCTCGCATATATTCAACAAGTTCAATCGTTTCAAAAGTGAAGGACTCTTTCTTTAAATCTAGTTTTGAAAATAAAAATAGTTCATCGATTAATGAATCCATATCCCTCGCTTTGACATGAATGGTGGTTAAATACCTCTCCATTTTCTCTTGGGTATTTGCTACACCGTCTTTTATTCCCTCCACATAACCGATAATTGAAGTAATCGGTGTTTTTAAATCATGTGAAATATTTGAAAGAAGTTCTTTTCGATTTTCCTCATATTGAAGCTGAAGGGCGATCGACTCCTTTAGTTTTATCCTCATTTCCTCAAAAGTTTTATTTAATTGTCCGATTTCATCATTGGAAGTTGTTTTGATCTCAAAATGTAAATCACCCGATTTAATCCGTTCTGCACCCTCTTTAAGAATGGAGATTGGCTTGATGATGCTTCTTGACACTAAATAGTTTAATAACCCAATAATCATAATAAATAGAAGTAGTAAAAGACCTAATAAAATGGGAAACAGTTCTTGAATCAATTGAGTATTCGAGCTTACCTTCCTTAATACAAAAATACTTCCTTTGCTTTTGTCCGTAAAATAAAAATCAAACTTCACATACGTAAAATAGAAGTCATTGAGTTTAATGGAATCCCGCGTGTTTATATTCGTTTCCTCAAACTTAGGAAGTGACATAACCAATGCCTGACGATCTAATGTGGAAGTCGCGTACACAATGTTGATATCTTTTCTAACGACAATTTTGATATCTTGCTGTTCAAGCTTCTCCAGTGATTCTTTATTTAATAGCTGCTCAGAGTTATTTTTTGCCAAAAGCTTTAAATCAAGAAACACACTTTCCTCAACTGGAGTCAAAGGTTTTTGAAGATATGATTTCTTATAAAAGTTCGTGATCGAATTTACATCGCCCGTAATGGTAAAAAGCAGCAAATAACCAGCAGCTAAAAACAAAGAGATTGAAAACACAATTACCCCCACGTACGACAACAGAAACCTCATTTTAATGGACATACTTCACCTCCAATCCACCACTTTCGCTAAATTTCCATAAAGACTAATTGAACCATATCACACAAATCTTAAAAATTTCGAAAAAATAAAGAAAAAATCTCAAAACAGATTAGAAAAAAATACAAAAAACGCTGCATAAACAGCGTTTTTTGCATAAATGGTGCCTGTCACCTTTTTGCTCTATTTGCTTAATGGACATCATGCTTCTTGAAGTTACCACCTTTAACTTCTGCTACATCATATACGATAACAAAGGCGTTCTCGTCAATTTCGTTAATGATTTCTTTCATTTTGCTATCTTCTAAACGGTTAATCACGCAATTGATTTCTTTGAATTTTTCGTTTGAATATCCACCTTCTACTACGTTATACGTTGCACCACGCCCTAAGTTCTCACGAATTTTTTCTACCATTAGTTCAGGCTCATTGGTAATAATCTTAAAGGTCTTAGAACCACTTAAACCTTCTTCCACGATATGAACGACCTTAGAGGCAATGTAATAAGCAATTGCCGATAGAATAGCTCCTTGAAAGCCGAAGACTGTAGACACAACGATAAAGACGAACATATTTAAAAATAAAATAAGATCACTTGTTCCAAAAGGTAATTTCCGAGAAAGTAAAACGGCTAACATGTCAATTCCATCTAACGCACCGCCATTTCGCAATGCTACCCCCATTCCAAATCCGATAATGATTCCACCAACAACCGTTATTAACAAGGTATCTCCTTCAATAATCGGTGTTAAATGGTGCATTAGGATCGTACCAATTGCTAACGACGCTATTCCAATAACTGAATAAATAGCAAAACTCGTGCCAATCTGTTTATATCCTAAAAATACGAATGGTATATTGAGTACTGCAATGAGGAGTCCTAAAGGAAATCCAATTAAGTTGGCACCAACAATACTCAGTCCTGTCACACCACCGTCTGATACATGATTAGGGATTAATACAGTTTCTAGTCCATATGCAGTAATAAAAGCCCCAATAATGACCAATAAAGCACGTGTAATCATTTTTAGTTTATTGGTTTTTTGTTTAGTATTCGCACTCAATTTAATCTCCTACTTTCGTAACTATTATATATTTTCACCTTTTTTCTTCTATGTATTCTACTCTGTCCCACCCTTCCGATTTATTGAATATATTCGAAACTACCCAGTTAAACAAAAATCGGCTTCCGAAGCAGGAGTACACTAAATACTGGCGAATAGATCGTAATACTGGCCAATACCACTAGTATTATTTTTGCAGGATCGGCTGTAAGACTCTCCAAAGAGAAAAGACCAAATCGACTATCCGATTTGGTCTGCTAATGAATTGTTATTCTCAATTGTTTTTCTTGCATGATTAGAGAACGACCTAACTTAGTAGGCACCCTCGCTTCTAATTTATGCTGTCGTATAAACTTCCTTCTTATTTGATTCATGACGAATCGTTGCCTGTGCTGCCGCTAATCTAGCTAGTGGCACACGGTATGGTGAACAGCTTACATAATCTAGTCCAGTTTTGTAGCAGAAATCAATCGATGTTTTTTCGCCGCCATGCTCCCCACATATTCCTGTTTTCAATGCAGGCTTTGTTCCACGGCCAAGTTTAACGCCCATTTCTACTAATCTGCCTACACCATCTTGATCAAGGACTGCAAATGGATTTTCAGGCAGTACCTTATTTTCGATATAGTTTTGAAGGAACTTGCCTTCTGCATCGTCCCGGCTGTATCCAAATGTCGTTTGTGTTAAATCGTTTGTGCCAAATGAAAAGAAATCTGCTTCCTCAGCAATTTGATCAGCGGTTAGTGCTGCACGTGGAATTTCAATCATCGTTCCAATCGTATATTCAAATAACTTCCCTGTTTCTTCCTGCACCTTTACAGCCGCATCAATTACAAGCTGGCGCATTTCTTTCAACTCATTGACATGACCAACAAGTGGAATCATGATTTCTGGCTGAACTTCCATGCCTTTATCTTCAAGTTTAGCAGCGGCATAGAATATCGCCTTTGCCTGCATTTCATAAATCTCAGGATAAACCATTCCGAGACGGCAGCCGCGATGTCCGAGCATTGGGTTGAATTCGTCTAATTGTCGGACCTTTTTCAATAGCAGCTCTTTCTTTTTCAGTTCAGGTGAAGCAGGATCAAGAATTTGCAGCTTCGTAACTTCCACTAACAGCTCTTCCTTATCAGGTAAAAACTCATGTAATGGCGGGTCTAATAAACGGATCGTTACTGGGAATCCTTGCATGGCTTCAAATATCCCTACAAAATCACCCTGCTGCATTGGGAGCAGTTCATCCAGGGCTTCCATTCGCTCTTTGTAGCTCTCAGCTAAGATCATTTTTTGAACGATTGGAATCCGTTTTAAATCCATAAACATATGTTCCGTACGGCATAGTCCAATTCCAGCTGCACCGAATTCAAAGGCTTTCCCGGCATCCTCAGGATTATCGGCATTGGCACGAACTCCAATCTTCCTTTCTTGGTCAGCCCATGTAAGTAAAAGCTGGAATTCATCAGAAAGCTGTGGTTCAATCATCGGAATTTCTCCAAGCATGATTTCTCCTGTTGAACCATCAATCGTGATGACATCTCCATAGTGGATCACCTTCTCGTCAACGGTAAATTGTTTTGCTTTAACATCAATTTTCAGTGCGTCACATCCGCAAATACAGGCTTTACCCATCCCGCGTGCAACCACTGCAGCATGACTTGTCATACCGCCTCGGCTGGTCACGATTGCCTGAGCGGCTACTATTCCGTGAATATCATCAGGAGTGGTTTCTGGACGAACTAGAATGACCTTTTTACCAGCATTCCCGAGTTCCTCTGCTTCGTCTGCATCAAACACGACTTGACCCGTTGCTGCACCAGGGGATGCCGGAAGACCTTTTGCTAATAGCGTACGTTCATATTTATCGTCAATACGACGATGAAGAAGCTGATTTAATTGATCTGGGTCAACACGAAGCAATGCCGTTTTTTTATCAATGATTCCTTCTTCCACCATTTCAACCGCAATCCGAATCGCAGCTTGAGCTGTCCGCTTACCATTACGGGTTTGAAGAATAAACAATTGACCACGTTCTACTGTGAATTCAATGTCCTGCATTTCTTTGTAATGCTTTTCTAGACGTTTACATGTGTCAGCAAATTGTTTGTAAACGGCTGGCATCTCATCCTTTAATGTTTGAATTGGCTGTGGTGTACGAATTCCTGCTACCACATCCTCACCCTGAGCATTAATTAAGTACTCTCCGTATAGGACATGCTCTCCTGTTGAAGGATTTCGAGTAAAGGCTACACCTGTACCTGAATCATTACCCATGTTTCCGAACACCATACTTTGAATATTTACAGCAGTTCCAAGGTGATCAGGAATTTTATTTAAGCGGCGGTAGACAATGGCACGCTGATTATTCCAAGAATCAAACACTGCATTAATGGCAAGAAATAGCTGTTCCTTTGGATCCTGTGGAAATTCTTTTCTAGTATGCTTTTTAACAATTCCTTTGTAGCCCTCAATGACTTCTTTCCAGTCTTCAGCAGTCATTTCCGGGTCAGCACTATAGCCTTTATGCTCGCGTGTTTCTTCTAATAATTGTTCAAAATAGAAGGTATTGATATCTAGGACAACATTACTGAACATTTGGATGAACCGACGGTAAGAGTCATAAGCAAAACGTGGATTATTCGTTAGTTTCCCCATACCGATGACCGTTTCATCATTCATACCTAAGTTCAAAACTGTATCCATCATCCCTGGCATTGAAAATACAGAACCTGAGCGGACTGAAACAAGCAGTGGATTTTCAGCATCACCTAGCTTTTTCCCCATTTTCTCTTCTAAGCTGTTTAATGCTCCTAATACTTGACTCTCAACAAGCGATGGGATTGTTTTTCCTGCTTCATAATAAGCATTGCATGCTTGAGTCGAAATGGTAAAACCATAAGGTACTGGTAAGCCGATACGTGTCATTTCGGCTAAGTTTGCCCCTTTTCCTCCAAGCGTTTCCTTCATATTTCCATTTCCTTCATGAAACAAGTAAACGAATTTTTCCATCATTATAAGCTCCTCTCTTTTTTCAACACATCTAATATTAATCCAGCTGTTTCTTCAATTGCTTTATTTGAAACATTGATTATTGGACAGCCTACTCGCTTCATAATTTTTTCAGCATAATCCAGTTCATCAAGAATTCTTTCGAAGCTCGCGTAACTTGCTTTTGAACCTAACCCCAATGCTTTTAACCTTTCGAGACGAATTTCATTTAATTTATCGGGAGAAATAATTAATCCAATACAATTCTTTCTCGGTATCGCAAACAATTCCTCTGGCGCTGGTACCTCTGGAACCAAGGGAACATTCGCAACTTTAAAGCGTTTATGAGCTAAATACATCGATAATGGTGTCTTCGATGTCCTTGACACACCGATTAAAACAATATCGGCCTTAAGAATTCCCCGCGGATCACGGCCATCATCATACTTAACCGCAAATTCGATTGCTTCTATTTTTCTAAAATACTCTTCATCTAGTTTTCTCATTAATCCCGGTTGATGATGAGGAGTCTTATTAAAACTAGTGGTGAAGGCATTAATCAAGGGACTAAGCAAATCCACTGCCATAATGTTTTCTTCCGCCGCCCTGCGATCCAAGTATTCCTTCAATGCTGGTACTACAATCGTATAGGCAATGATTGATTTTCTTGTTCTAGCTAGAATAAGGACATCCTCAATGTCTTCAAAATCATCAACATAGGAATTTCGTCGAATCTCGACATTTCCTCCGTTAAATTGTGTTGCTACCGCTTTTACTACAAACTCTGCTGTTTCCCCAACCGAGTCCGAAACCACATAGACTACTTCCTTCTCTCCTAAAATCACTGCCACTCCCCTTTATACCGAATTTTGCCCCATTATTTCTAGATATGCTCGTGTTATAGTTGTTTTCGTAATCCGACCGACTAATAAATATGTATGGTTTCCCGGATTAATTTCTTTGACTACAGGCAGGGAGTCAATGTGATTGGTAATCATTTTTTTTGCCGCCTCTAACAAGGTTTCATCAGGTGTGACGGTTATGATGTTCGGCATTCTGGTCATAATGACACTGCAGGGTAATTCTTGCAAATCTTTATTGCCGATGGCTGTTCGGAGTAAATCCTTTCTCGAAATAACACCGGCTAAATAGCCGTCACTGTCAACTGCATAAAGCGTCCCCACATCTTCTAAAAACAGTTGAACAATGGCATCATATACGGAGGTAGATTTTTCAACCACAATCGGAAAAGCTTTATAATCCGCAACTTTTCGGAGAATGAATTGTTCCGCTTGCTGCTTGACCTCATGGTTATGATTGAAAAAATAACCAACGCGTGGTCTAGCGTCTAAATTCCCTGCCATCGTTAAGATCGCTAAATCTGGTCTTAAGGCTGCTCTTGTTAAGGAAAGCTTCTCTGCAATTTGCTGCCCCGTAATCGGACCGCTTTCCTTCACAATCTTAAGAATTTCATCTTGGCGCTTTGTTAGTTTAATCACATTGACCCCCTTTTCAATATAATCATGTTATAATTTATGTCTAAATTTTAAATGTGCTATACTTATTAATATATAGTATATTACATTTATACACTTTAGGGAACAATTTGTTCAACATATTTTTTGACCAAATTAAAAAACTCGTCAAAAAAAGAATCCTACCTTAATAGGATTCTTGCTATTTTTGACAGTTAGGACAGAAAAAGGTTTTACGAGAAGAAATCATTTCTTTTATGATTGTGCTTCCACACCTTTTGCAATTTTCTCCTTCTCGGTCATACACCAAACAAAGATTATTATATCCACCTGTTAGGTTATCTCCTTTGAAAAGAGGATTTTCCATGTAACCTCCATGCTGCAACGCGTCGAGTAGAACTTGCTTCATCGACTGGTAAAGTTGATTTCGTTCATTCTCCTCAATTTCTTCTATACTCCGTTTCGTTTTGATTCCTGCGTGATAACAGATCTCGTCAGAATAACAGTTCCCAATCCCTGCAATAAACTCTTGATCAAGAAGTTTTGATTTGAATTTCCCCCTTCTGTCACCAAGAAGCTTTAAAAAGGCTTGTGCTGTGAATTGCGGATCCAACGGCTCTGGACCGAGTGGGGATAATTCTTTGTCAACATCCTGTTGATTATATAAATGTAAATACCCCAGGCGAAGCCCGATAAAATAAAGATGGTGATTGCCAAATGATAAACGGACCTGAATCGTCCGGTTTGGTTTGTCTTCCTCCGTCCCAAAATAAATCCAGCCGCCGAGCATTAAATGAAGCAACATAACTTGTCCATTATCTAAATGAAATAGTAAATGCTTTCCCCTGCGATTAACTGAGACGATCCTCTGATTTGTGACAGTGTTAATGAAGAGATTTGGGTTCACATTAACAGATTTCTCTCGATTGATTTGTACGTGAGTAATGGTTTGACCCGTTATTTTTTGATTTAACAATCTTCGGTAATTTTCCATCTCTGGCAGTTCAGGCATGAATCCACTTCCTCTCTGCTGCTTTTTCATATCTTTTCCCCGAAAACGCAAAAAAACCGAACTTTTTAAAGTTCGGTTTACGTATCATTATTTATGAAGTGGGCCTAAATGGACTCGAACCATCGACCTCACGCTTATCAGGCGTGCGCTCTAACCAGCTGAGCTATAGGCCCAATTAGTAGAATTGGAGCGGGTGATGGGAATCGAACCCACAACAACAGCTTGGAAGGCTGTGGTTTTACCACTAAACTACACCCGCATTTAAGCACACCATCAATAGTACATGTAGTATTATAGCACCCAAATGATAGGATGTAAACTACTATTTATCTTTTTGAAGGTTTTTAAGCATCATCAATAGTTCCAATGAATCCTTCGCCGTGATAAATTCACCATTAACAATCGCGTAAGGAGATATTTTGCATTCTTCACATCGACTTTGACAATGATACTCTTTATATTCGATATTTTTTTTACTCAGAAAGGTATTATATTCATTTTGTAAGTCTTCTGTTAGAAATCGGTCGAGATTTTTCTCACAAAAATCAATTGTTAATTTCTTTTCTTTTTTTAAAAGTTTCGTAATAAAATTCATTTGTTAAACAACTCCACAGCCTGTCATCTTACATTAAGTATACCAATTATAGCTCAAAAGTTCTCTACTAAACATAATAAAGAGCAACCAATTGCAGTAAGGGTTGCTCTTTATTATCTATATATGGAATTTTTATCTTTTTGAATGTTTTTTATCAATTTTCGCCTCAATTCTTTCCATTGCTTTCATGTCACTTTTTAATTCCTGCTTGTTATCATCGACTAATTTCTTAAAGCTTATTATGTTGCGTTTCCTCATATGTTCCTCCACCTTTCTTATGTTTTCATTATACATAATGTAGAAAGGGTATTATCAAGTTAAATATTACAAATTTTTGAACTTTTTATATTGTCGGAAAATTTAACCAAAAAAATAAGAATACCCCAAAAGGAGTATCCATCTAACATATACAAGTCTTCCGTTTCAATCCTACTCTATTTTTCATTTCTATTTTTTTTATGTATTCTACTGCAAGAGGAACCTTACATGCTGTGTTGCCTACGTCTACTTGTACTTTTCCAATGTAAGCTGCTACTTCCTTCGCTTCTTCACTTAGTTCCGTTACATAGGCGCCTACAGAAATAACAAATCCATTCATCACATATCTTACACGGTTTCGTTCACCATGAATGTTATTTTTCACTTGGTTCAACAACGCACGGATTTCAGATAAATCCAACTTTTCATCAGGGGTTATTGATAAATAATTCGAATAGGTGCTAAAGCCGCAAACCGCAATCATTTCTTCCTCAGATTGCATCCACTCTCTTGCCAATTCAATCGCATAATCACTTTCCGCAGCTACTTGCGCAACGGTATAATCGGCTGTCATATACCAGTAAGCTTTTTGAGCCCAATCACGTAAGGTTTCTTTTGAAATCAATTTTGGATTGACTGAAAGACCTGCCAAATACATCGCATCATGATTACCAGAATCATATAATTTTAATGCTAATTCATGATCCTTCTTCACGTATTTAACAAGTTTTTTCAAATCCCCAATTTTCACTCCAAAATAAGGCGCTTTTACCCCGTGATGGTTATAAATTTGCTTCGTTTGCTCGGAACCTAACTCTTCAAGTTTTTGCATAATTTCTTCAAACGTCACGCCATTCATCCTCTCAAAAAACTATTATCTCGTGCGATTATAAACTTTAATTACTATTCGCCGTTTGATATTCAGAGTCCTTTTTTTCAACCATTTCCTCAACATTGTGTATTTTATAACATTATCTTATACTAAATTATGTAAGTTTATCTGAATTTTTAAAAATTAATATAAAGGTGGTAATTTTATGAAGTTAGGGGCATTTTCTGTAAGTTTAAATGTGAAAGACATTCATGTATCAAAAGAGTTTTACGAAAACCTTGGATTTCAAGTCTTTGGTGGTGACATCAATCAAAATTGGCTGATTTTGAAAAATGAAAATTGCATCATTGGATTATTTCAAGGAGTGTTTGATAAGAACATCCTGACTTTTAATCCAGGATGGAATGAAAGCGCAGAAAATCTTGAATCATTTACAGACGTTCGGGAAATTCAAAAGCAGCTTAAAGAAAAAGGAGTAACCATGCTTTCTGAAGCCGATGAATCAACCGAAGGACCGGCACATTTTATCATTGAAGATCCGGATGGCAATCAGATTCTCTTTGATCAACACCGATAATAAAGTCAAAGAGCGATTGCCATCTTACAGCAATCGCCTAAGTTTTACTTAAGGTTTATTTATTAGACTTTGTTTTAGAATAACTTATTGTTTATTTTCGTTATCATTATATAAATCAACATAAACATTACCATTAGAATTAATCTGCGCTAGAAAGATATCCTCAAATGTTTCTGCCCCTTTTTTCTTTACCTCACTAAGGAGCCAATCTTTTGTATAGCCTAAGGACTTTAAGCGCTTTTCTAAAAGAGTTCCATCTATAATAATTAAGGAAGGTGCATGGTCATCTTTTACCCTTAGACCAATGTCTTTTGGTGTTAGTGGCTGGTACTCTGGTTTCATCATTACACTAATCTGACCATTTGTTTCTAAGATTGCCATTTCAACCTCATCAATCATGAAGGCGCCTTTTTCCCTTAAGCCATTCATTAAATCATCATAAGTCATTTTATGCTTAAATAGACCTTTTTCCATGATTTTTCCATCTTTAACCAAAATAGATGGACTACTCTCTACTAAATCTCGAAACTTGAACGATTTAATAGCGCCGTATGCAAGGATAATTGATAGCAGGGTATAAACAATTAATCCTATTAAGCCGTTGACAATTTTCATTGAAGTGTCGATGGCTACTTGTGAAGCCATGTCTCCAATTACAATCCCAACAACATAATCAAAAAAAGTAAGATGCGAAATCTGCTTTTTGCCAAGTATTCTTGCAAGAGTGAATAATACTAAAAAAGAAAAGATAGCTCGACCTGCTACTTCTAAATATTCCGGCATAGCAACCTCCAGATATTTTTATCTAACCTATCTTTCCCGATTCAAAAGAAAATATATTTTCCGAACTAAAAATAGACAAAAAGACCTATTAAAATATTTTATCCTCAAGAAAAAAATACCCATGCCACGCTATTCAGCGTTCGTGAGTATTTTTTTGAGGCTCAGGTGGGTTTTCTTACAATTATTTAGTTACGGAAAATTGTTCAAATGGCCATGAAGGCAATTGTTTACGAAGCGGTTTATCTTCTCTATAACCTAATGCAATTTCTCTGCATAAATTTTTTGAATATATTTATACAGATACATTATCTTTATGTTTAAAGGATTTTGGGGATACCCCATAAAACCTTTTAAATGTTTTTAGAAAATAACTTTTACTATCAAAACCTAATTCATATGCAATCTGTTCAACTGACTTAAAAGATTGGTCTAGTAATTCTAATGCTTTTTCCATTTTAACTCTGGTTACATATTCAACGAAACCTTCTCCTGTTTCTTTCTTGTACATCCTGCTGAGGTAACTAGAATTTAAATGCAAATGAGCAGCTACTTCTGTTAAAGAAATCTTTTCGCCAAGATGGGTTTTTACATATTCTTGTGCTTTTAAGACATCTTCATTTCTGGACGTCAATTCCAAAAGTTTGCTGACTTTTATGTGCTGATAACTTGTATAACCTTCCTGGTCTAACTTTTCCTTTAGTCTTTCAAGCAAAGCAATGATATTGGTTTCTTCCATTGATTCTTTCAAGATATAATCATAGGCTTCTAATTTTATCGCTTGTTGTGCAAAGGTAAACTCATCATGGCAAGAAAGGATCACATTATAGGAGTTGATTTTCAATTTTTTCAGCTGTTCAATCAATTCAATTCCATTTAGTTTTGGCATCCCAATATCAGTGATCAATACATCAAAAGGGTTTTCTTCCATAAACGCTAAAGCCTCACTACTATCTTGAAAGCTTGCAACTACTTGGAAGCCATAGTCGTGCCATGGGATCACTTTCTTCAAGAACTCAATAACGATCACATCATCGTCTACCAAAACTACTTCATTCATCCTAACCACCTCTTATTGACTGGAATTTGAAATGTTATCGTTGTACCCTCACCATAAACACTGTCTATCCTCAATTGAAATTCATCTCCATAAATCAACTTCATCCTTTGGTAGACATTTTGTACACCTATTCCATTAAACGATTTACTACTTTTTACAGTATCATGACTATTGTGTTGGAAAATTTTCTTTCGTAATCCTTCCAGCGCTAGCTTATCCATCCCTTTACCATTGTCGGTAATGACTAGCTGCAGATACGTATCTATTTGTTCACTTGCAATAATTTTAATGGTTTCTTTCCGATTATTACTCCCATGAATGATTGCGTTTTCAATAATAGGCTGCAAGAAAAATCTTGGTACTTGAAAACCAGAGGACGCATCGCTTACATCAACTTCTAATTCTACATCATGTTGGTGCCGAAAATTCATCAAATCCACATAATGCTTCACAATCGTTAATTCTTCCTCTAAAGGTATAAAAGCATTATTACGATTGATGGTCATTCGCAGGAGTGCGGATAAAGAATAGATTAGTGACGCACTGCCAGCATTACCCTCCATTTTGATTTTAAGACGAATGGCATTTAATACGTTAAATAAAAAATGCGGGTTAATTTGTGCTTGAAGCATTTCTAATTCTGCATTTCGTTTCGCTTCCTCTTGTATTTTAATTTGTTCAATCATATCCTCGATGGTATCCAACATATGATTAAAAGAGTGACCTAACTGAGCGACGTCATTGCTTCCAGATAAATGTATCCTAGCAGTTAAATCTCCCTGTTTGATTGCTTTTGTCACATGATGTAATCTTGTGATTGGTTTGGTAAATTCACGAACAAGCATGATAAGACCAAGTAAAAAAAGAACTAAAAAACCACCTTGAATCAATATTGTCGTCCTCGTTACCATATTAATCGATCCAATAGTATCCTTATATGGCACAAGGCTGACCAATCTCCAATTCGAATAGGACACTGGGTAGGAAACCAATAAATGCTTCTCTTTTTCAAAGTCAACAATTTGATAATCATTGTTGGTTACGTCATATTGTAATGTCGTTCCAACCTCATTTGTATTCAAACTCGAATATATTTCTCCACTCTTATTAGTTAAATAAAACTTTACTCCCTTATCACTTTGAAACTGACTAAAAAGCTTCTTAATCTCATTTTCTTTTAAACTAATAATTAAATACGAATTTAAAGAATTAGCCCTTTGAATCCTCCTGCCAATGGTAATGAGGAATGGGTTAGTATCTTTTTCTGATTCTATATAAGTTGGGTGTGCACCCAGCCAAAAAGTTTCGTAAAAACTTAAGTGCTCCAATTTATCAAACCACGGTTTTTCTCTGAATTGTAAAGGATTAAAATCTATTTGAGAATAATTGGTGTAATATAAGTCATTTTTATACAAAATGGTAATATACAAAGGCATCAGTAAATCAGTAATTCCAGACAATTCATTTGATATATGTAAATAATTAAGGGCTATTTCTTGTTTTACATTGGAGGAATTCGGGTCGATTAGCTCATGCGATTTAAGTAACTGATTCATGTCGGTATCAAATTGAATATAATTGGAGGTATACATAATATCATCAAAAATATTCTTTATTCCTAATTCAATCATCCTTAAATCATCTTCAGATTGCTTTGCTGCACGCTGTTCTAGTACATCTTTCGTAAAATGGTTTGAAACGATATAGGTACTAACCCACGGAAATAAAATACAGAGATTGACTGAAATGATTAATCTCGCTCTAAGTGACATTTGCTTTAACCTTTTCCATAAGAACTTCACTGAGATCACCACTTCCAATTATGAAAGAAATAATAATAGAGAGAAAACATGTGTTTTCTCTCTATTATAGCATGAATATTCTAATTATTGGTTGGCATCCACTACGGCTTGGACTCGTTCTTTAATATTTTTCATTGTTTTATCGAGATCCTGCTCACCAAGTAGATATAATTCCACCTCTGCACCAAATTCGTTATATGCTTCCGTAATATATGGAGGTGGTGCAATGACTTCAGAAGCTTCTACAGAGGTCAGTGCATGCTTTAATGATTCCATATGAACGGCATCAGGTTTTTTAGATCCATTCACCACTGTTTCTAACGCTTTATCCATATCTGCGTCCTTCCATGATGGCGTCCAGATACCTTGTTCTACAATACCTTCTGTTGTTAACCACCGCATGAAATCGTATGCCTCTTGCTTATGTTTTGAGCTTTTTGCGATCGAAATCAAATCCCCGCCCATTGGTGCAATTCCTTTATCACCTTCTTTATTTTTTGGCCATGGTGCCCAAGCAATTTCAAATTGTGGTGTGAATTGCCCCCATTCAGTAATCATAAAGCTAGCGGTAGGAACCATTGACGCTGATTGACTAAAGAATTGCTGACGATAATCCATTTTTTGCGATAAAATTTCAGTAAATGGAACAGATGATTTATCTACATTTTCTAACTGATTTCGTAATTCGAGTGATGCGCGGATCATTGGATCCGTTGCATTCGATGTACCATCCTCGAGTAAAATCAAATTATCTTTTTCTTTACTAATAGTTTTTAAAACGGAATATAAATTATGCCATGTGTGTAAATAAGAACCATAGTGACCGTCTGTGGTTAGCTTTTTAGCATATTCCGCATAGTCATCCCATGTCCAATCAGTCGGAATCTCTAAGCCAGCTTTATCAAGATGTGACTTATTTAGCATCACAAGATTCGTCACATTTTTCATCGGCAAACCATAGTAGTCTCCATTAATAGCCGGATAGCCATTATAGTATACTTCATTGATATCAATGCCTTCTTTTTCTACAAATTTAGTGACGGGTTCAAGCAAACCTGCATCTACTCGTTTAGCAAAATCATTAGGATTCGAGAACAATATTAAATCCATCTCCTCCCCAGCAGATGCCATTAAATCCAACTGTTTGAAATAATCCTGAGAGTTCATGTTTTCTACGAGTGGCATGGATTCCACTTTTATTCCTGGATTCTCTGCTTCATACTTCGCAATCACATCTTCCCATTTTCCAACATCCTCATTAATCCAGTGCACAAATTTTAATGTAACTTCTTCGTCAGAGGAATCAGATTTACCTTCATCTGTTGAAGCCTCATCTTTCCCGGAACAAGCAGCTAACATGAACATTGCTAAAAGTCCAACTAGTAACAACGAAACCCATTTTTTCGTCATAAACTTTCCCCCTTATTTATAGTTTATATATCAACTCTCTCAAAGAAAATTTTGAGAGTAAATACCGTATTTATCCTTTAACTCCACCTAACTGGATCCCCTCTATAACATTTTTCTGTCCGATAATGAAAATAATCAGTAAAGGTACAATGGCTGACACAGATGCTGCCATCATCAACGAGTAAACGCTCCCATGTTGATCTGAAAAGCTTTGTACACCTAACTGGATGGTATATAACTCTTTTGAACGAAGGAAGATTAATGGATTTTGGAAGTCATTCCAGGTCCAGATAAAACGTAAAATGGCATACGTGGCGATTGCTGGTCTTACTAATGGTAAAGCAATCGATGTAAAAATTCTAAAATGACCAGCTCCATCCATTCTTGCAGATTCTATGATTTCATTACTAATTCCGAGATAGAATTGGCGCAGCATAAACGTTCCAAATACACTGAAACTATTTAATAGAATAAGACCCGTATGAGTATCATAAAGACCTACCCATCTATATAATAGAAATTGTGTAACTAACAATGTTTGTGGCGGGATCATGAATGTTGCCAATACGATTAAAAAGAGGAAATTCCTTCCTTTAAAATTAATCTTGGCGAATCCATACGCCGCTAAACATGATATCGTACATGATACCAATGTTGTTAGAACGGTTACCTTGATAGAATTCCAATATAATAGCAGGAATGGCATTGAGCCTGTCCAAACCTCTTTATAATTTTCAACTGCATTCCAGTTTTGAGGAATCCATTGAATTGGAAACGTTAAAACGTCCTTTTCCACTTTAAAAGAAGCAGATATCATCCACAAAAATGGCATTAGAAAAGCAATTCCGATTAAAATCATAATGAAGGTTACAATCAATTTTCTTATGTCTAGTTTTGCTGTCATCTGTCCTGCTCCTCTCTATTAATAATTCACCCATTTTTTCTGACCGATAAATTGTATATAAGTGATGATCAAAATAATCACAAACATAACCAGTGAAATAGCAGAAGCATAGCCTGTTTTTAATTCTATAAATGCTTGCTGATACAAATAAACAACTGGTGTGATTGTTGAATTTGCTGGCCCGCCATTGGTTAAAACGATGATTAAATCAAATACTTTAAAGCTTGAAATAACACCAGTAACAAACAATAAAAAAGTTGTAGGTGACACTAACGGAATCGTAATCTTTGTAAATTGTAACCAAGCTGTAGCACCATCGATTTGTGCTGCTTCATACAATTCCTTTGGAATGTTCTGCAAGCCAGCCAAGTAAATGATTAAATTAAAGCCGATGCCAGTCCAGACCATAATTAAAATAACAGATGGTAAGGCAAAGGTAACGTCTGCTATCCAGCCAGGTGGATTTTCAACCCCAAGCTTCAACAGTAATTGGTTTATAGGTCCCTTAGTTGGATGAAAAAGCACTTGAAATACCACCGCAACAGCTACAATGCTCGAAATAAACGGCATAAAATAAATCACTTTGAACAGATCTTTCAGATAAACATATTTGTTAATGATAACAGCTAATGAAAGGGATAATAGTAAAGTAATGGGTACGGCTAAAATTAAAATAACGTTATTTAGCAGCCCTTTTTGGAATAATGGATTGGTTAGTAGTTTCGAAAAATTTTCAAAACCTACGAATTTAGCATTTTGATAGCCAGATACAAAATTCCAATCTGTAAAACTTAATACAAATGAAGAGAGAATAGGAAATAATACTAATATAGAAGTTCCGATAAACATTGGTCCAATAAATGCATACCCTGCTAAATTCTCCCTCCAGCCACTAAAAGGAGACCCATTTTTTATTTTTTTGCGAACTTTACTTTTTGTAGTTTGGATAACTTTTGTTTCAACCTTTACTTCGCTATTCATAATTTCACCCCTTCTGCTTTATTGTAGCTTTAGTATAGTTTGTGTAATCGCTTTCAACAATGTTGAATTTTTACATAATTGAGAAAATTTTTACTACTTTTATCCAAACTCCTATACTCATACATTTGGTCTACCTATCGTATATATTTTTACTTATTAGGTAAAATTTTTACTTCATCTAAAAAATAGAATCGTACTCGTCTATTGCATGATATATTTATGGATAAGGGGGGAGTACCATGCAATTTGGTTCATTTTCAAATGCGGTTTATACCTTTTGTGATTGGGTAGCTAGACTAGCATATATTAATCTATTATGGATACTATTTACTTTAAGTGGATTCGTCATTTTTGGCTTTTTTCCGGCTACGATTGCGATGTTAGCTACATTAAGACAATTTATTCGAAAAAATCATCCACCTGTTTTCCAAACTTTTTGGCAGTATTATAAAAAGGAATTCTTCAACAGTAATAAATTAGGATTAATGATCGTAGCAATTGGTTTTATATTGTATTTCAACATCACATTTTTACAATCAACATCTACTAACATGTCCTCTTTTCTTTTTTATTCAAGCGTTATTATGAGTGGTATTTATTTTATCATCATTTGTTATACATTGGCTTCCTATGTGGAGGTTGAACAACCATTAGGAACTCATTTAAAAAATGCGCTACTGATTACAATCTCTAATCCTCTACCGAGTTTATTTATCATATTTGGATTTGCAGCTGTTTACTTCGCTGTTACCTATTTATCTGGTCTAGGGTTCTTTTTCAGTGTTAGTACTTTAGGTCTTGTGATTCTTTCCTCAGCAAACCTGGCATTTAAGACTATACTAAAGAAACAAGAAAAATTAGGTACGTTAGCTAAATAAACTGCCCATCCTTCAAAACCTATATTAGATTAAAAAAAAAAACACTCACAAACGTTGAATTAACAACAATTGTGAGTGTTTTTTTTATGAGATACCGGTGGTCGGGGTCGAACCGACACTCCAGAGGAACACGATTTTGAGTCGTGCGCGTCTGCCAATTCCGCCACACCGGCATTTGGCAGGGGTAGTAGGAATTGAACCCACACCAAAGGTTTTGGAGACCTTCGTTCTACCTTTAAACTATACCCCTATAAAAAGTAATTAAATAACTTGGTGGAGGGGGACGGATTCGAACCGCCGAACCCGGAGGGAGCGGATTTACAGTCCGCCGCGTTTAGCCACTTCGCTACCCCTCCACATTGGAGAAATCACTAATATGAAATTTATGGAGGAGGAAGAGGGATTCGAACCCCCGCGCGGTTTGACCCGCCTGTCGGTTTTCAAGACCGATCCCTTCAGCCAGACTTGGGTATTCCTCCGAATAAAAATTTTTGGTAGCGGCGGAGGGGATCGAACCCCCGACCTTACGGGTATGAACCGTACGCTCTAGCCAGCTGAGCTACACCGCCAAATGTCTAAAGAATTGTAAGTTTATCGTGAAATTAACTTGGTGGAGCCTAGCGGGATCGAACCGCTGACATCCTGCGTGCAAAGCAGGCGCTCTCCCAGCTGAGCTAAGGCCCCAAAAATTGTGCTTGATGGTCGGGAAGACAGGATTCGAACCTGCGACCCCTTGGTCCCAAACCAAGTGCTCTACCAAGCTGAGCTACTTCCCGATAAAATATGGCGCGCCCGAAAGGAGTCGAACCCATAACCTTCTGATCCGTAGTCAGACACTCTATCCAATTGAGCTACGGGCGCATTTTATACTTTAACTTGTATTCTTTAAATGGTGCCGAGGACCGGAATCGAACCGGTACGGTAGTCACCTACCGCAGGATTTTAAGTCCTGTGCGTCTGCCAGTTCCGCCACCCCGGCAACTTTGGAGCGGAAGACGGGATTCGAACCCGCGACCCCCACCTTGGCAAGGTGGTGTTCTACCACTGAACTACTTCCGCATTTATGGTAAGTTATTTTACTATCGCAAAAAACTTTGGTGCGGGTGAAGGGAGTCGAACCCCCACGCCTTGCGGCGCCAGATCCTAAGTCTGGTGCGTCTGCCAATTCCGCCACACCCGCATGTAATATCGCCTTCTAGAAAAACGAACTAGAAAACTAAGTTGCTAACTTCGCTACGTCGTAGCAGCGACATTGATAATCTTACAACGGATTGCGACAAAAATCAACACTAAATTTTAAAGTTTTTTTAAAAACGCAAAAAGTACTGATATTATTCCACAATATATATTATCACCATACCTACAGTATGCTGAGGTTATAATAAAATAATAAAAAATGGTTTAGAACATTTCTCATGGGTAACAATACAATATAATTCATTCCCCAAAAAAGGAGATGATGCAATCTTGAGTTACAATCAGAAGAAAGACGTCGAAAAAATGCCCGCAAATCAGGTGGATCAAGAAGAAACCGTACCTAATAGTGAGAAGTCACCTGAATTTGATGTATTCGGAACTGCTCTAAATGACCTGCACAGTCCTTTTGAATTTTAAAAAACCCAGTGTATCAAAGAGACTGTTCTCTTTAATACACTGGGTTTTTTATATACGTTTTAACGCCTTCAAAATAATCGCTTCCCCATTAAATGAAATAATTTTTTCATCCTGTATGAGTATTCTAAATTTATCTTTAATCTTATCGGAAGATTCAAGAATAAATTTAGTCAAATGAATTTTTTCTAATTCCGGAAGCTTCATGTTTGCACACCACGATTCAAATTGAAACGTCTTCTCAAAACGATGCCATTCAAAAACTTCTAAACCACTATCCTCAAGTTTTTGAATCCATTCGGATTTTTTCCACGCACGGAAATGACTATAATCACGTATTTTCTCTATCGTATTGTAAAATTGATCATATTCTTTCCATTCAGGTACAACATTATCATCCAATAAAAATTGCCCGCCCGGCTTCAATACTCGATATACTTCCTTTATGAATAAATCCACATTAGGAAAATGATGTGGCGCAATCCTGCAGGTAACAATATCAAACGATTCATTGGTAATAGGGAGCTGCTCTGCGTCACCTTGAACAAATTCCACATTTTGATGGCCGTTTTCTGTAATAAAACTCTCAGCCGCTGCCAACAATTCTTCGGTAAGGTCAACCGCTGTCACTTTTTTAACCAAAGGTGCAAACGCATTGGCAGTATGACCACCGCCTGTGGCTATATCGAGCAGTTCTTCCTGACCATTGATTACTGCCATCTCTATCATCTTCAATAGGTCTTTTCCATCCTTATGAATAGGACTTGAAACGTACGAAGCAGCATTTTTTCCAAATTGCTGTTGAACGTCTTTTTTAATATCCATACTGTATCACCTCTTAATTCTAATTTAATCTATCGTGCTAATTAATAAAATTATGAGGTTTTTATGATTTCCAATAAGAAAAACTTATAGTGATTTACATTTCAAATTCGAGTACAACGGGACAATGATCACTTCCCATTACATCACAATGAATATCTCCATTGATTAACCTATCACGAAGTTTTTCTGAAACAATAAAATAATCAATCCGCCAGCCAATATTCCGCTCACGAACCTTAGCCATGTATGACCACCATGTATAGGCTCCTTCTTTTTCCGGATAAAAGTAGCGGTAGCTATCAATGAACCCTGACTCCAGCAGTGAAGTCATTTTTCCTCGTTCCTCCAGAGTAAAGCCGGAATTACCTAAATTGGATTTTGGATTTCTCAAGTCAATTTCCTGATGAGCCACATTTAAATCCCCACATAATACAACAGGCTTAAGTAGGTCTAATTCTTTTAAATAGGAGATAATCTGATCCTCCCATTCTAATCGGTAGCTAAGTCTCGCTAGATCTCTTTGAGAGTTCGGAGTATACACATTCACCAAGTAAAAACCTTCAAATTCCAATGTCAGGATTCTTCCTTCCTCTTGTGTATCCTCATTTCCTACACCATAAGTGACAGAAATAGGCTCCTTTTTGGTGAAAACGGCTGTACCTGAGTAGCCTTTTTTGACTGCATAATTCCAGTATTGGTGATATCCTTCAAGTTCCAGGGAAATTTGACCTTCCTGCAATTTTGTTTCCTGAACACAAAAGATATCAGCATTGACTTCATTAAAATAATCTAAAAAACCTTTATTCACACAGGCTCTAAGCCCGTTGACATTCCAAGAGACTAATTTCATGGTTTATATCCCTTCCCCCGTCATTTACTAATCATTCATAGATTGATAGGAGACATTGTATCAGCTTTAGATAATGAAGGAAAGCAGTTCGTTTTGCTGATATATTTTTTATAATGAATACCCAGCATAAATTTCCAAAAAACGGGAAACATAATTTTTAAAAAAGGATGTCCGCATGAAAGATTTAATTAAATTCCTAACAAGATACGAAAAGTTTGTTTTTATAATAATGATTGTTATTCCTTGGCTGTCTGCTCCTTTATTAGGTAAGAAAACATTTAAGCGATTTACCCTAGGTGCAGTGTTTATTTGCATTTTTGTTTTCATTGAAAGTTTGTTTGCGCACAAAAGGTTATGGTGGTTGTTTCATAAAAGACTTTTTCCAAAGGTTATTGGGGAACTTCCACTAATCATTGGGCCATTCTTCATTGGAACCCTATGGATTATGAAGTTTACCTATGGGAATTTCAAACGATACTTTCTTACCAATTTCTGTATTGATGCATTTTTTGTTTATATACATGTCCCAATCCTAAAAAAACTTGGGTATGCCTCTCTAATCAGATTAAGTAAATTTAACTTTTTACTGATCTTTTTATTCAAGGCTATGCTGCTATATCTTTTCCAAATGATCTTTGAGAAAAAGAAAATCAGATAAAGACACAAAAGGACAACTGTAAAAGTTGCCTTTTTTCATGGGATCAAATATTGTTCTGTTAATTGTGTTGAAAACAGCTTAGATGCTGGTACGATTTCGATGTTACGTTGCTTGTATTCTTCCATTGATTGAAAAATCCCGACAGAACATACTTTTCCTGTCACTCCAACATGCCCGATAGCAATTCCCCTGCCAGTGAATTCCGTTATTTTCGCCAATCTCATCATCTGTTTTCTCACGTGGCTTGATGATGAGATATCATCAAGGAAAACATCCCTTTTTAATAGCGGCACGTTCATTTCCTTTGCGAGTTCTGGAAATTTCGATTTAGGGCTTGTCCCGCTATCAATGATATACAGCTTTCTCTCTTTTGCCACTTCAACAATCGCTCTGACGACTTCCTCATCTTCTACTGCTAAAGACCCCATATGATTATTCATCCCCACTGCATGTGGTACAGACTTTAATGCTTCCTCTACTCTTTTTTTCACTTCTTTAGGTGATAAATCAACCGTAATCGGTTTCGGACCCAACCAAGAGCGCTTTCCCCTTTTCGGCTGCATCGGTAAATGGACGATTACTTCAAATCCATTTTTGTGCGCCCATTTTGCATGCTTCTTAGAGTGCTCAGTAAAAGGCATAACCGCTGCCGTAATTGGAATGTTTCCTTCAAGAAAATCTCTAACTCCGCCCGTGCCTCCACCGAAATCATCAATAATGATCGCAGCCTTCAGCTGTTTATCTTCAGTCTTCTCAGCTAAAACTGGCTCTTGCAGGGAAAACAGCAAAAAGGGGATTAATAATAGAGCAAATCTTTTCATAAAAACCTCCCAGTGTGATGTTTTACGTTAATTTGCCCTGAGAAAATTGATTCATGCTATTGGTTTTGATTATAAGAAAAAAGAGCCCCATTGCTCGGCTCTTTGGATTATCCTATTCGTCGTATACTTCCACTTTTTCCATAATGTCGCCATTTCTCATCGCTTTCGCAGCTTCAAGACCAGAAGTCACTTTACCAAAAACAGTATGTACACCATTTAGGTGAGGCTGAGACTCATGGACGATGAAGAATTGGCTGCCACCTGTGTCTTTACCAGCGTGCGCCATTGATAGAGCACCTGGAACATGTGTGTGTGGATTGCCTTGTGTTTCACATTTGATTGTATATCCAGGACCACCTGTTCCACGGCCTTCAGGGCATCCTCCTTGGCTTACGAATCCAGGAATTACACGGTGGAAAGTTAACCCATTGTAAAAGCCGCTAGTTGCTAGCTTTTCAAAGTTTGCAACTGTACCAGGTGCTTCGTTTGGATATAATTCAAACTCAATTTTTTCACCGTTTTGCATTTGTATGTGTCCTTTTTTTGCCACAATTAACATCTCCTTTATGTAAAAAAATTCATTTTCATCATACACTTTCCAACACAGAAAAGAAAGTTTCATGGTTTAAATTTATAAAATTTGTGGTATTATAACAGTACCCCTTCCGAACATTCGCTTGTTGCGGGACACTTAACCACTGTACGGACGGAAGGGGTACGTAGTGTCGTTGGTAGCGGCATTGCAAAAGCCAAGACTTTGGTCTTGGCTTTTTTACTGTTCTTTATTTGTTAATTGATAAAATAAAAATATAAACGAGAAAAAAACGAGGTAACCATAGAAGCTATACATATGCTTCCATTCACTTGAATGCCCAAAAAGCCCAAATAGTTCAGAAAACCTTTCAAAGATAGGCATTAATAAGCTGAGAAATAAAACTATTCCCACTTTCCCCAATTTGTTTACCTGCTTCATCTTTATCACATATACCAGGACAAGAATTGGCAGTCCTACAAAGGTAAAAGCAATATTAAACGAAAACAATTCAGGAAACGGTCTAATCGGGAACATGTACAAATTTTTCCCGACGAAGTAGAGATCCAAGCTAGTACCAAGCAATATAGCCAAAACTAAGACAGGGGCATATTCTCTAATTAAAAACGGTAATGACTTTTTTTGCCAAGGCGGCAAGTTCAAGCCTTTCGAGCGTTTTACAGTATTCATATTCAATCTCCCCGTTTATATGTGTTTCGTTAAGCTCCGAGAGATAGCCGGCTACATGCCAATCACGAAACCAATCTCCCTTTTCCGCTTCTTGGTGCTGAACGTCTTTCCACGCAGACATTAAATCTGGACTATAAATTTTTTTAGCTCCCCATTTTAGTTTGCAGGCATTTAATCGGAGCTGATAAGGAATTCCTGGAATTCCTTCGTTAACATTATTAAAGATATGCGGCCAATAATCTTTTCTAGACCCAGTATGGCGGTGTGCTTTTGCCCATTCTACAAATTGAATTAATAATTCCTTTTTTTGAAAAAGTACAGCATACAATCTCTTTCCTAATAAAATACGCTCATGTAATGATTGAAACTGATGAAGTGTTTGCCCGGCTAAACTCTTTTTTCGATAGGGAAACAAAATATGATTAAACGAAAGGTAATCCTGTAGTTTAAACTCTAATGTGGTTAAAACATCCTTTTGATAAATAGGATTCTGAATCACCCTTTTTTCTAAATAATTTTGTTCATTAATAACCAGAGCCATTGTTAGAATGTACGAGTCCCGCCTTCTCCAAAAATAATTCCAAACACTCTCCATGAAGGAGGATATGTCCAAAGCAGGTAAAAGGTAAAAGAGCGGTTTATTTCTTTTTAAGCTTTCACGGTATAATAAAAATTGTGGATAGGCGTCTTGAAAAATCAGCCAATTCCCGCGCTCCAAGAAAGTGAAATAAGTATTGCTTTCTTGTTTTGTAAGCAGACGTGTAAGGAGCTCCCCTTTTAAATCCGTCATGTTCCATCCGCCATTTCTAGAGACCATATGTCCTAAAAACGCCCAATGGATTTCAGGATGTTTTTGGTAAAAATCAAAATAGGCCATAGTCCTTGTAACATTATTCAGGTTCAGTTCCCTTGTATTCTTTCTAATCCTTTCTAAAATACCTTTCTCCTCGCTGGTTAATTTATTATTGTCCATGTCGGCTGGTTGTTTCATTTTTGCCTTTAATTCATCCTTAATGGTTTCAATTGGCGTTTTTTCCCTGCTTCTGATAAAAAAAATAATGATAACCTCCCTTGAGAATTCTCTTTCTATTTCCTGAATATGTATAGATGAGAATATTCAATTGGGAGAGGACTGAACATTACGATGACCGATACAAGTAAAGGCATTGAATGGCTGGTTGAGACACTTAGAAGGGATCAGTCTCCCGATGGCTCCTGGAATTACCCATTCGAAACTGGATTATCGACAGATGCCTATATGATCATTTTATTACGGACATTAGAAATAAATGATGAAGAATTAATAAAGGGTCTTACTGAGAGGATTCTGAGCAGACAAGAAAGAAACGGCTCTTGGAAACTTTTTTACGATGAGCCGGAAGGAAACCTTACAGCTACAGTGGAATCCTATTACGCCCTTTTATACTCGGGATACTATGACAAAAAGGATAAACGCCTTCAAACGGCCAAAAAATTCATTTTGTCCAAAGGCGGAATCGTAGAGGTTAATATGTTTACAAAAGTGATGTTGGCCTTAACCGGGCAATTAAAGTGGCCCTCCTTCTCCCCTCTGCCAATTGAAATTATTTTATTACCACTCTCTTTTCCAATCAATTTCTATTCTTTTTCCGTCTACGGCCGGGCAAATTTAACCCCTATGATGATTCTTGCGGATAAGAAATTATCGATAAAGACAAGTAGGAGTCCTGATCTCTCGGATTTAAGGGCAGGCAGAGATGACTCTGGATCATGGATTCGTTCGGAGGAAATACGTTCGCTCTTCTCTTTTATTAAAAAGGGTGTAAAGAATCTAATCGGGCTGCCCCAACAGCTTCATACACTGGCCATACAGCGCGCGAAGAAATATATGCTTGACCATATAGAAGAAGATGGTACGTTTTACAGCTACTACAGCTCTACTTTTTTAATGATCTTTGCCCTTATCTCACTAGGATATAAGAAAACCGACCCTGCTATCACGAAAGCGATTGATGGGATTAAATCAATGAAATGTACGATTAAAGGCCAACTGCACATGCAATACACGACAGCAAATGTGTGGAATACCTCGTTAATTGGCTATACCCTACAAGAAGCTGGGATTTCACCTGAAGATCCCATGGTTGAGATAACTAATCAATATTTACTTAAAAGGCAGCATACTAAATTTGGTGATTGGGTAATCCATAATCCTACTAGTTTACCAGGAGGCTGGGGTTTCTCAGATATTAATAGCATTAACCCCGATGTGGATGATACAACCGCCTCTTTACGATCGATTTCGAGAATGGGCACCAATCATCATGCCGCCTGGAGCCGGGGAATTAACTGGCTGCTATCCATGCAGAATGACGACGGCGGCTGGGCAGCTTTCGAAAAAAATACGGATACCAAGCTTTTTGAGTTTCTTCCCATTGAAAAGGCTCAGTTTATCCTAACTGACCCATCATGTGCAGATATCACTGGGCGTACGCTTGAATTCTTCGGGAACTATACAAATCTATCAGAAGACCATCTAAGTATTAAAAAAGGGGTAAAATGGCTGTTGGATCATCAAGAACGGGATGGTTCTTGGTATGGAAGATGGGGAATTTGTTATATTTATGGCACCTGGGGCGCAGTAACGGGTTTAGCTGCAGTCGGAATTCCTGCAAGTGATGAATCGATACAAAAAGCGATACAGTGGCTCCAGCACATTCAAAACAAAGATGGAGGCTGGGGCGAATCCTGTTACAGTGATAATAAACAAACTTACGTTCCGCTAGGAGTCAGCACTCTAACTCATACAGCCTGGGCCTTGGATACGTTAATCAGTATTTCAGATAAACAAACACCTGCGATTCGTAAAGGGGTCTCATATTTATTGGAGAATCTGCAAAAAGAGGATTGGACCACAGCCTACCCTAAAGGGCAGGGAATGGCCGGTGCATTTTATATACACTATCATAGCTATCGCTATATCTTTCCCTTACTAGCATTAGCACATTATCGAGAGAAGTTTGAAAAATAACACGACGGGACTACGATATTAAAGGGTACCGTTTTCGAGTGCATTCTTATTAGAGGACACAAGAGTTGACGTATGATTTGGCATACGTCTTTTTCTAATCGGTTGGGTGATCGGGTTAAGCACATGTGCTGTTAAATAGGCGGAAAAATTCCGCTTAATTAGTAATTAGTATTAAAAAAGGCATAAATAGACGGAGAGATTCCGCCTATTGACTCGAAAAATTCGAAAATGGGAGAGTTTTCTTTGAATAAGCGGAAAAACTCCGGTTATTTACCCCGAAACGAGCTCCATTCTGCATTTAACCGGAAAAGTTCCGCTTATTTTACTTTTGCAGGTTACTCGATCAAGGACAAGACATCTTAACTAAAAGAGAGTGTGTTTTTTCTCGTAAATCTAATAGAACCTCATTATGGTGCATAACGGTGAACCGCATTACAAGTAAGGTTAAAATTACTCGATTATTTCTTTAAGTCCGAAATAAATCTCAACAACATCTTCCACTTTCATTCGAACGAGGCCGCTGGAGGAGGGTGCGACAAAGTCAATCGTTCCGGGAACGACTGCTTTCTCCTGCTTTCCCCACGGAACTTTCTTCAAACCGCTATATTCTTGATAAACTCCCTTCCCAACGAAACAAACAACCTTCGGCTTGTACGTCTCTATCTTTTTCCGAAGAATATCTTTTCCTTCTTTGTATTCTGCCTTCGTAATCTCATCGGCTGCTTTTGTGGGTCTTGCGACAATATTGGTGATCCCCATCCCTAAATCCAACAACTTAGAATCTTCAGAGGCGTTATATCTTCGTGGTGTCAAACCTGCATCATGTAAAATTCGCCAAAACCGGTTGTTCGGATTGGCAAAATGATGTCCGGTTTCGCTTGAACGAATACTCGGATTGAATCCGACAAATAGTATCTTTAAATTCTCTCTTATATGGTCATTTACTAGTTTCAACATATTGCTCCTCAATTCATAAAACATTCATGACCCTATTTTACTAAAACTTGTTCATTTTTCATAATGATTCCAAGAAGTAATGACGGTTGCAAATAAACCAACAATTGATACGATTAACATCGAATATAGTAATCTAGGCTCCTGTAAGATGAGTAAGCTGGTCATAATAATCACCGTATCAATAGCATAAGCAATGATACCTACATTAATCTTTGTCCACTTTGCGAGAAGTAGTGCAAGCAGATCCATTCCACCTGGACTAATGTGATTCCTGAGCATGGTTCCTACCCCAATACCGAGGATTACTCCTCCGATAATGACAGAGCTCACAATCGGTACATGAAATACATCCCGTAAAGGAACCAAGAATTCAATCATGAAACCGGAAAAAAAAGCTCCAATCAGGCCGTATAAAAAATAATCAAAATCAGATTTATAGGCATATAGGTAAACAGGAATATTTAAAATCACAAAGGTTAGACCAATGCTAAAATGCCACAAGTAATTAATCACAATACTAATCCCAAACATACCGCCATTGATAAGGTGGAAGGGTAAAATAAATCCATTTACCCCGATACCAATCATCGTACTGCCAAACCCAATCACAGCTAATTTTTTCAGCATGGCTCCCATCCCTTGTCCAAAGATCTTTATAACCACATATATGTTTGTACAAGGAAGTTCATCACAACAAAAAACGGAGTATAGACTCCGTTTCATTCAGCCGCTGCTGCTTTATTAGACTTTTTGACATGTTTGAACAGGGAAACCATCAGCGTTATAAGAGGTAAGACCCACAAAAATAACGCATAAGGTAAATACTCCAAGATAGGAACGCCAACGATGGTACTGCACATAATCGCAAGCACACTCCATGGTACCATTCCTGGGAATAACATCGTCGTATCCCCCATCACCCTTGCTAATTCCTCTTCCCCATAATGATTTTTCCAATGTGGTAAGAAGGACCTCCCCGTTAGGATAATAGGAAGTGTTTGATTTGCCGCAATAACACTTATTAAAAGAGTAGCTGAGAAGGTTTTTAATGTATCACCTGTTAAAGATGTTGATCGTTGCAGCCATTTATCCAAATAAGGCTGAATAACATTCAATTCCTCCAATAGACCATTATAAGCACCGGCTAAGGCAAGAAACAGAAGTAATTCGTACATATGAAGGAAACCACCGCCGAGACCTTCAATCCCTTTCCAAAAAGCTGAACCTACTTCAGAAACGGTACCGCCATCTACTAAAGAAATAATAGCAGCACTTAAGACACTCGATATGAAGGCATATATAATGCTGAGCCTAAAAAGGACTAATACTAGCAATATAATAGGGGGAATAAACTTCAAAAACGTTAACTCTCCCCACTCAAATGAAATGGTATGAATCATTTTCTCAGTAGAAAAAAAGTCAAATACCCCATAGAATAACATGGACAATACCACTGCAATTATTGTGGTGAGGAACATTGCATTCCATTGCTTTTTAACAGGAAGTTCTAATGTATGTGCTAAAAGCTGATTCGCACTTGAAAATGGAGATGTTCGGTCCCCGACAAACGCCCCAGAAACCAATGCACCAGCTACAACTGCTGTGGATAGGTTTAGAACTACTGCAGTCCCCAAAATGGGAATACCAATCGCACTAAGTGTTCCCACTGTTGTTCCGAGAAGCATCGAAAAAACCATCGCTGCAACAAACGTTAACACATAGAAATAGTGCGGATTTATGAGATAAAGTGCGATTTTAACCATTTGGTCAATGGTTCCAGAAAGATACCAAGATGGAAGCAGAAAACTTACTAGGAAAAGTATAAGAATAACAATCCTAGTCTTGTAAACACCTCGAATACTAATTTGGACAATTTGTTTAAAAGATTGGTTATTTCGATTTGCTAAATGAACAATAACGAGATAACCGGGTAGAAACCCAATGACGAGTGGAAAATGAAAAATGACTGAAAAGATTACACCCGCTAACGTAATGGTTAGGAGGTAAATTAATTGTTTTATCGAGAACCTATTCATACAAAACCAACCTTAGCTTTAATAAATCTAATTATAATGATTGCTGTATATTTCCGAAAGCAAAATAAATGGAGCCCTGTAATTTCCGGCTCCATTTATTTTAAAAGGTATTATAAATATTTTCGCATTCTTCCCCAGAAGCTGATAAAAACAGTGCCGCTTAGATCGCGCAACAAACGGTTGATTATACCATGTTTGCGGACAATCACCCTGCGGTCTAAAATACCAAAGGGCAAATTTTGAAGGACAAATTCTTTCACCATTAACGGCTCTTTGCGCTAAGCGCTTTCAGCCGTCCTAGCTCGTTGATAAAAATAACCTTTAGTTGTAGCTTCAAAAGCATGTGGCTGGTATATCATTTGCGGAACTGTTCTAATCCTCTTAAAATCTGAGCAGTTTGCACGAATACGATTAATACCAACATTCCCCACCATTAGCATACCTTGCTTGCCTTCCCCTTCGGCTTCTGCCCTTATGAGTCTTGCTAAGAGATCAATATCCGAAGTACTAGCTTTGACTACTGCCATCAACTCACCTCCCATGTACGTATACCTATATGGTATTCTGTCGGGAGTAATGGTTGACTATAGGCCTAACAAAATAGCTGTTTTAACTTTTTAATATATCATCAATTCTATTTAGTTCTTCCTCTGAGAACGTAAGATTATTTAATGCTGCAACGTTCTCTTCTATTTGACTTACACGGCTTGCCCCAATTAGAGCGGAAGTTACCTTTCCTCCCCTGAGAACCCAGGCCAGAGCCATTTGTGCTAAATTTTGGCCGCGTTCGACTGCAACCTCGTTCAGCTTTTTCACCCGATTCACCACTTCCTCGGTTACTTGGTCTTTACTTAGGAAACTTACCGGTTTAGCAGCTCTAGAATCGGTTGGAATGCCGTTTATATATTTATTTGTTAACAAACCTTGAGCTAATGGGCAGAATGCAATGGAGCCAACTCCATTTTCTTGTAAAACATCCTGCAGTCCGTCTTCGATCCAGCGGTTTAGCATAGAATAGCTTGGCTGATGAATCACTAATGGCGTTCCCAAACGATTCAAGATTTTCACCGCTTCCTCTGTTTGCTCCGCACTATAGTTCGAAATACCCACGTATAATGCTTTACCTTGGCGGACGACAGAGTCTAATGCCCCCATTGTTTCTTCAAGGGGTGTATTGGGATCAGGACGGTGAGAATAAAATATATCAACATAATCTAATCCCATTCGTTTTAAGCTTTGATCTAAACTTGAAATCAGATATTTTCTTGAACCCCAATCCCCATATGGTCCTGGCCACATGGTATAACCAGCTTTAGAGGAAATAATCATTTCATCCCGGTATGGTGCAAAGTCAGTTTTTAACATTCGGCCAAACATCTCTTCTGCGGATCCAGGGGGCGGGCCGTAATTGTTTGCAAGGTCAAAGTGAGTAATTCCTAAATCAAATGCTCTTCTTAGCATTGCACGGCCATTCTCATATGTATCCACTCCGCCAAAATTATGCCATAAACCTAGTGATATTGCTGGCAATTGTAAGCCAGACAACCCGCTTCTATTGTATTTCATCGTACTGTATCGAGAATCAACCGCTTGATACACCATTTAAACCCCTCCTTTTTTATATCACTTACTATTATAAACTTTACCGTCGCAATAAAAAATCCCCAAGAGAGGCTTTTCTCTTGAGGGTGGATAATCCATTAAACTACATCATCGAGTTGTTTGTATAATTGTTCTCTTTCTGTTTCTAACCGCTCTAATTCTGTAAATTGTTTCTGGAGCATTTCAAGATCTAATCCTGTTTCCATCCTCTGCTTCAATAAGTGAATTTGAACTTCTAGCTCCTCAATCTCTTGTTCAATATCCGCTAAAGTCACAGAAGCCGCTGCCGTTTGGGGCTTTTCAACTTTTTTTAGTAAAGCTTTTTCAGCCCTTATGGGTTGATCCACTTTTACAGCACTCAATTTACTCTTTGCCCAGTCATAATTTCCATCAAAGAAGTAAACGGTCCCATCCTGAAGCCAATAAACTTTATTAAATAATTTATTGAGAAAATAACGGTCATGCGACACAGCTAAAATCGTTCCATTAAATTGTTCAAGGGCTTCTTCTAAAACTTCACACGAATCAATATCAAGGTGGTTCGTCGGTTCATCGAGGATCAAAAGATTGATGTCCTGATACATAAGCTGTGCCAGGCGCAAGCGCATTCTTTCTCCTCCGCTTAATTGATTAACCTTTCGGAAAACGGCTGATCCGTAGAACAAAAACCGAGCTAAAATATGGCGTGCCTCCCCTTCATTAACACTCACTTCTGAACGGAATACATCGATGACACGTTCATCGCCAATGGTATGGAAAACATGCTGCGACAAATAGCCGATTTTCACATTGCTGCCAACCTTAACAAATCCTTGGTCACTCTTGCACTCACTAAGAATCATTTTTAACAGCGTTGATTTACCTGTTCCGTTTTCACCAACGATCGCGGTCCGGTCCTTGTACTGAACAAGCATATTTACTTTTTCAAAAAGTGTACGATTGCCAAAGCTTTTTGAAACATCCTCTAGTTTAATAACATCCTTCCCGCTGCGGTCATTGGCTTCAAAATCAATCGCCATTTTTTTCACATCAAGCTTTGGCCGATCAAGTTTCTCGATGCGGTCGAGTGCCCTCTGCATATTGGTAGCTCGTTTATGAAGGGCGGCACTAGGTGGATTGGCACGATTGGCCCAATCACGGAGGCGTTTAATCGCTTCCTTCATTTTTTTAATCTTCCGCTGCTGCTCCTGATATTCCTGAAACTCCCGTAACAATCGTTCTTCTTTTTCTTTTACAAAGCCGCTGAAGTTCGTATGATACAGTTCAATTTCCCCATCTTCCATATCAAGTACTTTTGTTACCACTTCATCTAAAAAGTAACGGTCATGAGAAATCAAAATAATCGTACCTGTATACTCCTTAAGGAATGTACCGAGCCACTCAATTGCCATTAGGTCTAAATGGTTTGTCGGTTCATCCAGTAATAAAAGTTCCGGCTTCTTTAGTAAGCTTAACGCCAAACCAACCTTTGTCATTTCCCCGCCGCTTAAAAGTGAAAAAGGTTTATCTAAAAGCTCAATAATATTTAAACCATGGGAAACTCGGTCCATTTGTGCGTCCATTTCATAGCCGCCGTTTAAGATGAAATCATCTTGGAGCTTTCCATAATGATCCATGAGCCTTTGTAAATGGGTAGGAGTCAACTCTTGCCCCATTTCCACTTCTATTTGTTGTAGTTTTGTTTCTGTCTCGACTAATTGGTCAAATGCAGTCTTTAATACTTCCTTAACGGTCAAGTCCTTATAATCAGGAATTTGGGCAAGGTAGCCAATTTTCAGCCCCTTTTTCCAATGAATAACGCCGCCGTCTACTGTTTCTTGAATGGCAAGCAGCTTTAATAACGTTGTTTTCCCGCAGCCGTTTCTTCCAACTAAACCAACACGATTTCCTTCGTGGACCTCGAATGATAAATCTTCAAAAATAATATTTCCGCCAAATGATTTTGCTATATGATTAACACTACATACGATCATGTTCATTCTCCTTTTTTGAACACTCTCTTCACGCAAAAACTGCGGGCATCATAGATACCCGCAGTTCGAAAAATCGGCATGAAAAAAGAGTGCTAAAAAGGCACCCTCTTATTACCTATTTTACTTATGGGTAAAGAGATGTGTTATCGTTCTATATTCATTTTGTAATTTTGAAAAAAGGGCAGACTACCCCCTTTAAAAACTACTTCATGAAAAATTGCACGGCACAAATATAGCGCCGCTAGCCACTGCACACGTACAAAAATAGAACGAACCATCTCTTTACACCTCCGTTTCAATTCAAGTTAATCCTATTGTAAATTATTTTTATCATTCATTGCAAGCCTATCTTTTCAGACTAATCAAAAGGTTTTAAATTTTAACCTCCGAGACACCCTAATGCAGATACTTTTTTCTGCCACCGAACCGCCGGCGATAGACAAATTTTCGGATATCTTCTTCTGTTATTTTGCCATCATATGCTGCAAACAATAAGGACTGAAGTTCACGATAATGCTCGATGACAAAAAGGGCAAACTCCTTCCGTTCGCCCATTGCCTGTTTTTTAAATTCCTCATCATTCAAAATTTCTTGAATCTGATCCTGATAAAATGCCATGGTATTCTCCCATTTTTTCTTTCGATTCTCTAAAATATCGCGAGCATACTCAGGCAATTTTTCAACTACAAGATCGATATATCCCTGAGACCACATCAGCATTTTATCTTTTTCAGGAAGTTCCATGACCATTTTCATCAGTTCGAGCTCATCTACTTCTCGACTCGTTGCATACCTTCCGACCTGATTCACCATCTTCACCTCTTCATGAACAGTTAACTAACTACACTTTCAAGGGAATTTTCAATATCATAATCCTTTTTCTTTTCTTCAAGCCATGTGGAATATTCTGTTTCCATCTTTTGTTGAATCAGTGTTTCTTTAATTTCCTTCTTACTATCATCAAAATTTGCTTCCTTCGCTTCTTTTTTCTCTTCAACCTTAATAATATGATACCCATAATCGGTCTTTACCGGGTCACTAATTTCATTAACTGGTAATGTAAAGGCTACATCATCAAATTCCGTAACCATGGTACCTTTTGCGAAAAAGCCAAGCTCCCCGCCATTTTCCTTTGTACCTTCATCCGTAGAATATTCCTTTGCTAATTCTGCAAAATCAGCTCCATCGGCTAGCTTTTGCTTAATCTCATTCGCGGTCGCTTCATCTGCTACTAAAATATGGCTCGCTTTCACTTGTTCTGCTTCTCCAAATGAATCCTTATTTTCGTCAAAATAGGTTTGTAACTCTTCATCCGTAATCTTAATTTGCGGTTCAAGAAGCTTACGAATAGTTAAATAGTTTTTAAGGTCATCTTTAAGCGCGTCAACAGTTGTATTATTCGATTCCAACATCTGGTTGAATACTTCCTCACCACCATAAGATTCCTTTAATTTATCCACTTCTTCATTCAGTTCTTTATCTGTAATCGTAACCTTTTCTTTTTTCGCTTCCGAGGCCACAATTTTATCAGCGATTAATTGTTCAACTGTTGCCGCTCCATATTGTTCGACCATCACATCATACAACTCATCTTTATTTATGGCTTTACCATCTACTTTTGCAACAGCTTTATCCTTTGGTAAAGCAAAGCTTAGGAAAACCCCGATTGCAAGAATAAGTACTGCTATGATTAAAACGATGTTTTTGTTTTCCTTGATAAAAGTCATTATATATTAAGATCTCCCTTAGATTATTTCGTTAGCTTAACATTTACAGTTGTAAGCTTTCCGTCACGATAAACTTCAAATTTAATATCATCGCCATTTTTCACATCAGAATACAAATACTTTCTTAACTCTGAGGAGTTTGCGATTTTTGTACCATTCATTGAAACAATGACATCCTGTGCTTCCAAACCACCATTAGCTGCTGCAGAGTTTGGTTCAACTGCAGTAATCATAACTCCCTCCTTCACACTTTCAGGAAGATTCTCCCAATACATTTGTGGAACTTCTGATAAATCAGCGAGTCCAACACCGAGATAAGGTCTCACTACTTTTCCACTTTCAATTAATTGATTAACGATTGGAATAAAGTCGTTACTCGGAATCGCAAACCCTAACCCTTCTACACCGCTATCGGCAATTTTTAAACTGTTGATTCCGATTACTAATCCCTCAGGGTTAATTAACGCACCCCCGCTATTTCCGGGATTGATCGCTGCGTCTGTTTGGATGACGTTTGTTTCCCAATTTCCGGCTGAGGTATTTACTGCGATACTCCTATTGACAGCACTAATGATTCCTGAAGTTACAGTTCTAGCAAAATCAAGTCCTAGTGGATTTCCAATTGCATATACCTGATCGCCTGGTCTTAGTGTGGAGGAATCACCAAACTGTGCGGTCGCTTCAACGTATTTACTATCAATTTTAATAACTGCTAAATCGGTTAAAGCATCTGTTCCAACAATTTCTGCACTAACCTTTTCACCGTTGTATAGTGATACCTCTAGCTTAGTTGCCCCTTCAACAACGTGGTTGTTCGTGACAATATAGGCAATGTCGTTATTTTTTTGAAAAATAACCCCTGAACCTGTTCCGCTCTCAACAGTTTGTGAAGAATTATTGCCATAAAGGCCTCGGCTTTGCTGTTGTTGGTAATTAACGATTCCAACAATAGTTTTTGAAAGTTGTTCAACCGTATCGGCAATCGATGAAGATGATTTTGCTGATGTTGGCTGAGCTGTTACTGTATTAGCCTTTGTGTTGGTATTTTGCTGAACTGTACCAATCGATTGACCCTCCACATTTGAAGAGAAGTTCTCCAAATAGTCGGTGTATGGGAGGACGGTTAAGGTTAATACAGATCCGACGACACCAGCTGCCACCATTGAGGCAAAACCTTTAATCTTTCTTTTTTTCTTTTTTGCACTGTTTTTATATTCAACACGATTAGTAGATTGTTCTGATAGAGATTGTTCTAGCATAGGTTCTTCTGATTTTTCCACTACAGGTTCCTCAAACCCTTTATTTTCTCGCTCGTTCGCAAAAAACACTGATTCATTTTCTCCTTCTCGATTATGTTGGACGAATGTTTGACCTTCTGAATTGTTTTCCTGAACGTTTGCGGTTTCGTCCGGTGTAGGGTCGATTGTTTTGTCGGTTTCCCTTTCAAATTCATCTTTGTAGTTCATAGTCTTTCTACTCCTTTACACTTGGAATTTGTGTAATTTATTATTGTATCTATACTTTAGCCCACAAATATGAAAAAACTGTTAACAAACTATAACGGGATTTGGAAATTAGTAAGAAAAAAGTAGTATTTTTTTATTAACGCTGTAGGGCTTGACCAGTCCGAAGGCGAACTAAAAAAACAGCAGGGATATCCCTGCTGCCTACTGTTTGAAGGTAATGGTAAATTTCGTACCTTTTCCTTTTTCACTTTCTACTTCGATTTCTCCGTTATGAAGAAGAACCAGCTGTTTCACGATTGATAGTCCTAGACCAAATGCACCGTAAGGATTACTTGTTCTCGAGATTTCAGCTTTGTAAAAACGCCGCCAAATTTTTTCGACTTCACTCGGGTCGATGCCAATTCCAGTATCCTCGACTTCAATAATTGTAGCATTCTGTTCTTTTCGTCCTCGCAGCCAAATCGTACCATCTGAAGTAAATTGGATACTGTTCTTCGTAATATTAATTAAAATTTGGACGAGTCGATCATAGTCAGCATTCACAATGATCTCTTCGTCTGCTTCAACTATGATTTCAACGTTTTTCTCGTCTGCCTGCACGGATAATTGTTCTTGAATAATTTCTAAAAGTTCTAATAGCTGAATATCTTCCCTAAACAGCTGAATTTGGTTTGAACGGATTTTTTCATAATCGAGGTTTTCATTAACCAGACGAATAAGCCGCTTTGCTTCCTGGCTGACTAAGTTGATTCCTCGTTCCTTATCCTCTTCCGGAATCATGTCATTTTTTAAACCCTCAATCACTCCGCTAATGGTGGTTAACGGTGTCCGCATTTCATGAGAAACATCGGCCATGAATTGACGTCTGCGATTCTCAAGTGCTGAAATCTCCTCCATCGAATGGTTCAATTTTTTTACCATATGGTTAAAGTCATTCGCTAATTCACCAATCTCATCAAAATTCGAGGAAGGTACATGAACATGGTAATCTCCAGCAGAAACAAGTGATGTCGCTTCTCGAAGTTTCTTTATCCGGTTCACATGGATTTTAGACAGCAGCCAGCTGAGTAAAAACGATACCCCTAGTGCAATTAGGATCGTATAAATTAAAAATTGATTCACTTGACGAATCATTGCACTTGAACCACTGATAGGTGAGGTTAACAAGATTCCGCCAACAAACCGATCGCGGCTATCTATATAGGGTAATACAACAAAAGTAACACCGTCTTGATCGAATCGCTTATAATCACTTTGGACGATAATCGTTTGGCCATTTGTAATCTTTTCCCACTCTGACGGTTTTAACTCAATAGCAGGACCGCCTCTGCCGACAGCATAAAGATGAGCCTCTTGATCAAACATACTAAAACTAATTTTTCTTGAGCGTAAAACATTACTATATTGGTTAATAATTTGATCCATAGCGATAGGATTCCGCTCAATATCGGAAAGGATGTCTTCACCGTAAGAGATTAACTCTTCTGCTTTATTCTCATACACCAAATTACCTACATAATGAGCAAACAAAAGACTTAAGACAAGAAAGGCGACAATAATGATACTAATGTGGCTGATAAATTGTTGAGAAAAATATTTAATTCTTATCTGTTTGAATCGACTCATCAAACTTATAACCTACTCCCCATACAGTGTGGAAGAATGGCTGCGTGGTGGTTTCTACTTTTTTCCGCAGGCGCTTGATGTGAACATCTACTGTCCGTTCATCACCGTAAAATTGATATCCCCAAACCCTTTCAAGCAGCTGTTCTCGTGAAAAAACTTGCCGCGGGTGTTCCACCATATAATATAATAGATCAAACTCTTTCGGTGTAAGGTTTGTTATGGGCACTCCATCGACAAGAACTTCTCTAGTATTTTTACTAATTTTAAAATGTTCTGTCTGAAGAAAATCATCCATTTGGACAGTTACTTGAGTTTGATATCTGCGTGTTACCGCCTTAATTCTTGCCATGAGAGTAAGCGGGCTAAACGGCTTGGTGACATAATCATCGGCACCCATTTCAAGGCCAAGTACTTGGTCTGACTCTGTATCCTTCGCAGTCAGCATTATAATCGGCACCGTATAATGTTCTTCTCTAATTTTTCGGCAAATACTTACCCCATCCATACCTGGCAGCATCCAATCCACAATCAATGCATCCCAAGTTCCTGCTTTAAAGGTGTTATACCCTTCCAGGCCGTCATTAACAAAGGTTCCTTGAATCCCTTCCTTTGCAAAGAACATTTCAATCATCGAGCACACACTAGTGTTATCTTCAATCACGAGTATTTTCAAAATCCGTCACTCCCAGCAAAAAACTCTTCTTTTCTTCAGTTTAAACGATTTTTCTCTCATATCAACTATATCGCAAAAACTTCCCGGCTATTTAATACTTTGTTCATGGTTTGTTAATATACCCATGAAAAAGAGGCCTGAACTATACCAGGCCTCTAAACTACATATATGAATATTATTTAAGGCTCTAATATTAACTTACCAGTCGTTTTCCGCGATTGTAATAACTGATGTACAACGGCTGCATCCTCCAACGGGAAAACACCGCCAATTGTCAACTTAAGCTTTCCTTCACCGAGGTAGGTTAGCAATTCTACTAAACTAGGCTGAAGCAGTTCAGGCTTTCTCATAATTTGTGGCAGAAAAAAACCAATAACGGACTGGTTCCGAGCCATCAAAGAAGAAGGATACATTTTGCTCTGTTCTCCGCTGGCAGCACCAAACACAACCAGTCGGCCAAAAGTGGCAAGACATTTTAATGTTTTATTAAAAACATCGCCGCCCACCATCTCAAGTGCCACATCTACTCCTTTTCCACCGGTTGCTTCTAAAACCTGTTCGACCCAGGTGGACTCCGTATAATTTACGAGTATATCGGCACCCATTTGTCGTGCTAGTTCTAGTTTTTCAGCAGAACTTGCGGTTGCAATAATTTTTCCAGCACCAAAAAGCTTTGCCAATTGTACCGCTAGCGTTCCTACACCACCTGCTGCCGCATGAACTAGAACGGTTTCCCCCTTCTCTAACCTACCCATCGTTTTCAATACATGATAGGCACTTAACCCTTGTAGTGGAAGTGCCGCCGCATTTTGAAAATCTAATTGATCGGGTAGTGGAATTAATGAGCGTTCATCGGCTAAAGCAAATTCTGAATAACCTCCTGATTCAATCAGGGTAACAACTCTCGTCCCAGGCTTAACCGTTGTTACTTTTTCTCCAACAGCTGCCACCACCCCTGCGATTTCAGCACCTGGAATAAAGGGAAGCGGTGTTTTGACCACATACTGACCTTCTCTTCTTGCTGTATCCGCATAATTGACGCCGATAGCCTTAATTTCAACTAGGACTTCACGACCTTTAGGTACTGGTCTCTCAATCTCTACCATCTTTAATACTTCAGGCCCGCCATATTCTTGTAATTGAATAGCTTTCATATTAAGACTTCCTTTCTACCTGCCTTTATATAATGGCGTTCTTTTTTCCTTAAACGCGGCAACGCCTTCTTTGTGATCTTCCGTTTGTACCATTAAGACTTGGGTAAGACGTTCTTCCTCCAATATTTCTTCAAGTGACCTGTCGAAGGAATGGTCGATTAATTTCTTTTGTTTTCCAAATGCTTTCCCTGGACCCTGAGCCAAACTTAATGCTAGTTTTGTCGTTTCGTCTTGGAGCCTCTCTAATGAGAACAATGAATTAATGACGCCTAATTGGTAGAGACGTTTTGCAGGAATCGGCTCAGCACTAAAGAAAAATTGCTTAGCTAAATGCGGGCCAATCAGCTTGGGAAGGAAATAAGAACCTCCTCCGTCCGATACCAAACCAACCTTTGAGAAGCTAAGCGCAAACTTACTATCCTCAGCAGCAATGATGATATCGCAGGCTAGAGCTAAATTAAATCCTGCTCCCGCAGCAAAGCCATGAACGGCTGCGATTATTGGTTTTTCTAAATCTTTCATTTGTAAAATTAATTCATTTAATTTTCCAATATGTTCATAGACTTGATTACCATCACCCTGTCCCATGGTTTTCACATCACCGCCAGCGCTAAAGGCACGTCCAACTCCTGACAAGACAATTACTTGTACATCTGGGTCGTTTTTTGCTTCACGAAGGGCATCTTTTAATCCAAGAATCATGTCCGGACTAAATGCATTTAGACTCTCTGGCCGGTTTAAAGTTAATGACAAAATAGGACCCAATTTTTCCACTAATAAATCTTTGTTCTCCAATAAAATCTTCCTCTCACTAGTTATTAAATTCTCTTTTACAACTCTCCAGAAGCAACTTTTACAGCATGCTCAATTAGCATTTTTGCTTTATCGTTGAAGTTTGCAAATCGAAGATCATTCGTTTGACCTTTCTTATAACGGTAATATATTTGTTGACATATAACCGCTAGCTTAAAGTAGGCAAATGTTAGATAGTAGTTCATATTGGTAACATCACGACCGCTTTTTTTTGCATAAAGCTCGATAAATTGCTTTCTTGTAAAAAAGCCCTCGTTTACCGTGACTGGCGCTTTTCCCAGCCCCATTTTTAACTCCTCCGGGTCATTCACTTCATGCCAATAGCCCATCACGACACCAAGATCTGCAAGCGGATCCCCCACTGTTGTCATTTCCCAATCAAAAAGCCCAACCATTTCAGATAAATTCTCATTAAACATGGCGTTATTAAACTTATAGTCATAGTGAATGATTGCAGCACTTGGTTCAACTGGAATTTGATCAGTCAAATATTTCTTGAGAGTATCCACAGCATCCACTTCATCGGTTTTTGCACGTTCATATCGTCCAATCCATCCATGAATTTGTCTTTCCATGAATCCATCTGGCTTACTGATCGCTCCGAGTCTTGTCTCTTTGTAATTAATTCCGTGAAGTTCCACTAATTTATTGACCATTATTTCTGAAAGTTGTTGGCATAATTCCTTCGTCACTGTGATTTCGTCAGGGAAGGATGTATCAATAACTATGCCGTTTTTGCGTTCCATAATAAAGAATGGGCTATCCACAATGTCCAGTTGATCGGAAAACAAAATTGGCTTCGGTGTAACGGAAAAGACTGGATGAAGCTCAGAAATAATTTTAAACTCTCGTTCCATATCATGCGCTTTAGGTGCAACTGGTCCTAACGGCGGGCGCCGTAAAACAGCTTCCCATTCACCTACTTTAATTTGATAGGTTAAGTTTGAATGACCAGCGGAAAACTGCAGAAGTTCAAGGGGGCTATTGGGCAGATTACCGATATGACTTCTTAAAAATTGTTCTAAAACAGGTAAATTTAATTCTTCCCCTTTACGGACTGGAATTGTATCTTTATTCATTTGATGAGGCATCCTATCCCTCCCTGGTTTTTAAAAAATTCTGTATCTTTAAATTATACTTACTGGTTAGTATGCGACAGAGAAAAGAGGGTTTAAAGCATGAAGAAACCCTCCCAAAAAATTACTAATTCGCTTGAATTCCCTCTAATATCATTTCAACAAAAATTTCAGCCACTTCGCGGTCGGTCGAATCCCCTTCTGGATTAAACCATTGATAGCTCCAATTGGCAGCGCCAAGAATACCAAATGTAATGATATGTGCATTCAAGTCAGCGCGAAACTCTCCGTTTTCGATTCCATCTTTAAGCAGCTTTTCGACGTTTAACCGAAATTCGTCCCGTTTTGGCACAATTAAAGCTAGTCTTTCTTCATTCAAGTTTTTCATTTCTCTAAAAAAAATCTTCGCAGCCGATCCTTGAATTTTAATGTTACTTATGAGCATGTAGACAATATCGAATAGCTTCTCTTTGCAGCTTTTATTGTCATCCAAAATATTTCTTTGTTTCTCTAGTAAGTAATTAATGTATCCGAGATGGATGTCCATTAGGAGTTCTTCTTTACTGGAAAAATAATAGTAAAACGTCCCTTTGGTCACACCAATTGAGTCCACGATATCCTGAATGGATGTTTCCTTGAAACCCTTTTTCTCGAATAAATTGATACTATGTTCTGTTATTTTGTCTTTCACTGCTCATGTCCTCGCAATCTGTAAAATGTCTAGTGAAATTATACCATATTCTATTTCGCAACAAACACAGAAAACCGGCAGCAAATCGGCAGTACGTTTATTTACTAACAGTTTCTTCTCTCAAGGCACGGCGGAGGATTTTTCCTACTTGTGTTTTTGGTAATTGCTCACGAAATTCAACGCTGCGGGGAACTTTGTAAGCAGCCATATTTTGTTTACAATATTGAATCAATTCCTCCTCTGTTGCTGTTTGACCTGCTTTTAAAACGACAAAAGCCTTTACGTCTTCCCCACGGTATGGGTCAGGTACTCCGATGACTACGGCTTCTTGTACAGAAGGGTGCTCATAAAGCACTTCTTCAATATCACGAGGATATATATTGAAGCCGCTCGCAATAATTAAATCCTTCTTACGGTCCACGATATATAAATAGCCTTCCTCGTCTACTTTTCCGATATCACCTGTGTATAGCCAGCCATCTCTTAACGTATTGGCTGTTTCTTCTGGCATATTCCAATAGCCTTTCATAATTTGAGGACCCTTTATAATGACTTCACCCAATTCTCCAACAGGAACTTCCTCCAAGCCTGTTGCCACATCCACAATCTTGTATTCTGTTGATGGCATACCAATACCTACACTTCCAGGTTTACGGTCTGCAAATGGAGGGTTGCAATGTGTCGTTGGAGATGCTTCAGAAAGTCCGTATCCTTCTAAAATCTTTGCCCCTGTTTTTCTTTCGAACTCACGTAAAAGTTCTACTGGCATAGGTGCACTGCCGCTATTGCAGGTTTTAATACTATTGATTCCGTACTCCTCAGCATGTGGATGGTTCGTAATCGCCACATACATGGTTGGAACCCCTGGAAATGTCGTTGGCTGCTCATTTTTAATCGTGTTTAATACTTCCTCCAATTCAAACCGTGGAAGCATGATCGATTCTCCGCCTGTAAAAATTGTTAAGTTCATACAGGCTGTCATACCAAATACATGGAAAAGTGGAATAACCGTTAAACAGCGTTCTTTTCCTAATTCAAATTCATTTTTGAAGAATTCATAGGATTGAAGGACGTTCGCCACGATGTTTTGATGTGTTAACATCGCTCCCTTAGATCTCCCCGTGGTGCCGCCTGTATATTGGAGAACTGCAATGTCATGCTCCAGTTCAATCGTAACAGGTGTTACCTTTCCATTTCCATCTGCGAGGAAGGTTTCAAAACTGCGATCTGGTGTGAAATCCTTTCCAGAGGGCTGCAGGCTGACAACTATTATATTTTTCAAGTTCGTTCGTGGTTGAACGCTTTTTACTCTTGGATAAAAAGCATCCATGACAACAATCGTTTCGGCTCCTGAATCATTTAAGATATATTCAAGCTCTCGTTCTACACTCATCGGGTTTACTTGTGTCACAATTGCCCCTGCCCCTAATACACCATAATAAGAAATAACATACTGCGGGCAGTTCGGAAGCATAAGTGCCACTCTGTCACCCTTTTGAACTTGATTTTGCTGGAGTGCTGAGGTAAAGCCTTGTGAAAGTCCTAGTAATTGCTGATAGGTAATTTTTCTGCCATAGAAGGATAGTGCATGATTAGTGGGATATTTTGCTGTAGTCTCTTGAAGTATTTCTACTAGGTTTTTTTCAGGGTTTGAGATTATTGATGATACCGAATCTGGATATTGAGCCATCCATGTGTTCCTTTCAGCCATTGGTTTCCCTCCAAAAAATATATAGTTTATTAAAAAGTAAGCCCGCCGCCATCAACGGATAGAGTAGTACCTGTGATAAACGACGCTTCATCTGAAGCTAAGAAGAAAATAGCATTTGCTACTTCATCGGATGTCCCAATTCTGCCTAGTGCATTAGCCTTTGAAATAAATGGCCATCTTCTCTCATCCTGCTTCCAGCCATCGATAATCTTTGTGTCAATAACCCCAGGAGCAATGGCATTAACACGGATATTGTACTTGCCATATTCAAGGGCAGCATTTTGTGTTAGCAGCACTACACCTGCTTTCGAGGCATTATAAGCAGCTTGATATTTTTTACCCTTTAAGCCTAGTAAACTAGAAGTATTAATAATCGCTCCGCCGCCTGATTTTATTAATTCCGGTGCAGCATACTTTATTCCAAGAAAAACTCCCTTTAAGTTAATGTCAATTACGTGATCCCATTCTTCTTCTGCAAGATCGACACTTCTAACCTCTGAATGGCCAATTCCAGCATTGTTGACTAAAATATCGAGGCCGCCAAAAGTAGTTGTTGTAGTGTTGATGAGGTTTCTTACATGATTAGAGTCCTTCACATCGGTTTTTACAAAAATGGCATTAGCTCCAGACTCTTTTATTAGACTTACGGTTTCTTCACCACCATGAGAATCCACGTCAGCAACACTTACCTTTGCCCCTTCACATGCAAAGCGAATCGCAGTCGAACGTCCAATTCCGGAGCCCCCGCCAGTAACAATGGCTGTCTTTCCTTTCAATCTCATGTTAATTCACTAACCTCTCTCCTAATATCTCTATCTACAAAACTATCATTTAATTTATTAAAGAAATCGAGATACTACTGATATTTCTTTAATTCAAGCTTAGCTATCTGAGCACGGTGAACTTCATCTGGACCGTCCGCCAGTCGCAATGTTCTAGAGTTTGCCCACATCGCTGCAAGCGGAAAATCATTTGAAACTCCGGCTCCTCCAAATGCTTGAATGGCTCTATCAATAACACGTAACGCCATGTTAGGTGCCACTACTTTAATCATTGCAATCTCTGTTTTGGCCTGTTTATTTCCAACAGTATCCATCATATAGGCTGCCTTTAAAGTCAGGAGCCTTGCTTGTTCAATTTCAATCCTGGAATCGGCAATCCACTCTTTTATAACCCCTTGGCTTGCGAGAGGTTTTCCAAAGGCTTCACGTTCTTGAACACGCTTACATAAAAGTTCAAGAGCTCGTTCTGCAGCACCAATCAACCTCATGCAATGATGAATTCTTCCAGGTCCTAATCGCCCCTGCGCAATCGCAAATCCTTTTCCTTCACCCCAAAGGATGTTTTCTGCCGGAACACGAACATTTTCATAGGTAATTTCAGCATGTCCATGCGGCGCATGATCATAACCGAAAACAGGCAGCATCCTTTCAATTATAACACCTGGAGCATTAAGCGGCACGAGAATCATCGATTGCTGTTCATGACGGTTGGCATTAAAGTCTGTTTTTCCCATGACAATCGCAATTTTACACCTAGGATCTCCTGCGCCAGATGACCACCATTTACGTCCATTTATGATGTACTCATCACCATCTCTAACAATGCTTGCTTCGATATTGGTCGCATCGGAAGAAGCAACGGCCGGTTCAGTCATCGAAAAGCAAGACCGAATTTCTCCTGCTAACAATGGTTTTAGCCACTTTTCCTTATGTTCCTCTTTACCATAGCGAACAATAACTTCCATGTTACCAGTATCGGGTGCACTACAGTTAAATACTTCTGGGCCAATTAGAGAGCGTCCCATTATTTCGCAAAGCGGTGCATATTCCAGATTGGTTAAACCTGCCCCATATTCACTTTCCGGAAGAAATAAGTTCCATAGACCAGCAGCCTTTGCCTTTTCCTTTAAGTCTTCCATTACCTGAGGAACAGCACTCCACCGATTTTCTTGTTCATTCAGCTGCTGCTCATACACTATTTCATTGGGATACACATGTTCTTCCATAAAGTTTATCAGCCGTGTCTGTAAGTCCTTTACTTTAGCAGAATAAACAAAATCCAATTAAATCACCCCTTCATACATACTAACCAGTTGGTATCTACAAATTATATTATACCTCCAAACATTAAATATTCAAATTTATTTCAAAATATTCAAAAAAATTTTTTAGGTTAATACCTTTTTATTCCTTTTTTTTGCTTATTCATTAATTCATGTGATTTTTCAATAATATCGGTTAAAACATCTCCTTTATATACTCGACCTAATCTGAGATTTTCTTGATAGTATTCAACAATTTCATCCAGTTTGTCAGAGGTTTCTTTTGAGATTCTTACATTTAATTGTATTCTTCCATTTTCAGCCAAGGGAGACACTCCTATCATACTTATAGCATTCTGCTAGCACTATGCATAATACGTGTTATTACTTGATTATATACTATTATTCTACACATTTTTCAACAAATCAAAAAAAAGAATGACTCTTTTTTTGAGTCACCCTTCTATAAAGAATAAATAAAGATATTATTCAGTTTAATTCTTACATAAAAATACAAATTTTGTTCAAATTATGTTGAGGAGGTTAGTAAGATATGGGTATGAAATGGTTATTTAGTTTATTACTTATGATTCAACATGTGACCCCTCAAGCTAGTGTTCAACTAACGAGAGAAGGGAAGCCTTTTTCGATTATCAATAGAGACGAATATTCTGTTGGTGATCCAAGTTATTTTATTTTGGATACAGAAAAATATGACCAACTGGTAGGAGAATTGGAGAAACAGTTTTCCGTTCCACCTAAAAATGCAAAATTGGATCAGCATGGAAATATTATTCCTGAACAACTGGGACTTAGTATCAATCGACATACTTTCACACAAAAATTTTATACCTTTTTTTTCGAACACAGAATTTCAACATTAGAAATTCCCATGTATTCTGTGTATCCAAAAGTAGATAGTGAATTACTATCTGATATTCGCAGTATACGCATCGGTCGTTACATTACTTCTTTTAATCCAAGTAATAAAAAGCGTTCCACCAATATCAGGTTAGCAGTTGCCGCCATTAATAATCATGTCGTTTTCCCTGGTGAGACATTTTCATTTAATAAAGTAGTGGGTAAAAGAACCTCTCAAAAGGGCTACGAAAAGGCTAAAGTAATTGTCAGAGGTGAATATGCAGAAGATATTGGCGGTGGAATATGTCAAGTTTCTTCAACTTTATTTAATGCAGTTGATAGTGCAGGTTTGAAAATTGTCCAGCGTTTTTCTCATAGTCGACATGTACCATATATTCCTCCTGGACGTGATGCAACAGTGAGTTGGTACGGTCCCGACTTTGAATTTAAAAATATCTACAATCAACCGATATTAATCCAAGCTAGGACGTTTGGAAATCTTTTAGTGATTAAGTTATATTCCTCCGAAGTCATTGAGTACCAGCCCAAGGAGGTCCCTTTTCCACCACTGTAAAAAAGCCCGCAAAATGCGGACTTTTTTAACGGTCTTTATGATCATTTCTCAACGCACTTGCCAATAATTCTTCAGAGAACTCAGCCAGTGCAGTATTATTAAAATTCATGTTATCTTTCGGTGTAAAGCTTTGGACTACATCCTGAAAGGGTTGTATAATATTTTTTCGTTTTCCTCTTGTTAGACCAAAAACGGCGGCGCTTATTCCAACTCCGATCAGAGATACCCACATGGTCCCTCTACTCTTTCGCTTTTTACTAAACAGATTGAAAAACGGCTTTACCATATTTCTCATCCAAAGCACTCCTTCATATAACATTAAATGGAAAGTAATAAGCTCTTTCCATTAACACTTAATGTTTGTAATTAAGGCAAGAATATGTTTGGGAAACTTCTGTTTAATTGTAATTTCTTTACAAATTATTAGTTATAGCTTTTTTATTCTTACAGGGCTTACCATAAGAATTGAAAGTGCAAACGTTATAAGTGCATTACTATAAAGGAACACCCCCATACCTGCCATTAATAGCCCGGCTGCCGTTATTGGAAGACCCATAAAATAACCTCTTGTCGGTTTTACATTAAATCTCGCCAACCTTAAAGCACCCATAGTGGGAAATAAAACAAATGCAATCGTTTTGAAAATCGATGGTGGTTCCAAAGAGTAAAAAAGAAGGGCAGGTGCGACACCAAGGCTGACAATGTCTGCTAATGAATCGAGTTCTACTCCAAATTCACTATTAACCTTTAACCTTCTAGCTAACCGTCCATCAAAAAAGTCAAATATAGCAGATAAAAAAATAAACATTGCCGCCGTTTGTAAGTATCCGTTCATGTTGAAAGTAATGGAAAATACCCCTGATAATAAATTTCCAATTGTAAATAAATTTGGCACTGATCTTACCAGATGATTTATCAAGCGGATCCCCCTTTTTATGCGCAAGTTTCCATTCACTAATTGCTCTTCTATATTCTGCACCAAATAATTAAAAGTGAATCTAGATTGATATAGGTATTATAAATTCCATTTCGTCAAAAGATATCAATGAAAGGATGGTTGACATAAATGGACAAAACATTGGGCTATTTACGCGAAATCTTATCAAATTACAGTGATGGCCATTCCGAGGGCAGACATTTATATCGAAAATTGTCTGAAGGTAATTTTTCAAATGAGGGTGATTTTGTAAGACATCTATCTCAAAAGGAGATTAACTTTTTAAATGACATGCTGCCTAGGGAAATTAACCATGCCAAAGAAGAACAAGATGAAAAACGGGCATATGAATTAAATGAAGTGTACGAACTCCTTTTTTAGGCTTACTTCGAAAAAAAAAAGAGATGTTAGTCTTTACTGACATCTCTCCTTTGGGAAATAAGTCGAGTTCTCTATTATTTATTTCCTAGGTAAGCGCATACAACGACAAAAGCTGATGTTTTTCAGGTGTTTTCTTCACAAAACGACAGAAAACGAGCGATTTCATAAACGCCCGCCTTCTTCGACAAATCTGCCAACTTATTCATCTTTTTTTCTTCGGGAGTTTTTTAATCTACCCGAGTCTTTTAACCCTTTTTTTATAATAATTTCTATTTGAGCATTTACACTACGGAACTCATCCTCCGCCCATTTTTCAAGCGCGTCATAAATCTGCTGATCAATGCGCAATAGAAATCTTTTTTTCTCAGCCACTATATCACAACCTTAATAGATACTTCCTGTATTGATTATCGGCTGGCTTCCCTTTTCTGAAACTAACGCTACCATTAGATTGTTTACCATTTGTGCTTTCTTTTCTTCATCGAGCTCAACAATTCCTTCTGTACTCAATTGGTCAATCGCCGATTTAACCATTGATACAGCTCCCTCAACAATTACCTTTCTTGCAGCTAACACTGCCTTGGCTTGTTGTCTTTGAAGCATTGCATGAGCAATCTCACTTGAATAGGCTAAGTGCATGATTCTAGCCTCGATAATCTCCACACCAGCCAGCTGAAGTCTATGCTGCAGGTCTTTCGTTAATTCTTCTGCAACTTCATCAGAATGCTGACGCAAAGAGATTTCATAATCATTATTAAAATTATCGTATGGGTACTGGCTTGCTATGTGTCGCAGACCTGTTTCACTTTGAGTATGAACGAATTCTTTATAATCTTCAACATCAAAAACCGCTTTTGCAGAGTCAAACACCTTGTAAACGACTACTGCAGCAATTTCAATTGGATTGCCTTCCAAGTCGTTTACTTTTAACTTATCGCTGTTGAAATTGATAACTCTTAGCGAGACATTTTTCCTAACTGTTAACGGCATTGCCAGCCAAAATCCCTCTTGTTTGATGACACCCAGATAACTTCCAAAAAGAGTAAACACCTTCGCTTGATTTGGTTGAATAATAGTGAAACCTGATAAGACCAAGACTGTTAAAATCAGTGCTATAAAAGCTCCAGCCAAAATTAGAAAATTTTCACTCAAAATAAATTGCCTGAAACTAAATGCCGTTATTGCACCGAATAAAAGAAAAAGGAAAACACCTATAACCCCATTGACCTTAAACATTTCTTTTTCTTTCAAGCCACTCACTCCTTTAAATTCTATATCATAATGATATCACTTTAATATCAAAAAGACCACAAAAAAACTGCCGAAAACAGCAGTTTTTAATGGATATCTCTTTTCTTAAATCTGCCGCCACGCACTTCCGCGATATCGGCAACGGCCAGAAAGGCATTTTCATCATTTTCAGTAACGATTTCTTTTAACTTTGCTTCTTCAAGACGATTAATTACACAGAAAATCACCTTCTTGTGATCACCTGAGTAGGCACCCTCACCGTTGATATAGGTAACACCACGGCCAAGCCGATTCATAATCGCCTCACCAATTTCCTTTGAATGATCGCTAATAATCCAAACAGATTTAGATTCATCAAGACCAGTGACTGTAATATCAATGGTTTTGTAAGCGACAAAATAGGCAATCAGAGAATACATCGCCCGATCCCATGAGAAAACAAAACCTGCACTTCCGAGAATGAATAAATTAAAAAACATGATAATTTCCCCAACAGAGAAAGGAAGCTTTTTATTAAAGAGAATAGCAAGAATTTCTGTACCATCCAGGGATCCTCCGTAGCGGATGACCATCCCTACACCAATTCCGAGAACGATTCCACCGAAAACAGTTGCAAGTAAAATATCCTGAGTAAAAGCAGGTACTGGATGAAGTAAGGTGGTGCCAATAGATAGAATAATAATTCCGTAAAGAGTGGATAAAGCGAAGGTTTTTCCAATTTGTTTATAACCAATATAGAAAAATGGGATATTAAGAAGAAAAATAAAGAGACCTAATTTCCAACCAGTCAAATAGGAAAGCATAATCGAAATTCCTACAATGCCTCCATCTATAACATGATTGGGTACAAGAAAAATTTCCAACCCTACCGCCATTAATGCTGCGCCAAATGTAATAAGCATGATTCTTTGAATAATTTTTCTAGTTGGCAGCCCCCGGTGTTGAACCTTTTCCAAAATTATCTTATTTTGTTCGTTTAGACCTATATTTGGAATTCCCGACATTATCTTGCCCCTTTCGCAGAATATTTCTAATTCCATTATAACAATAAAATGATAGTTTTTTGAATTTTTATGCACTTTATTTCCCATTTTTTTCATTAACATTCTGTAGATCCAGGACAAAATTTCTATTAAAAAATTAAAGAAGCCGCCTCTATTTGAGACAGCTTCTTGGGAAATTAACCTCTTAGGGGACCCAACCATGACATCAGCCAAAATGTTTTTTAAGCTTCTTTTTAGCCATTTTATCGAACTAAATAGAAGTTTAACGCATCAGCCGATGTGTGTTGTTCCGTTGAAGGAATTAATTCACATGAAATTAAATGGAATTCAAATTCCTTTAAAGAAACATTTTTATCGGTATTACTGATGGACTCATATCCTTATATTTGGGTCGGCTTCTTGGCAATGTATGATTTGTTTTGGTTGTAAGGTTAGATAAACATACTGATAAAGGTTCTTCATTTATCAATTATCTTTATCTGTTAACTTAGTCCTATCTTTTTAGGTGAACTCCTTTTTCAAAATCCAGGACCGAATAGATTGACTATCTATTCGTTTTGGCTAATGGAATGATTCTTCTTCTCTTCATTACTTTAGGTTTCTTCTCAAAAAGGAAGCTTCCAAAATAATATTAAGAAAAATCATTTGGTTTGAGGATCTATCTACGTACCTCTTACATAGGCAGATAAATTTCACTTTACTCCCATATCCAATAACTTTTGTACTTTCTTTTGAATCAGTTAATTTCTCTTTCACTAAAAAGAAAGTTTCGTTAGGATTACACCTTTCCAATTCAAGTTACATCGCTCCACTTACCAAACAATGCAAAGGGAAAACCTTTACTACTCGTTCACAAACGGAACGAACACGGATGGTTGAGTCTCCTAAGAAGTTAATATTTATTTATTCATCCTTTACATCTATAGTATAGCACCTAAAATTTCCCTTTACACAAAGTGTTGTGACGAATTGGTGAACTTTTCAAAATTACTAGACTATTATAAATAATAATAGATTAATATTGAAATTCAGCCAATATTTGATTACGCTATTAACAGCAAAGGGGGAGAATAAAGTGATTAGAAAGTTAACTCAAAATGACCATGACACAGTCCTCTCTTTTTTGAGTGAGGAGCCTTCCATTAATTTATTTATTATTGGGGATTTAGAGGTTTTTGGATATGATTCTGACTTCCAAGAAATCTGGGCAGAATTCGATAAACACGGAGAAATAAAGGCCGTGCTTCTCAGATTCTATCAATCCTTTATTCCTTATGCAAAAGGCGAATTTAATGTTGGTAAGTTTGTATCAATTATTACCTCCTATCCAAGTCCATTCTTCCTGTCCGGTAAATCAGATATTGTGGAAAAGTTCGAGGCATTCCAGAAGCTTCAGCTCGGTAAAAAGCAAGAAACATTTTTTGCAGAGTGCAAAAGTACCGAAAATCTTGGAGAAACTAATTTGGAAATTAAAAAGGCTACACTTGATGACATAGATCAAATATTAGCTATTCGCAGATCCATTGATGAATTTCAAATCAGGGATGATGCAGCTGAAATATTACGTACTTCAATGGAAAACAGTACTGCAAGAAGCTATTTCACAGAAGAAAACGGACAGATGACAGCATGTGTATCAACGACTGCAGAAAATTCCATTTCTGCTATGATTGTTGGTGTTTGTACAAGGAAAGAATATCGCCGTAAAGGATTGGCAACAGCGATTATGCAAAAGCTTTTTACAGATATATTAAAGGAAGGTAAAGTACTCTGCTTATTTTATGATAATCCTGAGGCTGGACGTATTTATAAACGACTTGGATTTAAGGATATTGGAAAGTGGACGATGTATAGATGAAAATATGCAAAAACTCCTTAAATTATTTTAGGAGTTTTTTGTTATTAGATTTACCATTAGGGAACATTAGCAGTATCACTAGCTATGAAAGGACGTATGCATATGTTCGAATCGGTAAAAAAATACGCTAAACCCTTTGAGACTGTCGATGATCTTGATCCTCTGCTCGCAGCAATTGGTGATGCCAAGTATGTCCTTCTGGGTGAAGCCTCTCACGGAACTTCCGAGTTCTATACGATTCGCGCTGAACTCACTAAGAGATTAATTAAGGAAAAAGGTTTTTCAGTTATTGCAGTAGAAGGAGACTGGCCATCCTGTCAAAGCATTAACCGTTACATAAAAAACATCGGTACAGAAACTGATGTGAGAGGAGCTCTTGAAAGTTTTAATCGCTGGCCGACATGGATGTGGGCAAATGAAGAAATTATTGATTTAGTAAAATGGTTAAGAAATTATAATCAACAAACAAGACTTAAGAATAAAGTGGGTTTTTACGGTTTAGATGTTTATAGTCTTTGGGAAAGTATGGACGAAATCATAAAATATTTAGAAAGAACCGGCAATTCAGGGCTTGCGCAGGCAAGGAATGCCTTCTCCTGCTTTGAACCCTACAATCGAAATAATGAATCCTATGCGGTTTCTGCTGGGTATTTATCCGAAAATTGTATTAAAGAAGCCCTTTCACTTTTAAATACTATTCAAAAGAATAAGTGGAAATATGATGATGAAGAGGAAAACAGCTTGAATATGGAGGTGAATGCTCTTGTTACCGTCAATGCTGAAGAGTATTATCGGACAATGGTCTTAAGCGACTCAAAGTCTTGGAACGTAAGAGACATCCATATGGTTGAAGCTTTGAATGCGGTAATGGAGTATTATGGTGAAGGTGCAAAAGTAATCATCTGGGAACACAATACACATGTTGGAGATGCCCGCGCAACCGATATGAAAGAAGCTGGAATGGTGAATGTCGGTCAATTGATAAGGGAACAGAATTATCCTGAAGATGTTTACATTGTGGGCTTTGGAACAAACAGTGGTACAGTAATCGCGTCAACGGAATGGGGAGTGGATTTTCGTGTTACGAATGTTCCTTCGGCTCAATCTGGGAGTTGGGAAAACCTAATGCATAAAGCCGGCGCTTACAACCAATATCTCTTGTTTAATGATGAAAATCGTGAAGAATTCAAAAAAACCATCGGTCATCGAGCTATAGGTGTGGTATACAGACCTGAATATGAGCAATATGGAAATTATGTGCCATCTGTAATGAGTAGTCGGTACGATGGATTTATTTTTGTAGACAAAACACATGCATTACATCCAATTTTAATGGAAAGTCTTATTTATTAAAACTGTAATATTTTGTCATCATATAAATTTTAAATATTTCGCACAATACTGTTTGTAATATATTTTCGAAAAAGAGAGAAGGATTTAATTTCATGACAGTTGGTACACAAGTCAAACAAGCATTAGCGAGTTTAAAAAGTGCTCAAGCTAGCTTTGAAACCTTTGCTTTAGCAACTGATAATCAAAAGGCCAAAAAGCTTTATCAGGATGCAGCTCAACAAACTCAATCGGTCCTAGACAGTCTTGAACCCCGACTACAAGAAATATTAGCTGAAGAGCCACAATATAACCAATAAGAAGTAAAAGGGTTGGCATCCCTGCCAACTCTTTTAGTTATTCATTTAGAAAGGAAGTATAATGATGACAATTGCTACAAGTGTAAAGCAATGTCTAGCTAATATAAAGGGAATTGAAGCACAATTATCTTCGCTTGCCCTAAATTCTAATGATAAAGGTGCTCAAGAAGTCTTCCATGATACTATGATAACGATAGCTTCCGTAAAAAAAGATCTACAGTCTCGCGTTTTAGAACTTGAACGACTTGAACCACAATATAAAGGTTGAAAATTCTGAGGTGAATGAATATGCCTAGTTGGATTGATATTATCATTCGTTCCTTTGTCTTCTTAGCTCTTTTATTATTCATGACAAAAATACTAGGGAAGAAGCAAATCTCTGAACTTTCTTTTTTTGAGTATGTTTCAGGGATTACAATCGGAAGTATTGCAGGTGAAGCGATTACTGGTCTTGAAAAAAATATGTTCCAAGGCATGGCTGCTATTATTATCTTTAGCCTTGCAACTCTTTTTGCTGACATTTTAGCATTAAAGAGTAAATCTTTCCGGGACTTTATTGAAGGCAGGGGTACTATATTAATCAAGGATGGGAAAGTACTGGAGGAAAATTTAAAAAAAGAAAAATATACCATTGATGAATTATCTGCCTTGCTTCGGCAGAAGGACATCTACCGTGTAGCTGATGTTGAATTTGCCGTTTTGGAACCAAGAGGAAATCTTAGTGCTTTACTGAAAAGAGAAAATCGTCCATTGACCCCAAAAGATTTGCAAATGAAGGTACCCGCTGAAAAAGAACCACAAACGGTGATAATGGACGGAAGCATTTTGGATGAAGCATTGAGGTCTTCCGGGAAAAGTAGAGGTTGGCTAGAAACAGAATTAGAAAAGCTTGAACTAACGCTCAACAATGTATTTATCGGTCAAGTCGATTCTTATGGAGAATTAACTGTAGACATCTATGATGACAAATTACAAGTCCCGTCACCCACTCAAAGACCTTTATTATTGGCATCACTGAAAAAAACTCAGGCTGATTTGGAAATATTTTCTCTAGAGACACAAGACGAGAAATCAAAAGCCATGTATGAGAAAAACGCAAAACTTTTACAGGAGACCATTGATAAATTAGCTCCATACCTATCCAGTTAAAAATCTTAGAGCCTAATCAAAATGATTAGGCTCTCGACTTTTTATGCACTTCCTTTTTTCCCATCGGGTATATCGCCTTTATGCGACACAAAGCTGTGAAGTACCATTCCTGCCATGACCAGCATTATTCCAGTCCATGATATTATGGATGGCAATGCTGCTTTCAAGAGGATTAACTCTCCGATTACTACAAATAAAACCGAAATTGACTGAGTTGCTTCTACATTCCCTAACTTTTGCATATTTCCACGGACCAAATCTGTTGCTTGGAAAAATAAAACGGTCGCAATCACACCGGAGGTAATCGCTACGATTCCCGATTGAATCGATTGTCCAACACTAGGTGGACCCACCGTAAACAAGCCATAAATGGCTAGAACAATCCACAGTGGCATGCTTGCTAACGTCATCCCTAATACACGTTGAAAAACATCGAGTCGCCCTTCACACACATCCATCATCTTTCTATTTCCTAGAGGGTATGCAAACGAGGCAACAATGACAGGTAACACACCTAATAACACTTCAATTAACGAAAGAGAATCCGCAGCACGTTCTACCTGCATTAAAATAATACCAAGCAAAATAATCGACGACAGAGCCAAGCTTTTCATTGGGACTTTTCCCTTTATCTTGACTGGACCCTGTTGAGTCACGACGGTCTCTAAAAAAAATGGCGCTAAAAGGGAGCCAGAGATAATTGTGATCTGCCAGGTGGAGGCAATTAGCCATCCAGGTGCATAGGCTGCTGAAAAACAAATCGGACCATAAAACAGACCAAATCCTACAATACTCCATAATAGCCAGGCCCGTGGATTATTTTTCATCTCTACTAATAGCGGCTTAAGACTTTTCCTCCAGAAAACTATCAGCAGCAGGAAAGGAACCATAAAAAAATAACGAAGTGAAGCACTCCAAATCCAACTCCCCCCTTCTAGTTCCATTGAGCGATTGATAATAAATGTAAACGCAAAAAAGAAGGCAGCCAAAGTGCCAAGGATCATCGGACGCATAATTGTTCATCCCCCTTTATTGATTATTAGAAGAGAGCATAAGTCCATAATCTACAGCATAAATTGTTTTGTCGTTCAAAAATCTTGAAACTTCTCGATAACATATTCGTATAGTTGAATGGCAATTAAAAATATTGGGTAAGAGAGGTTGATTTTATGTTTGGAAAAGTAGCAGCAGATATATTAGGACTAAGTGATGTGGGTTCTGTAATTAAACCAGAAAATTATGATAAGGTAGATTCTGATGATTATGTTATGCATGAAGATAACGAAAGGATATATTTTTTAATTAAATCTAAATCGGATGAATATTGTTTCACCAATAATGCGCTTATTCACCTTGATGGAACAAGTGCCACAAGTAAAAAAAGGATGCTTCACCGCTATAGTTATGCTACAAATCGTATATCTGATGTAAAGCTAGAAACAGCTGGCACTGTCGATCTAGATATTGAAATAAAATTTAAAATAGGTGCACAGCCTTTCTCTATTGATGTCCATAAAAAACACATTGAAGAAGTTAAAGATCTATACAAGGCACTCATTAAAATAGCAGAAATCACTCACGATAATGAGATATCTCTTCGATACGCAAAAGAAAGCCTTGATATTGCTTCCACCACATTAGGTAGGGTTACTAGCTCTGATAACAACTTGGTCGTTCAATTTAAAATGTTAAACCAAGCAGCCTTCCAATGGTTAGAGGAAAGCAAAAAGCAATATAATGTAAAAGATTTTGGCTATGTATTTGAAAAATATATTAATAATTAAAGTAACTCTTAATGTAGTATCCATAAAAAAACAGACCCAAAGGTCTGTTTTTTTTCACACTATGTGATTAAGCTTTGTTTACGTTAGCAGCTTGTGGTCCACGAGCTCCTTGCTCAACATTGAAAGTCACTGATTGACCTTCTTCAAGAGTTTTAAAGCCTTCGCCTTGGATTGCTGAAAAGTGAACGAATACATCTTCTCCGCCTTCGCGCTCGATGAATCCGAAACCTTTTTCTGCATTAAACCATTTTACTTTACCGTTTTCCATATTTGTTGCCTCCTAGTGTGTAATCCACACATTGTATTACTATTCTTGCTCTTTGTGATCCAGGCGAAAAGCAATAACTTATTCTTCCCTTTACTATCGAACAAAAATAATTCTAGATAATTATACCAAATAATGAAGAAATAAGCAAGGTCTTGTCCATTATTTTCCCTTTTTCATACTGCATAAACCACTTACAGACTGGTAAAGTTATTAAAAATGTCACTAGGATGATTATCCTAGTGACTTGTAGAAGAACTTAAATTTTCTCTTCTAATTCCCAGTCGTATAAATCCTCGATCTGGCAATTTAACTCTTTAGAAATCGACATTGCAGCACTAAGATTCATCACTTTTTTTGACATGTAACCATTAAGTTGTTCCAAAGGGATGTGTGTACTCTTTTCCAATCCTTCGAGATTCATACTGTTCTTAGATAATAAGGCTTCGAGGTTACTCTTTTTCGCTTTATAATTTGACAAAATGACACCTCACTTTTCAAATAGTGTAACACAATGAAAATGTAAATGAAAGGAATCACACTTTTTCCGACAGCATAGACGTCACAGAAAAAGCTTCATTAATGCGAAACAAGCGGCCGAACAAAAAATGTGCTATAATTAAGTTTGATGAAAAAAGGGGTGTTGATTTGAGAAATTCCAATAACAGATTCAATAGCGGGCAAACTGTGAAACTTAAAGACACTGGCGAGGAAGTTACGATCTTAAAATGGCAGTATGTAAAAAACATGAAAAGATATTCTTACATTGTTAAGGAACATCCCGGAACATTTTTTTTCGAAGAAGAATTTCAAACTCAATAGATGTATAAAAAAAGACCAAATCCAAGGGATTGGTCTTCTTTTATTTTGTCTAGCTCAGCGCCCAGGCGCTTCCGCTTTTCATTATTAAAATTCTGCATTACCAGTAGTTCTTGGAAATGGAATAACATCTCTAATGTTAGACATACCAGTGAGGTACATAATTAAGCGTTCGAAACCTAGACCATAGCCAGAGTGTTTTGTACCGCCGTATTTTCTAAGCTCTAGGTACCACCAATAATCTTCTTCATTCATACCAAGTTCATTAATTTTTCCAGCAAGAATATCCTCGCGCTCTTCACGCTGACTTCCACCGATTAATTCCCCAATTCCTGGTACAAGTAGATCAGTTGCAGCAACCGTCTTATTATCTTCATTCAACCTCATATAGAAGGCTTTAATTTCCTTCGGATAATCTGTTACAAACACTGGTTTTTTGAATACTTTTTCGCATAAATAACGCTCATGTTCTGTTTGCAGGTCGAGGCCCCATTCAACTGGATAGGCAAACTTTTCACCAGATTCGATTAAAATATTGATGGCTTCCGTGTACGTAACGCGTCCAAAACTTGAAGTATGGGCATTGTTTAAGCGATCTAATAATCCTTTTTCAATAAAGCTGTTGAAGAAATTCATTTCTTCAGGAGCATGTTCAAGGACATAGCCAATAACATACTTAACCATATCTTCAGCCAGGTCCATAATATCTGGAAGCTCAGCAAAAGCCAATTCTGGCTCAATCATCCAAAATTCTGCTGCATGTCGTGCAGTATTAGAATTCTCCGCTCTAAATGTCGGACCAAATGTATAAACATTGCGGAATGCAAGAGCAAAAGCTTCTGCAGACAACTGACCGCTTACTGTTAGGTTGGTTTCTTTATTAAAGAAATCCTTCGTTAAATCCGTTTTCCCCTCTTCATTTTTAGGAGGGTTCTCGATATCTAGTGTGGTAACGCGGAACATTTCACCCGCACCCTCTGTATCACTTCCCGTGATAATTGGTGAATGGACATAAACAAATCCCTTATCTTGAAAGAATTTATGAATCGCATAGGAAGCTAAAGACCTAACACGAAAAACTGCAGAAAATGTATTCGTCCGCGGTCTTAAATGGGCGATGGTTCTTAAATATTCAAATGAATGCTTCTTCTTTTGCAATGGATAGTCGGTATTTGACAGTCCTTCGATTGAAATATTCGTCGCTTTAATTTCAAACGGCTGTTTGGCTTGTGGAGTATGAATGAAATCTCCCTCTACCTTAATAGATGAACTAATAGGAAGTTTTGCAATCTCCTTAAAATTTTCAAGCTGCTCATCAAAAACAATTTGAACACCCTTGAAGAAGCTGCCATCATTCAACTCAATGAATCCAAAGGTTTTTGAATCACGAATCGTGCGAATCCACCCAGATAATTGAACCTTCTGGTCTATGTAATCTTCTGTATTTCTGTACAAATCCTTTATTAAGGCTAGTTTCATGAAAATGCTACCTCCAACTTTTATGTAAAAATAAAAACCCTCCCGCCCAATGGGACTAGAAGGTAATTTCCACAATATAATAGTTTCATTTATCCCTTCAATATTATATAAAACTCCTGGCAAATAAGCAATATTCAACAAAAATCATGCTTTTCTAAGGAATTTTCGGAATATTAGCAGGATTTTTAAGATAGGAAGTCGAAATTGTTATCCATTGTTCGATTCTTGATAAAAATAAGGAGTGTTGATGGTGGACAAAGTTACTTGCATTGCTTTTCTCCTGTATCATTCTTCGAAGAGTCAAGACATCCGAGAAAAAGCCATTCAATTACTGAATGGCGATGTATCTATTAGGGATTTAAAAAGAAATACTGTTATTCAAGCCCATTTAATTTTGGCCGAGTCCGCTTTAAGAAAAAATAACATCGACAAACTAAAGATCCAGCAGTTTGCCGAGGAATTCTTATTACTTGAGGTTTAAGCTTCCTTCGGGAAGTTTTTTTCATACACAAAAATTTCCTTGCCATTTTCACTTAAAGCTGTTTTAATATAAAGAAACCCTAATGATTCCCAGAACTGTTTTGCCCTTACATTTTCTTTTATTACACCGAGTCGAACACACCTCAAGCCTCGATTACGCATTTCACTTTCATAAAGCGCATAGGCATGTGCACCAAAACCAAATCCTTGATAATCACTATGAATCATTAACAGTCCCAACCACGGGCACTGATCTTTTGGATTTTTCATTAAGTAATCCATAACGCCTATATACGTATCATCGAGCTTAATAAACAAGCTAATGGTATCAGGATTCAAAAACTCTTCTTCTATATCGGTAAGCTCCCTTAGGGGACTGCCATTTTCAACAAGATTGTAATCTGGATTTGAATTTATCATTTCAAGCGCAATATACAGCGTTTGTTTCTTTATCTCTTCAAAATGAACTGACATCCTTTGACCTCCCAGCTAAACGAATAAAACCATTATATCAATTCCACGTAAAATTCATAAAAGTTTTCAAAAAAACTATAATGAGAAAGGTGATACTATGCTCCAAGTAAATGTAAAAGTAACGTATGAAGGAAAAGACTATTTAACAAATGTATTAGCGAATCCTAACACCCCCGATGAAGAAATTTACCGACTTGCTTTTGAACAGGTTGAAAGGCAATGGAAAAATAACTAAACACCGTAAAAACAGCGACCACTTTTTGGCCGCTGTTTTTTATGTTTTATTCTAACTCATATAAGTTTCCCGGAACTTCGTTCATAAGTGGACTGATTTCCTTTGTTGCATACATGTGCAGCCTATGCATTGCACGTGTACAGACTGTGTAGAATAACTTCCTTTCACTTTCATTTTTGTATTGTGAACTATCATAAAGAATAACACCATCAAATTCGATACCTTTTGCCAAATACGACGAGATTACCAATATCCCTTTTTCATAAGCAATTGTAGCCTTCTCAATGAGGTGTACAGGAATGACATCTTTCAATGCGGTATATACCCTTTTACTCTCTGCAGCCGTTCTACAAATAACTGCAATGGTTCGGTGCCCTTCATTTAAAAATTCATTTATTTTACCCAAGATCAAACCATTTAATTGGTTTTGCTCAGCTAGTTTTACCGATGGCTTCTTACCATGGCGATTAAATGGTTCAATTTTTTCCCCACCCTCTACCAAACTGCTGGTGAAATCAACAATCTCCTTAGTAGAACGATAGGTCTTTGTCAAAACAATCTTTTCAATGTCTTCCCCTTTTTCTTCATAATCCGATATAACTGTTGCTGATCCGGTTGCACCTGAGTAAATAGCCTGATTAAAATCCCCGAGCAGCGTCATCTTACTATAAGGAAAAAGTCTTTGTATCAGTGCAAACTGAAATGGAGAATAGTCCTGAGCTTCGTCGATAAAAATATGACGAATACCGGTTGAAGACTTCCTGCCCTTTATTAAGTCCTGCAGGTAGACAAACGGCGTCGCATCCTCATAGGATATTTTATAGTTTGCTAATGTTTCAACCGTCTGCGTACAAATTTGAGTCCAATCATCTAAAAGGACTTCTAGGTTTTCGGCCCCCTTTATAAATAACTGGCTATATAATCCCTTCATATCGAGGAAATTTAACTTTTTAACACGAGAAAATAATGGCCTGAATTTTTGCTTGACTACCTTTTCAGCCAAAATCTTTTGTTCCTGTTCAAAATCATCAAAACTTTTCTCGGTATACCGGTCTTTCCCTTGCAATTCCTGATATGCTTCTAAATAGTCCTCTTTTTCAAGATATTGTACCTCATCCTCTACCCAGCTTTTTGAGCGTTCTTGTTTGACTTTCCTCTTCAACTCTCTTAAAAGCCAATCCTTCACCATTTCCATACGGTTTGGGATGGTGAAACTCGCATCTAGGGAATAAAAATAATCATAAATCAATTGATTAGATATGATAATTTCGCCTCTAAATACTAGGTCTTTAAAAAGCAGACCCTTACTTGATAATTGAATCACATACCGGTCAATCATTTCTTTAAACGGTAGACTGGCTTTATACCGAATTCCTCTAACCCTAGTATCGTAGTCCGGATGTTCCCCATTGTTAAGTAGAAATTCCATTTGATCAAACGGATCCTCGACATCAAATTCACTGCCAATCCGATTATTTAAGTATTCCATAAAGGTAGCCTGCTCCATGTTCTCTTCCCCTAGTTCAGGGAGTACCGTGGATACGTAGGAGTTAAATAACGGGTTTGGTGAAAACAACATGATATTCTCAGACTTTATGGTTTCACGATATCTGTACAATAAATAAGCAACACGCTGAAGGGCTGCTGATGTTTTACCGCTGCCTGCTACTCCTTGAACAATAAGGAGTTTACTTCGCTCATTACGGATAATCAGGTTTTGTTCACGCTGAATCGTAGCAACAATGCTCTTCATCTGTGCATTTGCATTATTTCCTAGAACCTCTTGAAGCATTTCATCTCCAATGGTAACACCTGTATCAAACATTGCTTTAATGTCCGATGCACGAATGATAAATTGTCTTTTCAGCTTCATTTCTCCTTTGATTTCCCCATCCATTGTGGGATAAGAAGCAGGACCAGGAGCAAAATCATAATAAAGGCTGGAAATTGGTGCACGCCAATCATAAATTAAAAAATTCTCATCATGCTCATCCATTAAAGAAGCAATTCCGAGATAAACTTGATCAACATTTTTTTCATCTGCTTCTAAAAAATCAATCCGTCCAAAATAGGGTGAGTATTTTAAGCGTTCAAGGATACGGATCTGTTTATCCATTTGTTTAAATGTACGTTCCCGCTCTGATAATAACTCTGCTTGCTGCTTTATGCTGGCTGCCGTCTCAATCACATCATCCGGCTCATCCATATTAACAGTTACGTCCTCCCAGAAAGTCTTTCGAAGCTCAAGTACATCTGAACTAACACCTCCAGTATTTTTCTGGAGTTTTACTTTTTTCTTATCGATTTCCATACTAACGAAATTTACACGTTCCTGCTCCATCTGCAAGTCACTCTTTACCGTATCGCTCATTTGACCACTCTCCAGAAAAATTTTGTCCCTAAATATTTGACAGACCAACCTTGATGTGTTATTATATTATAGAGATGATTTGTCTTTATGCTTTTTATTTGAGACCGAAATTTATTTTATCACGGTTCAATGGTAATTACAATAAGTAACCAACGCCCAAAGGCGTTTTTTTTATGTCTGTTTCTGATTTATTTTCAGCATTTTATCCTGAATATCTTCCATTTCACTCGTTTTTCTCACTCCGTATACAAGATCACTAAACTTCCCGTATAAAAATATCGCCAGTATTCGGACCGTAAAATAATCTGCTGCATGGAATTTTTCCTTTACTACTTTCCGTTTCTTAAATATTTGATCTAATCCAATTGTCATTAACAGGACACTTAGCTTTGCAGACCAATTATTCTGTTTTAAAAATGATACAGTTGAAAATATAGACACACTAATCGCATACAACGGAACAATAATAAAATGTTCTTTCCACGAATGAAATTTCCCAGCTCCGAAACGAACCTTTCTAGTTGAAGCAAATAAAAATAATAAATTAGCTTCTGTAACCAAAATCATATTAAAAAGAGAAATAAAACGAACCAAGGGATTCCTTTTATCTAAAAGAATATTCCACCAATCACTAATTTTAAAGTACAGAGGAATCAAGATAAAAGTATAAATGGTTCTCCACCAGTTATGTTTATACACTTTTAACCCCAAAAATAACAGTTCCACCAGTGAAAAATAAACTCCTCCAAGTAATTTCCCCACCCAACCTATTTTTAGAAAAGTGGAGAAGACCGCGGTAAAAGGTACAAAGATACCTTGTGATAAAATAGCCCCAAAAACGTTATCAAAAAAATTCTTCTTCATTACTCTTGGTTTATAGGTATAGGCATGAAAAACATTTAAAACTACATACTCTAACAAATAAGCAAATCCGATATCAGCCATTAATAGTGTGAATAATTGCTTTTTATTTTTGCTCTTGTAAAAAGAGTAGCCAAGCAAACTTGAGTGGATGAACAACATAATAATAAATGGTATTTTGTTTTGTTTCTTTGGTTTTCTCATTCGCATATCCCACTTCATTAATGAGTTTATTGTTAGTATTTGAAAAACACACCTTTTCAATCCAACATATTCCCCATTTATCCTCCAATTTTTAGGATGTCATAATTTCTCTGTAGCTTTATAGGTATTTATCCACGGTGGTTTTTACTATGTCAGAATAACAAAATATGAACCTTAATATTTTCATATAATGAAAAAAATTTAAAAGTACGATTTATTTGGTGCTAAATATTATTAAAGTCCTCCACTCTTTAGCTTGCATCCTAGTTATTACTTCAAATTTGATTCACAACCGTATTTGGTAAAAAACAAATCTAATACTACTGTAAATAGTTTATTATTATTTTCATAACACATTTATCTTCCCGTATATTTTGACAGTTTTCGACACAACAACGGAGTTTTTTTGTCGAACCCCCCTCCTATTAGACCTATTTCCCGATGTTTACAGCTTTAAATTAGGGTAAATTCACCTACTGTTTTGTCCTAATTTTCAAAACATTATATTAATACGGCCGCAATACATTGAAATGGGGAATAATATTGAATAAGTATATCAAAACTAGTCTTTCTTCTGTTATGCTTGCAGGTACTTTGTTTGCAGGATTCCCAAGTATTGACGCATCATCAAAAGACTTTGGACTCTTACATAAAGCGGAAGCCTCTTCTTTTTCCTCAAACAGCTCGCTTGATTTAGCGATTGTGAATGAAGAAAAATTAATCGAATCTTTTATTAAACGAGGGCTTCTTTCAAAGAATGCTTCTGCAGAAGAAAAGCAAAAATTCCTTAAAAACTACCTTCAGATAAAAGGGAAGCAATCAGGAGTTAAAGAATCTGATCCATTAGCTGCAAAAGTAAAAGCTGCAGAAGCAGAAAAGCAGAGTAAATTTAAAGATTTCAACAATGGATTATTAAACGGAAAAGGAAACAAAAATGGGCACTTAAAGGGTAATCCAGAACCAGTAAAAGAAGGAACATCTCCTGGAGTTAATAAAAAAGGTAAACTATTAACCATCATGGTTGAATATTCTGATTTCACTCACAACAATCTTACTCCTGAAGAAACAGATAACTTTTATACTGATTATCATACTGAACATTTTGAAGCAATGATTTTTGGAGATAAAGGCGAATTTATAGGTCCTAACGGAGAAATTCTTGTTTCTCAAAAGCAATATTATGAGGAACAATCGGGTGGTACCTATACAATTGAAGGAAACGCTTACGGATGGTTAAAGGTACCTGGCACTGCAGCTTATTACGGTGGTGAAAAAGGGACTGGTCATGATAATGTAACCCCTGGCGGAGCAAAACAATTGGTTAAAGACGCACTAATTGCTGCAAAAAAAGCTGGAGTTCCACTGCAAGACTATGATTTAGAAGACCCACATGATTTAGATGGAGACGGTAACTTTTGGGAGAAAGATGGGTTAGTGGACCATCTTCAAATTATTCACTCTGGTATGGGTCAAGAAGCTGGTGGCGGCACTTTAGGTGATGATGCCATTTGGTCTCACCGTTCAGCAGTTTTCTATGATCCAGATGGACTTGGGGTTGGACTACCAGGATTCTATGATTATACTGTTATGCCTGAAGATGGTGCTATGGGTGTATTCGCACATGAGTATGGTCATGACTTAGGATTACCAGATGAGTATGACACACAATACACTGGAACTGGTGAAGCAGTAGGTTACTGGTCAATTATGGCAAGCGGTTCATGGGCTGGGAAAGTTCCAGGAGCAGAACCAACTGGTTTCTCCCCTTGGGCAAAACAATACTTCCAATCAGCATTAGGGGGAGAGTGGACAGCTCCTACTGTTTTAGAATGGGATGAGGTAACAACAAAAGGAACACAGTTCTTACTTGACCAAGCGAATTCTCCACTTGGTAAAAACAACCAAGCAATTCGAGTTAACTTACCTGAAAAGAAAACACCAGTGAACACTCCTGCTGCAGGAAGCTTTGAATATTGGGGAGGCCAAGCAGATGAAACGGATACGAATATGGTAACTAATGTTGATTTAACAGGCAAAACCACTGCTGCACTTACTTTTGACGCTTGGTATGATATTGAACCACAATGGGATTTCGCCTTCGTACAAGTTTCAACTGATAACGGGGCAACATGGAAATCTTTAGGGAATAATAATACACGTTCTGATGTAGTTGATGAAGGGTCCAAGCACCTTAAACTCCATGCCTGGTTTCACTGGAACAACTAATGGCGAATGGCAATCACAGTCCTTTGATTTATCAGAATATAAAGGTCAGAACATTAAGCTTCGCCTTCGCTACGCTACAGACTGGGGTACATCTCATATTGGGTTCTTCGCAGATAATCTAAAAGTAGTTGCAGATGGAGCAACAATTGTAGAGGATGGAGCTGAAAGTTCTACATCACCATTTGCTTTTAACGGCTTTACAAAGATGGACGGAAACAAACTAACTGACCATTACTACTTACTTGAATGGCGTAACCATAAAGGAGTCGATGAAGGTCTTGCCCACATTGCACGTGGCGAATCGCTAATGAGTTATGATGGTGGTTTAGTAGTTTGGTATGTTGATGACAGTTATACAGACAACTGGACTGGTGTCCACCCTGGAGATGGTTACTTAGGCGTAGTTGACGCTCATCTAGGTTCAAGCCTAAAATGGAATACAGGTGTTGAAGCATCTACTCGTTACCATATTGCGGATGCGGCATTTGGTTTAAATCCTACTTCAGAATTAAATCTTAACTATCCAGGAGTTCAAACACTGTTTGGACCAAGTCAGCCTGCGGTATCTTTATTTGACGACAGCAACTCATTTTTGAACACATTTATGCCAGATGCTGGACGTAACATAGGAAACTTTGGACTTAAGGTTCGTGTGAACGGACAAGCAAAAGATAAATCCGTTGGTTCAATTGTAATCTACAAATAATCAACAAAAATCTCACCTCCCCCGCTAAGGAGGTGAGATTTTTTATTGAGTTAATTCTGCTTGTTCCCTTACCTGCTCAAACCAAAGCCGCGTCTGTTCGGGATTTTTATCATTTATAAAAACCCTCTCATCTTTCAGTTCAATAAAAATATACGGAGATGACCCTTTTTGAATAAAGAGCAGGCTGCTGCCATAACCTGTCACTTTAAAATGCCCTTTCGAAAGTGCAGGCAGACCGACGCCATTTATCCTTACCGTAACCTCAGGCATTTTTTCCATCAATTCAATTGAAGTTATATCCTCATATTTCCACTCGTCGCCATACATCCCTGTAACCTCGAAGCTTTCTTCTTTTGTTACAAGCTCATAACCTTGATAGCTAAAATAAGAAAGAGCGCTCATTCCTCCAATTATAGTTATAAACAGAGTAATACTAATGATATAACTCCTCTTACGCTTATTTGGAACTTCATATTTTGTTAGATAAATCATACCACCCATTAAAAATATAATCATAAATCCAAATTGAACTTCCATCGCAAATTTAAAAGAGGTAAACATAAGCGGAAGCAGAATCAACATGCCTAAAGCCGTTATAATTAGTAAACTGCCTACCTTCTGGGGATAACCACTGCGAATTAACTCCTCTTGTTCTTCCTTCGTCCTGGAAGAAAACCCTGAAATTAACCAATAGCCTTCCTTTTTTCTAACTGCCCAACCAAGGATAAGGAATAGAAGGATTATAATGAGATGTACTGCTAAAAGTCCCCACATTCCACCAACCCCCTTTTGCATTTTTAGCATTATACATGTTATACGATTGATTAGTTGTATTGGATTCACTTTCTCAAATAAAACGAGGCCGGTTCTTATGAATAATCGGCCATAGTCGTATTATTATCATGGTCTGATGATTACCCTTGTGCCATTTGGAACCTTCTCGGCGAGTTGAAGTACATCCCGGTTATGCATTCTCACACAACCGTGTGAAACTGCTTTTCCTATTGAACTCGGATCATTAGTACCGTGTATTCCATAGCCCTGTTTAGATAAAGACAGCCACAATACACCAAAAGGTCCTCCTGGGTTCATTTGACGGTTAACAATGACAAAATCGCCAGTGGGGGTTCCTGTTAGCATTTTTCCAACAGCAATCGGATAGATTTTTTCAAGCCTTCCATTTCTGTATAACGAAAGTCTCCTCTTCCCAACCGATATTTGAATGGTATAGGGGATTGTATTTGGATCTGGTAGGCCAGGAATTTGTATTTTTTGTCCTACATATAATTGCTGATAATTAACTCCGGGATTGGCTGCATAAAGACTGGCAAGGCTTACCCGATAATCCAAAGAGAGTTGGTAAAGTGTCTCGCCCCGCTTCACAATATGAATCATGTTATCCCACCTTTTTCTTATTAACATATGTCGGGATATAGGAAGGGTTGCCACATAAAAAAGCTGCAGTCTGGATAATTAACGTCAGCATGCAGCTTTTTCAAAGAATATTAATGAATTTTAATCATTTTCCCGATCTGTTTTTTCAATCAGTAACTTGGAATGTTGGTTCACCGAATTTTCAAAATTATATTAATCCCCTAGACTAAAGAGTGGTGACATATCCTGACGAGTGTGTTTTGTATAAAAGTAATCATTTGTAGCCGGGTCGTAAACATAATCTCTTTTCCAATCGTCAATATTACTCGTAATCTCCTTCATCGCCTTAATAAATAATCGAATTTCAGCATTAGTCATAATAGGGTGCAACGAAAACCTGACCCAGCCAGGCTTAGAAGATAAGTCACCTAAATCAATTTTATTGGAAATTTGCTTAGATTTGTTCTGGTCAATTTCCAATAAATAATGACCATATGTCCCTGCACAAGAGCACCCTCCGCGAACCTGAAATCCATATCGATCATTTAGCAAGCGAACAATAAGGTTATAATGAATATCCGTAATAGTAAATGAAACAATGCCAATTCGATTTCGTTGTTGCCTCTCCAATACATGAAGTTTCGGTATATCCTCTAATCCGGTTAGAAGCATTTCAAGCTGTTCTTTTTCTCTTGCTAAAATTTGTTCTACACCCATTTGTTCCTTTAATTTGATACACAAAGCCGTACGAATTGCTTGAAGAATTCCAGGTGTCCCTCCATCCTCCCGAAGTTCGATGTCCTTAATGTATTGATGTCCACCCCAGGGATTTGTCCAAGTAACCGTTCCTCCTCCGGGATGGTCCGGCACCTTATTCGTATAAATGCTTTTATCAAAAAGCAAGACACCGCTCGTACCGGGACCGCCTAAAAATTTATGTGGCGAAAAGAGAATCGCGTCGAGTTTTTCCATCGGGTCTTTCGGGTGCATATCAATCTTCACATATGGTGCAGAGGCAGCAAAATCTACAAAGCAAAGTCCCCCGTGCTTATGCATGATTTTTGCAAGCTGATGATAAGGGGTTTGTATTCCTGTAACGTTCGAGCATGCTGTAAATGAACCAATTTTAATTGCTCGATCTCGATATTGAGACAAAAGCTGTTCAAGATGATTAATATCTACGTTCCCTTTCGAGTCGGGTCTAATAATCTCAACATCTGCTAAGGTCTCAAGCCATGAGGTTTGGTTGGAATGGTGTTCCATATGAGTGAGAAATACAACAGGTGTTTCTCTCTTAGAAAGCTTTATTCTGTCAGTCCATTGCTCTGGTACTCTAATACCCAAGAAACGCTGTAGTTTATTCATGACCGACGTCATTCCGAAACCATCAAGAATGAGGGCGTCATTCTCATCAGCATTAACATGTTCCTTAATAATTCTTCTGGATTGACTATAAATTCCGGTCATCATTAGACTGGTAATATTGGATTCCGTATGCGTATTTGCCATAAACGGGCCAAATACTTCTGAAATTTTTTGTTCAATTGGTCGAAATAATCTTCCACTTGCTGTCCAATCAGCATAAATAATCGGTTTCTTCCCATACGGTGAATCAAATTGCTGATTAATTCCGATGATTCCAGACCGAAACTTATGAAAGTAATCCTCAAGATTTTCCGGCAAATGATACAACTTGCTTCCGATCCTTGCAGTAATCATACTTCAGCACCTCTCGATAAAATCCTGCTAATTACTATATGCAAAATCCCTTCACTTGCCGACGATTCTTAATTAATGATAAAAAAAGCCTGATCCATAGGGACCAGACTTTTTTCCTATTTATATATTTGCCGCCTTTGACGATTCCTTACGATTTACTTCATCAATTTTTTGAACAAACATGTGAAAAACACGCTGCTTCTCTTCTAAGTCTTTTATATATTCCTTTAATTGATTATAACTTTCCTCAAACGGCTTATGATACCTTTGCCGTATACTTTCAATAATTTCTTCATTCACTGTCGATTGAATGACTTGCTTGGTGATCCCGTATTTATAAGAGTATACCTTTAATTCTTGTGCCACTTCGTCATATTCTTTATCAATTTCGGCAAGGACTACTGAAATATCATCTTTCCACTCTTCTAGTGATTTTTGTAAGTAAGATTTAACCATGGTTTCTTCCATTATTGCACCCGCCCTAATAAAGTCTTGATAACTTTATTATACTGGAGAGAGTTTACATATAAATTTCTAGCAGTTTACAATGCTATATCAATAAATAGGATGATTTTCCGATTTACATAGATTAATAGATATATACTAAGAAACCGCACCTATCATAACCGGGACATTTTGGGTAATATTATTGGCATTTCCTAAATCAATATTTATCATTAATGAATATTGAAAGGTATGATTTTTTTTAATATCGTCTGGAACATCGATAAAAAAAGTAATCTTTCCAGTCTGGTTTGGACTACACTCTAGAGAACAGAACACGGAATGACTATTTAATGTTTCTTCTACAAATGAATTTGAATCAACCCCAACGAGGTCAATATCATATCTTTTTATTTTATTTTTCAATAGCCCGCCTGTAATCTCAATCGTGCCATTTATGATGCTACCAGCTTCGTAAACCTGTTTATCTAGATGTACCATTGTTTTCGGCAAGCCTATTTTCAGTTTTGTTAAATAATCTTTTAATGTCATCTTCATCTTCACCTGTTCCCTAAAAATAGGCATAATAAAAGACCTCCATTTTAGTCAAGCTGCTTAATATGTTTTCATAAAACAAAAAAGCCCCTGCACTTGGCGGTCTATTGACCTCCTTCGCTTTAGCCGACGAAGTTAGCTGACGGGTAGGATGGCGAAAGATATTCTCATCCTTTCCACAATGTAGAATTAACCCCAATAAAATTGGTTCCTCCGTACCCATGATAAATGGGATTTAGCCGAAATATTTAATTCAAGTTGATTATGACGATTATTGTATCCTCAACCAGTTTGATTGTAAAGAGTGATTTTCACTTAAATTAACCGACTTAGCTCGAATTTTTATTAAAAATAATGATTTATCTTTTGTTTGCTCATGAATCATCGGTATTTGTTGGTTATCTACTTTTGTCAAAGAATAGACATTCAAGTATAAGACCTGTCTTTGTAGTTGGTATCTAAACATTATTCCACTACGATATTTTATCTCCAAGTTATTAATGTTAAACTAAGAAAACATACTTCATAAAAGGAGCCGTTCAATGTCTGAGTATAAAGTTTTATTTTTAGATATTGATGGAACCATCATCAAGCCCGATGATTCCATTGACGAAACTACAGTAAAAGCGATTCAGCAGGTTCAACAGAAGGGAATAGAGGTTTTTTTAGCAACCGGGAGACCCTTACACGAAATCAGAGAGATTGCAGATGAATTAAAGGTAACCTCGCTTATCGGGTATAATGGTGCTTTTGCCATTTATCAAGGTAAAGATCTTTTTCAGGAGCCGATTGAGAAGGAAAGTGTTATACAATTCATAGACATAGCGAAAACGAATCAACATGAACTTGTTTTGTATACGAAGGACCAAAATTTATTCACCGACTTAGAAGCAGATTGTGTAAAAGAATTTATCGCGAAGTTCCACTTACATAAAAACGAAATCTATTTGCCGGCAAATGATTATGATATTCTAGGAATGACCTTGATAAACTTAGCATCAAAGGATACAGCTTTATATAAAATTGAAGATCAAATTCACTTATCGCAGGTAAATCTTGAAGGAATGCGTCATTGTTATGATGTAATTAGATATAAGGTAAATAAAGGGATTGCCGTCCAATATGTACTCAAGCATCTTGGGCTTTCAAAGGAAAATGCTATTGCTTTTGGAGACGGCTTAAATGATAAAGAAATGTTGATGAGTGTAGGTGAAGGATTTGCTATGGGAAATGGTCATCCTGACCTCTTTCAATATGCTAAGCATAAAACCACAACCGTAAACAATTCCGGGATTTATAATGGATTAAAAAAACTAGGGATTATTGAGTAAAAGCTGTGCATTGCGCACAGCTTTTTTTGCATAAATTTGTTGGTATTTCGTGTTATACGTCTTGTTTTGAAAGCTTTTGTCACCCTGCAGGAAAACGGGGGGTTTCATAGAGAATTTACTATCTAAAGCTGTTTTACCGTTAATTAGAGAGAAGGGATTTGATTATTATGAAAACTTTCACATTAAAGGAAGTTTCCAAAAAAATAAATGTTAAACCTGCGACACTCAAAAAATGGGAAGATGACCTTGAGGAATATTTGGAAATTCCTCGAACAAAACAAGGGGCGAGAATCTATTCACAAGTAGAAATAGATTTACTGTTGGAAATTAAGCAAATGTACGAAAACAAACTAAGCACGCCAATGATATTACATTTATTGCGTGGAGGTACCGATGATCTTGAGGAAGATATTGCTGAACATGAGGCAGATGAATCTTCTTTACAAATAGCAGAAATGTCAGAAACAGAAGAAGAAATATCAGAACATTCAGCAAAGGAACTGGCGATTGTTTCTCATGAAGGGACACCAATGTCCGATGAAGAGATTGCAATAAAGAATGCCGATGAATTTTTTGTTGCAATGGATAATTATAAACAAAACTTTTTAAATGAAGTGAAAGAAGAAATTAGAAATGTACTTCGAAAAGAAGTAGTGGATGAAGTCAAAAAGGAAATTGCCAGCGGGGCTAACTTCACAGTAAATTCTCTATCTGAATCAATAAATCAATCGACAGCTTCTACAAAAGCAGGAATCGAAGAACTTTCGGATCACTTAGAAAAATCGGCAGAACAGACGACTGAAAGGCTTCTTTATTTATCAAAGAGTATTGTAAATGCCTCTCACGAAACTTCAGAAGAGATTTACACACTCTCGAAACAGTTATCTCAATCTACAGAAGAACTGGCACATTACGTAGACATTACAAACACAGAGATTTTTAACCTTTCGGAAGCGATTGAAATCGACCGTTTAGAACGTGGAAAGGAACGGGACCAATTCCGCCATGAAATTACACAAAGAGAAGCAGCCTTTCAGGACTTGTTAACTAGTTTTCGAGATGTAGCTGCGGCGAAAGAAAAGAAATGGTGGAAATTCTGGGATTAGAAAGGAAGTCTCTTGCTACAATCAAAGAATTTTTCAAGCGGGGGGAATGATGATGAATACAAACCAAGTTGCAAAATTTTTAGGGGTTTCAGCCAGTACCATTCAGCGGTGGGTAAAACAGCTAGAACTTCCGATGGAGCGGAATGAACGAGGACATTATCATTTTAATAATGAGGATATTGACCTTCTAAAAAATATTCAGACACAAATCCAAAATGGAAACTTGCTTCAAGAAATTGCCCCTGTACAAGAAAAAAAGATTCGAAAAGGGGCAGTAAAATCAATTGAAAGCAATGCTGAGCTTGAAAGATTGTATTCGATTGTGAGTGACTTGGAAGCAAAGGTGAATTCAAAAGCTGACTCAGTAGCATCCTATCAACTGCTGCAGCACCGCCGGGAAATTGAGGAATTACAGACTAAGGTTAAAGATTTAACAAAACAAGTTGAAACCCTACAATCACAGCTAGATGAGATGACGAAAACCACGCTGCCAGACAAACCGATCGTTTTAGAGCAAGGCAAGCTTAATAGAAAAAAGAAGAAATTTGTTAGTTCGTTATTTGGATTTTTAGGGTAAAAAACAAGCCGGATGTGTTTAGAACACATTCGGCTTTTATATTTTTAGCTCAACGAGCGGTCTGGTATATTTTTTTATCATATAACTTCCCAAAACTAAACAAACTATGAACGAGAAAATTATTAAAAATAAGTAATTATCTGATATGGCATTTGGTAAAATAGCTTGGATGGATTTTATAATAAACCCATGGAATAAGTAAACATAAAGTGTCCTTTCACCTATTTTGGTTATTCGATACTGATTGGATGGGATTAAAGGCAAGAAGCCAAAAACAACAATTAACGTTAAACCATATTGTAAAGCACGCAGCAGTCCATCACTAAGCTGCATCCCCCCCATATTTTCATATGAGGTATCTCCTAACAGCCATGGGACAGCATCTTTTGGGAAACTAAACCCAAAAAATAAAAATGTAAAGACGATAATGACCACTCCGGCTGGAACTGCAAACTTTGCTCTAATGATCCGTTTTAAATGGTCCCCATTCATTAAGAACCCTAATAGAAAATACGGAAAGAAAACAAAGGTCCGAGATATACTCATAAAACTCCCTGCATTCTCAAAATATCCGACAACGATGCCAAGTATGACGGCAATGAGTAATCCAACCCATTTTAATTTAGCAAATACATAGAGTAATAAATTCCAAAAAAACAAACTTAACAAAAACCATAACGACCAATGAGGCTGGAACAAATCAAATTCAAGTGATTCTTCCTTGCCCAGTAAAAAATAAAAAACAGAATAGATAACTTGAAAAACAAAGTAGGGAATCAAGATTTTTTGTACTGATTTTTGAAGATACCCTTTCTTCTTATAACCTTTAGCAAAATAGCCGGATATCAAAATAAACGCCGGCATGTGAAAAAGAAAAATCACGGTATATAAGGTAAATAGTAATTTATCCTGGTCTTTATACGGGCTTATCATATGCCCAAAAACAACAAGAAAAATCAATATAAATTTCGCATTATCAAAATATTTACTTCTACTTGCTGTGGAAGCCATCCTATACCCCCTTAAATTTTCACTCAAAGTTATACTGAAAAAACACCAAACCTATTTTACACCATTTTACCTTATTAATGTTACAGAGAAACTTAATAAAAGTTACTTTTTGTTTCAATTAAATCACAATTTCAAAATAATAATAGTAATGTCCTATGCTATTTCGACTATTGGCAATATATTCTATAACCTGCTTTTATGACCTGATGATAAAAATCACATACACAAAAGATGATAGGTGGTATTATGCAGAGTAAGTTCTAAATTCTTTAAACAAATGAAATGGGGTTATAAATTGAACTTTCCACAATTAAAAATTGCTCATATCATGCCAAAGGTACCTATTTTCCAAGGAGGTATGGGAGTCGGAATTTCATTAAGCAAACTAGCTTCAGCGGTAGCAAATGCTGGTGGTGTTGGGATTATCTCAGGTACAGGTATATCCACCGATGAAATGCGCGATCATATCAGAAAAGCAAAAAGTTTAGTACAAGAAGGCACAGGATATATTGGGGTAAATGTTTTGTTCGCGATGAATGACTTTGCAGAAAAGATGAAAGCGGCTCTTGAAGAAAAAGTCGATTTTATTATTTCTGGAGCGGGAATCTCAAGGGATATGTATGCTTGGGGGAGACAGGCTGGCATCCCCGTCATTTCTATTGTTTCTTCGGCCAAATTGGCTAGAATTTCAGAGAGACTTGGCGCGGCAGCTGTAGTCGTTGAGGGTTTTGAAGCCGGCGGACACCTTGGAACAGACAGACCGATGTTTGATATACTTCCTGAGGTAGTGGAAGCAGTGTCAATCCCTGTCCTTGCTGCAGGAGGAATCATGACTGGCGAAGATATTGCTAAGGCTATTTCAATGGGTGCAGCTGGGGTTCAGATGGGTACAAGGTTTGTAGCTAGTGAAGAATGTGACGCTCCTCTTGCATTTAAACAGAAATATGTAGACGCGCGAAAAGAAGATACAGCTTTAGTTAAAACAACGGTTGGCCTGCACGGAAGAGTCATCGTGAATAACTTTGCAAAATTGATCAGCGGGTCAGACAAATTAAAAATTGCTAAATGCCATGATTGTTTAAAAAATTGTTCTTATCGCTTCTGTACACTTGATTCCCTTCTTACAAGTATGGGTGGAGATGTCGAAAATGGACTCGTCTTTGCTGGTGCTCGAGTAGATGAAATTAAGGATATACTGCCTGTACAACAAATTATTGATCAACTTACTTTTGAGTATCAAAATTCAGTGAATAGATAAGATATAAAAAAGAGACAACCATCTGGTTGTCTTCAGATTGTCGAGAAAGGTATCTCTCTCGGCAATTTTTATTTTTCTGCCTGCCCAAAGGCCTGTTGATTTCCGCTCCAGGTGCTTCGCTTTCCGCGGGCGTGCCGGGGAGCCTCCTCGGCGCTTAAGCGCCTGTGGGGTC
>NZ_JACCBX010000020.1 GCF_013409995.1 Neobacillus driksii
TCGCTCGACTTGCATGTATTAGGCACGCCGCCAGCGTTCGTCCTGAGCCAGGATCAAACTCTCCAAGAAAGTTGATTTAGCTCATTTGTTACGTTGGCTAGTTTCTATAGTAGAAACTAATATTTTTTGTTGACGTTCTTGTTTGTTTAGTTTTCAAAGAGCAAAGTTTCTTTTTTTACTTCAAGAGCAATCTCGCTCAGAAGCAACTCTATTACTATATCATTTCGTTAACTCGGCGTCAACATTTTTTTAAAATGTTTCCGACGCTTGCGTGTTGTTAAATCGTCATTAACGACCGCTAAAATATAATAACACCATTAACAACCAACGTCAACAGTATATTAAAATTAATTTCACTTTACATATTCGTCTTTTATATAGAAGAAAGCCGACTCTCATATTCAGAGTCGGCTCCATCTTATTTCGTAATTTTAATAATTCCTGTTTGTTTCAGATTAACTTGACCTGGCTTTTCAATCACTACCTTTTCACCTTCAGCTAAGTTAGTGAAGACAACCGGCGTAATGGTTGATGTAGCATGTTCTTTAATATAATCCAAATCAACTTTTAGTAATGGCTGACCTTGGTCAACAATGTCATTTTCAGATACTAAAGTTTCAAACCCTTGACCCTTTAAATTCACCGTATCAATTCCAACATGAATTAGAATCTCGCGGCCTGTATCAGAAAGAATTCCAATTGCATGTTTAGTTGGGAACAGGTTAACGATCTTCCCGTTTACAGGCGATACAATTGTACCCTCTGCTGGAACAATCGCAAAGCCATCACCCATCATTTTACCTGCAAATACCTGGTCAGGCACTTCTGTAATTGGCTTTAATTCACCTTTCAACGGAGCCATAAATCCTTGGTCTTCATTACTGCGAGCAGATTGAAGTGCTTCTGGATTAATTTCCTCGATTTGCTGTTCCACACCTTTTTCAGGCGCTTTTACAGTAGTGCTTGGTTTTTTACCATTCATAATATCTTTCATTTGGCCCTTAATGGTTTCGGAGCGCGGTCCAAATATCGCTTGTATATTGTTTCCGACTTCTAAAACACCAGCCGCACCTAATCTCTTCAATTGATCTTTATCAACATTTTTGATGTCATTAACAGATACTCGAAGTCGAGTAATACATGCATCTAAGTGAGCAATATTTCCCTTACCACCCATTGCATCCAGAATATTAGACGCCAAATCACCAGATCCAGCTTTACCTGTTGGTGCTTGGTTTTCTTCCTCTTCTTCTAACTCACGTCCTGGAGTTTTTAGATTAAAGGTACGAATTGCAAATCGGAAACCAAAGTAGTATACAACTGCAAAAACAAGACCCACAGGTATAACGATCCACGCATTTGTTTGCGGGTTAATTAATCCAAATAAAATATAGTCAATTAAACCACCTGAGAAAGTCATCCCGATTTTTACATCTAACAAGTGCATAATCATAAACGAGAAACCGGCGAATATTGCATGAATACCAAACAAAATTGGTGCTACGAATAAAAATGAGAATTCTATTGGTTCTGTAATACCCGTTAAGAATGAAGTAAGGGCAGCAGATGCCATTAATCCTCCAACAAAAACTTTCTTTTCAGGTTTTGCTTCATGATAAATGGCTAGCGCAGCTGCTGGAAGTCCAAACATCATGAACGGGAATTTACCTGTCATAAATGTTCCTGCTGTTAAATTTTGAACATTGTCTGTGATTTGTGCCATGAAGATACGTTGATCTCCACGAACCACTTCTCCTGCTTTTGTTGCGTATTCTCCAAATTCATACCAAAATGGAGAGTAGAAAATATGGTGTAAACCAAATGGAATTAAAGAACGTTCAATTACTCCGAAAATAAAGGCAGAAATTGTTAAGTTTGCATGTACCATGTTTTGCGAGAATGCATTTAAGCCATTTTGAATTGGCGGCCAAATAAAAATCATTAATAAACCTAAAACAAGAGCAGAAGCAGCTGTAATAATAGGTACAAAACGTTTTCCTGCGAAGAATCCTAAATATGATGGTAATTCAATTTCAAAAAACTTATTGTACATCGCAGAAGCTAATATACCGACGATTATTCCTCCAAACACTCCAGTTTGCAGTGTCGGAATCCCTAAAACGTTTGCGTAGTTTAGACCGTTTACATCTTCTGCTGTAATTCCAAGGACTGTTCCCATCGTTACATTCATGATCAGGTATCCGATAATTGCCGCTAGTCCGGCTGTACCCTCTCCCCCAGCTAAACCAACTGCAACACCAACCGCAAATAGGAGCGGGAGGTTACCAAAGATGATATCCCCAGCTTTTTGCATAACAGCAGCAATCATATCCACCGTACTGTTATCAAGGAAAGGAGCTAAGTCTATAAGTGCCGGGTTTCTAAGTGCAGCCCCCAAGGCAAGTAAAATACCTGCAGCAGGTAATAGCGCAACCGGGAGCATTAGCGCTTTACCGACTTTTTGCAAGACGCCAAAAGCTTTTTTAAACATAATATATACCTCCATTTTTATATAGCTCATTAAGCGTTTTCATTTACCACAAAAACACAAAAAAGGCATGAGTAAAAGTTCAATTGAAATGAGGCTACGGGTATAGATTACCCAAAAACCTTTGTTTCAATTAATACTTTTCACTCATGCCTGATCGAATCAGTAACACGTAAAAAATAATAACTATTTAAATTTTTTCTGTATCCTTTGCAAATGCATCGTTAGATACACGGCTTCTGCATCAAATACTTTCATTTTCAATGTTTGTTGCATCACTTTAATGAGCTTCCATGAGAGATTATAGCATACAGGATATTCTTGTTTCAATAGGGAATTTATTTTTTCTGGTTCCTCTACTTTTTCCCCTTTCACTACCCTCTCTATGGTGAATCGCAAATGGCGAACAAGCCTCATATAATCAATGCTTTCTTTATCAATCTCGATTTCAAACTGCTCTTCCACCATACCTACCAATCTGCTGACTAGCTGTGAATGCTGATTCACTTCAGATAAGTTTCTATTTGTCATGGCACTGTGAATATGGAGAGCAATAAAACCGGTCTCCCCTACAGGCAGAGAAATCCCTGTTTTTTCATTGATAAATTCAACAACCTCCGCAGCAATTTCATATTCATGCCGATATAGCGTTTTCGTTTCTACCAGGAAGGGATTACTCATTTCCATTCCTTTAGATACTCTATTGATTGCAAACATTAAGTGGTCCGTTAATGCAACATGGATATGCTCATCTAACTGTGTATGGGTCCTTTGTTTGATTAGTCCTATAGCAGAAATAATTACTTCTAATAAATCATTATCAATAAAAGGAAGCAGTTTAATATAATTTTGTTGTTCCTTTTCATTTTTAAGTACAAACAGTTTTTCTACCGAATCTGTTTCAATAAAATCTCCATGTTTTCGATTAAAGCCTATTCCTTTACCGATTAAGACAACTTCTTCATAGGAAGGATGTTCGGCAATCAAAACATTGTTATTTAATACTTTATCAATTAATAGCTTTGGCATTGCCTTCCTCCTACATCGTCCGAATTACCTTAGTATTCTCATGTTATAAGAGTCAAAACAAGAAGTCAACGACAATATTCGACACATTTACATATACGCAACTCCTCTTATCGCTATTAACAAGAATCCAACCAATGAAGTCTGCCACTGATTTCTTTTTTTTCAAGAAATAAAACTAATTCGTAAATTTCACAGTATTAAAAAAAGAGCCCGTGATCATCACAGACTCTTTAGACTCAATTATAAAAATAAGAAGTATAGAATGAAAATAACAAAGAACAAGTACATGATTGGATGAATTTCCTTCGTACGTCCTTTAACGATCATTGTAATTGGGTAGAAGATAAACCCAATGGCAATACCTGTAGCAATGCTATATGTCAAAGGCATGGCAATCATAGTTAGGAAGGCTGGTACAGCCACTTCAAATTTCGTCCATTCAATTTTCCCTAATGATCCAACCATCAAGGCGCCAACAATAATTAATGCTGGTGCTGTAACTGCTGCTGTAACCACTGATAATAATGGGAAGAAGAACAATGATAAAATAAACAATGCTGCTGTAACGAGTGAAGCAAATCCTGTTCTTGCACCTGCCGCTACCCCAGCAGATGATTCAATATAAGATGTTGTTGTTGAAGTACCAAGTACTGCACCCACAGTTGTTGCTACTGAGTCAGCAAGTAACGCTCTACCTGCACGAGGTAATTTATTGTCTTTGATCATTCCTGCTTGATTTGCCACTGCAACGAGTGTTCCAGCATTATCAAAGAAATCAACAAACAGTAAAGTCAAGATAATTCCAAGCATCCCCATTGTGTAAAATGAACTATCACCAAAAGAAGAAAACGCTGCTCCAAATGTAGGTGCTAAACTTGGAACGGTATCGACGATTTTATCAGGTGTGTCAATTAAGTTAAAGATCATTCCTACAATAACAGTAATAATCATTCCGAGAAATACTGCTCCGTTAATTCCTCTAGTCATTAGAATGACCGTCACAACAATTCCGAAAATAGCTAGTAATGTTGGTCCAGCTGTCAAATCACCTAATCCAACTAGAGTTGCATCATTATTTACTACAATACCAGCACTCTGTAATCCAATAAACGTGATATATAAACCAATACCTGCCCCAACGGCATGCTTTAACTCTATTGGAATCGCATTGATTAGTTTCTCACGTAAACCTGTTAGCGTTAATAAAAAGAAGAATACACCAGAAATGAATACTGCACCTAATGCATGCTGCCATGGAACACCGCTTCCTAATACAACGGTATAAGCAAAGAATGCGTTCAATCCCATACCAGGCGCTAATGCCAGTGGATACTTTCCGAGTAGCCCCATCACAATCGATCCAATCGCTGCGGCTAAGGCTGTAGCTACAAAAACTGCTCCGTAGTCCATTCGAAGTGCATCTGGAAAATCCTCTACACTTGATAGTGTCAATGTTAGCGGGTTAACCACTAATATATAGGCCATTGCCAAAAAGGTCGTTATGCCGCCAATAATCTCACGACGATAATTCGTTCCTAATTCTTTAAACATAAAATATTTTTGCATTTACTCTTCCCCCTATCAAATAATTCTTTTAATAAAAACAAAAAACGCTCCGATATCTACCGGAACGCTTGACTGGGGGCAAGTGCAAATAAATAGAGGGGTTACCTCTGTTTTGTACACTGCCTCGTAGTCAAGCCATTTACGGTGGCTCGGTAGAAACTTTTGGGCCTTATTCCCAATATTATACGAGTTAAATCGACAAATTATTTACTTCTCCATTATCTTATCAGGGATTCCCAAGCTTGTAAATATAAAAAGCGAACGTTTTTAAAATTATATTTAAAAACGTTCGCTTTTAGAAGTGTTATTTTAAATTTATTCCCACTCAATGGTTGCAGGCGGTTTGCTGGTAATGTCATAGACCACTCGGTTAACATGAGCTACTTCATTAACAATTCGGGTTGAAATAACTTCGAGCACTTCCCATGGGATACGCGCCCAATCAGACGTCATCCCATCAATAGACGTAACGGCGCGGATACCAATTGTATAATCATAAGTCCGCGCATCGCCCATAACTCCAACACTGCGAATGTCTGGGAGAACCGTAAAGTATTGCCAAATATCACGATCAAGTCCCGCCTTCTTAATTTCTTCACGAAGAATCCAATCAGATTCACGGACAATTTCAAGTTTATCTTCAGAAATCGCTCCTAAGACACGAATTCCAAGACCTGGTCCAGGGAATGGTTGCCTCCAAACAATATCATCCGGAATTCCAAGCTCAGTACCAAGCGCACGGACCTCATCTTTAAACAAGGTATTCAAAGGTTCAATTAATTTAAATTGCATATCTTCAGGTAATCCGCCGACATTATGATGGGATTTAATTGTTTGAGCAGTAGCAGTTCCACTTTCGATAATATCAGTATATAGTGTTCCTTGAGCTAAAAACTCAATTCCTTCAAGCTTCGTTGCTTCATCATCGAATACATAAATGAACTCGTTGCCAATAATTTTCCGCTTCTTCTCCGGATCAGATACACCTTCTAATTTGGATAAGAAACGTTCTTTAGCATCCACTTTAATAACATTCATATGGAAGCCTTCAGCAAAAGTCTTCATAACACTTTCTGCTTCATTCTTGCGAAGTAGACCATGATCGACAAAAATACAAGTTAGCTGGTCGCCAATAGCTTTATGAATAAGCACAGCTACAACAGAGGAATCTACTCCGCCGCTGAGAGCACAAAGTACTTTTTTATCGCCAACCTGCTCACGAATTTTTGCCATTTCCACTTCAATGAAATTCCCCATTGACCAGTCGCCTTTACACTCACATACATTAAAAACAAAGTTCTTAAGCAGCTCATTGCCATATACGGAATGACGAACTTCTGGGTGAAATTGAACCGCATAAAGTTTCCTTGCTTCGTCACTCATAGCAGCAATTGGGCAGTGTGGGTTTGTTCCGTCAACAGTAAAGCCAGCTGGTGCTTCAACAACCAAATCTCCATGACTCATCCAAACCACTTGCTCTTCGGGCATATCATGGAAAAGTTTAGTTTGATTTTGAAGGTTCATTACAGCCTTCCCATATTCACGGTTCTTCGCTTTTTCAACTTTCCCTTGAAAGTGAACAGTCATTAATTGCATCCCATAGCAAATCCCTAAAATAGGCAGACCCATTTCAAAAATTTCCTCATCACAGCGGAATGAATTCTCATCATAAACACTATTCGGTCCGCCTGAAAAAATGATTCCCTTAGGATTCATTTTTCTAATTTCCTCAGCGGTAATGGTATGCGGGTGTAGTTCACTGTATACACCGAACTCACGAATCCTGCGTGTAATTAACTGGTTATACTGGCTTCCAAAGTCTAAAACCACAATCATATCTGTATTTGTCAACACGTCCACCTCTTCCAAAATAATAAGGTTAGTATTTACTTTAATTACAAAAAAAAACTAGAATTCCCCCTCCAAATAAACCAGGAAGGCAGAACTCTAGTTTTCTCGCATTAGCTATAACCGAATTTTCTGCCTTCATAGTCAGGTCATTTACGGTGACCCGGTAGAAACTTTCGAACCCTATTTTCGAGGATATATGAAGGAAAAACAAACCTATTTAATTAAAAGTCAGAATTCATTGTAACAATAGGTTGTTTTATCGGTCAAGCAATTGTCTTTTTAATTAAATTTTCCCATAATTCCTGTGTATCCTTCCAGCTTCCTTCGGGAAGTTTTTGATGGTATAGATATTGCTCATATCTTTCCGTCAGCTTTGACATCTCTCTGGATGCAAAGAAGGTATCAATGTAGCGGGCATAATTTCTCAATGTTTGGTCTTCATTACGCTTTAAGCCATATCTTTCTAATTGTTCTAAAAGGATTAGATAAGCTTTGCCGATATTTTCATCCCTTTTTCTTAATCGGAACTGAAGTAAATATATGCGGGGTATCCATTTTCCACGCAGCCTATACATTAGGCCGGTCGTACCAATAACTGCCACAAACAAAACGAATACCCATTTCCATTCTTGATTAAAGAATGTTTTTATACTAAGCCAGAAATTACTAAATGAAAAAGTTTGTTCAGTCTTCTCCGTCTTGCTGTTATCTTCCTCAAGGCTCTCCTGTGGCTTTGGCGCCATCGGAGCAGTTGTTTCGACAGCAGGAGTCGTTCCATCATTATTTGTAAAATCGATCGAAACACTATTTGTGAAGCCCTTTGTTGGCTCAAATGGCACCCATCCTTGGTTAGGAAAATAAACTTCAACCCAGGAATGGGCATTATTATTGGTAATTTCATAAATTTGTTTCGAATCGTCTTCACTGTATTTCAGAAACTCCCCGCCAGTATACCCTTTTACCCACCGTGTAGGAATTCCTATTGATCGGAGCAAAACCGCCATTGAGGTCGAAAAATTATCACAATACCCTATTTTTGTTTCAAATAAAAATTGATCGACGTAATCATCATTTTCTCCCGGAACAGCTACATCACTCTGACTATACGTGAACCCAGAGCCGCCAAAATGACGCTCCACAGCTTTGGCTTTATCAAACCAATTTGTTTCTTTTTCCGTAATACTCTCAGCCAGCTCCTTCACTCTATCAGGCAGGTTATCAGGCAATTGCGTATATCTTGCAAGAAATTCTGCATCTATCTGATTAGGGTCTGCCGCAACTGTTTCTCTTAGTTCAGTTGCTTGATATTTTGGCACCTTATACTCCACTGAATAGGAATCAGGAGCGATTGGAGCTGAGTCAAAGCCGTTTAATATTGAGACTTTTTCTTTTATGGAATCGATCTCTAAAATATAATTACGTTGAAATTGCACCCTTTGAATACCAGCGGGATAAATGAGATGATCATAATCCATGAACATAAATAAGGAGGCATTCTCATCCCGGGTTTCAACATTTGAAGGGATAGAAGACACAGGTATTAAATCTTCTCCTCCTATTCGGGAGAGAGTGGATTCTGAAGGAATCCAGCCTTTTCCTGTGTAATGGTCCTTCGTTTCTACCTTCCAATAATTCTTTTCAGCTGCTTCAGCGCGGAACACGACACTGTCATCCCCAATAAAAGAACCACCTAGACGGGAATCATCTGTTCCGTACCCTACTTTAGCAACCCCTTTACCGACTCCATCCTCACCGCCTTTATTGCCGGCAGCCTTAAGATATGGAACAGGGTCCGGCCATATGGGTGCGAATTTTGGAGAAATAATTCCAACGATAACACTAAACGTAATCATTATAACTAACGGTCTTATCCATTTTCGTACCGTAAAGGAATTACCACTTATATTCTCCCTGGCCAGAATTCGGTAATAGGTTAACATTCCCAAAACCGCAAAACCAACTATCACGGTTCGGACAATGGCTGTTTTTGCACTATAAAGCGTGAATGTATCTAATACGGTAATATAAATAAGCGTCATAAAGAAGAAAATGAAGATTCTTTTCCGATTCAAAAGCCAATAGTGAACTAAGTACGCCATTAACCAGAGAAGAATAAACAACAAAAAAGTCCTGAATTCATTGGTCAACCCTAACCAATTGCGAGCAACAATCCTACTGAAATTTGTGGTCAAATCATCAGTAAAAAATGTTATCCAGCTGAATTGAAAGAACCCTTCCTCATAATGAAACATATTGACTGAGAAGAGGATAAACCATAATTTTATGATTGTCTGCCAAATCCACTTCATCCTGAGAAAAGCTAATGTAAAGGATAAGAGGATAAAAATCACAAACATTTCAATATGATCTGTAGTGGTTAATTGCTCGACAGGACGAAGCCATTCCCACAAAAGCAAAAAACCAAACATGTATAAAGTAAAAGACTGAAAATCTCTTTTCATCGCAAATTCACCTCCGAAAAGGCAGATGCAAATTGACCTTCATGTACCATTACTACACGTATATTCCGTGCGTTGGCCAGTGCAATCAATGATCTTTCGTCTTGTGTAGGACACTCCTTTTCCCCCTTTATAAGAAAAAGTGTAATCTTTCCTTTTCTTTGCCCAAGGTAGCCAGCCTTCTCTAGTAAAGGCTTCGTTAATTGGGCACTTACTAGTAAGAAGGATACCGTTTGTTGAACAAACATCCCCTCGGTCTCTAACACTTTTTCAAACGAGGAAGGACCCTTTGCTTCTATCTTTGCTAAATGATAGAAAAGCTGTTGCAGTTGGTTTTCACCGCCCCTTATAGGAAAGGAGGCCCTTTCTCGACTAATGGTCAAGAGCCCAATCTGTGCTCCCTTCCTCAAAACGGCTCGTAATAAAGATGCCGTAAAGGAAACGATTGCTTCAAAGCGCTTATCAGGTATGCAATCCATCACAACAAATACATCATGGGATTGACGCTGTTCAAATTCCTTTGTCATAATTTCATTTCGTTTTGCAGAGGCTTTCCAGTTAATCCACGAAAACCGATCGCCAGGCTGGTAATCCCGGACACCAATCGCCAATGTTGTATCACGCTGTACCCGTTCTCTTGAAGCAGTCATGCCTTGATCAAAATGGGTTTCAAAGGGCCGGTACAGTAATTCTGTATAAGCTGGGTAGACAATGATTTTACTTTCATTTGTCTGCGATTTTACTTTTTCAACTAAGCCTAAAATATCACCTGTTTTGACGATAAAACCATGAAATATATGCTCGCCCCGTGGAAGTTCATCAATGACATATTCATAGGAAAATTCCTTCCTAAAACCCGGCAATACTAGTGCCTTTGCCTTCTTTTTCTGCTGGGAATGCTTTAGGGCGTCATCTACATCATCTTCAATCAGCAGATAAAATATCGGGAAAAATGATTTTCTCTTTACGGTTATGGTTACCTTCAACGGTTCACCAGCGTTGTAATCATTTTTGGGTATATGTCGGGTTATTTCCAACTCATTCAAAGAATAAAAGGATAAACCAATACAATAAAGGGCAAAAGGTAAGAAGCTATAAAATAAAAACCAGCTTACAAAACCGCCTTGAAACATGGCATATGAAAAGGTAAGCACAATCAAAAAGAGTAAGACGACAAACCTCCATACTTTTTTGAATGGAATCCATAATTTCTTCATATTACTTCACGAGCCTTTGGACAGGAACAGGAATTCTTGCAATCACTCGATTTACAATTTCCTCCGCTGTCAATCCCTCAAACTTTGCTTCTGATTTTAAAATAATCCGATGAGATAAAACAAATGGTGCTAGATATTGTATATCATCAGGAATAACATAGTCACGACCATACATAAAAGCATAGGCTTGTGCAGCTTTCATTAAAGCAATGGATCCCCTTGGACTAGCGCCAAGGTAGACAGAGTGAAATTTCCGAGTCAGGTTAACGATATCTACAATATAGCGCTTAATTGTTTGGTCGACATAAACCTCTTTTATTTCTTTTTGCAGGGATTGTAAACCTTCGAGATCCACCACTGGATGAAGGTCTTCAATCGGCGGGACTTTCTGTGCTCGATTTAAAACTTCTATCTCTTCATCCACTTCTGGGTAGCCCATCTTCATTTTTAATAAAAAGCGATCCAGCTGTGCTTCTGGCAGCGGATAAGTCCCTTCGTACTCAATAGGATTTTGTGTCGCCATGACAAAGAATGGCTTTTCCAATCGATGGGTGACCCCATCAATGGTTACACTGGCCTCCTCCATTCCTTCAAGCAGAGCAGACTGTGTCTTTGGAGAGGTCCTGTTTATTTCATCTGCAAGGATAATATTCCCCATCAACGGTCCGGGCCGAAACTGAAATTCCATTTCCTTTGGGTTATAAATCGAAATTCCCGTAACATCTGATGGTAATAAGTCAGGGGTAAACTGAATCCTGCGGAAGTTCGCATTAACAGACTTTGCGAGAGCACGGACCATCATCGTCTTCCCCACACCTGGCACATCCTCCAGCAACACATGGCCTTCTGCTAATAAAGCAATAAGGCTAAGTTCTGCTACATTCCTTTTTCCAATCATCACCTTTTCAATGTTTAAAAGAATTTTTTCTATTATTGGGTTCATATTTTCAAGAGCCACGTATATCCTCCTCATTATCTCTATATAGAACATTATATCTCATGTATTCTATTTTTCTTTGGGAAATTCCTGTCAAAAGTAACGCAATATTCAAAAACCAAATGAAATCCCACACTGATAATCTTCGAGCGGCATAACCTATTTATGGCAGAATAATATATGACTTGTGTTACAAGAAATTATTCCCTAGTAATCGAAGACCGACCATTGCGGTTACAGTACTAGGAGACATGAAAGGACTAGGAGTCATTACACAGGAAGCACATAAGGAAGTTGGCTCATATGCAGCCCTGAATAAAGTAGATTATCTTTATACGACTGGTGGTGAGCTTGCCATGATGATTTCACAAGCAGCGCTGGAACAAGGAATGTCTCCGGACAACGTTATTCATTTTGAACAAAAAGAAAAGCTATTTCAAGCCCTTACTAATTTATCCCCAGGAACGACTATTTTAGTGAAAGGTGCCCGCAAAGCCAAGATGGAGGATGTAGTTAATTTCTTAACAGCCAGATATGGAGATGCCTAAATTTATTCGCAAACCAATTATAGAATGGCCAATAAAAAAAGGTCTTCCACCAGTTCAATGTACTGATGAAAGACCCTTCTTCTTAATGACCAAAATTAGCGATTTACCACTCTCTGTATATGGATAGCCAAGTATAATTTTTCATTATTCGTAAGACTATGGTCAAATTGATTTACGATATAATCATTAATTTTTTCCGTACACTCAATAGCCTCTTTATGCTTTTGTTTAAAGGACTCATAAAGAAAAGGATCATCGTCCTCAATATAATTTTTACTATAAAGCCTTTGGGCAAAAAATTTCAAATGCGTCACAAATCGAAAATAATTTAATGATTCCTCATCAAAATTTATTTTATAATGATATTTCACAATGTTTAAGATGTCTTGCATGACTCTCGTAATATTAGCGACATTTGGCATTTCCTCATTCAATCCTGAGTTAACGATGTGCATCGCAATAAAACCAGCTTCATCCTCGGGTAAGAGGACACCTATCTTCTCATTAACTAATTTTATTGCCTCTAAACCGATTGAATACTCTTCCTTATAAAACCTTTTGATTTCCCACAATAAAGCATTTTTTATGTCATAGCCTTTTTGGTTTCTATCAACTGCAAAGTGAATATGGTCCGTTAAAGAGATATAGATGCTATCATTAAGAGTTCTCCCTAGCCTGCTTTTTGCAATCTTAATAATCTCCTCAGTGATTTCCATATATTCTGCGGGAACTTCATATAAAAGGGTCTTAAACTTCTCAGATATATCTTCATTTTTTAAAGCAAAAATCTTTTCAATCTTGTCCTTGTCCACAAGATCTCCAGGTTTTTTTTGAAAAGCAAGACCTTTCCCCATGACAACTAACTCTTCGTTTTTTTCATTAAACGTACTTATGACATTATTATTGTATACTTTGGCTATTTTCATTTGACCACCTATATATGTTAAATTGGTTTTAATAACTTGAATAGTGATCGTTAAAATCTGGATATTCAAAAGAAGGAAAGCCATAACAGCTTTCCTACATTATAGTATATACTAAAGTTTTTCTCCATTGGTTGCAATGACACTCTTATACCATTCAAAGCTCTTCTTCTTTGAACGCTTGAGCGTCCCGTTTCCTTCATTATCCTTGTCCACGTAAATGTATCCATAACGCTTTTTCATCTCACCCGTTGAAGCACTGACGAGATCAATGGGTCCCCAGCTTGTATACCCTAGAATTTCAACTCCGTCTTCAATCGCTTCAGACATTTCTGCCACGTGCTTTCGTAAATACTGGATACGGTAATCGTCGTTAACCGCCCCATCTTCTGTTGGAACGTCGACAGCACCTAGACCATTTTCCACAACAAAAAGAGGTTTTTGGTAGCGGTCATATAATTGATTAGCAGTAATACGGAAGCCCTTCGGATCAATCGTCCAACCCCACTCAGACTTTTCGAGGTAAGGATTTTCAATTGACCCAAATACATTGCCTGCAGTCGTCTTATTAATTTCTGGGTCGGTACTGGTTGTACGGCTTGCATAATAGCTAAAACCAATATAATCTACCGTATGACTCTTTAGTAGCTCTTCATCCTGCTCTTCCATTTCAATGGTTAGATTGTTGTCCTTGAAAAATCTCTTTGCATAGCCTGGATATTGGCCGCGAGATTGAACATCAATAAAGAAGAAGGAATCACGGTCCTTTTCCATTGCCTCGAAGACATCATCAGGATTACATGAGTAAGGATACGTTTGACCTGCTGCGAGCATACAGCCGATTTTAGCATCTGGAATGATTTCATGGCCAGCTTTTACCGCTAAGCTACTTGCCACCAATTGGTGATGCGCAGCTTGGTACTTTACTTGCTTCTTATCTTCTCCCTCTTTAAAGACAAGACCAGCACCAACGAACGGCAAGTGCAGAAGCATATTGATTTCGTTAAACGTCATCCAGTACTTCACTTTGTCCTTATATCTCTTAAAAAGAGTGGTCGCATATGTTTCAAAAAAGCTAACCAATTTGCGATTTCTCCAGCTGCCATAATTCTTTACTAAGTTAACCGGAACATCAAAGTGAGCAATCGTTACCACGGGCTCGATACCATATTTTAAGAGTTCATCAAAAACATTATCATAAAATTGAAGTCCCGCTTCGTTCGGCTCGGCGTCATTCCCATTCGGGAAAATCCTTGCCCAAGAGATCGATAAACGCAATGCTTTGAAGCCCATTTCAGCGAAAAGAGCAATATCTTCCTTGTAAGTGTGGTAAAAGTCGATTGCTTCATGTGATGGATAAAATTCACCTTCAAGTGGTTCATACGAAGGCAGATTTCCAAACATTATCTCCCAGCGTTTGTTCCCTGTTGGTAACAAATCAACCGTGGTTAATCCCTTTCCATCTGCTAAATAAGCACCTTCTGCTTGGTTTGCCGCAATCGCGCCACCCCATAAAAATCCTTTTGGAAAAGCCATAGTATCCTTCCTTTCTTAAACGACAGGAAGAAAGGAAAAGTAACCTTTCCTTTCTTCAATAATAATTACTAATTCGCTACTAGGTTAATTAATTGACTACCAGTTTTGACTTGCTTTTGATTTGTTAACACTAAACTGTATTCCTTATGGTTCGTCACAACAACAGGAGTTGTTAGCGGCTTACCTGCTTTTTTTATTTGCTCGATATCGAACTCAATTAGTAATTGACCTTTTTTCACATACTCACCTTGAGTAGTATGTGCGGTGAAATACTTTCCTTCTAATTGAACTGTGTCCATCCCAATATGCATTAGAATTTCTGCACCTGAGTCGGTTGTAATTCCAATCGCATGATTGGTTGGGAATAACGCGGATACTGTTCCAGATACAGGAGCAAGTAACTTCCCTTCACTTGGTTCAATCGCTACACCGTGTCCTAGTGCACCAGATGAAAACGCTGCATCTTCAATTTCTGATAATGCAAGTACTATACCGTTTAATGGGCTTACCAATGCTTCATTTTGAACCTTAGTTACCGCAACTTCACTAGAAGCTGTATTGGTTTCTTTTGTAGCTTTTGAAGATTTTTCTTTATTAATTCCGCCAAATAAATAGGTTAGAACGAATGCAACGATAAAACCAACGATAATTGAAATGATTGCTCCCCAGAAACCGAATGTAATTCCTTCAGGGCCGATATAAGTCGGAATACCGAAGACTCCAAGTCCGCCAACCATATATAACTTCGAACCTGCAAATCCGAGAATTCCACCGCCGACTGCTCCACCAATACAGCTAATAATAAATGGTTTCTTTAATGGCAGTGTAATTCCGTAAATAGCGGGTTCTGTAACACCAAAGATACCAGAGATAAAGGCAGGAATACTTAACGCTTTTAACTTCTGTTGATTTGTTTTGATCATAATTGCAAGAACCGCACCAATCTGAGCAAACGATGCAGCAAACATTGTTCCAAGTATTGGATCAGCACCCATTGTTGTAAGGTTATTAATAGCAAGCGGTACTAATCCCCAATGTAGACCGAAGATAACAAATACTTGCCACAAACCTCCAATGAAAATACCTGCAATAATTGGGCTCAAATTATAGATTCCAAGCGTACCTTTCCCTAATAACGCCCCTGCCCATGTTGCAATAGGTCCAATCACCATGAACGTAAGTGGAACAACGATTAACAATGTTAACATCGGTACGAAAAATGCTTTTATTACATCCGGAATAACTTTTTTCAACCCTTTTTCTACCTTGGCTGCAAAGTAAGCAGAAATAATAATCGGAATTACAGATGAAGTATAAGACATTAAAATAACAGGAATACCAAAGAAAGTAACATAAATTGGTGACTGAAACATCGTTCCTTCAAATAACATATATAATGGTTCACCAGTTGTTAGTGTTGACAGAGTTGGATATACTAGCGCTGCACCAATTGCCATACCAACAAACGGAGTACCGCCAAATTTCTTAATAGCCGTATACCCTAAGAAGATTGGCAGGAAGTTAAACAATGCGTCTCCAGTAGCGTTTAATATTTGATACGTACCTGAAGTATTTTCTAACCATCCAAGTGCAACAAACAATGCGTTTAAACCCTTGATCATCCCTGTTGCAGCTAATACTCCGAGTATTGGAGTGAAAATACTTGAGATCATATCTATAAATCGACTAAACAGGGATCCTTTTGGGCCTTCTTCTTTCTCATCAACAGGTGCCTGCCCTTGGAATCCTCCTATAGCAAGAACATCTTTATACACATCTGGCACATGATTTCCGATTACCACTTGATATTGTCCGCCACTCTTCATAACGGTAACAACACCATCCATATTTTTTAACACTTCTGTGTTTGCTTTTCCTTCATCCTTTAACTTGAAGCGTAAGCGTGTAATACAGTGAACAACACTGGAAACGTTTTCTTTTCCGCCGACATTTGCAAGAATATCTTTTGCTAACTGCTCGTATTTCATATTTTTAACCTTCCTTCTTTTATTTGATATATATTTTTCAAATAAAAAACCTGATCCAATTAGAAACAACACACGAGATTTTGTGCGTGTTTTCTAATCAGATCAGGTTATGCCCACTTAAGGTAACATTCCTGCAAAGGAATTTTATTAAGTTTTATTTGATACGTGTAATTTATCACGGGTATTTGGTATGTGTCAACGCTTTCTTTTTAAAAAAATTAATAATTTTATAGATTGCCAATAAGCCTCTTATTTATATATAAATGCAAAAAAATAACCGTTTACAAAATACTTGCTTGACCAAAAAAATCATGTTATAGTAAACGCAATTAAACAAAACAACCTTTTAGGATTGTTACTGGTTATGCAGGCAAAACCTAAATCACGTAATCTATGAGACTTTTCTGTCTTCGTTACGTGGTTTAGGTTTTTTTATTTGCTTTAGTAGAAAGCGTAACCAAGAAAATGGAGGGATACTAATATGAGTAAATCTACTTATCAATTTCCAGAAGGATTTTTATGGGGCGGCGCTACTGCTGCAAACCAATTAGAAGGTGCCTATCTTGAAGGCGGCAAAGGAATGAATCTTGCCGATGTCATGCCTGGCGGTAAAGTAAGATTAAAGGTTATTGGAGAACCTGGTTTTGACTTTAAAATCGATAATGAGAAATACGTTTATCCGAACCACGATGGTATTGATTTTTATCACCGTTTCAAAGAAGATATCGCTCTGTTTGCTGAAATGGGATTCAAAACATATCGTATGAGTATTGCTTGGAGCCGAATTTTCCCTAAAGGTGACGAGCTCGAACCAAATGAAGAAGGTTTAGCTTTCTATGATCGTGTATTTGATGAATTAAAAAAATATAATATTGAACCGGTTGTTACGATTTCTCACTATGAGATTCCGCTTCATTTAATCACTGAATATGGCGGCTGGCGTAACCGTGAAGTCATCGGTTTCTTTGAGCGTTATGCAACAACATTGTTCAACCGCTACAAAAACAAAGTAAAATACTGGTTAACATTTAACGAAATTAATGGTGCAACACACATGCCTATTCTAGGACTTGGTTTCTCACCAGAGACGGAAGAAACAAAGTTACAAGATAGCTTCCAAGGACTACATCACCAATTTGTTGCAAGTGCCCTTGCAGTAAAAGCAGGTCATGAAATCATTCCAGGAAGCCAAATCGGCTGTATGCTTATTTATGCACCAACCTATTCTTATGATTGCAATCCTGAAAATGTATTACATGCACTACAAGAGGAACGTCTATTTAACAATTATTGTGGTGATGTACAAGTTAGAGGAGCATATCCAGCGTTTGCAAATCGTTTCTTTAAAGAAAACGGCATTAACCTTGAGATTAAAGAGGGTGACTTAGAAATCATCAAGGAAGGTACTGTTGATTTCATTTCATTCAGTTACTATATGTCACGCACAGATAAAAAGAATAAAACACCAGAGGAAATTGGCCAAGGTAATTTGATTGGCGGTGTTAAAAATCCATTCTTAAGCGCTAGTGATTGGGGCTGGGAAATCGACCCTACCGGACTTCGTATCGCTCTTAACCAATTATATGACCGTTATCAAAAGCCACTATTTATCGTAGAAAATGGACTCGGTGCTTATGATAAAGTTGAAGAGGATGGCTCAATCAATGATGATTATCGTATTGATTACCTAAGAAGCCATATCGATGCAATGGGTGAAGCCATTGAAGATGGTGTTAATTTAATGGGCTACACTCCATGGGGCTGTATCGACCTAGTGAGTGCTTCAACAGGCGAAATGTCCAAGCGTTATGGCTTTATCTATGTCGATAAGCATGATGATGGAAGTGGTACACTTAACCGCAGTAAGAAGAAATCATTCTTCTGGTACAAAAACGTGATTTCTACAAACGGGCAAGAATTATAAGAATCAAAAAGCAGAGACCAAGAATACTTTATAGGGTTCGGTTTCTATGCGATTCCTTATTAATAGACACAAGAATTGACGTATGAATTGGCATACGTCTTTTTCTTTATTTATCAAGGTTTCCACAAAATTTCATTACTTTTTGACATAGCAATTTACTTCCTACGCTGCTGATTGCTGAGGCTAGGATCAAGAGGGTCCAGACTTATCTGTTGGGGAGTCAAATTAGATTTAGCCCCTGAGCTGATAAATAGACGGAGAATTTCCGCTTAATTCGTAATTATTATTAAAAAAGGCTTAAATAGACGGAGACATTCCGCCTATTGGCCTGAAAAAGCCGCAAATGGGAGACTTTGCTTTGCATAGGCGGAAAAGCTCCGCTTATTTTCCCCGAAACGAGCTCCATTTTGCATTTAACCGGAAAAGCTCCGCTTATTTTAACTTTTACTTGTCACTAGATTACTGACAGGACATCTTATTTTCCTAATAAAGAAGCTCGCCAATTCTATGGCGAGTTTCTTTATTTGATCTCTGTTTTTTTGGTATTTTTAAGTTGTTTATTACTAAATTATAACTTTACGCCATGACGCTCAAATGCTGCAGCTTCAAGTACGGACATACCTTGCGCCTCTGCAGCCTTAGCCACTTTTTCCGAAACTTGCGGTGCAAGATTGGCAGGAGCAGCGTAGGACATTTCTCTTGCGCGCGCTGAGTTTCTGCGTTGGAATGGTCCCCAGATAGCAAAGGTTTGGCCTGGACTTTGAATATTAACAAAAAGCGTGTTTCCATCAGGGGAGAAGGTTGGTCCTGCCAATTCAGAATCACTTAAACGGTTGGCGGCAAAAGGATAGACTTTGCCTTCTGGGGTGATTCCCATAAGTCGATCTTGACCTGAACCATCTTCTGCATACCAAAGGTCTCCCCATGGAGTCATACAGATATTATCTGGATATTCCATTTCTCGTGCATCATTTCCCTCATAGAAAAGCTCCAATGTATTAGTATGAGGTATGTAACGGTAAACGCGGCCGAGTTTTTTGTCTCCGGCAGAGGTATCATCAAACCAGAAAACACCCTCTTGGAAGAACGCTCCCTCAAGTCTTGAGAATTTAATGCAGTTTTGTTCAGCTGCTTCCTCACGGCACAAATGAGGATCTACTTTCTTCCAAACAATTTTAAATGTTTGTCCTGTTTTGAAAGTGCTTGCTGCTGGATCAGTTACCGCTTCAATCGCAGCTGCATACAGCGTGCCGCCTTCTTGTAACGCGCCAGGCTTTTGACTCGTGTTATTAGGAATAAAGCGGTAAAGGTAGCTTGGGCTCGCATCTTCTGTCAAGTATACATATCCTGTAGAAGGGTCAATTGCACAGGCTTCGTGTGCAAAACGGCCCATCTCCTTGATTGGAGTTTTGGACATATCGTTTTCTGGCTGCTGTGGATCTACTTCGAATACATATCCGTGTCCCGTAGAACGGTTTTCTTCACAAGTCAGCCAAGTGCCCCAAGGTGTTGCACCACCAGCACAATTTCGGATTGTTCCTGAAGAGGTTACATATTCTTTAATAACTTCGCGATTAGCTCCTACAACTAGAGCCGTTGTACCGCCTTGTGCATTTGCATCATAAGGATTACTTCCAAATGCTGGACCTGCCCCTAATTCATGATTACGAACAAGGATGGTCGTATTGCTTGGACCTTCAAAAGCTGCCATTCCATCAAAAGCCCCCGGGATTACTGACCCGTTTGACATTAGCTCGCCTTCTTTAGAGATTATTTTGTAATGAAAACCGTTTGGAAGGTCGAGTATTCCGTTCGGATCCGGTACCAAAGGACCGTAACCGCCAAATCCGCTAGTCGGATTATTCGTCGTATCCGCAAATGCTTTTGAACCAAGTGCTAATACCCCTGTTGATCCTAATGTGAGGGCAAGTGTACCCATTCCTCCCGCTTTTAAAAAGTCTCTTCTGTTCAAGCTGTTTTTAGAAGTTTCATTATTCACAGACTATCTCTCCTCAACTATTAATTATGAATCTAGTAATAGATTAAATTAATAGTTTTAAGGGAAAATAGGATTTTTGTAAAAATTCAGTAAATTAATGATAAGGAATTGTAAATAGGTCTTATCTCCAAGAGAAGAGTATTATGAAAAAATCATAATCCTAAATAACCAATAATAAGAAAATGACTACAACCTTCTTAATAAGGAAGTAGTCATATTTAATTACCTCTATTTTTCCGACAATGCTTTTAATGCCTTTGCTTTAAATCCGCATTGCTCCATGGCTTCAGCAAGCTCTTCTCTTAATTGAACTTCATCATAATCCACTAATTTTTTCCCCGCAACCACTTGCTTCCCAGCGATAAACACGTCTCTAACATTACCAGCATTAGCCGAGTACACTAGTGCAGAATAAGGATCAAAAATAGGAAACATATTGACTGAATCGGTTTCAACTAGGATGAAATCTGCTTGTTTCCCTGCCTCAATAGAGCCAATTTGCTTCTCCATACCTATAACTTTCGCTCCTCCGCATGTGGCTAACTTTACAATTTCTTCAGCTGGAAAGGCGCTGCGATCCTGTAAAAACGTTTTATGAAAATTGGCAAACAATCGCATTTGGCTGAATAAGTCCAAGGTATTCCCGCTGCTTGGCCCATCTGTTCCCAGCCCAACTGTTACACCAGCAGCTAATAAATCCCGAACACGGGCTACCCCTTTAGCAGATTTAGTATTAGCACCGATACAATGCGCAACCTTTACATCATACTTCTTCAACACCTCAATATCATGGTCTGACAAATGAATACAGTGGGCAGCAATTAGCCTTGGACTTAATACGCCAATCTCCTCTAAAAATTCAATCGGAGTTTGATTGTATTCTATACGATACTTTTCCATTTCAAAGTCCATTTCACTAACATGCATCATCCATGGCACATCGTACTTTCGAGACAAAGCGTCGGCCTGCTGGAGGACTTCCATTGTATTAGAATAGGGGGCATGTGGTGCTACTGAGGCTTGAATTCTACTATTCCCTTGCCATTTCGGTAGAAAACGTTGAGCATACTGTAAACCACCCATTGGCTCTGGCACATCAACGGTTACTGTGTCTATGACTGTTTCTGCTAAGATACTGCGGCTATGCATTTCTTCTGCAGCCTCTGCCAACTGTTGTTCAAAATAATACATATCAAAGAATGTCGTCACACCGGCAAGCTGCATTTCAGCAATGGCATATTTTGCGCTCGTGTATGCCAGCTGTTCATTCATACATTCATTTTCTAACGGAAATAAAAAGCGATGTAAACGGTCTGGATAGTCATCCCCTAATGAACGAAACGGAATCATGCCAATATGTGTATGTGTATTGACCATGCCAGGTAACAAAATTGCCCCTTTGGCATCAATGCATTGGTCATAGGTGATGTCCTTTGGCAGTGAATCCATCGCGCCAACATCTAAAATTTTCTCGCCATCCACCAATATATAGCCGTTCGGAAACTGCTCCATCTGTTCATTGATTGTTAATATCCAGGCATTTTTAAACACTATTTTCAAAGTTGTTCACCCTCAATTAGCGGGATCATCATTTGAGACCGCACATTCATCATCCCTTTGTCTGTAATTTTGATAACAGGTGAAACCGGCAGAGATAATGTCGAGAAGGACATAATTTCATTGCTGTTGCGGTAGCCTAACCTACTCATCGCTTGACGAACTTCCATTAATTGCGCACCTAGTTCTTGTATTGGTGCGTCACTGATAATACCGCCCACTGGCAATGGGCAAACTGCTTGAACATCCCCGCCTTGTACCACAACATAACCACCTTGCATATCCAATAATTGTTTTTGTGCAGCTATTATATCTTCCAAGCTTGTTCCCATTACCATCAAATTATGATGATCATGAGCCCATGTAGTGGCGACAGCTCCTTTTTCATATAGAGCTTTATCAACAAATCCGTAGGCAATGCCACCTGTTTTCCCATATCGTTCCATCACAACAATTAAGGCTAACCCGCTACTCTCCCAATCTAAAAATCCATCTGCGACCCTAACTTCTTGCTGTACATGTTCAGTAAACGTACCGACTTCCGAAATTTTAATTACGTTGACTACAGCCTTTTCAGAAACCTTCACCTTAAAACGTAAATCCTCTGCCGTTAATGCCCTGCAATTCAAAGAATGATAGAAGTGTTCTGGAAAATTAGGTTTCACAGCTGGATACTTGATTTCATCTCCTTGTGTATAGACTAATTTCCCATCCTTATAAACCGCCCCAATTTCAAAGCTTTCAACATCATTCAGCAAGAGAAAATCAGCTTTAAAGCCCGGAACAATCGCACCTCGGTCCTGAAATCCCATTCTTCTTGCAGGCGTATAAGTAGCGCAATAGATAGCCTGTTCTGCTGGCATTCCGGAGAAAATAGCCAATCGAACGTTGGCATCCAAATGTCCTTCCAACAGGTCGTCCGCCATCACATCATCCGTAATGATGGCCATATATTCATAGAAATCATTTTCAACAACAACGCTGATGTTTTCAGGGGTAATTGATTTCTTTTGAAATTCTAAAAACATTCCATTGGTGATTTTCTCATAAATGGATTCGGGCGATTGATGGGTATGATCAGCCGTTATACCTGCATATAAGAACTTTGATAATTCTAATCCTGACACCCGCGGAACATGCCCTTCTAAAGGCATAAGCGGCCTTTCCGCTTGAACTGCACCTAAAATCTGCCGAATCAAAGAATCGGGTTCATTAACAATGCCATTAAAGTTCATCGCTTCCCCTAGTGCCATTACTTTCGGATGCTTCAAGAGCTGTTTCACTTCTTCAACACCGATAAAACCGCCAATTGTTTCTAATTCTGGTGTCGTCGAAGGAACAGAGGAAGGGATCGCATAGAAAATATCCATGGCACTTGGCTGGGAAAAGAACGCCTCCAGCCCCTCCATACCAAACACATTCGCAATTTCATGGGCATCTGCGATAACCGTTGTTACTCCGTGGGTTAACACTGCTTCTGAAAAAATAGAAGGGGAAGTCATTGAACTTTCAATATGCATGTGAATATCCATTAAGCCAGGAATCAAATACTGATTTTTCGCGTCAACTACTTCCGCTGCCTGACAATCATCTATTTCGTCCGCCGTTATATAGTAAAATTTATCCTTAACAATAAATATATTTTTCTTTTCAAACCTTTTGGAAAAAGTATTAAAAACTTGAGCATTTACAATTGCTAGATCGACTTTCATTTATATTCCCCCGCCCTCTGATTCCTTTATAAAAGAGAAAAAGGCCAAGAATTATCCTTAGCCCTTCTCCTTACTATCGTTTCTATTTATTCAAAATTCGATTCCATTGATTAATCCAAGATTCAAGGTTTTTATTTACGAATAATGAATCCACTTTGTTTGTACGTTCTGCCACATCACCATACGTTTTATTTTTAGCCGTTTCTTCGTCTAGTACTACATTTTTATTAGTTGGAGCTTCATTTAGAGACACAGCTGTTTTTTCTTGAACTTCCTGGCTTAATCTCCAATCGATATACTTATAGGCCAAGTCCTTATTTTTAGAGTTTTTGTTGATGTTGATCGTGTTAAAGTTTGCATAGGTTCCAGATTCCGGAACAACATAGGCTACATCTGGATTGGATTCTGTAATAATCGGAACAGCAAAGTCACCGACAACAGCAGCTGCAATTTCTCCTGATTGGAACATGTTGGCTAAATCAGAAGATTTGCTATACGTTTTTACAACGTTTGGAGCTAAATCAGTGATTCCTTCAAATGCTGCTTTTCCATTATCCGTTGTAAGGTCAACAGTTTCGTGACCGCTTGCTACATATAGCATCGCTGGACCAAATGTAGTAGTAATGTCAGGAATTGAGATTTTCCCTTTTAAAGAAGAATCCCATAGATCATTCCATTCCTTAATTTCTTTACCTGCCGTCTGTTTATTATAGACAATCCCGATACTGTTCAGCGTGTAGGCTGGTCCAGAACCATCTGCAGCTAATTCTTTTGCACTATCGATTAAGTTGTCCATATTTGGAGCCTTTGAGCTGTCGATTTTTTCAAATAAATCTGCTGATACACCATCAGCCGCATTTGATTGCGACAATTCAATTACATCAACCGTTGAGTTTGGATTGCTTTTCAATTTTGTCAAACGCTCAGAGCTTGTACCAGTTTCTAACACAATGTCTACATTGTATTTTTCTTCGAATGGTTTGAAAACATCTTCTTGCATTTTATCTTCTTCCAAACCAAAAGTGGAGATGACCAATGTCTGTTTTTCCTTACTCGCATCTTTGTCGCCGCCGCCTCCGCATGCAGCCAGTATACCAGCAGATACTAAAGTTAAACTTACTAAACCTAATTTCTTTTTCATTTTGTTCTCCCCTTTTCTTGGATGTTTTAAACTATGATTAGTTTGTGAGATGGCATGGATAATGTAACTTCGTCTCCAACTTGATAGACCACATCATCTGTTTTATTTGCGAGTAATTTTCCAATAGGTGTTTCGACTTCATATTGGTAGGACTTGCCAAGGAACGTACGAACTTTTATAATCCCTGACACCATATTATTTTCAGTTTGTTTACTATTTCTTGTTATCTCGATATCATCCGGACGAATGGTTCCCGTATGCTTTCCTGGCTCCCAATCACGAGTACTATGGAAAACTGTTCCATCAATAGCTTTATAGTTCCATTCTTCTGTTGGTGTTAATTCAAAGAAGTTCTCAAACCCGATAAAACGGGCCACGAACTCCGTTTTTGGATTATTATAAATTTCTTCAGGTGTGTCGAACTGTTCGATTACGCCTTTATTCATAACAGCAACTCTGTCTGAAATCGAGAAACATTCCTCTTGATCATGCGTTACAAACACGGATGTAATGCCTAATTGCCTTTGGATCCGTTTAATTTCGATACGCATTGCCAAGCGTAATTTTGCATCTAAGTTGCTTAATGGTTCATCTAATAATAATAATTTTGGTTCGATGACTAAGGCGCGCGCTAAAGCTACACGTTGTCTCTGTCCGCCTGAAAGTTGTTTGGGATAGCGGTCCCCCAGCTCTTCTAAGCCTGTAATCGCTAAAATATCTTTTACCTTTTTTTCTATGGAATTCTTTTTTTCCTTGCGTAGTTTTAAGCCGAACGCCACATTTTCCTTAATCGTTAGATGTGGAAACAATGCATAGCTTTGGAATACCATTCCAAATTCACGTTTATGAACGGGCACCTTTGTTAGGTTTTGTGTGTCAACAAGAAACTCACCATCATTAGGCTCAATTAAGCCGGCAATAACACGTAAAGTGGTTGTTTTCCCGCAGCCTGATGGTCCTAACAAGGAAACCAATTCGCCCTTTTCAATTGATAGATTTAAATCTTTTAAAATATTGGCTTTGTTGTCATAACTCACACGAATATCTTTTAGTTCTACATAGGACATAATGCTGTTTTACCCCCTTCGATGTTAACATCCTGGTTGTTCCTATGAAATACTTGCTAACCCTAGCGTCTTCTCAATAACATACATAAGGACAATCGTACCAAGCATTAAAATAACTGATAAAGCAGATACAGATGGATCATAGTTGTATTCGATATAATTCATTAAGCTAGTTGGCAGCATTGTTACACCTGGTCCTGATAAGAACTGAGATACAGGTATATTGTTGAAGGAATTAATGAATGCCAACATGAAGGAAGCAAAAATTCCAGAAGTAATGTTCGGTAATACCACTTTTATAAAAGCTTGTAATTTTGTGCACCCTAACGTCCACGAAACTTCTTCAATTGAAAAATCAAGCTGTTCAATTGTTGAACCAACCACTCGGATAACGTAAGGCAGGCAAATCAAGAAATGACCTAAAAATAATCCTTGGATGATAGGAAATTGAAACTTAATGACTATAAATTGATACATAGCATATCCAACAACCAAGCCAGGTACAATGGTTGGAGAAAGGAAAAAACTCTTAATCCAATTTCGTCCAAACACCTTGTGACGTGCCAAAGAATAAGCAGCTGGAACACCAATAATTAATGCCAAGAGAGTCGCAAAAAATGCTACTTGCAGACTAAGAAAGAAGCTGTCCATAAATGCTTCATTGTCAAATACCTTACTATACCAATCAAGGGTAAAACCTTTAATCGGAAATTGAATAGTAGAGTTTGTTCCAAAAGAGGTCACTATGATAATGAACAAAGGAACTAACAAAAATGCAAAAACTAGGCCAGCAAAGATTTTTAAACCAATATTTTTACGCACTCGCCTCACCTCTTTTATCCATGCGTCCCGCAACCCAGCTGAATAACTTCATAACAATTAAAGTAGCCACAATCATAATCAAGGCAATGACACTTGCACCTTGCCAGTTTCCTAGTGCAGTTGCATTTTGATATAAAAAGGTAGCTAACATGATGTTTCGATTTCCGCCTAATAATTGCGGGGTTGTATAAGCAGTCAAACTTCCTGTGAACACTAAAATACTGCCAACAATAATCCCCGGTACACTTAATGGCAGGATAACCTTCACAAAGGCAATCAAGCGATTGGCACCTAACGTTTCTGCTGCTTCCATAATTTCAGAATCAATGTTCTCTAAAATTCCCACTAACGTAATCACCATTAATGGCAGGAAGAGATACACAGAGCCAATGACAATGGCGAATTCTGTATAAAGCATCGTAAGCGGCTTAGAAAGTAAGCCAATATTCATCAAAGCATTATTTAAAATACCGTCTTGTCCCAAGATTGTAATCCACGCAAAACTCCGCACAACCGAATTCGTTAACAACGGAAACAATGTGATCGACATTAATAGACCGCGCCATTTTTTCGGACTTTGGGAAATGTAATAGGCAGTCGGAACTCCTAACACTACACAAATCAGTGTTGCAATCAGTGAAATCTTTATCGTCCGCCAAAAAATACCAAAATTATACTCATCCAAGAAGAATGAAGTGTAATTTGAAAAGGTAAACCCTCCATTAAAGAATGTTGGGAAAATGGTTGAGATAAGAGGTAACACCAAAAATAAAATCAAGAGAATCAATCCTGGAGCCAAGATGAGATAAGGTACTCTTCGCTGCGTCATATCTGGCCTCACTTTCCAATATAAAAAAGTATTATTGATGGTGATTAGCACCATCCTGGATTCTGTTTTATTTATCTCTTACACCTTTACGATTATAAAGAATAAAAGACTATTTGGCAACCAAAAAAGCGAATATTATTTTTGGTTTATAAATTAATGTTCGTGAATTGATGAATAAATTTCATTTAACACCAATTTCCGATTACACATAATCCGTCTTCACGAATGTTTGCGCAAAAAAAAGACTGTGAATGATAGTCTCATCATTCACAGTCTTACGATCACTTTATTCCTCAACTGCTACTGTTTTCTTTCGTCTAACCAAAGCAGTAATCCCAATGCCCATTATTCCGAAAAGCCCAATTAACGAGCCTGCAAACAATGGTTTATTTTCATAAAACTTCACCAAAGCAGTCTTCTCGGCAATTTCAAACGGGATGACTGTAGTCGTTTTATTTCCTGCATCATCTACCGCAGTCACTGCCACTTCATACGAATTAATTTCTGAGAAAGTTGACGTAAAGACGGCAACACCATTCTCATCGGTTGCTTCATCAAAGTTATGCAGCTTGCCATTTACCAGAATGGATTTGATTGTATCGCTCGGATTATCAAGGCGAATCGCTGCTTTAACAGTTTCGAAGTATTGCTCATTCTGCTTAATTCCATCGTAAATGACCTTTGGAGCCTTTTTATCAATAATAAACTCGACACTTAATTGCTTAATATTACCTGCCTTATCCTTTACCTCAAAGAACAAGACATGCTTACCTTCAGAAGTAATTGGATCGCCAATTTTATATTCCTTGCCATCCAAGGTTAGGGCAATGATGTCATATTCGTTCAAATCCTCAATTAACAGATCAGGTATTAAATCCTTGTTAAAATACTTGTTCGAGACAGGTTCTTTGAATTTAATAACTGGTGATGTTTTATCAATCGTAAAGACAATTGTTCTCGTACTTACATTGTTTGCTAAATCTGTTACAGTTGCTTTGAAAACATAGTCTTTTTCCAACTCTAGCTTTGTTCCGTTTTTATAAGGAGCACCATTTAATGTTACAGAAGTTCTGTTAGGGTCTAAATGAATGTCAGAATACGAAACTATTGGTGTTAAGTTTTCATTAAAGAAGCCATCAAGAATCCCGGAAATTGATAATGTTGGTTTTGTCGTATCTACCGTAAAATGAATCTCCAATGTTGTTTCATTTCCTGCTTTATCTCGGGCCACGACATTAAAGTGATATTCCATTTCCTTCGATGCAGTCGGAGCCGTTCTGCCGGCATTCTCACCGTTTAATGTAACGGAAACGATTGTATCATCCTTTTGATCTAGAGCAAATTCCGGTGTAAAAATTTCGTTTATATATTCACCGTCTTTAATGACTCTCGTTTGCCCTTTAAATTTTGGAGTGATGACTGGTTTTGTCTTATCCATCGTGAAGCTCACTTGCTGCGTGAAGCTGTTTCCCGCTTTGTCTGTAGCTTCTACCAAGACATTGTAGACTCCCTCTTCACTAAAATTGTGACTAAGCGACGCCGTGTTATTGCTGACAGAGAAGCCGCCGGCATTATAACGGGCACCATCTCTTGTAACTGTTATTTTGTTAATATCTAGGTTTACGTCGCGAATGGTGACATTAACACGCTTATCCTCATTGTAATACGCATCTTGATTTACACCCGTAATTTCAATAGCTGGTCTTGTTTTATCAATCGTGAATGTCCTATTAACAGTGACAGGTCCATTGCCAGCCTTATCTGTCGATTTCACAAAGATTTCATACAACCCATCATTTGCAAAATTATGGGCAATGGAAGAAAGCTGTTTTTCATTTGTATGAAACGGACCCAAATCATATGGCTTATTATCTTTTGTTACCGCTAATTCAACTTTATTGGTTGAAAAATTCTTCTCATTAACAGAAATTGTTACGTTTTTGTTCGCTGGGTTAAAGGAGTGATCATCCACGCCCTCCACTTTTACAACTGGCTTTGTTGAATCAATAATAAAACTAATTGGTCCATGGACGCTTTTTCGCTTTGCCTTATCAGTTGATTCCAACGTCACGGTATAATTTCCTTCTTCTTTAAACGTGTAGCGTAGTGCACCTTCTGTTATATAGCTTAGAGCAATATCACCAATACTATAAGGCTCCCCATCTTTTAACACGACGAGTTTTGTATTGGATAGGTCGATGTTCGTATCTTTTACCCAAAATGATGCAGTCGTACTTTGGTAATTCTGATCATTCTCAATACCATCAGTTGCTAATAGCGGATTAATCGTATCAATGGTAAAGGTTACGGTTTTTTCATCTGCGGTGTTTCCAGCTGCGTCTTCTGCCATCACTTTGATGAAATACTCATAATCATCTTTAAAATTGTAGGTAAGACTGGATATTTCCGCAACGTTCCTCCACTCACCGATCCAAATACTTTTACTTTCATTGGTAACTGTATTTTTTTCTATTACCTCATACTGAACCATGTTGTTCGCAAAATTATGTTCATTCACATTGATTGATACATCTTTGCTCTCAGCGTCGTAAGATTGATCCTTCACAGTTGAGTTTGTTTTCAGATCAATAATATCGATTACCGGTTTTATCGTATCGACCGTAAATGATAACTTCGTGTCGGAGGCTTTGTTTCCAGCCTTGTCTTCTGCACTTACTGTAATCTGATAATCCCCATCTTCAGTAAATTTCAATGCAACCTTAGACTTTTCAGCTTTATTCACAAACGTTTCTTCTTTTAGACTATCATCTTTCTGAACTGTTACGGTGACATTGTTTGTGTCGTAGTAGTATTCGTCAACCACGATGACAACCTCACCGCCTTTAACAAAAGTACCTTCGTTAATACCAGTAATATCAATTTTTGGTGTAGTTCTATCGATAGTAAACTCTATCGTTTTAGAACTTACTTTTCCAAATCTGTCTTTTGCGGTTACTTTAAGTTGATAAATACCTTCTTCTTTGAAAGACAGATCCATTTCACCGTAATAAAGCCACTTTAGGTAATCATAGATGTTCCAGTTGCCAGGTTTGATTTCGGTGACCTGACTACCATTTGTTCTTGTCATTTCAAGGGTTGTTTTGTTTTTATCAAACGTGAAATCATTAACGGTCACAGTAACATCCACATTTTCACTATTGTAATGTGCCTGATGTTTAACACCTTTAAAATGAATATCAGGTTTACCCGTATCAATCGTAATTGTTTTCGTTAATACACTTTTATTTTTAGCTTTATCTGTAGATTCTACTGTTATTTCATAGACTCCATCTTCTTTAAATAAATGTTCCGTTGCAACGTTTTCTCCGTCTTGAACCAATGGATCAATCTTATACTCTTCTCCATTTTTCTTTACAGTTACATTGTAAAACTCATGATGCTTATCGGTTATCGCTATTTTTACTGTTTTCTCGCCATCAACCACTATTTCATCTTCTGCCATCACCGTACCATCAAGGGTAACCACTGCTTTTGGATGGGTATTATCAATTGTAAAAGAAACTGATTTTGCTGGTGCAGCTTTTCCTAGCCTATCGGTTGAAGTGAGGATAATCTTATATTTTCCTTCAGCTGTAAAGGTATGTTTTGCCTCCGCTTTTGATTCTGTTACGCTATTTAACTGAATTGATTCTGGATAGGCTGCTCCGTCTTTCTCAACTTTTAAACTAGTTTGATTTAAATCGAGGGTTAAATCCTCAACTGATATGGTTACTTCCTTTTTATTTTTATCGGAGTTGAAAAATTCCTCAGCATTAACCCCACTGATATCAAGTTTGGGCGCAGACTTATCGATAATAAACTTTATACTTTTAACTGCGGAATTCCCTGCTTTATCGGTGGCGCTTAATTCAAGTGTATAAACACCCTCCTCGGTGAAATGATGTTTTTTGTAGGCTTCTTCCCCCGAATAAGTTGTTACTTGGTTTCCTGCCGTTACTTTAAGTTCTGTTAGACTTTCATCGACATTCGCATCCGTGACACTAATTTCGGCTTCTTTTGATTCACGGTATTCACCTTGATCAGTAACACCATTAATGACAAGTGCTGGTGCTGTTTGATCAATTGTAAAACTTGTAATCCCTAACTGATGTCCAGGATCAATATTTTGCCGATCTTTTACTGTAACACTTACCTTGTAAGTCCCATCCTCCGTTAGGGAAAGGACAGCATTTTTACCTTTTCTCTCGAAATTTTTCACTTCTGTTGTCTTCTCGCCATTAATCGTTTTCTCAATTGTCGCACTTGCATCATAAATGAGAATGTCGCTTTCAACTTTTAGCTCAACTTGTTTATAAAAACCACTGTCATTTTTATCTTTTATCGTTAATCGTGGACCTTGTTTCACGATACCAAAGTTCACTTTTGCTGGATCACTTTTATTTCCTGCTCTATCAGCAGCAACAATCGTCACTTCATAGAACCCAGTATTATCAAGGGTAAGGAACGTTTCATTCTCATTCCATTCAGGTTCTTGTGCAGGTTCGTAGGCAATCCCATCTTTTAAAATTGAAATCGTATCCTTTCCAGGAATGAAATTGCTGTCGGTTACTTTTATACTCATCGAGACTGGCTTGTTCGTAAACTCTCCGTCTTTAAATCTTCCATTTTCGAACCAAGACGTAACATTCACTACAGGTTTAACAGCATCTCGATTTATGGAAAATGTATTCGTTGAAGCAGGGATATTCCATGAATTGTCTTCAGCAAATTCCACATTTACATGTAAGCTGCCCTCGGGACTATCAGGCTGTAATGGAATCGTAACCAAATACTCTCCTATAAAACCTAACTCCGAATCGTTTATTCCCTCAATTTTTGCTGTTGTGATTTCACTGCCTTGATATGCAGCTTTAACAGCAAACGGTTCTTCTACCTCCGTAATACCTTCACCCTGACTGCTATTCTCAAAGTCTTCCTTTAGATCTACCTTAAAGGTAATGCTGTCTTTATTTGTCATCCAGTCGGGCTGGTCCATTGACTCCATATCCCATTTGTCATCATTAAACACAATATATCGCTTTGCCCCATCCAGCGAAAATGCATTTGTGCTAAATACGAACACTGAAATAAGCAAAAGGCTAATCGTTAATGTCCAGATGACGTTCTTTTTACTTTTGTACCTTTTAGCTAACCTATCTGCCATTCTACTAAACTCCCCTTAGATGATCGTGGTGGAGTGAACAACGATCACATCTACTTCTTTTTTGAAAAAATCTTCTTCCTCTACTAATAATGAAGTTTCCTCTATATCCGCCGATAAAACTGTCGTTTCTTCAAGGTCAGCTGTTAACAAAGAGGTTTCTTCGATATATCCGTCACCAAGTAAGGCTGTTTCCTCAACCTCACTGCTCATAAGTTCCGTCTCTTGACTAGCTGCTGCCTCCCCGGCATACTGCTTTTTTAACATAATTTCTTTTGTCAGCCGCTGTTCATTTGATTCCTCCTGGACCTTTTTCTTTTTATGTAATCTTTTCCGAAGGCTAATACCTGTTAAATCCTCAACTACTTGCGCTATACCCATTTTGATGTAGAGAATAATCGAAATGATCAAGGTAATGATCGTACCGGCCATTCCCCCATAAAGCATAATCTGGTACTCCATTATCCTACCCCTTCCTACTTAATACCGAGGTTATCAAACCTCCTTACTAGCTTTTTAAAAGCTTCATCCTCTCCTGCTCCATTCAACGTTTTTACTTGTTCATAAACCTGTTGCGCACCTTGATAATTTCTGCTTCCATCGTCTTTACTTTGTTCGGTATCTAACAATAAATTACCGAGTTTAACATATGCATCAATACTTTCGGGATATTTTTTTATCGCATTTTGAAATTGCTCAACCGCTCGGGTTGGCTCACCCATTTCTTGATAGATGACACCTATTTTCACGACTATTTCTTCTTCATTACTCGCATTTAAATCCAAAAGGTTCTGATAATGCTGTATGGCATTCTCGTAATCCTGTTTTGCACTTTCTTTATCTTTTGAATTAACACCTCTACTGTAGAAAGCCTGTGCTAATTTTTGCTCAAAATCCAATTCATACTTGATTAATAAGTTCTCATTTTCGACTAAACGGAGAACTTCATAGGCTTTTTCAACAATTTCAATTGCTTTTGTATTGGCATCAGAAATTTGTCCTTTATACGAGATATAGATATTCGCTAAGGAATTATAGTTATCCACTTTCTTACGTTCATTTGGCAGCTGGTCATTGAACTTTTCAAACTCAAGCAGACTTTCGGAGAACTTTTTATAGTCAATATTCATCGAAATCATCGTTGTCGCTAATGCCTCATAATACTGTGCATCAGGAATTACTTCGGGATCGACTTGATTAAAATGCTTTAACGCCTCCGAGTAGTTACGTTTGATATCAAAATAGGTCATCCCCATTTTAAAGCGGACTTCATCATTTTCATGGATATCTCCGTACTCATCCTCGATATAGGCCTCTATCTTTGCTAATCCCGTATCGGTCTCATTTCGATTGCTATATAAATCTAGTAAATTGATATATGCTTCTGCCCGGGATTTGTCAACTGTCGTAATCGCTTTTTCTAACATTTCAATTGCTTTCTTATCCTCGCCATCCATCAAATATACCGAGCTATCATTAACCAAACTCATATAATCCTGGAACTGCGTATTTTTCACACCTTTATAGCCAAACACTGTTGTTGTCATAAAGGCAAGACACAAGACGACTGGTACTAGAAAGATTGAGAGCTTCTTGCGCAGCTTATTTTTATACCCGTCTGTCAGCTTGTTAATATTCTCAAGGTCATAGGATAGCTCACTGCAGCTTTGATAGCGGTTGGCTGGTTCCGACTGTGTCGCCTTACTAATAATATGCTCAAGGCCTTCAGGCAGGGTTGGGTCCCAATGACGGATTGGCTTAAGCTCAAATGGCGGTTCATTTAGACTCTTACCGGTGACAAGATGATACAAGGTGACTCCTAAGCTATAGATATCCGTACGCGCGTCCGTCTGTTTGCCTGACATTTGCTCGGGTGCGGCATAGGATTTCGTTCCTAAATTGGTCGTATCCGTAGAACTCTCGGTCTTGAATTCCCTTGCGATTCCAAAATCAATCAGCTTAATTTTCCCTTCAGGGGTAAGCATAATATTATCTGGCTTCATATCCCGATAAATAATCGGATAGGGCTTCCTCGTATGTAAGTACTCTAAAACTTCACTTAACTGCCTAGCCCAATCAATTACCTGATTCGCTGAAATCGTCTTTTCACGCTTCAGTTTCTCTTTTAAAGACTCGCCCTCGATATAGTCCATGACGACATAGATATCGCCTTCAGATTCGATAATATCGTAGATTTTTGGCAGCGCTCCATGATCGAGAACTTTGAGCATATTGGCTTCGACAATCAAGCTGTTGATTAGAAGTTCGTTATTACTAGACGCGCGTTTCCGTATATCTTTTACGACTAAGGATTTATTCAGCCTGTTATCCATCGCGAGATAAACGATGCTCATACCGCCGCGGCCAATTTCCTTTAATATTTCATATCTTTCATCGATTACTGATCCAATTTCTATCAAGTAAAACGCCCCCGCTGCTTACAAAACTTTTGCTGCTACAACCGAAATATTATCTACTTCTTTCCTTGCCTTTACTAACTCAACTAATTGAACAACTTTACCCTGTAATTGCTGATTGTTCTTTATCGTTTCTGGTTTGAGATTCAGCGCTAACTCTTCCTCCGTGATTTGATGGTAAAATCCATCCGAACATAACATAAACACCGTGTTTGGTTGAACATCACCCTTTGAAAAATCAACCTCAATCTCCTTTGTAGCACCTACACATTGCAGCAGCACATTTCGGCGCGGGTCGTATTTAGCCTGCTCTTCCGTTATATTCCCACGGGCCACTTCCCTGGCTACTAACGTTTGATCCTTTGTTAGTTGGTTTAAAGAGTCAGAAATCCTGTAGGCACGGCTATCCCCGATTTGTGCAATATAATATTTTTGGTGGACGATTAACAAGGCTGTCAAGGTTGTCCCCAATTTCACTTTTCTTGTTTCGCCGAAGTTGAGTATTTTCTCGTTCAATTGTTTAATGCACTTTTCTAATTCCCAAAAGATCTCTTCCTCGATGTGCGCTGAGTGCGAGAGTCTTGGCATTTCTGCATCGAACCACTCTGCCATTCCTCTAATTACCGTCGCACTTGCCAGTTCCCCGTGCGACAAGCCGCCCATCCCATCACAAACGATGAAAAGGCCGACTGAACCTTTCAGAGTGTTAGCTGTCTTTAGCAATAAGGCATCTTGATTTGTCTTCTTTTTGATACCTACATCCGTATGGTGCGCTGTTAAGAATGCCATTGGCTAACCCCCATTTTTAAAATAACTTGAAAACAAACTCCTGATTAGCAAGTTTAATACGGTCTTCGTGTTTAATCTTAGTCCTTTCATTTGGGGACAGTTTGACTCCGTTAAGATAGCTTCCATTTTTTGAATGTTTATCAATTAAAAAATATTCTCCATCAGAGGTAACCAATTCTGCGTGGATCCGTCCAACCACTTTATTGTTCGAAGCATAATCAGCTTGTTCAGGGTCTCTTCCTATTTTAAAAACATCTTTCGTTACGACGATTTTAGCACCGGTTTCCACCTCTAAAAGGAATGGCTTTGGCAAACGCCCATTGTCTATCCCTAATGCTGTGGTACCTTCTTCATACTCGTCCAGTTCATTACATGTCCCTAAAACTGGCGTCCCCTCATCCGCGAGTGCCAATGCACGCGTGATTAATCCTGGACTGTAAAAGTTGGAGTGCTTTTCCGTAACAGCGTCGTTTTTCTCTCCGCATCCGCCTGAAAACTCAGTCAGTTTTTCTTTAAACTCTTGCAGATGGAATACCCGTGGACTCGCTAGGTAATTATGAAGCTTGATAAAAAACTGTAAATCGTCATTTTCATCATAGGATGTAGAAGCGATTAATTCTTTAAAAAATCCATTCATTGATACCTTTTCAAAGACATTATCTTTTATGGGAAGGCACATAAATACTAATCTATTTGAAAAGTGATCAAGAAAAATATGTTTCTTGTCTAGCAAAATGTTTTCGAAATCTACACCGCTTTTCACTAACTCCGTCAAACTGTCGACAATGTTTACTAAATGAGTTATCAACTGTTCTTTCGTAAGCGTCCCTGAAAAAAGCTTCTCCAAATCAGTTTTCATCCTAATCCTCTCCATCTCTAGGGTTTCAACACTAACCTTTATTCCTAGCTCCCAAAAGGGTGTTGTTCCTAGCTCTCCTCTAAAAAGAGAGTTAGGAACAATACAACCTGCAGGCTTATTTAAATGCACTCGCGTTGCTGTTGATTGCGGATTCTGTTGAGTTATAGGCATTTACAGTTTGATCTAGAAATTTTGCATAGCTGTCAACAATTTCACGGAAGTTATCAAACTTTGGTGTAAGTGCATTGAAATTATTTCGAATCGTATTTGATGCATCACTATTCCACGAATTAGCTAATGCATTCATTTCTCTCTTCATCTCATCCAATCTGCCTGTTAATTGTTGGTTTAAATTACGGATTTGATTGGCTGTACTGCTAACCTCATTTAGAGATATTTTGATTCCTTCTACTGCCATGGTTTCCACCTCACATTCACATTAAGACTCTATTAGTTAGTTAGTTAGTTAGTTAGTTAGTTAGTTAGTTAGTTAGTTAGTTAGTTAGTTAGTTAGTTAGTTAGTTAAACGTCTCGCTCCATTAATGACCTCATTTTGAGTGTCACGATAAGTGCGAGCACTTACTTTCAAGAATTCAGAGTATTGTTTCATTAAGTTAGTCATCTGATTGAAATCATCCATAAATCCTTTAATCTGATTAACATAAGCCAAGTTATCAGTACCCTGCCAAGCAGCCTGCATCCCTTCAACCTCGCTGAAAAGAGCTTTATAAATTCGTTCATAATCAGCTGATTGCTGGTCAATCTTTGCTGCAGCAGTGTCTAGCTTTGCTGGATCAACTGTGATTGTTCTTGCCATTTTTCTCACCTCCTTTAAAGTGCGATCCATGCTGGATCGATTAGATTTTCCTTAATTCATACGACACTTTACGATACTTATTCGCAGCCTGCTGCAGGCTTTGTGCACTCTTCATTGAGCCAATTCCTTTAAACTCTCGGCCAATATCATGTGATATCTCCTCTAACTCTCTAGCAATCTCATTTATTTCTGCAATAATACTACTAACCTTACTTTGAACATGTTTATCCATTTGTTTCCCCCGAATCACTACTATTGGATTGACCGTGCTTTATTCACTAAAATGGACTCTGTTCTTTCTAGCAGATTTCTTACTGTAATTAAGTAGGTAATATTTTGGTTTAATCCGGTGTTAAACGTTGTTAGAATATCTGCTTTCAACACGTTGTCCAGCCCGAAGAGTCCTGCTTCTAAATACAAATCATCTATTCTATTATTCAAAGCACTCGTCTTTCGCTTTATCGCTTCCAGTCTATCTGCATAATAGGACAATCTATGTAAATCCACCTTAAGATATGGTTCGAAAGCGAAGCTGGTCCCTAAAAAGGCACTGACTTTCCTGTTGAGATGCCGTTTCGCCGATTTTTTTACTGAACTGAAGAAACTTTTTAGATCATTGATTACCTTAGTGGTGACATTCTTCAATCCAGAGATGAACGCTACACAGCCATCAATCACAAGTTTCGCTGCCGTCTCCATGCCTTTCCAAGTAGCATGAATAACCGTTAATGCTGTGTTTGTTATAGTTAAAGCTACCTTATAGGCTTCTCTTACTCCATTTACGGCATAAACAATTGCATACTTAATTACCTCTGGATTAATATCATTAGGTGAATGTATTGATCCTTTTTGGGACTTTTCAAACGAGCCATTGAAGAAGTCTACACTCGTTTCATAATGTGGATAAAATGGATCATCATAGTCATCTTTATTAATCGCAACTGTCTTATCCACATAAGGTGCAAACCCTAGATCATGTACAAAGTCACCTTCATAAGCAATAAAATCAAATTTATTACTTTTTAATGCTTCTTGTTGTTCCTCGGTTAAACTTGGCCAAAATAATGGAGCACCGTTAACCACATAGCCACTAGGGTTATCAGCTAAGTTATTTACAAAAACATATGAAGCTAAATTGCCACCCTTTGAATGACCAACTATTAACTTTTCTCCCGTTGCACCCTTTACAAATTCATCATAGAAGTGATTAGCTTCCTTTTGTTGCTGAATTTCATTTCCAATTCCCGCAGATCCATTTGATACCCAATCTGTTTTAAAATGGTCCCAATTTGTAGGATCTTCACTACCGCGATAAACCGCTGCTGCACTACCTATTTTGTCAACCCATGCATAGCCAACAAAGCCTGATTCCGACTCGCCACCCATAGTTGGATTGTTGTTCTGATACCCCTGGAGCCTAACCTCAACCAAACTGGAGTTTTTGTATGTATCAGAAGTAAAATACTCCTCAAGCTTGATTCTTCTTGCCTCACCGCCATTGTTAGGAGTTCGCATTGCTTCTTCCCATATTTCCTTAACAGTCAAGCCTGTTAAATCTCCTGGTAAGTCAAAATAAGATATCTGGAGAAGAACATTTTTCTCTTCATCATTTAAGTTAGAAAGTGACATGGAATCACTCCTTAAACTCTTTATAATATTCTTCTATTTGACTTGCATCAGATATCGCAAATCGTTTATCAACCATGATTGTTGCGTAAACTTTTGCATCCAAATTTGACCAAGGTGTATTGTTAACACTTGAGGTTCGAATATAATCGGAAATATCCGCACTGCTGTCAACAAACCCTATTGAAACACGGCTTGATTTCACATCCATTTGTTTAAGCACCTGTAACAGCTGATAAATCGGTTCATTATAGGCAGTTACATTTGGTTTCCCTGCACTTTTAATGGCTGCCTTTAATTCAATACTTACATCATTATTTACATTTGCTAAATAATCATCGACTGACATATCCTTCATGGAGCTATCGTATTTTCCATCCTCGACAAATAGTAAAACTCTATATTCAGCGTCCTCAGGCAGAAGTTTGCTAATTTCAGGTTTTAACCTTTTTGTCAGTTCATCTGACCATTTAGACAACACATAGTTATCGTAATATTCCCCTTCATGGTCTCTATCTTCACCTGCTAAAAAGACATGCTCAGGCTTACCCTTCGGATGAACAATTACTTTATCGGCACCGTACATATTTTTAAAAATGGTGCTTCCTTCCTTAAAGGTTTCCACTTCAAAGGTTTCATTATAGGTCCCTTCTAAATATTTCAGTATCGCGTTCTCTGAAGATTTCTTATTCATACAGCCTGTCACTCCTATTAATAAAACAAATGGAAGAAGGATGAATCGTACCTTCTTTGTAATTTTCATTGCGCACCTTCCCTTAGCGGAAATTTTAGATGATTACAACCAATCAGAGTAACATCAGCTTGGATCCATTTTTTAAACCAAGTTCTTCGATGGTCATGTTGATATCGAATACATTTCCAGTCATTCGATCACATAAAACACTTTGCTCTGTGGCCTTGTAATGCCCTTGTGAAAGGTCAGAGATTGTATGTGTCAGCAGATAGACAACTTCATATACGGGACTTTTCAGCGGGATAAATACGTCATAAGTGTTGTTTGAAGCCGGGTTATAGATCTCGACTAAAATCTTATGCATATTGTACCGCCTCCTCTTCACTCGCTGAAGTGGTCAGAAGTTTTACTAGTTTTACTTTCCCTTTGTTCACTACATAGCCGAAGTCCTCTGGTAGTTCACCATACATATCATTGGTAATTTTATTGATTTTTAGAGTATATTGTTCAGCAATACCATTTCCTACCCAAACCCCATCACTTAGTGAAACTTGTTTTTGGAACCACGGTTCATATGTGTAGGAGCTTAGTTTGTCGACAGCATCGGAGAAGATAATCGTCACATTCAGTCCATTTACTCGTTCTAAAAAGACTTTTAGTTTATCTTTTCCGTCCTCAGAGAGCTGTGCATTCAATTCTGTGAATGAATGGATGATACAGGTGATGTTTTCAAACTCTGGTGCTTGCTTGCCTTCTGCAATTGCGTCCTTTGTAGTGTTATTGCGGTACACCAATGTATTAAACAAATAGACTATCGTCTCTTCTAAGTGTTTTGGTCCTGTCACATATTGATACATGCGGCTGCTGTCATAAACAAAGCTGTCATCAGCATCTATGACAATTACCTCACTTCTGTCTTTCATCGAGATCACTTCCGCAAGTCCCTGCATGAAGCTTGAGCATTCATCACCCGTAAGCGAAGTTACAAGACTGACCTCTGAAGCAGTAAAGTCATAAGAATAGATACGTAAGGAATCCTTCTCGACCCCAATCGGAATTCTATTTGTTTGGTTAAAACGTATTTCATCTTGTAAATACTCGGTATCTACTTTATCTGGTAGAATCGGAATTCGTTTGGCTGAATTCTTGTTCCATTTCTGCTGATACTCACGGCAGTAACCTGTTACAAAGCCGTACAAGTCCGAAGCTTCTTTTGAAATTTGAGCAACCTGGAATTCATAAACATTCTCTGTTTTAAAAATTCCTCTGCCTTTATTTTTCGATGGATAGACTCCATCAACATTGCCTAACACACCGGAATACTCAGTTTTGTCATTCAGCTGCAGGACATACATTTGCTTAAAGTTCTGCAGAAGCCGGTATCGAATTGCACCTGTGTTTAATGCAGTTACGATGAAATAAATGCCGTATTTCGTTCCTTCTCGAGTCAAAAATGAAATGGCTTCCTCATGGTGTTCATACATCTCTGAAAAAGCAGAGTAATTGTGAATCATCATAATAATCGATGGTACCTTTTCGTTCGACTGCTGATTGAAGGTTTTAAAGTCTCCTCCATAATTTGAGAATACTTTCTTTCTCGCAGCGATTTCACTGGTTATCATTTTAAATAGATTGTCGATTTTTTCCCCTTCATGTGACAGCATTACATCGCCAACATGCGGAGACTCACGATACCAACTTAACGTTTCTGACCCAAAGTCTAGCAAATAGAGATTTACTTCTTCAGGCGTGTGTTCTTCCATCAAGGAGTAAATAAGTGAGGTTAAGAAAGTTGTTTTCCCACTTCCAGCTACCCCATATACAACGGTATTGCCTTCTTGCGAGATTGGCAGCCTCAACAATGCCTGGCGTTGATTTGCAGGATCATCATACTCACCAATCACAGGATTCAGTTCAAACGGCTGCAATGCTGCTTCACGATACTTTTCCTTTAGCTCATCTAGGTAGATATTGGCTGGGATTGGATCCAACCAAAGTTGTTTTACTTTAATATTTTCTTGGTTTGCAAGATTTGCTAAATAGTTTGTGACCTCATCAATTTGACTTGCTGGGTTATTGACCGTATTCTTCCGCTTATCGATTCTAGCGGATTTCATTACGCGTCCTAAATTATCAATGACTGTAATCCCATCATCTTTTGTTTTTTCAACCTTATCTGCAGGGTAATACGGAGCCCCAGCCCATGCCGATTGACCAAGTTCAAACAGTTCATTGTACCCGACTTGCAAGTAGAAACGTCCGGTTTGTGAAATTTCTGCAGCGTCCGGCCGTTTGATGACTTCCATACTGTCCGCCTTTTCTTGTACCTTCAAGCTGATACGGAATTTACTGTTACTCCAAATTTGATCATCGACAACCCCTGAAGGCTTTTGCGTCGCTAAAATCAAATGGACGCCTAAGCTTCTTCCAATCCGTGCAGCACTGACCAGCTGATCCATAAATTCAGGCTGCTGCGTTTTTAATTCTGCAAACTCATCGGAAATCATAAATAAATGCTGTAATGGCTCTGTAACGGCACCTTCACGGTATAATTTTTGATACTTATAAATATCAATATTGCTTTCATTCAGTCTCCTGCTTGTTTCACTAAAAATAGCCTGGCGCCGTTTTAGTTCACTTTGAATACTAATTAATGAACGTTTGACAGCTGCACCATCAAGGTTGGTAATCGTCCCAGCTAAATGAGGCAGGTTTAGGAATGCATTTGCCATCCCTCCGCCTTTATAATCAATTAAGATAAAAGCCACTTCATCTGGATGATAGTTTACCGCTAACGATAAGATAAAAGTCATAATAAACTCACTCTTACCAGAACCAGTCATACCAGCAATCAATCCATGTGGTCCATGGTATTTTTCGTGAAGATCAAGCTTAAAAGGCTCCCCTGCCTGGTTAAAACCAATTTGCGTTTCGATCGTCTGAGTCGGATTATTTTCCTTCCAGCGCGTCGGTGAATTTAAATGCTCAACTTTTCCAACGCCAAACATTTCTAAGAAGGTGATCATATCAGGAAGTGTGTAGGCCTTCACCGAAGAAGCCAGCTGGATATTGGCCAACTCTATAGCAATGGGTTCCGCCCCCTGCTGTAAAAAAATATCCGCGGTAAAGCTTTGAACCTTCCCTGAGATGTCGTCTTTGTCGAAGATTTTGCTGATTTTGTCATTCAGCTCAACCACATTTGTGCATTCTTTCGGCAGCATTTCCAAACTGTCATATAATGTAATCAAGCTGAAGCCAAACTCTTTCTTTTCTTTTAAAAGTAAATTCACCATTTCAGCTTTTCCTGCTAACTCTTTGCTCATCGAAAAAACTACATAATGCTGCTTAATGTCTGCTTCGTTACTATCAGCCACGGCGGCCCGATGGGTGATTTCTTTTTCAAAATAAGCGGAAAGCTCCTTTATTTCATTCGAATCAGAGGCCATAAAGCGGACATTTTTGCCATCATCCCAGACATGCGGCAGCCACTTGACGAACTTCCAACACTCTTGTTCTTCTTTATCGTAAATAAACACTAACTTTAACTCGTCGTAACTATGTAATGCCGCCAATTGAAAAATAATCCCTTTAGCGAACTCAACAACAGTTTCCCTTTTTCCAATAATCCCGGTTACTCGCTCGTCGATAAGTGATAGGGTGACAGGCACCTGTCTTATAATTTGAGGGGATTCTACCCATTGATACAACTCATCCTGGAGATTATCATCCTCAAGGGTAAATTTTTTCTCTGGATATTTGATTTCTGCATCTAATGGCAAATCACCTAAACCGACTCTTATTTTAAGAAAATCATTTTGCCCTAGTGTGCGTTCCCATAAATTACGTTCACGATTACGAATCCTTTTTAAACAAAGGTACAGGGGAATATGGTTTTCATGCAGGATCTCGCTCTGATATCTGCATTCGTCGGCTACCACTTGTTTCATCTCTTCTATGTACCTGCTATATTTTTCCTGACGTATTTTCTCCTGTGCAATCCGCCTTTTCTTCTCATGCCTTTTTGTTAAAATCGGCCAAAGAATCATCCCAAACATCATACTTAAGGACATGATTAGCGTAGGCATAGCATACATAATGTCCCCATTCGTCCGCATTACATTTTGAACCGCAAATATTCCTGTAAACAGAGAAGCCATCCCCATCGTAATGGATGGTCCCAGCATCAGCATTAATGGTGTTTCTTCGGAATTATTTTGCTGCGGCGGCGGGTCAATTTTGATGGTCTTTCGCTCAATATCCCGTTTAAACCTCGGTGAACGAAAAAACAAATCGTCCTGTTCTTCTTCGATTAAAAATTCATCGAGCTCCTCTTCCTCTTTAACAATTGGCTGGTCAACAACAAAAGGTTTAAAAGCATTTCGATTTAAAAGCACTAATTGATGAGGATTATTTAACGATAGTAATCGTCCATTGTAAATAATCCTCAGGCCCATAATCGAAATCACGTCCCCAATGGCGAGCACTTTTTCCTTAATTCTTTCTCCGTTGACATATGTACCATTTGAACTGCTATTGTCCCGGATTACGGCTTGCCCTTTCCCATCATATTCAATGGAACAGTGTGAGCTGGATACCAATTTGTCGGTAAAACAAATATCATTTTCTTTGGCCCTTCCAATCCTAATCACATCGGCTGATACCATATGTCTAGTAAACTCATTTCGCCCTTCACTTGCTGGTTCCACATATAATAGTGCGGTCGAATCTTGATCACGGTAGATTGTATACGTCATAAAGGGCTCTACTGGGACTTTTCCAATCTTTTCACCAGTAGTGCCTTTCAGGTAGGCATATTTATTTGATTTTACAAACCACTTACCGTTTTCTGCTTCCACGGCAATTAAATCAATCGTATTGTCATCTTTATCAACCGTAGAGAGAACATATCTCCCGGTTATTTTCTCAGGTAAAACAAGATTAAATGCTTTACCTCTATCAAACAGCGTTACTATCAAAACAATTCTCTCCCTGCTCCAGTAGAAACAATTTCCTATATTTGTTATTATAATGCAATTTTCCATTTGGTCTGTCATACTTTAGACACAATTTGCCAAATCCATTCCAATCCTCTCAATGACTGATACAGAGCCTGTCTAGCCTTTTCTTCCTAGTGATTTTTCTAAGATGAGATAAGAATAAAGAACCATTGATCCTATAAAAAAACCACATGAGAGTTCTCATATGGATTTTCGTTATCAACTATTTACACTTGAAGCTTCAAGCCCTACACCACTTAACAAATCACACCACTGCTCAAAGGTATTTAATTCAACCCTTACTGGTGCAGTTGGATGGTCCGTATATTCTACGACCCAAATCCCTTTCGCTGCGGGAAGAAAGAAGACAATATTTTCGAGAATCGGGTCTCTTTCAATACTTGGATTATGAAACAGTGAAATATTATAAAGAGACCAGCCCTGCAATTCTAAATCATTGAGAAATGCTCTGAAGCTCTGCTCTTCTTCAGGTGTAAAACTGCTTATTTTCCTTACTTTCCTTATGTTATGGCGTTCACTCAGCAAATCAAATGCCTGATCGGAAAGATGGAAATGCTGAGCTCTATCAATGCCCTTTTCCGAAAAAGAGTAATAGTTTCGTATTATGCTTGGAATATCAGTACCTTTGATATAGGCAAATTCGTGGATAATGTCACGATCGATGATATGAGTCATCCACGTATCATTTTCAATATGGTGAACCATTAGAATGTTCGATTGTCCCTTATTTGAGCAGCGAATCATCCATTTGGATTTAACATAGCCCTGAATAAATTGCTGAATTTCAACTTTTAATGGGATTTCTCCCTTACTCTCTTGGTCATCATCCCAGAGCTGCTTTAGGATTAATTGATGAGTAGTTACCTCCATAATTGCTTCCCATTCTTTTTGACTTTTTTCTCCTACGGAAGCTTCTGCAATACCTTTTGCTACACCAGGATATCCACTAAGTGTGACTAAGAGCGCGAGCTCCGCTGATGTACAAGTCATGATATAATCCATTTATTTCACATTCCTTTTCGTTATAAAGCCTTTTTGTACATAGTTTCTCGAAAGAGTAATTATAGAAAAATCGCTCGGAGCAGATTTTTAATTACATAATAAACAATAATAGAGGCAAAAAGTTGGACAACAATTGAAATCAACATAAAGACCTTTCTTTTAAAAAAAGAGTACTTTAAAAATTTCTTGTTCAAATACGGTCCTATACCAAAAAAAGCATTGATTACAACCGTAAATGTCCTTTGAAATACCGTTTTTGGATTTTCAGAAACACCTGCATCGTATACATCAAGCATGATTCTGCCTAGCAAAAATACTAAGATACTGAAAATCACTTGAACTCCGAGAAAATAAATTAGTAATTCTTCGATTCGTTCCAATGTTTCTAAAGTCATGTTTCATTCCTTAACCTTTAATATGGGATTTTCTGAAAACACAGGGACAAAACGTTTTTAGTTGTGTTTTTACCTAGTTACATATATAGGCAGTTTATAGAAAAATCGCCCGGAGGAGATTTTTAATTACATAATAAACAATAATAGAGGCAACAATTTGGACAACAATAGAAAGCAACATAAAGAACTTTCTTTTTAAGAAAGAGTACTTAAAAAATTTCTTGTTCAGATACGGTCCTATACCAAGAAAAGCATTGGTCACAAACGTAAGCGTCCGTTGGAAAACCGTTTTAGGATTTTCATAAACACCTGTTTCATAAACATCAAGCACGATCCTTCCGAGTAAAAATACCAAGATACTGAACATTATTTGAATACTCAGATAATAGGATAATAAGCCTTGAATCAGTTTCATCGTTTCTAAAGTCATGTTTCATCCGATCCTTTATTAAAAGATTTGCTGAAGATTTCTCGCTTTTATAAAAAAAACGTTTTTAGTTGAACCAGCTTCCTACGGATTTAAAAGTGTTACTAATCCCCGCACCTATATCTTTAATTCCTTCTTCAACGGCTCCTCCAAGCTTTTCGCCAACACCTTTAATCTGGTCCTCAAAGACAATACTTCCGACTCCGCCGACTAAGGCACCAACGGCACCGCCAACTACGATTCCGACAGGGCCGCCCACACTCCCAATCATGGCACCGACTTTAGCGCCTCCGCTGATTGCGACGAAATCAGCGGCAAGTCCAGCAACTGCGCGTCCGGTCTTTTCTCCACCTGTCTTACCTGCATTATCAGGATCAAAAAACTCTGCAGTGTTTGCAGCAATTGAAATTCCCCAGCCAACCAATGGGACTTTCTTGGCCGCTTTGGTCCATCCCTTGGCATCGATTAAGTGCTCAGCAATTTCCTTTGTACCAGTTGTTATTCGATTTTGGAATGTACCAGATAAGGTATCAGCTTTTAACAGATTCAAATTCTTTGGAAAACCAGCAGCATGCTTTAATAAAGCTGAAGGGTTGTTATAAGAAGCTGCCAACTTATGAAGTTGTTTTACAATAGGGTTGGTAGGGCTCGATTTTGAAAAATTGTAAATGGCACGAGCCAGCTTCGAGTCATATCTTCCTCTTCCTCTACTTTTCCAGGATGGATGAGCTCCTATTGTAAATTTATAATCACCCTTAATTTTCTTCCAAAACTTTGGCTTCCCGCCTATGTAATTAATTTTAAGCTTCCGTGAAATCCCAGCACTAAGAGCAATTGTGAAAAGTTGCGTGCCAACTAAGGCGGCATCCCCCATACTAAGTTTTCCATTGATGTAGTTAAAGACATTCAGGATACTAGCGATTGTTGATTTCTTAGATTCAGGGGTTAAGGCAGATTCAGATTTTTTGGTTAACTCAGTTTCTGTCCGGCAATACTGATCCATGGATTGAGCAATAAACCGGTCCAAGTTTCTTATCCGCGTCTCTAATTGATTAGCTGACGTAATTGCAGCATTGAAGCTTGAACGTAAATTCCCCCGATTCATAATCTCATGATCTATTGAATACCTAAGAACGCTTAAACCATCGCTAACCTCTGATACTTTTTGAGACATGAGACCAATACTGGCACCAGTCTGTTTAACATAATCTGTATGAATTTTTATAGGCGGCAATTTTTTGCACCTCCATGTACTCTAGTAAATTAGTTCCCAGCGGCATTTGCCTTTTTTTCCGCTTCCGCTTTTGCCTTCGCTTCTGCTTTTGCTTTTGCCTCAGCTTCCTCTTGGCGCTGAATTTGATGTGCAGCCGAGAGAACATCCGTTCCAATTGAACTTAATTTAGAAGAAAGTGCTGCGATTTCCTGATTAATACTATCAATACTTTGGTTGATATAGATCATTTCCTTTGCGGTCCAACCGTTGTTGAGATCCCCTTTCACCCTATTTAAGTTGTTTTTAACCTCAATTAGTTTAGAGGAATAATCGTTGATTCTATTTGCCTGCGACGCGGCTACATTAACATTAATACTCACATCATCACCTGCTCTTGGGTTTCCATTACAATGGGGACGGTTCACCCGGTTTATTCCCTCTATTTTCCTATTTATTATAAAAGCTATTTTTTTATTATTCTATAAAAAAGAAGAAATTGGTTATTTTGTACCGGTGGTCCTCCAAAATATATAAAAAATAACGCCTGAAGACCTAGGCTTTTCCTTTACCCCTGTTCACCACTCTTTGCATACGAGGAAACAGATAAAAAAAGAGGCTCTCCAAGAGTTCAAAGAACAATTGGAAAACCTCTTTTTTAACATTATTAGGATTCAATTTTACATCTTGGTCTTGAGTCCACTAACATTTTAGGATACTTTTTTAGCCTGTTCGTTTTCCTGTTTTTTCTTTGCCGCCTTTTTTGCCCAGTAGGTGGCAACCAATGGTCCAGAAATATTATGCCACACTGAGAAAATCGCACTCGGAACTGCCGTAAGTGGAGAGAAATGGGCAGACGCTAGTGCCGCGGCAAGTCCTGAGTTCTGCATTCCGACCTCGATTGAGATTGCTTTTTGATCAGCATATGGGAATTTGAACCATTTTGATATAAAGAAACCTAAAACCAAACCAACAAAATTATGAAGAATAACTATACCAAGAATCGCTAAACCGGATTCAAGGATATTGTCTTTATTACCTGCTACTACCGCAGAGATAACACCGACAATTCCAATTACAGAGACAAGCGGCAGAATTTTCGCCCCTTCTTCTGCTTTGTCCTTCAAAATCCATTTAAAGACAATACCCAGAATAATAGGTAGAAGAACGATTTGAATCGTTGACATAAGCATAGCTTTTCCTGATACAGGAAGCCACTGGCTAGCTAATAAATAAATAAGCGCAGGGGTTAGAATTGGTGATACCAAAGTAGCCATCGATGAAACAGCAACGGATAGAGCGACATTTGCTCTTGCTAGGTACGCCATTACATTCGATGCTGTTCCCCCAGGGCAGCAACCAACCAAAATAACACCAACTGCCACTTCAGGAGGGAGATTCAATCCTACTGCCAGAAGATAAGCTACACCCGGCATGATTATGTACTGAGCCGCAACCCCTACAAAAACTGCTAAAGGCTGTTTGAATACGGCCTTGAAATCTTCTACAGATAACGTTAATCCCATCCCAAACATGATAATTCCAAGCAGAATTGAGATATATGGGGCAATCCAGGTAAAACCGCCTGGAAACATCATGGCTAATGCCGTGAAAAGTAAAACCCAGTAGATAAAAGTGTTACCTGCTACTGTGCTAATTCTTGCTAGCATTCTCATTTGAAGTCCACACCTTTTTATAGAATTTTTTGATTATTTCATTATACATTATATTCAGACAATATCAATGACATTTTTCATTATAAAATAACAAAAAACCTCGTAATCCTTATAGGTATGAAAATAAAGAGAAGGTCTTTCATCCGTTCAGTGAACGGATGAAAGACCTTCTCTTTTCAAATTCATTTGCGACAGCACAGTATGTGATTTCAACCTTGGCTGCGTTTAATCCAAGTAAAAGTATTATGACCCTATGAGCTCTTCAACTGCCCTCTTATTCGGCAGTGCAGAGATAGCTCCTTTTCCTGTTGTAGTAAGGGCACCGCTAGCATTGGCAAATTGAAGGATAGAGGCCTGGTGGTCTCGCAGCACTCCTTCAATGTTTTCCGGATTGGCATTCAATTCTAGTAATTGATATAAAAATCCGCCAATGAACGCATCACCTGCTCCAGTGGTGTCCACCGCTTCAACAGCGTATCCGCTTGATTCAAACTTTTGCTCTTTTAAAATCAAATCCGCTCCGGCAGCCCCCTTCGTGTAGACAACTGCCTTCACGTTTCCAGCGAACAAGGATTGTATCGCCTCTGACTCTTCCTTTATACCTGTAATAAATTCAAGCTCTTCATCCGAAACCTTTATGATATCTGCAGAAGGTAAAAATTCAAGAATTGCGTTACGACAGTCCTCTGGGTCTTCCCAAAGCGGAAGCCGCACATTTGGGTCAAAGCTTATCAAGCCACCAGCAGCTGAAACAGCGGCAATTGCCTTTTTATGAGCCAGTTTCATCGGGCTTTCCACCAAATCCACGGAGCAAAAATGGAGTATATCTCCCGCTTGGAACCATGTTGACTCGACCTCTTCCTCGCTTAACAGCAAATCAGCAGATGGATTACGGTAAAATGAAAAATCACGTTCCCCGTTTTCTTTTAACGAGACGAAAGCCAAGGCCGTATTCGCTTCACCAGTCCGATATATTTTATCTGTCTCAACACCGGCCTCGACAAGCTTCTCGATTAAAAAGTCGCCGAACGCATCCTTCCCTAATTTAGAAATCATCGCTGCTTCCTGCCCATATTTTGCAACAGCCGCAGCCACATTTGCCGGTGCTCCCCCAGGAGCCCTCTCAAATGCGAGAACATCCTTTAATGCCACCCCTTTTTGAAGAGGAATAAAATCAATTAACACTTCACCGATTGAAAATAGCCTTCCCATTTTGTCACCTCAAGTATGTCTAAAAGATTAGTTGATATTCCATTTAACAGCCTTTACATTCGTATGTCCGCCACGTGCAAACACAGAGATTCCATTACTATTTTTATCAGGAAAAATCCTTCCAGTAAATACTTCCACTCCATCATTTACAAACACTTCAACAGAAGAAACATCAACAAAAATTCGGAACGAAATCTTTTCAGCGTTGTCCATCGTACATTTCCGAATCGCACCAAACTCTTCAGCAAAAGATTCACCAGAACTAGTCCGATCAAATACAACCTTTTTTTCGACGGCATCATATTTAATCACGGTTTTCTCATTTTCACCCACCCGAAGTTCCACACCAAACTCACGAGCATTACTATCAGAGAATTCCGCAAGAAGCTCATATACGTCTCCCTCAAAGTTATCCAATCGAACATTTTCATTCTCAACACTTCGGCTAATTTCTACCATTTTCCCGTGAAGCAAGTTCAACTCCGGAACTGGTTGTTGAATCAATTTTCCGTCTTTAATCTTTAACTCACGAGGAAGTGTTAAACAATGTGCCCAGCCATTACTATCAGTAGGATAGTCAATCTCAGGTAATCCCATCCAGCCGACTAAAATCCGCCTTCCCTGGTGATCCACCGTTGTTTGCGGTGCGTAAAAATCAAAACCGCGATCTAGCTCATGAAAATCACCATGGTCCAGTTCATTATTCTCTAAATCTATAGGACTTCCTATTACATACCCTGATTGATAAATATTTTGATAGTGGTCGCCTTTTGCAATTAACCCTTGTGGGGAGAAAAGGAATACACCTTGCCCATTCATCTCAAAGTAATCCGGACATTCCCACATATAACCGAACTCTTCACCTAACCCCGTCTTCACTTCGCCAGCAAACTGCCAATCAATTAAATCCCTAGAGCGGTATAAAACTACACTACCAGTCTCATTTTTCCTTTGGGCACCAATGACTGAATAGAAGAGATCCCCATTTTTCCAAACCTTTGGATCCCGAAAATGATCGGTATAACCGCTCGGAACTTCTGCAATGACCGGTGTATCCATTTTTACAATACTACCATCACGATTCATCACAGCCAAACATTGATAAGGGTGTCGATTCCAATATTCATCGCGCGTATTGCCCGTATACATTAAATATAATTTACCATCATGCTCAATTCCACTTCCGGAATAGGCCCCATGACGATCAAACTCATTCGAAGGCTCAATGGCCATTCCAACATTTTCCCAATGAACCAGGTCTTTAGACTTCGTATGATACCAATGCTTCAATCCATGAACCGGCCCTAGCGGGAACCATTGATAGAATAAATGATATTCCCCATTAAAATAACTAAATCCATTCGGGTCGTTTAACAAACCTGTCACCGGTTGAATATGAAAAGACTGGCGCCATGGGCATTGATTCACTGTTTTGGCTAACGCTTGGATTTCATCTTCGGACACGTCTTCCATGGTTCTGTATCGCTGCTCTTTTGTCCATTCCATGCTGTTCACTCCTAATACAGAAAGGAGAATCATAGGATTCTCCTTTTTATTTTTATTATGCTGCTGCTTGATCGGATGTTTGTTTAACTGCTTTTTTCTCGTCTCTTTTCGCTAAAACAATCGTGACGATAAATGCTACGACAAATGCGATGGCCATTCCGATAATATATGAAATGATCGTATCTGGGCGAATCGAGATGATTCCTGGTATACCTGCTGCCCCTAGTGCAGTCGCTTTAACCTTGAACAACGTAACAAAGCCAGATCCAACAGCAGAACCAATAATCGCACCAATAAATGGATAGCGTAATTTCAAATTAACCCCAAACATCGCTGGTTCAGTAATCCCAAGTAACGCAGAGATTCCGGCTGCTGAAGCAGTTCCTTTGATCTTGGCATTTTTCGTTGTTTTTAGCACCGCAAGAGTCGCTCCTCCTTGTGCAATGTTTGACATCGCCGCAATGACGAAGATAAATGATCCACCTGTTTTCGCGATATCTGCAAGCAATTGTGTTTCTACTGCAATAAAGCTATGGTGCATACCTGTAATAACAATTGGTGCATACAGTAATCCAAAAATAATACCCCCAATCACACCTGTCGTGTCATATAACCAAACGATTCCATCCGTTAATAGATTACCTGCTGAACGTGTCAGCGGTCCTACCAAAGTAAACGTTAAAAGCCCAGTAATAAAAATAGACAATAATGGTGTTAATAGGTTGTCTAAAGCAGATGGAATAACCTTACGTAAGGATGTTTCAATTTTTGCTAGAATAAAAGACGCGGCAAGAACAGGTAAAACGGTTCCCTGATAGCCTACCTTTTCTATTTCTAGGCCAAATAAATTCCAAACTGGGACTTCATTATTAAGTACCGCTGCACCGTAACCGTATCCATTTAATAGGTCTGGATGAACCATAAGCATTCCAAGAGTTGCCCCAAGGAATGGATTCCCTCCAAATCGCTTCGTAGCGGAAAAACCAATTAATATCGGTAAAAAAACAAAGGCTGCATTTGCAAAAGTATTAATAAGTGCCGCCAAATCTGCCATTTCTGGGTTGGCATCCACTAAGGATTTTCCCTCAATAAATAAATCTGGAGCTGTTAAGACATTGTTTATCCCCATTAATAAACCGCCAGCTACGATGGCTGGAATAATCGGAACGAAAATGTCTGATAGCATTTTGACGAACTGCTGAATGGGATTTAATTTCTTTGTCGCTGCGTCTTTTACATCGCCCGTTGACATTTCCGTTTGACCAGACATCTCCGCCAAGTGTTTATAGACCTCGTTCACCGTTCCAGAACCTAAGATTATTTGGAACTGACCACCAGTTGAAAAGGTACCTTTTACAACATCCATGTTGTCCAACGCTGATTGGTTAACGGCTGATTCATCTTCTAAAACAAGACGTAAACGTGTGGCGCAATGCGCTGCAGCTGATACGTTTTCCTTACCGCCAATGGCGTCCAAAACTTCCCGAGCAATTTTTTTATGATCCATCTTAATCCCTCTCTTTTCATTCATATTAGGAACCGGTTCCATTTAAGGATAAAAAAATAAAAAACCATTTATAAGAGGAACCGGTTCCATAATTATCTAAAAAAATAATTGGTTAAGAGAAACCATATCCAACTGTTAGTATGAATAGGCTCTCTTAATTGGAACCGGTTTCGTTACTTTTATTATAGGGGACGTTTAAAGAGATTGTCAACGCTTTCCCGCTCAATAATTTCAAATTTAGAGACGGTTAATTTTTCCACATTGCGTTCATTAACTAACCCTACAATATGCCTTGCAGCACTTTCCCCTGCTTCCTTGTAAAAAAACTTCGCTGTCGTTATGCCCGGATGAATGATTCCTGTCACATCATAGCCGCCAAAACCTGTAACAGCTAAGTCCTCAGGTATTGTAATCCCTTCTGAGTATGACGCCTTCAAAACACCAAGAGCAATATTATCCGTTGCACAAACAAAGATGGCAGGCTGAAATTCATCGATGATTTCCTTTGCACTCTCTTGTGCAGCTGGAATATTGAATAATGTCTCATAGAAGCGAACATCACAATCGGCTACTTCTTGGATCGCCTTTTTAAAACCCTGCTTTCGTTTCACGCCTACTGAAATATCCCGTTCCGTTACGCCTAGATAAGCAATTTTCCGATATCCTTTTTCTAGTACATACCGCCCCATCGCATAACCAGCATGAAAATCATCATGAATCAGACTATGAAAGTCTTCATGTTCTTGTCCAATTAACAGTACAGGAACCTTTACACTTTCAAATGCCTGGATATGCTGATCTGTGATTTCGGTAGCAAGCAAAATAATCCCCGCCATCTTTTGATTGGCGAAGCTATAAATGCTTTCAATCTCTCGCTCTAGACTTTGGCTAGTATTGGAAATAAGCATCTGATAATTCATTTTCTTTAATTGTTCATCGATGCCAATTAACGTTTGTGAAGAAGCATAGGAATCAAGCCGCGGGACAATCGTGCCAATAATATTCGTTTTCTTCGCTTTTAAACTCTGCGCAAATGGATTCGGAGAATACCCAGTTTCTTTGATGGCCTGTTCAATTTTCTTCTTTGTTGCTTCCCCAACAGAGCCGCCATTTAAATACCGAGAAACTGTACTTTTCGCCACACCCGCAAGCTTAGCAATATCTAAAATCGTACTCATTGTCCTCAACCTCATAACATTTCAATTTCGATATCATTATAGTAACATAAATGGCACTATCCACAATGGAGCAATGATGAGCATCTAAGTTTTCCTCAACAAATGCTGGAATCTTTATTTCATTTGATAATACTGGGGCAAGATTCTCAACGACACTCTTCCAAATGTCAAGTCCCCCAAAATAAGCTGTTTCCAATGGACCAATATATGCCCATCTGAACACAGGGATATAAATCTGTTAAAAAAGTTAAAATGATTACCACCGTTCTTCACTAGTCAACTTCTCGACAAAATCTGCCTAAATAAGGAGAATTAAACACAGTATTAACAGCATTTAAAGTTTTTCTAATCAATCGTTTGGTTAAAACTAAATTAGCTAATTAAACGTTTGATTAAAAAGTGGTAAACTCTTTAAACAAACTGCTAAGGGCTGTTTCCAAGAGAAATAATTATCGAATAATAGTTGTGGTTGTTAGGAATTTTCTTTAAAACTGACAATAGAAACTAGTAAAATACATATACCGGCAAATAGCAACAAATGGTAAACTAATTAATCATTTGTTTAAAAGTGCTGAAAACCCTTTCAAACCAAGCTATAATCTGTTTCCCAAAAAAATTTATTGTCGAGGAAATATCCGTAAAAATTTTATATTAATAAGTGGTTTTGGTAATCAGTACCATAACACCTTTAACGGAATTTTAATGTTTTTCACTGAATTGCGTTTGTAAAATGGTAGCAACTTTTCACAAAAGTAACATAATTCAACCATTTTATACGTTTATGAGAAGGATATAATACTAGTAGTCCCAGCACAATTCTCCTTTAACCCTCACTTTTCTTTTCCAAAAAACAATTCACTATGGAAGCAGGTCGATTTTATGAAGAACAGCGATAATACGAGGGATATTTGTAACGAGCAAGAACCTCAGATGAAAGTATTAATGAAGCACTTTGAAAATCCCAAAGAACCTGAAGAACTATTAAAAAATATGAGAATAAGTGCTGAATTTGACATGAGGCCCCGGGGACACTTTTTATATTATGGCAAGGATTTTATCGACTATAAACTTATAAGCCCCTATGACAAAGATCGCAATGAGTTTCTCCGTATCTTATCAAACTTTATGACCACCGTTTTGGAAGATGACTGTCCACCCTCATGGAAAAAATGCAAACGACCATTCTGGGAAGAACTGATTTTCACCCACTTTCCTCATGTCATGAGAATTACCCCTGATCAAAAACAAGTAGAAACCTTCCTTTCCCAATTAAGGATGTTCGTCCAGTGGCTTGATAAGCGTGTTGGTACAACATGGTTTGCAATCGTTGATAAGTATTCCAAAGAGGCAATTTCCGACCTGAAAGTATGTGAGCAAGTGCTGAATACTATTTTTTTGAGAGACTTTCCACAACTCCATCAGAAAGGTTTTAGTCCCGAGCATCAAATCGAAATAACTAACCAGAGTTTCAAGCAATGTACGAAAAGATGGGATAGCCTTTTTGAGGTTACAAGTATCATTGACCAGATTACTGTATTAAAAGAATTTAACACCAATATAACCTATTATGTAAAAGGCATGCCCACCCATATAATCGTTCCTGAACTTATTATGAGTGGCATTATTGGCCGAAAGAGTGGCACCTTGCTTTGGGAGTGGTTTCAAACCGAGGGAATCTATCCACAAAAGAGAAGGAAATACCTTAAACTGAATAGTTAAGCAAAAAGAAATGGCCTCCCGACATCGGTTTGCTCCGATACAAGCTTGTTATATATCTGTAAATCTTTTTCATATAATTTCAAATAAGTTGCCATTCCATGATTCTTAGCTTTTTCAAAGCTATCCCAGTCAACAATACCGTATTCCATATTCAATTTTTTAGCATTTGCCCAAGCGGTTTCTTCGAATGCGATATTCATTTCATGCTCTTCGATTAACATTGATATGAGATTGTAATCACTATATTGTTCGTATATTGTATGGTTTTTTTTCATTTCGTAAAATTCAAGTGTTTTTGTCAGTGAATCGAGTAAAGCTTTCCGGTCCAACGCATGCCCTAACTCATGTAATGTGAAAGCTTTAATATAACATTCGAGTGAAACTTGAGCCTGCATTTCCTTCATTGCTTCTTCTATACGTTTCACATCATATCCTATATAGTTAAGGATAAAATTATAGCTCATATTCACCCCAGTAGGGTTTTGCTTCCGTTCAATTTCTATTCCAACAGCTCTCATTGTTGAATGTATTAATTGCTCAATCCAGTTCTTTCTACTCTTATTATTCAATTTTCCCCCTGGCTTTCTCATATAATTTTTGATGCATATAATTATTTTACGCTAATTGATAGTGTGGAAGTCTTCTATTCACATATTTTATTTTATGAGCTTTCCCACAACTATTAGAATATATATCAAAATAAATTCGGCAGCAACAAGTAAGCTAGTCGATAAAAGCTGGTTCAGTTCCGCATTTGAAGATTTATGGGTGTGGGGGATCAGGTTAGAAGAAGCATCCGAGGATAAATAGACGGACAAATTCCGCTTAATTTGAAATTTTTAATAAATAGGGCTTATATAGACGGAGAGATTCCGCCTATTAGCTTTAAAAATTCGAAAATGGGCGATTTCTCTTTGCATAGTCGGAAACCCTCCGCTTATTTACCCCCAAACGAGCTCCATGCTGAGTATAACCGGAAAATCTCCGCTTATTCAACGGTGCCAATACGACTGTCATTTTGGAATAAGAATCAATGGGGTGATTAATATAGAAGGCATCCAACGCAAAAAAGGGCGTCCCATATTGTATGGGACACCCCTATTTCGTTAATATCGGATTAATTTTGATGAGTGATGCTTACGTATTTAATCATTGTCACGTTGTCTGGCACGTGACTCTCCGCCTTTGCGCCCAATCTCCTCATAAAACTCTCTGTCGTGGTTCTCAGAGGTGGCCTCGCCGCCTTTACGCCCGATCTCCTCATAAAACTCTCTGTCATGGTTTGCTGAAGTGGCTTCGCCGCCTTTACGCCCGATTTCCTCATAGAACTCTCTGTCGTGGTTTTTAGCGGTAGCTTCGCCGCCTTTGCGTCCTGCTTCTTCTAAAGTCATCTTATCATTATCGTTGTTATTTCGATTATTGTTATTCATTAAAAATTCCTCCTTTAATATTTTCTTATTACTTTGTTTTCAATACCACTAGATACCTAGAAATTTTTTTAATTAACTATTGTCATTTTCATTGTCACGTTGTCTAGCACGGGCTTTTCCGCCTTTACTGCCGATTTCTTCATAAAATTCTCTATCATGGTTTGCAGCGGTAGCTTCTCCGCCTTTTTGCCCGATCTTTTCATAAAATTCCCTATCATGATTTGAGGAGGTGGCTTCTCCACCTTTCCTTCCCGCTTCTTCGACAGTCATGTTACCATTATTGTTTTCGCTGCGATTGTTCTTGGTATTCTTCGCCATAGAAATATTCCTCCTTATTTTTAGTAGAATTCTGTTGCACTCTTTATATTCCCGCTCACTATTAAATTAAACACCTTTTTTTAATTGCTTTTAGAAAAACCAAAAGACCTCCTATAGGTTCAAGTGATCTAAACCCCTGCCCTTTCAAAATAAAACCTTATAACTATCGAGGCTAAATATATTGGTTTCCCTAGTTTTTTTTTCTATCAAATCGGGTAAATATTCATATACTTTAGATTAATGAATTGGGGGAAAGGAATATGAAGAGAAACAACACGATTATGCAATTTTTCGAGTGGCATTTAGAGCCAGATGGCAACCACTGGAGACGGCTGAAGGAATTGGTGCCACAGCTAAAGGAAAAAGGAATTACTTCCATCTGGATACCGCCAGTGACAAAAGCAATCTCTCCTGATAATAATGGCTATGCCCCATATGATTTATACGATCTGGGCGAATTTGATCAAAAAGGATCCATCCGAACAAAGTACGGGACAAAACAAGAACTAATAGATGCAATAGCTGCATGTAAAAATTCAGGAATTAATGTCTACATAGATGTTGTAATGAACCATAAAGCAGGTGCTGACGAGACAGAATTAATTAACGTGATTGAAGTGGACCAACAGGACCGGACGAAGGAAATATCCGATTCCTTTGAAATTGAGGCTTTTACTAAATTTACATTTCCGGAGCGGAATGGAAAATATTCTTCTTTTGAATGGGAGCATGAACATTTTGCCGGAACGGATTATGATAATAAGACGGAGAAAGAGGGGATTTTTAAAATCCTTGGTGAGGATAAAGATTGGAGTAATCATGTTGATAATGAATATGGTAATTATGACTATCTAATGTTTGCCGATATTGACTATGAACGTCCTGAAGTAAAAAGTGAAATGATAAAATGGGGAAAATGGCTTATCGATACCCTTAACTGCGATGGATACCGTCTTGATGCAATCAAGCATATTAATTACTATTTTATCAGTGAGTTTGTAAAAGAGATGCGTAAACAACGTGGTGATGACTTTTATTTTGTCGGAGAAGTATGGAGGACAGATCTTCATGCCTGCCAAAAATACCTTGACTACGTCGATTATCAGATAGATTTGTTTGATGTCCCCTTGCATTATAAGTTGCACCAAGCCTCCAGCGAAGGCAGCGATTTCGATTTAACCAGTATTTTCGAAGGTACCCTTGTAAACTCCCATCCTAAGAATGCTGTAACCTTCGTTGATAATCATGACACTCAGCCCCAGGAATCTCTTGAATCATGGGTTCAAGACTGGTTTAAACCAAGTGCATATGCCCTAATTCTCCTTAGAAGAGATGGTAATCCGTGTCTGTTCTATGGGGATTATTACGGAATCGGAGGACCAGAGCCAGCAGAAGGACACAAAGAAATCCTTGATCGCCTTCTCTTTGCCAGATACGAGAAAGCATACGGGGAACAACATGATTACTTCGACCATCCAAATACCATTGGCTGGGTTCGCATTGGCAGTAAAGAGTTTAAACACTCAGGGTGTGCGGTCGTCATCTCCAATGGGGAAGATGGTGAGAAAAGAATGTACGTTGGTGAAAGGAAAGCTGGAGAAACATGGGTGGACCTAACAAACTCAAGGGATGATCTGATCACTATCGGAAAAGATGGATATGCCACTTTCCCGGTTAACAGTGGCTGCGTTTCCGTTTGGGCTTACCTTCCTAAGGAACAAGATACATTTTAGATAAGGGCCAAATTTAATAGAACAAACAAAATGTCCACTAGCGGGTGGACATTTTATTTGTTCTATTTGTGTTATGAGGTAACTTTTTATAGCTGTATTGCTGATACTGTTTCTTTATAAAAGGGATTCCGCCCCGTCAATGTAGATTTCACTTCCGGTTATATGGTTTGATTGGGTAGAGGCAAGGAATAGTACTAAGTCGGCGACTTGTTCAGACTTTCCTGGTTTGTGCTTCAATGGTTGGTTTCCTTCAGGGTATTCAATTGGGATTTCAACTTTTTTTAGTTGTTCATTTTCTTTCCATGTGTTTTCATTGATATTTGTGTCAATCGCACCAGGGCAAATCATGTTGACCCTAATACCGTAGTTGGCAAGCTCAAGAGCCGCCATTTTACCAAAACCCATCTGGCCAATTTTGGATGTACTATATGCAGACATTCCTATATTTTTATAAATTCTGTTCCCATTAATGGAACTAGTAATAATGATACTTCCCCCTTCTTGCTTCATATAGGGGATCGCATATTTTACAGTTAAAAATGTACTCGTTAAGTTATTGGACATGGTTAAGTCCCATTCCTTGGGTTCCAAGTCTTCTATGGGCGCAACTTTCCCATTAATTCCCGCGTTCGCAAAAACAACATCTAGTCTCCCCCACTGATCGATGGTTCTTTTGTAACAGGTCTCCACTTCCTTGGGGTGAGCAACGTTGGCTTCTAATACAAGTGCTTCACTTCCCATTTCTTCAATCTGATTTTTCACTTCTTCCACGTTTTTTGTATGCAAATCTATTAAAGCAATCTTTCCCCCATTTTGAGCAAGCTTTAGAGCTGCAGCCCTTCCGATCCCTGAGCCAGCCCCTGTAACAAGAGCAACCTGATTTTGAAGTAGATTCTCCACGTTAGAAAGCCTCCTTAAAAGATAATACCTATTACTATATCCGCCATAGAGATTTTGAAACATAAAGATTATATTGGTTATTGCTATTGGTATAAATTATTAACAGGACTATCTCAAGAAAATAGAATGAGAAAAAAATGGCAGCACACTGTTCAACGATCCAAAAAAGTGTCGTTAATATCGAAAAAAATGAACAAAAAAAGCACCCTTAAGCAGGGAGCCTCTATATATAATCCTATGGAAGGTTTTTAAGGACATTTCGAACAATTATTCTCCTTCCACAATCTTTGCAAAGTCATCCAGCGTAGTTGAATACTTTACATAAATCCGCGGCAGAAGATAAAGCTCATCTTTTATTCCCTTTTTAGAGAATGCCTCAGGCGTGGTGGTGAGCCCAAACCTATAATGCTTCTTCGCTTCCCCAACCACCTTGTTATTCCATGTTCCATATGGATAGGAAAGAGCAATCACCGGTTTACCCGTTAGTCTTTGAATCTTATCCTTGGATTCTTTAAGTTCATAGTCATAATCGTTTATTTTTAATAAATCAGGGTGAGTCGCGGTGTGCGACTGGATAGAAATAATGCCGGAATCCACCATCTTTTTTATATCCGATTCCGATAATCGGATCGATTGGCCAATGAAATCTGAAATGACAAAAATAGTTCCTGTTGGTTGAAATCGTTCTGTTTTCAGCTTTTGAAAGATTCCAAAGGCCTTCAGATTGTTTTTATATCCATCATCAAAGGTGATAAAAATGGGCTTGTTTACTTTATCAATGTCCTGCCATCGTTCAAACGTTAATAAGGTGAAGCCATGGTCGCGCAAATACATCATTTGCTTCTCGAAATTTTCCGGCGTGACATATAGCTCCTTATAACCCAATCCTTTATACTCTTCGATGGAATGATAAACCAAAATCGGTACTTTCCCCTGTGCAAATACATGTGAAGGAACCATTAAAAGAAGAAGACATAGAAGAAACTTTTTCATAAAACTCCTCGCTTTATCTCATTTCCGATTATTGTTCCTCGTTTGCTTAGATCTTATCATTTCATTTCGAGTGGTGACAGGCACCGCTAAACATAGAAAAGAAGGCCTCCCAAAAGCTTGATCAATAAAAGTGCCAGGCACCATCCAAAAAGTGGATGATGCTTGGCACCTTAATTTTAGTTTACTATTAAGAATAAATACCTTAGGTTTCTTCACAACCATTGCCTGCTCCGTTTTGACGGGTACTTTAACATAATATAGAAAATGCTGCCCTTTTTGCCATTACAATAAAATCATCATTCAGTCCATTACCTCCTGGGCACTAAAAACAATTTTAAAAATGGAAACTTTACCCAAAAAGATCAATCATCTAAAAGACCCATGGAGGATTGATATGAAGAGAAAATTTGTTTGCAATGGTGTTAAACCGGGTAAGTATATTTTGTATGCTTTATCAGCAAACAAAAAGGAAATGGAGGCTATAACTATGGGTAAAACAGTTTTAGGGGTTTATAATTCCAGTGATGAAGTAATTCAGGCCATTGAGGTATTCCAAAACCAAGGATATTCCAGAAAAGACTTTTCAATTATTGCCAATACAGCAGATGTCCCTTCCACCATCGAAGAGGAAACAGGGGTGGAATCTCAGGAGATTAACACAAGGAATAGTACACCTTCAGAAGAGCACCTAGGGTTCTTAGCAAGCCTGTTTACCCCGTTTGTGGATAATACCGCCCAAAATGAAGGCGGAAATACCTATTATAATCATTTGATTGCTCAGGGTATTAGTGAAGCGGATGCGTTAAAATACGAAGAGGATATCAACTCCGGAATGATTCTGCTTCTTGCTGAAAAAGGATTAGAGAACGTTAGTGCTGTCGACCGTAACTCTACAGTAGATTTTGCTCGTAATCAAACAGGTCTTAAGGATACTTTCGACACAGATAAGCAGCAATCCCTTGAGCTACGGGAAGAACAGTTGGATGTGAATAAACATAGTGTTCAAACAGGTGAAGTAGAGGTAAAAAAAGATGTGGTTGAAGAACAGAAAACAGTAAATGTCCCAGTAACACATGATGAGGTCTATGTAGAAAGACGGTCGATCGACAATACTGATGCAGACACAACTACACCAATCGGCGATGAAGAAACTATCCGCGTTCCAATTGTTGAGGAGAAAGTAGAAGTGACAAAGAAACCCGTCGTTGCTGAAGAACTGGTGATTGGCAAGAAACAAGTTACGGAAACCCAACAGGTAACAGAAAATATTAAGCGTGAGGAAGCAAAAGTGACCCAAGAGGAAGACGCTACGGACAATGAAGTCACTACTGACAGAAATAGTGTGGATACTAATAGATTCTAATGGATGGTGTCATAAGAGTTTACTAGCGGGTCAGTCCCCCGCTAAATTAGCACTTTAGCGGGGGACTGACCCTTTTTCAATAAATCAGCTTCATGCATTCTCTATTTTAAATCATCGAATCAGCAAAATTGCGCCCGCCATAACTGGTGTGAGAACCATAGCATTTTCAAAGTTTCTTTCAATATTATATATGAACCTCTTCTCCTTCTTAAACACTCAAGTACCGATATACGTCTTCATCCTTTATCTCATCTACTGAGCTCTCATACATGATTGATCCGTGATCAACGACATAAATGTAATCTGCTACACTTTTCGCATAGTCTAAATTTTGTTCTACTAAAATCATGGATGTCTTACTTTTTTCTTTAATATCCCGAATAACTCTTTGAATATCCGCAACAATATTAGGCTGAATTCCTTCTGTCGGTTCATCTAATAGTAAGAAAGATGGGTTAGAAACCAAAGCTCTTGCAATGGCTAGCTGCTGCTGTTGACCTCCACTTAAGTCCCCACCATTTCGATTTTTAAATTCCTTTAAGATTGGAAAATATTCATAGATATCCTCTCGAATAGAGTTCTTCTTTGTCCCACCACTTGCTTCTAGACCGATTAATAGATTTTCATAAACAGAAAGCTTCGGAAAAATCTCTCTGCCTTGTGGAACATAACCAATCCCCTTTATTGCACGATACGAAGGACTTTTTTTTGTGATATTATCATTTTTAAAAAGAATACTACCACTTTTCGGTGATAAAATTCCCATAATGGCTTTTAATAATGTTGTTTTACCAACACCATTTCGTCCCATAATACAAACTACTTGGCTTTCCTTTACCTTTAGCTGTATATTCCTCACCACTATGCTTTCACCGTAACCAACCTCTAAATTTTCCAGTTCTAGCATTTTATTAATCCTCCTTTCGTCCAAGGTATACTTCACGAACCCGAGGATCATTTTGAATCTCTTCCATTGAACCTTGACAAAGTAATTTGCCTTCATGCATTACTGTCACGATATCGGCATACTCTTTTACAAAATCCATATCATGCTCAACAATTAATACTGTTCGATCCTTTGCGATTTCACGAATCATTTCTCCTGTCTTCAATCTTTCAACTTTAGACATTCCTGCAATAGGTTCATCTAGTAACACTAGTCCTGGATCCTGTAATAAAACCATCGCAATTTCTAACCATTGCTTTTGCCCATGTGATAGAGCTCCTGCCTGCTGATCCTTTTCATCTATTAATCCAGTTAACTGAAGCATCTCATCTATATCTTTTTGTTGGTTTTTTGTTATTTTTGCTGTAATTGTTGCCCAAAGTCCCTTATCCTGCTTTAAGGCAATGATTAAATTTTCATACACAGTTAAGTTTTGAAAAATGGAAGGAGTTTGGAACTTTCGAGATATTCCTATATGGACGATTTTAAAATCCTTTAGTTTTACTAGATTTTGATCCTCCATATACACAACCTTTCCTTGACTTACTTGAGTTTTCCCACAAATTACATCTAATAAAGTTGTCTTGCCTGCCCCATTTGGTCCAATCAAGAAATGAACTTTATTATTTGTTACCTTAAAATCCAAATTACTAATTGCTTTAAATCCACTAAATTCAACTGTAATTTTTTTCGACTCTAGCACTGTCTGGCTGTTTATCATGTAAACCACTCCACCTTTTTTGGAATTTCTTAAATAGTCCCATCAAACCGTCTGGTAAAAACACAACGACAATAACGAACATAAGTCCTAAGAAATATAACCAAATATCTGGGTAGGACTCACTGAAGGATGTTTTTGCCCAGTTTACTAAAATCGCTCCTATCACTGGACCAATCAGTGTACCACGTCCCCCTAATGCAACCCATAACACCATTTCAATAGAAGGAATAATTCCCATCATGGTTGGTGAAATAATACCTACCTGAAGAACAAATAACATCCCAGCTAATCCCGCAATTCCAGCCGATAAAGCATAAATAAAGGTTTTGAAGATGGCAGGATCATATCCTAAAAACCGAAGACGATTTTCCCCATCTCGAATACCGATTAACACCTGCCCTAAGCGTCCGTTAATCAGCACTTTACTAGCAAAATAAACAATTGCCAGAACAGCAGCTGTAATAAGATAAATAACAGTCTGTGTTGTTGTCGATGCTAACGAAAATCCAAAAATTGTATTGAAACTCGTCAAGCCATTTGTTCCACCAGTTAAACCTTGTTGCCCTACAAAAAGAGTGACAACAACAACGACTAATGCTTGAGATAAGATGGTGAAATAAACTCCATTAATACGATTACGGAACGTTAACAGTCCTAGTAACAATGCAATCATTAAGGGAATGAATATTCCTAATATGATTGCCAGGATTGGATTTTGAAATGGTACCCAAATGAATGGAAGCTCTTGCACACCACTCCATGCCATAAAATCAGGGAGTTTAGTAGTACCGGAGGCCTCTAACTTTAAATACATCCCCATTGCATAAGCACCAATTCCAAAGAAAATTCCGTGTCCTAAACTCAGTACACCTGTATACCCCCATAACAAGTCCAAACCAATGACTAAAATAGCAAAAGCTAAGTATTTACCGAGAAGATTCAGACGGAAATCTGTTAGAAATAAGGGCGCTATAAGTAACACGATAAAACCTAATAATAGAAGATTTTTTTTATTAAATATTGATTGATTCATTATTTTCCCCATAAAGTCACCGCTCCCTATCTCTATTCGTCAAGTACTCTTGATCGAGAACTTACAAGTCCAGAAGGTCTCCATTGTAAAAATGCGATAATTAGCATAAATACCAGTACTTTCCCGATTGTAGCTGAAGTGAAAAATTCAAAGATGGTATTGAAAAATCCAATTCCAAATGCACCAACCACTGCTCCGACAAGAGCACCAACTCCTCCAACGACTACTACCATAAAAGCATCGATAATATAATAGGTCCCAATTGTTGGACCAATTGGACCTAATAAGGTTAAGGCACAGCCTGCAATGCCAGCAAAGCCTGATCCAATCGCAAAAGTCACTAAATCGACCCTCCTTGTTTGAACCCCTAAGCATTCTGCCATTTGCCTATTTTGCATAACAGCACGAACTCTTCTACCATTCGTCGTCCGATAAAAATAAAGAAAAATAGCAACAAGACATAAAATTGAAAGACTTAAAATAAAAATGCGTGAGTATGGTAAAACAAGCGTACCTATCGTAAGACCTCCATTTAAAAAGCTAGGACTCTGTACACCAACATTAGGCGCACCAAAAATCGATCTTGCTAATTGTTGAAGCATTAAACCCACACCATATGTTGCCAGTAAGCTATCTAAAGGACGTTTATATAAAAATCGAATCAACGATACCTCTAGTAAAATGCCAAATCCTGCAGCAATTAAAAAGGCGATAGGAATGGATAACAAAAAGTAAAGATCAAAAAATGGTTCAGGGACATACTTTAAAAAAAGGGATTGAATCACATATGTTACATATGCTCCAATCATAATTAACTCTCCATGAGCCATGTTAATAACCTTCATTAAGCCGAAGGTAACGGCAAGCCCTAGAGCAATTAATAATAAAATGGAACCAAGGCTTAATCCATTGAAAAGGGTTAATATTGTACCACTCATATCCTTGCTCCTTTCTACAAACCAATATCGTAAATATCAAACAATTATCTTTTAAAATAAACGAAAAAGGACAAAAAGAGATAGAGGCTAATCAAACCTCTACCTAATTTAATAATAAAGGCTGTTTAAAATGATTATTGACCTAAGCTTTCAGCTAACCCGCTTGCCCAATCAAATCCCTTTAGGAATGGATCTGGTTTAACTGGTTCACCTGAATTCCAAAGCTCTTTAATTTGTCCATCACCCTGTACTTCACCAATTCTTACTGTCTTATAAACATGCTGGTTTTCACCGTCAACCTTTACAAGACCACCTGGTGCCTGGAATTCTAATTCCTTAGCAGCTTCTTTTACAGCATCTACATCTGTTGTTCCAGCTTTTTCTACTGCAGCAGCCCATAAATAAACACCAAAATAACCTGCTTCAATTGGATCTGCTGTTACGCGATCTTCTCCATAAGCTGCTTTGTAGGCTGCGACAAACTCACTGTTTTCAGGAGTTTCAGTCGTTTGATAGTAGTTCCAGCTCGTTAAATGACCTGCAATAGCATCTGCACCAATACCTCGGACTTCTTCTTCAGCAACACTAACTGAAAGCACAGTAATATCTTCTGACGTAATACCTGCATCCTTTAATTGTTTAAAAAATGCAACATTACTATCACCATTTAACGTATTGAAAATCACATCTGGTTTTTCACTTTTTATTTTCGCAATGACTGTGTTATAGTCTGTATGCCCGAGTGGTGTATATTCCTCACCAACTAAATCTGCACCCGCATCTTCAAGTTGTGCTTTAATTGCTGCATTTGCTGTTCTTGGGAATACATAATCTGATCCTAATAAGTAAAACTTTGTACCCCGATTTTCTAGTAACCAATCAACAGCAGGAACAATCTGTTGGTTTGGCGCTGCACCAGTGTAAAAGATATTTGGAGAGCTTTCCATTCCTTCATATTGAACTGGATACCATAGTAACCCATTACTTTCTTCTACCACCGGAAGCATCGCTTTACGACTCGCCGACGTCCAGCCCCCAAATATGGTTGCAACCTTATCTTGCTGTAATAATTTCTTCGCTTTCTCTGCAAATGTTGGCCAATCTGATGCGCCATCCTCAATAACTGGCTTAATTTGCTTTCCTAAAACACCTCCGTTTTCATTAATTTCGTTTATTGCTAATAATTCTGCATCATGTACAGATGTTTCACTGATCGCCATGGTTCCGCTCAAAGAATGTAAGATTCCTACTTCAATCACATCTTCATCTGAATCAGAAGTACCTTCTGTTGATCCAGAGCTTCCCTCTTCTGGGGTGGATGCACCATTACTTCCTGAACACGCTACAATGATCGTTGTAAAAGCTACCATTAGTAAAAAAAGATAAAACTGTTTTACTTTCATTTTTTTAACCCCCATTTAAATATGTAAAATTTTCTGACAACTAAATAATAACAACACTACACATGATGTTCCACAATCACGTAAGGTTATGTGACATAGTTTTTGGATTTTTCAAAAATCAAAAAAACACTTGATGCCTAATGAGACAACAAGTGCTTTATCTTACAACCTATTAAAAAACCTATGTTAAGCATTCTGTTAATTTCTAATACTTCCTCCAAAGAATGGATTCTTTATTTAATAACAAACGCCTACTAAATGTCTGGGCTTCTGCTATGATTGCTTCAATGATTCCAGAATGATTTGCTAATAGTCGCAGAATACCTCCTTGATTAGGTAATGCTGATAATCCTAAATGAACATCAGGAAAGTTTTCAATAAGGTGAGAATAAAACTCATCTAAAAACTTCTTATTCACCTGCTCATGAATAAGAATAAATGTACCTATATGGGTATATCCTTCCATTTGCATGATTCCGTTCATTTGCTGATCAGGTTCTAAAAAAAGATGATCAAATAACACGAGCTGTCCTTCTCTATAAATCTTAAGTTTTGACCGAATCCATTCATATTTAAAAAAACCCCCATCTTTTGCCCAGCCAGGAGTAATGATATCACTATAAAAAAAACATGAATCACGTTCTATCTCAACCTCTGTTTCTTGTATAAATCGAGCGTCTTCATATGCAATCAAAGGATCTGGAATGTACTCTAGTACACTCCCAAATCCTAGTTTTATTTTTGTTTGGTGACGTACAGGTTCTGTAGGAGTTTTATAAACCTTCGTTGACGATTGGGTAGTAACTAGCAGATGTGCACTGTCATCTACCTGTATTTGAGTGAAATAAGAATCTCCATTAACATACCCTCCACCAACATGAATGAGATAGATAGAAGGTGAATCTCCCTCTAGGTAGATTGGCCGTGCTATTTTTAAGGCACCCTCATAATAGCACGATGAGATAATCGTTTTTTCATTCTTTTTCGAGGCGAAAAGATCTAACACTCCCGTGTAGCTCATGAACCTAATCCCATTAATAATGCATTCTTTTTAATCCAATCAACGACCTTATCTAAACCAGTTCCATCCTTCAAATTCGTGAAAATATATGCCTTTTCCCCTCTCGCTGCAATCGTATCACTTTCCATAATGTCTAGACTCGCCCCCACATATGGAGCTAAATCAATCTTATTTATAATAAATAAATCTGATTTAATCATCCCCTGCCCTCCTTTTCTAGGGATTTTTTCCCCTTGGGCAACATCTATGATATATATGGAAAAGTCGACCAACTCTGGACTAAAGGTTGCAGCTAAATTATCACCACCACTTTCCACAAATATCAATTCTAAATCCGGATGCAGTTCTGTTAGCTCATCAATAGCCGCAAAGTTCATAGATGCATCTTCACGAATAGCTGTATGAGGGCATCCTCCTGTTTCCACACCAATAACACGGTCCTCAGGTAATACTCCATTTTTAATTAAAAAATTCGCATCTTCTTTTGTATAAATATCATTTGTGACAACCGCCATACTCAGCTCTTCATTCAATGCTCGCGTTAATTTTTCGACTAGCATTGTTTTACCGGCCCCCACAGGACCACCAACTCCAATTCGTATCGGTTCCATCTTCATCTCTCCTTTATAACGCTTAATTAAGACATAAATAATCGTACAGGCAGCCTCTCATGACGCATTTGTGCAATTTCCAATCCCGGACTTACCGCACCTAAATCATCCTTTGTTAGCATCATAATTCTATTTTTGGCCTCGTGAATCTTTACCTGCATTTCGACCAATAGCTTTTGACCATCTGTTTGACCTAGTGGTACACCTCGAACTGCATTTTGAATAAGTGATGACACAGAGGCAAATAGGTATGCTGAAAGAATTTTCTCCTTATCAATCTGCAAGTGATGTGCAACAAACGCAAACACAAGTGCCGAATGACCGTAGCCTTGTTTATTTTTTATAAATTGGAGATACTCCCCTAAGGTAGTTGAAGGGTATAATTCCAGACACAACTTTGCCATTCGTTCTCCAATCCTGCGATTACCCTCTCTTGTTTCCATCGCAAGACTCGACACGTACAATAGACGATCAATTTCGAGAAGCTCATTTATACCTCTAGTAGATTCCAAGATTTCATATGATAGTCTACAAGCAAGTCCATCTGAGAAGACTAACTGTTTATCAACAAAGGCAGAAATGGCAGTTTTAAAGCTTTCCTTATCCACAATAACTTGTTCTTGGATATATGTTTCTAAACCAAATGAGTGCGAAAATGCCCCAGATGGAAAATTAGAATCACATAATTGTAGTAAAGGAATTAAATCATTATCCATGACTATGTCCTATATGACGAAACGCCTGACCTACTTTTCTCTTTTCTCGTTTATAAGGCACCTTTACCTGTTTAAGTAATTCCTCGACAAGGTAATCATATTGAACCAACATTTCATCACCTACAAATTGGGCTGGAAGATGGCGATTTCCTAACTGATGTGCGATATCACCCATTTGTCCAATCGAAGTTGGCATGATCACTAACACATCATCCTCTTTCACCGAAATAACAATCATATTTTTTTCATCCATATGAAGAATATCACCATCAACCAAATCTTTATTATCCTTTAGACGAATTCCAATTTCTCTCCCATGGTCTGTAATAACCCGCTGGATTCTTTTGACCAATAAATCACTTTCCAAATAAACACGTTCAACATGTGGAGTTCTTTTTTCAATCGTCGAGACATTACCAAGCACTTTTTCAATTATCATATCCTTCACCTCAAAATAAGAAATAACGCTGGGCCATTGGAACAACCTCAGCTGGTTCACATGTAATCAATTCCCCATCCACACGAACTTCGTATGTTTGCGGATCAACTTCAATATTTGGTGTTGCATCATTAAATACCATTGATTTTTTTGATATTTTCCGGATTCCTGAAACACACTTAATTTCTTTTTGGAGTCCTAACTCCTTATGAACGCCGTTTTCATATGCAGCCTTAGAAACGAACGTTATGGATGTTCGATATTTCAAGCTTCCATGACTTGCAAACATCGGGCGATATAAGACAGGCTGAGGAGTAGGAATACTCGCGTTTGGATCACCCATTATACTATGAGCAATCATCCCACCTTTTAGAATAAGATCTGGTTTCACCCCAAAAAATGCTGGGTCCCACAAAACTAAATCTGCAAATTTACCAACCTCCACAGATCCCACATATTCCGAGATACCATGTACAATTGCTGGGTTAATGGTGTATTTGGCAATATATCTTTTTACCCGAAAGTTATCTCCTACTGTGAGGTCCTCTTGCAGCTTACCTCGTTGCTTCTTCATCTTATCGGCTGTTTGCCATGTACGGGAAATCACCTCACCCACACGTCCCATTGCCTGCGAGTCTGATGAAATCATACTGAACACACCTAGGTCATGTAATATATCTTCAGCCGCAATTGTTTCCTTTCTAATTCTTGAATCCGCAAAAGCAACGTCCTCAGGAACACTCGGATCCAAGTGATGACAAACCATCAGCATATCTAGGTGTTCTTCAAGTGTGTTTACTGTAAATGGACGGGTTGGATTTGTAGATGAAGGAAGAATATTAGGATATCCAGCTGCTTTAATAATATCTGGAGCATGCCCACCTCCAGCACCCTCAGTATGGTATGTATGGATAACCCGGCCATCAATAGCAGCTATGGTATCTTCCACAAACCCTCCTTCATTTAAGGTGTCTGTGTGGATAGCAACTTGTATATCAAATTGATCCGCTACGTTTAAACTAGTATCAATCGTTGCAGCAGTTGTTCCCCAATCTTCATGAAGCTTTAAGCCAATAGCTCCTGCTTCTACCTGTTCAATAAGAGGTTTTTCATCTGAAGAATTTCCCTTTCCTAAGAATCCTAGATTCATAGGGTATTCTTCTGCAGCAAGAAGCATCCCATGAATATTCCATGGCCCAGGTGTACAAGTTGTTGCATTTGTTCCTGTTGCAGGACCTGTACCTCCACCTAACATTGTCGTAATTCCAGAGGAAAGGGCAGTCTCAATCTGCCCGGGAGCAATGAAATGAATATGAGCATCAATCCCACCCGCAGTTACTATTTTTCCCTCTGCAGCGATTACTTCAGTAGAAGCACCAATAACAATATCAACATTGTCCATCAATAATGGGTTTCCCGCTTTACCAATAGCAGCAATATAACCATCCTTCACACCAATATCAGCTTTATAAATGCCTGTATAATCGAGAATAATGGCATTGGTGAATACTAAATCGACACTCTCCGCTCTAGTTGCTAAGGGATGCTGCCCCATTCCATCCCGGATAACCTTGCCACCGCCAAACTTCACTTCGTCTCCATATGTTGTATAATCTTTTTCAATCTCAATAAATAGTTCGGTATCCGCCAAACGGACAGCATCCCCAACTGTTGGACCAAACATATCAGCATACTGCTTTCTGAACATTTTAAAGCTCATTATTCTACCTCCTTTCCTACCGGACCATTTGTTTTGTTATTTAAACCGTAGACCTTTTGTTCGCCTGAAAACGGAACAAGCTCTACTTCCTTTTGATCTCCAGGCTCAAAACGTACAGCAGTACCAGCAGGAATATTAAGGTGCATTCCAAGTGCTTGTTCACGGTCAAAGTGTAAACCTGAATTGACTTCAAAGAAATGAAAATGCGATCCTATTTGAATCGGGCGGTCTCCTCTATTGAGAACTTGAATTTTCTTCGATTGTTTATTTGCGTTGCATACAATCACTTCTTTTTTCAACACATACTCACCAGGAATCATTCACTACTCCTCCTCATATTAACGAATTGGATCATGCACCGTCACAAGCTTAGTCCCATCCGGAAAAGTTGCCTCCACCTGAATATCATGAATCATTTCAGGAACACCCTCCATTACATCTTCCCTTGATAATATCGTGGCACCATACTGCATTAACTGAGCTACCGTCTTTCCATCTCGCGCACCTTCAAGGACTTCATATGTAATAATAGCTATCGCCTCTGGATAATTAAGCTTCAATCCTCGCTTTTGCCTACGACGTGCTAAATCAGCCGCTACAACCACCATCAATTTCTCCATTTCCCGCGAAGTAAGCTTCATTTATTTCACCCTTTCATTCAGTAGACCCCAAATTGCACATCATCTAACATTTGATGTAACGAAACCTAACATACAAATAAATTAACATAGGTTGCCTTTTTTTACAATATTTTAAAAAGTAAAAAAATGGTGACGAGTAGGGCCGGTTTTCACACTAATGCGTACCTTCATGACACACAAGAAATAAAAAAAAGCCTCCCAAAAGTTCAGTGAACTTTTGGGAGGCTTCTTTTTTATTTGGGGGCAGATTACATCATGCCGCCCGGTGTGTAATATCTTTAACGTTATGTGTAAAAAGTGCTAAATATCAAGGTTTTAGGAAATCTGAGGTGTAATATCTTTAAAGGGAAATGTACCTTTTTTCATGGGATTTCGTTAGCAAAAAGGTTAGCACTTTGTGATTGCTCATTCTATATATAAAGGGTAACCTTCACTAATGGGCTTCCCTTTTAATTCACTCATTTATCAACATTAAAATTTAACAGAGCCTATATATTAAAGACAGGTTTATAGGTTAGCTCAATTTTGATCAAGTATGTTTCGTCATTAATATTTTCATCCTCTAAAACTATCGTCCAGTTTTTCGAGATGATTCCACGTAGAGCTTCAAGGTTATCTGCTGTGATCTTAACTTGGGCAAGAAATTCACCAGTATCAACAAAATCCACGCCTTCTTTCATTCCAAACTTGATGGACAAAAGAGATTTAAGGGCTCCTTTTGTCAAGAAAGTTATTTTATACCCTTCTTTAAGTACCTGGTGCAATTTCGCTTTATCCAGGTGGTAGTAGTCAACCAGCGTTTTCCATGTTGGAATTCCATCCCCAATACTGCTAAGTATTTCTTCATCCCCTTCATTCAGGAGTGCGACTATTGTTGTACTGGCATATCCTTTAGCTTTCATCATTTCAAGCATTAGAGCATAATTTAAAGCTAATTTAACCTTTTCCACAATCCATTACTTCCCTTCATTAATATAAATGGCAGGCCACATAATGTTCATCATCCACTTGTTTTAATTGTGGATCAGCTTCTGCGCAGATTGGTTTAGCAAATGGGCATCTTGATCTAAAACGGCAGCCTTTTTCCATTTCAATTGGGCTGGGAAGCTCACCGGTAATAATTTCTCGCTTACTGTTCTGTGCCTTTATTGGATCAGGAATGGGAATAGCCGATAATAATGCTTGCGTATATGGATGCAGCGGTTTATCATATAGCTCTTCACTTTTTGAAATCTCTACTATTTTCCCAAGATACATTACACCAATCCGATCAGATATATGTCGTACCATAGATAAATCATGAGCAACAAACAAATAAGTAAGATTTAGTTCACTCTGCAGGTCTTCCAACATATTTATTACCTGTGCCTGAATCGAAACATCCAGCGCGGATATCGCTTCATCACACAAAATAAAATCTGGATTAATTGAAAGTGCCCTCGCTATTCCGATTCTTTGCCGCTGCCCTCCGCTAAATTCATGTGGCAATTTATCCAAGTCTTCTTTCTTTAATCCAACCTTCTCAAGAATATCAATAATCTTTTCTTTTCTTTCATTTTTAGAAAGTCTTGTATGGATTTCTAGTGGTTCATCGATAATCTTTTCAACCGTCAAATGAGGATTAAGAGAAGAATATGGATCTTGAAAAATCATTTGCATTCTATTGCGAAACGGCTGCAATTCTTTATTATTTAATTTCGTAATATCCTTGCCATCAAAAAGAATCTCACCTGAAGTAGGATTATACAAGCGATTGAGCGTCCTCCCTAGTGTTGATTTACCACAGCCAGATTCACCAACAAGACCAAACGTCTCACCCTTATAAATGTGAAAAGTCACATCATCTACAGCTTTTACTACTTGGTTTCCCTTTTTAAACATTGATGTTTTAATTGGAAAGTATTTTTTTAGATTTTTTACTTCAACTAGCTTTTCACGTGTCTCATTCATCAATTTTTCACCTCTTCTTCCGCTAGAAAGCACATCGATCTTTGTGTGGCTGAAAAGGTATTATATTGAGGTACTTCCGTGAAACATCTATCAAATGCAAACTCACACCGGTCTGCAAACGGGCAGCCTTTACCCACATTTTTTAGTGAAGGAGCGGAGCCTTTTATTGGCTTCAATCTAGTCTTTTCTCCATCCACCCTTGGAATTGAGTTCAGCAAAGCTTTTGTATATGGATGTTTAGGAGAATAAAAGATTTCATTCGCCATTCCCTCTTCCATAACCATTCCTGCATACATCACTAAAATCCGGCTGCAAATTGTAGCAACGACCCCTAAGTCATGTGTTATTAACACAACTGACATATCCTTTTCTCTTTGCAGCTTTTTTAGTAATTCAAGAATTTGTGCTTGTATCGTTACATCAAGGGCAGTTGTTGGCTCATCAGCAATTAATAGCTTCGGATTACAAGCTAATGCCATCGCAATCAGTACCCTTTGTCTCATCCCGCCGCTAAATTCATGAGGGTACTGGTCAACTCTTGTTTCGGGAGAAGGAATTCCTACCATTCTCAGAAGTTCAATTGCCTCTTGTTTGGCTTCCTTCTTTTTTATCCCTCTCACTCTGACTAATAATTCAATTAGGTGATCACCAGCTTTTTTTAAGGGATTAAGAGCGGTCATTGGATCTTGGAAAATCATCGCAATATCCTTCCCTCGAATCAACCTTTTTTCTTTCTTGGATAAGCCTTCAATACGCCTGCCATCCAAAATAACTTCCCCAGTATCTACTTTTGCATTTGAAGGGACAATACCAAGAATCGATTTAACCAATACACTTTTTCCGCTACCTGATTCGCCGACTATTCCAAGAATCTCACCCTTTTTTACAGAAAAGTCAATTCCACGAACTGCTTCTGTTTTCGTTTTCCCATCATAAAAGGCTGTGCGGAGGTTTTTTACTTCTAGTAAACTACTTTCCTTATCTACATTGATTTTCATTTGTTGTCCCTCCTCTCTATTTGCCGCCGCTTGTCTTCGGCTCCACAACCGCTCTTAAGATATCCCCCAATTTATTAAAAGAATAAACGGTAAATACAATAAGAAGACCTGGTAAAATCGCCATGTATGGTGCATTTCCTAGATTGCTTTGTGCATTTTGCAGCATGCTTCCCCATGATGATAATGGCTGCTGTATTCCTAGTCCAAGAAAGCTTAATGCGGACTCCATCAAAATCGCGTTGGCAATACTTACCGTTGAAGCTACTATGAACGTCGGCATTACAGCTGGAATAATATGTTTCCAAATTACTTTTCTTATTGATTGTCCTGTAGATTTTGCGTATAAAACATATTCTCTTTCTTTTACAGAAAGTGTCTCAGCACGGACCATTCTTGCCGTACTCATCCACGTAAAAAGTCCGATAACGAGAATAATAGCTTTTAGTCCTGGCGTAAGATAAATACTTACTACTGTTACTAAAATCATCCATGGAATCGAAGAAATAATATCAACTGTCCTCATCAGAAAGTTGTCAATCCGCCCTCCAAAATATCCACTTACTGTACCAACCAATACACCAATACTAGTTGAAATAAGCATTGCTAAAATCCCTACTATCAGCGAGACTCGCCCACCATACAAGGCTCTAGTAAGATAATCACGTCCAAGCTCATCTGTCCCAAATAAATGCTGAGCATTTGGCTTTTGCAGGACATTTAACACATCTACCTTATTTGGATCATAGGGTGATAAAAAAGCGAAGATTGATACAAAAATTATCAGGAATAGGAATAGTAAAGCCAAGGCAGCCGATTTATTACGTTTCAGCTCTGTTTTTAGCTTTTCAATCCTTCTATTTTTCTCTCCGTTCAACTTTTACTCCCCCATTCCTTTTATTCTTGGATCAACAATGCAGTATAAAATGTCTGAGAGCAAATTGCCAATAATCACAAGACTGGATGAGAGCAGCATAATTGCCATGATGATTGGATAATCAAACCCTTGAATCGACTTCACAAAATAAGTACCAATACCTGGCCAGCCGAATACAGTCTCCGTTACAACTGCACCGGTCACTAACATTGGGAGGCTCATTCCAACAATCGTGATTACTGGAAGCAGCACATTTCGAAGAACATGATTAAATAATATCCCAATTGAAGGTGCCCCGTATGCCTGTTGGACCATGACATAATCCTCTGAAAGCTGACCAATTGTCGAGGAACGGACATAACGGACTAGTTCGGGCATAAATGAAAGTGTTAATACGGTAGTGGGCAGGACCAAATGGATGAAGAGATCGGAAAAAGAACCCTCGCTGCCAATAGTATGCATCCCCAGAATCGGAAATAAATTTAGCTGGTATCCAAAAATGAAAATTAGAACCATCGCCATCCAAAAGCTTGGTATAGCAATCCCAAAAGAACTAAGACCATCGATGATTTTATCTGCTAGTTTGCCCTTTCTAGCACCAGCAATAAGGCCAAGAATAACCGACAAAACTAATGCTATAAAGTAGGCTGGCAGAACTAGGATAATTGTGTTTGGAATTCTAACAGAGAGATCCTTAGAAATACTCTCATGTGTTACGATGGAATAACCCCATTCTCCGCTCAAAATCCCTTTTACCCAATAAAAATATTGCATATAAGCAGGCTGATCTAACCCATATCTCGCCTTGATTAATTCAACCGTTTTCTCAGACATATTCGGTGTAGTCATAGCGTCTACTGCATCGTATGGAGCCAATTGGATGAGTCCAAAACAAATGATTGAAATAATGACGAGCATAGGGATCGCCTGCATAATCCTTTTGAAAATATACTTAAACAAGAAAGTCCCACTCCTTATTGATCCACATAAAGGCATAAAATCTACTATACTATTCTAGTACTTCTTCAACTAAAAAATAAAGATAAACAGCTCGCTGTTTATCTTTATCTTTTATTACTTATTCGTATGAAAGCTTGGACATATCTTCAAACGTATAAACAGGTACTAATCCAGCTTCCTCAATGCCTTTGATTCGAGAATCAATCGCAAGGATTCGTTTGTTTGTTACAAGCGGATAAAAGGCAGCGTCTTCGATGATGATTTGTTGAATTTCTTCATAGATTGCTTCACGCTTGGCATCATCTTTTTCAACACGTCCCTGGTTAAACAATTCATCCACTTTTGGGTTACTGTAATGCATGTAGTTTGCTGTACTATCGGTAACAAAAAGTGAATTAAACGTATCTGGGTCAATACCCATGATGTATCCGCCAAGATACATATCAAAATCAGTGTGAACACTTTGCATTTTTTGGCTTAAGGCTGTTCCATCCATACCAACAAGCTCTACAGTAATACCTGCAGCTTGTAAGTTTTGTTGGATAACAGCTGCTTGCTTTTGTTGAATAGGATTATTAGCAGTAAAACCAAGCTTCAATTTCAAGTCAGAAGCGCCAGCACTAGCTAAAAGTTCTTTTGATTTTTTTGTATCTGTTTTAAACTTTTCTACATTGTCTGTATAGTAAGTTGCCTTCTCTGGTAAGATTGAATACGCATTTACGTAATAATCACTAGAAACATAGCTTGCCGTATTAATTTCATCACGATTCAAGCTATATGCAATAGCTTGGCGGACTTCTTTTGATTGAACTGCTTTTGAGCTTAAGTTGAACGCTAAATATCCTACTCTACCTTCATCATAAGGCTTTAAGCTAACATTCTTGCTATCTTTAAATTTAGTTGCGTCAGATGGCTGGATTGCAAAGGCATTAATTTCCCCTTTTTGAAGTGCCATTGTAGCAGTGTTTGCATCCATAATAATTCGGTAAACTACATTAGCAATTTTTGGAGCTCCAAGGAAGTAGTCTTGATTTGCTTCAAACGTAACACTTTCCCCTGCTTTATATTCCTTAAATTTGTATGGTCCTGTACCCACTGGAGTAGCATTTTTAGGACTGTTGGCGATATTGGTTTCACCTTCATAAACATGTTTTGGCATAATGAAGATGTTTCCTAAAGCTTCGAACGCACCCATACTTACTTCAGGTAAAGTGAATTTAACTGTATAGTCATCTACCTTTTCAACCTTTACTGGCTGATTGTTAAATATAAGCTGGCTTCTTGCCCATCCGCCATTTTCTTCTTTTAACATTTGCTCATATGTGTATACAACATCATCGGCTGTAAACGCTTCGCCATCATGCCACTTAACGTCTTTTCTCAATTTTGCAGTGTAAGTTAAGAAATCTTCTGACGCTGTCATGCTTTCAGCTAAAAAGTATTCAACATTGTCTTTTCCGTTATACATATACAATGGTGAGTAAATCGTTTTGATTTCCATTAATCCGTAACGATCACCGGTCGAAATAACATTTACAGCATTTCCTGGATCACCATCAATACCATAGATAAAAGTATCTGGTGTTTTTGCTCCATCAGCCTTATCTTTTGAACTTGCATTTTCTGTTGACTTTGAAGAGCAGCCAGCTAGTAATAAAAAGAAGCTTACTAAGATGACTATGAGGATATTTACATTTTTACGACCCACTTGTTTTTCCCCCTATGTTGCTATTTTTGATATAGGAATAGTAGAATAATAGGTAAATACAGTATGTAAATTTCAATTCCTACTATTCTTATATGTTTTACGTTATTTATTTTACATGATTGATGAAAATTAGTAAATGAAATATATAAGTAATATTTGAACAATTTATGTTTTTTTATGGCTGTGTGAAAGCAAATTGTTGATTTTCTACCCCTGTTGATTCCTTCTTTGAGATATACGCATACATCTCTCTCAGCAGAGGAAGGTGTTTCACTCGAACAAATAATGGATCGGCCTGGTCATACTGATGACCAAATTAAGATAAATGGTATTTCCACGTTACGCAAAAGAGCTGAAAAAAGAGGCTTCCCAAAAGTTCAATTGTCTTGGATTATCATTTCTTATTATTCTGCTTTTCCTTCTACCACTACATTATCCGCACTTATGTCATCACCGAAAGCAGATTTCGTCATATGCTTTGTGGAAGAATTGTTCCTTTCCTAATGTTTCAAGCTCGTATTTAACCATTTTAATACATTTACAACTTGTTTTCGATGGCGTAATCAATAAACTTGCTCAAAAGCATTTCATAATTTTTGATATTTGTCTTTGTCGTGTTTTTAAATTTCCTATCATCGAGGAAATCTTGATAAGCGAATTTTAACAACAAAAAAACCACTCCCTATTTTTATTAGGAAGTGGTTATTGCTAAAAATATAAATTTATTTCATCACTACTTCATAAAATGAAGTGAATCTTGGTTGAGAAATAGATTAATTATTTCTCAAAATGAAGGTTTGAAACCTACATCATGCCGCCCGTAAGATGAGAGTGTGTAATATCTTTAATGATGGATGCAAAAAGTGCAGTATATCCATGTTTTGGAGAATCTGAGGTGTAACATCTTTAACGGGAATATACAGTTTTTCATGAGATTGCGTTAGCAAAATGTTAGCATTTTGTAGCACATATATGGATAAACAATAATTACTCAATGAATTGAACTTAGAAACGATGCTGATTTTTTAGCATCGATTCGCCGAATATTCCCCGAAAGGCTACGAAAACGAGAAGTTCTATGATGTGTACAAAATGTCGAGACAATTGATGATGAAGGAATTGAAATTATTGTAACAGGAATGTGGTGCCAGGCACCATCCAATGAGATTCCGATAAAGCAAAAATTTTTCATATACCTTTATAGGTAAACCTATAAATTTAAACTAACTCTGTTACTAATGTAGCTTGCGATTAGCAGTCGAACATTGGTCATAATAGCGTTTCCTAAAAGGAATTAAAAGATCTGAGTCAAGTAGAATACCGAACTCAGATCTTAGAAGCTGCCTAAATATATTCGTCTAACTTTATTGGGTCAGATCAAAATAGCGTTGCTTTTTTTATTCAGGTACTGTGGGGAGTAGCGAACTATTAAACTCTAAATCTACCCACTTTCCCTTTATATTTCGTTTATGGTAGTTTCCAAGCTACATTATAGTCATCATATCCACCATAGTACTGCCAAATTTCTGCCTTTTCGTTTGTTCCAGGGAAATTAAGCCAATCTGAATTGCTTGTTGTCAAATTTGTAGGGATGTCACTCGGATAATAAGCGACCCAATAAGCCCCTGGAGTGCTTGGCGAAAAGTCCCCCATTGTGCGTTCCCAGCTCCCTGGAGATGAATAGGTGCCAGGTTTAACACCTTGTCCATATTGATTTAGGTAATTAACAAATGCGTTATAAATCATTTGATTATTTGCATAGTCATAGTCTTTCATACCGGTTAGAGCCGGTTCTACATCGACAAAGATAACAGGTCTAACTTTTGAACCATATACACTTTTCATAGTTTCATAGGCTTGTAGTGCTAATTCGGCCTGATGTACTCCCCAATCGCTTGCCGACATTCCTGATGGCGCAGTTTGCATACCGGATAAAAACCAGTAACCGTAAACATAGGTAGCATCTTGTGCTCTAGCGCTACTGAAATAAATTGCACCGCCTGTACTTGCATCAAATTGCACATTGTTCCCATAGCCTAACTTCCCTATATAAAAATCCTCTCCTTCAGGATTCGCTAATGTAGCGGAATCTGATCCGAAAAAATATTCCTCTGTAGCATCCGTTTCGTTCAATTCTGCCACTGAAGAATTAGAAAGGTCATCTGGGTTTTCGGAAGTCTCATTATATTCTGCTACTGGTGTTTGGGAAAAGATGGCAGAGTTTTCTGAAGCATTCTCTTTAGCTGTTTCACTGGCATGTATACTTGCCTGCGATTTTCCGATACTACCTTTTTCCTTATGTTGAATCTCAGCTTTTACTTCTTTATCCTGAGCAGGAACTTCAGGTTGTGCGGGAGCCTCAAGTTGTACAGAATCCGTAGCTTGTGCAGGAACCGCAGGGTTTACTTTTACATTGGCATGTACATTTACGGAACTGTTTGCATGCGTAGCTTGAACAGGCTCCACTTTGGCTTTATCAAGTTCAGCCGCCGCAGTAAAAGGGCCTCCTGCCATAAGTCCAAATGACAATACTCCAGTTAATACAATAGATTTAATAAGTTTATATGGTTTAAAATAATGTTTCATTCCCAATTTTGCTCCTTTATTTATCGTTACTTGTGGCTAAGTTAACAGTAAACGTTAAGTAAAAAGGAGCTGCTATTGGTGGTGGTGAAGGTGGAGCATTCACCCATTGATTATTCAACCATGTATGCTGAGAAAGATAAGATTGGACAAGCTGGATTTCATAATATGGATTCCATACAAACCATTTATCTAGAAAACTTATAGTATTTAATCCCTGACTGCCCCTGTCATTTGATGGTCCCCCGTTACTGCCCGTCCGCTGCGTTGGGTTCGGCACCTCACTGACCTTTGGAATCTTTTCCTCAGCTGATGGGATACCACTCTTTTCTTGTGACTCCTGCATAAGGGGTTCAGAACGATTTTCCTTTTTCACCACTGATAAATCTGTGTCCTTCCCTTGAGGTTCAAAACTTGCAGGGTAGACTTGTTTTTTTACTTCAGTTTCAGAATTATGTAAGGAATCTAAATCAGAATTTCTAGACCCGTTTTTAGGAGTCGGCGTATTCTTTTCTAATCCATTATTATGTTCCTCAACAGCTGCCACTTTTTCAGGATCGCGAGCCTCATTAACGGACTTTTCTGTCTTATTTAAGGCAGACTGCACATTACCTTTTGCCTGATCATGCAATTTTTGTGATGCTGCAGATGACTTATGGATAGCTGGATTGGTAGGAGAAACTTTAGATGGCTGCTGCTTTACCCCACCTTGATTGTTCATAGCGGGATTAGGTGCTGCCACAGCTTCTTCCTTGGCTGGAACATTTGGTTTCACAGTTGTGGGTCCCACTATAGCTTCTTCCTTAGCTGGAACGTCTGGTTTCACAGCTGCGGGTCCCACTATAGCTTCTTCCTTGGCCGGAACGTCTGATTTTACAGTTGCGTTATGAATTCCCACTGAAGGACTAACTTGTCCAGGTGCTTTTTGAGAATTCTGCGGTACACTAAGTTCGTTCTCCTCAGCAAAGACATTGCCCGGTAAAAACATGGCGGCTCCAACAATTAGACCTGAAATAAATAAATGCCGTAGGTTCATTATTTCACCCCCTTTCAAAAAAGCAGGGCATCATAACCCACATAGACATTATTCTACATTACTATTATTTTTTTTGTCGATTTTTCGTTTCTTTAACAAAGAAAGAGTTCTTTTAACCTAAGCTGGTTCTATTATTGATGAGTCAAATCTACTTAAACAAAGGGGCTTTACTCATATACAATTGAGGAAATCGAAACTATTAGGTCAAGGTAATGTCTAAGTTCTAGATTCATAGAAGTTTGAAGTGTGTAGTTTTTATTTGAATAAGATTTATAGTCAAAAAAAATAAACACCTCGACTAAATGAGGTGTTTTCGACTGCTTAAAAATTTTGATACGATTGTATACCATAAAGCCCAACGTTCGTAATAATGAGATACTCTTCCCTGTTATTTTCCATTTTAGCAGTTACAGAACCATCTTAAATTGAAGATTAAAAACATTTCACCTAATTTCTTTACCTTGTTCAAATAAAGGAAATACAGAAACGATTGGGGCACACAGACATTAACACCACAATGAATATTTACGCTCATATAACTGCCAATACGGAAGAAAAGGCCTCCCATCAGTTTAGTAAACTGATGAAAGACCTTTTCATTTTCATCCCTTATTACATCATGCCGCCCGTAAGATGAGAGTGTGTAATTTCTTTAACGTTAGGTGCAAAAAGTGCGATATATTAAGGTTTTAGGAAATCTATGTGTAACATCTTTAACGGGAATTTACTGTTTTTTATTTGATTGCGCTAGCAAAATGTTAGCATATTTATTTATGAGAAGTCTCTTTTAAGGATTGATCCTTTTATAATAAAGTCGCCCTGATAATCGATTTCAATTAGAGTCCTGACTGCTTCACATTTCCTATGTAGGACAAACTTTTTTTGGGATACCTCGTTTGAGTGGAACGATCAACAGCTATCAATCCAAATCGCTGCTCATAGCCAAGCTGCCATTCAAAGTTATCCAACAGAGACCAGTGCGTGTATCCTATACTTGGATCCCTTCTTCCATACATTCATGAACACCTTTTAATGCTCGTTCAATAAATTCGACTCTTTGTTCATCATAATCCGTGGAGACACCATTTTCCGTTACCAAAATGGGCTTGTCCCAGTGCTTAGAAACAAATCTCAGAACATTTCCCAATGTTTCAGGATAATATTCATAGCCCATTTTCGTTAACCTTGTATTTCCATCCGGTTTAATCACTCCATCGGGACCATGGATTTTTCTAGAGTAATTTTGTACATCTAAGAAGTCATCTTCCTGAAGATAGGCGATATAATCAAGAAAATCATCAACTTGTTCTTTTTTTACTGATTCTTCTCCACCAGTTAATGTCTGATGATCGTATAATGAAAAGGTAATCCCTACCTTAATATTAGGTTTAATTTTTTTAATAACTTGTCTTGCTTTCTCATGACATTCCATGATAATTTGCTCCCCTTCCTTCGTACGAGGGGATAGAAAATTAGGAATAATCTTCAAAACTGACAATAGGAACTAACAAAATACACATTCTTACAAAAACAGACAAGTTGTTATACTAACTAATCGATTGTTTAAAAGAGAAGTAAACCCTTTTAAACCAAGCTTTTAACTGTTTTCTATAAAAATTTATTGTCTAAAAAACTTCTGTATTTTTTAGTACGTCCATTTTAAACTCAAATTGAGTAATTTTTATAGGTTTCTTGAATTTGAAGGGCTTCTTTTTCATGGTTCTGAAACTTAGCTACCCATCTATGTAGCATTGTTTTACTTGCACTATACTTTTTTGCTATTTCTCTGATGGAATCGCACCCTCAAGGTAATCATTAACAGCAGCTAATTTGGTCTCTAAGAAGTATATCTTGGTCATAAAAAAACTACACCTCCAATCGTTAGTTGTGTCTAACAATTGGGGTGCAGTTCAGGTGCCTGTCCCCTTGGACCACAATTCATCACTTTACTCCAATTTGGGTACAGGAGCACCGTCCCCCTACTTCCCCTTGTGTCTTAACTACATTTGTTGGTTTACCCGATAGGTAATTTTTTAGGTTTTCAATTGCTGTGTTTAATAATCTTTGTCTGGATTCTTTGGTGGCCCATGATATATGGGGAGTGATAATGCAATTTTTGGCATGAAGTAACGGATTGTCCCCTCTAATAGGTTCAGTGGAAACTACATCTAGTGCCGCCCCTGCTACTTTATTCTTGTTTAATGCGTGTGCTAGATCATCCTCATTTATCAATTGCCCCCTTGAATTATTAATAATAATAACTCCATTTTTCATCTTGTTAATGCTCTCTTTATTAATAATGCCTTTGTTTTGCTCAGTTAACGGACAATGTAGTGAAATAACATCGGACTTTGCATATAATTCTTCTAACTCTACGTATTCCATTTTATCACTTACAAATTCTTTAACATGGTTATGGCCATATGCTAATACTTTCATACCTAAAGCTATAGCTATACGTCCTGCCGCTTGACCAATACGACCGTAACCGATGATTCCCATTGTTTTTCCTGAAAGCTCAATTAATGGATGATTCCAAAAACACCAATCCGCATTATTTGTCCATTCTCCTCGTTTGACAGCATCACTATGTGATCCGACATGATGGCATATTTCTAGAAGCAAAGCGATCGCCATTTGAGCGACAGCATCCGTACCATAAGTAGGAATGTTGGTCACGACAATATTATTTTCATTTGCAGCCTCCACGTTCACGACATCATATCCCGTTGAAAGCATGCCTATATATTTTAGTTTTGGTAGTTGTATGATTACTTCTTTTGGAATAGGTGTTTTGTTCGTAAGGATAATATCTGCATCCTTCACCCTTTCGAGGATTAATGGTACATCCTCAACAGAATATGTGGTACGCTCATAAATAGTCGCATCAACCAAGGATAGTAAAGTTGACCAATCTAAATCACCTGGATTTAATCTGTACCCGTCTAATACAACAGCTTTTAACAATTTATACCCTCCTTTAAAAAAGAAATGACCGTACACCAAACTAAGGGGCAAAACGGTCATTCCCGTGTATCGATTATTCAAATACTTTTGGATCTGCCATTACATCGCCAAATAGTTCCTCATCTGTAGGAACCGTATAGTTTGTAATTTCTCTTGCTACCCAAGTGGTATTAATGTAATTTTTGTAAGTAATGTTTTCGGATGTTATATTCTTACCCCATGTTCCACAACCAAGATTGATGGTAAATGGCATTCCGTTGTTCCAATTTCCTGCATTTGATTTGCCTACAGGCATTCTTACGGCTACACGACTTGTATTCGTTTCGAGTGCAAATTTTAAAATTCTATCATCATCATTACTATGAATTCCGCATGAATGGCCAGCTCCACTATAAGCTTGTATGTTATTAACTAATTCAATGGCGCTTTCGAACGTATCATATTTATACAGAGTAACGACGACAGATAGTTTTTCCCCAGAGAATGGGTATTCTGGGCCAAATCCAGTTTCTTCAACAATTAGCCACGTGCGGTCTTCAGGAATCTTAAATCCTGCTTTTTCTGCCATAAATGTTGCCGGCTTAGATAATACTTCTGGATTTAAGTACCCATTTTTCCAAAGAACGGCTTGCAATTTTTCCTTTTCTTCTTCATTACATAAATAAGCACCAGAAGCAATCATTGCTTCTATGACTTCATCGTAAACGTTGTCCTTAATAACAACCGCATTTTCAGTTGAACATCCAATAGCCAAATCATTTAATTGAGATTCCGCAACCTTATTGGCTGCATCACTTAGGTCAGCCGTTTCATCAATCACAACGACTACATTACCAGCACCTACACCATATGCAGGTGTACCTGAAGAGTAAGCTGCCTTCACCATTGCAGCTCCACCAGTTGCCACGACTAAATCAACCTGTTGCATTAATTCATTTGTTTTTGCGATTGATGGGTCTTCAATACATAACAGCAGATCTTCAGGTACTCCTAATCTCTTAAACAATTGTCTGATTTCATTAACAACTTTAATCGTTGTGAGCTTTGCTCTTGGATGCGGCGAACAAATCATCGCATTTCTTCCCATAATTGCATTCATCATGCCAATAAAAACGACACCGGCTGGAACAGTGGTAGGAATAAGTGCACCCACTACTCCTACTGGTTTTCCGATTTTAACTAGTTGTTTTTCTTCATCAACTTCGATCACACCAACTGTTTTTGCATTCTTAAGATCTCGCATAATCCCTCTAGCTCGACCTTGTGTTCTATTAATCTTGCTTTGAATTTCACCCATCCCTGTTTCTTCGAAGGTGAAATTTGCCCACTCAGTTGCTTTATTTACCGCAAACCATCCAATGCTAGCGGCAATACGTCTAACTTCTTCCTGATTATATCCTTCGGCTATTTTTTGTGCCGCTTTTGCTCTTGTTACTAGACTAGAAATACTATTTACATCAATATCGATACCACTATCGTTGCTTGTCACACTGGTCATGAAAAAACCTCCATTTTAATTGTTTATTGTTAACCCTGAAATTAAGTCTGCCTTCATCACCAGTTTTCGAGCTCGATCTGCAATAGGGTTATCAATCATTTTCCCCTCAAACATACAAACCCCTTTGCCAGAATCAACTGCATGATCGAAGACACGAATTAAATGTCTTGCTTTAATAACATCCTCAGCATTTGGTGTAAAAACATCATTTACGATTTCAATTTGATTCGGATGAATACATGTTTTACCAGTAAAACCTATACTTTTGGCATTGTTTGTGTCTTGTATTAATCCATCGCGATCCCCGACATGTGTAAATGGAGTGTCAAGAATATCAATTTTACGAGCGTTTCCTGCTTGAGCAATAACGTTTCTGGCATACTCAATTTCTTTGCCATCTCTTGTTCGCTCAATCCCAAGTTCTTTTGTTAAATCTTCTGCTCCAAACTGTACTCCGGAAATCCGGTCCGAACTCGATAAAATATGGAAAGTATGAACAATGCTATAACTCGTTTCCAACAATGGAATAATGCCTATTTCAAAACCTTTGATACCGTAACGTTTTTCGGTGGATTTTATTAGGATATTAGTGATTAAAACCGCCTCTTCATCCGCTTTAGGAACAATCACCGCATTTGGCATTTCTTCCACGATGGCTTCGAGATCTAACACCCCATCTTCTGTTTTTACATCGTTTATCCTTACAATCACTTCTTTTTTTCTAGCTTTAAAATGGGAAATATACAGTTTCACGTTTTGACGTGCCAACCCCTTTTCAGTAAGACCGACGGCATCTTCCAAATCTAGGATGAAACTGTCTGCATCTAAATCCAATGCCTTTTTGATCATTTTTTCTGAACTGCCTGGTACATATAATAAGGACCGTCTAATCGACTTATGATTCAACTTTTCCACCACCTATTTGGAAAATTACTCAGCTTTATTAGGTTCAATAATGGCTCTCGTAATCTCTTTTGCAGCCGCTTTTTCCATCGCTAACTGTGATTCACTTAAACTATAAGTTCTGTCTGTTAAGCTATTAAATGGAAAATGATTGTTATATTTTTCAAGAAACTTTAATGTTTTTTGTAAGTACCATGGTTGATAGCGCAGGATTCCTTTTACGGTCAAGCATTTACGAGTAATTAGCCCTGGCAAGATGGATACTTTTTGGCTTTCATCTACACTTACGTTTCCTAGCTCAAGAATCGTTCCACCAATTTTTGCAATACGAACAGCTTCATCAAAAGCAGCTGGAACTCCAGCGACATCCAGAACAAAGTTTGCACCTCTGCCCTTCGTTAATCGGTTAATTTCTTCAATACGTTTTTCAACGGTGTCGAAATCTCTCATATTAATCACATGGTCTGCTCCAAAGTTCTTTGCTTCTTCTAGTCTTGAACCAATACTATCAATCACAATGACATTCGCACTCATCGTTTTTGAAATAGCAGAAGCAAATAATCCTAAACCACCGGCTCCTTGAATGACAATAGTGTCGTTAATTTTAATGCCTGAGATATCCATCGCATATACCATTTGCGCAATTCCACAGTTTGCTCCAGCTGCAACATTATCAGGTACATTGTCTGGTACTTTATAAAAATACTGATTTGGATGGATGATATAATGTGTGGCAAATCCTCCAGTAAAATGTGGGTGTTTTTCTGCAAGCTGACCTTGATAGTCGCTTCCATGTGTACAAATGTTAAAATGGCCATCTAAACATGCCGGACATTTTTGGCAAGTAAGATAGTAAACGGGAACGACACGATCTCCAACCTTTACTTCCTCACCAGCATAGTCAGTGACTACACCTTCACCAAGTTCAGAAATTTCACCAACCATTTCATGACCTAGTACATGGTTTTTAAATAAGTGTTTGCCTTCCCACATATGGATGTCAGATCCACATATATTACTTTTGAGAACTTTCATTGTTACGCAGCCTTTTTCTGCTTTTGGCACAGAATATTCTTTAATTTCTATCTCTCTTACACCAGTCATTGCTGCAACTTTACCCATTTTTCATTTCCTCCCTAGCTTTCTACATTTTTATTATTTTGCTAAACCTTTATTTCCACCATAACGTTAGGAATGGGATATAAGTAATTAATAACAATCCAATGATGGATGGTATTAAGAATCTTAAAATATAAGGCCACATTTCTACTAACGAAGACTTATTAATTCTTGCCGAGACAAAAATATTAGCTGCCATTGGCGGTGTAATTAACCCTAATTCAATATTTGTTACTAGGATGATCCCAAAATGAATCGGATCAATGCCGAACTTCATCGCTGCAGGATATAATAAAGGTGCCATAAGAAGTACAGCAGCATTCGTTTCCATAAACATTCCAACTAAGAACAAAATGAGATTGACAATAATTAAGAACATGACAGGATTTTCAGTCATTGTAATTGTAAATTCCGCTATTACCTGTGGTACTTGCAATAACGTCATAATTTTATTAAAGATGCTAGCGAAAGCAATAATACACAAAATCGATGCTGAAACGACCGTTGCTTGATAAAAAATATTTGGTAATTCTTTAATCCGTACCATTTTCCCAAGTACAATAATCACGATTGCGTAAGCACCAGCGACCGCAGCAGCTTCGGTTGGAGTAGCAATACCTGTGTAAATTCCACCTAAAATAATGAACGGAAGAATAATGGCAGGAGTTGCTTTCCAAAACAATTTTGGAGCTTTTTTATAGATAACCTTATCAAAGCTAGAACTCTTTTCATGTGCTCCTTCACCTTCCGTATTTAACACCTTAGGGAGACTAAACCAGTGTACTAACATATAAATAATCGTAAACATGATTCCTGGGACAATTGTTGCTAAAAAAAGTTTAGAGACGGATGCACCAACTGCCGCTCCATATACAATCAATGGTATGGATGGTGGGATGAGCACCCCTAATAAACCTGAGCAGGCTGTTAATGCTGCAACATAAGCTCGTTTATATCCCTTTGCAATCATTCTTTCCCCAACACTACTGGCCATAGCTGCCACAGTAGCAACTGATGAGCCTGTCATCGCACCGAGAAAAGCACTAGAAATTAAAGTAACATGGCCCAATCGTCCGGGAAGCCAAGCTAAAAAAACTTCGACTAAATCTACCATTCTATCAATTAGCTTTCCTCGATTCATGAGTTCACCTGCTAGTATGAAAAAAGGAATAGCTAATAAAGGGATGGATGCTAAAGCGTGATAAGGCGTAGCTGCAACTATTCCAAGAGGTAAATTAGCCATTACAGCACCAATGAGACCAGAAAGAGCAAAAGTATACCCTATTGGCACACCAAGTATTAATAAAACTAACAGTACTACTATCATTACGGTAAGTATCATGTATCTACCCTCCCTTTTTACCCAGGATCATTCTGTAGGAACAGCCCTTTGGTTGCTGATTAATTTAAGGATGATCCCAATTGTATGTATAATCATTAAGATCAATCCGATAACTAATGCTGAAAATGGAATGGACATCGGAATTCGCATGGCCATTGTCGCTTCATTACTTTCTAGTGCAAAAGTTAGTAAAGAATATCCAATGTTTAGTAGTCCACCAATTATGACGAGCATTGCGATATGGGTGCATAAATCAAAAATAAATACCAATTTTTTCGATTTAATGAGTGAAGTTACCTCTAGAGTAATGTGGCCTTTCGTATAAACTAAAAGTCCTGCACCAATAAAGGTCATAATCGTGAAGGCTAAAATACTAATATCACTCGTATCTGGTATTGGTAGGTTAAAAAATCTCGTAAAAACCTGAAAAAACACGGTTACAAACATGATAGCCATCATTAACGTTATGACCAATTTTTCAATTTTAAAGAGAATTTCTTCGAATCTAGCGTATTTAGCCAACAACAGTCTCCTCCTCCTTTTTCAAAACATAAAAAGGTTTTCTTAACCTTCGATAGAATGGATGATATTGAAATTGATTCCTACCTATCGAAGGTCCTTCTGGTTAGTGGTTATTTAACATCTTTTACAGCTTCAACTTCTTCTTTAAGCTTTTCAATTCTATCTTGACCATACGTATCATAAAGATCTTCCCAAACTTTAACACCTATTTCCTGGAATACAGCGATTTGTTCAGGTGTTAATTCAGTTACTTCCACGCCTTCTTCTTTCATCTTCTCTACATAACTTTCTGTTACATCTCTTTGCTCAGCAATTTCCCACTCTTGCGTTTCCTTAGCTGCTTCTTTTAGTGCCTTTTGCTCATCCTCTGACAATGATTCGAAGGTTTTATCGCTCATTGCGATTGTCCCGGTTGCAAAGACATGGTTTAGACGAGTATAGTATTGGTTTGTTTCATGAAGCTTGTTATCGTACGTAATTAATAGCCCATTATCTTGACCATCTACTGTTCCTTGTTGTAATGCCGTGTATAATTCTGGCATTGCAATTGTTACCGCTTGAGCTCCGACTCCATTAAAGAATCCCATAATAGCCTGTGAGCCTGGAACGCGTAATTTTAATCCTTTAAAATCTTCTGGTGTTGTCACTGTTTTTTTAGAATTAGATAAGGCTCTAAACTCTAGCTCATACCATCCAAGAGCTTTAATTCCATGTTTTGCTAATGTTTCTGTCATAGTTTGAGGAATGATTCCATCACCATAAAATAACTTATCAGCTTGTGCATAATTCGAAACAATATATGGAAGGTAATGGAAATCAAACAACTTATCCATACCAGACATTGAACCTTGATTTAAAAAGGCAAATTCTAAAGTTCCTCGAGAAAGATCTTGCCCAAGTGATTCATCACTACCAATCTGCCCCGCTGGAAAAACGGCAATATCGATACTCCCATTTGTTTTTTCCTTGACTAATTTTGCAAACTTTTCTGCAGCTTGATGCTGCACACTATTTTGCGCTGCTACCATTCCTAGTCGAAACTTTTTGGCTGAACCATCGGAATCGCCAGAGGCTTCGTTGCTTGCATTTCCGCAGCCTACTAATAGAAACCCAATCATTGCGATTATAGTAATTAATATGATTCTCGTTTTTCTCATCACTTGTTTTCCCCCTTAAATATGATTTATATGGATAGGAATCTAACAATCTATCAAAATTCCTGTAGCACTTTTAACGTTCCGATGTTTTACACTTGCATCCCAAATTCTCATAGTTCTTTCACTCGTTTTTTCTAATAAGGAAATGCCAACCTCCAATGCTTTTTCTAGTGACATTGGTTCTGAAACAATATCAACAATGGCATCGATACCATGACTATAAACAATATCAGCTCCTTCACCGATGCTTCCGACGATTGCGATTACTGGTACACCATATTTTTTAGCTTTACGAGCAACACCCAAAGCTACTTTTCCATTAATCGTTTGCGCATCAATCCTGCCTTCACCTGTGATGAGTAAATCAGCATCTAGAAGATGTTCCTCCAACCCAATCAACTCAATGACTTTTTCAACACCCGAATGAATTTTTGCCTGACAAAAGGCAACAAGTCCGGCCCCTAAACCCCCGGCAGCGCCCCCGCCTGATAGATTCATCACATCTATTGATAGCTGTTTATTGATAACGCTTCCAAAATACTGTAAATTATCATCAAGAATTTGAATCATCTTAGGAGTTGCGCCTTTTTGTGGTCCATATACATTCGCTGCACCATTTTTGCCACATAATGGATTTGTAACATCGGATAGGATCACAATTTCTGTATTATCAATTCTTGGATCTAATTTCGAAATATCAATAAATTCAATCCCTTTTAGTTCCCCACCCCCAAACCCAACTTCTTGATTCACTTTATTTTTAAAGCTAACTCCTAAAGCTTGAGCCATTCCAACTCCACCATCATTGGTAGCGCTTCCACCAAGTCCGATAAAAATAGCCTTGCAGCCTTTATCCAATGCGTCTCGAATCAGTTGCCCCGTTCCATAAGTTGTTGTAATTAGTGGGTTATAATCTTCTTCAGAAATTAAAGGCAGTCCAGAGGCAGCAGCCATTTCAATAACTGCGATTTTGCCTGGAAGAATCCCATACTTAGACTTTATTTTTTTTCCAAGCGGATTTAAAACATCCACTTCGACATACTTTCCGTTTAATGATTTTACTAAGGTTTCAACCGTTCCCTCTCCACCATCCGCTATTGGGAGGATTTTCGTTTTAATATCATCACGGTAATAACGGATTCCTCGTTCAACAGCATTTGCCGCTTCTAAGGTCGTGCAACAGCCCTTAAATGAATCAATCGCAATAACTACTTTCATACGGAACCTCCTTTACGATAATTTTTTGTACTAAATAGATTGAAAATAGTACGGGTTAATATATAAATAATTATAATTATCAGATTACTTAAATGGTATGTTCCCCATACTAACGCTTCATACCAATTTTTGTTTTTGATAACAATGGGGTTTGGTATCGATACAAAATGGCTTTTTCGAAGGCACAAAAAAAAGCCCTCTAAGTTAAAGTGCTTTTAAGAAATTTATTTATAAAAAATAGAAGCTAAATACAATATAAGCATGTCATTAAACACACGAATATCGTAATCTGTTCTCTCCTTGATCTTTTGAATTTTATATTGAACGGTATTCTTATGAATAAAGTACTTGTTCGACAGTAGATTTAAGGATCCATTACAAAAAAAGTAATTTTTAATAAAATCAATGAATTCCTGTGTTTCTGCGCTACTACATTTTGAGAAAACATGATTCTTCAATGTGGTTTTGTAATTCTCAGGGATTTTACTAAAGGCTACATTTAAGGAGGTTTTGCTAAATTGATAAACTCCTGGTTGGTTATTTATGTAACTTAAAATACTACTCGCTTCATTATAGGACTTTGGGATATCTTCATAACTATCATAATTATTCCCTATCGAACAAGTAAGAGGAACACTATGAATCTCTTGAACCTTTTTACAAAGATACTCTAATTCCTTACAAAACTCTTCTAAGCTTAAATTGGTAATGATAATGAAAAATTCACCATTAAAAGTAACCAATGAGTTCGTATTTTCTAGTTTTTCAGTTATATATTTTTTAACAATAGTGTGTCGAGCTGTATTGAGGTGACTATTATAATCGGCGTTTTCGTTCTTAGCATATTTAATTAGGGCAACATTAAACGTACCTTTTACATCTAGGTTATTTTTTTGTAGCCGTTCTTCAATTTCAAAAAGAGAAGATAGAAAATTTCCGCTAACTAAGTCATTAACAAATATAAGCTTAATTTTTTCATTGTTATTTCGATTCCAGAGATCAAAATATTCATGAACAAGCATTTCAGTCATTTTTTGGATAATTCGTGCATATTTAACTACTTCTTCTGGGATGCCCGTTATCCCAACTACCCCAATGATTTCATTTGAAAAATAGATTGGTAAATTGACACCGCTTTTACAACCCTCATACTGTTCATCAAACTCTACAATTAGTTCTTTAAATCTTTTATTAATAACTAATAGAGCTCCTTCATGATAATTGTTGATTCTGCGTATATCTGTACTTGCAATAATAAACCCATTATTATCAATAATGTTAATGTGATTATCTACAACATGTTTCATTTCATGGATGATCTTGTCCGCTGTCGTCTTCTTCAGAAACACAATATTTCTCCTCCCTAAACAATACATCTAGTAATTTGATAGTGAACAATAATGGATCCATTACAATATTGTTAGTTTTAGATAAGAAAGTATATGAAATTTCTAACTATTTTTAATATTCTATTATATGTATATTATATCCTTCACCATTCTAAAGTGTCAAATTTCGTGACTCGAAGGAAATGGAGGGAAGAAATAAGGGGATCGTTCTGATCTGAACCCACATTCCGATGACCAAATTACAAAAAGTATCTATCTCCATGTTACTCAAGAAAGGAAAAAAAGAAGCCTCCCAAAAGTTTAGTCAACTAATGAGAAGCTTCTTTTAATTTAGATTATATTAGCACTTTGTTAGCAAATTTCTTTAAAAACCTTATATACCAAGGGATTGATCAGCTATTACATCATGCCGCCCATTCCACCCATGCCGCTCATATCAGGCATGCCAGCGCCAGCTGGTTCTGGCTTGTCAGCAACAACTGCTTCAGTTGTTAAGAACATAGCAGCTACAGACGCAGCGTTTTGAAGTGCAGAACGAGTTACTTTAGTTGGGTCAACGATACCAGCTTCGATCATGTTTACCCACTCACCAGTAGCTGCGTTGAAGCCTGTTCCAACTTCTTCGCGCTTTAAGCGGTCAACGATAACAGATCCTTCAAGACCAGCGTTGTGAGCGATTGTACGTACTGGCTCTTCAATCGCACGTAATACGATATTTACACCAGTTTGTACGTCGCCTTCGGCTTGGATTTCTGCAATCTTGTTGTATACGTTAAGAAGGGCAACACCACCACCGGATACGATACCTTCTTCAACCGCAGCACGAGTTGCGTTTAAAGCGTCTTCGATGCGAAGCTTGCGCTCTTTTAATTCAGTTTCAGTTGCAGCACCAACTTTGATTACTGCTACACCGCCTGCTAACTTCGCTAAGCGCTCTTGTAATTTTTCACGGTCAAATTCAGAAGTTGTTTCTTCTAATTGAACACGGATTTGGTTAACTCGAGATTGGATCTCTTCAGTTGCACCAGCACCCTCAACGATTGTTGTATTTTCTTTTGTTACAACAACCTTAGAAGCGCGTCCTAAAGATGTAATTGTAGTAGTTTTCAATTCACGGCCAAGCTCTTCAGTGATGACTTCACCGCCAGTTAATGCAGCGATATCTTCAAGCATAGCCTTACGACGGTCACCAAAGCCAGGAGCTTTAACAGCAACTGCATTGAATGTTCCGCGAAGTTTGTTCAATACTAAAGTAGAAAGTGCTTCTCCTTCAATATCTTCAGCGATTAACAATAATGGCTTGCCTTGTTGAACCACTTGCTCAAGGACAGGAAGGATTTCCTGGATGCTTGAGATTTTTTTGTCTGTGATTAAGATATATGGATTTTCTAAAACAGCTTCCATTTTATCTGTATTTGTTACCATGTAAGCAGATGTATATCCGCGGTCAAATTGCATACCTTCTACAACATCTAATTCAGTTGTGAAGCCTTTTGACTCTTCAATTGTGATAACGCCATCGTTACCAACGCGCTCCATTGCTTCAGCAATTAATTGACCTACTTCTCTATCATCAGAAGAAATAGCAGCAACTTGTGCAATAGACTCTTTGCCTTCGATAGGCTTAGAAATTGCTTTTAAGCCCTCAACTGCAACAGCAACTGCCTTTTCAATCCCTTTACGGATACCCATTGGGTTAGCACCAGCTGTTACGTTTTTCAAACCTTCACGGATCATTGCTTGAGCAAGTACAGTTGCAGTTGTAGTTCCGTCACCAGCAACATCGTTTGTTTTGCTAGCTACTTCAGCAACAAGCTTAGCACCCATATTTTCAAATGCATCTTCTAATTCGATTTCTTTCGCGATTGTTACACCGTCGTTTGTAATTAATGGTGAACCAAACTTTTTCTCAAGAACCACGTTACGTCCTTTAGGTCCAAGAGTAACTTTTACTGCATCTGCTAGAGCATCAACACCACGAAGCATTGCGCGGCGTGCATCTTCACTAAACTTAATTTCTTTAGCCATGTTCAAAAAACCTCCTCGTATTTTTTAAACGCAATATTGTTTTAAAAAATCCTTATTCGCCAACTACAGCAAGGATATCGTTTTCGCGTAAAATTAAATATTCGTTGCCTTCAAACTTTACTTCTGTACCTGAGTATTTTGAGAAGATAATACGATCGCCTACAGAAACTTCAAGAGCAACACGTTCGCCATTTTCAAGCACTCGGCCTGTACCTACGGCAACAACTCTTCCTTCTTGAGGCTTTTCCTTAGCTGAGTCTGGTAACACGATACCGCTTGCAGTTTTTTCTTCTGATTCGACAAGCTCAATGACAATACGATCACCTAGTGGTCTTAACAAATCAAACAACCTCCTCAAATAAATATGTAATTCTGACTTATTAGCACTCTCTTAACATGAGTGCTAACACAATTCTTATAATAATAAATGGAAAATAATTTTGCAAGTATGAAGCAACAATTTTTTATTATTTTTTGCAACCTTACAAGTATGTGATTTACAAGTAGGAATATACATAGTTTTTAAAGATAATCTTTAAAATTGAAACAACCTCGCTATTATTAGTAGAATGGAGAATAGGGTAAAATACTTTCATTAGCTGCTTAAAGGAGACTTTTTAATTTGAAAAGGGAATATTGGATTATTTTAATTGTCTATATAGCCATGCAGTTATCAAGCCTAGTAGGAATTCCCGGATTGATGTTCCTATTCGGCTACCTAGGAATGAATCAAGGGCTCGTTGTCCCATATTGGTTAATTTTCAGCTTCACCCTTGCACTTGTTATTATTCTTTTCCTGCTGCGTACAGAAATGAAAAAACCAGTGTTGAATGAAAGAGGCAGTTCCTTTGGTTTTTCGGCCATCTGGGCTGTATTTGGTGTATTTCTCGCCTTATTTGCCCAAGCTCTCGCTGCAAATATCGAACGGCTTATCGGGGTTGAGATGGGCTCAGAAAACACTCAGCAAATTCTTAACATCATTGAGTCCTTTCCGCTCGCTATATTAGTTAGTTCAGTAATAGGACCGATATTAGAGGAAATCGTATTTCGGAAAATTATTTTCGGTGCTCTTCACAAACGGTTTAACTTTTTCTTCTCAGCTTTAATCAGTTCTGTCATTTTTGCCTTAGCCCATATGGAGCCGCATCATGTACTTCTCTATTCCGCAATGGGTTTCACTTTTGCATTTCTCTATGTAAAAACAAAACATATCCTTGTACCGATTTTTGCCCATGTTGCCATGAATACATTAGTTGTCGTCATGCAGTCAGTATATAAAGATGAAATTGATAAAATCATCCGTGAGGCAGAAGGTATTCAAAACTTTATCGGAGGCTTTCTATGAGACGTTCACCCTTGTTTTCCGGAATCATTTATATTGTTCTTGGCTGCTTATTTACTTATTTTGCCATTGAGGATGTCACCCTAAACGGATGGGGATTTTTCAGCTACCTGCTCGTTATACTTGCCACCTTTGACTTCGGATCTGGTTTAAGAATGATTTTCTTTTACAATCGATATAAAGACAAAATAAAGAAATAGCAATTTCTTCATCACTCTTTTTTCGACAAAAAAAGACCTTTCACATCGCCAAGTGAAAAGGTCTTTTACTTTATTCTTCTACTTCCTCTGTAGGGTAGTGTTTGAGGAAGTAAATAAGTGATTGTAATTCGACTGCCAAGTCGATATGATGTACCCGTATGGAGGCCGGAACATTTAATCTTGCAGGTGTAAAATTCAATATCGCTTTAATATTTGATTTTACAAGTCGATCCGTAATCACCTGTGCCACTGGAGCGGGTACCGTCAGGATGGCAACATGTATATCATCATTGCTTAAAACCTTTTCGAGCTCATCCATATGAAACACGGGTACATCCCGGATTGTCGTTCCCATTTTATTTGGGTCAACATCAAAAGCACATTCAATTTTTGTATTATTATTTTTTAAAAAGTTATAATTTAGAAAGGCGGTTCCAAGATTACCTACACCAATCAACGCTACTTTTGTTAATTCATCTTGATCTAATGTTTTCCGAAAGAAGGTTAATAGGTAATTGACATTGTAGCCATATCCCTTTTTTCCTAAGGCTCCAAAATAGGAAAAGTCGCGTCGAATCGTTGCCGAATCCACCTTCACTGCTTCACTTAATTCTGCAGACGAAACCCTCTGTTTACCAGAAGAATGCAGATTCTTTAAAAATCGATAGTATAAGGGCAGCCGTTTTGCTGTCGCTTGTGGTATTTTCATCGTTTCATTACTCATATTCTCCCACCCCTCATAAATAGGCTCATTTATCTAACGTGTTCGGTTCGGTGGAAATCCCCATTTTTCCCACCCGTTTTTTCAACCAGGTAGGTCTTTCCAATTACCATACCCTTATCCACTGCTTTACACATATCATAAACAGTCAGTGCGCAAGTGGACGCAGCTGTTAACGCTTCCATTTCAACACCTGTATTTCCTTTTGTTTTCACCGCAGCGGCTATATTTAATGTATAAGCAAACTCGTGTTCTTTTTCCCATGCGAAGGATATATTTACTCCGGTCAAAGGTATAGGATGGCACATCGGTATTAAGTCCCAAGTTTTCTTTGCCCCCATAACGGCAGCAACTTGAGCCACTGCAAGAACATCGCCTTTTTTCATTTCATTATTTGTTATTTTTTCATAAATTTCTTTACTAACCGTAATGCTGGAATGAGCAAGTGCCGTACGAGTCGTTTCTGGCTTATCGCTAACGTCCACCATTTTCGCTCTTCCTTCTTCGTTAAAATGAGTAAAATCAGACATAAATAATATCCTCCCACCAAAAATCATACTATATTTTTCACAATTTGTCTGTGAAACTTTGAGCGAATGATGAAAAAATTACATTTTTTTCTTTCAAGATATTTTCTTATTTTCTCCAACGCCATGGCACTTTATTGCCGACTTTGCAGGAATAAGGTACACTTATTTTAGTAATAGAGGTGAAAAACAATGATATTATTACAAGTTAATCAACTAGCAAAATACTATGGTGCAGACCTAATTTTATCGAATATAAAACTAGAATTACAAACCCGGGATCGTGTTGCACTTGTTGGACGAAACGGTGCAGGGAAATCGACATTATTAAAAATAATTGCTGGGCATTTGTCACATGATGGCGGTGAAATCATTAAGCCAAAGGGGGTAAGCATTGGTTATTTGGCCCAGAATACTGGATTAGAATCGAACTTATCCATTTGGGATGAAATGCTTACCGTTTTTGAATCGCTTAGAAGTATGGAAAAATCTCTTCGACAGTTAGAGGTTTCGATGTCGGATCCTGCCGCTATGGAGGATAGTACCCGCTACGATCGAATACTAAAGGAATATGATGAACTGCAAGTGAGATTTAAAGAACAGGGTGGTTATCAGTACGAAGCAGATATTCGCTCTATCCTCCACGGTTTAAATTTTCATAATAACTCATTGATGATATCCAGTTTAAGCGGTGGTCAGAAGACACGTCTAGCTTTAGGTAAACTTCTTTTAACGAAGCCCGATATTTTAATTTTGGATGAGCCTACAAACCATCTTGATATCGATACACTCACGTGGCTTGAGCAATACCTGCAAGGATATGACGGTGCCATTTTAATTGTGTCCCATGACCGTTACTTTTTGGATAAAGTGGTTACACAGGTTTACGAAGTTTCACGGAAGCAAATTCAAAAATTTATTGGTAACTATAGTGCTTATCTAGATCAAAAAGCGGCAAATTATGAACGCGATTTAAAGCTATATGAGAAGCAGCAGCAGGAGGTTGCTAATCTTCAAGATTTTATCCAGCGCAACCTTGCCCGTGCGTCTACGACGAAACGAGCTCAAAGCAGGCGCAAAAAGCTGGAGAAAATGGACTTGATGGATCGTCCATTAGGGGATGAGAAGTCCGCCACCTTCTCCTTTGAAATTGAGAAACAAACCGGAAATGACGTACTTACAGTAGAATCCTTAGCTGTTGGTTATGATGGACAAAAAGTATCTGAAAATATTAACATGCGGGCTTATCGGGGTGAAAGCATTGCCTTAGTTGGTCCAAACGGAATTGGAAAGTCTACTCTATTAAAAACCGTCATCAAAAAACTTCCCGCACTTGCTGGTACGGTTCAATATGGTGCAAATCTAGCAATAGGGTACTATGACCAAGAACAAGCAGAATTGACCTCGAATAAGCGTGTTCTCAATGAACTTTGGGATGAATGGCCGTTAAAAAATGAAAAAGAAATACGGACAGTCTTAGGTAACTTCCTGTTTTCAGGTGACGATGTATTAAAAATTGTTTCAACATTAAGCGGTGGTGAAAAAGCAAGATTGGCACTAGCCAAATTAATGCTGGAGAAGGCAAACGTTCTAATATTGGACGAGCCTACGAACCATCTGGACCTAGACAGTAAAGAGGTCCTTGAAAATGCACTTGTCGACTACCCTGGAACGATTATTTTTGTATCACACGACCGATACTTTATTAACAGAATCGCCACCAAGGTCTTGGAGCTTAGTTCAAATGGAAGTACAGAGTATCTAGGTGACTATGACTATTATATTGAGAAGAAGCTTGAGGAAGAGGAACTCAGGGCTTTAGAGAGCACAAACGTTATTAAAAAACAGACTGCTTCCGACGTGCAAGAGAGAAATTCTTATCAACAGGACAAAGAAAGTAAAAAGCTGGAGCGGCAGCGTAAGAGAAAATTAGAAGAAATTGAAACGCGTATAGAAGAGTTGGAGGCACTTATCCAGGATAACGACGAAAAGTTATGTGAACCTGAAATATTTCAGGACCACGAGAAAGTGCTAGAAATTAATTTGAAAAATGAAAAGGCAAAGTCTGAGCTCGAACAGTTAATGGAAGAATGGGCTGAACTTGCAGAATAATAAAAAAGGGCTTGGATATGGAAATCCAAGCCCTTATTTTATTGGAATCGTTAAAATGTCTGTTTTCGCCCCATCCTTTGCTGAATATACAAATAGCTCAATTGAAACCTGTTCTTTTGTTAAAAACTGATTATCTATGGCTATTTCAAAGCTTGCCCATGCAGGTGCACCCTCTGTTTGATAGTGGTTTTCTAGTAGGATCTCCGTTCCAGAGATCACTGCATATTGAAAAACACCTTCAAATACCCTTGCCTTTCCCTTCACAACTACACTGCCATCCTCCAAGGGTGAAACACTTACTTCCTTAAATACGTCATTTCCATACTGCTTATTCTCTTCCATGTCGTGTTTATCCTCTTCATTTGTACCACCTGAATCTGTTTCATCATTCTCTATAACATCGGGTTGTTTATCACCTTGATCTGTTTCACTTGAATCTGTACTATTTGGTTCCGTATTACCTGGTGTGTTAGTATCTTGGTTGCAGGCAGCTAAACCGAGAAGAGCCATAATTAGTAGAAACATTAATTTCCCCTTCATTTTATCCCCCTTTTAAACATATTCGTTATTAACTATATTCACCCTTTTTTTAGATTTGTATAGAAAAATATGTTTACATTTTCATTTAATAATCGACAAATTCCGCTAAAATTCTCCCATTTTCATTCCAAGGTCCTTTTCCACAACTTTATTCACAAAGGAAAACTTAATCTTTAAGGTTTATTCACACTTTTCCACATTATCCACAAAAAACGCTCAACTTATCCACATTGTCCACAAATTAAAGGTGAGTTACCCACATTATTTATGAATGCGCAATTTTTCAAAAAAAGTTATCCACAAAAAAGTGGGTTTTATACTCATTAAGTACGAAGATTTGGGTTAACCAATTTATTGTGACCGAACTTTCAACATCAAGGGTCTTTTGGTGCCAATCTGTAAAAAAACCCTTTAAAAATCTTTGCACCTAACAAAAAAAGCCCTTCTTATTCAGAAGGACTCTAAACTAATTGTATAATTCAATATCCAAACCAGGGTTTGCATTTAGTGAAAGGTCGGCTCGAATACCCTTTTCAAACATGATACTTCCAGCTGCAGCAATCATCGCTGCGTTATCAGTGCACAAGTTTAATGGCGGAATGACCAAATCAATATCAGATTTAGTTGAAAATGCTTCTTCTAATGCCTTCCTAAGACCCTTATTAGCTGCCACACCACCAGCTAAAAGCACTTGTTTAACCTTATATTCCTCAGTCGCTTTTACTGTCTTTTTCACCAATACCTCAATGACGCTTTGCTGAAAACTTGCAGCAAGGTCCTCGGGTGCGATTATTTCACCACGCTGCTCAGCATTGTGGACAGTATTAATAACCGCTGATTTTAATCCGCTAAAGCTAAAATCATATGACCCTTCTTCTAGCCAAGCCCTAGGCAAATTGAGTGTATCACTGCCCTCTTGAGCCAGCCTGTCAATGTGTGGTCCACCAGGATAAGGCAGTTTTAAGGTTCTCGCCACCTTATCATAGGCTTCACCAGCAGCGTCATCCCTGGTTTCTCCAATGACCTCAAAATGCCCCTGTTCCTTCATATAGACTAACTCCGTATGGCCTCCAGATACTACTAAGGATAGAAGAGGGAAGGTCAGTTCTTTTACTAACCGGTTGGCGTAAATATGTCCAGCAATATGGTGAACAGGAACAAGTGGAATGTTATGGGCAAATGCTAGTGCTTTGGCTGCATTTACACCAATTAACAAGGCTCCCACTAATCCTGGTCCTTCTGTTACCGCGATGGCATCCAACTCAGGTAGTGTAAGGTCTGCCTCTTTTAAAGCCTCTTCAATAACAATTGTCATTTGTTCTACATGATGACGGGAGGCAATTTCAGGTACGACTCCGCCAAAACGCTTATGACTTTCAATTTGAGAAGCAACAACATTTGCCGCAATCTCTCTGCCATTTTTAATAATGGCTACTGCTGTTTCATCACAGCTTGTTTCTATTCCCATTATCCACTGATCTTTTTTCATATATTCACCCACATCACTAGGGCATCTTCTTGATTATCTGTATAATAATTTTTCCGAATGCCGCCATTTTGAAATCCTAACTTGCGGTAAAGAGATTGTGCAACATTGTTTGTTACTCGTACTTCAAGCGTCATGCTTCTTGCACCCATATCCTTCGCCACAGTCATCATCTTACGAAGCAATGCTTCCCCGAGTTTTTTGCCTCGATAGGAAGGTAGGATGGCCAAATTTGTTACATGGGCTTCATCAATCACAACCCACGCACCAACATAACCAATTATTTTTTCATCTTCTTCCAAAACAATATAAACAGCAAATTTGTTATTATAAATTTCATTATAGAAAGCTTCTCGGCTCCATGGAGTAGCAAAAGAGGCATGCTCAACCTCTAATATTTGATCGATATCCTCTTCCTTCATATATCGAAAAACAAAAGAATCTACCATATTTCTTTAATCCTATCCTTTTAGAATTTTCCCATTTGCCTCTAACCACTTCGCCTCCGCCTCTGCTAAACGGATATAGTTAGGAACAAAGGAATGTATGTCTTCCCCCTGTTTATCTTTGCCTAATAACGCCAGCTCCGAAGGACGTGGATTATGCTCCGTAATCGCCGCAAACACTGCCTGAGAGCTTAGTGTTTCTTCTATCACAGCTTGATGAAGCGGCAGGTCGTTCCCTACAAATAAAATGGGTTTGTTTACTTCCCTTAATGCAACAGCCCAATCGGCAGATAATACTAAGCGGTCCTCTTTAACAGTTGTAAGCAGCCCACTTTGGTATTCATAGAGCCCTGTATAGACTTGCCCTCTTCTTGCATCAATAAGGGGTGATATATAACCATCAAAGTGTCTCCCAGCACCCGCCGCAATAATTTCAATACTAGACACACCAACCAATGGTATCTTTAACGACCAAGCCAAAGTTTTGGCAATGGTAACACCAATTCGAACGCCAGTATAAGAGCCTGGACCTTTTGCTACCACTACTTTTGTTAATTGTGCTGGGGTTCTCTCACAATCCTTCATTAATGTCTGGATCGCTGGCATAATTCGAACAGAATGATTCTTCTTTAAGTTAGTTATATATTCGCCAAGAACTTGATTATCTTCTATAAGCGCAACCCCTAATGGATAATTAGAAGTATCAATCGCTAGTATTGTCATTTAGAAAAATCTCCTTACATAATTGCTCATATCTTTTTCCCTTTGGAACAAATACCATTTTTCTTTTTTCCGAACCCTCGTGATATAAATAGATGGTTAATAACTCGTTAGGCAGCTGTTCCTCAATCAAATGAGCCCATTCTACAACGGTTACTCCATCACCTTCAAAGTATTCATCGAAACCTAAATCCTCATAGGAATCGGCAACTCGGTACACATCCATATGATACAAAGGCAGTCTGCCCCTATACTCCTTTATTATGGTAAAGGTCGGACTGTTAACGGTTTTCTTAATATCCAGTCCTTTTGCTAACCCTTTTGTAAAGGTGGTTTTACCTGCACCTAGATCTCCTTCCAGACATATGACATCACCTGGCTGCAACAGCTCAGCAAGATTAGAAGCCAGCTGGAACGTTTCACTCGGATCTTTTGTATATTTTTCATACTGATTCATATAATCACCTTTTATTCTAACATAGCCTATCACTATCTACATTCTACCTTATTTTTGTAAAAAAAAACCTTAGGATAGCTCCTAAGGATGTCCATTCACTATGTATTTTACCTAACTTTCACTTTTTAAGCAAAAGGGCATAAAAAAAACGAAACAAGGTTTCGTATTTTAAAAAATATAGATGGCGGTCTGGACGGGACTCGAACCCGCGACCTCCTGCGTGACAGGCAGGCATTCTAACCAACTGAACTACCAGACCAAGTTTTTCAAGTGTTTGCTTGAAAATCTTAATTGCGGGGACAGGATTTGAACCTGCGACCTTCGGGTTATGAGCCCGACGAGCTACCAGACTGCTCCACCCCGCGACAATATAAATGAATCTTTTAGTGCACCAATATAGTATATGTTAAAACAAATAATATATCCACACTTTTTTAAAAATAGTACAGCCTGGCAACGTCCTACTCTCACAGGGACAAAGTCCCAACTACCATCGGCGCTGAGAAGCTTAACTTCCGTGTTCGGTATGGGAACGGGTGTGA
>NZ_JACCBX010000021.1 GCF_013409995.1 Neobacillus driksii
CCTTAAGATTCGCTCGACTTGCATGTATTAGGCACGCCGCCAGCGTTCGTCCTGAGCCAGGATCAAACTCTCCAAGAAAGTTGATTAGCTCATTTTGTTACGTTGGCTTAGCTTTTAATAAAAGCTAAAAAATTGTTTGTTGACGTTCTTGTTTGTTTAGTTTTCAAAGAGCAATTATTTACATCGCTCAAAAGCGACTTTATTATCTTACCAAGTTATCAACTTAATGTCAATAACTTTTTCTAAAAACCTTTTTTAGAACTTGTTGTCTCGCAACAACAGATATTAATATACCACCATTAGGGAATGAGCGCAATAGCTTTTCCAAGATATTTATCAAATATACGAAAATAATAATTTTCAAACTATTTGTCTACTACAAACAACAAAGCACCAGTAACCTGGTGCTTTTCCAATTTTATATTAACGATGGCGCATTAACGGGAATAATAATACGTCGCGAATGGATGGCGAGTTGGTTAGCAGCATGACAAGACGATCAATACCGATTCCTAATCCACCTGTAGGCGGCATACCATATTCTAATGCCTCTACAAAGTCTTCATCCATTTCATGTGCTTCATCATTGCCCTGTTCACGCTCTTTTAATTGCGCTTCAAACCGTTCTCTTTGATCAATAGGATCATTTAACTCAGTAAATGCATTCGCATGTTCCCGTGCAACAATAAATAATTCAAACCGATCTGTAAACCTTGGATCTTCCTCGTTTTTCTTAGCAAGTGGAGAAATCTCAACCGGATGACCATAAATAAATGTTGGCTGTATTAACTTTTCTTCAACTTTTTGCTCGAAGAATTCATTCACGATATGCCCATAAAGCATATGTTCAGTGATTTCTACACCATGTTCTTTCGCAAGTGCCCGGGCTTCTTCAACACTCATTTCTTTCCAGAAGTCTACTCCGGTATATTCTTTAATTGCATCCACCATGTGTAATCTTTTCCACTCTGGCTTTAAGTTAACTTCATATTCACCGTATTGGACAGTAGTTGTACCTAGTACCTCTTGCGCAATGTGTGCAATTAAGTTTTCAGTCAGACTCATAATGTCCTGATAATCAGCATAAGCCTCATATAGCTCGATCATTGTAAATTCTGGATTGTGTCGTGTTGAAACACCCTCATTACGGAATACGCGGCCGATTTCATATACTTTTTCAAGTCCGCCAACAATTAGACGCTTTAAGTGGAGCTCAATAGCAATTCGCATATAAAGTTCCATATCAAGTGCATTATGGTGAGTAATAAACGGACGTGCAGACGCACCACCAGCGATAGAGTGCATCATCGGAGTTTCAACTTCTAGATATCCATTGTCATCAAGATAACGGCGCATAGCCTGAATAATTTTACTGCGTGTAATAAAGGTCTCTCTGCTCTCTTGGCTTACAATTAAATCTAGGTAACGCTGACGGTATCGCTGCTCCACATCTTTAAGTCCATGGAATTTATCCGGTAACGGTCGGAGTGCTTTTGTTAGGAACGTATAGTTTTGAACCTTAACGGATAATTCTCCTACCTTTGTTTTAAATAAGGTTCCTGTTACTCCGATGATATCTCCCAAATCAGATGAATCAAATACTTCGTATGCTTCCGCACCAATAGCGTCTACTCTAACGTACACTTGAATTTGCCCAGTTAGATCTTGGATATTAGCAAACCCCGCTTTACCTTTTCCACGCTTCGTCATCATTCGACCTGCAATTGTTACTTCAACATTTTTTGTCTCAAGGTCTTCCTTCTCTAACTCTCCATACTGTTCTACTAGTTCAACAATACTATGACTACGTTCAAAGCGTTTTCCAAATGGGTCTAGTCCATTATCACGCATCGTATTCATTTTTTCCCGTCTGACCCTCAGCTGGTCATTTAATTCTTCTTGACTCATGCTTAATCAACTCCAATTACTTCTTTTTATGTAAACTAACATCTAATCCCTTAAATAGTTCACTTTTTATGCATACTTTATTATTTTACACAATCTCGACAATTCAGACATCAAAAAAGATTAATATAAAAGAAAACTGCCAGTTATTTCACTGGCAGTGCTCATTAAATAAAAACAATTATAGAAAAGCTTATAGTTAAAGTCAAATTTATCCTACGATTACTTGCCTTTCTTCCTCTTCTACTTCTACTGCTAAACTATTTAACACTCCTACTAATTCATCACGAGTATTACATTCGTTAATCGCATTTCTGACACGTGCATTTCCTCGTACACCTTTTAAATACCACGCAGCATGCTTACGCATTTCACGTACAGCAATATACTCATTCTTAAGGGCAATTAGACGATCAAGATGTAAAATACATACATCCATTTTTTCACGAACTGTTGGTTCATCCATCAATCTTCCTGTCTCAAGATATTGTACAGTACGGTAGATCATCCACGGATTTCCCAGAGCAGCTCTTCCTATCATAACTCCATCACAACCGGTTTCTTCAAGCATTCTTTTTGCGTCGTGTGGAGTTTGTACATCACCATTACCGATTAATGGGATGTTTATTGACTGCTTTACCTCTCGGATAATGTCCCAGTTTGCTTTTCCTTCATACATCTGAACGCGGGTACGTCCATGAAGCGCAACTGCCTTACCGCCAGCTCTTTCTACAGCCTGTGCATTTTTGACAGCAAAAATATGATCGTCATCCCAGCCCATACGCATTTTAACCGTTACAGGCTTCTCAACTGCTTCAACAACCGCTGCTACCATTTCATAGATTTTATCTGGGTCTAACAGCCATTTCGCTCCAGCGTCACATTTAGTGATTTTCGGAACAGGACAGCCCATATTGATATCAATAATATCTGCATTTGTATTTTTATCTACAAATTGAGCTGCCTCTACCAGTGTTTTCTTTTCTCCGCCAAATATCTGAAGGCTGAGAGGTTTTTCACGTTCGTCGATATAAAGCATATTCATTGTTTTTTCATTTTTAAGTACAATTCCTTTATCACTAACCATTTCTGCACAAACTAAACCAGCTCCGAACTCTTTAACCGTTAAACGGAAGGCAGAGTTACATACACCAGCCATAGGTGCTAAAACGACCTGATTTTTAATTTCAATGTCGCCGATTTTCAACAATCATACCCCCCTATTCATTAGGTGATAGTTCTTCTATGGTTATATTTAAGGTTTGACCAATTTTCTTTAGCAACTCACCTGTAGGCATACGGTTACCTCTTTCAATCTCACCTATAATTGATACTGATACACCAAGCTCTTTCGAAAAGCTCTCCTGTGTGTAGCCCTTTAGTTTCCGATAGGCTCGAATACGTCTTCCCCATTTTTCCGCTTCCATATTCGGACTCCTTCTTTGTTAGCTAATTCTTTGATCCATGCTTTAAGTGGTTTTTCTATATTTGGTATGATTATGTCAGGTCTTATCTCTGACAATGGAATCATGACAAAATTCCGCTCTAGCATCCGTGGATGCGGTATAATAAGTTTCTCTGATTGTATATTTTCTTGGTTATAGAGAAGAATGTCAAGGTCAATTGTTCTTGGGCCCCATACGATTTCCCTTTTTCTTCCAAGTTCAAGTTCAACTTCCAAGCAAAAGTCTAATAATTCTAACGCGCTCCATTCAGTCTGGATTTCAACCACCATATTTAAAAATAAATCTTGTTCCTCGTAGCCGACAGGATCTGTTTCATAAACAGAGGAGGTTTTTACCAGCTGAATTTTGGGATGTTTTGCTAGGTTTTCAATCGCCTTTGCTAAATAATCATACCTGTTTCCGATATTAGATCCAAGGGCAATAAATGCTGTATTTTCCATATTTATCTTCCCCTCGTAATTTCTACTGCGACGGATTGATAGTGCCCAGGAATTGGCGGATCTGGTTTGATTACCTTTATTGTTACTTCAGAAACAAGAGTAAATTGCCCCAAAACAGTCTCTGCAATTTTTTCAGCAACAACTTCAACAAGCTTATAAGGTTTTCCTTCCACAATTTCTTTACATACCTGAAATAATTCACCATAGTTTACCGAATACTCTAGTTCATCCGTTTGACCAGCTTTTTTTAAATCGACAATCACCATTAAATCTACGACAAAACGTTGTCCAAGTTTCGTTTCTTCAGGAAAAACACCATGATACCCATAGAATTCCATTTGATTGACGAATATCTTATCCACGGCTGACACCCTTCCCCATTAGAATATCCATCATTTTTGCCATTCTGCTCATTTCTTTAACATCGTGTATACGAATGATTTGGCAACCCTTTTGGATACCATAACAAACCGTGGCACCTGTCCCTTCCATTCTTTCCTCTACCGGAAGATTTAAGGCTTGTCCAATCATTGATTTTTTCGAGGTTCCTAAAAGGACGGGGTAGCCGAGTGCAGCCAATGTATCTAAGTTCTGCATCATCAAAATGTTCTCATTCAAGTCTTTAGCAAAACCAATACCTGGGTCAAGAATAATCTGCTCGTTTCGAACACCCGCTTGCTTTACAATGTTAATACTCTCGTAAAGATCATTTAACACATCCCTTATAAAAAAGGAGTAGTTTCGATCATGTCGATTATGCATTAGGATAATAGGAACATTATATTCTGCCGCAACAGCTGCCATTTTGTCATCTGCCTTAGCTCCCCAAATATCATTTATGATATGAGCCCCCGCTTCTATCGCACGTTGTGCAACCTTTGCTTTATATGTATCAATAGAAATAGGAACACTTACATGCTTGGATATGGCTTCTATAACTGGAACAACACGCTCAATTTCTTCGTCTTCAGAAATAACTGTATATCCAGGACGAGTGGACTCACCGCCAATATCAATGATATCAGCTCCATTTTCAACCATTTCTTTTGCATGTTCAATGGCATGTTCCATATTATTATACTTTCCCCCATCTGAGAAAGAATCAGGGGTAGCATTTAAAATACCCATAATATAGGTTTTCTTGCTAAAATCTAACTGATATGGTCCGCATTTAATACTGTATTTCCCAGTTGTATGCACTCTAAATACCTCCCGCGTATTTTTCACTCCTTCTATCATACAAGAAGAATGTTTTTCAAAGCAAAAAAAAAAGAGGCTTAGCACTATGCCAAAACCTCTCCTTAGTATTAATTAGCCTTCATATTGGTATAGAGGTGTACTTAAATAACGTTCTCCATTATCAGGAATAATTGCAAGTACCTTTTTACCTTTTCCAAGTTTCTTCGCAACTTCTAATGCGGCATGGATAGCTGCACCTGAGGAAATTCCACCTAGGATTCCTTCTTCTTTTGCTGCACGGCGTGAAGCAGCAAATGCCTCTTCTGCTTGGACCTGAATTACTTCATCATATACTTCTGTATTTAAAACTGCAGGAACAAATCCTGCTCCAATTCCTTGAATCTTGTGTGGACCTGGGTTACCGCCAGATAATACTGGAGAATCAGTAGGCTCTACCGCGAAAATCTTAACATTTGGGAACTTTTCACGAAGAACTTCACCAGCCCCTGTGATTGTTCCACCAGTACCGATACCAGAAACGAAGGCATCAAGTTGATCCATTTGTTCGACAATTTCCTTACCAGTAGTTCTACGGTGTACTTCAGGATTTGCTTCATTTTCAAATTGCTGTGGAACGAAGTAGCCATTCTCAGCAGCTAGGGCATTCGCTTTCGCAATTGCACCTTTCATTCCTTCAGGTCCTGGAGTAAGTACTAGTTCTGCTCCGTATGCACGAAGTAAGTTTCTTCTTTCCAAGCTCATCGTTTCAGGCATAACAAAAATTGCCTTGTACCCTTTTGCTGCTGCAACCATAGCTAAACCGATACCCGTATTTCCACTAGTAGGCTCAATAATCGTATCCACACCAGGCTTAATTAAACCCTTCTCTTCCGCTGCTTCAATCATTGCTAAAGCAATACGGTCTTTTACACTACTGCCTGGGTTAAAATATTCGAGCTTTAAATAAACCTCTGCACTGTTTTCATCTACTAATCTGTTTAATTTAACAATAGGAGTCTGACCAACTAATTCTGCAACTGAATTTGCTACACGTACCATTTGAGCACCTCTTTCTTAATTCCGAGTAATTTTATTGGTATTACAATAAATTTATCAGCTTTCCACTAGTTTTGTCAACCACTTTGCAGTACAAATTTCCTAAATTTATCAATTACATTATTCTAAATATAAAATAAAAACACAGAAATAATTCTGTGCCTCTCTTAGTTTGCCGACGTTTTCCCATAAAACCATTCTACCTTCGCTTCTTCCCAAAAGGTTGTCGCAGACGCTGATGTTTTCATTTGTTCAAGTGCAATTTCTCGACGAATTTGCTGTTTAACATCGTCATAGTTATACGTTTTACCCTTTATTTTTTCTTCAAGTTTAACAATAGCAAAACCCTGTTCCACTTGGATAGGATCACTCCATGCTCCTTCTTTTAACTTCTTTGCCACTTCTAAATATTCAGAAGGATAGCGTTCTTCCCCTTCTATGAGAAAACCTATATCTCCGCCCACATTTGCAGAAAATTCTTCAATGGATCGTTCCATCGCCAATACCGAGAAACTGGAACCTTGCTCTAGTTCCTTGATGGCATTTTCTGCTTCATTGCTTGATTTCACAATAATATGTGAAACATGGTAAGCGTCAGGAATGGAAAAGAGTTCTTTATTTTTCTCGAAATAGGCTTGCATCTCTTTTTTGGAGACTTTTACATCTCTTGTAAGAATTTCTTCTTGCAAGAGACTGTTTCGAATATGCTCTTTCCATTTCCTCTCGGATGTTTTTTTATTCTCACTTGGTGAGCTATATGTAGTTTGAAGAGTTCTATATTCACGTTCCACATCTTTTTCGGAAACCTCAATGTGGTATTTATCAGCCATTTCCTTAATGACTTTTTGGTCAATCATATCCTTAAGTACATCTTTTCCGTATCTTGCCTCTAATTCATTGAGCCATTGTTGCCTTGTAATGTCACTTTTCCCCACTGATGCGACGACTTCTTCACTGAAAGCAGTCCCGCTTACCTCTTTCACTTTTGCTAGGAAAAAGATAAGCGTTAGACAGTTCAACAGAATAAGCCCTGCAATCACAATCCATAGCTGCTTTCGCCTCAACTACTCCTCCCCCCGAACTGTTTATTTTGCCTGATTCTTTAATTCCTCTAGCTCTTCCCTAGTGAATAGATACTTTTCATTACAAAAATGGCAGTGTGCTTCAGCCTGTCCGTCTTCCGTAATCATATCGTCTATTTCACCTTTGCCTAAACCAACAATCGCATCTGCAAAACGATTCTTTGAGCAGACACACTTAAATTGAACTGGCATTGTCTCTAAAACATTTACCTCATCCTTCCCAAAGAGCTCCTGCAAGATTTCTTCTGGCGTAAGGCCTTGCTTTACTAAAGTTGAAATAGGTGAGATTGTTTTTAAACGTTCCTCTACCGTAGTAATCGTCTCATCCTTAATTCCAGGCATTAGTTGAAAAATAAATCCTCCTGCTGCAAGAATGGTATCATCAGGATTTACCAAGACACCTACTCCAACTGAGGAAGGCACCTGTTCTGAAGTAGCAAAGTAATAAGTGAAGTCCTCACCTAATTCACCAGACACAATTGGTACTAGACCCGAAAAGAAGTCACGAAGACCGGTATCTTTAACCACAGACAGAGTACCCTCAGTGCCAACCGCGCGGCGTACATCTAACTTCCCATGCTCATTCGCCTCAAAGTCAACTTGGGGATTTGATACATACCCACGAACATCACCCTTGGCATTGCTATCTACTAGGATGACGCCAATCGGGCCGCCTCCATCAATTTTAATTGTTAATTTGTCCTCACCCTTCAACATTGCCCCCATCATTACACCAGCTGTCAGGGAACGCCCTAAAGCCGCAGAAGCAGTGCGCCATGTTTGATGACGACGCTGTGCCTCCGAAACCACCTCGGTAGTACGTACTGCATACGCTCTAATTTGACCATCATAGGCCAACGCTTTTACTAAGTAATCACTCATTATGTAACTCCTTTCTAGTTGCTACTTCTTATATTCTCCATATTTCTCTTATAGATTAACTGTAAACCCTTTAAAGTTAAAAATGGATCGACAATATCAATAATCTTTGATTCTTGGGCAATTAGAGAGGATAATCCGCCCGTCGCAATGACAGTAGGCTTTTGGTCACTCTGGTCAATCATCCTTTTAACGATCCCCTCAACTTGACCTACATATCCGTAGACAATTCCTGCCTGCATGGCCGCAACTGTATTTTTACCAATTACACCCTCAGGACGAGCAATTTCAATTCTAGGAAGCTTTGCCGCCTTGGAATACAGCGCTTCTGTTGAGATACCAATCCCAGGTGCAATCGCACCACCCATATATTGACGCTGTTCATTGACATAGCAATAAGTGGTCGCAGTACCAAAATCGACAATAATCAAAGGACTGCCATATTCATGTATGGCTGCAACTGCATTAACAATTCGATCAGCGCCTACTTCTCTAGGGTTTTCATACTTAATATTTAGCCCCGTTTTTATCCCTGGTCCAACTACCAATGGAGTAAGGTTAAAGTATTTTTTACACATTCTTTCTAAAGCAAACATGATTGGTGGAACAACAGACGAAATGATAATTCCATCAATTTGCGAAAACGAGAGGCCTGAAGCATCAAAAAGGGATTTAATTATCATTCCGAACTCATCCTCTGTTCGGTTTCTGTTCGTTTCTACACGCCAGTGATATTTAAGTTCTTCCCCTTTATAAACACCTAAAACAGTATTGGTATTCCCTACATCGAATACAAAGATCAAAAGAATCACTCACTTTTCTGAATTAACTTGTGTCATACTGCAAACATCATATCATAATTACTTTTTATCGTGAAAAAAAGAGTGCTTTTTTGTAAGCACTCTCTTTAAAAAATTACTTGTCTTCTGATTCAGAATTCTGGCTGGAAGGATCTTCATCCTTCTTTTTATTTATAGTTACTTTGACATCATCTGACTTTTTAGGATCAGCTTGAAAGCCTTCTAACTCTGAAGCAGATTCAGGCATACGCCCATTTTTAATTAAGTATTCAATTTGTTCTGCGTTCAATGTTTCAACTTCAAGAAGCGTCTTCGCAATCAGATCCAGTTTATCTCGATTCTCAGTAAGAATGGTTTTAGCTCTTTCATAACATTCTTTAAGAATGCGTTGAATCTCAAGGTCAATTTCAAAGGCAATGGCATCAGAATAGTTTTGCTCATTATGAATGTCACGTCCTAAGAATACCTGACCGCCTGAAGCTTGACCGAACTGTCCAACTCCCAGCTTGTCACTCATACCAAATTCAGTAACCATTTTACGAGCAATTCCAGTTGCACGTTGGAAGTCGTTGTGAGCTCCAGTACTTACCTCACCAAAGACAATCTCTTCTGCAACACGTCCGCCCAATAAACCAACAATTTTATCAAGTAATTCAGGTTTCGTCATAAAATAGCGGTCTTCCCTTGGAAGCATCACTGCATAACCACCTGCTTGACCACGAGGGACAATTGTAACCTTATGAACCATGTCGGCTTCATTTAGGATTAATCCTATTACTGTATGCCCACTTTCATGGAAAGCAACAATATTGCGTTCTTTCTTTGAGATAACACGAGTCTTTTTAGCAGGACCAGCAATTACCCTGTCCGTTGCTTCATCAATATCTTCCATGTCGACTTTTTTCTTATTCTGACGTGCCGCCACTAAGGCCGCCTCATTTAATAAGTTTTCTAAGTCAGCACCTGAAAAACCAGGTGTTCTCATAGCGATATTTTTTAAGTTTACAGATTCATCTAACGGTTTGTTCTTTGCATGCACTTTTAGAACTGCTTCACGACCATTTACATCAGGGCGGTCAACAGTAATTTGACGGTCAAAACGTCCAGGACGTAATAAAGCAGGATCCAGGATATCAGGACGGTTTGTTGCGGCAATAATAATGATTCCTTCATTGGCGCCAAATCCATCCATTTCAACTAATAATTGATTTAAGGTTTGCTCTCTTTCATCGTGACCGCCGCCTAAACCAGCACCACGTTGACGGCCTACTGCGTCAATTTCGTCGATAAAAATAATACACGGAGCATTTTTCTTAGCATTTTCAAATAAATCACGTACACGGGATGCACCGACCCCAACAAACATTTCGACGAAATCAGAACCACTAATTGAGAAGAAAGGAACGCCAGCTTCTCCGGCTACTGCACGTGCTAATAATGTTTTACCTGTTCCTGGAGGCCCTACAAGCAGGACTCCTTTTGGAATACGCGCACCAAGTTCAGCAAACTTCCTCGGATCTTTTAGGAATTCTACCACTTCGACTAATTCTTGTTTCTCTTCATCTGCACCTGCAACATCCTTAAATCGTGCTTTCTTCTTGTCGTCATTATAAAGCTTTGCTTTACTCTTACCGAAGTTCATCACACGGCTGCCGCCGCCTTGAGCTTGGTTTAATAAGAAGAAGAATAAGATAAAGATAATCACAAATGGAATAATGGAGGTGAAGAATGTCACCCAGCCGCTTGTTTCCTTAGCCGGCATTACTTCTACCTTTGAACCAGCTGCATCAATACGCTCTAGAATTTTCTCGCTATTCGGGACATACGTTAAAAAGTTCTTACCGTCTTTTACCCCTTTTTCAAACTGCCCCCGAACTTCAAAGACACCACGTTCAGGCTGCATAGAAAATGAATCCACTTCATTTTTTTCTAAGCTGTCAACAAACTGATTGTAGGAAATGTTATCCGTAGGTTCGTTACTGCCATTAAAGAAACTTACCACGCCAATAATGACTAAAAATATCAATAAATAAAAGATGGTATTACGGAAAATCCGATTCATCTCTTACCTCCTCCCGCGATAAAAACTTTTTTAGATAGTATCATAGAAAATCATTCCAATTCTTAAATTACTGTCTTTAACTGGGTTACACATGTTGACAAATAACTCTTGCAATAGCCTTATTAGTTTACACTTAAAGATTATCGCTATATACTTCTGGTTTTAAAACACCAATATATGGAAGGTTTCGGTATTTTTCGATATAATCTAATCCGTACCCAACCACAAATTCATCTGGGACAATAAAACCAACATAATCTGCTTTTATTGCGCTCTTCCTTCCTGTTGGTTTGTCAAGTAAGGTGACAATCTTAATGGATTTTGCTTTTCGGTAACGGAACAAATCAACAAGATAGCTTAGAGTTAAGCCACTATCGATTATATCCTCAATGATTAAGATGTCTCTTCCTTCAACTGAAGTATCTAAATCCTTTAGGATTTTTACTTCTCCTGAAGAAACCATCGCAGTACCATAACTTGAGACATCCATAAAATCCATTTCCAAATAGCAATCCACACGTTTAAGTAAATCAGCCATAAATGGCATTGCACCTTTTAAAACACCAATTGCGAGAGGGAAGCGATCTTGATACTCTTCTGATAATTGAGCCCCTAACTCCTTGATTTTCTCCTGAATCTCTTCTTCAGAAAATAAGACCTCTTTAATATCCTGTTTCATAATAATTATGCCTCCTAGAAGATCATTACTTATGGTATGTGAGTAGTATATGCTGACTTGTTGAGTGATTAATGCCTTCAAAAGCTGATTTCTTAATTCCAGGAAGCCAAAGAATACAACCATCTTTGTCAGTAATTACAGGCCAAGCATCGCGATCCTGGATTGGAATTTTACTATCAATAAAGATATCTTTTAGCTTTTTTGAGCCTGACATTCCTTTTAGGTTCATGCGATCACCTATTTTTCTGGTTCGAATCTGAATGGGCAGTTTAATCTTGTCAGCAGGAAATAATGCATAAAATCCATTTGTTTCAACGTTTTCCTTATCATCAATGACATCCATTTTTATACTAGCCCCGTTAGGTAATTCAATCTCGCCAGGGTCCATCATTTCGAGAAAATAGGTGTGAGATTCACTAACTTCAAATTGGAAAGAAAGTAGTGAATACGACCGAATAACCTTTAAACCGTTAGGGAAATCAAGTGTTCCAGATGGATGATGATGTCGAATTAAAGATAGAACATGATCAATATGTAAAGCGGAAAGTGACACTGGTATTACTTTGTATAGATAGCTTAATATTAGTTGAATACCTCTTCTTTGTAAAGAAATTGGCATTTCTAAAAAAGGAATTATGTCAATGGTAATTTCATTCTTTTCTCTCTTTTTCATTACTTTATTCATTCTTTGGACAGTTAATTCCTGAAGAAGTATTTCATCATTCTGCAATTCTTCACTAAACCGTTGAAAATGTTCATGAACATGTTGATTCTCCGCTTTTAAAAAGGGAAGAACTTCGTTGCGAAAACGATTCCTGCTATAAATACTTTTTTTATTACTAGGATCAATTCTAGGCACCAAATTTTGTTTCTGACAATATTCCGCAAGCTCTGCCTTCGTTAAAGATAAAAAGGGACGAAAAATGTATCCATTACCGAATGGTCTCATAAACGGAATACCGGCTCTCGCAGCACCGGAACTGCCTCTTGTCAGACGCATTAATATGGTCTCAACCTGGTCATCTCCATGGTGACCTAGGGCTAAATAGTCGTAACCATAATTATTCATTGTTTTTTCAAAAAACTCATATCTGGCATGTCTCGATGCCACTTGCGAGTTTTTCTTTGTTTTCTTAATAATCTCTGGAACATTTATTCGTGCCATTTCAAAAGGAATGCCCTTTTGTTCACAATAGTCTTTCACGAACAAAGCATCTTCCAGTGACTCTTGACCACGAAACATATGATCAACGTGTGCTACAACAATGGATAGATTTTTCTTTTCCTGCTGCGCCCACAAATAGTGAAGCAATGCGAGTGAATCCGGACCGCCCGATACACCTACCACCATTTTTTTATTTTCAATTTCGAATGAGTGGCGATTAAGCAGTGCTGCTACCTTTGCTTCTAACATTCTGCATTCTTCCTTAATAAAGTTTCTATTTATTTGAATATACCTAGCTTACCACTTTTAAGACAAAAGTATCAAAAACAAAGACCTAATTGAATAGGTCTTTTTTTCCTTCCCTCTTATACGTTATAAATGACCATTAGTTTCAAAAATCAAAGAAGTTTTTGAAAAATATACAAAAAGTATAAAAGTGCAATAGACATCGCAATGATGAATGTTTCCGCCAAGCGGCCTTTTTTCTTTTTCTTTCTATAGTTTTGCCGGGTTTTTGGCGGACTTCCTGTATAATTTATCTTTTGTGATTGATTAGTGTCTTTGGGATTTGCTGTGGTTGGTGGTGATTTAGGGACTGATCCGGGATTTTGTCTGCTCAGGGCCAACGACATAAGTTCGGTTCTCATTTGAACTGCATTTGTGTAATGTCCTTCGAGTGCTTTTACGATGACCTTTTCGAAAGGGTGTAAATCTTTTTGTTTTCTAATTGCTTCTCTAAGCTGCAGAATACCACCTGTTGTTTTGTTAAAGCGGTTTGGATAGGCAGTGTTAATCATAATCATAGCAACAGCAAATAAATCATAGGCAGGGTCCGCCTTTCTCGTTCCTAACCCCCAATATCCACGATCATAGAACTCGGTGAATTCTTTAATTGCTCTCCCTTTAATCGTCGTACCGCCAACATCAATGCACCTAATCTTTGGCGATGGACCGGTAACGATTAAGTTTTCTGGCTTTAAATCGCCAAATACCCATCCGTTTTCATGCAGGGTATTCAAGTCATTTAATAATTGAAGAAAGAGGACAGTGGTCCACGACTTCCCCTTATTTTGAATAAAAGAGAGCAAGTCTGCTCCTTGAATATACTCCATCGTATAAAAAGAAATCTGCCCTGTTTTAGTATTCCAATCATCGACATCAAGTAAAGAAGGTCCGAGGGTAGACCCTTGGACCTTTGCAAACGACCTTAATACATTTACCTCTGAGGTAATGGACATCCCGTTATCGCTCATCTTTAGGGCTACTTGCGAATTTTTAAACTTTGCAAGGTAGACAATGCCGTTTGCACCATATCCTAGTTCCTTTAAAACGGTATATTTATTCGAATGCCATTTCCCTGTGATTACAGTGCCCGGAGCTACTTTACATCGACTCTTCAAGGAATGATTCATCATCACCGGTCATAAGACTCCTTAATGAACGTTTTGAATGAAATGACGATAAAGCGGTACGGATTGCAGGTCCAGTTGGAGTTATTCCTCCTGTTGTAAGTTGAGAGAAGATACTTGTCAAAGATTGTAACTTTGGCGTCCAATCTAGGATTTTTTCGACATCATTCTTTTTCCCGGGAAATACAAACACCGCAAATTGATTGTCACCTGTACGTGCGTTTAAACTAAGGGAAAGGTCAAGCAGGGCTTCTTTAACGGTTGGAAGCTTATGTTTCATACTTGCACTTGTATCGACAAGAATCAACACCTCTAATTCGACAGTTTCTCCAAGTTCATCGACTACTTCCATTACTTCCCCTCTCTTTTCAGGAGGAAGATCTTCAATTGTCTGTGAACGACCAAGAATTTGTTGAAGCTCCCGGTTTACTACACCTTGGATTGTCTGTGTCATTGCTTTCCTTGTAACCATTTGAACAGTTTGGGAGAGCGCTTGAGCATAGACAATCTGACTGACCCCGCCTCCGGACATTGCTATTCCTTCTATTTCTATCATTCCCTTTTCATCAATCACATCTTGCTCCATTACACCGATAACATTAACAGATATCCCTTGTTCTTTCGCAAGAGCAGCCATGGCAATAGGATCTTCCCCTTGATTTGAACAGCCGTCCGTTATTAATAAAATCTGACGAATTTTCCCTGTATACATATGCGTTCTCCCTCCACTTTTCGAGTTACTCTCATTTTCGACACGGCAGAGGGGATTTATACATATTTAAAGGATAAACCGGACAAAATAATTGATTACGCTCGTTTCTTCATCCTTGTAACAGGAATACTAGCCCATTTAGGTGTATTGTGCTTTATCTTCGCCACAGCAATTGTCATATCATCACCAATCAAGTTATCCCTTGAACGAATCACTTCTTCCAATATTAAATCAGATATTTCCTGAGGATCATCAGTTTGTAATTCTTGTATTTTTCGTTTCATCCACAAGTCATAATTTTCTACATGCTTGGGCCCTTCAAAGATACCGTCACTCATCATGATGAGTAAATCCCCGGCTTTTAACTGCTCACTCACTACATCCACTTCAAATTCCTCTAAAATTCCTATCGGCAAATTACTAGCTTGGATTTTGATTACTTTATTTCCCCTTTTTATAAAACTAGGAGTTGAACCTATCTTTAGGAATTTTGCTGAAGCGTTTTGAAGATCAATCATCGCTAAGTCTAATGTTGCAAAGATTTCATCTGTCGTTCGAAGTGATAGAATAGAGTTGACTGACTTTATGGCAACCTTTTCGTCAATACCAGATTGCAGTATTTTTTGTAAAAGCTGCAGCGTCTCTTTGCTCTCATAATGGGCTCTTTCTCCGTTCCCCATTCCATCACTGATGGCAATCGCAAATTTCCCTAACCCCAGTTCCATGGTTGAATAGCTGTCTCCTGAAACAAACCCGCCATCCATAGCTGCATGGGCCATTCCTGTTTCAACTGTATAGGCCTTTGACGATTGAAACACTACATGACAGAAACCGTTGGGGTATGCAGCACATTCTTCAGAGGTAACAATAATTTGTTCCCCAAGGATGTCGGATAACATTGGTGCAATTAACTTTTCACACTCCCCATGGCCATTACAAAATGGAACGGACATTTCAATATCCACATTTCCTGACTCAAGACTATAGATTTCAACATGCTCCACCTGAACACCAAATGCCTGAATGGACTCCAGGATTTGTTCCTCCTGCTTATGATGATTCTCACGTTCTCGCTGGATTTCTTTGGCGAAGTTATCCATCACCTCGGAAACACCAAGAAGTTGATCTGCTACTAGTCTCCTGCTTTCCTGAACCTGTTTCTTTAACTTTTGGTTGGCTTGGTAAAAGGTCAGCTCCTGCCCTACCGCCTCATATACTCTTTTTGAACGAGTACAGTGTTTATCCCATTCACGAGATAATTTTGGCGAAACTGCGCCGTCATTTTGATCCATCTCGTGAATAATTTCTTCTAAATATCCATAGGTTGTATTAAAATTCTTCGCCCAACACTGCTCCTTTTTAAAGCAAGTATTACATGTTTTTTCCGTTACATGGCTCATAAAATAATCCATTTCCCGTTCATCTTCTTTATCAATAGGCTTTGTTTCCATCTGCGAAAAACTATTTGAAAGCGCATGGAAGACACTAGAAAATTGGGCCACTCTTTGTGCTGTCACATCACGCATTTTTCTCATGTATTTTTGTTGTTCTGATGTATATTCCGGTGTACCAGGAATATATTTTGCCAATTTAGAGGTAAATAGCTGCGGTGTTAAGAGGAAAAGTACAATGGCTGCTGCGGACTCCAATAGTGTAGTAGTTAAAGAGCCTGAACCGCCCTCCTGACCATACATACCAATTAAAAGTGTTGCAATAAACAAACCAATTGCTACCCCTATTTTCTTTCCTTCTTTTAATAAACCGCCTAGTACACCTGAAAAAGCAAGCAGGCTCATATGATAAAAGCTTGAAACACTTGCAAGACTAAAAATTAAACCCGTTACGACACCGACTGTCGAACCAACTGTGGCACCCGCAATAAATGAAAATACCAAAACAAGATAACGGGACATAATATGCTCAAGTGATAAATCGTAAATTTTCCAGCCGATTGTTCCGGTCATGATTGAAGCAAGCATTATGATTAAGCAAACAATTTCCTCGGTTTTTAACAATTGTCTGCGCTTGTTTAAGATTAATAAAGGGATGCTCTGTAAGAAGATAAGCGTTAGTATAAACGATAAACTAGCCTGAACACCCACCATCATCGCATCATAAAGTGTCAGTTGCCTAGAAATAATAAAGGCCTCGGCCAATTTTCCCGCCCCTAGAATGATTGCAACCAAAAGCGGAATCATTCTCATTTCATTTTTAATCCATCTCTCACTAATCCGATATATAACTAGAAAAAGAATGGAAACCAAAAAGGTAAATGCTGCATTCTTCAAGGAGACAGTTGCTGCGCCCGCAACCAATCCTACTAAGACAAGCGGAGATCGATCTCTTTTTATTAAAAAGACCGCTGCGAAAAAAGGCAGACTAAAGGGAGCAAGCGTGGATAATATCAAAGCTCTTCCTAATAAGAAACCTACAATAAGTAATAGGTAACCCTTTATAAGAAAGAAGGATTCAACTTTTAATTGGATTTTTTTCAAAACGCTGTCCCAAGACCATTTAGAGGATCGAAAGTTAACCTCTCCGACCGGTTCTAGTAAACTCCGTTCTAGCTTTTCCATAAGTCACACTCCTCTATTAATTCTTGTTAAAGACTATTATAAAATTAATAGATTTAAAATTTTGTCAAATTAGTGAACGTATGCAAAGTTTCGTTCGACGGTTTCCACTATATTTATTCAAATAATTTTGACAAATTGAAAGGATGTCGGAATACGGAATAACTAAAAAAACTATTTGACACTATTAGTTTTCACCTGTATTATATTCATTGTGTCTTGGATACTTGGCGGTGTAGCTCAGCTGGCTAGAGCGTACGGTTCATACCCGTAAGGTCGGGGGTTCGATCCCCTCCGCCGCTATACAGAAAAGCGGAAGCGCCTTGTCCAGGGGCGACAGGCATAAGACGAGCCGGCAGAAAGGTTGCTCTTTAACCTTTTTGACGGATTGGCTTATGACCCGAGCCCCTAGGCGCTGCAGCTAGACAATCAGAAAAGCGAAAGCGTCGAATAATTCGACGCTTTTTTTGCAAACAAAAAAGACAAGTCGCTAGACCTGTCTTGAATAGGCAATATATGATTTTTTTAAATAAGCAACAAGTTAACCCCTTCTAGCTCCTCTACCGCCACGCTTAGATTCCGTATGACGTTTTAAAGAAGTTAAACGATCCTCACTATCTTTTAAAAACTTCGCCATTTTTGACTCAAACGTTTCTACTTTTGGAGCATTCCGATCATTTTGTCTGCCCTGACGAGGACGTTGCGAATGTGAGTTCGAGTGTGAATGGGATCTTTGCGGGGCCTGTGGTCTATCTTTTGCCTTTTTTATGGATAGCCCAATTTTCCCATCTTTCTCTACATTGATGACTTTAACCTCTACTTGGTCACCAACCTTAAGATGATCATTGATATCTTTCACATAATTGTCAGCAACCTCACTGATGTGTACGAGTCCAGTTGAGCCATCAGGCAGCTCCACAAAAGCTCCGAAATTTGTAATCCCTGTTACCTTTCCTTGTAACTTGCTGCCTACTTCGATTGACATAAAAAGAATTTTCCTCCTTAAGAAATAAAAAAATGATACCTACTTTATATTATACAAAATGGGAAAAATAAGTGTCAATAAGACTAGTTATTGGTTGTTTTTACCTTTATTTTCTTCTGGAATATTAAAGATAATTTCACCATTTTCTGAGAAAAAGTATTCTTTTCTAGCAAGCTTAGCAAGGTAATCATCATCGTTTAATTTTACAATATCTTCTTTTAGCATTTGTTGTTGTTTTTTTAATTGTGTCAGCTCTTGTTCCAACTGCCTCTTTTGTGCCACTTTTTTATCTAAAGTTGAGGATTGGGAAATAAAGCTAGTAATCATTAAATATGACATGACAGCAGCAAATACTAAAAACAAGGAAAGTCTTCTATATAATAATTTCCTTTTCCTAGCTGAAGCAATTTCTGCTACTTCTTGCTGGTGGACGTACGTTGATTGGATTTTGGCTATATTCTTTTCTTTTACTGAACTCAATTCCCATCCCTCCTTACTCTTTTGGTCTTTTCCACTTTTTAATCCACTTACTTAAATAGTTCTTGATTTCCATAAAAATTCCTGCCGTTCTATTATATAACTTCTCGACGGATTTTTTAATACTTTTCGGCAAAAGTTTCCAAAGTATTAATACAATCTTGACGAGTGGCACCCATAGTACCTTAAGAATAAACAATAAAATCTTTAAAATAAATTTGACAAGGGAAAGAGTCCCCCTGCCAAGTAGAATAACAATAGAAATTAGCAACTGAATAATGCCTACGACAGGTTTATAGATAAGGAGCTGGAAAGCCCTTCTAAAAAATTGATAAAGGGCTATTACGCTTCTTATCGTGGCTTCAAGTAATCTTAAATAAATACCTTTAAATAAACTTTGATAGGCCGCAAAGCCACAAAGAAGTGCCACGAAAATGTAGAAACGTAACTCCCCATTGTTAACAAGGAAAAGAATGTAAAAGATAATTAGAGCTTGAATGACCCAAAACAACAAGTCATTAATAAAAACAATCCATGACTTTCGGTTCGGACGGTCTAAGAAACGCTGATAGGTATCAAACATAACCCCAAACAGCGAACCCATTCCGATCATTGAAAGCATGGTAAGGAATTGAGTGGAAAGTGTCATCGGAACAACTTACTAAAGAACCCTTTAGCTTTCTCCCCATGCTGTTCATCTAAGTACACTAAGTCAAATATCTTTCCCTTAATGGAGACAATCCCCTTTTCTACATCGAGGTTTTTCATTTGCAGGTTTTGCCCTTTAATGGCTAAAAAACCCATAGAAGTTTCTAATAAGAACTCCTCATTATCAAAGCTCTCTACTTGTTTAACACCTGTTATATCGAGAAGTTTTCTTCCCCTCATGATGACATCATGCTCTGGAACAGTACTTTTGACAGGATTTGTTTCATAATATTGGCTCATCATTCATCCCTCACAATCATTTGTACAACCATTTATTACATTTTTATGTAAGGGATAAATGAATTAGAACAAGCCTTTTAAGGGCATCGATTAGAACTGTGATTCTCCAATTCTTTCGTCTTTAATAATCGTATACATTTCAGCCGCTGCTTCTTTGCGCGTTGTATCTTGAATTTGATCAATTCTTGCTGTAACTAGTCTTTGTCCAAGACGGATCGTGAGTTCGTCACCGACTTTTACTGTGGAACTTGCTTTAGCCTCTTTTCCGTTTATGAGAATTCTCCCTTGATCGGAAACCTCTTTTGCCAGAGTCCTTCTTTTTATTAGTCTTGATACCTTTAAATACTTATCTAATCTCATTAAATGATCCCCCGTTTCTAAAGTCCTTTTGATTTTGCCTCATCCCAGAATTGATCAAGTTCCTCGAGTGAATGCTCCTCAACAGACTTTCCGCTTTTCTTTACACGTTCTTCTATAAATTGAAATCTGCGAATAAACTTTTCATTAGTTCCAAATAACGCCTCTTCAGGATTGATATCTAGAAACCTTGCGATATTCACAATAGCAAACAGGATGTCGCCAAATTCTTTTTTAGCGTCAACAAAATTTGCCTGCTTTATCTCATACTCGAATTCCTCCAGCTCTTCTTTCACTTTCTCCAGAGCTGGTGTTATCTCCTGCCAATCAAAGCCAACTTTTGCCGCTTTCTTCTGAATCTCAAAGGCTCTTAGTAAGTTCGGCATCGATTTTGAAATGCCCTCAAGCAAAGAGGATTCCCTTTCGCCCTTTTCCTGCTTCTTAATTTCCTGCCAGTTACGAAGAACTTCTTTAGAATTCTCTGCTTTCTTATCTCCAAAAACATGTGGGTGCCTGCGAATCATCTTCTCTGATAGTACCTCAATAACATCCTCAATCGCAAAATAGCCTTCATCCTCGCCGATTTGTGCGTGAAGCATAACCTGCAGCAAGACATCACCGAGCTCTTCTATTAAATGGTCAATATCGCCGCTATCAATGGCTTCGATTACTTCGTAGGTTTCTTCAATCAAGTACTTTTTTAATGACTCGTGTGTTTGTTCTTTATCCCATGGACAGCCATTTGGTCCTCTTAAAACAGCAATAATCTCACGCAGCTTAGAGAAGTTTTTCAGCATGATTTGTTCATCCTGTACAGGAGGTACATAAACAGATGTGAGATTATCAAGGGTTACTTTACGGTCTAACTCATACAAAGGAACCCTCTCTATACGTTCATTCCTGCTTCCCGCGGCAGTAACAATGACAACTTCATAATCATCAGGAAGTCTTTCCATAAGAGTTAGCTTAATATTTGAAGCGACAAATTGGTCATAAACTTGACTTATAAAAATATGCTGATCAATTTGCAGCTGACTAGATTTGAGAAGGGTTCCATCTAAAAGCTGGAAACCATCTACAGGATCTATTTTTAGTGATTGAAAAATGGCGTCGATAAAGCTTTGGCCACCGCCAATAGTGATATCTATATCCTCTTTTGGACCATATTCCAAAAGCAATTGAACAGTTCGTTCGGCAACAAGAGGATGACCAGGTACTGCATAAATCACCTGTTCTGCCTTTGCTTTTTCCAACAGTTTTTGGACAATTTCTTGATATACCTCTTCAAACTGGTCATGCTTTTCATAAATGGAATCAAATGATGTAAAGCCAAGTCCTTCTTGAACTAGTTCTGTAATAACGGGATGTTCCTTTGTTCTTAAGTATACATGATCTGCCTTCATTAACTTCTTATAAACGCCAAAGGGGAGCTGTTCGAGATCTCCCGCTCCTAAACCGAGAACTTCAATTGTTTTGCCCATATATTTCTAACTCCTATTCTTATTAGGTAATAAAAGGCTTAATTTGCTGCCGAAAGGAAATAATGATAATTCTTTTTCCAAAAAGACGCCACCTCTAATGATAATAAACAAGAAAAGGAATCCTCCGGAAACGGCACCTCCGAGCGCCTGAATGGCTGCCATTATCCTCTCAGTCCCAACCGGTATCGTAATCATATCCGTTAAGGCTAGATAGCCTTTTAAAAGGATTACCATCATAAAGGCTGCTGTCAAAAGGGTTCGTAGAAAGTGAAACGATAGCAGCGGAATGTTCTGCATTTTTATAAATTTTAAGTAAAGAATGCCGCATGCAAAAATTAACGTAATAAGGGTTGCATAAGCGGCGCCCATGGTCCCAAATGCCGGGACGAAAAAATTATTTAACATGTATTTTAATGGAAAGATTGCGAGAACGATAACTGCAGGAAAAAGTAATGAACCTAGCCCCTGCATTATAGCAATGATCGTCGTAATGATTGAGCTAAGGAGAATAACAAAGCTAAGAATTCCTAATACCGAAGACCCTGAGTTATTTTCAAATAGCATAATATTAGCTGGCTCAATAATTGCCCATAGACCTACAGATGCCCCGACACCAATGACGATAGCTATTCGAATAGCCAGCTGAATTTTATCACGCAAGAAAGAAATATCCTTTTTAATTCTTGCACTCGTAATTAAGGGTACAAGTGATAAGGACATGGATACAGCAACAATCGTCCCTAATTGAATTATTGGCTGCCCACGGTCAAATATTCCCTTTATCCCCTTTGCCTTTTCAATCCCATATCCATTCTCAGTAAGTAAAGAGTACAGGTTCAAAGCATCAGCCATTTGTATAAAGATCATGAGCATTCCACTAATACAGATTGTTAAACCTTGATAGACAAGCGTCTTAAAAATAATGCCAACCTCTCGATAATAGCCCGCCAGCATTCCTTTTCGAGGAGCAATTATTCCCCATTCTTTACGAATCCAAAGGAATGTAAACAAGATAACTGCTGATACCATACTTCCGGTAATCGATCCAAACATGGCACCTCCGCCAATCAGATACAGCGAATATCCCAACTTTGTCAGCACGTAGGCAGAAAAGAGAATGGTGAATGCCCTTATTAATTGTTCACCCACCTGTGAAAGAGCCGTTGGCACCATATCCCCTTTCCCCTGATAATACCCTCTCAAAATAGCAGCAAACGGAAATAATAAAAAGACAATTGAGACAACCCTAAGTAAAATCGCTAACTTCTCATCATTCATCCATATCGCTATAGGATTGGCACCAAAATAGAGAATAAAAAAACAAATAAGTCCAAATAACTGTAAAAGGATATAGGAGACAAATAAAAGCCGTCTTATTTTCTCATGTTCACCCTTTTCCTTTTGTTCCGCATATAACTTTGAAATAACAACCGGGAAACCTGTGGTCGATAGGACCATGGCTAGACCATAAAACGGGTATACCTGCTGATAGATATAAAAGCCAACATCACCAACAATATTTTGAAACGGAACCCGATAAACAGCACTTAGGACTTTCGTTACTAATGCTGCAATGGCTAAAATAAAAGCCCCCCTAAAAAGAGCCTTTGACTGGTTTACATGCTTCATTTCTTATCTCCTAACTAACCTAACTCGTGTGTATTATAGCATATTATAAAGCGGCAAGCGCCTCGGACCCCATGTTGACGGCGGCTTATTCCAGTAAACTCTTGTCTTTTGATTTATCGGCACTATATGCCTCTTTTAATTTCCGTAAACTCTGCTCTCTTGATTTATCGGCACTATATGCCTCTTATAGTTTCCGTAAACCCTCTTCTCTCAATTTATCGGCACTATATGCCTCTTATAATTTCCGTAAATCCTCTTCTCTCGATTTATCGGCACTATATGCCTCTTATAGTTTCCGTAAACCCTCTGCTCTCGATTTATCGGCACTACATGCCTTATAGTTTCCGTAAACTCTGCTCTCTTGATTTATCGGCACTATCCACCTCTAATACTCTAGTGGAGCTGGATTTCAAGACAAATAAAAAAGACAGCGAAGGCTGTCTCTTTTATTTTGAGAATAATATTAGTTCTAGGACTCCATTTGTCTTGCTAAAAATCCAGCAGCAGTTTCAACAGCCTTTTTCTCTACCTCGCCAAGAGTTCCCTCTTTTGAATAGATAATAACAGCACCAATTGGATCGCCGTTTGCAATGATTGGTCCAATTGTATAAGATGAAATGGTTTCATCGTTGCCATCGGCTAACGCAATATCACCTTGCTGCGTTACAAGGACAGAATTACGGTCTTCCATTGTTTTTTCAACTAAATCACTTATATTTTTATTTAGATAATCTTTTTTAGAACTGCCTGCTAATGCAATATAACTGTCCCTATCACAAATTAATACCGGATTTCCGAGGCTGTCAAAAAGGGCTTCTGCATATTCTTTGGCAAAATCGCTTAACTCGCTGATTGGTGAATATTTCTTTAAAATAACTTCTCCATCTCGATCTACAAAGATCTCTAACGGATCCCCCTCACGGATACGCAGCGTTCTGCGTATTTCTTTGGGAATGACAACACGACCCAAATCATCGATTCGACGAACTATTCCAGTTGCTTTCATCCAATGTTGCCTCACTTTCATCTGATGATTTTACTAACTTGGTTTTGATAATCCTTCCTGTAGATGGAATCATCACCAACTTTGAACTTAGTATCTTTCATCTGGAAAGTTCTATACACATTCGTAATATTTTTTCACAAACAGGAAAATTATACCACAAAAAAGGAATATTACCCCTGCTGATTTACACAGTTATACAGGATTTTCCTGACCCTTTTTTGCAGCTTGAAGCCCTTTAATCATCTCGAAAGCTATATTTAGCCAGTGTGCCGTTTCTGTACCCTTAATCTGAAGGGTCATTTTTAACTTCTGACCTTCCATTCCAAGCCCAATCATTCGTGGATATTTACTGCTGATCGCAAAGACCTTTTGTCCATCGATTGTGCTGCTCGCTCGTTCATTAACTAACATGGTTACTTCCTGTTTTGCTTGCTTAATGCTATCCACACCTGCTAGAAGCGCGTAAACCTTCATTTCTGCCACCTGGAATAGATAATCAACTTCTTCAGGATATTCACCAAAACGATCGATCATTTCTGCCTGAAGTTCTTCAATATCTTCCAGTGTTTGTAAGGCTCTAAAACGCTTATACATTTCAATTTTTTGATGGCCATCTTTAATGTAGGTATCAGGGATATAGGCATCTATCTCTAAATCAATTTCTACAGTCGCCTTTTGCTCTGCTTTCAAATCCCCTCTTCTTTCCTCAATAGCTTCTTTCAGCATTTGAGAATACAGATCAAATCCAACTGAATCAATGAATCCATGCTGCTGTGCCCCAAGTAAATTACCTGCGCCTCTAATCGATAAGTCGCGCATCGCAATTTTAAACCCAGAGCCAAGCTCAGTAAATTCCTTTATGGCCTGTAGGCGTTTTTCCGCTACCTCAGTCAATACCTTATCCTTGCGGTGCGTGAAATAAGCATATGCGACACGATTAGATCTTCCCACACGACCGCGAAGCTGATAAAGCTGTGATAGCCCCATTCGATCGGCATCATAGACAATCAACGTGTTCACATTAGGAATATCTACCCCGGTTTCAATGATAGTCGTGCTGACTAGTACATCAAACTCACCAGACAAAAAGCTAAGCATAACAGATTCCAATTCATTTTCTGACATCTGTCCATGGGCGAATGTTACCCTGGCATCTGGAACAAGCATCGATATTTCTTCGGATTTTCGTTCAATATCTTCCACTCTGTTATATAGAAAATATACTTGTCCGTCACGTGCCAGTTCCCTCTCGATCGCCTCTCTAACAAGCGATCCATTGTACTCCATTACATAGGTTTGAACTGGGAAACGGTTCTCTGGCGGTGTTTCAATAACCGATAAATCCCGAACACCGAGCATCGACATATGAAGTGTTCTCGGAATCGGTGTTGCCGTTAATGTTAAAACATCGATATTTGTTTTTAACCTTTTTATCTTTTCCTTGTGGGTTACCCCGAATCTTTGCTCTTCATCAATGATTAATAAACCTAAATCACGATAAATAATATCTTTTGAAAGGATACGATGTGTTCCAATTACGACATCGACTGTACCTGCTTTTAATCCTTTTATCGTTTCCGTTTGTTGCTTTTTAGAACGAAAGCGGCTTAACAGGCCAATGTTGATTGGATAATCTTGAAATCTTTCTCTCATTGTCTCAAAATGCTGCTGGGCCAAAATCGTTGTTGGTACAAGCAGTGCCACTTGTTTACCATCTGCAATGGCTTTAAATGCCGCTCGAATTGCGACCTCTGTTTTCCCATAACCAACATCACCACAAAGCAAACGGTCCATTGGTCTAGGTCGTTCCATATCCTTTTTAATCTCATGGATGGACCGAAGTTGATCTTCTGTTTCCTGGTACGCAAAAGCCGTTTCAAACTCTCTCTGCATATCCCCATCCGGAGAAAAGGCATAACCAACCGCTGCTTCGCGTTCTGCATAAAGCTTAATTAAATCGTCTGCAATGTCCTGAACGGAAGATTGAACTTTCTTTTTAACCTTTTTCCAATCACTGCCGCCAAGCTTGTATATTTTGGGCTCTTTTCCTTCTGAAGCGACATACTTCTGAACAAGGTCAATTTGTTCCACTGGAACATAAAGCTTATCTGTCCCATGATAGCGAATATGGAGATAATCCTTATGAACACCATTTATAACAAGGGTTTCAATTCCTAAGTATTTTCCGATCCCGTGATTAACATGGACGACATAATCCCCAACTTTAAGTTCAGAATAACTCTTGATTCTTTCTGCATTAGAAAGCTTTTGTCTGTTAGTAGACTTTTTGACCCGTTTCGTAAAAAGCTCTTCCTCTGTAATGACAGCAAGCTTTTGAATCGACAACTCAAACCCAGTTTGCAGGTTTCCCTTCATAATTTGAACTTTTCCAGGTAAGAGCTGCTGACCGCTCTTTGCGATTGAGGCCTCTATTTCATAATCCTCTAAAACTCGTTCTAATTTTTTTACTCTTTCATCGTCTGGTCCTAAAAAGAGGATCGAATAATTTCCTTTTTTCCATCTGTCAACTTCTGCCTTCAATAAGTGCATTTGTCCATGGAAATTTTGCATTTGTTTACAAGAAACATTGATAATATTTTGCGGACTCGTATTCGCAACATGGCGAAGAAACAAACTCATATAAAGAATCGGAAAGTCACTCTTATGAAGCAGCCCGGGTAAATCATGGGAAATAGCCAAATCATGAATAATTTGACCTTCACTAAGGAGTGCCGTATACCATTCTGCCTCTTCTTTTATTAATGACTCATTCATTTCTTGGACCCGGCTTATCTCATCAATAAATACCATTCCGTTAGAGGGAAGATAGTCTAGTAAACTAGTACCGCCATCGTATGCTAGTGAAAGATATTTAAAAACGTGATCTGGTTTGTGGCTATTTTTTAATTGTTCCAGCTCATAACTAATATTTTGTGAGAGCTGAATCTTTGCTTTATCGTCCTTTAATTTTCGCAGACTCTTAGCTAAACCATCTTCAAGGTTACCGATTAACCGGCTAAAGTTCTCTGCCTCAAAAAGAACCTCCGTAGCAGGCCCAATTAAAACTTCACCAGTTTTCTCGATGGAACGCTGGTCTTCTAAGGAAAAATAACGAATCGAATCAATCTCTGTATCAAATAACTCAATCCTGATAGGATTGCTGACTGTAAGCGGATAAATATCAATAATCCCGCCCCTTATACTAAACTCTCCAGGGGTTGAGACCATATCCACCCGAACATAGCCCATTTTAACAAAGGTAGTTAGTACCTCTGTAACATCAAGGTCATCACCTGTTTTATAAGACAACTGGTACTTCTTCCAGATGTTTTTTGGAGGAATGACTTTTCTTAGTCCAGCAATAGGAACAATCATAATACCTTTGTTTTTCTTACTGAAGTGATTTAAGGCTTCAATCCTTTGTGCCTTTAACTCTGGACTCGCTATACTCATCTCAGCTGCTATTAGTTCATTTGCTGGAAAAAGAAAAACTTCATCCTCACTTAATAGATTTACAATATCGTCATAGAGTTTTTGTGCTTGCAAGAGATTATGGGTAATAAATAGAATTGGTCTGTTCATCTGCTCGTAAATGGCAGCAGTCAGGACTGTTCTTGATGAGCCCGATAATCCAGCAATCAGCTGTTCTTTCAAGCCTTCTTGGACTCCAGATATGATAGAGTGAATATCTTCTTGGTCTAGAAATAGTGATTTTAAACCTTTCAAAAGTCCGTTCCTCCTCTCTCCTGAATCTTCTTCGTATTTTTAATTTGACATTAGTATTTTAAAAAATAGAAAAATGCTTTGGAGTGCTTCCAAAGCTGTTTAATGAATGAGGAAATCATATTGGTGATAATCTGGATTTCTTTCTAATGCTTCCTGACAATCCTCACATATAGCAGTTATGTGTATATTACCAGACACATCATACGCAACCATCTCTTGTCTTTCCTGCTCCGTTAATTTATGAAGCCCGAGTGTTTCGCTGTGTATCGATGATTGTTCAATGGAACCAATGTTTGTGCCACAATGACGGCAGTGATAATGAATGGCCATTAACAAGCCCTCCCTATTCTACTATTACTACTAGTATTTACGAAGAATAGCGAGTTTATTCAAAAGAAATGTGTTCTTTATTCTATGAAAGAAAGGGTTATCTAATGAATAATTTACTGATTAAATTCATTCATTACCTGTAAGAATGGCTTTTCTAACCAAGCCTTACAAGCTTCAGCACTCTTTTTTACAGCTTCCTTTGTTGTTGGAAGATCTTCTTCGCTGAAACGTCCCAACACGTAATCAGGTACCTTCATACCGTTTCTTGGCCGGTCGATTCCAATCCGTATTCTGTTAAATTCTTGGGTCCCAAGATGTGCCACAGTAGATTTTATTCCGTTATGCCCGCCAGCACTTCCTTTTTGACGAAGCCTGATTTTTCCGACTGGCAAGTCAAGATCATCATAGATGACCACAAAATCTTCTAACTCAATCTGGTAATAGTCCATGATTGCTCTAATGGATTCCCCAGAGAGATTCATATAAGTCAGCGGTTTTAATAAAACCACTTTTTCACCTTTATGAGAACCCATTCCAAATAGTCCTTTGAATTTTGATTGATTTAAAGGAATATCTAATTGATCCGCAAGCTCATCAATGACTTCAAATCCAATATTATGTCTTGTCTTATCATACTGTTTCCCAGGGTTTCCTAAACCAACTATTAATTTCATTCTTACCCTCTCTTTCGGCCCAGTCCACCTGTTAAATAATTTTCGGAGCATTATAATCTCTCCCACTTAATAATACGTCAATTTTACGACAAATGCGACAAAAGACGTAACCCTATTCAGGTTACGTCATATAAACACTATTCACCAACTGGATCTGTTTCTCTGCCTTCTTCATTATCAGGGTGGCCGCCTTCTTGCTGCTCACCTGCATTGATTTCCTCTTCTTGACGAGGAGGCAGAATGCTGGCAATTACCTCGTCTTCCTCATGATTAATCGTAAATGACCCTTGATAGAGGATATCGGAAACCTTCATTGTTTCGCCCACTTGCAGGTTACTTATATCCAATTCAATTTGCTGTGGAATTTCTGATGGAGTAGAGGTAATCGATAATTCATGAACAGACTGCTGAAGAACACCGCCATCCTTTACCCCAGCCGCCTCGCCAGTTAGGACAAGTCTCACCGTTACGTTTATCTTAGAGGATTTATCAACTGCTAGAAAATCAACATGGATGATTTCCTTTTTAATAAAATCCTCTTGATAGTCAGTTAACACTACATCATGCTTATCGCCGTCTATATCAAGTGAAATAACTCCATTCCTGCCTACGTTTCGAATGGTTTTTGTTAAATCAGCAGAGCTTACAGAAACAGGTTTACTATCAAGCTTCCGCCCATATATTACAGCAGGAATGTTACCAGTTTCTCTTATCCTTCTTAACTCCGAACTACGCAGTTCCTTACGTTCCTTTGCTTGTAAAACTGTACTCATGAGTTTAGTCACCTTCCTAGTTTTGTTCTAACTGTCTCTATAAAAATTCCCCAAAACAGGAAGGTCTAAACCATTTTTTTAAATAAAAAGCGGAAGCGCCTTGTCCAGCCCCGACAGGCATAAGACGAGCCGGCAGGAAGGTTGTTCTTTAACCTTCTTGACGGATTGGCTTATGACCCCGAGGGGCTAGGCGCTGGAGCTGGATTCAAAAAATAAAGAATCAATCAAATAAAGTACTTACAGATTGCTCTTCATGTACGCGGATAATTGCTTCGCCCATTAAAGGTGCTACTGAAAGCTGAATGATTTTATCTGTCTTTTTCTCTTCTGGCATAGCGATAGAGTTTGTAATAACTAATTCTTTAATTTTTGAATTTTGAATTCTATCCATGGCTGGTCCAGATAAAACAGGGTGTGTACAGCAAGCATATACTTCTTTTGCACCATTCTCCACGAGCGCATTTGCAGCAAGTGTGATAGTTCCTGCTGTGTCAATGATGTCATCAATTAAGATTGCAATTTTTCCTTCGATATTCCCGACAATATTCATTACCTCTGCAACATTCGGCCGTGGACGACGTTTGTCAATAATCGCAATCGGTGCTTTTAATCGTTCAGCTAACTTCCGGGCTCTTGTTACACCGCCATGGTCAGGAGAAACGATAACGATGTCACCGTTAAATTCTCTTTTTAAAAAGTAATCGGCTAAGATCGGTACGCCCATTAAATGATCTGTTGGAATTTCAAAGAAGCCTTGAATCTGTGGTGCATGTAAGTCTAAGCAGATTACACGAGACGCACCTGCAGTTTCAAGAAGGTTTGCTACTAATTTAGCGGTAATCGGCTCACGAGCACGTGCTTTACGGTCCTGACGCGCATAGCCATAGTATGGCATAACAATATTAATCGTCTTAGCAGAGGCTCTTTTCAAAGCGTCTATCATGATTAGTAATTCCATGATGTTTTCATTAACAGGTGAGCTTGTCGATTGAATGACATATACATCACAGCCACGGATACTCTCTTCGATATTAATTTGAATTTCTCCATCGCTAAATCTTGTGACAGAGCTTTTTCCTAATTCAACACCAATAACCTTGGCAATCTCTCTCGCTAAAGGTAGATTTGAATTTAGACTAAATACCTTTAAGTTTGGATCTAAGTATTGATTTGACATAATGCCCTCCAATATTCTTGCTTATTTTTTCTTATTAAGCTTCTCGACATAGTTTTCCTTATTTACCTGCTGTGCACGTGCAATCGATAATGCATTTCCAGGAACATCCTTCGTAATCGTTGAACCTGCAGCTACATACGCTCCTTTGCCAACAGTAACAGGCGCAACAAGATTAGAGTTACAGCCAATAAAGACTCCATCCTCAATCCTCGTTAAGAACTTATTTTTACCATCATAATTAACCGTTATCGATCCACAACCGATATTAACATCACTGCCAACCTCAGCATCACCAATATAGCTCAGATGAGAAGCTTTACTTCCTTTTCCGAAAACCGCCTTCTTAATCTCAACAAAGTTGCCAATCTTCACTTCATCATGAATGTCGGAATCTGGTCTAATATGTGCAAATGGACCTATATTAACAAGAGACCCAATCGAACTATTATAGGCGGCAGATTGGCGGATTACCGTTTCATCTCCTACCTCACATGTATCAATTTCGGAGTTTGGCCCGATTTGACAGTCAGATCCAATTCGCGTCTTGCCTTTTAAGATTGTACCCGGAAGAATAATTGTATCCTGGCCAATTACAACATCTGATTCAATGTATGTATTCCGAGGGTCGATAATCGTGACTCCATTACGCATATGGCCTTCATTTATTCGGCTGCGCATAATTCTTTCCGCTTCTGCTAATGCAACTCTATCATTAACGCCTAACGTTTCTTCAAGATCTGTGGTTTGAAAAGCAGTAACAACTTCACCTTGATTTTTTAGGATTTCTACTACGTCCGGCAGGTAAAACTCGCCTTGAACATTGTCATTTGAAACCTTTTTCAGTGCTTCAAACAAAGCAGCATTATCAAAACAATAGGTACCTGTATTAATTTCATTTATTTCACGCTCTGTCTCAGTTGCATCTTTATGCTCAACAATTTTTTCTACAAAGCCATTTTCATTTCGAATAATCCGTCCATATCCTGTCGGGTCATCAATTCTTGCTGTAAGAATTGTAGCCTTTGCAGATACTTCCTCATGATGTTTAAATAAAGACTCCATCGTTTCAGCTTTAATTAGAGGTGTATCACCACAAACTACAATGGTAACCCCTTCTTTACCTTCTAAACTCTGCTGCGCCTGCATTACAGCATGCGCTGTTCCAAGCTGCTCTTCTTGAAGGGCATAGTGACTTTCTTCCCCTAATTGAGCCTTTACCAATTCAGCTCCATGACCAATCACGGTAACCAATTCTTGAATATTTAGCATTTTCACTTGGTCCACAACATGTTGGACCATCGGCTTCCCACATACAGGATGTAAGACTTTATATAGCTTTGACTTCATCCGGGTGCCTTGTCCTGCGGCCAAAATCACAGCATAACGATTAGACATGAACAGTCCTCCAATTTACCTTTTTATCCATTAAAAATATTAACGTAATTAGTCAGTCATTTCAAGGAATGTAAGAAAAGTGTCCGAATTTGTTATTTTGAAAAAATTAGAAGGAAACAATTGGAGGATGTTGGGGGACAAATAAAAAAAGAGCACTACTTTGTAGTAGGCTCTAGTTGAATACTACTTTCTAGGAAGCTCCTGCTTCTTCAAATTCTACTTCTAATTCACCTAAGCGGTGGTACTCAGCCAAGACAGCTTCTTGAATCTTACCACGCGTCCCAGAGTTGATTGGATGCGCAATATCACGAAATTCTCCGTCTGGAGTACGTTTACTTGGCATAGCCACAAATAAACCATTGTTGCCGTCGATAACGCGGATGTCGTGAACAACGAATTCATTGTCTAATGTAATTGATGCAATCGCTCTCATTCGGCCATCCGTGTTAACACGGCGTAATCTTACGTCTGTTACTTCCATGTGCTCACACCCTTTTCTTATGTTAAAAAGCTAGTGTTATTAATTCAACATGGTTTCTAGTAAATCCTTCTTAATCTATTAAATATTTTAAAAATATTTAAGACAAAATGGTGAACATTTTTAAAAGTCTGATTTTTATGTGTTAAAAAAAGGTGATTATAGAATAAAATAAAAACGCTCGATTATTTCACGAGCGCAATGACCTCAATTTCAACCAATGCATCTTTAGGTAATCTTGCTACCTCTACACAAGAACGCGCCGGTTTATTCGTTGAGAAATATTCACCATATACTTCATTAATTACTGCAAAGTCATCCATACTTTTAATAAAAACAGTAGCCTTTACAACTGTCTCAAATGAAGCGCCTGCAGCTGTAAGGACCGCTTCCAAATTTTTAAAAACCTGATGAGTCTGTTCTTTTATACCGCCCTCTATCATAACTCCCTCTGCTGTCAACGGAATTTGACCAGAACTGTAAAAAAGATTATTTACGATGATTCCTTGGGAATAGGGCCCAATCGCAGCAGGCGCTTGGTTGGTTTGTACAACTTTCATACTTATTCCTCCGTTCTTCTCTTGAAATAGTTTCCTTCTGTAACCTGAATCCTCTTTTCCTTTACATCAACATCGGTCAATTTAACTAGTGATTTGTATTCATCAACGAGTCGTTCTTCAATTTTTTCAGCTTCAACCAAAACGGCAATACCAGCGACGGTAGCATTAAATTCTTCTAGTAAGCTGATCATTCCCATCACTGTTCCGCCTGCTTTCATAAAGTCATCGACTACCAAGACCCTAGAGCCTTGAGCCAAACTCCTTTTTGAAAGAACCATCGTTTGAATTCTTTTTGCTGACCCAGATACATAATTAATGCTGACCGTTGGACCTTCTGTTACTTTACTATCTCGTCTAACGATTACAACAGGCGTATTTAGCTGGCTTGCGACAGCATAAGCAAGGGGTATCCCCTTTGTAGCTACTGTCATGACCACATCGATTTTAGTATTCACATAGGCAGAAGCAATAATCCGTCCAGCCTTTTGGACAACGGATGGATCACCCAAAATATCGGTTAAATACAAGTATCCCCCTGGTAAAAGGCGGTCAGGGTGGGCAATTAACGAACATAACTCATTCACAAAAGGTCTTGCCTCTTCATCACTTACACTTACAAAAAATTTAACTCCGCCCGCTGCACCAGGTACAGTTTGCAGCGTTCCGATACCTCTTTGTTCGAAGGTCTCCTTAACTATGGCTAAGTCTTCACTGATAGAAGATTTCGCAGAAGAATAACGTTCAGCAAAGAAGGTAAGCGGTACCAACTGGCGCGGATGGTCTAGTAAATAGCTCGTCATATCGATCAATCGTTCACTGCGGCGAAACTTCATAGCAATCCTCCAAAAAAGACGAATATTCTATAAATAGGATATCATTAATGTACGTTTTTAATCAAGGGTATGTCGTTCACCGAGCATCCGGACAGCAAATACTTGGTCACAAAACCCTCTGAGCCCATTATAAATCCTGTGCATTCTTGAATCATGTTGGACAATTCCAAAGACAGTTGGTCCGCTTCCGCTCATCAAAACGGCATCGGCACCAAAACGCTTCATTTGCTCCTTGATTTGCGCTACCTCTGGATGAAGTTTTAATGTAACATCTTCTAGGACATTTCCGACATTTTCACATACACTTTGATAGTCATTGTTTTTTATTGCTTTTACCATTTCGTCAATTTCGGGGTGCTTCATCCCATTTAAATCCAACCGGCGATAAACTTCCGCTGTCGAGACTCCAATAAACGGTTTTGCTAAAATGACCCAGCACGTGGGCGGAGCTGGAAGGTCTGTAATCATTTCACCTCTGCCCTTCGCCAAGGCCGTGCCGCCATACACACAAAATGATACATCCGAGCCTATTTCTGAACCAATCTCAGCTAATTCGTCCAATGTTAATCCGAGTCCCCATAGTTTATTTAGACCCCTTAGGGTTGCCGCGGCATCACTGCTGCCCCCAGCCAGTCCAGCCGCAACAGGAATTGTTTTTTCAATTGTTATTTGGACCCCTTTTTTTACTTGATAGCGGTCCTTTAACAATTGTGCTGCTTGAAAAGCCAAGTTTCTTTGGTCATCAGGAACATATCGGTTATGGGAGAGAATATGTATTTTATCCTGTTCTAATAATGTTAGTTCAACACGATCCGCCAAATCAATCGTTGTCATGATCATCTCAACTTCATGAAAACCATCCGGACGCTTATATAAAACATCCAGGGATAGATTAATTTTAGCCGGTGCTTTTACTAAAAGCTTCAATATGCACACCTACACTTCTATCGTTCATATATTTTTTCCTATTTTACCATAAAACTACTGATAGGAAAAAAAGTCTATGAATAATATTTAAAGACCAGGGTTTTCATCCTCCCTGGTCTCGCCGTGGTGCCTGTTTTGTTTAAATATTGAGAAGCTAATACCTGACTAAAATTGTGGCTGTTACCGCCCTAATTTTAAGAATTCCTGTTGTTTTTCATCAGCTGTTCGGAAGCCAATTCAACGGCTCTTTTCACCATGTTGCCTGCGTCCTTAGCCCGGATGCCGCCCCATCCCTCTTTTTGAACGACATCATAAAAGCCCAGGTCTTTTGCAAGTTCTTCTTTAAATTGGCTAGACATGATTCCTCTTCTTCTTGCCATCTAAACAACCCCTTTTATAACACTCACGGCACTATTAGTATGTTATTTAAAATTCTTTTTTATTTTATGCAAAGCAAAAGGCAGAAAATCGGATGATTTTCTGCCCTAAAAATTGCCCTATATTCTAACTTAAAGCTATGTTTCCTGCTGCGTCTTCGTAGAAGGTTATTTGAACCGTTTCAGTAAGTACATCTGCATAGCTGTATGAAACTCGTTCAAATGAATTCTCTTCTTGATCTAACTCGATTACAAAAACCGAAGGGTACGTTTCGGCTAATACGCCTGATCGTTCGATTGTCTTTCTACGTCCTCCGTTTGCCTTGAGCAACAATCTTTTCCCTAAATTTGAATCAAGAGCCTTTTTAATATCGGCTAAGGTTTTTGGCATTCGGTCCACCTCACTGTGTAAAGTATATCACACTGACATAGTCCCTGTCAAATAAAAACATAAAATTATATCAGTCCGACAAAAAGATTGTCAATATGTTTTCTTCTACTTTTTCTCCTAATTTTCAACAATCATTATAGTTTCCTTAACAAGGGCGGATTATGTGCATATAAAAAAATAAGCCTTTATTTTTTTCCAAAAGGCTTAGGATTCTTCTTCCTGGACAGGATTATAAGGCATTCCTGTTCGTAAGACGCCTTTCGTTTCAATGCCTCCCAGTCCTTTTTCTCCTGTAAGTGTGTTTCTTAGTACATCCCAAACATTGATACTTTCCATAAATGGCGTGAAGCTAATTTTTGCAACGATATAAACAGGGTCTAAAGCATGTATATTGATTCGTGATGGGGAACTAGCGAAATTTGCTCCTGCATGTATCAAGGATTCAAAGTGAGACTGACATGCCCCTGCAAAAATGACGAGTTGATCTAAGTGTGGTATCTTTCTGCGTGCTTCCTTAACGGTTTGGACAAAATGCTTCGAGTGGCGGTATGCATTAATATCTGTTATTTTTCCCTTCGACTTTGAGTAGGCATCATGGCCAGTAATGACTAAAATATCAGGACGGTATTGATCAATTAATCCGCCAATTTTATTTGGCATTTCCTTTTCGTTACAATGAATGCCATAGACAGGAATACCAATTTTTTCGTATAAAGTCATGCACTTTTGTAAGTAATCAGGATCTCCATCCAAGTGAAGAACCCTTCCTGGCATTTGAAAATAATTGGCTGGCTGAACATAACCGCCGGTCGCTTCATAATCCTGCCTTTGCTTTAGTAAATCCACTTCCTGTGCAAATAAACGGAAGGATTGCTCTTCAAGGGTTTTATATTCCTGTACTATTTTTGACCTTACATTAGGGTTAATCACTACTAAATCGTCGTAAGGTGCATCTGCCATCAAACGAATATCCTCACCATATAGGATTACAAATTTCTGGCCATTTAATGTTTGAATATCAATAACCCGGAATAGAATATCACAGTTATAGGACCGTCTGCCGACAATATCCATCATCTTTATATTCACTGCTGTCACTCCAATTAGACCAGCGTATAGGCCTTCCAAATAAAGTTTCTCTGTGATAGGCTATGCAACTACACACCATGATGTGAATGGACTACCTTTAGAAAAAAGATGGATCCTTTTATAGATATTGTTGCTTCTTGTACTAATCAGATAGATAGTTTATGGGAGCTGTTCGAATAAGGGGTTCATTTTTTCGATTTGTCCTCAAGATCCTCGATTAAGGACTAATCCTCCTGGCAGCTTTTGCGATTAGTCCTCAAGAACCCCGTTTGAGGACTAATCCTCCTGACAACTCCTGCGATTTGTCCTCAAGAACCCCGTTTGAGGACTAATCCTCCTGACAGTTCTTGTCATTTGTCCTCAAGACCCCCGTTTGAGGACTAATCCTCCTGACAGCTCTTGCGATTAGTTCTCAACACCTTCGATTGAGGACTAATCTTCCTGACGACTCTTGCGATTTGTCCTCAAGACCCCCGATTGAAGACTAATCCTCCTGACAGCTTTTGCGATTTGTCCTCAAGACCCTCGATTAAAGACTAATCCTCCTGACAGCTCTTGCGATTTGTCCTCAAGACCCTCGATTAAAGACTAATCCTCCTAACAGATCTTATGATTTGTCCTCAAAACCCTCAATTAAAAGACTTATCTTTACGATCATATTCAACCCGTCCAGGAAGCCGCAAAAAAAAATAGACCAAATAGGTCTATTGGAAATAAGTAAGCAATTCGTCACTTAACCGGCCGAATTCCTCAACAGATAGTGTTTCCCCTCTTCTTGTCGGCTCAATACCAGCTGCGTTTAGTGCACCTATGATTTCTTCCTTCTTTTGTTTTCCATCCGGGAGCTGGCTGGTTAAATTATTTAGCAGCGTTTTTCTTCTTTGGGCAAAACTTGCCCGTGTAATTTGAAAAAAGAACTTTTCATCCTTTACGATAACAGCTGGTTCTTCCCTTCTTGTTAAGCGAATGACAGCAGAATCTACATTTGGCTGCGGGACGAAGACTGTTTTTGGAACAATCATAACCGTCTCAGCCTTTGTATAGTACTGTACAGCGATAGAAAGGGACCCGTACTCCTTTGTCCCCGGTTTTGCTGAAATGCGATCTGCGACCTCTTTTTGAAGCATACACACGATACCTCGTATTGGGATTTGATCCTCCAACAGTTTCATAATAATCGGAGTCGTCACGTAATAAGGAAGATTCGCCACAACCATCAAATCATCGGTCTGAGTAAATTCTGTATCTATGACTTCCTGAACATCTGCCTCCAGTATATCTTTATGTATCACTTTTACATTTTCATATGGTGAAAGTGTGTCCGCCAATATCGGTAATAATCTTTGGTCGATTTCAAATGCAACAACTTTTTTACTCCTGCGTGCAAGCTGTTCTGTCAGAGCTCCAATGCCGGGGCCTATTTCAATCGCACCTGAATTTTCACCCATATCGGCGAAATCAACAATTCTATGTAAGATATTGGTATCTATTAAAAAGTTCTGACCCAGACTTTTCTTAAAAGAAAAGCCGTATTTTTCAAGTATCGCTCGTGTTCGAATTGGGGTAGCAATATCTTTATTCATTTTCTTCCTCCTGTATGACCAGTGCAAGGGCATCTGCAAATTCCTTCTTGCTGATTTGGAACATCATTAACCTTTTATGTAATTGTTTCCCATTGGTATAACCGATTTTCAAAAATTTTCCCAACAAGATCCTCCGTTCCTTTGAACCTGTCCCACCAATCAGTCCTGCCACAATTAAATCTTCTTGTGTAATTTGCTCTTGGATAGTCTCTGACATGGTTTGTGCGTCTCTTAACGCGTTCCTTATGGCATCTAGAGGGGCATGTTCCACACCAAGACCTTTTCCGTTTTTTGCAATAGCAACTTCTTTTGGTAAAAAGGCATGCTTTGCGCCCGGTACTTTTTCTGCGATTGTTTTCCTGATTTTCTCACCTGGAAAGTCGGGATCTGTAAAGATAATAACCCCTCTTGTTTCTTGTGCTCTTTTTATTTTTTCAATGGTATCTTCATTAATTGCAGAACCATTGGTTTCAATTGTATCTGCGTCAACTGCTCGTTTGATTGTGGTGGTATCGTCTTTTCCTTCCACCACAATGAATTCCTTAATCTTCATTATTTCCTCCGCACATGAATGATAAAAAGATAAAATAAATTGAAAAATAAATGAAACATTTTTGTAATGTCCATCGTCTATATTAGCAAATGCATTCATATTATTTAATAAATAACCTAATGTATCCAATGATGTAAGTATAAAGAATATTAGAGAAAAAGCAAAATGCAGAGGCTAAATTAAACCTCTGCAATGGCAAGCTTATTGTAATATCTTAATCTTTACCTTTCGGACTCCCCAGCGGAAAGCCTCGGCCTTTGTTGGGAAAAAAACATCAATCTTGTGCCCCTTTATGGCACCGCCAGTATCAGCTGCTACAGCATAACCGTACCCTTCCACATAAACCTTGGTTCCTAATGGAATAACTCGCGGGTCAACGGCAATTACCTTTGCACCTGGGTTCGCACGCAGATCAAATCCCGTAGCTGTTCTTCCTGAACAGCCGTTACAATATGCCGTATAGGCAGTAGTATTCACATAAAACTCAGTACCAGTTTCTGCTCCACGGGAAACTTGAATATCTAATTCCTTCGTTCCGACAGCCACAACTTTATCGAGTTTTTCTCTTAGTTTCTGCTCACCAATTATTTTTCTTGAAACTTCTTTACCATTTTCCAAGATGACTTCATATTCTTTCGAAACAATTCCCTGTTTACCTTCTGTAACAGTTACTTGTTTTCCCTTTTCTAAGCCCTCATCCTTCTTGGTGATAACGGCAAATTGAATTGGTTCTTCCACTACATCGGTGACTTTTTCTACGCGAATGACATTAATAACGCCATCCTTTTGCAATGTCTCTGATAATGACGGTTCAACTCGGTCAAATTCATTAAGTTTAATACCCTGTTGTGTTAAAAAGTCAGCGACCGTAGCCGAAGTGGACCATACCTGTTGCTCTTTCCCACCGTCAACTAGTGTAAGATGAAGAGCTAATTTGATGCGAATATCCATCTTGCTTTTGATCTTTTCCTCCGGTTTTGGAGAAATTTCATCCTGTTCGTTCAATACAATTTGTTGCTCTTTTAGTAGCTCAGCGACTGTACCTGCTGTTGTCCATATCGTTTTTTTCTCGTTGTCTTGGACAATTTGAACCTGCTTTGCTTGTTTCCAGACAATGTTTTGATTGTCTTTCACCTTGGCGTTAGCCGAAGGTGACAAGTAGTCTTTTGAGTTGAGTGGTATTTCCAGTTGAGCGAATACTTCCTTAACTGTATTGGCATGCGTTTTTATTACTTTTTGCTGTCCGTTAAGAGTCAGTGCAACGGTATACTTAGATCCTTCATAGTATGAAAAACCAAGAAGTGCTGCTAAAACTACAAAACTAGCAAAAGCGATCGCCAACCTTTTACTACTCAAAGACTTGGAAAACAGGTTTTTCATGTTTTTGAATACGATGAAAAACGCCTCCTTCTCTCGGAGAGATTATTGAGAACCATGCTGTCGGCTGTCAACCCTTGCATTTGTTGTGAACGTATTTCCTATTATGCATATAGTTGGGAAATTTGCAAAGGGAAACTTATCGACACGGTTATCCTATGAGGAAAAGGAGACGTGTAGAACTTTAAGTTATAGTAAAAAATTCGGACAAGCTTCTATATACTTCGACACGCTTGTCTATCAGTTTATGTCGAATATTTTTTTTGCGTTAGCAGTTGTTATTACTGCCACTTCTTCAAAGGATATCCCTTTAATCTCAGCGATTTGCTCTGCAACTAACTTTACATATCCTGGTTCATTGCGTTTTCCACGATACGGATGAGGAGCAAGATACGGACAATCGGTCTCAATCAGCAGTTTTTCTATTGGAACCACCGCTGCCACTTCCTTGGGTTTTTTGGCATTTTTAAATGTAACGGGACCTCCAAGTGAAATGTAAAAATTCATTTTTAGACATTCTACTGCAACCTCAGGACTTCCACTAAAGCAATGCATGATTCCCCCGACTTCAGCTGCTCCCTCCTCCTGTAGAATTTCTACGATGTCAGCGGTTGCCTCCCGATTATGAATGACGATTGGAAGTTTGACTCTTTTAGCCAACTGAATTTGCTTTCGAAATACCTCTTTTTGAATATCCTTTGGAGATTTGTCCCAATGGTAGTCTAGCCCCATTTCCCCTATCGCTACTACTTTTGGATGAGAGGCAAGCTCTTCTATCCATAGCAAATCATCATCAGTCATATCAATCGCATCAACAGGGTGCCAGCCAACGCATGCGTAAATAAAATCGTATTTCTCAGCAAGCTCCATTGCCCTTTTTATAGTTGGTCTGTCAAAACCAACACAAACCATTTTTGATACTCCGGACTCTTGAGCCCTTATGATTACTTCTTCTAAGTCTTCCTCAAATTGTTCTGCATTTAAATGGACATGCGTGTCAAATAGCATAAGTCAAACTCCTTTGTTGAATTTCATCACTATTTCCTGTCGAACCTATAAAGAAAAAATGGAAATGCCACGAAATTTGTTTCACGTGGAACATTTCCATTCAAAAATCTACTTTACTTTCGAACCGTTCGGTAATGTTTGGTCAACTGTGGCTAACGATAAAGAGCCGTCTTTCGAACCAGCCAGTATCATTCCTTGTGATAATTCACCACGCAGTTTCACCGGCTTTAGGTTTGTAATACAAATTACTTTTCTGCCAACTAGCTCCTCAGGCTTATAATATTGGGCAATTCCAGAGACCACTTGACGCTTTTCATAGCCTAAATCCAATTGAAGCTTTAAAAGCTTATCTGCCTTTTTAACTGGTTCAGCTTGAATAACTTCTGCTACTCTTAAATCAATTTTCATAAAATCGTCTATAGCAATTTCTGCAATTTCTTCCGGTTTTTCTTCCTGTTTAATTTCTTGTTTTTCTTCCACCACAGGAGTTGAACCTCCCATTTTGCCACGAATAAATTCAACCTCGTCTGCAATTTCAAGACGTGGGAACAATGGATTTCCTTTTGTGACCTTTGTTCCATTTGGAATAGTACCAAAGGAAGCTAGACTCTCCCATGTTTTAAGTTCCTCATCCTGAATGCCAAGTTGTTGAAAAATACCACTAGGTGTCACAGTCAAGAAAGGCTGAAGTAGAATAGCTGTTCTTCTTAAAGATTCAGCTAAATGTACCATTACACTAGCCAGTTCGTCTTTTCGTTCTTCTGATTTTGCCAAGGTCCATGGCTGTGTTTCATCTATATACTTATTGGTACGACTTACCAATTGCCAAATCGATGTTAATGCCACTGAAAACTCCATTTTCTCCATTGCTTCCTCGTATTTAGCGACTGTTTCACGATTTATTTGAAGTAACGCTTCATCGAATTCACCCGTAGAACCAGTATACGAAGGAACAACACCATTGAAATATTTCTCAATCATTGCCACTGTTCGATTTAATAGGTTGCCAAGGTCATTAGCTAAATCGAAATTGATTCGTTCAACAAATCCCTCTGGTGTAAATACCCCGTCAGCACCAAATGGCACTTCTCGGAGTAAATAATAACGAAGGGCGTCTAGACCATAGCGGTCAATTAATGTAACAGGATCCACTACATTTCCTTTTGATTTGGACATTTTTCCGTCTTTCATTAAAAGCCAGCCATGAGCAAAAACCTTTTTAGGAAGTGGCAGATCTAAAGCCATTAACATGATCGGCCAATAAATCGTATGGAAACGAACAATTTCTTTCCCAACAAGGTGAACATCTGCAGGCCAGTAATTTAAATATTTACTATCATTATCTGTTCCATAGCCAAGGGCTGTGATGTAGTTTGATAACGCGTCAATCCAAACATAAATGACGTGCTTCGGATTTCCAGGTACTTTTACTCCCCAATCAAAGGTCGTTCTAGAAACTGCTAAATCCTCTAAACCAGGCTTGATAAAATTGTTTATCATTTCATTTTTACGTGATTCCGGCTGGATAAACTCTGGATTTTCTTCATAGTATTGAAGCAATCGATCGACATATTTACTCATTTTAAAGAAGTAGGATTCTTCTTTAACTATCTCTACGCCTCTGCCACAATCAGGGCAATTTCCTTCAACTAACTGGCGGTCTGTATAAAAGGACTCGCACGGAGTACAATACCATCCCTCATACTTATCCAGGTAGATATCCCCTTGTTCAAGTAGTCTAGCAAAAATCTTTTCGACAACTTGCTTATGTCTCTCTTCCGTTGTTCGAATAAAGTCATCATAAGAAATATCAAGCTTTTTCCATAAATCCTTAATTCCATCAACAATTTCATCCACATACTGCTGCGGGGATATCCCCTTTTCCTCCGCTTTGCGCTGTATCTTTTGCCCGTGCTCGTCTGTTCCTGTTAAATACATTACATCAAATCCGCGCATCCTTTTATAGCGTGCCATTGCATCTCCAGCTACAGTAGTATAAGCATGGCCAATATGTAAATTTCCGCTCGGATAATAAATCGGAGTGGTGAGATAAAAGGTTTTTAATTTTTCTTGCATTTGATACCCTCCTAGTAGTAAACAATCGACATTTCTATTAAAACATTATTACCTTTTTTCATCCTCTTATATCATCAAAATATACCCAAAAATCAATAAATGTGCAATAAAGCCTAAAAATAAGCTTTAGATTTATTTTACCATTTTTCTTATCTCCCCCCAAAAAAATGGAACCTCAGTCGAAACTTATATTATTAAAATAGAAGATTATTGTAGTTTTTTGTCGAATTTTACAACGGTGTTAAGAATGTAATTTTAAAAAAACAATAATGTTAAAAACCCTTTTCACCTGAATGACCATTCATTATAGATTGATATATCAACATTCCTATGAAATGATAATATTTGCCATTATTTTTCACCATAAAATAATTGACGGAAATGGGAATGGCTGGTATCATAAATTTATAAAAATAATGTCGAATAATGACGAATTGATAGAGAAATAAATTAATAGGTTAAATACGAGAGGAGCTATTAAAATGAAATCTACAGGTATTGTCCGTAAAGTTGATGAATTAGGTCGTGTAGTTATTCCTATCGAATTGAGAAGAACACTTGGTATCGCTGAAAAAGACGCACTTGAAATCTACGTTGATGATGAGCGCATTATCTTAAAGAAATACAAGCCTAATATGACTTGCCAAGTTACTGGTGAAGTTTCTGATGACAACTTAGCACTTGCTGGCGGAAAGTTAATCCTTAGCCGTGAAGGTGCCGAACAGTTAGTAAATGAGATCAAAAGCCAATTTGAATTAGTAAAATAATATAAATGAAGCTTCTCCTAAATCAGGAGAAGCTTTTTTATATTATTGGTCGATATGGTAGGCCTGATATACTTCACGTTTGTTTATGCTGCGATCTTTCGCCGTCTGTTTAATTGCCTCTTTTGACGAAATATCTTTTACATTTATGTAGTGATTTACATGTTCTTCAATCGACAAGGTTTCCCACCAGGAACTTTCTTCTTCCTTTAGTGTATTTTCATCCGCACCTTCAATAATCAAACAAAATTCCCCGCGAATTTCATCCTGATGTACCCACTCCAATAACTCAGATAAGTTTCCTCTTATAAATTCCTCGAATTTTTTGGTTAATTCCCTACAAATAGCCGCTTTACGATTACCGAGAATTTCATACATTACGGTTAATGTTTCCTTCAGTCGATGAGGCGACTCATAGAAAACAAGAGTTCCTGTTTGCCTCTTTAAACACTCTAACTCTGTCCTCTTTTCCTTTTTACTTCGGTTTAAGAATCCATAAAAATAAAAGGGCTGACAGGTAAGTCCTGAGGCAATTAATGCTGGCAGTGCTGCATTAGCTCCTGGTAACGGCACCACCGTTACTTTCTCACTTATCGCCGCCTCTACAAGCTCATATCCTGGGTCTGAAATAGCCGGCATACCAGCATCACTCACCAAAGCAATTTTCAACCCTTCCTTAATTTTATGGATAAGCTTTTCTCCGCTTGATTCTTTATTATGTTCATGATAACTGACAACTGGAGTTTGAATTTCAAAGTAATTGCATAACTTCTTTGTATTTCTTGTATCCTCTGCTGCAATCAAATCTGCTTCCTTTAATATCCTTACAGCACGAAAGCTCATGTCCTCAAGGTTGCCAATTGGTGTTGGGACAAGATACAGTATTCCTTTTTGCGCCTCATTTTCAAAGCTCTTTTGCTGCCACATTTAAACAACCCCTTATTTTTCTCCATATAAAATCTTTCTGACTTCTGCTGTATATTCCCCCAGTTCATTATAAACAAATAAAGGTGGGAGTATTTTTAAATCAGGACTACCATCCTTGATCGCTTCAATTAGTAATGTATTTGCCTCTTTTCCCTGCTTTGGATAGACAAACTGAATGCGCTTCGGTTCAAGGCGATACTGCCGCATGACCGTAATGATATCCATCAGCCTTCCTGGACGATGAACAAACGCCACCTTCCCGCCCTGTCTCACCAATTGGCTTGAAGCCTTTACAGCGTCTTCAAGAGTACACAGGATCTCATGACGGGCAATCGCTAAATGTTCATTCGGATTTATCTCTTCTTTTGATGGTGTTAGAAAATAGGGAGGATTGCAGGTAACTACATCATATTTTCCATACCCCAATTGTTTTGGCATTTCTTTTATATCACCATGAATCATCTGAAGGCGTTCCTGAAGATTGTTATATTCAATACTTCTGACTGCCATGTCATAAAGACGTTCTTGTATCTCTACACCGATAATATTCCCCTTTGTACGAGCGCTTAAAAATAATGGAATAACACCATTTCCACTGCAAAGATCAATAATATTCCCTCTTTGTATCGGGACATACACAAATCGAGCGAGTAAAACCGCATCGAGCGAAAAAGCAAAAACTGACGGACTTTGGATAACCCTTAGATTCTCAGCAAGCAAGTAATCCAGCCGTTCATCACCCTTTAACATAACCATCCTATACACCTCTAAATATTATGTAAAAAAATAAGGTTGACCTGTGTCAACCTCTTGATGTTATTTCTTATTAAGAAAGGAGAGACAAAATAAGCAATCGCCTTCCTTACGTAAGCTTCCAAAATGAAGATTACAAATGTGAAATCCTTCTTGGTATAGACGAGCAAGATTATCATAACCTTCTCCGATATCTAAAGTCCGATCTCCGGCAGATACACGAGAAGTTGTCCCTTTTTTAACTTTCTCATCCTTTTTTTCTTTGTCCGTGGTTACATCTAAACGGCGTCTTAGATGTTCGTTTTCTAGCTTTAAATAGTGATTCTCTTCTAGTATTTCGGCTAAATGCTGCTTTAATTCCCCGAGCTGTTGGTAAAGATGGCCAATTTGTGTTTCCATATTACTTACTGATTCAAATATCTCTTTTTTATCCACGTCGCACACCTCTTAATCTGTGGATTGTATAGACAAGGCACCTTCTTTAATGATTTCGTCCAATGTATACTCCAGAACTCGATCCTGTTCCTTTAGTTCCACCTGAAGTACCCGCTCTAATATATTTAATCCTACCACTTTTCCTCGACCTTGAGGAGTTTCAATCATTTCACCCAAATCCGGAAGTTGTTCCTTAGCAGCTTCATATTCATCATTTTCATATTTTAGACAGCACATAAGTCTACCGCATAAACCGGATATCTTAGTAGGATTCAATGAGAGATTTTGGTCCTTCGCCATCTTAATGGACACAGGATCAAAATCACCTAAAAATGTGGAACAACATAGCATCCTTCCACATGGGCCAATTCCTCCAAGCATTTTTGCTTCGTCCCTGACACCGATTTGGCGCAATTCGATTCTTGTCCGAAAAATGGACGCTAAATCTTTTACTAGCTCACGAAAATCTACTCTTCCGTCAGCAGTAAAATAGAAAATTATTTTATTTCGGTCAAATGTATATTCAACATCGACTAGTTTCATATCTAATTGATGTCCATTTACTTTTTCATTACAAACATCATATGCTTCCTGGGCAGCTTGTTTATTTTCTTCAACAATCATTCGATCCTTGTGATCTGCAATTCTCACTACCTTTTTTAAAGGTAAAACGACATCATGGTCTTCAACCTGTTTACGTGGAACCACGGCCCTGCCATATTCTACGCCGCGCACCGTTTCGACAATTACAAAGTCGTCCTTTTGAATTGAGAGGTCTCCAGGATCAAAATAATAGATTTTACCCGCTTTTTTAAAGCGTACTCCTACAACATCATACAAATGAAGATCCCTCCTGCAAATTCAACACAAGCTCTTCCATCATTAGCTGCGGATTCATATTAGCCGCAAGCTTCCTTTTTGCCTCGAGAATAGCCGACATTTGATCCGATAACCGCCGTCCGGATGTTTCAAGAGCGTACTGTCTTAACCGTTCACTTTCAGCTTTAAAGACGATTTGCTCCTGTTTATCTAGTTGTATATATAATAAATCCTTAAAAATAAGAAGTAAAAGATCTAAACCACGATTAATCTGTTCTTTCTCTTTAAAGTGTGAGAACCAATCTCCTTGAAGAGTTACCATTGCTTCTAAAGGATTTTTTCTCAACACCTCATATAATTTTAACACTATTTTTTGAGCTTGTGCAAACCAATCATCGACATTTAATTCATAAGCCTCATCAAGGTTATTTGTCAGCTGTGCTAATAAGGGCGCTTTCATTGGATTTACGCCGTTTTCAGTCAGTTGATTAATCATCGCTAATGGAGATAATGGTTTAAATGATAAAATTTGGCACCGTGAAAGGATGGTTGGCAGCAATTGTTGTGGCTGCTCTGATAATAGAAAGGCTGTTGTTTGTGAGTTGGGTTCCTCTAGAAACTTTAACAAACTATTTGCTGCACTCACACTCATTTTATCAGCATCACTAATCATATAAACCTTTCTAGACGATTCCACACCTTTTTTCGAGAACTCCTCCTGGAGATCTTGAATCTGTTGTTTCTTAATCGATAACCCATCAGGCTCAACCTTATGGACATCTGGGTGATTACCACTATTAATACGGCGGCAATTATGACAGTTCTCACATGGTTTAAATCCTTCTATTAAAGAATCACAAAATAATGCTTTTGTGATTAATAAGGTAATTTCTTTTTTTCCAGTCCCTCTGATTCCTTCAAGTAAGTAGGCGTGGGCGACTCGCTGTTTCAACAAACTGTTCTTTAACATTTTTAGCACGGCAGGCTGAAGCTCTTCTAGTTGATCCCATGTTTTTACCAAGTTCATCACCCACTTAGATTTAAGTTAGATTTAAAAATGCATAAATTGTTCGATTGGAAGTACAAAGACTGTGGCTCCGCCAACTTCCACTTCAACTGGATAAGGTACAAAAGAGTCTGCATTTCCTCCCATTGGGGAAACTGGTGCAACTAATTGGTCCCGAGCTCTACAGTTATCTTTTATGATTTGCAAGGCTCGATCTACACGAATATCTTCTGTTCCAATCATAAAGGTGGTGTTGCCAGATTTCAAAAAGCCGCCTGTAGTGGCAAGCTTTGTCGCTCTAAAATTATTATCAACCAGCGCTTTTGATAACCGATTGCTATCCTGGTCCTGAACAACAGCGATGATAAGTTTCATCTCTACCAACCCCTTCGTCAACATTCATATATCTTTCCTATATTATAACAGGTATTTGTCCTCGTTACATTGATATTCGACAGAGGTTGTATTCGAAAGTTGTCTGAAATTTTATTATGGGCTGCCTAGCAAAATTAACTTATATGTCTTATATGCAAAAAAGCTGACCCATTTTAAGTCAGCTTTTTTCTCAACACCAATCAACCTTTTACAGATCCTGCTGCAATACCTTCTACAATACGATCACTTAAAATAAAGTATGCTATTAATACCGGGATAATACTAATCATCAATGTCGCACCTATTGCGCCCCAATCCGTCAAATACTGTCCTACGAAGTTGTTTACCCCAACAGTAATGGTTTTCCATTTGTCTGAGCTTAGGAATGTATTAACGAATACGAATTCGTTCCAGTTATAAATCATGTTGATGATGACAGTGGTCGAAAGCACTGGTACTGTCATCGGAAGTGTAATTTGGAAGAAAATCCGGTGGATCGAACAGCCATCCACAACGGCTGCTTCTTCAATCTCCCGTGGAATGGTTTTGTAAAATCCTGTTAAAATCATAATCGTAATCGGCAAGTTAAATGCTACATACGATAAGATAACGGACATTGGATTATCAATCATATTTGCTGTTTTAAAGAAATTAAATAATGGTATTAAGGTTGAATGAAGCGGGATCATATATCCAGCCATAAACAAGCCTAGGACCAATCCACTTAACTTCCATTCCATTCTCGTAATAGCAAATGTTACAAAGCTGGCAAGGATAACAGTAATTACAACTGCAGCCACCGTGTACAACACACTATTAAAGAAGTAAACATCGATATGACCTGCTGTCCAGGCCTTCGCGTAGTTGCCCCACTGTGGATCTTGCGGGAGCGCAAACGGGGACATCCCGAAAACTTCCTGATTTGTTTTTAAGGAGAACAGGAATAACCATATGAGCGGGTACACCTGTATGATTGCAATTACTCCTAGGATAAAATAAAGAATTCCATATCCAATTTTGTTTCCTAGTGTTTTACTCGTTTTATAAGAAGCTGATAGGGTCGTTTTTTGTGTTTCTAGTGCAACTCTACTCATCCTTTTCACTCCCCTTTTTAATAGTCGACATCTTTTGTATTAAGTAACTTTTGAATTACCCATGTTGCAACAATACAAATGACCAATAAACCGAATCCAATAGCGCTTCCGTAACCGAAGTTATACTTACTGAACGCTTCTGTATACATGTATGATGCCATAACCTCAGAGGCTCCGTTAGGTCCGCCGCCAGTTAAGACGAAGATCAAGTCAAAGTACTTTAACGAACCGACAATCGCCAGGATGACCATGACTTTGATTACACCTGCGATTAAAGGAACCTTAATTTTATAAGCAATTTGAATGGAAGTGGCTCCATCAATTTTTGCAGCCTCAATCAATTCTTCCGGAACATTTTTTAATGCTGCATAGAAAATAATGATATAGAAACCTGCATATTGCCATACGATTGGAAAGAAGAGCGCATATAATACGATATTAGAATCCGCTAACCATAGCGGAGGATTGTCAACGCCAATCAACACTAGTATTCTGTTAAGCATACCGTTCGTAGGGTCAAAAATTTTCGCCCAAAGCTGTCCGATAGCGACAGAAGATAATAACATTGGGATTAAGTAAATTTTTCTTAAAAAGTTAGCACCTTTGATCTTACTCGCTAATATCAGCGATAAAATCAAATAACCTACCAAGCTTAAAGTGGAAAAAAGACCTAGTAAAAGGGAATGCCATGCACTTTGCCAAAACTTTGTGTCCTTTGCTAATTCAATGTAATTCTCTAAACCGATGAATTTCATCTTACCGATGCCGTTCCAGTCCATTAGACCGTAATATCCAGTTAAGACAATCGGGATATAGATTAATAGCAGAATAAGAAGTAACGATGGAAGTACGTAAAGGCTGATTACCCATTTGTTTGACATTACACTTTTCATGTTTATACTCCCTTCTTATTTGGAAGGCTGTGTTAAACTAGGCTGTTGATTTGCGCTCCACTAAGGAAAGCTTCTTTGAATACTCACCGCAGGGACAGGCGGTCTTTGCCTGTCACGAGGCGCTATGCTTTCCGCGGGCTCGCCCGTGAGCCTCCTCGGTCGTTCCGACCTGCGGGGTCTAACTCAGCTCGTGCATCCCGCAGGAGTCAAGCGCCTTCCGCTCCAATCAACAGGTTTTAAAGTCAACAGTCTCCTTTAACACAGCCATTTGAAAAAGCGGCTAAAATGATAGAGGGCATAACCTGTATGCCCTCTATACTGAGATTTTGATTAGGCCATTTTACTTTTTCTCTTCAGCAAGTTCATCTTTGTGTTGTTTCACAAAATCTTCCGGTGTCACTTGTTTTCCAAAGAGAGCAGTTACTAAATCATGATGTAATTCAGATACAGCCGGGCTGGATTGAGTATCAAAGTATGTTGTAACGTTTGATGCTTCGCTTAAATCCTTTAAGATTTCAATGTACATTGGAGCAAGATCCAGGCTTGCTGTGTCTACTTTCGTTGCTGGAATAACGCCAGCGTCGATTACTGATTTTTCTCCCCATCTCTTTACAAGGTATCCAACGAAGTCTTTTGCTTCTTCTTGTACTTTAGACTCTTTAGCTACGAATAAACCAACACCTGGTCCGCCTACGTAGCTGTCGATGCTTTCCCCTTTTCCGCCTTCATATGTTGGGAACTTGAAATAGCCAATCTTATCTTTGAATTCTTGTGCCACGTCAGGGCTTGTTGTGTAGTTTGGTAATTCCCAAGTAGCTGTTAAGAACATCGCTGCCTGTTCATTCATGAAGTAACCTTTTGCATCGTCGTTTGATAAGGCACTTGAACCTTTAACGAATCCACCCATATCAACTAGGTTTTGTACTTCCTCAGCTGCTTTTACAATCGCTGGGTCGTCCATTTTTGCTTTACCTTTAATAACGTCTGTTAAAATAGTAGATCCGCCAATACGGTCTGCTAGATACATGAACCAGAATGATGCTGGCCAGCCGTCTTTCGCACCCACTGTCGCAGGAACAACGCCGTTGTCAGCTAAAGTTTTTATAACATTCTTATACTCTTCGAAAGTCTTTGGAACTTCTAAATTATATTTCTCAAAAATTTCTTTGTTGTAGAAAACGTAAGAAATATTCAACTCAAGTGGAAGACCATATGTTTTTCCATCTACTGCATATGATTCCTTTACACCAGGGATAAATGCGTCTTTAAGGTCCGCATCGTTTTCAACGATATCATCTAGTGGAGCTAACATGTCACCTTCAACGTAAGGCTTGATAAAACCATCTGACCAAGTCATACCGATATCTGGCAGTTCATTTGATGAAGCTAGTACTTTCAGCTTTTCGCGGTATTGATCAGGGTTTAGGATTTCAGTTTCAATTTTAATATCTTTGTGCTCTTTTTCATACTCTGCAATCACATCTTTTACAATAGAGAACTGAGCATTTGAGCTGCCTTCCGGCCATAAATGCATGAATTTAATAACCTTTTTACCATCGGCACTGCTTTCTTCTGAAGAACTTGAAGAAGAACATCCTGCAAGTGCTAGAGAGAGTAGCATAATGACTGACATGAAGATTGCAACCGTTTTCTTATTAAACAATCGTGATTCCCCCTATGACCTTTTGTTTGTTTTCTCTTACATTTATATCTTACATTCTGATAGTTCTGAAAAATAGGTCACAACGATTAGGAAAAATGCCACTATTTTTAGAAAGCCCTTTCATTATTGTTTTTTCGGTAAGCGCTTGGTGTCACACCTTCTAATTCCCTAAAGATTTTAATAAAGTATTTTGCCGTTTTATAGCCGGATTCTTCAGCAATATCATTAATTGGGAGGTTTGTTGTCATCAACAATTCCTTTGCCCGCTGAATTCTGCGGCGGGTTACATATTCACTGAAGGTTAATTTTACATGTTCTTTAAAAAGCGAGCTTAGATAGCTTGGATTTAAATGAACATGGTCCGCAACTTCTTTCTGGGTTAACTCATTTTTGAGATTGTTGTTGATATAGTCAATTGCTTCTCTGATTGGTTCACGATTCGATGGGTTTTGGGTATTGGCATCCACGAGCTTCGTATCAACTACTTTTTCGATCAAGCCCGCCCGGTGTTTTTTCTCAACCTCTTTAAGCGCTTCTTCTACAGCCTCAATTAATGCCTTTTTGCTGATTGGTTTTAGGAGATAGTTTATAACCCCTAGACGAAGGGCTTCCTGGGCATACTCAAACTCAGAGTATGCTGAAATCACGATGATTACAGGAAAAATATTAAGTTCTTTTGCGATTTTTAATAATTCTAATCCTGTTATTTCCGGCATCCGGATGTCGGTGATGAGGATATGAACTTTATTCTCTTTCATCAGTTGGATGGCTTCTTCTCCATTTGAAGCGGTGATAATTTGGAAATTCCCATTCGCCCATGTATCTAAGTTTTTTTTCAGCCCTTGGCGGGTTCTTGGTTCATCATCCACGATTAATATCGTCTTTGTATTCAGCATGGTCTTCCTCCCCCTTCACAGGTATGACAAACGAGACCTTTGTCCCTCTTTTTTCTTCGCTTATAATGGTCAAACCACTTTTTTGATAATATAATTCTAGGCGTTTGTGTACATTCGAGATTGCCATTCCATTTCCGCTTTTCGAAATGACCCCTCCTGAATGTAAGGCCTGTTTAATAGAGTCTAATTTTTCCCGATTCATCCCCGGTCCATCATCTTTAACGACAATTTCAAGGTATTCCTGATTTTCCGTAGGTTGTATCGATACAGATATGGTACATGGCTGTGATGTATTCCCAGCCCCATGCAGAATGGCATTTTCGACTAACGGCTGAATTAATAGTTTAGGGATTCTGACATGCCCTAATTCACACTGCATGTCGAGATGCCACTTTAAGTGATCACCAAAGCGCATTTTCATAATCTCCATATAGTCTTCGATGTGTTTGATTTCAGCCTTGATTGGAACCCAATCCCCATCACTTTGCTTCGTGATTGTATAACGGAATAAGTTCGACATCGCTACTACAAGCTCCGCTAGTTCATCCTCATCTTTATCTTCAAGCGACCATTTAAGCGCATCCAATGTATTAAAAAGAAAATGTGGATTAATTTGTGCTTGTAATGCTTTTAATTCACTCCGACTTCGGGTAATTTCCTTTTGGTAAACCATTTTGATTAAGTGGTTTGTTTCTTTTACTAGTTGGTTATAGGTACTATTTAACTCATTGATCTCATTAACAGCGGTAACACTAGGGTTTAAGGTTAGCGAGCCTGCACTCGCCTGCTGCATCGTTTTTGTCAATTTAACAATCGGTCTTGTAATAAAACTCGATAGCCCCAGCGTACTGATTAAAAAGATAATAAATCCGATAATCCCAGCGATAATGATACCCGACCGTAATACACTAATTCCTTCCGTAAGGGCTTTAATCGGAGTTAAGATTATCAGTGTCCACCTTGTTTCATCCGACGTTTGTCTTGTCACCATATACTCCTGGTTGTCCAACGTCAACGTAGGAGAAGGATCTAAAATAATCGGTTCAAGCGGGTCATTATAATTTGATAGAATCGGCTCAGAGTACTGGTCTAGTAAAATCGAATACTGATTTTCAATATTGGATGTATCCGGATCCACAAACTGAAGGTAATCTCGATAAATACTAATGAGCAGATATCCGCCATTCTCAAAGCCGTGGTTTAATAGATTGACCCGCCTGAGTGCAAGGATGTTATCAGAGTTACGCGGGTCGTCACCAATCCAGACTAGGCTTCCATTTGCATAATCAGCCTGTTGAATCCAATTACTGTCAATTCTTGTGAGTAAATTTGTGTCATCTAACGGGATTAAGCGATCCATTGTATCTGTATAAAGTTCAAACGAAAAAATCCCATCTGTATTTGCTTGAATTGTGGTTACGATGCCGTCTAACTGCTGCCGCTCAGTAAAACTAATATTCTCTCCTTGAAATGCTTTTGTTAAGGTTCTTTGAATTGCGTCATTTGTCATGACTAGCTTAGACGAGGTGCTAATTTGTTTATATAAAGATTCTAATCTTCCATTTGCCTCTACTGCCGTCTGGTGTATCTGTTTTTCGGCATTATTTTTCAACAGGGTTGATACTCTATTAAATGTGATTAAGCTGACAATAGCTAAAACAATCAGCATGACCACTAAAAATACCACAAGTATTTGATTTCGCAACGTGTTCCATTTGTGTAATCTAGCGAACATAATATCGCCCTTCTAAAATAGTTTTTTTTTACTATAACGCATTTTGTCGAATTACGTAATATTATTTTAAAATATCAAAAATCTGTCAATTTAGAAATTAACCGTTTTCAACATGTACCTATTGTTCTATAATGTGTATAAACGGTAAGCACCGTAAGAAGGGGAATGATTATGAATAAGCTATCAATGAGCGGTCTGTATACTCTTACCGAATGGATCACTAGGTTTGCCTATGTAAATTTATTATGGATTGGCTTCTCACTTCTTGGTCTTGTGGTCTTTGGAATCAGCCCTGCGACTGTTGCCATGTTTACGATTATACGTAAATGGATCATGGGTGATAATGAAATTCCCGTATTTCAAACATTTTGGGATTCCTATAAAAAAGAGTTCCTTAGAGGTAATAGATTAGGACTCATCATAGCTTTATTGGCTTATATTATTTTTATCGATTTGAACTATATAAAACTAGATACGATTATTCAAATTCCTTTATACCTCATCATTTTTGCAATCGTTATGACAATTTTGTATATATTTCCTGTCTACGTTCACTATAACGTTACATTCATTCAGCTGTTTAAGAACTCGTTCTTTATCATGATGGTGAATCCACTCTCAAGTATAATGATGCTAATAGGTTTTGTGGCTTTATTCTTTGTAATGAAGTTTTTACCAGCACTGTTATTTTTCTTCGGCGGAAGCCTCTCGGCAGGAATTATTATGTCATCCTGTTATCTTGCCTTTCAAAAAATCGAGAAGAAACTTCAAAAAGCGAAAGCCGCTTAAACATCCGCTGGAGCTAGATTAAAAAAGGAAGCACAAACGTTTTAGTTGTGCTTCCTCTTTTTTATGCTAAATCTAATAATTCGCTGACAGTTACAAGTTGATATCCTTGTAATGTTAATTCGGAAACAAGCATTCGGACGGCTTCTATCGTTTGTGAGCGGTCGCCATAACCATCATGAAAAATTAAAATACTACCATTTTTCACCACATCTCTTGATTTCCCCAAGATATGCCTCACACCGGGCTGCTCCCAGTCCTGAGCCTCTAAATTTAGCGCACCAATCATTGGGTATCTCTTCTTCTGGAGTAAAGATACTGTATCCTGATTATAATCAAGGTATGGAGGACGAAAGACAACAGGTTTTCTTCCCGCCATTTCCTCTATTAATTTTTCCGTTTCTTCAATTTCCTTCAAACAATCTTGTACGCTTAGCTCAGATAGTTTTGGGTGAGTGAAAGTATGATTTCCAATTTCATGTCCCTGGTCTGCAACCTGCTTTACAACATCAGGATGATTTCGCATCTGTTCACCTATCATAAAGAAAGTTGCTTTGCCTTTTGCTTCCGAGAAAATCTCTAAAACTTGCGGGGTGTAAACTGGATTTGGTCCATCATCAAATGTAATGGCAACTACCCTTTGCGATGAGGAATTTCATTAATCATCATCCACACTCCCTTAATAAGGACCTCTTACATAATCCCTTACTTTTTCCCGATAGAAACGTTGAATCTCTTTCTGTTCTTCTGCTGAGAATGGCTTCGTATCAAGAGCAGAGAGATTATCCTCTACCTGTTTAACATTTTTAAATCCTGGAATGATACAAGTAATTTCTTTTTGATCGAGAATCCAGCGCAATGCTGCACTAGCCATTGATTTACGGCCTTCTGCTATCCACTTTAACTCGTCAGCTAATTCGACACCCTTACGGAATCCAAGACCGGCAAAAGTTTCCCCTACATTAAAAGCCTCTCCATTTTCATTAAAGCGGCGATGGTCATCGGCCTCAAAAACATGCTCAGTGGTGAATTTACCAGTCAGCAGTCCGCTCGCCAGCGGTAATCGAACAAGAAGACCAACGCCTTTTTGATAAGCCTCAGGTATTAAGTTTTCTAATGGCTTTTGACGAAACATGTTAAATATGATTTGCAGGCTCTTAACATTGGGATGTTCCAAACAAAGTAGTCCTTCTTCGACAGTTTCCACACTGACACCATAGTGACGAATTTTCCCTTCTTTCTTCAGACGATCTAGTACATCAAAGACACTGCCATCTTTCAAGATCTCTGTTGCTGGGCAATGAATTTGATACAAATCTATCGCTTCCCTGTTTAAACGGCGCAAGCTGTCTTCACAATAAGAGCTTACCTTTTCATAACTGTAATTTTTTGGATCAAAAATATCACCCTGACGGCAGAACTTCGTTGCTATATGTATCTGGTCTTCCTTTCCCTTCGTTGCTTTGGCCAATAACTCTTCACTATGTCCATCACCATATACATCGGCAGTATCAAAAAAGTTAACACCTTTATCCATCGCATATTCTAAAGATTTCAGGGCTTCTGAATCACTCGTCCTGCCCCATGAACCGCCTATTGCCCACGTTCCAAAGCTGACCTCACTGATCATGATTCCTGTATTACCTAGTTCACGATAATTCATCACGACAACTCCTTTACCTACCATTTTTTCTATTTAGAAACTACTTAAGCACGGTTCCAATCAAAGTCAATTGAATTCAGAAAGGCACGAGCGAGCACCATATGTCCCGCAGTAGAAGGATGAACACGATCCCAAGCTATGGTTGCAGGGTACAAATCCTTTAATAATCTATTAAATGCTGCCTGTGTATCCACAAATAAACAATTGGTTTCTTCCGCTATTTTTTTGACAATCTTCCCGTACTGGTCCATTGACCTGCGCATTTGATCGTGTTCATTGCTCTCCAAATAAAATGGAGTCATAAGAACCATTTCTTTCACATATGGCTTTGCTCCTAACACGAGTTCTTTAAGCGTTTGTTCGTATTCTTCAATGTAAACATGCCAATCTTTAATGAAAGGCGTATCATATTGACGCCATACATCATTAATACCTATCATAATGGATAACCAATCTGGTTTTTGATCGATGACATCTTCCTGCCACCTATTTTTCAAATCACGGACGGTATTGCCGCTAATCCCCTTATTTACTACCCGAGTTCCTAATTCCGGATAAACCGCTTGAAGCAGCCCATCAACAAAAGATACATACCCTTTACCCTGGGCAGCAAATAATCCTTCACCCTCTGGTTTTGCTCGTTCACAATCTGTTACAGAGTCACCGATAAATAAGAGTTTTTGGCCCTTGTCTAGTTTCATTCGTCCTCTCCTCCTTATGCCCCAATATTTAGATTATCTAGGCTGTGTCAACCGGGCTGTTGATTTGCGCTCCAGGCGCTATGCTTTCCGCGGGCTCGCCCGTGAGCCTCCTCGGTCGTTCCGACCTGCGGGGTCTCACTCAGCTCGTTCATCCCGCAGGAGTCAAGCGCCTTCCACTCCAATCAACAGGTTGTTAAACCAACAGTATTCTCTTTAACACAGCCATTTAAGAGAGCTGACAAATGCCAGCCCTCCATTCGTATGAAGGATAGATTAATTAGCGGTAGTGGCCTGATTTTGAACCAAAACTTTTTTCTCCCAAACCCGGCTTCTCCATCTAAAGTACATGGTAATTCCTCTAAACCATTCGTCAACAATAAAGGCAATCCAGATCCCCGGTAAGCCAAATCCAAGGTGAATCCCTAAAAAATAGGCTAATGGTACACTTATTCCCCACATTGATATAAAACCCATAATGAGAGAAATGTTTGCATCCCCTGTTGCACGCAAGGAATTGATAACCACTAAGTTAAAGGTTCTTCCCGGCTCGAGGATAAGACAAAGCAATAACAATGTACTGCCCATAGAAATTATCTCATCATCCTTGGTGAAAAAACTGAGCAGTGGTTCCCTAAAAATGGCTACTACAATTGCAATTGCCACTGTCATAATTAAACTATACCGCAGGCTTTTCAGTAATTGATGATAGGCTCCTTCAAAATCTCTGGCTCCTGCCTTGTAGCCAATTAGAATTTGGGTTCCCTGTCCCATTGCTAAGCCAAACACAAGAATAAATGAAACTATATTCTGTGTATAAACACGGGTGGTTAATGAAGCCGCACCCAGCATCGCAATGATCGCCGTAATAGCTAACTGGCTGAGGTTGAAACAAATTTGTTCCCCTGCTGCTGGTACCCCTATTTTCAGAATCCTTTTAATTTGAATACCATCAATCGTGATATAATCCCTTAATTTAAGGTTAATCGGAATTCGATCATACAGTAACTTTAAAATAAGAGCCAATGCTATGGCCCTGCTAATGGCAGTTGAAATGGATACACCAATTACACCCATCTCTGAAAATCCCAGCAAACCAAAGATTAAGATGGCATTTCCAATCAAGTGAATAACATTCATTGTGATGGAGATCATCATGGCATCTCTGGTGTAGCCATTCGCTCTTAGAATGGAAGAAACAGTAATTAGAACGGCTTGAAGAAATACTGTTCCTCCTACAATCATCAGATATTGTTCCCCTAGTTCAGCAATATGCTCCTGCAGGTGAAAGAAGCTTACTAGTTCTGTTCTAAAAATAACTATGAATAAGCTAATGACTAAGCCAATGACAAGGTTGAGGGTTATTGAGATCGCTGTTACCTTTTTCGTTTCATCTTTTAAACCTGCACCTAAGTATTGGGAGAGAACAACAGCTGTCCCACTTGATACGAAACTGAAGATGAGAATACATAAAAATATAAGCTGGTTTGCCACACCCACAGCTGCGACAGCATCATCCGAAATATGCGAAAGCATAATGGTGTCGGTACTGCCCATAATCACTTGGAGAAATAGTTCTACAAAAATTGGCCAAGTAATTGCTAGTAAACTTAACTGAGGAGTGCTTTTATTTATGGATTTTTCCATTAGAAATCCTCTTATTTCCTAAACTCTCTTAATTGCTCATTCAATTCCTTTGTTTGTGAATAAACTTTTTTGTAGATTGTAAATAGTTTCTGATAGGCTTCAACGTTTTCCGGAATAGGATAATAGGTCTTTGCTGTTTGAATAAATTCCTCTGCACATTCTTTAAGTGATGGGTACCAGCCACAGCCATATGCCGCTAACATTGCTGCACCCATCCCAGGGCCTTGTTCGCTCGTAAGCTTTTCAATTTTTGCATTGAAGATATCTGCCTGCATTTGCAGCCAAGTGTCATTCTTAGCGCCGCCGCCAATTGAGACGATGGAATCAATGGTCTTCCCGCTGCTTCTAAAAATCTCAATGGATTCATTTAATGAAAAGGTTATTCCCTCAAGGACAGCACGAGCAAAGTGCTTACGTTCATGCGCAGCATCGATACCAATAAAGCTGCCGCGAATATTTGAGTCCGCATGTGGAGTTCTTTCGCCAACGATATACGGAGTAAATAACAATCCGTTGCTGCCTGCCGGAACTTCATCCACACCTGCTAAAAACTTATCAAAGTTTTCTTCCTTCGCAAATGTTTCTTTAAACCAGCTTAAGCTATAGCCAGCAGCTAGAGTTACACCCATTGTATAGTAAGTATTTTCTTCACCATGGTTAAAGTAGTGAACCTTGCCTTCAAAGTCGAGGTCATTTCTTTCTTCATAGGAAAGAACAACGCCTGAGGTACCGATACTTGCTAATGTTTTTCCTTCCGATAAAATCCCTGATCCGATTGCGCCGCAAGCATTGTCAGCTCCACCGGCGAATACCTTAACAGCTTCTGATAATCCAGTTGCTTGCGCAATTTCTGCCGTCATTGTACTAACGAACGCATGGGATTCTACTAAAGCTGGACACAAATCAGCTGAAAGACCAAAGGCGTCTAACACTTCACCGCTCCACTCTCGCTCGGCAACGTTTAGCAATAACGTTCCCGCCGCATCAGAATACTCCATGTGGATATTCCCTGTAAGCCGGTAACGAAGATAGTCTTTTGGAAGGACAAATCGTTTCGCCTGTTGAAAAATTTCTGGTTCATATTCTTTTACCCAAAGAATTTTTGGTAAAGTAAAGCCTTCTAACGCTGGATTTTTCGTTACTTCTAATAAACGCTCTCTGCCAACAACGTCATAAATTTCCTGGCATTGTTTTGTGGTTCTTGTGTCATTCCACAAGATCGCGTTTCTTAATACTTGATTGTTTTCATCTAATAAAACTAGGCCGTGCATTTGGCCGGAGAAACTGATTCCTTCAATATCGTTTACATCTCCATCGAATTGCTGTATTAGTTCCTTTAATCCTGCTGTTGTTTTTTCTACCCATTCTTCTGGGTTTTGTTCACTGTAGCCTGATTTTTCAATGATCAAAGGATATGATTTAGAAACTTCCTTACACACTTCACCTTTTTGATTCACAAGTAGGATTTTTACGGCACTCGTTCCTAGGTCAACTCCGATTACATACTTCATCCTTATCATCCTTTTCTAAAAAAAGTGCTGGAGTAATAGGCTACCAGCACTTTTTCATGTTTATATTGAGTATAGATTAAACTGTTACACTTGAAAGTGTTTCTAGTAAATATTGATTGATTAAAGCCTTTAGGCGCTCTGTTCTACCTGATGTATTCTTGATTTCTGTTAATCCAAGAGCATAAGCTTCAAGCTCGCGGAAGTTTGTTTTTCCTTCAACGATCTCTAAACCAATTCCTTTTGTATAGCTGCTGTAGCGTTCTTCAACAAAGCTATCGAGTACTTTATCTTCGATTAGCTTATTAGCAACTTTAAGCCCGATTGCAAATGCATCCATACCAGCGATGTGTGCGTGGAATAGATCTTCTGCTTCGAAGGAACCTCTTCTTACTTTCGCGTCAAAGTTCAAGCCGCCTTTTCCTAAACCACCGTTTTTGAGGATTTCATACATAGCCAATGTGTTCGTATAAAGATCAGTTGGGAACTCATCTGTATCCCAGCCAAGTAGTGTATCACCTTGGTTAGCGTCAACAGAACCTAACATTCCGTTAATACGAGCTGTTCTTAACTCATGCTCAAATGTGTGACCAGCCAAAGTAGCATGGTTTGCTTCAATATTAAATTTGAAGTAGTCTGTTAGGTCATATTTTTGTAAGAATGCTAGACCAGTAGCCACATCAAAATCATATTGGTGCTTTGTAGGCTCTTTTGGTTTTGGCTCGATTAAGAATGGAACGTTTAAGCCGATTTCTTTTGCATAATCTACTGCCATATGGAAGAAGCGTGCTAAGTTATCTTGCTCAAGCTTCATGTTTGTATTTAAAAGTGTTTCGTAACCTTCACGTCCGCCCCAGAAAACGTAGTTTTCGGAACCAAGTTCTTTTGCTACTTCCAAAGCCTTTTTCACTTTTGCTGCAGAGTATGCGAATACATCTGCATTCGGAGAGGTTGCAGCACCATGAACATAACGTGGGTTAGAGAACATGTTGGCTGTGTTCCAAAGCAATTTCGTTTTACTAGTTTTCATGTATTCCTTAATCATACCTACAATAACATCTTGATTTTCATTTGTTTCTTTTAAAGTGCTTCCTTCTGGTGCAATATCAACATCATGGAAAGCAAAGAAAGGAACATTTAATTTTTCAAAAAGTTCGAATGCTGCTTCCACACGCGCCTTAGCTAAATCTAACCCTTTTAAGTGATTCCAAGGACGGATAGCTGTACCAACACCAAATGGATCTGTACCATCTGCTGTAAATGTATGCCAGTAAGCAACAGAGAATCGTAGAATTTCTTCCATTGTCTTACCATTTATTAATTCTTCCGGATTATAATACTTAAACGCTAAAGGATTTTTAGATGATGCGCCTTCAAATTGAATTTTGTTAACTGTTTCGAAATAAGCCATTTGGTTATTCCTCCTAGTATTTTGGTTTTTAAATTTATGGTTTCGAAGCTAATGTAAATGCTTACAAAGGGTCATTAGAGCCTCTTAACCTTTGTTACTCAAATTATATCACCGTCAACTTAGTTTGTCTATCGTATAAACTAAGTTTATATAAATTTTTTTATCGATAAATTAAATAATTCTGGCATAGGGATAGACACCTTTGACCCATCAATATTCTGTTAGTGTCCTCCTGTTTCGGTAATTTGAACAATCATATTTTAAAGGTATTTTTTATCAACAAGATGGTCGAAAATAGTTGTAGGGACAGGCCTGTTCATTTTACCGCTTGTTACTGTTTGTATATCTATTAAACAAAGTTTGTGCTAAAATTAATATACTATCAAATAAGGAGTTTTTATAAGTGCGAACCATGACTTGGAACCAACATATTGTAAAAAAAAATAATAAAGCGCTCGTATTACAATTAATTATGGAGAAGGATCCCATTTCAAGAGCCGACATTGCCCAAGTTTCAGGTTTACATAAGGCAACAGTTTCTTCTTTAGTAAACGAATTATTAGAAGAAGAACTCATTTTTGAATCTGGACCTGGGGAATCAAGCGGCGGCCGGCGACCTGTTATCCTTCATTTCAATAAAGCAGCAGGCTATGCAGTTGGGATTGATATCGGGGTAAATTATGTATTATGTGTCTTGACGGACTTAAAAGGTAATATTCTGATTGAGAAAAATCAATTGGTTAACCGAACCCCTTATCCCACAATTTTAGGCATTGTTCAGAATATGGTTCAATCTCTAATTGATGAGATGCCTAGCAGCAGGTATGGAATTGTGGGAATAGGAGTTGGGGTTCCTGGAATTGTAAACAAAGAGGGTTGTGTCCTGCTTGCTCCAAACTTGGGCTGGACAAATATACAGTTGAAAATGGACCTCGAGAACCTATTCCAAGTTCCTGTTATCATTGAAAACGAGGCAAACGCTGGTGCTTTTGGTGAACAGCAGTTCGGTGCAGGTCAAGACTATCAAAACATTATTTATATTAGTGCTGGAATTGGTATCGGTGTAGGAATTATTTTAAACAAAGAGTTATATCAGGGGAAAAATGGATTCTCTGGCGAGATGGGACACATGATTATTGATATCAACGGAAAGCCTTGCAGCTGTGGAAGCAGAGGTTGTTGGGAAGCATATGCATCTGAAAATGCTTTGCTAGAGATGGCTAACACCGATTCACTTGAGTCAATGATTGCTTTAGCAGAAGATCGTAATCAAACCTCTCATAAACTTCTGGGGGAAATTGGGACTTACCTTGGATATGGTATCAATAACATTATTAACACCTTTAACCCCGACCAAGTCATCATAGGAAACCGGTTAGCGTTGGCAAAACAATGGATTGAGGAGCCCATCCGGACAACCATACAAAACCATACACTTGCGCATCACCAAAAAGAGATGCGAATTGATTTTTCAAAGCTTGGTAAATACTCGACTGCATTAGGCGTGTCTGCTTTTGTTGTTGAGAGATTTATTAAAGAAGAAGTAAAAACTTCTTAATGGTTGTGTTAAGAACTTACCTTTTATAAAAAATAACCCAGCTTTTTTAGAGAAAGCAGGGTTATTTTTTATGCACTATTTATATTAACCCGTTTGAAGTCTTTGGAAAGTCCATTCTTCTTTTTTCTATACTAAACTCATCAATTTCATAGCATTTTCTGAGGTTTTTTCAAGGTTTTGCTTACCATTAGTCAGTGCTTCCTCTAAAGAAACAACCCCCTGCATGATACAAAAAATTGAATCAATCTTTTCATACAAGGAATCGATTTCTTTGCCCACTATACCAGCGAATGCTACTACTGGTTTATTATACTTTTTTGCAATCGTTGAAACCCCATATGAAGTCTTTCCAAATTTGGTTTGAAAATCGATACTTCCTTCACCAGTCCAAACCATATCAGCAGATTTAACCTTCTCCCCTAAGGATGTATATTCAATAACAATGTCAATCCCACTTTTCAAAGTTGCATTTAAGAATACCATCAGTCCAGCGCCCAATCCACCTGCAGCTCCTGCACCTGGTACCTCTACGATATCTTTTTTCATTACTTCCTTAATCACATTCGCATAGTTTCTTAGGTTGTGATCCAATATTTCTATCATATCTAGAGTAGCTCCCTTTTGTGGTCCAAACACGTTGGAGGCCCCTCTCTCTCCACAGAGTGGATTGTTAACATCACAGGCTACCTCAACGGAAATATCTTTTAAACGCTGGTCAAAATTAGTTAAATCAATGCTAGCTAATCTTCCTAATTCTCCGCCGCCAAAACCTAGTTCCACTCCTTTTTCATCAAGCAGCTTTCCGCCTAATGCCTGTATAACGCCAGCTCCTCCATCATTTGTTGCACTCCCGCCAATACCAATTAATAGTTTTTTAACACCATGGTCTAAACAAGCTTTTATTAATAGACCTGTACCGTAGGTGGTGGTAATAAGTGGATTTCTGTCCTCCTTTGAGACTAAATGAATTCCGCTTGCGCTAGCCATTTCAATGATTCCTGTTTCACCGTCTCCTAAAATACCATAAGACGCTTCTACCTCATTCCCAAGAGGACCGAATACTTTATGTTTATAGATTTCACCGCCAGTTGCATCAACTAGGGATTGCATCGTACCTTCGCCACCATCTGCCATTGGAACGTGTATACACGTAATCTTATCATTTACTTTCTTTATTCCTCGTTCCATTGCCTCACATGCTTCTTTTGCTGTCATACTTTCTTTAAATGAATCGGGTGCTAACAATATAACAAAGTCATTTTTCATATATTCCCACCTTTTCTCTTACATTCTATCCTTTTCATTTAACTGTAGAATTCAAATCCTGTTTATCAGATACCTCTAAAATGGACAACTTCTTCCATTGGGACCCGGCTGGAAATATATTGATTATAGGGGTGCTCTACATCTGCATAGCCAACCATAATTCCAACAATAATTTTTTGATTTTCCGGAATATCGAGCACCTTTCTTATATGATGCGGATAGGATACAGAGCTTGCAGCCGGTGCAGAATCAAGTCCATGTGCTTTTGCAGCGAGCATTAGGCTGTTGGCAAACAATCCAAGATCAAATAAAGACCAATCCGAAAGAGTCGTATCAAGACATAAGAACACAGCAACTGGTGCACCAAAAAACTCATAGTTATTTTTCCAATTTTGATAGCGTGCTTTGTCGTCATCGCGAACAATCCCCATGCTTTTAAATGACTCTGCAAAGCTCTTTTTCAATCGGCTATCAATATACTCCGGCCATTCCTTAGGTGTTGGCAAATCCTGTGTATGTGCTTCATGATTTTGAAATGATTTTAAGTAAGCCAATCGTAACGCTTCTATCTTTTCTCCTGCTGCAACATATATCTCCCAAGGTTGTGAATTTGCCCATGACGGGGCACGGACAGCATCTGTCAATACCTTTATCAATAATTCCTTACTTACAGGTTTATTTAAATATTTTCGAATTGTATGTCTTTCAGAAAAAAGTTTTGTTGCTTCCAAGAAGTAATCCTCCCCCTAGTTACTTAAAACATACGTAAAGAGAAGGCTGATTCCACAAAGGTTCCTGTCAGCACCTTTTTTGAAATCAGCCTTTATATTTCGTCTAGAGAAATATTTGTACATGAATGTACTAGATTTTATAATAACGCAGATTCATAAAATTAGTTTTGTATCACCTGTGCTTTTTCAACTGAATGTTTCTTTAAGATATTTAGCAGCCCTTCGTTAACCTTGCAGTTTTTGAAGGCGAATGACTGCATAATTAGGTCTATTTCTTCTTCGGAAAGATCTTTAAAAATCTTGGCATACTCTGGCTGTATTAGCGCCCCAGCATAGATGGTGAATAGGGCTTGTGAAAGGCTAGCTAGATTATAGCCGTGAGACATTTCCGGATTGACAACCTCTTCTAAATGACTGGCCAATTCCGCAGCTAATTCTCTTGCCTTAAAGCCTGGCAGCCAAATCATCCAATCATCGGTATTTAAGGCATGTTTCATTTTAACTATCGAAGCAACCTTTTTCATATACTCTGATTCTGGATCCAGTGTCACTAAGCCCATAACACCAACATCTTTATATGTCCATGTGGTCCAATGTGCACCAAACTCTTCAAAAATGCCAAGTTGATCATCCATCGCACTTAACCGGTCAGTGATTTCATTTTCTGGGCCATTATAAACAGAGCCAAACTCCCCTACCCAAAGAGGAACATTATACTTCTGTGCATATTTAGTACCTTCATGGTTATAAAATACTTCCTCTTGGACGGCTTTATCCCAATACTGCCCGCTTACCACGCGCGGTGTTTTTGCGTCGGCGACTCCTGGGTATGATCCAGGTCCGAAACCAGCTGCTGTATAATTATGACTGCTGTACACCAAATTTTTAGCAAAAGGAGCTTCTAAGCCATCAAATAATTTAGAGTAATTATCTCCTTCAAGGAAGATGATATGTTCAGGATCAATGGCGCGGATTGCTTCAACTACACGTCTGTAGACCCGGTTCATTCTTTCCCAATCCGGTTTATAATTACCAAAGAAGGTATGTGGGAAATCGCCGTGTGGTGTATTCACAGCAGGTTCATTCATGACATTATATCCTGCAATTACTCCTCTTCCATGATAGCGACGTGCAAACTCTTCCCATAACGCGACAAATCTGTCTTGATATGTTTTATCATGCCAGAAAAAGCTGTGACGTACATCGTTATCTGAGTGCCAGTGAGTGTTTTGAAAGCCCTGCACCGCATGAAGGTCAAGAATCACGTAAAGACCATGCTTCTCGCATAAATTAATAATTTTGTCTAAACGCTCGAATCCAGATTCTTTATAGGTAAATGGTGCCTCATCATCCTCAAAGTGACGATAATTTAATGGAATTCGAATCGTGGTTGCACCCCAGCTTTTAATAAACTCGATGTCGTCTTCGCCGAAGAAGTAGTGAAGCATTCTATCAAATAGGAATTCTGCTTTTTCTTTACCAATCACTTCCGCGACTGTATGACGAAGAGCATGCTCTGTTCCCGTGTAGCCATTAATAAAGTCTTCCATGTTCATCCAGCCGCCGATGCATGTACCTCTTAGTTGAATCGGCTTACCGACAGAATTAGTAATTTTATTATTAATTACCTGAAGCATTTCCATGAATATTCCCTTCCTTTCATTTAAAAGTGATTAAAGTTCCTTATAAGTAAAATAGTCAAAGTCGGCTGGTTGGCTTGTTCCACTTGTGTCTTGACAATGCATGCCAACAAACGCACCAGTAAATCCGTTCAAACGGACATATTCATCTGATAGCTTATAAGATTCAAAGTTTACAGGAATATCAGACCAAGTTTCGCCATCAAAGGAATAAGCGAATTGATAGGTATGTTCCCTTACCTTTACTTTTAAATGGACATACTCGACGGATTCAGGAACGGGAATTTCTTTACCCTGAAGAGGCTGTGAAAAAGTAAAATTATCGGCACTCATGATATCGATCATACGACCCTTTTCTTCATTCCAGGTAATTTGAACAGTTGTCCAATTCTCGGTATTGTAATAGCAAACCAAACCTGCAGCTTGTTGATACGTTTTGGGATTAAAAGAAACCGCTGTGCCCGCGTCAAAATGGAATGACTGCCAACGTCGTGCAACCAAAGCCTGAGTAAAGCAAGACGTTAGTGACTCTTTTCCATAAAGGCGTAAATTTCCCGGATTGTCTGTTAAGGACATAATATCTTCCGTTAACGGAATCCGTAACGTCTGGTAATGGTGGTTCAAAGTTAGACTATCAAAATGGTCAATTTCTTCATAATCTCGCTCCCATTTCACTTCTTCCATCTTCGGTGCTTCTACTTCGACAGATCCTTGTTTTCCGCCGACAACATATGGCCATCCGTCTTTCCATTCAAGTTTTTGAATCGCAGTTTCTCTTCCTAGTGGACAAAAACCACGATAACCAAGCACTGGTTTATCCTCATGAGATAATGGTCTGCCTGTTAGGTGTGCCAAATACCATTCATCCGTATGAGTGTGTACGATCGAAGCATGTCCGCATTTTTGCAACGGATTTCGCGGGTCATGCCAGGAAGTTAGGAAAGGATGATCTGGATGCAGCCCATATGGTCCGTCGATATTTTTGGACCTCGCCAGAGTTGCAGTATGTTCATAGCGTGTTCCACCCTCTGCTGTCAACAGATAGTAATAACCTTCAATAAAATATAAATGTGGTCCCTCGGTCAGCCTTATATCTGTTCCCTCAAAGATGACCTTCGGTTTGCCAATTAAGCGCTTTTCCTCATGGGAGTATTCCTGTAAGACAATTCCCCCAAAGGAATGTTTATACGTTCTTTGATCCCATAACATATTGATAATATATTTTTTTCCGTCCACATCATGGAACAAAGAAGGATCAAATCCTGAACTATTTAGATAAATCGGCTCACTCCACTCACCATCAATGGTTTCGCAAGTGGTTAAGTAATTGTGGGAATCCTTCCACGCACCGGAATGCATTTTTACATCTGAATAGATCAACCAGAATTGACCGTCAGCATAAGTTAGGCATGGTGCCCATACACCGCCGGAATTGGGATTCCCTTTCATATCGATAAGGGAAACTCTATTTAACGGGCGTGATACAAGATGCCAGTTTACTAGATCCTTAGAATGATGGATTTGGACTCCAGGAAACCACTCAAACGTAGATACCGCAATATAGTAATCATCTCCAACCCTGCAAATGCTAGGGTCTGGATTAAAACCTTTCAATACTGGATTTTGAATTTTCATTTGTTCATCATCCTCTCGTTTTTAATTCAGCAAGAATTCGTTTATGTTCCTTTTCATCTAAGTTATAGAAGAAAATCGCTGCAAGCTCGATGATAACGAATACGACTGGAATGGCAGTCATTGTTAACAAAATACCGTTTAATGCCTCTGGTGTTTGTGCTTGGTTCGCCACATAACCAAAGTTTGCTAAAATTAGACCTGGTACAATACCACCAATGGCCATACCAAACTTGAAGAAGAATCCAACTAATGCATAGATGACACCGCTCGCACGTTTGCCAGTCTTATATTCGCCATAATCGATTGTTTCAGGAATTAATGCCCATGTAAATGCACCTGCAGTGATCGTACCAAGTGCCGCGATTAAACGCCCTGCAAATACTAGTGGTACCATGGATGCCGGAACCAAGAAAAGAGCCAATAATCCGATTGCCTTTAAAGATAAAGCGGTAAATAATAGTTTTTTCTTACCCATCCATTTATACATCATTGGCATTAATGGCATAAGAATGAGGGCAGGAAGCGTTCCCATTAAACCATACCATTTTACTAACTCCGGTCTTGCAACGTTATAAGTGACATAATAAATACCCACAGAGTTAACGATGGAGTTTACACCAAAGTTCAGAATAAAGAAAAAGCATACGATTAAAAGTGGACGATTGGTTCTTAATTGAACCCAGATATCTTTAAAATTGATCTGAGCCTCTTTTGAATGATTAAGCGGAACGCGTTCTTTTGTGTTATAGAAGCTGTACAACAATAACAGTGCTCCCATAATTCCCATGATTGTCATGGTGATTTGCCAACCAGAGCCTGTCTCACCAGTCATATTGGTGAAGATACCAGCTAAAAGTGGTACACCAAAGGAAACGATTAAGCCACCCATGTTTCCGAACAGCATCCGGACGGAAGTCAGGCTGACAACTTCTTTGTTATCTTGGGTAATGGCCGAAGTTAGGGCAGCATAAGGGATGTTAATCACTGAATACGTAATGGATAATAAAATATATGTAGCATAGGCATACACGAGTTTCATCGGATCAGAAAATCCTGGCGTGGTGAAACACAGAATCGCAACCCCTGCAAACGGAAAGGCACCGTATAAAAGATAGGGACGAAATCTTCCGTATTTTGTATTGGTTTTATCAATAACCGCTCCGATAAATGGATCGAGAACAGCATCAATCAATCGGACAACTAGGAACATCAATCCAGCTGCTGCAGCGGTAATTCCAAAAACATCCGTATAGAAAAATAATAGATAACTACTTACTGTTTGATAAATGAAGTTACAGGCTAAATCCCCAGTAGCATAGCCAACCTTTTCCTTCATTTTAATTTTCTCTGGTGCTACTACGGTGATCTTTTGAGCAAGACTTGTACTCATTTTGATTCCCCTCTACATTTTAATTGGCACTCACTTAGTTTGTACGTTGTATAAACTAAGTGGGTATCATAATCCTATTCTTTATTGCCATATCGGATAATTAGATTTTACACTCGGTTAAAATCATCAGGATCTGCAAACATTCGTTGATTTGTGTTGAGATTGTTTATTTTGTCCATATCCTCTTGTGAAAGCTCAAAATCGAATACTTCTGCGTTCTCTGCAATCCGGTGCGGTTTAACAGACTTTGGAATCGTGACTACCCCATTTTGAATATCCCAGCGGATGATAATTTGTGCGGTTGACTTCTTGTACTTCTCAGCAATCTCCACTAGAACCGGCTCTTCAAAAAGACCACCCTGCATTAATGGAGACCATGCTTCAAGCTGAATCCCATGTTTTTTACAAAAAGCATGCAACTCGCTTTGATTAAATCGCGGATGATATTCTACTTGATTGACCAATGGAATAACTTCGCAGTTGGCTATAATATCCTCGAGATGATGAATTTTGAAGTTACTTACACCAATAGCGCGAACACGTCCATCCTTATAAAGCTGCTCGAGTGCTTTCCATGTTTCAATATACTTTCCTTGAGATGGCAGGGGCCAATGAATCAAATAAAGGTCTAAATAATCTAAACCCAACTTCTTTAAGCTTACATCAAAAGCTGCTAACGTTTCTTCATAGCCATGATCGGCATTCCAAACCTTAGTGGTAACAAATAATTCTTCGCGCGGCACATTTGATTCTGCTATCGCTTTACCCACACCTTCTTCATTGGCGTAAATGGCAGCAGTATCAATGCTTCGATACCCTACCTCAAGGGCAGCCTTTACCGAACTGACAACTTCTTCCCCGTCTTGTACTTTAAAGACCCCTAAGCCAACCCATGGCATTTTCACACCATTATGTAAGGTTGTTGTACTTTGTAATTCTTTTACCATCTGCTTCACTCCTTTTACAACTTTTATTTGGCTCTTGGCACCGGTTGAGGAAGGATTCCTACCGGCGCAATATGGATAGATGTCAAATAATTTTATATTATAAAACACAGTTTTGTCATCTAGGCCTGCCTGGCTAGATTATATCACCACATTACCAAGAAATTGACTCCATTATTGTATAATTTATGGAATTTTTTATGCTAACACACCTTTATAGTCAGGAATGACCTGAACGATTCTCGCATCTAACTCTTTCAATAGCATATTGATAGACTCTGTTAGTTCCTCATTTGGCTGGATGAGCGGTTTTTGACAATACCCCTCTAATCTGATTCCTCTAAGGACCATCGCTTGTTTCGTAAATGGGATAAAGGTTGGGCCAAAATCGTATAGCTCCATCATTTTATCAACAATGCTCTGAATATCAGCTGCTTTTTTCAAGTCTTTTTCGTTAAGGGCATTTACCCATGCGGAAAATACTTCTGGATATATATTAGAAAGGCCACCAATACAGCCATTACCGCCGCTAAGAACATTATGCGCGAAGTTTTCATCAAATCCGGAATAGATAATAAAATCCGGGAATTCGTTCTGCACCGTTTGGATTAACTTTCTCGTATGTCCCATTTCGGTAACAGTATCTTTATATCCTTTAATATTTTTATGTTTCCGCAAAAGATTCAGCGTCACTTCAGGTGACAAATCGTGACCGGTCCTTGCAGGATAATTATATAAGTAAATATCCCCCTTTATCCTTGGAGCCACTTGGTCAAAATAGAGCTCCACACTCTCATCTGAGAGGTAAAAATAATAAGGGCTAATTATCATGACACCATCGGCACCTGCATCAATTGCATAGTTGGATAGTTGAACCGTATCTTCTACCGTCATGCACGCAGTTCCGATATATACTTTGGTCCGATGATTCACATAGCTTACCGCTAAGTCAATCAACGCTTTCTTCTGGGCATCCTCAATATAGGAAAACTCCCCGGTACTGCCCATAATGACTAAACCGTCTACTCCCCCATTTATTAGGAAATCATAAATATTTTTGTTGGCCTGGTGGTCCAAATTGCCCTCAGAATCAAAAGCCGTTACCACAGGCGTTAAAAATTGAGCTTTTTTCAATAGACCTCTCTCCTTGGAATCTAGCAGGCTCACAATTTACGAGAGCCCGCTGTGAATTTTAATATTAGAACAATGTTTCCTTAGTTTGCTAGTAAAAGTACGAGTTAATGAGTAACTTTGTACTTTTTATCGTTCGCTAGCGCTTTCATTCCTGCATTCAAAACCTCTATGATTCGGTCGGTATCATAGACACTTCCGCGCCAGGTTCCGCCACTAGCGGCTTGAAGTGCAGCCCATAATCGTGTATCATCCGGTAACCCTGGATCAGGTTTAAGGTCTGGATGAGTCTCACGTTCTTCTAATTCTCTAACTGCCTCTTCCATCGATAACTGTTGATCCTTTGTTCCGATAAAGTTAACGGAACCAACTAATCTATTTCTGTCCACGATGATTTCAATTACATCACCATCACGTAATTTACCAATTGGGCCCCCTGCCAAAGCTTCTGGACCGACATGCCCGATACAAGCACCGGTTGATACACCTGAAAAACGGGCATCTGTAATCAAGGAAACATGTTTTCCATAAGATAAGTGCTTTAAGGCAGAAGTTAATTGATAGGTTTCTTCCATTCCTGTCCCAAGTGGTCCTCCACCCATGACTACCATGATGTCACCAGCTTCAATTCCACCAGTTTTAATCGCCTTGATTGCTGTTTTCTCAGATGTAAAAACTTTTGCCGCGCCAGTATGACGATAAATACCGTCTTCCCCAACCACAGATGGGTCAATGCTAGTTGACTTAATAACAGAACCATCAGGTGCAAGGTTTCCTTTCGGGAACGTGACCGTCGAGGTTAACCCTCGCTGTTTTGATTGGGTTGGACTCATAATTACTTCATCCGGTTGAATTCCATCATGTTCTACCAACAGTTTTCTAAATTTTGCCCGTCGTTCTGAGGTTTCCCACCAATCAAGGTTTGCTCCAAGTGTTTCCCCTGTTACCGTAAGGACATCTTCATGTAGCAGACCCAGTTTCCTTAGATGAAGCATTACTTCTGGTACTCCTCCGGCTAAGAACGCCCGAACGGTTGGATGGTTATCTGGTCCGTTTGGTAATACATTTACTAAGCGTGGCACTAACTTATTAATTCTTTCCCAATCATCTACTGTAGGAATTCTGCAGCCGGCAGCATGTGCAACAGCTGGAAGATGTAAGAGCAAATTTGTTGATCCACCAAAAGCAGCGTGTAGGACCATGGCATTTTCAATCGCTTTATCCGTAATGATATCCTTCGTTGTAATGCCTTTTTTCTCCATTTCCAACGCGGCGCGAGCTGACTGTTTCGCAATCTCTTCCCAAACAGGCTGGCCGGATGGTGATAAAGCAGAATGAGGCAATGCTAATCCTAGTGCTTCCACCACTACTTGCGAGGTACCTGCAGTTCCTAAGAACTGACACCCACCCCCGCTAGAGCCACATGCTACACAGCCTAGTCTTGCTGCTTCCTCCAATGTAAGCTCATTATTGGAAAATCTAGCACCAATTGTTTGAACCTTGCCTGCATCTTCTCCTTCTGTAGGCGGAAGTGTGGCACCACCTGGAACTAAAACGGTTGGAAGATTGTGCATAGATGCCAGGGCAATCATCACCGCCGGCAAACCCTTATCACATGTAGCAACTCCTACAACCGCCCGCCTTGTTGGAATAGAACGAATTAGGCGCCTCATCACAACAGCTGCGTCATTACGATAAGGAAGGGAATCAAACATCCCCGTTGTCCCTTGAGAGCGGCCATCACACGGATCGCTTACAAAACTTGCAAATGGGACGCCACCTAGTTTAGTAACTTCTTCAGCAGCTGCTCTCATTTGTAATCCTAGTTCATAATTTCCGGTATGATATCCTAATGCAATCGGAGTGCCATCGTGATCACGAATGCCTGCCAAAGTTCCAATAATCAGTACTTGTTTACCAAGGAGCTTAGCAGGTTCCCACCCCATTCCAGCATTCTGGGTCATCCCAAAAATATCGCCGCTAGGCAGTTCTCGCAACATTTCGGGGGTCAGTGGAAGGGAACCATTCGGTCCAGCACCATGAGTCTTTATGCTATAGATGGATTGATTTTCTTCTCCAAAAATTAATTGTAATGACATCGTAACCTCCTATGTAATAACAATATGCAGCTTTTTATGTTATTTTGTTTTATAATATAAAACCATGTTCTATTATATTGTTTCGAGTTGATTATAGCATACCTATTTCATTGTAGGAAGGGAAAATGTGCCTATTACGTTACAAAGCAGTTTTTTTGACTATTTTGATTTACATATGTTTATATCTATTGTTTGTTATAATAAGATATAATTTTATAATATAAAACAAAAAAGGAGTCATTTATGCCAATTATTCAGTCTGTTGAACGGGCTCTGAAGATTCTAGATTTATTCGATGAGCATAAGTCAGAGCTTAAAATTACTGAAATTAGTGAGATGATGGGGCTTCATAAAAGTACGGTTCACTCACTATTAAAAACACTTCAGGTACATTCCTACATTGATCAAAACCCGGAAGATGGAAAATACAGATTAGGACTAAAACTAGCAGAACGAGGGAATTTAGTCATCAACAATATGGATATACGAAGAACTGCAAGGAAGTACCTGCTCGATCTCTCTGCCAAAACAGGGCAAACCGTCCATTTGGGGATATTAGATGGCCGGGAAGGTGTCTATATCGATAAAGTAGAAGGGGAACAATCCATTATTCGGTATTCTCGTATTGGTCGAAGACTTCCCCTCCACTCTACTGCAATTGGAAAAGTCCTTTTAGCCTATCAACCACTTAATGAAATTGAGCTTTTATTAAAGGATTATGAATTTCAGTACCAAACCAACAGCACCATTATGAATGAGGACATTTTTCGAAAGGAAATTGGAAAGGTTAAGCAACAGGGATTTGCAGTAGATGACCAGGAAAATGAACAAGGTGTTCGGTGTGCAGCTGTACCCATTTTCAATGGAAAGGGTCATGTATTAGCAGCAATCAGTATTTCCACCTTAATTTCCCGTGTAAATGATGAGGAAATGAATAACTTTGTTCATCTCCTCAAAACATCTTGTAACGAACTTTCGGAACAAATGAGATATGTAAATGAATAATTTATCTTATTGAATACCAAAAAACGCAAGTGGAGAACCCTTTATCTTCACTTGCTTTTTTGTTTTTTATTGTTAACTGAAGGAGGCTGTAGCATAATTCAATTTCCTAACGCTATTTAAAAAAGTTAGTTGTTTGGATATACAAAGTTACTATACATCAGTTATAATAAATTTGTAAATCACTATACTATTCGATGGGGAGATATTATGGAGAAAAACTCAAAACCAAATGAGCCTATAGTTACACACATTTATACTGCAGATCCTTCCGCACATGTCTTTGAAGGCAAGCTTTATATTTATCCATCTCATGACCTTGATCACGATGAACCTTCTAATGATAATGGCGACCAATATAAGATGGAAGATTACCATGTCCTATCTATGGATGACGTTAACTCCCCTGTTGTCGACCACGGGGAAGCGCTTCACGTAAAAGATGTTCCATGGGCATCTAAACAAATGTGGGCACCTGATGCAGCTTATAAAAACAACACGTATTATTTATTCTTCCCAGCAAGAGATAAAGATGGCATTTTCAGAATTGGTGTCGCAACAAGTCCAAATCCTGCAGGCCCATTCACACCAGAGGAAAATTACATACCTGGCAGCTTCAGTATCGACCCAGCGGTATTAGTGGATGAAGATTCAAAAGCGTATGTTTATTTTGGCGGCCTTTGGGGAGGACAGTTAGAAAAGTGGCAGACTGGAACATTCGTTCCTGAAGCAGAAGGACCAGCACCTGATGCACCTGCACTAGGACCTAGAGTAGCTGAATTAAGCGATGACATGCTTACTTTCAAAAGTGAACCAAAAGAAATTTCCATTGTTGACGAAGATGGCAACCCGATTCTTGCAAGCGATGAGGACAGAAGATATTTTGAAGGACCATGGGTTCATAAATACAATGGTCTTTACTATCTATCCTATTCAACCGGTACAACTCATAAAATCGTTTATGCAGTAAGTGAGAATCCACAAGGTCCATTTGTATTTAAAGGTACAATTCTTACCCCTGTAATTGGCTGGACCACACATCATTCGATTGTTGAGTTTAACGATAAATGGTACCTGTTCTACCACGATTGCGAGTTATCAGATGGCGTGAACCATAAGCGTTCTGTAAAATACACTGAACTTAATTATAACGAAGATGGAACGATTCAAACGATTGACCCTTACGGAGATAAATAGGCAGATTAAAAGCTGGCTTCATAGTCGAAGCCAGCCTTTTTAATGTGCTATTTAAGTCTCGCTGCCAATACTGCATTGATATCAGCCATAACTTCTTCTACTTCTTGATTGGCGTCGATTCTAACCATTCTTTCAGGAAACATCTTCATTACCTCTTCATAGCCTTCCCGAACGTTAACATGGAAATTTATTTCCTCTAAATCTAATCTATTTATTTCTCTTTCTTTATTTTTGGCAATTCGACTTAACCCTATTTGAGGGTCCAAATCCAGGTACAAAGTTAAATCTGGCATTAGGTCTCCAATTGCAAATTTATTAATGGAAAAGACCTTACTAATACCTAGTCCTCTAGCATATCCCTGATATGCTAAGCTGCTATCTACAAACCTATCACATAATACAATACAGCCTTCATTAAGAGACGGTACGACCTTTTCCACTAAATGCTGCCTTCTTGCTGCGGCATAAAGCAGGGCTTCTGTTCTGCCCTCCATTTTAGTGTTTTTCGGGTCTAGAATAACGGAACGAATTTGCTCTGCTATATCAATTCCTCCAGGCTCTCTTGTAACCACTACCTTTTTTCCACTCGTCTCAAGTGAATCTTTAATGAAATTAATTATAGTCGATTTGCCAGATCCCTCGACACCTTCAAGGGTAATGAAGTAACTCATATATATTTCTCCAATCTTATTTCAATTATTAACTTGTTCTACAATGTTAATTTGATTACTGTCTAGAAAGGAACCACCTTGAAATCTCGCTCCCGTATTGATTAGCTGGGTAAGCTGCTTTACCTTTTCCTCTGTAATTAACTCCCCCATTAACAGAAGGGGAATTCCCGGCGGGTATGGAATAATCGTCTCTGCACACACCTGCCCCGCTGCTTCTGAAATCGGTATTAGCTGTTTCTTCATATTAGTCAACTTGTCATGGGAAATTGCTAACTCAGATATCTTTCCTGTATTAACTAAAGTTTCATTCTCAATTGAATGATAAGGTATTTCCTCTAGCAGCGCTTTTATTTTTCTACCTGCTCTTACTAATGGATATTCTTGGTTTTCCTTCAATAAGGGAAGGATAAATAGGACATTAAGTGGATCTGCTAATTCCGTATAGATTCCTATCTCTTCAAATCTTTTCTGGAGTTCAAATCCACTTAACTTAGACCTTGACTGTATGGTTACTTTTAATGGATCCCCGGGTAGGTTAGGATACTCTAGTACCTTAATGCTTTGAATCGCTGAAAGCTCTTTTTTAAAATTCAATATTTCTTGTTTTAGGTATTCTAAATCGTTACGATGATAGGTTGCTAAATAGTTTCTCGCTAAATCCAGTGAAGCCATGATAACGTATGATGGGCTGCTAGACTGAAGCATTTGCAGGTAGTCCTTCACCTTATCGAGGTTGACTCGTACACTGTTTATATGTAAATAAGAACCCATAGTCATGGCCGGCAAAGTTTTATGTGCTGAGTGCACAACCATATCCGCCCCTAATTGAATTGCAGATGCCGGAAAGGGCTCACCAATAATAAAATGAGGACCATGTGCCTCATCTACTAATACAGGTATGTTTTTTAGATGTGCAAGGTCAATGATACTTTTTAAATCATATACCATACCATAATAATTTGGATAGGTTAAAACAATCGCTTTCGCATTTGGATAGAGGGTAATGGCTTTTTCCACAATTTCTTCTGCAACACCAGTTGATGTTTTCCATTCTGGATTATATTCAGGTTCCAAAAAAACGGGTCTGGCCTTGGCTAACTTAATAGCATTTAAGACAGACTTATGGCAATTTCGTTGAACAAGGATAACATCATCCTTCTCACAAACTGACAGGATCATGGCTAAATTACCGACAGTTGATCCATTTACCAAGAAAAAGCTTTTCTTGACCTGATAAAGCGCAGCTAAGAGCTCCTCAGCCTCTTTAATCACGCCTTCAGGGGAGTGCAAATCATCCAAACCGGATAGTTCTGTGGCGTCAATTTTTAGAAGTTCCTGAAATAGATTTTGAGCTTGTTGGTTGAGAACAACTCCTGACTTATGGCCAGGAACGTGAAATGAGATGGGGTTTGCACTTTTATAGTGAATTAGTGCTTCATATAACGGAATTCGAGTTTGTTTATTCATTGGTATACTCCTTTAAAGAGTCTCATTCATTTTACCTGACCTACCCCGTTTTAAGCAAAAAAATAAAGCCCAAATGGACTTTTTATGAAAAAATTTCTGGTGTTGTTATTTTCTTTAACTGTTTTAGATAATATTTATATTTTGGATCATGTGTTTCTGTTTGAATTAAGTCTTTTTCACAATCAGTACATATAAACGAAGTATATAGATGTATCCCTTTTGGTTTTAAATCCTCACATATAACGCATGTTTCGTGATAATGACTATGTGCTACTGAACTCAACCACACCACCTCCATACACCTATTCTTCCCGATATTTTTCAATTGTATACAATATTTAGAATTATCATCTTCAGGGCATCCCTCGATATATCTTATGTAGGTAAATGCTTTTGGGTGTATGTCTAGTAACGATTTATTCAAAAACACTTCGTACTTTTTTATTTAGGAACTAGGAATTAGGCTGGTAGGCAAATTAGGGTTCTGTCTGACGGGATGGTCCAGACTTTTGATTACCTTTATTATAGAAAATTCGAGTTTGGCTTAATCAAAAACTATTTTGGGCTATTCGTTACCGTTTTCCTTAAAAATCACACTGTTAGGGCATGAATAACCTCTAATCGTTACCGTTTTCTTCAAAAGTGTCGCCGTACGGGCACGATTAACTGCTTTTCATTACCTTTTTCTTTAAAATTGCCGCCTCACTGGCACGAATACCTCCTAAGCCTTACTGTTTTCTTTAAAAGTATTACCACACGGGCACAATTCTCTAACACTTCATTTTTTTGTAAATTAAATACAAAAAAACACAACCCTTATCAGGTTGTGTTTCCCTTGCCTGGCAACGTCCTACTCTCACAGGGACAAAGTCCCAACTACCATCGGCGCTGAGAAGCTTAACTTCCGTGTTCGGTATGGGAACGGGTGTGA
>NZ_JACCBX010000022.1:0-53873 GCF_013409995.1 Neobacillus driksii
TCACACCCGTTCCCATACCGAACACGGAAGTTAAGCTTCTCAGCGCCGATGGTAGTTGGGACTTTGTCCCTGTGAGAGTAGGACGTTGCCAGGCATACGAAGCACAACCTGATAAGGGTTGTGTTTTTTTGTTTTGTACGAAATTACGGGATAGTAGAATAAAAACTTTTGATTTCCTTGAGCTTGATTTTTACCCGATAGAAGGAACTAAAATCTCTTTTTGTTGCCCTTTAAACTAGACTTTTAAAGGATTAGGGAACCAAACCCTCCATTTGATTCCCTCAAACTTGATTTTCCCAGGATAAAGGGAGTCAAACTCTCCATTTGATTCCCTCAATCTTGATTTTCCCAGGCTAAAGGGAGTCAAACCCTCCTTTTGATTTCCTCAAACTTGATTTCACCAGGCTAAAGGGAACCAAACCCTTCCTTTGTTTACCTCAAACTTGAGGATAAAGGAAATCAAAACCCACAAAGCTTTCCTACCATTACTAACTACCTAAAAACAAATTAATCAATTCAAACAGGTTTCACACATGCGAAATATGGAGAAAATCATTAGTAGCATGTTGTTTGCAACTACATAAAATTTTCAGTATAATTAATGTCAAATATAGTCAAAGTCAGAAGGAGGTGGGAAGATGAGAAACATCTCCGATATTATTGAAAAGTATTTAAAACAAGTATTAGAAATGAGTGAAAAGGAACACGTTGAAATTAAGAGAAGTGAAATAGCAGATAAATTTCAATGTGTACCATCACAAATAAATTATGTCATTAATACGCGCTTTACCATTGAACGAGGGTATATCGTAGAGAGTAAACGCGGGGGAGGCGGGTACATCCGAATCATGAAGGTTCAGTCCCATGATTTAGCCGACTTAATTGACCATTTGTTGTCGCTCATTGAAAATCGTATCGCACAAGCTACGGCAGAGGATGTAATTTACAGACTGGTCCATGAGGAGATAATTACAAAACGAGAGGCAAAAATAATGTTAAGTGTTATTGACCGTTCAGTCCTTTATATTGATCTTCCATTCCGAGACGAATTACGTGCAAGAATGTTGAAAGCGATGTTAACATCATTGAAATATAAATAATTTATACCAGCTAGAGAGGTGAAATAAAAATGATTTGCCAGGAATGTAATCAAAGGCCTGCTGCACTCCATTTTACAAAAATCATCAATGGTGAAAAAACCGAGGTAAACCTTTGTGAAAAATGTGCCCAAGAAAAGGGCGAGATGTTTATGATTAATGGTGGATCAGGTTTTACCTTTAATAACCTATTAGCGGGTCTATTAAATATTGATCCTACTGTTCAAAAACAAAATCAAAATACGTTCCATCAAGAAGAAGTACTTCAATGTAATAAATGTTCAATGACATTTCCGCAATTTATTAAAGTTGGAAGGTTTGGCTGTGCCCATTGCTATGAAACGTTTAAGGAGCAGCTTCCACCTGTCTTAAGGCGACTTCACAGCGGAAATTGGTCGCATAGCGGTAAAATACCAAAAAGAATTGGTGGAAGTATTCATCTCAAGAAGCAAGTTGAAAATCTTAAAAATGAGCTAAAAGAGTTAATTCAACAAGAGGAATTTGAAAAAGCTGCTAAGATTCGAGATGAAATTCGTACTCTCGAGAAGGAATTACCTAGCAGTAGTAAGGGAGGGGAATAACGTGTCGCTTGAACGTTTTATTAATCAAGCAGTCAGCTCGTGGATGAGCGAGGAGGGGCCTGACTCAGATATCGTCCTTAGTTCCCGAATCCGTTTAGCCCGAAACTTTGAAAACTTTAAATTTCCAACACTATTTTCGCATGAAGAAGCACAATCGATTATTTTAAAAATAGAAGAAATCCTGCGTGAATCTAACTTTACAAAGTTTGGACAAATGGAACTTCTGAAGATCGATGACATACAGCCTCTTCAAAAAAGGGTTTTGGTAGAAAAGCATTTGATTAGTCCTAATTTAGCAGAAGACTCACCTTATGGGGCTGTTCTATTAACCGAAAATGAAGAAGTTAGTATTATGATTAATGAAGAGGATCACATTCGCATTCAGTGTTTGTTTCCTGGGCTGCAACTAACGGAGGCATTGGAGGCTGCGAATGAAGTAGATGATTGGCTGGAAAGCCATATTCACTTCGGATTCGATGAGAAGCATGGTTATCTAACAAGCTGCCCTACAAACGTAGGAACCGGACTTCGTGCTTCAGTCATGATGCACTTACCAGGATTGATGTTAACACAGCAAATCAATCGTATTATTCCGGCAATTAATCAGCTGGGTTTGGTTGTAAGAGGTATCTATGGTGAGGGGAGTGAAGCGCTCGGAAATATATTTCAAATTTCCAATCAAATTACTTTAGGAAAATCTGAAGAAGACATTTGCCGTGACCTAAAAGGTGTTGTGAGTCAGTTAATTTCACAAGAAAGGTCTGCTCGTGAAGCATTACGCAAAACTTCAAACATACAATTAGAAGACAGAGTGTTTCGTTCTTATGGCGTGTTATCCAACTGCAGGATCATTGAAACAAAAGAGGCTGCAAAATGCCTATCCGATGTCCGCCTAGGAATTGATATGGGATACATTGATCATTTACCTAAGAATATATTAAATGAATTGATGATTTTAACACAGCCTGGATTCTTGCAGCAGTACGCAGGCGGGCATTTAAGAGCAAATGAAAGAGATATAAGACGAGCAGCATTAATTCGAGAACGATTAAAAATGGAGTCAGATAAAAGGTGAGGAGGAATGGAATATGATGTTTGGCCGTTTTACTGAGAGAGCTCAAAAGGTTTTAGCTTTAGCACAAGAGGAAGCAATTAGACTTGGACACAATAATATTGGAACTGAGCATATTTTATTAGGTTTAGTCCGTGAAGGAGAAGGCATTGCTGCCAAAGCACTTTATGGGCTGGGCTTGGGTTCAGAAAAAATTCAAAAAGAGGTAGAATCGTTGATCGGGAAAGGCCAGGAAGCATCCCAAACGATTCACTATACACCAAGGGCGAAAAAGGTAATTGAGTTATCTATGGATGAAGCCCGTAAATTAGGACATTCCTATGTCGGAACAGAGCATATTCTACTTGGATTAATTCGTGAAGGTGAAGGCGTTGCTGCAAGAGTTCTTAATAACCTGGGAGTAAGCCTAAATAAAGCGCGTCAACAGGTACTGCAATTATTAGGAAGTAATGAATCGGGCGGTCATCAAGGAGGAGCATCGGTAAGTGCCAATACTCCAACCCTTGACAGCCTTGCTAGAGATTTAACAGCGATTGCTAGAGAAGGAAGTTTAGATCCTGTTATCGGAAGAAGTAAAGAGATCCAGCGGGTAATTGAAGTATTAAGCCGCCGTACAAAAAATAACCCTGTGTTAATCGGTGAACCAGGCGTAGGTAAAACTGCTATCGCTGAAGGCCTTGCACAGCAAATTGTAAATAATGAAGTACCGGAAATTCTTCGTGATAAGCGGGTTATGACGCTGGACATGGGCACCGTCGTAGCAGGAACTAAATATCGTGGTGAATTTGAGGACCGTTTGAAAAAGGTAATGGATGAAATCCGCCAGGCAGGTAACATCATTCTCTTTATTGATGAACTACACACCTTAATTGGTGCCGGAGGAGCAGAAGGAGCGATTGACGCTTCTAACATCCTAAAACCTTCACTGGCACGTGGTGAGCTCCAATGTATCGGTGCAACCACACTGGACGAATACAGAAAATATATTGAAAAGGATGCCGCTTTAGAGCGCCGCTTCCAGCCAATTCGTGTTGATGAACCAACGGCAGAAGAGTCTATTCGTATACTAGAAGGTCTTCGTGATCGTTATGAAGCACATCACCGTGTATCGATCACGGATGAAGCAATTGAAGCAGCGGTAAAATTATCTGACCGCTATATTTCTGACCGATTCCTTCCAGATAAGGCAATTGACCTTATTGATGAAGCCGGATCAAAGGTTCGCTTACGTTCGTATACAACACCGCCAAATTTAAAAGAATTAGAAGTAAAGTTAGAGGAAGTACGCAAAGAGAAGGATGCTGCTGTTCAAAGCCAGGAATTTGAAAAAGCTGCCTCTCTAAGAGATACAGAACAGCGACTTCGTGAACAGCTTGAAGAAACAAAGAAAACGTGGAAAGAAAAGCAAGGAAAAGAAAACAGCGAAGTTACTGTTGAGGATATTGCAAGTGTGGTTTCAAGCTGGACGGGAATACCTGTCTCCAAACTTGCACAGACAGAAACAGCTAAGCTGCTAAACTTAGAGGAACTCTTACACTCACGAGTGATTGGTCAAGAAGAAGCGGTTAAGGCTGTTTCAAAAGCAGTCCGTCGTGCGAGAGCAGGCTTAAAGGATCCAAAACGTCCGATTGGCTCGTTTGTATTCCTTGGTCCTACTGGTGTTGGTAAAACCGAATTGGCTCGAGCACTTGCTGAAGCAATGTTTGGTGACGAAGACGCCATGATTCGGATCGATATGTCAGAATACATGGAGAAGCATTCTACTTCACGTTTAGTTGGGTCTCCTCCGGGATATGTGGGTTATGAAGAAGGCGGTCAATTAACGGAAAAGGTACGTAGAAAACCATACTCCGTTATCCTGCTTGATGAAATTGAAAAGGCACATCCAGACGTGTTTAATATATTACTGCAAGTCCTAGAGGATGGCCGCTTAACAGATTCAAAAGGAAGGACGGTTGACTTCCGCAATACGGTTCTGATTATGACTTCTAACGTTGGTGCAGAAGCACTAAAACGTAACAAATATGTCGGCTTTAATATACAAGATGGAGAGCAGGATTATAAGGACATGAAGGGTAAGGTTATGGAAGAATTGAAAAAGGCCTTCCGTCCTGAATTCTTAAACCGTATTGATGAAATCATTGTCTTCCATGCTTTAGAGAAAAAGCATCTTGGAGAAATTGTTACTTTATTATCCGATCAGCTTGTAAAACGACTAAAAGAGCAGCATATTTCTTTAGAGTTAACCGAAGCAGCTAAGGATAAGATATCTATCGAGGGTTACGACCCAGAATACGGTGCACGTCCATTACGCAGAGCAATTCAAAAGCATATTGAGGACCGACTCTCTGAAGAACTATTAAAAGGAACAGTATTAACAGGGCAGCATGTTATAATTGATGTTGATAATGGTGAATTTTCAGTTAGAACGGCAGAAAAAACGCCCCTAACTAAATAACCAGATTCGTTATTTTTAGAACAACTAAAAGGGGTACACGTTATAAGTCTCGACCGTGTACCTCTTTTTCTATTTAGAGTCAGGAGTAGATACATATGGTCAAACGAAAAACGAAGTTCATGTGTCAGGAGTGTGGGTATGAATCTCCTAAATGGTTAGGAAAATGCCCTGGCTGCGGAGAGTGGAACAAAATGGTGGAGGAAGTTGAGGTAACGGGTGGAAATAGAAGGGGCGCCTTTGCTCATTCTCAGGGAGTTTCTACACTTGCGTCGAAACCGACACCAATCACAGCCATTGAATCATTGTCAGAACCGAGAATTCTTACCGATCTCAATGAGCTTAATCGAGTTTTAGGTGGAGGCGTGGTAAAGGGATCACTTGTTTTAATCGGTGGTGACCCTGGTATCGGTAAATCGACTCTCCTTTTGCAGGTATCCTCTCAGCTTGCGAATAAAGGGAATCAGGTCTTATACATATCCGGCGAGGAATCGCTGAGGCAAACAAAGCTTCGAGCGGAAAGACTAGGAATTAAATCTGAAAATCTCCTCGTTTATGCTGAGACGAATTTAGAAGAAATAAATCGGACCATTGAAAATACAAACCCAAGTTTTGTCATAATTGATTCCATTCAAACGGTTTTCCATCCGGAAGTAACGTCTGCGCCAGGCAGCGTTTCACAAGTACGTGAATGTACATCTGAATTAATGAGGATTGGGAAAACGAAAGGGATTGCGATCTTCATTGTAGGTCATGTAACAAAAGAAGGCTCTATAGCTGGACCAAGGCTGCTCGAGCATATGGTAGATACTGTTCTCTACTTTGAAGGGGAAAGGCACCATACGTATCGAATTTTACGTGCAGTAAAGAATCGTTTTGGTTCAACAAATGAAATGGGTATTTTCGAGATGAAAGAGTTTGGACTTGATGAGGTTGCAAATCCATCGGAAATATTTCTTGAAGAGAGGTCACAAGGCGCGGCAGGTTCCACTGTGGTAGCTTCAATGGAAGGGACACGTCCTGTGCTTGTCGAAATCCAGGCATTAATTTCTCCTACCAGTTTTGGAAACCCAAGAAGAATGGCAACAGGTATTGACCATAACCGAGTTCCATTATTGATGGCAGTTTTAGAGAAACGGATGGGAATGCTGCTTCAGAATCAAGATGCATATCTGAAGGTCGCTGGGGGCGTAAAGTTAGATGAACCAGCTATCGATTTAGCTATTATTGTAAGTATTGCCTCAAGCTTCCGTGATAGACCTACACGTGCCACGGATTGTATCATTGGCGAGGTTGGGTTAACCGGAGAAGTGCGAAGGGTCTCGAGAATTGAACAGCGTGTGCAGGAAGCTGCAAAGTTAGGCTTCGAACGGGTTATTTTACCTGCTAATAATTTGAGCGGCTGGAAAGGTCCGAAAGGTGTAGAGTTAATCGGCGTTTCGACTGTAGCAGAAGCTTTAAAAGCAGTGTTAGGGGTGTAGAGTATGGAAAATAAAAAGCTGGGTGAACAAACTGTAAGTGAAGTTCTACAGTTTATTGCCCCAGGTACACCTATTCGTGAAGGAATTGATAATGTATTAAGAGCAAATACTGGCGGTCTTATTGTTGTTGGTTACAATGATAAGGTTAAAAGTATTGTAGATGGCGGTTTTCAAATTAATTGTCCTTTTTCACCAAGTTACCTTTATGAGTTAGCAAAAATGGATGGTGCAATTATCCTAAATGAATTAGGGAATACCATTCTTATTGCGAATGCTCAGCTTGTTCCTGATTCTGAAATATCAGCATCGGAAACAGGTATGCGCCACCGTACCGCTGAACGAGTGGCCAGGCAAACAAAGGCCCTTGTCATTGCTATATCGCAAAGAAGAAATGTCATAACCTTATATCAAGGGAACTTCCGTTATGCCCTTAAAGATATATCTGTGATATTAACAAAGGCAAATCAGGCGATTCAAATGCTGGAAAAGTATAAGGTTGTCCTTGAACGAAGTATTGCTGGGTTAAGTATTTTGGAGTTTGAAGAATCGGTTACCTATAACGATTTCTTACTCGTTCTCCACCGATTTGAAATGGTGTTAAAAATTAAAAATGAACTCATTACTTATTTAAACGAATTAGGCACAGAAGGCAGGCTGATTCGCTTGCAAATGAATGAAATATTGACAGATCTAGAAGAAGAAACTGCCCTGATTATTAAGGACTATGCCATTGATAGAGAGGTAAAGCCGAAGGATGTTCTAAAACGAATGCAGGTATTAACGAGTAATGGGACATTAGATGATATCGCAATACTGAAACTAATGGGGTACCAAGGATATATTCCACTTGATGAAAATAAACATCCTCGGGGATATCGTATTCTAAATAAAATTCCTCGTCTTCCAATTGTAATCATTGAAAACATTATTACGAGCTTTGGTGCGTTTTCAAAAATTATTTCAGCCTCTGTGGAAGAACTAGATGATGTTGAGGGAATCGGTGAAATCCGTGCAAAGAAAATAAGGGAAGGCTTGAGAATAATTAAAGAGAGATTATATACAGAGCGGCACTTATAGATCTCTATTAGGAAATAAAGAGGCAAATTTATGTTTGTTTGACAGAGTTTTTTTCCAGTGCTACCCTATGAAGTGAAAAATATATTTTACTATATAAAGTAAACTTTCATGTTTTAAAATTCTCACTTTGACTAAAATAACAATAAACGAAGGTTTCATTTTTGGGAATATGTTTATAATGAGTAGAGGAGGTGAAGGAATGTTAAAACGTATTGTTCAAGCATGCTTTCTTATAACTGGAGGTACGCTTGGAATATTGCTAATCCCACAATTGCTAAAGGTAATAAATTTCGATGACATTCCAATAATCAGTAACTCATATGCAGCGGCTATTATAGGTGCAATTATTTTTTATCTTATTACTTTTTGGGCAGTAGATTATGTACTAGAGTTTATTAAATGGGCAGAAGACTCACTGGTGAAAATCCCGGTAACAGACGTGATTTTTGGCAGTTTAGGATTAATTTTTGGTTTATTAGTCGCCTTTTTAATTGGTTTTGCTCTAAATGCCATTCAAGTACCTATTCTTAATGCTGTGGCTCCTATTTTGCTGACATTATTATTTGGTTACCTTGGGTTTCAGGTTGGATTTAAGAAAAGAGATGAGCTGTTAAATCTTTTTGGAAGCCGTGGAAAGAAGAAATCCGGAGAAGAGGACGCTGACAAGACAGAGGGACAATCATTAAAGATCCTAGATACAAGCGTTATTATTGACGGTCGTGTCGCTGATATTTGTCAAACAGGATTCCTTGAAGGTACAATTGTAATTCCACGCTTTGTACTTGAGGAATTACAGCATATTGCTGATTCATCCGATGTCTTAAAGCGAAACCGTGGGAGACGGGGCTTGGATATTCTAAATCGGATTCAAAAGGAACTGGCGATAAAAGTTGAGATTTATGAAGGCGATTTTGATGAAATTCAAGAAGTTGACAGTAAGCTAGTGAAACTAGCGAAGATTACAAATGGAATGCTTGTTACGAATGATTTTAACCTCAATAAAGTATGTGAATTACAGAATGTTTCTGTATTAAATATTAATGATCTAGCCAATGCCGTAAAACCAGTAGTTCTGCCTGGTGAAGAGTTATCTGTACAGGTAATCAAGGATGGTAAAGAATATCACCAAGGTGTAGCATATCTTGATGATGGGACGATGATTGTGGTTGAAGAGGGAAGAGAATATATCGGGAAAAGAATTGATGTTCTTGTAACGAGTGTTCTTCAAACTTCAGCTGGAAGAATGATCTTTGCTAAACCAAAATTATTGGAAAAGGCGCTGTAGCTAGACATACGCTAGACAGAAAGAATTAGAATGGAGTTTTAGTATGGCTTATCAAGTCATTATTCCGGCCGCTGGTCAGGGGAAGAGGATGGGGGCAGGGAAAAACAAGCTTCTGTTAGAACTAAATAACATACCTGTATTAATCCATACCTTAAGGGTTTTCGAGGAAGACAAGTTGTGTCAGGGAATTACCCTAGCTGTAAATCCACTCGATACTGAGGAATTTAAATACTTGTTAAATAAGTATAAGGTGAAGAAGGTGCTAGATTTAGTTCCAGGTGGAAAAGAACGTCAGGATAGCATTTATAATGCATTGAAAACAGTGAAGAACGATGGAATTATTCTTGTTCATGATGCCGCTCGTCCTTTTATTCTTAAGGAACATATTCACCGATTACTAGATAAAGCGCAGGAAACAGGTGCAGCAATCATTGGAGTGCCAGCAAAAGATACCATGAAAACAGTAGGGAATCATGTGGTAATGGCAACTGTCGAAAGATCCAGCTTGTGGGCTGTTCAAACCCCACAAGCTTTTCGTTTTTCTATTCTACTTAAGGCCTATGAACATGCCAAGAAGGAACACTTTATTGGTACTGATGATTCCAGTTTGGTAGAACGAATTTCGCATCCAGTGTCAATGGTAGAGGGAGATTATGATAATATCAAGCTCACCACCAAGGAGGATTTGTTTTTTGCACAAGCAATACTACAGAAAAGACAAGGGAGTTTTTAATAATGTTTCGTATTGGACAAGGCTTTGATGTACACCAATTAACCGAGGGCAGGCCACTAATCATAGGCGGCATTACCATCCCCTATGAAAAAGGACTGCTAGGTCATTCTGATGCAGATGTACTATTACATACCGTCTCGGATGCTTGTCTCGGTGCGATTGGTGAAGGGGATATCGGCAGGCACTTTCCGGATACAGATCCAAACTTTAAGGACGCAGATTCTGCTAAGCTAATGGAGCATGTATGGCAGCTTGTAAAAGATAGAGGGTATGAACTGGTTAATGCAGATTGTACGATTATTGCCCAAAAGCCTAAAATGGCACCTTATATACAGTCGATGAAAGAGAGAATTGCAGAATTACTAGATGCCTCTCCTGAACAAATCAATGTAAAGGCAACAACAACAGAAAAGTTAGGCTTTACAGGGCGCGGTGAAGGAATTGCCTCACAAGCTGTCGTTTTGTTAAAAAAGGTTAACATATAGTCTTTATTGCTGAAATCCACAATGGTAAAATAAATCAGATATAAGAAATCAATGGTATATGGAGGCATAATGATGTCAAATGAAGTTCGTGTAAGGTATGCTCCAAGTCCAACTGGACATTTACATATTGGAAATGCCCGTACTGCATTATTTAATTATTTATTTGCCCGCAATCAAGGTGGTAAATTTATTATCCGTATTGAGGATACAGATAAGAAGCGAAATATTGCCGGCGGAGAAGAAAGCCAATTAAAATACCTTAAGTGGTTAGGTATGGATTGGGACGAAAGTGTTGATGTCGGAGGTGAATATGGACCTTACCGTCAGTCTGAAAGAAATGATATTTATCAAACCTATTACAATCAATTACTAGAAAATGGTCATGCTTATAAATGCTACTGTACCGAGGCAGAAATTGAAGCAGAGCGAGAAGAGCAGATGGAGAGAGGAGAAACTCCTCATTATTCAGGGAAGTGCCGCCATTTAACAACTGAAGAACGTGCAAAGTTAGCAAGTGAAGGACGCGAGCCAAGCATTAGAATCGTTGTGCCGGAAGGGAAGACCTACACCTTTGATGACATGGTAAAGGGAACTGTATCCTTTGAATCTGAAGGGATGGGTGATTGGGTTATCATCAAGAAGGATGGAACACCAACTTATAATTTTGCGGTAACCGTCGATGATTATCTAATGAAAATTTCGCATGTGCTTCGCGGCGATGATCACATATCCAATACTCCAAAGCAGCTAATGGTATATGAAGCATTAGGCTGGGAGCCGCCGATCTTTGGTCATATGACCCTAATCGTGAACGAGAGTAGAAAGAAATTAAGCAAACGGGATGAATCAATTATACAATTTATCGAACAATATGAAGAATTAGGCTATCTGCCAGAGGCTCTGTTTAACTTCATTACGTTACTAGGCTGGTCTCCAGCTGGTGAGGAGGAACTTTACTCCAAAGATGAATTTATTGATATATTTGATGCTAATCGCTTATCGAAGTCACCGGCTTTATTTGATACCAATAAACTTACTTGGATGAACAACCAATATATGAAAAAAGTTGAGGTTGACCGAGTTATAGAGGTATCCATGCCGCATTTAATTAAAGCTGGACGTTTAGGTGAAAACTTGTCTGAAGAAGAGCAACAATGGGTGAGAAGTTTAGTTTCGCTTTTACAAGAAAAAATGAGCTATGGTGCAGAGATTGTGGAACTTTCAGAAATGTTCTTTAAAGATGAAGCCCAATACGAAGAAGACGCCAAGGAAGTATTATCAGGGGAGACCGTTCCTCAAGTACTTAAAGCATTTTCTGAGGAGCTTGACAGGATGGAAAACTTTAAAGCGGACGAAATTAAGGCGGCGATGAAGGCCGTTCAAAAATCCACCGGCCAAAAGGGGAAGAATCTGTTTATGCCAATTCGTGCCGCTGTTTCAGGTCAAACACATGGACCAGATTTACCTCAAACGATTGAGCTTTTAGGAAAAGAGAAAGTTTTGAATAGAATTCAAAAAATTATTGGTTAACATCGGCGCCAAAATGTAATATAGTAAAAGAAATAAACATTCAATATGAAAAAGTGTAGATGAGGAAAAGTAAAGTATGATGCTTTAAAGAGAAGACCATCACCGGCTGAAAGTGGTCTAAGCCTCTCATGTTTGAAAATGCACCTCTGAGTCCTGTTTTGAAAAGATGAAAATCTGAGTAGATATGGGCGGAACCTATCCGTTAACAGGTAGAGTGAGACCAACGTGAGCTTTGTATTCAGCTTATCGGTCTAATCAGAGTGGAACCACGCCGAACGCGTCTCTGTCGTAATGACAGGGGCGTTTTTTGTTTTATTAGAAAAAGGGGATTATTTTACACATGAGGCTTCATTACATTTAAGGGGGAAATGAAAAATGTTCAAAAGGATGAGGGAGGATATTACGGTTGTTTTTGAACAAGATCCTGCAGCAAGGAGTTACCTAGAAGTGATTTTAACCTATTCAGGTTTACATGCAATCTGGGCCCACCGCATTGCACATGCATTCTTCAAGAGAAAGTTTTATTTTCTTGCACGGGTCATTTCTCAAATAAGTCGCTTTTTCACAGGTATTGAAATCCATCCAGGTGCAAAAATAGGCAGGAGATTATTTATTGACCACGGTATGGGGGTTGTAATAGGGGAAACTTGTGAAATTGGTGATAATGTAACGGTGTTTCAGGGAGTGACACTTGGGGGAACGGGGAAAGAGAAAGGAAAACGTCATCCCACCATTAAGGATAATGCGTTAATCGCAACAGGTGCTAAGGTGCTCGGTTCTATAACGATTGGCGAAAATTCTAAGATTGGTGCAGGATCGGTCGTATTAAAAGAAGTACCACCTAATTCAACAGTAGTTGGAGTTCCAGGACGTGTTGTGATTCAAGATGGTAAACGAATCGGCAAGGATTTAGACCATTGTGATCTTCCTGATCCTATTGCGGATCGGATTAAAGATTTACAAGCTGAACTAACTGAATTGAGACAAGAGTTAATTGAATTGAAGAAAGAAAGGAATAAAGTGAATGACCATACAACTGTATAATACGCTAACCCGTAAAAAAGAAGAATTTGTCCCGCTCGAAGAAGGAAAAGTAAAAATGTATGTTTGTGGTCCGACTGTCTATAATTATATTCATATCGGTAATGCTCGTCCGGCAATCGTTTTTGATACCGTTCGCCGTTATTTTGAATACCGTGGCTATGACATACAATATGTATCGAACTTTACAGATGTAGACGATAAATTAATCCGTGCTGCTAATCAGCTTGGAGAGGATGTTCCAACCATAGCAAATCGTTTCATCGAAGCTTACTTTGAAGATGTATCTGCATTAGGCTGCAAAAAAGCGGATATCCATCCACGTGTCATGGAAAATATGGATATTATTATTGACTTTATTGATCAACTGGTCAAAAAAGGTTACGCCTATGAATCTGAAGGAGATGTTTATTTCCGAACAAGGAAGTTTGACGATTATGGAAAGCTCTCACATCAATCAATTGATGACCTGCAAGTTGGGGCTCGAATTGAAGTGGGTGAGAAGAAACAAGATGATATGGACTTTGCCTTATGGAAAGCGGCAAAAGAAGGAGAAATCTTTTGGGAAAGTCCTTGGGGTATTGGACGCCCTGGCTGGCATATCGAGTGTTCGGCAATGGCAAAAAAATACCTAGGGGAAACAATCGATATTCATGCTGGCGGACAAGATTTAACGTTCCCGCACCATGAAAATGAAATAGCCCAATCGGAGGCACTTACTGGAAAAACCTTTGCCCGGTACTGGATGCACAATGGGTATATTAATATTGATAATGAAAAAATGTCTAAATCGCTTGGAAACTTTGTTCTAGTACATGACATTATAAAGGCGCATAATCCGCAAGTTTTGCGATTTTTTATGCTATCCGTTCATTATCGGAATCCGATTAATTACAGTGAAGAGTTATTAGAAAGTACAAAGGCAGCTTATGAACGCTTAACAACCTCTTATCAGAATCTACAGCATCGCAAGGAATCAAGTACAAATTTAACAAATAATAATCAAGAATGGCTAGAGAAGATAGAGGCATTACAGGATGAGTTTATTAAAGCAATGGACGATGATTTCAATACAGCAAAAGCGATTTCCGTCTTATTTGATTTATCGAAGCTGGCTAATTACTACCTATTAGAAAAAAATACAGCCGTAGAAGTGATTGATAAATTCACCCAACAATTTAACGAGTTATTCAATGTCCTAGGACTGACGCTTGAAGCGACGGAATTGTTAGATGTAGAAATAGATGCGTTAATTGAAAAAAGAATTCAGGCACGAAAAGACCGTAATTTCCAGCTTTCTGATCAAATAAGGGATCAATTAAAGGAAATGAATATTATTTTAGAAGATACGCCGCAAGGTACGAGATGGAAAAGAGGCTAATGCATGCTTGATTATCAAGAAAAAGTAAATGCCAATCAGTTGAATAGTCTTGCCTTGGCTTATATGGGTGACGCTGTCTATGAGACATATGTCAGACGTCACCTCCTGCAAAGCGGGAAGGTAAAGCCGAATCATCTACACCGCGAGGGAACAACCTATGTTTCCGCAAAGGCACAATGCCACGTACTATTTCAAATGATGGATGAAAACCTCCTGTCAGAGGAGGAAATGGCGGTAGTCAAGCGTGGGCGAAACGCCAAATCAGGGACTGTACCTAAAAACACAGATGTTCAAACGTATCATTATAGCACTGCATTTGAAGCATTAATGGGCTTTCTATACCTAACAGAGAATACAGAACGATTAGAAGAACTTATCGTAAAGTCCTTTGAGTTTGTTGAGAAAAGAAAGGAGGAACAAGCGAATGAACGAAAATAATGATTATATCATTGGGAAAAATCCTGTTATGGAGGCACTTAGATCAGAAAGGGATATCAATAAGATTTTAATTGCAGAGTCCTCACAGCGTGGTCAAATGCAGCAGTTAATTCAATTAGCAAAAGAAGCCAATGTGATTGTTCAATTTGTCCCAAAGAAAAAAATTGATCAGATATCTGATGAAAATCATCAAGGAGTCCTTGCTTATGTAGCAGCATATCAATATGCAGAAATGGACCATTTATTTGCAGCCGCAGAAAAGAAAAACGAATCTCCATTCTTTTTGTTATTAGATGAAATTGAGGATCCTCATAATCTAGGTTCCATCATGAGAACTGCAGACGCAGTAGGAGCACATGGAATTATTATTCCAAAAAGAAGAGCGGTTGGCTTAACCGCAACAGTGGCAAAGGCTTCAACTGGTGCAATTGAGCATATCCCAGTTGTACGTGTCACTAATATGGCACGAACGATAGATGAATTAAAGGAACGGGGTATTTGGATAGCCGGTACGGACGCGAGTGCAAAGCAAGATTATCGCCAATTTGATGGCACGCTGCCACTTGGTCTTGTGATTGGAAGCGAAGGAAAAGGGATGGGTCGTCTGGTTAGAGATAAATGTGACTTCCTCATCAACCTGCCGATGGCTGGAAAGGTAACATCATTAAATGCGTCTGTTGCAGCCGCGTTATTAATGTATGAGGTATACCGCAGGCGGCATCCTCTAGAGGGATAAAAATGGATATCTTGCTTGTCGATGGATATAACATAATCGGGGCATGGCCGGAGCTAAGGGAATTAAAGGACCATGATTTGCCCGCCGCTCGTGACCGCTTAGTAGAAAGGATGGCAGAATATCAAGCTTTTTCAGGCTATCGCGTCATTGTTGTATTTGACGCCTACTATGTCCAAGGAACTGAGAAGAAATATAAGAATCATAAAGTAGAGGTTATTTTTACAAAGGAAAACGAGACAGCAGATGAGCGAATTGAAAAGTTGGCAATTTCTTTAAACAACCGGAAGACGCAAATACATGTTGCTACTTCCGATTATACGGAGCAATGGGCTATTTTTGGACAAGGTGCTCTAAGGAAGTCAGCACGGGAGTTGCTTATAGAGATGTCTTCGATAGAAAAAGGAATTGAAAAAAAGGTAAAAAAAATTCAAGAAAAAAGACCAGTCTCAAAAATACCGATTAGCAGCGAAGTGGCAGAAATTTTTGAAAAGTGGCGCAGAGGACAAAAGTAAGCGTTGACGTTCAAAAGTTACGGGCAGTATAATATTACTATCTATGCTTGTTCGGTGGAGGGGGATCTTAATTGGGTACAGACTTCGGGGAAAAAGGCAACGAGCTATTTTTTTCAATGGAAGACGAGGAAATTGTTGATCTAGTGCACCAAGGTAATAGTGAGGCACTTGATTATTTAATTCACAAATATCGTAATTTTGTACGTGCAAAGGCAAGATCCTACTTCCTAATCGGAGCAGATAAGGAAGATATAGTTCAAGAAGGAATGATTGGGCTATATAAAGCTATCCGTGATTTTCGTGAGGACAAACTCACATCTTTTAAAGCGTTTGCAGAGTTGTGTATCACCAGACAAATCATTACCGCTATCAAAACAGCAACAAGACAAAAGCATATACCGCTTAATTCATATGTTTCATTGGACAAGCCTATCTACGATGAAGAATCGGATCGCACCCTTATGGACGTCCTATCCGGCGCAAAAGTCCTTGATCCGGAAGAATTGATTATCAACCAAGAAGAATTTGATCATATTGAAGTAAAAATGACTGAATTATTAAGTGACCTAGAACGGAAGGTTCTGGCCCTGTATCTCGATGGACAATCTTACCAAGAAATATCAGAAGAGCTGAACCGTCATGTAAAATCAATTGATAATGCCCTGCAGCGCGTGAAAAGGAAATTAGAGCGTTATTTAGAAATTAGGGAATTTAGCCTTTAATTTTGAAGACAATGACAATTGTATGAATCCGCTAACACATGCTGTTGACAATAATTAGGACGCGTGTTACATTTTTAAGGATATATTAGATGGATGATGAAGGTGTTTCCGATGAGTAAAAAGATTATTCTAGCATGTGCTGAATGTGGTTCACGTAATTACTCCACCCATGCAAATCAGTTGCAATCAGAACGATTGGAATTAAAAAAGTATTGCAAAACATGCGCCTCCCATACAATCCACAAAGAAACAAAATAAGTTTAATCTATACTAGCAATGTTATTCCGATAGTTGGAGGGTTATAGATATGCAACGCTTAAAGAAATTCTTCAGTGATATTTTCCGTGAAATGAGAAAAGTTAGTTGGCCAAAACGTAAAGAACTAACACGCTATACTATTACGGTTTTCTCAACAGTTGCTTTCTTCGCATTGTTTTTTGGAGTTCTAGATTTAGGTATTTCAAAATTGATTCGTCTAATTCTTGAATAATAAAAGGTATTTCATGGTATAATGGTAACTAATACAGGAAATTTTATGTAAAGCCCGTTTAACGGGTTTTTTCATTTGTCTAAAAAAGTAAATTTTTAAAGCAAATGTTGATATTGGCACGCTGTTGATTTGTGCGGAGGGCACGAAGACTCCTGCAGGAGTACGGAGCAGGTGAGACCCCACAGGCGCTGGCGCCGAGGAGGCTCACCGCAACGCCTTAAGGTGCGCGAAGTGCCCGGAGCGCAAATCAACAGCATTATTATAAAAGTACGGGGAGGGATGGACGTTTAGTCCTCTTGAATGGAAAAGAATTGGTATGTATTACATACTTACTCAGGTTATGAAAATAAGGTAAAAGCAAATCTAGAAAAACGTGTTGAATCAATGGGAATGACAGATAAGATATTTAGAGTTGTTGTTCCTGAAGAAGAAGAAACTGAAATAAAAAACGGGAAAACGAAGGTAGTTAAACGAAAAGTATTCCCTGGCTATGTACTTGTTGAAATCGTAATGACAGATGATTCATGGTACGTAGTACGGAATACTCCTGGTGTAACAGGGTTTGTTGGTTCCGCTGGTGCAGGATCAAAACCTACTCCACTTCTTCCCGAAGAAGTTGTTGGAATTCTAAAACGTATGGGTGTCGATGAGAAACGCATCGATGTTAATTATGAAATTGGAGAAACTGTACGTGTGAAAGAAGGTCCATTTACAAACTTTACAGGGACAGTCGAAGAAATGGATAAAGACAAGGCAAAACTAAAAGTTCTTGTTAATATGTTTGGCCGGGACACCCCGGTAGAACTAGAATTCACACAGATTGAAAAGCTATAAAATAAAGAAAATTAATTGGAAATTGAAAAAAACTTGAAATCATATTCAAAAAGTGGTAATATTTCATAGGTCAGTATGTCTCTCGATGAGACAAGACTTTTGCTAAGCTCTTTATCTTTATATAAAGACAGATACCTGAGTGGGAGGGTAAAAAAACCCTATTACCACATCACGGACTTTAAGGAGGTGTGTCTCGTGGCTAAAAAAGTAATTAAGGTTGTTAAATTACAAATCCCTGCTGGGAAAGCGAATCCTGCACCACCAGTTGGACCTGCATTAGGTCAAGCCGGTGTTAACATCATGGGATTCTGTAAAGAATTTAACGCTCGTACAGCAGATCAAGCTGGATTAATCATTCCTGTTGAAATCACGGTTTTTGAAGACCGTTCATTTACATTTATTACGAAAACTCCTCCTGCTGCCGTTCTTTTGAAAGTAGCAGCTGGAATTCAGTCTGGTTCTGGTGAACCAAACCGTAATAAAGTAGCAACAGTTAAGCGTAATACAGTACGCGAGATTGCGGAACAGAAAATGCCTGACCTAAACGCAGCAAGCGTTGAAGCAGCAATGCGCATGGTTGAAGGTACTGCACGCAGCATGGGTATCGTTATCGAAGACTAATCCATGTAAACTGTTTTTTTGTAATGAAGGGGGTTGCGTTACTTACGCAACCTTTATTCGTGGGAGTTATTAAAAAAACGCTAAAACCACAAATTAGGAGGAAATAAAAATGGCTAAAAAAGGTAAGAAGTATTTAGAAGCTGCTAAGCTTGTTGATAACACAAAAGCTTACCCAGTTGCTGAAGCAATTGAACTTGCGAAACAAACAAACTTTGCTAAATTTGATGCAACTCTTGAAGTAGCATTCCGTTTAGGAGTAGACCCTAAGAAAGCTGATCAACAAATTCGTGGTGCAGTAGTACTTCCAAATGGAACAGGTAAGACTCAACGCGTATTAGTATTCGCTAAGGGTGAAAAAGTGAAAGAAGCAGAAGCTGCTGGTGCAGATTATGTTGGCGATGCAGAATACATCACTAAAATCCAACAAGGTTGGTTTGACTTTGATGTAATCGTAGCAACTCCTGACATGATGGGTGAAGTTGGTAAACTTGGTCGTACATTAGGACCAAAAGGTTTAATGCCAAACCCTAAAACTGGTACTGTAACATTTGATGTAACTAGAGCTATTAATGAAATCAAAGCAGGTAAAGTTGAGTACCGTGTTGATAAAGCTGGAAATATCCACGTTCCAATCGGTAAATCATCTTTCGAAAACGAAAAACTTGTTGAGAACTTCAAAACTATATTCGATACAATGTTAAAAGTTAAGCCTGCAGCTGCAAAGGGAACATACATGAAGAATGTAACTGTTACTTCAACAATGGGACCTGGCGTGAAGGTTGATCCTTCATCAGTTACAGTTAAGTAATTTTTTACCAATTGACAATTATAGATACATTTTATATAATCTATTTTGTTGTTTAAATAAAACATTTGTACTGAAGACAGCAGGTGCTTAATGGAGCTTAATTTCCTGCCGAGGTAATGCGATAGAATTGGCTGAAATCTTCGGCTATTGTATGCACCTCCATGTCTGACTCTTGATGTGGAGGTTTTACTTTGCCTGGTATAAATGTAGAGAATCTACAGGAGGTGTAAAGATGAGCAGCGCAATCGAACAAAAGGTTCAAATCGTTGATGAAATCACTGCTAAGTTAAAAGCTAGTGTTTCAACAATCGTAGTTGACTACCGTGGGCTAACTGTTGCTGAAGTAACTGAACTTCGTAAGCAACTTCGTGAAGCTGGTATCGACTTTAAAGTTTACAAAAACTCTATGGCTCGTCGTGCAGCTGATGCAGCTGAACTTTCAGAGTTAAATGCAGCATTAACTGGTCCGAACGCTATTGCGTTCAGCACAGAAGATGTAGTAGCACCTGCAAAAATTCTTAACCACTTTGCGAAAAAGCATGATGCACTTGAAATTAAAGCTGGTGTAATCGAAGGTAATGTAGCAACAGTTGAAGAGGTTAAAGCACTTGCAGAACTTCCATCACGCGAAGGCTTGCTTTCTATGCTACTCAGCGTACTACAAGCTCCAATCCGCAACCTTGCTCTTGCTACAAAAGCAGTTGCAGAACAAAAAGAAGAACAAGGCGCGTAAGCTAAAACTTATCGCTTAACAAATAACGGAATGAAAACTAAGGAGGAACATTAAAATGACTAAAGAACAAATCATTGAAGCAGTTAAATCTATGACTGTTTTAGAACTTAACGATCTAGTAAAAGCAATCGAAGAAGAATTCGGCGTAACTGCTGCTGCTCCTGTAGCAATGGTAGGCGGAGCTGGTGCTGCTGCTGTTGAAGAGCAAACTGAATTTGATGTAATCCTTGCTAGCGCTGGAGATCAAAAAATCAAGGTTATCAAAGTTGTACGTGAAATCACAGGTCTTGGTCTTAAAGAAGCAAAAGATCTTGTTGACAACACTCCAAAAGCTGTTAAAGAAGGCGTATCTAAAGAAGAAGCTGAAGAACTTAAAGCTAAACTTGCTGAAGTTGGAGCTAACGTTGAAGTTAAGTAATAAACTGATAGAAAAGCTCGCTGTATAAGCGGGCTTTTTTTCGCTAGATAAAAGCGGAAGCGCCTTGTCCATGGAAAAGTGCATTCCGATTTTTCCAAGGCGCTGCAGTTAGATATTAGTTTTTTCCTCGGGTAACCTCATTAATCAACACTCCTCAGGAGGTGAGCTTATTGTCTGAACATTACTATTCTCGCACCCAAAAGGTCGAAAGTGATCCGAAGTTTTGGGACTTTACCTTAAGGAATCAGTTATTTCGTTTTAAGACAGATAACGGAGTATTTTCTAAGAAGGAAGTAGATTTTGGCTCCCGCTTATTAATAGAAGTTTTTGAATTACCAAGTGTAGAAGGACCTGTTCTTGATGTTGGCTGTGGTTATGGTCCTATTGGACTTTCGCTTGCTAAAAGTTATCCAGACCGTCATGTACATATGATTGATGTTAACGAACGGGCGATTGAGCTGGCAAAGGCGAATGCTGAGCAAAATTCAGTATATAATGTCGATATTTATGAAAGTGATACTTTGATAAATGTTAAGGAATTTAAATTTGCAGCTATCTTAACAAACCCTCCAATCAGAGCGGGTAAAAAGACGGTACACGATATTTTTGAGCAAAGTTATGAGCATTTAGTTCCTCAAGGTGAGCTTTGGATTGTCATTCAAAAGAAGCAAGGGGCACCATCTGCTATTGAAAAATTAAAAGATTTATTTACCACAGTTGAAACTATTGACAAGTCTAAAGGTTATTTTATTATTAAGGCTGTAAAATAGTTGACTTGAATTTGTCAAGTGTGTTAGCATTATAAAATGCCATCATAATAATTTCCGAATTATTCCTGTAAATACTTATTTTCAGGGTATAAAAATGGTTTTAGACGGAAATGATGACAAAATAATAGTCAAAATGTGAAAGTGTGGTTTTTAAGAAATAAAAACCCTTTTTCTTTTTTGTCTGATGGAAGGTCTCTTTAGTCCTTACATAAGACCAAAATATATGTTTTATAAAAACGCTTGATTTGAGGGGTGAATCAGTTGACAGGTCAACTAGTTCAGTATGGACGACACCGCCAACGAAGAAGTTACGCACGAATCAGTGAAGTTTTAGAATTACCAAATCTTATTGAAATCCAAACCTCTTCATATCAATGGTTTCTTGATGAGGGTTTGCGTGAAATGTTCCAGGATATTTCACCGATTGAAGACTTTACTGGTAACCTATCACTAGAATTTATTGATTACAGCCTTGGCGAACCTAAGTATTCTGTTGCGGAATCGAAAGAGCGAGACGTTACATATTCTGCACCATTGCGTGTGAAAGTACGTCTTGTAAACAAAGAAACAGGCGAAGTAAAAGATCAAGATGTTTTTATGGGTGATTTTCCACTTATGACTGAAACGGGAACGTTTGTCATTAACGGTGCCGAACGTGTTATCGTTTCACAGTTAGTACGTTCACCGAGCGTATACTTTAGTGGAAAACTTGATAAAAACGGAAAAAAAGGATTTACGGCTACTGTAATTCCGAACCGCGGCGCTTGGCTGGAATATGAAACTGACGCCAAAGATGTCGTATATGTGAGGATAGATCGTACTCGGAAACTGCCCGTTACGGTTCTTTTGCGTGCACTTGGCTTCGGCTCTGATCAAGAAATCCTTGAATTGATTGGAGACAATGAGTACATCCGAAATACTCTTGAGAAGGACAACACTGAGGGAGTAGAAAAAGCGCTTCTTGAAATTTATGAGCGTCTGCGTCCAGGTGAACCTCCAACTGTAGATAATGCAAAGAGCTTATTGGTATCAAGATTTTTTGATCCAAAAAGATATGATCTAGCAAATGTTGGTCGTTATAAGATTAACAAAAAGCTTCATATTAAAAATCGTTTATTCAACCAGCGTTTGGCTGAGTCTCTTGTTGATCCTGAGACAGGTGAAATTATTGCAGAAAAAGGTACGGTTCTAGATCGTAGAAACCTTGATCGGATTATCCCTGCTCTCGAAAAGGATGTTAACTTCAAGGGCTTTAATCCTGTCGGCGGTGTAGTTGAGGAAGAAATCATTCTTCAAGGAATTAAAATCTATGCACCAAATGACGATGGTGAAAAGGTAATCAATGTATTAGGCAATGCCTATGTTGCAGAGCCGATTAAAAATATTACACCTGCTGATATTATTGCTTCAATCAGTTATTTCTTTAACTTATTACATGGTGTCGGCGACACAGACGATATTGACCATTTAGGAAACAGACGTCTACGTTCTGTTGGGGAATTGCTGCAAAATCAATTCCGAATTGGTTTGTCTCGTATGGAACGTGTAGTTCGTGAAAGAATGTCGATCCAAGATACTGCTACGATTACACCACAGCAGTTAATAAACATTCGTCCGGTAATTGCGTCAATAAAAGAGTTCTTCGGAAGCTCTCAGTTATCGCAATTTATGGACCAAACGAACCCGCTTGCGGAATTAACCCATAAGCGTCGTTTATCTGCATTAGGACCTGGTGGATTAACACGTGAACGTGCAGGATTTGAAGTGCGTGACGTTCACTATTCCCACTATGGCCGTATGTGTCCGATTGAAACACCAGAGGGACCAAACATTGGTTTGATCAACTCACTTTCTTCATTTGCGAAGGTAAATCGTTTTGGCTTCATCGAAACTCCATATCGACGAATTGACCCTGATACGGGGAAAGTTACAAGCCGTATTGATTATTTAACAGCAGATGAAGAGGACAACTATGTTGTAGCACAGGCGAACTCTCGACTTGGTGACGATGGTACATTCATTGATGAAGATGTTGTTGCTCGTTTCCGTGGTGAAAACACAGTTGTAAAACGTGACCGTATTGACTATATGGATGTATCTCCTAAACAGGTTGTTTCTGCAGCGACAGCTTGTATTCCTTTCTTAGAAAATGATGACTCTAACCGTGCGCTGATGGGAGCAAACATGCAACGTCAAGCCGTGCCACTCTTGCAGCCGGAAGCACCAAGAGTTGGAACAGGAATGGAATATGTTTCTGGTAAAGACTCCGGAGCAGCTGTAATCTGTAAACATGAAGGAATTGTTGAGCACGTTGAGGCACGGGAAGTTTGGGTGCGTCGTATTAATACTGTCGATGGTCAAGAAGTTAAAGGTGACCTTGATAAATATAAAATGTTAAAATTCATCCGTTCTAATCAGGGAACCTGTTATAATCAACGTCCAATTGTTGCAGTGGGTAACCACGTAACAAAAGGTGAAATTCTTGCTGATGGACCTTCAATGGAACTAGGTGAACTAGCTTTAGGGCGCAACGTTTTAGTCGGCTTTGTTAACTGGGATGGTTACAACTATGAAGATGCCATCATCATGAGCGAACGCCTTGTAAAAGATGATGTTTATACTTCTATTCATATTGAAGAATATGAATCTGAGTCACGTGATACAAAGCTTGGACCAGAAGAAATTACACGTGATATTCCGAATGTAGGGGAAGATGCCCTTCGCAATTTGGATGAACGCGGAATTATTCGTACTGGTGCAGAAGTAAAAGACGGTGACTTGCTAGTTGGTAAAGTAACACCAAAAGGAGTTACCGAACTAACTGCAGAAGAAAGATTACTACACGCTATCTTTGGTGAAAAAGCACGAGAAGTTCGTGATACTTCACTAAGAGTTCCGCATGGCGGAGGCGGTATTGTACTTGATGTTAAGGTCTTTAATCGTGAAGACGGCGATGAACTGCCACCAGGAGTGAATCAACTTGTTCGCGTCTATATTGTTCAGAAGCGTAAGATTCACGAAGGAGATAAAATGGCTGGTCGTCATGGTAATAAAGGGGTTATATCCCGAATATTGCCAGAAGAAGATATGCCATATTTACCGGACGGTACACCAATTGATATTATGTTAAATCCTTTAGGGGTTCCTTCACGTATGAACATCGGACAGGTGCTTGAGCTTCATTTAGGTATGGCTGCTAGAGCCCTAGGAATCCATGTTGCGTCACCAGTATTTGACGGTGCACGTGAAGAAGATGTTTGGGGAACCATTGAAGAAGCTGGAATGGCTAATGATGCAAAAACTGTTTTATATGACGGACGTACAGGTGAACCATTTGATAACCGTGTGTCTGTTGGCGTCATGTATATGATTAAACTCGCTCACATGGTTGATGATAAATTACATGCTCGTTCAACTGGACCTTACTCACTTGTAACCCAGCAGCCACTTGGCGGGAAAGCGCAATTTGGCGGTCAGCGTTTTGGTGAGATGGAGGTTTGGGCGCTTGAAGCATACGGTGCTGCATATACACTTCAAGAAATTCTGACAGTAAAATCAGATGACGTTGTTGGTCGTGTGAAAACGTATGAAGCGATTGTAAAAGGCGAAAATGTCCCTGAACCAGGTGTTCCTGAATCATTCAAAGTATTGATAAAAGAACTTCAGAGTCTTGGTATGGATGTAAAAATCCTTTCAGGTGATGAAAAAGAAATTGAGATGCGCGATACGGAAGATGAAGATGACTTACAGCAAGTCGATACATTAAACATTGTTCCGGAAACAGCAGCGTTTGAATCTGAAAAGGTCGGTTCAAAGGAATAAGACTTAGCTGAAGCACATAAGTGTGCTTCAGCTAATGATTGTCTAGATAGAAAGGGAGGTAGGCCCCTTGCTGGATGTTAATAATTTTGAGTATATGAAGATTGGTCTGGCATCACCAGATAAAATTCGTTCTTGGTCGTTTGGAGAAGTAAAGAAGCCAGAAACCATTAACTATCGTACATTGAAGCCTGAAAAGGATGGTTTATTCTGTGAAAGAATTTTTGGTCCAACGAAGGACTGGGAATGTCATTGCGGTAAATATAAACGTGTCCGTTACAAAGGTGTTGTATGTGACCGATGTGGTGTTGAAGTAACACGTGCAAAGGTTCGTCGTGAACGTATGGGGCATATTGAGCTAGCAGCTCCTGTTTCTCATATTTGGTATTTTAAAGGTATCCCTAGCCGGATGGGACTAGTTTTAGATATGTCCCCTAGGGCATTAGAAGAAATTATTTACTTTGCTTCCTATGTTGTAACAGAATCAGGAGATACAGCTCTTGATAAGAAACAACTTCTATCAGAAAAAGAATATCGTGCATACCGTGAAAAGTACGGAAATAAATTCCAAGCGGCAATGGGTGCTGAAGCGATTAAAAAGCTTCTTTCTGATATTGATTTAAATAAAGAGGTTGACGCATTAAAAGAAGAGTTAAAATCAGCTCAAGGTCAGCGTCGTACTCGTGCGATTAAGCGCCTTGAAGTGTTGGAAGCATTCCGTAACTCTGGAAATGAGCCATCATGGATGATTCTTGATGTTCTTCCTGTCATCCCTCCAGAACTTCGTCCAATGGTACAGTTGGATGGTGGAAGATTCGCAACATCTGATTTAAACGATCTATACCGTCGTGTAATCAACCGGAATAATCGTCTAAAGCGTTTGTTGGATCTTGGTGCACCGAGTATTATTGTTCAAAACGAAAAGCGTATGCTTCAAGAAGCAGTAGACGCGTTAATTGATAACGGTCGTCGCGGCCGTCCAGTGACTGGACCAGGTAACCGTCCGTTAAAGTCACTTTCCCATATGTTAAAAGGAAAGCAAGGTCGTTTCCGTCAAAACTTACTGGGTAAACGTGTTGACTATTCTGGTCGTTCCGTTATCGTTGTTGGACCGAATTTAAAAATGTACCAATGTGGTCTTCCGAAGGAAATGGCTCTTGAGTTATTTAAGCCATTTGTTATGAAGGAACTAGTAGAAAAAGGGTTAGCCCATAACATTAAATCTGCAAAACGTAAGATTGAAAGAGTATCTCCTGAGGTATGGGATGTACTTGAAGATGTTATTCGTGAGCATCCGGTTTTATTAAACCGTGCCCCAACACTTCATAGACTTGGAATTCAGGCATTTGAACCTACACTTGTTGAAGGAAGAGCGATTCGCCTTCATCCTCTCGTATGTACTGCATATAATGCGGACTTTGATGGTGACCAAATGGCTGTTCACGTTCCGCTTTCGTCTGAAGCGCAAGCTGAAGCTAGACTTTTAATGCTTGCAGCTCAAAATATCTTGAACCCTAAAGATGGAAAGCCAGTTGTTACACCGTCTCAGGATATGGTACTAGGTAACTACTATTTAACTCTTGAAAGAGAAGGCGCAGTCGGCGAGGGTATGATTTTTAAAGATACTAACGAGGCATTAATTGCTTATCAAAATGGCTATGTTCATCTGCACACTCGAGTTGCTGTCCATGCTGGTTCATTAGGAAATGAAACGTTGACAGAAGAACAAAATAATAAGTTACTGATTACGACAGTAGGAAAACTTATTTTTAATGAAATTCTTCCGAAATCTTTCCCGTACATCAACGAACCAACAAGACAGAATTTAGAAGTTGAAACACCAGCAAATTACTTTGTTGAAAAAGGTGAAGATGTTCAAGCTCGAATAAAGGAAATGCCATTAGTAGATCCATTCAAGAAGAAAATCCTTGGTAATATCATTGCTGAAGTATTTAAGCGATTCAAAATTACTGAAACGTCTAAAATGCTAGACCGGATGAAGGATTTAGGATTTAAATATTCTACAAAAGCAGGTATTACTGTCGGTGTTGCTGATATCGTGGTATTACCGGAAAAGCAAGAAATTCTTCATGAGGCACAAAGCAAGGTTGATAACGTTATGAAGCAGTTCCGTCGTGGATTAATTACTGAAGACGAACGTTATGATCGTGTCATTGCCATTTGGAGTGCAGCGAAGGATACCATTCAAGGAAAACTGATGAAATCGTTGAATAAAACGAATCCAATTTTCATGATGAGTGACTCCGGTGCCCGTGGTAACGCATCAAACTTTACACAACTTGCTGGTATGCGAGGATTGATGGCCAACCCGGCTGGACGTATCATTGAATTACCAATCAAGTCAAGTTTCCGTGAAGGACTGACAGTATTAGAATACTTTATTTCTACACACGGTGCTCGTAAAGGTCTTGCCGATACAGCACTAAAAACGGCTGACTCAGGTTACTTAACACGTCGTCTTGTTGACGTTGCACAAGATGTAATTGTCCGTGAAGATGATTGTGGAACTGACCGTGGTTTGTTAATCCGTTCATTAAAAGATGGTACAGAGGTTATCGAAGGCTTGGACGAACGTTTAATCGGCCGTTATGCTCGTAACCCAATAAGACATCCGGAAACGAAAGAAGTACTTGTTCCTGAAAATGGACTTATCACTGAAGATCTAGCTGAAACAATCGTTGGTGCTGGAATCGAAGAAGTAAAAATCCGCTCTGCCTTTACATGTAATACACGTCATGGTGTATGTAAGAAGTGTTATGGCCGTAACTTGGCTACAGGTCAAGAAGTTGAAGTTGGGGAAGCAGTTGGTATTATTGCAGCCCAGTCAATTGGAGAACCTGGTACACAGTTAACAATGCGTACATTCCATACAGGCGGGGTAGCAGGAGACGATATCACTCAAGGTTTACCGCGTATTCAAGAAATCTTTGAAGCTCGTAACCCTAAAGGTCAAGCAGTTATTTCTGAAATTGATGGTGTGGTTGTTGGTATTAATGAAGGACGTGATCGTCAGCATGAGATTATTGTTCAAGGTGAGATCGAATCACGTACTTATAATGCACCGTATACAGCACGCTTGAAAGTTGCTGTTAATGATAGGGTTGAACGTGGTCAGGAATTAACAGAAGGCTCTATTGACCCTAAAGAGTTAATCAAGGTAAAAGACGTTAATGCTGTTCAAGAATACCTGTTACGTGAAGTTCAAAAGGTTTACCGTATGCAGGGTGTTGAAATTGGTGATAAACACGTCGAGGTAATGGTTCGTCAAATGATGCGTAAGGTTCGTGTAAGTGATGCAGGTGAAACAGATGTACTTCCTGGTACACTTTTAGATATCCACCAATTCACAGATGCAAACGAAAAAGCATTATTAGCCGGAAAATTACCAGCAACAGGACGTCCAGTATTGCTTGGAATTACAAAAGCATCACTTGAAACAGATTCATTCCTGTCTGCTGCATCCTTCCAAGAAACAACGAGAGTTCTTACTGATGCTGCAATTAAAGGCAAGCGTGATGAATTACTCGGCTTAAAAGAAAATGTTATCATCGGTAAGTTGGTTCCGGCTGGAACAGGTATGCAGCGCTATCGCAAAGCAGAACCTGTTTTAAGGGATACAACATCCGAAGAAACAGTTGCAATTGATTAATCAATAAGGCGGTACTTGCTTTTTTTGCAGGTACCGCATTTTATGGAAATTCTTTGTAGAAAAAATAATTTGTAGTTTTGTTGACATCTATTTTTTAAGATGTTATTATATCAAAGGTGCTCCTATTCACCTGATACTTTGGAGGATATGATAAATGTCTTATGAAAAAGTATTACAGGCAACTAAGATTGTTATAGGAACTAAACAAGCAGTTAAAGTACTAAAGGATGGAACAGCGAGTGAGTTGATCATTGCAAGTGATGCTGGAACGAACGTAACGGCAGCTGCAGTGAAACTAGCTCAAGATTTGAACATCCCAATTATCTATGTTGACTCGATGAAAAAACTCGGGAAGGCATGTGGAATAGAAGTTGGTGCTTCAACTGTAGTAATTATCCGTTGAAAACTGTTTTTGTAGATAGATGATCTGCAAAAACTTTGTTTTTGCACAAAAATGAACCACCTGGATGTGTGGGCTTACAAATAATGAAGGGAGGAAAAGTAACATGCCTACTATTAACCAATTAGTGCGCAAGCCTCGTCAATCTAAAGAGGAAAAGTCAAAATCACCTGCGCTTAACAAAGGTTACAACAGCTTCAAAAAATCACAAACAAATGTAACTTCACCACAAAAACGCGGAGTATGTACTCGTGTTGGTACAATGACTCCAAAGAAACCGAACTCAGCGTTACGTAAATATGCTCGTGTACGTTTGACAAACGGTATTGAGGTGACTGCATACATTCCTGGTATCGGCCACAACCTTCAAGAGCACAGTGTTGTTCTTATTCGTGGAGGACGTGTAAAGGATTTACCGGGGGTACGTTATCACATCGTACGTGGTGCTCTTGATACGGCTGGTGTTAACAACCGTATGCAAGGTCGTTCTAAATATGGTACTAAGAGACCAAAAGCAGCTAAGAAATAAAACAGTTTAAATAGAAAAGCTTGTTTGAAAGGAGGAAATTAAATGCCACGTAAAGGTCCTGTAGCAAAAAGAGACGTGTTACCAGATCCACTTTACAATTCTAAATTAGTTACTCGTCTAATCAACAAAATGATGGTTGACGGTAAAAGAGGTAAATCACAAGAAATTCTTTATTCTGCATTTGAAACAATCCGTGAACGCTCTGGTAAAGAGCCGATGGAAATTTTCGAAGCAGCAATGAAGAATATCATGCCAGTACTTGAGGTAAGAGCACGCCGAGTAGGTGGAGCAAACTACCAAGTACCAGTTGAGGTACGTCCTGACCGCCGTACAACTCTTGGTCTTCGTTGGTTAGTAAACTATGCGCGTCTTCGCGGTGAAAAAACAATGGAAGAGCGTTTAGCAAACGAAATCATGGATGCAGCTAACAATGCTGGTGCATCTGTTAAGAAGCGTGAAGATACTCACAAAATGGCAGAAGCAAACAAAGCGTTTGCTCACTATCGTTGGTAGAATTACCTTTATTATAAAAACTTTCACACTAGAAAGGAGAAAGACCCATGGCAAGAGAGTTCTCCTTAGCAAACACTCGTAATATCGGTATCATGGCACACATTGATGCCGGTAAAACGACGACCACTGAGCGTGTCCTTTATTACACTGGTAAGATTCATAAAATCGGTGAAACACATGAAGGTGCTTCTCAGATGGACTGGATGGAGCAAGAACAAGAACGCGGAATCACTATTACTTCTGCAGCAACAACTGCACAATGGAAAGGTCACCGCGTAAACATCATCGATACACCAGGACACGTAGACTTCACAGTTGAAGTTGAACGTTCCCTGCGTGTACTTGATGGAGCAGTAGCTGTACTTGATGCACAGTCTGGTGTTGAACCCCAAACTGAAACTGTTTGGCGTCAAGCAACAACTTACGGTGTACCACGTGTAGTATTCGTAAACAAAATGGACAAAATCGGTGCAGACTTCTTGTATTCTGTAAGAACAATACATGATCGCTTGCAAGCGAATGCCCACCCAATTCAGTTACCTATTGGTGCTGAAGATGAATTCTCAGCAATCATTGACCTTGTGGAAATGAATGCAGTATTCTACAGTAATGACTTAGGCACTGATATTGAAGTGCGTGACATTCCTGAAGAACACCGCGCTCTTGCTGAAGAGTGGCACGAAAAGTTAGTTGAAGCAGTAGCAGAATTAGATGAAGAATTAATGGAAAAATACCTTGGTGGTGAAGAAATCACTAAAGAAGAGCTTAAAGCTGGTATTCGTAAAGGTACTGTTAATGTAGAATTCTACCCTGTTATTTGTGGATCTGCTTTCAAAAACAAAGGTGTTCAGTTAATGTTAGACGCAGTTATCGATTACCTTCCATCTCCATTAGATGTTCCTGCAATCAAAGGACACGCTGTTGATGATGAAGATGAAGCTGTTGAACGTCATTCAAGTGACGAAGAGCCATTCTCTGCTCTTGCGTTTAAAGTTATGACTGACCCTTATGTTGGTAAATTAACGTTCTTCCGCGTTTACTCTGGTACTTTAGAGTCTGGTTCATACGTTCAGAACTCTACTAAAGGCAAACGTGAACGTATCGGACGTATCCTTCAAATGCACGCAAATAGCCGTCAAGAAATCTCTAAGGTTTTCGCTGGTGACATTGCTGCTGCTGTAGGTTTGAAAGATACTACTACTGGTGATACTCTATGTGACGACAAAAACCCTGTTATCCTTGAGTCTATGCAATTCCCAGAGCCAGTAATCCAACTTTCTGTTGAACCTAAGTCTAAAGCTGACCAAGATAAAATGACTACTGCCCTACAAAAACTTCAAGAAGAAGATCCTACATTCCGTGCGCACACTGACCAGGAAACTGGACAAGTTATCATCGCTGGTATGGGTGAACTTCACCTTGATATCATTGTAGACCGTATGCGTCGTGAATTTAAGGTTGAAGCTAACGTAGGTGCTCCACAGGTTGCTTACCGTGAAACTTTCCGTGCTTCTGCACAGGTTGAAGGTAAGTTTGCTCGTCAATCTGGTGGACGTGGACAATATGGACACGTTTGGATCGAGTTCTCACCTAATGAAGAAGGTAAAGGATTCGAATTTGAAAATGGTATCGTCGGTGGTGTTGTTCCTCGTGAATACATTCCTGCTGTACAAGCTGGTTTAGAAGATGCGTTAGATCGTGGTGTTCTAGCTGGTTATCCACTAGTTGATATTAAAGCAAGATTATTTGATGGATCTTACCATGATGTTGACTCCTCTGAAATGGCGTTTAAGATTGCTGCATCAATGGCTCTTAAAAATGCTGCTTCAAAGTGTAAGCCTGTTATCCTAGAACCTATGATGAGGGTTGAAGTTGTAATCCCTGAAGAGTACCTAGGTGATATTATGGGTCAAATCACTGCACGTCGTGGACGCGTTGAAGGTATGGAAGCGCGTGGTAACGCACAAGTAGTTCGTTCACAGGTTCCACTTTCAGAGATGTTTGGTTATGCAACAGCACTTCGTTCAAGCACACAAGGTCGTGGAGTATTCTCTATGCACTTTGATCACTATGAAGAAGTACCAAAATCTGTTTCTGAAGAAATTATCAAAAAAAATAAAGGTGAATAATTGATTTTCACCTTTTAATAAAGTATAACTACTTATGTAACAATGGAAACTGTGAAATAAGGACAACCTATTTACAGTTTCCATATAATATACTTAACTTTTTTAAATTAAAGGAGGATTTTCCTAATGGGTAAAGCTAAATTCGACCGCTCTAAGCCACACGTTAACATTGGTACAATTGGTCACGTTGACCACGGTAAAACAACTTTAACTGCTGCAATCACTTCTGTTCTTGCTAAAACTGGTAAAGCAGAAGCTCGTGCATATGATCAAATCGATGGTGCTCCAGAAGAAAGAGAGCGTGGAATCACAATCTCTACTGCGCACGTTGAGTATGAAACTGACAACCGTCACTATGCACACGTAGACTGCCCAGGACACGCTGACTATGTTAAAAACATGATCACTGGTGCTGCTCAAATGGACGGCGGTATCCTAGTTGTATCTGCAACTGATGGTCCAATGCCACAAACTCGTGAGCACATCCTTCTTTCTCGTCAGGTAGGCGTACCTTACCTTGTTGTATTCATGAACAAATGTGATATGGTTGATGACGAAGAACTACTTGAATTAGTAGAAATGGAAATCCGTGATCTATTATCTGAATACGATTTCCCTGGCGATGACACTCCTGTTATCAAAGGTTCTGCTCTTAAAGCGTTAGAAGGTGACGCTGCATGGGAAGAAAAAATTTATGAACTAATGACTGCTGTTGATGAGTGGATTCCACAACCAACTCGTGACACTGACAAGCCTTTCATGATGCCAGTTGAGGATGTTTTCTCAATCACTGGTCGTGGAACTGTTGCTACTGGACGTGTTGAGCGTGGTGTAGTTAAAGTTGGTGACGTTGTTGAAATCGTAGGTTTCACTGAAGAGCCAAAATCTACTACTGTAACTGGTGTAGAAATGTTCCGTAAGCTTCTTGATTTTGCTGAAGCAGGAGACAATATTGGTGCATTACTTCGTGGTGTAGCACGTGAAGAAATCGAGCGTGGCCAAGTTTTGGCTAAGCCGAAATCAATCACTCCACACACAAAGTTCAAAGCACAAGTTTACGTTTTATCAAAAGAAGAAGGTGGACGTCATACTCCATTCTTCACTAACTACCGTCCACAATTCTATTTCCGTACTTCTGATATTACTGGTATCTGTAATCTTCCAGAAGGCGTAGAAATGGTTATGCCTGGTGACCACATCGAAATGACTGTTGAGCTAATCGCTCCAGTTGCGATCGAAGAAGGTACAAAGTTCTCTATCCGTGAAGGCGGACGTACTGTAGGTTCAGGTTCAATCACAACTATCACTGAATAATTTAATTATCAGTTATATAAGAAGCAGCTGGATGACGATCCAGTTGCTTTTTTTATTTGGAATATTTCATTTTTGCTGATTACTCCAACTGTTTTAAAAGTCGATGAAAGACAAATCCGCAGAAAATGCAGTGGGATTAGTCCTCCATAAGGGCGATGAAAGACAAATCTGCAGAAAATGCAGTGGGATTAGTCCTTCATAGGGATGATGAAAGACATATCTGCAGAAAATGCAGTGGGATTAGTCATGCATAAGGGTGATAAAAGACAAATCTGCAGAATATGTAGTGGGATTGGTCCTTCATAAGGGTGATGAAAGACAAATCCGTAGAATATGCAGGGATTAGTCCTTCATGCGGATCTCAATACTATTAGCAACCTCTGTCAATATAGATGCATTTATTCTAAATCGTGTTTCTACTATATATAAGAACAGTTAATATTCAAACAATAAAGCGTTAGTATAGGTTATTTCTGGAGAATGATAATAACTCTTGAAAATGTATAAACAGGCCGCTATAATAATAAAAGTGTGCTAAACGTAACCAAAAAGAAAATATAAAAAAAAGTTGCGTTTGCCTAATCTTTTATGTATAATAGACAATGTTGGTCTTTGACTGCGATGATGTGAAAGGTTGCTGACACACCCGGCCGCTTTGCCATGGCGAGTGTGTGGGAAATTTTCACTGAGAATGTCTATTTTTAAAATAGGCGAATAAAGGAGGGAAAATAATGGCAAAACAAAAGATTCGTATCCGTTTAAAAGCTTATGATCACAGAATTCTTGATCAGTCTGCAGAAAAAATCGTAGAAACAGCAAAGCGTTCAGGTGCAGCCGTTTCTGGTCCGATTCCACTACCGACTGAAAAGTCAATCTACACGATTCTTCGTGCGGTGCATAAGTACAAAGATTCTCGTGAACAGTTCGAAATGAGAACACATAAGCGTCTAATCGACATCGTTAACCCAACTCCACAAACGGTTGATGCGTTAATGCGTTTAGACTTACCATCTGGTGTTGATATCGAAATTAAACTTTAGTAAAAATAAATAACCAAAACTGTAGGAGGTGTGACTTAAATGACCAAAGGAATCTTAGGAAGAAAGATTGGTATGACTCAAGTATTTGCAGAAAACGGCAACTTAATTCCAGTTACTGTAGTAGAAGCTGCTCAAAACGTAGTTCTTCAAAAGAAATCGGTTGAAAGCGACGGTTACGAAGCTGTTCAAGTAGGTTTTGAAGATAAGCGTGAAAAGTTAGCTAACAAGCCAGAAAAAGGACATGTTGCTAAAGCAAACACTAATCCTAAGCGCTTCGTTCGCGAATTCCGCGGAGTGGACGTGACAGGATATGAAGTTGGTCAAGAAGTCAAAGTTGATATTTTCGCTGCTGGCGATGTAGTAGATGTAACAGGAATCTCAAAGGGTAAAGGTTTCCAAGGCGTAATCAAGCGTCACGGACAATCACGCGGCCCAATGGCTCACGGTTCACGTTATCACCGTCGTCCAGGTTCAATGGGACCTGTTGCTCCAAACCGTGTATTCAAAGGTAAATTATTACCAGGACGTATGGGTGGAGAACAAATTACTGTTCAAAATCTTGAAATTGTTAAGGTAGATGTTGAACGTAACTTACTATTAATCAAAGGTAACGTTCCAGGACCTAAAAAAGCATTATTAAAGATTAAAAGTGCGGTAAAAGCGTAATATCTTCATAAGAAAGGAGGAGCAAAAGAATGCCTAAAGTTTCATTATTTAACCAAAACGGATCACAAGTTGGTGAAATCGAACTTAATGAATCAGTATTTGGTATCGAGCCTAACCAACACGTATTATTCGAAGCGATTGTTATGCAAAGAGCTTCTTTACGTCAAGGAACTCATAAAGTAAAAGTTCGTTCTGAGGTACGCGGTGGTGGACGTAAACCATGGCGTCAAAAAGGAACTGGTCGTGCTCGTCAAGGGTCTATCCGTTCTCCACAATGGCGCGGAGGTGGTACTGTATTCGGTCCTACACCACGCAGCTACAGCTACAAATTACCTAAAAAGGTACGTCGCTTAGCGATTAAATCTGCACTATCTTCTAAAGTGTTAGAAGAGAATGTACTAGTATTAGAAAGCCTTGCTTTCGATGCTCCAAAAACAAAAGATTTCAAAACAGTATTAGGTGGTCTTTCTGTTGAGAAGAAAGCACTTATCGTTACTGCTGACCTTGATGAAAATGTAGCACTTTCTGCTCGTAACATTCCTGGTGTAACAGTTGTAACTGCTGACGGAATCAATGTTCTTGATGTAGTAAATCATGATAAATTAATCATGACGAAAGCTGCAGTTGAAAAAGTAGAGGAGGTGCTTGCATAATGGATGCACGCGATATCATTAAGCGCCCCGTTATCACTGAACGTTCTACTGACCTAATGGCTGAAAAGAAATATACGTTTGAAGTTGATGTGAGAGCTAACAAAACTCAAGTTAAAGATGCAATCGTTGAAATCTTTGGCGTAAAAGTTGAAAAAGTTAACATCATGAACTATAAAGGTAAATTCAAGCGCATGGGTAAATTCGGTGGTTACACAAACAAACGTCGTAAAGCAATTGTAAAACTAACTGCTGATAGCAAAGAAATCGAATTCTTTGAAGCATAATAAAAACTAACAAGAAGAGGAGGGAATAAAATGGCGATTAAAAAGTACAAACCTACCTCTAATGGTCGTCGCGGTATGACAGTTTCTGATTTCGCAGAAATCACAACTAGCACACCAGAAAAATCTCTATTAGCACCTTTAAAGAGAAAAGGCGGCCGTAATAACCAAGGTAAGTTAACTGTTCGTCATCAAGGTGGCGGCCATAAGCGTTCATACCGTATCATTGATTTCAAGCGTAACAAAGATGGCATTCCTGGACGCGTTGCCACTATCGAGTACGATCCAAACCGTTCCGCAAATATTGCATTAATCAACTATGTAGATGGTGAAAAGCGTTATATCCTAGCTCCTAAAAACCTAGTAGTAGGTATGGAAGTTATGTCTGGCCCTGAGGCAGATATTAAAGTAGGTAATGCATTACCATTAGCAAACATTCCTGTTGGTACAGTAGTACACAACATTGAGTTAAAACCAGGTAAGGGTGGCCAATTAGTACGTTCTGCTGGTACATCTGCACAGGTTTTAGGTAAAGAAGGAAAATACGTACTTGTACGTTTAAATTCTGGTGAGGTTCGTATGATTCTTTCTGAGTGCCGCGCAACAATCGGTCAAGTAGGAAATGAGCAGCACGAACTTATCAACATTGGTAAAGCAGGACGCTCACGCTGGTTAGGTAAACGCCCAACAGTTCGTGGATCTGTTATGAACCCTAACGATCACCCACACGGTGGTGGTGAAGGACGTTCACCAATCGGACGTAAATCACCAATGTCTCCATGGGGTAAACCAACTCTTGGATTCAAAACTCGTAAGAAAAAGAATAAATCCGATAAGTTTATCGTACGTCGTCGTAAAAAATAACGGGATTGAACTACGGTTCAAAGATAGAGCCGTAGAACAATCACGAAGGGAGGTTCATCCATGGGTCGCAGCCTTAAAAAAGGACCATTTGTTGATGATCATTTAATGGTTAAGATCGAAAAGTTAAATGAAACTGAAGGTAAGCAAGTTGTAAAAACTTGGTCACGTCGTTCTACGATCTTCCCACAATTTATTGGCCACACAATCGCTGTTTATGATGGTCGCAAACATGTGCCTGTATATGTTACTGAAGACATGGTAGGACACAAGCTTGGAGAATTTGCTCCAACACGTGCTTACAAAGGCCATGGTAATGATGATAAGAAAACCAGACGTTAAGAGAGGAGGGCATCCAAATGCAAGCTAAAGCTGTTGCAAGAACAGTTCGTATTGCTCCTCGTAAAGCACGTTTAGTCGTAGATTTAATTCGAGGAAAGCAAGTTGGTGAAGCGGTGTCGATTTTAAATCACACTCCAAAGTTTGCTTCTCCAATCGTTGAAAAAGTATTGAAATCCGCTATGGCAAATGCCGAGCACAATTATGAAATGGACGTTAATAGCTTGGTAGTAACACAAGCTTTTGTAGACGAAGGACCAACATTGAAACGTTTCCGTCCTCGCGCAATGGGCCGTGCAAGCCAGATCAACAAACGCACTAGCCACATCACAATCGTTCTATCAGAAAAGAAGGAGGGATAACCTGTGGGTCAAAAAGTAAATCCAGTCGGTTTGCGTATCGGAATCATCAAAGATTGGGAATCTAAATGGTACGCTGGTAAAGACTTCGCTGATCTTTTACACGAAGACCTTAAAATTCGTGAGTACATCACGAAGCGTTTGAAGGATGCTTCTGTTTCTAAAGTTGAAATCGAACGTGCGGCAAACCGTGTGAATGTAACAGTTCATACTGCTAAGCCTGGTATGGTTATCGGTAAAGGCGGTACTGAAGTTGAAGCACTTCGTAAAGCTCTAAATCAATTAACTGGCAAACGTGTTCACATCAACATTCTTGAAATCAAGAGAGCTGACCTTGATGCGAAACTAGTTGCTGAAAATATTGCTCGTCAATTAGAAAATCGTGTATCTTTCCGTCGTGCACAAAAGCAATCAATTCAACGTGCTATGCGTGCAGGCGCTAAGGGTATTAAGACAATGGTATCAGGTCGTCTTGGCGGCGCAGATATTGCTCGTTCAGAACAATATAGCGAAGGAACTGTTCCACTTCATACACTTCGCGCTGATATCGACTATGCTCATGCTGAAGCTGATACCACTTATGGTAAGCTTGGCGTAAAAGTATGGATCTATAAGGGAGAAGTCCTTCCTACTAAGAAGAAATCTGCGGAAGGAGGCAAATAATATGTTATTGCCAAAACGCGTTAAATATCGCCGTCAACACCGTGGGAAAATGCGTGGTAACGCTAAAGGTGGCACTGAAGTAACATTCGGTGAATTCGGCCTACAAGCAACTGAAGCTTCTTGGATCACTAATCGCCAAATCGAAGCCGCACGTATTGCAATGACTCGTTACATGAAACGTGGCGGTAAAGTTTGGATTAAAATCTTCCCTCACAAGCCTTATACTGCAAAACCTCTAGAGGTGCGGATGGGTTCCGGTAAAGGGGCACCTGAAGGCTGGGTAGCTGTTGTTAAGCCTGGTAAAGTAATGTTTGAAATTGCTGGTGTTTCTGAAGAAGTAGCACGTGAAGCACTTCGTCTTGCTATGCACAAACTTCCTGTTAAATGTAAGTTTGTAAAACGTGAAGAAATTGGTGGTGAATCAAATGAGAGCTAATGAAATTAAAGACCTTACCACTGCCGAAATTGAACAAAAAGTTAAATCTTTAAAAGAAGAGCTTTTCAACCTTCGCTTCCAATTAGCGACTGGACAACTTGAAAATACAGCTCGCATTCGTGAAGTACGCAAAGCGATTGCTCGCATGAAAACTGTGATTCGTGAAAGAGAAATCAGCGTTAACAAGTAATATTTGAGAGGAGGTTCACAGAATGAGTGAACGTAATCAGCGCAAAGTTTACACTGGACGCGTGGTTTCTGACAAAATGGATAAAACCATTACTGTATTAGTCGAAACTTACAAAAAGCATCCTCTTTACGGTAAACGCGTTAAGTACTCTAAAAAGTTTAAAGCTCATGATGAGCAAAATGAAGCAAAAATCGGCGATATCGTACGTATCATGGAAACTCGTCCGCTTTCAGCTACTAAACGCTTCCGTTTAGTTGAAGTTACAGAAAAAGCAGTTATTATTTAATTGTTCGGATTAATGCTCTATTCCGAAGGGAGGTTACACACATGATTCAACAAGAATCACGTTTAAAAGTTGCTGATAACTCTGGTGCTCGTGAGGTACTTACCATTAAAGTTCTTGGTGGTTCTGGCCGTAAAACTGCGGGTATCGGTGATGTTATCGTATGTACAGTGAAACAAGCAACACCTGGTGGCGTTGTTAAAAAGGGTGACGTTGTTAAAGCCGTTATCGTTCGTACGAAAAGCGGTGCTCGTCGACCTGATGGATCATACATTCGTTTCGATGAAAACGCATGTGTAATTATCAAGGATGATAAGAGCCCACGTGGAACTCGTATCTTCGGACCAGTTGCTCGTGAACTTCGCGATAACAACTTTATGAAAATCGTTTCCTTGGCTCCAGAAGTACTATAATTTAAATTCAATTGCCTTTAAGGAGGTGCTTACGAATGCATGTTAAAAAGGGTGACAAAGTAAGAGTTATCTCCGGTAAGGATAAAGGCAAAACAGGAGTAATCCTAGCAGCCTATCCTAAAGATAGCCGTGTACTAGTAGAAGGTGTTAACATCGTGAAAAAACACGCTAAACCTTCTCAAGTGAATCCACAAGGCGGAATTTTGAGCTTTGAGGCACCAATTCATGTATCAAACGTTATGCCTATCGACCCTAAATCTGGTAACCCAACTCGTGTAGGTTACTCAACGGTTGATGGTAAAAAAGTACGCGTAGCAAAATCCGGTGAAGTATTAGATAAATAGTCTAAATTTTAGAAGGGAGGTACAATAAGTGAACCGCCTAAAAGAAAAATTTGTAAAAGAAGTTACTCCTGCTCTTATGAGCAAGTTCAACTATAAATCAGTAATGCAAGTTCCTCAACTTGATAAAATTGTTATTAACATGGGTGTTGGTGACGCAGTAGCAAATGCTAAAGCTTTAGACAATGCTGTTGAAGAACTAGCTACTATTACAGGACAAAAGCCTGTAGTAACTCGTGCTAAGAAATCAATCGCTGGCTTCCGTCTTCGTGAAGGTATGCCAATTGGTGCAAAAGTTACACTTCGCGGTGAGCGTATGTACGAATTCTTGGATAAATTAGTTGCTGTTTCTTTACCTCGTGTTCGTGACTTCCGTGGTGTTTCTAAGAAATCATTCGATGGTCGCGGTAACTATACTTTGGGTGTTAAAGAACAATTAATCTTTCCTGAAATTGATTACGATAAAGTAAGCAAAGTTCGTGGTATGGATATCGTTATCGTAACGACAGCTAACACTGATGAAGAAGCACGTGAACTGTTAACTCAATTTGGAATGCCATTCCAAAAGTAATCGTTAAATAATGGAGGCGAAAACGTGGCTAAAAAGTCAATGATTGCGAAACAAAAGCGCACGCCTAAATATGCAGTACAAGAGTATACACGCTGCGAACGTTGTGGCCGTCCACACTCTGTATACCGTAAATTTAAGCTTTGTCGTATTTGTTTCCGCGAATTAGCGTACAAAGGACAAATTCCTGGTGTTAAAAAAGCTAGCTGGTAAAACCCAATTCTGGGAAGGAGGTAAAAATAATGGTCATGACAGATCCGATTGCTGATTTGCTTACTCGCATTCGTAATGCGAATATGGTGCGTCACGAAAAGTTAGAAGTGCCTGCTTCTAATATTAAAAAAGAAATCGCTGAGATCTTAAAGCGCGAAGGTTTCGTTCGTGATGTCGAATTTATCGAAGACAATAAACAAGGTATCATCCGTATCTTCTTAAAGTACGGTTCAAATAACGAACGTGTTATTACTGGTCTTAAGCGCATAAGCAAGCCTGGACTTAGAGTTTATGCAAAATCAACTGAGGTGCCACGTGTCCTTAACGGTCTTGGTATCGCTCTAGTATCAACATCAAATGGTGTTATAACTGATAAAGAAGCTCGTGCTAAACAAATTGGCGGAGAAGTATTAGCTTACGTTTGGTAATATAGTTTCTGAATGAATGGAGGTGCACTAAATGTCTCGCGTAGGAAAAAAACCTATTGAAATCCCTGCAGGAGTTACGGTTACTTTAAATAATAGTACCGTTACTGTTAAAGGACCAAAAGGCGAACTTACTCGCTCTTTTAATCCAGATATCGAAATTAATGTTGAAGAAAACCTTATTACAATCACTCGTCCATCTGACGTGAAAGAACACCGCGCATTGCACGGAACTACTCGTGCGGTAATCGCGAACATGGTTGAAGGTGTTTCCAAAGGCTTCGAAAGAAGATTAGAATTAATCGGGGTTGGATACCGTGCTCAAAAGCAAGGTAACAAGCTTGTATTAAACGTTGGATATTCTCATCCAGTTGAAATTGAACCAGAAACTGGTCTTGAAATCGAAGTGCCTGCTAATACAAAGATTACTATTAAAGGTACTGACAAAGAACGTGTTGGTGCATTAGCAGCCAATATTCGTCAAGTTCGTCCTCCAGAGCCTTATAAAGGTAAAGGAATTCGTTACGAAGGCGAATTTGTTCGTCGTAAAGAAGGTAAAACTGGTAAGTAATGCCGCATAGGTAAACGAAAGGAGTGACGTAAATGATTACGAAGCTTGACAAAAATGCTAGTCGCAAGAAAAGACATGCTCGTGTTCGTGCGAAACTTAGCGGTACTGCTGCTCGACCACGTCTTAATGTGTTTCGTTCTAACAAGCATCTTTATGCTCAATTAATCGATGACATGAGTGGAACTACATTAGCAAGTGCTTCTACTATGGAAAAAGATCTTAACCTTGAATCTACAAGTAATGTTGAAGCAGCTAAGTTGGTCGGAGAATTAGTCGCTAAACGTGCGGTAGAAAAAGGTATCACTGCTGTTGTCTTTGACCGTGGAGGATATCTTTATCATGGACGTATCCAAGCACTAGCTGATGCAGCCCGTGAAAACGGCTTACAATTTTAATAGACAAAGGAGGGACACATAAATGATACGTCGTATTGATCCAAACAAACTTGAACTAGAAGAACGCGTTGTAACGGTTAACCGTGTAGCGAAAGTTGTTAAGGGTGGTCGTCGTTTTCGCTTCACTGCTCTAGTAGTAGTTGGAGATAAAAACGGTCATGTTGGTTTCGGTACTGGTAAAGCTCAAGAAGTACCAGATGCGATTCGTAAAGCAATCGAAGATGCGAAGAAGAACTTAATCGAATTGCCAATGGTTGGAACTACTGTTCCTCACCAAGTTATTGGACGTTTTGGTGCTGGTGAAATTCTTCTAAAGCCTGCTTCTGAAGGTACAGGAGTTATCGCTGGCGGTCCAGTCCGTGCTGTTCTAGAATTAGGCGGAGTAGGAGATATCCTTTCAAAATCTTTAGGAACTAACACTCCAATTAATATGGTACGTGCAACGATCGATGGCTTAAAACAATTAAAACGTGCTGAAGACGTAGCCAAGTTACGTGGTAAATCAGTAGAAGAACTACTAGGGTAAGGAGGGAAATAAAATGGCAAACAAACTATTAATTACCCTCAACCGCAGCGTAATTGGTCGTCCTGAAGACCAACGCGCGACAGTTACTGCTCTAGGTTTACGTAAATTAAATCAAACAGTTGAGCACCAAGATAATGCTGCAATCCGCGGTATGATTACAAAAGTTGCTCACCTTGTAACAGTAAAAGAACAATAATTGATTGTTTTCTTTCATAAGGAGGTGCCAATATGAAACTTCATGAACTAAAGCCTGCTGAGGGTTCTCGTAAAGAACGTAAACGTTTAGGACGCGGTATCGGTTCTGGTCAAGGTAAGACTGCTGGTAAAGGTCATAAAGGTCAAAATGCTCGTTCCGGCGGCGGTGTCCGTCTTGGATTCGAGGGTGGTCAAACACCTTTATTCCGTCGTTTACCAAAACGTGGTTTTACAAACATCAGCCGTAAAGAATTTGCGATTGTAAACCTTGATGTTCTTAATCAGTTTGAAGAGGGTACAGAAGTTACTCCAGAACTTCTAATTGAAACTGGTCTAGTTAAGAACGAAAAAGCAGGAATTAAAATTCTTGCAAAAGGGAACGTAGAGAAAAAACTTACAGTTAAAGCTCATAAATTCTCCTCTACTGCCAAAGAAGCAATTGAAGCTGTAGGTGGAACTACTGAGGTGATCTAATGTTCCAGACAATCTCCAATTTTATGCGCGTGGCTGAAATTAGAAGAAAAATTATATTTACTCTTTTAATGTTAATCGTATTTCGACTAGGCAGTTTTATTCCTGTTCCGAATGTAAATGCTGAAATTTTGGCAGCACAAGATAAATTAAGTGTATTTGGGATCTTAAATACCTTTGGTGGTGGAGCGTTGCAAAACTTCTCCATCCTTGCTATGGGTATTATGCCTTACATCACTGCTTCCATTATTATTCAGCTTTTACAAATGGATGTAGTTCCGAAATTTACGGAATGGTCAAAGCAAGGAGACGCTGGACGTCGAAAGTTAGCTCAGTTTACACGATATTTCACAATTGTTCTCGGCTTTATCCAAGCCTTAGGTATGTCTTATGGCTTTAATAATATGGCGAGTGGTCAATTGATTAATAACCCAGGAATTGGTACTTATCTATTAATAGCGGTTGTTCTAACGGCTGGTACTTCATTTTTGATGTGGTTAGGTGAGCAAATTACTGAAAAGGGTGTTGGAAATGGAATTTCCATTATCATCTTTGCTGGTATTGTTGCAAGTATACCTAATACAGTGAATCAGATTTATGTACAGCAGTTTGAAAATGCTGGTGAGCAATTATTCCTCCGTATTGTTACGGTTCTTTTAATTCTCTTAGCAGTAATTGCGATTGTTGTAGGTACTATTTTCATTCAACAAGCAACAAGAAAAATTCCAATCCAGTATGCGAAACAAAGAGCTACTAACGGACGTAATGCAGGGGCACAACAATCCACTCATATGCCGTTAAAAGTTAATGCTGCTGGTGTTATTCCTGTAATCTTTGCAGTTTCCTTTATTGTAACGCCGAGAACTGTTGCCTCTTTTTTTCCAACTAATGATGTGACTCTTTGGATTACAAGGGTATTTGATTATTCCCACCCAATTGGAATGACTTTATATGCTGCACTGATTATTGCTTTCACGTATTTTTATGCATTTATTCAGGTTAATCCTGAACAAGCTGCTGAAAACTTACAAAAGCAAAGCGGCTATATCCCAGGTATTAGACCGGGCAGGAGTACACAGGAATACTTAACGCGCGTATTATATCGTTTAACCTTTGTAGGTGCTCTTTTCTTAACAGTTATTGCGATTCTGCCGATCATTTTTATTAATGTGGCGAATTTACCGCAATCAGCTCAAATTGGGGGAACAAGCTTGCTAATCGTGGTTGGTGTTGCACTGGATACGATGAAACAGCTTGAAGCGCAGCTAGTTAAACGTCATTATAAAGGCTTTATAAAATAAATGGTTTCGGGGACATATGTTCCCTAAACCAATAAATAGCACGAGGGGGAACACGTGTGAATTTAGTATTAATGGGGCTTCCGGGTGCTGGAAAAGGTACTCAAGCCGAACAAATCGTCGAACAATACGGCATCCCTCATATCTCTACTGGAGATATGTTCCGTGCAGCGATGAAAGAAGGAACAGAACTAGGATTAGAAGCTAAGTCTTTCATGGACAAAGGCGAACTTGTTCCTGATGAAGTAACAATCGGCATTGTTCGTGAACGGTTAAGTAAAGATGACTGTAAAAATGGCTTTTTACTTGATGGCTTTCCTAGAACGGTACCTCAAGCAGAAGCATTGGAAAATCTATTGTCTGATTTAGATAAAAAGATTGACTATGTAATTAATATAAATGTAGATAAAAGTATTTTAATGGATCGTTTGACAGGTCGTCGTATTTGTAAAGAATGCGGCTCAACATATCATTTAGTATTTAATCCTCCTGCAAAAGAGGGAACTTGCGACAAATGTGGCGGTGAGCTCTATCAAAGAGCAGATGATAATGCTGAAACAGTTCAAAATCGATTAGACGTCAACATCAAACAACAAGAACCATTGCTTACTTTCTATGAGACTAAAGGTTACCTGCGCACAATTGATGGCCAGCAAGATATTAATAAGGTATTTGCTGATATCCAGCAGTTGGTCGGGGACTTACGTTAATGGCCATTAGTTTATTCGTAGATCGACTCTCGAACATCTCTTCAATAAGCTTCAAAAGTATGTGGATGTAAATTGCTTTTCTATTGTACGGAGTATGTAGGACCGAGAGTTGGGCAAGACTTACATGTGGAATTTGAAATTCCATCCAATGTAGAATATACTTGCGGACAGAAGACGAACATTATGTTAATATTAAAAGGTTGCTATTGTTTTGTACGTAAGAAAAGTATTTGCGATACATTTTCGAATGTAATAATTGAAATGAGAAGGGAGACGAATTAATGGCCAAAGATGATGTTATTGAAATTGAAGGTAAAGTATTAGAAACTTTGCCAAATGCAATGTTTAAGGTAGAATTAGAAAATGGTCATACCGTGCTAGCTCATGTTTCTGGTAAAATCCGAATGCACTTCATTCGCATCCTTCCGGGTGACAAAGTTACTGTTGAGCTTTCTCCATATGACTTAACACGCGGAAGAATTACTTACCGCTTTAAATAGTTGCTTGCACTCCGTATTACTAAGGAGGTTAGGATAATGAAAGTAAGACCATCTGTTAAGCCGATCTGCGAAAAGTGCAAAGTTATCCGTAGACGCGGTAAAGTCATGGTTATCTGTGAAAACCCTAAACATAAACAAAAACAAGGTTAATCTTGAAGGAGGTGCGCTAACTAATGGCACGTATTGCTGGTGTAGATATTCCACGTGAAAAACGTGTAGTTATCTCTTTAACTTACATTTATGGTATTGGTAAAAATACTGCACAAAAAGTATTAGCAGAAGCTGGTGTTTCTGAAGATACTCGTGTGCGTGATTTAACAGAAGACGAATTAAACAAAATCCGTGATATCATCGACAAATTAAAAGTTGAAGGTGACCTTCGCCGTGAAATTTCTCTTAACATTAAGCGTTTAATGGAGATTGGCTGCTACCGCGGATTACGTCATCGTCGTGGTTTACCGGTTCGTGGACAAAACACGAAAAACAACGCTCGTACACGCAAAGGTCCTCGTAAGACTGTTGCGAACAAGAAGAAGTAATCGGCAAAGGAGGTTATTTAAATGGCACGTAAAACTAATACACGTAAACGTCGTGTTAAAAAGAATATTGAATCAGGTATTGCACATATCCGTTCAACATTTAACAATACAATCGTAACAATTACTGATGTACATGGTAATGCAATTTCTTGGTCTAGTGCTGGTGCGCTTGGTTTTAGAGGTTCTCGTAAATCTACTCCATTCGCAGCACAAATGGCTGCTGAGACTGCAGCTAAGACATCTATTGAACATGGTATGAAGACTTTAGAAGTTACAGTTAAAGGACCTGGTGCAGGTCGTGAGGCTGCAATTCGTGCGCTACAAGCTGCAGGTCTTGAAGTAACAGCTATTAAAGACGTTACTCCTGTTCCTCATAACGGATGCCGTCCACCAAAACGCCGTCGTGTTTAATTTTTCTGTATAGAATTTGTATCCCTGTCTATAATGGGATATGATACTAATATTTTCCGTTCATACAGAAGAATTATTCCAGTTGTTGTGCACAAAACGGGAACGTATACATGGGGGAATTTCGATTAGTAAATTACTAGTCGAGGTTTCGACGTTTTGAAGGAGGGTTATTTGATGATCGAAATAGAAAAACCAAAAATCGAAACGGTTGAGATCAACGATGATGCCAAGTACGGGAAGTTCGTCGTAGAGCCACTAGAGCGTGGATATGGTACCACTTTGGGTAACTCCTTACGTCGTATCCTTTTATCTTCACTCCCAGGTGCCGCTGTTACATCGATTCAGGTCGATGGGGTACTTCATGAGTTCTCAACAATTGAAGGCGTCGTAGAGGATGTAACATCCATCATATTAAACATTAAAAAATTAGCTTTAAAAATCTATTCTGATGAAGAAAAGACTCTTGAGATTGATGTTCAGGGTGAAGGTCCTGTTAAAGCTGGAAACATTACTCATGATAGTGATGTTGAAATTTTAAATCCAGATCTTCATATTGCTACATTGGCTTCAAGTGGACATCTTCGCATGCGTTTAACGGCTAAGCGTGGTCGTGGTTATACACCAGCTGAGCAAAATAAGCGTGAAGATCAGCCAATTGGTGTAATTCCAATTGATTCTATTTTCACTCCAGTTTCTCGTGTGTCCTATCAGATAGAAAATACTCGTGTGGGTCAAATGACAAACTATGATAAGCTAACGCTTGATGTTTGGACAGATGGAAGCACAGGGCCAAAAGAAGCTATTGCTCTTGGTTCAAAGATTTTAACTGAGCATTTAAATATTTTCGTTGGTTTAACTGATGAAGCTCAAAATGCTGAGATTATGATCGAAAAAGAAGAGGATCAAAAAGAAAAAGTCCTTGAAATGACGATCGAAGAACTTGATTTATCAGTTCGTTCATATAACTGCCTAAAGCGTGCAGGAATCAACACTGTTCAGGAACTAGCTAATAAAACTGAAGAAGATATGATGAAAGTTCGTAACTTAGGCCGCAAATCACTCGAAGAAGTGAAGGCGAAACTAGAAGAGCTTGGATTAGGCTTACGTAAAGATGACTAAATAGTTCATCTCTACTTTAAAACTAATTCGTTTAATGACTTCAACAAAGGAGGGAACCCTTCATGGCATACAGAAAGTTAGGACGCACAAGCGCACAGCGTAAAGCTATGCTTCGTGATTTAACTACAGATTTAATTATCAATGAGCGCATTGAAACAACAGAAACTCGCGCGAAGGAACTTCGTGGTACTGTTGAAAAAATGATCACTTTAGGCAAACGTGGTGACTTACATGCTCGCCGTCAAGCTGCTTCTTACGTACGTAATGAAGTTGCTGATGCTGAAAAAGGTCAAGATGCACTTCAAAAACTTTTCACTGATATCGCTCCTCGTTATTCAGAGCGCCAAGGTGGATATACTCGTATTATGAAACTTGGACCACGCCGCGGCGATGGTGCACCAATGGTAATTATCGAGTTAGTTTAATACCTTTAACAGACAACAAGGGCGCTGGACAGTTTAGTTACAAACTTGTTCTTGAGCCCTTTTTCTGTAAGATAAACTTTATATAACAAACGAACCAAGCCAAAAAGAGCGTTATGATGAGCGTGACCCTTATTAAGAAGGGCACTTGCAGGAGAATCCGATTTCTCCTTGGAAAGATGAATGTAAGCCTTTTACCTATCTTTTTCACGACTCGTCTAGCTCATGCACCTCCTCCCATTTCTTTTAAGAAATCCCGTTTAAACGGCAGAATTTACTCGTCATTCTGCCTGAGGGGCGAGGTGCAGGCTTTTTTTGTATTCTTCGAAGCTGGCATAGAAAAGTATGAATAGGTGAGTTGAGAGGAGAAGTTTTATGAGGGATTCAATTGTTTCTTTAAAGAATGTGTCTTTTCAATATGAGAACCAACCCAGCTATGCCCTTCAGGATGTAAGCTTTGACATCCATGAAGGTGAATGGTTAGCCATTGTCGGTCATAATGGATCAGGTAAATCAACTACGGCAAAGCTCTTAAATGGTTTACAATTTCCGCAGAACGGCGAAATTATTGTTTGTGGAATTAAATTAACAGAAGAGTCTATTTGGGAGATAAGAAAAAAATTAGGAATGGTCTTTCAGAACCCTGATAATCAGTTTGTGGGTACAACTGTGCAGGATGATGTGGCTTTTGGTTTAGAAAACCATGGAATTCCAAGGGATGATATGATCTTAAGGGTTGAAGATTCTTTAAAGAAAGTCAAAATGGACCATTTTCTTAATCAAGAGCCGCACCATCTATCCGGCGGGCAAAAGCAACGGGTTGCGATCGCTGGCGTTCTTGCCTTGAGACCTTCAATCATTATTCTTGACGAGGCAACATCGATGCTCGATCCGAAAGGCAGAGGGGAAGTCTTAGAAACAGTTCGAACTTTAAAGGAAGAGAAGTCTCTAACTGTCATCTCTATTACACATGATTTAGAAGAAGCAGCTAAAGCTGATAGAATTATTGTGATGAATCAAGGGAAAGTATATCGAGAGGGTAGTCCAGAGGAAATATTCTCAATGGATGATGAATTGATTCATCTTGGGCTAGATATACCTTTTTCTATTAAAATGAGTAATGCATTTCGTGAAAAAGGGATCGACTTATCGAAGCACTATTTATCGGAAGAAGAGTTGGTGAATGAGCTATGGACATTTCGCTCCAAAGTATAGAGTACCGTTATCAGGCTAACACTCCCTTTGAACGTTTAGCCATTAAAGATGTGTCTATTGAAATCCCAACAGGAACATATATGGCGTTAATAGGTCATACTGGTTCTGGAAAGTCTACAGTATTACAACATTTAAATGCCCTGCTGCTTCCAACTGAAGGAACCGTAGTGATTGGGGACCATAAAGTCAAAGCTAAGCAGAAAAATAAGAATTTAAGACAGATTAGACAAAAGGTCGGGATTGTTTTTCAATTTCCAGAGCATCAACTATTTGAGGAAACCGTTGAAAAAGATATTATTTTTGGCCCTATGAATTTTGGTGTTTCAGAGGCAGATGCAAAAGAAAGGGCTCGGCTTGCTTTACAACAAGTTGGGTTGTCCAAGGAGATATTAGAAAAGTCTCCCTTTGATTTGTCTGGCGGTCAGATGCGTCGAGTTGCTATTGCAGGAGTTCTTGCTATGGAGCCCGACTGTCTCGTTCTAGATGAGCCGACTGCTGGTTTAGATCCTCGTGGTCGCAAAGAGATTATGGATATGTTTTATTCACTTCATAAAGAGAGAAACCTTTCTACCATACTGGTAACTCATAGTATGGAGGATGCAGCTAAGTACGCTGACCAAATTGTTATTATGCAGCAAGGACATGTTGTAAAACAGGGAACACCTATTGAAATCTTTTCGTCCGTTTCTGAGCTAGTTGAAATGGGTCTAGATGTACCAGAAGTTGTCCGTTTTCAACGAAGTATAGAAGAAAAGCTGGGGGTTAAACTAGGGGCCACCTATCTTTCAATTGAGGAGCTTTCTTCTGCAGTTACAGAATTGTTAAGAGGTGCACCAGTATGATGGAAAAAATGATCATTGGGAGATATGTTCCTGCAGAAAGTCTAGTTCATCGAATGGACCCTCGGTCAAAGCTTATTATTATTTTCTTATTCGTATGTGTCATCTTTCTTGCAAACAACTTTTTTACCTATGCACTAATTGGTATTTATACTTTTTTAATGCTTGGCCTGTCTCGAATTCCCTTTCGTTTTTTATATGCTGGTCTAAAACCAGTTCTCTGGTTAGTGTTGTTTACTTTACTCTTACAAGTGTTCTTTACAAAAGAAGGAAGTTTATTGTATGAGTTTGGTCCAATAAAGATTTATGAAGAAGGAGTCAGACAGGGGATTTTTATTTCGATGAGATTCTTTTTCTTAATTTTGATGACCAGTTTGCTTACATTAACGACAACGCCAATAGAAATAACGGATGGGCTGGAAACCCTGTTAAACCCATTGAAAAAAGTCCGCTTTCCCGTACATGAAATGGCCCTAATGATGTCTATTTCATTACGGTTTATTCCAACCCTTATGCAAGAAACTGACAAGATTATGAAGGCACAAATTGCTCGAGGAGTGGAATTTTCAAGCGGTCCAGTGAAAGAAAGAATTAAAGCAGTCATTCCCTTACTAATTCCCCTTTTTGTTAGCTCTTTTAAGCGTGCTGAAGAGCTTGCCATTGCCATGGAAGCAAGAGGGTACCGTGGGGGCGAAGGAAGGACAAAATATCGTCTATTGAGCTGGAAACTTGCTGACACACTCCAACTTTTAATTCTCGCTATTCTTACGATTTTATTAATCCTATTACGTTCATAATGGAGCTTGAAATGAATCGATATAAATGCATTATTTCCTACGATGGTTCTGGATTCTCCGGATATCAGGTTCAACCTAATAAACGAACTGTTCAAAGCGAAATAGAGGCCGTCTTGGCTAAAATTCATAAGGGCAGCCATGTGAAAATTGCTGCTTCGGGAAGAACAGATGCTGGAGTCCACGCAAAAGGTCAGGTGATTCATTTTGAATCGCCATTGTCCCTTCCTGCAGAAAAGTGGGAAGTAGCCATAAATTCTATGCTGCCTGAGGATATATCCGTTATTTCTGTTGAAAAAGCGGATTCTACCTTTCATGCAAGGTTCGATGCCAGCGGGAAAGAATACCGCTATTTTCTATATCAATCCCAGAAAAGGGATCCATTTCAACGGAATTATGCTTTTCATTATCCTTTTCCTTTAAATTTAGCTTTGATGCGAAAAGCGTCTATTTATTTGCTTGGGACACATGACTTTTCTAGTTTTTGTTCAGCAAGAACAGAAGTAGAGGATAAGGTAAGAACGATTGAGACCATTGAATTATTACAAGACGGGGAACGTATTAGCTTTCGTTTCATAGGAAACGGATTTTTATATAATATGGTTCGAATTTTAGTAGGAACGTTAATAGAGGTTGGTTCAGGGAAGCGGCAGCCAGAGGAAATAGTGGAGATTCTAGAAAAAAAGGATCGCCGTTATGCTGGAAAAACCGCACCAGGACAAGGTTTGTATCTTTGGAAGGTATTTTATTAAAATAAAAAAAGTAAACAACTCATCCTAGTGTAACATTTTCTTGACTTTTAGCTCTAAAGAACTTATTATATTATATGGTTGTGTTTTTAATCCCACGATAAAGCCCCGGAAAGTCTTCATCGTGATTGAAAATATATGAACTTATAAATTGACCGCACAATGGCATTGTCGTTTATTCCCGGAACAGAACAAACGATAACCGCTTATGAAGGTGCGAAAAAATAATCTTTATGGATTTAAATTAGGAGGGAATTTCATGCGTACAACGTTTATGGCTAACGCCAACAATATCGAGCGTAAATGGTACGTGATTGATGCTGAAGGCAAAACTCTTGGACGTCTTGCTTCTGAAGTAGCAGCAATCTTACGTGGTAAAAATAAACCAACTTTTACACCACATGTTGACACTGGTGATCATGTTATCATTCTTAACGCTTCTAAAGTTGAATTAACTGGTAAGAAATTAACTGACAAGATCTACTACCGTCACACTATGCATCCAGGTGGTTTAAAAACTAGAACTGCTCTTGAAATGCGTACAAACTATGCTGAGAAAATGATCGAGCTTGCTGTTAAAGGTATGCTTCCAAAGAATTCTCTTGGCCGTCAAACGTTCAAAAAATTACACGTATATGCTGGCAGCGAACATCCGCACCAAGCACAACAACCTGAAGTTTACGAACTTCGCGGTTAATAAAGAGGGAGGGAATTAACTTGGCACAAGTTCAATATATTGGTACTGGTCGTCGTAAGAGCTCTGTCGCACGCGTGCGCTTAGTTCCAGGTACAGGTAAAATTACAATTAACGGACGTGACATCGAAGAATATATCCCATTTGCAGCTTTACGTATGGTTGTTAACCAACCATTAGTAGCTACTGAAACAACAGGCAGCTACGATGTTCTTGTAAACGTAAGCGGCGGTGGATATACAGGTCAAGCGGGCGCAATCCGTCATGGTATTGCTCGCGCATTACTTACAGTTGATCCTGAATATCGTCCGACATTAAAGCGTGCAGGTCTATTAACTCGTGACCCACGTATGAAAGAACGTAAGAAATACGGACTTAAAGGTGCGCGTCGTGCTCCTCAGTTCTCAAAGCGTTAATCTTCAAACTTTCAAAGGCTCTCAACCAATTTGGTTGGGGGTCTTTTTTATGTCCAGTTTTTCCTATAAAGAGACAGGATGAAAGACAAATCTCAAGAAGCGGTAGGAAGATATGTCCTTAACAGGCAGGATGAAGGACAAATCTCAAGAAGCAGCAGGAAGGTTTGTCCTTAAGAGGCAGGATAAAGGACAAATCTCAAGAAGCGGTAGGAAGATATGTCCTTAACAGGCAGGATGAAGGACAAATCTCAAGAAGCAGTAGGAAGGTTTGTCCTTAAAATGCAGGATGAAGGACAAATCTCAAGAAGCAGTAGGAAGGTTTGTCCTTAAAATGCAGTATGAAAGACAAATATCAAGAAGCAGTAGGCAGATTTGTCCTTAAGAGGCAGAATGAAAGACAAATCTTAAGAAGCGGTAGGCAGATTTGTCCTTAAGAGGCAGGATGAAAGACAAATCTCAAGAAGCGGTAGGCAGATTTGTCCTTAAGGGACAGGATGAAAGACAAATCTCAAGAAGCAGTAGGCAGATTTGTCCTTAAGAGGCAGAATGAAAGACAAATCTTAAGAAGCGGTAGGCAGATTTGTCCTTAAGAGGCAGGATGAAA
>NZ_JACCBX010000022.1:53971-72943 GCF_013409995.1 Neobacillus driksii
AAGACAAAACTCAAGAAGCAATAGGCAGATTTGTCCTTAAGAGGCAGGATGAAAGACAAATCTCAAGAAGCGGTAGGAAGTTTTGTCCTTAAGGGACAGGATGAAAGACAAATATCAAGAAGCGGTAGGGAAATTTGTCCTGTTCAGTTTGCCACGACTTGCTTTACGGGATTGAAACGGTTATCTTTTTAGAGAATTATCCTTAATCTGATGTAAACTGAAATGAAATTTCAGTATTTCACTCCACATTTTAAAAAATAATGCTAACGACGTAATCCTTATGTCCTGTAAAACCGTCTGTTATGTGACTTATGTGGTATGGACGACTGTGCACTATACCGATATGCTTTTACTATATGCTGTAAGCGTTACCAGTATTTCGGTATACATAGGGTTATCCCGACCATTTATTCAAGGAGGGCATATGAAAAGAAAAACATTTATGATAACTGCCGTTTGTACGATGCTGTTAGGAACATCCACTGTTTTTGCCAATAATGAACTTTCAAATGATCAAACCATTGAAGAAAAAGAAAAACTCACCATTCCTTCTAAGAAACCACACCCTGCCTTTACATGGAATTCAACTGTTATTCCTGTTTCAAGCGTACTTCATCCAAGTTCAGCAAGAGGAGCTGGCATGGTGGAAACTCCACTCCAACAAATCGATCAAATTATGAACCAAGCCATTTCACAAAAATTAATGCCAGGTGCTGTGACATTTGTCGCGAGAGCTGGAAAAATTGTAAAACATGACGCATATGGTTATTCCGCTCAATACACCGATGATAAGTTCACAGAAATGAAAGATCCTATTGCTATGAAGAACGATACAATTTTTGATTTAGCCTCTATTAGTAAGATTTTTACCGCTACAGCCGTGATGATTCTTTTTGAAAAAGGGCTATTTAATCTGGATGATCCAGTAGCAAAACATATTCCTGAATTTGCTGCAAACGGGAAAGAAAACGTAACGATTCGTCAATTGCTTACCCATACATCTGGTTTCACTGCTTGGATACCATTATATTCACAGGGAAGTTCAAGAGAAGATAGGCTAAAGCTGGTATTAAACCAATCCTTGAAAAATGCACCTGGTACAACATACGAATACAGCGATTTAAACATGATTACGTTAGGAATGTTAGTTGAGCACTGGTCAGGTCAGCGCCAGGATGAATTCGTCCGGGAGCACATCACAGATCCATTAGGAATGAAGGATACCATGTATAATCCTCCAGCTTCATTGAAACACCGCATTGCCGCAACTGAATACCAGGCCATACCTAACCGCGGTCTTGTTTGGGGAGAAGTTCATGATGAGAATGCCTGGTCATTAGACGGGGTGGCAGGACATGCGGGTGTATTCTCAACCGCAATTGACTTAGCTAAACTTGCCCATATTTTTATTAATGATGGCAAGTATGGCAGCATAAAGATTTTGAAGCCTGAAACCGTACAATTACTGTTGCAAAATCAGAACGCCGCATTCCCTGGGAATGACCATGGACTAGGATGGGAGCTGGGCCAGGGCTGGTATATGGATGCTTTATCAGAAGGTACATACTCTTTTGGTCATACGGGGTATACAGGTACTTCAATTGTAGTAAGCCCGAACAATAAAACTGTTGCGATTTTACTGACCAATCGTGTCCATCCGTCAAGAAATATGGGGTCAATGAACCAAACCCGTCGTTTATTTGCTAGAAATGTAGCGGATTCAATTCCAGTCTCAATCCCTGGAAAGAGTGACGCTTGGTTTGCTGGATACGGCGACAAGCTCAATCGAGTTATGGAAGCCGATCTTCATACAACTAAGGATACTAAGCTTACATTCTCCACTTGGCATATGATTGAGAATGTCTGGGATAGTGGGTCTGTTGAGATCTTTAGAGATGGCAGTTGGCAGCAAATTGCCTCATTAACAGGCACAAGTAATGGCTGGGAAAAGAAAGAATTGTCCATACCAGGTGATGCGACGAAATTGCGATTTGTCTATCAAACGGATGGATCTACAAATTCCCGCGGTTGGTATATTCAGAATCCAAAATTGGAATCAGGAGATGTACTTTCTTTTTCAAAAAATGAATGGGAACTAAGGGATTATTAAATAAAGAATAACTTGAGGAGGAGAAACATGCGAAAATTAGTAAAGACTTTATTCACCTCGTTTCTAGCATTTGCGCTTTTGTTAACAGGAATTCCATTGACAGGGGTTGTAGCTGCTTCGGGAATTGAAGATTTAGTGATAGACCTCAATGTTCCACAAGTTACACGGGAAGTAACGGACAACAAGCTTGATTTGAACGCACTTCATGTTTATAAGGATGGCCGTTTTATGATGGCTTCTGAAAATTTAAAATGGAAGTCTTCCAATAAGAATGTTGCGTCTGTCTCTAAAGATGGAGAAGTAACGTTAACCGGTCACAATGGTAATACCTTTATATCTGTCACGGATGGCAGCTATAACGATAGAATTTCAATTCAATTTAAGGGAAATCAAGACATAATCAATGTTGAAAGGGAAAAAGGTGCGCGTTATGACCTGATTGGCAAAGCAATTAAGCATATGACAATGGAAGAAAAAGTCGGACAAATGCTAATGCCTGATTTCAGAACCTGGAAGGGTCAAAATGTAACCGTAATGAATAATGAGATTGCCAAGCTTGTAAAAGATTATCATCTTGGCGGTGTGATTTTGTTCCGTGAAAATACGGTGACTGCGGACCAAACAACAAAGTTAGTCAGTGCCTATCAAGATGCTGCGGAAAAGTACGGACTGTTAATTTCAATTGACCAAGAAGGCGGAATTGTCACACGTCTGCAGACTGGTACTGACATGCCAGGAAATATGGCTCTTGGTGCAACGCGGTCAGAAGAAACAGCTGAAAAGGTTGGTAAAGCAATCGGGGAAGAGCTTAATGCACTTGGTATCAATATGAATTTTGGGCCAGTCTTGGATGTAAACAATAATCCAGATAATCCGGTAATAGGTGTTCGATCTTTTAGTGAGAATCCTGAGTTAGTAGCTGACCTAGGAAATGCCTATATTAAAGGGCTCCATGAAACTGGTACTGCGGCAACAGCTAAGCATTTTCCAGGTCATGGAGATACTGCAGTTGATTCCCATGTAGGACTTCCATCGGTACCTCATGATATTGATCGTCTGAAAGATGTAGAATTATATCCTTTCCAACAGGCAATGGATGCAGGAATTGATGCGATAATGTCAGCACATGTGACGTTCCCGAAAATTGATGATACAAAAGCTATTTCTAAAAAGGATGGAACAGAAGTCTCTGTTCCAGGTACACTATCCCACAAGATATTAACTGGTCTAATGCGCGAAGAAATGGGCTTTAAAGGGGTTATCGTAACGGATGCCATGAATATGGGTGCGATAGCAGATCATTTTGGTCCTGTTGATGCAGCAATTCGTGCGGTTAAAGCTGGTGCAGACATCCTCTTAATGCCGGTTGGAATAGAAGCTGTAGCTAATGGCATTTATGATGCTGTTGCTTCAGAGGATATTTCGGAAGATAGACTAGAGCAATCAGTTGAGAGAATCTTAACACTGAAGTTAAATAGAGGAGTCGTTAAGGCTGAAGTGGAAAAGAGCCTCGACGAAAAGGTAGCGAATGCACTTAGAGTAGTAGGTTCAGCTGAACATAAAGCAGTTGAAAAAGAAGCAGCAGAAAAGTCCATCACTCTTATAAAAAATGATTCAGTTCTCCCGCTTTCTGTTTCTCCTGAAGATAAGATTGTCGTAGTTGGAGGTTCTGGATTCTCGATTAATTTGCTTGCAGATGAGATTAAAAAGCATCATCCTGGTGCCATTTATATCAATGCCTCTGATAAACTTACAGAAGCGCAGTTAGCACAAGTACAAGGCGCGAAATATATCATTGCAGGTACCTACACTTCTAGTGTTAGTGGCAGAGCACAAAACGCCAGCCAAATGGTGATGACAAGACAACTCATCGAGACCGGTGTACCTGTCATTGCGGTTGGGGCTAGGAATCCATATGACATTATGTCCTATACAAATGTAGATGCCTACCTGGTTCAATATGGTTTCAAGCCAGCAAGCTTTGAAGCGGCTGCAAACACCATTTTTGGTAAAAATAATCCAACTGGAAAACTGCCAGTAACAATTTACAACCATGATGGCAGTGTTTTATATGGATTTGACCACGGGTTAGGATATTAGGCAGGGAATAGATAAGGAGGAGGAATACTTTTGAAAAAGTGGCTTACAGGTTTATTGGTTCTCGTTCTATTACTTTCTACTGTTTCTGCAGCAATGGCCAAGAACGATAAGGAGAAAAAGAATAAAAAATTCCGTTTGGGTGTTGAGGTTTTGTTGCAGGATGAAATTGATTTGATTAAAGATAAACGCGTAGGTTTGATCACCAATCCAACAGGAGTGGATCAGAACGTTACGAGTATCGTAGATTTACTCTTTAATAATCCCGATGTGAACCTGACTGCTCTTTACGGTCCTGAGCATGGTGTTCGTGGAAGTGCACAAGCAGGTGCGTATGTTGAACAATATACCGATGAAAAAACAGGGCTTCCTGTTTACAGCTTATATGGAAAAACAAAAAAGCCAACACCTGAAATGCTCAGCAATGTCGATGTATTGTTATTTGATATCCAAGATGTGGGTACACGTTTTTACACGTATATTTACACCATGGCACTAGCGATGGAAGCCGCAAAAGAGAACAATATTCCCATTATCGTACTTGACCGTCCAAATCCAATCAGTGGGACAAAAGTTGAAGGACCTGTGCTCGAGGATAAGTACTCTTCATTCATCGGTGAGTATCCGATTCCTGTTCGCCACGGGATGACAGTTGGGGAGTTAGCGAAGCTTTTCAATAGCGAATTTGAAATTGGAGCAGATTTAACTGTGGTAGAAATGGAAGGCTGGAAGCGGAACATGTATTACGATGAAACGCCATTAGAATGGGTCCTTCCGTCACCAAACATGCCAACATTAGAAACTGCGGTTGTCTACCCGGGGGCTGCCCTCATTGAAGGCACCAATGTTTCAGAGGGTCGAGGAACAACAAAACCATTTGAATTGATTGGTGCACCGTTCATAAATAGCGACAACCTGGCTTCCAAGTTAAACTCATACAAATTACCTGGTGTCACATTCCGAGCGGCTTCATTTATACCTACCTTCTCGAAGCATGCGAATGTTTTAAGCCACGGAATTCAAATTCATGTTACAGACAGAAATGCCTATAAGCCGTTTGAAACTGGATTATATATTGTAAAAACAATCCATGATATGTATCCAAACGATTTCCAATTTAGAGCACCGAGTGCAGCAGGAATCTCCTTCTTTGATAACCTTGTCGGCAATGGCTCCATCCGCGCTGATATTGAAGCAGGCAAAAGTGTTGTAGAAATGAAAGCAGCATGGCAGACTGGTTTAGATCAATTTAACAAGGTTCGTGAGAAGTATTTATTATATTAATAGGTGTGCAGGGACCTTCTTTTTAGGAGGTCTCTTTTTGTAGCAAATTTAATCAAATGGATTTAAGTAGAAAAATCGCTGAACAAGTCGAAGTTTGTATTTTTAGGGAAATATTTTTGTAGAAATATGATAATTTACGGAAACCGGACGGCCATGAAGTGACATAACAAAACCTGAGTGAGGGGTTGATCGGGAATAAAATAAAAAGGGCTTTAGAAGCCCCTTTAATCAATCATTCAAATATCAAATTCTTTTCGAAGTGCAATTATATATGAACTGTCTACCCCTAGTAGTTCCGCTAAAATCTTTTCATTAGCATTTGGGTTCTGTTTCAGAAATTTTTTAAGCTTTTTCTTTTGAGCTTTGCGGTCTGTTTTTTGCATCTTATTATCTTCTTTAGCGTTCGTATCTGCTTTCAGCACCGAACTTTCTTCTTTAGCTTCCGGCTCTGCTTGCAGCACCGAATTTTCTTCTGTAGTGTTCGTCTCTGCTTGCAGCTCCGAACCTTCTTCAGCTTGTGATTCACTTTTTTGGTTGGTTAATAGTGATAATTCCCCGATTAACAAATCAAGTCTTTCTTTGTACTCTCCAAGCAATGTTTCTTGATTTTCAATGGTTGCTTTCATTTCTTCTACTTGTTTATGAAGTTCTACAATTTCCTTTTTGCTGTTTTCTAAACTTACAGCAAATGAAGTAATTATTTGCTCCTTGGTGCCAATTACTTCTCTTAGATTTTGTAACTGCATCTCTTGCTCAGCTACTAGACTGCTTAATCCCCCAATCAATGATTGATTTTTTTCATTGATAGCTCTCATTTCGGCTATTTGATTTTGAAGTTCTGCTATTTCTTTATTACTGTTTTCAAGGCTTGCGGTAATTGAAGAAATATCTTCTTTTTTAGTTGCCAATTCGTCTTTTAAATAAATTTCTCGTTTTAACATGTTAGCCACTAGCTCATTAATACGAGTCGTAAGTGCCTCAAGTTCAGAAAGTTCTTGCTTATGATCACCTTCTGATGCGTTTAAATCATGAATTCCAGTCTCTGCATTGAATGTATTATCTGCCATTCCTTACACTCCCCTTTTGTTTCACTATTTAAGTCTAAAATAATAATCATAGGATCCAGAAAATCTTTCACATACTTATTTTAAAATATGATAGTAAGAGAAAATTGGAATGGACAAGTATCTAAAATTAATGATAAATAATAAAAAAATTTTGTTTCAAATTAAAGGTAGCAGCGAATGATTGGATGGATGTTTAATTAATTCCACTCTAACATGACAAAAATGTCACTTTAGGTATTGTTATATCGATGGTTATCGGGGAAATTAGCGGGTATAGTATGGTGGTGAAGGAGGACGAAGCAATGGTTGAGTGGAACCTTATTATAACAAAGACGCAGAAAATATAATCTATGTTTGATTAAAGTAGAAAAATCAAGAATCTAGTCGAAGATTGTATTTTCGAGGAAATAATCGGCAGTTTTTGCTGAATCACCTATAAAAATATATTAGATCACGATTAATGAGATTATAGCGTCACGCGATATGACTAAGCCTCAGGGTGAACTGCAAAGACCATTTTACTCTGGTTGAGAACTTCAAGCAAAAAGAAGAGCCACTTTTATTAGAGCTTCTCTGGAGAGAGCTTATCAGTTCTTATCAGTTCTTTTTAGTCTATCGTATCGCTGGGCAATATGGTTAGGAGGATACTGCTTTAGAGCATATCTTTTATATAAGAACCTCAATCAAAAGAAGAGTCTTTTTGATTGTAATTCTTCGGAAAGAAGTTAATTAGTTCATTATGTCCTATCGTATCGCCGGCCGATATGCCTTTTAGATTAAATTTAGTTAGAGTATAACGCCACCCGGTACAGTCAAGGCTCAGGGTGATATTTATAAAGATTGTATTGGACACAAAATAGTTTCATTTCTGAAAAATGGTTAAGAAAGGGGCATATCGTCTCTTTATTTGTATCGCTAGGTGATATGGCACTTGCAGATTCATCAATAATCATTCATATTTATGATAAAAAAGGTGGTCAGATATGCGAAGTGATATTCAACCGTTTGAACGCTCTTTCTCTTCCAAGGAAGTGGCTGAGGAAGCCGGGATTGCAACACCTACTGTTCGGAAGTATGGCCAAATCCTAGAGCGGAATGGCTATGTGTTTTTAAAAGAAGGAGATCGTCGTATTTTTGTTCAATCCGACATTGAAGCGCTTATAGCGTTACGCGATACGGACAAGCCCCTGGACGATACGGCCAAAGAAATTGCCCGGCAACAAAAAGAGAGATTAGAAGGATTTAGTGAAACAGAGATAGCGGTTGCCGATACATATGAGAATTTACCCCAAGACCCCAATCACTTAAAAGAAATATTATCCTATTTAGCCAATGAGCTTGCTGCCACACGTGATATGAATGTCCAAGTGATAAACGATATGACAGACCTTAAAACAACCGTTTCGAGGCTAAAGCAGGATCATCACGATTTAAGTTCTAACATTTCAAATTCAGCACAAAAAACGCAAACTAGGATAGAAAAGTTATCTGAACAAGAAAAGATCCATTACGAAACATTGCTGGAACAGGAAAAACAAAAGAGCGAATACTTACAAAAAGAATTACAAAATATTCGGGAAGAAATGAAAAAAGAGTGGCTTTCACAAAATGAATTTAATAAACGTTTAGAGCATGCGATTCAAAAACCTAAAGATAAGTGGGAGTGGATTTTCTCCATTTTCGGTAAGAAAGGTTCTTGAGGCTAGAGGTACTCTAATTTCAAAGATTCTCGATCAATTTGATTGGGGGTCTTTTTATGTATATAGCGCGTTTAATTAGTAGATAGTTGTAACATGAAAAATTTTTGTAGACAGAGAGAATAAAGCAATGTATATTATTATTTAAATATAATACTTTAGTGCTTAAAAGCGTTTTAGTGCGAAAGTAAATAAGTGCCTGCAGTTTTAGTAGAATTATCATTAGCAGCAAAAAGAGACCGGATGGAAGGTGGAAATCCGGGCGATGATAAATTTGAAATACAGCTGCCTTGAACGGGCATATTTTTTTAAGAGGGCGGGGAGTAATTCCTGCCAACTAGGGTGGTACCGCGGAGTCCCTTCGTCCCTAAAGTCGAAGGGGCTTTTTTGCTTTTATTTTTTACTTCTTAGGGGGAGATTTTTATGGAGCAACAACAAAAGGTTCTGGCAATTCGACCAGTCGAAGCGGCATTTATTACTGTACTTTTAATGGGGATTGTCGGTTATCTAATTATCGGCATTAAAGTAGTTCCACAAATTGGAATAATCGCAGGGATCGCCCTGTTGCTTGTATATGGTGCTGTTAAGAAAGTGAATTTTATGGAACTTGAAGGAGCAATGGCAGATGGAGCTAAATCCGGAATAGCCTCGGTCATGATTTTCTTTTTTATTGGGATGCTAATCAGCAGCTGGATGGCGAGCGGTACAATTCCGACGTTTATTTATATAGCTGTCGAGTTAGTCTCGGGGAAATTTTACTATGCTATTGTTTTTGTTGTAACTTCTATTATCGGTGTAAGTATAGGAAGTTCCTTAACAACAGCTGCAACATTAGGAGTAGCCTTTGTTGGAGCAAGTACCGCACTGGGCATTTCCCCAGTAATTACTGCGGGGGCAGTCGTTTCTGGAGCGTTCTTCGGGGATAAAATGTCGCCTTTATCTGATACGACAAACCTTGCTGCGAGCATTGCAGGTGTAGATTTATTTGACCATATAAAAAATATGTTGTGGACCACAATCCCAGCCTTTATTTTTTCGCTAATTGTTTATCTAGCGATTTCTCCAACGGAAACAGAACAAAACATTAAACAAATGGGAATCCTTAAAGAGGAATTAATAAATCTAAACCTTGTACACTGGTACTCACTTCTACCCTTTATTATCCTAACTATCCTGGCTGCCAAAAAAGTACCTGCGATCGCGACGCTTTCGGCTGGCATTATTTCCGCTCTTTTAATTTCTGTTTGGATGAAAGGAGGAATAGACAGCAAAGGATTGTTTGATTTACTCTATTCCGGTTATAAATCTGCAAGTGGAGTCCAAGAAGTCGATTCAATGCTGACAAGGGGCGGAATGGAGAGTATGATGTTCAGCATATCAGTAATTTTGCTGGCACTGAGCATGGGAGGACTTCTCTTCAGACTGGGCATTATTCCGGCGCTTATATCGCTTCTACAAGTTGTATTAACCCGTGTTTCCTTTTTAATTAGTACAACTGCCGGACTTGCGGTAGCTGTTAATTTTATTATTGGGGAGCAATATTTATCAATCCTGTTACCAGGAAATGCTTTTAAAGAACATTTCAAAAAAGCTGGCTTAGAACCGAAGCATCTTTCAAGGGTGCTCGAAGATGCCGGAACGGTCGTCAATCCTCTCGTCCCATGGAGTGTCTGTGGTGTGTTTCTGGCTTCAGTTCTCGGAGTGCCTGTAGCTGATTACTTTCCGTTTGCATTATTTTGCTTATTTTCACCATTGCTGACATTAATTTATGGTTTTACAGGTTTTACCCTTCCAAAACACGGAAAAAAATACAGTTTTAAAGTTTCTATTCGATTCCCACAGTTCTTAAAGCGTTAAAATTATTAAAGAACCCCCGACCATTTTTGGTTGGGGGATCTTTTTGTATTTTAAGAAAAATAGTTCTTTTTGACATTATCCTGACTTATTTGGGCGTTAAAGTAATAGTACAAGGTTCAGCATGTACAAGAGCGTAATAATTTTTATAAATTCAGGAGGTAATATAAATGAAAAAGTCGGTATTAGGGTTAACGGTTGCAGGTGTTTTATTACTGGGAGGTTATGCGACCACGACATTTGCAAATGATGACACAACGAGCAGCACAGGTACAAAGGTTGAAAATTTTATGAAGGGCTTTAAGGGCATGATGGGTTTTGGACATAAGGGTATGGATTCCGAGGAACTACTGGCACAAGCGAAGGATTTAGGGATTGATACGAGCGGCAAGGACGCCGAAACGTTAATGCAGGAAATCCAAGAAGCACTCATTAAGCAGGAAGCGAAGGATTTAGGTATTAAGGCAACTGATAAGGATATTGATACTCTTGCACAGGCAGTACAATTAGCAAATTTACAGGAAGAAGCTAAATCATTTGATGTCGAGGCAGATGGAAAGGATGTACAGACTCTGCGTCAGGAGATCCGCTTGGCTGAACTTCAGAAAGAAGCGAAAGAGCTAGGAGTAACAACGGATGATAAAGATGCAGAAACATTAAAGCAGGATATCAGACAAGCTGAACTGAATAAGAAAGCAGAAGAGTTAGGCATTACTACTGATGGTAAAGATCTAACCACACTAACACAGGAAGTCTATGCAGCAACGGTTAATAAAGAGGCTAAAGAATTGGGTATAAGTGTCGAAGGAAAAGAAATTAAGGAAATTGCCCAAGAGGTTTATAAGGCCAAAGTAAAAGCAGACGCAAAGGAATATAATATTACTATCGACGGTAAAACGATTCAACAAATTGCTGAAGAAGTGAGAGAACAAAAAATAGCGAAATTAGCAAAGGACCTTGGAATCTCTACTACAGATAAATCAACACAAGACATAATGAGTGAAATAAAAGAAAAGGATGCAGCGAAGTTAGAAGAACTACTCGGTAATGGGTCATTCGGTATGTTTGGTAAAGGAATGGATGGCTCTGGGCATAGAGGTGGTGGACATGGCGGCGGTATGCATAACGGCGGTGAAGTACAACAGGGAGTGAGTGGCACGGCTGCTAGCAGCGGCACGGGAGTTTAAACTATACTAGTCAAATCCTCGGTATATTCCACCCGAGGATTTTCTAGTAAAGTTAAAGAGATTGGAGGTTGTTCATGTAATGAAAACCATTTTGGTTGTGGAAGATGAAAAGACAATCTCAAGAGTATTAGCTGTGTACTTACAGCATGTGGGCTATAATGTCGTACAAGCTTATGACCGGGATGAAGCATTACGTTTATTTCATGAGAATTCCCCAAATCTTGTATTACTTGACGTTATGCTGCCTGGGAAAGACGGCTGGAGTATCCTAGAGGATATTAGAAATGTAAGTGCTTGTCCAGTGATTATGCTGACAGCACTAGGGGATATTGATTACCGATTAAAAGGACTAAATCAGGGGGCAGACGATTATATAACGAAGCCCTTTGTCGGTGAAGAAGTTATTGCTCGTGTTCATGCTGTACTAAGGCGCTCAGCCAATGTCCTTGATAGCGATAATAGTAAGCAGTTTGGTAGCTTAAAAATAAATCTAGATGCTCATATCGTAACCATTAATGGTGAAGAGGTTATCTTAACCCCGAAAGATCTTAATTTGCTTATCTATTTGGCGGAGAGGCCGAATAGAACATTTACAAGAGACGACCTAATCGAAAGTGTCTGGGGTATGGATTATGAAGGCAGTGATCGTGCGGTGGATTTAGCGATTAAACGGATACGGCAAGCATTGAGTGAGTGGCCGGACTCGCAAGGTGAAATCCGAACTCATCGCGGATTGGGGTATCAATTCTGTGTTTACGAAAAATAAAAAAAGGACGACATTGCTTAAGTACTGGACAACAAGATACCTTGCTACACTTATAATTGGACTAATCTTATTAGGAGCAGGATCTTTATGGTGGATTCAAAAAACCACTTTAGAGAATCGTTTAAACTTAATGGAATATTTAGCAGTTGAAACAGCAAATCGAGTGACTCAAACAAATGGAATGATGGAAGTTGACCCTTTTTTTAATCGTATGCTAGAAGAAAGGGCTAGAGTCCTTCAATTAGAAAAAGAACCAGAGCTATTTATCACAGACTTAAGTGGGGAAGCAATTTTTTCAAGACCGCGCCATATGAACCCTGGAAGAATGGGACCACGGAATCAAAACAATATTGATATTCCAAGCGAAGTTTTCGAGAACAAAGAAACTATACAAAGGCTGGAAGTAGAAGATATTGGTATTATGTATTCTGTCAAATCTCCTATTTTGGAAAATAACAAACAAATTGGCTGGGTTGTACTAATGCAAAGTGCGGATGAATTGTCAGAGGTTAATCAAGAATACCGGCTATTATTTATTTTATTAGGTGGTTTAGGATTATTAGGGTGGCTTGTGATCTACCTGCTCTCAAAAAAGATACTTAGACCTATTCAAGACGTTGCCCATGCGGCAGCGCAAATTAAAGAGGGGAATTATGACCTCAACTTGAATACAGATTCAACCGAACAGGAAATATTTGAACTCGTCAGTTCCTTTGCTCAGATGACGAATCGCCTAATACAGCTAGAAAAACTTCGAGCTGAATTATTAGCTGGTGTCACTCATGATCTCAAAACACCTGTAACCTCTATAAGTGGGCTTGTTCAAGCGGTGCGTGATGGGGTTGTTACTGGGGAGGAACGGCAAGAATTTCTTGATATAACCCTAAAGGAAGTCACAAGGCTCCAAACGATGATTGCGGATTTATTAGATTTTAATTCATTAGCTGCTGGGGCTTTTTCAATCAGAATGGAAAATTGCAATATGAATGAGCTTGTTCAGAACATTGTCCGTCAATGGGGTCTTACAAAGCCTAAACGTATTGATTATCAAGTAGTTGTACCTAATGAAACCCTGTATCGGAACATCGATCCATTGCGGTTACAGCAAATTATGATCAACCTGTTAAACAACTCATATCAGTCGCTTGATGGTCAGGGTTCAATAATAGTCATGCTCTCAGAGAGTGGCATTGACATAAAAGATACGGGTTCAGGAATTCCTGAAGCAGAACAGGCATATGTATTTGAAAGGTTTTTCCGAGGAGAAAAGAAGAAATTAAAGGCGAGAGGCCTTGGCTTAGGGTTGCCTTTCAGTAAAATGCTTGCAAACGCCCTTAATGGAGATTTAATTTTAACCGAAAGCAGCAGCAGAGGAAGTACGTTTTCGATAATCTGGAATAAGGAAAATCCAATACGATAAAAATTGGCAATCGAAAACGCCTTTGAATTTGAATTACTTATGCCTAAGGGATGAAGAATAGTCCTAAGAGGTGAAAAGCGAGTGACAGTAATTACTACCTTTAAAGAAAAGCGTCGCGATAAACAAATAAAATACGAGCGGTCCGTTCTAAAGGACTTGTCAGTTAAAACGTTAAAAGAACGGGTGCAGCAGTATTTTGGCTCATCCAGAGTTGCATCAAGTTTTATTATGAATACAGGTATTGAAGAGGCCTGTTATGATGTAGCATTAGAAGCCTACTTATTAGGGGCTAAATTTAGCAAATTTGGTTATTATGGTGAAAATATAGATGATGTACGAAAACGTTGTTCTAGAGAAGAGAAGCATTTAATTGATACACTCTACAATTTTCTTCTTTATTGGGGTAATGGGGAAGAAGGAACCATGAGCGAAACGCTTTATTATTCCTGCGAGGGTTATATCGATGCTTGGTGGAAAGAAGGATATGAAAAAGCTCAAAGACGCCGCAAGCTGAGATTACATTAATGAAATAGCTTGATCACGAGCCAGGATTAGATATCCTGGTTCTTCACATTTCTTCCTGTTCTAAACAAGTCCCTTGTCCCATATAGTTAAGTGAATAGGGACGAGCGGGAAGGAATGATTTTGGTGTCAAAGAAAAAATTAAAGGTCATTGGTTTTTCTGTTGGCTTACTTCTTTTATTTCTGATTTTACAATATGATTTTGTAAAGGAAAATACATGGGGCGATTCTTGGAGTCTTCCACTTTCCGGAAAAATCATATTACTTGACCCAGGACATGGCGGTCCAGATGGTGGAGCAGGGAATTCCAAAGCATTAGAAAAAGACATTGCCTTGGATATTTCATTAAAAGTCAGAGACTATTTGCAGGAACAGGGTGCCTTAGTGGTCATGACCCGTGAAACAGATAAAGATTTAGCTGATGAGGATACAAAAGGATACAGTAGAAGAAAAGTGGAAGATCTAAAAAAGCGTTTAAAAATGATAAACAACTCCGATAATGATTTCTTTGTCAGTATTCATTTAAACGCGATTCCATCATCAAGATGGAGTGGAGCCCAAACCTTTTATGCGCCACATTTTAAAGAAAATGTCAAAGCCGCAAAATTTATTCAAGATGAGCTGATCGTGAATTTAGAAAATACAACAAGAAAAGCAAAGCCAATTAATTCTGTTTATATTTTAAAGCATGCTAAAAAGCCTGGGGTGTTGGTAGAAGTAGGATTCCTTTCAAATCCAAATGAAAGAGAGCAATTAAAAAAGGAAGCTTATCAGGAGAAGATAGCAGCATCCATCTATCAAGGTGTGCTTCGTTATTTTACCAATGAAAAGGAATTAAAGATAGAAGATGAGTAAAGGTGTTTAATCACCTTCTTTTTTTTGGAATAGTAATGGATGTGATTCATTTAACTGTTTCTAGAAAAGAATATGGTATACTGAAAACTGGAAACGAATTCATTAGGTGAGGTGTTTGTTTACATGTTAACCGAAGTAAAAGTACGTGAAGTACTAGGCAGCTTAAAAGAACCGTTTTTACATAAAACTTTAGCTGAATTAAACGCTATTGAAGAAATTAAAATTAAAGAAGAGAAAAGCCATGTGAGCGTGAAATTGCAGATTGCTAAAACCGGCACCGCTGAACAATTACAGCTTCAAACACAAGTGGTCAATTTACTAAAAGAAGCTGGTGCCCAAACGGTGGGGATCCGTTTTAGTGAACTGCCAGAAGCTGTATTAGCGGAACATCGTTCGGCTGCGAGTGAATCTGAGGACAAGGGATTACTATCTTCTAATAAAACAACATTTATTGCAATTGCAAGTGGTAAGGGTGGAGTAGGTAAATCGACCGTATCTGTTAACCTTGCGGTGGCTCTCGCACGACTAGGCAAAAAAGTTGGCTTAATTGATGCAGATATTTACGGCTTTAGTGTTCCGGATATGATGGGAATTACGAAAAGACCAGTCGTAAGAGGCGAAAAAATACTGCCAGTTGAGCGCTTTGGAGTAAAAGTCATTTCCATGGGCTTCTTTGTAGAAGATAATTCCCCGATTATTTGGCGCGGTCCGATGTTAGGAAAAATGCTAAATAGCTTCTTTAATGAGGTCGAATGGGGAGAGATCGAGTATTTGCTATTAGATTTACCTCCTGGAACGGGAGATGTTGCATTAGATGTTCATACGATGCTTCCGGCTTGTAAGGAAGTAATCGTAACAACACCACATCCAACTGCAGCGTTTGTAGCAGCACGTGCAGGTGCTATGGCATTACGCACCGATCATGAAATTCTAGGTGTTATTGAAAATATGGCGTACTTTGAAAGTAAGCTAACAGGTGAAAAAGAATATGTATTTGGTAAAGGCGGCGGAGATAAACTAGCTGAGGACCTGAACACAGAAGTCCTTGGACGCCTGCCGCTGAATCAGCCTGATTGGAATGATGATGATTTTGCACCGTCAATCTATCAAGAAGATCATAAATTAGGAAAAATTTATTTAGAAATTGCTGAAAAAATGACAAGTCGTTTGAAAAAGTAAAAGATAAATGCCTCTTCCAAAAAGTTGGAGGAGGCATTTATTTTAACCTAAGACTACTTTTTCTCTTCAGCTTGCTGTTTTTCTTCCGCCGCCTTTAAGAGTAACTCCTGTATTTTTACTTTATAAAGAGGGCTTTCAAGTGTTTCAGAAATGACAGTTTGAAGATGTTCTCGATATTCTTTACTTTTTAACGCATCGGCCATTTCCTTTTGAATTTCAGGTTCTTGGAAAACCTCAATCATCATAGCTCTATACTCAGGGTCCTTCATTAAATCCTTCAAAAGCTGTTCATTCTCGGTCCTCATGTTTTTTGCAACGCCCTCGGCGAATTTGGCATCACTAAAAGTTTTTTTCCAAATTTCTGTCGCAGCTTCAGAGGTCAGGGTTTGTTGAATGGTATCAGACACCACTTTTTGGTCCATTACCAGCGTTTCTTTCATCTTATCATCTGCCATAACCTCTTGTAGTGCTTTCTTGCCATCATCTGTTTTAAGTATATCAACAACCATTTTTTTTGTTTCTTCATAATCTATTTGTTCTCCACCGCTAGCTTCAGGAGAGGCACAACTAGACAGAAGCATAGTGATTAGCAAGGGGAGTATCAGCTTTTTTACTTTCATATAGAAAGCTCCTTTCACATAATAGTCCTTAATTTTTAGGATGAAGAAAAGAGCCTTAGATTATGCGTACAGATATTGAAAAGATGGATTTTTTATAATTGGATTGGTACAATCATTATGGTATTTATTTTTTGTTATTGGAGGATAATTGTGTGACGAGTCGTATTTGGGTTAGGCTGTTTATGACTACGCTATTAATTGGCGGAATTACATCAGCAATTGTTGGGTTTATTATCAATTGGAATGAGTATGTACATTATTTTACCGAATTTCGTATCATTAATATATTATCCGCCCTTTTTTGGTTTTTATTATGGGGTTTTCTTTATAGTGTTGTTAGTCAAATGGGCTTTTTTGCCTATCTAACTGTTCACCGCTTTGGCTTAGGCATCTTTAAATCCGTATCACTTTGGAATGGAGTTCAAGCAGTATTAACTCTATTTGTGTTATTTGACCTTGTGTATTTACGCTATGAGACCTTTGCAAAATCAGGGGACAGCCTATACCCTTATATCGGGCTGGCAGTATTGTTGTTAATCCCCGCATTGGTGATTGCATGGTATAAAGCAAAACAAACAAATCGTGAAGCATTTATTCCAGCCCTCTTTTTTATGATTGTGGTAACGGTTATAGAATGGTTCCCAGTGTTACGTGTAAATGAGTCAAGCTGGATTTATCTCATGCTGTTTTCCTTACTAGCTTGTAATGCTTATCAAATATTAATTCTTCATAAACTAAATATGCAATCACAGCAACAAAGACAAAGCAGGCAATCTTCTACAAATAAGATAACAAAGTCCCCTAAAAAAATAAGCAAAAAGACCGTCCATTAAAGTTAAATGGACGGTCTTTTTTTAACTATCTGATTTCCTTTGACTCGACGACTCCATTTGCTATTAGTTGTGAAACGGTAACCAGTTTCAAGCCTTTACCCTGCAATTCCTGGAGAATACCAGGTAAAGCATTGGCAGTCTGTTTAGCTGAATCAGAGGCATGGAGAAGAATGATATCACCTTTATCGGCCTTACTAACATTTTCTTGAATTTGCTTTACTCCAGGATTGGTCCAATCCTTAGAATCTACACTCCAATGAACCATCGTGTATCCATATCGTTCAGCTATCTTTAAGGAGCGTTGATCAAAATGTCCAGTAGGAGCCCGGAGAAGCTTGATGTCTTTAATATTTAACTTTCTGAAGGCTTCCTTTGCTTTCGAGATATCTTTGCCGATTTTCACATCTTCTAATTCGGTATAATCTTCATAGGCATAACCAAGAATTCCAATTTCGTACCCTTCCTTGACAATCCGGCTGACAATATCCGGGTGCCGCTCAGCCCATGAACCAGCTAAAAAAAAGGTTGCAGCTTTTACATTTTCTTTTTTTAGTGCGTCTAAAATTGGTTCTGCTTTTTCATCGCCCCAGCCAATATTAAAGGTAAGAGCGATATCCTTTTCCCCGCGATAGACGGCTTTAGGACCGTCCTTTGTTGAAAAGACTGGAGATAAAGAGAGATTCCCCATGAATAAAAACAACGCAGTAAAAAATGCAGCAATTACTACTAAAAGCATTTGTTTTACAAATCTGCCATTTAACACAAAAAAGTTATTCATATCTACCACCTCGTCCATTGCTATCCTTGTCTCATACCTATGCGTATTTTTAAATGAATATGATTAAGAAAAATAATTATAAATTTCACTAATTTGGAAAAGACTACTATAACTACATATTTCATATAAAGGGTGATTGAATGTTTGGGCTTCTCATTAATGAAAAAGAAGTAAAAGAAATGGAATACCTGATAAAGCGTGAGATGGATGAAATATTATTTGATTTAAAAGATCATCGTATTGACCATATAGTAAAGCGCGCAATGGAAGAGCGGTATAAGATTTTATTTACCCTATTTAAGAGAGTAGCCTCACCAAATGAATGTTTAAAGTACATGAGAAGGGATAATAAGAGCAGGAAGAAAGGATAAATAACACTTTTAAAAAAGTAAGAAACGAATTTAATATATTTTGTTGACTTTTAAATAATATGTTGGTATATTAATAAACGTCGCTGCTGACGTAAAATAAATAACTTGAAAAAAGTTGTTGACTTTATTGAGTGGCTGTGATAAATTAATAAAGTCGCTTTTGGGTGACACGGTGAATTTGTTCTTTGAAAACTAAACAAACAAGAACGTCAACAAACAAATTTTTTAGCTTTTAATAAAAGCTAAGCCAACGTAACAAATGAGCTAATCAACTTTCTTGGAGAGTTTGATCCTGGCTCAGGACGAACGCTGGCGGCGTGCCTAATACATGC
>NZ_JACCBX010000023.1 GCF_013409995.1 Neobacillus driksii
CACACCCGTTCCCATACCGAACACGGAAGTTAAGCTTCTCAGCGCCGATGGTAGTTGGGACTTTGTCCCTGTGAGAGTAGGACGTTGCCAGGCTTTATATTGTTCCGCAGTAGCTCAGTGGTAGAGCTATCGGCTGTTAACCGATCGGTCGTAGGTTCGAGTCCTACCTGCGGAGCCACTTTTATTTTATGAATATTGGCTATGCTTCCATAGCTCAGTAGGTAGAGCACTTCCATGGTAAGGAAGAGGTCAGCGGTTCGAGCCCGCTTGGAAGCTTACCTTCTTATTTTCTATATGGCCCCTTGGTCAAGTGGTTAAGACACCTCCCTTTCACGGAGGTAACACGGGTTCGAATCCCGTAGGGGTCACCAATTTTTTGTTAATTGATTCACATTTATATGGAGGATTAGCTCAGCTGGGAGAGCATCTGCCTTACAAGCAGAGGGTCGGCGGTTCGATCCCGTCATCCTCCACCATTTTTAATTAAATGATATTTAAAATGTGCCGGGGTAGCTCAATTGGTAGAGCAACTGACTTGTAATCAGTAGGTTGGGGGTTCAAGTCCTCTCGCCGGCACCATGCTTTTTTATCTTCTGAATTAGCTTCAGTGGAAGCATAAAAAAATCCTCGACGGGATTTTAAGTAGTTTCAATAAGTGGAGGGGTAGCGAAGTGGCTAAACGCGGCGGACTGTAAATCCGCTCCCTCCGGGTTCGGCGGTTCGAATCCGTCCCCCTCCACCACTTATATTTTCAATAAATGTTGGACATACTATTTATTGTACTAAACATTGGGCTATAGCCAAGCGGTAAGGCATCGCACTTTGACTGCGACATGCGTTGGTTCAAATCCAGCTAGCCCAGCCAAGAGCCATTAGCTCAGTTGGTAGAGCATCTGACTTTTAATCAGAGGGTCGAAGGTTCGAGTCCTTCATGGCTCATCATTTTACAATTTGGCCCCAAGAGATTTATATCTCTACGGGTCTTTATCTATGAAAAACGGAAGTAGTTCAGTGGTAGAACACCACCTTGCCAAGGTGGAGGTCGCTCACTTCGAATCCCGTCTTCCGCTCCATATGGGGCCTTAGCTCAGCTGGGAGAGCGCCTGCTTTGCACGCAGGAGGTCAGCGGTTCGATCCCGCTAGGCTCCACCATTACACTACATATAAACTTCGCCTTAAATCACTCGGATTTAAGGCTTTTTTATTTTTTGCTTTGGTTAAGTGACCGTAATAAAGAAAAACTGAATAAGTGGTAACCATGCAGCTTCCATGATGCCAGTAATCGACTACGTTTCAAACTACTACCTCCTTTTAAACCAAAATTACCACTTTAAATAAAACCAAACTTCGTATATATATACATAATTTTGTCGAGTTGAGTCATTGCCCTGAAAGCGGTTAAAATAGTATTAATGAAGGGTAGGAGGTAGAATATGAGGAAGCTATCTATAATTGGAATGCCGATGGATTTAGGTCAAATGAGACGGGGAGTTGATATGGGACCTAGTGCTATCCGGTATGCGGGGATAAATGAAAGACTGAAACCACTATTTGATGAAATTCATGACATGGGGGACATTCCGATTGGAAGACCTGAAGTGGTGATCGATAAAGAATCTAACTTACGGAATTTAGATCTTGTAGCCGAAAAAAGCACCTTGCTAGCCGAAAAGGTGGACGAAGTGATTACTTCTGGTTCATTTCCACTTGTTTTGGGTGGAGACCATAGCATTGCCATTGGGACCTTAGCAGGTGTATCTAAGCACTACACCAGCTTAGGAGTTATCTGGTATGATGCACATGGTGATTTGAATACGGCAGAAACCTCGCCTTCAGGAAATATACATGGTATGCCATTAGCAGCAAGCCTAGGAATTGGTCATCGTTCTTTAACAAATATCGGGGGATATGCCCCAAAGGTAAAACCAGAGCACGTGGTTATCATCGGCGCAAGATCTCTTGATGAAGGTGAAAAAATCCTAATTAAAGAAAAAGGCATAAAAGTCTACACCATGCATGAGATTGACAGGCTTGGGATGGCAAAAGTGATGGAGGAAACGATTGCCTATCTAAAAGAAAGAACAGATGGTGTGCACTTATCCCTAGATTTAGATGGATTAGATCCAAATGATGCCCCAGGTGTAGGAACTCCTGTTATGGGCGGTATTAGTTACCGTGAAAGTCATTTGGCAATGGAGATGCTTGAAGAAGCGCGGATTATTACCTCAGCAGAATTTGTGGAAGTTAATCCTATACTAGATGAAAAGAATAAAACAGCTAGGGCGGCTGTTGAACTGATGGGCTCCCTGTTCGGTGAAAAATTATTATAATTATTAAGCAAGCAGCTTTCCATGAAAGCTGCTGTTATTATTCCTCCGCTATTCCTTCCCACAGTAAAAAATCTTTTAAGCTTCCTTTTATCCAAAATAGTTAATATTTGTTAATATAAAAAGTGTGTAAGAAAGAAATTATTTATATGAAACCTTTTTGCTATTGATTCGTAAGATTGTATAGCTGTATTGGAGCTGAGAAAAATAGATGGAAGCCCTTATAAAAAAAAGAATTAAACAGGTAATAAAAGGCGATCAAGATGCTTTTGCTGAAATTGTTGAGATTTATAGCAATAGTATTTATCAGCTAGGTTATCGAATGCTGGGAAATCGCCATGAAGCAGAAGATATTGCACAGGAAGCCTTTATCCGTGCATATGTTAATATCAAATCATTTAATCAGGATCTAAAGTTTTCGACTTGGTTATTTCGGATTGCAACAAATTTGTGTATAGACAGGATAAGAAAGAAAAAGCCAGATTACTATCTTGATGCAGAAGTGTCGGGAACGGACGGCCTCACGATGTACTCACAATTGGCATCCAATTCCCCCCTGCCAGAAATTGAGTTAGAAAGTCTTGAACTTCAGGATACTGTTCATAAGGAAATTTTAAAGCTTCCTGAGAAATACAGATCTGTTATTGTTTTAAAGTATATTGAAGAGTTGTCTTTAAATGAAATAAGTGAAATTCTTGATTTGCCGTTAGGCACAGTTAAAACGCGGATCCATCGTGGGCGCGAGGCGTTACGTCAACAATTACGTTATGTGTGATAAGAGGTGAACACGTTGAAGTGTGATGAAAAAATCGTTGAGTTAATGCATGAATATTTAGATGAAGAAATTGACCCAGAAAATGAGATGATTTTAAGAGACCACCTCAAAAGCTGTAAGGACTGTGAGACACTGTTCAATGAATATAAGAGGACTATTGCAGTTGTAAAAGGAACTTCAAGAATGCAGGCACCTCCAAATTTTACGGCGAATGTAATGGCCAGCCTGCCAAAGGAAAAGAAAAAGGTTGGCATGCAAAGGTGGTTACGAAATCACCCGTTAATTGCTGCTGCGTCATTATTTATCGTTTTAATGACAGGAAGTCTAATATCAACTTGGAACCAAGACCGTGAATTTTCTGTTTCAAAACAAGAGAATTTGGTAGTTGAGAACGGTACTGTGATTGTCCCGGAAGGGGAAGTCGTTAAAGGTGATGTCATCGTCCGAAACGGAGAGTTAAGAATTGAGGGGGAAGTACAAGGCGATGTGACAGTCATTAATGGGGAACAGTACTTAGCATCTGCTGGAAATGTTACAGGTCAAATAGAAGAGGTGAATGAAGTCTTCGATTGGATCTGGTATCACATGAAAAGGACTGCTTTTGAGGTCATTGATATCTTTAATGATGGTGAAGAATAATAATAAGAAGTCACTCGTAGTGAGTGATTTCTTTTTTCATGATATCAGTAAGAATGATAAATAATAAGTACATGTTTAATTTATGTTATAATAAATAGGTTATTAGTTAGACAAATTTACGGAGGAAAAACAATGCCGTTTTTTGAGGATTTTACTATATGGAAGTATTTAGCTAGTATTGTTGATATTCTCCTTGTTTCGTGGGTCATTTATAAACTGTTAAACCTAATTAAAGGAACAAAAGCTGTACAATTATTAAAAGGAATTGTTGTTATTCTCCTTATAAGAGTTGTTAGTGAGTTTTTTGGTCTTAATACGCTGAGTTGGTTAACGCAGCAGGCAATTGATTGGGGATTCCTTGCTATTATTATTATCTTTCAGCCTGAACTTCGGAGAGCCCTTGAGCAATTAGGCAGAGGACGGTTTTTTTCACGAACCAATGGCCCTGATGATGAGGAGCAAGAGAAAATGGTCGAAGCGATTGTTAAGGCCACAGACTATATGGCAAAACGGCGCATAGGTGCCTTGATTTCCATTGAAAGGGAAACAGGGATGAGTGATTACATAGAAACAGGTATTCCACTAGATGCAAAAATTTCTTCTGAATTACTCATAAATATTTTTATTCCAAATACACCACTGCATGATGGCGCTGTAATTATTCAAAAAAATAATGTAGCCGCCGCTGCTTGTTATCTTCCCTTATCCGAAAGCCCTTTTATTTCAAAGGAGCTTGGTACAAGACACCGTGCTGCTTTAGGAATAAGTGAAGTCACAGACAGTATTACGGTAGTGGTTTCTGAAGAAACCGGAAATATTTCTTTAACCAAAAATGGGGAGTTGCATCGCAATTTAACTTTAGACGCATTTAAAGAATTGATTTCTCATGATTTACTTATCACAAATACGAAAGTAAAACCGGCTTCTTCAGCTCGTTGGAACTGGAGGGGAAAGAATAATGGATAAACTGATGGATAATCCCTGGTTTATTAAAATACTGGCGTTATTATTGGCCATACTACTTTATTCTGCGGTCCCAAATTCAGGGGGAAAAACAACAGAAATAAATGTACCAGGGGATAATACCACAGAAACCTTAGCAGATATTCCAGTAAAAGCTTATTATGACACCGAAAATCTCGTAGTTTCAGGAATTCCCGACACGGTAGAAGTAACCATCGAAGGTCCAATGCCTCATGTTAAGTCAGCAAAGGCTTTAAAAAACTTTGAGGTATTTGTAGATCTAACCAATGCCAATATAGGTAATCAAAAGGTGAAATTCGAAGTAAGCGGGTTATCTGATAAATTAAAAGCAACAATTAAGCCAGGTTCTGTAACTGTGGCAGTGCAGGAAAAAGTAACAACTGAATTTGCGGTAGAGGCTGAATTTAATAGTGACTTGATAAAAGATGGTTATTCAGCGGGACAACCTACTGTTAAACCTAAGAAGGTTAAAATTACAGGTGCGAAGGATGTAATCGACCGAATTACATATGTTAAGGCAGCGCTTGAAGGTAAGGACCTTCTTGATAGTACAGTCTCTAGAGAGGCCCAGGTACAAGTACTAGACAAGGAATTAAATAAACTGAATGTAGTAGTAGAGCCGGCAACAGTAGAGGTCACGATTCCAATAAAAAGCAATGATAAAACAGTACCGATTAACATCGTTGAAAAAGGAACACCACAAGAAGGAATCACGATTGAATCAATCGATTTGAATGTAAAAGAAGCAGTAATTTCAGGTACAGACGATGTACTGAAAGATACTGATAATGTCCGTGTCGAAGTCGACGTAAGTAAGATTAGTGAAAATACGACGATTACTTTACCGGTAATTATCTCAAATGGCATAACAAAGGTAACACCTGAAACAGTAGAGGTGACCGTTGTGGTTAAAAAAGAGGAAGAGACCACAGTATCAGGTATCCCTATAAACATTAGGGGGTTGTCAGAAGAATACCAAGCGGTAATTAATGACCCTTCCGATCAGTTAGTAAATTTATTAGTCTTTGGCACAGGTGCACAAGCTGCAAATCTTGGACCAAACAACTTCAATATTTTCATTGATTTAACAGGTTTTACAGAGGGTAATCATAATGTTCCGATTCAAGTCGATGGACCACCGAATGTAAATTGGCAACCTGATAAATCGTCAGCCAAAATTACAATAACGAAAGACAACGCATAAAACACAGCAGTATACATGATAAGGAGCGATTTTGATAATGGGAAAATACTTTGGTACCGATGGCGTCCGCGGAGTGGCGAATAGTGAATTAACACCTGAACTAGCATTTAAGCTTGGGCGTTTCGGTGGGTTTGTATTAACAAAGGATAAAGACAGACCAAAGGTGCTGATTGGTCGTGATACCCGTGTTTCTGGGCATATGCTTGAAGGGGCATTGGTAGCTGGATTACTATCAATTGGTGCAGAGGTAATGCGCTTAGGTGTGATTTCAACACCAGGTGTATCCTATTTAACAAAAGCGCTGGGTGCTGAGGCAGGAGTAATGATTTCTGCTTCCCATAATCCGGTGGCAGACAATGGGATTAAATTTTTCGGGCCTGATGGATTTAAACTATCTGATGAGCAGGAATATGAAATTGAAGAATTAATTGATATGACAGATGATCAATTACCTAGACCAGTTGGAGCAGATCTTGGTCAGGTCATGGATTATTTTGAGGGCGGACAAAAGTACCTGCAATACTTAAAGAATACAGTGGATGAAGATTTCTCTGGTATTCATATTGCTTTAGATTGTGCTCATGGAGCTACATCTTCTCTTGCTACACATTTATTTGCTGATTTGGATGCGGATATTTCAGTGATGGGTGCTTCACCAAACGGCATTAATATTAATGCTGGAGTTGGGTCCACACATCCAGAAGCATTAGCGGCAATGGTCAAAGAGAAGGGTGCCGATGTAGGTTTATCCTTTGATGGTGATGGAGACCGTTTAATCGCAATTGATGAAAAGGGTAATATTGTGGATGGAGACCAAATCATGTTTATTTGTGGTAAGTACATGAAGGAACAGGGACGTCTAAAACATAGTACGATTGTTTCTACTGTAATGAGTAACTTAGGATTTTATAAAGGTCTCGAAGTTCTCGGGATTCAAAGTGTACCTACAGCAGTCGGTGACCGCTACGTTGTTGAAGAAATGAAGAAAAATGGGTTTAATCTTGGTGGTGAACAATCCGGACACATCATTTTCTTGGATTACAATACGACTGGAGACGGTTTATTAACGGGATTACAATTAGTTAATATTATGAAAGCAACGAAGAAAACATTATCTGAATTAGCAGCAGATATGAAAAAATTCCCTCAGAAGCTTGTTAATGTTCGCGTAACAGATAAGCACCATGTGACGGATAATGAAAAGGTAAAAGCGATTATCGAGCAGGTAGAAGCAGAAATGAATGGAAACGGACGTATCCTTGTTCGTCCATCTGGTACAGAACCACTTGTTCGAGTAATGGCAGAGGCACCAACAGAAGAATTGTGCGAAGCCTATGTAAATCGAATTGTTTCTGTAGTAAAGGCAGAAATGGAATTAAAAGAATAGAGATACAAATACGTATGCATAAGGGAACTTAACGGGACCCTTATGCATATTTTATTATATAATTGGTAAAGTAAAACATCTTTACCTTTTATTATTTAGTTGACGAATTTTGAATCATCAGTTACGATAGACTTGCTTTGTTTTTTAAAAGCAAAAAAATGGAAAAGGAGGATAGTAAAACACAACGTATTTCTAAAGCGCCTGAACTAACCAAGGTGGGTTAGTTGACGAGGAGGAGGTTTATCGAATGTTCGGCGGATACCTCCCGGTTGAACGCACAACCGATTGTTTCTTCTTTAAAACATCGAGGCAACTTGGTGCACAAAGAGAAGGAAATGCGCATACTAAAAATAGCAACAAAAAGTAAAAAGGTATATACAGATACCTTTCAAAACAGAGATAAGGGGGCAAGGTGAGCCTCCAAAAGCATTCTTGCCCCCCATATCAGGGAGGAAAAGAAAAAATGTGTGGAATTGTTGGATATATTGGATTAAATGATACGAAAGAAATTTTACTAAAAGGCTTAGAAAAGCTCGAATATAGAGGGTATGACTCAGCGGGTATTGCTGTGATGAACGAAAATGGGGTTCATGTTTTTAAGGAAAAGGGACGTATTGCTGATTTACGTGAGATCGTAGACTTGAACGTAATGGCCAACATCGGAATTGGACATACACGCTGGGCTACTCATGGGGTACCAAGTAGAACAAATTCCCATCCACACCAAAGTGCATCTGGACGTTTTACATTAGTTCACAACGGAGTAATCGAAAACTATGATCTTCTAAAGCGCGAATATTTAGCGGATGTTACATTTGTGAGCGAAACGGACACAGAAGTCATTGTACAATTGGTTGAAAAATTTGTACATGAGGGCTTAGAAGTATTAGAAGCTTTCCGTAAGACTTTGGGTCTGTTACACGGCTCCTATGCCCTTGCGTTATTAGACGAACAAAACAGTGATACGATTTTCGTTGCAAAAAACAAAAGTCCATTACTTGTTGGATTAGGTTCAGACTTTAATGTTGTAGCAAGTGATGCAATGGCGATGCTTCAAGTTACGAATGAGTACGTTGAGCTAATGGATAAAGAAATCGTAATCGTTACAAAGAACCATGTTACCATTCAAAACCTTGCCGGGGAAACTGTTACTCGTACATCTTACATTGCAGAACTAGATGCAAGTGACATTGAAAAGGGAACATACCCTCATTACATGTTAAAAGAGATTGATGAGCAGCCAGCTGTTATGCGTAAGATTATTCAAGCGTACCAAAATGATCAGGGTGAATTAACAATTGATCCGGAGATCATCTATGCCATGAATAACTCTGATCGAGTGTACATTATTGCGGCTGGAACTTCTTATCATGCAGGGCTTGTTGGAAAGCAGTTCATTGAAAAAATGGCTAAAATTCCTGTTGAAGTTCATATTTCAAGTGAGTTTGGCTATAACATGCCACTTCTTTCTGAGAAACCATTGTTCGTCTTTATTTCTCAGAGTGGTGAGACTGCGGATAGCCGTGCCGTTCTTGTTAATATTAAAGAAAAGGGTTATCAAGCTTTAACGATTACAAACGTGCCTGGTTCAACTCTTTCTCGTGAAGCAGATCATACTCTATTGCTGCACGCTGGACCCGAGATTGCAGTTGCCTCTACCAAAGCGTATACAGCTCAATTAGCTGTTTTAGCAATTTTAGCAGAGGTAACAGCAAAGAGCCGTAATCTTGATCCTGCCTTTGACCTTATTCATGAACTTGGTCTTGTTGCCAATGCGATGGAAGTCCTTTGTGATTCAAAAGAGATCATTGAGCATATTTCTAGAGAGTTTTTCTCAGTAACACGCAATGCCTTCTTTATCGGACGTGGAATTGATTACTATGTTGGATTAGAAGGAGCGTTAAAGCTAAAAGAAATTTCTTATATTCAAGCGGAAGGCTTTGCTGGTGGAGAATTAAAGCATGGTACGATAGCTTTAATTGAAGAAGGTACACCAGTAATCGCACTAGCTACTCAAGAAAGTGTAAACTTAAGCATTCGCGGTAACGTAAAAGAAGTTGTGGCCCGCGGTGCAAACCCATGTATCATTTCAATGAAGGGTCTAAACATGGACGAGGACAGCTTCGTCATTCCGGAAGTACATGAATTATTAACACCACTTATCTCTGTAGTACCGTTACAAATTCTTGCCTACTACGCTGCACTACACCGTGATTGCGACGTTGACAAACCACGTAACCTCGCGAAATCTGTGACAGTAGAGTAAGGCTTTTAAGGAAGACCCGTATCCACTTTTGATAGATCGGGTCTTTTTTTCGTTTTGATTAGGAAGATGAGAGCCCAAGAACTTTAAAAAGAAGCAAAAGCGGTCACTCATAGTAAGTCCATTGCTTACATTCCATAACTTTATAATATTTCTGCAAGATTCTCCTTATTTTTTTTCTAGACCCTGCATAAAATGCGTGAAAACTTTGTTAACATTTAAACTAAAAACAATTTAGAAAATTCTTGACACTCTTCCCCATGAGGTGATATTATTTTCCTTTGTGACAAAAAAGGAGGGAAAAATTTGATAAAGGTAGAAGGTATAACAAAATCATTCAAAGTAGCAAAGCGTTCCACTGGATTGCTGCAAGCCACCAAGGCTCTTTTTTACCGGGAGCATACGATTGTGGAAGCCCTAAAAGATATCACTTTCAGTATTGAGCCTGGTGAAATTGTAGGTTACATTGGACCAAATGGTGCCGGTAAATCGACAACGATAAAAATCATGAGCGGCATTTTAGTTCCTGATGGGGGGAAGTGCAGTATTATGGGCTTTACGCCATGGAAGAACCGGGTCGAGTATGTAAAAAATATAGGGGTCGTCTTCGGTCAGCGCTCGCAGCTTTGGTGGGATGTACCGGTGATTGACTCATTTGAGCTCTTGAAGGATATTTACTATGTCCCACAACAAGAATATAAATCTACGTTAGACCTGCTAATTGAAACATTAGACTTACAAGACATCATCAACTCTCCTGTCAGGCAGCTTAGTTTAGGCCAGCGAATGCGCTGTGAAATAGCCGCTTCACTTATACATAATCCTCAGATTCTATTTTTAGATGAACCGACCATTGGGCTCGATGCGGTTTCGAAAATAGCAGTTCGCCAGTTTATCAAGGCCATAAATCAAGAAAAGGGTGTAACGGTGGTCCTGACTACCCATGATATGAATGATATTGAGGCATTAGCCAACCGTGTAATCTTAATTGGTAAAGGCAGTTTACTCTATGATGGAAAATTAGAGGAATTGAGAAAACGTTTTGGAACGCATAAAACGATTACGGCAGACTATCGTAAAAATTCCAATTCTATAGATATACCTGGGACCTCCATCATCCACTGGTCGCCGGAACATGCTGTCCTCAGCATTGATACAGAACAAATCCTAACCTCAGACGTTATTACACAACTATCCAAAAAGGTAGACCTATTAGATGTGACGATCGAATCACAGCCAATCGAAGATATCATCGTCCAGCTTTATAAGGAGTTCCAAATATGAAAGTATACGCTTCAGTACTTAAATTAAGGCTGTTAATTGGTATGCAGTATCGGTCTGCTGCACTGGCTGGAGTAGCGACCCAATTCTTCTGGGGATTTATTTCGATTATGGTTTTTGAAGCATTCTACGAACATACATCCATAACACCGCCCATTTCATTAAAAGAATTAATTACATATATTTGGCTGCAGCAGGCGTTCCTGGCATTTATTATGCTTTGGTTTCGTGATAATGAATTATTTGACCTCATAACAAGCGGCAATATTGCCTATGAACTTTGCCGGCCCACCGATCTATATGGATTTTGGTACGCAAAACTTCTCGCACAGCGGTTATCCAGTGCACTATTACGCTGCTATCCCATCCTGCTAGTGGCGTTTTTTTTACCAAAGCCCTACAACATGACACTGCCTCCAAATGCAATAACTTTCATATTATTTATCATTACTCTTTTGTTGGGCTTATTACTCTTAGTAGCCATTTCGATGTTCTTATATATTTCTGTTTTTATAACTTTATCTCCAATGGGTTCACTCTTACTATTCGGAGTTACAGGAGAATTTTTTGCTGGATTGATTATTCCGATTCCGTTAATGCCTCTGTGGCTGCAAAAAATTGCTTATGTCCTGCCATTTCGTTGGACGGCCGATTTTCCATTCCGCGTTTATTCAGGACATATCGCACAAAGTGACGCCATTATAGGTGTTTTTATTCAACTGGGATATCTTCTCGGGCTCCTATGGTTAGGAAAATTAGCCCTTAACAATGTATTAAAAAGAGTAGTCGTACAGGGGGGATAATGGGAAATGACTCTTTATTTTAAGTATCTGCTTATTTTATTTAAATCACAAATGCAATACCGGACATCGTTTTGGCTTTTGTCGATTGGGCAGTTTTTCATCCCTTTCTCGGTTTTTGCTGGACTATACTTTTTGTTTGAACGATTTGGGCAAATAAAAGGCTGGGAGTTTTTCGAAGTTGCACTATGTTTTGCTGTGATTCATTTGGCTTTTTCATTAAGCGAATGTTTTGCGCGCGGATTTGATACTTTTTCGAGTTTAATCATAAAGGGGGATTTTGACAGAGTTCTTGTACGACCACGGAGCACCTTCCTTCAAGTCCTTGGGTCAAAATTTGAATTCACACGGATTGGCAGGCTGCTTCAAAGCAGTATCGTGCTCATTTGGGCTTTGACTAATCTCCCCATAGAATGGAGTTTGGTTAAGGCAGTTACTCTGTTTTTTATGATTGCTAGCGGGGTATTAATATTCACAGGTATCTATATGCTTGCTGCAACGATGTGTTTTTGGACAGTTCAGGGTCTAGAGGTGGCAAATATCTTTACGGATGGCGGCAGAGAGATGGCTCAATATCCGTTAAATATTTACCAAAAATGGGTCGCTCGAATATTTACCTATGTCATCCCTTTTGGTACGGTAAATTACCTTCCTTTGATGTTCATTCTTGGAAAAACACAGGGAGATGAGATACTTTATATGCTGACCCCACTGGCAGGCAGTCTCTTTATTATTCCTTGTTTTCTTGTCTGGCAAATTGGGGTCAGGCACTATCGATCCACTGGGTCCTAAGTAAGCAGTGGGAGTACACACTGCTTACCTTTTTTTAGCCATATTTTCCTGAGCCATTTTAACAAGCTCACGGACCATGCTTCCGCCTAATCTGCCGCCGACCTTACCAGCTTCCTGTGATGTGAGCTGGCCATTGTAACCTTTCTTTAAAGGAACACCGACTTCCTCGGCGGCTTCAAATTTGGCATCTTCAGGATCTTTTGCCTGAACGACCTTTGCTTTTAATGCGTCTAGTCCATTTCTTGCCTCAGGGACGAGGATTTTATTTCTATTTCTTCTGGCCATGTTATCCCTCCTTTGTGGGTAGGATGCCCAATTTGAAAAATAATCAGCTTCCACTAGATAAATCCTTTTTTATCCAGTATAATAACTACAATCATGTCGGAAAAATCAGTGAAAAAGAGAGTAGTTCTCTGGGAAGAGTCAAAGCGAGTCAGGGATGGTGTGAGCCTGATACGAAACAGAGGATGAAGCGCACTTTTGAGATGTTTGTCTGAAAGCAGTAGGGCAAACCGGAGTAGTCCTCCGTTATCAAGCCAAGCTGGTTCTATTAGAACAAGTAGAGTGGTACCGCGAGTTAACTCTCGTCTCTTCAACATAGAGACGGGAGTTTTTTGTTTTTTTTTAAAGAGAGAAAATGGAGGTTTTAAAATATGAAGTATAAACAGGAGTTTGCAAAGATATTATCCGAAGCACTAGACCATGAAATCCAGGTGAAGGAATTAGAAGTGCTAATTGAAAAACCTAAAAATCAACAGCACGGTGATTTAGCCTTTCCTTGTTTTACATTAGCAAAGATAAAAAGAAAATCGCCAAATAGTATTGCTCAAGAGTTAAGTGAAAAGATCCAATCACCAACGATTGAGAAGGTGGAAGTGGTCGGAGCTTATATCAACATCTTCTTAAATAAAAAATTAGTTTCAGAAGATACGGTTGCTGAAATTATTAAGGAGCAGGAGAAGTATGGTGCTTTAAACATCGGGAATAACCGTCCTATAACCATTGACCTGTCATCTCCCAATATCGCAAAGCCATTCTCAATGGGACATTTGCGTTCAACCGTCATTGGCAACTCTTTAGCATTTATTGTAGAAAAATGTGGATATAAGCCCATCAGAATTAACTACATTGGGGACTGGGGCACTCAGTTCGGTAAACTCATTACAGCTTATAAACTATGGGGAGAAGCAGAGAAGGTAAAACTGAACCCCATTAAGGAATTATTAACGCTTTATGTGAAGTTTCACGATGAAGCAGAAAGTGATCCTTCACTTGTGGAACAGGGAAGAAACTGGTTTAAAAAACTTGAAGACGGTGATGAGGAAGCCACTTCGCTATGGCAGTGGTTCCGTGATGAGTCCTTAAAGGAGTTTTCAAGAATTTATGAATTGATGAATGTCCAATTTGATTCGTTTGCAGGGGAAGCTTTTTATAATGATAAAATGGACCGTGTCGTCAAGATTCTAGAGGAAAAACAATTGCTAGTGGAATCAGACCAGGCTCAAGTCGTGGAACTAATAGATGAAGAATTGCCGCCATGTTTAATTAAAAAATCCGATGGAGCTACCCTTTACGCAACGCGTGATTTAGCAGCAGCCCTTTACCGTAAAGAAAACTATGATTTTGATCTGTCATTGTACGTTGTCGGTAATGAACAGAGTCTGCATTTTAAACAGTTAATGGCGGTGTTAGAAAAGATGGGGTACTCATGGGCAAGCAAGATGGTCCATATCCCGTTCGGAATGATGCTTAAAGATGGAAAGAAGATGTCGACAAGAAAAGGGAAGGTCGTCTTATTAGAGGAAGTCCTAAACGAATCTATCGCTATGGCCAGACATAATATTGAGGAAAAAAATCCCAACCTCACAAACAAGGATACAGTGGCTAAACAGGTGGGGGTAGGGGCGGTCATGTTCCATGACTTAAAGAATTTTAGAATGAATGATATCGAATTTTCACTAGAGGAAATGCTGCGTTTTGAAGGAGAAACAGGACCTTATGTACAATATACCTATGCCCGGGCCTGCTCTATTTTACGCAAAGGAAACTGGCAGATGGCTAGAGGTGTTCCAGTCACATCACCATCCTGGGAAAAAGAATGGAAGGTTGTTAGCCTGCTTACTGAATTTACAGGTGCAATTAAAAGAGCTTTTGAGCAGTTCGACCCATCTCAAATTGCCAAATATATTGTGGACCTTGCACAAGCTTTTAATAAATATTATGGTGATGTTAAGATCCTTGAAGACAACGCTGAACAACAAGCCCGCTTGGCACTAGTCTATTCTGTGACGATTGTTCTAAAGGAAGGCTTGCGATTATTAGGAATTAAAGCTCCAGAGGAAATGTAAGATAAAACAGGTTAATGAATGGGTTAATTTGGTATAGAATGAAGAGGTGTACAGGGAGAAAAGAGGAGGAATTAGAGGATGAGTCAACTTTTGCTAAATAATATGGAGTTAACAAGGAGTTTCTTTATCAAGAATGTGGTTGGAATTGATGAGGGTCTAGTTGATGTACAGCCTGAGGGATTTAATAACAACATTCATTGGCATGTTGGACATGTGTTAACAACGAACGAGAGTTTGCTTTTTGGTTTTCCTAAAAATACTAGTAATTTACCAGCAAACTATATGGAACTATTTGCAAGAGGGACGAAGCCAGCTGACTGGAAAGGGGATGTTCCTTCTGTTTCGGTCTTAGTGACTCAGTTAAAAGACCAATTAAATAGAATGAAGGAAATTCCGGTTGAAAACCTTGGCGTGAAGTTGAAAGAGCCATTCCTTGGTCAGGAAACCTTTGGTGGGCTCGTTAATTTTGCTCTTTTCCACGAGAATTTGCACCTTGGACATATTCAAGCTATGAAACGTGTTATTGAAACTCGAAAAAATAAATAGATCGGTTAGTTAATTATCCACCTATAAGGGTGGATTTTTTTTTGCCAAAAGAGTAGTAAAAAGAAGGGGTGGTATAATAAAAAAGTGAAAAACCTGAATTTTACTACTATCTTATTTTCAATTGACAGAGGTAACCGTTACCATTATACTCATTTTTGTATTTTTAATAATGTCGATATTTGTCGAAATTAATAGTATTTTCTATCTCTTTACATAATTGATAGAACGTCAAGAACAGGAGAGGAATGTGTTTGAAGTATATACTGTTTCTAGCTGCAATCGTTATCATCTTTTTGTTAGCCTATATCGTAAGTAACAATAAGAAAAGGATTAAGGTTAAACCGCTTGTCACTATGCTTGTACTGCAGCTCATTTTTGCTTTTTTGCTGCTTAATACTGAGGTCGGATTTGTCATTATTACAGCTGTCTCTACATTGTTTGACCATCTTTTAAGCTACGCAGCAGAGGGAATTAACTTTGTATTTGGAGGAATGGCGAATGAAGGTGCTGGACCATTTTTCTTAAATGTACTGCTGCCAATCGTGTTTATTTCTGTGTTAATCGGGATTGCTCAGCATATTAGAATCCTTCCAATTATCATACGCTATCTTGGAATTGTATTAAGTAAGGTAAATGGTTTAGGTAAATTGGAATCCTATAATGCTGTTGCATCTGCAGTTTTCGGTCAATCTGAGGTATTTATTTCAGTAAAAAAACAGCTTCCTTATATACCTCAGCACCGCCTTTATACTTTATGTACGTCCGCGATGTCAACGGTATCTGCCTCAATATTAGGGGCATATATGACGATGATCGATCCGAAATATGTGATTACCGCATTGGTGTTAAACTTATTTGGCGGATTTATGATTGCAAACGTTATTAATCCCTATGAAGTTCCAGCGGAGGAAGACATAATTGATATTCAAGAAGGAGAAAAACAAACTTTCTTCGAAGTTCTTGGAGAATATATTATGGATGGATTCAAGGTGGCTATTATTGTGGGAGCCATGCTAATCGGTTTTGTTGCTTTAATTAGCATGATTAACCATATATTTGAAGCCATTTTCGGCATTAGCTTCCAGATGGTCTTAGGTTATATCTTCGCGCCGCTTGCGTTTATCGTTGGAATTCCTGCAGTCGATATGGTTGAAGCCGGTACGATAATGGCAACCAAATTATTATCAAATGAATTTGTAGCGATGATGGATTTAGCAAAGATTTCAGACTCTCTATCAAGTCGCACCGTTGGCATTATATCAGTGTTTCTTGTATCGTTTGCAAACTTCTCCTCGATTGGAATTATTACGGGTGCAGTTAAGGGTCTTAATGAGGCGAAGGGAAATCAAGTAGCAAAGTTTGGATTAAAATTACTATATGGAGCAACACTCGTAAGCTTATTAACAGCCGCAATAACGAGTATAATGCTTTAAAAATAAGGCTGCCTGGAGTTTACTCCAAGCAGCCTTATTTCATGGCTCTTTTCTCAATATTTATTGAATAGCAGGCTTTGCTTGCTTTACTTCATTTATATATTTCTCAGCTTTTTCTGAGTCATATTGCTTTTCCCATTTTGACATGACAACCGCAGCAAGTGAATTTCCAACGACATTTACCACCGTACGTGCCATATCTAAAATACGATCGATACCAGCAATAAAAGCCAAGCCTTCAAGCGGTATTCCAACCGTTCCCAAGGTAGCTAATAAAACAACGAACGATACACCAGGAACCCCGGCAATCCCTTTTGACGTTACCATTAGTACAAGCATAAGCGATAGTTGCTGGCTGAGGGAAAGATCAATGCCGTACATTTGCGCGATAAAAATCGCTGCTAATGCTTGATAAAGGGTAGACCCGTCAAGGTTAAATGAATACCCAGTCGGAATCACGAAAGCTGTGATGGCCTTAGGGCAGCCAAAGCGCTCCATTTTTTCCATTACTTTAGGGAGAACTGCTTCAGAGCTTGCTGTCGAATAAGCAAGAATTAATTCATCTTTAAGAATACGGAATAGGTTAAAAATATTAACACCGACTAGCTTAGCAACAAATCCTAAAACGACTAGAATAAAGAAGACCATCGCTCCGTATACCGTAAAAATTAATTTGCTTAAAGGAATTAATGACGAAACCCCAAAGGTGGAAACCGTTACACCGATAAGGGCAAAAACACCGAAGGGAGCAAATTTCATGATTTGATTTGTCACATAAAACATGGCTTCAGCTGTTCCTTGGAAAAAGGCTAACACTGGTTTTCCTTTCTCACCAATAGCTGCAACCCCTAGACCAAAAAAGACAGAAAAGAAAATAATGGCAAGCATATCTCCTTCTACGAGTGATTCAAATAAATTTTGAGGGACAATATTAACAAATGTATCTGCGAAACTGTGGGTTTCCACTTGTTCTGTTGTAGAAACATAGCCGCCAATATCCTTCTTGCTCAAGTGTTCCATATCAATGCCAGTACCAGGATGAAATAGGTTGGCTGCACCTAATCCGATAATAATAGCAATGGTAGTAATAATTTCAAAATAAAGAATCGTTTTACCGCCTAAAGACCCAAGCTTTTTAATATCACCTACACTAGCAACCCCAACAATTAGAGAAGAAACTACGATTGGGATGACAATCATTTTTATTAAGCGGATAAAGATGGTACCAATTGGTTGTAAATATGTTTGCACCTCAGGGTTTCCGTAAAAAATCGCACCTACAGCAATCCCGAGGATTAATCCGACTAAAATTTGCCACGCTAAACCAAACTTTTTCAAAGTATCAATCCTTTCGACTTAAATCTATAGTTTCCGACAAAAAAACATGTATCTTGTCTATTTTATTTTCTAACCTGTTTAATTGTCAAATGAAGCTTTGATGACAAAAAAACAACCACTGTATCAATTAGTAGTTGTTTTCTTTGTTTTCTTTATTAAGAAATAAATGACACCAAGAATAACGGCACCGATAATAATAGGCATCGTATACTGCGCAGCATATTCTTTAATATGCGACCAATTTTCCCCTAACGCATGCCCTAAATAAAGGAATAGGATGGTCCAAGGAATAACGGCTGCTACCGTATAAAGAGTAAATTTTGTCGCAGACATTTTAGCAATCCCAGCAGGAATGGATATCGCATGTCGGACAACTGGAATAAATCGGGCGAAGAAAATGACGCCGACTCCATATTTCCGAAACCATTGCTCAGAAAGGTCAATTTGCTTCTTTTTAATAAAAACATACTTACCGTATTTTTCTAGGAATGGACGTCCACCATAATAACCAGCCCAATAGAGAAATAACTGTGCCAGGGTTCCACCAATCGTTCCTGCAATGACCGCGCCAGGATATCCGAGGATCCCCTCAGAAATCATATAACCGCCATACCCTAAGACTATTTCGCTTGGAATAACTTCTATCATTAACCCTAGTGCTATTCCGAAGTATCCTAACTCTGATAAGAACTCTAAAACAGAGAAAATAAATTCTTTCATATTCCACCTTCACTTTTGTAAATGTTTTTGCTTTTTTAAGTTTATAACAGATTCAATAATAATGAAATAAAAACAGCGGAATATGCCGCTTCTCCTCGCTTAGCTACTTAAGGACCTTGAAGATGAGAACATGTAGTTACGATGATGGAAGCGAATGCTGTAGACGATTCCCATTGCAAACATATTACCCATTAATGAACTTCCGCCGTAGCTAATAAACGGTAAAGGAATCCCGGTAATCGGGAGCACCTGGATGGTCATGCCGACATTTTGGAATACATGGAAAGTGAGCATAGAGATAATGCCAGTACACACATATGTATTAAACGGATCATTCGTATCCAATGCGGTTTTAATTAAGTGATAAATTAATAGAAAGAACAATCCGATAACGATACTTCCGCCTACAAACCCATATTCCTCTCCAATCACACTAAATATAAAATCTGTGTGTCCTTCAGGAATATACACCTCTCGATTGCCAAAACCTTTTCCAGTTATCAGTCCAGACCCAATGGCACTTAATGATTTCAACAAATGATAGCCTGAGCTGCTTGAATGATTAAACGGGTCAAGCCATGCATAAATTCGATTAAATTTGTATTCTTGTACATGTAAATATTTTTCAAGTATGTCAGGTCTTTGGACGACCAAGTAAATAATGAAAACAGCTAATGAAGCACCGGTACTAAAGATAGGTAAAATAATCCTCCATGTGATCCCCGATACTAAAATGAATCCTACTAATATCGACAAAAGGACAAGAGAAGTGCCTAAATCATTTTGCTTCATAATAAAGATGATTGGCACAAAAGTAGTGATTACCAACTTAAGCAATAACCAAAAATCTCTTTTAAATGTTTTTTCAAGATATTTCTCTTGATGCTGAGTTGCGACAGTGCTAAGTGCTAAAATCAGAAATGTTTTGACAAATTCTGATGGTTGAATCGAACCGAGAGGTGTAATAAACCAGCTTTTGGCACCATTTCTAATGGGAGCGATGCTTTCAGGGGCAGCAAGGACACCAATGAGTAACAAAAGTCCAAATCCATACAAGTACCAGGAAAGCCGCCTATATTGAATACTGTCAAAAAGAATGGTAATGGAAATGATCGCTGCGCCAACCACATACCAGAAAGTTTGCTTGACTAAGAAATTTTCATCGTACTGACCAGCTGTTTGTGCACTATAAATTCCTAAGCAACTAACGAGAAAAAGTAGAAACAATATTAATGTTAACGTCCAATCAAAGCGATCCACTTTTTTTGTGAGTTTGTCCATATGCCACACCCAATTTTGTCTATTTATATAGTGATATGCTAACAAAGAAAAGATTTGGTAACAATATATTTAGGAAATTTATTACAAGAGCTTTACTATTATGACGATTCTTCAAAAGAATTTGTTTCAAAAAATAAAACACGGTCTAATGGACCGTGTTACATGAGATAGTTAAGGAACATAGTTGCAATTCCAAAGTAAGTGAGTAATGAAAAAATATCATTAATCGTCGTAATTAACGGACCAGATGCCACGGCTGGATCAATATTTAATCGAAATAAAATCAGGGGGATAATTGTACCAGCAAGGGTGCCAATAACAAGCGTAAAGAAAAGTGACACACCAACTACAGCACCTAAGATAAAGCTTCCTTGCCATACATAAGCAATGATCGATATTAGGATGGCGCAGGTAATCCCGATTGTCACACCGACACCTAGTTCACGGGTAATTAAACGTAGGATGACTCCTTTTTCAATATCATGAGTAATAAGTCCTCTTACAACAACAGCTAGTGATTGAGTACCGGTATTACCGGTCATTCCTGCAATCATTGGCATAAAAAAGGCTATGGCGACTACCTGCTCCAATGTATTTTCAAAGCTTGAGATAATGCTGCCAGAAATGAGCCCTATAAATAAAAGCAAAATCAGCCATGGAAGCCTCCTTGCAGCTGCAACAAATGTCTTTGTATCAAAGTCAATGGATTTCCCAGAAGCTGATAATTTTTCTATATCCTCATTTGCTTCTTTAATAACGACGTCAATAATATCATCGACGGTTACAATACCGACAAGCATATTACTCTCATCCACTACGGGAATCGCTAGAAAGTCGTATCGTTCCGTCATTCGGGCCACTAACTCTTGGTCCGTGGTGACAGAAACGGAAATGACGCGTTCATACATAATATTATTTATTTTTTCATCAATACCTGCCAACAGTAAATCGCGATAAGAAACAACACCAACCAGCTTTCTCTGTTCATCGACGACATATAGGTAGTTAATAGATTCAGCAAACTCAGCAAACGTTTTTAACTTTTCGACTGCCTCTCTAACGGTATAGTAACTTCGAATCCAAACAAAGCGATTGGTCATCAATCTTCCTGCTGTTTCAGGAGGGTAATTCATGATATCGGTAACGGCTTTAGACTCTTCCACTTTCATACCGGAGAGCAGTGACTCTTTTTTCTCTGGTGACAGTTCATCTAAGAGAAGGGCCAAATCATCGTTGTCCATTAAATCAAGGACCTTGCTGGATTTCTCAATTCCAAGCTTATTTAACACCTCAAGTTGTTCTTCTTTTTCAAGTTCCTGCATCAGGTCAGCAAGGACTTCATTGTTTAAAAATAAAAGAAAACGGAGTTTATGCTTTTCTGGCAAATCTTCATATATTTTTGCCGTATCATAGGGCTGCAATTCTTCGAGTATCGTTATAAAGTCAGTCTTTTTGTTTTCTTTCAACAATTTAATAATATGGAGAGTTATTTCGTCTTGCGTCATCTCTTTAATCATGTGCTGCACGCTCCTTCCTAACGGTGCGTTTTAATCTCTCTATACATGTATGTAAAAAATGAGTTGTTGATAATCCTGAAGTTAATACTAGTATCGAGTTTAAAACTAGTATGTGTTATTCACAAGGCAATCAAGCTAACTGTTTCAAAAGTATCACAAATATCTTTTGAATTGTAAAAGAATTGAAATAAGCTATTTGGACTATTAATGATAAAATAGTGGAAGATTGGTTAATAATGATTAGCACCTAAATGAGTACTTTTTCTCATTATCATAGATTTTATTTTCCTGATCGGAGGAGTTTGCTTTGAAAAAGCATCATCAAGACATACAGGATCTCGTCTATGTCCACTTAAATCAAAATGATCAGTATGTACTATCTTACGGTATTGAATTTGCTGAATTTGCTGCTGCTTTTTCGGGAACAATGAATCATTTGTTGTTATTAAAACATCGCTTTGAAGACGGTGATTTTAATATGCATACTCTGCTTGAATATTGTCCGGACGAGAGAATTAATAAGCTTGCTGCTGATGATATATATGGTTACGGTGATTTTTGCTGGATTGACTTTGTTGAAGAAGAAGGATTAAATGAACTAACAGGACAAGAAATTGCGGAATTATTATATTTGGGACACCAAAAGCAGCATTTAAAACTGCCTTTTTATAATAAGCTTGGAAACCGTTTTGTTTACTTGGCGCACGATGATGGATTCTTTAATAAAGTATATTATCGAAGTTTTAAGGACTTTTTTCATCTTTTAAGTTATGCCCTTTCCATTAAATTAGGAGAATTGAAACTAGAAAAGACACTTTTAGGGCTTAGAAAGAAACGTACATATCCACCTATTAATAAGGAAATTCTCCTATCCTTAACGCCTTTTATAAAAGAGGGTATCTGTATCTCTTTACGGGATGTCGATCATCAGCGCAACAAGCTGGAAATCCCGATTTGGGTAATAGGTGATTTTGCCTCAATGGATGATATGTACGAGGAATATCAACAAATCTCAAGCGAGAACTGTCATGCCAAAATCATCTTTGATAAAAAAACAAAAGAATGGAAGCTTACCGTTATTTAATCTCTCCATTTCTCTGGAGAGATTTTCTTTGTGTTAGTGTAATCGGTAGTTTTTAGCCAAGCTGTAGGTTTCATAAAATAATAAAAGTGATAAAATAAAATCGTGAATACGAAAATGGAGGTTTAGTATGAAAACAAAAATTGGTTTATTATACGGCGGTAAATCCGCTGAACATAAAGTATCGTTACAAACAGCTCTTGCGGTCATTAAGGCGCTCGATCTTGAAAAATTTGAAATTCATCCGATTTACATAAATGTAGAAGGTCAGTGGATAAAGGGACCCCAGCTAACTGCTCCAGCAGAAAATGTCAAGGCACTAGAATTTTCAAATGAAAACCAGTTATCGCCTTTATCATTGGCACCCACTCTTTTCAGCAATAGTGAAAAACAAAATAACGAACCATTAGACGTTATTTTCCCACTGCTCCATGGACCAAATGGTGAGGATGGGACGGTTCAAGGATTATTGGAATTGTTAAACCTGCCATATGTCGGCAATGGTGTATTGGCTTCCGCTGCGGGTATGGATAAAGTTATGATGAAAAATGTATTTGCACAAGCTGGACTCGCGCAAGTAAATTATGTAGCCTTCATTCGAACGGAATGGGAAAAGGCAAGAGATTCGGTCTATGCAAAAGTAGAAGAGCAACTAGGCTACCCTTGTTTTGTAAAACCGGCAAACTTAGGCTCGAGTGTTGGAATTAGTAAATGTACAAATAGAACGGAATTAGAAGCAGCCTTTGTAGAAGCATTTCAGTTTGACCGAAAAGTAATCATTGAAGAAGGTGTTACCGCCCGTGAAATCGAAGTAGGTATCCTTGGAAACGATGATCCAAAGTGTTCGATTGCAGGTGAAATTGTTCCGAAAAAGGATTTTTATGATTATAAAGCGAAATATGAAGATGGTGATACGGCTTTAATCATACCTGCGGATGTAACCGAAGAAGAGTATCAACAAATTAAAGAGATGGCAATTCAGGCTTTTAAAGCGTTAGATTGCTCAGGTCTTGTACGTGCAGATTTCTTCTTAACTAAGGACGGTAAGGCCTTAATTAATGAAGTAAATACAATGCCGGGCTTCACGCCATTTAGCATGTTCCCGCTGTTATGGAAGCATACAGGTGTTGAGTACCCACAATTAATTGAAACATTGGTAGACCTTGCAAAAGAACGCCATGCCGAGAAGCAAAATATTAAATATACCTTCTAGATTACAATGACACGGCTGGGTGCCGTGTCTTTATTAAAATTCCCAACCAACTGGAGGATTGACATGATAAAAAAAACCTTAAAGCAGATATCAGATATGATATCTGTCAAAAATGAGATTACCTCATTTGCCGATACAGAAATCACGGGTGTTTCAATCGATTCTAGAAAAATTGAAATGGGAAACTTGTTTATTCCTTTTAAAGGGGAAAACTCAGACGGTCATAAATTTGTAGAGGATTCTTTAAAAAAAGGAGCAGCCGCTGCACTTTGGCAGAGCGATGTACCGAACCCACCCCTCCATTTACCGATTCTTATTGTTGAGGATTGCCTAGTGGCATTACAAGAATTTGCGAGAGAATATCGCAAACAGTTACAAGTAAAAGTAGTTGGAATTACAGGAAGTAATGGGAAAACTACGACAAAGGATATGACGTATTCCTTGCTATCCACTACTTATAAAGTTCAAAAAACGGAAGGGAATTATAATAACCATATTGGATTGCCTTTAACAGTCTTAGGTCTGGATGACGATACGGAAATTGCTGTTTTAGAAATGGGTATGAGCGGCAGGGGGGAAATTGAATTCCTTACAAAACTTGCTTCTCCGGACGCAGTTGTGATTACCAATATCGGTGAATCACATCTTCTTGACCTAGGATCAAGAGAAGGAATCGCCGAGGCAAAGCTAGAAATTTTACAAGGTCTTAAAGACGGTGGCTTGGCGGTGCTTCATGGTGATGAGCCCCTTCTGATGGAACGAATTAATAAATATAAAGGTAATGTTAACCTGCAAACATTTGGTAGAACGGACAGAAATGACTTTTTCCCTACTGAAATTGTTCAGTTAGATCAAGGAAATATGTTTAAAATCAATAAGTCCTCAGAAAGTTTCGAACTTCCTGTATTGGGTACACATAATATATTAAATGCTCTTGCCGCCATGATTATTGCTCATTACTTTGATGTGCCATTTGAAAAAATGAATGAAGGTTTAACCAGCGTTAAGCTAACGAATATGCGGATGGAGCTAGTAGAAGGGAGTCATGGTGAAAAAATCATTAACGACGCCTATAATGCCAGTCCAACCTCGATGATGGCTGCGATTGAACTAGTATCAAATCTAAAGGGATATGAGAATATCATCTTAGTCCTAGGTGACATGCTTGAATTAGGGCCTCAAGAAGAACAATATCATCTGCAAATCGGTGAGGGATTAAATCCAGATAAAATAAATTTGCTGTTTACCTTTGGAAAGTTATCGAAACATATGGCGGAAGGTGCACGATCCAGTCTAGGTAAAGAGAGAGTATTCTCCTTTACGGATAAAAATGAGTTGATTGAAGTGTTGAAGCAGCATGTAAACAACCATACCTTAGTGCTGGTAAAGGCTTCAAGAGGAATGAAACTTGAGGAAATTGTGACCGCCTTACAACAAAAATAAGCCAATAATAGTCCAAAAATATGACCGTATGCTAAATGCTGTTAATGGAACACTAAAATAAAATAATTCTTTCAAAGCAAAGTAGGTGGAGAGTCTTGATTGGCTGTTTATGTATTCATGGGTTTACAGGGGCACCATATGAAGTAGAGCCGCTTGCTGAGTATTTAACAAAGCATACGGACTGGATCTTCAGTGTCCCTACTCTTCCTGGCCATGGCGAAAATCTTTCACTAAAAGATATCCATTATCACCAATGGATAGAACATGCAGAGGCTGAATTAAAGAAATTAATTGATACCTGTGATCGGGTTTATGTAATTGGGTTTTCGATGGGCGGCATGATTGCAAGCCTTCTAGCAGCAAAATACCCTGTGGACAAGCTTGTACTACTTAGTGCGGCTGCGTACTATATAAACCCGAAACAGATGGCAAGTGAAATTAAATCGATGATTGTTGATTTATTCAAAGGAAACTTAGAAAACAATGAATTTTTTAAGCGCTACAAAAGAAAAATAAAAGCAACTCCCATAAAAGCGACTTTCCAATTTCGCAGACTTGTTTCCTACATCAAGCCACTTCTCCCTCAAGTAGAAGTGCCAACACTAATTGCACAGGGGGAATGTGACGGAATCGTCCCGCCTAAAAGTGCTGAATACTTATACCGAACGATTAGTGCAAAAACAAAAAGGCTTACGTATATTAAGGATTCTAGCCATCATATTTGTCACTGTGAGGAAAAAGAGGCCCTATTTTCTCAAGTATACGACTTTTTGATGGAGCGGTCATGCTGATATGGGACTCGTTAATTAAAACGCATTAATTGCAATCTACTTGTAATAATGTTATGATTATCAGCAACGTGTCTAAAGAACGAGTAAATTAGGGCATACTCCTTTGGAGGGATGTCTTTTTTTTGGTAAAATAAAGATGTTACCTAGTTACGGCATTTTGATGCGAATCATAAGTATTCAGCACATAGATAAAATTTTTATATAAATGAAGGAGAATGAAAACATTGACAAAGTTTGAAGATTTAGGCCTAAGTCAGGCAACTTTACAAGCTGTCCTTAAAATGGGTTTTGAGGAAGCTACACCAATTCAGTCAGAAACAATTCCAATGGGCTTAGCCGGTAAGGATTTGATTGGGCAGGCTCAAACAGGAACTGGTAAAACAGCTGCATTTGGTATTCCTTTGGTTGAAAAAATTGATGTAACGAAGGACGCGATTCAAGGAATCATTATCGCTCCTACTCGTGAGCTTGCAATTCAAGTATCGGAAGAGCTTTATAAAATCGGTTCTGGTAAAAGAGTCCGCGTTTTATCCATTTACGGAGGACAGGACATCAGCCGCCAAATCCGTTCATTAAAGAAATTCCCACATATTATTGTAGGTACCCCTGGTCGTGTTTTAGACCACATTAACAGAAAAACAATGCGCTTAGATACTGTAAATACAGTTATTCTTGACGAAGCAGACGAAATGTTAAATATGGGATTCATTGAAGATATTGAAAGCATTCTTGCTTCTACACCAGCAGAACGCCAAACATTACTCTTCTCAGCTACTATGCCAGGACCGATTCAAAGAATGGCAGAGAAGTTTATGAAGGATCCGCAAATCGTTCGTGTAAAGATGAAGGAAATGACAGTTCCGGCGATTGAACAATATTACCTAGAGGTAATGGAAAAAAATAAATTTGATGTCTTAACAAGACTGCTTGATATTCAATCACCAGAGTTAGCGATTATTTTTGGACGGACAAAACGCCGTGTTGATGAATTATCTGAAGCATTAACGTTAAGAGGGTATACAGCTGAAGGAATTCACGGGGATTTAACGCAGGCAAAGCGTATACAAGTTCTACGTAAATTTAAAGAAGGAACGATTGATGTTCTTGTTGCAACGGACGTAGCAGCGAGGGGTCTAGATATTTCTGGTGTAACACATGTTTACAACTTTGATATTCCACAAGACCCAGAAAGCTATGTACACCGTATCGGTCGTACAGGACGTGCGGGTAAGTCTGGAATGGCGCTGACATTCATCACACCACGTGAGAAGTCTTACCTAACGGTTCTTGAAAGAACAACAAAACGTAAGATGGAAAGAATGACGCCACCTACATTAGATGAAGCTTTGGAAGGCCAACAACGTGCAGTAGTTGATAAGATTGTTGCAACAATTGAATCAAATAATCTTCAGTATTATAAAGCGGCAGCTAAAGAACTACTTGAAGAAAATGATGCTTCAACTGTTGTTGCTGCAGTGTTAAAAATGTTAACAAAAGAGCCTGATCAAACACCAGTTAAGTTAACAGAAGAAGCACCGCTTCATTCTAAGAGGGACAGAAAGCCGCAAGACCGTGACCGCAGAAGAAGAGATGACAATAGAGGTTATGGTTCTTCACGCGGCGGGGAACGCAGCGGCGATCGTGATCGTAAAAAGGCACCTGGAAAGCCAAGAACAGGTGAAAAACGCACAGCAGGAAAATCAAAACCAAGAAGCTTTAACCGATAATAATCATAGAGAGCATGGGCGCAATGTCCAATGCTCTCTTTTTTTTGCTCTTGTTTCGGACAGGGATTTATTATGCTGGTGTGTATTGGGAACAGTAATGGTAACAGCTTGTTAGGAGTGATGAAGATGATCGTTAAACTTGGATATGTTGCCATGAGCGTTGAGCTTCAGAACGCCTCACCCTCCCAAACCATGACCTTTGCACAATTCAGCAAAATAAAAGACCGTGATGCCGCAATCCGTAAGCTGGAGCGAATTGCAGAGTCAAATATAGATCATTGCCTGCGGTTATTAAAACACAATGCTGGAAATCAAATTCATTTCTTTCGACTAAGCTCCCGTCTTATTCCATTGGCCAATCATGAGGAGCTGTTGGATTGGGATTATATGGGACCCCTGAAGGAATCTTTAAGAAGAATTGCTGACTATCTTAAGGAACATCCTATGCGGATAGATTTTCACCCTGACCATTTTGTTGTACTAAATACACCTAACAAAGAGATACTCTCAAACGCATTAAAGACACTAGTCATGCATAAAAAGCTGCTCAAAGGCATGGAAATCGATACTGAACATCGCTGTGTTCTTCATGTAGGCGGCGGCTATGAGGATAAGGAAATGGCGCTTGAACAGTTTATACATAACTGGGCATACATCCAGCCAGCCATTCAAAAAATGATTATGCTCGAAAATGATGACACAACCTTCACAGTGAAGGAAACGCTGTATCTTTGTGAAAAGTTGGGAATACCGATGATATTTGATTATCACCATCATTTGGCTAATCACGAAGAAGTGGAGTGGGAGCAGGACTGGGAGCGTATTGTCACCACCTGGAAGACATCTTCGCTTCCAGTTAAAATGCACATATCAAGTCCCCGTTCAGATAAGGAATTTAGGGCACATGCTGATTTTGTTGATCCAGAAATGTTTTTAACATTCCTAAATACCATAAAAGGAACAGTACCAGAGATACATTGCATGATAGAAGCTAAACAAAAGGATGCAGCTCTTTTTCAACTGATGGATAATCTGAGAAACCGAAAGGGAATTCATGTAATAGACCAATCAAGCTTTGTTGTTGAATAACAATGATGTTTCCTTGTCAATTCCCGTGTATACTTAATAGAAGGCATGGCGAAGTGGAGGGGAACTATGATACTGGAGCCGCAAAAACGAATATCGATAAAGGCATTAACCGTATGGAGAATTTCGAGTGTGATAAAAATTTTAATCAGCTGGATCTTAGCCGGTGTTGCTATCTTTTTATTACATATCTTTAATGGCCCATTTTGGATATCACTTTTATTAATAGCAATTGAACTTATTTCTACGTATATTATGATTTTTTTATTACCATCACTAAGATGGCGACGCTTCCGATATGATGTTAGAGTAGAGGAAATTGAACTACAGGAAGGAATCTTTATTGTTAAGCGGACATTGATTCCGATGATTCGGGTACAGCATGTAGATACCGTTCAAGGACCAATCCTACGCAAATATCAGTTGGCATCTGTCATTATTAATACCGCTGCAACAGCTCATGAAATTCCTGCATTAGAAGAGAGTGAAGCGGAAGAATTAAGGCGCCTTATTTCTAATCTAGCAATGGTGGCGGATGAAGATGTCTGAACCGAAAAGACTTCATCCTATTGTAATCGTATTAACAATCGGCAAACGAATAAAAGATCTTATTTTTTCATTTATCGCCCTGTTTTTTATCTGGAATAAAGGTGATGGCGGCAAGCTGCTGCTTTTTGGGGCTTTGGCTATAGCGATTATAGGAATTATTCTGACCAGTATCCTTTCGTGGTTTCGATATACCTATCGATTAGAGAAGAATGAACTGAGGATAGAATATGGCGTTTTTGTCCGAAAGAAGAGGTATATACCCTTGGAGCGTATCCAAAGTCTTGATATTTCAGAAGGACTCTTTCAGCGCTTATGCGGAATGGTAAAAGTTAAAATTGAAACAGCCGGCGGAAGTGGGAATGACGAAGCAGAAGCAGTTCTATCGGCCATCCCCAAAGAAGAGGCACGCTATATACAGGAATATGTTGCGGGTGCTAAAAATTCTTCTGAACCAAATGTTTACGAAGATCCTAGTCAGATCGTCTATAAAATTACACCCTCACAGTTACTTTTACTTTCACTTACTTCCGGAGGGGTAGGAGTTGTCATATCAGCCGTATTGGCATTTTTGTCTCAGTTGGATGACTTTATTCCCTATGAAAAAGTATTTCGAGGAATTGAACAATGGGTAGTCAGCAATCTAATTTTGATTGCTCTTCTCATTTTTGCCGGACTTATACTTGCTTGGATTCTTGCTCTATTTGGAACAATGTTGAAATATGCCAATTTCCATGTCACGAAAACAGAACATGATTTAGTTATTTCTCAAGGTCTATTAGAAAAAAGACAAATGACGATTCCGATAGCACGAATTCAAGCAATAAGGATTAATGAAAATATCGTCCGGCAATGGCTTGGTTACGGGTCCGTCAACGTTGAAAGTGCTGGTGGTTCAGCGAGTAATAAGGAAGGGTCGAAGGTTTTGCTTCTTCCACTTGTCAAGCTAAAGGATATTGAACATATTTTAGGACCTTATTTGACCGAATATCAATTCACCTCCAGTTTTACCTCCGTTCCTAAAAAGGCTATGAACCGTTATATTTTTAGAAGCTGGTATATTGTGGTTCCGCCCGTTGTGGTTTCGATTGTATTCTTCAAGGTTTGGGGACTTCTTTCGTTGATTATTCTTGCTCTGGTAACATTTTGGGGGGGCTTAAAATATAAGGACGCCGGCTGGAGTTTGGATGACCATCAATTGAGTCTTCGTTACCGATCAATGGTACGTACTACTGTGTTTATTAGGAAAAATAAAATTCAAAGCCTAGAAATGAGAGAAAGTTATTTTCAAAGAAGAAAAGATCTGGCTACACTAGAGGCTTTTGTGAAAGTGGGTTTTGGCGGTGCTGGTGGCCGTGTACTCGATATGGATCGAATGGATGTGAGAAAGGTCTACACCTGGTTTTCGAGGGAAGACGAAAAAAGGGATTGAACCAAATATGGATCAATCCCTTTTTTTAGTATAAAAAATAGCTCCTAGTAAAAAACCGCCTGCTAATCCGAATATATGTGCCGTAATATTAATATTCGGCTGCAAAAAGGTCATGATCAAGCTAAGGGCACAGATAAAAAGGATGATTTGTGAGTTTTGCTGGGAGAGCAAATGCTTACGAAATAGAATGATGCTAATATAATAACCGAATAATCCAAAGATCGCTCCGCTTGATCCAACATGTACATAGGTTAATGGTTCAAGCATCAGTGTAGCCACATTAGCTAGGATGCCAGAAACAAGATAGACCAATACGAATTTACCTTTACCTAGCAGCCTTTCGAGTGCTGGACCAAAAAGGACTAGTGAGAAGCTGTTGAATAATGCATGGGTAAAACCGCCATGCATAAAGATGGGGGTCACCAGCCTCCAATATTCCCCTTCCCTAATATAGAGGTTTACTCCCGAAAAAGTGGCCTTAAACCAAAAGTTTGGAAAGAGAGGTAAAGTCGTAAAAATATATAATAGGAAATGGATGGCAATAATAGTAGAAACAACTGGATAAAAGCGGATAAATTCGCGAAAACTCTCTGTTCTCGTAAACATAATAACCTCCTGAATGGACTTACTTATATAATAGACTGAATTGATGTCCTGTTGTACTATTATGCATATCTTAATTGAATTAGAAGGGGTACCTGCGAATGATTAAAGGGATTGGTATTGATATTATTGAACTCTCAAGGATTGAAGATATAGTCACTAGACAAAGGAAATTGATTGACCGCATACTGACTGATCATGAAAAACAAACTTTTGAACAGCTGCCGGACCGGAGAAAGATTGAATTTTTAGCAGGAAGGTTTGCGGCGAAAGAAGCCTATTCAAAGGCTGCTGGCACGGGTATAGGGAAAGAACTGTCGTTTTTAGATATTGAAATCCAAACAAATTCATTAGGCAAGCCCTATATAGTAAGACCCGATACAAATGGATTTCTTTCTATTTCACATAGCAGAGATTATGCTGTTGCACAGGTAATTATCGAGGAAAAGTAGAAAAAAACGAGCTGCGCTAGTTCCGAAGGCGCCTTTCACTTTTCTTTCAAACCTTTAACATATTCCAAAAGGTTGTCTCATATATTCATAGGGAAATGGGAGAGACAAGTCTTCTTTAAATTCATATGAAAATGAGACAAGAAGGGGTTGAAGGAATTGAAGAAAAGGTTGTTGCTTGTGATTACGGGATTACTAGTCGTTTTTTTACTAGCAGCCTGTGGCTCTAAATCAAAAGAAGATGTGGTGAAGGAGTTAAATGGAAAACTAAATGATTTATCAGGTTATAAAGTAGATGCAAAAATGACGTTAAAAATGGGTGCCGATTCACAGGTCTATAACGTTGAAATCTGGCATAAAGATCCAACGTTTTATCGTGTTAATTTAAAAAATGCTGAAAAAGACCAAAGCCAAATGATTTTACGCAATAATGAAGGAGTATTTGTGTTAACTCCTGCTCTTAAGAAGAGTTTCAAGTTCCAAAGTGATTGGCCGCAAAACAGCAGCCAGGCCTATTTATACGAATCATTAATAAAAGACATCGTTGAAGATAAAGAAGCGAAGTTTTCTTCTACAAAAGAACATTATGTATTTGAAACGAAAACCCGCTATCAAAACAATAGTATGCTGCCAACCCAAGAAATTAAACTTAACAAGGAGGATTTATCACCTGCGGTAGTAAAAGTGATGGATCCTGATCGAAAAGCACTTGTAACAGTCGAGTTTTCTAAGGTTAAATTTAATGCAAGCTTTGATGACAGTGATTTTGATATGAAAAAGAATATGACTCGTGCTGACCTTAACCTGCCGGTGATGGCAGATAGCAAGGATACGGCATTTACCGTTAAATATCCTACTGCTGATTTAGGTGCAAAATTAGTCGATGAAAAAGAAGTAAAGCTTCAAAATGGTAAGCGCGTCGTGTTAACGTATGAGGGTGAAAAGTCATTTACACTTGTACAAGAAAAGGTTACGGTGAAAGAAGCTTCTACTTCACCGACATATGTAGATGGAGATTTAGTTGATTTAGGTGTTACCATTGGTGCTGTTTCGGATGGTTCGATTACTTGGACCATAGATGGTGTTGACTACATGGTTGCCTCAAACGACTTAACGGAAGAAGAACTTGTTGAGATTGCAAGAACTGTTCAAGGTGATGTTGAAAAATAAGGTTTGAGGATACAGGCTCTGCTAAAGGGCCTGTTTTTTGTTTGACAATTAAAATAAGTAGTTTGATAATCAATAAGGTAAAATTAAAATATGATAAAAGTGACTTTAGTTAATTAGGAAGTGGAATAATGACAGAGCAGGGCTTTTTTTATAGAGATACATGGGCAGAAGTCGATCTAGATTGTATTCTCGCAAATGTTGCCTCCGTTAAAAAACTTTTGCCGCCCGAAGTGGATATCATAGCTGTAGTCAAAGCAAATGCTTACGGACATGGTGACGTTAAAGTGGCTGAGAGTGCACTTGAAGCGGGAGCGACTTATTTAGCAGTAGCGTTTATGGATGAAGCAATTGCCTTAAGGAATAAGGGGATAAAAGCGCCCATTCTAGTATTGGGTGCTACACGTCCAGAGGATGTGGAGCTGGCAGTTAAATTTAACATCACGGTTACAGTGTTCCAACTAGAATGGGTGAAAGCGGCTCAGCCCTATCTTCCACATGATAAGGTTCTTTCCGTTCACATTAAGTTAGATACGGGGATGGGGAGGATTGGAATCCGAACCAAGGAAGAGTTAGCAGCAGTTGTGCAAATGATCGCTAATGATGACCGAATTCATATTGAGGGGATATTTACACACTTTGCAACAGCTGATGAAGTAGATTTAACATATTTTGAAAAACAAATGCAGTTATTCCATGATTTATTATCTGTTTTAAAGGAACGTCCAAAGTACGTGCATTGCAGTAATAGTGCAGCAGCATTACGCTTCCCAAATGCCAATTTTAATGCAGTTCGTCTCGGAATTGCTATGTATGGATTAACACCCTCTCTAGAAATTGAACATGAGCTTCCATTCCCACTTAAGGAGGCATTTTCGCTCCATTCAATGCTTGTTCATGTGAAAAAACTTGATAAGGGTGAGAAGATAAGTTACGGCGCAACATATGAGACGGAGGGAGGAGAGTGGATCGGTACGATTCCAATCGGTTATGCGGATGGATGGATTCGTCATCTCCAAGGTCAGGAAGTTTTGGTGGAGGGTAAAAGGGTTCCAATTGTTGGCAGGATTTGTATGGACCAATGTATGGTAAGATTACCACATGCCGTTCCGGTTGGTACGACCGTTACCTTAATTGGTAAACAGAATAATGAATTTATTTCTGTTAATGAAATTGCGAAAAAACTAGAAACAATCAACTATGAGGTACCTTGTATCATCTCAACTAGAGTACCCCGTCTATATAAACAGGGTGGGAAAATTGTCGTATTAAAAAATTATCTTCTTCACGAATAAGTGGGCTAATAATGAAAATGTAACATATTTATGATAATGCGGAATTTTAGTGCATAAAAGGTAGTTTGTTTGGCCTATAATACAGTAGTATTATAATTAGTCTATGCATTTTGGGCATTAAGTGGTATTATTAAATATGGTAGATAGAAAAATTGGTGTGTAGTGATGGTGGAGGTGTATGTTTGTGTCTGAATCCGGCGCAACTACGGAAATCTTAGTAAAATTACCGCAACATCTTTTAACCGAGTTAGATGGTTTTGTAAAATTAGAAAACGTTAACCGGAGCGAGTTTATTTATCAAGCAACTAAAATGTATTTACGCGAACGAAAAAAGAGACAAATTCGCGAATCCATGAGACGTGGATACATGGAAATGGCGATGATCAATTTAACAATTGCATCGGAAATGTTTCAAGCAGAATTTGAGGCAGAACACACAGTTGAACGTCTTGTAAGCGGAGGGTAATCCCTTGATTGTCAAGCGTGGTGACGTATATTTCGCGGACCTATCCCCAGTTGTTGGTTCTGAGCAAGGCGGCGTCCGTCCTGTACTTGTCATTCAAAACGACATCGGGAATCGGTTTAGTCCCACAGTTATTGTTGCAGCGATTACAGCACAAATTCAAAAAGCGAAGCTTCCCACTCATGTGGAAATTGATGCGAAGCGCTACGGTTTTGAACGAGATTCAGTCATACTTTTAGAACAGATTCGTACAATTGATAAACAGCGGTTAACCGATAAAATAACCCATCTCGATGACGAAATGATGGAAAAAGTGGATGAAGCCTTGCGAGTAAGTATAGGTCTCATCGAATTTTAGTATTTACGCACGCTCTTTTAAGAAAGAGCGTTTTTTTATACGTATGTTCTGCCCTCATAATTGTTTCTGCCTAAGCAAGCTAATTAGCTTGCTCTTTTTTATTTATGTGAATCGATTGAGGTAATTTGATACAATATGGTAATAGGAATGGAGGTTTGTGTTGTGAATGATACAGTTGTGAAAGATGAACAGCTTCTTGGGAAGGTAGCTGCCGAATTAGCCATATCTCAAAAGCAGGTTAAAAGTGTTATTTCTTTATTGAATGAAGGAAATACCGTGCCATTTATAGCCCGCTACCGTAAAGAAATGACGGGAGCACTCGATGAAGTCCAAATACGAGATATCCAGGAACGCTGGCAATACATACAAAACCTTGAGCAAAGAAAAGAAGAAGTACTTCGGACTATTGCGGAGCAAGGTAAACTAACTGACGAACTTACACATAAGATCACAAAAGCAGAAAAGCTACAAGAAGTAGAAGATTTATATCGTCCGTATAAACAAAAGCGACGTACGAAAGCAACGGTTGCAAAGGAAAAGGGTCTTGAGCCGTTAGCAGAATGGTTATTAACATTTCCGATGACGCCAATTGTGGATAAGGCTAAGGAGTTTTTATCCGATGAAAAGGAAGTTCTTACTGTTGAGGATGCGATTGCCGGTGCAAAAGATATTATTGCTGAGATGATTTCTGATGACGCGGAAAGCCGAAAGTGGATTCGGAATGAAACCTTTAAGTCAGGGAAAGTGGAATCTACCGTAAAAGACGCAGACAAGGACGAGAAAAAGGTTTATGAAATGTACTATGAATATGAGGAACCTGTAAATAAAATTGTTCCACATCGAATTCTTGCATTAAATCGCGGTGAAAAGGAAGATATCTTAAGGGTATCGATAAAAATGAATAATGACATTATTCTATCCTATCTAGTAAGAAAATGGGTCCGTGCTCAGCATTCACCAGCGGCAGCATCCGTTATAGAGGCAATTGAAGATAGCTATAAGCGTCTGATTCAGCCTTCGATAGAAAGGGAAATTCGAAGTGAGCTAAATGATAAAGGCGAAGAGCAAGCCATTCATATATTCTCTGAAAATCTTCGTAACTTACTTTTACAGCCGCCATTAAAAGGGAAAGTCGTTATTGGTGTCGATCCTGCGTATCGGACGGGCTGTAAGCTTGCTGTTGTGGATGAAACCGGTAAGGTCTTGAAAATTGATGTGATTTATCCGCATCCACCAGTATCAAAGACAAAGGAAGCGAAAGAGAAGTTCATTCGAATTCTTCGTGATTATAAGGTAGAGATGGCGGCGATAGGCAATGGAACAGCCTCCAGGGAAACGGAACAGTTCGTCGCTGATATCCTTAAGGAAATGGATGAAGAAATCTATTACTTAATTGTTAATGAAGCGGGAGCCAGTGTTTACTCTGCTTCAGATATAGCAAGAGAAGAGTTTCCTGATTTTCAAGTGGAAGAAAGAAGTGCAGTTTCAATCGCACGCAGATTGCAGGATCCGCTTGCTGAGTTAGTAAAAATTGATCCTAAATCAGTAGGGGTGGGTCAGTATCAACATGATGTTACGCAAAAGCGCCTATCGGAATCGCTGCATTTTGTTGTCGAAACAGCCGTAAACCGTGTAGGGGTTAATGTGAATACAGCCTCAGCCTCCTTACTCCAATATGTTGCGGGATTAACCAAAACCGCCGCACAAAATATTGTGAAGAAAAGGGAAGAGGAAGGGAAGTTTACCAGCAGGGTACAATTAAAGAAAGTCCCGCGCCTTGGAGCAAAAACCTATGAACAAGCAATCGGCTTCCTGCGGGTATTGGATGGGAAGCAGCCGTTAGACCGAACAGGGATTCACCCGGAGAATTATGATGAAGTGAAGAAATTATTGACTAGTCTAGGTTTTTCAGCTAAGGATTTAGGAACAGCGGAATTAAAGGATGCGCTCAGTGGGCTTGACCTTAAAGCGGTGTCTGCTGAATTATCTATTGGGGAACTAACCTTGAAAGATATCATTGATGCACTTGTTAGGCCGGAGCGAGATCCTCGGGATGACTTACCACGTCCATTATTGAAAAAGGATGTTCTTAAGTTAGAAGATCTAAGTGCAGGGATGGAACTTCAGGGCACCGTTAGAAATGTAGTCGACTTTGGAGCCTTTGTCGATATCGGCGTCAAGCAGGATGGACTAGTTCATATATCGAAGTTAAGTAATCGTTTTGTAAAACATCCATTAGATATAGTATCTGTTGGAGATGTCGTAACCGTTTGGGTAGATTCTGTGGATATGAAAAAGGGCAGAGTAGCATTAACCATGCTGTCTCCGTCTAAATAATGTAGAATTTGGTGGCCAATTAGCTAGTTGGTCATCATTTTTTTTGCTCAAAAGATTAGGGATTCCTATGTGATCGAAATTAGTGGGAAAAGAGAAAGTGACCCCGTATTGATGTAATGAGAACCCGAAAACGGTTAAAAGGAGAGAGAGCGGTCACTCATCAAGGTGATGGGAGCCCGAAAATGGTTAAAAGAAGAGAAAGCGGTCACTCATCAAGGCGATGAGAACCCGAAAAACAGTTAAAAGGAGAGAGCGGTCACTCATCAAGGTGATAAGAGCTCGATAACGGTAAAAAGAATAGAAAACGGTCACTCATAATATTCGAGATCGTTTAGGGTAAGAGAATAGAGTGCAAATCTCTTTGATTTTTGCACCCCAAACTATAAAAACCCCATAACAGAACTGGATCTCCTTACGAAATGTGTTTTTTTCTGTAAAAAAACCAGCATTGGTTTAACAGTTTAATTTGGTATCGGTCCTTCTCGTAGAAAGCTCTTTTCATTTGGTTTTGAAACCAAGTCGGCATACTTAACCCTCCCGAAAAGTAGATCATTAAAGGTATATACAATATATGCTATAATAGGTTGTCACGTTCGCATAAAAAAGGAGGTAAACTAAATGGAGGATAAAGAACTACAAAAACTGGTTGAAAAAGTCTCAATTGAATCTTTTGGTAAGCCATTTAGGCACAAAGCCTCCTTTAATAGCAGGCTCCGTTCAACTGGGGGAAGATACCTGCTTGGGACTCACAATATCGATATCAATAAAAAATACTTAGACCAACTAGGCTTAAGCGAACTAATTGGAATCATTAAACATGAACTCTGCCATTACCATCTTCATATAGAAGGAAAAGGATATCAGCACCGGGATTCCGATTTTAAAATGTTATTGAAAAAAGTAGGCGCACCGAGATTTTGTAGTCCGCTGCTAGACAAACCTAAGAAACGCACCTCCACAAAAATCCTCCTGTATCAATGTACAACATGCCATCAGCAATATAAAAGAAAACGAAGCATTAATACAAGTCGTTACGTGTGTGGCAAGTGTAGAGGTAAGCTAGTAAAGGTAAAGGAGTTACATGAGGAATAAGGAAATATTTTGCAAGGTATTTTATCGAAAAATCGTATTGACTTTATAATACAACCTAATTATAATGTAAAGAGTCGACAAGGTAATAGTGCTTGTCCGACAGGGAAAGCATTATATTATTCCGCAGTAGCTCAGTGGTAGAGCTATCGGCTGTTAACCGATCGGTCGTAGGTTCGAGTCCTACCTGCGGAGCCATTTTTATGGGGAAGTACTCAAGAGGCTGAAGAGGCGCCCCTGCTAAGGGTGTAGGTCGGGTAACCGGCGCGAGGGTTCAAATCCCTCCTTCTCCGCCATAAAAATTTAGGCCCCTTGGTCAAGTGGTTAAGACACCTCCCTTTCACGGAGGTAACACGGGTTCGAATCCCGTAGGGGTCATCAGGGACGGGAGATGATTATAGCTCATTTCCTGTTTCTTATCTAAAATATTAATTTGGTCCGGTAGTTCAGTTGGTTAGAATGCCTGCCTGTCACGCAGGAGGTCGCGGGTTCGAGTCCCGTCCGGACCGCCATTATTTTAACGGATTAATAATATTGGGCTATAGCCAAGCGGTAAGGCATCGCACTTTGACTGCGACATGCGTTGGTTCAAATCCAGCTAGCCCAGCCAAATCATAACATCCCTGAAAATGCTTCGGCGGATTTTGCAAAAAATACCGAAAGGTATTTTAAGCAATTGTGAGCCATTAGCTCAGTTGGTAGAGCATCTGACTTTTAATCAGAGGGTCGAAGGTTCGAGTCCTTCATGGCTCACCAAAGTTTTTTTACGGTAGTGAAAATAACTTTCTATTTTAATATGCGGGTGTGGCGGAATTGGCAGACGCACCAGACTTAGGATCTGGCGCCGCAAGGCGTGGGGGTTCGACTCCCTTCACCCGCACCAACCAATTATTAACTCTTGAAAAACGGTTGATAGTCTGGTATGATTGTAAATGTCGCTGTAACATATGCGGTCGTGGCGGAATGGCAGACGCGCTAGGTTGAGGGCCTAGTGGGGGCAACCCCGTGGAGGTTCAAGTCCTCTCGGCCGCACCAAAAAAGATGTTGACATAAGAAATCAAGTTTGATACAATATAAAAGTTGACTTTAAGAAATGCGCCCGTAGCTCAATTGGATAGAGTGTCTGACTACGGATCAGAAGGTTATGGGTTCGACTCCTTTCGGGCGCGCCATATTTACGGGAAGTAGCTCAGCTTGGTAGAGCACTTGGTTTGGGACCAAGGGGTCGCAGGTTCGAATCCTGTCTTCCCGACCATTCAAATTTTATATGCGGGTGTAGTTTAGTGGTAAAACCTCAGCCTTCCAAGCTGATGTTGTGAGTTCGATTCTCATCACCCGCTCCAATTTTACTATAAATTGCTCTTTGAAAACTAAACAAACAAGAACGTCAACAAACATTTTTTTAGCTTTTATTAAAAAGCTAAGCCAACGTAACAAATGAGCTAAATCAACTTTCTTGGAGAGTTTGATCCTGGCTCAGGACGAACGCTG
>NZ_JACCBX010000024.1 GCF_013409995.1 Neobacillus driksii
CTTTCTCTTCTTCTTCGGTTTTGCCATCATTTGGTGGTTTCTCGCCTTTTCAAACATAATTTGCTAATGGTTTATTTTTGTCATCCTATCAAAATAGGAACTACATTAGGTGCAGCTGAAGGGGGATTATTTATTTAAGAAATGGGTACACAATACCTTGCATTAGTAGGATTTTTATCGTTAATAATGCGATCGATTTCCATTTTACTAAGAAACTATACGCATAGTCCTACAACAAAACAACTTGCTCGAAGTATAAGCAAGTTTGTGAACATTTGTACTTAAACAATAGGGTGCGTTGATCCAAAAAGGATTAACGCTTCTTTTTGTTGAACTCTATTGAAGTAACGAAGCAGTTTAGTTCAACAAAGAAATTTTTGATAAAATTTACTAAGGAAGATTTATTCGGGGGGTTATATATATGATATTGGTAAGTTCTTGCTTAGCGGGGTTGAAGGTGAGATATAACGGCACACACAGTTTAAATAATGGAATAGCTAAACTTGTAGAAGAAAATAAAGCTATTACAATATGTCCAGAATTACTCGGTGGATTTTCAACTCCCAGAGAACCTGCTGAAATAATAGGTGGAAACGGAGAAGATGTACTCAATGGAAAGGCTAAAGTAATTGAAAAGTCAGGAAAAGATGTCACGGAACTTTACATAAAAGGTGCTTACGCTACTCTAAATAAAGCTAAAGAAATAAATGCGACCGTAGTAGTTCTAAAGGAATACAGCCCATCCTGTGGCAGTTCAATGATTTATAACGGTGAATTCATTGGTGAAAAACTTGAGGGGATGGGCGTTACTTCTGCTTTATTAAAAAGAAATGGATTAAAGGTAATTTCAGAAGAACAATTTGCTGAAACCTTTCTTTAACTAAAATTAGCAGAGATTGTTTGTCCACATTTACCTTATAAGAAAATGCTACTTCTATTTTCAAAGGAAAGTTTGTGAAAGAATGTACTTAAAGTAACGGGTGCAAGAGTTGAAGATTGGGACTGCTGCGGCAATCCCTTTTCTTTTTGAACTAACAGGCAGGGTAGGTAAAGTAGAAACTAAGTTATTCTCCCTTATTCTTCCTCTCAAAAAACACCTATACATAATTTTTTTGTTAAGATCTAGTTTTAAAAGCTATCTACATATTTGGGATGCAATTAACAAATAATAACAAAAAATTTGAAGGAATGAGAGTAATGATGAATTTTTTGGACGATCTACCTACCTTACCTTATATATTTAAGGCATTGTTAATTTTTTTGGCGGCACTTATGCTTTTGCGTATCGCAGGAAAAAGATCACTTGCAGAAACGACAGTTTCGGAAGCAGTGTTGAGGATTTCAATTGGTGCTGTACTAATCCAACCTTTAGCATTAAGAAATGAATGGGAAGCAATATATGCTGGGACTTTGCTTATTATAGGAATTGTAATATTAGCGAAAATACAAATATGGATACCAAAATCTAGAAAGTTTATTAATGGAGTACCATCAGTACTAATTAATGATGGTCAGATGAAATTAGAAGAGCTAAAAAAAGCAAGACTTACAACAGATGAGCTACAGAGTGCACTTCGCCTAAAAAACATAGGCAATGTCGAAGATGTAGAATTGGCGGTATTAGAGTCCAATGGTAAAATATCGACTACCCTAAAGCCAAACAAAGCACCTGCAACCAAAGAAGATATTCAAAAAATTTTAGATATCTTAGCTCAAAATGGTATTCGTCCCTCATCACAAAATCAGTCTGAAGCGAAAACGCCACCATTATTTCAAGAGGCATATGACGAGGGAGACATAGTGGACGTTAAGCCTCAGATACATTAAATAAGCTATCTTTTTTGTCCTTAGTACAACGCATACTTAAGCATTGTTCTTCAACTAAATTGTGCAGAAGTTAAAGATAAAGGTCGCTTCGGCGATCTTTTTTTCTTGTTGAATTAACTAGCAGGTTACTTGAAGAAGGAAATATAAAAAGTAGGGAAAACATTACAGGTAATTTAATTTGAAATTGGGTAGTCGGAGGTAGCAACTGCAGAGGAAAATACTCACGGCCTTAATTTTTATCTATTAGGTGTGATTAATAAAAGTGCCCATCCTAAAGCAGCCAAACTATTCTACGATTATCTTCAAAATGAAACATCAATGAAGACCTAGAGAAGTATGGTTTTAAAGGAATAAATTAATAAAAAATCGAAATTGATGTTTGGTAACCAGTCTGACTATCCATCGAGATAAGCAAATGAGGAAGCCACTCAACTAGCAGATAACAAAAAGAAAAATCCAGAACTTCAATTGTTACCACATCTCCGCCCTCCGAAAACGCCGCATCCCAAACAATAAGTAAATATGTTGCTATTTTTAGTCCAATAAAAGGTAGCCCATAGGATGCCTACGTATGCTTTTATGTACATTATTGTTTTAGTTTACTTTGTGAAAACAACCGCCTTTCCACTACGGGAATCCACAGTAGAACTTTATTTTTATAAGAAAATGTTATCTATAATTGCGTGGTTTCACTGGACAGCCGTCCAATTCCCAGCGATCACATCTACATATTTATATATAAGGTCCTATATCTTAATAGTATTTATAATTCTCAAACTTACGGAATGGGGTGAACTACGAATTTGTATTAAAAATGATTAACAATAAAAAAGATAAAGTACAGGAAGTCATCTTGAAAAGAAATAAAGAAAAAATTCATCCATCCTATTTCTGTACTTAGATTGCCTGAAATGATTGCTGTTCGACACTCGGTGGAAGTTTATAATATCTCATTAAGTTATTCTGCAAAAAAGTTGGACAAGAAAAGACAAGAAAGCATGGAGGGAGGATTACAAATTCCAATGAAAGAAAAAAAGAAGCGACATAAGGAAAAACCAGTAAGTGAAAAAATTAGAGAACCTAAAAAACATAAACACCGAAGACCGACTATTTCTCCCAAAACAAGAGAGATCGGTACGAAAATTATAAAAATGTCAAATCACCATGTGGGAAAACAAGAGGAAGGGGAAATTCAATTGTCGAATGTGCCTTTACAGATACAGGGGAGTACCAGCATAAATGATCAGATGCTCGTCAAGGAAAAGTCGCCAACTCTAGTTTACAGCCCATCTCAGGCTGAAAAAGACTCCGTTGTAGAGAGAACGTTCGAACGTAAAGAAATACCCAAAACTAATTCTAATTTACCCACTGATATTCCTTCAGACTTCTTGGAGCAAGATACGCCCGTTACAGAGAATTTAATCTTAAATGAAACTGAGGAGATCTTTTCCCTCTCTACTGACTCACCCATTACCATAGTTTTTAACGGAATCACGATTAAAGTAGACTTTCGTTGTCTTAAAATATCCACCAATGAACTGACTGCTGATGAAGTACTCCATTTATTGAAAAAATGTTTAAACAATGGTTGAAACAGTTATGCTTCATGGGAAATTCTAAGACAGAAGAATGTCCTTCTCATAATAAGATAGGAAGGGGGTGATTAACCCTCCCTTTTCCTATACCAACGTCCTTACGATTATGTATTCGGTGATTCTCTAAACCTAAAAGTAGACTTCGAGGTCCTAGGGATAATCGATACTTCCTAGGACTTTATATAGTGAGGTGATGACAGTGAAGGATCTATTCTAGTATTGGCTAGGCAGGGTACATCCTTAATGATCATTCGATTGGATTAGCCTTAAATTTGATTTGCATTTCTGTTCAGACATTTGCCTCAATCTTCCTTAATGATTCCATTTTAGATATCTACCCTTGCTTTAGCTACACTGTCCCTGTTCGAATCTCTAGCCTATTGACATGTTTAACTGAATGTACATAAAAAGAAGGAAGGGAGACCCCCTTCCTTCTTCCTTCTCTACTAAATTAATTATGCACGTGGTAAAAGGTTTCCTAACAAGTTACCAACTGCACCTGCAATTTGCTCGACATTAGCTTGTTGTGCGGCTGTTAGAGTGCTAGTTCCAGGGTTGGAAATTCGAAGGCACACAGCTTCAAGGTCGATGTGAATTCCTAACAAGACAATATGAACTCCTCCAGGAATACTCACACAAAGAATATCTGTATCTTCACAGCAACTTTCACATTGTTGAGGTTGTCCCATATAATCAACTCCTTTCTTTATGAAGTTAATATATTTGTATGAAAAAGCTTGTCCACTTGTTATAGATGTTTTCATTATTTTATTAAAATAATTCTTTAAACCTTTTTTATGGAACCACAATTCAAAAATTACCGATATCCGTTAGAATCTAAAAGACAGTAGGCAACACCTTAGGTTTTTTTTGACAACACTTTCTCTCATGTTACTTGTTTATACAAATAATAAACCCTATGAATACGCTATATAGTACATCATTCAATCAAGGAGTGTCATAGATGAATCATATAGTTTATAAGGGATCAAGCCCTCTCCAAAACATTACGGTTCTAGATAGAAGCAGGTTTGGTGGGATGCACGGCAGATTTCGCTTACTTAAATTTACTGACGATATTGTTCAGGGAGTGATCGATTTGGAGAATCCATCCCGTTTGGTGCTGTCGTACTCTCGTACTGTAGTGGATCTTATTGATCACTACGCACCTGATTTCAAAGAAGGTTTCATAATCGGACATGGAATTGGTGTAATAAGCTCATATTATTCAAGTAGAAATTTGGTAACTGCAGAGATCGATCCCTTAGTTGTCGAAATATCCAAAAAGTATTTTGGTTATTTGGGCAATAAAATCGAGATTGGAGACGGACGTGAGCTTTTGAAAAAACAGGTGGACAAATCTCAGGATATCATTTTCTTAGATGCCTACAATGAAAATAGTATCCCATTTCACCTAACCACCCAAGAATTTTTCTTTCTAACGAGTCAGAAATTGACCAATGATGGAATCCTATTTGTCAATTATATTGGAAGGGTCAGGGATGATGAGATAATGCGAAAATTGTTTGCGACCATTTCCAGCGTTTATCCTTATGTGAAGGTGTTTGCTCCCGAGCCACAGAGTAGAATTTTACAAAATATTTTTTTTGTTGCAAGCCAACAAGTTCTGGAAAACTATTCCCCACATGAGGCGGGTCCTATACAAGTTATTGGCGGAAAAGTACTTAGTGACTAGGAGAGGCAATTCTATAGATATATACTAATGGATCAGTTTGATACTTTAAACGAAGTATTGGTTAATGTGAGGAAGAAATTAAAAATACAAAAACAGTAGTTTACTTGAATAAAGGTTTTCGGTAAGAATATAATTGTAAACAATCATAAATGTAAAGTATGTAAAAGATTTACCATGTCCTTGACATTGAATTACAAAAGTTTTCTTTTTTGGCGATTGATTATTCGCAATAAAGGAATTACACATCTTCGGTTTCCATAACTTCCCTTTTAGTTTTTTGGATTGACTGTCATTTTAAAGTTCTAAACCATGGCTAATCACGCAAATTATCTTATAATCGTTTCAATAAAGTACTTTAGTGTAGCTGCATTAGGAAACATTTGGGACTTGACTGAAAAGAGCTTATTGTAAAAAAGAAACAGTCCCAAGTACAAAACTAGTACTTGGGACTGTTTCTTTTATAGATAAGGACTTTCATGCTTCGCCTTAAGCATATTCCAACGGCGATCAACTTCTTTATCAAACATCTCTAACATGTCTTTACTATTTTCATTGAGTAAATGTTTCGTTTTACCCATCAGCTTCAGCCATTCGGATACAGCTAACCGTTTATTTTTCTCTTCAGGATTATAGGTAACGGTTGTAATTCCATGCTCAACCTCATAAAGAGGGAAGAAGCAGGAGTTAACAGCAGCCTCAACAATCGTCTGTCCTAATTCATCCTTTGATTTCCAGTTCAATGGACAAGTAATTAATATTTTGCCATAAACCAAGCCTTCATTATTGGCATACCACTGGGCTTTTGCTGCTTTCTTTAAAAGGTCGCGATCGAAAGCTTCCGTACCGGTAAATACATAAGGAATATGGGTAGCTGCCATTATTTGAGCAGTATCCTTGTGGTGGAATGGTTTTCCATTTTGGAACCCGCCAATATTGGAAGTACTCGTCATATGTCCCATAGGAGTAGAGTAGGACAGCTGGCTTCCAGTATTCATATAACCTTCATTATCATACTCAAGAATAATCATTTTATGGTTGCGCAATGCGGTCCCAATCGCTGGACCCATGCCGATGTCCATACCCCCGTCACCTGTAACCATCACGAAAGTAAAGTCATCACTTAGACCAAGTTCTGCTAATTCTCCGCGTCGCTTTCTTTCATGGAACATTTCCACAAGACCAGAAAGAGTGGCAGAGCCATTTTGGAAAAGGTTATGGATATATGTTGCTTTATGTGAGCTATAAGGGAAACCAGTAGTTACAACCATAGCACATCCAGTGTGGAATAATGCAACGATGTCACCTTCAATTCCTTTGAAAAACAACTCCAGTCCAGAGAATATACCGCAACCAGGGCAAGCCCCGTGGCCGGAAGCCAATCTTTTTGGCTTTTTCGTTAAACTCCGCATAGGTGGAATTTTAACTTTCAGTTCACCCGTTTTTTCATCAGGAGTGACCGTGATTAAACCGGTATTTAGGTCTTCTTTTTTCATCGGATTCAAAACACGCTTTGGAGCAAATTCTGCGTTGCCAGGATTATGCCCAAAATAGTCAAAAGGGATCTCAGCAAATCCCTTTTCGGCAGCTTCTAAAGCTAAATCGAAAAAGTGTTCCGCGTCATCTGCATAAAAGTCTTTTCCGCCTAATCCATAAATTCGGTTGATCACCTTTGTATGAGCATTTCCAACTGTTTGCAGTGCGGCTCTAAGTTCAAGGGCCATGTTTCCACCATGCGCTCCGTATGAATCTGCACGGTCACCGACTGTAACTGCTTTTACGTTTTTCAAGGCTTCCGCTATTTGTTTTTGAGGGAAGGGACGTATCATATTTGGTGAAATGACGCCTGCTTTAATCCCTTTCAAACGGAGGCGGTCGACCACGTCTTTACAAACCTCAGCAGCTGAATTTAACATAAATACTGCTACCTCAGCATCCTCCATACGATATAAATCTAAGATCGGATACTCACGTCCCGTTAATTCTGCATATTCTTTCGAAATTCGCTCGAATACTGCTTCCGCATTATACATTGCTTCTGATTGTTGGTAGCAGTTATTAATATAGTCAGGTTCATTCATATATGGCCCGATGGTAACTGGATTCTCACGATCTAAAGCATGAGGGAAGTTTCTTGGCGGCTCGCCAATAAACTTTTGCACATCACTTCTATCTTTTATTACTTGTACACGGCGTTTTTGATGGGAAGTAAAATACCCATCGAACGAAACGATGACTGGAAGTCTGACAGCCGGATCTTCTGCTAATTTAATCGCAATAATGTTCATATCATAAACGATCTGTGGATCGCGGGCCATTAAGATGGGCCATCCCGTATTCAGACCGAAATATAAATCAGAATGATCACCATGGATATTTAAAGGACCTGAAACAGAGCGGTTTACTAAATTTAATACCATCGGAAAACGTGTCCCGGATTGAACAGGAAGCTGCTCTAACATATATAGGAATCCGTTCGCGCTAGTAGCATTAAAAACACGGCCGCCGCCAGTTGAAGCCCCGTAGCAAATACCTGCAGAACCATGTTCACCATCTGCTGGAATTAAAACGATATCATGTTCACCTCTGGACTTCATACCATCAAGGAATTGTGCCACCTCTGTTGATGGGGAAATAGGGAAGTAACCCATTACATGGTAATTAATTTGGTGTGCCGCATAGGCCGCCATCTCATTACCAGATTCAAATACAAAACTTTGCTCAATCCTCCCAAGTTCGGTTTTGAGATTTTCTTGGTTTATTTCTATGGACATTAAGATCCCGTCCTTTCCTTAGTTTTGAGTCACTAAATCAAATAAATGGGGCACACGGTGTTTATCCGCATAACCGTCATTAAATTCTCGTTCGCCTGATAACGCTTCCACTGGACAGGCAGTTACACACTTCAAGCAGCCTTTACAATATTGATAGTCAATACCACTGAGAAACATTTGTGGTCGACCTTTTTTGTCTGGTTTTTCTTCCCATACAAAGCAAAAATCGGGGCAAGCTGTATCACATGCAGCGCAATTGATACATTTTTCCTCATGGAAATGAGGGAGCATACCTGCGCGTGAAATACTTAAATCTTTTAGTATGCTGTTACCTGGATTGGTTATCATACCGCCAATCGCCTGAGTTTCATAACCAAGAACAGGTTCTGGCCGTGAAAAAGGTTTAGGTTCGATGCCATCTTCAGGAAGATATGTTTTAAATTCGACTTCAGTAAATCCACGGTCGAATGTACGAATATTTGGTTCAACCAAATGTGGGTATTTTTTTTCAAAAGTACGTCGGATTGTTTGTCTCATCGATTCTGGATCTAAAAAGTCCAAGATACGATACAGAGCACCGAGCATTGCAGTGTTGGCTTTTGTTTGTTCTTCTAACGCGATACCAGTGGCATCTATGATGGCAATGGTTCCGCCTGTAATTTTCATGAGATTTTTAAGTTCGTCTGGGGATTTTTGTGAGTTTACTAGGATGGTGCTGTCAGGATAGATCCCGCTTGTACAGTCAATGGTTTTAAAAAGGGCATCATGGAAAATGCCGACAACATGAGGGCGTTCTATTGGTGTGGTGTCTCGAATGTTTGTTTCTGGCTCGCAGAAACGAATGTGAGCTTTTACTGGGGAACCTTTTTTCTCTGAACCGTATGATGAAAAACCGACTCCATTCAGCCCGTTTCCAACAACTCCATCCTCGGAAAGCATTTTACCAGCCAGATTAGCTCCTAACCCGCCGATAGACTCAAGGCGGATTTCAAAAAAACCTAATTCATTTGTTTTTGGCAATTTTGACAAAAGTATTCCTCCTATCTCTGAAACGGAGTTTAATAAAGAATATTATAAATATTCTATAAATTAAATTATTTTAATTGTAACAGGACACGAAAACAAATACAACAGATTTTTGTATTCAGATGTAGGAACCCATATGGAGTTGGTTTTATTAGATGGAAGAATATCTATTGTGATATACAACAGTTTAAATTATGTTATATAACAACTTAAGAGGCTAGGTATGAAATTAAATGGAAAGTTGTCTGTAGGTCACTTGTGCCCAGTTCATTCATATAATGCAAAGGGGGAAATAGTTATGAAAACTGAATATAATCCAAGCCTGTTGTGACTTCAAGGTTAAAGTAAGATTTATTCGAACAGGAGGGGATGTTAGTGAAATTTACCATTCAATATATACCCCTAAACAAAATTAAACCTGACGTATCATTGAAAGTAACGGAACACATTAAAAGACTTCAAAGATTGATGTGGGACTGTATGTTTGTCTTGGTTGTCAGAAAAAACCGGAAGGATAACAACTATACGATTATTAGCGGTCAAGATCGTTATGAATCCCTGCGCAAACATACAAAAAGTATCTATGCTCCTTGTATCGTCGATAAAAGTCCGTCTCTCGAATCACCATCCTGGTTTCATCGCTTTCGTAGAAAACAACCGCTGGATGACTTTCCATTAATGCCATCTAGCTGGTCCATTGTACGTTCCTTTTTAAAACAAGAGCCTCGATTTAAACAATTATCTCGCTCGCAGCAAATAAGAGTCCTTCTCCTAGCTGCCCATTATAAAAAAACAGTGATTTATTCTATGAAAATGACTGTGGATGAGATGTTGAAAGACAATTAGAAAAGAGTTTGGTATAAGTCCAAACTCTTTCTCAGTTTTCCATTAGGAAAAAATAAAAACACAAATGTAATAGAATACCAACGCCGATCATATTGAACCAATTAATTACATATTTATTTCCCTTGGGTTGAATAACCCCCATGGCAACAATATTCCAATAGGTATTTTTTAATCTAAATAGACATAGGGAGTATATAATACTATATAAGCAGAGCAGGGAATCCATTTCCTGCTCTACTTTCCTATTCAACCATTACCTTAATGTGGTCGATAGTATTATATCCATACCCATTTCTGTTCCAATAAGGTTTAACGGGCTGAGTTTGACCACTTGAATCTGTTGCTTTTGACATTATGGTAAATATACCTTTTTCAACTGCATTCCACTCATATGACCAAGAAGCCCATTTGTAGCTATATATCGAACCAGATACTTGCGCCTCCGACCATGTGTGTCCGTTATCAGTGCTGATGTCGACATGTGTAATATGTCCTTTACCTGTCCAGGCGATGCCTTTTATAACATGTTTACCAGTATTTATCCTCGCCATATCTAACGGTTTTTGAATCGTGGAATTTACATTTATGGTGGTGACAGGGTGAGCACCATCGTCATTATCTTGATTTGGATAATACATATAGTCAATGTTCTGGAAAGGTCCAGTATAATGCGAACCAATTACACTTATTTGCTTAATCCATTTCACAGATGCCATACCATACCATTGGGGAACGATTAATCTGAATGGAAAACCGTGTTTAAGGGTTAAAGGTTGTTTATTATATTCATAGGCGATAATTGTATCAGGATGTAAGGCCTTCATTAAGGGTAAACTTCTAGTATAAGAGAAAACTTTGTCTAAGTCCGTTCTTTTTCCGAAATCATATCCTTCTACGACCACCTCTTTGGCAGCTTCTTTTATTCCGGAAATTTCAAGCAAAGTACGTAAGGGAACACCTTTCCAAACGCCTTGGCTCATTGCTCCCTTACCCCATTGTTCGCCAAACACTTTGGGCTCAAATAGGCTGCGCTTATTTCCGGAACATTCGAGAACAACTTCAACGGTTTTTGAGGGTAGCTTAAGGATTGATTGCATAGAAATCAGTAAGGGGGTAGTAACCATCCCATTTATAGGGAGAAAGTAGTTTGAATAGGAAAGCTTTGGATAAGAAAAGTGGTTGCGCCGATAAAATAAAGGGGTTTGGATAATATCATTCTCAATAAATTGAACAGGTGTTTCCTGATTCTCCGGATGCAGCCTGCGTGTTACTAAATAAGGCTTCACGACGTCATGTTTATGATCGGCCATAATTTCCTCCTTTAAAAAGCAGTCACTAATAACGTATGTTTTACTTGAATAAAATAGGCGTAACAACAAGTCAACAAGGGGGTAGCTAGATACAAGGTATTTTTAAAGTAAATGTAGAATAGTTATTGTGGGTTTTTCAGTAAATAGCAAGGGAGGATAATAATGGGGGCATTTCACAGTAAGCACTTTACGCTTGAAAAAATTAAAGAAGGAATATATGCAGCGATTGCTAAACCGGGTGGGGGTTCGGTTTGAAACGCTGGTTTTGTTGATTTAGGAGATTAAACCATCGTGTTTGATACATTTAATACCCCACAAGCTGCTGAAGACCTAAAAGTTATGGCAGAAGAAATAACGAACCGGACTGTAACTTGGGTTGTTAATAGTCATTGGCATGGAGACCATATACGTGGAAATCAAGCCTATAAAGATAGTATCATTATCTCAAGCCAATTAACCTATGAAAAAATGAGGGATATTCATCCATCGCGAATCGGAAAACAAAAGAATGATATACAGGGGCTTACAACATATATTCAGTCCCTTCAAGAACAATTAGCTGCATCATATGATTCGAAATTAGAGGAACAAATAAGCTTTCTGGGTGAAATTGAGGCTTCTTTACCTTACTTAGAGTTAACCTTACCCCGTCAAACTTTTATAAATGAACTAACTTTTTACGGTTCAAAAAGGAGTGCAAAACTTTATACGTTGGGCGGCGGTCATTCTGATTGTGATTCAATTCTCTATATACCCGATGAAAATGCAATTTTTATGGGTGATTTACTATTTGTTGACACGCATCCAACCATATTTGAAGACTCTAATCCTGCAATATGGGTTCAAATTTTGGAGAGGGTGAAAGAAATTGACTTTGTCGTAGCCATCCCGGGTCATGGACCAGTTGGGACAAAAAGAGACCTTTCTAAACTCATAGAATACATAATAGATATTACGAAAATGGCTCGTACAACGAATGAAGAAATAGCAATACCCGAAAAGTATCAAAACTGGTCTTCTTCGGAAATTTTTCATCAGAATATTAGCGGTTTAAGTCAAAAGGTAAAATTAATAAATGTTAGTAACAGTTTTCCCTTTTATTAAAGGGATATTTTTTTGCTAACAAAAGCTTGATTTTCATTATTGAGGACATATGTCCTAACAGAGATCTGATGATTTATCTTTTAATTAGATTATAAATCTAGATAAATTGGAGAGAAGAGAGATGAAAGGGAGTTTATTTGCATTTTTAGGCGGGGCTTTTATTACGCTGCAGGGTGTAGCAAATACCCGTATTAGCCAAGATATTGGCACGTGGCAGACAGCATCCATTACACAATTCACGGGATTTCTGCTAAGTTTGCTGATTTTGATGTTTGCAAGAGATAAGAATTGGAAAAAGTTAAAGAATGTAAAACCCCTATACTTGACTAGTGGTGCTTTTGCAGCAATTATTATCTTTAGTAATGTCGCATCCATTGAATACGTAGGTGTTACCCTTTCGATTTCCGTCCTATTAATAGCACAGTTATGTTTGACCTTTTTAATTGATGGTAAAGGCTGGTTTGGTATTCCGAAACAGAAGATGAGGTTACCTCAGTTTGTAGGAATTGCGATGATGATCGTGGGTGTGGCCATACTACAGTTTTGATGCAACAAATTGGCCCATGCTGGAGGCGGAAATATGAAAGAAATAAAAGATCCTAAGTTAGTGCAGTCCTATTTGCAGGCTCACCAACTAGAAACCATATTTAATGAAGCAATCATGCCCTATTTGTCTTTATATCACTGCGAGCAAGGAGAACTTATCTTATCCCAAGGTGAACCATCCAAGTATTTGTATGTCCTGGTAAAAGGTAAAATAAAAATCTACACCACTTCAGCCGAAGGGAAAACACTTATTTTATCTTTTAAATCTGCGATTGAAGTGATAGGTGATATTGAATATGTGCAGGAGATCGATACCATCAATACGGTGGAGGCTGTTTCATCGGTCTATATGATCGGTGTGCAACATACTAACTTGAAAAAATTCACAAATGATTTTTCGCCATTTCTGCAATTTATTTTAAAAATTATTACCGAAAAGTTTTATTTGAAGAATAATTCAATGAGCTTCAATTTGATGTATCCAGTTGAGGTTCGTTTAGCCAGTTATTTACTGTCGGTTACCCAAGATGATAATGAATCATTATTTACTGGGCAGCTTAGTACCACTAGCTTGACCGATACGGCAAACCTTATCGGGACCAGCTATCGACATCTTAATCGGGTTATTAAGCAGTTTTGTTCCGATGGATTGATGGAGCGCAGTAAAGGTTTCATTCTTATTAAAGACAGAGAAGCCTTAAAAACTATAGCCGGAGGCAATATTTATGAGTAAATAGATGAGGCAAAACGAAGCACTTGGATTCGTTCAGCTTGCAGTCATCCATGAGCTTCTATTAAAATATTACACATTGGAGTGTATCAGATATGATTCTAGGAATTTTATTTGCGATACTGGCTGGATCTTTAGTCAGTCTGCAAAACATATTCAATAGTAAAACAGGGGAACACGCTGGTTCATGGACAACCACTACATTAGTGCTAGGTTTAGGATTTGTGGCTTCATTTACTCTAGGTTTTTTGTTCGAAGGTAAACAATTATTTGATTTACAAAATATGAAGATATGGTACTGGTTCAGCGGGTTAATAGGAATTGGAGTGGTAACCTGTGTCGTGAAAGGTATAAAGCTGCTTGGTCCAACCTATGCAATTTCAATTATGCTTTCATCACAGCTGGGATTTGCATTATTGTTCGATACATTTGGCTGGATGGGAATTGAAAAGGTACCTTTTACCACTCAACAATTAATAGGTGTATTAGTCATTGTTGCTGGCATTCTTATTTTTAAAATCAGCGGTGAACCTAAGTCGGCTAAAATGCCTACTGGCTTTAAAAGTGTCCAGGCAGAAAAGTAAACACAGGATGGAGAGATACTTTTGAAAGAATATAAAACATTGTTTTTTGATGTAGATGATACTTTATTGGATTTTGCTGCAGCAGAAAAGTTAGCATTACAACTCCTTTTCGAGGAGCAGAATATTCCGCTTACTTCCGAAATAGTAGAGAATATAAAACAATAAATCAAGGTCTTTGGAAGAGGTTTGAAGAAGGAGAATTGAGCCGGGACGAGGTTGTCAATACACGCTTTTCTCTTCTTTTTAATCAATACGGAAAAGAAGTCGATGGGACCATACTAGAAAAAAATTATCGATCATTCTTAGAACAAGGACATCAATTGGTAAACGGTGCTTTTGAACTGATTACAGAACTAAGTTCCCAATATGATTTATATATTGTTACTAATGGTGTGTCTAGCACACAGGATAAACGGTTACGTGCTTCAGGTTTACATCCACTATTCAAAGGTATCTTCGTTTCTGAGGATACAGGTTTCCAAAAGCCAATGAAGGAATTTTTCGATTATGTTTTTGCAGGAATTCCTCATTTTCAAGTAAACCAAGCACTAATTATCGGTGATTCGTTAAGTGCAGATATTCAGGGCGGGGAGCTGGCCGGGATGGATACATGCTGGTTTAATCCAAACATGAAACCGAACAATTCTGATAGTACTCCGACCTATCAAATTCACAAACTAGAAGAGTTGAAACAAATATTAAGTGTACGAGATAAAATAGGTGCCTGTTAATGTGATTTTAAAGGAGTGGGGGATATGGAGTTAAAATATGAAATCATTACCGATGAAGAGATTGAATACTGTAGAGATTTATGTAATGAACTAATGGCCTTTCAAAAATCTAAAGCTCATATAACCCCCGAGTTATTTGATCATATGAATTTTGATACTCGATTGGTTCCTTCTGTAAAAAGTGCATTACGTAATTACACGGTTATCGTCAAAGATGGTGAGAAAATTGTAGCCTACGTCTATTCCAATATTTCTCCAAAGGAAGCATATTCAAACGATTTCGCAACTTTTTTTGACTTATCCTCAGTTCAACAAAAGAATGTAGCTTGTCTTTCCCAATTTTACATTAAAGAAGAGTATAGACAATATGGGATTGGTTCCAAGCTCTTTAATATGTCATTGGATTGGATGAAGCAATTTGATGATGTTGATGATTACTTTATTTTCGTTTCAAATGGAAATGATAACGCCTTAGAATTCTATAAACGTAAAGGATTTACAGTGAGTCATACTATTTTGGATGGTTTTATTACTGTTTTACGAAAATAGGATAGGACCATTTTAGGTCCTTACTAGTCATCTACACCTAAAGACTTAGAAAAACTTACCACTTCAGTATCTTCTGGTCATGAAAAAACTCTACTATACTATAATTACATTATATAGTGGAGTGAGAAGTATGACTGAATCAATATTGTCCCTTATCAAAGAATGGGGGATATGGGGAGTGTTCATATCCTTATTTATTGAAGGGAGTGCTCTTCCCTTTATCGGCTCGTTCATCATGGTAACAGTGGGATTTATTTTAGATTTGACCTGGTTTGAGATGATATGGATCTCATTAGCAGGCAGCTTCATATATGCGATAGGGAGTTGGATTCCTTATTTTATTGGGTATAAATTCGGTATATCTGTAGAAGACCGGTTGAGTGATGCAAAAAGAGAAAAATTAACAAAGGCTAAGAAGGCTTTTAGCAAGAATGGAATTTGGAGTGTTGCCATTTCAAGCCCGCTTCATTTAGGGAATTTTGTCCCTTTTTTAGCGGGAATTTCACATATGAGACTTCGAACCTATACACTACTTACTATGATCGGTATTGCTCCGTCCACCTTCCTATTTTTAAGTATTGGTCATTTTTATCCAGGTGATTTCAGCAGCGTTATGAATACAGTAAAGGATTATCAACTATTACTATTTATTTTGTTTGGATTAATTACTTTGATTTATTTGGGTATAAAATTTATCGGTTATCGTCAGCAAAAGAAATTAATGAAACAAAATGTGATGAGCTAGATTTCCTTACACTAAAAACACCTGAAAAGGGTGTTTTTTCTTTTTACATTGGCGAAGTATAATGGATGGAATTAGGTTAAAACTTCCTAAGCTATAAACAATCCATTATAATTTTTAATGAATGGAATGTAATAGGAGTGTATAGATGAAAAGTATATCGATTTTAGTTGCAGATGATGAAGAAGAGATCGCCAATTTAATTGCCATCCATTTAGAAAAGGAAGGGTATCGTGTTTTTAAAGCATTGGACGGGGAGGAAGCTATAGCCGTAATCCAGACTCAATCAATTGATTTAGTTATTTTGGATATCATGATGCCGAAACTGGATGGTTATGAAGTAACCCGCAATATTCGTGAACAACACAACATGCCGATCATTTTTTTGAGTGCTAAAACATCTGATTTTGACAAGGTCCACGGTTTGGTGATTGGAGCAGATGATTATATGACGAAATCCTTCACTCCCATTTAATTGGTTGCTCGTGTAAATGCACAGCTGCGCCGGTTTATGAAGTTAAATCAACCTAAAGTCAATCACATTTCTGGCTTGGAATTTGGCGGATTGGTTATTTCTCCTGAACAAAGAACCGTTACTCTATATGGTGAATCCATCGACTTAACTCCAAAGGAATTTGACATTCTATATTTGTTAGCACGACAGCCAAAGAAAGTGTTCAGTGTGGAAAATATTTTTCAACAGGTATGGGGAGAAGCATACTATGAAGGGGCTAATACTGTAATGGTCCATATACGTACGCTGCGAAAAAAACTGGAAGAAGATAAAAGAAAAAACAAATTAATCAAAACCGTGTGGGGAGTCGGGTATACATTCAATGGATAAAATCGTACGAAGTTTCCGTTCTAGAATGGTTCTTTTATTTGGCTTTAGCATGTTTTTGTCTGGTACCATAACATTTATTATTTTTAAGGGGCTTCAATGGTACTACCACAATTGGGTCGAGTGGGGCGATCTTCTGGCAGAGCTCCGGTTATTTATGAGTAGAATTGGTGACCTAAATTTCTTTTTACTGTTATTTATTCCGCTTTCTATTCTTTTTTTCTATTTACTTACTAAGCCTTATACTGAGTATTTTAATGAGATTTCAAATGGAATTCACAATCTCGCGCGTGGGGACTTTAAACAGCGGATTACAATCCAATCAAATGATGAATTTAGTGATATTGCCCATGATATTAATCTTGCTAGTGAAAAATTAGAAGAAGCGATATTAAGAGGAGATTTTTCAGAAAGCAGTAAGGATCAATTAGTCGTCAATTTGGCCCATGATTTACGGACACCACTCACCTCCGTTCTCGGGTATTTGGATTTAATCCTTAAAGATGAAAAATTGACGAAGGATCAGGCCAAACATTATTTAACCATTGCATTCACAAAATCTCTGCGTTTAGAGCGTTTGATTGATGAATTATTTGAAATCACTAGAATGAATTATGGAACGTTACATATTGAGAAAAAACCGCTTAATTTAAGTGACCTACTGAATCAATTAAAGGAAGAAATGTATCCAGTCTTTGAAAGAATTGATTTGAAGGCTCGTATCAATATTTCGCCCGATCTATCTATTTTAGGTGATGGCGAACTGTTAGCACGTGTGTTTGAAAACCTGTTAACCAACGCAAATCGGTATGGTATTGATGGTCAATATGTCGATATTAACGGTTCTATCGAGGAAGGGGAAGTAGTTGTTCAAATCGTTAATTATGGAGACAGCATTCCTCCTAATGACCTTCCGCATCTTTTTGATATGTTTTATACCGGTGATAAAGCTCGAACACATCAAGAGAATAGTACTGGCCTTGGTTTATTCATAGCGAAGAATATTGTCGAGCAGCATAATGGGACCATTTCAGTAGAAAGCAGTTTCATTCGTACTGTATTTGAGGTTCGTTTACCAAAAGAGAGCGTGGCAATGGAACAATCAGAGTGAAAACTTAAGAAAAATTTAAACTTTACCCTACTTTTTATTTAAATAGTTTTTCCTATTCTATTACCAAAATAGAAATAGGAGGATAATTAAAATGAAAAAGTGGGGATTTTTATTGTTCGTTGTCGTAAGCATGGGAATTACAGTAGCAGAAAGATTAGAGATTTTTAAAGATAAAGTAGAGATTAAACATTTTGTGCCTGATCATAAAATAGATGAATGTGAAACTTCTAATAGTACTCAATTGGTAGAGATAGGAGAGGAACTCGTTTTTCAAGGAAATTTACTTTTGGTCAACAATGAGTATCCTGTTCACAAGGAGAGTATCAAATCAGATGTCGTAAATTTATTTGAGCACAGGGAATTAACAGAGGGTTACGAACTATTAGATAGTGAAATTTATTTGTCTGAAGAAGTTGCAAATGCGTTTTCTGAGTTGATAGATGCTGCAGGTGATGAAGGGGTTCGTTATTTTTCTATTAATAGTGGCTTTCGAGACTTTAATGAGCAGAATGCACTTTATCAACAAATGGGCTCTAGCTTAGCTTTACCTGCGGGACATAGTGAACACAATCTAGGATTATCATTGGATGTAGGTTCTACTCAAATGAAAATGAGTGAGGCTCCTGAAGGCAAGTGGATCGAAAAAAATGCTTGGAAATACGGTTTTATTTTACGCTATCCAAAGGATAAAACCCATGTTACTGGAATTCAATACGAACCATGGCATATCCGCTATGTAGGTTTGCCCCACAGTGCGATCATACAGGAAAAGAACTTCGCCTTGGAAGAATATATGGATTATCTAAGAGAACAAAAGAACTTGACGGCAACCGTTAATGGGGAAGAATATACAGTTACTTATTACCCCATCGAAACAAGTAATGCAATAAAAGTACCAAAGAATAACAAATATTAGATGTCTGGTAATAATATTGATGGCGTTATTGTAACTGAATTCAAATTAAAATAATAATAAGGTGAAAGTAAATTTCACTTTTCCGATAGTATTTTTCGTTATGTGAGAGTAAATTATGCTTATGCGAGAGTGTTTTTCACAATGTGAGAGTAAATCCACTTATCCGAGAGTAAAATCAATTATGTGAATTTATTTTCGATTTCCGAGATTATTTTAACTATGTACGGGGTATATCATCTATATGAATTTCTATTTTTATTTTAATAATGGAAATTTTTATCAAGAAAATAGTGCAAAATAGTATTAAATGGGTATAAACATATTTTATACTTATATCAAGTTGTAATCATTCATAGGGGGATAAAATGGAACTATCTTTGTTATTAGAGTATGGATGGGTTTTACTTATTTTGATTTTGTTAGAAGGGTTATTATCTGCGGATAATGCTTTGGTGTTAGCCATCATGGCAAAGCATTTGCCTCCAGAGCAGCAAAAAAAGGCGATTAATATAGGTCTAATGCTTGCCTTTATCTTTAGGATCGGTGCTATATTTATTATTTCGTTTTTGTTTCATGTTTGGTGGATTCAAGCGATTGGGGCAGCGTATTTAATTTTCATCGCATTAAAACATTTGCTTAAAAAGGACCATGGCGGTAAAGAGAAAGCAGGAAAAAGCTACCGAGCTACTGTAGCTCAAATCGCATTAGCAGATATCGCTTTTGCAGTTGATTCGATTTTAGCTGCCGTGGCTCTTGTCATTGCATTGCCGGGTACGCCAATGGGTGATATCGGCGGAATGGATGGCGCACAATTTATTGTCATATTGATCGGTGCAATCGCTGGATTAATCGTGATTCGCTTTGCAGCAGGATTCTTTGTTAAAATCCTTACACAACGTCCTACCCTTGAAACAGCAGCCATGTTACTTGTTGGCTGGGTAGGGGTTAAGCTATTAATGCATACACTTGCGCATCCAGCTTTACACATAATTCCTCATGATTTTGTAGAAGGTCCGATTTGGAATACCATCTTTTGGTCTGTTATGCTACTAATTGCTTTAGGCGGCTGGTTCTTATCAGGTAAAAAAACAGAACAGTCCACATAAGTTACATCGACACAGAATGGCTTGGAAGTATATCAAGCCATTTTTTTATATTCGGAAAGGAGAGGAAATATGAATTTTTCATTTGATCATTTAGTTTGGTTCCATCATAATCCTGAAAAAGCAATACAACCTCTTTCAGAAAAAGGAATCTATGTTGCCCACGGAGGCCGTCATGACACATGGGGAACCTACAATACACTCAGTTATTTTGATTTAAGCTATATAGAATTTTTGGGGATAGAAGTACTAACAATTGCAGAACAACACGAAGAAAATCGATTAATTACCCAAATTGTAGACCAACTTGCTAAAGAGAATCGGGAAGGGCCTGCTAAAATAGCGATTCGAACTAATCAGATTCACGAATTAGCTATAAAGCTGAAACAAGACGGTCATACCGTTTATGGTCCACTTCCTGGGCAACGTGTAACTGCAAATGGGGAAGTAATACAGTGGACGCTGCTGTTTATCGAGGATCAACCTAATGAGCTATCACTTCCATTTTTCATCCAATGGGATAATAGTGATAAGGAAAGATTATCTGCATTAAAGGAACAAGGATTGTTAGGGAGGCATAGTGACGAAAATTCAAAATTAGAATGTGTCGGCTTTGTTGTCAGGGACTTAGAAGAAACAATTAGAACGTGGGGAGATTTATTAAATCTTACACCAAGTGAGGAGTTTTGGGATGAAGACTTACAGGCACGATGTCAAAAATTAGAATTGCCTGGAACCCATTTATTATTCTGCACACCGGATCGAGAAGGACCAGCAGAAAAGGTCTTACATGAAAGAGGAGAAACCCCATTTTTAGTGAACATAAGCCAAGCTAATCAAAACAGCTTTTTTGAATTGTTGAATGGCTATTGGCGATTTCAATAGCCAGACTATTCTAAAAAACTGTTGACATGAAATTCCAGTTGACAATATAATGATGATAGTTATTTTAAGGAGGTTTTCTGTAGACATGTTGAACTAATCCCATTAATGGCCGTTTTTAATACGAACCATTTGAAACTCTATGCGGATGAGTGAACGGGATTACTATGTCATTTTACAGATATCCGAACTAGACTAACTCCATGTAATGGACTATTAATGCATGCTCCATCTACATATAGTAGTTTGTTTCGTCCTGTTAAGCATGTCATATATATCTAAATTCACAAGTCGCAGAGAAATCTGCGATTTTTTTATTGGTTGAATGATAAAACAGAGGAGATGATTATATGATCAACACAAAATTAATTTTAATAGAAGGATTGCCTGGTTCAGGAAAATCCACTACAGCAGAAATGACAAATGAGATTTTAAAAGAATGGAATGTGGATACAAGATTATTTCTTGAGGGTAATGTCGAACATCCAGCTGATTATGAAGGAGGCTCTTACTTTTCAAAAACTGACTTTGCCAAGCTTTTGGAACAGTACCATAACGTTCAGCCTATTTTAGTAAAACATGCCATCGAACGCTGTGGTGGATTTGTATTGCCGCAATATAAGCTTAAAGAAGAACTTAATGAGACAATGGTATCCGATTCTTTTTGGGAAGTCATTTGGAATCATGATCTCTATGAGTTGCCGTTAGAAAAAAACATAGAATTAATCACGGACAAATGGCAAAGGTTCGTCGAACAAGCGATGACAGGAAATCAAACTTTTATATTTGAATGCTGCTTTATTCAAAATCCTGTAACCGTCGGCATGATCAAATATGGTGCGTCTCAGGAAGTTGTTATGAATTATGTAAAGCAATTAGCTGAAATTATTGAACCGTTAAATCCCATTTTACTTTATGTAGAACAACAAGATCTGCCTCGTTCCTTTAAAAAGGCTGTTCAAGAACGACCAAAAGAATGGTCTAATGGTTTTATGGATTACTATACTCACCAAGGCTATGGGAAAATACATGGTGTAGAAGGCATTGAAGGAACCATTGACGTTCTGGAAGCGAGAAAACAATTCGAGTCCTCCATTTTTAATGCACTAACCATTAAAAAGGTTAAAATTGATAATACACAGTTTAACAAGGATTCTCACAAAAATAGGATCATGGATGTAGTCATGAATGGTGTAAGCTTTTAATGTTAGAAATCAGAGTGCACTTTGCCTCTGATTTTTTTTATATCTCCTTCATTATTTTGTTGGATTAACCACGAAAACAATCACACTTTTATCTAAGTCAAAGTCCCAGTCGACAAAAATATCAATGACTTTCGTATCCAAAATGCCTTCAAAATGGTTATTATTATGAAGCAGCCCTTTTTCGAGCGTCCGCTTTGCGAGCTTGAGTTGTTCCTGCATCCCTTGTCTGATTAATTGCTTTTCAATCCTAACCAATATTCCATTTCGAATAACTAGGATTGTACGCTGATTTACACGGCATGCATAAATCTCTTCAGGTTTCTTTTCTGATTCAGAGCTTAAATAAATCATCTCATTAATAAGTTCTGCTTTACCAGTAAACTCTTCTGTAACGGGAAAGTCGGTACTTGTTGAATCCGTGGATATCCCTGTGAACATCGCAGATTTATTTTGTAGACTCCAGTCATAGTAGAATTCTCTTATTTCCATACCAGTAACAATCTTTATATATGCTTTTATTTCAGGGATAAGCGTCTGCATGACTAAATCTCTTGTTTGTTGAACACTTTCATCTTGTTTTTGATTCATAAGTACCTTTTCTGTTGGAGTAAGGAAATTTCGAATATAAACGATCATAAAGGTTTTACCTAATGAAACATGTACCGATTCTGGTCCTTTACCAAAATGATCACGGAGAATCTTACTTATGTAGCTACTTAACTCGGTAGATTTTTTATTAATTGGGTTTTCCAACTTTGCGAACTCCTCTTCCATCTAGGTATTTAAACCTTAGTTTCCCCCTTTCGCTGGAAATAATTAGCATGGTTTGTTACTCGGAATAAAAATATAATGAAGGTAGGTGAAGGGACAGAAAGCCATTCGCTTTGAGGAGTAGGATATGTTTTCAAGCATGAACAACAAAGTTTTAATAGACACATATTTTAATGCAGTAAAGCTAAAGTTAGACGAAGACTTTATTAAATTGTTAGAAGAAGAAATTGATCGAAGAGGGATCCAATCAGATAAGGTAGAGAGAATGGTTTAAACCATAGCTTTTTATTAAAAATTATTAACCTTCTTCCATTGTTGTTAATAGTGTAATGTAATAAGAACAGCAGCGAATGGCTTCTCGTTCTTCACTTCTTTCATTAAAATTGTACTTATTAAATAATCAGACTACTAATACTATTAAAAAAGCTAGGTCATTAGCCTAGCTTTTTCTTTTCGTTATTTTTAATAAGTGGTTATTTTCCCTTATATCTCGTTCAATAGTTTTGTATAATTTTATATTATAAGAATGTTTAAATTTGAACAGTAATGATACTTTGGTAAATGGAGTGTTAAAATGTTAACCATACGGAACGTGACAATGAATGATTTACCTGACCTTATAATCATTGAACACCTTTGCTTTCCAATTGAAGAAGCAGCTACGGAAGAAGCCTTTAAACAGCGTATTCATTTAATTCCAGATAGTTTTTTTGTGGCGGAAGAGTGTGGTGTGATTGTGGGTTTAGTGAATGGACCAGTGATTGAAAAGGAATTTATTTCAGATGATTTATTCGAGGAGATTGAGCCAAATCCTAAAACTGGCGGTCATCAAACGGTTTTAGGAGTAGCGGTGACACCGCATTTCCAAACACGGGGAGTGGCAACAGCGTTATTAGCACATCTTGAAAAAGTAGCAATATCAAAAAATCGCGAAAGTATTACACTTACCTGTAAAGAGGACTTAATACGATTTTATGAAAACTTAGGATACAAAAATAGAGGTGTTTCGAAATCGGAGCATGGCGGCGTACAGTGGTACAACATGAATAAAAAATTGCTTTAGAGGAAAGGAAGAAATGTAGTACAAATTGTAACAGGAGTGGCAGGGGAGCGATATCCATGTATGAATTAAAAACGAAGCAAACAGACAATAGTGTGATAGAATTTATCGAACAGATCGACAGCTCAAAAAAACGTGAGGATGCATACAAATTATTAGATATCTTCTCAGAGACCACAGGTTATGAAGCAAAGATGTGGGGGCCGAGTATTATTGGTTTTGGATCTTACCATTACAAATATGAATCCGGTCACGAAGGTGACGCACCACTCGTTGGCTTTTCACCGAGAAAAGCAAAAATTAGCTTATATTTTGCACCAGGTGAAACAAAACGGGAAGAGTTGTTAAAACAGTTTGGAAAACACACCACAGGGAAAGCGTGCGTGTACATTAATAAAGTGGCAGATATTGATGTAGAAGTTTTGAAAGCATTAATTATTGAATCTGTATCCTTTTTGCAAGCAATGTATCCAGCTAAATAAGACCAGTGAGCCCCTTATCCAGCAGTCCATTCATTTGCTAATAAGGGGCTCTATTTCAATTCTGTTATGGCAGCAATCCTGCTATTCCTAATAATGATAAAACAATTTCAAAAAGAATGAGAATCACAATAATCCATTCTACGAAAAGTCCACGAATGGAGTGACTAATAGTCGAAAATCCATCCATAATGTTATAGAGTATTTCGGTTTTACTTTTTAAAATCTTATAACGATCATTCAATTCGAAAAACTCGAGCATACGATCATAAAATTCACCGGCTGAACTGCTTGTCCAAGTGATGTCGGGCTTATCGAGAATCATGATGTATGCAAGGGTATTATACTCATGACGGATAATTTTTGCTGTTGTCCTTGCAAGTTCCTTATTACCGATTCGCAGCTTACCTTTCTCTAACCGGTCAATCATCGTTTCGAGCTTATCATTAATTTGCCCCAGCTGTTCTTCTGTTTTTTCCAACGCAACAGACTTTGCCAATACAGTAGAAATTAATTCAGGATAGTAATCCTCATATTCAGGAACGACAACATATTCATCTGTTAACTCAATGCTTTCGGTTTCTTTTATATGCAAGCTGTAATCGTCGCTGTAACGGTCTGCGTTTTTAACCTCAATGTCTGGCTCGAAGGAGTGGAGGTAGTTCAATAAAGCAGTTATCTCATTCGGAGTTGAGTGATTAATGAAGACAATGCTGCCAAAGGAAAATACTAGAACCATTTGTGAATCGTCCACATCTTTATAGAGGATTGATTTTAATATTTCACCCCTTAAAATTAATGGCTCCTCCCAGGTGAATTTCTTTGGTATTCCACAATGAACGGCGATTTTGTTCAGATCAATTTCATTGGTTATCGCAAATGCTTTAAAGGTTAAATCTCTCATATTCACCACTCATCTCAGGTATTTTTGTTACGTATCTATATTAGCATATGAACCGTTTAGGTAAAATAATGAAGGATAAGTGGAAAGGAAAGAGAATTAATTATGATGTACTAGTATAAAAGCCTGAAAAAATTCGGAGGAGAGATACCATGACTGAAAATTCATTTGTTTACGTTACATACATAGCGACTACACCTGAAAAGCTTTGGGAAGCTTTAACGAGCAGCGAGTATACCGAACAATACTTCTTTGGAAGCAGTATTCAATCAGATTGGCAGGAAGGGAGTGAACTTACGTATTCTCGCAATGGACAGGTTTCCGATTATGGAAAAATCCTAAAGATTGAACATAATCGTGTACTTTCCTTTACCTGGACTTATGTTGGCGATGGTGTCGAAGGGAAACTGCCTTCACGTGTGACTTTTGAATTAAAGCCGATGAAGGAAACTGTAAAACTTATCCTTAGACATGAAGATCTCCAGCCTGGTGATTTAGTCGATCGAGATGATACCTTTGAAGGATTGAACAACGGCTGGCCAGCGATAATAAGCAATTTGAAAAGTCTTTTAGAAACCGGAAAAACTTTACCTGCTGTAACAATCTAAAGATATCTTAGTAAATATTCTAATGAAAAAAATAAGTTTTATCCATTCCATTTGAAAAAAGGATTGTAATACTTTCTCCTTTATGATGAATACTAAAAATAAAAAGGAGAGATACGTATGGCCAACGAAAAGGACTATGTAGCTGCAGATTTATCATCAAATTTAGTAAGTGAAATCAAATCACTAGAAGAAAAATTAAGTGAACAAGCAAATAAAGAAGTTGTGGTTATTGCTTACGAAAAAGACAAATAAAAAAGCAAAAAGAGCCGTTATAGACGGCTCTTACCTTTATTTTGCAAATACATGATTTCCAACTGTCTTTACAACTTCGCGAGTGGTAATCCAAGAATCAGTTGCAATTTCTGGATTATAAAAATATATACAATCATTTAAACGATCTTGTCGTGTTAAAGCTTCTTCAACTGCGCGAATTGATTCCTCTGATGCAGGTTTATTTATCTCACCATTTTGTACGGGTGAAAAGGCATATGCATCTCCAACTACTTCATTAATAACACCTGTTACTGTATCTGGAAATTCAGGAGAATCCACTCGGTTTAAAACAACTGTCGCAACCGCAACTTTTCCTTCATATGATTCGCCTTTTGCTTCTGCTTCTACTAATCTCGCAAATAAGTCTTTCTCTTGAGTTGAAATAGTAACCGCAGGTGTAGCAGGAGCTGGTTCAGCTGCTGGTTCTGGAGTCGCCATTTCCGGTTCAGCTGTTTCTGGCTCCGATGCAGCAGGTTCTTCAACCTTCTTTTCGGCAGATTGCTCTACTGCTGGATCAGGTTTATTTAGAATGATTTCCTTTTGGTTATCATTTTGGTTATTTTCTTGATTCAGTTCATTCATGATTGGACCATAGGCTTGTCCAATATCTACTAGGCTCTCTACATTTACAACTTCATATTGAGTTATCGCTTCAACTGTCGAGTTGTGTATCCCGATAAATGCAAATGTAGCTACACAAGCTACCGCAACTTTTTTAAAATAAGTGTTTTTCATGTGTGCTACCTCCTGATGTTTTGTATGATATAACACTAACATGGGGAGGCAGACGATATACAGAACGATAAGGTTACATTTCTTTATGGTTTGATGAACAACATTACAGCAACGATGGAAATATGACATTATGCCTATAATCCTGTCATAATCCAACCATTTTTACGGTATAGAGGAATATTTTGCATGTAAAATGTAGGGATTGGAAATTATTTCTGAAATCTAATATTTCGGGAATGAAAATAAATGGTGATTATGCTACTATTACAATATTAAAATTATCAATCATATTGGAGATGGATTTGCGTGCTTATTTGGAAGCGTAATTTGTGGGTACTATGGATAGGGGTTTTCTTCGTATCAGCAAGTTTTTCCATGGTTATCCCGTTTTTGCCTATTTTCCTGCTTCAAATTGGTGTGCATGATCACACGGAAGTTTGGGCTGGTTTGCTATTTAGTGCTGCGTTTTTTGCTGGAGCGATTGCTTCACCGTTTTGGGGCAGGGTCGCAGATAAATATGGAAGAAAGCCCTTGTTAATCCGGGCAGGGTTTGCACTGTTTCTCGTCTATACGTTAACTGCCTTTGTTACCAATCCCTATCAGTTGTTAGGTTTGCGAATCATGCAAGGTTTGTTGAGTGGGTTCATCCCTGGTTCAATCGCATTAGTCGGTACCAATACACCAAGCAATAAAGTAGGGTACGCTCTTTCGATGATATCCTCTGCTTCGGCTTCAGGGGGTATTGTTGGACCGCTCTTGGGCGGGGGGATTGCTTCGTTAGTAGGGAATCGCGTGGCATTTGGAAGTGCTGGAATGTTCTCGCTCATTTCGACCTTACTCGTAATATTTTTCGTAACGGAGGAAAATTTCACTCCTAGTAAGGAGAAAGGTTCCATTCGAAATGATTTTAAATTGGCACTTTCAAACCGTTCTTTAATGATGGTTCTCGGATTAACCAGCCTTACATCTGCTTCTATCATGACAATCGAACCAGTTCTTCCATTATATATAGTAGAGCTTGGAGGTTCTTCCCAGCATGCCTCGTTACTAGCGGGTATTGTTTTTTCTCTACCTGGTATTGCAAGTGTCATTTTTGCCCCTATGTGGGGGAAATGGGCGGACAAAGTTGGTTTCCAAAAAATTCTCTTTATTGGATTAATGGGTGGAGGAATCGGAACCATCGCCCAAATTGTTTTCAGTAATATTTGGGGATTCTCGATTACTCGGTTTATTTTCGGTGTCTTTTTCTGTGCCGTTTTCCCGGCGTTAAATGGACTAGTAGTTAGGTCGACACAAAGCGATTTTCGTGGGCGAGCTTTTGGTTTACACCAAACCTCTAATCAAATTGGCGGGATGATTGGACCGATAATCGGAGGGATCCTTGGCGGTATTTTCCCTGTACAAACTGTGTTTGTGGTAACAGGTTTCTTACTACTGGCTGCAACTGGTGTGGCTTATTGGCATGCAAATGACTTAAATCGTGAACTTAAAACAAAAGTTACTTGACATAATTAAAAGGGATATAAATAGTAAGTAATGACACCGACAATGATACCAGTTATGCCCCCAAAAAAGACCTCAGTTGGCTGATGGCCTAATAACTCTTTTAATTTTTCTCTAGACTCCGGTTTCTTTAAATTGGGGTCTTTTAGTGTTTCAATCAGACTGTTAAAATCGGCTAAAAGTGTGTTTAGTATTTCTGCATGATAACCTGCGTGCCTTCGAACACCCATCGCATCATGCATAACAATCGCAGCTACGACAACGCAAATAGCAAATTCATTTGATTGAAACCCTGTCATTAAACCAATTGCGGTAGTTAATGAAACAATCATCGCAGTATGTGAACTAGGCATTCCGCCAGTACTAAACATTAATTTCCATTTCAATTCTTTTGAAGCTAGAAAGTGAATCGGTACTTTTACGAATTGGGCAAGGAACATGCCCAAAAAAGCAGCTACTATCGGACAGGATAAGAACATAATAACCTCCTGAATGTTAGTCAATGTACTTATATTATCAAATATAACCTCTATTTATCCCCATGAAACATGAAGAATGTGGAAGAATTATGATAAAATAGGGTTGTAAGAAAATATCAATAAACAAAGAAGTAAGAGTGGCTCTTTTGGTCACTCTTACTTTTTTTGTGATTTGGGGGTTAAGCTAATGATTCTATGGTTTCTATTAATTGCCTAATTGCTTCGTGATCGTCGGAGCCAGATGCCTCTAAACTGATTTCTGCATTATTTGGTATGGCGAGTGATAAAACGCCCATTATAGATTTACAATTCACTTTATGCCCATTGTAAGTCAGATAGATATCTGATTCAAATTGGGATGTGACCTGAACCAGTTTGTTAATTGCGCGACTGTCTAGCCCAGCCTTTCGATTAAGTTGAATTGTTTTTAGTACCATTTGAGGAAGCCCCCTTAAGATTCAAGTTAAATTACACTCTTTTATGTATGTTAGATAAAGTTTAAATATGATTTATTTAGTCATTTAATCTAGTTTGCTAACACGATTGTATGTTAGAAAATTAGACAAAAGCGACCAAAATGAAAATACATAACAAAAAACGGTCACTCCTATTTGGAATGACCGCATTTATACGTTCTATTTATATTCCCAGAAGTTCCGCTAATTTTTCTTGGTTAAAGCCAAAAACAACCTCTGTACCATTTTCATCCTCAACTACAGTAGCTGGGGTGGCAGATGCACCTAATTCAACAATTTCATCTAAATATTTAGGGTTTTCTCTAATATTTTTTTCTTCAAACTCAATTCCATTGTCCTTTAACCATAATTTTTCAGCTGTACATGGACCACAGCTTTCTTGTGTATAAATAAATACCTTACGCATAGTACATTCCTCCTTCAGTTCATTTTATTACAATTATTAAAAAAAGTCCCATCACCTGATTCCTTCATTAATTATATTTTTACAAACGAAAAGATATATGCTTAGGTTTCATGTACTACTCCATATCTATTTAAGGTTCATATTATCGTTTGCTTAACATACATATACAGTAAGATGACAAGCCGTTACGTCAGGGAAAATCCATGAAAAGGAGATACGTGCAAGGAGATGGAGTTCTTACAAGAAATCATCGCAAATTATGGATCGTTTTTATCACTAGAAGCTTTGGGAAAAGTATTAACGGATCCTGCTAGTTGGGGAGTTATTGGAACCTTAGTCATTTTAGAAGGATTACTGTCCGCTGATAATGCGTTAGTTCTAGCTGTATTGGTTAAACACTTGCCCGAGAAGGAGCGAAAGAAAGCACTGTTCTATGGAATAATAGGGGCCTATCTTTTCCGTGTTGTCGCCATTGGCATTGGTGTTACCTTAGTTAATATTGGCTGGATTAAAATAATTGGCGGTCACTATCTTTTATGGATTGTCCTTCAGAATTTCCTTAAGAAAAAGGATGGGGAGGAAGAGGTTCAAACGAAGACGGTTGGTTTTTGGAGTACAGTATTAACGGTAGAGCTGATGGACATCGCATTTAGTATTGATAGTGTCATTGCCGCTTTTGGTGTATCCAATCAGGTTTGGGTACTCTTTTTGGGAGGAATCCTGGGAATCCTAATGATGAGAGGCGTGGCTCAACTATTCTTAGCACTGATCGAACGAGTCCCTGAGTTCGAAACTACTGCATTTGTCTTAATCGGCATGATTGGGTTACGAATGATAGGTGCAGCTTTTGGCTTCCAAATGCACGAAGTAATCTTCTTTAGCTTATTAATTAGTATCTTTCTTGGAACATTCCTCGTACATTTTTTTAGGGGAAGGGTTGCCACCAAATAAATCAAACACATTTGTCTAAAACAAATGACTATCAACTTGTTTTCGTTTTGATAGTCATTTTTTTGTTTTGTACTTGGAAATATCTCTTAATGCCTGCACATGCATAAGTAAAAGAGTTTTCTACTTATTTTTAATAAGGTAAAATAATAACGCATTACTTATCATTTTTGTGTCATAGGGGGAAGATTCATGCGTGAAGAGGGATACATAGAGGTTACAGGCGGGAGAGTCTGGTATCAAATATTTAATAAAAATTCTAAAGCAACCCCAGTCATTATATTACATGGCGGACCGGGTTCTTCAAGTTATTCATTAGAAGGATTACAAGCGCTTGAAAAAGATAGACCGGTTATTTTATACGATCAATTAGGCTGCGGTAGGTCAGACCGGCCAAGTGACACTTCTCTTTGGCAGCTTGATCGTTTTGTGGAAGAATTTGCTCAAATTAGAGAAGCTTTACAATTGGATGAAGTTCATATTTTAGGCCATTCATGGGGTACAACCCTTGCGGCTTCCTATTGTTTAACAAAACCTAGCGGTGTGAAAAGTGTTATCCTTTCAAGCCCATGTCTAAGCGCACCGCGTTGGGAGCAGGACCAGGCAGAGAATTTAAAAATGCTTCCTATTGATATTCAGGAAAGCATTACCCGATGTGAAGAAGAGGGAACGACGGATTCCGAGGAATTTAAAGCGGCCATTCAGGAATTCAATAAAGTATTTGTTTGTAGAGTACAGGCAGAACCAGATCCCGAGTGGGTTAAAAAAGGGGCAGGTTATCGTAATCCTGAGATTTACAACATTATGTGGGGGCCTTCTGAGTTCAGTGTAAAAGGAAATCTAAAATATTTTGATTGTACAAATCGACTCAATGAAATCAGTTGCCCAACCTTATTTACTTGTGGACGTTATGATGAAGCAACACCTGAATCGACGGAATACTTTAGCAGTTTAGTACCAAATGGGCAATTCCATGTTTACGAAAATAGTGCTCATATGGCATATTTCGAAGAGAAGGAAGAGTTCTTACAAGTAGTAGGAGACTTTTTAAAGACTGTTGACTCCAAGTGATATAAATAATATATTTTCACCCGCCTAATAGAAAGGGCGGGTGTTTTTCTTTATGAAGAAGTATTTTGAGACTGATTTTGAGACTGGTTTTGAGACTGATTTAAGTTGAGCGCAGTTTGAGCTGCTTGTAGATCGACGCCTAGTTGCTCAGAAAGATTATTTGGATGATAATAGCCTTTATCTACCATATACTTTGAAATTTGTTCGTGAGTATCTACTGCATCCATTAGATATTGCTTTAATGCATCTCTTACTTCTGGTGTAGAGGTTTCAGTTAAGGCGAGTGCAATATTTTTTACCCCTGTCTTTGCGGAGATTAAAAAATCCGTTGCAACGACTTGATCAGTCATTGCCCCCATGCCTGCCATATTCTGCATCATTCCATTCATGATTGTTCACCTCTGTTAGTCATAAATTCTTGGATACGTTGGATTTGACCCGTTGTTTTAGTAACATCTTGCTGCAAGATATTTTTAAGCTGAGGGTCCTGGACAAGTGCACTCATTGTTGATGATTTCGTTAAACAAAGGTTTTTAAACGTGAGCAATTCATGTAACTCGTATGTTTCATGCGGTGCTAAATAGTGTGTGTTCACTGCGTTTCCTCCTTGGAATGGTATTTACCACACAAAAATTAGTTTGACCCGACCTAATAAATTAATTGAAGGGAATAAGTGGATTTAGGAGTATAAAAGGGGTGGAAAATCTTGTTCTGTCTATACCTGGATTAATGATTAAGCTCAAGGAAAACTTAATGGAAAATAATCGAATTGAGGGAATTCCAATGCTTGATACAAAAACTCGTAAGCAAGAAATATTAGACGCCTTTCATTTTCGCCATGCAACCAAACGATTCAATGACGAAAAAAAAATTAAAGACGAGGATTTTCACCTCATTTTGGAAGCAGGCAGATTGTCTCCAAGTTCAATCGGATTTGAACCTTGGAAATTTCTAATTATCCAAAACGAGACATTACGAGAAAAAATAAGGAAGGTATCTTGGGGTGCACAGGGTCAACTACTGACAGCGAGTCATTTCGTTGTAATACTTGCAAGAACCGATGTAAGGTATGATTCCGGATACGTAATTGAACATCTGAAAAAGGTTAAACAGTTTCCTGAAGAAATTCTCAGTGGTTTACTAGAACGAACGAAAAGTTTTCAAGAATTTGATTTGCCCATGTTAGATAGTGAACGTGCCTTATTGGATTGGAGCTGCAGGCAAACCTATATCGCTTTGGGAAACATGATGACAGCAGCTGCATTGATTGGTATAGATTCTTGTCCGATTGAAGGTTTTGATTATAGGGCTGTTAACGAAATCCTCCAAAATGAGGGTTTATTAGAAAACGGAAATTTGAGTGCTTCCGTAATGGCTGCATTTGGTTACCGGGAAGAAGACCCACACCGTCCCAAAACCAGAAAGACAATGGATCAAGTTGTTCAATGGGTGAAATGAATACATCCCCGTGACCTGCTTTTTGCTTATATATTTAATCCACCGTCCTATAATTCTTAATTATATTATGATCGTTAAAGTTTTAAGGATAAATAAAAGGCTGTGGAGAGTTTCTCGACAGCCTGAAAATACACCATTATGGTGGATTTTTTAAGTTCAATGTCTAATTTACTAGCTATTACTCCTTCATTTCATCCTGTTCTTTAGCTTCTACAACATGATCTGCTGCTTCAGCTTCTTGTTCTTCTACATCGAAATACTGTTCTATAGCTTCGAGTTCATAATCTACTGCTTCGACTTCATCATTTTCATGTGATACAAGGGAATGTTGTGAAGGAGCCTGGAATACGTCTGCCTCCTGAATAATAGATGGATCAAAATATACAAATTCAGTTTGCTGGTTATCATCGGAATACTGTTTTTTTAACGACTTGTCATCGACATGTATGTCTGAAGATTCATCCTTACGGTGCTTCTTTTTTTCAAAATGCTTGTCCTCACCATAGACGTCTGAAGATTTATCCTTACGGTGCTTTTTTTTATCGAACTGCTTGTCCTCAACATGGATGTCTGAAGATTCTTCCTTACGGTAATTCTTTTTACGCTTTCCTTTAGGTGACATTCTTTTACACTCCTTAAATATATTGTTTTAATCATATAATTGAAATTTCCATTATCAGCATATGCACTTGGTTACTGAGATTCCTGCACAATTCGTCCAAAATTAAACAAGAATAAGAAAAATATGGTATAATTCGTTATTACATTATGATTATAGTATCGGAGGAATATATAAAGAGATTGTACAACTCAATCTCTATTTTGAAGATTTCCAGCTGTGGATAAGGACTTACAATATAAAGCTTATAATCAAATTATGTTTGGAAGGATGTCTAGGACCTTAGGGAGGAAAAATTAATAGGTGAAGTTTCTTGAGTCTGTTTTAAATACTTTAATGTTAAGTCTAGTGGAATTATTTTTCCTTTTAGGATTCTTAATTGGTGTTGGTTTCTTATTAGGCGTGTTAGAAAAATACTCGAATAAGTTTTTATATAAAGCATTGGGACCACGGGGAGTATTGGCTACTGCTTGGATAGGTACACCCGTTCACGAACTCGGTCATCTTTTTCAGTGTTTCATTTGGGGACACCGAGTTACCAAGGTTAAATTCCTTCAATTAAACAATCCTAATGGTGTTCTTGGTTATGTGGAGCACCAATATAATCCGAGTAGTATCTATCAACAGATCGGAAACTTTTTCATTGGAATGGGACCCGTTTTCAGCGGGATTGGTGCATTGATGCTGGGGATGTACGTATTGGTACCTGAATCTTTTTACAGTTTTAGTACGTATATTAGTAACCATGTTTCTCCTGGAAGCATTGACTTAACGGTAATTGTGAATGCAACTCTTGCGATTACGGAAAGTCTCTTTACATTAGACAATTTACTTAATCCGTTATTTTGGCTATTTCTAGTATTTGCTGTTAGTATTTCCTCACATATATCGTTAAGTAAGGCCGACATCAACGGTGCTTCTAGAGGGCTGCAAATGATATTTTTAGTCTTGTTTATAATAAATCTTATCGCTGGTTTCTTGGATATAGATACCTATAGATTGATTGTCAAATTAACCGAATATAATACCTATGTATTAGCTTTTTCAAGTATTGCGCTACTTTTTTCTTTTATTACACTAGTGATATCCTTATTTTTATATAAAATGAGATCATTCTGGTGAACGTTTTCAATTGAAAGAAGGCTGAATGTATTGAAATTAATTTCTGTTATGCTCGGAGGTTTTTTGGGAGCATTAACTAGATATGGGATAGGAGAATGGATTCAAACAAATAAAGGATTTCCTCTAGGTACCTTATTAATAAACCTCCTAGGTTGTTTTTTTCTTGGATGGTTTCTTACGTTTATCACCAACAGGAAAAATATAAAACCGGAATTAACTTTATTAATTGGAACGGGTTTTATCGGATCATTTACTACTTTTTCAACCTTTTCTGTAGAGACAATCCTTTTATTTCAAAATGGAGAGACTGCCTATGGTGTCCTATATATTTTAATCAGTATTATTTTGGGGATACTGATGGCGTACTTTGGCCTAAAATTTGCTGTAGTTAACGAGGGAAAAGGGGAATCACATTGATTTGGTTAATTGGTATAGGAGGATCATTAGGTGCAGCAGGAAGGTATTTATTGGGTAATTTTATTAATAAAAAGAAAACTGGACATTTTCCATTGGGAACTTGGATAATAAATATTACTGGATCCTTACTATTGGGTATCCTTTATAAACTTCATATGACAAATGAAATAAGTGATTGGGTGTGGCTTTTTTTGGGAATTGGTTTTTGCGGAGCCTATACCACTTTCTCGACGTTTGGTTATGAAACGATTACCTTATTGCAAACTAATAAAAAATTTTTAGCAGGTATATATGTTTTAACTTCAGTAATAGTAAGTATTCTTACCGCAGCTATGGGATTTATGATTTAGTATATAAGTAAATCATGATGATATTGATGATTAATTTTCAAAAAAGAATGCAAAATAAGAGGGGAAAATACGATTTAATAGGAGGATTACGATGTCTAAGAAAAAGTATACCCCTTCAACAGAAGTAGACCAAAAGCAATTACTTAATGATAAGGTAGAAAATGCTCGAAAAAACAATTTTGAAGGTGACCATACTCGCAGAGTGACACCAAACGGCGGGCAGGGTCAATAATTTAAACAACAGGGGTTGTTGCATAGGCAGCAGCTCCTTTTCTATGTTTTAATTGGATAAAATTGCTATTGAACAAGATGTGGGAGGGTGTTATTATATAAAAGTTCCCTTCAGAGGGATAAACAAAATGAAACATATTATTGACATCGGTGATATCGATGTGGTAATATATTTTTCGTCACTTTTTTAAAAATAGTAATCTTTTGTTCTTTGAAAACTAAACAAACAAGAACGTCAACAAAAATTATTAGTTTCTTCTATGGAAACTAGCCAACGTAACAAATGAGCTAATCAACTTTCTTGGAGAGTTTGATCCTGGCTCAGGACGAACGCTGGCGGCGTGCCTAATACATGCAA
>NZ_JACCBX010000025.1 GCF_013409995.1 Neobacillus driksii
AACGGAAGGTTATTTGGCATGCACATTTTTAGTATAGCATGAGTTATTTTAAGTTTTTATTGAAAAATATTGACAAACTATTAGCTGGTTTAGTTCAATAAGAAAAAGATGTCTCGATGACAGCCTGCTCTTGAACTCAAGTTCCCGTTAATCGAAGAAACCTTTGCTTTTAAGTGCATACTTTTGACTTAAAATGTTCAATTTAAATACATATTTATTTGTTAAAGATATAATCTAATAAATATCAAACCAAAAGGAGACACGACATGTTCCCTAATTATAAAGGTAAACTTTTAGCACTTATATGGATGGGTGTAGGAAGTGCAGTTCTAGCAAGTATTTTTAGTGTAATACTAATTAGTTATGTCGTAAGAATTAATAATAAAGTTAGTCGCCTTTATAAAAGCTAGGTTAGTTTCTGACTAACTTTTTTTGGTGTGTATTTTTTAGTCGTCAAATACGAAATGAAAGGAAATTGGGTTCTATCTTTCTTATTGCACTAAACTGCACAGTTACTTCAATAAGAAAAAGCCGCCAAAAATAACAGCTGGATCTTGAACTCTTGCACCCGTTCGTAATATAAGGTTAGCCAGATTTTTCTGGTTGAAGTTTTTTCATATGGTCTTATGATTACCGTAGTCGGGGTAGAACGTCGCACCCGTGGGATTCAATCCCGTTAGCTAAACTGTTCACCCCCTACTTGTATAAACATGTTTCAGGCTGGTTGGGACAAAGATCCCGTTTAACAAGCGAACCTATGACATTACAAGAAGCCTTAGGGGATACCGACTAATATTGCATTTCTAGGAGGAGATAAAGTATGAATCCAGTCATTGGTCTGGATGTATCAAAAGGGGAAAGTCAGGTACAAGCTTTTTTAGATAAAGGTAAGCCATACCGTAAAGAGCTTTAGTATTAATCACGATCTTGAGGGTTTGGGGAATTTATTAGATTTCCTTCAAGAAGTTGAGAAATCAGCAGGTGGACATCAACCTTCGGTGGTTTTAGAATCAACTGGGCACTATCATATTCCCGTTATTCAGTTTTTAGAGGAACAAAAATATGTTTATGTTATCGTCAATCCTCTTATCTCACACAGAGCCAAGAGCTCAAGCCTAAGAAAGGTAAAAACAGATGCAATCGGTGCTTATCACCTTTGTGAATTGTATTATAAAGAAGAATTAGAGCCTTACAAGAAGCGTGGAGTTCAACTCTTAAACCTTCGTAATCTAACAAGACAACAAGAGAGTATTGCAGAAATATCAGCGAAAACAAAGTTACAGCTTCATTCTTTAATCGATCAGGTATTTCCAGAGTATCGAGGTGTATTTGGAAGCCTATATTCGAAAGTATCATTGCTTACTTTACTAGAGTTCCCTACTTCTAAGGATGTATTAAGTGTGAGTGAAAAAGAGTTAACGGATAAAATAGCTTCATTATGTATGAGTCGTTCGGAGTCATGGGCAAAGGAAAAAGCACAGAAGTTAAGAGAAGCAGCCCTTCGTGATCCTTTTCAAAACAATCTCTACGATAGTCATATTTTTAACCTTGAAATCTTGGTTAAGATTGTTCTTCAATACCAAGAGCATCTATCCAATATTGCGGATGAAATAGATGCTCTCGCTAGCGAAATAGAAGAATATGAAATCCTTCAATCTATCCCTGGAATCGGAGAAAAAATCGCTGCAACGATTATTTCTGAAATCGGAGAGATAGATCGGTTTAATGGTGCCAAGAAGTTGGTTGCATTCGCTGGAATAGATCCTAGTGTGTACTCTTCAGGAAAGTTTACTGCATCGGTAAACCGAATAACCAAACGTGGCTCTTGTAGGCTTCGCCACGCCTTGTACATGGCTGTTCAAAGTGGTATTCGGGATTCCCGTAAAAAGAAAACAACTGATGAGATTATTCCACGCAATAGAAGACTACGAGAGTTTTACGATAAGAAACGAGAAGAAGGAAAACCCTTTAGAGTAGCGATCATTGCCTGTACAAATAAGCTCTTACATTGGATTTACGCCTTATTAAAAAGCAAATCTACTTTCCAAGATATAACTTAAAATCTATATCTAACTAAATACAACAAAACCTTCCAAAAAGAGCATAACGGAAGGTTATTTGGCATGAATATTTTTAGTATAACATGAGGTAATTAAACTTTTAATTGAAAAATGTTGACAAACTATTAGCTGGTTTACTTTAAGTGTATTCTTTCACAATATCCTCAAAATCAAAGATGTAGGTTGAGTAAAAAAAAGACCACCTTAAAGTAGCACTTTTAGGTAGCCTAAATTATTCATAAGTTTAATCTCTGAATCTACCAAAGGATTTGCAACGATGTAATTCCTTTAAGCACAATTAGTGACCCGATTCAGCAGTATCGACATGTCTTATATGCTTCATGTTAAACCAGATAAACACCACTGAAAGAAGGACGAATCCTGCACCGACAAAGAACGGAACATGTGGATTAAAAATCTCTGCCAGTTTCCCCGCCATATATGGTGAGATAGCTGCTCCTATAAAGCGTAGGAAGCTGTAGGAAGCTGATGCTGTGGATTTTTCAACAGGTGAAGCGTTCATTACGGCAGTTGTAATTAAGGTATTGCTATTCCCTAATATGGCACCAGCGCAAATAACGGCAGCAATCACAACCCATTGCGTCGATGTAAAAATCCCCATCAACGCAAGGTCCAAAACAAACAAGAATAACATCATCACCATGGCCTTAATTGTTCCAAACCATTCCTGGAGTTTTGGTGCTGTAAAAACAGAAGTAATGGCCAGTAATAAGCCCCAACCTAAAAATACATAACCCATTCCCTTTGGATCCACCCCCATAACGAATGGTGCGTAAGCCATGATTGTGAAAAATCCAATATTATATAGTGCAGCTACAATTCCTAAAGTCAAGAGAGAACGATGCTTCATAGCACGGAATGGATCTAATATAGATGTTTTTGGTTTTCCTACTTTTACAGTGGCGGCAGTACCCACGTTGACTGAGCTCGATTTAGGCATTAATACAATAAGAATAATAAATGCAACAGCCATTAATATAGCTACCCCAAAAAACGGTGCTCTCCAAGTTATAGAGCCTAATGATCCACCAAGCAGTGGTCCAACTGATATGCCAATTCCAACCGCCGCTTCATATAAAATGATGGCCTTCGCTGTGCCGCTTTTTGAAAGAGACACAATGGCTGCTAAAGATGTCGCAACGAAAAGTGCATTGCCAAGACCCCAAACGCCTCGCAGTCCAACGAGTGTCCAAATATTATTTGCAAATCCTCCAAATGCTGAAACAATTGCAATGATTCCTATTCCAGTTAGCAGGGTCCATTTTTGACTAAGTCTTGAAGATACAGTACCAGTAATAAGCATAGCGAAGGCCATAACGACATTATAACTAGTGAAAAGTAACGTTACTTCGCTAGGTGTTGCCTTCAATTGTACGGAAAGCTCTCTTAGAATTGGATTAACAAGCCCTATTCCCATGAAGGCAATGATACTAGCAAAAAAGACCGCCCATACTGATATTGGTTGATTAAGCAAACCTGCTTTTTGATGGGAATGCTCAAGTCCTTTTTGTGACACTGACGATGCTAATTTTGGTGTAGATGCCATACTCATTTCTCCTTTAAATGTATTTGATTAACGGCTAAATATATTCAGAATTTCTAATTTCCCATTACAGATTTGAAAGAATGTCGAATAACATCTCCACGGCTTATGATTCCAACTAATACTCCCTTCCGTACTACGGGCAACTTTTTTATTTGTTTTTTCCCTAAAAGAGCAGCAATGTTTTCAATTTCCTCATTCCATGGAATGGTTAGTACTGTTTTTTTTGCAATTTCCGTAACGTTTAAATCAAGTACTTTTTTTAATCTTTCTTCAAAATTGATATCATCGCCTTTGATGACATCCACAAAGAAAATCGTATCGATGAAAATATCTTTATGTTTTCCGATGTAACGCATGATATCTCCATCGCTTATATAGGCGACAATTTCATTTGCTTCATTAACTACTGGAAGACCACTGATGCCATGTTCAATAAATTTTTCTATAACAGAGCGAACACTATCAGTTTCCTTTACCTTAATGACCTGGTCTTTCATGAATTCAAAAGCTCGCATATTCATCCCCCTATTTAGTTTAAAAGTAAAAGTTTAAACCATTTGCACAGTGCGTATAGCACTAATTAAAAAGTAAAAAAAAACCTATAGTTGTATCATACAATTTGTTTGCCTGCTAATTGTATAATACAACTAAATAGGTGTCAACATAGTTTTGGTTCGCATGCATTAAATTGACAAACACATTCGGTAGTTTATCATAAATGATATAGAGGAATTTATGAGGTGGTAAAGATGAGTGAAGATTCGAAGAAAATGATAGAATTAGAATTGACGGTTTTAATTCGCCTACTCACTTCAATTACATCTAGTAAAAGAAAAGAAAGTCTTGATCGGGCAGCTTACCTTTTATTGCATCAAGTCTCCGTTCAAGGTTCTTCTGGAGTGAAAGCTTTAGCAGATGAATTAAAGTTAGATATTTCCACTGTAAGTAGACAAGCTGCATCTCTAGAGCACAAAGGATATGTGGAAAAAGTTCCAGATCCTCAGGATGGTAGGGCCTTCTTTTATAAAATGACAGAATTAGGAGAACAGGAATTAGTCCAACATAGACAAGAAAGATTGAATGGGATAACAAACTTGCTAAATGGATGGTCTGATGAAGAATGTCGAGAATTTGGCCAACTGTTGACAAAATTCAATCATGCGATTAAGGAAAGAAAATAAACGAATAGGTACTGTAAAAAATCCTCGCTATGTATTTAAATAGCGAGGATTTTTAAGTACATATCTTGTACAATGTTAAATGGAAAAATCATAAAAATAGGTCTTCTGTGCATTGGGGAAAAACTCCTTTTTTTCAATTCAACTAAAAATGCAGGTTACTTTAAGTACATACCTTCACAATCTTTTTTAAACTTTAATACAGATATCCAATTTTATTGAAAGGAGTTATGCGGCAAAATGGCCCGTTTGTAGAAGACAGAGTTTATGAAAATCCATCAAATTATTTTTATAAAAGCTATAACAATATTGATTCTCAATACTATGATTTTCCTTTTTATTATCAGAAAATTTTAAGTGGTAAACAGTATGTCATACTCTGGTACACTTTTTGTCATTCAGTGGTAAAAACTATGTCAAGGATGGTACATTACAGTGGCCGTAATCACCTTATTAGAGATTCGTATTTATCTTATACTTTTACTAATTCCTCAAGACTACGATATTTCCCATTAAAGAATAACAATGGATCACCATCTTCAATCGAAATATTAGTTATTTTACCAATGAACAAAGTGTGGTCACCTTCAACATGTTCAGCAGAAACTTCACAAACTACTTGTGCAATTGCACCAGGGATAACAGGTACATCCATTAAACGATCAAATGTTACCTCCTGATCTTTAATTTGACCTGCAAATATTTTAGAAATTTCTTCTTGTTTAGAATTTAAAATATTGACTGAAAACATTTTAGCTTCGTGGATTTTAGAAAGCATACGAGCGTTTTCTTTAATCGAAATTACTACTAATTTTGGATCAAGTGAAACGGACATAAATGCATTTGCCGTCATCCCATGTGTTTTACCATCTGTTTCTGTCAAAATGACTGTCACACCAGTTGCAAATTTACCCATTGCACTTCTAAATAAGTGGTCATCCATTTTTTGGAACCTCTCCTAACGATATAACTAGATTTTTAGAATATACATTTCATCATAGAGTACGACAGTAAACTCCCACCTCAAGATTTAAGTGAAACAATAAGAAGAGGTAGGAGATAACTGCCAGTAACAGCCCGATTGGTTCAACAAACAATTAGTAGTAGATGAGGAAAACCCCCACTGATTGAATTGTTACTATATTAACGCGGTATTAAAGAAATCAGCCCCAACCAATTCCTTCGTAGCCATATAAATTACGACCGTAAGTGTAAAGTGCATCTTCATATAGAGATGTTATATGAGTGGCAACGGCAATAATGTCTCGTACAAATACTTCAATTGTGTCATTCTTTGTTAGAGAGGCTCCGCCTAGTGAAACCATTACTGTCGTAGCGATGTCCTGACAAATTTTAATGACTTCTGCCCGAAGTGAAGCAAATTCCCCTTTTTCGTAGGGACCTTCTGTTTCATATGTTTCTAATAAATTGTAGTATTGTTCCATTAAACCAACCGCTTTTTTATATTCAAGCATAAGGTGTGCAAGAATTCGCTGGCTACGAGGGGAATCCTTTTCATTTTCTCCATGTAGCCGTACACGTGCTTCTGTTCGCTTCTTATATTCATCTAGTAAACGTTTTGCCCCACCTAATGTCATATTCGGGAACCCAAGGTAAAATGCAGAAAAGAATGGCACATGATAGTATGGATAGTCCGTATCATAATTAGAACCTGCTGGAGGACGACGTGTATCATTTGCAACTTCAAGTCTTACAATGCGTTTTCTTGGAATAAATACATCAGTTGCAACTACTTGGTTACTACCTGAACCACGTAAACCGAATGTATCCCAATTTTCATTTACTTGCACTTCCTCTTTACGCATGAAGCCCATAATTAATTCTGGACGATCCGATTCAGGTAATTGTGCAATTGCCCCTAAACCAATCCAACCAGCAAATTTAACACCGCTTGCATAATTATAAGTACCAGTTAACACAATACCTCCATCTACAACAGTTACTTGTCCAACAGGTGCGAACACATCGACGATTAAGTCACCTGAGTTTATCATTTCGTCTCTACCTTCTTGTGGAAGATGTGCTGGTAAACTGTTGTGTAATGGATAGAAATAACCTACCCATGCTGCTGAAATATTATGATACGCAATTGTGCGTACAATTTCCCCTAGACCACGTAATGATATTTGTGAGCCACCGTATTCTTTTGGAAGATTTGCACGTGTAATCCCTGCTTCAATCAACTTATTTACAAAATTTTGAGAAACAGATGCATTTAGTTCTGATTCAGCTATTTCTGATTCTGCTAATTGACCTGCTTCACGTGCTTTTTCAATAAGCTTTAGCTCAACATCTGTATAACCGGTAAATTTTTGTTTTGTTTCGACTGACATTTTTAACCCTCCTATTATATGTTTTATATTTTTTAGATTTAGCGAGCCGTGATATTAATCATGGAGTCTCTTAAAATACTTTGAGACTAAAAAAGGTGATTAAAAAATAGCCATTTTACAATTCCCCGAGTTTTTTATAGGAGATGAATCAACTTAGATGAAGTTTATGAGAATAACAAAAGATTAGCTGTATTCTTACTAAAAGAAATCTCTTGCTGCTTTAATGAAATCTTCTCGCTTTTCTATCTGTAACCAATGTCCGCACTGAGTAAATAATCGAAGCTCCGCATTAGGTAAATGTTCTATCAAATTAATACTGCTCTCTTTTGGAACAAATCGATCATTAAAGCCATGTAATAGTAAAAATGGTTGTTTCATTTGACGTAATGCATTTGGTGGGATAGGACCCTCCCCAGGCATAGGGAACATATTTTGCAAATAGGAATGGCGAATATCTTCACGTTGAATCGTTTCATATCGAATTTTTAAAATATCTTCTAATGAATCTTGAATAGTTGAAGGATCATAAACAAACCATGTTGTTAAGTTACGAAGGTTTTCATACGTTGGATTTTTATAAAACCCAACCATACGTACAATTTCTGGGGTAGGGGGAGTTTCTCCACCAGCGCTTCCCATAAGCAGTACTTTTTTTACTCGTTCAGGTGAATGCATAACAACGTTTAACGACACATAGCCACCCATTGAATTGCCCACGAGACTGAATTGATCAATATTTTTCTTATCTAGTAGCTCCAGTAACTGGTCAACTCGATGTTGTGTCCATTCCCAAAATGATTTTGGATGGATTTCAGGGTGTTTCGTATTTCCGAATCCGTACATATCAGGAGCAATTACATGATAGGTCTTTGCAAGCTCTGGCAAAATATGTTGCCAATTACTAACTGAATTTGCCCCTGGACCAGAACCATGTAGAAATACGATTACTTCCTTATTTTCTTGTCCTGCTTCACAATAAAACGTTTGAAAACGACCTGTATTTAAAATCTCTGTTTGATAGCTCATTATAGCGCCCCCTATGCTTCTGTTGAATCTTGACTTACAATATGAGCATCTTGTCCCCAGTAAGTTATTCCTACACGTAAATCTTCAGGTGTCCATTTTATTGGCTCCCAGTCTGGTTCGAAAATTAAGTAACTATTAGAGAATAATTCTACGCGGTGACCACTACCAGGATCTTTCACATATAAATAAACTGCTTGTGAAATACCATGTTTACCTGGTCCTACAAATTCAATGCCTTCTTCACTTAAAATATCTGCTGCACGTAAAATATCCTGTGCATTGTCAAACCAGTATGCCAAGTGGTTAAGTCGGTTTGGTGTTGGTGCATTTAGCTCGCGTCCAAGAGCAATATCGTGAACTAATGGTGTAACACTTAACCAACCTACTTCAATATTCCCGTCACCTAAGTCGATATATTCCCGCATTTTAAATCCTAGATTATCAATTAACCATTTATGAATAACTGCTGGATCCTGTGAAGTGGTTAAATTCACGTGATCAATGCGACGTGGTGAAGCACCTTTTCTCCAAGATTTATGTGTTTGGTTTTTTAGCACGGATTTACGGTCTTGATGTGGTTGAGTTTTTTCCATTTCATAATAAATTTCAAAAGGATGCTCACTTGGTAATTTAAAACGAATCGCTCTTCCTTGACCTGCTTCTTCACCTGCTTCAACCCACTTCACATCTGCCCCAGCCTCAGTTAGTAATTCAGCAAATTTCCCTACATCTTCAGGACGTTTTGTACGCCAACCAATGTGATCTACTTTTGATTTTTCCCCTTGTTTTAACGATAGCGTATGGTGTTCAAAATCTCCCCATGCACGTAAATAATGTGTACCATCCACCACTTCTGTTTCTTCTAAACCTAAAACCTCAGAGAAGAACCATAGTGATTTTTTTAAATCCGGTGTTATCAAAGCGATATGACCTAACTTAGCAATTTCCGGCAACATTTTCATTTCTCCTTTTATTGTGAGTTTTTATTCTTTACATATTCAATATAATTAATATAGAATATTCAGAAAACATACTATTCGATTTAACTTGAAAACGTTATCAGTACTATTCGTTTAGTTTTTGATTTTTATGATATCTTAGTATAATAGAGAAAATATGGTATTTTTGTAGATATTTCTTACGATTAAGGGGGTTATCAGTTGGAACAACGTGTTATTCCTTTAAATAGACATACTTTTCATTTTGAAAAAGAAGAGGAAGATATCGATAATATTGCATCTGCTAGAGCTTTAAGCTTTCTAAGATCAGATCTCATTGAAAAAAGTGGAATAGAGCAAGCTACAGAATTAATGTTTAATTATGGATATCAATTAGGGGTTTCAGATGCTCAACGGATGAGAGAGAAATATTTTGATATACAAGATATACTTAGACAAGGACCTACTCTTCATTGTAAAAAGGGGCATATAAAAGGTTCAATTTTCGAAGGATATATTGAATTGTATGATGATAAATCAGTAAAGACTATTTATTGTACAGGAACATGGTTACATTCATACGAGGCAAAAGCTCATCTAGACTATTTTGGTCAAAGTGATATGCCGGTTTGCCATACCCTTAGGGGCTTTGCAACTGGCTATATGAGTACCATTTTTCAATTTGAAGTGAAGGTAACTGAGAAAACCTGTGTAGCAAGAGGTGATGAAAACTGTACATGGGAGATTAATACTGTTAATCATCTACCTGATAAATCAAGTGAACACTCTGAACACCAAGTCTCGTTTGATTTAATTGAACTGGCCAATATTCAAAGTAAAATGATTCAAGCGATTATAGATGGGGCAACAATAGAAGATATTCTAGAGGAAGCTGAAAAAACTTTTGGAAGAACTTTTTTAATAGAAGATATATTTTATAACTACGCTCATTCTACGAATTTGTTAGAGCAGGATAGACAATTAATTGAGCAAGATATAAAGAAATATGACCAAAAGGAAAGAGAACAATTAGGTACTTACTTTTTTGAGAAACGTCAGCAACTTTCTTTTACAAAAAAGGTTATTCAATTAGATAATCATGTTCGTTTAACAAATACGATTGTTAATAAAAACAAAGTCGTTGCATATTTGTCAATTATATCGATGTATCCAAAAACCTTCACAACGAATGATTATTTAATATTGTCAAAAATGTCAAATGTAATTTCTGTCCTACTTATGACGATGAATATTTTAGAAAAATCACAAGCAGAGGATGAATCAAAGTTTACTAATGATATTTTACATCAACGTTCAACAGATAAGGATAAGATTCTATCTAAGTCTCGCTACTATTTTATTGATATTAATCAACCATATACTGTTGCTATTTTGAGATGGGGTAATAATATAAATAAGATTCAAAAAGAGATTGAAAACTTTATTCGTAGATACTTGAAAAAGCAACGTATACTCTTATCCTTAAAGGAACAGGAACAAATTATTCTGTTATTTCATCCTTTTAAAGACCATTATTCAATCCAGAAGGTATTTAGTAATTTAAGAGGGGCTTTAATGGAACAATTCACCAATCATCCAGTTCAAATTGGTTACAGCGATATTGGGCATAGTATTTTGGAGGCAAATTCTCACTATAAAGAGGCTGCAATTGCTGTCGTCTCTAGCCCCAACACATCCATTACTGCGTTCAAAGATATTAGTATTTTGTCAATTTTCATTAATGATTTAAATATAGAACATATTAAGCAGCTTGCGAAAAATCGTTTTGCAGGAATCTTTTCGTTAAAGGAACATAAACGTAATGAGCTATTAAAAACTCTCTATATATATTTAAATAATAATTTAAAAATTGAAATTACGATGCGAAAATTAAATATTTCAAAAAGTGGACTTCTCTATCGACTAGAAAACTTGAAAGAATATTTGAATACAGATTTCAAGGATTCTAACGAAAATTTCCAAAACCTTCTTTTGTTGAAAGCAATCGAAATGTATTCTCAGACAGGCAATAATCAAGATAGTGATTTTTTTAGCAGGTTTTAAAAATAGCTAAAATGTATTAGCGAACAGTGGAGACTAGAGGATGGATCATGTGTATTTAATAAAGAGAAGAATTTTGTTATACGTAATTTGCTTATTTTTATTATCTCTAGGCGCAAGCTTCGATTCAAGCAAATCTAGGTCTATAACATGTAATCTCGTTAGCTTAAGGTTTTTCATTAACGTCAGGTTTGTCAATCTGTATAACCCCTTTCATCAAAAGCAATATTTTATTAAAGCCACCTATCATAAGCACTTTTAAACCTGCACCGTTAGTTCAAGAAGAAAAGCTGCCTTACACGACAGCTTTGTCACACTAGCAGGCTTCGTTAGTGGAACAAGAAAAAAGTCACCGCAGCGAACTTTTGTGATCCATCATCCAACTGTTTATGAGCCTAGCCGATTATGTTATAACCTGAATCTACATATATAATTTCACCTGTAACTCCTCTTGATAGATTACTAAGCATTGCAATTGTCATATCGCCCACCTCTTCTTGTGTTACATTTCTTTTTAAAGGTGCAGATTCTTCAACCTTATGAAGTATTTCGTTAAAAGAACCAACTCCTTTAGCTGCTAGAGTGCGAATTGCTCCAGCAGAAATAGCATTAATACGAATATTCTCTTTTCCTAAGTCTAATGAGAGATATTTTACTGATGATTCAAGAGCTGCTTTTGCTACACCCATAACATTATAGCCTCGGACAACCCTTTCAGCTCCAAGGTAACTCATAGTAACAATGGAACCACCATCAGTCATCAAAGATTTTGCTTCTCTTGCAACAGCTATTAGTGAGTATGAGCTAGTATCTTGAGCAAAAGCAAAACCAGACCTTGAAGTATTTATAAAATCCCCTTTTAAATCTTCAGAATTTGCAAATGCAACTGAGTGTACAATACCATGGATTGTTCCTACATTTTCACCAATTTCTTGAAAGGCATCTTTAATACTTTCATCATTATTTACATCGCATTGCACGATTAATTGAGCGGATTGGTTATTTTCCATTAATAACTTATTTAATTTTCCCAGTGAACGTTCTAATCGATAGGTAAAAATAAGATTAGCACCAACTTTATAAAGTGACCTAGCTACACCCCAGGCAAGGCTACGCTCATTTGCAACGCCCATTATTACAATATTTTTACCCCTCAATTTAAGCAAATCTTCCATTTCATCCTCCTAAGTTGACCAATAGCAATATAATTATATCTAGTATTAATACCAGGTACTAATTTCAGTGTATCATATTCCCTTATTAAACTAAACTGCGCCGTTAGTTTGAGTGAAATCATTCACAAAATGCTCTAAAATAGAAGGAGTTTATTACGCAGTATATGTCTACTACGCAATTCTAAAGCTAGTCTTTCAGGTTTCTAGAAGACTGATCTTATTGAAAACCAATCACACTAATCGAAAAGGATATATATGTGGGAATTACGCACGATACGGTAAGAAGGCCTGTAGTAGTCATTGCATTGAAGAAGATATACTCAAAGATACGATTTTGACAGATATTCAAGATTTTGTGAAACAAATTGATAAAGAGCAATACCTAAAACAGTTAGAAGCCCAAACAAAGAAATCAAAGCAAAATCTTCGAAAACAACTTGAAAAATTAGAGAAGCAGATCGATTTAATAAAGAGCAGAAAAAGAAAGTACATCAATATGTTAGCCGAAGAAATCATTTCACACGTGGACTACCGTGAAAATGTAGAGGCAAATAATATTGAAATGGCTGAATTAGTGGAGAAGAAAAATGAGTTACTAACTGCCATAGAAAGTGAACAAACAGTAGATGACCTCGAACAGTTAAAACAAGAGTTACTTCAGTTTCTTGATTTCGATGAATTAACACCCGAGATCTTGCACCGCTTGGTAAATCGTATTGAAGTAAAAGTTGATGGAATTCCTAAAATCCATTATCGATTTTCTGCTCCTAAAATTGTATAAAAGCAGCAGAATCCCCTATTTGGGGTCTGCTGCTTCTTTTAAAACTATCTGCGAGACGCACTCAACGTGTGCCGTCTGCGGGAACATATCTACAGGCTGAATGTATTTCACATCGTATTTTGCACTTAACAGTTGAATGTCTTTAGCCAAAGTAGACGGATTGCATGAGATGTAAATGAGCTTTTCGGGTGCTGTTTGTAGAATCGTTTGGATTAACTGCCCGTCGAGACCGGTTCTTGGCGGGTCAACTACAATCAGATCTGGCTTCCAACCCTTTTTCACCCATTTAGGAAGGACCTCTTCTGCTTTGCCTGGTACATATTTTGTGTTAGTAAACCCGTGCCGTTTGGCATTTTTCTTTGCATCCTCTATCGATTCTGGAATTACATCCATTCCACGTACTTCAGCAGCCTGGTTTGCTAACCATAAGCCAATGGTTCCCACGCCACAATACGCATCAACTATTTTTTCATTACCAGTTAGCGCCGCTGCATTTTTTACTTCATTATAAAGCTTAATGGTTTGAACAGGATTTAGCTGAAAGAAAGTCCTTGCCGATAACTCAAACTGGAGGTCTCCCAATGTTTCTTGAATGAACTCTTCACCTGCTAATGGTAATGTTTCCTCTCCAAAAATAAGCGATGTCTTTTGTTCATTAATATTCTGTACAATTGATTTTACATTCGGAAGTCGTTTTTGGATTTCCTCAATAATCTGTTCTTTCTTTGGTAACTCTTTTTGATTTGTAATGAGAACGATCTGAAGCTCGCCACTTTGCACCCCTACGCGGGTTACTATCGTCCGAACGATTCCTTTTCGAGTTTTTTCATTATAAATCGTAATTTTTAGCTCTTCGAGAATCTTTTTAACCGTATTAACCGCTTCATTCGTTTGAGAATGTTGAACCGCACAATGTTCAATATTAATTAGTTGATGGGAGTTTAACCCGTACAATCCGGCTAAAACCTTTCCATCTCTACCTGCCAGTTGAAAACTACTTTTATTGCGATATCCCCATGGGTCTTCCATTCCTATGGTTTCGCGGATATCAAGTTTATCCACCGCAAGCCGGGTATGACGTTCAAGCGATTGAATGACAATATCCCGCTTTTCTTTTAATTGCTGACTATATTTTAAATGCTGCAGCTGACAGCCGCCACATTCCTCATAAACTGGACAAGGAGGCTGAACACGATGCGGAGATTTAATCCGGATCTTCTTTATTTTTGCCTCAGCAAATTTAGGATTAATCTTTGTGGCCTCAACCACTACCTCTTCACCAGGAAGTGCCCCTGGCACAAAAACTACCTGCTTTTTAAAATAACCAACACCTTCCCCATTAATGCCGAGTCGTTTGATGGTTAAGGGAAAGGTCTGATTTACCTGTATTTTAATTGATTGATCTGTTTTCATTTCGTTCACTCCATATTCCGGGTTCCTGTTAGATATCACCGTATTATAGCATTATTAACATAAAAAAGCCGAATTCATCACGAATCCAGCTTTTTTCTGCTTATTTTCTCCAGAAACTCGGTATGATTCTTGATATGCCTTTCTTTTCTGGTTTGAATTCATCAAGACTTTTAAATTTATAGCCTTTCTTTTTCAGATCCTTAATTACTTTTTCAAGAGCATCGGCATTATCCTTCGAAACCGTGTGTAGAAGTAATACACTTCCGGGGTGAATTTGTCTCATAATGTTTAGGTAAGAATACTCCCAGCCTCTTTGTGCATTCGTATTCCAATCGACAAAAGCCAATGACCAGAATACATGTGTATAACCTTCTTCCTTCGCAATCTGCATCGTTCTCTCACTAAAAACGCCTCTTGGCGGGCGCAAATACTTCATTTTCTTTTGACCTGTTATCTCCTTGGTCTTATCCTTTACTTTTTGCAGTTCTTCAAGAATTCGCTCATCACTGATTTGGGTCATATTGGGATGATGCCACGAATGATTGCCGATGATGTGACCCTCATCCACCATACGCTTCGTCAATTCAGGCTGCGATAATAAATAATGTCCGGTCACAAAAAAAGTTGCCGGAACTTTTTCCTTTTTTAATACATCTAATATTTTTCCGGTATATCCTGCTTCATAACCATTATCAAAGGTTAGATAGAGGATTTTTGAATTTGGATCTCCTTTATAAAAAGCACCATACTTTTCAAGGATCTTTTCATACTCAGCTCCTGCATCAGGCGGCTGTTCATCCACAGCTTTCTTAAATCCCCAATGGATTGGCTTATTTGGAACATACCCATACGTAACCTGAGGCACCATTAACAGCAGCAAACTAAGGATGCATAAAAACTTTTTCATCCATGTTCCCCCTATTTTGTTTTTTATAGTGTTTGTTTGTAATTGGGAAACATGATTAGTATTTTAAGGAAAAAGTTTTGGCTGGTGGTAAACACGACCTTTATTTGTTCCTGTATAAGGCAAATTTAAAGTGGAAAACAGATAAGTTGCCGCTCTTGCAGAAGGAAGATGGAGGAATTCCACTAATTCATGATTTGTAATAGTGGGTTTGATTAGTAGAAAAAAATCATTTATGGCTTTAATAAAAGGATCTCTCGCTCTCATTTGACAGGACAAACATTCCCAATATCCCCCTTTATATAGCATTGGAATAACTGAACATCTTGGGCACTTAACCCCAGTTATTTCACTTTTATGGATTCCATATTTTTGCAAAATATTAGGTATCAATGGAGTATGTTTATTTTTTAATAATTTACTCAGTTTTCCTGCGGTTTTTTCATCAAATACTTCTTTAGTATAGAACTTGTCATTTTGCTCAATTTTATGCAAAAGATTCTCTGCACGGGTAACTCTTTTCTCAGCTTCAGTATAGCCTGGACTTATCATTATGTTTGATGATGTATTCGTAATACAGACTAGGTGTTCAATCGGAATCACTGGAATTTTATTTTTCTCAAAGAAGTATTTAAGAAGGATTTTATGGTTGTTAGCTTGAATGAGGGGATTTTGGAAGATTTCATTTTCATTCGATCCATTTAAAGTTCGAGTTAATTGATTTTTTTCAAATAACAGTGTTCCTGCATAGTTCTTTGACTCAATCAGCAAACCAGATTTAGTTGACGTCAGAAGGGAATCGATTTGGAAAAAGTTTTTTCCAATCGGCAGCCTCAACCCTTGAAAGATATGATGCTTTTTTGTAGGAAGTGAATGTAAAAAGTAATCAACTGTCTTTTCTCCTCGATAACCAGCTGTTAACTTTTTAAGATTTCCTTCAACCTCGGGAAATTTGGGGTGATTTTTATCTAGTCTCCCTGCTAGTGCCTCATGTTTTTCTAAATTACTTGATTTGGTAAGTTCTAACTCAAACACATTATCCCTCCTACTTCATTTGGGATATTAATTTCTGTAAAATCAGGTGAAATTCCTTTAATTAAGTCAAATTATTCAATATATCTACATATCTTAACAAGCTGAGTTATAGATATCTACACAGTTTGCTCTTATATCTACACAAAATGAATTTTATCTACACACATTCTAATTTTATCTACACAGATTATAGCGATATCTACACACTTTCTACCTATATCTACACAAATCTAAAATATATCTACACATCCACGAAAAATATCTACAAATTGACATTCTACACAAAAAGAGCAGGCCCACGATATGAGCCTGCTCCCAATTCTAACTAAACACCTTATCCTTAAACTGTGCTAATTTCTCCAATGAAGACTTATCCACATCAGCATGCAAGCTGTTTCCGTGTGAATCCATGGTTACTACAGCTGTGAAACCTTCTACGCGCAGGTGCCACATCGCTTCAGGGATACCAAATTGCATAAGATCGACACCTTCAACCCCTTTGATACAATCTGCATAATACTGAGCAGCGCCGCCGATAGCGTTTAGATACACGCCGCCATGCTCCTTAAGCGCAGCGAGTGTACGAGGACCCATTCCACCTTTTCCTATTACCGCGCGGATACCAAACTTCTTCATAATGTCTCCTTGGTAAGGCTCCTCCCGAATACTTGTTGTTGGGCCGGCAGCCTTAACATGCCAAACTCCATCTTTATCCTTCAGCATAACAGGACCACAGTGGTAAATGACTTGTCCATTTAAATCCACTGGTGAATCATGATCAGACAGGTATTTATGAATGGCGTCACGGCCGGTGTACATCATCCCGTTAATTTGAACAACGTCCCCTACTTTTAACTCACGAATTTGTTCTTCACTAATCGGAGCTTGCAACGTAATAACATCATTAGCGCGTGCAGCTGCAGTTTCCTTTTCTGCTTGAGTCTCCTCAAAATCAATGAATTCCCCATCTTGATACATCCACTCATTAATCTCGCCTGAAACAGGGTCAACACTTACGCCTAAACGACGGAATGCCCAGCAATTGTAAGCCACAGAAACATAGAAGCTTGCAGGAATTCGGTTCATTACTCCTACTTTACAGCCTAACAGCGTTGCTTCTCCGCCAAAGCCCATCGTCCCGATACCCAATTTATTGGCATTTTCTAACACATACTCTTCTAGAGCACGCAAATCGTCGTTTGGATTAACATCATCCAACGAGCGGAATAACTGTTCCTTAGCTAAATCATAGCCAGATGAACGGTCGCCGCCAATACCAACTCCGATAAAACCAGCACTGCATCCTTGACCCTGTGCTTGGTAAACAGAGTGCATGATACACTTACGAATGCCATCCAGATCACGTCCGGCTCTTCCTAGTCCTTCTAATTCACATGGAAGGCTGTATTGGATGTTTTTATTTTCACAGCCGCCGCCTTTTAGAATCAGACGAACGTCGATATAATCTTTTTCCCATTGATCAAATTTCATAACCGGTAAGCCGGCACCAAGATTGTCGCCGCTGTTTTCACCTGTCAAAGAATCAACAGAGTTTGGACGCAGCTTACCTTCTTTTGTGGCGATAACGATTGCATTTTTAATCGCTTCTTTTATTTCTAATTGGTTTACACCAACAGGCGTTTTAATTTTAAATGTTGGTAATCCGGTATCTTGGCAAATAGGTGAAACTTGATCATCTGCCATTTTAATGTTATTGGTAATGGTCGCGAGGCTCATTGCTGCACTCGTACCTGCGTTTTCCTTCTCCTTTGCCGCTTTAACTGCTCGGCGTACATCCTTTGGAAGCTTTGTAGAAGTTTCAACCACTAACTTGTACATGCTTTCCTGAAATTTCTCGATATTCACCTAAAATACCCCTTTCCCCATGTCCGATTCGCAATCTATTTAAAAATTACAACTATTTGACGCTTATTATTATACTCCTATAAACAAATCTTTTAAAGGTAAAGGTTTTCAAAAAAATAGAGCCTGTATTTATACAGACTCTGGTGCTTCGCGGTGATTGAATTCCTTACATTTGGATTCGAGTTCATCAATCATTTTGATTAAGTTGTCAATATCATCAAGATCCGTATCCTCCGGATCGATTGCATCTAGAACATCTAGAAACATGTTTAAACGTTGCTTTAAAAAGCTAACTTGTGTATTTTTATCATGCGTCGGACTGCCCAAATTTGATTCTCCCCCTTCTATGGAAATTATCTTACACTTTCTAAAGCTCTTTTTCAAAAAAGAACCCCTACGACCTGTGTAGGAGTTCTTTCTCCATCATCATCTTGGTCTTTCTGACGCAGCAAAACCAAATGAAACATGGTCCTGAACCGGTATCCATGCCCCGATTCCTTGTGAGGTTACATTTTTAACAACAATCACTTTTTTACTTCCCTTAAGCATTAAATATACTTCTCCGTAGGTAACTTTCCCTTTTTCATTCACTGCCGGTGCGTAAGCATATAAGTATCCTAAGCGGTTGACAGGGATATTGTAGACGTGGTCGTTTTTCGTTCCTGCCCCAATAATCGTATCAAACGCAAGTGGTAGACGAGTTTTTTCCATCGCTTTTAACAGCATCATCTTTTTTACATCCTCTGCGTTTTCGATTTTTGCTGTTAACCCGCCTCGGATATTTTTTTGCGCCTCTTGAACATAGTGAATCTGGTAAGGTACATTCCCGCCGCGATTATCATAGTAGTTTGTATTAATTTTTTGATATTCCCAGTTGGGTGCGGTTTCCGTTGATTCATAATTTAATGGCCACTGACCTAGGTATACGATTGCTCGGTAACCAAGCGCGAATGGTGTACTATTAATGCTTGACTCATTTAGCATGCGGATTAAATCTGGATTTTCAATCTTCACCTTAGAAGAGTCAATCAATTGCTTCGTTAATTCACTTGGCTGCAAAGTTGGCAGGTCCTGAGTGGAATTAGGATACGTATTTTCCTTCGTAATATTACGTACTGAAGGAGGGATTTGATAGGTTGCAGGTTCTTTTTTAGCATTTTTTGTTTCAGCAGAGGCTGTTGGCAGGATTGCTAACAGTAGTAGCAGTGTCACTACGATAGGAAACAACTTTTTCACAAGAAAAAACTCCTTTCACAATATGGCAGTAATAAGTCTGCTTATATTGTTTTCGGAGTTAAAAACTTTTATCCATAACCTCAAATTATTTCAATATTTCGCTTGAAAATTCCCTTCTAACAATCTATTCATTAATTTTTCAAAAAAAGGAAAACACAGCTGAACAAAGGGACCGATGGTAAACGTAATAATGATGGTTCCAATACCAATTGGTCCTTGGAGCAAAAGCGCTGGAAATAAAGCAACAAGTTCCCCAATTGTCTTTGCTTTCATTAAACTAACGCTAAAACGTTCTCTAATGGCCATCATAAAAGAATCAATTGGACTAGAGGGAAACTTAGCTTGTAAATAAATTGCTGCACCCATACCTATAATAAATATCCCAAGAATTAAAGTAACGAATTTAAACATTAATCCATTCGCTGCAAATGATTCAAATACAAAAAACATCCATAAGTCGACCAAAGACCCAATTAAGATGATGGTTAATAGCGATAATAGCTGAGGCTTTCTTTTTACCAAGAATGAGTTAATAACCACTAACACTGCACCCTCGATAATAATCCAGCTGCCAATCGTTAAACCTATCCATTCGGTAAGGGCGACATTTAGAGCGTCCCAAGCCCCAGCCCCAAGCTCTGCTTTAATCGTTAAACAAACACCAAAAGTCATAATTGATAAACCTGCAAAAAAGAATAGAAACCGATAAAATAACGCCATTTGTATCTCCTTAAAAAAAATATTAATCTGAACATTTACAAAATTCAATTAATCATTTATACTATACTTAACCTTTAAAGAAGGAGGGCAGTAATCAATCGACGAACCATTTACTTTAAGGAGGTTGGGATTCCAATTATATATGTTCAACACTCGTGTTTTTCTATTAAAAAATTAACATGAAGGTTGGTGATTGATGGTCCCAAGAAACGCGATTGGTTTTACCCCACAAACGCATAATGCTTAAATATTATAGCATAGTTAAAGGTTTACCCTTACATCGAATTGATAATTAATAAAAGACTCTGCGCCCCCAGGCACAGAGTCTTTTTACGTTATAGCAGGAAGAATCCTATGCCCATAATGAAATAGGCAGCTAGCAGGGTGAGTCCCTCAAACCAGTTAGATTCACCGTCATTTGAAATGACAACCATCAAGAGGACCGAGGTTACCATTGCAATTAACTCTGGCATTGTAAAAACGAGCGGCATGGTTTCAGTAAAGAAAAGTGAGACGAGGACGAGTACAGGTAATACAAACATGGCAATTTGGAGAGTAGAACCAATTGCAATTTCTACCGCAATGTCCATTTTATTTTTATATGCCATAACAATGGCAGATGCATGCTCTGCTGCATTACCCACAATGGCAACGATTATTACCCCAATAAATAATTCTGACCAGCCAAATGATTCAGCTACATATTCGAAGGTATGAACAAGATTCTCAGATATATAGGCGACTGCGAGTGTTGCAGCTAATAAAACCCCAATTGCCTTCCCTTTACTCCATTCAGGTTCTTCCTCATGATGCACTCCAGATTTCTCACTTTGATAAACCCCTCGGTGTGTAACAAGTTTAAAGAATAATGCGGCAAGATAAAGCAAGATTAAAATAACCGATATCCCAATACTTAATGTTAAGGTTTTGGATTCGTTCATTTCCATTGCAAAAACTTCAGGAATCACGAAAGCCACAATAACGGCGAACATAAGAAGTCCTGAATTATGTCTTGCATCATGTACGTTAAAAGCCTGCCGTTTAAACTTTATCCCGCCTATAAAAAAGGATAAACCTGCAACAAGCAGGAGATTTCCGAGCACCGATCCTGTTAAGGAAGCCAACACCACGCCAACCAATCCGGCTTTTAAAGCAAAGACTGAAATAATTAATTCTACTGCATTTCCGAATGTTGCATTGAGCAGTCCGCCTATCCGCGGTCCTGCAACAATCGCTAAACTTTCAGTTGCCCTTCCCATATAACTGGCTAAGGCAATAATAGAGACACAGTAAACAATAAAGAGGACCATGGTTGGCCAATGCATCAATGTCCCAATCACTGAAAGCGGGACTCCAATAAAAGTAAGCAGCATAAATATTTTTTCCACTGTTTCTCCTCCTAAGGGCTGACATAGAAAATGAATATGTTAAAAATGTATAAAAATTCCTCCAGTATGATAGTTCCCTATTTTTGTGCTATTTAACAGGATTGGTGAATATTTTTCTTGCAAATGCATTATTTTCCAGATACCATCGAATGGAAATTAATTATTTAAACAAACGAGGAATCTTCTATGAATAAAAGTTACCATCGATTATGGATATTGGTTACGATTGTCGCCATTTCTGGTTTCTCACAAGGAATGCTGCTGCCATTAATCGCAGTTATTTTTGAAAAAGGCGGAGTTTCCTCTTCTCTTAATGGATTAAATGCCACCGCGCTTTATATTGGAATTCTTCTAGTCTCTCCTTTTATGGAAGCACCGCTGCGGAAATATGGCTATAAACCAACGATTATTATTGGCGGCGGGCTTGTAGTGGTGGCACTGGCATTGTTTCCATTGTGGAAATCCTTCTGGTTTTGGTTCGGCTTGCGGGCACTCATTGGAATAGGTGACCATGCCTTGCATTTTGCCACACAAACCTGGATTACCTCCTCCTCTCCTTCCGAGAAAAGAGGGCGCAACGTATCATTGTATGGATTATTTTTTGGAATTGGATTTGCAAGTGGACCATTGATGACTCCTCTCGTTGATGTAAATGAAGCTTTACCATTTATCATTTCATCTATTTTATGTTTACTTGGCTGGGTATTCGTATTTACATTGAAAAACGAGTTTCCTGAACAAGAAGTTGGGATTAATACATTTTTCAGCACCATTAAACGCTTCAAAAGGACCATGAAATATGGCTGGATAGCCTTCCTACCAACTTTCTGCTATGGTTTCTTAGAATCTTCCTTAAATGGCAGCTTTCCAGTATATGCTTTAAGAAGTAATATTGACGTTGCTAGTGTTTCCTTAGTGTTAACAGCCTTTGCCATTGGAAGTGTCATCACCCAGCTGCCACTAGGTGTACTAAGCGACCAATATGGAAGAAGAAATATTTTGATGGTTGTATTACTTCTTGGATTCTTAAGTTTTTCCGCTGCAAGTCTATTTGAACAGTCCTTTATCGGGCTATTCATCTCCGTGCTTTTATCAGGAATGGTAGTGGGATCAACATTTTCTCTTGGCATTAGTTATATGACGGATTTAGTGCCTAAGACTTTGCTGGCGACAGGAAATTTATTATGCGGAATCTTTTTTAGCTTAGGCAGTTTAAGCGGCCCAATTATTGGCGGTATTTTCATTCAATTTTTTGAAAATATAAGCTTCTTTTACATTATTAGTACCATGCTGTTAATCTTATCAATCGTCATTTATGTATTTGGGAAAAAGACATTTTCAATTGCAGAGCAACATCATTCTTAACCTTAATTTTGGAGCATTTATCTATATTAAACATAAACTATATGATAAAATAGAATTAACTTAATCTAATAATTGTTTTTGGAAGAATGCTGTCATCTTAATTGATGACAGCTTTCGTGTTTTTTAAGGGTAATGATTTTGATTATTTTTCTCAATTAGGGGAGGGAATTGAAAATGAGTGCGGATGCTAAGAGATTAACTAAGGTGATTCCAAAAATTGGCTTTATAGAGAAAATTAAGCCTCATGCAGAACTGATTGCTGCAGGTTTAAGCGGTGTTTTCATTGCAACAGGATGGATGACAGACAAAATGAATGACCATGTCGCTTCAATTATCTTATATTTATTGGCTTTCGTAATTGGCGGATTTGCTAAGGCCAAGGAAGGAATTGAAGCAACGTATGAAAACAAACAATTAAATGTTGAAATGCTGATGATTTTTGCTGCGATTGGGTCCGCGATTATTGGTTACTGGACAGAAGGCGCCATACTAATCTTTATTTTTGCTGTTAGTGGGGCATTAGAAACCTATACGATGAACAAGAGTCACAAAGAGATCTCATCACTAATGGAACTGCAGCCTGAAGAAGCCCTTCTTATTAACAATGGTGCGGAAAGGCGTGTACCTGTTTCCGAGCTGAAAGTCGGCGACCTCATTCTGGTTAAGCCTGGGGAAAGAATTCCTTCAGATGGCGTCATTAAGAAGGGACATACAAACATTGATGAAGCTGCTATTACAGGTGAATCGATGCCCGTCTCAAAAGGACTAGAGACGGAAGTGTTTGCAGGGACGGTAAATTTAACAGGCGCAATCACTGTACAAACAACAAAAGCAAGTAATGAAACACTCTTTCACAAGATCATTGAGCTTGTACAATCTGCGCAAAGCGAAAAATCTCCATCACAACTGTTTATTGAACGGTTTGAAGGTACCTATGTAAAAACGGTTTTACTAGTCGTTTTATTAATGATGTTTCTGCCCTATTTTTTACTTGATTGGACCTGGAATGAGTCGTTTTACCGGGCGATGATTTTATTAGTTGTTGCTTCCCCTTGCGCCCTTGTTGCTTCCATTATGCCAGCAACATTATCAGCAATTTCTAATGGCGCAAAACGCGGGATTCTAGTCAAAGGCGGCGTACATTTAGAGAATCTGAGCCACTTGAAAGCTATTGCCTTCGACAAAACCGGTACGCTGACCAAAGGGAAACCTGAGGTTACCGAAATTATCGTTAATGAAAACTTTAGTGAAGCAGAGCTATTATGGAAAACAGCTTCAATCGAAAACCAATCCAATCATCCTCTTGCACAATCGATTGTCAAATATGCGAAAGCCAATCTGGACCGAAACCTTCTTCAGCCAGAAAAACTGGAAGATGTTTCGGGGTGGGGTGTAAAAGCGGAAATAAATGGTGAGCAGTGGAAAATAGGCAAGGCTGATTTTGTTGGAAAAGAGGCTGCTCTATCATTCGCGGACGGCAAAGCAGCTAGCCTTGCAAGTCAAGGGAATACACTTGTATTTGTACAAGTAAACGATTGTTTAGCTGCGATGATCGCTTTAAAAGATGTGGTTAGACAAGAAACGAAGCTGGCCATCGACCATTTAAAGAAACAAGGTATCTATACTGTTATGCTTACTGGTGATAGTGAGAAAACGGCAAACGTGATTGCAGAGGAAAGCCATGTGGATCAATTCTACGCAGAATGTCTGCCTGAAGAGAAGGTGGAGCAGCTTAAAAAGCTGAAGGAGAAATATGGAACCATTGCGATGGTTGGCGATGGCATTAATGATGCCCCCGCTTTAGCGACAGCAAATGTTGGAATTGCCATGGGTGAAGGTTCCGATGTGGCACTTGAAACCGCGGATATAGTCCTAATGAAAAATGATTTACCACGGATTGCGGAAGCGATTCATCTTTCGCAACGGATGAACACCATTATTAAACAAAATGTCATCTTTTCAATCACAGTGATTATGGTCTTAATTTCATCCAACTTCTTTCAATTGCTGGATTTGCCATTTGGTGTCATTGGGCATGAAGGCAGTACCATTCTTGTCATTCTTAACAGTTTAAGACTGCTCAAAAAATAAAAGACCGGGCTTTTTAGCCCGGTTTTATTTAATGATATCCGTTGCTTCCGTTCGCAGATCCAGAAGTTTTATTTCCTTTACTGCCTTTACCCTTTTGTTTTGTTCCGCCATCTTTTTTTGTATGTTTGGTCATGATTTAGCCCCCTCATTGAAATCTGTTCCCCATGTATATTGTCTGCAGTTAAGAATGCTTTCATTAAGAGAAATTTTAACAGTTTGATTTATTCTTCTCGGTATAGAAAGCGTTGATCTCGCCGCCGAGAATGATAATAAACCCCGATATATATAACCAAATGAGTAAGACTATGATGGCTCCAATACTTCCATAGGTCAGTGAAAAGTTGTTAAATTTACTTACATAGATAGATAACGCATAGGATGAAAGGATCCAGCCCACGGTTGCAAAACCAGCTCCTGGGAATGCACTTCTACAGCGTAATTTAACGTTGGGCGCAATCCAATACAAGCCCGTGAAAATCAAAAATAATATCAGGGCGCTGACGACTAATCTTAACATTTCCCAAATGCGGAGGAATTCCAGTTTAAAACCTAAATAAGAGAAAAGAAAAATTCCAATTTCCCTTCCGAATATTGGAAGTAATACAGCTACAATAAAAACAAAAATCATTCCGATCGTCAGCACGATGGCCATACCTCTAGAAACAATAAATGAACGACTTTCGTTCACATTGTATGCTTTGTTAAAAGCTCTTACTAGTGCATGAATTCCATTAGATGCAGACCAAATGGTTCCAATAACCCCAATGGAAAGCAGTCCTCCGTTGCGATTATTCATCACATGGTTAACATTTTTTTCGATTAAATCCATTGTCTGCGGGGGTGCAAACTCTCTAATACTGCCTAAAATATCAGGGTATGGTATGGGCAGATATGGCAGTAACGTAAAAATAAAAATAAGAAGTGGAAACAGTGAAAGAAGAAAAAAATAGGCGAGCTGTGCGGATAAACCTGGTATATCATCTTCTTCTATCCGGTGCCATAATAATCGTAACAGGGATTTACGAACATTCACTGCCTTCTCCATTTGTCTCACCTCTCCTCGTATTCCAATTGTATTATTATTTCTCTGCTGTTTCTTCTTCCACAACAATCTCTTTTAATAAATCGTCGACGATTGCAGAATCTTCATGTTTAGAGAAAGTACTTCTCGTTTCCTTGATCACTTCTTTTACCTGAGGAGTTAACTCACGCAGTTCGTCCACTTTTTCAGTAATGTAGGAAATGTCCTCGCTAACCTGTTCAATCGTATTCCTAAGTTTTTCTGCGGTCTCCTTAACATTTTCCGTAATTTCTCCAGGATGACGAACCACATAAGAAACCTGCTCGTACGCTTTTTTCACGTTTACCTTCATATCCTGTCTTGTTTTTTTATCTAACAAGCTAAGTGCTCCGCCTGCTAAGGCACCATAGATAATGCCTTTGAAAAATAAATTTTTACCCATTTTTTTAACCTCTCCTTTCGATTTGTTTTTATCATATTTTTCGGACACGATAAAAAAATACCAATATACTCCACTTTATATTCTGCTTTAAGCTTGCGGCAAAATGCAAGCGTCGGTCCTATTTTAACCCTATTATTTTATTACCCATCATTAGAAGCATTAAAACAAGTTTAGATTGACATCTTCCATTGAAAATGGAAAGATAAAGTTACGAATACTGAAAGGGTGACGGGATGAATTTATCAGAGAAAACAGTTGAAAATGTGGAGTATATGATTGAACAAATAAAAGAAAAATTAAAGGTATTAAATCTCGGAGCCATTAAACCTTCACACTTTGATGAAGAAATGTACGAGGAATTAAAAGAAATTTATGAAATGGTTATGAAAAAACCTTCATTTAGTCCGAACGAAATGCAAGCTTTAGTAGAGGAATTAGGAAACCTTCGCAAAAAATAAATAAAACAGATCTCAAGGGATCTGTTTTTTTATTTATCCTGTTCAGTTAAAATAATTGGACCATTCTTAGTGATGGCAATGGTGTGTTCATACTGTGCCGAATATTTCCCATCAATCGTCCTAGCTGTCCAGCCATTACTATCCATTTTTGTTTGGTACATCCCGATATTGACCATTGGCTCAATCGTAAATACCATTCCTTCTTTTATTCTAGGACCTTTTCCAGGCAGTCCGTAATGTGGTACATCGGGTTTTTCATGGATGACCGCACCAATTCCATGACCAATAAAATCACGAACCACTGATAAGCCTTCCCCTTCGACATAGGTTTGAATAGCATGACCGATATCTCCTATTCGATTTCCAGGGACAGCCTGCTCAATTCCTTTATAAAGAGCCTCTTTTGTTACCGTTAATAAATGCTCTGTTTCTTTAGAGACACTTCCAACCGCATAAGACCATGCAGAATCCGCTAATCCGCCATTATAATTGACGACCATATCTATGGTTACGATATCCCCATCCTTTAACGGCTCCTTTCTAGGGAATCCATGACATACTTCGTCGTTAATGCTGGCACAGGTGGCGTATTCATAACCTTTATAGCCCTTTTGCTGTGGGGTAGCATTGTGTTTTATAAGAAAATCATCCACAAACTCATCAATTTCCCAAGTTGTTATACCTGGCTTAATCATTTTTGCAATTTCTTTATGACATAACGCAAGAATTTCTCCTGCTTTTTTCATTCTCTCGATTTCCCGCTGTGATTTAAGAACAATCATGATCTTCCCCACCTTTTTATATTATTTTTATGTATTCTTAGAGAATTGGCAACACACTTTAATCTTATCGCTATGCTAACATTTTTTCAAAAAAATTTTGACTTTGAAAAATATTTTTGTCATAATTAACTGTTCTTAATATGGAACTTTTTCTGCTTATCTGATAAAATTATTATAGCTATAATACAAATTAGGTGTGTGAGCTCATGATAGGTGATCGTGTAAAAAAATTACGTTTAGAAAAAAGGATGTCATTATCAGAACTTGCTGAGCAAGCTGGAGTTGCTAAATCTTACTTAAGCTCTCTAGAGAGAAACCTGCAAAGAAATCCATCTATTCAATTCCTAGAAAAGATTTCTTCTGTATTAAACGTTCCTGTTGACCATTTAATAAATGAACACATTAATAAAGAAGAGTTAGATAGTGATTGGATGAGTATTGTTAAAGAGGCGATGGATTCGGGTGTTTCAAAAGAACAATTTCGCGATTTTATTGAATTCAATAAGTGGCGCATTGGTCAAAATAATAACGAATAAAGAAAAGCGGAAGGCGCCCGCCTATCGGCGACAAGCATAAGACGAGCCGGCTGAAAGGTTGGTTTTTAACCTTTTGGACGGATTGGCTTATGACCTCGAGAGATGGCGCCTGGAGCTGGACAACTAAAAGAACAAAGCATACTACCAGCATTTTGTAGTATGCTTTGTTCTTTTATGTATCTTAGCGATTCTTTAGTACTACCTCTCCTACCTCGTTCTGATGGAGAAAATTAAGGATTGCCTCCTTCGAAATTCCTAGCTCCTTAGCCTCTAAAATAAGAGCTAACCACTCTGCATCCATTCCATTCTTCAAACTACCAGTTATCCCCACTCTCATTCACTCCTAAAATACATATTCGTATTCCAGGCAGCCCGGCCATCATAGCAAAATCAATACCTTAGATCCTCGGCTTTGCGTCCCCAATTTTCAATGGGTTTGCCCTTTTCTGTTTCTTAATACTCATTAATCTTTGACTATTCAGTATATTTGGCACACTTGTCTTTCTGGTTCATAATTACTATGTTTATTATATCTAGTACTTTTTTAGTAACGTGTTATAATTTGTCAAATATTTCATTTTTTCGAACCTTTTTTTTACACAATTTATTCCAATATTCTACAAAAAACTCTTAGGTATTTTGTAGAATGTATAAATTTTACATTTTAGATGGAAGTTTATTGGAAAACAGAGAGGGTTAAAGTCGAAATTGAGCTTTCTGCTTTCTTACTAATTAATATGCATATGAAAGACGAGAAATAGCTGTGAATTTTGTCTATTTTGTGACAATTGACTTATATCATAAACACCATTACAATATACTAAATATTATAAATATTCAAATAATGGTGGTGATCCTAGACCATGACAGCCATTCATGTGTTGAATTACGCTATTCCGATTGCCTTTGTTGTATTTTTTGGTTACCTTCTTGATCGCATGTGTAAACCTGCAAAGTCTGATGAAAAAATAGAAGGAGATTAATACTCTATCTTTCCTCCTCGTTACTAATAAATTTCCTTCGTTTGGGAATGATACATTCGAAGACGAAAGGAGTGTTTAATTTGGCACGTGGAGAACATTTTAACCATAAGAAAAAAGGTCATCCTGGCGATTTACCAAAAGATAACTTAGTTGAGAAACACTCAAAGGATGCCATCGGAGACGAGGAATTTATTGTAGTACAAGAAGCATTTAAGAACAGGGTAGAAACGAAAGACGTAGAATAAAAGGCGTGAATTTCACGCCTTTTTTGCCTATTTAACATTATCAAATTTCTGGATAAGCTTCTTTAAGTCCCATTCTTTTAGACCTGTTGCAGCCCTTTCAATATCCTTTGAAAAGATACGATCCTTGTTTATGGAAGCAACAAGCTCTCTCCCCTTCACATACACCCGCTTTGTCTGGCTGGCCATTTTATCTACCCCGCGGATTTCAACCGCCTGCATGGCACAAATGAGTTCAATCGCCAGCACTCTTCGCGCATTCTGAATAATTTGATACGCATGTCTAGAGGCGATGGTTCCCATGCTCACATGGTCTTCTTGATTGGCAGAAGATGGAATGGAATCGACACTTGCTGGGTGTGCCAGTGTTTTATTTTCTGATACTAACGACGCAGCCGCATATTGCATAATCATCGCACCTGACTGCAAACCAGGCTCAGGGCTTAAGAAAGGAGGCAAATCATTCAACTGCGGATTTACTAATCTCTCGATACGTCTTTCAGATATATTCGCCAGCTCTGCCACTGCAATTTTCATAAAATCCATCGCGAAAGCAATCGGCTGACCATGAAAATTCCCTCCAGAAATAACCTTTTCTCCATCATCAAAAATCAATGGATTATCTGTTGCGGCATTCATTTCGATTTCTAATTTTTCTTTTACATAATCCAATGCCTGCCAGGAAGCCCCATGAACCTGTGGAATACACCTTATCGAATAAGCATCTTGAACCCTGTATTCTCCTTGGACACTGGTTAGTAAACTGTCGCATAGGTAACGGCGGATTCTCGCTGCGGTGTCAATTTGCTGCTGGTAACCCCTTGCAATATGAACTTCCTCATCAAACGCATCCATGATTCCATTCAATCCTTCTATTGTCATTGATGCGATCAGTTCACTTTCTAATGCCAGCTGTTCTGCTTCAAGATAACCGATAATTCCCATCGCGGTCATTGCCTGGGTTCCATTAATTAATGCAAGACCCTCTTTTGCCTCTAAAGTTATCGGATGAATCCCTTCCATTTGCAGTGCATGAATCGATTCCATGCGATTTCCTTTATAAAATACTTCCCCTTCCCCAATAAGCACTAACGCTAAATGGGAGAGCGGCGCCAAATCACCGCTCGCACCTAGTGATCCCTGCTCCGGAATAACCGGTATGATTTCAGTATTGACCAATTCCAATAGTTTCTCGATCACAATCGGTCTAACACCTGAATATCCTTTTAACAGTGCATTGGCTCGTAAAAGCACCATCGCCTTTGAAACAATCTCAGGAAAAGGATCGCCGACTCCACATGCATGGGAACGAATTAAGTTTAGTTGTAAATCCCTGACGTGTTCTTTATCGATGATGACATCACTAAACTTACCAAAACCAGTATTTATACCGTAAACCACTTTATGATTGGAAACGATTTTCTCCACAGCTTCACGGCTTTTTTTTACAAGATCCATACTTTTCTCAGAAGGAAAAACCTTTTCATTCCGATATAAAACTTCTTTCATTTGCTCCAACGTTAAACTTTGACCTGTTAGCATGATCATATGTCTCGCCCCTCTACCACTTTATTAGAATAAAGAAAGAGGCTGGATTCCATATCAGATTAGATTTGGAGTCCAGCCTCTTTTATAAACATTACATCATTTACTTTTGTTATTGCATGCCTCATAGGTTATCAGTCCATTCAAAAATTCTATTAATTCAATAATTATTGTATGTGATAAAAAGCTTAATTGTCAACAGAATTGTCAGAATTTTAGCACGATATCACTTTAGCGAGATAATATAGGAAAGGTTGGCTCTGTTTACAATTAAAGAGGTCCGGAGGTGCTTTTCTTAAAATACCTGCCGAAATGACAGTCGTATTGGCTAGCGTTATTGGTATGAGTAACTCAGCAAAAGTAAAATTAGCGGAAATTTTCCGGTTAAATGCCGAATGGAGCTTGTTTCGGGGAATATAAGCGGAGATTTTCCGACTATGCAAAGCAAAATCCCCCATTTTGGCATTTTT
>NZ_JACCBX010000026.1 GCF_013409995.1 Neobacillus driksii
GATACGTTCTACCCTGGCTACTGATATAATAAGACCAAAATAAATAAGGTCAACCAGAAATATTTAGCATTCTGGCTAACCTTATAATACGAACGGAGCAGGTTAGTGCAATAAAGGGTCCAAGGGTTATAATTAAGGATGCAGCTTTATTAAAAAACTAGCAAGGTGTTAGAGAAGAGGTTAACAATGAAAAATAGAGAGGAAGCTATCGGTTACTGTATGGGGATGGGTAATACATATGAAGATTATCCATTTCGGGATAAGAATTGGACGTTAATGCGACATATAGATAACAAGAAAGTATTTGCGTGGATATTTGAAAAAGATGGACATATTTGGATTAATGTGAAATGTGAACCCGGTTTTTTGGATTATTGGCGTCAGATATACAATTCGGTAGTTCCGGCATTTCATCTTAATAAGGACCACTGGAATTCGATAATTCTTGACGGTACTGTTCCAAAGGAAGAAATTTACGAAATGATAAAACAAAGCTATATGTTAACTAAAAAAAGTAATAGTAAAGTTAATTCCAAAAAGTGAAGGCATTGATTCAGCAGGAGGGATTAATGCCTTATCTGTGGAACTTACTATGATTATGAAATAATCTACTTAAAGTAAAGGGGCAGGTTAGCGGAAGAAGAAATTAATATAATAAATCATCTCTAATTTTCCAATGTTTTAAGATGAATATTTGTACTATAATTAATCCTTGTTAAGCCACGGGATGTTTCCCCATTAGAACTGCTGCAAAATAATTGCAGCTTTTTTTATTGAAAAATGGAACCTTTCTTAATTAAATTACATCTTACTTGCGAAAGACAGAGAAACAACAAAATCGATAAGGAGGGGAATTCTTGAATAACAGGGAAGTTTTAGAAGTATGGATAGAAAAGTATACACAACGTCTTGTTAGACTTGCCTATACATACGTCAAAGATTGGTTAAAAGCAGAAGACCAAGTACAAGAAGCATATATTAAGGCATTTAATTCAATGAATCAATTAAAGAATAAAGAAGAGCCATTTCCTTGGCTAGCAAGAATTGTTATTAATGAATGTAAGAGTTCTTTTAGAAAATCTTGGAGAGAAGTCTTATCTGACTTTTTACCTGAAAGGAAACTAGAAAGCAGTGAAGACTCCTATCTCCGAAGTGTTCAGGAAGAAGAGATACATAACGCCGTCTATGATCTACCGAAACATTATAGTTTGCCTATTACTCTTTTCTATTTTGAAGAGCTTTCTATTCAGGAAATATCACAAATATTAAATCTTAATATTGGCACAGTAAAAACAAGACTTTCCCGTGGTCGCCAATTATTAAGTAGGAAAATTAAGGAGGATGGATATGGAGGAAAGAGAATTAAGGTCAGCAAAAATGTACTTTAAACATCAAGTAGATATTGAAAAATTTAAAAAAGAGACATTCGAAAAAATAGATATTCATCACAACTACCAAGCTATTATGGAAAAAAGGAGAAAGAAAAGATACCCTAAGTGGATGCTTGCTTCAGTTGCTTCAGTAATGATTATTGGTGCAGGTTTTACTTTCGGGGGTTCATATATTGCAGATGCTGCTGAAACATTGATTAATCAATTATTTGGTTCGAAAGAAAATTTAATGCAAGCCTATCCCGATGAGAGTGAAGAAGAAATCAGTTACTTTGAACTGCATATGGAAATCGCAGAAGAGAATTTGGCTAAAGATGAATTCAACAAATATAGTCAATTATATAAAGAACAGTTTGAGCTAAACAGTATGTTACAAAAAGAAAATAGAGAGCCTGATGAGGAAGAGGCAGCGAGATTACACCAAATTAAAGAATTACAGCATTCTATCTCAAGAAAATTTGCACTTAAAGAAGCACAGCAGTACGCAAGCTACACCATTACAAAACCAACATATATACCAGAAGGATATAAACAAGTTGAAGAAAACTACTCTCTTCAAAATGTAGATGAAGAACCAGTTGTTTCATTAGATTATAGCAATGGAGGATCAACATTTTCGACAAAACAGCTGGAAATAAATCAAAAGGCTGATATAGAACTGGAAGAGACTGGTTTTTTTGAAAAACCTAAATCCTATTCTTTAAATGGATTTCAGTTTGATTATGTTTCCTCTAAAGACCCGTGGGTCGGTATGAGGGTAACTGTGCCAGAAAAAGGGTACAAAATCGTATTAATTGCTGATAAATTATCTAAAGTAGAAATGGAAAAAGTATTGCTGTCTATGATTGAAAAATAATTTGACTTTCCAATACGGAGCTTATTCCTAAGTAATAATGATCCTTATTTGAATTAAAGGGGCGATTGCGAAATAAAAACAGTCGTTTTTCTTTATTCAAGTAACGGTGCACATTTCCTGTAAAAAAGCTAAGTTTGTGAAGAAATGTACTTAAACTAACGGGTGCAAGAGTTTAAGATGGGATCGCTGCGGCGGTCTTTTGTTGTTGTGCTAACGTGGTAGGTTAGTTGAAAAGAAATGAGTTGCTGCGGCAGCGCTTACTTATTTTTGGTTTAGATGAAGTAGAAAATAAAATCCAGAATCCCTCATAAATTTAAGGTTTCTTACGAACCTATTTAAATGGCTCAAGTATATTAACATCCAACTGTAGATTTGTTGAGGTTGATCAACTTGGTGATTCTTAAATGGGGGAGATAGTATGAAGGAATTTGTGGTTTGTTATACCTTTGAGGATGATATAAAACGAGAAAGAATAATCAAAGAGGCTGATATTAGTAAGGAACAAGTTATACAAGAAATAGTAAAAAAGATTGAACAACGCAAATACTTTCTTGCGAAGGGTGACCAAGGGAAATATTGGATCAATGGTTCTTCAATCCGTTATATAGGAGTTCATGAAAAGGATAATCCGAATATTAATCTTATTAAATAATAATTATAGAAAAGGCTTTATTTCAAAAAATGAGTTTGATTTACTTTACATGGGAGAGAAGATGAATGTCAGAAGAAACGTATCAATCTCGTGAGGAACGAAAACAAGCTGAAAAAACAAGTCAAAATAAACAAAGAAGTATTGGAATATTAAAAAAAGGATCGTTGTTAAAAAAACTGGTTATTGTCTGTATGGTGCTCGGTCTTGTTTCGACAGGAGCAGGAGCCATTACGTTCGCTTCAATGATTAAGGGTACACCTACCTTAGATTCTTCAAAGCTGGTGGATCCGCTTTCTACTAAATTTTATGATAAAGACCGGAACTTCCTTTATGAATACGGGAAGGAAAAACGGACAAAAATTACGTACAATCTAGTGCCAAAAGTTTTGGCACATGCATTTATTGCCACCGAGGATTCCCATTTTTACGAACATTTTGGAATCGACCTCAAACGGACAGCTAAGGCGATTTTTGTGAACGTAACCGGGGATTTCGGATCTCAGGGAGGTAGTACGATTACACAACAAGTCATTAAAAATTCTTTTTTGTCTCCAGAGAAAACACTGAAACGTAAAGTGCAAGAATGGGACTTAGCGTATCAATTGGAAAAAAAATATTCCAAGCAGGACATTTTAATGATGTATCTAAACAAAATCTACCTTGGAAACCGATCTTACGGAGTGGCTGCCGCAGCGAAGAATTACTATGGTATTGAGTCCAATGATTTGAAAAAAATGACGCTTGCGCAGGCAGCGATGATAGCTGGACTGACACAGAGTCCGAATAATTATGATCCAACCATACCGGAAAACAAAGAAGCAGCCACGAAGCGTCGTCACATTGTCTTAAGCTCGATGCATCGAGATGGCTATATCACGGAAAAACAAATGAAGGAAGCAGAAAAAATTCCTGTAACAGAGGGACTTGTAGCAAGAAATACGCAGCAAAGTATGCCTTATGAAGCATTCTTGGATGCAGCTGTGAAAGAGGTAAAGGGAAAACTAAAGGATGTCGACATCAGTGAGGACGGATTGTCGATTTATACAACCCTGAATCCAAAAGCACAGGATTTTGTGGACAAAATGATGAATACCAATGAAATCATTGCCTATCCGGATGCGAATTTTCAGGGAGCCTTCGTTTTTTTAGATACCAAAATGGGTGAAGTCAGGGCAATCGGGAGTGGTCGAAATGACTATAAGGCTAAATTCTTAGGTCACAACTTTGCCGTAGATATCAAACGTCAACCAGGATCATCCTTTAAGCCGATTTTTGATTATGGACCTGCGATTGAAAACTTAAAATGGTCCACTGCTCATTTGATCAATGACCAGAAGACAACCTATTCAACGGGTCAGCCCATTTCCAACTGGGATCATCAATATCATGGAATGCTGACGATGCGGACGGCCCTGCAAAATTCATACAATATCCCGGCGCTGCACGCCATCAGAGAGGTTGGGATGGATAAGGCTAAGAGTTTTGCAGAATCACTGGGGATTACGTTTAAAAATAATGAAGTATATGAATCCTACTCGATCGGGAGCAATACCGTAAGTCCTTTAGACATGGCAGGGGCCTACAGTGCCTTTGGAAACAATGGTCAATACAATAAACCGCATTTCGTCCAAAAGGTAGTTTTGGCAGATGGCACAGAGGTTCAGTTTGCGGGGGAATCAAAGCGTGTTATGCAGGATTACACTGCCTATATGGTAACGGATATGTTACGAACAGTCGTAAATGCTGGGACAGGAACAACAGCAAATGTTCCTGGACTGGATGTTGCCGGGAAAACAGGTACAACCAATTTTGATGAAAAAACTCGAGCTAAATATGGATACCCAAGCTCAGCTACAAATGATAGCTGGTTTGCAGGGTATACACCACAATACACCATGGCTGTCTGGACGGGTTACGCACAAAACGGACTGGGTAACTATATGAGTGGAAATACAACAAAAATCTCGCAGTTAATGTTTAAAGCAATGATGGAAGCTTTCGGAACGGATACAGCAGATTTTCTGCAACCAGATAGTGTCTACAGAGTGAATAATGAACTTTATATAAAAGGAATTGATTCTGCAGAAGTACCACCAAAGAACGACAATATAATAATTCATCCTATTAATGGCGGAAATAAAGAAGAAGAGAAACTTAAAAAAGAGGAAGAGAAGCGTCGAAAAAAGGAAAAGAAACAAAAGCATGGTTAAGATAGATATTTTTTCTTACCCAAGAAATTCTTCTAGAAATTGACGTTAAGTTCTCTACGACTTTTGGCAGAAAGGTAACCAGTGGAGCAAGGCATTTCATGGAGGGTGTAATCAAAGGAGATTATTGCCTTGCTCTGCTATAGTTTTCACTATTAGAATGTTTCGATATACAAAAAATGGAAATATAATTTTGGTCCATAATTGCCACTAAAAATGCCTTTAGAAAATTACATTGCGAATTATTTCTTAGAATGAGCGGCATTACGAATAGCGTTAGCCTTACACGGGTTGACGTTATTATTTTACTTATTTCACTAACTGGGGCAAGAGTTAAAGAATCAGGGTTGCTGCGGCGATCTTTTTTTGTTATTCAGCTAACGAGGCAGGTTAGTGGAATAATGGCTTTCATATATTCTGGTACACTCACCATTTCTTAAAGGAGATTTGGAATACTCCTTTAAAAAACAAAAAGATACCGTACTTGGTAGCTTTATTTTTCTTTAGTCTTGAGCAAGCTTATCCCTATTTAGTGCAACAGGAGGTTTCTCCATCCACTCATTTTTTATCATAAAGGATTTTATATTTTCTTCATATTGATACACATCTGCAATTATCTTTGCATATGTAGTTTTTAAATCTTTTCGGATACTTACTGCTGCACTATACCCATAACTGGCGATACCATCACGATTTAGTTGGTCTAATATATAAGATATTAATTTATCTGAAAAAGGAGATGTTTTACCATCCAAAACATTCGTATCCCAAGTCATTGAAATAGGCAAATCATTTTGAACTAAAATATCACCTAATTTGTCTATAATATTTAAAGATAATTCTTTTCCATGTTGCAATAAACTCATTAATTGCTGATTAGATGTAGATTGAATAAATCCAATTAATAAGTTTTTACCGATATAATTCATAAAAACATGTTTGTGTAGCTCATTTGCTTCTCTTGCCGTTAATTCTCTATTATCATTAAAGAAGTTACCCAAAAATCCTTTATCTGCAATTGGGTTTGTTTCATGAGTGGAGGTAATTGAAGGAGGTCTTACAAATACTCCCTTTTCCAATAGAATAGTTGTTGTCCGTTCAAATAAACTTGAATTGTTTTTTAATTGTTTATGGAAAAAATTACGGATATCCTCCCTTACTGAATCGGATAGTGCCATACTTGTTAAGGACATTCCAATTTTAGACATATTATTTAAATAAAATAGTATAAAAACATCCGTATACATCTTAGGGGCATTTGGGTTTAAATCATCTTTAATGTTAAAGCCTTTGGGGATTGGATAGTTTTCACTTCGTAGAACAGATTCAAAAAATAGTACAGCAGATTTAGAAATAGAACGCGCCTCAATACAAAGAGAATTAACTTCTTCTAATTCTGTTGTTAAGGTCAGATACTCCAAAACAACATTTGACATACTATAATTCATTAACTGTTCCCAACAGTGTGCTAACTCACCCGCAGTTAACTTTGCAGCCTTTTTATTATCCATATAATCAATTCCTTATTAAGATTAATTTTATATTCTCTAACAAGTATCTGGTATTTTCTTATCAATTATGTAAAATTGCATGGAAAATTAATAATTTTTTGTTTTGACAAGGGAGATATCTTAACTAAGAGGGCTTTTCAAATATTCAGCTACTAAAATGGGGGACTTTAAAAAAGTTTGTGAAATATTGCACTTAAACTATCGGGTGCTTTAACTCAATAACGAGTTATTTATTAAGCCGAGAATATGTGATTTTTTATTCATTACTTGTTTACTTTCGGCTTATTTGCTAGAAAGTGACATAAATTCACATAATGGATTGTAATCTTGCAAACACTTTCAAAAAATGGTATTCGAAGGAAGAATTATTTTTGTTCGGTGTAAAGGATAGTATTAGTTGAACTTTTCATCTAAATGATCACTGGGAGCAAGGATAGTAATATATGTGTGCAAAAGCACGCAGCAGGAGGAAACACACTTGGAACAAGGTAAAGTAAAATGGTTTAACGCAGAAAAAGGTTTTGGATTTATCGAACGCGAAGCTGGAGACGATGTATTCGTTCACTTCTCAGCAATCCAAAGCGAAGGTTTCAAATCTTTAGACGAAGGTCAAGCAGTTACTTTTGAAGTAGAGCAAGGTCAACGTGGACCCCAAGCTACTAACGTTCGTAAAGCTTAATAATAAATAATAATGTTGGATATAGACAGGCTCTATTTTAGAGTCTGTTTTTTATTTACCTTAAAAACAAGGAACCCCACTCACGAATGAGTGGGGAACATGTAAACAGTAAATCAAATGGTAAATAAAGTGTATCACATAAACACGAAATCTCCTAATTATCATAGGTCATATAGATTTCTGAACTGATTTAGTTAAGAGTGACTTAAATGGTCATTCATTTTTTGTATGCAACACTAAAGATCATTATTTATTACTTTTCAGCTACTGCATCTTTAAGAGCTTTACCAGCCTTAAAAGCGGGAACTTTTCCAGCTGCTATCTGAATTTCTTCCCCAGTTTGTGGATTTCGACCTGAACGTGCAGCACGTTCACGAACCTCAAAATTACCGAAGCCAATCAATTGAACTTTATCACCATTTTTTAATGCTTCCATAATAGTATCAAAAACTGCATCTACTGCTTTAGATGCTTCTTTCTGTGAAAGTTCTGCGGTTTTTGCTACTTGATTAATGAAATCTGTTTTATTCATTTTATAATCACTCCTTTAAAGACTTTACAATCCACAGGGGACGTACCTTAGTTGTAACATAGCGTACATTAGTTCGCAACTCTAACCTTATTTTTCTTGTTCAACTAAAGAAGCAGTTTAATGGAATAAGGAGTTTACCATAACTAGGTTAATAACATTAAGGATTATTATATGGGGAATATAAATTTGTTGGAGTTAAGATTAAAAGTATTTCAGCTTTAGCTTGGAATCCTTTTTAAATTATAATTTATTCGTTTATTGAAGTATTTTAGTACTATAATAGTATTGGTGTTTCTGCAGATATTGACAAAAAGGGGATAATTCATGAAGAAATTAACCTATATATTTATGGCGTTTTTATTAGTTTTCCTTGCAGCTTGTTCATCAAATGAAACAACTGGCAAAGAGGATAATGCTGAAAAAAAGATAGAAGAGAAACAAAAGGAACAGGGTGTAGATGAGGCTAAAGAAAAGGGAGAAAAAACGAATAGCGAAAGCGGAGACAGTCCAAGCGTTCCTGCCACTAGTACACCAACGATAACAAGTGTTAATGGTGACTTTGACTACGATAAATATACACAAATTGTAGTAGATGGTGGAGATATGTCAGGTTCTAGAAAGCCGAATGTAAGAGTTGATGTCGGGTATGGCGACAGGGAATATTGGGCTTTTACAAATGAATACGGACAGCTAATTCGTGTTGAGGCAAAAAATATAACACTCCAAAATCCGAATACTGAAAATGTTTTATCGTCTGGGAGATACTATTCTGATGAAGCAAAGGTTCCCGGAACAGAGAGTCAAGAATTAGATGAAGGTCATGTGATTGCTGACTCACTTGGGGGAGTATCTAACGCATATAACATTACACCTCAAGACAGCATTCTCAATAGGCACGGCGATCAAGCTTATATGGAAAAAGTAATTCGAGATGCTGGAGGTTGTACAGATTTCGTAGCAGTGATTCAATATCCAAATACTCAGACGCAAATTCCTAACCATTATAAATTCACATACAAAATTCAGGGCAGAACCATTACAGATGAATTTGACAATGTAAACCCAGATGAAGTGAACAAAAATTTAGGGAAAACGACAGGTACGAGCAGTACGCCACCGAAAACAAACAATGTACCGGCAAACGAAACGGTAAGTAGCAATGAAGATGTTAGTAAGGTGGATACCAATCATAATGGAAGTGTTACAATCTCTGAAGCCAAAGCTGCTGGCTTTAAGATGCCAATTACGCGTGATTCATGGCTATATAAATATATGGACGAACGTGATGGTGATGGACTAGTAGGTGAGTAAACAAATCGGCTATATACACATATAACACAAAAATGAAGAAAGGCTGCTATTTTTGGCGGCTTTTTTCTTGTTGTAGTAACGGGGCAGTTTAGTACAAGAAGGATTGTTATTTGGAGTCGCCGAATTTATATTTGTTAAAAAGAGAATATTCGGGGATGTGACAGGAAGAAGGAATGGTAATGCTACAACAGATTAGAATAGGAAAATGGTTAATAGAAGTTGATATTGATAAGACACGAGAATTTTACAGCAAAGATATACCAGTCTGTAATTGCTTATACTGTAAAAATTATTTTGAGGCTTGTAAGAATTTAAGGACGTCTGTTTCTAATGTATTCACTAAACTAGGGATCAATCCAGCAAAACCAGCACACCTTTCTGAATTTCCAGCGGAGGAAGCGAGGACACGGTTATACATAGGGCATTATCATCTTGTGGGCAGAGTGCTACAAGGAGAATTGTGTACAGACACTAACTTTAATGAAAAAAATACTATTGAGATGGACAATTTCACAGTTGGATTTTCAGATGATTTAGAGTTTGTACCGATTGCTTCCACTGCGGACAACCAGACTAATCAAAAGTATTTTCAATAAAATCATTTTCATTTTTTTTATAAGGATTTCCAAACCCTGTCCTACAGTTAAGCTTTGATGCTAAAATTCCTTGGGTTCTAAAAGAAAATCCAGATGATTGAGTAGAGTCTTGTCCAACTAACGGGTGCAATAGTGAAAGATGAGATCGGTGCTGCTGTCTTTTTTGCTTGTTCAGCTAACGGGCAGGATAATTCAATAAAAGTTCAAAACACAAACATTGGAAATAGTGGTAAAATTGGCTTAAGTATCCAGTAAAGGATGATGGTCGATGATAGCAAATATACTGATGTCTATTTTTATATTAGCTCTTACAGTAGGTTTGGGAATTCTCCTGTTTAAATTAGCTAAGGTTTTAAAAAAATAATGAACTTGGGCGACTTTTCAAATAGAATTGTCGCTTTTCTTTATTCTAGTAACGAAGCAGGATAGTTGAAAAGGTTAATAAAAAAGCTAAGCCTGAGGAATGATAAAAAAAACATTCTGGAGGAAGTTGGTTGAGATGAATAAAAAGAAAGCATTTTCGTTATCTATGATAATCATTCCATGGCTTTCTGTGCTGTTCATGGATAAAAAATCACTTGTAAGGTATTTACCCGTAGCAAGTTTTATTAACTTATTTTTAAGTGTATTTAGTGTCATCGGAAATAAGAGAAGATGGTGGATAAATAAAAATCCACTTTCCCCTGGTAATGTAGATTTCTCATATATATTAGGACCATATTTTGTAGCAACGCTATGGATATTTAAACTAGCTTACGGTAATTTTCCAAAATATCTTGTTACCAATGCCATTGCGAATATTTTTAATGCTTTTCTACTTGGTTCTATGTGGGAAAAATTTGATATATTTAAATTTAAAAAAATAAATCATACCATTTGGTATTTTATTTGTGTATTATTATCAATTTTTATCTATGGCTATCAATACATTGTGGAAAAAATAATTACAAATGAAAATAAGATAAAATCAGTGTAATAAGTTTTCTACTTAGTTGTTCAAAGCAGTATTGTTAAAGAAGAACAACTGTTAAAATAACAATAAATTTAATATTTTAAAAGGTGTTGTTATTTTTTTGAAACAAGCGAGAATGTACAGAATATCTCTACTATTAACCAAATTAAAGTCAAACTTTATTGTATTCTTTATTCAACTAACGGGTGCTTATGTTAAACACGGGATAGCTGCGGCTATCCCCTTTTCTTATTGTGCTAACTGGCAGGTTTGTTAAAGAAGGGTTAATGGTTTAAATTAATAATAATAAAAAGAAGTTCTGAGTTACAAAGGAACCTAAATCTATTTTTCAGAAATTTTCAGTATTATTCAGACTACATATTTTGATTTTCTAAAAAAAAACAACTAACTAGACCTCATTATTCGTCGTGTTAGCAATTTTAAATATCTATTCGTATAATAGGGATTAAAATGATTTTTCGGTACAAAAAAATGACCTTTATGAGGCTTAAGAAGCTATATTGACAATGGTTTTTACGTGTTTTAACCTTAGTTTATACCGGTAAATCAGATGTGATGAAGGGATGTTATAATGGATTTTAATTTATATTTAGTTTTAATAATTTTTCTAACGAAAATGGCAGGGGACATATCTGTTAGGTTAGGGCAACCGTCTGTGTTAGGAAAGCTTATAGTTGGAATTATACTTGGACCAGCAGTTCTAGGTTGGATAAGTAACAATGAATTTATTCACTACTTTTCCGAAATAGGCGTTATTTTGTTAATGTTCTTAGCTGGGTTGGAGACAGATCTAGAACAACTAAAAAAGAATTGGAAAGCAGCATTTGCTGTGGCTGTACTAGGAATCATCCTGCCGTTTATTGGTGGATTTGGCATAGGAGAACTTTTTGGACTGAGCACTTCTTATTCATTATTTATTGGTGTTCTTTTGTCTGCAACTTCTGTAAGTATTACTGTCCAAGTTTTAAAAGATATGAAGAAGTTAAATTCTCCAGAGGGAAGTACTATACTTGGTGCAGCTGTAGTCGATGATGTACTCGTAGTGGTGTTATTAGCTGTTATGATAAGTTTCCTTGGGACTGGGGAAGAAATCTCAATTGGGTTACTAATCGGGAAAAAAATAGTGTTTTTTATCGGTGTTTTATTAGCCGGAGTATTTTTAGTTCCAAAATTACTTAAAACTCTTTCGAAACTAAAAGTTACGGAACCTGTTATTTCAATAGCGTTAGTGATTTGTTTTGCTTTTGTTTATTTTGCTGATATGTTAGGTATGGCAGGTATTATTGGAGCTTTTGCTGCTGGATTAGCTATTTCTCAGACAGTTTTCAGACATACTGTAGAAAGTAAAGTAGAGCCAATCGCTTATGCTGTTTTTGTTCCAGTATTTTTTGTCAGTATTGGTTTAAATGTTTCCTTTGAAGGAATAGGAAATCAAATAGGCTTTATTATAGCTTTATCGGTCATTGCGGTCCTCACGAAGTTGTTAGGTGGTGCGGTTAGGAGCGAAGTCAACAGGCTCTTCTTCACGCTCATCATTTTTTATAGGGGCTGGGATGGTATCAAGAGGAGAAGTAGCTTTAATTATCGCAGCAACTGGACTACAAGAAGCTTTGTTACAACCAGAATACTTCACCTCAATTATTATTGTAATAATATTTACGACTTTAGCTGCACCTCCAATGTTAAAGTATTTAATACAAGGGGAATTAAAAAAAGCAGTTAATATATTTGTTCAGGTCACTTATTTCAAAAAAATCAGTTGTCATTGGCAACTGATTTTTTATGTCACAAAAGGGCAGCATTTCTATAATAAAGGGAAATACTTTGTGAAATATAACACTTAAACTATCGGGTAGCCTTAGTTAAAGAAGGACCCAATAATAAATAAAAATCGCTAACGCTCCTGTTAAGCGATTTTTTTCGTTTTCCCAATTTATTTCTGTTAGCAAAATTGCCGGTTAAAATGTACCGTAATTTGCACCCTTATAGAAGTGTCTGTTAGTCTGCAAATTGGTATACAAATTCTGTAACAAAAAAATAAAATCTACTAGTATAAATGCCTGTATAACAATAAAAATAGACCATCATTTTATATTACAATTTGATGGTCTATTTGATTTACAAAATTAAATTTTGTGACAGGTAACTGAACCCGTTACTATATTGAATGGTTTTTATCTTTATCATAATTGGGTGTACTAGAGTGGATTAATATGCGATCTATTACTTTTGAAGTAAGTGGCATGAAGGTATTTAGTATTATCCCACCTAAACAAACGGTTAATAAAGTTCCAACGCCAATTGGTCCATTTGAAATCATAGCTAACATCAGGGATACGAGGTAAATAAATGTTCTCGCAAAAAATATATTTGTTTTCGTTAATTCTTGTATGATTAAGGTTAATCGGTCAATTGGAATGGGTGCAAAGTTTGTGTATAAATATGTTGCGGTTCCTAATCCTATAACAATTAAGCCGATTCCGAAACAAACAACTTGGCTGTACCATAGTTCAGGTGTTATCAAATTGTGCAATAAAAAAAGCCACATATCAATACCAATACCCGTTATAAATGCTGTTAGCAACCCCAAAACTTCTGGTCTTTGTCTTTTTAACAATGAATTACAACATATCAATATTAAAGCTATTATTATTTCCCAACTTCCCACAGTAAGCCCCACATTTATGGACAGTCCTACCAAAAGTGCATCAAAAGGAGAAGTTCCAAGGTCTGATTGTATTGTGAAAGAAATACCAAGGGTTAATATTAAAATTCCTACTACATAAAAAACATATTTCACTTTACTCGACCTCTTTATCATTATTTTTTGTTGCAAACGCAACAAAGTTGGGTTAAATTTAATATATGTTATTTTTATTGCATTTGCAACAATAATATACATGCTAAGGAGGTAATTAAAATGCCTACCTGGAAAGGGCATTTAACTTAGAACAATTAGAAAAAGAATTATCCAATATTTCTTCGCAATTCTTTTTTGTGTATTTTAATAATGAAGTCGCTGGATATTTAAAGGTCAATACTTATGGGTGATGAAGAACAAATGGACATTATAATGACCAAAATACTTATATAACATTTTTTTAAAGGGGGATTATTATGTATATTCCAAAATATTTTAAGGTCACAAATGTCGATGAAATTTGGGATTTTGTTCAAAATAACTCTTTTGGCACGATTGTCACAACAAATCAAGGGAAACCAGTAGCCACTCATTTGCCTTTAGGGTTAAATAAAAAAGGTAATGATTACTATATTACTGGGCATATGGCTTATGGAAATCCTCAGTGGAAAACATTTGAAACCTGTGAAGATGTGCTTGTTATGTTTCAGGGACCGCACGCTTACATTTCTTCTTCTTGGTATGGGCATGAAGAAGTTCCAACATGGAATTATCAAGCCGTCCATGCATATGGTAAAGCAAGCATTTTAGAGAAAAATGAATTAATAGAAGAATTAACAATAATGCTAGAAAAATATGAAGAAAATCGTGAAAATCCTGTTTTATGGGATAAACTTTCTCCTGAGCTCCTAGAAAGTGAACTGAAAGGGATAGTTGGATTTAAGATTAAGGTGGAAGAAATTCAGGCTGCATATAAATTAAGTCAGAACCGAAATGAAACAGATTATCATAACATAATTGATAAATTACAAAATGAAGAAAATCCTAATTCAAAACAAATGGCAGAAGTAATGGAAAAAAGATTAAAAAATCACAAATAAATTTTCGGGTCATACTCCCGCCATATATTCAACTCACCGAAGTAAGCAGGGATAGTTGAATACTGAGTAAAATAAATGAGGTGTTAGTATGTCAGATATAAGTATTAAATTAATAAGTTCAGACAATTGGCGAGAAGCACTTGAACTATCTGTCCACGATGAACAACAGAAATTTGTTGCATCTATTAATCCTCCCGTCGCTATTGCTCTTGCTAAAGCATATATAAGACCAGGTGGAAAAATGGTAGAACCATATGGAATTTACAATCAAAATAAGATGGTAGGCTTTTTCAATCTGCATTATACACCAGATAGTAAAGATGATTACTGGTTATTTCATTTTTTCATAGATAAAAGATTTCAAAGAAACGGATTGGGATCAAAAGCATTAAATGAATTAATCAGAAATATTAGATATAACCATCCTGCTTGTAACCGTCTTTATATAACGGTTCATCCAGAAAATGAAGCGGGGAGATTATTTTATTTGAAATTTGGTTTTTCAGAAGAAAATAAAATGACCTTCGATGAACCCACTTTTTCTATAATGATATAGCAATACTTTGGTGAACACATTTTATATTATAATTGAACTACCGTGGTGCAATAGTTAAAGATCGTGGAGTTGCCATAGGCAGCTCTTTTTTCATATTCAACTAACTGCCATTTAGTTGAACAAGAAATGTTAAAATTCAGGTAGAAGTTAGACATAGGAGGTACATATGAAATTTGAGATAATACCTTACGTTGGTGCAGGAATGATTAAATTTGGTATGAACGAGAAACAACTTCAAAAGGCATTACAATTAAACCTCAAAAATTTAAAAAATCGCCAATGAGTGATGTATTAACAGATGCTTACCCTTTTTGCCATTTCTATTTTTAAAGAAAAAGGTGAATGTGAAGCAGTTGAATTTTTCGAAACAGCGGAATTTACATTTCAAGGAAGGTCATTGCTTGAAACCTCCTACGATGATTTAAATAAGCTTTTTAGAGAGTTGGATGGTTCATTCGATGAAGATGAGACAGGACTTATTTCGTTTAAGGATGGTATCAGTTTATATTCGTCAGATTTGCAAGAAGTAGAGAGCGTTCTTGTGTTTGAAGAAGGATATTATGAGTAAGGTTATTCGACTAACGTTACAGGTTAGTGTAATTAGAATTTACTTTAAAACCATAGTAAATTAAACATATATGTAAAAATGCGGTGGTTTGAATAGGAAATACATAATACTTTTGCTTAATTAGAATAAAATGGTAGTAAAAAGATATTGGAGGGGTTTTATGAAGCTAGTAGGGCAACATATTTATCTTCGACTTTACAAATCTTCTGATGCCAGCGAGTTAGCTAACTTACATATTAGAAATCGCGAATTTTTTCAACGAGTTAGCCCATTACTCCCAGAAGCTTTTTATACAGAAGAACATCAAAAAATACGCATTGAGCAGGCATTAAAAAAGACAGATGAAGGGCAATTATATGCTTTTGGAATCTTTTTAACATCAACTGATAAACTTATCGGAGACATTTCATTAACTCAAATTGCTAGGGGGGACCTCCAAAACTGTTATACGGGATTTACTTTAGATAAGGAGTATAATGCAAAGGGCTATACAACAGAAGCTCTTAAACTTGTTGTAGACTTTGCTTTTAGAGAATTAAAACTACATAGAATTGAAGCAGGAGCTATGCCTGACAATATAGCATCTATTCGTGTATTAGAAAAAGCAGGGTTTAAAAAAGAAGGTATAGCTAAAGAAAATCTAAAGATTAATGGCCAATGGACAGATCATCAAATATTAGCTATCATCAACAGCTTGGATGTGTAAGCTCATTTCACTTCCGATAGTATTATTTAAACGAAACACAGTCACGCAAGAGACTGCCTTGTACAATAATTTAAATTCCTGGTTTTTGATTAAATTACGGAAAAACTGCCAACTGACGAATATTACAACGGCTGTTTTTTTCAATGTAATCATCCAGCAATGATAAAAAATATAAAGATTGTGAAAAACTGTACTTAAACTATCGGGTACAAGGGTTAAGGTCGGAGCTGTCATTGTGGCAGCATTTCTTATTGAGCTAACCGGGAAGTTAAGTTTAACAATCGTCCTTAGCTCTTTTGGGGGTACCACCAGCAAAACGCGGATTTACAACGTTAAGGAGATACAAATATAAAAAGCCTAATTTCTCAGGAGTTGTAAGTGAGAAATTAGGCTTTAGTTACTTCAGAAAAACGCCTTTTTCTTGAATAAGCCAGAAGCTTTATATTGGAAAAAGTGAGTTATAAATAAGCTGCTATTCTAATTAGGCTGCTTGCTGAAATCTCTCTGAGCTCCCCTATAGCTTCCAATAAGATTTTGATAACCAGGAAGATGGCTAGAAATTAAAGCGCCAAAACCTTCAACATCATTGCGCCAATCACGTTGTAATTCGCACGCTATGCTAAACCAGTTCAGAAGCTGCACCCCACCATGGGCCATACGCGTTAATGCCCCATCCGCTACTTGTTTACTGAATGTTCCAGAAGCATCAGTAGCAACAAATACTTCATAACCAGCGTTCACAGCGGAAAGTGCAGGAAATGCAACACAAACATCTGTTACTACGCCAGCAATGATCAGTTGTTTTTTTCCAGTTTCTTCGATTGCTTTGACAAAATCTTCATTATCCCATGCGTTAATTTGTCCAGGACGAGCTATTTTTGGCGCATGAGGAAAAAGTTCAACCAATTCTTGCATGAGTGGCCCATTTGGCCCGTTTTCAAAGCTTGTTGTTAAAATAACTGGTAAATCAAAAAACTTGGCAGTGTTAGCAAGAGCCATAACATTGTTCTTGAATTCATCAACACCATAGTCACGCACAAGACCGGAGATAAGGCCGGTTTGATGATCAACTAAAAGAACGGCAGCATCATCTTTATTAAGACGAGAATAGAAATCAGACATTTTATTGTCCTCCCTTTAATTAAGTATAAGTAATCGAAGAAGATTCATAGATTGGAAAATGGATGTTAAACTCCTTCGTTTGTTCCAATGTAATTGAACGGATTACTGGAATTCATTTTCTAAAAACCCATTATGTGTTAGTTGTATTTTAATAAAAATGATTGAAAAAGCTTAACTTTTTCAATTAATCTAGAGCTGGAGTGTGATCGACCCAATGAATAAATTGATGTAAATATTGTTGAAGATAACGTTTTGTTTGTTCGTCTGTAAGGACTTTCTGATCAGAATCAATCTTTTTATGTACTTGGGAAATCAACGCTTTTTGAAATGGAAGAACATGAACCTGCATTGCCTCTAGTACTTGTTTAATTTGCAATTGAGCAAAGGCAGTACCTAATCCCCCAGGAGTTGCACCAATTAAACCAACCGGTTTTCTGCTAAGAACGGCGGATTCCCGAGGTCTTGATGCCCAATCCAATGCATTCTTTAATACGCCTGGAATCCCAGAATTGTACTCTGGACTCACAATAATGATACCGTCAACGTCCTGGATAGCAGATTTATATGATGACACTGCTTCTGGAACGCTTACTTCTAAGTCTTCGTTGAACAAAGGCAGATCATTGATCTCGATCCAACGAAATTGAAGGGAATCATCCAGCTCTGTTAATGATTGAGCAATGATTCGATTATAAGAGTTTTTTCGTAAACTACCACATATAAGGCCGATGGTCTTGGTCATACATTTCCTCCTCGTTTAAAACTACGCTCATGTTACCATAATATACCAAAGTGAAAGAAGTGACGTTATACCTAATTGTCTGATTATTTAATTTAATGAAGTGTTTATTACATAAAATTTAGGATGTAAGGATTTCTCTTTCGTTTTCTTATTATTCGGCTCGTGTTTTGCAAGCTATGGTAAATGGTCTATGTCAATTTTATTTTCTCTTTCAATCACTATATATTTCCATCATACTAGTAACTAGAAAGAATTGGAGGGAGTGCAGAAATGGAAGAAAAGAAAGTGACCTGGTTAGAACTCTTTTATGATTTGTTATTTGTGGCGGCGGTTGCGGCTGCGACTCATGTTTTACTTCATGTTGAAGATGGTCATATCCATACAGAGTATTTAGTAAAGTTTGTATTAATTTTTATTCCTATCTGGTGGGCTTGGGTAGGGCAAACCATATTTATTAACCGGTTTGGAAAAGATTTATTTCATCACCGTATCTTTTTAATTCTGCAAATGTTTTTTGTACTAATTATGACATCAAGTTTATCAGTTGATTTTGATTCTTATTATCTTTCTTTTTTAATTGGTTATATTGGCTTAAGAGCAGTGACTGCAATCCAATATCTTATTGTCCAGCGTATAGAAACGGGAGTTCGAAAACAAGCAGCCCTCTTTTTAGGAAGGTATTTTTGGATTGGAATCGTCATTTCATTATTGTCCCTCTTTTTTGATTCTTGGGTTCGATATGCTGTGTTGTATACGGGAATCCTTATTGATATCATTGTCCCGGTGCTTGGACGAAAATGCTTAGAAAAGGTTCCCACAAATACGGCTCATTTATTAGAGCGATTTGGTTTATTTACCATTATTCTTTTTGGGGAAGCTCTTATTAGTACACTTGCGATCATTCAGCCTACAAAAGGAAATTGGAATTCAATAGGCTTTGCGGTCATTTCATTTATCCTGATTATATCGATGTGGTGGCAATATTTCGATAACATGGAGAAGAAACTCGACAAGTCTTTACAAACATCCGGCCAAATCATTATTTATGGTCATCTGTTTATTTTAATGTCTTTGAGCATGATTGCAGCATCTATCAGACTATTGTTTTTACATGAGGTCCATTACTCATTTATCTTATTTTTTGCTTTTGGATCTGTATTGCTCTATTTCCTGTCAACTACCTTTGTTTTCCATCAATATAGACATGTGCACCACCGATTGAAAATTTATCATTTAGGGTTATTCTTAGGAATTTTAACTGTCTTTTTTATTAGTAATTTGATTATTGTAGTACCAAATATTTTAATAATAGCTGAATTAGCCTTGTTTTTTATTATCTTTACTAAACTAACAATTTCTAATAATAAGCAACCGTTGACAAATGAGATTCATCCGAGAATTGGAATTGAGGAAGATAATAAAAACTTTTAGGAGAGAGGATGTCTTGAACTGGTTATCCGTAATGTTATTGAAGATGATTATTTAAAGTAATGGATGTGAAGTATTACACTTAAAGTAAGGGGGCGATACTTCAATAACGAAGAATCGCTTTTCTTATTTTATTAAAGAAGAAAAAATCTTAAAGGTGGACGAATTATGTATGGGTTAATAGCTATATTTTATGAAAAAAAAGAACGGATAATTTAAGAATGAAGGAACTGAGTGATAAAGCAAGGGGGAGAATAATATGGAGATTGAATTTAATGAATTGAATCCAACCAAGGATGACTTTATTAGATTACATCAAACAACTGGATGGAATGCTAAAGGATTATATACATACGATCAACTATATACTGCTATTTGTAATAGTTGGTATTCCGTTTCTATTTATCAAAATAAATATTTAATAGGATATGGACGAATACTATCAGATGGTATCTATCAAACTCTAATTTGTGATGTAATGGTTCACCCTGAATATCAAAAACAGGGTATTGGAAAGAAAGTAATGAATGCATTACTTAAAAAATGTGATGAAGAAGGAATTAAGTGGGTTCAATTATTTTGTGCAAAAGGAAAACAGGAATTTTATAAGAAACTAGGCTTTAACAGCCGAGATTCTGAAGCCCCAGGCATGTCCTTATTTTTATAAATATGCATTTTTTATGATCTTTTATTACAAACTGTTCCTTAACAACGGGGTGCATTAGTTGAATATCCTACTGCTAATTTTGGCAAAATGAAAAGCAATTCTCGATAAGGAGAATTGCTTTATTTTGGTATTATTATATCCAATACACATTTCATTTTCTCTTCTTAAGATTCTTATCTCAATTCATCCCAGTATAAAAAGACATACTCTGGTTCATGCTCTTTTTTCAACTCATCAAGGCTTGCTATTTTATCTGAAGTTTTCTGTTTATTCGTAGGTAAAGTATTATCAGCGTTCTGTTTTAAACCCTTTTCATCCATAATATAAACTCTCCTTTTAGTATAGTTTGTGTCCTGGCCATCTTCTTATTCTTGTTTTTGCAAGGAAGGTCATTAGGTGAAATATTTCACTTAATGCTTTTTATATTTCATTTTGGGAGTAACTGCTCTTAGGTCTAGTTAAGAACATCTGATACCCATAAAGAACAATTGAATAAAAAATATAGGTGAAAAAGACGTGAATGGGTCTCAAATTAACCAATTTAAATAAATTTAACTTTTGGAAAATTGCACATAAGGAAAGGCGAGCAAGAAGTTCATAATCATATTCCAAAGAATATATGGTCCAAAACGACCAATGAAAAATCCATAAAGTACCAGAAAAGAAAGGTCCTAGTAATGTAGTCAGCTCTTCTCTTATTTAGTTAACGATGCAGAATTGTTGAAGACATCAGAAAAAAAATAACGTCCCAATTAAGGATAACTTTAACAATGCACTACATTATATTATTCCGTTGAGGGAATGATTTTATTAATACTAAAAATTCTCGGTGGAGGTTTATAAAGTGCAGGACGGAAAACATGATAATTTAACTTCAGCAGAAATATCTCAGTTATGGGGTACATACATGGGGGATAGTTCACAAGTTTGCATACTTAGTTATTTTCTAAATGTAGTTGAAGATAATGAGATAAAAACCATTATTGAGGATGCCTGTAATTCAGCTCAACTACATGTACTAAAAATAAAAGACATGTTTAGTGAAGAAGGTCAAGCAATACCTCATGGTTTTAAGATAGCTGAGGATGTAGATACATCTGCACCAAGACTTTATTCTGATTCTTTGATGTTAGAGTATTTACATCAGTTTGGAAGGATTGGATTAAGAACACACAGTGTAAACTTATCATTAGCAACAAGAACAGATTGCACGGAGTTTTTTAAACAATGCTTAACTGATGCAGATAGATTGTATGAAAAGGCTAAGGATTTACAAATAACAAAAGGTATTTATGGTAAATCCCCTTTAATTAAAACATCACAAGAAGTGGATTATATTAAGCACCAGAATTTTTTGGCAGGATTCTTTGGTGTCAAAAGACCTCTAACAGCTCCTGAAATAACAAGTTTATATGCAAATTTCCAAAGAAATTCCCTAGGAAGTGGAATACTAATTGGATTTAGTCAAGTGCTAAAGCCAACGATGTTATAAAATATTTCACTAGGGCAAAAGAGATTGGTGAGAAACACTGTGAAATTTTTAACTCATACTTAAAAGAATACAACTTTCTTGATCCTATATATTGGGACTCTCAAGTAACTGAAAATACACAACATGTTTTTTCCGATAAGTTATTGATGTTTGTAGTCAGTACACTAACCGCAGCTTCAATGGGTTTCTATGGGTTGGCTCTTGGAACTAGTTTTAGAAGAGATTTAGGTACGGTATACAATAGGTTTTTATTAGAAATCCAGTTGTTAGCAGAGGATGGGGCAAACATTATGATAGAAAATGGATGGCTTGAGTCTCCACCAAAAGTAGGTGAGAAGTAGAATAACTTTTCTTTCAACTAACTGGGTACTTAAGGTGAGGATCAGCGGATTTTTTATTTCACCTTTGGTAAGTTTTGGCTCTACTTTATTGTTAATTTCATTGTAGATTGTATCTATTCTTTTGGCTTTAGGGCATTATGGAAAAAACTAAAGATTACAACTGCCGGGGGGATACTATCGCCTTTTGAAGGGATTATATTTATGACATTTATTGCAATTATTCTTTATTGATATCATAAGTGGCAAGAGGATTGATTGATACAGATAGTAAAGGTTAGAATACTTATATCAACGGTGTATTCGGAGCTGTCATTTTGACAGCTTTTCCATATTGCACTAACGGTCAAGTTAATTAAGGTGTTAAAAAAATAAGGAAGTACAGGTTAGATTGTTCAATAGGAACAGTCTTTTTTTATCCTTAACATAGAATATGAAATTTCCATTTGTCCCTAAAAAGGCAAAAAGCCGAAAGCATAAATCCCTCGACCAATTACATTATATAGTTATTTAGGTTTACATGTTTAAGGAAATAAAAAAAGATAGATTCATTTAGTTTTACTTATTGAAAAAATTTTAAGAACTAACCATCTTATAGCTATTCCACCGAGATTGTAAAAAATTAGTGAATAGATTAACTTCCAGGTTATAAGTTCATAAAAATTTAGCCAAATAAATAAGGTTTCTCCCATAAAAGTGGAAAATAAGGAAAGTAGAAAATTAAATATTAAAAATGATTTCCATGACTTTGACCACTGATATATTAACATCATTGAGCATGGTACTAATGTTAGGTCGGCTGGTAACAACGGTGGAATCATTTGAAACAATTTATCTGGATATTCCCACCACATTAAATCTGTTCCTATATTATCCAAAACATAAGTAGGAACCATTATTAATGCTCCATAAAGGACTATTTCAGGTAGTCGTTTCTTATCGACTAAAATCCACCAAATTATCCAAGGAAATAATGATAGAAATAATAATAAATACCATTTCCAGGTAAATAAATCATCATGAACCCAATGTTGATATGCAAGGTCACTAAATTTCTCTCTTGCTTTCTGTACTTCATCAAACGAGGGAAAAGATTTATTCATTCCGTCACCTTAATTTCTTAGGAATTAAGTTTTGATTTCACGTATTTATGTTTATTAGAATTAAACAACTCCATCATTGCCATTTGAAGTTATGTTAAACTAGTCATATTTCGAAGGAAATTGAAGGAAGTGCTTCACAAAAAAAGCGCATTCTGCGCTTTCAGTTTTTATTTTGCTGCTGCTTAATATTATTATTCTGCGAGATGATAATACCGCTAAAAATAATATTGATAATCATACTTAAAAGTCCTAAACAAATAATTACGACAAATTGATTTTCTGAACGCATGGTTTAGCCTCCAATAGTTTTCTTGAGGTTATTTTTACCAAACGGTTCTCTTTTAATTCAAACAGAAAAAATGATCAGCGCCGACTTACGAGAATTTTGTGAAGCAACGTACTTAAGCTAACGAGCAAGTTTAGTGCAATAAGAAATATAGTTAATTACCAAATAGTTTGATAATATTACATTATTTTTACAGATAAAAGGGGAAGCTATTATAAAAACACTCGAAAGGGTTGTGTTTTAATGCACCTCGCTATTACGGTCCTAACCATTATAGCTTCCTTTAAGTGGGGTAACTGGAAAAACTGGAAAGAATACCATGCCAGTATGTTTTTCATTGCGACGGGTGGATTACTGTACGAATATATTGTAAAAGAAAATACCTTATGGAAGTTCCACCCTGATTTATTATACGGACATGAAATGGTGGTAATGGTATATGCTGTAATCACTATGCCTATTAGTATCGTTCTATATCTTTCCCATTTTCCAGAAGGATGGTTTAAACGATTGTTATACATATTACTTTGGTCTGGAATTTATATTTTTGTTGAGTGGATTTTATTAAAGTTCGGAAGAATCTCTTATCAAAATGGATGGAAATTATGGTATTCTTTTTTATTTGATATTGTCATGTTTTCGGTAATTGTAATACATCAGTTTAAACCATTCCGAGCTTATATCATCTCTTTATTTATTATCATCTTCTTAATAAATTACTTCGATATTCCTTTTAAGTTTATTAAATGACTCTTGCTAAACTATCGGAGGCATTACTGAAGCAGCGGTGATGCCTTTTTTCTTATTGAAGTAACGGAGCAGGATAGTTGAATAAGAAAATGCATTTTATTTAGAAGGACACGTTAATATATAGAGTTAATATTGAAAGGACTAAAAAAATGGTTAAAATGGTTATTTGGTCTATATTTATTATTCCTTGGATTTCATTGATTTTTTTAGACCGTTCAGCAATTCGAAGATATATGCCTGTTGCTCTATTTGCCACAGTGTTCAACACAATACTGGCACAAATGGCTTGGACATATAACTGGTGGAAATTTAAAGAGACTCTTTTTAGCTGGGACAAAATAGCACCATTATTTACTGTATATGGCATATTTTTAGTTGGAACAATATGGATATTTCATTTTACGTTTCGTAAATTTTGGATATATATTATAGTTAATTTAATAATCGATCTCTTCTACGGGATGGGTCTTACTAAAATGTTAAACAAGCTAGAGATAAGAGAAACTGGTAGTTTCTCTCCACTCAAAAATCTTTTGACAATGACAATACTAGCCGTCATTCTATATCTTTATCAGTTATGGCAGGAAGATATCTATGATCAGGAAAAAGTTAAGTAAAATTTATTCGGTTTCTGCTTTATAGAGATACAATTTAATAATGCTCATGATCTACTCACATTCTTTATATAGGTCTAAGATTAATTAATCCTAGTCCCAATTCCCCTTTAATTATTGGATAATTTTAGTAGTATTTTCTCTATTTTATATTTGGTAAACGGAATATAATTGGAATTACTAATTGACCCCTATTAAATAGATTAGTACTGTTTGGACTCCCAAGTTTTTCGGGAGTCTCTTTTTTAATAAAAATCAAAAAGAAAATTTGTGAAATATTACACTTAAACTATCGGTTGTAAGAGTTGCAGATCAAGCTGTCATTTTGGCAGCTTTTCTTATTGCACTAAAGGAGCAGGATAGTTAATTTAGAGATATGAGCCTTATTACAGTAATGATTATTTTTTGGGGTGTGCAACTGGCGTATGTTATTATTTTAGTAAAGAAAATAATTAAATCACTACATTTCAGCGTTATAACATGAAAATTAGGTGGTAAAAATGGATAGTCAAATAAAATTGGCATTTGAAAGATCAAAATCGGGTGAAAAAGATGAGCGTTATGAAGCTTATCAAAGTATTTTAAATGCAACTGATCAACAAGTTGATTGGGCTTATGAGGTATGGAATCAACTATTAGAGGACTTAACTCATAAAGATAACCATCAACGCTCTCGTGCAGCACAATATTTAGCCAATCTAGCTAAAAGCGATCCAGAGATGAGAATTATGAAAGATTTCCCTAAGTTGTGGGAAGTAACAAAAGATGAAAAGTTTGTTACAGCTAGACACAGCCTCCAATCAATATGGAAAGTCGGAATTGCTGGTACAGTCCAAAAAGAAATGGTTATGGAGTTTATGGTTGAACGCTTTAAGAAATGCGTAGATGAAAAGAATTTTACATTAATTCGTAATGACATTATTCAAAACATGAAAAATTTATATGACCATTTCAATGATGAGGTTATTAAACTAAATGCTTTGGTTTTAATTGATATGGTTGAAGACAAAAAATACAAAAAAAAATATATGGATATATGGAAGTAGTTTACCTATTTACAGATTATAAAGCTGAAGATATGAGTGGCTTCAGCTTTATAATCTTTATTCTAGTTGTAATGTACTTTTTTAAAATATAGATCCATTTATTGATTAGTATATGGATACTACTTATTCAACAACTACTTTGTGAAACTATGTACTTAAAGTAACGGGTGCTTGAGTGAAAAATGCTTTCCGGCAATGATCGCACCGGCGGTCATTTTTCTTTTAAGCTAAATGGCAGCATAGGCTCTCTTATTAAACTGTCCATATTATGTGTCATACTTCAAACAATATTAAAAGGCTTTTTTTCATAAAAACCCTCCATACAATATTTTTCTTATGATGAACAATTAAAGAAATTCTATTCTTATTAAACTAATGCTTCAGATTAGTTTAATAAGAATATGAATCAGAGAGAATCATAGAAATCGGTTTTTTTGAAGAGGGAAGCTTTTTAGGAGGTAATTACAATGAAAACACATATTGTATTTGGAGAATCAGGTGGTTCATCCCTTAGGTTAGCTTTAAAGGATCACCAAACAAATGAAAATATTGTCGTAGTTGTCGATGATCTAATGTGGGGTCCAATAGGCAATATTCTGTTGGAAACTGTTCAAGAAGAACGCATTAAATGGTGGGAACAAGTTTTAAATGAAGAGGATAAATCTGATTCTATAGCCTATCTCCGTAATACATATAAAAGGTTAAGCGATTGGACTATTGCACTTACTGGTAATGAATCGTTCTTGTTTTGGGTTGGTGATAGTCCAACAGAATATACAGGGTTAATGTTTTTATTAGCTAATATTCCTAAATCTATTCCAGTATCAATCATTATGGTTTTTCCGGCTTACTATAAGAGATACGGTAGATTCAAACCACTTTCTGCGGGAGAGATTATACCGGAGAAAAGTTCCATCTTATTGAAGATGCAAAACCCCTTTCTTCACGGGTTAGAGAAGGATACCTGACTAATTGGACACAGCTCCTCGAAGATAACGGTAGTCTTCGAATTCGTATGATCGTCAAGTTAAGACTGTTTCTGAAGAATATTTTGATGAAGAGTTACTTACCCTTGCTAAAAAGATCTGCCACGAAAAGATGTATAGTAAAAGTGATGGATTTTTTCCAACTGCAAGGTTGGTAGGAGAATTTATTGGTCGTCAAAAACAGCAAGTTATGGATATTTCTATTGAATGGCGAATTCGCTGCTTAATACAAAGCGGTCTTCTTGCTTACCAGGGTTCCCTTGCTCAAATGAGACTCTATAATATTAAGCCAGTCATTGATTGACCAAACGGGTGTATAAATTAAAGATGCAGTTTATTAAGCATCAAAGCTAAACCATAACCTTTTAATAAGATTGCGAATAGTTGTACTTAAACTAACAGGTGCGTTAGAAAAAAATATAAAAGGTGAGCTAACAGTGTATATACAAGTCAAACTTAAAGATATAATTGAGGAAATGGAAATACAATTTGAAGAATCACGTTCATTGCTAAATATTAAAACGGGGGAAATAGTGTTAGTGGCATCGGAGGACTTAAGAGCTGCGGAAGACGAAAAACCATTTGATCATTTACCTGAATGGGAACAAGAAAATAGAATCATTGCAATCGATGTAGTTGAAAACTTTGAAAATTATATAGAGTTGCCAACTAAATATGAAGTGAATGAATATGGAATAATGGAAAACTTTTGCTTAACAGTCAGTGATCAGCGGAAGCAGGAATCCTTATTGAGGGCAATTAGGGGTAAGGGTGCCTTTAGAAGGTTTAAGGACAAATTAATTGATTTTGAAATGGAAGAACAATGGTATTCATACCGTGACGATTGTTTTAAACAAATTGTGATTGAATGGTGTAAGGAAAATAAAATAAACTATATTGAATCGGTATTACAGGGGTGATTACTGAACAAAGGTAATCACCTTTTATTATTAAACTAAACCAGCTAATAGTTTGTCAATATTTTTCAATAAAAACTTAAAATAACTCATGCTATACTAAAAATGTGCATGCCAAATAACCT
>NZ_JACCBX010000027.1 GCF_013409995.1 Neobacillus driksii
AGGACGCATTATACGTGCTACCTATATTAGGGAAAATCTGTACACTTTTAAAGTTAAAAAAGATAATGGCTGTCTAGATTTCTAAACAGCCTGAGTCTCAGGAAACTGAGGCTTTTTTTAATTTTTGATTTACTGAAAATTATATATTTTCAAATAAATCAATTGACTACTATCTTAACTGTTATTACAATGTACATATAGCAAAACTTGTTTTTGTATATAAAACAAAAAGGAGAGTGATTGTGCTATAAACTCTAATTTTGCTTTTCTTATTTAAATGAAATCGAAAATGAAACAAATGGGATGGTTTTAGTAAGGGGATGTCAATCGTTTGAAAATTTGAGAGAGAATGGGAGTTGTTATTTATGAAAAAGTACTTATTATTTTTCGGTCTGATTACACTAGCCCTCATGCTTGCAGCATGTTCCGGCGAAAAGTCATCAGGAACTTCTGGGAAGAAAGATGGAGGAGTGGTAGAAATTAACTTTGGCGGCGGATTTGCAACAGAAGAACCAATTTGGCTTTTCGAGGCAGACCCATCGTTAGCTAAAAACCTTGGAAAAACTTATAAACTTAATCTCTCTCAATTTAGAGCAAATGCTGATAGATTAAATGCTTATCAAGCAGATCAAATTGATGGGGGAACATTAGGACAAGGTGCGGCCATTCTATCGAGCTCCCAAGGGGTTGAAATGAAAGTTGTAGCTGTGGTATCTAAGGATACACCGGATGTAGGCTTCAATTCAGCTTTCATGACATTAAAAGACTCAGAAATTAACGACATTAAGGACCTTAAAGGTAAAACAATTGGGCTTTCCGATTTTAAATCCCCTACGGATATGTGGGTTCGAAGTGCATTAAGATCTGCTGGATTAGATCCGGATAAAGATGTGAAATATGCAATAACCCCAATTCCAGCAATGACAGAAGCAGTCAAATCAAAAAAAATAGATTTAGGAATGTTCCCACAACCATTTGGTGCAGCTGCCGAAGAGAGCGGTGAGTTCAAAACCATTTTCACCTCTAAAACAGGAGTTCCATTCGATGAAGATTTCCTCATTATGTTCTTACACCCAGACTTTATTAAGGAAAATAAGCAAGCTGTAAAAGACTTCTTAGCTGACTATGCAAGTATTGTAAAGTATTACCAAGAAAATGGCCAAGAAGCAAGACAATTGATCATTGATAAAACGAAGAAGGTCCAAGCTGATCCAAAAATCTATATTAACATGACCGATAATAATCGTTCTGCCTATATTAACAGAGATGGTTGGGAGAAAGTTCAGGAATTAATGTTAAAAGATAAATGGATTGAGAAAAAGATAAATCTAGATGATTTGATTGATACATCTATGTTGCCATCTGAATAACTAGTGCGGGGACATTTGTCCTCGCATTTATAAATAGGAGGAGTACAAATGACCAAAAAGCATGCTGCAATGGAAATTGAAAATTTGAGAAAAGTTTATTCCACTAAAAAGGAAGAAGTCGTTGCGATAAAAGATGTGAGTTTAACGATCCCTGAAGGGAAATTTGTTAGTATTGTCGGACCAAGCGGCTGTGGTAAGAGTACATTTTTACACATTGTTGGCGGATTTATTGAAAAATCTTCTGGAAAAGTAAAGGTTAGAGGTAAAGAAGTCGAAAAGCCAGGTCCAGACAGAGGAATGATGTTTCAAGAGTCTGCACTGTTTCCATGGTTAAATGTATTTGATAATGTTGCTTGGGGATTAGATATTCAAGGGGTTGCAAAGAAGGAAAGAAATGAAATCGTTGAAAAGTACTTAAAGTTGGTTCGATTATGGGACTTCCGAAATCAATTGCCTTCGCAATTGTCTGGAGGAATGAGGCAGCGGGTATCATTGGCACGAATACTTGCCTTTGATCCAGAAGTGTTATTGATGGACGAACCATTTGGTGCATTAGACGCGCAAACAAGAGAGGAAATGCAGGTTGAACTGCTCCGAATATGGAGTGAATCGAAGAAAAGTGTTCTATTTGTTACCCATGATATTGAAGAAGCCGTATTTTTAAGTGATACAGTTGTTGTTTTTTCCGGCAGACCAGCTGTTATTTCGGAGGTTATTGATATAAAGTTCCCTCGACCAAGAGATTTAAATCTCTATAAAAGTGCAGAATTTAGAGATTATCGTAACCAAATTTGGGATATGCTTCATCAAGAGCATCATAAACCAGTTCAAATTGTATCGGAGGTAGTCAATGGATAACAAACCTCTCCGAATGATTGCTGTTATTGAGCTATTGGCAGTATTTTTAATATGGGAACTCCTAGCCGGCTTTCAATGGTTCCCAACCTATTTATCGAGTCCAATAGCTATAATTAAATCAATGGGTGAACTTTGGGCGGATGGAGATTTATTAAATCATATTGGTTTCAGTCTATTTAGATCACTGATGGGCTTTTTGTTAGTTGTTATCGTAGGTGTTACGCTAGGAATCTTAGCAGGTTATTATCGAAGAGTGGGAACATTCTTGGATCCAATTGTAAACACGTTAAACCCTATACCAAAGATTGCGTTACTTCCTATCTTAATGGTTTGGTTTGGTATAACTGATACTACTCGGATATTAATTATCTTTTTAACAGCATTCTTTCCATGCTTTGTTGCTACAAGAGATGGGGTAAAATCCATCAAGCAAGTCTATTTGTGGTCAGGACAAAATATGGGAGCAAGCACGTTTCAATTATTAAGAAAAATTGTATTTCCAGTTACACTTCCTAAGATTTTTGATGGATTAAGAGTTTCATTAGGATTGACCTTTGTTATGATGTTTTCCTCAGAAATCATTGGGGCTGCGAACGGTTTTGGATTAGGGTTCTTGATTCTTAATGCCGATCTTGGAGGAAGAACAGACTATATGTTTGCTGGAGTAGCATTTATCGGATTACTGGGATTTATCTTTGATAAACTATTACTCACAATTCGAAGCAAAGTATTATGGTGGGATGTTAATAAAGTATAATCCAGGGTTGATAATAGAGGAACTTACTAGTGATTTGAAGAGGTGAAGAGATGATCAAACAGATTTGGAATAAAGTAGTAGATTATCAATCTATTTTTATATTATTGATTGTATGGGAAGTTATTGCTGCACTTGGTATAATGCCAGAAAGGCTATTCCCATCCATGTTTGTTGTGATTGGGGTGGCGTACGATCTAGCAATATCACCTCTGCTTTGGGATAATTTGTCGGTTACAATGGTCCGTGTATTGAGTGGATTTACGATTGCCGCTGTGATTGGTGTCCCACTGGGAATCATGATGAGCCGTTTTAATCTAATGAACAAATTAATGCAGCCGATGCTTTCAATTGGCTATCCCATACCAAGGGTAGCACTATACCCAATTCTTGTTTTTATGCTGGGTATTGGTTCAGGTTCTAAAATTTTCTTAATCGTTTTGGAATGCTTATTTCCTATTATTATTAATACCTACTATGGTGCATTAAGGGTAAATCATATATATGTTTGGGCTTCACAGAATATGGGAGCTAATCATTTCAACATGTTTTGGAAGGTATTGCTGCCTGCAACAGCACCGTCTATCTTTACGGGCTTGAGAATTGCACTTCCGCTAGCTCTCATTATTTCAATATTGACAGAAATGATTAGTTCAACAGAAGGAATGGGATATTTATTAAGTTTTATGTCTTCATCACTAGTCCAAGAAAATGTATTAGCATCCGTAATGCTGATTGCCATACTAGGCTATTTAATGAGTGTTATTCTCGATATAATACAGAAAAAGTTTATTTTTTGGCATTAAAACAAGGGGGATATCGATAAGTATTTCGCGTCCTTCTATTGATGGAAATGAGAATTGATATCCCCTGCCAAAACTAACTATGTTGGTGATAACCAGAATAGGAAGAGAGTTGGTCTGCATGCCTTAGCAATGTTGGAATAACGGTTTCTGTAATAAAATCACCTTTACAGACGGCCACTGGTGCTACGACATTGATTGCAGCAATAATATGACCCTGTTTATTTAAAATTGGTGCGGCAACAGAAAAGATCCCGTTTTCAAATTCTTCATCACTTGTAGAATAACCTTTTTCCTTTATTTCTCTTAATTCATTTTCCAAGGCAAGTAATTGTGTTTTTGTCTTGCCTGTATATTTTTTTAATTCGTTCCCGTGAAGCATGGCTGTTAATTTCTCTTCTTTTTGAAATGCAAGCAATACTTTCCCTAAAGCGGTAGCATGTGCAGGAAGTCTTGATCCAACGGTAACATTGACGGTAGAAACACCTTTTCCAGGAACTCTAGCGATATAAGCTACTTCATTGCCTTCAAGTATTCCGAGATGTGTTGATAATCCTGTTTCATCTCTGAGTTCTTCCAAATATGGACGTGCTAAGTCTAACAAAGGCATTGTATTCAAATAGGTGAACCCAAGTTCAAGAACTTTAGGTGTTAGTTCATATCTTTTCGTTAATTCATCCTGGCGAATATACCCTAAGGATTGAAGGGTGAACAAGATACGGTAAGGAGTTGTCCGACTAACATTAAGTTTATTTGCAATTTCAGATAGAGAAAGTGTAGGCATTTCTCCATTGAACATCTTTAGTATTTCTAATCCCCTTACAAGGGAATTGGATAAATATCGATCATTTTTATCTTCAGACATATAGATATCACTCCTAGTAAAACAGTAGTTGAGATTTCGCAAGTTAATTATAAGATTCGTTAATAGTATACAACATTTTCCTATTCAACGCCTTATTACAGAAAGGGAATTTTGTTAGAAAAATCAAATAATCGGAAAATTCCATTGACTAATTGAGAAAATGTTATATTATGTAAAAGAAAAACAGTGTTTTGTAGAAAAAACATAAATACGTACAGGAGGTAGAATATGCCGTATCTATCGGTACAGGACTTATCCATTCATTATGAGATAGAAGGAAATGGGAAACCTATCATCATTCTTCATGGGATGGGGAACAACTCTCAATCCTGGAAAAAACAATTAGCAGGTCTAAGTGATAGTTATACGGTCATTGCTTGGGACGCACCTGGATATGGAAAAAGTTCAGACCCAAAAGAGGAATTAACAGAGTTTTGGCAGTTTGCAGATGTTTTAAAAGGCTTTATTGAAGCCCTAAACTATAAATCTGTAACTCTTTTAGGACATTCAATGGGCTCTGCGATTGCACTTGATTTTTGTTATCGTTTTCCTGAAATGGTGGACAACCTAATCATCTCAGATGCAACTAGAGGGGCAGCTTCGTTAAGTGTTGAAGAAAATCAAAAGAAATTAGTAGCACGCATAAATAATATTAATACATTAGACCCAAAGGAAATTGCTGATATAAGAGTAAAGGAACTATTGTCTCCTAATCCTGACCCTGAAGTAAAGAAGGAAGCGGAAAGAATCATGTCTCAAGTAAGACCAATGGGATATCGCTCAGTGGCATATTCTCTATTTCATCTAGACCAAATGAATATGTTGTCCTCTATTATGACTAGGACACTAGTTATTTGTGGAGAATTGGATAAAGTAACCCCGGTGAGTGAGTCAGAGATTTTCCATAGTCATTTAAAAAATTCCGTGTTTGAAATCATACGAGGGACAGGACATTTATGTTATCAAGAAGATCCAAATAGCTTTAATAAAATTGTCCTGGATTTTCTTAAATAAATTGAAGTACGTAGTACCGTTAAGGGAGGTGTAGAACTTATGACAAAGGAAGATAAGGAACGTTATAATGCCAATGCGTTAGTTAGAGGATTAGAAATATTAAAGTTGTTTGGTGAAGACCGTCCAACATTATCATTGGTAGAAATTGCAAAAGAATTAAATGTAAGTCGCACAGTACCATTTAGATTATTATTTACTCTTCAATCACTTGGATACCTAGCTCAAGATGAAGCTACTAAGCGATATAGTTTAACTCCTAAAGTTTTAGAAATAGGATTTTCATACTTAAGCAGTTTAAGGCTTCCAGAAATTACCCAGCCATATATTGAAAGTTTAAGAGATGAAACAGGAGCTTCTTGTCATCTGTCGATATTGGATGGACATGAAGTAGTCTATGTAGGGAGCGCCCCTGTTAGAGGCATTTCAGCCATTAATGTGAATATTGGACTTAGACTCCCCGCTCATGCAACTGCAAATGGGAAGGTACAGCTTGCATACCAATCGAAGGAGCATTTAAATATGGTTTTATATGGCTCAAATCTTAAACCCTATACAGATAGGACTCAAACTGATTTCCTAGATTTACAAGAAGAATTAGAAGGAATCCGTATCAAAGGTTATGCGATTACTAAAGGAGAATTAACGTTAGGGATTCAATCAGTCGCAGCACCAATATTTGATCGCTCAGGAAAAGTATTGGCAGCTGTTAATGTAGTCGCTACTGAAAATACATTCCATAATGAGTTTATTGAAAAGGTTGCATTGCCAAGGGTATTAGAAACATCATCTAAATTGTCTAGTTATATGGGCTATCAATTGAAAAATTAATAAGTAGAAAAGGCTTGCAAATGCAAGTTTTTTTTGTGCTTTAATCTAGGTGTGTTTTATATATAAAACATAATTTCTATGATAAAACATTTTATTCATTTTTTATTGACATAATATTCTTATAACTTTAAAATTAAGATAAGGAAAAACGGCGTTTCCTATATAAAACAATAATTATGTAAGGGGGAAATCAATGTTAAAGGGCAACAAAAGGTGGTTATATATTGCAGTCCCAATCTTTTTCTTTTGGTTTTTTGGACAAATTGATAAGTTAGGTATTTCAGTAATTCAAACCGATCCAACATTCTTAGCAGACCTAGGTTTAACGGGTGCAGATAAAAACGCAAAAATTGGGTTCATCACATTCATCTTTACAGTTGCCTATGCTTTCTCGAATCTATTTTGGGGCTTTATTATTGATAGATTAGGTGCTAGAAAAACAGCTATCATGGGTCTCTGTTTATGGACACTCACAATGATATTTGGCGGGCTGGCAACTTCCTATGAGATGTTTCTTGTAAGCCGTGTGATCCTAGGATTTGGTGAAGGGATGATGATTCCTGTCTGTGGGAAGTTTATATCCAATTGGTTTAACCATCGCGAACTTGGTAGAGCTCAATCCTCGTGGCTGGCTGGAAACTACTTTGGACCTGCCTGTGGAGCGGTAATATTAAGCTTAGTAATCGCTACTTTTCATTGGGAAGCCGCATTTTTCTTTTTAGCTGGATTTAACCTTTTCATCGTCATACCTATGTTTGTATTTTTAACAAGAGATACTCCTGAGGAACATCCCCATATCGATCAAAAGGAGTTAGCGTATATTCGCACTCCCGATCCAAATGAAAAAATAAAGCCAAAGCAAAACTTTACGCAAGACTATCGATATTGGATTGTTTGGTTTGGAATGCTTATGTCTTCATTTTTATTTTTTGGAATCAGTATCTGGCTCCCTACTTATTTAGTAGAAGCAAAAGACTTCTCAAGAGAGGCTATGACTGGTATCACCTCATTATCCTGGCTGTTTGCACTAGGCTTTGTACTAGCTTGCGGATATTTAGCGGACAAAACGAAGCGGCCTAGTTTACTTGCTACCATTTTATTCAGTTTGACTGCAATTTTTCTAGCGTCGGCCATACTTGCTCCACATCCTGTAATAGCAGGCATTTGTATGGGACTAGCAATGGGAACCCAGGGTGGAGTATTCCATTTAAGTAATCTATTTATTGTAAAATATTCTACACCAGCAACAGCAGGTCGTGCTGCAGGCTTAATGGGATTCACGAACATACTTGGCGGTTTTTCTAGCTATATTATGGGCTGGCTTCGTGATCTTTCAGGTGGGGACTTTGGACCTTCGATTGTGATGTTAATCGTAGCAGCGGTTTTAGGTTTTGCAGCATATCTATTTACAATAAAAAAAGAGGCCACTGATGTTCGAAGTCTTAAAGTAAATTCTAATAGAGTAATTATTTAGAAAGCGGTTACCAATATAAAACATTGTTTTGAATTTTCTCAATATTTTTAATTGACAATAAAAGTATTGGGATTTAAAATTGGTTTATAAGGAAAACAGTGTTTTATATTTAAAACAAAATAAAATTAATTTTATAGGAGAGTGTTTTTGATGGCAGAAGAAAAATTTAATGTAGCAGAGTTTGAAAAGAAATATGTGGCTAGATTACAAGATCGTACTTTAGATTGGAACGTTTTAAAGTTTCAAGAAGAAATTGATCCAAGATACAAAAGAGCTCAAATGAGATATATCGGTCGTGGAGCTACAGCTAATAATGACTCAAATGTGATAGCAGCAGAACATTTTACACTAAGCACGATGGTTCTTCCTGCTGGATGTATTGGTCCATTACATTTGCACGATGATGTTGAAGAAGTTTTCTTTATTCTCAAGGGCAGTGTGAAAGCGCTTATTCAAGAGGTAGGGAAAGATGAAGTCCATGAAATTCGCTTAAATGAAAGAGATTGTATTAGCTCACCTCCAGGTGTATACCGTGGTATCCACAACGATGGTGACGAAGAAGCGCTAATGCTTGTCATGCTTGGAGCTGTTAAACCAAACCTCCCTACTTATGTAGAAGGCAGCCCGCTTGAAGAGCTACGTATTCAACGTGCTAAAGAAAGAGAAGCAATTATTAACGGAAATAAATAAATATATTTTTTAAATAAATCTTCTTTGATGGGGATGGTCCTCTAACTTTCATTGGGATCATCCCCTTTATGCTACAGTTGTAATGATAAAAGCATTTATGGAGGTGCAAACATGGTTGGTATTACCCATTTAAGACATATTGGTTTAATAACCCCAGTCCTGCAAGAACAGGCAGATTTTTATGAAACAATTTGGGGTTTAGATAAGGTAGCGCAAGATGAAAAAACCGTATATTTTCGTGGCGCCGGCCCTGAAAATCACATCTTAAGCTTACATGCAGGTGATAAGAGAGGCCTTCACCATATTGCTTTTGGTATGGTAGATAAAAATGCCGTTGATAGAGCAGCAGAATTCCTTGCTTCCAAAGGAGTAAAAATAATAGCCGATCCTGGTTATCTAGATGAAGAAGGGAAAGGTTATGGTCTGCGATTTGTTGATCCTGAAAATCGCTGTATCGAATTATCTGCATGGGTTGAGATGCATACAACCATTTGGAATAAGAAAAATGTTGACCCCGTTAAACTTAACCATGTTGTAATGAATACAGCAGACCTTGATATGATTACCGATTTTTATACGAATATTATCGGTTTTAAAGTTACCGATTGGAGCGAACATCAGATGTCCTTCCTTCGCTGTAATCGGAAGCACCATTCACTTGCATTTAATCAAGATAAACATGCTTCCGTAAACCATATCGCCTATGAAGTAGATACAGTAGATGAAGTTATGCGTGGAATTGCCAATGTGAGGAAGGCTGGGTATCAAGAGATTTGGGGACCAGGACGTCATGGCCCTGGTAATAATATTTTTTGCTACTTCCAGGATCCCGCAAAGTTTGTCATGGAATATACCTGTTATTTAGATACCATTGAGGATGAAAGTGAATGGAGAGCTCGAGTTTGGAAACGTGTCCCTCATTTGATGGACCAATGGGGAATTGCTGGACCTCCAAAGCCAGAAACCCGCGCAGCCATGGGTGGAGAGCCAGACCCTGGTTGGGTAAACGTAAAAGCACTGCTCTAAAGGAGAATAAGGGGTGTCGAAATGGATTTAGGTCTAAAAGGCAAAGTAGCCGTCATAATGGGAGGAACATCAGGTGTTGGATTAAAAGCAGCTGAGTTGTTCCTCCAAGAAGGTGCCAAAGTAGCAATTTGTGGTAGAAATAGCGAGCGAAAAGAGAAAGCATTTGATTATCTATTGCAGTTTGGGTCCCCTGATTCTATTTATGCTGCAACCTGTGATGTTACAAATAAAGAAGATGTTAACGCATTTATAAACGGTGCTGCGGCTAACTTTAATGGTATTGATATTTTAGTAAATTCTGCAGGTCAGAGTGTAATGGGATACTTTTTTGATGTTAGTGATGAACAATGGATGGAGCAAATTCAATTAAAATACTTTGCCATCATATATGCTGTAAAAGCAGCTCATCCTTACCTTGTTACAAGAGGCGGAGGAAGAATTATTAATATTAACGCAACGCTGGCCAAAGAACCTGAACGTCATATGATTGCGACAGCAGCTACGAGAGCTGGTCTATTAAATTTAAGTAAAACCCTTTCTCAAGAGCTTGCAGCTGATAATATTCTAGTAAACTCAGTCAGCCTAGGATTAATACGAACCGACCAATGGGAGCGTAGAAGAATGAAAAATGCCCCGGATATGGATCCTGAAGAATATTATGCTGATTTAGCAAAGAAGCGGAATATACCATTAGGACGTGTTGGGGAAGCTGAAGAGGTTGCGAGTGTCATTCTCTTTTTAGCTTCTAAACAAGCAAGCTATGTATCGGGTTCTACTATAGAAACGGCGGGAGCACTCGGGAAAGCACTATAATACGGATAAAGGCAGGAGTAAATGATGAGTCCACAAGTTCAAATGGAATTTACAACGGCAGATGCTATCGTTCAAGAATTAGTCCGAGCAGGTGTAACCACAGCTTTCGGTATTGTCAGCATCCATAACATGCCGATCTATGATGCAATTCTTCGTGAAGGAAGTATTCACCTTGTCTGTTCGCGCGGTGAAAGCGGTGCGGTAAATATGGCTGATGGGTATGCCCGTGCCACAGGTAAATTGGGTGTAGTCATTACTAGTACAGGGACAGGGGCTGGAAATGCGGCAGGTTCACTTATTGAGGCTTGGGCAGCGGGCGTACCTGTACTGCATTTAACGGGTGAAGTGGCTTCCCCTTACTTAGGTACGGGAAGAGGGTATATTCACGAATGTAAGGATCAGTTGTCGATGATCGAAGGAGCCTGTAAAAAGGCAATTCGCTTAAGAAAACCGGAGCAAACAGCTGCTGTAATTAGACAAGCAATTCAAGATGCATTAGTTGCTCCGTCTGGACCAGTTTCACTTGAAATTCCCATAGATTTTCAATCTGCAATTATTCCAAATCATCCTCTTGAAGAAGTCAGATTCGCAGCTCAATCGAATCATTTAGCTTTAGATTTACCCAAAGAAATTTTATCCAAAATCACTAATGCCCGCCGACCGGTTATTTGGGCAGGTGGAGGGGTCATTAGTGCAGACGCGTCACAGGAAGTGAAGCAATTAGCAGAATTGATTGGTGCAGCAGTTATTACAAGTCAATCAGGTAAAGGAAGTATACCAGAGGATCATCCTCAGTGTATCGGTCACTTTGCTGCCTATGAGTTAACGAAGAAGCTATTAAAGGATTCTGATTTATTAATCAGTATTGGTGTAAGATTTAGAGGAAATGAAACGGCGAACTGGAAAGTAACTGTCCCGAAAGAACATATTGCGATTGATGCAGATTGGCAAGCGATTAATCGAAACTACGAAGTTACCCATGGGTTAGTAGGGGATGCCAAGCAAATCCTACATACAATCATTCAAGAAATATCTAAAAAAGAATTACAGCCTGACCCAGTTTATCTAGATGAAGTGCAATCGGTTCGTCAAGAATTGCGTGGTGCGTTACGAGCAACCCTTGGTCCCTATGAACAAATTCTAGATGGTATGCGAAAAGTTTTACCGCGGGATTCTATATTAGTTCGTGATGTAACCGTCCAAGCAAATGTTTGGGGCAGTCGATTATTTGAGATTTACGAACCTCGTACTTCTATCCACGCTTCTGGAGGGGGGATTGGCCAGGGTTTACCTACAGCCATTGGAGCACAAATCGCTTTCAAAGACCGTCAAGTGGTGTTGATGGCTGGTGATGGTGGATTTATGGTGAATGTTGGAGAAATGGCAACTGCTGCTCAAGAAAATCTGCCATTAATTGTAGTCCTGTTCGATGATGCTGGTTATGGTGTTCTCCGAAATATACAAGACGCTGCTTACGGACGTCAAGTTGCAGTAGACCTCCTAAGTCCTGATTTTGTACTGTTAGGACAATCTATGGGGTTTGATTCCACGAGAATCGGCTCTCCTGATGAATTTGTTTCTGCACTTGAAGATGCAGTTGATACTAAAAAACCAACAATGATTGTGGTTGATATGGAAGCTGTGGGACCAATGGCTAAGCCATTTGGAGGACCTCCTGGTGCAGCAGATGCATTCAAACCAAGGAAGCTTTAAGGGGGGAAAAGAATGATTTCAACATATCCATTTGTTTCAGGTAAATACTTGGTTGGTGGCAATTGGTATGAAGCAGAGAAAAAAGCTTATGTCATCAATCCAGCAAATATAGATGAAATAGTCGGAGAAGTTGCTTTATGCTCCGAGTCAGATGTCGACCATGCTCTAGCCACTGCCGAAAAGGCTTACCAAACCTGGTCTCGTAGTGATATTGAGGAACGAGCAAGCAACATGCACTTGGCAGCTGAAGAAATAAGAGCACTAGTTGAAGAGAATGTAACATTGCTAGTACGTGAGAATGGAAAAGTACTAGTAGAGGCAAAGAAAGATTTGCTGCGCTGTGTTGATATTATGCACGAAGCAGCAGATGAACTTCTTGAATGGTGGAAGCATGAAGTATTGCCAGGTAATCAAAAGGTGCAAATTCGAAAACGTGCACGTGGTGTCACTGCCGTAATTTCACCATGGAACTCCCCGATGATTTTAACTTTCAAGCGAGTGATTCCGGCTGTGTTGACAGGAAACACGGTAGTGGTTAAGCCAGCTACAAATTGTCCCCTGACAATTATGTCATTTTTAAAGGTGGTAGCTTCCTATTTTCCTGCAGGAGTAATCAATGTTGTAACAGGTTCGGGCAGTGTAATTGGTGAGGCGCTTTGTTCTGACCCAAGAGTAAAGACGATTGCTTTCGTGGGCAGTACTGAAACTGGAAAAGAGATCATCCGTGCAGCTTCAGGTACAGTAAAAAAACTCTATATGGAACTGGGTGGAAATGACGCGGCCATTATTCTTGAGAATGCCAATCTTGATGAAGACAGTATTAAACGTCTTCGATTCGGTGTACTTCGTGCTGCAGGCCAGGTATGCTCTGCGATTAAAAGGATTTATGTACATGAATCAAAATATGAAGAGGTCGTAGAAAAACTAAAGAAAGAATTTCAAAGAATCAGGATTGGGAACGGTATTCAGCCTGATGTTGAGATGGGGCCATTAAATAATAAATCGCAATATGACTATGTTAAAGGGTTAATTGAACGTGCAGCTGAATCAGGTGCAACGATCATTTCCTCTGGAATTCAGATAGACCCTGAATCATGGGATCAAGGTTACTTTATATTACCAACAATTATTACCGGTGTAGATCAAAATAGTGAAATTGTTCGTGCAGAACAGTTTGGTCCTGTCATTCCTATTCTACCTTTCTCAAATTTAGAGGAAGCCGTTCAGCTTGCAAATGATAGTGAATTCGGCTTAAGAGCGTCAGTTTGGACTGAGGACGAAGAACTGGCAATCCAATTAGCAGACCAATTAGAAGCAGGAGCTGTTTTTCATAATAACCATACCGTTTTCCAAGACCTCCATCTTGATTTCCCTGGTCTAAAAGAAAGTGGACTATCTCGTGAAGTAAGGCACTGTGGGTTAGAATATTTTGCGGATTCCTATGGGTTTGCTAACTGAGAAGGAGGAACCTACAGATGAAAATTGGATTAATCGGCGGTGGAAACATTGGAAGATTTCTACTTCAGAGCATAAATACCCATAAACTAATAGAAGATTCCAAAATTATAGGTATTTATACACGCAATCCAAAATCTGCTCAGCAGCTAGCAGCTGAATTTGATACTTCAGTATTTGAGGATATTGAATCACTTCTACAATCAGATGTAGATTTAGTAGTTGAGGCGGCTACAGTTGAAGTGGTAAAACAAAATGCTTCATCCATTCTAAGCAGTGGAAAGGATTTAGTACTAAGCAGTGTAGGTGCTCTTAGTGATTTGAATTTCATTCAATCACTTGAGGAAATTTGTAAGGTTAATGGTAAAAAAATCCACTTACCCTCGGGTGCAATTGGTGGTTTAGATGTATTAAAGGCAGCGAAATCCAATGGTGAGCTCGAAAGTGTTTCGATTATTACAAGGAAGCCTCCTCAGGCTTTACCAGGCGCACCTTTGGATAAAGAGCAAGTACTTTTTGAGGGTTCAGCGAGAGAGGCTATTGAGCTATTTCCGAAAAACATCAATGTATCAATCATTTTATCTCTTGCAGGTTTAGGACCAGAAAAAACAAGAGTTAAAATTATATCCGATCCATCTATTAAAAAAAATAGTCATTGTATTGAAGCAAAAGGTTCATTTGGTGATCTAAGTATCAAGGTTGAGAATGATCCAATGCCGAACAATCCAAAAACAAGTTATTTGGCAGCACTAAGTGTGTTATCATCATTAAAAAATAAAGATGCGGTAATCCAAGTTGGCTAAAAAGTATTATAAATAACATCCAGGGGCAAACGTTTGAATTACTTTTTCCCCTGCATGAGTTACCACCAATCTATGTTTAGGGGGATTAGGCATGTACAAAACGAACATAAATTTAGAAGAAATGTCTCAAAAAGAAGCGATTGAATACTTAAATGAAACCGTTCAACCTGAAACTGGGTCCATTCCTGCCTATCTTCTAGGTGATCCAACGATATATGATTTAGAGCACAAAAAAGTATTTCTAAAAACCTGGATATTCATTGGACACGAATCAGAAATTCCGAACAAAAATGACTTCATCACGAGGGATGTGGCTGGCTATTCTGTCATTATTTCTCGAGGCGCCGATAATCAAATTCGCGGCTTGTATAATATGTGTACACACCGGGGCATGAAGCTTTGCCGCGCGGATGCTGGAAATAAGTCATTATTTACTTGTCCTTACCACGGTTTTAATTTTAAAAACAATGGAGATTGTGTGGGCGTTCCCCTGCAAAAGGACATTTACGGGGATAGCTTAGATAAATCACAGCTGGGTTTACACAAAATTAGAGTGGAGTCATACAAAGGGTTATTGTTTGGAACTTGGAATGATGAAGCAGAGTCTTTAGAGGTTTTTTTAGGAGATTTTAAATGGTATATTGATATTTTTGCAGGAAGAGCAGAAATGGAGGTAATGGGACCGCCGCAAAGATTCGTCATTCATTCTAATTGGAAAATCGGAGCAGATAACTTCGTGGGTGATTCCTATCATACGATGGTTACTCACGGATCTATTGCCAAATTAGGAATGGTGCCAAGTGCAACATACTCGAAAAAAGGTTATCAAATCCACACAACCAACGGGCATGGTTTAAACCTGGGTACGCCAAATCCAGACTTTGCCTTCCCAGAGGAATTAAAAGAAGAATACAAATCTAATTTAACAGTAGAACAATATGAGGTTCTATCAAATCTTAAAAATATGATTGGAAACATCTTTCCTAACCTATCTTTTTTAATTTCACATACAAAAATTAAAGGACAGTTAATCTCTAACACCTCTATGCGAATTTGGAGACCTATTTCTGTAGATAAAATGGAAGTGATTACTTGGTTCTTAGTGGAGAAAAATGCCCCAGAGGATTGGAAAAGACGTTCAAGGGAGTCATTTATTCTAACATTTAGCCCTTCTGGTATTTTTGAACAAGATGATACGGAAGTGTTTACTGATATTACTGCAGCAGCGTCTGGCACGATGCCATTAGTGAAACAGCTGTCATTTAACTATACGATGGGCCTGCACCGAAAACCAGTAACCGAATTCGTTGGCCCTGGAGTTGTATATGATGATAAATTCACAGAAGCAAATCAACGAAATTTTTATCGTTATTGGCTTGACTTAATGACGAAATGAGATTGCTCTCACACTTTTCATGACCTTTATCAAAAACTAGCAAAGGATTGAGGGAGAAGTTATGACAATGGAGAAGATGCTAGCAACCTACGAGTTTGAACAATGGCTCTATCGGGAAGCTAAACTGTTGGATGATATTGATTTTGATGGCTGGTTTAGTTTAATGCACCCATCTTTAAAATATCAAATGCCGGTTCGCGTTAATAAAGAGGGGATAGAACGCCCCGATTATGCGTTGGATATGTTTGCGTTTGATGATGATATTGAACTGTTGAAAATTCGTGTGGATCGTCTGAAAACGGATTATGCATGGGCAGAAATTCCACCTTCACGGACTAGACGGCTAGTCAATAATGTCAGGCTGCTTGATTACGTACCTGATGAAAAGGCAGTCGTTAACAGTTATTTAATGATTTATAGGAGCCGGAGCACAGATATTCATCACGATTTAATATCTGGTGAACGACATGATGAATTTATTTTTGAAAATGGAGAATGGAAGCTTTCGAAACGCTTTTTCATTGTTGACCAAACGACGATTAATACACGTAATCTAGCTATCTTTGTGTAGTAGCTTTCTTAGCAGGAAGGAGCAGTATGATATGGCTCAGTTAAGTGGTAAATCAGTATATTTGACAGGTGGTGCCTCTGGAATCGGAAAGGCTGTAACAGAGGCTTTTGTGAAAGAAGGGGCAGTACTTACTGTTCTCGATAAATCATTAGCGGGACTGAATCAATTAAAGCAGCAGTTTGGTGATTCAGTACAATGTATCGAGGGAGATGTTACGAATTATCAAGCACATACTGATGCAGTTCGAATGGCAGTGGAAGCATTTGGGAAGTTGGATGTTTTTGTTGCGAATGCTGGTGTGTTTGACGGTTTTGCTAAATTCCAAACAGTTACTCCCGAAGCAATGTCAAATGCATATGACGTCCTGTTTGACATCAATGTAAAAGGATATTTCAATGGGGCAAAGGCGTCAGTGGAGGAATTGAAGAAAACAGGTGGTAATATGATTTTCACTGTGTCAGGTGCGGGGTTCTATCCTGATGGGGGTGGAGTCTGGTACACCGCCAGCAAACACGCACAGATTGGCTTAATGCGGCAGCTTGCGTTTGAACTTGCTCCTGATATAAGAGTGAATGCTGTTGCTCCGGGAGGAACGTTGACAGCCCTAAATGTCATTTCTCCGCTTCAACCATTTGTTAAAACGGTAGATAAGGAGACAAAGGAAAAAAGTATAAAATCACGAAACCCACTTCGGATTGCAATGTCTTCTGAAGACCACGTGGGTGCTTATTTGCTTCTTGCTTCCGATAACGCAAGGGCCATTACTGGAGAAGTGATCTCGAGTGATGGGGGCTTATCTGTCCGTGGTTTAGGTTAATAAAAATGGGAAATAGAACATTTGTGAGAGAATCGATAACAGAAAAGAAGCCTTTGGCTGGAAATAATGAAATCAATCAACTTGCCTTTGTTGTTCGTGATATTGAAAAGACATCTGAAATGTTTGCTAAACTTCTCGGTATTCCGAAACCTGCATGGTTCTTAACGGGTGATAGTGAGGTTTCGAAAGTGGTTTATCTCGGCAAGCCAACGAATTCGCGAAGTAAATTAGTGTTTATGAATACAACAACCGTACAATTTGAATTAATCGAGCCAAACGAAGAACCGGGTACAATGCGAGAATTTTTAGATACAGTTGGAGAAGGAATTCATCATATTGCATTTGATGTGGATTCTATTAAGGATAAGCTTCCTGTTTTTGAGGAAAATGGCTATCCTTTACTTCAAAGCGGTGAATTTACTTCTAGTGAAGGCAGATATGTTTATGTAGATACCTTGGAGGATTATAAAACGCTGGTAGAACTACTTGAAAGTGCTGAACCACGGGACAAAGAGCCGAGCAAAGAATCCTATGAACCTTTGCTTGGGACCAATAAGGTCGAGCAGCTGGCGATTGTTGTAAAGGATCTCGAGGCCACAGCTGATGCTTATTGTAGACTACTTGGGGTTGATAAACCACAGGTTATTCAATCAGGACCGAGCGAGCTTACACAAGTTGTATTTGAAGGTGAGCCCACTGAAGGCGATTGTAAATATATGTTTATTAACACCCCGCTGCTTCAAATTGAATTAATTGAACCTGGTAAATCTCCAAGTACATGGAAAAAGTACCTTGAAACGCATGGGGAAGGAGTTCACCATATTTCGTTTGTTATAAAAAATATGGAGGAAAAAATTAAGCTGCTAGAGGATATGGGTTATCCTGTTATTCAAACTGGTAATTTCTATAATGGGAAAGGCAGATATGCATGTATCGATACCACTTCTGACTTTAAAGTGATCATTGAATTACTTGAAAGATTTGATTCTTATAATAAGTGCTAGACACCTCGGTGCCTGGCGTTTTTTTTGTTTATTGGGAGAGATTAATCTTCCAATTCGCATCGACATTTTTTTTAGAGTATAGTGGAAGTATAAAAAACAGATGGACACAGCATAGTGGAGGAATATATGCAGAGGGCACAAATACCAACTTATGAACGGATAGCAATTGACTTAGCAAATCGTATTTACGATGGGAAATTTAAAGTAGGTGAAAAGATTCACGGAAGATCTACCCTGGCTAGTGAATATAAAGTTTCACCTGAAACAGTAAGAAGAGCAATAAAGATATTGGAAGATGTCGAGATCGTTAAATCGACAAAGGGCAGTGGGATTGTTATTTCTTCACGGGAGAATGCCTATAAATATATGCATCGATTTTCGAATTTGGCGAGTATAAAGGATCTTGAAAAGGAGATAAACAGTCTTATAGTCGAAAGAGAGAAAATCGATGAGGAGCTTTTTGAATCAGTTAGAAAAATCATGGATTATTCCACAAAGCTTCGGCATACCAATCCATTAGCACCGATTGAGGTAGAGGTATTGCCCGGCTGTGTACATATTGGTAAGACGATTTCTGAAGTGAAATTTTGGCAAAATACTGGAGGCACAGTCATAGGGATGAAAAGAAAAGGAGATTTGATTATTTCTCCAGGTCCATATGCACTCATCCTAGAAGGGGATGTACTTCTTATTATTGGTGATGATGACACCTATGAGAGAGTCGTCCATTTTATGGAGGATTAAAAAAAGCCGGCAGCGCCGGCTTTTGTATTTCTACTATAGTCCTTCTTCTTTTAGAAACTCTGTAGCTACTTTTCTTGGTGATTGCTTGAGGCTATCTACTTTGTAATTAAGCTTTCGCATTTTTTCATCTGTAAGTTTGCCTGCAAGGGAATTAAGCGCTTCTTTAAGTTCAGGATGTTCCTTTAATGTTTCTTCTTTAACAATTGGAACAGCATAATAAGGAGGGAAGAAGTTTTTATCATCCTCTAACACCTTTAAACCAAATTCTTCAAGGAGACCATCTGTCGAAAATGCATCGATGACGTCACTTTTATGATTATCAAGAGCTGTATAGCGTAATCCTCCATCTACCGCTTGAACATCTTTAAACTGCAAATTGTACGTTTCCGAAAGTCCAATTAATCCATCATCACGATTTGGAAATTCAATCGTTGGCCCCATAATCATGTTTTCACTAACTTTAGCAAGATCTGAGATGGTGTTTAATTGGTATTGTTGTGCCGTATCTTGACGTACTGCTAAAGCATACGTGTTATTGAATCCAAGTGGTTTTAATAAATCAATTCCATATTTCTCTTTGAATTCTTTTTTTACATAGTCATAAACCTTGTCCGGATTACTTTGTGGGCTTTGCTTAAGAATATTTACGAGTCCCGTCCCAGTATATTCGACATACATATCGATGTCACCATTTTTTATTGCACTAAAAGCTACTTGTGAACCGCCGAGATTCATTTTTCTTTCTACTTCAATATCAGTCTTGTTTTCTACTAAATCAGCAAGCATATGTCCTAGAATCAGCTGCTCACTGAAATTTTTAGAACCGATAACAATTGTATCCCCGGCGCTTGTCTTTGAGTAAACAGTAAAGGCACCAGCAGCTACGATGATTATACTGGTAAATCCGATAACTAAACGCTTTATAGTTTTACCAGTTTTACTTGCTGACTTTCGTTTATTCGTATATGAGAATGACGTTTCAAGTTTTCCAACAACAAAGTCAATCAAGAGGGCAAGGATACATGCAGGGATTGCTCCTGCAAGAATCATATAGTTATCAACGGTCTGAACACCAGAGAACACCAGATAACCAAGTCCGCCTGCTCCAACGAAGGCTGCGATTGTCATCAATCCGACAGCTGTAACGGCAGAAATTCTGATACCCGCCATAATCATCGGAAAGGCTAGCGGCAGCTGAACCTTTTTCATTGTTTGACTCTTGGTCAGACCGATACCTTTGGCGGCTTCCAGAATGTCAGGATCAATATTCGTTAATCCTGTATAGGTGTTCTTTACGATTGGAAGAAGGGAATAAAGAACAACCATGACAATGGCAGGTGCACTTCCAATACCAATAAAGGGAATTAAGAATCCAAGTAACGCTAAGCTTGGTACTGCTTGAATGACGTTAGTTGCTCCAATAATAGTCTTCGAAAGCTTTGGCTCTCTTGATATTAAAATGCCAAGCGGAATACCAATAATAACGGCAATTAAGACTGAAATAATACTTAAATAAATATGTTGACCTAATAAATTAATAATCTGTTCGTAGTTAGAACTTAAATAATTATAAAAATCACCCATTAAAAGGCCACCTCCAAGTCAATTAGTTGGCTGCTTAAGGCCGATAAAATACTGCTTCTCGTTATTAGTCCAGTTAATTGCTTCGAATGATTGATAACAGGTACATAGCCAATTTTATGTTCATTCATCGTCGCTAAAATGGAAATTAAGTTACTCTCCTCTGAAACAGCTAAAACATTTTTCTCCATAACGCTATCAATCTCTGAATTTCGGTTTAGTAATTGAATTCCTTTTAAGGTCACCAAACCTATTAAAATATTATTTTTGTCTGTCACCATTAAACTGTCAACCTTATTAGACTTCATGATCTCAATTGCCTGTAAAACTGTTCGCTTAGTAGTAATCTTTACAGGGTTAGGTATCATAATATCTTCAGCCATTAACAATTCAGGGTTATTCCAAACTCGTCTCTTTCCGATAAATCCTTCGACAAATTCATTGGCTGGGTTTTTTAGAATATTTTCTGGGGTATCAAATTGGAGAATATCACCATCTTTCAAAATACAAATCTTATCTGCAATTTTGATTGCTTCGTCCATATCGTGGGTGACGAAAATGATGGTTTTGTTGAGTTCTTTTTGCATTTGAACAAGCTCATCTTGCAGTGAGTTTCTTGTTACAGGGTCCAATGCACTAAAGGGCTCATCCATTAGGATAATATCTGAATCAGTTGAAAAGGCTCTGGCTACCCCAACCCTTTGCTGCTGTCCACCACTTAATTCCTTTGGGAATCGGTCTAAATATTCAGCAGGATTTAATCCAACTACCTTGAGTAGTTCCTCTGTTTTTTTGGCAATTTTAGCCGGGTCTTCACCTTTAAGTTTAGGGATTAATTCCAAATTCTCTCTAATCGACATATGAGGAAAGAGACCAGTGTTTTGGATGACGTAGCCAATATTTCTTCTTAGCTCGATAGCATCCATGGTGGATATATCCTTGCCGTTAACGAAAATCTTTCCTGCTGAAGGGTGAATTAATTTGTTGATCATTTTCAGCAATGTGGTTTTCCCGCATCCGCTAGGTCCAATAAAAACAACTAATTGACCTGCCTCGATATCAATAGAGAAGGGCTTAATAATTGTTTTATTTCTGTATTTCTTTACGATGTTTTTAAATTCAATCAAAGTCATTCCTCCTTAATAAAAAATCATTGATATAATTTGCAACAACCTAATGTTAACATGAAAGTTGTTTCTTTGTCTAATTTTTGTTCTCTGGTCAGATTGTATTTAGTAGGAAAGTATTGGAGCGTAAAATTTTTCAGAATATAAAGAAAAATGGTAAGATGGTATTAAAATAGGCAAATTTAATGAAAAGAGGGGAAATGGGAAAGTGGAATATTTAAAAGAAAGGCTTAGTATTAAATTTTTCCTCTTCATTGGGTTGGCATTCTTCTTAATACAAATTCCAATTATTGGTGATTATTTTAGAATTATTAATACGTTAATCCATGAATCTGGTCATGCATTTATGGCTTTATTTGGGGGCAATGTTGAATCGATTTCATTGTACATGAATGCAGACGGTGTAACACATGGAACACAATCTATTTGGATCATTGATTTTATTACATGTGCAGCAGGTTATACGATAGCTTCGTTAATGGCATACGTAGCGTTTTGGTTAATTAAAAAGAAAAAACATATATTTTTTATTGATATGCTGCTAGGTGTTATTATTATTAATTTAATATTATGGGTGCGTAATCCCTATGGTATATTTTGGCTCGTTTCCTTTGGTGTTTTGTTCCTTGCGCTGCTGATTAAAGGAAGTAAAAAGGCAATCCATAACCTAGTGTTGTTAATTGCTTCAGTACTATTAGTGGAATCGGTCAGTACAGCATATGATATTTTCTCCATCAGTATAATTCAGCCGGATGCAGCAGGAGACGCTACCAATTTATCTCTATTAACGGCATTTATACCTGCTCAAGTGTGGGGGATATACTTCTTTGTTCAAGCACTTTTTTTCATTGTACTTGGTTTTAAGAAAGGCTTGTTTTGTTTAGGTGCCGGTGAAATACCGCAAAATTATCAGTTTGAAGGAACAAAAGAATTCTAACCAGGAAGCTCGCCGTTTTGGCGATCCCCTCTATTTAATAGTAGATTAGATTAGAATATTCAGTCTATGTAAATATTTTAGAAAATAGAACATAAGATAGGTTAATGTGAATAGTATCACTTTGAAATTCAATATATAAAGGAGGGGCTAAAATGGATATCCTTGATATTATAAAAAGCCGGAGGAATATTAAAAAGTTCAAATCTCAAGCTGTTGACTTAGACTTAATCTACTCCTGGCTGGAGGCAGCTAAGATGGCTCCAAACCACCGACTAACAGAACCATGGGAAGTGTACTTTATTGGACCTGATACAAGAGCAAAACTCAATCATAAAACCAATTTTGGCAATGCACCTGTGCTAATTGCTGTTATATCCAAACATGGTGCAACCGCAGTTGAAAAAGAGGAAAATGCACTTGCCACAGCTTGCTTTGTGCAAAACTTTAATTTAGCAGCATGGTCTGAAGGGGTAGGTACTTTCTGGTCATCAATTGGTATCACAGCAAAGAACCGGGAAATACTAGGTGTTCCTGAAAATTATGACCTCATTGGTGTATTAGCAATTGGGTTTCCTGAAATTGTCCCAGACCCAAAACCAAGAACCTCAATTAAGAATAAAATAAAAAATTTACCTTAACAAAGAAGACAACCAGATGGTTGTCTCCAGGCTGTCGAGAAAATCTCGACAGCTATTATTTTTCGTAATTACTTTAATGATTCACCGCGTTAATATGTTATAATATATATAAATAATAGGAC
>NZ_JACCBX010000028.1 GCF_013409995.1 Neobacillus driksii
AGAAAGTTGATTTAGCTCATTTGTTACGTTGGCTTAGCTTTTTAATAAAAGCTAAAAAAATTGTTTGTTGACGTTCTTGTTTGTTTAGTTTTCAAGGAGCAATTTACTCGTTCGCTCATAAGCGACTTTATTAATATATCATAACTAAGTTATTAGAGTCAATAACTTTTTTTATGATGCGTTGTCGTTTGTGACGACTTTTAATATATTACATTACATTACTAGATTGGTCAATAGTTTTTTAAATAATAATAAAAAACCGCTAAAAATAGCGGTTCGTTCAAATTAAATAATATATTTCTGAATTGCTGCCAACGCTACTAATCCTGGAATCCCAAGAAAACCAGATACTGCTGATGTCGCAAAATTTATTGGTACATGGATCCCAAAACTATTACCTGCTGTATTTAAAAAGAATAAGAATAGTGCGCCGATCAATAACTTTACAACAGCTTGACCAATAAACCTTGCTGGCTTAAAGGGAGCCCCAGCAAACAAAAGAATAAGTATGAGCCCGGCTGATATCGCAATAATCATAATTGGTTCCAAAAAAGCTATCCCCCCTCAAATCTCTTTATAACAACATATGTACAAGTTATAAAAAATAGACCTTGAAGGAGGAATAGCTTTATATTTACCTTTTAATACTTACATTTCTTTCTTTTGCTTCTCTTAATAGAAAGAAGTACTTTACTTGGGTGATTTTTGTCTGGCATATCGCCTCTTCTGAAGGGTCAAAACTTTTGTCGAGTAATTGTTTTTGTTTCTGCCACTGTTCTTTATACTCTTGCAGCTGTGTTAAAAGTTTTTGATCAAACTCTTTTCGCAGCCACCCTTTGCGCTGGAAAAACATCGTTATTCCCCCGGTACTATTTTATTACTAAAGTTCTCTTCTGCCCTCTAGAGCCTTGGATAATGTAACTTCATCGGCATATTCTAGATCTCCGCCGACTGGGAGACCATGAGCAATCCGGGTGATTTTAATCCCTGATGGTTTGAGCAAGCGGGAAATATACATTGCCGTTGCTTCTCCCTCGATATTCGGATTTGTAGCTAGAATCACTTCCTGTACAGTTTCATCGTGGAGACGTTTTAACAAATCCGGAATATTGATATCTTCAGGCCCAATTCCATCCATAGGTGAAATTGCACCATGCAACACATGGTACATACCATTAAATTCCCTCATTTTCTCCATTGCAATGACATCCTTAGGATCTTGAACAACACAAATCGTACTTTTATCTCGCCGTTGGTCTTCACAAATATAACATGGATCCTGATCTGTAATATGACCACAGACTGAACAATAAGTTAAATTCCGTTTGGCATTTACAAGTGCCTTGGCAAAATCCAGCACAGTATCTTCTTTCATACTTAATACATAAAAAGCCAAACGAGCAGCAGTTTTTGGGCCGATACCAGGCAGTTTCATAAAACTGTCAATCAACTTAGAAATCGGTTCTGGATAATGCATTTCTATTATTCCTCTCCTAGAAAAGCATATGCGCCTTTAAAAAGGCGCATATGCTGGATCTTCATTATTTAAAAAGGCAGATTCATTCCCTTTGTAAATTGGCCCATTGTATTATTTGTGAGCTCTTCTACCTTTTTTAGCGCGTCGTTCGTTGCCGCCAAGACTAAATCTTGAAGCATTTCGATGTCATCAGGATCCACTGCTTCAGGTTTGATTTGAACATCCACCACTTCTTTGTGTCCTGTTACTATGACAGTCACCATACCGCCGCCTGCTGTTCCCTCAATCTTTTTCTGACCTAACTCCTCTTGTGCTTCAGCCATTTTCTTTTGCATTTTTTGCATTTGTTTCATCATATTTTGCATATTACCCATTCCACCACGCATAACCTTTCAACCTCCAATTAATTAATCAATAATTTCTACAAATTCAGCACCAAATAGGTTTTTTGCCTCTGCTATATGCGGCTCTTCTTCCTGGTTTGATCCAGAAACTTCTCCCTCGACATGATGCTGTGTGCTTAAAAAGTTTTCTCGTATCGATAGCCACTGTTCTTCGGGCACCCCTAGAACAAGGTATCTATTTCCTGTTAATTCTTGTAGAGCAAGAGTAATCGTCTCGACAAAACGGTTATTATCCATTGCCATTTGACAGTGAATTTCATGTTTAAATTTTAAAATAAAAGCATCAGCCGAAGCAGCAGCTGGCTCCGCTTCATTTAACAAGGCTGCATGAGACTTCATTAATCTTCCTCTCATTTCGCCCCATTTACTTTTAATTTGATTAATGTCATTCTTTGTTGCATTCTTTAAAACTTCATTTATTCTTCCAACTGCAGGCTGGAACCCTTTTCTTGAACTTCTTTGCGAAGGCTTTTGTGCTGCCTGCGGCGCTGCTTCTTGAACAATAACTGAACCATTTGTTTTTAAGTGTTGTATTTCATGCTCAAGCTGTTCTATTTTCTTAAGCAGCTCAGATAGCTGTCCAGCAGGCATTTGCTCTATCTGCTTAGCTTCCGTTTGACACAGCTTTACAATTGCAACTTCTAGAAAGATTCTCGGATGGTTGGTCCACCGCATATCTTGTTGAGTCTTATTTAATAGTTCAATGAGCTGATAAATCTGATCATAAGGAACAGCCTCAGCAATTTGACGGAATTTCTCATCCAATAAGACTCTGTCTAATGATTCTTCAAGATTTGGGGCTGTTTTATATAGCAGCATATCTCGATAATACAATATAAAGTCCTCAATAAATCTTGATGGATCTTTCCCATGAAACAACAATTCTTCTAATGCTTCTAATCCACTGGCTACATCCTTTTCCATAACGGCCCTTGCAAGCTTGTTTAAAAATCCTTGCGAAACCGAGCCGGTGACCGTCAAAGCATCTTCAACAGTTACTTCTTCGTGACTAAAAGAGATAGCTTGATCTAAAAGACTTAATGCGTCGCGCATACCGCCTTCTGCCGCTCTAGCAATCATTTTTAAGGCGTCTTCTTCACACTTTACACCTGTTTCCTCAACGATTAATTTCATTCTACTTACTATAGATTGTGCTGTAATTCGTCTAAAATCAAATCGTTGACATCTAGAGATAATCGTTAAGGGAATTTTATGCGGCTCAGTCGTGGCTAAAATGAAGATGACATGCTTTGGCGGCTCCTCTAACGTTTTTAACAAGGCATTAAACGCACTAATGGATAGCATATGCACTTCATCTATAATATAGACCTTGTAGTTAACAGCGGTTGGAGCGAACTTTACTTTATCAAGGACATCTCGCATTTCTTCCACTCTGGAGTTTGATGCTGCATCAAATTCCAGCACATCTGATATAGTTCCATTGGTAATTCCCTTACATGCAGCACATTCATTGCAGGGTTCAGAAATTGGCGCACGTTCACAATTTACTGCTTTAGCCAATATTTTGGCTGCACTAGTTTTACCTGTTCCTCTTGGCCCGTTAAATAAATAGGCATGGGAAATTTTTTGTTGAAGCAGGGCATTTTGCAATGTTTTCGTAACATGTTCTTGTCCTACTACATCAATAAATTGCTGAGGACGCCAAACACGATATAAAGCCTGATAAGCCACAAACATCGCCCCCTTCAAAAATTCTTTCCTAATCATTATAACTTATCCTTTTTCTATTTATCAAAGAGAATACAAAAAAACTCATCTCGTATTCGAAATGAGTTGTTTTCACATTATAAACTGCCGTGCACCTTCCGTCGACTTCGCACCCATAGGCGCTGCTTAAGCAGTTAGCTCGGCCCAGGCCACCCTGCGGCACATGGAAGCTTCCACTTAATGCTGCTTCCTTCCGGACCTGACATGGTTCATGGATTCCCATTGCGCAGGACCCGGGCGTCAACACTACTTACTTAAGGCGGACCCTACAGGATACCAGCCTCGGGAAGGGATTCAGCCTCGCTAGAGCGGATTGCGAGTACAGGGCACCGCTACCTCCCCGCCTAGCACGGCAAAGTTGATAACAAATTTTAAGGCGTCTTTATCTGACGCTTTTTTAGTATACTAACTTTTAAGGAAAAAATCAATCTTTATCAATTGTAAATTACTGTAAGGGCTGTTTTTTTGCTATTTTCCGTTTTTCTCGAAGCTGACGGAAGAAGTTTGATAGTAACTGACCACACTCTTCCTCCAGTACACCGCTCGTTACTTCACTCTGATGATTGAAACGTTCATCTTGCAGGAGGTTCATAAATGTTCCCGCACAGCCTCCCTTTGGATCGGCAGCACCATATACCACTCTTTTTACCCTTGATAAGATAATTGCGCCGGAGCACATCGCACAGGGCTCAAGTGTGACATAAAGGCTCGCATTCTCCAGCCTCCATGAGCCTACTAGCTGACAAGCTTGTTCAATAGCCAAAATCTCTGCATGCGCTACGGCGCTTTGTTTGCTTTCACGTAAATTATGTGCACGGGAAATAATTTTCCCATCTATTACGACGATGGCTCCGATTGGCACCTCGTTTAATGCTTCTGCCTTTTTCGCTTCCTTTATGGCTTCCTTCATATATAATTCATCAGAAATTTCATCTATCGTCATGAGGTACCGCCTTATATGATCATTTTGACTCTTATTATTTTCCCCATTATATCATGAATCCATAATTTTACTCATAGAATAGATGTAGTGTTGTTGCTTAGGAGGGGAAGATATGCAAATTCATGTTGTGAGAGCGAATGAATCATTAACAACCATTGCGAGGGCATACAATACAACAGTGAATGATATTGTTGAAGCAAATGACATCCCTAATCCAAATAATCTCGTCGTCGGTCAAGCAATGGTGATTCCGATCGTTGGCAGTTTTTATTATGTACAGCCTGGAGATAGTCTATGGTCAATCGGGCAAAAAGTAGGTGTACCCTATCAACAAATTGCCTCTGCTAATCGTATCTCATTAAACCAGCAACTCTATGTCGGCTTCCGTCTCTATATCCCGCCGAGACCAAAAAGAAGAGGAGAATTTAATGCTTATGTCGAACCTCGAGGCACTAGTGTTTCCCCTATTTTAGAAACTAGTGCACGGGAAGCAGGTCCCTATTTAACCTACCTTGCACCGTTCAGTTTTCAAGCTCTTCGCGATGGGTCTTTAAAGGAGCCCTTATTAAATAATTTTCCAGCCATCGCGAGAGCGAATCGAAATGTATTAATGATGGTTATAACGAACCAGGAAAATGATCAATTTAGTAATGAATTGGGTCGTATTTTACTTAATGATATTCCAGTACAAGATAGATTCTTAAATAATATTGTTGCCACTGCAAAGAAATATGGGTTTAGAGATATTCATTTTGATTTTGAATTTCTACGTCCGGCAGACCGTGAAGCCTATAATACATTTTTAAGAAAGGCAAAAGCCCGGTTTCAAAGGGAAGGCTGGTTATTGTCAACGGCGCTTGCACCGAAAACTAGTGCTACACAACAAGGAGCATGGTATGAAGCCCATGATTATCGGGCTCACGGTCAAATCGTTGATTTTGTAGTTATTATGACCTATGAATGGGGCTACAGCGGTGGTCCTGCTATGGCTGTTTCACCTATTGATCAGGTCCGGAGGGTTTTAGAATATGCAATTACAGAAATGCCTCCGAATAAAATCTTAATGGGTCAGAACTTATATGGATATGACTGGACACTTCCTTTTGTTCAAGGTTCTGTCGCAAAGGCCGTCAGCCCGCAGCAAGCGATTGAACTTGCTGCTGCAAACAACGTTCCTATTCAGTATGATACAAAAGCACAGGCACCTTTCTTCCGATACACAGCAGCAGATGGAAAGCGGCATGAGGTTTGGTTTGAGGATGCCCGCTCGATCCAAGCCAAATTTAATTTGATAAAAGAATTAGGTATTAGAGGGATGAGTTATTGGAAGCTTGGCCTGGCATTTCCGCAGAATTGGCTTTTAATTGTTGAGAATTTCAATGTGGTAAAAAGAGGTTAATAAATTTTTATAACATAAACTGCCGTATTTCGGCAGTTTTTTCATATATTCGACATTAAAATTTCTTCTTCTACAATTTCCATATCCCTTCCTGTGTCAGATTATGATAATATATTATTTGTGCCATTTAGAACGTTAGAAAAAAGTTTCCGGTTTATCGCTGGTTAAACATAGAATTCGCAGGCAGTTGGAGAAGGAGGATCAGCAAATGGGGTATACTCCCTTTATTACCGTTGAAGGGCCGATTGGTGTAGGTAAAACATCTCTCGCAAAAGCCATTTCAGATCAATTTAATTTTGCTTTATTAAAAGAGATTGTCGATGAAAATCCATTTTTGGGGAAATTTTATGACAATATTGAAGAGTGGAGTTTCCAAACGGAAATGTTTTTTCTTTGCAACCGTTATAAGCAATTGGGGGATATTAATACCCACTACTTAAGTAAAAGTCAGGCTGTTGTAGCAGATTATCATATTTTAAAGAACTTAATTTTTGCCCAGAGGACCTTAAACCCCGACGAATATCAAAAATATTATAAAATATATCAGCTCCTAACAGAAGACATGCCAAAGCCAAATGTTATTATTTATTTAAATGCTAGTTTAGATACTCTTCTAAAGCGAATTAAAATCAGAGGACGCGAGGTAGAGAAAAATATCAGTCCCCTATATTTAGAACAGCTATCGCTTGACTATGAACAAACCATAACGCGCTTTGAGCAATCACATCCAGAAATTCCTGTTCTTCGCTTTAATGGTGATGAATTAGACTTTGTTAAAAATGAAGATGATTTACATTTAATAATAGAGAAGCTTGTAGGCTCATTAAAGAAAAGCAGCACGACTAACACACGATAAGAATTGGGGGATGTAAGTGAGTATCGTTATTGGTGGTATGATAGGTCTTGGTAAGACAAGTGTAGCTGATACATTGAATGCACATTTTCAAAGGAGCGGAATTGAGAGTAAGGTTTTTTATGAGGCAGTTGATAATAATCCGATTCTTCCGCTCTATTATGAACTAACTCCAGAAGAATTAGATGCTAGAAGAATTCCATTCCTCTTACAATTATTTTTCTTAAATAAACGCTTTAAAACAGTAAAGGATTGTGTAAGCTGGAAAGACCCTATTTACACGATTCAGGATCGCTCCATCTACGAGGACTGGTACTTTGCTTATGTAAACAAAAATCTTGGCAGAATTTCTGACCTTGAATTTAGAATATATGAAGACCTTGTTGAGAACATGATGCAAGAGTTAAATGAACTTCCAAAAAAGGCTCCTGACTTAATGGTTTATTTAAAAGGTTCCTTTGATACTGTCATTGATCGAATTATGGCACGCGGCCGAAGCTTTGAAATTAATCCTGAACTGAAAGAGTATTACTTTGAAGTTTGGAAGGGTTATGATGAGTGGGTTATTAATAACTATAATGCCAGTGAAGTGCTAATCGTCGATATGGATCATACGGATGTCGTTAAGCGACCAGAAGACGCATTAAGAGTATGCCGTGAAGTGGACGAACGTCTAAAAGAAATCTTAAATATGACAAAAGCCCATATTGGTTAATTCCAATAGGGCTTTTTTTTACAATTTAGAAAGAAAATATAAAAAATCCGTCCAAATGCTTGGACGGATTTTATCTCCAGTTTTATGCGCGATTATAATAAAATAGATGGCGGAGGAAGAGGGATTCGAACCCCCGCGCGGTTTAACCCGCCTGTCGGTTTTCAAGACCGATCCCTTCAGCCGGACTTGGGTATTCCTCCGTATCGACAAGAGATAGAATATCACATTCTTAATATCCCTGTCAACACATGATTAAATTTTTTTATTCTGGTGCGATAACTTCTTTATTTCCCATATATGGACGTAACACATTAGGAATTACCACACTTCCATCAGCCTGCTGGTAATTTTCCAAGATAGCTGCAACTGTTCTACCAATCGCCAGCCCAGATCCATTTAAAGTATGAACATGTTCAGGCTTCGCTTTCGGGTCACGGCGGAAGCGGATATTCGCACGGCGGGCTTGGAATGCTTCAAAGTTACTGCAAGAAGAAATCTCACGATATGTTCCATAGCTCGGGATCCATACTTCAATATCATACTTTTTGGCTGCCGTAAAGCCAAGGTCACCCGTACACATGCTTAACACTCGATAAGGTAATTCAAGTAATTGAAGCACGCGTTCTGCATCACTTGTCAACTTTTCAAGTTCCTCATAAGAATCCTCTGGCTTAACAAACTTCACTAACTCAACTTTATTGAACTGGTGCTGGCGGATTAATCCACGAGTGTCACGCCCCGCTGAACCAGCCTCAGAACGGAAGCATGCACTGTAGGCCGCAAAGCGGATTGGAAGCTCATCCCCGCTTAGTATTTCATCACGGTGGAGGTTGGTAACAGGCACCTCTGCTGTTGGAATTAAGAAATAATCTTCACTTTCAATTAAAAACGCATCTTCTTCAAATTTTGGGAGTTGACCTGTACCAGTCATGCTCGCGCGGTTTACCATATATGGCGGCAATATTTCTTTGTAGCCATGCTCATCTACATGCAGGTCAAGCATAAAGTTCATCAGTGCACGCTCTAAACGGGCTCCAAGACCTTTATAAAACACGAAGCGGCTGCCTGTAACCTTGCCCGCACGTTCAAAGTCAAGGATACCTAGATGATCAGCAACATCCCAGTGCGGTTTTGCCTCAAATTCAAAGTCCCGTACTTGACCCCACTTTCTAATCTCTACATTATCATCCTCTGACTCACCAATTGGCACACTTTCATGTGGAATATTTGGAATGCTCATTAACAACAAGTCGAGCGTTTCCTCGACACTGCGGAGTTCCTCATCCAATACTTTAATCCTATCGCCCACCTCACGCATTTCTACAATAAGATGGTCAGCATTGGCCTTTTCACGCTTTAAAGCAGCTACCTGCTGGGAAACCTCGTTACGTTTGCTTTTTAATTGTTCTGCCTCAACGATTAAATCACGTCTGCGTTGATCTAAGTCTTCGAACTTTCCTAGGTCTGTCAGGTCCTCCCCACGGTGCTGGAGCTTTTCCTTAACCTCAGCAAAATTAGCTCGTAATAATTTAATGTCTAACATCTTTCCACTCCTAACTAAATTATAAAGCGTAAGCGCCTTGTACAGGGGCGACAGGCATAAGACGAGCCGTCAAGAAGGTTGTTCTTTAACCTTCTTGACGGATTGGCTTATGACCCCGAGCCCCTAGGCGCTGCAGCTGGATTCACTAAATAAATACAAAAAACTCCCGTCCCTAAAAACAGGGACGAGAGTTAACCCGCGTTACCACCCTGGTTGACAGATTTAGTCTGTCCACCTCGAAAAAATTAACGGTTTTTACCGAAAGTACTTACTGACCCTACGCAGGCGTTCCATACCTTACTCGAGGAGGGATTCACAAGCTTCAAACACCGATTCGCACCATCCACCGGCTCTCTTTAGAATGAACTTCCTGCTACTAGTTCCTCTCATTGCTTTAAAATATTTATTTATTGAAAATAATTTACTATAATTATCCACCAATTGCAATCAAATTATACAAATTGTTTTGCTTTTGCTTCCTTAACCATCTCAACAAAGTAAGCCGTAATGTCATGGCGGTCTGTTAATTCAGGATGGAACGAGCATCCGAGGAATTGTCCTTCACGAGCTGCCACAATACGGTCATTGTGCTTTGAAAGGATCTCTACTTCAGCTCCGGCTTCAACGACATGCGGTGCACGTATAAAGACTGCAGGGAAGTTGTCAGCTACATCCTTAATCGCAAGGTCAGCCTCGAAGCTATCAACCTGTCGTCCAAAGGAGTTGCGTTCGACCGTAATGTCCATCACCCCAATATGCGGCTTGTGACCAACTAGGTTTTTAGCTAAAAGAATAAGACCAGCACAGGTACCAAACATCGGTTTACCTTCGGCTGCAAATTCCTTTAATGCCTCCATAAAACCATACTTATCAATTAGGCGTCTCATTGCCGTGCTTTCACCGCCAGGAAGAATGAGGCCGTCTACTTCTCTTAACTGTTCTACCTTCTTAATAGCAATCCCCTCAGCACCACATTCCTCCAAAGAACGAATATGTTCCCTGACGGCGCCTTGTAAGGCAAGTACTCCTACTTTAACCATTACCAACCACGTTCCTGCATACGGTTTTCAGGGGACAATGATGAAATCTCAATTCCCTTCATCGGTGCTCCTAGTTCTTTAGAAAGCTCAGCGATTAATTTGTAGTCTTGATAATGAGTGGTAGCTTCCACGATTGCTCTAGCAAACTTTGCAGGGTTTTCTGATTTAAAGATACCTGAACCAACAAATACTCCATCCGCACCCAGCTGCATCATTAATGCTGCATCCGCAGGCGTTGCAACACCTCCAGCAGCAAAGTTAACAACAGGAAGGCGTCCAAGACGCTTAATTTCAAGAAGTAACTCAAATGGTGCTCCTAATAGTTTTGCTTCTGTCATTAGCTCATCTTCATTCATTCCGACTACTTTACGAACTTGTCCATTCACTTTGCGCATATGGCGTACCGCTTCAACAATATTTCCTGTTCCAGGTTCCCCTTTTGTACGAAGCATGGAAGCTCCCTCACCAATCCTGCGGGCGGCCTCACCAAGGTCACGGCAGCCGCAAACAAATGGAACGGTAAAATCGCTTTTATATAAGTGATACTCTTCATCCGCTGGGGTTAAAACTTCACTCTCATCAATATAGTCTACACCCATTGCTTCAAGTACACGTGCCTCAACAATATGGCCAATTCTTGCCTTTGCCATTACAGGGATTGATACTGCATTCAATACCTCTTCAATAATCCTTGGGTCAGCCATTCGAGCTACACCGCCAGCTGCGCGAATATCAGATGGTACACGCTCCAAAGCCATTACCGCAACTGCACCAGCATCTTCAGCAATTCTTGCCTGCTCTGCATTAACAACGTCCATAATGACGCCGCCCTTTTGCATTTCGGCCATACCGCGTTTAACTCGATCCGTACCTGTTTTCATGAAAAATCCCCCTTATAAGTTCCATTTTTATAAATATTACAAAAAATTAACGTATAAATTTAGGAAATAATGTTAATTCATTCGGAATTAGATTGTTTCCATAAAATCATTAAAGCAACAAAAAAGGATTCCTGTCAAGACAAGAATCCTCTGCTAAATACTTCCTAACTATTAAAACCAACCTTTAACCGTTGAAGAAATGCCTCCCCAAAGATCTCCAAAGAACCCGCCAATACCTCTCATCATTAAGACGAACCAATTAGCCTTGTCCACATCTTCAGCCGCAATGACGTCAACCGTTATCTGGCCTTCTTTTGTTAAAAATCCTAAATTTCCTGCCTCTTTAGGCTGGAGCGTTAATGTTCCGACCTTTTCACCCTTTTTAATAGGTGCAGTAAGTTCACCTTGATCGTTAACCTTCTTTTTATCAAGTGTCAAAGTGGTTTTAAAATTATCCTTCTCCCCATTTTTCACCACCAAGTTAACGGCTTCTTTCGTATAAACTTTCACTTGATCTTCTTTACCTTTGATGACTGGTAAAGTTTTCTTCCCTTTAACTTGATAATGCTTTGGAAGGATTTCTTCTTTTTTAAAATTATTAAAGGCGTAATCTAGAACCTTTCTTGTTTCTCTAAAACGTTCAGTTTGGGAACTAGTATTCATAACAACAGAAATATATCGTTGCCCATCCCTAATAGCTGTTCCAGTAAAATTGTATCCTGCAAAAGGGGTAGAACCCGTTTTTAAACCATCCAAACCATCATAAACAAATTGTTGATAATTCGGGTAATCACTTGCAAGTTCCTCGTATCCTTCTAACATCCAGTTCCAATTGTCCATTACAAATTCATCTTCCGTGCCCTTTGCAAAAATCTTTTCAGGTATACTAGATGTTTTTAAAACCTCAGGGAAGTCATGTATTAAGTGAGATGCTAGGGAGGCAACATCCTTTGCAGACATTATATTTTCCTCATCAGGGTCACCCACTACTTCGGGAAGATGCTTTAAAATATCGCGGTTATTTAAACCTGTAGAATTTACAAACTTATACTTTTCAAGGCCAAGTTCTGCTGCCTTATTATTCATCATTTCTACAAATTTGGCCTCTGATCCCCCAACAATTTCAGCAATTGCCATGGTAGCTGCATTCGCAGATTCTATTGCCATTGCTGCATATAGATCCTCTACCCTATACTTTGATTCAACACGTAAATAGACATTACTTAAACTATCGTCATGTGACATCTTAGAAATTTCAGGAGATACTAAATACTCTTGGTTCCATTTTACCTTGCCTTCTTTTACGGCTTCTAGAAGTAAGTACTCCGTCATCATTTTGGTCATACTCGCAATGCCCAACGCAGTGTCAGAATTCTTTTCGTACAGAATCATGCCGGTATCTGCATCAACTAATATAGCTCCAGATGCATTAACATCTAATGCTGTTTCTGCCTCTGCTTTATTTATACCTGCAAATAGGCTAAAAAACATGATCATTGCCAATGAACTGGCAATAATTTTTCGATAAAAAAGTTTATTCACGATAATACCCTCCAACGATTTTATGCACTTCGGTTATTTTAACATAACTGGGGTTCAAATCATAGACAGAGGATAGGACTATCTTTTTACAAAAAAAAGACAGAGAAGTCAGCGCTTCTCTGTTTTTCTTCATTATTAAGATAATGAGTAATTAGGTGCCTCTTTGGTAATTTGAACATCATGAGGATGGCTTTCCCTCAGACCTGCCCCAGTCATCTTAATGAATTGTGCATTATTTCTTAATTCTTCTAGGTCTTTTGTTCCACAATAGCCCATCCCTGAACGTAAACCACCGATTAATTGATAAATGGTTTCCGCTAAAGGTCCCTTGTAAGGCAGGCGCCCTTCAATACCCTCAGGAACGAATTTCTTGTTATCTTCCTGGAAATAACGATCTTTTGAGCCCTTTTCCATTGCCGCTACGGAACCCATACCACGATATACCTTAAAGCGACGTCCTTGGAAAATTTCAGTTTCTCCTGGACTTTCAGTTACACCTGCAAGCATGCTACCTAGCATAACCGCGTGACCGCCTGCAGCAAGAGCCTTCACGATATCTCCTGAATATTTAATGCCACCATCTGCAATAATGGTTCTACCATGCTTCCTAGCCTCTGTAGCACAATCATATACCGCGGTAATCTGCGGCACACCTACCCCTGCTACTACACGGGTAGTACAAATTGAACCAGGTCCGATTCCTACCTTAACTACATCCGCGCCTGCTTCAATTAAATCCTTTGTTGCCTCGGCAGTAGCCACATTACCAGCGATAATCGTTAAGTCGGGATATTGGTCTCTTATTTCCTTAACGGTGTCAAGTACACCCTTAGAATGACCATGAGCAGTATCCACCACAATGACATCGACGTTTGCCTTTACCAGCTTCTCAACTCGCAGCATTGTATCCTTTGTAACCCCGACTGCAGCTCCAGCTAACAGACGACCCTGCTTATCTTTTGCTGAGTTAGGAAACTCAATCACTTTCTCGATATCCTTTATGGTAATTAGCCCTTTTAATACTCCTTGATTGTCCACTAGCGGGAGTTTTTCAATTTTGTATTTTTGAAGGATTTTTTCTGCCTCTTTTAATGTGGTTCCAACTGGAGCCGTAACCAGGTTTTCTTTCGTCATGACATCAGAGATTTTAAAAGAGTAATCTTGAATAAAACGTAAATCACGATTGGTGATAATCCCGACAAGTTTTTGCTCATCAAGATTATTAACAATTGGTACACCCGAAATTCGGTATTTACCCATTAGATGTTCGGCATCATACACCTGATGCTCTGGAGTGAGATAAAACGGATCCGTAATTACCCCGCTCTCTGATCTCTTAACTTTCTCGACCTGTTCAGCTTGCTGTTCAATCGTCATGTTCTTATGGATAATCCCTAAACCACCCTGGCGAGCCATTGAAATTGCCATTTCGGCTTCGGTTACTGTATCCATCCCTGCACTAATGATTGGAATGTTTAACTTCACTGTTGGCGATAATTCCACTTGAAGACTTACATCGCGCGGCAGTACTTCCGATTTACCAGGAATTAATAAGACATCATCAAACGTTAAACCTTCTTTTGAAAATTTACTCTCCCACATTTTTTGGCCTCCAGGAAAAAATTTTTTAATTGTAGGTTATCAATTGGACAAAATACTGTCAAGGAGAACGATTTAGTCTAATTTTTCTGAAAAAGGTGATTCCCGTTGACTGTTGACTATAAGGGCTGGAAAAGCTATGCAAGTTTTTTCTCTGCAGAGCATTGCCAGTTATACCTAAAAAACCACTATATAAAGCGAAATATTGAAAACCCTGAACAAAAAAGCTATGAAAACTGTTATGCCTTTTTATATTATCTCGAGCATGGACAAATTTATTATCTACAGGCAGAAAACTCACCGCTAATCCTAAAACCAATTCTGCTTTTTTATGGTCTTGTACATTTAATTAAAGCATGTATCCTAACGGTTGACCCAGCATACCCAGAAACCACTTCCGTCTTAGCACATGGTGTTTCTACGCGGAAAAGAAAAAAGCAAAACTATCAATTTTTTCAAGATGAAGTAAAGTTTCAAAAAAATGGGCTTTTTCCTTTTATGTCTGAAAAAATGTTCCACATGAAACAATTGGAAGGCGATAAAATTACAATGGAGGAGCTGCTTGAGCTCATTCCCGAATTGGACGATTTGTTTATGATACATGAGTCGAAAAGCACTTTTACCCCCATAAATAATCAGCACGGGCAATTGGCAGTACCAGAAAAAGTACTGGATCATTATCATATGACAGAGGAAAGATTGAAGGACTTTCTTTCAACTAAGTCTGGGAATCAGATTGAATTTTTAAGTGAAGGACTCGCGTTTCAATACGATAAACGGAAGTTTTCTGGAATATCACCGATTAAATACAATCTAGAATGCAGCGCTTATGTATTACCGCTTAAGAAGGAGAATTTATTTCTATTTCCTGAACTAATGGTTCATTATCTCCTGCTTTATAATTTAAGTATGATTGCTAGATATGAAACAGAGTGGTGGAGTGAAATTACAAAAATGATGCCAAACCGTGATTATCCATTTATTAAGACTTTCTTGGAAATTACCTTGAAAAAGGGGCCATTTTTGGTCTATGAGTACTTGATGAGTTAATAGGCAGTCTTTTCTTTGGAGAAAAAGGGCCTTGATTCCCTGTATACTCGGAAAATCAAGTTTATGGGAATCAAAAGGTGTTTTTGGTTCCCTGTATCTCTTACAAATCGGGCTTATGGGAACTATAAGGGGATTTTGATTCCCTGTACACCTTATTTATGCTGATTAAGGCAATCAAAAGGGAGTTTTGGCTCCTTTATTTTATAAAAATTGAAAATCAAGGGAATCATACATGGGGTTTAACTTATTACCGTCAACTATATTAAAGTGACTTCATGGGGATTGTTAAGGAACTATTCGTTACTGTTTTCCTTAAAAGTGTCGCCTCGCGGGCATGAATAACCTCTAATCGTTACCGTTTTCTCTAAAAGCTTCGCCGCACGGGCACGATTCTCTGACTATCGTTCCCTCTTTTCCCTAAAGTGCCACCTCGCGGGCACACTTCAACAAATTCTTCATTCGAGAGCATACAAAAAAACACAACCCTTATCAGGTTGTGTTTCCTTTGCCTGGCAACGTCCTACTCTCACAGGGACAAAGTCCCAACTACCATCGGCGCTGAGAAGCTTAACTTCCGTGTTCGGTATGGGAACGGGTGTG
>NZ_JACCBX010000029.1 GCF_013409995.1 Neobacillus driksii
TCCTATTATTTATATATATTATAACATATTAACGCGGTGAATCATTAAAGTAATTACGAAAAATAATAGCTGTCGAGATTTTCTCGACAGCCTGAGGACCTGTAAAGGTCCTTTTCTAACAACATCTGCCCGTATTACCTATCATTGAAATGCCTTGTCCATTTCCACTTCGATCAAGAATAAGGTCTTGCGTGTTTGGTTCAATTATAGGGTCGATTGCTACCTTTATTTCGTTTATAGTGACGATAATATCGTCCGTCTGTGGCTCATCCAGAGCCAACCCAATCCTTGGCTGGCCTCAGCCATATCCATCAAAGAAGATACGAATGTTTTTAGCATTCTCTTCTTTGAACATTTTTTTAAATTCATCACGAGCATCATCGGTGATTATCAATGTTCAGACTTCCTTTCAATTTGTTTTAGTTAAGCATTTGGGAAAAGTCTTTTTAAGGAATTTTTCATTTCAGGTTTTACCTTAATTTTAGGGCGAGCTTCTTTTGCTATCGCTTCCGCTTCTTCAATTGTCTTAGCCATTCCTAATGACAATAATGTTCCCACTGCAATAGTTCCCGTACGTCCACTTCCACCACCACAGTGAAAATAAATTTTTTTGCCTTCGTTATAAGCATTTACAACGTGTTTAATTGACTTTTGAATGGATTCGTCCTGATGCTCTCCATCATCAAAGATTGGGCTGTGTACACGGTTATAATCAACTTCTGGCACTTCAGCTCTTAAATCAAGAATTACATCTACGTTTTCATTTTTCAAAACGTCATTTACATCATCTGCACCGCCAATAAAAACACGGTCCTGAATCAATTCATTATAATTTTTATTACTCATATCCTATTGACCTCCTCCAATGTTTCTTATTCACCAGTTTCGGCAAAAGTTTTTATGCGTTCTCCGATTTCATCACGGACACGTTCGAAGAATGCCCATTTTTCTTCGACTGTTCCTTGAGCTTTGGCTGGATCATCAAACCCCCAGTGAACTCGTTTAACTTTTGGTGGTGTGATTGGACACTTATCCGCAGCGTCGCCACACAATGTTACAACTAAATCAGCATTGTCGAGATATTCAGGATCAATAATATCTGAAGTATGAGTTGAAATATCTATTCCAGTTTCTTTCATTGCTTTAACCGCATTGGGATTCAATCCGTGAGCTTCGATTCCTGCACTTCGTACTTCCCACTCATCACCTAAATGTTTCTTTGCCCATCCTTCTGCCATTTGGCTGCGGCAAGAGTTACCTGTACATAGAAAATAGAGTTTTTTCTTTGTCATGATGAATTTCTCCTTTTGTCTTTAAAATTATGTTTAAATGATTAACAACCAAATATATAGACCAACTAAAGTAATGAACAAAGTTGGTATGGTTAAAACAATACCCGTTTTGAAATAAGTACCCCAAGAAATCTTTACTCCTTTTTGCGATAAAACATGTAACCATAATAAAGTTGCTAGAGAACCGATAGGTGTTATTTTGGGACCTAAATCAGAACCAATCACATTTGCGTATATAAGTGCTTCTCTAATCACACCTGTCGTATTGGTATCTGCAATCGCTAAAGCATCAATCATCACAGTAGGCATATTGTTCATAATTGAAGATAGAATAGCTGCAATAAAACCCATACCGATTGTCGCTGCAAATAATCCCTGGTCAGCTGTCACTTGGATTAGGTCGGCTAAGACATTGGTTAATCCCACATTTCTCAAGCCATAAACCACCACATACATTCCGATAGAGAAAAACACAATCGCCCATGGTGCTCCTTTAATGACCTTTTTCGTTTCCACTGCATGACTTCTTCTTCCCATAAATAAGAAGAATATCGCCACAATTCCTGCAATGATGGATACTGGAATATTTAGAAATTCACTAATAAAATATCCTGCTAATAAAATCGTAAGTACTACCCACGACAAACGAAACATCTTTTGGTCCCTAATAGCTTCGACAGGTTTCTTTAAATGACCTAAATCATATTTCTTAGGTATGTTCCTCCTGAAGTAAATGTATAAGACTAAAATACTTGCCACTAAAGAGAATAAATTTGGAACAAACATTCTTGAGGCAAACTCTGCAAATCCAATTCCAAAAAAGTCTGCCGAAACGATATTTACAAGATTACTTACTACTAATGGTAATGAAGTTGTATCAGCTATAAAACCACTAGCAATAATGAATGGAAATATCATTTTTTCCTCGAACTTTAAATTTCGTACCATTGCTAAGACGATTGGTGTAAGGATAAGTGCGGCACCATCATTGGCGAAGAATGCTGCAACGAGTGCTCCCAGAATGCTAACATAAACAAACATTCTTATTCCGTTCCCTTTAGCCGCTCTTGCCATGTGGAGTGCTGACCATTCAAAGAACCCTATTTCATCTAATATTAAGGAAATAATGATAATGGCAATAAATGAAAAGGTAGCATTCCATACAATTTTGGTTACTTCGAGAACGTCCTGGAAGTCAACCACTCCAACGATAAGTGCGAGAATTGCACCCCCACAAGCAGACCATCCAATGGATAAATTTCTTGGTTGCCATATAACCAGAATAAGCGTAATTAAAAAAATCAATGAAGCGAGTATCGTAGATACCAATGTTGAAACCTCCAATTATTCACATGAAATTCGTAAACCTTGCTCTTCCAATTCCTTTAATCTAAAATCTTGGTTTGGAAGGTGAAGTAATAAATCTTTTACCAATGGAAAATACTCACTATCTTTATTTAAAGAATAGATTATCCATTGCCCTCTTCTTGTTTCCCTCACCAGACCAGCATCTTTTAACTTACGAACATGTTGACTGATGGCTGGCTGACTAGTTTTAAATATTTCTACAAATTCGCAGACGCAAGCATCATGATTATCCAGTATTTTAATCATGGTTAATCGGGTTTTATCGCCTAATAACTTTAGAACATTGGCAGCACGCTGTATATCAATTGCTGTTTTACTCATTTCTGACTTTTCCCCTCCCTGCTATATAAGTAAATAATAATATTCTTATAAAGAGATTGAACGAAGCATAAATTTATTTTTTGCAAGGTTGTACTTATTATACAAGTGAACCCCTACGAAACTAACTTGATTTAACAACCTTTATATAACTATTCGCTTATATAATAATTTAGTTATATATATATTTCAAGTAGCCGAATGTAAAGATAATGTAAAAAAAGATTGATAACAGTCGTTATCAATCGAATTTAGGAATCTATAATAACTTTTCCATAGCCATTACATCAACAAATTCACCATCAAGAATCCCTTGGTTTTTAAAAACACCAACTTCACGAAAACCCATTTTTTTATATAATCCCTGGCCTAGCTGATTAAACGGGAACGTGAATAGCACTATTTTATGAAATCTATTTTCTCTAGCTATAGATTCAAGTGCTACCAAAAGCTGCTTACCAATTCCCTTCCCTCTAAATTCTCTGGAAATATAAACAGAAAGGTCGGCGACTCCATCATAGGCACATCGATTATTGTATTGGTTTAGTGAAGCCCAGCCAACAATTTTCCCCTCTTGCTCCGCTACAATTACTTTAAAACGGCCTTTGTGTTTTTCATACCATTCCTTTATATATGAGTCATCTTTTATTTCTGTTTCTAAAGTAGCAATGTGATCCTCAATTCCTTGATTATATATTTCTTTTATGCAGTAAATATCGGACTCATTAGATTCCCTTATAACTAAGTCTAAAAACATCTTAGTACCTCCTAATTGTTCGGGGCATGTCAACCCCTTCCTTAAACTGGTTGAGGTTTCTAAACGTCGTCAGCTTTTTTTGTGAAATAACAGAACCCCTTATTGAGCTAAACTGCTCCGTTACTTCAATAAAGTTCAACAAAAAAGCGTTAATCCTTCTTGGATCACCGCACCCATTAGCTTAATAAACTTTTTTATTTTAAGTCTATAAGATCTACTAATTCATCTATGGTTCCAAAGCACTTTTCAATTGCAGGTAATTGATAAAATGTACTGGTTGTTTCAAGGTTATCTACTTCATTGTTTGGTGAATAAAGATAAGTTTTTTTGTTATTCCCAATAGCAATACCTAGTTCAATATGGCTTCCTTTTCCTGCTGGTAATAAAACTACAACAAAATCAGATTCTATTCAGCATTTTTCTCCTTTTGACCTATCGCCTTTAGTTCTCCTAAGGTTGTTACGTTGCCATTTACAGTCCAATCATATGTATGGATAAATCCTTTACTTTTAACATCTTACTAACATATCTAACTTTTTCTATATTTTTAAAGCTAGATGCTATATAAAATTTCACCATATCTCTCCCTTTTTTTATTACAATTTTAACATATATCTTTACACCTCTTATTACACTATCCTACAACGTTAGCACAACAAGAAAAGAGACCGCCGCAGCAATCCCTCTATAAATCTTGCACCCCGTTAGTTAAGCAATATTTTTAAGCCAAGTCATTATACGAACAACTTGGAATGGTTCAAACCAAGAAACTAAAAATAGGATAATAAAAAATGATGCAAGTGATATGAACTTTATACTCCCTTTTTCCTTTTTAGAGATAGCAATAAAACTAAAGATAACCCCTATTAAAAAAAAGATGACTCCTATAAGTACAATCGGTTCAAAATAACCCTCGATTAACCAATTCAAGCCAAAAGAAATTAAACCTAAAAAAACAAGGATTATTGACCATATACTGAATAGTTTCATAATACCCCTCCTCAAATTGATTTTACCATATTGTGCTAACCTGCCCGTTAGCACAATAAGAAAAAGGCTGCCCCAGCAACCTGATCTTAAAGTAAAGCACCCATTAGTTGAATAAGCATTCACCGTAACTGAAATTTATGCCATTCACTTTCTGGTATAACTCTGTTGAAATAATCAATCGTTTTGACTTCGTTACTTGCAAATCTAAAAGTAATTATCTCTTGCATATAAGGTGGATTGTGTAGACCCTGGAAAGTTACAACTTGAACTGTAACGTAAAATTTATCAACATACTCTTCATCCTGTTTTATTTCTAATATTTTTTCATTATCTCTAAACCAATCTGTCCCAACAACCGAGAGAATAGGTGCTCGTAATTGCCTAAATAATGCTGCTTCCATAACGTCTTGAGGAAATTCCGAGGCATTAAAGGAATTAGGAAATCCAAATACAATAGAAAATAAAATTACTAAAAGTAATAGCAACTTTTTCATAAAATAACCTCAGCGATTAGTCTTTCTTTTCCAAGGTTGATTTATTATTCTTATTGTACTATCCTGCTCCGTTAGTTGAGGAAGAAAAAAGCGTTCCTCCTAAATGAAGAAACGCTTTGGTTAATATATATTACAACCTTTTTTTCAAAGAAGGAAACAACGTAACTTTCGCAAATTTCCCCGGCCTCGTCAACCGTCCAGTTATCAAACGCCCACCATACACCAGACTTAATATCGGCTGCAATGTCTTTACTTAATTCAATTTCCTCTGCAATTTGCAACGCATAATTAGAAGTGTCGTAATTATCAATTTGTGAACTATGTGGTACAACCTCAAATGCAGTTTCTTCAATATCTTAAATCCTGTTTGCCGGAACCTTAGAATCCATTGCACCTTTTAAAATGTACCCAATGCTTTGTTTTTTTGTTTGGTTACTCACTAAAACCATCCCCTTAATATTAATATCTTACACTAGTAATTATAAACAGGATTTTCAATATATTCTCAAAATTGATAATATTAAAGAAAATAATTGATATATTTGTGTGTTTTTTCTAACTAAACTGACCGTTTGTGGAATAAAAAAAGGGCTGCCGCAGCAACCCCTTGCTCAACTCTAGCACCCGTTAGCTTAATAAAGATAGCCTAAAAAATCTAGATCTCCTTCGCTCCAACCAGACTTACCAACTTCTTTAATCATTAATCCATCAATTACTTCATAACCTATATCCCTTGTAATTTGACTTATATGGTCAATTTTTAACCATTTACATTTGTTCGTAACTGACTTGTACCCATTTTTTAAATACAACGTTTTGTTGTCAGCAAATAACAATAAAAATTCAATATTTCTATTGCAACAAAACTGTTCAATTTCTAAAAGTAACATCGAACCTATCCCCTGAGAGCGAGTGTTTTGAGTGACACATAAATCAATTAGACCAAGTATTCTTATAGGATTTCCGTTAAGATTCATCACTCTGTAATCTATTCCTACCTGTCCTACAAGTTGATTTTTGTCGTTAAAAACTACAAATCTAAAATGGGGTAATTGTTTGAAATAAGTTCTGTTTTTTGGAAAGTCTTCTTGAAAACATCCGCTTAGCAATTCTTGTATATTTGAAGTTAAATCATTACCTATCTCATAATCAAATACCATATCTATCTTCACATTATCTTCTCCAATTATCTTTATTAGAGCAGCCCCTCTAGTCTTAAACTAACGCTACCCGTGAGTTCAACAACCTCATAAACTTAATTTGTATTTTTTGTAGTTTTTATCTGTTAAATAATATATGACTACCCCTACAAAATTAAATAATGCAAACATAATAATCCACCCGATGTTCAATCGCTTTTGGTGGTAGGCATTAATAATTGCCCAAATCGAAAATAAAGCCCAATAGACAGCGATACCAACAAACAAAATTAAAATCGCATTGTTATCATAATTTCTTACCGACATATCAACAAACCAATGATTCTCACCATCTCCGTTACCCATATGGAGGGTACTTCCCATATTAAAAGTACGGAAAAATACATTTTGGTCTTCTCTTACTTCTTGTTTGAACTCATAAATAGGTTTCATTATTTCAGTAAGAGGTTCATCTATTTTAACACCATTAATATTGTAAATTCGAAGCCCAGGAATAGCATTTGTTCCTTCTACCATTGTCTTAATTTCATTTTTTAAATCTTGAGATACTACTTCCTTTTTTTCTAATTTATTGAGTATTTCTGTGGCTACTACTGATTGTTCGTGAATGTAATTATTTGAAATGAAAAGTAGAACACCAAATAATGTAAATGCCAGTGCAAGAAATGTTATTGATATATACAAAACCCATTTACCAAAGAGTTTTTGAGCCTGAAACAAGTGACTAACAATAGATCGCAATTCATCTTCACCACCAAACCGTTTAATGGCTATTTCTATTGCTTCTTTTTCAGTCTTTCCTTCTGATTTTAAATCATAAACGGCTTCAATCAAATGGCTTTTCATTTCGGTTTTCAACTCTTGAATTTCTTCTTCGTTACCACCTACACTGTGATAAATCGAATCTACAAATACATCTATTTGCCTCATACTTCTTTTCCCCCTTCCAAAAATGAGTCCATTATTTTCTTAACGAATAGCCATTCAGAACGCTTTTCTGCAAACCCTTCTTCACCAATGGATGTTAGTTTATAATACTTTCTCCTTCCTCCTGGACCTTGTTCATCTCCCCAATAAGATTCAATCCATTCATTTTTTTCTAATCTCTTTAAAGACAGGTAAAGTGTACCTTCTTTTAATTCAAATTGATTTTCACTTTTTTCACGAACAATTTTCGCTACCTCATAGCCGTACATATCCCTATTATGTAAAAGTGAAAGGATCAACGTATCGATATGACCTTTCAAGACCTCTTTATTAATTTCCAATATTTACACCTCCTAGAATAAATTATAATTTCCAATACTCTATAATACAAGGTATATTTTATCAGAAAATTAAATTTTATCATTTAAATAACCTGCCACGTTCGTATTATAAGGTTAGCCAGAATGCTAAATATTTCTGGTTGACCTTATTTATTTTGGTCTTATTATATCAGTAGCCAGGGTAGAACGTATCTG
>NZ_JACCBX010000030.1 GCF_013409995.1 Neobacillus driksii
TCTCCGTCTATTTCTTACGATTAGTCAAGTGTATTTCAGTTAATTCATTTATGTTTTTTTATTTAGATGTACTTGGGAGGGGTACCCCTCCCAAGTACATCTAAATTTTCCCATGACGAAAAGACCTCACGATATTCTTTTTTTCGAAAGGTCAGTGTGCTATAGTGAATATAAACTTGGCTACGATTTCTGAGCTGGTAGTGCGGACTCATAATCGTAAAGTATGCCGTGTGTCAGTAACTGAAACGTCACTTTCAGAAACTTATTGATACACGCCACAATCGCGACCTTATGAGGCTTTCTCTGAGGTTGCGTTTTTAATTTGTAATAATAGTCTACTAAATGATTAGGTTTTCCTTTTGCCATAAGCATCGTACAAATCATAAAAAATAAAATCTTCCGTAGCTTCTTATTTCCTCGTTTATTAATACGATCACGGTATTGTGTATTGCCAGATTGATAGCGCATAATATCGATGCCAACGTAAGCGTTCAGTTGTTTCGCGTTTTTAAATCGGCGAATATCACCTAGTTCGCCAATAAGTCTGCACGCTGTTGTATCACCAATCCCTGGAAAAGAGCGTAATACGGTATATTCCTTTCTTCCTTCAGACATCATAACCATTTGTTTCACAAGCTGGTCTTTCTTTTCTATTAAATCCGCAATACGTTGGGCATAATCGCGTACTTGATTACAACGAATATCCGTTGGTTCAATGGCAGGATATGAATTTTTCGCAGCTTCTAATAACAAGATGGCTATTTTCTCTGCACGTTCTAGTGAAAGTTTTTTACGTGTATTGCTTTTTAAACGATTTTTAATAATTGTCTTTGAATGAGCTAATAATAGTGCTGGATGTGGATACAATTGCACAAAATTTAAAAATAGCGCTGAACTCGGTGTAATAAGTCGTTCCAACTCTGGAAATGAAATATGTAAAATGGCATGCATACGATTGCGTAAAAGAATAAGTTCTTCTTCAATCTCGTCATAATAACGAGTAATCGCCCGCATCTGTTCATAATAATCATTCTGTACATACGTCGTTTCACGTTCCAATTTAAAGTGGGTTTTCGCTAACTCATGGGCATCGCTAATATCGGTTTTGTGTCGACGCATTGAAGCCATTTGTAGGTTCGCTTCAAGCGGGTTCATGCGACAGTATGTATGTCCGTGATCCCGTAGAAACTTTTCAACTGATTTTGAATAGACACCCGTGGCCTCAAATACGATTTCGGGGGCTTGTCCATCAAGAGCTGTTATTTCCTTAATACGAAGGTGTAGCTGCTCAAAATCAATGCGTGTATGATACAATTCCCCTTCAAATTCACATTGTCTATAGCCATTATAAATGGCAATGGTACTTATCCCTTTACTTACATCAAGAGCGATGACATGTTTCATATAAAAACTCTCCTTTTATAACCAATCATAGAAGTCTTCACAGTGCCTTATCGATTCCATTTTCTTATACACGGTCTCTAGGACCCAACATACTAAACTGATTCAAACAAGGGTGTGAAGTTGGTCTGTTTAAGATACGGACTCTTACATGGTCCCATAGACGGATCGACCTTCCTTCACTTCTACTATAAAAAAATAGTAGCACAAACCATGGCCTTGGTTTGTGCTACTAATGTTAGTATGTTTA
>NZ_JACCBX010000031.1 GCF_013409995.1 Neobacillus driksii
TTCGTATTATAAGGTTAGCCAGAATGCTAAATATTTCTGGTTGACCTTATTTATTTTGGTCTTATTATATCAGTAGCCAGGGTAGAACGTATCTGCTCGTGGGGCCTTCGACCCCGTCAACTAAACCGTTCGCCCCCTACTTGTAGAAACATGATTGAGGCTGGTTGGGACTAAGATCTCGTATAACAAGCGAAGCTGTGACACTGCATGGAGGAATTAGGGGTACTGGCAAATTACTAGTTTAGGAGGATGAATTAGAATGAATCCAGTCGTTGGTCTGGATATTTCAAAAGGGGAAAGTCAAGTTCAAGCATTTTTAGATAAAGGCAAACCATATCTTAAGAGTTTTAAAGTATCTCATACCGTTGAGGGGCTTAGTTATCTTGTAACGTTTCTGGAGGATGTGAAAAAAGAGTCTGGTAAGAAGCCTTCGATCATACTAGAAGCTACAGGGCATTATCAAACTCCTGTTGTTCATTACTTGGAAGAACGAGGATATTTATTGATTATTATCAATCCGTTGATTTCATACAAGGCAAGAAGTTCAAGTTTAAGAAAAGTAAAGACAGATGTCATAGATGCCTATCTTCTTTGTGAGTTGTTCTATAAAGAAGAGTTAGAGCCTTTTAAAAAGCGTGGTGTCCAATTATTAAACCTTCGTAATCTTACAAGACAGCATGAAAATATTACGGGAGTCACCATTCAAACCAAGCTTCAATTTCAGGCTGTTCTTGAACAAGTGTTTCCAGAATATAAAGGGGTATTTGGCGATTTATATTCTGTTGTATCACTCTTAACGCTTTCAGAGTTCCCCTCTTCCGAGGACATTATGAAAGCAAGTGAAGAAACAATTACAGACAAGATACATGAATTATGTAAAAGTCGATCAATCAGATGGGCAAAAGAAAGTGCGATTAAGCTTAAGGCTGCAGCAGCTCGTAACCCTTTTGAAAAGACAGTCTATCAGAGTCATATTTTAAGCCTTGGTATGTATATTAATATGATTCTTCAATACAAAGAGCACCTATCAAAGTTGGAGTCGGAGATAGATGCCCTCGCTAAAGAAATTGAAGAATATAATATTATCAAATCTATCCCTGGTATCGGAGAAAAAATCGCTGCAACGATCATTTCAGAAATTGGAGAGATAGATCGATTTACTGATCCTA